>CAWBCP010000001.1:0-128052 GCA_963787355.1 uncultured Planctomycetaceae bacterium
GGTGTCCGCGTACAGCCTCTGCTGTCGGATGGCGTACGGCCTGATGTGATGGATGGGTCGACTGTGCGCTGACGCTTGGCTTGCGTCTTGTTGTGCGGGACGGAGACTTGTGGCGGGCCGTGCGGTTGTCTCGTTTTTGTACCGGGATGCCGGGGGTTCGGCGAAGCGTCCCTGCTGGCCCTGCGAAGTGGATCACCCTTCGTTGTGTCGACTGCCAGGACGACTGCAACGAAGGGTGATCTCTTCGATGATCCTGCATCCGGAGAACTGGATGAACATCCGAAGGTTCCGCGCCTTGCACGAGGCGGGCGCGTCGTACGCCGAGATCGCGGCCGAGGTGGGCTGTGACTGGCGGACGGTGAAGAAGTACCTGGCCGGGGGCGCGGCGGCGGGGCCGCCGGCGGGGCCCCGCGGAAGGGGACCCAGCCGCGCAAGATCGGCCCGTTCGCCGATCTGGTGGAGTCGTGGCTGCGGGCCGACATCACGCTGAAGGCGTCGGTGATCTGCGAGCGGCTGACCGCCTCCTATGGCTACACCGGCAGCTACCAGCGGGTGAAGCTGCACGTGGCCGAGGTCCGGCCGAAGATCGCCGCCGAGCTGGCGGCATCCGATGAGAACCCGCTGGCCGGGCTGCACCGCCGGTTCGAGGTGGCCGCCGGCGCGCAGGCGCAGGTGGACTGGGGCGAGGAGAGCGGGGTGCTGACCGCGACCCCGAAGGTCTACTCCTTCCACATGGTGCTGTCGTATTCCCGGGACCCGTTTTGCTGCTATACCGCCCGCACCGACCTGGCGACGTTCTTCGCCTGCCACATCCGGGCGTTCGAGCACTTCGGCGGGGTGCCCGGCTCGGTGGTCTATGACCGGACCAAGACCGTGGTGAAGCGGCACGTCGCGCCGGGGCTGGCGGTGCCGGTGCACCCGGAGGCGGCCGCGTTCGCCGGCCATTACGGCTTCGACATCGATGTCCTGGCCGCTTACCGGCCGACCGGGAAGGGCCGGGTGGAACGCCAGGTCGACATCGTCCGCGCCCACGTGCTGGCCGGGCGGGCGTTCTGCTCGCTGGCGGAGATGGACGCCGCGTTCCTGGCTGGGCGGCGATCCGCCGGACCCAGGTGCACCGCACCCACGGCGAGGTGATCGGGGTGCGGGCCGGGCGGATCACGCGGCGCTGCGGCCGCTGCCCGCGGTGCCGTACCTGGTCGCCGACCAGCATCTGCGGCGGGTCGGCAAGGACTGCCTGATCTCGTTCGAGGCCAGCCTGTACTCGGTGCCCGCCCGCCAGGTCCGGCCGTTCCAGACGGTGCAGGTCCGGGCGGCCGCCGGGCAGGTCGCCATCTACGCGCTGCCCGGCGACGGCGGCGGCCTGCTGGCCGTGCACGCCCGCGCGCCGCGGCGCGGCAGCTACGTCGTCGACCAGGCGCACTGGGACGGGCTGCCCGACGGGCACACCCGCGCCGTCACCACCGGCGGCCCGGTGGCCCCGCCCGGCAGGCGGGCGGCCGGGGCCGGCCCGTCCGATCCGCTGGGGACGCTGCTGGCCGCCCACCCGGCCGCGGCCGCGCCGGTGAGCCGCGGCCGCTCAGCGACTACGAGCGGGCCGCCAGGCCCGACCTGACGCATTCACCCCTGGTCACGGGCCTGGCGGGGCGTTCCCTATTCCCGTCCTGGCCGCCGGCATCGGCCCCGGCGGGCCTGTGATCGCCCTGCCGCGCACAACGCAATACGCCACCATTTCATCGCATTGCATTTCATTCGTTCACGGGAGAAACGAAAATGAAAAGCACGCTTCCCGTCCCGCCCGGCGCCGCCGGGCAGCAAGACGCCGCGCCGCCGCGGCGGGCGCCTGCGGTATCCCGGCTGCGGCAACCCGGCCCGGGCCCGGGCCGGCGACGGTCCCGGCGCCCCGCCCCGCTACTGCGGGCGCACCGTGGCCGAAGACCGCGGCGAGCACGGCACCGCCGAGGTCACCCACACCGCGCTGACAGCGTTCCGGCGCCGCCAGGAACTGGGCGCCGCCGACCCCAGCAGCGACGACGGCCGGCCCCTCACCACAGCCATCACCCGGGCCGCGGCCATCCGCGATGACGTGCTGGCCGCCATCACCCGGCTGTCGGCCCAGCTCGACGGCGTGCTCGGCCAGCTCGGCGCGTTGCCGGCCAGCTGGCCGCCGCCAGCCCGGAGGCGGCCGAGGCGCAGCCCGAGGCGGTCCGCGCCGAGACCGCCGCCGGCCTGGAAGCCGCCCGCGCCGAGCTGGCCGGCCAGGCCGCCCGCGCGCACGCCGCCCAGGCCGATGCGGCCGAAGCCCGCGCCGCCGCCGCCCAGGCCATCACCGCGATGCAAGCCGCCCATGCCGCGCGTGCCGACGCCGAAGCCCGCGCCGCTGCCGCGGACGACGACCGGGCTGAGACGCTTCAGCAGGCCGGTCAGGCCCGCGCCGACGCCGCCGGGCAGGTCGCCCAGGCCCAGGCAGAAGCCCGGGCCGCGGTCACCACCGCCCGCGCCGAACGCGACACCGCGCTGGCCGCGGCCGCCGCCGCCGGCGCCCGCGACCAGGCCACCCGCGACCAGCTCGCCCAGCTCCGCGACGACCACGGGCGGCACGCCGCCGCGCTCGCCGCCGCCCACCAGGCGCAGCTAGCCGCGCTGGAAGAAACGATCACCGGGCTGCGCGCCCGGCTGCAGCGCGCCGAGGCCGACGCCGACGCCGACCGCGCCGAACGCCAGATCGACTTTCCGTTTCTTAAAGACCTCAACAACGTACTGGCCGACAAGCTCGGCGGCGACCCGCGCCGAGGTGTTCGTGCTCGATCGTGATCGCGTCGTGCGCTACGCCGGCCGGATCGACGATCAATACGGCTTCCAGACGGGCAGCGGATACGCCAACGCGTTCAATCGCCACGATCGATCTCCGCGCGATCGACGAGTTGTTGGCCGATAAACCGGTCAGCGAGCCGGCTACCGAAGCCATCGGCTGCTTGATCGGCCGCGTGCTCAAAGACCGGCGACAGGAAGTGACCTACTCGAATCAGATCGCCCGGCATGTTCCAGAAGCGCTGCGTCGAGTGCCATCGCCCAGGCCAGATCGGGCCGTTCGCCCTGCAGAACTACGAGGAGGCCGCCGGCTGGGCCGAGATGATGCGACGAAGTCGTCGACGATCAGCGGATGCCGCCCTGGCATCGCCGATCCGAAGTTCGGCCACTTCCGCAACAACAATTCACTCAGCGACGCCGAAAAGGCATTGATCTACAAGTGGGTCGAAGCCGGCGCGCCCGAGGGCGATGCCAAGGAGCTGCCCGCGCCGATCGAGTATGCCGGGCAGTTGGATGATGCCCGGCAAGCCCGACGCGGTGTTCTACATGACCGAAGAGCCGGTCGACGTGCCGGCCGAGGGCACGGTCGACTATCGCTATTACACGGTCGAGACCGGGCTTCACCGAGGACAAGTGGGTGAAGGTGGCCGAGTGCATGCCCGACAACCGCGCGGTGGTGCATCACATCATCGTCTTCTTGCGTCCGCCGGCCGACGGCGGGGGCCTGGAGTCGTTTGGCCAGTTGACCGGTTTCGCGCCGGGCACCCGGCCCTACGTGCTGCCCGACGGGCATGGCCAAGCTGATCCCGGCCGGCTGGAACCTCGTGTTCCAGATGCACTACACGCCCAACGGCTCGCCGCAAAAGGACCGCAGCTCGGTGGGCATCAAGTTCGCCGATCCCGCGACCGTCAAGTACCGCGTGGCCACGGCCAACGCCTTGAACTTCGCCTTCGAGATCCCCGCCGGCGACGCGGACTACAAGGTCGAGTCGGAAACAACCTACGCGAGAGACGTCCTGCTGTTGTCGATGTTCCCGCACATGCACCTGCGGGGCAAGGACTTCCACTACGAAATCGTCTATGCCCAACGGCACCAAGGAGACGTTGCTCAACGTGCCGCGCTACGACTTCAACTGGCAGACCAGCTTCGTGCTCGATAAGCCGCGACCGCTGCCCGAGGGCACGATGCTTGCACTGCACGGCGCACTTCGACAACTCGGAGGACAACCCCGCCAACCCCGATCCCTCGCAGCCCGTGCGCTGGGGCGACCAGACCTGGGAAGAGATGATGATCGGCTGGTTCGACATCGCCGTGCCGAAGGACGCCAAGTTATCCGACGTGCTGCCGCAGCGTGGCCGCCGTGGCCGCGGGGGCCAGCAGGAGCGCCAACAGGACGCTGCCCAATAGCCTACGGGAACCACGGCGCGCGATCGGCCGGCAGAGCGGCCGACCGCGGTTTGCGCGTCGCGCGGGGCGGGCTGCCGAAAGGCGCACCGCCGGGGTCGCGCGTTCCGCCGCGTCGCCCGCTCGCGTGGAGTGGGCCCCGCGACGTCGCGCGTTTTTTGAAGCCAGAGAAGAGCCCTGTCATGGTCGGAAGATCATTCGTCGCACCGCCGTCGGCCCTGTGGAACCGAATCGTCTCGGGCTGCGCCCTGGCCGCGCTGTTGGTCGCCGCCGGCTGCGGCAGCGCCTTCACGCCCGAACAGAAGGCGGCCATGAACAAGGTGCACTTCCTGGGCGGGAAGTTGAGCTTCAAGGACGGCGGCTACCGCGTCGACTTCCAGCAGACGCCCATCGAAGACAAGGATCTGGAAACCCTGGCTCACATCGGCAACATAACGAGTCTCGACCTGCGCGGCACGCGGATCACCGACGGGGCGCTGAAGTACATCGAGCCGATCAAGACCCTGGAAGCCGTCAAGATCCAGCGCACCGGCGTCACCCGCGAAGGCGCCGAACAGCTCCGCAAGAACCTGCCCAACACCCAAGTCGAATACTGACGCGGCGCCGCGTCACTTTCCCTCGATCATCGACTTGGGAATCTCGAACCTCAGCGGTTCGCCGCCGCTGAAGCCGGCCGGCGCCAGTTCCAATCGCAGGAATTCGATCTTCGGCAAGGGCGGGGGAAAGACCAGGTCCTGCTGGCTGCTCTGGCCGGGACGCACAGCGACGTCACGGTTCAACGCGCCCAGGCCGCTTAGCATCAGGCCGGACGTTTGCTTGTAGGGGTTGCCGATGTTGTCGACGAGCGTGGCCGTCGCGGTGGCCGCCTGCACCGCCTTGCCCGCTTCGCCGCCCAGCAGTTGGCCCACGCCCTGGCCGATCAGGTCGCCGCCGCCGACCCAGCCGGGCACCTCGACAATGCGATCCTCGGAAGTGTTGTCGATCGTCACCTTGACGACCAGCATCGGCTGCGGTTTCGGCCGCTTGAGCGTCGTGAAATCGGCGTTCTCCATCTTCACCTGCTCGATGGCCACCGACGTGATCTTCGCGCGGATCGGCGGCTGTTCGATCGCCTGATCGGCCGGAGTCCAGACGATCTCGGGCTCCTTGGGCGGCTCGGGCTCGGGCGCAGTTTTCGACCGGCGGCGGCGCGGCGGGCGGCGGCTGGGCGACCACCACCACCGGCGGCGGCGCACTTTGCCAAACAGCCCGAAGTGCACGCCCAACACCACCGCCAGCACGAGTCCCACCAGCGAGCTGCTCGAGCCGCCGACGGCCAGCATCAAACCAGAGCCTTTGTGTACGGCGGCCATGGCCAGCGCCGCCCCGCCCAACACCAGCCCCAACCCGCCCACGACGATGCCGATCCAGCCCATCGCGCCCGGCAGCATGGGCAGCCAGCAGGTGGCCAGCGCCAACGTGCCCAACACGACCGCCACGGCTCCCAAGATTTTGGGCACGATCGACGGCGCCGCGGCCGGCCTGGCCTGAGGCACGACGCTGGCCACGCGCGGCGCCGGCGCCGAACGCGGTGGCGCGGGCGGCGGCATCGACGCCAACTCCTCGAGCACGTCGAAATCGGGCGTGGCCACCGCGGGGCGAGGTTTCGGCGGCGCCGCCACCGGCGGCTGACCGGCAGGCGCCCGGCGCCCCCTTGGCCGCGAACAAACCTTGCACGCGGCCGGCCGGCACCCAAGCCTCCTGGTTGCCGGCGCGGATGTTCGTGGTCGGCGAAATCTTGCCCTCGGCCGCCAGCTTCTTCAGTTGCGCCGACGACATCGGCCCGTAGCGCTTGCCGCCGTGCTCGACGTACCACTCGTTTGCCATCGAGGAAGCTCCCGCGCGGGGGCTGGGCGGATTCGCGAGCGAAAGCCCGCGCCCTCCCGCCGGCCGATGTCACCAAGTCTAAGCCAGACCGCGGCGGGAAAGAATAGCCGGGCGATCAGAAACGAAGCCCCCAGCGGCTTTCGGTTTACGACCGCCCTATTGCGGCCCCGGCAGCTTCAAAGGGCACGGCGGATCGCAGCCACCCGTGGCACCCGCTGCGTCGCCGACATGCCGGTGTCGCGATCGTGGACCCAGCCTGGCACACGCCGCGAGTTGAACTTGCCTAATGGGCAGGTCGGCCCCCTCACCCTGCTCGTCGGCGCGAGCCGACGAGCGGTCCCTCTCCCGCGAGGGGGAGAGGGAGTGCGCGTCGCCACGCCAGGCTCGACATGCGATTGCGCGGCGGCCCGGCACGCCCTTATAGCAGCACCGGTGTGAAGCAGAACACCGGGATCGCCAGCGAGGCGTAACCAAACGCCTGGCGGAACCATCCGAGCTTCACGCTGTCGTCGCGCGTCGGCGGATGGTCGACCCCCAGCAGGATCACCAGCACCAGCATCACGATCCAGTTGTAGTTGTCGCCCACCACGACGAACAGGATCGCCGTCGCCAGAAAGCCCCGGGCCACGATCCGCGCCCGCGGCCCGAACAGCCCGTAAATCACGTGGCCGCCGTCGAGCTGGCTGATCGGCAGCATGTTGAGTCCCGTGATCAACATCCCCACCCAGCCGGCCATCAGTAGCGGATGGTTCTTGTCGAGCACGGCGCCCGGCTCGAGTTCGGGGCGGAGCACGCGGGTCAGGATTTTGAAGATGAGCGGATCGCCCAGCAGCGGTTCGGCGCCTGGGTGGAGCACGTCGGCCCCCAGGATGCCGAACCAGATGATCGGCAGCGCCACGACCAGACCGGCCCAGGGTCCCGAGATGCCGATGTCGAACAGTTGCTTGCGATCGGCGCGCGAGCCTTCCATGCCGATCACCGCGCCCATCGTGCCGGTCATCACGAAGGGCAGGGGAATGAAGAACGGGTAGCTGGCCGGCACGCCGTAGCGGACGGTTTGCAGGAAGTGCCCCATCTCGTGCGTCAGCAGGATGCCGACCACCGCGGCCATGTAGACCAGGCCCTGCGTCCAGTTGGCCGCGATCAACCGGCCCGCCTGCGGGCTCTCGAAGTAGACGACCGGATTCCAGTTGAGCGACCCGGCCAGGAAGGTCGAAACGCACGTGGCCAGGAACAAGAACACCGGCAGAAACACTCGCCGGCCGCGGGGACTCTCGAAATCGGCAGCCGCCAGCTCGCGGATCGCCGGAGCCGCGACGGCCTCGAGCTGCTGGCCGCGCGACGCGTCGCCCGCGGGCCAGCGAAGGAGGCTCGGATGCTCGGCCCCGGCAGGGGTCGGCTCGTCTGCGGGGGCGGGATGGCTCATGATTCTAAGCATACCAGCGGCGGCCGCGCGGTCGAAAGGGCTGTTCGCCCGTGGGACGGCGTTGGGCTATAGTGAAAGTCGTCTCAGTCGACTCGCGAAGCGCAGGCGCGCCTCCCAACCCCTGGCCAACCATGGCGACTCTGACGGCCGTTATCGTCGAAGACGCGGGCACCCGCTTGCCGAGCCCCATGGCCAATGCGCGGCCGGGCTTGCTCGGGCGCAGCGCCACTGCCATCGGCAACGTGCTGGAATGGATCTTTGGCGCCGTCACGCTCATCGTCGGACTCGCGGTGCTGGCCACGATTCCCGTCGCGCAAATCTTGAGTCTCGGTTACTTGCTCGAAGCCAGCGGCCGCGTGGCCCGCGACCGCCGGATTCGCTCGGGCTTCGTGGGCGTGCGCACGGCGGCCCGCCTGGGACGCGTGCTCGTGGGCATATCGATCCTGATGCTGCCCTTGGTCGTGGCCGCTTCGCTGCGGCGCTCGGCCCATCTGATCGATCCGGCCAGCCGGGCGTCGCGCATGTGGGACGTGGCCCTGGCGGTGCTGAGCGTGGTCGTGTTGGCGCAGATCGCCAGCGGCTGCCTGCGCGGCGGACGCATTCGCCACTTTCTTATCCCCCGGCCGATCCGCTCGCTGCGGCTGATGCTGGCCAGCGGCGCCTACCAGCGGGCTCGCGACGCGGTCTGGGACTTTGTCGTGAGCCTGCGGTTGCCCTACTACTTCTGGCTCGGGCTGCGGGTTCGCCGGCGCGGCGCTATGGCTGGTGCTGCCGGTGAGCCTGTTGGCCTCGGCCTCGCGGTTGCCGCCGGGGCTGGGCACGATCGTGGGCCTCGTCGGCGGAGCGTTGTTGGCCCTGGTGCTCGTGCACTTGCCGTTTCTGCAGGCCCGCTTCGCGGCCGAGAACCGCTGGCGGGCGATGTTCGAGCCGCGCGCCTGCGCCGCCAGTTTGCCCGCGCCGGTGGCCTTCCTGGTGGCCCTGGTGTTCACGCTGGCGTTGGCGTTGCCCTTGTACCTGCTGAAGATCGAAATCGTGCCCCGCGAGGCGGCCTGGCTGCCGAGCCTGCTGTTCGTCGTGTCGATCTTTCCCGCGCGGCTGTTGAGCGGCTGGGCCGTGGCGCGGGCCAATCACCGCGAGCGGCCGCGGCATTGGTTCTTCCGCTGGACCAGCCGGCTGGCCATGCTGCCTGTGGTCTTGTTTTACGTGCTCGTCGTCTATTTCACGCAGTACCTCTCCTGGTACGGGGTGTGGAGCCTCTACGAGCAGCACGCCTTTCTCGTGCCCGCGCCGTTCATGGGCTTGTAAGCGGCAATCACCGCCGGCGCAATGGCCGATTTCCCACCCTGGCATCCGGTTGACGGATCGTTTACTCTGCACGAGAGCACCCCACCCACCCGCACGGGCCACCCCGAGCGCTTCTCCCATGAAAGTCGTCTACCTGGCCGCCGGCGCGGCCGGAATGTATTGCGGTAGCTGCCTGCACGACAACACGCTGGCCGCGGCGCTGTTGGCGCTGGGCGAAGACGTGATGTTGGTGCCCACCTACACGCCGCTGCGCACCGACGAAGAGAACGTCAGCAACGCCCACTTGTTCTTCGGTGGCATCAACGTCTACCTCCAGCAGCACTCGGCGCTGTTCCGCCATACGCCCTGGTTTCTCGACGCGCTGTTCGACCATCCGGCGGTGCTCGAATGGGCGACCCGCGGCGGACCCAGCGTCGAGCCCGAGCGGCTCGGCGACCTGACGGTCTCGATGCTCGCTGGCGAGCACGGCCGCCAGCGCAAGGAAATTCGCAAGCTCGTCCGCTGGCTCGATCGCGAGGCCCGCCCCAGCGTGGTCCATCTTTCCAACGCCATGCTCCTGGGCATGGCCCGCGAAATCCGCAAGCTGGGCATTCCGGTGGTCTGCTCGCTGTCGGGGGAAGACATCTTCCTCGAGAAGCTCGTCGAGCCCTATTACACCCGGGCCCGCGACCTGCTGCGCGAGCGCGTGGCCGATGCCGATGCGCTGGTGGCCTTGAACAACTACTATGCCGACGCGATGGCCGATTACCTGGCCGTGCCGCGCTCGCGAATCAGCGTGGTGCCGCACGGCTTGAACCTCGCCGGCCACGGTACGCGCCGCGACGAGCCCGACGGCGTCTTCACGATCGGCTACTTTGCCCGCATCTGCCCCGACAAGGGGCTGCACAACCTGGTGGCCGCCGTCGAGCGGCTCGTCGAAGACCCGAGCCTGCCGCCGGTGCGGTTGCGGGCCGGCGGCTACCTGGGCCAGATGGACCGCCCCTATCTCGAAACCATCCAAGCGCGCGTCGCCGGCTGGAAGAAGCCGGCCGCGTTCGCCTATGTCGGCGAGCTCTCGCGGTCCGACAAGATTGCCTTCATGCAGAGTCTCAACGTCATGGCCTTGCCCACCGTCTACCGCGAGAGCAAGGGCATCAGCGTGTTGGAAGCCTGGGCCAATGCGGTGCCGGTGGTCTTGCCCGCGCACGGCACGTTTCCGGAATTGATCGGCCAGACCGGCGGCGGCTTGCTCTACGACCCGCACGATCCCGAAGCGCTGGCCGCCGCGCTCGGGCAACTGATCGTGGATCGCGCGGGGGCGGCCGAGCTGGGTGTGCGGGGCAAAGAGTCGGTCGAGCGCCAGTTCAACGCGGCCCTGATGGCCGATCGCACGCGGCAGCTCTATCACGGATTGGTCGCGCCATCGGCCCCGGCCTGATGCGGCACCCTGGCGGGGGAGTGCCCGCACGTTGTTGGCCGCCTGAAACGGCTTCTCGACGGGCCAGCCGCGGGCCGCCAGCCCCGGACCCCTGAGTTTATATCTTTTAATGCTGGAGGTGTTGCAATTGCCAACACTGGGGGGGTAAATTATTAAGCCAGCGTGGCGATGGTCCGCTGACGCGGCGACGGTGCGGGGGTAAACGCCGCCGAGTCCACACTGGTCGTGTGGCACCAAACGCCCCGCATGAGTGCAAAGGACGTTCTGATGGGCAAGAAGATCTACGTCGGAAATCTCCCCTGGTCGACCACCTCGGCCAGCCTGGAGAGTTTGTTCAGCCAGCACGGCACCGTCACGTCGGCCGAAGTGATCGCCGATCGCGAGACGGGCCGCTCGCGCGGCTTCGGGTTTGTGGAGATGGAATCCGACGATGCTTGCCAGCGTGCCATCCAGGCACTGAATGGCACCGAGCTCGACGGGCGGGCAATCACGGTCAACGAAGCCCGCGAACGCGCTCCGCGCTCGGGCGGCGGCGGCTACGGCGGCGGCGGTGGTGGTCGCGGCGGTCGCGGTGGCGGCGGCGGACGCGGTGGCTACGGCGGCGGTCGCGATTATTGATCTCGTCGCGCATCGGCCCCCTGGGTCCGGTTTCCTCGCAGGCGCGGGTATTGCCAGCGCCGGGGTTCGTTTTTTGACCCGGCGGGCCGCCAGTTGGCACTCGCGTCTGGACAAGACGGCCGGCGGCGGCGATATTGAAGGCGTTCGTTCTTCCATCCAACGGGTTTGATTCATGAAGAAGTTCAAGGGACCTCCCAAGCGGCGGTCCAACAAGAATAAGATTCGGGCGAAAAAGAAAGATCCGATCTTCGTCGACGGCGAGCGGCCGCGCCCCATGTACGTCGACTACAAGGATCTCGATCTGCTGTCGAAGCTTACGAATCGGCAAGGCAAGATCGTCGGCCGCCGCAAGAGCGGTTGCACCGCCGCCAGCCAGCACGCCGTGACGTTGGCCATCAAGCGGGCCCGCTTCATGGCCTTGCTACCCTACGTAGGCGACTGATCGCCGACGGTCTCACTGGGCCGCGCATCCGATTCGCTTCATTGCGCCTCTAGGCTTGGCTGGGCCCTGTTGCCGCGGGCCCGGAATCTGCTAGGGTGGACGGGTGCCAGCCCCCTGGCCGTGCGCTTCCCCCAGGCGATGCTCCCCGCGCCATGTCCGAGCCGTTCAAGACCAGCCGTCGCGTCGAGTTCCGCGACACCGATGCCGCCGGCATGGTCCACTTTTCGGTGTTCTTCGTGTACATGGAAGAGGCCGAACACGCGCTGCTGCGGCACCTGGGCCTGAGCGTCATGCTGGCCGACGACCAGGGGCCAATCTCGTTTCCGCGCGTCAGCGCCCGTTGCGACTTTCAGCGAGCCGCCCGCTTCGAAGACGTCCTCGACGTCGAAGTCGCCGTGGTGCGGCTGGGCAAGCGAAGCGTGACCTATGAATTCAACTTCAGCCACGAGGGCCGGGCCGTCGCCAGCGGCCAGACCACGACCGTCTGCTGCCGGTTCGACAGTTTGGGCAGCCCCCGGTCGATCGACATTCCGCCGTGGATCGCCGAGAAGCTGGCCCCGGCCTGCGTTCCGTAGATCAGCGGCATGTCGCAGCGCATGTCCGCGAGCCATCCGGAGCGGCCCCCCGAATTAGTCCTAGCCGAGAGACGTCAAAGACTCCATGCCAGACCTCCTCGTCGACGACGTTACGAAAACCTATCCCACGCGTGCCGAGCCGCTGGCCGTGTTGCGGGGCGTTTCCTTGTCGCTCGATCGCGGCCAGAACCTGGCCATCCTCGGCCCCAGCGGCTGCGGCAAGAGCACGCTGTTGCACATTGTCGGCACGCTCGACACGCCGACCTCCGGCCGCGTCGTGCTCGACGGCCACGACCCCTTCGCCTTCGACGAGCCGCGGCTGGCCGCCTTTCGCAATCACGAGATCGGTTTCGTCTTCCAGGAGCATTACCTGCTGCCGCAATGTTCCGTGCTGGAAAACGTGCTCGTGCCCACGCTGGCCGACGGCCGCCCCGGCGGCCAGGCCGTTGAGCGGGCCCGCATGCTCTTGGATCGCGTCGGACTGGCCAACCGCCTCGATCACGTGCCCGCCGAACTTTCCGGCGGCGAGCGCCAGCGGACGGCCATCGCCCGGGCGTTGGTGAACCGGCCGAAGCTGCTGCTGGCCGACGAGCCCACCGGCAATCTTGATCGGGCCACGGCGGCCGGCGTGGCCGCGTTGTTGTTGGAATTGCAAGCCGCCGAGCAGACGATGCTCGTGCTGGTGACCCACAGCCTCGAGCTGGCCGCCGCCCTGTCGCGGCGCATGGAATTGAACAACGGCAAGTTGGAGTGAATAGCCGGCCGCTCGGCTCGTTGGTGATCCCATTGCCAGTCGACGCTAGAATTCCGGGTGCCGCCGGTGGCTTGTCCACTCGTGCCGCGGCACTGCTGGACGAGCCAGCCCTAGCACCTGTGGAATACCTGACGGGCGAACGTTCATGTCCCTGTTCAAGCTGATCGTCGACAGCCTGCGATTTCATTGGCGCACGAACCTGGCCGTGATGCTCGCCGTCGCCGCGGCTTCGGCCGTGCTGACCGGCGCGCTGGTCGTCGGCGATTCGATGCGCGGCAGCCTGCGCCACCTGGTGCTCGATCAGTTGGGCGCCATCGACGACCTGCTGGTCACTGATCGCTTCTTCCGCGCCGAGCTGGCCGAGGAGCTGGCGCGTGAGCCGCAGTATCAAGAATACTTCGGCGCGGCCGTGCCGGCGGTCGTCGTACAGGGCAGCGTGGAGAACCCGTTGGCCGGCGGCGCCTTGCGCGCCGGGCGCGTCACCGTCTTCGGCGTCGACGAAAGCTTTTGGCAGCTCGGCTCGGGCGGCCCGCAGCAGACGCCCGGCCGCAATGAAATCGTGCTCAACGCGGCGCTCGCCCGCGAGATCGGCGCCAAGGCCGGCGACGACGTGCTGCTGCGGATCGGCAGCGTCAGCCAGATTCCGCCCGACAGCGCCCTGGGCCGCAAAACCGAGACGATCCGCAACCGCCGCTTGAAGGTCAGCGAGGTGATCGCCGCCGAGGGCTTGGGCCGCCTGGCCCTGCACCCCAGCCAGCAACTGCCGCACGACGCCTTCGTGGCCAGTGAAACGCTCCAGGACGCGCTCGAACAGGATGGCAAGGTCAACGCCATCTTCGTGGCGGGAAAGAGCGGCGTGCCGCCGAGCGTCGAGGCCGACGACGCCCTGGCCGCGAGTTTCCACCCCGAACTGATCGACTACGGCATCGAGTTCAGCGACGAGCCGGCCGGTTTCGTGCAAGTGCAGAGCAATCGCATGTTGCTCGATCCGCCCGCGGTCCGCGCCGTGCTCAAGACGTACGCCGATTGCCAGCCGCAGCAGGTCTTCACTTACCTGGCCAACACGATCGCCGCCGCGGGCCACGAGATTCCCTATTCCACGATCACGGCCATCGATTTTCGCGCCGAGCCGCCGCTGGGCCCCTTTGCCTCGCCCGACGGAAAGCCGATCACCGAACTGGCCGACAATGAAATCGCGCTCAACACCTGGGCCGCCGACGACCTGGGCGTCGAACCCGGCGCTGAAGTGGAGATCACCTACTTCGAGCCCGAGAGCACGCACGCGGTGGTCCGCGAGTCGAAGGCCAGGTTCCGCCTCAAGGCGATCGTGGCGATCGAAGGCGCGGCGGCCGACAAGAACCTGACGCCGCAGATGCCCGGCGTCACTGACCGCCTGACGATCGGCGACTGGGACGCGCCGTTTCCCTTCGAGCCCGGCCGGGTGCGCAAGAAAGACGAAGACTACTGGGACCAGTACCGCACCACACCCAAGGCTTTCGTGTCGCTAGCTGCTGGCCGGCGGATGTGGTCGAGCCGCTTCGGCAATACGACCGCCATCCGCCTGGTGCCGCCCGCGGGTCAGAACGCGGCCAGCCTGGCCGCGCGCCTGCACCTCGATCCCGACGCGTTCGGGTTTCGCTTCATGCCGGTCAAGCGCCTCGGCCTGGCGGCCGCCTCGGGCACGACGCCGTTCGACGCGCTGTTCATCGGCTTCAGCCTGTTCATCATGGTCTCGGCCCTGCTGCTGGTGGCCCTGTTATTTCGCCTGGGCATCGAACAGCGGGTGACCGAGATCGGCATCTTGCGGGCCGTGGGGATTGGTCGCCGGCGCAGTGGCCATGGCGCTGGCCGGCGAGGGATTGCTGGTGGCGCTGGTCGGCTCGGCGCTGGGAGCCGCGGCCGGCGCGGGCTATGCCGCCTTGATGCTGGCCGGCTTGACCACCTGGTGGCTGAGCGCGATCAGCACGCCGTTTCTCGAGCTGTACGTGCAGCCCGGAAGCCTGGTGATCGGCCTGTTCGCCGGCGCGCTGGTGTCGCTCGCCACGATATTGTGGACCCTCAGGCGGTTGGGGCGCGTCACGGTGCGGCGGCTGCTCTCGCGGCAAACGTTGGAAGATCGCTTCGCGGCCCCGCGGGCCATGCGCAAATCGAAAGTTGCCGCGGCGCTGCTGGCCGCGGTCGCCGTCGGCCTGTGCCTGTCGGCCGGCGCACTGCGGGGCGAAGCGCGGGCCGGCGCGTTCGTCGGTTCCGGCGCGTTGGTGCTGGCCGCGGGCCTGCTGTTCATTTGGACGCGGCCTGCGCGGGCGCGATTGCGCCGTTTGCCATGTCGCAATCGTTGCCGATCGCCCGGCTAGCGGCGCGCAACGGGGCGCGCAACCCCAGCCGCAGCACGCTGTCGATCGGGCTGGTGGCGGCAGCGAGTTTTCTGATCATCGCGCTGTCGGCCTTTCGCCTCGATCCGGCCGCCGAAGGGCGCGGCCCGGACAGCGGCAGCGGCGGGTTCAACGTCGTGGCCCAAAGCGATCTGCCGATCTACCAGGATCTGTCCACGCCCGCCGGCCGCGCGGAATTGGGCTTGCCGGCCAAGGCCGACGCCGAGCTGGCCCGTTGCGACATCATCGCCATGCGCGTGCGCGCCGGCGACGACGCGAGCTGCCTGAATCTCTATCAGCCGACCGATCCGCGGATGCTCGGCGCCAATCAGCGGCTGATCGAGCGGGGCGGTTTTTCTTGGGCCGCCAGCGCCGCCGAGTCGGCCGAGGAAAAGGCGAACCCTTGGCTGCTGCTCGATCGTGCGCTCGCCGACGATCCCGACGGAACCCCGGTCCTCCCGGCGATCGTCGACTTCAACACGGCCGAGTACAGCTTGCACAAGGGCTCGCTGGGCCAGTCGATCGAAGTCACCGACGGCCACGGCCGCCCGTTGCGGCTGCGGTTTGTCGGCTTCCTGAAGAACAGCATCTTCCAGGGCGACGTCGTCATCCGCGACCAGGCGCTGTTGGCACATTTTCCGCACGTCAACGGCTACCGCTTCTTTCTGGTCGATACGCACGACGAGCCGGCCGCCGCGGTCGAGCAAGCGCTGGAAGGCCCGCTGGGCGATTTTGGCATGGATGCCCAGACGACCGCCGCTCGGCTCGAAGCGTTCTTCGCAGTGCAGAACACCTATTTGTCGACGTTCCAAAGCCTGGGCGGATTGGGCTTGCTGTTGGGGACCTTTGGACTGGCCACCGTGCAGTTGCGCAGCGTGCTGGAGCGCCGCGGCGAGCTGGCGCTGATGCGGGCCGAAGGTTTTCGCCGGGCGCTGTTGGCGCGGCTGGTGATGTTGGAGAACGCCCTGCTGCTGGTCGCCGGTTTGGGCGTTGGCGTGCTGGCGGCGCTGGTGGCCGTGTTGCCGTACTGGCTCTCGGGCGGCGCGACGGTGCCCTGGCTGTCGTTGGCCGGGACCATGACGCTGGTGCTGGTCGTCGGTTTGCTGGCCGGCCTGGTGGCGGTGCGCGCGACGCTGGCCGCCGAGTTGATTCCGGCCCTGCGCGAAGAGTAGCGACGAAACAGCAGCGCCGCGGCAATCGTGAACTCCGCGCCGCGGCGCGCACGCTTGCGGCTTTGCCAGTGCGGCCGGCCCCGCTCGACGTCCCCAGGCCGACGGTCCGCCTGGGCAAAGCATTCGCCAGCAGCTAAGCTAATTGAACGGCAAACCCCGGCTCTCCGGAGATCCTTGGCCATGAAAAGTCTCGTCGCCCTGCTCGCTTCGATTGTCTTGGCCATCCTCTGCTGGGGCATCTATGGACCCGTGCTGCACGAAGGGCGGCTGGGCATGTACGGCAGCTCGCTGCGCCCCTTCATCTGCGTGGGGCTGGCGTATTTTCTCATCGCCGTCATCGCGCCGGCCATCATCTTGTACGTCGTCGGCGAGAAAGGCTCCTGGTCCACTACGGGCATCATCTGGAGCCTGGCGGCCGGGGCGGCTGGCGCGATCGGCGCCTTGGGAATCATCCTGGCATTGTCGTTTCGCGGCAACCCGGTGTACGTGATGCCGCTGGTGTTCGGCTGCGCGCCGGTGGTCAACACGTTTCTGACGATGTACTGGACCAAGTCGTACAAGCAGGTCGGCCCGTTCTTTCTGGCCGGCCTGATCCTGGTGGTGCTCGGCGCCGTGACGGTGCTCGTGTCGCGGCCGCACGGCCCCGCGGTTGCCGACAAGATCGACATCCAGGTGGTCGAGGATGCAAGCGGCGTGGCGGTCGACGTGAAGCGCGAGGGCGAAAACGAACCGACGCACTACCAGGCCGCAAGCCTGGCGGAACTCGAAGAAAAACACCCCGAGGCCTTCAAGTTCTATCACCAGCACCGCGCGGCCGCGAAGCTCACGCCCCGCGAGCTGCTGTTCATCGTGCTGTTCACCGCCATGACCGCGCTGGCCTGGGGCGTGTATGGACCCACGCTGCACCGCGGCCAGGGGGCGATGGCCGGCAGCCGCCTGCGGCCGCTGTTGTGCGTCGGCATCTCCTATTTTCTCATCGCCGTGATCGTGCCGATCCTGCTGTTGCTCCAGTGGGACGAGCCGGGGCAATTCACCTTCACCGGCTCGCTGTGGAGTTTGGCCGGCGGCGCCTCCGGCGCGCTGGGAGCCCTGGGCATCATCCTGGCCTTCAACTTCGGCGGCAAACCGATTTTCGTCATGCCGCTGGTTTTTGGCGGCGCGCCGGTGATCAACACGTTCGTCAGCGTCATGCAGGCCGGCAGTTTCAGCCAGTTGCAGCGCGATTTTCTACGCGGGCCTGCTGATCGTCGCCGCCGGCGCCGTGGCCGTGCTGGTGTTCGCGCCCAAGACCGCGCCCCACGCGCCGCCGCCCAAAGAAGAGCCCAAGCCCGAAGCGGCGCACGCCTGATCGGGCCCTTCACGTGCCGCGCACGTTGCCGAACCATGCGATCTGCTTGCGCGGGCAGAACCGCAGCCCGCGCTGGCGGCAATAGGGCGCGAGCCACTCGGCTTGCCGCGCCAGACCCTCGGCGTCGACGCCCTCGGGCATCAGCATGGCCCGCGTGCGGTCGATCTCGGGCATGGCCGCCAAATAGTCTTCGGCCTCCTGGCAATCGGCCGCCGAGGCGACCACGAATTTGACCTGGTACGGGTATTCGGCCACCAGCCGGCGGATCACCTCGGGCGCGTGCCGCGTCCGCTCGTGGCGGGCGTGCCAGTTGCCCGAACTCGCCGCCGGCGGCGCGGCTGTTGGCCAATTTCGGGCTGATCGACATCAAGTCGCACTCCACCGGCAGGTAGAGCGTGCCGGCCGTTTCGATCGTGATGTGCCACCGCCGTGCCCGCAGCCGCTCGCACAAGGGGATCAACTCGGCGAACAACATCGGCTCGCCGCCGGTCAGCACGACGTGATCGGTGCCGAACGCTGCGAGCACGGCGACGATCTCGTCGACCGACAGGTCTTCGCCCTCGGGCGACCACGAGGCGTGCGGCGTGTCGCAGAACCCACAGCGCAGATTGCAGCCGCTGGTGCGCACGAACGCGCTTCGGCGCCGGTTAAAAAACCTTCGCCCTGGATGCTGTGGTAGATGTCGGCGATTTTCATGTTCGATAAGGGGCCGGGTCGGCCAGCCCGGCTTCGGCAAACCCGCGCAGCCGCAGTTGGCAAGCGTCGCACGCGCCGCACGCGCCGCCCGAGGCGTCGGGATCGTAGCAGCTTCGCGTCAGGCCATAATCGACGCCCAGCCGCGTGCCGCAGGCGATGATCTCGGCTTTCGTCCAGTGGACCAGCGGCGCGTGAATTCTATACGCCAGCCGGCCTTCGACCGAGGCCTTGGTCGCCAGGTTGGCCATCCGCTCGAAGGCCGCGATGTACTCGGGCCGGCAGTCGGGATATCCGCTGTAGTCGACCGCGTTGACGCCGATGAAAAGGTCGGCCGCCGAAACCACTTCGGCATTGGCCAGCGCCAGCGACAGGAACACGGTGTTGCGTGCCGGCACGTAGGTCACGGGAATGCCCTCGGCCATCTCCTCGCCGCTGCGCCCTTGGGCACGTCGATGGCGGCCGTCAGGGCACTGCCGCCGAAACTTCGCAAATCGATCGCCAGCACCGTATGGCGCCGCACGCCCAGGCTTTCGGCCACGCGGCGGGCCGCCTCGATCTCGCCGCGATGGCGCTGGCCATATTCGAGCGACAACGCGTGCAGCTCGAAACCCTGGTCCCGGGCAATCGCGCCGGCCGTGGCCGAATCGAGACCGCCGGAAAGCAGAATGACAGCGGGTTTGGACATGTCGAAGCGCGGATTGCCGCGGGGGCCTGGTGCAATCTATGATGCCAGAATCGTTGCTAGTGCGAAAGGACCGGCCGCAGGCCGGGCGAGAGCAGGTCGACAAATGACGCGCTTGTTTCGCGATGAATTGGAGACGTTCGAGAACCAGTTTCCCGACCGCGACTACACCATCGAAATCCGCTGCCCGGAATTCACCAGCGTCTGCCCCAAGACGGGCCAGCCTGACTTCGGAGTGCTGACGTTCACGTACGTGCCGGCCGAGCGGTGCGTCGAGCTGAAGAGCCTGAAGCTCTACCTGCAGCAGTTTCGCAACGAGGGCATCTTTTACGAGCACGCCACCAACCGCATTCTCGACGACCTGGTGGCCGTGCTCCAGCCGCGGCGGATGACCGTACATGCCGCCTTCACGCCCCGCGGCGGCATCACCACCACGGTCACGGCAACGTACGAAGCGAAGCAGGGGCATTGACCCGCGCCGCAAGCAAGGGCGGCCAACCCGACGCTATTCTCCGGCCAGGGTTCGCTCGACCGCCGCGAACATCTCATGCATCGCCGCCAGGTAGTCGCGGGCTTCGTCGAGCGGCATGACCAATGGCGGGCTGACGCGCAACACCTTGCCGGCCAGCGGCCCCAGCAAGTGAATGGCCCGGCCTCGCGCGTCGCCAAGGTAACAAGCTTCGACCAGCCGTGCGGCCACGTCTTCGGCCTTGTGAGCGCCGACGCCCGCGCACTCGATGCCCCACACCGTGCCCTCGCCGCGCACATTCTCGACGATCGCCAGCTCGGCCAGGCGGCACAGTCCCTCCTCTAGCACGGCTGACAACTGGCGCGCGTGCGCCAGCACGTCGGTGGTCTCGAATTCGTCGAGCGTCGCCAGCACGGCGGCACAGCCCAATGGCGAGGCGCTCCAGGTGTCGGAGCCCTGGCCATAGTGCATGGCGGCGAACAGCTCGGCCGGGCCGACCACCGCGTCGACCGGCACGCCGTTGCCCAGGCCCTTGCCCAGCACCACCACGTCGGGTTCGACGCCGTAGTGCGTGAACGCGTACAGCGAGCCAGTGCGGCCGAAGTTGGCCTGCACTTCGTCGAGGATGAAGACGATATCGTGCTCGCGGCAGAACCGCTCGTGCAGTTGCAGGTATTCCTTTTGCGGATGATACGAGCCGCCGCCGCCCAGGTACGGTTCGGTCACCAGGCAGGCGATCCGGCCGCCAAGCTCCTGGGCGATCGCGGCCAGCTCTTCGCGGTAGGGCGTCAGGTCGAGCGGCTGGCGGCGCCGCGCGACGTTCTTGCACTCCTCGGTCGGAAAACGGAGAAACCGCACCCGCGGGTCGCGCTCCGGATCGCGCTCGGTTCCGGTGACGGCGCCGGCCAGCCCCTTCTTGCCGTGGAAGCCGTGGCGCGTGGCCAGGATCATGTCGGCGCCGGGGCGGCGCTCGAGCGCGGCCCAGATCGCTTTCTGGATGGCCTCGCTGCCGCTGGCCGCCCACAGGACTTGTTCCAGCCGGCCGCCGCCCGGTTGCGATCGCAGGCTGGCCACCAGCCGTTCGGAGGCCTCGACCTCCAACGGCGTGACGGCGTTGTAGGCCGTGAGCGCCGACGCGCTGAAAAACTCCGGCTCCGCGGCGGCGCCCCTGGCTGACAGAGCCGGCTCCAACCCCAGATAGCGCCACACGCGCCGCCACCAGCGCGCCGGGTTGTGGCCCAAGTTGGCCACCAGCACGCCCGAGCTGAAATCGGCCAGCTTGCGTCCCTCGGGCGTGTAATGATACGAGCCCTCGCTGCGCGCCAGCACGGCCATGCTTGGCGTGTAGGTGCGCAGGGCGTGCGGCTCGACCGCCGCCGCCCGGCGACGCAGCTCATTGGAGCGCCCTTCACCGGCGTGTTCGATCGGAGCGGGTTGCTTGGCGGTTTGTTTCATGGGTTGATCGTGCGCTGGGATCGTTTTTTGTGCCCGCGGGGCGGTTGCCGGCCAAATCACACCCGTGGCTCGTAGAGCACTTCGCCCTCGCGGTCTCCCGGCGCGTACAGGACAAGCCCGCCGCGCGAATCGTTCACGTTGACGACCGAATTGGGCGTGCCGGCCGCGTGGCGGGCCAGAATGGCTTCCATGGCCTCGACGGCCGCCACCGTCTGCCGATCCGCCGACAGATCGTTGTACGCCAGCCGGCGAGCCGCCGCCAGCCGCGCTGCCCGCCCGGCGGCCGGGCCGCCGAATTCGACTTCGGCCACTTCGCCCACGAACCGCTCGAGCACCTCGATGCCGTAACCGCGCTGCGACCGCGCTCCCCAAGGTTCGAGGAACGTGCCATTGTAATGGTTGTTCATCGAGATCTTGCGCTCGATGGGCGTGCGGCCCTCGACCGTACACTCCACGCCTCGCTTGCGGCTGTGGCCGTTCCAAACGCCGTTATCGAAGCGAAACTGCACTTCCTGCTCGACGTAGCCGGGGAAATTGTCGGGTGTGACCCAACTGGTGTGGATGTCGAAAGCCGCCTCGCGGTGGTCGTCATACTCGTAGATCAGCCGCAACTGGGTCGAATCCCACGTCGGTCCGTCGGCCGGGCCCACCAGTCCGCGCTGGCCGGTGCACTGCACGCTCTTCAAGCGGCCGCCGAAGGAGAAATCGATCAGCTTGATGTAGTGCACCGCCACGTACGTGCCCGGGTTGCGGCCGGCAATCCACTCGGCGAACTGCCCGGTGGAGATCGCCTTCGGCTCGAGCAGCGTGCAGTATCCGTTGTTGACGTGCCGCAGCTCGCCGTCGGCCACCAGCGTGCGCAGTTTCTTGTGGTCCGGATCGAGCAGCTTGTGATAGACGACCTTGCACAGCACTTGCTTCTCGCGGGCCAGCGCATCGAGTTCGTCCAACTCGGCCAGCGAAAGCACGGACGGCTTTTCGACCAGCACGTGCTTGCCGGCTTCGAGTGCCGCGCGGGCGGCGGCATGATGCCGGTTGTCGGGCGTGGCCACGCACACGAAGTCGACGCCGGCGGCCAAGAGTTGCTCGATGCTCCCCGGCTCGCGATAGCTCTTCCAAGGGCCGAGTTTTCCGCCGCTCGCCCGGCGATACGCTTCGGCACGCCGCCCCGTGCGGCTGGCCACGGCTGCCAATTCGACCTGGCAAACGCCGAGCGCGGGGCGATAGAGCGGCTGCTCGTGAATTCCCTCGAAAAACGGTCGATACGTTTCGTCGAAGATCATCCCCAGTCCCACCATGCCCGCGCGCAACCGATGGATCGCGGCCGAGACATCGGGTTCGCTCGCGGCAGTGCTCATGCGCACAAAGATAGTCCAGGCACGGCGAATTTTCCATCGCCGGCCGCGCATGCCCGCGATGGCGCATGCGCCCCTTGCCAGCCGCTCGCCGGGGTTCCACAATGGGCCTCTTCGCGCGATCCTTCCACTCACGAGCGAAAGCAGCCATGTCCAACGACCAGCCCCGCGTGACGCTGAGCGGCTTTGCCGACGAGGCAGCCAACCAGAAGACCGCCGTGCAGCAGTTCGCCGCCTTTGCCGCCATCGGCCTGCAGTTCTACAGCCTGCGGTTCATCGATGCCGGCGAAGGCATCAAGAACGTGATGAAGCTCGGCAAGGGCGAAATCCAGACCATCCGCCACCTGGAGGACGAATACGGGCTGAACGTGGCCTCGATCGGCTCGCCGCTGGGCAAGGTGAAGCTGGTCGACGTCGAGGACGGCACGGCGAACGCCTACGTCCCCTTCAAGAAGTACCTCGAAAAAGAGGTCAAGCACGCCTGCGACCTGGCCCACGCCTTCGAGACCAAGCTGATTCGCGGTTTTTCATTCTACCACCCCAAGGGGACCGACCCGCGGGAGCACCTGCCGCAGGTGGTCGACCAGTTGGGCCAGATCGCCGAAACCTGCCTGCGCAGCGACCTGACCTACGGCGTCGAATTGGAAGCGAACCTGGTGGGCCAGAACGGCGAGATCCTGGCCGAAATCCACCGCCAGGTGAACAACCCGGCCCTGGTGCTGATCTTCGACGGCGGCAACCTGGCCTGCCAGGGCTACAGCGACGCGGAGATCGTCGAGCAGTTCCGCCTGATGAAGCCCGGCCTGGGCTGGCTGCACATCAAGGATTACCGCCACCCGCACCCCGCCAAGCGCGAGGCCCACGTCGACGAAGAGACGCTCAAACACTTCGTGCCGGTCCGCTTGGGCGACAGCGGCCACGACGCCATCTTCCGCGACGTGCGCGAGCTGTTGCCCAAGCTCGACCAGAAGTTGCGCCGCCGGGGCATCCCGGGCGTGTTTCTCGACCTTGAGCCGCACCTGAAAGCCGGCGGGCAATACGGCGGCTTCAGCGGACCCGACGGCATGGGCGTCGCCCTGCGCTCGCTGTGCCGGGCGCTCGACTACGCCGAAATCGGCTACCACTTGCGCGATTTCGACGATATCTGCGCAGCCCGGGGCTTTTGAGGCGAACAGCCGCCCGCTACGTGGGCTAGCCTTGCTTCTCGGCCGGCGGCAGGGCGCCGACCTGGCGGCGGATGGCGGCTTTGCGCGAGATCGGCTCGTTCTTGAGCTTTTGCAGGTCGACAACGCCGCCGAACAGCCAATAGATGGCCGCGACGATGACTCCCAAGGCGCCGGTCTGCAACGCGGGATGTTTGGGCAACAAGTTCAGCACGACAAACGTGGCCAGCAGGAACATCGCGCTCGCGGCTAGCTTGACCGCCATGCTCTTCATCAGCCGCTTGCGGCCGTGAATATCGATGGCGATGCGGGCTTGCGTGTTGGCCAACTCGCGCATCTTGGCCAGGTCGCGGGTTTCGAGCGTCTGCGTGCGGCGGGCCGCCTCGGCCTGCTGCGGGGTGCGCTCGACCTTGGCCGGCGCGGCCGCTGGCTCGGGGGCCGGCGCGGCGGGTTTCGGCTGGGGGGCAGCCATCGGCGTGATGTCCGTTTTCCGCCGCGTCTGCCGGGGCTCTTGCGCCGCGCCTTCCACCCCGCCCCGCATCCGCTTCAGCAGGTTGGCCATGTATTCTTCGATCGACGGGTCCTCGTGCTCCGAGCTCGTCGAACTTGAAGTGTCGGGCCGACGCGATGCGAGCGGCTCGTCTTCGAGCGGCTCGTCTTGGTCAATCTCGCCGGCCGACTGCACTCCCTCGTCCTCGGCTGCCGCCGGTTCGACTGGCGGCACTGGCTGCTCGTCGGCATCGAGGTTCGGCTGCCCGTCGGTGGTCATGGCTTCGCGCTCGGCGGCCAGCTCGGCCTGCTCGGCGGCCAGCTCGACCCGCTGCCGCTCGATATCCTCGGCGTCGCGGGCGATGCGGTCGGCCGCGCGAAGCCGTTCGGCATCGAGCGCCTCGCGCTGCTGCAGAAGCTCCTGGCGGATGGCTTCGATTTCGGCTTGCTGCTGGCGGAGCGAGCAGCGCAGCTCGGCCATTTCGGCCAGCTCCGCCGCGACCGCGGGTTCGGCGATCTTGGGCGCTACGGCCACTTCGCCAGGTTGCTCGTCGATCTCATGGTTGGGGGCCATCATTCCCGCTTGCTCCCGCTCGATGTGTTGGCGTTCGGCTCCGCCTGGCGCTTGGCTTCGGTCGCTCGGCTCGCCTGCTCCGTTTTGCGTTGGTCGTGCTGGCCTTCAGCTTCCCCTTCGCTCCGCAGCGGTTGTCCCGCCGCGTGCCGCCGGGATGCGAACTGCTCGCCGAGCGAAGCCAGTTCGGCGCGCGCCTTGCCAATCTCGCCGTGCAGGGCAGCCAGCTCAGCCTGTGCCGCCTCGAGCGAACGCTCACCGTCGCCGGCCATCGCATCCGCCCGCTCGACGTGCGGCTCCGTCTGGCGGGCCGCCACGACCTCGAATTCGACCGGCCCGATGGCCAACCGGTCGCCCACCGTCAGCATGGCATCGCTAAACGCGCGGCCGTTGAGCCGGGTATCGGGCGACCACGAGCGGACCGCCGTGCCACGCGCGCGCGCAGCACGACGCAGTGCAGCGGGTACACGCCGGCGGCGTGCAGCCGCAGCGTGCAGCCGCGGCCCGAGCCGATCGTGCACTTGGCACTCGTCAGGCGAACAACCTGGCCGATGCGCTTCGTGTTGGCGATCTTCAAACACAGATCGTCGGCGGCGCGGCCTTGGACCAGGGGGGCGGTATGCCTCCGAGCGACATGGACCATCTCGAACCTCCAGTGTCTTACGGTACGCGTCCCGCGACGCTATCGCGCGAGTGAGGCACGAAGTTGGGGACGTGCGGAACGTTCACAGGTGATTTAGGTTACGAGTGCTGCCGCGTCAAACGGCGTCGTAGCCGTCGCGATTGCGGGTCGGGGGCGATTTGCCGATTTGTCAAAAAGTGCTGCATATCCGGTCTCGTTTGGCCGATTATCCGTTAGCGGCGGAAGCCCCCAGCGGGGATCAGACCCCCGGACAGCCCAGCGAACCCGCGGCAAGCCCAGTGACTTGCCGGGATCAGCCCCGGGCGGAAGGCCCGCCGGGCGGAGCCACCAGCGGGGTGGACAACCGACAGAGTGTCCACCGTCTGGGTGACCGCCTGCACGGCGAAGGGCCGTATGGGCAGGCGCCCATGGTTTGCGTTAAAGCGACACGATTTTCGTGACCTCTTTGGACCCGGCTGCGTACTATATTTCGTTTGCGGAATTGGACGGGAAGCGGGGATTTCACCCCTTTTCGCGTCCGATCGAAGGGTGCACCTGCGAGGCGACTGGAAAGGACGTTTCAACGAGAGACGTCAAAACAGCCGCCCGCCGGGTCCAGCCGTCAAGCGGCAAACAAGGCGGGCTCTTAGCGAACCAGGGTCCACCAACGTTCGTAAATTGACCGTCGAGAGTGGCATTTGCCGAAGTTTTTCGGCCCTGATATTTCCCGTGGGACACAGAAGGTGAAGGGCAAAATGGCACGCAAAGATGCAATCCTGAGCATGCGCCAGATTCTGATCATGCGCCGTGACGCGCTGCGGACGGCACTGGCCGGCGACTTGAGCCTGTTGAAAGAGTTGCGTGCGCAAGCAGCCGGCGACGTGGTCGACGCCGCGCTCGATTCGGCGCAGGACGAAATCAGTTCGCAATTGGCCGAGGTCGAAAGCCGCGAGTTGGCCAGCATTGAAAACGCCCTGCAGCGCATGCGGGATGGCCAGTACGGAGTCTGCGAAAGCTGCGGCACGTCGATCCCCATGGCCCGACTCAATGCCCTCCCCTACGCCACGCTGTGCATCGACTGCCAGCGCGAGAGCGAGCGCTTCGGCAAAGGCGCCGGCGGCGACAGCGACTGGGGCCGGGTGCTCGACAACGGCAGCGACGGCGACGTCTCGATCAACGACATCGAAATCGACGTCTAAGAGGAACGTGGAAAGGCGCCTGGATTTGCCCGGGCCGCCCGCCAGGAGAGTCCGGCAACCGTCCGTTAGTCTGACGCGAAACAATGCGCTGGTGAACCGTATTTCGGCCGCCCGCCCCAGGATGCCTGGGGTGCCGGCAGCCAACAGGGGTTCGTCGGTGCATTTTTTTTGATGACGCTGGCCCCGCGCGGCCCCCGCAAAGTTGCCCGCAAGTTGCCAACTTGTGACCGCTTCCGTATCGTACACGTTGTCGCACGCGGCCAGGCCGCGTGGCGCCAAGACGAGAGAGCGTGGCCGGACTCCGCTTGCCCGGACGCTCGACGGACCTGTTGCGGAGGAAAATGCAGATGCAAGCTCGGCAGTCGCTCTACAAGCTGTTCGTATTGCTCGTCGTGCTGGTGCCGCTGGCCGGGGGCACGCCGTTAGCCGCCCAGGATTCCGAGCAACATCGAGCCGACGCGGTTCGCGGCAAGATGCAAGAGGCCCTGGCCCGCGAGGTGGCGGCCATCGAGCGGCAGAGCAACGTGTTGAAGATGGTTGCCAAGCTCGTGCGGCCGACGGTCGTCCACATCGAGGCCGAAAAGACCGAGCCCAGCAGCGTCCGCTATGGCTATCGCGATCGCGTCGAAGAGGCCGGCTCCGGCTACATCGTCAAGATCAACGCGACCAACTACGTGGTCACGAATCGCCACGTCATCAAGGCCGCCAAGCCCGAGGACATCAAGATCAGCTTCGCCGACGGCCGCCAGGTCACCCCGAACGCGCGTCTGGGGCGACGTGGAAACCGACATCGCCGTGATGGCCGTCGACCTGGCCGACCTGGTGGCGGTCAAACCGGGCCACAGCAACGAACTGGAAATCGGCGACTTCGTGCTGGCCGTGGGCAGCCCCTTCGGCCTGAGCCATTCGATTACATTCGGCATCGTCAGCGCCACGGGCCGCCACGACCTGAAGCTGGGCGAAGAGGTCCGGGTCCAGGATTTCATCCAGACCGACGCGGCCATCAATCCAGGCAACAGCGGCGGACCGCTGATCAATCTGCGCGGCGAGGTGGTGGGCATGAACACGGCCATCGCCAGCAGCTCGGGTTACAACGAGGGGATCGGCTTTTCGATCCCGATCAACCTGGTGATGAGCGTGGCCCGGCAGTTGGTCGAGCGCAACGGCGTGGTCCGCCCGCACCTGGGCGTGACGGTCGACGCCAGTTTCGATCCTTCGACCACGATCAGCGTGGGATTGACCCGACCGCACGGCGCCCGCATCAAGATCGTCGAGCCCAATTCGCCGGCGGCCGAGGCCAAATTGAAAGTCGGCGACGTGATCCTCGAATACGATGGCGTGCGCGTCGACAGCGACCGGCACTTGATCAGCCTGGTCGGCCTGAGCGAAGTCGGCCATGACGTGCCGCTGCTGGTGCTGCGCGACAAGACCGTGATGACGCTCAAGGTGAAGATCGCCAGCGAGCCGTCGAATCGCCGGGTGAATCACCCGCCCAAAGTCGAACTGCGGCAGCCCGCGAGCGGCCGGCCCTGATCGGGGGTGCCGCGCCACCGGGGGGCCGATCGGCGGGATCAGCTCGGCCCGCCGTCGCGCGAGGCTTCGCCGGCGGCGGAAATGCCGCGGAGAATGTAATCGCGGGCGGCCGCGACGTCGACCTTCGTGGCCACCGCCAGGTTCGTGCGCCATTGGCGGTTTCTTCGCCGGTCGAACACCGTGGCCCCGGTCGTCAGCTCGCCCGACAGCTCGACGTCGGCCGCGGCCAGCTCGACGTCGAACCATTCGGGGTGCAGCGCCGCGGCCAGCGCCGTGGCATCGTTCAGCCGGATGCTCTCGTAGCCCAGCTCCTGCCGATAGGAGCGGAACAAGAACGGCAGCACGCGCCGCAGGAACCTGCCGGCCCGCGTATCCTCGTCCGGCAGTTGGTCGAGCAGGTCGTAGCCGAACGTGACTTCGCTGGTGACGTCGATCGGCACCAGCGTCTTGGTGGCCGCCGAGCGAAACACGGCGCGGGCCGCTTCGGGGTCGCAGTAGACGTTGAATTCGGCCGCCGGCGTGGCATTGCCCGCGCCGCGCAGCGTGCCGCCCATCATCACGATCTGGCCTAGCAGCTCGACCACGCCGGGGTCGCGAGCAAAGGCCCGCGCCAGGTTGGTCTGCGGACCCAGGGCGACGATGGTCAGCTCGCCGGCGCGGCGCGGATTTCGTCGCAGATCACTTTTTCCGAGGGGTGCCGGTGCTGCAGTTCGGACACCTGGAAATTGGCGTTGCCCAGCCCGTCGGCCCCGTGCAGTTGGACATCGCGGGTGGGCAGCCCCATTTCGGGCATCGTGGCCACGCCGATCCGCGGCCAGCGGGGCGGATCGAGCTGCTCGATGACGGCCTGCACGTTGCGCGTGGCCTGCTCCGGGCCGACGTTGCCGCCCACGGCCGTGACCGCCACCACTTCCAACTGCGGATCGAACAGCGCCAAGCACAGCGCCACGGCGTCGTCGATGCCTGGGTCGACGTCGAGGAGGATCTTTTTTGCCATGATCCCTCTGCCAGGAGGTGCCCCGTCCATGCGCTGCGTCGCGTCGCGCGGATTGTAGAACGCTGGCCCAACGATGACAAGGGTGCCGCGCCGGCAGCGGGCTCGCCGTGTCTGGCCCCGCCGCTGCTGGTTCACCGCGCCGCCCGTGGGTTAGAATGAAATCAGAGGCGACTTTCTCCGAGGAGCCATGACCGTGTTCGAGTCGATCCTGGGCCGCCTGGCCGCCGGCGAAAATCTGTCGATGGCCGAAATGTCGGCCGCCATCGAGGAAGTCGTTGCCGGCCGCACCAGCGAAGGCGAGATTGGCCTGCTGCTGACCGCCCTGCGCGCTAAAGGCGAAACGCCCGAAGAGCTCGCCGGCGCCGCGGCCGCCCTGCGCCGTCACATGACGCCCATCCGAACCACCAGCGTGGGCGTCGTCGACACCTGTGGCACCGGCGGCGACGCCTCGGGCACGTTCAACATCAGCACGGCCGCGGCCCTGGTCGCCGCCGCGGCCGGCGTGCCGGTGGCCAAGCACGGCAACCGCCGCGTCACCAGCAAGTCCGGCTCGGCCGACGTGCTGGCGGCGCTGGGCGTCAACGTCGATGCCGACCCCGAGCTGGTCGGCGAGTGCCTCGACCGCCTGGGCATCTGTTTCTGCTTCGCGCCCCTGTTGCACCCGGCGATGAGCCGCGTGGCCGAAGTGCGCAGAAAACTTGGCACGCCCACGATCTTCAATCTCATCGGGCCGCTCTCGAACCCGGCCGGGCGCGGTTCCAGCTGGTCGGCGTCGGCCAGGCCGAGCTGCGGCCCCTGCTGGCCGAGGCGCTCCGCCTGTTGGGCACCGAGCGGGCGCTGGTCGTGCACGGCGAGGATGGCCTCGACGAGATCACGATCTCGGGCCCCACCCGCGCTACGGAAGTCACTGCCGAGGGGCTGCGCAATTTCACCTGGACACCCGCCGATTTCGGCTTGATGCCTTCGAACCTCGATCGCCTGCGGGTTGAAGGGCCCGAGGCCAGCGCGGCGATGATTCGCGAAGTCCTGCGGGCCGAGCCCGGTCCGGCTCGCGACATCGTGGTGGCCAATGCGGCCGGCGCTGCTGGACGGCCGGCCGCGCCGACACCGTCGGCGCCTGCGCCGATCTGGCCGCCGCCGCCATCGACACGGGCGCCGCGGCCGAGCTGCTCGAACGCCTCGCGCAGTTCACCAATCCGTGACCGTGCTTCAATCATCGAGACGTTTTTGAAAGTTCGTCTCCAGCACGTTGCGCAGCCGGGCCAGCGGCGAATGGGCCAGCATCTTGAGCCACGGGGGCACGTCGCCTTCGACGTGCACGGCCCGCTCGTCGACCCACACGCGCACTTCGAAGCCCGTGCCCGAGAGGACCGCTCGCGATCCGTCGTCGAGCCACGCGATGCGATGGACCAGGAAGCCGGCTTGCTGGTCGAGCGCGGCCACCGATCGCTTCAAGCGCTCGCGGGCTTCGGCCAAGGGCTGGCGGTGTTCGAAGGAGAAGCTGACCGTGGACATGGGGCCATGCACTCGTCGGCGGGGGACTCCGTCCAGAATTATAAGCGCGAGCCGGTTCGTCGTGGCGAATTGCCGCCGCTCCGGGGTGGCCAAGGGCGATTCTCGACCGCTATAATGAGCGGCTATCCAAAAATGACGACCCGGAGCGATTCGCCATGGCGAAACCCCACCGCAAGTTGAAGAAAGCCAACCACGGCAAGCGACCGGCCAATAGCAAGGCCCGGCGTCTGAAGCGCAAAGACATCCGCACGTGAAGTGCCCCGCTTGCTGAAGCGATTCCGCGAGGCCGCCGAGCACGAGCCGGATCTGGGTCGCGGCGACCAAGGGCACGACGTTGTTGTCCGTTGCCTGCAGTGGAGCTAAAATGCGGGCTTTAAGCGACGCCCTGGAGAGTCCGCGCGGGTAGGCGGCCGGCGGGGCGCACGGTGCCTGCGGTTGCCAGCCCGCCCCAGGGCCCTGCCAACCGCTGGCGCGTCGGCCCGAGTTGCTGCGCCGAGGAGTTTTCCGGTGACCGCGAAAGACCTGCTGCTCGATCCGTCGGAAATCGACTTCAACCACGTCGTTGCCGACCTGGAAGAAATCCGCCGCTACAACCCGCAGCGGTACGAGATGGAGCAACTGACCGCGATCGTCTTCGACGACTATGATCGCAAGATATGCGCCGGCTACAAGGACATCACCGACAAGGAGTTCTGGGTCCGCGGCCACATGCCCGGCATGCCGCTGATGCCGGGCGTGCTGATGTGCGAAGCGGCGGCCCAGATGTGCAGCTATTTCGCCCACAAGCACCACCTGCTGGGCAAATGCAAGGTGGTGGGCTTCGGCGGCATGGAAGATGTTCGCTTTCGCGACCCGGTCCGCGTTGGCGATCGGCTGGTGATCGTCTGCAAAATGATCAAGGTGCGGCCCGGCTCGCTCATCGTCTGCCGCTTTCAGGCTTTCGTCCGCCAGTCGATGGTGGCCGACGGCAAGATCAAGGGCATACCGCTGCCGGTCGACGACCTGGTGGACCAGCACAAGGCAACCACCTAGCCGAATGCGCGGTCGCCGGGGGCCTGACGGCAGCGGTCCGCCGCGGGCGGCAGTCGCCCAGTCGGGCACCCCCTGGAGTAACATCGCATGGGCCGTCGTGCCTTGCGCCGCATCGATCCGTCGCTCGAACTGTCCGAGCACCTCATCGAGCTCGACGAGCTTGCCAGGCCGCTCGACGCCGCGGCGCTGTTCGCCCGCACCGCGCCGCTGGAGCTCGAAGTCGGCAGCGGCAAGGGATTGTTCCTGGCCGCCGCCGCGGCGACCGACCCCGCCTGCGATTTCCTGGGCGTCGAAATCCTGGCCAAGTATGCCCGCTACGTGGCCGCCCGGCTGGCGACGCGCGGGCTGGCCAATGCTAAGGTCGTGCACGGCGATGCCCAATACTTCTTGCGCGACTGGGTCGGCACGGCGAGCGTACGGGCCGTGCACGTCTATTTTCCCGACCCCTGGTGGAAGGCGCGGCACAAGAAACGGCGGGTGATGAACGAGCGCTTCCTGGCCGACGTCGAGCGGGTGCTGTTGCCCGGCGGCCGGTTGCACTTCTGGACCGACGTCGAGGAGTATTACCGCGAATCGCTGGCGCTGATCGCCGCGCAGACGAAGCTGCTGGGTCCGCAGCCGGTGGTCGAGCGGCCGGCCGATCACGATCTCGATTACCGCACCCACTTCGAGCGCCGCGTGCGCAAAGCAGGCGAGAGCGTCTATCGATCCCAATTCAGCAAGCCCGCCGCGCCGGCCGATTGACGCCGCCCGCCCTGGCGTCTTCCCGGCGGGACGGGCGTTTAGCACTGCTGCCCCCGGCAGTGCGTCTGTCGCCTCGCCCGGGATCCAATGACATCATGTGCCTGGCGATGGCACTGCTGGCAAGCTGCCAGTGACAGCCAAAGAATCGCCGGCGATCTTCGTCGACCGGGGCGCGATTCGGGGGTGTTGGGAAACCTGTTCCGGTTTTGTCGGAAGTTCGGCTTGGGAATTTCCGATAAAGGGCCACAGTCGAAACGGCAGGCGGCCGGCTGCGCCTTTCGAGCGTTGTCATCATCCCCAGCCCAGGCGCGAAACGCGATGATCTCACGGCTTCGCACGATCCGGCGCATGGCGTGCGCGATTTGCGCCTGCTGCGCCGCGCTGACCAGCGGTGCGACGCTGCGCGCTCAATCGTTCGACTATCGGCCCAAGCCGCGCGCGGCGCAGACCTTCAACCTGGCGAACCCCGATCCGGGTCCGCGGTACATGCCGCCGGCCGAAGCGATCGCCTCGTCCCAGCACGCCGCCGAGCCCAGCTATGCCGCGCTGGCCCGCGATCCGTCGCTGGGTCCGATGGGCGTGATGCCCCCGTTTTCGGCCGATGGCCGGCCGACGTACGGCGGTTTTTCGATCGCGCCCAATGCCGACCGGCTGCCGCCCGGTGATTCGGGCGTGCGATTGGCCCAATACACGCAATACTCGAACGGCATCGAACCCCTGCCCGATCCGAATTACGGCGCGCTGCCCCTGGTGCCCTCGCCCACCGCGCCGGACAGTATCCGGGCTATGTGGCGTTGGGTCCCGACGGCCAGCCGGTGGCCGACGACCCTTATTGCCGTCCGCAGCAAGTCGGCGAGATCACCAAGATCGAAGAGTGGTTCCAGACGACCTGGCTGGGCAACCCGTCGCTGTGGCAGAACTTCAACGAGCTGAGCGGCGTGCAGGGCTTCAAGGGGCCCGTCGACCAGGGCATGAACGGCAACTTCGGCTTTCACAAGGGGGTCAACTGGGCCATCCCCGCGCTGAAGCGGGCCGGCATCGGTTTTCAGGCGGGCGGCGTGATCGCGGTGAGCGACTTGTCGGGCAGCGTCACGCCCGTCAACAGCACGCGCGAGCAGTATTTCGTGACCAGCGGTCTGTTTCGCCGCGCCACGCGCAACAGCGGCTGGCAAGGCGGCGCGGTGGTCGACTACCTGCACGACAACTTCTACATCAAGATGGACCTGCTGCAGGTCCGCAGCGAAATCAGCTATATCTACCACAGCCACGAGTTGGGCTTCTGGTCGGCCGTGCATATCCGCAGCGACAAGCAAACCTCGCCCGCCTTCTTCTCGCAGCAGCCGACGGTCACCTGGCAGGCCAACGACCAGTTCAACATGTTTTACCGCTACACGTTCTGCAACGGCGGCGTGGGCCGCACGTGGGGCGGCTTGAGCGGCGTCGGCGACATCATTCTAGGCAGCGACGCCCTGGCCCCGCTCTCCGAGGCGCTGGGCCATCCAGGCCGTGACCAACTATCTCATCCCGCGCGCCGACGTGAATCTGCCCAATGCGGTGAAAGAAAGCTGGGGCGTGACGATCAGCCTGATCTGGTACCCCGGCTACCGCGTGCCCAACGCCTGTTTCAACCCCTACCGCCCCCTGTTCGTAGTCGCCGACAACGGCACGTTCTTCGTGCGGGAGAAGTAGGGGAGGCCGGCGCCGTGGACAGGCGCTCGGTCGAGGTGGCCGGCGCGCCCCAACGCGGTCGCTTCTTCTCGGGTTGCAGCACAGGACGGTTCGACCCGTGCGCGCAGAGTTCCAACGCATCTCACCCCGCGGCATTCGTCCCGAAAAACGGCCGCTTTCTCGGCCACCCAGCAGTGCTGCCGACCTTGGCGTCAGGCGACTTGCAGGATGGACCACTCCGCCGGGCGTAACGATGGTTCCATCTTTTGAAAGCCTGCGCACCGTCGTTTTGAAGGCACTTCCCCAGGCCAGATCTTGTACACTCAACGCAGAGGATCTGCTTCCATGTGGCGCAACTTGATTCTGGCGGCGGGCCTGTTTGCGTGCGCGATCCCGGCCGGCGCGTTCGCTCAGGAGTATCGGAAGACCGTCACGGTCGAAGTCTATCTGCCGGAGGGCGCCCGGCTGTTTATCGAGGGTCAGGAGATGACGTTCGAAGGGGCCGATGCGCCGCTTCGTGTCGCCGCCGCTGCCGCCGGGCAAGTACACCTACACCATCCAGGCGATCATTCCCGGACCGAACGGGCCGCGAACCGTCACACGCCGGATCGACGTTCGGCCGGGCGACTTCGAATCGATCGACCTGCGCGCGCCGGGCGAACGGCCCATCGCCGACGTCGAATATGAGCCCACGCCACAGGAGGTGGTCGATGCGCTGCTGCGGCTGGCCAAGGTAACCCGCAAGGACGTGGTCTGGGACCTCGGCTGCGGCGACGGACGCATCCCGGTGACGGCGGCCAAGCAGTACGGCTGCAAGGCGCGCGGATTCGACATCGATCCCCAGCGCGTCAAGGATTCGCTGCGCCAACGTGCGCAAGCACGGCGTGGAGCGGCTGGTCACGATCGAACAGCGCGACATCTTCACGCTCGACCTGAGCGAAGGGCCGACCGTCGTCACGCTCTACCTGCTGCCGCGACTCAACGCCCGATTGTTGCCGCAACTCCGCAAGCTGCCGCCGGGTGCTCGCGTCGTTTCGGTCGCGCACCGGATGGCCGACATCAAGCCGGACGAGCAGATCGTGGTCGATACGGAGCTGGGCGAGTTCGACGTCTATCTGTGGAAGGCAGAGACGCTCCGTGGCAATATTCCTGACCACTAGTGTTCGGTCAAAGCCAGGTTTTCGGTTCAGACTTATCGCAAAGCCAACGCACTGCTGGACATGCCAGCAGTGGCACGCGCGGCCGGCTACTATCCGGTTTTGAAGCAGCTTGTTAGGGCGGAGACGGCTCCGAGCCGTGTTGCGAGCCGCCGCACTCCATGCCAGGGCAAAACGATGGCAAACATTGGTTCTCGCGTAACGATCCACATGGCGGCGAGCCTCGACGGCTTCATCGCTCGCAAGGACGGGAGCGTCGACTGGCTCGAGACCTCAGACGAATTCGTGGACGGGGAAACCATGGACCCGGGCTTCGTCGAGGCGTTCCTCAAGACGATCGATTGCTATGTCATGGGCTCGCGAACCTATGAGACCGCATTGAGTTTTGAGGCCAAAGGCTTGGGTTGGCCGTACGGCGACAAGCCCACCTTCGTGCTCACTCGTCGCGACCTGCCGCGGACCCGGGATACCATCGAGTTTTATTCAGGCGACCTCGCGCAGCTTGTGGATGGGCGGCTGCGCCCCGCGTTCCGCACCATCTGGTTTGTCGGCGGCGGGGCAGTCTGCGGCGAATGCCTTCGTCTTGGGCTAGCCGACGAAGTTCGTTATTCGATCCTGCCGATCTTGATTGGTGATGGAATCCCATTCTTCGAGAAGCTCGACAAAGACATCGCCCTCCATCTGGCCGAGGTCAAAGCTTACAAGAGCGGCATGGTGGAGCTTTGTTACGAGGTGCGACGATAGGCGGCGGCTAACAGACCGTTGAAAAATGCCTTCGTGGCATTTTTCAACCTCGCGAAGTGCGGAGCAAAGCTCCGCACCGCTCGCAAAATAACGACTTTCGTCGCTATTTTGGGATCGCATCCGTGCGATCACGCAGCCTGTTGAATACTTCAACTGGCTGCTAAGGCGGACACGGTCATCCGCCTTCGGAGTGAAGCCGAGCCGGGCCAGCGTCGGGTGAAGCTGGTCGCAGCAAGTGTTCGACGTGAACCAGCCCAACGCGGTAAAAGAAAGCTGGGGATGACGACCAGCCTGATCTGGCACCCCGGCAACCGCGTGCCCAACGCCTGCTTCAACCCCTACCGCCCCCTGTTCGTAGTCGCCGACAACGGCACGTTCTTCGTGCGGGAGAAGTAGGGCGCAGGCGCAGCCCTTCGCCACGCGCGGCGAGTCGGCTGGCGGATTCGCCGAGACCGGTGGCCCCAACCGGCGCGTGCCACGCGGCGATCGAGAGTCGCCAGGCCCTTCGTCGATTTGAACGAAGCGCAAAGTGAACTGAGTGTGCCCCGGCCGGGCGTTCCAAAAAAATGGTCGCTAGATCGGAGTCTCAAGATTCAAAGGCAGTTCGCACGAGTTCTTGCGACGACGAGCACTGGACCGGTAAGAATCGGTGCAGCATCGTCCGGCTGTTTAAGGCACCGGTCGAGGCAAACCCGATCGTTGCCCACCAAATGCTTCGTTTGTCGGCATTTGTCGCAGCAAGTCTTGCGGCCGAAAAACTTCGTATACGAACGTCACAAGAAACTCATCTCATGAATCAGCGTGCCATCGAGTTAACGGCACTGCAAAAGCCTTGCGGTGCAACACATCGTGGCACGTGAAAATTCCGACGGCGGCATATCCATCGAGAAGAGCATCGCGATCAACGGCCGGTAAACAATCAAGGTTTTCGTTCACGTCATCGCAACCCGGTGCTCGCTGCACTTCAGCGTTTCCGTCGCCAAGCCCAGGCAACGAGCCCCAGGAAACCGCAGCCCGCCAAGAGTCCCGTCGACGGCTCGGGAACTGGCATGCCCATTTGGAAGTGCGCCGTGCCGGTCGTGCTGCCACTCATCCCTGCAAACGGTCCAAAATTATTGCCGATAAAGTCGATGCGATACGTGATGTCGAAAAAGCTGTCGACGTTCCAATTGCCGCCCCCCACGCTGGTCAAAGTCGTGTGACCGGGGCTCGGCAGACCAAAGCCGTCGCCGGCGGTGATTCGTAGCAGATCGAAGTCCGGGTCGCCCGTGATCTGACCTTGCATCTTGAATACATCGCCGTCGAACGATTGCGGAGACGTGTTCAACACGCGCACGTCGGAATCCATCATCGGCGGACCAGTATTGGACAGGGCCAAGTTGATCGTGCGCACATAACTGCTGAATGCGCCCGTTCCCGCCATCGGCATCACCAGTGTTGAGTCGTACGACGAGGTCGTGCCGCCCGCGAAGCTGCCTCCGGGTCCCTCGACCACGTTGAAGAAGTTGCCGAACAAAGGCGTCGCGATGTCGATCGTGGAGCCCGATGGAAGCCCGTTGGTGATCTGCATCAAATCGCCGACATAGTCCTCTCCGGCGGGCGGCATCGTGGCCGTTCCAAAACCGTTGTCCGGGGCAATGACCACGGCGGCCTGAGCGGCCACCACGAGAGTCAGGCTTGTCGCAACCATCATCGCGGCCCGCGCGCATCGAAAGCACGCGGCGGAAATGCGCTGGCGCACGAAACGTCCCACAGCATTCGTTTTGGGCGTGCATCTCATTAGTCAATCTCCTGGTTGTGAAGAATCCGGCGATTTGGCGTTGGTTAGGTGAGCAATATCGGTCTTGCAAGGCCGCGCTGACGTCAACCGAAATCTCCCACCCCGGATCGAGCCTTGAACCGACCCGGGCTCGCAATGCCCGTTATGATAACCACCACGTCCACCCCCAAGTCCAGCGCGCGGCGACTTCTTCTCCATTTTTGACTGCCAGCCTTACGCGTCCCCTCGCCCCGCGCGGGACCGTGCCAGATCTGCTGCGAAAAAGCTGAGGGAGGTTCAAAGCACTCCCAAAAATGGTTCGTTTCCTCCAAAGCGAACAAATTGCGACAGCCGTTACGCCCACGTCATTTCGACATCTCGCCCCGACACACCGACGCATGATCGCGAGCCGCCCGGGTTCGTGGGGGCATTGGGGTTCTGGCCGCCGCTGCGTTCGTGAGGTGCTAGGACGCTCGAATCTCTGGCTCCTCGAATGCTAATCGCCTCCGCGGCGCTCAGCATGTCCCGGAGTGCTTCCACCCCGCCGCCTCTTCCCCATCGAGCCGCAGCGTCAGGCATTTCGCACTGCCGCCAGCTTTGACGAACTCGTCGAGCGGGGTGGCCTTCGGCTTGAAGCCGAGACGGGCCAGCGTTCGGTGAAGCTGATCGCAGCCGGTGTTCGTGATCACCGTGCGGCCGACCACCACGGCGTTGCAGGCGAACCGCCGGGCTTCTTCGGCGCTGACCTCGACCAGTTCGTCGACCGCTTCGGCCAGGGCTCGGCGGCCGTAGTCGTCGAACGCGCCGGGGTGGTAAATCGCCTGGCCGGGCGCCAGCGGGCAGAAGCACGTGTCGAGATGATAGTAATACGGGTCGACCAGTTCCAACGGGATCACGCGGCAGGAGAACATGGCGCCAATTTCTTGGTGGCCGCGGACGTCGCTGCGAATGCGGTAGCCGGCAAACAGCGTGTCGCCGCAGAACAGGGCGTCGCCGGCCCCCTCGAAGAACACGCCCTCGGCCAGCCGCCGCATCGTAAAGCCCGAACGCTCGAGCCACGCCGCGTCGTACGGCTCTTCCCCCTGCCGCTGCGGATAGCGAAACCGCGCCAGCACCGCTTCGCGGCGGTAGATCATGGCCGCGTTGGCCGTGAATACCAGGTCGGGCAGCCCGCGAACCGGCTCCATCAGCACCACGCGGCCGCCGGCCGCTTCGATTTCACGGCGCAGGGCCCGCCACTGGGTTTTGGCCTGCGCTGGGTCGGCCTGCTTCTGCCGGCTCATCCAGGGATTGATTTCGTACTCGATCCCGTAGAAGTCGGGCGGGCACATGAGGATTTGCGGGCCGCCGAGCGCGGGGTCGAATGCGTCACCGGCGGCACGGGGCGCGTTGCCTGGCGAGCTGCTCATGCCTTGCGTTCCAGCGTGTCGAGCTCGGCCACCAGGGCCCGCAGGAACGGCTCGACGTCGGTCACCAGGCCGATCGTCTGGAACGAGCCGCGGTCGTTCAGCTTGATGACCGTGGCCGGGTTGATGTCGACGCAGACCACGCGGACCCAGGCCGGCAGCAGGTTGCCCACGGCGATCGAGTGCAGCGTGGTGGCGATCATCAGGCAGAACGATACGCCCCGAATCCGCTGGCGCATCTGTCGCTGGGCCTCGAGCACGTCGGTGATCACTTCCGGCAGGGGGCCGTCGTCACGAATGCTGCCGGCCAGCAGGAAGTCGACGCCGCCCTGCACGCACTCGTACATGATGCCCGATGTCAACAGACCGCTGCGCACGGCCTCGGCGATGCCGCCGGCGCGGCGAATGCGGTTGATGGCCCGCAGGTGGTGCTCGTGGCCGGTTTCGCTGATGTCGCCCCGTTCCAGGTGAACGCCCAGGCTGGTGCCGAACAGCGCCTGCTCGATGTCGTGCGTGGCCAGCGCGTTGCCGGCGAACAGCTCGCTGACGTAGCCGCGGCGGATCAGCTCGCAGACGTGCGGGCCGCTGCCGGTGTGGATGATGGCCGGCCCGCCCACCAGCAGCGTGCGGCCGCCGGCCCGATGGGTCTTGAACAGTTCCTGGGCCACCTGGCGGATGGCCACGCCCTTGGGCTTTTCGCTGGAGACGCTCGAGGCCATGAACTCGAAGTGGCCCGGTCGCTGGTGCGCTCTTCGGGAAAGACGCCGCACGCCGGCGTGGCCGACGACGAACAACATGCCTGCCCGCGCGTCGGTCATCGGCACGCAGCGCGCGGCCGGCCCTAGCGTGTCGACGGCGACGCCGCAGTCCATTTCCTGGTCGGCCACCTCGATCCAGCGGTCGCCGACGCGCACTTCGGTCCGCTGGTTGGTGGTGCTGTAGAATGCCTCGGGAAACGTGCCGTCGATGTCGGCCGGCACCAGCAGGCAGTCGTGCTGCGCCGTGGGCACGGCGCCGTGATCGCTGATTTGGGCCAGGATTTCACCGAGTTGCTCGGGCGTGTCGGCCTGGACTTCGATCAGCGCGTAGCTCGGATCGGTGCGGCTTTGGCCGACCGTGATCTTCTTGATGCGAAACGCCCCGCCGCCGGTGGTGATCAAATCGAGCACCTTGGGCAGGATCAGGCTGTCGATGATGTGCCCGCTGATCTGCACGTCTTCGACCGTGGCGCTGGTGGCCGGCGGGGCGGGCTTGTCGTCGTGGGTTGCCGACATGGTTTTTCCGCGATTCTTGGGTGAATGGGTGCGGGACCGCCAGCGGCGGCGTGCCGTGGGAAGATCCTCGCGCCCCCGCGGCAACCAATTGTAGGGCCCGCGGCTGCGATCGACCAAGCCACACCTGGCCCTAGGCTCGACGCGGTCTCGACCCCGCACGGCTTTCCAGCTTCTCGTGGGCTACCTATACTACAGTTTCTGCCGCGTTGCTGGCGGCCAACGGATGGCTCCCTTGGCGGCAGCACGCGACTTATCACCAGCACATCAAGCCAAACATGAGCAACAATCCCGACCATTGGAACTCGCTGATCTCGGACCTGGGCGTCCAGCCGCCGCCGCCAACCGAGGAAACCCGCCAGACGAAACCGGCCGCGCCGCCGCCACGACCGCGCCCCGCGGCGCCCAAGCCCGCGGCGGCGCCCAAATTGACCGACTGGTCGCACTTGGCCAACCAGCTTGGCGTGGCTGCGGAAGATCCTTTGGCGCAGGCTGAGCTGTTCGAGACCGAAGCCCGGCAGGCCGAGCCGCCAGGTGCCGCCGAGGCGCCGCCGCCGCCGCGGCGCTCGTCGTTCAGCGAACCGGCGTGGCCGCGCGAAGCCAGGCCCCGCGAGGCCGCGCCGAGCGAGTCGCTTCGCCCCGAGCCGGGAGCGGCTGCCGCCCCGCGCGAAGAGACGTTCGAAGAGATGGCGCGCGAGGAGTATTTCGAGGAGGTCGCCGGCGAGGAAGAAGAAGTCGCCAGCGCAGAAGGTGAAGCCGGCGCCGAGCCGCGCTGCGCGGCGAAGAAGAGCGAGGGCATCGCCGCCGTCGTCGTCGTCGCGGCGGCCGCCGCTCGCGGCGCGATCGCGAACGCCCCGACGAGGGCGAGAGCGCGGGAAGGCGCCCGGCGGAGCTGGATGAAACCGAGCCGGACGATGACCTCGTGCTGGGCGAAGAGTCCGACGAGGGCGGCGTGGAGCGCGAGCCCGCCGAGCCCGGCGAGGAGCGACCCCGCAAGGGCCGATCGCGGCGGCGGCGCCGCCGCGGATCGCGCGGGGCCGACACGCAGCGCGCGCCCGCCGCCGAAGCCGGTGCCGAGCGCCCCTCCGCGAAGAAGAGACCGATGATTTCGAAGACGAGGAATTCGGCGACGACGAAGGGGCCGAACCATCCGCCATGGAGGCCGACGAAGGCGACGCCGATCTCGAAGAAGCCAACGGCGGGCCTTCGGACAAAAACAGCCATCGGGCCATTCCCCCCTGGGAAGAAGCCATCGGCTATATCGTCTCGGTCAACATGGAAGCCCGCGCAAAGAACCCGAAGTCGGGCGCGCCGCGCGGTCGTGGCCGCGGCCGTGGACGGGGCGGCTCGCGCGGCGGCGGACGCCGCGGATGAGGCACGGCGCCAGCCTGCCAGGCGGGACCTTTGTTAGCGTGAAATCCTTTCGGGAGGCGGCCCTCCGTGCACCGACATCTCTTGTTCGGCCTGGTGCTCGTCGCGCTGGCCGGTTGCCAACGCGCCAGCTCGCCGTCGGATCGCGGGCAGCCAGCTGGCCGATCCGACGCGGCCGCTCACGATCGCCGTGATTCCCAAGGGCACGACCCACATCTTCTGGAAATCGGTCCACGCCGGTGCGCTGCGGGCCGCCAAGGAGCTGGGCGAGGTGAAGATCGTCTGGAAGGGCCCGCTGTTGGAGAATGACCGCGAGGGGCAGATCAACGTGGTGGGCAACTTCGTGGCCCAGGGGGTCGACGGTATCGTGCTGGCGCCGCTCGACTCGACCGCCCTCATCCCGTCGGTTCGCGACGCCAAGCGCGAGGGCATTCCCACGCTGATCTTCGACAGCGCCCTGGCCGACGAGGCGCTGGTGGTCAGCTACGTGGCCACGGACAACTACCAGGGAGGCATGCTGGCCGCCCGCGAGATGGCCCGGCGCCTCGACGGCAAGGGGAACGTCATCATGATCCGTTACAACGTCGGCAGCGAAAGCACCGAACAGCGAGAACAAGGATTCCTCGAAACGCTGGAGAAGGAATTCCCGGATATCAAGATCCTCTCCGACGACCAATACTCGGGCACCACGCCGATCGAAACGCAGAACAAGGCCCTCGACCTGTTGAATCAATATGGCGACCGGCTCGACGGGTTCTTTGCCGTCTGCGAAGCCAACAGCGTCGGCGTGCTGGAGGCGCTCGAACAGGAGCACCTCACGGAAAAGGTGGTGTTCATCGGATTCGATCCCGGCCCGCAGCTCGTGCCCGCGCTGGCCGCGGGCAAGATTCGCGGCCTGGTGCTGCAGGATCCCGTGGCCATGGGCTACGAAGGGGTCAAGCTGCTCGTGGCGCACCTCCGCGGCCAGCCGGTCAAAAAGCGCGTCGTGACCGTCGTCGAGATGGCCACGCCCGAGAACATGAACGAGCCGGCGATCAAGCGGCTGTTGGAACCGGAAAAGGCGGATTGACGCCGCCCGCCACGCCATGCCCACGGCCCTGCTGCGAATGTCCGACGTCAGCAAGCGCTTCGGCGCCACGCGGGCGCTGGCAGGCGTATCGCTCGAAGCCCGCGGCGGCGAAGTGTTGGCGCTGATCGGCGAAAACGGCGCCGGCAAGAGCACGCTGATGAAGATCCTCAGCGGCGCGATTGCGCCCGACGCGGGCCGCATGGAGCTGGCCGGCCGCCGCTACGCGCCGCGCGGGCCGCACGCCGCGCGGCTGGCCGGCGTAGCCATGATCTACCAGGAGCTGAACCTGGCAGCCGATCTGACCGTGGCCGAAAACGTCATGTTGGGCCGCGAGGAAAGCCGCCTGGGCATCGTCCGCCGCGCCGCCCAGCGCCACCGCGTGGCGCATGCCCTGTCGCTATTGGGCCGTAGCGATCTGGACGTCGACGCCCACGTGGGCCGGCTGTCGGTCGCCGATCAGCAGGTCGTGGAGATCGCCCGCGCTCTGGCCATCGAGGCCAAGGTGATCGTGTTCGACGAGCCAACCAGCTCGCTCACCGGCCACGATGTCGAGAACCTGTTCCGCGTCATCGACAAGCTCAAGCGATCGGGCGTGGCCGTGATCTACATCAGCCATTTCCTGGAAGAGATTCGCCGCATCGCTGATCGTTACGTGGTGCTGCGCGACGGCTCGGTGGCCGGACGCGGCGAGCTGGCCGGTACGAGCGAAGCGGACATCGTGGCCTTGATGGTCGGCCGCCGGGTGGACGATCTTTTCCCCTCGGTGCCGCACACGGCCGGCGACGTGGTGCTGTCGCTGCGCGACCTGGCCGGGCGGCGGGCGCCCGACGACGTGTCGTTTGATTTGCGCCGCGGCGAGATTCTGGGCATCGCCGGGCTGGTGGGCTCGGGCGCACCGAGCTGTTGCGGTGCCTGATGGGGCTCGACCCCGTGCGACGGGGGCTGGTGCGGATAGCCGGGCATGCATCGCGCTCGACCGTTCGGCGCGGATCCGCGCCGGTCTGGGGCTGGTTTCCGAGGATCGCAAGAACGAAGGCCTGGCGCAGCGCGAAACGATCGTCGACAATGCCACCTACAGCCGCTTGTCGCCCTATAGCCGCCTGGGCTGGCTCAACCTGGGCCGCCGCCGCCGCGCGGTCGAAACCTGGATGCGGCGCTTGAACCTCAAAGCCCGCGGCCCCGAGCAGACCGTCGAGCACCTCTCCGGCGGCAACCAGCAGAAGGTGGCCCTGATTCGCGTGCTGCACCAGCAGGCCGACGTGCTGCTGCTCGATGAACCCACTCGAGGCATCGACGTGGGCACCAAGGCCGAGGTGTATCGCCTGATGGCCGAAGCCGCGGCCGAGGGCAAGGCCGTCGTGTTTGTCAGCTCGTATTTCGCCGAGCTGCTGGGGGTGTGCGATCGCGTGGCGGTGATGGCCCGCGGGCGGCTGCGCGCCGTTCGCCCGGTTGCCGAGTGGAATTCCGATTCGATGTTGCGATGCGCCTTGGGCGTCGAAAGCGCGGTGCCATGAGCTCGTCGTCGCTCCAGAGTGATGCCTATGCGCGGCCGCGGGCCCGCGATCTGTTGCGGAGCGTCGTGGGGCCGCTGGTGGCCCTGGCCTTGGTGGTCGGCGTGTTCACGATTGCCGACAACCTGCAGGAAGACGGCGGGCGGTTCGCCACGCTGCGCAATGCGCAGACGGTGCTGGTGCAGGCGGCCACCGTGGCCGTGGCGGCGCTGGGCATGACGATGATCATCGTGGCCGGCGGCATCGACCTGTCGGCCGGCACCGCGATGGCGCTGTCGGCCACGGTGCTGGCGTTGTTCCTGCGCGAAGACTTTGCGCGCCCTTGGCCATCGCGGCGGCCCTGGCGACCGGCTGCCTGGCCGGCTTCGTCAATGGCGCGCTGGTCAGCCTGCTGCGGATCGTGCCGTTCATCGTTACCCTGGGCACGATGACGATTTACCTGGGCGCGGCCAAGCTGGTCGGCGAGAACACGATGGTCCGCCCGGGGCAAGACCAGGTGCCCGAGTGGATGCACGCGTTCTTGAGCCCGCGGATCGCCGACGAATGGATGGTGTTTGCGCCGGGAGTGTGGTTGTTGTTGCTGCTGGCCGTGATCGTGGCGGCCGTGATGCGGCTACAGCGTCTTCGGGCGGCACCTGTTCGCGGTGGGGTCGAACGAGGCCACGGCCCGGCTGTGCGGCATCAACGTGCCTTTGACGCGCATCGCGGTCTACACGATCGCCGGGTTTTTCGTGGGGATGGCGGGGTTGTACCAGTTTTCCCGGCTGACGATCGGCGACCCCACCTCCGGCACGGGTAAGGAGTTGCCGATCATTGCGGCGGTCGTGATCGGCGGCGGCAGCCTGAGCGGCGGGCGGGGCTCGATCTTGGGCACCTTGACCGGCGCGCTGATCATGCAAGTAATTGCCAGTGGCTGCACGGCGCTGCGGCAGCCCGACCCGATCCAGCAGATCATCGTCGGCGCGATCATCATCGCCGCGGTGACGGTCGACCAATTCCGCCAGCGCCGGATGGCGGGATAAGGCGGAGGTTTCGCGTGCACTATCAGGAACTACTCGACGGCCTGCGCAAAGCCTTTCCACAGCCGGTTTCCGATCCGGTCCACGACGGCTACGTGGCGTTTTCGATTTTGCGGGCACTCGACCAGGTCGACGCGCTGAAATCGCAGGCGCCGATCCTCGGCCACGCCATCGAGCCCGACTACGCGCGGGCCCGCGAGAGCCAGGTCGACGAGCACGCCCGGGCCCTGGAGTCGGTGATTCCCGAGCTGGTCAGCTACCTGCAAGGGATGTTCATCTGGGGGCATCCGCGCAGCCAGATCAACGTGGTGCCCAACCCATCGCTGGCCAGCATCATCGGCGTGCTGCTGCCGCTGACGTACAACCCCAACCTGTGCAGCGACGAAAGCGCGCGGCGGTTTTCCGAGGCCGAGGTGCGGGCCACGGCCATGGCCGCTGACCTGGTCGGCTACGACCCGCAGAGGGCGGGCGGCGTGTTCACGTTTGGCGGCACGGGCACGCTGTTGTACGGCGTCAAAGTGGGATTAGAGAAAGCGGTGCCCGGGGCGGGCCGTCGCGGGGTCGATCAGCCGGCCGCGATCCTCTGTTCCGACCAGAGCCACTACTCGTGCCTGAACGTGGCCAGTTGGCTCGGCATCGGCCAGGACCACGTGGTGCGCGTGCCCACGGCGCTCGACAACGCGATCCGGCTCGACGAGCTCGACCGCGCCGCGCGTGGCTTGCTCAAGGAGGGCAAGCGGATCGCGGCGGTGGTGGCCACGATCGGCTCGACCGACGCTTTTGGCATCGACGACCTGGCGGCGATGCACGACCTCAGACGCCGCTGGATCGACGACTTCGCCCTCGATTACACGCCGCACCTGCACGCCGACGCCGTGATCGGCTGGGCCTGGAGCGTGTTCAACGATTACGACTTTCTCGACAATCCGCTGGGGTTTCGCGGCCGCACCGTGCGCGCACTGGCCTCGGCCCACCACGGCATTCGGCACTTGCGGCTGGCCGATTCGATCGGCATCGACTTCCACAAGACGGGCTACACGCCCTACGTTTCGTCGCTGGTGCTGTTTCGCGACAACGCCGATTTCCAGCTCATCGCCCGCAGCCGCCAGACCATGCCCTACTTGTACCAGTCGGGCGAGCACCATCCCGGCATGTACACGCTCGAAACGACTCGCAGCGGCGCGGGGCCGATGGCGGCGCTGGCGAACATGCTGCTGTTCGGCCAGGAGGGTTACCGGGCGCTGTTGGGCCACGCGGTCGAGATGGCCGAAGTGCTCCGCGAACTGATCGAATCGCACCCGAACCTGACGGTGCTCAACGGCGAGAACGTGGGGCCAGTGACGTTGTTCCGCGCTTATCCCGACGGCATCGACACGTTCGCGGTCAAGGCGCTGGAGCGGAGCGACGCGAGCTACCGGCAAAAGCTCATCGCGCACAACGACTACAACCGCCGGATCTTCGAGCGCGTGCACGCCGATGCCTTGAGCGGCTCGGGCGTGGCGATTTCGCTGACCGATTGCTATCGGCAGACCGACTATGGCGAGCCGATCGTGGCCTTGAAGTCGTACGTGCTGTCGCCGTTCTCCGACGAGGCCCGCATGGAGTCGATCGTCAAGCACGTCGCGGCCGCGCGGCTTGCGTTGGAGCACGAAGCAAAGAAGTGAGCCCCCGCCGTATCGTCGTGCGGCAGCTCGCCGGCACCCCACGACGTGAGTCCGCCGATGCGACTGACTAGCGCTTGGGGCCCTTGGGCGGTCGACTGGCGCCCAGGTTGCGAGTGTCTTTGGGCTCGACGCGGCTGGCCCGCTGGTTTTCCCGCTGGATCGCTTCGTAGATTTCCTGGCGATGGACGGGAATTTCCGTGGGGGCATTGATGCCCAGGCGGACCTTGTCGCCGCGAATGTCCACGATCGTGATGACGATGTTGTCGCCAATCATGATGCTTTCGTCGCGCTGTCTCGACAGAACAAGCATCGTTGCGTTCCCTTCCAGACGCCGAGCACCTGGGCACTCGAGTCGTCGTTTGCCTGAAAAGCGCGGCGCGGCCTTTCAGAATACCTGGCCCACGCCAGCGGGTGCTTTTGGGTGAGCACGCCGCAAGGCGGGGGTTTTTGTGCGGGTTATAAAATCCCTTGGGTCCACCGTGGCCCAAGTCTTTTTTGATTGTTCACGTCGAACGTCAAGCGTTTCCTTCCAGCGGGTGAGCTCCGGTCGTTACGCGATCTTCTTCTTCGAGGGCTCCTCGCCGCTCAACTCGAACTGCAGGCTCTGATCGCCGCCGCTGATCACCTGCCGCCCGATGCGGCGCTCGAAGTTGATCAGCAACGGCGCTTTGAGGTTGAGCGTGATCGAGCGGTCGTGCTTGTTGACGATCGCCAGCACGCAAATCGACTCTTGGGGCTCCAGCGCCACGGCCTGCAGCTCGCTGCGCGCGACGCGCACCTGGTAGTCGGGCACGAACCGCCGCGGGCTGACCACGGCCAAGGCGATTTCCGGCCGCGTCGTGCTTTGCAGCCACGCCAACTTGTCGTTGTGCGCGTTCGGCCAGCAGCACCCAGTCGATGCATCCGTCCAGTCCGGCCAGGGCCGCTGGAAAATGGATGACGTCGCGTGCTTCGATGACGACGGCGCCAAATCGAGTCGTGTCGATGTTCATCGCCGGCTTCTTGCCAGGGTGGTCGGCCGTTGGGGGAGTTTTGCTTCCAAGCCCCGCCGCGTCAGCCTGCGCGTCTACGGACCGCGGCGACGCTGGCAGTGGCGCGCAGCTACGACGGCGCACATAGGCTAAATCGGCCGCGCCGTCACGACAGGCCACAAAAAAGACTCAAGGCCGGTGACCCGTTCCCGAGCGGCGTGGTGCTTGGCCGGGAAGTTCGGCAAAGTCTCTCGCCGAGCAGCGGCCCGACCAGGCGACTTCCGACGCGCGGACGCTGTGCCGGGCCTCGCAATCCGCCCCCTCGTCAAGGTCGCGTCTGAGAGCCGGGGCGCGAAGCTTTGCGGTCTCTAACGGCTGGCACGCGACTCGGCAACCAGCGCCGCGGCACCTTGATCGAGGAGCTCACCGGCCACGTCGCGCCCAGGGCCGCGGCGTCGAGTTCGGTCGCTTCCCGGCCGGACGACAGCCGCGAACGCCCGTCGGCGCTGAGCACCACCGCATCGAGCCGCAAACCGCCGCCGGCCAGCCTGCGGGCCCAGGCGCCGATCGGCGCCGAACAGCCTCCGCGCAGGGCCGCCAGCAAGGCTCGCTCCGCGACGATGGCCTGGTGCGTGGCGGCATCGTCCAGCACCGCGGCGGCATCGAGCGTCGCGCGGTCGTCGGCGCGGACTTCGATTCCCAGCGCCTTGGCCGACGGCCGGCAGGAAACGCTCGGGCTCGAAGAATTCGGAAATCTCCGAATCGAGTCCCAGCCGCACCAGCCCGGCGTGTGCCAGCACCAGGGCGTCGAACTCGCCGGCGGCAAGCTTCTTCAACCGCGTATCGACGTTGCCGCGGACATCCGCCAGGCGCAGGTCGGCGCGCTCGTACAAGAGCTGCGTCCGGCGGCGCAGGCTGCCGGTGGCAACCGTCGCGCCTTGCGGCAGACTCACCAGCGGCTGGCCCTGGCGGCTGCACAGCACGTCGCGCACGCTCTCTCGTGGCGGCACGGCCGCCAGCTGGAGGCCGGGCACCTCGTCGGTGGGCAGGTCCTTGAGGCTATGCACCGCCAGGTCGGCTTCACCAGCAAGCAAGGCGCGCTGGAGTTCCTTGGTGAAAACTCCCGGCGCGTCGAGCGGTCCGAAATTGCCACGGTGCGTGTCCCCGCGCGTGGTCATCGGCACGAGCTCCACTTGGAACCCGCCCGCTGTCAGTCGAGCAGCCACCCAATTGGCCTGCCAACGGGCCAAGGCGCTCGAGCGGGTAGCAATACGGATTGTTGACATCGCGAGGGGGTGCTCGATCGAAGGGCTGCCGCGGTGGGAAAAACCGCTTCGCTCCCCATTCTTATGGTTTCGCCAACGTTGGCAAGCCACCGCGCGGCAATTGATGGCGCGAGCGGAGAAATCGAGCCGGTCCGCCGCGGCTCGATCGCCGGTTCCAGCTCAACCCAATCCTTCGGCACGCGCCAACACGGCCACCACGACGGCCGCCGCCCCTGCCTGTCGAAGAACCCGTGCCGCTTCGTTCACCGTGGCGCCGGTGGTCATGATGTCGTCGACCAACAGCAGTCGCGCTCCGGGCAAGTCGGCGTGCCGACCGGATCGAAAGGCGCCACGCACGTTTCGCACCCGCCGCGTTGGTGGCAAACTGGCCTGCGGCGCCGTGCGGCGGCGGCGAGCTAGCAAATGGGCCGCCAGCGGCACGCCCAGGTTGCGGGTCAGCCGTTCGGCAATCGTTTCCGGACTGTTTGCGCCGCGCCACAGCCGCCGCGACCAATGCATCGGCACCGGCACGACCGCGTCGACGGCACAGCTTGCCAGCGGTGCCAGCCGCGCGTCGATCAACAGGTCGCCCAGCGCGATCGCCAGCCCGCGTCGCTGGGGCCGCTTGATCGCCAGCACGGCGCTTCGCAGCGCGCCGGCATACGAGCCGAGGCGGACGACACCGTCGAAGTGGTAACGCTCGTGCCGGCACTGCGGGCAGCCATCGGCGGTAGCGGCGGCGGAGCCGGCACCACAGCGTGGGCAGCCGCCGGTGCCGACCAGTTGCGATCGGCATGGCGGGCAGACCAGGCCGTCGCCGCTCGATTCCAGCGCGTGGCGGCAAACGGCGCATTCGGGCGGAAACACCAGGTCGAGGCCCGCCGCCAGCCAGCGATCGCGCAGCGCCAAGCAGCCGCCGCCAGCCGCGGCGCTCGGATTGTGCGGTACGAGGCATGGGGGACGCGACCCGAAGTCGAGACACTGCCGTGCGCCCCGCGGAGCCTGCGTCGGCGTGGCGTCTACGGTTTCTTCGTGTATTCGAACAACTGCTGGATTTCCGCGGCCGTGAGCGCTCGATTATAGATCACCTGGTCGACCATCTGCCCGCTAAAAATATAGTTGTCGCCGTGGGTTGCCCCAATAACGAGGTCCTGGCCGGCCACCGTGGGGTAATCGCCGTCGCTGACGGCGATCGAGCTGGCCGAATCGTACGCCGCGACCGTGCTGGCGCTGACAGGCGTGACGTAGAATGTCACCGGATTGCCCACGCCGTTGCCGACGACGGCCAACTGATACCAACTGCCAACGCTGACCAGGCCAGCCGGCGAATCCTCCAGGAAGCGCGTGCGGGCATGCGAATCCGTGATGGACAACTGGACCGATCCGTTGGGGGCAACCAGGAAGCTAAATCCGGCTTCGTTCGTCGAGCCGTCATTCGTATTGAATAGTATCTCGGCCGTGGAAGCGCCGCGCGAATCGAGCTTGATGAATGTCGACAAGGTGAAGACGCCCGTATCTTGCACGAAATCGAAGTTCTGGGCATCCGCGCCGCTCGAGTTCTGCACGATCCATTGACCGTATGGGGAGAATTGCCAACTCGGCCCTACGAGCGAATCTGATGTGTACAGCGCCTGCCGTGAGCTTGCCAATGTGGAAACATGGTACTGGTTCGACGACGCGTCGATGGCCGTATGGGCCGCGGTGCCCTGGGCCGGGGCCAGTGCCAAGGGCAGGGCGTACCCCATGTCGCTGAAGAACGACGCGGGATCGTAGGCGGGCAGCCAGAACTGCAGGCCGGAAATCGTGTTCGGCGCGTTGGCCGGGTAGACCGCGGCCGGGAATCGCGGACCCGCCGTGTAGCTGGCCAGCAGGAACTGGCTGGGGTCGACCACCGCCCGAGTCACGCGCAGCGTATCCACGTCAAACACCAATCGCCCGTTGCCGTCGGCATAGGCGCCCAGCGTGACCGGTCTGGTGCCGATCAAGTCGAGGGTGGTCGTGTCGGCCACGGGCGCCGCCGCCGCCACGCCATCGACGTACATCGAAAGCTGGCCCGTCGCGGCATCGCGCACGACGACCAGCCGGTGCCATGCGCCGTCGTTGACCGTTGCATCGCTCGTGACTTGGCTGGTGGTCGCGCCGTCGTTCAAGGAGAACGCCAGATGGCCGGCGACAAGTTGGAGGGTCCAGCCCGCTTCGCTCGGGCTGCTGCCGATGACGACGCCGTCGCTGTCCGTGCTGCGCATGACGATCTGCACGGTGAAACTATCGTTGGCATGAAAGTCAAGCGCCGTATTCCTGGCCGACGTGAGTTGCACCCTGTCAGATCCGCTCGCCAGCTCGAGCGCCGAGTCGTCCGGGTTGCTCCCCTGGACATAAACGGGTGCGTCGCCGGGCGTGGCAGCCTGCGCCTGGCCGCGATTGTCCCACGGGCTTTCGTCGCGGATCGACGGGCCCAGCAGATTCGCGGCCGCGCCGGGGGCTTGCTCGTTGAAGTTCCAGGTGAACTGGTACGGGTCGTCGCCTTCGAGCCACGCCAGGTTGAAGCGGGCCAGCGCAATCGAGTTGTAACCCGAGCCGGTGACGTAGGCGAGCAGCACGGTGTCGGGTGCAACCACGGTCATGTCCGAATAGCTTGCTTCGCCAAAGTCGATGACCTTCGTCTTGACCCACGTGGTCCCGTTGTTGTGGCTGACCCAGATCGTCATCTGGTGGCGCGTGCCGTCCGGGCCTTCGGGCGCCGACAGCAACAGCGTGTTGGCATCGAGTCGTAGCGTACTGTCCTGAACGAGCCCGGTCGGCAGGTTCGGGTCGGCAGCCACGTTTGTCCAGGTCATTCCACCATCGGTGCTTCGAGCAAAACCTTTATACGCCGGGCTCTGGTAGTACCGAATGCTCATGTAGATCGAGCCGTCGGACAGCTCGACCATGCTGTTCTCGGTGGTGCGGGAATTCTGCGGATTGCTCTGGTCGAGCCCGCCGCCGAGGTGCCAGGTCTGTCCGTGATCGTCGGAGTAAATCACGTTCGACCAGGAGTCGACGTCGTCGCCCTCGAGTCCATGATTGGCGCTGACCAGGATGCGACCGGCATAGGGGCCGTTCTGCAGTTGGATGGCGTGGCCGGAGCTGACGTCGTACAAGCCCCAGGGCGTGTCCGGGTAGGCCGCGGGGTTGGGATTGCCCGATGCGGTGACCTTGACGCTGGACGTGATATCGGTCGGCGCCGTCCAGGTGAGCCCGTCGTCGCTGCTGCTCGATACCATCACATCGCTGTCATTCAGCATGAACAGCACGAAAACCTTCCCGGTGGTTTTGTCGACGACCGCCGACGGAACGCCAATGCTGTTCGAGCCGCCGGGCGGGATCGAGTAGATCATCGAGATCGGCGACCAGTTTGCCCCGCCATCCGTGCTACGGCGCATGGCGATCCCGTAGGCTGTCGTATCGATCGACGGCGCGGAGCGAATCTCGGCAATCGCCAGCACCGTGCCCGCGTTGGTGGTCACCAGGTTCGGCGAATAGAAGCCGGGGATGTTCTGATCGCCCGCATTGAACAGGTTGGGCACGCCGAGCGGCGGCAGCGCGGCCGGGGCGGCGGGCGCGGCCAGCAGGGGCAGCGAGTCGCCGCTGGAGCGATCGGCAATCGCCCCGTCGCTGGCCGTGATCAAGCCGTCGCGGTCGTAGTCGGTGCCGGCCGTGATCGGAGCGAGATTCGACATCGTGTACGGTTGGTTGTCGGTGGCAGCGACGTCGACGGCATCCACTTGGGGATCCGTGGGGGAATCACCGGAATCGCCGATCAGGTTGCCGAAGTAGAATACGTCGGCCGTCCGCAGGCCGGTGTCGGAGGTCGCCTTGACCGTCACTTGCAGCCACGTGTTCTGGATCCAGTTGTCGGGCCAGATGAGCGTGATTCGGTCCGACCCTGCGCGCCGACACCCGGACGCACCACGATCGACGTCGGCGCGGCGCGTTGACCCAGGTGGTTGGGTCGGCCGAGGTGCCGATCTTGAAGCTGAAATCGGCCAGCACCGGGGTCGAGGCCAGCCCCAGCACGTCGATCATGATGCCGTTGATCCCGCGGCTGTAGTTGGTGATGTTGGCCAGCGTGGCGGTGTCGCCCGGGAGCAGCGGCGACTTGTCGGCCGCGATCGCCCCGTCATCGGCCGGGCCAGGAGCCGGATTGTTGCGGTCGAACGACGAGTTGTTGTAAAAGACCGCCCGCCCCACGACCGCGGCGCCTTGCGATCCCAGTCCGCTCGTATTGGCGAAGTCGGTGTAAGCCGCTTCCGGCGCCAGCGCAATCGGATCCGGCACGACCACCGGCGGTGGCACGTTCGGCAAGGGAGGTTTGATCAGGAGAATTGAACCGGCCGAATTCTGCGTGATGTCCTTGTCGGTGATATCGATGACGCCGTCGCGGTTCATGTCCAACGGCGAGGTGATGGCGGCCGCGCCGGCGCCGATGCCCAACCGCACGCGGGTTATGTCGGATGCATTGACGAAGGCAAAGTTAGCCGAGTCGCCGGTTTCGCCGACCTTGTTGCCGAAGTAAAACACGTCGTCGATTGCAAGGCCCGTGCGCCCCGACGGCTTGACCGTCACCTGTAGCCACTCGTTCTTGATCGAGCCGTCCGGCCAGATGATCGTGATGCGGTCGGAGTCGCCCACGCCGGCGCCGGGCCGGACGGTAATGCTCGCGGGAGCCGGGGCCGGCAACCAGCCCGCGGGCGAGTTATTGTTGCCCACGCGGAACTCGAAGTCGTCGGCCGTCGGCGTGCCTTCCAGGCCGGCCACGTCGACCATCACGCCATTGATCCCCTGATTGTAGCTTGTGTAGTTGGCGAACGTCGCCTTGGCGCCCGGTAACAAAGCGGACTTGTCGGGCGCGACGGATCCGTCGTCGCTTGTCGATGCCCCGGGATCGTTGCCGTCAAACGACGAGTTGTTGTAAAAGACAAACCGGCCGCTGACCGTCGCCACCCCAAAGGCCCCATCGGGTTTGATGAGTTGCAGTGCGCCTTGCAACGCCGTCAGATGGCTGTACGCGATCAATTGATCGGTCGCGTTCACCAGCCGGTCGCGGTTGAAATCGGTCGCCGCGGTGATCGGCGCCAGGTCTCCCGGCACGTACGGCTGGCCTCGCGTCATTGTCACGTCGCTGGCATTGACCCACGCCTTCGTCGTGTTGTCGCCGCTATCGCCGATCGCGTTGCCGAAATAGAACAACTGCGGGGCCGTTAAGCCCGTGCTCGCCGTCGGCAGCACGACGACCTGCAGCCAGGTGTTGCGAATCGCGTCGTCGGCCCAAATGATCGTCACGCGGTCCGAGCCATTCACCCCGGCGCCGCGCGAACCGTCACCGAAAGTGGAGCGGGGGCCGCTTCCCAGTTGCCCGAGGCGTTGTTGTTGCCGACGCGGAACTTGAAGTCTGCCGCCGTGGGAACTCCGGCCAGGCCGGCGATGTCGATCATGAGGCCGTTGATGCCCCGGCTGTAGCTCGTGTAGTTGGCAAACGTGGCGGTCTGGCCGGCGAGCAAGGGTGTCTTGTCCGTGGCGATCGCGGCGTCGTCGGCCGGGTTGGGGGCCGGATCGTTCGCGTCAAAAGCAGAGTTATTGTAAAAAATCTGCTCGCCAGCGACCCACGCGCCGACGTTCACGTCGGGCATGATCGCGTTGGGCTGCGTGATGCTCAGCAGTCGGCGGTCTTCGAGGATGTCGAACGTCGAAGGCCGAAACCGCCGCGAGCGACTAGCGCGAGCGCCGCGCTCCGGCGACGTTGGCGCCCGCCGCTCGAAATGGGGCCGTTAGCCAGCCTGGCAATCCAAATAGCACTTGCTACCGTCCTCTCCACTGTTCTGGGTATGTGCCCGCCAATATCCCACGGTCGGCTTGTCCGCCGTGCGGCAAGCAGCGACTGCTGCCACCGACCTCTTGGCGTAACTAAGAAGGGCATCGAGACCGACACGAATGACAGGCTAGCGGACCCCTCGTTGGCGAGCGAAGCAAGCAAAGCTGCCGGGCCGGCGTTCATGCTGCAACGGCCGCACTTCCCAAATCTGCCCCGTATAATGGTTTGGGCGGCCCGCCCAAATCACCCGCTGCCGCTGGACGGTTTCCGGCTGCCCGTACCGGATTTGCGATCGCCGTGGAGGCTTTGCTCCTAAGCTGTCCCCGGCGGGTTTCGTCCATTGGCCAATAGATTGATTCTACTTACAGGCCGCGTCCAGGGAAGGATTTGTCAAGGATTTTTGCCAGGTCGCCGACTGGAAACGCCAGTTTCGTTCCGTGGCCGCCCGCGCCTCACGCTCTCCAGCCGCGACGAATCGTTTGACCGATCTTGACCCTGCGTAATGTGTTAGGTATCGTTCTCAACCCTCTATTCGCCTCGCCGGTAGTCGTGTCTCCTGCCATGCTCGTCCAACGGCGGTTCAGCCAGCGCTCGGCCTTTTCGGGCAATCAGCCCATCAGTGAGCTGATGCGCGTTGCGCTGCGCGGCCCGAGTTGATTTCGCTGGCCGCGGGCTTCGTCGATCAACACAGCTTGCCCGTCAGCCAGGTTTGGCAGGCTGCCCAAGAGGTGCTGGCAAACACTCCCCACGGGCGCGCCGCTCTGCAATACGGGACCAATCACGGCTACCTGCCGCTGCGTGAAGCGGTGCTGCGTCGCTACCTGGCGGCTGACGGCCGGCGCGCCGGCCCTAGCCCATCGATCGAGCAGGTCATCCTGGCGGCTGGCAGCAACCAACTGCTCCACCTGGTGGGCGAAGTCCTGCTCGACCCGCAGGACGTCGTGCTCTGCGCGGCGCCACGTATTTCGTCTTTCTCGGCATGATCCACGCGCTGGGGGCCCGCTCGTTCGGCGTCGCGATTGACGACCAGGGGATGGTTCCCGAATCGCTCGAAGCGGCCTTGGCCGAGCACGAGCGCTTGGGCTCCTTGTCGCGCGTCAAGGCGATCTACGTGACAAGCTATTTCGACAACCCCAGCACCGTGACCCTGTCGGCGCCGCGCGCGCCGCAATCGTCGAGATCGCCAAACGCTGGTCGCGCGGCGGCCGGCCAATCTACGTGATCGACGACAGCGCCTATCGCGACTTGCGCTACGCGGGCGACGACCTGCCAAGCCTGGGCGCTTTCGACGCCGACGGCGACACCGTGATCGTCGCCGAAACGTTTTCCAAATCGTTTTCACCGGGGGTCCGCGTGGGCTGGGGAATTCTGCCGCCGGAGCTGGCCCCCGCCGTGGCCGCCGTCAAAGGCAACATCGACTTTGGCTCGCCGAACTTCAACCAACACCTGATGGCCGCCGTCATGGAGCGCGGGCTGCTCGAGCCGCACGTCGGCACGTTGCGGGCCACGTATCGCGCCAAGCTCGACGCCATGCTGGCCGCGATGGATGAGCATTTGGGCGGTATCGAGGGCGTTCGCTGGCGGCGGCCCGCCGGCGGGCTTTACGTGTGGCTCGAACTGCCCGAACGGGTTGATGCCGGGCCCGGCGGCGCGTTGTTGGCCCGCGCCATGGACGAGGGGGTGCTGTACGTGCCGGGCGAATACTGTTACCCGGCCGAAGGCCAGGCGTGTCGCAAGAACACGATGCGGTTGAGCTTCGGCGTGCAAACGGCCGAAAACCTGCGCCGCGGCATCGAGGCCCTGGCCCGGGCGATCCGCCGCTCGATCTAGCGCGTCGACGCGGGATGTTTCCACGATTACGACGGGAGTCGACACGACATCATGGCCAGCGTGCATGGAAGCATCCACACCCCCGTCTGGCGGCTGCTGATCATCGACCGCTACCTGCTGCGCCAGTTCGCCCAGGTGTTCTTGATCTGCTTCTGCAGCCTCTACGGCCTGTTCGTGGTGATCGACGGTTTCGGAAACCTGGAAGAGTTCATCAACTATGGCCGCGAACATGGCGGGTTGGCCGCCGTGATGTCGGACTACTATGGCTGGCGCGTGTTGACGTTCTTCGATATGACCAGCGCCGTGCTGACGTTGATCGCGGCCATGTTCACGCTGACCTGGATCCAGCGGCACAACGAGTTGACGGCCATCGAGTCGGCCGGCATTCCCAAGGTCCGCATCATTCGCCCAGTGGTGATGGCCGCGCTGGTGATCGTGCTGGCCAGCGTGGGCAACCGCGAGTTCATGATCCCCTCGGTGCGCAGCCACTTGAATTACAACGCCCAGGACTTGGGCGGCGCCAGCGGCAAGCCGCTACGGCAGCGCTACGACAACGAAACCGACATCTGCCTGGGCGGCATCGGCTCGAAGATTTACGTCAACGAGCAGCGGATCGAAAAGCCCGACTTCTACATGCCGCGCGGGCTCGACCGCTACGGGCCCCGGCTGGCGGCGAGGAACGCCTATTATCGCCCGCCTGCCGAGGGGCGCCCCGGCGGCTACCTGTTCCAGGGGATGGAACTGCCGAAATCGCTGGCGACCGAGCGCTCGCTGATGCTCAAGGGACGGCCGGTCGTGCTCACGCCCCGCGACTACGCCTGGCTCAAGCCCGACGAGTGCTTCGTCGTCAGCAACGTCGGTTTCGAGCACCTCGAGGCGGGCAACACCTGGCGGCAGCTTTCCAGCACGGCCGAGCTGATCAAGGGATTGGGCAACCGCAGCCTCGACTTCGGCGCCGACGAGCGGCTGGAAATCCACGCCCGCGTCGTCCAGCCGCTGTTGAACATGACCCTGCTGTTCTTGGGGCTGCCGCTGGTCCTGTCGCGATCGAACCGCAACGTGTTTTTGGCGATTGGGCTTTGCCTGGCCCTGGTCGTGGCCTTTATGCTAGTCGTGCTGGCCTGCAACTATTTGGGCTCGGCCTACTGGTTCGAGCCGGCCACGGCGGCCTGGCTGCCGCTGATGATTTTCGTGCCCTGCGCCGTGGCGATCTCGCAACCACTTTGGGAGTAACAAGGGCTTCAAAAGGCGGAAAGAGTATGTCCACCAAAACGAGCAAGCGTCCGCAGGTCGATGAAAACGCCACACCCTGGGTCGAAGGGCTGACGATCCCCCAAGCCCTTAAGGAGACGGCCCGCCGCCACGGCGACCACGACGCGCTGGTGTTTCCGGCGATCGACTATGCGCTTGACGTATCGGCAGTTCGACGCCGAAGTCGACCGCACCGCCCGCGGACTGGCGGCGCTGGGCATCGAGCGGGGCCAGCACGTGGCGATCTGGGCCACGAACGTGCCGCGGTGGGTCGATCCTGCAGTTCGCCACCGCCCGCATCGGCGCGGTGCTGGTGAACGATCAACCCGGCCTACCGCCCCTTCGAGTTGAAGTACGTGCTCAACCAGAGCGACGCGGTGGCGCTGTTCCTGGTCGAGCAGTTCAAATCGTCCGACTACTTCGCGATGCTAGCCGAAGTCTGCCCCGAGCTGGCCGTCGAGCGAGCCGGGCAGCGCTCGCCGCGGCCGACTATCCCAAGCCTGCGCTGGGTCGTGTCGCTCGAAGAGCGATGCGCCCGCCGGCGCGATCACCTGGGACGAGATGCTCCGGCGCGGCGAGCAGGTCTCGCCCGAGCAGCTCGACGCGATCGACCGCCAGCTTGCAGCCGCGCGAGCCGATCAACATCCAGTACACCTCGGGCACGACCGGCTTTCCCAAGGCCGCCACGCTCAGCCATCGCAACCTGCTCTACAACGGCTACTACGCGGGCGAGTGCCAGAGCCCTGACGGCCGACGACCGCGATCTGCATTCCGGTGCCGTTCTATCATTGCTTCGGCTGCGTGCTGGGCACGATCTGCTCGGTGGTGCACGGCGCGGCGATGGTCGTGCCGGCCGAAAGCTTCAGACGCCCAGGCCACGCTCGACGCCATCGAGAACGAACGGGCCACGGCCCTCTACGGCGTGCCGACGATGTTCATCGCCCAGTTGCAGGAGCCGGGCGTCGAGCATCGCGATCTGGCTTCGCTGCGCACCGGCATCATGGCCGGCAGCCCCTGCCCGATCGAAGTCATGCGGCAGGTGATCGACGGATTGGGCGTCCGCGAAATCACGATCGGCTACGGCCAGACCGAAGCCTCGCCGATCATCACGCAAACGCCGCAACGACCGATCCCATCGAGCTGCGCGTGGAAACGGTCGGCCGCGTGCTGCCGGGCGTCGAGGTCAAAGATCGTCGATCCGGGCACGGGCACGACACTGGGCGACAACGAGCAGGGCGAGCTGTGCGCGCGCGGGCACGGCATGATGATCGGCTACTACAAGAATCCCGGAAGCCACGGCCGCGGCGATCGACCCCGACGGCTGGCTCGCACTCGGGCGACCTGGCGATGCGGCTACCCAACGGCTATTACCGCATCACGGGGCGGATCAAGGACATGGTCATCCGCGGCGGCGAAAACATCTATCCCCGCGAGATCGAAGAGTTCCTGTTCACGCACCCCGCGATCGAGCAGGCCGCCGTGGTGGGCGTGCCCGACAAGAAATACGTCGAAGAGCTGTGCGCCTGGATCAAGCTCAAGAACGGCTGTGCCTGCGACGAGCAGGAAGTTCGCGACTTCTGCCGCGGCAAGCTGGCCCACTACAAGGTGCCGCGGTACATCAAGTTCGTGGAAACGTTCCCCCAGACCGTGACCGGCAAGATCCAGAAGTTCAAGATCCGCGAGCTGATGATCGACGAATACAAGCTCGAAGAGCAGCAAACGGCGTGAGTGGCGGCCCTTGCCAAAGCCCGCTCAATCTGCTCACCTGATTGGCGAACCGTTCTGGTTCCCTGATCGAATTCCCTGATCAAAATCACTTCTGATCCAATGAAAGGGGCTTGCCATGGATACTCGCGGTGCCTTGAAGAATGGAATGGCCTCGGCGCAGAAGATCGTCGACGCGTACCTCGGCGACCTGACTGATGCCGACCTGCTGGTGCGGCCGCTGCCCGGCACGAACCACCTGGCCTGGCAATTGGGCCACATCATCGCGGCCGAGCACCAGATGATCGACCTGGTCAAGCCCGGGTCGATGCCGCCCTTGCCCGAAGGGTTCGCCGAGAAGCACAACAAGAAGACGGCCGCCGGCGACGACCCAAAAGCTTTCTGCACCAAGGCCGAGTACGTCGACGCCATGAAGAAGCAGCGTGCCGGCACGCTGGCCGTGTTGGCCGACATGAGCGACGCCGACTTCGACCAGCCGGCGCCCGAGCCCCTGCGGGCTTTCCTCAAGACGAACGGCGACGTGTTCACGATGCAGGCCACGCACTGGCTGATGCACGCCGGCCAATGGGCGATCGTCCGCCGCAAGCTCGGCAAGCCGCCGCTGTTTTGACGCCCTGCTCCGCCGCGTGAACGTCCGTCCCTAATCGACTCGCCAGCGAGAGACGAATTGCGAGGTGACGCCGATTCCACTCGCGGAAGCGGGGAGCGAACCGAAAGGATCCCTCGCTGGCGCGTCGGGTTAGTTTTTTTCAGCAGGGGCCGGCTTCAGCGCTTGCAGGAAGAAATCTTCGACAACGCCCTTCAAGTACGGCACCCGCGCGATCGAGTGCGGGCAATGGTCGACGCCGGCCAGGCGGAAGTAGCTGATCTGCGTGTGGCCGGCGCTCGATAGCGCGGCCACGAAGGCGTCGGCGCTGCGCACGTCGACCTGGCCATCGACTTCGCCGTACATCAGTAACAGCGGCGGCAGGCTTTTTTCGCCGACGTAGCTCGACGGCGAGGCCCGCTTGTAGAGCGCTGCCCGCGCGCCCTCGGGCGGGCCGCCCATGAATTTCTCGACGACTGTCAGCAACTGCTTGTGCTCGATTTGATAGTTCAAGTCGATTGGGCCGCTGTCGCTCGCCGCCGCCTGCACGCGGCTCGACTGCTCGGCGTAGGGCTCGGCGTCCGCGGGCTTTTCGTCGGGCATCATCGCCAACAACAACGCCAGGTGCCCGCCGGCCGAATTGCCCCATGCGCCCACGCGGTCGACGTCGACGTGATAATCCTCGGCATGGGCCCGCAGCCAGCGGACGGCCGTGCGGCAGTCGTCGAGTGCCGCCGGAAAGGGCGCCTCGCCGGCGAGCCGATAATTGATCGTGGCGGCCACGAAGCCGCGAGCGGCGAAGTCGATGATGTTGCCCGGCACGCGGTTGGCCGTGGTCGAGAAGCTCGACTTGTCCCCTTCGATCCAGCCGCCGCCGTGAATGACGACGATCGCCGGCCGCCGCGATCCGCTGCGATCCTTCGGCACGGCCAAATCGAGCGTGCAAGCCACCGGACCGCCCTCGCGGTAGCGAACGTTGAGGCTCACCGCAATCTGATCGTCAGTCAGCCGCGCATCGTCGGCACCTGCCTTGCCGCAGGCCAGCATCATCACCGCCAAAGTCACGACGAGCGCAGTGTGTCGGGCAATCATCGGTGCCGCTCTTGCTGGTGAACGATCAGAACGTCCCCTCTTGAATCGCCCGCTGCGCTTCCTGCGCCACGCGCCTTCACCTGCCGATCGAACTGGGCGAACCGCTCGTCCTTGGTAAAGCCCTGCACGTAGCGATAGTAAATCTGCTGCACGATCACAGCCGTTTTGAACAACCCGAAGGCGTAGTAGAACAACGCGTTGGACGTGTCGAAGCCGGACCGGTTGCCGTAATAGTCGACCAACTGCCGGCGGGTCATGCTGCCGGGCAGTTGCGTGGGGCCGAAAGCGTGGGCCTGCAGGGCCGGCGGGTCGTTGGCTTCCACCCAGTACGCCAGCACGGTGCCAAAATCCATCATCGGATCGCCCAGCGTACACATCTCCCAATCGAGCACGGCCACGATCTTCGTCAGGTCGTGCGCGTCGAGCATGATGTTGTCGAACTTGTAGTCGTTGTGTACCAGCGACGAGCCGGCCTGCGGCGGCATGTGCGCGGGGAACCAGGCCATGAGGAATTCCATTTCCGGCACGTCCTCGGTGCGGCAGGCGACGTAGCGTTTGGCCCAACCCTCGACCTGTCGCTGGACGAAGCCGATCGGTTTTCCCAGGTCGCCCAGGCCGGCGGCTTCGTAGTCGATCTTGTGGAATGCCACTAGGTTGTCGATGAACGCGTGGTTCAGCCGCTCGATCGTCGGCGGATCGAGCGCCAGCCCTGCGGGCAACTTGCGGCGCAGCACGATGCCACGGCGCCGCTCCATGCAGTAGAACGGCGCGCCCAGCACGGCTTCGTCTTCGCAATACACGAGGGGCTTCGGCGCGGGGCGTAGACCGCGTGCAGCTTCGAAAGCACGCGAAACTCGCGGCCCATGTCGTGCGCGCTTTTGACCCGATTGCCGAATGGCGGACGCCGCAACACCAACTCCAAATCGCCCAGCCGCACCAGGTACGTCAGGTTCGACGCCCCGCCCGGAAACTGCTCGACCGCCAGCGGCCCGCGCATTCCAGGCAGTTTGTCCAACAGGTAAGCCTCCAGCGCCGGTTCGTTGAGCTCTTCGCCGGCCCGCACGGGCGTGGTCGCGTCGACGAGTTGAGGTGTGGGCATGATACGTTCTCTCGCGGGGGGTAAAGCACGCGATCGTTGCCGCGGCCCGCGCTTGGCGGCCAATTATATTATTCGCGACGCCGCGTCGCTCGTTAACGATACGTCCAAAGCTCCGGGGTGTCCAAGTGGGGTATCGCATTAAAGCCGTCGAGCGTCAGGCGGGCGCGGCTGAACACGAAATCGGTGCACGAGGCGTTGCGCACCCGCCAGCCCAGGTCGAACGCCGTGCGGTCGCCGCAGGCCAGCGCCACTTGCAGGCCGACCGTGATCGCGCCCACCGAGGTGAACGCGGCCACGCTCCGCCCGCGCGGGCCCTCGCCGGTCATGCGGCCCAGGCCGGCGGCCACGCGGTCGCTGAATTGCCGCCAGGATTCGACCTCGGGGTGATGGGCATGGCCTGCGACCCACAACATGACGATCGGCTCGAACATCAATTGAAAGCTGCGGTGCTTGTCGCGCGGCGATTCGGCCGCCACGTACGCCGCGTGCAGCGGCCCCAAGTGGGCGTGCTCTTCGGCCAACCGCGGCATCGCCAGCTTGATCAGCCGGTCGACCTGGTGCTCGTCGAGCTCCGGCAAGACTTGCACGTCGGGCCACGGCAACCCGGCGCTGATGAAGGCCTCGCCGGCCAGCGCCGCCGTTTCGATTTGCCGCACGCGCGGGCCGCTGTACACCTCGTCGAACCGCACGCCGCGCCGAACCCAGTACTCGCCGAGCAATCGGGCTTGCTGTTCGCCGAGCGGCGAGAGCTGGTCGTAGTTGTCGGCAAAAAACGAGGCCTGGCCATGCCGCACCAGCGTCAGCGTGCTCATTGAAACTCTCTTGAAACTCTTAACACCGCGTCACGAGCCGATCTGCTTATGTCGCAACGCTGAATCGACAAGTCCTCGATCAATCCGGTGCCACGGGTGGCTGCGCATGCAGACACCCGTGAGAAATCCGCACGGCTGTCCCTACGAGCCAGCCGTGGCACCCGATATGGACACGCAGGCGCACCTCTACATCAACTTGCCGCCCGTGGCCGCTTCGATTTCCTCCTGCAGCCGCCGCATGCCGCGGATCCAGCGATCGGGATCGGCCGCCTTGTGCTCCATGTACTTCGCCACCACCGGGTGGGGCAAAATCAAAAACTGTTCGGCCGCCAGGCCGGCCACGACCGCCTCGGCCACGTCTTGTGGCGAAATCGCCTCGGCCTTGAGGAACTCGGTCGCCGGGCCGGCGTCGGGCCGCATCAGCATGTTCGTGAATACCCCCTGCGGGCAAAGGCACGACACCTTGATCGCCGGGCCATACGTGATCGACAGCCACTCGGCCAGCGCCACCGCCGCGTGCTTGGTGACCGCGTACGGCGCCGAGCCGATCGACGTCAACAATCCGGCCGCCGAGGCCGTCGACAGCAGGTAGCCGTCGCCCCGCTCGAGCATCGCCGGCAGCACGGCCCGCGCCGCGTAAACGTGGGCCATGAAGTTGATGTTCCAGATCCGCTGCCACTCGGCGTCGCTCACGTCGACGCTGCCGCCGATGGCGATGCCCGCGTTCGAGCAGAACAGGTCAACCTGGCCGAATCGCTCGGTGGCCAGCGAAACCAGCCGCTGGATGTCGGCCTCACAGGCCACGTCGACTTCGACCGCCAGGCCGCGGCCGCCAAGCTCGGCGGCGACCGTGCGGGCCCCGGCCGCGTCGCAATCGGCCACGACGATGCCCCGCGCCCCCTCGGCCGCGAATCGCTGGCACAGCGCCCGGCCGATGCCGTTGGCACCGCCGGTGACCACGGCGACTTTATCTTTCAAATGCACGGTGTTCGCCTCCGCCTATTCGTGCTTTTTGAGTTCCAGCTTGGCGATCGACTCGCGGTGCACTTCGTCCGGGCCGTCGGCCAGACGCAGGGTGCGGGCGTTGGCCCAGGCTTCGGCCAGCGGGAAGTCGCCGCAAACGCCGCCGCCGCCGTGCGCCTGGATCGCCCGGTCGAGCACGCGCAAGGCCATATTGGGCGCCACGACTTTGATCATCGCGATTTCCGCCCGCGCGCTCTTGTTGCCGGCGGTATCCATCAAGGCCGCGGCCTTGAGCGTCAGCAGCCGCGCCTGTTCGATTTCGATGCGCGAGTCGGCGATGTCGGCGCGAATCGTGCCTTGCTCGGCGATCGGCTTGCCGAACGCGACTCTGCTTTTCACCCGTTTGCACATCGCCTCCAGCGCCCGCTCGGCCAGGCCGATCAGCCGCATGCAATGGTGGATGCGGCCTGGGCCCAGACGGCCTTGCGCGATTTCGAAGCCGCGACCCTCGCCCAACAGCAGGTTCACAGCGGGCACGCGGACGTTGTCGTAACTGACCTCGGCGTGGCCGTGCGGAGCGTGGTCGTAGCCGAACACGGTGAGCATCCGCTCGACCTTCACGCCCGGCGTGTCGAACGGCACCACGATCATCGACTGCTGCTTGTGCGTGCGGCGCCTTGGGATCGGTCTTGCCCATGAAGATCGCGATCTTGCAGCGCGGATCGCCGGCGCCGGAGCTCCACCACTTGCGGCCGTTGATCACGTAGTGATCGCCGTCGCGCGTGATGCTCGAATGGATGTTCGTCGCGTCGGACGACGCCACGTCGGGCTCGGTCATGGCGAAGCACGAGCGAATCTCACCGGCCAACAGCGGTTTGAGCCAGTGCTGCTGCTGCTCGGGCGTGCCATACTGGGCCAGCACCTCCATGTTGCCGGTATCAGGCGCGGAGCAGTTGAAAACCTCCGGCGCCATTGGCGAGCGGCCCATGATCTCGCACAGCGGGGCATATTCCAGGTTCGTCAATCCCGCCCCGTGCTCGCGATCGGGCAGGAACAGGTTCCACAACCCCGCCGCGCGGGCCTTGGGCTTGAGCTGCTCGACGATGGCCGTCGGCTGCCAACGATCGCCCGCGGCAATCTGCGCGTGCCACAGCTTTTCGTTCGGGTAGACGTGCTCGTCCATGAAGGCCATGAGCTTCTGCTGCAACTGTTTGACTTTGTCGGAGTGTTCGAACTGCATCGTTCGAGGCCCTTGTTGCCTGGAGTTCGCGAAAGGTCGGTGGGCGAAACCGAATGATACACCAGGGGCGACGCGGTGTCTCGGATTTCAAGAAACGCGGGATGGCAGTCGTTTTCCGCATTGTCTGCGTGCATCGCGACGCATGGATGAAAACGACTCCCGTCCCGGTTCTTGTCCTTCAGGTCTCGAACCGCCGCCGGCAGGGCAGGCCGAACGCCCCGGCCACGGCTGCGTTCGTGACTTCGCCGGCCATGATGTCGATCGCCCGGGCCACCGGCTTCAGCTCGTGGGCGGCCCGCTCGATACCGCGATTGGCGATTGCCAGGGCCCACGGGAGCGTGACGTTGCACAGGGCATAGGTGCTGGTGCGGCCCACGGCCCCCGGCATGTTGGTCACGCAGTAGTGCACCACGTCGTCGACGATGAACGTCGGTTCGCTGTGCGTGGTGGGCCGGCTGGTCTCGACGCAGCCTCCCTGGTCGATGGCCACGTCGATGATCACGCTGCCCGGCTTCATCAGCTTCAGATCCGACCGCTCGATCAGCCGCGGCGCCTTGGCTCCGGGGATCAGCACGGCGCCGATCACCAGGTCGGCCCGGGCCAACTGTTCGCGGATCGTGTGGCGGTCGCTGAACAGCACGTCGACGTTGGCCGGCATGATGTCGTCGAGATAGCGGAGCCGGTCCATGTTGATGTCCAGCAGGCCGATATCGGCCCCGAAACCGGCCGCCACCTTGGCCGCGTTGGCGCCCACGATGCCGCCGCCCAGGATCGTGATGTGCGCCGGCGCCACGCCCGGCACGCCTCCCAACAGGATGCCGCGTCCCATCTGAGGGCGTTCGAGATACTTGGCGCCTTCCTGGATGCTCATGCGTCCGGCGACTTCGCTCATCGGCGTCAACAGCGGCAGATGACCGCGGTCGTCGCGCAAAGTTTCGTAGGCCACGGCCGTGATGCCGCTGGCCAGCACGGCATCGGTCAAGCGGCGGTCGGCCGCGAAATGGAAATAGGTGAACACGATCTGGCCGCTTTGAAGCAACGGCCACTCGGAGGGCAGCGGCTCCTTGACCTTGATCACCATATCGGCGCGTGCGAAGACCTCGGCGGCCGAGTCGACCAGTTGGCCGCCGCTGGCGGCGTAAGCCGCGTCGGCCAGCCCCGAGCCGAGCCCCGCGCCGCCTCGACGAGCACCGTGTGGCCGGCCCGCGCGAGCTCCTCCGCTCCGACCGGCAGCAAGGCCACGCGGTATTCGTCGCGCTTCGTCTCTTTGGGCACGCCCACGATCATGGTTGACTGGAACCTTCCGGCGTCTCGACCGCCCGCGTCAGTATTTCACGATGCACCACAAGGCCCGCAGACCGTCGCGCCAGCCGATTTTCTTGCCCTCGGCGTACGTTCGGCCGGCATAGCTGGTCGGGCGCTCGTAAATCCGCACGCCCGGCAAACGGGCCACCTTGGCAACCAGTTCGGGCTCGATGCCGAACCGCTGTTCCCGGAGGGTGGGCGCGATTTTTTCGATCACGTCGCGGCGAAACACCTTGTGGCAGGCTTCCATGTCCGAAAGATTCAAGTTTGTCGCCACGTTCGACAGCAGCGTCAGCAGTCGGTTGGCGACCGAGTGCCAGAAGTAGAGCACCCGATGGCTGCCGCCGCGGAATCGGCTGCCGAACACGACGTCGGCCTGGTTTTCGACGATCGGCTGGATCAGCGCGGCGTACTCGAGCGGGTCGTACTCCAAGTCGGCGTCCTGCACGAGCACGACGTCGCCCCGCGCGGGCGAATCCCGAGCGCAGTGCGGCGCCTTTGCCGCGGTTGACCTGATGGTCGATGAGCACGACGTCGACGGCGTCGCGATAGGCCGCCAGGGCGTGCGTCGTGCCGTCGGTGCTGCCGTCGTTGACGATGATGATCTCGCTGGGAATGCCGCAGGCGCGGACGCGGCGGATGACTTCCTCGATCGTGGCCGCCTCGTTGAACACGGGAATCACGACCGACAGCAGAAAACCCGCAGGCAGCCGATAAATTCCCAAGCGGCGGCAGACGGTCTTGCCCAGCAATTGCTCGAGAAACTCGACGTTTTCCGCCGCACCGGCGGGCGTGTCGTTCGACTCGCGCTGCCAACGCAGCAGCGCAGCGCGCAGGTCCGAGATTTCCGAGGTCGAAGGTTCGTCGCTGGTCAAGGACATGATTCCACGAGCAGATGGGGCACCGACCCTCCACCCTGTTATCGTATGCCACCGTGCGCGGCGCCTTCAATAGGCGGGAAGATTTTGCCGCCTTCACGTGCCGGTGGTGAAGCGGAGTACCCTGTTTTTTCCTGAGTTTTGTCGAACCGCGCGCTGCGCGTGCTGCGACACGATTGCATTTTGATGTTCCAGAGTGCGCCGAGCGAGCATCATCGCGCAGCGAAAACCCGCGCCGCGCATCGGCACAGCGCGCAGGAGTGCTGGCAACTGGCCGTGCGCTGACGCGGAAAATTTCGTGGATAACTTCGCGCGAAAAAAAATCGGAGTGGAATGTTGCTTGACAATTCGTCGCTTCATCGGTAAACCACTCTGATTGAGTGTGGCAACCGTTAGTGAATCAACATGACGCCGAGCTCTCGGTGTTCGAGCTGACCTTCAAGGGCCGGGTTCAAGGTTGGCATAATAGGGCGGGCTATCGCTGGAGCATCCTTGGGCCGCTCCGGCGCTGGCTGATTCGCCGTGGTTGTCCCTCGGGTGGTGCGGCTCGACGTTCGGCGCGAACCATCGCTGGTGAATCGTGAGACTTCGGGGGGCGACGCTCAAGGGATTGGTAGTTGGCGACCTGCTCGTGGCAAATGGATTTCCCCCCCCGCTTTTCCTTTCTCGAACGCCCGCTTCGCTTTCCACGCCAGGCTTTTCAGGGCAGCGAATTAGCGCTTTGAGGTCTTCGCATTTGGCCTTTCTCTCGCCACCTTTCGCGCCGCGGTGTCGCCTTCGTCGGCCGTTGCACCAGCCGGCGTAAAGCCGCGCTGTGCGCTGGCTGCAGCAATCGCGCGGACCGGGTAAAATCATCAAGGGCGATGTGCGGTCTCGCACGCTCCATTGCCCTGCCCTGTTTCCGGCTCACTCGCACAGTCAGCAGACACTTTCAGAGACTCGCCGATGCCACGAGCGCTCGTCGCACTGGGAGCCAATTTGGGCGATCGCGCCGCCGCGCTCGCCGAGGCCGTCAACCTGCTGGCCGCGCGACCCGAGATCACGAACCTGCGGGCCAGCCGGTGGTACGAGACGGCCCCGGTCGGCGGCCCAGGCGGCCAAGGAGCGTTCCTCAATGGCGCTGTCGCCTTCGATACCAGCCTGGCGCCGAAACGCTGCTTGACGTGCTCCAGTCGATCGAGACGCGGCTGGGCCGTGAGCGCGGCCAGCGCTGGGCCTGCGCGGACGATCGATCTGGACCTGTTGTTGTACGGCGACCTGGCGATCCACACGCCGAGGCTGACGGTGCCCCATCCGCGGATGGCCTTCCGGCGGTTCGTGCTCGAGCCGGCCGCCGAGGTGGCTGCCGAATCGTGGCATCCTGGCCTGGGCCGCTCCGTCGGTCAGTTGCTAGCAAACCTGGAGACGGTTCCCGCTTATTTGGCCCTGCTGGGACCGCCAGCGAGCGGCAAGTCGGCCCTGGCGGTCCAGGTGGCTTCCACGAGTGGGGCCCGGCTCATCGCCGACCCGATGGCCGGCACGCCCGCCGCGGCCCCTGGCGACTCGCCTAGTCGCCTGCTGGAGCGGCAGATACAATTCCTCGACCGCCGCCGGACCGTCCTCGATCGGGCGACCTGGCCGCGGTCCGAGCGGCTGACAGTCAGCGATTTTTACTTCGACCAGGCACTGGTTTACGCCCGGCGGGAGTTGGATCAGGCGGGCCACGAGGCCTTTTGTCGAGCCTGGCATCAGGCCCGAGGGCACGTCGTCGAGCCCTCCCTGCTGGTAGTTCTCGACGAGCCGGGGCCCCCGATTGGGCCCGCCCGCGAGAGCGAAGCCACGACCCTTGCGTCGAGCGGCCGGGCCGGCTGGCCGTCCGAGGAGCTGGCGAGTCTGGCAACGCGAGCCGGCCTGGGGCCGGTGTTGTATGCTGGCCGCCAGGGTCCTGCCGCGCAACTCGAAGAAATCGAAGCCGCGATCGCGGCCATGTATCCTGGCCGCCCCAAGGCCCGTTGAATTCCTCGAAAAACAGGCGGTCTTAAACCACGCCGCTCGGCGGCACGTCGAGGCGAACGTTCGACACATGACAGGCGATCGATGAAAGACGTCATCACCGCACGGCCTAGTTCGCTCGTCACCGACAGCGCCGCGCTCGGGCGGCGGCTGGCCGCCGCGCGCGACCGCGGCCAGGCGATCGGCCTGGTGCCGACGATGGGCGCGCTGCACGAGGGGCATCTGAGCCTCGTTGACGCCTCGCGGCGGCAGTGCGGATTGACCGTGGTGACGATCTTCGTCAACCCGACGCAGTTTGGCCCCGGCGAGGATTTTGCCCGCTACCCGCGCACGCTCGACGCCGACCTGCAGTCGCTCGCCGCGCGTGGCGCCGACCTCGTGTTCGTGCCCGAGACCGAAGCGATGTACGGACCGCGGCACGAGACGACGGTGGAAGTCGGCGCGCTGGCGGCGCGGTGGGAGGGCAAGTTTCGCCCCACGCATTTTCGCGGCGTGGCCACGATCGTGCTCAAGCTGTTGAACCTGACCCGCCCGGATCGCGCCTATTTCGGCCGCAAGGATTACCAGCAGTCGCTGGTGGTGCGGCGGATGGTCGAAGACTTGAACGTGGGAGTCGAAATCGTCGTCTGCCCAACGGTCCGCGAGGCCGACGGCCTGGCGCTCAGCTCGCGCAACCGCTATCTGTCGCCCTCGGAGCGCGCTCGCGCTGGCAATCTTTGCCAGCCTGAACGAAGCCAGGCGGCTGGCCACGGCAGGCACGCGCGAGGCCGAAGTCGTCGCGGCCCGGATGCACGAGCTGCTGGCCGCCGCCGAGCTGAGCGTCGACTACGTCGCGCTGGCCGATCCTGACACGCTGGAACCGGTCGAGCGCATCGGCGGGCCCACCGTGGCCCTGGTGGCCGCGCGCGTCGGGACGACCCGCCTGATCGACAACGAAATCATCGGCTGAGACGAATCATCGGCTGAGAAACCGCTTCACGACACCCGCGAGGCACCAGCCCACGATGTGGCAAACCTTGTTCATCATTCCCAGCTCGATCGCCGGCATCAACGTGTTCGGCGTGGGCTGGCTGTTGGCCATCTGGGCGCTGGTGGCGGTCGTGCTGTTGGCCCGCTCCTATCGTGCCTACGGCTTCGGGCCCCAGACGCGCGGCCAACTGCCGCTGCTGGCGGTGGTGGCGGCCACGATCGCGTTCGTGCTGCCGGCGCTGGTCGACTCGTCGGTTGGCGGCGTGCCGATTCGCGGTTACGGCGTGATGCTCTTGGCCTCCGTGCTGAGCGGCATCGTGCTGACGCTCCATCGCGCCCGAAAGATCGGCCTCGATCCGGAACTCCTGCTGTCGCTGGCCACCTGGTTCTTCATCTCCGGCATCGTCGGTGCGCGGGCATTCTTCGTCATCGAGTACTGGCCGAGTTTTGACAAGCCGACGCTCGGCGAAACGCTGGTGGCGATCATCAACCTGACGCAAGGCGGGCTGGTCGTGTATGGCTCGATGTTGGCCGGCGGCGCGGCGCTCGTCGTGTTCATCTACAAGCACCGCCTGCCCGGCCTGGCGCTGGGCGATCTGATCGCGCCGGGCGTGGTGCTGGGCGTGGGCATGGGGCGGCTCGGCTGCTTCTTGAACGGCTGCTGCTACGGCGGCATCACCGACCTGCCCTGGGCCGTCCAGTTTCCTCCCACCAGCCCGGCCTACATCGACCAGATACAGCGCGGCGAGCTGTACCTGCATGGCCTGACCTTTCGCGGCCCGGAGAATGGCCCCGCGGTCGTCGGCCACGTCGAGCCCGACTCGCCCGCCGAGGCGCCGGCATGAAACCGGGTCAAACGCTGGCCGCCATCGGCGGACGCCCCGTCGACACCGTCGACGAAGCCCAACGGGCCTTGCTCGGCACGTTCGGCGCGGGCAAGCAGGTGACGGTTGACATAGCCGGCGACGCGCAGCCTAAGAGCTGGAAGATTGCGGCCTTGCCCAGCGCCAGCCGGCCCGTGCACCCGACGCAGCTCTACAGCCTGTTCGACGGCTTGCTGCTGTGTGCCTTCCTGCTGGTATTCGAGCCCTATAAGCGGCTCGACGGCGAGCTGACGGCGCTGGTGCTGACGATCCATCCGATCTCGCGGTTCCTGCTGGAGATCATCCGCGACGACGAAATGGCCGTGTTCAACACGGGCATGAAGATTTCACAGAACATCAGCATCGCGATTCTCGTGGGCGGGCTATTGCTGTGGGCCTACCTGTGGGCCCGCCGCCCGCGATCGATTCCCTGGCCGGCCGAGATGGCCCGCGGGGCAGCCCGAGTTTGACAGGCTTTGCCGGCAGGGGCGAAAATGCCAATTGGCCAATTGGCCGGAAAAACCGTGCGGGATGGCGGCCGCCAGCCTTGTTCGAGCGTTGGGCGGAACCTGGCCGCCGTCGCGAGCGTCTAAGTCCTTGGGAGCGGTTGTGAAAGGCGACGCCCAACTGATCGACGAGGCGTTGGCCGGCGACTCCGCCGCGTTTGGCCAGTTGGTCACGCGCTACCAGGACCGCCTGTACAACACGCTGGTCCACGTCGTCGGCTCGGCCGACGGCGCCCAGGACACGCTGCAAGACGCGTTCACGCAGGCTTACGTCAAATTGGAATCGTTCCAGCGCACCAGCGCCTTTTACACCTGGCTCTACCGCATCGCCATGAACCTGGCCATCAGCCGCCGCCGTCGCGAACGGCCGATCGCCTCGGTCGACGAAGCCCGCGAATCGCTCGGCCGCGAAGTGGTCGATGCGGCCGCCGGCCCCGAGGCGCGCCTCGAGCAACAGGAGCGGGCCGCGCAGGTCCGCCGGGCGCTGGAGACGCTCACCGCCGAACACCGCACGATCCTGATCCTGCGAGAAATCGATGGCTGCGATTACACCCAGATTGCCGAGATGCTCGAGCTGCCCGTCGGCACGGTCCGCAGCCGCCTGCACCGCGCGGATCGAGCTGCGCGACGCATTGAAGGGAACCTTGCAAGAAGACTTGAAGTGATGGCCGCGAAACGATGAACGACGTTCCCCGCGAAGAACTGATCAGTGCCTACATCGACGGCGAACTGTCGGCCGACGAGCGGGCCCGCGTCGAGCGCTGGCTGGCCGAAGAGCCCCAGCTGCGCCAGCTCTACGACGAGCTGCGCGGGTTGGGCGACGCGGTGCGCTCGCTCGAGCGCCACAAGCTCGATCGCGACTTGGCGCCCGCGATCGTCGGCCGGGCCGAGCGGGCCGTGCTCTCGGGTGCCCAGGACGCCGAACCAGCCGCGCCTGCGACGATCACACCCAGCGGGCTGCGCGCCAGTGGTGGGCTCGCGGCGGAGCGCGCCGTTGGATCTGGCCGGCAGTGGCGGCCGCCGCGGCAATCGCGATTTGGGCGCTCGGCACGAATCAGGTCGAAGACCGGCAGGTGGCGCAAGTGCCTGTCGCCAAGAAGACGTCGCTCGAGGCGGCGCCCGTCGACGGGCTGGCGCAACAAAAGCCCGCGTCGACCGCAGCGGGCGCCGAGAGTGCCGGCGGCAGGAGCGCGACCACGAAGGGGCCGGCGGCCGCCAGCTTCGGCGGCGCACGCCGAACCGTTGCCGTCGCGGTCGGCCAAACCGCTAACAGCCAAGTCGGCGCCGGCGGAAACGTCGAGCGCCGCCGCCGTGGCGCCCAACGAGGCCGCCCCGGCGGCCGACGGCTTGGCGCCTTTAACTTTGTCGCCGCGACCCTCGGGGCCCGCGATGGGTTCGATGGCGCGATGCAGTCGATGCGCGCGGCACGCAAAGCAACCGGCCTGGCCGACGAGCCGCCGCTGTTCATCTACCAGGTGAGCGCCAACTATCTCCGCGACCGCCGCTTCGAAAAGCTGCTCGAAGCCCACAAGGTCGCGCCGGCCGCCGGCGAGACCGACGAAAAGCTCCCGGCGGGCCCTTATTATCGCCTGGTGATCAGCAACGCGGCGGCGGCCGACCAGACGCAGCTCCCGCTGCGGCGCGAATACATCATCCGGGCGCCCTCGGCGGAAGTCGAGTCCCTCGTCAACGCGCTGGCCAAACAGCGCCCGACGTGCAACGCATCGCCGGCGGCGCGGCGGCGGCAGCCGACAGCGAAAGTGGCAAGTCCGAACTTGGTGCCGGCAACAAGCCCGAGCAACCGCCGCGGCCGGTTGTCATTCGGCTGATCGCCCCTCCGGCGGCCGATTGATTGGCCGCTCGAGCGAATCGAGCGCGCTGGTGGCCGTGCCGCGCGCGCACCTCGCGGCCTGGCGAGCCATTCGTCGCCGCGAAGATGCCCTACGGCCGCGCGTTGGCTTCCACCGGCCCCGCGCGATACACTTCCCTGCGGCAAGCGGCCGCTCGCGGATCGTGACGCCGTCAACCGCTGAATTCTCCAAGAGAGGACTCCTGGCCATGTCCGTTACCATTCGCGTCCGTCCCAACGGCCCGCTGTTGATCGAGGGGCAAGTGACCATCGTCGACCAGCACGGCAACCCGTTTCCGATCAATCCCGCCAAGCCGACGATCGCCCTGTGCCGCTGCGGGCAGTCGTCGAATCGGCCTTTCTGCGACGGCACGCACAACCGCTGCGGCTTTCAATCGGTCGAGATCGCGCCGGCGCCGCCCGAGGCGTCGTGAGCGCGGCGGGCTCGTCGCGCGGCGGGCTCGTCGCACGAGCGGATCGGGGCGAACTGACAAGTTATCCCCAGCCGGCCCCGGCTTGTGCACACGCGTGCAATCGTCCGTGAAAGTCTGCCGCTCGTGACGGTTAGGACGCGCGCCACCGAATATCTTTCGTGCGCGACGCGGGCAACTGCTGACCCCGCCGCGCGCCGTCTGTTAGAATCGTCCCTCCGCGGCCGTCTGAGTGCGCCGCGTGCGCAATCCGCGGCAGCCTGTCAAAAACTTTTCGCGCCTTGAAGGAATCACCCACATAGCGATGGATCTCGCCACGATCGACCAGACGTCCGAACAATTCTTGGGCCAGTGGAAGCGGCTCGTCAGCACCACCAACTGGGAAAAGGGGCAGATCATTCACGCCTGGCGCGAGACCCTGCGCGCAAGCGGCGCCCCGCCGGCCGAGTATTCCGACGAAGCCTGGGCCCGCCGCGTGGGCCACGTCACGCCCCAGCACGTCGGCCGCCTGCGGCGCGCCTTCGAACGCTTCGACGCTGTCCGCGAGGACTATCCCGGCCTGTACTGGAGCCATTTTCAAGCCGCCCTCGATTGGGACGACGCCGAAATGTGGCTCGAAGGGGCCGTGCAAAGCGACTGGTCGATCGCCGACATGCGCCACAAGCGATGGGAAACGCTGGGCGGCGGTCAAGCGACCGACGAAGCCGCTGAGGATGAGGCCGCCGCGCCTTGGGATGACGACGCCGACGGCGCCGACGATTCGGGCGAAGTCGCCGGCGGTACGCTGGGCGTCGTCCGCGTGCCCGACCGCACGGCTGCCGACGATGCAGGCGACGTCGAGAACGCGCACGCAGAGCCCCACGAGGGGGCCGACGATGATTACGATGCCGAGGACGTCGCGGACGAGGGGGCACCCGCCTGGCGGTCGAGCCGTTTCGGCCGTTTGCCGACCTGGCCAGCCTGCCGGCCGACGTCAGCGATGCCTTCGAGGCCTTCAAGCTGTGCATCCTCCGCCACAAGCTGGCCGGCTGGCAAGAAATCTCCCGCGAAGATCTGTTAGCCAGCCTCGACGCGCTCAAAGAGCTGGCGCTGGCTCCGGCGTAATCAGTCCAGCGGCGGCAGGACGTCGGGCTCGACCTGGTAGCCTTCGGCCAGGGCATTGGTCATGTTGAACAGGCTGGCGATGGCCAGCACTTCGCCGACGGCTTGGGTGTCGAGGCCCAGCTTGCGCAGCGCGGCCGTGTGCGAGTTGACGCAGTAGGCGCAGCCGTTGGTGGCCGAAACGGCCAGGGCGATGATCTCGCGTGTGGCCGGCTCGAGCGGCGACTGCGCGGCCGGTCGCCTCCGGGTGCATGAGCGTCTTGAGCGACGTCCACACCAGTTCCAGCTCGGCCGGGTGCGTGGCCAGCACGCGCCACAGACTCGGCACGAAGTCGATATTCTTGGTCCGCTTGATGTCGGCAAAGATTTCCGCCACTCGGCCCGTGGCCTCGGACTCTTCGACCGGCCGCACCGTGGCGACGCGCGTGGGTTGCATGGTGGACTTCTCCCGCTGGAAACTGCTTTCGCGGCTGTGCGTGCCGTTGCCCGCCATCGCCCAGCGGCAAACCCTTCCGCCGCCGCACCCGCCCGTTATACTTGAAAGACTTCGTCCGCGTAGCTCAATTGGATAGAGCGTCGGCCTCCGAAGCCGAAGGTTACTGGTTCGAGTCCAGTCGCGGATACTTCAGAAAAGAGCCTGTTTCACTGGCGGGCGGCTGCGCAGCAGACACCCGTGATGCTTGCACGGCTGGATGAGCCAGAGAGTGGCACCCGGCATGCGTTTTGTAGGTCAGGCCGTGGCCTGACAATCGGACTGTCGCGGTTGGTCATGTCAGGCCACGGCCTGACCTACAAAACGGAAAAATAAAACGGCGGCGGTGCGTGCTTGCGCGCGCACCGCCGCCTTGACGAAAAACGCTTCGTGCAGCCGCTCGTCCGTACTCGAGGGCCGAGGCGCGTTCTTGGGTTTTTGGTTTTTTGCCTCGGCCGTTACGCGGTCGAGCAACACACCGGGTGACACCGCAAATCACGGCAAGGGGAGTTCTCGAGGTCTGTGTCACCGACCACTCGAGCCCATCCGTGGGGCGGACCTGTCGGGTCGACCCGAAGCGGGGCAGGCAGCCGAGGCTTGAGACCTGAGGCTTGAGGCCTGAGGTAAGAAGAACTCGTCAAACCGACCCGGTGGCGGTGCTTGGGCGTCTGCGAGCGCTCGCAGATGCTTTCAACAACGCCACACATCGCTCCAGGAGAGGCGGCTCGGGAATGCTGCCCTGTGGCTTCGCTCCGCCGGTTTTATCAGGCCAGAACTATCGCCTGCCGACTTTCGCTACTCTTGGCATTCTCGCAAATGGCTTTCGCGGCAACGCACACCTCAGCCCGATTCAGCTACACGAAGTATCGCGGAACGCGTGGCTGATTTCTAGGGGAAGAATTGGCCACTGAAGAAAAGGAAAATTGGCCGCAGAGGGCGGAGGACATGGAGGACGAGGGGGAGGGTTTTAACACGACGGCACGACGGCACGACGGCACGACGGAGGAGGAAGAGGAAGAAGAAGAAGCGGAGAAGATGGTTTTCTTCTTGGGGATGGCGAGCCCAGGGCGTGAGCCGGCGTGGCGCTGGGATTTTTGGCGCACGCGGTTGCAATGAACGAAGGAGAAGAACAAGAAGCTAGGTATGCGGGCGGGAGAGGGCGCGGAGATCGTGGCGGTTGCCGTGGCCTGGGGCTTTACAGCACTTCGCTGATCGGGTCGTAGTGATCGACGAGGTACTGGGGACGGCCGCTGAGGTCGGGCAAGGCGACTTTGCTGGTGTCGATGCCTAGCGTGTGGTAGAGCGTGGCAAAGACTTCCTGGAAGTGGACCGGGCGGTCCTTGGCTTCGGCGCCGATGCGGTCGGTCGAGCCGATCACCTGGCCGGTGCGCATGCCGCCGCCGGCCAGCAAGGCACACGAGACGTTCGGCCAGTGGTCGCGGCCGGCGTTGTTGTTGATCTTGGGCGTGCGGCCGAACTCGCCCCACACCACGACCGAGACGTCCTTTTCCAGGCCGCGGTCGTGCAGGTCTTCGATCAAGGCCGACAAGCCCTGGTCGAGCATCGGCATGTCCTGGCGGCAGGCGGCAAAATTGCCGCCGTGGTGGTCCCAGCGGCTGAAGGCCAGGGTGACGCAGCGCGTGCCGGCCTCGACCAGCCGGCGGGCCATGAGGAAATGCTCCATCAGCTTCGGGCCGCCGTCGTCGCGATTGCGCGGATCGCCCTTGCCGTAGCGCTCGCGGATTTTGGGATCTTCCTTGTTGATGTCCAACGCTTCCATCAGCCGGCTGGAGGTGAGCACGCCAAAGGCCTGCTCGTTGAAGCGGTCGAGCCCGCCCATCATGCCGCTGGCATCGGTGTCGCGGCGAAAGCGGTCGAAGCTGGTCAGCAGGGCCTTGCGGTCGCCGAGGCGATCGAGCGTGACGCCGTTGAGCACCATGTCGGCCTTGCCCTCGCCGTCGGGCTTGAACGGGGCATGGGCCACGCCCAGGAAGCCGGGCTGGCCGTTGTCGGCCCATTCCATGTGCCCCATCTTGGGCGACAGGCCGACGAAGGCCGGCATCGCCGGGTTGGCCGGGCCATAAACTTTCGAGAGCACCGAGCCCAGGGCGGGCCAGCCGCCGGGGGGCTGCTGGGAATTGCGGCGATGGCCGGTGACGCACTCGAAGGCGTCGTGGGCCCCGCTGGCGCCGACGATCGAGCGGATCGGGATCAGCTTGTCCATCAGACCGGCGATCTTGGGGAAATGCTCGCAGATTTCAATGCCGCTGACGGCGGTCTTGATCGGTTTGAACTCGCCGCGAATTTCGGAGGGGGCATCGGGCTTCAGATCGAAGAAGTCCTGGTGCGGCGGGCCGCCGGGCAGGAAGATCATGATGATCGACTTGTGACTGGCGGGACGGGTGCCGCTAGCGGCCTGGCGCGCAGAACCTGGGGGAGCGACAGCCCGCCGAGTGCCAGCCCACCGATCTTGAGGAAGGTGCGGCGCGAGACGCCGTCGCAGTAGCGGCCATCCGGTTTGCCCAAGATCGTCAACATGGCGTCTTCTCCTCGAGCGGCGAGCAAAGATGCGATTTCAACGCGGCGGGTGCGCAGGGTCGGCGCGTGCCTTGATCGTATCAAAATGGCTTGATTTGTTCAAGCCCCCTGGAAGCAGCAGCTCGACGTGGCCGAGGACGTGCTCGGGGGGCTCGTCGGGGGCTGCAATCAGGCGCGGAACATTCGCTAATCTTTAAGTCCAAAAGGCCGCGGCACGTTTGGAGGCGTGAGGTGGCGCTGCGGCCGCGATCGCGCCGGCGGGTTTCGAAATCCTTTCGCGTTCCTTTTTTTTTGGCGGACTTGATCCCATGAAAATCGACGGCAGCGTGTTTCTGGTGACGGGCGGGGCCTCGGGGTTGGGGGCGGCTTGCGTGCGGCATTTTGCCGGTCGCGGCGGCAAGGCGGTGATCGCCGACGTGCAGGACGAGCTGGGCGGCACGCTGGCCAAGGAGCTGGGCGACGCCGTGCGGTTCGCGCACACCGACGTGACCGACGAAGCCAGCGTGCAAGCGGCGCTGGCGGTTGCCAAAGAGCTAGGGCCGCTGCGGGTGGTGATCAACTGCGCGGGCATCATCGGCGTGGGACGCGTGCTGGGCAAGGAAGGGCCGTACGACCTGAAGTCGTTTTCGCGCACGATCCAGGTGAATTTGATCGGCACGTTCAACGTCATTCGCCTGGCGGCCGTGGCCATGGCCCAGGAAAAGCCGGGCGCGGAAAACGAGCGGGGCGTGATCATCAACACGGCCTCGGTGGCGGCTTTCGAGGGGCAGTTGGGCCAGGCCGCCTATTCGGCCTCGAAAGGGGGCGTGGTGTCGATGACGCTGCCGATCGCCCGCGAGCTGGCGCTTTGGCGTTCGCGTCATGACGATTGCGCCGGGCGTATTCGAAACGGCGATGATGGCGGGAATGCCGGGCGAGCAGCAGCAGGCGCTGGAGGCGCAGGTGCCGTTTCCGCCGCGATTGGGGCGGGCCAGCGAATTCGCGTTTCTGGCCCAGCAGATCGTGGAAAACGTGATGCTCAACGGCACCACGATCCGGCTCGACGGCGCCCTGCGGCTGAGCCCGAAATAGGCGGGGCGGCGAGTTTACCCGGTAATTGCCGAGAGATCCGGGTGACCGAAGGGCACTGCTGGACTAGCCAGCAGTGGCACCCGGCCGTGGGGCGACAGTGGCGGCGCAACGCGGTTCGGGCCATGTGGGCCGGCCGCATTTGACTGCCGGGCCGGCGTGACCTAGATATCCCTTGGGCGCTTCCATCTCCGCCCAAAGCGCGCGCCTGCGCGAGCCGTTTCGGCAGTTTCAACTCGCTGTTCGCATCGCTGATAATCGCCGGACGTCGCGCTGGAGCGGCGTTTGGTCGACGCCCGAATTGCCTCGCGGACTTTCACACACCTTGGTAACGCACCGATGTCGCTGTCGAATCTAGTGTTGAGTCAACCCGAGTTGGAGTGCCTCACGACGGTCAAGCCCTTGTCGGGCGACGCGGTGCGGCGGCAGGTTTGGGAAGTGCTCTCGGGCGTGTATCCGCCGGGCCATCACGCCGAGCGGCGGTACGCCCAGCGGTTTCCGTATCCGCACCTGCTGTACCTGACGCCGCTCGAGGCCGACGGCGTCACGCCGCAGGCGCAGTCGGTGGCCGTGGTCGGCAAGCACTTGTCGGAGTGCGGCCTGGGCTTCTATTACCAGCAGCAGGCGCTGCCGCATCGGCGGATGATCGCGTCGCTGGAAGTGAGCCGCGATTGTTGGCGCGGCTTCCTGCTGGACATCGTGTGGTGTCGCTTCACGCGGCACGGCTGGTACGACAGCGGCGGGCGGTTCCTGCAAGTCGTGCAGTCGCCGATCGACCGCTGAACTACTGGCCGCAGTCGTCAACGGCGACGAAGCGGCTGAAGCGGGCGGCCAGGTCGTGCTGGCGGTCGACGGTCCACCAGGCGAGAAACTCCTGCCGGCTGGCTTCCAGCGCCCGGCGGTGGTGCTCGATGCCCTGTTCGAAGGCCTTGCTCTTGTCGCAGCTTTCGGCGGCGGCCCGCCAGCCTTCGAGGTACTGGGCCGCGGTGACGTGGTCGTTGATCGCGCCCAGGCGGTCCTGCAGATCGACGACCAGCGGATAGAGCTCGTCGCGAAACGGCGCGTCGAAGGCGCCGGCGAAGACCTCCATGGCGTAGCGGACCCGCTTGCCCTCGATGCGAAAGGCGTGCAGCGCTTCGACGTCGGCCCGTTCATCGGGCGCGGCGGCGAGGTAGCGCGCCGTTAGGGCGGCCAGGGCCTGCGCGCCAGGCAGCCGAAGCATCGCTCGAAGCGGGCTGCTCGCCGCGGGCGGCCACGCGCTTGACGAAGCGGGCCGCGCGGCGCTCGAAATGCTTTTCGCTGAGCTTGCCGAGGATTTTCTCGATCGGCTGCTGGGCCTCGCGGCGCGAGCAGCGCGCCTCGTCGACCAGAATCGCGGCGGCGCCCTCGGGCAGCGCGTCGCGGTGCTCGGACCAGCCCAGCGCCAGCACGTCGAGATCGCGGGCCGGGCCGGCGGCTTTGCGGACGCGTTTCACCTGCTTGCGCACCCAGCGGCCGCGCCGCTTGGGCAGCCAGGCGTCGAAGATTTCCAGGGCCGCGGTGGTGCGGCGGACGAAGACCCGCAACTGGTGAACGTTTTCGGTTTCGTCCTGCGAATCCTTGACCGACTGGCCGAGATAGTGCCAAACGCGCTCCAAGCGGGCGTCGAGCGCGCGGCGCGCGACGACCTCGGTGGCGCTCATCGCCCTGCGCTTCGATCCACTTGCTGTTGCGTCCCATGCCGCGTCGAACCGTGGGGTGGTTTGGCACTCGGGGGGATCGCGGCGGAGGTCGGAACGAGGTTGCGCCGGAGGCCGCCGTCGCGGCGCCGCGCACTCGGGTTCGACCAGCCACAGCCCCCGCAATTGACAACGCAAACATCCGCCGCTGAGCGCCACGTCGAGAAGTGCGGCGCCGGGCCTTCCGCCGCTCATGTCGGAAAAGGACCCGTTCGAGCTTCCAGTCTGGCCGCGGTCCGAGCGGCGTGTGTTGGACCTCGGGGGACGTGACGCCCGGCGCGAGGGGATGGCGAGCTGGAGTTCGAATCCCGATTGCCGCGGTTGCGTGGGGTGGAAGCCGGCCCTCTGGAAATGGACCGCATGCTTCGAGGCCCTCGCGCTTGCGCGGCGGGAGGCCACATCCTATGCGTGCGCGGGGCGGCTGTAAATAGTCCGCCCGCCGTCCACCGGCAGGCAAACTCCGGTGATAAACGGGTTTTCCAGCAAAACGAGCACCGCCGCGGCCACGTCGTCGGGCGATCCTTCGCTTTTGGCCAGCGTCGAGGCGATCACCTGCTGGCGCTCCTGGGGGCCCATTTGCTCGGGCAAGAGCACCGGGCCGGGCAGAATCGCGTTGACGCGGACCCGCGGATTGCGGGCCGCCAGCTCGACGGCCAGCATGCGGGTCAGCGTGGGAATGGCTCCCTTGGAGACGAAGTAGGGGGCGAAGTTTTCGTAGGGCCGCTCGATCGCCCAATCGCCGACATTGACGATCGCGCCGCCGGCCGGCTGCGCGGCCATCAGCAGTCCGGCGGCTTGCCCGCAGATGAACGAGCCCAGCGTGTTGATCTCGAAGTGCCGGCGGACGTCGGCGGCCGTGACCTGGTCGAAGGGTTTCGACTGCCAGACGGCGGCGTTGTTGACCAGGGCGTCGAGCCGGCCGAAGTGCGCGGCGGCGGCAGCCACCATGCGGCGCGTGGCGGCCTCGTCGGCCAGGTCGGCCGACAGGGCGATGGCTTCGCGGCCCTGGGCGGTCAGCTCGTCGGCGGTGGATTGCGCCGCCGCGCGAATCGTGGCGCATGCAACGCCACGCGGTAGCCGCGCGCCGCGAGATATCGGGCGATCGCATTGCCCAGCCGCCGGCCCGCGCCGGTCACCAGCGCGACGGGACGTTCGATGGCGGCGGTAGGTTGCGGGTCGGTCATGGCATGGAACCGCGGGCTGGCGCGTCAGGCTTCTTTGGCGATGCGCTCGAACGATCGCCTTGGCGGCGGCGCGATCTGCAGCACGACGGCCAGCGCCGTCATGATCGCGACCGCCAGGCCGACTCGCAAGGCGAGTTCGTCGGCGAGTCGCGGATCGAAGGGGACCGCGTCGGGCCAGGTTGCCAGCCACGCGACGGTCGTCAACAGCAAGGAACCGGCCCAGCCGAAGCGGCCCGCGGGGGGCCAGAGACGGGCCGCCAATTGGGTCGCCACGTAGAGCGCCATCGTTTCCAGGGCGATCGGCACGATGGCGTGGTCGCCCACGAAGAACCCCACGAACATCAATTCGCCCAGTGCGGTCAGCGCATCGCGCCGCGAGCGCCGGCCGTGTTGGTCGTCATCGCCAGGCAGGGCGTGAAGCCGAGCAAGAAACCCATCGCCGCGCCCGATAGCGCCGCCGGCAGGCCCATGTACGGGATCACGTCGCCCGGGAAGAGCAGGTCGCGCCAGATCAAGAGCATCACCATGCCGATCATCGCCGGATAATCGAGCAAGCGCCGCGGCGGCACCAGGCCGTCGAACTCGATCGCCGCAGCGCACACCAGTGTGCCGACCAGCAGCAGGTTGAATACGAACCACCGCCACTCGACGAGAAACGAGCTGCCCGTGGAATCGACCGGCATCAGCGCGAACTTCCAGGCCAGCAGCCCGCCGATGGCGGCCATCAGGGCTTCGACGGCCGGGTAGCGCAGCGAGATCGGCTGGCGGCAATCGCGGCAGCGGCCGCCCAACAGAATCCAACCGCCCAGGGGTACGTTGTCGTACCAGCGGATCGGGTGCCCGCAATGCGGGCAATGCGAGCCGGGCTGCACCAGGCTCAGCCGCCGCGGCAGGCGGTAGCTGACCACGTTCAAAAAACTGCCGACGCAAGCGGCCACCACGGCGCCCAGCGCAATCACCAGCGGGCTGGCCGAGGCGGGCACGATGAGAGTGGTGGAGTACATGGTGCCTGGTCAAAGCGCCGTTTGCCGCCGGACGATGAAACCGCAAGCGCCCGGCGTGTTCTTAAATGATACCCGCCAGCGGGCCGCCAGCGGCGCCCAGGGCGTCGACCCGGCGGGTAATTTCGCGATCTTCGACCAAGGGCGGGGCATGCTGCGGCTTCGCACGGGCATCGATCACCAGCGATCCGCGGCAGCCCCAGTGCTTCTGGCGCGTGAACGCTCCGATGCCGTACACGTCGGCCGCCGGGTTGCTGCGGGTGAACGTCACCCAGAGGAAATCGTTGAGCGTGCGGGCGGCGAACTCCGCTGTCGTCGACGACCACGACCAGCGGGAAGCGATTGATGGGGGCCGCCGCGTCGAACGCCCCGCAGAACCGCTCCACGGCGTCGTCGGGCCCTTGGCCCGCTTGGTATTTCGGGCCGCCGACGACCAGCACGCCGGGCGAGCGCGACCCGCGCGGCTCCGAAAACCCTCGGGCAGCGAAAGGCTCTCGATCTCGCCGGGCAACTGGCGGACCGGCCGGCCGACCGCGGCGATGACGACTTTCGAGCCTTCGTTCAGCCGCGTCGCCGGAATAGTCGAGCGTGTCGATCGTCGTCGCGGTTTGAAAGTGCAGGTCGCGCGTCCAGTCGACCCGCGCGAGCACGTGGCGAAACATGGCCGCCACGTCGCCGACGTCGAGATGCGGTCGTCGTCCTCGCGGGCCGCGATCCACAGGTACTTGGCCAGCGAGAGCTGCCCCTGGCCGAGGATGGCGTTGGCCGTGGTGAGCAACTCCTGCGGCCGCCGCCGCTCGTCGAACGGCGTGTAACGCTCGCTGCCAATCGCCAGTAGCAGCGGATGAACGCCGGCCGCGTCGACGGCATGCACGGCGTGCACGCCGGGGATCAGCGTGGGTATCACCGGGCCGGTGATCTCGTGGATCAACTGGCCGAACATCGTGTCTTCCTGCGGCGGGCGGCCCACCACGGTGAACGGCCAGATGGCATCGCGGCGGCAGGTGACCCGGTCGACCGTGAGCACGGGAAAATCGTGGGCCAGGCTGTAATAGCCCAGGTGGTCGCCGAACGGCCCCTCGGGCAGTTGCGCGCGGGGTCGACGGTGCCGGTGATGCAGAAGTCGGCTTCGGCATGGATTGGCAAGCGCCGCCGTCGATCATGCGAATGCCGTGGCCCGCCAGGGCGCCGGCGAAGCCGAGCTCGGACATGCCCTCGGGCAGCGGCATGACGGCGGCGACGCTCATGGCCGGCGGCGCCGCCGACGAAGACGTTGACGCGCAGCGGCTGGCCGCGGCGGATGGCGGCGGCATGATGGACGCCGATGCCGCGATGGATCTGGTAGTGCAGACCGACTTCCTGGTTGGGCCGGTACTGGCCGCCGGTGAACTGGACGCGGTACATGCCCAGGTTCGAGCGGCGGAATCCGGGCGCGTCGGGATCTTCGGTATAGACCAGCGGCAGGGTGACGAAGGCGCCGCCGTCGTCGGGCCAGGATTGAAAGCGCGGCAGGGCGTCGATCGAGATTGTCTGTTGCCAACACGGGCCCACTGCGCACGCAACGGGGTAACATGTGGGCCAGCGCCGGCAGCAGGCGCCATTGCTGCCACGGCCGGCGCACGGCGCGAAGCGGGTCGGCCGCGCAACTCGACCAGCCGCCGCACGGCGTCGAGCGTGTCGCGAAAGATGAACCGCATGCGGGCCATCGTGCCGAACAGGTTGCTGGCCATCGGAAATCGGCAGCCCTTGACGCGGGCAAAATAGATCGCCGGGCCGCCGGCGGCGAAGACGCGGCGGTGGATTTCGGCCGCTTCCAGATGCGGGTCGACTTCCGACTCGATGCGCACGAGCTGACCGCTGGCCGCCAGGTCGTTCAAGCAGGCTCGGAGAGTGCGATAGCCCATGCGTCTTCATTGTGGCGTGTCGCGCCCAGGACCGGTAGTGGCCGAAGCCCGGTGCAGCGCACTTCCAGGGATCGTCGTTCGGATCGAACGAATGCGGAAGAGGGTTTACCCTCGCCCCTGGCGGGAGAGGGTGGCGGAGCGCGGCGACGCCGGGTGAGGGGGCGGTCGCTCGCGAGGCGCAGGCGCCAGATGGTCGGCCCCTCACCCTGCTCGTCGGCACGGGCCGACGAGCGGTCCCTCTCCCGCGAGGGGAGAGGGGAGCGAATCGCGGCGACGGTCGAAGCGTAGTGCGGACTACCTACTTATCGTCGTTGCCGGCCTTGTCGTGCAGACGGCGCCAGATCAATTCCTCGACCGCCTCGTGATCTTCCCACAGGAGGTTGTTCCAGATTCGCACCACGCGGTAGCCTTGCTCGGCGAGCCAAAGCGTCCGGCTCTGGTCGTACTCGCGTTGACGGGCGTGCTGCCCTCCATCAAGTTCCACGATGAGTCGCCGGTCGAAGCAAACAAAATCCGCGATGTAGCGACCCAAGGGAACCTGGCGACGAAATTTGAACTTTGCGAACCGACGACCGCGCAGCTTCGCCCATAACAGGCGCTCGGCATTGGTTTGCGTGCGGCACAAGGAACGGGCGCGACGGATCGATTCTCGCATGGCAGTGAGTATAGCGTCGTTTGACGAGGCGGTGTCGCGCGGTTGCCCCCTCACCCTGCTCGTCGGCATGGGCCGACGCGCGGTCCCTCTCCCGCGAGGGGAGAGGGAGGCGAAGCGCGGGGGCGGTGCGAGTGATGCGCAGGCGTACGACTTTCACCCTCGCCCCTGGTGGGAGAGGGCGGCGGGAGCACAGCGACGCCGGGTGAGGGGTCGCGCGCGGGTGCGGCGCGGGCGGGCGCGCGGACGGTTGCCCCCTCACCCTGCTCGTCGGCACGGGCCGACGAGCGGTCCCTCTCCCGCGAGGGGAGAGGGAGGCAAAGCGCGGGGGCGGCGCCTGATGCGCAGGCGTACGACTTTTACCCTCGCCCCTGGCGGGAGAGGGTGGCGGAGCGCAGCGACGCCGGGTGAGGGGGGATTGGCGCGCACGGTGGCGCAGGCCGCGCAGATGGTCGCCCCCTCACCCTGCTCGTCGGCACGGGCCGACGAGCGGTCCCTCTCCCGCGAGGGGAGAGGGGGGTACAATGCACGCTTGTCGTGTTGACTTGAATTCCTGCAACGAGGCTTCGCCATGGATGTCCTGTTGATTGATTCGTCCGTGCTTGCTACCGAGGCTGACGCGCTGGTGGTGGGGGTGTTCGAGGACGCGCCGCTTGCCGGCGCGGCGGCGGAAGTCGACGCGGCGCTGTCGGGGGCGATTCGCAATCTTGTCGAGCGCAAGGAATTCGTCGGCCGCCGCTACGAGCTGGCGCCGCTGCTGATCGGCGTCGGCAAGGCGCCCAGGTGCTGCTCGTTGGCCTGGGCAAGCGCGAGGAGCTGGACGCCGGGAGAGCGTACCGCGTCGCGGCGGCGGCGGCCAAGCAGCTCGCCGGCAAGCTGCGCGGCGTGGTGGCCTTCTTTCTCGACGAGGGCTGGCCGGCGGCCGCGACCGAAAGCGGCGTGGCAGGCGCGATTGTCGGCTGCCTGGGGCAGGACCTGCACCGGGCGGAAAAAAATCGCCACCCGTTCGGCACCCTGGCCTGGCACGGCGGCGACCAAGCGGCCGCGGCTCGCGGCGAAATACTGGGGGAGAGCATCAACTCACGCGCGGGTTGGTCGAATGCCCCGGCCGACGAGATTTATCCCGAGACGTTTGCCGAGCAGGCCGCCGAAGTGGCCAAGCGCAACGGACTGGAGATCGAAGTTTGGGACGCCAAACGGCTCGGCCAAGGAACAATGCGGGGCGCTGTTGGCGGTGGCCAAGGGCTCGAGCCGCGAAGCCCGACTGGTGATCCTCCGCTATCGGGGCGGCCGGCCAAGGCCGCCGCCGCTGGCGATCGTCGGCAAGGGGGTGACGTTCGACTCCGGCGGGCTGTCGCTCAAGCCGCCCGAGGGCATGCTGACGATGAAGTGCGACATGGCCGGCGCCGCCACGATGCTCGGCGCGATGCGGGCGATCGCCCTGCTGAAACTGCCGGTCAACGTCATCGGCATCGCGGGGCTGGTCGAAAACATGACCGGCCCGGCGGCCATGAAGCTGGGCGACGTGCTCACGGCCCGCAACGGCCTCACGATCGAGGTGCACAACACCGACGCCGAGGGGCGGCTGGTGCTGGCCGACGTGCTGTCGCGTGGCCGTCGACCTGGGCGCGGCCAGGATCGTCGACCTGGCGACGCTGACCGGCGCCTGCGTGGTGGCGCTGGGCACGGAAGTGGCCGGCGTGATGACCAACGACCAGCCGTGGTGCGACGCGGTGGTGGCCGCGGCCCGCGCGGCCGGCGAGCCGGTCTGGCAGTTGCCGATGTATCCGGAATTTACGACGAGCATGATCAAGAGCGAAGTGGCCGACATCAAGAACATGGGCGAGGGGCGGTGGGGCGGCGCGATCACGGCGGCCAAGTTCCTGGAGAAGTTCGTCGGCCAGACCCCCTGGACGCACATCGACATCGCCGGGCCCGCGTTTCGCGACAAGCCCAAGCCGTGGAGCGACGGCGGCGCCAGCGGGCAGTACGTGCGCACGCTGGTCGAAGTGGCGCGGGCGTGGGAGGGGTGAGGGACGGATCGCGCGACGCACGCGCAGGGCAAAGCGATCGGGGGTGTTGGCGCCCCGGGGGCTCGCCGGCTCACGGCTCGCTGCGCATCCCCGCGTTCCACGTGCACAGGTAATACGCCCGCGGGGTTGCCAGGTCGAGAATCGTCGAGATATCGAACGCCGGGCGGCGGCTCTGGGTGCCGAAGAGCATTTGGTCGAACAGTCCTACCGGCTTGTGATACTTCACCGCCTGGACCTGGCTTTTGTCGAGGTGCGCCAACTCGATCGCGCGGTCGATCGCGTCTTCGACGAAGCCGAGCTTGTCGACCAGCAGGTTCTCCTCAGCCTGTTTGGCCGTGAAGATGCGGCCGGTGAACACCACGTCTTGCACCTCGGGCTTGTTGCGCAGCTTCTTGCGGCCGGCCAGCACGATCTTCTTGAAGTCGGCAAAGCTCGAATCGACCAGGCCTTTGAGGATCGCCTGCTCCTCGGCGCGGATCGGCTCGGGGAACTTGCGGGTGGGGCTGCCCATCATCTTCAGCGGATTGCTGGCGATCGAATCGTCCTGGACGTCGATTTTTTCCAGCAGGCCCGAGAAGTCATAATGCGGAATGATCACGCCGATCGAGCCGGTCCAGGTGGTGGGCTCGGCGAAGATCGCGTCTTCGGCGTGTCGCCGACGGCCATGGCCACGTAGTAGCCGCCGCTGGCCGCAGACGCCGCCCATGCTCACGACCATGGGAATCTTCGCTCGTCGGCCAGCATTTTCATGAGGTGGTGATGGATGTAGTCGCTGCCGGTGACCGTGCCGCCGGGCGAGTCGACGCGGAGCACGACGGCCTTGACGTGTCGGATCGTCGCGGACCTGGTCGATCTGCTTCTTGACGAACCTTTCGTCGCCGAAGATCGTGCCCTCGAGCGTGACGATGGCCACTTTGTCGGTGGCGGTTTTCGACAGCGAGTGCCAGCCGCTCGCTGATCGTGCTCTCGGTTTCGTACGACCTGGCAAAGGAGCCAAAGATCACGAGCACGACGAGCAGGATGAGAATCCATTTCACCACGCCGGCCAGCACCCCCAGCCAGCCGGCCCGCGGTTGTTCGATCACGACCCGCAGCGGTCCGGCGTGGGATCGATGGCCAGCGGCTGCATCGCGTGGGGCGTCGGTTGCTGATCCATGGCACGTCTCCTTCGTAAAAGATTGCCCGCCGACGGTGAAGAACGCGCGGGCCGTGATAGCTGACGCCCTCGCACCAGGCGCGAGGCCATGGGCGCCTCGGACGGTCGTGGCGTGAATGCGGGCAAATTATACGCGCCGCGTCGACGGGCGGTAGACGGCCGGGCTGGCCGCGCCGCCAAGGCCCTCGGACGCGCGGCGCGGCGCGCGCGAGGGGGTGTTGCCAAGCGGTGGCCGCAAGCGGTAAGCTACGGCGTGGCAATAGCCGCTTTGCACGTCCGCCGCGCGGTTCGCTTGGAAACTGCGCATTCTACAGGGAGGGTCCGCGAGTGTTTGTCGCCGCTTCGAGCGAATGCTTTCCGAACTTGTCGCTGGACGCGCGTGCTGCAGCGACTGGTCGACCTGGAATACACGGCCGTGGAAATCTGCCGTGCACGAACGGAGGGCCAGCTCAAGCCGTCGGACGTGCTGGCCGACCTGGAACGGCGCTGGCCGCCTGCCGCGAGACCTACCGCCTGACCACCTCCGGCTACAGCGTCGACATCGAGGCCGAAGGCGGAACTACTACGACCAGTTTGCCGCCTGCTGCCGCCTGGCCAAGGCCACCAAGGTCGTGGCCATGACCGTGCCGGCCGCCGAGCTGGGCACCCCGTTCAACGCCGAAATCGAACGCCTGCAGACGGCTCGTGGCCATCGCCTCGCGCGAGGGCGTGCTGGTGGGCATAAAACCGAAACCGGCCGCATGACGCAAGACCCCGACACGGCCGTCGTGCTGTGCGACAACGTCAAGGGCCTGGGCATCACGCTCGACCCCAGCCACTACATCTACGGCCCGCACGCCGGCGGCAACTACGACCAGGTGATGAAGCACGTCTATCAACGTCCACCTGCGCGACACGACCAAGGACAAGCTGCAGGTCCGCGTGGGCCAGGGACTGGTCGAATACGGCCGGCTGGTCACGCAACTGGCGAAGGTGCACTACAACCGGGCCTTGGTGGTCGACATTGCCGAAATGGAAGGGGTCGACCAGTTCGCCGAGCTGCGCAAGATGCGGCTGCTGCTGGAAAGCCTGCTGTAGAGGCAGCCGCGAGGGTCATTGACGCCGGAACGCTTCGAAGGGCCCCGGCCTCGCCGAGGCTGGCTACAGCCGGACCGGCTGCAATCGCGGCGCCCGGGCCGCATCCTACCGGGGCTTGCTGCGGCGGCGCGGCTTGAAGATGGGGGGCACGATGGCGTCGTTCTCGGCCGCTTCGGCCTCCATCTGCGCGAGCATCCGCGTCAGCGTGTTGGCGTGCACGCCCAGCAGCCGGGCGGCGCGTCCCTTGTGGCCGCGCGTGGTCTGCAGCGCCTGGTCGATGGCCGCCCAGCGCAGCCGGGCCAGATCCATGTAGGGCAGCATCACGTCGACCGCTGCCGAGGCGCTCGACGTGCGGCAGGCTCGGAGCGCAGTCGAGCACGTACGATTGCTCGACGACGTGCGAGAGTTGCCGCACGTTGCCCGGCCAGGGAAATTCGCAGAACTTCTTCAGTGTTTCGGGGTCCGGACGCCACAGCGGCCGCTGGTACCGCGCGGCGAACCGCCGCGAGAAAAACTCGACCAGCTCGGGAATGTCCTCCACCCGATCGCGCAGCGGCGGAATCCGCAGCTCGACCATGTTCAAGCGATAAAACAAGTCCTCGCGGAATCGGCCCTCGGTCACCTCCACTTCCAAGTCGCGGTTCGTGGCCGCCACGATCTGCACGTCGACCCGCACCGGGTAGGCGGCGCCGACGGGCGTGACTTCGCGCTCTTGCAGCACGCGCAGCAGCTTGGGCTGCAGCTCGAGCGGCATCTCGCCGACTTCGTCGAGAAACACCGTGCCGCCCTCGGCGGCGCGGAACACGCCGGCCGAGCGGCCCGCGGCGCCGGTGAATGCGCCCTTCTCGTGGCCGAACAATTGGCTTTCGGCCAGCGTCACGGTCAGCGCGGCGCAGTTGACCGGTATGAACGGCTTGCTGGCCCGTGGACCGCGGTCGTGGATGAGCTTTCCCCAAAGCTCCTTGCCGGTCCCGGTTTCGCCGGAGATGAGCACCGTGCAGTCGGCGCTGGCCGCGCGCTGGGCATGGCGCGCGATCTGGTGTACGGCAAGATTCTGTCCCAGCACCCATTCGGCCGCCGCGGCAGCCGGTGCCGGCCGGGGGTCGATACTGGGGGCGATCGACGAATTCTCAGACATGCGGGGTCAATACCTCAACATCAGCCGTGCGCTTTGCCCAGGCAACCGGCCCTTCGAGTTGTGCGCATCGACAATCTCGGTCAGACCAAGATGGCGATCACGTTGTCAAATCATTAGCCAACCGTCAGCCCGTGGAACCCTGACTCCCTCGCACACAAGAGAGCGACCAAGAACCGAACTATGAATTCGGGGTAGGAATTGAGTTTTATTCTAAACCGGCAGAAAAGGCAGTTCAACGGTTTTGCCGCAAACTGCCGCGAAATAACGCATTTGCGCAAGCTACGCTCGTAACGTTTAAGCACGCGGCGCCGACTGATACTTCGAGATGCAACTGCGCTATCGGTCCTTTTGAGGGGCCGAACTTGCCGGGTTTTCATCGCGCTCGAAGAACATCAAATGCTGCCACGGCAGGTCGTCGAATTGCTCGACGAGTTTCAGGCCGTTTGGCTCGAAACTCCTTCAAGATCTGTTCCTTGCTCATCTTGTGCAGCAGCTTGATGGGCACGTCGGGTCTTCGAGCCGGAATTCGGCCAGCGCGATCCGCCCGCCGGGCGCCAGGCTCTTGCGCATCGCTTTTAGCATCGTGCTCCGGATAGGTGAACTCGTGGTACACGTCGACGATCAGGATCAAATCGACTTTTCCGCTCGGGCAGGCTGGGATCGATCGGCGTGCTCAGGATCGGCTCGACGTTTTTGATCTTTTTACCTTTGACCTGCTAGTCGAGCAGGCTGAGCATCTCGGGCTGAATGTCGACGGCCAGCACGCTGCCCCGCTCGCCGACCAGCCGGGCCAGTTGCAGATCGTATAGAAGCCATTGCCGCAGCCCATGTCGCACACGGTCTGGCCAGGCTTGATTTTCAGGGCCTTGAGCAGCCGGTTGCAGTCTTCCTCGCTTTGCCGCGATTCGCGCATCAGCCACGGAGCCCCGCTGTAGTGCATCGTGGCCGCGATCTGCCGGCCCATGTAGCTGGGGGGCGCTTGCTCCTCGGTGCTCACGTCCTGGGCCTGCAGCCGCGGGAAGGACAACAGCCCGGCGGCGGCCGGCATCACCACGGCGACGGCCATCCACAGCCCGCAGCGTCGGATCGCCGCGCTGGCAAATCTTTGCAAATCGCGTCGCATGGTGGGGCTCCCTGCCCAAGGATTGATGATCGTCCGGCGCGGTTCAGGCGGCCGCCGGGCATCGCGGCAATCCATCATAACCGGCCGCGGGACTGCCGTGGCGGCGGCGGCTCGATTTTTGACGGCCTCGAATCCGGCTGTCTGGCCCAGGGGCTTCGGACTACAATCGAACGCGCGTCCCGGCGGGTCGGCCTTTCGGGGCGCATGGCCGAACGATTTGCCACGCTTCCGGTGAGTTGCCCCCCATGTCGAGCCTCCGCGGCGAGCCAGCCGCCCTGCAGCGGGCCTCCGCGGCCGGGCCCCACATCGAGCTGCCCGCGGCCCGCGAGCAGTTCATCCCGCTGCGCAAGGCCGACCTGGTCGAGCGGCTGGCGGCCTCGTCCGAGTTGTCCGCGCCCGATGCGCGGCAGTTCCGCGAGCTATGGCCGCTGGTCGAGGCGTCGATCCATCACGAATTCCATCGCACGCTCGAAGAGCTCAAGGACGCCTACGCCCCGTTCGATCCCGATGCCGACACGCGGCCGGGGGCCGAGCTGTCGAGCGAAGAGCTGGCGGCCCGCCGGCAGACGTTGTTCGACCGGTTCGACTGGCTGCTGGAACGGGGCAACTTCGTCCGGCTGGCCGAGCGCGAAATCAACCAGGCGCTGGCCGATCGCAGCCGCTGGGGCCTCAACCTGGCGGTCGATTTCGAGATTTTCGACCGCCTGGAGCTCTACTGCCGCGGCGACGAAGTCGTCGAGTGCTTGCACCGCCGGCTGGGCAAGGGCTTTCGCGCCGAATCGGTCGCGGTGCCGATCTACCGCCGGCTGGTGGTCATTTTTCACCTGCGCTCGGTGCCGGGCTTGTCCGAATTTCTCGACGACCAGGACGTCTACATCAAGCTGTTCAAGGACATTCCCCAGGCCGATCTCGAAATGCTCCTGCCCGGCACCTCGGTCCGCATGTCGCTGGTGGACCAGGCCAAGATCATGCTGCCGACGCTCTCGGGCCTGTCGATCGCGCTGTGGAAGATCGTGCAGGGCGCGTTCATCGTGGCGGCGGCCGGGTTCTACTCGTCGCTGGCATTCTTGAGCCTCATCGGCGGCACGGTCGGATACGGCGTGCGATCGTTCTTCGGCTACCTGAACACCAAGCAGAAGTATCAGCTCAACCTGACGCAGAGCCTGTACTACCAGAATCTCGACAACAACGCCGGCACGCTTTACCGCCTGGTCGACGAGGCCGAAGAGCAGGAAAACCGCGAAACGATCCTGGCCTACCATGATTCTCTGGCGCCACGCGCCGGCCGAAGGCTGGACCGCCGACGAGCTCGACCGGAAAATCGAGTCGCGCTGCGCAGCGAAGCCGGCAGCGACGTCGACTTCGAAGTCGCGGACGCCCTGGCCAAGCTCCAGCGGATGGGCCTGGCCGAGCCCTCGAGCGAAGGCAAGTGGCAAGCCGCCCCAATCGAGCAGGCGATCGCCGCCATGAAAACCCGCTGGGCCACCCTGCCGCTGTAGCGAATCGCCCGATTCACCAATTCGTCGGCGAGCCCCGCGGCGAGCCCGGGGACGACCAAACACCGCCGCGCGACATCGCCTCACGGCGCCAGCGGCGACTTCTTTTGCGCGCGCCCGGCTTCGCGCGCTCTTGGGAAGGGTCATGTCGAACGATTGAAAGCTGGTTACGCCCACGCGCTGCAGGGTGAACCAGTAGCGCAGCTCGTTCGCCTTCTGCTCGCGCCGCGAGCCGGTCGCCGGATCGTCCTGAAAGAATTCGGCCGGGCTGAACCCGTCGCCCCGCAGCACCAGCTCGTCTTTTTCCTCCGAGTAGGTCAACTGGTCGCCACGGGCCGTGAACTGCGCCCCCTCGGCCACGATGTTGCCGCGGGCGATCAGCTCGAACCAACCCCGCGGCCGCTTGGTGCGCGCCGCCACTTCGCGCACCTCCAGCTCGCGGGCGTCGAGCACCAGCCCGCGCGCCCCAGCGCCGCCGGATCGTCGGCATTGAGCTTCTGCTGCCAATCGGTAACCGGCCCATAAACCGCCTTGATCGGCTGGCCGAATCGGATGGCCCGGCTGTTCAAGTTGCCGTCGATGTAGGTTTGGAACTGCACGTTGAGGTACGAGAGCTCGTCGGAGGCGTTGCGTGGGCTCGCGGCCCCGTCGCCCGCGGCCCGGTCGCCCGCGGCCCGGTCGCCCGCGGCTGCCCGGCTTGCTCCCGCGGCCGCCGGCGACCGCGGCGCGCCGCGCGCGACGCGGGTCACGGTTCCGGGCCCGGAGGCCGTGATCGCGCCGGTCGCGCGGTTGATGGCCAGGTCGACGGCATTCAGGTCGTCGACGGAAAGCAGTTGGCCGCGCTCGTCCAGTTGCCTGCCGTTGAGGAACGCGCGGCCGTAGCAGCGCAGGTTGACGACTTGCGGCCGGTCCTCGGGCTTGCCGGCTGGGGCGGCCGCGGGGTTCGAAAAGTCGATCGGGCGGTTGAAGATCGCCTCGAGCTTTTCGGTGGCCAGCGATCGGCCCTCGGACTTTGCCGTGACGGTGCGCTCGAAAACCACGGCGTTGCCTTGAAACGCCATGCGGCCTTGCCAGACGATCTCCAGCGGCTGCGGCTGCGGCAGGGGCTTGCCGTCCATGTCTTGTTCGATCGGCATCGTCATCTGGCCGGGACCATCGATCCACAACCGGCTGGTGTGCTTCTCCATTTCGATCGTGCCGCCGCGCGAACTCGAACCTGCCCGCAGGGCGATGCCCCCGGCATCGAGCACGCCCGGCCGTCCGGCCACCGAGACGCGGGTCGTTTCGCCCTGGGCATCGGCGACGTGCAAGCGGTCGCCGCTGGCCAACAGCGGTTTCTGGCCGGCCTTCGGCGGATTGATCTCGGTCAGCCGTGCCTGCCCTTCGATCGTCACGCCCGACAGCGCGAACTGGTTGCCCTGGGGCACGAGCACGATGCGCATCTCCGCGCCGCGGACGTCGAACTGCTGCGCGGGGTTTTGTGCCGGGCGCCGCTCGTTCGCGGGTTTCGTGGGCTCGGCCGCGGGCGCCCGGCGGTGGCCGCGGCCGTGGGATCGACGAGCGGCCGATTGACCTGGGCTTCGAGCAACCGGGTGACGCCGCTGAGCTGCGGCGAAACGATCACCACGCTGCCGCGGCTCTTCTCGGCCTGGTCTTCGAAGACCCGCGCCACGAGCCGCTCCAACTGCCAGTTGTCGCGGGCTGCTGCCGGCGGAGTGCCCGGCGGAGCGGGCTGCTTGATTGGCGTGAGAAAGGCAAAAATCTCGTCGGCGGTGATCGTGCCGATCTGGTTGTAACGGACCGTGGCCTCGCCGATGATCGCCGCGCGGTGCTGGCCGTCGGCGACCGGCTCGAAGCGGAATTGCCGCGTCCACTTGGCGTCGTACTTGTCGCCCGGGTCGTTGGGCAAGTGCCCCTGCACCCAGCCGGGCCCCAGGGCCACGAGCGTGCCCGGTCGGTTCCCCTCGCCCGGCGCGTAGTCGAGCCCACGGCAGTGCACGAACAGCCCGCGGCTCGGCGAGCGTACGGTGACCGGGTCGCCGCGAACTTCGAGCAGCCGCACGCGCGTGCCCGAGCCTTCGGCCGGCGCCGCGCCCGGCGTGCCGTCGGGCTGCGCGGGGCGGCTGGTTTGGTTTCGAAGTAGGCCGTCAGCAGCTCGCCGTTGAGCTGATCGAATTCGCCTTCGCTGGTGGTGCGAAAGACGTTCACCTGGTTGTGGAAGGCGGCCGCGTTGCGCTCGGTGTCGTACGTGAACGATCCCTGGCAGGTGATGTCGATGGGCGCTTCGCCCGGCCTGGCCGCCGGCGCCGGCGCCGCGGCTGGCGCAAGGGTCCCCCGCCCAGCTCGAGTTGCATTTGCACGTCGCGCTTCAACTCGAGCAGCTTGATCGGGCCCGGCCGCGCGTTGTTGCCCGCCGCCGGGTCGGCCGGCGCCAAGGTGATCTCCAACTCGCGGCCATGCCCCCGATTGCGGCCCAGGCGAAAATCGACCGGGTGCGGCGTGGTGGCGCGGTCTTTCACCAGTTCGACGTCGCGGGTCGTCAGCTCGAGGTCGTCGTTGGCGCCCGGCGCTGGGATTGCGAAAGATATGGATCGGCCCGACCAGCCGCCCCCCCTCCAGCTTCCGCTCGTTGATCTTCACGCTCTTGAAGACGATCGGCTCGTCGAAGCGCACCTCCGCTCCCTCGGGCGCCTGCATGATGATCGGTCGGGGCACGCCGCCGCCGGGCGATCGCTCCTTGGGAAAGAACAATACCGTGCAGGGAAACAGCTTGACCGTTCCGTTTGGTTGCGGCGTGAGCGTTTTGAACAGCAGCCGCGTTCGGTCGCTCTGCCACACCTGAGGCCGGTCGAGCTCCCACGAGCCGGGCGGAAAGTAGCGGCCCACTTCTTGCTGCAAGGTGCCAACCTGGTGCCGGGCTTCTTCCAGCTCGGCCTGGCTGACGGCCGCCGTGGGCAGGTAGTCGATGGAAGGCTCGATCAGCGGCACGACCACCAGCCAGTAGAGCCAGTACAACACCACCACGGCCACGAAGCTGCCGGCCACCTGCCGCCCGCGCGCCACCTCCGACAGCCAACCCAGCAGTCGCGCGGGCGCGCTCGGCGAATCGGTGGCGGTGAGCATCGCGGGCGGGGGCTTTAGGGGGTGTACTTCTGAATCAGATCGTTCCAGCGGCGCTGGGCCTTGAGGATCAGCTCGATCGTCTCGCGCACCGCGCCTTGGCCGCCGGCCAGCCGCGTCACGTGGTGGGCCGCCTGGCAGACTTCCGGACAGGCGTCGGCCACGGCCACGGCCAGCCCCACCGTGCCCATCAGCGGCAGATCGGGGAGATCGTCGCCGATATAGCAGGTCTGGCGCGGCTCGACGCCGAGCTGGGCGAGGATTTCCAGCGCGACCGGCAGTTTATCTTCGGCGGTTTGCCGCACGATCTCGATGCCCAGCTCGGCGGCACGGATTTTCACGATGTGCGAGCTGCGCCCCGTGATCAGGCCAAACTTGTAGCCGGCCCGCTGCCACAGCCGGATGCCCATGCCATCGCGGATGTGGAACTGCTTGGTTTCGATGCCCTGGTTGTCGAAAATGATCTGGCCGCCGGTCAACACGCCGTCGACGTCGGCCAGCACCAGCTCGATTTCCTGGCAGCGTTGTTCGAGTTTCATCGCCGCTCCTGTCGCGCGGGGGTCGTGGTTTGAAGGGGATGCGCATCGAGCGGTCGTCGTCCTCGTCCTCGTCGCCCGCGTCCTCGGCCGCCGCGGGTGCAGCGGCGGCGGCAGGGGCGGGCTGCGACCCGGCAGCCGGCTCGGCCGCGGGGGCCGCCGGCAGCGTTTCGGGTAACAGCCCGACCACGTCGGTAATATCGATCAGGCCCGCGGGCCGCCCGTCGGCGTCGATGACGGGCAGCTCGCTGATCTTTCGTTCCGCCATGATAGCCAGCGCGTCGACCATCATCGAGCCGTGAGGCACGGTGCGGGGCGCGAGGTCATCACGTCGCGGATCGGCTGGTCGATCGCGTCGTCGCGCCGCCGCTCGAAGAGCCGCGCCAGGTCGCTGTCGGTAAACAAGCCGGACAGGCGCCCCTGGGCGTCGGTGAGCATGATCGCGCCGGTGCGGCGGCCCTGCCGGGCGTGCTCGACGAACACCCGCCGCACGCTCTGCGACTCGGCCGCCAGGCGGCACTCGGCCAGTGGCCGCATGCACTCTTCCACGCGGCTCAGCCGCCGGCCCAGGCTGCCGGCCGGATGGAAGCGGGCGAAGTCGTCGCGGCTGAACTCGCGCATCCGGCTGGTCACCAGCGCCAAGGCGTCGCCCACCGCCAGCATGGCGGTGGTGCTGGTGCTGGGCGCCAGGCCGAGCGAGCAGGCCTCTTGCAGCGCGCCCAACTCGATGACCACGTCGGCCGCCTGGCCGAGCGTGCTGTCGCGGCGCGCGTGATGGCGATCGAGCGGCACGCCGAACTCGGCCAGCGCCGGCAGGAGGCGGACGATCTCCTCGGTCTCGCCGCTCTGCGAAAAGATGAGCATCACGTCGTCGCCGTGGATGCGTCCCAGGTCGCCGTGGACCGCCTCGGCCGGGTGGAGAAACTGGCTGCGCGTGCCGGTCGAGGCCAGCGTGGCCGCGATCTTCTGGGCGATCAGCCCGGCCTTGCCCATGCCCATCGTGATCGCGCTGGCGCGGCAGCGGTACAGCGCGTCGACGGCGGCCGTGAATTCGACGTCGAGCCGCCGCGCGATGCCCGCCAATGCCTGGCTTTCGAGCTGGATGATTTCGCGCGGCGTAGCGCAGTTGTTCGTGTTCGGACAAGGGTCCACTGGCATCGCGGCAAGCATGCTCATGAAGTCACCGCGGGGCAGGGGCGGTCGGGCGGTTTTTTTGAGGCGGCGAATTGTAGCCCTTCGCGCCGAGAGCCACAACCGAAATCGACGCCGCCGCGGCAAGCGGCGATAGCTGGCGGCTCGGCGAACCATCGGCTAGAATGGCGCCTCTACGAGGCGGTAGCGACGCGAGCGTTTTTAATTTTTTTCTGGCCGCCCTTCGTGGTCGGCCCGCTAGCACACCCCGTCAAGGCCGATCCGCGAGGAAAGTCGAAATGATCGTCACCGCCAAAGAGCTGTTTCAGCACGCCTATGGGAAGTACGCCGTGGGCGCGTACAACATCAACAACCTCGAGCAGACCGTGGGCTTGTTTCGCGGCAACCTCGGCCAGAAGGGATCGAACGCCGATCCGGTCGATCCGCGCCGCAGCGCCCCGTTCATCATCCAGATTTCGCGCGGAGCGCGGGCCTTCACGGACAAGCGGCTTTCTCGAGGCCATGATCCGCGCGGCAGAAGAGGTTTTCCCCCAGGCCATCTTTGCCGTGCACCTCGACCATGGCACCGAAGAAGTCTGTTACGATTGCATCGACAGCGGCTTTTATTCCTCGGTGATGATCGATGCCTCGCACGATCCGTTCGACGAGAACATCGCCACCACGCGGCGGGTCGTCGATCGGGCTCACGAACGCGGCATCTCGGTCGAGGCCGAGCTGGGCATGCTGGGCGGCGTGGAAGAAGACATCGCGGTGGACGCCGACAACGCCTGCCTGACCGATCCGGACCAGGCCGTCGAGTTCGTCGAGCGCAGCGGCTGCGACTCGCTGGCCGTGGCGATCGGCACCTCGCACGGCGCCTACAAGTTCAGCGGCTCGCAGGGTCTGCACTTCGACCGCATCGCCGAAATCCAGAAGCGGCTGCCCGGCTTTCCCCTGGTCATGCACGGCTCGAGCAGCGTGCCCAAGGAGTGGGTCGAGCGCATCAACAAGGCCGGCGGCAAGCTGGGCGACGCCAGCGGCGTCAACGAACAGCAGTACCAGCCCGCCGCGAAGCTGGGCGTCACGAAAGTCAACATCGACACGGACGGCCGGCTGGTGTGGTGCGCCGTCTATCGCGAGACGTTTCGCGACAAGCCCGAGGACTTCGATCCCCGCACGGCGGGCAAGCCGTTCATGGCGGCCTACGCCGAATTCATCACGCACAAGAACCAGATGCTCGGCTCTGCCGGCCAACTGGAGAGCGTCCGCGCCTCGCTGGCCGGTCAGATGGTGTGACGCGCGGCCTCGTGGCTGTTGCGGCGGCGGTACCTGGTAGCTCGTGCGAGTCCCGCCGGAGACGTCAACCTCCGTCGCGCGATTCTGAAACTCCGTCGTGCCGTCGTGTTAATTCAAAATCACGGAATGAACCACGGCGACACGACGACACGACAAATAGACTTCAACCGCCGGTGCTAAAAGATGGTTTCAAACGATTCGTCCTCTGAAATCGCCATCGTGCCCGCCATTTAAAGCCACGGAATGATCGCCGTCGTGCCGTCGTGGTAATTAGAAACCACGGAATGAACCACGACGACACGACACATAAACTTGAGCCAAGTCGTGGGATCGAACGGGTATCTATCGGCTGGCCGCGGGGCACTACTCGGCCATGTCGCTCGACAGGGCGCCCTGTTCGCTCGGCCCGCTCCAGAAGGCGCGGTCGGGCCCGGCCTGCGCCACGCGGATCACGTACAGCTTCTGCACCAGCTTGTCGCCATCCGGGCGGGTGAAGAAATAATGGCCGATGCTCCCCGGCCGGTCGGGCAGGCACGTCAACACGAACATCTGGCCGGCCGCCAGGCGGGGCGCGAGCTTCAATTCCTCGAACACCCGCTTGGGGCGCTCCTGCTTCATCACCAGCATCGCATCGCTGCCGCTGATGCGGTTCTGAAACTCGCCGTGCTGCACTTCGGGCACGAGCTCGACGCGCACCCGGCCGTCGGCCTCGGTGTAGACGTACATCGCCAGCCGGCCTTCGGCCTTGCGATAGGTGTGGCCTTGCAGCTCGCCCTTGAAGATCTGCAACAGGTGCAGCTCGTCGTAGACCTGCGAAACGATTTGCTCGTGGCGCTTGCCCAACATCGGCTGCAGCATGGTCATGGTGACGTCGCCGTCGGCGTCCAGCGACACCAGCGTGCGGTCGTCGGCCTCGATGCGCTCGTCGGTCACTTTCAATAGCTCGGCCAGGGCCGGCGGCACGCGCGGGCCGACGATGCCCGCCTGTAGCCCGTTTTGAGCCAGCCGCTGGCGCAGCTCGGGCGTCAGCCACTGCTCGTCGGCCTCGGCCCACAATTGGGCGATGCGCGGGTCGCCGGGCGTGGTGGGAGCCGAGAACAGCTCCAGCGTCACGCTGTCGGGCGCGGCGGCCAACGGTTTGAGCAGCGAGTTTTCGTCGGCCACGGGCGCGATGGCCCGGCAGCCGGCGGCGGCCAGCAAAGCGCATATGAACACTAGCGCGCGCGCGAAGCCAGGCATGGCGTGAAGGGGGCCTTGGACCAGAAAGCCGGAAACCGGACGCGAAACCGGACGCGACGTGAGGGGCGTAGGGTAGTCCGCGCAGGCAGCGCGTGTCAACGGCTCACGCGCGACGCGGCCCGCGGCCGTCCGCCGCGGTGCTAGCAACGCTGGCGCGGATCAGCTTCGGCGTGCGAATCTTTTGGCCATGAATGGGACCGCACGCCCGCTCCAGCCCGCGAAAGTCGCGGCGCAGGAAATCGTACGTCGAAGCCGGCGGGTCCAGCGCGAGCCAGCGCAGGGCCAGCCCTCGGGCCCACTGGTCGAACTTCTTTTGCGAAGCGGTGTGGGCCCAGCAGCGGCCCGGATGCCGGCGCAGGTCGCCGTCGAAGGCCGGCCCGATGTGCCACAGCTCGTGCACCACCGTGGTCAGCTTCTCGTCCAGCGGCCGTTCGAGGAACCGTGGCAGATAGAAGCTGAGCAAGTAGAGCATCTCGCGTCCCGAGGCGTCGAACAGCCGCTCGATCGTCCACGTCTGGCCGCCGCGACGGCAGCAGAGCGCGCCCCCCTCGAAGCGCAATGGCGTCAACGAGGCGTGCAGCCCGTGGCTGACGGGCCGCCGGGCCTGGCAGAAGCGGATCGCCACGTGCGCGAGGTCGACGTGGCCCAGTTCGGGCAGGCGCGCGACCAGATCGGCACACAGGGCCCGCATGTGCGCCGTGAAATTGAAGCCCTCGACGGGCGCGGCGTGCGACGAGCGGCGGCCGGATGAGGCCGTGCGATCGGCCGAATCATCGGACAAGGCTTGCCTCCTTGCCAGCGAAGCGTTATCTCGCCACGTTCGTGTACCACCCGATGCCGGCTTTACGATTTCGTCGGCCCCGGGTGTTGCCACAGCGGGCTTGCCGGGCAGTGGGGAATCACGAGTGGACAAGCCTTGCGGCGGCGCTCGACGATGGACGCCGGTTGGCGTGCTGCTTAGCTGGTGCCCGAGTCGGAGGCCTCGAAGCTCGGACGCACGGCGCGCTGGCTGACGCGGTCGCGAACGCCGACGAACTCGATGATCGCGCGGGTGCCGGCGTCGCCCAGGCGGGGCTTGGCCAGCCGCAGCACGCGCGTATAGCCGCCCGGCCGATCGACGAAGCGCGGCGCCACCTGGGCAAACAGCACGCGGACCGCCTGTTTGTCGCCCAAGAGCCGCAGCGTGCGCCGCCGGGCGGCGACCAGCGGCGCGATGGCCTTGTTCCATTGCTCGTACTGCTCGCTCTTGCGCCAGGTTTTCCAGGCCTCGCTGTGGCGTTCGGCGGTGGTGGCGTGCCGGTCGGCCTCCTGCTGGGCCGGCAGGGCATTGCGGGCGATCGTGATGCAGCGTTCGACCAGCGGGCGGACTTCCTTGGCCTTTTCGAGCGTGGTGACGATGCGGCCCTTCACCTTGGGCGCGTTGTCGTCGTCCTCGGAGTCGCGCTCGGTGAGGAACAACGCGCTGGCCAGGTTTTTCAGCAGGGCGCGCTGATGCGCGGGGCTGCGGCCGAGAACGCGGCCTTTTCGTCGATGTCGCATGGCTATGGGATCGCGTGGGTTGGGAGCAAGACCGCGTGGGCGGCCGAAAGGTTCCTTCGGATTCAGCTTGCGCAAGCGGTGAAAATCTCGTTTGCCGACGGGTTGGCTACACTCCGGCCGCGGCGGGAACGCGCATGCCCAGCCGCAGGCCCAGCTCGTTGAGCTTTTCCTGCACTTCGTTGAGCGTCGTCTCGCCGAAGTTGCGCACTTCGAGCAACTGATCCTCGGTGCGGCGCACCAGGTCGCGCACCGTGTGGATGTTTTCCGATTCAAGGCAATTGCTGGCCCGCACCGAGAGCTTCAGCTCGGCCAGGCTCATGTTCAATTTCGACTCGATGGCCATGTCGCTGCCGATCATGCTACCGCGAGCCGCCGCGTTGACCCGCGAACCCAGCTCGCTGTACTGCACGAACGGGTTGAGGTGCTTGCGGAGAATCTTGGCACTCTCGACCAGCGCCATCTCGGGATGGATCGAGCCGTTCGTCCAGATCTCGAGCGTGAGCTTGTCGTAGTTGGTCTTCTGGCCCACGCGGGTTTCTTCGATCTCGTAGCGGACCCGCACGACGGGACTGTACACGGCGTCGATCGGGATGATGCCGATCTCCTGGACGTTGGGGCTGTGCTCCGTGGCCGGCACGTAGCCGCGGCCGTTCTCGATCACCATCTCGATGACGAACGGCACGTCGTCGGTCAGCGTGGCGATCACGTGGTTCTTGTTGATCACGTCGACCGTATCGTCGGTCTGCACGTCGGCCCCGGTCACGACGCCGCGGCTGTGCTTTTCGATGCGCACCACCTTGGTCGAGTCGGTGTAGTTCTTGACTACGAGCGACTTGATGTTCAGGACGACGTCGGTCATGTCTTCGACGACGCCGGGCAGCGTGGTGAACTCGTGCTGCGCGCCCTGCACCTTGATCTGCGTGATGGCGCTGCCCTCGAGGCTCGACAGCAGGATGCGCCGCAGCCCGTTGCCGATCGTCACGCCGAAGCCGCGCTCGAACGGCTCGGCCACGAACTTCCCGTAGGTGTTCGACAGCGTCTTGGGGTCACTGGTAATCAGACTCGGCAGTTCCAGCCCACGCCAACGAATATGCATAGCAAGCCTCCCAGAGCAACCTGCGGCCGCCGGCTTCTTGCGCCAGCGAGGCCAAAAATCTTGTTCGAAGTTCTTGTTGGACCCGCGGCCCGCCAGGGGGCGAAACGGGCAGTCTCTTGCCGCGCCGGCCAGCGATTCGGCGACGCCAGCCAGGCGAGCGAGCGGGTGATTCGGCCAGCCGGCCCGCGCGGCCCTCCCTATTGTGAGCAAAACTCGATGATCAATTGCACCTGCACCGGAATCGAGATGTCGTCGGCCTCGGGGTTGCGCACCACGCGCCCCTCGGGAATGCCGCCTTCGGCGAGCGAGAGAAAATCGGGCACCGTGCGGCGGTGCTCGGCCAGGTTCGACTGCACCATCTGCAGGCTCTTGGCCCGGTTCTTCACGCGGACGACGTCGCCGGGCCGCACGATGTAGCTGGGCACGTCGACGTGGTGGCCATTGACCGTAATGTGGCCGTGCGAGACGAGCTGCCTGGCTTGCGCCCGGCTCAGCCCGAAGCCCAGCCGGTGGACGACGTTGTCCAACCGCCGCTCGAGCAGGCTCATCAGCGCGCTGCCGGTGTTTCCCTTGGTGCGGGTGGCGCGGCTGAAATAGCCGCGGAACTGCCGCTCGAGCACGCCGTAGTAGTGCTTCACCTTCTGTTTTTCGCGGAGGTGCATGCCGTAATCGGTCTGCTTGCCGCGGCGAAACTGGTGCATGCCCGGCGCCGTGTCGCGGCGCTCGATGGCGCACTTGGGCGTGTCACAGCGGGTGCCCTTGAGGAACAGCTTCAACCCGTCGCGGCGACAGAGCCGGCAAACGGGGCCAGTGATGCGAGCCATACGTTTCTCGAATGTCTTTGCGAGTTGCGGGTTGTTGTCTTGTTACACCATCGACCGCGGCGGCCAGCCGGCATCGACCCAGTGCAGGCTTCCGGCCCGCGGCAACATGGCCGCTACACGCGGCGCTTCTTGGGGGGCCGACAGCCGTTGTGCGGCAGCGGTGTGACGTCTTCGATCGACTTGATCGTCATGCCGGCGGCCTGCAGGGCCGTGATCGCGCTCTCGCGGCCGCTGCCCGGGCCCTTGACGCGCACGTCGAGCTCGCGGACGCCGAACTTGGCAGCCTTCTCGGCACACTGTTGCGAGGCCATCTGGCCGGCAAACGGCGTGCTCTTGCGGCTTCCTTTGAAGCCGCTCGTGCCGGCGCTGGCCCAGCAGAGCGTGTCGCCTTTGGTGTCGGTGATCGTGACGCTCGTGTTGTTGAAGGTCGCCTTGATATGCGCGATGCCGACGGTCACGTTCCGCCGCGCCTTGCGCCGCTTGCTCTTGGCCACGCATCCACTCCCATCAAATCGTATCTTGAAACAAGCCGCCGCACCGCCGTGGGCACGCGGCAACTTCGATCCCGACGCCTGACGCCCGAAGCCTCTTGCTACCTCAAATCCTTGACACCCTTCTTGCCGGCGACGGTCTTCTTCGGACCCTTGCGCGTGCGGGCGTTGGTTCGCGTACGCTGGCCGCGCACCGGCAGGCCGCGACGATGGCGGATGCCGCGATAGCAACTGATGTCGCGAAGCCGCGAAATATTCTGCGCCACCTGCCGGCGAAGCTGCCCCTCGACCGTGTAGTCCTTGTCCAACAGCGCCGCCAGCCGCGCCACTTCGTCCTCGTGGAGCTCGCGGGCTTTGGCCTGCGGATTGACGCCCGCCTTGTGGCACAGTTCGCGGGCGATTTGCGGCCCGACGCCGTACAAGTAGGTCAGCGAAATGACCGTCGGCCGATCGTTCGGAATGTCGACACCCAACAAACGCGGCATAGGAACTCCCGTTCTCAAATAGCGGTCTGATGCCTGGCTCGACCGCCAACGCTATCTCGATGCACGGCGCGAAACAGAAAGCCGAAACCGCCGACCCTCAATTCAGGGAATGGCAGCCTCTCGCGAAGCTTGCCAACCGGCGGCCCGGCAGAGCCAATCAGCCCTGCCGCTGCTTGTGCCGGGGGTTGCTGCAGACCACGAACACGACGCCGCGGCGGCGGACGATCTTGCAGTTTTCACAAATCCGCTTGACGCTGGCGCGTACCTTCATGGCCGATTCACCGCTTGACACAATGCCGTTGGTCCAAAGCGTTTGAATATAAGCCCTGGCAGCCGCCCGCGACAAGCCCCCTTGGATCAAGTTTTGTGCCGAAGCGGTTTTTTTCTTCGCCGCGACCAACCTCGCGCCGGCCGGGTGCCACGGCGTCCTGTCGAGCAGCGCGGCAAGCACGCGTGGGCAGGAGCCACCCGCGGCACTTGGCACATCTGGTTGCTATTTGCCGGCCAGTTCCTTGGCCTCCGGCGGCCCGGTCAGCACCCAGGGGCCGTTTTCGGTCACGGCAATCGTGTGCTCGAAGTGCGCGCTGGGCTTGGCGTCTTGCGTGGCCTGGGTCCAGAAATCGGGCATGCTTTTGACGTGCTTGGTGCCCATGTTGACCATCGGCTCGACCGCGATCACCAGGCCCGGCTCGAGGGCAAAGTCGCCGCTGCGTCGCAATTGTGAACTGACAAAATTGGGAACCTGGGGGTCTTCGTGCATTTCGCGGCCGATGCCGTGGCCCACGAAGCTTTCGACCACGGAAAAACCGGCGTCGCGGACGTAGCTGCCCATCTCGGCGGCCACTTCGCTCCAGCGGCTCCGCTTGCCCATCAGACCGATGGCCAGCGCCAGCACGCCCCGGGTGACGTCCAACAGCCGCGACACCTCGGCCTCGACCTTGCCCACGGGGTGCGTGACCGCCGAGTCGCCGCACCAGCCTTCGAACTTGCAGCCGGTGTCGATGCTCACGACGTCCCCCGCGCGCAGCACGCGCTTGCCGGGGATGCCGTGGACGACTTCATCGTTGACCGAAATGCAGGTTACGGCCGGAAAGGGAACCTTGCCGGGCACGCCCTTGAACAACGGCACCGCGCCGCGGTCGTGAAAGAACTTCTCGACCGCCGCGTCGATTTCGCCGGTCGTCACGCCCGGGGCGACCAGCGCGCCGGCGATCTGGTGCGCCTCCCACACCAGCAGACCCGCCTTGCGCATCTGCGCGATCTCGCGCGGGGAACGAAGGATATGCACGCTCGAAGGGCTCCTCAGACGAAACTCAGGGTTGGCAGATCGGGCATTCGGCGCGACGATTCGCCGCGTTCGCCCACGTTCATTGCTCATTACTCATTTATACGCTATTGCCATCGCTTTGTGGGAAATCTAGCCGACTGCGGCGCGAACCCGCTTGTAAACCGCCTCCGGCGTGCCCATTCCGTCGATCGTGATCAATAGGTCCTGCCCGCGGTAGTAATCGATCAACGGGGCCGTCTGCTTGTCGTATTCCACCAGCCGCGTGCGAATCACGTCCTCGCGATCATCGCTCCGCCCGCGGGCGATCAGCCGCTTGACCAGTTCGTCGACCTCGGCAGTCAGGGCAATCACGGCCGATAGCTTGGCGCCGCGCCTGGCCAGCAGCGCCTTGAGCCCCTCGCCCTGGGCCACCGTGCGCGGAAAACCATCGAGCAAGTAGCCTCGCTGGCAGTCGGGCTCGTCGAGCCGGCTGGCTACCAGATCGAGAATCACCGAGTCGGGCACCAGCTTGCCGCAGTCGACGTAACCGGCGGCCAGTCGTCCCAAATCGGTCCGTGCCAGCATCGCCTCGCGCAGCATGTCGCCCGTCGAGAGATGGGCGATCCCCAGGTCGGCCGACAGGCGTTTGGCTTGCGTGCCCTTGCCCACCCCCGGCGGGCCCAAGAAAACGATTCGCATGTTCCTTCCCCCCCGGGGGAGCCCGGCGCTGCGCCGGCCGCTCGTTTGCCGGCCCCACGGGGGCGACCGGCGCGGGCCTATTCCAACAGCCCGCGATAGTTGCGCATTACCAGGTGACTATCTATTTTTTGCACCAGGTCAAATGCCACGCTCACCGCGATCAACAGTCCCGTGCCGCCAAAGAAGCTGGCCACCTGGTAATTGACCGAGAAGATGCCGGTGATGATCGTGGGGGTGATCGCCACCAGGGCCAAGAAGCCCGCGCCCACGTAGGTGATGCGGACCATGACTTTTTCGAGGTAGTCGGCCGTGCGCTTGCCTGGGCGATAACCGGGGATGAACGTGCCGAAGCTCTTGAGGTTTTCGGCCATGTCCTTGGGATTGAACGTGATGGCCGTCCAGAAATAACAGAAGAAGTAGATCAAGATGATGTACAAGACGTTGTAGACGAACGACGTGCCGCGCTGAAACACGTCGTGCAGCTCGCTCAACAGCTCGAAATTCGGATACGCCTGATACAAGCCATTGAACAACAGCGAAGGGAACATCAGCAGGCTCGAGGCGAAGATGATCGGCATCACGCCGGCCTGGTTCACCCGCAGCGGCAGGTACTGCCGCGTGCCCCCGTACACGCGGCGGCCGCGCACGTGCTTGGCGCTTTGCGTGGGAATGCGCCGCTGGCCCAGCGTGATGAACACCACGCCGGCCACGACCGCGCAGAACAGCACCACCAGCAGGATCAACACCTCCAGGCCGTGCTTGCCCGAGCCGCTGCCCAGCTCGAGGGTCGACTCCGACAACAACTGCTGGGCCGCGCCGGGCATGCCCGCCAAAATGCCTGCCATGATGATCAGGCTGATGCCGTTGCCGATGCCGAACTCGTCGATCTGCTCGCCCAGCCACATCAGGAAGATCGTACCGGACGTCATGATCATCACCGTGACCAACTGCCAGCCGAAGCTCATCGACTCGCCGTTCATGAACTGATCGAGCACCAGGCCGTTGCGAATCAAGAAGCCCAGGTACGCCCAGCTCTGGCCGATGCACAACACCACGGTGGCGTAGCGCGTGTACTCGTTGATCTTCTTGCGGCCGCTCTCCCCCTCTTTTTGCAGCCGCTCGAGCGGGCCCCACACGCTGCCCAGGAGCTGGAAGATGATCGAGGCCGAAATATAGGGCATGATCCCCAGGCCGAAGATCGTGATCTGGTTCAACTGCGCCGCGCTGAACGTGGCCACTTGCTGAAACAACTGTCCCAGGCCCGTGGTGTTGCCGAAATAGGCATTCATCTGGGCCTGGTCGATGATCGGCAGCGGAATCTGCCAGCCGACGCGATACACCGCCAGCAGTCCGAGCGTGAACAAGATCTTCTTGCGCAGCTCGGGAATCGTGAACACGACGCGAAGTTTTTCAAACATGGTCCGTCCGTCCTGTTCGAGCCCCCCGGCAACTGCCATGGCATTGCCAGCGCGGCCTGTCGCGGCACGATTATTCGCGGCAAGATCATTTGCCGCCCGAAGTGAAAGTCTAACGATTGAGCCCGTCTGTTTCGAGTTGAATTTGCCCGAGAATCTGGCCGCGGACGGCGGATTCGCGATCGCGGCCTCCAAGTGGCCGGCTGCAGGGAGGCCGGCCACGGCGCACGCCCGGCGGCACGGCGCGCGCGAGGCGCGCGACGGCGAGCTATTTCTTGCGGCTGTCAGCCTTGGCGACGCCCTTGGTCAGCGGCTTGGGGCCTTCGAGCACCAGGGCCTCGCCGCCGGCCTGTTGAATCTTCTCCAGGGCCGAACGGCTGAAGCGATGGGCCGAGATCTTCAGCTTTTTCGTCAGCGCGCCGTCGCCCAGGATCTTCAGCTCGTCGAAGCGGCCGCGGGCCAGGTGTTTTCGCGCAGCGACTCGATCGTCACGTGCGCGCCGCTTTCGTAGGCACCGTCCAGCGCCGACAGGTTGATTGCCAGCACGGTGCGGGCCCAGGCGTTGTGGAAGCCGCGCTTGGGAATGCGGCGGATCAACGGCGAGGCACCGCCTTCGAAGATCGGCGGCGCGGTCCAGCCGGCCAGGGCCCCCTGCCCCTTGTGGCCGCGGCCGCTCGTCTTGCCGTGGCCCGAGCCCGGGCCGCGGCCGACGCGCTTGCGTTTCTTGTGCTTGTGAATGCCGCGATTGACGTCCGAGAGATTCATGACAGCGAGACTCCCCGCAACCGCTCGACCTCGTTGCGCGTGCGCAGCTGGTCGAGCGCGGCCATGGCGGCCTTGACCAGGTTGGTTGGATTGTTCGAGCCGAAGCTCTTGGTGAGAATGTTGTGAATGCCCGCGGCCTCGCAGACGGCCCGCACCGCGCTGCCGGCGATCACGCCGGTGCCGGGACTGGCCGGCACGAGCACGACGCGGGCCGCGCCGTAGTGGCCTTCGACCTTGTGGGGAATCGTGCCTTCCTCGAGGGCGATTTCGACCATGCTCCGCGAGCCGTCCTTGACGGCCTTCTCGACGCTGGGGGGCACTTCGTTGGCTTTGCCATAGCCCCAGCCGACCTTGCCCTTGCCGTTGCCCACCACGACCATGGCGGCGAAGCTGAAGCGGCGCCCGCCCTTGACCACGGCGGCGCAGCGTTTGATCTTGATCACCTTGTCGATCAATTCCCCGCGATTGCTTTCAGCCGCCACGGCACGCTCCTCGTAAAAGACGATGGGCTCGACCCGCGGATCGAACGCTTCGAACCTCGATGACTAAAAACTCAAGCCCGCGCCCCGGGCGGCCTCGGCCAGCGCGGCCACGCGGCCGTGATACTGGCAACTGCCGCGATCGAAGGCCACTTGCTTGACGCCGGCCGCCAGGGCCCGCTCGGCGATGGCCTTGCCGATGGCTTCGGCCGCCGCCTTGTTGCCTCCGTATTTCAAGCCGGCCCGCAATTCGGCGTCGACCGTGCTGGCCGAGACCAATGTCCGTCCGGCCGCGTCGTCAATCACCTGCGCATAGATGTGCTTGTGGCTGCGAAAGACGCACAGGCGCGGGCGGTCCGCGGTGCCGCGAATGCGCTTGCGGACGCGGAACTGCCGCCGCTCGCGCTGTCGTGCGATTGCCTTTTCGTGATTCACGGTTTTGTTTCCACGCTGACGGTTTCTCTTGCGGGCTGTCTCTTGCTGGCTGTTCGCCGACAGCCGCCCTTACTTGGTCATTGCCTTGCCGGCCTTGCGGCGCACCACCTCGCCTTCATAGCGAATGCCCTTGCCCTTGTATGGCTCGGGCTTGCGCACCGAGCGGGCTTCGGCGGCGAACTGGCCGACCAGTTGCTTGTCGGTGCCCCGGATCACGACGTGCGTCTGGTCGGGGCACGTGACCGCCAGGCCGGCAGGGATCGGCAGGTGCACTTCGTTGGCAAAGCCGACCCGCAACTGCAGATGCCCCTTTTGCACGGCCGCCAGGTAGCCGACGCCCACGATTTCCAGTTTCTTCTCATAGCCCTTGGTGACGCCCTCGACCATGTTTGGCCAGCACGGCCCGGCTCAGGCCGTGCAGGGCGCGGGCCAGCCGGGTCGTCGCCGCCGCGGCTGACGACGAGCTGCTTCTTGGCCTCGTCGTAGGCGGCGGAAATCTCGGGCCGCAGGCCCCAGCTCATCTTGCCCAGCGGACCTTCGATCGTGACTTCGTTGCCGGCCACGCCGACCTTGACGCCGGCGGGAATCGCCACGGGTTGTTTGCCGATTCGAGACATGCGACAGGCTCCAACTCTCCCTGGCAACCGCCCCCCAAAGAGGCGATCGCTGCTACCACAATTCGCAAAGCACTTCGCCGCCCAGCTTCCGTTGCCGGGCTTCGCGATCGCTGATCACGCCGCGGCTGGTGCTGATGATCGAAATTCCCAAGCCGTTGAGCACCGGACGCAGGCCATCGGCGTGGCGATAAACGCGGCGGCCCGGCTTGCTGACCCGCTTGATGTGGCGGATCACGCGCTCGCCGTTGGGGCCGTATTTCAACTCGATGCGCAGTTCGGCCACCGGCTCGCCGTCGACTTCCTCGAAGTCCCAGATATAGCCTTCGCGCTTCAGCACTTCGGCCAGCCCGCGCTTCACTTTCGACAGCGGCATCGTCACGTTGGGCCGCTCGACGCGCACCGCGTTGCGGATGCGGGTCAACATATCGGCGATCGGATCAGTCATCATGTTCGTTCGGTTCCCCCTTACCAACTCGCCTTCTTAACGCCCGGAATCAGTCCCTCGTCGGCCAGTTTGCGGAAGCAGATGCGGCAGAGCCCGAACTTCCGGTACACGGCCCGGGGCCGCCCGCACAGCTTGCACCGCCGCACGTGGCGGCTGGTGAACTTGGGTTTCCGCAGGGCCTCCGCAATCTTCGATTTGCTCGCCATCGAGTTACCTGGTTTTGGCTAAGTGATTGGTAGCGTCGTGTGGTTTGGTCGTTTATTTGGTTCAGGCCGCCGGCGACTTGCCGTCCGCGGCTTCCTCGGTCTTGAACGGCATGCCGAAGCCCCGCAACAGCTCGCGCGATTCGTCGTTGCTGCCGCCGGAGATCACCAGCGTGACGTTCATGCCCTGCGGCCGTGTGAACTTGTCGGGATTCAGCTCGGGAAACACCAACTGCTCGGACAGGCCCAGGCTGTAATTGCCGTGGCCGTCGAAAGCCGTGGGGCTCAGCCCGCGAAAGTCGCGCACCCGCGGCAGGGCCAGCGAAATCAGCCGGTCCAAAAACTCGTACATCCGCTGCCCGCGCAGGGTCACCTTGCAGCCGATCGGCATGTCCTCGCGCAGCCGGAAGTTGGCGATGGCCACGCGGCTCTTGGTGACCAGCGGCTTCTGCCCCGTGATCTGCGCCAGCGCGGCCGCGGCCTCTTCCATATGCTTCTTGTCGGAATCGCGGTGCCCACGCCCATGTTGACCACGATCTTCTCCAGCCGCGGCAGGGCGTGCGGGTTCGTGCGGCCCAACTTCTGGCCAGCACCGGCAGGATTTCCTTCTCGTAGCGCTCGTGCAGCCGCGGGGTCGGCGCCGGCACCTGCTCCTTGGGAGCCTTGGCGGCTTCGCCTTTTTTTTCTTTCTTGGCCATGATTCGTCCGTCTCGGATAAAACGCGCCGGCGGTTTCGAGCCCCAGCGGCCTAAGTGGCCGCCCGCGACGCCCGCGGGGGCGCGATCACGCCGATCGCCGCTTGACACTTCTTGCAATACCGCTCCTTGCTGCCGTCCGGGCGATGCCGGGCGCCGGTGCGCGCCGGCTTGCCGCAGGCCGTGCACACCAACAGCACGTTGGAGATCTGGATCGGCATCTCCTTCGAGAGCCGGCCGCCTTGCATGTTCTTCTGGCTGCGGCGCACGTGCTTGTAGACCCGGTTGACCCCCTCGACGACCAGCTTGCCCTCGGCGCGAGCAGCACCTGCAGCACGCGCGCCCGCGCACCTGGTCCTCGCCCGTTGATCACTTCCACGATGTCGCCCACTCGAATATGCATCACACCACCTCGCTGGCGAGGCTGACGATTTTCATGAAATTACGGTCGCGCAGCTCGCGGGCCACGGCGCCGAAGATGCGCGTGCCGCGCGGGTTCTTGTCGTTGTCGATGATCACCACGGCGTTGTTGTCGAAGCGGACGTAGCTGCCGTCGATGCGGCGCGTCGGCTTCTTGCAGCGGACGATCACGCCGCGGACCACGCTCTTCTTCTTGATGTCGCTGCCGGGAATCACGCTCTTGACGCTGCAGACGATGATGTCGCCCAGGCCGGCCGTGCGCCGGTGGGTGCCGCCGAGCACCTTGATGCACATGACTTCCTTGGCCCCGGTGTTGTCGGCGACGCTCAACTTCGTCTGCATCTGAATCATGGTTCACTTACCCGATTCGTCCGGCCCGATTGCCACGCGTGGCTTGCCCACCCCTGTTGTCACACTGCTGGACGAGCCAGCAGGGGCACCGGGCGGTTGGCTTGTTGCCTGAGGATTTCGATTGGTTGATCGTGGCCCGTTGGTTGTTCGTTATTTCATGCGGGCGGGTGGCCCGCCCTTGCCGCCGCAGTGCTGGACGAGCCAGCAGGGGCATCCAAAGCGTCGATCATGTGGGAACGTCGGCCTCGTCGCGCACGGCGGCTTGCATGGCCGCAATGTCGACCGGCGGCTCTTGCTGACCACGCGCACCAGCTCCCAGCGCTTTCGTGCGGCTGCGGCGGCGCGATTCGCGATCTCGACCGTGTCGCCCACGCCGGCTTCCTCGGTCTCGTCGTGCACGTGGCAGACCGTCTTGCGGCGCAGAATCTTGCCGTACTTCGGATGCCTCACCAGCCGCGGAATCTCCACCCGGCGGGTCTTGGCCATCTTGTCGCTCGTGACAACGCCGATCGATACGTCTCTTGGGCATGGCACTCAGCTCCGCTTGGCGGCGGCGGCCGCCCGTTGGGTTTGGATCGTCTTCACCCGGGCGATCAGCCGCCGCTGCTTGCGCAGTTCGCTGGGCGCGTCGAGCCGTTCGGTCTGCGCCTGGATGCGCAGGCGAAACAGCGTTCTCGACCGTTTCCTTCAGCGTCAGCGCCAACTGCTCGTCGCTCATCTCTCGTAGTTCGGTGGCTTTGGTCATCGGCACTTGTCTCGCGTCAATCAACGCACTACCCGCTTGTCGTCGTGGCAGCGCCTGCTTCGCTGCCATCCAATCGTTCGTTACACGTTGCTATCCGGTCCGTCGTCGGACGAACCGCACGCGCACCGGCATCTTGTGGGCCAGCCGCGAGAAGCAGATCCGCGCCGCTTCCTCGGTCACGCCGGCAATCTCGTACAGCACCGTGCCGGGCTTCACGACCGCGGCCCAGATACTCCGGCTCGCCCTTGCCCTTACCCATGCGGGTTTCCAGCGGGATCGACGTGATCGACTTGTGCGGGAACACGCGGATGTACAGCCGACCTTCGCTGCGCAGGTACTGCGTGGCGGCGATACGGCCGGCCTCGATCGTGCTGGCGCTGATCCAGCCGCCCTGCATGGCCTGCAGGCCGAAGTCGCCGAAGACGACGCGGTTGCCGCGCGTGGCGTTACCTTTTATACGTCCTCTTTGGCTTTTTCGGTGCTTGACCCTCTTGGGCATCAGCGCCATCGGTCTCGTCCTCTTGATACATGCCTTGGTTGACCCACACCTGCACGCCGATGTGTCCCTGGGCCGTCTTGGCTTCGGTGAAGCCGTAGTCGATCTTGGCCCGCAACGTGCGACAGCGGGATCGAGCCGGCGATCTGCTTTTCGCGGCGGGCCATTTCCGACCCGCCCAGGCGGCCGGCCAGTTGAATCTTGATCCCCTTGGCGCCGGCTTCCATCGTTTGTTCCATCGCCCGCTTCATCGTGCGGCGGAAGCTGGCCCGCTTGGCCAGTTGCTCGGCGATGTCCTCGGCCACCAACTGGGCCTGAAGTTCGGGCCGGCGCGATTTCCTCGATCTTGATGTTGATCCGCCGGCCGACCAGGTCCTGCAGTTCGTCCTGCAGCCGCTCGACCTCCTGCCCCTTGCGGCCGATGATGATGCCCGGCCGGGCCGCGTGCAGGATCACCTTCACTTCGTCGCGGGTCCGCTCGATCTCGATCTTCGGGAATGCCGGCGAAGCGGTACTTCTCCTTGACGAAGTCGCGGATCTTCTGGTCTTCGATCAACAGGTCGGCGAACTCCTGCTTCGACGCGTACCAGCGGCTCTTCCAGCCGATCATGATGCCGGTGCGAAAGCCGATCGGATTGACTTTTTGACCCATAAACCTTGCTTTCCGTTCTTCGGCCTCGCCGACTGCTGTCGGCCGGACCGCGTGAATGCTTACTCCACCGTGTCGACCGCCACGTGAATGTGCGACATCCGCTTCTTGATCATGAACGCCATGCCGCGGGCCCGCGGGCGGATCCGCTTGAACATCGGCCCGCCGTCGACGCGGGCGTCGACCACCACCAGGTTCTGCCACGTTCGGGGCCCGGCGATCCTCGGCGTTGCCCAGGGCGCTTTTGAGCACCTTTTCCAACAGCCGCGCCCCGCGCTGCGGCTGGTACCGCAGGATGTCCAGCGCCTCGTCGGCGTGCTTGCCGCGAATCAAGTCGGCCAGCGGCCGCACCTTGCGGGCGCTGATCCGGGCGAATCGATGACGTCGCTTCGTAGGCCATTGTTCTGTTAAGCCTTGCTCGCTGATTGTCTTTCGCTAACGACGTGCCTGCTAGCACGCTACGCTCACTAGTGCGCTTGACCTCGACTTCTTCCGCCCTTGCCGCCGTGGCCGCGGAAGGTGCGCGTGGGAGCGAACTCGCCCAGCTTGTGGCCCACCATGTCTTCGGTCACGAACACCTTCATGTGCAGCTTGCCGTTGTGAACCATGAACGTGTGGCCGACGAACTCCGGCACGATCGTGCAGGCGCGGGCCCAGGTCTTGATCGGCTCCTTGACGCCCGATGGCTCATCCGCTCCACCTTGAGGAACAGCTTCGGATTGACGAACGGACCTTTTTTGAGTGATCTTCCCATCGTCGCTTCGGCTTCCGTGCCGGATCATGGCTCAGGCGATCTCTTGCTTCGACCGCCGGCCGTCAGCGATGCCGGCTACCGTGTTTCGCTCACTTGAATCTTGAGCTGGCCGTAACGCCGCGAACGGCGGCGGCGAACGATCGCCGCGTTCGACGGCTTGCGACGCTTGCGGGTGCCGCCGCCCTTGGCCGGCTTGCCCGTCGGGCTGACCGGATGGCGACCGCCCTTGGTGCGGCCTTCGCCACCGCCGTGCGGATGGTCGATCGGGTTCATCGCCGTGCCGCGGACGTGCGGGCGGCGGCCCATCCAGCGCTTGCGGCCCGCCTTGCCGAACACGATCGTTCATGTGATCGGCATTGCCGGTCGCGCCGATCGTGGCCCGGCAGGCCGACGGCACGCGGCGAATTTCGCCGCTGGGCAGCGTGATCTGCGCCCAGTCGGCCTCGCGAGCGGCCAGCGTGGCGCTCGACGCCGGCCGAGCGGCACAGCACGCCCGCCGCGGCCGGGCTGCAACTCGATGTTGTGAATCGCCATGCCCAGCGGAATGCTTCTTCAGCGGCAGGCAATTGCCGACCGTCGGCGGCGCGTCGGGGCCGCTCAGCACCTGGTCGCCCGCCTTCAGGCCTGCGGGGCCAGGATGTAACGCTTCTCGCCGTCGACGTAGTGCAGCAGGGCGATGCGGGCGGTGCGGTTCGGATCGTACTGAATCGAGTCGCACCTTGGCCGGCACGCCGTCCTTGTTGCGGCGGAAGTCGATCAGGCGGTACATGCCGCTTGTGGCCGCCGCCGCGATGCCGGGCGGTGATCCGCCCCTGGTTGTTGCGGCCGCCGGTCTTGCGCTTCGGCACGAGCAGAGTCTTTTCGGCCTCGCACCGGCGTCAGCTCGGCAAAGTCGCTGACCGTGGCGCCGCGGCGCCCGGCAGTAGTCGGTTTGTATCGTCGAATTCCCATGATGATTTTCAGCTTTCCTTTCGCGTTCGATCTGGCGTGACGGCCGCCGGCTGCGGGCCCGCCACCCCACGGTGTCGCTCGCGATCAGAAGAAATCGATGCGGTGTTCCGGTCGAGCGTCACGATCGCCTTCTTCCAGTCCTTGGTGTGACCGCTGGAGAAGCGGCTGCGGCGCGGCTTGCCTTTGCGGTTCTGCGTGTGCACGTGCAGCACCTTGACGTTGAACAGCTCCTCGACGGCCCGGCGGACGTCGTCCTTGTTGGCCAGCCGGTTGACCTCGAACGCATAGGCGTTGTACCGCGTCGAGCGGTGCATGCCCTTCTCGGTCACCAGCGGCCGCAGAATGATCTGATGCGGCTCGAGGTGCAGGCCCGTGGCCGGCTGGGTCGTCGGCGGTCGTGTTTTCAGTGGTGTTGGCGGCCATGGCCGATTTCCTGCTTGCGTCTAGCCGGCGTGCTTCGTGCCGCGCTGACCGCAGGGCGTCGAGCGCCGCCTTGGTCACCAGCAACCGCCGCGGCGCAACATCGCCAGGGCGTTCAAGTCGGAAACCGGCGACACGGTGACTTCGGCGATATTGCGGGCACTCTTGTAGACGTTCACGTCGTGCTCGGCGGTGGCGACCAGCAGGCTGTCGCCGTCGAGCTTCAGGGCCTTGAGGATCGCCGCCATGTCCTTGGTCTTGGGCGCGTCGAACGCCAGCTCGTCGATGACCATGAACTCGTCGTCGCGATCTTGGCGGCCAGCGCCATCCGCGTGGCCAGCTGCACCGCCTTGCGCGGCAGGCGATAGGTCCAGTCGCGGGTCCGCTTGGCGAAGATGTGCCCGCCGCCGCGGCGGATGCCGCTGCGCCGCGAGCCGGCCCGGGCGTTGCCGGTCCCCTTCTGGCGATACATCTTCTTGGTCGTGCCGGCCACTTCGCGCGCGGCTCTTGGTCTTGGCGGTGCCCTGCCGCAGGTTCGACTGGTACATCACCACCACGTCGTGCAGCAACTGCTTGTTGATGCGCGGCGCCAGATCGGCGGGCTCGATGTCGTAGGTGCCCACCTCTTTGCCGCCGCGGTCGAATACCGTCAACTTTGCCATCGAACGTTTCCCAACCTGGCCGCGAACCCCGCAGGGCGGGGGCGGCTCCTACAGTTTGTTCGTTGCCATGATCATCACGTAGCCGCCGTTGGGGCCCGGCACGGCGCCGTGGACCAACAGCAGGTTGTTCTCGGCGTCGATCCGCGCCAGCCGCAGGTTGCGCACCGTGCTGCGGGCGTTGCCGTACTGGCCGGCCATGCGGTGCCCCTTGAGCACGTGGCCGGGGAACTGGCTCTGGCCGATCGATCCCGCGTGGCGGTGCACTTTCTTCACGCCGTGCGAGGCCCGCTGGCCGTGGAAGTTGTGGCGCACCATGACGCCGGCGTGCCGCGGCCCTTGGTGGTGCCGATCACGTCGACCGGCTTCACCTCGGCGAATGGTCGACGTCGATCGTCTGGCCGATGGTGATGCCCTCGATGGGGCAGCGGAATTCGCGGACGAAGCGCTGCGGCTCGCAGCCGGCCTTGGCTAGCAGCTCGACGCCGGCCTGGTGCGGGCCCGCGAGCGCTTGCTGTCGAGCTTGGCAACGTGACCACGGACGCTGCGGCTGGCCAGGCGGCGGGGCTTGTCGCGAAAGCCCAATTGCACCGCCTCGTATCCGTCTCGCTCTTTCGTGCGAAGCTGCAACACGTGGCACGGCCCGGCTTCGATCACCGTGACCGGCACGACCTTGCCCGCTTCGTCGAAAATCTGAGTCATCCCGACCTTGCGGCCGAGTAATCCGATCGCCATCGCAGTCAATTCCTGGGTCGGTTGCCGGCGGGAACACGAAGAACCGCAGCCTTCGCTTTACCCGCCCAGCTTCCGGTGCATAGAAGAATCCGTGGCTACGGCTCCTGCCGCCATTCACGCGGCTCCTGCCGCCATTAAACACGCGGCTCGTGCCGCAATTAAACTCAATGCCTGCTCGAGGCCTTGATCTTGATGTCGACGCCCGCCGGCAGGCTCAGCTTGTTGAGCGCCTCGATCGTCTTGGCCGTGGCCTGCACGATGTCGATCAGCCGCTTGTGCGTGCGAATCTCAAACTGCTGCCGCGCCTTCTTGTCGACGTGCGGGCTGGAGAGCACGGTGTAGCGCTCGATGCGCGTGGGCAACGGAATCGGTCCATGGACCTCGGAGTTGGTGCGCTTGGCCGTATCGACGATTTCGGCCGCGCTTTGGTCCAGCACCGAATGGTCGTACGCTTCCATCCGAATGCGAATGATCTCTTGCGAATGACCAGCCACGAACCGCTCCCGGTACCCCGCGCGGCCGACCACTTTGGGCCCGCCAGCGCCAGCTATCCCTAAAACCGCCTTCAACAATTGGGCAAACCACGAATCGTAAGGCTTTTAGGAGACGATGTCAACGGCTGGGGGTGGAAGAAAAATGAGGCCGGAGGCGGCAGGGAAGAGGGCCGGAATCCAGGGCGGGGCCGCCGAATACTAACCCGACGCGTAAGCGAGGGCAGATGGCCGTCGCTCCCTCGCTTGCGCGTCGGGTTGGTGCCGGCGGCGGCATACCGACAGACCTGGCCAGGCTACTGCGTTGAGAGGATCGTGACCTTGGCGGGATATAGTCGAGTAGCTTTGCCGTGAGGTCGGTCAGCTCTTCCTGCACCGATGACAGTTCGCGTTCAAGTTCCTGGACCCGCAGTCCGGCTCTGCCTCGACGTCGGACGAAATTCTTTGCCTTGTCGTGGATTTCCAGGAGTCCTTTTTGCTTCGCGGCTACTTCGGCCAGATCGATCGCCGTGTCGTCCAGTCGGCGGCGAGGCTCGGCCAGCCTATCGTTGCTCGCCTGGCTGGCCTGCGCGGCGGTATTTGGCCAGCTCGGTTTTGGCTGCTACCAGGTTCAGCTCTGCCTCGTTGACGTTCGCCTCGCCCACTTTGCCATTTGCCATTAGTGCGCACACTGCGAATAAACCTTCGTCCTTAGATTGACGGCCCGTTCGCAGCTCATTGAGCACCGGGTCGTCGCCCGTGTCCGACTTGGCTTGATCGGCGAGCTTCGCGATCTGTTCTTCGAGCACCTTGCGGCGGGCTTCCAAGCCAATCAGCTCGACCCCAGCGGCCTCGACTTCGGCTTGATTCCGTGCCCGGCGCTGGACGTTTAATTCAGGGTCTTCCGAAACGCCATGGAGCACCGCGATTTTATGAAGCGCGTCCTTCCTGACGCTCCAATTTGCGCTCAATTTTTCGAACCGATCTCGGAGCTTTGCTTGCAGAAGCTCGTCCACCGCGCGCCGTGAATCGACTTCGCGCAGTTTGTGGTCGAGCTCTGCCGCGTACTTTCGCAGCAGCTCATCGGTCGAAAGTCGCTCGTCATACGACTTGACGACGACGGTCAGCAACGCGACTCCGTTTGAAATCGGACTAACGCCGGGCGCCCCCATACCCGATGGGCCGGCCGGTCCGATTGCGGCGAGCTCGTGTCCTTCGGTTGCCGTCTTCGAGAGTTCCGGCGCAGGCTCCCGCAATGGCATGATGGATCAGCTCGCGGTCAAACGCCACGCCGCTGCGCCAGCAATTCGGTGATATTCGAATGGGGATCGGCAGTGATCCGCAGCCTGGCGGTGACTAGCTTCATGCGCGCCTTCACGGGCGCCCGCAAGCTGAAGCTGAGCATTCGCCCGTCGGGTTGCCAGCGGAACACTTGCCCACGCGACCGCAAAGGCCAGAAACATCAGCACGGTTGCTCGCATCGGAGATTCTCCCTCGACTCAAAACCGCCTTCGTTCAAGTGCTCCGCCCCCGCCCAGCCGCTCGCGCGCCGTTTGCGGCGGAACGGGTGTCAGGGAACAGGCGGACTACTTTTTCGTAAATGGCCGTGGCTTCTTCCTCGGGCCTCATCGCCTGGCGGAGGGCGTCGGCCTCTAAGATCATCCGGCAGGCCACGATCTCGATCTGCTCGCGGGCCGGCAGGTTGGCGTCGCCAATCACGGCTCGCGCGCCTGGCAAACTCCTCCGCTTGCCGCCGATCATCGATCATCCGCCGCGCCAGCCGCTCGTGGAACTCGGCTTCGGCCACGAGCGCCGCCAGCTCGGCGTCGTCGGCAAGCAGATTGCTCGTCGCGATCGACTCCGGCGCGGCATCGGGGTGGCGCTGGCGTTCCGCGAGTGAATCGCCGGGCGAACCCAGAGACTGCACTGGCGAGACGCCAGTGCTACCCGGAGGAGGTACGTTGGCCGACGCACTTTGAGCCACATCGTTCGTTCGCGCGCTCTCGCGTAGCGCGATTTGCCAGCCGGCTAGCACGAACAGTCCGAGCAGTGCCGGGACCGCGAGGACTAAGCGGCGCCGGCGAGCGCGCCGCCGCTGGGCCTGACGGGCCCGCACGCGGGCCGCGAAATCTTGGGCCAGTGGCAGCCGTGGTGGCTCGTCGGCGGCGTGAAGCAGTTTTTCGAGCTGGTCGTCGTTCATCGTTCCCTGGGGGGCTCGACGCGTCTTGGCACTTCGGAGGGGGACAGTCCCATTTTGCTCCGCGGACTACGCAAAATCGGGACAGTCCCCGAAGGCAATGACGCTGGCTCTTGGTGTTTCACATTTCGTCGGCCAAATCGGCCAGTTGCTCTTTCAACATCTTGCGGGCCCGCGACAGCCGGGCTTCGACGGCATTGCGCCGCAAGCCGAGCACGCGGGCCATCGCGTCGATCGCCATCTGTTCGAAATAGCGGAGCACGATCGCCTCGCGATATCGCACCGGCAAGGCGTCGACCGCCTCCCGCACCGTTCGCAACGTCTCGTCGACCGCGGTTTGCTGTTCCGGCCCCGTTTGTCGCTCAACCCACGTGCCAGGCATCCGTAGCAGGCGCTCGTGCAGCCAGCGGCGCCGCGCGAGCGAGCGGCAGCGGTTGACCGTGATGGCTGCCAGGTAGGTCCACAGGCTCGACTGGCCACGAAAGGCTCCCCGTTTTTCCAGCACCGCTACGAACACGTCCTGTGCCACGTCCTCGGCCCCGCGGCCCGCGCCGAGCAGCCGCGCGGCCAGGGCCGCGACCCGCGGCGCGAACCGCTCGACCAGCTCGTCGAAGGCCGCCGAGTCTCCCCGCGCAGGCGCGCGGCCAGTTGGCGTTCCTCCTGGGCGTCTGCCGGGGGCGCTGTCACGGTCGCTCGTTGCCTGGTGATCGTCAGGTTCATCGACCGCCAGTGTAGACGCGCCGCAGCAGAAAAGCTGACAGAATCGACCGGCAAACATCACACCCGCGGCCCCGCCGCGACGGTGCCGGGCCCGTGCCGGTGAACGCCCAAGGGGCCTGCTTATAGAAATGCGTCGCGGACTTCGGGCGGCGCGGGTCCGTAGGCGGCCGGCTCCATGGTGGCGGTGGCTCGGCCCTGACTCAAGCCGCGCATGGCGACTGGAGTAGCCGAACAGGTTGGCTAGCGGAGCCTCGGCCTCGATCACGACGTTCTTGCCGCGGTGCTGCGTGTGCGTGATCGTGGCCCGCCGCTGCTGCAGGTCGCTGATGAAGTCGCCCAGGTTTTCTTCGGGCGTGGTGATTTGCAGCTTCATGATCGGCTCGAGCAGCACGGTGCCGGCCGCTTGCAGGGCCCGATTGAAGGCATCGGCGGCGGCAAAGCGGAAGGCGATCTCGCTGGAATCCGTTTCGTGAACCTGGCCGCCGGTGATCGTCACCTTCACTTTCATCAGGGGGCAGCCCAGCAGCCCGCCGCCGTGCCCCTGCTCGCCCAGCCCGTCGATCACGGTGCGAAAGGTACGGCTCGGGCAAGACCTCGGGTCGCGCGGGCACGACCACGGCGCCGGGGCCTCCTTGCGGGAAGGGCTCGATGCGGATCGCCACCTCGGCGAACATCGACTGCCCGCCCTGCTGGCGGTGGCAGGTGCCCACCACCTCGGCCGCGCGCTCGACCGTTTCGCGGTAGCTGACGCGCGGCTTGTGCACGCGGACGTTGAGATTGAAGTCGCGCAGCAGCCGGTGCTTGATCACCTCGAGGTGCAATTCGCCCATGCCGCTGATCAGCGTCTGGCCGGTTTCTTCATTCTCTTGCGCGCGGAAGGTCGGGTCCTGGCGCTTCATCATCTCCAGGGTGTCGGCCAGCTTCTTGCGCTCGATCGACGTTTCCGGCTCGATGGCCATCGAGATGACCGTGTCGGGAAACTGGATCGTCTCCAGCAGGATCGGGTGCTGCGGGTCGCACAGCGTGTCGCCGGTGATCGTGTGGCGCAGCCCGATCACGCCCACGATGTCGCCGGTCGCCGGCCATGGGCACTTGCTCGCGGCGATCGGCCTGGATGTGCCACAACTGCGGCACGTTTTCCTTCTTGTCCTTGCCGGGGTTCAAGGCTCGCGAGTTGGCCTTCAGCTCGCCCGAGTAGACGCGCAGGTAGTGCAGGTCGCCGTGCTTGTCGGCATCGATCTTGAAGACCAGCCCGCAGAATGGCTCGTCGGGCGAGGGCTTGCGCGTGAGTTTCTTGTCGCGCTTGTTCGGGATCGGCGCCCACGACCGGGGGCATATCGGCCGGGCTGGGCAGGTAGTAGGTCACGGCGTCCAGCAGCGGCTGGATGCCGATGTGATCGAGCGCCGAGCCGCAAAGCACCGGCACGATCAACTGGTGCAGCGTCGCCTCGCGCAGCACGCGGCGGACCAGCTCGGCGGGCACGGGCGACTTTTCCAGGAACAGCTCGGCGATTTCGTTGGAGAACTCGAACAGTTTTTCCAGCAGCTCGCCGCGCCACAGGTCGGCCAGGTCCCGCAGGTCGGCGGGAATCGGCTGCCGCACGACCTGGCGCGCCGAGCTTTTCCTGGTCGAAGGTCAAGAACTCCATCTCGACCAGGTCGATCGATGCCGCGAAAGGCGTCCTGCACGTGCGGCGGGCCGGCGCCGGCGGGAATCTGGATGGCCACGGGGTTGGCCTCCAAGCGCGAGCGGATCTCGTTGAACGTGCCGTCGAAATCGGCCCCCTCGCGGTCCATCTTGTTGATGAAGGCAATCCGCGGCACCCCGTACTTGTCGGCCTGCCGCCAGACCGTCTCGCTCTGGGCCTCGACCCCTTCGCGGGCGCTGAACACCACCACGCCGCCGTCGAGCACCCGCAGCGTGCGCTCGACCTCGGCCGTGAAGTCGACGTGGCCGGGCGTGTCGATCAGGTTGATCGTGCAGTCGAGCCAGGGAAACGTGACGCAGGCGGCTCGGATCGTGATGCCGCGCTGCTGCTCCTCGGGGTCGAAATCGGTGATGGTCGTGCCCTTGTCGACTTCGCCCATGCGGTGGCTGGCGCCGCTGTAAAACAGCATCCGCTCGGTGACCGTGGTCTTGCCGGCGTCGATGTGGGCGATGATGCCGATGTTGCGGAGCTGTTGGAGCTGTCGGGGCATGGGAGCGAACGACGACGAAGGAGTGCGCGGCGTCAAAAAAGCGGCGGCCGGGGAATGCGGTATTGTTGCCGAGCAACGCGGGGATGGCAACGGCGCTGCGGCGAGCGCGAGGCGCCAAGAATTCGCGCTGAAAACAGAGCCGGCGAGCCGGCGGCGCGAGCCATCGGACTGGTAGCGCGAGCGGTTGCCCGGCGGGCTACCAGGCGAAATGCGCGAAGGCCTTGTTGGCGTCGGCCATGCGGTGGACGTTGTCGCGGCGCGACATGGCGACCCCCTCCTTCTTGTAGGCCGCCATCAACTCTTCGGCCAGCTTTTCGTGCATGGCGCGCCCCTTCTTTTCGCGCACGGCCATCAGGAGCCAGCGGATGGCCAGCGACTGTTGCCGCGTGCGATTCACCTGCATCGGCACCTGGTAGGCGGCACCGCCGACGCGCTTCGAGCGGACCTCGATGGCCGGCTTGACGTTTTCCACCGCCTGGGTGAAGACCTCGATCGGCTCGACGTCGGGAATCCGCGAGTGGATGATTTCCAAGGCGTCGTAGAACACGGCCTGCGCGGTGCTCTTCTTGCCGTCGTGCATCAGGCAATTGACGAACTTGCTGGCCAACATCGAATCGAATTTCGGATCGGGCGAGAGCTGCTTGCGGCTGGCGGTGATGCGACCCATGGCTGGCGATGATTCCTTGCGATCGGTGGCCCGCGGCCAGGCGGCGCGGTCGGAGCAGGGATTCGTGGGTTGGGGGATTCGTGGGTTGGCTGTCTTGTTCGGTAGTGCCGAGTTACGACTTCTTGGCGCCGTACCGGCTGCGCGATTGCTTGCGGCCGTCGACGCCCAGGGTGTCGAGCGCCCCGCGGACGATATGGTAGCGCACGCCCGGCAGGTCGCGCACGCGGCCGCCGCGCACCAGCACGATCGAGTGCTCCTGCAGGCTGTGCCCCTCGCCGGGGATATAGACGGTGACTTCCTTGCCGTTGGAGAGCCGGACCCGGGCGATCTTGCGCATCGCCGAGTTGGGCTTCTTGGGCGTCATCGTCTTGACCTGCAAGCAGACCCCCCGCCGCTGCGGGCACTTGTCGAGCACCGGCGACTTGCTGAACTTGCGCGGCGCCTTGCGCCGTCTGCGGACAAGCTGGTTGATCGTGGGCATGGCTGAAGTTCTTGCTACAAAAGGGACTAGCGATTTCTGAATCCCTTAATCTAGCGAACCGCCCGGAGGTGTCAAGGACGGGTTGGGCTCGATCGTGGTGCAGTTCGTCGTAGAAAAACGGGCCGGCGGGGCGGGCGTCATTTCGAGCGTCGGCGACCCATCCACCAGACCACCACGATCATGAGTCCGATCACGCCCAGAAACAGCCCGACGTTGACCCCGGCCGGGCCATCGTATTCTGTCCACTCGATCGTCTTCATGCGGCACGATTTTAGCAGAGGAGAGAAGATGGCCGCGCCGCCAAGCTTGGCGTCGCATCGGCGGCACGCCCGGCGGGGCTGCCAGCATCGCCAGCAATCTTCGCGGGGTGCCTTGCTGGCACGCCATTTAGCTGCTCAATTGGTTATGCTCCGGCGGGTCGTCGGCAGATACTAACTTTCAGGGGACGTTCCCGGCGAGCCACCGGTCCCCCTTTGGCCAACGGGGCCTGCGGGCTCGCTGGCGGGAATAGACGGCCGCCCGTTTGCCGAATAACGACGGGATCGGCCGATCCGATCGATAGGGTGCGCGGAGGGGCGATTCGACAAGCGGCTGTGGGATCGTCACCGCCGAGGCACCCGCCCGTGGGCAGTCCCGGCCGGATTGCCGCCGGGGAATCGGCCCAATCGCAGGAATCGGGCCAGACGAACAGCAGCCGCAAGCAGATTTCTATTAGGGGCAAGCGAATCCGTTCCGGGCGGCTGGCGGCCGGCCGCCGCGGACGGGTTCAACCAGAACGGACATCTCTCAAGCTCGCCCCAGCCAGTTTCCAGACTTCGCATTCGTTCTCTTGTATTGCCTGTGCCGGTCGTTCGGGCCAGGGCGGTCTTCGTACCGTCTTGCCGGGCGACAGGTTATGCTTAAGGAATAGCTAATCGCCCGCCCCCAGCGAACCGGGAGGCGCGGCTTCGCCGTATCCAGATTGTCGCCGCCCCCCGCGCTGGCCCCCCGCGAAGAGATCGCATGAGTACTGAGCAATCCTCGGTCGACCCCGAACTCGTCGAACAAACCAAGCAGCAGATCCGCAATCTGGTTCGCGAGATCGCGCAGATTGCCAAGAGTGACGTCGGTCCGCAAGAGTTCTACGACGCGGTGCTCAACCGCATCGTCAGTGCCCTGGCGGCCGTCGGCGGGGCGGTGTGGACGCTGACCGAGACGGGCCAGTTGGCCCTCGACTATCACATCAATCTGCGCGAGACGAAGCTCGACAAGAGCGAAGAAGACCAGGTTTTGCACGGCCGCCTGCTGCGCAAAGTGATCACCAGCGGCGAGGGCATGCTGGTGGCGCCCCACTCGGGCGGCGGCGGCCCCGAGGAAGGCGGCAACCCGACCGACTACCTGCTGGTGCTTGGTCCGCTGAAGACGGCCAACGAAACGGCCGGCGTGATCGAAGTATTCCAGCGGCCCGGCGCGAACCCCAGCGTGCAGCGCGGCTATCTGCGGTTCCTGATGCAGATGTGCGAGCTGGCCAGCGAGTATCTCAAGAGCCGCAAGCTGCAGACGTTCACCGACCGGCAGACGATGTGGGTCCAGCTCGAGAATTTCACTCGGCTGGTCCACAAGGGTCTGGACCGGCAGATGACGGCCTACACGATCGCCAACGAAGGCCGGCGGCTGATCGAGTGCGACCGGGTGAGCGTGGCCATCAACAAGGGCGCAAGTGCGTGATCGAGGCCGTGAGCGGCCAGGACACCTTCGACAAGCGATCGAACGTCGTCACGCTTCTGGGCGGCCTGGCCACGGCCGTGGTCGCGACCGGCGAAACCGTGTGGTACACGGGCGACACCTCGATGATGGCCCCGCAGGTCGAAGAGGCCATGCAGGAGTACGTCGACGAGTGCCACTCGAAGGCCGTGGCCATCGTGCCGCTGAAGGAGCCGCACGACGCCACGGACCCCACGGCCAACCCCAAGGTGCTCGGCGCGTTGATCATCGAGCAGATCGAAGACAGCCGCCCGCGCGACGGCCTGATGCAGCGGATCGAAGTGGTCAGCGACCACAGCGCAATCGCGCTGAACAACGTCCGCGAGCACCACGAGCTGTTCCTGATGCCCGTGTGGCGCGCGATCGGCAAGTCGAAGTGGGTGGTCGAAGCGCGGCAGTTGCCGTGGACGATCGCGGTGGCCGTGACGCTGGTGTTCGTGACCGCGGTGCTGTGCCTGTGGCCGGCCGATTTCGATCTTTCGGCCAAGGGCCGGCTGATTCCGTCGGTCAAGCGCCACGTGTTCGCCGCCATCGAAGGCACGGTGATCGACGTGCCCGCGCGGCACGACAAGACGGTCAAGAAGGGCGAGGTGCTGGTGCGGCTGGAGAATCTCGATCTCAACGGCAAGGTCCACGCCATGCAAGGGCAGATGCAGGCGGCCACGCAGGAGTTGTCGAACAAGAATCGCCAGCTCTTCGATCCGACGCAGAAACTCGATCGCGGCGAGATGAACCGCCTGAAGGGCGAAATCACGAAACTCAAGGAAGAGCAGAAAAGCTACCGCGAACAGCTCGACCTGCTGAGGA
>CAWBCP010000002.1:0-57119 GCA_963787355.1 uncultured Planctomycetaceae bacterium
AGCGAAACAGCCAGGTCGTGGTCGTGCTCAGCACCGTCCCCTTGCGGAAGCAAGCGCCAGATGTCGAAATACGGCTGCGATAGCGGCGGCCCCTGGCGGCCGCCGAAAATAGCCTTCGTGCGATTGATGAGGCCCAACAAGAACGGCGGTAAGACCACGATCAACAGCAGATGCAGCAAGATGTCGATCATGACGATGCCCGCCGCCTGACGTATCGAGCCAGAGTTGACGAAATCCGCGAGCCGGCTACCGCCGGCCTACCCTTCCATTCCCAACCAACGCCTTACAGCAACAACAACAACACGAGCAGCATGCCCAGCATGTACAACAAGTAGACCTGCACGCTTCCCTGCTGCACCAGGCGACACCACTGAAAACTCGCCCAAGTAATCAAACGACGGCGACACCGCCCGATCCAACACGACCTCGGGCACGTGGCTCTCGTAAGTCGCCGTCGCGGGGAACAACGCCTCCAAGTGCGGTCGATGGACCGTGGGCCGCAGGGCCCAACTGAACAGTGCGACCAGCAGCTCGGCGAACGAAGAGGCCGTGTACTGCATGCGCAGCATCGGCCCGTGTACCCGCATCCCCAAGTATCGGTGCGCACTAGCGGGAAGGCGTCAGCCGCCAGGCGAGCAGCGCCCCGCCGAGCACCAGCATGATCGTCAACGCGATCGCCGCGAGGCTCAGCATCTCCAACGGCGCCACGTCGATCAAAGCCGGCTCCGCGGACAGCGGCCGGACGCTCCAGGCGGCGATTGCCCGATCCAGCAGCGGCGCCACCAGCGTCGGCCCCAGTCCGATCGTTACGCAACAAGCCGCCAACACGCACTGCGGCACGATCATCGACCACGGCGCTTCGCGCGCCTCGGGAGCCTCGGGCGAACGACTCGCCCCCAGGAACACCACTCCGAACACCTTCACGAAACAAGCCACGGCCAACGCACCCATCATGGCCATCGCGGGCACGGCGAACGCGGCTGCCGGCAGCCCCTGGGTATCGCCGATCCCCAGCGTGCGAAACAAACCGACGTAGATCAGGAACTCGCTTATGAACCCATTCAGCGGGGGCAAGCCGCAAATGGCCGCCGCGCCCAACAGGAAGCAGGCCGCCGTCCACGGCATCCTCCGCCCAGGCCTCCCAGGGCGTCGATCTCCCTCGTGTGGCGAGCGTGAATCACCGAGCCGGCGCTGAGGAACAGCAGCGACTTGAACAGCGCATGATTCCAGACGTGCAGCAGGCAGCCGGACAGGCCAAGCACGACCCAAGTCTCGTGTCCCAAGGCTCGGCCCAGCAGCGCCAGCGCCAGGCCGATGACAATGATGCCGATGTTTTCGATGCTGTGATACGCCAGCAGCCGCTTCAAGTCGTGCTGGCCCAGGGCGAAGGCAACGCCCAATACGGCCGAAACCACCCCCAGCGACAACAGCAGCACGCCGAACCACAGCGGAACTTCCGGCAGGATCGAAGTGATTCGCACCAGGCCGTAGATGCCGGCCTTGATCATCACCCCGGACATCAAGGCCGAAACGTGGCTCGGCGCCATCGCATGTGCGCTCGGCAACCAGAAGTGCAACGGCATGATACCCGCTTTGAGCCCAAATCCCGCCAGCGCCAGCAGGAACACGACGTTCACGGCTACAGGACTGATCGAGCCGGCCGCCAACGGCACGAGGTCGAAACTGCCCGTCAGCCCGTACAGCAATCCAAACAGGGCGAACAGACACAGCGTGGCGAAGTGGCTTGCCGCGAGGTATAGCCAACCGGCGGCGCGGGCCTCGGGGTTGCGGTCTTCGGTGGCCACGAGGAAGAACGCCGCCATCGCCATCCCTTCCCAGCCGAACAGGAAGGTCACCGAGTTGTGCGCCAAAACCAGCACCGCCAGACTAGCGGCCAGCAAACCATAAAAGACGCGAAGCTTCCGGCCGTCGTCGGGGTGCTGGTCCTGCCTCCAATAGTCCAGGCCGTAGATCGAGCCCAGCAGGGGGATCAGAAAGACCGGCACCAGAAAAAAGGACGAAATGGGGTCGGTCGCGAGCGTGAATTCCGCGCCCGCGATCGGTAAGGGCAACTGCACGATCGTCGTGGGCGTCATCTCGAACGAGATCCAAGTCGCCCACAGTCCGCAGCCACAACCACCAACGGCCAACGCAGTCGAAAGCCATTGGCCCGCAAGTGATCGGCGACCGGTAAACAGGCCGGGAACACCGCTGATTGCCGTCAGGACGACGCCAATCAGCAGTTGCAAAGCGAACCCGCCCATCGATCTCACCCGCTTGGGATGGCACCTGGAAGCCGTAGCGACCCAGCCATCATGGCGACTTGACTAGACAAAAATCAACATGAATGCCACAACGACTGGCAGGCAGCGTTTCGACTGGCCCTGCCGCGTCAGAGGGGACGACGACTCGCCCGCGCTGCGACATTCAATGTCGCCGCGGCCGGGTCGCCGGTCAGTTGGGCGCTTTCGAATTGGTTGGCAAATCGGGCCACTTCGCCCGAGACGAGGCTCGCCGTGGGACTCGCCCGCGTGGCGCCGCTTGCGGCGGCGTTTCCAGCAAATCGTTCTCGCCATACAGCCATAGAGATTGGAAGGCGATCGCGGCGAGCGTGGCGCCGATGAGGTGCTTCTGGTCGCTCAGAGCCTGCGCCGCGACGCGCCAAGGCTCAAATTCTGCGCTCGCGAGATCACGGGATCGCTCGCCGTCTGACCCTTTCGCGAATACGATCGGTTCCCCAGCAGGCACCGTCGCGCTCGAGACAAGCGCAACCGGCAGCGGCGAGGGCGCCCAGGCGAGAATCGCGGCGTCGTGAACGGCGGCGGCCCGCAGCGACATGATGTGCACGGCCGCTTGGTCCTCTGTCGTCGGCGATTGCGGCTGCGACCCCAGCGGCGTGTTGCCGGTGCGGATCTCGGCTGGACGGCCGGATGGCTGAGCCGCTCGCTCGCGGCCCTCGGCCGCCGGCAACGATTGGCCGCCGGCCACGGCGCAGAACGTCTGCGAGATCAGCCGCGTCGGCTGCAGGACGAATCGCGATTGTGCGTCGCGCGCAGGCAGGGTTCGCTTTGTTCGGCATGTCCAAGCTCGCAGTGTCCAGGCGGTACTGCTCGGACGGAGAAAACGTGGCTGACAGCCATCGCACCGCGGCAGCGTTATCGGACCCGTTCGGCCCCCCCGGGCGCCGCGACGAACCCGTTGGTCCCGGCGAATCCGGGAGAACCCGGAGAACTCGCTGCGATCGACGACACCGCCGTGCCCGGTGAGAAAGCCAGCACGGGGGCACCGGCGGGAAGTCGCGGCGATAACGCACCCACTTCGGGCGACGCGATCGGATCGAGGCCCAACAGAGGACTTGATTGCCAGGGCATGCCATCGGCACCCCCATAAACATGTAGCTCGCTCGTCAACGCCCGCGTCGAATCGCCGGACGGGACCACGTAGACCGGCCCGAAGGCGTTCGTCGAGTTGAATCCAAGCGAATCGAAGTTCACGTACAGAGGTATCCCTGCCGCGGGTTGATCGCCGGGATTCGCGATGCCAACGACTTGCCCGGGCGCTGGTTGGATGGTGCTGATCGCGACGAGAGTTAGGTGAAACTCAAACGTTGGACTGCCCGACTCTGCCTGGACCGCGGCCAGAGGCATGGCACTGAGCATTTGTCGCGGCTCGCATTGCTCCAGCGCGAAGCGATTTCCCAGACGATTACGGGCAGGTTTCGCGGACATGGCAGGCGTTCGCTTAAAGGTGTGGTTTTTCCATAGAGGGCTTTCGCCGACGTCAGGGAGACAACGGTCCGCCGGCCGCTGCGGCTGCGTCGGCGGGCAAGGCGCGCGTATCCAAGGAAACGGGCGCCTCGCCCTCGATTTCGACAACTTGTCGAGCGGGTCCGCCCGAGGCCTTGCCGGCTGGTTGTGTCGCCCCCTGGCGGCGGCTTTCCAACGCGTCGGCCGCGTCGCGCTGATCGGTCGCCCGCAATAGTCGCACGAGGTTGTCCGTGTGCACGTCGAGATAGGCCTGGGCCTGGTCCCAGCTCGGCGAAAGCGCAAGGGCCTTGCCCTGCCACTCGATTGCTTCGCGATACGCCGCCTGCGCCGGCTCGCTGCTGTGCTGTTTTTCGTAGGCCAGTCCCAGGTTGTTGTAGACCGCGCCCAAGCGGCTGGCATATTCCGGCGACTGGTCGTGGCCGCGAGCCAGCCGGGACAGGTTGGCACGGGACTTTTCGAACTGCTCGACGGCCGCCTGCGGGCGATCTCGCTGGGAAAGCAACCAGCCAAAATTGTTCTGCGATACGGCCAGGTCGCGCGTGTAGGCGACGACCTGCGGCGCCCGCTCTGCCAGCCGGCCTTGAATCTCCACGGCGCGGCGATAGAAGCTCTCGGCTTCGTCCAGACGGTCGGACTGCGCGGCCAGCGCGGCAAGGTTATTGAGCGTGGTTGCCAGTTGGGCCTGCCAGCGCAAGACGTTCGGCTCGTCCTTGGCCAGCCGTTCGAATTCGTCGGCCGCGCCGATAAGCCGTTTCGGCTTCAACGGCCGACGACGAACTGTGCAGATAACCGAGCTGGTTGTAGGTCGAAGCCCGGTCGCCTCTCGCCAGCGCCGAAGGGGCCGGATCGGCCGCCTGCAGCTCGATTGCCTGCTGCAAGTATTGGCGCGCCTCGTCCGTTTTCTTCTCTTGGCCCAGCACCATGCCCAGGTTGGCATAGCTCAACGCCAAGGCGCGCCGGGCCTCGGCTTCGCCGGGCTTGTCGATGGTCAGCTTGCGCTGGAGCTCCATCGCTTTGCGCAAATGGGCTTCGGCCTGCGGGTGCCTGCCGCGCCGGAATTCGATCAGCCCCAGGTTGTTCTCGCACAGTCCCAGCGGCCGCAGCAGCTCGTGCTCGGGACGCTCGGCACGAAGCGCCGACCAGAGTCGGCTGGCCTGTTCATAGGCCGCATAGGCTGCCGCGTCATCGCCGAGCTGCTCGCTGATCTGGCCGCAGCGATAATGGGCCGACGCCGTCTCCGCGCACACCGCCGGATCCGAGGCGCCCTGCGCGGCGAACTTCTGGTAGTAGGCGAGCGCTTGGTCGAGCAGTTCGTGCCGGACGTTCTCGGCTCCGGGCACTTCGGCCAAGTCGCCGGCCACGCCGGTAAACAGGTTGTCGACCGCGCACCGCGCGTCCTTCAAGTGTTCTTCGGCACGGCCATGATTCTCGCTGGCCAGCAGCAGGGCCCGCTCCGTTTCGATTCGAGCCCGCCACACCAACAGCGCGCTGGCGATCGCGCACACCAGGATCAGCGAAAGCGCGAGCCCGGCGGTGGCCGCGAGCCGCGCAGTGCCGGCGAACCCACTTTTCGGCCTGGTCGCGCCACGTGGCCGGCCGGGCCAACGTCGGGCGGCCCTCAAGAAAGCAGCGCAAGTCGTCGGCCATGTCCTGCGCCGTGCCGTAGCGTCCTTCCGGAGTCTTGGCGATGGCCTTTGAAACGATGCTCGCCAGGTCGCGCGGAATGCACGCGTCCAACCGCGTCAACGGCGGCGGGTCGTCGTGCTCGATCTGCCGGATCAATTCCTGCTGCGTTTGGCCGTCCAGCGCCGGACGCTGGGCAATCAACTCGTACAACGTCAGGCCCAGCGAGTACACGTCGGTCCGATGGTCCACGATGCCCGGCTTGCTGCGCAACTGCTCGGGACTCATATACCGCAGCGTGCCCAGCAATTCGCCGCTGGCGGTCATCGACGCGTCGCGCTGAGTGCCGCGCCAGGCCAAAGTCGGTGACCCACAGATCGTTGCCGCGACCGATCATCAGGTTCGACGGCTTGATGTCGCGATGCACGATGCCCTGGTTGTGGGCGTGATCCAGGGCTTCGGCGGCCTGGACGAACCACTCTGCGACCGTGCGGTATCGGGCCTGCACCGCCGCGCTGCTGGCGTGGGTGTCGGCCGAGGCCAAGCGCAGGTCGAACCCCGGGCGGATGCGGCGGCGGCCTGCGCCCGCAGTTCCTGGACGACCTGTTCCAGGGTCACGCCGTCGATCAAGTGCATCGCGTAGAAGTGCAGCCCGCGCTCGCAGCCGACGGCGAAGACCGGCACGATGTTCGGGTGATGCAGTTGGGCGGCCGCCAGCGCCTCGTTCTTGAAGCGGGTCAGCGCAGGTCGTCGAGTATCGAGGCGAACGGCAAGACCTTCAGCGCGACGCGGCGCTCGAGCGAGATTTGTTCCGCCTCGTAGACCACGCCCATGCCGCCGCGGCCGATCTCTCGGAGGATGCGAAAATCGCCCAGCCGGGTCGGCATGGGTGGATTCGCCGCCGGGAGCGCATCGCGCGGGCCGGTCTGGTACAGCATTTCGACCCAAGGTAGATAGGGCGCCAGCGCTTCGGCTTGTCCCGGATACTGGGCCAGGAACCCGTCGCGGTCGGGCAACGCGCCCTGTTCGAGGCGCCGTCAAGTACGCTTCCAGGATTTCAGCCAGTCGGGGGTCGGTTCCGCCTTCCGTCTCCGCAAGCAAGCTCATCGATGGCGATTGGTCGGCCTTCATGATATCCCCTCGGCGGCAAGCGACTGGCGCAGGCGATCGATGGCCCTGACCCACAACATTCTCGCGGCGGCGGCGGTTCGGCCCATCCGCTCGGCAACTTTCTCGAACGGCAGTTCTTCCAGGTGCCGCAGCACGAGCACGTCGCGATACTGCGGCGGCAGCTTGGCCAACTGGTCGGCCACCAGTGCCACTCGTTCGGCGGCCGGGCCGCGCAGGGATGGCGACGGGACGGCCGCCCCCAGCACCTGGTCCAAGCGGCAGGTCGACTGGTCGAATGCCTTGGCAATGGCCTCCAGCGAAATCTCCTTGCGACACGTCGCGCTTCTGCGCAATCAAGTGATGCTCCACCAACCGCGCGATGTTGCGAATCAGAATCTTGCGCAGCCAGGCCAGAAACTCGGCCGGCGTGTTGCCGCGAAATTGCACGAAATCGCGGTAGGCCTCCAGGAACGTGTCTTGCACGACATCGGAAGGCGTGGCGCGGGGCAGCAACTCGGTCGTCAATTGCGACCGCGCCAGATGCGCAAGTAGTTGCGGTACAACTCCAACAGCGAACCGAGCGCACCGGGACGTGTGCGCTTGGCCATCTCCAGAAGCTGCGCCGCGGAGTGGTCGGCCGTCATGAACAACTCGCAGATCGGGGGGAGAGGGTGGATCACGCGACCCCAGTATAAACCTCCCACCAGGCTGGGTTCACGCGCCACGCCACGCGTACCAGAGCAGTCGGTACCCGCTATCGGTACAGGCCGGATTTCGCGAGCCAATGCAACGCGGACTCCAGAAAAAATCGCAGCCGGGCGGCCTCGTTGCCGTAAGACATTACGTACATGAATGTTATAGTCGACGCCCGGACATCCCCGCCGCACCCCGCGCGACTGCCGGCGTCGGGCTTCGGCGGTCCGCGATTGCCTGGCAAATCTGACGGGCGGCGCCCTCGTTGCTTTGCGCGTGACATCGAGCCGACAAACCCGGCCTAAACAGTTAGAGCCTGGAGACAAAACGTCGGGGACCGTCCCGATCTTTCGGTGCCCTGGGAATCGGCGCCGCGGCTGTCGCCCACGAGGGCCCTGCTGCCGGCGGTCGACAGGCGGCGCCCCGCGGGATCACATTGCCGAGCCGACACCCATGCGAAGGAAACCCCAGCGCGCTGCTACATCCGTCCAGCGCAAACGCGGCTACCGACGACTATCGGGGCCGGAACAGGTCGAGCCGCGTTTGCTCATGGACGGCGCCTTGCCGCAACTGGTTGCCGACGTTTTCACGGTGCACGCCAATGACGATCCGCAAGTGCTCGACGTCCTGATCAACGACCAGTGGAACGCGTACGCGGGGGCAGGACGAATCACCGCGCTGGGCTATCCCACCGGCGGAGGCACGGCCGACATCTCGAGCGACGGCAAGTCGGTGGTGTATCGGCCCTCGGCCGACTTTTCCGGCGACGACACGTTCAGCTACGTAGTCGACGACCAGTTCATGGCTACCGTCACCGTGCACGTGATTTCACCGCTGGCATTCGACACCTATCAGCTTTACCCCGACGGCCAATCGCACACGCTCGACGTGCTGACGAACGATCCGTTTTGGGCCAACTATGGCGGCGACCGCCGGATCACGTCGCTTTCGGCGACGCAGCTTGGCGGCACGGTGGCCATCGGCGCCGACGGGCGCACCGTGATCTATAGCCTGCCCGACGATCCCGCCACGCTAGGACAAACCGACTACTTCTCCTACGTCGTCGACGGCAAGTATTCCGAGGACGTGGCGGTCAACTTGTTCCAACCGCTCGAGTCCTATAGTCAATGCGTGCCGCAGAACAGCGACCCGATCCAGCTCCTGCCGTTCGATCACGCGAACTTTTCCCAGTGGCCCAACTACGCCGGGTCCCAGCGGATCACGAAGGTCGTCGATTCCAATCCCGAGAGCAGCGTCACGATCGGCGCCGACGGCCGATCGATCTCTTACCGCCCGGCAAGCGATTTTCTCGGCACCGATACGATCAGCTACGTCGTTGACGGGCAATTCTCATCGACGATCGCGATCAACGTCGGCGCGGTTGCCAAGGACGATTACACGGCGGTCGACGAGAACGACCCCGGCACGGTGCTGAACGTCCTGCAGAACGACATTTACTACGGCCCCGTCGGCAGTCCACTCCTGGCGGCCACCCAGATCACCGACGTCACGCAGCCGGCCCATGGCGGCCACGTGGAAATCGTGCAGGGGGGTCTGGTCATTCGCTACACGCCCGCGCTAGGCTTCCTTGGCGCTGAAACCTTCACCTACCTGGCGAACGGCAAGTACACGGCCAACGTCACCGTCGACGTGTCCCGACCGGTGCGCAACGACTCGTTTGGCAACCCGGGCGCTCCCATTCTTGCCGATTCGCGCGATGTGGCTCTCGACGTGCTGGCCAACGACTTCTACCGCCCGGCATCGCACACGATCACTGAATTCAGCGCGGCCAGCCAGGGGGGCCAGGTGACGATTCAGCCCGGCGGCCGCACGTTGTCCTACTCGCCCGCGCCGGGATTCGTCGGCCAGGAGCAGTTCGACTACACGGTTGACGATCAGTACTCGGCGACGGTTTACGTCAACGTGCAGTCACCGGCCACGGACGTCTGGGTCGATCTCGATCCGGTGTCAAACCAAACCTATCGCGTCGATCTGGCTCCAGAACTGCGCGGCCTGAGCGGCTACACCGGCGCCGGCCTGGTCACCGCCGTGTCGGTAGTCAGGGGCGACGCGGCGGCGGCCATCTCGGCCGACGGCAAGGCCGTGCTCTTCAGCCCTCACGATTTCTCCTACACCGTGATCTCCTACACGATCGACGGCAAATACACGGCGCAAGTCTCCGCGTTCTTTCGTCTCTCGCGTTTTCTGGGCTCTACCAACGCCGTCGTCGAAGAGAACGTGCCCAGCCCGATCGACGTGCTGGCCAACGCTCCCTGGCAATACACCATCGATCAGACCGTGTTCTATCAAGGCCCGCGGCTCATCACCGACGTCTTCGGGGCCCGGCACGGCACGGTCACACTCGCGGCCGACGGGTCCGTGGTCTATCGCCCCGACGACGACTACGTGGGCCAGGACACCTTCCAGTATTTCGTCGACGGGCACGAATTGGGCTCCGCCAGCGTACAGGTCATCCGGCGCGTTCGCGACGATCAGTTCAACGTCGATGCGTCCAGCCACGACAACCTGCTGCCGGTCGAGCTGAACGACGAGCTGGGCGGCGGCTACACCGGTGTCGGCCTGATCACCCAAGTAGGCACGGCCGCGCACGGCACCGCCGCGGTCTCGGCCGACCGACGCAGCCTGCTGTACTCACCGGCGCCGGGCTACAACGGCACCGACAGCGTGACGTACGTGGTCGACGGCCACCTCAAGGCGACCGTCCAACTCACGGTCGTGGCCGGCCAACAGAGCGACTACCCGCGGTTCAGCGGTCTCGACGCGCTCGAGGACTGGCTGCTGCGGCATGCGATCGACCAATACGGCTCGCTGTTCGGCCAGCCCAAGCCCCCTGACATCGTGTACTTGGCACTCAACGATGCCGACGCCGGCGGCGGATCGACCGATTCGCATTCGGACACGAACGTGCAGGTCGCGGGCGTCGATGAAGCCGACCTGACCGAGACGGATGGCAACTTCATCTACGTGCTCTCAGGCGGCAAGCTGGTGATCAGCCAGGTGCAAGGCGCCTCGCCGCTGGCGATCGTTTCGCAAACCGCGATCGACGGCACGCCGTTGGGCATCTACCTGTCCGGCGATCGGCTGACCGTGATCTCGCAAACCGCCCCGCTGCTGTTTCAGCCAGGACTGCCCTTCAGTTGGTCCGGGCCCATCTATGGCATGCGTCAAACGACGGTCACGGTCTTCGACGTGACCGATCGCGGACAACCGCAAGTCGTCCAGAAGACCGTCTTCGACGGCACGCAAGTCGACTCGCGCAAGATCGGCGATTTCGTTTACCTGGTGTTGAGCGACAACAGCCTGGCGCTGCCCGGGCCGCAGATCGTCGGCGCACCGACCGATGCCATTGTCCTCGGAGCGCCTCAGCGGCCGTTACGAGACCCAGGACGAGTACGTGGCGCGCATCCGCGCAGCTTTGGCCAACTGCTCGACTCGATCCTGCCGCATTTCAGCAGCTTCGCCGCCGACGGGTCCCTGGTTCGCAGCGGCGTGCTGCTGGCGCCCGAAGAGATCGGCATGCCGCTCGATCCGGCGGACCAATCGCTGCTCAGCATCGCCACGATCGACACAGCCGGCTCCGAACCGGGATTCGTGGCGGCGACCGGCGTGTTGTCGACACCCGGCGGCACGCTGTACATGACTCACGACAGCTTGTATTTGCTCCGACCGGCCCTTTGGCGCGGCGAAGGCCTCGCCACGGATATTCTCAAGTTCACCTTCGACGAAACGACCGGCCAGGTCGCGCCGGTGGCCCATGGCGTGGTGTCGGGGTCCATTCTCGACCAGTTCTCCGTCGACGAGAGCGACGGCTATCTGCGGATCGCCACGACCGTATTGAACAACGGCGCCGACAATTGGTCGGGCCAGGCCGAAAACGATCTGTGGGTGCTGGGCCAGGACGGCAACCTGCTCGAGCTGGTCGGTGCCTTGCAGAACCTGGCCCACGGCGAATCGATTCGTTCGGTGCGGTTCGACGGCGATCGGGCCGTGATCACGACCTTTCCCACCGCGCAATACGGCCGCGATCCGGTCTACACGATCGACCTGTCCCACCCGACCCAGCCCCGTTTCGTCGGCGAGCTGACCCTGCCGGGTTTCAATCAATTCATGCAGTTCATCGACGACACGCACGTGCTGACCGTGGGCGTGAACGCGCCGTCCACGTCGACGTTCTTCTGGGCGACGAATACCCTGCCGCTGCAGATCTCGCTGTTCGACGTGTCCGATTTCGCCCATCCGCACTTGCTCGACCAGTACACGCTGCCGCGGCTATCCACCAGCCTGGCCCAGCAAGACCACCACGCCTTTGGCTGGTTCGCCGATTTGGGCATCCTGGCCTTGCCGATCGCGCGCACGTACACCCAGCACGAAGACCTGGATGGAGACGGCTATCGTGAAACCACGATCGTGGTCAACGCCGACGAAGTCGAGTATTTCCACATCCAAATCCCGGGCTCGCCCGGCGCCGCCCGCCCGGTGCAGTTCGCCGGCGCCGTCGAGCTCTCGGCCGCGGCCCTGCGCAGCGAGTTCATCGGCGACACGTTGTACGCGATTGGCGACGGCCAGATCGTGGCTTCGTCCATTCTCGACCCCGGCACGCCGCTGGCGAGCGTCCGTTGGTCTGTGCCTCCCATCCTGCCGCTGCCCATTTTCCCGTTCCCGATCATTACCCTGCCGATAATGATCGATTTGCGGCCGATTCTTCCCGTCCCGCTCGCCGCCGGCGGCGGCACGGTTGTCACGACGACGCCGGCCAATGGCCCACGGCTCGACGCCTGCATCGCCGCCGCCCGCGCGGACCTTGCCGGCCAACTAGGCGTGCCCGCCGATAGCGCCTTGCTCGTTTCGGTCGAAATGCCATTAGCGCCCTCCGGCGAAGCGTCCAGCGGCGCGGCGAATCTCGTCGGCATGAAGCTCGTGCTTCGCTCGGGCGACCAGCAACTGCTCTACCAGGTGGCCGACGACGGATCGGTTGCACTAATTGATGCCGATTTCCACTTTCCATCCGCGGCCCCGGTCCGCTCCGGCAGCGCTCCAGAGCCCGATGTCAACGGCGATGGCCATGTCACGGTCAATGACGCTTTGAGCGTGATCAACAACCTGGTTCGACACGCCGGGGCGCATCGCGAGGCGGGGGCCGTCTTGCGGCAATTGACCGCGCCCGCATCGCTTTCCGCGCTCGACGTGAACCACGACGGCTTCGTAACGGTGCGCGATGCGCTGCTAGTGATCCATGCCCTGCAAGCGCCGTCAGCCGTCGCGACGACCGCGGCGCCGGCTGCCCGTGTCGCGGCCCCGAACGACTCGGCTGTCGCCAGCGCAACGTTCACTACGGCGGGCCTCTCTGACCCGGTTGACGCAGCGAGCAACGTGGTCCAATCCGCGCCGATCCTCAGCTCGCCAACGGCAGCGCTCCAAGCACCCGCAGCCGCGTCCAGCGCCCTGTTGCTGATGCCGAGCAGACCAGCTATTGCCACGCGTCTGCGGCAACAACGGCACGACGCGGCGCTGGCCGCGAGCGACGACTGGTCGCCGTCGCCAGATTGGTGATCGTTCGACCTGGCGCGTGGCGGCCGGCTCGCTCCATGCCGGCCGGTCGCGTCACAAGTCCTCGTTCGCCCGCGCCGACGTGCCGCCCGATGCCTGCCTGCGTTCAACTGTCGTTGATCGATTCGAACAGCGAACCGATCTGGTTTCGCAGGACGTTTTCGGCCGGTCGCATCCTGCTATACCAGCTCGGGCCCGCGTGGCAGTTGCGACCAAGAACGAGCTATTGCCGCTTGTCGGGATACTCGCCCAGCGAGTACGTTGCCCTTCGCGGGCCTCATGCCCGGCACGTGCCGCTGCCAGGTTGAAGCGGCAATTTTTTACAAGACGGGCCGCCCCTGCCGCGCGTATGCTGCTGGGAGATGCGACCTCCGCTCCCCGGCGGGCGCCACGACCATCTCCAACGCAACGGAGCTAACCATGTCCAAGCGAACCCAGATGCAACACTCCACGGCCATCCCCTGCCTGCGCTATCGCGATGCCCCGGCCGCGATCGATTGGCTTTGCCGCGTCTTTGGATTCGAGCGCCAATTGGTGGTGCCCGGCGGACCAGGGCAGATTGCTCACGCCCAACTGCGGCTCGGCGGCGGCATGATCATCCTCGGCTCGCTCCACGACAACGAGTACGGCCGGCTGCTGAAACATCCCGACCAGATCGACGGCGCCGAAACGCAAACCGCCTACCTCGTCGTCGACGATGCCGATGCCGTCTACCAGCGCGTGAAGCACTCGGGCGGCAAGATCGTCATCGAGATCAAGGACGAAGACTACGGCGGCCGCGGCTTCACCTGCCGCGACCTCGAAGGCCACATCTGGAGCGTCGGCACTTACGACCCCTGGTCCGATCCGAGCGGCACGGCCTAGAGTGCAGCGACCCTGCTTCATTGTCGCTCGGGGTGCCACTGAACGCCGTTAACCGTGACATTCTTGGGTGGCACTGGCATCTTGCCAGTGCGGCGCATACTGTGTTGGTGACACCATGCACTGGCGAGACGCCAGTGCCACGACAAACGTGAGGCAGAAACACGGTTAACGACGTCGGGCGCCACTGCTGGCTTGTCCGGCTTGTCCAGCAGTGCAGAATCAGCGTTGAGCAAGCCATCGTGGCGGGCAACGAATCAGGACTCTCGGCCAAGCGGTCACGCGGGCGGCCGGCGCGGCGTCACTCGGCGAGGGCCTGCTTTTCCACAGACCGCTTCCCCTTGCCCGGCGGGCCGCCTCGCCGGGGCGGCGCGCCGTCGTCCGCGGGTGGGCCTTCGCCGTCGCCACGCGGTCCGCGCGGCGGACCCGGGAACCGGAACTCGGCCTTGAACGGCTCGCCTTGCATTTCCTGCCATTTGGCCTGCTGCTGGCTCTTGAGCACGGCCAGCAGCTGTTCGTCGGTCTTCTGCCGCAACGCGTCCATCTTCTTGAAGACGTCGCGCATGGCCTGCTGCTGCGCCTCGGTCGGCCCGCCTCTTGCCGCCGCGCCGCCGGGGCCTTCCTGTCCAGGCGGTGCGGGCGCCGCGCCGCGCCCATCGGGTCGCTGGCCGCCGGGACTTGGCCCCGGAAAGCCGGGCCCGCCCGCCGGTCCGCCGCCGGGGCCACCCCCAGCGCGCGGCGCGAAACCAGCGAACTCCGTCCGCATTTGCTCTTGGGCCTCGGCTTGAATCTGTTGAACCTGTTTTTTCTGCGGTCCGCTGAGCGCCAGCACTTTGGCCACATCGGCATCGGCAAGTGCCCGGGGCCCCCGCTGCTGCAAGGAGATTTGTCCGAGCCGCTTGTACTGCGCCGCGGTCAACAGTTTGGACAAGGCGCTGTCGTTGGTCCTGGACTGTTTGGCCAGCTTGCGCTGGGCATCCTCCGGCGTCATCTCGCGAAGCGATTCGAACGTCTCGCGCTGTTTCTTCAGCCGCTGGTCGATTTGCTTCTGTTGCTTGTCGGTAATCTGCAATTCATCCTGCACCGACTTTTGCGCGAGCAGCATCAGTTTATCGCCGCCAAACATGCCCGGCGGCGGACCGCCGAACCCCGGTCCCCCTCCACCGGGTCCGCCCGGCGGTTGTGCCGACACGTCGCTTGCCAGCCAGGTCGCGATCAAGAGCGTCAACAGTATTCGCATGCGAGGGCTCATGTCAGCCGGGCTCCTTCAAGGGCACTACGCTTCGCGCCCATCCGCCGCCAGTCTATCGGACTCGCCGCTCGGTGCAAACAAAGCAGGGTCAAACGGCGGCGCAACATTAAACACGACAACATGAACGCGGTTTCGCCGCTCGTGGGCCGCCCGATTGTCCCGGCCATGAATCGAAGCCACAATGGCAGCCCAGGGGGAGAAGAAGAGGATTCAAAGGGGGAAAGGCCATCGCCGTGCCGCTGAAGATCCGACCCCTGCAACCAGCCCGTGGTGGTCTCAATGCCATCGCACGGCTCGCTGCGCGATGCGCTGTTGCCGCGACACTCTGCTTGCCGGCGGCCGCGGGCCTCGGAGACGAGGCACCGCCGGCCGTGGAGCCAACCCGCGTATTGTTCCTCGACGATCGCCCGGTCGCCGAGATGGAGAATCTCACGCGGCGGCTGCACCCGCCCGAAAAGCGCGGCGCCGTATTGACGCCGCAGGCCGAGATTGGCGAGCAGTGGATTCAAATTCGCAGTGCGCCGTGGTGGGACGAAATGAACGCTCGCTTCGTGATGGCCTATCTCTCGCTGCGCGGCCGATCGAGCGACACGCTGCTAGCCGAGTCGCGCGATGGCGTGACCTGGACGCGGATGAAATTCGACCGCCCGCGCGTCGAGCCCTCGAACAAAGTCCTTGTCGCCAACGCGCTTCCCAAGTTCAACGAGCCCTCGAACATCGTCTTCGATCCGCGCGATTCCGTTCCCGCGCGCCGCTTCAAGGCCCTCGTCGGCGGCGAGGGACGCCTGCCGGCCGTCAGCGCCGACGGCCTCTCGTATCGACTGATCAGCGAGCGGGTGATCCAATCCTCCGACGAGTCCCAGTTAGTGCAGGACCGCGCCGGCGGTCGATTCGTGGCCACGCTCAAAGTGTCGAACGCGTTTGGCCGGGCGGTCGGACTGGCGACCAGCGAGGATTTCGAGCACTGGTCGAACGTGCGGCTCGTGTTCGGCGCCGACGAAGAGGACCAGCACCGCGCCCACCGCGTGATCCGCGCCCGAATCGACGACGCGCGCTACTTTCCCGTACTGGTCGATCCCGAGCCGCCCGTCTCGGTTGCGCCGCGCAGCGCCATTGCCACCTGGTCGGCGGATATCTACGACATGGCCGTGTTTCCCTACGCGGGGCTGTGGATCGGCCTGCCGGCAGTCTTCTATCACACGGCGCTCGACGCCAACAAGACGAACACCGACGGCTTTCACGAAATCCAACTCACCGTCAGCCACGACCTGACGAGCTGGCAGCGGGTTGCCGACAGGCAGCCGTTCCTGGCCGCCTCGCCGACCGCGCCGGCGGCGTTCGATCGCACCCAACTGCTGCCCACGTCGCGACCCATCGAGCACGGCGACGAGCTTTGGTTCTACTACACCGGGATGAAGTGGCGCGAACCGACGTACAATTGGCGGCCCGATCGCACGCCCCGGCCCCGAAATGAATGGACACCCGCGGAAATCGCCGACTTCGATGCCGGATCGGGGGCGGTCTGCCTGGCGGTCCTGCGGCGCGACGGGTTCGTGTCGCTCGACGCCGGCGCGACGAGTGGTCACATCGTGACGCAGCCGCTGACTGTCTCCGCGGACGCGCTGTACTTGAACGTCTCTGCGGCCAAGGGACAGGCAACCGTGGCCGTGCTCGAAGAAGGAAAACCGATCGCCGGGCTGTCGGACGAAGATTGCCTGCCCTGTACGGGTGATGCCGTGGCGGCACGCGTCCGCTGGCGCGGCGCCGGGTTGGGGCGGCTGGCCGGGAAGCAGATTCAATTGCGCGTCACGCTGCGAAACGCCAGCCTGTATTCGCTGTGGCTGGGGCCGCAATCAGACTTGCGATAGCGACCGCGCCGTTTCCCCAAGCGGTGATTGCTTCGGCCGCGTACCGGCCATCTCGCGCGTCGCCCAACCCGAGCTCGGCGCAGCAACAACACCTGCGCTGCCCGATTCGATGGTCGCCGCAGCCGGTCAAACGCGTATTCCGCGACGATCATTTAGCGCGGACGAACGAGACTATCCATGCGGTCAATCGTGCAAAAGCTGCGTTTGGGCCGGCCCAAAAGTTGAGCACGCTTCGAAAAAAGTCTTTCGTTCGCCGGCGCCGCGGCGGTGAAGTTTGCTTGTCGCGCAAACTATTTGGTGGAGAGCCGGTGGCGAGCAAGCACCGCGCCAGCAGCCGGAAGTGGAACCAAGCTATGGCTTGCGGCGAATCTCGACGCGAACGAGCGGGTAGCTTGATGGCAGTTCCGCTGCTGGCGCGCCTTGCATCGCGTCAAGTTACAACTTGGCAAGGTTTAACGAACGAAGGTGTTATGCGCAAAGTACGCGACATGCTGGCACCGATACAAGTCTTGGTCGTGCGGCATTTGCACCAGCGCCGCAAGGCACCGCCAGGGTGGGCGCTGCTCGACCATTGCCCTCCAAGGATGGAACCATCATGCGATACCCCAGCATCGCGACACTGCGCGCCGGCGTCCCAATTGCCCTAGTGCTCGTTGCAGCGGCGTGCACGGCGAATGCGCAGCAGACGCCCCCGCCGAGTTACTCGTCTAGCTCGCGGACTGGATACAGCGCGAACCCATCTGCGGCGCCGACGAATCCTGCGTACGGGGCGCCCGGCGCCGCCTACGCCCAGCCACCTCAGTTCGCCGTCCAGTCGCCCGCCGCCGCGCCCTACCCGTCGACCGGCCAACCGCCGTTCGCCGCGACGGCGGCCCCCTACGGCGCGCCGAGCATGTATCCCCAGTTTGCAACCGCCCCGGCCGCCGGCGCACCCGCCGTTCAAGCAGCCGCGGCCCAGCCCGCTTTCGCCACCTCGTTCACCTCCGACGGCCGCCCGTCGATTCAGCAAACGGCTGCCCAGGTGGATGCCGGCGGGCCGATGTCGGGCCAAGACGGCTTCGCCGGCGGTGCCCAGGACCTGGCCGAGATGCAGCGGCGCATTTCGACGCTGGAATCGGCGGGCAAAATCGAGAAGTACCCCATTATCCGCTTGAGCGGCTTCTTTCAATATGACACGGGGTTGTTCAGCCAGGACGCCAACAACATGGCCACGCTGGGCGACATGCAGAATGGCTCCAGCTTCCGCCGTGCCCGTCTGCAAGGTCTCGGCTACTTGACCGAGTTCACCCGATACAGCGTGGAAATGGAGTTCGGCAATGCCGGCGCCGGGCGTCCCAGCTTTCAGGACGTGTGGGGCGAGCAGGGCAACTTGCCGTTCGTCGGCAACTTTCGCGCCGGTCAATACCGGCAGCCGATCACGATGGACTCGTGGACGAACATCCGCCACTTGGAGTTCTTCGAGCGCTCGGCCCCGTTCCAGGCCTTCGATCCCTTCCGCCGCGTGGGCGCCATGATCTGGCGCAACAGCGACGACGAAATGAGCCTCTTCGCCGCCAGCATGTATGGCACGGGCGTTACCTTCTGGAACGGCACCAACACGAGCTACAACACACTGGGCGTCGACAACCGCTTCGCCACGCAGATTGGCGACAACGGCGGCATCTCGTTCGCCACCCGCGCCACGCACCTGCTTTACTATGATCCGCTGACCGAAAATCGCCACCTGGTCCACGTCGGTGCCGGCTACAACTTCAGCGAGCTCGGCGGCACCGGCACCACCGGCAGTTTCGCCCGCACTTATGAAGCGCGGGCCATCCCCGAATTCTTTGTCGGCGACTCGGCGGCCGCCGGCCTGACGGCCGGTGGCACTCCGTCCGTCGTCGACACCGGACGTTTCCTGGCCAACAGCTACAACCTCTACCACGTCGAGTTGGCGGCTAACTGGGGCTCGGCCCACTTCCAGTCGGAGTTCATCGCCACGGGCGTCAATCAGATGAACGGCCCCACCGTGTTCTACGACGGGGCCTACGTGCAGGGCGGTTACTTCCTCACCGGCGAAAGCTGCGGCTACAACAAGCAGATGGGCGCGCTCGACTACAACGTCAAGCCGTTCGCCGACTTCTTCGGCATCAAGGAGGGCATCTGCGGCTGGGGTGCGTGGGAACTGGCGGCTCGTTGGTCATACTTGAACCTGAGCGCTACGAATATTACCCCGGCCAACCAGGCCGGCTTCGCCACCGCCGGCCCGCCCCCCCAGCCGAATCCCGGCGTGCTCAACGAGAGCACCGTGGCCCTCAACTGGTGGTGGAACTTGTACACCCGCGTGCAGTTCAACTGGATCCACGGCATGCTCGACAACAATGCCACGGGGTCCAGCGCCTTCGACATCTACGCGGTGCGCTTCCAGACGGAGTTTTAACGAGCCAGCGAGCCGCCCTGACCGTCTTGCTCCGGCGGCGCGGCAGCCTCGCTGGCGCGGTTCGCTGCGGTCGTCCGCAGACCGCTCGCAGCGCCTCGCGCCCGCCAAGCCCTCGCCCCCACCGTGCAATCATGAAAGCCCTCGTGACGGCCCTGATTCTTGGCCTGTCGGCCTCGCTGGCCGCCGCGGCCGGGCCGGAACGAGTTCCGCCGGGCAAGAGGACCTCGACTCCCCTGCCGCCGGTTACCGGCTACTGGTGCCGGCTGAGTGACGGTCGCTGGATGTGGATCGACCGCCGCACCGGCATCGCCACCCCGGCCCCGCAAACGCCGGTATTCGTCCCGGGCCCGGCACCCTGGTCCAACTTCCCAAACCGCAAGCCGGAACGCTTTCGACCCTATGAGGTCAACGGCATCAAGTGGTTCCTCGACGGGCGGAGCTATTTCAGCGACTAGCCGCCCCCGGACCTCTCGGCATTTGAAGCTCGGACTCGAACCCCCACGCCGCTCGGAACTGTCGGCGCAGCGCCCACCAGTTCCCCCGCCGTTCGCTCCGCGCTGCCCGTTGGGCCCTCTGGGCCACCATACATCGTGGCCCAGGGCCCCGTCAGGCGCCATCCTCTGCACCCTCCAGCGAGTTCTTCCCCTAAGGACCCGAATTTGACTATTTTTTCTAGTAGTTTTCCTAATCCGAGACGATATGATTAAAGTATCGTAAGGTTTTAGGGATAGGAAAAACCGATTTTCGTGGTCAAGGCGGTTGAATTACCACTACGAGGTGCGGTCATGAAAGCAACATTTCTCGGATGCTTGACACTCGCGATTGTCGTCTCGCTGTTCGGGTCGCTTGCTCTGGCTGCCGATGCGCCCAAGAGCGCCGGCAAAGCCGCGGCGGTGCAGCCGATCCAAAACAGCGCCGGCCAGTGGCACCGTACCGTGGATGGCCGCTCGGTGTGGATTGCCGACAAGGTCGAGACGCACAAACCTGCCCGCGTCCAGCCGCCCCAGACGAACACGGCTCGGCGCGTCAATGCGTTTCGGACGATCGTCGTGACGACGTATCCCAACAGCGGTCCTGCGGAAACGATCAACGGCATCGAGTGGTATCTGAACGGCCGCAGTTATTTCAGCGACTGACGCACGAACCGCGATACAAGGAGTGCCACGGGTGGCTCGCAGAGACACCCGTGAACAGGTGACGCGGCGGGTCGTTTCACCCCATTAGCGCAGCTTTGCCGCAGCTTTGCCGCACGGCGCTGCGCGGCCGAATTCTAAAGCGGGCTCCCCTGGTCTATCATGGCGCAAGCGGTTCGTCGGCCGTCGACGAATTGCACCCTCTGCCCTGCCGAGGCGAACCTCGCTCAGCCTGGCGAGAGGCCCCACGCACGATTCCGGGAGACAAGCGCCATGCCATTCCACGAGATCATCTACACCAAGGACCAGCACACGGCCACGATCACGCTCAACCGGCCTCAAAAGCTCAACGCCTACTCCGAAACGATGGTCCACGAGGTGATCGCCGCGCTGGGCGACGCCCGCGACGACGACGCCGTTCGCGCCGTCATCCTCACCGGCGCCGGGCGAGGGTTCTGTGCCGGCGGCGATATTTCGCCAGACTTTCAATACCCGGCCCGCTACCGCGGCCACCGCATGGAAGCCATGCTCGAAATGCGCGAGAACATGCACCAGCTGGTGACGCTCTTGCGGCGGTTCGACAAGCCGACGATCGCGGCCGTCAACGGGCCGGCCGTGGCCGGCGGCTTGACCCTGGCGCTGTCGTGCGACTTTCGCATCGCCGCCGCCAGCGCCAAGCTGGGCGACACCAGCCTGCGATTCGCCCTGATTCCCGACGAAGGGGGCGCCTACCTGTTTCCGCAATACATGGGCCTGGAGCGCGCTGAAGATGTCGCTCTTCTCCGAAGTCTACCCGGCCGAAGAAGCCCGACAGTTGGGGCTGGTGACCGAAGTCGTGCCCGACGACGAATTGCTGCCCACGGCCCGCGCCTGGGCCGAGCGGCTGGCCGCCGCGCCGCCGATTGCCGTGCGGATCACGAAGCGGATGATGGTCAAGCAGCAGACGATGAGCCTCGACAACGCCCTGGAAGACGCCGCCATGGCCGTGATGATCACCAACTACTGCGACGACGTGAAAGAAGGCACCGCCGCCTTCCACGAAAAGCGCCCGCCGAAGTTCCAAGGTCGCTAGCCCATCCACCGAGGCGTTCGTTCGTGCGCCACGCCGGCCCGTTGTATACTGGCCCGTCCGGCGAACAGACGAGACCCGTGCCCTTTCCACCGCACCGCCCACGGCAAACACCCTGCCTTCCGCCTCCCTCCTGGAGTCCACCGTGAACCCCACCGAACAGATTCGCCCGGGCATGACCGGTACCGAGACGACGCTGGTAACTCACGAGCTGACCGTGGCGAATTGGGATCCGCGGATGCCCGAAGTGTTCGGCACGCCGTTCATGATCTTCGCGATGGAGGTGGCCGCCGCCAACGCCATCCGGCCGCTGCTGCCCGAGGGCTGGGTGACGGTGGGCACGGAAGTGAACGTCAAGCATCTGGCCGCTACGCCGGTCGGCCGCACGGTCACGTCGAAGGCCACCGTGCTGGCGGTGAACGATCGGCAGGTCACGTTTGCCGTCGAGGCCCACGACGGCATCGAACCGATCGGGGTCGGCACCCACACCCGCGCCGCCATCGACCTGGCCCGCTTCCAGAAGCGCATTGCCGCCAAGCGCACGGCCGCATCGTGAAGCGGTGCCCGCCGCTTCGTCCGCTTGAGCCTTGGTTAGAAGCCATTTCAAAGCCGGAAAGTAGCGCGCGTCGAGTGCCACTGCTAGCTTGTCTAGCAGTGTTTATCGCGGTGGCTTGCACTGCTGGACGAGCCGGACGAGCCAGCAGTGGCACCCAGATTCGGTTCCAAAACATCTTGTTAGCAGGCGCTCGCGAACCGCGGCCCCGTCAATAGAGCGCCGTCGATAGCCGCCGGCGGAACTCGCCGGTCAGCGGCGAGTCGTCGGGCAGCAGGCGGAAGATGTCGACCATCAATTCACGGGCCCGATCGACGAACTCCTTGTTGTGCGTCTCGACGACCGACAGCGCGATCGGCAGGGCCTCGTCGTGCTGCCCCGCGGCCGCCAGCGCTTCGGCCAGCTTCAAGCGGGCGTCGAGATCGTCGGGCCGCCTGGCTACGGCCGAGCGCAGCGCTTCGAGATCGCTCGGCGCGCCCGGCTCGGCGTGCAAGTGGAGCTGCGCTTCGAGCTTTTCCGCCTCGGGCTCGAGAAACCCGCGAGCTTCGAGCTCATCGACGATCGCGCGGCTTTCGTCCATGCGATCGGCGGCCAACAACAGCGCGGCCAGGCCGATCTTGGCCGCCGCCAGGTTGGCGTCGAGCTCGATCGCTTCGCGATACTTCGCTTCGGCCGCCGCCGGGGCGCTCGTCTCCAGGCCACGGGCTTCGGTGACCAGCATCTGCGCGGGGCTCGGCAGCAGGCGGTCGATCCACGCGCGAAGCTGAGCCTCGCTCCGCACGCCCACGAAATAATCGAGCAGGCTGCCGTCGGCCAGCGCGTACACGGCCGGGATCGACTCCACGCCAAAGCCCGCCGCGATCGCCGGCAGCTTGTCGACGTCGGCCTTCACCAGCACGAACTTGCCGCCATAGTCGGCAGCCAGCTTTTCCAGGACCGGGCCCAGCAGCCGGCACGGCTGGCACCAGGCGGCCCAGAAGTCGACGACCACCAACGTCTGGCGAGAACGCTCGACGGCCAGGGCCTGAAACGTTTGTTGGTCGGCGTCGAAGACCCAACTCGATGTGGCGCTCGATTCGTTCATCAAAAAACCTCGTCAGCCAAAGAGGCGCTGCCGCACGAGCTCGAACATGCCCGCGCCATTGTTGATGAAAATGAACGTGATGCCCATCAACGATTCGCCGGCGATCAACCCCGACGACGCCGAAATCGTGTACTTTGCATCGAGATCGGGGCGGCGCCTAGCCAGCAGCCATGCAACCAGCGCGCCGGCGAACATCGATACTGAATTATAGGCTGGCACGACGCCCGCAATACCCAAAGCCGTCGACGAAGGGACAAATCGCCGATACGGCTGCGGCGTGAATTCTTCGGCCAGGGCGATAACGATTCCCGCCAGCCCCCCGAGGGCCATGGCCACGAGCGCCGGGCGGCAGATGCTCGAGCCCCTCGGCCAGCACTTCGGCCACGCCGGCCCACACCTGCGCCGCCGGCGCCGGCAGCTCGCGCGTGCCAAGCTGCTCGGGATCGGATACCACCAGCAAGTACGCCGGCACGCAAATCAGCGTACCGGCCAACACGCCGAACAATTGCGAGATCGTCTGCTTCCGCGGATTGCCTCCCAGCAGGTAGCCGCACTTCAAATCGGTGAGCAGGTCGGCCGAGTGCGCGGCGGCGCCTGAGGTGATCGAGGCCGTCATCAGGTTCGTGGTGACGTTCGTGGGGGCGAGATAGCCGTAGAGCAACTGCGTGATCTTGCCCATCGCGCCGATCGGCGTGATGTTGGTTTCGCCGGTGGCCCGGGCCGCCACGATCGACAGCACGAACGTGAACGCCACGGCCACCACGCCCATCCACCAGGAAATGCCGAACAGCCACTGGCCCAACAGGACGCAAGCTCCGCCCGAGACGAGAATGCCGGCGGCAAACCACGAGCCGGGCACCTCGATGCGGCGCAGCGGGTCGCCCGCCGTCTGCTCGGTCGCGGCGGACGTCAGGCTGCCAAAGGCCCGCAGGATCGTCCGCCACCGCAGGGCAAAAGCCGTCAGGCCCGAGGCGACCATCATCGCCGTGGCCGGCCACAACGTCCACGAGTTGATGCCGTTGCGGCCGTAGCCGGGACCCGTGATGCCGCGGTCGATCAGCTCCGAGCCGATGATGCCGTAGTAGATGATCGCGCCGAACAGCAGCGAGGCCCCCACGCGGATGCCCATGATCGCGCCGGCGCCGACCATGATCAGCGAACCCTCGAAGCCGAGCGTCGTCCGCTCGAGCAATCGCCGGGCACTTTCGGTAGGCACGAACGGCAGATCCTCGGCGAACCATTTCAGCTCGGCGGCGATCTTCACCGCCGCCCCGCCGATGCCGGCGATGAACAGCGCGTAGGCCTTTGACATCGCCTCGTTGCCGGCGGTGTGAATCGATCGCAGCGTTTCGGCCGCCGCCAGGCCGCCGGGAAACGGCAGTTTGTCGACGTGGATCAGTTGCCGCTTCAGCGGAATGGCCATGAACACGCCCAACAGCGACAACGCGGCCAGCCAGGCCATCAGCTCCCACCACACGAGCTGCTGGCCTGTGGCCAGGTACAGCGCCGGCACCGCCGACACCAGGCCCGAAGAGGCCATGTAGCCGGCCGCGCTGGCGGCGCTCGACATGGTGTAGTTCTCCAGCATCGAATAGGGATTGCGGCCCACGGCCGGCACGACGGTCTCCAGCGTGCGGAACACGGCGAAGGCGATGATCGAGGCCGTGATCATCACGTCGAGCGTCCAGCCCACCTTCAACCCGACGTACAAGTTCGAGATCGACATCACCCCGCCGATCAGCATGCCGGTGAAGATCGAGCGAAACGAAAGCTGCCGGGCCGAATCGCCCTGGTAGACGGTGTCCAGCCACTGGTGGGCTTCGCGAAGATAGACGTCCTCGCGCGCGCCGCCGGTGCCGGCCTCGGGACTCGATTCGATCGTCATGGCAGGCCCGTTCCTTCGGCGTCCGGCCGCGGCTCGGCGCCTGCCTGGACAGTTTGTGTCACATTTACCAAAAGTAACAATCCCGCAAGCAGGACCCGCCGCGGCAAGCAATCGCGACCGGGCGCCCGCCAAATCCTGCCTGAATTCCCGGGCAGGTCGAACGATCGGTGCGGAGTTGGCGAACTAGGCAAACCGAGAGCGTCTCTTTTTCGCTGCCCCCGGACGATAGAATAATATGGATAGAAGGTCGGCTGCGCCAAGCTCGCGAACCGTAGCGCCAGCCGGATGCCACCCCGAAGCTCCCCACCCTTTCCGCTTCGGTTCCCCTTCACGACATCCCCGACGAAGCACACGCATGAGCATGGTTTATGAGATTCCCGACCGGCAGGAACGCACCGAAGAGCTCGCCAACACCGCCACGCACGCCATCGGATTCGCGCTAAGCCTGGTGGGCACGGTGGCCTTGCTGCGGGTGATGGCCCGCTATGGCGACGCGGTGCAGATCGTCGGAGTGAGCGTGTACGGCGCCACCTTGATGGCGCTGTACGCGGCCTCGACCTTGTCGCACACGTTCGAGCGGCCCCGGCTGCGGCACTTTTTTCGCACCGTCGACCAGGTGTGCATCTTCCTGTTGATCGCCGGCACGTTCACGCCGATCGCCCTGACCTACATGCGCGACGGCTGGGGCTGGGCCTTGTTCCTGTCGATGTGGGGGCTGGCGCTGGTTGGCATTTTCACCAAGATTTTCTTCGCCCGGCTGCAGACGCTGGCCGTCTCGTCCTACGTGTTGCTCGGCTGGCTGCCGGTAATCGCGATCAAGCCGATCCTCGAAATCGTGCCCGGGGCGGCCCTGGGCTGGATTCTCGCCGGCGGCGTCTTTTATAGCATCGGCACACTGTTTTTGTTGCGCGACGAGCGCGTGCCCTATTTCCACGCCACCTGGCACGTATTCGTTATTCTCGGCAGCGCCTGCCACTATTACGCCGTGATGCGCTTCATGGTGCCCTGGCCGGGCACTTGATCGCCGCGGGGCCGAAATTCCCATTCAATTTGGCGAGCCACGCGCCTCAGCCCCCGGACCAATCTGCTATTCCGCAGCAACCCTTCGGTCCCGTTACGCCAGGCTGACGTAGAATGAAATGGCGGCCGGTGCTGTCGCCACGCCGGCTCGCGGCCGGCGTTCAGTTACCTCGACCATTGGCGGCCATGCAACGCGACGTCACCTCGTCACCAGAACCGCTCGCATCCGCCGCCGCGCCAGTCCGCGTCGACGTCGCCGGCCAGCGGCTGACGCTGTTCGAGGAATCGGGCTCGCTCATCGCGGCCATGATCGCCGACATCGCGGCGGCCCGAACGCGCGTCTGGATGGAAACCTATATCTTCGCCGCCGACGCGGCCGGAGGGGCCATGGCCGACGCCCTGGCCGAGCGGGCCCGCGCGGGCCTCGACGTGCGACTGATGGTCGACGGCTGGGGCAGCTTCAACATGCCAAGGGCCATGCTTAACCGCTTGCGCGCCGCGGGCGTCAAGGTGCACGTGTTTCACGATTTCGGCACGGCACTGCGCCGCCCGCTCAAGTTCTTGCAACTCTTGAATCAGCGGAATCACCGCAAGCTGCTGGTGGTCGACGACGCGATCGCCTATTTCGGCGGCATGAACGTCGTCGACCAAAGCGGCATCCACTCCAAGCGCGACGCTAAGGCGCGGAAGTTGCCCGCCTCGGCCGGCTCGCGCAACGTGCACGCGCGGCTGGTCGGCTCGGCCCAGGCCGAGGTGGCCGACTCGATGCTGCGGCTGTGGAACCGCGTCCACCACCAGAAGCCGTCGCGGCGGCCGCGCTGGCTGGTCGAAGAAGCCCGCGACGCCTCGCGCGAGGCGATTTACTTCTTCGACTCGCGGCCCGCTCTCAAGAAGCGCCGCCCGCTGCGGATGTTGGTGCCGCTGGTCCGCGGCGCACAGCGCGAGATCACGCTGGCCGTGGCCTACTTCGTCCCCTTCGGCCGGATTCTGGGCGAGCTGCTGCGGGCCCGCCGCCGCGGCGTGCGGGTGCGCGTCATCGTGCCCGGCCGGAGCGACGTGCGCGTCGTGCAATGGGCCACGCGCCACGTCTACGAGTTCCTGCTCAAGCGCGGATTTCGCATCTACGAGCGCCGCGACCGGATGCTGCACAGCAAGGTAATGACGATCGACGGGCGTTCGTCGGTCGTGGGCTCGTGCAATCTCGACGCGCGGAGCATGCTTTTGAATCTCGAGTTTTTCGCCGTGATTCACTCGCCGGCCGTGGCCGCGGCGCTGGAGCAGATTTGCCGGCACGAGATCCGCGCTAGCGTACGCATCACGCCGGCCAGTTGCCGCCGCCGCAACTGGTGGCAGCGACTCGTCCATCGCACCGCCTGGTCGATGCGACGCTGGCTGTAGACGATCCGCTCTTCGGTAGCCGGCCTCTGCGAGACCGGCAGATCGCTCACGTTCGGGCCCGCTTTTTCGTCGTGCAGATGTCCATCACCTTGCCGCGCTCGGAAAGCGCCAGGTGGAACCGCTCGCGCCCTTCGATGCGGTGCAGCGAGAGGTGGTAGCTTTCGTGGGCCACTTTGAGATACGGCCGCTCCTTGGTCGTCTTGGGCCGCCGCAGCTTGCCCCACGAGCCGTCGCCGATGTAATAGATGCCGTTGTCGTCGGCCCGGCCGTCCAGCAGGGCGTGCGTGCGCTTGTAGGTGTGGTCGTGGTGTTCCATCACCGCGTCGACGTTGTAGCGCTCGAACAGCGGCACCCAGTGCTTGCGGCTGTCGGCGCCGGTGCCTTTCTCGTTGTCATCCAGATCGAACGGCCGGAATGAGGGGTAGCTGGGCACGTGATAGAACACGAACACGTTGGGCCGCTCCTCGCACTCTTCAGCCGCGCGGCCAGCCAGCTCGTCTGCTCGCCGACCACCGGCGTGGTGTGGTTCGAGTCCAACAGCACCAGCGACAGGTAATCGCCAAAATCGAGCGTCGCGTAGCCGGTTTCGGGATAGAGGCCGTCGAACACCGAATAGAAGAACGGGGCGCCGCTGCGCGGCTTGCCGTAGCTGCCGTCGACTTCGTGGTTGCCGATTGCCGCCACTAGCGGCACCAGCCGCCCGGCGCTGTCGACCAACTGGCTGGCGTAGTTCGTGAGGAATTGCAGAAACGTCTTGCCGTCGCGGCCGTTCTCGTAGGCCAGGTCGCCACCGAGCACCGTGAACATTGGGTCTTGCGTGGCGGCCACGCGGTTGATCGATTGCGCCGCCTGGCCAATCCCGCTGTCGCCGCCAGAGACGAACGAGATCGCGTCGTTGGCCTTGGAAGGCATCGTGCGAAATCCGCGCTCGGCCGAATCGAGCCCCACGCGAAAGCGGTATTCGGTGCCCGGCTCCAAGCCCACGAGCTCCGTGCGAAAGATCTTCTGGTCCGACTTCGGGTAAGGCTTGACTGCCGCGGGCGCGGCCTGCCGCCAGTCGAGCCCGCCGGTCTTGGCGTACCAGACGGGCCGCGAGGCGGCGTCGGCTTCGTCGCCGATCCACTGCACGGTCATCGTAGTAGTCGGATCGCGCTGCCAGGTGAGAAACAGGGCCAAGGGCTCGAACGTCGGCTTGTCGGCGAACGCCGGCCGCGCGGCCGCATCCGCAGCCCACAATGGCGCCGCGCACGAGCTGACGAGCAATCCCGACGCCGCCTTCAAAAGCTGCCGCCGCCTCAGATCGATCATGATGTTTTCTCCTCGCGCATGTCGCTTGCGATCTCTTTCCAATTGACGCTATCCGCCCCGGGCACCGATTGCAAGCAACTTATCGAAAGCACACGATCGAGCTTACCTTTCCACGATCTCGAACGAGGCGATCACCTCGGGCGGGATCCGCTGGAGCGTGCCGCTGGCGAAATCGACGAACGCCCATTGCGTGGCGGCCGACGCCAGCAGTCGCTCGTCCCCGGCCCGCACGATCTTGTAGTGCCGCGTGGAAGCCACTTTTTTCATGTCGGCCACCCAGGTCCGCACGATGATGCGATCGTCGGCGTAAGCCGGCTCGATGTACTTGATCGTGTGCGAGCGGACGACGAAGCCGCTGCCCAGCTCCTCGTAGCGCTCGGTCGGCCAGCCCTGCACGGCTGAATGCGCGAGCGCCGCCGCCTGCGTCCACGCCAGGTACACCAGGTTGTTCACGTGGCCCAGGCGGTCGATCTCGTCGGGCGCGACGATCAGCGAATGTTCGTAAATGGCGGGCATCGGTGGGCGGTCCGTCGCGCGGGAGCGTCGCTGGGGTTCAGTCGTGTGCCGCTGGCTCTGCCAGTGAGAACGACCCGGAGATTGAAAAGGCACTGGCGGAGCCAGTGGCACGCAAAATCGTCTAGCACGCGCGCTGGTTTCGTCGCGTCAGGGCGCCTGCGGATTGGCGCTCATCAAATAGGCTAGCAGGTCGCCAAGCTCCGCGGGCGTTTTCACCAGGCCCACGGGCATGGGCGAGGTGTTTTGCAATTTGCGAGTCTCGATCGATTTTTTGGCGACCTCCTCGCGCGTGGCATTGGCCAGCAGCAGCACGACGCGCTGCTCGTCTTCCTCGACCACCAGCCCGGCCAGCGCCGGCCTTCGTCGGTGACGATCGACGTGGTGCCAAAGATCGGAGCCACCTGTTTGCTCGGCACGAGGATCGACTCGACCAGGTGGCCCACGGTGAACCGCTGCGCCGCGCCGGCCAGCGATCGCGCTGCCGCCTCCGCGCTGATGGGCCGTCATGGCATGGCACTTCGCGCAGCCCAGGGCGTCGGCCGAAAACAGCCGTCGCCCGCGCTCGGCGCTACCGCCGGCCGCGGCCCGCCGCCAATCGACGCTGGCGAACTCGGCCGGTACGCCGCCTTCGGCGCTGGCGGCCGCGCTCTTCAACCTCTCTGCCAGCAAACCGCCGGCCAAGCGCTCGGGCAGCACCGCTTCGACGCGCCCCAGAGCCCGCACTGCCAGGGAAACCTGGCTGGCCGCCTCGTCATGGGCGACGCGCAACAAAACGTCGTTGCTGCCCGACTCCAGGGCCAGGACCAGCGGCGCTCGACCTGCTATCTGCCGGCCGTTGTGCCAGGCTTTGATGGCGCCCGCCAGATCGACGTCCAGCGCCGCGGACTGCGGATCGAGCGTTTGCAGGCGAAAGTAGAGATAGCTCGACGTCGCATGCGCACCGCTCGTGCCCGACAGCGCGAACCGGCCACCATCGACGCGTCGCCATTCGAGCGATCCGGAACCGTTGGCAACCGGCGCGGCCACGTCGATCGGCCCGCGCTCGAAGGCGTGCATCGCGGCGACGCTCGCAGCGCCATCGTCAAACGGCCCGATCTGCCACACGCTGCCGATCGCCACGCGCGGGGCCTGCGCGAGCGATTGCAATACCGTCGCCCGCCGCGCCTTGGCCACTAATGGATTGAAACTCTGGTCATCCAGCAGCCAGAGAAAATAGGCCGCCTGCTCGCGGATCCGCGGGTCGTCGTCATCCAGCCGCGCGACCAGTGCCGCGGCCAGCCGCCGCTCGGCATCGCTGGGCGAAATCGCCTTCCAGCGCTCGGCCGTCGTGAAGCTGCCCACGCGGCCCAGCTTTTTCAAGTCGATCGCCTCGTCGGCATACTGGATCGTGAACAGCGCGTTGCCCGATTCGTAACGCAGCGGCAACTCGGCGGGAATCTCGCCAATCGCCGGCGGCACCGTCAAGCGGAAACCGGCCGCCAGCACCCCGGCCAGTCGTGCCGCGGCATCGGGCGAGGCCAACAAACCGTCAACCTGCTCGGGCGTGGCCCGCTGGGCAATCAAGAACGCGCTGGCCTGCCGCAAGTACGTGTCGCTGCTCCGCGCCGGACCGGCGAACAGCGCTTCGTCGAGCGGCTCCTGGCGGCCAAACAGCGCCACGACGGCCGCATGCTGCACGGCCGGGTCGGTATCGGCCAGCGCGCCGTTAAACACGCTCACGGGCACGGCCAGCTCGCGAAATTCGCCGCACGCACGCACCGCCTGCACGCGGACCGCCAGGTCTTTGTCCTTCGCCAACGCAACCAGCACGTCCCGGGCTTCCGGCCGCCCGCTGGCCGCAGCTAGCCAGATGAGATGGGTCATCGCCGGCTCGTCGCTGGTCGCGCGTTGCAGCCGCGCGATCGCTTCAATCAGCAGCGGGCCGCCGCGGCGACGAATCTCCTGATGCGCGGCTGCGCGCCGCGACCACGAGGTGTTGTCCAACTCCTTCCACAGTCGAGCGGCATCGGCCGTCGCCGCGTCGTACGCTTCGAACGTATACGGCGGGCCGTCGTCGCCGCGGGTGATCATCAGCAGTTCGCTGGGATACTTGGGCGACCACTCGTTGCCGGCCATGTACGACAATGCCGCGAACACGCGCCCGCCGCGGCCGACCGCCACGCCCACCGGCCGCGCCGTCTCTTCCCCCGCCAGCAACGGGAATTCGTCGGCCCGGTAGCTCGCCCCGCGCAGCACAAGCGGAAGCCGCTGACCTTGCGCTGTCCCCAGCGGGCCACCAGCAGGCTGTCGCGATAGGTATTACCCAGCAGGCTGTCGTCGTAGTACGTCTGGCCGACCGGTGCCTCGCGGCCCAGGCCGGCGCTCGCGATTTCGAGCAAGTCGCTGCGCTGGGGCGACATGCCGGCGATCCAGCCGCGCGGCCAGAAGAAATGGGCCCGCGGCGCCACGTGCAGCAGCCGGGCCGGCGAGTAGCGATCGGCCAACGATTCGTGGTCGTTGTCGTTGGAGAACAGGTTCCAGCGGCGGTCGAAGGCGATGCCCACCGCTCCGCGCGTGCCGCCGGCCACGACTTGCAAACCGCTGCCATCGGGACGGCAGCGAAAGAACGCGCCCATGCCGGTGTAGGGCGTCGCCGGGCCGGCAGCCGAATAAATCGTCCAGTGCCCCCAATGATCGGGCCGGTTTTGAAAGTCGCCAAAGTTCAACAGCGGATCGCCGGACGAAAAATAAAGATCGCCCTCGGGCCCAAACGCCAGGCCATGCCAGGTGACGTGCAGATCGACGGGCGAGCCCCACAACAGCCGCCGCGGTTTGAGGTTCTCGCGCCGCGTGCGGCCGCCCTCGAACAGGTACAGTGCCGCGTTCGTCATCGCGTACAAATCGTCGCCGCGAATCGCCACGTCGGTGATCCACGTGTCGGGCGGAAAGCGATACAAGAGTTGCCGCGGGCCATACGCTCCGCCCGCGATGGGCTCGTAAACGAACAGCGCCTCGCGCCCGCCGACGAACAGCCGCCCCAGCGTATCGGCCCGGATCGACAGGAACGATTCGTCGGGCGACTCGTCGATCGTGACCAACTGCAAAGCCGGATCGACGACGCGCCGCGTCAGCATCGGCCCGGTGGCGGCGTGATCGGATTGGGCCGTGGCCGGATTGCGGGTCCGCGAGGCATCGACCACGGTGCCCGCTTCGATCCGATCGAAGTGCCACGAGCCGATCGTCTCCGGGTCGTGCGCAAGCGGGGCCGTGGGATTTTTGACGATCGGCCGCAGCACGTTGGAGATCCGCACTTCGTCGATGAAGCCGTCGCAGCCGATGTTGCCCGGCGGATAGCCGCCGAAATACAGCGCCGCCGGTGGCCCGCCGCTCCGCTTACGCGCGATGGCCGTTTCTTTTACCAGCTTGCCGTCGACGTAAAGCTTCGCCGAGTTTTCGTCGAAGGCGGCCGCGAGGTAATGCCACTCGTCGTCGACCACGTCGACACCCGAGCGGATTTCGGCCGGCGCGAAGCCGGGCAGAAACAGGCTCAAATCGCCGCCGCCGGCGTAGGTGTACAGCTCCCAATGCTCGGCCGATTCCTTCGAGTTGTTGGCGACCAGGATATTGAAACCCTGCTGGCCGGCCAGGCGGGCCCAGCATTCGACCGTCAGCGGCCGCTTGTCGTAAAGTTCTTTTCGCGCCGCCGAGGCTGCCCGTCCGCGCGGATCGAGCGCGGCGCCGAAGCGTCCCTCGGGCACCAGCTTGGGCGGCGCGGTCGAGACCGCAGGCTCTTTGGCGGCGACGCCGCGCTGCGGCCCCGGCGGCCCAGGCCGTGCCGCGGCGGATCAGTGCCGTCTCGCCCGGCACGCGGATCGATTCGGCCGCGTGGCCCAATACCGTCTGAAACACGCGCCCCTTGCCATAGGCATGGACGAAGGCCATCGGCTCGTCGCGCTGGGTCACGCTCGAGCGGGCCGTCGCCAGCACTTCGATCGGCGCGTCGCCGGCTTGCGCAATACAGCTCGTCGATCGTTCCGAATGAATTCAAGCCGGCCGTAATCGGATGATCGGCCACGATCTCCACCTGGAACCGCCCATAGGGATCGTGGCTGCTGGTGCCGTGGTTCCACACGCGGCGGCAAATGTTGCGATACTCGTGCCAGTCGGACGGCGGCGTCTCGGGCAGCGAGGCATGAAAGGCCCCATTGGAAAAGTGGATGATCGACAGCCCGCCGCCGTCGGCCAGGTACTTCTGAAAGTTTGCCTTGGCCGCCTCGCTCAATCCGTCGCGCTGCCAGTTGCAGTAGTTCAACACCACCACGTCGTAGCTCGACAGGTTCTTGGTCGCTAGAAACTCGGGATCTTCGACCACCGTGATCTGAAAGCGGCGATCCTGGCCAAGCGCCTCTTGCAGGGCCACGGTCGTGTCGCGCCACAGGTGGGCCGGGTGTTGATGCCCGGTGACGATCACGGCCTGGATCGGCCGATCGTCCGCGGCCACCGGCGGATCGGCGGGCGGCGGCGGTTGCGATTGCACGCCCCCTGCGGGCACTTCGACGTGGGCGCTCCAGACGATGGCGTTGAGCACCATGCGGCGGAAGTTTTCCACACCCCAGTTGCTGAAAAAGTGTCCGCCCGTGAAGCCGAAGCCTCGTCCGCCGTCTTTGCGCTCGACGGCCCAGGCCACGACTTGCTCGGTCGCCTCGCCGGGGATCGGCGTCGAGAGGATCGGCACGAGCCGCGGATCGTCGCGGCGAAAGCGGATGCCGTAGTAGTACTCTTCGCGCAGCGGAAACGTCCCCAGCCCGCGGCAGATCGGATGTGCAGGCGTGGCCGGCTTCGGCTCGGTCGCGGCGGTTTGGATTTTCGAGTACCAGTGGTTCGCGCCGCTGCCCGACTCGTAGTCGAAGTAGCCGCCGACCCAATCCAGGAACTGTTCGCCGCCTTTGTCTTTCGGCACGAACAGCGACCAGTGGATGACCACCAGTCCACAGCCGCGGGCCATCTGGCGGCCGAGCACGGCCAGCCGATCGTCGGCCAGCAGCGGATGATCGGCCGCGTTGCGGTCGGCCCCGTCCGAGATCACCACGATCGTATCGGCATCGTCGAGAGTCGTAGCGTCCCGCGGCCAGCCGTCGACGTGAATCTCGCAGCGCAGCCCGCTGACGTTCGTGGCCGTGTCGAGCGCGTGCTTGAGCAGCCGGGCACTCAACTCATATTCGTGCGTGCCGGCCGGATGCCCGCCGGGCCCCTGATGTACCGTGCCGGCCAGCAACACGATCTTCTTGGCCCGCGCGGGCTCGGCGGCGAACGATGCAGCCGCAAGCACGGCCACGACGAGCACGGCGGAGACGGGCGCCAAACGACTCCACGTGATGGACCAGCCGGGATGGTGCCTGTTTGACATGGCTTGTTCGTTGTCGGAAGATTAAATGACTTTGATCGAGAATAACGACGGGCCGAAGCGCGTGCAAACGCGCACTGAAACCGCGGCAAACCGCGAGATTGTTCACGATGAAAACGGCACGCGGCACGATGGTGATCAGCGGCGGACAACTGATCGACGGCACCGGTTCGCCGCCGATTCCCGACGCCGCCGTCGTGATCCGCGACGGCCGCATTCTCTACGCCGGGCCGGCCGCCGGCGCGCCGGAAGTTGAAGCCGACGCCGCGCAAATCGACGCCCGCGGCGGCACGATCATGCCGGGCCTCGTCGAAGCCCACTTTCATCCCACCTACTTCAACGTCGCCGAGCTGGAAGACCTCGACATCAAGTACCCGGTCGAGTACGTCACGCTGCTGGCGGCGACCAACGCCCGGCTGGCGCTGGAGTGCGGCTACACCGCAGCCCGCAGCGGCGGCAGCCTGTTCAACATCGACGTCTGGCTCAAGAAGGCCATCGAGGAAGACCTGGTCCCCGGCCCGCGGCTGGCGGCCAGCGGCCGCGAGATCTGCGGCGTCGGCGGGCTGATGGACTGGAATCCCGACTTCCGCAAGATCGGCATGGAAGGCCTGGTGCTGTTGATCAACGGCCCCGACGAAGGCCGCCGGGCCGTCCGCAAGCTGGTCAAGGACGGCGTCGAGTGGGTGAAGACCTATCCCACCGGCGACGCCGCCGCGCCCGACGCCAACGACCATCACACGCTGTGCATGACGTTCGAGGAGATGCACGCGGTCGTCGACGAAGCGCACAACCACCGCCTGAAAGTCACCGGCCATTGCCGCGCCACCGCAGGGCATCAAGAACGCCCTGCGCGCCGGCTACGACACGCTCGAGCATGGCACCTTCATGGACGCCGAGGCCCTCGACATGCTGCTGGCGCGCAACACGCCGGTCGTGCCCGCCTTGCAGTTCGAATATGCCAGCATCGTGCACGGGCCCGAGTTCGGCATGCCGCAAGGCCGTGATCGACGGCCACCAGGAAACGCTCGAAGGCGGGGCCGAAAGCGCGCGGATGATCCTCAAGGCCGGCGGCCGCCTCGGCATGGGCGGCGACTACGGCTTCGCCTGGAATCCGCACGGCGACTTACGCCAAGGAGCTGACCTTCTTCGTCAAGCACGTCGGCTTCACGCCGCTGGAGACGATCCGCTCGGCCACCAAGACCGGCGCCGAGATCATGGGCCGCGCCGACGAGTTCGGCACGCTCGAGCCCGGCAAGCTGGCCGACGTGCTGGTCGTCGACGGCGACGTGCTGGCCGACATCGCGATTCTCGAAGACCGCGCGCGATTCATCGCCGTGATGCAAGGCGGCATCATCAAAGCCGGCCAGCTCGCCGGCAGCGGCGCGAAGGTTCCGGCCCGCACGCTTTAGAGAGTTGCATCTTGAGCGAGTGCGTCCGGATTGATCGCGAGCCATTCACCTTTCGTCCGCCGCCGCGATCCGCCCGATGCCGAACAACAGCACGGCGGCAACCAGCGCCAGGCTGGCGCCCCAGGTGAACGCGGCAGCGGCGCCGTACTGGTCGTAAATCCAGCCGAACAGCAAATTGGCCGGCAAGGCGACCACGCCGATCGCGAAATTGAACCAGCCGAAGGCCAGCCCCTGGCGATCGGGCCCCACCAGGTTGGCCACCAGCGTGCGCATCGGCCGGCTCGGTGAGCGCGTAAAAGGCGCCGTAAATCAAAAAGCAAACCCAAGCGGCCGCCGCGGTCGCAATCTCGGCGAATGCCAAATAAATGGCCGCATAGATCAGCCAGCCCACCGCGATCAACGGCCGCGGTCCCAGCCGGTCGACGGCGCGGCCCGCCAGCAGGCTGCCACCGCTCTTGACGATGTGGAACGCGCCCCACAACAGCGGCAGCATGCGGCTTTCGACGCCCGCTTCGCTGCGCGCAACAACAGGAAGGCGTCGCTCGAATTGCCCAGCGTGAAGATCGCCAAGGCCACGAGGTACAGTCGGAAGCGGCGGTCGAACGGCGCCAGCGTGAAATGAAATTCCTTGCCCGCGGGCCGTCGTCGCCCGTTCGCGAACCCCCAGGGCCACCAGCGCCACGACCATCAGGCCGGGCACGGCCGCCAGCAGGAACGGCGCGATACTCGCCGGGCCAGAGCCACAGAAACAGAAAGGCAAACGCCGGCCCGATCGCCGCCCCCAGGTGGTCCATGGCCCGCGTGAACCCGAACGCGCGGCCGCGAACGCTGGGGTCCGTGGCATCGGCGATCATGGCGTCTCGGGCCGCCGAACGGATTCCTTTGCCGAAGCGATCGGTGCTGCGCACCAGGAGCACTTGCCAGGCGCGGGTCGCGATGCCGATCACCGGCCGCGAGCAGGCGGCCAGCGCGTAACCGGCGGTGACGAACGCCTTGCGCTTGCCCAGGCGATCCGAGAGGCTGCCGGCATACAGCTTGACTACGCTGGCCGTGGTATCGGCCACTCCCTCGACGGCGCCCAGCACCATTTTGTCGGCGCCCAGCACGCTGGTGAGAAAGGTGGGGATCAGCGGATAGATCATCTCGCCGGCGATGTCGTTGACGAGACTCGCCAGGCCCAGCAGCCGCACGTTTCGCGGTAGTCCGCCGGAATCGAGCGTGACCCGATCGGCGGCGGCGGCAGGGCTTTCTTCGCTGCTGTGCATCGCTGTGAAATAGCAGCCCTCGGCGTCGCCCGCAAGTATACGGGGTTTGGCAACGGGCTGCCACCGAGCCGCCACGGCTCCCGTCTGGCGACAGAACCCCGCGACGAGCGTATACTCAAGATGGCGTCCTCCCGCGGTTTGATTCCCTGCTTCTTACCACGTATCTCAGCCTGTGATGACGATCACCAGCGGGATTTCGTCCGACGGCTGGCCGTGGCCGCGAGCCGTGCATGACGATTCCGTCACGTGCCCTCGGAGCGGGCACCTTGGGCGTGCCTGCCGCACGATCATGGCCTTGGGTGTGGCCGCGGCAGTCTTCGGCATCGCTGGCGAGATCCGCGGCTGAGCCGGCTTCCGAGCCCGCCAAACCGGTCGCGCCACCCGAACTGGTCGACTTCGATACTCAAATCGAGCCGATTTTCCGGCGGCAGTGCCTCAAGTGTCACGGCGACGAGCGTAGCGGAGGCCTGCGGCTCGACAGCCGGCAGTCGGCGGCCGCCGGCGGCGACTCGGGCAAGCCGATCCTTGGCGGAACGCTCGACACCAACGAGCTGTACCAGCGCGTCTCGTCCGACGATCGCACCTACCGGATGCCGAAGAACTCCGATCCGCTCGACGAGGGCGAAATCGAAACGATCAAGCGTTGGGTAGGCCAAGGAACGCCATGGCCGCGCAGCGAGCCGCCAACGACGATCAACTCCTGGCTCAATGCCATGGACAGGTTCATCCGGCTGCACGATCGCGAAATCCGCTTGCTGCGCGGGTACGCTCCGTTTTTCCTGGCGGCGCAGTTGGTGCTGTTCGCCATTAGCCGGGCGCGAACCGCCAGCCGCCGCGGCCGACCGTGGGCCCTTGGCGCTGGGCGCCGTTTTGCCGCTTCGCCAGCGGCATCAACACGCGCGAGCTCGTGCTGGTGTGGCTGCTGTTGGCCGGCGTGGCCGGCGTGTTAGTCGTCGTTGGCCGCGAGCAGACGCTCGAGGCCCAACTGGCCAAACTCGACAGCCGGCTCACGATGCCCCACAACCGCTGGGAAGGCACCATTTTCGGATACCCGCCGGTGCCACCGCGACCCAACCATCCCAAGCGCAGTCTCGGCCACGTACTATCGGGGCAACTGCGAGCGCAATAAGGAATTGTTCAACGGCGGCAACTACCTGACCGCCACGTTTCGCGTGGCGCTGTGCGACGCGAGCCGGCACCCACTGGAGGTGGGAGACGCGGTGTCCGACAGCTTGCTCGTGCGAATCGAAATCGAGCACACACCGGCACGACTGAAGCCCTCTTCTCCGAGGGGCTGATGTCGTCGGTGTTTTTTAGCGAGCACTTCTACGAAGACGCATCCAAGTCGCTTGAAGACGCGCCCGCGAGGCTCGAGACGCTCGAATCGGGCCGCCGCTGGGTGGCCTATTGCCCGGTCAAGCCCCGCGATGCCCAAGGCCATGCATCGGGGGTGATCTACATGTTCGTCGGCAGGCTGACCACCGAGTCGGCCAGCGGAATGGCCCATTACGCGATCGGCTACGACGTCATGGTTTCGGACGGCAAGCTGGCCGAAGGCTCGGACGTATGGATGGGTGCCTTCACCAACAGCCTGGTGGTCAACCCTCCGCTGCCCAACCAGATCCCCTACAGCGAATGGTTCGACTCCAAGCCCATCCCGCCGATTACGGGCGAGAACAGCAAGGATCCCACGCTGCTGGGCGTGGATGAATACGTGCGAAAGGGGCTGATTCCGCCACCCGCGGCCGAAGAGGCCCCGCCGCCCGCCGAGGACAAGCCCGAGTCGAGCGTGCCCCCGTCGAACGCACCCCCGTCGAACGCACCCCCGTCGAGCGTACCGCAGTCGGGCGCCCCGAGCCAAGCGCCAAACCGTGACGTCGCGTGCCCAACGTCAAAACTCGTCGCGTTGCGACAGAAAGCTCTCTTCGACCGGGCCGCTGAACGCGACGCGGCCACGATCCAGGAAAATGGCGCAGCGTGGCCAGCCGCCGTACCTCGGCCACACTGTGGCTGACGTAGATCGTCGGCACGTGCCACTCGGCCAGCACCCGCTCGAAGTAGGCCAAAATCCGCTCCTTGAGCGCCTCGTCGAGCGAGGCCAAGGGCTCGTCCATCACCAGCAACTGCGGGCCACTCAACAGGGCCCGGCCCAGCGCCACGCGCTGCTTTTCGCCGCCCGACAAGTTGCGCGGATAACGGCCGAGGAGCCCTCCCAGCTCGAGCACTTCGATGACGCGGGCCGGCTCGATCGCCGACGACCGGCCGCGGCGGCGATGGCCGTACAGCAGGTTGCGCTCGACGCTCAAATGGGGAAACAGCAGTTGATCTTGAAACACGAAGCCCACGCGGCGCAGCTGGGCACTGACGTTGACGCCGCGGCGCGTGTCGAGCCACGCCTCGCCGCCGAATCGAATCGTGCCCGAGCGGGGCGCGAGCAGTCCGGCGATCATGTAGAGCACGCTCGTCTTGCCGGCGCCCGACGGGCCGACCAGCGCCGTCACCTGGGCATCGGTTTCGAAGGCGGCATCGATGGCAAAGCCGCCGGGAAAGCGGTGTGCGCAATGGAATTCAAGCGGCTTCACGCGAGGCCTGCCTCCGCTCCAGCCATCCGAAGGCCGCCAGCGCCCCGGCCGCCAGCGCGACCGATACGCCCACGAGCGGCCACACCGCGGCCTGGCCCCCTGGCCGGTTGAACTCGCTGAAGATCGCCAACGGCAGGGTCTGCGTCTCGCCGACGATGTTGCCCGCCACGACGATCGTGGCGCCGAACTCTCCCAGGCTGCGAGCGAAAGCCAGCACGCAGCCGGCCAGCACGCCGCGCCGTGCCAGCGGCAGCGAGACGCTCCAAAAGGCGTCGAACCGCCCGGCCCCCAGGCTCCGCGCGGCCAGCTCGAGCCGCGAATCGACGGTTTGAAACGCCAGCACGATCGCCCGCACCAACAGCGGAAAGCTGACCACGGCGGCCGCCAGGGCGGCGCCCCACCAGGTGAGCACGAAGCGAATGCCCAGCACGCGCTCGATGGCGATGCCCAACACCCCGCGCGGCGACAGCACCACCAGCAGCAGATAGCCGGTCACCACCGGCGGCAGCACGAGCGGCAAATTGACGACCAACTCGACCAGCCACTTCGCACGCGAATGCCACCTCGCCAATAAGTAGCCCAGCGCCACGGCCGCCGGCAGGCTGACCGCGACCGCGCACAGCGCCACCTGAAAACTGAGCCGCACGGCCGACCATTGTTCCGCGTCGAGCACCAAGTGGGGACCTCGCTTCAGGGTTGGGGCGGTCGGTCGACGAGCCGGAAACCGTGGCGCCGAAACACCGCGGCGGCCGCCGGCGAACCCAGGTAATCGTAAAACGCCTCGGCCTCCGTATCGCCCGCGCCGGGGTTCAAGAGCACCAGCGGATAGCGGATCGGCTCGGTGAGTTTGGCGTCGACCTGGAGCACCACGCGCACGCCGCGGCTGGCGGCCGCGTCGGTGGCGTACACGATGCCCGCCTCGGCAGCGCCGGTCTCGACCAGCGCCAGCGCCTGACGCACGTCGGCCGCGCCGGTCACTTTCCGCTCCACGTGTTTCCACGCGCCCGACTTCTCCAGCGCCTGCCGGGCATAGACGCCCGCGGGCACCGACTTGGGATCGGCCATCGCCAGGCGCCTGACGGTGTCGGCCGCCAGCCCGCCGAGATCGTTCAGCTTGAGCTGCGAGTCGGCCGGCACGACGACCACGAGTCGGTTGCTCAACAGGTCGCGGCGTTTGGCCACGAGTTTCTTCTTGTCGAGATAGTCGGCCCAAGCCACGCTGGCCGACAGGAACAGATCGGCCTGGCCGCCCGATTCGATCTGCCGGGCCAAGGTCGAGCTGCCGCCGTAGCTGGTCCGAATCGTGACGCGGGGATGCTCGCGAACGAAGGCGGCGCGCAGCTCGTCGAGCGCGTCGATCGTGCTGGCCGCGGCCAGCACCAGCAACTTGCCCGACAGCGGCTCGGGCTCGGCGGCCGGGGCGATTGCGGCCAGACCCGCGGCCGCGCTGGCAAGCGCCGCCGCCAAAGCCATGAGTTGCTTGCCGTGCATGGGAGATTTCACCGTCGCGTGGTCGATTCCCGTTACCTTAATCCACGCCGCCGCCGGCGGAAAGCGGTCCTCGACTTCGCCCGCCGCCGGCGCATCCGTTTCTTGTGGCGCCGCCCGGGGGTGGTATTCTCGCGGTTTTGACGAATCGACGCGATTTGCCTCGCGATCCGCAGGAGATTTTGGCGATGGCCGAACCGATGTTATCACACGTGGTGTGCTTCAAACTCAAAGATAATTCCCCCGCGGCCGTCGAGCGCCAATTGGCCGCCTGCCGCAAATACCTGACCGACCACGACGGCGTGCTGCTGTTTGCCGTGGGCCCGCGCACCCCCGACCTGTTGCGCGACGTGAACGACCGGGAATTCGACGTACAGTTGAATGTCGTCTTCAAGAACCGCGCGGCCCACGACCAATATCAGGTGCATCCTCGGCACCTGAAGTTCATCGAGGAAAACAAGCCCTACTGGGCGGGCGTGCGCATGTTCGACGCCGACGCCGGGTGATGAGCCGCCGCGGGCGGTTCGCCCGCACTGCTGCGCTCACGCGACTCGGAGGGTTCCCGCGATGCCACAAAAACTGCGGCCAAGCGGCCTTGTGGTGGCTTACCTGGTGTTCGACCTCGTGTGGTGTTTCATTCGTTTGCTGTTGGCGTTTTGCGGCGTCGTCATGTTGCTGCGTCCCGACCTGGTCAGGCTCGACGATGCCATGCGAATCACCTTGGCGCACCGAAGTGCTTACGGCCTTGGGCATCGGCCTTTTCGGTGTCCTCGCCAACTTCATGGTCCTGGGCAAGAAACCGGCCGGCATCACGCTGGGCTGGATCGCCTTCGCATTCACGATCTGGAGTATTGGAATCGGCGTTTGGCAAGGTACGATCAATTTCAACCACTTCGCGGGGAGTCAGGCAGCACGCGGCGGTTTCGTGCTGGGTATCGGCATCGTAATGCTGTTCCGCATCGTGTTGTTGACTCTTTATGGCGCTTGTCTGGTGCAGGCTAAGAACAGCGCGGTTTCCACGGACGAATATGCCGACGATTACGCGGACCAATATGCTTCCTACGCCCGCTGAGCATTGCGTGTGGCCGCGCTGGGCGCACGGCCGCGCCGGCGCGGCTCGCCTCGCGCAGCGGTTGGCCCCGGTGGCGCACGGTTTCCTGCTGGCGGTTTTTCTCTGGACCGCCGCGGCCGGGCCTCTGGCCGGCGGCGAGCTTGACTTGCAAGTCGAGGAAATCTCCAACGCGCTTTCGGTCGGCTACGCCATGCGGCTGGTCGACATGCAACGACGATGGCAAGCCCGACATCGTCGTCGTCGACACCGAGCGCGTGATTTGGTTCGAAAACCCGACCTGGAGATTGCACACGATCATCGCCGGCCTGACCAAGAAGGACAACGTTTCGATCGCGCCGGCCGATATCGACGGCGACGGCAAGCTCGATTTTGCCCTGGGCGCCGATTGGCGCCCCTCCGACACGCGCACCAGCGGCTCGCTGCAGTGGCTCGCCCGCGGCAGCACGCCCGACGCACCCTGGACCGTCTACCCGATCGGCACCGAGCCGACGATCCATCGCATTCGCTTCGCCGATCTGGAGGGCACCGGCCGTCCGCAGTTGGTGGTCGTGCCGCTGTTCGGCCGCGGCAGCTCGCCGCCCGAATTTCGCCGAGGCGCCGCTGCGAATCCTGTCCTATCCGATTCCCGCCGACCCGCGACAGGGACCCTGGGTGCCGCGAATCATCAACGAAGAGTTGCACGTGGCGCACAACTTCTGGCCGACCGATCTGGATCGCGACGGCAAGCTCGACATCCTCGTGGCCAGCTTCGAAGGCGTGAGCCTGCTGACCCGCCAAAACGACGACACCTGGCAACGCGCCCTGATCGGCAGCGGCAATCAACAAACCTCTCCCAGCCGTGGCGCCAGCGAAATCAAGCACGGCCGGCTGGCCTCCGGCACCGATTACCTGGCCACCATCGAGCCGTGGCACGGCTTCCAGGTCGTCGTCTACACGCCGCCCGCGGCACGCGAGACAACGGCGGCGCCGCCGGCCGCTGTGGACGCGGCAGGTTCTCGACGAAGAGCTGCAAGTGGGGCCACGCCGTGTGGTGTGCGGACCTCGATGGCGACGGCGACCAGGAGCTCGTCATCGGAGTCCGCGACACCAAGGACTCGGCCCATCCCTGCGGGCTGCGCATCTACGATCCGTCCGCCGACGACGATGCCGCTCCGTGCGATGGACAAGCGCGTCTTCGATCCCTCGGGCGTGGCGATCGAAGACCTGGCCGTCGGCGATCTCGACGGCGATGGCGCGCAACGACATCGTTGCGGTCGGCCGCCAGACCCACAACGTGCGGATTTACTGGAACCGCACCCCTCGCTAGTCGTGCCTGCACGCGCGCGACGGCCGTTTCTTTGGCGTTCGCCCGAGCAGGCCGATTGGCGTATACTCAAAAGTGCGGCGCATGGCGATGCACGCCGATCGACAGCAACCCTAGCAACAGGTTCGCGGCAGAGATGAATTTGCCACAGAGATCACAGAGGCCACAGGCTGAGGAGAAGACAAGACATTGCTTTCTTTCAATTCTCTCCGTGACCTCTATGGCTAAATCCTTCTTTTTACTTATCAGACGCCGCACAGGTACCGTTCTTCTCCTCGCCCTGTTGCTCGCCATGGGCGGCCAATCGATGCCGGCCAGCGCCGACGATGCACCGGGCGACGACTATCCGCACGTGACGTTGTCTCAGTCCACGGGGCGCAAGTTGAAGCTCGACGACGCGCGGGGCAAAGTCGCCACCGTGATCGTCAGCCTGGCCACCGATTGCCCGATTTCCGACGAGTACCTGCCGACGCTCAACCGCCTGGCCGAAAAGTACAAACCCGCCGGCGTGGCGTTCATCGGCCTCAACCCGGCGGCCGACCAGCCGCTCGACGAGATGAATGCCTACGCCCGAAACGCCAAGCTGGCGTTCCCGCTGGTGCGCGATTCCGACGTGCGGTTGACGCGGAAGCTGAACTTCAAGGTCACGCCCGAGGCCTGCCTGTTCGATCGCTCGGGAAAGCTCGCCTATCGCGGCCGCATCGACGATCGCTATCGGGCCGGAGTCGCCGCGGGCGGCAAGGTGAAAGCCGACCTGGGCGATGCCATCGATGCCGTGATTGCCGGCAAGCCGCCGGCCATCTCCCGCACCCGGCCCGTCGGCTGCCCGATTCCCTAGGTCGGTGTGCCACGATCGGGACAAGGCACGGCACCAAGAACGGCAAGCGTGCCACTGCTGGCTTGTCCAGCAGTGCCTCATCATCCGACGCGATGGCTCGCGTCGATCAGCCGTCGCGCATTGCCTTCCGCGGACCTTATTCGCCCAGCGCGTCGAGCGTCTCGCCGCCATTGCGCAGTCGACAGGGCCCGCCACACATTGAGCGCGATCGTGTCGACGATGAACCGCGTGCTGCCGTCGCAGAAGACGACTTGCACGCCGCCGGGATGATTGCTGCGGGCCGCGAACAATCCCTTTTGCTGGGGCAAGTTCATGCAGTCCCACTCGGGGGCGTTCGGCGGGTAGTAGTGGTTGTAGAGCGTGTTGCCATAGTTGCCCAGAATCCACTTCGCGCCGCGGATGCCGTAGCCGTCGCCATTGGCGATCGATCCGCAACCCGTGGCGTCGACGGTCGTGCTCGAATTGAGCTCGAGGATGTAAAGGCTCGCCTGGTCGGTCGGCAGCGAGGCCAGGTTCGCGCCGTTGCCGAGCATCCGCTCGCTGAAGGCCGCCGTGTGGCACGATCCGTCGAGGAGATGATTGAAACCGACGGTCGCGTCGAGCAGGAACACGCCATCCGAACCGACCACGCTGCCGCCGTCGAGCGTGCCGCTGCCGGTGTTGCCCGCGTAGTTCGTCGCGCCGTAGATCTGGCCCGGCACGCGGCCGTTGTTGACGTCGCTGGGGCAGAGAAACATGGCCACCGACGTCGAGGCGGCCAGTGCATTGGCTGAGCCCTCATAGTGAACGCCGCCGATCACCAGCGTCAAGGGCGCCGACGTCAGGTCGACCAGGCCGTGCAGCGCGGTTTCTTCCACGTGAGGGAGCAGGTAGGCCAGCGGCGAAAAAACCTGCGGCGGCGGGTAACCCCGGCCCGGCGGAAAATGCGCGTGCGCCGAATGGAAGTTGTTGAGCGCGATGCCCAACTGCCGCAGGTTATTGCCGCAAGCGCTGCGGCGGCTCGCCTCGCGCCGACTGCACGGCCGGCAGCAACAGCGCCGCCAGCACCCCGATAATCGCGATCACGACCAGCAGTTCGACCAGCGTAAAACCGTGCGCCCGCCGTCGGCACCTGGCCCCGCGACCGTGATCGTTGCTGAGCGAAACAAAAGCCATCGAACGCAGGCTCACAAATCGCGATTCAATGATAGGCGGCGGGATCGTGGGGGGGCGATCGCGCGACGCTCGTACAGCGGCACCGACCCTATTCTAACCACACGCCGAGCCCAGGAGCCACCGCGAACCCCGGACTTCAAGCTGGCACGTCAATCGTCCCCATTCTTGTTGACAGCATGCTTGTCGAAGCCGATGTAGATGCGGGCATTGGCCAACCGCGACAAATCCTGCAAGGCTCGCAATTCTTCCAGCCGCAGCAGCGCCGGATGTTGGGTGTAGGCCTCGGCCGAGGCGGCCTGCTGCGCGAGCGCTTGCACTTCCGCCTCGGCGGCGATCCGGGTGACTTGGGCTTGCGTTTCGGCCTCGCGGCGCTCGGCCTCGGCCTGCACTTCGGCTTCGACCCGGCGGCTCTCGGCCTTGGCCTGCGATTCGAGCTTCTGCACTTCCGCCTTGGTTTTGGCCTCGACCATCTGCACTTGGCTCATGCGTTCGGCGGCCAGCACGCGGTTCATGATCTCCTGCAGGTTGCCGGGAAAAACCAGGTCCTTGACGTCGGCCCGCAGGATCGAGACGCCATAGCCGGCGGCCGTCTCCTTGACGTCCTTGAGGATGTCTTCGCTCAAGCGGTTGCGGTTGGTGAGGATTTCTTCGAGGCTCATCGAGGCCAGCGATCGCCGCGCCGCCAGTTGGACGTCGGAATACAGCCGCGCCGTATAATCTTCGACGACGTGCAGTGCGGCGCGCGGATCGACCACGCGAAACTGAACCAGGATGCTGACGCGGATCGCGACCTTATCGGCCGTGAGGATCTCCTGACCCTTGATGGTGAGCTCGCGCTCGCGGACGTCGACCAACGCGACTTCCACCCGCGGCCGGCGATAGAAGAGGAGGTTGAGGTAGCGAGGAATCGGATAGCGGCCGGCTTCGAGAACCTGGGTGACGCGGCCGTCCTCGTACCAGATACCGCGGTGCGTGTCCTTGATGATGATTTCGCGCATGGGGTGATGCCCGACGGTAAGACCCTGATCGGCCGAGAGTAGAAAAAGTGGCCCCGTAGCGAGGTCGATGTGGAGAACGAATTTTCAGATTGGACCCGCCACAGCCACGATCGCATTGAGTGGCAGCGGAACCTGATGGCCATTCGCTCCTGACCCCGCCGGGGCCGAAAGCAGCCTACCAGCCGCGGAAAGGGGAAGCAAACTTTCCGTCCGTTCTCGGTTGCCACTGCCACCAACCCTCACGCCATCAGCGGCCGGATCGGCGTCCCTTCGCTGATGCGATGCGGCCGGTTCGTGGCGTCGCGCAGCACGAGATCATGCGGGATGCCCAACAGCGCGTACAGCGTGGCGGCGATGTCGTCAGGCCGCGCCGGCATGTCTTTCACGAAGGCGGCATGCTTGTCGGTCGCGCCCACGACCTGGCCGCCGCGAATGCCGCCGCCGGCCCACAGCACCGAGTAGGCATGGCCCCAGTGGTCGCGGCCGCCATCGGGATTGTTGTTGATCTTCGGCGTCCGCCCCATCTCGCCCATCACGATCACCAGCGTCTCGGCCAGCAGCCCCCGCTCGTCGAGATCGCCGATCAGCGCCGAGAGCGCCTGATCGAGTTCCGGCATCAGGTTGTTGTCGTACAGTCGGAAATGATCGCGGTGCGTGTCCCAGATTTGAAACGGTGCCAACGTGGTGTTCTCGGGATTCGACACCGCGTTGGCCGTGACGAAGCGCACGCCCGCCTCGACGAGGCGCCGCGACAACAGCAGCACCTGTCCCATCTCCGAGCGGCCATAGCGCTCGTGCATCGCCGGCGGCTCGCGGCCCACCTCGAACGCCGAGCGCGTCGCCGGCGACAGGATCAGGTCGAGCACTTCGGCCTGGTACGGATTCAACCGCGCCGCTCGGCCTGCGCATGCGCGGCCGAAAAGGTCCCGTCCATCTGGCCGAGCAATCGCACGCGGCTCTGCAGCCGCTCGGCCGTCAGATCGGCCGACAACCCCAATCCTTCCGGCACCGGCAGCTTGCCTTCCCATTTCGGCGAGCGGGCCATCATCCGGTTTCGCGCGGCCGGCAGCGGATCATACGCGCTGCCCATCCAGCCGCCGCCGGCGCTGGGCGTGGGAAAGCCCATGTCGAACAGAAACGTCGGCGTCAGCACGAACGGCGGCATGCCGCGCAGCTTGGGCAGCACGCGCGCCACCACCGAACCATACGTTGGATGATCGGCGGCCGTCGGGCGAATGTTGGCGTCGCTGCCCGGCGAATGGCCGCTCAGCGCGTAGGCGGCGCTGCTGTTGTGCGCGCTGAATGGGTGCGTGGCCGAACGCAGGATGGCAAAATGCTCGGCCAGCCGCGCAAGCTTGGGCAGTTTTTCGCTGATGTGAATGCCCGGCACCGACGTGCTGATCGGCCGGTATGGCCCGCGAATCTCGCCGGGAGCCTCGGGCTTCAGATCGAACGTATCGAGATGCGCCGGCCCGCCGTTGAGGAACACGAAAATGCAGTGCTGGGCCGCCGCGCGCGTACCGCCGAGTGCCCGCCAGCGCAAATGGTCCGCCAGCGACAGCCCGCCGAGCGACAGGGCGCCGAACCGCAGCAGCTCGCGCCGCGAAAGCGTAGCCGTGTTCATGCGATGACCCCTCCCGACACGCGCCACACAGGTAAACGAATCAACGGCATTGGTTCGCGAATCGAACATCAGTCTATGCCGTCGACGCCGGACTTGCCAACCGATGCGTCTCCCCATCCGAAAGGGCGCAATATCGACCCTTCTCCGGGAAGTCGACGCCGGGCACGCGTCTCAAGTCAGTGGCTCTCGTCACGTTAGGACTCGCTTCAGACGCCTCGGAATATCGATATCCAGCGAAGGAATGGAATTTCGTGGGCGCCGCGGCGGTCCCTTCCACAAGTCGCCGGACTGCTCGGGGCACGAGAAACCGCCGCGGAGATTGACAATCGGTTGTTCGACTGCGAAAGTGCGCCCACGGTCGTACATTCGTGGCGTTCGACCGCGTCTCGAACCAACCGTCGCGCACGGAGGATCCGGCGATGAGCACTTCGCCAGGCGAAAAGCCAGCTCGGACCATCCTGCTATCTCGGCGCAGGCTGTTGCAGGCCGGCGCGATGAGCGCCCTCGGTGCCGGTCTACCGGGCACGGTTGCCGCGGCCGTCGATCGCGAGCGCGGGCTTGGCCGCGGCGCCGCCGAGAAGTCTTGCATCTTCATCTTGCTGTGCGGCGGTCCGAGCCACCTCGACACCTGGGACCTGAAGCCCGGCGCCCGGCGGAAATTCGCGGCCCCTACAAGCCCATCGCCACGACCGTTCCCGGCATGCGTCTCTCCGAGTTGAATCCTCGCCTGGCCGCGCTGGCCCGGCAGTTCAGCCTGATCCGCTCGATGACGCACGTCGGAAACATCAGCAATCATTTCGACGCCATGCACCACTGCCTGAGCGGCCAGTCCGAGGCGCCGGCAGACTCTCCGTACATCGGCTCGATCCTGGCCAAGGTTCGACCCAACGCAGCGCAGCATCGCCTCGTACGTCTGGCTGATCAAGTGCGTCGGCGATCCTGTCTTCTGCGCCCGAACATCGGCACCGGCGGAAACCTCGGCATGAAGCACAGCCCGCTGTTCGTCGGCTCGGCAACCAATCATCCCGCCATGCCGTCGTTCCATGCTCCCGAAGAGTTGATTCCCGCCGTCGGGCCCGAGCGCATGGAAGAGCGCCGCCGATTGCTCGACGGCCTGACGACCGGCGAAGGCCCAAGCGGCGAGGACCGGGCAACCCGCGAATGGCAGGATCTGCACGGCCGGGCCTTCGAGCTGGCGACCGAGCCCGGCCGGCACGCAGCCGTTCGAGCTGGAACGAGAGCCCATGTCGATGCGCGAGCGCTACGGTATGCATCCGCTGGGACAAAATCTGCTGCTGGCGCGGCGGCTCGTCGAAGCGGGCGTCGGGCTTCGTCACGGTCAACGGCTGGACCGGCCCGTCGCCGGGCGACGCGGGCAGCGGGCCGCCCAGCTCGAGCTGGGACATGCACGGCGGCGAGATGGGGATGGGAAACGCCTTCGGCAAGGGTTCGTACGGCATGGGTTAGTGCTTGCCGCGGCTCGACGAGGCCCTGTCGGCCTTGCTGGTCGATCTCCACGAGCGCGGCCTGCTGGAGCGAACCCTGGTGGTGGTCACCGGCGAATTTGGCCGCACCCCGCGCATCAATCGCAGGGTGCCAACCCCGGCCGCCAGCACTGGCCCTCCTGCTACACCGCGATCATCGCCGGCGGTGGCATCCGCGGCGGCGTGGTCTACGGCCAGTCGGATGCGATCGGCGCCTACGTCAAAGACAAGCCGGTGCGCCCTCAGGATCTCGGCGCCACGATCTACCACGCCTTGGGCGTGCCGCGCGATCTGCGTCTGGGCAAAGACGGCTTCACGCCGCCATCAGCGCCGGCCAGCCGATCGAAGCCCTGTTCGGCTAGCCGTTGCCATTCGCAGCCCGTCCGCCCGACGCTGGAAGTAAACTACAGCGGGCCGAACGGTGTTCAAAATACCAAATGACGCCAGGAGAGACCATTCTGTTGTCCGGTCCGCTAATGCGGTCAGAACCTCTGTGCAACTTCTGTATCGCTAGCGTGTCGGGAATTACCCATCGATGGACGCACGGCCAAAACGACAGGCACTACTCATGCCACTCAACAATTTCTCCAAATTTGTCCGCGACGTTGAAGATGACCTCGCAATCACAATAGCCTCCGTGATCATTAAGCCAGCGGACTATCTTTTCGACATCAAGATTCGCCGTTGAGAAAAGCGATCGTTTCACGTAGCGTGTGGTCACACGCGGGAGCGTCCTCACGATTGAGCAGGTCAAAAAGGGACCTCAGCTCAGGATGAGCCATTGGGATCGATTCGAGCAACTTTGTCTGCTCTTCTCGGCCACGCTCTTAGCAGTTCCTTTTTGCGTTCATCCTTTGTCATATTCGTCGTCCCCCGAGGACAAGAAAATACGCCCGGCAGGATTCGAACCTGCAACCCTCGGTTCCGAAGACTACTGCGCGTCGGACGCAACTATAAACCACTCAAACGAGTTGCGTCAAACGCCCGCTGCCGTGGTGCCCACAGTGGTGCCGACCGCGTCGGAACCCGCCCAAGCCCGCAATTCCCGGCTGATCTGGCCCGTCTCGGGGCCGAGTGGGAACGCCTGCCGGAGGCGATCAAGAGTGCAATTGTCGCCCTGGTCGACGCTAGGAGCAGTCGCGATGGCTGACGCGGTTCTTCCTCCAAGCTCGACACGGGCTGCTGCCGAAGCGGGCCGAAGTCAATGCATCGACTGGTATCACGAAGGCCAAACGCGACTTGTCGAGGCAAACGGCGTACGGATCGAAGTTCGGTTCGTCGGCCGCAAGGGCCGGCGAGCCCGGATCGCGATTGTTGCGCCACCGGGGGCGGCGTTTCGGGATGCAGAGCGCAGGCCGGGAGTCGAATCGGTCGACGTTGGTTGAAGCGACGTGACGACTTTGGCGAATCCACTCTCGGATAACCGGCGGTGTACAATCAATTTGACGTCCAGGCTGTACCGACAGTGTTCGTAATCATGCGGTTCCACCGATTCCGGTTCACATTACCTCAGTTTATGCTGATTGTCGCACTCGCGGGCATACTCATATCAGCGGGGATGCTGATATTGCGCCCTTCGGGAGAACCAGAATGCTGGGCGTCGGCGCTGGCGTTTTCCCCGGACGGAAAATCGCTGGCCGCAAGTGCCTACGTTTACCACAACGTGCAAGTCTGGAGTCCGACACCACGAGTCCTCGGCGCTGACGCTAACCACACCTTCTTACTGCTAAGCGTGCCCGACCTTCATGTGAAAAGGGTTCTGGACCGTTCCACACGTCCCGGCACAATCAGCGTTGCTTGGCCAGTCAGAAAAATGGGTCTCGGGCAATCATTGGCCTTTTCGCCTGACGGCACCGCGGTGGCGACAAAAGGATTGGACAACGTTGTGTCAATTTGGACCGTCCGTTCTGGGGAGAAAATACGCGAGCTATCGACCACTGCGGAGCTATCCGGCGGCGTGAGTTGGGCAGGCGACGGCACCTTAGCGGCAAGCGCGAGCGACGCATGCTACGTCCTGCGAAAAGATGTGCCTACCCTTCAGAAAGCAACATCGCGCGGTCGTTTTGTGTCTGTCGCGCTTTCACCAGACGGAAAGAACATGGTGACCGCAGATGACGATGGCAAGATCGAACTTTGGGATACCCAACGAGGACGTCGCTTGCGCGAGCTTGATGCCGGCGGATTTCCTTTCGCAAAGCCGGGCCTTGCGGTATCGCACGATGGGCTGCACGTCGCCGCTGGCAGCGTTGATTTCAAACGTAATCAGGGTAGCGGTGTCGTTCGCGTTTGGGAGGCAGCGAGTGGTTCCGAGCTGCTTGCGACCGAAATGCCCCTACCAATTGTCGCGGTTGCATTCTCACCCGATGACAGCACTTTGGCAGCCTCCGGTGTCGACGGGAAACTGCGACTTCTCAGTCTTAACGGCGGCGAGAACGACACGATTGATGTGGGCGCCACCATTTCGGCCATCGCTTTTTCGTCTGACGGAACCGTACTGGCCACGGGCGATTCGAAAGGCCGAGTATGCTTATGGGATCCGGCCTCGAAGCAGCTGCTGAGCCAAGCTCTACTTCACCGTGGGTGGACCGTTCCACATTGGCTGCTCCTGGTTGGAGCGAGCATTATTTGGTATGTGTTGTGGCGGTATGTGCGGCATACGCCAACACAGCAGTTGTCGAAGGCGTCATGCAGATGAGGTCCGATCACGTTCCGATCAACAGAGCAGCCATGTCCCGTAAGGCAGTCCTGCTTAGCGTTGTGGGTGTCGGCCTGCTCGTCGCCCTGCTTGTCGTCGGCACGCCGATGATGGTTTGGGACGGCGGGTTTGGCCAAGTTGAGTACCGAGTGAAGTTCGTAAGAGCCGACGGTTCTCCGACACCCGGCGTCCAACTTCGCGTCGAAAATGAACAGGGGACGAACTTCTTCCATTATCCAGTCACCGATTACGTTGACGGTCGAGTTCCCGTTTCGGAGGGCGACGGAGTGCTGACGTTCCACCACGTCAGCAATGGGCCAGAATTTGGCGGTCGCTGCTGGGAGTTGTTTGGCCTATGCTTCGGCACCTGTAAGGGGCCGAGATTTGTGTGTCGATTCTTGCTCGATGGCAAAGAAATCCATCGAGCCACATTCAATGACATGAATGCGAGCGCTACCGAGCACCGCGTCACCCGCACTTGGAATCAGGTGGAATGGCTGTCGGCCCTCCGAGAAGGCGAGTCCGTGATGGATATGTTTTCCAGGGAAAGTGACGATCGGGACAAGGACCATAACGGAAAAGTGGATATGGGAGAAAGCGCCGCACTGAATTCGATCGCATCACTCGCTGAGACGGCTTGGAGCGTCGAACGCGGAAGCATCCCCGCGACGAAAGAACTTGAATTCTGGACGTATCAGCAGACCGTTGTGGTCAAGTGACAACTGGCTAGGTAAGCACACTAGCGACAGGGACTATCTGGCGCCTTGTCCGCCGTCCTGGCTTGCCAGGACTGCACTCCGCAACTCGGAGCCACCAGCACTGCACGTGTATGGAGCGCTCCGTCATGGCTTGGTTGCCAATTTCTAACGCGCTACCTGGCGACGCCTGCCCAAGCTGCGACCGTGGCGAACTCTACGTTCGCAGTAGCCGGCCCGCGGGCATGCGCTGGCAGGTCCAATACCTCTGGTGCACCCACTGCCAAGCGACATTCAAGGCACGCACCGATCGCCGACACTTACCCCGCGCCTGGAAGGCGATCTAGGGATTCGCCCCATTCCCTCCACTTGATTGCTCAAGTCAACTCGCCTGCGCGGACTCGATCGCAGCGCAGCTCATCGACGGTCGAATAGTTCTGAAGCGTCAAGTCGAACGAGTAATTCGTATCGAATATGCGAAGTGGAGTCTTGAGGTCGGTTTGCAAGATCAATGCTGCGCAAAGCGCAGCGTCCGACGTGCCTGATAGCGAGATCGCCCCACGATCCTCGCTTAGACTCACGATTGTCCAGTCCTCAGGCTCCGTGTAGCGCACCTCGACCGCAGCACCGACAAGATTGTCAGACCGCACATCTTGGAATCCGCTTTGTGTGGAAAAGATTTGCGATACTGCCGCATCATCGAACGGCATTTCATCGATTCGAATAAGCAAGATATTGGTCATCGCGTTCCACTTCTCCTATGGCGCCAAACGCACGGTGCCGGGCAGGCCGATCTCTCGGAGCATCTTCTCGAAGAGCGCTTTCGACCCGGGGGTGTTAGTAATAATCTCAACGGATTTGAAGGGTGTCGAACCGCTTTTGATGATGGTTGCTGCTTTATTGAGCCTGTTTCGGGTATCGGTCAAGATGCTGGCACGAACCTTCTCCGGGCATGTCGACCCGGGAACATACGGGCTGCTGCTTGGCTTGTCTACATACTTCGCTTCAAGAATCGTCGATCCTCGATACCCATCGATCTCATAGGTGACTCCGCCCCCCGACAGCTCGTAATTGTACGGTCCGGTGTGTTTTATCTCATACGCATCGGCTGGCGTCCGTGTGGGCGTGGCCTTGCGCGGCGATTTCTTCACGAACTCGTCGATCTCCACAAGGTGCCTTGCATTGGCGGCACGGGCAAGGTCTCGCGCAGGACTTGGCGTTCGCGCTAAGGCCCAACAAACCGCCGGCGACTTGTGCTCCGTTGGCAATATTGATGCCGTTTTGGCTCGCGTCATAGACGCCCTGAACGACGCCGACCGCGTTGCCAGCAGCGTCATACGCGACGAGCGCGCCGCTTGCGGTGCGAGCGATCGAGCCCCCCTTGCTCAAGGCCGAAGCCGCTCCACCTGTTCCGACCGCGATGAGAATCTGGCCGCTCGCCGTTGAGATCGCGACTGCGGTGTCGTACCCGCGTTCGCGATCCTCCTTGGTGACGCCGATCAGTTCGAGTTGGCCAGGGCTCAGCCCCAGAATCGCCGTGTCCTTCACTGCGGTGGCGACGCCATTGACGACGGCTTTACTACCGGTGCCAAGCCCAGCTGCGAAGGCACTTGCGACTTCGCCAGGAAGCCTAGCAGCGGATTGCAACTCCGCGGCGATCCGCGTGGAGCGAATCATGCCTGGCGTTACGACGCCGGTCAGATCTGTGACCGTCCGGTTGCGCTGGATGATCTTGTCCAGGAGTGACGACGATCTGCCACTGCTTGAGCCACTGGAGCCGCCGCCGCCACCCTTTTCGACCCATTGCCCGCCTGTCAGCGTGCCCTTGGGCGCGCGGGGATGATCGGCTTCGTTCCATTCGATCAGGCTGGCCAAGTAGGACTCGTAGAATTGCTCCGCGCGGCGGCCAGCTTCGCGCTGCTCGGCTTCCCTTCGCTGCAATGCCCGGAGTTGAGCCTCGGCTCGCGTCGAGATTCCGGCGGCCCATTCCAACAGCTCGCGATCGCGGCGAGCTTCGGCTTCGGCGGCTTGCAGATCGCGTAGCTCTTGTGCATGTCGCGACGAGAACAAGGCGAGTCGTTCCAGTTCCTCGCGGCGAGCTTTCGCCCTAACCTCGAGCGGCACCATTCGCGGAATCGGTCTGCCGAGAATCACCTGCGCGAACAGCCAAGCTTCGCTAGGGGGCGAATCGTCGGAGAGATCCATCGAGTTGGAATAGCGATCCATGATTGTCCTCGCAAGTGTGACAAGAAAGAGCCCGTAGCAAATGCGCGCTTCGTGAGCGCACACCAGTTACGGGCTCTCTGGATACTCGTTGTCCGTGTCGAGCTCTTCGGATACCCCGGTCACATGAGGTGACCGTCGAAAGCAATCGATTCGCCGATTGATTCAGAACCTAGCACAAAGACTGGCCTAGTTTCTAGTCCGAGAATCAGCCACCTCGTCGCATGCCGCCGGCGAGGTGGACGCCGTGGAATCAGCGCCCGCGGCACATCGCGTGCCCGAAAAGTGTTGTAAGGATCGCCAGGTGCAGCCGGGTTCACGGGTACGATTGGATGAGTGGCACGCGGGACAGAGGAAGAGGGCACGCTCGTGGATATCATCAACGGCACGCTCGACCACGTCAACGCCGTCGCCGATTTCTGGAACGCCAAGGCGGCGGACCCGAGCTCGTGGTGGTACGGATCGCCGACCAAGACGGGCGAGGATATCGCCGCGCTGCTGTCGCAGGGCCAGTCGCTGGTCGTCGCGCTTGATCGCGGACAGCTCATCGGGTTCGGCATCTGGCTCGGGCCACGGTTGACTGGCTTCACCGCAACCAACAGCGAGGCCTTCTACCGGATGATGCGGGTCTGGACCCAAGAGAACCCCGGCCAGCGTGGGCTGTCGGTCATTCCGGCGCGGGACACCACCGAGAAGGCTTGGTTCGACGTGTTGGGTGCCGGAGAGCTCACGCCTGCGGGCTACAAGCCGATCAGCGCGGGCCAGGACTCGGCGACTCGCAAGCCGTGGACCTACCACCTAGACGGCAGTCTGGACGAGTTGCAGGCGGCGATCGACAGGCAACTCGCGGAGATCACCCGCTAATGCCAACCCTGACGCTGCAGCCAGACGAGAGCGATCCGACGTGCCGCGACACGTACATCGCCGACGCGGTCTTCGTCAACAACAACTATGGAAGCGATCTAACCCTCTCGATCGGCACGCAGAACAGCGGCAAAACGCAGCAGATCCTCTTCCACACGATCTTGCGCTTTGATGTGACCGAGCTGGCTGGCGCAAACAATCCTCGACGCCACCCTGACCATGACCGCCAGCCACGGTTCCGTGACGGGCGATACCTTCAATCTCCATCGGCTCACGCAGCCGAATTGGACGGAGTTCGGGGCCAACTACATCAACTACGACGTCGGGCATCCTTGGGTAACGCCCGGCGGCGACTACGATCCGACGCCTGCCCAATCGGTCTACCTAGACTCGTTTCAGAACCTCGTGTTCGACCAGGTCAAGCCGCTCGTCGACGACGCCATCCAGAACCGCAACGGCATGCTCGACGTGCTGATCAAAGGCACTGCCGACACCGGCGTACAGCTCCTGCAATGCTATTCATCTGGCAACGCCAACCCGGCGTTGCGCCCAACCCTGGTGGTGAATTTCCGAAACCCGATTTGGTGCGTCGAGACGTCGGATGCGGCCGTATGGTCCGTCGACACGTCCAACGCGCCCGTGTGGTCCGTCGCGGTCCAGGACGAGGGCTGCTGATGCCGTACAACATCTACGACCTCGGTGACTCGATTCGCGTGTCGGCCACGTTCACCGACGCCGACACTCTGGATGCTGTCGACCCCGACGTCGTGAATCTGTCGATCCGTACGCCCGATGGAACGTTGACGACCTACACCTACGGCGTTGGGGGGAACGTGGTCAAAGCGGACGTGGGCCAATACTACTCGATCGTCGACGTGAACCAATCGGGCTCTTGGTTCTATCGCTGGTGGTCA
>CAWBCP010000003.1:0-16835 GCA_963787355.1 uncultured Planctomycetaceae bacterium
TCTCCACCGACGACGTGCTGGCGCGGGCGGCGAGCCTGGAACGCTATCGCGCCACCCGCTGGCCGTGGCCGTGGTGGCCGCGTCCGAGGCCCGGAAGCTCGGCCAGCATCGGGTCGAACAAATGAGCGAGCGGCCCGGTGAGGGCCTGCGCGGCCGGGTCGACGGCAGCGACGTCTTGGTGACCAACCGCGAGCGCCTGTTGCAGCTCGATCCCGCAGCCCCAGCCGAGTTGCCGGGAATCACCGAAGGGCTCGAATGCTGCATCGTCATCGACGGACGCTACGCGGCTACCTATGGTTTTCGCGACGAGCCACGCAGCGAAGGCCCGCCATTCATCCGGCACCTGGCGCCCAAGCACGGCATCCGCCGAATGCTGATCGTCTCGGGCGATCGCGAGTCGGAGGTCCGCTACTTGGCCAACCAGGTCGGCATCCAGGAAATCTATGCCGGCCAAAGTCCCGAAGACAAGCTGGCAATCGTCCGCCGCGAAACGGCGCGGGCCAAGACGCTTTTCTTGGGCGACGGTATCAATGACGCCCCGGCCCTCACGGCAGCCACCGTGGGCGTGGCCTTCGGGCGGAACAGCGACATCACGGCCGAAGCGGCCGGCGCCGTCGTGATGGACAACTCGCTGGGCCGCTTCGACGAGTTCCTGCACGTCGGCCGCCGTATGCGGCGGATCGCCCTGCAAGGCGCGCTGGGCGGCATGGCCCTAAGTGTGGTGGGCATGGGCTTCGCCGCCGCCGGCTACCTGCCGCCGGTCGCGGGCGCCGCGGCCCAGGAAGTCATCGATCTGGCCGCCGTGCTCAACGCCCTGCGCGTCGCCTTCCCACTGCGTCGGCTGAGCGATTTTTGAGGCAAGCCTCGCATGCGGTTTCTATTGTAAATTGAAAAGAAGAGTGGTGCCGTCGCCGAATGAGTTTGGAGAAACCGGATTCTCAATTTACAATCTGCGGGTAACTCAGTCGTCGCGAGTGGCGATTCCTTTTCGCGGATGATCGCATGGTTGGAGATATGCACTTGCATCGTGGAAGGTCTACGGCTGCGGCCACCGGACGACTACGATGCGAAGTCAGGCGGCTGTTGACGACTCTGTGCCTGATGGAGCTGGCAGCAGGCAGTGCGCTTGTGCAGGTGCCCACGGCCATCTATGTCATGCAAGTCGACGGAAGTCACGTCCGAAAAGTGGCCGAGACACCGGACTTCAAAAGCGTCGGACATGCGCGATGGTCGCACGATGGCAAGCGGCTGGCATTCCATGGATGGGACGGACCCAATGGCGCCCGCCGGGTTTTTGTGTGCAATGCCGACGCCTCGCAAGTGCCCGCTGCGGGGCCCAAAGGACAGTTGCCCGACTGGTCGCCCGACGATAAGCAACTGGCCTTTCAAACTCCCGGAAATGGCGTTACCGGCGTCAGCTCCTGGGTCGAAAACATCGATGGCAAGGGTCGCACGCTGCTGGCCGAAGGATCGTCGCCGCGCGGTCGCCCGACGGCGGCCGCCTGGCCTTCATCGACGGCGCGGAGCTGCTGATTCGCAACCTCATCGACGACCAGCAGCAAAGCCTGACGGACCAGGCGTGGCAGGGGATTCGCCTGGGATTCGATTGGTCGCCCGATGGGCGGCAGATTGCTTTCGTTGCCCGCCGTGACGACGGAGTCCTGGCTCTGTGGATCGCCGACGCGAAGAATCCGGCGCCGCGGCTGCGGCTGCAAGCCGACGTGATGGGTCATCTGGCCTGGTCGCCCGACGGCAAGCAACTGGCAATCACGCTCGACAACATGATCCAGCTACTGAACGCCGACGACGACACTCCGCCGCGGCCGATTCCAGGCCAGATCGGCAGCAGTCGCGATCCAGCATGGTCGCCCGACGGGAAATGGATCGCCTTTTCGAGCAACCGGCCAGCGAGCGGCCCCTAAACCTCGGGCCGCGACAAGCCCGTTTCACGGCGCTTCCAGCCGCGGCACGACCAATACCGACGACGGGGCGTGATTGAGCACGGCTTCGCAGACGCTGCCCAACACGGCACTGGCAATAGACCACTTTTGCCGCGTGCCAACGACAACCAGGTCGCACTTTTCCCGCTCGGCGGCGGCGATGATCAGGTGAGCCGGCTCGCCTTCGGCCACGACGGTTTGAGCGCCCCCCAGCGGCGGCGCCATGCTGGCTACCAGCTCGCTCATGCGACTCGTGCTCGGCGCAACTCCTCGTCGTGCTCGCGGGACCAGGCTTGCACCATCGCCTCGACGTCCGGGCCGCGGGCCTGCTGTTCGAGCCACTGGGGCACGTGCCCCGCGAAAATCGATGCGATCACGGTCATCACCGTGAAACTCGTGCTCTCGGGCCAGGCCAGGCGCCCAGCAGCTCGGCTGGCCGCCGCAGGGCATCCGGCGATTCGCTGGCCAACAGCACTCGCAGCGGACGGCTCGGCCCGTCGATCGGCGGCCTGCGCCACCCACACCGGAATCTGCGAGGCATGAACCACCGCTCGCGAAACGCTTCCCAACAACAGCCGCTCGAAGACATTCAAGCCACGAGCCCCCAGCACGATCAGTTCAGCGCCCCATTGCTGGGCGGCCAGGTTGATACCGCGCTTGGGGTCTTGATGGCCGACGATCGTCTCTGCCTTGACCGCCAAGTTCGTGCCGAGCCGCCGGCGCGCTTCGGCAAACACGGTTTCGGCCAGTGCCTGACGCGCGGAATCGACCATGTCCGGCGCGGCGCGTGCCGAGCGCACGCGGACTTGCGGCGGGTAGCAATAGACCGCCACCTCGTCGCGATCCTCTTTCAACAACGGCGCGATCTGGCGGATGGCTTCGAACGATCCGTCCGACCCGTCCACGGCAATCAAGACTCGCACGGCGCACCATCCTCGCGGCAATGATGAATCGAAGCCCCCGCCCCCACGCTTTCGCCGCGAGCCTTATTTGGCCTTGGCCATCTGCACGTCGCGCACGTATTTATGACAATTCACGCAGCTCGTCGTCACGCGGTTGTAGGCCGTGGTCGCATCTTCGAGCTTCCGCTTGCGGGCCGCTTCGGTCAGCGCGTCGGCCGCGTTGCGGAACTTGCGGCTGAAGTCGATATACTCTGGCGTTTGCATGACTTGCCACGTCTCGGCCAGGCTCAGCAGGCTCATCTCTTGGGCTGCCTTGGCGACCTTCTGAAAATCGTTCAGCACCAAGCCCTCGAGTGCGCTCTCCGAGTACTTCAGTTTGACGTGCATGAAATCACGCAAGTCCTCGCGCTGGTCGGCGTGGCCCGGCAGGCTCGACAAAGTCACCATGGCCAGGGCCAACGCACAACCGATCAGCGGGCGGTTCATGATCTAACTCCTTCGCGAAGGGAATGAATTCAACTCGTTTTTTTACACGCGTGCCGCGGGGTTCGACTCGGCGACGCCGCTGTCGGCAGGGGCCTCGCCAGCCTTGACCGTCAACACGGGACACTTTGCCCGCCGCATGACCAGTTCGGCGACGCTCCCCATCAATACCCGGGCCAGCCCGGTGCGGCCGTGCGACCCGATCACGATCAGGTCGGCGTTTTGTTCCGTGGCCAGCCGCACGATCTCGTCGGCCGGCATGCCCATCAGCAGATGATGCTCGCAAGGCACGCCGCCCGCGGGCACGATCTTGTCGAGCATCTTCCGCAACACGGGATTCGGCGCATCGGGATGGACCACGAACATGTCGCCGCCCGGATACGACACCGGGTACTCCTCGACATGCAGGATGAGCAACTTCGCCCCACCATCGCGGGCCAGCGACGTGGCGTAGTCGAAGGCGGCCTGACTGGCGGGCGAAAAATCGGTCGCAAACAGAATCTTCTTGTACTTCATCGCGGGTTCCCCGTTAGCTTACCTGATTTCTTCCCACACCCCCACGCAGCCGCGCGGCCAAGCCCACCCAAGGTTCTGACGGCGGAGCAATCCGTCTCATACCTTTGCCGCCGGCGTGACCAGGCGAGTCGGCCGCCGGAAACCAACACGCAAACCCGGTGCCCGAATCTTGTGGCGGCCTGGGGGTTGTAGCACGCCAGGCCGGCCAACGAAGGCCGATTTCGCCGGCAGAACCACGTCCCAACGGCCCGGAAATCGCCTCGAAAAGAGGGGCCCTGCCAGCCCCGGATCAGTCCCAGGCAACGGCCACTTTTCGGCAACGCCTGAGGCCAGCCTCCCAGCAAAATGTGTAACGAAAGCTGCGCGAAGATAGGATTGAAAAACTGCGTGCGATTCCGCACGCTTACGGTCCGCGGCAGCACATGTGCGTTTGACCTTCCACGACACGAGAACCCCAAAAAGCCGGCCGATATCTGGCAATATACGGCTTTGGGAGATGCCCTTGGTAGCGTGGCATAGCCCTTGCAACAAAGCTGAGCGACACCCAGCCTTCAAAGGACTTCGACGATGACCTACGACCCCAAGAAAATCGACCTGCTGCTGGTCGACGACGACCCTGATTTTCGCGAGTCGGTTGCCAGGCGGTTCATGCGCCGCGGCTTCCAGGTGCAAGAGGCCACGCACGGCGAACAGGCCCTGCAGTTGGCTTCGCTCCGCCAGTTCGACGTCGTGGTGCTCGACATGGTCATGCCGGGCATGTCGGGCATCCAGGTGCTCGAACAGCTCAAGCTGACGCACCCCGAGAGCGAGGTCATCCTGTTGACTGGCCAGGGGACGATCGAGACGGCCGTGCAGGCCATGAAGCTGGGGGCCTACGACTTTCTCACCAAGCCGTTCCCGCTTGGCCGAGCTGGAAATCCTCATCGAGAAAGCATACGAGCGCCGCCAGCTTCGCAAGGAAAACGTGCAGCTCAAGGAAGTCCTCAGCCGCGGGCAGGCCGAGCCGGAAATCGTCGGCAAAATCGCCGCCATGCAAGAGGTCTTCCGCCTCATCGAACGCGCCGGCCGCACCGACAAGGCAATCCTCATCCAAGGCGAAAGCGGCACCGGCAAGGAACTGGTCGCCAAGGCCCTGCACCGGCCAGCGCCCGGGCCGACAAGCCGATCGTCACGATCAACTGTGCCGCGCTGCCCGAATCGTTGCTCGAAAGCGAACTGTTCGGCCACGAGAAGGGCGCCTTCACCGGGGCCGTAGCCACCAAGCCGGGCTTGTTCGAGGTGGCCGACGGCGGCACGCTGTTCATCGACGAAATCGGCGAGCTGGCCGGCCCGCTGCAGGCCAAGCTGCTCCGCGTGCTCGAAGACGGCTCGCTGCGCCGCGTGGGTTCGGTCAAGGAGCGCCGCGTCGACGTGCGGCTCTTGGCCGCCACGAATCGCGACATGGCCAAGGAAGTCGCCGCGGGCAGATTTCGCGAAGACCTCTACTACCGCATCAACGTGATGTCGCTGCAGTTGCCCACGTTGCGCGAGCGCCGCGGCGATATCCCCCTGCTCGTCAAGCGCCTGCTGGGCGACGAGTGGACGGTCGACCCGCAAGCCATGCAGGCCCTGGAAGCCTACCACTGGCCCGGGAACGTTCGCCAACTGTTCAACGCGCTGGAGCGGGCACAGATCATGAGCGATGACAAGCACATCCGCCTCGACGATCTGCCGCGCGAAGTGCTTTCCAGTTCGGGCGCCGCTCCAACGTCAGCGACCGCCGGCGGCGTGGGCGGCGGCGCCCCGGCCGTCGAGACGGACCAGCTCACCGAAGTGCAGCGGGCCCACGTCCTGGAAATCCTGCACCGCGAGCGTGGCAACAAGGCCCGCGCCGCGCGGGCCCTGGGCATCAACCGCCGCAGCCTGTATCGCCTGCTCGAAAAGTACGGCATCGACGACGGCGTCGCACAAGGGGCCGCCGCCGATACGGCCCGGGCCAGCGGCGGCGTGGCCGAATAATCGCGAACGGCACGACCGCCATGCGAGCGGCCGTGCCAGCTTCAGCGCGCCCCGCTTCCGTCGCACGGCGTGTGGCTGCACATGTGACCGCTCAGTGCGGCTGTGTCGCGCCGGCACAGCCGCGGCGGCGGCACGAGCGGAACGCGGCTCGTCTTCGCCGAGCGAAAGTCCAATCGCAGCAACCGTTTCCTGCCGATCGTCGATTGCGGCTCCTTCGCGTTTCTCGTCGTGGCACGCCGCGTGCACCCTCTGCTCGTGCGGTGGGCCACTGCTCATGCGGTATCGGCTCGCCGACGCTATTCCGTTCCAACCACCGCACGCAGGAGATCGAGAGCCATGGCCACTGGGACCCACGGTAGCCACCACGAAAAGCTCGGCTGGTACCGAACACACTGCAACCATTCCATCTGGGATCAGTTCAGCCCAGACCAACAGGAATCGATGCTCGGCGACGACCTGTTCGCCGGGCGCAGCGTGTCGCTGGTCCTGGCATCGATCGTGGCGCTGGGACTCGTGCTCAGCGCGGTCACGCTGCTGGCCGTGCTGATGGCGTCGTAAGCCGGCCAGTCTTGCGTCGTCGAAGGGACGCACGCCTTCGCGTGCCAGCGGCTCTGCCAGTGCTCCAATACCCGAGAGACTTTGCACTAGTGGGGCCAGTGGCACACAGCGGGGGTGGCGGCCGACCGAAGACGCTCTCTAAGGCCCCGCGTCGCTCGGCCGTACCAACTTCAAGAGGACGTAGAAGGTACTCCCCTTGCCGACTGTCGATTCGACCCAGACGCGGCCTTGCTGCTGTTCGATCATCGTCTTGGCAAAGTAGAGCCCCAGGCCAGAACCCGGCACGCTGCGGTGCGCCGCCAGCCGGCGAAAGGGAACGAAGACCCGCGACAGCTCCTCGGCCGGAATGCCCGGACCGTTGTCGGTGAACGAAACGATGCACTCGTTATCGCGGATCGTGAAGCCCACCTCAATGCGGCTATGCGGCTTGTCGCTGAACTTGATCGCGTTGGACAGCAGGTTGTAGAACGCTTCGCGTAGCCGCGCCCGGTCGCCATACACCGGGGGCAGCCCCTTGACCACGCTCAACTCGACCATTTTCTGGTCCACCAGCGGCCGCACCTGCTCGATGGCCTCGCCCAGCACCTCATCCGTGGCCACGCGATCTTGCACGGTGTCGGTGTGCAGCGACATCGCCGAGCTGAGCAGTTCGTCGATCGTGCGGCTCATGCGAAACGCACGGTCGCGGGCCGCTTCGACAAGCTTGAACGCCTCGGCGGGCATCTCGCCGCCAAACTCGTCGAGCGCCTCGTCGCACAAGTTGGCCATCGTCGCCAGCGGCGTCTTCAAATCGTGCGACGTGAGCTGCGCGAACTGCCGCAGCTCGCTGTTGGCCTGATACACCAGGTCCAAGGCGTGCCGCAGGGCGTGCGTGGATTGCGTGAAATACGCCTCGAGCGTCAGCCCAACGTCGAGAAATACGGCCTTCTGCAGCGACAGCATCTGGGCGGCAAACTCGCTCAGACGTGGATCGTCGGCCGACAGCTCGCGCAGGCAAAACTGCAAATACTGGTTGTACGCGCCCAGAAAAATCTGCGGGCTGACCCCCACCTGCGCGTGAACGTCGCCCACGCGGTACCTGCGGGCGACGTACTGCTGGTCCCAAACCGCGCCGAGCATCGACTCGAGGTGCTGTTTTTGCGCCTCTTTGAGCCGACCCACCATGGCCGGGTCTTCGAGGAAGCGTGCGGTCTCTTCAAACGCATACAGATGCCGGTAGAATAGCTCTACGAATCGAGCCGCCGCGGGGTCGAGCCGCTCGGCCAGGCCGCGCAGCCGCTCCTGGTCGGCCGCGTCGATCTCCAGAAAGGCGAGCCGCCGCGGCAGGCTGGCGCCGTCCATCGAGTACGGCCCCGACTCGGTCGAATTCGTGGGGAGCTTGTCGCTGGTCATGGTTGTCGACGCTCTCGTTTTGGGTGGATCGAACAGGCGCCAAGGGCCGTCGAGCGGTTTATGGAAAATGACGTCCCCTTGCCTCCCAAGACGCCCGCAGCCAACCCGGCAGCCGCTGCGCCACGGGCGGCTGGTCCTTCAACTACGCAACCGCCGTACCATGCCTTAAGCGTGGAGGAGGTTTTCGCCCGGCTCGATTCGTCCCGCCAGGGGCTGGCCTCCGAAGAGGTCGAGCGCCGGCTGCGCGTCTTCGGACCGAACAAGCTGCTCACGACCCCGCCTCCGCCCCGCTGGAAGGCCTTTCTCGGCCAGTTTCGCTCCGCCGTCGTGTTGCTGCTGATTGCCGCGGCCGTCGTCTCGGGTGCCCTGGGCGAATGGCTCGATGCGGTCGCCATTGTTGCTATCGTCCTACTTAACGGCATTCTGGGGTTCCTGCAAGAAGACAAATCGCGGCGCGCCCTGGAGTCGTTGCGCAGCATGCTGGCCCCCACGGCACGCGTGCTGCGCGCGGCGGCGCTGGAAATCGTGCCCGCCAGCGCGCTGGTGCCGGGCGACCTGGTCGAGCTGGAGACCGGCGACCGCGTGGTGGCCGATGCCCGATTGGTGTCGACCGCTCGGCTGGCCGCCCAGGAAGCGGCCCTGACCGGCGAATCCGTACCGGTCGAAAAGGACGCCCATGCGTTGCTGGCCGAGAAAACGCCGCTGGCCGACCGCCGCACGCTGGTCTTCACTGGCACGACGATCGCCGCCGGCAAGGCCTCGGCCGTCGTCATTGCCACCGGCATGCAAACCCAGTTCGGCCGCATCGCCGGACTGCTCGAACAGCAACAGCACGAACCGACGCCGCTCGAGCGACGCCTCGATCAATTGGGCAAGGTGCTGATGGTCGTGTGCCTCGTCTTGGTGGGCATTATCTTCCTGCTCGACCTGTGGCGCGGCGGCGACCTGCTCGAAACGTTCCTGATGGCCGTCAGCCTGGCCGTGGCGGCCGTGCCCGAAGGGTTGCCGGCCGTGGTCACGATGTCGCTGGCGCTGGGTTTGGAGCGGATGGTCAAGCGGCACACGCTGGTGCGAAAATTGGCCAGCGTCGAAACGCTCGGCTCGGTCACGACCATCTGTTCGGACAAGACCGGCACCCTCACCCGCAATGAGATGACGCTCCGCGAAGTCGTCGCCGGCGGTCACCGCTACCAGGTCACCGGCGCCGGCTTCGAGCCGCGCGGCGAGTTCCTCAAGTCGCCGCAGGGCGAACAGCCGCCCGGCGCGGGCCAGCAGGCCGAGGCCCGCGCGGTGGACGTCGCCGGCGAAGCCGATCTGTGCGACGCACTGGCCGCCGCCGCCCGCTGCACGACGGCGCGGCTGGCGCCCGGCGACGCCGGCGGACCGTGGACCGTGATCGGCGATCCTACCGAAGGCGCCCTGCTGACCGCCGCAGCCAAGGCCGGGCTCGACCCCGCCGCCAGACCCGGCAAAGTCGTTTACGAAATCCCCTTCGAATCCGAGCGCAAGGCGATGTCGGTGGTCGCGGCCCTCGACGACCGGCAGCGGATGATCACCAAGGGCGCGACCGAAGTGATCCTGGCGGCTTCGACGCACGAACAGGTCGCCGGCCAGCCGCGCCCGCTCGACGCGGCGCGGGCGCAGTGAACTGGCCCGCCTGGCCGCCGAGATGGCCGGCCGCGCGATGCGCGTGCTGGCCATCGCGTCCCGCGACTTTCCGCCCGACTCGCGGGGGCCTTATGACGAGTCGCAATTGACGCTGCTGGCCCTGGTGGGCATGCTCGATCCGCCGCGCGATGAAGCCCGCCTGGCGGTCGCGAAATGCCGGCAGGCAGGCATTCGGCCGATGATGATCACTGGCGATCATCCGGCCACCGCCGCCGCCATCGCCGCGGAAATCAAGATCGACACCAGCGGCCAGGTCGTCACCGGGCTCGAGCTCGACGCGCTGGACGACGGACAGCTAGAATCCGCGGTCGAGCGCCACTCGGTTTACGCCCGCGTGTCGGCCGAGCACAAGCAGCGGATCGTCCACGCCTTGAAAGCCCGCGGCGAAATCGTGGCCATGACCGGCGATGGCATGAACGATGCGCCGGCCGTGGCGGCGGCCGACATCGGCATCGCCATGGGCCTGACCGGCACCGACGTCACCCGCGCCGCCTCGGACATGGTGCTCACCGACGACAACTTCGCGTCGATCGTCGCGGCCGTCGAAGAAGGACGCGGCATCTTCGACAACATCCAGCGCGTCGTCGAGTACCTGCTGTCGACCAACGCCGGCGAGGTGTTGTTCATGTTCACCGCCGCCATGGTCGGCTGGCCGCTGCCCCTGTTGCCGATTCAATTGCTGTGGATGAACCTGATCACCGACGGGCTGCCGGCGCTGACCCTGGGCATGGAGCCTCCAGCACGCGACATCATGGCCCGTCCGCCGCGCGATGCCCACCGCCCGGTGATCACGCTGGCCCGTGGCGTGCACATCGTGGCCTATGGCGGGCTGTTCGCGCTGGCCATCGCGGCCGGCTTCGCCTGGGAGCTCTCCAATCCGAGCGCCACCCTCGACGATGCGCGGACCGTGGCCTTTTGCACGGCCTGCTTCGGCCAGATGCTATTCTCGTTCGGCTGCCGCAGCGATCACCTGATCTTCTGGAAGCTTGGCCCGCGATCGAACCTGGCGCTGTTGGCGGCGATCGCCGTTTCGACCCTGCTGCAGTTGGGCACGGTGCTGTTGCCGGCCGGCCGCCGGGTTTTTGGCACGGCCCCCTTGCGCTGGGAGCAGTGGGCCCTGATCGCCGCGCTGGCGCTGATGCCGATCACCGTGCTCGAAGTCTCGAAACTCGTGCGTGCCCGCTTTCGGCAACCCCTGGCGCCGGCTCCATGATGAACACGCCTCGGTTCAAGCCGCAAGTGCCTCCGCTAACCGCACTCGATACCGATCCGTCCGCCGGACTCTCGGACGCCGAGGCCGACCGCCGCTTGGAACATTTCGGGCCCAACGAGCTGCGGCCCTCGAAGCGTACCGGACCGCTGGCGCAGCTCGCGAAGTTGTTCGCCAACCCGCTGGTGGTGATCCTGCTGTTGGCCGCCGTGGTGTCCGCCAATGTCGGCGAAGGCGCGAGCGCTGCCATCATCATCGTCATCGTGCTGCTGGGAATCGTCGTGAACTTCGCCCAGACCTATCATTCGGAGCGCGCGGTGGAGCGGCTGCGCGAAAGCGTTGCACCGACGGCCACGGTGTTGCGCGACGGCTCGTGGCGGGAGATGTCGCGGCCGTTGCTCGTGCCCGGCGACATCATCCGTCTGTCGGCCGGCGACCTGGTGCCCGGCGACGCGCGGCTGCTGCAGTCTCGCGACCTGCACATCCAGCAAGCAGCCCTCACCGGCGAATCGATGCCCGTCGAAAAGGAAGCCGGCGGCGGCCATGGCGCCAGCCTCGCGGACGACGATCGCGGCGGGGTCTACATGGGTACTTCGGTCGTCAGCGGCACGGCAACCGCGATCGTCGTCGCCACGGGCGGCGCGACGCGGTTCGGCGAAATAGCCGCCCGGCTCGTCGAGCGCCCCCTGAAACCGAGTTCGACCGCGGCACGCGCCGCTTCGGCCTGTTGATCCTGCAGGCGGTCGTGTTTCTGATGTTGCTGGTGTTTCTGGCCAACATCGCGCTGCGGCGCAACCCGCTCGAATCGCTGCTGTTTTCGGTCGCCCTGGCGGTCGGACTGACGCCCGAATTCCTGCCGATGATCATCGCCGTCACGCTTGCGGGCGGCGCCGTGCAAATGGTCCGCCACAAAGTGATCGTCAAGCATCTGGCGGCCATGCAGAACTTTGGCAGCATGGACGTGCTCTGCTGCGACAAAACCGGCACGATCACCAGCGGGTCGATGGAGTTGGCCGAGTCGCTCGACCCCCTCGGCACGCCAAATCAGCGCGTGCGGCTGCTGGCCTGGCTGAACAGCCACCATCAGACCGGCATCAAAAGCCCGCTCGACCAGGCGATTCTCGCCCACGCCGAGCCGGCCGCCGAGGGCTACGCCAAGATCGACGAGATTCCCTTCGACTTCGAGCGCCGCCGGCTGTCGATCGTCGTCGAGCGGTCCGGCCAGCGCACGCTGATCGTCAAAGGCGGCCCGGAAAGCGTATTGGCTTGCTCATCGTCCTACGAGCGCGACGGCGCGGTTCAATCGCTCGACGACAAGGCCGCTCGGGCGTGCATCGCGACGTACGAGCGCTCGAGCGCCGACGGCTTCCGCGTGCTGGCCGTCGCCTATCGCGACGTGCCGCTGCAGGAAGCCTACCGGGCCATCGACGAAACCAGCCTGACGCTGGCTGGTTTCTTGGCCTTCTTCGATCCGCCGTTGGAGGGCGTCACCGAGACGATCGAAGGCCTCGGCCGTGACGGCGTGCGCATCATGATTCTCACCGGCGACAACGAGCTGGTCGCCCGCCACGTCTGCCAAAGCGTCGGCATCGACGGGGGCACGATCGTGCTGGGCAGCCAGCTCGACCACGTCGGCGATTCAGCGCTGGGCCACGTCGCCGAACAGACGGCCGTATTCGCCCGAGTCTCGCCTGTGCAAAAGAACCGCGTGATCCTGGCGCTCGAGCGCCGCGGTCACGTCGTCGGGTTCCTGGGCGACGGAATCAACGATGCGCCCTCGCTGCACGCGGCCGACGTCGGCATTTCCGTGGCTTCGGCGGTCGACGTGGCCCGCGACGCGGCCGAGATCATCCTGCTCGATCGCAGCCTGGCGGCCCTGCACGCCGGCGTCGTCGAAGGCCGCAAGGCCTTCGGCAACGTGATGAAATACCTGCTGATGGGCACCAGTTCGAACTTCGGCAACATGATCAGCATGGCCGTGGCGTCGGCCTTCCTGCCATTTCTGCCGATGTTGCCCACGCAGATCCTGCTCAACAACTTTCTCTACGACTTGTCGCAGATCACGATCCCCTCGGACAACGTCGACGAGACGTTCACCCGCAAGCCGCGCCGCTGGGATATCAAGCTGATCCGCAATTTCATGCTGGTCGTCGGCCCGGTCAGTTCGGTGTTCGACCTGCTGACGTTTTTCGTGCTGCTGCGATTCTTTCACGCCTCGGGCGAGCTGTTTCACACCGGCTGGTTCGTCGAGTCGCTGGCGACGCAGACGCTGGTGATCTTCGTAGTGCGAACGGCCGCCAATCCGTTTCGCAGCCGTCCCAGTTTGCCGCTCGCCGCCACAGTGTTGACGGTCGTGGCGATTGGCCTGCTGTTGCCGATCAGCCCCTGGGCCGCCGCGCTCGGCTTCACTCCCTTGCCGCTCGCCTACCTGGGGTTCGTCGCCTCGATTACCGCACTCTACCTGTTGGCGGTTGAGCTGGTAAAACGTCGCATGCTGAGGCGGAAATTGGCTTGAGCCCCGCATCGTGCGAGTCGTCGAACTCTTGACCAGCGGCGACTACGTCAAGCCGGCGATCGGCTCGGCCGTGGCTACGCGGACGACTTCGTTGGGCATGCCGCGGACCAGGCGCAGCTCGCCGGGATCGACGAGCGTTTGCATGACGGTGGCCAGCAGGTTTTCGATCCGCACCGCGTCGCTTCGCGGCTCGCCGCCGTCGCGCGTCGAGCTGCCGATCACTTGCCCGCCGCGCAGCCCGCCGCCGGCCAGCAACAGCGGCGCCAGGTTGCCCCAGTGGTCACGGCCGCCACGCTTGTTGATCTTTGGCGTCCGCCCCATCTCGCCGCGCATACCAGCAGGATCTTATCGGTCAGCCCGCGCGCTGCCAGGTCTTCGACCAGCGCACTGACGGCATGGTCGAGCGGCGGGCCGGTGTAGCGCATGCCTTCGGCGACACCCGCGTTGTTCTGGTCGGCGTGCATGTCCCACACGAAATTCGTCGTCACCGTGACAAGCCCGCAACCCGCTTCGCACAGCCGCCGCGCGAGCAAGAGCAGCCTGCCCAGCGACTTCGCATTGTCGACGTAGTGCCGGCGGTTGTTCCATTGGCTGCTGATCGCCTCGGGCCGCACCAACGGCGCCGTGTCGTAGCGGGCGATCGTCTGCGGGTCTTCGCGCGACAGGTCGAACGCCTTTGCCACGCCGCCGAGCACGGTTTGAAATGCTTGCTCGCGCAGGCGGTCGACCGCCGCCACGCCGCTGGCTGCATCGAAAGCGAACCGCACGCGATCGAGTTCGGCCAGCATCGCCCGGCGGTCGTCGAGCCGATCGATCGGCAGGTTGAGCCGCATGTCGTCTTCCAGCGAACCGCCTCCGCCCGGCACGAACGGAGCGAAGCCGGCGCCAGCGCCGCCCGTCCCTTCGAGCCGGCCAAAGGACGTCGTCTGCGGACCCGTCGATAGGATCGACGGCCCGTGGATAGAGCACCGCGCTGGTCGGCAGCCCGTGGCCGGATCGGTCGCGCCGGCCATGCGGGCAAACAGCGACCCGAGGTTCGCTCCGCCGCTGGCGCGGCTGGCGACCGGCTTGATGTCGTGGTTGCGCGTCGCCGGTGGTGAACGACCGGACGATCGCCAGTCGATCGGCCAGCCGGGCCAGCTTCGGCAATTGCCGCCAAAGGTCATGCCGGGAATCGAGGTGGCCATCTCGCCGCTGGCGGAGCGAATGTCGGGCGGCGCTGCCATCTTGGGATCGAACGTCTCGAACTGGCTGGGTCCGCCGTGCAAGAACAAGAAGATGACCGACTTGCCGGTCAGCAACCGCTTGGTCTCGGCCGGCAGCCAGCGCGTTGAGCCCCGCCAGCGACAACCCGCCGAGCGACAGGCTGCCGATCCGCAGAAAGGCCCGTCGCCGCATTCGCGTTTCGCCGACAGCCAGCATCGCGTCGCCCCCCAACAGCAAGAACAGCCCGTCCGCCGCCCGATTATCCCCGGCGGCATCGCAACTTTCAATTGCCGTCGCCAGCCGCCGTTGCCCGCGCCAAAAGCCCCGCCAATGCCGCGAAGCGAGGCCGAGTGCCCTCTTCGATCGTCCGCAGGTAATCTGGCCATCACCAAGTCGCCGGGCAATAATGAATCCGCAAGCAGCGAAACGCATTGCCCCGAGCGCCCGTAGCTCAACTGGATAGAGCAGCGGACTTCTAATCCGCAGGTTGCAGGTTCGATTCCTGCCGGGCGTACTCGAATGTAAACCTCGCCGAAGTCAGTGCTTAGACTACCTGCCGGCGGTCGGCAGTGCGGCTACTTTCCCGGACGCAAGACGGTACATACCGTTTTGGGCCTCCTAGATCGGAGCTGCATCATGCCGAACCTGCTTCACGTCACACCGAAATACCGCCTCCACAAGCCCTCAGGCCAAGCCGTCGTCACGCTCAACGGCGTCGACCACTATCTGGGTCCCTGGCAGTCCAAGAACAGCAGCGCGAATACGACCGCCTGGTGGGCGAATGGCTGGCGGGAGGTCGCCGCCTGGGCGCCCGAGGGCAGCGACACCTCCGTCACCGAACTGTGCGCCGCGTACTGGACATTCGCCAAGGGCTACTATCGCAAGGACGGGCAGCCGACCCGATCCATCGAACGCATCCGGGTTGCCTTGCGGCACCTGCGAAAGCTCTACGGCGAGACGGCGATCGCTGAGTTTGGACCCTTGGCACTGCAATCGCTTCAGCAGGGCTTCGTCCGCGAGGGAAAATCGCGGAAGTACGTCAACTATTTGACGGCTGAGGTCAAGCGGGCATTCAAGTGGGGCGTCACCCAGGAAATCGTGCCGGCGGCGGTATGGCATGCGCTGACGGCGGTGCCCGGCTTCGCAAGGGACGCACGGAAACGCCCGAGCCCGTGCCGGTGTTGCCGGTGACCGACACGGTGGTCAACGCCACGCTGCCGAGCATGCCCTCGGTTATCGCCGATATGGTTCGCTTGCAGCGACTGACTGGCTGCCGACCCGGCGAGGTCTGCCAGTTGCGGCCGCGCGATCTTGACCGCTCGGGCGAAGTATGGGCTTATCGCCCGGCGTCACACAAGACCGAACACCGCGGGCGGGAACGGGTCATCTTCATCGGTCCCAAGGCTCAGGAACTCCTGCGACCCTACCTGCTGTGCGGCTCCAGACGACTACTGCTTTGTTCCAGCTGAGTCGGAGCGTAAGCGGCGCGAAGCGGCCCATGCCCAGCGTCAAACGCCCCTCTCCTGCGGGAATCGCCCCGGCAGCAACCGGGTGCGGCGACGCAAGCGACCGCCTGGAAATTGCTATGACAGCAGCACATATGCCCGCGCGGTGAAAGAAGCCTGCGACCGTGCCGATCGGCTGGCCCGCCAGCAAGACGAGTCGATCCCTGCCGGCGAGCGGATCGTGCCGCGCGGTCTCCGAACCGGTTGCGACACACTGCGGCAACCGAGATTCGCCAGCGCGATGGGCTCGAAGCCGTGCAGGTCGTGCTGGGACACGCGACGGCGGACGTCACGCAGATTTACGCGGAGCGCGATTTGAACCTTGCCGCCAAAATCATGCGCGACGTGGGTTGATGCGTGACTGCGGGCTCGATTCGCGCGTGTCGCCGAAAATTTTTTTTTCGCGGCAAACGCCCCTTTTTTCACGGGAAATCGTGCGGTGCTGTTGCTGCTGCAAGCGCTCGCAAGGAAGAAGAATCCAGTTGCAGGCTTGCATCGAATCGCTACCATCTGGTCCAGTTTGCGCGACGACGCGACGACGTAATCAACGACACCAACGAACGGCGCCCGGCGAGGCGCATAAAAAAGCCCTGAAGCTGGTCCGGCCTGTAAAACTGGCCAGCTTGAGGGCAGACCCCATGGAGGCTGTTATCGCCACATCGGATTTTTGCGCTTAGATTTCCAAAATCAGCTGGTCGCTCGCAGCTACGAAGAGTGCTGCGACCGCTTGCAGCAGTGTCTCCCAATTCGGTCGGGCTGTCAAGTCTCGCACCGCTGACTGCGCTCGGACCACGGCAGCGACCGCACCCAACGGCTGCCGATGCCCCGAAACTTCAATCTTTCCCCGCCGACGCAAGCGAACTGCCTGCGAGCGAGCGCCGGGCTCATCAGCAAAGGCCGCCAACATGATCGACCCACTCATCGAACACGTCGTCCCACTAG
>CAWBCP010000004.1:0-1040849 GCA_963787355.1 uncultured Planctomycetaceae bacterium
CGAGCTTGTGGTCCTTCTCGAAGGTGGCCATCTCGGTGACCGAGTCCTGGCGATTCGAGTCGACGGCATAGAAGGCCACCCCCTGCGGTTCGTACTTCTTGGCCAGCTCGCCCAATCGCGGTGCGTACAACTTGCTCAAGGGGCACTCGACGCCCAGGAAGGCCACGACGACCAGGGGCGAGTCCTTGGCTTCGTCGAGTGAATGCGATTTGCCGCGGAAGTCTTGGGCTGCGAAGCCGTCGATCTTCTTTCCCAGCGAAGCGGGCGTTTCGTCTTTGGCACGCCCTGGGCAACGAAGGCCCCCAGGGTCACGGCGGCGCACAACGACACAGCCACGGACAGGCGTACGCGTTTCATGAGTAGCTTCCCGAAACAAAGAGGATTGCGTGGACCAGATCGACCCGAGGTGCCTCTTGTCCCAACCATCATATCGCCGTATTGCAATCCGTTGCAATACTTTCCGGCGGCCGGGCAAAAGGCAGTAATCGAGGCTTCCGGAACTACAACGGAGGCCAAATACCGGTGACCAACGGCTGGAGGGGGACACTCCTCGGCGGGCGGCGAAGCCCGTCAGCACTGCGGGGGCACGCCCAGCGACCTTGCCGCCGTCGATCCGCAGGGCCGTGCCGGTGACCATCGCGGCCGCGTCGCTAGCCAGGTAGACGATCGCCTCGGCGATTTCCTCCGCCGCGATCATCCGATCGTGGGCCCGGGCCAATGGGCTGGCCTCGATGAACGCCCGCCGCGCTTGTTGCGGGTCGCGAGCGGCGGCCACCTGCTCGTCGATCGACTGCGTGCCCTCGACCGGGCCGGGGCAAACGGCATTGAAGCGAATCTTGTCAACCGAGTGCGACAGGGCCAGCGCCCTGCGCCAGGGCGATCAGGGCGGCCTTGCTCGTCGAGTAGACCGGGTCGTGGGCCCGCGGCAACAGGCCGGCGTTGCTGGCGGTGAACACGACCGATCCGCCGCCGGCGGTGCGCAGCCGGGGAATCGCGTGCTTGCAGGCCAGGAAGGCCCCCTTGAGGTTCGTGTCGAGACAGGCGTCCCACTCGGCTTCGCTCACGTCGGGCACTTGCTTGACCAGGTCGATGCCGGCGTTGCTGACCAGGATGTGGAGTTGCCCCGTCGCTCCGGCGGCTTCGTCGATCAAGGCCCGCACCTGCTCTTCGCGGCGGACGTCGCAAGCCAACTGGCGAATGCCGAGCTGGTCGAATAGCGGGCGGTTTTCCTCGCGAGGCCGGATGTCGCCGGTGACGACCGTGGCGCCCGCGCGGGCCAGGGCCACGGCCGCGGCTCGGCCGATGCCGCTGGAGCCGGCCGTGACCACCGCGATCCGACCGGAGAGGTCGACTGTCATGTGGAGGGCCTCGCCGTTTTCCTTGGGCCGCGTGCGATTTTCCGCTAGACAACGTAGTCACGGAGTGAAGGGCTGTCGAGCCGCTGCGCCCAGGCTCGGCCCCGTTGGATTGCGACGGTCGATTCGCGCAGACCTCGAAGCGGCGCGGCCGGTGAGGCGAAACCCTGATTCCCGGGCGGTTTTTAATAACCTGGTGGACCGCGGAGTCTTGCCCCTGCTCGCCTGCTCCGCTGCTCACCTGCTCCAACCGCCCGTGGTACACTAAATGGCTATCCAGGAGCTTTGATTCCAGGCACTAAAGATCGCGAAAAGAGAGGGCCCGCTTGGCGGTCAGTGAATCCTCGGCCCAGCGATACCAGCTGCAGGACCCGGACGTGCGGTTGATGCTCGACGTGCGCGACGACAACGCCGCGGCGTTCGAGGAGTTGATGCTGCGCTATCAGAACCGGCTGGTGACGGTCCTCGAGCACCTGGTGGGAAGCCGCGACCAGGCCGAGGACTTGGCCCAGGAGGTGTTTCTGCGGGTGTACCGGGCCCGGAAGCGCTACGTGCGCCGGGGCCAAGTTTTCGACCTGGCTGTTCACGATTGCCAACAACGTGGCCTCGAACGCGCTGCGTTCGATGTCGCGGCGGCCGCGAGGTGAACCTGACCGCGCGGCGCCACCGATTCGGGCGGGGCCAACGCCGCTGGACAAGCTGGCCCTGGCGGCCAGCGGCGCAGATGCCCACCCGGCAGCTCGACAAGGCCGAGATGCGCGACATCGTGCGGGCGGCGCTGTCGGCGCTGAACGAGCGGCAGCGGCTGGCCGTGCTGTTGAACAAGTTCGAGGAGATGAGCTACGCCGACATCGCCGGTGGCGATGGAACTGTCGCCCCAGGCGATCAAGTCGCTGTTGTCGCGAGCCCGAGTCAATTTGAAGGAAATCCTCGAACCGTACCTGCAAGACGGCCAACTGCCGGAGGGCGCGGGCCCGCAGGCCGGCGCGGCCAAAGGGGATGCCGACGACCAAAGCGAGACGGGCTGACACGGGGCAACGGGCTGGACTGCGACTGGCCACGACGCGAAAGTACGAGTAACCGCCATGAGCGATCACGAACCGAGCGACGTTGACGTGCAAGACGAACTGAGCGCCTACCTCGACGGCGAGCTCGAAGCCGAGGCCGTCCACAAGGTCGAAGACCGCCTGGCGCGCGACGCCGACTACCGTGCCGAGCTGCGCCGGCTGGAACGTGCTTGGGCCCTGCTCGATCGGCTGCCGCGAGCCGCGGTCAGCGACGAGTTCACGCGCTCGACGATTGAAATGGTGGCGGTCGCCGCCTCGCACGATGCCGAGCTCGCGCAGCAGCCGGCCGCAAAGCCGCGCTGGCAAGGCCTGGCCAGCATCGCCGGCGCCGTGGCTGCCGCGGTGGGCGGCTTTTTCATCGGCCAGGCCCTGTGGCCCGACCCCAATCGCAAGCTGCTCGAAGACCTGCCGGTCGTCGAGGACTTTGACCGTTATTACCAGGTCGACAGCATCGACTTCCTGCGGCTGCTCGACGAGGGCGGCCTGTTTCCCGAGGGAGACAACGACCATGCCGGCTAGACGACACCCGAAGCCGTGGGCGGTTCTTGCGTGTGCCAATGCTGGCTTGCCCGGCAGTGCTTCCCCGAACCGCTCGAACGGTATTGGTCCCCTCGACATTGACGGCCGCGCCTGTAAGGCGGAGGCGCCCGATGACAACCGGCTCGCCGCGCTTCATGTGGGGCCGGCACGGCTGGGCAAGCCAGCAGTGGCACCCTGCAGCGCGGCTCATCTTGGGCTGCTTGGCAGCGGACGTCTCATGCTGCCGTTGGTCATGGCATGGGTACTGACACTCTGCACGAGCCTGCCGGCCCGGGCGGCTTCGAGCGAGGAGCTGGCGGCACGGCGCGAGCAGGTTGCTGGCATGCAGCCGGCCGATCAGCAAGAGCTGCTGCGGAAGTTCGAGCGGTTTAGGGCCCTGCCGCGCGAAGAGCAGCAGCGGCTGCGGGCCCTGCAAGAATCGATCGACGCCGACCCGCGCTCCAAGGAACTGCACGAGGTCTTGAACCGCTACCACGAGTGGCTCAAGACGCTGACTCCGTCCGAACGGGCCGACCTGGCCGACTTGCCCCCCAAGGAGCGCGTGGAGAAGGTGCAGCGGATTCAGCAGCGGCAGCAGGCGGCCCGCGAACGGGCCCACCAGGCCGAGCTGCTGACGCGGACCGACGTTCGCGAGATCATCCGCTGGGCGGAAGCCTTGGCCTGGAAGCACCGCGAGCAGCTCATCAGCCAAATGCCGGAGAAGTATCGCAAGTCGGTCGCGAAGAGCAGTACGGAGCGGCAGAAACAGATGCTGCCGCGGACGCTGTTTTTTGCGCGGCGGCCGGGCGGGTCGAGTCGGCTGACGCTGGTCGAAGAGGGTGACGTCGATCGGTTGGCGAAGAAGCTCTCGCCGGCGGCCAAGGACGAGTTGATGGCGTCCGGCGACCTGGCCGCGCAGCGAAAGAAGCTGGCCGGCTGGGTGGGCACGGCGTTGACGCTGGAAACGTGGCACGGCCGCGGGCGCTTTGGTCCGGCCATCGGCGACAACTTCGTGCAGTTCCTGGAACACGAAGTGCCGCTCGACATGCGCGAGCGGTTGCTCAAGAAGATGCAGCCCGACGAGCTGCGCGGCGAAGTGTGGCGGATGTACATGCAGCGCAAGCGCGGCGGCCGGCCGAGCTGGCCCAGCGACGGTCCATTGGATGGCGGCAAGCCGACTACGCCCAAGACCCCGCCCGAGGGCGAAGCGGGCAGCAGCGAAGCCGAAGCGGCCAAGCCGTAAGGGCACCCGCGGAAGCGGCGTGCGGTTCGTAGTCTCCTTCGTGTCGTCGTGCCCTTGGTGCCTTCGTGTTCGAACGGTCTGGCATCCATTCGTTGGCGCTGGGCGCCAGCGGGATGGATGGCGGGATTGTTTTAACACGACGGCACGACGGCACGAAGGGGGGAGAGATTTGAAGTGGACTGGCCACGCTATTTTGTCATGCTGGGTGCCACTGCTGGCTTGTCCAGCAGTGCGAGAACACGGGTGTCTGCTGCGCAGCCGCCCGTGGCTGTTTCGATTTCGCTGCGAATCAACGCGGACCGACTTCGCTGGAACGTCCGGGGATAGCAATGCGTGCGACTTTGAAAATCCGCCTGAATCGGAACCCATCAAAGCAAGTGAAATGGACGCGAGCCCGGATGCGAGCCAAGGTTGTGACGCCGCATTGGGCGGCGTGGGCATGATGGCCGTCACGGGCGTCCCATTTGCCAGCCAGGAGCGAAGGCCATGAAAGGCACGATTCCGACTTGCTTCATGATCCTGGTGGCTTCGGCGCTGGGGCTGTGCGCCGCCGATACGCTGCCGGCGAAGCCGAACATCATTTTCATCATGGCCGACGACCTCGGCTACACGGATGTCGCATGCTTCGGCAGCCAATACTACGAGACGCCTAATATCGATCGGCTCGCGGCGCAGGGCATGAAGCTCTTGAACTATCACCAGTGCCAGAATTGCGCGCCCACGCGTGCCGCCTTGATGAGTGGTCAATATGGTCCGCGCACGGGCGTCTACACCGTCGGCGGAATCGACCGCTTCGACTGGAGCATGCGCCCGCTGCGGCCCGTCGATAACGTCACCGAGCTGCCGCTCGACCGCGACATCATCGCGGGGCAGCTCAAGTCCGCCGGTTACGCGACCGGCATGTTCGGCAAATGGCACATCGGACAGCAGGGCGATTACCGGCCCGGCAAGCGCGGATTCGACGAGGCCATCGTCAGCATGGGCAAACACTTTGACTTCGAGACGAATCCCAAGACCGATTACCCGCAGGGCCAATACCTGGCCGACTTTCTCACGGATAAGGCGGTGGACTTCATCACGCGCCACAAGGACGAGCCGTTCTTTCTCTACCTGCCGCATTTCGCGGTTCATTCGCCGCACGACGCGAAAACGGAGCTCATCGCGAAGTTCAGGCCAAAGCCCGGCGTCGGCGGCCACAACAATCCGACGTACGCGGCGATGATTGATTCGGTCGATGAAAGCGTGGGCCGCGTGATGAAGACGCTCGACGATTTGAAGCTGGCCGACAACACCGTGCTGATCTTCACCAGCGACAACGGCGGCGTCGGCGGCTACCTGCGCGAAGGGCTCAAGAAGGAGGGCGTGACCGACAATGCTCCACTTCGCAGCGGCAAAGGCAGCCTTTACGAAGGCGGCACGCGCGTGCCGTTCATCGTCCGTTGGCCCGGCGTCACCAGGCCCGGCTCGGCGTGCAACGTGCCGGCCATTCACGTCGATATGTTTCCGACCTTGCTGGAGCTCGCCGCGCGCCGAAGCCGCGGCAGGTGCTGGACGGCGAGAGCCTGGCCAAGCTTTTCCGCGATCCGAGCGCGAAGCTCCAGCGCGACGCCATCTTCCAGCACTTTCCCGGCTACCTCGGCGCCGGGCCGGGCGCATGGCGCACCACGCCGGTGAGCCTCGTCCAAGCCGGCGACTGGAAGCTGATGGAGTTTCTCGAAGACGGCCGGCTCGAGCTCTACAACCTTAGCGACGACATCGGCGAAAAGAAGAACCTCGCGCGGCAGAATCCCGACAAGACGAAGGAGCTTCACGCCCGCCTCGTCGCGTGGCGAGCCGCGGTGAACGCCCCGATGCCGACGAAGAACGAGGGGGCCTCGCCGAAGCCGAGGGCCAAACACCAAAAGAAGAAAAAGGCCGCCTGACGCGTTTGCTTGACTCTGGGCGAAGGAACTTCAAAGATTCCCCACTTCGAGGCTTCCATGAAATCGTATGGGATGCGGACGCTGTTGGCCGCGGCAGCGGTCGTCGTCTCTGGGAATGCCTTGCACGCGGAGAACGTCGCCAATTCGCCAGCCAGGCCCAACATCCTGTTCATCGTGGCCGACGATCTTGGCTGGAGCGACGTCGGTTGGCACGGCGGGTTTGGCAAGACGCCCGAGATGGACAAGCTGGTCCGCCAAGGGATCGAGCTCGATCAGCATTACGTCCAGCCGGTCTGCACGCCGACGCGAACGGCACTTGATGAGCGGCGCTATCCCGGCCGCTTCGGTCCGCACACGTTGGCGCCGAGCAATCTGCGAGCGATGCCGCTGGGGACCGTGACCATGGCTTCCGCATTGAAGTCGCTCGGTTATCACACGTACCAGTGTGGCAAGTGGCATCTCGGCTCGCGCAGCGAGTGGGGACCAACGGCGTTCGGCTTCGATCATGGATATGGAACCTTGACCGGCGCGTGCGACCCCTGGACGCACAAGTATCGCTACGGCCCCTACGAAGACACCTGGCATCGCGACGGCAAGCGCCTCGACGAAGAAGGCAATGCCACCGACCTGATTGCGGCCGAGGCCATTCGCCGCATCGAAGAGAAGCAATCGCCCTGGTTCGTCTACGTGGCCGTTCCACGCGGTCCACACGCCGGTCGATGCGCCGGAGGCGTTCAAGCGACTCTACGACGGCGTCAAGTTCGACGAGGATCCGGCGAAGCAAGACTCGCGCTTACGCATGGCCGCCATGGTTGCGCAGCTCGATGCCAAGGTCGGCCAGTTCGTCGCCGCGTTGGAAAGAACCGGCCAGCGAGACAACACGCTCATCGTTTTCACCAGCGACAATGGCGGCATCGAGTCGCTGAAGAATGCTTACGTCGGCAACGTCGGCAGATTCGCCGCTCAACAGTGAGAACGATCCGCTGCGCGGCCAGAAGGCCCAACTCTACGAAGGCGGCATTCGCGTGTGTGCCTTCGCCAATTGGCCAGGCCATTTGAACCCGCGCAAGTACACGACCCCCATGCATGCCGTGGATTGGTTCCCCACGATCGGCAGCCTCGTCGGGTATCGTTCGGCGAGCGATCTGAAGTGGGACGGCATCAATCAATGGCCCGAGCTTGCGGGCGCCGCCTCGAATCCGCGGCCGCGGACGATTTACGTCGCCATGAGGGGCGGCCATGCCCTGCGTCACGGCGACTGGAAGCTCATCGTATCGGCCACGCAAAAGCCTCAACTGTTCAACATCGCGGCCGACCCATACGAAAAAGTGGACGTTGCGGGGTCCTACGCCGAGAAGGTGGCCGAGCTGCAAGCACGGCTCGCCGAGCAGCAGGCCAAGGACGTGACGAAGCTTCCGGCCGATCTGGCTGGATTGCCGAAATAGCATGCGCTGCCAGATCGCGTCCTTCTCGGCCCGCTCCTGCAGGTTCCAACAGAAGACGCCATCAAAGCGCCAAAGCTTGACCGGTTCAAGTCAGTCGCGGACCGTCGCGCCTCCGCGCCAGTTGCCGCGAACCAGCAGGGTGCTAATACCGGAAGATCACGTCGACATACAGGCGGTTCTTGAGGATGTCAGTGCGCGCGGTCAGCGGGAACTCGAAGCCCGAGCCGATCTCGCAGTGGCCGCTGGGTTTCCACTTCAGGCCCACCACGCCCGTCACGACGTTCTTGCCGGCCACGCCACTGACCGGCAGGTTGATCAGGTCCAGGGCCGAGACCGGCGAGCCGATGTCGACCGGCGAGCTGCGCATCCAGTGGAACCAGTTGACGCCGCACAACGGGTAGATCTTGTGCGGCAGCTCGTAGTCCCACTGGTTCGACCAGTAGAACAATTGCGTGCCGTAGCTGCCGTTGGCAGGAATGCGGAAGCCGGCGCCGCTCAGCCAGTGGCCAGAGTCGAAAATCCGCTTGCCGCCGGTCAGGAAGAAGTGGAAGTCGCCGCTGCCGAAGTTCGAGTAGCTGCTGGCCGCTCCCGGAATGAAATACGTCATGCCCGCCGAGACGATGAATTGCCGCTGAACGTCGCGGATCAAGGTGAACTTGCCGCCGACTGGCGCCGAGAGGAAGCCCTGGGGCGCTCCACCGCCCGACTCATTGACTTGCAGGTATCCCAGCCGCGGAGCGATGACGCTCAGCCGCTCGCTCAGCCGGCCGCGAAGCTGTCCGGCCCATACCTGCGCGTCGCCACCGCCCAGAAAGCTGGGCAGGCTGTTGTCGATGAAAATGCCCCGGGCTTCCGTCAGCGACCGCGGATCCTCGAAGAAGAACGGGTTCGAGATCGGGCTGATGAAATCGTCGAAGCAATGATCGCTCGGCAAGAACAGTCCCAGCAGACGCGGCCCCGCGAGCCCATTGCAGCAGCCGTCGCAGCACGCGTCCGGGCAGCTCCCACGGCAGCCGCAATTGCACGATGCGCAAGCGCAGGGGTCGAAACAAGCGGCCGCCTCGCCGTCGGGCACCGGGCCGTCGGGCACCGCCTCGTCGAGGTATTCATCCGCGCCGGCCCGCGCGACGAGCAACAGGCAAATCGACATCAAAGCCGCAAACTTGAGCCAGCTTCGCATCCTTGCATCCTGCCGAATAAGGAAACCACCTAGCCGGGTTGAATTCTTTACTCCTATCGACGCCGCACAAGCGTGCATGTGGTGAATACAAAACACCTAGGCGCGGCCGACCGAGTTTCCCATCGATCGCTAAAATCGCTACAGAATCCGCAGACGGAAGCCTCGCCCGTCAAGGTTTCGCTGGTCGGCTTTCGTCCGCGCGTCAGGCGTAGGTGCCCATCACGCTCTGGTCGAAGTCGATGATGGCTCCGGTCATCAGGCCCGATTTTGCCGACAGGAGAAAGGCGACCGCCTCGGCAGCTTCGGCCGGTTTGACCAGCCGGCCGAACGGCTGAGCGGCTTCGGCTTTCGCCAGCCAGTCGTCGGCGGCGCCGTGAAAGCGCCTCTGAATCGCGTCTTCGCCCGGCGTGTCCATCCAGCCGAGGTTCAGCCCGTTGACGCGGATGCGGTGCTTGAGCACCGACTGTGCGACGTTCCTGGTCAGCGTGACCAGCGCGCCTTTGGACATCGAGTAGGGACAGAGAAACGGCTGGCCGCCGTGGGCCGACATGCTGATGATATTGACGATCGACCCCTGGATGCCCTGCTCGATCATCAGCCCGAGCGCCTCCTGCATCAGGAAGAACGGGGCCCGCACGTTGATGGCCACGATGCGGTCGAACAGCTCGCTGCTGGAATCGAGAATCGTGCCGCGCTCGCTGGTAGCGGCGCTGTTGACCAGGTAGTCGACGCGGCCGAACGCCTGGCGCACGGCCTCGACGACTTTGCGGCAATCCTCCACCCGCGCCAAGTCGGCGGTCACGAAGCGGGTCGGGCAGCCGCGCGACTCCAATTCGCCGGCCAGCCGCCCTCCGCGGGCGGTGCTGCGCCCGCAGATCACCAGCCCGCCGATCATCGCCCCCTCGACCAGCCGCCGGGCAATGGCCTCGCCGAGGCCTTGGGTGCTGCCGGTAACGATGGCGACTGCGGCGGGAGCAGGGCACATGGCGGGGGCGACTCCTGGGGCGACCGGCGCGGCGGCAACTCTTGGCATTGACGGACGGAACAAAATCGTACACGTTTCTTCGCGGGCTGGCCATCAGCCGAGTCGCGGCGAAATCCTTCGCCCCCAGCCGATGGCAGTGCGCCTCGGCGTCCGCGCCATCCAAGGCAATTCGCACATGCAATCGTCGATCCTGCTGGGCAAGGGCACCCAAGAAATCCGCCTCTCGGCGCGGATGGCCAATCGGCATGGCCTGGTCGCCGGCGCCACCGGAACCGGCAAGACGGTCACGCTGCGGGTTCTGGCCGAGGGGTTCAGCCGCCTCGGCGTGCCGGTGTTCATGGCCGACGTCAAGGGCGATCTGTCCGGCATGGCCATGCCTGGTGACGACAACCCAAAGTTCCAGGAACGGGCCAGCGAACTGGGCGTCCCCGACTACCGGCCGTGCGCCACGCCGGTCGTGCTGTGGGACGTGTTTGGCCAACAGGGTATCGCCGTACGGGCCACGGTCTCGGAGATGGGGCCGCTCGTGCTAGCGCGGCTGTTGAATCTGAACGAGACGCAAAGCGGCGTGTTGAACGTCGTGTTCAAAGTGGCCGACGTCGAGCAGATGCTGCTCTTGGACTTGAAGGATCTGCAGAGCATGCTCGAGCACGTCAGCGAGCATGCCAAGGAGTACTCCACGGCCTACGGCAACATCTCGGCGGCCAGCGTGGCGGCGATTCAGCGCGGATTGCTGACGCTCGAACAGCAGGGGGCCGTGCCGTTTTTCGGCGAGCCCGCGCTCGAGCTAGACGACTTGATGCGCACCGAGCCGTCGGGCCAGGGCGTCGTCAACATCCTGGCCGCCGACAAGCTGATGGCCCAGCCCAAGACGTACGCCACGGTGTTGTTGTGGCTGCTCACCAAGCTGTTCGACGAGCTGCCCGAGGTGGGCGACCTGGAGCGACCGAAGCTGGTGTTCTTCTTCGACGAGGCGCATCTGCTGTTCGCCGGAGCGCCGAAAGTGGTGTTGGAGAAAGTCGAGCAACTCGTGCGGCTGATTCGCTCCAAGGGCGTGGGCGTTTATTTCGTGTCGCAAAACCCCTTGGACATTCCCGACACGGTGCTCGGCCAGCTGGGAAATCGCGTGCAGCATGCCGCTGCGAGCCTTCACGCCGCGCGACCGCAAAGCGGTAAAGGCCGCCGCCCAGACGTTTCGCAGCGACGACAGCTTTGACGTCGAGCAGGCGATCACCGAGCTGGCCGTGGGCGAAGCCCTGGTCTCGCTGCTGGATGACAGCGGCACGCCCACTCCGGTCGAACGCGTGAAGATCGCCCCGCCCGAAAGCCGCCTGGGGCCGCTCAGCGAAACCGAGCGGCGGCAAATCATCCGCAGGTCCGAGCTTTTGCCGCGCTACGAAACGCCGCTCGATCGCCAGAGTGCCTACGAGTTGCTGCAAAAACGGGCGAAGCGAGATGCCCGCTGGGGCGGCCCCAAGTCGAAGGCGGGCGGCCCGCGGCGCCGCGGGGGCGTCGAAACGGTCGTGACCAGCACGGCCCGGTCATTCGCCTCGCAGCTTGCCCGCTCGCTCGTGCGGTGGATTATCGATAGCCTCCGCGGCTCGCGTCGGTAGCGGCTCTCCGTCGTGCCGGGCCCCGCCTGGGGGCGCTTTCCAGCAAAAACCCGCGGAAAAGCGCTGCTTCGCGCCTTTCTTTTGGCGGCTTCTGTAACATCCGCCCGGCTTTGCCGCCTGGCGAGGGTAGAGACAAGACAAAAACGTCCTGCCAGTCGCGAAGGAGAGAGCCATGCCAGACGGAAGAAGAAAACGACGGCACAGCCCCAACAAGACTCGCCGCGACTGGTACGCCCGACACCGCTCCGCCCGCTTTCAGCGCCGTTTCGGCCTCGGCGGCAGCGAGAACGAATCGAACGCCTCGATGTAGGCTCCTAGGGCACTCACCGCGGAGAACACGGAGAGGTGCAGCGAAGAAAGAACGCCTTTCGGAGCTTGCTTTCAGCGGCTTTGCGCGACCGTGGAAATCGCGGCCCGCGCTTGCATTCTGCATCGCGCTGCGCTAGTCTCGGCTTCAGACGAGCGCGTCGACCAGGCACCTCGATTGGGAAGTCTTCGCTAATGCTCACGATCAGGTTTGGTTTTGGTCTCGCGCTGGCGTTGACGGCGCTAGTTGCCAGTTCTGCACATGCCGAGCCCGCGGCCGCCCGCCGCCCCAACATCGTGCTGATCGTTTCCGACGACCAGCGGTGGGATTGCGTCGGCGCGCTGGGCAACACCGAGATCCACACGCCCAACCTCGACCGCCTCGTCGACCGCGGTTTTCATTTCACGAACGCCTACTGCATGGGCTCGATGGTTCCGGCCGTCTGCCTGCCGAGCCGCACGATGCTGATCACGGGCCGTTCGCTATGGCGAATTCCGGCCAATCCCCGGGCCAAGGTCGCGCCGCCGGGAGTGCCGCTGCTGCCGCTGCAATTGAGCGACGTCGGCTACGTCACCTTCCACTGCGGAAAAATCGGCAACTCGTGCACGTTCGGCAACGCGGCCTTCGACACGAACATCGAAACCAAGGGACGCACGGCCGAGTCGGCCAGCGAAAACGCCGAGCACGCGCTCGAATTCCTCCGCGCGCACGACGGGCAAAAGCCGTTCTTCATGTATCTCGCGCCGCAGGTGCCGCACGATCCGCGGCTGGCGCCGCCGAGTTCGCGCGGATGTACGATCCGGCGAAACTGACGCTTTCGCCCAACTTCATGGCCGAACATCCCTTCGACAACGGCGAGCTGGACATTCGCGACGAAAAGCTGGCCGCGCGGCCGCGCACGCCCGGGGCGATGCGCCAGCACCTGGCCGATTACTACGCCACAATCTCGCACCTCGACCACGAAGTCGGCCGCGTGCTCGCGGCGGTCAGCCAGCGCGGCTGGGCCGACAACACGGTCGTCATCTACACGAGCGACCAGGGGCTGGCCGTCGGCGGCCGCCACGGCCTGATGGGCAAGCAAAACCTGTACGAGCACGTCAAGCCACCCTTGATCTTCGCCGGCCCCGGCATTCCCCACGGCAAGTCCGACGCGCTGGTCTACCTGTTCGACCTGTTCCCCACGATCGGCGACCTGGCCGGTGCCACCACGCCCGCGGTGGTCGAAGGCCGCAGCCTGCTGCCGGTCATCAAGGGCCAGAAAGATAAAGTCCGCGACTGGCTGTTTGGGGCCTATCGCTCCAGCCAGCGGATGGTGCGCGACAGCCGCTGGAAACTGATGGAGTACAACGCCGGCGACCAGCACAACGTGCAGTTGTTCGACCTGGCCCACGATCCCGACGAGTCGAAGAACCTGGCGGCCGATTCGAAGTTTGCCGCCGAGCGGGCCCGGCTCGAAGCGTTGATGATCAAGGCTCGCCAGGAATTCGGCGACCCGATCGATTTTCGCGTCGGGCAGCTTGGCAATCGCGGGCCGCGCGGCGTGGCGAACGTCGACAAGCCGAAGTTGCCGTCGTTAGAATAGGCCGCGGCCACCACGCGCAATTGCGCTGAATTGCGTGCTCTTGGTGTGTTGGAACTGATTGGGTGCCACGAGTGCCACGGGTGGCTCGCAGAGACACCCGTGCGCTCGACAGCCCAAGTGTCCGCAAGCGGCTACCCGCGGCACCAGCACCAAAGCAACTTGTCCTCGGCGACGACAGGAGAACATGCAACCATGACGAATTCAGGCGCGCGTCTTTGGCAATACGCGGGCAGATGGCGAGCATTTTTTTCGTCGGCGACGGCCTTGATCGTCCTTTGCGGTGCCGACGCGGCGCTCCGCGCCGCCGACGCCGCGCGGCCGAACATCGTATTCATCTTCGCCGACGATCACGCCTGGCAGGCCATCAGTGCTTATGGCGAATCGCGAAAACTCCTGCAGACGCCGGACATCGACCGCATCGCCCGGGAAGGCATGCGGTTCAATCGCTGCCTGGTGCCCAACTCGATCTGCGGGCCCAGCCGGGCCACGATCCTCACCGGCAAGTATTCGCACTTGAACGGCTTCTACAACAACTCGAACAGCCGTTTCGACGGCTCGCAAACGACCTTTCCCAAGCTGCTGCAAGCCGCCGGCTACCAGACGGCCATCGTCGGCAAGTGGCACCTGGTCAGCGACCCCACCGGTTTCGACTACTGGCACATCCTGCCCGGCCAGGGCGTCTACTACAACCCGCCGATGATCGACAACGGCCAGCGCGTCGAGCACGCGGGCTACACGACCGACATCATCACCGACCTGGGCCTCGAATGGCTGAAGAACCGCGATCGCTCCAAGCCGTTTCTGCTGATGTGTCAGCACAAGGCGCCGCACCGCGAGTGGGAACCGGCCTTGCGCCACCTGGGCCACGACGACGATCGCGTCTACCCCGAGCCCGATAGCCTGTTCGACGATTACTCCGGGCGCGGCCTGGCCGAGCGCGACCAGGACATGACGATCGAGCGCACCATGACGCCCCGGGACGTGAAGCTCGTTGGCCCGGCCAGCTCACGCCCGAGCAGCGAAAACAGTGGGATGCCTACTACGAGCCGCGCAACGAGAAGTTCCGCCAGGCCGGGCTGCAAGGCCGCGACCTGGTGCGTTGGAAATACCAGCGCTACATGCACGACTACCTGGGCTGCATCAAGGCGGTCGACGAAAGCGTGGCCCGGGTGCTCGATTTTCTCGATCGCGAAAAGCTGGCCGACAACACGATCGTGGTCTACACAGCCGACCAGGGCTTCTATCTGGGCGAGCATGGCTGGTTCGACAAGCGGTGGATTTTCGAGGAGTCGCTGCGCACCCCGCTCTTGGTCCGTTGGCCGGGAGTGACCAGGCCCGAGAGCACCAGCGACGCGCTGGTGTCGAACCTCGATTTTGCCGAGACGTTTCTGGACGCAGCCGGCGTGGCGGCGCCCAGCGACATGCAGGGGCACAGCCTGCGGCCGATCCTGGCCGGCCAGGCGCCCTCCGATTGGCGTCAGGCGTTCTATTACCACTACTACGAGTACCCGGTGCCGCACCGCGTGCGGCCGCACTACGGCGTGGTCACTGACCGCTACAAGCTCGTGCACTTCTACACGCCCGACGTCGACTACTGGGAGATGTTCGATTTGAAGAACGATCCGCACGAGATGCAGAGCGTCTACGGCAGCGCCCAACACGCCGTGGTCCAAAAGCAGCTTGGCGAAGAGATCGTGCGGCTGCGGAAAGAACTGAAGGTTCCCGAGCACGACCCGCCCGAGGCCTACGGCCGCCGCCCGCTGACACCCGGCCAGGCGGTCCCCAAGAAGCGGGCGAAGAAGTGACAGGTCGCGCTGCCTTCGACCAAGGCTTTTCAGCCAAATCAGCTTTCCAGCCAAATCATTCGCGAGGCGCAATCATGCCACGCCCGACGGTTCAGCCCCGCTTCCTTCTGATGGCCACCCTCGTGACCGTCGCGATTGCCAGCATCGCGGTCCCGGCCATGGCGGCTGACGAGCGGCCGAACATCTTGTGGATCTCGAGCGAAGATCACGGGCCGCACATGGGCTGCTACGGCGATCGCTACGCCACGACGCCCAACGTCGACCGCCTGGCGGCTCGCGGCGTGATCTACCTTCACTGCTGGAGCAACGCGCCGGTCTGTGCCCCGGCCCGCACCACGCTCATCTCAGGCATGTACGCGCCCTCGACCGGCAGCGAGCACATGCGGAGCATGGTCGCCTATCCGCGGGGCATGAAGATGTTCCCGCAACGGTTGCGCGAGGCCGGCTACTACGCCACGAACAACTCCAAGGAAGACTACAACATCACGCAGCCCGGCCAGGTGTGGGACGAGTCTTCGCGCAAAGCCCATTGGTCGAAGCGCCCCGACGGCAAGCCGTTCTTCGCCGTCTTCAATTCGACCATCAGCCACGAGAGCAAGATCCGCCAGCGCCCGCACACGCCGGTGCACGATCCGGCCGGCGTGCGCGTGCCGGCCTACCACCCCGACACGCCCGAAGTGCGACGCGACTGGGCGCAGTATTACGACGTCGTCATCGAGGCCGATGCCGACGCCGGTCGGCACCTCGACGAGCTGGCGCGGGCCGGGCTGGCTGACGACACCATCGTGTTCTACTTTGCCGATCACGGCTCGGGGATGCCCCGCAACAAGCGCTCGGCCTGCAACTCCGGCTTGCAAGTGCCCCTGGTCGTGTACATCCCGGAAAAGTTCAAACACCTGCGTTCCGCCGATTACCAGCCAGGCGGGCGCAGCGAGCGGCTGGTCAGCTTCGTCGACTTCGGGCCTACCGTGCTGAGCCTGGCGGGCATCGAGCCGCCCGAAGGGATGCAGGGCCACGCCTTCCTGGGCGAGCACGCCACGGCGCCGCAGCCCTATACTTACGGCTACCGCGGTCGCATGGACGAGCGCTACGACCTGGTGCGCAGCCTTACCGACGGCCGCTATGTCTACGTCCGCAACTACATGCCCCACAAGCTTCCCGGGCAGCACGTTTCGTACATGTTCCAGACGCCCACCACGCGCGTGTGGCACGACTTGCACCTGGCCGGCAAGCTGACCGCCGCCCAAGACGCGTTCTGGCAGCCGCATCCGCCCGAGGAGCTGTACGATCTGCAGACCGATCCCGACGAGGTGAAAGACCTGGCCGCATCGATTGAGCACGCGGACACGCTTGAGCGGCTGCGCGGGGCTCACCGCCAGTGGGAGCTGCAGATTCGCGACGTCGACTTGCTGCCCGAGGGCGAGATGCACCGCCGTGCAAAGGGCGACGCGCCGTACGACATGGGCCACGATCCGGCCCGCTATCCCTTCGAGCGCGTGTTCGCGGCCGCCCAATTGGCCTCGAATCTGCGGCCCGAGGCGACCGGCGAGCTGGTCAGCCTGCTGTCCGACAGCGACAGCGCGGTGCGCTACTGGGCCACGCTGGGGCTGCTGATGCGCGGACAGGAAACCGTGCGGGCGCAGTGCGCGGCGCTGGCGGGCGCGCTCGGCGACGCCTCGCCCGACGTGCGGATCGCGGCGGCCGAGGCCCTGGCCCGCTATGGCGAGCAGGCCGACGCCAACCATGCCGTCGCCGCGCTGGTGGAGCTGGCCGATTGGAGCCGCCACGACGTATTCGTGCCCATGGCCGCGCTCAACGCGATCGACACGTTGGGCGAGCGGGCTGAACCGTTGAAGGCCCGGCTGCGGGCCAACGCCGCCACCGGGACCTTCCCCCACCAGCGCTATGCCGACTATATCCCCCGGCTTTTGCAGGAGGTACGCTGACGACAATATCTTGCCTCAGGCAGCGAATGACATTGGGGACCGCGGCCGCCATCGGCTGGCTGCGCGTCCATTCGGTGAAACACCACGAGGAGAACATGCGATGACGCTCGGCGGAAGCAGAATTGCAATCGTGCGGCGTGTCCGATCGCGAAGTTCGAGAGTCATTCCAAGCGCCGTCTGCCTGGCCGCCCTGCTGCTGGCCACCGCTGCACTGGCGGCAAGAGCCCAAGAGCCCGCGAAGCCGCCCGGTGCCGAACCGACACCGGCGGAACCCGCCGCCAAGCCGTCCGAGGCCGAGCCCTCCACGGCCAGTCCGACGCCCGCGGACTCTTCCAGCGCCGAACCCGCCGCGCCTGCCGCCGCGGCGACGCGCCACGGCCCAACCGATCGGGCCGAGCTCGAAGCCTTCATCGACGGCTTGATGGCGGTCCAACTCAAGGACAAGCACATTGCCGGGGCAACCGTCGCGGTGGTGGTCGACGGCAAGCCGCTCTTTGCCAAGGGCTACGGCTATGCCGACGTGGCCGCCAAAAAGCCCGTGAGCGCCGAGGAGACGATGTTCCGCATCGGCTCGGTTTCGAAACTGTTCACCTGGACCGCCATCATGCAGCTTGCCGAAGCGGGCAAGCTCGATCTCGACGCCGACGTGAACACGTATCTCAAGGATTTCCAGTTGCCGGAAACCTATCCGCAGCCGGTCACGCTCAAGCACTTGTTGTCGCACACCGCGGGTTTCGAGGACCACGTGCTGGGATTGTTCGCCCACGAGGCGTCGGACATCGAGCCGCTAGGCGTGGTGCTGGCCCGCGAGATGCCCAGCCGCGTGCGGCCGCCCGGCGAGCTGGCCTCCTACTCGAACCACGGCACGGCGCTGGCCGGACACATCGTCGCGCAGGTGTCTGGCATGCCGTGGGAAGACTACGTGGAGCAGCACTTGCTGCAGCCGCTGGCGATGACCCACACGTCGCTGCGGCAACCGCCCAAGGACGAGCTGCCCGCCGGCCTGTCGAAGGGTTACAAGTACGTCAACGGCAAGTATGAGGAGCAGGGCTTCGAGTACGTGCCGATCGCGCCGGCCGGTTCGTTCAGCTCGTCGGCCGTGGACATGACCCATTTTCTGATCGCCCATCTCGACGACGGACGCTACGGCGACGCCCAGATCCTCAAGCCCGAGACGGCCCGCCAGATGCGCGAGCTGCTATTCACGCACGACCCGACGCTGCCCGGCATGGCCTACGGCTTCATGCGGATGAGCTACAACGGCCAGCAGATCATCGAGCACGGCGGCGACACGTTCTGGTTCCATACCCATTTCGTGATGCTGCCGGCCGAAAAGGTGGGCTACTTCATCTCCTACAACACCGAGAGCGCGGGGGGCGTGCGCAGCCAGTTTCTCGAGGCCTTTCTCGACCGCTACTACCCGGCTGCCGAGACGCCGCCGGCGCGTCCCGCCACCGACCTTAAGGATTCCCTGCGCGCTATGCCGGCAGCTACGGCGGCATCCGTCATTCGTACACGTCGGTCGCCAAGCTCGGCGCGCTGTTTGGCGTGGCCCGCGTGTCGGTCGACGGCGACGAGCTGGTGCTCCGCGGGGGCCTGGGCACGAGACGCTACGTCGAAGTGCAGCCGCTGTTGTTTCACGAAGTCGATGGCCAGAGCAGCCTGGCCTTTCGCGAGGACGCCAACGGCCGAATCGCGTACCTGTTCCACAGCAGCAGCCCATCGACGGCGCTGGAGCGGCTGCCGCTCGTCGAGACGCCGCGGTTCAACTTGGCCCTGTTGGTGGTTTGCGTCGTGCTGTGGGCCTCGGCGCTCATCGGCTGGCCGGTCATCGCCTTCGTGACGCGCGAACAGCGTCGCGCGGCGGCCACTACGGGCACGGCGTCCGCGGACCATGCGGCGGCCGCTGGCCCTGTGAGCTCCGGGGGCGCGCGGCTGGCGAGTTGGATCGGCTGGCTGACGTCGCTGGTTGCCTTGACTTTGCTGGGGCTGAGCATGATTCCCTTTGCCGAGGTCGACGAATTCGGCTACGGCGTGCCGACGTTCTTCGCCGCCCTGCTGTGGGCCACGCCCGTGGTCACCGCCCTGGCCGCGGTGACCGTGTTGGCCGCCGTGATCGCCTGGCTGAAAGGTTACTGGCGTTTTTCCGGCCGCCTGCACTACACCTGCGTCGCCCTGGGGACGGTAGCGTTCGTGTGGTTCCTGAGCCACTGGAACCTGCTGCGCTTCGGAGCGTGACCCCAGAACACCAGGGTGAAAAACAGGGGTCAGAACTTCTGCCCCCTGTTTTGGGCGCGCTTCATTGCGTGTCGTGCTTGATGCCCGGCAAGAGGCGGATCGCTGAGCCGTCGACGAGACAGGCCGAGGCGGGTGGTTGCGCAAGCGCTTCGGCAAACGGCTGGCCGTAGAGCGCGAGCGCGTCGCCTTCGAACGCGGCTTCGCCGGCTTCCCTGATGCGCCACGGCGGATGCTCGACGCGGTATTCGAGCGCCGGCCGGCCCGCGCGGCCCGAGTATCCCCAGGCCTGCTCGACGATGAACGACTCCAGGCTGTCGGGCCGCGGCGGACGCGACGAGCCGCGCGTCGTGATGCGCAGCGCATGTCGCCTGCCGCCATGATTCCACCAGTAGCTGACGGCCCGCGGCGTGGCCGCGTCGCCGTCGGCCACGGCCACGTCGCATCCCATCGGCACCACGCGGTAGTTCTCGCCATAGAACCAGCCCGCCGCGCGGGCCACGAGCCAGCGCGGCGCGAACTCGCGGACGAACGCCACTCCGCGCCGCCAGCGGCGGCCGACTCTGCGGCGAACGTAGAAACGGAGATTCACCTCCGGGAAATCGCGATTGAAGGGAATCGGAAACCCCCACACTCGCAAGTCGTGAAACAAAAAGCCCACCAGGCTGAGATAGGCGTCGCCAAGCCACAAGTCGGGCTCGCAGCCGGTCGGCAGCCAGGGCCGCAACAGCCGCGGCTCGATCCGAAAATTGAGCATCGCCAGATAGCGCCACTCGGCGGTCAGGAAGGGCCGCCGCACGGAGCAGGACCGATCGGGCCGCTCGTCGCTTGCTGCGCATCGGCGGCGAAGCTCCTCCGCGCGGATCGTCGTGGAATCGCTCATCGGGCCCGCGAACCTCCATGATGGCTGGCGAATGCGTGTGCGGCCGGCGCAACCTCAGACGTCGGCGGGCACCGGTTCCAAGACTTGCTTTCGCTGTTGCTGATACAACCGCAGCGAGTCATAAGAATAAACAGCCACCCCGGCCCAAATCGAGATCAGGGCGATGATTTTCTCCACGGACAGCTCCTCGTCGAACACCAGTACGGCCAGCAGGAACTGCACCGTCGGCGCCAGGTATTGCAGAAACCCGAGCGTCGAAAACCGCAAGCGCCGAGCGGCGGCCGTGAACAGCAACAGTGGCACGGCCGTGACCACGGCGCTGGCCATGAGTTTGAAACAAGTCGCCGGATCGCTCGCCACGAATGCCGAACGGCCGCTAGCGGCGAGCAGGGCGATATAACCAACCGCCAACGGCGCCAGCAGGATCGTTTCGATGAACAGGCCTAACAGCCCGTCGACGGCCACGTGCTTGCGCAGCAGGCCGTAGAACGCGAACGATAACGCCAGCGTGATCGCGATCGGCGGCGCGCCGAAGATCGCCACGCCGACGATGGCCAGGCCCACGCTCACCATCTGCCAGGGCCGCATCGCCTCCTTGAGAAACACGACCCCCAGCACGACGTTGACTAGCGGGTTCAAAAAGTAGCCCAAGCTGGCCTCGACGACCTGGTTGCTGAACACCGCGTAGATGTAGGTCAGCCAGTTGACGCCCAATAGCAGGGTGCTGCCCGCCAGCGTTAGCAGCACCCAGCGGTCGGTGATTGCCCGGCGAAAAGCGCTCCAGCGGCGGGCGAGCGTGACCAGCAGCGCCAACAGCACCAGCGACCAGGCCACGCGATGGGCCAGCACTTCCAGCGGCGGCACCTGGGCCACCGTCTTGAAGTAGAGCGGAATCAGCCCCCAGCAGCCGTAAGCGGCGACTGCGCAGAGGACACCCTGCCGCGATCGATCGTCCATCGAGTTTCAGAGCTCACGAAGCGATGCCTGGGGGCTCACGAGTCAAGAGAACCCGTGCCCCGCCCCCAGGTTCGCGCCGCGGCTGACGCGCTATACACGGCCGGGAAGCGCCTCGAGCAGAGTAGTCTACTTCCTGCGGCGGTTTCGCCATAGTAAGCCAGCGAATCCCAGTGCAAAAAGCACCAGCGAACTAGGCTCGGGCACCACGAGCTGCGTGACGAAAACACCCGAGCTGCCGTCGAGGAAGCTGGCCGAGAACGCGATCGAGGCGTCAGCCGAAAAGCCGGAGCTGAAATTGTTGATATGCCCGGAGTCGGAACCGTTCAACCCTTGGAACGAGAGGAACTCGATCTGGCGAAAATCACCCGGAGCGACTTCCAGCATTTGCCCCTCGGCGACGACTTCGTGCAGCGTGCCGAACTGGTCTTGAGCAAAAATCGCGTCGGTGAAATCGGAGAGCTCCGCGACAAACGCGGCCTGGCCGCCGTCGTTGATCGTCCAGTGCGGAATGCCCAGGAACGTCAATCCGCCCGTGTCGGGTGCCACGTCGCCGGTCAGGGCGACCGGGTTGAGCCCTCCGAAGGCTTCGGAAAACAGGCCGAAGCGGCCATCGGAAAGCTGCGCGGTGAACGCCGCGTCTCCGGCGCTATCCAACCCGAGTGTGGTCGCATCGATTCCCGCGCCGCTGTCGGAAAACGTGGCGCCGCCGGCGCCGGGGGCCACGTCACCTTCGACGGCCACCTTGTCGATGCCGCCGCCGCGGGAGACCCAGATGCCATCAGGGACCGCCCCGCCTTGCAACTCGGCGCTGAAGGCCACGTCGCCATTTCCATTGATGGCCGTCGTGTGGTTGAAAATGATGCTAAAGTTCCCGCCGCCAGGCGCGGGATCATTGTTGCCGACGAGCCGGGTCAAGGGGCCGGGAACGTTCGTCCAGACGCCGTCGCCCGTGCCGCCCAGATTGATGTGACCGACGAAAGCGACCTGGCCGCTGTTGTTGATCGAAGGGGTGTAGAAGTTGTCGAAAATGGCGGCCGTTCCCGGCGCGGCATCCGCAACTTCGGCGATCTTGTCGAGCGTGCCCGAGCCCTGGGACCACACGCCATTGGAGGGGAAGTTTCCCGGCGGCGCGGCCGTCGGCGGCATGTAAGCCTGGAAGGTTGCCTGGCCACTATCATTGAATCCGCCCGTGATGCCCAGCGTGTCGTTGAAGACACGGTTGGTGTCGGTCGTACCCGGAGCCGAGTCACCGCCGGCAGCCACCTTTTGCAGTGCATTGCCCGCGCCGGTCTCGGAGAACAAGCCGGCGGTGCTAAAATCGGCCAGTGTCTGTTCAAAGGCCGCTTGCCCGGCATTGTTCAGATAGTAGTTCACGTTGGGATCCATGAACGTGCCGATGTCCAGGGCCGTGCCCGGCGCGGACTGGCCTTGCAGGGCGACGTTGGCCAGCGGGCCGCTGCCTTCGGACCAGAGCCCCGACGACGGATTGAATTCGTCGTCATTGATTTCCGCAATGAACGCGGCTTGATCGCTGCTGTTGAGGATCGGGGCGTTGAAGTCCCTGAAATTGAAACTCGTTCCCGGCGCGGCAGCGTCGGACAGCGTCACGGTGCGAACGTCAGCAGCCGGCACCTCGCGGCTCGTCAAGGAAGCGACGAAGGTTAATAGCAATCCGATTGCAAGGGGTAACGTCGAAACGCGCTTCCTGCCGCGACTTGCCAAGGAACTCGGAATCATGAGCGAAGCCCTCACACAACCTGGAACGGATACAGTCGGATGCGATGTAACGACACTATGAATGACTCGCCCCCGAGAGTGCTTCAGGCGACGCGGGCACGCGTGCAAGGCGAAACGATGTTCCAATCGAAACACGCTACCAGCGCCGCATGTCGCAATAAGGCTGTCCCACCCCGGGAAACCTGGGTCGACAACCCGTAGCAGCGGGGTTCTACGCCTGGCTCTTCTTCGCGTCGTGCGCCAGAGGACGAGGAATTTGTCCTAAAACGGGCCTGGCAAGGTCGTCAGGCCTAGGGTTGGCTCACTAGCGTTCCCTTTGAAGGACAAGGACGCGAAGGACCGGCGAAATCTCGTTCGATACTCCACTATGGAGAACGAGGCCAGCTTAGCAAGGCCGGCGGGCGAGTCAAGCATTTTGCGATCATGTCGGCAAAAACTTTCGAGCTCTTGGTACGCCCGATTTCGCGCCAGGATCGCAATTCGGCCGCAAATCCCCAGGGCTCCTGCATTTACTGCCGGACGGCGCCAGGACGGCGGTTCGGTTCTCTCGTTCGGCCGAGGCGCGACCGGCGCTCACTCCGGCGGTTTGGGCGTCGGCCGCTCGGCGCACGGATGCTCCCACGGCTGCTCGATCGTGAACAACGGGCCCTTGGCTTCATGCTCGAGCGCCTGGTACTTGCGAGCCAAGTCGATCACGGCGTCGTCGCTGTTGTCGACGCGCAGCTCGAGCCAGTTGCCGTCGACGCCCCGTTTGGCCACCACGATCGCCGCAGCCAGCCGCCCGCGATGATCGCCGCCCGCGCAATCGCCGGCCACGAGCGCCGACAGCAGCCGATCGGCCATGCTGCCTTGGCTCGCTTCGTAGGCGGACGCCATCGACGTGATCACGGCGGCGCCGGTCAGCGTGTTTCCCTGGCACGAATAGTAGCGGCCCGCCATCGATCCCCACCAGCGGCTGCCCTGCGGCGCGTCGCTGGGGTTGTGGTTGGCCGTGCGACCCTGCATGTCGATGATCGCCAATTGCCGCTGGCCGACGCGGTTGTCGTCGCCCAGCAGTTCGGGCAAGACTTCGGACGGCGATTTGCCCGCCGCCAAAAGCTCGAGCGCCCGAGTGCCCCAATTGGGATTATGAATGTGCTGCGTGCAGAACGCTCCCACGCCGGCCCGCACGAAAGGCACGACCGCGCCGACGGCCGGATAGCGGCTGGCCACCGCCGCGCCGCAAATGCCCGTCTCGGGGTCGGCCGCCACGATGGAGAAGGTTCCACTCTTGGCCAGCGCCGGGCCATAGGCTGCCCGCACGCTGGCGGAGGTGCCCGGGTCGCGGGCGGCGATCGTCGGCGCGGCATCGGGTCGCGCGGGTCGAGCCTCGCCACAGCCGGCAGCCAGGCTGGCCGATCCGAGCAAAGCCCAAATCGCTGGGCCTGTCAGGCAACTGCCAGTTCGACGTTCGATTCTCGCCATGTTTTCACCAGCGCCACGTGCCGCTTGCGCCAAGTCCTCCAAACCGGGCGGTTCGTCTGTTAAGGTAGTGGTTTGGGCGGGGCCGAGGTAGCCCCCATCCAGCCATGTCGAAGGTGGAAAGCCAATCATGCGTCGGGCAATCGAAGCGGCTTGTGTGGCGATATTGTGCGCGGGACTGAGCTCGGCGGCTTCGGCAGCCGCCCCATCGCCCTCCGGAGCGCGGGGTGAGCTGCCGCGCGATGCCGCCGGCCGCCTGCTGAACTTTGACTTCGAAACCGGCACGCTCGACAACTGGACCGCCTCGGGCGAGGCCTTCGCGCGCCAGCCGGTCAAGGGCGACACGGTCACGACCCGCGGCCGTGGCATGAAAAGCGAGCACACGGGCCGCTACTGGGTCGGCGGCTACGAGGTCTCGCTCAGCGACGAGCCGCAAGGCACGCTCACGTCGGCGCCCTTCAAAGTCACCGAGCCGTACGCCGGTTTCCGCATTGCCGGCGGTTCGGATCCCAGCACGCGCGTCGAGCTGGTGCGCCGCGACACGAACCAGGTGATCTTCAGCCGCTCGGGCGACAACACCGAAACGCTGAAACCGGTGGCGGTCGATTTGCGGCCGCACGTCGGCCAGCAGGTGTTCATCCGCCTGGTCGACGCCAGCAGCAACGGCTGGGGCCATCTCAATTTCGACGACTTCCGCCTGTACCGAGAGCGCCCCGATTTTCCGCTGGTCGCCAATCAGCCGGCGCCCGACGACTATCCCTTTGCCGGCTTGTCTCCCGAAGAAGCGGCCCGCCAGATGGTCGTGCCCGAGGGCTTCCGCGTCACGTTGGCGGCTGGCGAGCCGGACGTGAAGCAGCCGATCGCCATGGCCATCGACGACCGCGGCCGGATCTGGATCGCCGAGGCCTACACCTACCCCATTCGCGCGCCGAAGGGCAGGGGAAGGATCGCATCTTGATTTTCGAGGACGCCGACGGCGACGGCCGCTTCGAAGTTGGCAAGGTGTTTCTCGAAGGCTTGAACCTGGTCAGCGGGTTGGAAGTGGGGTTTGGCGGCGTGTGGGTCGGCGCGGCGCCGTACCTGCTGTTCGTGCCCGACCGCAATGGCGATGGCCGTCCCGACGGCCCACCGGTGACGCTGCTCGACGGCTTTGGCTATCACGACACGCACGAAACGCTCAATTCGTTCATCTGGGGCCCCGATGGCTGGCTATATGGCTGCCACGGCGTGTTCACGCATTCGACGGTGGGCAAGCCCGGCACGCCGCTGAACAAGCGCACGCGGATCAACGCCGGCATCTGGCGCGTACCATCCAACGCGGCACGTGTTCGAAGTCTTTGCCGAGGGGACCAGCAATCCCTGGGGCGTCGATTTCAACGACCGTGGCGCGGCGTTTTGCACCGCCTGCGTCATCCCGCACCTCTATTACCTGATCCAAGGCGGCCGGTACCAGCGGCAAGCCGGCGAACATTTCAATCCCAACACCTTCGACGACATCAAGACGATCGCCGTCCATCGCCACTGGCTGGGCAACACGCCCCACTCGGGCAACAACCGCTCCGACGCGGCCGGTGGCGGGCACGCCCACGCCGGCGCCATGGTCTACCTCGGCGGAAGCTGGCCCAGCGAGTATCGCGATGAGATCTTCATGAATAACATCCACGGCCAGCGGCTCAACGAAGACCTGCTGTCGGCCAAGGGTTCGGGCTACGAGGGCAACCGGGCGCCCGACTTCTGCCTGACGCGCGACCGCTGGTCGCAGATTCTCAATCTGCAGTACGGTCCCGACGGCCAGGTGTACATGATCGACTGGTACGATGCCAACGCCTGCCATCATCGCGAAACGAACGGACACGACCGCACGAACGGCCGCGTGTTCCGCATTTCCTATCGCGGCGCGCCGCCGGTGGCGGTCAACATGCGAAACCGCAGCGACGAAGAACTGGTCGAGGCACAGCTCAGCGCGAACGACTGGTACGTCCGCCACGCGCGCCGCCTGCTGCAAGAGCGCGGGCCAAATCCCGCGGTGCGCGAGCGGCTCGTGCCGATCGCCTTCGAGCACACCGACGAGACGCGCCGCCTGCGCGGCTTGTGGGCCTTGCACGTCAGCGGCGGGCTCGACGAAGCCCTCGTGCTGCGCGGGCTGGTAAACGACCAGCCGCACGTGCGGGCCTGGACGATTCAACTGGCCACCGAAGACCCCGGCAAGCCGGTCTCGCAAGACGTGCTCGATCAGTTTGCCAAAATGTCCGCCAGCGATCCTTCGCCGGTCGTGCGGCTCTATCTGGCGTCGGCCGCCGGGCGGCTGCCGCTCGACGCTGCGCTGGCCGATCGTGGCGGGACTGTTGGCCCACTCCGAAGACGCGGGCGACCACAACCTGCCCTTGATGGACTGGTACGCCAGCGAGCCGTTGGTGGGCCGCGATCCGGCTCGGGCCTTGAAACTGGCCGCCGACGGCAAGATGCCGCTGGTCTTCGCGTTTACCGTCCGGCTGCTAGCCAAGATCGGCACCCCCGCGGTGCTCGACCTGGCGGTCGGCGAACTGGCGCGAACCGCCGACGTCGAGCGGCAGCGTACGATCCTCCAGGCGATCAACACCGGCCTGGTCGGACGCCGCCGGGTGCCGATGCCTTCGGCCTGGGCGGCCATTTCGGAAAAGCTTGTCACCAGCTCCGATGCCGAGGTAAATTCGCTGGCCACGGCCGTGGCCCTGACCTTCGGCGATCCGCGGGCGCTGGCCAAGCTGCGCGGCGTGCTGGTCGACGACGGCGCGGCGATCGATGCCCGCCGCCAAGCGCTCGAGGCCCTGTTGCGGGCTCGCGATCCGCAGTTGCGCCTACCTTGCAAAAGCTGATCGCCGTCGCCGAGCTGCGCCGCGAGGCCTTGCGGGGATTGGCGGCTTACGACGACGCGGCGACGCCCGCGGCGATCCTGGCGGCGTACTCGGGCTTCAATCTCGACGAGAAGCGCGATGCGCTGGCCACGCTGGCCTCGCGCGTGGCCTATGCCAAGGCCTTGCTCGAGGCCGTCGCCGAAAAGCAGATCGTCGCCACGGACCTGTCGGCCGACCTGGTGCGTCAACTGCGCAATCATCAGGACGAAACCATCAACGCGCGGATCGGCGAGCTGTGGGGCATCGCCCGCGAATCGAGCGGCGAAAAGGCCGAGCAGATCGCCAAGTACACGAAGCTGGCCCACGAAAAGAGCCCGCCGGCCGATCCGGCGCTGGGCCGGGCCGTGTTCGTCAAAACCTGTCAGCAGTGCCACACGCTGTTCGGCACCGGCGGCAAGGTCGGCCCCGAGCTGACCGGCTCGAACCGCGCGAACCTCGAATACCTGCTGTCGAACATTTTGGACCCCAGCGCCGTGATGGCCAAGGAATACCAGCCCAGCGTGATCGTCACCGGCGACGGCCGGGTGCTCACCGGCATCGTCAAAGCGCAGGACGCCAACGCCGTGACCATCCAGACGGCCAATGAGGTGGTCGTGCTGCCGCGCGGCGAAGTCGACGAGATCAAGCCGAGCCAGCAGTCGATGATGCCCGACGACTTGCTGAAGTCGTTGTCGCCCTACGACGTGCGTTCGCTGGTTGCCTACCTGGCCAGCCCCGCGCAGGTGGCGCCGTTGGCCACGAGCGACAACCTGAAGAACTTTTTCAACGGCCGCGACCTGTCCGGCTGGCAAGGTGACACGGCGTTGTGGAGCGTCGAGAACGGCGAGATCGTCGGCCGCACCGCGGGGCTCAAGCAGAACGAGTTTCTCAAGAACGACCTCGTGTTCGGCAACTTTCGCCTGCGCGTCCAAGTGCAGCTGGTCGGCAACCGCGGCAACAGCGGCATCCAGTTTCGCAGCGAGCCCATCGACGGCGGGCTGGTCAAAGGCTATCAGGCCGACGTCGGCGCCGGCTGGTGGGGCAAGCTCTACGAGGAGCATGGCCGCGAACTGTTGTGGACCCGCTCGGGCGAGGAGTTCGTCAAGACGGGCTGGAACACTTACGAGATCGAAGCCGTCGGCAGCAAGATTCGCACCTGGATCAACGGCCACCTGTGCGCCGACCTGGAAGACACCGGCGGCGCGCGTGCGCGGCATTTTCGCCTTGCAGCTCCACGCGGGCGGCCCGACCGAAGTCCGCTTCAAGGATTTCGAGATCGAGCTCGACCCCGCGCGAAGGTGAGCCGCTTGATCGCCTCGCGAGACATCCTGACGGTTGACCCTTGCCGGCTGATGCGGCTGGTGTCATTTCTAAGCGGTTGGGCCATGGCAGTCGCGCTAGCGGCCAGCGCGCAGGCCGGCGAGCAGGCGCGCCGTTTTTCTCTCACGCAGGACGACGGCTACCGCGGCATCTGGTACTCGGTCGGAAAAACGAACGACCAGTACGCCTACAAGTACTCCGGCGGCATGGCGACGTATCCGCAGCAGCACGTGCCGATCGCCATCTACGCGCCGGCCGTCGACAAGACGTTCTTCGTCTATGGCGGCACCGAGCGCGGCAAGCAGAACCTGCTGCACATGGTCTCGTATTTCGACCACGCCACCGGCACCGTGCCGCGGCCGCGCATCCTGCTCGACAAGCACACGGGCGACGCCCACGACAATCCCACGCTGGCCATCGATCGCCAGGGGCACCTGTGGATCTTCTCCAATGCCCATGGCACGTCGCGGCCCGCGTTCATCCATCGCGGCACGAAGCCCTACGCGATCGACGAATTCGAGCTGGTGGCCAAGACGAACTTTTCCTATTCGCAACCCCGGGTGCTCGACGACGGCACGTTTTTCGTCCTGCACACCCGCTACAAGGCCGGCCGCGGGCTGTTCTGGATGACCAGCGGCACGGGCCGAAGCTGGGGCACGCCGCATCCCCTGGCCCACATTGCCCAGGGCCACTACCAGGTGAGCGATTGCGACGGTCGGCGCGTGGCCTCGGTCTTCAACTATCATCCGTCCAAGGGCGGGCTCGACGCGCGGACGAACCTCTACTACCTCGAAACGCCCGACGGCGGACGCTCCTGGCAAACCGTCGACGGCCAGCCGATCGAGACGCCCCTGGTCGAAGTGCACAACCCGGCGCTAGTGGCCGACTACGAGTCGCAGGGGCTGCTGGTCTATCTCAAGGAGGTGCAGTTCGACGCCGACGGCCACCCGGTGATTCTTTTCCTCACCAGCCGCGGCCATGCGCCCGGGCCGGCCAACGATCCGCGCCGCCTGCGCACGTCGCGATGGACCGGCAGCCAGTGGGAAACGCGCGACGTCACGACCACCGACCATAACTACGATTTTGGGCCGCTCTACATCGAGCCCGACGGCACCTGGCGCGCGATCGCGCCGACCGATCCCGGCCCGCAACCCTACTGCACCGGCGGCCAGATGGTCGTGTGGACCAGCCCCGACCGCGGTGCTACCTGGCAGCGCGTCAGCCAGCTAACGCACGCCGCGGATCGCAATCACTCTTATGCCCGCAAGCCGCTCGGCGCGCGCGACGACTTCTACGCCCTGTGGGCCGACGGCGACGCGCATCGCCCCTCGGCCTCGTCGCTCTACTTCACCGATCGCCCGGGCACGCACGTCTGGCGATTGCCGGAGCAGATGTCGGCCGACCAGGAGAAGCCGGTTATTGCCTGGTAGCGCCCGCTGACGTCAAAGCCGCCGAGCGATCGAGCGAGTCAATCGGGACAATCCATTCGTGAATGTCGAAAAGCGCGTCCGGTTCAGAGCGCCCGCGCCTCGCGCGCTTCAGCAAGATCCGCGATTTCGAAGATGCGAAGTCCAAAAGTTCGTGGTTTCCAAATCGGTGAGCGAAGGCAACCCCAGTGACTAGACGTGCGAGTCCCCACATGGTTCAATGGGCAGCCTTGCACCTGGGGGGAAGTGTATCCCCCCTGAAGGACTTACCTTTGTTCGGATCCTTGAGGAGAACGCTAATGACGCGCACGTTTGTGGAACTCACCCTGTCGTACATCTCTGGCATCCTACGCTCCTCCCACCCGAGGCAGCTCGCCGCCCGCAATATCGCGCGTCGCGCGTGCGTCGCGCTGCAAACGGCGGCGGCGGTGGCCCTGCTGGCTTCGGCGACCCATGCGGCCACGATCGTCGTCGACGCCAACAATCCGACGCCCGGCGACGACTTCACCAACAGCACGAGCAGCAATACCACGCCCGCCACGCCCGGCGCCCTGCTAGGCTCGACCGGCTGGACCTACAACAACGTCCGCAACAACGGCCACGTGGGCATCAACACGGACTATCCCCGCAGCGGCAACGGCTCGGTCTGGTTCAACGGCACGCAAGGTCCCAGCGGCAGCAGCTCGAAGGCCGACATCGAGTACTTCAACACCGATGGCAACGGAAACCTCGCGGCGATGGGCACGCTGGGGGACATCACCGCCTTGGCCTACGACTGGTACAAGAGCTCGGCTAGCTCGGCTAGCCAGCAGGCGAACTTGCGCATCTACATCGACGGCGACGGCAACCTGGCCACCACCAGCGACGAGGGCTACCTGGTCTTCGAACGCGCATACCAGACCGACAACTCCGTGCCGACCGACCAGTGGATCACCGACAACGTCATCAATGCGAACCTCTGGGAGGTCTATTTCGGCCACGGCAACTTCGACACGGCCGGCAACTTCCAGCCGCTGTCGGTCTGGGGTTCGGCCTCGGGCTTCACGCCCTCGGGCGGCGGCCTGCACCTGGACGCCAATAGCGTGATCTTCGGCCTCAACTCCGGAATCGGTTCGGGCTGGGCGCCCTACCTTGGCGCCGTCGATAACATCACGATCGGCTTCGGTGCCAATGACCCCACGACCTACAACTTCGAAGTCGTGCCCGAGCCGGCAACCTGGGTGCTGGCCGCCATGGGGCTCGTCGGCTGGAGCATCCTGGCCAGGCGACGTCGCGGCAGGATCGCGTGACGACGCGACGAGCGGGCGCTGCGGTGGCATGACGTGAAGAGAAGCGAGAGAAGGGGGGCACCCCGCGCGTGTCCCCCTTCTCCTCAGATCTCGACCAGCATCCGCATCGGCTCTTCGATGGTTTCCTTGATGCGCTTCAACCAGGTCACGGCGCCTTGGCCGTCGACCACGCGGTGGTCGTACGTCAGGGCCACGTACATCATCGGCCGGATCACGACCTGGCCCTCGCGGGCCACGGCGCGGTCCTGGATCGCGTGCAGGCCCAGGATGCCGCTCTGCGGCGGGTTGACGATCGGCGTCGAGAGCATCGAGCCGTACACGCCGCCATTGGAGATCGTGAACGTGCCGCCTTGCAGCTCCTCGAGCGTCAGGCTGTTCTCGCGGGCCCGGTGGGCGAAATCGGCGATCGCCAGCTCGATTTCGGCGAAGCTCAGGCGATCGGCGTCGCGCAGCACCGGCACGACCAGTCCCTTGCCGCCGCCCACCGCGATGCCGATGTCGTAGAAGTTGTGATAGACGATGTCCTGCCCGCGCACCTCGGCATTGACGGCCGGCACCAGCTTGAGCGCGTCGATCGCCGCCTTGACGAAGAACGACATGAAGCCCAACTTGATGCCGTAGCGGTCGAGGAACATCTGCTTGTGCTCGTTGCGCAGCGCCATGACGGCCGACATGTCGACTTCGTTGAACGTCGTCAGCAGGGCCGCGTTGTGTTGCGCCTCCAGCAGCCGCTCGGCGATTCGCCGGCGAATCGGGCTCATCCGCACCACGTCTTCTTCGCGAGCACCACTGGGCGCGCTAAGCGTGGCCGGCCTCGACGGGCGCACGTCGTGCAGGCCTGATGGCGCAGGGGACGGCTGGGCTGGCCGCACGCGCTCGCGCCACCTCCTGACCGGACGCCGAGGGAACTGGCCGCGCGCCGTCGGCGTGGGCCGTGTGGGTCGATCGATCCGCGCTGGTCTCGTCTGCAGTTTTGGCCGCGGCGACGGGACGCGGGGCCGGGCGTTCGGGTTTCGCTTTGGGCGTCTGAATCATCTTGGCGGCCTGAGCCCGCGCGGCGGCTGCCGCGGCTTCGTCACCCGCGTCCGCCGCGGTTCCAGCGGGGGGCGCGGCTACGGCAGGTCCGGCCGGCTGGCCCGCGGCTGATTCGGTCGCCACCGCCGCGGGCTCGAGATAGCCAATCACGTCTCCGACTTGCGCCGCATCCCCTTCGTGCTTGAGCACCTTGGAGATCGTGCCCGCTACGGGCGCGGAGATCGCGACCGTGGCCTTATCGGTCTCGATCTCGACCAGGTCTTCGTCCTGGGCAACGCGCTGGCCTTCGCCCTTGAGCCACTTGCCGATCTGCACCTCGGTGATCGATTCGCCGACCGAGGGCACTTTGAGTTCGATTGCCATACCGGCTGTTACCTGTTGGTTCGCGATGCGTGTTGCCTGAAAGCTCCGTGCGCCGTAACAAAACACCGCTCAAATGCAGCCGAAGGCCTGCATCAACAGCTCCTTTTGTTCCATCTTGTGGCTGCTAGCCGAACCGGTCGCCGGGCTGCTCGACGCTCGGCGGAAAATGCCCGAAAACGGCAGCCGGTCGAACAGCTCGCTGCCGAAGCGCGCAAGCAGGAACCGCCAGGCGCCCATGTTCTCCGGCTCCTCCTGCACCCAGTAGACGGGCGTTCCGTCGCGGTACTTCGCCAGCGCCGCCGCCAGCCGCTTCATCGGCACCGGGTAGAACTGCTCGATCCGCACGATGGCCACGTCGCGCCGCCCCAGCTCTTCGCGCGCCTTGACGAGCTCGTAGTACAGCTTCCCGCAGCACAGCAGCACGCCGTCGGCCTCCGGCAGGTCGAGCACGTCGGGGATCACGGTCTCGAACCGCCCGCCTGCGCACTCATCGAGCGTGGAGATCGCTTGCGGATGGCGCAGCAGACTTTTCGGAGTCATCACGACCAGCGGTTTGCGCCACGTGCGTAGCACCTGCCGGCGCAGGAGGTGGAAATACTGGGCCGGCGTCGTGAGGTTGACGATCTGGATATTCGAGTCGGCCGCCAGCTCGAGGAAGCGCTCGGGCCGGCCGGAGGAATGCTCGGGGCCCATGCCTTCGAAGCCGTGCGGCAACAGCAGCGTGATCCCGCTGAGCCGCTGCCACTTGGTTTCGGCGCTGGCGATGAACTGGTCGACGATCACTTGGGCCGCGTTGACGAAGTCGCCGAACTGCGCCTCCCAGACCACCAGCCCGCTGGGACAATCGAGGCTGTAGCCGTATTCGAAGCCCAGCACGCCGGCCTCCGACAGGGGGCTGTTGATGATTTCCACCGGCGCCTGGCTTTCGGAAACGTGCTCAAGGGCATGTAGCGGTGGCCATCCTGGTAGTCGTGCAACACGGCGTGGCGCTGACTGAACGTGCCACGGGTGCTGTCCTGGCCGCTCATGCGAATGCGAAAGCCGCCATCGGCCAGGCTGGCAAAGGCCACCGCCTCGGCCGCCGCCCAATCGAGCGGCCGCGCGCCGCGGGCCATTTCGCGGCGCGCTTCCAAAAAACGCTCGATCTTGGGGTGCGGATGAAAATCGCTCGGCAGCACGGTTTGCGCCAGCAGCAGCTCCGCAAGCTTTCCGCTGCCGATGCCCGTTTCGACCTTTTCGGCCTCCGAGGCCCGGCCGCCGCGATAGTCTTTCCAAACGCCCACGTGGTCCTTGCTCGGCAGCACGTAATCGCTGCTGCGCGCGACCGACAATTCTTCGTCGAGCTTGCGCGTCTGCTCTTCGGCGATGCGATCGGCTTCTTCGCGGGTAATCTCTCCCAAGCCCAGCAGCCGCTCGAGGTAGCTGTCGCGGACCGAGCGACGGTTTTCGATTGCCCGGTACAGAATCGGGTGGGTGAACGACGGCTCGTCGCCTTCGTTGTGGCCGCGGCGGCGGTAGCAGTACATGTCGACCACGACGTCGCGCTTGAACTGGCGGCGAAAATCCATCGCCAGGCGGACGACGAAGGCCACGGCCTCGGGGTCTTCGCCGTTGACGTGAAAGATGGGAATTTGCAGCATCTTGGCCACGTCGGTGGCGTAGGTGCTCGAGCGGCCCTCGGCCGGCGAGGTGATGAAGCCAATCTGGTTGTTGACCACCACGTGCAGCGTGCCGCCGGTGCAGTAGCCTTCCAGTTGGCTGAGGTTGAGCGTTTCCTGCACGATGCCCTCGCCGGCAAACGCCGCGTCGCCGTGGATCAACAGCGTCATGCCTCGCTCGCGCCTCGCGTCGCTCGTGCGGTCCTGCTTGGCCCGCATGCGTCCGATGGCCACCGGATTGACGAACTCCAGATGGCTGGGGTTGAAGCACAGCGAAATGTGCACGTCGCGCCGCGTGGCGGTCATCCAGTCGTTCTGAATAGCCCAGGTGGTACTTCACGTCGCCGCGGCCCAGGTGCAGCTTCGGATCGACGTCGGCGAACTCGCGGAAGATATCTTGCGGGCTTTTGCCCATGATGTTGGCCAGCACGTTGAGCCGTCCGCGATGGGCCATGCCCATCACGATTTCGCGAATGCCCTGGTCGCCGGCCTTTTCGATCGTCAGGTCCAACAGCGGAATCAGGCTCTCGGCCCCTTCCAGCGAGAAGCTTTTGGCGCCGGTGAACCGCTTCTGAATGAACTCTTCGAAAATCGTGGCGTCGGTCAGCCGCGTGAGGATCTGCAACTGTTCCTGCCGGCTGAGCGATACGCGGTTCTCGGTGCCCTCCATGCGATCCTGCAGCCATTGGCGGATGGACAGGTCGTCCATGTGCATGAACTGCACGGCAATCGAACGGCAATAGGTGTTGCGCAGCCGCTCCAGGATGCGCCGCAAGGTGAGCACGTCGGGGCCGTGGATCGTGTCGGTCGAAAACGTGCGGTCCATGTCGGCTTCGGTGAAGCCGTAATACTCCGGATCGAGCTCGGGCAGATAAGGCCGCGGCATCCCCAAGGGGTCGATGTTGGCCACCAGGTGTCCGCGCACACGGTAGGCCCGCACCAACTGGTCGACGCGGTCCTGCAACAGGGCCATTTCCAGTTCGCGGACGCCGGCCGTGGCCTCGCCCCCGCGCGGCGGTGGATTGAAGACGCTGGCGGGCTTGAAGGACGGACCGAAACGCGGCGCACCGCCGCCGCCGTTGCCCATCTGGCGAAAGTAGCGCCGCCAATCGGCCGAGACACTGGTTGGGTCGCGCAGGTAACTGGCATACAGTTGTTCGAGGAAGCCGAGGCTCAAGCTATTGGGAGCCGCTTCGCCGTCGCGATTCCTTTCGGCGATTTCGAGCATCATACGATCCACGTTCTGCCGTCCCTTCCGGTGCCTGGCCCAGAGTTCTGACCGCCCAACCTGATTTGTCGGGTGCCACGGGTGGCTTGCCCACCCGTTCGTGCGGCGACGCTTGTCGAGCAAGCATCGGGCTGCCGCAGCAGGTCGCCTGCCGGCCGCGGCAATGCGCCCCGGCGTGGCCTGCAGCCAATGTCCCGTGTCTGCCGAAAAACTACCCCAATTTGTGGGTTTCTCCAAATGCAATTACCCCGCCGCCAGGGCCGATCCGATTCTAGGCGCTGCGGCGGTCATGTTCGCCCCGGCGGAGGGGCGAAAGCGGCGCGCCGCTCGAAAAGCCCCGCCTTTTCGCCGGCACCAACCCGCTGGTCGGGCCGAGCACGATTACGGCGATTCTCTCGCTGGCGCCCATCATCTATCATGGAATGAGCCCACAGGCCAAGCCGGCCGTCGCGACAGCCTGCTGGACGCCCCGAGTCCCCTCTACCGGTAATTGTTAGAGGGCTTTCAAGCCCTGGCTCATATGAATGTCACTTTTGCCTGTCCCTCCTGCCATGCCGGCGCGGATCGACGTCGAACCGGGTGCGGCCTCGCTCGAATGCCCCCATTGCCACCAGACGATCCTGGTGCCGCCGGGCTCGTTCGAGGAGGAGGCCTTATGCCGGTGCCTGGTGTGTCCGAGCACGGATTTATTCGTGCGAAAAGATTTTCCGCAGCGGTTGGGCGTGGGCATCGTGGCCTTTGGCATCATTGCCAGCTCGGTGGCCTGGGCCTACAGCCTGCTGATCGCCACGTTTGCCATCCTGTTTGCCACGGCACTGGTTGACGTCGTGCTCTACCTGGTCGTGCCCGACGCCTTGATGTGTTACCGTTGCGGGGCTCAATACCGCATGGCCGCGGACATGACCCGGCACGGCGCGTTCAACCTGGAAACGCACGAGCGACACCGGCAATTGACGGCCCGCATGGCCGCCCCGCGGCGCTGATAGCGCGAGCCGTCGGGCCGCGGCCCGACGGGTCCGCGATGCGACCGCGACCGAAGCCGTATCGCCGGAGAGACGTATTCGAACGACCGTCGAGTGCGTGCGCCGCTAGCGCGGCGAGCCGCCTGTTGGGGTGCCCATGGATCCGGAGCGGGAGCGAATTCAGGCTGACTTGCGCGGGCTCATCAAGGGCGAAGTCCGCTGCGATGACGTTTTCCTGCAGCTCTACGCCACCGACGCCAGCATCTACGAAATCCGGCCGCTGGGCGTGGTGCGGCCCCGCTCGCTGGGCGACGTCGTGGCCGCGGTCGAGTACGCCGCCGAAAACCACCTACCGATCTTTCCGCGCGGCGCGGGCACGGGCCTGGCCGGCGAATCGCTGGGCGCCGGCCTGATCCTCGACTTCTCTCGCTACATGCGGCGGCTGGTCGACGACCACGGCGACTCGGTCCGCATCCAGCCGGGAATCGTGCACGCGCATCTCAACGATCTGCTCCGCCCCAGCGGCCGGCACTTCGGGCCCGACCCGGCCATGGCCAGCGTCACCACGATGGGCAGCGTGATCGCGATCGATGCCGGCGGCAGCCACTGGCTCCGCTATGGCTCGGCCCGGGGGCACGTTCGCAGCCTGCAAATCGTGCTGGCCGACGGCCAGGTGCTGGAAGTCGGCCGCGAATCGCTCGAAGCTCGCGCAGCGAACCCGGCTTCGCGCCGCGGACAGCTCGTCGGCGCCCTGGCCGACACGATCGGCCGCAATGCCCAGCTGATCGCCGAGCACCAGCCGCAAAGCCTGGTCAATCGCTCGGGCTATCACCTCACCGACGTGCTCACGCCCACGCATCTCGATCTGGCTCGGATGCTCGTCGGTTCGGAAGGGACCCTGGCGCTGATTACCGAAGCCACCGTGGACACGCAGCCGCTGCCCAAGCATCGTGGCGTGGCGCTGCTGCTGTTCGACCGGCTCGACAGCGCGGCCCGGGCCGTGATGGAAGTCCTGCCGCTCGACCCCAGCGCGTGCGACTTGATGGACCGCCGCCACTTGAGCCTGGCCCGCGAAAGCACGGTGCAGTACGACCTGTTGATCCCGCCCGAGACCGAGGCGGCGCTATTGGTCGAGCAGGAAGGCGAAACGCTGGCGATCGGTGCGCGACAAGCTGACGCAGATCGTCGACCGCGTTCGCCGCAAGAAGCGGCTGGCCTTCCACGCCGTGCAGGCGCAGGACCGCGAAGAGATCGACGTCTACTGGCGGCTCTCGCGGCGCATCGTGCCCACGCTGCACCGCATGAAAGGCTCGACCCGGCCGTTGCCGTTCATCGAGGATCTGGCCGTGCCGCCCCGGGCCTTGGCCGATTTCCTGGTGCGGATGCAAAACGTGCTCAAGCAGCACCAGGTAGTCGCCTCGCTGTTTGGCCACGCCGGTCATGGCCAGTTGCACCTCAGGCCCCTGTTGGACCTGTCGAATCCCGCCGACGTGACGCGGATGGCCCAGCTGGCCGCCGATTTGTATCGCGAGGTCATCGAGGTTGGCGGCACGATCAGCGGCGAGCACGCCGACGGGCTGAGCCGCACGCCTTCATCCGCCGGCAATACGGACCGCTGGTCGAGGTGTTTCGCGAAATCAAACAGATTTTCGACCCGAGCAACATTTTCAATCCGGGCAAGATCGTCAACGACGATCCCGATTTGCTGGTGCACGACCTGCGGCACACGGTGATCGCGCCCGCGGCCGCCAGCTCGGTATCGGCTCAGAGCGAAGAGGCCGGTCCGGCGGCGGCCAGCGAAAACGGGCGGACCCCCGCTCCCGCCACGTGGCAACTCAACTGGGGCGGCGAGCGCGTGTTGCAGGTGGCCCGCGACTGCAACGGCTGCGGCGCGTGCCGCTCGCAGCTTTCCGACGTGCGGATGTGCCCCATCGTTTCGCTTCATGCCGGCCGAGGAGAGCTCGCCGCGGGCCAAGGCCAACCTGATGCGGGGCATCCTGGCCGGCGAGCTGCCGCTATCGACCTTGACCAGCGACGAATTCAAGTCGGTTGCCGACCTGTGCGTGCATTGCCACATGTGCCGGCTCGAATGCCCGGCCAGCGTCGATATTCCCAAGTTGATGACCGAGGCCAAGGGGACGTACGTGCTGACTAACGGGCTATCGACGAGCGACTGGTTCATGTCGCGCGTCGATCGTTTGAGCTGGTTGGGCAGCCTGGCGCCGCCGCTGGCCAATTGGGCGATCACCAACGGCCCGGCGCGGTGGCTGCTGGAAAAACTCGTCGGCGTGGCCCAGCGGCGCAAGCTGCCACGCTTCGCTTCGCGGAGCTTCCTGCGGATCGCCTCCCGGCGGCGGCTCGACGCGCCCACGCGCCGCGACATCGCCAAGGTGCTCTACTTCGTCGACACTTACGCCAACTACCACGATCCCCAGTTGGGCGAAGCCCTGGTGGCCGTGCTCGAACACAACGCCGTCGCCGCCTATGTCCACCCGGGCCAACAGTCGTCCGGCATGCCGATGATCGCGTTGGGCGCACTGGGACCGGCTCGCAAGCTGGCCGAGCAGAACGTGGCCATCCTGGCCGAGGCGATCCGTCAGGGCTATCACGTCGTCACCACCGAGCCCTCGGCCGCGCTGGCGCTGACGCGCGAATATCCGGCGCTCGTCGACGACGACGAAGCGCGGCTCGTGGCCGCCAACACCAGCGAAGCCTGCACCTACCTGTGGCGGCTGCACCAGCAGGGCAAGCTGCAGCTCGACCTGCGGCCCGTCAATGCCGTGCTCGGCTACCATCAGCCGTGCCACGTCAAGGCGCTTGAAGTCGGCGCCCCCGGCGAAAACTTGCTGCGCCTCGTGCCGGGGTTGGTCGTCAACCGCACCGAAAACACCTGCTCGGGCATGGCCGGCACGTTTGGCTTGAAACGCGAAAACTACCGCGCCAGCCTCCGCGCCGGCTGCCCGCTGATCAACAGCCTCCGCAGCCCGCGATTGCAAGCCGGCACGACCGAGTGCAGCGCGTGTAAGATTCAAATGGAGCAAGGCGCCGGCAAACCCACGATCCACCCGGTGAAGCTGCTGGCCTTGGCGTATGGCTTGATGCCCGAGATCGGCGAGTTACTGTCGGCCCAGGTCGAGGAGTTGGTGGTCACGTGAAGCTGTCGGTGCGGTTATTCGCCGTGGCTCGCGAGCTGGCCGGCTGCGAGCGGCTCGATCTGGAGCTGCCCGAGGGGAGCACCGTGGGCCAACTGCGGTCGCGGCTGGCCGAGGCGCACCCGGCCCTGGCGGCCGTGCTGCCGCACGTGCTGTTTGCCGTGGGCTCCGAGTACGCGGGCGACGACGCGATCGTGGCGGCGGGCAGCGAGGTGGCTTGCATCCCTCCGGTCAGCGGAGGGTAGAATGAGGGCGATGATCGAAATCACCACCGAACCGATCGACACGGCAGCGCTGGTGCGCGGGGTGGAATCGCCCGGCGCCGGGGCCGTGCTGCTGTTTCTCGGCACGACGCGCGAGTGGACCGCCGGGCGACGAACCGTGGCCCTCGACTACGAGTGCTACCACGACATGGCACGGGCCAAGCTTGCCGAGCTCGAAGCCGAAGCCCGGCGGCGCTGGCCGCTGGTCGGCTGCGCGATCGTGCACCGCGTGGGCCGCGTGGAAATCGGACAGCCCAGCGTCGGCATCGCCGTCAGCAGCCCGCACCGCGCAGCCGCGTTCGAAGCCGGCCACTGGCTGATCGACGCGCTCAAGGAAGTCGTGCCAATTTGGAAGAAAGAAAACTGGGCCGACGGCACGAGCGAGTGGGTTCACCCCGGCCTGGAGGTGCCCAACGAGCTCCACGCTGGAAGACAGGGCGACGATTAGCCTCGATTTGCCGGCCAAATTGACGTGACGAGAAACGACCGACGCAACATGACTTCAAGCGGACCCCTTGTCGACGCCTTCGGCCGCGTGCACACCAGCCTGCGCGTGAGCGTGACCGACCGCTGCAATATCCGCTGCTTCTATTGCATGCCGGCTGAAAACGTCCGCTTCAAACCGCGGGCCGAGCTGCTCACGTTCGAGGAAATCGAACGCTTCGTCCGCGTCGTCGCCCGGCTCGGTATCGACAAGGTCCGCCTGACCGGCGGCGAGCCCCTGGTGCGCGCACGCACTGCCGTTGCTGGTCGAAAAGCTCGCCCGCATCGACGGCATCCGCGACATCGCGCTGACGACCAACGGCATCCTGCTGGCCGAGCAGGCCGCGGCGCTCAAGCGGGCCGGCTTGCGGCGATTGAACATCAGCCTCGACAGTTTGGATCGAGATACGTTCTTCAAGATCGCGCGCCGCGAGGGGCTCGATCAGGTGCTCGAGGGCATCTTCGCCGCCCGCGAAGCCGGCTTCCGCACGATCCGCCTCAACGCGGTTGCCATCCGCGGCCTGACCGAGCCGGAGATCGTGCCACTGGGCGCGTTTGCCCGCCGGCACGGCCTGGAAATGCGATTCATCGAGTACATGCCGCTCGACGCCGAGGGGAACTGGGATGCCGAGCAGGTGCTGCGCGGCGACGAGATCCGCGCCGCGCTGGAAGAAGCTTTTGGGCCATTGGTGCCGCTGGCGGTTGAGGACCCCAGTCAACCGGCCACCGACTATGCGTTTGCCGACGGCGTGGGCCGCATCGGTTTCATCAATCCCGTCTCGCAGCCGTTCTGCGGCGCTTGCAATCGGATGAGACTGACCGCCGAGGGCCAGGTGCGCAATTGCCTGTTTTCGCTCGAAGAGTGGGACGCGCGGGCCGTGCTCCGCGGCGGCGGTTCGGACGAGCAGTTGGCCGAGCTGGTTCGCGCGAGCATCGCCGCCAAGCGAGCCGGCCACGGCATCGACGACGAAGGATTCATCAAGCCCCAGCGCGCCATGTATCAGATTGGCGGCTGAGAACGCCCGCCCAGGGCCCGCGAGCGTATGAGCCTAACCGACGACGAGCTTGAGCGAATCTATCTCGACAACGCGGCCACGAGCTGGCCGAAGCCGCCGGCCGTCTATGAGGTGGTCGATCGCTACCAGCGCGAGCTAGGCGCGCCGGCCGGGCGCGGCGTCTATGCCGAAGCCGTGGACGTCAACCGCCGCGTCGAAGCGGCCCGCCGCAAGGTCGCGGCCCTGCTGGGCCTCGCCGATCCGAGCCATTTGATCTTCACGCTCAATGGCACCGACTCGCTGAACACCGTGATCCACGGCCTGCTGCGGCCTGGTGATCACGTGGTCAGCAGCGTCGTCGAGCACAACTCCGTGCTGCGGCCGCTCGAGCTGCTCGAACGCCGCGGCCAGATCAGCGTCACCCGGGTCGACAGCGACGATGCGGGCATCGTCGACCCAGACGCCTTCCGCGCGGCGATCCGCCCGCGGACGCGCCTGGTGGCGCTGGCCCATGCTTCGAACGTGACCGGCGCGATCCAGCCGATCGAAGAGGTGGCCCGCATCGCTCGTTCGGTTGGCGTGCGGGTGTTGTGCGACGCGGCCCAGACGGCCGGCCACCTGCCGCTCGACATGGAACGCCTGAATGTCGATTTTCTGGCCACACCAGGACACAAGGGGCTTCTCGGCCCGTTGGGCACCGGAGTGCTGGCGATCCGGCCCGGCTGCGCCGGCGAGCTGGAAAGCCTTCGCCAGGGCGGCACGGGCACCGAGAGTCACGACATCCGCCAACCCGACGCGCTGCCGAGCAAGTTCGAAGCCGGCAACCTCAACGTGCCGGGCATCTTGGGGTTGGCCGCGGGGGTCGATTATCTTGCCGATCGAGGACCGGACGCCACCTGCCGCCACGGTCAGGAGCTGATCGAGCGGCTGCTCGATGGCCTGGCCGGCATCCAGCGCGTTCGCGTGCTGGGGCCGCCGACCGCCGTGGCTCGGGTGCCGCTGGTCAGCGTGGTCGTCGAGGGATATGATCCGCAAGAGGTGGCCCTGGGGCTCGATGCGGCGTACCGCATCCAGGTGCGCTCCGGCTTGCACTGTGCGCCCCTGATGCACCAGCGCCTCGCCACATTGGCGGCTGGCGGCGCCGTGCGCTTCAGCCTGGGGCCATTCACGACGGCCGCCCAAATTGACGCCGCGCTCCAAGCCCTGGCAGAATTTGCCGCCACGGAGGTCCAACGTTGAACCCGCAGAAAGCGAAAACGTCCGGCAATCCGGCCAAAGACGACAAGCCCTGGTTCAAGGAGGGCTTGCGGTTCGAATGTACCGGATGTGGCGACTGCTGCACCGGCGCGCCGGGCTACGTGTGGGTCACGCGCGATGAAATCGAGCTGTTGGCTGGGCATCTCAACTTGAGCGTGGCCGACTTCGAGCAGCAGTACGTGCGTGCCGTCGGCATTCGCAAGAGCCTCATCGAATACGCCAACGGTGATTGCGTGTTCTTTGATCCGAACGCACGCAACTGCACGGTCTACGAAGCCCGGCCGCAGCAGTGCCGCACTTGGCCCTTCTGGCAATCGAACGTCGAGAGCAAGGCAGCCTGGAATCACACCAGCCAGGCCTGCCCCGGGTGCAATCACGGCCCGCTTCATTCGGCCGAGAAGATCGTGCACCAGATCTCGATCGTGCGACTCTAAGAACGTATCCGAGAACCGCTGAGGGAGAGGGGGACAGTCCCATTTTTGCTCCGCAAAATCGGGACAGTCCCCGGCGGTTCTCGGATAGGTTCTAAGTCTCTGCCGCGACGCCGGGCCGTCACGACCTGCCGCCCCATGCCTCCAGCCCTCGCCGGGCCGCATGCTTGTATCCCCCGTCGCCACCCGCTCTACGACGCGACCAAGAACTTGGGGTCGATTTCAACGATTGGCTAAACTTTTCTGGTTGTGCTGGTCGATCAATAGCCAGCGATGATAGACCGTCGCGCGGCGACCGAGGGGTGCTGGAACCGGTGATATCTTGGTTAAGACGTTGTTGTGATTGACTTTATAGTTGTTCGGTCATGGGCCGCAGCCAAGCACGTGCTTGTAACGTATTGCCAATCAAACACTTGGTGAGTCGCGGCCGGCTTGTTTTAGGTTTGCGGCTGGCCGGCAAAGAGCGAGAGCCGGAGAAGCTCGCGGACTCGGTGATCTTGACTGTAGTTCTTACGCCATTTACACTTGGAGCATGACAGCGATGGCCGTGGGCCCACCCAATTGCCCCGCGGCCCCTTTCTCAGCAGGAGAACCGCGTCGTGACCAAGAAAGAGATAGTCAAAACCATTTCAGACGAGATTGGTCTGACCCAGCTCAAGACGAAAGAGATCGTCCAAAAGACATTCGATGCGATCGTCGAAACACTCGTCGACGAACGACGGATCGAGCTGCGGAATTTCGGCGTTTTCGAGGTCAAGAAGCGGGCCGCCCGCAAGGCGCGAAACCCTCGCACCGGGGACAAGGTCTTCGTGCCGGAGAAATTCGTCGTAACCTTCAAGCCGGGCAAGGAAATGGAGGAGCGCGTCCGCGAGTTGGAACGCCAGGCCGCCGCCGCGGCCGAACGGGCTCGTGCTGGCACGGACAGTACCCCGGGAGGCACCGTCCCAGGCAGCACGCTGCCGGGTGGCCAGACCCATCCGCTGGGCGAAACGCTTGGCAGTTCGGGACTTAACGCACAAAACAAGACTTCATGAAAACCCTCGTTCAAGGGGGGTAGGAAGAGCACCGGGCTGCCAAGGGGACCTCGGGTTTGACCTCGGCGCACTTGACGTAAGGCGGTACTCTACCGACGCGTACAAACAGGTCGTATGCAGAAGCCTAAGCACATCCGGCTTCTGAAAGCGTGTTCTAGCGCGATTCTGCTTTCAAACCGAAACGAACAAGAAGCGCGAGGCGTGGCCGCCGGGCAGGATTGCCCCGCGATCGGCCTCGACGATGGAATGTCGCTGCTCGCTGTCCCCAGCTGGGGGCGCGAGCCGTAAGGTTCACAGAAGGAGTCTGTGATGCGCAGGCTGTTGATGGCCGCGGCTCTGGCCTCGTCGCTCGCAAGCGCGACGGGGTGTGTCGTGCCAATCTATTCGAGCGATCCGGCCGTGCGCACGCAGGAATTGATCTTCACGAGCGAAAACCTGCGCCTGATTCTCGAAGAGTGGCAACGCATCTGGTTCCTCGATCAGCCCAGCCATCTTTCGCCGTATCGTACGCACGGTGGAATCATTTAAGCGCCTGACGGCTGTAGACCGTGGGCTTGAAGGTCGGACAATTCGGCGAGTGCCATTCGTTCGTCGCTCCTCAGCGTTTGGCGAGCCGGGGGCGTCAGCCCCCCGGACGACGCGGCGCCACACCAGACATGCAACCGCTCGAAACCGCTCCGGGCGGTTTCTCTTTTGCGCCTACCCGCCCGCGGGGAAGCGTCACCGTGGCGTGAGGCGACCCGCCGCCGCGTTGCGACCCGCACCCCCCAGGACTACATTACAGGCTGCCGCGCACGGTTTCGCGCTGTCTCGATTGTCCCGATTTGCCGGTGGCCTTCGTGAGTCCCGCTTCGATCGATTTATCGGTTTCGTTGGGCCGCCTGCGGCTCGACAACCCGATCATGGTCGCCTCGGGCACCTTCGGTTACGCCCGCGAGATGGCGGGCCTCGTCGACCTGGCCCGCTTGGGGGCGATCATCCCCAAGACCATCACGCCCCAGCCGCGCGCCGGCAACGCGCCGTGGCGCACGATCGAAACGGCCGCCGGCATGCTCAACTCGATCGGCCTGGACAACGACGGCATCGAAGCCTTCATCGAACATCACTTGCCGTACCTACGATCGATCGGCACGGCGATCGTTGTCAGCATCGCCGGCCACGATCTCGACGAGTTCGTGCGAATGGCCGAACGGCTCGACGAACAGAGCGGCATCGCGGCCCTGGAATTGAACATCTCCTGCCCGAACGTCAGCGGCGGTGTCGATTTTGGCGTCGACCCGGCGGCCTGCCAGCGGGTGACCGCCGGCGTGCGGGCGGCCACGAAGCTGCCGATCCTGGCCAAGCTCACTCCCAACGTCACGGACATCGCGGCCGTGGCCCGCGCGGCGGCCGAGGGCGGAGCCGACGCCATCTCGGCGATCAACACCTGCCTCGGCCTGGCGGTCGATTGGCGGCGGCGCAAGTCGTTGCTAGGCGGGGGCATGGGCGGCTTGAGCGGCCCCGCGATCAAGCCCATCGCCTTGCGCGCCGTGTACCAGATCGCCCGCGCGGTGCCGATTCCCGTGGTCGGCATCGGCGGTATCGCCACGCTCGACGACGTGATGGAGTTCCTCGTGGCCGGCTGCACTGCGGTACAAATCGGCACGGCCAACTTCTACAATCCAACAGCCACGATGGCGATTCTCGATGCTTTGCCGGGTGCCCTGGCCGAGTTGGGCGCCACGAGCGTCCGCCAGGTCGTTGGCACGCTCGAGATGAACCGTCCCGCGGGCCACGAGGCTCGCCCGGCATAAGCGGCAGGCGCTCGGTGGCCGCGCCGATTTCATGCACCGCCAACTTCGACCGTCCGAAATTCCTTATGCGAGTTTTATCCGGCATCCAGCCGACGGGTCGCTTCCATTGGGGCAACTACTTCGGCGCCATTCGCCAATATATCGATCTGCAGGGCGAGGAGCAGTCGTACTACTTCATCGCCAACCTGCACGCGCTGACCACGGTCCGCGAGCCCGAGGCCATCGCCGGCTATACGCTCGACGCTGCCATTGACCTGTTGGCCCTCGGCCTCGACCCCGAGCGGGCCACGCTGTTCGTGCAATCCGACGTGCCCGAGGTTTCCGAACTGTGCTGGATCCTGTTGACCGGCACGCCGATGGGCCTGCTCGAGCGCTGCCACGCCTACAAGGACAAGAAGGCCAAGGGCCTGGCGGCCGACGCCGGCCTGTTCACTTATCCCGTGCTGATGGCGGCCGACATCCTGGCGTACGATTCCGACACGGTGCCGGTCGGCGAGGACCAGATCCAGCACATCGAGGTCTGCCGCGACCTGGCGGCCAGCTTCAACCATCACTTCGGCCAGGTGTTCACGATGCCCAAGGCCAAGATTCTCGACACCACCGCCAAGGTTCCCGGCACCGATGGCGAGAAGATGTCCAAAAGCTACAACAACACGCTGGAGATCTTCGAAGACCCCAAGCGCAGCGCAAGAAGATCATGCGGATCACGACCGACTCGCGTCCGATGGAACAGCCGAAGGTGCCCGAGAACGACCACCTGTTTCAGCTCTACTCGCTCGTGGCCGAGCCGAGCGAGCGCGAGGCGATGGCGGCCCTGTATCGGCGCGGCGGATTTGGCTATGGCGAGGTGAAGAAGGCGCTGGCCGACGCGGCCGAGCGCTACTTCGCCGCGGCGCGGGCTCGGCGCGCCGAATTGACCGGCCAGCCCGACACGATTCGCGAAATCCTGGCCGACGGCGCCCGCCGCGCCCGGCAAAAGGCGGCCCAAGTGCTCGCCCGCGCCAAACGTGCCTGCGGGCTGACGACCTGAGCGCGAGAGGGGAGCAGCGGCAACCCTCGTGGAGGTTCTCGACATGCAACTGGCCCGGGCGTTCGACGGCGTGGCTCGCCATGCCGGCTGGCTGGCGGCGAATCTGGCAGTGGGCGTGGCGCTGTGCTGGTGCGGCTTCCACTTGCAACAAGAAGGCTTCGCGCCGGCCGGCTTGTTCCCGCTTTTGCTGGGCAGTGCCCTGGGAGCCGCGGGCGCGGCCATCGCGCGAGCGCTGTTCGTGCGTCGCGGCGTAGCGATCGCGGGCGCGGCCGCGTTGGGGTTGCTGGCCGTCGTCGGACAAGACTACATTGGCCATAGGTATCACCTGCGGTCGTATGAAGCGAGTCTGCGGGCCCAGGAGTCGGCCGTGGCGGCGGCCCTGGCCGACAGTGCCGCCTTCAAGCCCGATTTTCGCCAGTATTTGTTCGCCCGGGTGCGAGAACATCCGGTGTGGTGGGTCCTCGACGTGGCGCTGACGGCCGGCGCCGCGGCCGTGGTTTCGGCCGTGGGAACTCGCGGGGCGCGGCGCACCGCTCGCCGAGCGACGAAGACACGCATGTCACAAATCGTCGGCATCGGAACCGATATCATCGAGTGCCTGCGGATCGCGCAGATGATCGAGCGGCACGGCGAGCTGTTCATCAATCGCGTGTACACGCCGCACGAGATCCAGTACTGCCAAAGCCGCAGGCAGTCGACGCAGCACTACGCCGGCCGCTGGGCGGCGAAAGAGGCGGTGCTCAAGGCGCTGGGAACCGGCTGGCGGCGGGGCATCAGTTGGCGCGACATCGAAGTCCGCAACGATCCCAAGGGGCGCCCGACCGTGGCCATGCGGGGCGGCGCGCGACGTCGTCGAGCAATTGGGCATCACCGAAATGCTCGTCAGCATCTCGCATTGCCGCAGCCACGCCACGGCCTACGCGCTGGCACAAATCGACGGCAAGCTGTTCGAGGGGGAATGATCGCCGGCGGGTCGGCCAAACGAAGAATCGCCGATCATCGCGGCGCGGCAGCTTGACCGCCCGCGGGTTATTCGCCTCGCGCGGCCGGCTTCTTCTTGGCCGGCGCCTTGCGCTTCGCGGTCTTCGCGGCGGGTTTTTTCGCCACGCCGTTATCGGCCGATTGACTGCGGGCGGCAGCCGTGGATTTCGCCGGCTTGCCTTTGCGGGCGCCTCGCGTGGGGCGGCCACGCTTGGTCGATGGGCCCATCGCGGCACGCGCCGCCAATAGCTCCAGTGCCTCTTCGCGCGTCAATGCTTCCGGCGCGGTGCCCTTGGGCAGCGAGGCGTTGGTCGCCCCGTCGTTGAGGTACGGGCCATAGCGGCCTTCGAGCAATTGGATCTTCTGGCCCGTGACGGGCGACTCGTCGAACACGCGCAACGGTTCTTTCGGCGCGCCGAAGCCGCGGCGGGCGGCCTTGGGCTGCGCCAGCAGCTCGAGCGCCTGCTCGAGCGTAACGTCGATCGGTGAAGTGCCCGCCGGCAGGCTGCGCGTTTCCTCGCCGCACTTGACGTACGGCCCAAAACGGCCATTGTAGGCCACCACGCCCAAGCCCGTCTTGGGATCGGTGCCCAACTTGCGCGGCAGCGACAACAGCTTGAGCGCCACCTCGAGCGTCACGTCCTCGGGCCGCATGCCCTTGAGCAGCGAGGCGTTTTTCGGCTTTTCTTCGTCCTCGGCCGTGCCACGCTGCACGTACGGGCCGAAGCGGCCGACCTTGACGAACACCGGCTTGGCCGTCTCCGGGCAATAGCCCAAGGGCTGTTCGGCCTGCTCGGCCTGAGCGAGCATCTCGCTGGCCCGCTGGACCGTCAGTTCGTCGGGCACGACGTCGTCGGGCAGGCTCGCGCGGCGGTCGCCCTGCTCCAAGAACGGGCCGTAGCGGCCCACGCGCACATAAATCGGTTCGCCCCCTTCCGGCTGACCGATCCGGATGCGGCTGATATCGCGGGCGTCGATCTCTTCGGCCTTGTCGGCCAACTGGCGCTTGAGTCCCGGCGTGCCGTTGCCGTAGTAAAACTCGCGCAGGTAATCGACGTGCCCCGACTCGCCGCGGCTGATCGCGTCGAGATCGTCTTCCATCTGGGCCGTGAACTTGTAATCGACCAGGTTCGGCAGATGATCGGCCAAGAGTTGCGCAACGGCAAACGCCACCCAGGTGGGCACCAGGGCATTGCCCTTCTTGAACACGTATTCGCGGGCCAGGATCGTGTCGATGATCGAGGCATAGGTGCTCGGCCGGCCGATGCCCATCTCTTCGAGCGCGCGGGTCAGCGCCGCTTCGCTGTAGCGCGCCGGGGGCTGCGTCGTGTGCGACTTCGGCTCGAGCTCGGCGGCAATCCAGCGGCTCGCCCACTTCCACGGAGGGCAGCACGGTTTCCTGTTCGGCCAGCTCGCCTTGGGGGTCGTCGCTGCCTTCGACATAGGCTCGCAGGTAGCCGGGAAAGTCGATCGTCTTGCCGCAGACCTGGAACCGGGCCCCGCCGCCTTCGATGCCGATCGTGATTCGCCGTCCCCGCGCGTCGGCCATCTGGCTGGCCACGGTCCGCTTCCAAATCAGGTCGTACAGCCGGAATTCGTCCGGGTTCAACTCGCCGCGCAGCGCTTCGGGAAGCGCGAAGGGGTGGCCGGCCGGGCGAATCGCCTCGTGCGCTTCCTGGGCGTTCTTGACCTTGGTCTGGTACAGCCGCGCCTCATTGGGCAGGAACTCGCCGCCGTATTGCGACTCGACCAGCTCGCGCGCCGCCTCGACGGCCACCTTGGCCAGGTTAGTCGAGTCGGTTCGCATGTACGTGATGTGGCCGTTTTCGTACAGGCTTTGGGCCACCTGCATCGTCCGCCGGGCGGTGAAGCCGAGCTTGCGGTTGGCTTCCTGCTGCAGCGTGCTGGTCGTGAACGGCGGATACGGCTGCGACGTGTACGGCTTGTCTTCGAGCGTGGCCACGTGGAACTCGACCCGCGACAGCCGCTCGGCCAGTTGTCGGGCGGCCGCCTCGTCGAGCAGCAGCAGCCCGGCTTCCTTGAGCAAGCCCGGTGGCCGGATCAAAGTCTTTGCCGGCGGGAATTTTGCGGCCGTCGACCGACACCAGCCCGGCCTGGAACGGTTCGCCGCTCGATTTGGCGAACGTGCCGATCAGGTCCCAATACGTGGCCGAGACGAACGCCATCCGCTGCCGCTCGCGCTCGACGATCAGCCGCACCGCCACGCTCTGCACGCGGCCGGCCGACAGCTTCGGCCGCACCTTGCGCCACAACAGCGGCGAAACCTCGTAGCCATACAGCCGGTCGATGATCCGCCGGGCTTCCTGCGCCCGCACCAGGTCGTCGTCGATCTAGCGCGGATGCGCCAGCGCTTCTTGGATGGCTTCCTTGGTGATTTCGTGAAATACCAGGCGATGCACCGGCACCTTGGGCTTGAGCAGCTCCTGCAGATGCCAACTGATCGCTTCGCCCTCGCGGTCTTCGTCGGTCGCCAGGTAGAGATTGCTGGCGCCCTTGAGCAGGTCCTTTAGCTTCTTGACCTGGGCGGACTTGCCGGGCGGAATGATGTAGACCGGGTCGAAATCGTGGTGGACGTTGACGCCCAGGTGGGCCCAGTCCTCTCCCTTGTAGCGGGCCGGTATCTGCTTGCGCCTTGCGGCAAGTCGCGAACGTGGCCGATGCTGGCCTCGACCGTATAGTCGCGGCCGAGAAACTTGCTGATCGTGCGCGCCTTGGCGGGCGATTCGACGATTACCAGCGATTTGCCATCTTTGGGCGCCTTGTTTTTTGCCATAAGTCTCGCATTGCGCTGGTGATCGGCCGCCAGCCTGCCACGAGCTGGCCTCGGGAAAATCGAACTTCCGCGCCCCGTCAGCTTTCTTCTAGCACATCGAAGGGCCCAGATGCGCCGGTTGTAGCGGCCGGGCGCATGGGAAACGGCTGGCGGGAAATTTACTCCTTTAGGGCGCCGCTCCCCCCGCAAGGCGTGTCAGCTGGCCGGGGTGGCAAGTCTGCCTGATGCCCAGCTTGTCATCCGTAACCGCTTCTCTTTAATGATCTTACGATCAATAGTCCTAAAGCGCCGCCGGCTGTCCGCGGCATTAAATCGCAATTCATTAATACTGTGACTATACGGCTGTCAAGCCATGTTGGGCCGCTCACAAGCGCGAAATAGCCGACCGAATCGCTTCGGCCGACGTAGTCCAAACAGGGCAAGCGCGACCCGCCGCACGCTGCCGACGGCCTCGCCGGGCACCCGCGCCGTGCGTGGTCGCCAAGCGCGGCAAGCGTGGCGATCGCGCCGCCGCGGGGCCGCCACCTGGGGCGCAGCGGTGAGCGAAACCTAGCTCCGGCGCGCCGGTTCGCGGCCAAACTTCTTCGCCGGTCCGGCGATGGGGAGCTGAGCCGCTGGCGGCAACTTGCGATGACCTTTGCAGATAGAACCGTCGGGCCTACAATCACGACCGAACGCCCGCTGGCGGTTGGCAACTGGCCAGAGGGCCGCTTAGAAGCCCGGCGCTTGGCCACCACCAGCATTCAACCATGGCCGCTCGAGCCCGTCCCCCGCGGGGGTCGCTCGCGAGCCATCCTTTTTTTTGAGGAAACCAATCGTGGCTAATCCTTTCTCGGTATTCCGCCGTAACCAGAAGCTGATGCTGGCGATCGTGACCATCGGCGCGATGTTCGCCTTCGTGTTTCTCCAGCCGCTGGTGCAGTACATGGGCCAGCGTGCGGCCCCCGAGAACCCCGTGGTGGTCGAGACCGAATACGGCCCGTTCAAGCAAGCCGATCTTTATGGGCTGATCGATTCGCGGCGCGTGGCCGATGCCTTCTTGCGGAAAGTGACGGCGGCCACGGTCGACAAAGCGGCGCTCAAGGGGCAGGTCGACAGCCGCGATCGGAATCAGATCGCATTCCGCTTGTACATGGACTGGCGCCAGCGGCTGATGAATCCTTCCAAGCCGGGCGCCGAGCAGGGGGCGATCGAAACGATGGTCCTGGCACGCCGCGCCGAGGAGCAGGGAATCGTGGTCGACGAGGCGGCCATCAACGACCTGATTCGCCAGATCACCGGCGACCTGCTGTCGCGCGAAGAGATCCTGGGCGTGATCCAGTCGCTGCGCACAGGGCGCAAGCTTGGAGTGGCGCGGGTGTTCGACTCCTTGCGCACCGAGATGTTGGCCTCGAAATATCGCGAACTGTTCATCGAGAGCATCACCGATATCCCGCCGGCCCAGCGGTTCGAGTACTACATGCGGTTGAATCGCAAGGCGAAGGTCGAAGTCATGCCGCTCGCCGTGGCCGATTTCACCAGCCAGGTGCCCGATCCCAAGCCCGAAGAGCTCACGGCGCTCTACGAAAAAGAGAAGGATCGCTATCCCGATCCGAACTCGAGCGAGCCGGGGTTCAAGCAGCCGAAGCAGGCGGCCTTCCAGTACTTCAAGATCGAGAAGGCCAAGCTGGTCGAGGAATACAAGCCGCAGATCACGGAAGAGGAAATTCAAAAATACTACGACGACAACAAGGCGCAATTCCGCGCCGTCGACTTCTCGTCGAGCGAGGAGAAAACGGAGGAAGGCGAGCAGGGTAAGAGCGAAGCCGCGGAGGAATCGAAATCGCCCGAATCCGAAACTCCGGAAAAGCCGAGCGAAGAAAAGCCCGCCGAGACACCCGAGAGTCCGGCTGCTGAAAAGCCCGCCGCGGAAACCGACAGCGGCGAAAAACCGGCCGACAAGCCGGCAGCCGACGGTGCCACCTCGCCGCAAAGCTCGCGCCCTCGGCACTCGCCCTTCCGGCTGGTGAGCGCCACCGAACAAAAGCCGCAAGAAACCGAGCAGGCCGACACGCCCGCCGAGCGCGGCCGCAGCGGCTGGCGCCAAGGCTGAAGATTCCGCCGAAAAAGGCGAAGCCCCCAACGCCGCCGCCGGCAAAGACGCAGCGCCAGGCGACAGCACCGCCAAGCCGGCCAGTCCCGAGGAGCCTTCCAATCCCGACGAAACGCCCAAGCCGCAAGAGCCGGCCGCAGGCGAGGGAGAACCTGGCGCCGAAGCCGCCAAGCCGGCGAGCGACATCAAATATGACCCGCTCGAAAAGGTGCACGACACGATTCGAGACACGCTGGCCGGCCAGAAGGCCAGCCAACGGATTGCCGACATTTTCGCCGACCTCAAGCCCGAGATGGATCGCTACTCCGACCAGTACGAGCGCTACACGATTCGTCTGGACACGGACAAGAACGCCAGGCCGCCCCAGCCGCTCAACTTCGCCGAACTGGCCAAGAAACACGGAATCCAGGCCAAGGAATTGCCGCTGGTTACCGGCGCCGAGGCCGACGCCGAAGACATCGGCCAGGTGACCCAGCGGGCCGCCAACGGCTTCAGTTTCGTTCCGTTTGGCGAGTGGGCCTTTGCCGACAGCCTGCCGCTGTACAAGCCGACGGCCGTTCAAGATCCTGCCGGCAACGGCTATCTGTTTTGGAAGACCAAGCAGGAGCCGGCCTACGTTCCCGCGCTGGACGCGATTCGCGACAAGGTGGCCAAGGCCTGGAAGATGATCCAGGCCCGCGACCTGGCGCGAAACGCGCCGAAGAGTACGCCACGCAGGCGCGCGCCGCCGGCAAGCCGATCAAAGACGTGTTCGCGGCCCAAAGCAATTTGAAGGTGACCGAAACCGGGGAATTCACTTGGATGACGATCGGCAACGTGCCGCAGAACCCGTTTGCCATGGAGCCCCGCCTGAGCGAGGTGGAGGGGGTCGACCAGCCGGGCGAGCAGTTCATGCGGGCCGTGTTTTCGCTGCCCCAAGGCGGGGTCGGCGTGGCCGCCAACGAACCGCAAACGATCGTCTATGTCGTGCAACTGGCCGAGTACGCCCGGCCGCTCGACGAGCTGCGCCGCGATTTCGCCGCCGAACAGCCAATGCGCTATCTGGGCGTGGCCCGAGAGGACCAGCGTCAGCTCTACCTGGCCTGGCTGGATAAGGTCGAGAAGGCGGCCGACGTCCATTGGTTGCGCCGGCCGACCAGTCGGTCCGCGGCGCAAGCGACGAAGGGCCTTCGCCGGACGATATGGATTTCTGACGCCGCTGGCGAGCTTGCACTGGCCAAGCTGGGCCGTGAGACCCGCGGGATGCCGTGCGCACGACCGGCGCCCTGCGGCGCGTGGCCCGGGGGGACCCCCTGCCCTATCTCCGGGGCTTCATGATCACGACGCCCAAGGGCGGCAGCGTGATGGGAATCGAATAGGGGCGGCCGTCCCAGGGCAATTCTTCGGCCATCCGGCCCATGCCGTTGCCCAGGTTGCTGCCGCCGTAGTACGTCGAATCGCTGTTGCTGATTTCTTCGTACCAGCACAGCTCGGGCACGCCAAGGCGGTGCATCGTGCGGGGCACCGGCGTGAAGTTGCAGGCCACGACCAGAAAATCGCTGGGGTCTTTGGCGCGTCGCACAAAGGCCAGCGTGCTCTGCTCCCAGTTGTGGCAGTCGATCCACTCGAAGCCGGTGTATTCGAAGTCGACCTGGTGCAAGGCCGGCTTCGCGGCGATAGAGCCGGTTCAGGTCGGCCACGTACTTTTGCAGGCCCTGGTGGCTCGACCACTGCAACAGGTCCCATTGCAGGCTGACGTCGTGATTCCACTCGTTCCACTGGCCGAACTCGCCGCCCATGAACAGCAGCTTCTTGCCGGGGTGGCCGAACATGTAGCCGTACAGCAGCCGCAAGTTGGCGAATTTCTGCCACAGGTCGCCGGGCATCTGGTCGAGCAGCGAGCCTTTGCCGTGCACGACTTCATCGTGCGAAAACGGCAGGATGAAGTTCTCGGTGAAGGCGTAGATCAGGCTGAACGTCAACTCGTCGTGATGGATACTTGCGGTGGATCGGATCGTGGCGCATGTAGCGGAGCGTGTCGTTCATCCAGCCCATGTTCCACTTCAGACTGAAACCCAGGCCGCCCAGGTACGTGGGCCGCGACACGCCGGTCCAGGCGGTCGATTCCTCGGCGATCGTCAGCACGCCGGGATATTGCAGGTGCGATTGTTCGTTGAACTCCTTGAGGAACGAGATGGCGGCCAGGTTTTCGCGGCCGCCGAATTCGTTCGGAACCCACTGGCCGGGCCCGCGGCTGTAGTCGAGGTAGATCATCGAGGCCACGGCATCGACGCGCAGCCCGTCGATGTGGTACTTGTCGAGCCAGAACAGGGCGTTGGCGATGCAGGAAGTTGCGGACCTCGTTGCGGCCGTAGTTGAAGATCAACGTACCCCAGTCGGGGTGCTCGCCCTGGCGCGGGTCGGCATGCTCGTACAGGTGCGTGCCGTCGAACATCCGCAGGCCGTGGCCGTCGCGGGGGAAGTGGGCCGGCACCCAGTCGATGAACACGCCAATGCCGTTCTGGTGGCAGTGATCGACGAAGTACATGAAATCTTCGGGCGTGCCGTAGCGGCTGGTGACGGCGTAGTAGCCGACCGTCTGGTAACCCCAACTGCCGCGTGAACGGATGCTCGCTGACGGGCAGCAACTCGATGTGCGTGTAGCCCATCTCCTTGCAGTAGTCGACCAGTTGGTGGGCCAGCTCGCGATAGTCGAGCCAGCGGCCCGGGTCGTCGAGCGGGCGGCTGCCAACTGCCCAGGTGGACTTCGTAGACCGAAATCGGAGCGTCCAGCGCGCTTGTACTTTCGCGGCCGGCAATCCAGTCGGCGTCGTTCCATTGATAGCGATCCAGATCGGCCACCTTCGAGGCGGTGCGCGGCGGCAACTTCGGCGGCGAAGCCGTAGGGATCGGCCTTTTCGAACGACCTGGTCGCGGTTGCGGACCTGGTATTTGTAGATCGCGCCGGCGACCCAGGCCGGGCACGAACAGCTCCCAGATGCCGCTGGGAATGTGCTTGCGCATCGGATGCCGCCGGGCGTTCCAGTCGTTGAAGTCGCCCAACACGCTGACGCCCGTGGCGTTGGGGGCCCAGACGGCGAAGTTGACCCCCTCGACGCCGTCGATCAGGCCGCAGTTGCGCCCCCATTTTCGTGTAGCTGTGCCAGTGCTTGCCCTCGCCCAGCAGGTGCAGGTCGAGGTCGGTCAGCAGCGGCGGGAAGGCGTAGGGGTCGTGCATCATCGATTCGGTCCCGCGCCGGTCCGCGACGCGCAACATGTAGCGGCGGTTGGGCGTTTCGCTCGGACAGATGGCTTCGAACAGCCCGGCCGGGTGAATGCGCCGCATCGGATGCGGCCGATTCTCCCGTGGGTCGATGACCCAGGCTTGCGACGATTCGGGCAGGAACGCCCGCACCGCCAGGGCACGGCGCCCGGCGGACACGACTTCGTGCGGCCCGAGCAGGTCGAACGGGTTTTCGAAATTCCCGTCGACCAGCGGGCCGACCTTTTCCAGCTCCACCGTGGTCCGCGTAGCCATCTTGCTGTCACCTCATGAGATTGTCGAATCCAACGGCTGCTTCGTCCAGCCGCAAACGGGGGGCAACTTCGGGCCGATTCCGCGGAAAATGCCGCGAAATCACCGGCCTACTCGAACCAGGGCAATGGGAGCAACCGGGTGCCGCACTGGGCCAGCCACAGCCGCAGGCCTCGCAGGCGCTCGTCGACAAGTCGTTCGCAGGCCAGCCACTTGCGCCGCCAGCGGCTGCCCGCCGCGCGGCCGCCCGCCATGGGCCGATGCGGGGCCGTCACCGCCCGTTCGCCCTCGACAGGGCCGTGCGGCAAATCGAACCGCCAGGTGCGGCATTCAAGCTCGTGAAATCGCAGCGCCCGATCGATGCGCTGCCAGAGATCGCGATTCTTCACCGGCACCATCTCGCCGAAGTGCTCCCATTGCCAGTCTTGCGCGCCACTCGGCCAGGCCGTACGTCAGGCCGCGCTGGACGTACTTGCTGGGCGTCACCAGCGTCACGCGCGAGGGTTGCTCAAGCGCTTCCAGCCCGCGCACCACGGCCAGCAGCTCGAGGCGTTCGCCGCGGGCCTCGGGCTCGGCGTCGGCGGCCTCGAACTGGTCGCCGCCTTCGACCGGTTGCAGCACGAACCGCCACTGTCCCCGCGCGTCTTTCCGGCACGACTCGGAAAACAGCAGGTAGTGAGGAGCGGCAGCTTTCATAGGGGAGGATTCAGGATTTTCGCTATGAAGCCGCCAGGCTCCCTCTTGCCAGTGAGGTCGCACGGCCAGCCGCCAAGGGACCCTCGCGCCGCCAAGCCGGCTTGGCTGTTCGCAGCCATGCCGCCGCCCGTGGCGCCCGCGTGTTTTCACATATCGACAGCGCCTGCGCAGTTTCTCTAGTCTCAGCGACCGGAAATCTGCAAGCCGCCCTGGCATTGCGTCGCTTCGTGCGGAAGATAACGCGTGTTCGCGTCAGGAGCGCATTTGCCGGCTCTCGGTTCAACGCCACCCGGACCCACGGGCCCCGGCCGCTATTTCAAGTGCGGCAGGATCGCGATGGCCAGCAGGGCCTCGTAGATGGCTGCCGCCAGCAACTGCAGCGCGACCAGCAGGTAAAGCGAGGCCGACCGCTTGACGCCGACCCAATAGCCTTCGGCCAGGGTTTCGACGCCGGCGGTTTGAGGCCGCAGAAACGACTTGCCCTGGATGTAGACGGCCAGCATGGCCAACGTGTACCCGTGGCCTTCGAGCAGGACCAGGCCCGCGATCAGCGCCTCGGGCCAGTCGCAAACTCGTCGGTTCCTCGATGGGCGGCGCGAACATGACACCCCACATGGTCGCCCGCACGCAGCCGAGCGCCAAACCGCTAAACGGCACGAAAAGTGAAGGCAGGGTGATGAACAGCAGACTGCCGAGGATGAGATTCACCAAAAACGTCACGGCGACGGCCGCCGCGATATTGCCGCTGCCGTACACCTTGGCGACGGGCGACAACGTTCCTTCCTTCAAATCCGCGACGACCGCTTTGAGTAGCGACTCCTGCAGCTCGCGGTGGAAGGCGACAAACACCATGGCCGCCAGAATCACTCCGAAGTAGACGGCATTGATCGCCAGATACGACCGCCAGTGCTGGCGGACCAGTCGAAGCGCGTTGCCCAGCAATTTCATGGCAGATCCCTCGACCGGTAAAGCCCTCGAAGGGGCGAAGCAACACGAAGCATTCGCCGGCCCGCACGGTCTCTTGGCTTGCTGTCGCGGCGACATCGCCTACACGGCCGTTCGCAACGCCACGACGGCGGGCTTGGCCGTGGCCAGCTCGCGCATCAGCCGGTGCCACGAAGTGTACGAGCCCGGCGTCAGCCGGCCGAGCACCCGCGGCGCGCGGGCCCCGGTCATTGTAACCAGATTGGCCGGCACCTGGTCGACGTGGAGCATGCCCAGCAAGGCCGCCCGTGCCGCCGCCAGCGAGCCGGCCGGCACGCCGAGATCGGCCAGGCTCACGATCTCGATGGCCGTGCCGCCGCCCAACCGGGCTGCCAGATCGACCAAGAACTCGTGGCGGTGTTGCGGCTGTTCGGAGACGACCAGTTGATCGACGCGGCCACCGGGCGGCATCAACGTCCGCAGACGCTGCCCGGCGGCTTCGAGCCACGCGGCCCGCGAGTCCGCCGTGTCGGCCGGCAATTCCAGCCGCAATTGTCCGCAGCGCGACGTGCCCGAGGCTTCGCGCGAAGCGAGCAGCCAGCAGAGTGCGACGCGCTTGCCGAACTGAACCACCAGCCGCGACTTCTGCGCGTCGCGCAGCAGCAGCCAATCGGGCAATGGCGAAAGGGGCCGCCCGCGGCCATCCTGGGCCAGGTCGCGGGCAGCGAAGGCGTCGATCACGTTCTGGCCGGTCAGCTCGGCCAGCCGCGCGGCATCGGACAGCGGCAGGTAGACCCTCATTCCCTGCCGTCGATGCCAGAGGGCGAAGTCGCCCACGGCCAGGGCGGTCAAGCGGCCCCAAACGGGCGCGATGTCGGCCGAAAACTCGTCGACCAGCTCCGCCTGGGCTTCGGCCAGCTGCGCGGCCAGCAGGGCCGCCTCGGCCGGCCCCGCGCGGATGCGGCTGCCGTGTCGACCGCACAGCCGCTGATAGCGTCGCACGAGCGGCGGCGGCACCGCCGCGCGACGATGAGCGAACACGCTGGCCCGGCAGCTCAGGCCATGCCCCTCGATGCCGACCAGCGCCACGTGCAGCCGGCGGCAGCCGCGTCCGATCGACAGCCCGAGCAACCACCGCCTGCGCGTAGCGAGCGTGCCGAGCTCGTCGAGCAGTTTGGGATCGACCATCGTGCGCCTTCCCACGTGGCAGGATGCGGCGAACCATCGCCCGACACGCCGGCGGCCTCGCGCTGCACGTCGCAGCGCGAGGCGCGCCGAAGCGGCCGCTGGGAAATAGCCGGCAAGACTGTCGCGCTCAATCCGCGCACGTTGACGCGCGTCGGAAAACTCAGGCCACGAGCCGCATCTCGATCACCTCACCGGTAATGCCGGCGAGGAACTCTTCGAAAATGCGCAGGTCAAGGGCCGAGGCCGAATCGCTCTCGGGGTGGAACTGGGTGCCGAAGGCCACCCAGTCGGTCGTGCTCTCGATGGCTTCGATCACGCCGTCGGGGCAGCGGGCCGTGACGCGGAATCCCGGTGCCACGTCGTCGATGGCCATGTGATGGACGCTGTTGACGCGGATTTCGCCGTCGCCGTAGACCCGCTCCATCAGCGAGCCGGCGACCACCTCCAGCCTGTGGCGATGGGCCGGATCGAGCGGATCCTTGTGCGGCAGGGCCTTGGGCAGATCCTCGGGAATGTGCAACAGCAAGGTCCCGCCCTGCGAAAGATTGAGCAGTTGCAGCCCGACGCCGATGCCGAACACGGGCATTTGCCGCTTGGCAATCGAGCGCATCAGCCGCGATCGAAGTCTTCGCGGCGCGTGTCCAGCGGCCGCACGCTGGGGTGCAGCATGTAGCCGTCGCGCCGTGGATCGAGATCGGCGCCTCCGACCAGCACCATGCCGTCGACCAGATCGAGCAATCGCTCCAGATCGGCCGGATCGCTGACGGGGGGCAAGACGATCGGCACCCCGCCGGCTTCCATGATCGAATCGTAGTAGCCGGCACAGACGTAAGAAAAGGCCGGCGCGTCCTTTTTGGCGGCGCGATAGTCGGCGTTCAACCCAATCAACGGTTTGGATCGCATAATGCACTCCTTCAAACGACAGGGTCCTTTGTCGCGGTACGCTAACGGCAAAACGCGGAACACACCGAGGTCGTCCGCAGGCCGTATGGCTTCAGATCCGGCGACGCTAGCGCGGGAGAGCAGGGGGGGCCGGGGCCAGAGCTGGCCCAGACGCCTGGCAAGAGGACGGAATCAGACGAGGCAACCGCGGTCGCGCATCGTCCTTGATGCCGTCGGCTTGTGCTCACCCGTCGCGGCCGCTTGGAGCGGGCACGCGCGCCGGAGCTAAGTTTTGCGGTCTGTTTGGCGGCCTCGAAACTCCTTCCAGGGCTTGCCGTGGCCCCCGTCTGGGAATGCAAGTGGGTGTGAGTCTAGAAGCCGTTTGCCCGGCGTCAATGATCAAGGCCTATTTAGCCACAGGGCCATTTCGCTAGCACAACATCATGGTGCGCAGGGGGTTGGCGGTGCACGCTTGCGCCGCGGGAATCGGCGCTTTACGATTGCACAGCGGACCTCTAAGCTAACGGGCTACCCACTGCGAGGCCCGTTTCTTCGACACGGCCCCGCGCTGCGACCCGCCGCGGATCAAGCTTACGTGCTCACTTTTTGGGGAAATAACCGCCGCCGATGAAGTATCAGAACGTTTGTATCGAGGCCGTTGCCTGTACGCTGCCTGAAGAGATCGTCACGTCCGAGCAGCTCGAACAGCGGTTGGAGCCGCTTTACAGCCGGCTGAAATTGCCCGCCGGGCGCCTGGAGCTGATCACCGGAATTCGCCAGCGCCGCTTCTGGGCCCCTGGCACGCTGCCCAGCGACAAGAGCGTGGCCAGCGCCCTGGCGGCCCTCGAACTGGCCGAATGCGACAAGGCCCACGTGGGGGCCCTGGTGCACGGCTCGGTTTGCCGCGACTATCTCGAGCCGGCCACGGCCTGCGGCGTTCATCACCGCCTGGGCCTGCCGGCCGAATGCGTCGTCTACGACCTTTCCAACGCCTGCCTGGGCCTGCTCAACGGCATGGTCCAGGTGGCCAACATGATCGAGCTGGGCCAGATTCGCGCCGGGCTGGTCGTGGGCACCGAGTGCAGCCGCCAGTTGGTCGAACACACGATCGCCACGCTCAATGCCGACCATTCGCTGACGCGCGACGACGTCAAGCTGGCCGTCGCCTCGCTGACGATCGGCTCGGCCAGCGCCGCCGTGCTGCTGGTCGATCGCTCGCTGAGCCGCACTGGCAATCGCCTGCTGGGCGGCCACGGCCCGGGCCCACAGTGCCGCGGCAGGGCTCTGTCACAGCGACCGCGACGAAGCGGTCGCCGAGGGCATGCGGCCGCTGATGGAAACCGACTCCGAGCGGTTGATGCGCGAAGGGATCGCCGTGGGCGAAGCCACGTTCGAGTCGTTTTTGGAAGAGACCGGCTGGTCGCGCTCCGACATCGACAAGACGTTTTGCCACCAGGTCGGCTCGGCCCACCGCAAGCGGATGCTGCAATCGCTCGAGCTCGACCCGATCGTCGACTTCGCCACGCTCGAAACCTTGGGCAACACCGGCTCGGCGGCGCTGCCGGTGACCATGGCGATGGGCATCGAGCACGGTCACCTCGAGCGGGGCGACCGCGTGGCCCTGTTGGGCATCGGCTCGGGCATCAACGCCTTGATGCTGGCCGTCGACTGGCAGCAAAGCTGCGTCGCCGCGCCACCGACCGTGCGTGCGCCGCATCACCAGACTGCTCTGCCGCCGAACGCCGCCCTGGCCGCCGCGAGCTAGCAACAATCGGTAGCCGGCCCATCGGTAGCCGCCCATCTGTAGCCGGCCTCTGCGAGGCCGGCATTCTTGCGTGGATCACCGGGGTCGCAGACCCCGGCTACAGCTCGGGCCGCAGCGTCTTGCGGACGATCTCGCGATCGAAGTAGTTGGTCGACATGCCGGCGTCGACCACGATGCTCTGGGCGTTGATGCCGCTGGAGCGGCGGCTCAGCAGGAACGCGGCCACGCTGGCCACCTCCTCGGTCTCGACCGCCCGTTTGCGGAGCGTGGCCTGTTCGGCGAACAGGTAGGAGTCGACGTAGCCGGGAATGCCGGCCGACGCGGACGTTTTCAACAGGCTCGGCGCCACGGCGTTGAACCGCACGTGGGAAAACTCGCTGAAAACACTTGGCCAGAAACACCAGCGCCGAATCGAGCGCCGCCTTGACCGGGGCCATGTAGCCGTAATTCTCGGCGGCCATCCGCGTGGTGGAGATCGAAATCGTCACCACCGAGGCGTCCGCGTTGAACAGCTCGCGAAACGCGCCGGCCAGTGCCACCAGCGAATAGCACGAAATGTCGACCGAGCGGAGAAAGCCCGCTTTCGGGGTCTCATGAAACGGCCGCCGCCCACCGGAGTAAGGGGCGAAGGCGATCGAGTGCACCAGACCGTCGATCCGCTCGTGCGAGGCCGCGATCTCGTCGCGCACCCGGGCGATCTGCTCCTCGTCTTCGACGTCGCACACGAAAAGGTCGCTCTCGCGGCCCAGCAGCTTCGCCAGCCCGCGCTTCCGCTCATCGGGGCGCACGACGTGGATGACCTGGGCGCCGCAGGCCTCGACAAGCGTGGCGATCTGGTAGGCCACGCTCTTGCGATTGGCCACGCCGAACACGGCGATCGTCTTGCCGGTGGAGCTCGAGAAAGTCCATGGGCGTTCACATTTTCGCAATCGACTAAAAGCCCTTGTGCCACGGCTGGCTGGTGACGGACAGTCGTGCGAGCCGCCACACGGGTGTCTGCTCGCGCGGCCGCCCGTGGCACCCAAGAATTCGCAGTGTGAGCCTATTCCAGCGCCGCCATCGTGCAGGCGAACTTGAAGCGCAGGGCAATCTGACCACCGCAGGTGACCTTGGCCGTCAGGAACCAGGCTTTGGAAACGTGGTTAGTGATTTCAACTTCCATCTCGATCGTCTCGCCCGGTTTGACCATCCGTTTGAAGCGGGCGTCGTTCAGCCGCGTGGCCACCGGCACGCCGCCGGAGGTTTGCGCTTCGTACTGCGCCAGCAACACGCGCCGGCCTGCATGGCCGCCTCGCACAACAGCACGCCCGGCACGATCGGGAAGCCCGGATAGTGGCCGCTGAAAAACATTCGTCCTCGCGGAACGTCTTGCGGCAGACGATCCGTTTTTCGGTCCGCTCGACGATTTCGTCGACGAACAAGAACGGCTGGCGATGCGGAATCGCGGCCAGCAGCTCATCGTGGTTCATGAATCGGCCGCGACCGGTGCGCTCCCCTTGACGGCGGATTTCAGCAGCCAGGCGTCGACGTCGTTGGCGACGATCACGCCGTAGTTCATCGCTCCCAGCCAGCCCGACATGATGATGCCCACGCTGCCGGCGTGGTACAGCCCGCCGATCTGCTGCGGGAAGGCCCGGCTGACGGCCAGGCCTTCGAACTTCGTGCCGAAGCTGGCCCCGTCGAGGTGCCGCGTGTAGTGGCGAAACGTCAGGGGCGTGGAGGCCTCGGCATGGTCCAGCTTCGCGCGGATGTCGGGCACGTATTTGGAAATCGCCTCGAGCGTCGTCTCGACCAGGTCGCGCTTGCTGGCTTCGTACTCCTCGGGCGAAAGACTGGCCCAATCGTCGTAGTTGGCGTTGGTGCTCGACACGATCAGCGAACGGTTGGCCTCGGGCCGGGTGCGCGGGTAGTAGAACGAGTAGGTGCGGCTGGTGATGTCGCGGCTCAACAGCGCGTCGGTGCGGAACAGCGGCGCCGTCGAGCTGAACAGCAAATCGCCCAGGCTCTCGTCGAGCTGTTCGCCGTTCTTGAGCGCCATGTAGACCTGGCTGCTCGAATTGTTCAGCCGCACGGCCTCCGCCTCGTCGACGAAGCCGGCGATCGAAGTGTTCGCGGCCGACGAGATTGAAGATCGTGGCTTTGAGATTGGCGTTCGACACCACGCGCCGGCGGCAATGTCGCGGCCGTCGACGTGCACTCCGACGACGCGGCCCCCGCGGACCAGGATCCGTTCGACGTCGGTGCGGATGCGGACGTCGACGCCGCTTTTCAGCAGTTCCTGGTGCATCAGCTCGATCAGCCGGTCGGTGCCGCCCTGGAAGGTGAACACGCCCTTGGACATGAAGTTCGAGAACACGATGCCATAGCTGATCGCCGGGTCTTCGAGCGTCGAGCCGTTGGCGTAGGTGATCGGCTCCATCAACAGGCGGATGACGTCTTCGCGGCCCGGGAAGAACCGCTCGAACAACTGGCCCGCCGTGGTCGACTGGTCGTCGTAGAAGTTCATGCCGCGGGCGGCGTCGAAGAAGGCCCGCACCGCGCTCGGCCGGCACGCCGAACCGGCTGGTCAACAGCCGCGTGAAGTCCTCGCGGTTGAACGTGGTCGACAGCGAGAACATCGGGTTGTCGAAGCGGATGTGCTTCAGCTGCACGATCGAGTCGGCGATCTCCTGGCTCCAATAGCGGCGGCAGCTCTTGATCATGCCCACCGGGAAGCCGTGCAGCGAAATATCGAAGATGTGGCCGCCAGGCCGTTTGAACCAGGTGGCCATGCCCCCCAGCTTGTAGTGCTGCTCCAACAGCAACACCGATTGGCCGCTGCGCGCCAGGGTGTTGGCCGCCGTCAGGCCGGCCAGACCGCTGCCGATCACGATCACGTCGTAGCGGTCGCGCGCGCCTTCGAGAAAATCTTTGGGCATCGTTCGCTGGCCGGACGGGAAACAGGATTGTGCGATGTTGAACGTGGCGAGGGAAAGGGCGGGGTTCCCGAAGACAAAAAATGCCCGAGCCGCCCCCTGCTAGCGCTCGGCACGCGCGTGGCCGGCAACGGGTCGGGTCCGTCGCCACGGGCCGCCAGCAAGTGGCGGTTGGCCATCGCGATGCCGCTGAACATGGCACCAATGATACCGACAAAACCCTGGTCTGTCCCGCAGATGAACAGGTTCTTCAAGTGCGTCGTGCCGCTCCAGCGTTTCTCCGGCGCACCGTAGACGGCACCGTTCTCGTGCCCCGTGAAACGGCGGATCGTGGTGGGCGTGAACATGTCGGTGGCCACGACCCGCGTGCGGAAGTCGGCGACGAACCGCACCGCCGAGGCCGCCATCTTCTCGTACCACCGCAGCTTGGCCAGCCGGTAAGCCTCGTCCGGCAGGCCGCGCCAGCGGTCGAAATTCGCCAGCCCCGTGATCCGCACCATCCCCTCGGCCAGCGGTTCGTCGTAGGCGAAATTATTGGGGGAGCAGATCACGCCGCTGCGCACGTCGACCAGCTCGTCGGGCTTGCGCCACTCGAAGCGCTGGCAGTCGTTGAAGAACACGATCGTGCGGTCGCAGCCCAGCTCGCGCGGCTCGGTGTCGAGCACCGACACGCTTTCGACGAACGAGAGCTGTCCCGGCGGCGGCCCCTCGGCCGGCTCGGAGGCGCACATCCGCATCGTTTCGAGCCAGCCGGCGGAAGAGAGGATGCGATCGGCTTCGACCGTGCTGCCGTCGTCGAGGATCATCCGCGCCACGCGGCCGCGGTCGAGCTCCATCCGCTCGACCCCCGCGCGCAGCCGCAGCTCGCCCCCCAGTTGCCTGAACTTCCGCACCAGCTTCTTGAGAATCAGCCGCACGCCGGCCCAAGGGCGGGCGAGACCTTCCATGAAAATGCTGCGAAACATGATCGCAGAACTGCGCGAAGTCCATGTCGTGCTCCCGCGCGCTGCCGTAGAACATCAGCGGGCAGAAGAGCATGTCGACCAGCAGCGGATCGCTAATGATCGACGAGACGATCGGCGGGCCGAGCGCCCGGCGGCCTCCTCGTCCAGGTCGTCGTAGTCGATGACCGAGCGGGCCAGCCGCTCGAAGTTGTCCTTCTCGGCCGGAAAGGCGCGGTGCACTTCGGAGCGAAAGCAGTCGAAATCGTTGTTGAACGACAGCGACACGCCGGGAAAGGCGATCGTCGAGCCGAACTGCGGCACCAGCGAGAACTCGTCCCAGCTGAACCGCAACTGCCGCAGCAGCCGGGCCAGCGGGCCCTTGCGAGCGCCCTTGGGCGTGAAGTTGGTGACGGCGTGCAGTCCGACGTCGAAGTTGCGGCCGGCCAGCCGATAGAACGAGTTCAGCCCGCCGATGGTCGTGTGCCGTTCGAGGATGCAGACCCGCTGGTCGTAGTAGGCCAGGCGGATGCCCGCCGCCAGCCCCGACATGCCGGCGCCGATGATGATCGTGTCATAGGCGGCCATAGACGCTCTCAGGCTTTCTCGAGGTCCTTCATCAGCGGTCCGAGATAGCTGACCGTGCTGTTCATGGTGGCGAGCTCGACGTAGTCGTCTTCGGGAATTTGCACGCGGTAGCGCTTGCGCAGCTCCATGACGATGTCGAGGAAGTCCATGCTGTCGAGCTCGAGCTGCTCGCGAAGCGGCACGTCGTCGTTCAGCTGGCTGAGGTCTTCGTCGGGTGCGATTCCTTCGAGGATGTCGAGAATGGCCTCTTTGATTTCTTCGGGACTCATGCCCAGAGCTCTCTCCAAACGTGTCGCGGTTGCGAGTTTCTCGGATGTGCCGGTGCTAGTGTGCGTCAGACGCGTTTCACTCAGATGCGTTTCACGATCACGACCGAATTGATGCCCAACATGCCGAACGAGTTGTTCAGAATCACGTCCACTTGGCCGGCTTCCCGCGGCTGGTTGACGACCAGGCCCCGGCAGGGCGCACTCGGGATCGAGCCGGTCGACGTTGATCGTGGCGTGGCAGACCCGATCGCCGAAGGCCGGCAGGTTGCCGGCCAGCTCCAGCGCCCCGGCCGCGCCCATCGCGTGGCCGATGAAGCTCTTGGCGTTGTTGAAGAGCGTCCGCTTCGAATCGCCAAATACTCGCCGCAGGGCCACGCACTCCTGGACGTCGCCGCTGGCCGTGCCCGTGGCGTGCGTGCTGACGATGTCGACTGTTCGGCCGTCAGCCGGGCCCGCTTCAGGGCCAGCTGCGATGCACTCGGCCTGCCGCTCGGGTTGGGCAGCACGAAATCGCTGGCGTCGCTGTTCATGGCGTAGCCGGCGATTTCGCCGTAGATCGTCGCGCCGCGGCGGCGGGCGTCGGCCAGCCGCTCCAGCACGTACAGGCAGCCCCCCTCGGCCACGACGATGCCGTTGCGGTCGGCGTCGAACGGCCGGGAGGCCTGCTCGGGTCGGCGTGGCTGGCCAGCGCGCCCTGGCTCTTGAAGCTGGCGAAGATCCCGAACGTGTGGATGCTTTCCGACACGCCGCCGGCCAGGGCCACGTCGCACTCGCCCAGCCGCAGCATCTGGCGCCCTGGATCATGCCCGCGTTGCCGGCGGCACAGGCGGCGCCGATCGTGTAGTGCGGGCCGGTGATGCCCAGGTTCAGCGAGATTTCGCCGGCCGGGTTGTTGGCCACCGTCCGCGGGTTGTGGTGGTGCGACCAGAACTTGGTGTCGTAGTCGAAGCCTTTGAGCTCGTAGATTTCGTTCTCGGTCTCGACGTTGCCGTGCTCGGTGACGCCGACGTAGACGCCGACCATGCTCTTGTCGACGTTGGCCCAATCGAGCCCGGCGTCGGCGATGGCCTCGTGGGCGCAGTAAATGCCCACGCTGCCGGCCGGGTCCCGCGGCGTACTTCCTTGCGCTTCTGGTAGCGCAGCTCGTCGAAGTGGCACACGCCGGCCAGGGTCGCGCCGACGTAGCGGATCTCGTAGGCGCTGACGCCGCTACGGCCGGCCAGCAGGCTAGCGCGAAACTCGGCCAGATTGTTGCCGTTCGGCGCGGTCAGGCCCACGCCGGTGATCACGATCCGATCGCGATCAGTCGCATCCGCAATCATTGCCAACCTTCCCTGGGGTCACCAAAACCCTCGAAACTATCGGGTTTGGCCGCGATTGGCAAGCCGCCGAAGATTCCGGGCGGCAGAATGGCGGCTTTGCTTTGCAAAGCAGTGTGCGAAGCGACCCCGCACATAGAGTTAATGCCGTCCGCCGTCCGATCAGCGCGTTGCCACGGCATCGAGTGCGAGCTGCTCGCCCAGCCGCCGCATGCCTTCTGCCTTGTCGATCGCCGGTTGGTAGCCGAAGTCGCGACGCGGCCGCGCGCGATGTTGAAATAGTGCGACGTGCCGAGCTGCGCGGCCAGGAAACGGGTCATCCGCGGCTCGCCGCGCAGGCGGAAAACCCGGTACGCCGCTTCCAACACGGCGCCGATCCGCCAGGCTGTCGCCAGCGAGATCGAGCGTTCGACCGGCGGCAGTCCGGCCAGGGCCAGGACTTCGTCGATCCATTGCCAGCAGTTCACTGGCTCGCCCTGGCTGATGAAATAGGCCCGGCCGCAGACTGGCGAGCCGGCGGCCAGCGCGTCGGCGGCTTGCAGGTGCGCCTGCGCGGCGTTTTCCACGTAGACCATGTCGATCAGGTTCGTTCCGTCGCCCACGCGGCGCAACTGGCCTGCGCGGGCCCGCCCGACGAGCCGGGGGATCAAGTGCCGATCGCCGGGCCCCCAAATCAAGTGCGGCCGCAGCGCGCAAGGCGAGCAGCCGCTCGTCGCAGGCGGCCAGCACTTCCTGTTCGGCCAGTGCCTTGGTGTGCGGGTAGTGGATTCAGCCAGCGGCGCGGATACGGCGCCGACTCGTCGACGCCCTCTTGCGACGTGCCGTCGAACGTCACGCTGGGGCTGCTGGTGTAGACCAGCCGCGGCACGCCGATGCTCGCGGCAGCCGCTCAATGACGTTTCGCGTGCCCAGCACGTTGATGCCGTAGAACGCGTCCCACCGCCCCCAGATGCCCGCGATCCCCGCCGCGTGATGCACGACGTCGACCCCCGCGCAAGCCGCCGCGACCGCCGCCGCGTCACGCACGTCGGCCACGACTTGCTCCACGCCCGCCCGCTCAATCGCCGCGCACGGCCGTCGCACCATGGCCCGCACGCGGTCTCCGCGGGCCAGCAGCGCGTCGACCAGGTATTGCCCCAGAAAGCCGCCAGCCCCGGTCACCAGCGCGAACATGGCGGTCGTTACCTCAACTTGCCGGCCGCCCAGACGGCCAGGCGCTCGCGGCCGATCTTGGCGTTGTGCCGCACGTCGACGGGCATGGCCCGGCAGATGAGAAAGTCGCGAATCGTTTCGGTCAGCGGGTTGGCGGCCGCCAGTTGGCCGAGCTCGTCGGTCAGTTTTTGCCGCCCTGCCCTGCCCCGCGGCATCTGGCCCGGCCACGGCTCGACGACGATCGCCGGCCGCTGGCTGCCCGGCGGCCCGATGCCCACCAGCGCCGAGCGGTACACCGCCGGATGCTGGTTGAAAATCGCCTCGCAGGGCACGGTAAACAATGAGCCCGACGGCGTGACGACGCGCATGCGCCATGCGGCCGCAAAACCAGAAGCGGTCGTGCTCGTCGAGATAGCCCACGTCGCCCATTCGGTGCCACACGCCGTCGCCGTCGGCGATCTTGGCCGTGGCGTTGGCTTCGACGCGCGTGACGTAGCGACGCGTGACCACGGGCCCGGTGACGATCAACTCACCAATCTCGCCGCGCGGCAGCTCGACGGCCGCATCGATCGAGGCGATCGGGCCATCGACGATGCGGATGATCTTCCACTCGATGCCGGCGAACCGCCGGCCGACGCACGTGCCGGCGCCCGAGGCCCAGCGCCGCCGGGTTTCGCTCAGCACTTCGCTGGCGGCGATCGACGCCACGGGCAAGGCCTCGGTGGCGCCGTAGGGCGTGTGCACGTCGCCCCCTTCGGCGATCACGGCTTTCATCCGCGCCAGCACGTGCGGCGGCACCGGCGCGCCGGCCGACAACACGCGACCCAGCGTCGGCAGCCGCACGTTGTGCTTTTGGCAGTATTGCCCGACGCGGTTCCAGATGGCCGGCGAGCCAAACGCCTGCGTCACCCGCCAATCGTCGATCGCCTCGACGATTTTTCGCGGGTCGACCCGGGCCGGCCGCGTCGGATCCATGTCGGGGATGACCGTGGTCACGCCCAACGCGCAATTGAACAGCCCGAACAGCGGGAAACCGGGCAAGTCGACTTCGCCCGGTCTCGATGCCGTAGAACTCGCCGAGCTCGGTCACCTGCCGATCGAAGTTGCCATGCGAGTAAAGCACGCCCTTGGGCGGGCCCGTGCTGCCGGACGTGAAAATGATGGCCGCCGAATCGTCGGGTTCGGCGCGGTGGCAGATCGGCTGCGGGTCGCCGCGGCGGCGCAGCTCGTCGAACGTCCAGCCGCCCCAGCCCCAGCGGCGCCCAACCGTGACGTTGAACCGCGCCCTGACGAAAACGCCGCGCGAGCAAGGCCCGCACGGCTTGCACCGTCGGAATGGCCACGAAGCCCTCGGGCTGGACCTCGGCCAGGCAGTCGATCATGTTGCGGAGGCCCATGCCGGGGTCGATCAACACGACGACGGCTCCGGCTTTGAACAGCGCGAAGACCAGCGCGATGAACTCGCGACCCGGCCGGACCATCAGGGCCAGCCGCGTGCCCGGTGTGACGCCATAGGCCCGCAGCCCGCTGGCCAGGCGATTCGTCTCGGCTTCGAGCTGGGCGAACGTGCAGGTGTCGTAAATGCGCTTGCCGTCGGCGCCGCGGCCGCGGGGGACGACGATAGCCAGCGACTCGCTCATCCGCGCGGCGGTGGCCGTCAGGCGACGAGCGACGTTGGCGCCGGACTGGTCGATCGCTCGTGTGTCTCGCGGAGTGGCCAGGTTGCTCATGATGGGAGTTTCGAAGAATCAGCTTGTCGATTTGCCAGCTGCTCGAACGCGCGCGGCCAAGAAGTCGAGGACGTGCCGAGCGACGTCGACCTTGAGCGTTCGCGACAGGGCCTGCCATCCGGGCACGGCGTTGACTTCGATCGCGTATAGCCGTCCGTCGATGCCCGGCAACAGGTCCACGCCGGCCAGCGGGGCGCCGATCGCCTCGGCCGCCAGTCGGGCTGCTTCGGTCACGGCCGATTCGAGCTCCAACGGTTCGGCGGTCGCACCGCGGCTGACATTCGTGCGCCAGTCGAGCGCGTTGCGGCGGCGGATGCCCCACATCTGCTCGCCCAGCACCAGCACGCGCAGGTCGTAACCATGATGGGGCACGTAGCGCTGCAAGTAAAGCACGGCCCCCAGCGGCACCAGAAGGCGGAACGCCCGTTCGGCCAGGGCTTCGTCGTTCAGCCGCGTGATGCCGCGCCCCTCGGCCCCGAACAGCGGCTTCACCACCACGTCGCCGCCCAGCCGCTGGAAAGCGGCCAGCGCCGCGTCGACGGTCTGGCAGACGATCGTCTCGGGCACGCACAGCCCGGCTGCGGCGAGTTTGGCGCTGGCCAGGTATTTGTCGACGGCCGCTTCGATCGAGCGGGCCGGATTGATGACGAGCATGCCCGCGGCCTCGAGTCGTGCCAGCAAGTCCATGCGAAACACGACCTGTTCGAGCGAGCCCGGCGGCATGGTGCGCACGACCACGGCAGCCGCGCTACCGAGGTCTACCTCCCCGGCCGTGATCACCGGCCCGGGGTCGCCGAGAGAAGCCGACAAATCGCGAAAGGCCACGGCCGCGATTTCATGCCGGCCGGCCGCCGCCCGCCGCAGATCGTGCAGATACCAACTGTCGCTCGACGCGATTACGGCAATTTGCATTCGTGATCAACCGTGACCCATTAGGGCTCGCCATTGGGCCGCGGAGACACGATCAAGACTTCGCCGAAAAAGACAAGGAGGTCAAGCCACAGAGGCCACAGAGATCACCGAGAGCGAAGGCAGAAGAAGGGGCTTCTCTGGGGTTGCTTGCTCTGTGTTCTCTGTGCCCTCTGTGGCAAATCAGTCTTCTTATGACAAAAGAGTGATCCCGCGGCCGAAACGCTGTTGATGAGTTTAGCGGATGCCGAACGATTCGTGGATCACGCGCGGGCGAAGTTCGCCGAATCGGAACGTATGGCCAGTGTCGAGATTGGCCAGGACCACGACCGCCGGGCTGAACAGGTGCGGGTCGATCTTGTAAAAGTCGTGATCGTAACGGGCAAAAATGGTGGCGAACGGCTGGCCATGATCGGGCGAGGCGCTGCTGGGCACCCGCGGCCCAATTGCTTCCAGCGACGCGTCGTCGCCGCGCACCCACAGCATCACTTCCCCGCCGTAAAGGATCGCGTCGTTCGTGCGGCCAACGGCGGCCAGGTCGTCGGGCGCCGCTGGCGGCAGCGGCGCGGTGCCCCAGCCGGAGGCGATGCGCGTCAGATCGAACCCCAACTCGAACAGCTTGTGCAGCGCCGTCTCGACGCTGCGCGCGACGACCTGCACTGCTCCGGCGAGACTGGCCGTGGGCGCGTAGAGCAACGTCAGGTTTTCCGGCGCAACTCCGCAGTCGGCCGCGATCTGGCGGCAGATCGCGTCGGGAATGCGGGCCCGCGTTTCCAGCACGCCGACGGCCGACTGCGGGCGCTCGCGAAAGCCAATGCGCTCGAACAGCGCCTCCTTGGCGGCCGCGGCCCGCATCGGCCCCGAAGCCATGGCAAAGAAGCCGCCCGCGTCGAGCTTCCAACCGGCGTACTGCGAGGCCATGCAGGCGGCCAGCGGGTGATCCGTCACGACGCTGACGGCCAACGGCGAGCCAATTCTCTCGGCCGCGGGTATGAAACGCACGCGCCCCAGTCCGGCCAGACAGATTTCGGCCAGCCGGCGGCCGGCCTCCAAACCGCCGGCGCGCGGGCACCACAATCGACCACGCACGTTTGCGCGTCGCTCCGTTCGACGACAATACCCAACACCTCGGCGTCGTCAACGAGTTGAAGGCTCAGATCGGCAGCCCGCGCGTTAAGCATCAAAGGCAGTTGCTCCAAGTCGTAGCCGGCATGATCGGAAGGGATGAAAAAACCGTCGTTTCATCATGCTCGCGGGATTGCATCGCTGCAATGCATGGCCGCCCGGACGATAACTGTCAGAATTGTAATCTTCCGGGGCCTGTGCCAACGTGGTCGTGCAAAACTTGCTGGGCTAAAATAGGCCGGAACCATAAGCTTTCATGTCGCGAGACACCGCCCGGCACGATGCCGGGACGTTTTGGCTGGCGACCTTTCCCCCCCGGATTCTCAAGTCTTTCAATCGGCGAACCGAGCGGAGCGGGCATTTGGCAAGTCTAACGGTCGAGAACTACGTCAAGGCGATTTTTCAAGTCTCGCTTTCCGGCGAGGGACAGGCCGCCACCGGGCAACTGGCCACCGCCTTGGGCGTGTCGCCGGGCACCGTCACCAGCATGCTCAAGACGCTCAGCGAGAGCGGCCTGGTGACCTACACGCCCTACGAGGGCGTGCGCTTGTCGCCTTCGGGCACCGCTCTGGCGCTGCGCGTCGTCAGGCGCCACCGGCTGATCGAATTGTTCCTGGTCAAGACGCTGGACCTCAACTGGGACGAAGTCCACGAAGAGGCCGAGCACATGGAGCACGCCGTCAGCGACCGGCTGATCGACAAGATCGACGCCTTCCTGGGTCATCCGCGGGTCGACCCGCACGGCGACCCGATTCCGCGCTCGGACGGCACCTTCGACATGCCGCAGTGCCGGCCGTTGGCCGAGTGCGCCGTGGGCGAAGAGTTCCGCCTGTCGCGCGTCATCGACCAGTCGCCCGAGTTCCTGCGGTTCTTGAGCGGCTCGGGATTGCCCTTGGGCGTCCAAGGCCGGATCATCGCCAACCGCGAGGAAGCCGGCATCGTCACGGTCGACGTCGGCGGCCATGAAACGACCCTGGGCCGGGCAGCCGCTGAAAAAATCTTGGTCACCTCGGCCAACGGCAAGTAGGGCGGTACGCCGTCGCCGCGCGGCGGCCGCAGCCAGCCACCGTTGCCGCTTGCGCCGCGCACTCAAAAAGCCATTGCCCCCCGCTACGGGAGGCAATGGCCTCGAAAGAGCGGATCGACTCCGCCTCAGGTCTACGATTGCGTCTCGGTCTGCTGCGGCGTCTGCTCCTGCTGCGTTTTGCCGCCGGTCTGCGTCTGCGGAGCGTTTTCTCCCGGCTGAGCAGGATTGGCCGGCGGCTCGGGGGCCGTGTGGGCCCGGGCCGGCACTCCCGCCTGGACGGCGAAGATATCGCGCAGCTTCTGCGAACCCAGATCCTTGGGCTGCAGATCGAGCGCTTTGTCGAGCTCGGTCACGGCCTGCTTCGGATAGCCCAGGTAGCCGTAGTGATAGCCGAGCAGGAACCGCAGTGCCGCATCATCCGGCTTCTGGTTGCGGGCGTTCTCCAGCGCTTTCAGCTCGTTGGTGTAGTTGCCGATGTTGGAGTAGAGCTGCGTGTAGTTCTTGACCACGTTGCCCCACTCGTTCTCCGGCAAGAGCTGCATGCCCGCTTGCACGCCGTTGGCCGCCTCGGTGTATTTGCCTTGGGCAAACAGCGCCTGGGAGATCAACAACATCAGCGCCCCGTTGTTGGGGTTGTCGAGCAAGGCATGCTGCCAGTCCTTGATGGCCTGGTCGTATTGACCCGCCTTGAAGGCCACCTCGCCGCTGGACATGAAGTCCGAAGCACTGGCAAGCTGATCGGTCGTGGGCTGGGCCGCCTGGTTGCCATACGAGGCATAGCCGTAGTTGCCGTATGGGTAGCCATAACCGTAGCCGCCATAGCCACCCCAGCCGCCGTAGCCGAGGCCATAGCCCAAGCCGTAGCCCAGACCAAACAAGCCGAAGCCCGGGAAGAAGCCAAAGCCATAGCCGGGATAGAAACCATAGCCGCCGTAGCCGCCGTAACCTCGGCCGCCATACCGTCCGTAGCCGCCCCAGCCGCCGTAGCCGCCATACCCGCCGCGATTGCCGGCATATTGACCGCGATTGAAATTGCCAGTCGTGAAATTGCCGCCGTTGAAGTTACCGCGGTTGAAGTTGGTGCCGCTGAAATTGCGATTGGTGAAACTACCGCCGTTGGCAAAGTTGTGCGCGGCGAAGTTGTTGCGGCCACTGATGCCGCTGGTACCGCGAGCGATGTTCCCGGTGCCGCGGAAGCCGGACGTGTGCTGGCTGCCGAAGTTGCGGCCGACGAAGTTCGAGCCGCGCGACATGCTGCCGCCGCTGAACGAACGGGCAGTTCCGCCGCCGAAGCCCCGGTATCCGCCGCCGCTAAACGAACGCCCGCCGCCACTAAAGCCCCGGTATCCGCCGCCCCCAAAGCCACCGCCGTGGAAACCGCCTCCACCGTGGCCGCCGCCAAAGCCACCACCATGACCGCCGCCGCCGCCACCATGCCCACCGCCGCCGCCGTGGGCCAACGCCGGCGCAGCCGGCAGGGCCAAGAGCGTTGCGGTCAAGGCAACACCGATACGTTTCGCGAGAAGTCTCATGGCATTCGCCCCCAAATTGGACCTAGACCTGACAATGACGCTCAGCCCCCAACACTTCTATGCAAACTCCAAGCCATAAGTTCTTAGGCAAAAGCTGACGTTTTCGTAGGATTTGCAGCTTTTGGCCGGCCCGCCGCATCCCTCAGAGGTGATAGGAGGGCCGCTTTTCCCTGCGGAATCGACGCAGCGACGCGCTGCCTGGCGAAAAGCAAATACCGGGCAATCTTGTCTGCTTATTTTCTCAGGAGGAGCCGTTTTCGAGGGCGCGCTGAAGCGCCCCTGACCAACCTGCCTATCCGCGCGGCCGACCGCGGCGCGAGCGACCCACGGCAATTCGGGTGAATTGCCAGGCGAGGACACGTTGCCGTCGCAAGTTTTTCTCCCAGCTGAGTTCCAGCCGAGAAACTCCGGAAGAAATGATAGAATTCAAGATGTGCGGCACGCCGCGCTGCTGCGCGGCCCTTTGACGCGCTGCCGCACAGGCGTAAAAATAGGACTTTTGGCAAAGGCGCCTTCGGCCTCCGATGAGAGGCCCTCGCAATGGGGACCTGCGAACCTGGTCAGGGACGAAAGTCAGCAGCCATAAGCAGTCAGCCCTTTGTGCGACGGGTCTCTCATCCGAGGCCGATCCTTTCGACCGCCAACACACCAGGGCGGGCCGCCACGGGCCTTAGGATGAATCACCGATGGGAGCGGCCAAGGCCGACAATGCGCGAGGCGAGGCGGCCGTGCCCGAGCCGCTGCCAGGCGAGTCGGCATCGCGCTACGTCGTCGTCGCCCGCCGCTATCGCCCCCAGACGTTCGACGAGCTGATCGGCCAGGAGCACGTGGCGCCAGGCGCTCAAGGGGGCGATCGCCGCCAACCGGGTCGGCCACGCCTACCTGTTCACCGGCGCCCGCGGAGTCGGCAAGACGTCGGCCGCCCGAATCCTGGCCAAGGCCCTCAACTGCGAGCACGGTCCGACGCCCACCCCCTGCAACCGCTGCGACATCTGCCTGTCGATCGCCGGCGGCACCGACATCGACGTGTTGGAGATCGACGGGGCCAGCAACCGCGGCATCGACGAGATCCGGCAATTGCGCCAGAACGTCAACATCCGTCCCAGCCGCGCCCGCTACAAGATCTACATCATCGACGAAGTCCACATGCTCACGCGCGAGGCCTTCAACGCCTTGCTCAAGACGCTCGAAGAGCCGCCCGAGCACGTCAAGTTCATCTTCTGCACGACCGAAGTCACCAAGCTGCCGGTGACGATCCTCTCGCGCTGCCAGCGCTTCGACTTTGCGGGCATCCAGATGCCCTCGATCGTCGAGCGGCTGCGGCAGATCGTCGAAGCCGAGGGGGCCACGGCCGAGCCGCAAGGCGCTCGAGCTGATCGCGCGGCGGGCCGGCGGTTCGATGCGCGACAGCCAGTCGCTGCTCGAACAGATGCTGGCCTTTGGCGACGCCCACATCACGCTGGCCGACGTTCACGCGCTGTTGGGCACGGCCGGCGAAGCCCGCATGGCCGCGCTCGCCGAGCACCTGATCGGCCGCGACGCGGCCGGTGCGATTGCCGACCTCGATACGGCGCTCGAAGAAGCCGTCGACGTCGGCCAGTTGCTCGAACAATTGCTGGGCCACTTTCGCGACCTGATGGTGGCCGCCGCGGGTTGCGGACCCGAGAACTTGCTGCACACGTCTTCGGCCGAGCACGCGCGGCTGACGGCCGCCGGCAAGCAGCTTGGCCTGGAGACCATCCTGGCGATCCTGCAAATCGTCGATCACACGCTCTCGCGGCTGCGCTACAGCACGCAGGGTCGCACGCTGGCCGAGATGGCGCTGGTGCGGATCGCGGCCTTGGAGAACCTCGACGACCTGGCCGACTTGATCGAACAGGTGCGCAGCGGCGCCGCCGCCAGGCTCGCCGGCGCCGGTCGCGGCTCAAGGGGTTGGCAACGTGCGCCGGCGCGGAGCTCGCAGCGGCAAAAAAAAAAGATGAGCCGGCCAGCGATCCGCTGACCGCGCCGCCGATGGCGCCTGCCGACGAAGCCGAGCGGCCGACGATCGCGCTGTCCAGCGAAACAGTCGCCGAAGTCTGGCAACAAGCGCTGGCCGGCCTGTCCGGTTTGTTGGGCGAGCACGCGGCGCTGGCCCGGTCCGTGACGCTGGCCGCGCCCGACCGGCTGGTTGTCACTTTCGACGGTGACTATACTTTCAACAAGGATGCTTGCGAGCGGCCCCAGCAGTGCGCCGAGCTGGAACGGGCCGTGTCGGGCGTGGCCGGCACGAGCGTCAAGCTCGATTTCGCCCTGGCCGGCGGAGCCAGGCCGCCGAGCGTTCCGGCGCCGCGCGGCTTTCGCAGCGCCAGCGGCTGGCGGCCAAGGCCGACAACCCGCTGGTTCGCCGCGCCAGCGAGCTGTTCGACGCGCATATCGTGGACGTGAAAGATTCGCCCGAGGCCGCCGGTGGCGGTTGAGCGGCTGGTAGACGAACGCGCAATCCGAAACGCGGGAACGATCTTGAAGGGACAGCGATGTTGAAAGGACTTGGAAACCTGGCCAATCTCGGTTCGCTGCTCAAGCAGGCCCAAGCCATGGGCGGCAAGATGCAGCAGCTCAACGAGGATCTCAAGGTCCGTCGCGGCCGAGGGCACCGCCGGCGGCGGATTGGTGACGGTCGAAGTCAACGGACTGGGCGAGGTGCTGCGTTGTCAGATCGACCCGGAGCTGTTCGCCCGCGGCGACCGCGAGCTGGTCGAAGATTTGCTAGCAGCGGCCGTGAATCAGGCCTTGGCCAAGAGTAAGCAACTTTACGGCGAGGCCATGAAGTCGCTGGCCGAAGGTGTCGACGTGCCCGGTCTGGGCGCGATGTTGTCACAACTTTCGGGGGGTGATCCGAACCAGTCTGGGCCCTAAAATAGCCCGTGACGGGATGAAGCCGCGCGGCGGCCCTTTGTGGGGGCGCTCCCCTCGGCGAGCTGTCCCCAAAGCGTTTCTCACACTTGGTTAAAGCGGTCCTCGCAGTCGAGGTACAACGCGCGTGTTGAGCGAGTCGGTTACCAGGCTAATCGAGGAGTTCGCCAAGCTGCCGGGCATCGGCAAGAAATCGGCCGAGCGGCTGGCTTATCACGTCCTGCGGATCCACGAGACCGAGGCCTTCGCGCTATCGGAGGCGATTCGCAGCGTCAAACAAAACGTCCGCTACTGCGGAAGTTGTTATAATTTGACGGATGAGGAGCTGTGCGAGATCTGTCGCGACTCGAAGCGCGATACAAGCGTGCTGTGCGTCGTCGAGCAACCGCGCGACCTGATTGCCCTGGAACAGCCCGGCACCTATCACGGGTTATATCACGTGCTGTTGGGTCGAATTGCTCCGCTGGAGGGCGTTGGCCCCGAGCAATTGACGATCGAGGCGCTGGTCGAGCGGGTTCGCAAGGGCGCGTTTCGCGAGGTGATCATGGCGACCAATCCGACGCTCGAGGGCGACGGCACGGCGCTGTATATTTCGAGCCTTTTGGCCGGCTCGCCGGTCGAGATAACCCGCTTGGCGCGCGGCATTACGACCGGCAGCGTGCTAGAATTTGCTAACAAGGAGATCCTGGCCGACGCATTGGCCGGCCGGCAGAAGTTTTAAGCCAGGTTTCGTTTCAAGCCAAGTTTTCAGGCGGGGCCACACGGCGACCAGCGCCGCGGACCGCCACCCGACCTTCTAGACTGCGACGATCATGCGACTTTCCTTCGGCCAAGAACTGCGAATGGTGCAAAAGCAGGTTCTTGCGCCGCGAATGATCCAATCGATGGAAATCCTGCAGTTGCCGATCATGGCGCTGCAAGAACGCATCGAGCAGGAGATTCAGGAAAACCCGGTGTTGGATCTGGCCGAGGAAGATCTCGACCTGCCGGAAGAACCGGTCGAGGCCGAGAATCCCAACGCCCCCAGCGAGGAAGAGCGCGAGCTGGTCGTAGGCGAAGAAAAGAACAACGAAGAAGATTTCGAGCGCCTGCTCAACATGGACGAGGAGTGGCCCGACCATTTCGAAGAGCGCCTGCGCCCCTCGAGCACGCGGGTCGAAGAAGAAGGCGCCCGCAAGCACGACGCGATGGCCAACATGGTCGCCCGGCCGCAGTCGCTGCAAGACTACCTGCACGATCAGCTCGGTTGGTTCAATCTGGGCCCCGAGCTGCGGGCGATGGCCGATCGCATCATCTACAATCTCGACGCCAACGGCTATCTGCAGTCGCGGCTCGAAGAGATCATCGACCCCACGGCCGGTCCCGAACAATTGGCGCTGGCGCGGCAGGCTCTGGCGATCGTGCAAAAGCTCGATCCGCCGGGCGTCGCGGCCCACGATCTGCGCGAGTGCCTGCTGCTGCAGTTGACGCCGGGCATGCCGCACTACGAGCAGCTCAAGACGTTGATCTCCAGCCACCTCGAGGACCTGGAGCACAACCGGTTGCCGGTCATCGAGCGCAAGACGGGCATTTCAATCCCGATCATTCAGGAAACGCTCGTCGAGCTGCGCAAGCTCAACCCCAAGCCGGGCGCCAACTTTGGCGACGCCTTCGTGCCCAACGTCATTCCCGACGTGTTCGTCGAGTTGGGCGATGACGGCAAATACCGGGTCAGGCTCGAGGATGGCCGCACGCCGAAGCTGTACATCAGCGCCACCTATCGCAACATCCTGATGAGCGACAAGGCCAACGCCGAAACGCGCGAATACATCAAGCGCAAGATCAACTCGGCCCAGTGGCTGATCGAGTCGATCGAGCAGCGCCGCAACACCCTGACCCGCGTGGCCCAGGCCATCGTCGATCACCAGACCGAGTTCTTGAGCAAGGGCCCCGAGGCGATCGAACCCCTGAAAATGCAGCAGATCGCCGACCGCGTGGGCGTTCACGTCACCACCGTCAGCCGCGCCGTCGACGACAAGTGGATTCAGACGCCCCGCGGCATCTTCCCGCTCAAGCGGTTCTTCTGCGGCGGCACGGTGAGCGCCGACGGGCGAGGAAGTCGCCTGGGACGCCGTGCGGCTCAAGCTGCAAGAGATCATCGACAACGAGAACAAGCAGCACCCGCTCTCGGACGACGACCTGGTGGGCGAACTGGCCAAGCACGGTCTGACCGTGGCCCGCCGCACGGTCACCAAGTACCGCAAGGCGATGAACATCGCCAGCAGCCGCCAGCGCCGTGACTGGAGCCTCGGCGATGGCGCCGCGGAAAAGACGCCGCACAAGGGCGCGCCCTCGGGCGATGGCCATGCGCCCTCCGCGCAGCCGGCTGGCGATACCCTAGCCGCAGGCCAGTCAACCGCCAGCGAAGAAGCCGCCGGCCACGAAGCCCATCAGGCGGCCGCGTCGCCTGCCTCTCAACCTCACTCGCCCGCGACATCGGTCGCTCCGCGACAGGCCCCAGCCGCGGGCTCGCCGCCGACCAACGGCAACGGCCGGCCCGACTTCATCGGCTGATGGGTTCGCCCCTGCCGGGTCTACGGCGTGGCGATGCTCGTGCGGCAGCTCTAAGAATTGGGTACCGTGCGTGGCTGCGCACGCCGACGCCCGTGAGAGCACCCGCGCCAGTTAGAGCATTGCACGGCTGTCTCTACGAGCCAGCCGTGGCACCCGCATTGACGCTGCCCGCTCGATCGCGGGTTGTTACAGCGATTCGACGCTCACGCCGCGGCGAATGCGCTCGGCCCGCCGGGCCTTGTCGATCAGGTGGGCCACCTCTTGCACGTTCTCCACGCCTTGGACCCACAGCACCGGATCGCTGCGGTCGCTCGAGCTGATCTTGATCTTGCCGACGTCGACCAGGCGATCGAACGGCCCTTGCTGCCAGGTGATGTCGTCGATGTCGATCGCCTCGATGCGATTGGTGACGCGATTCACCACGCCGTGCTGATGGTAGAACATCTGGTTGGTGAGCCGGTAATGGATGCCCAACCGCTTGGCCGCCAGTCGGGCGCCGACAACCAGCCACACCACGATCACCAGGCCGAGAAAGATGGGCCAGGCCGGACTCCATACGGCCGAGGCGACGATGAGCACCACGCTGACCAGGCCGGCCCCGACTGCCGAGCCCAGCATCGCCTTGGGCGAGTAGCTCCCCTCCCACAAGGTTTCTTCCGGCACGTCGCTGACGCGGCGGCGGCCGGTCAACGCGGTAGCTCCGGCGCTCTTGGTTACCGTGGCCGCGGCCGGCGCTCCCGTGGGCGGATCGCTGTCTGGCGACTCATCGCTCGGCGGCAGCTTTCCGCCGCAGTTTTGACAGAACCGAGCGCCGGCGGGGGCTTCAGCATCGCAAACCGGGCATTTCATGCAAGCACTCTCCACTGAACTGGCAGCCACGAGCCGACTGTTGCCGGTCATTATAGAGCCGGCACTCCGACCCGCCAGCGAATTGTCGGGCTTCCGCCCACCGCTGCATCATTCGCTCCGGCGGCCGTGCTCTTGGCCGCCGCTGGCCGCCCGCCCGCCGCGTGGTATCATAGGGTGGCTCGAACCGCGAGCGGAACCACCCGCAAGGACATCGCCGTCGCCCGCAATTGCGGCGCCGGCCACTGAGTGCTTCATGAAGTGCCCGAACTGTGGCATCGACAACGATCGGGTGATTGACTCGCGGGCCAGCCACGACGGGTTCGCGATCCGCCGCCGCCGCGAGTGTCTGGGTTGCCAGGCGCGCTACAACACTTACGAGCGCGTCGACGACGCCATCAAGTGCCCCTTCTGCCACGCCGAGAACAACCGGCTGGTCGAAACCGAGTCCGGCGAGGGGGGATTCGCCGTCCGCCGGCTGCGAGAGTGTCTGGCCTGCCGCCGCGAGTATGCGACTTTCGAACGCAGCGAAGAGCGGACGATCAAGGTCATCAAGAAGGACGGCACGCGGGCGCCCTTCGAGCGCCAGAAGATTCGCCAGGGCCTGGAAAAGGCCTGCTGGAAGCGGCCCATCAGCGACGAGCAAATCGACGCGATCGTCACCGAAATCGAAAACGAAGTGCTGGCGCGGGCCGCGGCCGAGGTGGAGACCTCGCAGATCGGCGAGCTGGCGATGGAGAATTTGCGGCGGCTCGACCAGGTGGCCTTCGTGCGGTTCGCCAGCGTCTACCGGCAATTCCAGGACGTGCAGGATTTCGTCGACGAGCTCGACGAGATGATGGCCCGGCCCAAGCGTCCGTCCGGCCCGGCGCGTTGAGCCACGGCCGACTCCTGTTGGTTTGCCATTCGGGTTCGCCCGTGCCCGCGGCGCTTTATCCCCCAATGGGAGCAATCGCTCCCCGAGGCTAAAGAATCGCCTATTGGGGGCATGGATTTTCTTTCGCTGAATTTCCGCCCTAGCCAGCCGTGCTGCGCGGAACAACGGTCGTAAATGCCGGTTTTTGCGCCCGCACATTCGGGGGGTTCGCCGGCACGTCGGGGCCGTGGGCTATCTTTGCTTCGGGCAGTTTTTCAACCTTTTTGATACCTCAAGGGCAGAACTTAGTCATGACCACCGCCAACAAAGAAACGCGGTCGCCGGGCAAAGCGATTTACCAACTGATCGTTGAGGCTCAGCACAACGAAAAAAAGGACCGCCGCGCCGAAGTCCGCTTTGCGTTTTTCCGTCCCGTGTCCATCCTGACCGACGACGGACATCGCTACTCGGCCTTTAGCCGCGAAATCTCGGCCTCGGGCGTCGGGCTGATCCACAACATGAACCTGCCGCACGGCGAAGTGGAAGTCAGCATTTCGCACGAGCAGGGCTACTCGATTCGCGTGCGGACGCAGATCGTCTGGTGCCGGCCGTGCGGCGAGGGCTGGTACATCAGCGGTGGCCGCTTCGTCGGGGTTGCCTCGGTCGGTTGATTCGAATGCTCGCCCGCTGAAGAGACGAAGCTCGAACAGGGCCATGCCGAAAGCGCGTGGCCCTGTTCGCTTCCCGCGAGGATCGCGGAGCCCGCTGCGACGCTTCTTTTCGCCGCTTTATTCCTGGCGGCTGATGACCAGCTCGGCCAGGCTCGCCAGCACGTCGGCGGCGGGGCTGGCCGGCAGCCGGCTCGCCGCGTCGCGTGCCTCGTTGGCGTACCACCGGGCTCGCTCGCGCGCGTATTCCAGCGCGTCGGAGCGGTCGAGCCAGACGTTGATCTGCTGCCGATCGGCGCGGTTGCCGGACGTCAACAGCTCGACGATCTCGGCCCGCTGGCCGCTCGACGTTTCCCGCAGCAGGCGGATCAGCGGCAGCGTCGGCTTCTGTTTTTCGAGGTCGGTGCCCAGGCTCTTGCCCATCGACAGCTCGTCGCCGACCAGGTCGAGCATGTCGTCGGTGATCTGGAAGGCGATGCCCAGGTTGCGACCGTAGCGGGCCAGCTCATCCTCGGAATCGGACGAGGCGCCGGCATAGTGGGCGCCCAGCCGGCAGCAGCAGGCGCACAGCTCGGCCGTTTTGGCGTCGATGATTTCCAGGTATTCGGCCTCGGAGAGTTCGAAATTGCCGCGGCTGTTGATTTGCCGCAATTCGCCAGCGCAAACGATGTTCGTCGACCGCCCGATCGTTCGGCAGGCGAACGTCGTATCGAGCGAGCTGGCCAGGTAAAAGGCGTGGGTAAACAGAAAATCGCCCACCAGCACGCTGGCCTCGTTGCCGCTGGCCGCGTTGAGCGTGTCGCGGTGCCGTCGCAGGCTGGCTTCGTCGAGCACGTCGTCGTGCACCAGCGTGGCCGTATGGATCATCTCGACCACCGCGGCCAGCACCACGTGACCGCGCACCAGCGAGCCGGCGGCCTTGGCCGACAACAGCAACAGCGCCGGGCGCAGGCGTTTGCCACCCAGGCGGAAAGCGTGTTTCACCAGGCCGTCGACGAACGGGTCGTCGCTGGCCAGCTCGCCGCGAAGCAGCTCTTCGGAGGCGGCCAGCTCCGCGGCGATCGGCGCGTAGAGGCGCTTCCAGTGGCGTGCCAGGGCATCCTGCTGTTGGACGGCTTGCTTCATCGGATGAGTTCCTTCACGGGGATAAATCGCCAGGCCGAGTGGGGGGCGGACGGTCGCCCCCGCGCGCTGGTCATGTTGGGTTCTTCTCTTCTGCCGCCTTGCCGCGGACGAAGTGCCCGCTCGCGCCGCCCGATTTCTCTTCCAATTGGATGCGCTCGATCACCATGCCGCGGTCGATCGCCTTGCACATGTCGTAGATTGTCAACGCCACGGTGCTCGTGGCCAAAAGCGCTTCCATCTCGACGCCTGTCCGGCCGTTGGCCCGCGCGATGACTTCGATGCCGACCGTGCGCTCGTCGGGAAAGTCGAAACCGACCTCGACGCTGTCCAGCGCCAGCGTGTGGCACAGCGGGATCAGGGCGGCGGTCTGCTTGGCGGCCAGGATGCCGGCCAGGCGGGCGACTTCGAACACGTCGCCCTTCGACACCCGGCCCGCGCGAATGGTCGCCAGCGTCGCCGCTTGCATGCTCACACGGCCGCTGGCCCGGGCCACGCGCAGGGTGAGCGGCTTGGCGCCGGTGTCGACCATGCGGCTTGCGCCGGCGGCGTCAAAATGCGTCAATTCGCTCATCGTCAACCGAACGTCGCCGGAATGACCCTCCCACCGGGTAGGAAACCGCGGACCGCGGCCGATCCTTAACCGCGAAAAGCCGCGGCCGCCGTGGCTTTCGAGCCGATGGGCTTACCCATTCTAGGGTTATGGTTGGCGCCGTCGAGAGGAAATGAACTTTGCGATACAGTGTAAGGGGGCCCGAACCGCATTCGCGTTGCGCGTGCGGCTTGGCAGGCTGTTTTAGAACTGCCTGGGAGATGGGGAGAGTCCCCGGCCTGGCAAGTCGGCTTGGGGTTTCCCCGTGCGCAAAAAAACCGTCGCGGGGGTCATCCGCGACGGGTTGATTGCGCGAGATTCAGACTGGCAAAGCCCGAAGTCTTCGTGCCCACAGGTCGGGCTGCTTAGACCAGTTCCTTGCGGGCACCGATCAGCGTCCGCAGCCGTTCGGCCAGCAGGGCGGCGTCGAACGGCTTCTTGAACGTTTCGTTGATGCTCGAACGATCGAAGCTCGTCGAGCTGCCGTCGTCGGGCAGCAGGGCGATCAGGATCGTGTCGGCATACTCGGGGTTGCGGCGCAGATTCTGACAAATCTGCAGGGCTTCGATCCGGCCGATCGAGAAGTCGACGATGATGCAGTCAGGGTGGAAGCTTTCGGCTTGGATGCCGGCTTCGAAACCGCTGGCGGCCACGGCAACCTTGAACGACCGCTCCAGGGGCAGCTTTCGCTTGAGGTTCTCGATCAGCACCTGGTCCTGGCCGACGATCAGCACCTTGGCCATGGCCTCGTCTTCGAGGTCGCCCAAGGGCATGCCATGCTCCTTGAGGAAGCGGATCAAATACTCACGCGGAATGCGGCGGTCTTGGGAACCGGGAATGCGGTATCCCTTCAGCCGGCCGGAATCGAACCATTTACTGACGGTACGCGGGGCCACTTTACAGATCTTAGCGACCTGACCCGTTGTGAAGACCTTCATCGCAGGCTCTCCAATTGACTCGCGCTGGTGTGGGAACTCGACTCCGTCCGGCTGATTTCCGGTCGGCGGAGCTTGCTTGCCCCTTGCTCGTGGCTTGTTCGGCCTTGGTCCGGTCCTTCGGGCCGGCTGTGGGGCAGCCGGCCGTCCACGAACATCTGGGTCGGGGCTTACGCTGTTAATCGCTTCGCCGTGGCGTGGTTCAGGTCCTTCTGATCCGAGCCTCAGTACACTCACATCGGCAGACCGCTGCGGCAGGGCACCGTTGAAAATCAGTAAACCCTAAAGTTTGTCCATCATCTCACGATGACGGCTGATCTTCCCGTTTGCTCGGGGCCGCGTTCGGCCAACTCGACCGACTTCCTTGGCTGCGGAGAGAACATGCGCGGGCAAGCGCTCGACCGACTTGCGGATCGGTCAGACGCTTGGGTGCGCGGCGCACGTTGGCGCCACGCGGCAGGTTCCCCCCTGCGGTCGCCCCGCCATCCGTCCTTGCGAACTTGCTGGCAGAACAAACCTTCCGAAGTTAGTTTCGATTCGCGGAGGGGGGCGACTTTAGAAACTTTCGCCAGTCGTAACGAGCGCTCCGGTGGTGGCGCTGGTGACGAAGCTCCCGATTGCCTCAAGCTGGTAAGCCGCGGCGGAATCAACCTGATCGGCGGTATGGGCTTGGCGCCGCTGACTTTGCGGGCTCGAGGGCTTCGCTACCAGACGCCGGCCAGTGGAGATGGGCAGGCGGCACCGCCCCTCTCACGCAAATCTGTTCAATAAGCCGGTCCGAACGGCCGGCTATTGGATTCTATGCACCGCCTTTGGCCGGGCGAGGGGCCGCCGGCAAGATTTGCCGCGGTTGCCAGCCTTCGATGACCCGCAAACTCTCGCGCAAAGCCGCCTGCACCACGGGGTTGACCAGCGTGCCGATGCCGCGGATCGAAATCTTTACCAGGTCGCCGGCCGAAAGCGTGAAATCGTCGCCCGGCACCACTCCCGTGCCCGTCAATAAAATCACGCCTCGCGGAAAAGAATTGTCTCGCGCCAGCCAGCCAATCAAATCCGCAAACGACCTGGCCATCTGGCCGACGTTGGTCGAACCGCGAAAAACCTCCCGGCCGGCCCGCTCGATCACCAGCGAGATCTCGATGGCCGCTGGCGCAGGCATTGCCGCAGCTAGCGTCACCCAGGGGCCCAAGCCGCAGCAGGCGTCGTACAATTTCGCCTGCGGCAGGTAGAGCGGGTTCTCTCCCTCGATGTCGCGCGAGCTCATGTCGTTGCCGATCGTGAAACCGACCAGCTCCAGCCGCGAGTTGACGACCAGCGCCAACTCCGGCTCGGGCACGTTCCACTCGGCGTCGCGGCGGATGCGAACCCCCTGCCCCGGCCCGGAGACCCGGTGGGGCGTGGCTTTGAAGAACAGCTCGGGCCGCTCGGCCGCGTACACCTGATCATAGAACGAGGCGGCGCTTCGGACTCTTCCATCCGCGCTACCTGGCTGCGGCGGTAGGTTACGCCGGCGGCCCACACCTCTTGCTCGTCGACGGGCGCCAGCAACTTCACGTCGCCCAGCTTCAGCCGGCCGCTCGACGAGGCGGCCAACAAGCGCACGGCGCCGGCGGATCGGGCGACTCGAGAATGCTGGCCAGCGACGGATAACCCTCGGCCGGCACAATCGGCACTAGCACGTCCGACTCGACCAGCCCTACGCCCACGCGTCCATCCGCTTGCCGAAACTTCGCCAGTTGCATGGTGCCGGTTTCCTGTCGTTGCCTGTCGACAAAATCGTGCCCCGCAAGAGGGCCAATCGCGTGCGTCTTAGCAGATCGCCCGCTGGCTTGCAATTCGCCTCTGATCCAATAAGATGCGCGGACCATCCTCACGATACCAATCGCACGACTTCGAGACCTTGGCCGGAGACGACTTCGCACATGGGACATCAACAAACCAAGACGCATCGCGGCGGCAAGCATTCGTATCATCAGATCGGGCTGGTCCGCGGACAATTCGGCAACGTGCCCGAGGACCAGTGGCTCGACTGGATTGCCAAGACCGGGTTCGACGGCTGGGAGGAAGCAACCTGGGAGCTGGACTTGAAGCGCTGCGCCGACGACGCCGGCGCCAAGGCCTATGCCGCCGAGCGCGTCGACAAGGCCAAGAAGCACGGGCTGGAAATCCTCTCGCTGGCCGCCCACCTGCAAGGCCAGGCGCTGGGCGACGAGCCGAGCGCCAAGACGATCCAGTTTCTGGGCGGCGAATCGGTCGAAGCTTATGCCAAATGGCGCACGGCGGGCAACAATCCCCCGCGGACCGATCCGTTTCACGTGCCGCCGGAAGTGGCCGAGATCGCTCGCCGCCAGGCGACCGACGCGCTAGTCGGGCGCCGTGCGTCTGGCGCACTTCATCGGCAAGCTCGAAGATCGCACGGTGCCGGTCTCCGGCTTCGTCGGCTCGCCGGCGCACTGCTGGAGCCACTGGTTCCTGTTTCCGCCGCTGCCCGGCTCGTTGGGCGGCCACGCGATTCCCGACGTGTTCAAGGTGAGCCTCGAATTGCTCGTCGAGCGCTTCGCGCCGGTGTTTCAGGCCTGCTTGAAGTACGGCACCACGTTCGACCTGGAGTGCCACCCCAGCGAACGGGCGATGGGCGACATCAACAGCGCCGGCGATTACCTGGCCGCCGTCGACGCGGCCGGATTCGCCAAGGCCGCCGGCTTCAACTTCGATTGCTCGCACATGGAATGGCAGGGCGTCTCGGGCATCGACTTCATCCGCGCCTACGGCGACCGCATTCACTGCGCCCATATCAAGGGCGTGCAAGTCGTTGGCGGCTATACCCGCAACGGACGCCTGGGGGGCCACCGGCCAATGGGCGACAAGCACAACGGCTGGAATTTCGTCACCGCCGGCACGGCCCGCGACGCCACCTGCACCGAGGCCTTGCTCGTCGAGCTGAATCGGGCCGGCTACAGCGGCGGCGTGTCGATCGAGTGGGAAGACAACGACGTCGAGCAGCACGCCGGGGCCAAGGCGGCGCTGGCGAACGTCCACCTGGCCGACAATCCACCCAGCGCCATGCGCCACGACGAGCAGTTGAAAGCGTGAATGGGCGGCCGATGGGAAAAGATCGCGAAACACCGCGGCCGCTCGCCGCTCCGGCGATCGATCCGACGCCGATCTTCGAGCTGTTCCGCGGGAACTACGCCAGCGAGCTGCTGACCGCCGCCGTAGCGCACTTCCGCGTGTTCGAATTGCTTGCCGCCGCGCCGCTCGAGCCCGAAGTCCTCCGCTTGCGGCTTGGCTTGGCCCCGCGCCCGTTCGTCGTCCTGACAACCGCGCTGCGGGCCATGCAGCTCGTTGCACGGGACGCAGCCGGTCGCTTCTCGCTTACGTCGCTGGCTCGCGAACATCTCGTGCCCGGCGGCGCATTCGACGTGAGCGATTACCTCGGCCTGGCGGCCAACGCGCCGGCGGTGCGCGAAATGATCGAGCGGCTCGTGACGAACACGCCGCGCGGCCATAAGCCCGATGAGCAGGGCGTGGGTTTCATTTATCGCGAGGATTTGCCGAGCGCCATGGAAGCCGAAGCCACGGCCCGGCATTTCACGTTGGCCCTAGCCGGCCGCGCCAAGAACGTCGCCCCGCGCCTGGCTGATCGCGCTCCGCTGGACGGCGCGAAAACCTTGCTCGACGTCGGTGGCGGCACCGGCATCTACAGCATCGCCTGCCTGCGCCGCCATCCGGCGCTGCGGGCGATCGTGTGGGACCGGCCCGAGGTGCTCAAGGTGGCCGCCGAGTTTGCCGCCGAGTACGGCGTGGCCGATCGGCTCGAGCTCGTACCGGGCGATATGTTCGTCGACGCGGTGCCGACGGCCGACGCGATCCTGTTGTCGAACGTGCTGCACGATTGGGACGTAGAGGCGTGCCAGGCGTTGATCGCGCGCTCGGCTGCCGCCCTGCCCCGCGGCGGCCGGCTGCTCGTGCACGACGTGTATCTCAACGATGCGCTCGACGGGCCGCTGCCGATTGCGCTTTACTCCGCGGCCCTGTTTGTCGTCACCGAAGGCCGGGCTTACAGCGCCGGCGAGTACCGCGTTTGGCTCGAAGCCGGAGGGCTGGCGCCGCAGCCGGCGGTGGTCCCCACGCTCATCCATTGCGGGATTTTGGCGGCAGTGAAGTAACGTCTGCGTGCCGCCTGCCCCGTTTGAGACCGTCCGCGCCCTGGAATTCTTCATTCGGCAGCGTTGCGCAGGCCGGCTGAAGTCGGCCTAATGCCTTAGAGTCGCATTTTGGGCCGAGTGGAGGCGGTGCAATGGTATCTGATCGTCGGCGATCGCGGATCGCCGCGCTCATTGCAGCGGCGGCGTTCATCGCTACAGCCAACGTGCGCGCGGCTGGCGACGTGATTCCCATCATCGATCCACCCACGGCGAATCCGGGCCCGACGTTCACCGACCACGGCAACATCACGAGCGATGGCCAGGGTGGCCGGCAACTGGTCGTCGAGCCCAGCGGTTCGTCGGGCGCCGAAGACGGGTGGCGATACTTCCAGCCGCCGGACCTGCCCTTTCCAGGTTCCTTTCCCACGCCAGCCACGCCAGCGCAGAGCGACATCGTTTTGACGGCCGACACACCGCTGATCGTGGCCATTCCTCAATTGGGAAGTATGCCCGTGTTTGCCCTGATAGATATCGGGTACACGATTGTTGGCCACGAGATCACGGTCCACGCCTCGATGGATTTCACCGGGCTGGTGACCGACACGATCTATGGCCCACAAGAATACTTATTGTCGATTGGCAGCCTGCCGGCGGGCGATTATCGGCTGACGTTCGATCTCGATACTTCTTTCATGAATACGCCGTCGTCCAGCGACACGAGCTACATCCTGTTCAGCGTAGGATCCCTGTCGCAGGCCATCGTGCCCGAGCCCTCGTCCGCGGCCCTGGCGTGGATCGGCGTCGCACTGGTCGCTGCGCTCCGCCGCAACCGCCGATTCCCATCGTTGCGTCGCGCTGGCGGATAGAATCGTCGACGAATTTGCCCGTTGGTCCGCAAATCTTGCAGTTTCGCCAAGATCGACCATACTGAAACGAATAAGCGGCTAGGCGGCAGTAGGTCGTTGGGATGCGATTTCGTTTCAGCGGAGTGAGGGCGCGGCGATGACAGACCTGTTGACCAGGCTCGACGGCGGGGAATTCCTCGGCTTCTGCGGCATCCTGCTGGCCCTGGTGGGCATTGTCGGCGGCATCAGCGTGGCGATTACCAAAGTCGTGGCGGCCCACATGCGCAAGTCGCAGCTCGACGAAATGGAAGCCACGCTCAAGATGGAGATGATCCAGCGCGGCATGTCGGCCGGCGACATCAAACAAGTGCTCGAAGCCAAGATGGGCGGCTCGAAGACCAATCCCTTCGTCGAGATGTGGGCCAACCCGCCGGTCCGCGTGGCCGACTTCTTTGGAAAGTGTGCGAGCAACAAGTAGCGATCCGTTGGGGCTGTGCGGCTGGACTCGGCAGCGGATCGCTCATCCCTTGATCACGCCCACGGGCCGCATCCGCGCGACCTTCCTGGCCAGGCCGGCGCGATGCACGACCTCGACCACCAGGTCGACGTCCTTGTAGGCGGCCGGCTGTTCTTCGGCCAGCCCCTTCCAACTGCGGGCCCGCGCCACGATGCCGCGATCGGCCAACTCGCGATCGATGCGGCGGCCCTGCGCGTGCTTGACGGCGGCCGTGCGGCTCATCACCCGGCCGGCGCCGTGGCAGGCCGAGCCAAACGTCTGCCGCATGCTTCCCGGCTGGCCGACCAGCACCCAACTGGCCCGTCCCATGTCGCCAGGGATGATCACCGGTTGGCCGATCTGGCGATAGGCCGCCGGCGTTTCCGGGTGATTGGCAGGAAAGGCCCGCGTCGCGCCTTTGCGATGCACCCACACGCGCTTTTGCCGGCCGTCGACGGCATGCTCTTCGAACTTGGCGATGTTGTGGGCCACGTCGTAGACCAGGCTCATGCCCAGCTCCTGCCACGAGCGGCCGAAGACTTTCTCAAAGCATTCGCGGGCCTGCCACATCAACAACTGGCGGTTGCACCAGGCAAAGTTGGCCGCCGCGCCCATCGCGCCGATGTATTCGCGCCCTTCGTCGCTGCCGATCGGCGCACAGACAAGCTGGCGATCGGGCAACTCGATGCCGTATTTCTCCGGCGCGTGGCGCAGCCGGCGCAAGGCGTCGTCGCACACCTGGTAGCCGAGGCCACGCGAGCCCGAGTGGATCATCACGCAGATCATGTCCTTGGCCAGCCCCATCGCCCGGGCCGCCGGCTCATCGAACACCGAATCGACGACTTGCACCTCGAGAAAGTGATTGCCCGAGCCAAGCGTGCCGCACTGGTCGTAGCCGCGCTCGCAACGCGCGGTCGCTGACGTTGTCGGGCTCGGCGCCGTCGAGCCGGCCGCCGGCTTCGGTGTGTTCGATGTCGCTGTCGACGGCCAGGCCGCGATGCAGAAGAAACGGCACGCCCTCGGCCATCAGCCGCCGCAGCTCGCCGGGCGAGAAGCGGTACTTGCCGCCCCGGCCGGTGCCGGCGGGCACTTCGGCATAGAGCTCGTCGACGAGCCGCGTTTGCCGCGGCAGCGCGTCGGCGAGCGTCAAGTTCGAGCGCATCAACCGCACGCCGCAGTTGATGTCGTAGCCGACCCCGCCCGGCGAGATCACGCCCCCTTCGTCCGGATCGGTCGCGCACACGCCGCCAATGCAGAAGCCATAGCCCCAGTGAATGTCGGGCATGGCCAGGCTGGCCACCTGGATGCCCGGCAGGAAGGCCACGTTGGCCACTTGCTCCAGTGCCTGATCCTCGCGAATCAATTTCACCAGGTTGTCGTCGGCATACACCACGCCGTCGACGCGCATGCCCGCACGATACGATTTCGGGATCCGCCACGACGTATCGTCGATCCGCTCCAGCGGTCCGCGATAAGCTTCCTTGGCCATGGTCGCACCTCGTGGTCGCCGGATTCTGTCGGTGAGCCCGGGGCGTGAGCCCCGGGACCCGTCGTGTTGCGACTTGATCGCGCTTCAGAGCGTTCATTCAAATGTCGACGATCACCTCGGCCAGCCAGCCCCCGTCGGTTCGTTCGAGCTTCAGCCCGTGGTAGGTGATCGCCTTGACCTCGTGATCCAATAGATGCCGAGTGGGGTCGAGCGGTTCGCCCCAGGCGGTCGCCGCCAGGCCATGCTGGTCCAAGTGGACGTCGAAGCGGCAAAACACCAGCCGCCTGGTTTCATAGATGAACAGCAGTTCGTTCAGCCAGTCGAACAGCAGCAGCTCGTCCTGTTCGCCGGGCAGCTCGATGGCGTGCTGGTTATTGGGTTGTACGGATTCGAGATTGGCCACGATGATGGAGAACAGCCCCCGAGCGGCATCGGCAAACAGCGCGTCAAGATCGGCGGCGCGAACGCGCAATCCCAAGTCGGCGGTGTGCTCGAAGGTTTCGTACATCGGTCCGGCCGCCTGATTGAATGACCAGAGAGCGCCCGTCCGCCAGACCGCCGCCCGAGGCCCTCCTGGCCCGGATTATACCGCCTTGCCGGCGCACGTTTGCCCCGTTTGACACCTCTGGCCCGCCTCCTATAATTTGGTTCTCGCCCGGGTTTCCAGCGATCCTATTGAACAAGCGGCAACCGGCGCAGCCGATTTTCCGGAAGCGAGATTTCAACTCACACGCCGGCCCAACCCCCACACAGGGAGAGACTGCGATGGCCAATGTCGCCGAGTTCACCGACTCCAACTTCCAGCAAGAGGTCTTGCAGTCGCCGGACCCGGTGTTGGTCGATTTTTGGGCCCCCTGGTGCGGACCGTGCCGCATGATCGCGCCGGTCGTCGATGAGCTGGCCAACGAGTATCGCGGTAGCGTCAAGGTCGGCAAGGTGAACATCGACGACAGCCCCGGGGCCGCGCAGAACTACGGCGTCAGCAGCATCCCCACGCTGATGATCTTCAAAGGCGGCGACGTGGTCGAGCGCTTCGTCGGGGTCCAATCGAAGGCCAAGCTGCAGCAAGCCCTCGACGCCGCCAAGGGCTAGCACGTTCTCGGTAGCAACTCCAGCAAGCGTGCCGCTGCCCAGTGCCGCTTGGGGAACTGCTATCGACCGTGCCGACTCAGGGGCCGCTACGGGCCCTTGCGCGCTCTTTTCCCGAGAGGCTTCGTGAAACTCGGAGCTGTCTCGTCTGCTGCTGGCGATGCCGGCGCGCCCGCAAATCTTGGTCAAATTCCCGCCGCGCTCGAGAACAGCTCAACTTCAGCGACCAGCCTGACGAGAATAGGAGCTGCGTAAACTTTGCCGGTTGAATGGACTCGGGACCGCATCTGCCATTCGCCGCGTGCCGCCGGGCTGGAAAGTTGGCATGACCGACGAGAAACAAATATCTTCTCCCGACTCCTCACGAGTGGCCGGCGCCAAGCTGCGCGTCGATGCCGCGCACGTGCACGCCAACCAGGCGCTCGGTTCGCCCAGCGCGGCCGGCGTGGCCGCCGCAGCCGCCAGCGCCTGGTCCGCGCCCTTGGGCGATTCGACCACTGTGGCCGCCTTGCAGCAGGTACGCTCGCAGGCCGCTCAGTTGGCCGTCCACCTGCAGCGCCAGCAAGCCTCGGTCGACCATCGCGAAGCCGAGCTGAACGCCCGCCTGGCGGCCATGGAAAACCAGATTCGCACCGCCCGGCTGTGGCTCAACGAGCGGCAGAGCGAGCTGGCCGTCCGCCAGGCCGAGATCGATCGCCGCGACCTCGATCTGGCCGAGCGAGAGCAGGAGATCGAAGGCGCCGAATCGGGGCGGAAGACGCCGCGCGGCAAGCGCCACTCGAACGACGAGCTGACCGAGCGTGCCGCCGAGATCGAGCACCGCGAGGCCGAGATCGAAGCCCTGGCCGCGCGGTGGGCCGAACGCGTGGCCGGCGCCGAACAGGTCGAAGACGTGCAACAATTGTTGCGCTCCATCGAGGCCCGCTCGCGCAATCTCGAGCTGGCCGAAAAAATGCTTGCCGAAGAACAAACGGCGCTCGAGCGCCAACGCCAGACCCTGGCCGAGGACCGGGCCACCTTCACCGAGCAAGTCCTGGCCGACCGCCAGCGGATGGCCGAGGAAGACCAGCGGGCCATCGCCGAGCGCGACGCGATGCGGGCCGACTTGCGCCGGCAGTCCGAGGAGCTGGCCGCCCGCCAGGCCGCGCTCGAGCGGACGCGCGCGACATCGGCCGCATGCAGCAGGAAGCGCTGGAAATCCGCCTGGCCACCGAAGAGCTATGGGCCCACCTGTACGGCAAGATGCCGCCGGCCACGGTGACCCAGGCGCTGGCACAGACGCGGATGAAGATCGCCGAGGAGCAGCGGATGGCCCGCCACGAACTGGCCCAGCAGAAGGCCGACGTGCAGGCGATGGCGTCGCGCGTGGCCGAGCAGCACGCCCGGCTGGTGCGCGACCGCGAAGATTTTCAGGGTTGGGCCGTCGAGCGCCAGCGCGAGCTGGAAATGCAAGCCGCGATGGTGGTCGGCGCCCAACAGCGCGCCGAAGAGCACGTCGAGGAATTCCAGGCCGAGCGATCACGCTGGCAGAGCGAGCGGTTCCGCCTGCAGCAAGAGATTCGCCGACTGCTCCGCGAGCGCGACCACACCGACATTATGGCCGCCTGAGGACGTGGGCAGCACTGGCAAATAGTCAAGCCATGTGCCATTGCTGGCTTGTCCAGCAGTGCAGCATCACGGGTAAGCCGCCCGCGCTCTGCACCCAACCGGCGTGAGAATAATCGGCGTGCTACCGCCCGCCGCCCGTCGATTGACTCAACGAGGGCGAATTCTTGGCGGCCCGGCTGATGCGCTCTTTCGCCTCGGTCTGCCCGATCGAGTAAGCGGCCATCTGCATGCCGGCCATCACCTCGTCGGGAGCAAAGAACGGCCCGTTGATGCCGCCGAGGTTGTCGGTCTGCTTGGCCGCCAATTCCTGCCAGCTCATGCCATTAGCCAGGTGCCAGGCCGCGGCCTGCACGGCCCGCTGGTTGAGGCGCCGTTTGCCGAAGGCCGTGAGCAGCTCGCGAACCTCGGGCTTGTCGGTGAGGGTCTCGAGCGGCTTGATCTGGTAGGCTACGCCCGAGCGCGGTTCGCGTTTCCCATGTTCGAGACAGACGCAGGGGACGCGAAACTGGGCGACCTTCTCGGCCGGGATATTCATCATGCCCATCCCCATGCCGCCGCCCATCATGCCGCCGCCCATCATGCCGCCGCCCATACCGCCCATGCCGCCGCCCATGCTTTGATTCTGGCCGCCGCCGTTCCCTCCCGCGCCGTTGCGGCCGCCACCGGCGCCGCCGGCGCCAAGCTGCTTGAGCACGGGCACTCCGGCAAAGGCCTCGGGCAGCCGGACGTTGAGTGGCTTGCCGGTTTTGTTCTTGATCGTCACTTTGGCCTCGGTCGAATCCTTGGGCACGAACGAGACCTCGATCGCTTTGGCGTCGATGGCCGCGAACAGCTCGACGGTGTCGGCCTTCTGGGCCGCTTCGCGCGCAGCCGCGCCGTGCGCCGCTCGGCCGAAACGAGCACCAGTGGACTGGCCACCAGAGCGACAAACAACGCCGCACCCATGCACCGCTTGATCGATTTGGTCACGGCCGCGCTCTCCCGCAAAAGAAGATTCCCTGTTCCCGGACGCAATGAACCCTTTCAGGATAATTCCAAAACGGCAGAAAAGCCAACGCATTCGCCGCGGCCGGCGGCAGCCAGCGCGTCGGCCTGCGGTGGCCGGCCGCCAAATCGCCGAGTTTTCCGCCATTCCGGGCGGCGGCGCCGGGTGCTGGCGGCCGTTGGCCCACGAAAAAGGCCCGCCCAGAGGCGTTCATCCTCCGGCGGGCCCGGTCTTGTTGGGATCGGCTCGCTGCCGCGAAGCGATCACGATATGTCAGCGATCACTACATGTCAGCGATCAATACATGTCGTAGTCGCCGCCGTGGCCGGCGCCGGCCTTCTTGCCTTCCTTCTTTGGCTTTTCGGCAATCAAGGCATCGCTGGTCAACAGCAGGGTCGACACGCTGGCCGCGTTTTGCAGCGCGGTCCGCGTGACCTTGGTGGGATCGATCACGCCGGCCTTCACCAGGTCTTCGTAGGCGTCGGTCGCGGCGTTGTAGCCCGTGTTGCCCTTGGCCTCGAGCACGCGCTCGCAGACGATGCCGCCGTCCTGGCCGGCGTTGTTGGCGATCGTCGTCAGCGGCGACCGGCAGGCCCGCACCACGATGTTGTAGCCGACCGTCTGGTCGTGGCTCAGCCCTTCGGGCTTGACCGAGCTGGTGGCTCGCAGCAAGGCCACGCCGCCGCCGGGCAGGATGCCCTCTTCGACCGCCGCGCGGGTCGCGTGCAGGGCGTCTTCCACCCGGGCCTTCTTTTCCTTCATCTCGCTTTCGGTCGCGGCGCCGACGTTGATCTTCGCCACGCCGCCCGAAAGCTTGGCCAGCCGCTCTTCCAGCTTCTCGCGATCGTAGTCGCTCGTGGCCACGCTCACTTCGCGGCGGATCTGGTCGATGCGGGCCTTGATGTCGGCCGTCTTGCCCGAGCCCTCGATGATCGTGGTGTTGTCCTTGCCGACGATGATCTTCTTGGCGCGGCCCAGGTCCGTCAGCGGCAGGTTTTCCAGCTTGATGCCCAGGCTTTCGAAGATCGGCGTGCCGCCGGTCAGGATCGCGATGTCTTCCATCATCGCCTTGCGGCGGTCGCCGTAGCCGGGCGCCTTGACGGCGCAGCACTGGAAGGTGCCCCGCAGCCGGTTGATCACCAGCGTGGCCAGCGCCTCGCCCTCGACGTCCTCGGCGATGATCAACAGCGGGCGGCCCGCGTTGACGACGGCCTCGAGCACCGGCACGAGCTCCTTGATGTTGGCGATCTTCTTCTCGTACACCAGCACGTAGGCGTCTTCGAGGATGCACTCCATGGTGGTCGGGTTGTTGACGAAGTAAGGCGAGACGTAGCCGCGGTCGAACTGCATGCCTTCGACCCATTCGACTTCGGTCTTCAGGCTTTTGCCCTCGTCGACCGTGATCACGCCGTCTTTGCCTACTTTATCCATGGCGTCGGCCAGCATTTCGCCGATTTCGGTGTCGTTGTTGCTCGCCACGGTGCCCACCTGCGCCATCTCTTTCTTGCTCTTGATGGCGATCGACATGCTCTTGAGCTTGTCGGTGATGTCTTCGACGGCCTTTTCGATGCCTTGTTTCATCTGCACCGGGTTGACGCCGGCCACGACGGCCCGCAGGCCCTCGTTGAAGATCGCCTCGGCCAGCACGGTGGCCGTGGTCGTGCCGTCGCCGGCGACGTCGCTGGTCTTGCTGGCCACTTCGCGGACCATGCGGGCGCCCATGTTTTCATAAACGTCTTCCAGGTCGACTTCCTTGGCCACCGTGACGCCGTCCTTGGTCACCGTCGGCGAGCCGAAGCTCTTCTGCAAAATCACGTTGCGACCCTTGGGACCCAGCGTCACCTTGACCGCCCGGGCAAGCTTGGAAACGCCGCGGCGCATCGCGTCGCGGGCTTCCTGATCGAATGCAATCATCTTGGCCATGTATCGTGTTCTCCTAGAAAATGGGCCCCGCCTGATGGCGGGCCTGCAGGTGGAATGTTTCGCGGGTTGCTCGAACCGCCAGCGGCGGCGGCGAGCGATGCCTTGTGCCCGGCGCCCGCTGGAGCGTCTTGCGACTCGTCGGACGTCACTCGATGACCGCCAGGATGTCTTCCTCGCGCATCAGGAGCAGTTCTTGGTCGTTGAGCTTGATCGTTTCGGGAGCGTAGGAGGTGAACAGCACCTTGTCGCCCACCTTGACTTGCAGCTTCGTGCGCTTGCCGTCGTCGAGCAGCCGGCCATCGCCCACGGCAATCACCTTGCCGCGCGAGGGCTTGTCTTTGGCCGTGTCGGGCAACACGATGCCGCCGGCAGTCTTGGATTCCGATTCTTCGCGTTCGACCACGACACGATCGCCCAGCGGCTGAATCTTGCCTGCTTCGCTGCCCGACTTCTTCTTTGCCTTGGTCGCCGTCGACATGGGTGTTTAAACCTCCGCTTGGTGTCGCTTGGGGGTGTTCGTTGAGTGGGGAAAGGCCGGCTCGGTGGCTGCGGCCCCCTGCGGGGGCGCCTGGCAGTCCAATATCCTGCCATTTGTGGCGCGGCGGGGCCGAATCGCCCTTGCGCAGATGCAAGTCACGCGCCGGAGCGGGGATTTTGGTGCCTAACTGGTTGCAATGTCGTCGGTTCGGCAAAGCGGGGCCCGGATGGCACTCCCGGTCAAGGTGCCAAAACCGCCCCGAGGCCTTAGAGCAGTCGCGCACTGCCTGCCAGTTTGACAGGTCGCCCGCTCGAGAGCTCCGCGTGACAGGGCCCCGCGGCGGCCGAAGATATAATTGCCTCGGGGCCCCGGTTCTGGTCTCGTTGGTTTCCCGATTCCCCTGGTTTCCCGATTCCCCTGTCCAGCAGGTTTGACAACGGAGGTCCGTCGTGAGCGATCCTGACGAACTGGTGACGATTTACGAGGCCGAAAACGCGACCGAGGCCCACCTGGTCAAGAACCTGCTGGCCGACGAGGAGATCCAGGCCGTCGTGGCCGATGAGAACGAGCCCTTCTCGCTGACGATCACGCCCACCGAAGTGCTCGTCCGCCGTGCCGACGAGTCGCGGGCCCGCGCCGTGATCGAGGTCTACGACGCCGAGCAAGAGCGCCGCGCGGAGCGTCCCGATTGGACGTGTCCCGCCTGTGGGGCCACGGTGATCGGCGCCCTCGACGACTGCGAGTCGTGCGGCGCCGAGCGCCCAGGCAGCGAAAGCCAAGGGGACGCCGAAGAAGAATCGTGAGCCTGTAAGCCGGCCGCTACCTGTAGCCGGCCTCTGTGAGGCCGGTGCCCTATTCCGGTTCTCCGGGGTCGCACCCCGGCTACAGGGATCCATCCTCGCCCAGCGCTCGCCGTCCGGCTTCGAGCAGTTTCACGATCCGCTCGACGTCGTACACGCAGCCGGCCCACGTGCCGCCGCTGGCCCGCTCCAGCGCCGCCCACAGCCGCGTATCGTCGGGCAATCGCGCGTCGGGGGCCAGATCGCCCCGCGGCGCTCGTGCCGCCAACGCGGCTGCCGCTGCCTCGGGCGTCAGCTCGCGCGTCGCGTCGCCAATGAAATCGACGCGCCCTTCGAGCCGGCGGCGATCGATCACGATGCGAATCCGATCGCCGTCGAGCAGCCGGCCGATCGGCCCGCCGGCCAACGCCTCGGGCGCGACGTGGCCGATGCACGCCCCGGTGCTCACGCCCGAGAACCGCGCGTCGGTGACCACGGCCACTTCGCGTCCCCATTCGAGATAGCGCAGTGCCGAGGTAACCTGGTACGTCTCTTCCATGCCGGAGCCCATCGGCCCGCGTCCGGCCAGCACGATCACGTCGCCGGGGCGGATCGGCTGGCCGTGCTGTCCCTTGATGGCCGCCACGGCATCGCGTTCGCGCGTGAAAACGCCGCGCCGGGCCGGTCTTGCGGTACACGTCGTCGGCGTCGATGACGCGCGGATCGATGGCCGTGCTCTTGATGACCGAGCCCTCGGGCGCCAGGTTGCCGCGCGGAAAACAGACGGTGCGCGCCAATCCGCGCTCGGCGGCCCGTGCGGGCGACATGATGACGTCATCCGGCTCGACGCCGTCGGCGGTGCGAAGCAGCTCGCGCAGCCGCGCGCGTCGCATGGACTGCTGCCACCAGTCGAGCGTCTCGCCAAGCGTGCAGCCGGCCGCGGTGAGCACGTCGAGATCGAGCAGGTTCGACTCGCGCAGGTGGAGCATGACTTCCGGCACGCCGCCGGCCAGGAACACGCGCACCGTCGGGTGGCCGATCGGGCCGTTGGGCAGCGCGTCGACCAGCCGCGGCACGAGCAGGTTCACCGCGTGCCAATCGTCGACCGTCGGCACGCGCAGCCGCGCGGCGTGGGCGATGGCCGGCAAGTGCAACAGCAGGTTCGTCGAGCCGCCAAACGCGGCGTGCACGATCATCGCGTTGCGCACCGCCGCGTCGCTGAGAATGTCGGCCAGCTTGATGCCGCGATGCGCAGAGCGCCATCAGCGCCTGCGCGCTGTGCCGCGCCATGTCGAGCCAGATCGGCTGTCCGCTGGGCGCCAGGGCCGAGTGAGGCAGGGCCATCCCCAGCGCTTCGCCCACGACTTGGCTGGTGGCCGCCGTGCCCAGGAACTGGCAACCGCCGCCCGGCGAGGCGCAGGCGCTGCAGGACAGCGCCGCGGCGTCTTCCAGCGAGATTTCACCGTGCGCGTAGCGGGCGCCGATCGATTGAATCTTGCCGGCGTCTTCGCCAGCCGCCGGCGGCAGCGTCACGCCGCCGGGCACCAGCACGCTGGCCAGCTCGCCGACCCCGGCCAAGGCCAGCATCATCGCCGGCAGCCCCTTGTCGCAGGTGGCCACGCCCATGACGCCGCGCCGCGTGGGCAGCGAGCGAATCAATCGCCGCAACACCATCGCCGCGTCGTTGCGATAAGGCAGGCTGTCGAACATGCCCACGGTGCCCTGCGTGCGCCCGTCGCACGGATCGGAGCAATAGGCCGCGAACGGCACCGCGCCGGCCGCCTTGAGCACGCGGGCCGCCTCGCGCACCAGCAGGCCGACTTCCCAATGGCCCGTGTGATAGCCGAGCGCCACGGGCGTGCCATCGTCGGCCCGCACGCCTCCCTGCGTGCTCAAGAGCAGGAACTGCGGTCCGGGCATTTCGGCCGGGCTCCAACCCATGCCGGCGTTCTGGCTGAGGCCGAACAAATCGCCGCTGGGCCAATGCCTGAGCATGTCGTCGGTCAAGGGCAGCGAGCCCTGCGGGCCGGCGGCGCGGGTGGCCACGGCGTACGACTTCGCGTCGAGCGAATCGATGGCCTGCAAGACATCGCGCAGGGGTCGGCTCGGGCATGGTGGTCAACTCATTCGGGTGGCTGCGTGTCTATTCGGGGGCAACGTGCGCCGGGCGGCGAATCAATCGCCGCGCGATCACCGTCGCCAACAGCGGTAGCGCAATCGAGCCGACCAGGGCCAGCGGCAATTCGCCCTCGCTGCGCGCAGGGCGCCGAGCGCGGCATAAACCAGCGCGATGCCCGCGTTGCTGAGCATCGTCGCCAGCAGAAAGGGCCGCCAGGCCATCCGCGTCGTGCCCACGACCAGCACGGCCGCCTCGGCCAGCACCGGCAGCGCACGGGTCGCCACCACGATCGTCGCGCCGTGGCGAACGGCCAGCGCGTCGAGCTCGTTCAAGTCGTCCAGCGAAGCAAAACGCGCGGCCAGCGAACGGCCGAAGCGCCTGGCCAGCGCGAAGCCCAGGCAGGCGCCCGCCGTCATGCCGATCCACGAGGCCGCCACGGCAACCACGATGCCCAACTGCGCCCCGGCCGCCGTGCTTACCACGCTCGAAGGAATCGGCAGCAGGATGTCGCTGGCCAGCAATCCGACGACCAGCGCCGCCAGCACGCCCGAGGGCGGCGGCGGATCGAGCCACGCGGCCACCAGGTCTTCCAGCCAGGGGCCGAATCCCAAGAACGGGATGATCGGCACCAGCAAAGCCAGGCAGACGATCAAAATCGGACGCACGAAGCGGCGCATGACAAAAGGGGGCCGGTTGAACGAACAGGGCAGGGCAGGCTGGAAGCGCAGGCGCCAGCGATCCGCCCGCCGAGCGCACCCCCGCTAGCATAGTTGAATTCCGACCGGCCGGCCATTTGTGGCCTTTGGTGGCACGCTGCGCACCGCGGTGGCTGCCAATTCTCGCCGGGTTCCACTGCTGGCTTGCCCAGCAGTGCCTTGCTGTCCACGGCGCTGGGGATTGCAGACCTTGGGGCAAGCCGACCGCGGCACCCCTCAGCATCGGCAACTGATCTTTGCGGCCGGCGTCAAGTTTGCTACTAACATCGCCCCGGCGCACGTGCGGCCCAGCGGGCCAACACGTTGGAGCCGGCAGTCATGTCTCGACACGCGTTTCGTTCGTGGCTTGTTCGAGCCGAATCTTTCACCAACCCGACGCACAAGCGAGGGCTTCGTCGCAGCGCTCCCTCGCTTGCGCATCGGGTTGGTGCCGGCGCCGTTCATTCTTCTGAATGGGATAACGAACCATGAAGCGGATCGTCATCAGCCTTCTGGGCCTTAGCGGACTCCTCGGCGGCGGCTCGGCCGGTTTGTACTTCGCCCACGACAAGTTCCTGGCCGCCGCCCCGCCGGAGGCGACTTCGGCCGAGGCCGAGCAAGCCCCGCCGCGCGACCTGCGGCCGATGCCGATCCCGCTGGCCAACTCGCAGCCGGACGCATCGGCGCCGCACGGCAATCCGTTCCGCCAGGCGGCCGACCGCGTGACGAGCGAAGATCGCTACGCGGCTCGCCAGACGGCCTACGACGCCGCGGAAGAGACGGCCGACCAGCCAAGTGACGCGCCGCTGGCGATCGAGCGCGACGACCAGGCCGCGCCCGCCGTCCGGGGTGGCGATCCGTTTGGTTTGCGCAACCAGCAGGATCGCGATGCCGACGCCGCTCCCGACGGGGATCCGGCTGGCGAGGCCGATCCGGCCGTCGATGCGCCGCGCGAGCTGGCGCCGGCCGACACGCGCGAGGCGGTCGCCCCGGCCGACAGCGACGACGAACCGCGCACGCTCGGCGAGAGGCCGGCCGAACCGACCGTCGATCGCTATGGGCGCACCGCTGAACGCTCCCGGCCAGGCCCAGCCGGCTGACGGTGCGCACGATAACGCCCTCGCTGCGCCACGCGAACAACTGCGTAACGAGCCGAGCGAGCCGGCCGCCGCCGTGCCGCGCTTCGACAACGACCCGCCCCGCGAGCAACCGGCCGAGCCGGCGCAAGTTGCACCGACCGAGGAAGGCACCGGCCGCCCCGGCGATCCGCAGCTCAGCGGCACGCAGGCCCCCACGCTGGCGATCGAAAAACTGGCCCCCGCCGAAATCCAAATCGGCAAGCCCGCCAAGTTCCTCATCAAAGTCACCAACACCGGCTCCGTGGCGGCCCACGGCGTCGAGATTCGCGACGCCGTGCCCAAGGGCACGCAGCTCATCGAGACTTCGCCCACCGCCGAACGCGGACCGCAAGGAGCGCTCGTCTGGCAATTGGGCACGATGAAGCCGGGCGACGAGCAAACCGTCGAAGTCCAGCTCATGCCCACGGCCGAAGGCGAGATCGGCAGCGTGGCCACCGTGCACTTCGCCGCCCAGGCCTCGGTGCGCACCGTGTCGACCAAGCCGATGCTCTCGATGGACGTTAGCGGACCCAGCAAGGTGCTCAAGGGGCAGCCGGTGTCGCTCAAAATCAAGCTTTCCAACCCGGGCACCGGCGCGGCCACGGGGATCGTGCTCAGCGAGAGCGTGCCGGACGTGTTTGCCCACGAGTCGGGCAGCGAGCTGGAATTCGAAGTCGGCACGCTCAAGCCGGGCGAAAGCCGCGAGCTGAATCTCGAATTGCAAGCCGCCGCCGCCGGCGTGGCCACCAACGTCATCATCGCCCAGGGCGAGGGGAACCTGCGGGCCGAGCAGCGGGCCGACGTGGAGGTCGTGGCGCTCAACTGCAAGTCGCGTTGGCCGGACCCAAGCGGCGCTATCTCGAGCGCAACGCCACGCACACGATTTCGATCAGCAATCCCGGCACCGCCACGGCCAAGGACATCGAGCTGGTGGCCGTGCTGCCGCAAGAGCTCAAATTCGTCGAAGCCAACAATGGCGGCCAGTTCGACGCGGCGACCCATAGCGTGTACTGGGGCCTCGAAGAGCTGCCGCCACAAGAAACCGGAACCGTGACGCTCACCACGCTGCCGATTCAGGCCGGCGAAGCCCGCGTCACGATCAAGGGCACCGCCCAGATGGGTCTCAAGGACGAGCGCGAAGAGGTCGTCACGATCGAGGGCCTGTCGGCGGTGAATTTCCAGATCGCCAACAAGAGCGGTCCGATCGAAGTCGGCGGCCAGGCCGTGTACGAGATTCGCATGTCGAATCAGGGCTCGAAGGCGGCCACGAACGTCCGCCTGACGGCCCAGGTGCCGAGCGAGTTGAAGCTCGTCTCGGCCGACGGGCCGGTGCGCTATAAGATCGAAGCCCAGCAGATCATCTTCGAGCCATTGCGCTCGCTGGCGCCCAAGTCGGAAGTGACGTTCACCGTCACGGCTCAGGCCCTGGCCGCCGGCGACCTGCGCCTGCAGGTGCAACTAGCCAGCGACGACCTGCGCGACCCGATCACCAAGGAAGAAAACACCCGGGTGTTCGGCAACGAGTAGACGGCCGCGATTTCGTGCATCACGACGTCGCGATCGTGGGAGTGTTGGTCGATCGCGCCCCCGACCGATGACCGACCCCGTGGTCCGCAACGGATGTGGGCCAACGGCCCAACCTGCCCTAGCCAGGGCCAGCGGCCCTGGACCCCGTCGCGCCGCGCCTCCTGATCTTGCCAAGCCCCGACGGGGGCGACCTTTGTGCCGCCGCGAGGTTGTTGGCCCCTTGCTTGACCGCGCGCCGCCGCTGCGCTACGATCAAACCAACGCGGCCCCCCCACCGCGTGTTGATTCGCACTGCTCTTATCGCGCATTCTCATCGCATCCCAAGGAAGCCAGGTATGGTCCGTTACCTCGCGCTCGGAGTGGTCGTCGTCTTGTTGGTTGCCGCGGCGCCTGTTCGCGCCGAGGAAAACTGGCCGCAGTTTCGCGGGGCCGATTCGCGGGGTATCGCCACTTCCAGCAATCTGCCAGACCACTGGTCGGCCGACGAGAACGTCGCCTGGAAGGCGGAGATCAAGGGCCGCGGCTGGTCGAGCCCGATCGTCTGGGGCGACAAGATCTTTCTGACCACCTGCGTCAGCCTCGGCGAGGAAGAGACGCCCAAGAAGGGGCTCTACTTCGGCGGCAATCGGCCCAAGCCTCCGGAGGCCGAGCACGAATGGCAGGTCGTGTGCCTCGAACTGAAGAGCGGCAAGACGCTGTGGCAGCACGTGTCGCATCGCGGCACGCCCTCCACCCCGATCCATCTCAAGAACAGCTACGCCTCGGAAACGCCGGTCACCGACGGCCAGCGGGTCTACGCCTATTTCGGCAACGTGGGCGTCTTCTGCTACGACCTCGACGGCAAGCCGCTGTGGTCCAAGGAGATCGAACCCAAGAAAGTCCGCTACGGCTGGGGCACCGCCGCCTCGCCAGCCGTCTACCAGGACCGCGTCTATATCGTCAACGACAACGACGAGGATTCGTACCTGCTGGCGTTGAATGCCGCCACGGGCGAAGAACTCTTCCGCGTGGCCCGCGAGGACGAGAAGAGCAATTGGGCCACGCCCTACGTCTGGAAGAACGACCTGCGCACCGAGCTGGTCACGCCCGGCACGGTCAAGAATCGCTCGTACGATCTCGAAGGCCGGCTGCTGTGGGAGCTGGAGGGCATGTCGTCGATCACGATCGCCACGCCCTACGCCGCCGACGGCCTGTTGTATCTCAGCTCGGGCTACGTGCTCGACAAGCTCAAGCCGATCTACGCCATCCGCCCCGGCGCCAAGGGCGACATCTCGCTGGCCGACGACCAGACCTCCAACGAGTTCATCGCCTGGTCGCGCAAGGACGCCGGGCCCTACAACCCGTCGACCCTGGTTTATGGCGACCAGATGTACATCCTCTACGACCAGGGTTTTTTCGCGTCGCTCGACGCCAAGACCGGCGAAGAGATTTACAAGCGCCAGCGCATCCCCGACGGCAAGGCCTTCACCGCTTCGCCCTGGTGCTGGGGCGACAAGATCTTCTGCCTGAACGAAGACGGCGTGACGTTCGTCATCGCCGCCGGCAAGACGTTCGAAATCCTGCACACCAACACGCTGGCCGAAGACGACATGTGCATGGCCACCCCGGCCGTTGCCGGCGACCGCCTGCTGTTGCGCACCTCGGGACGGCTGTATTGCATTCAAAAGGGGGCCAAGCCGGCCGGCTGAGGTTTATTCAGGAATCGCGCGGGGTGAGGGGGACAGCCCCAATTACTCCGCGGACTCCGCAAAATTGGGACAGTCCCCAGTCCGCGCCCATCATTCGCCTGGAACGGAAGCTAAACGACGATGAGCGACGGCCTCAACCCGGCGCAATGTGAGGCGGTTCTTACGCCCGGCGGACCGCTATTGGTGCTGGCCGGCGCGGGCAGCGGCAAGACGCGCGTCGTCACCCATCGCATCGCCGAGTTGATTCGCCGCGGCACGCGCCCCGAGCAAATCCTGGCGGTCACCTTCACCAACAAGGCCGCTGCCGAAATGCAATCGCGGGCCTCGGCCCTGCTGGGGCGAAAGCTGAAGGCGCGGCCCGAGATCTCCACGTTCCACTCGCTGGCCGTACGCATCCTCCGCCGCCACGCCCCGCGGCTCGGCTACCCCAGCGCGTTTGCCATCTATGCCCGCGGCGACCAGGAAGGCGCCGCTCGCGAGGCCTTGCGGGCCATCAAGGTGGCCGAGGCGGCCCTGCGGCCCGGCGAATTGATCGGCACGATCAGCCGCTGGAAGACGCAAGGCATCGGGCCCGATCGGGCGGCCACGCTAGCCGCCAGCGACAAGGAGCACCTGGCCGCCGCCGGCTATCGCCGCTATCAAAACGCGCTGCGCAGGCCGGCGCCCTCGACTTCGACGACCTGCTGGTCTGCACCGACGAGCTGTTTGCCCGCTTCGAAGACGCCCGGCGTGCCGAGGCCGGCCGTTTCGCCCACCTGCTGGTCGACGAATACCAGGACACCAATGCCCTGCAGTATCGGATCGTGCAGGCACTGGCCGCCGCGCATCGCAACTTGTGCGTGGTGGGCGATGACGACCAGTCGATCTACGGCTGGCGCGGCGCCGAGGTGACCCACATCCTCCGCTTCAAGCGCGACTGGCCCGACGCCAAGGTCGTCCGGCTGGAAGAAAACTACCGCTCGACGGCGGCCATTCTCGAACTGGCCAACCGGCTGATCGTGCACAACAAGCACCGCCACGACAAGGTGCTGCGGGCCGCGCGGGCCGGCGGCGAAAAACCGCGCATCCTGCAATGCCAGGACGAAGAGGCCGAGGCCCAAACGGTCGTGGGCGACATCGCCTCGCGCGTGGCCGGCGGGGCCGAGCCGGGCGACTTTGCCATCCTGTTTCGCACCAACGAGCAACCGCGGCCCTTCGAAGTCGAGTTGCGCAAAGCGAAGCTGCCCTACGTGCTCGTCGGCGGGCGTCGTTTTACGATCGCAGCGAAGTGCAGGACATCCTGGCCTATTTGAAATTGCTGGCCGCGCCGACCGACGACGTGGCCCTGCGGCGGATCATCAATAAGCCGGCCCGCGGCATCGGCGATCGCGCGCAGCAGGCGGCTCGCCGAAGCGGCCCTGGCCGCCGGCAAACCGATCTGGCAAGTGATCACGGCCGGCCTGCCCGCCGCGCTGCCACCGGCCGCCGCCGTGGCCGTGGCGGCCTTTCGCCGCACGATCGACGAGCATCGCGCCCGGCTCGAGCGCGACCCGCTGGTCGAAATTGTCTCGAGCTTGATCTCGCGCATCGGCTACCAGGACGAGTTGGCCCGCCGCTATGCCGAACCGCAAGAGCGGCAATCGCGCTGGCAAGCGGTCGAAGAAGTCGTCAACGCGCTGGGCCAGTACGCAGCGCCGTGCGCGGCGGGCGAGCCTGGCCGGCTTTCTCGACGACGTGGCGCTGGCCGATCGCGACGACGAGGACGACAAGGAGCGGCAGCTCAAACGCAACGCCGTGGCCCTGATGACGCTGCACAGCGCCAAGGGGCTCGAGTTTCCGCAGGTCTATCTGGTCGGCATGGAAGAGGGCCTTTTGCCGCATCGCCACTCGATCGACGGCGCGTCGATCGATGAGGAGCGGCGGCTGTGCTATGTCGGTATCACGCGCGCCCAGGACCGCCTGACGATCTCGCTGGCGCTGGCGCGGATGAAATGGGGCAAGCTTCGCGAAAGCCACCCCAGCCGCTTTCTCTACGAGATCACCGGTCAGCCGGTCCGAGCCGTGCCGCAACCCCGCAGCGGCGCCGGTACCGGCAAACCCCGGCGTCGCACGGCCGCGGCCGATCCGCACGTTTCGCGAACCCGCACTTCGCCGCCTGCTGGCAAGCGCCTCAAACCGCGGGGTACCTGAGCGCACCGGCCACGCTTTACCCGCGAGGGGCGAGAGCTGGGTGCCACGGGCGGCTGCCTAGCAGACACCCGTGATTTCACACTGCTGGACAAGCCAGCAGGGGCACCCGGCATGATAACCTTGCGTGCTCGATCCACGGGTTGGTCGGTCGCCGCCATCGGTCAGCCGCGCGAAACTCATGTGGCTCGATTTGCCCCGCCTAGTTAAACTGCCAGGTCGGGTGACGCCTGCGCGAACGCTTTGCGCGTCCAGCAACCGGCCGTGCCATGATCGAGCCTTTCAGCTTCATTCACGCGAGCGATTTTCATCTCGACCGCCCGCCGCGCGGCCTGGCCGAGGTGCCCGACCATTTGCGCGATGCGCTGATCGACGCCCCTTACCGGGCGGCCGAGCGGGTCTTTGACGCGGCCATCAAGGAACGCGTCGATTTCGTGCTGCTGGCCGGCGACCTGGTCGATCCGTTGCTGGCCGGCCCGCGAGCCGCGCTCTTTCTGTCCGAACAATTCAAGCGGCTCGCCGACCGCTCGATCAAAATCTACTGGGCCACCGGCCGCGATGACGATGCCGGCCGCTCGACGGCCGTCGCGCAGTTGTCGGGCGCCGTGCCGTTTTCGCCCGGGCAGGTGACGCGCATCGTCCACGAACGCGCAAGCGCAGAGGGACGGCAGGCTCTCGTGCAGATTCTCGGCACCAGCTCCCCCGTGCGGCGCAAGATTCGCGTCGCCGATTTTCAACCGCTCGGCGGGCTGTTCGCCGTTGCCGTGGCCTATGGCACGGTCGACGTCGACGCCCTGGCGCCCGCGGGCGTCAACTACTGGGCCTTGGGCGGCCAGCACGATCGCCGCACGCTGGCCGTCGGGCCGCTGGCCGCTCAGTACTCCGGCAGCCCTCAGGGCCGCCGTCCGCAAGAGTCGGGCCCGCACGGCTGCACGCTGGTCACCGTCGACGCCAACGCGTACGTCCGTACGAGTTTCATCGTCACCGACGCCGTCCGTTACCTGAACGAGCAGGTCGCCGTCGAGCCGTCGACGACCGCGGGCCAGCTCTACGAAATCATCACGCACCGCATCGCCGAGCTGAGCAGCGACCCGTTCGGTCCCGATCTGCTGGTGCAGTGGATCGTCGACGGCGCGCGCGGCGAGCTGGCCCTGCGCTGCTTCGCGACAAGCTGGCGGCCGAGCTGGCATCGCGGCTGCGGGCCGAGCACGGTTCGCGTCGCCCGGGCGTGTGGACCGTGGGCATCGAAGCCGAGCCCGCGCCGATCAATACGGTGCTCGTCGACGAGGAGACCGTGCTGGGCGAGTTCTTGCGCACGGTTGCCCATTACGTCGACGAGCCCGACGCGCCGCTGAGCCTCGAAGCCTATCTGGCCGAGCGTCACGTGGCCGGCGAGTTGGGCACCGCCGCCGCGCTCGACGAGCCGGCCGCCCGCCGCCGCGTGCTGGCCGAGGTCGCCCGCTTGGGCATCGAGCTGTTAGGCCCGCAGGAGGCCGAGCGATGAAGATCGACGCCCTGCGGGTCGACGGCTTCGGCGTGTGGAGCGGCCTGGCGATCGACGATTTGTCAGACGAGCTGAACGTCTTTTACGGCCCCAACGAAGCCGGCAAGACGACGCTGATGCAGTTCGTCCGCTCGGTGCTTTACGGCTTTTCGCCCGAGCGGCGGCGCGCTACCTGCCGCCGGTGCGCCCGGCCCGGCCCGGCGGCGCGCTGCGGATCGTGGCCGACGACGGCCATTTCGAAGTGGCCCGGCACGCCGACGACGCCAACGACGCGGCCGTGGTCCGCGACGATCGCCACGTCGCGCACGACGAACACGCGCTGGCGGCCCTGTTGGGGCAGGTCGACGAGCCGACGTTCAACAACGTGTTCGCCGTCGGCCTGCGCGAAATTCAAGAGCTCGGCACGCTGGGCGATACGCAAGCCGCCGACGAGCTGTACAGCCTGGCGCTGGGGCTCGACCGCGTGTCGCTGGCCGACGTGCTGGCCGAGCTGGAAGCCTCGCGCAACCGTCTGCTCGCGCCCGACGAGCGGCCTTCGCTCGTCACGCAGCTCGTCAGCCAGCGGCAGCGGCTCACCGCCGAAGTGCAGGAGCTGGGCCAGTCGGCGGGGCGCTACGCCACGCTTTCGGCCGCGCGCGAACAGCTCGATGCCGACTTCGCCGAGTTGGAAGCCAGCACCGCGCGGCTGGAAAAACAGGCTCGCGAGCTGGCACTGGCCCGGGCGCTGGCGCCGCGCTGGCAACGGCGGCAGGCGATCGACGAGCAGTTGCAAACGCTGGGCGGTCTGGGCGTGCTGCCCGAAGGGGCGCTGGCGCGATTCGAGCGCTTGAACGCGCGGCTGGCCGTGCGGCGGCGGCGCCATCGCCAGCTGCAGAAGAAGCGCCGCCGGCTGCGCCGCGAAATCGAGGCGCTGGCGATCAACGAGCCGCTGGTGCGCGGGGCGCGCGGCTTGAAGCCCTGGCCGAGCAGCAGCCGTGGCTCGAATCGCTCGAACGCCGTTTGGCCGAGCTCGACGCTGAGCTGGCCACCCTGGGCGGCGAACAGGGCACGGGCAAACCGTCGGCCCGCGGCAACACGGGTGGCGCCGAACCGCTCTCCAAGCGCGGCATCGCCGAGCTCGCCGCGCCGCCAAGCGGTTCTCCAGCGCCCGCCGCGCGCTCCAGGAGTTTCGCGGCCAGCGCACCTCGAATCCCGCTGCCATCGCCAAGCTCGATCAGCAGATCGCCGCCGGACTTGGATCGGCGAAAGACAAGGGGCTCACCCAGGCGTTGACCGAAGCCGGCGAACTGGTCACCCACCTGCGCCGCCGCGTGCAGCTTGACGAACGGCTCGACCAGATGAGCCGCCGCCAGGCCGATCTCGAAGAGCAAGGCCACCAGGCGCTGGAAAAGCAGATGCTCTCGCCCTGGACCCTGGCCGGGCTCGGCGGGCTATTCGTCCTTGGCTGTGCGCTCGTGCTGTTGTGGGTCGCCGGGCTGCTGCTGCCAACGTCACTGGCGACCGCCGTCGGTGCTTCCTGGGCGCTGGTGGGCGTGCTGGCCGCCGGCAGTGCGGCGGGGATGAAAATCATGTTCGAGCGCGCGGCCGCCGGCCGCATCGACAATTGCCACGAACAAGCGCGCCTCCTGGCCGATCAGCTCGCCCAGGCCCGCGCCGAGCGCGACGCGCTCGACGAGCGGCTGCCCAAGGGCGGCGGGCCGCTGGTCGTGCGGCTGCAAACGGCCGAAAAGGTGCTCACCGGCCTCGAAGCCCTGCTGCCGCTCGAGGCCCAGCGCGAAGCCACCGCCCACGAAGCCGAGACGGCCGACGATCACGATCGGGCCCTGGCCGCCGAGTGTCGCCAGACGCACGGTCACTGGCGGCGGCTGTTGGCCCAATACGGCCTGCCCTCGAGCGCCAAGCCGCGCGACTTGCGGCTGTTCGCCCGGCAGCATCGCGCGGCCACGGCGCTCGATCGTTCGCTGGCCGATAAGAACGACGAGCTGGCGCCGCCGCGGCGAGTGGAACGCGGTGGTCGGCCGCATCACCCAACTGGCCGCCGAAGTCGGCATCAGCCAGCCGGGCGCCCGCCCGCTCGAGCTGCTGCGCCATTGCCTGGTGGAATTGAAAGATGCTCAAGCCCGCGTCGCCCAGCGCGACGAGCTGGAGCGAACCAGCGCAGGGCTGCGGGCCCGCAAAGCCCGCCTGGCGCGAAGCCAAGAGCTTGTTGCGCCGCCGCCGCCGCTTGCTGCAGGCCGCCGGCACGTTCGATCACCAGGCGTTCCGCCGTCGGGCCGAATTGCAGGCCGACGCCGCCCGGCTCCGCGCCGAGCGGACCCAACTGGCCCAGGACATCGACGCGGCGCTGGCCGATGCGGCGACCGAAGAGCGTTTGACGCCCTGGCTCTCGGGCCGCGAAAACCTCGACGTCGCCGAAACCCAAGCGGCCGAGGCCCGGCAGGACGTCGGCCGCCGGCTGAACGAAGCGCTCACCCGCCGCGGCGAAATGAACCAGCAGCTTCGCGCCATGGTCGAGGACCGCCAGTTGGCCTACAAGCGGATCGAGCTGGGCATCGTCGAAAAGCGGCTGACCGACGCGCTCGACCGCTGGCGCGTGCTGGCCGTGTGCGGCATGATGCTCGAAGCCGTGCGGGCCTACTACGAGCGCGAACACCAGCCGCAGGTGCTGCGCGAAGCGTCCGGCTATCTGACACGCCTGACCGGCGGGCGCTATGCCCGCGTCTGGACGCCGATCGCCGAGCACGTGTTGCGCGTCGACGATGCCGAGGGGCGCAGCCTGCCGGTCGAAAAGCTGAGCCGCGGCACCCGCGAGCAGTTGTTCCTGGCGCTGCGGCTTGCGCTGGCCAGCTCGTTTGCCCGTCGGGGCATCCAGTTGCCGCTGGTGCTGGACGACGTGCTGGTGAATTTCGACGTCACGCGGGCCAAGGCCGCGGCCGGCGTGCTCCGCGATTTCGCCCGCGAGGGGCACCAGGTGCTGCTGTTTACCTGCCACGAGCACATTGCCCGGCTGTTCAAGCAGCTCAAGGCCGAGGTGCGTCAACTGCCCGACAACGGCGAGCCGCAGACGGTGGTGGCCGAGCAGCCGGCGCGTCGTCCGCGTCGTCCGCGGCATGAAGTCGCCGCCGAGGCAGAGCCCGAGCCGATTCAGGAACCCGAGGAAGTCGAAGCGGAGGTCGCCAGCCCGCCGCCCGTGCCCCTTCCGCCGCCGGCGCCGCTGCTGCCGCCCGCGCCGGTCATCGTCGCGCCGCGGCCACCGGTGATCATCGCGCCGCCCGCGCCGGTGGTGCTGCCGCCGGCGCCCGCGGCAGTGGGCCCGCCCGCGCCCCTTCCGCCGACCCCTACCCCGCCGCCGCGGCGTCCTGCGCCGCGCAAGCGGGTCGAAATGGTCACCGAACAAATCCCCTGGTCGGCCGAAGAGTTCGAAGGCGAGCTGGCCGACCGGGTGCGCCGCCGGCGGGTCGTCGAAGAAGGCGAGCCGCCCGCCACGGGCGATGACGACGCGGAAGCAGCGTGAAGAGAGGCTGGACGCGGGAGGCCGGAGGCTGGAGGTCGGAAAGATAACCGCTGCGGGATCGCGGCGCCGTGGCTTCGCGACTCATTCGCCGCCGACGATCGCCTTGACCTCGCCCTGCTGTGACAGGATCACGGTGTTGAAGCCGCCAGGCTTGGCGGGCAGGGGCGTGATCGTGACGTGCCAATCCTGACCGACGCGGACGCTGCTGACTTCCAGTTCCTTGCGCTTCAGCGGCTTGCCCTTTCGCGCTCAACTCCGCGATGGCGATCTCCTCCATCGTCTGTTGATTGTTGTCGCGCACCAGGGCCCGCCGCGCGGCCGGCGGCGGCGACGTGACCTCGTTCCGCTCAATCTGGCGTGACCGCGCCGAGCAGCCCAACAAGACCGCCAAAAGAAAGAGACCCAGCGCGCAATTCATGATAGCTTCCCTGCACGCGAATAACGTTCCTGGCACCGTTTTGGGCTATTCGAGCTCCATCGTCAAGCAGTAATCACGAAACCCGATCGTGCGCCAGTAGGCGATCGCTTGCTGGTTGCTGATGAGAACGTCGAGGCGAATCCTTGGGAGATTCTGCCAGGCGTTCTTGCGCAGCCAGTCGAACGCGGCGCGGCCCACGCCCTGGCGGCGCCGATCGGCCACGACGAAGAACTGCCGCAAATAGACGTGGTCCGGCTCGGTCCGATACAGCGCGTATCCCACGACCTGCCCTCCGTCTTCGAAAAGCGCCGCCCGATAGTCTCCGCGCAGCCACTCGGCGATGCGGTCTTCAAGCTCAGCCAGGCTCATCCGGTTGCGATGGCCTTCGTCGACGATGAGCTGGCGGTTCATTTCCGCCAGCAGCGGGGCGTCGACGGTGCTTGCGGTTCGGTAGTTCATGGGGTAGCTACAAATACGTCGCCAGCCACTCGTACACGCGCTGCTCGGCCAACGGGGGAACCGTGTGGCCTTGGCCGTGGTTGTAGAGGCCGATCCGCGCGGCGCGGCTGTAAAGGTGATACACGTCCAACGTGCGCTCGATGAACGGCCAGCTTCGGGCGCCGTCGGCCGAGTCGCCGCCGATCAACAAGAATGCTCGCGGGGCGGCCAGCCCCAACAGCTCGTGGTGCTCGCGGCCGAATTGCTTCGTGCCGAGATACCAGGGGGCGTCCCAGTTGGAAAACGTGGTGCCGATGCCCCCTTCGCTGCTGACGGCCGCACGGACGCGCGGGTCGAAGGCGGCCAGGTCGAGCACTTCCTTCGCGCCCAGCGAATGGCCGGCCGCGCCGATCCGCGACGGGTCGACCTCCTCGACGCTCGCCAGCACGTCGACGGCCCGCTGGGCGTCGTGGAGCATCTTGGCCATGCCGCGGGCCATCGGGTGCCGCGCGGCATGCTCGGCCACGCGCGCCTGGTAGTTGGCCGGCGGCGTGCCATTCCACAGGAAGCAGCGCGGGCAGAGCACGACCATTCCCTGCTCGGCCAGCCGCAGCCCCCAATGCATCTGGGGAGGACCCTCGAGCCCGGCCGGCTGGCGAATCGTGTAGTCGACCGTCGAATGGAACACCACCACGCCCGGCAGGCGTCCGCGGATTCGGTTCGGCGTGAGCAAGTAGGCATCGACGCGCACCTGCGGTTCGGTCTCGTACGTCACCAGCCGACGCGTCACCTTGGCCGTCCGCTCCGACTCGATGATCTCGTACTGCGGCGCCGCCGCCGGGGGCGACCACATGCCCAGCCCCTTGAGCCAGGCCGTGCGCAGCTGCTCGGCGCGGGCATTCCAGTCGGTCGTGTTGGCGATCCGCCCGCCCTCGCTGGTGGCCACCAGCGAGCCCAACCGCGGCGCATCGGGAGGCAACCTGGCCGGAGGTGCTTGCACTTCGGCCAGCCAGGGCACGTGCTTCGCCGAGGGCAAGCGGGTGACGCCTTGCGCCCATGCCGCCCGCCCTGCCCCGCTGCCGGCCAGCGCCGCCGCGCCGCCGCAAACCGCCGCCAGGCTCGACTGTGCGAACTGCCGCCGCGACAGCCGCTTGTGCATCCGTTCGGTCATCGGCTCTGCCCTCCGTTTGCTTGCCGCGATCACTTGCCCGTGGCGGCGCCGGCCGCCTGCGGGATCGGCCGGTCGAGATATCGCCAGTTCTTGACGAAAGCGATCACGTCGGCCAACTGCTGATGCGATAGCTGCTTTTCAAAGCCCTCGGGCATCAGCGATACGCCGTTGCTCTTGAGCGTGTCGATGTCGGCCCGCAGCACGTCAACGGTTTTGTTCTCGGCCTGCCGCAAGGTGACCGAGGCGGCCGTTTCGGCGGCCACGATGCCGACGTGCACCGCGCCGTCGGTGGTCACCAGCGTGTAGCTGGCGTAGTTGTTGTCGATCGCCTGGTTCGGATTGAGGATGTCGACCAGCAGTTGCTCGGGCCTCTTGACCCGCGAGTCGGAAATGTCGGGCGCTACGTTGATGCCCAAGTCGCTGATCTTGTGGCAGGCGGCGCAATGCCGGCGAAACAGCTCGCGGCCGGCCAGCGGGTCCCCTTTCAGATCGAGCGCCTGGCGGTAGTCGGCCAGCACGGTCTGGCGATCTGCCGGCACGCTGGGTTTGAAGACGTCTTCGGCCCGGCCGCGAATCGCGGCATCGCGATGCTTGAGCAAAGCCGATTCGCGCGCCTGGCCGACTTCGATCGCGCGATCCGGCCGTCGGCGATCGCGTCCAACAGCACCGCGGCCGCCGCGGGCCGGACCGTGAGCGCTTCGATGATCGAGCGGCGTACTGCGGGCGATTGTCGTCCGAGCGTTTCCACGAGCGCGAGCGCGTCCGCGCGATCGGCGTGGGGCGCCAGCGCGTCCGCGGCGCGGGAGCGCAGATTGGGAAGTGGATCGTTGGAAACGATCTTCAACAGCGTTTGTCTAACGTCGACGCTGCTGTAGCGCAACAAGTCGATCTGCTCGCCACGTTCGGCCTCGCTTCGCCTCGGATCGTGTGCTGCGCCGGCGGCGAGCCTGAAAACGGTTTCGAGGCAACGACCCAGTCCGCCGTCGCCGACTACCTCCGATCGTTTCACCGAAGTCGATTTCTTCACGAGGTCTGCGAGCGTCTCGCCGCGGCGCTCGCGGGCGTTTGCCCAACTTTTGAGCGCGACGCGCTCGGCGGCCGGCAGCAGCTTGTCCGGCTCTCGGCAGACTCGCTTTAGCACGGACGTCGGTAAGCCGCCCAAACCGGCAATCGTCGCCAGTTCGTTGGCGACTCGCAGTCGTTGTTGCTCGCCGCCGGGTGCAGATGGCGCGTCGAGCACGGCATCGAGCACAGAACCCGTGTGCTGGGTTCTGGCCGTGGCCACGGCGTGGGCCGTCCAGGGATCGTCGATTGCCAGCGCGATCGATGCCAGCGGCGCGTTGACGGCCATGCCCTCCAGTCCACCCAACGCCAGCGCGACGCGAAAGCGGACGCGGGCATCGGCGTCGTCGGCCAGATCGCTGAGCCGCCCGCGCCACGCCGGGGCCTTCAACAATCGCGGCTCTGCCAGCGCCACGGCCTGCTCGCGGACGCGCGGATGTTCGTCGCCGATCGCCGCGACCAGCACTTCGTCGTCGAGCATGCCGGCTTCCTCCAATGCGCATAGCGCCGTCACGCGTATAGCCGGCTCGTTGGCTTTTGACGCCGCTTCCGCCAGCAGGTCGCGAACGCTCCTCGCCTCGTCGCGCATCAGCAGGATGTCGTACTTGCGCTCGATGAGCAGCCGGGCCGCGGTTTCGCGCCACCAGGAGTTCGTGCGGGTAAGCGCTGCGACCAGCTCGGCCGGCGACGCCTTCGACAGTTGCGGTTTCGCGCGATCGGCCACGCCGGCTTGGGCGCCCGTTGGCACGACGCGGTAAATCCGCCCACGATCGTCGCCTAGCCGCATGTCGGCCCGCTGCTGCAGCTCGCTGGGCATGAAGGCCGGATGCTCGATCACGGCCCGGTACATGTCGACCACGTACAAGGCGCCGTCGGGGCCCGTCTCAAGGTTCACCGGCCGAAACCAGCCGTCGGGCGTGGCCAGAAATTCGCCCGTCTCGCTAGCGCGGTGCGAGACAAACGTCGCCCCGCGCGGTTCGACGATCTCGCGATGCACCAGGCTGCCAGTCGGCTCGCAGGTGAAGGCGTTTCCGTAGTACGCCGGGCCCAAGGCGTCGCCGCGGTAGATCTCCACGCCGCAGGCCGCGGTGAATTGGCCGGCGTGCAAGTTCGACGTCGTCCAGGCATCGGTCAGCGGATAGACGCGCGACGCCTCGCCGCCGGCCGCGACGTGTGACACGACGGCCGGCACGGCCAAAAACGGATTGCGGGCCAGGTAGCGGTTTTCGAGCACGACATGATTGAGCGGTTCGCGATTGTTGCAGACAAAGCGATTGCCACAGTCGTCGAACGCCATGCCGAACTGCCCATTGCCCGAGACGGCTTCGGCCTGGCCCGTCAGCGGATCGAAAGCGAAATCCATGCCGCTGATCAGAATGGGCCTGGCGTCCTTCTCTCGGGCGTCGACGACGGCGCCGCCTCGCAAACCGTTGGCGACATAAACGCGGCCATCGAGCCCCAGTCGCGGATGGTTGGCGCGCAGTTGCGGGTTCTCCTGGGCGAAGCCGCGATACCAGACTTCGTGGCTGTCGGCCCGGCCGTCGCCGTCGGTGTCGACCATGTAGACGACCTGGCCGGCCAGCGTGACGATCGCGCCCCCTTTCCACGGTTGCAACCCGGTGGGAAACAACAGCTCGTCGGCAAACACCCGCGAGGTTTCGTAGCGGCCATCGCCGTCTTCGTCGGTCAGGATGCGAATCTTCGACGTCGGCCGCTCGCCCGAGGCTGGTCCGTGCGGGTAATCGCGCATCTCGACGACCCACATCCGGCCGTCCTCGTCGAAGCGGATCGCGATCGGGTCGACCACTTCCGGCTCGCAAGCGACGAGTTCGACGGCCAGACCCGGCTCGACGTGGAAGTGTTGCAACGATTCGGCTGGCGCGAGCGGGCTGTGCACGTCGGCCGCGCGAACCGCGGTTGCGACGCATCCGACAACCAGCAGCCAGGCGACGAGAATCAGTTGCGGCATCGGCGGCCTCGGGGCGGCATGCAGGTTCGGACGCTAGCGGGGCTTATGGATGGCCCGTGGTCATTAGCGAGATTCTAACCGCAACCTGTTCGCCACTCGACCCCGCCAACCGGTCCGCAAGCTTCATTCCGAGGGCACGCCCAGCGCGAACACGAGCAGACACGCGATCGACAGCAAGGCAAAACCCGCCAACCGCAGCGGCCTGCCCTTCAAATCCCGCAGTTGCCAGGCCACGACGAAGGCCACCACGCATTGCAACGTGTAGAACAAGGCGAAGGCTCGCGAGGCATAGGCGATGATTCCGTACACGTCCGTCTGCCAGGTCAAGGCCAGCGTGACCAGCAGCATCAACAAATAGGCATAGCGCACGGGCAGCCGATGATGGGTGATGTCTTCGATGAGCCCGCCCGACCCTTCGCTATCGGCGACCGAGGCGCTGAACTGGCTGCCGATGGCCGCCACGGAAATCAGCACGGGAAGCACGATGGCCACCGGCCTGGCCATGGCCGTGATGGCGGTTACTTCCGCCCCCAGGCCGTCGTGAAAAAGCACCGTGGCCAGCCCGATGAACACCAGGTAAATGGCCGCCGACAAGAGCTGCGCCACGCGCATCGTGGCGATCCGCTCGTCGGCCGAATGTTCGTCGCCGAGATAGCGCGACGTTTCGAATCCCTGCACGACGATCAGCAGGCCCAGCAGCACGCGGATGTCGTGAAAATCAACCGCCGACGAGATGTCGGGCAATGCCCAGCTGCCGTGGACGATCAACCCGACGTTGTGGATCGCCAAGCCGACGAGCAAGGCGGCGATCATGCCCAGGTTCAAAGCGACTGTGTACTTCTCGACTCCTTCGAGCATGCCCAAGCCGCGCCACATTCCAATCCCGCAGATGATCGCCAGCAGGATGCTTGTCAGCAAATCGGTGAGGGCCTCATTGCCGATTCCCGCGCCGTCGGCCAGAAAGGCCGACAGCAGTTGAAGGTAATACGTGACCGAGATGAAATAGGCCCCGGCCAGGACGATCCGCGACAAGAAGGCGATCGTCTGTGCCGGACCGTGGTTGGAATTCTCGATCGGCTCGAAGTGGCGAATATTGAAGCGGATGGCGGCCCCGACCGCGTACGCCAATACCAGCAGGCCCGCCATGCAGACGATGGCCAGGTTGCCCACGGTATTGGCCAGCAGCGGCGCGCTCACCAGGAAGCCGCTGCCCATGATCGATGCCAGCGGCGTGACCGTCGCCTTCCAGCGCGACGAACGCGCCAGCCGCGGCGCGAAGGCCAGGTAGCCGGCCAGCAAGATCGCCACGCTGAGAACGACGGCGTTCAACGGGCCCCTCTCGCGGTGTGGCGCCAGATGAATCGAGCAACGCGCAAGTGGGCCGGTCGAATCGAGTGGAGACGATGGGGCTCGAACCCACAACCCCCGCCTTGCAAAGGCGGTGCTCTCCCAATTGAGCTACGTCCCCGAAAGCCGCGGACATCGAAAAAAAGGGGACCGGGGCCTCCTCTTTTCGGCCGCCTTGCCATGGGCGGGCAAGCTGGCACATGCCTCCTCCGCCCGGCTCAGCGGCTGCCGCGGCCATTTGGGCTCGCTAGCTTGCTGGCGGCAACGCCGGCAAAAAAATGGGCGCACGAAGATTCGAACTTCGGACCTCGTCCTTATCAGGGACGCGCTCTAACCAACTGAGCTATGCGCCCTTGGGGCCACCCGGACCCTGAGGAATAGCGTATTTTAGGTGACGTGGATCGAGTGTCAAATCAAAGGCTTCAGGCATTAGCCTTCGGACTTCAGCTAGGAACCAGGCAAACGGTTGCGGGTTCAGGTTTCAACCGCAACTGCCGCCCGAAGCCTGAGGACCGAAGCCCGAAGCTTTTTTGACAGCGCTGCTGGCTTGGCACTGCCGCCGGGGGGCGTCACAATCGTTGCAGCCGGCAGAATCGGAACAATTTCACTTTTGCAACCCTGGCGACCGAAACATAATCTGCGCGGACGTGCTGCCGGCCGCGGCAGCGTCTGGTCACCACGCCCTCGGTTTCACCGCGAAACTCGTTCGTAAGGAATGCTGTCGATGGCCAACCCACTCTCGAAGTCGTGCTTCCCGGCCGCCCTGGTCCTGTCGCTTGCGATTCCCGCCAGCCTGCGGGCTGCTGAACCGACGGTTGCCGAAGCCCTGGCATTTCAGCCCGTGCAGCGCGACGTGCAATACGACCGTCCCACGGCCGCCGAAGCGGCCCGTTGCACGATCGCGCCCGAGAAGACGGCCGGCAAGAATGGCTGGGTCGTGCGCGACGCGGGCGGGCAGATCCTTCGCAATTTCGTCGACACCAACGGCGACAAGGCCGTCGACCAGTGGTGCTACTTCAAGGACGGCCTCGAGGTTTATCGCGACATCGACTCGAACTCCAACCGCAAGGTCGACCAGTATCGCTGGCTCAACACGGCTGGCACCCGCTGGGGCGCCGACATCAACGAAGACACGCGGATCGACTACTGGAAGATGATTTCGCCCGAGGAAGTCACCGCCGAGCTGGTGGCCGCGGTGCGCGATCGCGACCGCAGCCGCTTCGAGCGGTTGCTGTTGAGCCCCAAGGAGCTCAAGGCGCTGGGCCTGGCCGGCAATCGGGCTCAACTGTTGGAAAAGAAGATCGACGGGGCCCCGGCCGCCTTCGCCAAGGCCGTTGCCCAACAGAAAGTCATCACCCCCGAGACGCGCTGGGTATCGTTCGGCGGCAACACGCCGGGCGTCGTGCCCGCCGGGACCGACGGTTTGGCCTCGGACATCATGGTCTACGAAAATGTGATGGCCATGATCGAGAACGGCGGCAAGGCCCAGGCCATTGGCGTGGGCACCCTGGTCCGCGTCGGCGCTGCCTGGCGCATGGTCGACGTGCCGCACCTGTCCGAAGACCTGGCCAATGCCGCGGAAACCAAGCCGATCTTCTTCGGCATCGCGCAGGGCGAACGTCCCGACGCGCAGCTTGCCCGGCCCAACGAGAAGATCCAGCCGCTGCTGGAAGAACTGCACAAGCTGGGTGAAATCTCGCCCGATGACAAGCCGGAAACGCACGACCGCCGCGCCGAGCTGCTGGAAAAAATCGCCAGCGAGGCCGACGCCGAACAGCGTCCCACCTGGTATCGCCAGTTGGCCGACACGCTCAGCGCCGCCGTGCAATCGGGCGGATATCCGGGCGGCATCGAGCGACTGAAAGCCCTGCACGAGAAACTGGCCGCCGACGAGAAGGAAGAGCAACTCGCCTTCTACGTGCAATATCGGGCCCTCACGGCCGAACACAGCCAGGCGCTGAGCGATCCCGACGGTAAATTCGAGCAGATCCAGGCCAAGTGGGTCGCCGATTTGAAAAAGTTCGTCGAAGCCGGCAACAAGAACCCCGATTCGGCCGACGCGATGATGGAACTGGCCATGGCCCAAGAGCTCAACGGCAACGAGCCAGAGGCACTGCGCTGGTACGAGCAAATCATCAAGGACTTCCCCAAGTCGCCCAACCATCGCAAGGCCGAAGGCGCCCGGCTGCGGCTCACCTGCGAGGGCGGCCCGATTCCGCTGGCCGGCAAAACGATCACCGGTACCAATTTCGACCTGAGCCAACTCAAGGGCAAGGTCGTGCTCATCCAATACTGGGCCACCTGGTGCGAGCCCTGCAAGAGCGACATGCCCCTGCTCACGGGGCTGCGCACGAAGTACAAGGGCTTCGAGGTCGTTGGCGTCTGCCTCGACAACGACAAGAAGGACATGCTGGCCTTCTTGCGCGAAAACGATCCGCATTGGACCCAGCTCTACGAAGAAGGCGGGCTCGATGGCCGCTATGCAACGATGCTGGGCATCCAGACGTTGCCGATGATGATCCTCATCGACAAGCAAGGCAAGGTCGTCAGCCGCAACATCAGCGGTCAGTTGCTGGATGGCGAGCTGCGGAAGCTGCTGAAGTAGAGACCGTCGGCCGTACGCCGAAGATTGACCGGGGCGCGCGCGCTGCGACTGTCCATAGCGGCGGCCCGCGGCAACCACGCCCCCCCGGGCCGTGTCTACTCGCTTGCCGGCGACGCGGGCTGCGTTGCCGTCGGCCGTTCGCCGGCCGGCTTCGCCAGTCGCCCTCGCAAGTGCTCGAGTTGCGCTTGCCGCACCGCGGCGTCGGCCAGGGGGTCGAAATCGGGTGGCTCGCCCAGCAACAGCGCCAATTGTCGGGCCGCCGCAAGACGCTTGGCCGGCTCGCTGCGGCCGGCCAGCGACAGCCATACCTGCTCGTCGCCGCTCAACCAGGTCGCAACCCGATCGGCCGAGTCCTCGTTGTCGGCCGACAACGCCTCGATGATCGCCCGCACGCGGGCGGCCTGCTCGGCGTCCAAGCGGCGGCGGTCGAGACCTTGCAGATAGGGCACGACGATCGGCCCGGCGGCCGTCAGTTGGCGCTGGGCGCTTTCGCGGTCGGCAAACTTCGGGCTGGCCAACCGCTCGACCCATTGCGCCCAGCGGGCCAGGGCGCCGCGGCGGGGGTCGTGCGTCCGCTGCGCTAGCGCGTCTTCAATGGCCGCGCCAGTCGACGCCAGTTGCCAGCCGGGCCGCAGAATCTCCAACAGCGGCACGAGGTGCTGCCGCACCAGTTCGGGGTCGGCCAGGTAGAGTTGCCAGAAGCCGTCCCCCTCGATCTGCCGCTTGCCCTGTTCGCCCTCGAGCGATAGGCGAAGCGGCACGCCTGATTCTTGTTCGAAGTCGAGCTCGTACAACGGCCGCCGTCCGCGTCCGCTGGATGCGCAGCCGCTGGCTTTCCACCAGCTCGATCCGCAATTGCTCGTCCGGCCCAGCCAGCTCGTAACGGAGGTTGATGGCGCCGGGATTGATTTGCACTTGCAGCCGCTCGCGGCGCGAGCCGACCTGCAGGGGCCCCAGCGTCATGTTCGTGCCGTAGTAGGCACTGCTGACCACCACGCGGCCGCCGACCATCGCGTACTGCAGCCAGTGCAGCCGGGCTGCATTGGTCCGGCTGGGGCTCAGCGGCTCGGGCGGCGGCGCCTGGCCGACGGCCACGCCGGCTGCCAGCAGGAAGATCGGCGCGTAGCAGGGCGGATCGCATGGCGGTTGGTTACGAGTGGAGATCCTTCGAATCGTGGGCGCCGACGGCCAGCTCTTCCGCCGGACTCTCTCCGAGCAGGGCGGCTAACCGCGCGCGCGGCGCCGCTTCCATACAAAATAGCACACTACGGCCGCGACGCCGAGAATTACGGCCACGGTTAAGCCGATTTCCGACCGCCGGATCAAACCCACCACGTGTTCGCCGTAGGCATAGCTCAGCCCAAAGAACAAGCCCACGACCGCCGACGCGCAGAACGCGTCGATCAACAGGAACCGCCGGAACGGCATCCGTAGCACGCCGGCGGCCAGGTAGACCGGGGCCCGGATTCCGACCATGAACCGCGCCAGGAAAAATACCTTCAGCCCGTGCTTGCGGATCATCTGCTCGATCATCGCCTCGCGCTCGGCGTGCAGCAGGTAGGCGAAACGTGGGTGGCGGATGATCAGCGAATGCCCGAAGTGGTAGCCGATCGTGTACAGCACGGCGTCGCCAGCCAGGGCCCCCACGAGGCACGAGGCGAACGCGGCCCAGGGAGTGAGCGTGCCCACCGAAGCGCCGTAGCCGGCCGCCACGATCGGCACCTCCTCGGGAATCGGCAAACCCGAGCCGGTCAGCACCAGCACCAGGATGATGCCCAGATAGGAAACGTGGTCCAATCCGAAGTCTAGCAAGACAAGTGCCTGTGGGTTGGCTTGGGATCGAGCGACGTCGACGGGCCCTCCTTGGCATTCTACTCCCACGCGCAAGCGGTGGAATACGTCAAACCGGGCCTGCCGCCGGGACTTTCAGTGTCGCAGCCGGGGTTTTGGCGTGTGCGCATTTTTCAGACATCGTCGTCCGGGTGGTCGCCTTCGATCCAATCGTTTTCGTCCAGGGCGATGAAATGCCGTTCGACCCTCCCGCCGCGCCGCGCGGGGCAAAACATCACCGCCGCGATGCCGGAGTGGGCCTGGCAGAATTCGGCCTGCGCTGGGGCCCCAACACGTAAAACGCGGTGGCCAGGGCGTCGGCCTCGGCCGCTGTCGGCGCCAGCACGCTCACCGACGCCGTGCCCTCGGCCGGCCAACCGCTGCGCGGATCGAGGATATGGCCGTAGCGCCGCCCCTGGAATTCGAAAAATTGCGTGCCCGAACCGCTGGTGGCCACGGCCCGGTCGCGCATGCGCAACTGGCCCAGCCGCCGCGCCGGGCGTAAGGGATCGCGGATGCCCACCGTCCAGCCGTCGTCCGGCATATCGCCGCCGCGAGCGCCGCGTGCCAACACGCTCGAGTTGCCGCCGTGCAACAGGAAGTCGCCAATGCCGCGCTGGGCCAACAACTCGCCGCAGCGATCCAGCGCGTAGCCCTTGCCGATGCTGCCCAGGTTGATTTCGAGGCCCGGCTTGAGCAGCCGCACGGTGTGGGCCGCCGGATCGAGCTGCAGGTGCTGGCTGCCGACCGACTCGAGCGCGGCGGCCAGCGTTTCGCCGCTGGGCAGCGCGCCGGCGCGGCGCGTGAAGCCCCAGGCCCGCGAAAGGGCTCCGGCCGCGACGTCATAGGCACCGTCGGTTTCGCGCCACAGTTGGACCGCCAGTTCGAGCAGGGCGAACAGCCGCGGCTCGACGGCCACCGGCTCGTCGTCCGCGCGGTGGTTGATGCGCGTGATCTCGCTGCTGTCGCGAAAACTCGAAAGTTGCTCTTCCAGTCGGTCGACCAGGTCGAGAGCCGCCAGCGCCGCCTCGGCGCCATGCGGATACTGGCCGGCGTTGAGAAAGAATTCGAACTGGCAGGCCATCGCCCGCCGCGCGAGTTTGACCAGGTAGTGCCCCGCGTCGGGCGCGGGCAGCACCTCTGCCGGCAGATTAACAGCCAGCGCCGCCTGGGCTGCCTCGGCAGCGGCCTTGCCCTGGAGGAATTCGCGGCGCGTCGATCGGGGGGCACTCGTCATATCTCGAATTATACTTCGCTGGATGCTGTTGGGGCGGCGCGATTGTCAAGCGCGTGGCGGCGAGGAATAATCGAGCTATGACTCGCATGCCCACGGACAACTGGCGCGACGCGGCCCCGCGCGTGTGGATCGCGGCCGCGGCCCTCGGCTGTAGCGTGATCCTCGCGGCCGCGCAGGCGGTTCATGGTTTCGCCCCGCAGGCGGCCGTCAAACTGCGTGCGCCCGCCGAAGTTTGGCAAGGCCGTCACCGACGCGTTCTATCCCGATGCCCGCGAGAAGCTGGCCGGCCCGCGGCCGCAAAAGGCGACTGCGGCGACGGCTGCCGCTGGCCCGGCGGCGAACGGCTCGCCGGCGCCTTCGTCGGACAAGGCGGCCGAGAAAGCCGGCAAGAGTCCCTGGCCCAAGCTGATTGCCGCCGAGACGATCGAGGACGAAATCAAGTCACAGCAGCAGAAACTTGCGGCGACGGTCACGAGCGCCGCTGCATTCAAGGGCGGCGGCTACCAGCAGGCTCGGCTGCACCTGAGCGTGCTGGCCGTGATGTTCGCGCTCGACGCCCAATATGGCCAGGCGATGCGCTGGCAGCGCGAAGCGGCGGCCATGAGCGCGGCCACGGCGCGGGCGGGCTTCAATTGCAAAGTCGGCACCGACGCTTCGTTTGCCGAAACGAGGCGGGTATCTGATGACCTTCAAAACCTGGTGCGCGGCGAATCGGTCGAGCTGCCCGCCGCAGATCCCGCCAGCCAGTGGAGCCAGGTGGCCGATCGCGCGCCGCTGATGAAGCGCCTCGAGCAGGCCCAACAACAGGGCCTGGCCGCGTGGCTGGCCAATGCCCGCGAGTTTGCCCGCTCGAGCGACAAAGTGAGCCACGAGGCGCAGCTCGTGGCGGTGCTGGCCGAGGTGATCGCCCGCGAAGGCTATGAGTTTGCCGACGACGACAGCTATCGTGCCTATGCCCAGCGCATGGGCGCGAAGCGCAGGCCGTGCGCGACGCCGCGACCCAGGACGACTATGAGCAAGCACGGTGCGCTGCCGGCGAAGTCAGCAAGGCCTGTGCCGCCTGCCACGAAGGCTACCGCAGCTAGTGCTTTGTCAACGCCAACAATTCGGGGGCCACTGCTGCCTTGTCCAGCAGTGCGTTGGCTTTACGGCAGGTCTGAACCGAAAATCTGGCTTCGACCGAGCCCTAGAAGTGTCGTTCGCGTGCGTGGGTGCCACCGCCGCCCTTAGCAGCGTTCTGCAATTCGTCGGCACGCCGCGATCAGCGTTCGAGTGATACGCAAGAGAGCCCCGTGCCGCCGGCTTCGCGCCAGACGCCTTTGCCCGCCGCGTGCGACGGCCAGGCAAAAATCAGGGCGCCACGCGCTTGCGACGGTGCGCGGCCGCGCCGTTGGCTTCGAAGATCTTCAGCTTGCCGAGATCGATCAGTTCGGCCAGGCCGGCCTCGGACAGTTCGCGGCCCGACACGTAACGGCCCGGATTGATCCATTTCTCCATCTCGACCGCCGGCAAACCGAACAGCTCGGCCAGCAGTTGGTCCATCTCTTTTTCGAGATGGCCGAAATGGCGGGCCCATTCGGCGGCCTCGGCCAGGCCGACGTGCTCTTCGCTCTGCCATTTCATGGGGTGGAACAAGAGCACGCTGTAGGGCGTCACCATGCGCCGCGTGCAGGCCGCGTAGGGCCACAGCGCGGCCGACGAGCATTCGCCCGTGACGATGCCCGTCACGCGCAGCCCGCGCAGCAGGATCAGCGTCATCAACGAGACGGCGCAATAGGGGCTGCCGCCGGGCGAATCGATGTAGAGCGTGCAAGGGCCGCCCGGCGGGACGCTGAGCAGCTTATCCGTCAGTTCGACCTCGTTGTCCGTCAAGTCGCCGACCAGGGAAATTTCCAGCGGCGGATCCGGTTCGCGCTGTTGCATGACTAATGATCGCCCAGAAGAATTGGCAGCCAAGGGATGTGCCCGCTCGCCCGTGGCGAGCCAACGTCTACTAGTTTGACTGCCCCGGGGCAACAATCAAGTTCCAGCAGCAAAAAGGCGCTTTTTTGCTAGAGTCCGGTCCTGCCGGTTGCGCCGCCCATGCCAGGCGCGTCGAACGTAGCATGCTGGCGCCCATGTCGACGATCGCGTTGGTCGATCGCAGGCAACCGAGTTGACCTCGCTCCGGGGGGCACCGCTCCTCGATGCGCGGCCTGCGCGTCCGCTCGCCCGCAACGTTCACCAGGGCTCACACCCGGGCTCACACCCGGGTCGGTGGGCAACTTCCAAACCCCTTGGGCATAAGTATAATAGACCGTTTACCATGGCCCGGGCCGCGCGGCGGATGCGCGCACGCGCCGATGACCCCTTTTTTCCAGCCGCCATCCCCGAGCGGGAGCTTGGAAGGCCCGGCTGGAGTCGTAAGCCGGTACGAAGATGGGCATCAAGTTCTTATGTCCTAACGGGCATAAACTGAACGTCAAGACATTTCTGGCCGGCAAGCGTGCCATCTGTCCCAAATGTGGAGCGCGGCTGATCGTGCCGGCCGCCACCGCTGGCGGATCGGACAACGACGCGGCCGGCTCGTCGACGATTCTCACCTCCGACGAGATGGCGGCCAACCAACCGCCGGCCGAGGCTACGGCCGCTGCCGGCCCGGGAGTGCCTGCTGCGGCCAGCCCTTCGGCGGCTGACGCGGCGCACCGGCTGGCTCCGGTGCAACTGGCCGACCCGATCGCCGAGGCGCCCAGCGCGGTGTGGTACGTGCGGCCGGCCAGCGGTGGTCAGTTCGGCCCTGCCTCGGGCGACCTCATGCGCTCGTGGATCAACGAGGGGCGCGTGGGGGCCAGCTCGCTCGTCTGGCGGGCAGGCTGGTCCGACTGGCGTCCGGCCGCTGCGACGTTTGCGCAATTGGCCTCGCTGGCAGCGCCGCCGGGCGGTGGCGGCGCCTTTGACGCGACGCTGGCCAGCACCAACGGCAGCACCGTGCCTGGCGCCAGCGAGCTGCCCGCGGCCGAGAACCTGATCGGCGCGAGCCGCGCCGCCGCAGCCAAGGTGCCCGATGCGGTCGGGCCCGTGTTGCCGCCGGTTCGTCATCGCAAGCGCGAGCGCGACGCCAACCTGCTGGCCAGCGTCGTGCTGATGGGGATCATTCTCATTCTGGTCGTGGTGCTGGTCGTGGTCTTCATGCGTAATCGCACCCCGACCGAGGAAGCACCACAGGAGGCGGCGCCTGTTGAAGATCCCCTGTTGAATTGAGCCTTCCGAGCCCATCGCTCGTGAAGGCGGCCGTGCACTTGTTCGCGGCAGTGAAGTCTCCTCTAGCTGGAAGTCGAGAACCGCCATGTGCCAACTCAAGCGTAACGTTTGCCGAAGCGTGCAGCTCGTAGTGTTCGCCGCGGCCGCGGCCCTGCTCGCTGCCCAGCCGGCGGCCATGGCCCAGGACGATCCCGCGACGATCGTGCTGGGCGGCGGCAAGCTGCGGATGAAGGCGCCGGCCAAGTGGCAGCGAAAAAAACCGCAGACGCAGATCGTCGAACACGAGTTCGCCGTTCCCGCCGCCGAAGGCGACAAGGCCGACGGGCGAATGACCATCATGGGCGCCGGCGGGGGCGTCGAGGCCAACATCGACCGCTGGTACGGCCAGTTCACCCAGCCCGACGGCGGCAACACCCGCGACCGCGCCAAGGTCAAGAAGATCAAGGTGGCCGGCCAGGAGGTCCACCTGGTGGACATTTCGGGCACGTTCAAGGACCAGCGCGGCCCGATTGCGCCGGCCGTCGAGCGTCCGAAATACCGCATGCTGGCCGCCATTATCGTTACGCCCGGGCAGGGAAATTATTTTGTCAAGTTCTACGGGCCCCAGCGAACGGTGAGCGAAAACGAAAAGGCCTTCGTGAACATGATCGACGGCCTAGAGTACAAATGACGGCCGCGATCCGGCCCCCCGGCCGCCCCGAGCGGCCGGCGGAGCGTCGGCGATTCTCCGTGTCGCGCGAGCTTCGGGCAAGCCGACTCGACCCACTTCGAGACGTTATGAAAACGCAGCAGTTTCTGGAACACCACGGCATTCGCAGCAATCCGTTCGCGGAAGAAGACGCGCAGACCGATCCGGTTTTCAAGGAATACTGCATCTCCAGTACCCACCATCCGACGTGGGACAAGATCTACGGCGACCCCGCCGAGCCGGCCACGTCGATCGTGTTCGGCGAAAAAGGGGCCGGCAAAACGGCCTTGCGGCTGCAGATCGTCCGCCACCTCGAAGACTACAACCGGCGCATCCCAATGCTCGCGTGTGGGTCATCGAGTACGACGACTTCAACCCGTTTCTCGATCGCTTTCGCGACCGCTTCGGCGCGCGGCGCCGCCGCGCCGACCGCGTGCTGGGCGAGTGGAAACTTTGGGACCACATGGACGCCATCCTTTCGCTCGGCGTCACCACGCTGGTCGATCGGATTCTGGGATCGCGCCAGGCCGACGATTCGAGCGTCGACACCGTCGAGCCAGGCGCCGAGCGGGCGCTCGACCGTCACCAGGCCCGCGACCTGCTAATGTTGGCCGCCTGTTACGATTCGTCGTCGGCCGAAACGACCAAGGGCCGCTGGAGCCGGCTGCGGCGCAAGCTGCGCTATCGCGGCTGGCTGGCCCAATGGGACTTCGCGCTGGGCGTCGTGGCCACGCTGGCCACCGCGGGCACGGTGGTCTATCTCGAGCGCTGGGACTGGCTGGAGACGCCCTGGCCGTACGTGATCGCGGCGGCTGCCTGGCTGCCCTGGTTCGCGCGCTTCGCGCGGCGCTTCTGGCAGGCCGCCACGATCGCCCGCAACATTCGCGTCGGCAAGCACGTCGTCAATCCGTTGCGGCAGATCCTGATGAAATTCCCGCCGTCGACATCGCCGGCCAGCCGCTGCCGCGCAAACAGCGCACCGACGACCGCTACGAGCTGCTGGCCAAGTTCCAGGGCATCCTCAAGACGCTGGGCTTCGCGGGCATCGTGGTGCTGGTCGACCGCGTCGATGAGCCGCACCTCATCAACGGCTCGGTCGAGCAAATGCGAGCACTATTATGGCCAATGCTCGACAACAAGTTTCTCAAGCAGCCCGGCATCGGCTTCAAGCTGTTGCTGCCGATCGAGCTGGCTCAATACCTGGAGCGCGAAGACCGCGATTTCTACCAGCGGGCCCGGCTCGACAAGCAAAACATGGTGCCCTCGCTCGAGTGGACGGGCGAGGCGCTGTTCGACGTGGCCTGCGCCGGCTCAAGGCCTGCGCGGTGCCGGGCCAGTCGCCCGCTCTGGCCGACCTGTTCGACCCGGCGATTTCCGAGCGCCGACTGACCGACGCGTTTCGCTCGCTGCGGGTGCCGCGTCACCTATTCAAGTTCATGTACCGGCTGTTCGTCGCCCACTGCAACGCTTACACCGACGAAGCGCCTGCCTGGAAGATCTCCGGCGAGCGCTTCGAGTCGACGCTGGCGCTCTACGGCCGCGATCAGGACGCCTTCGACCGGGGGCTGCGCGGGCTGAAACACCCGCCTGCGCGGCTTGCCAAGGGGGAGCGAAGTCGTTTTCACTCGCTGGCGTCCGATGGCGATTGAACCGCTGAAAACGACTCCCGGTCCCCGTCCCCTCGCGCGAGCCGACCGCGAGCTCATCTTGACCCGCGACCGCGTTTTGCCGACACTTCGGCCCGCGCCGCGCGCGGCGCTGCAAGCTAGCACCCCTCGATCGAATCGTCGGCGGCTTTCCGGCGCATTGGATGGCCGTCTGGCGATTTCGACGGGGCCGCGAAGTCGCGAACAAGCCCGCATTCTCTGGAAGGAGACATGCCATGGACCGGCGAACGACGTTCGCATGCTTGATGCTGGCGGCCAGCGCCGCGGCGGCCGGCTGCGATCGGCTCGGCTCGGGAGCCGCAGCGAGCGCTTCGCGGGCTCAAGCAGCGCCCGAGCAGGTCGTGCACGACTTCCTCGAAGCCGTCCGCACGGGCGACGACGAAGTGGCCTCGCGATTGTTGACAACGCTGGCCTGCCAGCGAACGGCCGAAATGGAGATGGTGGTCGCTCCGCCGGGAAGCCCGGCCGCGCGGTTCGAGATCGTTTCCACGCGGCGGTCTGGACAAACGGCGGGGGTTACAGCCGATTGGACCGATCTGGACCCAAACGGCCGACCGCGCACCGACCGCATCGAATGGCTGCTGCGGAACGAAGCCCAAGGCTGGCGCATCTCGGGCATGGCGACCAAAGTGTTCGCCGACGAGGAGCCGATCGTGCTTAACTTCGAGAACCCCGCCGAGATGCTTGCCAAGCAACAGCAAGCCGAGGAGAAGATGGCCCAGCGCCAGCGCCAGCAAGCCGCGCAGCCAAAGCCCCATGATCCTGCCAATGGCGGCACCGTGCGTCGAGCCGGGCGCCTAGGTTATTTGCCCACTATCGATCGCGATTGCTCTAGCCGGGATTTCGAACTCCTAAGGTGCGAGTTGTAACGCCTTTTCGACCAAGGCATTAGTCGGGCGCGGCCAGTTCAAGGGCCTCGAAGATGCTCAATCTTCGAGGCCTTTTTTCGTGCGCCGGCCGCGCGGCATTCCATGGCCTATGGTTGAACAAATAGGGTCTGAAAAGAGCGAAAAAGGCCCTAGAATTCCCGCCCATCCCAGGCGTACATATTATCCGCGTTGCCGCTTGACAACCTAGCCCACCATGCTAACTTAACACCCTAGACTGTGCAGACGGAAATGTCGTTTTAACCCGCAAAGGCTTACAGACAGGGCAGCCTCCGCGGCAATGAATCAACCGCTTGCGAGAGTCTAACGTGTTGAGGTTTCGCCCAATTGGACGCCGTCACGGTTGGGGTCAGAACGTAGGACGGCGTGTGTTTTGTTTGGGACCCAAACGTTCCGGTACCTTGTAGGAGGATTCTTAAATGAATCGCACGTTGATTTTTGGCATCGCGATCTTTTTCGCGGTGGTCGCTATCGCCCTCGTGGGTAGCGAAAAGACGGCGTCGGCTTTTGGCCATCATCGTTGCTGTGGTTGTGCGGGTGCTGCCCCCTCGTGCGGTGGCGCTCCGGCTTGCTGCGGCTGCCACGGCTGGCGTCATCACCGTCGCCACCGCTGCTGCGGTTGTGCGGGTGCTGCCCCGTCGTGCTGTGGTTGCGCTGGTGCCGCTCCGTCGTGCAGTGGTGCGGCTCCGGCCGAAGGCACGCCTCCGGCTCCGGCTGCTCCGGCTGCCCCGGAAGCCCCCAAGCCGGCTAACGCCACCTAAGTCGATCGATACGGCCGCCTGGCCTTGTCGGCTCTGCTGGCACGGCCCGACTGCTTGAACGAGCCGCGCGGTGACGCCCTGTGCACGACGGTTCGTCAGGTTAACGGCTAAACGCAAGCCGGACCTCAAGGTTGTCCTTGAGGTCCGGCTTTTCTTATTGCATGATGGGCGCCAACCGCCCCGCGGGCCTTCCGCCGGTGCGCCGCGGCTGAGCGTCCGGCCAGCCCTCTCCAAGCTCGTTTGCCCACCGGAGCGTGGTTTCACGCCTTCAGCGATGACTAGCGACCCGAACGCCGCACCGCAGCCGCAGTGGAGCCCCGAAGCCCGCACCTGGGCCAGCCTGCTGTTGTTCGTCCATTTGTTCGCCGTGTTCGTGGCGGTCACGGCCTACACACGGCCTAGCGGTCTCCAGCAGCGGCTGTTGCCGCTCTTCGAGCCGTACTTGACCAATCTGTACCTCTCGCCCACGCATCCAACCTATCCGTTTGCCCGCTATTATCTGACGCATGCCGGTCCGGCCGACGTCGATTTCTCCTGCGAGGTCGACGTCGACCAAGCCGACACGGGCACGATCGTGATTCCCAACCCCGACTTGTGGCCCGCCGTGCGCTTTCGCCGCTACCAGGCATTGGCCAATACGGCCGGCTATCTGACTCAACCCGAGGGCGAGGAGAACCTGGCGGGCATCTTGCCCAAAGCGATCGCCGCCGGCATCTTGAAGCAACACGGCCAGACGCAGGGCGTCGTGCGCGTGCAGGCGCACTTTCTGGCGCCGATCGATTCGCCGACGCGCGCGATCGCGGGCCCGTGACCACCCAGTACGAGGGCGAGGTGTTTGCCACGGGCGGCCTGTTCGATCTCCACAAACGTTCGCCCACGCTCGAAGTCGCGCCGTTGGAAGGCGGCGCCAAATCGCGCGGACCCACCGGCGGCGCCGCGCCCAAGCGGTCTCAAGAATGAAGCAGCTCACCGACTACTTTTCGCGCTTGGCCGGCGAATTCGGAGCGGGTTGGACCCGCTTCTGGTTCATCCCCCGCGATCCGGCCACATTGGGACTCATCCGGTTGCTCACAGGGCTGGTGGCCGTCTATTTGCACGCCACGCTGGCCTTCGACCTGGTGAGCCTGTTCGGGCCCGAGGGGCTGCTGCCCGCGCTCGACATCGCTCCGCTCGAAGGTGATCGCCTGTCCTACCTGTTCTTTTTTTCCCAGCCCGCCGAGCTGTGGGGCGTGCACCTGATCGGCCTGGCCGTGCTCGTGCTGTTTGCGATCGGTTTTTGGACGCGGCTGACGACCGTCCTGGCACTGGTCGTTTTTCTGTCCGACGTCAATCGGGCGCCAATGATCACTTCGCTCACCGAACCGATCGTGGCCATGGTGATGTTCTATCTCTGCTTCGCGCCGAGCGGAGCGTGGCTGTCGATCGACCGGTTATTGGCGCGGTGCTCGGCCGAAGGGCCGGTCGTGCCCTCGACGATGGCCACGATCGCCACGCGGCTGATCCAGGTCCACCTGGCGATGCTCGTGGCCATGATGGGACTGTCGAAGTTGATGGGCGAGACCTGGTGGAGCGGCGAGGCGATGTGGTGGCTGATCTCCCGCTACGATTCGCGGCTGGTCGATTTCACCCGGCTGCGCGATGCGCCCAACTGGTCGACCTGTGGGCCCATGCCATCGTGCTGTTCGAATTGGCCTTTCCCGTGCTGGTGTGGGTGCCGCTGGCGCGGCCGCTGCTGCTGGCGGCGGGCGTCGTGGTGTGGACGTCGTTGGCCCTGGTGACCGGCGACGCGACCTTCGCGCTGATGATGATCATCGCCAGCCTGGCATTCGTGCCGCCCTCGATGGTGCGGGGACTGTTCGCCTCGCGCATGCCTCAGGTTGCAAGCGCCTGACCGCCGGCCCACAATGGCAGGCAACGAGCCTCGCGCGTCGCGATCTCCCGGTTTCCCCGCCTGCAGTCGAGCATCGGAGTCTTCAGTCATGTCGCACCGTCAGCCGCGCCGCGATTTCTTGCGTCATTGTGGAACGCTGGCCGCAGGCGCCGCCGCGCTAGCGGGCGGTTCGTTCGCGCCGCGCGCGCGAGCCATCGAGCCGATCGCCCGCAACGGCAAAAGCCTGTTCAAGTTCAGCCTGGCGGCCTACGGCTATCGCGATCTGCTCAACGCCAAGCCGCCCAAGACGAAGCTCACGCTCGACGATTTCATCGCCGACTGCGCGAAAATGGGGCTCGAAGGCACCGAGCTCACGTCCTATTACTTTCCCCCCGAGCCGACGCGCGAATACTTGTGCCACTTGAAGCAGCTCTGCTTCCGCCTGGGACTCGACATCTCGGGTACGGCCGTGGGCAACGATTTCTGCCATCCCAGCGGCGACAAGCGGGACGAGCAGATTCGCCACGTGAAGCAGTGGATCGATCACGCCGAAGTGCTCGGCGCCCCCGTGATTCGCATCTTTTCCGGCTCGCCACACGGCACGAGCGTCGAACAGGCGCACAAGCTGGCCGTCGAAGCCATCGAAGAATGCTGCCAATACTCGGGCGAGCGGGGCGTGTTCCTGGCCCTGGAAAACCATGGCGGGCTCACCACCGCGGCCCAAGGGCTGTTGGCGCTCGTGCGCGACGTGAAAAGTCCCTGGTTCGGCGTCAACCTCGACACGGGCAATTTCCGCAGCGCCGACCCATACGCCGACCTCGAGCTACTGGCTCCCTATGCCATCAACGTGCAGGTGAAAGTGTCGATCGCCGGGCCCGATGGCAAGCCGCAGCATGCCGATTTCCGCCGGCTGGCCAAGATCCTCTCGCAGGCCGGCTACCGCGGCTACATCGTGCTCGAATACGAAGAGCGCGAGGACCCGATTGCCGCCTGCCCGCGCTACGTCGACGAGATGCGCGAGGCCTTTCACCAGGAATCGGGCTGAACGGCGCGCGATTTCCGGTGGCACTGGCATCCTGCCAGTGCGAAGGCCCGTGCAGGATGGCGGACGCACACTGGGGAAACGCCAGGGCCACCTGAAATCGTGCGCGACATGTCGCGAGTCGCTCTACCGCTTTGATTCCAGGTTGCCGATGCCGGTGTCGTCGCCGCCGTGGGGATAGCCGTAGTAGAGCCAGGCGGGCCGCGGCCAGTTATTGGAATAGCCGTTGTACATGTCGCGGACTTGCACCTGGCCATTCGGACGCCGGACGACGATTCGTTCGACGTAGCTGCCGCGCGTCCATTGCCGCGGCGAGTCGCCGAGCGGCTTCGACCCTTTGGCTGGCAGCCATGGCCACGACGACCATCAGTCCGATCAGTGCTCCGCGTCGCATCCGTTCGTCTCCCGCTCCGATGACAGCATTCCTTGGAAATCTTTCGGCAGCGGCGGCCGGCCGGATGCGGGCCAACTGCCTCCGAGGCCTCAAGTCACGCCGTCGCACGACGCGGCGTAGCTCTTATTCCGTTTTTGCCATGTAACGCGATTCGTCCAGGCCGAGACGCTTCATCTTCTTGTAGAGCGTGGTGCGGTTGATCCCTAGCACCTCGGCCGTGGCGAACCGGTTCCAGTGGTTGCTCTCGAGCACTTCCAGGATGATCTGCCGCTCGGGGCCTTCCAGCGCTTCCTTGAGCGTCCGCTGGCCGATCGGCTCGACGACCAATGGCCCGGCCGCCGCCACGCTGCGCGGCAGATCCTCCAGGCCGATCGTATCGTCCTTGCCCAAGAGCACGGCCCGCTCGATCGCGTTTTGCAGCTCGCGGACGTTGCCGGGCCAGCCGTAACGCTGCAAGGCCGCCAGGGCCTCGGTGCTGAAGCCGCGGACCTTCTTGCCGGCTTCCTCGCAGATTTCCTCGAGAAAGTGCTGGGCCAACAGCGGGATATCGGGCATCCGCTCGCGCAGGCTGGGCAGCTCGATGTTGATCACGTTGACCCGGTAGAACAGATCTTGCCGGAAGCGCCCCTCGGCCACCAGTTGGGTCAGGTCCTCGTTGGTCGCCAGAATCACGCGAGCATCGACGCTGACCGTTTTGGAACCGCCCACCGCCTCGAATTGGAACTCTTGCAGCACCCGCAGCAACTTGACCTGCATGGCCGGCGTGGCGGTGCCGATTTCGTCGAGAAAGATCGTGCCGCCGTCGGCCTGCAGGAACTTGCCCATCCGGTCGCCGGTGGCACCGGTGAATGCACCGGCCACGTGGCCGAACAGCTCGCTTTCCAGGAGCGTCTCCGGCAGGGCGCCGCAGGCGACTTCCACGAACGGCTTGTCGCGGCGGCCACTGCGGCGGTGAATGGCCCGGGCCACCAGCGACTTGCCGGTGCCGCTCTCACCAGTGATCAGCACCGTGGCCTTGGTGTCGGCCACGCTGTCGACCATGTCGAAAACCTTCAACATGCGGTGGTCGTGGCCCACGATGTTCTCCATGCCGAACCGCATGTCGAGCTGCGCCTTGAGGTTCTTGTTCTCCTCGACGACTCCGCGTTGCATCAGGGCCCGATCGATGGCGATTTCAAGCTCCTCGTCGATCAGCGGTTTGGTCAACAGGTCGAACGCGCCGGCCCGAATGGCATCGACGGCCATATCAACCGTGCCGTAGCCGGTGATCAGGATCACGCTGGTCATCGGGTGCTGCTGGCGGCAATGGGCCAACAAATCGAAGCCGTCGCCGTCGCCCAGTCGGACGTCGGCCAGCACGACGTCATAGCCCTTCTTGGCCAGGGCCGCGCGGGCGGCGGCCAGGCTGCCGGCCGCGTCGAGCTGGTAGCCCTGATCGCGCAGCCAACCGGCCATCGATTCCAGCACCTGGCGATCGTCGTCAACCAACAGCAGCGAGCCCTTTGTCATGGCGAAATCTCGATTTCGAGCGTGAGGACCAAGAGAAACTGGGCGCTAGCGAGTGCGGGGCGTCCTGCGCAGGTGCCGACGTGCCTGGCGCCGCCAGGCCCTTGCCCTTGGCGCATCCGGCACATTCGGAACGACGCGCCTCGGCCCGCGGGGAGCGGGGCCGCACACGGCACGCGTCGTCACGTTCGGTTTGGGGAGAAGTGTCGTCAAATATCTACGTCACAAGATGTGTCCAGTCAACGTGCCGCGAATTGCCACGCTCCGCGGCCGGACGAGGCCCCCAAACGACGCCCGGCAAAGCGACTCGCGGCGGGCCGCGAACGGGCCAACAAGGCTGAAACCCAAGGCCATTCGTCCGAGACGCCGTGCCTTCGATAGGGCGTCGACCCCTCGTTCTGCGGGGCGGCGGGTGGGTGCGGCCGGGCGGCCGGCGAAGCCCGCCCTGACGGCTTGCCGGGTAACTCCACTGCTTTGCGCAATTCGCAAATTCGCGGCTGGACAGGCCTTGGGACCGGATGGGATAAAACTGCCAGTCGGGCGCTAGGTCTTCCCTCCCTGCCGATGGTGGGTATGATTCACTACCATCTCGGATGCACGCAGCTCGTCGCCCCCGCTCGACAGGCGTGCACGCAGGTCCGACGCGACCGTCGGCCAGTTCAATTCAAAGTCACTTTTAGCGTGGAGACAACATGAGCGTGACAGTATTGGTGGCCGATGACCATGAGGTCGTGCGCACCGGAATCGTGAGCCTGTTGAACGGCTCCGACATCAAGGTCGTCGGCGAGGCGGCCAACGGCGCCGAGGCGGTCAAGCAGGCGCTGGAGCACAAGCCCGACGTCGTGCTGCTCGACATCCGCATGCCCGACAGTGACGGACTGGAGGCGCTCGACAAGATTCACCGCCAGCTTCCCGACACGCGCGTCGTGGTGCTCTCGACGTACGACAATCCGACCTACGTCGCGCGAGCCGTGGCGCTGGGCGCCAGCGACTACATGCTCAAGGGCGCGACGCGTCAGCAGTTGATCTCCACGATCACCGCCGCCGCCGAAGGCAATGGCCCGTCCACCTCGGGCGAACTGCACCGGGTGGCCGGCGCGATGAGCAAAAACGGCCTCAACGGCTCGGTCGAGACGCCGCTCACCAACCGCGAGACACAGGTCCTGCGGCACGTGGCGCTGGGTTTGAGCAACAAGGAGATCGGCCGCTCGCTGTCGATCAGCATCGAGACGGTCAAAGAGCACGTGCAGAACATCTTGCGCAAGATCAACGTCACCGACCGCACCCAAGCCGCCGTCTGGGCCGTGCGCAAGAGGCTGGTCTGAGCGACGAGCGCGCTGGAACCGGCCTCGCCGTAGCCGGCCTCTGTGAGGCCGGTGATTGCAATGGACGCCGGCTTCCGCGGCGCCCCTTCAATTCGCCCGCGGGTGGGCGCGCTCGTACGCGGCTCGCAATCCGGCGGTGCTGACGTGGGTGTAGATCTGCGTCGTCACCAGGCTTTTGTGGCCTAACAGCTCCTGCACGCTGCGAATGTCGGCGCCGCGATCGAGCAGGTGCGTGGCGAAACTGTGGCGCAGCGTATGGGGCGTCGTGCGGCCGTCGAGGCCCGCGGCCGCCAGATGCTTTTCCAGCATCCGCCCGATGCTGCGGGTCGTCAGCCGGCGGCCGAACTTGTTGGTGAACACCGGCGCTTGGGCGCCCGGTTTCTCGCGCAGAGAGCCGCCGCACGGCCAGCCAGGCTTTCACGGCCCGGATGGCGTACGAGCCGACCGGCGAGATGCGCTCGCGGCGTCCCTTGCCGCGCACCCGCAACGTGCCGCCGGCCAAGTCCAGGTCACTCTCGTTCAGGCCGGCCAATTCGCTGACGCGCAGCCCGGCCGAATAGAGCACTTCGAGGATCGCGCGGTCGCGCAGGCCCATGGGATCGGCGGCCGGCGGCGTGGCCAGCAGCCGGCCGATGTCGTCCGACGACAAGAAGTGCGGCAGCGATCGCGGCTTGCGCGGATTGCGCAGCGGCTTGGCGGGGTTGGTCTGCGTCCAGCCCTCGCGCTGGCCGAAGCGGAAGAAACTGCGCATCGAGGCCAGGCGCCGCGCGATCGTGGTCTTGGCGTAACCGGCATCGTGCAAGGCGGCCACGTAGCCGCGCAGCTCAACCGTGCCCACCTGGCCGGCACCCGGAACGCGGCCCTGCACGTCCGTGAGGTACTCGACCAACGCTTCGAGATCTTCGCGATAGCTTTTGACCGTCAGGTCCGAAGCGTTGCGTTCGACCCGCAGATACTGCAGAAACCGGGAGACGGCCGTTTGCATCGCGGCGAGCTGTTAAAGGGCGTCGTCGGCGTCGCTGGGCAGCGGCAGGTCGAAGCGCCGCGCGGGCACGGGCTTGCGGCTCTCCTGGCGGATCTTCTGGCTGAGCACCGCGGCGTCGTACCAGGTGAAGCTCAGTTCCGGATTCGAGGCATAACGCCCCAGCACGCGGAGCGCTCGGCGCGGCTCGAGTCGTCGTACAAAAAGACGTAGCGTTCGACCCCTTTGACCAACGCCAGGACATTGATGTCTTGATTCACGGCCGTTGACTCCGCCCAAGCGAGGGTTGGTTTCAGGGGGGCTTGCCAGCGTCGCCCAGTTTGCTCCAAGCCTAGTTATCGGCCATTTGCGGGGTCGCACACGAATCCGTGTTGGAAACGAGCCCAGCACCGCGGCGATGCCGGCAGGGCAAGCCGGCCGGGCCGGCGACGGTGCTCGCTGCGAGCTTGCACCGCCAATAAAGCGCTCGCCGTGGTTGAATAAACCTTCGACGCTGTGGGAGATAGCGCTGCTAGCCCGCGCGATTCGACAGCAGCGACACGGTGCGCCGCTGGCAGCCGCGAAATCGTCGCGACCGCGCACGTTTGGCAGGCCCGCGGCGCGATCGCACGACCGGCACGCAGCTAAAAACGCTCGTGGCCTCCTGACAACTTGCCGCGCACGGCGCGATAAGATCACGATAATCGGACCAATCGCCACGCTGGCCAGGGCCGCTTCAGACGATGTCGCCCAAGCTGGCCAGCCCTAGCGGCTCGCGGCTGGCGAAGGCTTCGCCATAGGCGGTGCCGATCGACCAGCCCCAGAAGGCCGCCTGATCGCGCAAGCGGTCGAGAAACGTCGGCGGCTCGCTCGGGCGGCCCGTGATGAATTGGCTCTTATAGCATTCAATGGCGGCACGCTTGCGCGGCCAGTGCCGGCTGATATCGAGCACGAAGGCCGGCTTCTCGACCAGCCGCAGGTGAACGCAAAAGTAATACAGAATCCGCGCAGGAAAGTGGGGCTCGCCCGGCAAGTCCGTCTTGGTCAGCTTGCTCCAGAAGCGGGCCGCTTCGATCAGCTCGACGGCCGCCACGTGATCGGGGTGCGAATCGACCCAGTAGGGAGCAAAGATCAATCGCGGCCGCAGGCGGCGGAACATGCCGGCCAGGGCGTGTCGTGCTTCGAGCGTGGGCTGCAAGCTGCGGTTTGTCAGGCCCAGGTTGCCGCGCCAGTCGAGCCCGAGAATCTCGGTGGCGGCGGCCGTTTCGGCCGTGCGGGTTTCGCGCGAGCCGAACGGGGTCGGCTCGCCATCGGTCAGATCGAGCACGCCGACGCGAAATCCGCGATCCTTGTACTCCAGGATGGCGCCGGCCATGCCCAGCTCGGCATCATCCGGATGCGGTGCCACCACCAGCACGTCCAGCGGTTCGGGGTCGCTCGTCATGACTTGTTCACCCGACCGCTGCCGCTTGGGCACCTGTGATTTGCGGTGCCTCCACCGCGCGAGCTAACATAGGCTGGTGGCGCCTGGAGCGAGACAACACGCCCCGAAGGACAGATTGAATGGCGGCGCGAGCATTCGAGTGCCCGCATTGTAGCGGAACGTTTCGCGTCGCGCAAGCGACTTCGGCGGCGACCATCGCTTGCCCGCACTGCCAGAAGAAGGTGAAGATTGCCGCCGGGCCTAGCACCGCGGTGAGGGCGCCAGCTACCGATGCGCCTCCGTCGGAAGCGCCTCGGGCAGGGGGAACTCCACCTGACGCAGCCCCGGCAGCCAGCCCGCCGGTGGACGTGCCGCCCGTGCATGCGCCGCCGGTGGATTCTCCGTTCGAAGTAGTGCCAGACGAGGCCGAGCCGCCCGCGGGCGACGCCCTGCCCTTCGATCCCTACGAAATCGACGCCGCCGAGGACCGCTCGCCAGCGGCCCGCCGAGCGCGTCGCAAAGCTGGGGCGGCGAGTCGCGTAGTCCGCAAGCTCAGCCGCCAGCAGCGGATTCGCCGGCAGCGAATTCGCAGCACGATCGTGATGTTGGTGTGTGCCGCCGTGCTGTTCGCCACCGTGGTGTTGCTCAGCCGGCGCTAGCGGGCAGGCCACGCTATTCCGTCGTGCAGGGTGTCACTGCTGGCTTGTCCAGCAGTGACAAATCGCGGGTGCCTACTGCGCCGCCGCCCGTGGCACCTGTTGGTCCACCAGCACTTTGCCGAAGCCGGAAATCGGGCTCGTGCTCGTTACAAGCCGAAAGCCCTTCCTGGACAAGCCAGCAGTGGCACCCGCAAATCTAGCCGTGGCAGAGCGATAGCCACGCCCGCGGCTAGCTGCCCAGGTGCTGGCCGATGCGAAAGATTTCCTCGGCGTCGAGCACCTGGTCGTTGGCGGCAAAGAGCTGGCGAATGGCGGCCTTGTGGATCTTCATCTTCGTGCCGCCCACGCCGATCGCGCCGTAGGCGATTGCCCCGTCGCGGCGGGCCGCCTTGTCCAGCGGCTCGATGCCTTCGAGCCCGGCCGGCGGCACGGCGCTCAAATCGATGGCCACTTCCAGGCCCTTCAAGTTCGCGCGGGCACTTTTGGAGAGCAGCTCGATGCCCGGCGCACGGCCGCGATGAGCAATTCGCGCCGTCGACGGCAGCCGCCGTTTGATCGAACGAGATGGCTTCGGCCGGCGTGAGCTTCGCGCCGGCGACTTTGGCCCCCACGGCCCGGCAAACGTCGTGCGCCCGCTCGCTGCTGCGCGAAACCACGGTGACGTGGGCACCCTCGAAGCGCCAGCAGCCGCACGACGCGCGAGCCGACCGGCCCGGTGGCGCCCAGCACGGCCGCTTGCGCGCCTTCGAGCTGCAAGTGCTTGCCGGCCAGCAGCACGGCGGCGGCGGCCGTCGTGTTGGCACCGTTCGAGTCGAGCATCACCGAGACGCGCACCGGTCCGAAGAACGACCGCAGCACGGCGGCCAGAATGGCCTCCCCGGCAGCCACGTTCGATCCGCCGATGAAAATGGCCGTCGAACGCAGGTCGTCGCCGCCGCGCGTGAACATCGCGCCGTAGACCAGGTCGCGCACCACGGCCACTTCGACGCCCGCGTGGCGCAGCAGGTGGTCGACCTCCGCGTCGATCGCCACCACCGAGTCGAACACGCTCGGCTGCGCGTCGCCGTCCAACTGCACCAGGATCTTGCGCTTGCTCATGGCAAAAAGCGCGGCTGCAACCGCGGCCGGCGGCGTGCCGCGGGCAGCACGTCAGAAGCCGCGGAACGGGTGCGCGGCCTTGTCCTTGCCGGCCAGCATTTCGTCGACCGTCGGCTTGCCGCGCATGGCGCTGGCGATGGCGTCCTTCGTGGCCTTGTAGTTGTATTCGTAGATCTTCTTGTCTTCGGCTGCCGCCGGATGGATGAACACGCCGCAGACGATCACCAGGTTTTCGGCGTCCTTGGCGGGATCACGCCGTCGGCCACCGAGTCGGCCACGGCCTTGGCCACGGCGGCCTGCGCCGGCCCGAACATCTGCACGGCTTGTTTCATGCCCTTGATCGTCACCTTCGTGATCATCACGGTGGCCGGCTTGACGGCCAGGTTCGGCGTGAGCACGGCCAACAGGTTCGTGTGCCCCTCGCTCTGGCGGGCCAGCGCGTTGGCAAAGGCCACGCCGACCGGGCCCGTCTTGTCGCCGATCAGCAAGTCGATGTGCGCGATCTCGTTTCCCTCGCCCGCCAGCGCTTCGCCGATGAACATGGACATGATCAGCTCTCCGTTTGGTTCTGGAAAATGTGTGAACGCGGCCGCGAAAAAAGCTCCCGCCACGGCGCGGAACAGCGCGCGGTCGCTGAGTCGTCGTTCATAACTTCAAGCCGCTATTCGAGATCCCGCGCCGCGTGCAGCACCGCGCCCCCGGCTCCCGAGCCCACAACGATAACAAACAGCCGCTCGTTTGCAAGCAGGTCAAGCGCCTCGCGGTGCGCGGCGGCGCAAAAAAAGTCCCAGACGCCTGCCAGGGGGTTGAAGCTCGGCCGCCGACGGCTTTAGAGTGTTTCGCACTTGCCTGATAGTCCGCACTGCCAGGCAACCGGCTTTGGGGCGTCACGCGGCCGCACGATGAGCGGCCCAACCTTGCCTCAACACCGCGCGATCTTCCAACCGTCGACAGCCCCCATGCTGTCCGGATCGCGCCAGCCGGTTCGCCGCAGCGCGTCCCTGCTGCTTTGACTGACACTTTGGACCCAAGGGAGGACTAGCACGATGCTCGGAGCCACTGCGCTCGGAAGTTTCTTGTCGTTTGGCGCCGGATTGGCTGCTTCGCTGATGCCGCCGGCGGCCAACCCTCTGCCCGCCCAACCGCCACGGCTCCATCCCATCGAAGCTCGCATCATCGAGCGAACGAATTCGCAGCGGGCCCATTTCGGACTGCCGCCGCTGAGTGTCGACCACAGCCTGCTCCGTTCGGCCCGCCAGCACGCCGCCTGGATGACCAACGCCCGTTCGATGACGCACACCACGCGGCCAGTCGGAGAGAACATCGCCATGGGGCAACACTCCAGCGGCGAGGTGCTCAACGCCTGGATGAACTCGCCCGGCCACCGGGCCAACATCCTCAACCCCGGCTATCGCCGCATCGGTGTGGCCGCCTACCGCACGCCCGAGGGAACCGTCTACTGGTGTCAACAATTCCTGCAGTGAACCGCTGGGTGTCGAAGGCCCACGATCGGGCAAGCGATAGACAATAGCCGTGCCGCGCCGGATGATGTTGCCAGCCTCCGCCGAAGGTGCGGGGCCGGATGGAACATTGCTCGCGCGGCAGCAAGTTGCAAGTCGAGCCGCATTCTTACGATCGTCGGTGCCAGCGCCGCGCGGCGGCCTTCTCGGCTTTGCGCACGGCTACCAGGTGCGCGCCGCGGATTTGTTTGCCGACGCCGACCTGCGGACGGCTTGCCCGACGCTCGGGGTCCGGCGCTATCCGCAAGACCTGGCGGCTGCGATTCGCGGGCCGCAGGGCGGCGGCTGGATGTACTCCGGTGCGCTGGAGAACCATCCGAGACTCGTCGATCGCTGGGCCCGCCTGCGACCGTTGTGGGGAAACCCTGGCCGCGTATTGCAGCGCGTTCGCGATCCGTGGGCAGTGGCCTGCGCTCTGCAAGCAGCCGGCCTGGCCTGCCCGGAGGTAGCCGCCGAGGGCGACCCTCGCGCGGCCGAGGGCCATTGGTTGCGAAAACCTCGGCACTCGGCTGGCGGCAGCCACATCACGCGCGCTACGATCCACAGGCTCCGCGCGCGGCCGCGGCCGGAGATTTTTATTTGCAGCAATACGTCGAGGGCCTGGCTTGCTCGGCGGTGTTCATTGCCGCGCGGGGCCGGGCCGCGCTCGTGGGAATCACGCGGCAGTTGATCGGCGCAAGCTGGCTGGGAACGGGCGGCTTTCGCTACTGCGGCTCGATCGGCCCGCTCGAGCTGCCACCGCTCGAGCGGCAAACCGCCCGGCGGATCGGTGAGGTCCTGGCCGCGCGGTTCGATCTGGTGGGGCTATTCGGCGTGGATGCGGTCATCAATGCCGAGGGCGTCTGGCCGATCGAAGTCAACCCGCGGTACACCGCCTCGGTCGAAATCCTGGAACGGGCTTTCGAGCTGCAACTAGTCGAAAGCCACGTCCGCGCCTGCCGGGACGGCGAATGGATTGCACCGTCCCCGCGGCGATCCCATCGCCAATATGGCAAGGCGATCCTGTTCGCGGGGCAAGACGTCACGATTGCGAATGATTGGCCGCCGTCGATGACGGCATCGAGCGCTACCGGCTGGCCGCAACTGTCCGACATCCCCTCGGCCGGCAGCTCGATCGAAACTGGCTGGCCCGTACTGACTCTGTTCGCCGACGGTGCCGATGACCAGCAAGTGCTGGCCCGCTTGCAAGCCGAGGCGGCCCGCCTCGCCAGCGCGATCGGCTGCCACGCTTCGCGACAAGACGACGCATCGAGTGCCGCGCGTGGCGAACCCCGGGCGTAAGCCCGGGGATTGCGCCAGGCAAAACCAGGCGTGCCAGCGACAGCGCGGCGCTACGTGCGTCCGCCGGCCGCCGATGCGCGGGCGTCCTCGGCCTCGTCGGGCACCTCGCCGTTGGCGTCGGGCTTCCAATTGCGGCCGGCCAAGCGGGCCTCGAAGTCTTCCACCCCGGCCAGCCTGGCGATCTCGCGCAGAAACAGCTTGGTCAGCTCCTGGAGCACGGCGCGGTCCCCTTCGCGGTCGTAATAGGCGGAAAGGTCGATGGGCGGGCCCATGATGATGCGGGCCTTGGCGGCCATGAAGAAGCTGCCCAGCGCCGTGCCGTCGTACGGCGAATTCTCGACGTAGCAAGGCACCACCGGCACGCGGGCCCGCAACGCGATCAGCGCCGCCCCGGGCCGGCCTGGCAGCAGCAGCTCGTCGGTCATGTTCACCCGGCCTTCGGGGAACAGGCCCACCAGGCCGCCGTTCTGGGCGTAGCGAATCGCGGTCTTCGTGGCCGCGGTGTCGATGCCGCCGCGATTGACCGGAATGCTCCGCAGCGAGCGAAAGACGATCGAGATGCCAGGGGCCTGGTAGTATTCTCGCGCCACGAGCCAGTGCACGATGCGGTCGCCGGTGCACAACTGGATCAACAACGGGTCGATGCCGCTGCGATGGTTGCAAACGATCACGCCCCCTTGGTCCTCGGGCAGTTCGAGCCGGCCGACGGTCTCGGTTCGCCACAGGACCCTCGTAAACAGCGTGTTCGTCAGGTACAAACACGACTGCAGGAAGGTGTACGGCGAATGGCGCCGCGCGACGAAGATCCACGACACGAAGGCCAACAGCAGGCCCGCGGCGATGAGGATGGCGTTCTTGTCAGCCCAATGCATGCGACGAGTGAGCCTCGCGGCCCGGAAGTTTCGCGATTTCGCAGTGCCAACCCCCGCTGCCGCGGCTGGCAGTCCATCGCGCCGCCTGGGCGGCCGCCTCATCGGTGGGCATCGACGGTCCGGGCGGCTTGCCGGGGACAAACCGCCTGTGATCAAATATATCCCCGAACAGGACCCCACGCGAGCCAGCCGCCCCTCGGCAGACCGCGCTGCCTTGGACCCAGGATGTCGTTAAAACCACGACGCACGGCATGATCATCGGCATCGTCAGCGACACCCACGGCCACGTCGAATACGCGCGGCCGGCCGTGCGGATGCTCGAAAGCTGCCAGGTCGAGCTGGTAATCCACTGCGGCGACATCGGATCGCCAGACGTCGTCGAGCTGTTCGCCCCCTGGCCGACGCATTTCGTCTTCGGCAACGTCGACGAACCGAATCGACTGCGGCGGGCCATCGCGGCCGCGGGCCAGACGTGCCACGAGCGCTTCGGCTCGCTCGAACTCGACGGGCGACGCATCGCCTTCCTGCACGGCGACGATGCCCGGCTGCTCGTCGAGGCGATCGACGATGCCCGGTACGACGTCGTCTGTTTTGGCCACACGCACTGCCCCGAGCTGCCCAGGCGGGCAAGACGCTAGTCCTCAATCCCGGCGCGCTGTATCGGGCCGAGCGCCACACGCTGGCGATTTTGCGCCTTCCCGAGCTGCAAGCCATGCACGTCGAAGTCTGAGCGGTCCCGGCAAGTCCTGTCGCGCCGCGACCGACGCGGTCAGCCGGCCAGCTTCGTGATCCGGTTGACGGGCACGATGACCTCGGTTTCGACCGGCCGATAACGGTACTGCATCAGGTAGGCGTCTTCGGTCGTGTCGTCGTAGAAATCGCGCAGCACCGAGACGGCCCGGAACCCCAGCCGCCGGAAGAAGAGCTGGGCCGCGAGATTCGTTTCGCGCACTTCCAGCAGGATGCGCGTGCGGCGCTGGTTCGAGAGTTTGGCGATCAGCTTGCCGAGCATCTGAGTGCCAGCCGAGCGGCGGCGAAACGCGCGGGCGACGGCAAAATTCATCAGGTGCAGCCGCGACTTGTGCAGCTCGTAGATCATGAAGCCGATCACGCGCTCATCGTGATCGGCCACCATGCCGATGCAATTGCGCTGCCGCAAGCAGCGAATGAAATCGTCTTCGCTCCAGGGAAACTCGAATCCCTCGTGCTCGATCTGGAGCACCTCGGTCATGTCGCGCCGGATCATCCAGCGGATGTGGGGACGCAAAAGCTGCCGCTCGGGGGGATTCATGTCGGCCTCCTGCCTGACTGGCTGATGCGGTCCTGGCCGGCTGCTAGCACGCCCCGGCACAAGCTCGTTCAACGCGCGGCGTACGGTACCAGAACGCGCACCCCCTGCCAAGGCGAACCAGCACCGCGACGTGCCCACAAGCACCGCGGCTGCTGGCGGTCGCGCGGCGCGGCTGATGTCCGGGGTGCTCGGCCGTCAGGTCGCAGCCGTAGCTCGCAAACGTCTCCATTCAATTCGAGCGAAGCGGGTTGGATCGCGCTGCTGGCGGCCGTGCCGGCGCCGCTGGCTTCTCCGAAGCCCAGCTCGCAGCGGGCACCACGCCCGCGTCGCGCCCGGCGCTCGAACGGAGCGGGTTCGAGCGGCTCGCCGCGGTATCGCTCAGCCGATCGCGCGACGTGTTGCCGGCGGTCGGCGCCCGCTGCGGCGCCTGCCCGAGGGGCTCGGCTTTCTTTTCTGGCAGCCGCTCTGGTGCTCGCTCGACGGGCTCGGCCTTCGTTTCCGGCAGCCGCTCTGGCGCTCGCCCGAGGGGCTGCTCGGTCTCTTCTTGTTCCACGGCGGCCATGCTCACCTGGGGCCGATCAGCGGCTCGCCAGCGAAAGCCCGCTTGTTGGCCCCACTCCTTGCTGCCGCGCAGCGTGTTGCGGCTCTGCTTGGGGGGCGTGGGCGGCGGCTCCCGGTCGCCAGGCTCCTCGTCCTTGAACGGGTTCTCTTCGGGCATCAACGAGGGCACTTTTTGCTCCGCGGCCGGCGGCTCTGCCTGTTGTGGTGGTGCGGGCGGCGGTTCCGCCGGCAACTCGCTGGGTAGCTGGACCGGCGGCTCTGCGGGCAACTCGGCTGGCAACTGCTCGGCTGGCAACTGGTCGCCGGCCTTGGGCGGTTCCGGCGGCGAGGTTTCCGGCAGTGGCGACTCGACTGGCGGTGTGCCGGGCGCTTCTTCCGCCGGGGGCGGGAACGGCATCTGTTTCGGCTCGATCCCCGGCTCGATTTCCGTTGGAAACGCCGGTAACGGCTCTGTCGTCGAGGGCGGTTCCGTCGGCGGCGCTTCGCTGGGCGCGGTCTTCGGCGCCTCGACGGCGCCAGCTTGGCGCGCTTTCGGCCGCCGGCTTGGGGACCTCGGTGGCCCGTTGATCGGTCGGCCACCGCCGCCATGTCGTCGGATAGAAGCCATACAGCGTGCGCTGCGGCACGCAGTGGCCCCCGGGCGGGCAGGGCATTGGTGGATGCGGATTGCCACCCACCGTCACAGCCGACCGCAAGGCAACCGCGATCGCGATCGTCAACACCAGCACATTCTTGAACCGCGACATAAAGTGCATCCCTGCCTATCGTGAATGGTGACGTGTCGTTCGAGTTTCGTCGCACCGTGGCTGTCCGCCGCCAGCCGCCTGTCCGCCGCGTACCGTGCCGTCAGGCGGTTTGTTCAAGTGGTTTTGCCGTGGGGGTTGGGGTTAGAAGGCACCGGTGCCGCTGAAGCCCAGGGGGAAGCGGTTGATGGCTTGCACGCTTTGGGTGCTCAACAAGGTGAAGCCCATGATGCGTTCGAAGGGGGCGATGGCCTGGTTGAGCATCGAGTCGAGCAGCACCAGCTTGTTTTCGGCGATGAAGATGCGGTCGCCCGGCAGCACCTGGTAGTTGGTGGCCGTGCCGCCCCCCTTGACGATCTCCTTCCAGTTGACCGGCAGGATCTCGTCGCAGCCGATGCCGCCGGGCGCCGGCCGCGCGATCCACACGTTGGTGCTCGACGTGCGGCTCAGCCCGCCAATCTGCGTGATCGCGTCGAGCACCGTCTCGTTGCCGGTGACCGGGAAGCGGGCCGCCAGGTCGCCCAGGCCGGCCCCCTCGGTGATCACGTAGTACACCTTCGAGTTGTAGGCAAACACCGACAGCGAGACTTCCGGGTGGTCGAGATACTGGGCCAGGTGCGCTTCGACGGCGGCCTTGGCTTGCTCGATCGTCATGTTGGCCACGTACACCAGCCCGTAGGAGCCCAGGTTGACCGTGCCGTCGGGTGAGACGAGGTGTTCGGCGGTGATCGGCTGCATGGCGCTCGACTGGTACAGGCTGACCGAGACCAGCGCCTCGGCGATGCCGGCGCCGTCGCGCAGCCTGGTGCGGATGGCTTCGGCCGCTTCGTCTTCGGTCATGTCGCCCACGTAGATCTTGGCGTTGTGGTCCGCGAACTCTTGCATGTAGAGCGGGCCCAGGTCGACGCGTCCGCTGGAGCCGACGACGTAGCGGTTGTCGCGAGGCTCCTCGTCATCCAGGCCGCCATCGATGTCGATGGAGAGCACGTCCTGGGCGCGGATGTGATAGGGGGGCTTGGGGACGATGCGAATGGCTTCGATGAACAGGATGTCGGGGGGCTCGATGACGTAGGGCGCCAGCGTGCTTTTGTCTTTTTCGGTAGGCACGGTTTCGCCCAGCGGCGGCGGCGTTTGCGGCCCGGCCAAGCGCGGCTCGGGCGCGCGACGACCGCCTGGCAGCCCACCAGCGGGGCAGCCAGCGTGGCGGCCATCAGCAGCCAGCAGGCGCATCGATACGAACGAGCCATCGTGGCCAACCCATCCCCAAAAAGACGGTCAGCCCCCCCGAAGCGCTCACGCGTCGCGTGCCGAAAGCCAAGCCGGTCCCGGGATCGCGAAGCAGGCGCATAGCCTGCGCCCTAAGCGGCCCATTCGGCACAGGCCCAATAATCGGCAAACTCAGGCCAACTCTTTGTGAATTCCGCGTGTCGACTACGAAATCCCAAGTCATCCGAACCCTCCGATCTTCCGCAGAATACCGTGCCTCTGACAAGCGGCGCCGGCACTTCCAGCGCGGCTGGCAGTCGCGACGGGCCCACGTAAGCCAAGCCTAGAAGCGGCAATAGATTAAGCTGCCGCGAGCGAATCGTTAGAGAGCTGTAAAGCGCATCCGAAAATGTTTGACAACTTTTCCGGCAGCGCTTATCGTGAAATTTTGACCCTCGCGGGCCGCCATGATTCGGGCAGCCGGTCCGCTGAGGGCCAGGCGGAGGTGCTGCAAGCGACACGCCGGCAAGCGAAGTGTGCGATCGACCACCGGCCCGCATGGACAGGCGCGTTTGCCACGGCGTCCCCAATCGGGGCAAGGCTGCCCTCGAAGCCGGATCCCGGCTGCAATGCCAGCCCGGCAGAGCCACACGTCCCGAGTTAGCCCTTTCGGCGCTTCGCGATTTCACAACGAGCAATTGGTTCATTGAGGTCATCAGATGGCGGAACAACCCAGCATCGTGCAGAAGACGACCGCGTGGCTCAAGGAGAACTCCGATCAGGTGCGGCCCTGGGCCACGATCGTGGCGTTGCTGGGAGTCTTGATATTCGTCTACTGGAATTCGCTCGACGATCGGGGCGCCAAGAAATTCTGGGACAACCCCAACGGCAAGTACTCGCACGGCTGGCTGGTCCCCATCTTCACGATCATCCTGCTGTGGATGCGGCACGAGCCGTTCGGCAAGGTGACCGCCGGGGCCCGCTGGGCGGGCGTGGCGCTGTTGTCGCTGGGCCTGGGCATCCGCCTTGCGGCGACCTACTACTGGGTCCACGTGCCGCAGATGGACTCGTTCGTGCTGGCCGTGGCCGGGGTCTTCCTGCTGGTTGGCGGCTGGCGGATGATGCGCTGGGCGGGTCCGGCCGTGGCGTTTCTGATTTTCATGTTTCCCTTGCCGAGTTTTCTCGATGCTCGGCTGCTGGGTCCCTTGCAGCGAATCGCCACGGTGTCGAGCACCTATTGCCTGCAGACGCTGGGCATCGCGGCCTCGTCCGAGGGCAACCGCATCGAGATCGGCGAAATGCAGATGGGCGTCGTCGAAGCGTGCAGCGGCTTGCGCATGTTGACGATCTTTTTCGCCCTGGCCGTGGCGATCACGCTGGTCACCGATCGGCCGCTGTGGAAGCGCGTGGTGATTGTCGCCAGCGCGATTCCCATAGCCTTGGCCTCGAACATCGTGCGGATCACGGTCACCGGCATCTTTTACCTGACGTTGGGACCCGAATGGGTTGACCGGGTATTCCATGCGCTTGACGGCTGGCTGATGATGCCGTTGGCGCTGGGCTTGTTGTACGTGGAGTTTCAGATCCTTTCACACATATTGATCGAGGAGAGCGATGCCGGCCCGTTGCAGATCGGCGGCCGCAGGCCGGCGCCGGTGGCCACGAGCTGAGGCCCGCAGGCGCCAGACGGCCCGCGGCGCTTGGAGCCTGGGCGGCGGCTGGTGACTTTTCGCGACGTCGCACGAAGTGCGGACGATGCCAAAAAGATTCAGCCCACAGGTCCTCGGGAATGCGACAAAGGCCGCCAGCGGCGGCGATTTCACGAGAAACAGGCCCTGATACAATGGTGTCAGCGGCGGGCGCGGCAGTTGCGATCACTTGAGCCCGGCACATGGAGCCGCCCCTGGCAGGCGGCGCAGGAATCCTTCGAGACCCCCCTTCTCCGTTGAGCTTCCACAGGATGCACGAGCATGGCTAGTCACGACTCGCCACACGATGCGGATCGTTTGCCGGAATCGATCGGCGGCGCCGATGGCAACGGCCGCAATGGCAACGGGCACGGCATGTTGACCACGATCGAAAGCCACCTGCCGGCGGTGCCGGCCGTGGGTTGGCTGCCCGCGCCTCCTGCGCCGGCCGGACATCCTCTCGGCCAAGGCCAACCCCGTCGAGTTGTTGCACGCGGTGCGGCGCCGCTGGACGCTGGCGATTGGCTTGGGCACGGTGGTCACCGCGCTTGCCACGGCGATCGTGTGGTTCCTGGTGCCCGTGCAATACGAAGCTTACGCGCTGCTGAAGGTCGCCAGCGAACGGCCGTCGGTGATCGAAAAGTCGCCGGGCGGCGCCGAAGAGTTCAAGACCTTCAAGCGCACGCAGGTGCAATTGATCCTCAGCAATTTCGTGCTGCAGCGTGCGGTCAAGGAGTCCAAGCTGGCGAAGCTGGCGGCGCTGCAGGAACACTTCGACGAACCGGCGGCCTGGCTGAAGGGCAAGCTGATGATCGACTATCCCGACGATTCGGAGGTGCTGCGCGTCGCGATCAAGGCCAAGAAGCCCAGCGACGCCATCGAAATCGTCAACATGGTCGTGGAAAAGTACCTTAGCGAAGTCGTGGCCCACGAGCGCAATGCAGCGCGACGAGCACAACCGCAAGCTCCGCAGCGCCTACGAGCGCTACCTGGCGGATTGCAAGGTCAAGGAAGACTCCTTGCACAAGTTGGAGACGCTGCAGGGCACCAGCGGCTCGGAAGCTGCCCAGCAGACGCGCCGGCTGGCGTACCAGAAGCTAGGACAATTATTGGAGCACCGCCATTCCCTGGCCAACCGGCTGAGCTCCACGGACATGGAAATCACGATGGCCGAGTTCCAACGGGACCACAAGGAGGAAGCGGCACCCGACGCGCTGGTCGACATCGAGTTGAGCAAGGACCCCATGGTGATGAAGTTCACCGAGAGGCTGGCCGGGCTCAATCAATACTATGCCGATCTCGTGGCCAAAAGCCGCAATCCGCGCAAGGATCGCAAGGTCGCCAGCGTCCAACAGCAAATCCAAAGCGCTGAGGAAATGCTCGACAGCCGCCGCGACGTGCTCCGCCCGCGACTGATCGAGGCGACGTTGGCATCGGCCGTCGGTCCATCGGGCCAGCGGCTGAGCTTGCCGAACCTGCGATCCACGAAGGAGTATTTGCAAAAAGAATATGATGACCTGGAGACAAAGATCGACGAAGAGATGAATAACCTGAAAAACCTGGAAAAGTTCAGCGTCGAGGTCATGACGCTCATGGAAGAACTGAGCGCCAAGCGGGAAATCACGCATGCTCTGCGGAGCGAGCTCGACAAGATCGAAGTCGAGCAGATGGCTCCCGAACGGGTCATCAAGCTCGACGACGCGGTGTTGGCCACCAGCCGCGGCGACGCCGTGCGCAAGTACGTGGCGCTGGCGTTTTCCGCCCTGTTGAGCTTCGGCCTGGTGGTGCTCGGCGTGGCCTTCGTCGAATTCCAGGCCCGTAAGGTCAATTCGGTTCACGAAGTGCATGATGGCCTGGGCATTCACGTGATGGGCGAGTTGCCCAGCGTCTCGGGGCGCGTCTGGAAGCGAGTCAAGGGCGGCAAGGGGGCGCCGTGCTCAAGGCCCTGATGGCCGAACGCATCGACGGCGCCCGCACCAACCTGATTCACACCACGGCCATCGAGCCACCGCGGGTGGTAATGGTCACCAGCGGCCAGCCACGCGAAGGCAAGACCACGACCGCCACGCAACTGGCCGCCAGCCTGGCGCGCTCCGGGCGCCGCACGGTGCTGATCGATGCCGATATCCGCAATCCCGGCGCGCATCGCGTGTTCGAAATGGCCTCCGAGCCGGGGCTGTGCGAGCTGCTGCGGGGCGAGGCCGATCGCGATGCCGTCGTCCATCCGACCCGCACGGCCAACCTCTGGCTGCTGCCGGCCGGACGTTGCGACCTGCGCAGCGTGCAGGCCCTTTCCACGTCGTACCTGGGCACGGCCATCGCCGCGCTGTGCGTGCAGTTCGACTACGTGGTCATCGACTCGGGCCCGGTGTTGAAGGTGGCCGACGCGCTGATGGTCGGCCAGCACGTCGACGCCGCGGTGGTGTCGGTGTTGCGCGACGTGAGCACGGTGCCCAACGTCTACGAAGCCTGCGAACGGCTGCGCAGCGTGGGCATCACGGTGTTGGGCGCGGTGGTCAACGGGGTGAACGACGATGTGGCCCGCCACGGCGTCGAAATCCTGATGGCCGAGACCGATGCCACCAATGAAACGGAAAAAACCAGCTAAGCTGCTCGATCACTCCCACGACTTGTTCTCCACGAAACCGAGGACGACCCCCGCCATGGAACTCTTGAAGAAACTCACCGCGACGGTCTGGCTGCCGATCGGTGCGGCGGTGGTGATCATGCTGATCTCCTGCGTCGTGCAGGGGCGCTGGTCCGAGCGCTGGGAAACGTTCCCCGAGCTGGAACTGTTTGCCAGGCAGTTGGACACCGTGCCGCTGGTGATTGGCGAATGGCAGGGCAAGGACGAGGAAAAGACGGAAGAACGCATTCGCAAGCTGGCCGGCAACGAGGGGGAATTGATGCGGACCTATCGCAACGCCTCCGGCCAGGAAGTGCGCGTCTCGCTAATCTGCGCCCGCTTGCAGGACATCTTCTTTCACACGCCCGACCGCTGCTACCAGGCCGCGGGCTTCGAGATGCAAAGCGAGCCGCAACTCGAGGTGTTCGAGATCGGCGACAAGACGGCCGAATTCTTCACCACCACGTTTCTCAAGAGCGAGCCGGCGGGCACCCATTCGGAACGCGGCTATTGGAGCTGGTCGGGCGACGGCACCTGGGTGGCCCCCTCGAACCAGCGGCTGCGCTTCGCCGGGCAGCGGGCCTTGTTCAAGCTGTACGTGTTTACCGCCGTGCCGCCGGGAGACAAGAAAAACGAGCAGCTCGAGTACGTCGGCGATTTCATGCGGGCGTTCATCCCCGCGTTGGAAATTGCCCTACGCCCGGCGCTGGAAGAAGCCGGCCGCGTGAAGAAGCAGGAGTCCGCCGCCGCGCCCGCGGGAACGGCAGGCTAGCAGCTGCAACGGCCCGATCGCTCGGGCAATCAGCAAGCAATCGCTCAACACAAAAGAGCTGGCCTGACAAAGCGTCGGGCCAGCTCTTTGGTTTTTGCCAGGCGGCGACTCGCGCCAATTCGGGCCTTGGCCCGGCGCTACCTGAAGTCGCTCGTCGTGATCGGCCTCAGCAGACTGCTGGATGTGACGGTCATCGGGTCGCCGACATACCAGTCGTTGGGGTAATAGAGTGGAAGTGAAGGATTGGGGGCGGTCATCAGATTCGGCGCGAGGGCATTTGCGCTATCAGGCGCCATCAGCAGGCAATACACGCGATACTCGATGTCCTCGTTCATGAAAAACACGCTCCCATCGCACATCGTGACAATGAATCCGCCCGGATGGTTGCTGCGCGGGCGACCATTGTACAGGTCGGAACCGTTGCCTGTAGGTGCGGGCTTGTTCAAGAGCTGGTTCGTTGGAGTTCCTGTCGTCCCCCAACTTCTGGCGCTCGTGACGTGCCAGACGAAGCCTTGCCACCAACAATCGCCGATCATATTCCCGTAGAGCTGCGTGAGCTGGGGTGGAGTGTATTGCTGCGGGGCCGGTTGAACTGGCGTCGTCGGAGTCGCGATACTGCCGCTTGCGTTCAGCGTGGCAATCCAATCGAGGGCTTCGGTGTTCTCAGACAACATTAGCGTTTGTGAGTTTCCGTCGTGCTTGTTCAGGTAGGCGATATCCGTCGTCACCAACGGACTGCCGGAGTATCGCACCGGGGCGTACGCGTCAAAAAAAATGCCGTTAGCTTGATTGTCTTGTGGCTGCATGCTGCTCGGAGGGCCCGCGTTGTAATCCGTCATCCCGCAATTCACGATATAGCTGCAGGGGGCCGGCGAATTCGTCGGATTACGGCTGGGGCAATTCAGCGTGCCGACTTGCAACGTGCTCGACGTCGCTTGCAGACTCAGCTGGTTGCGCATGTATAGCAGGTAAAGCGGGTTCTGCTCGATGTAAGGCAACATCGGCGGCACCCAACCGACCGAGATTGCACTCGTCCCGGAAGTTCCCGGCTGCACGTTGAACGACGCCGGGAACTTGTCTTTGGCCGTGGCGTAGTTCAAGACCGCTTTGCCGAGTTCCGCTTGATTGTTGAGGCACATCGTCCGGCGGGCCGCTTCGCGGGCGTACTGCACGGCTGGCACCAGCAGCGCCACCAGCATACCGATGATCGCGATCACGACCAGCAACTCGACGAGGGTGAAACCCCGCCGGCGACTGACGTTTGACGGGCCGGCGCTTCGCGAGCGGGGGAGGGTGCGCGGGTTCATGACGCTGTTCCTTGAAAGGCAAGATGGGATCGGCTGCCCCCAGCCGCAGTCGACCTTTATTGTCTCAAAAATCGCCATGAATTCCAGTCCGCTCCCCATTTTTGACGTCACAGCCGCGCCGGCCGCTCGAGCGCGACGCCCGGCCGCGTGCCGCAAGGCAAACCCGGAGCGCGCCTAGGTTTCCCCGGGCGTCGGCCGCCTCGGGGGCAAAAACCAGCTAGAATCGTGTGGCGGGCGGCGCAGCCAGCGGTCTATAATGAGCGGCGGCAAGACACATGGCGGCCCTGGCGGCCTTTCGGGCGGCACTCTCGGGGAGGGATTCGCGATGGACAAGCTACAGAGGCAGATTCGCCGCGCAGGCCCGCCTGCTGCTCCAGACATTCGCCGTGAAGCTCGCCTGGTGCTGGTTCGCCACGCTGTTGGCGGCCACGTTGGCGATTGCCGCCAACAAGCTCTGGCCGTTCGTCGACGATCGGGCCTGGGCCCTGGGTGCGGCTGCTGCTGCCTTGGTCGCGGGATTGCTGGCCGCGGTGGTTTGGACCTGGGCCCGGCGGCAGAGCACCTTGGAAGCGGCCGTGGAGATCGATCGCCGCTTCGGTCTCAAGGAGCGCGTCTCCAGCACGCTGGCCCTCGGCCCGGCCGAGCGCGAAACCCCGATCGGCCAGGCGCTGGTCGACGACGCCTGCCAGCGCATCGAACGGATCGACGTGGCCCAGGGCTTTGGTTTGCGGCTCGACGCGCGGGCGCTGCTGCCGGTCGTGCCGGCAGCCGTGGCTTTCGCGCTGGCTATGTTTGTCGGGGCGCGGATGGACGAGCCATCCGCCCAAGCGGCGAAGGCCGAGTCGGCACAGATCAAGAAATCGGCCGCCACGCTGGTCAAGCGCATCGACGAGCAGCGCAAAGATGCCGCCGAGAAAGGTCTGAAGGACGCCGATGGCATGCTCAAGCAGCTCCAGGAGGGCTTGAAGAACGTCGCGGAGAAAGGCCAGACCGATCGCAAGCAATCGCTGGTCGCGCTCAACGAGCTGGTCAAGGACGCCGAAAAACGCCGCCAGCAACTGGCCAGCCATGCCGACCTGAAGCAACAGCTTCAGGGGCTCAAGAACCTGAACCAGGGCCCGGCCGATCGCTTCGGCCAGGCGATGAAAAACGGCGACCTGTCCAAGGCCATCAAGGAACTCGACAAAGTCAAGAAGGAGTTGGCCGGCGACAAGCTCGCGCCCGAGGCGAAAGAGGCCCTGGCCAAACAGCTCGATCAATTGCAGCAAGCGCTCGAGAAGAAAATCGAAGCCCACCAACAGGCAAAAGAGGAATTGAAGAAACAGATCGAAGCCGAGCGCCGCGCCGGCAACACGGCCGCCGCCGACAAGCTGCAGCAGCAGCTCGACAAGCTGGCGGCCAAGAGCCCCCAGATGGACCAGCTCAGCAAGATGCGCGAGCAGTTCAAGAAGGCCGCCGACTCGATGAAAAAGGGCAATGCCCAGCAGGCCGCCGACGCCATGGCCCAGCTCAGCGAACAGTTGGAAGGCGTGCAGCGGGATCTCGACGAAATGGAAATGCTCGACAGCACGCTCGAGGAAATGGCCGACGCCAAGAACGCCATGGCCTGCGAGCATTGCAATGGCGAAGGCTGCGCCGCCTGCCAGGGCAAGGACGGCAAGCTCACCGACAAGTGGTCGCGCAGCGACATGGGCCGCGGAAGGGGCCGTGCCAGCGGTCAACGCCCCGAGAACAAGAACGACACGAGTCTCTACGATTCGCAGGTCAAGCAAAACGTCCGCAAAAGCGCCTTGGTATTCGCCGGCACCGCCGACGGGCCCAACCGCAAGGGCCAGGTCCAGGAAGAAATCAAGAGCCAATTCTCCGACGCCGAGCAGCAGACGGCCGAGGCCCTCAGCGATCAGCGGCTGCCGCACGAATACCGCGACCACGCCAAGAAGTACTTCGATTCCCTGCGCGAAGGCCAGCAGTAGCACCGCCCGCGCGGCGGTCGTGGCCAGCGGGCCGATTCTCAGCGGCCGATTCTCAGCGGCCGATTCTCAGCGGGCCGCGTCGAGGCGGCCGATTTGCCGCCGGGTGCCGGTTTCTTCGAACCCGGCCAACGTTCGATGCTGTGTCCTGCGCCGGTTTTGTGGGCGGCGCCTATTTTCTCCGGTGTGCCGTGTTGTAGACTTGAAGATAGGCATTTCGTTCGAGCGTTTCCCACGAGCCCCCGCACCCCATGGTTTGGCAGCTTCTGGTCACTGGCGTTCTGGCGGTCGCGGCGCCGCTGAAGACCGACGTCGTCGTGAAGAAGTACGCCGACGGCACTCCGCGGGTGCGCACGGAGGTCTTGATCGACCCGGCCGGCAAGGCGATTCCGCACGGTACGGAGACGAAATACTTCCCCAACGGCAAGCCGGCGCTGGAGGCTCACTACGTCGAGGGACAACTCGAGGGCCCCTGGACCGCCTGGCACCTCAATGGCACCAAGAGCATCGACCGGCAGTACCACAACAACAAGCGGAACGGCACGGAGATCCGCTATCTACTCGACGGCGCGAAGTTCCTCGAGGCTAACTACAAAGACAACGTGCGCGACGGCAAACGCATCGATTGGTACGACGGCAAAAAGAAGCGACGCGAGGCCGATTACGTCAACGGCCTGCTCGAGGCGCGCGCTCTCCGAATGGGACTACGGTGGCAAGCCCCGCCGCGTCGAGCACTACGAGGCCGGCCTGAGGCACGGGCCCTCGACGACCTGGCACGGCAACGGCAAGAAGCAGTCCGAAGGCAGCTTCGTCCACGGTCGCCACGACGGCCCCTACGTCGAATGGTACGACAGCGGCCAGGAGAAGTACCGCTGCACGTATCACGAAGGAGCACGCGACGGCAAGATGCAGTCGTGGTATTCCGACGGCAAGAAATACCTCGAAGGTAATTACGTCGATAATCTGCCCGACGGAAACTGGTTCGAATGGACCGAAGAGGAGAAACCCGCCGCCGAGCTCAAATGGAGCCACGGTCAGCCCGAAGGACGGCAGCGCTACTGGCATGCCAACGGGCAATTGAAACTGGAGCTGGTCTACGTCAATGGGCGCCGCAAGGGAGACTGGACCGAGTTCTACGACAACGGCCGGCCCCAAGCGACGGGCCACTACGTCGACGACAAGCTCGACGGCGAATTGAAGTCGTTCTATGCCAGCGGCAAGCCGATGTCGGTCAAGAGCTTCGCGCAGGGAGTCAAGACGGGCGTCTGGACCGAATGGGACGAAGAGGGCAAGCCCATCTCGAGGCAAACCTACAAGGACGGGGTCGCCGTCGAATGACACGCGCGCCCTGCGGTGGGCGGCCGCTAGGATCGCATCTTGGCCGGAATGGTGAACGAGTAGAGCATCACCACGGCGCCGGCCGAGAGCAGGCTCCAGGGGGCCCAGTCCGGCGGTGATAGTTCGCGGTACGAGGGGGCAATTTGCTGCGCCATGGCCGACGCCCCCGAGTCCTCAGTCGGATGCAGCACGGCCTTGTCGACCACCAGGCACTCCAGGCCCAGCAGGAAGGCGTAAAATCCGATAGCCAGGAAAAAAGCGCGGAACATCGGTTCTCGTCGGCCGCGGAACAAGGGGCCTGTGGGCAATCGCTAGCGCACGACACCGATTTCATCGACCGCTGCCGGCTTTGACTAAAGTGCGAAGTCGGCCAGGGGGCGTGCGGGACACGAGCGGCGGCGGGCATATCGCTGGCAACGGAAATACCGGCACTTCGGCGACCCCCTGGCCCTAGCGTCCTCCCCAGCGGTGGCAAGCGGCGGCCGATCGTTGAAGTGCCGCCCGTGCGAGGCCCCCTGCGAGGCCGTGCAACTAGTCCGGGCATGCACACACTTTCCGGCGAATCGGAAAAACTCCCCACCGCGCCAGAGCCCTTCATTGCCGCGGCTGAGTTTTCCGATTAACGAGGATGCAATCGCGTGCGCCCCTTGCCACAGCGGTTGTTCCGGTTTTGGCCCAATCATATAATGTTGTTGGATTTCCACGGAGCATCGGAGCATCCGATATTGTCGGCGAAACCCAAACTGTTGTTCGTCGGTGACGCGCAGTCTGCCGAGGGGCAGATAGCCGATCAGCTTCGCCAGGCGTTCGACGTCGTGCCGGTGCAAAACCCGCTGCGTGCGCTGGGCCGCCTGGCGCGCGAGTCGTTCGGCGGCCTCTACGTCACGGCCGAGCACCTCGGCGATGCCTTCGAGGTCGGCAAACTGCTGCAGAACGAGCGGATTCTCGAAGGCATGCCCGACGGCATCGTCGTGCTCGACGGCGAAAACACGATCATCTGGGGCAACGGCCGGCTGCGCGACTGGACCAAGCGCGAAAGCGTCATCGGCTCGAACTTTTACACCGTGCTGGGCAGCCCCGAGATTCTGGGGCCCGATTTCTGCCCCTTTCACACGGCCCTGGCCACCGGCCAGCCGAGCAACTCCACCTTACGCTCGGGCGACAACCGCTACTTCCAGGTGCATGCCGCGCCGGTGTTCGACGAACACCTGGCGGCCCAGCACCTGATCGTCACGGTCCGCGACGTCACCAGCGAAATGCTCCAGCAACAAAAGCTGGCCGCCATCCACCAGGCCGGCGTCGAGCTGGCCGACCTGATGCCCGACGAACTGTCGGTGATGTCGGTCGAAGAGCGCATCGAGCTGTTGAAGAAGAACATCCTGCACTTCACCAAGGACCTGCTGCACTTCGACGTCGTCGAAATCCGCCTGCTCGATCAACACACGGGCAAGCTCGAGCCGCTGCTGGCCGTGGGCATCATTCCCGAGGCCGCCGGGCGCGACCTGTTCGCCCGCGCCCAGAACAACGGCGTCACCGGTTTCGTGGCCGCCACCGGCAGCAGCTACTTGTGCGAGGACACCACGTCCGACCCGCTGTACCTCGAAGGCTGCAAAGGCGCCAAGAGCTCGTTGACCGTGCCGCTGGTGCTGCACGACGAGGTGATCGGCACGTTCAACGTCGAAAGCCCCGAGCCGCGGGCGTTCAGCGAAAGCGACATGCAGTTTCTCGAGATTTTTACCCGCGACGTGGCCGTGGCGCTCAACACGCTCGAGCTGTTGAAGGTCGAAAAGGCAACCACCGCCCAGGAAAGCGTCGAGGCCATCCACAGCGCCGTCGCGCTGCCGGTCGACGACATTCTCAACGACGCCGTGAACATCATGGAGCGCTACATCGGCCACGAGCCCGAGGTGGTCGAGCGGCTGCAGGCCATCTTGCGCAACGCCCGCGACATCAAACAGTTGATCCAGCGGGTGGGCCAGAAGATGGCCCCGGCACAGGCCTTGCCGAACGTCGAGCAATCGCAGTCGCGCGTCGTGCTGCGCGGCCGGCGAATTCTGGTGGCCGATGCCGACGAGAGCGTCCGCAGCGCGGCCCACAACCTGCTGGAACGCTACGGCTGCGTGGTCGAAACGGCCCACGACGGCGGCGAAGCGATCTACATGGTTCGCAACATGGCGCTGGAGGGCAACTACGACGTCGTCATTGCCGACATCCGGCTGCCCGACATGACCGGCTACGAGCTGCTGGTGAAGCTGCAAGAGATCATGGACCCGGTGCCGTTGGTGTTGATGACCGGCTTTGGCTATGATCCCGGCCACTCGATCGTCAAGGCCCGGCAGGCCCGGCTGCCGCTGTATGGCGAGCTGTGCAAGCCGTTCCGTCTCGACCAGTTGCTCGACACCGTCGAGCGGATCGTGCAGCCGCGTAGCGGGCAGGAAGCCGTGGCCAGCAGCCCGGGCCAGAGCGGGCCTGCCCAATAAGCCCGGCGAAGCGCGATCGTTCGCGAACGTGACCGCGACCGACCCGAGCAAAGCAAAGATGGCGTCTCGGGCTGCTTGATACTCTGGCGCGCTCTCGGCCCCCAAGAACACGCATGCAGGCACTCGTCTTCGCCATCCTGGCCGCCGCGCTGCTCGGTCATGCCGCCTTCTGGGTCGGCATTGTCAACCGCTGGCACGCGGTGGGTTTGCCGCGCATGGTAGTCAAGGGCGTGACCCTGCTGTTCTACCTGCCGCTGGTTGGCTTGCCGCCGGTCTTCGCCTGGCACATCTATCAGAGCTGGCCCGCCGCGACCCAGCTTCCGCCCGAGTGGAACGCGTGGACGATCTACGCCGCGCCGTGTGCGGCCTTTGGCGTGCTGCACCTGGGCGTGTGGGCGGCGCGGCGGCGGCAGATGGGCCGGCTGCCCGCGGGCGTTCGCCGGGACGAGAACATCGTGGTCCACGTCCCCAGCGAGTTGGGCCATACCCCGGCCCAGGGGCTGCGGACGCGGGCCTTTTCGCGGATTCCCTACAACCAGCTTTGGCACCTGCACGTGGGCCAGTTTGCCGTCGAGCGCGACCGCCTGGCCCCCCAGCTCGAAGGCCTCTCGGTTTGCCACTGGTCCGACCTGCACATGAGCGGACGCATCGGGCGCAGCTACTTCGAGCACGTCGTCGAGCTGACCAATGCCGCCGCGGTCGACGTGCTCGCCCTGACCGGTGATATCTGCGACAAGGCGGATTGCATCGGTTGGATTGCCGAAACCCTTGGCCCGGCGCAGGCCCGATTGGGCAAGTACTTCATCCTGGGCAACCACGACTTGCGGACGCGCGACGTGGGGCGGCTGTGCGAGGCGATGCGCGAGGCGGGCTTCGAGCACGTCGCCGGGCGGGCCGTGCGGGCCGCCGAGGGCCGAATCCTCATCGCCGGCGACGAGCGCCCCTGGTTCGCGGCCGGCGGCGACGGCCTTGGGCCGCTCTTGGCCGAGGACCCGCACGCCCTGCGGATTCTGTTGTCGCACACGCCCGACCACGTCGGCTGGGCCCGGCGTCATGGGTTCGACCTGATGCTGGCCGGCCACACGCACGGCGGGCAGATCCGCTTTCCGTTAGTGGGTCCGATCTTTTGCCCCAGCTGGCACGGGGTGAAATATGCCGGCGGCTTCTTCGACGAATCGCCGACCCTGCTGCACGTCAGCCGCGGCACGGCCAGCCTGATGCCGCTGCGGATCAACTGCCCGCCGGAGATGACGAAGCTCGTGCTTTGCCGCCGTCTCGGCCCGCCGCGGCCAACCGCCGGCGGTCGCACGCTGAGCCAGGCCGAGGCTTGAGTGGCACGCGAAAATTCTTAGGCCTGGCCCTGGCCTGGCTAGTCGACCAACCACGGTCGATTGTCAGGGGCTAGCATCGGGGTGCCACGGGCAGCTGCGTAGCAAACACCCGTGATTCTCGCACTTCGGGACAAGCCAGCAGTGGCATGCTGCATGACGGAATGGCGTGGTCAGTCCACGAGTTGCCGCGGCGGGCTTTACCGCTTTTCGATTTCGACGCAGATGCCGCCGGCCCGCAGGAGCTTGTGCATCCGGGTGAACCAAAGCTCTTTCTTCCACACCAGGCCCAACTTGTGGCAGGTGCGGTAGAGCTCTTCGCGGTTGTAGGTGCGGCAACACCAGAAGCGGCTCGTCCAGGCGCCGAAAAATTATCTTCGGTCGTCAAGAGCAGCATCCGCCCGCCCGGCCGCATGACGCGGGCCAACTCGGAAAGTCCGGGGCCGGCCTCGGGGAGGTGCTCCAACACATAGCCGCAGGTGACGCAGTCGAAGCTTTCGTCGGCAAAAGGCAGCCGCGACAGGTCGGCCGCCACGTGGCTGGGCACGGCGCTCTTCAAGCGCGCCCGGGCTCGGCGGAGCATTTCAGGCGACAGGTCGCAGCAGGTGATCGACGCGCCCGGATCGGCGTATTTGAGCAGGTGCTTGGCGATCTGGCCGGCGCCGCTGCCGACGTCGAGGATGGCTTTGGCGCCGCGGAGGTCGAACTTCCGTTCCCGCAGCATCCGGTCGCCCAGGTGGATATGCAGCGACAACAGGCTGGCCGTGGCCAGCAGCGCGCCTTGGGGCCCGGCGTAGACGTCGCGGACTTTCTCCCGGTATTGCTCGTAGCTGACCCGTTTGATCAGGTCGTTTTCGAGCAACCGGACGATCGCTTTTCCTCGGGTCCCCGGGCGAGGCTTTTTCTTTTTGGGGCGAAGGACGCGCGCTTGCGAATCATCGTCGTTTCCTACGGCAATTGGGCACGCCATTTCCGAGGCGATCGGCTACGCCGTGGTTACAGCAATCCGCAACCAACCGATCGTGCCTCGTGATATCCGAGTTGCCCCCGACTCGCACCATCCTACAGATAGACCCGTCGGTTGTAGATATACCATTCGAGTGCCAAAACGACTAGGGCCCCGACCAGCAGGAACTTCCACAGCTCGCGGCGGGCTCCCTGTGTGCCGGCCTCGCCTTTGACGGCGCTATAGCCGATCTGGATCGTCGGCCGCGGGTCGATATCGCTTTCGGCACTATCGAATAGATTCACCGCGAAATGCCGCAGGTCCTGCTGGGGTTCTTCGACCGTGTAGAGCCCCAGGGCGTCGGTGTCGCTGAAGTTAAAAGCCTCCCCTCTTTCGCGCTTTAACCCCACGCTGCGCCCGTCGGGCGTGCGGACCGTCAGGGTGTCGGCCGCTCCGGCCGAGCGGAGCATGATCGCGCGGCCCGGCTCAATGCTGGTCGATCCGCCCGAGGCCGACGCGTCGCCGAAGTAGGTCAGCACGTTGAGCACGAACACGGGAAAGCTCAGCCGCAGCGGCCAGTCGGTGTTGGCGTAGCGCTCGCCCTTGTCGTTGGTGCCCACGATTTCGCCGGCCAGCACGGCATCCTCGAAATTGTCGCGCGGGCCGATGGCCAGCAGCGGCCCGACGTCGGTCGAAATGAGCACCGTGCTGCCGGCCGGGGGCTTGAGCGCGCCCGCCTCGGCGAAGTTGACGTTGCCCAGGTCGATCAACTGCATCAGGGGATGCGCCGTCTCGACGTCGATGATCTGCGGCGCGGGTTTTGGCGCGCTTTCGGTCCACGAGGTGCCCGGCGGCAGCGCGCCGATGAACAGCGTGTCCGACTGCGGCATCTCCTTCGGCTGGCAGCGGTCGTACATCACCAAGGCGTAGTAACCAGCGGCGGCCTTCTGCTGATAATCCTTCGTTTCGAGCACCTCAGGCGCGGCCACGTCGACTTCGGCCAGCTCGCGGGCGCTCTCGGTCGCCAGGGCGAATTCCAGCGCGTTGTTGCCGGGAGTCACCAGCAGCACCTTGCTGCGCAGCGGCGGGTCGATCGCGGCCCAAGCCTCGTCGTCGGCCTTCAGATCGCCGCCCGAGGCGACCCGCAACCGCAAGGTGGCCGAGTGGAGATCGCCCAGGTCAAAGGCCACGCCCCCCGATTCGCGGGCCTTGAGCTCGACGCGGCTGGCATCGACCAGCGTCTCGTCGCGGTACAGCTCGACGTCGGCCGTCAGGTCTTCGTCGCCAAAATTCTCCAGGCGGCCGAAGGCCTGCATCTGGTCTTTTCGATCTTCGCGCCGCCGGGTGCTAAAGGCCACGATCCCCACGTTGGGCGCGTGGGCCTCGCCGATCGGCACGTAAACGGGCGTGAGGTTGCCCAGCGAAAAGCCGACCACGTCGGGAAACTTCCCGTCGCTCAGGATGTAAAGCGTCGCCGGCTGGCCCTCGACCACCTGCGTTTCGCTGATCTCGCGCGCCTTCGTCGGATTGGCCAGGCCGGCCGCCAGCCGCAGGGCCTCGCCGATGCGGGTCGAGCGGTTTGTGGGTCCGATCTCGTCGAGCTGCCGCAGCAGCTCGCGATGGTTGTCTGTGAACGACTGCTCGATGCGCGCCGAATCGGAGAAGCGGACGATCATCGCCACGTCGCCCGGCGCCATCTGTTCGATCAGCTCGGCCGCGCGGCGCTTGGCCTCGGCGAGCCGCGACGGCTTCACGTCGTCGGCGCTCATGCTGGCCGAGTTGTCGACCAGGAACACGAAGCGGTCGCCTTCCAGCTTCGTGCCCGCGCCAGCCCAGGCCGGAGTAGGGCGATCATGGCCACGGCGATCAGCAGCAACTGCAAGAACAACAGAATGCTGGTCCGCAGCCGCTGCCAGATGCTGTTGACGTGCAGGTCTTCGATCGACTTGTGCCACAGGTACGTGCTGGGCACCTCCAGCGGCGTGCGCTTGAGCTTGAGGAAGTAAAGCAGCAGAATCGCCGGCGGCACCGCGGCCAGCAGGCTCCATTGCCACCAGTTGAGCATGTTCAAGATCGACATCAGCGCACCAGGCCTCGTTTGCGCAGGTAGCCGCCAATCAGGTCCTCCACCGGCAACTGGTTGTTGGCCAGCAGGTAGTTCATGCCCCGGCGGCCGCAGAAGTCGCGCGCCCCGTCGACGAACGCCGCCAGCGTCTTCTGGTAGCGCTTCAACAAGCGGCGCGCTGGCGCGTGATCTCGGCGACGTCGCCGTCCTCGCAGTCGACGAGCTTCAGGTCCCCTTTGATGTCGGGGTCGAGCTCCTCGGCCGACAGCACCTGGATCACGTACACGTCCATTTCCTTGGCCAGCAGGTACTTGCAGCGCCGGCTCGTAGCCCTCCTTGTCCATCAGGTCGCTGATCAGCACGACGATGCCCTTGCCGGGGTTGCGGATGCAGAAATTCTTCACGCCGCGGGCCATGTTCGTCGACGGCTCGGGCTCGATCGCGCTCAAGGTGTTCGATCATCCGCCAAACGCTTTGCCGTCCGCGAAACACCGGTGCCGGGCGGCTGGCCGGCTGGCCGAGCGTCTCGATCCGCACGCGATCGCCCCGCACCAGGCCCGACGAACCCCAACGCCGCGGCCAGTTGCTTGGCGTATTGCAGCTTGGTGGGCGTGCCGAACTCCATCGACGCGCTGGCGTCGATCAGCGTGTAGAAGTGCAGATCTTCCTCTTCGAAGAAAATCTTCAGGAACAGCCGATCGAGCCGGGCGTAGGTGTTCCAATCGATGAACCGCAGGTCGTCGCCCGGCACGTAATTGCGGAAGTCGGCGAACTCGACGCTCTGCCCCTTGCGCGTGCTGCGGCGCTCGCCCTTCATCCGGCCGCGAAAGATCTTGCGGCTCACCAGCTCCAGGCGCTCCAACTGCGCCATCAGCTCGGGATTCAACAGGTTGTCAGCGGCAGTCGACATGCGGTGAAGCTTCCAGATTCTGTGGCCCGGGTCTGATGCTGTAGCCGGGGTCTGCGACCCCGGAGTGCCGCCAGCGCCGCCGGCCTCCCGGAGGCCGGGTAGAGACTTGGCTGGCCGGCTATGGGTAAGCTTCAATCATTCGCCTTCTCGGGCAGTTTTTCCAGTATTTCCAGCAGCACCTGGTCGGTGCTGATTCCCTCGGCCTGGGCTTCGAAGTTGAGGATCACGCGATGCCGCATGGCGGGCAGGTAGACGCGCCGCACGTCCTCGAAGCTGACGTTGTAGCGCCCCTCGAGCAGGGCCCGCACCTTCGGCGGCCAGGGCCAGCGTCTGGGCCCCGCGGGGGCTGCGCCCCAGCGCAGATACTGGTTCGTGATCGCCAGCGCCAGCGGTCCGCCGGGATGGGTCGCCAGCGATCAGCCGCACGATGTAATCCTGCACGTGCGGGCGCCAGGATCACCTCGCGCACCAACTGCTGCCAGTGGAGGATTTCCTCGCCGTCCATCACCTTGTCGGCCTCGACCGCTCGCTGCGCGTGGTGCGGTCGACGATCGTGCCCAGCTCCTCGCGGCTCGAATAGCCCACCACCAGCTTGAAGAAGAAGCGGTCGAGCTGGGCCTCGGGCAGCGGGTAGGTGCCCTCCTGCTCGATCGGGTTCTGCGTGGCCATCACGAAGAACGGCCTCTTGAGCTGATAGACCTTGCCGCCGATGCTGACCGAGCCTTCCTGCATCGTCTCGAGCATGGCCGATTGCGTCTTGGGCGTGGCCCGGTTGATTTCGTCGGCCAGGCAGATCTGCGTGAAGATCGGCCCCTTCTGGAACTCGAAGAACCGCTTGCCATCGGGCGACTCCATGACCATGTTCGTGCCCAGGATGTCGGCCGGCATCAGGTCGGGCGTGAACTGGATGCGCGAGAAGTCGAGGTTCAGCGTCTTGGCCAGCGTGCGCACCAGCAGGGTCTTGCCCAAGCCCGGGCACGCCCTCCAGCAGGCAATGGCCGCCGACGAACAGGCAAGTCAGGATGCCGTGGACGATCTCGTCGTGTCCGACGATCACGCGGCTCAGCTCCTCGCGCACCGCGCCGTAGCGGGCGACGAACTGTTCGGCCCGCTTCTGCATTGTTTCGGCCATGCTCATCGATCGGTTCCCCCCTCGGGCTTGTCTATCTTCAAGTTGGTTTGCGCTTTCTTCTTGGCCTTCAACAGCCGCTCGGTGTAGCTTTCGCCCTGCTGCTCGGGTGCCAGCGGAGCCTGCTGCTTCGGCCGGGTCGAGGCCGCTTTTTTCGCTTCTTCGGCGAGCGCGGCCACGTCGCCGGTCGCTTCGGCCGTCGGCTCGAATCGCAGCGCGGCCCGTTTCTGTTCGAGCTGGTCGGCCACTTCGGCCTTGCGCATGCGCAGCCGCTCGATCGTCACTTCGACCTGCGCCCGTGCCTGGCGGCCCAGGATCCGATCGCGCACGCGCATGGCCAGCGGCGGCACCCAATCGAAGTTGACCGTCACGCGCCGCGCGAACACGTCGAAAAAGAACAGGCAGCCGCCCACCAGCACCAGCAGCGGCCACACCGGTTGGCTGCTCGAGGCCGGCGACAGGTCGCGGCGAAACTCGTTCGTCTCCAGCAGCTTGTTCAGCCGTTCATTTTCAGACAAATCGAGCGGAGCGTCGACCACGTTGCCCGGCGCGCCGCTTTGCGGCGCGACGTGTGCCAGGGACGTCAGCAGGGCCTCGTTCGTCTCGCGCTCGCGGAATTCGTCGGAGTAGGGAATGCTCACGCCCGCGCGGATCGGGGCCTTGCCGGCGCCGGGGCTGATCATCATCAAGTAGCTGCCGCTTTGCCCCGCGTCGAACTCGCCCACGTAGCGCCCCGGGGCGGTTTGTTTGATGGCCAGGTCGATCGGCTTCATGTCGGGCCCGACGACGGTCGAGCCGAAGTTGAGAAAGTTCAAGAACTCGTCGTCCTTGTCGAGCGCCGTGACGACGACGCGGACCTTGCCGTCGCGGATGTCGCTCGAGACGGTGAATTTTCCGGTGTCGCCGCTGGGCCGCATCGACCACCGCACCATCTGGCTGAACAGCCGGTCGTAGTTGGCCCAATCGATCCAGCCGCTGGCCCAACGCTTGCCCGCGTCGCTCGTAAAGGCCACGGTCTTGCCCAGCCCGTACGTCCAACTGGCCAGGATCGTGTTGTTCTTGCCGCCCGCCGGCTCGGCGCGCAACAGCGACACCTCGACCAGCGGGTTCTCCTTGGCCGTGGTCAGCACGTAGCCGGTGATCGGCGGCAGCGGGTTTTCGATGCCCTGCAGCATCTCGTGCGGGTAGACGATCTGCGGGCTGAAGCCGTTGGAGCGCTCGAACACCAGCGGCCGCGAAATGCGCCGGGCCTCTTTCTGGTAAATCCGCGGCAGGGCCTTGGGGCTGTTGACGACGTAATACTTGCCGCCCGTGCGGTTGGCAATCGTCTGCAGCCGCGAGCTCTCGGCCGGCCCGTGCGCGCCGACCGCCACGGTGCTGATTTTCACTCCTTGCTTGATCAGCCCGGCGATCGCGCCGTTGGGGCCGTAATTCGGGTCGGCCGGGTCGCCGTCGCTGATGATGATCATGTGCTTCGAGGCCGCGTCGGGCAGGTTGCCAAACCCGATCCGCGCCTTCAACAGCGACGACTCGAATTCGGGCATGTCGCCGGGGGTCATGCGATCGATGCGGGCCAGCATCTGAGCGCGGTTGCGGCCCACCTTGAGCATGCCGCCCCACAGCCACTCGTCGCGCAGCCCCCAGTGCAACACGCCGCAGTAGTCCTGGTCGCCCAAGGTCTTGAGCGCTTCGCGGGCGATCACTTTCTGCCAGAAATTGCCGTCGGCAATCTCCGAGGCGTGCATCAGCATCGCCAGGGCCCCCACCGGCACGACCTTGGCGTTCTTGATCTGGAAGTCGACCGGCATGGCGGCCTCCAGCGGCGTGTTGCTCCAGCCGCCGGCGCCAAAACTGTTGGGCCCGCCCATCATGATCAGTCCGCAGCCCAGGCTCTGCGTATTGCTCACCAGCATGTCGACCTGTTCGTCGCTGAACGCTTCGCGCGGCACGTCGGCCAGGATCACGCTGTCGAACGGCTGCAGTTGCGCGAGGTCGGTGAACAGCTCGTCGGCCCGCGTGGTGCGCAGCGACACTTCGAGGTTCATGGCCCGCAGCCGCGCGACGAACAGATCGAACTCGCCCTTGCCTTCCGGCTCGTCGCTTTCCAGCACCAGCACCTGGCCGCTGCCGCGGACGTGGGTGAACGTCGAGGCGATGTTGTTCTGCGGCATCGTGTCGTCGGCCGGGTTCTTGGGTACGAAGCGGGCCTCGTAGGTGTAGAAGTCGGGTGCGTCGATCTCCTCGCGGACGCGAAACACCCGCAGCCCCGGCTCGAGCACCAGCTCCTGGTCGGCGATCGTCTGTTCCCGGTTGCCCGAGCGGCGGACGACCTGCAGGCGGCCTTCGACCGGTCCGCGCTGGCCGTCTTCGCCCCCTTTGTTGTTGAGCACGATGCTCAAGTCGAACGGCTGGCCCTTGGCGCACGTCGGAGGGGATCGTCACCTTTTCGACCGACACTTCGCCAAAGGCCCGCGCGTGCAGTGGCACGACGTCGATGCCGATGCTGGCCTCCGCCATGGCGCGGGCCTGGACCAGCGCGTCGCCGATGTTCTGGTTGCCGTCGCTCAAGATGACGATCCGCTTTTCGCAATCGTGGGGAAAACAGGCCAGGGCCAGCTTCATGGCCCCGGCCAGGTTCGTGTGCTCGCGGTCCACCAGGGTCTCGACGCGGCCGATCTTCTGCGTCTCGTCGAGCGGTGGCAGCTCGACGGCCGGGTCGGTGCCGAACACGATCACGCCGGCCTCGTCGGTGCGCGCCGGATCGCGCTGCTGGGCGATCGAGGCGTTGATGTAACGAATCGCCGCGTCGCTCTGCGCCTGCGAAACGCTCAGCGACTGATCGAGCAGGTAGATCACCGCGATCCGATCGCTGGTGCGCACCCACTGCATTCGGCCAAGGCCAGCACCAGCAGAATGAATACCGCGCTGCGCAGGGCGATCGCCAGCACCCGCCGCACGCGGCCCAACCCCGACAGGCTGCCGTAGCTGAGCCACCACACCAGCGGCAAGGCCGCCAGCAGCAGCAGGTACCAGGGGCTGTCGAATGCGACGTGCGTCATCACAATTCGATCACTTGCACGCGGTTATTGCCTGTGTCCAGCACGTACGTCAGCCCGCCGCTGTCGCGGACCAGGGCCCAGGGGCTGAGCACCTCACCGGGCTGGCGGCCGTTGGTGCCCCAGCAGCCCAGCGACTCCCCCTCGGGCGAAAACTTCTGCACGCGGTGATTGCCGTATTCCGTAACGTAGACCTGTCCCTCGTCGTCGAGCACCAGGCCGTAGGGATAGGCCAGCTCGCCCGGCGCCATGCCTGCCCGCCCCAGCCTTTGACATACTGCCCCTGGGCATCGAACACCTGGATCCGATGGTTGCAGGCGTCGGCCACCCAGACGAGTCCCGCGCGTCGATCGCCATGCTCTGCGGCCGCGAGAACTTGCCGATCTCGGTGCCGTGGCCGCCCCACTCCAGAATGAATTCGCCGCCGGCGGTGAACTTTTGGACGCGATCGTACTCGCCATACTCCGAGACGTACAGGTTGCCCTGGGCATCGTCGGCCACGTCGGTCACGAAGCCGAACTCGCCGGGCCCCTGGCCGTACGTGCCGCCCAAGGTCGACAGCAGCTCGCCCGTCGGCGAGTACGTCAGCACGCGGTAGTAGTGCGTGTCGGCCACGCGCAGGTTTCCCTGGCGGTCGATGCTCATGCCGGTCGGGCGGCCGTTGACGTGTACGGGCGTCTGCCATCCGCGCAGGTATTGGCCGTCGGTGTTGAAGACCTGAATCCGCGCCGTGATGTCGACGATGTACAGCTCGTCGCGGGCGTCGATGGTCATGGCCCGTGGCTTGTTGAATCGTCCGTTCGAGACGCCGCGGCGTCCCCAGACGGCCACGAGCCGGCCGGCCGAGTCGCCGTGTTCGTCGCAACCCGCACACAGCGCGGCTGCCAAAGCGCCGGCCATCCACCGCAAGAAGTTCCGCCGAGCGAGCCTCATTCTTTCCGTGCTCCGTGCCACCGTTATCGCCCTCGGCCGAGCGTCGTGCAAGCTGCCGCCGAGCCCGGATCGGACGAGGGCAGATAGGAGCGGCTTCTCCAATCGTAACCGCCCTACGGCGGTTTGTGGGCGCGGCCGCAAGGGGCGGAGGCCGTCGCCCGCCTGGAATTGCGCGAGGGGCAACTGTCCAGCCGCCTTCCGCCTCGCCCACCGCCCACCGCCGCCGCCGCGGCGCCTCGGCCACGGCTGGCCGCCGACCCACACCGGGCACAGACCCTTGTCACCCCCCGTAACGAGCTTTATAGTACTGTATTGCGCCTAGTCGCACCCGTCCGCCCCCCTATCCCGAATCACGGAAGTCAGCCGCGGAGCGACCGTGGCTTGCATACCGAAAAAGCTTCATGCCGCCGGTCGTGATCGATATCCGCAGCGCCGAAGACTCGCGCGATGTGGTGCATCGGGCGGTGCAGGCGCTGGCCGAGGGGACGCTGGTGGCCTTTCCCACCGAAACCGTCTACGGCCTGGCGGCCAGGCGCTCGACGAGCAGGCCGTGGCCCGGCTGCTGGCGGTCAAGGGCCGCACGCCGGGCAAGCCGCTGACGCTGGCGATCAAAAGCGCCGACGAGGCGCTCGATTACGTCCCCGACATGAGCCCGCTGGGCCGCAGCGGCTGGCGCGGCGCTGCTGGCCGGGCCCGGTGACGCTGGTGGTCGACGATTGCCCATCCGGAAAGCCTGTTCTGTCAATTGCCGCCGGCGGTGCAGCAGGGCCGTGGCTCGCCCAGCGGCACGGTCGGGCTTCCGCGTGCCGGGCCATCAGATGGTCCTCGACGTGCTGCAGATGCTGGCCGGACCGCTCGTGCTCACCAGCGCCAATCGCAGCGGCGAGCCGCCGACGCCGGTGACGGCCGAGGAGGTAGTCGCGGCGCTCGGCGACGACGTGCAACTGGTGCTGGACGACGGCCCGGCCGTTTCGCCCAGCCCTCGACGGTCGTCCGGGTGAGGGCGAAGCGATTTCGAGGTGCTCCGCGACGGGCGTGGTTCCCGAGAAGACGCTGCGGCGGCTGACCAGCCTGATGATCCTGTTCGTCTGCACCGGCAACACGTGCCGCAGCCCGATGGCCGAGGCCATGCCGCAAAATGATCGCCGAGCGGCTGGGCTGCGCAGCTCGAGCGCGCTGGAGGACCGCGGCGTGATGGTGATGTCGGCCGGCATCGCGGCGATGATGGGCGGCCGGCGCCAGCCCCGAGGCGGTCGAGCGTGATGGCCAAGGCAGGCCTGCAGATCTGGCCGACCACGAGACGCAGCCGCTGACCGAGCCGCTGGTCCGCCACGCCGATCTGATCTGCACGATGACCCGCTCGCACCGCCAGGCGATCGTCGGCCCAATGGCCCGAGCGGCCGGCGGACCGACACGTTCGTGCTGGCCGAGGCGGCGGCGACATCGCCGACCCGATCGGCGGCCCCCTGGAGCGGTACGAGACGTGTGCCCGGCAGATCAAATCCGAGCTTTGCGAGCGTGCTGGACGATCTGCGAATCTATGAAAGTGGCCCGCCGAGTACCCAGAGTAGGAACGAAGCCCATGCGAATTGCGGTCGGCAGCGATCATCGCGGGTTGTTCGATTCAAGCACCAAGGTCATCGAATTGCTCAACCGGCTCGGCCACGAGGTGATCGACGCCGGGCCCCTGTCGCCGGCGAGCCGTCGACTATCCCGACATCGCCGCGCAGGTGGCCGGCACAGGTCGAGCCGACGGGCGAGGTCGAGCGGGGCATCCTGATCTGCGGCACCGGCATCGGCATGTGCATCGCCGCCAACAAGTTCCCGGGCGTCCGCGCCGCGCCGTGCCACGACGACCTGACGGCCGAAATGAGCCGCCGCCACAACGACCTCAACGTGCTCTGCCTCTCGGCCGACATGCTCGGCGAAAGGCTGATCGACCGCATGGTCGAAATCTGGCTGAACACCGACTTCGAAGGCGGCCGCCACGCCCGCCGCGTCGACAAGATTGCAGATCTGGAAGGTCGCAGGCCGGCCCCGTGACGACCTGATGCGGAAGGGGGCCTTATACCGCGTGATCTGCATCCGCCTCGCTTTTCCTCCCGGCGCCCATCCCTTAGAATCCTGGCTTTGATGCCCTCTGCTTCTTTTCGACGGGATCGACTGCGAGCGCGGCCGTGGCGGCTAATAAGATCCATATCATCGGCATGGGCGATGACGGCCTGCAGGGCCTGACATCGCCGGCGCGGAAGCTCGTCGACGAAGCCGACTTGCTGGTGGGGCCCGACGGTGCGCTGGCCGCCATTCCGCCTTCCAAGGCCGAGCGAATCGTGGTCAGTGCGAATCTCGACGAAACGATCGAACGCATCGCGCGGGCAGGCAGCCGCCGCGTCGTGGTGCTGGCCTCCGGCGATCCGCTGTTCTATGGCGTGGCCCGCTATCTCTGCGACAAGCTCGGCAAGGATCGCTTCGAGGTCGTGCCGCACGTCAGCAGCATGCAACTGGCTTTTGCCCGCGTGAAGGAAAGCTGGGAAGAGGCGTTTCTCACCAACCTGGCCAATCGCCCGCTGGAGCAGGTCGTCGAAAAGATTCGCGTGGCCGACAAGGCGGGCCTGTTCACCAGCGATGCCGCGCCGCCCAAGGCCGTGGCCCGGGCCCTGCTCGATCGGCGGATCGATTATTTTTCGGCGTATGTTTGCGAGAATCTCGGTTCGCCCGACGAGCGCGTCACGCAGGGCGAATTGGCCGAAATCGCCAGCGAAGATTTTTCGCCGCTCAACGTGATGATCCTGGTGCGCCGCCCCGGCGTGCGCCGACCGGCCCAGCGAGGCCATCGGCCGACGGCTGTTCGGCAATCGCGACGAAGCCTTTCTGCAATCGAAGCCCAAGCAAGGGCTGCTCACCCCGGCCGAAGTCCGGGCGATCGCCCTGGCCGAGATGGACCTGGGCCCTTCGAGCACCGTGTGGGATATCGGCGCCGGCAGCGGCTCGGTGGCGATCGAAGCGGCGCAGATCGCCTCGGGCGGAACGACGTACGCCATCGAAATGGACGCCGCCGACCACGCCCTGATCACGGCCAACGCCGAGCGGTTCGGCGTCGCGAACCTGGTGGCCATTTTGGGCCGGGCCCCCGATGCCTGGCATGATCTGCCCGATCCCGACACCATCTTCGTCGGCGGCAGCGGCCGCGAGATCAGTGGGCTGATCGAGCTGGCCTACCAGCGCTTGAAGGTCGGCGGGCGGATGGTGGCTAGCGTCGGCAGCATCGAGAGCCTCTCGGCCGTTCACGACACGCTCAAGCGGCTGGCCGGCGACGTGAACGTGTGGATGATCAACGTCGCCCGCGGCACTGACCAACTCGAGCGCGCTGCGCTTCGAGGCGCTCAACCCCACGTTTCTCCTGGGCATCGTCAAGACTGGCGGCCCGCAGGCCCGCCGGGGGCCATCGTGAGCACGAGCGATTATCCACGGCTCGACGTGATCGCCGTCGGCGCGCATCCCGACGACGTGGAAATCGCCTGCGGCGGCACGCTGGCCCGGCTGGTGCAGCAGGGCTACCAGGTGGGCATCGTCGACCTGACCGACGGCGAGCCGACGCCCGGTTCGCCCGGCCCCGAGGTGCGCCTGGCCGAGGCCCGTGCGGCCGCCGAGGCCTTGGGCGTGCACGTCCGCGTGCAGCTCGACTTGCCGAATCGCCGGCTGTTCGACAGTTTCGAAGCCCGGGTGCTGTTGGCCAAGGAGTTTCGCAAGTATCGGCCGCGGCTGGTGCTGGGTTTTGGCGAAAAGACGCCGCTGGCATCGCCCGACCATTGGCAGGCGATGCAGATCACCGACGCGGCGATCTTTTATGCCCGGCTGACGAAGTGGGACGAACACTTCGACCACCTGCCGGTCCATACGATCGCGGCCCATCTCTACTACACGCTCGGCTTCGGCACGCTGCAACTGCCGATGGCGGCCGGGCACCTGGTGGTCGACATCGGCGAGACGCTCGACATCAAGCTCGCGGCCGTGCGCTGTTACGCCACGCAGTTCCCCAAGGCCAAGGAATTCATCTTCGAGCGGATTCGCGCCGCCGCCTTGCACGACGGCATCGCCGCCGGCTACGACGCCGGCGAGCTGTTCGCCAGCACCCGCACCCTGGGCACCCGCGACCTGGTCCATTTCCTCTTCGGCCAGGTCCCCAGCGACGAACCGCGCAAGCCGGAAGTGCGGTAGGCGCTGCAAATGGGGGCCGTGGTCGTCACCGCGTGTGCCACTGGTTTTGTCAGTGCTGAGCACGACGAGATTCAAGAGCACTAGCAGAGCCAGTGGCACACGAACGGCGAATCGTTCTCACACGAACCGTCGATCGTTATTAACGGCGCGTGGTTCGCAGGGCTTGCAACACCGCTTCGATGTCGCCCGGCAGCGGCGCCACGAATTCCAACACTTCGCCGCTCGTCGGATGGCGAATCTTCAGCCGCCGGGCGTGCAGAGCCTGGCGGGCGAGCACGACCGTCTCGTCGGCGCGGTCGCCGGTCAGCTCGCCGCGCGTGATCTGCGATCGCCCGCCGTACAGCTTGTCGCACAGCACGGGGCAGCCGATGCTGGCCAGGTGCAGGCGAATCTGGTGGGTGCGGCCGGTCTTGGGCAAGACTTTGACGGCGGAAAAACCGGCGAACCGCTCGATGACTTCGTAGAACGTCTGCGCCGGCCGGCTCGTCGTATGGTCGCGGCGGATCGCCATTTTTTCGCGCTGATAAGGATGTGCCCCGATCGGCAGGTCGATGGCGTCGCGATCGCGCCCCGGCACGCCGGCACACACGGCAAAATACTCCTTTTCGACCGTGCGGGCTTCGAACTGCTCGGCCAGCCGCAGGTGGGCCCGGTCGGTCTTGGCCACTACGATCACGCCGCTGGTGTCGCGGTCGAGCCGGTGGACGATGCCCGGCCGCGTGGCCCCGCCGGCCGAGCTGAGCTGGTTGAAATGAAACTGCAGGGCCGCGGCCAGCGTGCCGGCCCAGTGCCCCTTGGCTGGGTGCACCACCATGCCCGGCGGCTTGTTGACCGCCGCGATCACGTCATCCTCGTAGAGGACGTCGAGCGGAATATTCTCGGGCTGAGGCCCCTCGCGGGCCGCTTCCGGCAGCACCACGCTAACGCGCTCGCCCGCGCAGGCGATGGGCCGCCTTGACGCGCCGCGCCGTCGATGCGGACGCCCGCCGCATTGATTGCCCGCCGCAGAGCCACGCGGCTGAAGGCCGGAAACTCGCGCGCTAAAAACCAATCGAGCCGCGCACCGGCCTGCTCGTCGGACACGACAAGCTCGATCGGTTGTGGCACGAGTTCGTCAGCACTCATCGCAGATGCCGTGTGCGGCGAAGGCAGCAGCAGCTCGACGCGCTGCCGTTGGTCGAGCCGTGCGCACGAACGCGGCGGCAGCAGCACGGTGGATTCGGCGGCAACGTTGAAGACCGTGATCGGTTGCCGCTGGGAAAAGGCGCTGCCGGGGGCAGCAGTGACACGCGAGCGGGCATCATTTCGATTCGGGCGACGGCGCTTCGCTGTCTTGGGGCGCGGGCTTTTCGGGCGACTCGGCCGGCGGTTGGGCCGGTTTTTCGGCACTCGGCTCGGCGGGTGGCTCCGCGGCCGGCTCACCGGTGCTTCGGCCTTGGGCTCGGAAGGTTGCTCGCTCTCCGCGGTCGCGGGTTTCTCTGAATCGGGCTCTTCGCTCGCTTCGCCGCTCTTGTTCAGCGGCGTGATGGTAACCGGGGGGAAGATGCTGCTTTGCGGCTTTTGGCCCCCGGCACCTGGCGATTGAACGCCCTCCTCGAGCGAGTCCTTGAGAAACTCGGGCCGGACACCGGGCAGCCCCGGCTCGCCGGACAGCGGGCGCGGCGGCTCGTACTTGGCGACCCAGTCGTAGAATTCCTTGGTCGCCGGGCGGTCGAGGTCTTCGGCCCGCGCCGTCGCGGTGCCGGCAAATACCGAGTCGGGCCATTGCTTGGCGATCGACAGGTATTCGGTGCGGGCCTTGTCGAGCTCGCCCATCGCCTCGTGCGCACGGGCCAGTCCAAACGTGGCCCGCTCCAGGATCGTCGGATCGCGCGACTCGGCCAGCAGCGTCTGGTAGTCGTTCGTGGCCTTGCGCAACTCGTCGCGGGCTTCTTTCTTGTCGTTGAGCACCAGCGAAGTGCCGCGATTCAACTCCATGTCGGCCAACGACAGGCGTGCCCACTGGGCGACCGAGGTGCCGGCGTAGCGCGCGGAAATATCGGCCAGGCGCTCGGCCGCCGAAGGTGACGTGGTGGAATCGAAGTACTCTTGCCAGCCTTCGGCCACGTGGGTCTTGTTCTGCGCCGAAAGGTACAGCGTGGCAAAGACGATCACGACCGCAGCGATGATCAGCGCCAGCCCGGCCTTGCTGTACGGCTTGGCGGCTTCGATCCAATGCGCCAGCGTCACGGCCAGCACGTTGGTTTGCAGTTCGTGGCGGCGCTCCGTCTTCATACTGGCCCTGCCTGGGATTGCGAGGAATTCAGCCTGGCGAACTAGCCATGCGGCAAAACAGAAACGTCGAGGCTCGCGCGGCGGCAAAAGGCCGCTCGCCGCCCTCGTCTGGTAGCCCCGGCGCCTGAAGTATAGAGGCGTTTCGCCGCACGGGTCAAGGCCGCAAGCCCCGGCGGTCAAACGCTTAAGGAGTCGGCGCGCCGACCGTTGCTCTGGCCGAGCCAGCGGTACGCGGATTTGGGCCCGTCGCGAGTGCTCGGCGCGGCGCGGCCCCGGGGCCGGCCGTTCACAACGGGCGGCGCGGCAGTTGCCGCTTGTAGGGCGGCTCCTTCGCCTCGGGAAGCAACTCGCCGAAATCAGCCAGCCAACTGCGCCGCTCCTCGGGCGTGGCGTAGTAGCGCAGCCACGTCGTGGCGTCGCCGCCCACGTCGGCGCAGTCCCAGTGCAGGTAGTTGTCGAGCGACTCGATCTTTTTCTCCGCACACGGCAGGATGTCGCGGTAGATCATGCAGTACAGCTCGCGGTCGCTCAAGTGATCGGTGAAGTCGAGCACGATCCGCCGGCCGAACAGCTTGTAGATCGTGTCCCACAGCAGCTCGTGCAGCTCGCTCGCCGTTAGCGCATCGGGCGGCGGCAGCTTCAGCTCGGGCTCGAACCACTGGCTGATCGGCAGCACCGGCACGCGCTCCCAGGCCAACATCGACGCCAGGAACTCGTTTTCCACCGGGGTGGGCAATTCCTCGACGTTCAGACTACGGATCGATTCGTCGAAGTACGGCTCCAGTTCGTCACGCAACTGCGCGTTTCGCAACAGGTGTTCAACTTCGTCGGGCAGCGGTTTATGATTCGTGGACATGCGCGCTTGCTGGGCCTTTGCGGAAAACGCGGCGTTGCCAAATCTCGACGTTCACATTTCGCGGCGCGCCAAGATGCGCCGCAGTCTTGACGATACCAACAATCCGCCGGCGATCAAGTATAATCAGGGCAACGGCTTGAGCGTTTCTTTCGCACAAGGTTCAAGACCCCTACCACTATGAAACTCCAGGCCGCACAATCGTCAGAACTGGCAAAGTCCCTCAAAAAATCGCTCACCTGCGAGGTGCTTTTTGACGAGTACCAGCGGGCTTTGTACAGCACCGATGCCAGCATCTACCAGATCGTGCCCGCCGGCGTGGTGCTGCCGCGGACGCGCGACGACGTGGTGGCCGCGGTCCAGTTCGCCAAGGACCACGATCTGGCGCTAGTGCCACGCGGCGGCGGCACCAGCCTGTCTGGCCAGTCGATCGGCGCCGGACTGATTCTCGACTTCAGCAAGTACATGCGCGCGATCGACATCGACGCGCAATCGATGACCGCGCGCGTCGAGCCTGGCGTCGTGCTCGACCAGCTCAACGCCGCCGCCGCGCCCCTGGGCTTGCAATTTGGCCCCGACGTGGCCACGAGCAGCCGCGCTAACGTTGGCGGCATGATCGGCAACAACTCGGCCGGCGCGCGCTCCATCTGGCACGGCAAGACGGTCGACAGCGTGATCGCGCTCGACGTCGTGCTCTCTGACGCCACGACCGCCACGCTCGCTCCGCTGTCGGCCGACGACCTGGCGGTGGCGCAAGGCCGCGGCGACCTGGTCGGCCACGTGCATCGCGAGGTGGCGCGGATCGTGGCCGAGAATCGCGACGAGATCGTGGCCCGCTTTCCGCCGATCCTGCGCCGCGTGAGCGGTTACAACCTCGACGAGTTCGTGCTCGAGTGCGCGCGTCGCTTCGCCACGCCGCCGCTGGCCGCCGAAGCGAAACAGCGCGAAGCGCGCATGTTTCCCGGCGCCGACTTCAACCTGGCCAAGCTGCTGGTCGGGCGCCGAAGGTGGATTGGGCATCATTACCGAGGCGCTCGTGCACCTGCTGCCGCTGCCCAACGTGCGGGGCGTGGTCGTGCTGCATTTCGATTCGATGGCCCATGCCGTGGCCTCGGTGGGCGCGATTCTCGACTGCCATCCGTCGGCCGCCGAGCTGCTCGATGGCTTGATCCTGCGGCTGGCCAAAAAAAGCCTCGAATATCGCCACTATCTCGACTTCGTCGTCGGCCAGCCCGAGTCGCTCGTGCTCGTCGAATTCGCCGGCCACGATGCCGGCGAAGTGCGGGCCAAAGTCGACGCACTGGTCAAGCGGCTCGAGGGCCAGCCGGGGCTGTTTCACGTCCTGCCCGCGCTGGAAAAGGACCTCTGCGACCACATTTGGGCCTGCCGCAAGGCGTCGCTGCCATTGTTGTTAGGTTTGCCAGGCCGGCGCAAGCCGGTGGCCTTCGTCGAAGACGCTGCGGTGGCGCCGAACATTTGAGCGAGTACGTGGCGCGGTTCTCCGAGATCATGGCCCGCCATCAGACCGAAGGGGCCTTCTACGGCCACGCCTCGGTCGGCTGCCTGCACGTGCGGCCGATGCTCGACTTGCGCGAGCCCGTGGAGATCGATCGCCTGCGGCGCATCTCCGAGGAGACGGCCGAGCTGGTGCTGGAGTTCAACGGCGCGATGAGCGGCGAGCACGGCGACGGCTTGGCGCAGCTACTTGAACGAGCGGCTGTTCGGCCGCGGATCTACCGGGCCTTTAAACAAGTCAAGCATGCTTTCGATCCGCACGATCGCCTGAACCCTGGCAAGGTGGTCGACGGCCCCAGCCCGGTCGAGAACCTGCGCTACGGCGCCGGCTATCGCACGCTCGAAGTGGCGACCACCTTCGACTTCAGCCGCGAGGGCGGTTTTGCCGCCGCCGTCGAACTGTGCAACGGCGCGGGCGTGTGCCGCAAGCTGCAAACCGGCACGATGTGTCCTTCGTTCATGGTCACGCGCGACGAAGAGCACAGCACCCGTGGCCGCGCGAACGCCCTGCGCATGGTGCTCTCCGGCGCACTGCCGCCCGCGGAGTTGACTGGCGAACGGCTGATGGCCACCTACGACTTGTGCCTGCAGTGCAAGGGTTGCAAGGCCGAATGCCCGTCGAACGTCGACGTGGCGAAACTGAAAATGGAATTCCTGCACGGCTATTACCGCGAGCACGGCGCACCGCTGGGCACGCGGTTGATGGCGCAGGCGCACCGCTTGAATCGGCTTGGCTCGGCACTGGCGCCGATTTCGAATTGGGCGGCGCGGCTGCCGATGGCCGGCTGGCTTGCCGAGCGCCTGATGGGCATCGATCGCCGCCGGCCCTTGCCGCGCTTCGAGCGAAATCACTTCCGCAAATGGTTCGGCAGACGCGGCACGCCGCCCGACGCGAACGCACCATCGGCGGCGGCGCCGCGGGGCCTATCGTCCTGTTGGACGATTGCCTGACCAGCTTTTGCGAGCCGAACGTCAACCGCGCGGCCGTGCGCGTGCTGGAGGCCGCCGGCTACGAAGTCCATCTCGCCGGGCTGGAGTGCTGCGGGCGCACGCTGGCCTCCAAGGGCTTTTTGAGCGAAGCCCAGGCGTTGGCCAGGACGAACGTCGAGCGGCTGTTGCCCTGGGCCGAGCAGGGCGCGACGATCGTCGGCTGCGAGCCAAGCTGCCTCTTGATGCTGGTCGATGAGTATCCCGACCTGGTTCCCGGCGAGGCGGCCCGCAAGGTCGCCGCCGCGGCGGCCCTTGTCGATTCGCACCTCGTGCGCCAGGAGATCGCCCTGCCGCTATTGCCCAAAAGCGGCAGCATCGTCCTGCACGGCCACTGCCATCAGAAGGCGCTGGTCGGCGCCGGCGACAGCGTGGCCGCGCTGGACGGGTCGCTTCCGAAGTGAAGCTGATCGACTCGGGCTGCTGCGGCATGGCCGGTTCGTTCGGCTACGAGCACTACGACGTGAGCATGGCCATCGGCAACCGGGCGCTGTTCCCCGCCGTGAAGTCCGCGCCCGAGGCCACGATCGTTGCCCCCGGCTTCTCCTGCCGCCATCAGATCGAGCACGGCACCGGCCGCAAAGCCCTGCACCCGGTCGAGCTGCTGGCGGACAGGCTCAAGTAACGGGCGCTCGCGCTTGCTCGTTGGGTGGCATTGGCATCTTGCCAGTGCCACGCCAAACCGATTCGTAGCCAAACCGGTTCTTCACGGCACTGGCAAGATGCCAGTGCCACCGAGTGCCACCCATGGGCGTGCTGCTTCCGGCAACACGCCAACGGCAGGCAGATTCAAGCTCAGCCCGGATGCGCTTCGCCGGCCGCCTGTGGCTCGCCATAAAAAGCCATACTGGCAAAGCTGACGCACGACGTGCCGTCGAGCTCCACGGCCTGGTCGTAGCGCAGCAGCTCACCACGCGTCGGCTTGACGACCTCCAGCAGGGTGTAGGTGGGCGACAGCCCGCAAATGCGGTTGCGGTCGCCCTCGGCGGCGACGTGGCGAAAAAAGGCTTCCGCGTCAACCTGGCAGGCCGCATCGAGCAGCCGGCGGTCGTCTTGGGCCTGGGCTTTCAGTCGCGGCGGGTCCAACAGGCCGCGATCGCCAAAACGGCGGCCGATGTGCGCCAGGTCGCCGGCACTGATCACCAGCACGCGGCCTGCGTGCTCGGCGACCGTGGCCCGCAGGGCCGCCACGAACGCGGCCACGCGCGGCTCGTCGGCCGGACGCGTCTGCTGGCGAAGGAACTCGTGGAACGAGCCCACCAGGATCGGCACGATCTTGAAGGGCCGCCGCTCGCCGAGCAGGTATTGCAGGATGACGGCCTGGAATTCGATCGAGTGCTCGGCACGGTGCGCCAGCTCGTCGGCGAACAGGTTCAGCTCGCGGCCGCCCGGCTGGCGGTTGAGCTGGGCATCCAGCTTCGACACGATGGCCCGATCGGTTTCGACCGTGCCCAGCGGCGTGTCGTAGTGCTTGCGGCTGGCCGAAAACAGATTGCTCATCGGATTGTGGGCGGTGCCCAGGATGACGAACAAGTCGGCCTGGCTTTCGGCCACGACTCTCTGGTAGGCCGAGGCCATCGTCGCGCCGCCGCGGTGCAAGTCGATGTGCGGGCTCAACAGGCCGCATAGCTGGCCGCGCGGCGTGGCAGCCGTCTCGTTGGCCGCCTCTGGGCCTCGGCCGTCGAACAGCGCCGCCAATTGCAGCCGCAGCGCGTCCGGTTCGGCGGCATACGCTTTGCCCGCATGGGCCGCTGGACGCACGGGGTTGTTGAGATACAGCTCGACCTCGTGTTTCCAGTGGGCGCGGAAGTGGTCATCGTCGAGCAAGTCGCGCTCGCCGAGCTGCAAGGCCAGCCGCGTGACGTCGGCCAGTTCGACTTGCTGGCCGGTGAGCCGCTCGAACTCGGCCTGAATCTCGGCCAGCGTGCGCGTGCCGTCCATCAACGAGGCCACGATCGCGGCCGCATGGCTGAGCACGATCGAGCCGGCGAACCCATCGGGATCGCGCAAGGCGAACGACAGGGGTTCGTCAGGCTGGTTGACCGGAAAGGTCTCGACGCGCCGCAGCCGCGGTTGTTCGGCAAAACCCATCGAAAAGCGCTCGCGGCGGTTAGATGCGAATGAAAATCTTCTGCCGGTAGAGCCAGTAGCAGACCAGCCACATCGCCAGCAGCACCCACAAGTGCAGCACGAGCGGCTGGTAGGCCTCGTCGACGAACGTGAAGATCCGCTCGCCGAAGTGTGTCTTCAGCGACTTCGCGAACCAGCCGAACGTCAACTGGGCCATGCAGTACATCGTGATCGAATTCATGCCCACCACGACCAGCGGAAATACCCAGCGGCGGAAGCCGAGCAAGTCGACGACGCCATAGAAGGCCGCCAGGATCACGAAGGCCCAGCCCGCGCTGAACACGGCCCAGCTCGGTGTCCAGATGCGTTTGACGATCGGGCAGACGCCGAAGTGGTCGAGCACCAGGCCGACGGCCAGCCCGGCCGCGCCGGCGGCGATCAGCACCAGCAGCTTCCTGCGTCGGGTCCACGGCCCGCGCAGGACTTCGCCGGCCAGCAGGCCAAAAATCATCGTGGCCAGCGAAGGGATGAAACTCAACGTCAGGTATCCACCGCCGTTATAGACGAACTCCTTGCGGCGCGGAAACAGGTTCAAGAACCACTGTTCGAAGTGCGCGGCCGCGTTGGTGTTCTTGTCCCAATGGGCCGCCATGCCCTCCAGGTGCTGCCAATCGGCCGGCACGCCCACCGACGCGTAATCGAAGTCGGCCGGCGGCAGCGGATAATAGTAGAAGTAACACCAGTAGCCGGCCAGGATCGCGATCGCCGCGCCCAACTGCAGCCACCACGGCCGGTTCCACAGCAGAAACAAGAACACGTAGCCCAGGCCGATCTGCGACAACACATCCTCGAACGTGAACACCGTCTGCGGGCCGCCATTGCTGCGCAAGAACACGCCCAACAGCACCAGCACCACGCCCCGCACCACCGCGTGGCGAAACATCTTGCCATACGATTGTCCGTGGGCCTGCCGGCTGGCGCACGCAAAAAACCATCGCCACGCCGACCATGAACATGAACGACGGCTGAATCAAGTCCCAGGCGCTGCAGCCGACCCACGGCACGTGCTCGAACTGGTAAGCGATGGCATTCCAGAAGCCGCTCTCGGGAAGCCCGTCCGTCGCCCGCGCTTTGTTGATGTGCTGGGCCACCTGGTGCAGCCCCAGCCCGGAGGATGCCATCGCGAACATCGCCAGCCCGCGATAGGCGTCGAGCGAAACGAGCCGCTCCGAAGGGGGCGAGTGCGGGTCGGAAGATGTTGGGGTGTCGGTCATGGATCGTTCGCGTCGCGCTGTGGCACTGGCATCTTGCCAGTGCAAAGGACCTTCCACTTTCGTTCTGCACTGGCAAGATGCCAGTGCCACCCAGCAAAGTGGAGCTCAACTTGAATCGGCGATGCCCTTGATTATCGAGCCGGCCGCGTCGAAGTAAACCATGCCGAGCAGGAAAACCATCAGGCCGCCAGAAACTGCCGGCTGACCGTGAAATAGAAGGCCAGCGTGACGACGTCGGTCGTGGCCAGGACGATCGGCCCGGCGGCCACGCGCGGATCGGCACGCACGGCCCGCACCACGACCGGCAGGACCAGCCCCAACAGGCTGGCCACGATCAGCGCCAAGAGGATGCTCGTGGCCACGGCCAACCCGACTTTGACCGACCCCAGCCAGACCCAAGCCACCAGGCCCACCGAGGCGCCGCTGGCCGCCCCCAGCAGCACGGCCACGGCAAACTCGCGCAGCACCGCCCGCACGAGCGCCCGCGGAGCAAGCGTGCTGGCCCGCAGGCTTTGCAGGGCGATCGACATCGACTGAATGCTCACGCTTTCGGCCAGCGTGAGCACGATGGGCACGAACAGCGCCACGGCGATCACCGCCGCCAGCAGGTTCTCGAAGCGGCTGCTCAACAAGGCGCAGAGCGTGCCGCCAACGATATTGGCCACCAGCCACGGAAAGCGGTCGCGAAAATTCGCCCACGGCGCAAACCGCTGGTTGCGCAGCACGTGAATGCCGATCAATTGGAACACGTCGTCGCGGGCCTGCTGTTCGGCCAGGTTGAACACCTCGTCGCTCACCAGGTTGACGTCGACCGTACCCAGCAGGCGCCCGTCGCCGTCGACCACCGGCAGGGCCAGGTAGCGATACTGCATGAAGAACTCGCAAGCGTCGAACACCGTGGCGTCGCTCGGCAGCGAGACGACCTTGGGCGGCACCAGCGTGGCAATCGGCGTGTCGCCGCCGCTCACCAGCAAGTCGCGCGTCGGCACGACCCCGGCCAACCGCCCCTGCTCGTCGACGACATACACGTAGAAGAACGGCCCGCCCCGCGGCCGCGGCGCAAACCCGCGACCACCTGGCCGACTGTCTGGTCGATGCGGGCCGGCGCCACGTCGCGGCGGACGTGGCGGGTGATCGGCTCGCTGAAGAATCGTTCGCTCGACTGGCCATCCATGGTTTCTGCTCTCGGCTGAATTCGAGTCTGCATTCGCCGCCCTGCTAGGGCAAAACGCGCGGCGGTCGGCGGGCCGTTCTCTGGCGGTCGACCGCCTGTGCAACCTAGGCCAAACAGGCTACGATTGCCAGCCGTAAACGCTGCGCGTTGCCGCGGGCGATCGCCGCTTCGTGCAAGCCGGGTGCCGAGCATGCCCTCCGTCCTGATCACCGCCTTCGAGCCCTACGATCGCTGGCGCGCCAATTCCAGTTGGCTGACGCTGGTCAAGCTCACCGAGGACCTGCCGCGCGAGCCGCAAGTCACGACGCGGCTCTACCCCGTCGATTTCGCGGCCGTCAAGGAAAAGCTGGCCGGCGACCTGCAAGCCGACCACGACTTTGCCCTGCACCTGGGCCAGGCCCCCGGCTCGACGCGCATCCAACTCGAGTCGATCGCCGTCAACATCGGCGGATCGAGCATGCAGTCGCCCGAGCAGTTCCGGCCGCTGGTCGATCGCGGGCCGGTCGCCTTTCGCAGCGGCCTGCCGCTGGGCGATTGGGCCGTGCGGCTGCGCGACGCGCGGATTCCGGCCGAAATCTCTTATCACGCCGGCACGTATCTGTGCAACGCGATCTTCTACTTCTCCTGCTACCTGGCCGAACGGATGAGCCTCAGAACCCGGTCGGCGTTTTTGCACCTGCCGCTCGACACCTCGCAAACCGCCGAGCAAGCCCGCGAGCTGGCTTCGCTGCCCGCCGGCGTGTCGGCCGAGGCGCTGCGGATCATCCTGGCCGAGCTGGCCGCCAGCGAATGACGGGTCGCAAGCCGCTTGGATGAGCTTCCGCCGCGGTGCGATTCGATCGACTGCGCGCCGAACTCGACGCGCCGCTGCGTTCCGCTAACGCTTGCGGCGAACGCGCGCGAACGTTCCCAACGCGACGGCACCCATCGCCGCGAGGCTCCAGGTTGCCGGCTCGGGCACGATCGTCAACGTCGTCGTGCCGAACACGACCTGCTCGAGCGGAATCGGATTGTCGTCGCCGTAAAGCAGAAAGTCGTGCAGTTCCGACGCGCTGGACGCGCTGGACGTAAACGTGGCCACGCCGGGACTGCCGGCGAAAAATGCGATATTGAACAGCAGCTCGGGCGACGATCCGCCTGGTGAAAGCGAGGTGGACGTCGCATTGAGCTCGGTGACCTGCGCGGCGCGTAGGTGGCGGGGCTGTCGGCGAACCAATTTGGCTCGTACACGGCCGATCCTGCAAGAAGCGACACGTCCGTGGCGGCGATGTCCGTGCTGGCTGAAAAGACGCCCGCAAACGGCGGCGAGACGCGCAGATCCTCGGCGAAGACCTCCAGCAGCAGCGCCTGGCCCGGGCTGGCGATCGAGACCGGCGTGCCTCCCGAATCCGTAACCACCAGCTCGATGGCAACCTGCGGGTCGCCCGGCTCCGAGGGCACGGCGGCGCCGGCCGGGGCGGCTGAACCGGCATTGGCGGCGAGCCGATTGAAAACGTGCAATGCGTCGGCCGGAGTGACCAAGTCGTCGCCCGTAACGTCGTAGTAGGGCGGAGGACTTCCGCTGGATGGCACCGCGCCGATCCCGACGAGGTTCAGGCGATTGACGTCGATCAGTGCGTCGCGCGGAGCGATCACGCCGCTGTTGTCCACGTCGTCGGCGTCGGTGGGATTCTGCCACGTCGCCGCGCTGGCCAGGCTCGTCATCCCCAGTGCCGCGGCGGCGACGATCGCCAACCGCAGCGCGATTTGCAGTCTCATGAGCGGTTCTCCTGGTCGTGCACCGATGCCATTGATGCCCCAAGGCGGCTCGTGCAGTCCGGAGCAGTATACTTAGGGCCGCGGCAACAAGCTACAAACCAAGGTGGGCCGCGCCACGGCCAGAAGGCCGCCTGGCTGGAAGCAGCACGTCGCGCGAGCCGGGGACCGGTCGGAGGGGGGTCCTACTGTTATTGTCCGATCGCACCCAGGTAGCCGCGGCGGGCGGCCAGGCAGGTGTGGCGGAAGGTTTCGGGCCGCGAGACGCCTTCCAAGCGGAAGGTTTCGACGTTGCCCCGGTGAAAGATCAGGTCGCCGGCCGGATACCACTGCTGCCCGGGGCGGACGTCGATCTCGATGGCGTCGAAGCGATCGAAATCGACCCACCGCACGTCGACCCCCTTCCACCCCTTCTGCACGATGACCCGGCGGTTCGTCAGCTTGTAGCGGCGCATCAGGCCCGGGGCGAGCATCGCGAAGAACAGCCCGATGGCAAACGGAATCAGCAGCAGGGCGAACAGCTTGCCGAGCGTGAAGAAGCCGTAACCGGTTTGCACGGCGCAAAGCTGGCCCATCAAACGTCCAGGCGCCGTGGCCCCCAGCGTGGGATAGACGGTCATCACGGTCACTTCCCGCGCGTGGCGGCGCGACCCCGGCGATCGGTTGTTTCATGGCAAGCATCACGGCGGCTCAAACGGGCTACGGATCGAACGGCAAGGAAGACCCCTACCCTAGCAAACGCCCCGTCCTTCTTCCAGAGCCTCGGCCGGCATGGTCGACTGGCAACCGCGTGTCCAGGGGCGCCCTCGGCCCATTTACGCCGCCCCGCCGAAGCTGTTAAAGTGAGCCGTTTTCGAGGCTGTAGCTCAGTTGGTAGAGCAACGGACTTTTAATCCGTAGGTCCTGGGTTCAAGTCCCAGCAGCCTCATTGCCAACTCGCTTGATTTCAGAGGCACGCTGTCGCAACCAAAAAAAAGCCGCCGCGTGGTCGCGGCGGCTGTGGCCGTACGGTAGGAACCCGGACAATAGGAACGCTGTGAACGGCTAGTTGCGGTGCTTGCGGTTTCTGCGAGCCAGTTCGGCCAGGGCGAGGGCACCCAACAGCGCCAGCGTCCAAGTTGCCGGCTCGGGCACGGGGAACGCCATCGCGCCGAAGCTGTGGCCAATCGCGTCGCTGTAGAGGCCGCCCGAGTTGCCCGCGCCAAGCGTCTGGACGGTCAAGAAGGTATCGCCGGCGATCATGTAGGGCGACGAATCTCCCTCGGCGTGATCATAAATGTTGCTGGTTGGATTGAGCCCCACCAGGCCGTCCCAGGAGTTTCCGGCCGGCCCCACGCCGCCGATCGTTCCGCTCGCTTCGATGCCGAGGCCGTTGATCAACCCTTGATCGGTGAACTGCGACTGGCCGTCGAGCGCGTTGACGAAGAAATGCGCCGGGCCGCCTGCGTACGGTCCCAAGGCGAAATCGTAAGTCGCCACGGCTGGCCCGCTTTCGGTCGTCGACAAGCCCGAGTAGACGTTAACTTCCTGCAGCGGCGCACGGGCAACGCCCAGACGACGAGCATCGACATGCCTTCGCCGTAGGAGCTGGGCGTGGCGCTGTCGACGGCGCCGCTGACCGTATAGATGCCGTTGCCGCCCGCTGCAGTGACGATGCCAGTGACGTCCGCGGTGTAGGCGTCGGTGCCCTGCTGGCTCCAGAGCAAGTCGGGTGCGGCGCTGCCGGTCAAGCTGCCAGCCACCGGTGTGCCGTTGATGGCGATGTCGGCTTCGGCGGCCGACCCCAGGAATGGAGTGGGGGTCTGATAGGACCAGTTGGCATAGGCCTTGACGATCGTGGCCCCGGCCGGGATGCCGCCAATCCCTATGCTGAAGGGGCTCGACTGCGGAGTGCCGGAGCCCAGGGGGTCGCCCGTGCCGAACTGCCGGGTGTAGTTGCTGCCGACCACATAATCTCCCGGTAAGATCGCGGAGTAGATCGGCGGCGCCGACATGCCGGTCTCTTGCCCTGGCCAGCCAATGCAAAGATCGAAATCACTCCAAGCGCCAGCACAAGAGCTAACATTGTTGAGCGATTCATGGGCGACCTCCCCGAGATTGGATTGCGCCGGCCGGGATATCCAGCCGGCTCTTCGTCGTTTCGAGACCGACCGTCCTTATATCGGGGGCAAAGAAAAAGTCAATCTTTTTTCTGACCCCCTGGCGATGCAGATATATACCCCTCATCCGTTGGGTTGCGCCAATATGCCGGGCTCGGTGGCGCTGCTAGGCTCAGCGCCTGGCCGCAACGACCCCCACCCGGCGGCCGCAACCCGAGCGATCTCCTGAAACGATGACTCTCTCACGCCGCGACGCTCTGCGAATTGCCGCGGCGAGTTGGCTCGCGCTCGGCACGCGCCCCTGCGGGCAGCCGAGTCGGATGCAACCCCAAAGGCCAAGGACCTGGTTATCGGACATCCGCAGGCGGCCGAAGTTGGCCGGCAAATCTTGACCGAGGGCGGCAACGCCGTCGACGCGGCGGTGGCCGCCGCGCTGGTGGCTGGCGTGGTGGCGGTTTCGCAGTGCGGCATCGGGGGCTACGGCGGACATCTGGTCGTCGGATTGCCCGATGGGAAGGTCTCCTCGATCGATTTCAATTCGGCGGCGCCGGCGGCGGCGCGGCCCGATATGTTTCCGCTCGATGCGGCCGGACGCGTCCAAGGCGGCGTCAACAGCCACGGCTGGCTTGCCGCCGGCGTGCCCGGTACGCTGGCCGGATTACAACGGGCCCTCGATCGCTTCGGCTCGCGCCCGCTCGATAAGCTGATCGAGCCGGCGATCCGCTTCGCACGCGACGGGTTTCCGATCGCGCCGCCGTTTGCCAACAGCATCGCCCGGGCCGCTGGCCAGTTTCGCCGCGACCCGGGCTCGGCCAGGCTCTTTCTGTCTGGTGGCGAGCCGCCGGCCGCGGGCAGCCGGTTTCGCAATCCCGACCTGGCGCTGGTGCTCGAACGGCTCGCACACGACAACTCCGTGGCCGCGTTCTACCAGGGCGACGTCGCCCGGCAGATCGCCAAAGCGTTCGCGGCGGGCGGCGGGCTGGTGACCGCTGCCGACCTGGCGGCGTACCAGGCGCGCGAAGTGCCGCCGTTGACGATGACCTGCGCGGGGCGACGATCTGCACGGCGCCGCTGACGGCCGGCGGGTTGAGCGTGTTGCAAGTGCTGGCGGCGCTCGAGGCGCTCGACTGGTCGAACTCCGACGCGGCCGATCCTGCGCACCTTGCAGGCTCGCATCGAAGCCATGCGGCTGGCCTGGCACGACCGGCTGGCGCTGTTGGGCGATCCCAATGGCAGCGACGTGCCCGTGGCGCGGCTGTTGTCCGAAGACTATGCCGCCGTCAGCGCCGAACGGATCCGCCGGGCCGTCGATGCCGAGCAGATGCTCGCGCCGGCGACCGACGGCCGGACGACCGGCGGCACGATCCACTTGTCGAGCGCCGATCGCCAGGGGATGATGGCCGCCATCACGCTGACCCACGGCGAAAGTTTCGGCGACAGGTGACCGTCGAGGGCCTGGGTCTCGTGCTGGGCCACGGCATGTCGCGGTTCGAGCCCGCCAGCGGCCGGGCTAACTCCGTGCGACCCGGTTGCCGCCCGCTCAACAACATGTGCCCGACCGTGATCCTCCGCGACGGCCGGCCCGTGGTGGCGATGGGCGCTACCGGCGGACGGCGGATTCCAAACACGCTGGTCGACGTGCTGGCCGAGTTGGTCGGCCGCGACCAGCCGCTCGCCCGGGCCTTCGCCACGCCGCGCCTGCACACCGAAGGCGACGCGACGCTGGCTTTTGGCAAGGGATTCAGCGACGTCGAAATCGAGCGGCTCAAGCGCGTTGGCTACACGATCAAATCCGGCGGCGGCGCCAGTCTGAACGCCATCGCCCGCGATCCGGCCAGCGGCCGACTCGACCACGTGCCGCCAGAGCAGCGCGCCTGATCGTCCTTCGCATCGAAGACTGCCACTACGGCTTCGTAGCTGCAGCCACCGACCCGCCGCGCGCAGCGGGCGAATGCCCTCGGGCGTGACGCGAAACAGCTGGGCCAGCAAGGGAGCGTTTCGCTCCTGATTCATATAGGTGCACAGCACGATGTCGGGCTCGACCTCGACGACGCAGCCCATCGCCCAAAAGGCATAGTCGATCACCGTGCCCTCATCCCAATTCAGCCCGTCGTCGCGGCTCAGGTGCACCGAATAGTGAGGATATCGGTGGGCGCAAACGATCACCCCCGACGACGTTCGCAACATCGATTGAGCATAGCCGGGAAACGTGATCCGCGCCGCGGCGTCCCAGCTCGCGCCGGCGTTGCCGGACCAACACTGCCACATCATCGGGCTGTAGATCGGGCGGACCAGCACCATGACCCGGTTGCCAATGGCAACTCCCGTCGGCTCGGTGAGGTCAAGCGAACCGGGGATCGTTCCGCGGGGCGTGCCCGACCATGACGGCTGGTCCAACTCGATCGGGCCGGACCAGCTTTTTCCCCCGTCGGTGCTGCGGATAACGAATGCCTTGGCGTGGATCGATCCCCACGTCACCACGTTGGTGAATCGCGAACCCTCCGGGGCTCCACCGAGCAGGAACCGTAGCAAGGTTCCATCCTGAGTTTCGACCAGCGGGCCATAGGGAACGAGCTTCGCAGGCACCTCGGGCCAGCCGCCTGCGACCTCGGATGCCACGGGGTCGCCCCAGGTCAGACCGTTGTCGCTCGACTCCGCGATGTGGATTTGCGGCACCGGCTGCTTGGTTTGTTCCCGGTCGCGCCACATCTGGACCAGCAGACGCCCCTTGGAGGTGCGAAACATCGTATTGCCATAGTCGGTCACCGTGCCGAGCGTGTCGGGAAGTGTTTCCGGTTTGCCCCAGGTGCGGCCCTTGTCGTTCGAGCGTACCAGCAGATTGCCGGCAGCCAGTAGCACGTCGCCATTGGGTGCGATGCAGCCGCTGGGCATGTTCTGGCTGTCGAGCCCCACGTTGAAGTGCTGGACTGGGATCGCTTGCTGCCCGTCCCAGGCCGGCGGTGCCAGCAAGTCTCCGTGGATGCGGATGTTGCGAAAGTGGTACATGCCGAAGCCGAGAAATCCGACCGCTCCCTGGCGAAAGCTGTCGTCGGTGATATCCAGTGCATGCCGGCCGTCGACCCAAACCGCGATCTTCGACCCCGCCACGTCGACGCGCACCTGGTACCAGCGGTCCGTCTGGCTGGGCACGCCCGGAACCCAGGCCGATTTGAGGCTGCGCAGGTAAGCGTCGCCGTCGACCTTGACCACCGAGGCCCAAAAGTGCGTGGCCCGCAACTGCTGCCCGCCCCAAGGGAAGTACACCGCGTAGAAGTGGTTGGCGTCTTGGGCCCGAAATACGAGTCCGGCTCCGCCACTGCCTACTTCGCGGTAGCTGCCGTTGAATTCGAACTCGGCGGAAAAGTCCTTCGCCGTTGCGGCGGTATAGAACGCCCGCGAGTGCAGGTTCCGCTGATCGGGAGGGCTGATCACGCCCTCGGCGGTTTCATCCCACTGTGCGCCGGAGAAGCTCCAGCCGTCGCCATTGCCGATCTTTAGCGGATGCGACGTCCGCACGGGCGAATCCGCGGGCGGCGCTTGTTCCGCGGCGGGCGGTGCCGGCTGGGGTTCGCCGATCGTGGCGCCGCCCACGCGGTTGATCCAATCGGCCGTCCACTTGACGATCGGCTCGTCGTTGTCGATGGACAGAAACACGATCCCGGCGACCCGTTTTTCGTGAAGCAGCCGCAGGGCGGTTTCACACTGCTTCTGGTGAACGTCGAGCGGTATCGGCTGCCCACCGCCGTAATCGTGCAGGTACAGCCCCAACACGATCGGTTTCCCCGGATACCGCTTCTCGCACTCGGCGACATTTTCGGCCATCCGCAAAGTGTCCTTGGCGTGCCAGTGCCAGAGGTTGATCACGTCCAGTTCGCGGACCAGCGGGTCGGTGGTCGGCTGCGAGAAGTTCATCGTGTACAGGACGCCCCACAGTTTGAGCGGCAATTGCTGCGCGCTCGAGCAGCGACTTGATCGCCTTGAGATGTTCGGGCTTGAATCCTTTGGTCGCGGCGACGCTGGTCATGTCGTCGAGCAGCACCGCTTCGATGCGCGGGTTCTGCTTGACCGAGTGAGCCAGGTCGGCGATCCGCCGCGTGAACTCGAACGGCGGCTGGTGCTCCTCGTGCCCGTCGGAAAGGATTTCCCACACCACGCGCGAAAGGCCGGCGACGTCCGCGTTCCACAGGGTCGCCAGTTGGCGGTCGTGCGGCAAGCCAGCACCGGCCATCAGGACGTTGGGCACGTCCAGGATTCGGGCTCGCTGGGCGGGGCTGGCCTGGGCGAAGCTGGCGGCGGTGTGCTCGCCCGGCTTCGTCAGCTCGGGCGTTCCCCACACCCACAGGGCGTCTCGCACGGTCGGCGAGCTCCGCTTCGATTGAGCGAGCAAGGTCGAACCGAACGCGACGAAAACGACCGCGCCCACGAACCAGGTGGCGGTACGGCGCCGGCAATTGCCGGGCGATAGCGCGAGTTTCATGGTGCCCCTCTGCCGCTGGCGTGCTGCTACTTCTTCTTCCCCGCGGGGCCGACCAGTTCGATCAGCACGCCCTGCGGGCTTTCGACGAAGGCGATCTTGCCGCCGCCGAACGGGTAAGGGCCCGACTTGAACTTCACTCCGGCGGCTTTGAGCCGCTCGGCATCGGCGTCCAGGTCGGCGAAGCTCCAACTAATGTGGTCGATCGCGCGGCCCTTGGTCGGGGCCGGCGCGTGCGCACCGTTTTCACCAGCACCCACATGTCGCCGTAGCGGATACCTGGAATCAGGCCGGCGAATTTCTCGACGTGCCCGCCGAAGGCGCCGGTGTACCACGCGAGCGTGGCCTTGGCGTCGGTCGTGGCCAGGTGGACGTGATGGAAGCCGACCAGCTCGGGGTCCTGGACGACTTCGATCAGCGTGCCCCAGGGATCCTTGACGAAAGCGTACTTGATTGGCCCCTCCACCTCGACGCCCGAGACGATCTCCACGCCGGCGTCGGCCATCTGCTTGAGCTTGGCCTCGATGTCGGGGTAAGAGAAGCCGATGTGGTCGACGGCGCTCCCCTTGCTCGGCGGCGTTTTGGCGTTGCCTTTGTAGAAGATCAGCTTCGTCTTGCCGAATTCGACCGTCTGAAAGATGCCGCTCTTGACCGCCTTGCCGGCCACGTTCGCCTCGTACCACTGGGCGGCGGCCGCGGGATCGGCGGCGCTCAAGTGCACGTGATGAAAAGCCGCATCGGCCGCCCGGCCGCTCGTGGCCGCGATCGACGTCCAGGCCATGGCCAGCGCGCCGGCAACCGCCGCTCGGAAAACGCGAAAGGGGAATGTCATGAGTGCCGCCTCATCGTGCTGGGTGGGGTAGGCCGGCGGTGTTCGGCGCCGCGCGGGGAGGCGCTCACTATAACGCAAGGCGCCGGTGCGTCCACCGATTTTCGCGATGCCGAACCGGGCATCGGCCGTTATGAAGCGGCCCGCTCGAAAATCTCGGCCCGCGTGCGGGCCCGGCGGCGGCGGTTGGCGGCTACCACCAGCACGGCGGCGACCAGCAGGTAGGGCCCGAAGAACAGTACCGGCCATTCGACCGTGACGCACATCTGCGCCCGGCCGCCGCGCCCAGGAACAGCCCGCCAACAATCGCGGCCAGCGACACGATCCACCCGGGCCGGTTCCAGATTGCCAACACCAGGCCAAACGTCGTTCCCACCAGAGCGCCAGCGATGACCAGCACGACGATCTCTGCCGAGTCGCCTTTCCAGGCGCGCGCCAGCGCCGTCCGCGTGCTGGCAAAACACACCGCCGCGATGGCGATCAGCAAATTGAGCGTGGCGAGCGAGAAGCTGCGATTCATGAAGGAAAGGCCACTGGCTACAGGCTTCGGGCGTCAGGCTACAGGTGGGGCAAGACTCGCAAGGCACTATTCTACCGCGCCGGGCTGGTTCACCAGGTTGCCGTCCGCGCGGTTGGCCAGGCGGCGCCACAGGATCGGGTCGATCATGTCGGTGAGGAACTGAACGCTGCCGTCGCCGAAGCCCATGTCGAGGCCGCCGGAGTGCCGGCTGGCAAAGCCGCCGACGTAGAGCAACGAAGCCTCGTCTTCGGCGCCGGTTGCCGGCTTGAACAACGGGCTGGTCGGATCGGTGGAGAGATCGTTGGGCCGCAGGCCCGTGTTGCGCAGCGTGGCGCGCGTGCCCGACATCCAGCCGAGGTCGCCCGGATCGGCCCGCTTTTCGCCGACGAAGAACGTGTGCGCCGTGCCGTCGGTGATGTCCTCGCGGCGGATGGCGCTGTTGAGGAACAGCACGCCGTCGTTGTCCACGTTGATCGGCGCCTCGACGTCGTGGTGGCATCCGGCATAGTTGCTGGCCCCCTGGACGTCGAGCGATTCGGAGGGACACACGAATACCCGCGGCCAGTATTGGCGCACCTGCTCGTTGGCCGGGTCGTAGATGCTTTTTTCGCGGTCGACCAGCGCATAGGCCGGCTGTTCGTCGAGGTAGGGCAACATCTCGACCAGCCAGCCGCGCTCCAGCCCGACTGGCTCATTGCGGATCGGCCCGTCGGGATTGACGACGCCCGGCGGCAACGACTCGAAGGCGTCCTCGTAGCTTTGCAGGGCCAACAGCAGCCGGCCGACGTTGTGCTGGCAGAAGGTCCGCCGGCTGGTTTCGCGGCTGGCCTGCATGGCCGGAATGGCCATCGCCACGAGCACGCCGATGATGGCGATCACGACTAACAATTCGACCAGGGTAAACGCCGCGTGGATATCGTTTCATGGTTGGCTATCCTGCTTCGGCAATTCGACGATCTGCTCTTCGCTGCGGCGGACGCGCAGCGGGCCACTGGCGGGAAAATCGGCCACGACGCGCACCCGCCGGGCACCGCGCGATGCCTCGGGCGCCACTTCGATCGCGACCTTCGCGTCCCAGCGCCCGCCGAGCGAAGCGGCCGCGACGGTCCACGTTTCGCCCGAGTAGCCCGCGTCGGTCGCCAGTCGGGCCGCGGCCCTTGCCTGCCCCGACGCGACCAGGCATTCGGCCTCGATGCGGCGCTGCTGCACGCGGAGTTGCGCCCGCTCCCGGCCGGCGATGCGCAGCCACGCGGCCGCAAGCGCGGCGACCAGCGCCAGCGCCAACAACACGCTGATCAACACGACGCCGCGGCGCCGGGCCCGCCCGAGCATGTTCGCGCGACGGCTCATGGTTCACCTCGCGGCCGCGCGTCGCGGCCGATGCGGGCCGAAATCGGGAAGGGCTTGCCCAGCGACGTGCCCCCATCGGGCGCCGCGACGGCGCGCGCCAGCCACAACGTGACTTCGTCCGCAGGTGCCGACTGGTCAAAGCTCGTGGCCCGCATTCCGGGCATCACGAACGTCTCGCGGGCCAGCGGCTGCTGGTCCTTGAGCACCGCGCGCTCGACGCCGCCGGAAGCGAGCGTGTATTGGATCGAGCGATCGGCCAGTACGAAGCGCAGCCGCGGCACGCCGCCGCTGGCGTCGTGCTGGGCGCTGCTGGCCGCGTGCGCGTCGTGGCGGAACTGTTCGCCCAGGCGGCCGAGCGTGACCAGAGTGGCCAGGTGATCGCCCGCCGCGGCGTTGGCCGCCATGACTGCGCGTCACGATGGTCACCAGCGCCGTCAGGATCACGGTAGCGATACCCATCGCGACCACCAGTTCCATCAGGGTCACGCCGCGGGCGCGGATGCGCGTCGAGCGTCGAACGGGACGGTGCCGCGACGTCGTAAGTTGGAGCGGGAGGTGTCTCATGGCGATCCTCCCGCGGCAGCCGCTTTCGGGGCGAAGGACCAAAAGTCGAGCCGAACCGGCGGCTCGCTCGCCCCGGCGGACGTCCACGAAATCTCAACCTTCACGTGGTGCGCCTGCAGTTCATCGTCGGCCGGCTCGACGGCCAGCGACAGCCGGGCCTCGGGCAGCAGGGCCGCCACGTTCGGCGAAAGCGCGACAGAGCCCAGCCGCTCGCCGCTCAGCTCGCCAAATGGGATCGCGCTGGCGCGCTCCACGACGTTGGCGGCCTCTTGCAGCGCGACCTCGCGGCGATCCGCCGCTCGGCGGGCAGCGGCAGTGAGGGCGAGCATCTCGATCGCCAGGATCGCCACCGTCGCCAGCATGCCGCTGGCGATCAGCGCCTCCATCATCACGACTCCGCGCCGCGCTGGTCATAGGCTCAACTTCCAGATCAACGTGGTCAAGGGTGCGAAATAGGCGACGACCAGCAGGCCGATCAGCACGCCGGCCGGCACGAGCGACAACGGCAGCACGACCTGGGCCAGCGCCTGCAAGCGGTGATTGGCCCGCCGCTCGAGGCTTTCGGCCAGCTCGTCGAGGGCCCAGGGAAGATTGCCGCTCCGCTCGGCCGAGTCGAGTATCGCCGCTTCGGCCCGTTCGATCACGCCGGCGCGGCGCAGGCTGTCGGCCCAGGGCTGACCGCGGGCCACGTCGCGCGCCGCCGCGGCCACGCGCAGCCGCATGCTCCGCTTGGGATGCGCAAGGGCCAGGGCCCGCAGCGTGGGCGGCAGCGGCAAATCGCGTCGCGCCGCCAAGGCCAGCACGCGCAGCACGACGGGCGCATCGATCCAGCGAACCAGCCGCTTGAGCACGGGCAGATTAGCCTTGGCGCGCCCCGTCCATTGAAGCCATGCCAGCAGCAGCACGAGCAGCGCGGCCAACGCCAGCAGCGGCAACAGGGCGTCGGTCGATTCCAACGAGCTCGTCGAACGCATGACCTGGCGCGTGATCGTGGGCAACTGGGTGTCGAAGTCGGCGAAGATCTTCACCATCGACGGTTCGATTTTCAGCTTCATCCACGTCAGAAAAATGAGCATCGCCGGCACGACGTAGAAGAATCGCAGCAGCACCGGCCGGACCAGCGTGCGGTCGAACACGTCGTCGTAGGTCGTGGCCCGCAGCGCCGCGGCCAGGTCGCCGGTTTGATGTCCCATTTCAGCCGCCAGCGCCGCCTCGGGCGGAAGCGATCGCGGTGCGCGGGCAATTGCCTCGCGGAGCGACAGCCCACCGGACAGGCGTCGCGCCAGCGCGTGGGCCCGGGCCGCGAATCCGCCGGGCTGCTCGTCGGCAAACGCGCGGGCGACGGCGTCCAGCGGCATCTTGCGATCGACCGCCACGGCCAAGGTTCCCAGCAGATTCCGCCTTTGCGCCGCGAATCTGCATGGCCGACCGGGCCCAGATAATCGCGATGACCCCGGCGGCGATCATGCCCATCTGCACCGACGCCATCAGGCAGGCGCCGAAGGCGCCCAGCATGACCAGCACGATGCCCGTATAGTGCAGCGTGCGCCGCGAGGCCGACGCCGCGGTGCCCAACGTGCTCAACAAGTGAGCCACGACGAGCAGCGTCAGGCCCGCGATCACGATGCTGGCGACGCCGGAAAACTGGATGAATTGCGAGAGGTCGACGTTTCTCGGTCGTGCCGGGCTCCAGGAGGCCAGGTCCGTGATCAAGCGAAAAATCGCATCGTAGAAGGAGCCCACGAAAAACAACACGCTGCCCACGGCCAGCACGAACACCAGGCTCGGCACCAGCCAGCGGGTCAGTTGGGCCGTCACTTGGAAGCGCTCGCGATAGAGTTCTCGCGCCGGCCATCGTCTCGGCCAGCGCGGCGTGCTCTTGGCCCCAATCGACCAGGTGCAATAGCGTCGGCGGAAACAGGGACGTCTCGCCGAGACATTGCGCCAGCGGACGGCCGTGGACCACCTCGCTGGCGGCGCGCGCGCCGCCGCGGCGATCGCCGGATCGCGCACCGCCACGGCCACGGCGCCCAGCGCCTCGTCGAGCGGCAACTGCTGTTCGAGAAACACCGCCAGCAGTCCGGTGAACTCGCACAGTCCTCGATACCACCAGGCGGTACCCACTAGCGGCACCTGTGACAGCAAGCGGCTCACGGAGGCCTTGCCGCCCACCGCGCGCAGGCCGCCAAGGTCGCCAGCGCGATGCCGAGCGTCGTCAGCACGAGCGGCGGCACGATCCGCGCAAACTCGTCGAGCCGCTGCCCGGCCTGCGAAAACCCCGAATCGTCGGACGTGCCGAATTCGTGGACCAACTCTTCGACGGCCAGGCTCGGGATCAACCACGCGCCCATGAACACCAGCCAGCCGGTCAAGAAGACGAACAACAGCATCGGGTAGGCGACGGCCTGCCAGAGTTGCCGTGACAGGTCGTCCATGGCCCGCTCGTGAGCCAGCACCGCGCCCAGCGAGCGGCCCAGCCGGCCCGAGCGGCCGCCGGCCGCGACCATGCCGCGAATGTGCTCGGGAAAGCTCGGCCCCAGCGACACCAGCGCCGCGTCGAGCGATTGACCCTCTTCGAGCCGCTCGGCCAACAGCCGGGCCGTTGTCGCCAGGCGGCCCACGGGCAGGTCCTTGGCAATCGCCCGCAGCCCGTCGGACATCGGCAACCCGGCGTCGGCCAGCTCGCAGATGTAGTGTGCCAACTCGACCGCTTCGGCGGCCCGCAGCGCAGCGCGCGGGGTGTGGCAGGCGGCGGCGTGGCGGTTGAGGGTTTCACGGTCGGATTCGCATCGTCTCGCCGGTCGGTCCAGACAAGGCTTGCATCAGTTGGGAGAATGGAATGAACAACATCACGCAATAGATCGTGACCACCGCGGCACCCACGCCCAATAGCAGCCAGATCGGCAGGTAGTCGCGCAGCCACTGTACGTCGCGGACCGTGCGGCGGCGGTACGTGTCGGCCGCGTGCCGGGCAATGGCCGAAAAGGTCTGCTGCGCCGTCCCCGCGCACACCAGCCAGGCGACCAGCGGCGGAAAAGCCGCCAGCTCGCGCGAAAGCTCCCTGGCGTCGCCGCCGCGCTCGAGCGAGGCGGACAGCCGGGCGGCGGCTCGTGCCAACCGCCGGTCGCCGGTACACTCGGCGGCCAGCACCAGCGCCTCGCCCAGCGGCACGTCGTGTTCGACCAACAGCGCCATCACTTCGGCCAGGGTCGCCGAGCGGGCACCACGCGCCTGCGCCCGGCCAGCGGCACCCAGCCCAACCAGCGGGCCGCAGCGCCCGTGTCGAGCAGGATCGCGCGCCGCGTCAGCAACCACCACAGCGCCACGGCGGCCACCACGACCAGCGGCGGAATCATGGCCAGCGGCAGGCCCACGTCGAGAACCGGCAAGTGGATTTCGCGCTGGAAGAATTCACCGGCGCCGACCACCGCCAGCCACAGCGCCGGCAGCGCGCCATCGTACAACAGCAGCACCTGCGGCAGGACGTGAACGACCAGCACGACGAACAGGCCATACGCGACCAACAGCACCAACAGCGGATAGAGCACGGCCAGGGCAATCGCGCCGCGCATTTCCTTGAGATTGCGGGCGCTGCGGGAGAGCGATTCAAGCGCCGCGGGCAGCCGGCCCGAGCGGAGGCCGGCGGCGACCAGGGCCCGATAGAGCGGGGGAATCGCGGCGGGGTCTTCGGCCAAGGCTTCGGCCAGGCTCGCGCCGCGGCTCATCGACGCCGACAGCCGGCCGGCCACGCGGCCCAACGGGCCCCGCAGGTCGCCGCCCCAACTGGCCAGGCCCAACTCCAGCGGCACGCCGGCGCCGCCAGTCCCGCAATCTCGTCGTTGAGCGCAACGAGGTCATCGAGCGCGATGCCGCCAGAAGCGAAGGGGTCCGCAGTGGACATCTTCGGCCGCTCTCCTCTGTTCGAAAACGAGCCGCCTGCGACCGTAAATTGTCAACTTGGAGTATAGCGACCCGCGGGCCTTACAATCCACCGCGCCGCGGTGAATTGACGGAAAATCCGAGCACGCGGCGCGCTTCGGCCGCGCTGGTCGTGCCCGCCGCGACGGCCTCGGCCGCGCGGGCCCAGCGATCGACCATGCCGGCGGCTAGCGCCAAGTGCTCGAGGGCCGCGACGTCGGCCCGCGCCAGCACCGCATCGGCCAGCGGCTTGTCATCGAGCGTAAGCATCTCGGCCAGCACGGACCGTCCCGCGTAGCCGGTGCCGCCACAAGCCTCGCAGCCGACGGCCACGCGGGACTCGTGCACGTCGAAACCGAGGCTGTCGTCCTCCGAGCCGGCCGGCCGCGCGCAGGAACACAACCGCCGCACCAACCGCTGAAAGATGATGGCCCGCAGACCGCTGCGAAGGATGTAGGGTTCGATGCCCATGTCGAGCAGCCGGCCGAGTGCTTCGCAGGCGCTGCCGGCGTGAAACGAGGTGAGCACGAGCTGGCCGGTGAGCGAAGCTTCCAGCGCCACCTCGGCCGTGTCGCGATCGCGGATCTCGCCGATCATGATCACTTCCGGATCCTGGCGGAGCACGCTCCGTAGCGCCGCGCCGAGGTCGAAGCCGGCCGCCGGATTGACTTGCGACTGGGCCACTCCGGGAATCGCTTTTTCCACCGGGTCCTCGACGCTGACGATGCTCCGCACGCCGAAGGGCCGGCCCACCAGCTCGTGCAGACAGGCGTAAAGCGTGGTGGTCTTGCCGCTGCCGGCTGGCCCGCAGAGCAGGATCGCGCCGGAGGTTTCATCGAGCAGCCGCGACAGCCGCTCGTTGATTTCCAGCGGCAGGCCCAGCTCGGCCAAGGAACGAAAGGCGAGCCGCTCGCCGAACAGCCGCACGACGGCCCGCTCGCCGAACAGGGTGGGAAACGTGCTGACGCGCAGCTCGATGTCGGCCGGGCCGCCGCGAATCCGCCCCTCCTGCGGCACGTCGCTGCGATAGGTTAGCAGCCCCGACAGCACCTTGAGCCGCGCGATCACGTTGGCCGCCGCGCCGGCCGGATACGTGCCCAAGGGCACGAGCACCCCGTCGAACGCGCCAGCGGAGCTCGAGCCCCTCGCCGGTCGGCTGCAAGTGCAGATCGCTGGCCGCCCGCTCGCGCACCGCGGCCAACACCAGTTCGACGAACCGCGAGGCGTAACCGGCGTCGGCCGGATCGAGCGCAGCCAGGGAACGGGCGAGCGAATCGTGCAAGGGGCGAAAACCTCGAAGTGCCGCGGAATACTTCACGCTAACCGCCGTCACTCGCGCGGTCAAGAAAAGCGAATCGCGGTAATTCGCTAACCACCTCGTGGCGAGCCACGGGCGGCTGCGTGGCAGACACCCATGATTTCGCGCTGCTGGACATGCCAGCAGTGGCACCCTGCACGACCGAATAGCTTGGTCGGTCAACTACTAAAACGGGAACTTCTCGTCGAGCTTCGCGCTGGACAGCTCGACGAGGAACGGCGCCAGGCGCTCGACGACGACTTCGATCACTTTGCGGCCTTTTTCGGCGGTGGCGGCGTGTGGGTTGCCCGCGCCGGAGTTGGTCGTCAGCAGGTGCCAGGGGCGGCGTGATCGACACCCAGCCGCGGTTGACCGCCTCGAAGCGCGTGGGGGCCACGCGGCCCTCGTCGGCGATCAGCGTGCCGTCGGGATTCCGTCCCACCAGATCGGGAAACCAGGCCAGGCCGAAAGACGTCTCCATTTCGCCGGCGTGGTCATCGGGATGCTTGAAGATCTGCGGTTCGACGTCGCGCAGGGCCGAGTACCAGTTGCACATGAATACGTGGGCCGACGTTTTGCCGTACAGCTCGCGCAAGAGCGGCTTCAGGTCGTTGCCGCCGTGGCTGTTGAGCAGCACGACTTTGCGAATGCCATGGTGCGCCAGCGACGCCACCAGGTCGGTGATCACGGCGAACAGTGTCGAAGGATTGACGTTCATGGCCAGCGGAAAGGCCATCTGGTTGGTCTCGGTTCCGTAAGGGATCGTCGGCAGCAGAATCACCTTGGCGCCTCGCTCGTGAGCCGCCTCGCAGATTTTTTCGCCGACCGTCTCGCCCTCGAACATGTCGGTGCCGTAGGGCAGGTGCAGGTTGTGCGGCTCGGTTGCTCCGCACGGCAGCACGGCCACCTCGTAGCGATGCTCCTTGACGTGGGCATAGTTCACCTCCGATAGCTTCCAAGGTCGCACGCCGTGTACCTCCAAAGAAGAATGCCCACCAGTCGAGAGTCATCCACCACCCGTGGAGCGATCCATAATAGCGGCGCGTCAGCGGCGCGAATAGCTTCCGGCCCACCGGGCGGCTGCGGCTTTCGCCGCGCCGCCGAGCGGGGGAGAATCCGACAATTATTAAAGCTGGCCCTCGCTATCGGGCGATGAGAAGCGCGAGTCGCGGCATCAGGCGCGCCGTGCCCTCAGGCCGGCTTCCCCCACGTATTCGACGGGCGATCATGGACGATCTCGACGCCCACGGGGCCAACTCACCGAGCGAGGCGTGCCCGTCGCGCGGGCTCCCGCCTGGCAGATTGCTAAGCAGCCAGGTGACCGCGCGGGTGGTTCTGGCATCCCAGCGAGCCCCGGTGGCGCAAATCCGCCAACTCTCCCTGGGCTCGATCATCGAGTTTCCTACTCCCTGCGACACGCCGCTGGAGTTGGAAGTCGGCGGCGTGCGACTAGCGCGTGGCCGGTGCGTGACGATCGGCGGGCGATTCGGCTTGCGAATCACCGCCGGGCCCGAACGGACAACGCGAAGAAAGCCGACAAATCGCCCTGATTTCGCGGGCCCCACGGCGGGTTTGTAGGATCAGCGGGTTTGTAGGATAAGATTGAGATTGAGCCCGCACTTCGCACGCCCACCAGGCGGGCGGGCAAACGAGCACGGCGCTCGTCCTGAATGTCCCTATTCCCATCCCTCGCTTGCGCGTCGGGTTCGTGCCCGCACCGGCCGAGCGACGACACTGATGACCAACCGCTCCGACGCCACGTTCTCGCTGCTGTTGGTCGACGATAGCGCCACGGGCCGCGCGGCCATCGCGGCGGCCTTGCGCGTTGACGGGCGTTTCGAGGTGACCGAAGCCCGCGGCGGCGAGGCCTTCGCCCGGCTGCTGGCCGAGCGGCGCTTCGACCTGGTCGTCACCGAGCTGGCGCCGTGGGACATGGCCGAGCTGGAGGTTCTCGATCGGGCCCGCTCGCTGGCCATCGGGCCCGCCGTGGTCGTGGTCACTGGCGATGGATCGGAGCAGTGGGCGGTCGAAGCGATGAAGCGCGGCGCGGCCGACTACCTGGCTCGCGGGCGAGGCTATTTGAAACAGCTTCCCGAGCGGCTCGTGGCGGCTGCCCGCACGGCGGAGTCGCACGTGGCGCGGGGCGACTCGCACGGGCTGGGGGTCGACGGTTCGCTGGGCCTGCTGTGCGTCGTGGGGTCCGACGGCTACATCAAGCGTTGGAATCCGGCCTGGGTCCAGACGTTCGGCTATTCGCACGAAGAGATCATGGCCATCCCGGCGGCCGAGCTGTTGCACCCGGACGACCTTCCGCGGATCGTCGAACTCGGCGCGGCCCTGCGCCAGGGGGTGCAAGTCAGCGCCGTCGAGATGCGCGTCCGTTGCAAGGACGGCTCGTACAAATGGCTGCTCTGGAATGCCGTGCCGAGCGTGGAGACGGGCGTCTACTACGCCAGCGGACAGGACATCACCAGCCGCAAGCAGATCGAAGAGCAACTGCGCGAAAGCCAGGAGCGGTTTCAACTGATCGCCACGGCCACCCAGGAATGCGTCTGGGACTGGGACCTTCGCCTGAACCGGGTGTGGCGCAACGAGGCCTATCTCAAGACCTTCGGCGCCCCCAACGACGCCGTCGACGGCACGATCGAATGGTGGGTCAGCCGAATCCATCCTGAAGATCGCGAGCGCGTCGTGGCCGCCATGCCGCCCCCGCTGGTCGACGGCCGGCAACAGTGGGCCATGGAGTACCGCCTTCGGCGGGCCGACGGGCAATACGCCCACGTCTACGACCGGGGCTTCGTCATCTTCAACCCCGAGGGCGAGCCGGTGCGGATGGTCGGTTCGCTGATGGACATTTCCGAGTTGAAGAACGCTGAGGAGCTATTGCGCCAGAGCGAAGAGCGGTTTCGCCTGGCCTCGAAAGCCACGCGCGACGCCATCTGGGACTGGGACCTGCGCCGCGACGAAGTCTGGCGCAGCGAAGGTTTCCAGACATTGTTCGGATACCAGCCCGAGGAGATCGGCAACAGCTTCGACTGGTGGCTCGAGCGGGTTCACGAGGACGATCGCCAACAGGTCGTGGCGCAAATCCCCGTGCCCGGCGACACCGACCTGGCGCAGTGCGCGTTCGAATACCGGTTTCGCCGCGCCGACGGCACGTATGCCGACGTGATCGACCGCGGCTTCGTCATGTACGGGGCCGACGGCACGCCGATGCGGATCGTCGGCACGATCACGGACATGTCGCAGCGCCGCCGGGCCGAAGAGCTGTTGCTCACGCAGCATGCCGAGCTGGCGCACATGGCTCGGCTGAGCACGATGGGCGAGGTCGCCACGGGCCTGGCCCACGAGTTGAACCAGCCGCTGACGGCGATTGCCAACTACGCCGAAAGCTGCGCAGGCGCTCGACGCCGAAGTGGATAGCGACGACGAGCGGCTCCGTGCCTGGGTCGACAAGATCGCCACGAACACCCATCGCGCCGGTGAGATCATCCGCCGGCTGCGGAGCTTCACCAAGAAGTCGGAGCCGCGGCGCGAGCCGGTCGATGTCGCTTCGCTGGTCGAAGAGGTCATCGAGTTGATGGAAACCGAAACCCGGCTGCGCAACGTTCGCGTCCGCTGGGAGCCGCGGCACAGGGCCACGGTGCTGGTCGACCCGATCCAGATCCAGCAGGTGTTGGTCAATCTGTTGCGCAACGCCTACGATGCCATGGCGGCCATTCCGGCCGAGCGGCGGCAGGTGACGATCGCCACCCTGGCCGGCGAGGGCCGCGTCGAGCTGGCGGTCGAAGACCGCGGCGAAGGCATCCTCCCCGAGCACCAGGAGCGCGTTTTCGACGCTTTTTTCACCAGCAAACCCAACGGCGTCGGCATCGGCCTGGCAATCAGCCGCTCGATCATTGAGGACCACGGCGGCAGGTTATGGGTTACCCCTAATCCTAGCGAGGGGGTGACTTTTCGCTTCACTTTGCCTTTTGGTTGATCCGGCGAAGCAGGCGGAGCCGCCGCGCGGCAATTAGAATAAATAGGTCGTCACCGCCACCGTTCCACGAGGACGCTTTTCACATGTCATCCGCTTCGACCGTCTTTGTCGTCGACGACGACGAACAGGTTCGCGAATCCCTGGCGGCGCTCGTCCAATCGGCTGGTTTCGATTTCCACTCGTTCGCTTCGGGCAGCGAGTTTCTCGAAAGTTACGTGCCCGATGGGCCAGCCTGCCTGGTGCTCGACCTGCGGATGCCGCAGATGAGCGGACTGGAAGTGGTCGAGGCGCTGGCTGCCCGCAACCTGCGGCTGCCGGTGATCATGATCAGCGGCCACGGCGACATTCCGGCGGCGGTGGCGGCCATGAAGTCGGGCGCGATCGACTTCCTGGAAAAGCCGTATCGCGGGGCGGCCCTGTTGGAGAGTATTCGCCGCGCGGTCGACCTCGATGCCCGCTCGCGCGAGCGACGAAAAGCGGCGCGAGCTGTTGAGCCGCTACGAGACGCTGACGGCCGAAGAGAAGCAAGTGCTCGAATTGACCGCCGCCGGCAAGCCCGATAAGGCGATCGCGCTGAAACTCGATCTGAGCCTGCGGACGATCCAGCTCCGCCTGCGCCAGCCTGATGCGCAAGCTCGCGGCGCACGGCCGGGCCGAATTGATCCGCCTGGCCCACACCCTGTCGCAAGAAGCGGCTGCCATGTAGGGCCTTTGGCCGGCAAGACCGCCGGCATTCACTTCCCAGCCGGCGCCCAACTCGCCACCGCGCGGCACGCGCCACCCCCTGCGCAGCCATTTGTTTGACATCGGCCACGGCTCGTCTACATTGGCGGCCTGAGCGATGGTCCAGGCAACCTGAATTGCGAGCCGGTAATGAATGGGATCGGCAACTCGTCCGCTGGGCACCGGCCGCTGGCGATAGCAAAGCGCTTGCTGTCGTGCCTCCTGTTGGCGGTTGCTTTTGCCGTTCAGTCGGCCCGTGCCGACGTGCATCCCGTCGCGCCTGCCTATAGCAGCCTGCCCGGCGCCGCGTACACGCTGTATCTCGACTTCAGCGGTTTCAATTTCCCGGGCGGCTGGGCCGGCGGTTCGTCGATGCCCGGTTCGACCCCGGCTTACAATCGCGATCTCGACCCCAGCGCGTTCAGTTCCACCGAGCTCAACGCGATCGGGACCGTCTTCAGTCGCGTCGCCGAGAAGTATGCCCCCTTCAACATCAACGTCACGACCGTCGATCCGGCCGTGGCGGCCGGCCAGGCCGGCACCGACGCTGCGCGGCTGGCCTATTACGACTCGCAACCCCGGATGATGCACACCGTCATCGGCGGCACCGGCGAATGGAGTGGCGGTGGCGGGGTCTCCTACGTCGGCGTTGCGCCCTACAACGAGTCAGGCTCGAACGGGCTGCACACGAACTTCGTCTTCTCCGGGCAGAATGTCTTCGACCTGCAATTCATTGCCGAGGCCGCGGCGCATGAAGACGGCCACGGCCTGGGCCTCTTGCACCAGCACGACTTCAGCGGCACCACGCTGGTCAACGAGTACAGCCCTGGCGATAGCGCCCGAGCGCCAATCATGGGCAATTCCTACGACGCCAATCGCGGACTTTGGAAGGTCGGCACCTCCGGCAGCAATGGCTTCCCCTCGATCCAGAACGACATGCAAATCCTGGCCGCCAACCCGGGCCTGAACGGCTTTCGCGACGACGGTATCGGGCACACGCTGCTGACGGCCACGCCGCTGCCGCTGGCCGGCACGTCGATCGACGCGGCCGCGGCCAAGGGCGTCATCGTGCCCGCCAGCGCCAGCAATCCGCAGCCCACCGGCGTGAACAACTACGTACCCGACTTCTGGTCATTCACCACCGGCACGGGGCTGGTTTCGCTGAGCGCGATCGCCGGCCGGCAGGCCGTGATCAATGTTGCCCAGCCCGGCGCCACGCTCGACGCCACGCTCGAGATTCTCGATTCGGCCGGCACGATCGTGGCCGTGAGCAACACGACGAATCTGAGCGAAACGCTGACGCTCAGCCTGGCGGCGGGCACATACTACGCCGAAGTGCTCAGCGCCGGCGACCCGCTGGCCACCGGCTTCTATGACGTCGGTTCGTACTTTCTCTACGGCTCGATCGTGATGGTGCCCGAGCCTTCGGCGTGGGTGCTGGCGCTGTGCGGTTCGATCGGGCTTCTTTTCGCTAGGCGGCGCCCTGCCGGAAGCCAGGCACGCCTGGCAGGGTGCCGGCGGAAGTTCGAAGAATTGAATTGACTTCGACCGAGCACCCGATATGGTGGCGCCCATACGGCGTCCCGCGCTTCGGCCCCGGCGCTGTTCGGCTGCTGTATCGTCTGCTGTTTCCATGCCGAGCCGCTCATGAAATCGACCCCCATTCGTCGCGCGGCAAGCTCCCGTCTGGCAGCCACGCTCTTCGTGCTGATTTCCGTGGCTGCCCTTTCCAGCGGGCGGGCCGACGTGCATCCCGTGGCCCCGGCCTACAGCAGCCTGCCGGGAGCGCCCTACACGCTCTACCTCGATTTCGGCGGGTTTAATTTCTCGGGCACGTGGGCCAACAATGGCTACAGCATGCCAGGCGTGACTCCGGCCTACGACCGCGATGGCAATCCGAACGTGTTCAATTCGATGGATTTGACCGCGATCAGAGATATCTTTAATCGCGTTGCCGAGAAATATGCCACCTTGGACGTCAACGTCACGACGGTCGATCCGGCGGTGGCCGCCGGCCAGGCGGGCACCGATGCCCAGCGACTGGCCTACTACGATTCCCAGCCGCGGATGATGCACACCGTCATCGGCGGCGGCGGGGCCTGGAACGGCGGCGGCGGAGTCTCCTACGTCGGCGTCACGCCGAACAACGCGTCCGGCTCGAACGGGCTGCACACCAATTTCGTCTTCTCGGCCGAATCCCCCACCAATTATCAATTCGTCGCCGAGGCAACCGCGCATGAAAACGGCCACGGCCTGGGCCTCTTGCATCAGCACGATTTCAACGGCACGACGCTGGTCAATGAGTACAGCTACGGCGACAGTGAGCTGCGCACCGATCATGGGCGACTCGTACGACACGGCCCGCGGACTATGGAAGGTCGGCACCTCCGGCAGCGACGGCAACCCCGTCACGCAGAACGACATGCAAGTGCTGGCCGCCAACCCCGGCCTCAACGGCTTCATCAATGATGGCGTCGGGCACACGCTGGCCACGGCCACGCCGCTTCCGCTGGCCGGCACGTCGATCGACCCGAACGCGGCCAAAGGCGTGATCGTGCCGGCCAGCGGCAGCAACCCGCAGCCCACCGGCGTGGACAACTACGTGGCCGACTTCTGGGCGTTCAGCACCGGCACGGGACTGGTCTCGATTACGCAATCGCCGGTCGCCATGCGTTCTTGAACGTTGCCCAGGCCGGCGCCACGCTCGACAGCACGCTGGAGATCCTGGACCACACGGGCGCGATCGTAGCGCTGAGCAACACGGCAAATTTCAGTGAAACGCTCACCCTCAGCCTCGCGGCGGGAGACTATTACGCCGAGGTACTCAGCGCCGGCGACCCGCTGGCCACGGGCTTCTACGACGTCGGTTCGTACTTTCTCTACGGCTCGATCGTGATGGTGCCCGAACCTTCGGCGCTGCTATTAGCCGTTTGCGGTCTGGCGGGGCTGGTTATCGTGGGCCGGCGGCGCAAGCGGGACCGAAAGCTGAGTCGCGAAAAATCGCTCTGACGGACCGCACGGACACTGGCAAAGCCAGTGGCACACGGGAAGCGGACGATTTCTCGCGGCCATAACTCGGCGTCAGAACACCGGCTTGATTTTCTTCAGCCGCTCTTCGGTGGCGGCCATCAAGGTGTCTTCGTCGGCTTCGCTGGGCGCTTCATAGGTCACTGAGAAGCGCAGGTACTGCGCCGGCGTCGTCCCAGGGCACCGTGCAAATCGAGTGCTCGGTGATCAGGTACTGGCTGGCGGCTTCGGCCGTCTCGAAGGTCGGCCCGCCGGCGATGCCCTTGGGCGCCGGGGCGTAGATGAAGTAGGTGCCGCCGGGCATCTTGGCCGTGAAGCCGGCGCGGTTGAGCACGGCCACGAGTTTTTGGCAGCGCCGCTCGTACTTGGTCCGCACCTGCGCGGAATCGCGTCGTCGTCGAGCGCCGCGGCGCCGGCCTTTTGGATGGCGATGAACTGGCCCGAGTCGCTGTTGTCCTTCACGTCGGCAAAGGCCTGCACGATCCGTTCGTGGCCGCAGACCCAGCCCAGCCGCCAGCCGATCATGTGGAAGGCCTTGGACATCGAGTGCACTTCGACGCCCACCTCCTTGGCCCCCGGCACCGAAAGGAAGCTCAGCGGCCGGCCCTCGAACGTGAGCATGACGTGGGCCGCGTCCTGCACGACCACGATCTGGTGCTTGTGGGCAAACTCGATCACCCGCTGGTAAAAATCGCGCGTGGCCACCTTGCCGGTCGGGCTGTTGGGGTAGCAGAGCACCAGCAGCTTGGCCCGCTGGAGCACGTCGGCGGGAATCGCATCGAGCTGCGGCAGAAAATCATGGGCCGGCAGCAGCGGCAGGGCATAGACGCTGCCGCCGTAGTATTTCGTATGCGTGCCGGCCACCGGATAGCCGGGCACGGTCATCAGCGTCACGTCGCCGGGATTGATGAACGCCGCCGGCAGCATGGCCAGGGCCGTCTTCGAGCCGATGCAGTGGTTGATCTCCTTCGCCGGGTCCAATTCGACGCCGAAATTGCGATGCATGAACCGCGCGGCAGCCTCCTTGTATTCGGCGATGCCGTTGTCGGCATACCCGCGGTTTTCCGGGCGGCTGATTTCGCGGGCCATCACCCGCGAATCGGCTCGGGGGCCATCTCATCGTTTTCGCCGATGCCAAAGTCGATCAACGTCCGCTCGGGATGCTCTGCCAGCGCCTTCCGCTTGGCCCGCTTGATCTTCTCGAACTTGTAGATCGCGGTGCCCTTGCCATAGTTGGCCCCGCCGACGCGTTCGGCGAACAGTTCTTGAAAGTAGGGATCGCTCATGGAGGTTCAAGGCCGATGGAATGACGAGCATCGAAAGCAAGACAAGTAGACTAGCGAACGCCCGTCATCGCGGCAACGGGCCCCTTTTTGCGGTAGTGGGTGATTAGCTAATCACCCGCGACCCTTCTTGCTGGATCCGGCGTCGCACAAATGGGGCCGGCCTACTTCACCGCCAGCATCCGCTCCAGCGCCACTAGCGACCAGCGGGCGGTTTCTTCGTCGACCTGGATGACGTTCACCGGCTTTCCCGCGGCCAGGTTTTCCATGCTCCAGCAGAGATGCGCCAGGTCGATGCGGTACATCGTGGCGCACATGCACACCACCGGCGATAGGAAGTGAATCTCCTGCCCGGGGTGCTCGTGCTTCAGGCGGTTGACCAGGTGCAGCTCGGTGCCGATGGCCCACTTCGTGCCGGGCGGTGCGGCTTCGACCTCGCGAATGATCTTGCTGGTCGAGCCGGAAATGTCGGCGATATCGACCACTTCCATTGGGCACTCGGGGTGCACCAGGATCTTGATGCCCGGTGTCCGTTCGCGGAACAGCGCCACGTGGGCCGCCGTGAACATCTGGTGGACGCTGCAATGCCCGCGCCACAACAGCACCTTGCTCGCGCGCAGCGCGTTCGGGCGTGTTGCCGCCGAGCGTCTCCTGGTGCGGATCCCACACCGGCATCTGCTCGAGCGGCACCCCCATCGCCTTGGCCGTGTTTCGGCCCAGGTGCTGATCGGGGAAGAACAATACGCGGCTCGTCCGCTCGAAGGCCCAGCGGAGCACGGCCTTGGCATTGCTGGAGGTGCAGACGATGCCGCCGTGGCGTCCGCAGAAGGCCTTCAGGCTGGCGGCCGAGTTGATGTACGTGACGGGCGTGACGTCGGACGTGTCGATCACTTCGCCCAGCTCGTCCCAGGCATTTTCCACCTGTTCGATCGCGGCCATGTCGGCCATCGAGCAGCCGGCCGCCATGTCGGGCAGCACGACCGTCACGCGCTCGCCCGCCCGTTCGGCCAGCTTCGCCGGCTGGTTGGCCAGGATGTCGGCCGTCTCGGCCATGAAGTGGACGCCGCAAAACGCGATCGACCGGCACTCGCCGCTGTCGGCGGCCATCCGGCTGAGCTGGTAGCTGTCGCCGCGCAAGTCCGAGTGGGCGATCACCTCGTCCTGCTGGTAGTGATGGCCCAGGATGAGCAGCCGCGGACCCAGCGCGGCGCGGACGGCTTCGATCCGCTCGTCGAGCGCGGCGTTGTCCAGAGATTTGTAAGGCGCGAGCTCGAATGCGGCCGGCTGGCGTGTGGGCGATACAATGCTCATGGGCAGTGGTGTTTCCTCCTGGCACTGTAAGTATATCCCCAGGCCGCCCCCAAGGGCAGCAGGGCCCCGAACGCGGCGCCACGCGCTCCGCCGCCGCGGCTCGTGGCCGCTCGTGGCACTAGCGTCGCGCCGGTGCGTCTCGGCTGAAAGCGAGACATTTCACTGGCGACACGCCAGCGCCACCCGACCGTGTCGCCACCCCGCCAGGCCACCACCGCGTCGCCAATTCGTCCGCGCGCTCGTCGCGCCGATCAGCGCGCTTTGTCGCTCGTTTCCGCACGCCGCGATTCTACGGGTCCGTTGGGAAGTAGTGCTCGCACAGTGTGCGAAGAGCAAACGCCAGAAGCAGCGATTCGCGTGACGAAAACGTAACAACGCGGCGACGGCTGAGAGCGCCTCGTTGCATTCGCGTCGGCACGCGAGTCAGACGCTCTCCTCGAGGGCAGAGACGATGAAGGCGCTCGTTACCGGCGGCAGCGGGTTTATCGGTTCCAAGCTCGTCGAGCGGCTGGTCGAACGCGGCGACGACGTGACGTGCCTGGTGCGAACGACCTCGGACACCAGCCGTCTCAAGCCGTTCGGCGTGCGGCTGGTCGAGGGCGACATTCGCGACATCGACGCGATCGACCGCGCGGTCGACGACGCCGAAATCGTTTACCACCTGGCCGGACTGGCCACGGCCTTCGACCCCCGCGAGCTGGCGCGGGTCAACATCGGCGGGTTCCAGAACCTGGTGACGGCCTGCGCCGCCCGCGAGACGCCGCCCGTGCTGGTGTCGGTGTCGTCGCTGGCCGCTGCCGGCCCCTCGCAGCCCGAACGTCCGCGGGTCGAGAGCGATCCGCCGCGGCCGGTGTCGAACTATGGCCGCACGAAGCGGGCCGCCGAAATCATGGCCGCCAGCTTCGCCGCGCGGGTGCCGATCACGGTCGTGCGGCCGCCGATCGTGTTTGGCGAAGGCGACTTGCAGATGCGCGATGTCTTTCGCTCGATCTTCCGCTATGGCGTCCACCTGGCCCTGGGCGTGTCGCGGTCGCGCTATTCGTTGATTCACGTCAACGACCTGGTCGAGGCCCTGATCCTCTGCGGCCAGCGTGGCACGCGGCTCGAACCGCCCATCGCCGACGCGCCGGCCGGCTCGAACGGTTATTATTTCGTGGCAGGCGACGAGCAGCCGACGTTCACCGAGCTGGGCCGGATGATCGCCAACTGCCTGGGGCGGCAGAGCGTCCGCGTGCTGCGCACTTCGGGGCCGACGTTGTTGTGGATGGCCGCCTCGCTGGCCGAAATCGCCGCCCGGCTGCGCGGGACGCCCTACATCTTCAATTTCGACAAGGCCCGCGAGGCCAGCGCCGGCAACTGGACCTGTTCGTCGGCCGCGATCCGCGGCCAGCTCGGCTTCGCCCCACGGGCCTCGATCGTCGAGCGCCTCCGCCAGACCTCCGACTGGTACCGCCAGCAGAATATGCTGTAAAACCAGACGCACATCGATCGATTGCTTGCGAAACGGCGGTTGCTGACTCTATTATTGCAACCGCTTCGCGTAAGAGCGAAGAAGATTAGCCACAGATCTCTGCGGCAATCGTTTCTTCGTGGCCTTGTCGGCCCTCCACGGCGGACCGCACCTTTCCTGAGATCGAACGTCATGGCATCCGAACGGCTCGCGGGACAGGTTGCCTGGATCGGCGGCGGCGCCAGCGGCATCGGCGCGGCGGTGGCCGAGCTGTTTGCCGCCGAAGGGGCCCGCGTGGCGGTGGCCGACGTGCAACGCAACCGCGGCCAGGAGGTGGCTCGCGCGATCGGGCGGGCCGGCGGCCAGGCGATCTTCACCCCCTGCGACGTCGCCGACGAAGCGGCCGTCGAGGCCTCGCTCGCGCAGGCCGTCGAGCAATTCGCCGCGCCGCAAATCGTAGTCAATTGCGCGGGTATCGTGCATGTGGCGCCGCTCGATCGCTACACGTCGGACGAATGGGACGAGCTCATGGCCGTGAACGTGAAATCGATTTTCCTGTCGGTCAAGCATGCCTTGCCCTGCCTGCGAACCCACCGCCGCAGCTACGTGGTCAACATCGGCTCGATCAGCAGCTTCGTCGGCCAGGCCTCGACGCCCGCCTACACCGCCTCCAAAGGGGCCGTGCTGCAGCTCACCCGCTCGATTGCCCTCGATTACGCGGCCGACGGCCTGCGGGCCAACTGCATTTGTCCCGGCATCACCGACACGCCCATGCTGCGCTATCACCTCAGCCGATCGCCCGACCCTGAAGCGGCGCTGGCCGAGCGCCTGCGCCGCGTGCCGACCGGCGTGGCCATCCAGCCGGCCGACGTTGCCAAGGCCGCGCTATTTCTGGCCTGCGAGGATTCGTCCGGCATTACGGGCACGTCGCTGGTCGTCGACGGCGGCTACCTGGCGGCTGCCGAGTGGGACGCCAGCCACACGCGATTCATGGAACCCTGAGGAGCGTCCGCACGTGCAGCTCAAACTGGCCTGTGCCGACTTCACGTTTCCGCTCTTGACGCACGACGCGGCGCTCGACGTGATCGCCCTGCTGGGCTTCGACGGCGTCGACGTCGGGCTGTTCGAGGGCCGCTCGCACCTCTGGCCCTCGCGCGTGTTCAAGCGGCTCGAACCCTCGGCCCGCGAGCTGGCCGCCAAACTGGCCGACCGCGGCCTGCGGGCGGCCGATGTGTTTCTGCAAACCGCGGCCGATTTCGTCTCCCTGGCGCCAAACCATCCCGAAGCGAGCCGCCGCCGCAAGGCCCGCGAGCTGTTCGCCAAGACGCTCGACTTCGCCGCGGCGCTCGATTGCCCCCACGTCACGGCGCTGCCGGGCGTCGCGTTTCCCGGCGAGCGGCGGGCCGAGTCGTTGGCGCGGGCCTGCGACGAGCTAGCTTGGCGGGCCGCCACCGCGGCCGAGCGGGGGCTGACGTTTGCCGTTGAAGCCCACGTCGGCTCGATCGCCTCGCGGCCGCGGCAAGCGCTCGAGCTGCTCGCCAAAACGCCCGGCTTGACATTGACGCTCGACTACACGCACTTCACGCGGATCGGCATCGCCGACGAAGCGATCGAGCCCTTGCTGGCCCACGCCAGCCATTTCCACGCCCGCGGCGCCTGCAAGGGCCGCCTGCAAGCGTCGTTTCGCGCACAACACCATCGATTATGCCCGGGTGCTGCGGGCGATGGCCGCCTGCGGCTACCGCGGCTATGTGGGGGTCGAATACGTGTGGATCGACTGGGAGCATTGCAACGAGGTGGACAATCTGTCCGAGACGATCCTGATGCGCGACTTTCTGCGGACCCATGACGGCCAGGCGGCAAAGTGGAGAAAAGCTGCCGCACGTTGAGCGGCTCGTGATTCGACACCGCCCGCCCGGCGGATTAGGCTAACACGGTCGCGCCTCGAATCGGGGATGTCCCGCGTAACTCGTCGTTTTGCCGCCCGAGCCTAGTCGATGCCGCACCGAGCCATCTCCAAGCTGACATCGATCGTCACCTTGCTGGCGATCCTGGCCGCCGTCGCTTCAGCACGTGCCGCCGAGCCGCTGCGTTCGACGCCGTCCAACGTGATGATCGAGTTCGCGCTCGACTCGGAAAAGGCCTACTCCGATCCGTTCAATGAAGTCGAACTCGACGCCCTGGTCACCGCGCCCGACGGCAGCGAAGTTCGCGTGCCGGCATTCTGGGCCGGCGGGCAGGCGTGGAAACTGCGCTTCGCCTCGCCGCTGGCCGGCACCCACCACTTCCGCACCGTCTGTTCCGACGCGGCCAACGCGAAGCTGAACGGCGTCGAAGGCCAATTCGAGGTCACGCCCTACGCCGGCGACAACCCCCTCTGTCGCCACGGGCCGTTGCGCGTGGCGGCCGATCACCGCCATCTGGAGCATCGCGACGGCACGCCGTTCCTCTGGCTCGGCGACACCTGGTGGATGGGGCTTTGCAATCGGCTCGCCTGGCCCGGCGAGTTTCGGACACTGACCGCCGACCGCGCCGACAAGGGTTTCAACGTCGTGCAGATCGTGGCCGGGCTGTATCCCGACATGCCGGCCTTCGACGATCGCGGCCGCAACGAAAACGGCTTCCCCTGGGAGCAGGACTACGCCCGCATCCGGCCCGAGTACTTCGACGCGGCCGATCGGCGGCTCGTGCACCTGGCCGACTCGGGCCTCGTGCCGTGCCTGGTCGGCGCCTGGGGCTATCACCTGCCCTGGCTGGGCGTCGAGCGGATGAAAAAACACTGGCGGTATCTCGTGGCCCGCTATGGGGCGCTCCCCTGCGTGTGGTGCATCGCGGGCGAAGGCGAGATGCCCTACTACCTGTCGAAAGACAAAGAGAAGGACAAAGCCTTCCAGCGCGCCGGCTGGACCGAGATCGCCCGTTACGTCCGCGGGCTCGACCCGTATCATCACCTGCTCACGATTCATCCCTCGCAAAGCTCGCGACAGACCCTCGAAGACTCCAGCGTGCTCGATTTCGACATGCTGCAAACCGGCCACGGCGATCGCGCCAGCATCGGCCCCACGCTCAAGCTGGTGCACGCCTCGCGGGCCGCCTGGCCGACGATGCCCACCATCAATGGTGAAGTCTGCTACGAAGGCATCCTGGGCACTTGCCACGACGACGTCCAACGCTTCATGGTCTGGAGTTGCCTGCTGTCGGGCGACGCGGGCCACACCTACGGCGCCAACGGCATCTGGCAGCTCAATCGCGAAGGCCAGCCCTACGGCCTCTCGCCCCACGGCGGCACCTGGGGCGCGACGCCGTGGAACGAGGCCATGCAACTGCCCGGCTCGCGGCAGACCGGCCTGGCCAAGCGCCTGCTGGAAACGCTGCCCTGGCAGCAATTCGAGCCGCACCCCGAGTGGGCCGCGATCGAGCGGCGGGCGGCGCCGCCATGGAACTTCAAAGCGTGGATCTGGTTTCCCGAGGGCAGTCCGGCCGAAGACGCGCCGCCGGGCGCCTGCTGTTTTCGCCGCACGTTCGAGCTGCCCGCGGGCCGCGCCATTCGCCGGGCCGAGCTCCAGGCCACGGCCGACGACCTCCTGACGGTCTATCTCAACGGCCATTCGCTCGGCAAGCACGCCGGCTGGAACGTCGTGCGGCAGTTTGACGTGCCGGTCGCGCGGCTCGCGCCGGGCAAGAACGTATTGGCGATTCGCGGCGAAAACGGGCCCGCGCCGCCGAAGAACCCGGCGGGTCTCGTATGCCGGCTGGAAATCACGTTCGCCGACGGCGAGACGCTGGCGATCGATTCCGACGATTCCTGGCGAACGAGCCGAGACGAAGCGCCCGATTGGACGGCCGCGAAGTTCGACGATTCGGCCTGGCCGCGCGCCGTGCGGGCCGCCCCGTATGGCGGCGGGCCGTGGGGCACGCTGTCCGCGGCCGATGCCGCCAACGCCACGCCGTTTGCCGCCGGCATCCCGCGACAGGTCCGCGTCGTCTACGTGCCGACTGCCGACGCACTGCAACTGGCCGCTCTGGAAGACGGCATCGTCTACGACGCGGTCCACTTCGACCCCAAGAGCGGCGACCAGATGCCGATCGCCCGCGTGCAGGGCGACGCCGCTGGCAACGCACGCGTGGCCGCGCCGCCCGGCGTCGAGGGCGACTGGGTGCTGCTCTTGCAAGCCAGCAGCCGGCCCGCGGCGCCGATCTCGATTCATCCCGACAACCCGAAATACTTTCTGTTTCGCGGGCGCCCGTTGCTGCTGTTGGCAGCCACGGAACACTATGGCTCGGTGGTGAATCGGGCCTTCGATTTCGAGCGTTACCTGGCCGACGCCGCCGACAAGCGGCAGACGATGACCCGCAACTTTCTGTTGTTCCGCGAGCAGCAGTCGTCGCGCAACCCCAGCTCGCCGATCAAGCCCGAGTCGCCCGACTTCATCATGCCGTGGCCGCGCGTCGGTCCGGCCAAGGCAGCCGACGGCGAGCCGGTCTACGATCTCGACCAGTGGAACCCGGAATACTTCACGCGGCTGCGGCGGTTTCTCGAATGTGCCAGCCGCCACGGTATCGTGGTCGAGCTGACGCTGTTCAGCAACACCTACGCCGACGGCGTGTGGGCCCTCAACCCGCTGCGCGGGCAACAATTTGCAGAAGGTTGGCACCGTCGCGTGGCAGGACTACACGAGCCTGGCCAATCGCCCGCTCAACGAGCGGCAGTTCGCCTACGTCGAAAAGATCATCGAGGAAACGAGCGGCTTCGACAACGTCTACTATGAAATCTGCAACGAGCCGGGCGGCGGTTTCCAGGGCCACGCCTCGCCGAGCGACGTTGACGCCTGGCAGGCCGAAGTCGGCCGCGTGGCCCGCGCCGCGCTCAAACGGCTGGGCCGCGCGCACCTGGTGATCGGCTCGCAGGCATTCAGCTACGTGCCCAAGTTCACGCAACCGCTCGACGCCACGTTTTCGGGTGACACGTTCGACGCGGTCAACGTCCACCCGCTGCCGGGCACCGTGCTGGGCGGCCGCACTTACAACATGGGTAACTTCATGTCGAAGGAGCTGGCGCTGGCCGAAGTCGCCGCGTTTTGCCGTGCCGCGGCGGCCGATCCCAAGCCGGTCGTGCTCGACGAGGATAACGCGGCCTCGATCTACCGCGACCCGACCGGCTGGACGATCCACCGAAAACGGGCCTGGATCGCGGCGATGAGCCTGGCGAATTACGACTACATCGACTTTTCGATCACCGTCGGCAGCGAGACGGGCACGAAAGAATCGAACGCCGCGATCCGCACCTGGTTCAGCCACCTCTCGAAGTTCATGCACGAGCGCGACCTGGTGCGCACGAAAATGGCCGACAAGTGGCTCGAAAGGATGCCGCCGGACGTCGTTTCGGCGGCGCTCGAGTTCGGCGGCGACGAATGGGTCGCCTACCTGGCAGACGCCCGCGAAGTGACGGACCCTGCGGCGGGCCAGCCGATCGCCGGCGAAGTTGCCTTCCACCTTCCGCCCGGCAACTATCGCGCCACGCTCATTTCGCCCACCAGCGGCGGCGAGTCGCCGGCCATCCGCGTGCGCGGCGGCAGCGAGCCAGTCGTCATCGATCTGCCGGCCTTCCGACACGATGTCGTTTTGCGCAGTCGTGCGCGAGGAATAATTGGCCGGGTAGCGCTCTGCAACGGCTAGATCTGCGGGTGCCGCTGCTGGCTTGTCCAGCAGTGCCTTCCGGCCACAACACGACCCCAGCCTTTGGCTGTGGCAAGGCACTCGTTCCCGATCCGCTATTGAGAGCCTCGCCGTGGCCAGCCACTGCTGGGCAAGCCGGGCAAGCCGGCAGTGGCACCCGATTTGGAACGGTCGAAGATCCGCGTGCCCGATGGCGCCCGCTTTGCGTCGCGCCGATGCCGTCTATCATGAAGCGGCCCGCCTCGCCATCGTCACGCCGGACGTTTTTGATCTCGGGGGAGCTCTTCGCCATGTGCGTGTTTCACCGTAGGACCGCTGCGCTCGCGTTGCTTTTGGCCCTAGTCGCGCCGGCCGCGGCCGACGAACCCGCGGACGCGCAATCCTCCCCTTCGAATGTGTCAACAGCCGTTTCCCCCGCCCCCGCCTCGTTCGAAGAACTCACCGAGCGCGTCCGCAAATCGGTGGCGCTGGTCCTGTCCGACGGCCGCGACGGGCAGCGCGAGGGCCTCGGCTCGGGCTTTGTCGTTTCGCCCGAAGGGCTGATCGTCACCAACTTCCACGTCATCGGCCAGGGACGCGGCGTGCGGGTGCAACTGGCCGACGGCCGGCAGTTCGACTGCGCGGCCATTCACGCCTCGGATCGCCAGCTCGACCTGGCCGTGCTGCGCATCGAAGCCAAGGATCTGGCCGCACTCGAGCTGGGCAACTCCGACGAGTTGAAGCAGGGGCAGGCCGTGCTCGCCTTGGGCAATCCCCGCGGGCTGGCCAACAGCGTCGTGGCCGGCGTGGTCTCCGGCGTGCGCGAAATGGACGGCCGCACCATGATCCAGTTGGCCATGCCCATCGAACAGGGCAACAGCGGCGGCCCGCTGTTGACGTGCAGGGCCGCGTGCACGGCATTCTGACGATGAAGTCGATGAGTCACGCCCAACCTCGGCTTCGCCCTGCCGTCGAAACTCTCAAGCCGTTGATCGCCAAGCCCAATCCGATCGCCATGGCGCGGTGGCTGACGATCGGCGTCTTGGACGCCGACTGTGGACGCGTCTGCCGGGCGCCCGCTGGCGGCAGCGCGCGGGCAAAATACGGTCGAAGGGGCGGGCGCCGGTTTGGGGGCCGGTCGATCTGCCTGTCGAAGTGCCGTGCCCGAGCGGCCATATCGAAATCGCCGTCCGGTGACAATACGGCCCGAGAAGACGGGGCCGCCGGGCCTGGCGTTCCAGCTCCGACGGCGGCGACAAGCATTACGGGTTTTATCCCAGCAACGGCGAACTCCGTTTGAGCCGCTTCGACGGCCCGGACGTTTACGCCTGGCGGTGTTGCAGCAATTCGCCGCCGCGCCTTAAGTCGCCGGCGGCTGGAACACGCTGCGGGTGCGGCTCGACAAGGCGAAGATTTCCTGCTTCGTCAACGACCAGCCCGTGGCCACCTTTGACGATCCCGGCGCAGAGGGCAAAGTCGGGCTCGTCAAGTTTCGCCACGCGCAGGCCCAGTTCAAGGGGTTTCACGTCGGCCGCGAGGTGCCGCGGGCGAACCTGCCGCCCGAAGAGATCAAGTCGATCGAAGCCCTGATCGCCTCGCTCCCCAAGAGCGGGCCGCTCGCGCCCGGCGAGCTGGAGGCTGCAAAACTCGAACCGGCCCACGTCACGCGGGCACTTCGCCAGCAGGCCGAATCGCTCGACAAGCAGGCCGGCCGCCTGCGCGAGCTGGCCCGCACGCTCGACGAGCGGCGGGTGATCGCGCGAGTCTCGGCGAAGTCCTCTCCGGAGAGGACGAGAAGATCGATTTGCTGCGCCGGACTGCTCGTGGCCCGGCTCGACAACGACGAGGTCGACGTCGACGCCTATTGCCAGCAGCTCGAAGCGATGGCCGCCGAGCTGACGGCGCGGGTCGCCGCCGATGCCGATCCATCGGCCAAACTGGCAGCCCTGCGCAAATACTTGTTCGACGAAAACGGCTTTCACGGCAGCCGCGGCGACTACTACAACCGGGCCAACAGCTACCTGAACGAAGTGCTCGACGACCGCGAGGGGCTGCCGATCACGCTGGCGATCGTCTACATGGAGCTGGGCCGGCGGCTCGGATTGAACCTGGTCGGCATCGGCCTGCCGGGGCATTTCGTGGTCGGCCATGCCGACGGCGACGGTGCGCCCGAGCTGATCGACGTTTTCGACGGCGCGGCGAGCGTAAGCCGCGACGAAGCGGCCAAGCGCATCAAAGACGCCGCCGACCGCGAGTTGACCGACGCCGATCTGGCGCCGATGACCAAGCGGGCCATCGTGCTGCGGATGCTCACTAACTTGCTGGGCATATCGGGCAACGACACGGCCGCGGCACATCGCTACTTGAACGCCATGCTGGCGCTCGATCCCCAGCAGGCCCAGTTTCGCTGGCTGCGGGCGATCGTCCGCTACCGGCTCGACCAGCCACAAGCCTCGCTGGAAGACGTCGACTGGCTGCTGGAGCATGAGCCGGCGGGCATCGACCTGCACCGCGTGATGGAGCTGCGCGAGACGCTCGGCCGCGAGTGAGCGGGGTCCTCGACTCTGGCGAGCGCCGAACGTGATCTTGGGGACCGGTCCGACGCGCGACGATCGAACGAATTATGGAATGCGCTCCCGGGAAATCCCCGAGCTCACGCTCGGGGCTCGCCATGGGATGATGCGTCGATTTGGGGGCAGGTGTCCGCGGGCCGCCTCTCGCGTAGAATAGTGATCAGCCATGATTCACGAGCCGAGCCGATCGCGATTCACGAGATACCGGCAGCTTCTGCGCCAAGCCCGCCGCGGCGGCAAGCCGCTCGACGACGATCGCGGAGGGCCACTGGAGGCGCCGTGCCGCGCCTCGCGGCCCAGGTCATTTTTTCAGTTGTTCGCCGCTTTCTGGCGGATGCTCGACGGCTATCACGCCGCCGTCCTCTTCGCGCTGGCCACCGGCACCATGGCGACCCTGCTGTCGCTCGTGCCGCCCGCGGCCACGAAGCTCACCATCGACTACGTGCTGGCTGGCAAGCCGCCCTCGGGCATCTGGGCCCGCCTCCTGCCGCACTTCGACAACCGCCTGCACTTGCTGTGGTTTCTGGCCGGTAGCGTGATGCTGATCTCGATCGCCGAAACGGCGATCCGCCTGTGGGGCCGCTGGTTTGCCACGCGCACGGTCACGCGCGTGCAGGTGGCCAGCCGCCGCCGGGCCTTCGAGCATGCCGTGCGGCTGCCCCTGTATCGCGTGCAGCAGCTCAAAAGTGGCGGCGTGGCCAGCATCCTCCGCGACGATGCCGGCAGCATTCGCCGAGCTGATCTTCAGCATGCTTTACAATCCCTGGCGGGCCATCGTGCAGTTGTTCGGCAGCCTGACGATCTTGTTGTTCGTCGATTGGCGGCTGCTGGCCGGCTCGCTGATTCTGCTGCCGGTGATCTACCTGACGCATCGCACCTGGATCGCGCGGATTCGCCCGCTGTATCGCGACATTCGCATCCAGCGGCAGGACATCGATCGACCGCCACCGAGGCCTTCGCCGGCATGCGCGTGGTGCGGGCTTTCGGCCGCCAACGCAGCGAGACCGGCCGCTTCACACGCAGCAACCACTACATGGCGCGCGCAGGAGCTGCACGTCTGGTGGTGGGCGCGAATCGTGGAAGTCGTGTGGGAGATGCTAATCCCGCTGGCGTCGGCCGCTTTGCTGCTGCTACGGCGGCTCGCAGGTGCTCCGCGGCGAAATGTCGCTGGGCGACCTGATGATGTTTCTGGTCTACCTGGCGATGCTGCTTGGGCCCGCTGGCCGTGCTGGCCAACAGCGCCACGGCGCTTTCAGAGCAGCCTGGCCGGGCTTGGACCGCGTGCTCGATCTGCTGGACGAGCCGCGGGAAATGCCGGCCGACCGCGAAACCGTTTCGCTTCGCAAGAGCGACGTCGCCGGCCGCGTCACTCTCCAGGGCGTCAGCTTCCGCTATCCCGGATCGAGCGACTGGTGCTGCGCGACGTCGATCTCGACGTCGCGCCCGGCGAGACGATCGCGCTGGTCGGCCGCAGCGGCGCCGGCAAGACCACGCTCATGCAACCTGGTCGCCCGGTTTTACGATCCCACCGGCCGGCTCCATCGATCGACGGCCTCGACCTGCGGCGAGATCGACGTCGAGAGCTATCGCCGGCTGTTGGGCATCGTCGAGCAGGACGTGTTTCTGTTCGACGGCACGGTCGCCGAGAACATCGGCTACGCCGTCCGCGGAGCTTCGAGCGACGACATCGAGCGGGCCGCCCGCGTGGCCAACGCCCACGAGTTCATCGCCGACGCTCGACGACGGCTACCAGACGATCATCGGCGAGCGCGGCGTCAAGCTGAGCGGCGGCCAGCGGCAACGGCTGGCGATCGCCCGGGCCTTGCTGGCCGACCCGCGAATTCTGATTCTCGACGAGGCCACGAGCAATCTCGACAGCGAAAGCGAGCGGCTGATCCAGCAAAGCCTCGAGCGGCTGATGCGGGGCCGCACGTGCTTCGTCATCGCCCACCGCCTGAGCACGATCGCGCGACGCCGACCGCATCGTCGTGCTCGAAGGGGGCCGCATCGTGCAGATCGGCACGCACGAAGAGCTGCTGGCCCACGGCGGCCGCTACCGCCAGATGGTCGAGATTCAAACGCTCGGCGAAGGCCCCCTATGGGAAACCAGCGAGGCCGGCGAGGGGGCTTGAATCCACCGCCGTGGATGATCGCTTGCCGCTGGCGTCTGCTGGCTTGCGCTCGAGCCGCGCACTCCCGACCAATTTCGCCCTCTTGAAATTAAGATCAAGAAGAGGCGAAGACTTTGACGATTGACGTTGTGGCTTAGAGTCTCCCCGCGGTATATGTCTTCCTTCCTGACGACTCCGCCGGAGGTATCAGGCCCGAGCCAGAGACAAACCGTCCGCCTAACGAGGAGAGCGAGCATGAAAGCCAATCACGGTCTGCACCTTTCTTTGACCGCCTGGTTCGCCCTTCTGACCGGCGCTGGGCTCTGTTCAGCCGCGTGCCTGGCTATCGGCTGGGGCGCGATCGTGCCGCTGACCTACTTTGGACTGGCCGCCGGCCTGACGCGGCTGGCCTCCAAGCGGCGAGCGCCCCGCAGGCTGGTTACGGTCGAGACCCGCGCGTTCTGCTAGTGGGCCGGCCGCCGACGATCGCCAACCCACGCGCGGCTCAAATCCGCGAGCCCGCCAGGCGATCGAGCTGCTCCTGCACCTCGCTCATTTCCTGTTCGAGCTCGAGTCGCCGCTGGTCCGCATCGGGTCCGCTGTCGGCGTGATCGCCTGCTGGCTCCGTCTTGGCGCCGAAGATGCCATCGAGCCACGAGTGGGTCGCCTGCTCCGCCTCGGTCGCCGCGTGCATGGCCGCTGCCAGCGCGTTGCCGTGATCCGCCAGGTGCTCGAGCAGCACGCTGCCGCCGGCCTGCTGCACTTCGCACAATTCTTCGGCGCGGAACCGGGCCTCGCGGTCGCCCGACATGTACAGGCCGACGTGGGCCTGGTCGACGCCGGCGGTGGCGATCTTGCTCGAAAAGAAGACCTTCTTCCGGGTCCGCGCAGCGGCAGGATACGACGCACCAATCGCCCCGCCACTCTTTGGACACGACCGCCAGGATCGTGAAAGTCTTGGCGCCCTCGAGCGAGGCTTCCTTCGACGGCCGCAGCTTGAAGAACGCGCCGTGCTCGCGGTTTAGCGTGCCGCTGGCCAGCACCAGGGTTTTCGGAACAATCTCCTTGTAGTGGTCCGATTCGGTTTTCTTGGACGTATCGTTCTTGGTGCCGCCAAGACCCAGCACTTTGTAAGCCACGTGGGCATCTTCGTTGACCGCGTCGGTTTGCTCGGTGGTGGATGTGACCTCGATGCGATCGTCGGACTTGGTGCTTTCCAACGTGGTGTTCGGCAGATAATCCTGAACTCGCAGCCGCTCGCCGGGGCTGGTGATGACGTACATCAGGTCGACCAGGTCGGCTTCGGACCCCTGGGTGATTCGGGCACTGATGCGAAAGCGGGCCTCGATCACCTTCAGCGACCCATTGGCCGCGGCAAAGCATTGCGGCGTCACGTCGCGGCATTCGATGGCTTCGGGCAGATCGAAGGCGACCTGCGTGTCGGCCGCGGCAGCGGGCGACGCGGCCAGGCCCATCAGCAAGAGCGCTATCGCCCAGGCACTTCGTGCGCATCGCGGGACATTCATCAAACGACCTCCGGCACTTCAAGGATTTTTGGCGGGCGGGAATTCTAGCGACTTCGCGCCGCCCGTCGAAGGCGTCTTACCGGCAGACCGGCGGCAAAAAAATGCCCGCTGCAGGAGGCTGCCAGCGTCCGCGGGCCGCCACGGCAACTGCATGGTTCGCTCGGGTCGTGACAGCTCGTGCGAGTGCTGACGCGGCTCTAAAAGCTTGCCCCATATCGCGGAAGGCGGCTATGATGAGTGACCGGCTGGGTAAACAGCTTGCAGGCTCATGGTTGATCTGGGGGGCTTGGTCGCGATGGTCGAAACGCGGTTGCGGCGGCTCGGCTTCCAGCTTGTCGGCATCGCGATCGGTGCCGTGCTGCTGGCCGCATCGTGCGCCGTTGCCGCCGATCCCCAGTTCGCCCGCGGCCAATGGCCCTTCTGCCCACCGACGCGGCCCGCGCTACCGGCGGTCCAGGACGCCGCCTGGGTGGCCAATCCGATCGACGCCTTCATCCTGGCGGGCCTCGAAGAAGCGGGGCTGCGGCCCAACGCGCCGGCCGGCAAGCTGGCCCTGCTGCGGCGCGTGACGTTCGATCTCACCGGACTGCCGCCCACGCTCGATGAGCAGCAGGCTTTTCTGGCCGACCAGGCCGACGGGGCTTACCCGCGCGTGGTCGAGCGGCTGTTGGCTTCGCCCCGCTACGGCGAGCGCTGGGCCCAGCACTGGCTCGACGTGGTCCGCTACGCCGAGACCGACGGCTTCAAGGAAGACGCCTTTCGGCCCACCGCCCACAAGTATCGCGATTACGTGATTCGCGCGCTAAATGCCGATTTGCCCTACGATCGCTTCGTGCGCCAACAACTGGCGGGCGACGAGCTGGAGCCCGACAATCCCGAGGCGCTGCTGGCCACGGGGTTGAATCGGCTGTATCCCGACGAATACAACGCGGCCGACGTCCGCCGCCGCCGCCAGGAAATCCACGACGACCTCACCGAGACCACCGGGCTGGCTTTCCTGGGCCTGACGATCGGCTGCGCCCAGTGCCACGATCACAAGTTCGATCCCATCGCCCAGGCCGACTACTACCGCCTGCAGGCTTGTTTTGCCGGTATGCTGCCGCGGGACGACGTGCCGCTCGCCACGCCGGAGGAAAAGCAGCGGCACGACCAGGCTCAGGCCGCGTGGCTCGAAGCGACGCGCTCGATTCGCGACGAGATCGAGACGATCCTGGATCCGCTTCGCGAGGCGAGCATCAAGGACGCCTTGCAGAAGTTCGAGCCCGACGTCCGCCAGGCGATCGAAAAGCCGCCGTCCCAGCGGACCGTGCTCGACGAGCAGATTTGCGTGCAGGCGATGAAATACGTCACGCCCAAGTTGCACGCCATGGACAAGGGGCTCAAGGGCGAGAAGAAACAGCGCTACGAGGAGCTGCGTGCCGAGCTGGCGAAGTTCGATCACCTGAAACCCGCGGCGCTGCCCACCGCCATGACGGTCACCGACGGCGCCTCGCAGCCGCCAGCCACGTTCCGGCTGGTGTTGGGCAACTATCGCAAGCCGCTGGACGCGGTGCAGCCCGGTTTTCCGACGTTCCTGGGCGCGAGCGACCTGCCGAACGTCGAGCTGGCCGACGGCGTGCAATCGACCGGCCGCCGCGCGGCGTTGGCCGCCTGGTTGACGCACCCCGACCATCCGCTCACCGCGCGGGTCATCGTCAATCGCCTCTGGCACCATCACTTCGGCCTGGGCATCGTGGCCACGCCGAACGATTTTGGCGCCATGGGCGAGCCGGCCAGCCATCCCGAGCTGCTCGACTGGCTGGCCGTCGAGCTCATCGACCGCGGCTGGAGCCTGAAGGCGATGCACCGGCTGATGGTCACCTCCGCGGCCTACCGGCAGTCATCCTTGGTGGACCTCGACGATTCGCTGCACGCGGCGGCGCTCCAGCGCGACGCGGGCAACCGCCTGCTGTGGCACGCGCGGCGGCGACGGCTCGAAGGCGAGGCCATTCGCGACGCCATGCTGGCCATGGCCGGCGCGCTCAACGGGCGGATGTATGGCCCCAGCGCGCGGCCCGAGCTGCCCGAGGGCGTCAAGGCGAAACCTGCCTGGGAGGCCGACAAACGTCCGGCCGACCGCGATCGCCGCAGCGTCTATATTTTTGCCAAGCGCAATCTGCGTTACCCGCTGCTCGAGTTGTTCGACCTGCCCGACATGCACGCCAGTTGTCCGCAGCGCAGCGCCACGACGACGGCCCCGCAGGCGTTGGCATTATTGAATAGCGCCTTCACGCTGGAGCAAGCCCGCCGCTGGGCGGGGCGTCTGCTGGCCGAGCACGCCGATGACGAGGCCCTGGTGCGCTCGGCGATTTCCGAAGCCTTTGCCCGAGCGGCCGATGATGAGGAGGCCGGCGAAGCCCGCGCCTTCATCGCGCGACAAACCGCGGCGAACCAGGGTGAAGCGACGCGCAGCGTCGAGCTTACCGATGCCGCTGCCTGCGGAGGTCGATACGGCCCGCGCCGCGGCGGTGGTCGACTTTTGCCACGCGCTGGCCAATGCCAACGAGTTTTTGTACGTCGATTAAGTGGAGTGGAGTAAGACGTTTGCCTCGACTCGCGTGACCGTATGTTCGTGTTCTTTGTGTGCCACTGGCTCCGCCAGTGCCGCGTGCGATTTGAGTTGAAACGGATCGTCAACACCGCACTGGCAGAGCCAGTGGCACACCGACAGGAGTTGACGATCATTGATAGCGCTGCACTGGCAAAGCCAGTGGCACACGGTTAGCCTCGCCGCGCTTCGGCAAGTAGAGAACGCATGGCTGTTTTCCCGCATTTCGAAAGCCCGCAGTCTCGGCGCGAATTTCTTGCCCGCGCCGGTGCAGGCTTTGGCAACCTGGCCCTGCTGGCGATGTTGGCCCGCGAGGGACGAGCCGCAACCACGACAGCCGTGGGCGCGTCGAACGTCGCGAATGTCCTGGCGGCCAAACCGCCCCACTTCGCGCCGCGGGCCACGAGCGTGATCTGGTGTTTCCTCGACGGCGGGCCCAGCCACATCGACCTGTTCGACCCCAAGCCCGAGCTGGCGAAACTCGCCGGCCAGCCGCTGCCCGACAGCTTCGAGCGGCCGATGACCGCCATGGGCAAGACGGCCTACACGCCGCTCTTGGCCAGCCGGCGCACGTTCAAGCAGCACGGCGACTCGGGCCTGTGGGTCAGCGACTGGTACCCGGAAATCGCCCGCCACGCCGACAAGCTGGCGCTGGTGCGCAGTTGTCATGCCGACGGGCTCAACCACGTGGGCGGCATTTGCCAGATGAACACCGGCAGCGTATTGGGCGGGCGGCCTTCGCTCGGCGCGTGGTGCTTGTACGGCCTGGGCAGCGCGTGCGACGACCTGCCCGGCTATGTGGTGCTGGCCGACAACGGCGACACGCCGCCGGGCGGAAATCGCAACTGGGGCACCGGCTTCATGCCAGCCGCCTATCAGGGCACGAAGCTGCGCGACGGCAAGCTGCCGATCCTCGACGTCGCCCCGGCCGATGGTTCGCACGCCGAGCGCAACCGCGCGAAGCTCGACTACATTCAACAACTCAACCGCCGCCACCGCCAGGGCCGCGAAGACGACAGCCGGCTGGAGGGCCGCATCGCCAGCTACGAGCTCGCCTTCCGCATGCAGGCCGCCGCCCCAGAGGCCACCGACCTGTCGGGCGAAACGGCCGCCACGCGGGCCCTGTATGGCCTCGATCAGAAGGAAACCGCCAAGAACGGCCACAACTGCCTGCTGGCCCGGCGGCTCGTCGAGCGCGGCGTCCGCTGCGTGCAGCTTTACATGGGCTCGGGCAGCAAGTGGGACGCCCACGCGGACGTCGAGGGCAATCACTCGACCCACTGCCGCGAGAGCGACCGCCCCATCGCCGGTCTGCTGGCCGATCTCGACGCTCGTGGGCTGCTGGACTCGACGCTGGTGGTGTGGGCCGGCGAGTTCGGCCGCACGCCGATGAGCGAAAGCGGCAACGGCCGCGACCACAATCCCTGGGGCTTCAGCATCTGGATGGCCGGCGGCGGCACGCGCGGCGGCGTCACCTACGGCGCGACCGACGAAATCGGCCTGTATGCCGTGGAAAACAAGGTCCACGTCAACGACATCCACGCCACGATCCTGCACCTGCTGGGCCTCGACCACGAGCAGCTCACCCTGATGCACAACGGCCGCGCCGAGCGGCTGACGAACGTCGCCGGAAAGGTGATCGAGGCGATCGTCGCCTGATTGGCTTGCCAACCAAACGTCCCATCCAACGCCAACCGCAATACCGCCCATGCCGTTCGACAATCGCGAACGTTTCGCGGCTTAGCACGAACCCACACCGCCGCCCGAGTATCCGGTATCCCATCAATCCATGTCGACCCTCAAACACACATCCGCACGCTCGTCCGGCGAATCGTCGCCCGGCACGATTTCCGCCCGCTATGCCGCCAAGACGCCCGGCTCTGCGGCGCTCTATGCCCGCGAGCTGGCCGTCGTCCCCGGCGGCGTGACGCACGACACGCGCCATTTGCAGCCGCACCCGCTGTTCATCGCCCGCGCGGCCGGCTCGCGCAAGTGGGACGTCGACGGCAACGAGTACGTCGACTACATCGGCGGGCACGGCGCGCTGCTGTTGGGCCACAACCATCCCACGGTGATCGAAGCCGTTCGCCAACAGCTCGACAAGGGGACGCACTACGGCGCGGCGCACGAGTTGGAGGTTCTGTGGGCCGAACAGATCTGCCGCATGGTGCCCTGCGCCGAAAACGTCCGTTTCACCGGTTCGGGCACCGAAGCCACGCTGTTGGCCATCCGGCTGGCGCGGGCCTTCACCGGCAAGCACAAGATCGTGCGGTTCGCCGGGCACTTCCACGGCTGGCACGACCAGGTCGCCTTCGGCGTCACGAGCCACTTCGACGGCTCGGCGACCCCCGGCGTGCTGCCCGAGGTGGCCCGCGGCGCGATCGTCTGCCCGCCGAACGATCCGCAGGCGCTCGACGAGCTGCTGGCGGCCGACGACGACGTCGCCGCGGTGATCATGGAGCCGACCGGGGCGACGTTCGGCCTGGTGCCGCTGGTCGACGGCTTCGCGGCCCGCGTGCGCGAGCTGACCGCGGCGCGGCGGGTGCTGTTGATTTTCGACGAGGTGATCACGGGCTTTCGCGTTTCGCCGGGCGGAGCGCAACAGCGGTTGGGCGTGACGCCCGACCTGGCGACGTTCGCCAAGATCGTGGCCGGAGGTTTTCCGGGCGGCGCCGTGGCGGGACGCAAGGACGTGCTGGGCGTGCTGGCCGTGCGCGAAGACCGCGAGTGGAACGTGCGGCATCGCGTGCCGCACCAGGGCACGTTCAACGCCAACCCGATCACCGCGGCCGCCGGCCTGGCGACCTTGAAGATCGTGGCCGAAAGCGATGCCATCGCGCGGGCCGATCGCGCCGCCGAGCGGCTGCGCCGCGGCTCAACGAGATCATCCGCGCGGCCGGCTCCAACTGGGTCGCCTATGGCGGCTTCTCCGGCTTCCATCTGTTCACCAACCCGCAGGGCCGCGACGCGACGCAGGCCGACATCGAAGCCGGCCGCGTGCCGCTCGAAGAATTGAAGGGCCCGCGACGCTCCATCGTCCACCGGCTGCGCGCCGGCATGATCCTGGGCGGCGCCGATCTGTTTCCCTGGCCCGGCGGCTGCGTGTCGGCCGTGCACGACGAAGCCGACATCGAGCAAACCGCCGCGGCGCTCAGGCTCACGCTCGAGCTGCTGGCCGCCGAAGACGCGAAATGACGGTGCGCACCGCGCCCGCCCGCGATATGGCCGGGCGCCCGGCAGCTTGGTATCCTGTGAGAGCGCACCAAACCATTCTCTCTCGACGGAGCACTTGGCCATGCCTGAGGATGCGGGTTGGTACTACGCCCAGGACGGCCGGGCCGTGGGGCCGATGACGCTGGCCGAGCTGCGGCAGCGGCTGCCCACGATTGGCGGCCCGCAGACGCTGGTTTACGGCCCCGGGGCAGCCGAATGGATCGAGGCCCGGCACGTGGCGGCCCTGGTCGGCGAGGCGCCCGCGCCGCCGCCGGTGTATTCGCCGGGCACCCGCCGTTCGGATGAAATCGACTACGAGATCTTCGGCTCCGAGATGCAGTACGTCGAGGTGACGCTCGATCCGGGCGAAATGGTGATCGCCGAGGCCGGGGCCATGATGTACATGACCACCGGCATCCAGATGGAGACCGTCTTCGGCGACCCGTCCGCCCCCCAGGGAAGCTTCTGGAGCAAGGTGGCCGCGGCCGGCAAGCGCGTGATCACCGGCGAATCGATGTTCATGACCACGTTCGCCAACGCGGGCCACGAGCGATCGATCGTGGCCTTCGCGGCCCCTTTCCCCGGCAAGATCGTGCCGATGCACCTCGACGAGCTGGGGGGCGAGCTGATCTGCCAGCGCGATTCGTTTGTATGTGCCGCCCGCGGCACGCAGATCGGCATCGCCTTTCAGCGGCGGTTCGGCGTGGGGCTGTTCGGCGGCGAGGGGTTCATCATGCAGCGGCTCACCGGCGACGGCGTCGCGCTGGTGCACGCCGGCGGCACGCTGATGCGGCGGCACGCTGGCGCCCGGCGAGGTGCTGCGGCTCGACACCGGCTGCCTGGTGGCCTTGCAGCCGAGCGTCAACTACGACATCGAGATGATCGGCGGCGTCAAGAACACGCTGTTCGGCGGCGAAGGTTTGTTTCTGGCCACGCTTACGGGCCCGGGCGACGTGTGGTGCCAGTCGTTGCCCTTCTCGCGCTTGGCAGGGCGGATCGTGGCCGCTGCCCCGCAGACCGGCCGCGGCGGCAAGGAAGAAGGCTCGATCCTGGGCGGTCTGGGCCGCCTGCTCGATGGAGATAATCGCTAGCCGCCATGCACGCCCATTCAACGAGCTCGGCCGTCGACAAGGCTGATCTTCGACCGCCCGAAGATCCGCGCTCGATCAAGATGCCCTCCGGCATTCCGTACATCATCGGCAACGAGGGTGCCGAGCGGTTCAGCTTCTACGGAATGAAGGCGATCTTGAAGATCTACATGATCGCCCTGTTCGTGCAGTTCGTGAACGAGGCGGCCGTTGACCCGGAGGCGATGGCCGAAGCGGAAGCCCGCAGCACCGAGGTGGTGCACCTCTTCGTGGCGGGCGTGTACGCATTTCCGCTGATCGGCGCGATCGTCGCCGATCGGCTGCTGGGCAAATACCGGACCATCCTGTGGGTGTCGCTGATCTATTGCGCCGGCCACGCCGTTCTGGCGGTCGCGGGTCGGCTGGGGGCGATCAGCGAGTTCGCCGCGGCCGAAATCTCGATGTATATCGGGCTGGGACTGATCGCGGTCGGCTCCGGCGGCATCAAGCCATGCGTATCGGCCAACGTCGGCGACCAATTCACGGCCACCAATTCGCACCTGATCACCAAGGTCTACCAGGCCTTTTATTTCATCATCAACTTCGGCTCTTTTTTTTCGACCATCCTGACTCCGCTGCTGCTCCGCTACGGCAATGCGGAAATCGCGTTCGGCGTTCCCGGCGTGCTGATGGGGATAGCCACGATCATCTTCTGGCTGGGGCGGAACAAGTTCGTCCACGTGCCCCCAAATCCCGGCGGAAGGCTGGGGCTGTTCGATACCGTGGTGACCAGTCTGCTGTTTACCCCGCTGTTTGCGCTGATCGTCGGTTACTTCGTGCTCTGGGAACAATTCCTCGCCGCGGCCAAAGAGGCCGCCGAGAGAGCGGGCGAAGAATTCGCGGGAGTCCGTGCCGCCTTGGTCGGCCAGTTCTTTGCCGACTACTGGTGGTTGCCTGCTGCTACGCTGGCGGCCGTCGTCCTGGGCGTCGTGCTGTTCAACGTTCGCCAGCGCATCCAATCCAGCACCGGCTTCTTGCCCGTGCTGTTCTACAACCTGACTCACCAGCGCGAGCGTCAAGCGGGAATGAGCTTTTTTGACGTCGGGCGCCAACGCTTTGGCGAGGAGGCCGGCGACGGACCCCCCGCAGTGCTGAAGATCATGGTGGTCTTTTCCATGGTCAGCGTTTTCTGGGCCCTGTTCGACCAGCACGCCTCGACGTGGATCGACCAGGCGCGACAAATGGCATTGGGCTTGATCCTTCCCGCGTATCTGGCCTACTGGGGGCTGGCCGCCACGATCGCGCTGGCGTTGTTCGCGGCCGTGTGGCTGCTGAGATGGATCGACAATCGGCCGCTGCCGCGACCGCTGACCATGAAGTACGTGGGGGCCATTCTCGCCTTGGGCGTGCTTGCCGGCGTTTGCGACCTCGTCGGGCCGCCGATGGGGAACATCACGAGCCCGCCGGGCGAAGCTGTCGTGCGCCAGCGGATGTTGAGCATCTCGATGGATGCGGCGCAGATTTCGGCGCTCAACCCGCTGTTCGTGATGATTGTCATCCCAGCGATGAATCTCCTGGTTTACATGCCGCTGCGAGCGCGGGGGATCGAGATCAAGCCGTTGACGAAAATGACCATGGGCATGTTTCTGACCGCGGTGGCCTTCACGGCCGCGGCCCTATTGCAACAGCGGATCCAGGCCGCCGGCGAGGGCAGCGTGCACGCCCTCTGGCAGGTCGTCCAATACTTCATCATGACCATCGCCGAGGCCCTGGTGTCGATCACGGGGCTCGAATTCGCCTACACGCAAGCGCCGCGTGCCATGAAATCGACGATCATGAGCTTCTGGCTGCTGTGCGTGGCATTCGGGAATTTGCTGGTGGCCTTCCTGGCGCCGCTGCAAAAGACGATCGCGCTGTCCGAGTTCTTCTGGCTGTTTGCCGGCTTGATGGCCGGGGCAGCCGTCATCTTCGCGCTGCTGGCTCGGCTCTATAAGGGAAAGGTCTATCTGCAGCACGCCGAGTAAAATCCGCGGGGATGCCCGCGAAGTACCCGCGCCATCCTAACGCGCCGGCGGAGATGCATTCACAGGGGCCCTCGCCGGCGCGTCCGGTTCGCAGGCGAGGAATCACGCCGTCTAGCCGACGAAGTTTGACACGGCCGGCGTCCGTTCGCCGGCGGCCGCGCGCTCCAATTCCGGCGCGGTGTGCTCGATCACGCGCCATCGTCATCCAGCGGCCTTGCAGGAAGCGGGCCATGAAGCCCAGCCCCAGCGTCACGATCAGCGCGGTCACGCCGTACCAGGCATAGGGAAAGCCCGCCTCGCCCCACTGCGAAGCGACGTACGTTGGTATCACCAGCAGCACGACGCTCAGCGAGAAGGAAAACACCAGTGCGAACCGCGTGTCGCCGGCGCCGCGAATGGCCGAGTTGAACACCACGGCCATCGCGTCGAACAAGCAATACACGGCCACGAACCGCAGCAGGTAAATCACCAGCGCGCACGCCAGGGTGGTCGGCCAGGCCGTACGGTCGCAGGATGACGTCCGGCGCGGCGGCGTAAACAAACACGAACGGCACGACGTACGCCGCGGCCAGCGCCAGCGCCAGCCAGGTCGTGCGCACCGCCAGCCGCGGCCGGCCCTCGCCGATGCGATGGCCGACCAAAACCGTAACGGCCGTGCCCAGCCCTAGCAGCGGAATGAACACCAGCCCGTTGAGGTTGAACACCAGCACCGTGGCCGACAGCTCGCGCGTGCCGAGCCGGCCTATCAACTGGATGAAGACGTTCCAACAGGCGATGTCCAAAAACTGCTGCATCCCGCTGGGCAGCCCGAACCGCAACAGGCGCACGAACAGCTCGCGATCGGGTCCGCGCCCCGACCACAGACAGTAGATGCGGTTGCGCCGGTCCCAGGCCATGGCCGCGACGTACATCAGCGTGATCGCCGTGAAGGCGATCACCGTGGCCACGGCGGCGCCGTCGATGCCCATCGCCGGCAGGCCCAGCTTGCCGAAGATCAGCAAGTAGTCGAGCCCGATATTGATCAGCATGCCGAGCGTATTGACGACCATCACGGTCGTGGTCTTGCCGCGTCCGCTGTAGAACGACGACAGCGCACCGTCGAGCAACAGCGGCAGCATGCCGCAGCAGAGGATGCGGAAATAGCGCAGCTCGAGCGCCTGCACCGCGCCGTCGTGGTCGAACCAGGCAAACATCGCCGGCGCCGCCGGCACGCAGAGCAGCGCCAGTGCTGAAGCGATCAGCGAAAAATAGATGCCCTGCCACAGCACCGGACCGACGCGATGGTGCTGGCCGGCCCCTTCGTACTGGCCAATGAAGGCGTTGGCATAGGTGACCGTGCCCAAGGCCAGCGCCGCCAGGTTCCAGTGGAGCACGCCGGCCGGCAGGGCGGCGGCCATCGAGTCGACCGAGTGCCAGCTCAGCAGGATCCGGTCGACGACGTACATCATGGCCGTCGAGCCCGAGCTGATTACCAGCGGCACGGAGATGACCAAAAGCTCGCGAAGCGTTCCGGCCCGATCGCGTTGGATGACGTCGCTTCTCATGGCTGTCTACGTGGACCCGCGCGGGGGCCGGGCGGTTCACCGCTAAATGGTAAAACAGGCTGCAAACGTGCGGGCCACAACGAGAAAGCGACTGTCACGGGGCCGGACTGAGTTCCAGCCGTCTCAGAGCCAACTTTACGGGAAGTAGCGCAAACGGACAAGCTGGGTAAGCTTTCCCGCGCCTCGCGAAGCAAGCGGTCCGCGCGACGGCTTGGCAGCCAGTGCTTTATCAGAAATCAAATTTGGACTCGTGCTTCTCACGAACCGCTGGCACTGCTTGACAAGCCGGCAGTGGCACCCACAAGTCCAGTCGCGACAGAGGACAAGGGCCGCGATCTTGCCGCCACCACGAAAGCGGCCTTGCCGCCGCGCGGCGCCATCGACTACAAGACAGCCGCGGCAATCGCCGTCTCACGCTTTCTCATCGCTTTTCAACTCTGAACCCGCCTGGTGATGCCATGCAGCGCGCGCTGTTGATCGGGGCCCTGGGTCTGGCCGTATGCGTCGCGACCGGCTCGCCGTCGTGGGCGGCCAATCCGAAATCGATCAATGCCGGCGGCGTGACGATCGACTTGAAGAGCCAGCTGGAGAAGGGGCTCAAGGCGCGACGGCCCGTCGAGTTCGCCTACATCAACCAGATCATCAAGCTGGTCGAGTCGGGCAAGCTGCCGCGGTCGCTCGTCACCAGCACGTTCGTTTGGGCCCGCAAGAAGCCGTCGCGGCAACTGCAGTATTTTCAGTTCGCGCTGGCCGCGCGGGCGAAGAATCTCAACGTGCAGTTGCCCGACTTGCGCAAACAGGCCGTGGGCATCAACACCAACGGCGGCGAGCACGGCGTGACCGGCCCGCAATAATCGCTGTGCGCACCGCGGGTTGTGGCACCGTGCTGGCCATCGGTGGCCGCGAAAGGCGCGGACCTGCTGGTCCCGCGATGCTGAGCCCGCTCTCGGGTCGCTTCCAGCGGCCAGCGGCGATTATCTCATGGAAAACTCACGATGGGCTGGCCGTTCGCTCATCGTTTTCTCACAGTCGTGACCTAAATTCACGCCCGGTGTTTGCCAGCTAGCGGCGCGCGGAACGGCCGGGCTGAGAAGCGTGGGTGGACGCGGCCCAGGAACGCCGGCGGCGCGTTTTGCAATCTCTGTTGACCCTATACACACCGAGGAGAAAACTGCTAATGAAGACAACCTTAGTGATGTGCAGCGTTGCCTTAGCGACGCTGGTTTGCCTGGCTTCGCCAGCCCGCGCCAGCTTGCTGATCACCGAAGCCATGACGGCCGAAGGTCCGGGAGCCACCAACGACTGGTGGGAATTGACCAACTTCAGCGCCAGTGCAGTCAGCATCGTTGGCGATCAGATGGACGATGGCTCCTTCACGTTTGCCAACTCCGTGCCGCTGCAGGGCGTGACCTCGATCGGGCCCGGCGAGTCGGTCGTGTTCCTCGAATCCACGAGCGGCGATCCAGTCACCGAAGTTGCCGACTTCCGCACCTTTTGGGGCGGTCTGGCCGGCGTTCAAGTCGGCTACTACTCGGGCAGCGGCCTCAGCCTGAGCGGGTCGGGTGACGGTGTCATCGTCTTCGACTCCGGCGGAGCAACGATCGACTCGGTGTCGTTTGGCGCCACCGTCACCGGCCAAAGCTTCGGCTACAATCCCACGACGATGACGTTTGGCGAGCCGAGCGTAGCGGGCGTCCACGGCGCGTTTGACGCCGCGACCGTCACCGCGAACCAGAACGTCGGCTCGCCCGGGGCCGTTCCCGAGCCGTCGTCGATCGTGCTGGCCGGTTTCGGCCTGGCGGGATTGGGCCTTTCGATCATCCGTCGTCGCAATCGACGGATCGGCGTGCGGTAGCCAATCGACTCACATCTCGACGCGTCGGAATTGGCGCTAGCGCGCACTTGTCCGTGGGCAGTCGATAAGCCCAATCGACTGCCCACTTTTTTCGCGCGTTGCGCGTTTGAAAACGAACCCGACGCTCAAGCGAGGGCTCTTCCTTACTTCTCCCTCGCTTGCGCGTCGGGTTAATGTTGGCCGCAAAGCGTGTGGCACGGCTGCGTCGAGTGCGGCTCCGCTCTACTTCCCCGTCGTCGGCATCTCGAACGGCAGCACGTCGGGCACGACGCTCACCTCGGTCGTGAACTTGAAGGGATACTTCCGGCCGGTCGGATAGACCAGCTCGACGAAGAAGGCCGTGAATCCCTCGGCCGGCTTGTCGACGTGGCCCAGATACGTGCCGTCGGCCCGCGGCTCCAGCACGCTCTTGGTGTAGGCCGGGCCAATCGTGTCGAGCCGGAAGTCGCGGGCCTTGGGGTTCGTGGCCTGCCACAAGTTGACCAGCAGCGGCTTGTCCTTGACCGTCACCAAGAGCGAACCGTCCTGCTGTTTCTTCCAGGAAAACTTGGGCCGCGGCCGGCGGTCGAGCACCGAACCATAGAAGGCCGCCAGGCTCTCGCGGGCGTCGCTCCCCTTCAGGTCGTGCTTGGCGTTGGGCACGTAGCGCAGGTATTTCTCCTCGGGCAGCTCGTTGTAATAGAACTGCGAATTGTCGGGCAGGAAGAACTGGTCGCCCGCGGCGTTGATGATGAACTTGGGAATCTTCAGCCGCGGCCGGTAGCGGTAGTTGTAGGGATCTTCGATGGCCAGGATTTCACGATACAGCGGCGTGCCGACCTTGTCGGGAAACAGGCCGTGGCGCATGTAATCCTTCAGCGCCGGCGAAAAGAAGCCGTAGGCCTGGTAGTGGTGGCGCGTGATGACTTCGGAATTCAAGGCGTCGATCACGATCGGCATGATCGCCACCACGCGCGGATCGACCACGCCCACCAGCCAGGTGGTCCAGCCGCGCTTCGAGCCGCCGGCCACCACGAAGTTTTCCAGCGAGAGCTTTCCGCCTTGGTCGGAGGCTAAGAACTGCTGCATGGTGTCCATCGCCCGCACGCCGCTCTTGACCATCGCCAGCCGCACCAGCCAGTTGGGGTCGCGCGTGGCCATGTACTTCACACGGGTGTAAGCGATCAGGTTATCTTCCGAGCGGCCTTCCTCCTTCGAGTCGGTGAAATAGAGCGGCTGATTGGGCACCATGCCCAACTCGGCGACCACCGTGTGCGTGTACAGCGCCAGGTCGATGACGCGCTGGTCGGCGCCGAGGCGCGCGCCCTCCTTGTTGCTGCCGCCGCCGATGAACAGGAAGGCCGTGTGGCCTTTGACGTGGTCGGGCCTGGCAATCGATAGCCAGTGCTTCCACACCGGCCGGTCGACGTCGGCCTCGGTGCGCCACGATTGCGACGTCAGCTCGAGAATGTACGTCGTGTAGCCCGTGCCCGGCACGGTGTCGACCAGTTTCCAGGCAAAGGCCGGGTCGGGGGCGGCCACATAGCGGTCGAGCGCCGTTTCGTCGTCGGCGAACGACCGCAACGCTCCCACGAGAAGAACTACCGCCGCCAACACTCCGCGATTCGCCCGTCGCATGGTTTGCATCCTCAGAAAGCCAACAAGATCGCGCCAGGATCCGCCTCGGAAGGCGATTCTAGTCGCCGCCAATTTGACCGGCAACAAAACCCGCTGAGATGACGCGACGCCCGCCTTTTCGTGCTCCGCCGGCGGGGGCGAGGTCCGTCGTCAGCGCGGATCATCGCCCCGCGAGATACCGCCTGGCTACCTTGGCCGCCACGGTGCCAATGGCGTAGTAGCCGATCGATAGCCGCGCCACGTGGGTCAGCAGGTCGTACGCCCGCCAGCGGTCCCAGCCATAGTCGGCCTCCATCCACAGGATCAACTCGGCGAAGGCCCGCGCCGTGGCCCGTTCGGCCGGGCAGCCGCCCACGACGGTCATGATTTCGTCGGCCGTTTCGATCCGCGGCGTGCGAATCGGCTTCTGCTTCACCAGGTTGACCGTGATCACGCTCACCGCGGGCATTTCCAGGCCGCTGGCCGACAGCTCGCCGTGGCCCATCGCGGCATGCGCGTCGCCCAGGTAGAGATAGCCGCCGTCGACCCACACCGGCAGATGTACGGTGCTGCCAGGCGCGGTTTCGAGGATGTCCATGTTACCGCCGTGCGGGCCGGCGGGCAGCGTGGTGGGCACGCCCCACGAGGGCGCCGTGCCGATGCAGCCCAACATGGGCGCGTAGGGGATCGTGATCTCGTCGCTCCAAAGAATCTGGCGATCGCGAATCGGGCAGACGTGCGTGCCGTGGGGACAATCCGTGCCCAGCCATTCGCCCAGTTGGCCGGGATCGCTGGTGCGGGTGACGCAGTGGCCCATGGTCGGCTCGATCGACTCGATTCGTACCGCCAGCACGTCGCCCGGCCCGGCGCCTTCGACCCAGATCGGGCCGGTCTGCGGATTGCTGAAGGGCATCGTTTGCTTGTCGCGGCGATCGTCGGCCGTGCGAATTTGTCCGGAGAAGGCATCTTCGCTTTCCACGGCGATCGTTTCGCCCGGTGCGATCCGCAGCCGCGGCTCGACGTGGCGGCTGAACTCGTAAATCAGCGGACCGGCAGTCAAACGCTTCATGGGCCCCATCCCTCGCTCAGACGTGATCGAAATCGCCAGCAGCACGTGCGGCTCGCCAGTTTACCGCCTGCCGATCCCCTCAGCGAGCGCTCGACAAGCGTCGCGGCGACAAAGATAATAGCCCCACGGCCCGGCAGCGGCGCCGCCCCAAGGGGGTGCCATCGATCCCGCGGGTTGGCAAGCCCGAGGGCATGAGCCCGGGGACCGTTTTGCGTTTCAGTTACATTCAGCCAGCACGTTCCACGACGCGCACGATCATCAGCAATGCGATTGACCGGAAGAACTCGCTTGGCGGCACTCCTTCTCGGCGCCTGGCTCGCCCCGGCGTTGCTGGCCGCCGACGCCGCCTCGCCGCTGGATTCCATTCGCGTGCCCGAGGGTTTTGTCGTCGAGCTGGTGGCGGCGCCGCCGTTGGTCGAGCATCCGCTGATGGCCGGCTTCGACGAGCGCGGACGGCTGTTCGTGGCCGACAATGCAGGCTTGAACCTGCCGGCCGAAGAGCTGGAACAGAAGCTGCCCAACATGATCCGCATGTTGGAAGACACCGACGGCGACGGCCGCTTCGACCGCAGCACGCTGTTTGCCGACAAGATGACCTTCCCGCAGGGTGCCGCTTGGTATCGCGGCGCGTTGTACGTGGCCAGCCCCCCAAGCATCTGGCGGCTGGAGGACACCGACGGCGACGGCGTGGCCGATCGCCGCGAGGAGATCGTCAACCAGTTCGGCTACACCGGCAACGCGGCCGACATCCACGGCTGCTTCATCACCCCCACCGGACGCATCGCCTGGTGTGACGGCCGCCATGGCCACGAGTTCAAGGACGCGGCGGGCAAGATCACCAGCTCGGGCCTGGCCGCCCGGGTGTTCACCTGCCGCCCCGACGGCAGCAATGTCGAAGTCTTTTGCGGGGGCGGCATGGACAACCCGGTGGAAGTCGCCTTCACTGCCGAGGGCGAGACGATCGGCACGATGACGTTTTACAATCCCGACGCCGCGCGGCACGATGCCCTGGTGCACTTCGTCTACGGCGGCGTCTATCCGAAGAAGCATCCCTGCACGAGCGAGTTCAAGCGCACCGGCGAGCTGATGCCGGCCTTGAGTCGCCTGGGCGTCGTGGCCCCATCCGGCCTGGCCCGTTATTCCGGGGCCGCCTGGGGCGAGACCTATCGCGACAACTTCTTTTCCGTGCAGTTCAATACCCACAAAATCGTCCGCCACCAGCTCACGCGGCAGGGCGGCACGTTCGCCTCGGCCGACGAAGATTTTCTGGTTTCCACCGACTCCGATGTTCATCCCACCGACGTGCTCCAGGACGCCGATGGCAGCCTGCTGGTCATCGACACCGGCGGATGGTTTCGCATCGGCTGCCCAACCTCGCAAATCGCCAAACCGGAAGTCGGCGGGGGCATTTATCGAATTCGCCGGGCGGCCGGGCCCACCGTCGACGACCCGCGTGGGCAAAAGATCGATTGGCAGCATGTCTTCGACGCCGACCTGGTCGACTTGCTGGGCGACCCGCGGCCGGCCGTGGCCGAACGGGCCATCAACGCCCTCGCCGCCCGCGGCGACCGCGTCACCGGACGGCTGGTCGACGCCCTGTTCGAGAGCCCCGACTACCGTGCCCGCCAGAATGCCGTCTGGACGTTGGCGCGTATCGGCAGCGAAGATGCGCGGATGCTGCTGCGGCAGGCGCTGGGCGATGACGACGCCCGGGTGCGGTTGGCGGCGGCGCACGCGGTGGGCGATTTGCGCGATACGCAATGTACGGCGTCGCTGGTCGATCTGCTGCGCAAAGGCGATCCGCCGCTGGTGCGCGAGGCGGCCACGGCGCTGGGCCGCGCGGGCCAGGCCAACGCCGTGCCGGCCCTGCTCGAAGCCTCGCGGCAGCCGTCCGATCGGTTCGTCGAGCACGCGCTGATCTACGCGATGATCGAAATCAACGACCCGGCGGCGACGCGCGCCGGGCTCGGGCACGAAAGCGCCGCCGTGCGTCGCGCGGCGCTGATCGCGCTCGATCAAATGGACGCCCAGCCGCTCGCGCGCGACGACGTGGCTCCACTGTTGGCCACCGAAGACACGCCCCTGCTGCGGGCGGTGGTCGAGGTGTTGGGCCGGCACCCCGATTGGGCCGACCAATTGACGGGGTCCATCGCCGGTTGGCTGGCCGAGCCGAATCCCAGCGACGAGCGCCTGGCCACCGTGCGCGGAGCCTTGGCAGCGCTGGTCGAGCGCGACGACGTACAACAGGCGATCGCCACGGCGCTTGCCACATCGACGACTCCCAAGCCGACGCGGCTCGTCCTGTTGGAAACGCTGGCCGCCGAGGAGCTTTCCAAGCCGCCGCAGGCTTGGACCGAGGCCGTGCGCTTGAGCCTGGCTGCCAACGATGCCGACGTCGCGCGGCAAGCGATCCTGGCGGCTCGTGCGCTCGGCGCTGGCCAATTCACTCCGCAGCTTCTGGCCCTCGGGCTGGATGCCAAGCGCCCCGCCGAGCTGCGCACGGCGGCGCTGGCGGCGGCCGCGCAGGGTGAAGGGCCGCTTTCGACCGAGGGATTTGAGTTTCTCGCAGGCCGTTTCGTGGAGGAAGCGAACGTCCGCGATCGGCTGGCCGCGGCCGAAGCATTGGGATGCTTCCAATTGACCGCCGGGCAGCTTTCCCGCGTGGGCTCGCTGATCGAGAAGTGCGGACCGCTCGAAGTTTCCTGGCTGGTGCGGGCGTTCGAACGCGACGCCAGCGGCGCGGACAACGGGCGGGCGCTGGTCGCCGCGCTGGCCAAATCACCGGCCATCGGCAGCCTGTCGGCCCAGCGGTTGCGCGACGTGCTGCAGCACTATCCGGCCGACGTGCAGGCGGCGGGCGAAAAGCTGCTGGCGTCGACCAGGCTCGACGATGGCCAGCGGGCTGCCCGAATGGCGGCACTCGACAAGGCCGGCGGGCCAGGGGACGCGGCCAAGGGCGAGGAACTGTTCTTTGGAGCGCGGGCCTTGTGTGCCGCCTGCCACCGCATTGGCACGCGCGGCGAGCGGATCGGCCCCGAGTTGTCGAAGATCGGCCAGATTCGCAACCGCCGCGACCTGGTCGAGGCGATCGTGTTCCCCAGCGCCAGCCTCGCCCGCGGCTACGAGAGCTTTAGTGCCTCGACCAAGGAGGGCAAAGTCCACGCCGGGCTGATCGACCGCGAAACGGCCGCGGCAATCTACCTCCGCACCAGCGATCGTGCCGAAATCCGCATCGACCGCGCGAACCTCGACGAGCTGGCGCCCAGCCCCACGTCGATCATGCCCCAGGGCCTCGACAAAGTCTTGACCGCTGCGGAAATCGCCGACCTGGTCGCCTATCTCGGCTCGCTGAAATAGGACAGCCCCTGCACGCCGCTTCAGCCGGGCAGCAGGTCCATGTTTTCCAGCACCTGGTGCTTGGAGAAACCGCCGAGCTGGTCGAGTTCCCAAGTGACGACCCACAGCCGCCAGGGAATGGGCGCGGCGGCGAACACCCAGCGTTCGCGTTCGACCAGGGCCGCGTGCTGCTGGGGGTCGAGTCGTTCTTCGAGCGCCAGCCGCTGACCCAGCGGAAAGGTCCGCGCCGGCTGGTCGGCGCCGGGCCACACGATCAGTGCGTCGTCGAGAATCTTGTAACCGCGCGACACGCCGCCCAATTGGGTCTCGATCTGCTCGCGCCACCAGGTCCACGCCGGCCAGCTTGTAGAAGCCGGCCAGCGCGCTGGCCAGGGCGTGACGCCGCGGCGCGTTCAGGGCGTCGCACCAGCCGCGGCGATGAACGTCGGCTACCAGCCAGCCCGATTGCTCCTCGAAGGCCAGCCACAGGCTCTCTTCGCCAAGGTCGGGGCAATACAGCTCGACCAGGATTCGCTTGATGCCCAGGCGAATCTCGCCCGAGGCGATCGAGCGGTCGGCCCAGTTGCGGCTGGTGTGCAACAGCGCCAATAGCTCGCGATCGACAAAGCGGCGAATCGCCTCGCTGGCGTGGTGCAGCCCTTCGATCTGTTTGCCGCACGATTTCCAGTTGTGCGTCCAATAGGCCTTGCGGCTGGCCCGGCGCAGCTTGGCGTACAGCTTGGGCAGCGTGCCCGAGCGAAAGCCGGGCCGCAGGAATTGCAGCATGGTTTCGCCATGATGGCCAATCGAGACGGGCCGCAGGTCGGGGGCCCGATTGGCCGCGTACAACCGCCAGTTCTCCTTGAGCTCCCACACCAGGAAGCCGGCGATGCCGGGAAACAGGAACTGCGTGAACGCCGCGATCCCCCAGGCCCAGCCCGGGCCCAGGGTGCCTTCGAGGATCCGATGGATCGCCAGGCTCACGGGCACCAGAAACTTGTGCGACACCGTGACCACCGGGAAGTGCTTGATCGGGTTGACCTGCGGCTCGACCATCAGCGTGACGCAAAAGCGGATCACGTAGTCGACGAAGTACCAGGCCGACCCCAGCACGATCTTGGCCGCCGTGACGGCCGTCCGCTCGCCGGCCCGAAAGCGCAGCCATTCGTCGACCGTGTACAAGAGCCGCTCGATCGATTCGAGCAGCCGGGCGAAGATGTCCATCACCAGCCGGAACAGGGCCATGAACACGTACACCCGCAGGCGGTGCCAGGTGAGCAGGATCCAGTCCGTGACGAGCTCATCGACGTCGCGCCCCAGCCGCGAGTTCACCAGCACCGTGACGGCCGCCAAGAAAAAGGCCCAACCTGTGGCGTTGAGCTGCCAGCCGGCAAAGCCGGCCACCGCGATGGCTCCGGCAGTGATCACGATCGGCTTGAGCGCGTAGCGGCGGAACAACCCAAACGCGCGGCTGCGGACGATCATCTGAATCGCGGGGAGCGAGACGACGCGCCGCGGCAGCTCGAAAAACAGCAGCCGGCCCGCGCGTCCCGCGTTGGCCACGCCCGCCAGGCACAGGCGCGAAACCGCTGGTAGTAGAGAATGCCCAACAGGACGAGCCCCAGCAGGCTCACCTGCGGCCAGTCGGCCGCGTGCAGGTGCGTTTCGGCGCCGACGCGCTCGCTGATCAGGATGCTAACCTCCTGAATCGCCGCGAGAATCACGAAGGCGCCTCCGAAGGGCAGGGCCGCATAGCGCGTCAGGAACCGGCCCACCGCGGTGCCAAATGCCAGCGAGCTGAGCCGCTGCGGCCAGCGCAGGTAGACCTCGCCCGAACGGTACACGCCGTCCAGGCTGCTGCCCAACTGCGCGTCGACTTGCAGCAACTGGTCGCCCAGAAAGAATTGCCGCACGCTGGCCAGATCGGGCAGCTTGAGATTGTTGCGCGACAGCGCGTCGCGCAAGTCGCTCATCGACAGGAAGCCGCGCTCGACGATGCGGTCCAGGATCTCGTCGATCAACTTGTTGCGGGCCACCTGCTCGGGCGGGTTCTGCGGCAGCAGCTTCACCTTGTCGAGCGCCCGGTCGATGGCCGGGCGGAAGCGGGCCCGCAAGGTCGCCTCGGCCCGGTGCACCGCCGACTGCAGCAGGGCCGCCAAACGGCTGCGCGTTCGCTGCGCCAGCCGCGCCGACGGCAGCCGCCGCGCCGCGCTGCGCAAGTGTTTCGAAACCATCACGTCGCGCTGGCCGGGCAGAAACCGCTTGATGCTCTGCCGCCCCAGCGACAACAGCCAGCCGGGGATGTCGAGCTTGTAGATGCCCCGCTCATGGTCGACGCACACCGATTGCAGGTCGTAGAGCATGCGGGCTTCGGCCGTCCACGCGCCGCCGGCCGACAGCTCCAACAGCGAACCGAGCGACTTGAGCCACTCGTGCGCTTCGTTGTCGGTGAAGCCCAAGGCCGCCTGCAGCCGCCGGGTGAGCCGCGACAATTCGGCGCGGGCCAACTCGCGCTGTTCGTGCGCGATGGCCGCGGTGGCGTGGCGGGCAGCCTGGGTCCGGCGGATGGCGGCCCGCACGTGGTTCCCCCGCCCACTGGCCGCCTCGGCGCGGCGGATCAACGAGGCGGCAATCGCTTCGGAACGCTTGTGCCGGGCCAGGCGGCGCGGGGCCGGTGGCGGCTGGGCTTCGTCGAAACGGTCGCGCGCAGCCGTGGCGATCCAAGGCGGGCGCTTCGGCGGCCGGCTCGGGCTCGGCGGCGCCGGCCAGCCGCGTGGCCGCCAGCAGGCTCTCGGCGTCGAGATCCTGGCGAATCAGCTCGTCGATGAAATGAAACTCTTCCAATGACGGAAAATAGCTGCGCAAGAAGCCGGCGGCAAAATAGCGCAGCTCCAGGTACACCGCCACGAACTCGACGTACGTCACCAGGTCGTCGGCCGGTGGCAGCAGGAACTCCTCCTGGCTGAGCACTGCGCGAATCTCGGCAAACTCGGTCTCGCCGATCTGCTGCACCCGCGCGCGGACGTCGTTGGGAGAAAGCCGGCCGTCGGCCGCCGCGGCCTCGAGCGCCACGTGGACCCGCGCGTGGAACAGCAGCCGCCAATACTTGGTCATCAGGTTGCAGGTCCGCGTCTCGGAGAGCATCTCGACCGTGGGCCGGGCCAGCAGGATCAGCCGTTGGCCGAGCTCGGCCTCGCCGTCGAGGTCGAGGTCCGCGCGGTCGACGATCGCCAGCAGCTCGTCGCGCGCGATGACGTAGCTCTTGCGATGCGGCACGCGCAGCCCGATGCCGCGCACGCCGGCATGCTCCTTGATGATGCGCCGCAGGATGCGCGGAGCCACGAGCAGCGGCGCTGGGATCGGCGGCGCGCAGGGCCTGGGCCAACTCCATCGCGCTGGTGGGCGCGGGGGGCTCGTGGGCGGGCGGATTTTGGGCCACTTTGGCCATAGCGTGTCGGCAAGGGGAACGGCCGGTACGGCGAGGCCTTCGCACCAGGACGCAAGCGCCGTCGCGGGCGTCCCAGCTCGCCAGCGGTATTCTACACGAACGGCCGACCGTTGAAGTCGGCGCGGCGGCGGCCATCGATTTGCATCGCCCCCCGCCGGCTCGGCCGATTAGCGAACCTTGGCGGCCCGGCGGCCGAAAAGGGAATACAGCACCGGAAAAACCAGCAAGGTCAATAGTAGCGAGCTGGTGATTCCGCCCACCACGACCGTGGCCAGCGGCCGTTGCACCTCGGCCCCCACGGCCGTGGCCAGCATCATCGGCACGAACCCCAGGGCCGCCGTGGCCGAGGTCATCAGCACCGGCCGCAGCCGCAGAATGCCCGCCTCGTAGATGGCATCCTCGAGCGGGCGGCCATCGTCGACGAGCTTGTGGATGTAAGAGACCAGCACCAGGCCGTTGAGCACCGCGATGCCGAACAGGGCCACGAAGCCCACGGCCGCCGAAATCGAAAACGGCAGGCCGGCCACGGCCAGCGCGATCACGCCGCCCACGATCGCGAACGGCACGCCGGTGAAGATCAACAGCGCGTCGCCCAACGAATTGAACGTGGCATACAGCAGCAACAGGATCAGCACGATGGCCAGCGGCACGACGAAAAACAGCCGCTGGTAGGCCGTTTGCATGTGCTCGAACTGCCCGCCCCAGGTGACGTGGTAGCCGGGCGGCCAGCCCTTTTGCAGCTCGGCGACGCGGGCCTTGGCCTCGCGGACGAACGAGCCGGTGTCGCGGCCGCGAATGTTGCACTGCACGAGCATCCGCCGCTTGGCCCATTCGCGCGAGATGACCGTCGGCGTCTGCACCTGCTCGATCCGCGTCAGCCGCGCCAGCGGAAGCTGAATGCCGCTGGGCGTGGAGATGAGCACCTGGCCGATCGCCTCGGGGTCGGAGCGATATTTCGCCGCCAGCCGCACGACCAGCGGAAAGCGCCGCTGCCCCTCATAGACGTCGCCCACCCGCGGCGTGCCCATCGCCTGCACGATCGACAACACGTCCTGCCGCGGAATGCCGTAGCGCGACAGCGCGTCTTCGTCGACCGTGATCCGCACCACGGCCGTGTCGCTGAGCTGATCGGGCACCACGTCGCGCGCCCGTCGATCACGCCGACCGCGTCGGTGACCTGCTTGGCAAGCTTCAACAGCGTGGCGTAGTCCTCGCCGAAAATCTTGATGCCCACGTCCCCCTTGATGCCGGCAATCATCTCGTTGACCCGCTGCTCGATGGGCTGGGTGAACAGCAGGGCCATGCCGGGCAATCCCGCCACGACTTCCTTCATCTGGGCCACGAGCTCGTCCTGCGTCGCGGCTCGCTTCCATTGCTCGCGCGGGGTGAGCGTGATGAACACGTCGCTCTGGTCGAGGCCCATCGGGTCCGTGGCCACCTCGGCCGTGCCGGTGCGGGTCCAGATGTGGTTGATTTCGTCGGGAAATTTTTCCAGCAGCAGTTTTTCGAGCTGCGTACCGTAGCGAATTGACTCCTCGAGCGACACGCTGGCCAGCCGCTGGGTGGCGATCACGATCGACCCTTCGCTCAACCGCGGGATGAACTCGGTGCCCAGGTCGGACCCCAGCATCGCCGCCGCGACCGCCAGCCCCAGCGCCGCCCCCACCACGACCAGCCGATGCCCGAGCACCCACCGCAGCACGGGGTGGTACAGCCATTGCAGAAACCGCACGACCCGCGGCTCTTTGTCCTTCGGCCGCTTCGAGAGGAACGTGGCCGCCAAGGCCGGCATCAAGGTCAGCGACAGCACCAGCGAGCCGACCAGCGCAAACAGCACGGTAAGCGCCATCGGGCGGAACAGCTTGCCCTCGATCCCCTCGAGCGTGAGGATCGGCAGATAAACGATCATGATGATCAGCTCGCCGAACATCGTCGGCTTGCGAACTTCGACGCAGGCGTCGTGCACCACGTCGATCGCCGGCCGGCGGTCGTGGTTTTCGGCCAGGTGGCGGACCGAGTTTTCCACCATGATCACCGAGCTGTCGACGATGATGCCGAAGTCGATGGCCCCCAAGCTCATCAGGCTGCCGGCGATACCCGCCTGCAACATCAGGTTGCCGGCCACCAGGAACGACAGCGGGATGGCCGTGGCCACGATCAGCCCGGCCCGCAACCCGCCGCCGAGGACGAACAGCGCCGCCACGACCAGGATCGCGCCCAGAAACAGGTTGTGCTCGGCGGTGGCCAGTACCTGGTCGACCAGGTCGGTGCGGGCGAGCACCTCTTGAATGTGGGCCCCCTCGGGCAGGCTTGGCTTGATCTCCTCCATCTTGGCCCGCAGCCGCTGGGTGACCTCGCGGCTGTTTTCTCCCATCAGCATGAAGCCCATGCCGAGGATGACTTCGCCCTTGCCTTGAGCGGTGACGGCGCCGCTGGGAATTTCGTGATCGATTTCCACGTCGGCCACGTCGCGCACCCGGACCGGCTGGCCCTCGTGCTCCTTGAGCACGATTTGCGAGATGTCGCTGGTGCTCGTCAGGCGGCCCACGCCCTGAATCAGCTCCAACTGCCCGGCCCGCGAGATGCCCCCGCCACCGACGTTGGCGTTGTTCGAGCGCATGGCCTCGACGATGTCGGCCATCGACAGGTCGTACTTGATCAGCCGCGCCGGGTCGAATAGCACGTGATATTGTTTCTCGTAGCCGCCCCAGGTGTTCACCTCGGCCACGCCCGGCACGGTGCGCAACTGGGCCTTGACGATCCAGTGGTGAATCGTGCGCAGCTCGGTGAGGTCGTGGCGGTCGCTGGTCAGCAGGTAGTGATAGACCTCGCCCAGACCCGTGGCGATGGGGCCCAACGTGGGCTTGTTGACACCGGCCATCTGGGGCAAGTCGGCGGCGGCGATCCGCTCGGCCACCAACTGGCGGGCCCGCAGGATTTCGCTTCCCGGGGCAAAGACGGTCGTGATCTGCGACAGCCCGGTCTTGGAGATCGAGCGCACTTCCTGCAAGCCCGGCAGGCCGGCGATCACCTGTTCGAGCGGGTAAGTGATCTGCATTTCGATGTCGCTGGGCCCCATGGCCGGCGCGGTCGTGTTCACTTGCACCATCACCGGCGTGGTGTCGGGGAAGGCGTCGATCGGCAATTGGCGAAACGCCGCCACGCCCGTGACGACCAAAAGCGCCGCCAGCACGAACATGAGCAGCCGCTGATCGAGGCTGAACTTGATGATGCGATTGAGCATGATGCGTACGGCAGCCCGTGGGCTGGTGAAGGTGCTATTCGACGGTCTTGCCGAACTCGGGGTTTTCCAGGTTCGATTTCAACAGGAAGCTGCCGGTCGTGGCCACGCGTTCGCCCGGCGCCAGCCCGGAGGTCACTTCCCAGAACTTGTCGTCCTTGAGCCCCACGCTGATGCGGCGCACCTCGAACACGTGCTGGGGCTTCTCGACGAACACGACGTGCTGGCCGTTGTGCGATTGCACGGCGGCCTGCGAGACGACCAGCCGCTCGTGGCTGCCATCGACGACCAGTTGGCCCTTGCCGAACATGTTGGCCCGCAGGGCGCCGTCGCGGTTGGCCACTTCGGCACGGACCTGGATGGTGCGGGTATCGGGATCGACTTCGGGGCTGATCCAGGTGACGCGTCCCTGAAAGCCGACGCCCGGCAGGCCGTCGGGGAAGAACGTCACCGGTTGATCGAGCCGGATGTAGGGCAGATGGCTTTCGTAAACGTTCAGATGGACCCACATGGTGTCCAGCGGCACCACGGCGAACAGCTCCTTCGTCGTTTGCACGGGCTCGCCTTCGACCGCGTGGCGCACCACCACGGTGCCGGCCCGCGGCGTGACGACCGGCAGGTCGTTGTCGAGTCGCTTGTTGCTGGGAATCGCCTTGATCTGCTCGTCCGAAAAGCCATACGTCCGCAGGCGGTCGCCAATGCGCATCGAGTCGGCCAGTTGCTCTTCGAGCAGGTGCCGTGCCTCGTAAAGCCTGCTGGCCGGAATGCCCTCGATGGCGGCGGACAGCTTGTCGACCTGCCAGCGAAGGTGTTCTTCGTGGACCATGGCTTTGAAATAGGAGGCCTTCTGGTCGCCGACGGCCGGCGAATCGACCACGGCCAGCACGTCGCCGGCCGCCACCACGGCACCGACGTCGACGTTGATCTTCCGCAGGATGCCGTCGGCCCGGGGCGGCACCTTGACGTATTGGTTTTGATTGAAGCCGGCGATGCCGTTGCAGGTAATCGTGTTTTCCACGGGCCGCGATTGGACCGGTTCGACCTCGATGCCCGAGGCGGCCACGATGTCGCCGCGCTCCAGCCGCACGAATTTGGGATCCGGATCGTCGGCTTCGGCCGTCTCGGGGGCCGGGTCGGCCTCGCCTTCGGCGCGCAGCCGCGGCATCACGTAGCGCACGCCCACCGCGCCCGCCACGATCGCAGTCAGCAGGCCAATGGTCAGCAGAATTTCGCCAGCCGCCGGGCGGCAACTTCAGCCATCGCACGCTCTCCCAAAAGGTCGCCAGAAACCGCCGATGCCCGCGCCGCTTGGAAGTAAGACCAGCGGCCGCGCATCAACAAAGGGGGGCACGAGAGAGCGGCTCAGATCTGCCAGCTGGCGCAGCGCAGCGCAGTGTCCTCCCCGATACGGGAGGCGCTAACAGAACCGCGGGAGCGGAGAATTCGTCGGGCAAGGCGGGTGCGTCGAACAACGGCGCGGCGGCCGCTCGGAGCCAGGCGAAATCCGCCTGCGGACGCAAGTCCGCCACTGGGCAAACGACCGTCACCAGCGCCCCCTTGCACAGGCAACCCGTCTCGTTCGGGTCGCTCTCGGAAGGATCTGCCAGCGGCGGCGATTCGCTCTGGGCCGCGCGGGCCGCGGCGCACAACTCGGCTTCGACATACAAGCAATGCACGCCGCGCAACACCAGCACCAGCGCTAGCAGCATCACGGGTAACTTGTGTTTGAGCATGGACAAGCTTCGCTTGGGCGAGCGCAGCCCGATGACCGCCTTGGCAGGTTGCAAATCGACCATCCGCACGCGGGGCCGCTACTGCAATCTTAGCATGCCCGATTGGCCGGGGAACTAGCCGAATTTGCACCCCGATACTACGCTGCCCGGCTGAGCGATGTCAACCAACCGGCGATTTTCGAAAACCTTCGGGGAGCCCGAGTATTATTGTGGGGTTCTTTGCACGGGTTTGAGTTTGCCCTGCTGGCTAGTTTCTCGCGGGGGGCTATTAGGCGCCGGCCGATTTTGCCGGCGGGCGATCGCGGCTGAGCCAGTGCAGGGCGTGCAGGATGATCGCCAGCGCGCCGACGGCCGCCAGCACGGTCTTGACCTGTTGAGACACGGTATCGCCGGCAATGTCTCGCCACGTGAGCGTTTGCGCGGCGAGCGGCGCCTCGCCGGCCCGCGTGCTAGCCACGATCGGTGCGCTCACCACCCGCGCGTTGCTGCTGCTATTGGAAGCGTTCACGGCGTTCGCGCCGGCGCCGCCGAAGGGCCTGCCCGTGCTGATCGAAATCGGCTCGGCGACGGCGCCGGCCAGCGTCACGTCGCGCGTCGATTCGGCGCGCCCGCTTGCGCACTGGTCGGCGATTTGCGCGGCGCACGACGGCTGCCGATTCGCCGCGGCCAGCGCCACGCCCGATTGTCCGCCGGGCAAGGTGGACGGCATGCCGATCGGCACGACGCTCGACAGGAACCAGCGGACCCGGCCACAATAGCTGCCCGAGGTGCGTCCGCCGCCCTCGCCGAACAACACGCCGGCCAATTCGCCGCGGCTGTTGAAGATCGGCCCGCCGGAATCGCCCTGCCGCGCGGATACGGCCACTTCAACCATCTCGTAGGGAAACGTCGTGCCTGGCGCGACATACTGGGTGCACAGCCCGCTGGCCGCGCAATAGGTGCCCGACCCGTAGCCGGCAATCGTCAACACTTCGCCGGGCCGCGGCGCCGAAGCGGCCAAGGGCACCGGTTGGACGTTGGGCCTGCGGATCGTGATCGCCGCCAGGTCCCAGTCGCGATCGGCCGCCTGCACCGTGCCCAATGAGTAGAAGCCGTCGGGAAAATGGACCGAGATCGGCCCCGTCGCTTCGTTGACGACGTGCCAGTTCGTGATCACCACGCCCCGCTGATCGTCGGCATAGACGAGGGTTCCGGACCCATACGAAATGCTGCTCTGGCCGGGCGCGACGATGCGGGCCACGGCCGGATGGATCGTGGGCGTCTGCGGACGGGCTACCTGCGGCCGGGCGGCCACCTGCGGCGGCGCTTGGACCGCAACCATTCCCGCCGGCGCCGGCGCCCAGCCGCCATAGGGCACGGCCGCCCGCGCCGCCAGCGGCGCAAGCGCCCAGCCGGCCAGGGCGATCACCAGGGGCGGCTTCACTTTTGCGATTCCTTGGGCTCCCCGCGGCGGGCGCTCTCGTTCTTGACGATCAGCTTCAGCAGCTCGCGCCGCAACTGCTGGCGATCGGCATTCGGGTCCGCCGTGGGCTTCGCGGGTGTCACCGGAATAACTCCTCAAGCGGCGATCGGTCGGCCGCCCTTCAAGTCTTCGCCACGATTGGGAAAATCGAGCCCGCCGTTGTAGCACTGCTTCAAGCGATCGAGCTCGCGCCGCAGGGCCGCTTCGGCCAGCTTCGTGAGCGTCAGCCGCAGGGGATTGCCCGCCAGGTCGCACCGCGGCGTTGCGGGCTTCGTCGAGCACCTCGCGAGACAGGTAGAGCGTGGCCCGCACTTTCGCAGCCGGGCGGTTCGGCTCCAGGGGTCGCATGGGCTCGCTCCTCGGCGGAAAAGTGGGCTGGCGGCAGGCCAGTGGAGGCGCTAGGGGACACCGCGGCGCCTCTAACAGCCTGGATTCGGACGTTTGCAGACAATTCGTGAAACGTCCGACGTTTGCCGCTAGGGCTTTGCCAACCGGCAAAGTCACCGAAGGAGTCAATCGAGCCGCCCGCGGCCGATTGGCCCAGCCTGCGGTCGAGACGCGTCCGCTTGTCCGCACTTGACGGGTGGTGCTAGAATCGCGACCGGTCGGCCGCGGCCATTCGTGGTCGATTTGGCGACCAAGGATCACCATTTCAGGCGGGATTATCGGCGCATGGCGTCCAACAACCATCGCAGAGCAGCCGGGCGGCTCGTCTGGCTCGGCGCCTTTGCTGCATTTGTCGCTCTTGGCTCGCTGCCCGCGCCCGCTGCCGCGGCGGCGGTCGAGCCGCTAGCCCAGCGCACGCCCACAACGATTACCTTCACGAGCGGCCGCTGTTGGATGCGCTCGACCATGGCTTCACGAGCGTCGAGGCCGACATCTTCCTCGTCGACGGCAAGCTGCTCGTCGCCCATACCAAGCGCGAGCTCAAGCCCGAGCGAACCTTGCAGGCCCTGTATCTCGACCCGCTCCGCCAGCGCGTGCGGGCGGGCGGCGGAAGCGTCTATCCGGGCGGCAAGCCCTTCGGGCTGTTGATCGATATCAAGGAGAACGGCCCGGCGACATACGCGGTGCTGTCGAAAGTGCTGGCCGAGTACGGCGACATCATCTCGGTGGTCCGCGACGGCGTGCTCGAACCCAAGGCGGTGAGCGTCGTCATCTCCGGCGACCGGCCGATTGAAATGGTCAAGGGCCAAAAGGTGCGCGATGCCGGCATCGACGGCCGCTGGCGCGACCTCGACTCGACCGAGCCGGCCAACCTGCTGCCGCTGGTGAGTGACAACTGGGGGCTGCACTTCAAGTGGCGCGGCCGGGGACCGTTTCCCGAGGCCGAGCGCGAAAAGCTTCGCGACGCAGTAGCGAAGGCCCATGCCCAGGGGCGAAAAATCCGCCTGTGGGCCGCGCCCGATAATCCGGCTGCCTGGGGCGAGCTGCGGACCGCAGGCGTCGACTTGATCAATACCGACGATCTCGCCGGGCTAGAGAAGTTTTTTGCGCCGGCTGGCGGCGACGGCGACAGTGCAGGCAAATCAGGGGGCTGAGGCTAGCCGTTCACCGCTCGTGGACTGACTGTGCTATTTCGTCGTGCAGGGTGCCACTCGACGCCGTTAACCGTTGCTTGCCTCGCGTTTACCGGTGGCACTGGCGTCTCGCCAGTGCAAGGCGTCGCCATGGCACGCGCTGCACTGGCAAGATGCCAGTGCCACCCGAGAATGTCACGGTTAACGGCGTTCGGTGCCACTGCTGGCTCGTCCGGCTCGTCCAGCAGTGCAGAAGCACGGGTGGGCAAGCCACCCGTGGCGCCGAAAATCTGGGACGGCCAGCCCCGGGTAACACTGCGGCCCCTTGCGTAGCGAGTAGAATTGACTCACCCGGCGGCGAGCCGTCGCTGCCGCGGCACGAAACCCGACACGGAGTCCAAAACCATGGTCGACCGTTCTCGCTCTGACGACGCCGGGCCGCTCAACGATCTGGACGAGTGGGAAGAGGACCTGCGCCGCCGCTATCCCGAGCCGGCCAACGCGCTGGCGCCCAGCTCGACCAAAACCAAGGACCAGTTCCGCAATTACCGCCCCGACACCAAGCCGGAAGTCGTCGAGTTCTACCGCCAGAACCACCGCTACCAGACGGTCGACTTCGTCCGCGCCAAGCGGGCCGAATACTTGAAGCTCGACAAGCGCAAGATGGGCTTGTGGGACGGCCTCGAGTTTCTCAACACGCTCGTCGACTCCAGCGACCCCGACACCAGCCTGTCGCAAATCGAACACCTGCTGCAAACGGCCGAGGCCATCCGCCGCGACGGCCATCCGCGGCTGGTTCATCCTCACCGGCTTGATCCACGATTTCGGCAAGGTGCTGTGCCTGTTCGGCGAGCCGCAATGGGCCGTCGTGGGCGACACCTTCCCGGTCGGCTGCGGTTACAGCGACACGATCGTATTTTCCGAATTCCTGGCCGACAATCCCGACAGCCAGGTGCCCGAATACCAGACCCGCCTGGGCATTTACGAAGAAGGCTGCGGGCTGGACAACGTGCTGATGTCGTGGGGCCACGACGAATACATGTATCACGTGGTCAAGGACTACCTGCCGCCCGAAGCGCTGTACATGATCCGCTACCACTCGTTCTACCCGGGGCATCGCGAGGGGGCGTACGACTACCTGATGAACGCCGACGACCGCAGATACTTCAACGCCGTGCGGGCCTTCAACCCCTACGATCTGTACACCAAGAGCGCCGAGCGCCCCGATCCCGAGCAGCTCCGCCCGTTCTACGAAGCGTTGTGGAACGAATTCTTCCCGCCACAATTGCGGTTTTGAGGGCGGCGCGGGATGACGCTTCCGCGGCGGCGCGACGAATCCCGCGGCTCACGCCCCGGGGGCTCGCATCGGTTGTCACACCGGATCTCGCTTGCGGCTTAGCATGCGCCGCCGCTTAGCGGGCGTCCCGCTCGCCGTCCGCCCCTACGGATTGCTTCGCAGCATCGAGGGGCTGAAGTCGCCGGCGACCAGGCCGACGTTGAGCTTCAGATCGGTGTAGGTGTATTCGGCCAGCAGCGGCGGCGACTGGCTGGCCAGCCGCGACCAGCCGGAATAACTCACGCGCACGGGCACGTGCAGCTCGTCGTCGACGAACACGTTGGCGATGTGGAATTCGAGGCCCGGCTGCTGCTTGGGGTGGATGATGCGAATCAGGTGGACCGGGCGGTCGTTGATCTTGGCCCCGGCGACCCGCTCGACGCGGGTGTTCGCGCCGTTGGGATCGATTTGCATGTCCTTCTCGAGCACGTCGATCATCCGCGCCAAGGCCCGGTTGAATCCGGTTTCGGTGATCGGCACCAGGCTTTCCTTTTGGGCCGCTTCGCCCCAGGGCTCGACCTTGGCCAGCACGTAATCGAAGTGCCGGCCGCCGTTGCGCACCAGCATCTTGCCGTCGTTCTGGCCGGCGACGTAGAGAACTTTGCGGCGGGCCACGCTGGCCGGGCCGAGGAAATACAAGTAAATCGACAGCGGCTGCACGACGCGGCCCCCCTCGCGCTGCTCTTCGCGGACGCGCATGTCGATGAACTGCGGCTCCTCGAGGATGCCGTCGATGCGCTCGCGCTTCACCAGCCGGCAGGTGAAATCCTGGACAGTGGCGTTCAGGTAGGCCTGCTCGCGGCGGGCATAGTCGATGACGCCCACGAGCGGATGATCGGCCGCCGACGGCGCGCCTTCGGGGGTGGGCCGGAAGTTGGCGGTTCGGCGGCCGTCGTTATTCGTGTGCGCAAGCTGGCCACCCGCGCGCTCTTCGGCCCACGATGGCCAGGCCATCGCCCCAACGGCAAACGCGACCAGCAGCGCGCGGCAGATTGGGAGCCGCAGCAAAACAGCCATCGGTAAGGAATCCCCTGTGCGAGTTCGTCAGAAGTTGATCGAAGAAAGGGAATGCGCGATCGGCGTGCAGTAATTGTAGCATTCATTTTGGCGCGTCGCGGAAATCGCCCCGTAGGAATTCTGCCGCCTGTTCCGCGAGAAGCGTCCCCCGGGGCCCTTCGCGAGGCCGTGCCAGCGGCGAATCCGAACGAGCCACGACTCGGCCGACCTGTTTCGGCGGCACGCCGGGCCCGCGGGGCTGGTCGAGCGCCTGCCCTCAGAGTCGCTCGCCGCCGCGATGCTCTCGAACGAGCAGTTTGCCGAGCCGCTCGTTCATGATTTCGGTCGTGCCGTCGGCAAACGCGGCCGCTTTGGCCGCGGCCAGGTGTCGTGCCAGCGGGTACTCGCCCAGCAGCCCGCGGGCGCCCATCGCCTGGATCGCGGCGGCCAGGTGCCCGATCGTGCGCTCGCCGGCGAACTTTTTGGCCCGGGCGGCCGCTTGTTCGGCGTCGCGCCCCTCGTCGATCAGCTTCGCGGCGCGATAGGCCAACAGCCGCAGGGCCGCCACGTCGCACTCGGCATCGACCAGCGACCAGCGGACACCTTGGAAATCGAGCACGCGGCCCGAAAACGCCTGGCGATCGGCTGCCGAGCGGACCGCCAATCGGATCGCCGCCTCCAGCATGCCCGCGCACATCGCCGCCACGTACGCGCGGGCTGAGTTGATGCCGACCAGCGCCGCCTTGAAGCCGGCTCCGGGCGGCTCGAGCACCGCGTCGTCAGCGACAAAACAGTTCGCCAATCGAAAGCCGCCGATGCCGGCGCTCCAACAGCCGGCCACATCGAAGGCCGCTTCGCGCTGGAAGCCCTGGCGGTCGGCTTCGACGATGAACGTGGCCAGCCCCGCCGCGCCGCTTCCCGGCGACGTTTGCGCCAGCGTCGAAAACACGTCGGCCACGGCCGCGTTGGTGACCCACGCCTTGTGGCCGTCGAGCAGCCAGCCGCCGTCGACCCGGCGCGCCGAAGTTTCCAGGCTGGCCAGGTCGCTGCCGTGCAACGGCTCGGTGTAGGCGGCACAACCGATCAGCTCGCCGCGGGCCATGCGCGGCACGAGTCGCTCGGCGGCCGCTCCGGCAAGCCGCGCGATCCGCACGGTCGCGTTGTGATGATTGACCAGCGAAAACGCGAAGCCAAAATCGAACCCCGCCAGTTCCTCGACGACCCGCAGCAGGGCCGAGAACCGCAGCCCCGACCCGCCGTGCTCGCGCGGCAGTTGCACGCGGGCCAGGCCGTTGTCGCAGGCCCGGCGCAGCACGTCGGTCGGGTGCCGCCGCTGGCGATCCCAGCCGGCGGCCGCCGGCGCCACGACGTCGCGGCCGAACTCGCGGGCCAGGGCGATGGCCTCGCGCTCGGCCGGCGCCAGTTGGGCGTCGAAATCGTCGACGATCGAATCGCTCATGGTGCGGCTTTCACGGCGCCGGACCGGGCCAGCTTCTGGCGGATCAGTTCGACATCCTCTAACCGGCGACCATAGAGGAGCGGTTCGGCGGCCGGCGCGTCGATGGTCATTTGAAAGTATCCGCTGCCGTCGGAAAAGGCATCGAGCAGCCAAGGGCCCTCCGTCTTGCCCCGCTCGTTGAGCGTGACCTGCAGGGTTTCGCCGGCTCGCAGGTAGCGCTGGGCGATGGCTCGGCCGCCGGGGGCGTGGACGGCGATGTACGAGCCGTCGGCGATGCCCGAGGCCGTGAAGGCCAGGCGAATTCTTCCACCGGTCAGCGGCACCAGGTAGCCGCGGCTGAGCGTGGCGAAATAGAGGATCGGCTCGCGGTTCTTGGCTTGCGTGTTGAGCAGCACCTGGCACTCGGGCCCGCCGGAGATCGGCTGGAACAGCCCGATGCGGTTGCTGCCCACCAGCGCGGTATACAAGCCGCCTTCGCCGGGCGGCAGGGTGTGCGTCTCGGCGGAACCCTGCCACGAGCTGGGGCGCGTCAGCGGTGTCTTGGCCCCCTTGCCGCCCGCGATGGCCAGCCGATCGACGTCGAGCACCGTCTTGAGCTGCGGCGACAGCACGCGCAGCGACGTGGCCTGGATGTCGCCGACCCCGACGGTCGAGGCCTCGAGCGTCAACTCGGGCGCAGCCGTATCGCTCCAGATGAGAATCCGCGTGCCGCGCACGTCGACGTCGTAGGGCACGTTGAACCGGCTGGCGGCGCACAGGTAGTGGCCCGGCTCGTCCGGCGGCGGCAGCTTGTCGATGCCCGCCTGTTTGAGCGCGTGGGCGAACCGATGCCATTGGACGTGAAATTTGTCGTCGCGCGTGGTCCCAAAGCCATAACCCTCCCAGCGCTTGTCGGGATGCGGGTCGTGAAAAACCTGCCGCACGACGCGGGCCAGGCTCCCCGCATGGCGGCGCAAATAATCTTCGTTCTTCGTCATCTCGTAAGCCGTCGCGCTCAAGGCCAAGGTCCACGTGCCCGCGATGCGCATGCCGACCGCGTCGGCGCTTTCCAGCAGGAACTTATTAAACGCGCGGTCCTCGGGTACCAGTTCGTGATAGCGCGACAACCAGGTGGCCTCGAACAGCGGACCGGGATGTTGCGTGACGACCGGCTGGCTGGAGAGCCCGCGGGCCATGCCCTGGATAGCCGCCAGAGTTTCCCGCCGCGGGCGATACTCATAAGCGTTGATCGCCTGCACGATCGTCTCGTTGATTTCGCGGCGCGTGCCGCCAGTGGGCAGCTTGACGTTGGCCAGCCATAGCTCGTAGCCGTCGAGCGCCCAGCGGTTGGCGTCGAACAGCCAGGCCCACAGCAGGGCCGACGGATCGGGCCAATGGCCGGTCAGTCCAGCGTCGACGTCCTCGCGCGACATGCCATAGTCGCGGCCGCCCCAGGGGACAAAACCCTTGCAGTGCCAGAATCCGCCGACGTGGTGGTACTTCACGTCGGGCCCGTCTTCGTGCTTGCCGCGGCCGTCGGCGTAGCCGCGCATCGAGTCGTAGCGCACCTGGCCGATGCTGGCGTAGTTGTCGGTACACTTGCGAGCCCAGTCGAGCAGCCGCGCGTCGCCGTCCAAGGCCCAAACTTGCCAGGCGGCGCTGGCGTGTTGGTAATGATTGTTGATCCACGCGCGGTGCAGCGAGGGGCGCCCTCGGGCACGCCCGCCGCCGACGGGTTCATCAGCTCGTCGCTGTGGGCGTTGCCGTACAGGCACCAGCCATAGTCCCCCCAGCGCTCGATCGAATGGGCATAGCCCAGCATGCCTTCGCGGACCGCCCGATCGACTTCGGCGAACGGTCCGCCCGAGGGCACGACCGGCCCGAACACGCCGCTGGCCGCGATCGCCGCGGGGCCGAGCGTGGCGATGGGCTGCGCCGCGTAAAGCTGCTGCAAGCTCGCCAGGAAAGGAGCCACGGTGGCCTCGCTGCCGCCGGGCGGCAGGAAGACCAGCGCGAACTCGTTGTGCATCGAGACGCCTTCGAGGTTCGCGGCACGGGCGAAGACCGCCTTGCACTCGGTGGAATCGGGTTGGGCCTCCAGGGCCGAGAAAAAATCGCTCGGCAGCCGCGAGTCGAGCAGCCGACCGGTCAGGAAGCATTCGAATTTGTAGACGCGGTCGAGTCGCGTGGCGGCCGGGTCGAGCCGCGACAGCTCGCCGTGCCTGGGCCAGGCATAATAGACCATCTCGCCGCTGGCCAGCTTCACTTCCTTGGGATACTTCTGCCAAAAGTCTTTGGCCAACAGCACGATTCGCGCATGCTCGCTTTCGGCCGCAAACCAGCCGCCGCTCGCCGCCTTGGCCTCGTGGAGCTTCGTCTGCGGTGACGCGCTCGGGTCCGAGTCGTCGATCGTCACCAGGCGGTCGGACGCCAATTGGGCGAACCAGGCGGCCGCCGCCTCGCCGTTGAATTTGCCGCTGAGGCTGCTGGCAGCGAACTGGTTGACGCCGGGGGTGGCAAACGTGAAAGCCAGCTCCGAGATGGCATGCTTGCGCATGTCGGCGGCAAACGTCGTGGCGTGATCGAACTTCACTAGCGGCGAATTGGCAAACGCCGTGATCCGCGTCGTGAAACGACAAAACGGCTCGACGCGCCGCTCGGCGGTCTGATACCAGCCCGTGGCTTTGACCGTGACTTGCGCGGGGCCTTGCTGCTCGACCACCACTTCCGCCGCGTCGTCGTCGACGGCGCGCCAGGCGATGCCCCGCTCGTCGACCAAACTCGGTCCGCCGGGTCCTTCAAGAATCGTCTTCCCCTGTCGCGTGACCTTGGTTAGTCCGGCGAAGGGGCGCGGAATGAACAGCGACAACCGCCCGGTTTCGATACGGATGCCCCCGGGGTGGTCGGTGACCTTCAAGGGTGAGACCGGAAGGTCGGGCGGCGGCGCGGCGACTTTTTCGATTTCATAGTTGGCCGGCTTGCCGTCGACGTATCGGAACGATGCATAGAGGTGTATGTATTTCGGCGATTCGTCCGGCCAGCGCGCCGCGACTTCGGCTTGCGAGATCACAGGCCGGCCGTTTTCCGCGAGCACCAGCGTTTCGCCCGGTTTCATCCAGCCGCGCGGCAGCGTCAGGACCGCGTGCGACGGCCAACTGGCGTCGCGGATAAACGCTTGCGGCTGCACTTCCAACGGCAGCGCACACAGCGCAGGTCGCGAGCAAAACCGAAACCATGAGAAACTTTCTGTGAGTTGCGGTGTTTTCAGCGAAGGAAGATGGGCCGGTGTCGGCCCGCGGCGAGTCACCCCCCAGGCGCCACCGAGCGGGTGACTCGCAGCGCGGGCCGCGGTTTCACTCTTCACGGCGGACCCGTTCGCGATTCGTGCCGCTTCTGCGCAGTATAAACGCCGAGCGGGGGCCTCGCGGCGAGATTCATAGTGGGCGATGATTTCGCCCGCCTTCTCGCCGAGAGCGAATGCTTGAATTGGGACAAACGAGTGACTATAGCTTGACGTTCGCCTGATCCCCATTCGCCCGGCGCTGGTGCTGGCCGCGGGGCTTCGGCGAATCGGTTCATAAGGTGAACGCCGCGGCGCGTGCAGACGCGCGGCGGCCACGAGGCGGCGCCCGGGAGAACCAGCGAAGGATAGGAAGGCGGCCGGCCGATGCCCGTGGGCTTCGAGCGGTTGGCCGGGAACCAGGCGGCAAACAGGAAGCCGTGGATTTTTTCCAGCGTTTCTCCTGATTGCGATCGCGGAGTTGGCTCCCATGACTTCCATCGACAGGCTCGACCTCAGGCCGGGCGAATGGGTTGAAGTGCGCAGCGAAGCCGAGATCTTCGCCACGCTCGACGACACCGCGATGCTCGACGGCCTTCCCTTCATGCCCGAGATGCTCGCCCACTGCGGCCACCGCTACCGCGTCTTCAAACGCGCCGATAAAACGTGCGACACCGTGAAGTGGAGCGGGCTGCGCGGCATGGAACGCACCGTTCACTTGGAGATGTTGCGCTGCGACGGTTCGGTCCACGACGGCTGCCAGGCGGGCTGCTTGATGTTTTGGAAGGAAGCCTGGCTGCGCCGCGCCGACGAGGCCGCGGCGCCCGCCGCCAGCAACGCCCAAGCCAACGGCGCGAACCCCACGCGGCCGCGCGATCGCGGCTGGTTGCTGGCCACGATACATGGCCCGCGGTCCGAGGCCGGCGAGACCTGCTATCGCTGCCAGGCCACCGAGCTCAATGCCGCCACGCGCCCGCTCCCCTGGTGGGAGCCGAAACAGTACCTGCGCGACGTGTGGTGGAATCGGGTGTCGCTCGGCGAAGTGGCGCGCGGCATCGCGATCGCCGCCTACAGCAAATTGCGAAAGCTGCTGTTCGGCCGGCCGTTTCCCTACATCGCGGGCCAGTTGAAACGCACGCCCAGCGAATGCCTCGATCTGCAGCCGGGCGAATGGGTGACGGTCAAGACCCGCGAAGAGATCGTGGCCACGCTCGACACGGGTGGCCGCAACCGGGGCATGACGTTCGACGTGGAAATGCTCCCCTACTGCGGCCAGACGTTTCGCGTCTTGCGGCGGGTCGAGCGCATCATCGACGAGGCCTCGGGCCGCATGATCAAGCCGGCCGGCGTGGCGATCATCCTCGAAGACGTGGTCTGCAAGGCCCGCTATCGCCGCAGTTGTCCACGCAGCATTTTCCCCTACTGGCGCGAGATCTGGCTGCGGCGGCTCGGCCCGGCCGAACAGCCGCCGGCCGCGTGCCCGGTGGCCGCGGCCTGCGAGGCCGGCACCAGCGGGGCGGTAGAACCCGGTAGCGGCGCGAGGTAAACTCGTCGCGTGCCGCGGAAGAACAGCGATCCGGCCCGCTTGTGCCGGTGCCCCTGCCCGCTCCCGAGTGTTTCGCCAGCGAGCCCTACGCCGTGAAATTCCATCCCCTGGAGATCGAGGGTGCCTGGTGCGTCGAGCCCGAGCCGGTGGCCGACGAGCGGGGCTTTTTCGCCCGCACCTGGTGCCGGCAGGAGTTCGGCGCAGGGGCTTGAAACCACCCTGGTGCAATGCAGCGTCTCGTATTCGCCGCGACAGGGGACCCTGCGGGGCATGCACTACCAGGCACCGCCGCATGGCGAAGTGAAGCTGGTCCGCTGCACGCGCGGGGCGATTCACGACGTGCTGGTGGACGTGCGCGATCAGTCGCCCACCTGCGGCAGGTGGCAAGCCGTCGAACTAACGGCCAACAACCGCTGGGCGCTTTACATCCCGCCCGGCGTGGCGCACGGATTCCTGACGCTCGTCGACGATTGCGAGGTCTACTACCAGATGTCGGAGTTCTATCATGCCGCGTCCGCGCGGCGTGCGTTGGAACGATCCGGCGTTCGCGATCGAGTGGCCGGCCGCGGTGACGACGATCAGCCAGCGCGACGCCAACTACCCGCTGTGGAAAGTGTGAGCGAAGGCTCGCCGCCCGCGCGCTTGCCGCGGCGCGGCGAACGGGGCGCGCGGCTAGCCGCTGACCACGACGGCGCGGTCGCCGCCCAGTTGCTTGGCCCGATACATGGCGGCATCGGCTGCGGCAAGCAGTTCGTCGCCGCTCGCGGGCTCGTCGCCCGACAGCGCGATCCCCACGCTGGCGGCAATCGTCAACCGCAAGCCGTCGACGGCGATCGAGGCCCGCAACTGCTCGACGATGCGATTGGCCGCGGCCAGCGCGCCGTCGCGCCCGGCCACCTCGCGCAGTAACACCGTGAACTCGTCGCCGCCACGCCGCGCCAACAGATCGTGGGGCCGAACGCAATTGGCCAGTCGCCGCGAAACCGCGACCAGCGCGCGATCGCCGGCCCGGTGCCCGTGCCGGTCGTTGACGGCTTTGAAGCCGTCGAGATCGACAAACAGCACGGCAAATCGCGAACTTCGCGCGCTGGCAGCCTCGGCCAGCACGCGGTCGAACAACCAGCGATTCGGCAGCCCCGTCAGCGGATCGTGAAACGCGCTCGGCTCGTGCCACGGCTCGCTCAACTCCGCGCCGCGGCGCCGCTCTGCTGCCACACGACGCGGCGCGGGCGCTCGTCGTGGTCGCGGACGACGATGCCGCACAGGTCGATCCACCGCCAGCGGCCGTCGCCGTCGTCCACGCGAAACTGCGCCTCGAAGCCTGCGCCCGGCCAGCCACCAGCGCCGCCAGCTTGGCGCGCACCAGCGGGCGATCGCCGCTGGCCACCAGGGCCAGCCACTCGTCGAGCGAGCACACCGCGGCCGGTTCGATCCCTTCGTCCCCTTGAGGATTGCGGGCATAGACGGCGATCCGTTGGGCCTCCAAATCCCAGTCGCATTGGGCACCGCGGGCGACCAACTGGTCCGATAACCCCGTCGCACACCGGCCAGCCGAATTCAAGGCAGGGGCTTTGGGTGGTACAAGGTGTGTAGATGGAGGCAGTTGGTGGGATGAATGATGAATCATGCAGTGATTGAGGGCTTCACATAAGAATCAATGTTTTGATTGAGATGGGGGCTTTACAAAGCACCGGATTGTCTAGCCAGATAGTCGTCATCCTTTACGCAGTCCACCCAAGATACAAACTGGCGGCCGATTTTCAATAGCCCATACTATGCAAGCGATACACTCATATTCAAAAGAAATTTGCCACCTATATTGACACTCCCCCCATGACAACTACAATCTCCGTTTGATCAGGGATGGCCAAAGTCGTGATTTGACGCAGCTTCTAGAGTCCAGCTAGCTTATGCATCCGATGCATCCATCTGAATTATCCATAATCGACTTGCTTCGCGCGACGCTCCGACACCGGCGGCTGGCCGGCGGCTTCTTGCTGGCCACTGCCGTCGTCACGCTACTGGCCGCCTGGCTGGTGCCGCGCAGCTTTCGCTCCGAGAGCAAGCTCTACATTCGCCTGGGGCGCGAAACGGCATCGCTCGATCCGACGTCGGTGATCGGGCGCGATCTCCCCTCGACTCCGCTGTCGGCCTCGCGCGAAAACGAGATCAACTCGGTGTGCGAAATCCTGCCGAGCCGCGTGCTGCTCGAGCAAGTCGTCGACCGCGTCGGCGCCGACGCCATCCTGGATGGCACCGCCCCGCAGCCAACAAGCGCGCCAGCCACGGGCGACGTTTCCGCTCGAACCACGCCGCCACGCGCAATGCAGACGGCGAGCCTGGCGTCCGGCAGCGGCGCCACACGCGCGGCCAACGACCGCGACCGGGCCATCCTCGCGCTGGACAAGATGCTGGAAGTGGAAGCGGTCAAGAAGTCAGACGTCGTACGCGTCACCTGCCGGTCGCACGACCCGCTGCTGTCGCAGCGCATCGTGGCCACGCTGGTCGACACGTACATGGTCGAACACTTGCGGTTGAACCGCACGCCCGGCGCGCACGATTTTCTGGAACGCGAAACCGCGCACGTGCTCGAGAAGCTGGCCGATACCGAGCAGGCGCTGCGGTCGCTCAAAGACGAGACCGGTTTGGCCTCGCCCGACGCGCAGCGCGAGTTGATGGTGCAACGGGCCGCGCGGCTCGAAGACGAGCTGTTGGTCACGGCGGCGGCCCTGGCCAGCTCCGAGGCCGAAACCGGCATGCTGCGCCAGCAGTTGACCACGGTCCCCAAGACGACCATCACCGCCGGCACAGAGGGAATCCCCAACCACGGCGTCGACCTGATGCGCAACGAGCTTTACCGGCTGCAGATGATCGAACAGGAAATGTCTTCCAAGTACACCGACCAGCACTTCCTGGTGCAGCAGGCCCGCGAGCGAACGGCCGCCGCGCCAAGGTGCTCGAGGGCGAAGAGAACTCGCGCAACCAGGTGACCAACGGTCCAAACGTCGTCTACGACCAGACGCAGTTGGCATTGCTCAAGCAGGAGCCGATCCTGTCGGCGCTGCGAGCCAAGAGCAAGCAGCTCGACAGCCAGCTGGCAAATCTTCGCGAAGAGATCAAGGCCTTCAACGCCAATGAGCTGCGGATCACGCATTTCGCGCGAGCTGAAGCAGCACGCGGCCAACTACGAGGCCTATGCCCAGCACCTGGAGCAGACGCGGATCGACCAGGCGCTGGAAGTGGGCCGGATTTCCAGCGTCAACATCATCCAACCCGCCACGTTCGAGCCCAAATCGGTGGGGCCGCGAACTTCCATGATCCTGGCCCTGGGACTGACTTTTGGCCTGCTGGGAGCGTTTGGCCTGCCGGTGGTCGCCGAAGCGCTCGATCGGAAGGTGCAAACCCCCGCCGACGTCGAGCATCACCTGGGTGTCCGCCTACTGGCCTCGATTCCCCGCTTTCGCGCCGAGCAACTGTCGGCCAACGGCAACGGCAACGGCAACGGGAACGGCAAGAGTTCGTAAACGGTTTTTTCCGGGCAGTGCGCGATTTGGGCGGCCGGCTGTCTGCAAGTTCGCACTGAAAAAGGACAGGATCGAATGCCTGAAAAGCGCGCCCTGATCACCGGCATCACCGGCCAAGACGGTTCCTACCTGGCTGAGCTCCTCCTGGCCAAGGGCTACGAGGTGCACGGCGTCGTTCGCCGCAGCAGCAACTTCAACACCGGCCGCATCGACCACGTCTACGACCGGCTGCACCTGCACTTCGGCGACGTCACCGATGCCATGAGCCTGCTCGGCGTGCTGCAGAAGGCACGGCCGCACGAAGTCTACAATCTGGCGGCGCAAAGCCACGTCCGCGTCAGCTTCGACCAACCCGTCTACACGGGCGACACGGTCGCCCTGGGCACCGCCCGGCTACTCGAAACGATCCGTATCTACCAGGACGACACGGGCCAGCAAGTGCGGTTCTATCAGGCGTCGAGTTCGGAAATGTTCGGCCGGGTCGCCGAAACGCCGCAGCGCGAAACGACGCCGCTTCGCCCGCGCTCGCCCTATGCCTGCGCCAAGGTGTATGGCCACATGCTGACGGTGAACTATCGCGAAAGCTACGGCATGCATGCCTCGTGCGGCATCCTGTTCAACCACGAGAGCCCGCGCCGCGGCGAAACCTTCGTGACGCGGAAGATCACCCGCGCCGTGGGCCGCATCCACCACGGCCTGCAGCAGACCGTGTCGCTGGGCAATCTCGACGCGCAAGCGCGACTGGGGCTTTGCCGGCGATTACGTGGAAGCCATGTGGCTGATGCTGCAGCAGGACGTGCCCGACGACTACGTGATCGCCACCGGCCAGACGCGCAGCGTCCGCGAGTTCGGCGAAGCGGCATTCAGCCGCATGGGCATGGAGTTTTCCGACAAGGCGATTTACGACCCGCGCTACCTGCGGCCGGCCGAGGTGGACCTGCTGTTGGGCGATGCCACCAAGGCCCAGGAGCGGCTCGGCTGGGTTCCCCGCACCAGCTTCGATGACCTGGTGACGATGATGGTCGATCAGGACCTGGAGCTGGCCCGGAGGGAAGTGCTGTGCTTGACCTGAGCCAAGAATGCGTGCTCGTGACCGGCGGGACCGGCTTTCTCGGCCGGCATCTTTGGCGCGGCTGGAAGGGGCGGCCGGCAAGCTGGTGCGGGCCGGGCGCGACGATTGCCGCTTCGCCGATTGCGAAACGTTCGGCAAATTGCTCCATCGCAAACGGGCCAGCGTCGTGGTCCACCTGGCCGCGGTCTGCGGCGGCATCGGCGCCAACCAGGCCCGGCCCGCCGAGATGATCCACGACAACCTGCTAATGGCCTGCAACGTCGTGCGATCGGCCGCCGAGTGTCCCACGGTCAAGAAACTCGTGCTCGTCGGCTCGGTCTGCTCCTACCCCAAGTATTGCCCCACGCCGTTTCGGGAGTCCGACCTGTGGAACGGCTACCCCGAAGAGACCAATGCGCCCTATGGCGTCGCCAAGCGCCTTGTTCGAGCTGGCCGCCGCCTACCACCGGCAGTACGGCTTGAAAGCGGCCTGCCTGCTGCCGGCCAACTTGTACGGACCCGGCGATTCGTTCGACGAGGCCAAGAGCCACGTCATTCCGGCAATCATCCGCAAGTTCGTCGACGCCCAGGAGAGCAGTGCGCCGAGCGTGACGCTGTGGGGCACGGGCCAGGCCAGCCGCGACTTCCTTTACGTCGAAGACTGCGCCAAGCAATCATCCGCGCCGCCGAGCGATTGGAAACGCCCGAACCGATGAACGTCGGCACTGGCCGCGAAGTTCGCATCGCCGAGCTGGCCGAGACCGTGGCCAACGCGGTCGGCTATCGGGGTGAGATCGTGTGGGACGCCAGCCGGCCCGATGGCCAGCCGCGCCGCTGCCTCGACATTTCGCGAGCCCGAGCGGGGTTGGACTTCGAAGCCGCGACGAGCCTGGCCGAGGGTTTGCGCAACACGGTTGACTGGTACCTGGCTTACGGCCGAAGAGACGAAGTGCTGCAACGGCAGACATGACGTCAAACGGGATGTCCACATGAGTGCGCAAGCGATCGATCAAGTACCGAACAGTTGCAGCCTCGGGCGCTGGCACCCCGACGGCGATGTCGTTCACTGTTTCGCGGCACTCTACGACCGGCTCGCGGCGCCCGGCACGCCGCTCGAGCGGCCGCGCGCCGTGGGTATCACGAGTTGCCGGCGCGGCGAAGGAGCCAGCACCGTGGCGCTGGGGTTGGCGCAGGCAGCCGCCCAAGACGACGACCAGAAGGTTCTGCTCGTCGACGCCAACTTCCTGGCATCCGCGGTGCACCGTGTACTGGCCATCGAGCCGGCGCCCGGCCTGCTCGACGTGATCGCCGGACGGCGCCCGCTGCAAGACGCCGTGCGGCCAACGGAACTCGAAAACTTGTGGGTGTTGCCCGCGGGCACGCCGCTGTGCGCCAGCATGGCCGCCCAGCCGGCCACGAGTGTCGAGCAACTGTTTGCCGAGTTGGCGCTCGACTTTTCCTTTGTCGTTGTCGATCTGCCACCGATCGACCGCTTCGACGAGACGCTCGGCATCTGGTCGGCCGTCGACGGCGTGTTGGTGGTCATTGAGGCGGAGTGTACCGGGCGGACCATGGCGCGTGCGGCAACCCAATCGATCGCACCAGATCGTTTGCTGGGTGCCGTATTGAACAAGCTCCCTAATACGATCCCCCCCAAGCACCGCGATCCGTAGCCTTATTTGACCGCAACCTCCACGCGTCCGCATGGCCGCCGAGCCGCGTGCTGGCTCGGACCGCAACCGGACTTCATTCTCACCACCAGCAGCAAAGACGCCACGATGACTTTCCTTGCCAGACTGTTCCGCGCCTTCAAAAGATCATCCTTGCCCTGCCCCAAAGCGTTGTCGCATCTCCGCTCGCCCGAGCAATTGCGGGCGATCCTTGACCGCGAGCGTGCGCGGGCCGATCGCAGCGGACAAGCTTTCTCGCTGCTCAAGTTCGTTCCCCGCGACGAAGCGGACGCGCACGAAACGCTCGTCGCGCTGGCGACGATCCTTGACGGCCGTTTGCGTTGCACCGACGAGGCGGGATGGTTCGACCAGGGGCAAGTCGGCGTGGTGCTGCCGTGCACCGATGCGTCCGGCGCCCGCCGCCTGGCCCAGGACGTGCGTCAGAGTTTCGGCGAACTGGTGCCACCGCATTGCGAAATCTATTGCTACCCGTCCGAATCAGCCCCCACGGGCGACGGCCACCCTGGGGGCCGCGACGCGGTGGCCGCGCCCCCGGCGGCGCTCGAACCTCAGTTCGTGCAGTCGTTGTCGAGCGTCAAACGCGGCTTGGATATTCTCGGTGCCGGCGCGGCATTGATCGTGGCGGCCCCGCTGATGATCGCCGTGGCCCTGGCGGTCAAGCTCACCTCGCGCGGCCCGGTGTTCTACCAGCAACTGGCGCCGGGCATGGCGGCAAGCCCTTCTGGATGTACAAATTTCGCACGATGCTCGTCAACGCCAACGCGCTGAAAGCGCAATTGCTCGCGCACAACGAAATGGACGGTCCGGCCTTCAAGATCAAGAACGACCCGCGCATCACGTCGATCGGCCGCTTTCTGCGGCGCACGAGCATCGACGAGCTGCCCCAGCTTTGGCACGTGCTCAAGGGAGAGATGTCGCTGGTTGGGCCGCGGGCCATGGCCTGGCACGAGTTCGTCGACTGCCAGACGTGGCAGCGCCGCCGCATCGACGTCATGCCGGGGCTCACCGGCATCTGGCAGGTCTACGGCCGGGCTCGCGTCAACTTCGACGAGTGGATGCGGATGGATCTGCAATACGTCGACACGCAGTCCCTCGCCAGCGATTTGAAACTGATGGCCGCGACCGTGCCGGCCGTGTTGTTCGGTGAAGGTGCCTACTGAAGCGGAACGGCCCCCAGCTCGTGAACCCCACGGCTTCCCCCCACAGATCGAGACGCGACGGAAGAATGGCGGAGACTTCCGAAACACACCCGATGAGCAGCCCCCAGGCCACCTTGACGCCTCCCGCCGCATCGACGGCAGAGATCGAGCGTTCCCGCTCGGCGACGCCTCGTCTGGGTCTACGGCTGCGCGACCGGCTGAAACAGCTTGCCGGCACGGCGCTGGTGTGGAGCGTGGGCACGGCCTTCGCGATGTTCTTCCTGACGGCCGTGCAGGGCGTGCTGTTGGCGCGGATGCTGGGCCCCCAAGTGCGCGGCGAATACGGCACGGCGATCTTTTACACGCAATTGCTGACGTTCGTCGGCCTGTTGGGCACCCAGCTTTCGATCGCCCGCCGCGCGCGCGCGGGCAGGACCGACTGCCGGAGCTGGCCCGCTCGGCCCTGTGGCTCGGATGCATCACGGGCCTGGGCACGATGGCCGTGGTCAGCGTGCTGGCGTTGGTGGGCTTGCCGCCGGAGAAGCGCTACCTCGCACCCTTGTGCATCGCCTGCGCGTTGTTCCTGCCGCTGGAGCACGTGCGGCTGTCGCTGTTGGCCATCGACCACGGTACCGGCCGGTTCACGCGCTACAACGTGTACCGTCTGCTGGCGGTCTTCATGATGCCGGCGATGTTAAGCGTGGCTTGGCTGGCCGGCTACGGCTCGCTCGGGCTCGTCGTGGCACTGTCGGTGGCGGCACCGCTGCTGCCGCTCGCCGTGCGGCTGGTGACCGGCGAGCATACACTGTTCGGCCCGATCTGGCCGGGTCCGCTAACGCTCATCAAAGAGGGTGTGCCCAATGCCGTGGCGCTGTTTGCCTCGGACCTGCTCAACCGGCTGGACGTGTTCTTGGTGGTGTTGTTGGCGCCGTTCGCCGCGCAGGGCCTTTATGCCGCGGCGGTGCCGGCCGCCAGCTTGTTGATCGTCGCCCCCAACACGATGGCCTTGTTCGCCTTCAACGCCGGCGCCCGCCAGGAGCGGCCGCTGCGGCTGGGCAGGCTGGTGCGCACCGTGGCGGGCGTGACGGGTTTCCAGGTCGTCAGTGGTCTGGCCTTCGCCGCGATCATCGGGCCCTTGCTGACGCTCGTCTACGGCGAGGCGTTTCGCGGGGCCGTGCCGTTCGCCCTGGCGCTGCTGCCGGCGCAAACGCTCAACGGCTGTGCGCTGGTGGCCGAGGGCTATCTGCAAGGCCGCGGACGCCCGCAGATCGGCGTCTGTTGCCGGCTGTGCGGGGCCGCGGCCATGTTGGCTTTCGTGTGGTTGTTTCTGGACCGTTGGGGCGTGCTGAGCATACCGCTGGCGGCTTCGGCCGGACAGGCCGTCAACGCCTCGTGCGTGTTGTGGGCCGTGGCCAACCTGACAGGCAGTGAGGCGGCCGCGGCCTGAACCGCGTTTGGAGAGTCGCTTGAAAATGGCAACCGTTGCCGCATCACGAACCGATCACGTCAGCTTCGGCCGACGGCTGTGGCACGCCTCGTTCGCCGGGCCCGAGGCCGGCGCGCTGCTGATCGTGACGCTCGTGTTCGTGACGCACGCGAACTTTCGCACGTCCGAATCGGAGCAGGCGGCGCTCGACTGGCAAATCGCCCTGCGGCTGGCAACCTGCGCCGTCTGCGGCGCGTACGGCCTCTGCCATCTCGGCGACGTCAGCCGGGCCCTGTTTCGCTTTCCCGGCGCCTGGTGCACGTTGTACCTGGCCTGGGCCTCGCTGACCGTGCCCCTGGCGATGAACCCGAGATACGCGCTGGCGGCCGCGGTCACCATGTGGTGCACCATGTTCTTCGTGGCGGCGGTTCTCAGTCAATTGGGGGGCCGCAGAATCGCCCAGGTTCTGCTCGTCGCCATCACGATCTATGTGGTCCTGTCCTGGGGTGTGTACATCTTCCTGCCGTCCGTCGGCCGCACGGCCTTTGTCTATGACGAGGTCGTCTATCGCCTCGGCGGGCTGGGACACCCCAACGACACGGGCATGATGGCCGCGCTCGGCAGCGCGCTGGTGTTCGTGCTGCGCGTGGCCGGCGCGATCCGCTGGCGCATCGCGCTGCCGCTGTTGGCCATGTTCCTGATGACGCTCATCTACGCGGAAAGCCGCACGGCGATGGCCGTGGCCGTTAGCGCGCTGGCGATTTGCCTCGTGCGCACCCGGCCGGCGCTGACCGCGCTGGCCGCCGTGGGACTGCTCGCCGCGGCGCTGGCCGTGGTCGTGGTGGCCAACGACGACAAAGGGCCGCTGGCCACGCTCACCCGCTCCGGCGAAACCGACGAACTGCTCGACTTCACGGGCCGGACCTACGTGTGGCAATTCGTGGCCGGCAAGATTCGCTACGCGCCCCTGCTGGGTTACGGCTACAACTGCTCGCGGTTCGTGATGATCGAATACAACTTCGGCCGCGAAGAGTACCACGCGGTCAACCACCCCCACAATCTGCTCTTGAACGTGGTGTTGGGTACCGGCCTGCCCGGCGGCGTGCTGTTTCTGGGCATGGCGGGGAGCCTGCTCGTGGCGTTCTTCCGGCGACCCAGCATCCTGCCCGACGTCGTGCTGGCCGTCGTGCTGATTGGCGGCCTGACCGAGGTGGTCATCTTTTACCCGATCCCCGGCACTTGCACGGTGTTGTGGTTGATCGCCTTGTACTGGCGGCAAATGGGCATGTCGCTCGATCCCGAACCTCGTGCCGATTCGTTCGCCGGACCGGCTTTTGAATGACCGCGTCCGTGGAAAAGAAGTTGCGATGAGCTCCATCACCGTCAGCCAACCTGAACCGCGAACCGCCGAACGCCAGCCGTTCGATGCGCGCGTGGTGGTGTTGACCAACTATATTCCGCCCTACGCCCTGCCGGTGTACACGGCGCTGGCCGAGCGCATGCGCAAGATCACGTTTTTGTTGTCGACGCCCATGGAGCCCAATCGTAATTGGGAGGCGCAGTGGGGCTCGCTCGACGTCGAGCTGCAGCGGACCATCAGCCTCGAGCGCCCTGGAAACACCCGGTTGGCTTTCGAGAGTCGAACAGCGTCCACTTGCCGCTGGACACGATCGGCCAGCTCCGCGCCCTGCGGCCCGACGTCGTCGTCTCCGCGCAGCTCGGCATGCGCTCGCTGCAGAGCGCGTTGTATGCCGCCTGGACGCGCACGCCGCTGGTGTTGTTCGTCAATCTTTCCGAGCACCAGGAGCGCAGCCGCGGCCGCCTGCGCCACGCCCTGCGGCGCTGGCTGATCCGCCGCGCGACCGCCGTCACGGTCAACGGCACCAGTGGGGCACGCTATCTGCGCGGGCTGGGAGCCGATCCGCGACGGCTGTTCCACGTGCCCTACGCCGCGCTGCCCTACTTCGACGCGATCCCTCCGGGGCGACCGCCAGCGGCCGCGCACAAGCTGTTCTATGCCGGACAACTGATCGAACGCAAAGGGATGCTGCCGTTCGTCGAAGCGCTCGCAAGCTGGGCCCGCCGCCACCCCCAGGAGCAAGTCGAACTGGAGCTTGCCGGCTCGGGACCCCTCGAACCGGCGCTGCGTGCCTTCGCCCCCCGAAAACCTGCGGATGGAGTTGCTCGGCGAGCGCTCGTATGCCGAGATGCGCGCCTGTTACGCGCGGGCCAGCATTCTGGCCCTTCCGACGCTTTCGGACGAATGGGGCCTGGTCGTCAACGAGGCCATGGCGGCCGGCATGCCGGTGCTGGGCAGCGTTTACAGCCAGGCCGTTGAAGACTTGTGCGTCGAAGGCCAGAACGGCTGGCGCTTTCGTCCCAACGCGCCCGGCGAAATCGACGCGGCCATCGAGCGCGCCCTGGCCACGCCGCCCGACGAGCTGGAGGCGATGCGAAACCGCGCCCGCGAAACCGTCGAACATTTGACCCCCGAATACGTCGCCGACCGGTTCGTCGACGCGATCCGCGCCGCGCTGGCGCTGGCCGCTGGTCTGCCGGACCCGACGAACCCAGAACCGCATGACTGTGTACGCCACGACTGACGAATCACGAACGATCGACGATCGATCCCGGCCGGCGCAGAGGCGCACGGCGGGTCGCACCAGGGAGCTTAGGGAGTTCATTGATGCTGCGGCGCGCGACTGACACGCCCGATGCGGAACTGCTGACGACGTTTCGCGGTTGGCCGAAATCGGTCGATCTGTTCGGCGTTCCCGTTTCGCCGGCCCCCTGCGACGAGGCCGCCGACGCGGTGATCGCGGCGGCCGAGGCGGGCACCCCCGGCATCGTCTCCTGCCATTCGGTCCACGCGCTGGTCACGGCCAGCCGCGAAGAACCGCTGACCACGATGGCCCGCTCGTTCGAGATGATCACGCCCGACGGCCAGCCGATTCGCTGGGCGCTGAACTTGCTCTACGGCGCGGGGCTGCGCGAGCCGGTGACCGGCAGGGCCCTGACGCGGGCAGTCTGCGCGCGGGCCGCGCAGAGCGGCCTGCCGATCTATCTCTACGGCAGCACGCCCGAGGTGATCGCGGCGCTGGAAGCGAACTTGCAGCGGGAATTTCCGGGGCTGGTGATTGCCGGGGCCGAGTCGCCCCCCTTTCGCCCGCTTTCTGCCGACGAAGACGACGCGCTGGTCGCCCGGATCGAGGCCAGCGGGGCGCGGATCGTGCTAGTGGGGCTCGGCTGTCCCAAGCAGGATTTCTTCGCCTACGAACATCGACGGCGGATCGCCGCCGTGCAGCTGTGCGTCGGCGCCGTGTTCGACTTCTATGCGGGACACAAACGCGTGGCCCCCCAGTGGATGCAGCGCAGCGGCCTGGAATGGCTCTACCGGCTGTGCCAGGAGCCGCGCCGGTTGTGGCGGCGCTACCTGACGACCAACAGCTTGTTCTTGTACCTGCTGGCCAAGGCGTTTGTCGGCCGCAAGCCCAGCTCGGTTGCCGTGGCGGCGGAGGAACTGGCATGAGCGCGCCGCGCGTCAGCATCGGACTGCCCGTCTACAACGGGGCCAGGTACCTGGCCGAGGCCATCGAGTCGGTCCAGGCCCAAACGTTCACCGACTTCGAGCTGGTGATTTCCGACAACGCGTCGACCGACGCCACCGAGGAAATCTGCCGCGAGGCCGCCGCCCGCGACAGCCGCATCCACTACCACCGCGCCGAAGTCAACGGCGGCGCCCCCTGGAACTTCAATAACACGGTCGCCCACTCGTCGGGCGAGTACTTCAAGTGGCTCGCGCACGATGACGCGATCGGGCCCACGTACCTCGAGCAAGCGCTGGCAGTGTTCGAGCACGACGCCGGCGTCGTGCTGTGCCATGCCCGCACGGGCATCATCGACGGCCAGGGCCAACTGGTCATCGACCCCGACAGCCCGACGGCGTGGGAGATGCAGGGCGTCTCGGCCGGCGTCGAAGCGCGGCGACACAAGCGGGTGCGCTCGCCGCGGGCGAGCGAGCGGCTGCTGGGCGTGCTGCTTGATTCGATTCGCTGCCACGAGGTGTTCGGCCTGGTGCGCCGCGAGGCGATGAACAAGACCGGCCTGCACCACGCCTATTGCAGCGGCGAAAAAGTATACCTGGCCGAGATGAGCCTGCTCGGTCGTTTTCACCAGGTGCCCGAGGTGCTCGCCTTCTCGCGGTGGCATCCGGAGCGTTTTTCGTCGAACGCTTCGGCGCGGCAGCAGATGCTGCACATGAACCCCGCCGCGGCGCGGCGCCGCTGGCCGATGCCGCGGCAGGTCCGCTCCACCTACGGCTATTTCGAGGCCATCGCCGGTAGCCAGCTTCCGCTGGTCGAACGGGCCGCCTGCCTGTCGGCGCTGGCGCGGTTCGTGTTGCGGCCGACGAAGTGGCGAAAGATCGCCGTCGAATACGCCCGCGGCGTAGGCCAGTTGGCCCAGATTCCCGAATCGCTCGGCGAAAACCGCGCCCGCGCCGGGCGCCACTGGCGGTCCCTGGCGGAAACCTGCAGCAAGGGGGCAGCCTAGCAATGCGTCGCGTGCTCATCACGGGTGGTTCGGGCGGCATCGGCTCGGCCGTGGCGCACGCCTGCGCGGCGCGCGACTGGTGGCCGATCGTCGGCTACTCGGCCGGCGAGGCCGGCGCTGGAAACCGTGCGCGCGTGCGGCGCCGGCGAGGCGCTGCGGCTCGACCTGTTGGCCGACGCGTGGCCGCTGGAACGCCTCGACGACGTCTCGGCCGTGGTGCACTGCGCCGGGTTGTACTCGAACCAACGAACGCTGCTGGGCAGCTCGCGCGAGGAAACCTGGCGGCTGTTGGAAGTCAACGCGTTGGCGCCCTTGCGGCTGACCGAAGCGCTGGTGCGCCGCGGCGCGCCTTGGCGCACGCCGTGTTTCTGCTGTCGACTGCCGTGTCGTGCCGCGGCGGCGGGCCCTACGCGCTGTCGAAGGCGGCGGCCCTGGCCGGTTGCAAGCTCTTGGCCCACGAACTGGCTCCCCGCGGCGTGCGCGTGCACGCGGTCGTGCCCGGCTGGACCGAAACGCCGATGGCCGCGGCCGCCGCGGCAGCCAGCGGCCGCACGCTCGACGAGGTCCGCGCCGGCCATCCCGACAGCCACTTGCTCGATCCGCTGCAAATCGGCCGCCTGGCCGCCGGCTTGCTGGCCGAAGGGCCCTCGCGCGCCGCCGGCCAGCTCGTCGTCTGGGACTTGCGCGATTCGCGCGAGCCGACCTGGACCAGCCTGGAACACGCCTTGTCGCTCAACGTCACCTGAAAGGGGTTTTGGTCATGCGGATTCTCGTCACAGGGTGTCACGGTTACATCGGCAGCGTGCTGGTGCCCTTGCTGTTGGACGAAGGGTTCGACGTCGTCGGGTTCGACGTCGATTGGTTCGAGCCCTGCACGTTCGGCGGCGCCGCGCCAATACGAGCACCGCTTGATCGACACGCGCGACGTGACGCCCGCGGACCTGGACGGCATCGAGGCGATCGTCCATCTGGCCGCGCTGTCGAACGACCCGATGTGCAACCTCGACCCGGCGTTGACGTACGAAATCAACCACCTGGCCACCGTGCCGCCTGGCCGAAGCGGCCAAACAGGCCGGCGTGCCGCGATTCCTGTTCAGCTCCTCGTGCAGCACCTACGGCGCCAGCGGCGACGACTATCTCGACGAGCAGGGCGAGCTGATGCCGGTCACCCCCTACGGCGATTCCAAGGTGCGCAGCGACCGCGACCTGGCACGGTTGGCTGACGACGACTTCAGCCCCACGCTGTTGCGCAACGCAACGGCCTACGGCGTCTCGCCGCGGCTGCGGTTCGGGCTGGTGCTCAACGATTTCGTGGCCATGGCCTACCTGCGCGGCAAGATTCGCATCTTGAGCGACGGCATGCCGTGGCGGCCCGTCGTGCACGTCGAGGACATTTGCCGGGCGTTCATCGCCGCTTTGCGCGTGCCCCGCGAGCGCGTCCACAACCAGGTGCTCAACGTCGGCGCCACGGCCGAAAACTATCGCGTCCGCGACCTGGCCGAAATCGTCCGCCAGACCGTGCCCGGCTGCGAGGTCGATTACGCCGACCAGCCGAGCGTCGACAAGCGCAACTACCGTGTCAACTGCGACAAGATCGGCCGCGTGCTGCCCGAGTTCCAGCCGCGTTGGAACGTGCGCAGCGGCGCTCGGCAACTTTTCGACGCCTTCCGCCGCGCAGAGCTGACGAGCGAAGATTACGCCAGCGCGAAGTTCGATCGCCTGCGGACGCTCAAAAGCCTGCTGGGCGACGGCCGGCTCGACGCGCAGCTCCGCTGGACGAACGACGGCGCCCCCGCCGCATTGGAATCTCAACCCGCGGAGGCTGCCGCCCTGGCACCGGCCGCCAAGAGCTGACCCACGACTACCGCCTCGTCACGAAAGTGAACCTAATGTCCGTCATTCCTCCCATCGCGAACCGCTCGAACGGCCTCGGCCGGCAGCCCGGCCGCGCCCGCGACGCTCGCCGCTGCGCCGGCCGTCGACGCGGCGACCGTGGGCGACGCGATGTACGGGCTCGTGGCCGAGCTCTATCCCCAGTGCCGCAGCATCACGGGAGACGGCGTGCGCGACCTGCTGGCCACGCTGCGCGAGCTGTTGCCCGTGGAGATCCACGAAGTGCCCAGCGGCACGCCCGTCTTCGATTGGACCGTGCCCAAGGAATGGAACATTCGCGACGCCTACATCAAGGACGCCGCCGGCCGCCGGGTCGTTGATTTTCGCGCGTCGAACCTGCACGTCGTCAGTTACAGCACGCCGGTCCGCGCCCGGATGTCGCTGGCCGAGCTGCGGCCGCGGCTGCACGCGTTGAGCGAGCATCCCGACTGGATTCCGTACCGCACGTCGTACTACCGCGAAGATTGGGGCTTCTGCCTCGCGCACGATCAGTTGCTGGCCCTCGACGAGGGGACTTACGACGTGTGCATCGACTCGACGCTCGCGCCGGGCAGCCTCACCTACGGCGAGGTCGTGCTGCCGGGCGAAAGCCAGGAAGAGGTGCTCATTTCGGCGCACGTCTGCCACCCCTCGCTGGCCAACGACAACCTGGCCGGCGTGGCCGTCAGCGCGTTCCTGGCGCTGCATCTGGCCGCGCGGCCTCGCCGGCGCTACACCTATCGTTTCGTCTACGTTCCCGGCACGATCGGCGCGATCACCTGGCTGGCGCTAAACCGCGAGCGCCTCGCTCGCATTCGTCACGGCTTCGTGCTGGCCCTGGCCGGCGACCCGGGCGAAAGCACCTATAAGAAGTCTCGCCGCGACAGCGCCACGATCGATCGGGCCTTTGCCCACGTGCTGGGCCATGCCGGCGGGCGCGTCGTCGAGTTCGAGCCGCTGGGCTATGACGAGCGCCAGTATTGTTCCCCGGGCATCAACCTGCCAGTGGGCTGCCTGATGCGCTCCGAACATGGCCGCTATCCCGAATACCACACGTCGGCCGACAACCTCGACCTGGTCCGGCCCGAGGCGCTGGCCGACACCTGGAAGAAATGCGTTGCAGCCGTCGACGTCCTGGAAGGCGACCGACGCTATCGCAACCTGGCGCCTTGCGGCGAGCCGCAGCTCGGCCGCCGCGGGCTGTATCGCACGACGGGCGGCCACACGCAACAGGCGCTCCTCGAACGGGCCCTACTGTGGGTGCTCAATTTTTCCGACGCGAATCACTCGCTGCTCGACATTGCCGAGCCGCCGGCCTGCCGTTTGCCATCGTGCGAGGCGGCCGGCCTGCTGGCCGATGCCGGCCTGCTGGCCGATGCCGGCCTGCTGGCCGATGCCGAGGCTGGCAACTGCTCGAGCGAACCAACACCGTAACCATCGCCAAAAGTCGTTTTTTCACTCCATTCCCCACAGCTTCATCATCATGGCCCAAGCAACCGCCCCTGCGACCGACGCCGCCGACTCGCCGAAATCCGCCGCCCAAGCCTCCGCGGCCCAGCGGGCCACGAAACCCTGCTGCCGCTTCTGCGGCGCGGCCTTGCAGCACGTGTTTCTCGACCTGGGCATGTCCCCCTTGTGCGAAAACTATCTGCGCGCCGACGAGCTCGACGCGATGGAGGCCTTCTATCCGCTAAAGGCCTACGTCTGCCAGCAGTGTCTGCTCGTGCAGTTGTCCGAGTACGTCAGCCCCGAGGCGATTTTCAGCGAGTACGCCTACTTCTCCTCGTATTCCGACAGTTGGCTGAAACATGCCGAGCGCTACTGCGAGAGCATGATCGAGCGGTTCGGGCTTGGCCCCTGCAGCCGCGTGGTCGAAGTGGCGAGCAACGATGGCTACCTGCTGCAATTCTTCAAAGCCCGCGGCGTGCCGGTGTTGGGTATCGAGCCGGCGGCCAACGTGGCCCGCGTGGCCGTCGAAAAAGGCATTCCCACGCGGGTCGAATTCCTCGGCAGCCGCACCGCCCGCGCGATGGCCGACGAAGGCGTCGCCGCCGACCTGCTCGTGGGCAACAACGTGCTGGCGCACGTGCCCGACTTGAACGGGTTCGTCGAGGGGTTGGCCACGCTGTTCGTGCCCGGCGGCGTGCTGACGATGGAGTTTCCGCACCTGCTGCGGCTGGTCGAGGAAAACCAGTTCGACACGATCTACCACGAGCACTTCTGCTACCTGTCGCTGCTGGCGGTCCGCAAGATTTTCGCGGCCCATGGACTGAAAGTGTTCGACGTCGAGCAGCTCAAGTCACACGGCGGCTCGCTGCGCGTGTTCGCCTGCCATGCCGACGATCCCCGGCCGATCGGCCCGCGGGCCGAGGCGCTGGTGGCCGCCGAGCTGGCCGCCGGCTACGGCGACCTGGACACCTACCTGCACTTTGCCGAGCGCGTCGAGGAAACCAAGCGCAAGCTGTTGGAGTTCCTGATCGCGGCCCGCCGCGCCGGCAAGCAGGTTGTCGGCTATGGCGCGCCGGGCAAGGGCAACACCCTGTTGAACTATTGCGGCATCCGCACCGATTTCCTGGACTACACGGTCGACCGCAATCCGTACAAGCACGGCAAGTTCCTGCCGGGTACGCACATTCCGATTCACGGACCCGAGCGGCTGGCCGAGACTCGGCCCGACTACATCCTGATCCTGCCGTGGAACTTGAAAGAAGAGATCGTGGCCCAACTGGCCTACACGCGCCAATGGGGCGCGCGGTGCGTCGTGCCGATTCCCGAATTGACCATCTGTGACTGACACCCTCCGAACCGCGTCGCTTTTTTGGGAGAGCGTTTATGAAAGTCGTCTTGTTCTGTGGCGGTTTGGGGATGCGGCTGCGCGAATACTCCGAATCGATTCCCAAGCCCATGGTGCCGATCGGCTACCGCCCCATCCTCTGGCACGTGATGAAATACTACGCCCACTACGGCCACAACGAGTTCATTCTCTGCCTGGGCTCCAAGAGCGACGTCATCAAGGACTATTTCCTCAACTACAACGAGTGCGTGTCGAACGACTTTACGCTCTCCTCGGGCGGATCGCAGATCAACCTTTTCTCCAGCGACATTCACGACTGGAAGATCACGTTCGTCGACACCGGCACCACGGCCAACGTCGGCCAGCGGCTGCGGGCCGTCCGCCGGCTGCTCGAGGGCGAAGAGGTGTTTCTTGCCAACTATGCCGACGGGCTGTCCGATCTGCCGCTGCCGTCGCTCGTCGATTACTTTCACCAGAGCCAGGCCACGGCCGCCTTCGTGTGCGTCAAGCCGCCGCAAAGCTGGCACGCGGTCGACATGGACGGCGAAGGCCGCGTGCAATCGGTGCAGGCGATCAACGAGGCCGACGTGTGGATGAACGGCGGCTACTTCGTGCTGCGCCGCGAGATTTTCGACTACATGGAGGAGGGCGACGAATTGGTGTGCGAGCCGTTCCAGCGGCTGATCGCGCTGGGCAAGCTGTGCGCCTACCGCTATGACGGTTTTTGGGGCTGCATGGACACCTTCAAGGAAAAACAGCGCCTCGACGACATGTACGCCGCCGGCGAAGCCCATTGGGAAGTGTGGCGCAGACGCGCCGCCCGTCGTCCCCGCGCCTAGCCCCGCGGCCGGCCGCCGCTTCAAGCTCGCGCAGGCCGGGGTGAGCTAGAATTGGCGTGCCGGGCCGCCGCCGCCCGAATCGCCGATAGAAAAACCGCCATGCAAAAGTTCGCGTTTCCCAACCTCGCACGATTCTCTGCCTGGGGGCCCACGCCGACGATATCGAGATCGGCTGCGGCGGCACCCTGCTCAAACTGCTGGCCGAGCGGCCCGGCGTCGCCGTGCACTGGATCGTGTTTAGTGCCAGCCAGCAGCGGGCCGCCGAGGCCGCGGCCAGCGCGACGGCGTTTCTGCGCAACGCCGAGACGCGCGAGATCAAGATTCTCGCGTTCCGCGACAGTTTCTTTCCGCACACCTGGCTGGAGATCAAGGAGCAATTCGCCGAACTGGCCCGCCGCGTCTCGCCCGAGTTGATCTTCACCCATCGCCGCGAAGACGCCCATCAAGACCATCGCACGCTGGCCGAGCTGACCTGGTGCGCCTTCCGCGACCACGCAATCCTGGAATACGAGATTCCCAAGTACGAAGGGGACCTGGGCTCGCCCAACGTTTACGTCCAGCTCGACGCCGAGATCGCCCAGCGCAAGCTGACCACGCTCGTCGACAGCTTTCCCACGCAGCACGAAAAACCGTGGTTCAGCCGCGAAACGTTCGAAAGCCTGCTGCGGCTGCGCGGCCTGGAGTGCAACGCGCCCTCGAAAATGGCCGAAGCCTTCCACTGCCGCAAGCTCTGCCTCTAACGCCCGACGCGACGCGCGGCGAGCAAGCAGTGCGCCAGTTGTCGCCCAGTGAAGGGGCGCCGCCGCTCGCTTTCCCACTCCGGCGTCGGCGCGCGAGTCAGCGCGCTTCCCTCTCCCCTCGCGGGAGAGGGACAGGTCGCGCCAGCGACCAGGGTGAGGGGGAGCAGCCCGCCGCCGCTCGCTTTCCCACTCCGGCGTCGGCGCGAGTAGTGCGCGTTCCCTCTCCCCTCGCGGGAGAGGGACAGGTCGCGCCAGCGACCAGGGTGAGGGGGAGCAGCCCGCCGCCGCTCGCTTTCCCACTCCGGCGTCGGCGCGGAGGCAGTGCGCTTCCCTCTCCCCTCGCGGGAGAGGGACAGGTTCGCGCCGGCGACCAGGGTGAGGGGGAGCAGCCCGCCGCCGCTCGCTTTTCCAACAGCGCCCCTCGCGCACCACGGCCCCCGCCATCGGCCGAGAGTGCACCAAGGCGCTCGCCACAAACCCGACGCTGCAGGGTATCCCGCTCAATCTCCCTCGCTCGCGCGTCGGGTTAGTGTGCACGGTGCGGAATCCAGGCTAGGGACACGGCCGCCGATCCGGGTACACTACTCCAACAGGCTGCCGCGAAGTGCCGGCCGCCGGAACCCGGCGTCCGCGCGCGGGCCGCATGGCTCTCACCGGAGAATCGACCGCCATGACGAGGTCCGACAGGATTCTGATCTTCGTGCTGCGAATCATCGGCGCCAGCGCCCTGTTCGCTTTGCTGGCGGTCGTCATGCCCATCACGTGGATGGCGGCCGTGCATCGCTGGCTCGGACTGGGGGAGATGCCGACCGATCCGATCGTCGGCTACCTGGCCCGGTCGCTCTCGCTGTTCTATGCGTTTTTTGGGATCATCTTCCTGGCTTTGGCAACCGATCTGCGCCGCTATCGCCCGCTGGTGCGGGTGGTGGGAATCGGAGCCGCGCTGTTCGGCTTCGTGCTATGGGGCGTCGACGCCGCGGTGGGCCTGCCCTCCTGGTGGACCCTGGCCGAAGGGCCCTTGACCATCGCCTTTGGAATCGGAATCGTCGTGCTCGCGCGCGGCGACGAGTGAGCTAGCCCCGGGCGGAGGGCCGATTCACCGTGAACCACGCGCTTGTGGCCGGAGCGACGGGCTATCTGGGCAAATACGTCTGTCGCGAGTTCAAGCGGCAGGGCTATTGGGTCCGCGCTGGCGCGAAACTCGGCCAGGCTGCGGGTCGAGGGCCCGCGCTTCGAGCCGGCGGTCGACGACGCGATCGACGACGTGTTCGTCGGCCAGGCCACCCAGCCGCCGACGCTGGCCGGGCTGTGCGACGGCATCGACGTCGTCTTTTCTTCGCTGGGCATCACCCGCCAGACCGATGGCCTGGGCTACATGGACGTCGATTACCAGGCGAACAAGAACATCCTCGACCTGGCCGTGCAGGCCGGCGTGCGAAAGTTCGTTTTCATCTACGCCTTCAACGCCCAGTTGATGGAGCACTTCGGCCCCATGCGGGCCCGCCGCCGTTTCATCGACGATCTCGAAGCGACCGGCCTCGATCACACGATCGTTTCGCCAAACGGTTTTTTCGACGACATGGCCGAATTCCTCCGCATGGCCCACCGCGGCACGGTGTACCTGATCGGCGACGGCACGAGCCGCATCAACCCGATCCACGGCGCCGACCTGGCCAGCATGTGCGTCGAGGCGGCCACGTCCAGCGAGCGGGAGATCCTCGTCGGCGGCCCGCACGCTTACACCTATCGCGAGATTGCCGAGATGGCCTTCGAGGTTTTGCACAAGCCAGCTCGGATTCGCCGCCTGCCGCCGTGGCTGGTCAAACTGGCCGGGACGCTGATTCGCCCGTTCAGCGAGCAGTATGCCACCATGGCCGCCGGCATGACGACGATCATGCAGCACGACTTCCTCGCCCCGCCGACCGGCACCCACAACCTCCGCGACTTCTACGAGCAACTGGCCCAACGGTTGTGAGGCGGATGCAGGCCGCGCGGCAGCCGCCGTAGCGAAACGGTCCGGCCTGGCTCCACTGAGCGCTTTCAGTGTAGCGCAAGAAAACGCCCGCAAGCGCCGGCTCATCGCAGCCCTTGCAGGCCAAAGTACACCCCAGAGGGCTCGAACCTCTAACCTTCGGTTCCGTAGACCGATGCTCTATCCAATTGAGCTAGGGGTGCGGAAACAGCCATTCTCTCGCTTTTTCGCCGACAGTTCAAGGGCACCGGATGTCCGCCGTCCCGACGCGGTTTAGGGCCCGCTAGAACGTTTGATCGGCGATCCTGTGGGCGGGCAGATCGGGCCATTGTTGCTTGACGTACACCACAACATGATCGGCGAATTGGATTCTGAGGCTGTTAATCTTGGTGCGAATCCTCAAGGTGAAGTGTTTCGTGTCGATGCATCGTCGTTTGGCCTCAGGCGAGCTTCGACAGATTTTTTTTTCAACCACTCGACCTCCATCTTCAGGCGGCCGATCTGCTCGAAGAGTTCCTGCTCGCTGGCGGTCGTCTCGTCGCGTGCGACCGTCCTCGAACACGCCGGCCAGTTTTTGGAGGTCCACCTCTGCCTTTGAGCAGCGTCAGCTTGCACGGCCTGTGTCGAAACAAAAGACCCGTCCTCGACCGACGATCGACGTGGGCCGCAAAGTGGGCGATCGCAGACGCGAACTGCGGGCCCCCTGGCTCGTCGAGCTTTCGGCCCGCGGAGCGAAAAAAAAGTTTTCGCCGGGTGCTTGAATCGCGCAAGAAACGTGCTAAACTCGCCCTCCGTGGGAAATCAGCCCAATTCAGCTCAAAGATGGGTGTGAGTTGGGGAATTCAACCCACGGTGATTCATCGGGGGCGGCCGATCGTCACGGACCGACGTCATTCGGCACGCTTGGGGGCATCGTGGCACCTTCATGGCCGCACTGCCGGAGTTCATCCTCGGAGAGTTCCCTCGCGCTGGACGAGCGACATCGGCTGTCGATCCCGACCGAGTTGTTGGAGCCGCTGGCTGCCGGCGGTTCCCAGTGCATTCTGGCCAAGGAGTTGCCCGGCTGCCTGAGCCTGTGGAACGCCAAGACCTGGCAGACGCGGCTCGACCAGAGCGTGGCCCTGATCGAAGGCAAGATGCGGGCAGGCAAATTGGAAGGACGCCTCGACGAGGTGCAGCGGCTGGCCCGACTGCTCTCGACGCGGCACAAGACGGTGCAATTAGCCGGCGCGGCCGGCTGGCGATCCCCGAGGGATTCCGCGAATTCTTACAAGTCGAACAAGGAGGTGACGTCATCGTGGTGGGAGCCGGCGTGTGCGTGGAGATTTGGAATCCACGGCGTTGGCTATCGCACCTCGAAGCACAAATGCCCGAGTTCCGCCAGTTGTTCGACCGGCTGTCGAGCTGACGCTGCGATTTCAAAACCTGTAGCCGGCCTCTGTGAGGCCAGCGCACCTGCGAAAGCCTCCGGGGGCAAAGACCCGGGCTACAGGACTGGAAACGCCGCCGCCAATCGGGCGCACGAAACACGACCATGCCCGGCAGGGGGTTCGCCGCGTGATTCCCCCTATGCCCGTGAAACCCGGTTTGGGAAATGCAAGTCCCCAGGGAACGGGCCGATTCGGCACGGATGCCCTAAAAAGCACCCCGCTGCCGGGCATGGCGTTTCTATAAAATGGCGACGGGAGTCGTTTCGCCGAGAAGGGACTCCCGTCCCCCTCTTTTTTCGAGGCGGCGATGGACGTGCTGTGGGGGCCGCTCTACTTCGTCTTCGATCGCGCGCCCGAGAATCGCCTCACCGGCTGGGTGCTGCTCCTGCTTTGCGCAGCCCTGTTCCTGTTGTCGGTCGTAAAGCCGCGAGGATGGACCCTGCTGTTGGCTGCCTTTGGCCTGCTGTTATGGCTGGCTTCCGGCATCCTCGGCTGCGGCATCAACGTATAGCCCGTTCTCCGATCACACCCGCTGCGCCGTCGTCCCGCGGGCCAGGTGGCGCTCCACGGCCGCGGCGATGAAGCCGGCGAACAGCGGATGGGCGGCCGTGGGCTTCGACTTGAACTCGGGATGGAACTGCACCGCCACGAACCAGGGATGCTCTGCCAGCTCGATGATCTCGACCAGCGAGCCGTCGGGGCTCGTGCCGGCGACCAGCAGCCCGTTGGCAGCGAACTGCTGGCGGTACACGTTGTTGAACTCGTAGCGGTGCCGATGCCGCTCGGATATCACGCTCTCGCCGTAAGCGGCCGCCGCTTTGCGTCCCGGGCCAGCACGGTGCCGGCTGCGCCCCAGCCGCATGCGTGCCTCCCTTGTCGGTGATCGTCTTTTGCTCGTCGAGCAGGCAGATCACCGGGTGCGGCGTGTCCTTGTTGAACTCGGTCGAGTGAGCACCCGGCCAGCCCCACCACGTTGCGGGCGAACTCGATCGCCGCGCACTGCATGCCCAGGCAGATGCCGAAAAACGGAATCTCGCCGCTCGCGGGCAAAGCGAATCGCCTCGACTTTGCCCTCGATGCCGCGTTCGCCAAACCCGCCCGGCACCAGCAGCCCGTCGTAGCCGGAGAGCAGCCGCTCGGGCCCTTCCTGTTCGATCGCTTCGCTCTGAATCCGCTGGATGCGAATCTGGGCCCGATTGGCGATGCCGCGCGTGGTCGAGGGCTTCGTAGATCGATTTGTAGGCGTCGCGATGCTCGGCGTATTTGCCGACCACGGCGATGCGATTTCGTGCTCCGGATTGCGCAAGCTTGTGCAGCAGGTCGCGCCAGTTCTCCAGCTTGAGCATCGTCGGCCGGCAGCGCCAGATGATCGACGATCAGCTCGTCCAACTGGTTCTCGACCAGGCTCATCGGCACTTCGTAGATCGAGAAATCCTTGTCCTTCTCTTCGATCACCGCCTCGATCGGCACGTTGCAGAACAGCGCGATCTTCTCGCGGTCTTCCCGCGCCAGCGACCGCTCGGTGCGGCAGATCAAGATGTCGGGCTGGATACCGATCTGCCGCAACTGGCCGACCGAGTGCTGCGTGGGCTTGGTCTTCAGCTCGCCGGCCGCCTTGAGATAGGGCACCAGCGTCAGGTGGATGTACAGGCAGTTCTCGCTTGCCGACGTCGAGCGAGAATTGGCGGATCGCTTCCAGAAACGGCTGGCTCTCGATGTCGCCCACCGTGCCGCCGATTTCGGTGATCACGACGTCGACGTCGTCGCCGGCCAGCTTATGGATGCAGCGTCTTGATTTCGTTCGTGATGTGCGGGATCACCTGCACGGTCTTGCCCAGAAATTCGCCCCGCGCGCTCCTTGTTGATCACCGACAGGTAGATCTGGCCCGTGGTGTAGTTCGAGTCGCGCGTCAGCGGGCTGTGCGTGAACCGCTCGTAGTGCCCCAGGTCGAGATCCGTCTCGCTGCCGTCGTCGAGCACGTAGACTTCGCCGTGCTGGTATGGGCTCATCGTGCCGGGGTCGACGTTGATGTACGGATCGAGCTTTTGCATCCGCACGCGCAGCCCGCGCTGCTCGAGCAGCATGCCGATCGAGGCGCTGGTCAATCCCTTGCCCAGCGAGCTCACCACGCCGCCGGTCACGAAAATATGCTTGGTCATGAAATCCTGCCGTGGGGTTTGAAACGGGCCGGACAACGCGCGAACGCACAGCACAAAAACGCGAGAAGCGAAGCCCGGTCGGGCTCCGCTAATGGCTGCTTCAACGCTCGCTGTGGCGGGGCCAGGGTTCGCGATCCCTGGAACCTCATCTTACCGCTTTGCCGCCCGCTTGACAAACGCCCGATAATCCTCGGGCGTATCGATGCCCACGGCATGTTCCTCGACCGTGCCCACGCCAATTTGGTACCCGTTTTCGAGCACGCGAAGCTGTTCGAGGTTTTCCAGCTTTTCCAGCGGCGTCCGCTGAGCGACGCCAGCCGCAGCAAGAATTCGCGGCGATAAGCGTACAAGCCCAGGTGCAGATAAAAGTGGGGCGGATCGGCCGCCAGCAGCTCGTCGCTCCACTGCCGGGCGTGCGGAATCGGGCTGCGGCTGAAGTACATCGCCCTGCCGCGGGCGTCGAACACCACCTTGACGCACGCCGGATCGTCGAGCTGCCGCGCGGCTGCGGATCGGCGTGGCCAGCGTCGACATCGACAGCTCGGGGTTTTCCTCCAAGAGCTCGATCAACCCGGTCGATCGACGATGCCGGCCAATTCCGGCTCGTCCCCCTGGACGTTGACGAAAATGTCGACTTCCTTCCGCTTGCGCGCCACCTCGGCCACCCGGTCGGTGCCGCTGGCGCAATCGGGGCTGGTCATTTCCACCTGGCCGCCAAAGGCGCGCACCGCCGCGGCAATCTCCTCATGGTCGGCCGCCACGCACAGCCCGCTGGGCTTCGCGGCCCGCGCATGCCGCTTCGTAGGTGTGCTGCACCAGCGGCTTGCCGGTTTCGGCCAACAGCAGCTTGCGCGGCAGCCGCGTCGAGGCCAGCCGGGCCGGAATGACCACATAGCTGGTCGACGCCATCCAAAGCCGCGGGGCGGCGTGCGACATGGCCGGTTTTCCTCCCTGAATGAACCGCGGGCGTGCAGCAAGAAACTTGTATCCGAAGGGGCGCCGGCGGCAAAAGAGCGGTTTTTGCCCGCCATCAAAGCTGCCGACGCCCCAAAGCGTTGCCCGCGTCGGGCCTTGCGGCATCATGGGCGATCAAACCGAGCGCCGGCTGCAAACCGGATTGTGCCGGTCCTCCGCGGCCTCGCCAGGCGGCCGCCCGGCGACTCGCTGGACGCTCGCCGAGAGACTTCGCTGGCCCGAACTCGCGGAATCCGCGTATGCTAAGGTTGTAGGTGCATTTTTCGGCAATTCTTGCCTCTCCAGGACTCGGCCGCAACCGGCTGGCAAATGGCATGTGTGGAATCGTGGGATACATCGGCCCGCACGAGGCTGCCGGCTACCTGATCGAAGGCCTCCGCCGCCTCGAATACCGCGGCTATGACAGCGCCGGCGTGGCGACCGTCGAACACGGCTCGCTGTTGGTCACCAAGCGGGCCGGACGGCTCGACAACCTGGCCCAAACGCTGGCCGAGAATCCCTCGCCCGGCACGATCGGCATCGGCCACACGCGTTGGGCCACACACGGCCCGGCCACCGACGTCAATGCCCATCCGCACGTGGGCGGCGACGCGGCCTTGGCGATCGTCCACAACGGCGTGATCGAGAACTTCCATCCGCTCAAGAGCCGCCTGGAGAGCGAAGGCTACCTGTTCCACTCAGCAACCGACAGCGAAGTGATCGCCCACCTGGTGGCCAGTTGTCTCGATCAGCAGTTGGTGCGCGAAACGCCGCACCGCGACGCGCCGCCGGCGGCCGATGGGCTCGACGGCCTGATCGCGCCGCGGCACCGCCCGCTGGTCGAGGCCGTGCGGCAGGCGCTGGCGCAGTTGCAGGGCACCTACGGCCTGGCGGTCGTGTTTCGCGACTATCCCGACGTGATCATCGCCGCCCGGCTGGGCAGCCCCCTGGTCGTGGGCGTCGGCGCCGGCGAGCATTTCGTCGCCAGCGACGCCTCGCCCCTGGCCGGCCACACCGACAAGATCGTCTACCTCGCCGACCACGAACTGGCGGTCGTCACGGCCGATTCGCTGCGCGTCATCCATCGCGACCAAGGCTACGTGGCCCACACTGTCCGCCAGCTCGACATCGTGGCCGACGACGTGGACCTCGACGGCTATCCGCACTACATGCTCAAGGAAATCTTCGAGCAGCCCGAAACGATCAAGAACGCGATGCGCGGGCCGCTTGAGCCTCGACGAGGCGACGGCCGTTTTCGGCGGCCTGAATCTCACGCCGCAGCAATTGCGGGGCGTCGAACCGCATGGTGCTGACCGCCTGCGGCACGAGCTGGCACGCGGCGCTGGTCGGCGAATACCTGATCGAGGAGTTCGCCCACATTCCCGTCGAAGTGGAATACGCCAGCGAGCTGCGCTACCGCAATCCGCCGCTCGATCCGGGCACGCTGCTGTTCGCCATCACGCAAAGCGGCGAAACGGCCGACACGCTGGCCGCCCTGCGCGAAATCGAAGCGCAAGGGGCACCCGACGCTGGCCATCTGCAACGTCGTGGGCAGCTCGATCGCCCAGGAGGCCGACGGCGGCATCTACCTGCACGCCGGGCCCGAGATCGGCGTCGCCTCGACCAAGGCCTTCACCTCGCAGTGCGTCGCGCTGGCGATGCTGGCCCTGTATTTCGGCCGGCTGCGCAATCTCAGCTTTGACGCCGGCATGAGGATCATCGAGCGCCTGCAAGAGCTGCCCGGCACGTCGAGCGGGCACTGGAAACCAACGCGGTCGTCCAGCGGATCGCCGCCAAGTACGCGCACTGCACGAATTTTCTCTACCTCGGCCGGCAGTACAACTTCCCCACGGCGCTGGAAGGGGCCCTGAAGCTCAAGGAAATCAGCTACATCCACGCCGAGGGCTACCCGGCCGCCGAGATGAAGCACGGCCCGATCGCCCTGGTCGACGAGCACACGCCCAGCGTGTTCCTGATTCCGCAGGGCTTCGTGTACGACAAGGTGATGTCGAACCTGCGAAGAGATCAAGGCCCGCGGCGGCCCGGTGATCGCCGTGGTCGTGCGAGGGCGACACGCGCGTGGCCGACCTGGCCGACGACGTGATCGAGGTGCCCCACGTCGAAGACTTCCTGCAGCCGATCGTGGCGATCGTCCCGTTGCAGTTGTTGGCCTATCACATCGCCGTGCTGCGCGGCTGCGACGTCGACAAGCCCCGCAACCTGGCCAAGAGCGTGACGGTGGAGTAGCAACCCCGCGACGCTTCGACGCCAGGGTGCCACGGGCGGCCTGTCCACCCGTGCATGGCGCATGTGGGTCAACGAGCATCGCCGGTGCCAGCGCCGCCCGTCTACCAGCCCGCCGCCAAATCGCCTACGATTCACTGCACAAGCGGGCCCGTAGCTCAGTTGGTTAGAGCAGGGGACTCATAATCCCTTGGTCGCAGGTTCGAGTCCTGCCGGGCCTAATTCACCAGTTATCCAGAGCGTCCTGGTGGAACATAGGGGAAATGCGCGGGCGTGCGAGAGAAATCGCCGAACGCGCTGCTAAAATGAGATGCGACTGCAAACCATCGGAGACAGTTCATGCCCAAGCTCGACTTTCGCAACGTCGAAAAAGACGCCCGCGGTGCGGGGGCCAGGCTGTGGTGTCTGGCACGAGGATCCGGGTCGCGACGATTCTGGTCTCCTATCGCCAAGGCATGAGCGTGGAAGAGATCGTCCAGCAGTATCCCGCGCTGACGCCAGCCGATGTGCATGACGCGTTGGCCTATTCCTACGAACACATAGCCGAGATCGAAGCAGATTTGCGCGGTGATGAAGAAGCCGCAGCCAAGCGCCACACGCCCCCTGCGCCGTGACGCATGCTCGGTTCTTCACGGACGAGGATATCTACGCCAGCGCGGTTGTCGCGCTGCGCAGCGCCGGATTTGACGCTCTTTCGACTCCGGAGGCCGGCCGCAAAGGAGAATCCGACGAATCGCAGCTCGCCTGGGCAACAAGCGAGGGAAGATCACTGATCACGTTCAATGTCGCCCATTTCGCTCTGCTCCATGCGACCTGGTTACCAATCGTAAGATCGCGGCGCGACCAGCCTCTCGCCTCAATGAAGTCCTGGCGTTCTTCCAGGACGGCTATACTTTAGCGCTTTCAAGCGTGCGCAAATCCCTTGCGGAAGTGGCGGCCCGCCCTCACGCCGCGCGCCCGCGTGCTCTTCGATGATCGGCATCAATTCCTTGAAATCGACGGGCTTGGGCAGCACCCTCAAGATGCCGGCTTCGATGGCCGGGTACACGACTTCGAGCGTCGTGTAGCCGGTCAGAAAGATGCCTGCCAGGTCGGGCCGCAGCTTGCGCATCTGGCGAAACAGCTCGACGCCGTTCGTGGCGGGCAGCCGGTAGTCGATGATCGCCAGGGCATACGGTTTCTGGTCGATGAGCTTGAGCGCGCTGGGGCCGTCATAGGCCACGTCGGCCTGGTAGCCCCACGCCCATAGCAGCTTGGCCGCCATGGCGCAGGCGTCGGGGTTGTCGTCCACGAGAAGAATGGGAAGGGTCATGATCGCGCCTCACTGAAAAATCGCCAACAGCTCCCCGCGGCAGAACTGCCGCAACGATGTTGACACGCTGTTCCTGAAAATACGAGTCCGCGGTCGACGCAACTCCGCCTGCTGCTCTTCCTCGGACGATGAAATCGAGATGGGAATCGAAATCCGAACGGTTACGACGAAATGGACGCACTCGCGCGCGAAGCCTGCTCGCGTCTAGTGCAGCGCGGCTTCGTCCTGCGGCCTCCCCGTCGGCAGCCTGCGAAGCAATGCTTCCAGGGCGCCGATGTTCGTGGGTTTGGTGAGATGAAAATCGAACCCGGCCTCCATGGCCCGCCGGCGGTCTTCCTGCTGGCCATAGCCGGTCAGCGCCACCAGCACCACGTCGGCCAGCTCGCCGTGCGCTCGCAGTCGCCGGGCGACTTCGTAGCCATCCAATCCCGGCATGGCAATGTCGAGCAGCACCACGTCGGGATGCTGAGCCAGGACCGCTTCGATCGCCGAGTGCGCGTCGTAGACGGCGCTGGCATCCTGCCCGCGCGAACGGAGCACCGACACCAGCGTGTCGGCCGATTCGTGCAGATCGTCGACCACCAGGATCCGATGCCGCGCGATCGGCGCCGCCGCTGAGGAGTCGTCGCCAGGGTCGGCCGCTGGCTGCCCGGTGTCGGGCGCGGCCCGCGCCGGCAAGCTGATGACGAATTGGCTGCCCCGGCCGGGCCCGTCGCTTCGCGCCTCGATCGTGCCGCCGTGCGAACGCACCAGCTGCCGGGCCAGCCACAACCCGATGCCCAATCCGCCGTGCGATCGGCTGAGCGTCGCGTCGACCTGTCGAAACGGCTCGAAGATTTCTTCCAGCATCGATGCCGGGATGCCCGGGCCGTTGTCGCGAATCGTCACCACAGCCGCGGGCCCGTCGCGCGCCACCCGTACTGAAATCTCGCCGCGGCGCACCGAATACTTCACGGCATTGTTCAATAAGTTGGAAAACACCTGCATCAGCCGCGCCTCGTCGCCGTCGACGTACAGCGGCTCCTCGGGCATCGACACGCGCAGCGCGTGGCCGGCGGCATCCACTTGCGGTTCGACGCTTTCGACCGCCCGGGCCACCAGCGTCGAGACGTCGACCGGCTGCCGCTGCAAGTTGATCTTTCCGCGCGAGATGCGAGAGACGTCCAGCAGGTCGTCGATCAGCCGGATCAGTTGTTGCACCTGGCGATCGATGATCGTGCGGAGCCGATCCAGCTCGGCCGGTTCGTCGACCACGTGCGGCCACAGCTCCAGGGCATTGGCGATCGGCGCCAGCGGGTTGCGCAGCTCGTGGGCCAGCACGGCCATGAACTGGTCCTTGCGGGCATCAGCGTCCTTGAGGGCCTCTTCGGCCTCGACGTGCTTCTGGATGTCGGTGCTGGTGCCGAACCAGCAGACGATGTTCCCCTCCCCGTCGCGGATCGGCACGGCGCACGACAGGTGCCAGCGCATCTGGCCGTCCTTGCGGCGCAGCGGATACGTCTCTTCCCATGGCTCGCCGCGGTCGAAGGTAGTTTGATAATTCTTGAGCACGCGCGACAGCGCTGCCGGGTCGCAAAAGCTCGACCAGTTGAGCGGCGCCAATCCGCCCGGCGTCGTGCCGGTGTATTCATACCAGCGCTGGTTGTACCAGAATCGCGATCCGTCGGGCCGCGCCATCCACACCAACTGGGGCATGGCGTCGGCCAGCGAGCGAAACTGCTGCTCGGTCTCGCGCCGCTGCGTTTTGTGCAGGGCGTCGCACAGGACGCTGATCACCGTTCCCGTGATGGTGAAGATCGCGGCGTTGAGCCCGTCGGCCACGCCTTCGATCCGCAGCGAAAACGAAGGGGGCACGACGAACAGGACGCCCAGCACGACGCCCAGTGCCGTGGCCAACAGCCCCGGCCCCAGCCCACCCAGCCACGCGGCGCCGATCACCACCAGCACGAAGGGCAACAGCCGCGCTTGTTCGCCTAGCACGTCATTGAGCGCCAGACGAGTCAGCAAGACCATCGCGCATCCGAGGACCGCGACCGCGTAGCCCAGTCGTTCTCGCGAGCGGTGCATGGGGAACTTCCCAGCAGCAGGTACGCACGAACAATCGCCCTTGCAATTGCCTTTTATTCTACGTTTGTTCCCATCCGCCAGTTCCCTGTATTGCAAAGACGTAATGGTGCCTGCAGGATTCAAGCGACCCTCACCGCTGCGCGCATCCTTAGCGCAGAAAACAAGGTGTCAACCAGCCCAGTCGATGCAACCCGCCATGAAGACTAAACGTATGCCGCCGCCGCGGGCGCGCGCGAAATCCGCAAATATGCCGCGCGATTCATGAGTGCCAGCGGCGAGGGTTTGGGAAAGACACACGCGGCGAGGCCATCCTTTCAGGATCGTAAGCTCCCACGCCCCGCGCCGAGGTGCATTTCGGGCAGCCAGCCGCCAACCCCCGCGCCGCGCTACTCGCCCAGCATCGACTTGCGGCGCAGGATGTGGTGATAGTGCTGCGCGAAGCGGTGGGCTTCGTCGCGCACGCACTGCAGCAGCCGCAGCGCGAACGAATGGCGGCTCAGCCGCAGCGGTTCGCTCGCGCCCATCACGAAGATTTCCTCCTCGCGCTTGGCCAGCGAGATGACCGTCGGCGGCGTGATGTCGAGCTCCTTGAAGGCCGCCAGCGCCGACGACAGTTGCCCCCGGCCGCCGTCGATCAACAGCAGATCGGGGAACATTTCGTTCTCGTCGTGCAGCCGCTGGAACCGCCGGGCGATCACCTCGCGAATGCTGGCAAAGTCGTCGACTTTCTCGACGCTGCGAATCTTGAACCGCCGGTAGTGCGGCTTGAACGGCAGCCCGTCGATGAACTGCACCAGGCTGGCCACGGTCTCGCCGCCGGCCAGGTGCGCGATGTCCACGCCCTCGATCGTCCGCGGCACGGCCGGCAGCTTCAGCGAGCGCGCGAGCCCCGCCAGCCCTTTCTTGGGGTCGACGTAGAACACCTCGGGCTGCAGGTGCGTGTCGAGCTCGCCGCGCTCGTCGAGCGTTTCGAGCATGTGAATCTCGTCGCGCAGCCGGGCTGCCTTTTCGAACTGCAGGGCCGCGGCCGCCGCCGTCATCTCTTCGCGCATCTCGCCCAGCAGCTTCTTCTTGTTCCCTTCGAGAAACATCCGCAGCCGCGCCACGTCGCGGCGATAGTCCTCCTTCGAAATCCGCAGGTTGCACGGCGCCGAGCACTGGTCGATCGAAGCCAGCAGGCAGGGCCGATACCAGCGCCACTTCTCGTCGTTCTCGTCGATGTCGAGCGAGCACGTGCGAAACTTGAAAATCTTCTGCAGCACCTGCATCGCCCCGCGCAGGCTGCCGGCGCTGGCGAACGGGCCGTAAAGTTTCGTGCCGTGCTCGTGCGGCTGGCGCGTGAACTCGACGCGGGGGAAATCCTCGCGCGTCGTGATCTCCAAGTAAGGAAACGTCTTGTCGTCCTTGAGATCCTGGTTGTATTTCGGCTGCACGTCCTTGATCAGCCGGGCCTCGACCAGCAGGGCGTCGACTTCGCTCTCGGCCCCGATCATGTCGATGTCCGCGATCTCGCGCACCAGGTCGGCCGTGCGGCGGTCTTCGGCCGCGGCCTTGAGAAAGTAGCTGCCGGCCCGCGACCGCAGGTTCTTGGCCTTGCCAACGTAGATCACCCGGCCGGCCGAGTCCTTCATCAGGTACACGCCGGGCGTCTGCGGAAACTCGCGCACCTTGGCCAGCGCATGACGAAACCCAGCAGAGCCGTCGGCCACCTCCTGCGGCCCCTCGGCCATCGGCAGATCGGGCAGTTTGTCGAGTTCGTCAGCCATGGAAACCAACAACGCGGCGGTCAGATTCAACCCGTGTTCGGCGCGGGACAGCACACGACCGCTTCCATTGTAGCCCGCCCAGCAAGCCGTGGCCGCCACTCCCCCCGCAGCATTCCCCCGCCTCGCGCGTGGCGAGCCGGGGGCGTAAGCCCCCGGACTGCTTGCGCAACGCGAGTCGCCACATCCCGCGCGCCCGTCCGCGCAATGCTCACTTGGACCCGGCATACGCCGTCAGATCGCGGGCCATCGCGGCCAACCGCTCGGCGTGCGTCCGCCGGACGTCTTCCAGATTGGCCAACTGCTCGGCCGGCTCGAAGGTGAACATGTAGAACTTCACCTTCGGCTCCGTGCCCGAGGGGCGCACGGCCACGTAGTTGCCTTCGGCCTCCAGGTCGAGAATCACCATGTCGCCGTGCGGGCCGGCAAACGGCTGCGGCGGCTGGCCCGGCTTGTGGCTGTTCGGCGCCAGGTAGTCGCGGACGCGGACCACGTCCAGCCCGGCCAGCTTCGCCGGCGGCGCCGCGGAAACGGGCCATCAGGGCCTTCATGCGGTCCATGCCCTTCGAGCCCGGCATCGTGACCGAGATCGTGCTTCTCGGCGTGGCAGCCGTATTGCCAAGAACAGGGCGTCGAGCTTCTCGTGCAGCGTCTGCCCGGCGGCCTTCGCCTGGGCGGCCAGCTCGGCCAGCAGCATCGAGGCCACCGCCGCGTCCTTGTCGCGGGCGTACGTGCCGGCCAGGAAGCCGTACGACTCTTCGGCGCCGAGCACGAACTTCTCCGGGTCCCGCGTCGTCCATCACGCCGCCGATCCACTTGAAGCCGACCAGCAGGTCGCCGACGGTCTGCGACGCCGTGGGCGTCGGCGATCCGGCGGATCAGCTCGGTGGTGACCAGCGTCTTGACGACGTAGTGCTCGCGGCGTGAGCGTGCCCGGCCGCGCGGCGTTCCAGCAGGTAGTCGGCCAGCAGCGCGCCGATCTGGTTGCCGGTCAGGGTGTCCCACGCGGACCCGGCCTCGGCCGTCACCGGCGCGGCGCAGCCGACGCGGTCGCAGTCGGGATCGGTGGCCAGGATCAGGTCGGCGCCGATCTGCTTGGCCCGCTCGATGATCGTGTCGAACACGGCGGGGTTCTCGGGGTTGGAGACGTGGCCGGGCACGTTGGGGAAATCGCCGTTCGGCTCGGCGTGCGGGCCGAACAGCTCGACGTCGTTGAAGCCGGCGGCCGCCAGCACCGGCAGCACGGCCGACGCGCCCACGCCGTGCAGCGGCGAGTAGATGATCTTCAGCGTCCCGCGGCCCGGGCAGGCTCTGCTCGTGGACCGCCTGCCAGGAACGCCGCGTCGACCTCTTCCTGGCAATAGCACGATCCGGCCGGCGGCCAGCGCCTCGGCGAACGGCGACCCGCTCGATCTCCTGCACGCTCATCACGCCGCTCGATCACGCCCCTGGTCGTGCGGCGGCAGCAGTTGCCCGCCGGTCGACCAGTAGGCCTTCACCGCGTTGTCGCTGGGCGGGTTGTGGCTGGCCGTGACCATGATGCCGCACTCGCACTGCTTGTAGCGGACCGCGAACGACAGCTCCGGCGTGCTGCGATAAGCCGTCGAGGAAATAGACCGTGAAGCCGGCCGCCGCCATGACCTCGGCGCACAGCTCGGCGAAGTGCCGCGAGCGGTGCCGCGTGTCGTAGGCGATGGCGCACGAAAGCCGGCTGCCGTCGCCGGCCCGGCGTCCTTTACGTAGTCGGCCAGTCCCTGGGCGCTCTCGCCGATCGTGCGGTCGTTGATGGCGTTGGTGCCGATCGGGTACATCCGGCCGCGGCGGCCGCCGGTGCCGAAGGGGATCACCGTCCAGAACACGTCGTCCAGCTCCTTCCACTTGCCCTCGGCGATGTGCTCGGCCACCTGCGGGGCGTACTCGGCGTAGCGGGGCTCGGTGAGCCACGTCGCGGATGTTGGCCGCGGCGCTGGCGCTGACAGCTTCTGCGGCGGCAGCCGCGTCGAGCTTGGCAAGCGTCTCGGCCTGGTTGAACGTGGCGGGGGCCTGAGCCATGAGAAGACTGCTCCGCGTGGGATCTGGGGCCCCAAGCTCTCCGCGGCGCGAGCATGGCAGCAAGCTCGGGCGGAGCCGATTGTCGCCGATTTCGCCGCCGCGGTGAAGGGCCTGGCCGCCGGGGTGAAGGGCCTGGCCCGCGCCTCGTTCTTGGTTCACGTTGAGTGCCACGCTCTGGCTTGTCCAGCAGTGCCTGCCATTCGGTCCGAATCTCGTGGTACACTTTCTGATTGCCGCGCAGCGAGCGCCATTTGTCGCGGCGACCGCCAGCCTGAAATCCTTCGAGCCACCAGGAAGCTCGCATGGCCGAGCCGATCATCAGCGTTTCGGGGCTGCGGGGCATCGTCGGCGAGAGCCTGACGCCCGAGGTGGCCATCCGCTACGCCGCCGCGTTTGCCGCCGAGCTGGCGCCCGGGCCCGCTGGTCGTCACGCGCGACGGCCGCGCCTCGGGCCGATGCTGGCCGCGGCCGATCGCACGCGGGCCTGACTGCCGTCGGGCCGCGACGACGATCGACGCCGGCGTGGCCGCCACGCCCACCACCGGCGTGCTGGTGCGCCAGTATCCAGGCCGCCGGCGGCATCCAGATCACGGCCAGCCACAACCCGCGCCGAATACAACGGCCTGAAGCTCTTCTCGGCCGACGGCCGCGTCATTCCCGGAGCGCCGGCCAGAAGGTGCTCGACCGCTACCGGACCGGCACGCTCGACTGGGTCCGCCACGACCGGCTCGGCCGCGTCCGCAGTGTCGACGATTCGACTCGGCACCATCTGCCGCCGTGCTGGCCACCGTCGACGTCGAGCGGATCCGCAGCTGCCGGCTTCCGGTGCTGCTGGACTCGAACCACGGCGCGGGCAGCCTGCTGGGCCGGCGGCTGCTGGAGGAGCTCGGCTGCCAGGCGACGATGCTCGGCGGCCAGCCCGACGGCCAATTCGAGCACACGCCCGAGCCGACGGCCGAGAACCTGGCCGGCGTGCTGGCGGCCGTGCCGCGCGAGGCGTGCCACGTCGGCTTCTGCCAGGACCCCGACGCCGACCGGCTGGCGGTGATCGACGCAGCGGGGCGCTACCTGGGCGAGGAGTACACGCTGGCCATGTGCCGTCGACCACGTGCTGCGGCACAAGCCCGGCCCGATCGTGACCAACTGCTCGACCAGCCGCATGTCGGCCGACCTGGCCGGCAAGATACGGCGTGCCGTTCTTCCGCTCGGCGGTGGGCGAGGCCAACGTCGTCGACGCTGATGCTGGCCGAGAGACGCCGTCTTCGGCGGCGAGGGCAACGGCGGCGCCGATCGATCCGCGCGTCGGGCTGGTCCGCGACAGCTTCGTGGGCATGGCCCAGTTGCTCGACGCCATGGCCGCCCGCGGCGCCAAGCGTGAGCGAACTGGCCGACGAGCTGCCGCGCTACGAGATCGTCAAGACGAAGATCACGCTCGACCGCCGAGAACGATTCCCGCGGCCCTGGACGGCTGTCGAGCGCGCACTTCGCCGACGCCCGGGCCGACCGGCTCGACGGCCTGCGGCTCGACTGGCCCGACACGCTGGCTGCTGGTCCGCGCCAGCAACACCGAGCCCATCGTCCGCGCCATTGCCGAAGCCCCCACCCAGGCCGAAGCCGAGCGCTCGTGCCGCGCCGCCCAAGCCGCGATGAGCACGGCCTGACGTCGTGGGCCGACGACACGAAGCGGTCATGCGGGGTGCCACGGCTGGCTTGTCCAGCAGGGCGAAACCACCGGCTCCCCGTCGAGAAAATCCCCTGGCGAGGGAGCGCGATTCGAGGCCTCCCGGCCCCCCAAGACCTTGACTGGTGCGCCAATTGCATAAAATGGCGTTCCACAGTCAACAGAATCAACCATGGCCGCCGCGGCCGGCGAGGACCACGATCGCACGGCCGCACGTTTCAGTACGGTTTTACCCAGGAGAAGCCCGATGTCGGAAGTCCACGTGAAGTTGTCGCCGTCCGAGCGCGATTTGCTGGTGCGTCTGCTCACCGTCGCAGACAAGGACAAGCGCATTGAGGTGCGCCGCACCGAGTTCTCGCGAGAGATGCGGCACGAATTGGAACTCGAAGAGACGCAAATCGAGGAATTGCTGAAAAAGCTTACCGACGCCGCTGAAACCGGCTAGACGCCGTTTCCAACCGCCGGGTGCCGCATGGACCCATTTTTGCAAGCGGCCCTCGACGAGGCCCGAACGGGACTCGCGGAAGGGGGCATTCCCATCGGTTCGGTGCTGGTGATCGACGGGGAGATCGTCGGTCGCGGGCACAATCGCCGGGTGCAGCGCGGCAGCGCGATCCTGCACGCCGAGATGGATTGCCTGGAGAACTGCGGCCGGCTGAAGGCGAGCGATTATCGCCGCTCGGTGTTGTATTCGACGCTCTCCCCTTGCGACATGTGCAGCGGCACGGTGCTGTTGTACCGAATCGGCCGCGTCGTGATCGGCGAGAACCAGACCTTCCAAGGCCCCGAAGCCTACCTGCGCTCCCGCGGTGTCCAGTTAGACGTCCGCAACGATCCCGAGTGCATCGCCCTGATGCGCGGGTTCATCGCCGCCAACCCCGACCTGTGGAACGAAGACATCGGCGAGTAGGCGAAGCCGAGCGTCTCCGCAAAGCGCCGCTCTTCGCATCGGCCGGTACGTGCGACGGTGACGATGCTGGGCGAGCGGTGGCCTGGCGGCGTACGATGTCCAGCAGCGAACGAGACCAACTCGGGTAGACCGCTGGATTCGCTCAACTGCGCGAGTCGGGTTGTACCGTTCGGCACGTGTGTTGCTGCCACGAACGAATTCACCGAACATGCGAAGGCCGCCGGCGTCGAAACTGCTGCGCGATGTCTTTGACCATCGCATCGCGATTCGTCATCGGCGAAGCGAGCCCGCCCGCCATTTGGTTCGTTGATTCAATTGGAAGTCGTCCTGAGTGACAACGGATTGATCCACAACAGACTTGGGAAATATCTCAGGGAGCAAAGCAATGGCAATTTCCGACGACCTTCGCCATACGAGAATAGCCCTCAGCAATGGATCCCGTGCCATCCCAGCGCTCGGCTTTGGCACTCTCATTCCCGACCCCGTGGCAACCAGAAACGCGACAAAGGCGGCGCTGGAGGCAGGATTTCGCCTGCTCGACACTGCGGAACGTTACCAAACTGAAAAAGAGGTCGGCGAAGCAATGCAGGAAGTGTTCAAGAAGGGGAACATCGAGCGGGAGGACGTTTTTGTCGTAACGAAGCTCTGGAACACAAATCATCGTCCCGAACGCGTCAAACCTGCTTTCGACTCCAGTCTCAAGAAACTCCAACTCGACTTCGTCGACCTCTATCTCATTCACACCCCCTTTGCGTTCCAACCTGGGGACGAGCAGGATCCAAGGGATGCAAACGGCAACGTGATTTATGACCAGGGGGTGACGTTGCTGGACACATGGAGAGCGCTGGAGGGCCTGGTCGACGAAGGAAGGTGCAAGGCCATTGGGTTATCCGACGTCAGCCTGGAACAAGGCGCAAGCTATCTTTGAAGCCGCGAGGATCAAGCCCGCGGTCATTCACGTCGAATCCCATCCGTATCTTCCCGAATGGGACCTGTTAGACTATTGCAAAGAAAACGGCATCGTGCTGCAAGCTTTCGCGGCCCTGGGCCACAATAGCGAGCCCAAGCTGCTGGAAGATCCCGTGATCATTTCGATCGCCAAGCGAGTCAACAAGACTCCGGCGCAAGTCCTGCTCGCCTGGGCTATCCAGCGCGGCACGGCTGCCCTGACTACCTCGAAGACCCCCAGCCACATCCAGGAGAACCTTGACGTTTCCACCATTCCTGAATACGCGATACGTGAGATTAGCGATGGAATCAAGTCGCGAGTCAGGTTTAATGCCGTTGTGAAGACTGGCGTTCCCGGGTTCATTCCGAGAGGAAAGTGATTCTCGGCAAGTGCCTCGTCCCCCGGACTGATCCTCGGTCACCGCTGCATGTAGCCGGACAGGTCGTCCGTTTCGCGACACACTCACGGTTGCACGCGAACGCGGCATGTCGTTTCACTATTCGGTCCTTTTTTTCGGACTTCCCACCTAGTGACTCGCCAAGGGGTCCCGAACGGGCGCGGCGCATCCGGCGGTCGCTGACGCCGAGCGCTCCAACCAATCGCCGAAGCGCGTCGGGCCGATGCGCGCGTGGTCACCGGGGGTGAGGCTTTGGTCGTTCACCTTGACCCCGAAATAGCGTGCCCGCACGTCCGTGGTCACCCGCCGTGCATCGTGGCTTGCGCTCAAGAATCGTCGGACGAGCTCGTCCATACGGATCGGTTCGGGGCCCGCCAACTCGATCGTGCCGTTCAAAGGTTCCCCAGCGGCAATATCGGCCAGCGCGGCAGCGACATCATCCGACGCGATGGGCTGCATCATAGCGGGTGGCAATCGAACCGTGTGCCCGTCGTTTGCCGATTCGGCGATGCCCCCCACGAACTCAAAGAATTGCGTTGCACGGACGATCGTATACGGAATTTGGGACGCTTTGATCAGAATTTCCTGCGCCATCTTGCGCGGAAGTAACCACTGGCTAGCAGGCGCTCGGTGCCGACTACCGACAGTGCCACGTGATGCCGCACGTTGGCGGCCGCTTCCGCAGCCAGGAGATTGCGCCCTGATGTCTCGAAGAACTCCATGACCGCCTGGTCCTCCCACGACGGCGAGTTCGCCACGTCGACGACGGCATCAGCGCCAGTCAGTGCCTCAGCCAGGCCCTCACCGGTGAGAGTATTCACGCCCGATGAAGGGGACGCCGGCACAACCCGATGGCCGCGCTGACGAAGGTTGTTGACGAGTTTCTTCCCGATGAGCCCACTGCCGCCGATGACTACGATTCTCATGACAAGACTCCTGGTTTCTAAGGGTCTTCAATGACATTCCGCCGCCTGGCGGTCCGGACCAGGAACCCTCCGGCCCTTCGGCGTTCGTGTCGGAGGGCCTTCTCGTTACGCAGACGAGTTTTGGGTCGTCGCGGCAGCGGTCAGGTAGATTTGGTCAATGGATGCCGCGGCGACTCCGAGCTCAGCGGCGACCGCGTCAACCGCCTGCCGGGCGACGTCGAGGTCTACCAGACCGTCGGAGGTAAAGTAGGGGCCGATGTAGCGCTCGTAGTATCGTTGAACTTCATCACGGGTCAACCGGTCGAGGAACAAAGCGATGTAGTCGACGGCCAACTGCGGTTGTTCGGCGATCGTGCGAAGGGCTCGCTGGTTGGCCCGCACCAGCGCCTGCAGCGCGAGTGTGTCGAGCGGGATACGAGCGGGGTCCACGGCAATTCCCACCGTGGGGATCTGGAAGTGGTCGCCGACCCAGCACAGGACCGAATAGCCCTCCTCTGCTGCAACCTGTTCGGGCGTGAAGTGCTGCCCACGTAGGCCGCATCGATCGAGCCGTCGCGAAGGCGACGTAGATCCATCTGGTAGTCACCCGGGAATCGCGCGATGCACTGCAGGTCGCGATCGGGGTCGAGACCGTGCTTGCGCAGGACGATTCGCGCGAAACAGCCGGGTGCGGTGCGGGGTGGGTGGATCGCCAGTCGGCGCCCGCGAAGATCATCCATGGACTTCACATCGCCACGCCCGAGGAACCAGAACAGCGGACGATGGGTGTTGACGGCCAGCATATTCCATTGGATGCCGTCGGTCAGCCGTGACAACAAGGTCCGCCCTAAACCGATGGTTGCGCCGCCGCGCAGGCGCTCGGTCTTCCACCTGATTCCGTCGCGGACGGCGACATGGATGCCTTCATCCTCGAAATATCCCTCCTGATCGGCCACATAGGCGATCAGTTCTTCGTGGAGACCTCGTCCGACGTAGGCCAGATCGATCGTGTGCATTGGCGGCATAGCCGTTCTCCCAATTTCGGACCGTGCGTTCGCATTCGTTGCGTTCAGTCCATGGCCAGGCCCCCGTTGACCGGAAGGTAGTGGCCGGTCGTGAAGCCGGAATCCTCGCTTGCCAGGAACGCCACGGTCTTGGCGACATCGTCGGGATGGGGCAGCCGTCGCATCGGCGTGGCCGCGGCGAGCTCCCGCATCCGTTCGGCTGTGAACTGCTGCGTCACCCTGGTTCCCGCCACCGTGGCCGGCGCGACGAGGTTGGCCGTGATGCCGTGCGGTGCCAGCTCCAAAGCGACGTACCGCACGAATTGATCCAGGGCCGCCTTAGCGGTGCCCAGCGTGATCATCCCTTCACGCGCACGACGCGACAGCCCGGTACTCAGATAGATCAGCCGACCGAATCCGCGCGACATCATTCCCGGCACAACGGCCTTCGTCGTCAGGAATGCGGCATGCAGCTCGCTGTCCAGCTTGCCGCCGAGCTGCTCCCAGCTCAGCTCGGCGAACGAAGTGATGGCAAACGGCGTCATCGCGTTGTGTACGAGCACGTCCGTCCCGCCCCACCGCCGACCGATTTGATCGACCATGGCGGTGACGTCTTCAGGCACGGTGACGTCGGCTTTAATCGCCGTGGCTTCGCCGCCGGCCGCGGCGATCTTCGCCACCACCTCCTCGGCCTGTGGTGCACTGGCGCGGTGGTTGACGACCACCCGGTATCCTTGTTTGGCCAGCACCGATGCGGTTGCCGCACCGATTCCCCGGCTGGCTCCCGTGATCAGGGCGACTCGTGCCATCATCCCTACCTCCTCTCAGGGCTGGCCTCTAGTCTGTCGAGGCCGTGCCGCCGGCTTGGTGAAGGTCAACGTCGTGCCGCTTGGATAAGCCCCCTGGGCCATCGCGTGCAAATACTCCGATGCCTCTCATGGCACTTGCTTGGCTAAGCAGGCGGACGGCTGGCGCAGAGGCGTGCCGCCGAACCCACACTTCGGGGTGGGACTACCCTTGTGGTTATCGTTCTAGCGGTCGGAGCGCGCAAAGCACTGCATGTCCTGTACCATTGTCCGACTCACAGCCGCTTGAGTGCGCATGCCGGTTTTTGCCGAGTTACCGATTGATCGATGCCGGTCCGACGGTGAAAAATGCAAGGCCAGCATGATCAAATTGGATCCACCAACGGCGCAGCGTTTGCGCAGCCGAAATTCCCTCTTAGGAGTCACCCGCCGCTAGCGCGCTGAACCGGTCCGAGCTGCGCCAGCAGCTCATCCGTCTTCAGCTCCATCGAATGCGTGTCGATGCCCTGGGCGATGTTGGCCCGCGTCTGGACGAGCCGCCGCAATAGTCGCGTGCGCGGCGTTTCTGCCAATCCGTCCTCATGCTCGGCAAGCAGCACGCTGATTTCGGGCGCGACGCGTGCCGGATCGGCGGCGATGCCGAGCAGCTCGGCGCAGCAGGATCGAATGGCGTGCTCGCGCTGCGACGTCAGCGGCCACAGGTACGTCAACCCGCCGCCAACGGCGCCCACGGCAACCGCCATCAGCGAGACGAGCATCGCCGTGCGAGCGAAATCGTCGAAGCGCTGCCCCGTGAAATACGACACGACCCCGACGAAAGTGATCACAACGCCGCCCAGCAGCACGGCAGCGCACACGCCCCGCCCGTAGGCCATGGCAACCGAGGTCTTGTCCACGCACGCCAGCGGAATACCCACCAGCTCCGTCGAAAACACGCCTGCTATCAGCGGAATGCCGACCCATTTGGTTCGGCCGCTGCCCATGAAAAAATACGACTGCAGCGGGTAGCACGGGAGGAAGTGGAACATGAAGAACTTCGTGACGATGGGCATGCCGCAAACCGACTTCACGCGACCGTAAGTGTCGGTTCCCGCATGAACGGTGACCATGGGTTTGAACTCCAGGGGTTCTCACGGTGGACCCTTCGCCAGCGCCCGCGCGCCCTGATCAGGATCGCCGCGAACAACAGCGTGGCAAAAATCGCCGCACCCGCCAGGATCACGCCGAAATGATCGCCGACCCGCGACCGAACCGACGCGTACCCGGCCGGGCGGCCCCATTAAACGGTGGCTTTCTTGGACTCCGGGCTCATTCGCCGGGCTTCTCCAGCGTGTGCCCCAAGATCGCGCGTTCGTCAAAGATGGCGTGGTTGACGACCTGGCGGTTTTGCGACGTATAGACGACGTGTATTTTGCCGTCGCGGGTTTGAATCGCCACGGGGTAAGCGGCCGTGTCGCCCGGCTTGTTGACGATGTTGCGGCGGTGGGGATACGACTTGTCGTTGTCGGTCGAGATAGCCACGGTCAAGGGCATGCGGTCGCCGACGTTGGTGTCGTTGAACACCAGGAGCAGATGGCCATTTTGCAGCTTGATGAAATCGATTGCGGAGTTCGGGTTGGGAAACCGGGAGTTTTCGCCCTTGGTCCAGGTGCGGCCGCCGTCGCGCGATTCGCTGCGCATGACAAAGCGTTCCGTGTTGGGCTCAAAGTTGCCACCGGGCCGGCAATAGGCGATGAGATACGTGTCGGTAATCTGCACCGGCGCCGGCTGGAGATTGCCATTGGCCGAGACGATGCGGTTCGACTCGGTCCATTTCCTTGCCTGGCGGTTGTAGCGGAAAAAGAAGCTGCACGTGTCTGCGGCGGTTCGCTCCCGGTCTTCTCCCGTCTCGTGATAGACGGGCAGGAGATAGTCGCCGTCGTTGAGCACGATCGGCCGGCCGCGGACCATCGAGCCCAGCTCGAAGGCCAACATGTCGGAATCGGTCCAGGTCTTGGCTCGGTCTTTGGAAAGCTTGTACTTGATGCGAGACGTCGACCAGGTGGGGCCGTAATTGGTGATGTAGAACAGCCACACAACCGAGTCGGGAGCTTGCCAAATCGCGGCATTGCCTTCCGACCGATCGGGCGTATCTGCGATAATCGCGGGTCGAGTCCACGCTGCTGTGCCTTTGGCCAAGCGCGATCCATACACGGCCGTGTCGCTCGCGTACTCGCCCTCTCCGCCATAGTAGACGACGTACAGATCGCCATTGTCCAGTTCGGTGATCGACGGGGGATGCTTGTACTTGCCGGGGATCTCGGGGCCAAATAGCCGCTCGATTACGATGTCGTCGGCAGCTGCGGCCGAGGCAAGCGACGCCAGGCCAACGAGGATAGCAACCAGGCTTTTCGTCATCGCGAAGATCCTGCAAGAACGGTACAGGGAGGCTTGCATTCTATCGAGGTCGACCTCGGGCCGGACGCGACTATGGGCATGCCGCAAACCGACTTCACGCGGCCATAAGTATCGGTTCCCGCACGACCGGTGACCATGGGGGTGACCTCCACAAGTTCTCACGGCGGACCCTTCGCCAGCACCCGGCGCTGCGATCAGGATCGCCGCGAACAACAGCGAGCCGAAAATCACCGCGCCCGACAAGATCACCGCGAAATGGTCGCGCACCAATAACAGCGCCGGCGGCTCGGCCGTCGACGGCGGGCGGCGCTTGACCGGGCCGTCTTGGTTCTGATTCGGCTCCGACTCGCGCCAGGCTTGCCATTGCGCCGGGCCTCGGGCGTGTTCATCGTTTCGAGCGTCGTACGACGGACCCAAAACATGCCCCCCACGATCGCGGCCAGGTACACCAGGTAGACCGCCAGCCACGCCACGTTCGCCCGCGTCAGCATCCGCACGGCAGCAGCCTCGCGTGGCGTCCAAGTTATTTCCGTGGGGGCAGCAGCTCGATGGCCGCCGTGGCCATGGCCGTGATGCCGGTCTTCAGTGTCGCGTCGGCGTCGGGGTAGTACACGGCCGAATGGAGCGAGGGGGGCTCCATGCCGCCGCGGGTCAGGCCCGCCAGCCGCCCCGGCTCGACCGAGCCCAGGCGGAACATGCAGATCGGCACGCCGGCCCGGCCGTAGCGGCTGAAATCTTCGCCCCCCATCGACGGCTCGGACGAAACGACGTTCGCCTCGCCCAGGGCCTTGACCAAGATCGGCCGCAGCCGCGCGGTCAGCTTTTCGTCGTTGAACAGGGCCGGCGTGGTTTCGTCCAGCACTTCCACGGTCGGCTTGGGAGCCCCGGCCCCGGCGGCCACGGCCTCGGCCTTGCGGCGTATCGCCTCGAGAATCTTGGTGCGGGCCGCGTCCGAATAGCTGCGCACCGTCAGTTGCAGCTTGCACGCGTCGGGAATCACGTTGTGCTTCGTGCCGCCGTGGATCGAGCCCACCGTGACCACCGCCGGGTCGACGGGATTCATTTCGCGGGCGACAATCGTCTGCAGCGAGACGACGAGCTGGGCCGCCTGCACGATCGGGTCGATCGTGGTCGTGCGGCGCCGCCCCGTGCCCGCCGCGGCCGTGCAGCGTGACGTCGACGCTGTCGACGTTGGCCAGCAGGTAGCCCGAGCGGACCCCGATCTTGCCGGTTTCCAGCGTGCCGTCGACGTGCAGGGCCACGGCCATGTCGGGCTTGGGAAACCGCTTGAACAGGCCGTCGTTGAGCATCCGAAACGCGCCCTCGCCGCGCTCTTCCGAGGGCTGGCCGACGAGCATCACCGTGCCGGCCCATTGCGGCTTGTTGGCCGCCAGGAACTGCGCCACGCCGATCAGGTTCGTGATGTGGATGTCGTGGCCGCAGGCGTGCATCACGCCGGTCGTCGAGCCGTCGGTGTTCTTGACTTTCACCCGCGAGGCATAGACCAGCCCCGTGTTTTCCGTGACCGGCAGGGCATCCAGGTCGGTTCGCAGCATGAGCGTCGGCCCGTCGCCGCTCTTGAGCAGCCCCACCACGCCGTGGCCGCCGATGCCCGTGGCCACTTCGGCCCCCGCCTGCCGCCAGCACTCGGCTACCCGGGCGGCCGTCTGCTGCTCCTGGTTCGATAGCTCGGGCTGCAGGTGGAACTGTCGATACAGGGCCACCAGCTCTTCAAGATGCCCGTCGACCCAGTCGGCCGGCGTTTCGGCCCGCGCAGTGCCGATCGTGGCGGCGGTAACCAACGCGGCTGCGAATGCAAGCGGCGACAACATGGCAAAACCTCTGCCGAAAACAGTTTTCGAAAGGGGCCAACGATCGGAAGGCCCGGAAGAAGACGAAACCGTCTTCGCCGCCAAGTATTCTAAACCCTCGCAGGGCCGGCACTGCCACTGCCGCGCCTGGCAGGCCTCATCCGCAGGTCATCAACTCGGCCACCCGCGGCAGCAGCCGCTCGATGGCGCGGGCCCGGTGGCTCAAACGCGCTTGACGCTCGGGCCCAACTCGCCGAACGTGTGGTGGTATTCGACCAGCTCGAACAGCGGGTCGTAGCCAAAACCGTTCGTGCCGGCCGGCTCGAAGCGGATCCGGCCCCGGCACTGGCCGTCACACTCGGCTCGCAGCGCGCCCGTGGGGTCGGCCAGCGCCAGCCGGCAGACGTAACGGGCCGTGCGGCGCTCGATGGCCGTGGTGCCCAAGTCGTCCAACAGTCGGGCGTTGTTCTCGTCGTCGCTGGCCGCCGGCCCGGCATAACGGGCCGAATAGACGCCGGGGCGGCCCTGCAAGGCGTCGACCTCAATGCCGCTGTCTTCGCCCAACACCCACGTGCGCAGATGCCGGGCGTGGCCGACGGCTTTCAGTGCAGCATTGGCGGCAAACGTCTCGCCCGTCTCGTCGACCGGCGGCACGGCGGGATAATCGGCCAGCGAGCGGATCGGCAGCTCGAGCCCAGCCAGCAGCTCGACGAGCTCGACGACTTTGTGGCGGTTCGTGGTACCCAGCACCAGCAGATCGAGCGGCATCGCGCTGACGTTTCAAAGCGGGGGAAACATACGGCGGCCAAGGTCAAACGACGTGTCGTCGTTGTACCTGCGCGGCGGCCGCCCGGCTAGCGCACGTCGGCGCTGCGGCTGTAGGCGTTGCTGAGGTTGTGCCGCGGCACCTCGATCGGCAGGGGCTGCACGTCGAAAGGCACGCCGGCGACCGATTTCTGCTTGGCGACTTCCGCCGTCTTGCCCGGCTCGACTTTCGTTTCGACGCCGTATTTCCGCATTAGGGCCAGGACTGCCGGATTGACGTCGATCCGGCCGTCCTCGCGCCGCGTGCCGACCGAATCGAAACTGCCCACGCACACGAAGCTCGACGTGCGATCGTGATACTCGTAGGCCTTGACGCCCTGCTCGCGCAAGGCTTCGGTCAGCGTGTGGGCGTTCTTGGCCGCGTCTTCCAGGTAGCTCTTGGGCACGGCGCCCTTTTCGATCGCCTCTTGCCGCTTGCGATCGAGAATGATCGAGTGGCCAGTGAACGTCGCCACCCGCACCGTGTAGCGGCCCGGACAGTCGAGCAAACTGTGCGGCACGCGCTTGTTCATTTCCAGCACCAGGTTGTCGACGCCCTTGGGCACGAAATACTCGGGAGGCAGCAGCGGGTTGGTGCTCACGAAGGCCGAGCCCATCGGCCCACGTTTTTGTTCGTCGCTCTCCTTGCGCATGGCTTCCATGGCCTTGCGCTGCCACTGGCGGAAACCGGCCAGCGCTTGCTTGCTTTCGGCGGTCCGCGTCAGCGCCTTGGGCTGCATGGTCTTGAGCTTCCTGAGCGCCTTTTGCGCCTCGGGGTCGTCGACCGACGGAAAATCGCCCACCAGGACCGCGATTTCCACCACGTCGTGCCCCTGGGCATAGCGCATCAGGGGCTGCTCGCCCTGCGCGGTCAGTCCCAGGCCCTTGACCGGCTTGGAATACTCGAACCGCTTGCGGTAGGAATAGGCCTTCAACTTGTGCTCGCGGCGCAGTTCGTAAATCAGCTCTCGCGCCTGGTTTTCGGCCCCCTCGCCGTTGAAGGCGGCCGCCATGATCATCCACGGCCCGTTCGAGTCGGCCACCGGGTACAGCTCGTCCGGATCCGCTTCGATGCGCTTGAACACCACCAGGTTCGCCCAGGGCGGCGCCGCCGCCAGCGAAGCGGCCATTATCCCTGCCAGCGCCATGCCGAGCGCCACGCGCGTCACCAGGCTTGCGAGCATAGGTTCTCCCAATCAATCGAGCCGCCGCGCGCACCCGCCGCGCTCGTGGATCAGCCGTCCTCGTTGGTTGGGTGCCACGGGTGGCCGATCCACCCGTGCTTCTTGCACTGCTGGACAAGCCAGCAGTGGCACCCAGTGTGACAACTTAGCGTGGTCACTCCACCAGGATTGCGCTCCACTCGCGCAGCACGTTTCGGCGAATTGACGTCGTCGAACAAAATCAAGACGTGAACAGCGAACCGCACGGCGCAACGAAAATCACTCGCGCCGTCTGCAGATGTGTGGGGCGGAGTGTAGCAAACCACTTTCCCTATCGCCAGTGCGTTTGTCCCCACACCTGCTAGCAGAAAAACAACCTCGCCAGCACGGCGATTGCTTGCGTCTTAGCTGCAGTTGCCAACAGCCTGAATGCATCCGCCAAGCGCCTCGCCGGCCTCGACTTGCGCAAACCGACCCGCCAGGCGGCTGTCGCCCGTCAGCTCGACCGGCGCATAGCGGCAGGCCGTCCCCAGCATCCGCCCGGGCCGCTCGGCGGGCGATTCGACCAGCACCTCCAACCGCTGTCCGCGGAGGCTGGAAAAATAGCGTTCCCGCAGCCGGCTTTCCAGCTCGGCCAGCCGCCGCCCGCGCTCGGCCTTCACCGCGGGCGAAACCTGCTCGGCCATCTCGGCCGCCGGCGTGCCGCGCCGCGGGCTGAAGGGAAAGATGTGAATCTTCGAAAAGCCCACCACCTCGCAGACCCGGCAGGTCGCCTGGAAATCGTCTTCCGTCTCGCCCGGGAAACCCACGATCACGTCGGTGGTCAGCGCCGGCCGATCGAGCGCCTCGCGCACCAGTTGGCAGCGGTCGACGAACCGCCGCGCCCCCCACCGCCGCCGCATCCGCGCCAGCACCGCGTCGGAGCCGCTCTGCATGGAAACGTGCAGGTGCGGGCAGACGCGCTGGGGAAAGGCGGCCATCACGCCCACCAGCTCGCGCGTCACTTCCGTGGCTTCGATGCTGCTCAAGCGAATGCGGAACGTGCCCGGCAACGCGGCCAGCCGCTCGACGAGGTGCGACAGCCGCGTCCATTCGCGTTTTGGCCGGCCGCGGCTCCACTCGACGCCATAGTGGCCCAGGTGAATGCCGGTCAGCACCACCTCGCCGTGGCCGTGATCGACCAGCCGGCGCACTTCGTCGACGACGTGCTCGATTGGCCGGCTGGCCAGGTGCGGCCGCACGCTGGGAATGATACAGAAACTGCAGTTGAGCATGCAGCCGTCCTGCACCTTGACGTAGGCCCGGTGTCGGTTGCCGAAACCAGAAATGCCCGTGGGAATATCGACGACGCCAAAACGGCCCAGCAGGTCGGGCAGCTCGCGCTTGTCGGTCACCACTTCGGCCACCGCCGGCAGGGCGGCCACTTCCGCCGGTGCACCGGGTGGCGTAACAGCCCATCACGACGATCCGCGTGCCGGGATTGCGGCGGGCCAACTGGCGAATGACCTGCCGGCTTTTCGAGTCGCCCTCCGAGGTGACGGTGCAGGTGTTGACCAGGCACAGGTCGGCCGGCTCGTCGTCGGCCGCATCCGCCTAGCCGGCCGCCGCCAGCGCCTGGCGCACGAACTCGGTCTCGTATTGATTGACCTTGCAGCCAAGCGTGAACGTTTTGAGCGTGGCCATGGGCAAGAGAGCAGCGCGGGAGTGAAGTTCGAGCTAAGCCGGCAAGCGTATCGCGGCCCGGGCGGTGCTTCAATCCCGAGCGGTGGAAATCGTGGCGTCGCGCGGTTCTATTCCGGCACCGGCTCGATCGTGGCCGACATCGAGCCTTGGCATTCGGCGCTCGAGCGGGTCCTTGCCGAAGGCGTGAATCTGGTCGCGCTTCAACTCCGCGTGCTCGCGGGTCGTGGTGAGCACGATCGCCCGGCCGCGGCTGTTCACCGCGTCGGCAATCTGAAAGCCCTGCTCGATCGGATAGCCGAAGAGCTGCTGCATCATCGTGATCACGTAGTCGTAGGAGTGGTCCTGATCGTCCCACAGGATCACGTGGTAGCGCGGCTGCCGTTTCGGTTTCTTATCCTGCCGCGAACGCTTCTCGACCACGGTCTGTTCGACCGGTTCGGCAACGCCCGCATGGGCCTCGTCGCTCACCGACACACCTCAATGTGTGATTTTCTCGCCCCACAATAGCCGAATCGTCCGAGAGCCATTATATTGCAGACCCTCGGGCAAGGCGAGCGATCGCGGAAGCACCGCGGCGGCCTCTCACCCCAGGCCGCCGCCCCCGTTGTGGGCGGTGCGGTCGCTTCGCGGGGCGCGCGAGTGTCCCGGCCACCAATCAAGGCAGTCGGATGTCCGAACTCGACGATTACTTGCAGCAGAATCGCGCTCGCTTCGAAAGCGAGCTGTGCGAGTTGCTGCGCATCCCCAGCGTCAGCGCCGACAGCGCCTACCGCGACGACGTGCGCCGGGCGGCCCAGTGGGTCGCCGGCCAGTTTCGCGGCCTGAGCTTCGCCACCGAAATCATCGAAACGCCGGGCAACCCGATCGTCTACGCCGAGTCGCCCCCGGTCGCCGGCGCCACGGTCGTGCTGGTCTACGGCCACTACGACGTGCAGCCGCCCGATCCGCTGGCCGAGTGGATCTCGCCGCCGTTCGAGCCCACCGTGCGCGACGGCAACCTGTACGCCCGCGGCGCCACCGACGACAAGGGGCAGATGTTCACCCACGTCAAGGCCGCCGAAACCTGGGTCCGCGACCGCCGGCAAGCTGCCGCTGCAGCTCAAGTTCCTCATCGAAGGCGAAGAAGAGGTGGGCAGCACCAATCTCGACGACTTCGTGGCGGCCAACGCCGCGCGGCTGGCGTGCGATTGCGTGGTGATCAGCGACACCTCGCAGTTCGCCGCCGGCCAGCCGGCGATCACCTACGGCCTGCGCGGCATCGCCTACTACGAGTTGCGGCTGGCCGGCCCCAAACAGGACCTGCACTCCGGCACGTTCGGCGGCGCGGTGGTCAACCCGGCCAACGCCCTGTGCACGATGCTGGCGGCCCTGGTCAACGATCGCGGCCAGGTGCAGGTGCCGGGCTTTTACGACGACGTCGAGGCCCTCGGCGAGCGCGAACGGGCCGAGTTCCGCCGGCTGCCCTTCGACGAAAAGAAGTTCATGGCCCAGATCGGCGTGACGGCCGTCGGCGGCGAGGCCGGCTTCACCACGCTCGAGCGCCGCTGGGCTCGGCCCACCTACGACATCAACGGCCTCACCAGCGGCTATCAGGGCGAGGGGGCCAAGACCGTGCTGCCGGCCCGCGCCTCGGCCAAGTTCAGCTTCCGGCTGGTGCCGCGGCAGGATCCCCAGAAGATCACGGCCGCGCTGGAAAAGCGGCTGCGCGAATCATGCCCCGCCGGCTTGACGATGGAACTGGTCGACTTCCACGCCGCCCCCGGCGTGGTCGTGCCGCTCGACAGCCCCTACGTCGCCGCCGCCGAGCGGGCCATCGAGGCGGGCTTTGGCCGCAAGCCGGTCTTCATGCGCGAGGGCGGCTCGATCCCCGTCGTCGGCACGTTTCACGATCTGCTCGGCGTCGACACGCTGCTGTTGGGCTGGGGCCTCGACGACGACAACACGCACAGCCCCAACGAAAAGTTCTCGCTGGCCGACTTCCATCGCGGTATCAAGTCCAGCACGTATCTGTGGAAGGAACTTGGTGCGTTGAAGAAGACGAAGTAGCCCCATGCTCGACCGCCGATTCGTCGTGGAACATGCCGACCTGGTGGAGCTCAACTGCCAGCGCCGCGGCTCGCCGGCCGACGTGCGCGGGTTCGTCTCGCTGGAAGCCGAACGCAAGCGGATGCAAACCCAGGTCGACGAGCTCAATCGCCGCGCCAACGAAGTCAGCAAGTCGATCGGCAAGGCCAAGGACGCCGCCGAGCGCGAAGCCCGCAAGGCCGAAGGCCGCTCCCTGCGCGAAGAAACGTCGCAGGCCCAACTCGAGCTCGACCGCCTGGCCGCCGAGACGGACGCCATCCTGCGAACGATCCCCAACATGTCGCACCCCGACGCGCCGCTGGGGGCCGACGACCAGTCGAACCTGGAAATCCGCCGCGGCGCGCACCAGCCGCCCAAGTTCGACTTCAAACCGCTCGACCACGTCGAGCTGGCCGAGCGGCTCGACCTGGTCGACTTCGAAGCCGGCGCCAAGGTGGCCGGCCACGGCTTCTATTTCCTCAAGAACGAGGCCGTGCTGCTCGAGCTCGCCTTGCAGCACCATGCCCTCGACCTGCTCATGGCCGAAGGTTTCACGCCGGCCATCACGCCCGATTTGGCCCGCAACGAAATCCTGCAAGGCACCGGCTACATTCCCCGCGGGCCGGAGACGCAAATCTACAGCATCGCCGACAGCGACCTGAGCCTGGTGGCCACGGCCGAAATCACCCTCGGCGGCTTGCTGGCCGGCGAGATTCTCGACCCCGCACGCCTGCCGCTTCAGCTACTGCGGCATCAGCCACTGCTTCCGCACCGAGGCCGGCGCCGGCGGCCGCGCTTCGCGCGGCCTGTACCGCGTGCACCAGTTCACCAAGGTCGAGATGTTCGCCTTCACGCTCCCCGACGACAGCGAAGCGACGCTCGACAAGTTCTGCGAGCTCGAATGCCGGCTGTTCGATGGCCTGGGCATCGCCTATCGGGTCGTCGACACGGCCACCGGCGACCTGGGCGGGCCGGCCTACCGCAAGTTCGACCTGGAAGCCTGGATGCCCGGCCGCGGCGAAACGGGCGAGTATGGCGAAGTGACCAGCACCTCGAACTGCACCGACTACCAGGCCCGCCGGTTGGGCATCCGCTACCGCACCGGCGAAAAAGGGACCGCCTTCGTCCACACTCTCAACGGCACCGCCATCGCCGTCAGCCGCGCCCTGATCGCCATCCTGGAAAACTACCAGCAGGCCGACGGCTCGGTCGTCGTGCCCGAAGCCCTCCGCCGCTGGGTCGGCAAAGACCGCATCGCGCCCAAGTGACGCGCGCGTGCCGAGTCGCTCGCACTTCCGTGCTCTTGGCGAGCCCGGCACGTGAGTGCCGGGACAGCGCCGCGCCACACGATCCGCCGCGTCGAGCGCTCTATCGAAACCGCAACAGCGCGTACTTCTTCTTGCCGCTGCGCAGCACCAGCACCGACTGGCTGGCCAGGTCGTCGGCGGTGAGCTGCGTGGCCAGCCCCTCGACGCGGCGGTTGTTGACGTAGGCGCCCCCCTGCTCGACCGCACGCCGCGCGTCGCTCTTGCTTTTGGCCAGGCCGGCTTCGGCCAGGGCCTCGACGATGTTCAGCCCTTCGCCCTCCAGCCGCGACCGCTGCAGCTCGCGGCTGGGCACGTCGGCGAAAATCTCCCCCAATTGTTCGTCGGATAGCTCGCTGATTTCTGCGCCAAAAAAGATCTCGGTCGCCCGCCGCGCCGTCGCCAGGCCGGCCTCGCCGTGAACCAGCCGCGTCAGCACCTCGGCCAGCCGCCGCTGGCTCTCGCGCTGCGCCGGATCGGCCGCGCGGGCCGCGTCGAGCGCTTCGATCTCGGCGTGATCCAGCTCGGTCAAGAATCGCAGGCATTTGCCCGCGTCGGCATCGTCGACGTTGATCCAGTATTGATAGAAGGCGTAAGGGCTGGTCCGCTTGGGCGAGAGCCAGACGGTGCCGCTCTCGGTCTTGCCCATCTTCGTGCCGTCGGCCTTGGTCAACAGCGGGAAGGTGGCGCCGTAGAGTTGCGCCCCTTCATCCGCCGGGCCAGGTCGATGCCGGCCGTGATGTTGCCCCACTGGTCGCTGCCGCCCATCTGCAACTGGCAGCCGCAGGTGTCGAACAGGTGGACGAAATCGTACGCCTGCAAGAGCATGTAGCTGAACTCGGTGTAGCTGATTCCGACGTCGTCCCGGCCGAGCCGGCTTTTGACCGAGTCCTTGGCCATCATCACGTTCACCGGAAAGTTCTTGCCCACGTTGCGCAAGAACTCGAGCACGCCAAAGCGGCTCATCCAGTCGAAGTTGTTGACCAAGAGGGCGGCGTTGGGCCCGGCGTCGAAGTCGAGGACGAGCCGCATCTGCGCCTCGATGCCCTCGACGTTTTGGCGCAGTGCGTCGAGCGACAGCAGGTTGCGCTCTTCGCTTTTGCCGCTGGGGTCCCCGATCATGCCGGTGGCCCCGCCCACCAGGGCGATCGGCCGATGGCCGGCCCGCTGAAAACGGCGCAGGGTCAGCAGCCCCATCAGGCTCCCCACGTGCAGGCTGTCGGCCGTGGGATCGAAGCCGACGTAGAGCGTGCGGCTCTCGGCGTTCAGCCAGCCGCCCAGGCCGGCCTCGTCGGTCATCTGGTGTACCAGACCCCGCCACTTCAAGTCGGCCAGGACGTCAGTCGAAACAGGCATGTTCGCGCAATCAGGGGCTTGGAAAATCCAGAAGCGATGGTGGGCAGGGCCCGCCGAAATAACTATGCAGAAAAGCGGCCGCCTCGGCCAGGGCAAACCCGCCGGCCAGCGCCATGCTTACCGCCACATGTCGTCGTCGGCGAACGGGTGCCCCGGGCCGGCCAGCTTCGGCTTGGGCAGGGCTTTGAGCGCCAGCTCGGCCAGCCGCAGGTCGTCGCGGGTGGCGATCTTCAAGTTCAACGTCGAGCCCGGCACGATCGTCACCTTGTGACCCAGCCGCTCGACCAGTTGCGCGTCGTCGGTGGCCGCGAAACCGCCCCGCTTTGCATGCGCGTCGAGCAGCAGTTGCCGGCGGAAAACCTGCGGCGTCTGGGCCTCCCACAGCCGGTCGCGGGCCACGGTTTCTTCGATCACGTGATTGGCGCCCACTCGCTTCAGCGTGCTGGTCACCGGCACGCCGAAAATCGCCGCGCCCGTCTTCTGGCCGGCCTCGAAAATGGTCGAAATCCACTCGTCGGCCAGGCAGGGCCGGGCCGCGTCGTGGATGCACACGTAGTCGACGTCGGCCTTGACGTGGGCCAGGGCCTTGGCCACCGAGTCGGCCCGCTCGGCGCCGCCGTCGACCACGTCGATGCCCAGGATGGCCGTGTTGGCGGTGAACTTGAATAGGAAATACTCGCGGTCCTCGGGCGAGATGACCACGATCGTCTGCTTGACGTCGTCGCGGCCCACGAACCGCTCGGCCGAGTGGAGCCAGACCGGCTTATTCGCCAGGGGGGCGAACGGCTTCTTGTAGTTCTTGTCGTGAAACCGGCTGCTCTTGCCCGCCGCCGGCAGAATGACCGCGAATTTCGCCACGGCAATCGCCCTTGATTCCGGCGGAAAAAAACCGCCCGAGCCAATTGTGCGGTTTGTGCAGGAAGCGTCAAGCGCGGGCCGAAGCGCGCTGGAACTTTGCCCAGCCGGCAAGCAAACGGACGATTCGGCCGATGCGCGACGCCCGGCGGCCTGGCGATTTTCCGCGCGGGCGTCCGGCCAAATAAAAAGGCCACGGCGGGCTCTCTGAGGAGCCGCATGCCGTGGCCGGTATAATCAAACCTCAAGCTCCATGCGACGGAGGAGTCGCTGCGAGAAGAGCGGGGTCAGACTGTGCTAAGCACGAGCCGTTGAATCGACCCAAGCCCACGCATTTATTTAGGTCCTCCCGACGGATTGATGAGCTTAACGAGGTTTGAAGTTTCGAGCTCGCCGGTGCTTGGGCCCCGGACGGATGATTACGAGATTACATCGGCACTTTGCCGGCCCCCGTGCAAACGATTTTTCTCGGCCGCACGGATCGGACAGTGCCAATTATAGTCCACGAATCCCACGGCAACAGCCAAAACGCCTAAAGTTTCGCAAAGCCGGACGCCCTAAGCCAGCGCCAAATGCAAACCGCGAGCCGCGGCGCACTAAAGATGATACTGAAAACGCTCCAGCGGCCGGCGGCCGCGCCTACTTCGGATGGGAGCGGACCAGCTCGGCCAAACCCAGGCCTGCGCGTTGCTGCTGCAGTCGGTCGCGTTCGCTCCACAGAAAAGCGTCGACCGCCTCTTCGAGCTTTTCCAGGGTTTCGTACGTCCCGGCCGTGATCAGTCGTTTCAATTCGGCGATCTTCGCCTCGCGCGCGGCGACTTCAAGTGCACGAGTCATTGTGACCCTCCGGCTCATCCGAGAACCAGATAACCGGGCTCGAAAGACGCCTCCTAGCGGTTTTCGAGCTCCCCCTTAGTCCGACATGCTAGCAAGTGACGGGCAAAAAGAAAATCACCTGCCGGCGGCGATCGGCAAATTGCGCCCCGTGGCAAACCAGAACAAAAAGCCCGCCGCGAAAAGCAACCCTTTTCGCAGCGGGACTTAACGGCTGGCTGGTGTGGAAAAAATGTCACTAAACCCGCCGCCGACCCGGCGGAAAATCGCCCCACCCTATTTTTCCACCACCCATATGTTCCGGTACGTCACCGGATTGCCGTGGGCCTGCAACAGCAACGGGCCCTTGCCTGGATATTCCGTCGGCGCCCCGCCGGGCGTCAGGCGCGGCAACGCGAAATCGTCGAATATCGTCACGCCGTTGTGCTTGACCGTCACGCGGGCGTCCTTGGTCTTCTTCTCACCGTCGAATTGCGCCGCCGTGAAATCGACGTCGTAGGTCTGCCAGGTCAACGGTGGAAAGCACATGTTCACCGCCGGCTCTTTGATCTGGTAGAACCCGCCGCACTCGTTGTCGAGCCCTTCCAGCCCGAACGAATCGAGCACCTGGCACTCGTAGCGGTTCTGCAAATAGACGCCGCTGTTGCCGCGGGCCTGGCCGCGGGCCTTGGGCACGAAGGGCGTGCGGAACTCGATGTGGAACGTGAAGTCCCCAAAGTCATCCTTGGTGCGCGTTCCGGCCAACAGCAGGTTGCCCTCGACGATCTTGCCGCCGACCCACTGGTCGGTGTTCGTGCCGTCGAACAGCACCTTGGCGCCCGCCGGCGGCTTGGCGCCCGAGCGTGGGGCTCTTGCGCTCGACCTTCTCCAACGTGCCGATCGCGTCGCCACCGGCGTTGGTGATCGTCATCTTGCCGTCGACGATCTTGGCCGTGCCGTTGTCGCCGCTAAAGACGATCGTGCCGTCCTCGGTCGTGCTGTCGACGCCCAACCGCAGATCGTCGCGCTTCCAGCCATCGCCCGGCAGGCCGCCGATGAAGAACTCGCCGCGAAACTTGCCGTCGCCCAGGGCAATCACCTGCGAGCCCAGCGGCGTCTCCTCTTCGAGCATCACCTTGCCTTTGTATTCGCCTTGAATCGCGTAGTCGGGGCCTGCCTTGGCCGGATCGGTAAAGGCTTCCACCGCGGCCGCCAACGCGCCGCCAGCCACGAGCGTCAGCAGCGACGCGGCCAAACAGAAACTCCGCAACATCGTTGTCGTCTCCTCGCTTAGGGATATAGACTCGTCCGCCTCGGCAAAGGCGTTATTGTCGTTGGGCCTAACTCGCATAGCAAGAGCCCTGCGTAGAGGGGCATATCAGCGGCGTCCTGGGAGTACAGCCGCCGCGACCCGGAGGTCGGCCACAGCGTGCAATGCGCCCGGTGCTCGGCGGTTCTTGAGAACATATCAATGAGTCGGTATGTTCACTGCGATGTGCAGCAGAACATGCTGCCAGCGAAGACTCCGAACCCTAGTTCGAGGAGACCGATCATGACCATTGCCGAGAACCTCTTGGGCGAGTTCGAGGCGGAAGCGCAAACCACGCGCAAGTTCCTGGAGCGGCTTCCCGAAGACAAACTGAGATGGAAGCCGCATGAGAAGTCGAAAACAGCCGGCAATCTGGCGCTGCATATCGCCACGATTCCCGGGATGATCTCGCGTGCGGTGCTCGAGGATGAATGGTCCGGTCCCGGCGGTCCTGTGCCCGAGCCGCAAAGTGTCAAGCAGGTGCTTGTGCGCTGGACGATAGCATTCGGACGGTGCGCGAGGTTTTGCCCATGCTCGACGACCAGCGGATGGCCGGCACGTGGCGTTTCATCATGGACGGCAAGGAGATCGTCGCCATGCCTCGCGCTGCCGTACTGAGGTCAATCATGCTGAATCACTGGTACCACCACCGAGGGCAGTTCGGCGTGTACCTGCGGCTGATGGGTTGCCAGGTTCCCTCGAGCTACGGTCCCAGCGGCGATGAAATGCCCGACTTCATGAAGGGAAAGTAGCAGCCGACGCGACCGTTCGCGTTCCGACCAGGACGCGCGGCAAAGTCGGGGCACGGGCGAATCACCGCCACCCGAACGACTTCGCGATCGGGCGTCCGCGGCCGCTGATTCGCACACGCGCTGGCCGGCGTACAGATCCTCGGACGGATCGATACGCACAGCGGTGTCGATCGTGGCGAACCAATCGGGTACGAGGGGCAAACACCCTCCCGCCCCAACGATCCGCCGGACTGCTGCGGCGCGAAAAACGGCCCGCACGCCGTGCAGCGCCGGGCCGGTTTTCGACGAATCGTGGGTTTGGACTTCGCCCGCGCGAATCACGCGAACAGCTTGGTGACCGCCTCGGCTTTGACCAGCTCGCGCGGCTGGTTCAGGTGGTTGTACACGATCGTGGCCGGGTCGATGCCGAAGGCGTGGTAGATCGTGGCGAGCAGCTCGACCGGGTGCACCGGGTTCTCCAGCGGAGCCGACGCCGTGGCGTCGCTCTTGCCGTACACGAAGCCCCGGCGGATGCCGCCGCCGGCCATGCAGGCCGTGTAGCAATAGGGCCAGTGGTCGCGCCCGTCGTCCTGGTTCCCGTTGCCCGAGGTGCTCACGCCGCTTTGCGGGCTGCGGCCGAACTCGCCCACGGCGACCACGAGCGTGTCCTGGAGCATGCCCCGCTCGTCGAGGTCGGCGATCAGCGCCGAAAGCCCGGCGTCGAGCATCGGGGCCGACTGGTTCCTCATCCGCTTGGTCAGCCCGACGTGGTGGTCCCACGAGTGGTTGTCGGAGTTGGCCACCTTCGGCCAGACGACCTCGACCACGCGGGTGCCGGCCTCGACCAGCCGGCGGGCCAACAGGCAGCTCTGGCCGAACGTGTTGCGGCCGTAGCGGTCGCGGACGGCGGCCGGCTCCTGCTTGAGATCGAACGCGTCGCGGGCCCGGCCCGAAATGATCAGGCCCAGCGCCTGGTCGTAGTATTCGTCCAGCTCGTACTTGGCAACGGCCTTGTCGACTTCCGGCATGCCCTCGTTGATCAGGTCGCGCAGCCGGGCGCGGCGCTCGAGCCGGGCCGACGTCACTTCGGGACGCAGCTTCAGGTCGTCGACCGAGATCCGGTCCATCTTGTTCATGTCCATGTCGTCGCCCGGCGGGTAGAGCTAATACGGATCGTAGGCCTTGCCCAGGAAGCCGGCCGTGCCGCCCTTGCCGACCACGTTGCTCTCTTGCAGCGGGCGGGGCAGCATCACGAACGGCAGCATCGGCACCGTGGGCGGCTTGATGCGGATGATGTTCGAGCCGAAGTTGGGAAAGTCCTTGGGGCTCGGCGGCTCGAGCTGGCCCGAGGGGCTGACCTTGTCGGTCGTGTAGCCGGTCAGCATCTGGTAGATGGCGGCCGTGTGGTTGAACAGGCCGTTGGGCGTGTAGCTCATCGAGCGGATCATCGTGAACTTGTCGTTCACCTGCGCCAGCTTCGGCAGGAATTCGGTGAAGTTGATGCCCGGCAGCTTCGTGGGAATCTGCTTGAAGGCGCTCTTCACGTTGTCGGGCACGTTCTCCTTCGGATCCCACAGGTCGAGATGGCTTGGCCCGCCCTGCAAGTAGACCATGATGATGCTCTTGGCCTTGCCCCAACCGGGCCCGCCCCCCTCGGTGGCCGAAGGCCCGACGCTGGTGGCCGCGCGGGCCGCTTGCAGCTCGAGAATCTGTGCCAGGCTCAAGCCCAATAGCGACGAGCCGCCGACGCGCAGCAAGTCGCGGCGCGTCAGGCCTGCCGTGCGATCGCAATTATCTTTGCCGAGCTGACCGGGGATCCGCAACATCGTGGTCGTGCCTCCGGATTCGTTTTGCTCGCGATCGATCGGTGGGAGCGGGAGTGTCGATCGCCCGGTGTGAAAATAGCCGCCAGGCATGGCACGCGCATCAGCAACGGCCCCGCTGGCCGAGGGGCAAGCGCCACGCAAAGTATAGCCGCATTCGAGGCAAGGTGTCAACTTGCGGGTGGCGACGGCGCTTCGGCGGCCACAAGACCAGGCGCGTTCATAAGCAGCTTGAAGGGCAGACGCCCCGCGGCCGATCACTTGCTCGATCGAGTGGCCGAACGCCGCCTTTGGCCTCGGCCCGCGCCTCGCAGGCGCCGGCAAAGGCCGATGGCGATCGGACCGCAAGCGCCGAGCATGGCCAGCGTGACGCTCGACGGCTCGGGGATCTGTTGGTACAGCGCCGCCAGGTTGGGCGAGCTGATGCCCGCCGTGTTGGCCGGATAGCTGGCCCAACTGCTCGATTGCCCCCAATCGGCCCCCAAAATCGCGAGGTCCGAGATGTCGACGATTCCGTCGCCGTTCATGTCGCCGTAAATCCAGCCATAGCCGTTGCTGCCAACCTGCTCGCCCCAGTGCGACCCCATCACGGCCAGATCGGAAATGTCGACCACCCCGTCGCAATTGACGTCGCCGGCCACGAGCTCTTTCCAGGTCATCAACGGGTCGCCGACGACCGTGTTGACGTACGAAAGCTGGTAGATCGAGCTCCAAGCCGCCTCGGCAAACGTCTTGCCCGAGAGCAGCATTTGCACCATGTGGTCCTCGTTGGTCACGTCGATCGTGCTGGCCCCCGGCTCGGCAACGTTGCCGGTGCCGGCGGCGCCGCCTTTGGCCAGCCAATCGGCGATGAGTCCCTGGTTGCCGTGGTTGCCGCCTGGCAGGAAGCTTTGCGCGTTGAAGCTTTCCCAACTGTTGAAAACCGCGCCCTGCGCCAGCGTGATGTCTAAGCCCGAAATGTAGTTGGGCGGCGTCGACGACTGATTCCCCCCGTGACCGTCATACATGATGACCGGCCCGGGCGCCGTGTTGAGGAACGCCGAGGTATTGTCGTAGGCCTGCGGCAGTCCGGCTTGCGTGACGTTGTTTTCCAGGTTGGTCATCGACGTGGCGTAGCCCTTGGACGGGTCGGCGTCGATCATGAAATATGCCGGACCGTTGGGGCTGTTGTGGGGGCCGATCCAGGCGTTTTGCGCATGGTCGATGCTGTTGATCACGTCGCTCGTGGTGTAGCCGTCGAGGCGCGACGTCAAGTACGTCCCCTGCGTCGCGTGATCGAACGACGTCGACTGCCCGAAGTAGGAGTTCTTCGCGAAGCCGTTGATGGCGTAGCTCTGGTCGCCCATCATCTGCCAGGTGCTGATGGCGTTGATGTTCGTCAGCTCGCTTTCGAGGCTGGAAATCGAGTTCCAGTTGAGGATCTGACGCTGGACGCCGTTGGCGTCCGTGTAGGTCGGCAACGGCCACCCGCTCGGCTCGGCCTCGGTCGTCGGGTCCAGTTCGACCTTGAGCGGCATGCCGGTGGTGGTGACGATCACGCTGGTGTTGGCCGTCAGGCCGGCCTGCACCTGCGGCCGGATCTCGCTGAGATAATTGTCGGCCGAGATGGCTTCCGGGTCGCCGGGCAGCGTGGTGATGCCCGAGATTCCCAACAGTTGGACGCCGGGGTGGACCTGGGCGTAGTAGTCGGCGATTTGCAGGCCCGCGGCGCTGTCGGTGTTGTAGAGCACCAGCACGTTCGAGGCATCAATGGCCAACGCCGGCGCAGCGCCCAATAGCGCAGCACCGCAACTGATGGTCAGTGCCAAAGCCCGCCAAACGCACATACTTTGTTGACACCTCACCCCCCGTACTGACCGACGCAAGAGATGAACGATCCGTGGTCAGCGGGTTTCCCGCGGAGCGGGAGCTCGTTGTCAATTGCTTCTCAAGCGGCGTCTCCGCAAGCAGCTCGCGGCCAGGACGCAAACGACCGCAATCGTGGACAGGGTGATCGTGCCAGGCTCGGGCACAGGGCTCGGTAGATTTGCCGTTGCCGTGAAAGACCCCAACACCGACGACGAATGCATCGTCGGCCCGAAAGGGCTCGTGAAGAACACGATGTCGCTGTGCGATCCGGGAGCCAACGTCGTGCTGGTGAAAAACCACAGGGCGCTGGTCGGGTCACCCGTCGTCGGATTGAAGTGCCAGATGTCGGGCGCCATGCCCAGGTCGATAGTCGCGGGGTCATGGCCGATATTGGTCGAATTGGTCGGCACGTCGAACTTGGTGATACCGACCGAAAACTGGATCAACGAGATCGTTGCCGTCGGATCGTTGTAGACCTCGTAGGCGTAGACGTAATCCGCCCCGCCGCTCGGGTCGAGTCCAGCCGGAAAGCCCAGGTCCGATGACGCGCCGAATTGGCCAGGCGCGTAGACCGCGTAATCGACTTCGGCCTTGACGACCGATGACCCCACGGTCCTGGTGAGAAGCTGCGTGCCCTGCCAACTGGCCATGGCATTCGCATCGCCCGGCAGCAGGCCCGCACTGGCCACGCGCGACGTGGCCAGCAACACAAGGGCCACGACCCACATTCGAACGCTGTTCCGGTGCATGTTTTTAGATTCCATTCGGCGCCAGGGTGCGGCTCATGCCCGACCCCGGTGCCAGCTTGTTCCGACTTCTAAGCCATTTAAACCACTAGCGCCTCATTCACAGGAATCGAAATCGCCTTGACCGTTCACACCCGCTACCTCCAGCGGGCGCCGACCCTCACCCGCCGCGCCTCCGCAGACGGCGAGCACTAAATGCCAAACCCACCAGGCCCAGCAACGCCAACACGAACGTGCTCGGCTCGGGAGCGTTCGGGGCTTGCGGCGAAGGCACTGGCAACACCAAGGCCACCGTGCCGTCGTCAATCGTGTTGCCCTCGGTGAAGATCGGCGCGTAAGGACTGGCATACACCAGGCCATCGGTCGAACCGCCTTGGGGAACACCGTCGAAAGACCAGAAGGCGACAAACGGCGGCAAGCCGGCCAGGAACAAAGCCTGAAAATTCGGCGCATCGCCGGTAATCAATCCCGCGCCGGTGTCGAAGTCGCCCTGGCTGTCAACGATGTTCGTGTCGAGATCGACCGAGAGCGACGACAGCGCAGCGCTGCCGGTCTCAAACACCTGGTAGGCGTAGATGTACTCGCCGCCCGGAAACGCATAGCCGTCGAAGCCGCCCGGAGGCGCGCTGCCCGGCGCGTAGACGGCCCAGTCGACATAGCCTGTTAGGCCAGAGGGGGTGACGTTATCGGCTTCGTAGCCTTGATACGGCGTGCTGCCGTGCCAGATCGTCAGGTAGGAGTTCGTGCTGTCGCCTGCCAGAATCCCGGCCATCGCTGGCGCGGCGATCATCGCCGGCGCAACGGTCAGCACAAACAGAGAGAAGAGGATGTGCGTCTTCGAGTGATTCATTAGCGAGCTTCCTTTTATCGAATCGCGACGTCAGCCATCGTCAGCCATCGTCTGACCAGGGCGGTTTCCCCCCCTCGGAGTTAACGGGGTCGATCATACCCTCCAGGCGAGCGATGTCAAGAATCGCAAGCAACTTTTTTCAAAAAATACTTGAAGCCGGCCCTCTCCCCGGTCCTAGGAGCCAATCCACCCCCCCGGATTGAAAAATATCCGGGTAATTATAAGAAGATGCTTGATACCACCCCGCCGACATGCTCCAATGTGCTGGCTCCCGAATCGAACGTCTCCGCACCGCGGCTTGGGCCCCTCTGGGGCGAATCGAGCCCCAGGGGTGGGCGGCCGACGAGGGTGCCCTTTCCAGGCAGCGCTCATGAAGCCACTTCTGCAGTCTGTTGGTCTCCTGCTGTCACTGACGGTCTGCGCCCAGGCCGACACCATCTGGAGCAGCACGCACGCGGCAATCAATGTCTCCGCCCCTGTCCACGTGGGCAGCGGCCTGGAGGCAGTCACGTTGACCGCCGTCGGGCTGAGCGGCGCGCTGCCCAACGCCTTCGATGGCGTCGGCATGACCGGCGACGAGCATACCGGCATCACGACCCTCGGCAATGAACTGCACCAGGTGTTTGAATTCGCTTACCAAGGCGCCCCCACGCCGGCTTTGGACGTGCTGAGCCCCGGCGACGCCGCCTACCAGCCGATCGACACGCATTTCCTGGTGCACAGCGCGAACATCGCTGTTACAAACGCACCGAGCGAGAACCAGCTTGTCCCCTACACGCTCGAAAACCCCGACGGCGGCTTCGGTGATTCGCTGACCGGAACCTTCGCCCTGATGGGCCCTGCGCCTTCGAGCTGGGATTTCGCCTACATCGTGACGCTGCCGGGCGCGACCGTGAATCTCGACTTTTACCTGGCCGGCAGCAATTTCACCAAGGAGTTGGTCACTGCCTCCTTCACCATCGCCCCCGAACCAGGTTCGCTCGGGCTGCTGGCCGTCGCCACGCTCGGCCTGATCGTCACCGGCCTGCGTCGCCGACGCGCACGGTAGAGAATTCGAGAAAAAACCTCGAATTCAGGTAAAAAGTGCTTGATTGCCGACGCCGGCCGTGTTTACACTGCCCTGCTGCGGCACATCGTGCTTGTATTCGAACCGCGGTTGATATCGAGGCAGCGCTAATGGACGAAGGGCGACCCAATGGTCGCCCGGGGACGACTCTTCTTCTGGCGTGATTCCCCGCACGCCGTCCATGAACGACCTCCGGTATCAACCCTTATGCGGAACATCCTCTGGCTTTGCGCCCTGCTGGCGCTGACGGTTTCGGCGCGGGCCTCGACCATTTGGACAGGCACCCATGTTCGTCTCGACGTTTCGTCGCCCGTTCACGTCGGCACGGGCTTGGAAGCCGTCACGTTGACGGCCGTGGGCCTCGGCGTCAACCTGCCCAACGCCTTCGACGGCGTCGGTTTCACCGGCGACTTGCACACGGGCATGACCACCAGCGGCAACGGCCTGCACCAGGTCTTCGAGTTTTCGTATCAAGGCGCCCCGACGCCCACGCTCGACGTGATCAGCCCCGGCGACGCCGCCAACCAGCCGATCGATAGCCACTTCCTGCTTCTAACGTCGGCCATAGCGATTACCAATGCGCCGAGCGAGAACCAGAATGTTCCCTATACGGTCGAAAACGCCAACGGCGGCTTTGGCGACTCGCTGACTGGAACCTTCGCGCTGATGGGCGCGGCGCCCTCGAGCTGGAACTTCGCCTACATCGTGGCGCTGCCGGGAACCACCGTCGATCTCGACTTCTACCTGGCCGGCAGCAACTTCACCAAAGAGCTCGTGACGGCCTCATTCACCATCGTGCCCGAGCCGGGCGCCTGGGCCTTGCTGTTGGCGGCCGGCGCGACCTTGCTCACCGCGCGCCTCGTTCGCCGCCGCGGTTGACCACGCGCCCCCAGACGCGGCCCGCGCAAAGCCTCGCGAGCGTGCCCTATTCTCTCATTCAGGTGGCACCCCGCAAATTGATGTAGCGCGTCCGTTAATGCTCGCCGCCACGCAGGCCGCCGAGAAACGCCAGCAGATCGCGCAGCTCGCCGGCCGTGAGCTGCTCGCCCAATCCGTCGGGCATGATCGACTTGGCCGCCAGCCGCCGCGACTCGACCTCGCCGGAGGCCAACCGCGTGAGCTGCCCCTTTTCGTCGGCATAGGTCTGCTCGCCGGTGGCTTCTTCGTGCACCAGCACGCCTACCAGGGTCTTCCCGGCGGTGGTGACGACTTGCCAGGTGGCAAACTGCGGCGCGACTTCCTTGCTGGGCTGCACGATCGACTCGACCAGCCGTGCCCGTTCGAGCCGGCCGGTGGTGGCCGTCAATTCGGGGCCAACCTTCGCGCCGCGTCCGCCTACCTGGTGGCATCCGGCACATCGGGCCGCCTGGGGATGAAAGAAAATCCGCTCGCCGGCCGCCGCGTCGCCCCCTTTGCCGCCAGATCCATCCACGAGCCGCAGCCAGCCCGCTACATCGTCGGCCGCCGGCCGCGACGGGCGACTCGCCGGCTCGAGCACCCGGGCCACGAGCTCGGCCGTGTCGGCGTCGCTCTTGGCAACCTCGCTCAATTGCCGCCGCTCGTCGGCGCTGGGCGTCGTGCCACGCAGCGACCGCAGCGCCTCGTCGCGCAGCGCCGGCTCACGCCCCGTGGCCAGCGCCACGAGCAGCGGCCGCGCGGCCGGGTCGTCGCCCAAAAGTCCCACGACCGCCTCGGCCCGCAGGTCAACGCCCTGGCTGGCGTCGCCGGCCACTTCGGCCAGGATGGCGCCGCGCTCGGCGTGCTTGCAATCGCGCAGCGTGCGCACGGCCTCGAGCCGCAACAGCGGGTCGTCGCTGGTCAGATAGCCGCGCAAACGGGCCAGGCCGAGCGCCGGATGATCGGGCCGCAGCATCCGCAGTGCCCAGCGACGCACTTCGGGCGTGGTTCGCGAATCGTCGAGCGCCCGCACGATATATTGTTCGCCGGCCCATTCATCGGAGGGTTCGCGTTTCAGGCCGTCGAGCCGCTCGAGCGCCGCCAGGTAGCCGCCGAACAGTCGGGCCGTGGCCGGTCCGGCCGAGATGGCCGCCACCAGCGGTTGGCGAAATCTGCGCCAGCCGCTCCTCGCCCACCCATTGGATCGCGGCGAACCGCACCTTGGCGTCGGCATCGCTCAAGAAACGCGGCAGCGCCTGGCGGCCGTCGGCGGCATGCGTTTCGCGCAGGATCAGCAGTCCGGCCAAGCGCTCGCTGGCTTTGGCCTTGGCCAGCACGTCGGCGGCCCGCACCGTGCCCAGGCGCGCAAACCCTCGCGAGCCGCCTGCGCCACGAACGCGTCGCCGTCGGAGACGTGGCTCCACAGCAGCTCCGACAACGCGCCGCGCTCCGCCGGCGGCGACGGCAAAACGTTCTGCCGCGGCAGGCTCGACACCGGTACTGGCATATGCCCGAGCGCCGCGGCCCGCACTTCAGCCGGCTCGCCGGCCGCGCTCAAATCGCGAAAATCGACAAACTCAGGCGTCGTGCGAATCGCCAGCGCGCGAATCGCGGGCGAGGCCGTGCCGCGGGCAGTCTTCTTGGCCAGCTCGCTGTCGGCCAAGGCCTCCAGGGCGACCGCACGCACGCGGTCCGAGGGATCGTTTTGCGCCAGTCGCTCCAGCAGCGGCCGGCCGGCCAGCGCGTCGGCCGCCAGTTGCCGCGCGGCCTGTTCGCGCAGCGGTCGATGCGGCGAGTGAATCGCCTCGGCCGGCGCTGGCGGGCGGGCCGGCGGCGCGGCGCCCTTGGCCGTGATGTGCCAGATGCGGCCGCGGCCGTGTACGTTGTACGACTTGAGCATCCAGTCGCTGGCGAACAGCGATCCATCGGGCGCCACGACCAGGCCCACGGGACGAAAGTTTTCGTCGCCCTTGACGATCGGCACGCCGACCGCTTGGAAGCTCGCGCCGCGCGGTTCGAGATGAAAACGATCGATGCGGTGGTCGCCCCACGACGTGGCCAGCAAATCTCCCACGTAGTCGGCCGGCAACTGGTCCGACTCATAGGCCACCAGCCCCGACGGGGCCTCGCCCGTGCCGGCCACCATCGGCAGCGTGCCGGGCAGCTCGCCGTTCCAGGCCGTGAACGGGTGCACGCCCTTGCGGCCGTTGCGGTAGCGATAGCCGTAGTCGCCCCCCTCGACGATGTGCATCAATCGGCAAGGCGGCAGCGAATCGGGATCGTTGTCGACGGCAAACAGCCGTCCAAACGCGTCGAAGGCCAGGTGAAACGGGTTCCAAAAGCCCGAAGGCCACCATCCGCAGCCCGTGCCGTCGGGCCGGCAGCGGTAGATCTGGCCCCCTTCCAGTTCGACTGGCCGTCGAGCCGTCGGCGCCGATCAGCTTGAACTGGGCCCCCTGGTTCTCGCCAAAGCCGAAATACGACGTTGCCGGCGAAATCGAAGGCAAAACCCGACAGCCCGTTGTGCGGGTAGTCGCCCGCGGTTTCCAGCCGGACGATCGGCGTGCCGCTCGTCGGCCCGGCCCGTCGTCGTCGGTGTCGCGCAGGCGAAAAATCTCGTCTGCGCGTGGCGACGTACACCGAGCCGTCGGGGTGCACGCCCACGTTCATCGTCCACTTCGTGCCCTCGAAGAAGGTCGTGATGCGGTCGGCGCGGCCGTCGCCATCGGTATCCTCGAACATCCGAATGCGATCGTCCTGCAGGCCCGGATAGTCGTCGAGCGGGAAGTGCGTATGGCTTTCGACCGCCAGCACCCGCCCCTCGGCGTCGACGGCGATGCCCGTGGGAGTGACGATATCGGGATCGGCCGCGAACAGCTCGATCGCCAGCCGTGCATCGAGCACGTGCGGCATCTCACCCGCAGGCAAGGCTTCGGCGCCCAGCGCCGCGGCAAGCAACAAGACGCCCAAGTGCATGGCAACGCTCTCCAAGTTCGAAACGGTAGCCGGCCTCTTCGAGGCCGGTAACCTCGCAGGATCCCCGGGGGCACGGCCCCCGGCCACCCAATACGTTCAAGAAGCCCGTTTATCGCCCGGCGCGGACCTGGCTCGGCGGGCCGAGCACGTCGGCGATCGGCTTGGCGGCCTGCGGCACGGCCGCGACGTAGTCCTCGCCGAAAAAGGCGGCCAGCGTGGCGGCAATCTGGCTCTGCGTCACCGGGGCCACTTTCGACCGCTCGCCCAGCGCGGGCGTGTCGGGCCCAGGAACGCGATCCAGATGAATTTCGATTCAGGCTGCTTCGCGCCGTGGTTCTTCCACTCGATCGGCGCGTCGCCGCGGCCATGGTCGGGCGAGAATATCAAGGTCGTTTTGCCCTGGTATTGCGGCATCGCCTGCAAGGTCTCCCACAGCATCTTCAGATAGGCGTCGACCCGGTGGGCGGCCGTCAGGTATTCGTCGTACCGCCGGGCATGGCCCCAGGCGTCGGTCTCGTTGAGCGAAATGAAAGCCAGCCGCGGCTGCTTCAGCTTGATGTGCTCGAGCGCCGAGTGAAACGTGATCGAGTCGAACGGCTCGCCGCCCCATTTGCGGGGCGTTTCCTGCTTCAACGCGTTCAACAGGTCGAGCCGCGCCGTCGATTTGCCGTCGACCAGCGGGTCGTAGCCGGCATTGACGTAAAACCCGCAGCGGTCCGTGTTGAAGATGAACGGAAACACGTCCCAGCAGCCCACGGCCGTCACGTGCCCCTGGATGCCGGGCTTGCGGTTGAGCCACTCGAACACGGTGACGTTGGGGTTGGGCCGCTTGTCGTTGCTGTCGATTCGCGGGTCGGCATAGCCGCACAGCGTTTCGTTGTAGCCGGGATACGAGAAGTTGTGGCCGTTGGTGACGTAGGCCACGCTGCCCTTGGCCTGGCTGCCGTAGATTTGGCCCTGCCTTGCGATGACGTTCCACAAGAACGGCATCAGCACTTCCCGCCGTTCTTGGGGCGTCTCGCGCCAGTAGGCCTTGGCGAGCGCGTCGACGTCCTCGACGCCGCCGTTCTCCTTGTCGAGCAGGATCTTGTCCGCCCCGCCAAAGACCTCCTGCCACCGCAGCCCGTCGGTCATGAACAGAATCACGTTCTCCGTAGCCCGCTTGGGCGCGGCGGCGGCGCAGTGAGCCGTCCAGACCGCGAATGCAGCCACGAGGAGGAGGTGCAGGGAGGGTCGCAAAACGCGCATGAGAATCCTCGTCAGGTGGTGGCGCAGGTGCATCTCGCCCGGGGCACGGAACAGCCAGGCCGAAACTCAAAACGGCAGGCCATCCTTCCTCCGACAGTAATACACCGGGACGAGGCGCAAGCAGTCGGCCCGTCGCTCTGGTACGGCCGATCCCACACGATTCGACCGTCTCACATGAGTGCCGAACGAGCCAGAATCGACTCCATCTGGCCGATGAGCGGGTCGGCCGGGCTGACGAGTCCAAGGTTCCGGTGATATCGGTAACGGGACTGCTTCTTCGCCGCCGCGGCCAACGCCCGAGACGCGCATTCGGCCGCGTTCGTCCACTCGCCTCGGTCCGAGTAAATCAGCTCGCCGGGCGGCATCCGACCGGAAATCATTGCGGAAAGCCGTCCGATTGAGCGAATTCATCCAAGGCCAACAGGGCCTCGTCATAGTCGCCTTGCCGGCGCAATTCGGCGACGAGCAGCGCAAACGATAGGTGAACGCCAGTCTGCACGCTCGGAAACACGCGACTGCTGTTCAAGAGCACTTCGGTAACTCGTCAGCGCGTCATCCGGGCATCCCAACAACCGGTAGCAATCGCCAAGTGTCTGGTGTGCTGGGGCGATTTGGATCGCGTCCGGGTGCTCATTCAACACAAGCTGCAGCAGTTCAATGGCGCCGCGAAGGTTCGTCTCGGATGGCTCCGAAAGAAGCTCAACGGCCTGGACGCGAGCGTATTGGGATTTGTTTTCTTTCCGTGCCCGCTTGAACCGCGCGAAGAACTCGCGTTGATCCTGCTCAGTCCACGACTTGCGCCGAAACCAATCCAAGGGAGGCACCATTTACAAGCAATGAAGCGAGCCGCTTCATGTCTCGTGGCGGCGCACCGGTCTCGATTTCGCGGGCACGTGCGAGAAGACGTTGAAAAACAACATCGCCGTCGATGAGCGCGCCGCGCTCAGCTTGTTCAATACCGGCTTGCACGTCGCGGCGAAGTTGGTCGCATCGCTTCAAAAGCTCAACGGCCGGATCGATCGCGTGGGCTCGGTCCTGATAAATGCCTTCGGCGACAACCTGCTCGAGGTATTGCTCGTTTCGGCGGAACGCTCGCTGCTCATCGGGAGTTACCCCCAGCTCCAACATTCACCCGACTCCAAGGTCGTCAACGAACCGCGCTTGACGAGTCACCGCGCTTACGTCCACTCCAAGAGTTTTTGACACTGTCAACTGAAGCACTTTCCAGATTCGGCCTTCATCCCAAGTCCTTTGACGCGCCACGAACCAAGCGTGGTTTCTATTCAATACGATCCGCGCAGCTCGCCCACCGTTTGAAAGTCGCGCGGGAGCGAACGCGCGACTCGCTCCGCAACTGAAAGCCAAAGAGCAATTATCGCGATTTCTGCCACGATTAGCGGAATAATCAACGCTCCAACTTGAGTTGCCGCAAATTCCAATCCAATGACGGAAGCAATCGCGAAAACGACTGCCAATCCGTTCGCATGCACGACGATATGCGACAACCAGGACGGCCGGCCGAGGCTAGGAAGTCGCAAGGTGGACATTGCGGGTTGAAGCCGAGCCCAAAATCGCCGGTAACTCGACCCGCTGACTAGTTCATCAATCCGCGTGGCTGGCCGCACGTCGTGGCGTTCGACGTGTAGCGTTTGGCAGATTCCTTGTCGCACATGATAGAATGCCGTGCTCGTCAGGCAGCCCGATTGGCGGTCGCCGGTGCATTGTGTGCGCAGATATTCGTACACGTCGCCGACAGTACGCATTCTCTGAGCGAGTTCGTCTGGTATGGCGACGCCAAACGTCTCCTCGACGTTCATCACAAGCTCGACGCCATCCAGTCCCATTCCGCCCCCGGATCGCTTCGCACCGAACCAGCATGCAGTTCATGATGCAATCTTGTTGGCCAGCACCAGCACAGATTGCCGGTGAGACGACGAAGCTGGTTTTTTAGATAGGCGTTAGCTGCAGCTACCCGGCTAGGACTCGAACCTAGAATGAGAGAGCCAAAATCTCTAGTGTTACCATTACACCACCGGGTAGGGGTGGCGCGGCCACTTAAGCCTTGCCAGATTCGTAGCTTATGCGATAGGGCCCCGGTCAAGGCGAAGCCGAAAACCCACCTCGGCCGAACACTCGATGTTTCGGCGAGCCCGCGTGAGCTCGGGATGGTTCGCGTCGCACGCTGATTCCATCGATCCTCGAGCTGACGCTCGGGGCTCGCACGCGATTCGCCACGCTCGGCGGTTCGCCGCGATGTTGAACAACCTCATTCGCCGTTGCCGTTGCCGGCTCACCACGGCGAACGAAAGCTGCTCCAACTCGATCGCCAGGTCGACGCCCACCTGGCGAACCCCTTCGGGCAAGGTGATCGTCACGGGCGCGAAATTCACGATCCCCTCGACGCCGGCGGCCACCAGCCGGTCGGCCACGGCCTGGGCGGCCGCTGCGGGCACGGCCACCAAGCCCAGCTTGATCCCATGCTGGGCTGCCACTCCCGGCAGCTCGTCGAGGTGGTAGACCCGCACGCCATCGAACTCGGTGCCCACGCGCTGGGGATCGATGTCGAAGGCGGCCACGATGCGAAAGCCCTGGTGGCTGAACCCCTTGTAACCCAAGAGTGCCCGGCCCAGGTTACCCGTGCCGACGATGGCCACGGGCCAGTCGCGGTCGGTGCCCAAGATGCGGCGGATTTCGCGGATCAGGTCGTCGCAGCGATAGCCGATCCCCGGGTGGCCAAAGTGCCCGAAATAGGCCAGGTCCTTGCGCACCTGGGCATCGCTAAAGCCAAGCAGGCTGCCAAGTTGGCTTGAGCTGGTCCGCTGGTGGCCGTCGCGCACCAGGTGCTGCAGCTCGCGCAGGTACAGGCTCAACCGGCTGACGACCGCCTTGGGAACGGGGATCTCGTCGGGCCCGTCGGCTGCTTTCGGCTTGGGTTCACTCATGTGGCAGCACCGTGGCAGCTTGGTGCCACTTCCGAAGCGAAGGGATTTTTACTTTAGACCACGCCAAACTTCAGGGCAAGATGGGCGTCCGCGCCTCCCCCATCACGGGGAGGTTACCGCGAAACCTGCCGATCGCAACTGGCCGGCCAGCTCGCGCCGGCCGCCCCTCACGTGCGCTGCCCTGGAGCGATCGGATGGGCTTGGGCCCTGCACAACGATCGCAACGGTCATTCGGGCCGAGCCAACGCGCTTCAAGTCCGTTGGGCCAGTCAGCGCGACCGGTCGCGGCTCAGGAAAGCTAGCAATTGGCGTCGCGCCATTCGGAACCAAGAGCTTGACACCAGGAAGTTTAGGTCGCTCTTGCCGGCCGGACAGCGGGTGGAAATCACAAGCTAGAGCGTCAAGTCGGGCGTGACAGTTACAACCGAACTTACGGCCACGCCAGGCCCGATACGAACGGTAGGACCAGCCGCGCTTAAACTCACAGGCGCAAGAAGCTTACCCCTCCTCAGCCTACCCTCAGTTTCTGCAGAACATCTATTTCAAGCCGTCAACCCATTTTGACGATCCATCTGAACATTCGGGAACGTGGGTGAAAATTGCCGTTCTGCGACACCTTGGACGGTGCGGCAGAATGCGTGATTTGAGACGACCAGCTAACGCACATGGAGTGCGCTAGCCGAATGAACCTCATGGCGAGCATTCCTCGCCCGACCAGACCCCACCCTGAGTTGTCCACGAAGGAGGCAAGAAACATGAAAACCTTGTTGGGTGTGCCGATCGTCGCGGTCATCCTCAGTGTCGTGCTGATGGACACGGCACGAGCGGGATACTGCGGCGCGGCGGGATATCGCTGCTGTGCCACCTGTTGCGATACGTGCGGTTATGCCGCCGTCAAGCAGCAGTGCCACACGGTGATGAAGACCTGCAAGGAGGTCGTCTACGAGAAGCAGAACTACACCTGCTACAAGACGGTGTACGAGACGGTCTGCGAGCCGAAGACGATCAACTGCGTCAATTACGTGAACGAGACCGCCTATCGCACTTGCGAGTATACGGTCTGCAAGCCGGTCTGGGAAACCAAGACTGCGAGATTCTGCTACACGGTGTGCAAGCCGGTCTAGGAGACCAAGACGAAGGAGATCTGCTACACGGTCTGCAAGCCGGTGTACGAAACCAAGACCCGCGAAATCTGCTACACCGTCTGCAAGCCGGTCTGGGAAACCAAGACCCAGAACATTTGCTACACGGTCTGCAAGCCGGTCTACGAGACCAAGACCCGCGAGATTTGCTACACGGTCTGCAAGCCGGTCTACGAGACCAAGACCCGCGAAATTTGCTACACCGTCTGCAAGCCGGTCTGGGAAACCAAGACCGCGAACATCTGCTACACGGTCTGCAAGCCGGTCTACGAGACCAAGACCCGGGAGATCTGCTACACGGTCTGCAAGCCGGTCTACGAAACCAAGACGCCAGCGAAGATCTGCTACACGGTCTGCAAGCCGGTGTGGGAAACCAAGACCAAGCGAGATCTGCTACACGGTCTGCAAGCCGGTCTACGAGACCAAGACTCGCGAAATCTGCTACACCGTGTGCAAGCCGGTCTACGAGACCAAGACCCAGGAGATCTGCTACACGGTGTGCAAGCCGGTCTACGAGACCAAGACCCGCGACATCTGCTACACGGTGTGCAAGCCGGTGTGGGAAACCAAGACCCAGGAGATCTGCTACACGGTGTGCAAGCCGGTCTACGAGACGAAGACCCGCGAGATCTGCTACACGGTCTGCAAGCCGGTCTACGAGACGTCGCGACGTGCGAGTGTGCTACACGGTCTGCAAGCCGGTGCACTACACCAAGACGATCAATGTCTGCTGCGGTCACTGGGAGACCCAGGTCTCCGAATGCCCGGGCCGGTGGTCACCCGGTGCGTGCAGGAGCCTGGTTGCTGGAAGTGGGATCCCTGCTGCTGCCGTTGCGTGCTACTGGCCCGGCTGCTGCGACACGGTGCAGGTTCAGTGCCCGCCGGTCAAGATCTGCAAGAAGGTCTGGGTGCCTGAAGTTCGCGAGCAGACGATCAACTGCGTGAAGTACGTGCGCGAGATCTGCCAGTGAAGAAGGTGCCCTACACCGTCTGCCAGATGGTCGCCGAGCAGCGGATCAAGACCTGCAACTACACGGTCTGCCACATGGTGCCCGAGAAGCGGGTCAAGACCTGCCAATACCAGGTCTGCCACATGGTGCCCGAGAAGCTGCGCCAAGACCTGCACCTACACGGTGTGCCACATGGTGCCCGAGAAGCGAGTCAAGACCTGCAGCTACAAGGTCTGCCACATGGTGCCCGAGAAGCGCGTCAAGACCTGCACCTACACGGTCTGCCACATGGTGCCCGAGAAGCGCGTCAAGACCTGCACCTACAAGGTCTGCCACATGGTGCCCGAGCAACGCGTCAAGACCTGCCAGTACACGGTCTGCCACATGGTGCCTGAGCAACGCGTCAAGACCTGCAGCTACAGGTCTGCCACATGGTGCCCGAGAAGCGTCTCAAGACCTGCACCTACCAGGTGTGCCACATGGTGCCCGAGAAGCGCGTCAAGACCTGCAACTACACGGTCTGCCACATGGTGCCCGAGCAGCGCGTCAAGACCTGCAGTACACGGTCTGCCACATGGTCCCCGAGCAACGCGTGAAGACCTGCAGCTACCAGGTCTGCCACATGGTGCCCGAGAAGGCGTCAAGACCTGCAACTACACAGGTCTGCCACATGGTTCCCGAAAAGCGCGTGAAGACCTGCCAGTACACGGTCTGCCACATGGTGCCCGAGCAGCGGGTCAAGACCTGCAGCTACCAGGTGTGCCACATGGTGGCCGAGAAGTGCACGAAGCAAGTGCCGTACACGGTCTGCAAGCCGGTGCACACGACCCAGACGATCATGTGCAGCCGGTGCGTGCCCAAGCAGGTCGCCTACACGGTCACCCGCTGCTGCCCGAAAGTGGTCTGCACGCAAGTGCCGGTATGCGTATGCTGCCCGGTGTGCTGCTGCCCGACCGCCTGCGGCTGCAACTAGTCACGAGCGTGCGTGAGGTCTTCTTCTGAGCGGTCAGAGGAAGGTCTGGTCAAAGATCGGCGGCCCGGTTCATCGATGGACCGGGCCGCTGTTTTTTTTAGGCCGTAGGCTGTGGGCTGTGGGCTGTAGGCTGTGGGCTGTAGGCTGTGGGCATAGAAGAAGAAACGACGGCGGCCGATTGTTGGCGGTGTTTGGTACGCAGACCGCGAATTCGCTACAATTCGCCCCATGCGTGATCACACGAAGCTTCGAGCCTTTGAACTGGCTGACGATCTGGCGTTGGCGATTTATCAGACTACGAAGGCGTTTCCAGGTGACGAACGCTTCGGATTGACCTCCCAGATCGCCGGGCTGCGGTCTCAGTTGCCTCGAATATCGTTGAAGGTTGCGCAGCGTGAGACGCACGCCGACTACATACGATTCCTGGCTATCTCCTATGGGTCAGCGCGAACCGCAGTATCAAGTCTCCTTAGCCGAGCGGCTGGAGTATTTGGCGCCCGATCAAGCTGCCGATTTAAACCAGCTCACAACCGAGACCAGCAAGGTTCTCGGCGCGCTCGTCAAGGCCCTGCGTTCCAGTCCACCTGCCTGAGCGCCAGCATCTCTGGCTTCCCTACGGCCCACCGCCCACCGCCCACAGCCTCTCCCAAACTCCCCTTGCCATGCCTCGAACTTCTAGGTACAAGCCTCGAACTTCTAGGCATGGAGGGACTCACGCATGGCTTCCAGACGCACGAATCCGGCGTTTCTTAACGGGGTGCCGGAGATGCTCATCCTGCACCTGCTGGCCGAACGGCCGATGCACGGCTACGAGCTGGCGCAAGCAATCAAGCACGCCTCCGCTCAGCAGCTCGAGTTCGGCGAAGGGTGCATCTATCCCATCCTGCACCGCCTCGAGTCGCAGGGGCTGCTGAGCGCGGCCAGCCAATCCGTCGCCGGCCGCGTGCGCAGTCGTCTACCGCGCCACGTCCAAGGGCCACGCCCAACTGGCCAACACCGTCGGCTCGTGGCGGCGGATCGTCGCTTCGATCAACCACGCTTTGCAAGGAGGCGAACGTGGACGAACTGCTCTGGCTTGATTGGGTGCGGGCCGAGCTGGCCCGCCGCCGCCTGCCGCCCGAGTATTGCCGGCGGCTGCTTGTCGAATTGTCCGACCATTTACAGACTTACAAGGAGGATCGAAGCATGGATGCCATCGATCACGGCAGCGTCTCGCGCCGCTTGGGCGAGCCGGCCGCAATCGCCGAAGCCGCTCGCGTCGAGTTTCGCAAAGCACGGTTCGCACTGCGCCATCCGCTCGTGACGTTCATTTTCGGCCCCATCGTCTGCCTGCTGCTGTTCAACGCGGCCGAGTTGCTGGGCATCTGGGCGTTTCTCGAATCAATGGCGTGGGCGGTAGGCAGCAATTGGGACGACGGCCGCTTCGCCTGGTTCGATCCCGTGCTGCCGGCGGCCGTCTACCTGTTGGCCATCGTGCCGATCGCGGCCGCGTCGGCATGGATCTGTTGGCTCGCGCTTCGCTCCGACTGCGCCCGCCGTTGGCCGGCCGTGGCTTGCCTGATCCTGGCCACGCTGTCGGCCTTTTATTTCTCCGAGGTCGTGATGCCGGGCGGTAGCCGCGGGGCCTTGCACGGCGTCAAAGTGACCCGGCCGAGTCCGCAGGAGCGCGCCGGCAAGCACACGGTCATTTTCGGCGCCGGATTCGTTCGCCATCCCAGCGCGCTGCAGTGGCTGCAGATCGCCACGCCGCTCTCGATCTGCGGCGTCGCCATGTTCTGGCACACGCGCCGCCGCGAGTGGACCGTCGCATCTCCCTGCCCCCACTAACCCGACGCGCAAGCGAGGAAAAACCTTCTCCAGACCGGCCCTCGCGAGCGCGTCGTGCTGATGTCTTGCGACCGAACTTTATTTCCACGCTGTCGGAGGAGCCCAAACGTGGACCCGCGGCACTGGTTGACGGACTTTCGAGCCGAATTGGCCCGGCGAAACCTGCCGCGGCACTATGTCGAGCGATTGACCTTGGAACTGACGGACCATTTCCACTCACTTTTGGAGGATCGTATGAGCACGGATGCTAAAGATCTTCGCGGACTTACCGGACGCCTGGGATCGCCCCGCGACGTGGCCGCCACGGCCGCGGTCGCCTATCGCCACGGCCGCTTCTCGGGCCGCCACCCGGTGTTGATGTTCGTCGTCTTGCCGCCGTTCGCGCTGTTGTTGTCGTGGGCGGCCGTGTTGACCGTGTGCCTGCTGGTCGCCAGCGCCCTCGGCCTGGGCAGCGGCGGCGCGAATGTAGACGGGCCCTTTTCGCAATGGCTCGCCGGCAACATGCGCGCGATCGCGTTCACGATTCTCATCGTCCCGTCGGCCGGCGCAACCTTGCTCTTGTGTCACCTGGCCGCTCGGGCCGGCCTAAGCTGGAAGTGGATCGCCACGGCCTGCGCCCTGGTGGCGCTCGTCACCGGCCCGGCCGCCTTGAAGATCGCGCTGCCCACGGCCGCCGCCAAGGGCGCCCTCATGTTCGGCTTCGGCGTCTCAGCCCATCCGAGCCTGTTGCAGCTCACCCAGTTCGCCGTCCCCCTGGCCATCGGCGCCTGGGCCGCCTGGCGGCAGATGAAGTCGCGGCCGACGGTGTCAACGGCCTGAAAGGGAAATCGCTCGCCTTGTCGCCGCCGGGCTCAACTGGGTGCCACGGCTGGCTCGCAGAGACAGCCGTGCCCTCGCGCGCACGGGTGTCCGCTGCGCGGCCGCCCGTGACACCCAGATTCGTCCTCCGTCACCCGGTCGCCAATCAAGCCATCGTCCGCCGCACCAGGTACACCAAGGCCACGAAATCGTAAACCGCGTGTGCCACGACCGGCACGAACAAGTTGTCGGTTTCGATGAGAGTCCAGCCGAGATAGACGCCGACGAGTGCGGCCATCACGACGTACGTCTTGCTGATCGGATGCGCCAGGCCGAACAGCACGCTGGCGATCGCCAGCCCCAGCCACGGTGAGCCGCTGAGTTGTTCGACGCCACGCTGAATCACGCCGCGAAACAACAGCTCTTCGCCGATGCCGGCCAGCAGCGCGATCACCAGCAGCTCGCCGGCCGTGCTGCGGCCAAACAGCGGCACGATCAGCCGCTCGACGTCGCGCTGCAGGCACTTGAGCGATCCGAGCGGGTAGTGCACCGTCAGTATCAGCCCGCCGAACAGCGGCACGGCCGCCGCCAGGCCCAGCGCCAGGCCCCACCCGGTGCATGCGATTTGCGCCAGCGGCCCGCGGCGCAGAAACCAACCTAGCGCCAAAGCAACGACCAGCAGCCCGCCCTCGCTGACGACGGTCAGCACCAGCGTCTGCCGCGGATCGATTTCGCGCTCGTGCTCCATCAGGGCGCGTGCGGAGCGGTCTTCGGCCGCCGCCAGGCATCGATGCTCACGGGCCCGGCCCCCAGGGCCACGACCATCAGAATCCCGCCCATGATTGACACGTTCTTCATGAAGTTGACCATCTCGATCTGCTTCTGATCCGCGGGCGCGGCCCAAAAGTCGTGCATGATGACGCTCACCGGCACGAGAAACAGCAGCAGCAAGACGCCGCCCCAGCGGGCGTGCAAGCCCACGAGCACCATTAGCCCACCGACGATTTCCAACACCACGGCAATCGCCAGCAGCGCGTCGGCGGCCGGAAGTCCTTTGTCGCGCATCATCTGCGCCGGCCCTTCCCAGTCCGAAATCGTTGCCGCCGCGCTCGCCAGGAAGATCGTCGTCAACAACAGCCGCCCGAGTGGGGCCGCGACATACGCGATGCGAGGAACCATGAGGACGCTCCTTTCGAGCACGACGAAGGGCAAATGCCTGGGCAATGATTGCGATAGCAGTTCGGGCGTCACCGGCTGATTGTATCCGTCGGCTGCGTTTCGCCTAACCGCACGCACACAAATCGAACCGCCCGCGCCCAGCGACAACCGCGTCTCGCGCCAGCCAAGCTATTTCCTTACGTTTTCGACACTTATGGTTCCTTGACGGTGCCACGAGCCACTGATAAATTGGCGCGTTTATTCGTGCCATCGCAGCGGGCAATGCACGCGCTCGGGAAGCAGATCTTCACCAGGCGGCCTGGCCACCCCCGGGCGCGAGACGCGTGCCGTCCATCCCCCGCGCCATTCAACAAGGAATGTCACACCCATGGCCAAGGCTGAAAAATACGTCTATTCGTTCGGTCCCTCGCTCACCGACGGCGACGCCTCGATGAAGGCCCTGCTGGGCGGCAAGGGCGCCAACCTCGCGGAAATGACCCGGCTCGGGCTGCCCGTGCCCGCCGGCTTCACCATCGGCACCAACGTCTGCACCTACTACTACGATCACGGCAAATCGTACCCCCCGAATTGAAAAAGCTCGTCGACGAGGCGATGGCCCGCATCGAGCAGGAGATGGGAGCCAAGTTCGGCTCCACCACCAATACGCTGTTGGTCTCCTGCCGCTCGGGCGCCCGCGAGAGCATGCCGGGCATGATGGACACCGTGCTCAACATCGGCCTGAACGACCAGACCGTCGAAGCCCTGGCCAAGCAGTCGGGCAACGAGCGGTTCGCCTGGGACAGCTATCGCCGCTTCGTGCAGATGTACGGCGACGTCGTGCTCGACATGAAGCCCAAGACCAAGGAAGACCACGACCCCTTCGAGGAGCTGCTCGAAGCCAAAAAGGCGAAAGCTGGCGTGCACAACGACATCGAGCTCAGCTCGGCACAGCTCAAGGAGCTGGTCGCCGAGTTCAAGCAGGCCATCAAGAAAGGCACCGGCCAGGACTTTCCCAACGAGCCGATGGAGCAGATCTGGGGCGCGATCGGCGCCGTGTTCGGCAGTTGGATGAACGATCGCGCGATCGTCTACCGCCGCACCTACGGCATTCCGCACGAATGGGGTACGGCCGTCAACGTCCAGGCGATGGTCTTCGGCAACCTGGGCGACGACTGCGCCACCGGCGTGGCCATGACCCGCGACGTGGCGCTGGGCAAGCCGGGGCTCAACGGCGACTACCTGATCAACGCCCAGGGCGAAGACGTCGTGGCCGGCATCCGCACGCCGAAGCGGATCGAAGAGACGCTCGCCAAGGACATGCCCAACGGCTATCGCGAGCTGCTGGAAATCGGCAAGAAGCTCGAAGCCCATTACCGCGACGTGCAGGACGTCGAGTTCACGATCCAGCGCAACAAGGTGTGGATGCTGCAAACCCGCAACGCCAAGCGGACCGGTTTCGCGGCCGTGCGGATCGCGGTCGACATGGTCAACGAGGGGTTGATCTCCAAGTCCGAGGCCCTCACGGCCCGGCGAATTCCGGCCGACGACTTGAACCAGCTCTTGCAGCCGATCTACGACCCCGCCTCGAAGCGCAAAGCCGTCGCCGACGGCCGCCTGCTGGCCAAGGGCATCAACGCCGGCCCCGGCGCGGCCAGCGGCAAGATCTGCTTCCACGCCTTCGACGCCGAGCAGGAATGGCTCAAGGACAACAAGGTCAACTGATCCTGGTCCGCCGCGAAACCAGCCCCGAGGACCTCCGCGGCATGAAGATCGCCCAGGGCATCCTCACCGCCTTCGGCGGCGCCAGCTCGCACGCGGCCCTGGTCAGCCGCCAGATGGGCAAGGCCTGCATCGTGGGCTGCGGCGATTTGAACATCGACTACCAGCGCCGGCACGGTCAAGGTCAAAGACAAGGTGCTCAAGGCCGGCGACACGATCTCGATCGACGGCTTCACCGGCGAAGTCTTCGAGGGCGCCGTCGAAACCCGGCCCAGCGAAATCCTGCAAGTGCTCATCGCCAAAACGCTCAAGCCCGAGGAAGGCCGAAACCTACAAGCGCTACGAGCAACTGATGAGCTGGGTCGACGAGCATCGCAGGCTCAAGGTGCGCACCAACGCCGACGAGCCCAAGCAGGCGCTCGAGGCCATCGCCTTCGGGGCCGAGGGCATCGGGCTGTGCCGTACCGAGCACATGTTCTTCGACCACATCGACGATTTCCGCGAGATGATCCTGGCCGACACGCTCGACGATCGCGAAAGGGCCCTGGCCAAGCTGCTGCCGCACCAGCGGAAAGATTTCGACGGCATCTTCCGGGCGATGCAGGGGCGGCCCGTCACGATCCGCCTGCTCGATCCGCCGCTGCACGAGTTCCTGCCGCACGCCGCGGCCGAACAGCACGAGCTGGCCGACAAGATCGGCATCTCGGCGGAGACCATCGCCCGCCGCGTGCAGGAGCTGCACGAGTTCAACCCCATGCTCGGCCACCGCGGCTGCCGCCTGGGCATCGTCTATCCGGAAATCACGCGGATGCAGGCCCGGGCGATCTTCGAGGCCGCCTGCGACGTCAAGCAGGCGGGCATCGACGTTCTGCCCGAGGTGATGATTCCGCTGGTCGGCTTTGCCACGGAGTTCCGCAACCAGGAAAAGATCGTCCGCGAAACGGCCGAAACCGTGTTCGCCGAGCGCGGCGTCAAGTTCGACTACCTGGTGGGCACGATGGTCGAGCTGCCGCGCGCCGCCGTCTGCGCCGATCAAATCGCCGCCGGCGCCGAGTTCTTCAGCTTCGGCACCAACGACCTGACGCAAACCACGCTGGGCATGAGCCGCGACGACTATGGCGCGTTCATCAACGACTACCGCGAGAAGGACATCATTCCCAACGATCCGTTCCAGACGATCGATCGCGACGGCGTCGGCGAGTTGATGAAGATTGCCGTGGCCGGCGGCCGCAAGACGCGCCCGGACATCAAGCTGGGCATCTGCGGCGAGCACGGCGGCGACCCGGCCAGCGTGATGTTCTGCCACGAGATCGGCTTGAACTACGTCAGTTGCTCGCCCTTCCGCGTGCCGATCGCCCGGTTGGCCGCCGCCCAAGCGGCCGTCGCCGAAGAGGCCGCGAAGAAGAAGTAGTGCCGGCCCCCGCACCCTCCCCTCGCTCCTCGCGGGAGAGGGACCGCTCGCGGAGCGAGCAGCGTGAGGGGGTTGGCCCTCGCGCATGGCCGACCGCCATGCCGCGCACTCCGTCACCGGGCTCCGATTTGCCGCCCCTCTCGGGCGAGCTGAGAGCGGAGGCGCGGCCCTGCTGAGGATGCTCTCAGCTCGCCTTTCACTTGGAGGGCTGTCATGCGTACGAGTAGCGTGTGGGCGCAGCTTCTGAGTCCAGTTAGAATCAAAGTTGGCTTCCGTCGCGGCAGCGATCAGATTGCCATATCTCCACTGCCCGCGTGAGACTTGCTGGTATTTGCGCTCGTCCTATGGGACCAGATCATGAGACGCGCGAACTCCGCCGGCCATGCATGCGAACTTTTAGTAGTTGCGGCGGCTCTCGTTGCGACTTGCTGTTCCTCAAACGCCCGAGCGGACGACTCGCTGCGATCGGAACTCGCCAAGTCGGCTCCCAGTGCGTGGGCGCGGATCGCAGAGTTGGCACGGCACGTTGAAATCAAGCGTCAGTCCGTCCAAACCGTTGATGGACGCGCGGCAAAAGTCATGTACCTCGGAAAGTCGCACGGGGGCAACATTCTCGTCGTAACCACGCCGGAGCCTGGCCTGACCGAAACGGTATACTGCCGTAACTCGAAGTACGCGTTTGCATTGAAGAGAACAGCCTCCGATGCCTCTGACCAGCCGTGGTTCATCACGGACGTCGGGCCCGTGGCGGCGACGGTTGAAGTGTTCTTTCAGAAACTTTCCGCGGAATCGTTTTTTTCGCATCAATTGAGCATTGGATCAACGTACTTACCCTCCGTATATGGGACGCCTCCATTCGTCATCAAGAGCGTCGCACCGGTGAACCGCGGAACGGAAACCCTGGCATTAGTCACGTTTGAATACACGCCGCCGAAAGTCGCGGAGCCCTTTTCATGGCCGGCCAGCGGAACCTTCTTGCTGAGCCCTGCGATGTCCTGGGCTGTCGTCGAATATGACGTCGAGTTCGCCATGAAGGGGCAGCCGTCTCGAACTCACGCGGTCGTGCACAACACCTACGGGAAATCGGCGGAGGGCCTGCCCATCGTGACCGGCGCCCACGATGGAGATCAGAAGCGGGAATCAACCGCCCAGATCTGTCTCAAATGGAGGAGAGCATGGTGTCCAGCAGTCCGCCAGATGGAGAGTTTACTTTAACTGCATTCGGGTTGCCGGAAATCGCCCAGGCACACCGAGCGGTCTTGGCGAGTGGGTGCTGATCGCAAGTGGCGTCCTGCTAATTGCCGCTGCGGCGTCTTTTTTTGCCGTCAAACGCAAGCGTCGCGGCCCGTCGGCGTAGCTCGTTCCGGCCGCACGCAAAGTCAGTTTCGGCAGCCACTCGGAAACGCCGTACAGTCCGCTGTGCGATCAGAGATTCGCGCATGGGAGACACGGATAATGACCACGCCAATTGAGATTACGAACGACGACGGCGTGGCCCGATCGGGCTTGGCCGTCAAGATCCGGGACTTCGTGATCTGGGTCGCCGTCAGCGTGGGCCTGGCCAGCTTCGGCGCGAGTTGCCTGCTGGGTTGGTTGACCTGGAAGCACCAATCCTTCGCCGCGGGTGTTGCCAGGTTTTGCGGACGCGACCTATTGATGACGCCGTCGACATTTGAGTTTGGAACATGTCGGGAGGGGGAAACCCGAGAGTGCCAATTCGAGTTGCGAAACCTCAGCGACGCTCCGGTCAAACTACTCGGATTGCGAACGACGTGCGGCTGCATGGTCGTCCAACGCAGTTTTCCTTGCGAACTGCCCGGGCGAGCATCGTTCGTGCTGCCTGTATCGATTTCGCTCGTCGGCGCCGTGGATGAAGTTCGCCACAGCGTCCACCTGTTCACCGATCGGCCAGGCGAGGAGATCATTCCAGCGACGATTCACGCGCATGTGCGGCCGACCGTGCCCAGCGCAAAAGTTCGCGCACTCCCCTAGTGACACGAACCTGGCGTTGCGAGGTGCCGCGGTAACTAGTTTGTAAATTGCACTGGCCGCGCGGCTATAATGCAGTTGACGCACTTCTCGGAGCCCGACGCATGACGACTTTTTGCACCCGCGTGCTGCCACTCGTGGCCGTCGCCGCACTGCTCGCCGCCGCCGCAGCGCCGCTTTCCGTCGGCGAGCGATCGGGGTTCACCTGCATCCTCTGCCGTGCCAAGCGCGTCGATCATTCCTATCTGGGGCTGGGCTGGCAGGAGTTTCACGACACGGAATTCACTCGCTGGTACGAGTCGCGCCGCCAACCGCACGCGCACGTTTGGACGCGCAGGGTTGCACGCGCGGAATAAACCTGTGGGGTGGCGTGGCTTGCTTCTCGTGCTACGACCTGCATCCGGTTTGCGACGTTCCCCAGGACGTGCTGCTCTTCTTCGTCGAGCACTCGGATGAAGCCACGATCAACGCCTATTTCGCCGGCATTGCATCGGATGACGAAGAGGTACAGCAGCGCGCGGCGAAGATGGCCGTCGACTGTTGGGAAAAGAGTTTTCCCCTTTGAGATGGTCGACAAGCGTGCGTCGCCGCCACCAAGCGGTTCGCCCTCAACCCGCCTTGCTGATCCGGCGGTCGTCCTGCTCTTCGTCGCCGGCGCGGCGCAGTTTCAGCGTGGCGCCCGGCGGCATGCGCCGCTCCTGCACGAAGCCACGCGTGCCCTGCGACAGGAAGCCGTAAAACTCGGCCGCCGGGCCGGTGGTGAATTGCTTGAGCTGCTCGAGAATCTCGACCCACCGCAAGCCGCTGCGATAGATCAAGCGGTAGGCCGCCTTGAGCTGGGAAATCTCCTCGGCGCTGTAGCCGTTGCGCCGCAGGCCCACCAGATTCAGCCCCACGATCAGCCCGCTGTGCCCGTCGACCAGCACGTAGGGCGGCACGTCCTGCACCACGCGGGCGCAGCCGCCGATCATCGCCAGCCGGCCGATGCGGCAAAACTGGTGGACGCCGACCGCGCCCCGAGACGAAGGCCCGATCGCCGACCGTGACGAAGCCGCCCAACAGCGCAGTTGTTGGCGAATATCGCGTTATCCCCCACCGTGCAGTCGTGCGCCACGTGCACGCCAACCATCAGCAGGTTGTTGCTGCCCACCCGCGTCAGCGTGCCGTCGTGCAAGGCCCGATGGACCGTGCAGTTCTCGCGGATCGTGTTGTGCCGCCGATCTCAACGCGCCCAATCGCTCGGGCATTCGCACGTGCTGCGGGAACCCGCCCAGCACCGCGCCCTCGAAAATCGTATTGCCTTCGCCCAGGGTCGTGCCATTCTTGACCACCACGCCGCTGGCCAGCGTGCAGCGGTCGCCGATCTGGACGTCGGCTTCGATGATCGAAAAAGGTCCAACCGTGATGTCGCGACCGAGACGGGCTTTCGGGCTGACGATGGCTTGGGGGTGAATGTTCACCGGCGAATTCTCCGAGGCGGGATTTCTGGCGTGGTCGCGGGTGAGGAGCTCGCGTCGTGGCGCGGGCCCCTGGCGTGGAGGATTTGACCGAGCGGGTATTGGGCGTAGCGCGGGAATTGCGTTCTAGACTTCCTTATCGGTTCTTCCGCCGATGCCAATTCAACCCAATGTGCGGCTTTTGAGGGCGCTAACGAGCCCCGTTGCCGGCACCCGCAAACCGCACGTCGCAGATTCCCCGCGGGCAAAGAATCAACGTCCCGCCCACCGCCGGAAACAGCCCGCAAACTCTCCCCAACTTCCGCGGCCCTGCGCCAAAATCAGCCAAAGTTGATAGAATCTCGTTGCCGAAATCGCAGTCGTCTCTGCTATCGCCAGCAAACCACTGCCAGCCTCAACGAACTCGCAAGGACCAGCCATGCCGACCAACGAGGAACTTTACCAGGAATACGAACGGCAGAAGGACGCCGGGCAAATGGCCGAGGCCGCCTCGGCGCTCGAACAGCTCGTCGCCCAGGATCCCGAATTCACGCTGGCCCATTCGGCCCTGGCCGTGCTCTACGGCAAGCTCAACCGCCACGCCGACGCCATCCGCCACGGCCTCAAGGTCTGCGAGCTCGAGCCCCACGACCCGTTCAGCTTCACGGCCATGAGCGTCACTTTCCAACGCGCCGGCAAAATCCCCGAGGCCGAAGACGCCATGGCCCGCGCCCGAATGCTCCAAGCCGGCGCTTGACAATCGCTCCCCGGAAACGACTTCGCGCCGCGCCGCTCGCGCGGCCACTCGCTTTGCGGCTTGGCAATCGCCCGCCGCCCTATCCCATCCGAATCCCGCCCTCGTCGATCGTGTAGCGCACGATCTCGTCGGAGCAGGCGCTGCCGCGATGCTTGGCTACGAACAACCCGCGCGCCAGCTTGTTCCCCTCGCGCAGCTTGCCCATGTAGATGAGCGTGTTGGCCGCCGCCAGCACGTCGCCGTCGACCAGCGGCCGCTCGATGAGCGCCTCGAGCATCGTTTCGTGCGACGTCGACAACAGCATCGCGCCCACCTGGCCGCAGTCGTACGCGTGGCGGTCGATCGCCTCGGCGTGAGCCCGGTAGGATTGGCGGAACAGGTCGCGGGCGACCCAAGCCGATTCCTTGCGGAGCACTTGCTGGTAGACGTATTCGAACAGCTCGAACTGGATCGACTGGCTGGGGCGATCGGCCGGCTCGACGCCGTCGATCACCGCGCGGCGCGTCCCGCGCACGAAGTTGCCATAGAAAAAGTCGATCGTGGTTTCGAGCCGGGCGGCCAGCTCGGCTTGCCAGTCGTGCCAGGCGTCGAAGCCCAGCTCGCCTTGCGTGACCCGGCGTCCCGATTGATCGAACACGTGCAGGTAGTCGCCCAGGGCGCGCTGGACCTCGAAGTATCCCTCGGCCTCAAAGCGGTCCGCGGCGTGCGCCGCCAGCGGCCAGCCGAACAGCCGCTGGGCGTAGGGAGCGTGGTTTTGCGAATCGATGCGGGCCGTCATGTCGAAGACGATGCCCCGCCGCCCCTCCTGGGCCTGTCCGCGGTTGGCAAAGTGCAGCCCCAGCTGGGTCTTGCCGATGCCGCTGGCGCCGACCACCACGGTCAGCGTGCCGGGCAGCAGCCCGCCGCCCAACAGGGCGTCGAGTCCCTCGACGCCGGTCGACAAGCGGGAATCCTCGGACATAGGCAGCAGCGCGGCGGCTCGCAGCGAGCGCGCCGGAAAAACATCTAGCGGCGCCCAGCAGGCGGTGCAGGGGCGACGAGTCCCAGCGACTCGAACGCTTTCATTTTCACGACGTCCGTGATCTTCAGCGCCTGGATGCCGCCGTAGCCCAATATCACCAGCCGGGCCCCCACGGTGTCGGGCGCACGGCGTTCCAGCAGCAGCATCTCGCTGCTGGCGGCGAAGGCCTCGAAGGCGATCTGCTCGCCAAACGCCGTCACCAGCACGCCGCGCCGCGGCACCTCGACGGGCCACTGCTCGAAGCACTTCGCCAGACTTCCCAGGAGGCGTCCGCTGCCATCTTCGATTCGTCCCAGCGCGACATCACGGCTGTGCGAAAGAAAAACCCCGACTGCTCGCCAATCGTGGGCTATTTCAGCTCGGCGGTCAACTGCGTGTACAGTTTTCTTTCGGCCGGCGAGAACTGGCCAACCTGCAGGCCGGCCTGCTCGGCCTTGGCCAGGGCGTCGCGCGCGGCGTCCAGATTCTGGGCCTGTTTTTCGGCCTGCGCCAGGTGAAAGTACTTGCTGCTCGATGGGTTGTCGGCCGCGGCCAGCCGCAAATCGGCCAGTGCCTGCTCCAGCTTGCCCTGAGCCATGTAGGCCAGCGCCCGCGTGTCGAGCAGGTCGGCCGTCGGTCCGACGACTTGAATGGCCTCGTTCGTCAACGTCAGCGCCTCGCCCGCGTCTTCCTTGGTCACGGCCAGCAGGAATGCCAGGTTGTTGGCCACCACGGCCCGGTCGAAGGTCGAGGTCTTCGGATCGGCCAGCGCCTCGCGATAGATCCGGATCGCGTCGCTGCTGCGGCCCTCGAGGTCAAACAGCTCGGCCTGCACCATGCGAATGCGCTGCGGGTTGGCCTCGTTCTGCATGCCTTCCTCGGCCCACGATTCCAGCATTTTCAGGCGCTCGTTCGAGGCCGCCCCCGGCTGTTGCCGCAAGGCCATCAGGGCCGTCGTCAGGATCGCGCTGGCCGGGCTGCTCTTGCGGCTTTCCTCCAGCAGCTTGAAGGCCCGATCCAGATCGCCGCGGCGGGCGACGAAGGCCGCCATCGCCAGCTTGGCGCTCGGGTCCTGGGCCACGTACTGCTCCAGCAGCTTCTCGGCCGCGTCGTTCAAGCCCAGCTCTTCCAGCAGCCTGGAGACGCGTTCCAGCATCGCCAACTGGCTCTGCGGCAGCGGACGCGGCAGGAAACCCTCGAGCAGCTCCACCGCCTGTTCGCTTTGGCCGTTCTTCACCATCAGCCGCGCCCGCAAGACGTCGACCGACTGTTTCACGCTGGGATTCACCGGTCCCTTGGCCTTGGCCACCAGCTCTTCCATGTGATCGACCCAACGCGTCGCGTCGTCGAATTCGTCGTGGCGGATCAGCATCTGCGTGAACGGCAGCAGGATATTCAAGTCGTCGCTGCTGCGCACCAGCGCCGTCGTCATCAATTCGCGAGCTTCCAGCCATTTGCCGAGAGCGCTCGTACAACTGGCCCAACAGCGATTGCTCGGCGGGCGACAGCGACTGCCGCTTCTGCAGATCCTCGAGCATCTGGACCGCCAAGGCCCGCGATTCGGGCTCGTTGCGAGTTCCCAGCATCACCACGACGGCCCGCGTGTCCTCGGGCGAGAGCACGCCCTGCTTGCGGTTCTGCTCGATGAGCTTCGTGGCTTCCACGACGTGCTGATAGTCGCCGGCCGCTGCCAGCACTCGGGCCTTCAACCGCCGAGCCAGCGCCAACTGGACGGCATCGGCCGGCTCCTTCGATTTGCTCGACCGCTCGATCATCTTGTCGATGTAGGGCAGGGCCTTCGACACTTGCCGGCTGTTGAAATAGAACTCGACCAATTGCCTCGGCGCCGTTCGATCGTCAGGATGCTGATCGAGGTTCTGCTTGAACAGGTCCTCGGCGTGCTCGAAATCCGACACGCGTTCGTAGAGCCGTGCCATGGCCGCTGGCTCCTGATCGAGCCCCTTGGCTGCCGTGCGAACCGCCTCGACGGCCTCGCTGCGCTTCTGATTGAGCAGCAGCCGCCGCACGTACAGCTCCCAGCCATAGGCCAGCTTCGGATCGGCTTCGACAGCCTTGTGAAATGCCTCTTCGGCCTCGTCGGTGCTGCTGTTGCGCTCCAGCAACCGCCCAAGCCAGATTTGCTTCATGGCATTTTTCGGATCGCTGGCAGCATCGTCTTCGGCCATCTGCAGCGCCCGCTTGGTGTCGCCCTCCATGAACACGATGTCTTCGATCATCTGCCGGCCGCGGTCGGTGGCGTCGAAATTGCCCGCCAGCTTGAGCACCTCGTTGGCTTCCGAAAACCGTCGCTGTGCGTAGAGCAACTGCACCAGCCGCTGGGCGATGCTCGCCTGGCCGCTGCGGTTGTACTGCAGGGCCCGCTGGTAGCTGGTGATGGCGCTGGGGATGTCCCCCTGTTCGTGCTCGATCTCACCTTTCAGCCGCCACAGGCTCGACCACTCCGCCCGGTTCAACAGGGCCTCTTCCGTCAGCCGCCGCGCCTCGCTCAGACGCTTCATCTCCTCGGCCGTCGGGCGGCGCTTGTCCTTGCGGATCGCGATCCGCACCTTGCTCAACATGGCCCATGCGGAGCAGTACTTGTACAGCATGCTCTGCCTCCGAAGCTCGGGTTGTCGGCCAACGATTTGAGCACCGCGTCCATCCCGGGCGAATCCAGATTGTCGACTGCCAGCTCGAACAGCATTTGCCAGGTGCGCGCGTTTTGCGGCATCTGCTCGGCCACGTACGTCCAGCAGCGCTTGGCATCGGCCGGATCTTGCGCCTGGATGTAAGCCATGCCTAACTGATTCATCAACGTGACCCGATCCGGCAACTTGAAGGTGTCCAAGCCGGTTTCCAGCTTCTTCAGCTCGGCGACGGTTTGATCTCCGCCGTGCGTCACGGCTTCGCGAATCCGCAACAGCCGCAAGGGAATGATGTCGCCCAGCGACTTTTCCGCGCACTCCAGCAGTTTTGGCAGTAGCGTGGCCGTTTTTTCGTCGCGCGAGACGACCCGCGCCAGCGACGTCCACCCGCGCATGTCCGCGGGAAACTTCCCGACCGCCTTGGTCAGCAACTGGCGGGCTTCGATGTTCTTGTCTTCGAACATCAGCAGGTCGGCCTTCATCAGCGCGTTGTCCATCTCCGTGCGCCCGGCTGCTGATAGACGACATCGGCCACCTTCTCCACCGCCGACCAGTCGCGCTCGTCGGCTGGCTTGTGCAACTGGGCGCTGGTCATCAGTTGAAAGACCGGCAGCGCCAGCGACGGAACTTCCTTGACGGCGGCGGCCAGCGCGTTGATGGATTCCGCGGCCTCCTCGTAGCGGCCCAGATTGTCCAGCGCGATCGCCTCGCCCAACCGTACCCGCATCAGGTCCGGGTATTTCCGCAACACCTCGCGGTACACCTCGACTTCGCGATCCCACTGGCCGAGCTTCTCGTAGCAAACGCCCAGCATGACGTCGAGCTGCTGCGAGTAGTTCTTGTAGGAAATCCGCGCGATCGCCGGCCGCACGGCCTCCAAGTCGCGGCTCGCCTCCAGGTACTTCGCCTCCGCGAATTCGATCCGACCTTCGTGAAACTTCATCAGCTCACCGGGCAGCTTGTCCTTCATCTGCTCGCAGGTTGCCCGCGCGCCCGCCACGTCGTTGAGCTGCAACTGGAAGTCGACCAGCTTCTCGAGGATCTGCTGCGTGTCGCTGGCCTTCGTCAAGCCAAGCTTCAATTGCTCGACGGCCTGATCCTGATGCCCCTCCAGGCGCTTCAACTCGGCAAGCTGCAAATAGATGTCCTGGCGATCGCCGTGCTCCTTGCGGGCACGCTCGAGCAGTTGTTCGGCCTTGGCGAAATCCTTCTTCATGGTCGCGTACAACGCGGCCAGGATGATCACGTCGCCGTCGTCGGGCCCCAGCTCCAAGGCGCGGTCGAGCTCGGTCTTGCCTTCGCGCTCCGTTTCAGCCCGGGCCTGCTTGTGTTCCTCCGTATCCGCCTGAATCCGCTCCGCGGAAATCAGCAGGTGCCGCGCCGCGCCAGATGCGCCGCGCCGAATCGGGATTCATGGCCACGGCTTGTGCCAGCACTTCGCTGGCGAGTTTTGGCTCGTTTTTGCGCAACAGCAGCGCTTGGAGATATTCGAAAGCCTCGACCTCGTGCGGTGCCGTCGCCTTTTCAGGCACGAACGTGGCCGTCGCCTCGTCGTAACCCACCAGTTCGTAGAGCTTCTTCAGCGCCTTGTCTTCTTCGCGGGTGGCGATGTAGCAGCGAACCATCTTCAGATCGAGGTCCGTCCCCTTCTCGCCCTGCTCGTTCAAGTACTTGATCTGCTCGAGGGCTTCGGCCCACACGCCGATTTGCATCGTCAGGTCGATCAGCCGCCGCCGCACGTCGTTCAGCTCCCCGTGGCGCCGCACGGCTTCCGACAGATTGGTGTAGGCCAGGTAGCGCGTCTTCCGGGTCGCGTCCGGCGCGGTGGCGTATTCCAGCAGCATTTCCGAGAGCACCGAATACGCCTGGGGGTCGTCGCGATGCTTCAGGTACTGGTTGTAAAGGCTGATCGACTCTTTCGTGTCGCCCCGCTTGTGCGCCGCCTCGGCCTGCACCTTCAGATACTCGGCGTTGCGGCCGACCTGGTAGGCGTGCAGAAAATGGACACCCACCAGCGAGAACAGGCCGATTGCCACTAACCACACAGCCAGCTTGACGTTCAGGCGTTTCATGTCTTGGCGTTCCAATAATGCAAGAGCAAGAACGAGCTTCGAGGGCGCTCGACAGATCGCGGGCTCGCCGGTTCCCATCCGCGAAACGGCAACACCGCACGCGTCGCAGGCCGCCGACCTGCTGCGGCCCCCAGCGCGTCGACGGCTCGTCGCGGCGCTGGCAGACCTAAGGGGGCCGGGGCGGATATGTATTTATTCTTCTTATCCTACTTGACCCTTTATTGCTGTCAACGAACCACCCCCCGCCCGGACAGCCCCTCGCGAGCACCTCGTTTTGACCGGCCAACTGCAGCCACAGGCCCGCCACCGCGGCAACCGTGGGCTGCTCTGGCCGCCACGTCGCACGCGCCGTCACCCTCCTGCCAGCCCCAATCTGCCAGCGCCGCCTTCGTTGCCAGCGGCTGATGCGCTCATCATTCCTTCACGCGGAATTCACAAAGAGTTGGCCTGAGTTTGCCGATTATTGGGCCTGTGCCGAATGGGCCGCTTGGGGGCGCAGGCTATGCGCCTGCTTCGCGATCCCGGGACCGGCTTGGCTTTCGGCACGCGACGCGTGAGGCGCTTCGGGGGGGCTGACCGTCTTTTTGGGGATGGGTTGGCCACGATGGCTCGTTCGTATCGATGCGCCTGCTGGCTGCTGATGGCCGCCACGCTGGCTGCCCCGCTGGTGGGCTGCCAGGCGGTCGTCGCGCGCCCCGAGCCGCGCTTGGCCGGGCCGCAAACGCCGCCGCCGCTGGGCGAAACCGTGCCTACCGAAAAAGACAAAAGCACGCTGGCGCCCTACGTCATCGAGCCCCCCGACATCCTGTTCATCGAAGCCATTCGCATCGTCCCCAAGCCCCCCTATCACATCCGCGCCCAGGACGTGCTCTCCATCGACATCGATGGCGGCCTGAATGACGAGGAGCCTCGCGACAACCGCTACGTCGTCGGCTCCAGCGGACGCGTCGACCTGGGCCCGCTCTACATGCAAGAGTTCGCGGACCACAACGCCAAGATCTACGTGGGCGACATGACCGAAGACGAAGCGGCCGAAGCCATCCGCACCAGGCTGCGCGACGGCGCCGGCATCGCCGACGCGCTGGTCTCGGTCAGCCTGTACCAGTCGAGCGCCATGCAGCCGATCACCGCCGAACACCTCGTCTCGCCCGACGGCACGGTCAACCTGGGCTCCTACGGGCTGGTGTACGTGGCCAACATGACGATCGAGCAAGCCAAGGCCGCCGTCGAAGCGCACCTGGCCCAGTATCTCGACCACCCGGAAGTCTCGCTGTCGGTGTTTGCCTACAACTCGAAGGTGTACTACGTGATCACCGAGGGGGCCGGCCTGGGCGACCTGGCGGCCCGCTTCCCGGTCACCGGCAACGAGACGGTGCTCGACGCGATCACGCAGATTGGCGGGCTGAGCCGCACGTCGAGCACCAACGTGTGGATCGCGCGGCCGGCGCCCGGCGGCATCGGCTGCGACGAGATCCTGCCGGTCAACTGGAAGGAGATCGTCAAGGGGGGCGGCACGGCCACCAACTACCAGGTGCTGCCGGGCGACCGCATCTTCATCGCCGAAAACAAGCTGGTGCTGCTCGACTCGATGCTCAACCAGGCCATCGCCCCCTTCGAACGCATCATGGGCTTCACCTTGTTGAGCACCCAAAGCGTGCAAGCCATCAACCGCTTCCCCCTGGGCTTCAGCGGCACCGGTGCCTTCTAACCCCAACCCCCACGGCAAAACCACTTGAACAAACCGCCTGACGGCACGGCGGCTCATCCACGATCAACGTAAAAAACGGCGTCTCGATCTCCGCTGCTCTTCGATTTCCAATTCCATCACCCTTGCGAAAGGTTTCCCATCATGCGACCCGTCTTGGCAAACGTGGCGATCGCTTGTTTTGCGTCCTGCTTATTCCTGTCGGCTAGGGCCATGGCGCAGGCGCCGGACCCGCGTTTGCCCACGACCTACACCGCGCCGCCGGTCAGCCCTTATCTGAATCTCGGCGTCAACCAGGATGGCTCGTCGAACTACCAGTCCCTGGTGCGGCCGATGCTCGAAGAGCGAGAAGGCCTGTTGCGGCAGTCGGCCAGCCTGCAACAACTGCAAAAACGTTTCCGGGGTGCCCAGGCCGCGCCGGAGCAAGCCCCTCGCGATCCCAAGGGTCGGCCCGTACGCATGTACTATTCGCACTACTTCACGGGGCTGCGCTCGGGCATCCGCGCAGGACGACCGCTGAGTCGCCCGCGCAGGCGCTGACGCGCCGGCCGGGCGGAAACGACGCAGCCACAAGATCCGCACGCCCGGCCAGCAGGCCACGGCCATGGCCAAAAAGCCAAGGATGCTCGGCGCCAGCAGCAGCCACCACACCAGCCCGCAACCGCCGACCACGACGGCCGGCGAGAAGGACGGCAACTTCGCGTTGCGCAACACGAAGACCGCCAGCGAGCCGCCGATGAGCGTGGCCAGCGCGGCCATCCAGCGGGCCAGCCCATCGGACGCCAGCGGAGCGTAGCGCAGCTCGACCGCCGGCGCGCATCCGCGCACCACGAGATGGACGGGCACCAGCTCGGCCCCGTCTTGGGCCATCCAGGCGGCCGTCTCGCTCAGCGTGGCCGGGGCCAACCGCGCGGCAGCCGAGCCGATCCGGCTATCGACCGCTTCGAGCTTCTTGTCGAGCCCGCGGGCCTCGATCGATTCTTCCGATTGGTTCGTGCGGCGCACCGCGGCCAGGTCGCCATCGAGCGAGGCCCGCCACGCGCTGTAACGCTGCTTCCAGGGCTGGTACCAGCGGACGATTTCTTCGGCCAGATGTTCGCCGATCATTTCCGGCGGCAGCTCGACGACGCTCACGATGCTGCGCAGGCGGTCGAGATCCTGTTCGCCGGCGCTGGCCAGCCGCTGCGCGGGATCGCGGCGGAGCCGTTCGGCAGCCGGACCGCTAACGGTCCACAGCGTCGTGTCGACTTCCACGTCGACCAACTGCGGCGCCTCGAAGCGTTTGGCGCCGCCGCTGGCGGCCACCGCGCCGGCGAACGCCACCTCGATGCGGGCCGGCAATTGACGCGATCCCAACGCCAGCCGCCACCGCTGCGGCTCGAGGCCCGCCAGCAGGGCCGGCAAACAATCGACCGTGGCGTGCAACAGCCGATAACCCCGGGGCAGCTCGAGCACGCAACTGGCTGCTCCTTCGGGCTCGACGTCGAACGCCGCCACTCCCTGGCACGTGCCGTCGGCCTGCCAGGCCACGCGCACGTCGGCCAGCCGCGCGTGAATCGCCGACTTGGCGCGGGCCACGTTCTTGAGCGCGGCTTGAAAATGGGCCGACGATACCTGGTACACGGCGTCCGACTCGGACTTGCCCGGACGCGAGACGAACTCGGCCGGCAGCGCCGCGCGCGCGAGGCCCAGCACGTCCCAGGTAACCTGCTGCAGATCGAGCTTCTGCGGCAGCACGACGAACCGCTCGAGTTGCTCGGCCCCGGCCGGCACGATGTCGGGTACGCGCAAGCGGTCGCCGGCGGCCAGGGCCACGCGGCCGCGGATTTTCAACTGGAACTTTCCGGAGATCGGCTTTTCGGGGTACAGCACCAACTGCCGCCGCGATTTGGCCCCGACGTCGACGATGCGAAACGGCATCGGACGGTCGAGAGAAAACGGCTCGGACCATTGTGCGGGAATGTCGAACACGAGCGTGTCGACCAGGCCTTCGACCACGTCGACACGGTAATCGAGCTCGGCCATCCAGCGGTCCGCGTCGCGGTGTACGTAGGTCACCGCGACCACGCGCAACTTCGGAACGTTCGGTGCCAGCGCGATCCGCGGCGCGTCGACCGCCGCCTCGACCGCGTAGCGGCCCACCAGGGCCCCGAACCCGCCGGCCGGGCGCTCGGCCGGCTCGATGGCCCGTAGCGTGGGCGACTCGGCGACCGTTGCCAGCACGGCCGACTGGCGGTAGACGTCGAGCTCGCACTTGCGCGTTACGGCCTCGGCGAATTGAAACGACGGGACCGTGAGCGATCCGCTGGGGGTGTTGGGGATTCGCCCCCGCAGCACGAACGCCTGCCGCCCGTCGAGCGGCGCCGACAGAAACACGGTCAAGTGCCCCTGGCCATCCGAAGACCAGCGCGCGACGCGCTGCACGCCGTCCTCGAGCACCGAGACTTGCTCGACCGCCAGTTCCTTGGGCGCCGACAGGCCCAATTGAAACAGGTAGCCGTCGGCAATCGTCAGCTCGGCCTCCAGCTGCACCCGGCTCGAGGCTCGCCCCAGATCGAGCGAAACCAGTTGGTCGACCGTGGTCTGGGGCTGACTGGGCTGCGTGTCCAGGCTCCACATCGGTTCGCCGCGCGGAATGCGGAAGGCGCCCGACGGGCGCGACTCGGCCGGACCCCAGGCGGCGGCAAACTCCGCCGGGTCGATCGGCTTCGTGTCTTCGCCCGGATGGACCTGAAACTGCAAGGCCGGATCGACCGACACCGCCAGCCAACGCTTCGCCGAACGCGCTCCGCTCGACTCCAGCCGCGGCAGCACCACGCCGCCCCACGCCCGATGCGTCGGTCACCAGGAACGACAAGTTGAGCACCAGCTCGTCGGAGACCGGTCGGGCCAGCTCGAATTCGATGCGCTGCGGGTCGCCCGGCACCGTGTGCGCCGTGATCCGCTCGTCGACCGGGCCCGGCAGCAGCCGCAGCCGCGGATCGGTGACCAGCTCGACGCGCCCCACGCGGCCGGCCAACACGCGGTATTTGAAGCGGGCATCGATGATCGTCGTGCCGGGACGAATCTTGACCCACACCAGCTCGTCGACTTCCAGGTTGGCCGCCGCCCCTTCGGCGGCGCCGGCCAGCGGCCAGCGGATGGCCAGGCGATCGGTCGGACCCAACTGGGCCACGAGCTTGCCGCGCTCGGCGCTGCCACTCGGTGCGGCCGCAAGCCGAGGGAAGCTCGATCGCCGCGGCGTCGGCCGGTACGCCGAGCTCGAGCATCGCGCCGGCCAGCGGCGGAATCGCCAGGTCGAAGCCCGCGGTCGTCACATAGGTTTGCACCAAGGGCTCGAAATCGATCTCCAGCCGGTAATGGTCGGCTGCCAGCGGCCCCAACAGCAACTCATTGCCTTTGTCGTTCCATTGCAGCGCGATCTCGCGGCCCTCGAGCCGCGCCGCCACGACCGTGCCGCCAGCGCCGGCCCGTTCCAGCGGCAGCCGAATCGCGCTGCCAGCCTGCAATACCTGCAGGTCGTACGTGGCCTTCAATCGTGCCGCCGCCAGCCGCGTCGTCACCGGGTCACGGGCCAGCGATCCTTCGTACGTGCCGCGCGTGATCAGCCAGCCTTTGGGCCGGCCCGCGGCCGCGGCCGATTGACGCAGCAGCTCGCGGTACAGCTCGGCTGGCACGTACAACTTGTCGCCCAGCGGCTGGCGCTTTGCGTCGATCGGCACGATCACGCGGTAAATCGGTGCCGGCTTCGCCTGCTTGGCCGCAGTCATGTCGCCGGCCTTCTGCCCGACGGCCGGCACCGTCATCGGAGCTTGCCCGGCCGCGGCGGCCTGGCCAGACGACGGCCCGGCACGTTCCTCGGTCGCGCTCGCAGCGGTCGCGGTGCGGCCCGGCACGTCGGCGGCCTCGGCCGGGCGCGGCTCGGACCCGACTCCCCCCGGACTGGCCAGCACGATCACCAGCAGTCCCGCGATCACGGCGCAGCGGCGCTCGAGCGATGTCGCGACGAGCCGTGCGAGCGATCGCTCACCGGCGGCGGTGCCGGTCGCGTCCAGCGCGTCACGCCGACGACGAGCGTCAACACGCCGGCAAGAAACACTGCGCTGGCCAGCGGCAAGTAGGCCGCGGGCACGACGAACGCTGCAAAAGCGCCCAGTGTCGCCAGGGCCAGCGACGCGCACGGCCGTTGGCGAACCCGCCACAGGCCGAAACCGGCCAAGCCCAGAAACAGGGCCCAGGCAAACGATCGCAGGGCCGGCACATGGACGATGCGCACCGCCTCGGGATCGGAATCCGAGAGCTCCAGCGTGTAGTTGTTCCAGCCGCGCGTCTGCTGGCCGTCGCCATCTTCGGCGCCAGGCCATAGCGCCAGTTCGCCCTCGGGCGCCGCCCGCCACGCGTCGACCGCTTCGAACCGCAGCGAGTGCTCGCGACCACGGACCCGCGCCAACTCGCCGGCCAGCGGACCCTCGCCAAGCGCGAGCAACACGCCGTCGGGCGCCACCGAGACCTGAGCGGCAAAAGCCGCGGCAGCCGCCACGCTGGTGACGGCCAACACATCGTCGCCGGCGATCACCACCAGCCCGGCCGACTTCAACAGTTCGGCACTCGCTCGGGTCGCGTCCAAATCGCTCGGCAGCTCGACGCGCGAGCGGGGCGTCAGCTCCAGGCGCCCCAGGGCCACCGCATCGACCAACAGGACCCTGCCGGCGGCCGTTTCGCCTTCGGCGGCCGCGGCCAGCAACTGGCCCCACGTCAGCTCTTCGGCGCCGCGCTGGCCCGCGACGATGGCGTTCAGATCGTGCAACAGACTCTCGCCGGCTCGCAGCCGCCGATCGGCGTGGGTGGCCGAGTCGACCGCCTCGCGCCACGAGCTGCTGACCAGCGGGTTGAACACGGCGCCGCCCGTCGGCGCTGCCAACAGTCCGAATAAACGCCCCGACCAGGTCACCGGCCCGATCGCGCCGGGTGCCAGCCGCTCGTCGAAATCGACGATCTCATAGCCCGGTGGCAGCCACAGCGACCACCGTCGCGCCAGCACGGCAACGTCCAGCTCGGGAAACGGCGGACGGCGGCTGGCAACCAGCCGCGGCAGCGAAGCCTCGGTGATGAAATCGACGCGCACCGTGGCATAGGCGCGGCCCGCGGGCAGCTCGATGTTCCATTCGCTTGCCGCCGTGGCGCCGTCAACCGCGGCCGCACGTCGGTCGTCGACCCAGGCCGACTGCAGCGTGGCCCCCGCGCCGAGCTTCAGCTTGATCCGCGAGCGCCCGGCCGTTTGCACCAGCATCGTCGCCCGATGCACGCACGAGCCGGCCACGGTGTAGCGCGACTCGAGCCGCTCGCTCCAAACCCAGGCCGCCGGTCGGGCCTCGGCCGTGTCGGCCGGCGCGATGCTGACGGCCGCCTCGCCCCCCAGCTCGTCGCGCCCCGGCTGATAATGAAAGGCCGCCCGGGCCGTCTGGTAGCGCTCGGCGTCGAGCAGTTCGGCCGGCGCGCTGGCCAGCCGGCGGTTCTTGATCGTCAGGCCCGTGTCGGCCAGCGCGCGGATCGCCAGCGAGCCGCGCTGCGACGAGGCTTCGGCCACCGAGACCAGCGCCAGCGGCAACTCGGCGCGAAACGGCACGCTGCGCACACCGCGAAGCTCGAACGCTCCCGGCCGCGCCACGCGCAGGTTGAGTTCCCAAACTTCGCCGCCGCCGGCTAATCCCGCCAGCCGCTGCTCTCCGGCCGCCAGCCGCCGCGCCGAAAACTGGCCGGAATTCCCCCCGGCCAGACTCCACTCCAACGGCACTTCCCGATCGACCGAAAACTGCACGAGCAATCGCTCCACGCGGGCCGATTCGGGCACGCAGCCGATCGTGCACGTCTCGGTGAGCGTGTCTTTCTGCACGGCCGCGTCGAGCCGGATGTCGGCGGTAAAGCTGGGCCGGCGGCGCTCGAGCGCCAGCGTCGACGCGGTGAACACCGCGTCATCGACAAACAACAGCCCGCTCGGCGCCTGTGCGAACAATTGCGCTTCGCCGGCCGACAGGCCGAGCGCGTCGCGGCGGTTCAGCTCGTCGCCTCCGCCCCAACGCAGCTCCCAACCGTCGGCGGCCTTGATGCTCAGCAACCGATTGAGACCCCCCAGCTCCGACAGTTCGAGCATTTCCAACTGCCGCCCACCCAGAGCCGCGCCCGAAGCGATCCGCCGCCGGCCGCGAACCAGCAATTGCACCGGGTGCTCCGGCGTGACGCCGCTGGTGAGTTGAATCTTCAACGTCGCGGCCCCCCCGGGCAGCTCTTCGACTTCCCAAGCGAGCGGCTTGTCGGATTGCCAGTCCTCGACCGCGTCGATGATCCAGCCGCTGTTGACCGCCAGTTCCAGGGCCTGCTGTTCACCGCGCCCCAGGCTGAACCGCAAGCCCGCGCGGCTGGCGATCTCGCTGGGCGAGATTTCCACCAGCGAGCCGCTGTCGACGCGCAGCTTTTCGTGCCGCGGCGCCAGCTCGACTTCGATCGAGCCGCCCGGGCGATAGTACTGGATTTCGATCGACTCGCCGGCCGCCGGCGCGGGCAGCTCGGCCACCCGCGACTGCCGGCAGCCGTCGGTCACCAGCCGCTCGATCGCCAGGACCTCGGGCACCAACAGCGTGGCGGTGCCCTCCTGCCAGTTGACCCCTTCGGTTTGCAGCGTGGGCAGGCGCCACGGTTTGCCGCTCGTGAGCGGACACACGGCCGACAACTGCAAGACGCGCCCCGTGCCGTCGATGCGCTCGGGCAGTTGCAGAATCACGTGCGTGACGCGCGTCTCGACGTCGGTCAGCGCCGACCAGGGGACGTTCTGGTCGCCATAACGGGCCGCCACCAGCCGCAGCGACGGATCGAGATCGACCGACAGCCGTTCCAGCGGTTCGCCGTGGACGTCCAGCTTCAATTGCGCTGACACGTTGACGCCGCGCAGCGAGAATTGGTATTCAAGCGCCTGGCGAACCAGCGTCAACCGGCGCCGCTCGCGGGCCCCCTCCTCGCTGACCACGCGCAGGGTGAGACGATTGTGGCCGCCCAGTTCGATCGTCCAGCGGCCCGTCCGCTCCGACGAGCCGGGGCCCCTGCTGACGATGCCTTGATCGGCCGCGACCTCGAACCGCGTGGGAACTTCCACCACGAGCCGCGCAAGCGGAGCTTCGGGCAGCTCGAGGCGAAAGGCCACGGCTCCCGATGCCGTCCGCTCGCCTCGCAACGAACAGGCCAGCTCCAACTGCCGGCCGTCGACCGCCGCTCGCAGCCGGCCATCGGGGCCGGTGCCCAGCACCGCGGCCTGCTCCTTGGCGTCACGCCAATGGGCGCCGCCGATCGCCAGGTTGCACGGATCGAGAACCAGCGGCGCCGACACGCCGTCGGGCCGTGCCAGCCGCAAGGTCGCCGCGCCCACTAGCAGGTCGTCGCCCTCGAGCTGCAGCTCGTAGTCGGCTTTTTCGATCCGCGTCGTCCAGGCTCCCGAGCCCGAGGCACCCGCGACCGTCGACTCGACGAGCCGCTCGAACTCGCCCGGCGCGACCGGCAAATAGCCGTCGCGCCAGGTCTGCCGCTCGATCTCGGCGGCCGGCACGTACACGCGGCGAAATGACGGTGGCCGCTCGGGCGGCTGCGGCGGCCCCTCGGCTGCCAACGCGGCGCCGGCCGCCAGGCAGATGCCCATCGCCAGTGCCAGACTGCGGCCGCTCATGATTCGGCTTCCGGGAACGACGTGGGCATGAGCGGGTTCGTGGCGGTCGAGGGCTGCAAGCTTGCGGCCGGCGGGCGCTGGTACATTTCGGTCACGCCGCGCTCGACCAGGGCCTGCGAGCTGCCACGCACCGGCACGGTGTTCGGCGCCGGCCGTCACGCGCCGTGCGCCATCGCCGCCCCCACGATCGCCAGCACCAGTCCCAAGCTGGCTGCCTGGGCCGCCAACAGCGCCACGTCCGGATCCACAAGCGCGCCGGCAGCCAACGCCACGGCCAACACCATCAGCACGGCCGGATGCCGCAGTGCCGGGAAATAAATCAGCAGCAATCCCACCCCCAGCACCGAAAGCGAGGCGAACAGGACCAACCTCGTGCGGCTGATCGTGTACACGCCCAGCGCGTCGACGACGCCCACGGTGCTGAACAGATAGCGGTTGGTCGCCCGAGCGGCGGCGGCAGCGCCATTGGCCGGCGGCGGTGTCTGTTTCTCGGCAGGCGCGTCGACGGCGGTGCCGGCCGCGACCCAGCCTTCCAGGTCGCTCTGGTCGAGCGAAACGCGGCGGCGAAAGCCCAGGCCCGACCACTCCCAGCGAAACTCGTGCGTGAACCCCGGCGGCGAGACGAGCACGTGTTCGGTCGCCGGCAGGTCCAATTGCCAATAGACCTGCCGCGCCAGCGAGCCGCCTTCAACTGCGGGCAAACCAATTCCTGCTGGCCCGGCGCCGGGCGCATCGGCCAGATGATAGCGCATCGAAACCAGGTGCTCCTTGCGCGTCCCGCCCGGCAGTGCCAGCGTGACTTCGCGCTGGCGGATCGACTCGGGCACGACGCGGCGGGCGTCGACTTCCAGCGCCAGCGACGAGTTGTCGACGCCCGGCGGAAAGGTGATCTGCAATTGTGGGTCGCTGGTCGCCACCAGGTACAGCGCGCGGTCCTGGCGCCCGGTGCCGGTCAATTGCGTCTCGATGACCGCCCGTTCGATCGTGGTGGCGCCGTCGCCGGTCTGCTCGGTCGAGCTCAGCCCCAGCACGACGCGCGACAGGGCGCAGCGCGCCGAGAAAGTCAGCTCGGTCGGCCGGCTGGCGGCGCGGTCGCGCGTTTCATCGGTCCAGTCGCCCGGCGGATAGCGAACGGCCACGCCCGGCTTGGGCACGGCATTGAGCTCGTTGGAGGTCAGTTGGCCGTTGCCGGGGATCACCAGCGGAATGCTCACCAGCGTGCCCGCCGCGGTCGGCGGCCGCTCGTGGCGCACGGTGTAATCGATCTGCAGCTCGCACCGCCCGATCCGCGGCGTCGGCAGCGGCACCCGCACCAGCGTGACCTCGGCCTCGCCGGCCGGCCGTTCGCGCGGTGCAACGGGCGTCAGCCGCTGGCCGTCGAGCGTGATCGCCAGCCGATCGGGCCGCACGCCGGCGGGCACCCCCAACATCAGGTGATCGGTCGGCTGGTACGCGATTTGGAACACCATCCGCTCGGCGATCTGCGTTTCGGTCTCGCCCACCGCGAGCTGGGTCACGGTGCTGGTCGAAATCGCCTGCTCGTAGACTTTCACCGCGGCCACGAACTTTGGCGCCGACGATTCGGTGCGAAAGAACAGCGGATCCTGTTGACGCTCGGGCAGCTTCATCTGCGGCGGGGCCGTCTGCGGCGCCAGCCCGGTTGACTTGTCGGGCTGCAAAACCAGCTCGACGTTGTCGTCGGGCACGACCGCCACGTTGGCCGGCACCACGACTTCGGCCCGCGGCATCGGCAGCTCCAGCACCATGCTGGCCGCGTCGTGCGCGATCTTCTGCCTGGCTTCGATCGTCAGCTCGACTTCGCCCGAGGTCGACTGCAACAGCGGGATCACGAACGGATGGGTCTGGCTCGTGGCCGCCGCGTCGACGTCGACGATCGTCTCCGGGCCGACCACGTCGACTTCCCAACCGCTCAAATCCAGTTCGAGCGTGCGGACCTTCGCCCCGCGAATCGTGTATTTCAACCTGGCGTGCAGCAGGGCCTCGTCGCTGCCAACCTCGACGATGTACTGCGGCTCGACGCGAATCCGCGTGGTCTGCGGCACCAGCCGCGCCGGCAGCGAATAGGGCTGCACGAAATAGTCGAACGCCGACGAACGGCTGTCGCGGCGCACCTGGCCCGCCAGCTCGTCGATCTGCAGGTGGTTCAGCTCGCCGAAGCGCAGCTGCCAATCGCCCTCGACTTGCACGGAGATCGTGCCCCACTGCCGCACGGCGCCGGGCACCTCGAAGCCGGCCAGCTCCAACGGCTCGTCGTCCTGCGGATTGTACGTCCGCTCGGTCACCAGCCGCAGGTCGAGCGGCCCGGTCGTTTTCTTTTCGAGCTTCACGTCGTACAGCTTGCCCGAGCTGGCCGCCGCCTCGGCCGGCACCAGCGAAATGCCGGGCTGCGGCGTGCCGACAAGATCGGCATTGCGCGGCAGCCGCACCTGAAATCGGTCGAACTCGCCGCCCAGGCTGCGGACCGTAAGCCGGGCATCGCTGGTGATCGTACGGCCGCTGGCGCGCACCTGCACGTTGCCGGCGACTTCCAGCACCGTCGGCAGGTTCGTCACGTGCGCGTTGGCCGCGTGCCAGACGAGGTCCAGTTCACCGCCCAGCCCCACGACGTTGACCGCCGTGGCGGTGTCGCCGACGGCGCGCGTCGATTCGAGCGTGCCCCCTTCGGCCACCGTCACCACGGCCCGCTCCAGCGGAATCTGCAGCGACAGGCGTCCGATGGCCGCCCGCGGCACGCTCAACTTCAGATGCGATTCGGGGCCGAGATTGTTGAGCGGCGCCAGCAGCTTCAAAGTTACTTCGTGCGATTTGCCCGCCTGGCTGCGAATCCAGATCACGTACCCCTGCCGCTGCGGTTCGTAATGTACGAAGTGCTCGCCGCCTCCGCTGTAACCGGCCAGCTCCAGCAGCACGGCGCCGTTGAGCCTTAGCGGCACGCCGACCCAGCCGTCTTCTTCGATCGTCAGCTTGAACCGCGCGGCCAGCTCGGCGCGCCCGCGGTCGATCGTGCCCTCGATCGCCACGCTCTCGATCGTGAACGGCGGCCGCTTGTTCTGCTCGTCGACCTGGTTCTTCAGCTTGAACAGCTCGGTGAACTGCTCGAGGGTCAGCCCCAACACGGGCTGCAGCTCGCCGTTCTTGTCGGGTAGGTAGTAAATGCTCGGCTGGTCCTCGCTCGGCAGCGGTTTGGCTTGCGGCACTGTGGCCGCGGGCGCCGCCGGTTTGGCGACCTCGCCGGCGGTCGGCTCGTCGCCGCGGGCGGCCGCCACGACCAACGCCAGCGCAACGACCGCGCGGCAGGCGACGCCCAGCGAGCCAAATTGCTCGAGTCGCTGTCCCATGGCAACAGACTTCCCTGCACTGCCGGCTGCGGCGCCGGCGGTTCGGCCAGAACGGCTTCGACACGAAAGGAGAAAGGAAACTCGCTTTTCAGTCTAATCCGCCGTCTGAACAAGTACCAAAATAATTGTCGCCCAGCGGCCGGCCGCTTGCCAGCGGGGCGCCATCAGCCGGCGCCCTCGCGGCGTTTCAGGCTCGTCAAAAAAACCGGGCGAAACCGCCCTCCTTGGGCCCCCCAGGGCAGCCCTCTTTGCGCCCGCACGCAAGTTCGCCGATCTCGCGCTCGGGGGCCCACACGCTGCCGCGTCATGCAGGGTGTCACGGCTGCCTTGTCCGGCTTGTCCAGCAGTGCGAGATCACGGGTGTCTGCTTCGCAGCCGCCCGTGGCACCCGTGGCTAGCCCCTCTGAATGGTCGAGCGTAGTCGGTCATGGTTTCGCCCTCTGCGTATCGCAAATCAGCCGTCGCCTTATTCAAACGGGGGGCGCTTCGTCGAGTAGCCGCCGAAACGCCTCGTGCAGCTCGCGGCAGGCGCTGGCCACCGGGTGGGGTCGCTCGAGATCGAACGGCCCGCCGTCCAGCGCCGTCACCGTGCCTCCCGCCTCCTCGACAATCAACGCGCCGGCCGCCACGTCCCAGGCTTTCGTGCTCATCGCCCAAAAGCCATCAAAACGGCCCGCGGCCAGGTAACACAGATTCAAGGCGGCCGACCCCGTGCGGCGCACGGCCTGGCAGTTCAGCACGGCAGCCACGAATTGGTCGATCTCGGCCGAAGGCCGCTGGACCTTCGCCGCGAAGCTGGCCGCTACCAGGGCCTGCGACAGCTCGCGCACCCCGCTGGTGCGAATCGGCCGGCCGTTGAGCGTCGCCCCGCCTCCGAGGCTCGCGGCGAAACACTCGTCGTGCACCGGGTCGAACACCACGCCGACCACCGGCCGGCCGCGGCGCAACAACGCCACCGACACGGCGTAATGCGGCACCTGGTGGACGTAATTCGTCGTGCCGTCGAGCGGATCGACGATCCAGGTGTATTCCAACCGGTTGTCGAACGCCTCGTCCGACTCCTCGCTAACGAAGCCAAAATCGGGATACGCTTCCAGGACGATGCCGCGAACCACCTCCTGCGAAGCCAGATCGGCCTGCGTGACCAGGTCGGCCGGGCCCTTTTCGCGCACTCCAAACCGGCCCACCCAGTCGACGAGCATCGCTCCGCCGGCGCGGGCCGCCCGTTCGCAGACCTGCAGGTATTCAAGCACGAGTCGAAGAATTCCTCGGGTTTGGGGACGTTTAGCGGCCGTGGCGTGTGCCCGCGATTATAAGAGAGCCCGCCCGGCAGACCAACCGGCCAGCACGCAGTGGCGTGCCCCGCCGGCAGCGCATCCCCCGATAGTCGGTCGCCGGCCGTAACAAAAACTTTTTGAAAAATGAGTGTACGAAACTATGGACAGTCAATTCCAATCTGGTAAGATCAAAGTCGACCTGCGGGAATTCTCCCCCGGGTGCAAAAAGCGAATCGCGGATTCATACAACAGGTAATTAGCGACCCGGCCTCTTCTCTGTTCCGGCCCCGCCGTTTCGCCTCGTGCGAGCGGCGGGGTTTTTTATTGTCGCGCTTCGGCTCCCGGTCGCTCGCTTGAGCTCAGCAATCGCAGATCCGCATGGAACTCGGATCATCACGCCCGACCTCGCTCGCCTGGCAGTTGGAAAACGCCGTCGCGCGGCTCGCCGTCGCGCGCGCTCGCGTGGCGGTCAACCTGCTCGACCCGGCCGCGGGCCTCGTCGAGCTGGTTGTTGACGGCGAGCCGATCGACGCCGTGCGGCCGCTGGGGATCCAGTTGGCGCCGGTCGCCCCCGACGAGCGCGCGGCCGACATCGACGTCTATGTCCGTGGCGGCGACCTGATCGCCAGCTTCGCCCACCGGCCCGAAGCCGCGATGCGGACGCAGGTTTACTGCGCGCGGCACAAGACCGCGAAACCGCGGTTCTGGCGGTCGAGCTGCTCGTGTCGACCCAGACCAGCCGCCTCGACAGTTGCCCGCGCTTGCAGGTGGCCAGCCAGGTGGCTGCCGGCGAAGTCTTGCGGCCGGTCGACGTCGAGCGCGGCGAATGGGCCTCGCTGCGCTCTACCGCGGGGCAGAATTCCACTGTTGCCGGCGGCAGCGTGAACTGCCACCTGTTTCGCCTGTCGGACGTCCCCTACAGCTACGTCGAGATGGCCGAACCGGCCGCCGTCGAATCGTCAACGCTCGACGCGCGCGACGGCCCAATGTCGCCCCAGCACCGGCTGACCCACGAATTGTTCGCCGACCGGCTGGAAAAGGGGGTCATCCTGCGGGCCCGCGTCCGCGGCGTGCTGCTCGATCGCGCCGGCGACGAGCAGGCGGCCCTGCGGCATTACCAGGCCTTTCTCCACGACGAGCTGCCTCTGACGGCATGACGAAAAACGGGGATGGGATTCGATTCGGACATTCTGCAACCGACGACCTGCACCCGCGCGGTGGAATCGACTCGCTTCCCGCCTTTCGGGAGCGCCAACGAGAACCCGCTTGCCCGTTGCCACGGGCCGGCCCAAGATGACGGCTCCGCGATCGGCCTCGGTTTCAACTTTCTGCCAAGCTTCCCGCAGTGAACTTCATGTCCGAGCAACTCCGCACCCGCCTGTTCGAAGCCCTCGACGCGATCGAGTTGGTCGACCCGCACACCCACATCAACGCCCACGCGCCGGCTTCGACGACCCTGGCCGACATCCTGGGCTATCACTACTACACCGAGCTGGCGCATTCGGCGGGCATGCCGCGCGCGGATCGAGGAGCCCGGCCTGGCGCCCAAGGAAAAGGTGGGCCGCCTGATCGAGTACCTGGGCACGATCGAAAACACGATCCAATCGAGCTGGCTCGTCGAGATGGTGCAGGCGTTTTTTGGTTTTGCCGACGAGGCGATCACGCCGGCCAACTGGGAAGCCCTCTACGATCGCTCGGCCGCCGCGATGCAAAGCCCCGATTGGGCACAGCGGGTGCTCAAGCAAAGCAAGCTCAACGCGGTGTTTCTCACCAACGATTTCGACGATCCGCTGACCGGCTTCGACACGTCGCTTTACATTCCCTGCCTGCGGACCGACGACCTCGTCTTCCACCTGGCCAACGAATCCGTCCGCCAGCGACTGGACAAGGCCGCCGGCACGAACGTCGGCGACGCCCGCAGCCTGCGCACCGCGATCGGCAAGCTGTTCGAGCACTTCGTGGCCCGCGGCGCCCGGGCGTGTGCCATTTCGCTGCCTCCCGATTTCGCGCCGGCGGCGCGTCGAGCCGGCCGCCGCCGAAGCGGCTGTTGCCAACGTCTATCGCCGCGGCCCCGCGGCCGACCCGGCCCACAAGCGCGACACGGGATTGTTCGTGTTTTGGACCCTGGCCGAATACTGTGCCGAGTTCAAGCTCCCCTTCGACCTGATGATCGGCGTGCATCGCAATGTCTACCCCGAGGGGGTCTTTCAAGGACGCGACCTGTACGACAGCCGCGTCTCGCTCGTGCAGTACCGCGAGCTGTTCAACGCCTTTCCCGGCGTGCTGTTTCCGATTTCGGTGCTGGCCAGCGTCACGAACCAGGAGCTGGCCAGCTACAGTTGGATCTTTCCCAACGTGCTGACCAACGGCCATTGGTGGTATTCCAACACGCCGACCTTCATCGAGCACGACGCGGCCGCGCGGCTCGAAGCCGTGCCGCGCACCAAGCAGATCGGCTACTATTCCGACATGTACAAGCTCGAGTTCGCGCTGCCGAAGTTCGCCATGTACAAGCGCATTCTGGCCAAGATCCTGGCCGAGCGGTTCGTCATCGACCGCCGCTGGACCGAACCGCGCGCCGTCGCGCTGGGCCGGCAGGTGCTGCGCGGCAATGTCGACGTGGTGTTCGGGCCCTTTGCCCGCTGAGCGAGGCGCCGCTTCGTGAACCACCGCCCGATCGCGCGTTCCGCGCCGATTCATCGGCGAAACCGCCTCTTTTTTCTTGAAAGCGTCCGCCGCCGTCAGTACGATGGAGACGTGGCTTGCAGCGGCGGGCTTCGGCGGGGCCGAAGCGCTCTCTTTCGGCCGATGGTCCGCCGCGGCGAGCCCCGTGCACTTCAGGCGGAACTCGATTCGCATTGACACCATGTCGCGTCGCGCGCTCGCGCCGTTCATTGGATTCGCGCTGCTCGGGTGCTACGCCTGCGCACCGTTGGCCCCGCATGCCGCGGCGGCCACGATCGGCCTGAATTTCAGCGGCGTCAACATGACGCAAGGCACCACGCTCAACGGCGGCGTCGGCTATTCGCCCCCCGATTGCGACGGTGCCGTGGGCCCCAGCGATATCGTGCAGCTCATGAACGGCGCTTTTGCCGTCTATGACAAGACGCCCGCCCACAACCAGCTCGAGCTGATCTCGGCCCACGATTTCTGGAAGGATATCGCGGGAGTCGATCCCGGCACCGACTTGAGCGGCCTGGGCGTCTTCAACCAGCGCATCCTTTACGACCCGTCGACCGATCGCTGGATCGCGGCCGGGCTGTCGGGCGAGTCGACCAACAACCGCGTGATGATCGCCCGCTCCGACACTTCCGACCCGCTGGGCACGTGGCAGGCCGTCGCCTTCAGCGGCAATGTCGGCGGGCCGGGCCAGTTCGTCGACTTCACGCGGATGGGCGTCGACGCCAACGGCGTCTACATCTCCACCAACAACTTCACCAGCAACCCGGGCTATTCGACCGACGAATCGTTGTTTTCGCTTCCCAAGGCCGACCTGCTGGCTCCCACGCCCACGCTCGCCAACCTCACGCGCTTCGACGGCCAGGACGTTGGCGTCATCGGCGCCTCGCTGCAGCCGATCACCAATTTCGGACCCGCCCCCAGCGCGGCGCCGCTGCTGGCCACGTCGCTGGCGGGCACGGATTCCTTGCTGTATCGCACCGATCTGAACGGCACCGCCGGACCCGGCGCCACGCTGTCGGCCACGACCCTGATCCCCGTCAACCAGTACACCACGCCGCAACCAGCCGGCCAGCCCAACGGCTCGCAGATCATCAACACGATCGACAATCGAATCACCGGCAACGTCTACCAGGTCGGCGACACCATCTACGCCGTCCACGCCACCAACATCGACGCCCCCGGCGGCGGGCTGCTCGACGCGCTGATCTGGTACAAGATCGACGCCAACACCAACGCCGTCATCCAGGAAGGCACGCTGTCGAGCCCCACGTTCGATTGGTACCAGCCCTCGATCGCCGCCAATGCCAACGGCGACGTCGTGATCAGCTTCGACCAGTCGGGCACGGCCTTCGGCGGCGCGATCCGCGTCATGGCGCTGGTCGGCACGACCGTCGGCAGCGTGACCACCTTCGACGCGCCCATCCAACTGCAGGCGAGCACCACGGGCGCCTACAGCTACAATGACGGCCGCTGGGGCGATTACTCGACCACGGTGGTCGACCCGACCAACGCGAACCACTTCTGGACGTTCCAGGAATACGCCTTGGCCGGCAACCTGTGGGCCACGCAAATCAGCGAGATCATCGTGCCCGAGCCGGGCAGCCTGGGCCTGGCCGCGTTGGCCGCGGTCTCGCTGGCGGGCATCGCCTGGCGGCGGCGCTCCCGTGCGGCCCGGTCGCCGGCATGACTCGGCAGGCAATTCCCGATGGCGCGCGAGCGGCAGGACCGTGAAGACCTGTTGGCCGAAGCCAAGGCCCTGGTCGAACGCGCGAGCCTGGCCCTCGCAGGACACGACGAGGATGTCATGGTTGGCTTCCGTCGCGACGGCGGCGCCAGCCTGTACTTCGGCCCCGCGCGTCTATCACTTCACTTCGCGCGGCGAACTGCGCCGCGCGATGATCGAGCCCTTGCTGTTCAAAGCCGAGCGCGGACAGCTCGTTTCACTGCGCCGCCAGCCGGGCGAAGGCACGATCGAACTGCTGCGGCACGACTTCGACGCCACCGAAATGCAGGCCTTCCTGGCCGAAATGGCCGCACGGCTCACAGCGCTTCGCCTGGCTCTGGCCGCGGGCACGTTCCGCCTCATTGGCCAGCTGCCACCGGATGCCGACGTCGTCGGCCGGCTGCGCGCCTGGCTCGATGAGCTGGGCAGCGACATCCAATTCGCCCAATCGCCGTGCGCCGGCTAGCTCAGCGATACGCCGGCAACGCCACGACCTCGGCTTCGCCCACCGCTGAAGCTCACGCGCCTGCCAGGCTCGTTGTGGCCGCGGCGCACGTAAGCCAGCGCCACCGCCGCACCCGCCCTGGGCGAAAAGGCGGCCGACGTGAGGTGTCCCACCACCTGCCCAACGGCCGTCAGCTCGCTGCCGTCGGCCGGCACGGTCGGCGAAACGAATCGCAGCCCGACCAGCGTCTTGTTGACGTGGCCCAGCGCGTCGATCCGCGCCACGGTCTCCTGGCCCAGGTAGCAGCCCTTGGTGAAGCTGATCGCCAGCGCGTCGCGGGCCACTTCCTGCGGCAGATTCGCTTCCGTGATGTCGCGGCCGTATAGCGGAAAGCCCCACTCGATGCGGGCCGCTTCGAACGCCGATTCTCCGCACGGCGTGATGCCCGCGGCCACTAGCGCCGCGCGCACCGCCGCGACGTCGTCGTGCTTGCCGCTGACGAGCAAGCCCACGGGCCCGGCCAGGTCGGCCCGCCGCAGCGAGACGGTCCGATCGGCCAGCGACACCATGGCGTGCGAAAGCCTCGCTTGCGGCAGCCGCGCGTGGGCCAGCTGGCCGACGAGGGTCTCGGCTTCCGGCCCGCCCACGAACAGCTCCGACCACTGGCCGCTGCGGTCGACCAACTCGACCTGTTCGCAGACCAGGTAGTGGTCGAAGTGGGCCAGCAGCGGCTCGGCCTGGCCGCCGACGGTTTCGACGATGAGCGAGTCGGCCGAGCCGAACACGAACCCATGGCCCAGCGTCTTGCCTTGCACCGAGGTGAAGAACGCTTCGCAGCCCGAGCCGGCGGCAAGCTTGCGGATTTCGTTGGTCGAGAGGTTGTGCAGGAACGAGGCCCGGTCGCCGCCGCGAAACTCGATCTGGGTCCGCCGTCCCAGCTCGACCACGGCCGCGTGGCCGACCAGCGCCTGGTATTGGGCGGCCAACTCGGCGGCAGGCGCATCGGAGGCATTCATTTGGGCGATCTCGGCGCGGCGTGCGAGCGGCGCCGCGCGGCATCGGGCGCGGGCAGCGCGATCGCATGATGGGCGTTGGCCAGCACCAGGCACGAATCGAATCGCCGCGCCAGCCGAGACACGTCATCGGCCGCCAGCGGCACGAGCCCCAGCTCTTCGACAAGCTCGGCCTCCAGCCGGCTGACCAGGTAGATGCTCCCCTGGTCCAGCGCGTCGGCAAGCTGGCGGGCCACCAGCGCGTCGGCCGGATGCCCGCGATCGATGTCGCGCGCCACCTCGCGGCGATCCTCCGCCCCAACGAGCCTCTGCAGCGCCGGGCCCGGCGCTGCGGCCAGTTGGGTGCACAGCGCGATCGCGCCGCCGGGCGCTGAGTGCGCGGCTGGCCGAAGCCAGCGCCCGGCCCGCGTTGTCCCACGTCTGCGCTGTCGCGTCGCCTTCGATCGTGGCCACCACCAGGCTCGCCGGCCGCGCAAGCGGATAGCGCCAGGCCGCTTCGCACAGCTCGCGCCCCTGGCGGCTGACGGCCGCCGAGTCGCCCGCCAACACGTGCAACACCTCGTCGCCGGCGCCGGGCACCACTTCGATCGTGAATCGCGCGCCCAGCAGCCAGGCGGCTTCGTCCGATTGGCGGTCCAGCCGCCGGCGACGCCGTGCCTCGTCCGATTTCGACGAACGATAGCGGGCAATCGTGGCCGCGTCGGAGAAGGTCGGAAACACGCCCGCGTTGGTCCCGTGATAGCCGGGCGCATCGTCGAGCCGCAGTGCGCCGATCGACACGACCAGGTCGGCGTCGTGAATCGCGCGGTTGACGTAGATCGGCCGGGCGTCGGCCGTCGCAGCCAGGTAGCTCAGCGCTTGGCGGCTGCTCGGATCGTGGACGGCCGAAACCACCTCGCGGCGGATCGCCTCGGGGATCTCGCCGAGCACGTCGGCCGGCTCGGCCGTCGCCCGCACGATGTGAATGTCGGCCGGCGCGACCTCCGCGGCCACCAGCGCCGCGACCGTTCGGGCCAGGATCGTCGCCACGCGCGGGACGCCGGGCTCGATGGCCAGCGCGACCCGGTCGCCCGGCAACGCCGCGCTCCAGCGGCGGAAAATCGACCGGCTCGGCCAGCGCCCGATCGGCGGCCGCAGCCACGTCGGCCAGCGCCGTGCCGCGCGGCGCATCGCAAACCTCCAGCTCCGGCTCGTGCAACAGTTCGAGAGCCAGCGAGTCGCCCGATCCGTACCGCAGCACCGCATTCATGGCTTTCCCCCTCCGGTTCGTCCCACGGAACTCCTGCCAGGTCGATGCAAACAGCCCCATTCCCGCAAGGCCGCTCGAATCTTCCCGGTTCGCCCGCGACAGCAGGCCCTTTGGAAATGTCACCGCGGGCGATAGCAGCGCCGATAGCAGCCCGATGGGCATGATAGCGCTCGATTCGCCGCGGGGTCAAGAAGTCGAGCTTTACCCGCGGGGTCAAGTTGCCGATAATCCGCGGCCCTCGAAATCCGCGCCGCCCGCAAGCGGCCAACCGCGACCCCATCTTTCAAGGATTGAAACATGGCAGCCTGCAATGCACGCCCGCAGCGTACCCTCCCTCAAGCGATCGCCCGTGGCGCCGTTGCCTGGAGCGCGGTGCTGGGGCTGGCGGTCTTCTCCGGCTGCCAACAACACGCCGAGAACGAGCCGGGCGCCACGGCCGCGGCGCCCGACAACGTCACGGCCGCCGAGCTCGTCGAGCGGCTGGCCAAAACGTATCGCCAGGCCCAAAGCTATGAAGACGCCGGCGAGCTGCGGCTGGCCGTCGAAACGGCCGAGGGCGAGGCCGAACAGTCGCCGCCGATTCCCTTTTCGGTCGCCTTCCGCAGGCCCGGCGACATCCGCATCCACGCCTTGCAGGCCAGCGTCGTCACCAGCAACGGCAAGCTGCGGGCCAGCGTCGACTCGTTGGAAAACCAGGTGCTCGTCCAGCCGTGTGCCGCGCCGTTGACGGCCGAAGCGCTCCTGGGCGACGAAATGCTGGCCGCCGCCGTGAGCGGGCAGCTCGACGTCGCCCTGCCGCAATTGACGCTGCTGCTGGCCGACGACGCCGTCGAGCGGCTGACCTCCGGCGCCTCGCCGCGGCGGCTCGACGACGCCCAGCTCAACGGCGAAACCTGCTACCGTGTGGCCGTCGACGGCCCGCGGGGAACCAACGTCTTCTGGATTTCGAAAGCCGATGGGCTGCTGTGGAAATACGAGTTCGGCACCGACGACATGCGCAAGAAGTTCCAAGTCGCGCGCTGCAACCTGTGGGCCGAGTTCAACGGTGCGCGGGTCGATCGGCCGATCGTCGACGAGGCCTTCCGTTTTGCCGTGCCCGAGGGCGCCAAACAGCTCAAGCGGCTGCTGCCGCCGCCGCCGGTCGCGCCGGCGCCGGTGCTGGGCAAGAAGCCGGAAGCCTTCACGTTCGTCGACTTGAAGGGAAAGCCGGTCAGCCGCGACGCGCTGCGCAACAAGATCGTCGTGCTCGACATGTGGGCCACCTGGTGCGGCTGGTGCTTCCGCGGCCTGCCGAACCTGGAACAGGTCTACGCGCGCTATCGCGACAACAACCGCGTGCTGATCCTGGCCGTCAACAAGGACGAACCGGCGGTCAGCGACGCCAACGTCAGCGAGTCGTTCGCCAAGGCCAACCTGACGATCCCTATCGTCCGCGACCCCTCGCGGTTGAGCGACAAGGTATTCGGCGTCGAGATGCTGCCCACCATGGTCGTGCTGGGCACCGACGGCAGCGTGCAGGACTTTCGCGTGGGCTACGACGAAAGCCTGGCCGAAACGCTGCCCGCCAAGATCGATAAGCTGCTCTCCGGCGCCAACCTGGCCGCCGACACGCTCCAGCAGTATCGCCAGGCCCAGGCCGAATACGACAAGCAGTTGGCCGACGCCCTGGTCGACGCCGACTCCGCCAGCGACAGCGACGAAGTCGCCCGCAAGCCGGGCCAGACGCAGTAGCCCCCCGGCGTCTCTTCGCTCGATCCCCGCCGACTTCCATGCCCGCGTGACAATGTCGCGTAGGTTTCTGTAGACTATCGCCGGCGCGCGCGCCGCGGGCCAACCGAACCGAGGGCAGCGGCCCGATTGCGCGAGCCCCGTGGCATGAGATCGTTGGTGCGAGAGAAGGGGAGTGCAAACATGCCGGTGACGCCTGACGATATGCTCGCCTGGTGCCAGACGCTGCTCGACGTCAACGGCCGCCGGCCGCAGCATACGCTCAGCGAGTGGTTGGCCGCCATCCCGCGGCTCGACTCGCTGGCCGACGTGCCCGCCGGCACGGCCGTGCTGGTCCGCGGCGACGTCGACGCCAAGCCGGGAAGCAAGGTGGGCGAAGGCGACGTGCGGCTGCGCTCGATGCACCAGACCCTCGACTTCGGCCGCCGGCACGGCTGGCAGCAGGTCGTCTTCGGCCATCGCGGCCGCAAGCCCGAAGAAACGTTGGCCAAAGTCGCCCGGCGGCTCGGCGAGATCATGGGCTGCGACGTGCCGCTACTGTCCGACTGGCTCGACGAGTCGACGTTGAGTGTTTCCGACGCCGCGGCCGACACGATCCGCTCCTGCCCGCCGGGCAGCATCCTGATGCTCGAAAACACCCGCCGCTACGAGATCGAGCGCGTGCTCTGGAAGGCCAGGCCGGCTGACTTGCCCAAGCTGAGCGAAAAACTCGCTCGATTCGCCAACCAGGTGGCCGAGAAGATCGCCCGCGTGTACGTCAACGAAGCCCTGTCGGCCGGCAGCCTCGACACGTCGACCGTCGTCGTGCCGGCGGCCATGGATCGCGTGGCGCTGGGCGCTTACGTGGCGGCCGAGTTCGATGGGCCGATGCTCCGCTGCCTGGGCACGCAACTGGTCGTGTTCAGCGGGCTGAAGATCGACAAGCTCGACGACCTCGAGGCGATGATCGGCCGCGGCACGATCGAAATGGTGTTCACCGCCGGCTCGCTGGCCATGGCACTCAAGAAAGCGGCGGCCGAGCTCGACGGCGGTACGTTTTCGCTCGGCGTCGCCGAAGATCCGGCCCAGGCCGACAAGCCCTACTACATTCCGCCCGCGCGCATCGAGCAGGCGCGGCGAATGATCGCCGAAGGCCGGCAAAAAGGGATCGAGTTCGTGCTGCCGGTCGACTTCATCCTCGAAGACGGCCAGGCCAGCGAAACGATCGGCCCCGGCCAGCAGCAGTTCGACATCGGGCCCAAGACCAGCGCGCTGTTCGAGGGGAAGATTGGCGAGTTCATCGCCCGCCACCAAGGCCGCCGGGCCGTGGCCTTCCACAACGGCGTGTTCGGCATGTTCGAAGATCCGCGGTTCGCCGACGGCACGCGGCGCTTCATCGGCCAGTTGAAGCGGCTCAAGGATGCCGGCGTCGAGGTCTATGTCGGCGGCGGCGAGGGGGGCACGGCGCTCGAGCAATACGGCCAGCCCGACGACGTGACCCACACCTTCACCGCCGGCGGCACTGTGCTCAACGCCCTGGGCAGCGAGCCGGTGCCCTACCTCGTGGCCCTGGCGATGGCAGCCAATAAAGAGCAGGCGCGGCGCCATTGATCGGTTCGTCGGCCAGCCACTTCGACTGCCCGACGCGCTCGGCTCACGTCGCCTCAACCGTCGGATGGGCCGCCACCCGGCAGCATTGAGCCAGCAGGCTCTCCAGCGACGTGCCAATCGCCTCGAGCGACGGTCGGTTGGTCAGCGCCCGTTCGAGCCGGGCCGCGTAGGGCACCAGGTCGTTGAAGCCATAGCTGGCCGCCACCGAGCGAATCTGGTGGCGCTGCGCCGCAGGCCGTCCCAGTCGCGCCGCTCGAAATAGGCCGCCATCCGCGCCATCCGCGGCGGCATCTCGTCGACGAACAGCTCGACCATCTCGCACAGGATCGGCTGGGGCGATAGCGAAGAATACAGCGGCGGTTGCAAGATCGGGTCGGGCGAATCGGCCATGGATTTGGTCCGCGGGCGCGGGCTCTGGAAGCGGGGCGGCCGGACGAGAACATGCGACGCCCCGGCCCGATCGCCACAGGTCAAATCTACCCCACGCCCAGCCGCGAGCCGGCGTCCCCGGGCGCCTCCCCGCGCGACGTTCGCGGCTCCCCCGCGGATCCACCCGTCATGCTGCCCGCCGCGACCAGCCGATGGGCGGTTTTCGGCAGTCCCATGCTCGGCTTTTTGGACGCGTGGTTCGTGTTGCGCCGCATGCGACGAGAAATCCGCGCGCTCGGGCGGCCGCCAGCGACGCGCCCTGTAGCGATGGCAGCGGGTCGATTGGGTCCGGCTGTAACGGGCAAACTGCGGCAAAACCGGCAGATTCCTTGCCTTGGTTCCGGTGGACTGCGTGGCCTGGGAAAAATACGGGCTCCGACTAAGACGCTCTGATCACGTCGACGATAACCACTAGCGAGGCTTGCCCGGCGGGGCACGCCTCACCGATCGCCTCGCAAACCTGCCTGAATGAATTGCGAACACCGATTCGCCAGAGGCATCCGGTTTGGCGAGCGAGAAGTACGAACGTGTCGATCACCCTTGTTTTCTGTTTAGGAGTTCCGTCCATGAAGTCCCGTATTCTGGCCTCGACGCTGCTCATTGCTGGGCTGTTCGTCGTGGCGATTGCCGCCGACGCGAAAGCGTTCGGCCACCACGGGTCGTGTTGTTGCCAGCCGACGTGCTGTGCGGCCCCGACCTGCTGTGCCCCGGCCCCGAGCTGCTGCAACCCCTGCGACAGCTGCTGCCGTAAGCACCACTGTCACCGTCGTTGCAACAGCTGCTGCAACACCTGCAACAGCTGCTGCGCTCCGAGCTGCGCCGCTCCGACCTGCGCTGCTCCCACGTGTGCCGCTCCCGAGGCCCCGAGCTGCGGTTGCGCTGCTGCCCCCAGCTGCTGCAATCCTTGCGACAGCTGCTGCAACAGCTGCTGCCGTAAGCACCGCTGCCACAAGCACTGCTGCCACAAGCGTTGCCGCACGAGCTGCTGCAACACTTGCTGCGCTGCCCCGACGTGCTGCGCCCCGAGCTGTGCCGCCCCGAGCTGCTGCGGCGGTTGATCGTCCGCTGCGGAGCACCGGCGAGCTGTTCGAGCGGTCTCCTTGACAGTTAGCAACAAACGGCCCCCTGAGTTGAACAGGCGGGCCGTTTGTTTTTGTGCGCCGAGGCCGATCGCAGGCCCCGGTTTTCCGCGGTTTTCTTCGGCGCGCCTGGGTGGGCCGGCCGCGGCTGTCAAGCGATTTTCTTGACAGTACCGAAGCGGTGTGCGAGCCTAGACTCTTGAGCCAGGCCCGCTGTTCAGCCGGGCAACGGATCAGGGAGAAACAGCCCATGTCGGCGCCATGCGTCAAGAGAGCCTCGTCGTTCACGCGCTTCACCGGTTACCTGCTAGCGGCCGCCTGCCTGGCGGCGCTGCCCGCCTTCGGCGCGCGCGGCCCGCGCAGCCGACCGCGCGGCCGCCGAGCGCTTTGACGAACAACTGGCGGCCGGCGAGTTCGCCGCCGCGCTCGAGACGGCCCGCCAACTCGAAGACGGCGCCGCGCGCGACGCCCTGCTGGTCAAGCTGGCCGCGGCACAAGCCAAGAACGGCGACCGCCAATCGGCTTTCTACACGCTGGCCGCGGTGCACGACGATCGCACGCGCAATAGCGCCGTGCAATCGACGCGCGCGGCCTCGCCGCCTGCCGGGCGCACGGCGGCATGGGAGCCAACTTCGGCCCCTTGATGGACCTCATCACCGAAACCATCTCGAAGGACTCCTGGGAAGAAGGCGGCGGCGTCGGCAAGGGAAAAATGGAACCGTTTGCCAATGGCGTCTACGTCGATGCCGCGGGCGTGTTGCAGCGCGCAGTCCGCACCGCGAATTCCAAACAACTCGTCGCCACGCGCCTGGCGGCCCTGGCGGCCAGCGACAATGCCGACAGCCGCCGCGGCTCGCCGCTGCGCAAGATCTCGCTCACCCGGCTGGAAAAGCACGTGCAACTGGTGCTGGCCGCCGGCCGCCCGCTCGATCGCGACATGCTCAACCTGGCGGGACTCGAAAAAATCAAGTACGTCCTGGTCTATCCCGAGACCGGCGACCTGGTGCTGGCCGGTCCGGCGGGCGACTGGCGCGTCGACGGCGAAGGCCGCCGCGTGAGCCGAGCGAGCGGCCGCCCAATCTTGCAACTGGACGACCTGGTCGTCGTGCTCCGCTTTTTGACCGGCTCGCCCGAGGCCACCTTCGGCTGCTCGATCGATCCCACCAGCGAAGGCCTGGCCCGCACCCAGCAATTCGCCAAGGCGTCGAGCGCCAAGCCGCTTTCTCCCGGCCAGCGGCCCGCCTGGCTCAAGAAGCTCCGCGGGCAGATGGGCCGCCAGACGGTCACGGTCGACGGCATCGATCCGCGGACCCGCGTGGCCAGCGTGCTGGTCGAGGCCGATTACCGCATGAAACTGGTCGGCATGGGCCTCGAGCCAGGCACGATCGACGTGCCCAGCTACCTGGCTCTGCTCAACGTCCCCCGCGGCCAGACGCCGCCGGCCTTGGACGTGCTGCGGTGGTGGTTCACGCTCAAGTACGATGCCGTCGTGGCTACGGCCGATCGCGACGTCTTCGAAATCCGCGGCCCCGGCGTGCAGGTGCTCAGCGAAAATGAGCTGCTGACCCAGTTGGGCGAACAGGTTCACACCGGCCAATCAAGCCCCACGAACCAGGAATTCGCCCAGCGCTTCACCCAGCACTTCGCCCAACTGGCCCAGAAGTATCCGGTGTATGCCGATTTGCAGAATGTCTTCGACCTGGCGCTGGTTTCGGCGCTCGTCAACTCGGAGCACCTGGCCGATCGCGTCGATTGGCACATGACCTGTTTCGGCGACGCCAACCAATACCAGCCGGCTCTGGGCGCCTCGCCCGAGAGCGTCGACAGCGTGATCAACCACCGCCTGGTGAATGGCAAGCACGTCGTGGTCGGCGTCAGCGGCGGCGTCCGCGTGCAGCCATGGTCGCTCGTCTCGCACGAAACGATCAAGGCCGACACCTACGGCGGGCTGAAAGCCCAGCGTGCCCAATCCAAGGCCGCCGCCAACCTGCCGCTCGAAGCCTGGTGGTGGGACTAGGCCGGCCTCTCTGCTGCCTTCGTCTGTAGACGGCCTCTGCGAGGCCGGTGTCTCTGTGCCGTCTGTAGCCGGCCTCTGCGCGGCCGGTCTCTCTGTGCGGCGCCCGCCCTCTGTCGCCGGCATCGGTAAGCCCGGCTAAGCCAGTCGGCTTTTGACCTCGCGAACCGGACGCGGCTTTCCACCACCCGGCTACCAGTTCCAGTGCTTGTTGCGACGACGGTGCCGGCCGTCGAAGCTGGTTGTCTTTTTGCGGAATCGGGCGGCGCGGGCGGCACGCGGGGCACGCGGCCGCAGATCGGCAGGGCGGCGATTATTTCTCGACTCGTCGGGAGTGGGAGCTTCCTCGTTCATTGGCATCTCCTAACGGCTAAGAACTGCGGTTGGGAATCGACGAATGCCCGCCCCTTTGGCAAGTAGCGTGCCGCCCCCCAGAAGGCAGCATGTCATGGGGACGCTCGAAGCCGGCCGGCGCCCTCGATTCAATGCCCGTCTGCTAGCTTGCCGACTCGGTAATTCGCGGGCGATCGAGCGATCCGGTACGCGCCGCCGAAGCCGATCCCGAAAAATCTCGCGCGAAGGAAGCGGCTGACCACGGCCAGCTCGCCGCAGCCGCGAACGCACCAAAACAGTGAAATCCTTCACCAAATTGGTGAAATCCGCCGCGGGCGGTGCGGCCGCCCTTGGCCGCGCGCACCGGCCCCAGGGCGGCCCGCATCCCGCCGCGCACACCTTGCCCGCGTATTTTTGAAATCTTTGCAACGCCAGACCCCGCGCCAACGCACGCCAGGCTCTCGGCGAGCGCACAACACAAGCCCCGGCTATTTATTTAACTAACTATGTATATTTAAGTTACGTCCATTCGTATCGTCCCGCGGCCGGGCTCCCCGCCGCGTGGCACGCCACTCGCTATCTAATCGCCTGCGCCGCCGGCAACACAAGGAATGTGTTGGGCGACGCGCAAGCGCGCAGCTTGTCTCTCGAAGGGACTCAAGGAGAGCTATTGCGAATGTCGTACCTAGAATCCGCACTTCCATTATGGGTTTTCGGCTTTATCCAGTTTGCCGGGCTTCTCAGCGCGTGGACGGCTCGCGTCGCTGAGGGTTCCCGCGGTCAAGCTTGGAGCCAGCGCGTCTTCATCGCCTTTCTGGCGCTCATGGGGCTGGTCACCGTGCTGTCGGTTCCCTGCGGCCCGCGTTACTGGTTTGCGGCTTGCGGCACGCTGGGCGCGATGATGCTGGCCGCCATCTGGCACGTGGAATCCCCCGTCCACCGCCACGAGATCGAGTAGCCCCCGCCGCCGCCATGGCCCGTTCGGCTTCGATGCGAGACCGTCGCCGCAGCCGCTAGCTGGCGGCAGCTTGCGGCGGTGGACTCGCGATTTCCGGCAAAGGCCTCAAATCCGGAAAAAAGCTCCCCTTCGGCACAATCGGCAGCCGACACCTATTGAGCAGGACGCCAGGACCAGGCGCGTCGCGGGTCGAGAAGCCCGCGGCCCCCGAGCCGCCGTCTGCCAGGGCCGCGGTCGCTCTCGTGACCGTGCGTCGCGAAGCGTTCGAGTTTTCATTCCAGGGGAGGGGGGGAGATGCGACCTATTTTCTTCAGTTGGGTCTTTGCGACCTTCGCCGTGTTGGCCCCAGCCATGGCGCTGGCCGCCGACCGCCAAGACAAGGTCTTCGCCGAACGCGTGGCCACGGCGCTGCGCGACAGCGGCCAAATGCAGAACTACAGCGTCGGCGTCAAATACAAGGCCGGCACCATCTGGCTCACCGGCCGGGTCACCAACAACCAGCAGATGCAAACCGCCTTGCAGGTGGTCAGCGACATCGACGGCGTCGAGCAGATCGTCAACAGCCTGCAGGTCACCGGCGGCGGCGGCATCAAGCAGCCGATGGGTGTACCGGGCGCCGGCAAGTCGCGTGCGGTCCGCCGCGTCGCCGCCACCAGCGCCGACATGGCCGCCGCGCCGGTCATGAACGCTGGCGGCGCTGGCAATGCTGGCGGCGAAGCGATGCAGGTCGACGAAGATGTCGTGCCGGCCGGTTTTCACACCCTCAAGGCCCGCCGCGCGGCACGCCACGCGTGCCCGCCCCAGGGCTACATGCCCGGCATGGCCGGCTCGGGTCCGCCGCCGGCTTACGACCAGCCGCACATGCCCAACTATGCCTGGCCGAGCTACGCCGCCAGCCCGAACTACGCGGCCTTGACGTATCCCAAGCAGTATTCGCCCACCGCCTGGCCGTTCATCGGCCCGTTCTATCCCTACCCGCAGGTGCCGCTCGGATGGCGCAAGGTAAGCCTCGAGTGGGACGACGGCTGGTGGTATCTCGACTTCTTCGATCGCAGCCATCATTAGTGGCCCGCGATCCGTTGCGCAGGGACGAGCCCCGCCGACTGCCTGGCAGCCGCGCGGGGTTCGTTTTTTCCCTGCTAGCAGCCGCGGCGGTCGGGCCGGTTTTTTCGGCACAATCGGAAAAATCCGCAAGTTTGACCAGGACTCACACGATAAGTACCCCAACGGATCGCTCTGCGGCTGCGCGGGCTTAGTCCCCCGAAATCGCTCAGGGCGCTCCACGCCAAATCACGGGGCGCGCTGCGGGCCGCCCGTCGCAGGCCGAGGGAAACGGTCATGGGAACGAAGTCATCGCTCGTCGTGGCACTCGTCTTGGGAGCCGCCGTGCTGGCCAGCACGGGCTGCGCGGGCGTCGCCGGACCGAACCTCGGCGTCTTCGGCGTGCCGATTCCGGTGAGCCCCTTCTTCCAGGACAAGCGCGAAGACGAGTTCTGGGTGAAGGAACGCTACTCGCGCGTGCCCATCTTGGGACCGTTGACCTCCGACGGGCCCGTCGAGGCCCTCGATCCGCCCAGCGACGACGAGATCATGCGGACCTTGGAACGGGCCCGGCCGCTCGAAGGCGGCTTGCCGATGCTCCACGAAGTGCAGCGGCTCAACGTGCGGATCGTCAAGGACAAGATCTCCGACTTCGTCGATCCGCCCCGCTTTTACCCGCTGATCGGGCCGGCCCAACAACACCATGCCCACTACAAGTGCACGATTTACTTCACCGAAGTGACCCGCGTCGGCTGGCCGGTGCCGCACACGCTGCGCAACGAAGACGCTCGCGAAGTCATCTACGTCGACCACAACCACTTCCACATGGTGGGCAACGTCGACACCGGGGCCAGCGCCGACTTCTAACCGCCGCCGTTCGAGCCGCCGGCAGCGCCAGCTTGGCTAGCAACGGGGGACCGCGACCTGAAAAGCTGCGAATCGGCCTGCGGCAGTGAACCGACCTTGCCAGCGATTTGCTCAGGCCAGTACCATGTGCGGCCCAAAATAATCCGCCGGCCGCCGAAATCGCCGCGGCCCGCAGTGTCAAACAGGGGAGCAGGCACGCTTCATGGCCCAAGCACCATGCGTCGAAAGCCGCCAACCGCCGCGATCGCCAATGCGTCGGCTGGTCGTGCGCCAGGTGTAACCGCTTCCGGTGCCTGTGGCTCGGAATTGCCCGCCTCGCGTGCCATGGCTTTGGATTTGACTGCTTCGAGTGCCACTGCTGGCTCGTCCCGCAGCGATTCTTCGAGCTCCGATTGCGATCCGCACTTGCTTGTTGCCGACAAAACGGCGGCTGCAACCGTGTGCGACCGAGCGACTAGCATGGCATCCGAGGCCGCCGGCCTCGCACAAGCCAGCCCAGGGCCACGCCCTGGGTGGGCGGCCTGCGCCGCGGCGCTGGCCTTCGTCCTCGCCGTCTTCATCATCGCGGCTCCTTCGCTTGCCGACTCGCTTGACGATGCATTCGCCCAGGCCGCGGACCATTACGCCCAGGGCGCTGGGACGACGCCTGTCAGGCTTGGAGCGCGCTGCTGGCCGAGCATCCCGACGATCCGCGGGCCGAAACCGCGCGGTTCTATTACGGCGAAGCGCTCGCGCAGCTCGATCGCTGGCAACCGGCGCACCGGCAGTTTGCCGAGCTGATCAAGCGCGACCCCAACCATCGCTTCGCGCGGCAGGCGCTGTTCCGCAGCGGCGAGTCGGCCTGGCTGGCCGGCGACGCCGCGGCGGCTGCCGTCGATCTCGAAGCCTTCCGTCGCCGCTATCCGAAAGACGATCTGAACGGCTACGCGATCTACTACCTGGCAGAAATCGAAAGCCAGGCCCATCGCCCCGCCGCCGCCGAAACCCTGTTCCTGGCCGCCATCGAACAATTCCCCGCCGGGCCGTGCCTGGAAAGCTGCCGCTTCGGCCTGGCCGCGGCCCGCGACGAGCTCGGCCAGGTCGAGCTGGCCCGCGGCGGCTATCGCAGCGTCGTCGACGGCAAGGGCCCGCTGGCTGCCCGAGCCTTGCTCAAGTTGGCCGCGTTGGAAAATGCCCAGGCAGGCCACGCCCGCGCCCTGGCGGCGCTCGACGAGCTGGCCGCCCTGCCCGCTTCGGCTTCCGATCCGACCTTGGCCGACCCGGCGAAACTGGCCCGCGGCGTTGCGCTCTACAAGTTGGCTCGCTACGCCGAAGCCGAGCCGCTATTGACCACGCTCGCCGCCGAGGGGCCCTCGCGCGTCGAGGCCGGCTACTGGCTGGGCCTGTCGCAGCAGGCGCGCGGCGACTTTGCCGCGGCCGCCAAAACGCTCACGGCCGCCGGCCAGCTCGACGAGCACCATCGTCTGGCTGCCGCCATTGCCTATGCCGCCGGCGACGCGCTGGCCCAATCCGGCGACGCCGCCGGCGCGCCACGACTTCGATCGCGTGTTGACTCAATGGCCCGACAGCCCCTGGGCCGACGACGCCTTGTTCGGCAAGCTGCGGCTGGCCGTCAAGGCAGCCGATCATGGCGCGTGCGTCGAGCTGGCCGACGAGTTTGCCCGCCGCTTTCCCGCCAGCCCGATGGCGCCGCAAGCGGCGCTAGCCAAGGGCCAGTCGCTGGCGGCCCAGGAAAAATTCGACCAGGCGATCGAAACGCTCGGGCCGCTGGCCCGCGCGGGCGGCGGCGACCGGCCGCCCAACGACAAGCTGCGCGCCACGGCGCTGGCGAGCCTGGCTTTGGCGTATGCCAAGACCGGCAAGTTCGCCGATGCCGCCGCGGCGATCGGCGCGTTGCGAGAGGTCCCTGCCGCGGGAATTGATGGCGCGGGGCTGGGCGGCACGACGTCGATCGACGCGCTGGCTGAGCAAGTCGCCGAGGCGGCCGGCGCGGCCGGCGACGCGAGCACGGCCGAAGCGCTCTTCGCCCAACTCGCCCAGCACGCTGCCGCTCCCGAGACGGCCCGCCGCGGGCTGTTGGGGCTCGCCTGGCGCCATTTCGAAGCCGGCCGCTGGCAACAAGCCGCCGACACCTGCCAGCAGTTGCTGAAACAAAACCCCGAACAGGACGTGGCCGCCGAGGCGTCGCTGCTGTGCGCCAGCGCCTGCGAACATCTCGACCGCCAGGACGAAGCCCTGACGTTGTACCGCGGCGTGGCCGACCGCTATCCGCAGAGCCGCTGGGCCAGCGAAGCCCTGTGGCGCTGCGCGGCTCGCCGACGAGCGCCGGCAATCGGCCGAGGCGCTGGAACTCTACGATCGCCTGCTCGAGGGCGACTCCAAGTTCGCCCAGCGCGACGCGGCCCTTTACCGCTCGGCCTGGTTGTCGCGCGCCGCGGGCGACCAGAGCAAAGCCGACGAGCGGTTCGCAGCGCTGCTGCAAGATTTTCCCGCCAGCCGTTACGCCGCCGATGCCGCCTTGCGGCTGGCCGAAGGGCGACTGGATGCGAAGCGCTACGACGATGCCCAGCGGCTGGCGGCCTCGATCAGCGGACCCGATGCGCCGGCCGAAATTCGCCGACAAGCCCTCTACCTGGCGGCCCGCTGTGCGGCCGCGGCGGGCAAGTGGGAACAAGTCGAGCCGGCAGTGACGCGCCTGCTGGCCGACGAGCCCGACGAGCAGGTGCCGCTGGGCGCCGAATACCTGGCCGCCGAAGCCGGGTACCAACAAGGACAATTCGCCGCCGCCGCCGCTCAACTGGCCGCCCTGGCCCAGCGCACCACGGACGCTCCGCAAAGCTGGTCGGCCCTGGCCGAGCTGCGCCGCGCTCAGTGCCTGGCCCAGTTGCGCAAGTGGGACGAAGCGCTGGAAGTGGCCCAAGGCATCACCCGTCGGTTTCCCGGCTTCGACGAGCAGGGCGAGGTCGACTACCTGATCGGCCGCGCCTACGCGGCGCAAGCCGATTTCACGGCGGCGCGGCAAGCCTACGCCCGCGTGGTCGTGGCCGCAACCGCCCACCCCAGCCAGACGGCCGCCATGGCGCAGTGGATGATCGGCGAGAGCTACTTCCTGCAGGAAGAATACGCCCGCGCCGTGAGCGAGTACGCCAAGGTGGACGCCTATCCCTTTCCGCGCTGGCAGTCGGCGGCCCTGTTGCAGACCGCCAAGTGCCACGAGCGGCTGGCCGCCTGTGCCTCGGCGGTCGAAACCTACGAACGCTTGTTGAAAACGTTTCCCGATTGTGATTTCGCCGACGAAGCTCAAACGCGGCTCAAGGCCGCGCGCGAGCACGTCGCCGTGGCCCGAAGCAAATAACCGCCGCGCCCCCCGGACGGCTCGCCAGGCCGCCGGATCGGGCGCGGACCAAATCTCGTAGTGAGGGTGCTCGCCATGTTGCGTTTGAATTTCCGCCGATTCCGGCCGGCCGTGGCGCTGACCGCGCTGGCACTGGCGGCGTTGCTCGCGCCGCGGCTGTTGGCCCAGGCGATTCCCGCCGACGGCGCGGCCGCCGAAGCTTCGTCCGATGGCGCCGCCGCCGAGGAAACGGCCACGCTCGACCGCAACCTGCTCCAGATTCTCAAGGAAGGCGGGCCGATGATCGCCCCGCTCTTGGCCTGCTCGTTCCTCACGCTCGTGTTCGTGCTCGAACGGGCGATCAGCCTGCGGCGCGGCCGCGTGATTCCCCGCCCCTTCGTCAAGCGCTTCCTGCACCAGATTCGCGACGGCAAGCTCGACCGCGACGGCGCGTTGGCCTTGTGCCAGGAGAGCTCCGCCCCGATCGCCGAGGTGTTTGCCGCCATCGTCCGCAAATGGGGCCGTCCCTCGGTCGAGCTTGAACAAACCGTCATCGACGCCGGCGACCGCGCCAGCGCAACCTTGCGCCGCTACGTGCGGCTGTTCAACGCCATGGCCACGATCAGCCCCTTGATGGGCTTGCTAGGCACGGTGTTCGGCATGATCCGCCTGTTCAGCGCCATTTCGACCGCCGGCGCGATGGGCCGCACCGAGCTGTTGGCCGCCGGCATCAGCGAAGCCCTGCTGGCCACCGCCGCGGGCCTGCTGATCGCCATCCCGGCGCTCTGCTTCTATCTGATCTTCATGGGCCGCGTCGAGCGGCTGCTGATCGAAATCGACAACCTCGGCCAGGAGTTGGTCTCGCTGATCTCGGCCGAAGCGCTTTACGAAGACCGCCAAGGCAAGAGCCGCGGCAAACCCCGTCCGCCGGCCGCCGCCTGACAACTCAAACACAATGCAACCAATGGAAATCCAAATTGCCACTGCTGGCATATCCAGGAGTGCCGTGGCCAATCACGGTGGACAAACGACGCCTGGCACCAATCATCCGTTGAACCCGATCGAAATCTGAAACGATGGCCTCTCGCATCCAATTCGACGAAATCCCCGCGCTCAACCTCACGTCGCTGATCGACGTGCTGTTGGTGCTGATCATCTTCTTCGTCGTCGGCACGAAGTTCATCGAGGCCGAACGCCAGATCGAGCTCAAACTGCCGCAAGTCGCCGGCCGCGGCGCCCTGGCGGCCGCGCCGGAGAAAAAGGTGATCAACGTCTATCGCGACGGCCAGATCACGCTCGACCACCAGAACGTGACGCTCGAAGAGCTGGCCCGCCGGCTGGCCGCCGCCCGCAGCCAGTACAAGGCCCTGGGCGTCGTCGTTCGCGGCGACGGCAAGGCCACTTATCAGACGGTGGCCAACGTTCTCAACGCCTGTAAGCAGGCCGGCGTCGCCGACCTGACGATCGCCGTCGAAATGGCCGACGCACCCAAACCAAATGTTTCTCGCTAGCTCGATCATTCCTGTCGCCGTACTCTTCGACGCGCAGCTCGTCCGCTGGGTTGTCTGGGTCGGCCTCGTCGTATTCACCGTGGCGCTGCTCGTCCTGGTCCGCACCCGCTGGGGCCATTCGCAGCCCCTGGGCAAGTGCATCGTGTTGTCGCTACTCGCGCATCTGCTGATCGGCATCTACGCCACGACGGTCAACATTGTCACCGCCACGGTTGGCTCCCCCGACGGCAAGGGCATTCAAGTCGCGCTGATCGACAGCTCCTCGGGCGACGCCCACGACGGCAAGGCCGGCGAAGCCGAGCCGTGGAACGCTTTGGGCGGCAACGACCGGGCACTGGCCGCCGGCGCCGCCGCCGCGCTGGCGCCGCTGCCGGCCCGGCCCCTCGACTTGGCGCCGGCCAAAGAGCTGCAACGCCAGCCGGCGCGGCTCGCCAGCCTGCCGGCGGCGCCGCCGTTGCAGCCCGTCGCTCCGCAGCCGGCCGAAGATGCCGGTCCGCCGGAGCTCGCTTTGAGCAAGACGCCCAGCCAGCGGACCGCGATTGCCAGCGCCGCGCCGCTCGAGCCGCCCCCGTCGGTCAAAACGCCGGCTGACGACGTGCCGCCGCCCGACCCGGCCGTCGAGCCGCCGGTCCAAGCCAAACCCGCGCCGCGCCCGCGGCCGACGGCAAATCGCCGCTGGCCGGCCCGGCGGCCGCGCCTGGCGCGAAAGATGGCAGCGCCGGTTCGCCCGATGGAACGATTGGCGCCGCCGGGGCCAGCGCCAAATCGGTGCCCACCCCCTACCGCCAGCGGCTCGGCGATCACTTGGAAGTCGCCAAAGGCTTTGGCGCCACGCAAGACAGCGAAGCCCGCGTCAAGGCGGCGCTCCGCTGGCTGGCCGCCAACCAAAGCAGCAGCGGCCGTTGGGAAGCGCACCGCTTGAGCGGCGGCGCCGGTTTGGCCGCCGATCGCCAGGATCGCCAGGCCGCCGGAGCCCAGGCCGACAGCGGCATCACGGGACTGGCGCTATTGGCCTTTCTGGCCGCCGGCCACACGCATTTGCAAGGCCCGAACCAAAAAACGGTTCGCCGCGGGCTGGAATACCTGCTGGCCGTGCAGGATTCCAACGGCTGCCTCGGCGCCACCAACAATCAATACGAGCGGATGTATTGCCACGCCATGGCCACCTGCGCGATCAGCGAAGCCTATGCCATGACCCGTGACGAGCGATTGGGCCCGGCCGTGCGCCGCGCGATCAACTACACCCTGGCAGCCCAGGACCGCGTCACCGGCGGCTGGCGCTACCATCCCGGCGACCCGGGCGACACCAGCCAGCTCGGCTGGCAAGTGATGGCGCTCAAAAGCGCCCAGCTGGCCGGGCTCGACATTCCGCAGGCCACGCGCGACGGCATTGCGCGGTACCTCAAAAGCGTGGCCGCCGGCCGCAGCGGCGGACTGGCCCGATACCAGCCAAACCGAGGCTCGCCCAGCCGCTCGATGACCGCCGAAGCTCTCGTCTGCCGCCAGTTCGTCGGCCTATCGACCAACGGCCAGGCGCTCGATGAGGCGGTCGGCTATCTGCTCGAGGAGCCGCCCGGCGCGGGCCTGACGAACGTCTACTATTGGTACTATGCCACGCTCGGCCTGTACCAGCTTCAGGGAGACGGCTGGCATCGCTGGAACGAGACGTTGCAGAAAAGTCTGATGTCGACGCAACGGACCGATGGCGAGCTGGCCGGCAGTTGGGACCCCGATCCCGTATGGGGCGGCTGCGGCGGCCGCGCCTACAGCACGGCCCTGTCGACCTTGTGCCTGGAGGTCTATTACCGCTTCCTGCCGCTGTATGCCGAGGCGAACGGAGGCCGCAGGCCGGAGGCGGAAGCGGGAAGGCGGTAGGCCGTAGGTAGCAACGGAAGGCGTCCGACCGCAGCGGCTCGCTTTGGCAATCACCCCTTGGTCTAACAGACCTCTATGAAAGCTCGTTGCTCCGCACCGCTCGCAAAATAACGACTTACGTCGCTATTCTGGGATCGCATCCCTGCGATCACGCAGCCTGTTGAATACTTCAACAGGCTGCTATCCCCGTTGGCTGCTCACGGTTCCGACCTACAGCCCACGGCCTATAGCCCACCGCCTCTCCCAGTTTGACATCGCCACGGTGGCCAGTAGAATTGAGGGTGACGGTTGGCTTCACCGCACTGCGTTGCGGACGCTGCGCTGAAACTTTGACACGAAGCTTTCTCACCAAACCGTCATCCACGGCTTCGGTCATTGGACACTCTCTCCCCCAGAGGCGCTGCTATGTTCGGAATTGGCGTTCAAGAGCTGCTGATCATCGCCTTCATCGTCCTGATTCTGTTCGGCAGCCGGCTGCCGAGCGTGATGCGTTCGCTCGGCCAGGGAGTCGTCGAGTTCAAAAAGGGCGTGCAGGGCATCGAAGACGAAAAGGAAAGCACGCCCAAGCCGTAACCGACCGAAAACCTGGTCGACTGTAAATCCTGGTCGACTGTAAAACCCTGCCGCCGCGGGGCGCTCCCGTGCGAAGTTCTCAAACGCACGAGCCCTGCCGCCTGTCCCGCTTATAGAGGAGATTCGCACGATGTTTGGTCTGGGCCCCATGGAGATGTTGATCGTGCTGGTGATTGCCGTGCTGTTGTTCGGCAAGCGCCTGCCCGAGGTCGGCCGCTCGCTGGGCAAGGGACTCATCGAGTTCAAGAAGGGCCTCAACGACATCAAGAGCGAGGTCGACTCGGCCGCCTACGCCCAGCCGTCGAGCACCCGCGTCGCCGAGCGCAGCTACAGCGACGACCACGACGAGCCGACTGCCCCCAAGTTCGAGCCCCCCACGACCGAGCCCAAGGAAGACACGCAGGCCACGGTCTAAGATCGGTATGTCGCTCGAGCCGCGCCTGCGTGTGGCATCGCAATGCGATTCGAGCATGTGTGTGGCGCCTGCTTACGTCTTCAGCGCGCCCTCAACGTCGCTGTCCGGACCACCCGAATTGTTAGCCAATCGTGAGCCCGCTGTTCGATTCCGGGTCTTCTGATACACTGGGCTCGTGCCGTCGACCGGTCCGACCTCGCCCGGATTCGTGCCCATGCCCCGCCACCCGCGCGCCTTTACGCTCGTCGAGCTGCTGGTCGTCATTGCCATCATCGGGCTGCTCGTGGCCCTGCTCTTGCCGGCCATTCAGGCGGCCCGCGAATCGGCCCGCCGCTCCGAGTGCCTCAATCATTTGCGGCAGATCGGCCTGGCGCTGCAGAACTACGAATCGGCCAACGGCACCCTGCCGTCGGGCTACATTTCAGCCTTTCAGACCGATGGCACCGACACCGGCCCGGGCTGGGGCTGGGCCGCCATGCTGCTGCCGTACCTGGAAGAATCAACGCTTCACGGGCTGATCGCGATCGACAAGCCGATCGAAGACGCGGTCAACGCCCAGGTCCGCGCCAAGCTGATCACGGTCTACCTCTGCCCATCGGACAATGTCGTGCCCGTCTGGCCGGCCTACAGCGACGTCGGTTCGATCGACCCGGCCAAGAAGATTTGCGAGGTGGCCTCGGCCAACTACGTCGGCATGTACGGCAACGGCGAGCCCGGCATCGACGGCAGCGGGCTGTTTTTTCGCAACAGCCGCATCCGCTTCCGCGACATCACCGACGGCGCCTCGCGCACGATCGCGGTCGGCGAGCGCTCGCACCTGTTGGGCGAGGCCACCTGGGTCGGGTCGGTTACCGGCGCGCTGCTGGCGCCGGGGCCCGACGACAACGATGGTATCGGCACCTTCGAAGTCGAGCACGGCTCGACGATGATCTTGGGCCAGTCGGGCGAGCACATCAGTCCCGGCGACCCGAACGGCGAAACGGACATGTTCTACAGCCGCCACTCGGGCGGAGTGAACTTCGTGTTCGCCGATGCCCACGTCGCCTCGTTCACTCCCGAGCTCGATGCCAAAGTGTTCGAAGCCCTCTCGACCCGCGCCGGCGGCGAAGCCCTCTCGGGCGAATTCTGAAATTCCAAACCCTTCGCGAGACACTCGATCCGATGCGCCGCTCGATTGCCCTGCTGCTGTCGTTGGCCGTCGCGGGCTGTGGCCGACAACCCGCCCCAAAAAACGCCTTCGTGCCGATCGCCGAGATCGATCCGGCGCTGGTCAAGAAAGCCCAAGCGGAGTTGCCCGGCGTCAAGTTCGACAGCGCCCGCAAGATCCAGGTTTACGGCCAGGACGCCTACGAGATTCGCGGCAAGGCCGCTAACGGCAAGATCCGCGAAGTCGAAGTAACCGCCGCCGGCGAAGTGCTGGAAGTCGAGTAGTTTTTCATTCGCGCCGTGCTGCAGCGCCAACGAATCCCAGCGCCCACGCCCTGGGCTCGCCATCCCATAGAAAAAACCGTCTTCTCCGCTTCTTCTTCTTCTTCTTCCTCTTCCTCCTCCTCTTCCGTCGTGCCGTCGTGTTTAAACCCTCCCCCTCCTTCTCCGCGTCCTCCGCGGTGAATTTTCCCTTTCTTCAGTGGCCAATTCTTCCACTAGAAATCAGCCGCGCGTTCCGCGATACTTCGCGTAGCTGAATCGGGCTGAGGTGTGCGTTGCCGCGAAAGCCATTTGCGAGAATGCCAAGAGTAGCGAAAGTCGGCAGGCGATAGTTCTGGCCTGATAAAACCGGCGGAGCGAAGCCACAGGGCAGCATTCCCGAGCCGCCTCTCCTGGAGCGATGTGTGGCGTTGTTGAAAGCATCTGCGAGCGCTCGCAGACGCCCAAGCACCGCCACCGGGTCGGTTCGACGAGTTCTTCTTACCTCAGGCCTCAAGCCTCAGGTCTCAAGCCTCGGCTGCCTGCCCCGCTTCGGGTCGACCCGACAGGTCCGCCCCACGGATGGGCTCGAGTGGTCGGTGACACAGACCTCGAGAACACCCCTTGCCGTGATTTGCGGTGTCACCCGGTGTGTTGCTCGACCGCGTAACGGCCGAGGCAAAAAACCAAAACCCCAAGAACACGCCTCGGCCCTCGAGTACGGACGAGCGGCTGCACGAAGCGTTTTTCGTCAAGGCGGCGGTGCGCGCGCAAGCACGCACCGCCGCTGCTATTCTCGATCCGCCCTTTCCTTCTTCCTCCGTGTCTCGGTGGCGCTGGTGGCAAAGTCTTCCCTCCCGCCGCCGCGAACCTTTCCTCGGCGACCGTTCTCTATCGGTTTTTCTTGACCCGGGAGCAAGCGACATGGCGATCCGACCCTTTCGAGACTCGGACGAAGCCGCCCTCGTCGCGCTCTGGCGGCGGAGCAATTTCTTGCGGCCGTGGAACGACCCCCACAAAGATATCGAGCGCAAACGGCGGGTGCGCGACGACCTGTTTTTGGTCGGCGAAATCGCGGGCGAAATCGTGGCCAGCGCAATGGCCGGCTACGACGGGCATCGCGGCTGGATCTACTATCTGGCCGTCGACCCCGCGCACCGCCGCCGCGGGCTGGGCCGCGCGATCATGGCCGAAGCCGAGCGATTACTCGTCGAAGCCGGCTGCCCCAAGATCAACTTGCAAGTCCGCGCGTCGAACGCCGAAGGGATCGAATTCTACAGCCGCCTGGGCTTCGCGATCGACGAAGTCGTCAGCCTCGGCAAGCGGCTCGAACGCGACGACGCGGCCTGACCGTGGCGCCGTTCCGCCGCGAGTTGCGAGCGCCCCGCCAAGCCGATAGAATTGTCTGCAAACCCGGGCGGCTAGCTCAGTTGGTTAGAGCGCCATCCTCACACGGTGGAAGTCAGAGGTTCGAGTCCTGTGCCGCCCATTGGCGATTAAGAACCTATCCGAGAACCGCCGGGGACTGTCCCTATTTTGCGGACGGGCACCATCGACAGATGGTCGCGGAGCAAAATGGGACTGTCTCCCTCTCCCTCAGCGGTTCTCGGATAGGTTCTAACTAAGTCCTGCCGAAATCTCCCCTTGGATTACACGTCGACCTTCAGCAGTGCCGCCCGTTGCCCGAGCAGAAAAACGGGACATGCCGTTTTGGCTCGCTTCCACAGGGCTTGCACTTGCCCATTTTCACTTCCGAAAGATTTCCCAAATAAGGCAAGCACAGGGCCGGCGGCGCCGGCTTCTTGCCGTTGGGCTCGGCAAAGCCGGTTACCATGAGGTGGCGCAAGTCCTCGGGCTTCGTGGGCCCGAGCTCGGCCACGGGTTCGCGGCCGTAGAGAATGCGCTGGGGCCGGATCGCGTCGGCCGGGTTCACGGGCAGCTTCCCGAGCGACCAGGTGGGCGATCTCCCCCCCGAATTCTGCGAAAAACCTTTGACAGCGCCGGCCCGACGGTCTAACATGCGCAATCAGAAGCTCTTGTGTGCTCAAGCAGAAGCTTTGGCCATCACGGGTTTTCCCAGGCAATTGCATCCGTCAGGCAACGCCGCGGCCCGGCAGTGCCCTCGGCTATTGTCGACGTCGAGCCCCTTGCTGCCCCCCACTCACTTTCCAGGAGCTACGCGATGATCCGCAGGTCCAAGCCCCGCTCTTTCCCCTTCGCGAACTCACGTGCTGTGAGCTCGTCGGCCTCGCGGCAAGATTATTTTCGCGTCCACCTCGAACCGCTCGAATCACGCAAGCTCCTGGCGGCCACCCACATCGTCTCCGATTATTGGATCGACGTTGACGATCCGGATGGCTCGATCGGCTACAGTCCCACCGACTCGTTGCAAGACCCCGTGACCGGCGCTTTCGGCTCGGCCGGCGACGGCAACACCTTCGGCAAGATTGCCTATTACAACACCGGCACCGGCGCCTGGCTCGGCACGTTCCACAACATCGTTGACGCTTCGAACAATGACTATTCGACGATCCACTCGGCGATCGAAAATGCGTCCACGGTTGCCGGCGACTTCGTCCAGCTCAAGCCGCGGTTCGACAACGTCTTTACCGCTAACGTCGTTCCGCAAACCTTCCAGGAATCCGATATCGTCATCGACAAGGCCGGCATCACGCTGACCGGTGATTCGAACTATGCCGCTTCCTATTCCATTATCGCGCCGGAAGTCGCCTCGGCCCACGCCGAAGAAAACTTCCCCTCCGGCTCCCACTCCGGAATCATCGTCTATGCCAAGACGGTAGCCGTCGAGAATCTGACGATCGACGGCAACGCCGGCGTCGGCGGCGCCGGCAGCTTCAACTTCCACCAGGGCATCACCACCATGTACGACCAGTCGGGTGGTGGTAACTACGCCTCGCAGCATAACGGCGCGCTGCGCCCTACGATTTCGGCGGCAGCACCGGCTCGCTGACGATCACCGGCGTGACCGTGCAAAACATCTGGTACAAGGGAATCACGATTTCCGACGTCGCCAACAAGTCGTTCTCGCACGATAGCAACACGGCGATTCCGGTCGTCCTCAGTTCCACGGTCAAGAACATCGGCACCGACTTCGGCAGCCTGACGCAGGCCGAAATCAATAACCGAACCGGCATCTCGATGATGAACGCCGAGTACGGCTCGATCCGCAGTAACACCGTCAGCAACGCCGGCACCGGGATCGCGAGCGGCGTCTTCGGCACGCCTTGGACGCTCCCTGGCGGCCCGACCAATAGCCTCGCCCGCAACCGCACTGGCATGTTGTTCAACTCCGTCACCGACGCGGTCAGCATCGGTTACTCGTTGTCCTATTTGGATGACCCGGGCGACTCCGCCATCATATTGAACATCGCCACGATCTTCCGCTATGGGTTCATGGGCAACACCGCCAGTTGGTCGAGCTCGAGCAATACGGCCACGGGCCTGTACCTCAATTACAGCCAGCCGTACATCATCGGTAGCGTCTTCACCAATCCCATGATCGGCGTCCACGTCCAGAACACGTCGCTAGTCGACATCGTGCACGGCGTGCCGCAGATCCCGGAACTGACCGGCATGACCCTCATCGGCCCGGGCAGCGGCGTTCCCAACTCAGTCGGCGTGCTGGTCGACAACGATTCCAGCTACTCGCATTCGGCGTCGGCGGTCATCGGCGGCGGCACCCGCATCTCCTCCTACGAGACGGGTGTCAAAGTCGTCCAGAACGTCACCCCCAGCGATGCGGCCACCAATTACACCCAGATCGGCACCGTCTACCTTTCGGGCAACGGCACGGGCATCGTGGTCGGCGCCGGCAGCCAGGCCGACGGCAGCACCTATGGCTCGACGACCGGCGGCGCCGCCACCGACTCGTACGCCACTTCGGGGAACGGTCAGTTCACCGCCGGCTTCCCGACGAACAACTTCGCGGCCAATGCGACGGTCAACAACGGCAATAACCTCGGCGTGATCACGCCGCCCAATTCCGACACCCTCAACGTCACAGATCTGACGCTGAGCGCCGCGTCGACCTACGCGCCGCTGTTGACGGGCCTGACCGGCTCGCACGACCTGTTCAATTTCGATGCACCCTTGAACGACCCGTCCACCGGCAACACGTATCCTGCCGGCAGCCTCCCCGACGCGCCCAGCGGCGGCATCACGCAGACCCCGTACGGCGATACCGGCGTCATTTCCGGTTACCAGGACGGTACGGGCGGCCAGAGTGGCGGGGGTGCGCTGGTAACCGGCGGCACGAACGCCGCCAACGGCATCCCGGGCCTCCTCTTCGGCTCCAACAACACGAGTTTGGGTGGCGGCTACTGGTCGCTCATCCCCACTGACATCAGCGACTCGGCCATCGTCAAGATCGTGGCCAAGCTCGACGTCCTCGACGCCAGCACCAGCCCGTACTTCACGATTGGTCTGGACGACATTCAGCAAGACTTCATGGCGTGGAGCGTTCCCACGAGTCTGCTGAGTACCGCCACCTGGTCCACAATCACCCTGAACATCCTCTCTCAGGGCTTGCCGGTCACCGGCAATGGCAACTACTTCGATCTCTCCAAGGTCTGCACCTGGATCTTTGCCGGCGATTTCGGCCTAACCAGCGGGTCCCAAGGTCTGAATACGAACTTCCGCATCGACGACATCTCGGCGGCTCCGTCGCCCAACTCCCAGGTGACAGCCACCGGCAGCGTGTCGCTCAACGGCGCCACCCTGGCCACCGCGGTATCCGCCGGCTTCACGCCCACCGTCGGGCAGCAGTTCACGATCATCGACAAGACCAGCGCCGGGGCCGTCAGCGGCACCTTCACCGGCTGGCCCGAAGGGCATACCGGCACGATCAGCGGTCACTCCTACTCGATCACGTACACCGGCGGCGGCGGCGACAACAATAACGTCATCCTCACTGCGCGTCGCCGATGCCTTGGACGTCGATCCGCCGGTGCTGGATTTGGATGGCACGGGCGCGGGCTCGCCTACGAACTTTACGACCAACTGGTCGAATGCCGGCGCGGTGTATGTCACCGCTGCGGGGGCCAACCTGACCGACGACGACTCGACCGACTTGTCGTCGGTGACCGTGGCCCTGGCCAGCCCGCACGCGGGCGATACGCTGACGGCCGATACCACGGGCACGTCGATCACGGCCACGTTCGCCAGCAACACGCTGACCTTGAGCGGCGCCGACACGGTGGCCGACTACCAGCAGGTGTTGCGGACGATCCAGTACAACAACACCTCGCCGCCGTTGGGCGTCAACACGGTGACCTTGAACTTCTCGGCCACCGATGCGGCCTCCAATGTCAGCACCACCCAAACCACCACGATCGACATCGCCCCGGTGCTCGATCTCAACGGCGGAGCGGGGGGCACCAGTTTCACCTCCTCGTGGAGCGGGTTCGGCGCCATTCCGGTGGCCATCACCGACGCGGCTGCTGCCACCGTCACCGATGCCGGCCTGGCGAACCTCACGCAGTTGACTGCCACGCTCACCACTCCGCACGCCGGCGACACGCTGAGCGCCAACAACACGGGCCACACGGCGATTGCCGTCAGCTTTGCCAGCAACGTGCTGACCTTGAGCGGCAGCGACACGGTGGCCAACTACCAGGCGGTGCTGCGGACGATCAAGTACACCAACAGCTCGGGCGGTCCGCTGGTCGACAGCCTGACGGTCGATCTGCAGGCGTCCGACGGCACCCTGTTCAGCAACGTGGCCACGGCCACGGTGCAATTCCCGCCGGTTCTCGATCTCAACGGCGGTGCTGGCGGCTCGGGCAACACCACCAACTGGTACAACAGCGGAGCCGTGGGCGTCAATGCCCCGGACGACGCCACGGTGTTGGCCACTTCGGGCCTCACGAACCTGACCGGCATCACCGTGGTGGAGTCGTCCTTCCACACCGGCGACGTGCTGGCCATGACGGCCATCAACGGCATCACGGGCCTGTCGCAGAGCTACTCGGCCGGCACGCTGTCGATCACCGGCAGCAACTCGGTGGCCAACTACCAGAAGATCCTGCGGTTGATCAGCTACAACAACACGGCCGGCGGGCCGGGCGTCAGCTCGTTTACCGCCAGCGTCACGGCCACCGACGGCACGCTGACCAGCGTGGCGCAGACGGCCACGATCAACAGCACGGTGCTCAGCGGTCAAGTGCTGGGCAACCGGCTGTTCTACAACAACTCGAAGTACGACAACAACGGCGCGGGCATCAACAGCGTCAGCGACAACCTGGCGATTGCCAGCGACAAGATCGGCTTCACCGGCACCGGCACGGCCACGTACAACAACGTGTCGGCCTTCAGCAAGGGCATCACCGGCGTGATGATCGACCTGCAAAGCGGCCTCGGCACGCACGGCAGCCTGGCGCTGACGGACTTCACGTTCAAGGTGTCGGGAACGTTCTCGTTTGGCACCTACAACAACATCGCCAGCGCCGCCTGGTCGACGGGCCCCACGCCCTCGGGCTTCTCGGTGCTGCTGGGCGGTGGCACGGGTGGCAGCGACCGCGTCGAGATCACCTGGAACACCAACGACATCAAGAACAAGTGGCTGGAGGTCAAGCTGGCCTCGGGCGGCAACTCGGGCTTGACGTCGCCGGATATCTTCTTCTTCGGCAGTGCCGTGGGCGATTCGGGCCAGGGCAACAGCGCCTCGCAGATCACGGTCAACGCGACCGACGTCACCGAGCAGCGCAACAACATTTCGCCGGCCTTCGGCTCGGTGACGCCGCTGTGGAACCCGGCCGACTACGACAAGAGCGGCGTCGTCAATGCCAGCGACGGCACGGTCTCCAGCGGCAACACGGGCTTCGTGCTGCACTTCATCGCCAACGTGACCAACGCCGCCCCCAGTTCGGGCGACAGCGGGATCAGCAGCGGCCTGGCGGCCACCTCAAGTTCTTCGACGACTTCGACTTCCAGCAGCACGGCCCCGGCCTGGCTGGTGGACCGGCTGGCCAGTGCGGGCGACCTGAACTCGGGCGAGATTGCCGATTACTTCCGGCAACTGGCGGCCGAGGGCTCGGAGGCCGACAAGGAGGTCCTCGTGGAAGCCGACCAGGCCGCCGAAGAGTTGGGCCTGAACGACGACGTGCTCGACGGCTTGTTGGCCGATCTGGGCCTGGTTTAAGCGCGGTGGTCGCTGTACCTGTCTACAGCGGTCATACTTCGTTGGTAAAAACGGCTGTCGGCACCCCTCGCGTGCGAGACGGGTGTACGAGCACATGCGCGTCAAGCGGGCTCGCTCGGGCCTGCTCTCCAGCTGGCCACGCCCGCCGGCTTTTGCGAGGTTTTCGGCCCTTTCTTCGATCGCTCGACGAGCCTTTGCGCCATGGCTGCCAGGAGGTTGCGCCTGCTAGCTCGCGGCGCGTGGCCACATTGCGGTTGGCGAGCCGCGGGATGATCGAGTACAGTCCCGCCCGCTTTTTCCCGACCGGTTGTTCCGGCGGTGAAAGCTCTCAGGAATCCGCTCGCCTGGCGGGGTGCGCGGCGGCCAATCGTCAAGCAACGGGATGGGCAATTCACCAAAGGGTCTTTGCGTGCCGCGCAACACTCGCCATCGCGAGCCGGTGGTCATCACCGGTATCGGCCTGATCGCCTCGGTGGGCGACGACCGCGAAAGCGTGTGGCGTGGCGTGCGCGAGGGCGCAGCGCCGTTCGCAGGCTCAGCGGCCTGCCGGGCATTCCCGACGGCATGCTGATCGGCGCCCCGGTCGACATCGACCGCGCGGTGCCCGACGAGTTGAAAGTGATTTCGCTCTGCGACCTGGCAGCCGACGAAGCCCTGGCCGACGCCGAGATCGATGACCACTCCATCGACAGGGACCGGTTCGGCTGCGCGATCAGCGCCCACATGGGCGATTCGAGCGGCTGCGCGGCGCAGGTGGGCATGGGCCACCTCTACGGCAAATCGACAATTCCCTGGTGGCACCAGTGGCTGCCCAACACGGCCTGCAGCCACGTGGCCAACCGCCACAAGCTGTACGGTCCCCGGCTGTGCCATTCGACGGCTTGCGCTAGCGGACTGATCGAAGTGCTCTCGGCGGTGCGCTCGATCGAAGATGGCCAGTGCGACCTGGCCCTGGTCGGCAGCGCCGAAGCCTTGCACCCGCTGCTTGCCGCCGGGTTCTACCAGATGCGGGTGCTCGCGCAGCATGAAGATCCCCGCCAGGCCTGCCGCCCGTTCGATCTCGATCGGCAGGGGTTCGTGATGGGCGAGGGCGCGGCGATGTTCGTGCTCGAGCGGCTCAACCATGCCCAGGCCCGCGGGCGCGGATCTATGCCGAGGTGGCCGGCGGCCGGCTGCTGGCGATGGCCCATCACCTGACGGGCTTGGACATGGAGAGCGACGCGCTGGCGTACGTGATATCCGAAACGCTGCGCGTGAGCGATCTGTGCCCGAGGACATCGGCTACATCAATGCCCACGGCACGGGCACGCAGCAGAACGACATTGCCGAGTCGCGGGCCATACGCCGCGCGATGGGCAGCGCCGCCGACCGGTTGTGCGTCAGTGCCACGAAGTCGATCTTGGGCCACCTGATCAATGCTGCCGGCAGCGTCGAGCTGGCGATCACGGCCCTGGCGATGCGCGACGGCTTCGTGCCGCCGACGTTGAACCTGACGCACCCCGATCCCCAGTGCGATCTGGACTGCATTCCGCTGGTCGGACGAAAGAATTCGATCGGCTGCGCCCTGAAGCTTTCGGTGGCTTTTGGCGGCACGTTGGCCGCCGTGGCTCTAAAGCGTTCCAGCGCAAGTGCCCTTGGCGCCCGGCCACATCGGCTGGCTGCCTGACGCCGCGAGCCCGCTCGCGCGAGCCGCCGCCGCGCTCCCCTCCTGGCGCATTGACCGCGCCGGAATTCGCCGGTAGGCTCAAAGGGAGGGGAAGAAACGTCCTGGCGGCCAACAATCGGGGGCATCGAGATGCGCATGGCCTGGTTGATCGCCGTGGGCGCCGCCGTGGGCGCCGCGGGCAATCTGTGGGCGGCTCCGCGGGTCGATCCCGCCAAGGCCAAGGCTGAAATGTCGACGATGATCGACGACATGGCCAAGGAAGTCTTCAACCGGGCCGACCGCAATCATAACGGCCTGCTCAGCAAGCGCGAATTCGCCGACGCCGAGACCTTGCTCGACCAGGTCGTCAGCCAATGGGGCCGGACCCGCACGATCGGCAAGCCCAAGCAGGGCAAGAGCGGGCAGCAGCCGGAAGAGAAGCCGGCGGGCCAGTCGGCCGAGGCACAAGGCAACAAGCTGGCCAAGAGCAACAAGGTCACGCAGGCCGAGTTCACATTCTACGTCAACGCGGTCGTCACCCAGGCCGACCAGTTGTGGAGCAATTACTATCAGATGAGTGAAGCTCAGCAAAAGGCGTATCAGGCTCAGCGGGCCGCCATGCGCAACCAAGGAGGCCGCGGCGGCCGCCGCCGAATGGTCGCCACACCATTTGGTTATTACCCCTATTGAAGAAAGCGAGCGGTCGCCGTGAAATCATGGAAGCACTTGTTGGTCGTGGCGGTTAGCCTGTTGGCCGGCGTCGGGCGGGCCGCCGAGCCGACGAAGGATTCGCTCGACAAGGTGAAGGAAAACCTGGCCGCCAAGAAGGCCGTGATCATCGACGTGCGCAGTCGCAACGAATGGGACCACGGCCATCTGAAGGACGCGCAGCTCATTCCCCTGCCCGAGCTGAAAAAGGCTGCCAAAGACCCGGCGGCCAAGGAAAAGCTCGCTAGCGAACTGCCCAAGGACAAGATCATCTACTGCCACTGTGCCAAGGGGGTGCGGGCCTTGCTGGCGGCCAATATCCTCGAAGGCATGAAGTACGACGTCCGCGCCCTGGAACCCGGCTACGATGCATTGCGCGACGCCGGCTTCCCGGTGGTCGTGCCCAAGTAGGGCCGCTGAAGCACCCTCTGGGCGGCGGTTCGCGGAAAGGGACGGCCTGGCGACGCGGCTGCCAGCGTGCGGCACGCGCGGATTGCTAGCACGCGCCTGCCACCACTTGCATCGTGGCCTACATAGATCGGATTGACCGCTCGCGGCGATCCGGATATTCTCGCCCCGCCTGTCGCGGGGTTTGCCCGTGCTGCCCGCGCGCGGCTGCTTCCATGCGTGAAGCCCGGGTCGTGAAGCCAAGGAAGGCGTGGCGATGGAATGGCTGGTTTGGGGTTATTGGATCCTGGCGGTGCTTGCGTCAGTAGCCGGCGTGCTGCTGTTGCTGCAAACCTGGGAGCATAGCCGGTTTGCCCACAGCCGCGTGTGGGATTTCAACTTCAACTTCGACCCGATCACCTCGGCGGGCCACATCGCGCGTGGTTGCGCCGTGCAAAGGCGCCGATGCCGACTTCGAAGCGAACCTGCGTCCGCTGTTCGAACAGGACCATGGCGACTACGAGCTGATTTTTGCCGTCGAGAGCGATGACGACCCGGCGTGCCCGGTCATTCGGCAGTTGATGGCTCAGTATCCGGCCCAGCCGCGCGGCTTGTCATGGCCGGGCTGTCGAGCGATACCGGGCAGAAGGTGCACAATCTTCTGGCGGCGACCGAGAACCTGCCCCAGCAGGTCGACATCGTGGCGTTCGTCGATGCCGACGTGCGGCCGCCGCGCGACTGGCTGCGGCTGTTGACGCAGCGGCTGAACCATTTTGCGGTGGCGACCGGCTACCGCTGGTGCGTGCCCAAGCGGCCGACGTTGGCCAACTGCATCGTGGCCAGCATCGACAGCTCGGTCGTGCCGATCATGTTTCCGGGCGCCCACCACATCGTGTGGGGCGGCTCGTGGGCCATGCGCCGCAAGGAGTTCGACGACTTTAGCCTGCGCGAGGCCTGGCGCGGCACGCTGAGCGACGACCTGGTGGCCGCCAACGTGCTGGCCCGCTTTCGCAGCGAAGTTTCGCTCGAGCCGGCCTGCATCCTGCCGACTTCGCTCGACATGGACATGCGCACGATGTTCGCCTTCGTGCGGCGGCAGTTCATGATCGGCCGCTACTATTCGCCCGTGCTGTGGAGCGCGGCACTGGCCTGGAACTGCGCCACGCAGGCGTTCTTCTGGGCCAACGTGGCCGCAGCGTTCATTGGCCTGGCGAGCGGCGCAAGCTGGTCCTGGCGGCCGGCCGCGGTGGCCGCGGCGCTGTATGGGCTGCACGTGGCGCGGGCCTGGTTGCGCCAACGGGCCTCGCAATTCTACTTGCCGCGCATCGAGCGCGCGCTGAGCGTTTCGCGGCGGTTCGACATCGTGCTGGGTCCCGTGGCGGCGCTGGTGTGTTGCGCGGGACTGGTCAGCTCGGCTTTTGGGCGGCGCATCGTGTGGAAGCAGATTGCTTACACGATGCGGTTCGGCGGCAAGATCCGCGCGATTGATTCCGCGGCCCATCGCCAGCAAGCCCAGCTGCTGCACGTGCTGCCCGCTGGCGTACCGCCGCGGAGAGCAGCCTGAGTCGCAAGGCGATTGCCCGCGGGCGGCTAGATAAGGAGATTCCGGCCATGCACGTCGTGCTGTGGGATACGCGAAAACTCGACGTGGCCAAGGATTTTGCCGGCGGCATGGGCGTTGGGCAGTTTCCCGGCCGCGGCGGCATCATGGGCCGGTTGATACGGCGCTACTACAAGCGCGACCGGCGGCCGACGGCGCTGACCTTTGCTTACCTCGTGGCCATCTTCCGCGGCCTGGGGCACCGCGTCGAATACACGCTCGACCGCGTTCCCGCGGGTGCCGACCTGTACGTCTTCAACCCCTCGCTGATCACGATTCCGCTCGAGCGGCAGGCGATCGTCGAGGCGCGCACCCGCTCGCCCGGATGCCGGGTGCTGGTCGTCGGCGCGATCGCCGGGGCCGTGCCCGAGGCGTTCGACGGACTGGACGTTACGATTTGCCCGGGCGAGCCCGAGCAACTGCTGTGGAAGCTCGACGAAGTGCTGGCCGCGGGCGAACGCACGGTGTCGCTGGGCACGGTGCGCGATCTCGATTTGCTGCCGTTTCCCGACTGGTCGCTGTTTGGGCCGCGCCGCTTCCGCATCGGTTACGACTTCACGAAGTTTCCCACCGCGCTGATCCAGCAAAGCCGCGGCTGCACGCTGAAGTGCAACTATTGCCCCTACATCATCCTGGAAAACGCCACCCGGCTCCGCTCGCCCGAAAGCGTGGCGGCCGAGATGCTCGCGGGCATCCAGCGGCACGGCTTTCGGTCGTTCAAGTTTCGCGATCCGCTGTTCGGGGTGGATCGCAAGCGCGTGTTCCGGCTGGCCGAGCTGATCGGCGGGCTGCCGCGCAAGGTGCAGTTTTCGATCGAGGGGCGGCTCGACCTGCTGAAGCCCGACGTGCTCACCGCGCTGCGCGAGGTGGGGCTGACGAGCATCACGGTGGGCATCGAGACGCCCTCGGAAGACACCTTGCGGCAATACCACCGGGCGCCGATCCGCGACGACAAGCAGCGCGATTTCATCCTGCTCTGCCGCCGGCTGGGTATCCGCACGGTGGCCGGCTTCATGATCGGCTTTCCCGACGACACGGAAGAGTCGATCCACGACGTGCTGCGCTACGCCAAGAAGCTGGGGCCGACGTTCGCGAACTTCAACATCGTCACCCCCTACCCCGGCACCGAGTTCTTCGAAGAGATCAAGCCGCAGATCGCCACCTTCGACACCACGCAGTACACGGTGTACACGCCGGTGCTGAAGTATCGCAACCTGACGAGCCGGCACGTCGCCGAGCTGCACGCGCAGTGCTTTGCCAGCTACTACTTCCGCTCGCGGTGGTTCGTCGAGAACGCCACGCTGTTGTGGCCCTGGCTGGGAGCCGTGCTGCCCAAGCCGGCCCAGACGCCCGTCGAGCAGCCCATGCACCGCCACGACGGCCCGCCCAGGCCCCACAGGGGCCTGCACGTCATCGAGCGGCCGTCGGCAGCCGCGACCTCGGGCGCCGAGAGCGGCCACCAGGAGCCCCGCGGGGGCGACTGAAACGAGGGCATCACCAGAGCGCCGCCACCAGCGGCAGGATGCCGATAATCGCCGCGCCGACCAGGATGCTTACCGGCGGCAGCTCGCGGCTGGCCCGCAGCACGAGCGCCATCAGCAGCAGCGAGACCAGCCCGGTGACGATGGCGCTGAAGTGGAGCACGTGGGCAAACAGCAGCAGGTTCTCGGCGCCGGCCCGATCGCCCACGGCCAGCCGGATCAGAACCGCCGCCGCGCCGCAGACGAGCGTCGCCATGACGGCCATCATCCAGGCCACGGTCGCCATCTCGACCGCGCTGCCGTTGTCGTCGCCGTCGGATTGCTCAGCCTGAGATCGCTTCTTCGGCATCTTCCCAAAAACGGTGTAACCGCTTTCGCAAGGATCGGGGTTCGCTGACCAAACGACGGTGCCGGGAACCGCTTCTCAACGATTACCGGTAAAAGGATTGTCGGTAAATGGAGGCGGCCCGGCAAGGAATGGCTCCCCGCCGGGCCGGTGTTGGTCTGTTTCACGCGTTGGTTGAAGCGGTCGTGTCGCCGTGGCCTTAGCGGCCCCAGGTCGAGACGAGCAAATCGCCCGTGTGCTTGAACGCCACGCGCACACAGTAGCCGCACTCCCACTCGTATTCGACGACGTTGCGCCCCAGAAAGCCGGTGGTGAAGCAGATCTTCGGCTCGCCGGTGCAGCAAGCCGGGCGACAGACCGTGACGTCCGACGCGCAACCCGTACAAGGATTCTTGACCTTCAGGATGGTTTCGATCGGCGGCTGACATGGACCACAGCAGAGCTTCGGTCCGTGATGGCGATACGTGATGCACGGCTCGTGGCAGCATGGCTGCGGCGTGCAGCAATCGGACGCCATCGGCTGCGCGACGGGCGCCGGAGCGGGCGTGGCCTCGGGCGCCGCGGGAACCGCTGAGGCCGGCAGGGCCTCGACCGGTTCGGGCACCAGGCTCGCCTGGCTGAGGTGCGTCGCGAAAACGGCCAGTGCGCCCAACGCCAAGGCCGCCGTTAGGAGTCGAGTGGAAATCATCGGTGCTTGCCCTCCTGTGCCACACGGAAAAGTTCGGTGTCGTCAAATCCGCTGCCATCTTATCGAGTGAATGTACGCTCGGCAAAGGGCCCCGCGCCATTTTTTCTCGTACCTTAGAGCTGGTACGACCTTAGGGAAAACCGGGCCCCCGCCGGGGCCATCTCTGATCGCGCACCCCCCTAGTGCACAAATCGGGCCAGTTGGCCGTAATTCGATTTCTTCGAGGATTCGCCAGGCGCGGTGGGTGGCGCGGCTGCCCGTTTTCGATCCAGGGCGGCCGGCCTCTTTGCTTCCCGCAGGCGGTGACCTAGAGTTTTCAGAGGCGGAGCGCCAGCGGCATATCTCAACTTCGCCGCCGCCTTGCTGGTTTTTTGAGCGGCCTGCCGTTCGGTGGGCTCGCTCGAACGCCTCGCGCACGATCAGGCCATTCATGGGAGCTCAAGACGTGATCGTTGCCAACGACGTCTCGCGCTCGGCCAGTGCGTTCGAGCAGCCGCTGCGCGATTCGATTCGCGAGCTGCGGCTGGGGCACCAGACGCTGGCCGAATCGCTGGAACAGGCGCTCGCCGACTGCGACAGCGCGGGCGCCGAGCTGGCCGAGTGCCGCGCCGAGCTGGCGCAGCCGCCGAGCATGCGAGGAAAGCCAGCGCGAATCGGCCGAACGCTCGCGCCGCGCCGACGAACAAGCGGCCCGCTGCGCCGAGCTCGAAGCCAGGCTGGCCGCCAGCCAAACCGAATTGGCCCAGCTCGCAGACACCGTCAACCAACTGCGGGCCCAAGCGGCGCACGACGAGGCCTGCGCTGGCAGCCCATCGCGAACAGCTTGAACAATTGCGGAGCGACCTGGGCAGCGCGGGCCGAACGCGAGGCGATCGCAACGCAATGGAGCGAACTGGGCAAGCGGATCGAACCGCTGGCGGCCTCGCTCGGCGAGACGGCCCAGTTGAGCGCGCAGCTCGCCTCCGCGCAAGTCGAAGTGGCCACGGCCAAGGCCGAGCTGGCGGCCTCGCAAGCCAAAGCCCAAGCCGAACTGGCCGCCGAGCGGGCGTCCTCCGAGGGCGAACGGACCGCGGCACAGGCCACCGCCAAGGCCGAGTTGGCGACCGTGAAAAGCGAACTCGACGGCTTGCAGAGCAAATTAGCCGCCGCGCAAGCCGAGCTGCTCGCCCGAGGGACCGAGCTCGACGAGTTGTGCGCCGAACGGCCCAAGTCGCGAGCGGCCTCCGAAGGCGAGCTGCACGCCGCCAAAGCTGAATTAAAGACTCTGCAAAGCCAATTCAGCGAGGCCAGGCAGGCACTGCTCGTGCGGGAAGGCGAACTGCGTGCCGCGCGCGACGAACTGGCCGCCGTCCAGGCTACCGCCGACGCCGAGCGAACGACCGCGAAGGCCGGCATCGACGCCTTGCGTGGCCGGTTTGACGAAGCGAAAGCCGAACTGCAGGCCGCGCAAAGCGAATTGAAAGCCGCTCACCGAGAGGCTTCGAAGTCGCGAGCGGCCGCCGAGGCCGAGCTGGCCACGGCCAAGGCCGAGCTCGAGGCTTTGCACGCCCGGTTCAGCGAAGCCAAGACGGACCTGCAGGCCGCGCAGGCGGAGCTGAAGAAGCTCCATGGCGAAATGGCCAAGGCGCAGGCGGGCCTCGAGGCCCAACGAACCGCCGCCAAGGCCGACATCGAGGCCCTGCAAGGCCGGCTCGCCGAGGCCAAGGCCGAGCTGCTCGCCCAGCAAACCAGGCTCAACGAAATTGGCGACGAGCTCTCTCAATCGCGGGCAGCCGCTCAAGCTGAACTCGCCACCGCCAAGGCCGAGTTCGACGCCGCACGGGAACGGTTCGCCGAGGCCCAGGCCGCGCTGCACGCCCGGCAGAGCGAACTGAACGCGGCTCGCGAGGAGTTGACCAGGTTGCGGGCGACAGGTGAATGCGAATCGGCCGCCGCCAAGGCCGAGTTCGACGTGCTGCAGAACCGGTTCGACGAGGCGACCAATGCGATGCGCTCGCGGGAGAGCGGGTTGGACGAGGCCCGCAGCGAACTGGCGGCCTCGCAAGCCGCGCTGGCGGCAGCCCAGGCCGAACTGGGCTGCCTGCGCGAGCAACTTGCCGCCGCGTCGCGGATCGATGCCTGGCACGAGGAGCGGACCGCCGCCGAGCTGGCCCGGCAGCAACTGGAAAACGAGCTCGACGCGCTGCGTCAGCACGGCGCCGAGCTGGCCGAAGCGTTGGCCGACGAGCGCGGCGAAGCGGAGCGGCAGCGCGACGGGTGGAGCGAAGAGCTACGGCGGCTGCGCAAGGCGGTCGAACGGCATGCGGAGATCCTGGCCGTGCGCTGCGAGCTGGACCGCGGCCCTCAGACGTCGCCGCCGCCTGTGGCCGACCCGGCGCCGCCCGCGCCCCAGCCCGCCGGCTGGCGGACAGGAGCCGGTCGTCGACGCCGTGCGCGCGCAATTCGAATCGTTGCAGCGAAACAAGATTCGCAAACTGGCCGACCCCGGCCCATGAAATCCAACTAGACCGAGTGACTTGATAGGAACGTTCCATGCGATTGATCAACGAAATGCCGGTTGACGGTTCCGCGGCTGCCGAGGCGGCTGGCTCCGGCCGCGGTGCGGCGCTTTCGATGGTGCCGCGGTGGCTCAGTGCGCACTGCGCGTCGCTGATGGGCAAGCACGCCGAGCGCGCCGCCGAAGCGTCGTGCCCCGCGGCGGTATTCGAGGAGCTATGTCCCGAGGAGACCCTCGACGAGCCGCAATCGCTGGTCGACGAGATGCTGCTTCGCGGCCGCTACGCCCTGTTGTTGCGACATCAACTGATCGGCAACCTGACGGACGAGGAAGTCGAGCGGGCCCGCGCAGCCTGGCCGAGGGCATGTGCCTGGTGCCGGGCGGTCCCGTGGCATTGGCATCGAGCGAGGAAACGTCCGACGAAGACGATCGGCCCGAGCCGGCCAGCGTGGTGCTGCGCGTTGAGGCATTTTACCTCGACCGCCGTCCGGTCACGAATCATGAGTTTCGACAATTCGTGGTGCGCGGCGGTTACGAGCAGATGGCGATTTGGGATGCCGACGTGTGGCCGGCCGTGCTCGACTTCGTCGACGCCACGGGGCACCCGGGTCCGCGGCATTGGCGCCGCGGCCGTTATCCGAAATCGCAAGAGCGGCACCCGGTGGTGGGCGTGAGCTGGTACGAAGCGGCCGCCTATGCGCGGTGGGTCGGCAAGCGGCTGCCGACCGATGCCGAGTGGGTCAAGGCCGCCAGTTGGCCGGTGGCCGCCGGCGGCGACTCGCTGTTGGCGCGACGCTTTCCCTGGGGCGACGCCATGGACCGCCGCCGGGCGAACCTGTGGGGCTCGGGCCCGGGATGCACCGTCAACGTCGACGAGTTCGCCGAAGGCGCAAGCGTGGGCGGCGTCGAGCAATTGATCGGCAACGTCTGGGAATGGACTGCCGACTCGTTCCTGATCGACGACGGGCCCGCCTGGCCCGGCGAAGTACGGATGAAGAGCATTCGCGGCGGAGCTTTCGATACGTATCTCGACAGCCAGGCCACTTGCCACTTTCGAAGCGGCGAGCGGGCCCTGGCACGCAAACACAATATTGGCTTTCGCTGCGCGATCGGCCTGTGCGATCTGGCCGACGCGGCGGCAGCCGAGCAAGACCGGCCCTTGCCGGCGGAGAGTGAGTGATTATGCGCGGAATCACCGTGGAACTACGGTCGGCACGCTTGCCGCAATTCGCCGACGAAGTCGCCTGCCTCGTCTGTGGGCAGGGCAACCTGCCGAACACCGAATACTGCCGCGGCTGCAGCGCGCCGATGGTGCTGGCCCACCAGTCGCATGGCCAAACCACCGCGCCGCTGGTGTTCGCCACGCTGGGCAAGAGCGGCGCCGGCAAGACCGTCTACCTGGGCATGTTGCTCGACATGCTCTCGCGGCAGTCGCAGCGCATGCAGTTGACGGCCCGGGGCGGATTCTCGATCACCCTCCAGCAGAACACGCTCACAGCGCTGGGCCGCCGCGAGTTTCCGGCCAAAACGCCCAACGAGCCGGACCGCTGGAACTGGGTGCACGGCCAGCTGCACCGCGACGACGAGGTGGACACGGCCGACGTCGTGTTACCCGACGTTGCCGGCGAGTCGCTGACGGCCGAGATCGACCATCCGCGGTCGTACGAGGCGCTGCACGGCCTGCTGCACCGCTCCGACGGCCTGCTGGTGTTGATCGACGGGGCGCGATTGCAGTCGGCTTCTCTGGCCGAAGATTATTTCACGATGAAGCTGCTGAGCCATCTGCACGAGATCCATGCGCGGCGCAAGCCGGCCAGCGCCATACCGGTGGCGCTCGTGATCAGCAAAGCCGATCAGTGCGAGTCGGCCTTTGACGATCCGGCCGGCTATGCCCGCACGCATGCGCCGGGGGTGTGGCGGATCTGCCAGAAACGGTTTCCGCGGCACGGTTTCTTTGCCGCCAGCGTCGCGGGGGCATGCGTTGTTCGACCGCTGGTCAGCGGCGGCGAGCACGTCGTGCCGCTGCGGATCGAGCCGCGTGGCATCGTCGAGCCATTCCAGTGGCTCGTCGACAACGTCGGAACCTAGCCGCGACGACCGCGCGGCCGGGGTTACGCGAACCGGGTCGACTCCCGACGCTTGACCCCGGCCACTGGACCGAATCGACGTGGTTCGAACGACATCAATGAAACAGGAACAGCCAACGTGTTGATCGAACAAGCGATATTCACTTCCGCGCGGACCGCCCGGGCCGATGGCTACCAACTGGTCGCGCAGCGGAGGGCTACCCGAGGCAGCGGCACGCGAGCTGGCGTTGTGGGGGCCCTCGCACGATTCGCTGCTCGACGCCAGCGGCCGCACGGCGAGCACCAACTTTTTTCGGTTGGCCGAGGGGCCGTTTTGCGTCTCGCGGACTTCGGCCGGCGGGGCCGAGTTCAGCGGCCGCGGCGGGCCGTTGGTCTATACGCACTTTCTCGTCGTGCCGCCGCAGGTGCTGGCCCGGTTCGCGAACAATCCGTTCGCTCTGCTGCGCACCGTGGCCGCCACCGGAGCGCTGCGGGTTCGCGACCCGCTTCCCGCCGAGCTCGACCCGCTACGGCTTGGCGGCCGGGCGGCAGCGGCCGACCTGGCGCTGGTCGCCCAGTTGGCTCGCAACCCGGGTCCTGCGGCGATCGCCACCCTGGTGCAGACGGCGCTGGCCAGCGATCGGCTGGCGATCCATTCCCGGACCTCCTGCGAGGCCCTGGTGGCGGGGTTGTTCAGCCTGCTGCCCATCGAGTGCCGCGGTGAGTTCTCATTCACCACCGGGTTGAAAGTTTCGCCGGCGCGGCCGGTGCGGCTGGCGGCACTGGCGCCGGATCGGGCGAACTGGCCGGCGATCGATCGCGCCGGCTACACGCTGCTCGACCTCGATAGCCAATCGGCCGGTGAATCGTCGTGGGACGGCTGGGCCAGGTTCGTGGCCAAGGTGCTGGCCGCCGGCAAGCTATCCGCCCTGGCCGCCGAATTGGAGCGGCCTCGGCCCTGGCTGACCTGCGACAAGCTGGACGTCATCGGCAAGCAAGCCAGTGCGGCGCTGCACTTGCAGCAGCCCGCGACACGGGAGCAACCCAAGCACGCCTCGCCCGAGCCCAAGCCGGCCAACGCGGACACGCCGCCGGCGTTCGTCCAACAGCGTGCCGACGCGGCCCACCCGCGGCGCAAGGAGATCATCCAATCCGTCAAGAGCCAGGCCATCAAAGGCACGGTGGAAGAGTTGGCCGCGGCGCTGGCTTCGCAGCCGCCCGAGGTGCTGGAGATGTTGGAACGGATCGACGACCTGGTGTTCGCGGCCATCGGGGGCGATGAGCGCGCCTTGGCCGAGCTGGAAGTCCTTTGGCCCACTGCAGCCGGCGAGTTGGAACCGGCGCTCGTCGAGCAATCGCGCGAGCAATACCTCCGCTGCGCGCTAGCGATCTGGGGCGAGTGCGTCGAAGGGGACGTCCGCCGCCCCGAGCGCACCGCGGCCGCCATCGAAGTGCTGTGCGTGCTGTTCGAGCAATGACAGTCGCTGGCGATCGCGACCCGAGTCGGCCGTGCGCGCCGCACGTGCTGCTTTCGGCTCAAACGCCCTTGCCGATCATCCGCCAGAACTCGCCGAACAGGTAGCTGCTGTCGTGCGGGCCGGCCGAGGCTTCGGGGTGATACTGCACGCTGTAGGCCGGCAGTTCGCGGTGGCGGACGCCCTCGATCGTACGGTCGTTCAGATTACGATGCGTCACTTCGAGCGACGCGGGCAGGCTGTCTTCGGCCACGGCGAACCCGTGGTTCTGGCTCGTGATTTCGACCCGGCCGGTGTCGAGGTTTTGCACCGGCTGGTTGGCGCCGCGGTGGCCGAACTTGAGCTTGAATGTCTTGGCGCCGCAGGCCAGCGACAACAACTGGTGCCCCAGGCAAATGCCGAAGATCGGCGTCTTGCCGAGCAATTCGCGAATCGTCTCGATGGCATACACCAGCGGCTCGGGATCGCCGGGGCCATTCGACAAGAACACGCCGTCGGGCTGCTGCTCGAGCACGTCGCCGCTGGCGGCTGTGCCCGGCAGGATCGTCACCCGGCAGCCCAGGTTGCGCAAGTGGCGGGCGATGTTCCATTTCATGCCGTAATCGAGCGCCACGACGTGTGGGGCGTCGCCGCGGTTGTTGGCAACATCCGCCGGACCGTCAGCATCGGAAAGCCTTGCCCAGCGACTCAGGCGCTCGGTCCACTCGCGGGCCTCCCGCGGGACGACCTCGCGCACCAGGTCGCGGCCGACCAGCCCGGGGCTGGTGCGGGCCTTGGCCACGAGGCTCGACTCGTCGAGATCGACGCTCGACAACACGCCCTTGAGGGCCCCGTGGCGGCGGATGCGGCGGACCAGCGAGCGAGTGTCGATGCCCGAGATGCCAACCACGCCCCACTGGGCTAAATACTCCTCCAGGCGGCCGTCCGCGCAAAATTGCTGGCCAGGCTGCTGCGATTGCGGACGACGAAACCGGCCAGTTGGGGCCGCCCGCTCTCGACGTCCTCGGCGTTAACGCCGTAGTTGCCGATCTCCGGGTAGGTCATCGTGACGATCTGGCCGCGGTAGCTGGGGTCGGTGACGATTTCCTGATAGCCGGTCATCGAGGTGTTGAAACACACCTCGCCGTCGACTTCACCGCGGGCACCGAGTGCCGCGCCGGTGAACACCGTGCCATCTTCGAGAGCGAGCTTTGCGATTTCCATCGAATTCGTAGTTCCCATCGCGGGGATTCGCAGCCGACGCAATCGATTTCTTGCGAGCGACCACTCAGCACGGCGTCGTGTCGGTGCCGCGAGGGGCGCGTCGCCTGGAGCGCAGTTAAAGTTTGAGCGGCGGTGGGCCCGATACGGTACTTACGGCTGTGGGTCTCCGGAAAGGCGAGCTTGCTCGCCAATTCGGACAGCCAACTAAGAGGGTTCTTGCCCCGGCGAGCAAGGGCCCTCTATTTTTTTGCGCCCGCAGCGGGCCCCTAAGGGCTCGAAACCGCACCATTATAGCGGCGGAAGGGATCGGCGGACAGCGGCCCGGGAAGCGTCAGCCGCTCAGGCTTCGGCCGTGACCAGCTCGGCTTCGGGGTCGTAGACGTCGGCCGGCATGTCGGCGGGCTTGGCTCGCCGCTCGATCGGTCCGGGCTCGCGGCGCAACAAGGCCATCAGGCTGACGCCGGAGCGGAAGGGTCGCACGTGCCCGCCCGTGGCCAGCCGCGCCAGACGATGCCGCTCGCCGGAGAAACAGCGGGCCAACAGGTCGTTTGCCAGGCGGCCGGGCAGCACGAAGTCGGTGCCCGCCTCGCCCCGCGCGTGGCCGCGCCAACGGCTGACTTGCCGCGCGAATTTGACCAGCGGAAAGAGCCGGGCATTGAAGGGGCTGACGAAGCGCGTTTCGACGCTCAAGCCGCGCCAAATCCGCTCGAAGCGTTCGCGGTCGTAACGCCGATAGTGGCCGAACGAACGGTCGTGCTCGCTCCACAGCGAGGGATCGGCCGGCACGGTCAACAGGAAATAGGTTCCCGGCCGCGTGGCCGCCAACAGCTCGGAGAACAAGGCGAAGTCGTCGCTGACGTGCTCGAGCACGTCGGACACCAGCACCAGGCGGGCCCGCTCGATATCGCCGGCCAGGTCGCCCGGCGCCAGGCCGTGGATGAACGGCAAATGGGGGAACCGCCGCTGGGCGAGTCGCACGGCCTCGTACGAGGCGTCGATGCCGAGGCACTCGTAACGCTCGGCCAAGCCAGCCAGGTTGGCTCCCGTGCCGCAGCCGACGTCGATGATGAGGTTCTCGCGCGAGGGGGGCACGACCGATTCGATCACGGCCGCGAGGATCTGCCGCCTGGCGACAAACCACCAGTGCTGATCCTCGATCTCGGCGTGCAACTGGAATTGGGCGGGATGCATCGGTTGTGCGGGGTTTAAGGGGCGGGCAGGACCGAGCGCTCGTTATCGATCGGCCACGCACGATTCGACCAGCGGCCCGTCGCGGCGCGGCTGCTTAAACATACATCACGCTCGGCACGGGTATTTATTCCTCGGCTCGCCGCGGGCTTGCCAGGGCGGCGGGCCGCGACACCTGCAATACTACGAACGCGGCGGGCGATCGTGCGAAGCTGTCGGACTTTTAAGGCGCGGGGCCCCCCGGCAACGCGTATGGGCGGCTCGGAGCCAGCTTGGCACGGTCTGGGCCGGCGTCTGTGACCCCGGGAATTGTCGCGCCGAGGGCAGCGGCCTCGCAGAGGCCGGTTACACGATCAACTGGCGGCCCGAGGATCGCCGGCTACAGCGGCTCGCGAGTCGCCCGCCAGGCAGCGGCCGATCTGGCGAACGGCCTGGCGCAGGCGGTTCTCGTTTTCGACCAGGGCCAGCCTGAGGTAGCCTTCGCCGGCCGGGCCAAATCCGCTGCCGGGGCTTGCCGCCACGTCGCCTTCTTCGAGCAGCTTGGTGGCAAACTGCATCGTGTCCATCTGGCTGGCCCAAGGCTCGGGCACCTTGGCCCACACGAACATGCCGGCCCGCGGCGGTGTGATGTCCCAACCGATGCGCTTGAGTCCCTCGCACAACACGTCGCGGCGGCGCTGGTAGAGGGCGCTTTGGGCTTCCACGGCGGCGTCGGTGTGCCGCAGGGCGAGAATGGCCGCGATCTGGATCGGCTGGAACATGCCGTAGTCGTAGTAGGTTTTGATCGTGCCCAGCGCGCGGACCATCTCGGCGTTGCCGCTGCAGAAGCCGACGCGCCAGCCGGCCATGTTGTAGCCCTTGCTCATGGTCGTGAATTCGACGCCCACTTCCTTGGCTCCCGGCGCCGACAGGAAGCTCGGCGGCAGGTAGCCGTCGAACGCCACGTCGGCATACGCGAAGTCGCTGATCACCATGAACCCGTAGCGCCGCGCCAGCTTCACCACGTCGACGAAAAACTCGGGCTCGACCGTGACCGTCGACGGGTTGTGCGGGTAGTTGACGATCAGCAGCTTGGGCTTGGGATAAAGATGCTGGCAGGTGTAGGCGACGTTCGAGAGGAACTTTTCGCTGTCGGCCACTTCCAGGGCGATCACATTGGCCGCCGCCAACGCCACGGCGTACACGTGGACCGGAAAATACGGGGCCGGCACGATCGCCGTGTCGCCCGGGCCCACCAGCGCCAGGCAGATGTGGCTGAACCCCTCCTTCGAGCCGAGACAAACAATCGTCTCGCTTTCGGGGTCGAGCCGCACGCCATACTTCTTCAGGTATTTGCTGGCCACCTCGCGGCGCAAATTGGGAATGCCCGTGGCCTTGCTGTAGCCATGGTTGCGGGGATCGCGGGCGGCCTCGGCGAGCTTTTCGATCACCAGGTCTTCGGGCGGGTCGGAAGGGTTGCCCATGCCCAGGTCGATGACGTCGTCGCCGGCGCGGCGTTTCTGGTATTTGACGGCGTTGATCCGCGCGAACAAGTAGGGGGGCAGGCGTTTGACGCGCTCGGCCACTTCGATCTGGAAGGGCGCGGTGTTGTCGACCGGATTGTCCGATTCGTGTTCGTGGCTCATTCGATTCGCTCGCCTGCAAGACAGCAGCGACGGGCCGGCAACCACCGTCGCACGCGCGGTGCGGAACCCTTTTAGGATACCCCGCGGGCGGCCGAGGAAAACGGCCGTGCCGCGGCCGGCCCGTGCAGTACTACCGACGGGCGCGAGTCGGCGCAGGTTCGCGTTCGGACGATTCCGAGGGCCGGGTCGTCATTTTCGGCACCCGCAGCGTCCCGTCGAGTTCGGGCGGCAATTCGGCCCGCTTGGGCGTCTTCACCTGGCCGGTCAGGAAATTGTCGACCTGCGACTGGTCTTTCAAATCCTCGAAGGTGCGGGCCATGGCCAGCCGCATTTTCTTTTCGTGGATGTCGCGGTAGATGAGGTCCTTCACTTCGGCGAAGCTGGTCTGGATCGGCCTGGTGAAGCCTTCGCACAGCAGGATCACGAAGTTGCTGCCCACCTGAACGACGCCCGACAGTTCGCCCGGCTTGAGCTGGAAGGCTTCCTTTTCGAGCTGGGGCTGGCCGCCGTTTTTCTGGATGGGCGGCACCTCGCCGCGCAGCGAGCGGCTGCCCGCTTCGATCGAATACTGCTCGGCCAGGTCGCCGAAGTTCTTGACCGTGGGGTTTTCGCGGGCCATTTCCCAGACCTCCTTGGCCCGCCGTTCGTTGTTGAGCACGATCGCCCGGCATTGCACCTTGGGCCCGTAGTTGGCCTCGTAGCCGCGCTGCAGGTCTTCCTGCGTGACTTGAACGTTCGAGCCGACGAGCTTCTTGAGGGCCACCGACGGCCAGACTTCGTCGCGGAAGTAGACCTCGCGGGAGACGTTTTCGTTTTTAGTGACCATCGCGATCCAGGTTTCGACGTCGGGCTTGCCGTCCTTGGTGACCTGGCCCATGCTGGCGGCGGCGCGGCCGATTTCGGCCTGCATTTCGGCGTCGCCGACCGTGGTTTTCTTCTTGCGCAGCGCCTGGTCGAGCAGCTTGCGGTTGACCGCGCCTTCGAGCACGTCGACGCCGTGGCGGTCGATGCACTCTTCGGTCAGCTCGCGGACCGTAATCTTCTGGTCGTTGATCGTGGCCGCCACGCCCGGCATCTGCTGGCTCTTGGCCGGGTCGCCGATGACGACGACGATCGTGGCCTTTTCCTGCAGGCGTTTGAAGACGTCGCCGGCCGCGGTCCGCAGCTTGCGATCGCGTATGGCTTCGCGCAGCAGCGGCTCGGCCTCGCGCGGTCGACCCCCTTCCTGGGCGGCAATTGTTCTTCGCACTTGATGAACACGTACAGCTCGCCGACCTTGACGATCTTCGAGATCGCGCCCGGCTTGAGCGCGAACGCCTCGGCCTCGAGCGTCGGGTCGCCCGAGCCGTGACGGATCGGCTGGATCAGCCCGTAGGCGCTGGCGCTGTTGACGTCCTGCGAGTATTTCTTGGCCAGGGCCGGAAACTCCTCCGGCTTGGCCACTGCCTGGGCGTGCAGGTCGCGGGCCCGGGCCGGGTCGTCGATGGCGATCAGCCGCACGCGCACCGACGGCCCGAACTCGCTGAGAAAGGCCTCGTCGAGCTCCTGGGGGCTGACGGTCAGCTCGCCGGCGGCCAACTGGCGCAAGGCGAGCGTGGGCCAGATGATGTCGCGCGCGTAGCGAGCCGGCTTGAGCCCGCGCTCTTTTTCCAACATTTTCAGGTACTGATCCTTGCCGAGCGCGAACTTGCGCGAGATGCGATCGATCTCGTCTTCGATGTCCTTGTCGCTGATCGTGATGTTCCGCTGCTGGCAGGCGGCCTGGATGAGCATGCGGTTGACCAGGCTTTCGAGCACCTCTTCGCCGTAGTGCAGCAGGCACTCGCGTCCCAGCTCTTCGCGCGTGATCGGCTCGTTGTTGACCAGCGCCGCCACGGGATTCTTCTTTTGCGCGGTGCCAACCGGCGCGGGCCCTTTGCCGGGCAGGCTGGCCGAGGCCCGTTTCACGGGACCCGCCGGCGGCTTGGCCTGGCTGACTTCCAGGGGAGCGTTCCAGCGAAACATCAGGCACACGGCCAGCACGGCCATGCCGCTGAAGAACCAGCCCGCGCGCTGCGCGACGCCCCAAATTCGGCCCCACGGGCCGCGAAGTTTGCCATCCATAGCGGAAATCTCCCTCCTTACTCTCGCGCGCGGATGGCCCCCGCGCGCGGCACTGCTTCGGGCGCAGGCCGTCCGGGTCTTTGCGCGCGGCGGGACGATAGAAGAAAGCCGCCAGGGGGTCAAGGCGTCTGGCAAGCTAGCAGAGCCTTCGATTGGCGAGTCCAACGCGACTTCAGCGAGCGGTCGCTTCGACGACCGCGCGGGTTTCGGCGGGGCGGTTGGTGATGATTCCGTCGACCTTGGCCTCGACCAGCGCGCGCACCCGGCGGGGGTCGTCGACCGTCCAGACCCAGGCTTTCAGGCCGCGGCCATGAATGGCGTCGATCGTGGCGGCCGTGGTGTCGCGATCTTCCCAGCCCACGACGCGGGCCCCGCAGGCGACGATCTTGTCGAGCCGCTCGCTCGTGAGTTCACGGCTGCCCAGGGCGCCCAGCACGAGCCGCGGGGCCAGCTCGTGGCAGCCGGCCAGGTAGTCCCAGTCGAACGATTGCACGACGACGTCATCGAGCAGTTTCTTCTCGTTGAGCAGGGCGACGCAGGGGGCCGGTTCGCCCCCCTTGCGCTCGATGAGCGTCATCGAGCCGGCCTGGATCGTGTCGAGCGCCTCGGCTAGCGTGGGAATGCGCGTGCCGGCGAATTGCCGGCTGAACCAGGCACCGGCATCGAGCTGCTTCAACTCGGCCACGGACTTATTGGCGACGCGCTCCTTGGCGGCGTTCCACAGGGCCACCGAGTTGGTGGTCCGGTCAAGCGTCGAGTCGTGAATCACGACCGGCACCGCGTCGGCCGAATGGTAATAGTCGAGCTCGACCAGGTCGGCCTTGGCCTTCACGGCCGAATCGAAGGCCGGCAGGGTATTTTCCGGCGCCTTCGCGCTGTCGCCACGATGGGCGATCACCAGCACCCCCTGTCGGTTGACGAGCCGCTCGGCCGGCCCTTGGGGCGATTCGTCGGCCCGTGCTCCCCTGACGTTGGTGACCAACCCCAACACTCCACACAAGACCAGCAAGCGCTTCAGTTGCATCGCGGCAGAACTTTCTCCCCAGCCAAGGGGCGGACTTGATCGAATCGGACCGGTCAGTCCTCCATGACTTCCTTCTCTTTCGAGGCGGCCAGCTCGGTGGCCGAGGCCTCGAACTTCTTGGTCAGGTCTTGAATCTCCTGCTTGACCTGGTCGCGCTCGTCCTCGGTGAGCACCTTGTCCTTCTGCTCCTGGTCGGCGCTCTTGTTGCCGTCGCGGCGGACGTTGCGCACGGCCACCTTCGTCTCCTCGGCCAGCTCCTTGATGCGGGCCACCAGCTTGCGCCGCACTTCGGTCGACAAGGGCGGGATGCTGATGCGGATCAATCGGCCGTCGTTTTGCGGGTTGAGCCCCAGGCCGCTGGCCTGCACCGCTTTTTCGATGTCCTTGAGCGTGCCGGGATCGAACGGGCGGATGACGATCTGCGTCGCTTCGGCGCGCCGACCGAGGCGATGGCCTTGATCGGCGTCGGCGAACCATACACTTCGACCCGCAGCGAATCGACCAGCCCCGGGTTGGCCCGGCCCGTGCGGATGCCGGCCAGGTCTCCCTTGAGCTTGGCCAGCGCCTTCTCCATGCGCTCTTCGGTGTCGAGCAAGATGTCGTCGACGCTCATGACGCGAATCTCCGCCAATCACTCGCCAAAGCTGGTTGCTGATTCTCGTCCACTGCAATCCATCCCCGACCGGACGCTCGGGGCTCGCCCTCTTCCCTCTGCGGTTTGTTATCTTCTTCCTGCCTCGGCGCGGCTCGCGGCGCTCGATTTCGTCACGGCGACCTGGCTGCTGATGATCGTGCCGATGCGGGCGCCGTTGACGGCCCGCTCGATGTTGCCTTCCTTCTTGAAGTTGAACACCAGGATCGGCATGTCGTGCTCCATGCACTGGGCGATCGCCGTGGGATCCATCACCCGCAGGTTCTGCTCGCGGACCGCATTGTAGCTCAGCTCGCTGTAGAGCAGGGCATGGGGGTTCTTTTCCGGATCGTCGCTGTAGACGCCGTCGACCCGGGTCGCCTTGAGCAGGATGTGGGCTTCGATCTCGAGGGCCCGCTGGGCGGCGGCCGTGTCGGTGGTAACGAAGGGGCTGCCAGTGCCGGCGGCCAGGATCACGATGCGGCCTTTTTCCAGGTGGCGCTGGCGCGACGGCGGATATAGGGCTCGGCCACGCCGTCCATGCGAATGGCCGTGAGCAGCCGCGTCTCGTGGCCCAACGATTCGACCGCGTCCTGCAAGGCCAGCCCGTTGATCACCGTGGCCAGCATGCCCATGTAGTGGGCCGTGGCTTCCTGGATGGCCGAACTGCCGGCCTTGAACTGGGCGCCGCGGAGAATGTTGCCGCCGCCGATGACGATCGCGATCTGCACGCCGCTTGCGGCCGCCTTGCAAACCTGCTGCGCGATCGCCACGACCTCGTCCATCGCGATGCCGCGCTCGCCGGCGTGCGCAAAACTTTCGCCCGAAAGCTTCAACAACACGCGGCGGTAGCCATCTTTCTTGGTCATGTGAAATCGCTCTGGCCGGGACGATGGGGCGCGACCACACGCAGCCCGGCGACGGCTGGCGCCGCTGGGCGCGGGCGAACGCTTCGGCCTTATCTCCCTATTCTACTTGCCCAGCTCCCAGTGGATGTAGCGGATGATCTTCATGCCGTTGGCCTGGGCGAACTTGCCGACCGTCTGCTTGTCATCCTTGACGAATGGCTGCTCGAGCAGCACCCGCTCGGCGAAAAAGTTGCGCAGCCGGCCTTCGACCATCTTGGCGATGATGTTTTCCGGTTTGCCTTCCTTGCGAGCAGCCTCGGAAAGGATCTCGCGCTCCTTGTCGACTTCGGCCTTGTCTAAGTCTTCCTTCGAGAGCACCTGCGGCCGCATGGCGGCGATATGCATGCAGACGTCCTTGGCCGCCTCGGGCGTGCCGCCGCTGACTTCCAGCAGTACCCCGACCGTTTTGCCGGCGTGATGGACGTAACCGCCGCAATGGGCGTCGATCCGCGCCACGCGGCCCACCTTGAACACCTCGCGAATGCGGTTCGCCAGGTCCATGATCTCGTCGCGCAGGGTCTTGCCGCCCGCGCCGGCCTGGTCGAGCAACTCGTCGCCCGTCTTGGCCCCCTTGCCGGTGGCCAGTTGCTTGGCGAAGGCATTGGCCAGGGCGATGAACTCATCGTTGCTCGCCACCGGCGCGCTCTCGCAGAGCAGCTCGACCATGGCGCCCACGGGCTTGTTCCAGTCGAGATACAAGCCCATGCGGCCGAAGGCCGTTTCCCGGCCGAGGCGGCTCTCTTGCACCTTGATGTTGTCCTTGCGGAGCCAGTCGATGGCGGCCTGCTCGTCGCCGCCGACGGCCTGCAGGGCCTCTTTGCACTTCATCATCGGAAGGCCCGTCTTGTCGCGCAGCGATTTGACGGCCGCCGCCTTGATTTCAACCATGGTCACGTCCTCATCTTCGGTCGTTATGCTTTCACGAAGCTTGCGAGTCTCTTGGATGCGACCCGAAAGCCCGCTGTTTAGTTCGGTTTGCAGTTGTCGCCCCGGGCAGCCCGGTGTCCGCCGGACGCCACTGGCGTCTTGCCGGGTGGCACTGGCATCTTGCCAGTGCTTAGTTCGCTTGGTCTTCGAAGCACTGGCAAGATGCCATTGCCACCCAACGCAGTGCCACCCGTCCACGAACCCAACGCGCAAGCGAAGGTCACACTTATTGACCCCCTCGCTTGTGCGTCGGGTTCGTATTTCGTGCGGCGTCGCTCCGCGGCTCAACCCGCCGGCGCTTCGACGGGCTCGCCCTTCTGACGTTCCATCTCGCTGCTGGTCGACGCGCGGCCTTCGAGCACGGCGTCGGCCAGTTGGTGGACGATCAGCTCGATCGAGCGGATGCTATCGTCGTTGCCGGGGATCGGCAGGTCGACCACGTCCGGATCACTGTCGGTGTCGATCAGGGCCACGGTCGTGATGCCCAGCTTCTGCGCCTCGCGTATCGCGTTGCGCTCCTTCTTGGGGTCGATCACCACCAGGCACTCGGGCAGGCGGTTCATGGTGCGCATGCCGTGCAGGTTGCGATACATTTTGCGATATTCGCGGGTGAGGGCCGACTGCATCTTCTTGGAATAGGTGGCCAGTTGCTCGCCCGATCGAATCTTTTCCAACTCTTCCAACCGGGTGAGGCGGTTGCGAATCGTGCGGAAGTTGGTGAGCGTGCCGCCCAGCCAGCGATCGCTGACGTAGGGCATGCCGCAGCGCTCGGATTCGCGCTCGACCGTTTCGCCGGCCTGCCGCTTGGTGCCGACGAACAGCACGAGGCTGCCGCCCGTGGAGACCTGCTTGAGATACTTCTTGGCCCGCAGCAGGCCGCGAATCGTTTCGCGAACGTCGATGATGTGGATCAAGTTCTGCCGGGCATAGATGTAGGGCCGCATCTTGGGGTTCCAGCGGCTCGCCCGATGGCCGAAATGAACCCCGGCTTCGATCAGTTGTTGAACTAAAACTGGAGGCACGAAAAACTCCTGGCGTTCGAGGCACACCGGCGACAAAGTGCCCGCGCGGCTTGACGAAAGCCCCGCGAGCGGCCGGCGTTAGGGTGGAAAACCACGGTCAGGAAAAAGTGAAGATTCGCCCCCCTGGACCGATCAGGAAGTCGAGCCAATCAATGTATCGCACAAGGGGTTAGGGAGTCAACGGCCGCTTGCGGCTGGTAGTCGTTGCTGAACACTGGCGACGGCGAGCCCGGGCGTCAGCCCGGGGCATTCGCGAACGCGCTCCAATCCATCCCCGGGCTGACGCCCGGGCTCGCCTTGCGCAATGAAAAAGGGGCGACGGCCTCGACCGTCCACCCCTGTTCGATTCGCGATTGAAACGAGCTAACCCGGCGGGATTCACTGATTGTCGTACGGCATCAGGATTTCGCCGACGTGCAAACCGGCAATCGACTTGAATCCCCCGTCGGCGATCGCTTCGCCGAGCTTCGTGACTTTCTTGTAATACTTGTCGCTCGCGCGGCTGCCGGTGATCTTGCGGGTCAGATCCTGGCAGAAGATGTCGGCGGCCGCTCGGACGACTTCGTCTTCCTGGCGGGCGGCGTAGAGCGACGTGCAAAGGATCGTCACGGCGTCCTGGATGCGCTGCGAGAGCTCCGACATGCGGCACTGGCGATCCGCCAGGCCGAGTTGGTGCTTCGACATCGTGCCGGAAATCTCCCGCGGCGAGCACTGCAGGAACGTGGCGGCGAAATCGGCGTGCCGCCGCAACGACTCGGGCATCTGGGGCAGGTGTGGGCGCGGTTTGGGCCGCATGTATTGCCCGGCCAGCCACTTGGCATATGGGCCGATGACGCCGCGCAGGGCCCACAGGTGGGCCGGGTTGGCCATGTTCGGCTTCTTCAGGCCGGCGGCTTGCAGGGCCTTGCCGACCGGCTCGAAGAACTGCACGCCGTGCTGCTTGACCAGCGACTTGAAGAAGGCCATGGCCAGCATTTCGCCCTCGCCCTCGTAGATGCAGGGGGCCAGGTATTCGTGCACGTTATCGCCGAACAGGTGGCCGTGCAGGAACGAGCGGCCGCCGTGTGTCTTCATCAACAGCTCGATGGCGGCTTCCTTCTGCGATTCGCTGCCAAAGATCTTGGCGATGACGCATTCCATTTCGCCGCGGTAGCCTTCGTCGATCAGGCCGCCACCCCATTGGACCATGGCGTCGCAGGCCACGACCAGGCCGGCCATCCGGCCGAGCCGCCGCTGCACGAGCTCGCGCTTGGCGATCGCCTCGCCGTAGGTTCTGCGGTACTTCGCCCAGGGAATCATGCTGGCCATCATCAGCCGCATCGTGCCGGCCGCGTTGGCGCACAGCGAGATGCGGCCCAGGTTCAGCCCGTGATAGGCGATCGTCAAGCCGTCGCCACGCGTCGGCTTGAGCAAGTTGGACGCCGGCACGCGCAGGCCGCGGAAGATGATGCCCTGGTTGTACGTGTGCTTCAGCGCGTACAAGCCGTACTTTCGCAGCTGGAACTGGTCGTTTTCTTGCTTGGGCAGGTCGACCACCAGCACGGCCGGTCGCTTGTCGATCAGGCAGACCAGGCCCACCGTGCGGCCGGGCACGACGTTGGTGATGAACAGTTTCTCGCCGGTGACCACGAACGAGTCGCCGTCGCGCTCGGCGCGCGTCCGCAGCGCCGTCAGGTCGCTGCCGGCGCACGGCTCGGTTAGGGCGAAGGCCGACAGACGCTTGCCGCTGGCCAGGTCAGGCAGGAACTCTTGCTTTTGCTCGGGACTGCCGAAGGTGCGCACGGGGTCGACGGCGCCGATGCAGCCGTGAACGCTGGCCAGGCCGGCCACGGTGGCATCGACCATCGCCATTTTGGTGAGGAAGGCGGCGAAGCTGACGAAGGGCGAGCCGGCGCCGCCGTACTTCTTGTCGACCAGCAGGCCCCAGTAGCCGACTTCGCCCAGCTCGTCGAGCACGGGCTGGGGGACTTTCTTGTTTTCGTCGAGATTGGTGCCGGCCTTGACGTGCCTGGTCATGACCTCGATCGAGTCGCGCATCACGCGGTCGACTTCGGGCGGGGTCTGCGGCAGGCGGCTTTGGAACAGCTCGATCGGCAGCTCGCGGTCCCACACGGCGCGGTGCACGGGGCTGTTGACGGTTTGAAACCGCTTGGCGAACAACTCTTCGACCTGGTCGTCGGCTTTGTCGACCGCGCCCATCCGCCGGGCTTCGTCGTCGCTCTTGCCGCCGAGCTTCAAGGCGGTTTCGGCAAACGAGGCCTTGGTGTCCTGGGCGTCAGCGCCCGTCACCGTGTCGGTCGAGTCCGTTTTCACTTGCGGGTTCATGGCTCACTCGTGTGGGTTGAAAATACGTGGTTCGAAGGACTCAATATATTCTACCGACCGGATGGTAGGCAAGGTTGTCCGGCCCGATTTTGCGTCTTCCCTTAGTACGTCGATTCCGCCCAAAAAAGCCGCTCCTGACAGCGTTTTTCAGACGTCGGCCGACTGGGTTTCCTTGTTCGCCGGGTCGCTGGCGTACATCTTGTCGATTTCGGCGGCGAAATTCTTGATGACGACGTTGCGCCGCACCTTCAGCGTGGGGGTCATCTCGTCGGTTTCCATGGTGAAGCCGCGGGGCACCAGGGTGAACTTCTGCACCTGCTCGGCGTGCGACACGTCGGCCAACTGCTTCTTGATTGCCTCGGCGTACAGCTCGCGCACCTTGGGGTGGGCCAGGGCCTCGGCCGGCGAAAAAACGGGGATTTGTCGCTTGATGATCTCGGCCCGCAGGGGCTCGGGGTTCGGCACGATCAGGGCCGTCAGGTAATTCTTCGCGTCGCCGATCACCACGGCCTGGGCAATCAGCGGATTCTCCGTCAACAGGCCCTCCAGGTAGCTGGGGGCGATGTTCTTGCCGCCGGCCGTGACGATCAGGTCTTTTTTCCGCCCCGTGATGCGAATGTAGCCATCTTCGATCTCGCCCAGGTCGCCCGTGTGCAGCCAGCCGTCTTGGATCGTCTCGGCCGTGTCCTTGGGCAGCTTCCAGTAGCCAGCCATCACGTGGGGCCCGCGGGTGAGGATTTCGCCATCGGCGGCGATCTTCACCTCGACCCCCGAAATCGGCTTGCCGACCGTGCCCAACCGGTGCTCGGTGAGCGTGCCGGTGCTGATCACCGGAGACGATTCGGTCAGGCCGTAGCCTTGCACGAGGATGATGCCGTGCTTGTTGAAATAATCAGCCACCGGGTCGGGCAAAGCGGCGCCGCCGCCGCAACAAAGCTTCATCCGGCCGCCGAGAAGTCCTTGCAACACGCCCGGCTGGTCGGCCACACCCTTCTCTTGCAGCGAGCGATACACCTTGTCGAAGAAGTAGGGTACGCCGTTGAGGTGCGTGGGGTGCAGGGCCTGGCAATCGGCGATGATCGTGTCGCGGCTTTGCGCCAGGGCCAACTGCCCGCCGCTGGCGATCCACAGGTAATAGTCGCTCGTGCGGGCGAAACTGTGCGACAAGGGGAGCCACGATAGCCGCAAATCGTCGGGCTCGACCGAAAAGGCTTCCATCACCGCGTGACAGTTCGACGTCAGGTTGCGGTTGGTGAGCATCACGCCCTTGGGCTCGCCGGTCGTGCCCGAGGTGTAGAGGATCGTGGCCAGGTCGTCGGGCTTGGTTTGCTCGACGGCCTTCTGTTCGAGCGCTTTGCCGTCGGCCTCGGTCACTTCTTTTTCGACGTCCGCCAGCAGGCGGATGGCATGGCTGCCAATTTTCACGTCGGTGGGATCGATCGACAGGTATTGCGCGTCGGCCGGCAGGGTGTCGGCCACGGCGGCCAGCTTCTCCGCCTGCTCGGTTCCCGAGACGATCACGATTTTCGCGCCGCTGTCGTTGATTTGATAGGCGACCTGCGGTCCGGTCAGCGTGCTGTGTACAGCGACGTCGGTCGTGCGGGCGATCTGGATGGCGACATCGATGACGATCCACTCGTAGCGATTTTCCGAAACGAGCACCACGCGGTCGGCCGGCTTGGCGCCGAGCTTGACCAGGGCCGCGGCGGCGCGGCGGGCATCGGCGGCAATTTGGTTCCAGGTGAAGGCAACGAACTTGTCGCCGCGTTTGACGTGCAGGGCCGGCCGATCGCCATCGGCGGCCACGCGGCGGCGAAACATTGCCACGATGGTGTCATTGTTCTTGTCGAAAGCCATGGGCCGACTCACTGGTGAGGCTGAGAAGAACGCGGGAGCCAGGCGGCAGAAGTGGGGGACCCGCCGCAAGCCAGGATAACACCTGCCCAACGCGATGGGTAGCGCCAAAGAGAGATTTCAACCCTCGCCCCTTGCGGGAGAGGGACCGCTCGCCGGCTCGTGCTGGTGAGCAGGGTGAGGGGGCGGAGTGCGATGCGAGTTGAGCGCAAGCTGCGCTGCCTACCCCTCACCCTGCTCGCTTGCGCGAACTGTCCCTCTCCCGCAAGGGGCGAGGGGTGAGCCCGCTTACACGCGCTCGAAAATGGTGGCGATGCCCTGGCCCACGCCGATGCACATCGTGGCCAGGCCCAGCTTCGCGCCGCGGTCGATCATGTTGTGCATCAAGGTCGTGGTGATGCGGGCGCCGCTGGCGCCGAGTGGATGGCCGATCGCGATGGCGCCGCCGCGGACGTTCACTTTGGCTTCGTCGAGCTCGAGCATGCGCATGCAGGCGATGGCTTGCGAGGCGAAGGCTTCGTTCAGCTCGACCAGGTCGATGTCCGACAGCTTCAAGCCCGCGCGCTGCAGCGCCTTCTTCGTGGCGGGCACGGGGCCGGTGCCCATCACGGCCGGATCGACGCCGACCACGGCCGTGGCCACGACGCTGCACCAGCGGCTTGATGCCCAGCGACTTGGCCTTCTCTTCCGACATGACCAGCAGCGCCGCGGCGCCGTCGTTGAGCGGCGAGCTGTTGCCGGCCGTGACCGTGCCCATGCCGGGCATGAAGGCGGGCTTGAGCGCGGCCAGGCTTTCCATGCTGGCGTCGGGGCGCACGCACTGATCGCGATCGACCAGGATCCGCTCGCCCGATTCGTCGCGCCCCCAGACGGGAAGGATTTCGCGTTTGAATTCGCCCTTGGCCTGCGCCGCGGCGGCCAGTTGGTGGCTGCGCAGGGCGAAGCGCGTCTTGCTCCTCGCGCGAGATGCCTTGGGTCTGGGCGAGGAATTCGGCGGTGACGCCCATCGTCAGCGCGCCTTTGGACGTGCGGTGGAACAGCTTGGGGTTGAGGTTGATGTCCGGCGTCCATGGGAATGTGCTGCATGTGCTCCAGGCCGCCGACGATCTGCACGTCTTCGAAGCCGGCCATGATGGCGTGCGAAGCCTGGTTGATCGCCTGCAGGCTGGAGCCGCACAGGCGGTTGACGGTCGTGCCGCCGGTGTGCGTCGACAGGCCCGCCATCAGCCCCACGACGCGGGCGGCGTTCATGCCCTGCTCGCCTTGTTGCTGCGTATTGCCGAGCACGACGTCTTCGATTTCGGCCGGGTCGATGCCGGTGCGCTCGACGAGGGCCTCGACGACCGGCACGGCCAGGTCGTCGGAGCGGACGTCGCGAAAGACGCCCTTGTCTTTGTTGGCCCGGCCAACGGGCGTTCGCACGCAATCGACAATCACGGCGCGTTTCATTGGGGGCGTCCTTTCGGCAGGAGCGCTAGAGGCTAGAGGCCCGAGGCCGGAGGTTCATGAGGATGGCCGCCGGGGCGAGCCGGTTGTTTCTACGAAGGCAGAGATATCAACTCGTTCATGGCAATTCTACGCGGGTCGCGCCAAGGGCTATTGGTCGTAGAACTTCTTGCCGGATTTGGCCATGTCCTTGAGCATCGGGGGTGGCCTCGGCCCGGGGGCCGAGCGATTCGTGCGGCTTGAGCATCTCGACGATCTTGGCGGCGCCGAGCGTGTCGGCCCAGAACAGCAGGCCCCCCTTGAACGGCGGAAAGCCGATGCCGAAGATCAGCCCCAGGTCGACGTCGCGCGGAGTCGCGCACCATCTTTGGCTTCCAAAATCCGCGTGGCTTCGAGCACCATCGGCAGGAACAGCCGGTGCCATGATCTGCTCGCTGGTGAACTTGTCCTGCTTGCGCACGTGCAGTGGCGATGAGCGCGTCGGCCAGCGTCGGATCGGGCGTGCCGCGTCCGCTTCTTGTCCTTGATAGGCGAAAAAGCCGACGCCGGTCTTCTGGCCCAGGCGGCCGGCTTTGACCAGGGCGCCAAGATCGGCGAAGCCGACGATCCGGTCGGGGAACGCCTCGTGCATCACCCGGCCGGCGTAGAAGGCCGTGTCCAGCCCGACGACGTCGTACAGCGTGATCGGGCCCATCGGCATGCCGAACGCCTTGGCGGCCCGCTCGATGGCCTTGATCTCGACCCCATCGGAAATCAGTCCAGTGCCTCGTTCATGTAGGGCAGCAGCAGCCGATTGACCAGGAAGCCGGGCCCGTCGTTGACGACGATCGGCGACTTGCCGATGCTCTTGGCATAGGCCACGGCCGTGGCGATCTGTTTCGTCGCTCGTCTTGGCGCCGCGGATCACTTCGACCAGCGGCATCTTGCCGAACCGGATTGAAGAAGTGAATGCCGCAGAACCGCTCGGGCTGCTTGAGCCTCTCGGCCAGCGGGTGATCGGAATGGCCGACGTGTTCGAGGCCAGGATCGCATCGTCGGCCAACTGCGGCTCGATGCCGGGCGTAAAGCTGCTGTCTTGGCCTCCGGGTTTTCGACGATCGCTTCGATCACCAGATCGCAGCGGCGAACTCGCTGTCGAGCGTGGTCGGCGTTCAGCAGGGCGGCGAATTTGCACCATCTTGCTGCGGCGTCGGGGCCTTCGTGGTCTTGCGGTTGTACGACACCTCTTCCAGCACCTTCTGCACGCCGCCGGCCAGCGCCGGCGCGATGGCGTCGGTGAGCGTGACGGGCATGTCGCGCTTGAGCGTCGGCCGCACGCAATGCCCTGGCCCATGATGCCGGCGCCGAACACGCCGACCGACTTGATCGGCTTGCGGCTTGACGTCCTGGCGATTCGACGCCCGGTGTCTTTCTTGTTGCGGTCGGTGAGGAAAAAGACGTTGATCAGCGCCCGATTGACCGGCGAGCCGAACAAGTCGGCCAAAGCCCTCGGCCTCGATCTGGCCGGCCGCGTCGGCGTCGAGCGCCGGCCGCGCCGAGCATCACTTCCAGGGCCGCCAGCGGGGCCGGGTACTTGCCCCTTGGTCTGCTGCTGGATATATGCCGAAGCCGTGGCGCCCAGAAAGCCCAGTTCGGTGTCGCTGATATCGAGCGGCTTCGACCAGCGTTTCGCGGTCGGCGTGTCCAATCGCCCGACGTTCTGTTCGGCACGGATCACGGCGATGGCCGCGTGCAACAATTTGTCGCTGGACACGACGTCGGTGACCAGGCCCATCAGGGCCGCGGTATGCGCGTCGATCGATTCGCCGCTGGTGATCAATTCGACGGCGTTGCCCAGGCCCAGCGACGCGGGGCAGCGGACCGTGCCGCCCCAGCCGGGGAACAGGCCGAGCTTGACCTCGGGAAAGCCGAACATGGCTTTCGAGTCGCCGGCCACGACGCGGCGGTCGCACCACAGCGCCATCTCGGCGCCGCCGCCGACGCACTGGCCATGGTACGCGGTGACGGTGACGAACGGCATCTTGGACAACCGCGCGAACAATTTCCGCCCGTGAGCGCACATCTCGACGATGGCGTCTTTCGGCGCGTCGATGTTGGCCAGGAATTCGCGGATGTCGGCGCCGACGATGAACACGCCCGGCTTGCCCGAGCGGATGACCAGTCCGGCCAGGTCGCTGCGATTCTCCAGCGCGTCGAGGTGTTTTTCGAGCTCTTCCAACAGCGAGCGCGACAGGACGTTCGCGCTGCCGCGCGGGTCGTCGAGCGTGAGCACGGCGACGTCTTTGTCTTCAAAGGTCAAATGAATGGCGGCTGGATCGGCCATAGGTTGTTACCTTTCACGCGCTAAACGTGCGGAGCAAGAGGCGGTCGATCGACCCGGAATGCCGCGGCAAGCGTCCGCCGGAGGAGGCAATTGTCTGGACAAGTGCAAAGCTTATTGATACCGCCCGGGCGACCGCCTCACAAGGCCCGCGTCCGGCTGCCGACCACCGATGGGCGGTGCGCCATTTGACGGGGCCTGCAGCGCCCCCTATCCTGACGCTGCGCGTGGCCGGCGGCCGCATGGGCCACGCTGGCACGGCAACCGGAGAGCCCTCGATGAGCACGAATGCACCCCAGCGACCCGGGCGAATGGCGCGGCGGCAGTTCGCGGCCGTGGCCATGGCGATTCTGGCCTTGTCGGCGGGCCTGCTGGCGGCCGACGCGAAGAAGCCGGCCGTCCAACTCGTAATCGACTACGGCGACGGGGTTGAAGTCCACTTCACGGCGCTCGACTGGCGCGACGGCATGACTGTGCTCGACGCACTGGCGGCCGCGCAGGCCCACAAGCACGGCGTGGCCTTTGCCGTTCGCGGCTCGGGCGACACGGCGCTGGTCACGAAGATCGGCGATCAGAAGAACGAAGGCAGCGGCAAGAACTGGATCTACTCGGTCAATGACAAGGTGGGCGAAGTGAGCGCCGGAGTTTGCACGCTCAAGCCGGGCGACACCGTCTTGTGGAAGTTCCAGAAGTACGACTACAATCGATGACAGCCGCGGCCAAAGCGAGCGAAACGCTCGCCGCGGTTGGCCGCGCGTCGCTTGCGACTTGGCGGGATCGGCCGAGCCTACTCGATCCAAACCTCACGTTTATCAGGACCCTCCGACCGTGAAACACGATCGCCCGATCCAAGCCGCCGTTTTCGTCGTGCTGGTGAGCCTGGCCGTGTTGGTGCGGCTGGTCACCACGACGCCCAACTTTCGGCGCGGTGGCGGCCTGCGCGCTGTTTGCCGGCTTCTATTTTCGCAGCTCGCTGGCGGCGCTGGCGGTGCCGCTGTTGGCGCTGTCGATCAGCGACCAGTTTCTGGGCGGGTACACGCCGCTGGTGATGCTGGCCGTCTACGCGGCCGGCGCGGCGCCCATCGCGTGGCGCGCCTGGCTGCGCCGGAACCTGTCGCCGGCGCGGGTCGGAGTGTCGTCGGTCGCTTCGTCGGTGCTGTTCTTCGCGGTGACGAACTTCGCGGTGTGGTGCGCCTGGTATCCGCACACCTGGGACGGCTTCATCCGTTGCTACACGGTGGCGGTGCCGTTTTTCGGCAACACGCTGCGCAGCGACGCGCTGTTTTCGGCGGCGCTGTTCGGCACGTACGCCGTGGCGGTCCGTTGGAGCGCCCGAAGAAGGCCGGCGCCGATCGCGGCGACGGCGCTTCAGCCGCGCGTGCGCAGTTTGCCCGCGCTCGCGCTGCTGCGAGTTCAGCAGCGTTTCCACCTCGGCCAGCTTGCTGCCGAGCTCCGCATCCACGGGCTCGTCGGGGTCTTCGAGGCCGCTGCTGATCGCTTTCAACTTCTGATAGACGGCGCTGATCGACTTTTGCGTCGGCGTGCCTGAAACCGAGGCGATCAGGCCGTTGCGGCCTTCGCCCAGCGTGCGCATGGCGGTGTCGATGGCATACTGGATCATGCGCCGCGAGGGGGCGCGGCCGGGTGAGTCGGCCGACTCCAACTGCTGCTTGCAAAGGTCGACGGCCAGGTGCGTGGCCATCCAGGCAATCCGCTGCACGTCGCTTTCGGCCGACTTGGGATACTTGAATTCGCCGAGCAACTGGGCCATCTCGCAGCGCATCGTGAGCTTGGCGTCCGGATCGGCGACCACGGCCTCGATGGCCTTGACGATGCGTTCGTTCGGCCCGGGATCGCCGATCACGGCGAGGACTTGCGCGGCGCTGCGGCGCAGGTACTGGTTGGCCGCCGCGTCGCGGCCGGCCGGCGGCTGCTTCTGCTCGACCATTTTCAGCAGCTCGGCGCTCAAGGCGCCGGCGCTTCCCTTGGGGATCGTTCCCGCAGCGGCTTGGCGCTCGATGCCGTACAAGGCAGCGACTCGCCAATAATCGGGAGCCGACTTCCAAAGCAGCACTTTCAGTAGGAACGTGAAGGCAGCGGCCGAAGGCTTGCCCTTGCCACTTTTCTCCGGATCCTCGTTCAGCTCGCCGATGGTCAGCAGGGCGTTGTACTTGATCGCGTAGTCGTAGGTGCCGTGCTTGCCGCGAAGAAGCAGCTGCATGGCCGACATCGTCATGTCGGTCAGCTTCTTGTATGCCTCCGAGCTGTGACAGGAAATGAAGTAGTTCCGCAGCTCGCGGCGCAGACGGGGCAGATCGTCGATCGAATTGGGCTTCGTCGGCTTGGAGAACTGGACGAAGAAGTACTTCTGGAAGTATTGATCGAACAACCCGTCGGGCTTTGCTTCGCCGCGCAGCACGTCCTTGATGTGCGACGATTGCTTTGGCAGCGCCGCCGCGGGGACGCTATCCGCCGCGCGCGCGGCACCAGCCACCGACCCCAACGTCAGGGCCGCGGTTGCCGCGGCAAGAATGGCCGCTCCGCAAGTCAAATGCGTACGCCTCGAGGTGCTCAACCCGCTCCCCTCTGCTCCACCCTGCCGGGCCATTTCACCCCCCGGCGCAGGTGCCCGCGATGCACGCAAGATCAATCGTCACTTGGAGTTTTGATACAATAGGCAATTTCCAGACTAACACCGCCTGCTAGAATCTGTCAAGTTTGCAATGTTTGCTCGGCCCGCGGTGTGCAGTCGACGAGAACGCCGCCTGCCATCGCCTATCAGGCAGGCCGGCTGAACCCAAGACTCGACAAGCGCTCGCGTACCGTCATAGGCCGTCCTAATCGGCGCCACCGGCACGAGCGAACCACCATCTCATGACGTTGTTCTACTACGACCCGCGGTTCCTCGAGCACGACACGGGCGGTCGCCACCCCGAACGGCCCGAGCGGTTGATCTACACGATGCGGCACTTGGAGCGTGTCGGGCTCGATTGCCAGGTGGAGCGGCCCGCGTGGCAACCGATGTCGCCCGAAGGCTTGGCGCTGGTGCACGCGCCGGAGTACGTCGCGGCTATCGAGCAGTTTTCGGCGGAGGGAGGCGGCCGGGTCGAGGAAGATACGATCGCCAGCCGGCAGTCGTACGACGTGGCGTGCCTGGCGGCCGGAGCCGTCGCCGACGCGGTCGAGCGCATCGCCAGCGGACCGCAGCGCCAGGCGCTCTGCCTGGTGCGGCCTCCGGGCCACCATGCCTTGCGCGACGCGGCGATGGGCTTTTGCCTGTTCAACAACGTGGCCGTGGGGGCCCGCACGGCCACCCGCCGCCTGGGCATCGACCGGGTGCTGGTGGTCGACTTTGACGTTCATCACGGCAACGGCACGCAGGCCATCTTTTGGGACGACCCGCGGGTCGGCTTCCTGTCGATTCACCGCTGGCCCTTTTATCCGGGCACCGGCGCGGCCGACGAGACCGGCGGCGGCGACGCGGTGGGCACGAAAGTCAACCTGCCCGTGCCGTTCGGCATCGCCCGATCGGATTATCTGGAACACTTTACCCGGGCGTTGGAATGGGTGGCGTCGAAAACGCGGCCCGAGCTGATCCTCGTCAGCGCCGGCTTCGACGCCCATCGTGACGACCCGGTCGGTTCGCTGGGGCTGGAGACCGAGGATTTCGGGCCGCTGACGTCGGTGATCCTGGACGCGGCCGCGGCTTACGCCGGGGGCCGTGTGGTGAGCGTGCTGGAGGGCGGATACAACACTTCGGCCCTGGCCGGCTCGGTGGCCCTGCACCTGGAGACGCTGCTGCAGCGCGAGCGGGCCCAGTAGGGGACATCGCGGCCGTCCTCCGTTGCCGGGCTCTGCTGTAGCCGGGGTCTGCGACCCCGGCATATCCGCCGATCCGCTCACGGCGGTTTCTCCCGCAAGACGCCCGCCTCACAGAGCCCGGCCACAGGTATCGTGCTGCCTGCTGTGCGGGTTGTACGGCGCGTGCCGCATGCGCGCGCGTGACAACGCGTGCACGGCTCGCTCCGCGAATGCCGCGGATTCGCGGCGCACCGGCCGCACCGAAGGTGGCCGCGCGTAGCGAGGGCGCGCGCGCATGCGCGCCTGATTTGACGGCTGGTCCGTTTCGACAATAACGACGCGGGCAGCAGACAGCGGATTTTCTTAGGAGGCTTCGCGCGCACGGACGATCGCTGAAATGACGCACGAGCCCTAATAACGGAACGGGGCGCGTAACTCGGATGACACGTTCGAACCGACACGGAAAGTACCCATGGACTGTCGTAGCTCTGCGGCTTGCACGATGTTGGTGTTGTCGCTCGGCGCCCTGGCGAGCGCCGGCTGCGGCCGAAGCGAAGGCCCCGCCGCGGCCCGCTCGCGGCAGGCCGAGCCGGTCGTGCTGGCCGAATTGCAGCGCGTTTCGCCCGGTCCTTGGCGACGCGGCGCCGACAGCGTGTCCGAAGCCACCGCGGTTGACCCAGTAGCGGGCAACGCGGAGCCAGCCGAATCGGTCGGCGAGGCGCCGATCGGACCGGTCGCGATGCAGCCGATTCCCACGTTCTCGGCTGCCGAGCCCGCGGATGCCCCGCCGGCTCCGGATCCGGACGATCTCGACGCCCCGCCGGCCGATCGGGAACAAACCAACGACCAGGAGGGCCAGGCGGACGAGCCGCTCGACGAGCCGACCCCTGCGGCTGAAGCCGCCGGTGAGGCGCACGACGAAGCCCCGCGCACGACGATCGTGCCGCTGCCGGCCAATACGCCCGAAGAGACTCCGGCGGTACTCCCCAAGCGGGAGGCCGACGACGAGGAGGCGGTCGCCGGGCCGTCGCCGCGGCCGATGGAGCCCACGCCCAGCGAAATCGTGCGCGACGAGGCTCCGGCCCACGAGCGCGACTCGCCGCCCCCCAGTGCCTCGCGGATCGTTCGCAGCGAGCTGCCTTGGCGGCACGCGGGTCCGCGGACGCCGGAGATGGTCGCCGTCGTCCAGCGGGCTGACGTCCGCGTGCGGCACGCCTTCGAGATGGCCGAGCGGGGCGCCCTGTACACGGCCCGCCGCCAGTTCATCGACGCCTTGCAACTGATCGCCCAGGCCAACGACGCCCAGCAGAATACCGACCTGTACACCCGGGCGCTGACGGCTGGCCTGGTGGCCATCAAGGAGTCATCCGATTTCACGCGGCAGATCGCCGGCAAACCCGAGCTGGACCTGGCCCGCGTCGTGGCTGGCCACAAGACGCCCGTGCTGAAGCACGCGATCGTGGGCCGCGTGACCCCGCTGCAAGCCGCGCAGCGCTACTACAACTATGCCCAGGAACAATTGGCCGCCGCCGCCAGCCAGGAGACGCCCAGCTCGATGGCCCTGTTCGGGCTGGCCAAGGTAGCGCTGGCGCTGGGCGACAAGCGGACGGCTAGCCTGGAGCGGATCGGCCAGGCGATGACGCTCTATCAGGCGGCCGTGCTGACCGAGCCCCGCAATTTCCTGGCCGCGAACGAGCTGGGCGTGCTGCTGGCCGAAAACGGCAACTTGGCCCGCTCTCGCGAACTGCTGGCCCACAGCGCCCGGCTCTGGCCGCAGGCCGTGACGTATCGAAACCTGGCCTCGGTCCACCTGCGGCTGGGCGAAAAAGAATTAGCCGAACGGGCCCTGGCCAAAGCGGACGAGTTGGCCAAGGCCGGCAGGACCGGCGAGCAGTCGCCGGTGCGCTGGGTCGATCCCGACACGTTTGCCAGCATGGCGCCGGTTTCGGACGCGCCGTTGCCGCCGGTACAGAACCCGCGCGGCACGCAGGGCCAGGTTGCCCCGACCGCGGCCGCCGCGCCCCAGCCGGCCGCCGAAACGGCCCGAAAAGGCATCAGCGACTGGCTGCCCTGGAACCCGCGACGTTAACCACAAGCGAAGAGGTTTTGACTGCCATGCGATCGACAACCGCCAGCTCGCCCCAGCCGAACACTGCCGCCGCCAGGCCCGCGTCCATCCTGAAGCGGGGCCGCAATGCCGCGCTGGCGGCCCTCGCAGTCACGGGTTTGCTGTTGGGGCTGGCAAGCCTTTCGGCCCGACCGGCAGCCGACGAACCGTCGCGGCCGCGGGCCGAGCTGCCCAAGCGGCCGGGCTCCGTGCAGCCGAGTTATCGCGCGCCGTGGCAAGTGCCGAATCCGACCGGCGAGAACCGCGTGCAGTTCTGCCAATACCTCACGCCGGCCGATCCTTATCCGATTCCGGCCATCGATTGCGTCACGAACCCCGGCAACTGCAATCGGCCCGGCTGGAAGGGGCTGGGCCCCGTGCTCGGTTTTCAGGAATGGGCGCAAGGCGAATACGTGGGCCGCGCGCCTGCCGCACGTGCCCGAATACCGGCTGCGCGTCGACGACGTGATGGATTTCGTCTTCCGCGTCACACGCAACGAGATTCCCGAATCGTACGAGATCAACGTCGGCGACGAGGTGACCGTCGAGTCGGCCACCGACAAGGACCTGCGCCGTGCCTTGGTCGTGCTGCCCGACGGCACGATCACGCTGCCCTTGCTCGGCCAGGTGCGGGCCGCGCACCTGACGGTGCCGCAACTGCGCGAGGAGTTGGAGCGGCAGTACCAGCAGTACTACAAGGTGCCGGCCATCACGGTCACGCCCACCAAGGTCGACACGAAGCTCGAAGACCTGCGCTACACGGTCGGCGGCCGCAGCGGTTTCGGCGGCCAGGTGCGCTCGGGCAAGGTGACGCCCGAGGGCACGGTGCAGTTGCCGGCCGTCGGCTCAGTGCCGGCGCAGGGCCTGACGCTCGACGAGTTCCGCCAGGAGCTGGCCGAGCGGTTCGCCGAGAAGATCGAAGGCATCGAGGTCGTGCCCGTGCTCACCATGCGTGCGGCGCGGTACGTGTACGTGCTGGGCGAAGTGAAGCTGCCGGGCCGCTACACGCTGGAGCAGCCCACCACGGTGATGCAGGCCCTGGCCATGGCCGGAAGCTGGAATAACGGGGCCAACATCCACCAGATCGTGATTTTCCGCCGGGCCGACGACTGGCGGCTGATCGCCACGGTGCTCGACCTGCGGGCCGCGCTGTTGGGCCGGCGCCCCTGCCCTGGCGGCGAGCTGTGGGTCGGCGACGACGACCTGGTGATCGTGCCCAAGAACGCCCTGCTGCGGACCGACAACTTCATCGAGCTGATCTTCACCAAGGGGCTGTACGGCGTGATCCCGTTCACCACGTCGTTCACGCGGTTCAGCGGGTTCGGCACCGTTACGCCGTAAGGGGGCGCACCCGCGCGGGGCATGGCCGACCCGCGGCGGACGCCACGGGACGCCGCGATCGCTTTTTCCGCGGCGAGGCTTTTCAGCTCCCGCCGGGGTGTCTATTCTTAGCACCACCGCGGCAACCGGCGCACTCGGTCGCGTTGCCGTCGGCATCCCCCCAAGTTCGATTCTCGCCCAGGAGTGTCCCACCCATGAAGTCGCAACTTTCGAAGACGTTGGCCACTTGTGCGTTATTGTTCGTCGGATTGATCACCACCGTCCGGGCAGCCGACACGCTGCCCGACACCGTCAAGCCGGTGCCGCGTCCCGATAAGTGGTGGACGGACCGCAACGACAAGTTCAACGAGCGGATCAAGCAGGGCAACGTCGATCTGCTGTTGATCGGCGACTCGATCACGCAGGGCTGGGAAGGAGCCGGCGCGGATGCGTGGAGCCACTTTTATGGCAAGCGGAACGCCGTGAATCTCGGCATCGGCGGCGATCGCACGCAACACGTGTTGTGGCGGCTGGAAAACGGCAACGTCGACGGCATCAAGCCCAAACTGGCCGTGCTGATGATCGGCACCAACAACGCCGGGGCCAACACCGCCGAAGAGATCGGCGAAGGCATCGAGGCGATCGTCAAGAAGCTGCGCGAAAAGCTGCCCGAGACCAAGGTGCTCGTCCTGGCCATTTTCCCCCGCAGCCCGAAGCCGGACGCCTTGCGCGAAAAGAACGCCGCAGCCAGCAAGATGGCCGAGAAGCTGGCCGACAACAAAATGGTTTACTTCCTCGATATCGGCGACCAGTTCACCTGTGCCGACGGCACGCTGCCCAAGAACATCATGCCCGACTACCTGCACCTGAGCCGTGCCGGCTACGAGCTGTGGGCCGCGGCGATCGAGCCAAAAGTGAAGGAGTTGATGGGAGGGTAGAGGCGCCAGGCAATAGGCCTCGGGCTTCAGGTCCTGATACGGCAGAAAGTTTTGGCCGGAATGGTTGATGGGCGCGCGACGGCGTCACTTCGCGCGCTCGGCCGTCAGCCAGGCGACGAACTCGCGGACGCCGTCGGCCAAGGAGACTTTCGGTTCGTAGTCGAGCAGGCGGCGGGCTTTGGCCAGATCGGCGCAGGTGATCGGCATGTCGGCCGGCGCGGCCGGGCGCGGGTCGATCGTGGCCTGCCGGCCCAGCGACTGCTCCAGCAGCGCAATCAGTTCGCGGATCGAGACGGGCTGGTCGTGGCCGAGGTTGATCGTCTGGCCGACGACGCCTTCGGCCGACAGAGCCGCCAGCAGTCCGTCGCAGATGTCGCTGACGTGCGTGAAGTCGCGCCGTACGCTGCCGTCGCCATACAGCGGGATCGGCCGCCCGGCCAGCATCGACTCGGCAAACACGCGGATCGCCAGGTCCGGCCGCAGCCGCCGGCCATACACGCTGAACAGCCGCAGAGCGACCGCCGGCACGTCGTGCAGACGATGATACGCGAGGCTCCACAATTCGGCCGCGCGCTTACTGACGGCATATGGGCTGGTCGGCAGCCCCAGCTCGGCGTCTTCACGAAACGGGACCTCGGCGTCCAGGCCATACACGCTCGACGAGCTGGCCAGCAGAAACCGCTCGATGCGGCGGCCGCGAACCGCCTCCAGCAGGCTCAACGTGCCGCCCACGTTGGTTTCCTCATAGAGCAACGGTCGCTCGATGCTTGTCCGCACTCCACCGTAGGCCCCCAGGTGTACGACGCGGCGAACGTCGTGCTCGGCCACCAGGCGGCGCATGGCCGGTGCATCGCAAAACGAAGCTTCGACCACGGTCACCCGTGGCTGGCCGGCGAAGCGTGCCACGTTGGCCCGTTTGAGCGCGGGGTCGTAGAAATCGTTGAAATTGTCGAGGCACACGACGTGCGCGCGCGGATCGGCCGCCAGCAGGCGTTCGATGAAATGACTGCCGATGAATCCGGCCCCGCCGGTGACCAGGAGGCTCATGCGCGGTTGCTCGCTGTCGAATGTCGTGAAGACGCGGTCAGCGTCAGGCGATTGTACCACGCGGCATCGGCGCCCGCGCCTGAACCAGTTTCGCGCCCCCAGCCGCGTCAAGATGGCCAGCGCCGCCGAGCGCTTCGCGCGAGTCGATCTTGGACGCGCCGCTCTGGCGATTGGCGAACGTGATCGGCGTTTCGCCGATGCGGGCGCCGATGCATTTCAACCGCCACAGCACTTCTTCCTGGAACGAGTAGCCGCGCGAGCAGATCGCGTCGAAGTCGAGCTTCGCCAGCAGCGACGTGCGGTAGCAGCGAAACGCGCCGCTGCAATCCTTGGACTTCAGGCCGAGCATCCAGCGGGAGAAAACGTTGATGCCGCGACTCATCAGGTGGCGGCGCAGCGGCCAGCCCGTGATGCCGCCGCCGGGTACGTAGCGCGAGCCGATCATCACGTCGAGCGGTTCGCCGTCCGGCGGGGCCATGCCGGCCAGGATCGCCGGCAGGTAGCGCGGATGATGGCTGAAGTCGGCATCCATGTTGAGCACGAACTCGTAGCCGTGCTCGAGGCCCCAGCGCATGGCGGCTATGGTGGCGGTGCCCAGGCCCAACTTCCCCGCGCGGTGCAGGCAGTGGAGGCGCGGCTCGACGGCGGCGTGCTCGTCGCACCAGCGTCCGGTGCCGTCGGGCGAGTTGTCGTCGATCACCAACACGTCGACCTGGGGCACGGCGGCGAAAATCGCCCCGACGAGCCGCGGCAGGTTTTCGAGCTCGTTATAGGTCGCCAGCGTGACGAGCGTGGAGTGGGCTGGAGCCATGTGTGGATTTCGTGAATACGCAATGTTTCATGTTGCCCGGGCGAAAAACGGGGTGGCCGGGCTCGTGCCGGGCGTTTTGGCCGCGAACCTCGCGGGCAGCTGACCGGTCGCGCGCCTACGCGCGCGGGCTGCGCCTCTCTACAATCTAGGTCCCAGCGGCGCGTCTGCGACGCTTTTTGTTTTCCCGCCGGTTTTCCTCGATGAGCGTCTCCTCGGAAGTCGCCGCCGAAGCGTCCCCCGCCGACGCTCGCGCCGCAGCCGTAGCTTTCGCCGCCTCGAACGTCTACGGCCGCGCGTTCTGGTGTGCCTACCTCTCCAACCTGATGTTGATGGTAGCTTACACCCTGCTCTATCGGTATGCCGATTTCGTGCTCTACCTCGGGGGCACGGCGGGAACCGTCGGCACGATCGTCGGCGTCGGCATGGTCGGCAGCCTGGTGATGCGACTCTTCCAAGGCACGGGCATCGATCGCTTCGGCGCCCGCAAAATCTGGATGGCCTCGATGGTCGGCTTCATCGTCAGCCTGCTGGGCCACGTGTTCGTCGAGCGCAGCGACGGAGCGGCCATCTACCTGCTGCGCGTGCTGTATAGCACCAGCGTGGCCGGGGCGTTTGGCGCTTCGATCACCAGCGTCTCGCGCAGCCTGCCGGTCGAGCGGATGGCCGAAGTGATTGGCTCGCTCGGCACGTCGGGGTTCATCGGCATGGTGCTGGGCCCGCAGTTGGGCGACGTGCTCTGCGGCCACGAACCGCTCGCGCGCGCCGACCTGGACACGATGTTCTACGCCGCGGCCGCGCTGGGCGCCGTGTCGCTCGTGCTGGCCGAGCTGTCGACGCGCGGCGAAGTGGTCCCGCGCCGCCGCCCCCGCAAGCCGCACATGCTGTGGCTGTTGCGCCGCTACCATCCCGGCGCGATCATGATGCTGGGCGTCGTCATCGGCACCGGCTTCGTCATCCCCACCACGTTTCTGCCGACCTACACGCTCGACCTGGGCATCGAACGCACGGGACCGTTCTTCATCGTTTATGCCACGGTGGCCTTCATCACCCGCCTGGCCACGCGGCGGATGCCGCAGACGCTGGGGATCGCGCCGATGATCTACGGCGGGCTGGCGGCGCTGGCCGTCAGCCTGGTGTGTTACCTGGGCGTGTCGAGCGCCTGGGGACTGGCCCTGCCGGCCGTATTTGCCGGAGTGGCCCATGCCGTGCTCTATCCGGCCTCGACCGCACAGGGCAGCTCGACGTTTCCCAGCCGCTACCGGGGGCTGGGCACGACGCTGATGCTGGCGACGCTCGATCTGGGCGCCCTGTGCGGCGCGCCTTTGATCGGTTTCACCCTCGACTACAGCGCGACGGTCGGGCTGCCCCCTTACGAGACGACGTTCGTGGCTCTGGCCATCGGCGTGGTCGTCTTTGGCACGTACTTCGCCTTCACCCGTCGAAAACGGACCCGATGAGCGACGATCCGCGCGACCGTTATCGCCGCGACCTGGCGTCCATTCACGACGCCGGCTTCGGCGCTTTCGCGGCCACGGCGGCGCCGTGGCTGGTCGAGCTGCTTCGCGGCCGCGGGCTGAGCGAGGGCACGGTGGTCGACCTGGGCTCGGGCAGCGGCATCCTGGCCGAGGCGCTGGTGGCGGCCGCCTACCGCGTGGTCGGCTTCGATATTTCCGCCTCGATGGTCGAGCTGGCCCGGCGGCGCGTGCCGCGGGCCGAGTTCCGCCAGGCGTCGTTTCTCGAAGCGCCGTTGCCTGAGTGCGTGGCCGTGACGGCAATCGGCGAAGTCTTCAATTACCTGTTCGACACGGCCAACACGCCGAGGCGGCTGGAGCAGTTCTTTCGCCGCGTTTACGAGGCACTGACCCCGGGCGGGCTGCTGGTGTTCGACGTGGCCACGCCGGGCCGGGTGGCCGAGGGGATTCGCCGCGGTTTCACCGAAGGCGACGGCTGGGCGTGCCTGTACGAAGCCCAGGAGGACCGCCACGGCGCACGCTCTCGAGCGCCGCATCACCACCTTCCGCCGCCACGGTGCGGCGTACCGCCGCGACTACGAGGTGCACCGCCTGCGCCTCTACGACCGCAAGGAACTGGCCACAGTGTTGCGCCAGGCAGGCTTTCGCGTCCGCACGGTCACGGCTTACGGCGGACCAACGTTCCCGCCCGGCTACATCGGCTTCATCGCCCGCAAGCCGTAGCGGGCCGCGAACCGCCGCCTATTTGCCGGCGATGGCGCGGTAATAGTCGATCGAGCGGCGCAGGCCTTCTTCGAAGTCGACCAATGGCTCGTAGCCCAGCCGCGCTCGGGCCTGGGTGATGTCGGCCAGGCTTTCGCGCACGTCGCCGGCTCGGGGCGGAGCGTGGACCGGCTGGATGTGGGTGCCCAACAGCTCGTTCAGCACGGCCAGCAGCTCGAGCAGGCTTGTCTGGCGGCCGTTAGCCACGTTGAACGTGCGGCCCGAGACGAGTTTGGCCTCCGCGTCGGCGGCCAGCAGGTTGCCGTGCACCACGTTGGCGACGAACGTGAAGTCGCGCGATTGATGGCCGTCGCCGTACACCGTGGGCCGCTTGCCATCGAGCATGGCGGTGATGAACAGCGGGATCACGGCCGAGTACTGGCTGTGCGGATCCTGGCGCGGGCCAAATACGTTGAAGTAGCGGATCGAGACGGTTTCGAAGCCATACGTGGCCGTGAACGCCTGGCAATAGAACTCGGCGGCCAGCTTGGCGGCGCCGTAAGGCGAGATCGGCGCCGGCAGGTCGCTCTCGCGCTTCGACGAGGTCGGCTGGTCGCCGTAGGCGCTACTCGAAGCGGCGTACACCAGCCGCCGCACGCCGGCCTTGCGGGCTTCGTCGAGCAGCGTCAACGTGCCGGTGACGCAGGCAGCGTTCGTGTCGAGCGGATGTTCGACGCTGCGCGGCACCGAGGCCAGCGCGGCTTCATGGAAGATGCAGTCGACGCCCTTGACCGCCTTGGCCACCACGGCCGCGTCGGTGACGTCGCCTTCGAGAAACTCGATCTCCGATTCGATCGGCCGCAGGTTACCGCGGTGGCCGGTCGACAGATTGTCGAGCACCCGCACGCGATCGCCGCGCTCGACCAGCGCCTCGGCAATGTGCGACCCGATGAAGCCGGCGGCGCCGGTGACCAGAAACGTGCGCATGCGAAATCCTCAGGCTGCGGTAGCGACGGACGAACTCGTGAAATTCTAGTGCGCAGAAGGCGACTTCGGGCGAGGGGCCGGAAATCGAGCCTGCGGATCGCATTGCGGCGCGTCGCATGCGCGAAGCGGCGCCGTCAGTCGTTGACGACGATGCAGCCCAGCACGTTGGCGCCCGAGGCCCGCAGGGCATTGACCTTCGAGCTGGCGGTCTGCCGCTTGGTGTCGGGCCTCGACAGCAGGAAATACACGCCGTCGCAGCGGGCCGCCAGCCAGGCAATCTCGGGCTCGTCGGCCGTGCCCACCCCGATCAGCACCACGCGGTACCGCGGCCGCAAGGCGCCCCAGCCGAACTCTGGGCGGTCGAAGGTGGGCACCTGGTGGCTGCCGGCGGCCACGAAATCGACCCGCGGCAGGTTCGTGGCGTGGATCACGTCCTCCCAATGGGATACGCCGAGCATGACTTCGATCATGCCCGGGCTGCCTGGCACCAGCGCGTGCGACAGGCGGCCGTAGCGCAAGTCGCCGTCGACCAGCAGCACGTTGCCGGTCGACTGCAAGGCCACGCCGCGGGCCAGGTCGACCATCGAGAAGGCGGCTTCCGCCTTGCGATCGCCGGCCACCAGCAGCAGCACGTTCGAGTAATTGGTCGCGATTTGCGAGCTGATCTTCACCGACATGTCGAAGTAGGCATCGGCCAGGTCGTCGGTCGCCGGCAGCTTGCAGTGCACTCGAGTTTTCGCATCGGCCGCGGCTCGATCGCGGTTGGCGTCGAGCTGGGCGACGTGGCCGCCAGCGGTGCCTCGCTTGGGCCGGCCTCGCCGGTGGCTTCGGGGCGAGGCTCGACCTCGTGGCCGAGGGGCTCCTGCGCGCGGCGGTGCGGCGGTCGCCCCGGCACCCGCGGGGGCGCGGCGGTCGTCGAGCACTTTCAAGGCGTCAACCATTCGACCCATGGACAGTCCTTTCTCCACGTTCAACCAACCGCTAACTACGCCGCAGTTTGGCGAACAGTCGGGCGTATTCGAGCTTTCGCTTCGAGGGAGGCAACCATAGCGGCCCGGCCGGCTCGTCCTCGACCACGACCAGCTCGTCAGCCAGCGCCGCGTCGAGCCGCTCGATGACCAGTGCTGCCGAAACGTCTGCACGGCAGATCGGCTGGGTCGCGGCCGGCACGGTGGCCGAAAACGTCACTTCGCCGTGGCCCAGTGCGTCGATCGCCGCGACTTCCGTCAACTCCGCGGCCGAATGGGACCGTGTCGTCAGACCGGGGCCGGGCGCGAGCTCGAGCATCGCGCTCAATTGCTGTCCTTGCGGGCTCGCGACGCGCTGCAGCGACGCGAACATCTCGACGTCGCTACGAAAACGTTCCAGCACGACCTCCTCCTCGATGAATTCCTCGGCGAACGGGTCGCCGAACTCGGGGAAGTCGAGCTCGATTTCGGAGCGGATCGAGCCGGCCGGCTGAAAGTCGTTCATCTGCGCCAGGTGCTCTTCGATCACGTCGAGCACTTCGTGCGGCTCGGCCAATGCCAGCGGCGCCGGCGCGGCCGAGCGAAACGGGATCGCCGTCGGCACGTCGTCGGGCCCGTCGTCGAGGCCGCCGAACTCCACGACGCCGTTCTCGGCGACCGGCTTTTGCGTGGTGTTCCAGGGGGTGGGCAACTGCTGCAAGTCGGACCACGCTTCCTCGATCGCCTCGGTCGTGATCTGCCGCGCTCCGCCCAGGCTGGCCAGGATCAAGGCGTGGTCGCACACCTGGTTGACGAGCCGCGGAATTCCGTCGGTGGCCCGGTAGACGCTGCGCAGCGCGTCGTCGGTGAACAGCTTTTCGCTGCCGCCGGCCGCGGCCAGCAGGGCCCGCACGTAGCCGGCTGTTTCCACGCTGTCGAGCGCCTCGAGGTAGGCCCGGGCCGCCAGCCGCTGGCTGAACGAGGCGAGGTTCGGGTGCGCGAAGCGCTCTTCGAGATGCGACGCGCCGGCGAGCACCACCCGGACGCGCGGCTGGCCGTCGCGCACCACGTTGGTCAACATCCGCACCTCTTCCAGCAGCCTCCAGGGGAGCGTATGGGCCTCGTCGATCACCAGCAGCAGGCCCTCGTCCGGCCCGCGCTCGCCGTCATCGTCGGCAGGTTTCAGCCGGTCCAACAGCGACAGCCGCAGTTCGCCTTCGTCGAGGCCGCGAAACGGCAGTTGCAACTCGTACAAGATGGCCTGCAGCAGCGCCTGGCGCGTCGTGATCCGCCCGCTGGCCAGGTAAGCAACCGCAAAGCGGTCGGCAAACTGTTCGGCCAGCAATTGACACAGCAAAGATTTGCCGGTGCCAGCCGGGCCCATGATCATTGCCGGCCCTTCGCCGCGGTCGATGGCGCGGGCGACGGCCTGGCGCACCTGCTCGATGACCGTCGCAGGGTAGTAGCGCGCCGGATCGGCCTGGGCGACAAAGGGGCGACGTCGGAAATCAAAAAAATCTTCGTACATCCCGCAGTATTCCCAGTCGGTAAATTCGCGCAGTTTCCTCGCTCGCCGTTCGCGTCCGTACTCAGATAAGGTTCGGCAGGGCAGGGGCTTCGGCTCAAGGTTGTCCGCCGCCGCCGGAAAGGTTCGCCGACTCGGAATTGAACGTTCCGCGGGGCGACAGCTTCGGCACGAACCCAACGCGCAAGCGAGGGAGAATCCCGCGAGCGAGAGGCTAGCAGGGGGTCAAGCAGTCAACGGCTCTCGCTTGCACGTCGCGTTCGCATGGGAAGATGAGAAATGCCAGCTAGCGGCCTTGCTCGACGGTGCCCTGCAGGAACTGCCAGAGCGTGGCGACGTGCTGCACGCCGTAGGCCAGCGCGGCAAAGGCGGCAAATGCCACCGCCACTTCGCCCAGCAAGATGGCCAGGCGGACGACCGGCGAGCGTGCGTGACCGTTTGCCGCGCTGGCGGGAATCACGCCGACGATCGGCAAGGCTAGCCCGGCGGCCACCTCTTCGATGCTGCTGAAGATCGATTCGCTGTGGGCCAATCGCACCGCCGCCAACGCCGCCACGGCCAGCGCGATCAACGGCGCCGCCAACGCCAGCGATTGCGAGCCGCTATCGCTGCTTCCCTCGCCGCGCTGTTGCGATGCTTGCTTCCGGGGCTGCTCGGCCGGCACCAAAACGCCTTGCGCCGTAGGCCCAGGAGCAGCCGCTAACGCCGCCAGCCGATCGCGGGCCACGATCTCGGTGGCCAACGCCATCTGCAGGTTGTGCTCCGCATCCTGCCAGCGTGCCAAAAGCAGGCGGTACTCTTCGGCGACCCGGGCGTGACGCTCGCTCGGCGAGACGGCATCACCTTCTTCGTGCTCGCTGGTGCGCGTCTCCTCGATGCTGGGCAACAGCGCGTCGGGCAGGCTGGGTGGCAATAGCTCGACGCCCGGCTGATCGGCGAACGAGGAAAGCTCGTCGGCCAATGCCAGCAGGCGGCCGTCGAGCTCGACGACCTGCGGGTGGACCGCGGTGAACCGCTCGAGCAGCTCGGCGCGCTGGCCCGAAAGTTCTTCGAACTTTCGCGTCAGCCGTTCCCACTCAGGATTTACCGGGCCTTTCGCGGGAGCCGCTTGGGCGTCGAGGTCGTGCCGCGACGGGGCCGGCGGCTGCTCGCCAGGCACGGCCGGCTGATCGAAATGCCGGGCCACGAATTCATCGAGCACCGTCTTGGCCTGGGCCGCTTGCTGGCGAGCCTGCTCGACGTCCTGCTGGGCTCGCTCGAGCGCTGGGCCGCCTCGTCGGCGCAGCGCGCGCTCTCGACGTCGGCGGTTTCGCGCAGGGCAAGTCCGCCCAGCGCCATGCCCGGCTGCTGCGCCACGATGGTCGGAGGCGCAGCATAGGATCGTCAGGGCCACGACCGTCGCCGTAGCCGCGACGCGCGACCGCGACGTGCCGCCGGCCGGTCGCCGAATCTTGCAGACGTTCGTGCGGGTCATCCTTGCCACGTGAGGCCATCCTGGCGCGTGCGCCGCTGTGTCGGACGGCCGGCGCGCACCCCTCGCCGGGCGCGGCTCCGTCCCACGGTCGTCATCGGACGCCGCCAGCCGATTCTTGAGCGCTTCGGGCAGCCGGGGGCGAAGTCTATACTTGACAGGCTGGCCGCGGCGCCAGCGTCAGCCCTTTTTCGCCTTGGCAGGCGAAATCGGGGCCCGTGTGCCACTGGCTCTGCCAGTGAGAACTGAGACAACGCGCTGGCTCCGCGAGACAACCGCGCTGCCACACTGGCAGAGCCAGTGGCACACGGGCGTTGTGTGGATGGCGGCATGGCACGCAGGGATTGCAGCATCCTGATTCAACCAAGATTCGATCGATGTTTCGCATCAAGATCTGTGGAATCACGTCCGCGGGCGACGCGCTGACGGCCGCCGAGGCCGGCGCCGACGCCATTGGGCTGAACTTCTACGCCCAGAGCCCTCGCTGCGTTTCTTTCGAGGCGGCCCGCGAAATTGCCGCGGCCGTGCCTGTCTCGGTGCGCAAGGTGGGCGTGTTCGTCAACGCGCCGGCCGAGGCGATTCGCCGCATCGTCGCGGAGCTGTCGCTCGACCTCGCGCAACTGCACGGCGACGAGCCTCCCGAGTTCCTGGCAGAGCTCCGCGGCCTGCCCACGATGCGGGTGTTTCGCCTGGGAGAAGACGTGGCGGGCGACCTGGCCGCGGCTGGGGGTTACCTCGCGGCCTGCCACCGCCTGCGGGCCGGGCCGCGGATGGTCATGGTCGACGCCGCCCGCGCCGGCCACTATGGCGGGACGGGCCAGAGCGTCAACTGGCGGCTGCTGGCCGAGGGGCGTCGCCACCTGGCCGGCGCTCCGCTGGTGTTGGCCGGGGGCCTGAAGGGCGACAACGTGGCGGCGGCGATCGCCACGGTTCGCCCATGGGCGGTCGATACGGCCAGTGGCGTGGAAGCAAGTCCCGGCAAAAAAGCCGCGTCGCTGGTGAACGACTTTGTCGCCGAAGCCCGCGAGGCCTTTGCCCGGGGCGGATGAGGCGCAGGCGCGAAGACACTGCTGGACGAGCCAGCAGTGGCACCAGAAGAGACTGCTGGACAAGCCGACTGTGGCACCAAGTGGCCTAGGCGGTCGGCGGGAGAGCACTACCCCGTGAGCATCCGGCTTGCCAGCCTCTTGTGCGGCGACCTATCATGGGGGCTTGTCCGCCGGGCCGGCGGCCTTCGTTTGCCGCGGTTTTCGCGGCCAGAACCTCCGTTTTCTTCCAGGGAGATTTGCACGTGGCACAAGCGACAACGCGCCAGCCGTACAAGGTGGCTGACATCTCATTGGCCGATTGGGGTCGCAAGGAAATCATGCTGGCCGAGAACGAGATGCCCGGCTTGATGGCCCTGCGCGAGAAATACGGCCGCACCAAGCCGCTCAAAGGTGCCCGCATCGCCGGCTGCCTGCACATGACGATCCAGACCGCGGTGCTGATCGAGACGCTCGTCGAGCTGGGGGCGCAAGTCACCTGGAGCAGTTGCAATATCTTCTCGACGCAAGACCACGCCGCCGCGGCCATCGCCAAGTTTGGCGTGCCGGTCTACGCCTGGAAGGGCGAGACGGCCGAGGAGTTCGACTGGTGCATCGAGCAGACGCTGTTCTTTCCCGACGGCCAGCCGCTTGAACCTGATTCTCGACGACGGCGGCGACCTGACCGCCATGGTCCACCAGAAGTATCCCGAGCTGCTGGGCGGCATTCGCGGCCTGTCGGAAGAGACCACCACCGGCGTCCACCGCCTGTACCGCATGCACGCCAACGGCGAGCTGAAGGTGCCGGCCATCAACGTCAACGACTCGGTCACCAAGAGCAAGTTCGACAACCTCTACGGCTGCCGCGAATCGCTGGCCGACGGCATCAAGCGGGCCACCGACATCATGGTGGCCGGCAAGGTGGTCGTCGTGGCCGGCTATGGCGACGTCGGCAAGGGCTGCGCCCACGCCATGAAGTCGTTGGGTGCCCGGGTGCTGATCACCGAGATCGACCCGATCAATGCCTTGCAGGCCGCGATGGAAGGCTTCGAAGTGACGACGATGGACGACGCGGCTCCGCGGGCAACATCTTCGTCACGGCCACCGGCAATCGCGATATCATCCTGGGCAAGCACATGCAGGCCATGCCCAACGACGCGATCGTCTGCAACATCGGCCACTTCGACCTGGAAATCGACATGGCCTGGCTAAACGGGCAAAAGAAGGTAAAGAAGCTCGAAATCAAGCCGCAAGTCGACCGTTACACCTTCGAGGACGGGCATTCGATCCTCGTGCTGGCCGAGGGGCGGTTGGTGAATCTCGGCTGTGCCACCGGCCATCCGTCGTTCGTCATGTCCAGCTCGTTCACCAACCAGGTGCTGGCGCAGCTCGCCTTGTGGACCGAGCCCGAGAAGTACCCGCTGGGGGTCCACGTCCTGCCCAAGCTGCTCGACGAGGAGGTCGCCCGGCTGCATTTAGCCAAGCTGGGGGTGAAGCTGACGAAGCTCACCGCCGAGCAAGCCGACTACATCGACGTCCCCGTCGAGGGCCCGTACAAGCCGGAGTACTATCGGTACTAGGCCGGAGGCCGGAGGTCGGAAAGGACGCGGCCCGGGCCGGGCCCACCGTAAGCCCGGCCGTTGCGCGGGCATACCGTGGCGGCACTCAGCCGCAGTCCCGCTCGTGCTGCCTTGACGGCTAGAGCTTTGCCCGCGCACACGCTACGCTGGGGTGGTCGTCAACGCTAGCCGTTCTTCTTCTGCTACCTCCGGTCTGCGGCCTTTGCTCCATGCCCTCCATCCAACCGTTTCGCGGAATCCGCTACGACCTGGGGCACGTGGGCTCGCTGGCCGACGTGGTGGCGCCGCCTTATGACGTGATCGATGCCAGGCTGCAGGATGCGCTTTACAAGCGGCATCCGGCCAATGTCGTTCGCTTGATCCTCAATCGCCAGGAGCCGGGCGACGACGAGCACAACAACCGCTACACCCGCGCGGCGCAGTTCCTCAAGAACTGGCTGGCCGAGGGCGTGCTGTTCGTCGAGCCGCAGCCGGCGCTTTACGTCTACCACCAGGTCTTTGCTAGCGGTGGCCAGACGTTCACCAGGCGGGGCTTCATGGGCCGCCAACGGCTCGAGCAGCTTTGGCGAGGGCAAGGTCTTTCCGCACGAAGAGACCATGGCCGGGCCGAAGCAGGATCGCCTGCTGCTCACGCGGGCCTGCAAGGCGAACCTAAGCCAGATCTTTGGCCTGTACCCCGATCCCGACGGCGAAGTGCAGCGGCTGCTGGAGACCAGGATCGCCGGCGTGGCCCCGCTCGAAGCGGCCGACCACCTGGGCGTCGTTCACCGCCTGTGGCCAGTCACCGATCTGTCGACCTTTCCGGCCGTGGCCGAGCTGATCGGGCCCAAGCCGATGTTCATTGCCGACGGCCATCACCGCTACGAAACGGCCTGCAACTATCGCGACGAGTTGATCGCCGACAAGGGGCCGCTGCCGCCGGAGCACCCAGCCAATTTCGTGTTGATGATGGCCATCGGCATGAGCGATCCGGGTTTGCTCGTGCTGCCCACGCACCGGCTCTTCCGCGGCGCCGCCGGAGCTGACGTTCGAGCAGTTGGCCGACAAGCTCAGCGGCGCGTTCGAGCTGCAGCCGCTGGGCCAGGGCCCCGCCGCGGCCCACGACGTTTGGGAAGAAATCGAAACGGATGGCCAACAGGAGTCGCTCGGCCTGTTCACCCGCGCCGACAACCGCTGGACGCTGGCCACGCTGACGGACCGCGGACGCCAGCACATGGCCGAGGTCGCCGGCGAACACAGCAGCGATTGGCGCGGACTGGGAGTGAGCATCCTGCATCGGCTGCTGGTCGAAAACTTGCTGGCAGGCACCGGGTGGCCGAAGCCGCGCTACGTGCACCTGGTCGATGAAGTCGTCGAGGGGCTCGACAGCGGCGAGTTCCCGCTGGCGGCGCTGGTCATGCCGGCCACGGTTGACCACATCCGCACGATCAGCGAGCACAACGAACGCATGCCGGCCAAGAGCACCTACTTCTATCCCAAGCTGCTCAGCGGGCTGGTCATCAACCCGCTCGATTAGCGTTCGGCTTCTCGCGCGGCACGGTCCAACAGCCGCGTTCTCCCGGCCGTTTCACGTGGAACCGGCGGGAAAGGGCGGAAGCGGGGAGCCGCGCCGACTGTCGTGTACTCGGATACCGCTGCTGCCCTCGGCAGTACCGCTTCTGAAGCTCGTCGGGTCGCCGCATCGCGACACGCCGGAGGCGTGAAACAAACCGTGCCCAGGGCGTTGCGCTGGGCTGGCATGTGACGACGCTAGCAGCGACGGTGAGAAGTACACGCGAGAACGTGGTACCAATTCACGCTTGAATTCCCGGACGGCCACAGTTCGTAGTTTGCCCCCGCCGCGCCATGAATCGCCCACGCGGCGTCAAATCCTGCGCAGGCTTGCGAGTTTCACGTGAAACGCGCGGGGCGATGCTAGCAGTGACGGCATGCTGGCCGATTCGAATTGCCGTTGGTCGCGACTCGGCGCCGCGGTTACAATCCGCCCCCGCGTTTTTCTTGACCGGCGGCCACCTGGGGAGCATGCTTTCCGTGGGGCGGATCTTGTGCGTTGCCAACCAGAAGGGCGGCGTCGGCAAAACGACGACCGCCATCAACCTGGCCGCCGGATTGGCCATGGCCGGACAGCGCACGCTGCTGGTCGATCTCGACCCGCAGTGCAACGCCACGACGGGGCTTGGCCAACAGCCGAGCGACAGCCATCCGCTGGTCTCGCGCCGCCCGCTCAGGGAATCGCTGGCCACGGCGGCCGAGGTGCCCACGCTGGAAATCCTGCCCGGCAGCCGGCGGTTCAAAGACGTCGAACAATTAGCCGCCGGCGAAGCCGGCCAGGCCGCCACGCTCAGCCAGCACCTGGCCAGCGGCCTGTCGGCCTACGATTTCGTGCTAATTGACTGCCCCCCCTCGTTAGGCCAGTTGACGCAAACTGCCTTGGCCAGCTCGACCGAGGTGCTGATGCCGATCCAGTGCGAGTATTTCGCCATGGAGGGCCTGGCACAGATGATCGAAGTCATCCGCCGCGTGATGGACCAGCAGCCCAACCGGCTGCAGTTTGGCGGCATCGTGCTGACGATGTACGACCACACGCTCGAGTTGACGCACGAAGTCGACGCTGAGGTGCGCGACTTCTTCGGCGAGATCGTCTACCAGTCGGTGATACCGCGCGACGTGGCCGTCAGCGAAGCGCCCAGCCACGGCCGCTCGGTGATCGATTACGCTCCACGTGCCCGCGGGGCGCGGGCATACGTCGAACTTTGCATGGAGGTACTGGAACGTGAATAAAGAACGCCGCCTGGGACGTGGATTGGAAGCCCTGCTCGGCCGCCCGCTGTCGACGCCCGACTTTGGCGAAGGGTCCCCCGGCACGCCGCCGCCCGACTTTGCGGCCGCCGAGGCACCCGCCGAAGCGCACGACGGGCTGCTGCTGGTCCACGTCTACGACATCGAGAACAACCCGTTCCAGCCGCGCCGCGACTTCGACGAGCGGGCGATCGACGAGCTGGCCGAAAGCCTCAAGGCCCACGGCATGATCCAGCCGCTGGTCGTCCGCCGCAACGGCGCGCGCTACCAGTTGATCGCCGGCGAGCGCCGCCTGCGGGCCGCCGTGAAGGCCGGCTGGCAACAGGTGCCCGCCCAGGTGCGCGAGGCCGACGACCGCCAGATGTGCGAAGTGGCCATCGTCGAAAACTTGCAGCGCAAGGATCTCAACGCGCTGGAAAAAGCGGCCTCGTTTCAGCAGTACCTCGAGCGTTACGGCTGCACCCAGGAAGAGCTTGCCGGCCGACTGAAGATCGACCGTTCGACGATTGCCAACCTGATCCGCCTGCTCGAGCTGCCCGAGACGATCCAGCAGGCGATTCGCAGCGGCGGACTGACGCCCGGGCACGCCCGGGCGCTGTTGCCGCTGGGCGACGAGCACGAGCAGGTGGCGTTCTGCCGTCGCATCCAGGCCGAGAGCCTGAGTGTACGAACCACCGAAGAGCTGGTGCAGCGGGCGATCCACAGCGCCGACCACGAGCCGCTGGCCGTGGTGGGCGGCGAGGCGCCAAAAGCCAAGTCGCGCAAGCGCGGCGGCGAGCATGCCCACCTGGAGCACGAGTTGCGCACGGTGTTGGGCACGAAGGTCGAGATCAAGCACCGCGCCAGCGGCCGCGGCCAGATCGTGATCCACTTCGCCCACGCCGACGAGTTCGAGCGGCTGCGTAGCCACATGGCCGGCAGCGTCCGCAAAAAGGCGGGGTGAACAAGCCGCTTTGCTGTACGGGCGTCCACGACAGCACGTTGCCCGGGCGGTGATCGAGTGCTACGATTAATGCGTGCCGCGCGGGCTGCGAATTTCGCCCGCGGTCGGTGCGATAATTCGGGGAGTGGCGCAGTCTGGCTAGCGCATCTGCTTTGGGAGCAGAGGGTCGCAGGTTCGAATCCTGTCTCCCCGACTATCTTTCGATACGAGCCCTTTGGTGGAACCGTCGAAGGGCTTTCTCTTTTCCTCTGACCGCCATGCGCTCAGGCTGCGCACCAAGGCGATGGGGTCCGCTCGCTGCAACGAAACGCCGCAGTTTGCAGCCGCTTACTTCGAGTCTGTTAGCCGCTCCCGGACGCAAAGTAGCCGAACCAAGTGAAGTAGGCTCCGACGGCCAGGCAGGCGAACAGGACGACGTTCAAAAAGCCGGCCTGGCCCAGCAGGCGCGCCTTCGCGGCGACCACGCGAGGGAACAGCATCAGGGCCGTAGCTTTGATCATGCCGCCCCAGGCGATGACGAGGACCAGGATGCCCGCGGGCGTGGAAGTGTCCCATTGTGTCACGGCGATCGCCGCGGCGGCCATGAATAGCGCGATGGGGAAGAAGGAAAAAGTGATCGTCCGGACCTCCTGCTCCAGGCCGTCGAGCATTTCCACGAAGTGCCTGCGGGCCAACAGGATCGAGATCGCCCGGATGAGCAACACGGGCCCAACGACCTTGGAAAACAGCAGCGTGAAATCCATGGTGGACTCCGGGTGAAACTTTAAAGTTTTCTTGATGTTTCGCCGATCGGGCCGCAATCGCGGTTGCTCCGGCCTCGTCACTCGTCGAGTTGAAAGATTTCGTCGGTCGGCTTGCCAAACACGCGGGCCAGCCGCATGCGCCAGGGCCAGCGAGGGCGTGTAGGCGCCGCCTTCCAGGGCGATGATCGTCTGACGCGTGACGCCCACGCGATCGGCCAGGTCCTGCTGCGTCATGCCACCGTTGGCGCTGCGCAAGCCGCGAATCGAGTTGCGCAGAGCGGGTTCCCGTTTACGCGGCATGCCGCTGCCTCCGGTACATGATGACCGAGGCCAGTCCCGTCACGCCATAACAGATGGCAAATTGCACCCAAATCAGCCAGTTGAGGAACACCGTGGAAACCGCGTGGACGTCGGCATGAGCCTGCCACATCGTGGCGGCGATCAGCGCGCCGGCCAGAGTCATCCAGGCGCTGCCAATGCCGATGCCCGCCGCGCGTCGGCGAATCGCATTGTCGCGTTCGTCGAAGACCACCCGATTGCCGCGCCGCCGCACGAAGACCAGGCTGAAGGCAATCAGCCCCAAAAGGCCGAAGGCGCCGCTGGCTCGCGGGCCGAGCCAGGGAGACAGCAGCGTGGCCACGACCACGGCCGCCAGCGACACCACGAACTCGGTCCAGGCAACTTTTTCCATCGCGTTCATCAGAGCACCTCGGCTGGATTGGTAAGCCACGCGGCGGACCGACTTGCCCGTTTCGCTGCCACCGCGATTCCATGTATGATAAAGTTGACAATCGGGGTGTCAAGTCTATTTGACATCCGCTCCGCGGTGCTTTTCCAGAAAATCTGGATTCGAAAAACGTGCAAAAAGATTGACAGCCGCGTCGGCCTCGGCTACATTCACGGGCGACGCCGACTGCGCCGTGGTGCGCGGGCCGGCTTCTTTAACGAAACGGGGTCGTTGCTAGTGAACGTGAATTGAGAGCCCTCCCTTCGCCCGAAGGCTCCCCACGTTCCTTCTAAGCAGCCCCGGGCCACAAGCGATCAGGTGTTCTCTCGCGGCGTCCGTTGCGCCTTCGCGGTGTGATCGTGCGCTCGGGCGGTAGCTTGCCCGACGCCCTGTGTTCGACGATTGCTCCGCACACGCTCGGCCCGTCCGCGCAGTCATTTCGCGGTTCGCCCAATTTTGTACCACGCACGCTCGGGGCTTATTCCCGTTCATGCGCCCGCAGGATCGCGGTGCGCGCAGAGAGGCAGGTTCGAATCATGACGCCATGGAAATTACTCTTCGCCGGACTTTTGGCGGCCGCGATGGCCGCTAGCGCCGCTGCCCAGACGAATCTCATGCACAACTACCAATTGCCGGCCGACGTCGACGGCAATTTGCAAGTTCAGGTGAAGGATGCCCTGATCGTCATCAACGAACTGGAGCAGTTGCGACTCGCCGGCTTGAGCGCCACTCCGCTGTCCGAGACGCAGCAGACTTACTACTGGGACACGAACAACGATTCGCTCGTGACGAACCGCGATGCCTTGGTGGTCGTCAACAGCCTGGCACGCACGGTTCCCGAGCCGAGCACGCTGATCTCCGGCGCGATCGGGCTGCTGATATTCGCGGCCTATGGCTTGGCGCAGGGGGCGCCCGTTGGGCCCGGCGGCAGATTTGACCGTTCACGGCGCTTTGGGGCGTGATTGCCTTGCCCAAGGCCGCCCAGCCCGCCGCCTGCCGCTCTCGCCCTGCCTGCCTGGTTTCGCTTACGCGACGGGGCTTGGGTTGCTAAAATCGGCCGTTTCGCATGCTTGCGACCGGTCCTGCCCGAGCAGCTTCCTTCGCCCATGTATCGCCTCGTCGATTCCGTTCCGCGCCCGCCCTTGCCGCTGCTCGTCACCGGAGCGGCGGGCGTGGCGGGCTACAATGCCCTGGCCTATTTCCAGGCCCGCTATCCGGGGCAGGTGATCGGCATCCGCCAACGCGACAATTGGCGGCTCGACGGGCCGGCGATCGTGGCTTGCAACGCCGAAGACCGCGAGGGCCTGGCGCGGCTGTTCGAGCGGCATCGCTTCGCGGCCGTGCTCGACTGCGCCGGCAACTGCGCGCTGAAGGCCTGCGAGCTCGACCCCCTGATGGCCTGGCGCATCAACGTCGAGGGGGCCCGCAACCTGGTCAACCTGGCGGCCGAACACGGCGCGCGGCTGGTCCATCTGTCGATCGACCTGGTGTTTTCCGGCACGCGCGAAGGGGGCCACGTCGAGCGCGATCCGACCGACCCGGTCACCGTCTACGGCAAGACGATGGTGGCCGCCGAGCAGTTGATCTTCGAGCGGATGCCCGGCGCCTGCACGCTGCGGATCTCGCTGCCGATGGGCGTGAGCTTCAACGGCCACGCAGGGGCGATCGATTGGATCCAGTCGCGCTTCAAGAAATCGAAACCCGCCACGCTCTATTTCGATGAAGTCCGCACGCCGGTCTACACCGACTGCTTGAACCGGCTGTGCGATGCCGTGCTGGATAGCAAGCTGGCCGGGCTGTACCACGCCGGCGGACCGCGGCCGCTGAGCTTGTACCGCATCGCGCAGATCATCAACCGCGTGGGCGGCTACGATCCGCGACACTTGATGGGCTGTCCGCGCCGGGCCGCCGGGCCAATGCCGCCGCGGGCCGGCAACGTGGCGCTCGACAGCAGCAAACTGGCCCGCGCGCTGGGTTACCAGCCATTTCACGCCTGGCCGTTCGATCCGGAGTTGGTGCCCACCCACGACCGCTGGCACTTCGATCGCTCGGCCGATCGCCCCGGCAGCCGCGCCTGGCTGGCCGAAGTGCTGTACCGCAACCCGCTACGTGCTTGAAACCGGCGCGGCGCCGCCGGCGAGCGGCTGATCTTGTCCCGGTGCGGCGCTTCTGATAGCACCACGCCTGGCGCCAGCGCGAAAACGGGCCAGAAGTCGCCCGGCAAAGCTTCGTCGCTCGCCCCATGCGGGTAGGGAGACCCCATCGCCGTGGCCCACGAACCTTCGTCCCAATTGATCGACTTGCTCGAGCGGTTGAAGCTGGCCGACGCGCGCGGTGCGCTCGGTGGCGGGCCGCGTGCGGCGGCTGGCTGGCGATCTGCCCGACTGCGACTCGGTGTGGGTCGATGCCTTGCGCAGATGCGCATGCTGACGCCCTACGCGGCCGGCGAGATCAACGCGGGACGCGGCGAAGCCCTGCGCTGGGGCCCGTTGGTCGTCTGCGACATCCTCTTCGGTCCGCATTATGCCGAGTGTTACGCGGCCCGGCACGTCGATACCGGGCACATGACGCGACTGTACGTCGTACGGCGTCCGCAGAGTCCCGTCGCCGACGCTGAACGGGCGCTGATCGAGTTGGTTGCCGCGCTGGCGCCACTGGCCGGGCAAGTGCATGCCGCCGAAAATGCCGGCGCGACGCCGTCGGCCGTGTGGGCGGCCGGCCCGCCGTTGGTTGGCACGACGGCGGCCCAATGGATGGTGGAAAACGGCCGTTTCCCGCCCGAGAGCGTGCTGGCGATCGCCCGGCGGATGTGTGCTCTGTTGGCCGCGCTTCACGAGCACGACTCCGTGCACGGCGACATCGGCGCGGCGGGGCTCGTTCTGTCGAGGGCGGGCGACGTGTGGCTGCCGATGCCGGGGTTGCGTCCGATCGTGCGGCCGTGCGAGGGCTATGCCTTCGGCGACTTGCAGCCCGAGGCCTACGACTACCTGGCGCCCGAGCGGATCGCCGCGGGGCAGCCGGCGAGCGTGGCCAGCGATTGGTACGCCTGCGGCGCGTTGTGGTGGCACTTGCTGACCGGACGCTCACCATTGTCCGGGGGCGATACTTTGGCTCGGCTCAAAGCGGCGCACGCCGCCCGAGTTCCGGACGTGTCGCCAATTGGCACCTGAAGTGCCCGAAGCGCTGGCGATCGCGATCGCGGCCTGCCTGTCCCGCGACGCCGACTCGCGGCCGCGGGCCGCCGACGTGGCCGCGTTGTTGGGCCCGCCAACCAGCGCCAGCGGGCAACTGGCGGCCGTGGTTGCTCGTCGTGCCAGCGCCTGGCAGCTCACGGAAGTCCCGCCGTCGCGGCGGCGGCGCCGCCGCGGCCGCCGCATGATCGCGGCCGCTGCGTGGATGGCCGTGGCCGTGGGCGTGCCCGTGTCCTTGTGGCCCGTCTGGCGGCAACCGACTGCGAAAGAGGCGAAAGTGGCTGCGGCAGTGGCGATTCCGCCATCCGCCGAGCATCCCGGCACCGACGATCGCGCCGCCGTTGCGGAAACGGCAAAGGCGGCCGCGGGCGATGCGCCTGCCCAGCAAACACCGCTCGACGACCCCGAGGTTCAACTGGCGACGGCGGTCGTGCCCGATGAACCGGCCGAACTCATGCTAACGGCCGACGAACCGATCGAAGCCGGTCGGTTGGAGCTCAAACCGGGGCTGCGCGTTTGCGGACGAGCTGGCGCGCGGCCGCGGATCGTCGTTTCGGGCGATGGGCTGTTGGTCGACTGCGAAAACGTCGTATTCGACGGGGTCGACTTCGTGTGGCAGCAAGCCGCCAGCGGTGCCGCGCGCCCGGCGCGGTCAATGATCACGCTCGAAGCCGGAGTGCTCGAGTTTCGCGGCTGCTCGTTCGTTACCGTCGAGTCAAGACCACCGGCGGCGATCGCCTGGCTGGGCGCCGGCGAGTCGACGGCCAGCGGCGAGCTGAAGCTCAGCGACTGCGTTTCGTCGGGCGTGGCGACGCTCGTCGATTGCCATGCGACCGCCAGCCTGTGGGTCGAGCTGACCAACACATTGTGCGTGGCCAGCGGGCCGATCGTGCGGCTCAACCGCGCGCCGCCACGCGATCAGGCGATTACGATCTCGCTGGAGCGCGTCACCACGCGCGGAGACAGCGCGGTCGTGGAGTGCCGCTACGGCCGGCTCGGCGACGAGTGCGGGCCGATCGCGATTTCGGCAGCCGAGTGCGTGTTGGATTGCAATCCGCTGGGGGGCCTGCTGGTGTTTGCCGGCAGCCAGCAGCCCGAGGCGCTGCCTGCGCGACGCATTGGGATGGCGAAGGTTCGCTGGTGACGCCGCGGACGGCCATGGCGCAATGGCGGCGCGGGGCGCGGCGGCCCGAGGCCCTGGGCGAGGAAGACCTGGAGGTGGCCGGGCTGGTGCGCGGGGAGGTCGAGTTTGCCGGGCGTGCCGAAGGCCCCCCGTCGGCGTCGCGGGTGGTGCGCTGGCAGGCGCCCTTACGATCGGCCAATCCGCCAGGCGCCAACCCTGACGCGTTGTTTTTGGCGCGGCCCTGACCCGAGCGGCTTTGACTGCGTGCCGGGGAACACTAGGCTTTATGCGCCTGCGAAAGCGAACATCCTTGAGAACCAAAAATCGGGCGGATTCATGGGCAGTCGAATCAGCCATTTTCTGCGAAACGACGAAGCCGCCACGGCCGTGGAATATGCGGTGATGCTGGCATTGGTGTTGATGGTCGTGTTTAGCGCCATATCGCTTTTGGGCACGAAAACGGCCCAAAGCTGGCAAAACAGCAACGCGCAACTGCAATCGGTCAACTTCGGCTCCTAGGCGGTAAGCCGTGATTCTGGGCCAGCTCGGGCCGCGTCTCCGAGCGGCGCGCGCTGCAGTGCGCGCCGATGCTGCTGGGTTGTCCAGCGGTGCGGAATCACGGGTGTCTGCTGCGCAGCCGCCCGTGGCACCCAGGGCCGTGGCACCTTTGATCGCGGCACTTTTGGCCGTGGGACCTAGGGCTGGGCCCTGACTGCCAGGCGAGGTTGGTCCCACTATGTCTGCCGGAGCCGGCGATCGTAGTCGAGTAAGGCGACCAGGGTTTTGGCGTCTTCGATCGTGCCGTCGTCGACCATCCGTAGGGCTTCGTCCCAGGCGACGACCAGGTTTTCGATGTGCTCGCCGGCTTCGGCGCCGCATCGCCGGCCGTCAGCCCGCGCGCAGATAGAGGTGCATGCGTTCGCGAAGGATGCCGGGCGACATGCTGAATTCGCGCATTTTCTCGATCGCCGCCGCGCGGTAACCGGTCTCTTCGGTCAGCTCGCGGCCGGCAGCCGCTGTCGGGTCTTCGCCGGGCTCGAGGGTGCCGGCGGGCACTTCGATCATCGTCTTGTCCACGGCGATCCGATAGTTGTGGATCAGGCACACCCGGCCGTCGTCGAGAATCGGCAGGATGGCGACCGAGCCGGGATGTTCGACGATTTCCCGGGCGTGCGGCTGTCCGTCGCGGCCGAGCTCGGTGCGGCGAACGACGCGAAAGCGGCGTGCGCGGAGCAGTTCTTCGCCGGGAGAGTCCATCGCGGGTGGCCGCCATGTGAAAACGTTGATTCGTAGCGTTTCGGCTGTTAAGATAGCGGTGTCCGGAACGCCCTCCAAGGCCTGAGCGTTTTCTTCCTGCCAGTCGGCCACCGGTATGAGCGACCACTCGAGTTGGAGCCTGAGCTTGGGCGCTGGGGCCGCGTGCACGTCCGCGTCCACGCGCTATTCTTTGCCACGGCCATCGTCGTGTCCTTCCTGGCCACCAACCAGCCGCCCCACGACGCGGCCGGCTATGGCCTGGCGTGCGTGGCGATCCTGGCGGCCAGCGTGCTCGTGCACGAAATGGGACACTGCCTGGCGGCCGTGCGCTTGGGCGGCAATCCCGATCAGATCGTCATGGGACCGCTGGGCGGCTTGTCGAACGTCGACGTGCCGCGCGAACGCGAAGCCGAGCTGATCACCGCCCTGGCCGGGCCCATGGCCAACCTGGCCGTGGTGCTCGTCACGCTCCCCTTGCTTTTGGCCGGTGACTTGGGGGTCGGCGGGCTCATCAGCCCGCTCCATCCCGAGGAGCTGCTGGAGGGCGCCTGGTGGGCCATAGCGCTCAAGCTGCTGTTCTGGACCAACGGCATGCTGGCCGGCATCAACCTGCTGCCGGGTTATCCGTTTGACGGAGCGCGTGCGGTGCGGGCCCTGTTGTTGCCGACGCTCGAACCTCGCATCGCCAGTCAGATCGCGGTCCGCGCGTCGCGGTTCGTGGCCTTGGGCCTGTGCCTGGTGGCCTGGTTCGTTTCGGATGAACAGTGCGCCGGCGCGTTGCCGGCCTGGGTGCCGCTGGCGCTGCTGGCCACGTTCATCTACTTCAAGAGCCAGCAGGAAGCCGCCCGGGCCGACGACTCGGACTGGGAAGAAGAGCTGTTCAACTACGATTTTTCGCAGGGCTACACGAGCCTGGAACGGGCCGCCGAGCGTCCGCGGCCGCGGGGCTCGCTGCGTCGCTGGTTCGAAAGCCGCCGCGAGCTGCGCCGCCGCCGCCGCGTGTCGCTGGAACAGGACGAGGAGCGCCAGGTCGACGAAATCCTCGTGCGCCTGCACGAGCACGGCATGAACGGGCTGACCGCCAAGGAACGCGCCCTGCTGGAGCGCGTCAGCGCCCGCTATCGCAACCGCCAGAGCCATTAGGGGCCCGTTCGGCGGCATCGCCGTGGGTGCGTCTTCCCGCCGCCGGCCTCCGGCCTTCTCGGCCCAACCGGCACAATCGCTGCGGTCATCGGCCAAAGATCGCGCGGGCCGTCGATTGACTCAATCAACGCCGGTGGGAATTGACCTAGGTTTGCAATGGGACGTTCCTCATTTGGGCCGCTTGACCTTCCGGATTCCAGCCATGGCAGTTAGCGCACCAGGCATCGACAACGTGATTCTTCCCCGGGAAGCGGAGGACCGCGACGCTTCGGCGCATGCGGCCGAACAAGCGACCTTGCTCGGCAAACTGCTGGGTTGGTTCGACGTCGAGTTTCATCTGTTCGACGGCGACAGCGGCCAGCTGGTGCACTGCGCCTTCGACCAGGCGGCCCGCGATTGGGACCTGCGCGGCGAGATCTGCCGCGCCGTCGCAACCGCCGGACGCGCGGAGATCATCGAGGAAGAAGCGCCGCTGGTCGTGCTCGCCATCCCCGTGCACCTGGCGACGGCCGGCAGTCGGGTGGCCGTCGGAACGTTCGTCACCAGCCACGCCGCGGGGCCGCGCGAGCTCGAGCAGGCTGCCCAGTTGTTGGGCCTGGAGAGCGAAGACGCGGCCAGTTGGATCGCCCGCCAGACATGCTGGTCTCCCGAAGCCTTGCGCCGCATGGGCCAGATGGCCAGCGAGCGGCTGAGCGCCGAGCGGCGGATGAAGAACCTGGAGCGCGAAGTCGACGACCTCTCGCTCCACCTGTCGACGAGCTACGAGGAGATCAGCCTCCTATATCGCCTCACGCAAAACCTGAAGCTGTCGAGCACCAACGAGGAGTTGGCCTCGCTGGCGATCGGCTGGCTGGCCGACGTGCTGCCTGCCGAGTCGCTGGCCTTGCAGTTGAACCACAGCGCATCGGCCGACGGCGAGGAAGCCGCGCCGGCCTTCTTCACCTTCGGCCCGTGCCCGCTCGAAGAGAACCAGCTTCCTGAGCTGGTCGAGCATTTTGGCGAGGCGGCCCTGCAGCGGCCGATCGTGGTCAATCGTCCGAACAGCCAGAGAGCCGACTGGCCCTGGCCGACGATCCGCCAGATGGTCGTCGTGCCGCTGGCCGAGGGCGAGAACCTCTTCGGCTGGCTGGCGGCGTTCAACCACGTCGCCGGCGGCGAGTTCGGCACCGTCGAGGCCAGCCTGCTCAGTTCGGTCGGCGCCATCCTGGGCATCCACAGCGGCAACATCGAACTCTACCGCGAGCAGCGCGAAACTGTTCGCCGGCGTCGTGCGGGCCTTGACCTCGGCCATCGACGCCAAGGATCCCTACACCTGCGGCCACAGCGATCGCGTGGCCCGCGTCGCCGTCCGGCTGGCCGAGGAGCTGGGCTGCGAACGCCAACTGGTCGACACGATCTATCTGTCCGGCCTGCTGCACGACATCGGCAAGATCGGCATCGACGACAACGTGCTGCGCAAGCCGGGCAAGCTGACCGAGGCGGAATTCGAGCACATCAAGACGCACGCCGAGATCGGCTTCCGCATTCTTGAGCGACATCAAACAGCTCGACGAAGTGTTGCCGGTCGTGCTGCACCATCACGAACAATGGGACGGCAAGGGCTACCCGCAGGGGCTGGCCGGCGAAGAGATTCCGCTCCTGGCCCGGATCGTGGCCGTGGCCGACGCGTTCGACGCGATGGGCAGCGACCGTCCGTATCGCAAGGGATGCCCGACGAGAAGATCGACGGCGATCCTCCGCGCGGCGCCGGGCACGCAGTGGGATGCCGCGGTGGTCGACGCCTTCTTCCGGGCCCGCGACGACATTCGCACGATCGCCAGGCGTAAGGTGAAGAGCGTCTCGCTCGACATGCGCGAGCGGTTGTAAGCGCGAGCAGTCGAAAGCGAGAGCACGACGCATCCTCGGGCTTATGCCCGGGGCTCGCCTGGTAATCACTTGTCGCCGAACTGGCTGGCGAACATCGTTTTCAGGGCCTCGACGCCGAGCCGCATGGCCGAGACGTCGCTGCCGAAAGTGATCATGCGGCAGCCCTTTTCGGCACAGCGATCGGCAAAGGCCGGACTAGCCGGCACGATGCCCCAACCTTTGCCATGGTTGCGGCAGGCCGCGGCGACGCGATCGATCGCTTGCCAGACTTTGGCGTGGTCGTGCTGGCCGATGACGCCCAGCGCCTGCGACAGATCGGCAGGGCCGACGAACAGCAAGTCGACGTCTTCGATGGCCGCGATGGCGTCGGCTTCTTCCAGTGCGCCGAGCGTTTCGATCTGGATGGCGGTGAAATGGTCGCGATTGGCCGCCGCGGTGCAACTCGGCGGGCGATTTGCGAGTGAAGTCGGCATCGGCGCCCTGGGTGTTGACGCCCCGCACGCCGCGCGGGGCGAACTTGGCCCAGCGGACAAACTTTTCGGCCTCGGCGGCCGAGCCCACCTGGGCTGCCATCACGCCGTCGACCCCCGACTCCAGGGCTTGGGTGACGGTGGCGTAGCTGGTGACCGGCATGCGGACGAAGCTTCCCAGGCCGCAGGCCCGGCCGACCAGAGCGGCCATCGTGATCTGCTCGGTCGAGATGCCCGCGTGCTCGGCGTCGAGCCAAAAGCCGTCGTAGCCGCCGGCCAGGCCGAAAAGCTGGATACCCACCGGGTGCACCAGCCGGCCGGTGCAAAACACGCGGATGACCCGATCGGTGGCAAACAGGCTTTTGAAGAATCCGGCCACGCTGACACCATCCTTTCGCACACGGCAATGGGGGGCCACAGGCGATAAGCATCGACGACGTTAGACGTTAGAGCGTCGGACGCCCGGCGTCAAGCGGCCGGAAATGCGTGCGTGAAGTCTGCGCAGGCGGGGCTGGCAAAAAAACCGCAAAAACTTCGCCCCGGGCCGCGAACTTTCCGGCCGATAGGGTGTCTAAGTCGACGGCCGGCGGTTTTCGCCGCTTGCGAGCGCAAAAAGCTCGCTTGACGAGGAGCCCCGGCCGTGCGAGTGTTACGATTGTCGTGGTGGATCGTTCCGCCAAGAAGCTTTTTTTCGAACCGTAGTTCTTTTCTCTCATTTGCGCGAGCGCAGGGAGCCTCCCATGCGTCCGTTCTCGAACGTTGAAGTGACGAATCGCAACGTCTTTGGTTTCCGCCAAGACCGCGTCGTCGTGTCGACGTCGAGCGACGTGTGCGCTCATGCTGCGCAGCATCTCTCGTGGCACGCCGCGGCGCGTGTCCGCAGCCTCGCCAACGCGCTATTGCGCTATGGCTGGAAAACCGCGGATACCGACGGCATCGCCCGCAAGGCCAAGCGTTTGGGCTTGGCTATTACGGGCGCCGCGGGGCGGCCGGAGCGACTGATGTCGCCCGGGCTCGTCGGCTAAGTCGAAAGCGGTATCGCTTTCAACAGCAGACGAACCCGTAAAGCCGGCCGAGGAAGCGGACCTGCCCGTCTCGTGGTCAGTTCCGCGCGTCTTCCTCGACTGCCCCTTGCCTGGCCCACGTTTCGTGCATCGCGGTGGTGCTTCTTTTCCGGAGAGAACGTCATGGAACTGCAGGAACTCGAGACCGAACCCACTGAACTGAGCCTCGTGCTGGCCGCACGGCAGGGCGATCGCGATGCGTTCGGCCAGTTGGCCAAGCGCGTTACGAGCGGGCCGTGTACGCCACGGCCATCCGCCGGCTCGGCAACCACGCCGAGGCGCAGGAGGTTTGCCAGGAAGTGCTGGTTCGGGCGATGCAGAAGATTTCGCAACTGCGCGAGCCGGAAGCCTTTGGCTCGTGGCTGCAGGCCGTGGCCAACCGCATGGCGATCAACCGCGCCGTGCGCGAAGCGGCCGGCCGTTGCCACCGAGCCCGAGATGCTGGCAGCCACCTGCATCGAGGCCGAAACGCCGCTCACCGCGGCCCTGGCCAGCGAGCGGCGCTCGCAGGTGCGGGCCGGTCTGGGCCGGCTCGGCGAATTGGACCGCGAGACGCTGGTGGCTTTTTACGTCGAGGGGCAGTCACTGGTGGAAATGAGCCAAGGGTTCCGCTCGCCGGTCGGCACGATCAAGCGGCGGCTGCACGTGGCTCGCAAGCGGCTGGCCAAAGAGTTGCAGGAGATGGTCGCCGTCTGACACGGCGACCCCAGACAGACCCGCGCCGTGTCCGAGTGAGAGTCTCGGCACGGCGGGTTTGTCGGGGGCGTGGCGCTTGGGCTGCGCAATCATTAGCAAGCGCATGCCAAGCCGCAAGCGGTGCGCGCGCAGGGGTTCTCAAGGGCGGAATTGGGTGACCACGGCGCCGATGGCCAGGACCAGCCAGCCGACGATCCAGCACATGCCGCCGATGGGCACGACGTGGATCAGCGGCTTGATGCCAGTGGCCAGCCAGCCGTAGATGCCGCCGCTGAACAGCACGATTCCGGCCAGGTGGAGCACTGCGGCGGCAGTGAACCACCGCGAGGGCCTGTGCCCGATCAACAGCCCGATCACCACCAGCGCCAAGGCGTGATACATCTGGAAGCGGACGGCGACATCGTAGGTCTCGAGCACCTCGGGCACGACGTGCCACTGCTCTTTGAGCACGTGGGTGCCGACGGCGCCGGCGCCCACGCCGATGCCGGCCAACAGGGCGCCGATGGCGATCCAGAGCTTAGCGTTCACGAGGGACCTGACGCGGCAAGCGAGATTGGCATGAGACTCGGCTGCCATTCTAGGCCCGGCATGCCGTCCGACCAAGGTCCCGCCGGGTCCCTCGTGACCCGCCCGGCTCGAAACGTGTGCGCGAGGGATCAGGGGGGGAGCTGGATGCCCAGCCGCTCTTCTTCCTCTTCCTGGATGATGATGCGGGGCGTGACCATCATCATCAGGCTTTGCGTTTCGCGGCCGATGCCGACGTTCTTGAACAAGCGGTTGACGTAGGGCAGTTTGCTGAGGATCGGCACGCCGAACTCGTTGCGGCCTTCGCTCAGGCGTTTGATGCCGCCCAATAGCACCGTGCCGCCGTCGGGAACGCTGACGGTCGTGGTCACTCTCACCTGGGCGAGGCTTGGCAACTGGATCGTGATGCCTTCGGTGGTGGTCTGCGTATTGCCGCTCGACGAGGTCGAGTCGCCGCTCGAGCCGCCGGTGCTCTGGCTCGAAGCCGAACTGGAGTTGGTGGTCTTGCTGCCCGAGAAAGTGAACTCCTGGACATCGCCGATGGTGCTGAAATAGGGGAGCACGGTCAGCCGCACGAACCGGCGGTCGTGGGAGATCGTGGCCTGCACGTTCAGCGACGTGCCTTCGTTGAGCACGGTGATCACGGGTTGATAGGCGGCGGCGAAGTCGCCGACGACCGGGATCACGGTGATCACGAACGGCGTGGACGAGTAGTCGCTCACGAACGCCAACTGGCCGTTGAACATGCGTCACCTTGGGTGCCTGCAGCACGTTCGTGCGGCGGTCGCCTTGGGAGGCGTTCACCAGCAGGTAGGCCTCGATATCGCTGAGGATGGCAAATCCGAAGCTGGCCACGTCGACCGGCTGGCCAAACTGGGGCGTGGCCAGGTTGAAGCTCTGCTGGCGGAAAGGAATCTCGAAATTCGGCGGAAAGTCGGGCGGCGTCGCCCGGCGGGGAGCCGCCGGCCACGGTCTCCAGACCGGCGATCTCCTTCAGAACGCCCGCCGGACCGTTCGTCGGGTCGATGCTGACGCCGGTGTTGACGACGTTCACCTGCAGATCGACGCCGATCCGCTCGAAAAAGCTGTCGTTGAGCGTGATGAATCGCACTTCGATCGTGACCTGCAGATCCTGGTTGCGGCGCAACTGTTCGAGCAGGTCGGCGATCGCCTGATGGACGTCTTCGGTCTGGCTGATCACGAGGCTCAGGTTGTTGCTAAACGACTGGATCGACCCGGGGCCACCAACTTCGTCCCAGGTTTGCGGCTTGATCGTGGTGGTAATCAGCTCGATCAGGGGCTCGAAGTCGGGCTGCACGCCCTGGCCGGCACCCCCAGGGCCAAACGGGATCGACTGCCCGGGCCCGACCGCCGGTCCGCGGCTGGCGCCGCCGGGCATGAGCTGGTTCAACTGGGCCAGCACGGCCTGGTTGACCGCCCCGTTGGCGCCGCCGCCTTCGCCGCCCGCCAAATAGGCTGGCCCCGGGCCACCGCCGATGCCGCCGCCGGCCGAGATGCTGTAGCCCTGGCTGATCGCGCCGGCCAGCCCATCCAGACCATTGGACACGAAGTTGGGAATCGGGATCACCAGGTCGCCCACGTCGTAGGTTTGCGGATAGACCTCGCCGTCGCGCAGTTGCTCGCTGGTGATCATCAAGACTTCGTGCTTGATCACGTAGCTCAAGTGCAGCGGCTCGAGAATCAACTCCAGCGCGCTTTTGAGCATCACGTCGCTCGACAGATCGATGTTGACCGGGGTGTCGCGGGCGATTCCTTCTTCGTCGAGCCCCTTCTCGTCGAGGTGGATGTTCACTGCCGTGAGCTTCGACAAGTGGTCGATGACCTCCGATAGCGGGCGGTCGTGAAACTTGAGCGAGACCGGGGTGCGCAGCTTCTTCTCGATGTCCAGCTCGCGCTCGGTGCGGCGCGAACGCTTATGCGCAACTCGCGCGCCGACGCGAATCGGTCAACTGCTTCCAATCCTTGATATCCGGGTACTGGATGGGCTGGCGGTCGTCCATGGGAATCGCGGCTTCTTCGACGCTCTGCAGGGCTTCCCAGAAACCCTTTTCCTTGTCGTCCTTCAACTTGTCGATGCGGTTGGTCCGCATCGTCAGCCGCTGCATCCAGAAGATCTGCTTGACGACCGGGTTCTCCGGGTCCAGCTCGCGCAGCCCGCTTGGCCATGACTTCGGCCTCGGCGTAGCGCCCTTGATCCATCAGGTTGTTGTAGTCGTCGACGAGCTTGGCCAGCTTGTCGTCGACTTCAAGTTTGTTTTCGCGGCGGCGCTCGACCTCTTTGAGCACTTCGCGATTGGTGGCCTCGAGTTCGAGATCGGCCTTGTTATCGAGGATGTACTTGTCGAGATCAGCCAGCTTGCGGTCGACACGCCGCAGCAGTTGGTTGCGGTCTTCTTCCGCCAGCGCCGCGGACTCGACCGAGGCCCTCGCTTCCTTGAGCAACTCGATGGCCCGCTTGGGGTCCTTGGCCCGGGCCTTGCCGGCCGCGACCTCTTTTTGGGCCAGCTCGGCCAGCAGTTGCTTGGCGACGAGCTGTTTTTGCGAGGCCGTACTGTCGATCATGGTCGACTCGTTCTTGGCCACCGGCGGCTTGGCGCTGGCGGGGGCGGCCACCATCTGCAGATAGTCCTGCAGCCGCTGCTGCGTTGAGGGGTCCAACTGGTCGCGCATGTCGTGCGCTTGTTTGAAGAAATCGAGCGCCTTGGCCGTGTCCTTGTCCTTCAAGGCCTGCTGCCCCTGGCGGAAGAGCTTCATTGCAACGGGCACGACCTGAGAGCGCGGTCCGTCCTCGTCGCCGGAAGCAGGCAGAACTTCCGGGGTGCCCTCGTCGATCGGGCGCCTGCTTCTTCCTGGGCCAAAGCCTGGCGAACGCGGCCCTGGTCGCGGCCGTCATAGCCGGCCTGGACGTCCGGATGCTTCGTCTCGCCCCCCCGCGGTCCGCTCACGATACGCACAGCCGAGGCGGGCGCCGGCTGACCGGGGCCGGCCACGATGCCGAGCTTGGCCCGCTGCGCGGTGATTCGTTCCAACAGCGCCTCGGGCTTCGACTCGAAGGGGCCATACGGCACGCGCAAGTTTTGCACGTGGCGGGCCAGCCGCTCGGCTTCATCGAAATCCTTCCACCGCAACAGTTGCTGCGCCTGCTCCATCAGCAAATCGGCGACCTGGCGTCGCGTGGCTTCGTCGGAGCGATTGTCGGCTCCTTCGGTGACCTGGCGGTATTTGCTGATCGCCGCGGCCACGTGTTCGGGCGAATCGTCACCCGCGGCATAGGCGACGCTTAGCTTGCGGGCGGCGTCGACGGCGGCCGTGGCGCGCTTCACGTCGCCGACGGCCAGGGCCCGCCGCGCGGCCAACAGGTGGCGATCGCTTTCGGCCCGCTGCTTGCCATCGGCTGGAGGCGCGGCGGCCGGCTGGCCCGCGGCGGCGATCGGGGCGGCCGGCGGCAGGCCGTGTTCGACCTTGGGCGACGGCAGCCGCGCGGCGCGCGGTCGAGCTCTTCGCCGGGGCCGCGCATGGCGCCTGTGGAATCGGCGCTTGCTTCAGTTTGCCCTCGCTGTTGGGCATGGCCAGCGGCGACTCGTCGAGCGGGCCGCCAACCTCGGCGGGAACGCGCCCCTTTTCGATCGGCGGCAGGCGGTCGGTGTCGGCAGCCGGCGGGCTTGTCGAGTTGGGGACCTCGGGCGCGAACTTTTCGCTGGGCGCTGGAAGCGATTCTTTTTCGTCTTCCGCTTGGCGGCTTCCAGGTCGGCGCGGGCTTTCCTGGGAGTGTCGCCGAGATGGAACACGCTGTACTCGACCTTGAGCTTCTCGGCGCGCGCCATCACGGATTCGGCCATTTCCAGGTCGCCGTCCTTGAGCGCCTGGCGCGCGCGGATCAGCAGGCCTTCGACCTCCTTGCGGTCGTTGCTGGCCTTGGCGCGGGGCGAGTCGCCCACGGCCGACGCGGCCACGAGCAGGCGAACGGCAAGGGGTGCGGCCACGGCCGGCACGGCAAAGCCCAGCGCCGCGGCCACGAACAGCACGAGCGACTTCGTCGTGTTCAAAACCATTCTCCTTTTGACGCTCGCGTTCCACGCCCCGGCGGGCGATTGGCGAGCGATCTCCGTCAAGCTCGCGCATTTCGAATGCTCGCTGAATCCGTCCACTGGAGACCGCGTCCGAGAAATCTTCGCACTCGCGACCTGTTTGGCGGTCGCTTGGCGCGGCTCAAGGCTCGCGCACGTCGAGTGACTTTTCCAGGACGATTTCCAGAATTGGTTCAAGATGAGAGCGGGATAGATATCGGCCAGCGCGTCCGGGGTCAAGTCCACTTGGTTCGCCCCGGCGGCTGGCAAGCCCCTGGTTGACGCCGCTTGCCAATATGGGGGCGCAGAACCCGGGGCCTCGCGCGAGCTAGCGAGGCCGCGCTGGCACCTGACCGGGGCGCCCGCCACCCCTTTTTTGCAGGCGGCAACGGGCGTGCAGGCGTTGGGCCGCGATATCGAACGGCCCTGGGCTTCGGCAAGAATCGCTGCACAGGCCAGCGACGGCGCCAGTCACACCCGAAGAGATTTTCGCCGGGCGAGCGCCGGCTAGCGGCGGCGGCGCGGCTCGTCGCCGCCGGGCGGCTTGTCTTTCTCGGACTCCTCGGCTTCTTCCGGCGGCTTGGTGCTCTCGTAATCGGCCAGGTCGTCGAGCTCCCCCTGGACCGTCAGGTTGCCTTTGGCATCGAGCAGCAGCACGTCGGCGGGGCTCAAGAGCGTCGAGCCGCGCCCCAGCGCCCCCGCCGTAGACGTCGAGCACGACCATGTTGCTTTGAAAGCGGACCGTCGGGATGACGGCCGTCTGGCCGTTGCGCGGGTCGCGGGCGTTGACGTCTTTTTCCACGGCGTTGGCCACGGCGCCGCGCTCGAACTCTTTTTCGACGGCGACCGGAAGGCCGCTTTCCGGGTCGATGCTCGTCAACAGCAGCTTGGCGCGGACCTGGTCGGAACGGGGCGACGACTTGACGCCGCCGGCAAGCACTCCCGAACCATTGGGGATCGTGACGATGTCGGTCGGCTCGCTCCATTCGGGCGTAAGCACCATCGCGCCCTGCAGCTCCTTGGGCCGCTTGTCGGGATTCTTGAGATAGCGGTCCAGCACGTTGTAGTTCGGATTGTCCAACACGAGCTTGATGCGATAGCGGTAGCGATTTCCGCGTTGACCGTGTAGTCGAACACCCGCAGCAGGCGGTAGGCGGGCAGCGGCGGCGCGGCGCTGGCGGTTCTGCGCCGGGGGCTGGCCCGCGGACTTGTCGGCTGGTTTTTCCTCGGGAGTTCTGGCGACGACCACGACCGGGCCCGCTTGCCCTGGCTGATCTTTGGCCTCTGCTACGGCAGTCTGCTGCTCAGTCGGTTTGTCTGCCGCATTGTCGCTCGGTTGGCTCGGCTTGGCCCAAACCAGGGGGACCTTCGGGTGAGCGACCGCTTCGCCCCAGTCCTTGTCGACCAGCGGACCCAGCGGATTGATCAGCACGTCGCTCAACCCCGCCGCGTATTCGGGGGGTACGACTTCGGCGGCCGTGCGACTCGAATCCGTCGGGGAAATGCGACGGTCCGATCGGCTTCCAGTCGAGCTTGTCCGGTTGGGTACTGGAGATTTCAGCCCGTTCCAATTGATAGCCGAGGTAGCGCGGCCGGTCGCGGTCGGCCTCGTAGTCTTGGGCATCCTTGAAGACGCGGGCATACTCGGCGGATTCCTTCTCGAAAGGGATCAGGCCGGTGATGACGGCCCAGGCCTGGCTTTTGAGCTCGGCGTCGGCCGAGGGTTTGACGCCATGACCGGCGGTCACCGGGCCCGCGGGACCGCGGCCTCGGGCGGCTGGCGCGGCGCGACCCGCCACGGCGCCGCCCGATTGGCGCCGCGCCCTTCATAGCGAACGTGCCGTAACCGGCCGCGGCGCGCAGCTCCTCGACGTTGAGGTACTGCGGATCCTCGCGCTTCCCCTTTTCGTCGAACAGCGGCGGGTTAAACGGCGTCGGCAAGGCGTAGTTCTTCGCCGCGACCGTGTCGCGCTTGGTGTGGTCGCTGTAGTTGACGATCTCGAAGCCTTCGCGATCCGCGTTGAAGGTCGAGCTTTGCACGTGGGCAGTCACGGCCGAGGCCAGGCTCTTTAGCTTGTCGGGCTGTTTCGAAGCGTCGAGAACTTCGCGAGTGGCACCCTTATAGACGAACAGCACGAACGCGATCAGCACGACCGCGAAGGCGGCCTTTTCGCCGTGTTCCAACCCCAATCGCTTGAGGCTGGCGGTATCGAGTTTTACTTTGACTTTCATGGCGTTGTCTTTCGCGCCGGCACGGTGCGGTGGCCGACTGCTCCACGCGGGCGTTTGGCGGCTTCTGCGCGGCAGCTCAACCGGCCGGCACCGCGGGCGCGCCGCCGGCCGGGGCGCCGGCTCGCTCGGCGGCTTGTTGTAGATGTAAATCACTCCCAACAGTTCGACGGGCACGTCATACGTAATCTCGGCTTTGACCGTGGCCTGCTTGTCGCTGGCCTTGGCGCCGTCGCGACTTGACTTTCCAGCGTTGACGCGCAATTGCTTGACCTCGACCGGCAGCTTCGAATTGGCGCACTCGGTCAGCAGATCGGGCAACTCGCGTTGATCCATGACCAGGCGGAGAAAGACCGGCATGCGCTTGTACGGTTTGAGCGCGGCCTCGGCGCCGGATTGCGCTTTGCCGTCGGCATCGACGTAGCGGCCGTCGTCGCCGCCGGCGCCTGCCTGTCCGCCGGCGCCCGGGTCGGCTGTCGGGATGACAGCAGGCGCCGGCGCATCGCCGCCGGGCGATGCGGCGCCCGTGCCGGCGGCCTGGACTTCGCTGATGTGCCCGCGCTTCAGTCCGTCGGCAAAGGCGGCCGTTGCCGGCTTGCCGATTTCCATCTTCACGAGCTGCTTGATCCGTGGTCCATACGTTCGCCCGCCGTTGACTTTAGCGATGATCTGCAGCAAAGCCTCGTAAACCCACAGGTCCTCCTGGGCGCGGCGGATTTCCGTCGAAGAGGGCACCTGTTTCCACTCGACCGATTCCTGCACGGTTCTCTGGCTGCCGGAATCCCAGACGATCGAATGCTCACCGCCGACGTCCGAGTTCTTTTCTTGGGCCGCCTTGGCTTCCTGCGCCGAGGCCGCGTCGACGATCTTCAACAGCTTGGGGAACTCCTCGCGAATCTTGCGGAAATAGACGTTCTTCGAGTCGTAATCGATGTCCCAGTCAGGCGCATGCGACTCGACCGCCTTGACGAAGTCTTCGCCCAGGATATCGGCTGGCCACTTGAGCACGCTCTTCTGTTCGTCGTAGACCTTGGTCCAGGCAATGCTGACGCTCTGTTTCTGCTCGGTGGTCAGTTCCGTGACCGCGTCTTTCCAGGTGGCGTTCGGCGGATTCGGCTCGCTCTCGATTCTCGTCAGCGCCGTGAATTTGCCGGTGATCGTCGACTTCTGCTGGTTGTAGACGGCCGTCAGCGCTTTGCTGGCCATGTACCAGCCGGTGATCGACGCGATGATCACCACCAGGCACAGGATCCAAAAGTGGTACTTGACCACTTGCTTCAAGATGACTTTGACCTGGTCCATGCGAAAATCGTGTCGTTGCCGAGGAGTTAGCCGCGTCGGAAGCGAAGCACTACGGATTGACCGCCTGGCCACCGACCGGCGGCTGGTTCTGCTGCGGCTGTTCTTGTTGCTGTTTGGCCCGCTGGGCCGCGATCTCCAACCGCTTTCCCAGCGGCGTCGGCTGCCAGCAAAACTGCAGCGTGAATTCGAAGCGTTGCACCTGGATTCGCGACTGTGGCGGCGCGGGGTCCTTCTTCTTCGGATCGGCCGCCGGATTATCCGCATTGGGGTCGACAACCGTTACCAAGGTCGAATGGCCAAGCTCTGAAACGATAACCGGATAGCCGATGCCCAGATCCTTGACGCTCACCTCCGAGGGTTTGCCGTCCTTGCCGGCCAGAGTTACGACTTTATCTTGAAGGTTCTTGATCAGCGTGTCGCGGACGTAAAGCGCTTCAGCCCTCCGCGTGTCCTTGTTGTGATAGTGCCAGCCGTGCAGCTGGATGACCCAGCCGGGACCTTTCGGTCCGACATCTGGAATACCTCCCATCCCAGCGGCGCTCGGATCGCCGGCGAAGCCCGGCGGCTGGGCTCCGGGGAACGGGGGCGCTCCGCCCGGGGGCGGCATCCGGGAAACGGCGGGGGCGCGGCTCCGGCAACTGGCGGCGCGGCATTTGGATCGACCGGCGCGCCGTCGGGCGCCGCGACCGCTGCCGACGCAACGGGAGCCGGCGGCGCAGGCGTCAGTTGCTTGATCCGTTCGGCCACGGCACCTGAATACCAGGTGCTCAATTCCGGGAACCATTCGCACTCGAGCTGGTCGAAGTGAATCTCGTTGCGATCCTCGATGTCGGGCCGCGGCTGATCGGGTTTTTCGGGCGGATCGGTCGGCAGGCACTGGTCGAGCGCTGTGAGCATCTCGAGCCACAGCAGCCGGCCGTCGACATTGCCGACAAGGCCGTCGCCGATCTGCTTCTGTTGAGCGAACTCGCCCTTGGCGCCCTCGTAGGCGGACTTGCCGCTGCTGGCTTCCTGCTCCGCACTGCCAGCCTGGGACAGCGCGCCGCTGAACTTGCTGGCGTTCACCGAGTTCCAGGCCCGCCAGTGGCCCAGGAAATTGATCGTGCAGCCCAAGAGCAAGGCCGCGACCATCGCCACGGCCCACGGCTTCTTGTCGCGAATCAGGCGGTCGGTGACAATTTCGGGCGGCAGCAGGTTGGTCGAGAGATTGGCTTTGCCCAGGCCTTGCAACACCAGTCCGTAGCAGACGGCGAAGCTCAGCAGGTTTTCCTTGAAGGCCGGCGCCTTGGTCACGGCCTCGCCCGTGACGCCGCGGTACTTCTGCACCTCGACGACCTGGTGGCCGAGGTTTTGCGATAGGTATTTCTGCAGCCCGGGCAGCCGCATGGCATTGCCGAGGGCGACCACGCGGCCAATTTTCGCGCCGCGATCGATGCTGGTGAAGAAGCCGATCGAGCGCTGAATCTGCGTCAACAGGTCGTTGAACACGGGCCGCATGGCCTGGAACACGGCCTTGGGATCGTCGGCCTGCGCGGCGTTCTTTTTCAGATGCTCCGCCTTGGCAAACGTCAGCCGCAGCTCCTTGGTCAGCGCCTTGGTGAAGTGGCTGCCGCCCAGCGGGATGCTCCGCTGCCAGACGCGGTAGCCATTGGTGATCACCAGGTCCGTGGTGTCGGTGCCCAGCGAGAGCACGACCAGCGATTCGGGCGGGTTTTCGGGATCGTACTGATCGGCCGGCGGCAGATCGTTCATCTGGTCGAAGACGGTGTAGTTGTAGATCGTCAGCGGCGTGAGCTGCACGATGTCGACTTCGATGCCGGCGTCTTCGAAGGGTTTGAGCGCGCGCTCAACCTGGTCGCGCTTCATGGCGAACAGGCCCACTTCGGTCTCCAGCGCGAATCCGTCCTCTTCGCTGCCTCCGGCCATCTGCTGATAGTCCCAGACGACGTCTTCCAGCGCGAAGGGGATTTGCTGCCGGGCCTCGTACTTGACAATGTCGGGAATTTTCCTGCTTTCGACCGGCGGCAGCTTGATGAACCGCGCCAGGCCGCTCTGGCCCGAGACGCTGATGGCCACCGTGTCGCCGCGGACCGTGTTGCGCGACAGAAACAGCTCGAGGGCCTCGCGCACCAGCTCGGCCGGGTCGGCGTCGGGCTGGCTGAGAATCTTGGGGTATTCGATATAGTCGAAGGCTTCGGCCGTGATGACGCTCTCGTCATCGCTGGGCCGGCAGCGAAGCGCCTTCAAGGCACATTGACCGATATCAATGCCCCAAACGGAGCCGCTCTTTGCCATCGCGAGAATCCCTGTTCCCGGCCTCGTGGCATGCATGCCACGTCGCAGTCTGGTCGTCGCCCGCCTTCAACCCTGAACCAGAAGCGGTTAGCAAGATAGGAATCGGCCGCAGGGTTGTCCAAACCTCTTCACTCCCTAATTTAGACCCGCTCGCGGCATGATGTCAATCAAAGCGCCCGCCCGCGCGGCCCGCGCCACGGCCGTGCAGGGGCGGCCCCCTGGGGGTGCTCGTTCAAACAAGCTTTTGGATGGCGTTTCGCCCCCCGCGGGCCGCTATTGGCCGCCGCCTCGACTTAGCGGGGGACTGCCGGTATCGTGAACCTCCCGCGTCTTTGGCCTTCCCGCGCGGGCCACGGTGGCGGCCCCGTGCTTCTCGAGCAGCTTTGGCAATGAAATTCAGCGATCTGACGGTCCTCTTGCCGTGCCACAGCCTCGAAGATTTCCCGGTCTATTACGAGGGGGGGCCGTGTGGCGAGCTGCTGGCGGCCTGGTGTGCCCCGTGGCATCCAGCATTGCTCCATGCGGCTGGCAAGCTGCCCGAATGGCACCGCGTCGATGTCCCACCCGAAACGCTCGCCGGCCGGCTCATGACCCTGCCGCCGTTCTGTCTCGACCGGCTGCCCTCGGGCTTTGTCGACCGCGCGAGCGACGAGGGCGGCCGGCTCGTCCAGCAGTCTGGACTCGACGACGCGGTGGCCGCCGCGCTACGCGATTTGGACGGCGGCGACGCGGGCATTTCGGCGGAGCTGGCTGCCGATTTCCTGGCGCTCGGCTTCTGCCGCTTGCAGATTGAGCTGCTCACGCGCCAGATGCGCTACTCGGTCAATCTCGACGAGACGCACTTTCAAAACGAAGCGCTGGCGGCGGCCGGCGCGGCGGCCGCCGGCGACGAGGCATCCGCCCGCGAGCATCTGCTGGCCTGTTTCGAGGCGCTGTACGAAGTTCGCAAGCATTACTATCCGGTCGACGTTTATCTCGTCGACCTGACGTTGGTGGCCGAGACGACGCTCGGCGCGTTGCTCGCGGCCGAGCTGGCCGGCGGCACGCCGACGAACCTTTGCCTGCCGACCGCGCTGCTGGGCGAAATGGCCGAGCACCACGGCGCGTCGTGGTCGGCCTTGCTGGCGGCGATCGATGCCGGCACGGCCGCGGTCGCCGGCGGCGAATCGAGCGAGGGCCCCCTGCCCTTGTGGCCGTTGGAAATGGTGCGCCAGAGCCTGGCCGCGGGCGTCGATCAGTACGAGGCGCTGCTGGGACGGCGGCCGCAAGTGTATGCTCGTCGCCGGGCTGGGCTGTGGCCGGCGTTGCCGCAGTTGCTCTCCAAGTTTGCCTACCAGGCGGCCCTGCATTTCACGCTCGACGACGGCCGCTTTCCGCTCGGCCAGCAATCGAAGGCCCGCTGGGAAGGGCTCGACATGAGCGTGGTCGACGTGCTGGCCCGGCTGCCGCTCGACGCGGCCAAGAGCGACACCTATTTGAGCTTGCCGCGGCAACTGGCCGACTCGATGGACAATGACCACGTGGCCACGCTGGCTTTCGCCCATTGGCCGGCGGCCTCGGGCCATTGGCATGCCATGCTGCGCCGCGTGGCCCGGCTGAGCGGCGTGCTCGGCAAGTTCATGCTGCTGGACGACTACTTCAGCCACACCGACATGCCGGGTCGCCTGTCGAAGTTCGCGCCCGACGCCTACCGCACGCCGTACTTGAAACAGGCGATCGTCCACGGCCAGGGCGATCCGATCTCGCAGTTCGTCCGCGATCACCGCGGCTGGGCACGGCGCGCCGCGGTCGAGGCAACCGAGGCGCTGGCCGACATGGTGCGGGGCAGGGCGAGGCCGGACAAGGCGAGACCGGAGGCGGGAGGCCGGAGGCCGGAGGGAGCAGAAGACGAAGAAAGCCTGCAGCAGGCGGCGGCGCAGTTGGCGGGCGTGTTGCCACGGGCAGCGGCCCGCGGGGCGGGCGGGTTTCTGGTCGTCAATCCCCAGTCGTTCGGCCGGCGGATTGGTGTCGACGTTTCGCGATTGAAGGCCCTGCCCGTGGTCGCGGGTGCAGTGGTGGCGGCCGGCGCCGACGGCCAGCGCAAGTTCGCCGTGGTCGACGTGCCGTCGATGGGGTTCGCTTGGGTCGAGGCGGCGGCCAGTTCGCCGGCCACGTCGCGGGCCAAACCGATCGCCGCCGAGAACGTGCTCCGCAATGAATTCTTCGAAGTGATCGTCAGCCGCTCGAGCGGCGGCATTCAATCGCTCTACGACTTCAACCGCCGCGGCAACCAGCTTTCCCAGCAGCTCGCCTTCCGGCTGCCCGCTCCGCCGGCGGCGCCGGGCGAGCCCTGGCGCGATCCTGATGCGGCCGCCCGCTACAGCACGATGCGGGCCGAATCGGTGGAAATCACGGCCGCGTCGACCGCGTTTGGACAGATCACCAGCCGCGGGACGCTCGTCGACGACGGCGGCCGCACGCTGGCCGTGTTTCGCCAAACGATCGACGTCTGGGCCGGCAGCCGGCTGGTGCGGCTGGCCATCGAGTTGGAACCGCAGGAAGAGCCGCGGGCCGATCCGTGGAATTCCTACTACGCGGCGCGATTCGCCTGGCCTGACGAAACGGCCGACTTGTACCGGGGCGTGGCCTTGGGCCGGCAGAAGACCGAGAGTGGCCGGCTGGAAGCGCCCGAATACATCGAGATCGAGGATGCCGGCGGCACGGTGACGCTTTTTGCCGGCGGTTTGCCTTATCACCGCCGCAGCGACCCGCGCATGCTCGATACGCTGTTGGTGACGCGCGGCGAGAGTGCCCGGCGTTTCGAGCTGGCGATCGGCGTTGACGTGGCCCAGCCGGCGGCCGCGGCGCTCGAGCTGATCGCGCCCGCGGTCGTGCGATTCGACGAGGGCCCGGCACCGGTCCATCGCAGCGGGTGGCTGTTTCACCTCAATGCCAAGAACGTGGTGGCCACGCACTGGTCGGCTTTGCATGACGAGCCCGAGGAAGGTGATCCGGTCTCGGCGGCCCCGCGCGACGCGCGGTTTTCGCCTGCGGCTGCTGGAAACGGCGGGCCGCGCAGGGCGCGTCGTGCTGCGCGCGTTTCGCCCCCTGGCGGCGGCGCGTCAGGTCGACTTTCTTGGCCAGACGATCGTCGAGTCGAGCGTGGAACATGATAGAATCATGCTCGACTTTTCAGCCTACGAATGGATCGAGCTGGAGGCCCTATTCGACGTTTCATCCTCGGCGGGCGGCGAGCCGGGGGCGTGAGCCTCCGGACCGGCATGCCGCCCGATTGATTTCGGGACATTGACAAGCTCTGCAATTCATAAACTCACGCGCGGCGCGGTGCCGCGATTACGCATGATCGTCACCATCGACGGCCCGGCGGGGGCCGGCAAGAGCACGATTGCCCGCGGCCTGGCACGGCGGCTGGGCTTCCGCTTTCTCGACACCGGCGCCATGTATCGCGCGGTGGCCCTGGCCGCCATCCGCCACGGCCACGACTGGAGCGAGCCGCTGCGGCTCGTCGAGCTGGCCCGACGCCTCAAGCTCGACGTGGGCGAGGACCACGTGACGATCGGCGGCGTCGACGTGACCCGCGACATCCGCTCCAGCGAGGTTACGGCCGCCACGCATTACGCGGCCGACAATCCGGGCGTGCGCGCGCGCACCTGGTCGAGCTGCAGCGCGCGGCGGCCGGCGGCGATGACATCGTCACCGAGGGGCGCGACCAGGGCACGGTCGTGTTTCCCCAAGCGGCAGTGAAAATCTATCTCACCGCCAGCCCCGAAGAGCGAGCCCGCCGGCGGGCGCAAGACCTGGCGGCGCGCGGTGAGACGGCCTCCCTCGACGAGGTGCTGCGCCACCAGGCCGAGCGCGATCGGAGCGACGCCACGCGCAGCGTCGGCCCGATGGTGGCCGCCAGCGACGCGGTGGAAGTGGCCACCGACGGCCTGACGCCCGACGAGGTGCTCGATCGGCTCGAAAGCCTGGTGCGGTCGCGCATCCAAGGCGCCCGGCGCCATGAAAGCGGCACCGGCCCGGTCGACAAGCTACGCTACGCTGGCCTGGGAAGCCGTGTTGCGCTTCTGCGCGCGGCTGGCGGCCGTGGGCATGTTCAAGATTCGCTGCCAGGGCCGCCAGTACGTGCCCGAGACGGGCGGCGCGCTGATGCTCTCGAATCATCAGAGCAACCTCGACCCGATTCTGATCGGGCTTTCGTGCAACCGGGGTTTGAACTACGTCGCCCGCCAGACCTTGTTTCGCTTCCGGCCGCTGGCCTGGTTGATGACTTCCGCGGGTGGCTTTCCGATCGATCGCGAAGGGGGCGGGCTGGCCGGCCTGAAGGAAACCTTGCGCCGCTTGAAGCAGGGCCGCATCGTGGTGCTGTTTCCCGAGGGGACGCGCACCCGCGACGGCGAGGTGCAGCCGCTGAAGCCGGGTTTTTCGGCCATCGCGCAGCGCGCCGGAGTGCCGCTCGTGCCGCTGGCGATCGACGGCGCATTCGACGCCTGGCCGCGCGGCCGTCGGCTTCCGCGGCCGGCCGTGATCCACGTACAGTTCGGCCGCCCGATCGCGCCCGACGAATTCGCCCAGCTATCGGATGACGAGCTGGCGGGGCTGGTCGAAGAGCGCATCCGCGCCTGCCACGCGCGAGCCCGCGCGTCGCGGCAGCGGGCCTCTGGAGTCGCCGAGAGTTGATTGAACGGCGGCGCGCCGGTTATTACGTACTTGAGAGCGGAGGTGCGTACAAAATGTTGGTGCCACGCGTGGCTGCGCAGCAGACACCCGTGAAGCGGAGGCTCGCGCACGCAATTGCAGGGCTGACTCGTAGAGCCAGCCGTAGCACCCAATGCGCTGCACTGGCAAGATGCCAGTGCCACCCGAAAATGCCACGGTTAACGGCGTAGCGTGCCACCCGGCGACTTCAGTCGGGGCGAAACAGGTGCTCTTCGGGGCCGCGCAGCTCGGCCATGGCGCCGTCGCCGGACTGCCGCTGCTGGGCCTCGGCCATCTGGAACAGCATGGCACGGATCGAGCGGACCTCGGCGTCGAGCATCGCCAGCCGCTCGTTGATCGCGTCGAACGTCTCCAGCGAAATGTGGGGCTTCATCGTGGGGGCCTTTGCGCGGCGGGGGCGGGGGGCGCGGGGGGCCCGGTTGGGACCCGTGCGAAAACGAGCTGCCTGGATGCAAACAACGCGGACTTTGCGTTTATCGGCACTCGGCCGGTCGCCGCCGTACTGAGACGCCAGGCGCGCCGGGCGGCAACGCTTGTCGCGGCTGTGCCCATGCGCCCCGATTTTGCCGCCGCATGGCTCGCCGCGGGTGGACTTCGTGAGCGCTTTTAGCGACCTTGACCCGCGGCGCTCGTCGGACCTACACTGGTGGGTTTGGACGGGTGTTTTGTAGCAGATGGGCGGTCTAATCCCTGGTCTCCCGCTGTTTTGGGATTTGCGGTCCCCTGAGGGGTCTCTCGCGTGAGCGTTACTTGCGTGATCGGTCTGCAGTGGGGCGACGAAGCCAAGGGCAAGATCGTCGATCTGCTGACCGACGAACACGAAATCGTCGTCCGCTATCAGGGCGGCGCAACGCCGGCCATACCGTCGTCACCGGCGGCCAGACCTATAAACTTTCGCTCATCCCCAGCGGCATTCTCAGCCCCGGCGTGCAGTGCGTCGTCACCGGCGGCGTGGTGCTCAACCCGCAAAGCATCCTGCAGGAGATCGACGCGCTGGTGGCCCGCGGCGTCGCGGTCGGCTCGAACCTGATGCTCAGCGATCGGGCCCACGTGATCTTCCCCTGGCACATTGCCGAAGACCGGCTGCTCGACAAGAGCTGCTCGAGCGGCGAGAACATCGGCACGACGATGCGCGGCATCGGGCCTTGCTATCGGCGACAAGGTGGCCCGCTCGTTCGCGATCCGGCTGGGCGACCTGTATCGCGACAACTTCGCCGAGCGGCTGGCCTATATCGCGGCCGCCAAGAACAAGTGCCCTGGCCTCGCTCAACGGCCGGGCGGACCACGTGCAGTTCGATGCCGCGGCCATTGCCGCGAGAATACCGGGCTATGCCGAGCGGCTGCGGCCGTTCGTGGCCGACACCACCGCCTATCTGCTCGACGCGGTCGAAGCCGGCAAGCACGTTTTGCTCGAAGGGGCCCAAGGCGCCTTGCTCGACGTCGATCACGGCACTTACCCGTTCGTCACCAGCAGCAACAGCTCGGGCGTGGGCGTTTCGAGCGGATCGGGAGTGCCGGGGCGGTGGATCACGAAAGTCATCGGCGTGGTGAAGGCGTACTCGACGCGCGTCGGCGGCGGGCCGTTTCCGACCGAGCAGGACAACGCCATCGGCCAGCACATTCGCGACCGCGGCAACGAGTACGGCACGGTCACCCGCCGCCCGCGGCGTTGCGGCTGGTTCGACGCGGTGGCGGTGCGCTACACGGCCCGGCTAAGCGGCGTCGACGTCGCTGGCCGTGATGCTGCTGGACGTGCTGAGCGAACTGGAAGAGATGAAGATTTGCACGGCCTACGAAATCGACGGCCGGACGGTGGCCACGTTCCCCAGCCACGTCGACGATCTTCGGCGGGCCCGGCCGGTCTACGAAACGATGCCCGGCTGGAAGCAGGACATCACGGCGGCCCGCACGATGGCCGAGCTGCCGCGCGAGGCCCGCGACTATCTGGCCCGGCTGAGCCAACTGATCGGCCGACCGGTCGAGATGGTCTCGGTGGGCCCCGACCGCGAACAGACGATCTTTGCCGAGCGTAAAAAGGGCCGCGAGGTTTCCACGGCGCGTTGAACCTTCCCGAGGGGTAGAGCCATGGCGGAGCCTACGACGTTATCAGCCGGCGAAGTGCTGGACGTGCCGCTCGAAGTCCGGCCGCGGCACATCGCCATCATCATGGACGGCAACGGCCGCTGGGCCCAGCGGCAGGGCCTGCCGCGCATCGAAGGGCATCGCCGCGGCGTGGCCAGCGTGCGCCGGACGACCGAAGAGTGCGCCCGGCTGGACATCGAGCAGCTCACGCTCTATTGCCTGTCGAGCGAGAACTGGAAACGCCCGCAGCGCGAACTCGAGTTCCTGATGCACCTGCTCGAGCAGTACATGATCGAGGAGCGCTCGACGATCATGGAACAGAACATCCGCGTCGACGTGATCGGCCGCCGCGACGACATCCCCGACGCCGTGCAGCGCGAGATGGACAAGACCATCGACATGAGCCGCAGCCAACAGCGGGCTGCGGCTGTGCCTGGCGATCAACTACGGCGGCCGCGGCGGAGATGGTCGACGCGGTTCGCCGGCTGGCCGCCGAAGTGGCCGCCGGCGAACTCAGCCCGGCGGAGATCGACCGAGGAGACGATCGGCCGCGCACTTATACACCGCCGGCATGCCCGATCCCGACCTGCTGATTCGCACGGCCGGCGAAATGCGGATCAGCAACTTCCTGCTGTGGCAGATCAGCTACGCCGAGATCTGGGTCACCGATGCACTGCTGGCCCGAGTTCCGCGAAGCGCGATCTGCACCAGGCCATCCGCGACTTCGCGACCCGCGACCGGCGGTTCGGCGGCTTGAATCGCTAGCGCTTTGTCGCAGCTGGAAATCGCGGTCGTGCTTGTTACAACCGAAGACATTGCTGGACAAGCCCAGCCGTGGCACATGGACGCTTAGCTGTGACAGGGTGATAACCCCCGTTACGACGGATTTCGGAACGTTCCCCAACCGACAGGACGCGAAGACCGTTGCTCCAAGTGCGCATCCTGCTGGGCGGCCTGCTGATCGCCGGACTCGTCGGGCTGTTGTGGCTCGACTATCACGCCAGTGTGCCGGGCGCGTGGCTGTTCTGGCTCGTGGTGGCCGTGGCCTTGGCCGGCGCAAGAAGTGCTGGCCCTGCTGGCCGAAGCCGGCTATCGCCCGCTGGCCGCGAGCGTCTATGGCGGCACGCTACTCGTGGTGGCCAGCAACGCGATTCCGATTTTCTGGCAGGCCGAGTCCGACGGACGATCCATCGAGCGGCTGGGTTGGCCGCTGGTGGCGTTTACCGTGGCCGTGCTGTTCGCCTTGATGGGCGAGATGGCCCGCTATCGGCGGCCAGGCGGCGTGATCGCCAACGTGGGCCTGGCGGTGTTTGCCATCGCTTATGTCGGGCTGCTGCTGAGCTTCGCGCTGCAACTGCGGGCCGTTTCGGCCGAGGGGGGCATGATTGCAGTGGCGGCCCTGGTAATCGTCGTCAAGGCGGGCGACACGGGCGCCTACATCGTTGGGCACCTCATCGGGCGGCACAAAATGGTGCCCGCATCTCAGTCCCGGCAAGACGATCGAAGGCGGCGTCGGCGGCATGCTGGCGGCCTGTGGCGGCGCGTGGTTTGCCCTGCACGTGCTACCCGGACGGATGCACGTTTCCCTGCCGCAGCCCGAGTGGGGCTGGCTGGTGTTCGGCGTGGCGGTGGGTGCCGCCGGCATGGTCGGCGACCTGGCCGAGTCGATGTTCAAGCGCGACATGGCGCCAAGGATTCGAGCCATTGGCTGCCCGGCTTCGGCGGTTTCCTGGACCTGCTCGATTCGATCCTGTTCGCCGCCCCCGTAGCGTATCTGTGTTGGGTGTTGGGATAGCGGGGGAGGCCGGCGGCGGGAGGTCGAATCTGGGTGCCACTGCTGGCCTGTCCGGCTGTCCAGCAGCGCGAAATCACGGGTGTCTGCTACGCAGCCGCCCGTGGCACCCATTGCTGTCCCCTGGCAACTAAAGCCCAGTCGTTCAGCCGCGCGCCGTTCCGGCGAACGTGCGGCCGTGTTTTTTTCCGGCCTCCCGCCTCCGGCTTGTTCCGCATAATTGTCGAAATCGGTGCGACACGCCGCACTCGGCCCGTCGCGTAAAGCGTTCGGTGCTGCCTGTTTACGGGCTGGCGGGGTTGTTCTCTTTCACCATTTTGCCCTGGTCCGGTATATTTACGTTGTGCCCCTTCACTTGCAGTTTTGTGCGTCTGGCCAGTGCGCCGTCGCCCGTCTTGATGTCTGAAGCCACGATTCCGCTGGTCGACGCCAAGAGCCTGTTGACCTTGTTCGGAACCCGCGACCAGCACCTCCGCAAGATCCGCGATTCGTTGGGTGTCTCGGTGTCGAGCCGCCATGACCGGATCCATATCGAGGGGGGTGACGAGGCGGTCGCACACGCCACCGAGGTGTTCGAGCAGCTCAAGGAGCTGGCCGCCCGCTACGGGGCCGTCTCGCCCGAAGAGGTGTCGCACGTGCTGGCCCAGGTGACCGGCAAGTCCGAGGAGCTCGAGCACTCGCCGATCGAGCTGCAGTTCGCCGGGCATCCGATCCGCCCGCGAACCGCCGGGCAGGCCCGCTACGTGGCCGCCATCCACGAACACGACCTGGTGTTTTGCGTGGGGCCGGCCGGCACCGGCAAGACCTACCTGGCCGTGGCCATGGCCGTTCAGGCCTTGAAACAGGAGATCATTCGCAAGATCGTGCTGGTGCGTCCCGCGGTCGAGGCCGGCGAGAGCCTGGGCTTTCTGCCCGGCGATTTGCAGGCCAAGATCAATCCCTACCTGCGGCCGTTGTTGGACGCCCTGCGCGAAATGATGGACTACGACCAGATCAAGCGCTACACGGAGCAGGACCTGATCGAGATGATCCCGCTGGCCTACATGCGAGGGCGCACGCTCAACGAGGCGTTCGTCATCCTCGACGAGGCCCAGAACACGACCGTGGCCCAGATGAAAATGTTTTTGACCCGGATGGGCTGGGCACGAAGATGGTCGTTTCGGGCGACACGACGCAAGTCGACTTGCCGGCCCATACGCGCAGCGGGCTGGTCGACGCGGTCCGCCGGTTGCAAGGCATCGAGGGTTTCTGCCAGGTAACGCTCGACAACAAAGACATCGTGCGGCACCGCCTGGTGCAGGACATCGTGCGCGCCTACGACGAAGAGGAGCCGAGACGGCGGCGCGTAACGGCGCCGCCAGCCAAAGATGAACGGAAGTCAAAAACGGACGCGGTTGGAGCGCGTGGCGGCCTTGGAGCTGGCGCCCGGCCTCGTCGAGCGCACCTGGGAATACCTGCAGCGCGGCGACGTGCTGGTGCGGCTGGCGCTGTGCGTCGCCACGGTCGTGGGGCTGTGGATGGTGACCGCGGCCTGGTCGATTCCGCTGGGCTACCGGCGCAACTACACCCCGGTGCGCGACATTGTCGCCAACGTCAAGTTCAAGAAGGCCGACCACGACCAGACGATGGCGGCCAAGACGTTGGCGGCCCGCAAGGTCACCTACATTTACGACCACGACAAGGAACCGCTGGTCCAGCTTCGCGCGGGCCTGCAAAACAGCGTCGTGATCGTGGCCGGCGCCAAGTCGCTGTCCGAGCTGGACAAGAAAGTGTGGCTCGAGTTCTTCCCGGCGCCGCCAGCGGCCGCGGCCGCCGCCCCGGCGGCGCCCCCCGCCCAGCCGGCTACCGCCGTGCAGCCGAAGACGACCGAGGAAGAAGAGCGGCAATTCCAGGTGTTTCACGACGCGCTGTCGACCCCCGAGTCGCTGGCCAAGCTCGAACGGGCGGTCGCCGAGTCGATGGCGCCGGCCGAGCAGCACGGCCTGATCGAAAAGCTGGCCCAGGATCCAACCGAGGGCAACCAGCAGGAAATCGTGGTTCTCGCCAAGGGCGATGCAAACCGGCCCCAGGTCGTCAAGGTGAGCGACGTGCTGATCGGCGAGGCCGACTGGCTGAAAAAGGGGTTGGCCGAGCGGCTCGACTCGCCCGAAGTGGCCGAGCGGATTTTCACCTGGCTGCGGCGGCGCTTGCCCTCGACGCTGGCGCTCGACCACACGGCCACCAACCGCGCCAAAGAGGAGGCGGTTGCCGGCGTCGAGGACCAGTTCGTCGAGATCATTCCCGGCGAATCGATCGTCAAGGCAGGCCACCCGCTAACCGAGCAAGATCTGACGCTGTTGACGCTGGAGCACGAGGCCTACCTGGACCAGGCGCGGTGGACCGAGCGGCTCGGCTATTCAATGGCCACCTTGGGCATGTTCGTGGCCCTGGGCGTGCTCTGCGGAGCCTACGTAATGCACTATCGAGCGCCGGCGGCTCGACAGCCTCGAGCGCTTGGCCACCACCTTGGCGCTGATCGTCGTCACCGTCGGCCTGGCCGTGCTGGCCTCGGGCGAAGACGTGCGGGCCGAGCTGGTGCCGCTGGTCGTCTTCGGCATGACGCTGTCGATCGCCTACCATCGCGACCTGGCACTGCTGTTCGCCGCGGCGGCCACGCTGGTGGTGGTGGTGGCGACGGGCCAGGGCCTCAGCGCGTTCATGATCCTGTATGCCACGGCGGCCGCCGCCATCCTGATGGTGGGCAATATTCGCAACCGCCGCAAATTGATCTACGTGGGCGTCGCTGGTTGGCGTCGTCGCACTGCTGACCACCTTCGGCGTCGAAACGATCAATGCCCAGCCCTGGTCCACGATCCGCTCCGATGCCATGTGGTATGCGTTGTGGAGCGTGTTCGCCGGTTTGCTGATGCTGGGACTGTTGCCGTTCATCGAGAGCCTGTTCGGCGTGCAGACCGAGCTGAGCCTGTTGGAATTGGGTGACGTGGCCCATCCGCTGCTGCAGGAACTGGTGCGCCGTGCGCCGGGCACCTACAACCATTCGATCAACGTGGCGTCGATCGCCGAGGCCGCCGCCGAGTCGATCGGCGCCAAGGGACTGCTGGTGCGCGTGGGCGCCTACTTCCACGATATCGGCAAGATGCTCAAGCCCGGCTACTTCGTGGAAAACCAGGGCCACGACAACCGCCACGAGTCGCTCATGCCGGCCATGAGCACGCTGATCATCATCGCCCATATCAAGGACGGAGCCGACCTGGCCCGGCAGCATCGCCTGCCGCAGGCGATCATCGACTTCATCGAGCAGCACCACGGCACGACCCTGGTCGAATACTTCTACCGCCGCGCCAGCGAACGCAGCGAATCGGATCCCGACGGGCCGGTGGTCGACGAAAGTGATTTCCGCTATCCGGGTCCCAAGCCGCAAACGAAGGAAGCGGCCGTGCTGATGCTGGCCGACGCCGTGGAGAGCGCCAGCCGGGCGCTGGCCGAGCCCACGCCCGCGCGGATCGAGAGCCTGGTCGAGGAGATCAGCATGAAGCGGCTGCTCGACGGCCAATTCGATGCCTGCGGCCTGACGCTCAAAGAGCTGGCCACGGTTCGCGAGAGCCTCATCAAGTCGCTGACCGCCGTGTACCATGGCCGCGTGAAGTATCCCGACCAGCGAACGGCCTGACGAGCGGCCGTCGTCCAGTTCGGCAAGGGGGCGATTTCTCGAAGGGCGGCCGGCGGTACAATGGGGCATGTTCTCAATCGAGATTTCCGACGAGCGGCCGGACCCTGCTGCTGAGCTGGCGCGGATGCACGCGTTGGCTGCGGCCATCGTTCGCGACGCCGGCGTCGCCCAGGGGTCGCTGAGCATCGCCATCGTCGACGACCCGACGATTCACGAGCTCAACCGCCGCTATCTCGAGCACGACCGTCCGACCGACGTGCTCAGCTTCACGCTGGAACGCGACGCCGAGCGGCTCGAGGCCGAGGTGATCGCCAGCCACCAGACGGCTGAGCGGGTGGCCGCGAGCTTCGGCTGGACGGCGGCCGACGAGCTGCTGTTGTACGTCGTGCACGGCACGCTGCACGCGGTCGGCTATGACGACACAACCGCCGAAACCCGCGCGGCGATGCGCGCCGCCGAGCGCCGCTACCTGGCGCTGGCGGGCTTGGCGCCGCACGACGCCTCGCCGGCGGCGCCCGGCGTCACAGAATCGGGCTGCTAGCTTATGTCGAGCGAAAAGGCGACAGCCCTGGTACTGCGGGTGATCGACTTCAGCGAGACGAGCGCCATCGTGACGCTGTTGACACGCGAGTTTGGCAAGGTGCGGGCTTTGGCCAAGGGAGCGCGGCGGCCAAAGGGCCCCTTCGAGTCTGCCCTTGACCTGCTCGGGCTGTGTCGCATAGTCTTCCTCCGCAAATCGTCCGACGCGTTGGACTTGTTGACCGAGGCGAAGTTGGAGCGGCGCTTCAGGCCGCCCCGCGGCAGCGTATCCAATCTTTATGCCGCGTATTACGTCGCCGAGTTGCTGAACGAGTTGACCGACGACTACGATCCCCATCCGGAACTATTTGATGCGGCCGTCAGCACGTTGGCGGCGCTGCGCCGTGAAGGCGCCGTGGCCGCCGTGCTGGTTCGCTTCGAGTTGACAGCCCTGCGCGTGTTGGGACATTTGCCGGCGCTCGAGCGTTGTGCCGAGTGTGGCCGGCCGATCGAGGCGGCGGGCCGGGTGCCGTTCGGGCGTTTGGCTGGCGGGGTGTTGTGCGAAACGTGTCGTCGCGGACAGAAACAGATCATTTCCATCAGCGCCGGTGCTGGCGGTCCTGGCCCGGCTGGCCCGCGCGGACGACGAATCGTGGCGCGAGCTGGAAATCGATGCGGGCACGTATGGCGAATTGCGGGGCATTTTGAACCACTACTGGGCGCATCTGCTGGGCCACCCGCTCCAGATGCACCGCTACCTGGGACAGGCGGTCGGCCGCGCGACGGTAGACGGCCGGGGCTGATTCGGCCGAGGCGTCAGGCGAACGAAGGATTCGATTCGGACGGCATGGTGGCTCGAAGGCGCATCTACTGGCTGGCGGCGCTATTGGTCGCGGCGGTGGCCGTGGGCTGCTCCTTTGCGCCAAGTCGGCCTCGCCGGCGCTGGCGCCTTTGACGCAAGAGCAGGCCGACTGGTGGGCCGCCAACCAGCATCGCAAGATCTACGTGGCCGGCCGCGGCTACTACGTCGAGGGGGAGAGCGGCTTTTTCGACCAGGACGGCCGCAAGCTGCCCAGCGATCCCAGCGGCCTGGGCCCCTCGGCCGACGAGCAGCCGGGATTCGTCGAGCGCATCTCGCCGAAGATCGCCGTGGCGAAGTTGAAGGCCAAGATGGGCCAGGGGCCCGACGAGAAGATCGCCCGCGCGGCGCTGGAAGAGGGCGACGCGCTGTTTCGCCAGAAAAAATTCATGAAGGCCGCGGCCAAGTACAAGACCGCCTACAAGCGCTGGCCCGACTCGCCGCTCGAGGAAGAGGCGATCTTCAAGCGCGGCGAGAGCCACTTCTTCGCCGACCGCTATCCGGACGCCGAAGACGACTACGCCCGGCTGCTCAAGAAGTTCCCCTCGTCGCAGTACGTCAGCGACGTCGTCACGCGGCGGTTCAACATCGCCCGCTACTGGGAACAGTGCGACGACCATCACCATCACTGGGCCCTGACGCCCAACTTCACCGACAAGACCCGGCCGATGCTCGACACGTTTGGGAACGCGCTGAAGGTTTACGAGCGGATTCGGCTGGACGACCCGACGGGGCCCTGGGCCGACGACGCGGTGATGGCGGCGGCCAATGCCCACTTCAAGCGCGGTCACTGGGAAGAGGCCGACTACAACTTCGGCCTGCTGCGCAGCGAGTTTCCCAAGAGCGACTACCAGTACCAGGCCCACTTGCTCGGCCTGCGCTGCAAGCTGCTGCGATACCAGGGTCCCGGCTACGAAGGGGCGCCCCTCGACGAGGCCGAGGAGCTGGCCACGCAGTTGTTGACCCAGTTCTCGCGCGAGCTGGGCGGCGAGCGCGACCGCGTCGTACAGGTGCGGGCCGGCATTCGCGACCAGCGGGCCCTGCGCGAGTGGGACCTGGCCGAGTATTACGCCAAGGGCAAGTACTACGGTGCCGCCAAGCACTATTACGCCAAGGTCGTGGACGAATACCCCGAGACGCAATTGGCGCAGGAGGCCACCGGCCGTATCGAAAAGTACAAGGCCGAGCCGGATACCCCGAAACAGCCTTTCGAGTGGCTGGTGAACATCCTGCCGCAATCCACGCGCGAGGGCCCGGTGCTGCCCAAGAACCTCTCGAAGCCGACCCCGCAGGCGACGACGAATGTCGCCAACAATCCCAACACGACCAGCACCACGCAATGACGCGACGAAGTCGGCCCACGGTTTTGGCCGCACTGCGACCTTGAATTCGAGAAACATGAGCCGAGAAAGCCACCACCGACGGTCCCAGCGAATGCCCGAGGCCGGCGCGATCACGCGCCGCCAGGCACTGCGCTCGATCGGATCTGCATTCGCCGGCATGAGCCTGCTGGCCAGCGGCTGCGCGGCGTATCGCTTTGGGGCCGCTTCGCTCTATCCGCCCGATATCCAGACGGTGTACGTGCCGGTGTTCGAGTCGAACAGTTTTCGCCGCAACTTGAGCGAGTTCCTCACCGAAGCGGTCTGCAAGGAAATCGAGCTCAAAACGCCTTACAAGGTCGTCGGCAGTCCCGAGGCCGACAGCGTGCTGACCGGCAAGCTGCTGGGCGACACGAAGCGCGTGATCGTGGAAGACCAGTACGACATGCCGCGCAACGTCGAAGTGAACATGGTCGTCGAGGTCCGCTGGGTCAACCGCAAGGGCGACCTGCTCAACCAGGCGGCCAGCGTGCCCCTGCCGCAAGACCTGGTGACGCTCAGCGCCCCGGGCATGCTGATTCCTGAGTACGGCCAGTCGGTCTCCACGGCCCAGTTGCAATCGGTTCAGGCGATCGCGGCCAAGATCGTGTCGCTGATGGAATCGCCGTGGTAAGCTGGGACGCCATGAGCGCTCCGCCCCCTTCCAAGCCGCCGACCACCTGGGCGGCCCGCTTTCCCGGCCGAGCCCGTGCCTGGCAACTGCCAACCACGCGGTTGACCTTCGGAGTTCGGCCGCTGGTGATGGGCATCCTCAACGTGACGCCCGACAGCTTCTCCGACGGCGGGTTGCATGTCGAGCCGCGAGCGGCCATCGACCATGCCCTGCGGCTGGTGGCCGACGGCGCCGACATTCTCGACGTCGGCGGCGAGAGCACGCGCCCTACAGCCAGGCGGTCGAGGTGCGCGAAGAACTGTCGCGAGTGATTCCGGTGATCGAGGCCGTTCGCCCGCACGTGCTGGTGCCGATTTCGATCGACACGTCGAAGGCGGCGGTGGCCCGCGCCGCGGTGGCGGCCGGCGCCGAGATCATCAACGACATCACGGCCCTGGCCGGCGACCCCCAGATGATCGCCTTGGCGCGCGAAACGCGGACCGGCGTGTGCGCCATGCACATGCAAGGCACGCCGCAGACGATGCAGGACAACCCGTCGTACGACAACGTGGCCGAAGACGTGCTGTCGTATTTGCGCGTTCGCCGCGACGAGCTGGTCGGCGCCGGCATCGAGCACGATCGGATCGCGCTCGATCCGGGCATCGGATTCGGCAAGACCCATCAGCACAACGTGACGCTGTTGGCCCATTGCTATCGCTTCCATGAGTTGGGCTGCCCGCTGGTAGTCGGCCATTCGCGCAAGGCATTCATCGCCAAAGTGATCGGCGACAAAGAGGCCGATCGCACGCCGGGCACGATTGGCGCCGCGTTGGCGCTGGCCAGCCAGGGCGTGCAGATCCTCCGCGTGCACGACGTGGCCGCCGTCCGCCAGGCCCTGCTCGTCTATCAGGCCGTAGGCGGCATCGATGGCCACGCAGCGGTGGTGGGGTGAGGCTGGAGGCCATCGGTCGAAGGTAGGAACGCTTGTGCACCTCGGCACGCGCCAGCAAGTCGTTGCCCCGAAACCATCCCGCTGCATCTTATTCCTCCCGCCGCTTTCCCGCCTCCCGCCTCCCATTCCGCCGTTGACCCATACCGGTTTCCGAGAGATACTTACAAGGGTCGCCGCCTGTCTTTTTTGGGGCGGTTTGGCTGCCAGCATTGGCCGCCCGGCCGCGGATCGGCCTGCCCGCAGCGAGCAGGAGCACGTCGGGCGAGCTTCTCTCTTTTCGAGCGTCGAGCGATTCTGCCATGGCCATCGCCGAAAATACCGATTTGCGCACGTATTGCGTTGAGATGGCGGCCCGCGCCCGGCGGGCGTCGGTCGAGTTCGGCGCGCCAGGGCGGCGGCGCGAAGAACGAGTGGCTGCGACGCGCGGCCGCGCTGTTGCGCAGTGAACGTGAAACGCTCGCGCGGGCCAACGCGCTCGATCTGGCCGAAGCTCCGAAATTTGGATTGACGCCGGCGCAGGTCGACCGGCTGCGGCTCACGCCGGCGGTGATCGAGTCGATGGCCGTGGGGCTGGACGAAATCGCGGCATTGCCGGAGCCGATCGGCGAAGTGATCGAATCGTCCATTCGCCCCAACGGCCTGGAAGTGCTCAAGGTGCGCGTGCCGCTGGGCGTGGTGTTCTTCATCTACGAGTCGCGGCCCAACGTGACCGCCGACGCCGCGGCGATTTGCATCAAGAGCGGCAATGCCGTGATCCTGCGCGGCGGCAAGGAAGCGATCCACTCGAACCGCGCCCTCGTCACCCTGCTCGAGCAGGCCGCCGAAGAGGCCGGGCTGCCCGATTCGGCCGTGCAGTTAGTGGGCACGACCGATCGCGCTGCGGTCGGCCATTTTCTCGCGCTCAACGAATACATCGACCTGGCGATCCCGCGCGGCGGCGAGGGCCTGATTCGCCGCGTGGCCGCCGAAGCCAAGATGCCGGTCATCAAGCATTTCACCGGCAATTGCCACGTCTACGTCGATCGGGCCGCCGACTTGGAGATGGCCGAGTCGATCGCCGTGAACGCGAAGTGCCAGCGGATGGGGGTCTGCAACGCGGCCGAATCGCTGGTCGTTCATCGCGAAGTGGCCGCCGAATTCCTGCCTCGCATTGCCAAAGCGTTGGCCGCGCAGGGAGTCGAGCTGCGGGGCGACGCCCGCACGCGGTCGCTGGTGCCGGCGGCCCGACCGGCCAGCGAGGAGGATTTCGCCGCCGAATACCTGGGCCCCACGATTTCGGTGAAGATCGTCGATTCGCTCGACGAGGCGATCGACCACATCAACCGCTATGGCTCGCGCCATACCGACGCCATCGTCACCGGCGACCTGGCCGCGGTCCGGGCCTTCACCACCGGCGTCGACAGCGCGGCCGTGATGGTCAACGCCAGCACGCGGTTCAACGACGGCGGGCAATTCGGCCTGGGCGCCGAAATCGGCATCAGCACCGACAAATTCCACGCCCGCGGCCCGTGCGGGCTCAAAGAGCTGACCAGCTACAAGTACATCGTCTACGGCAGCGGCCAGGTGCGCGAGTAGCGCTCGTTGACGCGCGGCCAGACGACGGAGGCCAAGGATGGCTGACGAACTTCTCAGTCCGGCGGAACTCGAGTCGCTGTTGGGCGGCGAGACGCCCGCGGCGCCTGCGCCTGAGGGTCGCGCGAGCCAACTGGAGTTGCTCGGCGTGCCGCTGCAAGCGCGGGACAAGGTCGAGCCCTACGATTTCCGCCGCCCGCGGAGGGCCCGTCCAGAGCTGCTGCAGTCCCTGGCCGCGCTCGACGAGAGCCTGGCCCGCACGCTGGCCGCGTCGCTCACCACGATGCTCCGCAGCACGGTGAGCGTCAAGCTGGCGGCGGTCGACGAGCAGAGCTACGCCGAATTCATCGCGGCGCTCGACAATCCGAGTTGTGCCTGCGTGTTGCTGCCGGCGCCGATCGAGCGCGTTGGCTGCTCGATCTCGGCCCGGCGATTTTCTATCCGCTGATTGATCGGCTGCTGGGGGGTGGTCGCGAAAAGAGTCCGATTGCCCGGCGGCCGGCCACCGAGATCGAGCTCGCTCGGCCGCGCGCCTTGCCAAGGTGTTTCTCGCGGAGCTAACCGCCGCCTGGCGCTGGGTGGCCGACCTGGATTGCACGATCGAGCGGTTCGAGACCAACCCGGCCAGCGCCGCGCTGGCGGCGGCCGACGAGGCGGTGGCCGTCACGCGCTTCGACGTCGCGATCGGCGATGCCCTGGGGCCGATTCGCCTGGGCAGGCCCTTGCGAGGGCTCGAGCGGATCGGGGCCCGCTTGACCACCGGCGGCTGGGCGGCCCGCGGAGCGCCTGCAGGCGGCCGCTTCGGCGGCCCCGGGCGCGACGGTTTGCGTCGATGGTGCGGTCGTCGAGCTGGTCGCCCACCTGGCCGAAACGACGATCCATTCGGCCGAGCTGGCAAACTTGCGCGTGGGTGACATCATCGCCACCGACGAGCAGGCGGAGGGGCCGATCGCGCTGTCGCTGGGCGGCACGACGAAGTTCCTGGCCCGACCCGGCGCCTTCAAGGGCCACAAAGCCGCCTGTGTCGAGCAGGTGATCGCCCCGCAGGACGAATGACGCCCATTCTCCGCGCCAATGGACTCCCGTGGCTCGTTGGCGATAGAATCCTCTATCCTGACCGGGGTCACGTCGAGCGGCCGGCGGCGCAAGCGGCAAATGAGGTCGGCCCGTCGTGATATATCGGACGCCACGGGTGGCTTGCCCGCCCGTGATGCTGCACTGCTGGACAAGCCAGCAGTGGCACACTGGAGTGTGGCACACTGAGTGATGCGGGCGTGAAGTCAGTTCAAGATATCATTGGGGAGGCGATTGGGTGGCGGTCGAACGCGTGACGATTATCGGCAGTGGTCCGGCGGCCTGGTCGGCGGCCATCTACGCGGCCCGGGCGGAGTTGAATCCCCTGGTGTTCGAGGGCGCGATCACCGAGGAAAACCGCCTCAGTGGTACCCTGCCCTTGGGGCAGTTGAACCTGACCACCGAGGTCGAGAACTACGCCGGCTTTCCGGCGGGCAACCTGCGCGAGTATCTCGACTCAGCCATTGAGCCGGCCGGCCGGCAGACCATGGCTCCTCATTCAGGCCACGGCATCAGCGGGCCCGAGTTGATGGAGCTGATGCGGCAGCAGGCCAAGAATTTTGGCACGCGCATCGTCACCGACGACATCGTCAAGGTCGACTTCAAGCGGCAGCCGCTAGCGCTCACGTCGCTCGAGGGCCAGACGGTCGAGTCGGAAAGCGTGATCGTGGCCACCGGCGCGCGGGCCAATTACCTGGGCCTGCCGTCGGAAGAGGCCTTCAAGAACCGGGGCGTCAGCGCCTGCGCGGTGTGCGACGGGGCGCTGCCTCGGTTCCGCAACAAGCCGCTGGTCGTGGTGGGCGGCGGCGATTCGGCCGTGGAAGAGGCCAGCTACCTGACGAAATTCGCCAACCGCGTGTATCTCGTCCACCGCCGCGACCATTTGCGGGCCTCGAAAATCATGGCCGAACGGGCCGAAGCGAACGACAAGATCGAGATGGTCTGGAACCATGTGCTGCGCGAAGTACGCGGCACGGACAAGGACGGAGTGACCGGCGTCGAGTTGGACAGCACCGTGGGCCAGGGAGCAAAACAGCTCGACGCTTCGGGGGTGTTTCTGGCCATCGGTCACACGCCCAATACCACGTTTCTCGAGGGTCAGCTCGAACTGACCGACAAGCAGTACATCGTGTTGACAACGCCGTTTCGCACCAACACCAGCGTGCCGGGCGTGTTTGCCGCCGGCGACGTGGCCGACGACTACTATCGCCAGGCGATCACCTCGGCCGGCTCGGGTTGCATGGCCGCGCTCGACGCCGAGCGCTGGCTGGCCCACGGCGGCTGAGCGCCGGCGACCTCGCGCCAGATCGCCGCGGATCGACATGGGGGGAATCCCGCTGACATGGAACACTTGACCGTGGCCGATGCCCGAAAGGAGGAAAGCGTGGGCAAGGGTGCCCTGCTGCAGGGCTGGATTCGCACCCGCCGCGATTCGAAAGGGGGCTTCAGCTTTCTCGAAGTCAACGACGGCTCGTCGCTGGCGAGCATCCAGGTGATCGCCGAAGCGGATTTGCCGAACTACGAGAGCGAGGTCAAGCATCTCACGGCAGGCTGCAGCGTGACGGTCGAGGGCGCGGTCAAGGCCTCGCCGGCCAAGGGCCAGGCCACCGAAGTGCAGGCCAGCTCGATCAGGGTCCACGGCTGGGCCGATCCCGAGACGTACCCCCTGCAGAAAAAGCGGCACTCGTTCGAGTTCCTGCGGACCCTCGCGCACCTGCGGCCGCGAACCAACACGTTCGGGGCGATCACTCGGCTGCGCAATTGCGTGGCGCGGTCGATCCACGCGTTTTTCCAGGAAGCGGGGTTCCTGTACGTCCAGCCGCCGATCATCACGGCCAGCGACTGCGAAGGGGCTGGCGAAATGTTCAAAGTCACGACGCTCGACCTGGCGGCCGTGCCCAAGGTCGGGCCGGCGGTTGACTACACGCGCGACTTTTTCGACCGGCCGGCCTACCTGACCGTCAGCGGCCAGTTGGAGGCTGAAATCTTCGCTTGCGCCTGGGCAAGGTGTATACCTTCGGACCGACGTTCCGCGCCGAAAACTCGAATACCTCGCGCCACCTGGCCGAATTCTGGATGGTCGAGCCGGAGATGGCCTTTTTCGAGCTGACCGACAACATGCTGCTGGCCGAGCGGTTTCTGAAGCGCATCTTTGGCGACGCCCTGGCCCAGTGCGGCGAGGACATGGAGTTCTTCAATACCCACATCGAGCCGGGCGTGCCGCCCGATGCTCGAAGCGATCGTGGCCCACGAGTTCGTGCGCTTGTCCTACACCGAGGCCGTCGAGATCCTGGAGCGCTCGGGCGCGGCGTTCGAGTTCCCGGTCGCCTGGGGCCACGACCTGCAGGCCGAGCACGAGCGCTACCTGACCGAACAGCACTGCAAAAAGCCGGTCATCCTCTTCGACTATCCCCGCGCGATCAAGCCCTTCTACATGCGCGTGAACGACGACGGCCGCACCGTGCGGGCGATGGACGTCCTGGTGCCCAAGGTCGGCGAGATCATCGGCGGCAGCCAGCGCGAAGAACGGCTGGACGTGATCACCGAGCGGATGCGCGAGCAGCACCTCGATCCCCAGAGCTACTGGTGGTATCTCGATCTGCGGCGCTACGGCACGGTGCCCCACTCGGGCTTCGGGCTGGGATTGGAGCGGGCCGTGCAGTTCGTCACCGGGATGGCCAACATTCGCGACGTGATTCCTTTCCCGCGCGTGCCCGGCAGTGCCGATTTCTGACCGGCCGCCTCGCGGGCGGTTCGATGGGGAACGGGGTGCCCTGCGCCGGCCGGCGGCGCCCGTTAGGCCTTGCGGCAAAAGATCAGCACGTAGGCGACGACGTTGATCGCCGCGCCAGTAATCAGCAGCAGGTCTTCGTAGGTGAAGTAGGCCAACACGGCGAAAGCTCTCCTCTGCCGCCAGTTTAGGTCCCGCTGTGCGCTTGGCGGCGGGCCTGCGAGATGGGCTGCAGGGAGCGTTGTTTTGGGAAGTCCAATTCTGCCGATTGCGCCGGCTGTGCGACTGCGCGGCTCGCGCGGTCAGAAGGGGCCAAACCTGCTTGATTTCGCCGCGGTCAGCAAATAGGCTGAAACGATGCGGCCGCTTGACCCGCCGGCCTGGCCAATCGCGCTATGGAAGCCATGGCGGACATTTCTCCGCGGCGGGTCTCGTGCTCACTAATCGGCCCGGCACCGGACAGCAGTGGGATGGCACCGATTTACCTGATTCTGGCACGCCCGGTGTGCTCACGCCTTTCGACAAACTGCCGCTCCGGCCGCCGATTCGCGGTGCTGGCCTGGGCTCTGCTGGCCTGCCTGGCCCTTTCGTCCGCCCCTCAACGCGCTTGGGCCGGCACCTTGGTGAGCTTCAACTTCAACGTCGGGACCGTCGAAGTCGACCTGTTCAACGGCCTGACTCCCACCACGGTGTCGAACTTCCTGCAGTACGTGAACGGCAATGCCTGGGACAACTCGGTCATCCACCGCGCCACGACCGTCGGCAACACCGGCTTGGCAGTCGTCCAGGGCGGCGGATTCACCTACAGCGATGCCGCGCAAAACTTCGCCGCCACGCAATCCTTCGGGCTGATTCCGCTGGAATACTCGCGGGCCAATTCGATCGGCACCATTGCCATGGCCCGCTATTACGACCAGGCCAACCCCTCGAACACCACCACCGCCTCGAACCAGTGGTTTTTCAACACCAGCGACAACTCCACCGTGTTGAATCAATCGAACGGCGGCGGCTATGCCGTCTTCGGCTGGATCGTGGGGCCCGGGCTGTCGGTCGTCGATCAGATCGACGGCATCGGCACCAGCGCGCTGCAAGCCTATAACCTCGGCTCGGCGTCGTTTTACAACAGCAACAACTTCGGGACTTTTCCGACGCTCGCCACCTACACGCCCGCCGAATTCACGGTCCACCAGAAGCCCACCGCGGCCGACATGGTGACGCTCAACAGCGTGACGATCCTGCAGCAGTCGCACCCGGACTTTCAAAACCCGTACCTGGCGTCCGACGTCAACAACGACTCGCTGTTGACGGTGAAGGACGCGCTGCTGGTGATCCACGATCTGACGGTCAACGGGGTGCATACCGTGTCGGGGCCATTCTCGGGCACCGACTACCTGGATGCTTCCGGCAATGGCATGGTGACGGTGGACGACGCGCGAGTTGTCATCAACGCGCTGACCAAGCAGTCGCTGGGGCTGCCGCCAGACACGGCCTCGACGAATTCTCTGGCAGCGACTTCCTCCGCGTTGCACGCGCAGGTCGTCGCGGTGCCCGAGCCGTCGACGTTCGCCTTGGCCGCGCTGGGCGCCTTGGCGTTGGGGGCCGCCGGCCTGCGCGGCGCAAAGGGCGCCACAATCGCCGCGAGATTTGATGGCCCGCGCCGGTGCGCGGTCCCCATCCGGCTTCGCCCGGCCCGCGCGGCAGCATCGAGTCCAACGGGCGCGCGACTATTTCTTCGCCGCTTTTATCCGACTACAATGCTGGACATTGCCCCAGCGGGCGCACGGCGGATGCCCCGCAGCGCTTGCTAGCGGCAATGGACAGGCAACCCCGGCGCACGTGCCCACCGATGGCTACTTCCGGCGATTCATCTGCGAGCGACAGCACTCTGCCGAGCATCGAGGCGCTCGTCTTTGTCGGCTTCAATTCGGCGCATCGCGGCCCTCGACCGCTTGACCGGCGAGATCGTCTGGAAGTGGAAGAGCCCGCAAGGCAGCGGGCTGCCGTCGCTGCTGCTCGACGGCGACCGGCTGATCGCTTCGGTGCAGGGCTACACCTATTGCCTCGACCCGGCGACCGGCGACGAGCTGTGGCGCAACCCGCTCAAGGGCATGGGCCTGGGGCTGGCGTGCCTGGCATCGGCGCGGGGCAATACCACGCCGCAACTGCACGCGCTGCTAGCCGAATTCGATACCCGCTCGCGTAACCAACAGTCCAGCGTTTGACTTCCGACGGCTCCACGGGCGCCGCTGGGCCGACCTCAAGGAAACACGCACTCGACTACCTGAATGTCTCTCGAACCTCTCACCCTACGAACTTCCCACTCCAAGGTGCACACCCATGAAGATGACCATCACCGCTGCCACCGGCCTGCTGGCGATCGGCCTTGTCGCGCTCGCGGCGGATTTCGCCGCCTGCTGCCGACAACGTTCCGCCTCCCGGCTTTGTCGCCCTGTTCAACGGCAAGGATCTGTCGGGCTGGAAGGGCCTGGTCGCCAGTCCACCCAAGCGAGCCGAGATGTCGAACGAGGATTTGGCAGTCGCCCAGGCGAAAGCCGACCAGCGGATGCGCGACCATTGGAGGGTCGAAGACGGCGCGCTGGTTTTCGACGGCAAGGGGGACAGCCTGTGCACGTCCAAGGACTATGGCGACTTCGAGCTGCTGGTCGATTGGAAGATTCTCAAGGACGGCGACAGCGGCATCTACCTGCGCGGCAGCCCGCAGGTGCAGATCTGGGATCCGGACGTGAAGGCCGCGGCCGGCGTCGGCTCGGGCGGACTGTTCAACAACCAGAAAGGGCCGTCGAAGCCGCTGGTGAAGGCCGACAATCCGGTGGGCGAGTGGAACACGTTCCGCATCAAGATGGTTGGCCCCAAGGTCAGCGTGTGGCTCAACGATAAACTGGTGGTCGACAACGTCGTGCTGGAGAACTACTGGGAGCGCGACAAGCCGATCTATCCGACCGGCCAGATCGAGCTGCAAAACCACGGCAACACGCTGTACTTCAAGAACATCTACTTGAAGGACTTGTCACGCTAAAGGCCGGCTGGCGGCGGTGTTTGGGTGCCGATTTTGGCGATTCAAATGCGCGCTACCCAACATGGCAGATGGTCGCTTGATCTTTCGCGCCCTCGGGAAAAAAATAGATGCGGTGCGCCACGGGGTTCCGGGCCTCGCCGCTAGCCCGTTGCCTCGGCGGCCGCGTCAGCTTTCTGGCCCACCCGACACGCGTTCGTCGCGCGGCTGATCATGCAGGGATCGGACCGATGCACGTTGAGTACCGCGCCGAGTTCCGTTGCACGCCTTGGCAGTTGTGGCCTTTTCTCGACGAAGTGGAAAAGCAGCGACTGTGGCTGACTACGCTCGTCGAGCTGTGCCCGACCAGCCGCGTGCCGCGCGCCGTGGGTTCGACGTTCGACATGCGCGTCCGCGAGGGGCGACGAATCGCGCACTACGAGGGCCGGATCAACGCCTACGACCCGCCCCGCCACTTGGGCGTCCTGCTGTGGGGCGGCGCCTTTGCCAAGGGGGTGTCGATGCAGGTCGACTACCGCATCGCCGACCTCGAAGGCCGCTCTCGGCTGGAATACACGGCCCAAATCGACACTGAAAACATCCGCGGACCGCTGAAGCTGGCCATTCCGCTGGCCCGGGTGTTCACGTTCTTTCAAGTGCGCTCCTACATGCGCAGCCTGCAACGCCTGGCCGAATCGGCCAGCCGCAGCGAGTCAAATCGCACGCCAGCGTCGGTCGGGCGTTGAAGCGGCGCGCCGCTCACGCTCTGGTGGACCGGCTGCGCAGATTTGGTCACGCGGGGTGCCGCTTGGTGCCACTGCTGGTCCCCGGACACTATTGGGCTTCTCCTGCAGAGCACGAGTCACGCGTGGGCAAGCCGCCCGTGGCACTCGACAAACGAGGACAGTCGGTTTGCTGGCCTGTCTTTGCCAGACGGTGATCCGGCCGCGGGGGTTCGTTGACACTCGCCAAAATGGGCGACTACAATCGCGGCTCTCTTCGGCCTTTTTTTCGGCGATCGAACCTCCAAACGGGGCGGACCATGACACAGGCTGCGGGCGGACAACTTGACTCCGTGATGCAAGAAAAGCGGCTGTTCCCGCCGCCCCAGGAATTCGCCGAGCGGGCACGCATCGGCTCGCTGGCCGCCTACCAGAAGATGTGGGACGAAGCCGCGGGCGACATCGAGGCTTTTTGGAGGCGGCTGGCCGGCGAGCTGCACTGGTTTCGCCCATTCGACACGATTCTGGAATGGAACGAGCCCGACGCCCGCTGGTTCGTCGGCGGCCAGACGAACATCTCGTACAACTGCCTCGACGCGCACCTGTCGAGCTGGCGAGCCAACAAGGCGGCCATCCTTTGGGAAGGCGAGCCGGGCGACAGCCGCACGCTGACCTATCGCGAGCTGCACCGCGAGGTCTGCCGGTTTGCCAACGTGCTCAGAACGCTGGGCGTCGAGCAGGGCGACGTCGTGTCGATCTACATGCCGATGACGCCCGAACTGGCCATCGCGATGCTGGCCTGCGCGAATCGGTGCCGTGCATTCGGTGATCTTCGCCGGGTTTTCGGCCGAGGCGATCGCCGATCGTAATAACGATGCCGGCGCCAAGGTGCAATTGACGGCCGACTACGGCTGGCGGCGCGGCCAGGAATTGCCGCTGAAAAAAAGCGTCGACGAGGCCTTGAAGAAGTCGCCTACCGTCAAGCATTGCGTCGTGCTGAAGCGGACCGGAAACCCCGTGCACATGGAAGTCGGCCGCGACCACTGGTGGCACGACCTGGTGGCCGACGCCTCGGGCTATTGCGGCGCCGAGCCGCTGGAGAGCGAGACGCCGCTGTTTATCCTCTACACCAGCGGATCGACCGGCAAACCGAAGGGAATTCTGCACACCACGGCCGGGTACAACCTTTACGTCAAGAAGACGTTCGAGTGGGTGTTCGACCACCGCGACGAGGACGTCTTCTGGTGCACCGCCGACATCGGCTGGGTCACCGGACACAGCTACGTCGTGTACGGCCCGCTGTCGGCTGGCGCCACGGTCTTGATGTACGAAGGCGCGCCGAACTGGCCCGACGAGGGACGCTTTTGGGAGCTGATCGAGAAGTACCACGTGACGATCTTCTACACGGCACCCACGGCGATTCGCGCGTTCATCAAGTGGGGCGACCAGTGGGTCGACCAGCACGATATTTCCAGCCTGCGGCTGCTGGGCACGGTGGGCGAGGGAATCAATCCCGAAGCCTGGATGTGGTACCACGACAAGATCGGCCGTGGGCGCTGCCCGATCGTCGATACTTGGTGGCAGACGGAAACCGGCGGCATCATGATGAGCCCCCTCCCCGGGGCCATCGCCACCAAGCCCGGCAGTTGCACCAAGCCCTTGCCGGGCGTCGTGCCGGCGATCGTCGACGATCAGCGGCAAGAGCGTGCCCGCCGGGCAAGGGGGTTGGCTGGTGATCACGAAGCCGTGGCCCGCGATGCTCCGCGGCATTTGGGGGGACCATGAGCGCTATCGCCAGCAGTATTGGTCGAAGGTGCCGCACAACTACCTGGCCGGCGACAACGCCCGCGCGGATGCCGACGGCTATTACTGGATCATGGGGCGGATCGACGACGTGCTGAACGTGGCCGGTCACCGGCTGAGCACGATCGAAATCGAAAGCGCGCTGGTCAGCCATCCCTGCGTGGCCGAGGCGGCCGCCGTGGGACGTCCCGACGAAATCAAGGGCGAGGCCGTGGCCGTGTTCGTCACGCTCAAGTCGGGCCAACCCAACGAGACGATGCGCAAGGACCTCAAGGCGCACGTCCGCAAGGAGATCGGCGCACTGGCACAGCCCGACGATATCCACTTCACCGACGCCCTGCCCAAGACGCGCAGCGGCAAGATCATGCGCCGGCTGCTCAAGGAAATCGCCAGCGGCCAGGAAACCGTCGGCGACACCACGACGCTGGAAGATTACAGCGTGTTGGCCAAACTGCGCAGCGACGAAGAGTGACGGGCGGTGCGCGGAGCGTTAATCCCCAATCAGCGTCATTCCGGAAACAGCTTCGTCGAGAGGTAGCGCTCGCCCAGGTCGGGCAGGACGACGACGATCAGCTTGCCGGCGTTTTCGGGGCGTTTGGCCAGGTCGATCGCGGCCCAGGCCGCGGCGCCGCAACTGATGCCGCACATGAAGCCCTCGAGCTGCGCCAGTTGCGCGCGAGGTTTCCATGGCGTCGTCATCGGTTACGCGGACCACGTCGTCGATCACGTCGACGTTGAGCACGTCGGGAATGAAACCCGCGCCGATGCCCTGGATGACGTGGCGGCCGGGCTTCAGTTCCTGGCCCGCCTTGCGCTGGGTGATCACGGGGCTGTTGGCCGGTTCGACGGCCACGATCTTCACGCCCGGCTTGCGCTGCTTGAGCACCTCGCCCACGCCGGTGATCGTTCCGCCGGTGCCCACGCCGGCCACGAACATGTCGACCTTGCCGTCGGTGTCGCGCCAGACTTCCTCGGCGGTGGTCTTGCGGTGGATTTCGGGGTTAGCCGGGTTCTTGAACTGCTGCGGCATGAACCAGTTCTTGTTGGCTGCCAGCAGCTCGTCGGCCTTGCGCATGGCCCCGGGCATGCCGTCGGCCGCCGGCGTGAGGATCACTTCCGCGCCAAAGGCCTTCAGCAGCCGGCGACGTTCGACGCTCATGCTCTCGGGCATGGTGACTTTGAGCTTGTAGCCGCGGGCCGCGCAGACGTAGGCCAACGCGATCCCCGTGTTGCCGCTGGTGGGCTCGATGATCACGGTGTCGTTGTTGATCTTGCCGTCGCGTTCGGCGGCGTCGATCATGGCGCGGCCGATGCGGTCCTTGACGCTCCACAGCGGGTTGAAGCTTTCGATCTTGGCCACGACCGTGGCGGCACAGCCGTGCGTGATGCGGCGCAGCGCACCAGCGGCGTGTTGCCGATGCAGCGCGTGATGTCGTCGCGAATCCCCTTGTCAGCAATCGCGGCCATGGCAGCTTCCCCTCCCTAGATGGCGAACGTGCGGCTTGAGTTTGGCGGCGCCAGCGCGGCCGCCGTTCGGCCCCTTTCGCCCGGTCCGCCAAAACCGCAGATTATAGCCCGCCATCGAAAATCGGGTCAACGCCGCGGCGCGAGAGGCCGGTCAAGCCTTGTGCTGGGCGAACATCCAATCGAGCAGCTCGTCGCTGTCGTGGTAGGCGGGCGTCCAACAGTCGTGACCGATGCCCGCCAGTTCGGTGTACCTGGGATGGCCGCCGGCGCGGCGCATGGCCTCGATCATCGAGCGCGACTTGCGCACCGGCACCACGTCGTCGGCGTCGCCATGCCAGGCCCACACGGCCACGCCCGACAGCCGATCGGCGTACAACTCGTCGCCACCGCCGCAGATCGGCGCCACGGCCGCCCAGCGATCGGCCAGCCGGGTGCCCAGGTCCCAACTGCCGTAGCCGCCCATCGACAGCCCGGTGAGATAGAGCCGCGCGCCGTCTACGGGAAACTTGGCCAGGACTTCGTCGAGCATCGCGATCACGGCTTGCATCTGGGCCCGCGGCGGTTGTCGCGGCGCCGCACGATCGAACGCCCGCGGCGTTTCCACCCATAGCCGGTCGCTCTTGCATTGCGGCGCCAACAGAAAGCAGGGGAATCGCGTCAGCCGCCGGGATTCGGCCATCCACTCGGGCAGGAAGCGGAGCTGGGCGCGGTTGTCGTCGCCGCGCTCGCCGATGCCGTGCAGGTAGACGACTAGCGGCCAGTGCGTGCCGCTCGTGCCACTCGCGACAGCCTGCGGTTTCAGCAGGCGATAGGCAAAGGTTTCCGATTGCCCGTCGGCGCGGCGGATTCGCGTGCTGCGGCCGTCGAACAGGTCGATCACATCGTCGATCGCCACGTTGTTGCTCGCTTCGTTTGCGCGGAGGGCTCGTGCCCGGTGTCGCTTGTCGCGCGATGGAAATAAAAAAAGCCCTTCCTCGCCAGGCAAGCGAGGAAGGGCAAGAAATCGGAAAACTGAACCGTGCTAGCCGTTAGGCTCGTGCCTTTCGGAACTTCCGGCGGGCCACCAGGCCCAACGAAACCAGGCCGAAGCCGCCCATCAGGAACGTCGACGGCTCGGGCACGTGCGTGGCCACGATCACGCCCGTCATGTACCCGGTCACGTTGCCGTAGTTCGGGCTGTTCGGATCCGTGTCGATGCCGAACGGCACGCTGCCGACGAAGAAGACGAACGGAATCACGAACGGCATGACCATCTCGTAGGCGTCACCGCCCAGCGGAATGATCTGGCCCTCGCCAGCCGGGCCCAACGCCGCCACGGCCTGGTTGGGATAGTACGTGACGGCGTTCGGATTTGCGACCATCGGATTGACGTCTTGAACATCCCCCGACGTCACCAGGCTCGGCTGTTGCGATTTGAGCAGGAAGTCAGTCTGGACCAGACCGAACGGCGAATTGCTCGTGTCGAACGTGCCGGCGCTGACCGGCGCCGGGGCCAGGCTGTCGATGCCAAAATGGGTGTCCTGGAAGGCATTATTCGTGACCATCAGTCCGAGCTCTTCGACGTAGGCGTTGTTGGCCCACATGGCCGGAGCCGGCGGGAAGGTGCCGGTGTATTCGCCCGTTCCGCCGTCGCCGTTATCGGCGTTCGGATCCCATAGGGCCGGATTGGGCGTGAAGCCCAAGGTGTGGGTGCCCGGCGGATCGCCCGGGTTGCCCGTCGTGTGGTCGATGCCCACGATCGCGTTGCCAGCCGCGGAAAAATTTACCGACGTGCCGTCGAAGATGCCCGTCGTGGCGAATGTGCCCGCCAGCGGACCGACGTTGCCGTCATTCCAGACGTGCGGTGAGCCAGCCTGGTTGTCGAGGTCGATCGTCAACTGGATGCCAAACGGACTGTCGCTGGCCGGAATGACCGTAGAACCGAAGGACAGTTGGGCGTAGCTCTGCGTGGAGTCGATGTACCAGTAAGATTGTGCGCTTGCGAACGAAGCGCTCAGCAATAGCACGGCGATTGCGGCCGTGACGCACGTTAGTTTCCGGATCATTAGCAGCTCCTTTGAAAGCGAAAGCCTGGGTTCAGTTTTTCCGACTAGTTACCAACTACTCTGTGACTGTTGTTCTGCGAACGATCTCGTTGCCAAATCCGCGGTGTGTCGCAAGCGTTCGGATTGCGAAACTCTTGCTGATTCCTCACGCGATTCGCATCGATCCTGTAGTGCAGAATAATCCCGAGTTTAATAGTGCGAAATCAATTGTCAAGTATTTTCATCCTGCATTTCGGCGCAAAGAAAATCCCCCGGTTTCATCCACTTTTGGGGGGGCGGCTGGGGCCGCCGGCAAGATCGCGGCAAAAAACGCCGTGTTTGCCCGTGCCTTGCAGGCGGCGGGCCGCCCGTCTTGCTGGCCACCAACAAAAAAAGCCCTTCCTCGCCAGGCTAGCGAGGAAGGGCAAAAAAGTCGAAAACTGACCGGTACGAGCGGGCTTTACGCCTTGCGGAACCTCCGGCGAGCGACGACCGAAAGCGCCACCAGCCCGAACCCGGCCATCAGGAAGGTCGACGGCTCGGGCACGTGCGTGGCCACGATGACGCCCTGCAACACGCCGCCGAACGGCACGTCGCCCAGATAGAAGACGAACGGCGCGATCACGAAGGGCATGATCATCGTGTAGCTGTCGCCGCCCAGCGGAATGATCTGGCCCAACCCGCCAGCCCCCAAATAAGTGACTGCTACATTGCTGTTGTAGGTTGACGGAGCCGGCAAGCCATCGGGCCCGTGATTGTGGGGATTGGCGTTTGGGTCCATATCCTGGTAGTTCTTCGATGTCGTTAGCCCCGGTTGGTTCGACTTGAGCAGGAAGTCGGTCTGCGTCAGACCGAAATCGGAAGTCGACGTATTGAACGTACCACTGCTAACCGGCAAGGCGCCAGAGCTCACTCCAAAATGCGTGTCCTGGAACGCATTCGAGGTGACCATGGACGTGATTTCTTCGACGTAGGCATTGTTGGCCCACATGGCCGGAGCCGGCGGGAAGGTGCCGGTGTAGTTGCCGTTGGGATGTCCGGTGCCGTCGTCAGCAGTCGGATTCCACAGGGCCGGGTTCGGCGTGAAGCCCAGGGTGTGGGTTCCCGGCGGGGTGCCCGGATTGCCCGTCGTGTGGTCGACGCCCTTGATCGTCGAGTTGTCGTAGGCGAATTGGACGGTCGAGCCGTCGAAGACTCCCGTCGTGGCGAGATAACCCGCAAGCGGCCCGACGTTGCCGTCGTCCCAGGCATGCGGCGAGCCAGCCTGATTGACACTGTCGATCGTCAATTGGACACCCAGCGGGCTAAGGCTCGCCGGAATGACCGTGGATTGAATCGAGAGCTGTGCGTAGCTCTGAGTCGGGTTGATGGCCCAATAGGATTGAGTGCTTGCCAGCGAAGCGCCAGCAGAAGGACGGCCGTAGCGGCCGTGACGCACGTAAGTTTCCGGATCATTAGCAGCTCCTTTGAAAGCGAAAAGCCTGGGTTTCAGTTTTCCGACTGTCTTCGACCGTCACGGCGAACTTCGATTGCGGTTTGGTTGTTGCCCGCCAGGCGTTCACAGCCAAGCGGCGACCGCTTCGCGCTTCCTGCCAGCCTGCCACGGTCCCGCACACGCGACGGTCGCAACGTTTGCGAGGACTTTGGCAGGAATTAACTGCCGAGCTTACTCGTGCAAAAGCTCATAGTCAAGCATTTCGATTACAAAAGTATAAAAAAGTTTCTCCCAGTGGGGATGAAGTCCGAAAAACATCGGTATTTATAGTGGTAGATGGAAACAGGGCGCATCCGGATCCAGCCGTCTGCAAACGACTATTCGTAGACTATATAGGTGGGAATGAATGCCCCCTGAAAATGGGGCTTCCGTGGGCCCAAAACGGCCGACCGCGAACCAGCGAAAACCCAATAAGTTCCCTGTTTTATCGTAGTTTTCGCGCGGAAAAGCAACGCAGTCCGGACTCCAAATTCGGCCACCGGCCAAATGTAAGAAAAGCAAGCGCGCTAAGAAAAAATTGTTAGGGCAGAATGGGAATGGCTATGTGGCGACGAAAACCGCGGTTTATCGCCATCTGCTGCCGCCGGGGATCGCGCGGTTGGCCTGCGTCCTGCAGGGCGCAACACCCTTGGAAAGTCGCGCGCGACGAACACCGCGGCGAGCAAGCTCGCGACGCCTGGAAGGATTTCCCGCCAGAATCGCAGGATCCCTCGCCTACTGGGCAAGGGCACACGAGGGATCCATAAGCACCGCGTACCGCACGCGGTGGCTTCAAGCGATACGTCGCCGCCATCGCCGGCGGTGCAAGAATGCCACTCCCATCGCGGCCAGCGGCCAACTCCGTGGCTCGAAGACCATCTTTGTCCCGCCACGATTTCGCCCCTCATCGTTTCCCCTTGCTAGCGCGTTCGCCTGGGGCAGCCGCCGTTCTTGGCGCAACGGGGCATTTCGGCGACTCGGGTGGCAATGAGCGAGGGCGGAAATGCACGCCGCTGGCCGTCCCTTGCGGCGGCGGAGCGGTGCCCACCCAATCGCTCGGAATCGGCCCAGACACGATCGTCCGAGCAGCCGGCAGATGACCGGTACGGGCCGGCTCTACGCCTTGCTGTACTTCCGGCGAGCGACGACGGAAAGCGCCACCAGCCCGAAGCCGGCCATCAGGAACGTCGACGGCTCGGGCACGTGCGTGGCCACGATGACGCCCGTCATATAGCCGGTTTGCTGCCCGTAGTTCGGATCGTTTGGGTTGGTGTCAATGCCGAACGGCACGCCGGCGACGTAGATGATGATCGGAATCCTGAAGGGCATGACCATCTCGTAGGATTGGCCACCTAGTGGGATGATCTGCCCCTCGCCGGAACTCCCCAAGGCCGTTACCGCCTGATTGTCGGAGTAGGTCGTCGGCGGCGGGTTGTAGTTGTTCGGGTTGTCGTTCGGATTAATGCCCTGCTGATACTGCGAGTCGACTAGCTGCGAATTGTTCGTCTTCAGCAAGAAGTCGGTCTTCACCAGGCCGAACTGCGAGTTGCTCGTGTCGAACGTGCCTCCGCTGACCGGCATCGCGCTTGCGCTGTCGACGCCGAAATAGGTGTTCTGGAATGCATTGGAAGTCACCATCAAGGCAAGTTCTTCGACGTAGGCGTTGTTGGCCCACATGGCCGGAGCCGGAGGGTACGTCGCGGTATAGTCGCTCCCATTCCAGTACGCCGGATTGGGCGTGAAGCCCTGGGTGTGGGTTCCCGGCGGATCGCCCGGGTTGCCCGTCGTATGATCGATGCCCGCGATCGAGGAGTTGCCGTAGGAGAACTGCACCGAGGTGCCGTCGAATTCGCCCATCGTGGCGAGATAGCCGCTCAGCGGACCGACGTTGCCATCGTCCCACGCGTGCGGCGCGCCGGCCTGGTTGTCCAGGTCAATGGTCAACGGGGTACCTGTGGGGCTGTCGCTGGCAGGAATGTACGTGCTGCCGAAGGATAGTTGAGCGTAGCTCTGCGTGGGATCGATCGCCCAGTATGATTGCGCCTTGCGAGCGAAGCGCTTAGCAAGAGAACGGCCACGGCGGCCGTGACGCACGTGAGTCTTCGGATCATGAGCAACTCCTTTGAAAGGGAAAGTCTGGGTTCACGCTGTCCGACGCTGCCCCAGCACACACGCTTACAAGGGGGAGCCAACGCTCGCTCGAACAATTTGGCTCACGGCCCTTTTGGTCGGCTCGCCGCTTGGGCGGTCGGCCTCGCAATCGCAAATGACGGGCCAAATCAGGACCACTGGTTCGTCCGCCGTTGAACGAGCCTTTATTGCAACGAAGTTTTCGGGTGCGCGTCGCCAATTTTGCATATTGGCGGCCACATCGTGGCCGGGTTTTGTCCAACCGCCTGAGCGACCGCTGACCAGTTCAAGCTGCCGCCAACGGAGTCCGGGGCTACGAGCATTTCCCGGTTGAGAAATCCGAGAGCGTTGGCGGCCGTGGCGGTTATCGAACTCCCCGAACCGCGGTGCCATGCAGCCAGCGGGAAACGGTTCGTTGCGCCGACGAGGTCCAGGGTCGACTGGCAGCCCGTGGCTGAGCGGGGGCCGAGGAGTAATGCACGCCAGATTAGCGCACATCCACTATGACGCCGTTCGGCCGGCACTCCCGCGACTTGCTTCAAGCACCGCCGGGGTGCGGTTTGGCCTTGGCGGGCCGCCTGGTCAGGCGGGGCGCCAGGACGGTAGCGGGGCATCGACCGCCGCCATCGCAGGCTCGGCAAATTCGTGGACAGCGGCCGGATTCGGGTGCTAAACTTGATCTAACCCGCGCATTCGGAGGACCTATGTCGATTTCTTCTTGTCCGCGTTGTGCTCAGCAAGTCTCCCTGCCCGCTGGTGTTAGCGAGCAGGCCCAAGTGCGATGTCCCCATTGCAAGGCGCAATACGCGTTGGCCGATGCGCTGGTGAATGCACCCCCGCTGCTGGAGATCGTCGAGGCGTCGGCATTCGGCGGCGAAGCAGAGCTTGCCGCGCCGGCCGACTCGTGGCCGAGCGAGGCATCATCGCTGGTTGCAGAACCTCCGGCGGAATTTGATCTGGAGCGGTCTTCAGGCGAAGCCTTGCTCGGCGAAGCTAGCATGGCCGACGACATGGGGCCGGAAGCCGAGTTCGCCGCCGAAGCCAACGAGGCCGATGATCTGGCCGCCGCTGAGCATGACACCGAAGTGGAAGACATGTCTCGCGCGTCGGAACCGCTGGCCGACGAGACGCCGTCGGAAGCCGAGCCGCTCGACGTCACCGGTCCTGACGAACTGTCGCTCGATTTTGGCGCGCCCTTGGAAATGTCGGCCGAAGCGGCGCTCGACAGTGACGAACTCATTAGTGACGAACTCAATAGCGACGAAGCAGAATTGCCGAGCGAGGCCGCCGAGGCGGACCTGTCGCTCGATTTTGCGCGCACCGCTCGAAGAGCCATCCGAAGCGGCGCCAGAAGCTGCCGCCTCCGGAGACGAGGAGATGGATCTCGACTTCGGTGAACCCTTGGCGGCCGAGGCAGCGCCGACGGAAGTGCAATTCGATACGCCCGCCGATGAAGAAGCGTCCATCGACTTCGGCGAGAGCGTCGCCGAAGAGGAAATGCGGCTCGACATCAGCCCGGGCGGCTCGAACGTCCTGACCGGTGACCAGCCGGTCGAGTTCGACGCGTTCGAGGGCGTTGAGAGCATGAGCGAAGATGAAGGCGGACTCGACTTCGGAAGCCCCAGCGAGCACACGATTCCGGCCGACAACCTGGAAGGCGAGCAGATCGAGCCCGACTTCGGCGAACCGCTGGCGGCCGCGCCCGCCGAGGGCGACGCCGACGAAGCGGCCGAGCTGCCGCCGGCCAAGAAGGGCAAGGAAAAGAAAAAGAAAGAAAAGAAGGTCAAGGCCAAGAAGGTCGCTGAAGGCAGCGGCGACGAGGCGCCGCGAGCGCTCGCTTGTGGGCACCCTCGTCAGCGTCGTGTTGCCCGGCCTCGTGGTGATTCCGTTCGTGCTGTACGGGGTGTTGTGGATCGATCCGGCGTACGACCTGCTTGGCCTGGGCAACTACCTGCCCAGTGCGATGTTGCCGTCTTCGATGAACAAGAAGCTCGCCCGTGCGCCGATTCCGCAACCGCCACTGCAGTCCCCCGCCGGGTCAGAAACGTCGCCTGCGGGCGGCCCAGCGGAAGGCGCCGTGCGGCACCCATGAACCTGCCGGCGGCGAGATGCCGGCGGAAGCCCCCGCGCCGCCGGTCGACAACCCCGCGCCTCCGGACGAGAAGGCTGCGCCCTCGAGCGAAAGCCTGGCGCCGGCTGAAAGCCCGACGACAACGTCGCCTGAACCGCCAGCGGAGCCACCGGCCGACAGCGCGCCTCCGCCCGAGCCAGTGCCCTCCAAGCCGGAGACTGCCGCGGAACCGCCCGCCGAAGATCGCGGGGCCGCCGCGGCGACCAGCGTCGAGCCGCCGGGAGACGAGCCGGCTGCGGATGCTGACGCCGCACCGTCGCTGAAGTCGAAGCCGCCCGCCGAGGCTGAAGACATGCCGGAAGAGATGCCCGAGGAAAAGCCGGCAGACGAGAAACCGGCCGACGTGGCTGGCGATCTCGACGGCCTGTTGGCCGACGACAAGCCGGCAGCCACGCCCGCGGCGCCGGAAGTGCCCAGCGAGCCGGCCGCCGAGACTCCGGCTGAAGAGCCGCCGACCGAAGAGGAATTGGGTCCGCGAGACGCTCCCAGCTTGTCGCTGGCCGACTTGTCGGCCGCGCTGCAAGCCGCGGCCCAGGCGACGATCAAAATGAACGCCGCCCAGGCCGCCAATGACGACGCCGCAATCAAACGGGCTCGCAAGGACTTCTATCTTGGCCTTTATGGTTTGGGCCACGCCTTGGCGCTGGTGCACGACGATGCGGCCGCGCAGCAAGTCGGCGGCAGTGCGCAAAAGCGTCGAGCAAATGGCGCTGGCGATGGCCGCCGATCCCAAGCGGCTCGAAGCCTTGCGCGGCAACGCGGCCCGCTGGCTGGCCTTCCCCAAGCGGACGACCGAGGGCATCATGTTGGCCGGCACCGTGGCCGACGTCGAGCACGTGGGCAAGCTGTACTACGTGAAGCTCGAGCTGGGAGGGGATTCGGAAACGACGATCGTTTGCAGCCAGGATCCCAAGCTGTCGCCGCGCGGTGAAGCGGTCGCGCTGGGTACGATCGTCGAACACCCCGAACAGCAATTGGCCGGTTACGAAGGAATCGACACGCCGGTCGTGTGGAGCGGCTTGACGCTCGAGCTGCCCGGCGGCGGCAAATAACCGCGCGCGAGAGCGTTGCCTGAGGGCGCTCGGGGCGGCCTTGCGACAAGGGGCGGGAATGTCCCACGATCCGCACAGCGAAAGGTTGCCCCCAAGCGGCCACGCGGCACCCGCCGAGGCGCCCGAGCCGCCGGCGGCCGCGCCCGAGGCCCTTTCGCGCTCGGCCTGGGCTTATGCCCTGTCGCTGCCCGAACGCGCGCTGCGCAGCGGTACGGGGCTGGCGGCCGGCGTGCTGCGCGAGTCGGCTTCGCTGCTGGTGCCGCGGGCCTTTCAGAACTCGCGGACCTATACGGTGACGGTCCGCCAGACGCTCGACTTCTTGATCCACGACGTGGGCGGCGTCGACCAGCAGGCGGCCGCCTCGAGCACTGCCGGGATCGACAACTACGTGGCCCGCAAGGCAATCGGCAACTTCGTCGACATGGCGTCGCTGGCCACGCTGCACATTTCGCCGCTGGTGATCCTGGCGGCGATCAGCGACCTGGCTTACGGCTCGAAGGTTTATCTGCACGAGCTGGCTGACGAGTTGAAGGCCCAGGGCGTGATTGCCAGTGACTCGACGATCGATCACGTCAACGACCTGCTGGCAGCGGTCTCGGACGCCTCGGAGGCGACCGGCAAAGCGTTCAACACGCCGCCCCTGTCGGCCGATGCGCTGCGCAAGACGCTTGACGAGACGCGGGCGGCGATCGCCTCGGCCAAGGGTGCCAACATCCTGCCGCAGGCCGAGGTGCGCCGCATGTGGGAGGAAATGCGCGACATCGCCGACCGCGAGCAGGTCGGCATGCTGGCCGTTTCCGGCGCCGTCACGATGCACGCCTTGGGCAAATTCGCCACGCTTGGCCGCGGCGCGTTGTCGACGGTGAAAGTCGCGGGCACGCTGTTCGACAAGCACGTCCTCGACCACTACGCTGAGGCGGTCAGCGATATCCGCCGCAAGGGACTCTACCAATCGCTGGCCGAAACAAGCCGGCCCTACACGGCCGCCGTCTGGAAGAATTTTCAACCGCACAAGTCGACCGTCACCGAGGACGTGCTGAGCGGCAAGCTGTGGCGCGATACGCGCGGGTGGCTAGGCCGGCGCGGCCAGCCGCCCAAGGCCGACGAGACCGCCGAGGAGTGCAAATGAGCGACACGACTATGGGCACCGTCGGCGGCCAAACCGACCTGGTCGAGCTGTCTGCCAGCGAAATGGCCCGCATCGTGGCCAGCGGCGCGGTATCGAGCGCCGAGTTGATCGAAGCGCACATCCGCCGCATCGAAGCAGTCAATCCGCGGCTGAACGCGGTGGTCGTCACCCGTTTTGCCGAAGCGCGCGCGAAGCGGCCGCAGCCGATCGGGCTCGCAGCGAAGGGCGTCGCTGGGGGCGCTGCACGGAGTGCCGATCACGGTCAAGGAATGCTTTCATCTGGCCGGCACGCCCGCCACCGAGGGCATCACGCGATTCGCCGGCGAGCTGCATCGCGACGACGCGCCGCTTGTCGGCCGCCTGCGCCGCACCGGCGCGATCGTGCTCGGCAAGACGAACCTGCCGCAGTTGATGCTGCTGCACGAAACCGACAACCCGGTCTATGGGCGGACGAACAATCCCTGGAACCCCAAGCGCGGCCCCGGCGGCAGCAGCGGCGGCGAGGCGGCGATCATTGCCGCCGGCGGCTCGCCGTTGGGCCTGGGCAACGACATTGGCGGCAGCATCCGCCAGCCGGCCCACTCCTGTGGCATCACGGGCATCAAGCCCACTACCTTGCGGCTGACCAACGCCGGAGTGCGAGACAATTTGCGCGGCATGGAGGCGATCCGGCCCCAGGCGGCGGCGCTGGCGCGCTCGGTCGAAGATCTGGCGGTGGCGCTGGGCGTGTTGACGACGCTCGACGAAAACGAGATCGATCCGCAGATCGCGCCGGTGCCGCTGGGCGATTCCGCGCAGGTGCGCGTGGCGGGCTTGCGGATCGGCATGTGGCGCGACGACGGCTACTTTCCCGCCTCACCGGCCGTGCGCCGCGCGGTCGACGAGGCGGCCGAGCGCTCGCGCGGATGGGCGCCGACGTCGAGCCGTTCGAGCCGCCCGACGTGCGGGCCATGGTCGAGTTGTTCTTCGGCCTGGTCAGCGCCGATGGCGGGGCCGATGGCGCGCGGCTGATCGGCTCCAGCCCGCGCGACTGGCGGATCAATCGCTTGTTGCGGTTGGGCGGCATGCCGGCGCCGCTGCGGGCAGCGCTGCGAGGCGTGCTGCGTCTGGGTGGCCAGCGGCGCACCGCCGATCTCGTGGCGGCCATCGGCCGGCGAACGGCCGATGGCTATTGGCGGCTGTCGGCGGAGCGGGCTGCCTACGCCGAGCGATTCTTCGCCCGCTGGCAGGCCGCACGGCTTGATGCCCTGCTTTGCCCGCCACACGCCTTGCCCGCCCTGCTGCACGGCAGCACTGAGCACCTGGCGACCGCGGGCAGCTATTGTTATTGGGCCAACGTGCTGGGGGTGCCGGCCGGGGTGGTGCCGGTGACACGGGTTCGCCCCGATGAGCAGCACGAGCGCGGCGGCGGCCGCGACGCGGTCGACCGGGCCGCGGCCGCGGTCGATGCCGGCAGCGTCGGTTTGCCGGTGGGCGTGCAGGTCGCCGGGCGACCGTGGCGAGAGGACGTGGTGCTGGCCGTGATGGCAGCCCTGGAGTCCGAATTCCGCTCGCGCAGCGACTTTCCGCGGACGCCGGTAACTCCGCAGTAAAGCCGCCCTCTTGCATTTCCGTCATGCCGCCGCGATCACGCTAGCGGCTTCGCAGCCCCCCTCGGGCCCTCGGGGGAATTTTTTTCCGGCCCATTTGCATCATTCGGACGACTCGTCTAGAATCAGGGCTGCTGAGAATGAGTCTCAATTACATCCTGCCCTAGGTCTCGCCTTCCGTGCACGATTTGATCCCGCTTAGTTTGCTCTCCCCCGGCCAGTCGGCCGACGTCGGCCAGGTGCTGGGAAGGCCCGAGCACGTACAGCGGCTTGAGGAGTTGGGCCTGCGTGGTGGCGCGACGGTCGAGATGGTCCAAAGCGGCAGCCCGTGCATCATCCGCCTGGCCGGCCAGAAGCTCTGCTTTCGCTCGGACGACGAGATGCTGCGGATCCTGGTCCGCCGTGGAGCGCTCGATTGACGCGGTTGTCCGATCTTGCCCAGGGGGCTCGCGGGCGCGTGGCTTCGATCGCCGGTGTGGACGACATCAGCCTGCGGCTGTTGGAAATGGGACTCACCCCGGGCGCCGAGGTGGCCGTGGTTGGCACGGCTCCGCTTGGCGACCCGATCGAGCTTGAGCTGCGAGGCTACCGCCTCAGCCTCAGGCGCAGCGAAGCGGCGCGCGTCGAAGTGGCGCCGCTCTGAAACCACACCGCCGTACGACCTCGCTCGCCCCCTCCGCACGGTTCGCGTCATGACGCCGATCACCCAGCGGTCGCCCGTCGCCGTGGCGGTGGTCGGCAATCCGAACACCGGCAAGAGCACGCTCTTCACGGCGCTGGCCGGCGTGCGGCAGCGCGTCGGCAATTATCCGGGCGTGACAGTGGAAAAGAAGATCGCCTCGTTGGCGCTGGGCGACGTCGAGTGCCAGTTGGTCGACCTGCCGGGCACATACAGCCTGGCCCCGCGCTCGCCGGACGAGATGGTGGCCGTCGACGTGTTGCTCGGCCGGCAACAGGGCGTGCGGCCCATCGCGGCGGTCTTGTCGATCATCGACGCCAGCAACCTGGAGCGCAATCTGTATCTGGTCAGCCAGGTGCTCGAGCTGGGCTTGCCGACCGTCGTGGCGCTGAACATGGTCGACATCGCGCGGGCCAAGGGCCTGAAGATCGACGTCGAACAACTTCGCACGCGGCTGGGAGTGCCGGTCGTCGAGGTGCAGGCCAACCGTGGGATCGGCGTGGCCGAGCTGCGCGGCGCTGACGGCGGCCGTGTCGGGCCAGACGCCGCCGGCCAAGCGCGAAAGCCCGTTGCCCGAGGCGTTTCAGCGCGAGGCCGCTTCGCTCTATCGCTCGCTTGTGGCCTCTGCAAATGGCACCGCGCAGGCGGGCGAAGCACCGCTCGACGAGTACTTGGCCGGTCGGCTGCTGCTCGACGCGAGCGGCTACTTGCAATCGAAACTGGCCGGCGGCCGCCGAGACGCGCTGGCGGCTGAGCTGGCCGCCGCGCATGCGCGATTGGCCGCCGAAGGCTGCCAGGTGCCGGCCGTCGAAGCCCACTTCCGCTACGCCTGGGTGGCCCGGGTGCTCGATGGCGTGGTGACGCGGCCAGCCGCGCGAATCGCGCAGGGCGGCGAGGGGCTCGACCGCCTGTTGACGCACAAGCTGTGGGGCACGCTGGTCTTCCTGGCCGCGATGCTGGTCGTCTTTTCGGCCGTGTTCCTGGCCGCCGATCCGCTGATGCAATTGATCGACGCGGGTATCGGTACGATTGGCGACGCGGCCGGCGCCGCGCTGGCCGACGGGCCGTTGCGATCGTTGGTGGTCGACGGCGTGATCGGCGGCGTGGGCAGCGTGCTGGTGTTTTTGCCGCAGATCCTCATTTTGTTCTTCTTTCTGGGCGTGCTGGAAGATTGCGGCTACATGGCCCGCGCGGCTTACCTGATGGACAAGCTGATGGTCGGCGTGGGATTGAGCGGCAAATCGTTCATTCCGCTGCTGTCATCGTTCGCCTGCGCGATCCCCGGCGTGATGGCCACCCGCGTGATCGAGAACCGACGCGATCGGCTGACGACGATCCTCGTCGCGCCGTTGATGAGCTGTAGTGCCCGGCTGCCGGTGTACACGGTGTTGATCGGCGCGTTTATCCCGGCTCGCGGTTTTCTAGGCGGCGTCGTGCAACTGCAAGGATTGACGCTGTTTGCCATGTACCTGGTGGGCGTCGCCGCGGCGGCCGTGGTGGCGCTGGTGTTGAAGAAGACGCTGTTGCGCGGACCGGCGCCGCCGTTCGTGCTCGAGTTGCCCACCTACAAGTGGCCGTCGCTGCGCGTGGTGCTGGTGCGGATGGCCGAGCGCGGCTGGTCGTTCGTCTATCGGGCCGGGACGTTGATCCTGGCCGTGTCGATCGTCATTTGGGCGGCCTCCTATTACCCGCACCGATCCCAGCGAGTCGACAGCCAACTAGCGCCGCAGGCCGATGCGTTGGCGGCGCGGCTGGCGACGCTTGACGCCGCGGCGGCCGAGCGGCCGGACGTCGAGGGGCAGTTGGCCGACGTTGAAGGCGAGATCGCGGCCGAGTATCAGCGCAGCAGCTATTTGGGCCGGTTGGGCCGCGCGATCGAGCCGGCCGTGCGGCCGCTCGGTTGGGACTGGCGGATCGGCTGCGCCGTGCTCGCCTCGTTTCCGGCCCGCGAAGTGGTCATGGGCGCGCTGGGCGTGATTTACAACCTGGGGAGCGATCTGGACGTCGGCGACGCGTCGGCCCGCGATCGCCTGGCCGGGCGGATGCGGGCCGCGCGGTGGGACGACAGCGGCGAGGCGGTCTATAATGTGCCGGTGGCGCTGTCGATCATGGTGTTCTTCGCCCTGTGCGCGCAGTGTGCCTCGACGTTGGTGATCATCCGCCGCGAAACGAATAGTTGGCGCTGGCCGGCCTTTACCTTCGCCTACATGACGATCCTGGCTTACCTGGGCGCGCTGGCGACCTACCAGGTGGGCATGCGGTGGCCGCTCTGAGCGTCTTGAAGCGGGAGTGAATCGGTGGTGAGCTTCGATTGGCAAAACCTGGCTGTGCTGGCCATCGTACTGGCCGCGGCGGGTTACCTGGCCCGCACCGCGTGGCGCAGCGTGGCGCGGCGGAAGGCATCGGCCTGTGGCGCTTGCGGCGACTGTTCGCGGCCCGGCGGCGGGCGTCAGCTCGTCACGATCGAGTCGCTGGCTCGCTCGCCGAGCGACGGCACGACGGGTCCCCCGTCAGGCGGCGCGGTCTGACGCGAGAGAGCGAGCCTAGCGGGCACGCGCTTCGGACGTATCGGGATCGGGTTGGTCCGCGTCCGTTTTCGAACTGCCCTTGTGCGCCCGTTTCGACGACTTCGGCAAAGGCCGTGAAATCGAGCACGACGTCCTCGCCCTGGTCGGTGCGCAGATTGATTTTCTGGCTGATCTTGCCCGGAACGTCACCGGCAGTGAACACCACGGGAATCAAGTGCGCGATCTTGGCGTCCTTCGACGTCTTGACGGTGAACGACTTGTCGGGACATTCGACGTCGAGAATGCGAAACGGCTTCTTGCCCCGGACCACGATCGTCTTGGGAACTTGTTCGCCCGGGTGCACCACGCCCATGAACAGCTTCGAGGGATGGATCGTGATTTCCGGCTCGACGCGGCCGGAGAGCGTGATGGGCAATTCCCGGGCCTTGGGATCGTTGGTCACGAGGATCAACTGGTCCTTGATGTAGCCGATCGGCGCGTCCTTGGTGAGCCGCACCAGCAGCTCGTAGTTCACCCGGCCGGCGCCGCGGGCCGTCTCGGTCATTTCCACTTCGAAGTAGTCTTCCATGGTGCGGGCATCGACGATCCGCCATTCATCGCGCCCGGCGTACTTGACTTGCAGCGGACGTTCGGCGGCCGTACCGAAGGGGACCGAGCCAAAGTCGATGGCTCCCGGCTGCGTGACCACGTCGCTGCGGATGTTGCCCGTCAGCCGCAGCTCGATCGTGGCCCGCGAAACGCACTCGACCGTGACCGTCAGGGTGACGGTGCGCGGGCCTTGGAAGTCGCGGGTATTGAGCTCGGCGACGATCTCGCTCGTCTCTTGCGACTTCAGCTCGCGCCGCGTGATTTGCGGAGCGATGCAGTGGCAACTGGAAGTGACGCTGACGATGCGGGCGTCTTCTTCGAACACGTTCTTGACGGGGAAGCGGAACTCGGCCTTCGAACCCCTGGCGACCGTGCCGAAGTCGTGGGTCGTGGTCTTGAACATCTTCTGCACCCATTCCTGGGCGCTCGCCGGAGCCGCGGCGACGACCATCAGCAGAACGAGGGCAGCCAATGCGTTGCGTAACAAGATGCGTTCTCCGAAAACCGATCCAAGGGCGGGACAGGCCCGGCCCCTCGGCGGCGAAATCTGGCTCTCGCAGGAAGTCAATTGGGTTTGCGCGGTCACGGGCGTGCAAGCTGGCAGGCTGGGCCAACTCTACCGCCGGTCGCTTGGAAGTGTCAACTTCGCCGCCTCGCGGATGAGAGCTTATTAGGTTTGTTTCGGCCAACGGGGGGACGACTACATAAGGTTTTCTTGGGGCCTGTGGGACTGGAGGCAGACAGCAGTTCAATTTGAAAAGGCAGGCGGGGAGTAGGTAAGCTTCGTGACCCGGCGAGAATTGCCGTCCCCGGGGCGTCGAAGCAGGATCGTTGCCATTGGGCGGCTTGGGGCCGGCGGGCGACGGCAGTGCTTTCATCGCCCCTCTAGCGTGCAGTAAGATAGGGGCTGGCGACCGGCGCGCGTGCGGTGCACGTGCGCGGAGCGTTCCACACGCACCCGGTCCGGGAGGGCTTTTTGATGACTTCGATCCTCGGTCTTGCCGCCCGGCGGCGCGCCTGGGCCCTGCTGGCAGTGGCCATCTGCCTGCTTTCCAGCCACCGATTCGCCCGCGCGGCCGACGAGCCAGCGGCCGACAAACGCCCCTTCTCCAGCCGCCAGATGGCCCCCAGCCTCGAAGGCGGAGAGTGGATCAACACGGCCGGGCCGATCGACCTCAAGAAGCTGCGCGGCAAGTTCGTGATCCTCGACTTCTGGACCTACTGCTGCATCAACTGCATGCACATCCTGCCGAACCTGAAGAAGCTCGAACATGCCTATCCCAACGAAATCGTCGTGATCGGCGTGCACTCGGCCAAGTTCTCGACCGAGCAGGACTCGAAGAATATCCGCGAGGCCATCGAGCGCTACGAGATCGAACACCCGGTCGTCAACGACGCGAACCACGAGATCTGGGAACGCTACCGCGTGATGAGCTGGCCGACGTTGATGGTGATCGATCCCGAAGGCTACCTGGTGGCCAGCAACAGCGGCGAGATCGACTTCGCCACGCTCGACGGCTTTTTCAAGAAGGTCATGCCCTACTACCAGAACAAGGGGCTGCTCAAGCCCGACGTGCCCGTGCCCACGGGTCGGGCCGCCGGGCACGAAGTCGCGGCGACGCCCTTGCGCTATCCCGGCAAGTTGCTGGCCGATGAGAAAGGGGACAGGCTGTTCATCGCCGACAGCAACCACAACCGCATCGTCGTGGCCCGGCTGGACGGCACCCTGGTCGATACGATCGGCTCGGGCCAGATCGGCACGGCCGACGGCGATTTTGCGGCCGCGAGCTTCAACCATCCGCAGGGGATGGCGCTGGCCGGCGATGCGCTGTACATCGCCGACACCGAAAACCACTTGCTCCGCAAGGCCGATCTGAAGCACAAGCGGGTCGAACGCATCGCCGGCACCGGCGTGCAGGGGCACGGCTGGTACGATCCGCGGATGCTGGCCGGGGCCGCCGACGAGGCGCTGCCCGACAACCGGCTCAGCGGACCGGCGCTCAAGACGCCGCTCAACAGCCCCTGGGCTTTGTGGATTCAGGACGACGTGCTGTACATCGCCATGGCCGGGCCGCACCAGATCTGGCAGATGACGCTCGATAAGCCCGAAATCGGCCTGTTTGCCGGCAATGGCCGCGAGGACATCGTCGACGGTACCCGGCCGCTGCAATGTTCGTTTGCCCAGCCCAGCGGACTGAGCTCCGACGGCAAGCACCTGTTCGTCGCCGACAGCGAGGGCAGCTCGATTCGCTCGATCGATTTCGATCCCGGCACGGCGGTGACCACGATCGTCGGCACGTCGTGGGTCGAGGGGGGCGGGCGGCTGTTCCTGTTCGGCGACGTCGACGGCCAGGGGCGCAAGTGCGGCTGCAGCACGCGCTGGACGTGCTCTACCACGACAAGCTGCTGTACGTGGCCGACACCTATAACAACAAGATCAAGGTCGTCGATCCGGCCGAAGCAACCTGCCGCACGCTGGCCGGCACCGGCCAGCCGGGGCTGGCCGACGAGCCGGCCGCAATTCGACGAACCCGCCGGGCTGGCTTACGCCGGCGGCAAGCTGTACGTAGCCGACACCAACAATCACGCCATCCGCACGATCGACCTGGCCCACGACAATCGCGTGGCCACGCTGGCGATCGAAGGCCTCGCGCCGCCGGTGCCGCCGAAAGCCGAGCGCCGCTCGCCGTTTGCCGGCCTGACGGCCGTCGAGCTGCCGCCGATGAGCGTCAAGCCGGAAAATGGCAAGGTGCGGCTCGACGTGACGATCGAGCTGCCGCCGGGATACAAGGTCAACCCGCTGGCGCCCGTGCGCTACCAGGTCGACGCGGTGGGCAAGGGTGGCCCGATCGACCGGGCGGCGCTGGGCAAGTTAATCAGCGTCGATCCGACCAAGATATTTTCGGTCGAGCTGCCCCTCAAGCAGTCGACCGGCAAGCAGCAAGTGAGCGTTTCGCTGGCGCTCTACTATTGCCAGGCCGGCAGCGAAGGGGTGTGCAAGGCCGCCACCGCCGTGCGCACCTTCCCGCTAGAGCTGTCGGCGGACGCCAAGCAAACGGCCGCCACGGTCGCATTCAAGATCGAATGAAGCCGCCGCCGCCGACGTGCGTCTGCGTCGTTGCGCACCCACGCCCTCGCCCCGCCGACGCTTGCCGGGTTAGCAGACCCCCTGCATTGGACGTCGCCCGCGTGACGTTGCAGCACGGTTAGAATTGCCCCCGTTGGCCGACGGAGGTATAATCCTCGATTCGCGGTGCCCTCGCCTTATCCGCTCTCCAGCGTTGGAGATCGGGCGAGCCGGCGCCGCGGCGTTCACCCCAGTCGTCGCTCGACCCCGCGTCGAGGGCGGCGCAACCTGCGGCGGTACATTTACAAATTATGGTCAATCGTAACCTGATTCGCGGTTTGGATTCGAAGGAGGAGTGGGACCAGGAGCTGGCCGAGGCCATGGGCGGCACGGCCACCGAAGAGATCGACTGGGGCGGCGGCGAACTGGCCGTCAACAAGATCATCGACGGCAAGATCCTGCGGGTCGACAGCGAGTTCGTGCTGGTCGACGTCGGCTACAAGAGCGAAGGCATCATCCCGCTCATCGGAGTGGGAAGAGGGCGAAGAGCCGCCGCAAGTCGGCGACACGTCAAGGTGCTGATCGAGGAGGTCGAAGACGTCTTCGGCCGCGCCGAAGATCGCGCGGCATGATCGCGCTGTCGAAGCGCAAGGCCGAGAAGATCGAAGCCTGGCTCAAGGTCATGGAGACCGTCCACGAGAACGACATCGTCACCGGCACCGTGACCCGCAAGATCAAGGGCGGTCTGCTGGTCGATATCGGCGTCAACGTGTTTCTGCCGGCCAGCCAGGTCGATATCCGCCGCCCGGCCGACATCGGCGATTACATCGGCCGCACGATCCAGTGCATCGTGCTGAAGATCGACGAAGCCCGGCGCAACATCGTCGTCAGCCGCCGGGCCTTGATCGAGACCGAGCGGGCCGAGAAGAAGTCGCAAGCTGCTGAGCGACGCTCGAAGTCGGCCAGATTCGCAAGGGCATGGTCAAGAACATCGCCGAGTTCGGCGCGTTCGTCGACCTGGGCGGCATCGACGGCCTGTTGCACATCACCGACATGAGCTGGGGCCGCATCGGCCACCCGTCGGAAATGGTCTCGATCGACCAGGAGATCGAGGTGCAAATCCTGCACATCGACCGCGAGAAGGAAAAGATCGCCCTGGGTCTGAAGCAGAAGACGGCCAGCCCCTGGGAAACGGTCGAAGCGAAGTATCCCGTCGGCTCGGCGTGCAAGGGCACGGTCGTCAACGTGATGAGCTACGGTGCCTTCGTCAAGCTCGAAGAGGGGATCGAGGGCCTGGTCCACATCAGCGAAATGTCGTGGACCAAGCGCATCAGCCATCCCAACGAATTGGTACACATCGACGACGAGATCGAAGTCGTGGTGCTTGGGCATCAACAAGGAGAAGCAGGAAATCTCGCTGGGCATGAAGCAGACCCAGGCCAATCCCTGGGACAAGGTGGCCGAACGCTATCCGCCCGGCACGCTCGGTCAAGGGCACGGTCCGCAACCTGACCAACTACGGCGCCTTCATCGAGATCGAAGAAGGGCATCGACGGCCTGCTGCACGTCAGCGACATGTCGTGGACCCGCAAGATCAGCCACCCCAGCGAAGTCGGTCGAAAAGGGCCAGACGATCGAGTGCAAGGTGCTCTCGGTCGACCAGCAGCGGCGGCGGATCGCCCTGGGCCTCAAGCAGCTCGAAGAAGACCCCTGGGCCACGGACATTCCCAGCAAGTACCAGCCCGGCCAGTTGGTCACCGGCACGGTCACCAAGATCACGAACTTCGGCGTCTTCGTCGGGCTTGGAGAACGGGCTGGAGGGGCTGCTGCACATTTCGGAGCTGGCCGACCACAAGGTCGAGAACGCCGAGGAGATCGTCAAAGTCGGCGACCAGATCGAGGTGAAGATTCTGCGCGTCGACGCCGGCCGAGCGCAAGATCGGCCTGTCGCGCAAGCGCGTCGATTGGGCCGAAGAGGACAGACGCCGCAGCGCACGGCCGAGCTCCGGCGCGCTCGAGCACGCCAACCGCGGAACTCAAGGGCGGCATCGGCGGCGACTCCGGCCCGCTGATCAAGTAGCCGCGAATAATCGAGTTCAACTCGATCTCGCGAATCAACAACACCACGGGCGGTCGATCGGCCGCTCGTGCTGATTTTTTTGCGCGGGCGAACCATCTTGAGTTGCTCTGGGAAGGCTGATCCTCAGCCCGCGGGGGAAGGGCCATCCTTTCCGGTTGCTGCCGGCTTCAATCAAACAGCCGGCTCCCGCACAATGCGCAGCGGCCGTCCGACGCGGCTTGCCCCGAACAATCGCTACAAGGCGTCCGCCGGGTGTGCGCGAGGAGAAAACTCTCCGCCAAGCGGATGCCGGTTTTTCCCGCCCGACTCAACCTTACCCTTACGCTGCACTGCCCGGTACATTCCTCCCAGCGCATCGGACGGGCTGCTAGCTGCAGAAAACCACTGGGCACGTCGATAGCTGTGTTGTCAGACCGCAATCTTTAACACTCCCCTTTGGCGCCGCCACCCGATGACGACAGCCCGAAATCGCTCCTCCGCCGCGGTGCAGACTCCGCTGGAGACCTATCTCCGCGAGATCAACGAGACGTCGCTGCTGTCGGCCGAGGACGAGCAGATGTTGGCCACGGCCATCGGCAACGGCGATACCCGCGCCCGCGACCGCATGGTCCGCGCCAACCTGCGGCTGGTCGTCAACATCGCCCGCGGCTACACGGGCAAGGGCCTCAGCCTGCAAGACCTGATCGAAGAGGGCAACCTGGGCCTGCTGCGGGCGGTCGAGGGTTTCGACCCCGGCATGGGCACGCGGTTCAGCACCTATGCCAGCTACTGGATCAAGCAGTCGATCAAGCGGGCATTGATCAACACGGCCAAGACGATTCGCATTCCGGCCTACATGGTCGAGTTGTTGTCGAAGTGGCGGCGGGCCATGGCCCGGCTGGCTGAGGAACTGGGCGCGCACCCCGACGCCCGAGGAGATCGCCCGCGTGCTCGGCTTGCCGAAGAAGAAGCTGCCGATCATCAAGAAGGCGATCCGCATCTACAACTCGACGCCGCAAACCGACCAGGCCGAAACCGGCTGGTCGCTGGGCGAGATGGTAATGGACGAGCGGCTCAAGAGTCCCGAGGATGAGCTGGTCGACAGCGATAACCTCGTGCACGTGATGCAGATGCTCGACCACGATGGACCCCCGCGAGGCCACGGTGCTGCGGATGCGCTTCGGCCTGGACGACAACGAGCCGCAGGACGCTCAAGGAAATCGGCGAGACCCTGGGCCTGACCCGCGAGCGCGTCCGCCAGATCGAGACCGAAGCGCTCGGCAAGCTGGCCTACAGCCTGCAAGGCGGCAACGGCTGAGCGTCGCCCGGTCGTGATCCCAGTAGCACGTAGGACTTCGCGGCGCCCGGTCCGTAGCTAGCTGAACATCTGGCCGCGGCCGACGGCTTCAAAGGCGTTCTTGTAGTGGGCGATCGTCGGGCGGCGCCCCTTGGCCGGCCAGGTGACGGCCAGCACGTCGAAACGGGCACTCGTCTCCAGCAGGTCGTGACGCTTGAGATACGCCAGCGCCAAGCGCGTCAGCCGCTTTTGCTTCTCGGGGCCGACGGCTTCGGCCGGATGGCCGGCGTCGTGGCTGGTGCGCGTCTTGACTTCGACGAACACGACCGTGCGGCCGTCGACGGCCACCAGGTCCAGCTCGCCCAGCCGGCCGCGCTCGCGGCGGCCGACGATCCGATAGCCCAGGCGGTGCAAGTAGCGCTCGGCCGCCCGCTCGCCGCGCTGGCCCAGCGACCGGTAGCGCCGCCACCAGGCCTCGAGTCGGGCCACGAGTTTCGGTCGAGCGGTCATCGCTCTTGGCTCGTTTTGGGTGGCACTGGCATCTTGCCAGTGCAAACGTGTTGAGCGTTCAACAGCACCGGCAAGATGCCAGTGCCACACGGGGCCTCACCGAGGCCGGCCACGCTCGGGCATGGCTTATTCCTCGGCGATTTCGCCGCGGCGCTCTTTCAGGCGGACGGCCTTGCCGACGCGGTCGCGGAGGAAATAGAGCTTCGCCCGGCGGACGACGCCGCCGCCGCTTGACCTCGATCTTGGCGATCTTGGGCGAGTGCAGCGGAAACTTCCGCTCGACCCCTTCGCCGCCCACGATCCGCCGCACGATGAACATCTCGCGCGTGCCCGATCCGCTGCGGGCGATCACCACGCCGTTGAAAATCTGGATGCGTTCCTTTTCGCCTTCCAGAATCCGCGTGTGCACGTCGACCGTGTCGCCGATCTGGAAGTCGGGCACTTCGCTTTTCAGGCTGCTCTTTTCGACGAGGTCCAGAATCTGCTGGCTCATGGCATTGACCTTTCTTGCTGTCTGCCGATGCGAAGCGGCCCAAGCAGGCCGGCACGCGCTGTAGTTGTTTTAAACGTTCTTTGTTTCGTCGTGACGCCAGCCGCGGCGTTCGCTCAGTCGTCCGGGCGACCTCCATCCGGTGGGCCGTCTTTCGGCCGTTCTCGTCGTTCGTCGGCTAACAGGTCGGCCCGCTGCGCCTCGGTTCGAGCCAGGCTCTCCGACTGCCGCCAACGGGCGATTTCCTCGTGGTCGCCGCTCAACAGCACCTCGGGCACCCGCAGCCCGCGATATTCGCGCGGGCCGGGTGTACTGAGCATATTCGAGCAGCCGCTGGTGCCCCGAAAACGAATCCTGCCGATGGCTTTCCTCGTCTCCCAGTACGCCCGGAATCTTGCCGGGCGACCGCGTCGATGACCACCATCGCCGCCACTTCGCCGCCTCCCAGCACGTAATCTCCAATCGAAATTTCGTCGGGCGCCAGAATCACGCGCACCCGTTCGTCGAACCCTTCATACCGCCCGCACAACAAAACCAACCGGCCGTACCCGGCCAGCTCTTCGACGATCGCCTGATCGAGCCGCCGTCCGTGCGGCGTGAGCATCACCAGGTGGCCGGCGTCGGCCGCCATGGCTCGCACCGCTTCGACACTCTCGACCACTGGCTCGACCTTGAGCACCATGCCCGGGCCGCCGCCGTAGGGGCGATCGTCGACCACGTGGTGCTTGTCGTGGGCCCAATCGCGAATGTCGTGCAACTGGACGTCAACCAAACCCCGCTCGATGGCCAATTTCAACACGCTCTGACCGAGATAGCTCGGGAACATTCCCGGGAACAAGGTCAGCACATCGAACCGCATGACGACTGCTCAATAACCGCGTTGCTCGCTGGGGCATCGCACCGGCCCGCTTCATTCCGGCGCGGCCGCCTCTGCCGTCGGGTCAGCAGCCGGGACCTCGGCCTCGGCAGCCGGCGCTTCGGCGGCCGGGGCCGCGGCAACCGGCGGTTCAGCAGCCGGCGCCTCGGCAGCGCCCTCGGCCGCTGGAACGTAGGCCGGCGGACCCGGATCGGGCACGACCCGCGGCATCGACAGCCGCTCGCGTGCCGCCTGCTGAGCGTTCGCGTGGGTCCCGCCGGTGCCGTACTTCTTGATCAACGTCTTGACCTTCATCGACGCCTGCGCCCCGACGCCCAGCCAGTACTCGATGCGCTCGTTCTTGAGTAGCGCTCGGGCGTCGGTGTCGGGAACCATCGGGTCGTAGGTGCCGAGCTCTTCCAGCACGCGGCCATCGCGCGGGTTGCGCGAATCGACGGCGCAGATGCGGAAGAAGGGCCGGTGCTTGCGGCCCATCATCTTCATGCGGATTTTGACTGCCACGCGGTTCTCCTGGTAATCACGAAAAAAGTTCGTTCGAAGATAGTCGTCGTTAAATCGTGTCCCCGTGCCACTGGCTCTGCCAGTGTGCCCCGGGCTTGGCTCTCAAGCAGTGGCAAGGCCGGTGGCACACGAACGGGTTGTCACCTGTTTGTGCCCCTTATCCATTTTTCCTCGATTCGCGTTTGCGCCGCCGGGCTTCTTTTTCGCGCTGCTTGCGAAGTTTGGCCCGCTCGTCGGAGCTGAGACGTTTGCCGGTGCCGACCTTGGCCCGCTGGATCTGGGCATTGGGATTGGTGAGCCCCTGTTTGAGCTCGTTGATTTTCTTGAAGCGGTCGCGCATGCCCATGCCGGCGATCTGTTTCATGATAGCGGCCATGCCGTCGAACTGTTTGACCAGCTCGTTGACCTCGTGCGGCTCGACGCCCGCTCCGGCCGCGATGCGACGGCGGCGGCTCTGGTCGATCAGTCTGCTGGGGTTGCGGCGCTCGGCCGGGGTCATCGAGTCGATGATGCCGCCCAGCCGCTGCATGTCCCCCTCGGCGTCGGTGCCATCGAGCATCTCCTGCATGCCGCCCATGCCCGGCAGCATGCTCATCACCTTGTTCAGCGGGCCCAGCTTGCGGGTCTGGCCGAGCATGTTGCGGAAATCGTCGAGCGTGAATTCCCCTTTGCGCAGCCGCTCTTCCTGCTCGGCCATCTGGTCCTGGTCGAACTTCTGCTGCGCCTGTTCGACGAGGGTGAGGATGTCGCCCATGCCCAGGATGCGCTGGGCCATGCGGTCGGGATGAAACTCCTCCAGGGCGTCGAGATGCTCGCCGGTGCCGATGAACTTGATCGGCACGCCGGTGACGTGTTTGACCGACAACGCGGCGCCGCCGCGGGCATCGCCGTCGAGCTTGGTGAGGATCACGCCGTCGAGCTCCAGCGCCTCGTTGAAGGCCTTGGCGCTGTTGACCGCGTCCTGGCCGGTCATGCCGTCGACGACGAGGTAGACCTGCTGCGGCTCGACACGGCGGTCGATCTGCTTGAGCTGGTCCATCAGCTCGTCGTCGATGTGCAGCCGGCCGGCCGTGTCGAGGATCACGACGCTGGCGCCCGACTGCTTCGCGTGCTTGACCGCGTTCTGGCAGACGGCGACCGGGTCTGTTGGCGCCCGGCTCGCTGTAAACTGGCAGCCCGAGCTGCTGGCCGATGACGTGCAATTGCTCGATGGCCGCGGGCCGCTGCAGGTCGGCCGCCACGAGCATCGGCTTGCGGCCGCGCTCGTTGATCAGCCGGCCGAGCTTGCCGCAGGTGGTCGTCTTGCCCGAGCCCTGCAGGCCGCAGAGCATCAGCACCGTCACGCCGGGCTGCAAGTGGAGCGAGTGGTCGACCGGCCCCATCAGGTCGACCAGCTCCTGGTGGACGATGCCGACGACTTGCTGGCTGGGGTCGAGCGACTAGAGCACGCGTTCGCCCAGGGCCTTCTCGCTGACCGCGGCCGATGAAGTCCTTGACGACCGGGTAGCTGACGTCGGCTTCGAGCAGGGCGTTCTGCACCAGCGCGCAGCCCGTCGCGCATGTTCGCCTCGGTCAGCTTGCCCTTGCCGCGCAGGGTCTTGAGCGCCGACGACAGTCCTTGTTGGAGGGATTCGAACATGGGAGCGCGTAGTGTTCTCGGACCGCGGCGCGGCCGAACAGGGGAGGTCTCGCAAGCTGCCGCCGGGCAACGCCTTATCGCGTTGTCCCTGGTACCGGCGGCGCGTAGCAACCCCCGGGCAAACCAGCATTCTATAAAACCCCCCGCCGGTTTGGCAATCCAGGGTCGCACGGCGCAGTTCCGAAAACGGGGACGGGTGGACGGGGGGCGTTCCTCGATTGACGGTCGCGCCGATTTCTGAGGGGGTGGTGCCGAGAAACGACTCCCGTCCCCCGTTTTTCTAGCCCCGCGGAAACTGCCGGCAGTACTCGTACAGGGCCATGGCCGCGGCGGTGCCGACGTTGTAGGCGTAGGGCATCCCAAATACGGGAATTTCCACCGCATCGTCGACGAGCTGCAGGATTTCTTCGTCGAGGCCCGCCCGTTCGTTGCCCACCACCAGCACGCTGCGGCGCTCGAACGGGTATTCGTGCAGGTTCCGCGAGCCGCTGGTTTGTTCCAGACCGACCAGGCGGTAGCCCTCGGCCTTGAGCTCCTTGAGCACCGGCGGCAGCGTGCGGTGGATTTCGATCGCGATCGTCTCGGCGCCATCGCGGGCGATCTTTTCGATCACCTTGGCCGCGCCGCAGGCGATCAGCTTGTTGACGCCCGAGCAGCTCGCGGCCCTCACGATCCGCGACAGGTTGACGTTGCTGCGCAAGGGGGCGCAGGCCACGACGAGCTCGCGGGGCCGATCGAGTTCGGCTGGCGGCTTGTGGCGTTGGTGGACGAAATCGGACATGGCCTCGATCCGCGTCGCCGTGCGGAGACAGCAAACGAAAACGTTCGCCAAATCGACGCCCCGCTGACCAGCTTACGGGTCTCGCCGCGCTGGGCCCGGTTGCTGCCAAGAATTCGCGGGGAGTATCCGTTGTCGCAGCCGGCTTGGAAACATCCACCGGATGACCAAGAAGCGAGAACGCCCCGCGATCGTTCGACCGCGGGGCGCTCGGATTTGCCGGGCATCGTCGGGGCTCGAAAGCCGCTTACCGTGCTTCTTGGCTTATTGATAATCGGCTTCGCTGAGGACCAGGTAGGTCCAACCGGCGCTGGTCACCGTGGCCGTTGGATTCTGGCTGCTGTCGTACGCGATCACGACGTTGGCTGATTGGGGGTCATCAACTGCGTGATGACCTTATACGAAACCGAGTCGACGACGAACTGGTAGTGCCCGTCAGCGAACGTCATGCCGGCACCGCCGGGATGTTGCGAGGAGGGACGCGAGAATCCGAGGCCGTCAGGATAGGGCGACATGCCCGAGGTCACGAGATTGAGCGTGGTGTTGGCAACCTGGCCCGTGAGCGGATTGAGCTGGGTATTGATGCCGTACAGGCCGGTGTTGTCGTCGTTATTGAGATTGCCGTTGACGAACCAGACCATGCCCATCTGCTGCTTGACCTGGAAATCGTTCGACCACGGATAGACGTTGGTGGTGTCGAGCGGGTTGGTGGCCCACGTCGAATTGTTGAGGTTCTCGGACATCGTGACGGTGTACGCCGAGCCGTCGTTGGTGTTCAAGAAATCCATGGTGATTTTCTTGACCGGCTGCTTGCCGGGGGTGTCGGCGAAGCTGCCGGAGGTGCCGTTGAAGTGGTTGAAGAAGACTCCCGAGTTGGGGTCCTCCGGCCAGATGTTCGACCCCACGGGGTAATTGTCGAGGTTCGTCTTGGCCGAGCCGCAGTTGACCATGAACGACAAGGGATTGTTCGTCGAGTCGATATTCGGCTTGCTGGGGCAAGTGAAAATGCTCACGGGGGTGTACGCCCAAGGGTTGATCCACTTGAAAGTGCCCGTCGAGTCGTAGATCTGCGTGCCGTTGGTCGTGTATCCGGTCGAGATGCTGCTGGGGCTGCCGGGGTTTGTTTGCCAAAGGCGATAGAGCGGGTTCTGTTCGATGTAGGGCAGGATCATTACCGCCCAACTGGCCCGCTTGTTGTTCAAATTGTTCACGAAGCCGGGATACGACCGCTTCGAGTTCTCGATCATGTTGAAGGCCATGCCGCACTGCCGCATGTTGCTCATGCAGGTGTTGCGGCGACCGGCCTCGCGGGCGCTTTGCACCGCGGGGAGCAACAGCGAGACAAGCATGCCAATGATCGTGATGACGACGAGTAATTCGACCAGCGTGAAACCGCGCGATCTGTGTGGACCAGCCATCGCCGTCCCCTCCTCTCGATGAGTCTTCTCAGGCCCGTGAAATGCTTGCCCGAGCATCATTTTCGCCGAAGTTGCCCAAAGAGTCCAGTCTTTTTCCCAGGAAAAAGCCTGGCTTGGCAGCCGGGTCCGCCGCTGACCGGCGGCCAATCGCCGCTCGATGCGGTGGTGGCGGAGGTGTGGTCGGCAGCGTTTTCCAGCGTTTTTGGAAAAATTTAATTGTCGGCTTGGGGTTGATTGCTACACTGGATGGGTACAGGGCACCAGGGAAAACACCATGTCGGCGCGACGTTCACCTTTGGCAGTTCGACGACCCGCGCCAGGCTGGAGAGCGATGCCGATGAGGGCTCCGTTTCGAGCTGGCAAGCTGCTGGTGCCCGCCCTTTGCTTGGCCTGGTGTGTCCTGGCGCCCGCCAGGCTCGATGCCTCGATCGTCTACAGCAAGCCGCTGGGCAACACGACGCAGCCGGTCGATGACCCGCTCTGGAACTCGACCGTCCAGTGGCTCACCGTCAATGGCGGCGGCACGATCATCGGCCCGCACACGTTCCTCAGCGCCCAGCACCTGGGCGCCGCGGTGGGCACGTCGATCGGCCTGACCACCGTCACCGCCGGACCGGTAACCACTACGACCAATTACGCGACCACGGCGGTGACGAACATTCCCAACACCGATCTGGCGGTGTGGACCATCAGCGGGACTTTCCCCAGCTCGTCGATCAGGCCTCTTTACACCGGGGCCTCCGGAAGCGAAACCGGCGACGCCATCTCGATCCTGGGCTACGGCTATCATGAGCAAGGCAGCCCGATCACGACTACCATCGGCCTGACGACGTATCAGAATGGCTGGGAATACGGCGGGGGCCACGGCGATCCGACCAACGGCGGCGTGCTGAACTACGGCACCAATACGGTCGGTGCGGTGACCAACGACGGCGTTTCCAACTCGCCCACGCTGGTTTACGACTTCCCGCCCATCGGCGGCGACCAGGCCATCGTCACTCCCGGCGATTCGGGCGGCGGCGTGTTCATCAACATTTCGGGCACGGAATACCTGGCCGGCGTCAACTACGCCGTGCTCCAGTTCTATTCGGCGCCCAATTCCGGCAGCACGGTCACCGGCGCGATCTACGATTCCACCGGGCTGTACGTGGAGACCGCGCCCGGGGTGTTCGCGCTGGCCACGACGCTTGGCGTGACGTCGCAATATGGCTACGCGTCGGAAATTGCCCCGTACGTGTCGCAGATCGAAGCGCTGATCGTTCCCGAGCCGACCAGCGCCGCGCTATTGGCGCTGGGCACCCTGGCGCTGGTGGCGATTGGCCGCTATCGACGCCGTTGGGCCTAACGGCTCGGGCGTCGCCCAGGCATTTGTAGCTACACGCATGGGCGCTGCGCGGCGCCAGCGTGCGAGGAGCGATGCCAGTTCGGGCCCCGGCAGCGTCGACGCAAGCCGAATCGGCGCGGATGGTTCCATTGCGTGCGATCAAACATCAAGCCGTGTGGATGTTTGACAACCCGAAGCCGCTGCGGTAGCATCATTCCCGGTGTAAAAACCGGTCGAGCCGCGAGCGCCAGGCGTAGCCCGCGGCCGACACGAGGAATCCCGCCCCACGCAACCCGCCCCCCATACACGCCTGCGGCCGGAGAAAAGCCGACAAACCGCTTTCCGGCGCAAGTGGCTGAATCGATTGCTGCAAAGTTGTTTTTTGCAACTGACAAGCTCGGCAGACCCTCGACCCTTTAAGCAGGCTCGTGGCCATTTAACCAAGCTAGGGAGATTTCTATGCGTCTGCGCTCCACCAATCCGACGCGTCGCGGTTTCTTGGCCGTTGGCGCCTTGACCGGCATGGGATTGACGCTGGCCGACTATTTCCAGATGCGTGCCTGCCGGGCTGAGCAGAAGAACTACGATTTCATCGAGGCCAAGGCCAAGAGCGTGATCCACATTTTCCTGCCCGGCGGCATCGCCCACCAGGAGACGTTCGACCCCAAGCCCTACGCGCCGATCGAGTACCGCGGCGAGATGGGTTCGATCCCCTGACAAGATCCCCGGCGAAGTCTTCAGCGAGACACTGCCAAAGACGGCCGAAATCGCCGACAAGATTGACGGTCATCCGCAGCATGTCGCACGGCGAAGCGGCCCACGAACGCGGCACGCACAACATGTTCACCGGCTACCGGCCCAGCCCGGCGCTGGTGTTTCCCAGCATGGGCAGCGTGGTGAGCCACGAGTATGGCCCGCGCAACAACCTGCCGCCTTACGTTTGCGTTCCGAACCAGCCCAACGAATACGCGGGCACGGGCTATTTGAGTTCGTCGTTCGGGCCGTTCAGCCTCGGCTCGGACCCGGCCTCCAAGGGCTTTCAGGTTCGCGATTTGAATCTGCCAGGCGGGGTCGACGAGGCGCGTTTCCAGCGCCGCCGCACGGCGTTGGAAGCCGTGAACGACTATTTCGCCAAGAAAGAGAAGGCCGACTCGCTGTCGGCCATGGACACCTTCTACGACCGGGCCTACAGCTTGATCAGCTCGCAGGCGGCCCGCGAGGCGTTCAACATCGCGGCCGAGCCCGACGCGATCCGCGACGAGTACGGCCGCAACGACGCCGGCCAGCGGATGCTGATGGCCCGCCGGCTGGTGGCCGCGGGCGTGCGTTTCGTCAGCCTGACCTACGGCGGCTGGGACATGCACGTCAACATCACCCCGGCATGCGCGGCAGCATGCCGCCGTTCGACCAGGCGTTTTCGACGTTGATTCGCGACCTGGACCGCACCGGGCTGTTGGACGAGACGCTGGTGATGGTCTCCAGCGAGTTCGGCCGCACGCCGAAGATCAACGGCACCGCCGGGCGCGATCACTGGCCGAAGGTGTTCAGCGTCGTGCTGGCCGGCGGCGGCGTCAAGCGCGGCTCGATCTTCGGCGCGTCGAACGCGATGGCCTCCGAGCCCGAAAAGGACGAGCTCGGCCCGGCCGACCTGGCCACCACGATCTACTACCAGTTGGGCATCATCGCCGACAAGGAATTGATGGCCCCCGGCAACCGGCCGATCGAGATCGTCGACGGCGGCAAGGTGCGCAAAGAGCTGCTGGCTTGATCGCGCGGCATGGGTTGCCGACGACGCGTCGTTTTTGAGAATCGCTACCATCGAATGAGACCGCCCACGATGAAAATCATCGAAAGCCTTGGGGACCGGGTTTTGTTGGGCATGCCGGGTGTGTGCCACCGGAGGAGTCGGCTTTTCGGCATGTTTTTGCTCGTGGCCATGTTGGCGCTGGCGTCCAGGCCCGCCGCGGCGGCCGCGCCGGCGCTGGGCGGCACGGCGCCTTACGGCGCACAGCGGGGCACGGAAGTCGAAGTGCAATTCAACGGCGCCCGCCTGGCCGACGCCCAGGAAATCCTGTTCTACGAGCCGGGCATCCAGGTGACCCACCTGGAAGCGGCCGGCCCCAATGCCGTCAAGGCGAAGCTGGCCATCGCGCCCGACTGCCGGCTGGGCCTGCACCCGCTCCGCGTCCGCACGGCCACGGGCGTGAGCAACTTGCGAACGTTCAGCGTCGGCGCGCTGCCGGAGATCAGCGAGACCGAGCCGAACAGCGAGTTCGACCAGCCGCAAAAGATCGCGCTCGGCACGACCGTCAACGGCGTGGTCGAGAACGAGGACGTCGACTACTTTGCCATCGAAGCCAAGAAGGGCGAGCGGATCACGGCCGAAATCGAAGGCCTGCGGCTGGGCGAGACGTTCTTCGATCCTTACGTGGCGATCCTCGACGCCAAGCGTTTCGTGCTGCCGCGCTCCGACGACGCGGCCCTGGTGCGCCAGGACTGCGTCTGCTCGATCGTGGCTCCCGAGGACGGCACCTACATCATCCAGGTCCGCGAAACGTCGTTCGGCGGCAACGGTTCGTGCCTGTACCGGCTGCACGTGGGCCGCTTTCCGCGGCCGACCGGCCGTGCTGCCGGCCGGCGGCAAGCCGGGCGAGACGATCGACGTCCGGTGGCTGGGCGACATTCTGGCCCCAAGAGCGAAAAAGTCTCGCTGCCGGCAACGCCGCCGGATGGATTCGGCCTGTTTGCCCACGACGAGCAAGGCGATTTCGCCTTCGGCCAACCCGTTGCGGGTCGTCGACCTGGACAACGTGCTCGAAGCCGAGCCGAACAACGACACTGGCGCAGGCCACGGCTTGCGAAGCGCCGATCGCCATGCAACGGCGTGATCGCCCAGGCCGGGCGACGTCGACTGCTTCAAGTTCGCGGCTAAGAAGGGGCAGGTGCTCGACGTCCGCGTGTTCGCCCGCTGCGCTCGGCTCGCCGCTGGATTCGGTGTTGAACATCTATCGCATCGGCGGCGCCGGCGTCGGCGGCAACGACGACAGCGGCGGCGCCCGACAGCTACCTGCGCTTCACCGCGCCGGAAGACGAACCTACGTCGTGCGGCTGCAGGACCAGCTGCTGCAAGGTGGCGCCGAGTACGCCTACCGCGTCGAAGTCGCGCCGGTCAAGCCGGTGCTGACGCTGGGCCTGCCGGAGCGGAGCCAGTTCGTCGATATCGTGGCGCCGGTGCCACGCGGCAACCGCATGGCGTTTCTGGTCAACGCCGCGCGGGCCGACTTTGGCGGCGACGTTGAACGTGGAATTCAAGGACCTGCCGCCGGGCGTCACCGTCGAGACGGTCCCGATGGCCGACAACCGTTCCGACGTGCCGGTGCTGCTGGCGGCCGCGGCCGACGCCCCGCTGGCCGGGGCGCTGGTCGACGTCGTCGGCCGCCATGCCGATCCGAATCTGAAAGTCGAGGGCCATCTGCGCCAGCGAACGTCGCTGGTCCGCGGGCAGAACAACCGCGAAGTCTGGAACCAATACACCGACCGGCATGGCCACGGCCGTGACCGACAGACGCCCTTCACGATCGAGATCGTCGAGCCCAAGGTGCCGCTGGTGCAAAGCGGCTCGATGGACCTGAAGGTCGTGGCCACGCGCAAGGAAGGCTTCACGGCGCCGATCACGCTGCGAATGCTCTACAACCCGCCGGGCGTCGGCTCGTCGGGCTCGATTTCGATTCCCGAGGGCAAGAACGAAGCGATCATGCCGCTGACGGCCAACGGCGGCGCCGAGGTCCGGAAGTGGAAGATCGCCGTGCTCGGCGAGGCCACCGTGGGCGACGGCCCGGTGACGGTCTCCTCGCAATTGGCCGACCTGGAAGTGGCCGAGCCGTTCTTCGCGTTCAACTTCCAGCGGCCGTCGCCGAGCAGGGGCAGGCGACCGACGTGGCGATCAAGGTCGACAAGAACAGGGACTTCGAGGGGGCCGCCAAGGTCGAACTGCTGGGCCTGCCCAACGAAGTGACCACCGAGCCGCAGCGAGATCACCAAGGATTCGACCGAACTGGTCTTCCCGGTCAAGACGACCGCCAATTCGCCGGCCGGACGGCACAAGACCCTGATTTGCCGGGCCACGATCATGGCCAACGGCGAGCCGATCACGCACACGCTGGGCACCGGCGAGTTGCGGATCGACAAGCCGCTGCCGCCCAAGGCGGCCCCCGCGGCCGCGCCGAGGCCGCCGCCACCGCGGCGGCAGCGCCAGCGCCGATGCCGGAAAAACGGCTCAGCCGACTGGAGAAACTGCGGCTGGAACGCGAGCAAGCCAAAGCCGCCAGACTCGCCGGAGGAGCAAAATGATTCGCGCCATCGAACTGCTCGGATGCTTGTGCACGGTATTGGCCTCGGCCGCCATCGCAGCGGCCGCCGATGCGCACCCCGCCCGCTGAGGCCTCGGCTACTGCGCCGGCTGCAGCGGCGCCAGCTGGCTGCGAGCACCCGCGGCGGCCCCTGCCAAGCCGCAAGCGCAGCTCGACGTCTATCCGCCGGACGTGCAACTCGACCGGACGCTGGCCCGGCAGCGTTGATCGTCGTGGCCACGCGCGACGACGGCGTGACGGAAGACGTCACGGCCAAGGCCCAAGTGGCCGCTGGCCGACCCGGCAAGCTGGCGCGCCTGGAGGGCCACACGCTCTATCCGGCGGCCGACGGCACGACGACGCTCGGTCGTCGAGCACGACGGCAAAAGGTCGAGTACGCCGGTGACCGTGAAGGATGCGGCGGCCGACCGCGCCGATCAGCTTCCGGCTCGACGTGATGCCGGTCTTCATGCGCGTCGGGCTGCAACACGGGCAGTTGCCACGGGGCCGGCCCGCGGCAAGGACGGCTTCCACTTGTCGCTGTTCGGCTTCGATCCCGCCGGCGACTACTTCCGCCTCACGCGCGAAATCGGCTTCCGGCGCATCAACCTGGCCGTGCCGCGCGAAAGCCTGCTGATGCAAAAGGCGACGGCAGCGTGCCGCACACCGGCGGCAAGCGGTTCGACGCCGACAGCGAGTACTACCCGACGATGCTGCGCTGGCTCGAGGCCGGCGTGCCCAGACGATCCCGGCGAGGTGGCCAAGGTCGCGGCCTGGAGATTTACCCGCCCAAGGCCGTGCTCGAGGGCAAGGACACCACGCAGCAGTTCATCGCCCGGGCGAAGTACTCCGACGGCACGGATCGCGACGTGACCGACCTGGCCGTGTTCCTGACCAACAACGACAACTCGGCCCCGATCAGTGCCGACGGCCTGGTGACGCGCGGCGGCCCGCGGCGAGGCGTTCGTGATGGCCCGCTTCGAGACGAACACGGTCGGCAGCCAGGTGCTGGTGCTGCCCAAGGATCTGGAATACACGCCGCCCACGACGCCGCCGGCCAACTACATCGACGAGCTGGTCGGTGCCAAGCTGCAGAAGCTGCGCGTGCTGCCCAGCGAGCTGTGCAGCGACGAGGTGTTCTGCGCCGCGTGACGATCGACATCACCGGCCTGCTGCCCACGGTCGAGGAGTACCAGGCGTTCATGGCCGACAGCGACCCGGACAAGCGGGCCAAGCTGGTCGACCGGCTGCTCGAGCGCAAGGAGTTTGCCGAAATCTGGGCCATGAAGTGGGCCGAGCTGCTGATGATCAAGCTCGAACGAGGTCAGCTACAAGTCGGCCTTCCTCTATTCGAACTGGCTGACCAACCAGATCGCCAGCAACGTGCCGCTCGACAAGATGGTGCGCGAGCTGCTCGCGGCCAACGGCGGCACGTTCCGCAACCCGCCCACGAACTACTACCAGATCGAACGCGACACGCTGAAGACGGCCGAGAACGTGGCCCAGGTATTCATGGGCATCCGCATCGCAGTGTGCCCAGTGCCACAACCATCCGTTCGACCGCTGGACGATGGACGACTACTACAGCTTCGCGGCCTTCTTCGCCAGATCGGCCGCAAGCAGGGGGAAGACTACCGCGAGACGATCGTCTTCAACCGCGGCGGCGGCGAAGTGACGCACCCGGTTGGCGGGCGGACGATGGCGCCGAAGTTCCTCGGCGGCGCGAAGCCCGACGTCGCCGGCAAGGACCGCCGCGAGGTGCTGGCCAAGTGGCTGGCCTCGCCCGAGAATCCCTACTTCGCCACCAGCGTCGCCAACCGCGTCTGGGCCCATTTCTTCGGCATCGGCATCGTCGAGCCGGTCGACGACATCCGCGTCAGCAACCCGGCCAGCAACCCCGAGCTGTTCCAGGCCCTGGGCGACAAGCTGACGTCGTACAACTACGACTTCAAGCAGTTGGTTCGCGACATCTGCAACTCGCACACCTACCAGCGGCTCGACGCAGGCCAACGCCAGCAACGAGGAAGACATCAAGAACTTCTCGCACAGCCGCATTCGCCGCATCCCGGCCGAAAGCCTGCTGGACTGCTTCAGCCAGGTCACCGAGGACCAAGAGAAGTTCCAGGGCCTGCCGCTGGGCGCCGGGCCGTGCAAATCGCCGACGGCCAGACGAGCAACTACTTCCTGACCACTTTCGGCCGCTCGCCGCGGCAGACGGTCTGTGCCACGCGAGGTCAAGACCGAGCCCACGCTCTCGCAGGCCTTGCACATGCTCAACGGCGACACGCTCACGCGCAAGATCGGCGAGAGCAAACGGCTGCAAAAACTGCTCGACGAGGGGAAAAAACCGATCGACGTCGTCGAGACGATCTACCTGGCCTGCCTGTCGCGTAAACCCAGCCCCGAAGAGCGCGAAAAGCTCGACGCCGTGCTGGCCGCCGAACCCGAACGCGCGGGTCGCGGTCGAAGACATCTTCTGGGCCGTGCTCAACTCGCGCGAATTCCTGTTCAACCATTAAACGACTGCCATGCATCGCATCACGAACGCACCGCGACCGCTCGCTCTTGCTCGATTGCTGACGTTGGCCGGTTTGTTGGCCCTCGCTGCCGTCACCTCGATGCCCGCGCCGGCCGCGGCCGAAGACGCCAAGCCCGTCGACGGCAAACCGCCCGCCAAAGTCACGTACGACGAACAAGTGCGGGCGATCTTCCGCGAGCATTGCTTCACCTGCCACAACCAGGACACCAAGAAGAGCGACCTGTCGCTGGCCAGCTTCGCCTCGGCCATGCAGGGCGGCTCGACCGGCCAGGTGATCGAGCCGGGCGACCCCGGCAGCTCGCGGCTGTGGGCCCTGGTGTCGCACCAGGAAGAGCCCAACATGCCGCCCAACCAGGACAAGCTGCCGGCCGCCAAGCTGGACGTGATCAAAGCCTGGATCGAAGGCGGGGCGCTGGAGAACAACGGCTCGGTGGCCAAGGTCAAGAAGCAGCCAGGGCTCGAGATGACCATCTCGTCCGGCGCGGCCAAGCCCGAGGGCCCGCCGCCGATGCCCGAGGGGCTCTCGCGCCAACCGGTCGTCTACACCGCCCGGGCCGCGGCCGTGACGGCCATGGCGGCCAGCCCCTGGGCGCCGCTGGTGGCCGTGGCCGGACAGCAGCAGATCGTGCTGTACAATACCGACACGGCGCAGCTGCTGGGCGTGCTGCCGTTTCCCGAAGGCATGCCGCACGTGCTCAAGTTCAGCCGCAGCGGAACGCTGCTGTTGGCCGGCGGCGGCATCGGCGCCAAGCCGCGGCAGCGTCGTGGTCTACGACGTGAAGACCGGGCAAGCGCGCCTTCGAGGTCGGCGAGGAACTGGACGCCGTGCTGGCCGCCGACATCAACGAAGACCACACGCGCATCGCCCTGGGCGGACCGGGCCGGGTCGTGCGCATTTACTCGACGGCCGACGGCGCGCTGGTGCACGAAATCCGCAAGCACACCGAATGGATCTACGCCCTGGAGTTCAGCCCCGACGGCGTGCTGCTGGCCACGGCCGACCGCAACGGCGGCCTGTTCGTATGGGAGGCCGAAACGGCCCGCGAATATCAGAACCTGGCCGGCCACAAGGCGGGCGTGACCGACGTGAGCTGGCGGGCCGACTCCAACGTGCTGGCCAGCGGCAGCGAGGACGGCACGATCAAGCTATGGGAGATGGAACGGCGGCAAGGAGATCAAGAGCATCGGGGCCCACGGCGGCGGCGTCACCTCGATCGAATTGGCCCGCGACGGTAAGATCGTCTCCAGCGGCCGCGACCGGCTGACGAAACTGTGGGACGCCAACGGCGCGGCGATTCGCGATTTTCCGGCGTTCAATGACATGGCCATGGAAGTGGCGATCACGCACGACTCGGGCCGGGTGATCGCCGGCGACTGGCTGGGCGAAGTGCGGATGTCGAATGCGGCCGACGGGGCTTTGGTGGCGGCAGCTGCCGGCCAATCCGCCGACGCTGGCCATGCGGCTGGAAGCCCAGACCGCGGCTGCGGCGGCTGCCGCAGCCGCTGCCCAAAAGACGGCTGCCGAGTTGGCCGCGGCCCAGGCCGCGCTCGACGAAAAGGCAAAGGCCCATAAGGCGGCTGCCGACGCGGCAGCCGCGGCCCAGGCTGCCGTGGCGGGCCTGGCTGCCGAGAAGGCCGCCTTCGACAAGACGCAGAACGCGCAGGCCTCGAACGCCAAGTAACGCCCGCCAGGTGGTGAAGGCGGTACTTCCGTAGCAAACGAACCCGACGCGCAAGCGCGCAAACGAGGGTTCTGCCGTCGTTCTCCCTCGCTTGCGCATCGGGTTCGTGTATGCGGCGACGTTGAGTTGACTGAGTCTGGTCGCCACGCGTCCCGGTTGGCTGGCTGGTGCTCAACGATTTGGGCGCAAAAGAAAACATCGCCTGACTCATCCGGGAGCCGGCGATGTGTTCGGTAACCAAGCCGTCGCTTGATCCTAGGATCGCGAAAACTTATTCGCGGGGCCGCACCGCCCCGGTCAGGCCGCTATAGTCGGGCCGATCTTCCGGGTGCCACAGCGGCTCGCCGCGCATGACGCGCTCGGCCAGAACGTTCAACTTTTCCCGCGAACCGGCGGGCGCTTCGGTCGGCGAAAAGCTGTCGTCTTCCGCCGGCGCAAAATCCTCATCGTGACCATACTTCAAGATCGCTTCGAACACATTCCGCATCTGCCGCATCGAATCTAACCTCCCAAAACAAAAAAAACGCCACTTCGCTGTAGCTCCGGCGTGAATCGCCGTTCATCTCGTGTACGTGGCCAATGCAAATATCGGTCCGTCAGTCTGCCACTTGCTGTCGTGCGCCGGTCGACCCTCGTGGCGACCTGGAAATACGCGCACGACCTTGATTCGGAGGGGCGGGGGTTGGTCGTATCCGAATCGAGATGGAGTTACCTCACGTAAAAGAACTATTATCATGGGCAGCCGACGATTGTCAAGAATTTGTGTGCCCTTTGCCGCCACGCGCAAACGCGAGTTGATTCGACTGTGCAAAACTGGGATTCGTGGCTTTGAAATCACCCTCGATGCTGCCCAAGTAGGCTGTCCCGGCCAACCGACGGGGCCGTTTTTACCAGAATGAATTAGCATGGCCTGGTTCCAACACCTGCTCGAGCTGCCCCCCTTTCGCCGCGGCTTCCACCTGATCACGCCGCGGGTCGTGGCGGCGGTGCCCGAAATCGATCGTGTGCGATGCGGCTTGCTGCACGTCTTCATCCAGCACACCAGCGCCTCGTTGACGATCAACGAGAACGCCGACCCCGACGTGCCGGCCGACATGGAGTCCGCCTTCAACGCCATCGCGCCCGAGGACTTCGGATACACCCACACCATCGAGGGCCCCGACGACATGCCGGCCCACGTCAAGGCCTCGCTGTTGGGCTCGGCGGTGAGCGTGCCGGTCGGCCACGGGCGGCTGCTGTTGGGCACCTGGCAGGGCATTTATCTCTGCGAGCACCGCAACCGCGCCAGCGGCCGCCGCCTGGTGCTGACGCTCGAGGGGGAATAGGCCGGAGGCGAGAGGCCGGAGGCTGGAGGTCGGAAGAATAAATCGAGCGGGATGACTCGCAGTGATTCTTGCGATGCTTTCTTGCCGTGGCTCTAGTTTTTCCGACCTCCGGCCTCCGGCCTGCCGCCTCCGGCCTCCCTTCCCAAGTCATCCAGCCAGCACTCGGCCAGCGTCGCCTGGTGGGCGTTGCGGTCGACGTCGGCCAGGGCCTCCAGCGAGCGGTCGATCTGCCGGGCGGTCCGCTCCGGGTCGCGCGGGCGGTTGCGCGAGGCGGCTTCGACGGCCCGCACGAGCGCGTCGTCGCCGGCCGGCTTGGCGCCGCTGGCGGTGCGCAGCAGTTGCCGATAGAAATCGACGGCAAACGTGATCACGTGCCGCAATCGCTCGCGCCGCGCGCTGGCCTCCTTCCCAGCCGACTCGACCAGCGGCACCAGATCGCGGGCGATCGCCACGCTGGCCAGTTCGCTCTTGGCCAGCTCGGCCAGCAACTTGTGCCGGAATGCCAACAGGTCTTCGTCGGCCAAGGCCAGCGCGCCCGCAACGCTGCCTTCGGAGAACCGCGCCAGGCGCTGAGCTTCGGCGGCGTCGCTCACCAGCCCGCGCGTGGCGAGAATCTCGGCGACCGTCTCGGCGCGAGCAGGGCGAAACGCACGATTTGCGAGCGCGAGCGGATCGTGGCCAACTGCTTGTCGGCCGCCGTGCCGATGAGGATCAGCACCGAGTCGGGCGGCGGCTCCTCGAGGGTCTTGAGCAGGGCATTGGCGCTTTCCTCGTTGAGCCAGTCGGCGTCGTCGATGATGGCCACCTTGCGGCCGCCCATGAACGGCTTGAGCGCGATGTCGTGGCACAGCCCCTCGCGCATGCGGTGGGCGTCGCCGCCAACGAAGGCCGCCAGGGGGATCGAGCTGCGGTCCGGCGGCTTTTCGAGCACGTACATGTCGGGATGCGTGAGCGAGGCCGCTTGCACGCAGGCGTCGCACGTGCCGCAGGGGGCCATCTCCCGTGCCGCCACCCGCGAGCACAGCAAGGCCTGGGCCAGTTTTTCGGCGAACCGCCGCTTGCCGACGCCCGCGGGCCCGACGAACAGGTAGGTGCTGGCCAGCCGCCCGCGCACGAGAGCCCGGCGAAACCGCTCGACGACCCGATCGTGCCCTTCGATGCCTTGCCAGGCCATGGGTGCAACTTCGCGGACGGTGGTGCTCAACGAATGCTGGCAATTCTATCGCCGCGTTTGCGGCGGGGATACCGCGGGACCGGGATTGCCGAGGCGCGCCACCGGCCTCGCAGAGGCCGGCTGCAGCAACGCGGGCTGCAGGCCGCGTGCTTATCGCAACACGCGCGTCGCGACGGCGCGGACTTCAGCTTGGACGCTGTCGACGTCTCGGGCGGCGTCGATGACGATGAGACGCTCTGGGTCGGCCTGGGCTTCGGCGAGAAAACCGTCGCGCAAGCGGCGCTGGTAGTCGAGGCCCTGACTCTCCATGCGATCGAGCTGGCGGCCGATGCGGCTTTGGGCGGCCTCGGGCGCCATGTCGAGCAGAAAGACGACGTCGGGCATCAGCCCGCCGGTCGCCACATGGCCGATCTGCCAGACCGTGGCCGGATCCAAGCCGCCGGCATGACCCTGGTAGACCACGTTGGCCAACAGGTAGCGATCAGAGACGACAATCTGCCCGGCGGCCAAGGCGGGACGAATGACCTCTTCGACCAATTGAGCTCGCGCCGCCATGAACAGCAGCATTTCCGCCGTGCGCGAAATCGGCAGCTCGTGGGCGAGCAGGATCGTCCGCAGTTGCTCGCCCAGCGGCGTGCTGCCCGGATCGCGACACTCGACGACCCCGCGGCCTGCGGCCCGCAGCCAGTCGATGAACAACTGCCGCTGAGTCGTCTTGCCGACGCCGTCGAGTCCGTCAAAGCTGAAGAACATGAAACCTCGAACCGGTCGCCAACCGCGGCCCTATCGCGGCGTCATCCCCAATCGAGCACGCGCGTCACGAGCCAGTTTGCCAGCAGCAGCCCGATCGTCACGTAGCCAAACCACGTGCCCACCCACGCGGGCAGGGCCTGCCGGCCGGCTCGCAAACAGTAGACCCGATAGGGCACCTGCAAGACAACCGCCGCGGCCAGCAGCCATCCCAAATGGTGGACATGCCAGCTTTCCCACCAATCGCCGTGAGCCAGGTGGACGAAGCTGCGCGTCAGCCCGCAGCCGGGGCAATCGACGCCGGTCAACTCATGCGTCAGGCACATGGGGGGCAACACGGCCGCCTGTGCCCCGCGCAGAGCCACCCGCTGGTCGGGCAAAACCTCCAGGGCAAACGCGGCCACGATCACGACCAGCGACAACAACAGCATTTCGCGATCGAACCTCGACGGGCCAGCGGCCGGTGTGGCCGCCCTGGCGTCTGAAGCGCGCACTCGATCGGTTGCAGGTGAATTCATCGCACACTCTGGCCGAGAATTGCCAATATGAACCGGACAGCGATGCTGAAAACAATCCAGCCTCCCGTCGCTGCCAAACACGCGACGATCATTTTGGGCCCTTTGGGGTTCCCGCGGAGGATCCAATATAGCCCGAGGATACAAGCGATGTTTCCGCACAAGATGGCCAATGCCCAATCGCCTGGGGTCAATCGAACGTCATCCGCGGCCACGCGATTTCCGGTTCTCGCCGCGGGGTCGAATGCCGGTGATTGATAGGGATTGGGAACGACGACCGGCACTGGCTGCGGGGCCGGCGGCGACGGCGCGAAATCGGCCTCGTCGAACAAACTGTCGACATCGTCGGCCGCGGAGAGGTCAAAAGGGCCGACGCTCGGAGCTCGCGCGGCAGGCGGCGGCGCGGCAGGCGGCGGTGTAGGCTTGGTCGGGCGTGGCTGCGGAGGCGCGGCGGGCCCCTTGGGCTTGGGTTTGGCGGTTTGCGGCGCGGGCGGTTGCGGCGGCGCCTTGGGCGGACCCTTCGGAGGAGTCCCGGGCGCCTTTGCCGGCGAAGGGGGTTGGCTCGGCGGTTTTGGAGCGGCTCCCGGCGGCCAAAGATGATCGGCCGCGCTGGGCACGATCACGATCGTGCCGCACTTGTTGCATTTGGCCCGCCGCCCCGCTGCCTCGTCGGGCGCCTTGAGCATCGCGCCGCACTTGGAGCATTGGAATTTGATCGGCATACGGCACTCGCAGGGCGGCGTCGGCGCGACGTCGAAAGCTTTGCTGCCTGAGCGAGGCTTAGAATAGCACCCGTCGTCGCGGTCATCCAAGCCATGGCGCACCGTCTGCGGGTCGACCGCTCACCGAAGTTCAAGCGTCGCCATTGTACATCTCCATCATCCGGCCCGCGCGTTCGGCGATCAACTGCCGCAGCCGCGCGGGCTTGAGCACTTCGGCCTGGTCGCCGTAGCCGAGGATCCACCAGGAGATCTCGCCGATGCCGGAGACGCGGACGTGGAAATCGATCGACCCGTCGGGCCGCTCCTCGACGCGCTGGGTCTTGTGCCAGGCGACCTCGGCCACGTTTTTCGCGACCAGGGGACTGAAACGCACGACGATGTCCTGGTCGGGCTCGGGTTCGGGGATCAGGTGCCAGGCATTGCCCAGGTAGCGCTCGATGCTGAAGCCGCGCGGAATGGCGAACGATTCGTCGAGCAGGGTGAGCTGCTTGATGCGGCCGACGTTGAACGTGCGGACCTCGCGATGCAGCGACGAGCGGCCGATCACGTACCAACTGTGGCGGCTGAACATCAAACGGTAGGGGCACAGCCGCAAGTGAATCATCGCGCGGTCGGCAAAGCTGTCGTAGTCGATGTGCACGGCCCGGCGCGTGGCGATCGAGGCCAGCATTTGCTGGTAGATCGGTTGCTGCCCGACGAGCGGGTTGCTCGGCTGCGGGTTGATGAGGACGGCGGCCGTGGCCTCGCGCAGGCGCTCGCGGACGCGGGCCGGCAGGCTGCTTTCGAGCTTCAGGGCCGCGCTCTTGCGCCGCTTCGTAGAACGGCAGACGGCCGTCGCGCCCCATCTCGTAGCACAGCACCATCACGGCCAGGGCCTCTTCGGCCGTGAAGTTCGTGGGCGGCAGGTAGTAGGTGCCGGGGATGCGGTAGACCTGGCGGTCGTCGTCGAACAGCACGGGCACGCCGGCCTGGCGCAACACGTCGAGATCGCGAAAGATCGTGCGGCGGCTCACGCGGCAAGCGGCGGCCAGCTCTCCCGCGTTATGGCCTTTGCCCGCTTGCAACAGGCCGAGCAGCTGCACGAGCCGGCTGATTCTGGACAGGTTCATCGGAAGGCGTCGACTTTCCGTACTGGTAGTTCACGTTTTGCGTGGCTCCGTCCGGATTCGTCGCGCCCGGGGCGGGCACGCGTCCATTGGCGTTGAAGTTTCCGCGAGCAGCCGTTGGCTGGCCCAGCGCGGGGCCGGCTTGCGGTCCGGCCCCTTGCGGCGATCCGCTCGAGGAGGCGGCGGCCGCGGGCCCTCGTGCCGCGGCGGCCGGGGCCCCGGCGGTCCAGTCGGGATCGTCCGGCTCGATGTCGTCGGGATTCAATCCCAGCGGGCCCCACTCGAAGCCGCGCTGCATGGCCGCCGTGGGCCGCACGGCCGGCTGCTCGTCGGCCGCCGGGCCAGGGCTGGCCTCGGGCGCGGGCACTTCCTCGGGGCTTTGCGCTTCGTGCGGCGCACGGCGTCGAAGCCCAGCGGCCCGTCGACGAGCCCGTCGCGTTGCGGATCCTGCCGGACTGGCCCTTGGCTCATGACGTTGGGTCGCGTGAAACCGTAGTTGATGTACAGAGCGGCGTCGCGCATGTGAGCCCGGCGGTTGGCGTCGAACTTGGCCTTGGCCGGCCAGGGACCTTCCTGCAAGTAGACGTTATTGTAGTCGAGGATCGTGCCCTTGCGGAAATGCACCATGATAATCGCTCGCTGGTAGTCGAGCAGGGTGCGGAAATAGCTGGTCTGGGCGTCGGCCCGGCGGCGCTGGGCTTCGAGCAGTTGATCGAGCGTGACGGTTTCGGCCTCGTAGGCGGCTTGCACGGCCTCGACTTGGCGGTCGGCAGCCAGCGTGCGGTTGAAGTTCGTCTCGGTCAGGGCATAGTTGAGCTCCAACTGCCGCAAGGCGTCGGCCAGTTGGTGTGAAATCTCCAGCTCCTCGTCTTGCAGCACGGCCCGCGCCTTGGCCAAGGACAATTGGTAGTTCCGCACCGTGGCCAGCTCCTTGCGAAAGCCGACCGTGAAGGTCGACTGCAAGCCCAACTGCCATTCCTGGAATTGGCCGCTGGCCAGGGTTGCCAGCGAACTGGTGCCGGCCAGCAGCCCCTGCCGCGGGTCGACGGCATTGAGGTTGTTGAGGTTGTAGGCGTTGTTGCCGAACAGCGTGTCGCCCAAGCCCATCCAGCGGTACGTGCCGTTGAAGTCCAACCGCGGCATCAACAAGTTCTTGGCGGCGATCACCAGCAGCTCCTGCTGCTTGATGCGCCACTTCTGCCGCCGCAAGTCGAGGCTGCGGGCCAGGGCCGTGTCCATGACCTCGTGCCAGTCGAACTCAACCTTGGCAACCGTCGGCTTTTCGATCGGGCGGATCAGGCGGCCATCGGTCGTGGCCAGACCCATGATATAGCGCAGCCGGCCTTCGGCCCGGAACAGCTCGTTGAGCAGCGTCTGCGTCTGGCTCTTGAACTGGAAGTATTGCTCTCGGGCCTGGGCTTCCTGGTTGGCCTCGCCCCCTTTGGCACCGACGAGAAACAAGAGGTGAATCTTCTTCCACGTCTGGCGGGCGCTGTTGAGGGCCGTGTTCGAGGTTTCCAGGTTGCGCCAGGCAAAGGCCAATTCCCAGTAGGCGTTTTCCACGTCGCTGACCAGGTTGCGAACGCCGGCCTCGAGATCGGCCAGGGAGATATCGACGTTGATCCTGGCGATCAGCACGCCGTCGAACTGAGGCGTCTGCTGCGCACCGCCGGGAACGATGTTGTTGTTGAACGGGTTCACCGGGCCGGCGATGCGGTTGAACTGGGCACCGGCACCGGCCAACAACGGCTGGTTGAACGTCATCTGGTAGTTCGTGTTCCAGTCCTTGGCCAACTGGCGCGTCGGGTTGTTGTTGAAGTCGTAGACGATCGTGTTGCTCAGGCTGAACTGACCGCCCTGGGCCGTGATCTTGGTGAGCTGTGAGTTGAACGTGCTGGTGTCTTCCTGGAACACGGGGCGGAAGAAGTTCGTGATCGGGAACTGCGGCAGCACGTTCTGCTGGTGGTCGTTCTTGTTGTACGTCAGGCTATTGGCCCACTGGGCATCGAAGGCCGACAGGGCATACTCGACGCCGCTGAACGGAGTGGTTTCGGTGATCGCCGGGTCGTAAACGGTGCGCGCGGCATCGGGGTTGGTGATCAGCGCGTCGGGCGCTTCGCCCGTCTGGGCGCGGTTGTTGAATGCCGAGCTGACGTAACGGCCGCCGAGCGACTTCATCGCCTTGGCGTTGTTCAAAGCATTGTGGATGGCGTCTTCCAGGGGCAGGTCCCAGTAGCTGGCAAACTTCAGGTTCGTAAGGGTATAAGGGGCAATCGCGTGTTCGACTTCGTCCAGGGTCGTGGATTGCACGTCGGGATACTCGATGTCGGTAGCCACGTCGAGATAGTGCGACATGTCGCCGCTGTCGCGGAGATAGAACGGCTGCTGCGGCTGGCAGCCGGTCAGCGCCGACAGCGCTGATAAGAGGACCGCTGTGACGGTGTGGACTCGCCGGTTCATCGATCGGCCTCTGGAGGTTCTCGTCCTGGTGCCCCCGCGCCGGCGGCGAGCCTTGCTCGGGCTCGCACGCACAGCCATGGCACGTTTGCAAATCCTTCGGACGCCCCCCGTCCACACCGCACGCTGTTCGTTCGCTTGGCCGGGCGCGCTGGCACCCTGCGCAAACGAAAGAATGCGGCACCCCAGGTATCGACAGCGTGATCGTCAAACTTTCAAAAAACCGCGCATCCGGAAGGCTTGCTGCCGGCCCCAGGACTTCACCAAAGCTGCCAACTTTCCTGGGCGCAACGCCAGCAGTGCGCGCAGTGACGCGCGCAATTGAAACCGGGAAAGATGCGCGGACCGGCGAAGAAGCGTGCAGCGACGCTAGCAGCCCGCTACAAGTACATGCCGACGAAGCCGCCGCGCTGGTCGCTTTGGGCTTGCAGTTGTTCGATGCGCTTGACGGTTTGGGCCAAATCGCCGGCGGCGATGAAGCGGTCGAACTCGACCGTCACCGCGTGCACGACCGTTTCGCCCAGCCACTGGGTCGCCGGCTCGGTGAGCCAGTCGCACGTCTCGCGCAGCAATTCAACCTGCAAGTCGCAACGCAGCGTTTTCTGATCGCTGGCATCCGTTAGCGCGGTGCCCTCAAAGCCGAACTGGATCATGCCCAGCATCTCGTGGTTAGTGAGACGGAAGGTGCACTCGGCATTGTAGAGATAGTACGTGTTGTGCGAGCCGTGAGTGGCCAGCGCCTGCTTGATTCGTTCGCACCGGGCCCGGTATCGCGGCGAGGCGTCCAACGGAATGTCGAGCCGGCCGACCGAGCGCAGCGGCAGACAATCAAATACGATGGCGACGGATGAACTCATGCCGTGGCGCTCCGCGAAGACAAAGTTGGATGGGCCCGCCGGCCGTTTCAGCCGCTGGTTTTGCTCTCGCTGGGCTTGTCGTCGCCGGAGGCGGTGGGTGGAGTTGGCGGGGCGTCCGCCGGCGGCGCCGCTCCTTGCAGCCAGCCGGCCACGAGCCAGCCGCCCTGCGACTGCAGTTGTTTCAAGTCGAGCGCACCCACTTTTTCCAGTTGGCCTTCGAATGTCATCTTTTCGGCCTTGATCTCCGGCTCGAACAGCTTGCCAAATTTTTTCTGCAAGAGCGGCTTGAGCGTCACATCCGTGCCCGAGAGGCGCGTCCGTCCGGGCGGGTTGATCTCCAGCTTCTCGTCGCGAACTAGCCGGTAAGAGCTTTCATATGGCGTGATCTTGTAGTTGGCCGTCACGTTCATCGCCCGAAAATCGCGCTCGCCCCTCGTGTATTTCTGGCCGCGGATCGTGATCTCGATCCTGTCGTCGGTGAATTTGATGGTCACGGGCTGCGAGCGGGCGAAGGTGATCGACCACGGCTCTTGGTCCGGATCGCTTTCGAGCTGTTTGGGCAGCTTGCCGCGCCATTCGATGACTTTGTCTTGCACCTCTTTTTCTTGGAGAGTCACGCCCGCGAGCATCGCGGCCGTCAGGTTGTTGATCATCGATTCGTGCAGTTGCAGTGCCAGGTCGTGGTTGTCGGCCACCTGCGGCGCCGCCGACGGCGCGCCCAATTGCGAGGCATTGGCCTGCAACGCGGTCAGCAGCAGCGCCTGGTCGGTCGAGCGGGCGTCGACGAGCGCGGGGAACTCGTCGTGCCGCACCAGCGGATTGCGGACGTTTTTCAGGTAATTGGCCTGAGCCTTGCCGAGTTGCTTGTCGGCCTGGGCTTCCATGCGGTGGCGCACCCGGGCGGCTGCGTGCATGCCGGCAATCTGTTCGGCCTGCGGCTTGTTTTCGTAGACGCGCTCGGTGGCAACCCGCTGGGCGATGCCGCCCCGCGCGCCGATGCCCGTGATTTGGGTTTGCGTCCGGGCCGTCGCCGTGGCCGGATAACTGCTGAAACCGCTGGCGTCGATGGCGATTTTCTTGTTCCCCTCGATGCTGGTCGTGCCCCGGCTGTAGATCGTGGCCGGGCCGTTGTAGCCGACCGTGTCGGTGTCGGTCGTGCCCTTGAGCGACAGGTCGACGACTGCCCGGTTCTGGCTTTCGAGCGGTCGGCCGTCGATCTGGCGCGCGTGTGCGCGGTTCCCGAAATCGCGGTGCCTAGGATGTTGTCGGTGATCGGCCCGGTTTCGTCGAGCGCTTGCTGGGCGCCGGCGCTGATCAAGTGGCTCGAAATGCGGACGTGAAGATTGGGCGTCGAGAGCCGGCTGCGGATATCGCGGACCAGCGGCGCGCCGAGATGCATCGCTTCGAGCCAGGCCAGGTCAGAGCCGATCGCGTCGGCCAGCTCGTTGGATTTGTCGGCCTCGTATCGCTTGACGTTCTCGGACAGGCTCTTCAGGTGCTCGATGTACTGGGGCCGCAGATCCTCGCCACGCGCCAATAGCAACTCGACAAAGGTCTTCGCGGCTTTGCGAACTTCGGTGAACACAGGCATTTCCAGTCCATTGGCGTCGGTCGAGAACTGGGTGTCGATCGTCTTCAACGTTTCGACGTCGGGCTGGGCGCAGCCACCTGCGCCTCGAGATCCTTCCAGTGCAGGAATTCGCGCCAGCCGGCTGCGACCGCGGGGTTGGCCTTCAAGTACCGATCGAGCCCGGCCATGGCGGTTTTCAATTCGGCCCGGGCCGTTGCCACATCGGCGGGGCCGGGTGGATAGAAGGTCGCTTCGCTCTTGGCGATCGCGTCCTGGACGTTCGCCGCCTGGGCCACCACAATGCCCTCGGGCCATTGCCGCAACTGCGCCGCGCAGCCCGGCAAACGGTTCGAGTTCGAGGCCCGGTACGTCGCCTTCCAGCAGCTTCAAGAGCGGCGCGGTTTCCAGCGGGTTGGCGGCGGCGCCCTTGTCGAGTTCGGTCTTTAGCGCCGCGAGATCCAGATAGTCGCGCCAGCCTTTGCCGGTTGGCTGCGAGTCGAGGTATTGCTCCAGCTTGGCCAGCGCCTCACGCACTGGCGCTACGGGGTGATCGCCGGCTTTGGCTGGCGTGGGGAAGGTGCTGGTCGAAAAAACCGCCAAAAAAATTGCCGCCAGCGCCCATCGTCTTCGCATCACACGAACTCCTGATTTTCCACTGCCCAACAGTTTCCAGAATACGTTCTGTCGTAGCAGAAATGGCAACCATCGCCTAGAGTTAAGTGGGCCTTGCGCAGTATCGCAAGCCCTTTCAGACCACCCATCTCGTCCATGTTTTCTTATGCCAATTGCACACCCGATTTTACAAAATAGGAAGGAACTTCGTAACCCGAAGATATCATCTATCTAGCCCATTGCATGATGCTAGCAGCTTTGGGACCATGGCCTCACATTCGTTTAAGCAGGCGAGGCCTCGCTGGCATTTCGCGCGTCGAGCGAGCAAGTGTTCGGAACAACTGCTCCTCGCGAACGCGCCTATTTTTTCGTGGCGCGTTCGGTGGTGTGAGCGCCGCCTGTGCCTTTGGATGAGGAGGATAGAACCATGGTTCGAGGATCGCACCTGGCAGCAGTGGCCCTGGTCGGTTCGTCTCCCCGCGTTTTCAGTCACGCTGCGAGCGGATACGGCTTCGTTCGACAGCCAGCCGCAGCCGCACGGCCTGCTGTTGGCCGCGGCCGACGCCAGCCACGCCGGATCGCCAAAGAGCGACAAACCCACCGGCGCGGTCCGCTCGAGCGTCGCGCCGACGTCAACGTCGGACGAGCCGACAGCCCACGACAAGGACCGTCCGCTGGAGCGAAGATTCGCGGTGCCGGCCGATTGGACCGTGCATGACAATTATCGCCGGGCCATGCAGGAAGCCACCGAAGACCGCAAGATGCTGTTGATCTATTTCTACGATCGCACCCCAAACACCGCACAGTGCGCATTTGAGATCGAGACGCTGGCGAGTCTGGAAATCCAGGAGAAGCTGAAAAGATACGTGGTTGTCAAACTGCCTCGCGACGCCAAGATTCTGACCGCCGGCAAACAAATCACCCTGCTGAAGCATCCAGCCTTCGCCGAGATGCTCGGCCGCGAGGGGGTGGCCATCATCGACCTGGTGCATGAAAGGGCCGACTACTATGGCCGCGTCGTGAGCACGTTCCCGTTCACGCCCGGCAAGTATTACCGCAAGCAGGCCATGTCCGTAGTGCTTGACCTGCCGCCGGGTACGCTGACCCAGCGGACGATGATCTACGCCGTGCGGATCCACCCCGAAAGCCCCGCCAGCACGCAGGGTCAGTTGCACATGGCCCTGGCCGACGAGGCCAAGAGCCATGCCCATTACCAGGCGTCGATCCAGGTGCAGGGCCACCATTCCTGGGACGCCCGCTTCCAGCGGATCAATGCCAAGTTGCCCGGCAACGTGCTGGCGCAGGAAGTGGTGGCCGAAAGCTGGCCGAACGAGCACCTGGTCGAAGCCTGCATCGACTGCGTACACAGTTGGCGGCAAAGCCCCGGCCACTGGGGCGCCGTGCGTGCCCGCCAACCGCTGTTCGGCTACGACATCAAGCGCGGCCGAAATGGCATCTGGTACGCGACCGGAATCTTTGGCAATCGCCATCGCTAGGCGGCTTTGACCGACCGGCGACGCGGGCCGTCGAGTTGCCGCGCCAAAAAGGTCCCGATACGAGCCCCCCGCCGAAATCGCTCGCCCGTACGGCGAGCCGTTTTGCGCGGGGGTTTTTTGTTAGCCGCGCCGGCCGGCTTCGCCATGAGCGGGTTGGATGGCGCGGGGGTGTGACGGTCGTAGCGGCGGCGAGTTTTTCGCGGCGGGCGGGCGCGTGGCAAAAATTCACCATGTTGCCAAAAGTGCATGGTAGTTTTGCATGGACCCCGAATGTTTTTCCACCGCGAGGCACCGCCCAGCGATGTTCGCCCGCCAGATGCCCCCGCGATGTGCGCCTGCCGCGCGACGGGGCTGCGCGTGGATGTGGCTGGTGCTCGTGGCCGCCGGCTGTGCCAATGCGCCGCGGATCGACCCCAGCGGCCAAACGTTGCTGACCTGGCCGAACGCCGCGCCGCCTCCCGTGGTCGGACCGGTCTATCCGCCGGCCGATCCGAGCGCCACGGCCATCTATCCGCCCGCGGTCTCGGCCCCGGCCTCGCCTTGGGGCTTGTCGGTCAATCCCAGCCAGATCATCGCGCCGGTCGGCAGCGAAGTCGTGCTCGTCGCCAGCGTCTCGGGCAGCGAAGGCTACCTGTTGATCAACGAGCGCTTGGAGTGGATGTTGGCCCAGGACGGCGTCGGACAGTTTCTCAGCCCGGGCGTGCGGGGACCGTTGGAAATCGTTCATTGGCTGCGCGGGCTACCGCGGAAGATCGACGAGCGCTACGTCATCAACACCACGCTGCAATTCCCCATGACGCTCGACCGCGCCACGCCCACGCCCGTCGACGACATCCTGGTGCAGAGCGGACAGGCCTGGGTAACCGTCAGCTCGCCGACCGAGGGCACCAGCTACGTGACCGTGTTTGCCCCCCAAGTTCGCGGCTTCGATCGCCGGCAACAGAACGCGACGATCTATTGGGTCGACGCCCAGTGGCGATTTCCCTCGCCGTCGATCGGCGCCGCCGGCACGAGCCAGACGCTCGTGACTTCGCTCTCGCGGCAAAGCAACGGCACCCCGCTGGCCGGCTGGACCGTGCGCTACGAACTCGCCGGGGGTCCGGAGGTGGGCTTTGCGCCCGACGGGGCCTCGGCAGTCGAGATCGTCAGCAACGCCGCCGGCGAAGCCCCGGCCGAGATCGTGCAAAAACAGCCCGCCGCGGGGACCAACGCGGTGCAGATTCAAGTCATCCGCCCCGCCGGCGCCGGCGCTCTCGACCGGCCGGCGCCGGTGGGCAGCGGCTCGACGCTGTGCACCTGGTCGCTCGGCGAGCCCGCTGGGGCCGCGCCCAGTCCGGCCGTTCCGCCGGCGATTCCATCGACGACGGGGCCCGCGGCCAATCCCGCGGCTGGCATGCCGCCCGCCGCGGCGAGCCCATCGCGCCCGCAGCTCGACGTCAGCGTCTATGGCCCCACGACGGCCGTGGTGGGCAGCGGGGCCCAGTTCGAGATCCAGGTGGTCAATCGCGGCACGGCGACGGCCACGGGCATCGTGGTGACCGACCGCTTTGACGCGTCCCTGGAGCATGCCCAGGCCACCAGCCCGATCGAGCGCGACCTGGTCGACCTGCCGCCGGGCACGACGGGCAAAGTGCTGCTGACCTTGCGCGTGGCCGCGGCCGGCGAAGCCTGCCAGGAGATCAGCGTGTCGGCTGCCGGCGGCGTCACGGCCACGACACGCTATTGCTTGACTGCCGTGGAAGCCCCGACTAGCCAGCCGGCCGAGGAGCCGAGCGCCGCGGCCACGCCTCCGGCCTCGGTGCCGCCGGCCGGATTATCGACTCCGCGTCCGACTGGCAGCTCGCCGTTGGCCGTGGCGATCGACGGCCCGCCCAAGGCGATGGCCGGCGGCACCGCGAAGTTTACCATCCAAGTGGCCAATGACAGTCCCGACACGCTCGAAGACATCGAAATCACTGACGGCTTCGAGACGGTCCTGCAGCCGGCGCAGGCCACCGAAGGCTACGCCTGGAAGGGGGGCAACGCGCTGGTCTGGAAAATCCCCTCGCTCGAGTCAGGCAGGTCGGCGCGCCGCGACATCGAGTTCAAGTGCCTGCGCGACGCCAAGGTCCTGCACGCGGGTTGACGTCGCGGCGCGGGGCGTCGAACCGTCGTCAGCCGACGCCTGCCTCGAGATCGTCGCCAGCCAGTCGCCCGCGGCCCAGCAGCCCGGCGCGGTGCGGGTATCGGTTGCCGATACGGTCGATCCGGTGAAAGTCGGCGGCGAAACGACTTACCAGATCATCCTCAGCAACCCTTCCGACCTGCCGGCCTACGACGTCACGCTGAGCGTGTCGTTCGGCGACGACGTCCGCTTCGAGGGCATGAACGGTCCGGTCGAGGGCTCGGTGTCCGCCAGTGGCATTCGCTTCATTCCCATCCGCGAGCTGCGCCGGCGAAAACACCTTGAGTTTCGAGCTGCGCTTCAAGGCCCTGCGGCCGGGCACGGCCAGGCTGCGCGCCGAGGTGACCAGCCGCGGCCAGTCGAAGAGCGTCACCGCCGACCAGACGACGCAAATCTTGCCCGCCGGGTGAAGCAACCGCGATCGGCTCGCGGCCCTGTCGGGCGCGCCGGCGCGTCTGCTAGAATGCTCCGCGACGAGGGGCCGCCCGTTTTTTGGTCGCGGACTTCGCAACGAGTTTGTGCTCGCATCGCGCGAGCGGCCATGCCTGGCTTTCGATGGGTTGTCATGGACCTGACCAAGCACATTCCGCCGTGCCCGACTTTCCCAAGCCGGGCATCCTGTTTCGCGACATCACGCCGCTGTTGCGCAATCCCGCAGCCTTTCGCGAGGCCGTGGCCCGCATGGCCGAGCCCTACCGCTCGGCGGGCATCGACGTGGTGGCGGCGGCCGAGGCCCGGGGCTTCATCTTCGCGGCACCCTTGGCGCTGGAGCTCAAAGCCGGCTTCGTGCCGGTTCGCAAGCCGGGCAAGCTGCCGTTCGATACCCACGCCTTTCACTACGAGCTCGAATACGGCAGCGACACGCTCGAGGTCCATCGCGACGGGATCGGTCACGGCCAGCGCGTGCTGTTGGTCGACGATCTGCTGGCCACGGGGGGCACGATCGAAGCCTGCTGCCGGCTGGTCGAGACGTCGGGCGCCAAAGTGGCCGGCTGCGTATTCCTGATCGAGCTAGTGTCGCTGCGGGCGCCAGACGGCTGGCAGCTTACAAACCCTTCAGCTTGATCCGCTACGACTAGCCGGCCGAGCGCTCCGATCGTCTGTCGGCGCCAGCAGTTCTGACGAAGATTCCACGCGGGCGCACGGGCGGGCTGCGCCTTGACCACCTCGTCGCGCCCCATACGATTTTTTCAGGCGAACCGAGCCTTTGCGCACCTGACCCGAGGAGGAATCGACAATGAGACGACTTGCAGGCGGATTCTTGGTTGTCGCGCTCGTGGCGCTGACGATGGCACCGGCAATGGCGGCTTCCAATGCGGCGCCCGTGGCGCCCGCCGTATATGCGACGGTCCACGGCGCGCCGGTAACCACGGCCGCGCTGACGGCCGGCGCCCCGGCGCTCGGATCGAGCCGGTGGCCTATGGGCCCTATCGCCGGCATGCCCGGCGCGTCTATCGGCGCAACTACTACCGGCCCTACTCGTATCGGCCCTACTATTACCGCCCCTATTCCTATGGGGGCTACTACGGCGGCTACTATCCGTACAACTACGGCTACTACGGCTATCCGGGCTGGGGCTATTCGTACATCTGGTAGTCGAACAGAGAAGAGCCACCCCTTCGCTGGCGTGATCGACGATGGCGAGCCCCGGGCGTGAGCCGGGGGCTCGCCAATTGACGCGTGGGGCGCTCGTGAGACGCCGCGCTTAGTGGCCCACGCCCACGAAGAACGCGAAGATCTGGCGAATGTCGGTGGGGGCGTATTGCACGGGCACGGCGAAGTCCAGCGCGATCGGCGCGGCGCTGATCATCGGGATCGTGACCCGCAGACCGACACCGGGGGACACGCGGAAATCGCGCCAGTCGATGTGCTGCGTGTACGACACGGTGCCGAAATCGACGAACGTGACCATGCGGAACATGTCGTCGGCCGTCAGCGGGAACATGTACTCGATCGAGTTGACCCACTGCAAGATACCGCCCACCTCGACCGTGTTGATCTGGGGCGACGCACCGCGGAACTGGAAGCCGCGCAGGGTGCCGAAACCGCCCGCGAAGAACCGCTCGTAGATCGGCGTGTCCTGGCCGGAGATGCCGAACTGGGTGTACAGGCCCAACGTGTGCCGGCCGGTGGTATCGGGCCGCTCGCGCAGCAGGATGTGCTGCTGGGCATTCGCCGTGAACCGCGGGAACTGGAAGGAGCCCATCGCGTATTCGAAATCGGCTTCCAGGTAATGGCCCTCGGTCGGCAGGAAGGCATTGTCGCGCGTGTCGTGCGCCAGGCTTCCCTTGAAGCTGTAGATCTGCGTGAAGCCGAGCACGTCATTCAGGTCGGGTACGGTGTTTACGCGGGGCTGATAGATGCGGATATCCTCGGCGCGGAACGACAGGTTGCCCGACAGGTCCGGCGTGAACTGGTAGAGCAGGCTGGTGCGGCCGCCGGTACGCTGCTCGGTCCAGTCGCGGTAAAAGCGGTTGAAGTAGTAGCCGCTGAGGTTCAAGCCCACCGGCGTGTCGAACAGGTAGGGCTCGGTGAAGTTGAACAAGTACCGCGATACCTGGGTACCCGGGGCGGCCTCGATGCGGAACTTCTGGCCGTCGCCGCGGAAGGCGCGGCCGCTGCGAAAATCCTCCCAACTGGTGGGGAAACGCCGCCAATCGAAATTCTGTTCATCGAGGATGATCGAGCCGATCAGGCCGGCGTTCGAGTTGACGCCGGCGCCGAACATGAACTTGCCGGTTTGCGCTTCGGCCGTGCTGACGATGACGTCCACGTTCGGTTGGGGCGTCGGTGCATTGCCCAAAAAGTCACTGGGCGGCGCCCCCGGGTGCCCAGGTATTGCCCCGGCGGGGGCGGATTCTGCTGCGCGACGTACGGCTGCGCCGGCGGGGTGTACCCTGGCCCGCCGCCCGGCGCCGTGTAAGGTTGCGGCGCCGATTGCTGCCCCGCCGCGTAGGGCTGCTGGGGAGCCGCATAGGGCTGTTGGGCAGCCGGGGCCGCATAGGGTTGCTGTGCGGTGTACTGCGGCGTCGGGTACTGCGGCGCGGGGTTGGCGGGCTGCTGCGGGTAGGGTTGCGTCGCTGGAAGGCGCGTTGGGGGCGCCGCCTGGCTGACCGTGTACGGCTGGGCGCTTGGCGCGGCCGGATTGACGGCGCGTCCGCCATAGCCGTAGTCGGGGCTCTGCGAGCGCACCTGCGGGCCCGCAGTCTGCCGGGGTGGGGCGGTCCGCGCGGGCGGCCGGTTGTCGGGGCTTTGGCCGCGGAACGAGTCGGGCGGGTCGTCGCTGTTGCGGTTGGCCGTGCGCGAGCGCTTCTTGCGGCGGCTGAGCGCGGCGGCTTCTTCCGAATCGGGAGGCGCGAAGCTGACCTTCGGCAGCTCGCCCTTGCTGGGATCGGTGTTGTACAGGCCCGAAGCCTTCAGCCGCCGCTCGCTGGAGCGGAACTGGCGGATATCGGCAACGTCGCCCGGCCGGATCGACAGCCGGTTGAGGACGGTCGAGTGGCGGGTGTGGGGGTTGTCGCCCTTGATCTGGATCTCGACGTCGCCGACGCGGTACTGCTCGCCCTCCTTGACCTTGTAGACGAGGTCCAGCACGCCGGGCTCGAGCTGGAACGTCGGCTCGGCGATGGCATCGGCAAATACGTAGCCGTGGCTGCCGTACAGATCCTTGATCATGCCGATGTCGGTATTCATCTTGTTGCGGTCGAAGTAGGCACCCGGCTTGAGCTTCTGGTTGTAGGAGAGCGACTCTTCGCCGTAAACCGTGTTGCCGATGTACGCGATGTTGTTGATGCGGTAGCGCGGCCCCTCGTCGATGTAGAACGTCAGCTCGACGCGGTCCTCGGCCTCGTTGAACTCGTAGTAGCGGCTGACGTGGGCGGCGAAGAAGCCGAAACTGCGGTAGTAGTCGATCAGTTTTTCGACGTCCTCCTCGATCTTCCTGTGGTCGACCTGGCCCTTGAAGAACCAGAATTTCGGCGGCCGCGACTGCACGACGCTCTTCAGCCGGCCGTCGGGCGCGATGCTGGGCGAATTGCCGACGAAGTGGACCGCGCTGAACTTTTGCACCACCCCCTCGTGGACGAGATACACCACACGGCGATCGCCGGGCTTGTTGCCTTCGAGGATCGAAATCCGCCACGTCGTTGAAGGCCTTGCTCTGGTAGAACGATTCGAGCTTGCGTTGCCCGTCCTGCACCGCGTAGATGTCGAGCGGGTCGCCCCGCTTGATGCCGACCTCCTTGGCCAGCTTCGAATTCTTGACCGCCTTGTTGCCCTCGAAGTAGATCCCCTCGACGACCGGGCGCTCGACGACTTCCAGCGTGATAATCACGCCGCCTGCGACGTGCTGCCGCGGCAGGGGATGGACGTGCACGAACCAGTTCTTGGCCGTCAGCTTGCGGATATCGCGCTCGAATGCCGCCTGGTCGAAGGGCCGGCCGATGCGCGTGCCGATGTTGGCCAGCACCTTGTCGCGCAAAATGGCGCGGTTGCCCTTGATGATGATGTCGACCACGTTCTCCTGCGCAGGCCGCTCGATTTCGGTGCTGGAAGGCGGCAGGGGCGTGGCCGGCCGCATCGGCACCGGCGCAGCCCCGGCGGCTGCGAGTCGGGACCCTGCGCGGCCAGCCGCCCGGCGCCCGGCGCAAGGGCAACCGCGAGCACGGCCGCCAGCAAGCGCAGCGGTAGCGGAACGTGGCGGCAATCAACAGCCATTACGCTCGGTTTCCGAACAAGTTGAACGAACCAACCAAGATGGGATCGAGCGCCCCAAGCGCGTTCGGTCGCGCGGCAGCCCATGCGCGCGCTCGAACGAGCAATCAGCACTCCGTGGCCGAACGACAAAGATAAGAACGCGACGCGCTTGCGTTCGGCCCGTCAAAAGTCGCGTAGAAATACACCAACCGCCCCACGGCGACAAGCCGGATTCGCACGGGGGGCCCTCGTCGGCGTCGGCTGGGCAAGCCGGGCAGCCACGCTGGCACGCCTGCGCCAGCAAACGCGAAGCGCCAATGAGGTTAGCGATCGGCGTTCGGCGGCTGGCCCGCCTCAGTACGACTGGCCGCCGCTCCACGGCTCGAATTCGTCGTACGGCCGCTGCGCACTGTCGCGGAAGCGAGTGTAATCCTTATGCCAGGTGAGCTTGACGTCGCCGGTCGGGCCGTTGCGCTGCTTGGCAACGACCAGATCGGCCTGGCCGGCCACTTTCTTGCGCTCTTCCTCGTCGGAGACGAAATACTCTTCGCGATGGATGAACAACACCACGTCGGCGTCCTGCTCGATGGCCCCGCTCTCGCGCAGGTGGCTCAATCGCGGCCGGTTGTCGCGCGTCACCTCGGCCTGGCGATTGAGCTGCGCCAGGCACAGCACGGGCACCTTCAATTCGCGGGCCAGGCCTTTCAGCCGCCGGGCGATCTTGGCGACCTGCTCCTGCCGCGGGGCGTTGGGGTTGTCCGGCTCGATCAGTTGCAAGTAGTCGATCACCACCAGCCCCAGCCCGGCCTTGCGCTTCAAGCGGCGGGCAGTGGCGGCGACTTCGGTGATCGTGCGGCTGGGCGTGTCGTCGACGAACAATGGGGCACGGCTCATCTCGCCGGCCTTCTCGACCAGCTTGCGGCGGTCGTCGTTCGAGATCGTGCCGTTGCGCAGCCGCTGGCCGTTGACTTCGGCCGACGAACAGAGCAGGCGATCGGCCAGCTCGACGGACGACATTTCCAGGCTGACGAACAGCGTGCCCACGCCCAGGCTCATCGCCGTATGCTCGGCAATGTTCAGCGCCAGGGCGGTCTTGCCCATGCTGGGGCGGGCCGCCAGGATCACCAGCTCGCTGTCGTGCAATCCGCCGGTCAGGGCATCGAAGTCGCGAAAGCCGGTCTCGATGCCGCCAATGGCGTGCTCGTGCTTCATGCGGGCGTCGATCCGCAGCATCGCGTCCTGCAGAATGTCGCTGATCGTGGCCACCTTGCCCGTGCCGCGCTCGTCGAGGATGGCGAAGATCCGCTCTTCGGCCCGGGCCAGCATATCGCGGGCCTCGTCGGTTTCGTCGTAGGCGTCGCGGAGAATTTCGGTGCTGGATTCGATCAGGGCCCGCAGCGTGGCCTTGTTGCGGACGATCTCGGCGTAGTGCGTGGCGTTGGCGGCCGTGGGCACCGACTGCAGAATCTCGGCCAGGTAGGCGGCCCCCCCCACCAGCTCGTACTGGCCGCCTTGCTTGAGCCGCTCGACCAGCAGCGTGGTGTCGATGCGCCGGCCCGCGTCATGCATCTCGCGCATGTGTGCGTAGAGGATGCGATTGGCGTCGTCGTAGAAATCTTCCGAGCGAACGACCGGCGCCACGTCGTCGCAGACCATCGGCAGCAGCAGGATGCTGCCCAGCACGCCGCGCTCGGCCTGGAGGTTGCAAGGCGGCTGGCGGTCGAGAATCTCGGAAGTGACCTTCATCGTGCGTCCTCCGTGCCGTGCGAACAAGCGCCAGAAAATCGCGTTGCCCTCGAGCAACGCGATGCCAGTGGCGCAGCAGTCACCCCATTAGAACGATCGCGGTGCAGCGCGACAACTCGTGGTCGTGGTCGCGGAAATCGCGGCGGCGGGGATTACTTGTTTTCGGCCGTTTCTTCCGTCACGGTGGGCACGACCCACACCTTCAACTCGCCTTCGATGTCGTGGCCGAGGTGGATGTTGACCGTGTACAGGCCGAGTTCCTTGAGCGGGCCCGTGAGCCGCACCTGGTCGGCGGTGATCGTGATTTCGTTGCGCTTGAGCGCCGCCACGATTTCCGGCGCACCGACCGAGCCGTACAGGTGGCCTTCATCGTTGGCGTTGGCTTCGATCGTCACGCTCTGCTTGGCCAGCTCGGCGGCCAGGTCGCGCAGACCGGCCATGCGGGCGTTTTGAATCTCTTGCAGCCGCGCCTTGTGTTTTTCGACCATCCGCTTGTGGTGCTCGGTGGCGATCGTGGCCAGGCCTTGCGGCAGCAGGTAGTTCATGGCGTAGCCGCGCTTGACTTCGACCACGTCGCCCTGGGCGCCAACGTGGTCGACCGCCTGGATCAGCAGCAGCTCGACGCCCTTGTGCTTGCCGCGCGGCAGCCGCTTGGCCTTGGTGTGCTGGAGCGTGGTCTTGTGGCGACTCATGTCGTGGGTAACCTCGTGATCGAGTGAGATCGGCCCCAGGCGGAAGCGGCGATTCGCGGCTCCGCGGGCCGTGCAAGAACGTTCATTCGTCAAAACGGAATATCGTCGTCCGGCGGGCCGGCTTCCATCTCATCGTGTACCGGTCCCGACTCGGACCCACTGCGGGCCGCAGCACCGCGCTGGCCGGCGCCACCACCACCACCACCACCACCTCCTCCTCCTCCTGCCGCCGCGGCTGCCGAGCATCTGCATCCGCTCGCCGACCACGCGGAGCTTGTAGTTTTTCTTACCGTCTTTTTCCCAGGTGTCGAGCTTCAGCCGGCCTTCGATCAGCACGCTCGAGCCCTTGTTCAGGTACTCGCTGGCCACTTCGGCCGTGCGGCCCCACAGCGTGACGTCGACGAACGTCGTCTCGTCGACCCATTCGCCCTGGGCATTCTTGCGGCGGTCGTTGACGGCCAGTCCCAGCTCGACGACGGCCGAACCGCTGGGAATGTAGCGCAGCTCGGGATCGCGCGTCAGGTTGCCCACCAGGATCACTCGGTTGTAGCTGCCCATCGCTTGGCTCCCTTAGCCCACGGCCTCGCGGGCCAGTCGGGCGTGACCGGCGGACCCTCAGGTTGCCTCGGCACCTTCGACGACCATTTCGGCGGGCGCCGCGGCCACGGCCACGGCCTCGCGCGGGCGGCGCTGAGCGGTCGTGCCCGCCAGCGCGTGGCTGACCAGCGCCTCGGCGATGCGCGGATCGACCTTCAAGAACAAGCTCCGCACGATGCTGTCGCTCAACTGACATTGGCGCGTCAAGGGCGACAACCTGGTTGCTGTCGAGCTTGAAGTAGGTCAGCCAGTAAGTGCCTTTGCGATGCCCGTCGATCGAATAGGCCAGGCGGCGCTCCTCCCACAAACGGCTGGCCAGCATTTCGCCGCCGAGCTTCTGGATCATGTCGGGAATCTGGCCCGAAACGCCCGCCGCGTCGCGGGAGTAACGGTTCGAGTCGAGAATGAACAACCCTTCGTAGACGTTGACAGGCACGGTTGGGCAACTCCTGGTTCGAATTGGCTTATTTCGAGTTTGGCTGAAGGTCAATTATAGCGATTCATCGAGGCGGCGAGCCCCTCGGTGGCCCAGGCGGTCACGGCGTCGGCGGCTTCGACGATCGCCACTTCGATTTCCGGTAATTCCTGTTTGGTGAACTTTCCCAGCACGAAGTCGGCCGCGTCGCGCCCGGGTAGCGGGCTGCCGATGCCGATTCGCAGTCGCGCCACGTCCTCGGTCCCCAAGCGGCGCATCACGTCCTCCAGTCCCTTCTGCCCTCCTGACGAGCCGCTCGGCCGGAACCGCAGCTTGCCCAACGGCAGGTTCAAGTCGTCGCTGACGACCAGCAGGTCGTCCCCGGCAATCTTATAAAAGTCGCGGGCCGCCAGCACGCTCGCGCCGCTCAAATTCATCAAGGTGTGCGGCGCCAGCAACAGCGTCTTTTGTCCGCCAATCTGGGCGTCGACCGTTTCTCCTTGAAACGCGTTTTTTGGTTTCGATTGTCCAAAGCGTCGGGCCAATTCGGCCACGACCCAAAATCCCACGTTGTGCCGGGTGCCCTCGTATTTGCGACCCGGATTCCCCAAGCCAACGACCAGTTTCATGGCGCGGTTGTCCGAGCGATCTGCCCGCCGAGTGCCAGACGTTCGCCAGGCGAGCTGGCGGCGCGCCGGCTGGACGCGCGCGGGCGGCTATTCTTCGGCTTCCTCCTCTTCGGCCTTGCGGCCGATGACTTCCGGCTCGACGGCCGCGGCCGCCGCGGCTTCTTCGGCCTCCTCGCGAGCTTCCACGCAATGCACGATCACCGCGTCGGGATCCGACAGCAGGGTCACGCCGGGCGGCAGCGGCACGTCGCTGGCGGCCAGCGAGTCGCCGATCTTCAAATCGTTGATATTCAATTCGAGCTTGTCGGGGATGGCCAGCGCCTCGCACTCGATTTCGATTTCGTGCACGAAGTGCTCGACCACGCCGCCGTCTTTGACTCCGACCGCTTGGCCCCGCAGCTCGACGTTCACCTTGACTTCGATCCGCTCGTGCTCCGAGACGCGGGTGAAATCGACGTGCAGCACGTGCGTGCCGTAAGTATCCCACTGCAGGGCGCGAATGAAAGCCTTCTCGTTGACGTCTCCCTTCAGCTCGACGACGCGCGCCCCGTGGCGGACGACGGTCGCCAGCTCGTCGTTGCCCACCATCAGGCTGCGATTGGCTTCGCCGTGGCCATAAAGGATGGCCGGAATGATTCCGCCGCGGCGCAGCCGCCGCATTTCGCGTTTACCGTGCGCGTCGCGCGACGTGACTTGCAACGACTTCGCCATCGAATCGACCTCGGGATTGGGAACTCGGGTAGAGGCTTCAGGCCTCGGGCTTCAGGTTGCCGAACCGGCGAAACGAAGTGCCGGCGCGACGAACGGCCCGGCCTGCCAGCCTCCAGCCGACAGGCCGCGGACAAACCAGTCATTGTCTACGAATCGGCCGATCTTTCAAGCCCAGGGAAGGGGCTGCGGGCTGAAAGCTGTAGGCTATGGGTCGGAAACAGAGGCAAAACGGCGGGCCGCTCGTCGATCGCGGTGCGGCTGGGTCTGCCAGACTCTCGGCCGCCTCAGGGTGCCCACCAAAGAACCTGCCGCGATGGCGTCCTTTCCAAACCTACAGCCCACAGCCTGCAGCCTCTCAGTCAAACAGCCGGCTGACCGACTCGTTGCGGTGAATGCGCTTGATGGCCTCCCCTAGCAGCGGGGCGACGCTGAGGACCTTGATGATCGGGATCATCTGTTCCTTTTTTAGCGGGATGGTGTCGGTGATGATGCACTCGAAAATCGGCGAGTGGCTGAGCCGCTCGATCGCCGGCCCGCACAGCACGCCGTGGGTGGCGGCCACGTGAATTCGCCGGGCGCCGCGGTCGTGGATCACCTGGGCCGCCCCGCAAATCGAGCCGGCCGTGCTGATCATGTCGTCGAACATCAGGGCGACCTTGCCCTCGACCGACGCCCCGATGACGTTTTCTTGCTTGGTGTGCTCGGCGTCGCTGCGGCGCTTATCGACGATCGCCAGGCTGGCGCCCAGCCGCTCGGCGTGGCCCAGGGCCCGCTTGATGCTGCCTTCGTCGGGGCTGACCACGACTGTCTGGCTGGGGTCGAGCCCCTGCTCGAGGAAATACTCGGTCAGCACCGGCGCCGCGTACAGGTGGTCGACCGGCACGTCGAAGAAACCCTGGATCTGGGCGGCGTGCAGATCCATGGCCAGCACCCGATCGGCGCCGGCGCGGGTGATGATGTTGGCCACGAGCTTGGCGGTGATCGGCACCCGGCCTTCGTCCTTGCGGTCCTGCCGGGCATAGCCATAATAGGGCATCACGGCCGTGATCCGCTCGGCGCTGGCCCGCTTGCAGCTCTCGATCATGATCAGCAGTTCCATCAGGTTCTCGTTGACCGGCGGGCAGGTCGGCTGCACGAGAAACACGTCGCGGCCGCGGATATCCTCGTCGACCTTGCAACAGATCTCGCCGTCGGGAAAGTTGCCGATCGTGATGCCGCCCACCGGCAGCCCGAGATAGTCGCAAATCCGCCTGGTCAGCTCGCGGTTGGCCCGGCCGCTGAAGATTTTCAAGTCATTCATGGAACCGCCCGCTTGGGTCGCGACGAACAATCTGGCGAGCCCCAGGCGTCAGCCCGGGGATGCGTTGGAAATTGGAAAAACGCCGACTCAACAAGACCCCTGGCTGACGCCCGGGGCTCGCCGTCTGAAGTTTTAGAGGTTCATGGTCCGCCGCGGGCGATGCCCAGTTCGCACATCGCGGCTTCTGCTGCCGCCAGATCGTCCCTGTTATTTATGCTCAGAGCCTCGCACGGCTTCAAGACGTTGAGGGCCCGCACGTCGCGTCCGGCCGCCAATAGTGTCCCCGGACAATCGGTCAAATAGTATTCCCCCTGGGCATTGTCGGGCCGAATCCAGTCCAAGGCATCGAGCAAATCGGGGATATTGAAGACGTAGCAGCTCAGGTTAACCTCGCGAATCCGCTTTTGCTCGTCGGTGGCATCTTTTTCCTCGACAATTCCGCTGAATCGCCCCTCGCCGTCGCGAACGATGCGGCCCAGGCCGCGCGGGTCCTCTTTGGTTCCCGTGCCCAGCAGGCAGGCCGGTCGCGTGCGGTCGAACTCGGCCAGAAGCGACCGCAACGAATCGCTCTGCATCAAGGGCGAGTCGCCGGCCACCACCACGACCGGACCCTCGTGGCCGGCCAGTTGTTCGCGGGCGCTCATCACGGCATGGCCCGTGCCGCGCTGCTCTGCCTGCAGGGCGAAGGCGACGCCGCGACGCGGGGCCAGCGCCCGCCGCACGTCATCGGCCCGATAGCCGACCACGACGATCGAGCGCTCGATGCCAGCCGCCTCGAGCGCGTCGAGCACGTAATCGATCATTGGCCGGCCGCAGACGGGGAACAGCACCTTGGGCAGCTCCGACTTCATGCGGGTGCCCTTGCCGGCCGCCATCACGACTGCAATTGCGTGCTTCACGTTCGCTAACACTTCGCTAATACTTGCCAGGCGGAAACAACCATCTTCGCAGCTTTGCGGCGTGTGGGGAAGGCTGCGGGGGAACGCTCCAGGCTTCGGGCCTCAGGCTTCGGGTTTCAGGGAGGAAGGTTAGGAATGCACCAGAATGGTGCTGCAACCCTGAGGCCTGAGACCTGGAGCCCGACGTCTTTTTAGAAGCCTCCCCTCGCGTTGACAGCCTGGGGGGTTGATCTAAAATGACTCGTTTCGCGATCGGTCGATTCAGTGGGGCTGATGGATCGATCCGAGCGGGCGCGCTTGAAGGCCTTCGGCGGTCGCTTGCACGCCATAGGCGACCGCATCCAACGGGACACCGGATCATGGCCGTTTTCGCCCGTCGCGCCGCGACAGCCCCGCGGCCAGCAACCACCCTGCCCTCCCCTGCCGGAGCCCCCCTGTTGCTATCCCCGACGCAAAAGGCCGACGTGCTGATCGAAGCCCTGGGGTGGATCCGCCAGTTCCGCGACAAGGTCACGGTCATCAAGCTGGGCGGCAGCCTGCTGGACGATGCCGACGCCCTGCGCCACTTGCTCGTCGACATCGTGTTCATGGAAACGGTCGGCATGCGGCCGGTCGTGGTTCACGGCGGCGGCGCGGCCATCAATCGGGCCATGGACGCCGCGGGCCTCGAGCCGCGTTTCATCCAGGGGCGGCGCTACACCGACGCCGCCACGCGCGACATCGTCGAGCGCGTGTTGGCCTACGAAACGAACGAGCACATCGCCGAACGCATCGAAGCCTTCGGCGGCCGGGCCGCACCCTTGAACTTTCAAACCACCAACGTCCTGTGGGGCGAACGGCTGACGCTCCAAGACGAGCAGGGCAAACCGGTCGACCTCGGCTGGGTCGGCCAGGTGACGCGCGTCGATCGCGGCACGATCAGCAACCTTTCCTACGCGGGCATCGTGCCGGTGATTCCCTCGATGTGCTTGAGCGAAAGCGGCGAGAAGCTCAACGTCAACGCCGACACGGCCGCCACGGCGGTGGCCCAGGCGCTGGGCGCCGAGAAGCTCGTCTACATGAGCGACGTCAACGGCGTGCGCCAGCGGCGCGACGATCCCAATTCGCTGATCGCCTCGCTCACTGCCAGCCAGGCCCGCGCCATGATCCGCGACGGCTCGATCGAAAGGGGCATGATCCCCAAGGTCGAAGGCTGCCTGGAAACCCTCGGCAAGGGCATCCGCAAGATCCACATCATCGATGGGCGCGAACGGCACGGGCTGCTGTTGGAAATCTACACGAACAAAGGCGTGGGGACCGAAATCGTCAAGGACCCCGAGTGACCAGATCGGCCAGTGCAGCCGGTTGGCCGTGGGAATGCGGGCCGCGAACCTGCCAGCCGGCGCGGCGGTCTACTGGGTTTCCTGGCGGTGGATCGAGCGGCGATGCCGTTTCGGTGGCACGAACGATTGGGAGGGCAACGCATCATGGCAGCGGCGGTGGCAAACATGAACTCGCGAGCAATCATCGAGCTGTTCGATCGCTACGTCGTGCCCAACTATCGCCGCTATCCGATCGCCCTGGCCCGCGGCGAGGGCTCCTACGTCTGGGACGCCGAGGGCAATCGCTATCTCGATTTCTTCCCGGGCTGGGGCTGCAACCTGTTCGGCCACTGCCCCGAGCCGGTCGTGCGGGCCGTGCAGGAGCAGGTGGCCACGTTGATCCACGTGCCCAATACCTGGTACACCGAGGCCCAGGGCCAATGGGCCCAGGCTGCTCTCGGAGCGGAGTTTTGGCGGGCAGGCGTTCTTCTGCAACTCGGGCACCGAGGCCAACGAAGCGGCCATCAAGCTGGTGCGGCTGCACGCTCCCAAGGGGCGCTACAAGATCATCACCTTCGAAGGAGGCTTTCACGGCCGTACGCTCGGGTCGACGGCCGCCACGGCCCAGCCGAAATACCACGAAGGGCTGGGACCGCTGATGGCCGGCTTCGTCTACACCCCGTTCGGCGACTTGGAGGCCGTGGCCCGGCTGGTCGACGACGAGACCGCGGCGATCATGATCGAGCCCGTGCAGGGCGAAGGGGGTATCAACCTGCCGCCCGAGGGCTTTCTGGCCGGACTGCGGCAGATCTGCAACGAGCGCGGCTGCTGCTGGTGTTCGACGAAGTGCAGACCGGCTGCGGCCGCACGGGCAACTGGTTCGCCTATCAGCACTACGGCGTGACGCCCGACGTGATGACGCTGGCCAAGGCGCTGTGCGGCGGCATCGCCGGCGGCGCCCTGCTGACCACCGCCGAGATCGCGCCCAGCCTGCGGCCCGGCATGCACGCGGCCACGTTCGGCGGCAACCCGATCGCGGCCCGCGCGGGCATCGCGGCCATCGAGATGATCGAGCAGGAGAACCTGCTTCAACACGCGCAAAAACTCGGCGACATTTTCCGCCGACGGCTCGTCGAGCTGCAGGCAAGTGCGACCTGGTCCGCGAGGTGCGCATGCTGGGCATGATGATCGGCGTCGAGCTGTCGATCGACGGCACGCCGGTGGTGCAAGGCTGCATGGACCGGCGGCTTTTGGTCAATTGCACGCACAACACGGTGTTGCGGCTGCTGCCGGCCATGAACCTCAGCGAGCAGCAGGCGCACGACGGCTGCGACATCCTCTCGGAAGTGCTGCGCAAGCGGCCCGGGCGTAATCGCCCCCCTTTGAAGCGAGCCCCAGCGTCATGCGACATCTGTTGACCGTTTGCCGATTTGAAGCCGGCCGAAATCGATCGGATCTTCGCCATCACCGAAGACCTGAAGACGAAGTACACGCAGGGGCTGCGCGAGGCTTTGCTGCCCGGCCGTGTGATGGCGTTGTTGTTCGAAAAGCCGTCGCTGCGGACCCGCGTCAGCTTCGAGGCGGGCATGATCAACCTCGGCGGCAGCAGCCTGTTTCTGGGGGACGAAGTGGGCTTTGGGGCCCGCGAGAGCATCGCCGATTTTGCCCGCGTGCTCTGCCAGTACGTCGACGTGGTCGTGATTCGGGCCTTCCGCCACGAGACGGCCGTCGAGTTGGCCCGTTACTGCGGCTCGGCCGTGATCAACGGCCTGACCGACTATGCCCATCCCTGCCAGGCCCTGGCCGATCTGTACACGCTCAAGGAGCTGGTGGGCCGGCTCAAGGGGCACACCCTGGCCTTCGTCGGCGACGGCAACAACGTGGCCCGCAGCCTGGCCGAAGGCTGCGGCAAGATGGGCATGAAGTTCGTGATGGCAACGCCCGCGGGATACCGGTTCGACGACGCTTTCCTGGCGCACCTGGCCAGCGCCCTGCCGTCGCTCGATTTCAAAGTCACGGCCGACCCGGTCGAAGCGGTCAAGGGTGCCACGGCCGTCTACACCGACGTCTGGACGAGCATGGGCCAGGAGGACGAGAGCGCCCGGCGGTGCCAGGATTTTGCCGATTACCAGATCAACGCGAAGCTGATGGCCGAAGCCCCCGACGGCGCCGTACTTCATGCACTGCCTGCCGGCCCACCGCGGCGAGGAGGTGACCGACGAGGTGATCGACGGCCCGCAGAGCGTCGTCGTGCAACAGGCCGGCAACCGCCTGCACGTGCAAAAGGGGATACTGGCCTGGATTCTGGGAGCGCAGAGTTGAGCGGATGGGGTGCGCGACCGCGAAGCCACAGACCCGTCTGCCACTGGCTCTGGCAGTGACTCAAGTGCGACTGAGAGGTTTGCACTGGCAGAGCCAGTGGCACACACTGGTGGCCTGAGATCCTCCTTTGGGAGCTACGTTGCCATGCGCTCCAGCGGCCGCCGCGAGCACGAACTGCGACCGATCTCGCTGACGCGTGGCTTCACCCGGGCGGCGGCCGGCAGCGTGCTCGTGGCCAGCGGCAACACGACCGTGCTGTGTACGGCGTCGGTCGATCCGACCGTGCCGCCGTGGATGGCGGGGCAGGGCCGCGGCTGGGTGACTGCCGAATACAGCATGTTGCCCGGCAGCACCCGTCCGCGCAAGAAGCGCGACGTCGGCAAGGTCGACGGCCGCACGACTGAAATCCAGCGGCTGATCGGCCGCAGCCTGCGGGCCGTGGTCGATCTGGACGCGCTCGGCGAGCGGTCGATCTTCGTCGATTGCGACGTCTTGCAAGCCGACGGCGGCACGCGCACCGCCAGCATCACCGGGGCGCTGGTCGCGCTGGTTGACGCGCTGGCGACGATTCCCGACTTGCCGGCTTATCCATTACGCGACAGCGTGGCCGCCACGAGCGTGGGCATCGTCGAGGGGCACGTGCTGCTGGACCTCGATTACTCGGAAGACGTCGCCGCCGAAGTGGACATGAATGTCGTGATGACCGGCGGCGGGCGGTTCGTCGAAGTGCAGGGGACCGGCGAAGAAGCCACGTTCGGCGAGGATCAGCTCACGGCCATGCTGGCGCTGGCACGCCGCGGCCTCGAGCAAATCCGCGAAATCCAGCGGCACGCCCTGGGCGAATACTGGCGGTTCGAGTGACGCTTGAGCGCCGAGTCTCAACGCGCGAGGTCCTTTGATGCGATCCGATCGTCAAGCCTCAAGTCTCAAGCCTCAGGCCTCCTCTCGCTACGTGATTCTCGAGCACGCCTTGCCGCCAGGTCGCGAGCGCACGACGCACTGGGACCTGATGCTCGAATCGGGCGAGGTGTTGCGCACTTGGGCCCTGGCCGCGCCGCCCGCGCTGGAAGTGGCGGTGACGGCCGAAGGGCTCGTCGATCATCGACGGGAGTATCTCGACTATGAAGGCCCGATTTCCGGCAACCGCGGCTCGGTGACGCGGTGGGACGAGGGTCGGTACGAGATCGAGGCGGATAACCGCGAGCGATTGACGATCGTTGTCGAGGGCCGGCGGCTGCGCGGCCGCCTGGCGCTGCAGCGCCAGGCAGACGGTCACTTCTGGCGGGTCTCTTTTTCGGCCGCGCCGACCAACGGCTGATCGGGATCGGCCACCGCCGCCGGTGAAGTGTCCGGGGCCTGGTCGTTGGCGGCGGTCGGCGAGCCGGCTGGCGTCTTCTCGTCGGGGATGCCGTTGGACGGCACCGGGCCGATCGTGCCGGAGACGAACAGCTCGCCGTCGCGCAGCTCGAGCGCTTCGAGATTCACGTGGTCCGAGGCGCCCGGTCCGGCCGAAGGAAAGCTGATGAGGGCCACGGGATCGCCATCGAGGCGGCGCCATTCGAGCCGCAGGTTCAGCTCGTGGGCGGCGTGCGAAATGCTGTCGAGCACCTTGGCCAGCGGCACCGGCAAGGCGCCGGCGCGGCGCTGCGAATGCGCAGGGCCAGCACGTTCGGTTCGCTCAAGGACGCGTCGAGCGTCAGCGAGAGAACCGTCGACATGTCGCCGCTCGTGTAGCGGCAAGCGAGGCACGCTTCCTTCGCGCGGAGCGAAATTCGCGGGTCGCGCCGACTCGAGGGGCAGCAAGTCGGGATAGTTCGACGTCAGCTCCAGCGCCAGCCAGGCGTTGATCTGCTCGGCGGTGAACAGCGTGTGCCAACGACCCTGGCGGTGCAGGTCGCTGGCCAGCGCCGTGGCCTGGGCCACGAAGGCGTCGCGGGCGGGCCCTTGGGCGGCGTCGTCGATCGCCAGGGCTTCGTGGTAGAACGCCGGGACCTGCTGGTAGGCCTCGTAGAGCGAGAACAGCGAGACGCCGACGACGACGACCGCGGCGGCAGCCAGGACGGCGACGGTTTTCGTGATTCGGCGCATCACTCGCTTGGCACCTGAGAACGAGCGCCCCTGTCCGCCAGCGGCTGCGCTCCAGCGGTCGAATAGTAAAACTGGCTCGCTGCCACGTCAATGTGGAATGCGACGGGTTTCTGATTGTAAAGCTGGCGGCTGCGAATTAACGGTCGAATCGGTATTTCCCGGGAAAAAGCCACTGGCGACAGGTTTTTCCGAGCTAGCACGCCGATTGCGCCAAGAAAAATGCCGCTGCTGTTGGCCCGAAGCTATGCCAGGATCTGGTCGGCGGATGACCAACCGTGGTTTTGCCAGTCGGCACGCGCAAAACGGTTCCCTTTTTGTCGGCCAGCGGCTAGAATGGCTCCGTCTAACGCGTGGGGCCTTGCGCCGGGTTGCGAACACATTTTCCACGTTCTGTGGAACGAGCCGGCGCGGCGCCTCGGCGAATTCAAAAAGTTCTCGTCTCGATTTTTTTGTGTTCGGTTTCGTTCGTGTCACCCGGCGCAACTGCGCTCTTCGCGGGCGTGCCGCAGTGGCTTCGCCCGAAGCGCGATCGCTCGAGCGTGAACCCGGAGCGACCTTGCCGATCCCTTCTGTTTGCTCGTTCGAGGACGATCATGGTCAACCTTCTGGCTGAAAAGATCGAATGTCCGTCATCCGCTGCCCAAGCCGATCGGGCGGAACCCACCAAGCTGGCGGTTTCCGAGGACCTCGTGGAAAGCCTGGTGCGGCTGTTCAAGCTGCTTTCCGACGAAACCCGGCTGCGGATCCTCTACTACCTCACCCAGTGCCGCGAGCTGCACGTGCGGGCGCTGTGCGAGCTGCTCGGCGAAAGCCAGCCGGCGGTGAGCCATCACCTGGCGCTGCTGCGCGTGGCGGGCCTGATCGAGCGCCGCCGCGAAGGAAAGCACAACTACTACGGCCTGAAGACGCGGCAGTTTTCCACCCTGTTGGACATGCTGTTTGCCGCCATGCCCGAAGGGCACCGCCGCATCCGGCTCGACGACTACATGCTGACGAGGGTGTGAGGAGAAGGCGGTGGGTTGTAGGCAGTAGGCCGTGGGTCGCAGCGCGGCATGCGGCCCGCTCCGCCGCGGCGTTACTTTGAATCGCGAGGCGATTCCTCTTGCCCTCCGGCCTCCGGCCTGCCGCCTCCGGCCTCTCCAACCAGCGCGGCCACCAGTCGCCTCACGTCGGCGTAAGTGAAGTGTTCGGCGGCACTCTTGGCTTGTTCGTTGTCGAACCGCTTGCGCAGCTTGCCTTCGCGGTCGTAGACGAACACGGCCGGCACGGCGGCCAGCTTGAACTTGCGATAGAGCACGTCCGACTCTTCGTTGGACATCAGGTTGTCGAACGTCGCGCCTTGCGACTTGAGGAACTTGAGCACGCGCGGCTTCACCTCCTCGGGCGGGTCGAGCCCTTCGTAATCGAAGCTAAGCGACATGCACGCCAACTGCTCGGGGCTATACTGCTTGTCGAGCTCGACCAGGTTGTGAAACTCCTTCATGCACGGCGGGCACGACGTGCTCCAGGCGTCCATCACTACCACCTTGCCGCGATTGCGGGCCACATGCTCCAAGATGCCCTCATAGTCGACGATCGACAACTTGACGTCGCCCTGTTGGGCTGGCTGAGGCGGGCTCCGTGGCGCGGGTGCCTGCTGCCGCCGCGGCTGGGCCGCTCGCTGATGGCGGATTCGAGGCCGGCTTGTCTGCTGTTCCACACCCGGCGAAAAACAGGGCCGCCCACAACGTCGTCCAAAGCCGCATGAGGGAGTCGCTCCTGAGGTCGTGCGACGAATCAAGCTCGCAATCCGCTTCAGGACGCCATTTTAGTGCCTGGCGCGGGTGCCGTGCCACCCAATGCCTCGGTTTGAGTTGGGTCGGCGCGGGCAGGGGTTCATGGGCGGGCGCGGCGCGGTTATTTCGTCGGCGGATGGCGAAAGGTTTCGCCGCTGATCGCGTAGGTGCCGCTGCCGCCAAACAGCACGCGCAGCCGCGATTCGCCCGCCGTCGTGCCGCTGAGGGTCAGCCGGTGCCTGCCGGCCGCCAGCGGCACGCTGATGAACCGCTCGATGTAATCGCCTTGCCGGCCGTTGTAGACGCCGTGTTGTCGACCGCCAATTGCAAGTCGCCATCGTGCCAGACCTGGAACTGGTAGACCTCGGTGGTCCGCACGTCGAAGTAACCCTGCACGACGAAGGGCTCCTGGCGGCCCACGCCGGCTTCGCTGAGCCATTTGGGGTCGCGCGTGTCGGTGACGATCTTGATCGCGCCGCCTTTGAGCTTCACGGCCAGCCCGGCGGCCAGCCGCTGGGACACGCCGGGGATCGGCGGCAGCGGGCTGCCCGGTTCGATCTCGACGACCAGCGGCGGCGAAAAGGCGTAGCTGCGAGGCGGCTTCGAAGGGGCGGCAACCGCCTGCAAGCGCACCGGGCCCAACCCGAGGCCGCGGGGGTTGAACTTGATCTGGCCCTCGGCGCCGACGGCGCACCCCAGCACGCGGTTGTTGTGCACCAGGAAGATTTGCGAAGCGCCGGCCGAGCGCACCTGCACCACCAGCGGTTCGTCCCAGCGGGCGGTCTTCGAGGCGCCGGTCAACTCGACCGTGCGGCCGACGTTGTCAACCGTCACCGGCACGATCGTCCGCCCCTGGGTCTCGATCGGCGTGTCTTCGATCGCCACGACCGCCAGCTCGTGGTAGCCGTCGCCCTCGCTGCGCGAATCCCAGGCCAGCTTTTCGCCGGCCAGGGCGGTGGCGGCCCGGTGGCCGTCGACAAACAGCTCGAAGCGGTGTGCGCGGCTCTGGTCGGGAAAGGTCGCGGTCGGTTCGATCGTCACCGTGCTCGAAAGCTTGGCGCCGGCTTGCAGCCCGCCCGCGCCGACCTTGGGAATACGGGCCCATGGCTGGCAAAGAGGGTCGCCCACCACCAGCATCTGGGCGGGGCCGGCGATCGACTGGTAGTAGGCTTCGGCCAGCGAGCAGCCGCGGGCGTAGTGGACGTGAATCTGCGGAGTGGGGAACTTTTCGGGCGGGTTGAGGGGCTCGACCACGGTGCCGCTCGAGCCGGCGGCCCCGTAGCGCAAGAATTCGGTCAACGGGGTCTGGCCGCCCGACTCGCTCATCACGCCGGCATAGCTGGTCAAGCTTTCGCAAATCGCTCCCGGCAGGATCGTGGAGTGGGTCTGCCGCCAATCGAACGTGGCCACGCCGATCATCGCGCCGGCCACGTCGCGGCGGTTGGTCGGCAGGGGGCCGTTGAGGACCATCGCGTGTACGCCCAGCTCCTTGAGCTCGGCGACGGCCGCGGCGAAGCGGCCCGAGCGGGGCGACGGCGACTTGTCGTTGCCGTTGGCGAAGTAGATCGTTCCCTTGGGAAGGGTTCCGTCAGCCGCGGCCGAGGCGCTGGAGATCGCGAATGGCTTCGTTCACTGAGGTGCCGCGGCCGCTGGTGAAGGCGAGCAGGGTCGACAGCATGTAGGGCTGGCCGCCGGCTTCGATCATTTGGCCGCCGACGCCCCAGCCGTACCAACTGTGAAAGCCGCGCGTGAAGACCTGCTGGTCGCGGATCGGCGCGAGATAGAAGTTCGAGCGGACGTCCATCAACAGCGGCGAGCGGGCCAGCACCAGGTTCCAGTAATACGTGGCCGAATTGAGCGACGCGGTCGGCGTGTTCATTTCGCCGAACTTGACGCCCGGAAACTCCTTCGCCAGGTCGACGGCGTAGGGAAAATCGCTGGAGTAGACGATGTAGTCGATCTGGTCGGCCAGGCCCCGTTTTTCGATGGCATCGAGCACCGGAGAGAGGATCTTGGCCGCGAACTCCCGGCCATCGATGGTTTCGAAACCGCCGGTCCAGTTGAGATAGAACACATTCGAGGCGGGCAGGCGTCGCAGCTCGACGAAATGATTGGCCACCGACAGCGACGCCCAACTGGCCGCATTCACGACCAGAAACACGTTTTCCGGCCCGCCGCCGGCCCGGGCCGCGTTGCCCACCGTCAACAGCAGCCAGGCCACCGCCAGCGGCCGCAAATAGCGAGTTGCTCGTGCACCCCACGTCACCAAACTGGTTTCCCGTGCTGAAGGCCCCTCGGGTAGTCCAAGCGCGGCGTCGTGCGCCGCCGGCAGAATCCGCCATGATAAGCCTGTCGCGCCGGCGGAGCCAGCGGTCGGCGAGGTCCTTAGAGCGAATCGTGGGCCGCCAGGAATGCTCGTGGCGTCATGTCCTCACTTCTTGCCGGCGCGGCGTTGCTCCTGGAAGAAGCGGGTCAGGATCGCGCCGCAGGGGTCCAACAGCACGCCGCTGGTCGTTTGCACGCGGTGGTTCAGCCGCGGGTCGCTGAGCATCTGAAACAGCGTGTGCACGGCGCCGCCCTTCGGATCGGGCGCCCGTAGACCACCGCGGGAATGCGGGCCTGCAGGATTGCGCCGGCGCACATGGGGCAGGGTTCGAGCGTGACGTACAGCGTGCAGTCTCGCAGCCGCCAGCTTCCCAGCGCTTCGGCGGCCTGGGTGATGGCGATCATTTCGGCGTGGGCCGTCGGATCGCGCAGTTGCTCGCGCTGGTTGTGGGCCGAGGCGATGACGCGATCGCGCATGCACGATCACCGCGCCGATCGGCACTTCGCTTTCGGCCAGAGCCGCCTCGGCCTCGGCCAGGGCCATTCGCATGTAGAATTCGTGCACGATGTATCGCTGTCCTGGTTGGTTGATTGTTCGTGTCGCGGCAGCAAACATGGTGTGCCACGGGTGGCTGCTTGCAGACACCCGTGTAGCGATCAGCACGGGTGTCTCTGCGAGCCACTCGTGGCACCCACCACTTGCTCGACCTGCGGTCGACCTAACGAGCAGCTCAGCCGCGGAGGTCGAGTTTCTTCATCAGACGATCGGTCGCCTCGTAAGCCTCGCGGACCCATTCGACGATCTTGTCCGGCTCGGGCGAATATTCCAGTTCGATCGAAACGGCCCGATCGCCGAGCTCCAGGTCCTTGATTTCCCGCAAGTAGTCCTCGAACGGCACGACGCCGCGGCCGGGCGGCAGGTCGCCGTGCACCTTGCCGTCGCAATCCGACAGGTGCACGTGGCCCACGCGGCCCTTGAGTCGGCGGACTTCCTCGGGCGGCGACGCGGGACAGCACCAGGTGCGAGATGTCGAGGTTCGCCATCACGTTGGGCAGGTCGACGTCGTCCAGAAATCGCGACCATCGTGTCGACGTTGTTGACCAGCGACAGACGGAAATGGCTCCAATCTCCAGCGCGATTTCCAAGCCCAGCTCCGCCGCCCGCGGCCCAGCTCGCGCACGGCCTCGACGCCGAGCTGCCATTGCTCGGCCGGCGGAATCACTTCGCGGTTCCAGATGTACTCGCCGATCACCAGCAGCACGTTGGCGGCCTCGATACTCGTAGGCCAGGTCGAGATACGCCCGGCACGCGGTCGATGTGAAAGTCCCGCACGCTGGGATTGAAATCGATCAGGCCCACGGCCACGCAGGGCAACGAAACGATCGGCAGGCCCAGCCGGTCGCACTCGTCCTTGATCAGCCGCCGCTCGCGAACGTCGAGCGTCAGCGGGTCGACGAAGATGTCGATCGTGTCGAAGCCGATCTCCTTCGTCTTGCGCAAGCCGAACACCGTCGGCTGCGCCGCCTGCACCCACGCCGAGTTGATCAAGCCGAGCTTCATCGGGACCTGGTCGCTCTGGGCGAACATCCGTTCCGCCTGCCACTCCATGCGGTCAGCCATAGCCTTTTTCGGTGGCACTGGCATCTTGCCAGTGCGGAACATGCCGCGACGACGCCCTTGCACTGGCGAGACGCCAGTGCCACAGGCAAGCGTGACGACAGAACCCGGTTAACAGCATACCTGTACCACTGGCGCTGCCAGTGCTGACATCCGCGGCGATTCGCACTGGCAGAGCCAGTGGCACACCGGCGAGTGAGAAGTGCCACGAGACGTCTGTCCCTCGCTTGCGCTTGCACGTCGGGTTAGTGGAGGTGGGTTTCAGTTGCGTCAATACCTCACGTCGCAGCGGATTGCCGATCCGGACGCCACTCCTTGATCGCCGCGTCGGCCACTTTCACCAGCGGCGTGTAGCGCGGATGGCGCGACTCCTTGTAGGGGTCGTTGCGGGCCGCGTTGTAGCAGCAGATCAACGACCAGCGCGGATCGGCCGAACGGTTCTGATCGGAGCGGTGCAGCAGGTTGCAGTGGAAGAACAGGGCGTCGCCCGGCTCGGCTTCGACGTAGACCAGTTCGAATCGCTCGAGCGCCGCGTTGACGACTCCCATGTCGGCGCCCGTCTGGTCGCCGGTCTTGCCGTGTTCGATGCGGCCCATGGCATGCGAGCCCCTGAGCACCTGCAGGCAGCCGTTCTGGCGCGTGGCCCGATCGACGGCGATCAGGCAACTGGCCAACAGCGGAAGCAGACAACCATTGTGATACCAGTAGCCGTAGTCCTGGTGCCACTCCCAGGCGCCGCCGACGCATGGCTCCTTGAGCATCATCTTGGTGTGGTAGTGGTAGACTTCGCCGCCCAGAAGCTGCTCCATGCGATCGACGATCCGCGTCGAGCGCGAAAACATGCTGTACAAATCGTCGCCGGCTTCATTCCACAGCGTGAGCTTGGTAACCTGGCCGGTCGAATCCTTGCGGCCCGCGGCGCCGGCGATCAGCGCCGCGTCGTTCTTGGCGTAGTCCAACAAGATGCGCATCTCGTCGGCGTCGAACAGCTTGCGCACGAACAGATAACCGTTGGCGTGATACTCGGCCAATTCTCCGGTGGAAAACAAGCGGGATGCAATCATGGCAGCAAGCAGGGTTCGGTACGTGGCGAATCGCGAAAAAACCGCACAGGTGGGATCCGGGCAGGAGGGCGCGGGTGCAAACGGCGCTGACGCGCCTCGCCGGCGGCTGGTATCTTATATACCACGAAGGCCGCGGGAAGTGCAGCGTGCCCGATGGGAATGGGGAGCCGGAGGCTCGGAATCGTGCCGATTGTCGTCTCGCAGCAAGGCTTGAAGCGGTTGGCCCTGGCGGCCCTGGCGGTCTATTGGCTCGCCTTGTTCGCCGGCACGCACACGCCGCGCACGCCCCATGCACTGGAGCTGGGCGGGCTCGACAAGTGGGCCCACGCCGGCGCCTACGGCGGGCTGGCATTCCTGCTGGCATGGAACACGGCGTTGCGTCGCGGTTTTTCCTGGCGCGCGGCCGCGGCCATCGTGTGCCTGCTGGCCGCGTTCGGCGCGTTCGACGAGCTGACGCAGACGCTGGTGGGCCGCGACTGCGACCTGCTCGACTGGATGGCCGACATGGCCGGCACGCTGGTGGGCCTGGCCGCCTTTCGCCTGGCCACCGTCGTACACCGAGCCACTCGGGGCCCGGGAGTGCTCAAGCGGGTGTAATCGCGGGCAGCGATGCACGGTTTTCTCGCAAAGAACGGCATCCGGCCGCTTGCGGCTTTGCGGGTCCCGCCCGCGCCTCAGAAATTCGGCGTCGGCGGGCGGTAGTCGGCCAGGTCGATCGAGCGGAACCAGGCGATCGTCCGCGCCAGCCCTTCCCGCAGCGGCACGGTGGGCTCCCAATCGAGGTGCTTCTTGGCCAGCGTGATGTCGGGCTTGCGCTTCACCGGGTCGTCGGCCGGCAGCGGGCGATGGACGAGCTTCGACTTCGAGCCGGTCATTTCCAGCACGAACTGGGCCAGGTCGCGGATCGTGAATTCGTCGGGATTGCCCAGGTTCACCGGGCCGACGAAATCGTCGGGCCCGTTCATCATCCGCATCAGCCCTTCGACCAGGTCGTCAACGTGGCAGAAGGAGCGCGTCTGGTCGCCCTTGCCGAAGATCGTGATGTCTTCGCCCAATAGCGCCTGGCGGATGAAGTTCGACACCACGCGGCCGTCGTAGGGGTGCATCCGCCCGCCGTAGGTGTTGAAGATCCGCACGATGCGGATGTTGACCCCGTTGGCCCGGTGGTAGTCCATGAAGAGCGTTTCGGCCACGCGCTTCCCCTCGTCGTAGCAAGCCCGCGGGCCGATCGGGTTGACGCTGCCGCGGTACGACTCTTTCTGCGGGTGGACTTCCGGGTCGCCGTAGACTTCGCTGGTCGAGGCCTGCAGCACCTTAGCCTTGCAGCGCTTGGCCATGCCCAACACGTGGATCGCGCCCAGCACCGAGCACTTGATCGTCTTGATCGGGTTGTACTGGTAATGGCCGGGCGAGGCGGGGCAGGCGAGATTGTAGATCTCGTCGACTTCCAGCCAGATGGGCTGCGTGATGTCGTGGCGGATCAGCTCGAAGTTGGCCTTTTCGAGCAGGTGGGCGACGTTCGATTTCTGGCTGGTGAAGAAGTTGTCGAGGCAGATGACGTCGTGCCCCTGGTGGACCAGCCGCTCGCAGAGGTGCGAGCCGACGAAGCCGGCCCCGCCGGTCACCAGCACGCGCTTGTTCGAGGTCAATCCGGTCATCGGGAAGCCCGGCTCAGGCCTTGTGAATCTTTTCGCGCCCCTGGCGGACGTTCTTCGTGGCGTTGCGCGTGTCGACGACCAGCCGGGCGTGCTCGACGATGAAATCGTAGTCGTAGGCCGAATGGTCGGTGGCGATCAGCACGCAATCCTGCGCCGCGAGCGTCCGCGCATCGAGCGCGACGCTCTTCATTTCCGGCAGCTCGTGGTGCCGCATCTTGGGCAGCACGGGCACATGCGGATCGTTGTAGCTCAACTCAGCTTTCCCCGCCCCGAGCAAGGTCCATCAACTCGAACGACGGACTCTCGCGCGGGTCGTCGACGTCTTTCTTGTAGGCCACGCCCAGCATGCAGATCTTGCTCCCCTTGAGCGGCTTGCCGGCTTCGTTGAGCGCTTCGGCCACGCGGTGAACCACGTACGTCGGCATGCTGGTGTTGATCTCGCCGGCCAGCTCGATGAACCGCGTCGGCATGCCGTGCTTGCGGGCCACCCAGCTCAGGTAGAACGGATCGATCGGAATGCAGTGGCCGCCCAGCCCCGGGCCGGGATAGAAGGCCTGGAAACCGAACGGCTTGGTCTTGGCCGCGTCGATCACTTCCCAGACGTCGATGCCCATGCGGTCGAAGAGCATCTTCAGCTCGTTGACCATCGCGATGTTCACCGAGCGGTAGGTGTTCTCCAGGATCTTGCAGGCCTCGGCCACTTCGCAGCTCGACACCGGCACGATGTTCACCACGGCCGTCGAATAAAGTGCTTCGGCCAGCTGCGCGCTGGTCGCGTCGACGCCGCCGACGACCTTGGGAATGCCGCTGGCCGTGTAGTTCGGGTTGCCGGGGTCTTCGCGCTCTGGGCTGTAGGCCAGGAAAAAATCGCTGCCCACTTTCAGCCCGCGCTCGGCCAGGATCGGCAGCACGACGTCGCGCGTCGTGCCGGGATAGGTCGTGCTTTCGAGCACGACGAGCTGGCCGGGCCGCAGCACCGCGGCGATCGGCCGGGCCGTGGCTTCGACGTAGGCCAGGTCCGGGTCGCGGCTGTCGCTCAGCGGCGTGGGCACGCAAATCAGCAGGGCGTCGGCCTCGGCCAGCCGCTTCATGTCGGCCGTGGGCGTGAATCGCCGTTTCTCGATGCAGTCGCTGATCCACTCGCTTGGAATGTGGCCGATATAGCTCCGGCCGGCCAGCAGCTTGTCGACCTTCTTGCGGTCGACGTCAAAGCCCATCGTGCGGTAGCCGGCCGCGATGAACGCGCGAATCAACGGCAGCCCCACGTAGCCCAAGCCGATGACGCCGACCGTGGCCGTCTTGTCGCGAATTGCCTGTTCAAGTGCGGCCATCGGCCGGGATTCCTGCGTGTGGGGAGAATGCTGGCGTACGCCTGGCGATGCTTGTGATCTGCTGAATTATCAACCATAACCTGCCAACTCAGCAATTGCATGCTCGCGGGGGGGAAGAGCAGGGCGCGGTCGTAGGAACTGGGCCAATCTACGCAGTTTTGCGGGCCCCCGGTATCCGGTGCCTGCTCGATGCCGGGCCTCACACGCATTCGCCTTTACATGCCTGGCAGGCCGGGATACCCTCTCGCTCCCCGCTTTTGGCGGCAATCGCTTCGGCGGCCGCCGCGGCCACGGGTTGTTCACGTTCGATCGGGCTCCATAGCCTGGGAGGTTTCCCATGAAAATCCTGCAACGCCTGGCCGTCACGGCGGCCGCGATGCTGTTGGTCCTTTCGCAGCCGGCCCTGGGCGACGATTTTCGGATCGAGACCAAGCTGTTTGACGGTTCGGGCAAGAAGCCCCTGAGCACCAATACCACGTTGTTCGACGCCGGCTACGTCTACGACTACCTGTTCATTGGCGATCGCCACACGAACCCCTATCGGGTGACGATCTTCGACCAGGGCCATGGGCGGTTCGTCGTGCTCGATCCGGCCCGTAAGGTGAAGGCCGAGGTGAAAGCCGACGAAGTGCGGCTGTTCGCCGAGACCTGCCAGTCGATGGCGGCCAAGAGCAGCCGGCCGCTGATGAAGTTCGCCGCCGAGCCGGCCTTCGAAGTGGACTTCGACGAGGACGGGATGCTGACGCTGTCCAGCGAGTTCATCAACTACCGGCTGCAGACCGAGCCGGCCGGCAGCGCGGAGTCGGCCCAGCAATATCGCGACTTCTCCGACTGGTACGCGCGGTTCAACAGCATGTCGGCGCCCGGTTCATTGCCGCCGTTCGCCCGCATGGCCGTCGACGATGAGCTGGCCCGGCGGGGTCTCGTGCCCGTGGAAGTCCACCTGGCGATTCCCAGCAAGTCGGTTTCCATGCGCAGCGAGCACCACGTCACCTGGCGGCTGCTGCCCAAGGATCACAAGCTGATCGCCGAGACGGGCCACGAGCTGGCCACATTCAAGCTGGTGACATTCGACAAGTTCCAGGCGCCCGAGCAGGCGAAGAAGTAGGCCAGCGCGCAGCACTCCTCCTGCCCGCGAAAGTGCCGAGATCCTGGAGCGCCGGCCTCGCGGGAAACCAGCCGACTCAAGGCCGGCGCTAGCGACCCCCTGCGCCGCTGGGTACGATGGGTGGCGTCCTCGATCCGCCCCGCAGGAGACGCCCACCGATGCTCGCCCGCCTTTCGTCTGCCGTTGCTGCCGTGTTGTCGCTGGCTGCGACCGTCGCGGCCGCCGACTTGACTGTTGAAAAATCTGACCGCGGCGCTGCCGTAAAGGTCGACGGACAGCCATTCACCGAGTACATCACCCGCTCGGGCAGCAAGCCGATCTTGTGGCCGGTTATCGGTCCGACCGGCGCGGCTGACGCGCAACTGGCCGATGCAGGACGACGTGCCCGGTGAAAAGGATCGCGACCATCCGCACCAGCGTTCGCTATGGTTCAGCCACGGTGACGTCAACGGCATCGATTTTTGGAGCGAAGGCAAGGGGATCATCCAGCACCGCGAGTTCGTGCGGCTGGAGTCGGGTCCGCCGGCGGTGATCGTGACGCGCAACGACTGGCTATCGCCCGACGGCAGCAAGCGGATTCTCGAGGATGAGCGCACACTGAAGTTCGGGGCCGACGCCGACGCGCGGTGGATCGATTTCGACATCGTGCTCAAGGCCAGCGACGGCCCGGTCGTGTTCGGCGACACGAAGGAGGGCTCGTTCGGCGCGGATGGCCTCGTCGATCCGCGTCGATTCGAACAAGGGCGGGCACATCGTCACCAGCGAGGGGCTCGTCGACAAGCCCGCCTGGGCAAGCCGGCCGCCTGGGTCGACTACCATGGTCCGGCGGCCGCTGATTCGGCCGACAGCCAGACGGTCGGACTGGCCATCCTCAATCACCCCTCGAGCTTCCGCTTTCCCACCTACTGGCACGTGCGCACCTACGGGCTGTTCGCCGCCAACCCGTTCGGCCTGAAGGACTTTACGGCCGGCCGCGAGACGGGCGAGTACACGCTGCCGGCCGGCGAATCCTTGACGCTTCGCTACCGGGTGCTGCTGCACAAGGGGGACGAGAAAGCCGGCCGGGTGGCGGAAATCTTCGGCCAATACGCCAAGTAGTGGCCGACCACGCCTGCTTGTCCTTGTCCGGAGTTGCCAGCAGGTGTCACGGGCGGTTGCGGAGCAGACACCCGTGATTTCGCACGGTTGGACAAGCCGAGGGTGTCCGCGAATTCAAGGGTGAACTGGTGACACGTGCTCGCGTGTTCGTCTCACCGACGCTGCAAGCGTCGTCACATGCCAGCCCAGGGGCAACGCCCTGGCTACGTCGAGCAACGTCCGATCCTTGGATGCGCTGAAAGGGCGCAACATCGGTCCCGCGAGCGATTGTGTCGCCCTTTCAGGGCGTGAGACGGGAGACGCCCGTCCAATAACCCAGCGCGTTGCCCTGGGCTGACTTGTTTCACGCCTTCGGCGTGACCTGTATTGCATTCCCGGACACCCCCGGACAAGCCGGCAGTGGCACCCTGCATGACAAAATCGCGTGGTCAGGCCAAGTGGCTCAGATCGCTTGGCGGACTCGCAACTGGCTGGCTCGGCAGCGGTAGATCGGCGCCGGCAGCTCACGTTTGGCGGCATCAGCGGCCGCGAGCCGCTTACTGCTCGTGACTTCCCAAACCATCTGATTTCTCAAAATTGCCATTCTTGTTGCAAGTGTCACTACCCAGTCTACCGATAGCATACATTGTCAGAGGTCAACCGAGATTAACTATCCCGAACAGACCGCCGCACTTGGCCGCCTTCAACCAATCAAGTCGCCAACGACAGGTTTGAAGCAGCTTGGCTCCATGCAGCGAACGTGTCCGGGTTGGGCCGCATTGAAAAGTCCTCGTCACCATGCGTTTTCGTGCAACTGGATTGCAACAGGCTTGATGTGAAAATCGCGATGGTGGTCAGCCAAAAAATCTCTCGTCGACCGGGTTGACAGCGACGCGACTGTTAGTATACATATCTTCACTATCGAAGCAAACCGCGATCATAACACGGAGGTTCGATCCATGCTCGTTTTGTCCAGGCGGGAGCGGGAGAGGATTAAGTTGGGCGACTCAATCGTCGTGACGGTCGTCCGCGTGGCCGGCGATAAAGTGCGTCTGGGCATCGAGGCCCCGCCGCACATCCTGGTGCTACGCGACGAGCTCGAGCCGCGTGCCACGGATGTGGCCGCCGCGCAGGACTAAATAGGTCCACAAAAAATGGATAGTGGCTCAGGCCGCGAGGGCCTGCGGATAAATCGACGTTTCGATGGCAAAGGTGTCCTTGTATCCAAACCAATCGAACGCCAACTGAACGAGGCCGTCGATCGACTGGCAACGATGATTGCGGGTGATTTCCTCATGCAGGTGCCACCACACGGCTCGATTGGGTTCGTCTGCGGAGCATACGTGGGCAGAAAATGAATCGTGATTCGGTGACCCCACCGCGCAAGAAACTCGTCGACCGCTCGGCAGTCGTGAAACTTCGCGTTGTCGCAGATGACATGAATGTGCCGATAGCAACGCAGTCGTTTTCGGAGGTCGTCCAGGTGGGCGACGAACAGCTTCGCGTTGCGCTGCGTTGCCGGTTCGCTCACCAGCAGCTTTCCGGTGGCCAGTGCAGCGATCCGGCCAAGTACCGCTTCACGTTGGTGCCGGGCGTTTCCACACAGGCTTGCCGGCCACGACGCATCCACATCGAGCCGATCTTGGGGTTGGTGTTGATGTCGACCTCGTCCTGAAACACAACCGTCTCGTCATCGGGCACACTGACCAACAAACGGCGAATCGCCCGCAATTTGCGGGCATAGTCGGGGTCCTTGGGCCCCAGCACCGGTCGCGGCCGACGCCACACGATCTGCTCTCGTGCCAGGCTGCGCCTGACCGTTTCAGCACTGATGTTGATGTGATGCTCTTCCCACAGCAAGAGCACCAACGTGCCGCACGACCAGCGGCTACGCAGAAAACCAAAATCGCGCGGCGTCTTTTGAATCACCCAGCGAACCACGATGGCCACCCACCACACGACCAGTACCCTCGGGCGTCCTCGCTTCGCGCCGAACACCGCGTCGATGCCGTCCTGCTGAAAACGCTGCTGCCAGCGGCTGATGGTCCGCGGGCTGGTAAACAGGATGGCGGCGATTTGGCTCCAGGCGTGACCGTCGGCCAAAAGCAGCAGCACATGCGCCCGCAAACGCAGGGCCGGGTCGGAAGATTTGCGATACAACTCCAACAACACCTTGCGGTCCTTTGGCTTCAAGCCGATACTGCCGTCCATGGCTTGGTCTCCGGGGCCCGTTGTCGTTAAGCAACAACTACCCTAGAACCAAGCCTGTTTTTTTGAAAAGACCAACCGACGCTCCGCTATCCCAATTACGTGGACCTATTTAGCTCGCTACCGACGACTTACGACGGGGAACGCGCAAGCCCGGCTCAGTTGGTGCCGGAAGCGCAGGACCCAAGCGGGGACGCGGCGGCGGTTCGGAAACCTGCCAAGAATCGTCACGCCCTGCGTACCACTGGCCCTGCCAGTGTTTGACAGTCGCACGCGAGGCTGGCACTGGCAGAGCCAGTGGCACGCACGAAGAGTCGACACGGGCTGCTTCCCGACAGCCGGCCTAACGGAAGAGGCGCACGAACGTGCGCACCAGCAGCGCCAGATCGCCGGTGAAGCTGGCCCGGCTGACGTACTGGCGGGCCAGCGCGATCTTGTCGGGCAGCACCTGCTCGACGTAGGCCCGCTCGGGGTCGCCGCTGGCGGCCAGCAGGGCCGATTCATCGCGATACTTGATCGACGCCGGATCGGTCAGTCCAGGCCGCACCGACAGTACGACCTGGTAGTCGTCGCGAAACAGTTCGACATATTTGGGCACTTCGGGCCGCGGGCCGACGAGGCTCATGTCGCCCTTGAGCACGTTGACAAGCTGCGGCAGCTCGTCGATCTTGGTGGCCCGCAGCAGCCGTCCTACGCGCGTGATCCGCGGGTCGGCACCAAACGTGATCGGCCCGCCCGCGCCGGGGCGTCGGCCACCATGGTGCGAAACTTGTAGATCCCAAACGGCCGGAAGCCGCGCCCCACCCGCCGTTGCACGAACAGGATCGGCCCGGGCGAGCCGAGCTTCACGGCGACCGCCGCCAGCACGAGCAGGGGGCTGGCCACGAGCAGGCCCATCGCCGAGGCCGCCACGTCGAAGGCCCGCTTGGCCGCGCCGTACACGGGTCGCCGGCGCGGCGCCGCTTGGGCGGCGGCCGGTTCGCTCAGGGGTTGCGAACCTGGCGCGGTCATTTGCGGTGCTCGCGGCAAAGCTTGCCGACGACCTCGACCACGTGCGTCAACTCGTCTTCACGCATCCCGGGAAACAGCGGCAGGCTCACCAGCCGCTCCCAGACGCTCGAAGCGACCGGCAATTGCTCGCGCGTCCAGCCGAACTGCTCCGCGTAGTATGGGTGCAGGTGCAGCGGCCGCCAATGGACCGAGCAGCCGACGCCGGCGGCCTTTAGCTGGACGATGAACTCGTCGCGATCGATCGTCAGCCGCTCGAGCCGCAGCCGGATGGGATACAGGTGCCAGGCGTGCAGCCGGTTTTTCGGCGCAGCGGCAGCTCGATCGCGTCGATACCGGCCAGCCGCTCGAAATAGTCGCCGGCCAGCGACTCGCGCTCGGTCCGCATGGCTTCGGCCCGTTCGAGCTGGCGCACGCCGATGGCGGCCGCGACGTCGGTCATGTTGTACTTGTAGCCGGCCTCGACGATGCGGTAGTCCCAGCTTCCGCCCGAGTAGCGCCCCCAGGCGTCGTGCGACAGGCCGTGGAGCGACATTATCCGCATGCGGTCGGCCAGCCGCGGGTCGTCGGTGACGGCCATGCCGCCTTCGCCGGTGGTGATTGTCTTGTTGGCATAGAACGAAAAGCAACTAACGGCCGAAGTGTTTTGGCCGCAGTGTTGCCAGGGTTTGTCCTCGGACGCTCGCCAGGCCGCGGGAAAGGCGTGGGCCGCGTCTTCGACGACCCACAGGTCGTGCTCCTGGGCCAGCCCGTGGATGGCATCGACGTCCATCATCGCGCCGCCGACGTGCACGGGCATGATTCCGGCCAGCTTGCCGGTGACGCGGGCTGCTTGCGGCAGTCTGCCCGCGGCCAGCGCGGCGATTTTTCGTTCGGCGTCGGCCAGGTCCATGCTGGACGTCCGCGGGTCGCAATCGACGAGAATGGGCACGGCCCCGCGATAGCGGACGACTTCGGCCGTGGCCGCGAAGGTCATCGTCGGCACGAGCACCGCCTCACCGGCCGCCAGGCCCAACGCTTCGACGGCCAGGTGCAGGGCCGCCGTGCACGAATTGAGCGCGACGGCATGTTTGGCCCCGACCGCCGCGGCAAATTCGCTCTCGAACCGCTTGGTCAGCGGGCCTGAAGTCAACCAGCCGGAGCGCAGGCAGGCCGTGACTTCGTCGATCTCGGCTTCGGTGATCGAGGGGCGAAAAAAGGGGACGTTCATCGGCAAGGCGTCGCTCTTTGAGAATCTCTCGGCTTACAGGCTAACCGACCCACTAACCAGCCCACGATCGGGCCGGTGCCAATCAGGACATCGCATGCGCGGCGGCAAACTCCGCGAGCTGCAGCTCGGGCCAGGGCTCGGCCCCCAGCCAATCGATCAATCGGCAGCCGCCGAAGCGACCGATCAACCGCACGAACCGCGACTCGAAAAAGCCGCGCCCCAGGCCCTGGTGCAGCCGCACCTTGAGCGGCAACCGCAAGGGAATCTCGGCAAACTCGCGCGGGTCGAACTCATAGGGGTGGCAATAAAATACAAACGGCCGCGATTGCATCACCTGGCCGGCCAGCCAGCGGCCAGTCCAGCCGGGCATCAGGCGATGATAGCCGCCCCCGCCCACCGGCCAGTTCCGGCCCCAGGCCCGATGCGTGGCAATCGGGAACTCGACCAGGCTTGCGCCGCCATCGAGCACGACCCGCCTGGGCGAGACGGGCCAGTCGGGAATGCCGTACCGGGGGCGCTTCACCGGAAAAATGCTCGAGTCGTAGCGGAACCCTTGTTCGGCGAGCACTTCCAAGGCCCACAACGAGCCGCCGACGATCGAGAAGTCGGGCGCGCGAAAGCCGACGACGGGCTTGCCGATCGTCTGCTCGAGGAAGTCCTTGCTGCGGCGCAGGTCGGCGGCAAACTCGTCGCGCGTTTGTTTGAAGATTTCCTCGTGGCCATAGCCGTGGCTGGCCACCTCGTGGCCGGCGGCGTCGATCTCGCGGACCAATTCGGGAAACCGCTCGGCCAGCTTGCCCAATACGAACATCGTGGCCCGCACGCCGGCTCGATCCAACAGCGCCAGCACGCGCCGAGTGTTGTGGGCGGTGCGCTCGGTAATTGGCAGCGAGCGGTCCCAGCTCGACTGGGGCCAGTCTTCGACGTCGACGCTGATGGCCGGCGGGGCGTAGCTCACGGTTTCAGGCATACGTGATAGTCCATGCCGGCGCCGGGAATCTTGATGACGTCGACCGTGCCGAAGCCGGCCTCGTGTCCCAGGCGAAGGATTTGCGGCTCGTCGTAGAAATACACGGGGCATTGCCGCAGCCGATAGCGAATCTTGCGCAGCGGCGTGCGCAGCCAGTGCTTGCTCGGAAACGAAATCACGGCCCGATCGGTGACGATCTGCCGCAGTTTCGTTAAAAAAGCCAACGGGTCGGCGACATAGTCGAGCACGCCCATGACGATCGCGTCGTCGAAGGGTCCCGCGGGCGCCTGATCGGGAAAGTAGCCCTCGGCCGCGTTGAGTTGTTCGAGTTTCCCCAGCTTCTCGACGCGTTGACGGGTCAGCTCGAGCATGCTGGGGGCCGGGTCGAATGCCACGACGCGTGCGGCGCCGCGGCGCAAGGCTTCGGCCACGTAGGGGCCGGAGCCGCAGCCGACGTCGAGCACGCTTTTGCCGGTCAAATCGCCCAGCCGCTCGAACGTGAGCGAATAGCGGACGAACATGTCGCTGCGGTAGCGGCGGTCGATCCACTGCATGACCCCGCTGCGCTTGCCGTCGTAAAACGTGTCGAAGACTTCGGCGAAATTGTCGAAGAACGTGCCGGCTTGCATCTGGTTCAAGGAAGAGATCTCCGCGCGAGGCCAGGTAGTTATCGTTTCTGTTGCGACATCGCGCCGCAGGGATCGAACGCCCAGGGCCGGAACGCAGCCGCGAACAGGCCGTACAACATGCCCCAGGCGTAGGCGACGTGCATGATGCCCATGGCCACGGGAACCAGGGCCGCGACTTTGACGCCCACCTTGGGGATCGAGACCAGGGCAATCGCCGCCAGCGCCGCAAGATACAGCGCAGGCAGTGCCAGGGCCACCAACGGCCAGCCGATAGCCACGCCCACGATTGCCAGGGCCAGCATGGTGGCGAAGAACATGATCGGCACCACCTGCCGCACGGTCGTCGGGCGGTGGTGCTTGCGGATGACGGGGATCCGCCAGAAGCCGTACTGCACGTATTGTTGAAATAGCTTCCAGGGCTTGTCGCGCACGTAGTACTCGTAGCGCATGCGCGGCGAGATATAAGAGCGGCCGCCGGCCTTGTGGACGCGATAGTTCAGCTCGTCGTCTTCCGTGCGCACCATGCCTTCGTCGAACAGACCGACGCGGTTGAACACCCAGCGGCGGAAGGCGGGAAACGGCGCCCCCTCGGCGTAGCCCTCGAAGTTCGCAAAGCGGTGCGTCGCCGTGCCCACGCCCGCCGGGTGCGACATGGCCACCGCCACGGCCTTGCCGAACGTGTTGCGGCCCATGTGCCGCACGGGGCCGCCGGCCGACCAGGCGTCGGAATGTTCTTCGAGCAGGCAAATGTCCTGCCGCACGAAATCGTTGGCCACCTCGCAATGCCCGTCGATGCAGATCACCACGTCGCCCCTGGCCCGGGCGATGGCCGCGTTCAGGGCCGAGGCGCGAAAGCGGTTCGGATTGTCGATCAACTGCACGCGCGGATCGCGGCGCTGGTATTCGGCGACGATTTCGCGCGTGTCGTCGGTCGACATGCCGTCGGCCACGATCACTTCCAGGCGGTCGGCCGGGTAATCCTGGCCCAGCACCTGCTCGAGGCTGCGGGCGATGAACGGCCCCTCATTGAATACGGGCATCGCCACCGTGACCAACGGCCACGTCTTTAGCGGTTGTTCGGCGGGCGCGTCGTGGGCGGCCGTTTCTACAGCGGTGTCAGGGTTGTCGCTCAAGGCTCGGTTCTCAAAAGCATCGGACAAGTCAAACGTTCTTGCCGGCGGGTCAGGCCGTCGATCGCACCACGCCCGCACGGCTGTCGCGCACCACGGCGTCGAGCTCGGCCACCAGTTCGTCGGCAAACTTTTCGAGGCTGTGCTGCCGCGAGCGGCGCAGGCCCTCGTCGATCAAACGCAGCCGCAGCGGCTCGTCGTCGAGCACGGTTTCGACGGCTGCCGCCAGGCCCGCCGCGTCCCCCGGCTCGACGAGCATCCCGTCGCGGCCGTGCTCGACCGACGAGGGAATGCCGCCGGCGCGCGTGGCTACCACGGGGCAGCCGAACGAGCGGGCCTCGACCAGGGTCCGCGGCGTCCCCTCGGACCGGCTGGGCAGCAAGTACACGTCGTGGCCGCGGTACAGGTCGAAAAGCTGTTCGCCAAACTCGACAATGCCGCGCAGCTCGATGTCGTCGCGAAACGGGCTGGCCGCGATCCGCGGCGTGTGGCGGTCTCGGCATGCGTGGCGGTCTTGTCAACGCCGCCCACCAGGGTCAACTTCAACGGCCGCCGCGCCCGAAGGCGGTCGAAGGCGTCGAGCAGCGTGTCGATGCCCTTTTCGGGCCGCAGATAGCCGACGAACAGCAGCCGCGGCGGATGGCCCAGGGCCAGCGACTCGCGGGGCCGCATCTCGTGCTCGTACAGGCACGACGAGACAACGACCCGGCCGGCCCGCGCTTCGAGCACGTCGTACATTTCGCTGCCGTTGGAGGCCACGCGCGTGTGCGGTTCGGCAGCCATGCGGCGCATCGTGGCGACCGAGTGCCTGGCGAAGCGTTGGGCCAGCCGCTTCTTGAACGGGCCATAATCGCTGCTCGCGTCGATCACGGCCGCCGGATTGCTGACCACGTGCATGAGCTTCGGCTTGCCGAGCCGGCGCAGGGTCGTGGGCAACTGGAAGGGGACACGCATGAACAGCACGTCGAGCGAGCGGGCAAAATCGCGCACGATGCGGCGCGTCTGGAAATGATAGCGCTGCGAGGCGATCACGCTGGCCAGCGGCGGCAGGAAGGTGATGTCGGCCCGCTTGAAGGCCAACTCGTGGGTCCGGCTGGCCGAAGGCTCGGGAACCAGCGGAATACAAAGCTTCGTGCCGGGCACGCGCTCGGCCAGCGCCTCGAGCAGCCGGCCGACGGCGTGATTGACCAGCAGCTTGTCGCCCTGCGGCGTCACGGGCAGCGAGCAGATCAAGCCCAGCCGAGCCGTCTGGATGCCCCGCGGGGCGCTGAAAGTCGCGTGTTCGACGGGCGTCGATGAAAGCATCGGAAGCCGATTCTCGAGAGGTTGATTGCTCAGGAGGCGATGCCGAGCCGACCCGCGGCGGCGGTTTTCGACGTTCCGCCGGGCGCCGGGCCGGCCGCGCGGGCTGCGCGCTGCGCGGCATCCGTCAGCAGGCAGAAACCGATCGCCAGCCCCACCGCGATATTGAACGACGGGTTGTAGAGGATTTCTCGCGTGAACATGCCGCGGGCCACCCACAGCACGACCATCATCCGCAACAGGCTCCGCGCGTCGAACAGGGGGTCGTCCTTGCCGGTCAGTTTGCTGCCGTCGCGGGCGCGCCAGGTCCACAGCGTCCAGCCGAGGGCGAACAGGGCCACGAAGCAGATCATGCCGCTGGCCGCGAAGATGTGTCCGAACACGTTGTGCGAATCGATGACCCGCATCTCGCCATAGATCACCGGCAAGCGGCGGCCGATTTCAACCTGGATGTGCTGCGGCGACACGCCGATCAGCGGGTTCTCCAAGCCGATCCTCAGGCAGTTGAGCAGGATGTCGCGGCGCAAATTGTCGGACTCGTTTCCTTCGACGGTCTGTCGCATGCGCTCGTCGAAGACTTCGGTGCTGCCGAACTTGATCATCACGAAGGCGACAGCTGCCGTGATCAGCGTGACCAGCAACAGGCCCTTGGCGCGCCGCTTCCAGAACAGCATCGCCGCCACGACCACCGCGCCCAGGTAGCCCGAGCGATTCGCGCTCATGAAGATGGCCGCCAGCGAGGCAATGGCGCAGGCGATCAGGATGCCCTTGACCAGGCGGGGCGTCGATTTGAAATTCAACACGATGTAGCCGGCCAGCAGGATGGCCGGCAACGCGAACAGCGAGTACGAATTCTTGTTGGCGCCTTCCATGACTTCGGCATTGCCCGAGGCGTCGGTTTGCAGGGCGCGAAGGGCCAGCAGCGCGACGGCCAGCGAAAGCCCCAGTGTCCCGGCGACAAAATCGCCGCGGCGGCGGACCAGCAGGGCGCTGACGAGGATCGTCGTCAGGCCCGCCCCCATCTTGAACAATTCGCCGATGGCGACCTCGGTGCCGTTGAAGATCGAGAACAAATACATGCCCTCGAAGACCGCGAACGCCGTCAGCACGCGCACCGGGATCTCGTGCAGTCGCATGATCAGCATGAACGGCAACGCCAATGCCACCGGCACCAGGTAGGGGTGCAGCGACAGCCCGCCGAATTCGGGCCGCATGGCCGTGAAGCCCGAGGCTAGCACCAGCAGAGACATGACGAACAACAGCAGCCCGTTGATCGACACGCCGTCGGCGGCCAGCCGGCCCGAAGTGGAGCGGGCAGGCGCCTCGATGCCGAGCGACGGCAGTGCGGCGGGGGACGACAGGCTCATGAGTTGGTTCACGCGGGCCGCTGCGTGCGAAAGGGTGGCTGGAAAACTCTATTATGCCGGAAATCGCGGGTTTCCGCGCGCTAACGGCAATTTCGGGCGATTAGGAGTCGCGGGACGGCTGGTTTTTTTCACTATACGAGCGGTACGCTCTTTGCGCAATTTTCTGGCCCAGGGGCCCCAAGGCCAGCAAGGCCGCCAGGGCCCTCGCCTTGCGATTGCGGCGGACGTGGTGCGGATAGACGGCGCGGCCGAAATCGAGCATTCGCCGGGCCTTCAGACGATTACCACGGGCCAGCGTGGCCAGGCCGTGGCGGCCGACGTCGTGTTCCACGAAGGCGTCGGCCATCGTGTCGCGGGTCACGCCGGTGCGGCGCAGCACGTCGGCATCGAGCTCGATTGTCGAGACGTACTCGTCCACCATGTACTTGAGCGCCCCCATGGCGCTTTCCTGGGCCCCCTGGTTGCCGCCGTGCCAGCGGTAGCCGAACAGCGGTTTGTCGATGAAGTAAGCCATCTCGGCCACGCCCAGCACCTTCCAATGGAACCATTTGTCGGGATTGATCAGCCGGCCGCCACCATAGCCCTCGACGCGGTGATAGAGTTCGGCCGCATAGGCCGTGGCCGCGAAATTGAACGGGTTCTTCATCTGCGGCAGGCAGCGCTTCAACAGCTCGCTGGCCGGCACGCCGTAGACCGGCGCGCCCAGCAGCGCTTCGAGCTCGGCCTGCCGATCGGCTGGCGTCCACAACGTCGGGTCGGGCCCGTGCGAGCCCGTGATGCGATCTTCCGGGTCGATGACGTCCCAGGTGGTGCTGGCGATCGACATCGACGCCTTCGGGCCCAGGGCCTCGAAGAACGTCTGATAGTCGGCCAGCGCCCCGGGGCGCATCAGGTCGTCTGATGACAGCATGATCATCACCGGCGCGGTGGCCATGCGGGCCGCGCGGTCGAGGTTGCCGGCAAAGCCGACGTTGCAGGCGTTGACGTGCAGACGGATGCGCGGATCGGCCAACGACTCGACCACCTGCACGGAGTCGTCCGTGCTGGCATTGTCGGAGATGAGCAGCTCGAAGTCGACGCCCTGCTGGTCGAGGACGCTCTGGATCGTGCGGCCCAGGTAGCGGGCGTAGTTGTAGTTCGGAATGCAGATGGAGAATTTCATGGTGTCGGGCGCCGGCCTCGCAGTCGCAAGCCGCGCGCGACGCGCACGCGCCCGTCGAGCACTTCGTACCGGTCGTCGTAGCTATAAGTGTGGGTGCCCAAATTTCGCGGCAGCCAATCGGGGCCGATCACGCCGATTTCGGTTTCCCGATACGCTTCTTCGTCCAACTGGTCGACGCGATAGAGGATGATCTGGTGGCCATATATCTTCGCGCCGTCCTGTCCGGGCCGGATCAACTGGCCGTGGCGCCGATCGGCCGCCCGGCGGGCCGGGCCCCGCGGATGCTGGTGGCCACGGGATTGGCCCGATGCGGCCGCCAGGGGCCCAATGGCTCGTCCGAGGCGAACAGGTGCAGCTCGTCGGAGGTCGCGCCGTCGACGGCGACGCCCGCGAACAGCCAGTAGCGCCCCTGGTGGCACAGCCAGGTGGTATCGACGGCGCGGATGGCGTCGACGAGCACGCGATCGAACACCCAGTGGTCGGGAAAGCGGTCGGCCCGCCACAACTCGATGCGGCCGCGCTGGCGCGTTTCGGGGATCATGTAGACCGCGCCGGCGTGCTGGAACACGAAGGGATAGGAAAGGTGGCAGTCGGTCTCCAGGGCCACTTGCGGTTGCGATGCGCGGCCCTCGGCGTTGAGCTCGACCCAGGAAATCACGGCCTTCTTGCGCATAGTGGTAGTCTTCGAAGAAGATGAAATGCCGGCCTTGAAACTCAATGGGGAAGGGATCGGCATAAAAGAACCCGCGGGGCGCTTCGAGCAGGCGAAATGGCGCGTCCGGCCGTGGTCGGCATCGCCGGAAGCGGCTCGCCCAGCCGCCGCCAGGCGATCGACCAGTGCTCTTCGGTCAACAGTTCGACGGCCGCGCGGCGAACCAGCCGCCCCGCCAGCCGCAACAGGAACACGAGCATGGCCCCGTTGCCGGGCGGCCGGTAGACCGGCTTTTCGTAGCGCGTCTCGTCGCGGTAGCTGTCGAGCTCTTCCAGGGCCGGCCAGCCGTGCCGGTGCACTTGCGCGAGCCGCTGGTTGACGCTGCCGGTGGCCTTCCAATAGCAGCGGTTGCTGTTGACGAACAAGGAATAGAAATTCGTCTTCTCGGCCGTGCGGTAAATCGCTTTGCCGCCGTCGAGCTCTTCGGTCAGAATCTGCAGCGTGACGCCGCACGTCGGATTGCCCTCGTACATCTCCCAGAACATCGGCGGGCTGCCGCGATACTGCCGGTTGTCGCCGTGATGAAACGACCACACGCCGTAGCGGGCGATCTCGAGGATGTCGCCGCGAATGATGCGAAACCCGAACCGCAGCACCACGTCGAGCTGCTCGCCGCGCAAGCGCTCGATCGTGGCCGCATCGAAGCGATCGGTAAATCGCTGCTGCAGGGGCGCGACTTTCAACACCTGCGCCTCGGCCACGAGCGGCCGCAGGTCAACGCTCGCGAAGGCGTCGCGCTGGCTTTTGAGCAGCGCCGAAACAGCCAGCGGTCGAAGCGGTGATAGAGCGAGAACAGCATCGTGGGCAGGCGGTCGCGCAGCCGCCGCCAGGAGGTGGCGCGTGGTGCGTCGTTCAGAATCACGGTGGTCACCCGCGCCACGTCGCTCCGCTGGATTTCATCGACGATTCGCGCGACCCAGGCCCGATTGGCCCAGCCGTCGAGCATCAAACCCACGCGCAGCGGGGCCCGCCGCACCGGCTCGTCGGCCGCCGGGGCGGCGACTTCCCGCAGGTCGGCAGCCGGGCCCGCGGCGCCGTCCGCCTGGGCGGCGGCCCGCGGCGAGTGCTCGGGCTGGCTGGCGGCCATGCCGGCGGGCGCTCGCTCGCCTTGGCGCTGAGGAGGCTGCACGTGTTGCGTCATTCAGGTCGTCGCTTTCGAGGGCGTGGACTCGGTCAGCGGCAGGGCCATGGCTTGCTCATAGACGCGCACGACTCCGGCGGCGCAGGCATCGAGCGAGTATAGCGATTCGGCGCGCCGGCGGCCGGCCTGGCCCATGGCCATTCGCAGGGCCGGATCGCGCGCGAGTCTTTCAATCTGCGCGGCCAGGTCCTGTGGATCGTCGCTGCGCGCGAGCAGCCCGGTTTCGTCGTGGCGAACGATTTCGCCCACGCCGCCTCCTTGCACGCCGACGACCGGCAGCTTGGCGGCCATGGCCTCGACGACCACGCGGCCGAACGACTCCTGGTCGGCGGTGTGCACGAGCACGTCGATTTGGGCCATGATTTCGGCCGGGTCGGCGACGAATCCCGGCCACGTGAACCGCTCGGCGATGCCGGCGCGGCGAATCCGTTCGTGCAGCGCGTCGATGTAGAAGTCGGCCTTGCGCGTCCCGCCCGCCGAGGGATCGTGGCCGTAGATGCGCCACTCGATCGGCAGGGTTCGGTCCACCCGCGCGGCCGCGTCGACGAACAGGGCGTGCTTTTTCACACGGCTGGTGAGATTCGCGACCATGGCCACGACCAGCGGTCCGCCGCGCTCGGCGCGCTCGAGGGCGTCAAAGCGCGACAAGTCGATGCCGTTGGGCACGACCGCCAACAGCTCGGCGGGCACCAGGGCGCGAACCAGCGCGGCCGAGGCCTCGGAGTTGGCAACGAGCTTCGAACAATATCTTCGCATGAACGGGGCGAATCGGCGCACCCTCGAAGGGGAGCCGGATCGGCTGGCCCGGTCCGACCAGCTCGCGCAGGTGCCAGACGTGGGGCAAGCCGAGCCGCCGGGCCGCGATGCCGCCTTCGGAGGTGACGATCGTGTTGGTGTGAATCAAATCGGCGCCCCACCGACGGGCAGCCTCGACGACGTGCTGCGTCGAACCGCGCTGGAAGCGCGTCTGCAGCAACTGGCGAACCTCCTGCAGCGGACGTTTCCAGGTGGCGCTGCGGATTTGGCGATTGGTCCAGTAGAGCTTCGTGAAGACCGCACGGCCCTCGACCGCCTCGGCAACGAGCTGGCGGTCGGCGCGAACGCCGCCAGTGTCGCAGACCACGGCGCTGCGAATACCCTGGCGCGCCAGCCGCTCGATCAGCCCCAGGGTGCTCAAGGCGGCTCCACCCGTCGGCGAATTGAGCACGTGCAGCACCGTGCGGGGCCGGGCGGCGGTTGGTTCGTTAGCAGTCAAGTGAAGCCGACTGGTGTTACGGAGTGGAGGAAGCGGAATCAATGGACGTGTTTGCCGTCGGGTGACGCGGGCTTTTGCCCTTGCGAAGTCTCGGTGAGCGATCGTGGCCCTGGCAGAGCCAAGGGCGCGCGGGCGGGGTCGCGGCTTCAGCCGGATTTCACAGCGCCTCGTGGGCCTCGGCGATCCACTTGATCGCCAAGGCCATCGTGAAGAACGCTTGCTCCTCGCTGACGCGCAGGCGGAAGGGAATCATGCGGATCAGGTGCAGGCCCATGTAGAACAGTCCCTTGTGAAAGGCCTGGTCGTCGGCACAGCCGAGAATCCGCGACCAATGGGCCAGGCACAGCCGTTGCACGGTTTCGTCGGGCCGTTGCAGGATCGGCTTGAGCACCAACTGGCCGTCCTCGAGTTGTTCGCACAGCTTGGCGTCGGCGTGGGCCCATTCTTCGTAGCGGCCGACCAGCGACTGGAACAGCTTGCCCATGTCGAGTTCGGGAGCGTCGAGGAAGTCGCCGCCGTCCATGTCGATCACGCGCACGTCGCCCGAGCGGTACAGCACATTTTCGAAAGTCAGGTCGCCGTGTACGGCCGACAGCCACTTGGGCGCCAGGGCCTTGGTGGCATGGCGGCTCGAGCACCGCCGAGAGCAGGTCGTTGAGGCAGGGGTACGTCCGCCCGTCGATACACAGCTCGCCGCCATTGACAAGTCGCCCCAGCACGGGGTGCGACTGCACGGCTTCGAGCTTCGGAAAGATCTTGCGAGCGCAATGGCCCGACAGCCAGTCGGCGCCCGAGGAATTGGTCGACGTCTTGACGCCGTAGACGCGCTCTTCGAACACGCCCAGCAGCCGGCCCAGGGCGTCCTGCAACTCGGCCGTCGACAGCCGCGTCAACGTCTGGTGCCGGGCCAGGTACTCGATGTCGAAGTAGTATTCCAGCGAATTGTCGTGGTCGCCGTAGAGTGCCGGCACGATGTCGCTGAAATGGCTGAATCGCTCCAGCGTGCGATACTGGTTCTTCAGCTTGGCGTAGCCCAGGGTCAGGTGGTCGCGCTTCAACACGCGCTTGCGGACGAAGCGTTTTTCGTCGTCCTCGACCAGCAACGTATCGGAAAACGAAGCGCCGTTGAACCGTTTGAGCACGGTGGGCACGACCGAGGGGATCGCGATGTGAGTGATCCCCTCGTTGCGTGAGATTTCGTACGACACCACCTGCGGCACGAGCATCGCCGACGGCTTGCGATCGTTGATCACGTAGCGCGGCCCGCTCGGCAGCCCCATGATCAAGCGGTGGAACGGCACCTGCTCGTCGCGCAAGGCCTTTTCCAGCTCGGCCTGCTCCGACTGGTGCCGGGCCGTGGTCAGCACGACCTGGTAGCCCTCGTCCATCCACGAGGCCAGTTTTTCCTTGCTGCCCGGCAATAGGCGGATGGGCTGGTCATAGCGCGGCACGTCCTGGTGTTCGATCACCGTGCCGTCGAGATCGCAGAAGATCGTGCCCGGGAAGCGATCGCGGCGGGCGCGGGCTTCGCGCAGTCCGCGGGTGTCGCCGAAGAACTCGGCCCGCTCGATGCTCACGGCCGAAACCCGGCGTCCGGCGGCAATCAGATCCTTGATGGCCTGCGAGAGATAGCGGTGCGAGCGGCCGTGGACCAGCTCGGCGGCGTGCGCGATGTCGGCAAAATAGTAGCAGCCGACGACGCCGAAGAAATCGCCATTGACCGCGGGCAGCTCTTTTTCGGCAATCGCCGTGACGCGCAGGTCGTGGTCACAGGCGGCCACGCTCCACGACTTGAGGTTTTCGCCCCGCAAGCTCCAGATCGGGAACAGGCAATCGGCCGGCGAGCGATCCACGATCCGCTCGAACAGCGGATCGACGTCGATCGAGTGGTCGCTGTCGCAAACGATGGCCGGGCCCGAGATGTTCTCCTGGGCCACGGTGTGGGCCAGGGTCTGCGCCGGGCCCTCGGTCGGCTTGTCGAGGCAAACCAGGTCGAACGGCAGCTCGGGAAAGATCGCCTTCAACCGGGCGCGGACCGAGAACTCCGCCTCCTGCTCGGCCAGGGTCACGAACACGAACCGCTTGATCGCGTGGCGCCACTTCTGGAACGGGCGAACGACGGCCGCGATCACCGGCTCGTCGCTCAGCTCGATGAACGGCTTGAACTTGTAGCCCGAGTGCGCAGCCTGGCCCGCCATTGGAAAGATCACGGTGATGGGTCCGCCGGCGGCAGCGTTCATAGCTCGAATCCCGACGCCAGGGCGTCGTTGCGAAACATCTTCACGGTGTCCAGCGAGAAGTCGGAAAGGTCCTTGCCCAACGTGGCGAGCTTTTCGAGCATCGCGATCGGCACGGTGACAATGTGGCAACCCACCGAGGCCGCGGCCACGACGTTGTAAATCTCGCGAACGCTCGCCCACAGCAATTCGACGTGCGGCTGGGCGGCGAATTGCTCGAGCGCCCCGCGGAGGATCGTCTCCGGCGCGATGCCCGCGTCGGCGATGCGCCCGGCGAACACGCTGACCACGGCCGGCGTCCCGCTATCGAACGCGCCGGCCAGCCCGGCGATCTGCTCGGGCGTGAACACGGCGGTGACGTTCACCTTCACGCCGGCCGACGACAGGCTTTTGACCAGCTCGGCCGTCGATTCGCGCTTCGTGTTGGTGATCGGAATCTTGACGTAGACGTTCTCGCCCCAGCCGGCCAGCACGCGGGCCTGGCGGTGCATCTCGTCGAGGTCGTCGGCGAACACCTCGAACGACACGGGCCTTCCGCCGACGACCGACAGCAGCTCCTTGGCGAAGCCCTGGTAGTCGCGGATGCCTTCCTTGGCCATCAGGCTGGGATTGGTCGTGAAGCCGCTGACGTTGTGCCGCGCGATCAGCTCGGGAACCTGGCGGATCACGGCGCCGTCGGCAAAGACTTTGATCTGGCGATGAATTTCCATGGTTTGGGTCGCTCGCGTCCGTTCAGGGATTGTCGGTTAGTTCGTCTTGCCGCCTGCCTCAACCGCCTTGGCCAGCCGCGCCGGATCGCCGAAGAACTGCGCCTCGCGAATCGGCACCGCCGTGACGGTCCGTCCGTCGTCGATCAGCCGGGCCACGGCATCGGAGACGACCAGGTCGCCCCGGCGGCGGCAGCCGGCGGCCACTTCGGCCACCTCGCGAAAACAGTAACAGCCGATCACGCCGGCCGTTCGCTGGGCACCCGCGGGCACCCGCTTTTCGGCGATGGCCGTGACGCGGCCACGTTCGTCGATGGCCGCCACGCTCCACGATTTCACGTCTTCGCCGGCCAGATCCCACACCGGCAGGATGCAGTCGGTTTTTCCGCCGTGGGCCATTTCCTCGAACAGCGGGTCGACGTTGACCGCGTGGTCGCAGTCGCAGACGATCGCCGCCCCGGTGGCCCCGCTGCGCCGGACGGCCTCGGTCATGGTCACGGCCGGTCCGGGCGTGGGTTCGTCGAGCACGACCGCCTCCCAGGGCAGGCCCTCGAACATGGTGGCCAACTGCTGCCGCACGGCGAACCTTTCGTCTTGCTGCTGGAGGAACACGAACAACACGCGGCCGATTTCGCTTTGCCAGCGGCGAAACGGCTCGACGGCTGCCTCGATGAAAGCCTGGTCGCGGAAGCGCAAAAATGGCTTGAACGTCGTGCCGAACCGCTCACCACGGCCCGCCATCGGAAAGATCAACGTCAACGGCAACGGCCAGCTTGCTGGCTGCGTGTTGGTGGAAGCCACGTCGAGGGGAGCCTGGTAGGGAAGGGATGGGGTCGCACCCGGGGGATGCTCCCCAGATTCTACACTAATCGCCGCGTCCAGGAGGTGCAACGAACGGCGCCTCGTGCCGCGGCGTTCGCTCGGCCCGCTCGCGCCCGCGACCAGCCGGCGAGCCCGACGTGCGGGTTCGAACGGTTGTCTGCCCGCGGGTTGAGCGGGATGTGCGGATACGGGCGGCGTTGCCGGGTCGTCATCCGGCTCGAGCGCGGCGGCCGGCGATTCGTTGGGCGGTTCGGCATCGGGGTTATGGGTTCGCGCGATCTGGCCGCGAAGGTACTTGATCATGTCGACGAGGTTCAGGCTGCCGTCGGTGGCAAGGGGCAGTCCGCGCGTTTTTTGCAGCTTCGCCAGGTTCTGGTCCGAGTCGTAGATGAAGCAGGGGATGAACTCGTGCTGCGCCCTCGCGCGACGGCTTGAAATCGGGGCCCGAGACCTCGGTGGAATGATCGCCGTAGATCATCACGGTCGTGCCGCGGCCCAGGGCCACGAAGTAGTCGCGCAGGCAGTTGTCGAGATAGCGCATGTTGTTGATGTAGTGCTCGAACGAATTGTGCGGCTGCTTGAAGATCTCCCACTGGGAGGGGGGCAGCAGCGTGTACGGCGTGTGCGTGGTGAGCGTGATCACGAAGTGGCAGGTGGGCCCGCTGGCCTCGCGCAGCTTTTGGGCCGAATAGCGGAGCACGTCGGCATCGGCCACGCCCCAGCGATCGGCGGCCAGTCCGTAGCGCCCTCGAGCTCTTCGCGGAAGTAGATGGCCTTGAAGCCCATCCGCTCGTAGGCGGCGCGGCGGCCGTAGAACTCGCCCGTGTTGCCGTGGAAGCTGTAGGTCGTGTATCCGCAGCGAGCCAGCATCTGGGGGGTCGTGTTTTCGTAGGGATAGCCGGGAATCAGGTAGGTGTTCTGGTGCAGCGAGCCGGCCACGCCGGTCGTGGCCACGAAGTCCGCGTCGGACGAGCCCTGATTGTGGATGGCCCGCACGCGGTAGAACATGGCCTGCGAGCGGAGGTTGTTGAGAAACGGGGTCACCGGCACGCCGTCGACTTCGTAGCCGAGAATGTGGTAGTCGAAGCTTTCGGCCTGCAGGATCACCAGGTGGTCGTGGACCGGAATCTCGGCTTCGATGGGCGTGAGGCGATTGTACGGCGCGTGGCGTCGCTCGATCGCGTCGCGCAGCACCTGCTCGTTGCCGAGGAAATACCACTCGGCGGCCCAGGGCCCGAGATAGCCGCGGACCGCGCCAGGCGGCCGATGCCGCGTCGGGATTGAATCTTGTCGAGCGGGTCGACCAGGTTCGTGGCCGCCTCCATCGAAACGCAGCCCACGACCAACAGCGAGCCCACCATCCAGGCGGACGAGCGCGGCAGCGCGGCTCCGCGCGACATGTAAATCGCTGCCAACTTCGCGGCCATGGCCGCCGCCAACGCCAGACAGGCGAACTTGGGAAACAAATCGTGGGCGAACCCGCCGAGCTGCAAGCCTTCGCGCCAGTTGCTGAACACGGTCAACAACGACAGCGGCCGGAAGAAATAGTCGAAGTAGGTCACCAACACCATGTTCGCCAGGAACGAGCCCACGACGATGCCCACCAACAGGCGCCGGCGAAACAAGATCACCAGGGCCGCGATGAACGTCAGGTCGAGCACCAGGCGGATCTTTGGCGCCCAGAAGACGAATCGTGGCCCGCCGGCGTTTGGGTAGACGAGCGTCATGCCCTGCACGATGAACAGCTCGACGGTCCACACCAGCACCAGCAGCGCCATCGCCACGACCCAGGTCCGCTCGCGGCGGCAGAAGCGCACGAACTCGGCCAGCGGCCCGACGGGCGCGGACCACCAGCGCGGCGCGGCCGGCGGCGGCGCGGCGTGTTCGCCGGCTTCAGCTTCGCTTGTCGGCCTGAGCATGGGGGAAATCTCGGCGGGTTCGCGGGGTCCGACGATCATCGCACTTCTCGCGAGGCAATCAACTGGCGGATCGACTGGGCGCCGCGCTCGGCCGAGCGGCCGTCCAGCGCGTGAAAGGCCCGCGCCAGGTAGAGCCGCACCCGTTCGACCAGCGCGTCCTCGTGCCCGGGCCGCTGCAACACGGCTCGCACGGCGGCTACCAGCTCGTCGCCCGTACGCACGTGGGTGGTGGCCCCGGCATCGATGAAGTCGACGCCGCGAATCTCGTCCGCAAAGTCCATGGTAATCACTGGCACGTCCATGACCATCGCCTCCAGGGCCACGGTCGAGGCCCCGGTGAGCACGACCGAGCACCCCTGGAGCCAATCGAAGATCGTGGCCGGGTAACCCGCCGCCACCGAGGCATCGGCCACCACGTGCAGATTCTTCGCCCCCGACCGCTCGACCCGCGGGTGGTAGTATTCCAGGCGGTCCTTGCGATGCAATTTGACGACGATCGGCACGTCGCCCAGCGCCGCGGCCAGCCGGCAAACGGCGTCGATCACGCGTTCGTGATGCGCGTGCGAAATGCTGTGGCCCGGGCCGCTGGTGGCCACCAGCACCCACGGTTTGCCCGCCGCCAGCCCCAGCTTCTGGCAGAGCAGCGGGTGGGTCGCGCCCGATTGCCGCGGCACGCGGTCGAGGTGCGTGGCCCCGCAGACGGCGACCTGCTCGGGCGCAAGTCCCTGGCCGATCAACTGCTCCTGGTGAATGGGGCCGTAGACCAGCATGCGGTCGGCGCAGTGCAAGGCTTGCAGCGGCTCGGCGGCGATGCTGCCGTGCATGAACACGGCGGTGGGCACCTCGCGGCGCACGGCTACGCGGCAGGCGGCGCGGCCCTCGATCGTCAGGTCGTTGCCGACCACGAGCGCCTTGGGCCGCAAGGAGTCGATCGCCGCCTTGGCGGTGGCGATCGTCTCGGCGGCACGCGGCAGGAACTGCGTGATGGTCGAGCGTACGGCCTGCTCCAGCGCGTCGGGCGAAAGGGTGCCCAGCGGCGGCATCTTCCAGCGGCCATGGGCGGCCAGTTGGGCGGCGCGGCGGCGGCCGTGGCGGCGGGCCTCGCGAATCGCCGCCGGCCAGGCCGCGTAAGCCAGGACCGCCGTCGGGTCGTCGCGACGCAGCATTTCAAAAACCTTGGCCTGGCAGGCCAGCAGCCGGCAGCTCGTGCCCAGTTCGCGCAAGGCGACCGACACCTGGCGGAACACGGCTACGTGCGTCACCTCGCGGGCCCACAGCACGACGTCGGCCGGCTCGGCCGGAGCCGAGCGCCGTGCGGCCAGCCGTTCGATCATCCGCTCGCGAGCTTCGTAGGCCCATTGGCGCGCCCGCGAGCCCAGCGCAATGACGGGCGAGTCGCCGGCGTTGCCACGCCCGCGGGTCACGTCCAGCACGGCCAAGAAGATCGGGGCCGTGAGCACGTCGACCAGGTCGATGCCGTCCAGCTCGACGAGACTGGCCCAGGGCGCCGTGCGGGCGGCGTCCCGCCAGCGCGCGATCCAGTCGAAGATCGCCTGCTGGCCGAAAGGCGATGGGTTTTTTTCAGTGCTGGTGGTCATCGAGGCCATCGGACTGCCAAACATTCTACCCCGTCGCCTTTTGGCAAAATGCGCTCGCCCCCGTCGAGCAGATGTCCATCAGGATCGAATTGCGCAGTCCGGGCGTGCGCTTCAGGAAGTGCCCGATGCGCGTCGCGTTGGGTACGAACGACACGAGCTTGAAGCCGGTGCGTACGGCGATCGCCTTGAACTCGCGGTAAGTGATATCGTTAAGATCTTTGTAAGTCCGCAGGTCGCGGACGCGCTGGGCGCGTCGGCAAGGCCCGGGTAGATCGACACCACGCGGGGGTCGTCCTTGGCCAGGCGTTGCATGGCCCGGATGATCGTCTTTTCGGAGAACAGCACGTTGGCCCAGGGCAGCTTGAGCCCATGCTTCAGGTGCAGCCCATACTTGCTCTTGATCGAGGAAAAGACGGGCACGAGCAGTCCACCGCCGGGCCGCAGGACGCGGAAGGCCTCGCGCATGACGCCTTCGGGGTTCGTGAAGTGCTCGAAGACGTTGTCGGCCAGCACGAGGTCGAAGCTGGCCTCGGGAAAGTCCATTCGCTCGGCACTCATCTCGCGGAATTCCACGTTCAAGCGGTAAGCCGGGCCGAACCGCCTGGCTACCTGATCGGCAAAGCGGCGGGCATACCCGAGATCGGCGGAGTTCAGGTCAATGCCGCAGACACTCTTGGCGCCGGCGACCGCCATGAAGCAGGCGATGCCCCCGTGGCCGGTGCCGATTTCGAGGACATCGAGTCCGGTCACGGGGCTGCCCAGTCCGCGGCGCACCCGGGAGTCGAATTGGTCCTGGGCATAGGCCATGTGCCACGCGTCAGAGTTCACCTCGGCGTCGTACGCTTGGGTACGCTTGGCAACCGGCGACGGCCAGTTCTTTGCCAGTCGGTAGAGGAGATAGTCGGTCAGAGGCATGGATGATAGTTGATTAAGGAGACCGCGAGGTCGGGGTTTTCGTTGCGGCCTAGTCCGACTCCAGTCGGGAGCCGGCGATCAGATCCGACTCGCCGGCGGCGTGCCGGGCGTCGGCGCCGCGCCACGGTTTGAAGCGCGCCGCCCTGGCTAAGAGAATTCGCATCCGTTCGGCCTCGGTAGGCGACGCCAACAGGATCGCATACTCGACCGCGGGGAATATCAGGGAAATCGCCAGCGCCAGCGGAAGCCTGACAATCGCCGGCAACCCGAGACTGTAGTAACCCGCAAAAACGGCCGCCACGGCGAGGCTCGTCAGGGCGAACAATGCCTTCCAGTCGTAGGAAATCGAGAATCGCCGCTGCGACAAATGGTAAATCACCACGGTCATGGCAAGAAAGGCCATCGCCGTCGACAGCGCGGCGGCGTATGCTCCGAGTGACTGAATCGTGCTGACGACGCAAATCACCGAAGTCACCAGGCCCGCGAACGTCACCAGCGGCAGCGAGCGAACGTCTTCCCCGATTTCAATGCCCGTGCTGAGCATCGAGTAGATGCCCTGCGAGACGGGAATGAGGGCCGTAACCGCGACCAGCCAGGCGGCCGGATGATACTGTTGCTCGGTGAGCAGCCACAGCATTTCGGGTCCCCACAGGGACACGCCGACCCATAGGTACATGATGCCGGCGATGTAATAAGTCGTCGTGCTGCGAAAGAAAGCCGCGGGATCGTCGTCTTCTGCATGGATTTGGAATTTGAACGCCACCCAAGCGGCCTGAATCGAGTTGATTACGAAACTGACCGGCAGGGCGAACTTCACCGCCGTGTTGTACAAGCCGGCTTCGCTCAGACCGAGAATGTGGCCCACGGCATATTGCCCGACGAGCGTCATGGCCAGGGCCTGCAACTGGTGCGGCACGAACGGGAGGCCATAGGACGCCAGGCGGCGCCACGTCTCGAAGCTGGGCCGGTGTCGATACTGCCCGGCCGTCAGCCAGAAGAGCGCGGCGGCGGCGGCGACTTCGCCGACCAGCGTGCCGGTGATGACGCCCCACACGCCCCACTCCAGGGCGACCACCAGCACGATCGTCGAAGCGACCGAAGTCAGCAGCTTCAGCACGTTGACCGCGGCCATGGTCTTCACCCGCCGATCGGCCCGCAGCACGGCCAAGGGGACCGTGCCGATGCTCGCGGCGGCAGCCGACAGCACGCAGACCACGACCAGTCCGGCGGCCGATGGATCGCCCACCGCCAGCCTCGACAGCGTGCCGGAGAACATGGCCGCCAAAGCGAGAAAGACCACCGACGAGGCCGCCACGCTCGCCAGCGCCGTCGTCAGCATCCGGGCCCGCGACTCGGGCGACTTGTCGAGGTTGAAGCGGCGGAAGATCGAGTTGACCATGCCGAACCGCGACAGCGGCGTGTAGAACGCGATTACGGTGACCACCATCGCGATCTCTCCCTGATCGCGCGGCGTCAGGTAGCGCGTGTAAATGGGCAGCAGCAGAAAGCCGATGACCTGGCTCAGCAGGCTGCTGATGCCGTACACGGCCGAGTCCGATAGCAGACTGAGCAGCTTGGCCAGCGTGCCGCGGTGCGCGGGCGGTTGCTCGGTGTTCGGCAGCGTGGGGGCTTCGCTACTCATGCTGTTGTCGATATCGCCGATAACGGGCGCGTTGCTCATCGGGCGTTCACGATGCTCCCACCGCGCGCCGCAGCCGCGAATTGGCCCGCAGGGCGATCCGCCGCGCCATGTCGGCGGCGCTCAGCTCGGACCAGGCCATGACCTGCTGGCCTCGCTTGTGACAGGCCGCCACGGCGACGGGATCGACCTGGGGCGTCGCCACCACGGCCGGCTCGCCGCGCCGCGCCACCGCCATGATCTCGGTGCTGGGATTGACCACGCCCACGGCCGTCGCATGGTCGACGGGGCTGGGCGAAGCCTTCAGCCGCATCACGTCCAAGCCGCACAGCCGCAGCAGCCTTGAGATCGTCTCGGGGCTGAACAAGTAGACGTGGTAGGGGTTCATCTTCTCGTAATACTCGGCGTTCGGCGTGTAGACGAACACCTGTCCGCGCTCGGTGAGCCGCTCGCGGGCGCCGAGCAGCACCGAGCGCGGATCGACCATGTAGTCGAGGCATTGCCGGAACAGGATCACGTCGTAGCGCCCTCGGCCGGCACGTCGCGCACGCCGGAGAGATGCTCCTCGGCCGTGCGGGCAACGATCGAGACCCGCTTGGCCTCGGCGAAGCGGCGCAGCGCCTTCGTCGCCGGGCTCGATGCCGAACGCCTGGCAGTTGAACTCATCGGCCAGCCACTCAAGCGTGTAGCCGAACCCGCAGCCGACCTCCAGCAGCCGCGCCCGGCGCCAGGGCACCGGCCTCGAGCAGGTCGTGCCGCACGATTTCGTAGACCCGGCGATATTTGGGCTCGCGGAGCTTGCGCTGATCGAGCCGGGGGTCGTCGGCCCCGGCGATCGTCGGGAAGGTCGTGCCCTCGACGATTTCGGTCCAGTACGATTCGCGGTAGAAGCGGTCGTAACTGGCCGCCGTGGGCCGCGGCCGCATGTATTTCAGCCCGCAACGCCCACACAGGCAGTAGGAAAACGCCACGCCACGCATCGAGACGCCCTGGGCATCATGCTGCTTGTCGCTGCCGCACAGCAGGCAGGTTTCGACCGGCTCGAATTCGAACTCGCTGGTCACGGCGAAACTAACGGCCTCGGGCAACGGGTCAGGAGAAACTCGGCCAGCAGCAAGTCAAACTCGTCGTTGATGTCGAGCGAACGCTCGCGCGGCATCACGTAGCCGCGGCAGTCGTCGCCGATCACCTGTCCGCGGTCGATGGCCCGCCGCCGCGTGGCATAGACCGAGCAGTTGCGAACGTAGACATCGGACAGCTCGTGGGCCGCCATCCGGCCGCGTTCCTCCTCAATGTACGGAAGCAGCCGATCCCCCTCAAGAACCTTCATTTTCAGGGGATGGGCCGCATGGTCGAGCCGCATCACACTCACCGCCGAATCGGCGCCCGAGCTGTCCAGCAGCTCGATCGTGGCGTCGATGTCCGCGGACAAGGTCAAGGGCGAGCTGGGCTGCAGGATGGCGACGGCCTCGAACGGGCCTTCGCCGGCTGCTTCGAGCACGCCCAGCGCGTGACGCACGTAGTCGATGGCCGGCGAGCGGTCGTCGGCCAGCTCGGCCGGACGCTCAAGCGGCAAGCGCGGGTCGACCTTGGCCGCCAACGCCAGGACTTCCGGATCGTCGGACGACACGACCAGCCGATCGAGCCGCCGGGCGGCGCGGGCCGCCTCGATCGTCCAGATCACGAGCGGCTTGCCCCCCAGCGGGCAGCGTTCTTGCGCCAGCCGCTTGGAGCCCTTCCGCGCGGGAATGATGCCCAAGGTTTTCAACGCTTCGCGCTCGCTTCGTCCGAGTTGCTAAACCAGGCGCGGGGCGTAATGGCCTCGAACAGCGTCTCGAGCGGCCAGCGGGCGGCTTTGCCGCCGGGCGCGTCGTTGTTGTCGATGCGCGCCAGGTGCAAGGCCCTGCCGAGACCGGGATTGCCGGCCCGTTCCATCGTGAAGGCGAAGTCGATGCCCTGCCGCGCCGCCGCGGCGGCGACGGCCGGTGTGCTCGCCTCGCGCGAGCCGTAGGGATAGCTGAGCGCGAACGGGCGCGTGCCGGTCCACGATTCCAACAGCGCCGCCGACTCGGCGATCTGCCGTTCGGCCTCGTGGTCGGCCAATTGGCCCAGCGGCTGGTGCTCGTGAGCGTGGGTGCCGATCGAGCCTTCGCGGCCCAGCTCGGCGATCTGCTGGCCGCTCATGTACAGCTCGCGGCTGATGTCCGATTCGCGGCCGGCGAATACTTCGTCGAACAACACGTCAACGAGCAGGTCGCGATCCTCGGCGCGAGCACGAAATTGAGCAGGTATTTCAAGCGGGCCGCCTGGGGCTCGTCGTACTTGTAGTGCTCGATGCCCCGCTGGCAAGCCTCGTCGTCGGACAACTCGATGCCGCGCTCGGCCGCGGCGCGGGCCAGCCGCTGGTTGAATTCGGCCGGGGCGACGTGGGCCCGCAACAAGTGAATCTTGTGCACCGGCGAGACCGTGGCGGTTTCGATCGGCCGGGTGTTGATGAAATAGATGGCCGGAATGCCGAGCCGCCGCAGCACCGGCCGGGCATGTTCGTATTGTTCGCGCAGGCCATCGTCGAACGTGATGATGAACGCGCGCTCGGCCAACGGCCGCTCGCCGCGCACGGCCGCGCGAAGCTCGGCGGCACTCGTGAAGGTGCCGATTCCGGCCAGCAGCTTCAACTGCGATTCCAACTGCGCGGGCGTGATGCCATGGATGCCCGGGTAGGGGGCGTCGAACGTCGGGCGGACATAGTGGTAATTGACGGCGATCAACATCATCCGCTCCGCAAGGCCTCGACGACCTTGCCGGCCAGAAACACTTCGGTCTTGGCGAACGATTCGGCCGTGTTGCCGCCGACGTGCGGCACGATCAGCAGGTTGTCGTGACGCCGGGCGTAAGCCACGAGCGGGTGATCGCGGCCGACGTTCGGCTCTCCGTCGACCACGTCGAGCGCCGCGCCGGCCAGCCGGCCGTCTTCCAGCGCGGCCAGCAGTTCGGCTTCGTCGACGATGCCGCCGCGCGACGTGTTGACGAGCACCGCGGAGGGCTTCATGACGGCCAGCTCGTGGCGGCCGATCAAGTGCCGGGTTTGTTCGCTATACGACACGTGCAGGCTCACGACGTCGGCCGCTTCGAGCAGCTCGTCGAGCGTGCCCATCTGCCGGGCCGCGTCGCGCGGGAAGTCGGGCCGCGGGTCGTAGCCGATGACGTTCATGCCCAAGGCGCGAAGTAGCCGGCCACGATCGTGCCCAGGCGTCCCATGCCCACGATGCCGGCCGTGCGTCCGAACAGCTCGTGGCCGCGGAACGCGTCGCGGTTCCAGCCGCCTTCGAGCACGTGGGCCGCGGCCGCGGGAATGTGTCGCAACAGGGCCAGCACCAGGCCCACGGTCAACTCGGCGGTGGCCCGCACCTGGCGGAGAAAATCGGTTTCGCCACGCAAGCTGACCACGCGAATCCCCCGCTCGGCACAGGCCGGCAAGTCGATATGGTCGAGTCCGGTCACGGGCGTGGCCAGCACGCGGCAGCGAAGCGAGCCGGCCAACAATGGCCGATCGATGCGATGCGCCAGGCGAAACCAGATGGCATCGAACTCGCCCAGGGCCGCCGCTGAACTGCGAGCGGTCGGTCGGCCGGAGCATGACGTCGGCCGCGTCTTCCAATACGCGCACGGCTTCGGGGCTGAAATCCAAGGGTTCGGCGATCAAGACTCGCGGGCGCAAAGCTTCAGTCGGTGAGCGTGAATGCGAGTTGTTTCTGCAAGTAGGGGGTGAGCTTGGCGATACCCGCGGCGATCCGCTCCGAGACGTGCCCATCGCCGTAGAGCGTGCTGGGGCGGTAGCGGCCGTGTGCCAATTGTTTATGGATCGTGGAGACAATCGTATCCATTTCGATGCCGACGCGGACGACGTGCTCGTCGGTTTCGCGGCCGTTCTGGCGATTGCCGACCAGCACCACGGGGGTACCGAAATAGCCGGCGTCGCGGACGAAGCTGCTCGAATTGCCGACGGCGCACGCCGCCGTGGCCAGCACTTTCAAGTAGTTTTCGGGCGTGAGATTGGTCATCGTCCGCAGCCAGGGGGGCTTGGGCCGTTCTTGCGTGCGGAAAACGCGAATGACTTTGCTGATGTGGTCCGAGCCGGCGTCGATGTTGGGCCACAACAGCAGCGTTTGCATGCCGATCGAGTCGAGCGCCGACATCAGCACCTGCATCTGCCGCTGTTCACCGCCAAACTCGGTGGTCGTCGGGTGAAACACGACCAGCAGGTACGGCTTGGCCACGTCGATATCAATGCCCGCCCCGCGGCTATTGACGATTTCGCCGGCCAATTGGCGGTCGAGCGACCGCGCGATGTCGCTGCTGGGGCAGCCGGTGCCCAGGATCGTGTCGGGCCGTTCGCCCATCCGCACCAGGTATTCGGCCGACCGGGCGGTGGAGGGGAAGTGGAAATGGGCGAACTTGCTGATCGCGTGGCGGGCGCTTTCGTCGATCGAGCCGCTCACTTCGCCCCCCTGGAGGTGGATCAGCGTGATGTTCATGTAGGCCGCGGCGATCGCGGCCGCCAGCGCCTCGTAACGATCGCCAATCAGCACCACCACGTCGGGCTTCAAGCGATGGAACTCGCTGGCGAACTCGACCAGCCCGAAGCCGATGCTCTTGGCCATGGTCGTGGGGGTCGAGCCTTCCAGCTCGATATAAATCTCGCCGTCGATCGTAAAGCCGTCGTTGCGGACGATGTTGACCGGCTGGTCGAAGCGCTCCAGCACCATCGTGCCGGTGGCCAGCACCTGCAGCTGCAGGCCGTCGCGGTCGTGGATGGCCTGCATGACGGGCTTCATCCGGCCGTAGTTGGCCCGATCCACCAGCACGACGCAAACTTTTCTCGGTTGCTTGTCAGTCAAGATGTTCCTCCGCCAGCAAAGTATCGGCCGTCACGGGGCAAGCCAATCGCCGTCCGACGAGCTCGCCGGCGCGGGCAGCCGGAATGCCGGTGCCGGGTTTCTTCAGCGCCAGGTCGCATGGCTCGAGCCGGTGGCCGCGCAGGCAGGTCGCGGGCCGCCACGACGCTCTTGCCAAACATCGCTTTGAGCGGGCCCATTTCGGCGGCCATCTGCTCTTTGTCGAGCGGGTGCGCCAGCGCCCGTTCGATGAACCGCACCCCCTCGACGAGTTGGGCCAGCTCGGCCGTGGTGACCGACGCCTTGACGTCGGGCCCGAAACATTCGCGCGACAGCACGACGTGCACTTCGAGCAGCTTGGCGCCCAGGGCGACCGCCGCCAGGGAAGGCGTAAATCGTGCCCGAATGATCCGACAGTCCCACCGGACAATCATACCGCCTGCGCAGCTCGCCGATCAGGTTCAAGCCGATTTTTTCCGGAGGGCAGGGGTAGGCCGTCGTGCATTGCAGCACCGCGACCGGCGCCCCGGCATGCGCGCACGCACGCGACGGCCCGGTCGAGCTCGGCGAAGTCGGCCATGCCGCTGGAGACGATCACGGGCCGGCGGGTGCGTGCCATCCGCTCGAGCATCGGCAGGTTCGTGACTTCGCCGGAGCCGACCTTCCAAGCCGGCATGCCCAAGTCGTCGAGCAATTCGACGGCCTCGAACGAAAAGGGCGTGGACAGGAAAATCAGGCCCGCCTGGCGAGCATGGTCCGCCAGTCCGCGCCATCCGTCGCGGCTGAACTCCATCCGTTTCCAATAGTCGTAGCGGGTGGCATCCTGGGGCGAGAACTTGACGCGGAACGGCTCGCCCGGCGTCGATTCGGCGCTGGCGATGTGCGTCTGGAACTTCACCGCGTCGGCGCCGGCGCCGGCGGCGGCGTCGATATAGGCGTGGGCCGTGCCCAGGCTGCCGTCGTGCGCTTGCGCAACTTCAGCCACGACCAGCGCCGGCCGGCCTGCGCCGACTTCACGTTGTTCGATCGAAAAATTCACAGCGAAAGGGGCGTTCGGCCAGTGGGCCCGCGCCGGGTGTGAGATGGGAATCGCGCTGACGGATTGGAGCCGGCCTCTTTGAGGCCGGTGGTGGCGGCAGAGCTGCCAGGGTCGCTGACCCCGGCTACAGGGGAAGTGCATTGACTAGGTGGCGGTGGGCTCGTTCGTGCGGCGTGGTGGAGCGTGCTGATTGTCGGCCGGTGGCGCGTTGGCGGCTCGGTCATCCGCGGCGCTGGGCTCGGCGTACTCGGCGACCAGTTCCTTGATTTTCAGTCGTAGCGCGTCGGGCGACTCGTGGATCAGCGAGGCCACGTCGGCGATCGCTTGCTGGACTTCGGCCAGCGAATAGGGACGGTGATAGGCCACGAACAACTTGGGATGCGGCGTCGCCTGCATCTCCTCGTCTTCGAAGTACAGCTCTTCGTAGAGTTTCTCGCCGGGACGCAGGCCGGTGAAGACGATGTCGATGTCGTCGGGCTGCAAGCCCGACAGCCGCACGAGGTCGCGGGCCAGATCGACGATGCGCACGGGCTCGCCCATGTCGAGGACGAAGATTTCGCCCCCCTTGCCCATCGCCGCGGCCTGCAACACCAGTTGCGACGCTTCGGGGATGGTCATGAAGAATCGCTCGATTTCGGGATGAGTGACGGTGATCGGGCCGCCGCGGCGAATCTGGTCCTGGAAGATCGGCACCACGCTGCCGTTGGAGGCCAGCACGTTGCCAAAGCGCACCACGACGAACTTCGTGCCCGCCTTTTCTGAAAAGGCGTGCACGAAGCGCTCGGCCAGTTGTTTCGACACGCCCATGATGCTCGTCGGATTGACGGCCTTGTCGGTCGAGATCATGACGAACTCTTGGACGCCGTGGCTCGTCGGCCAGCTCGGCCAGCTGGCGGGTGCCCAGCACGTTGTTCTTGATCGCTTCGCCGGGGTTGTACTCCATCATCGGCACGTGCTTGTGCGCGGCGGCGTGGAACACGATCGACGGGCGGTAGGTCTTGAAGATTTGCGCCATCCGCGCGCTGTCGGTGATGTCGGCGATGCACGGCACGACGTGGGCCTCGGTCCGCAGGGCGCGAAATTCCTGTTCCACCAGGAACAGGCTGTTCTCGGCTTGCTCCACCAGCAGCAGCGTCTTGGGCCGGAACTTGAGCACCTGGCGGCAAATCTCCGAGCCGATGCTGCCGCCGGCGCCTGTCACCAACACGTTACGGCCCGCCAGCAGGCCGCTGATGGCGTCGCTGTTGAGCTGCACGGGTTCGCGGCGCAACAAGTCGTTGATGTCGACGTCGCGCATTTGCGGCGAATAGCCGCCGGCCAGCAGGTCGTCGTAGGCCGGAATGACCTTGAGCGTGACGCTTTCGCTGGCGCAGCCCTCCATGAGTCGCCGCAATTGCGGCCCGGCCAACACGCCGCTGATCACCAGGATGTCTTCGACGCCCAAGCGGGACGCGATTGCCAGGGCTTGCGACGGATCGCCCCACACGGGGATGCCGCCCACGGTCGAGCCGATCCGTGCGGGGTCTTCGTCCAGGTAGCCCACCGGCTGGTACTTCAAGCGGCGATCGGAGAGCAGGTGACGGGCTAGCGTCTCGCCCGACTGGTTGGCCCCCACGATCAGCGCCTTGCGATAGCCGCTGCGCCACAGCCGCGGGCTCAATTCTTCCCGCGACATGCGGCCGATGGCCCGCAGGCCGCCCAGCACGAGGATGGTCGTGCCCCAATCGAGCAGCAGCACCCCCTTGGACAAGTGGATCGTGCTTTTGACGAACAGGGCGTCGAAGGCCAGGATGACCACCAGCGCCAGGGTGGCCGAGTGGAACAGCGCGACGAGATCGGAGAACGAAACGCTGTACCACGACCGGTGGCAGTGGCCGTGGTAGTAGAAGATCATCAGCTTCAGCAGCACGACGCCGGGCATCGACAGCCACAGCAGGACCCAATCGGGTTCCGAAATGGCGAAGTCGGTGCGGATGCCGAAGGCCAGCCAATAGATCGCCACGAAGACGACCGCGTGCAGGACCAGCACGGCCAAGGCGCGTCGCGTCGGCCGCTGGGGGAACAGGCTCTTGCTCATGAAGTCGGCCTAGCTGTCCAATTCAAGTGCGTCATCAAGCCGCGAGCGCGAATTCGAGGGGGCCGCCTGCCAGTCTGTTCCCGTCTCGCAGCATAATCTTCATGCCGCGGGTGTTCAATGAAACGTCGTCAACCGGGGGGCCCGTGATAGCAGCCGGCAGCGGACCGCGTTTGACCCCTGCTATCGAGGTTCAGGCCGGTTCGACCTGGAAATCCTCCAGCAGCACCGAGGCGCCCCGCTGCAGGAATTCCACCGCTACGACCAGCCACGCTTTGCCCCGCCGCTTGACGACCATGCCTTCGAGCCCAGCCATCGGGCCGCGCCGCACCCGCACCCGCTGGCCCGGCTCGATGCGGGCTTCGACCGACAGCGGCGCGTCGAGCTCGATCAGCCGCTGAATTTGCCGCAGGTCGCGCACCAGGCCGGCCGGATCTCCGACCGTCAGCCACTTCGACACGCAGTTGGTCGACAACGCCGCTTGCCGCGCCTCGTCGCCGCCGGCCACGAACACGTAGCCGGCAAACAGCGGCACGTGGCTGCTGCGCAGCCGTCCGCCGGGCGAGCGCGTGCGCCGCGTGATCGTCGGGCCGTAGTGGGCGATGCCCAGGCCGCGCAAACGCCGCATCAACTCCTTCTCGCGGCGGGCCAACGTGTACATGGCCCACCAGGTTCCGGGCGGCGCGCCGGCGGCCGCCAGACGATCGAACAGCTCGTCTGGAAACAGGTCGGGCTCGCGCGGCAAGATTGGCATCGTCGGCTGGCATCCGTTTCGAGGGTGGAAAGCGGTTGGAGACCGGGCGCCCGCTCGGCGCGACACTCCGTTCCCGTGGGTGACACGCGGTCCCCTTTTTTCCGTACCGTGTTTCCGCCGTAAGAGAGGTCGGGCGAAAGTCTTCGGCGAAAGCCAGAACGGCCGTCGCCCGCCGCCCACGACGTGATTGGATTAGTCCAAGCTTTTAGCTTATCAGATCGCCGCGGGCCGGTCTTGCGAGGCGTGTCGAAATCGGAGTCGCCCCAAACCCCCCACAGTGGTCTCGAAGCTCGCATCGCAAATCGAATGCCCGCTGGAAGTAGCGCTCGTGAGCGAAGGGGTTGTAACGATTGGCCGGCCGGCCCCCTCACGGAGAACTAACGAACCGCGCCGCAGGACGGCGGCGCTGGGCCCGACCGATGTCGAAAAAACGCGACGCCCGTCTTCTTTTCGCGACAAGCGGTCCCAGTTAATCCCGCTCGGGAAAGGAGCCGCCAAACGGGGGCCGGCGGCCGGAGGGGCCGCGGGTGCCTGGCGATCGCTGCGAGTCATGGCGCGGCGCCTGGCCGGGCGGCTTATGACGTGGCGTGCTGATCTTTGGAGAGGTCGATCAGGTATTGAGTCACCGCGGCCAGGGTGGGGGTTTCATAGACCCACCACTCGAGATCGTTGATGTGCACGCCGAATTCCCGCTCGACTTCGCAGAGAAACTCGATCCCCTCGAGCGAGGTCAATCCGACGCCAATGGCGAACAACGGGTTATCGGCCGGCATATCGCCGTCGGCGGCGGTCATACCAAAGCGGTCGGCCAACAGGGAACGCAACGCATCCAAGGTGCGCTCGAAACCGAGCTCGGCTGCATCCAATGCCATCGGGTCCAATCCTCTCCTGCACTCCCGGCCGAGAGCCGTGCGTCCGGGAAACGTCGCCGTCTGTCCTTTTCGCCGGGCGCCGGTGGTGGTCGTACCATGTCGCGGGCGCTTCCGGCGCCGCGCGACCGCCAAGCGATCTATCTTTTTTGATTCTAGCACGCGATAGACGGCAGGCCAGTTTGCCCGGCAATTCCTGACGGCGCGCATGACGGCCCAGCCGGACCCGCTCCCGCTAGCGGCCCCCATCCGCAATGGATCGGCGCCGGACGGAAGCGAACTTGACGCTCGCCGGCAAACCCCGATAAAGTTACCCAATTCCACAAAGTTGCGCCGACCGGGAGATTGCACGTGAAGCGCGATGTCGGTTCGTCCAGCGGCCTGATCGTCGCGCCGGTGCGTTCGCGCGCCGAGCAGAAGCAGTTTCTCCAGCTCCCCTGGCAGCTTTACGCCGGCGATCCGAACTGGATTCCGCCGCTGTTGATGGATCATCGCGGGCTGGTCGGGTTCAAGCACCACCCGTTTTACGACGACGCCGAGATCTGTACGTTTCTGGCCACGCGCGACGGCCGACCCTGCGGCCGCGTGGCGGCCATCGTCAACCATGCCCACAATCGCCGGATGGGCGAAAAGCGGGGCTTCTTCGGCTTCTTCGAGTCGATCGACGACGAGCAGGTTTCGCGGGCCCTGTTCGACGCCGCCTGCGGCTGGTTGCGGGCGCGGGACATGGATGCGGTGCGCGGGCCGGCCAATCCCTCGCTCAACTACGAGATCGGCCTGCTGGTCGAGGGCTTTCATTCGCCGCCGACCTTCATGATGACCTACAACAAGCCGTACTACGGCAAGCTGGTCGAGGCGTATGGCTTCCGGAAGGTCGAAGATATGTTCGCCTTTTGGGGCCACGTCGACATGATCTCGAAGCTCGACAAGAAGCTGTGGTTCATCGCCAACGAAGCCAAGGAGCGGTTCAACGTCACCGTGCGGGTGATGGACCGCAAGCACTTTCGCCGCGAAGTCGAGATGTTCCTTCGCGTCTACAACGAATCGCTGATCGGCACCTGGGGCTTCGTGCCGCTGTCGGCCGGCGAAATCAAGGTGCTCGGCGCCGGCTTGAAACATCTGATCGCCCCCGAGCTGGCCATCGTGGCCGAAGTCGACGGGCAGCCGATCGGGGCCTGCCTGGGCCTGCTCGACTACAATCCCCGCATCAAGGACATCGGCGGCCGCCTGTTCCCCTTCGGCTTCCTGCACCTCATCCGCAACAAGCGCGCAATCAAGAAGATGCGCGTGTTGAGCATCAACGTCGTGCCCGAGTATCAGCGCTGGGGCCTGGGCGTGGTGCTGTTGGGCGGTCTGATCGAGCCGATGCTCAGTTGGGGCATGCAGGAAGCGGAGTTCTCCTGGGTGCTCGAGTCGAATACGCTCTCGCGCGGCAGCCTCGAAAAAGGGGGCGCCAAGCTCGACAAGACGTACCGCATGTACGACTACGACCTGCCGAAGTAGCGTCGCCCCGGGCGCGACGAAAGCTCGCTTCGCTCTGCGGGGTGCCGCCCCGGAAGCGCCGGAATCTTGGAGGGGTTTGTCGCGGCCATGCAATCGTTCGAAGCGCTGTCGCGACTGTTCTGGCAAATCTGGCCGCACCTGTTCGGCGCCGCCTACTTCTTCTCGGCCGCCATCGCCGCCGGCCACGCGGTGCTGCACAAGAAGGATACCCGCGCGGCGATCGGCTGGATCGGCATGATCATCATGGTGCCGGTGGGCGGCGCGCTGCTGTATGCCTGGCTGGGCATCAATCGCCTGCAACGCAAAGCGATGAATCTCCGCATCGGCACCCCGCAGCCGGCCGCCCCCGACCAGCGGGCGACCGTCACGCCCGACGACTTGAAACGCGTGCTGCGGCCGAGCGCCGAGCACCTGATGTGCCTCGAACGCCTGATCAGCGCCATCACGCACCGGCCGCTGGTCCGCGGCAATCGCGTCACGCAACTGGAAAACGGCGACCAGGCCTACCCGCAAATGCTGGCCGCCATCGACGAAGCCAAGCAATCGGTCGCGCTGGCTACGTACATTTTTGACAACGATCGGGCCGGGCTGATGTTCGCCGAGGCCCTGGCGCGGGCCGTGCGGCGCGGCGTCGAAGTTCGCGTCATCATCGACGCCGTCGGGTCGCGCTACACGTTTCCCTCGATCGTCGGACGGCTGGTCGAAATGGGGGTGCGCGTCGAGCGGTTCCTGCCGACGATGGTGCCCTGGCGATTCGCGTACTCGAACCTCCGCAGCCACCGCAAGATTCTCGTCGTCGACGGCCGTTTGGGTTTCACCGGCGGACTGAACATCCGCGAAGGGCACGACTTGAGCCTCAAGCCGGCGCACCCGATCGTCGATCACCATTTCCGCCTCGAAGGCCCCGTGGTGGCGCAACTGCAGGAGGTGTTCGCCGAAGATTGGGCCTTCTGCTGCGACGAGCTGCTGTCGGGCGAAAAGTGGTTTCCGCGCCTCGAGCCAGCCGGCGACGCGCTGGCCCGCGGCATTTCGGCCGGGCCCGACGGCGACCTGGACAAGCGGCGGCTGACGCTCGAGGGGGCGCTGGCCAGCGCGCAGCGATCGGTGTGCATCGTGACTCCCTACTTCCTGCCCGAGGGCCCGCTGATCGCGGCCTTGAACGTGGCGGCCCTGCGCGGGGTGGAAGTCGACATCATCCTGCCCGAGGCGAACAACCTGGCGCTGGTCAAGTGGGCCTCGACGGCGCTGCTGTGGCAGGTGCTGCAGCGCGGCTGTCGGGTGTGGATGTCGCCGCCGCCGTTCGACCATTCGAAGCTAATGCTGGTGGACCGGGCCTGGACGCTGTTCGGCTCGGGCAACTGGGACCCGCGCAGTTTGCGGCTCAATTTCGAGTTCGACGTCGAGTGCTACGACTGTGAATTGGCCGAGGCGCTTTATGCGTGGATGGGTACCAAGCGCCAGGCCGCCCGTCGCGTGACGTTAGCCGACGTCGACGGCCGCAGCCTCCCCATCCGGCTGCGCGACGGCGTCGCCCGACTGTTGACGCCGTATCTCTGAGGAATGGTGCCAGGAGTCGTTTTCGCTAGTGCTCGGTCAAACCGAGATTCTCGGTTCAGACTTGCCGTAAAGCCAACGCACTGCTGGACAAGCCAGCAGTGGCACCTGAATTGTTGGCGCTGACAGAGCGCGAGTAGCAAGGTGTGCAGGTCTGCGGGCAGGGCACGCAGGCGCCGGCTTGCACGACGGGAGACTGTTGATAGACGGGCTGCTGGTACACCGGCTGCTGATAGACGGGCGCTTGCTGCACGATGGGCGCCGGCTGCATGACGGGTGCTTGCTGAACCACCGGCGCGGCCTGGTATGGAGGCGCTTGGGGATAGGCCGGCTGCGCGTAGGTGTGACCGTAATAAGGACGCCAACAGCCGGTCGAGGCCAGCGCGGCGATCACCGCGAGCGAAAGGTGGGACCACTTCATGGCAAGGGGGTTCCTTGGCGGGCTCACCGCGCTTGGAGGGCTCGAAAAGAGCGAAGAACTCGTCGCGGGCTGCAAACCCGAGCGGCAGACCATAGTGGAAGCCCGCTAAAAGGGTCAAGGGCAGGCACGCGGCGGCCACGCCGGTTTGCAACAGCAAAATGCGAGACTCTCGACGCGCCAAAAAGAGGCCTGCCGCAAGCACCGCCCTGCTGGCACGTCAATCCGCAGGCATTTCCTCCGCGCACTCACTTCAGCAGCTTTCGCGCGGCGCGAAACACCGCGTCGAACATCGCTTCGGTCAGCACGCCGGTGAACGTGTTCTGTTGGCTGGGATGATAGCTGGCCATCAGCCATCGCCCGTCGGCCAGCGGCACTTTCGCACCGTGGCCGAACTTGGGCATCCGGCCCTCGTGCCAGCCGCGCCGCCGCGCTTCCAATATGCTCGCACGAAACGCGATCTGGCCCAATGCCACGATCGCCGAAACCGGCACGACGTCGAGCGTGCGGGCCAGCCACTCGTGGCAGTTTTGCATCTCGTCGCGCGTCGGCTTGTTTGCCGGCGGCGCGCAATGAGCTACCGCCGTGATCGCGCAGTCGTCAAGCGCGAGCCCGTCGTCGAGCGACGTGGATTGCGCCTGGTTGGCGAAACCGGCGCGGTGGAGCGCGCGATAGAGCCACTCGCCGCTGCGATCGCCGGTGAACATGCGGCCCGTGCGATTGGCCCCATGCGCAGCGGCGCCAGCCCGACGACCAGCAGCCGGGCCCGTGGGTCGCCGAAGTTCGGCACGGGCCGGCCCCAGTAATCCCAATCGCGATAGGCCGCGCGCTTTTCACGGGCGACTTGCTGGCAATACGCGCGCAGCCGCGGGCAGCGCTGGCAGGCCACGATCTGGTCGTTGAGCGAGTCGAAGTCGACAGACGCGGCGCGCCGTGCGGACATGTTGCAGTATAGCCAGCCTCTGTGAGGCCAGGAACGAAGTGCCTCTTTGTAGCCGGCGTCAGTGAATTTACCGGCCTCAAAGCGGCCGGCTACAGTTCTGTTCGATTACGGCTTCAAATGCTGCTCGAGGAACTCGTACGTGGCCTGGATCACGCGGGCGTGCTCCTTGGGCCAGCCGTGGCCTTGGCCCAGCAACAACTCGACGCGGCCGCCGACCTTGGCGCCGGTCAACGCCTGGGCCATTTGGTAGGCCTGCTCGTAGGGCACCAACGGATCGTTCGTGCCCTGAACCAACAGCATCGGCGCATCGTCGGAGCTGACGTGGGCGATCGGCGAGGCGCGCGGGCCACCTCGGGCTTGTCGCTGGCCGTGCCACCCAAGAAGGTCTCGACCAGCTTCCGCGAAAGCGGCGGGAACTCGATCCGCAGGTCGGTTGGCCCGGCAAACGAGACGACCGCCCGCACGCCGCTCGACGCATCGGCCCAGCCGCCGGTGCCTTCCAGTCCGTCCTCCGTGGTCGTCGTGCCCAACAGCATCACCAGGTGGGCGCCGGCCGACGAGCCGACGGCGCCGATCCGCTGGGGATCGACGTGCAGCTTGTCGGCATGTGCCCGCAGCCAGCGGACCGCACATTTGCAGTCCTCGATCTGGGCGGGGAACACGTGCTTGGGCACCAGGCGATAGTCGATGCTGACGGCCACGTAGCCGGCCAGCGCCGACTGCCGAATCAGGTTTTCGAATTCATTCTTCGAGCCATGCTGCCAGCCGCCACCGTGAATCCAGACGATGGCCGGCGCCGGCGCGGTAAGACCCTTGGGCGAGGCCAGGTCGAGCTTCAACTTTTCGCCGCCGCCGCTGCCGTAGACGATGTCTTTGAGCAGTTCGACCTCGACCTTCGGCGCGTCGGCTTTCACGTCGGCCAGCAGGGCCTTGTCGTCGACGTCTTCGCCAGCTTGAGTGGCCGTCGCGAAAACGAGCCAGATTGCCAGTGCGGCCAGCACGCCGACGGGCAACCGCGGTCCGCGTGCACAACCTGCAACGTTCGATTTCATCGTCGCGGCTCCTCGTTCAGTTCGTCATTTGGTTTGCGGCGTTCGGCCGGCGGTCCAGAACAGGGCGTTGGCCAGCAGGCGGCGAAAACTGTCTTCGGTGAAATCCTGCGGATGGCCCAGCGACGTGTAGAAGATCCGCGCCCCTTGTACATGCGTGTCCAGGCGATCGGCTCGGTATGGCCGGGAATCGCGCCGGTCATCAGGATCTCGTCGTCGCTGGACAACCCCTCGTTCTTGTACAGGCTGCCCGCCGAGCGATACGGCCGCACGCCCGCCAGCACGGGGTGATCCTTGGCCCGGTCGACGATCGCGATTTTGGTTTCCGGCCCCACTTCGTAGTGGCCATGGTAGTTGCCGCCCAACACGAGCTTGTCCAGATCGAGCCACGTTTGGATGGCGTGGCTGGCCGTGCGCACGCCGACGATGGGCTTGCCGGACAAACAGTAGTTCTTGATTTTCTCAAGCTGTTCGCCGGAAAGCTTGAGCCGGCGCGTGAACAGCAGCATCACGTCGCACGTCGTCAAGATTTTCCAGGCCCGGCAGGTGTTCTTCGTCCTCGCCCACGATGAAGGCCCGCGAGCAGGCGACGTTGTAATGGGCTTCGAACCATTTCTGAAACGCCTCGAGCGACTCGTTCGAGTGATATTCGAGCGAGCCGGAAACGAGGCACACCCGCAAGGGCTTTGCCGCGTCGGCCGCGGCGGCGGGCGATGCAACCGCGATCGCCAGCAGGAACATCATCAAGACGAGGGTGGCCGTACGCAGTGGCGAAGTGTTGAGCATCAGTCGAGTCCAGAGATAGCCAACGGTTGAATGGATAAGGTCTCCTGGCGGTCGCGCTCAGGCCAGGATATCGCGAATCACTTCGCCGTGCACGTCGGTCAGTCGCATGTCGCGGCCGCCGAAGCGGAACGTCAGCCGCTTGTGGTCGAGGCCCAGCAGGTGGAGCATCGTGGCGTGCAGGTCGTAGATCTCGACCTTGTTTTCGACCGCGTAGTAGCCGTAATCGTCGGTGGCGCCGTAGATGGTGCCGCCCTTGACGCCGCCGCCGGCCAGCCAGACGGTGAAGCCGAAGGGGTTGTGGTCGCGGCCGTCGGTGCCCTGGGCCATCGGTGTGCGGCCGAACTCGCCGCCCCAGAGGACGAGCGTCTAGTCGAGCAGTCCGCGAGCCTTGAGATCCTTGAGCAGCCCGGCGATCGGTTTGTCGGTGGCCCGGGCGTTGTCGTCGTGGCCTTCCTTGAGCTTGCTGTGCTGGTCCCAGCGGTCGTCGCCGAGATTCTGGCACAACAGCTCGACGAACCGGACGCCGCGCTCGACCATCCGCCGGGCCAGCAGGCACTCGCGGCCAAACACTTCCGTCTTGGGGTCGTCGAGGCCGTACAGCGCCAGCGTCGCGGGCGTTTCATCGGCCAGGTCGACCAATTCGGGCACGGCGGCCTGCATGCGAAACGCCAGTTCGTAGTTGGCAATCGCCGACTCCAGCCGCTCGTCGCTGCCCGAATGCTCCAAGGCCGCGCGGTCGAGCGAGCGCATCAGGGCCAGCTTCTTTTCTTGCGCCGCGCCGAGCGATCGGCCCGCGCAATGTCGGCCACGGGGTGTTCGCCGCGCTGGAATGACGAGCCCTGGTAGGTGGCCGGCAGGAAGCCGCTGTTGAAGCAGTCCCAGCCGCCGGGCGGGATCATGCCGCTGTTGAGCACGACGAAGCCCGGCAGGTTCTGGCACTCGCTTCCCAGGCCATAGGTGACCCAGGCGCCCATGCTGGGGCGTCCCTGCTGTCCGTGGCCGGAGTGGAAGAAGTAGTTGGCGTTGGTGTGTTCCGAGAAGTTGGCCACCATCGAGCGGATGATCGCCAGGTCGTCGACGCAGGTGGCCAGGTGCGGAAACAGGTCGCTGACGGGAATGCCGCTCTGGCCGTACGGATGGAACTTCCACGGCGAGCCGAGCACCTTGCCGACGTTGTCGAACTGCGTCGGCTGGACCTTGGTTTTGATCGGCTCGCCGTGCTCGCGGGTCAGCCGCGGCTTGGGGTCGAAGGTGTCGACTTGCGACGGCCCTCCATCCATGAACAGGCAGATCACGTTCTTGGCCTTGGCCCGGTAGTGGGGCAGCCGGGGAGCCAGCGGGTTGAGTCGCTCCAGCGCGGCGTTGCCGGTTGCCGCGCCGGCCGTTTCGCCTGCCAGGGCCGCCAGCGCCAGCGCGCCAAAGCCGTTGGCCGCGCGCACCAGCAGCTCGCGTCGCGACAAGGGGGCCGGCATGAAACGTCCACAGTGCATGGCGAGTTCGAGAACTTGTTGGGGACTTGCGAGGCCGCGTAATGGGTGGCGCGGTGAACGGTAATTCGTACCGGTCCCGGGGCTCCATTACGGTACGAAGATAAACTCCTTCAGATTGAACATCACGTGGGCAAAGTCGGCCCAGGCTGCCGGATCATTCGCATTCTTCGAGTTGCCGGCCGCGAAAAACGCCATCGCCGCCTGCTCTTCCTCTTCGCTCGGCGCTCGGCCCAATGCCGTCCAATACATGTCGCGAACCCGCTGGAGTGTCGGACGGCCGCCATCGGCCAATACCCGCGCCGCCCAGCGGCCTGCCTGCTCGACGACGAATGGGTTGTTCAACATGGCCAGCGCCTGGGCCGGCACGTTCGACACGCTGCGGCGGCCGATCGTCGTGAACGGCGTCGGGTAGTCGAAGGCCAGGAACATCGGCGGCAAGAAGTTCCGCCGCACCGACAGGTAAATGCTGCGCCGCCCGTCGCCGTCGAGCGGACCCGATTCTTCGGGCCGGCCGCGCCCGGTCATGAACTCGGTCAGGTAGGGCATCACGCTGGGCCCGTACATCGTCTCGTTGGCCGAGCCGGCCACCGCCAGCATCGCGTCGCGGATCGCTTCGGCTTCGAGCCGGCGGATCGTCATGCGGTGCCATAGCTTGTTCTGCGGATCGAGCCGATCGGCCGCTTCCATCGGTTGGCTCGCCATTTGATAGGTTGTCGACAAGAGCATCTGCCGGTGCATCGCTTTGAGTGACCAGCCGCCGCGCACTAGTTCTCCGGCCAGGTAGTCGAGCAGGGCAGGGTTCGTCGGCGGCTGGCCCATGGCGCCGAAATTGTCGCACGTGGCCACCAACCCTTCGCCGAAATGATGCTTCCACAGCCGGTTGACAATCACCCGGGCCAACAGCGGCCGGCCAGCCGTCACCAATTCATGCGCAAGCTCGAGCCGCCCGCTGCCAGCCTTCGGCGGCGCGTGCTGCTGGCCGCCAAAGACTTCCAGGAATCGGCGCGGCACTTCGTCGCCCAGGTTCTTGTGGCTGCCACGGATGAAGACGTGCTCGTTTTCGGCCGTGCCGTCGGCCAGGGCCATGACCTGTGCGGCGCGGGCAGCCGGTTTTCGATTTCCTGCTGCCGCCGGTCGAGCGCGGCCAGTTGTGCCGCGAGCTCGTCGAACCGCGGCTTGATGCGCCTCGGCCGATGCGCAATGTTCAAACACCCAATTGACGATTGCCGCCCGATCGGCCGCGTGCTGTCGCAGGCCGCGCGGCTCGGCCAGCCACTCCGTGAACACCTGCTGCACCAGCTGCTGGTAGCGGTCGGCCAACGCCGCGGGCGAGTCGATCGCCGCGTCGTCGAGCATCTCGGCGACCAGCGCGTTGGGCACCGTCCGCGGTGCGTCGCCTTTGCCGAATGCGACCTGCTCGAGCGCGGCGAAGCCATCGCCGTCGTCCAGCACCTCGATGTACGCCCGATGGCCGAGCCACTTGCTGACGTCCTGGCGATGCCAGCGCGGCCGCGTGCCGGCTGGCGCGAAGTTCAAGCCGCCGTAGATCGGGTTCTGGATCAGTTGCAACCCATCGAGAATCAGCCGCACGCGAACGCCGCGGCCACCGACGCGATAGAAGATCGCCGGCTCGGTGATTTCGAACGTCGGCGAGCGGAGCGTGCCGCGCAGGCGGGGCGACAACCGCCCGCTGCGGGCCGTGGCCGCGAGCGCGACTTCGGCCTTCAACGGACCGGGCGCCGTGCCGAACGTCCAGTCGAGCGGCCTCAGCGGCGTCTCGCCAAACGCCGTGCCGGTCGTCTGCCAGTCGCCGTAGCGGCCGCTGGAGAAGTCGGCGAACACCGTGTAATCGCGCGTCGCGGGATGCGACGAAGCCGCCTGGAGCTCGGCGGCCAGCCTGCGCGGCGCTCGGCGAATGATGTTCCCGCGCCGGCATCGGCGCTACGGGGCGGCGCATCGAGCAGGGCCCAGGCGTGAAACACGTCGTCCGGCTGCGCCAGCGCCTTGTCGCGCAGGTATTCCGCCCAGGGACCGGCCGACGCGCCTCCGCCCTGGAGCATCTTGTCGGCCAGCCGCGTCAGCTCCTGGGTCAAGCTCCAGCGGGCAAAATCGGCAACGAGCCGCTGCCGCTCTTCGCTTACCTGCTTCAACTCGGTGACCAGCGGGGCGGTCGCCTCGTCGGAATCGATGAAGGCCTGCTGGTAGCGCGAGCTTTGCAGGTAGCCGGCCAGGGCGTAGTAGTCCTTGGTCGAGATGGCGTCGAACTTGTGGTCGTGGCAGCGGGCGCAACTGACGGTCAGGGCCAGAAACGTCTTGGCCAGCACGTCGATCTGGTTGTCGATGCGGTCCGCTTCGTCTTGCCGCACGTCGACCGGCGAATGCTTGGCCTCGCCCAGGAAGAAAAAGCCCGTGGCGATGATCGACTCGTTGAAGCCTTCGCTCGGATTCCGCCGCGGCTCGTCGAGCAAGTCGCCGGCCAGGTGCTCGACGACGAACTGGTCGTATGGCACGTCGGCGTTGAAGGCTCGAATCACGTAATCGCGGTAGCAGTAGGCGTTGGGGATATCGAAGTCGAACTCATGGCCGTAGGTTTCCGCGTAGCGGACCAGGTCGAGCCAGTGACGAGCCCAGCGCTCGCCGTAGCGAGGCGAAGCCAGCAACCGGTCGACGACCCGCTCGTAAGCGATGGGCGATTCGTCGGCGGCAAAGGCCTCGATCTCGGCCCGCGTCGGCGGCAGCCCCGTGACGTCGTACGTCACCCGCCGCAGCAGCGCCAGCTTGTCGGCCGGCGCGGCCGGCGCCAGTCGCGCGGCTTCGAGGCCGGACAGGATGAAATCGTCGATCGGCGTGGCGGCCCAATCACCCTGGGCCGGCACCGGCGGCTCGGCTGCGGCCAGTGGTTGAAAACTCCAATGCCCAGCCCGCGCCTGCAGGTCGAAGGCGGCGGCCGGCCTGGCACTCTCGCCCGCGGCGGCCGCTTGGTGTCCCCACGGCGCGCCGCGGCGGACCCATTCGACGAGCGTGGCGATCTCGTCGGCCGGCAACTGCGACTTGGGGGGCATCTGATAGGTCTCGCCGTAGCGAATCGCGTCGACCAGCAAGCTCTCGTCCGGCTTGCCAGGCACGACGGCCGGCGCCGTGTCGCCCCCCTTGAGCACTGCGGCCCGCGAGTCGAGCCGCAAGTTGCCCTTCTGTTTGGCTTGGCCGTGGCACTGGTGGCAGCGGGCGGCCAGCAGCGGCCGCACCTTCTTTTCGAAGAACTCCACGTCGGCCGGGTCGCTCGGATCGGCCGCAGCGCTCGTGACCGCGGCGGAAGCCGCTGCCGGCGGCGCGTCAGAGGGCTCGTCACCGGCTGCCGCCCAAGCAGCCAGCGGCCACAAGACCGCCGCGAACAGGGCGCAGCCACGAAGGGAATGCATGAGCGGCATAGCGACGAATCGACCGGTGGGGACGCGCCGGCCCGTGAGCCAGCGCGCAAAGTCTTCGTGGACAAATGATTCCGTGCCGAAAGTCGAATATAGTACCCCCCGCCCAGCCGGTCAACGTTTGGAGGTGGTCGCCCGCCTGCGGACGAGGCGTCCGAGCGCAAAAAAATCGAGCCCTCTCGCGGTGGAGAAGGCCCGATTCTGGGATGCGTTGCCGCGTTGGAAACCGCGGCGGACTATCTACCGGCCAGCGGGGCACCGATGCGGCCGAGGGCTTTCAGCTCGATGCTGGCGCCGTCGTCCAGATCGGTGACGAATCGGATCGTTTCGGCGACCTTGCCCGACTCCTTGTCACCGGCGTGAAACGTGATCGGCACCAGGTGCAGGACTTTGGCCTCGTCCGACGTGCCGAACGTGAAGTCGGCGTTGTCGCACTTCACGTCGGTGATGCGGAACGGCTTCGAGCCCTTGACGACCACCCGCTTGGTCACGGTTTGGCCCGGCTGCACCGTGCCCAGCATCAGGGCCGTGGGGCTGACGGTCAGCGGCGCCACGACCAGGCCCTCGACGATCACGGGAAACTGCGTGCTGCGCGAGTCGTTGGTCGTGACTTCCAATTGATCCTTGAGGAAGCCGGCCGGCGCCGCCTCTTTCAGGTGCACGGCCAGCTGATACGACACGCGGCCGCGGCCGCGGGATACTTCCTTCACGTCGGCATCGACGTAGGGCAGGTTCGACGAAACGCCCGTGATGCGCCAGTCGTCGCGGCCAACATGATCGATGCGAATCGTCTTGCTGCCGCCGGCGCCTTGATTGACCGAGCCCAAGTTGACTTCGCTGGGATCGAGCACCACGTCGGTGCGAATATAGCCGCGCACGTTGAGCACGACCTGCGGCATACTGCGGGCGGTCGATCGTCACGGTGACCCGCGCGCCGTGCTGGCCGGTGAAGGCGCGGGTGTTGAACTCGGCGACGATTTCGCCTTGCCCGTTGGCTTTGACCGTGTCGTTGACGATCCGCGGCCGGGTGCATCCGCAACTGGCGCTCACGCCAACGATGTGCACGTCTTCGGCATACAGGTTGGTGAACACGAAGGGGAACTCGACCTTGGCGGCTCGCGGAACGGAGCCGAAGTCGTGGCTTTGCGTGGCGAACATCTTTTCAGCCCACTGCTGGGCCGAGGCTGTGGCCGCCCAAAAACTCACAGCCAAAGCGACGCCGATGCGAAACATGAGAACCTCGAAGGAACAAGTGTGTCTGAATTCGCCCGGCCGGGGCCCGAGCGGTTTGGATCACCAAAACTCGATCGAAAAAAAAAGCCCAACGGACGCCTTTGCGCCGTGGACTCACTTTCAGCAAAATCCGGGGAATTTATTGCAGAGCATATGTGAGTTTAGCTGTCAGATAAGAAAAGTCAAACCTGCGCAAGGTGCTGATTTCAACGATCTTGCGCCCGCAGGAAATCCCGCAACTCCTCCGGCCCGCGCCGGGGGGCGACGGCCCAGAATCCGCAGACTCCGCACGCCGCACAAGCTGCGGCGACTCAGTGCAAAATCCGGGCCAAATCGGCTCAAGTCCTCGCCGCCCCCGGCCGACGCTCGGCGTCCCTTTCAAATACTACCCCGTGCGATTCAAGGTGCGCTGTCGTATGGCCGGGCCGTGACCAGGGCGGCGCGAAAACGACGGGAGCGCGCCGTTATCTTGCGGTCTTGATGGCGGCTCGCGGGGCGAGCGCTGCGGGCCAATCACATGCCAGGCCCAGCGAGCTGCCACGGCACATTCCCAATCCCCGCTGGCGGCGAGACGGCTCGCCTTGATCGCGGGCTGTCTCCGTTGCCGCGCGATCGGCGGTGGCCGCCGTGAGCCACGACCGGGCCTGGTTGTAGATTTGGTAGTCGCGCCGGTTCATTTGACGGAAACGCGACAACACGGCCGGATCCAGTTCGCCGGCGGCCTGTGATCCTGCGGCATCGTATTCGATTGCAGGACGGGCAGATCGCGAAACAGAGAATAGCGTTGTCCGAGAACGCTCACGCTGTCCGCAAGTCGTTCGGTCAGGCCGACGAAATCGAACTTTTCCAGCGCGAATCGGCAGATGAACTGCGACTGCAGATTGGCAAAATATCGCGACAGCAAAAAATCATCGAGGGTCCACTGGTCGCGGGCCATCCTTTCCCACGCCTTCTTGCCCGTGCCATCGACGCGGCGGGCTGGTTCGAGTCCAGTGCCGCGCATTTGCTTGCAGTCCCGGCCAAATCTCGCGTTCGACCTGCCGACGCCCGGCATTGCGGCGCGACTGCCCGCCCCCTTACCGCGCGATCCGTGGGCTGCTTCTCCGGCGCTGAGTTGCCCGGCGACGCTTGAATCCCAGCCAACCCAGCGCGCCGATGCCAACGGCAGCCAAGGCAATGGTGCTGGGCTCGGGCACGGGGGCCTGCATCACGGCATCGGTCTCGAAGTCGCCATCGCCGTACGTATACGGTGGCGATCCAACCACGCCCTGGGTGAGTCCCACCTCGGCTGAGATCATGTCGACAGGCGAGCTGAACGTCCAGCGCGTGGCGCCGTCGTCGGGGAGGCCGGCCGAATCCCATCCCTGTTCATAGACCTCGACGACCGTGCCGAGAGTCCACGTCGAGCCGCCGTCGTTCGAGCCCCACAGCGACGACTCGCAGCGCCTCGACCGGCAAGGGCGTATGATCGGTGGTCGGGTACAGGTAATAGTCGTTCGCCAGCGCAGAGAATGTCCAGATCGGGCCGGTCGACGGCGTGGTTCCCGCGGAGCCAAGGAAATGGTAGTCCGGATAGAACCCGGCCGTTGGATTGGTCGAGCCATCCGTAGTGTACGTGTAGTCTATCGTCGGACTAATGCTAAGAAACGTCGCTGGGGCATTGGTCACGGTGAGCGCCGGAACCCCGATGGGGATCGTGCCTGGATTGTCGATCGCGCCCATTTGCGCCGCGGCGGCTGAAAATACTCCGGCGTTGGCCGCGGTCGCGCAGAGAGCTGTCAACAACATCGCGAAGATTGTTCGGGCCGTCATTGGCTTGGTCCTTGCTATGAAAGAACTGTTTGAGCCAGCCTGGAATCGCGCGGCACGGTGCCGCGCGGGCAAGGCGATTGACTGGGTGTTGTGAATTGCAGATCGCATGAGCGCTCCTCGAAGCGAAGCAGAGTACGACTGATTTTGGACTTGAGCCCGACAAGGGGTGGATCGAATCGGTCGATGCACACCCCCGGACTGAGCATTCAACGCTTTCTCGCCAAGCGGCGCCGATAGGCCAGCGCGGCCAGACTCAGGAGCCCGAATCCGGCCATGGCGAACGACGTGGGCTCGGGGACAAGATAGCCATCGCTGATCCCGTTATAGATTGCGCCGGGAACGACGTACGAGAATCCGTTGCGCCCTCCGGACCAATCTCCCCGATGCTTTGGATCGGCTGCATGTAATTGAGTACCGGCACGTCGGCCGCCAGGACGGGGTCAAACGGGTCCAGCAGGGACTCGTAGAGCAGGATGCCCGTGATCAGACCGTTAATGTCGGGACCGTTCGAGAACGTCAGGAGATCGGAATCGCCGCCCGGGTTGTTCGGATCGACGTCGACCGAGCTGTTCACCAGTATCTGGCCCGGCTGGACCGGTCCGGGAAGATAAAACTCGATGCCGCCGCCGGCCACGAACACGATCTGGTTGGGGTTTGGAAGTCCGTTCAGGAAGCTGGTGCCAGTCTCGTCGAAATCCAATTGGAAGGGAGGGACGGCGGCAATCGGCTCCCCGATCGCTTGAGCGAAGGCAATCCTCGCGGATCCGAAAGCCAATGCGCTTGAAATGGAAATGCCGATTGCCAACGAACGAATGGTGTTCATACGCATGATCAGTAACCCTTTGCGATATTAGTGAAGAACAATGTTGGGCCAACGTGGCTCTTTTCTCGTGGAACGCATCTATGGTCGTGGACGATCGATGCACCGCACCCGGGGCTTGCGGCGAAGTGGTCGTCGTTTAGGGTGGCTCGCAAGCGTGGAGATTCGCCTCGCCTGCCGCCTGCAAAACCGGGGTCGAACCCAAGGCCAACGACGGCAACGCGGGCTCGCGGCGGCCGTTGCTTCGCTGCCAGTCAGCCAACCAGGCGTCGACGAGCCGCGAATGTCGTCATCCGCGGCCAGATACAGATGCGCGCCGGCACTGCGGATCGCGACTTCGACGTCGGTCGGCATTCGGTAAGCCACTACGATTCGCTGCACGACACGCTCGTACCTGCCCAGCCACGTCAACAGCTGAGCCGCGATCGACAAATCGCTCTGACCGTCGATCCAAAACAACAAGACCCTCGGCACCCCCAGCAGCATGTGACGCCGGAGCCGTTGCGGCGTTGCTCGCAGCAACACTGGCCAACCGCAACAGACGATCAGTTCGTCCAGGGCCGCCGTGACCTGCGGCGTGAGTCGCAACAATCAATCCCTGCGCGGTCGATGCTCGTGCCATTTGAATCGTCTCGAATCAAGTCGCTTGAGAATGCCGATCAATGGCAATCCGTAAAGCGAATGGGATGCCACGAGGTTTCTATGCGGCACGGTTTGGCCGTAAGCGAATGCACTTCACCGATTTGCGCGCGAGGAATTGCGCGCCCGCCGAACGGCGCGAGAAGGTTCACTACGTGGCACAGAACACGCCAGCACTTCGGATCCGTGCGGCGCATCTCGTTGTTGAATCAACGACTTGCGAGGTCGATGGCACGAAACGTTCCTGGGAACCATTCGTTCCAACGCCAAGAATCTCGACGACGACGTACTCCACCGGCGGGCGGTCGGTTTGGCGGTGTTGCCACCGATGGGCGGCGAAATGAAGCGGCTGCGCCCGTCACGCTAGCGACGCGACGCCGCGGTGAGATGTGCCAGTCCATGGCGCACGATCAGCCGCCGCAAGCGGTGCCGTTCGACGTCTAGTATCCGGCCCGCCTGGGCTTGATTGCCGCGGACTTCCTTGAGAACCCGAGCAATCAGCAAGCGTTCCGCCTCGGCCAGCGACGGAATGGGCTCGCGGGCCCCGTTTTCCGATCGAGGCGTGCGATGGACGGACTCTCGAATCTCGCTGGGCAAGTGGGCAGCATCGATCGTACGATCGTTACAAAATAAGAACGCACGCTCCATGGCATTGCGAAGCTCGCGCACGTTGCCTGGCCAGTCGTGTTGAAGCAGCACTTGCTGAGCGTCGAGAGAGATGACCTTGTTGGGCTCTTCGTAAAACCGCGCCAATTCGTCGACGAAATGCGATGCAAGTCGAACGATGTCGTCGGGCCGCTCGCGCAACGGTGGAATCGTCACTCGAATGACATTGATGCGGAAGTAAAGATCCTGTCGAAAGACCCCTTCGCGCACCATGCGCGCCAAGTCGCGGTGCGTCGCCGCGATGATGCGGATGTCGATCGCAATTGGCTCGACGCCGCCCAAGGGAACGACAGTCCGTTCTTGAACGCACCGCAAAAGCTTGGCCTGGGCCGGCAGTGGCAACTCGCCGATTTCATCCAGGAACAAGGTCCCGCCGTGGGCGCATCGCATCATGCCGAGCGTGGCGCTGACGGCGCCGGTGAATGCCCCTTTGACGTGTCCGAACAACTGCGATTCGATCAGTTCGCTGGCAAACGCCGTGCAGTCGACCGGCACGAACGGTTTGCCGGCCCGCGGGCTGCGCGCGTGGATTTCGCGAGCGGTCATCTCCTTGCCAACGCCCGTTTCGCCTTCGATCAGCACGGTGGCCGAGCGGGGAGCGATGCACTTGATTTGCGAACGCAAACTCACCGTCGCTTCGCTCTCGCCCAAAAGCTGGCCGGTCTTGCCGGTAGGCGGCTCAGGTGACGTTCCGGTTCGCACATCCGATGCGTTCATTGGCGTGACCACCCCTTATCGCGCCACCGTGGCGAAACGGACAACCGCCGTCCGTGCAAATGATGAGAAGTGCGCCGCACGTGTCTCAAACGACTGGAGATACTAAAAAGTGAGGCCCTCTCGGGTTTGCTTTAACATATCCGGACGGTTTGGGATGTCAAAATCGTTTCGTGCAAAACAGGAAAATTTGGCGACAGAAGCCGAAAATATGCATAGTACACATAACGAACTTGATGGCACGTCCGCGGGGATGTCGACGAATAGCGCCCGACTGGGGGTCCGCGGCCTGCGTGGAGGGCGCGGACACCGCGTTGATCGCCATGATCAAAGTGGCGTCCATTGCTGCGTTGCAGGTTGCGCGAAATCTCACGCTGAGATCGTCCTGCCGATCGCCCGTTGGCTGTGCCACCTCAGACTCCCTGACGAAACGGCACCTACATTAAATTCGCCCTTTTTCGCGTGCTACTCATCGTGGCGACCCTCATCTGCTTTGATCAGGGATACAACTGTAATTCCAGCGCGTTACGGCGCTTATTTTTGAGATGCCAAAAACCCGCGGTTGTTTTTTTGGGCCTGTTTGGATTTTTATTGCAATTCATTCACACGCTGCGTAGCATGGCGACGTTTCGGCAATTCCTCTTGGTCTATGGTGCCGCTAGCCAACAGATCCCGTCCCATTTGACTTGGCTTTTTGCGGCTGCTGAATTGCACCCTCGCGGTGCGATCCCTTTCTGACCACTAAATCCAATGATTTCGAGGAATTGCTCCATGCGCAATGCATTCGCTGCTTTGGCGAAGTTTGATGTTCTATCAATTCGCTTAGAGATTGCTCTAGCCAATTCTCTCCTTTCGGTGGCGACATTCCTGCTCGCCGTTTCGACCCCCATTAGCGCCCGCGGTGACTTCGTGAGCGCCTCCTACAGCGGCCCCGGCGGCTCGGGAGCGACGCAAGTCGGCGCTGGCACCTTGATTGAACCCACGCTGACGTACACGTCGATTGGGCTCATCGACATCTCGATTACCGTCGACTCGGCTGATACCTACTACATCAGCGAGACGTCGGGCAACAGCGTCCACAACACGACGGGCGTCGCCTGGAGCGGCTTCACGTGGGAGCTCATTTCGAACCCATCGGGCTCACTGGTTTACGATCCCACCTCGCCGGCCTTTTCGGGCGTGGATTTTCAAAATCATTTTCAAGACGCCACCGGAACGGCGACGTTCGCGACGTTCACGGGCGGAACCGTGTTGGACGGGCAATTCGTGCAGCCCGCATTCCGATTCGGGATTCCTTCGGCCGGCACGTACACCATCCGCGAGACCCCGATCGCGGTGCCAGAGCCCAGCGCGATCGTGCTGGCTGCGTTGGCCTGCGTCGGCCTTGTCGTTTGGGGTCGGCGACGTAATCGCTGACTTCAAGCGGCGGAACGTTTCGCGCCGCTGTGTCAGCGGCTCATGCATGGAGCACGACAGGCCGTCTTGCGTTCACTCGCGACGCGCTGCAACACGGGGCGCGAGGCGAGCAAGGTCAGCATCGTTGGGTTTAGAACGATTGAATTGCGGCCAACCGCGTGCGTTTCCTTGATATCGCCCTGCCGACAAGCCCGGGCTTCATCATGTGCTTCGCGCTCATTGGCCGGCGTTCGTCGGATTGCTCTTAAGCTTTGGCCCCGTGATCGTTGCTTGCGGCGGGTGGGCCGCGTCGAGGGCCGCGCGGCGGAAGAAGTAGAACAGCCCGCTCTCGCCCCCGCACACCAGGTCCCGCTGGCCAGTGCCGTACCAGTCAACGGTCGAAAAACTGTGCTCGTGGGCCGATAACGAAATCTCGTCGCCCCAGCAACGCAAGCGTAGCGCCGCGGCCAGCCGTGGCCGCGCGTTCGTGCCGACGTTCTCGTACAAGCCCGGCCCGGCCTTGCCCCAGGCGCCGACCTGGCCAATCACGTCCCAATCGCCGTCGCCGTCCCAATCGCGGACTTCCCACTGCCGGCCGTCCAGCGGCTTGCCGTCGACACCAAAAAGCGGCACGCCTGGCCGAAGTTTCAACTTGTCCCCCTCGCGCTTGCGCAGGTAAAGGCAAAGCTGGTGCTCGCGGCTCGTCGTCACCAGGTCGGTCAGACCATCGCCATTCCAATCCAACACCGCGGGCTGGCAGCGGTCGGTAAACGCGGTCTCGTCGTCGCCGACGCGGATCACCGCGGCCCGGGCAAAGGCCGGTGCTTCGCGGGTGCCAATGTTGTCGAACAGCACCAGGCGGTTGGTGTTGTTCGCCACTAGCAGGTCGCAGTCGCCATCGCCGTCCCAGTCGGCGTAGCGCGGCTTGGTCTGGCCGAGAAAGTACTCCGGATTGCCGTCGGGGATGTAGTGCCAGCGCTCGATGCGAATCGGTGCGCCGGCCGCCATGATCGGCGCTGGGTTGTCGAATACCGGCCGGCGATTGGTGCCGATATTGCGGATCAGCCACAGCCGGCCGGACTCGTCGCCGGCCACCAGATCCCAATCGCCGTCGCGCTCCCAGTCGGCGACCTCGACGCCGCTGAACCCGTCGACGCCGCAGCGGCCATCGACTTGCTCCAGCATGCCGCCGTCTTCCAGCTTCGGCAACCGGCCGGGCGCAGCGGGCTCTGTCTGGCGATAATAGCGCAGGCGGTGCCCCTCGGCGGCTAGATAGCCGTGGTAGGCCGCGTTATCGACCCCCCACACGCCCGGCTCGCCCGTGTTGCGCATGTCGGGCAACGGCCGGGCCCTTCCATAACTGGGCGGCGCGCCCCTTTCGGCGGTGTTCGGCCAATAACAGAACGTGGGGCGCGGGGGAAGCTGGTCCAGCGGCAGCACGCTGCCGATGAGATCCTGATCGCCGTCGTGGTCGACGTCGCAGAAATCGGAAACGACCTGGTTCTCCGACCATAACTGACCGGCCCTCAACATCGGTTCTTCGCGCCCGAACACCGGCGTCCGCCCACGGCCGGCAGAGTTGACCTTGCGGTAGATGGCCGACTTCAGATAGTGCCGCGCGGGCGGCCCTTCATAGCTGTAGTGCACGCCGTACAGCGCGTAGAAAGCGTCGCTGATGCCGTCGCGATCGTGATCGCGCAGACCGATGAACCAGCAATACGGCTCGCCCTTGACCGACGCGCTCGGCATCGTGGCCAGCGGCTCCAGCAGCGGTGCTCCGCCGGCCGCAGTGTGACCGGCGTTGCGATACACGGTCGTCGAGGTGGCGAGGTCGAGCCGGCCGTCGCCGTCCCAGTCGCACAGATCGCAGCCGCTGTAATGGTTCGAGATCGCCTCGCCCCCGGTGGTATACATTCGCACGAAGTCGGCATAGACCGGTTTTTCGTTGCTGCCGGTGTTCTTCCAGAACCAGATCGTAAACCAAGGCTGACCCCAGGTGCTGCTGTAGAGCGATCGCGAGACGAGGTCGAGCCGGCCGTCACCGTCGAAATCGGCCGAGCGCGGCATGATGCCGTGCGTGTGTAGCGGCGACAGCCCACCTGCGCGGTCGTAGCGCAGATTGTCGCCGCAGCCGACCAGGGCGACGCTCGCTGGCCGTTGAAACGGCTTCGGCCCGCGAACGTCGAACTCCAGCTCGTAGCGAAGCTCGTCGGGACGTTCGACGACCCACCGCAGCTCGGCCTTGTCGGCATGCTCGAACGTCTCCGAGGCATTGTGAGCCACCGGCTCGCGGGTCCCGTCGGCGCGCATGCGCCACAACCGCAGCGAACCGGGGTCGAATGCGCCGTCGGCCCCGGCCGCCCGGACCCATGCCGCGCCGTCGAGCGTGATCGACATCGGCGAATAGGGCTTGTCGATCTCGCCGGGGGCAATCTCAATCGCCACGCCCCAGCGGCGGCTCTGGGAGTCGGCCGCCGCTGGGTCATACCCGCAGACGGCGGTCAGCAAGAGCACGAAAGGTAGCGTCATGTATCGATCGCCAGCTCTTTGACGGAGCGTCGCGAGGACAGGGGGCGGGCGGTGGCCAGACCGTCCTTCTGGTTATCGACGCTGGGCGTGGGCTCCGCAACCGCCATGGCCCAGCATGCTGGCACCCGCTTGCCATTTCCCCTGGCGATTGGTATGACGACGGCCAACAGCGGCGCCGGCGACCGCCGCGGGGCCCAGGTCGGCGCGGCCACCATTCTCACGCGGTTCTTGCCAGGAGATCAACAACAATGGAAGGATTCACGTTTCACTGTCGCCGCTTGTGGTCGCGCTCTTGATGCTGGGCACCACCGCCACGCTCGCCCCGGCCGAAAACCCGCGGGGGGCTTCCACCGGGCCAACCGAGGCCAAGGGCTATGACCATCCTAACCAGTTCATCCACATGGTGCCGAAGCCGATCGCCGAGAACATGGAGCCGGTCATCGAGCACGCCGACGATGCCAAGGCCGCCAAGGATCGCCTGGCCGCCGCCCACAAGAAGTTCGGCAAGAAGCCCAACATTCTCATCTTTCTGCTCGACGACGTCGGCTGGCTTGATCCGGGCTTCAACGGCGGCGGGCCGGCCGTCGGCAATCCCACGCCCAACATCGATCGCCTGGCGCATCGCGGGCTGATTCTTACCTCGGCCTACTCGACGCCTTCGTGCACGCCCACGCGGGCCACGATGCTCACGGGGCAGAACCCGTTGCACCACGGGCTGCTGCGGCCGCCGATGTATGGCGAGAAAGGGGGCCTCGACGGCGCCGTCACCCTGGCGGCCATCCTCAAAAAGCTCGGCTACACGACCCAGGGCGTCGGCAAGTGGCACCTGGGCGAGAACGAAGGCTCGCAGCCGCAGAACGTCGGCTTCGACGACTACTACGGCTTCCTGGGCGTCTCGGACATGTACAGCGAATGGCGCGACATCTACTTCAACCCCGAGGTCGCGCTCAGCCCGTCGCGCTTCAAGATGATGGAGAAATCGCCGTTCAACCACTCCAACGTCCACTGCACGCCGCAAAAAGGGGTCGAGAACACGTACCTGATCGAGCTGGAAAAGATCAAGGAGCTCGACCAGGATTGGGCCGACTACAGCGACAAGTTCCTGCGCCGGGTGGCCAAGTCCGACAAGCCGTGGTTCTTGTACCACTGCACGCGGGCCTGCCATTTCGACAACTACCCCAACGGCAAATACGCCGGCAAGTCGCCCGCGCGGACCGTGTTCAGCGATGCCATGGTCGAGGTCGACGACGTCATCGGCCGTTTGACCAGAACGCTCGAAGACACCGGACAGCTCGACAATACGATCATTTTCTTCACGTCGGACAACGGGCCCGAGCAGGAAGTTCCGCCGCACGGCCGCACCCCGTTCCGCGGCGCCAAGGGTTCGACCTGGGAGGGAGGCGTACGCGTGCCGACGTTCGTCTATTGGAAAGGAGTGATCGAGCCCCGCAAGAGCGACGGACTGTTCGACCTGGGCGACATCTTCAACACCTGCGCCTCGATCGCCGGGCGCCGGGCACCGAAGTGGCCAAGTACCTGCCCAAGACGCGCTACGTCGACGGCATCGACCAGGCGTCGTTCTGGCTGGCGCCCGAGGGGCAGTCGTGCCGCCGCAGCCGGATCTACACGTTGAACCAATACCTCTCGGCGGTGCGGATGGACGAGTTCAAAGCCCACATCACCGTCGAGTTGCAGGAGGCGATTTTCCAGCGCGGCTTCACCGGCGGGTTCAGCGGGGCCATCGTCACCCAGACCGGCGGCGGCACGGTCACGAACCTCTATACCAACCCGCAGGAAGACACGAGCGTCGGCATCCGCCATATTCCGATCACGATGCCGCTGCTGGCCGAAATCACCCGATACCAGGGCGTGTTGAAGAAGTTTCCCCCGCAGGTCAAAGTCGGGTTTGCCGCCAACTGAGCCTGGCAAGCGGCTGGACATCGGGAAAACCCCTATCTCCTGGCCGCAGCCCAAAACGTACCGTCGGGGGGGCGCCCTTGTGCTATGATTAAATGACTTAGGACGATCGTAAGGCGGGATATCGAGGAATCGTTCGTATGCAATCGATTGAAGTTCAGATCGTGATGGCGCTGCGGCGCATCAGCCAGGCCATTGACATCTGGTCGCGCCAACTCTGGCAAGAGTACGGCTTGACCTCGCCGCAATTAGCCACACTGCGCGAGATTTTGGAAGGCCAAAACGTCTCGCCGGGCACGCTGGCCAACGTCCTCCATCTCAGCCAGCCCACGGTCACCGGAATCCTCGGCCGGCTCGAGCAGCGCGGGCTGATCCGGCGCGAACGCTCGACGACCGATCGTCGCAGCATCACGGCCATCGCCACGCCCGAGGGCAAGCTACTGGCCGACAAGGCGCCGCCGCTGTTGCGCGACCGTTTTCGCCGCGAGCTGGTGCAATTACCCGAAGACGAGCAAAACGGGATTCTGCTGGTGCTCGAACGCGTGGCGCGGATGATGCACGCTCCGCAGTTGGAGGAAGGCCCGTTCCTGTTCAACGAGCCGACGCCGCGGAGGAGCTCGTCGGCTGGCAAGAAGCGCGGCACGGAACAACCAGCCTCGTCGGACGACCGCGAGGCCTAAAGCGCCCGCTGAGCCACGCACCGCCGCGCGGCATCGTGGCCCCCCCGATGCAATACCATCCGCTGGCAAGCACCGGACTGAACATCTCGGCGCTGGCCCTCGGCGCCGGTCCGGTTTCTCAACTGTTCGTGGGCGACGATCACGCCACGCTGCGCCAGACGGTCCAGCGGGCGATCGAGTTGGGCGTCAACTGGCTCGACACGGCTGCCACCTACGGCGGCGGCCAATCCGAACGCAATCTCGGACGCGCGCTGGGCGAGCTTCGCGCCACCGAGCACGTTCACGTGGCGACCAAGGTGCGACTCGTGGCCCAGCAGCTCGCCGCCCCGGCCGCCGCGGTACGCGACTCGTTTGCCGCCAGCCTCGAGCGGTTGGGACTCGAGCGCGTAACCCTCCTGCAGGTTCACAACGCGATCACCGCGCGCGACGGCGCCCAACCCACGTCGATCACACCGGCGCACGTGCTCGCGCCAGGCGGCATCCTCGAGGCCATGGAATGCTTGCGCACTGCCGGCCTGGTCGACCACTTTGGCCTGACCGGCATGGGCGATCGTTCGTCGCTGCTGGAGGTGATCGAGTCGCACCAATTCGCCAGCGTGCAGGTTCCCTACAACGTGCTGGAGGCCAGGGCGCTACGCGACCCGGTGGGTGGCGAGCCGCGCGGATGAAACGCTCGATCATGCCCAATTGGTCGACGACTGCGGAAGCCGCGGCGTGGCGGTGTTGGCCATTCGCGTGCTGGCCGGCGGCGCGCTGGCCGGCCGGCGGCCCAGCCCGCACACGCTCAAGACCCCGTTTTTCCCGCTCGAAGTCTATCGCCGCGACGTGGCGCGCGCCGAGCAGTTGACGGAGCTGTTGCCCGCGGGGCTGGCGGCGAGGAGGCGGCCTTGCGGTACGTGCTCTCGCATCCGGCCGTGGCCAGCGCGATCGTGGGCTTCGCCACTCCCGCCGAGGTCGATGCGATGGCCGGCTTCGCGGCTGCCGGCGCGCTCGACGCGGCCACGCTGGCACGGTTAAATGAAGGCCGGCTCTAGTCCTTCGCCAAAACCGGATGAGCGGCCATGATCGAGCGCGGCCAGGCGGAACCGCCAGACGATGACGCTCGCCCCGGCGCAGACGTGGAGGGCGGCCTGAGGGCCCTCTCCAGCAGCCAGCGCCGCTGGGTGCTGGCGGCCGCATTCAGCGGCTGGATGTTCGCGGGCCTGCAGATCTCGCTGTTCGTGCTCATCGCCCGGCCCGCCGTGATCGACATGCTGGCGCTCGACCCGCTTGACAAGGGCGACGAGACGCTGGCCGCCCAATGGTGGACCTGGTACCAGTGCGCATTCCTGTTGGGCGCGGCCGCCGGCGGCTGGTTGTTCGGTTGGCTCGGCGATCGGGCAGGCCGGGCCCGCACGCTGGGCGTCAGCGTGCTCTGCTATTCGCTGGTCACTGGCGTCTCGCTGTTGGCCGCCGACCCCCTCACGCTGTTGCTGCTGCGTTTCATCGCCTGCCTGGGCGTCGGCGGGGCCTGGCCCAGCTCGGTGTCGCTGGCCGTCGAGGCATTGCCCGACATGTCGCGGCCGTTGGTGGCCGGCTTGATGGGGGCGGCCGCCAACGTCGGTTTCGTGCTGTTGGGGCTGATCGCCTGCGTCGTGCCAGTCACGCCCGACGATTGGCGGTGGGTGCTGGCGGTCGGCGCGGCTCCGGCCTTGTTGGGAGTCTGGATCCTGGCGGCCGTGCCGGAATCTCCGCGCTGGCTGGCCGACCGCCGTCGCGCGCCTGCGGGCAAGCAAGTCCAGCCGCTCGGCGAAATCCTGCGGCCGCCGCTGTTGAATCGCACGCTGATCGGCATCTGCCTGGGCGCGATTCCCGTGATCGGCACGTCGGCCAACGCCAACTGGCTGATCCCCTGGTCCGATCAGGCCGCGTCCGCCGCCGCGTCGCGAGCGCCCGAAGCGGCTAACGATTCGGCTGCCCGCCCACCTAAAAAACCGGCCGACCCGCGGCTCAAAGCCTGGACCCAGGTCACCCGCTCGGGCGGCGCGGTGTTCGGCAGCCTGCTGGGCGGCTGGCTGGCCAGCTTGCTGGGGCGACGGTTCACCTACTTTTTCATCAGCCTGGCGGCCTTTGCCACCAGCTTGTACATCTACAACTTTCTCGATCCGCTCGATCCGCAGTTTCCTTACTTCGCGTTTCTGCTGGGGTTCGTCGGCGTGACCTACTTCGGCTGGCTGCCGCTCTACCTGCCCGAATTGTTCCCCACCCACGTGCGGGCAAGCGGCACCGGCGTGACATTCAACTCGGGCCGCATCCTGGCCGCCGCCAGCGTGCTGGGCACCGGCGCCCTTAGCCGGGCCTTCGACGGCGACTACGCCCGCGTCGGCACCTGGACCGGACTGGTCTACGTGCTGGGGATGGTCATCGTCTGCTTCGCTCCCGACACGACCCGCCGGCTCGAAGATTGAGGGCACCTACGCCATGAACACGATCGGCCTGGTGGGCTTGGGACTGTTGGGCAGCGCGCTGGCCGAGCGCCGGCTGCGTGCCGGCCACGCGGTGTTGGGCCATGATGTTTCGTCCGACGCCCGGCGGGCACTGGTGGCTGCCGGAGGCCAGGCGATCGACTCGGCCGGTGAGCTGGTCGAGCGCTGCGACACGCTCGTGTTGTCGCTGCCCGACTCGAAAGTCGTGGCCGCGGTGATCGGCGACGTCGAATCGCGATTGCGGCCCGGCCAGTTGGTCATCGACACCACGACCGGCGACCCGGCCGATGCCGAGGCCCTGGGCAGCCGGCTCGCCCAGCGAGGCGCTTCGTTTCTCGAAGCCACGATCGCCGGCTCCAGCGCGCAGGTCCGGGCCGGCACGGCCATCGCCATGGTCGGGGGCCGGGGCGAGGTGTTTCACGGCTGCCAAGGGCTGTTCGCGCCCATCGCGGAGCAGACGTTCCATGTCGGGCCCTGGGGCTCGGCCGCGCGGATGAAACTGGTGGTCAATCTGGTGCTGGGGCTCAACCGCGCCGTGATGGCCGAAGGGCTGGTGTTCGCCGACGCCATGGGGCTCGATCGGGCACGCGCACTGGAAATCTTGCGAGCCGGTCCGGCCTACTCCACGGTGATGGACACCAAGGGCGCGAAAATGCTCACCGGCGACTTCCAACCACAGGCCCGGCTGGCCCAGCACGCCAAGGACGTGCGGCTGATCCTGGAAAATGCCGAGCGAACCGGCACGGCCCTGCCGTTGTCCAAAACCCATCGCGAGCTGCTCGACCGCGCCCTAGCTGCCGGCTACGGTCCGCTCGACAACAGCGCCATCATCCTGGCACTCGGCGACCTGCAGTGACGCGTGCCGTTTCGCGTGCCCTTTCGCCGCCAGACACCGCGCCGCCATGCCAGCCGACGAACCGAGCGACCGCCAGACGTACCGCTTCGGTGACAGTGAGTTGGCGGTGCGCCGTCTGCAGTTGCTGGCCAGGGTGTTCGAGCCATCGACGCGGGACTTCCTGGCCCAATTGAAGTCGCTCGCCCCGCACGACATTCTCGACGTCGGTTGCGGTCCCGGTTACACGACGCGGCTATTGGCCCGGCTGTTTCCCGCCGCGACCGTGCTAGGGATCGACAACTCGCCGCGGTTCATCGAATTGGTGCGCTCGACCACCGGCGGCCCGCGGACGCTGTTCGAAGTTGCCGACGCGACCCAGGCGCTGCCGCCTGGTCCGTACGATCTCATCTACTGCCGCTACCTGCTGACGCACGTCGCCGAGCCGGCGGCCGCGATCGCCTCATGGGCGAAGCGTCTCACTCCCGCGGGCGCCCTTGCCATCGAAGAGAACGACGCGATCGAGACCACCGAGCCCGCTTTCGCCCTGTACTTGCAAATCGTCGAAGCCATGCTCGCCGAGGGGCGGCAGAAACTGTATGTCGGCGTCGAGCTCGATCAGCTCGTTGACCTGCCGGCGCTCGCACGAGCGGCCAGCCGGCGGGTGCCGGTCCCGGTGAGCGACCGCGACGCAGCGCGGATGTTCGCGATGAATCTCCGCGGCTGGCGGCAGCAGCCATTCGTCGAGCGGAATCACTCGGCAGCCGAAATCAACGCACTGGAGCAGCAACTGGACGAGTTGGCCGGTCGCGGCGACGAGCGAAGTTCGATTACCTTCATCCACCGGCGGCTCGTATTTACCGGCGCCGAGCGGCGCGACTGAGATGATTGGCGACCTTGAAAGTGGCCGCCTGCGGCTCTAGAGTAGTTTCCTACCCCCTTTGGCCCTGCGACATTCAACCCGGCGAGGCGCGAAAATGTCACGCACGAACGTCTGCTTGACGCTGGTTTTGCTCGCCGCGGCCGCCGTGCCGGCCCGGGCACACTTCCTGTTCGTGCGGATTTGCCCGGCCGCCGAAGGGGGCCGCTTTGCCGAAGTCTATTTCAGCGAGCTGGCAGCCGCCGGCGACCCGCGATACATCGACAAGGTCGCCACCGGCACCTACTGGCTGCAAACCGCGCCGGGCAAATTCCAGCCCCTGGCCATGCACAAGCTCGCCGACCGCCTCCGTGCGCACGTTCCGACGTCAGGCACGCTAATGGTCGTCGGCCAGCTCGACTACGGCGCGCTGGCCCGCCCGGCACAGAAGCCCTTTTTGCTGCGACACTACTCGAAAGCCGTGGCCGGCGCGCCGGCGGAGATCAATGCACTCAAGCCCAAGGGGGCCAGGCTGGAGATTGTGCCCCGCTTGATCGCCGACGGCGTCGAGCTGACCGCCCTGCTCGATGGCAAACCCATGCCCGAGACGACTTTCACCACGGTCGACCAGGATCTCTCGGGCGACGAGCTGAAGGCCGACGCCCAGGGGTGCGCCACGTTCGCGCCGCCGGCGGCTGGGGTGTATTCGATCTACATCCGGCACGTCGATCCCACGTCCGGCGAGCATGGCGGCCAGAAGTATGACGAAGTGCGCGAGTTCGCCACGCTGGCTTTCGCCTGGCCGCTGGCTCCCGCAGGGGCCGATCGCGAAGCGGTGGCGATGTTCGAGGAAGCTCTGGCTGCGCGGGCTGCGTGGCACGATTTCCCCGGCTTCACGGCCAAGATCGACGGCGCCGTCGACGACCGGCCGTTCGAGGGCAGTGTCGCCGTGGCGGCCGACGGCAGCGTCAAGCTCGCGCTCGAAGAAGACGTCGTGAGCGACTGGGTCGACGAACAACTGGCGTCGATCACGATGCATCGGGCCGCGCCGCCTTCGGGCGGCAGCCGCTCGCAGCCGGTGCTGCGGTTTGCCGACGCCGAGCTAGATCACCCGCTGGGCCGGCTGCTGGTGTTCGACGGCGGGTCATTCGCCAGCAGCTACCGCGTCAAGGACCGGCAAATCACGGTCGTTAATCGGCTCATCGACGGCCAGAACATGACGATCCGCGTGCTCGAAAACGGGCAGAATGCCGAGGGCCAATTCCTGCCCCACCTTTACACCGTGCAGTACTGGGACGAAAAGACCGGGCGGCTCGATCGCTGCGAGACGGTCGAGGACTCCTGGACGCGGGTCGGCAAATGGGACTTGCCCACGGGGCACACCGTGAGCACTTCCTCGTCCGACGGCCTGACGCTGCGGAGTTTCCGCCTGTCCGACCATCAGCTCGCCTCGCCCAAGGCCGAGTGAGCGGCGTGCGCCAGGCCTAATTGCGACGCACGCTTCGCGAAACGACCGTGCCTCCAAGTTCCCAGTTCACCATATCACGATGTTTTTCAGCCTGCGCACCGATTTCATCGTGCAATGGCTGGCCGACGCTGCCGCGGGCTGCCGCCGAGCGCTAGCCAACACCGCTCGATCGTGCCGGACCCGGTCGGACCGCGCCGCCACTCGGGCGTCAAACGCCCCGCACACAATCGCACACCCGTCGTGGCGACAATTTTTCCCTAATCTTCGCCAAACTCGTGACCGGCATATTTGACAAACTTTCACTGACGCGATATCGTGGGCAGCCTTGACGGCCGCATGATGTGGCGCAGCCTTTGGTCAATGATTGGTCCGATGCGGCGCTGGCTCGGCGCGTCGGGCTTTCGCCGGACTGCTTCGCTCGACGGCCCCACGTTTCCCTCGCTCGCATTTCGCACTGCCCGAGGGCGAATTTTCTTGCGATCCCGGATCGCTCGATTCAGTGTGCGCCGCGACCATTCGCGCGTGTGAACCAAGTCTGTAGCAAAGGTGCGACGCTGAAAACTGCCATTGTTTGACATCATTCGATCATGGAAGGAGGGACGAAAATGCTTCGTTTGCGCCATTTGGGACTCTTGTTGGGCCTGCTGCCGCTGGTGGCTGCCGCTCCGGCCGATGCCATGTGGTCCGCGTGGATGGGCGGCTGGCACCGAGGCGGCTGGAGCAGCGGCTGCGGCGATTGCGGTGGTTGCAATAACTGCACGACCACCTATCAAACCGTCGAGCGCACCGTCATGGTGCCGGAAATGTCGACCGAAACGCGCACGATCAACGTCACCGAATGCCGTCCCGAGCAGCGAGAGTGCACGTACACGGTCTGCCGGCCGGTCGCCTCGACCCGCACGATCGAATGCGAAATCACCGTGCCCACGTACGAAACTGCGCAGCCGCGAAGAGACCTACACCGTTTGCAAGCCCGTGATGTCGACCGTCAGCCGCGAAGTCACGGTCATGGTCCCCTCGACCGAAACGCGGCAAGGCACCCGCCAGGTGTGCCACATGGTGCCGGTGACCCACAAGCAGACCGTCTGCGTCGACAACGGCAGTTGGCAGCAGGTCACGCAAACTTACAACGTCGGCGGCTGCTGCGGCTGCCCGCAGACGTGCACCCGGGTTTGCAACGTCTGGGTGCCGAAGATCGAGCAGAAGGAAGTCGAATGCACGGTCATGCAGCCCACGATGGAGCAAGTGCCGTATGAGTACACGGTCACGGTTTGCAAGCCGGAAACCCGCACGGTCGAGTGCCAGGTTTGCAACATGGTGCCGGAAGAGCAGAAGCGCACCGTGGAATACACGGTCTGCGTGCCGCAGAAGAAGACGATCCAGAAGCAGGTCGTCGAGTGCAACATGGTGTCGGAGCAGAAGACCGACACCTACACGGTGCAAGTCCCCTACACGGTGCAAAAGGAAATCACCGTGCCGGTCTGCAAGATGGTCGAAAAGAAGATCACCTGTCAGGTGCCGGTGACGACGTGCACGCCGTGTGCCCCGGCTGCCCCCTGCACGACCAACTACACGCCGGGCTGCAGCCGCTGCTGCTGGTGATGCCGTTTCTCGCGACGCACGCGGCCGCGACAACTTGAACGCGTCTCGATCCAGCTCACTGGGCCAGCGCCGCAGGCGGCGCCGCTCAGTGGGCTGTTTCCGCGCGGCTCGCGCTCGATCGTCGGGCCCACCGGCGGTGCGCTTGGCCGCGTCGGGCCCAGCCAGCGAGCGATCGCCTGCGCCAGAATGACGATGATTGCGCCGATCATCACCGCAGTCAGGCCGGCGTTCAACACGCCGCGCACGAGCTTCGCGTTGAGGCCCCCCTGCTTCCAGCCGTCGGCGATCATGGCGGCAAACGGGCCCGTGATCATCTGGTAGCCGGCGGTGAACGTCGTGGAAATGACGAACAGCATCGGCAGGATCGTCAGCGGCGCGTAGCGGCCGCGCCCCGCGTTGATCATCACCGTGGTCACCACCGCCAGCGCCACCACGGCCAGCATCTGGTTGGCGATGCCGAACATCGGCCAGATCGTCTCGATCGAGCCGGTCCAGATCAGCCCGCCCCAGGCCGCCGTGACCACGGCCGTCGACAGAATCGCCGCCCGGCAGCCAGTCGGTGCGATCGAAGGGCGGGTAGATCTTGCCCAGCGCCTCCTGCAGCAGGAACCGCGCGATTCGCGTGCCGGTGTCGATCGTGGTCAGGATGAACAGCGCCTCGAACATGATCGCGAAGTGATACCAGTACTTGATGACCGATTCGAGGTTGACGGCCTCGCCGGCCACGCGGTGCATCGCTTCGCGAAAAATCTGCGCCATGCCGACGGCCAGCGTCACGGCGCCGCCGGTCCGCCCGCGCAGCGATTCGCCGCCGACCTGCTGCTCGATCTCGGCCAGGTTGTCGGTCCCCTCGCCGACCTCGTCAGCATGTCGGCATATTGTCGACACGCGCGACAAGTCGATGTTGATGTCCCAATAGGTCCGCTGCGGCAGCGAGGCCGCCGCGATCAGGGCCACGACGCCGACGAGGCCCTCGATCAGCATCGCCCCGTAGCCGATCGTGCGGACGTCGCTTTCGCGGCAGATCATCTTCGGCGTGGTGCCCGAGGAGACCAGGGCATGAAAGCCGGAAATGGCCCCGCACATGATGCAGATGAAGCAGAAGGGAAAAATGGCGCCGTTGAAATAGGGCCCGCCGCCAGCGGCGAACAGCTCGTTGACCGTGGGCGCTTCGAGCGCCGGGTTGGCCATGATCACCGCACCGACCAGCAGGGCCACGGTGCCGATCTTCAGGAAGCTCGACAGATAGTCGCGCGGGCACAACAGCAGCCACACCGGCAGCACCGAGGCGATGAACCCGTACGGCGCAGATCGCGGCAGATCGTCCCTTCACGCGACCATTGAGAAGTACGGCTCCAGCCACGAGCCGGGAATCCAGTTGCCCGCCACGGTGGCCGCCAGCACCGCCGCCGCGCCGATGGCCGAAGCCTCGACGACCCGCCCCTTGCGCAGCTTGTACATATACAGACCAATGACCAGCGCGATCGGCACCGTGCAGGCGATCGTGAACGTGCCCCACGAGCTGCCAGGCACGGTCTGCGTGGCGCCGGCGGCCAGGCGGATGCGGCGCTGGCCGTCGGCCGCCAACGACGAGGCCTCGTCGGCCTTGTCCCCTGCGGCCTGCGGCTGGCTGACGGCGAAGGCTTCGCTGCGCGTGACTTCGGTGCCGTTGGGATAGCGGATGCGCGTGCCGGCGGGAATCAGGGCATGGTCGCGGCCCGCCTCGCTGGAAAGCTTCGCTTGGGCCCCTTCGGCCAATGCAAACTCGGTGCCCGGGGCCAGCTTGATCTCTTCGCCCCCCAGGGCTTTGACGACCACCACGCCCAGGCCCGACAGGGCGATGATCACGACGAACAGGATGGTGATCGACGCCGTGCCGCCGGCCAGCGAGCCGATTTCGGCCCGCGCGATCTCGGCCAGCGAGCGACCGCCGCGGCGAACGCTGGCGGCCAGCACGAGCATGTCCTGCACGGCCCCGGCCAGGCACACGCCCACCACGATCCACACCAGCCCTGGCAAGTAGCCGAACTGGATGGCCAGCACCGGCCCGATCAAGGGCCCCGCCCCGCTGATGGCGGCGAAATGGTGGCCGAACAGCACCCATTTGTGCGTGGGGTGATAGTTCTGCCCGTCGTTGAACAGAAAGGCCGGCGTGGTCCGGGTGTCGTCAAGCACGGCCACGCGAGCCGCCAGAAAGGCACTGTAGAAGCGATAGGCAATCGCCAACGAGCAGAGCACGATCAGAACGAGCGGCATGGCATGCATCGGCAAAACTCCAAGCCAGGGAAGGGCACGACGAATCGGCGGGAAGGCCTTCGCGCAGCCAATATACGTCAAAGCCACTCAGCGTGGCAGACGGGCCCCGCCGTGCCCGCCTACAAGCGCGGTCATCCAATGGAACCGGGACGCGCGGCGCGTGCCGGCGTCCCGGAGGAAAATCGACTTTCCGTGGCGCTCGATTCGGGCGTGAGCGCCGCCATCCCTAGGTGGTCTTTTCCGGAATCCGCATGGCGTAGAACGATCGCCAAACAAAAATGAGCGCCACGGCCAACATGCCGACGCCAATCAACGGCGTGAAGTCGCGAGTCTCGTCCCGGATGGCCGCTTCCTTCATTTCAACGGCGATTTCGACCGCCAGCAGGCCAAACAACGTCGAGAACTTGATGATGGGGTTGAGCGCGACCGACGTGGTGTCCTTGAACGGATCGCCCACCGTGTCGCCCACGACCGACGCGGCGTGCAGCGGAGTGCCCTTCTCGCGCAAGTCGACTTCGACGTACTTCTTGGCGTTGTCCCAGGCACCACCCGAGTTGGCCATCGAAATCGCCTGGAACAGGCCGAAGACGGCGATCGAGATCAGGTAGGCCACGAAGAAGTTGGGGTCGAAAAAGGCAAAGGCCAGCGTGATGGTCATCAGCGCCACGAAGATGTTCCACATTCCGGCCTGGGCATACTGGGTGCAGATCTTGACCACGGTGATCGAGTCGTCGATGTCGGCCTCGGTCTTGTTGAGGTCTAAATTCCGCTTGATGAACTCGACCGCGCGGTAGGCGCCGGTCGTGACCGCCTGCATCGACGCGCCCGAGAACCAGAAGACCACGGTGCCGCCGCAGATGAAGCCCAGCAGCACCGGGGCATCGGTCAGGCTGATGTGCAGCAGCCCCGCTTTGCCCAGCAGCAGAATGATCGAGAAGATCATCGTCGTGGCCCCGACGACCGCGGTGCCGATGAGCACCGGTTTTGCCGTGGCCTTGAACGTGTTGCCGGCCGAGTCGTTGGCCTCGAGATAGTGTTTTCCGCCTTCGAAGTCGGGATCGAAGCCGAACTGGGCCTTGATCTGCTCGCGGATGCCCGGCACCTTCTCGATCTGCGACAGCTCGAACACGCTTTGCGCGTTGTCGGTCACGGGACCGTAGCTGTCCACGGCGATCGTCACCGGGCCCATGCACAAGAAGCCGAACGCCACGAGCCCGAAGGCAAAGATCGATCCCACGCCGACGAGTTGCCCCGAGAGTTCGACCTGCATCAGGTTTTCGAGGCCCTGCTGGCTGACGAAAAATGCCGCGCCCATCAGGCCGGCGATGAGCAATCCCATCCAGAAGGCGCTGAAGTAACCGGCCACCAGGCCCGAGAGAATCGTCAGCGAGGTGCCGCCCTCGCGCGAGGCCGTGACGATTTCGTGCACGTGCTTCGAATGCGAGCTGGTGAACACCTTGGTGAATTCGGGAATCAACACCGCGGCCAACGTGCCGCAACTGATGATCGCGGCCAATTGCCACCACAGCTTGGGCATCGCGACGCCGCCCACCTCCAAATCGCTCAACAGCAGCCAGCTCATGAAGAACGAGGTCGAGATGCACAACACCGCCGCGATCCAGATCAGCCGGGTCAGCGGCTCTTCGAAGTTGAATTCCTTCTTGCCGACGTACTTGGCTTGCGAGATGGCCTGGTTGATGAAATAGGAAACACCCGACATGCAGTCCATCAGGAACCGCATGGCGAAGATCCATACGATCAGCTTGGCCTGCAAATCGGCCTGTTCCACGGGAATGGCCAGCGTGATGAACGAGATCAACGCCACGCCGGTCACGCCGTAGGTCTCGAAACCGTCGGCCGTGGGACCGACCGAGTCGCCCGCGTTGTCGCCGGTGCAGTCGGCGATCACGCCCGGGTTGCGGGGGTCGTCTTCCTTGACGTTGAAGACGATCTTCATCAGGTCCGAGCCGATGTCGGCGATCTTCGTGAAGATGCCGCCGGCGATTCGCAGGGCCGATGCTCCCAGCGACTCGCCGATGGCAAATCCCAGGAAGCAATAGCCCACGATGTCGCGGGGCACGAACAGCAGGATGATGACCATCATCACCAGCTCGAGCGAAATCAGAAACAAGCCGACCGACATGCCGGCCCGCAATGGAATATTGACCACGTCCCACGGCTCCCCGCGAAGCGAGGCAAACGCGGTCCGCGAGTTGGCGTACGTGTTGACGCGGATGCCATACCAGGCGACCCAGTAGGATCCGACCATACCGACCACCGAAAACAGCAGCACCTTCGCCACGGTTTCGGGCGAGTCGTGCTTGAGCTGCAGGAAGTAAAAGGCCATCGCCCCGCCGATCAGCACGAACAGCATGATCAAAAACTTGCCCTGCTGGATCAGGTAGGTCTTGCACGTCTGGAAGATGATTTCCGAGATCTTGAGCATCGACTCATGAGCCGGCAGGCGCTTGATCTGGTAGCGCAAGTAGAGGCTGAACCCCAGCGTGATGCAGATTACGACCGCTCCGCCAAACAGCAGGTTCCAGGCCGAAATCGTCTGGCCGGCAATGTGAAACGAGCCCTTGTGCAAGTCGGGGATCGCCATGTCGGTTTCGCTGGCCCATGCGGCCGACCCGCTCAAGATCCACAGGGAAAATGCCGCGGCCAGACAGGTCATCCCGCGGCGGGGTAGATTGCTAAGAAACGTCACGGCTGGTCTCCAAACTCTCGGGTTACTAGTTCTTGCTCTTCGATATCAGTGTGATCGGTATGCTTGTTCTGTGAGGCTGCGGCCAGGGCAGTCTCACGGCGGGGGGACGGTTCGAGGCGCGAAGCCCTGCTCCGCGTCGCTTCGGCGGTCATTCCATGGCCCGCTCGAGGTGCGAAAGGCAAAAATTCTGCATCAAAGATCGCCGCATCGAAACCGCCCAAGTCGACGTTGGCAACCTCCAGCTCCAGCGACACGCTTCCCTGCCGTCTCGAAACAACGCGAGCGAGATTCCAACGGAGAACTTGCGCCTCAAGGAGAAAAAGGCGGTCGCGGCAACGCACGCTCCCCTGCGTCGCGAACCCCTTTTCAGCGCCCGCCAGTCCCGGGCGCCTCGTAAGTCGAAAAATGTAGTTGACCAGGCGCATCTGTCAACGGAGCCTGAATTTCCCGCTGAAAACCCAACGCCCCCCGACCATTGGCGGCCGTTGCCTGCCAGCCCAATCCGCAGGTTTTTGTCGGCGTTTCGAGTCGCCGTGCAATTTCGAATTCGCCGCGGAAATGCCGGCTTCTTCGCGTCTGCTGCCGCCGAACTCGCGGCTGGCCAAACTTGCCCAGTCGGCGATTCGCGACCTAAAATTCACGAACCATCTCCCGCCCCATCAATACGAGCACCATTGCCTGATGAGCCAATCGTACGAACCCGCCAGTTGGGACGTCGGCGCCGGACTGGGCGAACGCCGCGCGTCGTCGACCACGGCCGAGGCCCAGCCCCTGGAGTTCGAACGCGGCACCCAGCCGCGGCGGCTGATGCCCTTGTTGCTTTTCTTGCTCACCTGCTACACCACCTACCAGGTCGGCGAGCACGAGTTCAAGAACGGAATTGTCTACGCGGCCGCGCTGTTGGGAATTCTCGGCGCCCACGAGATGGGCCATTGGCTCCAGGCGCTGCGCTATCGCGTGCCGGCCAGCCTGCCCTATTTCGTCCCCATGCCATTCGGTCCGATCGGCACGATGGGAGCGGTGATCGCCATGCGCGGAAACATGGGCAACCGCCGCTCGCTGTTCGACATCGGCATCAGCGGCCCGCTGGCCGGCCTCGGTCCGGCGATCGATCTGTTCGATCGTCGGGCTGCACTGGTCGAAGGTCGTTCCGGTCGAGCCGCATCCGACGGGGACGATCATTGGCGAGCCCTCTTGTTCCGTTGGCTCGAGGCGTGGGTCATCGGATCCGCGCAGCCGGGCACGGCCATCGATCTGCACCCCATCGCCTACGCCGGCTGGGTGGGCATCTTCATCACGGCTTTGAACCTGTTTCCCATCGGCCAGCTCGATGGCGGCCACGTGCTCTACGCGCTGCTGCTGCGGCGTGCCCATTTCGTGGCCACGCTGCTACTGGTCGGTGCGTTCGTGACCGTGGTCCTGTACGGCCAGATGGGCTGGCTGCCGATGATCGTGCTGCTGCTGTTGATCGGCCCCAACCACCCGCCCACGGCCGACGATCAGATTCCGCTGGGCACCGGCCGCACGATTCTCGGCTGGCTGACGCTGGCCTTCGTGCTGATCGGCTTCACGCCGTTCCCGTTCTACCAGGGGTGATTGCCGCGCTGATTCGGCGATTGAGTCGCGGCGTCGCTCTCAGGCCGCTTGCGTTTCGTCGTCGCTGGCCGGATCGTCCGTGGCGGCCAGGATTTCGCCCTTTTCGCTGACGTCCTCGAACCGCACGCTGACGCGCTTCGAGATGCCCGACTCCTGCATCGTCACGCCGTAGAGCGTGTTGGCGCAGGTCATCGTTTTTTTCGAGTGGGTGACGACGATGAACTGCGTCCAGGCGGCGAATTCCTGCAACACGCCGATGAACCGCTCGATGTTGGCTTCGTCCAGCGCCGCGTCGACCTCGTCGAGCACGCAGAACGGGCTCGGCCGGCTGCGAAAGATCGCCAGCAGCATGGCCACGCAGGTCAGCGTCTTCTCGCCGCCGCTCAACAGCGAAATGCTCCGCGGCTCCTTGCCCGGCGGCCGGGCCACGATTTCGATGCCGCTGTCGAGAACGTCGGCCGTCGGGTCGAGCACGATGTCGGCCTGGCCGCCGCCGAACAACTTGCGGAACAGCGACTGGAAGTGGCCGCGCACCAGCTCCAACGTGTCGGCGAACAGCCGGCGGCTGTCCTCGTTGATCTTGTCGATGATCTCTTCCAGCGAGGCCTTGGCCGCCGACAGGTCCTGGTGCTGCGTCGACAGGCTCGTGTGCCGCGTTTCCAGCTCCTCCAATTCGGCCAGGGCGTCGAGATTCACGTTGCCGATGCTGTTGAGCCGTGCCCGCAGGTCGGCGATTTCCTGCTCGACCGCGGCGCGTTCGGCCAATTCTTCCTCGGAGGCGTCGCCAGCCAGCGCGGCCAGCTCGATGCCATAGTCGTCGCGCAGCCGCTCGGCCAGCGCCGCGCGTTCGTGCCGCACTTCGCCGGCCGCCAGCTCCTTGGCGTGCAGCCGGGCTTCGAGCTTGCGAATTCTCGCCCGCACGCGCTGCGACGCGGCGGCAAGTTCCACTTTCTCCTCGTGCCAGCCGTCGCGCTCGGACACCCGCGCCAGCGATTGCACGGCCAGCCGTTCTTTGCGCAAGTAGTGCTCGGCCAGTTGGCTTTCCGCGGCCAGGATATCGCGCTCCACCTCGGTCAGCCGCGCCAGGCAGACGCCCAGTTGCGTGCGGCTGTCGGCCAGCGCGCGCCGCGCTCCTGCTGGTCGCGTTCGAGTTGGCTGCGCTGGGCCTGCAGGTGCGCGAGGCGCTGTTCGCTCTTGACGACTTCGATCTTGGCGGCGTTCGTTTCGCGGCTGGCCCGCTGGCGCTGTTGGTCCATCTCGGCCGCGCGGCGCGCCCTTCGGCAATGCGGCCTTCCAGCTCGGCCACGGCGGCGTCGGTCGTCACCAGTTGCGTCCGCGATTCGTCGAGCTCGGCGGCAGCCCGCTCGTGTTCGCTGCGCGTGGCGGTTGATTCGGCCTCGAGGGCCGCCCGCTGGCTTTCGACCTGCGCCAGCCGTTCGGCCGCCGTGGCGGCTCGCAACTGTTCGCGTCCAAACGCCTCGTTCAGGGTTTCGTGCTCGGCCACCAGGGTGCGAAGCTGGCCCTGCTGGTCGGCGATGTCTGCTTCCAGTTCCCCGAGCGACGCCTGCTGGCCATCGATTCGTTCGGTCATGTCGACAATTTGCTGCCGCAGGCTCCGCAGCTCGCTGCGCCGCGAGATCAAGCCGGTCGCCGTGTGCCGCGGCCCGACGTACAGGGTGCCGTCGGCGGCCACCTGCTCGCCGGCGCGGGTCACGAAGCTCAGGCCCCGGCCGACGGATTCGGCCAGCGCCGGCGCTCGGCTAGCGTTTCGACGATCCAGGTCTTGGCCAGCAGGCGGCGGGCCAGCACGGCAAATTCCGGTTCCGTCTCGACGAACTCATCGGCCCGGCCCAACACGCCCGGCCGGCCGTGCAGATCGATCTGGTCGAGATGCGTTTTGGGCGGCACGGCGTCGAGCCGGATCAACCCGATCCGGCCGGCCAGCGCCGTCGGGCCTTGCAGCTGCTCGACCAGCTCGCGGCCGCCGGCCACGACCAGGCAGCCGGCCAGCTCGCCCAGCGCCACCTCGACGAGCGGTGCGGTTTCGAAGTTGACTTGCAGCAGATCGGCCACCAGGCCGTGAATTTTCCCAAAGACGCCGCCCTGGCCCGGCGCTTGAGCGAGCACCTGTTTGACGCCGGCGCTGACGCCTTCGAGGCGCTTCTCCAATTCGTCGAGCAGGCTGGCTCGCTCGCTGGCGCCTGAATGGCGCGTCGCGCGAATTGGCCGAGCTGCTCCTGCAGCCGGGCGGCTTGTTGGCGATGGTCGTCGAAGCGCGCCTGCACGGTTTCGAGCTCGTGATGTTTCTCGCCCACGCGCCGCCCAGCTCGTCGGCCTGAGCCCGCGATTGTTCGGCTTCGGCGGCAAGCCGGTCGCGAGCCGCCGTCAGGTCGCCCAGCCGCGCGGCGGAGCGTTCCAAGGTCGAGCGGGCTGCCGCGACTTTCGCGTCCAGCACGCCGATGCGGCTGGCCAGCGTCGAGCGGGCCCGCAGTTGCTCCAGGTGCGCCGCGCGGCGCTGTTCTCCCGAGTGCTGTTCCTCGTCGACCTGGGCGGTCAGCTTGGTCAGGCCGCGTTCGTGCTCGGCCAGCGCCGGGCCACTTCGCGGTGAGCCTGCTCGGCCGCCGCCAGGGCATCGGCCGTTTCGCGCAGCCGCTCTTGCAGGTCGCCGGCGCGCACGCTCATCGAGGTCGACTGGCGGCGGTAACGGGCGACTTGTTCTTCCAATTCGGCCGCGCGGAGCCGCTCGTGCTCGATCGACGTTTCCGCGCGCGGCGATGCGTTCGCGGTTCTGCGTGATCGCTCCCTCGCCGGCCCGCGCGACGCTGTCGCTGTCGACGATTTGGGCTTCGAGCGAGGCGATGCGCGACGTCGAGCGCCTCGGCTTCGGCCTGCTGCTCGGCGTCGTCGCGTCGGGCAGCGCTCAGCTCGGCTTCGATGGCTTCCAGCCGGGCCGACAGCGTGCGCCAGTCGCTCTGGCCAATCTGGGTCCGCAAGGTTTGCAGCCGCTCGGAATACTCGCGGAACAGCCGGGCCTTGCCGGCCTGCAAGCGGACCGAGCGCAGCCGGCTGCCCACCTCATCGACGATGTCGGAGAGCCGCAGCAGATTCTGGTCGACGCGTTCCAGTCGGCGGATCGATTCGAGCTTCTTGGCCTTGAAGCGGCTGATGCCGGCGGCCTCTTCGAAGATCAGCCGCCGTTCGCGGGGGGACGATTGCAGCAGGATGTCGACTTTGCCCTGCTCGATCACGCTGTAGGCCTCGGTGGCCAGGCCGGTTCCGGCCAGCAGGTCGCGAATGTCGCGCAGCCGGCAGGGCTGGCGATTGATCAGGTATTCCCCCTCGCCGCTGCGGTAAACGCGACGGGTGATGTGCACCTCGGGCGTATCGATCGGCAGCACGGCGCCGGAGTTGTCGAGCGTGAGCGTGGTTTCCGCGGCATTCAGGGCCCGGCGGTCGCTCGAACCGTTGAAGATGACGTCCGCCATCTCCTTGCCGCGCAGGCTCTTGATGCTTTGCTCGCCGAGCACCCATTTGATGGCGTCGACGATATTCGACTTGCCCGAGCCGTTGGGCCCCACCACGACCGTGACGCCGCGGGGAAACTCGAAACGGGTTTTGTCGGCAAAGCTCTTGAAGCCGGCCAGTTCCAGCGCCTTGAGCATGGGCGGGGTTGTTGCGCGAGTAGGTGCTGTTTGAGGGCGAAAAAGGTGCGGGGCGCTGGGCGGCCGGCCCAGCGGCGCACGAGCACTCTATTTTATCAAGAAAGCCCCCGGGCGAGAGCCGGGATTTTGGGGGTGATTTTCCAGCGGCCTTCTCCCTGCTGGCACGGTTTCCCCCTGCGGGCAAGGGACTGGGGGCTATGCCCCGCGGCGCCAAGGGAAAACGGCCTTACTGCGTGGCCTGCTGTTTTCTCGTGGAAAACAGCTTGGGCACCGGACTGGCCACGACGATCCGCTCGTTGCCCTCGATCGTCTCCGTCGTGTTGGCCACGGTTTCCTTCGGACGGTAGGCCCGATCGGCCTCCGGCAGCGCATCGACCTCGAAGCGGCTGGCCAGCGCCCGGCGACTCTTGGCTTGTTGCAACGCCTGGACCACGTCCGGATAGGCGGCGCCCAACTCGACCGCCGCCCGGATCACGTCGTCGACCTTCAGCGACACGACCCGTTTCTGGTCGGGCTGGCCAATGACGAACTTGCTGATCGTCACCTTGTCGCTTTCGGCCGCGGCCTTGATCAGGATCGACTTGCCCGCTTCGAGCACGAAGGGGGCATCGAGCGTTTGCTCCTGGCCGAACAGCACCACTTCGGGTCGGAAGCTGCGCGTGACGTGAATCATCGGCGGGCCGGACGTGTTCAGCACGTGGTAGCTGAACTGGCCGCCCAGGTTTTCGCCGTGGATGATCGGGTCGCTCGAGTTCATCGACCACAGCGCCGGAATGCTCCATAGCGCGTTTCGCTGCTGGGTACTTCGAGCAGCGAGACGAGCTCGTCGTGGGCGGCCATGTCGTTGATCGTGCTCAGCGCGGCCAGGGCGTTGGCGCGGAAGGCGGGCTCCTCGCGCGCGGCGCGGGCCAGCGGGACGGCCGCCTCGTTTTCGTCGAGATAGGCCAGCGCTTCGGCCGCGTAGAATCGCACCTCCGCGTCGCTGCTGGCGATGCCCTTGGCCAGCGCCGTAACGGCGTCGTGACCCAGCGCCTCGAGGCGCACCGCGGCCGTGGCCGAAGTGATCGGGTCGAGAAGCTGCCGCTCGAGCAGCCCCACGCGCAAGGCCTGCTCCGAGGCCGACTCGCGCAACGGGATCGAACGCACCACGCGCAGGTAGCGGGCGATATTGTCCTTGTAGCGCGGATGGACCTTCAAATCGATGCGCTCGTCGGTTCGCGGCGTCGCCACGCCCTGCTTGACGCCGCGCACGTGCGTGTGGAAACGGCGGTTGATCACCTGGCCGATCTGGGCGCTCAAGCGAATCGACTTGTCTTCCGGCGCGATGAACAGCCCCATGTCGCGCAACTTGAGCGACGTGCCGCCTCCGAGCACGCGGCCGCGCACCGAGCAGCGCGCGGTCCTTCTCGCCTTCGGCCGAGGGATCGACCAGCACGGGGCCCTCGCCGATCACCCAGGCGTGGCCTTCGCGAAGCTGTCCGCCGAGCACGGCCATTTCGGTCAAGCGGTTTTCCATCAGCCATCCGCCGCGCAGGCTCGTGGTCTCGCTGCGCGACAACACCTGCACCTCCAGATCGAGCTTGTCGCCCTTGCGAACGCCCGGCGGCAGGTCGCCCCGGACCACCACCAGCGCCGTGGTCGGCGAGGCCAGCAGTTGATTCGGATTCTGCACGCCGATCGTCTGCAGCTCGTGCAACAATGTGGCACGCTGGGGCGAAGGCTGGGGATCCGAGCCCGTGTTGTCCAGGCCCGTTACCAACGCCACCGACTCGATTCGGACCGGCGAATGGCCAAACGGCCGCGCCACGTCGCCCACCAGCCGCGTGTTCGACTCCAACGCGCTGGTCAGCTCCTCGGGGCTCTGCGAGCGCAGCGCGGCGCAGCGCATCCGCATAGGGCCAATAAACTGCACGCGAGCCACGCCCGGCAAAGCTTCATGCCTTGCTCCGTTTGCGAACCGGCACTTCGCGCCGCGCCTGCCCTCCTGGCAGCGCGCCGTCTCGAACGTGCTCAGCGCACGCCCGAAAAAAACCGCGGCGAGTGTCGCGAAAAAAGGTGACGAGGGCGGAAAGATAGTTCGCCCGCCCCCGCGGGTCAAGGCCGCTTTGCGCGAAGGTCCGGCGCGGCTCAACTGCTCTCGGGCAAATCGGTTACCGCCTGCGCGAGGGCCGTCCCTCAGGGTGGATCGTATCCGCCTGCATGCAGCGGATGACAGCGGGCGATGCGGCAAATCCCCCGCCAGCCGCCGCGCAGGCAGCCGTACTTGCGAACCGCCCCGATCATGTACGCGCTGCACGACGGCTCGTAGCGGCAAACGTTGCCCAGCCAAGGGCTAACGACCATCTGGTAAATCCGCACGGCGGTCACCAGGGCCGCGGCCGGCAATTGCTGCAACAGATTCCAGGTTCGTGCCATCATCCGTCCTCAAATCCGCGCCAGCGGGCTGGCCGGCAGATCGGCCACTTCGCTGCCGTTGCTGGCGCCCCACCTATTGTATGCCACAAGTGGACTGACCGCGTCAGGTGTCAGGCGCGCGCAATGGGTGCCACGGGCGGCTGCACGGCAGACCGTCGAGTGGCACCCTGCATGACCGAACAACTTGGTCGGGCCATTAGCAGCGCCGCATGAACCGTTCTACGCCCCGCCTTCCAGCCGCTCGGCGGCCCGCTGGCTGAGGCGCACCAGCGAGCTGCGCAACGCCGACATTTCGGGCACAGCTGTCCCGCGAGGAATCACTACCAGATCGAGGCCCTGGGGCAACTCGCTCCGCTCCAGGCGAAAGGCCTCGCGCAACAGGCGCTTCCAGCGGTTGCGCGTGACGGCTCCGCCCACTTTGCGAGAGACCGAAACGCCCAGCCGCGGATGGCCCAGCTCGTTTTCGGCCACGTACACCAACAGCCGCCCGTCGGACGCCGACACCCGTCGCGCGTAGACGCGGGCGAACTGCGCCGCTTGGCGCAGCCGATTCTCGCGGCCAAGCGCTCGCTGGTCATCGGCAGCTTGCTCACGTGGGCTCGTCGTCATCGGGGTTGGGCGACTCGCGGCCGGCCAGGGGCTTGCGATACCAGTCGTCTTGCCGCGGTGTGGTGGGCCGCATCGGCTCGCGCGCCATGCGCAACACGTACCGCGCGCCCAATAAGATGCCGGCGATCAGCCCGCCGCCCAGCACGACGAGCCCCAAGATCGCCATCAACACCTTGGCCCGGCTGGCCGGATCGAGCCGCATCAGCAGCGGTTCGCCTTGCTTGTTGGCGGCCGCGGCGATCGTGACCTGCCACAGCGCTTCCAGCGGCGGCACCCGGAGCAGCAGTTCGAAACGGTCTACCATCGCAAATCCTGACGCGGATTCTGCGGGTGGGTTGCCTGCACGTGGGCGTCGAGCTGTTTGATGAGCTCGTCGCACTTCTCGTCGAGCGGCGCCGGCAGCACGATCATGATTTCGGCGAACAGGTCGCCCGGCTCGCCGCCTTTCGGCGCCACGCCGCGTCCTTTGATGCGCAGCTTCTTGCCGCTGGAGGTGCCCGGCGGCACGCTCAGCGAGATCGTGCCCTTGGGAGTGGGCAGGTCGATCTTCGCGCCGAGCGCCGCCTCGGCCACCGTGACGTTGACGCGGACGTAAAGGTTCTTGCCGTCGCGGGTGAACCAGGGATGCCCGGCGACGTGGATCGTGATGATGATGTCGCCGGCCGTTCCGCCGGGCACCGCCTCGCCCTGCCCGCGCAGACGAATCTTCTTGCCGTCGTCGATGCCCGGTGGAATCTTGACCGCCAGCGTTTCCACGTGGCCATTCTGACGCCGCAACGAGATTTGCGCTTCGCCGCCGAGCACGGCCGTGTTGAAGGGGACTTCCAACTCGGTTTCCAGGTCCGAGCCGCGCTGCGGTGCGGCTCGGCCGCCGCGGGCGCCGGCCCGGCGGAACTGCGAGAAGATATCGCCAAAGCTGCCCGAATCGCCGCCGCCGAACCGCTCGCCGAAAAACTGCCCGAAGTCGATATCCTCGGCCCCCGGCCCGGCGCCGCCGCCCCAGGCGGCCCGGCCGCCGCCGCCGGGCCGCGGACCGGCGCCGAGCCCATCGACTCGAACGAGCTGCCGTAGCGATCGTACAGCTCGCGCTTGCTGGGATCGTTCAACACGTCGAAGGCTTTCTGCACCTCCTGGAACTTCGATTTGGCCGTCTTGTCGTCGGGGTTCATGTCGGGGTGGTATTTGCGAGCCAGCTTGCGATAGGCCTTTTGAATGTCGGCCGCCGAAGCCTCGCGTGCCACGCCCAACGTCTTGTAGTAATCCTCAGCCATGCGGTCCTTGCGCGGGCGAATTTTGCAATCGGGAAAGTGGAGGAAGTCTCGTGAAGTTCGCCGTGTCGCGGGTGCGCGGGCCGGCCTTCAGGGCGCAACCGCTTTGGCCACGGCTATTTTAGGGCTCCTGGCCGTCAGCCAGCAAGCCGGCCGTAGGATGAGTCGCTCCGGCTGGCCCGCGCCGCGGCCCAGTGCGTGCTACATTTGCAAGGATACCCCACGAAGCGGACCTCCCCTCTGCGACCCCCCGCCGAGCCTCAGCCCCATGTCCTGCCGACGACACCGCTGCCTGACGTTGGCGATCCTCGGCTGGACGCTGTGGGCCGTCCTAGCCGTGCGGCAGGTCCTGGCCGGCCCAGGGGGCAAGCTGCGTCTCGAGGTGATCGATCGCGACACCGGCCAGCCGATCGCCTGCCGCATGCACCTGACCAACGCCGCCAACGAAGCCGCTCAAGGCCCCGAAAGTGCCCTTCTGGCACGACCACTTCGTCTTCTCCGGATCGATCACCTTGAAGCTGCCCCCGGGCGAGTATGACTTCGAGCTCGAGCGCGGGCCAGAATACCTCATTCGCACCGGCCACTTCACGATGCATCGACTTTTCCGACGATACGCAAGTCGCCGACATGAAACGCTTTGTCGACATGGCCGCCAAGGGCTGGTGGTCGGGCGATCTCGACGCGCGCCGGCCGGCCAAGGACCTCGAGCTGCTGATGGAAGCCGACGACCTGCACGTCGTCGAGCTGATCACCTGGCCCGGACGGCAAGACAGTTGCTGGCCAAGGCCGCCGGCATCGGCGAAAGATCCGCTCGTGCGCTTCGACGAGAATCGCTACTACCACCTGTCGGCCGGCGTCGACGCGCGGGCCGGCGGCACGCTGCTGTTCTTCAATCTTGCCCAAGCCGCTCGACATGGGCGGCCTGGGCGCGAGTATCCGCCGCAAGCTGGACCTGATCCTGCGGGCCAGGTCAGTACGCCAGCGCCTGGGTCGATGCCCCGTTTGCCTACAGCTGGGACCTGCCGCTGTGGGTCGCCGCTGGGCAACGTCGATTCGATCGAGCTGGCCAACAGCAACCTGGCCCGCAAGAGCTGCCGTGACCAAGGAAGATCGCCGGCAAGCCCCGCGACACCTTCCGCTTTCCCGGGCCCGACGGCAACGGCCGCTGGTCGGAGAGAATCTACTACCAACTGCTCAATTGCGGGCTGCGCATTCCGCCCACCGCCGGCAGCGGCTCGGGCGTGGCCCCCAATCCGCTCGGTTACAACCGGGTTTACGCCTACGTCGACGGCGATTTCAGCTACGAGAAATGGTGGGACGCCCTGCGGCCGGCCGCGTCGACCGTGACGAACGGCCCGCTTGATTCGTCCCACGGTCGAGGGCGAAACGCCCGGCTTCGTGTTCCACGCCGAGCGGGGGCAGGAAATTGAATTGGAAGTCGGCCTCAACCTGTCGACCCGCGACCGCATCTCGTACCTGGAGATCGTCAAGAACGGCGAGCCGGTCGAGCAGGTGCGGCTCGACGAATGGGCCCGCCTGAACGGCAAGCTGCCGCTAGTTGCACTTCAACAAGAGCGGCTGGTTCCTGATTCGCGCCGTGACCGACGTGCCCTACACCTACCGCTTCGCCACGACCGCGCCCTACTACGTCGAGATCGGCTACCAAAAGCGGATCAGCAAATCCGCCGCCCAATTCTTCCTCGACTGGGTCGATGAGCGGATGGCACAAATCAAGCTCGACGACCCCAAAGAGCGTGAGAGCTGTCTTGAGCTATCACCGGCAAGCCCGCGCATTCTGGCAAGGGCTGGTCGAGAAGGCGAACGCGGAGTGAGCGCGGCTGCGTCGCTGTCGGGTGCCAATCTACGCCGTTTGCCGTGGCATTCTTTGGGTGGCACTGGCATCTTGCCAGTGCAGCGCATGTTGTCGCGAAGTCTCGCACTGGCGAGACGCCAGTGCCACCCAAGAAGAGAGTCCAGCATCGCTGCCGTAGGGGAGCCGGCTCAGGTGCCCCAATCCCGCGGGTAGCGGAAGTCGCGGTCCATCGTGCGCTCGGTGAGCTTGGCGATCACTGGCAGGCGGCGCTTGTATTGGTTGCGGCGGATGATCGACAACACGCGCTCGATGAACGCCGCGTCGAAACCGGCCCGCACCAATTGCGCGGGCTGCCAGCGGCGATCGACCAGCAGCACCAACAAACGGTCGACGTCGGCATAGGTGAAGCCCAGCTCGCCCTCGTCGGTCTGGCCGACCCACAGGTCGCCGCTGGGCGGCTTGTCGAGAATCTGCCGCGGCACGCCCAGGTGGGCCGCCAGTTGGCGCAACTGGGTCTTGTACAGGTCGCCGATCGGGTTGATCGCCGAGGCCAGGTCGCCAAACTGCGTGCCGTAGCCTAATAGCAGCTCGGTTTTGTTGCTCGTGCCCGCGACCAGCCCCTCGAAGGCGGCGCTCTGGTCATAGAGCACGGTCATCCGCTCGCGGGCACACTTGTTGGCCAGCCGCATCCGCGAAGCATCGGGAAACGCCGCGAAATAGGCGTCGACCTGCGCCGTGATCGGCACTTCGACCGTCGCCAGCGACAGAGCTTCGACCACGGCCCGGCTGTCGTCGCGCGTTTCGGCGCTCGACGTCTTGTAGGGCATCGTCACGGCCAGGACGTTTTGCGGTCCCATGGCCCGCGCGGTCAGGTAGGCCACGACGCTCGAATCGATGCCGCCGGAAAGACCCAACACGGCACGGCGAAACCCGGTGCGGGTGATCTCGCTTTTGATGAAGCGCACGAGAATCGCTTCGACCAGCGCGGGGTCGATGGCCAGCAGAGGATCGTTGCCGTCAGCTTTCATAACGCCGCCGTTTGATCCGCTTCAGCTCTTCGAGCGTCAGCAACAGTTGTTCGTCGCGGCCCAGCGGCGTGATCAGCCGCTCGCGGCGCAGCTCGGCCAAATCGCAACGGGCCACCAGCAGCGACTCGTCCAGCAGCGGCGCCTCGCCGATCACGCGGCCGTCGGGCCCCACCGCCAGGCTGTGGCCAAAAAAACAGAGCCCATCCTCGAAACCCACGCGATTGACCACGATCACCAGCGCGCCCAGCAATTGCGACATCGTGCGGGCCAGCAGCTCGTAGGTTTCGGCCGTGGCGATCTTCGGCCCCTCGACGCCGCGGGCCGGGGAGTTGGCGATGCACACCAGCATGTCGATTTCTTCGGCCTGCATGATCGCCGCCGACGAAACGTGCCAGAAGTCCTCGCAAATCAGTAATCCCACCCGGCCGAACCGCGCGGTGTCGAAGGCCCGAAACCGCTTCCCAGGCGAGAAGTAGCGGCTCTCTTCGAACAGGCCATACGTCGGCAGATACACCTTGCGGTGAACGTGGGCGATGCGCCCGCCTTCGGCATACAGGGCCGCGTTGTAGTATTGATGGCCGGGCGCCTCTTCGACGAAGCCCGCCACCAGGTCCATCTCGCCGGCCGCTTCGACCAGCGCGGCGATCTCGGCGCTGTGCACGCGCCAGGGCCACGTCGGGTACCATGTCGCGCAAGAAATAGCCGGTCAGCGACAACTCGGGAAACACGATCAGCTCGGCGCCTTGGCGGCGGGCCGCGGCGATCTGCTCCAGGTGCCGTTCAAGGTTCCGCTGGCGATCGCCCAAGATGGGCGCGATCTGCGCCAACGCCACGCGCAACTGGCCATCGGCCAGGACTTCAGGCGCGAGCCCGGGCTCGACGCTCGGCTCGGCGGTGGATTGGACGGGAGCGGACATGTGTTGGCGGCTAATGGAAAAACGGGCCAGCGAGCGGCCCAACGGCCGCCCGAGTTAAGCTTCGAGCGTGCGGCGCGGGGTGTCAAGTCGCCTGAACCGTTCGCCGGCGCGCATTCCCGTCATGAAAAACAGCCGCGCTGGTCAATTGGGGCCAGCGCGGCTGTCGCGTTGGGAAGCCTCTTCCCAATCCCTAGCCGGTCGTGGGGGCGTCGCTCGTCGGCGCTTCTTCCTGCTTGTCGGGGTCGGCCATCCGCTCAAGCGTATAGCGGCCGAGGTTGCTGTCGGGGTCGAACTTCGACACGTCGCCGCCGTCGGTCGTCAGCGTGGCCAGGCCCGTCTCGTAGACGGTCTTGTCGTCGCCAATGGTGAAGGCGACGAGCTGTGTCTGCTTGTCGATCGCTCCGCGGATCGTCTGCTCCTTGTTGGTCGCCAGGTCGAAATACGAGCCGCGAACGATGCCTTCCTTGGTAATGGCCATTTGCAACATCACGCTGGTATTGCTCTGGTCCTGGGGCGCCATGGTGAACACGCCCAGCGGCAAGTACTGAGCTGTCTTGGCCGGATCGGCCGTGCCCTTTTGGGCCAGCGTTCGTGCCGCGGCCGCGCGGGCTGCGACGTCGACGACCTGCGGCTGCGGAGACTCGGTGTCGGCTAGTTGGCCGTTCGGCGGCGCGCTGTCGTCGGAGGTGTCGCTGGTGTAAACGGTCGAGGCCGTGCCCGGATAGGCGTAGCCGGCGTTATTCCAGGCGTTCATGCCGAGCCAACCGGCCGCGGCACCCAGGCCGACGCCCGTCCACAAGCCGCCGTAGCCCCAGCGACCATAGCCCCAGCCACGCCCCCAGGCGCCGGCATGATTGCCATACCAGCCGCCGGTGAACGGCCGATTGCCGCCGTTCCAATGGTGCGTCAGGTTGTGATGCTGGCCCGAGTGACGATGCGCGCCGTTATGCTGATTCGCGTGATGTTGGCCCGAGTGGTGTTCGCCCGAGTGGTGTTGGCCGGCATGGTGACTACCGGAGTGGTGTCCGCCGCCATGATGGCCCCCATGCCCGCCGCCGTGGCCGCCGCCACGCGCCAGAACCTGGCTGGCCGAGTAACCAAAGACAATCGCCAAGGCTGCCAAGACCGCGCACAATGTCTTCATCAGAGCACCTTCCCAAAGCAGGCTAGAGATTGGAAACGACCCGTGGCCCGCCATGGCCGTGCTATCGAGGGGCAATGAAAGCCTAGCTCACCCCGGTCGGCGCGGACGGCGGGACGAACAGATGGGGTTTCCCCAGGGCCCAGCCCGGGAATCCGGCTGCAAGCCATTCCCACCCAATGAGTTGCGTCCCTGGATGCAGGACGCTGGGAAGTCGTTGAAGCCCGGCTTTGCACCTACTGGTGGGCCAACGTGTAGCGGATCGCCTGCTGCAGGTCGCGACGCGTGGTGTTGGAATACTCGATGTCAAACCACAACACCGTGCGCGAACTGTCGATCAGGTAGGTGACCGGCGGGCGCGGCGGTCCGATCGACTTGAGCGTGGCTCGGTCGCGATCCACCAGCAGCGGATACGTCGCGCCACAGTCTTTCGCCAGCGCGCGCACCGGCTGGGGCTCGTCGCCTTCGTCAATGCCGACCACCGCCACGCCATAACCGCCGAATCGCTTGACAACCTCGGGCTGCAGGTCAGCCAATTCCTCGAGCGACGAGCGGCTGCGACTGCCCCAGAACGCAACCACGGTCAGCTTGGCTCCCAGCATTTGCCCGAGGCGACGCTGCTTGCCATCGAGATCTGGCAGCTCGAAGTCCGGCAAGGCGTCGCCGACTCGGATGCGGGCCAGCTCGCTATGCGCCTGGCTCATCACGACCGATGGCATCGTCAGAGCGGTGGCCTGTTCGTCCGTGAATCGCTGGGGTGCCTTGGCCGGCGGCTGGTCTGGCTGCGGCGCCCCTTCCGCGGCGGCGGCGCTCGCCGCCAGCCGGCTGCCGGCGATCCTCCGATCCTGGGGCGGCTTCAGCAGTCGCCTCGGGCTCGGACGAGGACGTCTGGAGAACTTTGGTGTCGGATCCGGATCTTGCCTGGCTTGACGACGAGGGCGGCGTCGCCTGCCCCCCTTGGTTGCATCCTGCCAGGCACACCAGCGACGTCAACAGGCCGCGACCGATCGCCGAGAATAGCTTGCGCACGCTCGATTCCTTTCCTGCGCGGCCCCGATTGGCGCCCGTGAGGACTAGTGGACGGCGTGGCAAGCCGCATGACGCGAAGAGCCGCCCACCTCTCAACCGCCTGCGCCATTGTCGGCCCGGGCCGGCAGGTCGTCAACGCCTGGCCGGCTCGGCCCCGCGGAGCTGAATGCCTAGCTCGCGCAACTGTTTGACGTCCACCGGCCCCGGCGCATCAGTCATCAGGTCGGTTGCCTTCTGCGTCTTGGGGAAGGCGATGCAGTCGCGGATGTTGTCGTGCCCGCCGAAGAGCATCACCCAACGGTCGATACCCAGCGCGATCCCTCCGTGCGGAGGGGCACCAAACCCCAACGCGTCGAGCAAAAACCCGAACCGCTCGCGGGCTTGCTCCGCGGTGATCCCCAACAGGCCGAACACCTGCTGTTGCACCTGAGGGTCGTGAATCCGGATCGTGCCGCCGCCGGCCTCGGTGCCGTTGATCACCAGGTCGTAGGCCTGGCGCGGCACTTTCCCGGGTCGCTGGCCAGTAGTGGCAAGTCCTGCGGGCGGGGGGCGGTGAAGGGGTGGTGCATGGCGGCCCAGCCGCCGGTTTCGGCGTCAGGCGCGAACATCGGAAACTCGACCACCCAGGAAAAGTGCCTGGTCGCGGGGTCGTAAAGCTTCAACGCTTCGCCGAGCCGCTTGCGCAGCGCGTAGAGCGCCTTGCACGTGACCTCGAATTGATCGGCCACGAACAGCAGCAGGTCGCCCGGCTCGGCGCCCATTCTCTCGGCGATGTGCGCCAAGAGTGCCGGCGAAAAGTTCTTGGCGATCGGCGAGGCCAGCGTTGGGCCTTCTTCTACCTTGAACCAGGCCAGCCCCTTGGCGCCAAAGTCTTGCACGACGAAGTTCGTCAGCTCGTCGATCGCCTTGCGCGAAAAGTTGGCCGCGGCCCCCTTGGCGTTGATGCCGCGGACGCGCCCGCCCGCGTCGGCCGTGGCGCGAAACACGCGGAATTCGGCTTCCCCGGCCAGGTCCGTCAAGTCGACCAGCTCCATCGCGAACCGCAAGTCGGGCGCATCGTGGCCGAATCGCTCCATCGCCTCGTCGTACGTCATCCGCGCCAGCGGCAGCGCGACCTGCTGACCCAGCAGCTCGCCGGCCAACCGCGCGACCAGGCCGTCGATCAGCTCGATCACGTCGTCCGCCTCGACGAACGACATCTCCAGGTCCAACTGCGTGAACTCGGGCTGGCGGTCGGCCCGCAGGTCTTCGTCGCGAAAGCAGCGGGCCACCTGCACGTAGCGGTCGTAGCCGGCGATCATCAGAATCTGCTTGTAGAGCTGCGGCGACTGGGGCAGGGCGTAGAACTTGCCGTTGTGCACGCGGCTGGGCACGAGATAATCGCGGGCCCCCTCGGGCGTGCTGCGGCCGAGCATCGGCGTTTCAACGTCGATGAAGTCGTGTTCGTCGAAATAGGTGCGCATGGCGCGGATGATGCGATGCCGCAAAAGCATCGCCTGTTGCATGTCGGGGCGGCGCAGATCGAGATACCGATACTTGAGCCGCAGGTCTTCATTGGGCAGATCCTTGGCACCTGGCTGGAAGGGTGGCGTGGCGCTCTTGTTGAGCACCTCCAGCTTGGTCGGGCGAACCTCGATCTCGCCGGTGGCCAGCTTCGGATTGACCGTACCCTCGGGCCGGTGAGCGACCGTGCCGGTGACCGAGACGACGAACTCGCTGCGCAGCGAACGGGCCAGCTCCTGGCACTGGCTGCCGCTTTCGGGACCGAACACGATTTGGGTTTTGCCGTAGCGATCGCGCAGATCGATGAAGATGCCCCCGCCGTGGTCCCGGTAGCTGTCGACCCAGCCGCAAAGCGTCACTTCCTGCCCGATGTGCTCGGCCCGCAATTGGCCGCACGTGTGAGTTCGAATCAACGCCAGTTCTCCTTGCCGCCGCCGGCGGCCAATTGGCCCGCGTGTGCAACGCTGAGTGGGGGCCATCTTACCTTAGACACTCGGGGCCCGGAAAGGTGACCGCGGGGCGGGCGCAGGCACCTGGGGGCGCAATAAGAAAGGCCGCTCTCCAATTCGGAAAGCGGCCTTCGTCATGCACCGGATTCAGTTAGCAACCCGCCGTACGCTCGACGCTACTTTGCCTGCAGGCGGCGGAAGCCGAACAAGCCCGCCACCGCGATGCCCAAGAGCACCAGCGTGCCCGGCTCGGGAACGGGAGTGTAGGTGTAGATGACCGAACCCGTCAGCGAAGCCGACGTCACCTGGTCCGCCGCGGTATTGCCGCCGGTATTGGCCAACAAGGTCTGCGTGAAGGTCGACGCGCTCAGAGTGATCGTGCCCGGTCCATTGAATTCGGCAAGCACCGCCGGCAGCGAGTACATATCGCTCGATGAGCCGTTCTTGGTGATCAAGCCGGATGTCGAGCTTCCCCCCGGAGCAAGACTATACGAATAGGCGGGCGAAGAAAGCAGATCGAGTTCCGGGACGATCAGGTTGCTGCCTCCGTCCTGGACGGTGAACTGCACTTCAGTCTGGGCGGTGCCGCTGGAAGCGCTAGCGGCCGAGTTGGTGACCGTGATCGTCGTTTCCAGATGCCCGCTCAGGTCCAGCTCGACCTGTGTCAGCGTGCCTAGCGAAGAGTCAAACTTCGGGAAATCCAGGCTCGAGCCCCAATCGGTCGTCGTGAGGGAGATGGGTGTGCTGGTCGTATGCGGGCCATCGGTGGCCGCCTTTAGCATTGGAGAGGAAGCCAGGAACAGGATGGCACAGCCCAAGAAGATTGGAACTCGATGCATGGAGCGAGACCTCAGCGATGGATGATCAATGACTGCCTGGAATCAATGAAGCAGTGGATTGGACAACTTGCGTGGTTCTCAGCGCCGATGCCAATGCACTGGTCCCCGAGTGTAATGGAAAAATCGCCGAACGCAACCGTTTTTTAGCGGAGCCTCAAGAATATTTCGTGTACATGCATAAAACCCTTACGCCTCGACGATCACCCCGGCGGTCTCCGCAGCTCGACTTTTTGGTGTCTGGGCGACGAGGCGGCACTCGCCGAGGCTGCGAAACCAGGTGCCTTGCCGTTTGGCGAACTGGCGTGTCCGCAGTTTTACTAACTCCTTTGCTGCGTCCAGGTTCAGTTCGCCTGCCAGGTGTGCGACCACCTCGCGGTAGCCCACCGCCTGCGAAGCCGTGCGGCCCAGCGGTTTGGAGCCGGCCATCAACCGCCGCACTTCATCGACCAGGCCGCTGGCGAACATCGCTTCGACCCGCTCATCGATCCGCCGCACCAGTTCGGCCCGCGGCCAATCGAGAATAAACACCCGGCACTCGGCGGCCGGCCGGGCCCGCTCGAATTGCTGCTGCAGCTCGGAGATCGAGTGGCCCGTCTTTTCCCAGACCTCCAGGGCTCGAATCACCCGCCGTTGGTCGCTGGGATGCAGCCGCCGGGCCGACAAAGGATCGACGGCGGCCAGCCGCTCGTGCAGGGCCCCGGCCCCTTCCTGGCGCTCCAACTCCTGCAGGCGGCGGCGCAGCGCCCAATCGGCTGGCGGGCCCGAAAAGATGCCCCGCAGCAAGGCCTTCAGATACAGCGGGGTCCCGCCCACGAACAAGGGCACCCGGCCCCGCGCCGCGATCGCCTCGACCGCGGCGCCTGCCGCCGCGACGTACTGAGCCAAGCTGTACTCCTCTTGTGGTTCGACGACGTCCAACAGATGGTGCGGCACGGCCTGGCGGTCGGCCGCCGTGGGCTTGGCGGTGCCGATATCCATGCCCCGGTAGATCGCCATCGAATCGAGCGAAATGATCTCTGCGCCCAGCCGCCGAGCCAACTCAAGCCCCACGGCCGACTTGCCGCTGGCCGTCGGCCCGCTCAGATACCAGCAGTCAGCAACGCGGATGGGCATAAAAAGGCCAGAATTTCGCCTGAACTACAAGAAAAGGGGCCCAAGCCTGGTCTACCGCCACCGTGGCGGTAGAGACTGGCGCGGGGCTTCGGTAGGCTATAGTTTTCAATAATAGCCGAACCCCCAGGATCGCAGGCCTTCTTTCCCTACAGCCTCCGGCCTCCCAACTTCCAGCCTGCCATGTCCTCTGCTAATTCCATTTTTGCCGCCCTAATGGCCGTCATCGAAGACGCAAGGCGACACGGCCGGAGAAATCGTACACAACGAAACTCTTCGCTGGTGGCGTCGAGGCCATTGGCGCCAAAATCGTCGAAGAGGCGGCCGAAGTCGTGGCCGCGGCGGCCGAACCGGGCCCGGCCGGCCGGGCTCATACCATCCATGAGGCGGCCGACGTCATCTACCACCTCTTCGTCCTGCTGGGTTATCGCGATATTTCGCTGGCCGAAGTCGAGGCCGAGCTGGCCCGCCGCTTCGGTATCTCCGGCGTGGACGAAAAAGCCTCGCGCACGTCCGCGAAGCCCCACAGCCCCTAAATGGAACCCCGCACCATCGACGCTTCGGAAACCAACCTGCGGATCGGATTGCCCAGCAAGGGCCGCCTGGCCGACGTCTCGGCCGAGCTATTGAAAGAGGCCGGCCTCAGCTTCCGCCGCCAGGAGCGAAGCCTGTTCGCCCGCTGCCGCGAGCTGCCCTTGGACGTGACGTTCCTGCGGGCCGACGACATCCCGGTGCTGTGCGCCGAAGGCGCGATCGACCTGGGCGTCACGGGCGGCGACCTGGTGGCCGAAAGCGGCGTTACGCTGGCCAGCCGGCTCGAATTGGGCATCGGAGGGTGTCGCCTGGCCGTGTGCGTGCCCGATGACAGCCCGCTCGCTAGCGCCGCCGAGCTCGACGGCTGCCGGATCGCCACCAGCTTTCCGCACGTCACCGAGTCCTTCCTGCAAAAGCACAACGCGCGGGCCCATATCGTCAAGCTCTCCGGCTCGGTCGAAATCATGATCGCGCTGGGCGTGGCCGACGCGATCGTCGACCTGGTGGAAACCGGCAGCACGCTGGCCGCCAACCGCCTGCGGCTGCTGGCCGAAATCGACCGCTACCAGACGACGCTGGTGCAGAATCCAGCCTGCCGCCACGCCGAGCTGGCCGATCGCGTCGTGCGGCGGCTCGAGGGCGTGGTGATCGCCCGCAGCTATTCGTTGTTGGAGTACAACGTGCCGCGGGTGAAATTGCCGGCGGCCGAAAAGATCACGCCCGGCTTCAATTCGCCCACGATCAGCGCCCTGGAAGATCCCGACTGGTGCGCCGTGCGGGTGATGATCCACCGCGGCGAAGTGATCGAGATCATGGAGCAGCTCGAAGCGCTTGGCGCTTCGGCGATTCTGGAAACGCGGATCGCCAATTGCCGGCTGTGAGTGCGAGGGCGCGTCGGCAGGGCTTGCCACGCGGCGGCACGCTAAAGTTGGGCGGGACGCTCCACCGTGCGGCTGTCGCGGACGTTGCCGGTGTTCAGGGTGCCGGCGGGTTCGACGAGCAGGACGTGGCATTCGTTGGCGGCGCAGGGTCGATGCTCGGTTCCCCGCGGCACGATCACGAACTCGCCCTCGTTTAGCTCGACGCTCTGTTCCCCTCCCTTCTCGTCGCGGTAGTCCAGGCGAAACGAGCCGCGCACGACCAGGAACATCTCGTCTTCATCGGCGTGCTGGTGCCAGACGAAGTCGCCCTGGAACTTCACGAGCTTGATCTGCTGGCCGTTCAACTCGCCAACAATCCGCGGGCTCCAATGTTCGCTGAACTGGGACAGCGCGTCTTTCAGGGCAATCTTTCGCATGGCTTAGTATTCCTCGCGCGGCGAATGAACCGGCCGGCCGGCCATCCAAGTTTGGCATACGCGGGCATCTGGGCCAAACAATCGCGAGTGCGGCTCATCGCCGCCGCCGCCGGCCAGCTCGACGACCGTCAGGTCGGCTTGCTTGCCGGATTCGAGCGTGCCGACGCGGTCGGCAAGTCCGAGTGCCGCCGCGCCGCCTTGCGTGGCCAGTGCCAGCACCACGGCCGGATCGACCTCCGGATACTGCTGGCCCACGAACCGCAGCTCGTCGAACAGGCTCAAGTCGGGATTCGACGCCCGGCTGTCGGTGCCCAGGGCCACGGCCACGCCGCGGCCCAGCAACCCGGCTAACGGGTAGCGCGCGTGTCCAAAAAAATCGTGCGTCCGCGGGCAGTAGACCAGCGCCATCGTCGCGGCGTGCTCGGCCATGAATGCGATCTCGTCGGCGTCCAGGTAGTTGCCATGAACCACCAGCGCCCGATCAGCGGCGGCCAGGGCCTGCAGATAGGCCAGCGCGCTTGGCCAGCGGGCCGCCGGGTCCGGGTTCCAGGCGCCGAGCCCTTCAAGCAACTGGCGAAACGGCCCGCCGCCGGTTTGCAACAGCTCCAGCTCCTCGCGCGATTCGGCCAGGTGCATGGCAAACGGTACGCGGTATCGGCGCCCAAGCCGCACCAGCTCGGCCAACAGCCGACAGTCAACCGTGTAGGGAGCGTGCGGGCTCAAGCCGGGCACGATCGCAGGCGTCGGCTCGGCGGCCAGGAACGCCTCGGCCGCCGACATGGCCTCGTCGACGCGCTCGGCCGTTGGCGCGATCAACTCGCGGAACATGCGAATCGTCGGCCCTGGGCGGTCGCTTGCTCGCGGCGCGGTGCGCCAATCGCTCGTGGCGATTTCGCCCAGTGCCGTGGTGCCGGCCGACAGGCTTTCGGCCAGACCGCGCCGATCGCGGCGTGGCTGCCCGCCTCGTCGTGGCGACGCCGTGCCGCGATCACCTGGCGGATCCAAGCCGGCAGGGCCATGCCCGGCGCGCCGAAGGCGCATCGAGATCGCTGAATTCCAAGTGCGTGTGGGCGTTGACCAGCCCAGGCAAGATCGCCACGTCGCCCAGATCGCGGATCTGGCCGCCTTGGGCACTGGGTCCGACCGCTGCGATCGATCCGCCGCGGATCGATACGATTCCGCCGTCGATCGGCCCGCCGGCGACCGGCAACACCCAACGGGCTCGCAGTTCAAGCAATGAAGGTTCGACAGCCATCGCCTTGGCAACTCACCGTCAGGGCAGCTCACACGCACTAACCCGACGCGCAAGCGAGGGACTCCTTCCAGCTTCGATCCGAAGAATCCCTCGCTTGCGCGTCGGGTTAGTTTAGACGCCCAGTGCAACGAGTCTAGCGGCGCGTCGCAGGATCGCAGCGGTCGGCTTAGCTTGGCTGCCACTGGGCCGTCTGGTGCTTGATGGCTTCCTGCAGCGACTCTTCGGGGGTGCGGGCGTAGGGCAGGCGGTGGAACCAATACAAGATCGCGGCGCCGGCGGCCAGCCCGGCGGCGATCACGCCCCAATGATACAAGGGGCCGCCGTCGGTGGCATCGCGCATCAGCCAGTGCAGCCAATGGTTCTTGTCGGCCAAGGCCTCGCCGGCCGGTTTGAGCAGCACGCCCAGCGCGTTGTGGACGAAGTGGAACACGATGGCCGGCAGCAGACTGCCCGACTGCACGGCGACGAACCCGATCACCATGCCCAGCAGGCAGGCCAACAGCGACTGCTGGAAGAAGACGTGCACGGCGCCGAAAAAGACGCTCGACAGCGCGATCGCCGTCCACTTGCGTCCCAGCCGGCGAAAGCCGGAGAGAATGAACCCGCGAAAGGCAACCTCCTCGCAAACGGCCGGCAACAGCGCCATCACGCCGATCGCCAGCCACAGATTGCCGGTCAGCCCCGACTCGAGCCCTTTCAGTTGGCCCGCCAGCTCATCGCTCAGCGGATAGACCCGCATCACGACCGTGTGCAGCAAGTTGTGCACCGGGTGCAGCGCCACGGCCAGCAAGCCCGCGGCCAACGGGGCCAGAAGTGGCGGCTTGCGCAACAACAGCGTCTGCGCCGGGCTGCGCGTGAGCATCACGGCCATCAGCAAAGCCGGCGTCAACACGACGACCAACTGAGTGGCCGCCACCAGCGACAGCAGGTCCGGCCCGCCATTGTTGGTGCTCAGGGCAAAGCCGAGGAAGAAGCGGATCAACAGGATCAGCACGCCGCAGAACATGGCCTCGGCAAAGCTGGGCGTCGCCTCGCGATCGCGCAGCAAGTGCTTGACCCACAGCGACAGGTCCCACCGCTCGCCTTCGCGAAACAGCACGCTCTCGGTGTTGAACTGGTTGGTGGCCCAGCGGATGGCCAGCCAGCAGCAGCCAAGCGTCACGGCGGCCACCAGCGGAATGTAGGGCAGGGCGGCCAGGTAATTCCCCTCCAGCACGCTCCGCAGCACCAGCACCACGCCGGTCACCGGGATCAGGCAATTGCCCAGGTTCAACTGCACTCCGGGCGCCATCGGGAGGATCGTCAGCGGCATCGTGATCAGCACCAATGGCATCAGGTAGTATTGACCTTCCTTGGTCGAGCGCGCGAACGCCGCACAGGCCAGGCACAGGCGCCGAACAAGGCCGACACCGGCACCAGGGCCACCAGCAGCCACACGATCGCCAGGCCCGGCGGCGGGCCCAACAGCGGCATGTGACTGAGAATGACCGAACCGGTCACTGTCAGGCTCGTCAGGTTCAAGATCGCCGTGGCCATGCTGAACAGGATGATCGTCAGCAACTTGCCCCACACGATTTCGATCCGCTCGGCCGGGCTGCTCAACAGCGTCTCCAGCGTGCCGCGCTCCTTTTCGCCGGCGCACAAGTCGATGGCCGGATAAAACGCGCCGGTCAGGGCCCAGATCAACAGCACGAACGGCAGGATTTTGGACCACAGGGCGGCCTTGTGCTGCCCCGCTTCGGCCACGTCGAGCGTCTCGATGGCGAACGGCTTGGCAGCCGTGGGCGGCACGTGCCCCTCGACCAGGTTCTGGCGGCCCACCTTTTCGCGCCATTTGTCGAGCACGTCGAGCACGCGGCGATAGGCGGCCTTCGAGGCATCGCTGGCCAGGTTCGGATACAGCTCGACGTCCGGGACTTTCGTGGCCGCTTCGATGTCCTCGGGCCTTTCGCCAACCTCGGCCGCCTGCTCGGCGGTGATGGCCGGTTGATCCGATGCCTCGGCCGGGCTGGTCAGCCGGTTGCGAAATGCCTCGAGCCGTTCGCTAAAATCGGGCGCGAAGTCGACCACCACGTCGTAGTTGCCCGCGAGCATCTCCTCGCGCAGTTGCTCGCGAATGACCTCTTCCGGGGCGTCGGTGCGCGGGCGGGCCGGCGCGGACTTGACGTGCAGCAGGTCGACGGCCTTGGCCTTGTCCTCGTCATCGTCGAACAGGTTGCGGGCGAATCGCTCACCCTCGACCAGGGGCGGCAAGTCGGGCCGCTGGGCGCGCCCGACCACCAGCACGCGAATGGCATGCTCGCGGACGAACTGCGTCACCTGGAAAAAGCTCATCCCCAACAGCGGATAGAGGAGCATCGGCAGCACCGCGATCATGAACAGCGTGCGCCGATCGCGCAGCTGATCGCGAATCTCCCGCATCAGGATCAGCTTGACGTTCGACCAGTTCATGCAGCCTCGGATTGCTCAAGATTCGATCGTGGCGGTCAGCTCGGGCGCATGCCGCTCGTCGTGGCGGCGAATGAGGCGAAAGAACAACTCCTCCAGGTCGCGCTCGCGGTGTTCGTCGTACAACTGGTGAAGCGTGCCTTCGGCCAGGATGTGTCCGCGGTGCATGATGGCGATCCGGTCGCACAGCTTTTCCGCCTCGCGCATGATGTGCGTCGAAAACACGATGCACTTGCCGTTGTCGCGCAGCTCGGCCACCGCGTCCAACAGGGCCCGGGCCACCAGCACGTCGAGCCCCGAGGTGGCCTCGTCAAAGATCAGCACCGGCGGGTCGTGGACGATGGCCCGCGCGATCGACACTTTTTGCCTCATGCCGGTCGACATCTTGGCCCCCAGCACGTCCCGAAATTCGTTCATCTGCAGCCGCGCGAACAGTTGTTCCATCCGCTCGCGCAAGGGCTCGGCGGCCAGGCCGTAAAGCCGCCCGAAATACTCGACCATTTCCCAGGCCGTCATGCGGTCGTAGACCGCCGTGTTGGCCGACATGAATCCGATGCGGTGGCGGACCTCGGAAGACTGCGTGACGCAGTCAAAGCCCTCGATCATGGCCCGCCCCTGGCTGGGCCGCAGCACGGTGCTCAAGATTCGCAGGGCGGTCGTCTTGCCGGCCCCGTTCGGCCCCAGCAGGCCGTAAATCTCGCCGGCGCGGGCCTGGAAGCTGATCCCGGCCAGCGCGAAGATTTTCCCCCGCCTGAGGTCCTCGTAGTGCTTCACCAGGTGCTGGACGTCGATCATAGGGCCCAAATCGTTCCGGCGGCGCCAACCATCCGGCAGCCGAAGCTAGCGATTATGACGGCCGCACCGGCGGCGCAGAGCGCTGCGAGCGCGCCAAGGCGCATACCGTAGGGTACCACATTATGAGGCCGCAGGCGGGAGGCCGCAGGCCGGAGAAACAGGGGGGGAAGGCTTCGGGCTTTGGGCCTCTGGCGGGTTCGCCCGGTCATCCTCAGGCGAGCCCGGAGCGTGAGCTTCGGGATTGGCGGCGCCGCGATTGCCCGGAACCGACCCCGCTGCTGCGGCTGCCCTACGGCGCCGCGACCGGTTCCAGCGGCGCTTCGTCGACGAGCTCGTAGAAGACGTTGCGCTGCCGCGGCGTATAGCCCAACTCGCTGATGGCGCCGCGAATCTCTTCCAGCGTCAGGTAGTGGACCGTGCCGGCGGCGGCTACGACGTTCTCTTCGATCATCAGGCTGCCCATGTCGTTGGCGCCGTAGAGCAGCGCGATCTGGCCGATCTTCAGGCCCTGCGTGACCCAGCTCGACTGGATGTTGGGAAAGTTGTCCAGATACAGCCGGCTGACCGCCTGCGTCTTGAGATACTCGAACGAGCCGGCCGCCGGCACGATCGGCCATCTCGGTATGCCGGGCTGGAACGTCCAGCAGATGAAGGCCGTGAAGCCGCCGGTTTCGTCCTGCAGTTGCCGGAGGCGCTCCAGGTGCTCGATCCGCTCGGCCAGCGTCTCGACGTGGCCGAACATCATCGTGGCCGTGCTCCGCCCGCCCAGCTCGTGCCACACGCGGTTGACGTTCAGCCAGTCGTCGGTCAGCACCTTGCCGCGGGTCATCTCCTTGCGGACCCGATCGACGAGAATCTCGGCCCCGCCGCCCGGCAGGCTTCCCAGCCCGGCGGCCTTGAGCCGCTCGAGCACGGTCTCGCAGCGGCAGCTTCGAGACCTTGGTGAAGTGGTGGATCTCCGGCGGGCTGAAGCCGTGGACGTTCACCTGCGGAAAGTGCCGCTTGATGTCGCGCAAGCAGCTCTTCGTACCACTCGAGCTTGAACTCGGGGTGCAGTCCGCCCTGCATCAGGATCTGGTCGCCGCCCAGGTCGACGGTTTCCTGGATCTTCTCGAGCAGCACCTCGCGATCGAGCACGTAGCCTTCGGCGTCTTTCGGCTTGCGATAGAAGGCGCAGAAATCGCACACCGCCGTGCAGACGTTCGTGTAGTTGATGTTGCGATCGATGTTGTAGGTGCGATACGGCTCGGGATGCAGCCGGCGCGTGACCGCGTCGGCCGCGCGGCCCAGCGCCGCCAGGTCGTGGCACTCCAGCAGCCGCAAGCCCTCGTCGGGGGTCAGCCGCTCGCCGGCGACGGCTTTATCCAGAAGTTCGGCAATCGCTCGTACCAAGCTCGACTCCCGTGGGCGCCAGCCCCAGTTGCGAGGCTTTGCGATAGAACAATTCCAGCCCGCGCTGTTCGCGTGGGCCGAGATAAAAGTACAAATTCTCGCGCAGATACGAAAGGCATTGCGGCCGCGTCAGGCCCAGCGGCGCCGCTTCGCGATCGGCGATCTCCTCGAGGTGGGCCACGCCGGCGTCGCGGGCTTCGGCCAGCGCCGCGTCGAGCCCGTCTAATTCGGCGCCGGCCCGCGCAACCCACATCGCGAACACGAAGGGCAGCTCGGCCCAGCGGCACCACTCGTCGCCCAGGTCCCAAACGACCTTGAATCGCCCGGCCGGAGAGTGCATGGCCCGATCGCCGATCAGCAGCACCGCGTCGGCATTGCTGTCGGCCAGCGAGTCGCCGACCGGCAACCGCTTCAATTCGGGGCGCACGCCGTAGCGTTCGGCCAGCAGGATGCGCAGCAGCGCGACGCTGGTGCGCGAGCCTTCGTCCAGCGCCAGCGTGCGAATCGCTTCGATCGGCCCGCGGCTGAACAGCTTGACGCTCAGCACGGGGCCGCGGCAGGCAATGCAGGCGTTGGAGACGATCGAATAGGTGGGGTCGTGAAAGAACTCGATCGAGGGGATCAGCGCCACATCGAGCCGGCCGCGGGCCAGGTCATCGGCCAGGCGGCTGGGATAGTCGAGCACCAACTCGGCTTGCGGCGCGAACCGCTCGATGCCGTAGATCAACGGCTTGGTATTGAGATAGCTGACGGCGCCGATGCGTAGTTTTGGGTGTGCGTTCATGTTGTCTCACTTGCCTCCTTGCAACGCTAACCGCACGGTCAGCGGCGATTTAACCGCCCGTCGTGGATGCCGTCTGGCAGCCGCTTGTGAATCTTTGCGTTGAGCGTCATTATAGGGGGCGTTCGATCCCTGCCCAGGCCGCCCAGCGCTGCCGCTTTTTCTGCGATTTCTTTATGAAAACGATCGTGCAGATCTCGCTCGACATCACCACCAGCCGCGAGGCGCTGGAGACGGCCGAAATGGCCATGCGCGCCGGCGTCGATTGGCTCGAAGCCGGCACTCCGCTGATCATCGCCGAAGGCATGCACGGCGTGCGGGCGCTGCGCGAGCGGTTTCCCGACACGCCGATCGTGGCCGACCTGAAGACGATGGACGGCGGCTACCTGGAAGCCGAAATGATGGCCAAGGCCGGCGCCACCCACGTCGTCGTGATGGCCCGGGCCCATGAAGAGACGATTCGCTGCGTGGTCAAGGCGGGACGCGATTTCGGCGTCGCCGTGATGGGCGATAACATGGTCTCCGAAGACATGGTGGCCGGCGCACGGCGGCTGGAAGATCTCGGCTGCGACTTCGTGATTCACCACATCGGCTTCGACGAGCGCCGCGGCATCGCGGCCCGTGGACTGCGGATGCCCAGCCCGTTGGATCAACTGCGCGACGTGGTGGCCGCGGTCAGCGTGCCGGTGCAAGCCGTTGGCGGGTTGACGCTCGAGCAGGCCGTGCAGACGCCCGAGTACGGCGCCCCGCTGGTCGTGCTTGGCGCGCCATTGACGATCGACGCCGACGCCTTCAAGACCGCCAGCGGCGACGTCGAAAGCTCGCTGCGCCTGATCTGCGAGAAAGTGCACGCGTATGGGGACGTGCCGGTAGGGAAGGCCGGAGGCCGGAGGCCGGAGGCTGGAGGGAAGACAAAATAACCCCAGCGGCTTGGCGAGCGATGGCGCGAAATCATACCCGCTCGCCGCCTAGTCCGCCGCGCAACGAAGTACTACCCCGACACTCGGCTTCGTTCCACACTTGTTGAGCATTTTTTCCGACCTCTGGCCTCCGGCCTCCCGCCTCCTCCGCCATGCGTCTCCTCGAAAAAGTCATCCTGATCACCGGCAGCACGACCGGCATCGGCGAGGCGATCGCGAGGCGAGCCGTCGAGGAAGGGGCGCGCGTGCTCGTGCACGGACGCGATGAAGCGCGCGGGCGGAAACTCGTCGAGCAGTTGGCGGGCCGCGCCGAGTTGCACGTCGATAACATCGCCGATCCGGCTGCCCCGGCGCGGTTGGCGGCCGCGGCCATCAACGCGTTCGGAAAGCTCGACGCGGTGGTGAACAATGCCGCCTCGGTCGAGCGAAGCAACCTGGCCAACACCGATGCCGCGCTGTTCGACAAGATCATCGCCATCAACCTGCGGGCGCCGATGCTGTTGATCCAGGCGGCGCTGCCGCATTTGAAAGCCACCAAAGGCTGCGTGCTCAACATCGGCTCGATCAACGGCTATTGCGGCGAGGCGAACCTGCTGGCCTACTCGATGTCCAAAGGCGGGCTGATGACCATGTCGCGCAACCTGGCCGACGCGTTGGGACCCGAGGGCGTGCGGGTCAACCACTTCAACGTCGGCTGGGTGCTGACGCCCAACGAGTACCAGGTGAAGATCGCCGACGGCCTGCCGCCCGACTGGCCCGAACGGGTCGAATCGGCGGTTGCACCCAGCGGCCGATTGATCAAGCCGGAGGAGATCGCCGCGGCCAGCGTGTATTGGCTGGGCGACGAGAGCCGGCCGATCAGCGGCACCGTGCTGGAACTAAGCCAATACCCGGTGATTGGCCGCAACCCGCCCAAGGCGGTGACATAGAATCATTTGACCTCGCTGAAACCCCTCTCCCCTCGCGGGAGAGGGACAGCTCGCGACAGCGAGCAGGGTGAGGGGCACGCGACGTAACCAAAAGCGCGCCCTCACCCGGTTCGCTTCGCTCACCACCCTCTCCCGCGAGGGGAGAGGGGAGGCGAAAACAGACCCGATCCCAACAAGAGGTCGCTCCCATGCCCCGACTGGCTGCCTTTCCCAAAGCTTATATGGACCCGTTGGTCGTCGACGGGTCGATGACGATTCGCCAATGGGTCGACCTGGCCGCGACGCTCGACATCGACGGCCTGGAGTTCTACTGCGGTTTCCTCGAGCTCAAAGATCCCAAGGCCTGGCGCGAGTCGCGAAAACTGGTCGAAGATCGCGGACTGACAATCCCGATGCTCTGCTGTTCGCCCGACTTTACCCATCCCGATCCTGAATTCCGCCAGCAGCAAGTCGATCTGGAAAAAGGCTGGATCGACATGACCGTCGCCTTGGGCGGGCAGTATTGCCGCGTGCTCTCGGGCCAGCGCCGCCCGGAGGTTTCACGGGCCGATGGTTTGCGCTACGCGGCCGAGAGCATCGAGGCCTGCATCCCCCACGCAGCGGCCAGCGGCGTGACGCTGATTCTGGAAAATCATTACAAGGACAACTACTGGCAGTATCCAGAATTCGCTCAGAAGATCGACGTGTTCTGCGACCTGGTCGATCGGATTCATTCGCCCCATTTCGGCGTCAACTACGACCCCAGCAATACGTTTCTGGCCGGCGAAGACCCGTTGGAGCTGCTCGACCGCGTGAAGGAGCGGGTGGTGACGATGCACGCCAGCGATCGCTACCTGGCCGAGGGGACGATCGAAGATTTGCGCAAGGAAGAAGACAGCGTGGGCTACGCCAAGCGGCTGCGGCATGGCGAGATCGGCAAAGGCATGAACGACTACGATGCGATTTTCCGCACGTTGGCGGGCGTCGGCTTCGATGGCTGGATTTCGATCGAAGATGGCGTCGACGGCATCGACCAGCTCCAGCGCAGGCGCAGTTCCTGCGGAAAAAGATGGCCGAGTACTGGCAGAAATGACAAGCCGTGATGCGCCAGGCGGAAAACGGCGACGGGAGTCGTTTTCCCAGAGCGTGCTCGCTCACTCGCCAGCGTGGTGGCGCATTGCTTCGTGCATGGCGCGCCGCTCGCGATAGGAGTGGCGTTTGTCACCGGCTAATCCTTCGCCATCGGCGCCAAGATCTCGCCGGCCGCGGGCCCGCAGCACCTTGATGATCTCGTCGGCCGACATGCCGCGCTCGAGCATCTCCATCTTTAGCGTGGCGTCCATTTCGTCGCGCCGCGACCGGCGGAAGTAGTCGGTGATGATCGCCACGACTGCGATCGCCACGCCGCCGACCGTGCCCACCAGCAGCAAGATGCCGACCCACTCCTCGATCTTCAGCGGTTGGTGCAGAAAGCCGTCCATCGTAATGCTCCCCGTGATCGAATCCGCGTTTTGCTATTGTTGGCCGCCAGTCATGAATCTAAACGGCCTGCCGCCTCCGCTCAAGTCAGCTGCCATTGGAGGCAGCACGTCGGTAATTCGCTGTCGGGATCGGAATATTGGCGGGCCTGGCAAGAAAAACGGCCGCCGATCGGCCTGGCGCGTGGCCCGGCGTCGACTTTACAGCCCTGGCGCTCACTTCTTGTCGTTCGTGTTGTCCGGCCCGAAGCGGATATGCAATCCGGCGTGGCCGGCGAACGTGTCGTGCCACATGCTGCGCACCAGGGCGTACTCGCCGGCGACCACCAGGATCGCCACGCACAGCCCGGCCGCCACGCTCTGCCGCAGCAAGCGGACGTACATCGGCTCGGGCTCCATGGCCGCCGCGCGGTAACGGCTGGGAAGCAGCAGGGCCAACAGCGTGCAAATGCAGGCGTTGACGTGGATCACGCCCTCGGTGATCAGCCGCTGCTCGGCGAACGGCGCGGTGCGGGCCAGGTTGCCCAGCACGATCCACCACAGAAAGACGACGAAGTAGAGCTGCCCCTTTCCCAACCGCGAGGCGGGCAACACGGCCAGCTCCCGGCCGCGATACCAGGCGGCCAACGGCATGAAGATCACGATCGCCAGCGCCAGGTAGGCGAGGTCGAACCAGTCGCGGGTCGGCCAGCCCCACATTTCCGCCGGCACGATCCCGCCCGGCTTGAGCCACACGGATTCCAGGTTCTTGACGATGTTCACGTAGGTCAGCGCCACCAGCACCAGCGCCACGGTGACTGGCTCGGCCCAGCGGCGCACCGCGGGCTGTTCCTCCTGGCGTGGGCTGCGCGTGCTCCAGTAGCCCATCGCCAACGCCACGCCCAACCCCGAGATGAAGCCGAAAGTCTGCTCCAGCACGCTGTGCCAGTTGGTCGACACTTCGTGGCCGAAGACGCGCCGTTGAAACTCCGGGTGCACGAGCACGAGCTTGATCGTCGTGGCGCCGGAAAAGCCCAGCCCGCCGAACAGGCCGACAACCAGCGCCGACCAACTGATGCCCCAGTCTTGCTGCCGGTAGAAAAAGACGAACATGGCGATCGTCATGCCCAGCGCACCGACCAGTTGTCGCCGCGCGGCGGCGTCATGCGCAGGCCCAGGCCGACCGTCAGCACCGTGAATCCGAGCCACCAGCCGGCGCACAGGTGCAGGGCCAGCGAGGTGCCGTAGGAAACCTTGCGCCGTACCGCGGCCAACAACAGCACGGCCGCGGCGGCCACGACGACGCCGATCCAATCGGTGTCGTGCCAATCGATCCAGCCGGTGAGTTCTTTGTATCGTTCGGCCGTGATCGTCCCGGCGCGAAGTTGATCGCGCAGGCCGTCGTACCACTGGGTGCCAAAGACGTGCAAGCCGTTGAAATAGACGTCGAAGAAGCGGTCTTGCACCCACCAGCCCGCCAGCACGGCCAGGGCCACGACGACCAGGTCGGTGAGCCGCTTGCGGTCGAGAAAGGCCGACAGGGCCGTGCCCGCCCCACCCATCGCGCCCCACAGAAAGCCGATCAGGAACAGGCAGGCCAGGCCGTAGGCCACCGAGGGGCCGTGGCCCGAGTGCGTATAGGCGATGACCTTCATGTAAGAGATCGAACCGCCGAACGACCAGCCCAGCGCCGAAAAAGGCGAACAGTGGGATCCGCCGGTACCAATCGTCGCGGCCGCTGACGAGCACGGCCGCCATGGCGGCCAGTGCGCCGGGCAGAGCGGCCCCGTATTCGTGCCCCCAGTTGCCGCGCACGCCCCAGCCAATCGACAACGCCAAGGCCACCAGCAGGATCGCCAGCCAACTTCGGGCCGGAGCATGAGCGTTCGACATCGCAGTGGGTTCTCGCAGCCGGGAGACGGGACCCGCGGGGATTGGATTGTCCATACGGTCCGTGGACAACTGTGCAGGGCCCCCTGCTTCGAGGCTAGCTCAAGCCATACAGCGGGGCAAGTTTGGCCCGCAGATGGGCCACCAGCGGGGCGTGCGACAGCGATTTCCCCGTAATTCGCTCCACGAGCTGGGCCGCCGAATAGCGCTGGCCCTGCACGTGGATCTTCTCGCGCAGCCAGCCCAGCAAGGGCTCGAACTCGCCCCGCGCAAACTCCGGCGCAAGGGGCCGACGTCGGCTTCTGCCTGGGCAAAGAATTGCGCCGCGTACAAGTTGCCCAGCGAGTACGTCGGAAAGTAACCGACCAGCCCGGCGCTCCAGTGGATGTCTTGCAGCACGCCTTCGGAGTCCGTAGCCGGGCGAATGCCCAGGTACTGTTCGTACTTGTCGTTCCAGGCCGCGGGCAAATCGGCCGTCGAAAGGTCATCGTCGAGCAAAGCCCGCTCCAGCTCGAAGCGCACCAGGATGTGCAGGTTGTAGGTGGCCTCATCGGCCTCGACGCGCACCAGCGACGGCCGCACGTCGTTGACGGCAAAGTGAAAATCGTCGAGCGACACGTCGCCAAGCGCGTCAGGGAACGTCGCTTGAGCGGCGGGGAAAAAGTAGCGCCAGAAAGCGTGGCTGCGGGCCACGAGGTTTTCCCACAGCCGCGATTGCGATTCGTGGATGCCCAGCGAAACGGCTTCGCCCGGCGGCAGCGCGTACCATTCGGCGCAGCCCCTGGTCGTACATGCCGTGGCCCGCTTCGTGCAAGGTGCCGAAAAACGCGCAGTTGAAATACTCTTCGTCGTAGCGGGTCGTGATGCGGCAGTCGTGCGGACCCAGCTCGGTGCAAAACGGGTGAGCCGTTTCGTCGAGCCGTCCGCGGCTGAAGTCGAAGCCCAGCCGGGCCGCCGCGTCGCGCGACAGCCGCTCTTGGGCCGCCACGTCGTAGCGCCGCGTCAGGATCGCGACGTCGGGACGGCGCCGGCTCTCGCCGATGGCTGCCACCAGCGGTACCAGCGCGTCGCGCAGCTCGCGGAGCACGCGATCGATCTGGGAGGTCACCGCGTCGGGCTCGAAGTCGTCGAGCAAAGGATCGTAGGCGCACGTCTGGTAGCCAAGTGCCGCGGCCTGCGCCGCTTCAGCTCGAACGTGCGGGCCAGCAGCGGCTCGAACGAGGCGTAGTCGTTCTCCAACCGGGCCGCTTGCCAGGCATGCTGGCCCAGCGAAGCGGTGCGGGTCAGCTCTTCGACCAAGGGTTGCGGCAGCTTGATGCGCTTTTCATAGTCGCGCTTGAGCTGGCGGATCGTGGTGCCCATGTCGCTGTGGGGATCGGACGCCAGCGGGCCGACGGCCAGCTCGCCCAGCCACTCGCCGAGCCGCGAATCGGTGCGCCGCTGATGGATCAGCCCCGCCAAGAGGGTCAGTTGTTCGGCCCGGTACTCGGCCGCGTGCGGGGGCATCATCGTGCGTTCGTCCCAGCCGAGCGCAGCTTTCGGCCGCGGCAAGCAAGGCCGTTTCGCGCTCGTGCTGGCAAAGTTGGTCGACAAGTCGTTGATGTGCGTGCGACATGAGCGGGCGGGAATCTGACTGAAAGCTCTACGCGGCCTTGGATTGCGAAATCGCTTCGCAGCGAATTGCAAACGGGAGACTACTGGCTGGCAGGGCTACTGACAAGCCACGGCACGGGGCCCGCACGGACCGGCGGCAGCGCTGCCCTCGGTGATGGCGCATTGCCGTAGCACGAGGGGGCCGATCGACGCGGAGCCTGCCGATCGACTCCCAACGGCGGCGGATTCCCGGTGCTTTCAGGCCCACATTCGGGCAAAGACGTGCGCAAAACGATCGGGTACCTGGTATCTCCTGTGGATTTTCTTGAAAAATCGGTTCGCGCCGCGAAACCTTTGCCGCCCAGGGGAGTATTCATTTTCTGGATCGAGTACGGGGCGCCACGAGTTCGACGTTGGCCGATCGGCGAAGCCCAAGCCGACGAGGACCGTGTGCGGTTTCCAACGACTCCTGACAATTCAAGCTGGCTTAACGCCACGGCCACGTTGGGCGACGGCCACGTTGCCCGTCCCCGAGCCGAATACGATCGTGCTGGCAATGATCGGAGCAGCCGCGAGTTGCGGCCTGGTGCGACGGCGTCGCCGTTGGCGGCGTCGTTGCGTCGAGTCGCGCTAGGCTGAATCGATCTTGCCACACCAAGGGGAGAACCGCTGAGACGGCTCGGCGGTTCTTTTTTTCCCGCAAGTTCGGCAAGCCCTTTTCCTCCCGGCAAACTTCCGGCACCCAATTCGCGTGCGAAAAGAGCGGCATCGCACGCGGTTGTCCGCTCTTGGCGGTGGCCGAGCCAAGCGACTATACTCACGGTGCAGGCCGGCTGCCTCGCCCCCCAAAGTCCCCGGCCTTTCCCGGCCGCGTTTCCATTGCCCCTGCCGCCATGCCCAAATATGTCGTCCGCACCGGTGTCACGCGAGCGCTGGGGGTATTTGCCTCGGGTCGCGACGACACCTACCCGCGCGGCTGTGAGGTGGTGGCCCGCACCGACCGGGGCCTGGAGATCGGCGAAGTCCTCTGCGAGGCCAACGAGGCCGCCGTCCATGCGATCGACAATCCCGGTCATGGCCAGATTCTGCGGGTCCTGACCAGCGAGGACGCCCGCGAGCGGTCGCGGCTGTTGGATCAGGCCCGCTCGGAATACCAGACCTGCCAGCGATTGATCGCAGAGGACAAACTGGACATGAAGCTGGTCGATCTCGAGCGGCTGTTCGGCGGCGAGCGGGTGGTGGTGTATTACCTGGCGGAAAACCGCGTCGATTTTCGCGAATTGGTGCGGAAGTTGGCGGGCGAATTCCAGACCCGGGTCGAAATGCGGCAAATTGGCGTCCGCGACGAGGCCAAGCTGCTGGCCGACTACGGCGATTGTGGCAAACCGGTGTGCTGCAACACCCATTTGTCGGAAATGCCGCCAGTTAGCATGAAAATGGCCAAGATCCAAAAGGCCACGCTCGACCCCACCAAGATTTCCGGGCGCTGCGGGCGGTTGAAATGTTGCCTGCGGTACGAATACGATACGTATGAAGCCCTGCAAAAAGAGCTGCCGCCGCTGGGCTCCGACGTCGTCACGTGCGCGGCCGGGCGCGGGTGCTGGCCCAGGAAATCCTGGCGGGCCAGCTACTGGTCGAGACCGAAGACCATCGCCGCGTGCTGATCGCGGCCGACGAGGTGATCACGGTGCTCAAGCGTGGCGCCGGCCCTCGCCGAAACGCGCCCCAAGAATGACCCTTAACCGACGCAGAATCATCGCCTCATGGTCGACCCCTCGCATCCGATTGCCAAGCTGCTCAAGCAGGACCGCCGCTACAAGATCGACGCTTACGCCTTCGTGTTCGAGGCCCTGACTTATGCCCACAACCAGTTGGGCCTGGGCACCGAGCACGCCGGCGAGGGCGAAGAAGAGGAGGCCGAAGAAGGGGCCGCCAAGGAAACCGAGCGCCATCTGACCGGCCAGCAACTTTGTGAAGCCATCCGGCAGTACGCCCTGGAGCAGTATGGTTACATGGCCCAATGCGTGCTCAACAGTTGGGGCGTCTTCTCGACCAGCGACTTCGGCGAGATCGTGTTCAATCTGATCGGCATCGGCCAGATGCGCAAGACCAGCGAGGACCGTCGCGAGGATTTTGACAACGTGTTCGACTTCGAAACCGGCCTGCGGCAGAGCTTCCGAATCGCCCCGCCGAGCGCACGGCCGATTGAGGAGTCCTTCTACCGTTTCAATGGATGAGACCCTCCGCGTTGCACGCGTGCCCTGCCGCGGCAATTAACCTCAGCCGGCGGCTTGGCAGCGAAACCAGGGAATCGCCCATGTCCAAAGCGAACCAGCGCACCGACGCCAAACCGGCGCCGCGCCGAGCCGAACCGGGCGAACCGCCCCTCACACGGGTCAATCGCACGAAACGGCCCGTGCTGTTGGCCTTGGTGTCGCTGGCGCTGGTGGCGTGGATCGGTTTTCTCGCCTACCTCGCTTGGCGCGGTTGAGGGTACGAGCCGGATCTCAAGGGCGCGGGCAACCGCCGTGCAGGCGGTCGTGCCGAAGAATTCGCCACGCACGGCGAAAGAATCGCCACTCGGCCTGGCAAAACGCACCGCGGTTTGCCGGGCGATCATTGTGGATTGGGAGTAAGTGTAGTAGTTTTCAAGTGAGGGGCGTGCTCCTGTGTCGCTCGGCACCAGATTTGCCTTCGGCGACGCGACGTATTGGTGCAGTGCCGCCGGCTGGGCGCCACGTTACAACGTTGAAATCGCCTTGCCCCTTTTTGGGAGACACTGAATGCGAAAAACCCTCATGCCGGCCCTCGTTTTCGCCCTGGTGCTCAGTATCGCCCCCTTCGGCGCAGCCGATCAACCGGCCACCGCAGCGGCGCGGACCTACGAACAGGCGGTCAACAAGGCTATCGAGTTATTGCCGCGCCAAGGGGCAAGCCGCCGACGGCTCATATAGCAGCAGTCCCGCCATCACCGCGCTGGTCACGACCGGCGTGCTGCGCTGCGGCCGCTCGGCCGACGATCCGCTGGTGGCCAAAAGCCTCAAGTACCTGCAAAGCTTCGTCCAACCCGACGGCGGCATCTACGCCGAGAGCTCGACGCACCAGAACTACGAAACCTGCGTGGCCATGCAATGCTTCTCGGAGGCCAACGCCGACGGCCGCTACGACAAGCTGCTGGTCAGGAAGCCGAGGCCTTCGTCAAGGGCCTGCAGTGGGACGACGAGCGAAGGGAACGACAAGCTCGAGCCTCAACTACGGCGGCGCCGGCTACGGCGGCTCAGAAGCGGCCCGACCTGTCGAACACGTCCTTTCTGCTCGATGCCTTGCAAGTCGGCCGGCGCGGGCCCGACGACGAAGCCGTGCAAAAGGCGCTGGTTTTCGTCTCGCGCTGCCAGAACCTGGAGACCGAGTACAACACCACGCCGTTTGCCGCCAAGAACCCCGACGGCGGCTTCTATTACACGCCGGCCGCCGGCGGCGCCAGCATGGCCGGCAAGACCGCCAACGGCGGCCTGCGCAGCTACGGCTCGATGACCTACGCCGGGCTGAAGAGCATGATCTATGCCGGACTCGGCCCCGACGATCCGCGCGTCAAGGCCGCCATCGAGTGGATCGCAGAGCACTACACGCTCGACGAAAACCCGGGCATGGGCGCCGCCGGCTTGTACTACTACTACCAGACGTTCGCCAAGGCCCTGGACGCCGACCGGCAAGGACAAGTTCGTCGACGCCAGCCGGCAAGAAGCACGACTGGCGGGCCGAGTTGATCGCCGCATGGCCAGCCGGCAGCAGCCCGACGGCTCGTGGGTCAACGAGAACACCCGCTGGCTCGAGGGCGACGCCAACCTGGTGACCGGCTACGCCCTGTTGGCACTGAGTCTATTGCCGGCCGAAGCCATGTAGCGCGCGGTGCCAAAAAGCCGCGTAAGGGGCTGCCTGGCCGCAAGCGCAGCGCGCCGACTGGAGCGGCCACCGCCGACGCCCCGAGAGTGGTTCTCGGCTCGCGATTTCTTCGCGCGGCCGGCGCTGGTGGTCGCCCGCGAGTTGCTGGGCAAGTTCTGGTGCGGCGCACGGGCGGCATCGAGACGACGGCGGCCATCACCGAGACCGAAGCCTACGTCGGGCCGCACGACCTGGCCTGCCACGCCAGCGTAGGCCGCACGCCGCGCAACGAGGTGCTGTTCGGCCCGCCGGGGTGCTGGTACGTGTATTTCATCTATGGCATCCACTGGATGCTCAACGCGGTGACCGACGAAGACGGCTACCCTTCGGCCGTGCTGATCCGCGGCGTCGGAGCGTGGAACGGGCCCGGCAAGCTCACCAAGGCCCTGGCCATCGACAAGCGATTCAACACGCCGCCGATCGAGCCCGCCAGCGGCCTGTGGATCGAGGATCGGCGGTTGCGCGTTCGCGCTCGCGCATCAAGCGGACGCCACGAATCGGCGTCGACTACTCGGGTCATTGGGCCGCCAAGCCGTACCGCTTCGTCATCGAGCCACCGCTGGCGCTGGAGGCCGAGACGCGGCGCGATGAAGGATTGCCTCGGCAGTGGGGAGCAGCCACGCGCCGGGAGTGGCAGCGTCAGCCGACCTGGGCCAGCACGTAGGGACCTTTGGGAATCACGGCGATCTTGGCGTCGGGGCCGTATTCTGCCAGCGAGTCGGCCACGGCCTGTTCGACGCTCGGCGCGCTTTCCACGAACAGCGTGTCGACCGTTTCGGCCGGCAGGCCGTCGCTGACGATTTTCACTTTGGCCTTGCGGCGACCTTGGCCAACTCTTCGAGCTGCCACTGGTCGATCACGAAATAGTCCTTGCCCAGGATCCGCTCGACGAACACTTCCAGGCTGGGGTTCTCGTGAAACAACTGCTGGAACTCCGGGCTGCCGATGCCTTCGCTCAGGCTGGCGGCCAGGATGATCGTGCCCCCTTGCTTGACGATCGGCAGCGCGCCGGTCAGTCCTTTGACGGCCTGGTAGAACGTGGTGTCGAGCGGATAGCCGGCCGAGCTGGTGACGACGATGTCGACCGGCTCGCGGACCCGGTCGACGACCACGCCGCGCACGAAGTCGACGCCCTTCCAGCAAAGGCCTGTTCCATGTCGCCGGCGACGAAGGTCAGCGGCCGCCGCTGCCGTCGATCACGACGTTGACGATGAAGTCGCAGCCGGCGCGCCGGGCGATCCAGGTGTTCTCTTCATGGACGGGATTGCCGTCGAGGATGCCGCAATCGGCCTTGGGGTGCTCGAGGAAATCGGGCCCGTGCCAGACCTTGACGGTTTCCAGCGCCGCGATGCCCGGGCAGATCAGCTTGCGCCCGCCGGAAAAGCCGGCCATCAGGTGCGGCTCGATCAGGCCGGTGGTGATCTTCAGATCGGCCTCGACGTAGCGCGAGTCGATCCAGATCGGCACGCCGCGCGGGCTGTCGCCCAGGTAGGTGTGCTCGTCGAGCTCGCTGGCCGTGGTGGTTCTCGATGCGATAGCTCGCGGCGACTTCGCGGCCGACCATTTCGACCAGCTCGTCGCCTTCGTTGGGGCGGTGCAGGCCGGTGGCGACGAGGATCGTGATCTTGTCGCGCGGAATGCCGGACTGCTTCGAGCGTGGCCAGCAGGGGCGGCGAGGATCAGTTCGTTGGGCACCGGCCGCGTGATGTCGCAGATGACGATGCAGGCGTCGTGGCGGCCGCGGGCCAGCTCGGCCAAGGGCGGCGTGCCGGTGGGATGCGCCAGCACTTGCGGCCACGGCGGCGCGAGGATCGGCCAATGGCGGCGGCGTCCTTGTAGGCCAGGCTGCGGACGACGCGATCGGTCCGGCAGTTCGACTTCCAGGCCGGTGCGATCGTATTCGAGGCGGACGCGCATGCCGGACGGGCCGAGTGGCCCCGCAGTGGCCGGCATTACTTCTTCTTGGATTCGGCCTTCTTGCCTTCAGGCTTCTTGGCTTCGGCGGCCGGAGCAGCAGCGGCGGTCCCGCCGGCGCGGCTTCGCCTTCCTCTTCCTTCTTCTTCTTTTTCTTCTTCATCGCCAGCTTGAAAACCCGCACCTTGGGCAGCCCCAGCGGGCTGTCCCCTTCCTTCCAGCGGTCGGCCTGCGTCAACTGGGCCAGCCGTTCGGCGCGAGTCAGCACGCTGCGGCTGCGAATCAGCCCGCGGCGAATCCTCAGGCTTTTGTCCATCGTCATGGCAACACGAGTCCTGTTCTTATCTTGAAGTCTGATTGGATTTCGCAGGCGTGCAGGGAGATTGGCCAAAGGCAAACTGGCCAAGCCGCTCAGTATACGGCTGGATTTTGGCCGCATCAAGCGTAAAAAGAGGGGCCGTCAACGCAGGCCGCGCCTACGCGAATCGTTCGCGAAATACACGAACCCGACTCGCCGGCGAGGGCCGTGCGTTTGCTTCTCTCGCTTGCGCGTCGGGTTAGTGAGTGAAGAGGGCCACCTGGACGAGCCACCTGGGCACCAGCATGGGGCCACGCTTCCCTGGCCTTAGGCGGCCCCGCTTCAGCCCTCGATGCGAGCTTTGGGCAGGAAGCGGCGCAACTCCTGGACGCCGTCGGCGGTGACCTTGGTGTGATGCACGATCAGGGTCGACAGGTTGCGCAGGTCGCGGAAATTGACCAGCCCGGCATTGGTGATCTCGGTGTCCCCCAATGACAGCGAGCGCAGATTCTTCAGGCCCCGCAAGGCGGGCAGCCCGGTGTCGCTGATTTTCGTGCCTCCCAGGTGCAGCGTCTCCAGCGACCCCAGGGCGGCGATCTGGGCCAGGCCCGCGTTGTTGACCTCGCTGCCGACAAGGTAGAGGATTTGCAAATCGTGGAGGCGAGCCAGTTGGCCCAGGCCCGACCCGGTGATGGGCGTGCCGCTGAGATTGACTCGGTGCACGTACGGCAGGGCCAGAAACAGCGACAAGTCTTTGTCGCGCGTGCGCGTGTCGTGCAGGTCGACCTCGACCACGTGGCCCTGGGCATCGGTCTTCACGTGGCCGCCCAACTGCTGAATGTGGGCAATCGCCTGCTCGTCTTCGTTGGCTGCGCAGCCGACCAGTCCGATGGCCATAGCGCCACACAGAATGAATACGAAAGCATCGCGCCGATTCATGACCCGCTCGTTTGACTTTGTCAAAAAGACCGCCACGCCCGCTACGAAAACATAGCTTGCGCCGCCGGGCGAATAGGGGCCTCCGCCGGTGACCGCGGCATGACGCGCACTTTCGGTACAAGCGGACCCCACGGCCGCGCGATTCGGCGACGCTCGGGCGCAGAACATCGGTGTGCGCCAGCGAACAGCTCACTTCGTCTCGCGCTCGATGCCTTTGAGCATCCGCAACACGTCTTCCATCGAGGCCGGCCGCTTTTCCGGCTCGGATTCCAGACAGGCATAGATCATCTGCTCAAGCTGCGGATGGATCTTCGGGCAGTACTTGCTGATTTCGGTCGGCTCTTGCGAACCGTGGGCCATCGCCGCCAAACCGGCGCCTGCGCGGCCAGGGCAGCTCGAACGCGCACAGCTCGTAGGCCGTGACGCCGAACGAAAAAATGTCGAGCTTCTGGCTCGTCGGCCGCCGGCGCACGACCTCCGGCGCCATGTAATTGGCCGTGCCCGTGCGATTACCCGGCTGCATGAAGGGGGGCGTAGCCGGCACGGTCAGCCCGAAGTCGATCAGCTTGAGCGATTTGCAGTTCTTGTCGACCACGAAGTTGCGCGGGCAGACGTCGCGGTGGATGTAGCCGGCCGCGTGCACCGCGGCGAGGGCCTCGGCGGCCTGTCGAAGCAGCTCGACGCGGCGGCCATTGAGCTGCTCGCTGCGCCCACGATCAACGAGTTGAGCCCCGGACCGTCGAGAAACTCCATCACGATGAACTGCTCGTCGTCGGTCGACATGCCGTGTTCGATCGTGCGGACGATGTGCGGGTGGACCAGCGAGAGGGCGATCTCCCCCTCGCGTGGTTTCTTGATCGCGCCGAAACGGGCCTCCAGGGCCTGGGTCTTTTCGATGTCGAGAATCTTCAGCCCGACGATCTCCTTGGTCGAGCGGTCGCGGGCCATGTAAAAGGTCGACATCGTGCCCGAGATGGCTTCGCGCAGGTACTCGAACCGCGAGGGAAGGTTGACCTTGCTTCCGGCAAAAATGGATCTGAGATTCCCGAGCAAACTCATAGCGGCGATCTTTCAGGGCGAAGCAATAAATCCATTCTACCGCGCCGGACGGAAGAGTGCGCGGAGCAGAACGCTCCCTTACGGCGGCTGCAGCAAGCAACTCGCTGAGCCATGCGGGGAATCGCGAGCACGCGCCTAATGCGCGCTCTTGGCGTCGCGGGCCATTCGGCCGCAGTAGTCGATCGTGCGGGCGATTTCGCTTTTCAGGTCGCTACGGCGCACGATGCGGTCGATGTAGCCGTGCTCGAGCAGGAATTCGCTCGTCTGGAAGCCCTTGGGCAGCTCGATGCGGATCGTGGCCTGGATCGTGCGCGGGCCGGCAAAGCCGATCAGGGCCTTGGGCTCGGCAAAGATCAAGTCGCCCAGCGAGGCAAAACTGGCGGCCACGCCACCCATGGTCGGGTTGGTGAGCACGGAAATGTACAATCCGCCCGCCTCGTGATACCGGGCTAGCGCCGCCGAAACTTTGGCCATCTGCATCAGCGACAAGATGCCCTCGTGCATCCGCGCACCGCCGCCCGAGGCGCTGAATGATGATCAGCGGCAGCCGCTCGGCCGTGGCCCGCTCGATCAGTCGAGTCAGCTTTTCCCCCACTACGGCGCCCATGCTGCCCATGATGAAGGCCGAGTCGGTGACGCCGAAGGCCACGCGGCGGGCGCGGATCATGCCGCTGCCGACGATGGCCGCGTCGCGCAGCCCGGTGCGGGCTTGTTCCTTTTCGAGCCGCTGGCGGTAGGGGATTTTGTCGGCAAAGTCCAGCGGGTCGGTCGGCTCGATCTCGACGTACCACTCTTCGAACGTGCCCTCGTCGAGCACTTGCTCGATCCGCTGCTGGGCCGAGACATACCAGTGGTAGTCACACTCGGGGCAAACGCCCAGCGCCCGTTCGGCCTGCTTGCGAAAGATCGTCTGCTGACATCCCGGGCAGCGCTGCCACAAGCCCTCGGGCACGCCGCGTTTGGGGCGCCGCGGGGCTGCTGCAGTCGGCGGGTTGGTCGACGGTGGAACGGTGGACATGATCGCTACAGGGCTCGATGCCGGACTCGACGCTTTAGGTCGAAGCGCCGGCCGATGAATTCAGCATCGGCAAGCTGCGGGCTTTCGCGGCGGCTTTTTGTGGAAAACCGGCCTTTAACTTGCCAGCGGGCTCGAGGCTTCCACAGATATTACTTCCCAGCTTGCGCAACTGGAACCGATCTTCCAAAAATCTCCAGTTTCACACTGCGCGATGCAACAGTGCACCACGCTGGCCAACGGCTCGGGCGCGACGATCGCCACCAGGCCGTCTTTATACTTCTTAAGTATTTTCGAGACAACGGCTTGCACTCGCTGCCGAGCATCGTTGAGCATCTCGCCCTCGGGTGGGCAGACCGTCTCGGGCTGCTCCTGCCACTGCTTATAAACCTTGGGGTGTTTTCGCTTTATTTCGTCGATCAGCATCCCTTGCCACAGCCCGTGGTCGACATTGACCAGCGAGTCGGCTTCTTTGAGTTTGACGCCGAGTGCCTCGGATATGGTCACCGCGGTTTGCTGGGATGCCTGGCCGGGGCCGCAAAAGACGGCCGTCAACTCCAGTGGCCGCAATTCGGCCACGATGGCCTCGACCTGTTGCCGGCCGGCTTCGCTGAGCGGGATATCGAGCGTTCCTTGGATGCGCCCTTGCTCGTCATAGTCGGTGGCGCCGGGGCGGATCAGTACGATTCGGAGCATGATGGTTAGCGCGTCCTCGCTGAGGTTTGGGCCGATCGCGTCAGGCTGGCAATGCTCTGGGCGTAATCGGGGGATCTAAAGATTGCCGACCCGACGACAAACAACTGGGCGCCCGCCTCAGCACACCCGCCGATCGTCGTCGTATTGACGCCGCCATCCACTTCCAGCACGACGTCCGCCCCGCCAGGCGCTGGACAACTGGCGAAGTTTGTCGAGGGCTACGGTCTCGAACCCCTGGCCGCCGAAGCCCGGATGGACGCTCATCACCAGCAGCAGTTCGGCCGTCGCCAGGAAAGGTAGCACGGACGCCAGCGGCGTGGCAGGGTTCAGGGCCAGGCCGGCCGCCGCCCCGGCCGCGTGGATGTCGTCGATCACGACCTGGGGGTCTTGGGCGGCCTCGACGTGAAAGGTGATCGTGTCGGCACCGGCCTCGACGAACTCGCGGGCGTAGCGCCGGGCTCGGAAATCATCAGGTGCGCCTCGATCGGCAGCTCGGTGGCCCGGCGCACGGCTTGGACGATCGGCAGCCCATAGGTCAGGTTGGGCACGAAGTGGCCGTCCATCACATCGAGGTGCAACCCGTGCACGCCTGCGGCCTCGAGCCGGGCGACCTCTTCGGCCAGGTGGCCGAAGTCGCACAGCAGCAGCGACGGAATGATCGCCGGCCCTCCGGCGCAGCCGCGAAAATCGGCGAAGACCGGCTGAGCAGGGTGCGTCCACGTCCGGAGGAGGCGTCGGAGTGAGAGAGTGTTGAGGGACGGCCAGCGACCAGGATTCCATTTGGGCGTAGCACGCCTTTCTGAGCGTGCCCCACCGGTTGCCGCAGGGCGCCATCACGGGCACGCCTGAGGCGCCCGAGCCGCCGAGTCTGACAGCATAATGCCGGATGTTATTCTAACACTCGATGGGCCAAGCGTCTGCGCATCTTCGCCAGACCATCGCAAATCATTGTGTACTAATGATTTAATGGGTGCCCAGCGGCCAACTTCCGATCGCGCCGCCATGTCGGGGCGGTGCTGCCAGGCCTCGCAGTGGGCGTCGACTTATGCTTTGTCGAGCTCACCTTCGCGCGGCAATTCATCGAGAGTTGCCAGGCCAAACAGCTTCAAGAACCGCTCGGTCGTGTGGTAGCGAACGATGCGCGACGAGACTTTGCGCGATCGCTCGGGCCGCACCAACTGCCGCCGCACGAGTTGCAACAAGATCGGGCCGCTGGGCACGCCCCGCAGCCGGTGGATCTCGTCGGCCGTGATGCCCGGGCGATAGGCGACTGCGGCCAGCACTTCGACGGCTGCCCGCGAGAGCCTGCGCGAGCCGCCCCTTGCCGTAGAGTTGCTCGCGCAGCGCGGCGAACTCGTCAGCCAGCGCGAGCCGGTAGCCCGTGCCTTCGGAGACGATGCGATAGGGACAATTGCGAGCTTCGTAGTCGGCATTCAGTTTGCCGACCAGCTCGTCGATCTCGGCCGGCCGCACGCCGCGCATCAACTCAGCCACCTGGCGGCTGGTCAACGGTTGGTTGTCGGGGCTGCCGACGAACAGCATGGCCTCGAAGATGGTTCGCGGCGTGATTTCGCAGGCGGGGTCCGGCGCGGCCGGTTCGTTAATGGCGTTAGCCACCAGCGCCGCGGCGAGTTCGCCCGGAGTCGCCGCCTCGGGCGGTTCGGCGGCTGACAGCGGCGCGTAGGGGTCGTCCCCCTGAGTCAGGCGCTCGGAAAGCGCGGCCCCCAACTGCTCGAGCGGCGGACCCGGCTGCGGGCTCACCTGGCGAAAGGCCTGCAAATCGAGTGTATCCTCGGGCCCCGGCTCGTTGTCGGTTCGTCGCGCGCTCACGACGCAACTATACTGCCGCTCGATTGCGACCGACAAGTCCCAGGAGGCCGCGTCAATCGAGCCGGCGACCGATCGCGATCGCGCCGCCGCGTGCCTCTTCCGGCGGGCGCCATGCGACGCTAGCAACCGAACTGCTCTTTAGCGGCTGGCGAGAGAATCTTACACTGCCCGGTCGAATCATCAGCGTTTCTGGCCGTGCCGCATCTCGGGGAACCAGGCATGCGGCGTGATCGGGGTTACGCCGGCCGGGCGGCGTCGCTATCTGGCGGCACTCGTGCCACACTTGCTCCGCCAGCGGCACGTCATCGACGAGCATCATTGGTGGCTCAACACCCGCGACGAGGCGGATGCGCAGCTACGTCGAGCAGGTGACTGCCGAACATCCTGATTTTTTCAAGATCGACCGCAAGCAGGTCCGAGCGGACTTGAACCTGGGAGAAAACATCTGGCGGTTCTTTCGCGAGCACTCCCAGCCCGACACGCTCTACGTACGATTCGACGACGACATCGTTTATTTTGCCCCCGACGCAGTCGAGAACCTGGTCCGGTATCGGCTCGCGCATCGAGAACCGCTGTTGATCCTGGGCAATATCGTCAACAACGCCGTCTGCACCCACTTTCAGCAGCAGGCAGGCATCGTGCCACGATCGTTCGGACCGGTCGACAACTTCTGCCTCGACGGCAATGGTTGGGCCAGTGGGGGGTTCGCCCGCAAGGTTCACTCCTTGTTTCTCCGTGACCTGTGGCGCGGCGAATGGGAGCGTTGGCAGCGGGTGGCGCTGCCGATCGACGGCTCACGCCGATTCTCGATCAACGTCATTTCCTGGATGGGCAGCGATCTGGCCATGGTGCCCGAGGTAGCCGACGGAATCGTCGATGAAGAGCCGTTCTTGACGGTGACGTTGCCGCGGCGATTGGGGCGGCCGAGCGCGGCCTGCAGCGACGCGCTGTTTGCGCATTACGCGTTTTACCCGCAACGCCCTTATCTCGAATGGACCTGGCCGCGGCTCGTCGACCACTATCGGGCCATCGCGTGAGGACAACCAGCCGACCCGTCGTTCAAGGAGCAGGCGACACTGGTGGCACGGCATGTCGCCTGGCGGTTTGGAAAGCCGGTGCGGAAGGTGCGCGCGCACCTGCGCAAGCATTGGCTGCGCCCAAAAGCCGCTTGAGGCCGGCCCTTGCGCGCTCCGTGGACCCGGCTCGCTGGACGCTTCCGCGCGCCACGGCCGCCGCGACGCGATGCCACCAACGGGGGCCGAACCACGTCGGGGTGCCGTCCATCGCGATGGCCGGCACCCGGAGCGTGCCGTGCTTGATGCGGCGGCGATGGCGCCGGCTCACTCCGTACTGGCTTGCCAGTCGCCGCAGGTCGCCCATCGGGTCGACTCCGGCCGCGCGCATCCGATCATAGCCGCCACCCCGGTGCAGCGGGCGCGTGTGATGTACGCCCACCGCGTCGATGATCGCCAGCTCGTCGATCGGCACGAGCCGCGTCCAGGCCCAGTCGAGCCCCCAAGCCGACTTGTTGACCAGCAGCGTGGGCCGAATCCGCGTCAGCGCCGCGCGCGAAAACACCGGGCACATCACTTCGACGAACCGGGAATAGCGCAGCAGCAGGCCCGGCTGCTGCCGGACCGTGGCAAACGAGACGTCGCCGCTGGCAATCGCCGGTTGCGCGATCGATAGCCGGTAGTCGCGGGTGATGGCGAACAAGCGGTTGATGTCGGAAGTGCACGTGTCCAGATCGTCGTCGGGGCACCAGATGTAGTCATATTCGTCCAGCCGGGAGCCGAGCTGCGTGAGCATGGCATCGAACAGGTGGAATTTGAATCCGCGACGCTGGAGATAATAGTCCGCGTCGCCGCGATAGCGATCCGCTTGCTCGCCGAAATAGATCAGCGCCAGATCAAAATCGCGCCGGTCCGCACCGGAAAGCCAGGCCGGATGAAGCGACTGATCGCCGACCGGTGAGACGATGAGATTGCGACGTGCCGCCACGATCGTGGCCTCCGCATGGTTCAGGTTTTCGAATCAGGCCGCACGAGACAAGGGCGTCTTTTCCAGCTCGCGATCGGCAGCCGTCAGGGCCTCGCCGATGACCTGGTGCATGTCATAGTACTGGTAGCTCCCCAATCGGCCGCCGAACAGCACCTGCGGCGACTGACGTGCCGCCAGTCGAGCGTAACGGTCGTAGAGTGCCCCGTTGCGGGCGTCGCGAATCGGGTAGTAGGCTTCACCTCCCGGACTCCACGATTGCGGATACTCGTAGGTTAGCACGGTTTGGCCGCAGGTCTGGGCCGCGAAGTGCTTGTGCTCGATGATCCGCGTGTGGGGCACCGACGCGTCACAGTAGTTGACGATCGCCGCTCCTTGGAAGTCGCCCGTGCGCCGCTCGGTATCGAACCGCAACGATCGATAGGCAAGCGGTCCAAAGCGATAGTCGAAGAACTCATCAATCTGTCCCGAGTACACCAGCCGATCGCCGCTCGACAGAAGCTCCCGTCGATGGGTGAGAAAGTCGACGCCCGGCTCGACTCGGATTCCGGGATGATCGAGCAGGTTCTCGAACATCCGCGTGTAGCCCGCTTCGGGAATGCCTTGGTAGCGATCGTCGAAATAATTGTCGTTCCAAGTCAGCCGGATCGGCAGGCGGCGAATAATGGCGGCCGGTAATTCGGCCGGGTCTGCGCCCCCATTGCTTGGCCGTGTATCCGCGAATGAATGTTTCGTACAGTTCGTGGCCCACCTGCGAAAGAATCCACTCTTCGAGATTGCACGGCTTGGCAATCGGCACGCGCATCTGCTCCAGCCGGGCCCGAGCTTCCGCCGGGGTGCGAACGCCCCACAACTGGTGCAACGTTTGCAAATTGATCGGAAATGAGAACAGCCGCTCGCCGCTCGAGGCCACCGCGCGATGACGGTAGGTATTCATTCGCGTAAAGCGTTTGACGAACGCCCACACGCGAGCGTTATCCGTGTGAAAGATGTGCGGGCCGTAGCGGTGAACTTCCACGCCGTCGATTGATTGCGTGAAGCAATTGCCGCCAATGTGCGTCCGCCGTTCGACGACGAGCACCTGCCTGCCTGCTTCAGCCAGGCGTCGGGCCATCACGCTGCCAAACAGGCCCGCGCCAACAATCACGTAGTCCAAGGTCACGGCGAGTTCCCGTCCATGAAACCGCCCGCACTTGCGGCTCGTTGCTTATCCCTTGCCCTGCCGTCGTGGCATGAGCGCCTCAGGTCGCGAGCGTCGCGGGCCAGCCTAAGAGATCAATCCATCAATTGGCCCTTCGTGCGGATTCCATCGGCATTTCCGATTGGACGATTTAGGCAAAGCAGCCGGAATTCTGCGAAGTCCGACTGCTAGCATCTCGCGATGCCGGCGCCGCGCCAGATGGTAGGGCTGGCGGGGGTGATATCACGGATCGATCGGCGCAGAATTTGGGGGCGCGGTGGCCTGGCTAAGTGCGAGCATGCTTCTTCATGAAAGCCAGGCCCTCCTTGGCCAACTGCTCTTCGCTGTCGTACATCCGCCGCCAGATTTTTGTTGCCGCGGCCAGCTCGGGCAGGGCCAGGCCAAAGGCCTCGATCACCATCCAGCCGTCGTAGCCGACCTCCTTGAGCGTTCGAAACGAAGTGGCCCAGTCGACGTGGCCGGCGCCCGGCGTGCTGCGGTCGTTTTCGGAAATGTGCACGTGGACCGTGTAAGGGGCGGCCGTGCGGATCGCCTGGGCGATGTCCTTCTCTTCGATGTTGGCATGGAACGTGTCATACATCATTCGGCAGTGCGGATGGTCGACGTCGCGCACGAAGCGCACCGTGTCGGCGGCCGAGTTGAGGAAGTAGCACTCGAAGCGATTGATGTATTCGACGCCCAGCATCACGCCTGCGCGGGCCGCGTTTTCGGCGGTTTCGCGCATCGAGTCGACGCCCCATTTCCACTCGTCGGGCGTGGGCCCCGAGCCGGTGAACTCGCCGATGGCCGAATGGTACGGCCCGCAGAGGGTTTTGGCCCCCAGCGCCTGGCAGGTCTCCAACGTGGCTTTCATGGCGGCCACGCCGGCGGCCCGCGTTTTGGGGTCCGGGCTGATCGGGTTGTCGGCGGCGGTGCGGATCGTGACGGCGGTCCGCTCGAGCCCCAGCTCGTCGAGCCGTTTGCCCAACTGGCCGAATTTCTTCGGATCGGGAGCAAAAATCGGCACCTCAACGCCGTCGTAGCCCATCGCCTTGAGGCTTTCGAGCACCGGCAGCATCGCCTCGTTCACCTCTCCCGACCACAACAGCAAGTTCATGCCGAATTTCATTCGATCGTCTCCAAGTTAACAACTACCGACGACGCGCTTCGGGTGCCACGGGCGGCTGCGAAGCAGACACCCGTGCCCAAACGTTCCGTCCAAGTACGACGCTGCACGGGTGTCCGCTGGCGCGGCCGCCCGTGGCACCCGGGAGCTCCGCGTTCAAGCCGTCAGCAGTTCGTCTTTTCTCGCGGCAACCATTCCGCGGGCCATGGCCAGAAGGTCGGTCGCCTCGGGCGGCAGCAGGCCGAGCCCGACGCGGCGCATCACCTGGTTCAGCCGCACGAGTAGTTTGGCATCGTCGGCGTAGTCGTACAAGAACCGCTCGGCCGAAAACAGCCGCACGAACGTGGCCAAATCCTTGGCCGGCTTGGCGGCAATTCGCTCGACCGCCTGTTCGATCGCCTGGCCGTCGAGCCCGTCCATGGCCGCGTAATAGCGATCGAGCGCAGCCGGGTCGTCGGCAATCAATGCCGCATCGAGCAGCAGCTCGACCAGAATGTGGCCCAGGAAGTGAGGCCGCAGCCCGTCGTCGGCCGGCAGGCCCGCCTTCAGCAGTCCGCACAACTCCAGCGACAATTCGGCAAAGGCCCGCGTGGCGTGAAACCACTCGTCGTCGCCGCAGTGTTGCACGATGCCCGAGGCCACGCGGGCCAGCAGCGGGTCGTCGGCCGCGACGTGCGGTTCGGCCAGCCTCGCCCGCACGCGGACCCGGCGATCGACCACGTTCAGCCAATCCGGCACCGCTGTGCCCGCCAGGAAATAGGGATCGTCGACAAAGTGCCGTCCGTGGGCAAAGTAGTTCATGGCGAGTGGCCGCGGCGGAAACGTATCGATTTCTCTTCGAGTACCAGAGCGCGATTCCCGTACTGAAACGGGCCGCCAGTTCGACCATGTGAGCGACGCTGCAACATATCGTTGCCGATCGGGTGCTGCCAGCAATGCCGCGCCAAACAAAAACTTGCGATTCTCAAAATCTCCAGCTACGATCGTGCTCGCCTCGATCGGCCACGCTCGTGGCGGTTTTTAGGTCGATCGACTGTTCCACGAAAGGAGCCGCTCGTGCACCCTACAAAAATGCTCGCCTTGCCACTACTGCTTGTCGCTCTCGGATCGACGGCCACTATGGCCGACCTGATCGATTTCGAAACCACGCCCGCGGGCGACACGCCGATCGACGACGCGCCCTGTCGGCTCCCTACACGCTGTCGGCCGGCGGCACGGTGGCCTTCTACTTTGACGTCAACGGCAACTACGCGTTCGATCCGGGCACGGACCAGCGCCCCTCGTTCGAAGCCTACGGCGACGACGCGCTCAACGGCTTCGCCAGCGGGCCCTTGAACACAGGCGACATCGCCAACGGGGGAACGGCCGGCCAACTCGGCAACTTTTTTTTGCGGCAACTGCAGCCTGGCAATCCGCCGCCGCCGTTCATCGTCGACTACAACACAAGCCAGGTCATCACCGCGCTTTCCGGTGAAATCTGGGACATCGACGGCGATCCAACGCACACCGAGCAGTGGGTCGTCCAGGCACTCGACGGCAGCAACAACGTGCTGACTACATTGACTTCACCTTTGGGTGACGATCAATCGCTCGACGGCTTGCCGTGGGTCTTCTCGTTCAGCGGCCTGTCGAGCGGTTTCGACAAGTTGAAGATCACCTTCATCGGCAGCAAGACCAGCGGCCTGGGCCTGGCCTTCAACAATTTCAATCCGACCGCCGTGCCCGAGCCGGCAAGCGTGGTGCTGTTCGGCCTGGCGACCGCCGCGATGGCCGTCCTGGCGTACCGACGGCGAAGGCAAGTCTGAAAGAGTGGCATGGCGATCGTCGTCACGTCAGCCGCGTGGCGATTTGCCAGACGTTGCCCCAGGCGTCTTCGACCATCGAGCGGCGGTCGCCGTAGGGCAGATCCGTCGGCTCCTCCAGCGAGCGGGCGCCGGCTGCCACGGCACGGCGATACGTGGCGTCGACGTCGGCGACGTAGACGTAGAGAAAGGCCGGCATCGGGCGGCGGAACTCGGTGCCGTTGATCATCACGATCGAGTCGCCGATGCGGATTTCCGAAGGGCGGGTTTCCTGATAGTCGCCGCTGGCGCCAAACACTTCACGCACGAACGTCACGAGCGATTCCGGATCGGAAACGAAGATCCGCGGCGTGACGGTGTGCCATCCCTCAGGGGCGAAGTGCGAATCAGTCATCGCAATGTTTCCGACGGACCTGATCTGCAAGATGATTGTTTACAGCTCCACCCACTTGCCACTCCTGGCACTAGCCAAGACGCCGTCGCAGACCTTTTGCGTGCGCAACGCGCTGCGGAAGTCGGGCTGCACCGGCTTTTTCGTTTCCAGGCTCTCCAGGAAGTCGGCCAGGGCGTTGATGAAGGTGTGCTCGTAGCCAATCGTGCAGCCCGGGACCCACCAGTTTTTCATGTAAGGGTGCTCGGGGTTGGTCACGTGGATCTTCTGCCAGCCGGTGAGGTGGCTCTCGATCTTGGCGCCGGTCTTGGGGTCGGCGTACTTGAAGTATTGCAGGTACTGCGGGTCTTCCAGGTCGAAATAGACGCTGCCCGCCTCGCCGTTCAGCTCGAACGTGTTGAAATTCTTGCGGCCGCGGGCGTAGCGGGTGCTCTCGAACGTGCCCATCGAGCCGTTCTTGAACACCGCCAGAAACATGCAGGCGTCGTCGATTCCCACCGGTTGCACCTTGCCGGTCTCGGCGTGCACGCGCTGTTTGACGAAGGTCTCGGTGGCGGCCGTCACGCGCGCGATGGGCCCGTTGAGCCACTCGGCCGTGTCGATCGAATGGGCCAGCAAGTCGCCAGTCACGCCCGAACCGGCCACGTCAACGTCGAGCCGCCACAAGGCCGCACCCCCCTGCGGCACGTCGGTGGCGATCGTCCAGTCTTGCAGGTACGTGGCCCGATAGTGGAACGGCCGGCCGATGCGGCCTTCGTCGACCACCTGCCTGGCCAAGGAAATGGCGGGCACGCGGCGATAGTTGAACCACACCATGTTGGGCACGCCGGCTTTTTCGACCGCGTCGCACATTTCTTCGGCCTCGGCCACGTTCATGGCCAGCGGCTTTTCGCAGAGGATCATCTTGCCGGCTTTGGCGGCCGCCAGGGCAATGTCCTTGTGCGTGTTGTTGGGGGTGCCGATGTCGATGACGTCGATGTCCTTGCGATCGACGAGCTTTCGCCAGTCGGTTTCGTACGACTCGTAGCCCCAGTTCTTGGCAAAAGCCGCGATCTTATCCTCCTTGCGGGCGCAGCAGGCCTTGAGCACCGGGCGATGCTCGCGCTGGAAGAACTGGCTCACCTGGCGGTAAGCGTTCGAGTGGGCCCGGCCCATGAAGCCGTAGCCGATCATGCCGATGTTGAGTGGCTTGGACATAGGGGCATTCCTGGAAAGCGTTGGGTCCGTGGTAGGTTTGGTGAGCACCATACTAACCCGACGCGCGAGCGACGGATTTCAAAACTGCTTCCCTCGCTTGCGCGTCGGGTTAGTACATCGGTGAATGCGTCGACGGCGTCACGAATCAGTCGAGCTTGTAGTCGGACTTGGCCCAGGCTTTGGCGTAGCGGGCGCGGGCTTCGGCGGCTTCGGACGCGCGATCTTGGGCTTCCAGCGCTCGGGCCAAGGCGTGCAGCGACCAGCCGTTTTCCCGGTTGCGATTCAAATCCTCGCGGCTGACCACCTCGGCCTCGGCGGGGCGCTTGGCATCCAGCAGCGCGACGGCCAGCGCCTGGCGCAGCGGAAAATACCAGGCTGGCGGCTCGTCGTACTGCACGGCGTCTTCCAGCTTGATGCCGGCCCGCAGGGCTTCGATCGCCGGCTGCGTCCGACCGCGCTGGAGGTCGATCGCCGCCGCCAGCTGTCGTTCGGCAATCGCCAGCAGACCAGCCGCTGAGTGGCGCATGGCCATCTTGTCTTCCGGCATCTTGCTGATGATCTGGTTCAGTGCCGCCTGCTCAGCCTCGGCCGCCTCGGGTTTGTGCTGGGCGGCCAGCGCCAGGCCGCGGGCGTAGCGCCAAATGCCGTCGGCAAACGTGAATTCGGCATCGGGCCGCGGCGCGGCCAGCACGTCGTCCCACTTGCCGAATCGCACCAGGGCGTACAGCCGCGTGGGCACGAAGGCCTCGATCATCGGCATCTCGCGGACCATCTGGTCGGGAATCATCTTCGTGACTTCGCTGGCTGCATCGATCGCTTCGCTCGCGCGGCCCTCCATCATGGCGGTGTACCAGAGGAAGTGAATGTTGTGCGGGTAGTACATCATCGGATAGACGCCCATCGGCTTGTACGCGGCGATGTACTTGCGGTCGGCGGCGATCGCGCGGCGATTGGCCTCGGCGGCGTCTTCGTAGCGGCCCACGCGCACGTAGATGTGGGCCGGCATGTGCACCAGGTGCCCGGCGGCCGGCACCAGCCCGCCCAGGCGGTCGGCGGCGGGCAGGCCGCGCTCGGGCGTGCGCGAGGCTTCGACTGCGTGAATGTAGTAGTGGTTGGCGCCGGGATGATTGGGGTCGCGCTTCAGCACGCGCTCGAGCATGGTCACGATTTCGTCGGTGCCCGGCTGGGCGCTGCCATCGTCGGCCCACAGGTCCCAGGGGCGCAAGTCCATCAGCGCCTCGGCCGCCAGCACGGCCGCGTCGAGATCGTCGGGGTACTGGACCGAAAGCTTGCGCATGGCCTCGGCATACGCCAGGTCGAGCGGCGGGCGCTCGGCCTGGGGATCTTCGGCATAGCGCTTGGCCAGGGCGTCGGCATAGGCGGCCTCGCGCGGCGAGCCGTCTTTGGCCAGCTTCTGCGCGAGCCGAGAGGCTTCGTAGGCGGCCTTCGAGCGCTCGGGGTCGGCCGGCAGGTTGTAATTCGGCCCCAGGGCCAGCGCGACGCCCCACTGGGCCATCGGCGCCTTGGGATCGAGCTGCGCCGCCGCGCGGAAAGCGCGGATCGCTTCGTCGTGGTTGAAGCCGTACATCAACCGCAAGCCCTGGTCGAAGTATTTTTGCGCCAGCGGCTTGTCGGTCACGATCAGGTGCTGGTGCGTGCCGAGCCCTTCCATCAACGGCACGAGCGCGGCGTCTTCGGGCTTGGCCGGCGGATGTTCGGCCAACGCGAAATGCGCGGCAAAAAGCAACATCGCAAACAGACCCAACCAGGCGAATCGAGCGCGGGCCATCGGTATTCCTCCGCCGGGGTGTCGGCGCGAGCCGCTCAGTCGCTGGCCTGCCAGCCGTGGGCTTCGCGGACCGCGATCATCGTGGCCAGAATGGTGTTCCAGGTGGCCGGGTCCATCATCACCTTGTTGGGAAACATGCAGCCGTCCCAACAGATGTGCTCGAACTTCTTGGTCAGATGGCCTTCGCCGTTGCGCAGCCAGAAGCCGGCCACCTTGACGACGTCGAGCTTTCCGTTCGGATCGTCCGGCAGGCAGTGGCGGCCCGTCTTGTCGTGCGAACCGGTGCCGTGCACCGTGGCGTCATTCTGGGCGACGTGAAAGTCGATCGTCCAGGGGCGCAGGGCGTCGGTCACCTGCTTGAGCGCCGCGTCCAGCTTGTCGCTGTCCTTCCAGTCGAAATCGGCCGGCAGGATGGCGTCTTCCGGCGCGTTGTGGCCCAACACGTACAACAGCGTGTGGGCCATGTCGGCCTGAAAGCCCAGCGTCTGCGGGCGGCCGACCATCTCGAGCAATTGCAGCATGCGGCGCCAACTATGCATGCCGCCCCAACAGATTTCGCCCTCGGCGGCCAGCCGCTCGCCATTGTCCTCGGCGATCTTGCAAGCCTCGATGAAGGTGTCGGCAATCTTCTGGCTGTTGGAGTCCGGGTCACCGTCGGCCCATTGGGCCACGCCGGTCGAGCTGTCGATGCGCACCACGCCGTAAGGGCGGATGCCGATCTCGTGCAGCCGCCTGGCAATGCGGCAGCCCTTTTCAACCTGCTCGAGGAAATTCTTTTGCTCATCGTGGCTGCCCATAGCGCTGCCGCCGCCGGTCGGGCCCCAGACGGGCGCGACCACCGAACCGATCACCAGGTTGCGCTCGCTGGCCTTGTCGGCGAGTTGCTTCAGATCGTCATCCGAGGCGTCGATGCTGACGTGCGGATCGAACAGGAACAGATCGAAGCCGTCGAACTTCACGCCATCGACTTTGGCGGCCGCGGTGAGGTCGAGCATCTGGTCGAGCCCGATGGGCGGCTCCGAGCCTTCGCCCTTGCCGACCACGCCGGGCCAGGCCGCGTTGTGGAGTTTGGGAAGATTATTGTGTGAGGGCATAGCACTGCTTCGTGGGGAAGTGTGTGGGGGATCGCTGCTAAGCCGCGGAGCGTGCGGACGATCGAACCGCCGGGCGCGGGGGCTCGCTGGATTACTTCTTATAGTCGCCGATTTTCGGCAGGTTCGCGTGCACGTCGGGGCCGAAGTAGCGCAAGCCGACCAACGGCTCGCTGCCAGTATTTTCGATCTCCACGCCGGCGGCGGCGGCTTCGTGGCTGATGAACACTTCGTCTTCGGTCTCCTCGCCGAAATGGATCATGGCCGGGGTTTGCAGGTTCAATTTGCCCATGCGGCCGCGGCCCTGCACGGTGATCCAGCCGCTGGCGCCGGGGTCTTGCAGCTTGCACTTGGCGCCGGGCTCGACGGTCAACTCCTTGGCGCTGAACAACTGCGCGCCGTCGATCGTGCCATAGACGATCCAGCGATCCGCGTAGCCGGCGCCGCTGCGCGCGGCGTCAACGATCGGCTCCAGGTAGTTGTGCTCCTTGAAGTGCGTGTCGACGTTCTTCTCCCAGTCGAGCTGGTCGATGATGAAGTCGAGATCCTGATGCTTGTCCTTGGGCACATCCTTGACCAACAGCGACCAGGGCACTTCGCGCCCCTCGACCAGCGACTGGAACATGCCGAACACGTCGCTGCCCCATTGCGGCTCGTACGTGCACAGCGAGCCGGGCGCGTGGAGCACGCCCGGCGGAATCAGCCAGCCCGAGCCCCGCTTCAAGCGATAAGCCTTCGACAAATCGAGAATGCCGTTGTCGCCCTTGTGCCAATTGGCCAGGCACTCGCGCAGTTGGGCTTTGGTCGTGCCGGGCTCCAGGCCCATGAACGTGTAGGCAAAGTTGTTGTCGACGTTGTTGTACTGCGGCGGGAAGTAGTAGCTTTCGGGCTTGCCCTGCTGGCCGGTCAGGGCGGCGTGCTTGAAGCCCTGGTGCATGTGGTGCGGGATAGGGCCCATGTTGTCGAAGAACTTCGAGTAGATCGGCCAGCGCTGGTACTTGTCGTACATGGCCTTGCCGATCAGTCGCTCGCCGGCTTCGGCCACGGCGTCCAACAGCGTGATCCGCTTGCCGTCGAACGTGACGTAGCTGAGACCCTCGTCGGGCGTGCGATTTTCATTGGCCGCCTCGGTCGTGCTGGCGAACCAGCGCTCGTCGATGCCGCCGCGGTGGGCGCCGAAGGCGTACCAGTCGCCCGGCGCCAGCTTGATCCGCTTGCCGGGGTGCAGAAAGCTGCGCGGGACCCAGGTGGGCGTGAGCCGCAACAGGCCGGCCCCGGCATCCAGGGCGCTCGAGCGAGCAGTTTGCCAACGTTGTCGGTCTTCGGTTTGGTCGCGGTGGCCATGAGTTTATCGAGACTCCAAGAGAAAGCTCGCCCACAGAGCGGACGAGTTAAGAAGAATGTGTGAGGCCGCCAGATTGCGCCGCCCGGTTCGAGAGGCCCAAGACGGGGCGCTGCCCCAGGGGGCTGCTAGAATTCTTGTTTTATTCGCTGGCCGGGCGACTCGCAAGCGCGAGGGCCGCTGCCCAATCGCGGCAACGCGCCATGGATGGAAAATCAGCCATCGGCGGCGTACATTGCACGTCCGAGGCATTCGAGGTGGCTGCCCCTTTTCACGCTCTAGCGGAGGTCCGATTTCCCATGGCCGACTCCTGGGTGCTCACCGACACGGCACGCGGCATTCACGAAGCGGATTTCGACGGGCGGAAAAACACCGCCGGGCGGCCCTTCCCCGTACGCCGCCAGACGCTGCGCGGCGGCGTGCGCGAGGGGGTCGACACGATCGAAATCGACAACGGCAAGCTGCGCTTCACCGTCGTGCCGACCCGCGGTATGGGCCTGTGGAAGGCCTGGCTGGGCGACGTCGAAATCGGCTGGCATTCGCCCGTTCACGGGCCGGTCCACCCCAATTTCGTACCGATCACCGATTCCTCGGGCCTGGGCTGGCTGGAGGGCTTCGACGAGCTGATGTGCCGCTGTGGGCTGGAGAACAACGGTGCGCCGGATTTGGGGCCCAACGGCGTCTGCAAATACCCGCTGCACGGGCGGATCGCCAACCGACCGGCCCACCGCGTCGAGCTGGCACACGATGCCGCCACCGGCGAGGTGAGCCTGACGGGCACGGTCGACGAAACGCGGTTCTTGTTCCAGAAACTCCGGCTCACGTCCACCTACAAGACCCGGCCCGGGCAAAGCGGGCTGAGAATTGTCGACGAGGTGACGAACCTTTCGGGCGACCCGGCCGAAATGCAGATGCTCTACCACGTCAACTTCGGTCCGCCGATCTTGGATCCGGGTGCCCGGCTGGTCGCGCCGGTCGTGGCTTGCGTGCCGCGCGATCCACGCGCCGCCGAAGGCATTGGCAAATGGGACACCTATCCCAACGAACAAGCCGGCTTCAAGGAGCAGGTGTACTTCTTCGAGTTGGCCGCAGATAGCCGGGGCATGACCGAAGTGCTGCTGAAGAATGCCCACGGCACCAGCGGCGTCAGCCTCCGCTACGCCAAGAAGCAGCTTCCGTGTTTCACGTTGTGGAAGAACACGCCGATGGCGGCCGACGGCTACGTGACGGGGTTGGAGCCGGGCACGAATTTTCCCAACCCGCGCTCGTTCGAATCCGAGCACGACCGGGTGGTGAAACTGGCGCCGGGCGCGAGCGTGCGGTTCGAGGTCGAGCTGGCCGTGCACGGCGATGCCGCGGCCGTTTCCACTGCCGAACAGGCCGTGGCGAAACTGCAGTCCGGCACGAAGCCGCAAATCTTCGAGAAGCCGCAAGCCGACTGGACGAAGATCGGCTGAGCCGTGGGCTTGGCTAGGAATCGTCAACCCGCCGGCTCGGCGGTCCGATCCGGGGGGCTAAGCTCCTCCGTCCTGGAGTCGGCGCGGACGCCGGCCATGATCTCGCGCCACGTCCACGCTCCCGGCTCGCGAATGGCCGCCAACAGGGCGACGCCCGCGCCTGCGCATGAGCAGCCCGGCGACCAGGATGATCAGGCAACTGCGATACGTGCCCGCGGGGCCCTCGGGCGTGTTTTGTCGCAGCCAATCGAACGCCAGCCCGCCGCCCACGGTGGCGGCCGCGTGAAACAGGCTCCCCAGCGCCTCGTTGCTGGCCACGTAGGCCGGCTTTTCCAACTCGGGTGACAGCTTGAGCACCAGGTTGGGCAAGCAAATATTGTGGGCCGCGTAGGCGGCGTACAGCACCCACGCCCCGGCGAGCAGCCATTTCATCTCAGGGCCCGTGGCCGCGATATAGAACAGCAGGCTGGCCGAGACGCAGGCCTGGCCGGCCATCAAGATCGGACGATTACCGAAGCGATCGCTCCAGCGGCCGACTATTGGGCTGATGCCCAACTGGCCAACTTGCGTGACGACCTTGAAGGCCGACATCGGCCCCACGCCCAAGGCCAGCACGTCCTTGGGATAGATCACGTTCTGCACGGTTTGCGAAACACCGTTGGCCAGCGAGAACCAACTGCGAAACACCAGCACCCGCCAGAATCGCCGATCGCGAAACGGCGCGGCGATTGCCGCCCTCACGAGCCCCAGCTCGGGCCGCGGATACCTGCGCGTGGCGGGCATCATGGCCAAGGGAACCAGCGATGCCAACAGCGCCGCGGCGCCCACCGCAATCGGAATCGCGTAGCCGAGCAACACCTGCTGGGCATCGCCGTCGGCGTGCGCCCGCCAGTGGTCGGCGAAGAATCCGCCAGCCAGCAACGCAGGAATCGAAACCGATAGTTGCACCATCTGCCGCCGGCCGAAATAGCGGCCGCGAATCGCCAGCGGAACCAGGTCGGCCCACCACGACCACAAGGCCACGACCCCCAGGTACTCCAGCAACTGGTGGGCAAACAACAGGGCGATCATGCCCCACACCGCGGCAGATCGGGAAATCGCCGGGGCAGCCGCGGCCAACAGTGGCAAACCGGCCAACAGCAGATAGCTGACCAGCGAGATCGACAGACAGGCTCGCCGCGCCGTGCGGGCCCGATAAATTACGGCCGGCGCCGCCAATCGCAGCACGCCAGCCAGGTTCGGGGCGGCAATCACCACCCCCAAGGCCAGCCCGCTGGCTCCCAGGTCGCGGGCCAGGTAGCTAATCAGCGAGCCGGTGGTCAGCGAGTTGCCCAGCGACCACAGGCCCCCCTGGACCAGCCCGAGCATCAACGCCCGGCGTCTCTCGTGCGGCGTCAATGGACTGGCGCGGCGAGTCATGGGCGTTTAGAATACGCCTCGGAATTTTCCGATGAAAGAGGACCTGCTGCGAAGAGTCCACGATGCTTCGCGGCGCGCGGCCATGTCAGACACGACATTACCCGAGGAACCGAGAAAGACCTGGGCTTGGCGCCGTGTGTTTGGCATGTCGCCGTGGTTTGCGATCGCGCTAGTCGCGGCGGCTGGCTCGGCCACGCTGGCGGCTTTCGGGGGCCGGCTCGGCTGGCTGTGGGAGCTGACCACGCATTTTCGCGTGCAGTATTTCTGGGCCCTGACGCTGGCGGCCGCGGCCTTGGCGGTTTCCCGTTGGCGGATCACGGCCTTCGTTGCTGCGGCGTTGGCCGCGGTGAATCTGGCACTGATCTTGCCCTTGTATTTCGGTCCCGGCCCGCGAAGCGATGGGCCAACGGCTCGGGCTTTGTCGCTGAATATCCATTTTCTCAATCGCGACCACCTGCCGACCGTTGAGCTGGTGGGGGCCGAAGAGCCCGACCTGTTGTTGATCGTCGAGCTGACGCCCGAGTGGGTCGAGGCGCTGCACCCCATCGAGCTGGAGTACCCCTATTCCGAATTGCTGCCCGAGCGCGACTCGTCGGGCATCGGGTTGTACAGCCGCCGGCCGTTCGACGAAGTGACGGTCAAGCGGATGCCCACCGGGCTGCCGGTGATCGTGGCCCGATTGACCCTGGCCGGCGGTCCGATGACGTTCATCGGGGTTCACACGGCCTCGCCGGTGCGGCGCAACTATTTCCATTACCGCAACCTGGAGCTGGCCGAGATTGCCGAACTGGCCGCCGCCCAGCGGGGGCCAGTGGTGGTGATGGGCGACCTGAACACGACCGGCTGGTCGCCGTATTTCAGCGATCTGCTGGCGACCTCGGGCTTGCGCGATTCGCGGCGCGGTTTTGGCGTCCAGCCAACGTGGCCCGCGGTGCCCATGCCGCTGCGAATTCCGATCGATCATTGCCTGGTGTCGGGCGAGGTGGGCATCGTCAATCGGCGCGTGGGGGCGGCCGTGGGCTCGGACCATCGGCCGATCATCGTGGACTTCACAGTTGACCGGAAATGAGGCTCGTGCGGGCTGAAAAAAGGACCGTTTTTGCCCAATCTGCCACGTGCTTGACGGCTGGAAAAAATCGGGCACAATGCATGAACCGGTGGGAAAGCCGCCGCGTAGGTTCTGGAGTTGCTTGCCAGTGGAGCGGGTCTGCGGGCGAAAAACGTCGCGGGCCAGTTGACACGAAGCTGGCGGCCTCTAGAATAGCATCTCCCTGGAAGGCAACTGCCCGACGTGGGCGGTCATGCAGCCGGGGATTTTTATTCGCTCTTTGACAATTCGGTAGTGACCTCTGAAATTTTTTTGCCAGCACAAGACTGTGCGTCGCTGGCGCCGCGCGCTCTTTTCACGAGGAGGGCATGGCGACCGGCAAACAAACCTCGATGTTTTGATTGGCTAACGACCCGCTTGGCGGATTCCTTCGGGAGCCGTCGGGCGGTTAAGCAACCAATAAATTGAAGGGTTTGATCCTGGCTCAGAATGAACGTTGGCGGCGTGGATTAGGCATGCAAGTCGAGCGAGAACCCAGCAATGGGGGACAGCGGCGAAAGGGACAGTAATGTGTAGATCATCTGCCCTCAGGTCCGGGATAGCTGCGGGAAACTGCAGGTAATACCGGATGACATCTCCGGATCAAAGGTGTGATTCCGCCTGAGGATGAGTCTACATCCTATTAGCTAGTTGGTAGGGTAACGGCCTACCAAGGCGATGATGGGTAGCGGGTGTGAGAGCACGACCCGCGTCATTGGGACTGAGACACTGCCCAGACACCTACGGGTGGCTGCAGTCGAGAATCTTCGGCAATGGGCGCAAGCCTGACCGAGCGACGCCGCGTGTGGGATGAAGGCCTTCGGGTTGTAAACCACTGTCAGAGGGGATGAAATGCCGGTGGGTTCTCCCATCGGTTTGACATAGCCTCAGAGGAAGGACGGGCTAAGTTCGTGCCAGCAGCCGCGGTAAGACGAACCGTCCAAACGTTATTCGGAATCACTGGGCTTAAAGGGTGCGTAGGCGGCGCGGAAAGTTGGGTGTGAAATCCCTCGGCTCAACCGAGGAACTGCGCCCAAAACTACCGTGCTCGAGGGAGATAGAGGTGAGCGGAACTTAGGGTGGAGCGGTGAAATGCGTTGATATCCTAAGGAACACCGGTGGCGAAAGCGGCTCACTGGATCTCTTCTGACGCTGAGGCACGAAAGCTAGGGTAGCGAACGGGATTAGATACCCCGGTAGTCCTAGCCGTAAACGATGAGCACTGGATTGGAGGGTCCTCCATAGCCTTCCAGTCGCAACGAAAGCGTTAAGTGCTCCGCCTGGGGAGTATGGTCGCAAGGCTGAAACTCAAAGGAATTGACGGGGGCTCACACAAGCGGTGGAGGATGTGGCTTAATTCGAGGCTACGCGAAGAACCTTATCCTAGTCTTGACATGCACGGATTAACCTCTGGAAACAGAGGCCAGGCCTTCGGGTACAACGTGCACAGGTGCTGCATGGCTGTCGTCAGCTCGTGTCGTGAGATGTCGGGTTAAGTCCCTTAACGAGCGAAACCCTTGTCACTAGTTGCCAGCGCGTCATGGCGGGGACTCTAGTGAGACTGCCGGTGTTAAACCGGAGGAAGGTGGGGATGACGTCAAGTCCTCATGGCCTTTATGACTAGGGCTGCACACGTCCTACAATGCCACGCACAAAGGGAAGCAAGCTCGCGAGAGTAAGCAAATCTCAAAAAACGTGGCCCAGTTCGGATTGCAGGCTGCAACTCGCCTGCATGAAGCCGGAATCGCTAGTAATCGCGGGTCAGCATACCGCGGTGAATGTGTTCCTGAGCCTTGTACACACCGCCCGTCAAGCCACGAAAGTGGGGGGTATCCGAAGTCGCTGAGGTAACCGCAAGGAGCCAGGCGCCGAAGATAAACTCCGCGATTGGGACTAAGTCGTAACAAGGTAGCCGTAGGGGAACCTGCGGCTGGATCACCTCCTTTCTAAGGATTCCAACCGAACGGTGGCGACACCAATCGGTTCGAATTGTGGAGACAGTTCTTGTGCCAGCCAGAGGTCAGCCACGCGGTGAGCGATCGCCGCGCGGCAGCTACTGAATTGAATTGAGAAGACCCCCGCAGGTCCGAGCCAAGACCTGCGAGGGGTCTTTTTTTGCGCGCTCGCCCCTTTTTTTCCCGCCCACGCTTGACGGTACGTATGTACACTGATAGCATGGCCACCCGTCGGGGAATGCCTTGGCAAAACGGGTCGGCCGCGGCCGCCAGAATTTTCTTGAGCACCGCCAAAGCGTCCCTTAGAATCACCGCTAAAACGGCCGCCATCATACCCCCAATTCGCGCGAGGCTCCAACCATGCGAATCGCCGACGCCCTCTCGCCACGCTCCTGCTGGCTCTTCGTTCCGGCCCTGTTGCTGACGCTGGTGATCGCGGTCGGCGCCGTGGAAGACAAGCCGAGTAAGAAGGCAGCCGCCAAGGACGAGCCGGCCGCCGGCGCAACCGCCGATGAATCGGCTGCGCCATTTGAGAGCCCGACGCCTGGCGACAAATCGTCCGAGGGCAAGTCGAAGAAGAGCAAATCGAGCAAGAAAAAAGTCGACAAGGACAAGTCGGACGCCAAAGTCGCCGACGCCAACAAGGCGAGCGAGGAATCGGACAAGGACACGCCCGACGACAAGAAGTCGGACAAGAAAAAGACGAGCAAGAAGTCGAACAAGGACAAATCGGACAAAAAGGCCGCCAAGAGCACGTCCGCAAAAGGCAAATCCAAATCGTCCAAGGACAAGACCGACAAGATCGATCACTCCGGCGATGGCCGCGTGTACGACAAGTCAGCCGGATTGTCGCTGGTGCCGCCCGCGGGATGGCAGCGGGCGACCGCCAAACAGAACGACCGGCTGCGGTTCTTCGCGCCGACGGAAGAGGTGGCTCAAACGGGCATGTTCGTGACCGTCACCAAGGATGACGGCGTCGCTTTCGATAAGTTCGTCGAGAGCCTCAAGGAGCAGATGCCGCGCATCTTGCAAGGTTGGAAGCTCACGAGCGAAGGGGCCGTCGAGCTCGAAGGCCGGCCCGCCTATTTCATCGCCAGCTCGTTTCAGGTCCAAGACAGCGAGCCCCATCAACTCCAATACTTCCTCCGCGGCGACGCGGGGAACTTTTACACCGTGACATTCACCACCGACAAAGGCTCCTATTCCAAGTTCAAGAAAGCATTCCAAGACTGCGCCAAGACGGTCCGCTGTGATTGAGACCGCGACCAGCCGCGGCAACACCACGCTTTGCAAGAGGTGTTCGGCATGTCGGAAGCCAATCCCTTTCGGAGCCCGGAGATCACCGCCCCGGCGACTTCTCAGGATATTGTCCGCTACGACAAGATCGGCGGTTGGCTCATCCTGTTATCGATCGGCTTGACACTGTCGGCAGTGCGACACCGGGCTCGAATTGATCCGGACGTATTTCCCCCTGTTCACGGAAGGGCAGTTCAGCGAGCTTACGGATCCGGCTTCGGCCGCTTATCACCCGCTGTTTGGGCCGCTGGCGGTGATGGAACTGTGCGGCAACGTCATGATCGCCCTGGGCGCCGTCGGACTGCTCGTGCTGATGTTTCGCAGGTCGCGCTATTTTCCACGAATCGCAATCTTCTTTTTTGCGGCTACCATCGTCTATAACCTGCTCGACATCTGGCTGGGAAGCATGATTCCATGGGTGGCTGCCCAAGCCGAAGCCGGCGAGTCGATCGAGACTGGCCGCAGCGTCGTGTTTGGCGTCATTTGGAGCTTGTACTTGCTGCGCTCAAAGCGCGTCCGCGGAACCTTCGTGAATTGAGCGCCCCCGCGGCCTGCAAAGATGACATCGGCCGGCGCCTGAGCCCCAAAACCCCTCCTTGCACCGAAGATCAGAAAAAAGTTTGATTTGGCAAACGGGGTGGTTATACTGCCTCAAATTGGGCGTTTCGGGCTCCTACTCTTCGTTGGCGGTACTGCTACTGACTTCGCTCTTCGGCCCTGAGCCAGCGGACGCAACCGGCGCAAGCACATTGCCGGTTTGAAGCAGGCCATCGGATGGTCGCTCTTAGTCTGCCGACGCTCGTTTCTGCGGCCGCCGTCGAGTACCCGTGATGCTCGGCCGCTTGCGCCATTTGCCGTCACGCCGGTTCTTGGACCTTCCTTTGCCGCTCGGCCATTTCATGCGGCGGAAATGCGGTCCGATCCTTCCTACACGCGTTCCTCAACCCATGAAGCCACTGAGATCCGCCATGAATAAAAACGGTGAAGCCTGGCCGCGAGTCTGTTGGCTGCCGATCCTTGCGCTAGCGGCTGCCGCTCTGGCTGGTGGCGACCTGCACGCCGGCGTGATCGACATCTTTGCGATCAACGGAAATCACGAGCCCACCGAGTTGCTGGCCTCGCCGCCGGGGTCGGCTGAATCGGATGCCTTGACCGGCAAGGTCTATGCCTTCAATGAAACCACCAACGTGGTCCTGGGCACGAACCTGAACGTTGACGCCTCCAGCTCCAGCATCCCGGGCAACTATTACACGGGCGACCCGATTCCCGGCGGCGTGGTTCCAGCGGGCACGCACATCGACAGCTTCCTGATCCACTTCGACATCGCCGGCGTGCCGCAGTTCCCCGTCACGGCCGAGTTTCGCGTCAACACCGACGGGCCGATCGTGGGCGTCATCTACTCCGATGCCCTCCTCGACGCGTCCGACAACATCCTCGGCTCGATTTCGACCACCTATCCGTCAGGGCTCTACGACCGGGGCACGTCGGCAGCGGCCGACGAGGGCGACGATCACCTCTTCATCGGCTTTCCTGCCGATGGCCCGCTAAATTCGTACGAAATGATCGTGCAAATGGAGTTGCAAGGCTCGGTCGACGAAGTCCGCGTGCTCACGCTCGTGCCCGAACCGTCGAGCGTGGCGCTGCTGCTCTGCGGGGTGCTGGCGTGGTTGGCCGCGTGCGGTTGGCGGCGCCGGCGGCGTTCTTGCTGCTAGCGAATCGCGGGAGTGACTTTTAGGACACTTCTCGAATAGCGCAGCGCTTGCCAGTTTCGCCCCGGTCGCCTACAAGTCACTTGGCGGATCGGGCGCGTTGATCTGTCGGGTGCCCACGAGTGACTTGCCCGCCCCATGATCGTGCACCTGCTGGACGAGCCAGCCGGGGGGGCGCCCCCGTGTGACATTCAAGCGTGGCCAGACGTCAGCGGGTGTTGGCATTTAGCGATTCCTCGCCGTCTACGTGGCACGGACATGGAACCACAGCTCCCACGCAGCGCCCCGCCGGCCAGTCCGCACGCCGCGCGGCCCGTGCTTTCAGCCGGTCCCCCGCCCGGACGGGCTGACGGCGCGCTGTTGTTGCTGCACGGCCGCGGAGCCCGCGCCGAGGGGATGCTGGCCCTGTTTGCCGAGTTGGGCCTCGACTCGCTGGCGGCGCTGGCGCCGCAGGCAGCCGATTCAAGCTGGTATCCGAACTCGTTCCTGGCGCCCATCGAATCGAACCAGCCCTACCTCGACTCGGCATTGGGGCGCATCGAGTCGCTCGTGGCCGAACTGGTCCATCGTGGCACGCCCAGGCGCGGATCGCGATCCTCGGCTTTTCGCAAGGCGCTTGCCTGACCGCCGAATTTGCGGCCCGCCACCCGCGGCGCTGCGGCGCACTGCTGGTCCTTACTGGTGGGCTCGTCGGCCCGCCGGGCACGCCGCGAAGCTATCCCGGTTCGCTCGCCGGCACGCCCGTTTACCTCGGCAGCAGCGATCCCGATCCGCACGTCCCCTTCGAGCGCATGCGCGAAACGGCCGACGTGCTCGAGCGCATGCATGCCCGCGTCGAGCTGCGGCGCTTCCCCGGCATGTTGCATACGATTCACCGCGACGAGCTCGACGCTTGCCGGCGTTTGCTTTCCGCCATGATCTCCGACGACCGCGAGGCGCATCAATGAATCCCACGATTGCCGGCATCCACCACGTCACGGCCATCACCGGCGACGCCCAGCGGAACCTCGACTTCTACTGCGACCTGCTGGGGCTGCGGCTGGTGAAGCTGACGGTCAACTTCGACGACCCCGGCAGCTACCATTTCTACTACGGCGACGAGCTGGGCCGCCCGGGCACGATCCTCACGTTCTTCGCCTGGCCAGGCGGGCAGCCGGGCGCATTGGCCCGCCGCAGGCCAGCGCCACCAGCTTCGCCGTGCCCGCTGGCGCGCTCGACTTCTGGCAAGCGCGGCTGGCCGCCGGAAACGTCGGCGCCCAACTTTCGCCGACGCGGTTCGGCGAGCCCGTGTTGAGCTTCGCCGATCCGGATGGCTTGCGGCTCGAGCTGGTGGCGACGCGCGAGGCCAGCGCCATGTTTGGCGCCAGCACTTCGCGCGGACCCATTCCCAAGGAGCAGGCCATCGGCTCGATCCATGGCGTGACGCTTGCCGAAGAAGGATACGAAAACACGGCCCGATTGTTGACCGACGTGCTCGGCTTTCGGCTGCAGGGCAACGAGAGCAACCGGTTCCGCTATCGGGCCGCCGGCGACGAGGCCGCCGCGATCGTCGATTTGCTGTGCGCGCCCGATGCTCCACGGGGCACGCTGGGAACCGGCGTGGTCCACCACGTGGCGTTTCGCACGCCCGACGATACCCAGCAAGCGGCCTGGCGTAGCGAGCTGGTGCGGTTGGGCCACAACGTTTCCCCGGTGATGGACCGGATGTATTTTCACTCGATCTATTTCCGCGAACCTGGCGGGGTGTTGTTCGAGATCGCCACGGCCGCGCCCGGCTTTGCCGTCGACGAATCGGCCGAGCGGCTGGGCACCGCCTTGATGCTGCCATCGTCGGTCGAGCCATTTCGCGAGCAGCTGGAAAAGCTGTTGCCGCCGTTGCGGCTGCCAAAATGGCACGCCTAGCAGCCTGTTGAAGTATTCAACAGGCTGTGTGATCGCGGTCTGCTAGACGACCGTCGCAAAGAAGGAGGCTCGCTGGCATTGCTGTCGCGAGCCGGCCGATGGCAACCAAGGGCGCGGCCGCAATCGCCCGCGAGCGTTGGTGCCTGCGAACGGACTGGCCGTCAAAGCCGTCAAAACCCCGACCGCTCGCAAGCCTTGGCCCCACAGCATGCAGCCCAAACACTAGAGCCGGCCTGCCTTCTGGTGCGGCAATCGGCCCCAGTGAAGCGTTCGGCCCCCGGGCTCAAGTTTGAGCGTCTTTCTGCACCCTTCGACGGCTTGCGACGTAGAATTCTGCGGCCCGGCGCCGCGAAGGCAAGCAGCCGCCAGAGCCGTCGAGCACAACGCATGTAACTGGCATCCGACCTGCACTCGCGCGGGATGGGCAACGACGACCACGGCTGGTCTCTTGCCGCCGGTGGCGAGCCATCGTCCTTGAAAGGACCAGCGACTATGTCCGTGACGCTTGAAACTCTCGAACTGACGCCCGAAGAATTGCAGCGGGCTCGGGAAGCCGTGCAGAAGCTGGCGTATTTCCTGTGGCTCGAAGCGGGCTGCCCCAGCGGTTGCGACCGCGAATTCTGGGTTCGTGCCGAGCAAGACTGGATCGCCCACAGTTACGTGCCCGACCGAACACTGGACGGCACGCGTCGGCCGCTGGAAAAATTGTCGGCCGCGTCGACTGCCCACGGAGACGATGCAACACAATCTAAAGATGCCGCCGCAGGCAGCTCGCAAAGTGTCCAACACGAGCCTGCCCACGCGACGGCCTGACGATCGGCCCTCGCGAGTTGGCCGCGGCCCCGCGTTGTCCGCGTTTTTCGTGATCGCGTTTTCCTTTCGCACAAGCGTGCAATTCCACCCGCCCACTGGGCGAACCCGTGGCCGGCCCGCCTCGGGGGGCTGAGCACAGAAGCGCACCCATTCGCACTTCCGTGGCGCAATCGTCCCAATCACCACCTTCCCACGGCGCTGCTGGCTTCCAGGTCTCCTTGGGGGCTAAAGCGACTGTTGCACGCCAAATAGCCGCCAGCTGCGGTTTGCTGCCCTGACTGGCACGCCGTATGCGTGAGAACCCTCACAAGTACGTGCCTCGCTTTTGTGGGAGCAAGTCGATGTTTCGCGACCGAGAGGATGCGGCCCGGCGGTTGGCGGCACATCTTAGCCGCCTGAAGCTGGATGATCCGTTAGTATTAGCGATTCCGCGCGGCGGCGTGGTGACCGGCGCCGTGCTGGCCGACGCGTTGAATGCCGAGTTGGACGTCGTCCTGGCGCGAAAGCTCCGGGCTCCGTACCAGCCGGAAATGGCGATCGGTGCCATTGCCGAGAACGGCGAGGCGTACATGAATCGCGAAGCGGCCGAATCGGTGGGAATGCCTGAGGAGTACCTGGAGCAGGAAAAGTATTACCAAATGGGGGTTATTTCGCGGCGCAAGCAACTCGTGCGCCGCATGCGCCCCGCAGCGGCCATTCGCGGCCGCTCCGTGATCCTTACTGACGATGGAATCGCCACCGGCGCGACCATGAAGGCGGCCGCCGAGATGGTCCGCAGACAAGGTCCTCGCGAGCTGATCATTGCCGTGCCGGTGGCGCCGGCGGACACGTTGAGCGAGTTCGACGAGCTGTGCGACAAGCTGGTATGCCTGACCGCCGCGCAAAACTTCTGGTCGGTGGGCCAATTCTACGATGACTTTCCGGCGGTCGACGATGACGAGATGCTCGCCATCCTCCGTCGGTTTGCGCCGCCGGCGGGCGAACTGGAGGCGGGCGAGCACTCGGACTGTGACTGCGAAGCCGCCCCAACCTGCGCCGCCGGCTAATACAGGAGTTCGTGCCATGACCGTCGATACCGTCAGCGTTTTCGAACACACCATCGAATTGACCCACACCTGGCTGCACGACGTGATGGAGCGGCTGGGCTGGCATGAGAAACATCGGGCCTACATGGCGCTGCGGGCCGTGTTGCACGCAGTGCGTGATCGAGTCGGCCCCGAGGACGCCGCCCACCTGGCCGCCCAATTGCCAATGCTCGTTCGCGGCTTCTACTACGAGGGGTATCATCCCGCCGGCAAACCAGTGGCCGATCGCAAGCGGGCCGACTTCCTGGCGCGGGTGGCCTCCGAATGCAGTGACACGAAGATCGAAACGAAGGCCGCGTGACCCGCGCCGTGCTGCAGGTGCTAGCCAAGCACATCACGCCTGGGGAAGTGGACAAGATCAAAGGCGGCGCTGCCGTCCGAAATCCGCGCATTGTGGGATCGAGCCGCGCGACTGCCCGGCCGCACGAGCGCGTGATGCGTTCGTTGCATGCGCCTGCCTGGCGCGGTTTGCCAGCAGTTGGCAGGTGCGAGTTTGCGCGATTTCGCCCCCCGGACCCGAGTTCGGGACGTAATGCCCCGCGGCGCAACGCCTTGCGCCGGTCCATCGGACGCTTGATTCGTCTTGTGGGCTAGCGGGGGGCCTCGCTATGATTCCCGCCCCCGTGGAGAGGCTGCACCTCGATCGTGCTAGCCCAGTGACTCGCACGGCTCGGCAGACCGCGTTGGCGTGGGCTTCAGGGAGGCATCGGGCGTGGCCACGGACGGACGATCGAAAGAGCATGCCACGCAGTTGTTCCTTGCGCGGCCCTTCGTGCTCGGCACGCGGCTGATCATCGCCTACCCGGTCTTCACGATCGCCGTGTCGCTGGCCCTGGCGGCCGCGGCCTGCTATCTGACCGCCACGCGGCTCGGCTATCAGACCAGCCGCCTCGACCTGCTCAATCCCAAGAGCAACTACAACCGGCTGTGGGTTGAATACATCAAGGAATTCGGCGACGAAGACGACGCCGTCGTGGTCGTCGAAGGCGCAGGCCGCGAGCAGGTCGTGCCGGTGCTCGAAGAGCTGTCGGCGGCCCTGGCCCGCGAGGACCGGCTGTTCCACGCCGTGCTGCACGAAGTCGATCTCGGCAAGATCCGTTCCAAGGGGCTCCACTATCTCTCGCCTGAGGAACTGCAAGGCATCGACCGCTTCCTCACCGAGTTGGGCCCGATCCTATCGGGCGATTGGTCGCCGCTGAGCGTGGGCAACATGGCCGGCGGTCTGGCCCGGCAAATCGAGGCGGCGGCCGCCAACCCGCGCCCGGGCGGCGAAGTGCGCGACAAGCTGTCGCGCCTGGCCGGCGCTCTAGGCGAATCGTTGGGGCAGCGACACCGCTATCAGTCGCCCTGGCCGGAAATGCCCTCGTCGTTCGCCATCCTGAGCGAGCTGAATTCCGATTATCTGTTGACCAAGCAGGGCCAGCTCGGCTTCGTGCTGTTGCGCCTGGCCCGCGGCAGCGACGGCTTCAATCACTACACCGAAGCCACCGACGCCCTGCGGCAACTGATCGCCCAGACGCAAGCGCGGCATCCGGAAACCACGATCGGCCTGACCGGCTTGCCGATCATGGAAAACGACGAGATGCGCTCCAGCCAGACGTCGATGTTCTGGGCCAGCCTGCTGTCGATGGTCGGCGTGGCGCTGTTGTTCGTGGCCGGCTTCGGCGGCATGCGGCACGCGCTTTTGGCCAACCTGGTCCTGCTGGTGGGCATGGCCTGGGCATTCGGCTACGTCACGCTGGCCGTCGGGCCACTTGAATATCCTCAGCGTCTCGTTCACCGCCACGCTGATCGGCATCGGCATCGACTTCGGCGTCTACTACGTGGCCCGCTACCTGCAACTGCGCAGCGAAAAGCGCGGCTGCGAGGAGTGCCCTGCTGGAGACGGCACGCGGCACCGGCCCGGCCATCACGACCGGCGCGGTGACCACGGCGATCGCGTTCTTCGCAGCCGGATTCACGAGTTCACGGGCGTTGCGGAGCTGGGCATCATTGCCGGCGGCGGCCTGCTGTTCTGCGCGATTGCGGAACTGGTGCTGCTGCCGGCCTGCATCTACCTGATGGACCGCAGCGGTTGGGGCACGCGGATGCCCAAGCCGCTGTCGGTCGCACGAGTGGATCGCGCCGTTTGCCCGCTTTCCGCGGTTCACGCTGGCGTTGAGCCTGGCGCTGACCGTGGCCGCCTCGGTCGGGCTGACGCGGCTATGGTACGACAACAACCTGCTGAACATGCAGGCCGAGGGGCTGGAGAGCGTCAGACTCGAACGCAAACTGTTGGCCGAGTGCAACCAGAGCGTCTGGTACGCCCTGTCGATAGCCGACAGCCGCGAGGAGCTGCTGGCGCGCAAGGCGCGATTTCTGGAACTGCGGCTCGGTCGAACGCACTGAAGAAATCGTTTCGCTGTTGCCGGTTGACCTGGAAGTCAAGCAGCCGATCATCGCCCGCATCCAACAACGGTTGGCCGCGCTGCCCGAGCGGCCGCCGGTCGTCAGCATCGATCGGCCCGAAAAACTGGGGCAGACCCTGGGCCAGGTGCAGGCGCTGTTGGCCCGCGGCCGCTCCGACGAGAAGTGCGTGCGCCAGTTGGAAGTCGGTGCGCGACCTGATGCGGCGCATGCCGCTGGCCGACTGCTATGCGCAATTGTCCCGATTTCAACAAGAGATGGCCGGCGACCTGTTGAGCCGGCTGCACATTCTCAAGAGCATCGCCAACCCCGAGCCGCCGACGCTCGTCGATCTGCCGGCGAGCCTCGTCGATCGCTTCGTCGGCCAGCACGGCAAGCACCTGCTCAAGATTTACGGCCGCGGCGACATCTGGGATATGCAGGCCCTGGGCCGCTTCGTCGAGGAAGTCCGTACGGTCGATCCCCACGTCACCGGCAACCCGCTGCAAGCGCACGAAGCCTCGCTGGAGATGAAGCGCAGCTACCAGGAAGCGGCCTTCTATTCGCTGCTGGTGATCCTCGGCGTGCTGGTGCTCGACTTCAAGAGCCTGCAATACGCGCTGTTGGCCATGCTGCCCTTGGGAGTTGGCGTGTTGCAGACCTTCGGACTGTTGGGCCTGCTCGACGTGGCGCTCAATCCGGCCAACCTGATCGCGCTGCCCTTGATCCTGGGGATTGGCGTCGACTACGGCGTGCACATCCTGCACGAATTCCGCGAGCAGCAGGGGCCCTATCGCATGTCGCCGGCCACCGCCGTGGCGGTGCTGGTCGACGCGCTGACGACGCTGGTGGGCTTCGGCTCGCTGATGATCGCCTCGCACCAGGGCCTGCAAAGCCTGGGCCGCGTGCTCACGCTGGGCGTCACCTGCTGCCTGTTCACCTCGCTGGTGATGCTGCCCGCGATGCTGGCCATCGTGACGCGCAATCGCAAAGCGCCGCCCGCAGAGCCGGCCGAGCCAGTGGCGCAACCTGTGGCGGCGGTGGAAGCACGCCGGGCGGCGGCGTAAGTGCTTGCACTCGCTCAGGCAGCGCGTCGCCGTCGCAGGGCGACCAGCGCGAAGCTGGCAGCCGCCATCAATCCGAACACGATCGAGGGCGGCTCGGGCATGAGAAATACATTGGAGTTGTACAGCGTTTCGCCGTACGAAGCAGCAAAGTCCAAGGCGGGAAGGCCCGCGCTGCCGGTCCCGTCAATGATGAGTGGATAGTTTCCAAAGGGTGAGTTCGGGGGAAGCGTGATGTGCAACGTGGCCAGCAGCACGCCGGGAGCCGGCAGATCGGGAGGCGTGACAACCCCTTCGCTGGTCGCCATGCTGATCAGCAACTGTTGGTCCGTGCTTTGACCGGCATCGCCGGCAGGTGCGTGGTTCGAAGCGAAGATCGTGTCGGTGATCGGATCGCCACCGTTGATCACGTAGCCCGAGCTGAACCCGTCATCCAAGCCCGGGTGGCGCTGGGCCGGAGATGAACTGCGGACCGGGGTCCGAGCCGTCTTGTGCCGTACCCCCATCGCCCAACTGAACGTACAGGTCGAGGCCCATCAAACCGCCAACCGACGTGTACTGAAAGTCGTTAGTGCTCGGATCGTTGGCGACGTACATCGCAACGTCCAGGGTCTGTCCTCGACCGGTGAGGTACACCTGCTGCCCGAACCAGACCACCGGGTTCGCCTGCGCGGCCGCCATCAGGGAAAACAGCGTCGCCAAAGTTAGTGCCGTGACTCGTTGCATACCCGTGTCTCCTCTGCCCGTAGAGGTGCCGCGGTGCTCAAATAACAGCAAATAACAGCAATCGGGCCAACGAACGCATGATTGATAAGTCAGGAGTCGATCAAGAGCCGGGGGAGAAAACGTCGTGGCCTGTCCGCAGACGTTCTGTTCGCAGGTTCTGAGCCGGCGGCCGAGAAAGGCGAGCCGGATCGCGTGAAGGACAAATGGACTATCAGCGTCAGAAGCACTGGCATAAAATCGAGTCCATTAGCGAGTCGCGGCGAGTTGAGGGAATGGGACGCATATGGGCTTTTAATAGACCACTATTCAATAACAACAACCGGGTGCGATTGCAAGAATTTTGGGGTGGGCGGGTGGGCTCAGCGCCCGGAGAACCAAGGCATTTGAGCCTGTTGGCTACATTGCCGGCAATTCTACTGCGACTTCTCTTCTCGCTCCGCCGCCTTGCGGGCGCGGAACTCGGCTAGCACGCCTTCGGGATCTTCGTTGAACAGATCGCGGCAGCCGGTGCAGCAGACGAAATACTTCTTGCCGGCGTGCTCCACGGCGATCGTGCCCAGGCCGCCGGTGACGACGCACTCGGGGCCGCTGGCGGCGTTCTTGGCGAACGAGCTGCCCTTGCGCGTCGAGCCGACTTCGGCCAGCCGGGTGAACGCTTGTCCGCCCGTGCGTTTCTCGTACAGCACGAGCAGGCGGTCACCGCCGGCCACCAACCGCATGGCAATCCGCGCCGGCCGATCGGCCGCCGCTCCGCCGGCCGTCAGCACCAGCGAGTCGCCCTCGCGCGAGCCGACGAACCGCTCCCCGCTGCCCGAGTCCGTGTCCGTGTCCGTCGAATCGGCCTGTTTGCCGGCCGGCTCCGCCAGCAGCACGAACTGCCCGGGAGTGTCGCCCGGCTGCAGGCGAAGCAGCGCATAGTATTTGTCGTTCGTCAGCTTGGCCACCAGCTCGGCGCGGCCGTCATCGAAGTGCCAGGACCAGTCGGTCGTTTCGGTCCAGGCGCCCTGGTTCGAGCCGCGTTTGGGTTGCCCGACGCCGCGCCACTGGCCGACGAAGGTTTGCAGCGGCGCCAACGCCTGTTTGTCTTTAGTTGTCTGCGCGGCGCCGTCGGCCGCGACGGCGCGCACCGTCAGCGCGAGTAACATGACCATTAGATGCCGTGCAACGCGAACGCGCATGAGAAAGCCTCCTCCGGCCGGTGCCATCTAAGCCGACGCCATCTAATAAAACCCATCTTACCCGCGTCAGGGCCGCGGCGGGGCAAGAATCCCCGCGTTTGGCGACGTCCCAATTCCTATTCGCAGGCTAAGATTTTCGCGGAAGGCCCTGACTTTGAGCGGTGGACCGTTGACAACCTCCGCGCGGGACGTTGAAATCGAAGAAGTCCCCAGGGAGGTCAACCATCGGGCAGGGAAGCTGCTTTTGCGTGAGTTGCTAAAATGCTGTTCTCGTTCTTTGGCGTGCTGCTGGTCACGGTCATCGTCTTCTTCGGCGTCTACGCGATCGCCCGGCTGACACTGGGGCAATAGGCCCGATTGCTCACGACTCACCGACGGCCAGCCGCACGGTGACGTTCACTTCGCGCCCGCCGCGGACCACCGTGATCACCACATCCTGGCCTGGCTGCTTGGCTTCGACCAGCGACAGGAAGTCGCCGACGGTGGTCGCCTTTTCGCCGTCGACGGCCACGATCAAATCGGCGCCCGAGCGGTCGATGGTGTTCACTTCGTAGCTGAACGGACCACGCGCCCGGCGCTGGCGGGCCACGCGAAAGCCCTGCAATCCGGCTTGTTCGGCCGGTCCGCCGGGGGTCATCGTGGCGATCAGCAAGCCGTGTTCGGTCTCCTGCACGCGCGTGATTCCCGCGTCGGGGCGGATCACGCGGCCGCGCTCGATCAACTGCGGCACGATGCGGGCGATCGTCGCCGAGGGGATGGCAAAGCCGACGCCGGCGCTTTGGCCGCTGGAAGTGGCGATGGCCGTGTTCATGCCGATCAACCGGCCCTGGGTGTTCAACAGCGGCCCGCCCGAACTGCCGGGGTTGATCGCCGCGTCGATCTGGATCACGGCCCTGATGATCCGCTGGTTGCGGGCTGGCAGCGAGCGGTTCAAGCTGGCGACGATGCCGGTCGAGAGCGTCCGCTCGAATCCAAACGGGTTGCCGATGGCCAACACTTTTTGCCCCACGCGCAGCCGCGTCGAGTCGCCGAACGTCACGGGCAAGAGCATTTCCGGGGGCGCGTCGATCTTGATGACGGCCACGTCGTTCGATTCGTCCTTGCCGACCAGCCGGCCTTCGTAGGTCTTGCCGTTGAACAGGGCCACCTGGATTTCGCGGGCGCCGTCGATGACGTGGTAGTTGGTAAGGATGTGGCCTTGCACGTCGAGCACCGAGCCGGAGCCGGCCCCTTCGCTTTCGACGTCGAAAAACAAGAACGCGTCGTTGCGCGACTTGGTGCTGATGTTGACCACGCCGCGGTTCACCTTTTCGTAGACGGCGACGTTCACCTGCTCGTCGGGCGTCATGAAAGTTTCGCTGGGGACAGGTCGCTCGAGCGCCGGCAGATGGGCAGAACTGGGGCCAGGCCGCGGCGGCTCGGGGCGGCGCCGTCGGCAAGGGTTCCACCCGTCGCTCCTGCGCCGCGGCCTGCGGCGTCGGCTGGATCGCGCGAAGGGTTTCCACTGCCAGCGCGCCGGCCGCGGCCGACACCAGGCACAAGATCGCGATTCGGTTTTTCGCAGTCATCGAACGCCTCCGAAACGGGTCGCCTTCCGCCCTGGCCGTCTGGCCGCCCCGGTGCCCAGCCTCCGGGGCTGCCCCGCCGGGCCAGCATTATGCCGACCCGGCCGCCTGGGGCAAACGCCGTTTGTCCGCGCGCTGCCGGAGGGTTATTCGATGGGTGAAACCGCCGTTTTTGCGGTCCGCCGCCGCGGGGGCATCCCAGGGGTCGGCAAACTCCTCGGCCCCACCGAAGCAACCGCCGCCGCTCGGCCAATCCTCACCATCGGCCCAGGCCGTCTTTTTTGCCAACGTGTTGTGGCGTAACCCCTGTAGATGGAATAGAATAGGCGGCAGGCAACGCGCTGGCCTTGCCATCCCGAAACGCTATCAATTCGATCGACCTTACCGTCGCTACCGGAACACGACGGCGCAAAGTCGACGCTATCACTCTTCACGAGTGGAGATCGCAGATGTTGAAGCTCACTTGCCTGTCGGCTGCGGCGCTGATGCGCCGCCACGCTTGTTGTCGTCGCCGGTGCCGCGATGGCTGCGCCGGCCGCACCGGCCGTCGATCCGCACTTCGACACCTTCGCCACCTCCGACGGCACGCCTTATTTCGCGCTGTCGCTGAGCCCGAACGCAGTGCTCCCCGAAGCGCCGACGCGCGAGGTCATCATGCTGGTGGACACCTCGGCCAGCCAGACGAGCGTCTATCGAGACAAGAGCCTCTCGGCATTGGGCGCCTTGCTGACGAGCCTGCCGCGCGGCGATCGGGTCCGCTTGATGGCGGTCGATCTCGAGGCGGTCGAGTTGACCGACGGTTTCGTCGCTCCGCAAGGCGAGGCGATTGATCGCGCCGTGGCCGCGCTGAAACAACGCGTGCCGCTGGGTGCGACCGACATGCCAGCCGTGTTGCAGGCCGCCGCGGCCAGCTTCAGCACCAAGGGCAACTTGCCGCGCGTGTTGCTGTACATCGGCGACGGCATGAGCGCGGCCCATTTCCTCGATCTGGGCACCTTCGGCAGGCTGATCGACCAAATGACCGACTCGCACGTTCCGCTGTCGAGCTACGCCGTGGGGCCGCGAATCGACTCAGCGCTGCTGGCGTCGCTGGCCAACCAGACGGGCGGCGTCCTGGCGATCGACGGTGAAGATATCGACTCGAAACAGGTTGGCACGTTCCTGGCCAGCGCGGCCCGGGCCTCGGTCTTCTGGCCACGCGAGGTCACCTGGCCCAAGGCGTTCGCCGAAACCTATCCGAAGCGCATGCCCCCGTTGCGCAGCGATCGCGATACGATCGTCGTCGGCAAGGCAACGAGCAAGCTCGAGGGCGAGGTCCACATCCGGATGACCGTCGATGCCGGCGGCAAATCGCAGCCGCTCAACTGGACGCTGCCGGTCGAAGCCTCGAACGATGCCTTCGCCTTTTTGCCCGCGCTGGTCGAAAGCGCCCACGAAGATGGCGGCGCCCGGCTGGTGACGGTGGGCACGCCCGGCTTGGAAGAAACGCGGCGGATGCTCGACGAGAACCAGCAACTGCTGGTCAAGCTGGCCGAGCAGGCGGTCACCTCCGGCAATCTCGAAACGGCCCAGCGACTGGCCGACGAAGCCTTGCGTCGCGATCCGAGCGACAAGCAGGCGGCCGACGTGCTGAAACGGCTCGAGAAAGTTCGCTCGGGCGAACCGGTGGCGGATGCCGGCGGCGCGAAGGTCGAAGTCAAGCATTTCAAGAGCGAGCAAGCCGCGCCGCCGAAGCGCGCCACTGCGGCGAAAGTCCGCAAGCCGGCCGCAGCGAGTGCCGCGCCGGCCCCCGCGCCTGTTGAAGAAGACGAACCGGTGCCCGGCGCCATGCTTGATTCGATCGAGCAGCAGAACCGCCTGATCACGGGCGCCATTCGCGCCGAGGTCGAAAACCAACTGCGCGAAGCCCGCGCTACGATGTCCAACGATCCGGGCCACGTCGAGCAGGATCTCAAGCTGCTGTTGGAGCGCGTGGCCCAGACGCCCGAGCTGAAGACCGAAGTGCGTGCCCAGTTGCGCACGCAGTTGGAAACGGCGCTGCGCGAGGCCAATCGGCGTTTGGCCACCAAGGAGATTCTCGACCAGCAGTCCGAAGAGGCCCGGGCCGCGGCAGCCGACCGGCTGCAGGTGGCTCAAGGGCTGGTGCGCAAACAAGAGAAACTGAAACAGTTGGTCGATCGGTTCGAGTCGCTGATGGACGAGGGGCGTTACGCCGCGGCCGACGAGCTCGGCTCGAGCGAGATTCCCGAAGCCGGCCCCAACGCGCCGGTGGCCTCGTCGACGGCGTTGGTGGCGCATGCCGTCGGTGCCCGCGCGGCCAACCTGGCCCAGCGCAACGCCCGCAGCAAGGCCGTGGTCGACACGCTGGCCACGGTCGAGGTTTCCTTCATTCCCTTCCCCGACGACCAGCCAATCATCTATCCCGATGCGGCGGCCTGGGAAGAGTTGACGAATCGACGTCAGAAATACCGCTCGGTCGACTTGAAGAAGTTCACGCCCGCCGAGAAGAAAATCAAAGACGCGCTGGAAACGCCGGTGTCGATCGAGTTTGTCGAAGAACCGCTGCAAGACGTCGTCAACGACTTGAAGGACCTGCTGGGCATCGAAGTCCAGTTGGACGACAAGGCGCTGGACGACGCGGCCATGTCGGGTGACACGCCGATCACGCTGCCGCGGATCAAGGGCATGCCCTTCCGCTCGGTGCTCAGCCTGATGCGCAAGAAATACGGCCTCTACTACCTGATCCAGGACGACATGATGCTGTTGACGACCAAGGAAGTCGCCGAGGCCGAAGAGAACCTGGTGGCGCAAAGTCTACCCGGTCGGCGACCTGGTTGTTCCCATCATGAGCGGTGGCGGAATGGGTGGAGGCATGGGAATGATGGGAGGCATGGGTGGCGGAATGATGGGTGGCATGGGCGGCATGGGCGGCGGCATGGGCGGCATGGGAGGCGGCATGGGCGGCATGGGTGGCGGAATGATGGGTGGCATGGGCGGCATGGGAGGCGGCATGGGAGGCGGCATGGGAGGCATGTTCAGCGTGCCCGACGTTCTGACTCCCCGCAGTGCGGTCGGTTTTCAAGCCTTTGCCGTGGCGGATGACTTGAAGCTGAATGGCAAGAAAGCCCCGGCCAAAGCATCGGCGGCTGCGACCGTTACCAGTGGCGTCAAGTCGAACAGCCGCAAGGTCGCTGCACCGGCCAAGGGTGCCGCGGCACCGTTGACGATCAAACCGGCCGTCGGTAACAAACCGGCCGTTAGTAGCAAACCAGCCGTTAGCAACGCCGCCGCCGAGGGCCCTGCCGCCGCGGCTGCCAAGAGCGGCAAGAGGCCCCTGCCGATTCAACTCGGCGCTGTGGCCGACGCCGATCCTGAGGTGGCTTGGAACGACTATTTCGCGACGCACGAAAGCGTGGCCACGGACTCCGTCCGGCAAACCGCCCGCGACCTGATGCGCGCGCGGAAATACGGCGAGGTCGTGGCCATGATCCGCGCGGCCCTGCGCAACGGCCAGCCGCAGCCCTGGATGTACGAGGCGATGGGCCTGGCGATGCAGGCCGCCGGCAGTACGAAAGCCGAGGTCGAACGGGCCTTGATGTCGGCCATCGATTTTGGCGATTCGAGCGAAGACCTGCTGTATGTTGCCCAGTACATGGCTCGCAGCGGGCTGGAAAGCCGCGCCTTGAAGGTCTTCCAGCAGGTGGCAATGATCGAGCCGTTGCGGCCGGAGTCGTATTTGTACGGCTTGCAATTGGCCCAGCGGATGAACGACCTGGAGGGGATTCGCTGGTCGAGCCTGGGAATTCTCAAGCAGGCCTGGCCGCGCGACAAGCAAAACGTCGTGCAAAGCGCGACCCGTGCCGCGGCCGATGCCGTCGTCCAGCTTCGCCAGCAAAACCGCGCCCGCGAAGCGGACGCGTTTCAGGCCGAAATCGACAAAGCCAAGATCCGCGACTGCCTGGTCAAGGTGACCTGGACGGGCGATGCCGACGTCGACATCCTGGTCCAGGAGCCGAGCGGCACGGTCTGCTCGTTCCGGAATCCGCGAACGACCGGCGGCGGCGTCATCCTGGGCGACAGCGGCCCGGCCGATTCCCGCAGCGGCTCATTGAGCGAAACGTACGTCTGCCCCGAGGCGTTCAACGGCACCTATCACGTCCGCGTTCGCCGCGTTTGGGGCAAGCTGGCGGCCGGCAAAGTCACGGTCGAAGTCTATTCGCACTACGGCGCGAAGGACCAGAAGTATCTCCGCAGTCAGATCGCCGTCGGCGATCTCGACTCCTTGGTCGTGTTCGACCTGAAAGACGGCCGCCGCCGCGAACCCCTGGCCGAACAGCAAGTGGCCAACGCGGCCGCCGGGCAGATCGCCGTCAACCAATTGATCCTCGCCCAGCAACTCAATTCGCTGGCCGGTTCCCAATCGGCCATCAGCGGTTTGGGTGCCTCGCGCGGGGGCCTGCTCGGTTTCCCATTCATTCAGCAGGCCGTGGGCTATATGCCCGTGATCCAGTCATTCCCCAGCGGTGCGTTCTTGACCACCTCGGGCGTGATCTCGGCCGACCGCCGCTACGTGCGAGTCAGCCCCTCGCCCATGTTCATGCAGATTGGGCAGGTGACCACCTACAATCTGCAAATGGGCTCGATCGCTACCACCAACGGCGCCAACCAACAAGGGGGCAACGGCGCAGCCGATCGGATCCAATCCCGCCGGTGGCGGTCCGCCGGCCTAGCAGCCTGTTGAAGTATTCAACAGGCTGTGTGATCGCAGGGATGCGATCCCAAAATAGCGACGTAAGTCGTTATTTTGCGAGCGGTGCGGAGCTTTGCTCCGCACTTCGCGAGGTTGAAAAATGCCACGAAGGCATTTTTCAACAAGCTTTCATAGAGGTCTGCTAGCGGCCGAGCCCTTCTGAGCGATCGGGTACCGCGGGCGGCTTGTCCACACGTGAAACGCGCACTCAGATAGACACGCGCTTACGTCATCGCAGGCCCACTCCCCGCCGCCCTCAGCGTGGCGCGCCGCGCTCGAGGCCCGGGCGGGCGTCCAGATCGAGCGCCTCGACGAGGCCAGCGGCGAAACGTTCGTGCGCAATTGCGCCCATCACGGCGTTGTCGGTGCAAAGCGACAGGGGCGGAATGTGCAGCTCGATCGGCTGCGCGGCGCAGGCCTCGGCCAGTCGCTCGCGTAGCCGGCTGTTGGCTGCCACGCCGCCGCCCACACACAGCGTCGGCAGTCCCGTGCGTTCGGCCGCCAACAGCGTCTTGCCGATGATGCAATCGACGACTGCCTCTTGGAAGCTGGCCGCCAGGTCGGCCACGTGTCGTTCTTCGAGCATCGCCGGCGCGGGCTCCGAGCCCGGCGGGGCGATCCGATAACGCACGGCCGTCTTCAAGCCGCTGAAGCTGAAGTCGAGCGTGTCGGCATCGAGCATCGGTCGCGGCAGGTCGTAGGCCCGCGGATTGCCGGTGCGGGCGGCGCGCTCGATGGCCGGGCCGCCGGGAAACGGCAACCCCAGCAGACTGGCGACCTTGTCGAAGGCCTCGCCGGCCGCGTCGTCGATCGTGCCGCCCAGCAACTCGAAGTCGAGCGGCGTGGCGCAGCGGTACAGGCTGGTGTGGCCGCCGCTGACGATCAGCCCCAGGCAGGGAAATACGTCGCGGCCCGCCGCCAGCCGGCAGGCATAGACGTGGGCGTGCAAATGATTGACGGCCACCAGCGGCTTGCCCAGCGCCACGGCCAATGCCTTGGCGGCCGCGAGTCCCACCAGCAGCGAGCCGGCCAGGCCGGGCGTGTTGGCGACGGCCACCGCGTCGATTGCCGAGAGCGGTAATTCCGCGCGGTTGAGCGTTTCGTCGATCACCGGCAGGATCCGTTCGACGTGGGCCCGCGAGGCGATTTCGGGCACCACGCCGCCGAAGCGCTCGTGCAGGTGTTCCTGCGAGGCAACGACGGCCGCGCAGGACCCGCAAGGTTTCGTCGACGATGGCAGCGGCCGTTTCGTCGCAGGTGCTTTCCAGGATCAGGATATTCGTCATCCGGCGCGCCCCTATTCGCGCGGGCCAGCTCTTGCGTCAGATAGTCGACGGCACGGGTCAACTGCGGGTCGACCGGGCCTGTGCCTGCTTCGGCTTTGTCCGTCTCGGACTGGCTGGCTTCGGCTTTGGTCTCAGCGGGCTTCTCGCCAGCGGGTGTGTCATCGGCGGTTTTGTCACCTGCCGGCTTTTCGTTGACAGGCTTTTCGTCGGCCGGCTTCGCGTCTGCTGGTTTTTCCTCAGCGGATTTTTCGTCCGCCGGCTTCTCATTGGCCTGCTCCTCTCCGACTGGCTTCTCCTCGAGCGGCTGCCTGGCCGCGGCCAGGGCCTTGGCGTGTTTGCCGACCAGGATGTCGCGGTCGCGGCGGTCTTCAACCATCCGCTCCATCTGCGCGCGGCTCAAGCGAACCTCGTAGCCGGCATCGGGCATCACGCCCCACTCGTCGGTCTCCTTGGCGTCGGGGAACTTGTGGATGTTCTTGCCGCTGGGGCGGTGATAGTTGGCCGTGGTCAGCTTGAGCGCGCTTTTGCCCCCTTCCAGCTCGATCACGTTTTGCACGCTGCCCTTGCCCCAGGTGCGTTCGCCGATCACTGCGGCCCGCTTGTGATCCTGCAGGCAGGCCGAGAGGATTTCACTGGCGCTGGCGCTGTAGTGATTGACGAGCACGGCCATCGGGAAGCCCTCGAAGGTGCCTTCCTGCTGGGCGTCCCACACGCGCTCGGGCGTATTGCGCCCCTTGGTGCTGACGATGCGGCCCTTGGGAATGAACAGGTCGCTGACCTCGATGGCCGAATTCAACAGTCCGCCGGGATTGAACCGCAGGTCGAGCACGAGGCCCTTGAGGCCCTCTTTCCGCAGCTCGACGAGTGCTTTTTTCAGGTCCTGGGCCGTGTCGCGGCTGAATGCCGACAGGCGGATGTAGCCGATGTGCTTGTCGTGGTCGAGCATGAAATCCCAGCAGTCGTCGCTCTTGCGCCGCTCGCCGAGCACCGTTTCGATGTGCACCCATTCGCGGGTGATGTTCACCGACTGTTTGTCGGTCGAGCCGACGTGCTGCACGACGAGCGACACCTTGGTGCCCGGCTCGCCCTTGAGCAGCCGCACGGCTTCGTCGCGATGGATGCCTTCGGTCGATTTGCCGTCGATCTCCAGGATCGTGTCGCCCGACTCGAGTCCGGCACGATAGGCCGGAGTGCCGATCAGCGGGCTCATGACCTTCAGTTGGCCCTCTTCCATGCCGATCTGGATGCCGATGCCGCCGAACTGGCTTTCGACGGTCGTCTTGAAGCGGCTGATGTCGTCGGGGCTGATGTAGTTGGAGTAGGGATCGAGCTTGCTGAGCACGCCGTGGATGGCCGCTTCCATCAGTTCGCGGCGGCTGACGTCCTTGACGTAATTGCGCTGCACCTGGTCGAGCGTGTCGGCGAAAATCTGGTACAGCTCGTAATCGTCGTCGGAAAGTTTCTTGGCCGTCTCGTTCTTGCCCGCCTCATCCGGCTTGGCCTCATCCGGCTTGGCGGCGTCAGGCTTGGCGGCATCGGGCTTGGCGTCGTCGGGCTTGGCGTCGTCTGGCTGGTTGTCGGCCGGATCCGATTGAGGGGCGTCCTGTCCGAGCGACCGCGGACAAACGGCCGGGGCCGCCAGCAACGACAGCGCGGCCAGGGCCGACGACACATACAGCGTCCAACGACGTGCCATGGAAATGAGCTCCCCTCATGCAGCATGAAGTGGGCTCGAGCGGCCGGATGCGACCGGCCCAGGCGGGAAATCAAACTCGGCCCAAACCACTCAAATTGTAGTATAGAAACCCCTTGCGCGGGCGGCAATAACGGATTGTCGGCAGCGATCCGCGGCGCGGGCCGGTCGTCGCGGCCGCTATCCGCGCCAACGGGACGATCGGCTCGCCGCGATAGACCACCACGCCGGCCGACCGGTACAATCGCATTTTGCCTTCTGCACTTTGGAGTTGTTTGGATCATGCCGACACCGCGGTTGGGCCATGCGAACTTGGGGTTGGGCGTGGGGTTGCGCACCGTCCACTTCCAGCACATTCTCGAGCACTGGCCGGCGGTCGACTGGTTCGAAGTGATCTCCGAGAACTTCATGGACTCGCAGGGCCGGCCGCGGTACGTCCTCGAGCAGATCGCCGAGCGCTACCCGGTGGTCATGCACGGGGTTTCGCTGTCGATCGGCAGCACCGACCCGCTCGACTTCGAATACCTGGCCAGGCTCAAGCAATTGGCCCGCCAGACGGGCGCCCGCTGGGTATCGGACCATCTCTGCTGGACTGGCGTGCTGGGGCTCAACACGCACGACCTGCTGCCGATCCCGCTCAACGAAGAAACGCTCGCGCACGTCGTCAAACGGGTCCGCACGGTCCAGGATTATCTCGAGCGGCCGCTGGTGCTGGAAAATCCCAGCACCTACGTGACCTTCGCCGCCTCGTCGATGAGCGAGTGGGAGTTTCTCGGGCGGCTGGCCGACCAGGCCGACTGTGGGCTGCTGGTCGACGTGAACAACGTCTACGTGTCAAGCGTCAACCACGATTTCGACCCGCGCGAATACGTCGAGAACCTGCCGCACGAGCGGGTCGTGCAGTGCCACCTGGCCGGCCACGCCAACTGCGGCACGCACCTGATCGACACGCACGACGACCACGTCACGCCGCGGGTATGGGAACTTTACCGGCTGGCACACGAGCTAACCGGCGGCATGTCGACGCTCTTGGAATGGGACGCGCGGATTCCCGAGTTCCCCGTGGTGCACGCCGAAGTGCTCAAGGCGCGCCAGGCCATCGCCGGCGGCCTGGCGGCACCGCTTGCCGATAGCGAACCGCGGAGTTCGCCAGCCCCGGGCGGCGTCTCCAACCCGATCGCCTATCTCGTGGCGGACAGGCCATGAGCGGCCACGCGGGCAAAGGCGAGCCCTCGGATCTCCAGAGAATCCAACGCTGGATGCAAAGCGTGATCATGCATCCCGGCGGCCTTGGCGAAGGCGTCGACTCGCCCGAGGCGCGGCTCCATCTCGACATCGGCCACGATGAGATCGAGCGCGTGATCGCGCGGTCCCAAGCACTGACGAGCGCCGAGCGGCTGGAGATCTACGTCGACGCTTATCACGAGCGGCTGCTCGAATGTCTGCGCGAGGAGTTCCCGGCCACGCGCCATGCGCTGGGCCCCGAGCTGTTCGAGGCCCTGGCGTTTGGCTATTTGCAGCACGACCCGTCGCGCAGCTATACGCTGGGCCAGCTTGGTGCCCGATTGCCTGACTTCCTGGGCGAGTCGCGGCTACACCAACGGGCCGAGCCCGACGGGGCCTCGCCCACCTGGGCCGACTTCGTCATCGAGCTGGCGCGATTCGAGCGCCTGGGCCGCGAGATCTTCGACGGCCCGGGAAGCGAGCAGATCGCGACGCTCGCGGTCGACGAACTGTTGGCCGTGCCGGCCAAAGCGTGGGGCGAAATCGGTCTGCGAACCGTGCCTTGCCTGCGGCTGGTACGTTTCGAGCACCCGGTGCACGCCTACGCGGCCGCGTTGCGGCGGCAGGAACCGGTCGGACCGCCGCCGGCGCGGCCGACCCTTCTGGCCATCTACCGGCGCGACTACGCCATCGAGTCGTTGGAATTGCCGCCCGAGGGCTTCGCGCTGCTGGCGGCGCTGGCGCGGGGCGAAACCCTTGCTGGGGCCATCGAGCGAGCGTTCGCGCTGCCGGGCAGCAGCAGCGCGTCGCTTGTCGAGAGTGAGCTTGGCCAATGGTTCGCCACCTGGACGTTGCATCGGCTGTTGATCGGGATCGAGCGGCCGAGCGAGTCCTGATCGCCGCTGGCTGAGGGGTGCGGTGGCTGGGGGCGGCCTGGCCTTTTGGCGGCCGCGATGAGCTGCCCGCGGAAGTTGCGCGATTCAGCGACCGACGGGCGCCAAACCAAAGCGCGTTTCGATGGGTGCGGATTTTCGGATAAGCGGAACTTTTTTAGGGAATAACTGTTTCAACATCTAACGAACAGAGTGCGACGAAACGGCGGGGCACGCGAGTGCCAACGGAGAAGGAGAAGGGGCTGCGGGCGGGGCCGGGTGACCGGTTCCTCCTGCACGTGTTTGCGTTTGGCGGTTTTCGTAAGAGGCTTCGCACTAGACCAGCTCTATCTCTCATCATGAGGGAAGGGCCACGGTTCTTCCGATTTCCTACCCGCATACAGCCACCCGCTCCGACTTTGCGCCGCGCCACGAATTAGGCTGGTTTTTCGGCGTTTTTTGCTTATTTTAAGCAGCGGGGTCTTGAAACAGGCATTTGTGTGTGCGTATATGGAATGGATTGAATCTTCTCCCAGCAGTGTCGCCCAGGAACCGGCGCTGCCAATCTCCCGATGAGGCCCCCATTTTTCCAGCGATCAGCAGGGCGCGCCAGGCTGCGTTGTTGTTAAGATGGGAATAATGGATAGCTTACGTGGATTTCCCGCCGCAATGTACGGCCTCGGCGGCCGGCGTTCCCTTAATTGACTGACAACCGCCTGAAGCGCTTCAGCCTCGGTAGGCAGCAAGTATCTCGAAAAGGCTTCCGTTATGGCCCATCGCCTCGATTCTCGCCTGCGGCATCATCACGAAATCGGCAAAACCCGTTCGGCGCGATCGCAGGGCAAACATAAGGGGTTGAAGCCGCGCTCGCTGCAAGTCGAGAGCTTCGAGCGGCGCAACCTGCTGGCGATCGGCCCCCAACTGTTGGCCGTCCAGACCGACCCGGTCGACGTGCTGGTCGCAGGCCAGGTGCTGCACGGTGCGCCGACGGAGTTGACGTTCCGCTTTGACAGCAATATCGATGCCACGACGTTGCGCCCAGCGGAGCGGCCAACGTGACGATCATGCGCGGCGGCGATCACCTGTTGGACAACGGCAACGACGTTAGCGTGCCGGTCACTTTTCTGGGGATCGGCAATCAACCGAACGAAGTCGTCGTCCGCTTCTCGAGCCCATTGCCTGACGACCTTTATCGGATTCGCATCGTCGGCACGGGAACCCACCCGCTGAAAGGCATCGCCGGGGGCACGTTCAACAATGCCCAGGACTTGACGCAGAATTTCACGCTCGACTTGGGCGCAGATCGTGTCGGTCGTGCCGCAGCCGGTGTTGCGAAACGGCAGCAATCAACTGACGCAGTCGGGACCGGACAACGTTGCCGGCACGGCCGACGACACCACGAACGAAATCGACGTCTATTTCGACACCAACAACACGCTCGACTCGAGCGCCACGAACCCCAACTATTACGAGCTCATCCGCACCAACGGCGCCGGCACGACGAGCACCAAGTTCAATCCAATCTCGGTCACCTACACGGCCAGCACCGGCAAGGTGACGTTGATGTTCGCGCAGGGGGTGTTGAGCGCCGTGGCCGGCACGACCACGACCTACCAACTGCGCGTCGGCAACAACGATCCGCTGCCGCTGGCGCCGCTCAACGTCGCCAGCACCTCGGCCGGTTCGAGCTTCGGCACCTCGCAGAACCTGGGCACGCTGTTTCCCAACTCGTTCGGGACTCAGAGCGTCGACGTTTCGGGGGGCTTCATCGGCGGCAGCGGCATGGACGTCACTTTGCCCGGCGGCGACAACGAACCGGGCACGCGACAAATCAACGTCGAAGACCACCTGATGGGCGGCTCCGACACCAGCGGCCAGATTCCGGTCTACTTCTACAACTTCACATCGGTCTTGGGCACGGTCAACGGGGCCACGGCATACAACACCATCACCGAGCCCCAGAAGCAGCGCGTTCGCGAGGTGCTGGCCTATTACTCCAACTACCTGGGCGTCGAATTCGTCGAGACCGCCAACGAGGGCCTGACGATCGGCACCGGGGACGTGCGGGCCGTCGATCCGACGGTCAATCCCGGCGGCGTGGGTGGCATCGAAGGCGGCGAAGTCGTGATCAATGCGGGCGTCAACTGGGGTGACAGCGAGCCGGGCGGCGCCTACTTCCAGACCGCGATGCACGAGGTCGGCCACTTTCTCGGTCTGGGCCACACCTACGAATTGCCGCCGCTAACCATCCAGGGCAGCGCTGAAACCGGCACCGGCAGCGCGGCCGCCGAACCGGTGTTCCCCGGCGACAGCGACATCCTGCTCGGCCAATACCTGCACCCGCAGGACGCCAACGACATCCAGATCTATAAGTTCGCCCTGTCTGAGTCCGGCACGCTGAACCTGGAGACTTTCGCCCAACGGCTCAACCAGCTCAACTCCAACCCGAACACCTACCTGGCCCCCAGCGAGCTCAACACGGTCATCACGCTGTTCGACGGCTCGGGCAAGGTCATCGCCCGCAACGACGACTACTACGGCAGCGATTCGCTGGTGTCGCTGCAATTGGGGTCGGGCACGTACTACGCGGCGGTTACCAGCACGGGCAACACGAACTTCAACCCGAGCGTTGTCAACAGCGGGGCGGGTGGTTCGACCGAGGGCGGCTACCAACTGCGGCTGACCTTCACGCCGAACAATGCCAACGGCATTCGCGACACGAGCAGCACGCTGATCGACGGCGATGGCGACGGGAGCCCTGGGGGCATTTACAACTTCTGGTTCAACGTGGCGGCCAGCAGCCAGACGATTTTCGTCGACAAGCAGACCGGTGCCGACGTGCCCAGCGGCGGCGGCACGTTGTTGGCCCCCTACAAGACGATCAACTATGCCTTGGCCCACGCGAGCGCCGGCATGATCGTCCGCATCGAGGGCAACGGCGGTTCGGACAACGATCTGGCCACCGTGAACAACAACTTGTCGTACAACATCGGTTTCGACAGCCTCGGCAACGCGCTGTCCGACGGATCGACCTTCCAGATCCCCAAGGGCGTGACGGTGATGGTCGACGCCGGCGCGATCATCAAGCTGCACGCGGCCAATATCGACGTCGGTTCGCTGGCGCAAGGCATCGACCACAGCGGCGGATCGCTCCAGGTGCTTGGAACACCGGCCAAGAACGCGGCGGGCGCCGACGTCGGCACGGTTTACTTCACGTCGTATTACAACAACAACGTTGGCACGGATATCGGCACCGCCAAGGGCACGCTGGCCGTGGGCAACTGGGGTGGAATCGTCTTTCACGACGACTCGGACCGCGAAGCCCAGGGCATCTTCCTCAACTACGTCAACCACGCCTCGATCAGCTACGGTGGCGGCCAGGTGGTCGTCGATTCGATTCCCAGCACGTTCGACGCGATCCACCTGATCGATGCCCGCCCGTCGATCACATACAACAACATTTACGGCAGCGCCAACGCGGCCATCTCGGCCGACCCCAACGCTTTCCAGGATTCGGACTTCGTCGGCTACAACTACGAGGAAGACTACGGCCGGGCCGGGCCGATCGTCCACGGCAACACGTTGACCAAGGTCGTCAGCGGCGTCACCACGTCCAACTCGATCAACGGCTTGTTCATCCGCATTCGCACCGACAACGTCAGCGGCCAGATTCTCGACCCGCTGACCGTCAGCGCCGCTGGACCACCACCGACATGGTGTACGTGCTCGAAGAGAACCTGGAGATCGCGGGCAACCCCGGCGGCTACGTGTACATCAATCAGAGTACCGGCGCGGTGACCGATTCCAGCGACCCCGCCGGCCGGCTCATCGGCGCACGGGGGCCAGCCTGAAGATCGATCCGGGCGCGATCATCAAGTTGGGCAGCGTGCGCATCGAAACACAGGTGGGCGGACAATTGATCGCCGAGGGAACGGCCGCCAAACCGATCGTGTTCACCTCGAGAGCGGACGACCGCTATGGCGCCGGCGGGACGACCGACACCACGCACGACGGCGCCACCACCGGCAGCCAGGGTGACTGGGGCGGCATCTTCTTCGGCCCCACCTCGTTCGGCAGCCTTGATCACGTGTTAATCACTTTCGCGGGCGGCCAAACATCGATCGAGGGCGGTTTCGCCACTTTCGATCCGGTCGAAATCCACCAGGCCCAGGTCCGGATTGCCAACAGCACGATCGAAGACAGTGCCTTGGTGGGCGACACCAGCGACCGATCCGGCCGCACGTCGGCCACGGCGGCGGCGATTTTCATCCGCGGTGCGCAGCCGGTGATCGTCAACAACACGATCCGCGACAATGGCAGCGGCAACGGGGCCACCAGCACCGCGGCCGCCATCAGCATCAACCTGAACGCCCTGAACTCGCTGCTCGTCACCGACTGGGGCGACAGTACCGGATCGGTCAACCTCCAGTACACGTCGCTGACCAATGACGGGCCCTTCATCCGCGGAAACCTGCTCGGCAACAACCCGATCAACGGCATGCTCGTCCGCGGCGGCACGCTCACCACGGACGCGGTGTGGGACGATACCGATATCGTGCACGTGCTCGAAGACCTGGTCACGACGTCGAACCAGTTCTCGCTGACCGGCACCGTGCGGCTGCAGAGCACGAGCTCCGAGAGCCTGGTGGTCAAGCTGATGGGTTCGACGGCCGGCTTCACGGCCAGCGGCACTCCGTTGGACATCAATGACCGCTACGGCGGCACGGTACAGATCATCGGCAGCCCGAACCACCCGGTGATCCTCACCTCGCTTTTCGACGCGACGGTCGGCGCCGGCTTCACGCCCAACGGCAAGGCCGACAACGACACGGCGAATCTGAACGGGGCCATTTCGCCGGCCCCCACGCCGGGCGACTGGAATGGAATCATCCTCGACACCTACAGCAACGACACGAACGTCGCCACGATTCTCGAACAGGAGCGAGGCTTCACCACCGCGGGCGATACGAACAATCTGCCCACCAAGGCCCAGTTCCTGGGAACCCTTGCGCCCAATTCCAAGGCGGGCGACGACAACAGCCGCCTGGGGTTCGCCGTGCTCGGATCGGTCAGCCAGACCGTCACCAGCCCCGGCGGCGGCGACGTCGACGTGTACAGTTTCCAGGGCACGGCCGGCACGACCGTTTGGCTCGATATCGACCAGACCGGCTCGTGCATCGACTCGGTCGTCGAGCTGATCGCCGCCGACGGCAGCGTCATCGCCCGCAGCGACAACTCCAACCAGGAACAGCAGAATCCCAACCTGCTGTTCACCACTTACGATTCGGCGGGCCACCCGATCGGCAAGCCGATGCAGATCGGCTTTTCTGGAAGTGCCGGTGCTTTCACGAACCCCGACTTCTTCAGCAGCAATCCGCTCGACGCCGGCATGCGCGTCGATTTGCCCGGCACCACCGGCTCGATCAACACCTACTACGTGCGCGTCCGCGCCAGCAATCCGAGCCCGGGAATGAGCACTCTGACCGCCGGGCTGACCAAGGGCGCGTACGAATTGAACATTCGGCTGCAAAACCTCGATCAATACCCCGGTTCGGTCGTGCGCGATGCCGACATCCGCTATGCGATCAACGGTATCCAGGTAGTCGGCAAGCCTGAACATTCGCCGCTCGAGGGCGACACCGCGAAAAGTTCGGATCCGACCCAAACATCGGCCCCCGGCGGGCTCGACCCGACGCAGGGTCCGCAGGACTTGGGCAACCTGCTGGCCAACAGCAACAACGAATTGAGCGTGGCCGGCAACCTCACCACCACCAACCAGGTGGTGTGGTTCAAGTTCAACGTGAACTACGACCTGGTCCAATCGATCGCCAATACCAGCGACGGACTGAAGACGTTCGCGGCCATGTTCTCGGTGAACTATGCCGACGGGCTGTCGCGCCCCGACACGACGATTTCCGTGTTCGACCAGTCCGGAAACCTGGTCCTGATCGGCCGCAGTTCCGACGTCATCGATTCGCAGCCGGTGCCGGCCGAGCAGGCTGCCGGGGTGGGCACGACCGATCTGTCGCAGACTTCGTTTGGCCCGCTCGATCCGGTGATCGGCAGCGTGCAGCTCCCGGCTGGCGGCCCGGTGCCCTCGGGCGCCCTGGGGAACGACGTGGGCGGTCAGCGGCACCTATTACGTGGCCATTTCGTCGAATGCCCAATTGCCGACGGTCCTCGACGGCACGTTCAATTCGAGCTCGGCCAACTCGCTGGTGCGTCTCGAACCGATCGACTCGCTGACCCGGATCGTCGACGATACGATCGGCTCGTCCGCCACCTCGACGACCGCCGACACCACGCAGCAAGTTTTCCCGGGCAACAACGCCACGCAGCTCAATACCAGCGCCACGCCGCTGACGCTGGGCGACCTGGTGTTGTACGTCAACGATTCGTCCGAACTGTTCTCGGTCAACCCATTTACGGGAGTGCCCCAAAACTGGTTGACGTCTGGGATTGACGGCACCCATGACCATATCTACGAGGCCAATACCGCCAGCAAGCACTTCTACTTCGATATCGCCATGCGGAGCGACGGCCGGTTGATGACGTTTCCGCAGGACTTCAATGGTACGCCCTCGAACACGGTGGATGGCACCTACCGTGAACTCAACGCCGCCACCGGCGACCTGGGCCCGATGGGTGACCAAAGCTATGCCATCACGACGTCGGCGATCGACACCACGACAGCCTTCAACCCGGCCACGGCGACTAGGCCGGCCAATTGGAATTTCGCCCAGATCAGTAACGATCCGGGCGTGACGTATAACGCGATGACGTTCGGATATGACCAGTTCTCGGGTATCGTCGCAAATCTGCCCGGTGGCGTGGTGGGGCGATCGCTGTTCGTCCTGGGCGATCGCCTGCCGGGAAATGGGATCACGCAGACTCAAAACCTGTTGTTCGAGCTCAACCCCAATACGGGACAGCCTTACGACTTCGATGTCGAAGCGAATCGCAACACCTACGGTTTCACGACCTACAACTGGGACTACCCGGCCACGACTCCGGCCGGGCCGGGACCGGGCACGTCGGTGGTCCCCGCGGGCACGTTGAGCACCGGCGTCAACTTGATCGCCGTGGCGGCGACCGATCCGACGAATTCCGCCAACGATATCAAGGACGGCCAGCAATTCCGCATCGGCAGCGGGTCGAACGCCTCGCTGTTCGAATTCGACAGCGGGCCCACGCTCGATTTCCCGCTCTCTGGCGTCGGCTATTCGCCGATGCCGGCGGCCGGTATCACCAATGGCATGTTCTTCAAGCTTAGCGGCCAGGTGTTCGAGTTCCAGACCAGCGGCATCGCCACCATCGGCGGCGCCGTGGCAATCCAATACAGTACGACCGACTCACCCACGACGCTGGGCAATGAGATCGTCAGCATCGTCAATAGCACCCCGGGCTTTGCCAATGTGGCGAGCTTCGGAGTTCACCGAATCACCTTTAGCGGAGTCGTGAACGGGACGACCGACCTGCTCGGGACCGGCGTGACCGGCTTGAATGCTGCCGGCTTTACGAAGGACGGTGCAAGCGGAGCAAGTGCCGGAAGCCCATATCTGATCAAATTCAAGGCGGGCGACTCGGCCCACACGATCGCCATCGCGATTGCCAATGCGTTCAACACCAACAGCATCCCGACTCCGGCCGGCTACGCTGGCACCTGTGCGCCTCGGTCATACCTGGCGTAACCGGCTCATATTATGTTCAGTTAGGCTCAGGAATCGCCGCTACTGGAGTCGCCAACGCGGCGGGCGTCCTTGCGCAGTTGCCCGGCTGGGGCCTGAACGCCTCGGATATCAATCTCGAGCCCAACGAGACCTACCAGCAGATCATTAACGACCGGCATAGAAATCCGATCACGACCGACTCGCCGTTCAGCAACATCTACTCCACCAGCAACCTATCCGGTCAGGTTTTCTTCAGCAGCTCGGGCAACATCAATCTTTTCGGCAATACGATCTTTGGCTTCGCCCAAGGCGACATCACGGGCATCTCGATGGCTCCCACGCCGAACAATCCCACGAGCGGCGCCCTGCGTCCGACCGGATGTTCGCCGTCAGCGACTCGGGTGGGGTTTACGAGGTGTTCAACTATAACAGCAGCAACGATCAAGCGACGATGCAGTTGCTCAACACGATCGTCGACCCGGACACCGGGGCGCTGGTCGATTTCACCGGTCTGACGGTGGGACCGCCCGACGTGGAAAACGGCGCCTACAAGTACACGCTGTTTGCCACGGACATCAACGGCAACATCTGGGCCATCGACGCCTCGGCCATTACGGCTACGGGCGGCACCACGACCTCGGCCGGGTTGCTGGTCGGCGCGTTTGTCGACGGCGCGACGCACGTCGCGACCGGGCTGGGAGATTTACAGGGCCTGGCTTTCTCCTCGCTCGACTTCAACCTGTGGCACGCCACGACGCAACGCGGCGGCGATCCCGGTCCCGGCCCGGGAGACCCCAACTATGACCCTGTCAAATACAACGCCAACGCGGGCCACGGCATCAATCCCAGCTACGACTTCAACATCTTGCGAGACTTTCCCGGCAGCGGCATCGCCGGCGGAGCCAGCTATTACTTCGGTCTCAGGATTCTTCTGGGACCCAAAGCCAAGCGGCGCAATACGAGCAGTGGGGTGACGGCAAGGGCGGCAATCCCGACTTGTTCACGAGCTACAACTTGCCGGGCGGAGCCCTGGGCAGCTTGACGTCGCAAACGTTTGATTTGAGTAACTACACGGCGGTCGACAAGCCCACGCTCTATTTCGACTACGCGCTCGACGACGCCGGCTCGAATGCCTTGGATGGCAGCATGCAAGACAGCTTCCGCGTCTATGCGTCGAGCGACGGCGTGAATTGGACGGAGCTGGTCACGAACAACTCGGTCAAGTCAAACGTCTTCCAGGCGAACGCCGAGCTACCCACGTACTCGTCGGTCAACGGCGGCGCCTACGAGAACGACAAGTCGAATCAACAGGTCCAAGAGGCGTTCGATGTGACCGGCAATCCTTCGGTCGGTCCGGCAGACCCCAACACGACGGCTGTCGGCTGGCGACAAGCCCGGGTCGACCTGGGCGATTTTGCCGGAAAATCGAACGTGCGGCTGCGGTTCGACTTCAGCACGGCCGGCTCGATGGGCATCGGCTCGATCGACCAGGGCGGCGTCTACCTGGGCGCGCTGGCCGGCAACCAGTTGCAGGATGGCCAGGGCTATATCCTCGACAACACCAAGCTCACTGGCAACAACCCCGACGGTTCGCCCATCTTCACGACCCTGAATTACTCGTTCACCTTCCGCCAGGGCTTCGTGCTGCAGGTGCCGGCCGGCGGCGGGCCGAGCATCGCCGGCGGCGAAACCTTTACCGTCAACGGCGTGACCTTCGAATTGACGAAGACCGGCACCGTCACGGGCGGAAACGTCGCCATCCTGATCGCCGACACGATGTCGTCGAGCCAGGTCGCCACGGCGATCAGCTCGATCGTCGGGGCGACTCCGGCCGCCCTCGTGACGCCTCACGTTTCGGGCGACCGCGTGCAATTGGTCGGCGCCACGAGCGTCACGCAAAGTGCCGGACACAAGCTCGTGCTGCAAGGCGCCGCGGTGCCGGTCCAGCCGCCGCTGTCCACGGCGAGCACCGGGATCGACATCCCGTATTACATCGACGACAGCGTCGCCACGGTGTCGCTGAAAATGGCCTCGGCCATGGATCGATTGTTCGCGGCGGTAGACGGCAACACGCTCGACGCGACGATGGAGGCCAACAACGCCTACGTCTCCTCGAAGGTCATGTGGACGGCCAGCGCTGACGGAAACTCGCAGGTGCCCAGCGGCGTGCTGCGGCTTTACAACCACAACGGCGTCAATACCTTGAGCGTGGGAAGCTCGAAGTACATCGGCACGGCCGGCCCCTCGGGCAACAACGTCGGTCAACCCTATACCCCGCTGCCGTTTTCCGGCACCCTCAAGGGCGACAGCACGGGTTTGTTCGCCAGTCCTGTCACGACCACGTACCATCCGATCGAGGACCAGTTTGGCTTCCCCTATTTTTATACGATCAACACGTTCAACGATCTCAATAAATCTCTCAACCGCACCATGGACAATACTCACGAAGGCGTCTACATCGACAACATCGTGGTCGGCATGGCCGGGCGCGGAGAAATGGTGACGGGCAACTATTCGGAGAACGATCTCATCGCCGCGGTGCAGAACACCTCGGGCGGCGCCGTGCCGATCACCGGCGACGTCACGTTCTTTGCCGTGCCGAGCGATCCGGACTACACGGATCCGAAGCACGTGACGACCGGCGCGTTCCAGCTCGACATTCGGCAAGCGACGCAGTACGCCTCGTATGCCGGCGGCGGCAGCACGCCGTTCATCTTGCTCGATCAATCGTTCGACATAAACGACCGGCTGGCGCAAGCGTTCACGCTGGTGGCCCTGCCGGCCAACCAGATCATTGCCGGCCTGACCGCCTCGGCGTTAAACCAGACGTTCTCGATCGACACCGAAATCGGCGTGTTCACCTTCGAGTTCGTGACTTCGGGCAGCCAAGGCGCGAAGTTGTCGGACGGCAACTACGCGGTCGTGATTCATCAGAACGACAGCGCAACCACCGTGGCCGCGGAAATCTCCGCGGCGATCAACGCCGTGCCCACCACGGCGAAGTTCGGCGTCAAGGCACTGACCCTGTCGAAGAGCGACCGCGTGAACCTGTTTGGCGCGGCGGCCGAAATCAATCCCGGCCCGCTGGGCTTGATCACGTTCAATAACATCGGCGACGCGACGCCGGTGCGCTTGCAGGGTTACACCGTCATTTCGAATAACAAGATCTCCAACAGCCTGACGGCCGGTATTGCCGCCATCCCGCAAAACCACGTGGACGACCAGGGCAATACCATCGTGGGCGTGCCCGGACACACCGGCTCGGTGACGAATGCCGCCACGCTCAACACGCCGAAGCTCGTGCCCGGCATTTCGTTCTCGAACAACTTGATCGTCAACCCCGGACAGTACGGCATCGTATTTTCGGGATCGGGGACCAGCGATATCTCGTACGCCGTGCCGTTCGGCCGGATCTTCAACAACACGATCGTGGGTGCCCCGATCGGCATCGACGTGATCAACAACGCCAGCCCCACGATTCTCAACAACATCATCACCAGCGCCACGACGGCCGCCATCATGATCTCCAGCTCCTCGGCCACGTCGGTCGTGGGCGAGACAGTCTATCAAAATGACACGGCGAAGCTGGTGGGGCTGTCGAACGAGAACAATCCGATCTACCTGCAGCCGACCTCGCCCTTGTTCGTCGACGCGGCGCACGGCAACTACTACCTCCAGAGCGGCTCGCAGGCCATCGACAGCTCGATCAACACCCTGCCCGAGCGCAGTGCGCGTCACGGCGGTGGCATCGCCGCTGGGCATCGCCAATTCGCCGATCCAGGCCCCGGCGTATGACCTTTATGGCCAGTTGCGCGTCGACGATCCCAACGTCAATCCCCAGGGCTTGGGCAGCAACCCGTACAAGGATCGCGGCGCGATCGAGGAAGCCGATTTCATCGGGCCGACCGCGCTTTCGAGCAATCCGGTCGACAACGACGGCGCCGGTCTCGATCGCAATCCGTCGCTCAATCAGGTGCTGTTGGTTTCCACCCCCATCTCGAACTTCACGATTCAGTTCAGCGACAAGGGGACGGGGCTGGACGACAGCACGATCACGGCCAACCGGATCGTGCTCACGCGCACGGTCAACAACGTCACCACCACGTTGACGATGGGCGTCGACTTCACGATCGCGTTGGACAATACCAACGCGATCCTGCGACTCACGCCCTCGACCGCCGTGTGGGCCTCGGGCACGTACACCATCACGCTGGACAACTCCGTCAGCCCGATCAAGGACCTGGTCGGCAACCCGCTGCAGGCGAACAACAACAGCGGCAGCACGCAGTTCGTCGTGCAAATCTCGAACACGACGGTCAGCCCCTGGCAGAATCCGACCAACAAGTACGACGTCAACGCCGACGGCCTGATTAGTCCTTCAGATGCGCTCGTCATCATCAACAAGCTGTTGCTGGGACAGACCGGCGCCTTGGCGAGCCCCACGCCCTATCCGCCGTATATCGACGTCAGCGGCGACGGCTCGCTGACGGCCGTCGATGCGCTGCAGATCATCAATTATCTGAACCTCTATGGCATTACGCCGGCCACGGTGATCCAGAACGTGGCGACGCCGAACGTGGCGACGCCAAACGTGGCGACCGCGAATTCCGCCAGTTCGCCGGCCGTCGTTTCGGCCGCGACATCCGGCAACGTGGCGTCGTCGAGTTCGGTTTCCGTGGCTTCAGCGTCACCGGCGACCCCCTCGGCCGCGGCCGCAAGTTCCGCTCTCGATTTCAACGCCATCGTCTCGTCGGCGCCGTCTTCGCCGGCCAGCGCCGCTGCGAGCGTTGCGGCCGGCGGCAAGTGACCACGGCGGTCGACGCGGCCATGGCCGCCGATCCGCTGAATGTGGCCGACTCGGGCCCGATGGACGACGCGCTGGCCAGCGCCTTGGCCACCGATGATTGGCAGGACTCGCAGGACCTGGACGGCGCGCTCGACGACTTGACCTCCGATTCACAGGATCCCCGTTTGGCTACCGCTCTTTAATCGCCGCGGGTAGCCGCGCCCCGTGGGGCGTGACGCTGCCAGGCCAAGAGACGAGACAACTCCGAGAGACAAGACACTTCGCCACGCCATTCGTGCCACCATGGAGCCGGCGGACCGGCGTCGCCCTCAGGGCACGCCGCGCTCACCCAGAGAAGAGTGACCATGAAACCGAACCGACGGACCACGATGCTCAAACGAAGAACCGCCAAGCGGCCAGCCGGCCTGCGACGCCGGGCGACGCCCCTGCTCGAGGTGCTCGAGAGCCGGCAACTGCTCACGGCCTCGCCGCTGCACAACTACATGCATGCCCAGGACGTGAACCACGACGGGCACGTCTCGGCGATCGATGCCCTGCTGGTGATCAACGACTTGATGCGCAACGGTTCGCATCTCGTCGGAACTGCGGATAATTCGTCCACCGCATCGCCCCAGGCCGCTACGGCCTCCGCGGCATCGCCGAGCGCGAGCAGTTCTTATCTAATCGACGTCAATGGCGACAACCGCGTTTCGGTGGTCGACGCCTTGCAGGTGATCAACGAGCTCGATGCGACGAAGTCGATGCGGATCGCGAGCTTTGCCACCGACTTGGCCGGCAATCCGATCTCGAGCGTCCAGTTGGGCGAAACCTTCTTGATCGAGACCGATGTCCAGGACATTCGTCAACCCGTGTCGCCGTTTCCGGGCGTGTTTTCGGCCTACGCCGATCTCCAATACTCGCCGGACAATCTGATTTCGATCGACCCGCAAACGCCGTTAACCGGGCCCGGCTTCGCCACGATCAACACGGCGTTGGACCTGAGCACGGCGGGGCTGGTTCCGGACGTGGGCACGTTCTATAACTCGCTAAGCAGCACGGACACCGCGGCCCACAAGCTTTGGACGATCACGGTCACGGCCACGGCCGCCGGGACCCTGGTTTTGCAGCCGTCGTTCGATTTCACCGCGGGGCACGACGACACCGAGTTCAACAACGACAACGCGCTGCAGCCGGCCGACGTCGAATTCGACGGCCAGCAGTTGCTGATCATTGGCCCGCCGAGCATATCGGTGGCTGCCCCGGCGGCGGCCAGCGAAGGCAACAGTGGCACGACGCCCTTCGTGTTCACGGTCTCGATGTCCAACGCCTCGCCTGATCCGGTGATGGTGGCATTTTCGACGGTCGATGGCTCGGCCACGACGGCCGACAGCGACTATAACCCCACCAGCGGCACGCTCACCTTCGGCATCAACGAGACGACCAAACTGATCACGGTGCTGGTCAACGGCGATCTGAAGGTCGAAGGCAACGAAACGTTCAGCCTGCTGCTGTCGAACGTCAGCGCCAACGCGACGATCAACGCCAATTCGTCGGTCATCTCGGCCAACGACACCACGACGATCAACAACGACGACGTGTTGCCGATGTTCGCCGTCTCCGACGCCCAGGTGACCAGCTCGACGACGAACACGACCAACGAAGTGTTTACCGTCACGATTTCGGGCAACGTGCTGTCGGCGGCGACGGTCGTCTACAGTACGGCCAATGGGACGGCGCACGCGGGCACCGATTACACGGCCACGAGCGGTACGCTGACGTTCAACCCAGCCGGGCTGACGACGCAGTTGGTCACGGTCACCGTGCTGGCCAATCCGAGCCCGACCGGCGATGAGACGTTCCAGCTCAACCTGACCAGCCCGAGCAATGCCACACTGCTCGACGGAAGCGGCACCGGGACGATTCATCCGCCCTTCGTCGCCCCGACCGTTTTGCTGACGCCGGCCAACGTGTCTCAAGTGGAAGGCAACGCGGGCCAGACGGCCTACGTGTTCACCGCCAGCCTGTCTCATTCTTCAACGCAGAACGCGGTGGTCACCTTCGCCACGGCCGACGGCACGGCCATGAGCGATCTCGCCCACAACGACTACGTGGCCACCAGCGGCACGCTCACGTTCCTGCCGACGCAAACTTCGAAGCTCATCACGGTGCTGGTCAACGGCGACACCGTGGAGGAATCGAACGAAACGTTCACCGTGAATCTCACGTCCGGCGCGGGCGCCAGCGGCACGGCCTCGGCCACGGGCACGATCCTCAACGACGACGGCGTTCCGGTGGCGACGATCAGCAATGCCACGGTCGTGGCGGCCTCGCCCGGCTCGTTCTCCGCCCAGTTTACCGTCTCGCTCTCGGTGTCCACGACTGAGACGATCTCGATCGGGTACCAAACGGCCGACTTTACGGCGCATGCCGGCATCGACTTCACCGGGGTCGGCGGGTTCCTGACGTTCGGCGGTAGCCAGCCGTTGTCGCAGGTCATCACGGTGCCCATTCTCGGCACGTCGTTCCCGACTCCCGACGTCAGCTTCTTCATGAATATCAGCAGCCCAACCGGGGTCGCCATCAACAACTCGCAGGGCGTGGGCACGATCATCCGCGAAGGCATCAGCGTGCTCGACGCGTCGGTCGACGAAGGGAACCCCGGCGACGCGGACGTGCCGCACTACATGGTGTTCACCGTCAGCCTGTCGCTGCCGCAGGACCACGTGGTGACGGTCGCCTACAACACGGCCGATGGCACGGCCACGGCGGCCAACAGCGACTACACGCCCACCAGCGGCACGCTGACGTTCAACCCCGGCCCCACGCAATCGTTGAGCCAGACGGTGTCCGTGGCGATCACCGCCGACACCGCGCAGGAGCCGAACGAAACCTTCACGCTCAACCTGTCGAACCCGGTCGGAGAAAACCTGCTGGTCGATCATGCCACGGGCACGATCCTCAACGACGATGGCACGAACGTCATCGTGACGCTCGTATTGGCCGACTCCAACGGCAATCCGCTGCCGCCGGGCGCCACGCTGAATGTCGACGACACCTTCAAATTAGAGGGGTTCGTGCAGGATGCCCGTTCGCTCGACCCGCTGGACATGTTGCGAGGCGTTTCGGAAGCCTATGTGAACGTGCTCTACGATTCGAACCTGGTCGGATTGGTGTCGGGCGGCGCATTGACCATCGGCCCCGATTTCCCCAACGTGCACCGGGGAGACACCGGCACGCTGGGCCAGATCATCGGCGTCGGCGGTACGACGGCGCTGATCACCGATCCCAGCCAAATCCCGACCGACGCCCAGAATCAACAATTGCAGTTGCTCTTCAGCATTCCGCTGATGGCCAACGACAACGGCCTGGCAACCTTCAGCGTCGGCCCCACGAGCGAGTCCGGGTTGCAGATTCAAGAATTCGGAGACGAGACGGCCGTGCCCAACGGCGCGGTCAATTTCGTCTACACGGCCGCCAACCCGTTGTCGATCAACATCGGCCACAACGTGTTCGTCGTCGACAGCGTCTCGCAGAACGAAGGCGACAGCGGGCTGACGCCGTTCGTGTTCACCGTCAGCCGGCTGATTCCCGACAACACGGTCGCCACGGTCCAATACAGCACGGCCGACGGCAATGCTGCGTCCGGCGAAGACTACGTCCCCACCAGCGGCACGCTGACCTTCCAGCCCGGCGACTTGACCAAGCAAGTCACGGTGATGGTCAACGGCGACACGAAGGACGAGTTCGACGAGACCTTCCAGCTCAAACTAAGCAATCCCATCGGCGCCGACGGCGTCCTCTTCGCCGGGCATCGGCACGATCGTCAACGACGACAGCCCGCCGACCGTCACGATCGTGGGCCCGAGCGATCCCACGCCCGAAGTCGGGAGTGACGGCACCAATGGCAAGGCTGTCTTCACCGTCAGCCTCAACGCGGTCAGCGGCAAGACGGTGAAGGTCTTCTACACGACGGCCAGCGAAACCGGCGATACCGCAACCCCCAACTCCGACTACACGGCGGTTTCCGGCACGCTGACGTTCACGCCGGGCAACCCGACGACCCAACAGGTCACGGTGGCGATCCTGGGCGATAAGCTCATCGAGCCCACCAACGAGACGTTCCACCTCGAGTTGAGCAATCCGCAGAACGCGACGCTGGGCACGGCGACGGCCCAGGCCAGCATCCTCGACGTGCCGCCGGCCGTCGTCACCGGCCAGGTCTATGCCGATTTGAATAACGACGGGCACCGGCAATCCAACGAAGGGGGCATTGCCGGCGTGACCATCACGGCCGTGCGTCCCGGTTTCCCCAACGACACCGAAACGACCGTCACCGACGCCAACGGGCAGTTCGCGTTCATCGACCTGATTCCGGGAACCTGGAATATCATCGAAACTCAGCCGGGCTTCTTCGTCGACGGCAAAGACACCCACGCCGGCGTCGTCAGCCCCACCAACGACCAGTTCGACGGGCTCTCGCTGGCTTCGAACCAGCCGACGGGCGATCTCAACTTTGGCGAGCAAGGGCTGCGGGCCGAATTCGTCTCGGCGTTCCTCAATCGCCGAGCCTTCTTCGCCTCGACGCTCGTCAACGGCGGGATCGGAGCCACGGTCAATCCCACCACGTCCGTCAACCTGCTGGCCGGCGACGTGTGGATTTCGTTCGACGGTGGATTCGACGGCACGCGGACCATCCAGGCGCTGTACTCGAGCGGCACGGCCACGATGACGCTCTACAACAACAGCATGCAAGCCGTGGCCGTTTCCGTGGCCAACGCGGGCGGATCGGTGCTGCAATACACCGGCACCAGCGGGGCGCCCTATTTCCTCAAGGTCACGGGCACGGCCACCAGCGTGACGTTTACGGTCACCGGCGGTCAGACGAGCAGCTCGATCAGCAACAACAGTGCGTCGCCGTCGGTGGTTACTACGAGCGGCGGCAGCAGTTCGAGCTTCTCGAGCCCCGCCAACGTGCTGACCAGCACCTTTGCCTCGTCGTCGGCCATGTCCCCCTCGTCGTCATCCTCGACAACGACGAGCGACCTGGCCTTCGCCGACAACGAAGACTGGCTGTACTAGGCCGTCGCACCACAAGGTGCTTGCCAGGACGCACAAGCGGACGCACGGCCCCGCGCTCTGGTGCCGGCCTTTCCAATCCCGGTGGGTGCCAGGGCAGCCGCGCAGGAGACACCCGTGTCGTGCCTGCGCGGGCTGGGCGGTCTCGTCTTCGCGATTGCGTCGCGTGCCCCTGGCGGCGATAATTCGCCGTTGGCCTGGTCCGGCCCGATCGAAGGAGACATTCGACGATGAAGCGCGGCGCGATCACTCTGACCTTGCTGGCGGCTGGCGTAGCGACCTGCCTGGTTGGGGCCGTGAATCACGAACCGCGGGCCCGGGCGGCGATCGAGCCGCGGCCGATCACCGGCGACCGCTCGCCGGTCGACGTGGCGGCCACCAGCGATGGCCGGCTGCTGGTGGTCGCCAACCAGACGTCGGCCAGCGTTTCGCTGGTCCGCGCGTCCGACGGCGTCGCGGTGTCCGAAATCGCCTGCGGCGCTGACCCGTCGGCCATCGCGATCGCGTCCGATGACCGCCGCGTGTTGGTCGGCGCGACCTACAGTGGCGAGCTGAACGTGCTGGCCATTGAGGGCGAGCGGCTGCGGCCGGCCGGCTCGTTATACCTGGGTTTCGAGCCCCGGGGCGTGGCGGTTTCGCCCGACGGGCGGCTGGCATACGTGGCGCTTGCGGCGGCCAATGCCGTGGCGGTGGTCGAGCTCGAACCGCTGGCCGAGGTGGCGCGGATCGAAGTGGGTCGCTGGCCGCGCTACCTGGCGCTGTCGCCCGACGGCTCGCGGCTGGCCGTGGGCTGCAGCGGCGAAGGGGGCATCTCGGTGGTCGACACGGCCACGCGCACGCGGCTGTTCGACACCAAGTTCGCCGGTCTGAACATCGGCCAACTGCAAACCACGGCCGACGGCCGCTACGCTTACTTTCCCTGGATGGTCTACGCCGACCGGCCGATCACCGCGCACAACATCCGCGAAGGCTGGGTGCTCGGCAATCGCCTGGCCCGCGTGCGGCTCGACGAGCCGGCGCGGCGCGAAGCCATCGCGCTCGATCCGCGCGGGCAGGCATTGGGCGATCCGCACGGCCTGGCCATCAGCCCCGACCAGAAATGGCTGGCGCTGGCCGTTTCGGGCACGCACGAACTGGCCGTGTTTCGCCTGGACGATTTGACGATGCGCGACGACGGGCCCGGCGACCACATGAAGAGCGAGCTGGCGCACGATCCCGATCGGTTCTTCCGCATTCCGTTGGGCGGGCGCCCGTTGGGCATCCGTTTCGACCGCGACAGCCGCCACGTCTATGTCGCCAACTACCTGGCCAACACCGTGCAAGTCGTCGACGTCGAAACGCGCAAGCTCGAGCGCACGATCGCGCTGGGCAGCGCGGACGAGCCGTCGCTGGCCCGTCGCGGCGCGGAGATTTTTTACGACGCCCGCCGCAGCGCCGACGGCTGGTACAGTTGCCACAGTTGCCACTGGGATGGGGGCACGAACGCCGTCACGATGGACACCAAGAATGACGGCTCGTTCGGCACCTACAAGATGGTGCTCAGCCTGCGCAACGCCAGCCACACGGGCCCCTGGTTCTGGCACGGATTGCAGAGCGATTTTCAAGCCGCGCTGCGCAAGAGCCTGGGCGACACGATGCAAGGGCCGGCCCCCAGCGACGACGACGCCCGGGCGCTGGCCGCGTTCTTCGAGTCGCTGCCCCAGCCGCCCAATTGGCACCGCGCGCGCGACGGCCGCTTGAGCGAAGCAGCCGAGCGCGGACGCAAGGTGTTCGAGAGCGACGCGGCCAACTGCGCCGCCTGCCATAGCGGTCCCTATTTCACCGACGGCCAGGTGCACGACGTCGGCCTGGGCTCCGACTACGACGTGCACGACGGCTTCAACACGCCTTCGCTGGTGGGCATCGACAACCGCGTCGGCTACCTGCACCACGGCCGCGCCGAATCGCTCGACGAGCTGCTGCGCGTCTTGCACAGTCCTCAAAAAGTCAGCGGCACGCGGCCGCTCGACGACGCCGAACGGGCCGACCTGGTCGAGTACCTGAAGTCGCTGTGACGCGCGGCCGCACGCTCAGCCGTCGAAGTCCGTGTCGACCGTCGCAACGCCGGGTTGACGAGATCCTCATACTGGCTGTCGTCCACCCAGTTCGAACCGTCGGCCGACGATACGGGCACCGTCTCGGTCTCGCTGGGAACCGTTGCCTCGGGCAGGCCGGCAATGGCATGTCGGGCTGCCAGCGTCACATCAAAACCGCGCCGCCAGCCGTCGCGCGACACCGTCACGTTCACCAGGTCGCCCGGCTTGTGGTTGTCCAACAGCGACACGCACTGTTGGCGGCTGGTGATGTGGTGGCCGTCGATGGCTTCGACCAGATCGCCCGAGCGGATGCCGGCCTGTTCGGCCGGACCGCCTTCGTATAACTTCTTCACGATCACCTCGCCCGTCTCGTTGGCCAGCACGGCGCCGATCATCGGCCGCTCGGGGGCGTTCAGCGGCACGGCGTGCTCGGCGAAGGGCTTGACCGTCAAGTGACGTTTTCCGCTGGCGGGGTTGACGCTGAATCGCAGGCCGTGGCCGGGCTTGTGCTGGGCCAAGGCACTGGCCACGTCGCCGATCGAGGCGATCTTGTGGCCGTCGATCTGCGCGATCTGGTCGCCGGGGCGCATGCCCGCGCGAATCGCGGCGCCGCCGCGGCGTAGCTTGACGACGAACACCTCGCCCTGCGCTTCGCGAAGCGTGGCTCCCAGCCGCTCGCTCAATTTGGCTTGATCGACCGGCGCGGCGATGCGGGTGGCGGAGGTCCGCTGCGAAGTGACTTGCTGCTTGTCCGACGCGTCTTTGGCCTGGCCGGCCGGATCGGCAGCGGCCAGCGCCGCGGCACCAATCGAGGCGATCGCCAGCACGGCCGCGACGCCAGCCCGTGCGCGGAAACGGAAATTGCGGATAGTCGTGAAATTCGATGTCATCGCTCTGCCCTCGGAGGGAGAATTATGGGTTCGGTAAGAAACGAGTGCGGGTCACCATGATACAAAACGTGGTGGGCAATCAGCGAGGAATCCGCGGACCATTGCCGATAAATCTTAGCTCACTAAATGGTGGCCGACGGTGCGCCATTTGGCTGGAAAAAACCGGGAATGTTGGACATTGTCCCGGTCAGCAGCGATCAAAAACGGCGGCGGTGCGCGGGTTCGGCGTGCGCACCGCCGCCTTGACGAAAACGCTTCGTGCAGCCGCTCGTCCGTACTCGAGGGCCGAGGCGCGTTCTTGGGGTTTTGGTTTTTTGCCTCGGCCGTTACGCGGTCGAGCAACACACCGGGTGACACCGCAAATCACGGCAAGGGGAGTTCTCGAGGTCTGTGTCACCGACCACTCGAGCCCATCCGTGGGGCGGACCTGTCGGGTCGACCCGGGGCGGGGCAGGCAGCCGAGGCTTGAGACCTGAGGCTTGAGGCCTGAGGTAAGAAGAACTCGTTAAACCGGCCCGGTGGCGGTGCTTCGGCGTCTGCGAGCGCTCGCAGATGCTTTCAACAACGCCACACATCGCTCCAGGAGAGGCGGCTCGGGAATGCTGCCCTGTGGCTTCGCTCCGCCGGTTTTATCAGGCCAGAACTATCGCCTGCCGACTTTCGCTACTCTTGGCATTCTCGCAAATGGCTTTCGCGGCAACGCACACCTCAGCCCGATTCAGCTACGCGAAGTATCGCGGAACGCGTGGCTGATTTCTAGGGGAAGAATTGGCCACTGAAGAAAAGGAAAATTCACCGCGGAGGACGCGGAGGACGCAGAGGAGGAGGGAGAGGTTTTTAACACGACGGCACGACGGCACGACGGAAGAGGAGGAGGAAGAGGAGCAAAAAGGAAGGAAGAAGAGAAGGCGTTTTTTTCAATGGGATGGCGGGCCTGGGGCGTGAGCGCTGGGATTCGTGGCGCTGTGAAAAAGGAATAAACGATTCACCGCGGAGCGGCTCGTTGATTGTTCATGCGCATTAAGGGATGACGATTCATTGAAGGGATGAGGAGAGCGCGGCGCCGCTTGCCACTTGATATTCAAAGCGGGTATCGGGCACCACCGGACACGCCACAGACGCAATTCAACCCGGACCGGCCAGGCTGCGTTCGATCGGCACGTCGAACAGTCTTGGCTTCGTTGGTTCGGCTAGCGAGCGGGCGACTTTTTGGGCTAGCTCTTCGGGATCGTGGATGCGCTCGGCTTCGACGCCTAGCGCGCCCGATAGGGCGACGAAGTCGATCTCGGGGTGGGTCAGGTCCATGCCGATGAACTGGCCGGACCTGGCGGCGGGCAGGCCCAGGCCGGCGGCGCCGGCTTTGAGAATCTGGTACTGGGCGTTGTTGGCGATCACGAACGTCACGCCCAACTGGTAGCGAGCCGCCGACCAAAGGGCCTGAATGCCGTACATCGCGGCGCCTTCGCCGATGATCGCCAACACGGGGCGCTCGGGCCAGGCAAGCTGCACGCCGATCGCACAGCCCAGGCCCCAACCCAACGCCCAGCCGCGATGGGCGAAATAGCCGTCGGTGTTCTTCAAGGCTCCCAGCCGCTGGAACATCGAGCCGGTGGTGGTGACGGCCTCTTCGACAACCGCCACGTCGGCCGGCAGGACGCGAGACAGGCTCTCCATCATCACGCCGGGCGCCATCGGCCGCGCGTCGCGGTGAGAGCTTACCTGGCGGCGCAGCTCCTCGCGGATGCCGCGGTGCAGCTCCTTGCGCCGCCGCCGCGCTCGGCGGCTCGCTCGCCGGCGGCCGGGCTCATTTGCTGGCCGAGCACGGCGTCGAGCTCGGCCAGGGCCGCCTTGGTGATCGCCCTGCACGGCGACTTCCAACGGATAGTTCTTCGACAGCTTGCGCAGGGTCTTCATCGACGTGAACGATCTTGACGTGCCGCGGAATCGCCGGCTCGGGCCCGTGATAGACGTACTCGCCGCACCAGGTCCATGCCGGCCACCAGCAGCACGTCGAACTCGGCCAGCCGCCGGGCGATGTCGGGCGCCCACAAGGGGAGCGTCTGGCCGTAGAGTTCGTGGTCGGCCGGAAAGCCGAGCCGGCCGTGCGTGTGGGGCGGCTCGGAAAAGACCGGCGCGCCCAGCCGCTCGGCGATGGCGACCAGCTCGGCGACGGCGTCGGCCTCGCTGCACGCGGCTGCCGGCCAGGATCGCCGGGTTGCCGGCCGACGCCAGCACGCTCGGCGGCGGCCCGCAAGGCGTCGACCGGCGGGCGAACGCGATGATCGACGAGCGGCGGCACGGCGTCAGGTCGAGATCGGCCGAGGCGCATTTGCAGGTCCATCGGCAGCTGCCAGAAACACCGGCCCGGTCGGCGGCGTCAGGCGCCGTCTGCACCGCGCGGCGGACGGCCGACGGGCAGATCTTCGAGCCGCTCGACCTCGTGCGGCCCACTTGGTCCACGGCCGGGCCACGGCCACCATGTCGCCGTAAAGGATCGGCTCGTCGAGCTTCAGCCGGCGGTCCTGCTGGCCGGCGGTGACCAGCAGCGGCGTGCCTTCGCGATAGGCGTTGTAGAGCATGCCCATCGCGTTGCCCAGGCCGCAACTGATGTGCAGGTTGACCACGCCCAGCGAGCGCGAGGCCATGGCATAGCCGTCGGCCATGGCCATCACCGGCACTTCCTGCAGGCCGAGGATGTAGCGGATGCGCGGCTGGCCGACCAGGGCGTCGGATCAACGGCAACTCGGTCGTGCCCGGATTGCCGAACAGGTAGCCGACGCCGGAGTCGGCCAGCATCGAGAGCAGGGCTTGAGCGCCGGTAACGAGCATGGGGCGGGGACGTTCGCGCTTCGGGGGACCGAGGGCTGCGCGGACGTGCCGGGGTGCGATGGGCCCCGGCTCAATCGCCTAATTGTGGAAGAGGTCGGACAGCCGCCGCGCGCCACCCAGTGTACGGAATGAGCCTGGCGAATCAACCTGCCCCTGGTAGTTCGCGCGACGGAGCTGGTTCGCCTCGGCCGGCGACATGTTGCGGGCTGCCGGCGGAACGGTCCCTGGCGCCCGGAGCTGGCTGGGCGGCACCATGTCGCCGGCCGGCATGGTACCCGGCGGCGGACCGCCTTCGGTCGGCAATCCGGCATAGGCGGCGGCCATGTCGGGCGTCCAGTTCCAGGGGCGGCCCATCGGCGGCATGCTGTTGCGGACGTAAGGATTCGTAGTCCCGGCGTGGTTGCCGCAGCAGGTGCAAGGATCGCAGCAGTTGGGCGGAATGCTGAACCACTCGTGCCAGTAAAGTTGCCCGCATTGCGACCCGCAGTAGTTCTTGCCGCAGGGCCAAATGCCGCCGCAGCAACAGCCTGACTGAACGGCCAGCAGAACGGCAAACCCCAGCAGGTACAGTCCGCGGATCGACATCGTGCTCGCCTCGCAGGAAACAGGGCCCCCGTGCGGCGGTCCTCGGCCCCATGGCCGCCCTAGGGCGATGCGGGCGCGGACAACCGAATGCGTCTTTCGGGACTTATCGGCCGGCACAAGCGGCAGAATCGAGAAAATCGTCAAATCCGATCCCTCTTGGGCCGCAATCCGGTCTTCGCCAGCTTGCCGATGTCCGCGGGGCGCGAAAAAGTTGGCGACGCTAGCTGGCACCGGCTATATTGCCCCTTGCATCCGCGTTTCTTTCCAAGCGAGGTGGCAGCCGTGACGCAGCCCGTGCCGATCAAGTCCGTCAATCACGTGGGACGCATGACCAAGCGGTTGGAGGCCAGCCGCAAGTTTTATCGCGACGTGTTGGGATTTCGCGAGGTGGCGCGGCCGACTTTCGATTTTCCCGCGCGTGGCTGTCCAACTACGGGATCATGATCCACCTGATCTACAACGAGAACGCGCCCGACCCGGAGGGGGAAATCCAGACGCGCGGCGATCACCTGGCGTTGCACGTCGACGACGTGGCCGAGGCCGAGCGGCTGCTGACCGAACACGGCGTCGCCTACCGCAAGAACGTGTTCGCCGACCGCGGCCTGGTGCAGATATTCTGTCGCGATCCCGACGGCCACCACGTCGAGTTGAGCACCTACCCGCCCACGCCGGCGTACGTGTGAATGACTACGCGGCTGCCGAGCAGCGCAGCGACCGATCGAAACAGACCGATTCGTCTTCGTGGCAGTTTGCCCGCACGGCAATAGCGTGCTCGATAACTCGCGATGCAAAGCAGATAGTGCCTGCGCGACAACGCGCCTCACCCCCTAGATCTTCGCAAGGAATCCTGCCATGCGAGGCCGATTTCCCTGCCGCTGTGGCCTGGCACTGCTGATGGTTGTGGTCGTGTCCGCACGGCTGCAGGCGGCCGACGGGCCAGCAGGCGGCAGTTACGCGACCCTGGGCTTGACTGCCAGCGAACCCCAGACCGGCGGCCCGCTGGGCGGCAACGGCCTGTTGCTCCGCGAGTTGTTTCGGCAGGCCGTGCTGGTGGCTGCCCGCGATGAGCTGGGGCTGTCGACGCGCGACATGGCACTGGGAGAATCGCTGGGCGAGGCGGACAGCGACGGCGTGCTGGTCGTCGAGGAGCAAACGACCGGCGCGTATCGCAAATCGCTCGGCTTGCGATTGAACCGCCGCGGCGATGAAAAACCGGCGGCGGCTGTTTACGAGGTCGAGTTGCCGTGGTTCGGCGAGAAACGGGGGCAGCTCGATTATCCCGCGGTGGTCGAAGCGCTCGAGCCCCTGTCGCGCAAAGAGATCGTCGCGGCGCTGCAAAAGTCGGCGCCAAGGGAGGCGGCGCCAAGCCGCGCGGCACGGCGGCCGTGGGGGCCGACATCGAGTTGTGCTCGGCGAGATGAACCTGTTTTCGCAGTTTGCCGCGGTGAGGGCCTTGCACGACTTGGAACGCATCGACGGCCAATCGCCGCAAACGCTGGCCGCCCTGGTGCGCGGCTATGCGAATCTCGGCCAGTTGACCGCGTTCGCCTGGAATGCCGCGCCCAAGGTGTTCAAAGCGCGGGCCTTGATCTACGCCGAGCGGTTGGTCAACGCCAACGAACACGATTCCTGGTCGCTCAACCATCGCGGATACGCCCGCGCTTTGGCGGGCTTGCACGCGGCTGCGCTTGCGGATTTCCAGGCCGGCGAAGACGCGCGGCGCAAGGAAGACGCGAAGCTCGTCGCCTGGGTCCCGCTGGTAAAGGCCTATTGCAGCTACGAGCGCAAGAGCGTGCTCGACGTGGCGAAGCGAGACGGCTTCGACGAGTTGGGCGCCTTGTTGAGCTTCCTGGTCGTGGAAAACTCCGGCTGCCAGGCGCTGACGATTGGCGCGGGCCGCGAGTCGCTCCAAACGGTGCCCGAGTGCTATTCGATCTGCGACGCGATCTGCCGCGATCGCGGCGTCAGCATTCAGCACCTGGTCACGGTTCATGGTCCGGCCGTCCTGCAGGCCACCTTGGCCAAGCGGCTGGCAGCGCTGCCGAACCTGCCCGCGACGCTGCGTACGGAATTCGAGAGCGCGGCCCGCAATCCGCAGGATGCGACGCGCGGCGATCCGGCCTTTGCAGGCGGACCGACGCGGGTGGCGCTGGTCGACGCGCTGATCGCGGCCGGGGCGGTCGGCGATGACGACGGCGAGCCGTCGTGGCAGGTGATCGGTCGCTTGCTGGACGACCTGACGCTCGTGCACGCCTATCGCCGCCTGGCGTTCTTTCAGGGCGGGCTCGGTTTTCCCTTGGCCGCGTACAAGCCCCAATTCGACGCGGCGCAAGCTGGTCGCGAAACATCCGTACGCCAAGATTCTCGACTGCACGGTGCTCGACGGCCGCCGCGACGCGCCGCAGATCGACAAGCTGCTGGCGGAAATTCAGGTCGTCGATGAAGGTTTGACCTGGGTGGGCCTGGCCGCCAAACCACGGTTGCAGGCTCCCAACCCGAAGAGCACGGCTCTGGCCATGCAGCGGCGGATCGCCGGCCATCAGGACCCGATTGCCGACGACATCGGCCGCGCCCGCATCGCCGGCTTGTCCACGCAGCTACGCGCGGCTCGCGTCGGTCAGCCCACACGACCCGCTGGCCGTCGTTGCGCAAGTCGAAACCGCCGGGCCGAATTCGACCCCCGAATTCTGGAAGGACCTGGAAACCCGTTACAAGGACCAGCCCGTGATCATGAAGGCCATGGGCGCCTGGCACTATCGGCACCAGCAGTGGCCCGATGCCGAGCGCCGCCTGTCGCGTTTCGTCGAGGTGTCGCCCGACCAGTTGGGGTTTGCCTGGCTGGCCGACGTGTATCTGAAGCAGAGCGATCGCCAGAAGTGGCAAGAGACGCTGGAGAAGTCGTTGGCGGCCGAAGACTTCGCCCTGTCGCACGCCAGTACCCGCAGCACGCTGGCCCGCTACTTCATGGGCGAAAAGCAATACGACAAGGCCCTGCCCTATGCCGACGCGGCGGCCGAGACGGCGCGGGCTGGGCGATGCTGCTGGCCGCCGAGTGCCACGAACATTTGGAACATTGGGACCAGGCCGAAGCGCTCGTTCACCAGACCGCCGAGCGCTATCCGGGCCAGGAGCTCGACTGGTACTTCTGGTGCCGCAAGACGGGCCACGGCGACGAGAAGTCGGCTTTGCAGTTCGGCATGCAGCGGGTCAGCGTGCTGTCGAAGCGCAACGATGCCGACGCCTGGATGCAGCTAGGCGCGATGTTCTGGCTGTCCGACCAGTTGACCGCCGCGCGTACCGCCTTTCAAAAGTCGCTCCAGCGGCAGTTCAACCCCTGGACGGCGCTCGTGCTGGCGGAAGTCTGCGACGAAGGTCACGACGCCAAGCTGCGCGACGCGACGCTCGCGCAGGTGGTGACGTTTTTCGACCAGTTGCCGCCGGACGGCAATCAGCAAGCCCCGGCCCAACCGGGTCAAGGGACCGACAAAGCGACTAAGGCAGCCCAACCGCGGCTCACGCCCGAGCAGATCGCCCAATTGCGAGCCAGCGCCGTGGGGCCCCTGGCCCGCTGGTTGCAACAAGCCTACGCGGGCACGGCTGAGACGGCCGCGGCCGACGCGTGGCTCGCCAAAGCGGCGACCAACGAACGCCCCGGGGCGGCATGCCTCGTGGGCCGCTATTTCCGCCACGCGGGCCAAGACGAGGCGGCCCGTAAGTACTTTCAGGTTGCCGTCGACAGCCAATTCCACAGTCGCATCCTGGGAACTTTGGCGAGGGTGAACATGCGCGAGCTGTCGAGCACGTCAGAGCGGCCCGCCGCGGAAAACGAGAGCCAGCCCGCTACGCCCAATTGAAAAAAAACGCCGCCCACGAGTCGCAATCAGCACGCGGGGCGGCGTTTTGTCGACCTGCTCGTCAGGCGTCGTTCACTTGGCCTTCACCGAGATCTTCTTGGGCAGGGCTTCCTGCGATTTCTTCAGCTCGACCGACAGCACGCCGTCCTTGTACTCGGCCTTGACGTCGTCGGCGTCGACGGCCGTGGGCAGCGGCACCTCGCGGCGGAAGCTGCCAAAGCGGCGCTCCTGGTAGACGTAGCCACCCTCGCGGCGCTCCTGGCTTTCTTTCTTCTCGCCGGAGATCACCAGTGCGTCGCCGACGATCGACAGTTCGAGATCTTCCGGTTTCATGCCGGGAATCTCGGCGCGGACGTGGATTTCCTTATCGGTTTCTTCGATGTCCAGGGGCGGCGCCCAGCGGGTCGACGCGGCCGGCAAGCCCGCCTCACCCCAGCCGAAGGCGTCGCGCACGAACGAATCGAACAAACGATCCATCTCGCTGCGAAAACCGCTCACCGGCAAAAGCTGGCCGGCGGGCTCGTCGTCGCGCTTGGTTCTCCAAGGTATCAGGTTCATGATTCATCACTCCTTTCACACACGTACCACAACCAATTCGAATCGCTATTGTCAGGAGCTACCAACGGGTGCCACGGGTGGCTGCGTGGCAGACACCCGTGGTCGGGCACTGCTGGACGAGCCAGCAGTGGCACCCTGCATCGCGAAAACTCGCCGATTCGGTCTACTCCCGCGAGTCACGTGAAAAAAACGGGGGGCATCGGCCCCGCGTTCACCTGGCGACTTGCACCTCGATCTTGCGGGGCTTGGCCGACTCGGTTTTCGGCAGGTGCAACGTCAGCACGCCGTCGGCATACTCGGCCTGAATGCGGCTGGCGTCGATCTGTTCGCTGACGCGGAACGTGCGATAGAAATCGCCGACTCCGTATTCGTACAGCAGGAATTCTCCCTGCTCCGGCCAGCGCGGGGGCACCGGGCCGTGAATCGTCAGCACGCCGTCTTCGAAGCGAACGTCGACGTCCTCGGCCTTCACTCCCGGCATGTCGGCCACGAGCACCAGCTCGTCGCCTTCCTCGTGAATGTCAACGTGCGGCCGGAACGTGCGCCCGCTGCGGGTGTGCTCGGTCCGCGGCTCGTCGCGCTGGGTTGGTTGTTGCGTGTGGGTTTCGGTTGCCATGGTTTGAGTTCCTTTGTTGGCTGCGCGGCCCGTCCGAGCCACGGTGGGTTGTCGCGAATGGCCGGCTGGTGACAGGAAACTTCAGTTCGCCGGGTTGATTTTGATCTTGCGCGGCTTGGCCGATTCGGCCTTGGGCAGCTTGATGGTCAGGACGCCATCGGTTAGCGTGGCTTCGACCTTGGCCGAGTCGACGTCGATCGGCAGCCGCAGCGCGCGATTGAACTCGCCGACGGCCCGTTCCTGGCGATGGTAGGCCACGCCCTCGCGCGGTTGCTCGCCGCGATGGCCGCGGATCGTCAGCTCGTTGCCGACGACGCCGATCTCGAGATTCTCGCTCTTCAAGCCCGGCACTTCGGCCTCGACGTACAGGCAGTCGCCCTCTTCCCAGGCGTTCAACAGCGGGAAACCGCGGACCGGCGCCGGCGCGGCTGGCGGCCGAAGCGGCCACGGGGCCGAAGAAGTCGCTCACCAGGCGATCCATTTCATCGCGCAGTTGAGCGACTGGATTAAAACCATTTCTGCGTAAAACCATGATGTATTTCCTCCATTCAGGAACCGATTTTTTCGCTTCGCCGCTCGACGTGTAACAGGCGGTGGCAGGCCGCGGCACGCCGGACTGGCGAACTGGCTGGTAGGGAAGGGAACGGTTATTCCAAGAAGCAAACAGAATGCCAAACGGCCGGGAGCAGGCCGCATCGCCGAATTCCAAGTCAACCAATGATTTGCGTGGCTGCCGCCGATCCGCCAGCATGAGCGGCAAGTGTGTCAAAATGGCAGTGTGCTGCTGTTGCCGCACGCTTGGCGGACGCGGCGCAGGTTCCTGCGGATTGGGCGATTTCGGAGTGCAGCGCGTTTGAGCGACCGCTCGCATGGCGTTGTTGTCGATGTTCAAAAAGCCCTGCGTAGCATACGTAGTAAAGTGCGGTCCACTGATTCTGAGCGTACGTGATCGCCGTGGCAATTGGGCTGCGGGGTAGGACAAGTTCTTGCTCGGCAGCAAGCCACGCCTTGATGTGCTTAGAGCACCGGAAACGCTTCGCTCTTGGCGAAGAGTGAATCGCGTAACATCATCGGAGTACTTCGCTTAGCGCTCGGTGGCGTACAACTCAGCGACCATCGCCAGCATCGGCGAGGCGACAACTCGTCCGAGTCCTGTGCGTCGTAGAACTTGCGTCGCGCATGAGCCCAGCAGGCGACTTCCGTCACGCCTTGCGCATGATAGATCGCGTCGTAACCGCCGTAGGCGTCGGCTTGCAAGTAACCAGTGAAGTTCTTTAGCCACTTGGCCGGACTGTCGCGGGAGCGGCTCGGCGTGTAATCGTACACGGTGTAAGGGTTGGCCTCGTCGCCGAGATAGCACCAGATGCGACCCTTGCGGCACTGCTTCTGGCCGGGCGACTGGATCGGCACGGTCGTGTCGTCGGTATGAATCACCCGCGATTGGCGGACGCGCTCGATCATCAGATCGACGAGCGGCGCGACCAATCGCCAGCACGACGCATCCAAGCGCACATCGTGCTGCGGGCGACGTGAACCCGCTGCCGAGGCGAAGATGTTCTCCAGCCGATACAGCGGCAGGTGATCGCCGAGCTTGCTCACTGCGACGTAGGCCAGCAGGCTTGGCCCCGGAAGGCCCTTATTGATCGGCTGCGGCGGCTTGGTCGCTGTCGCGAAGTTTGGATCATAGCGTCGAGCGTCGCACTTCGTGCAGGCGTACTTGTGGCGAACGTGCTTGAGCACTTTGAAGCTGGCCGGGAAGTATTCCAGTTGCTCGCTGACCTCGGTGCCGATCCGGAGCGCTCTTGCTGCAGGCCGGGCAGGCCTTGTCTTCCAGGTCGTGCTCGATCTCGATACGCTCCAAGTTCTCGGGCAACTGCTGCCGGCCGTGCTTATAGCGGTTCTTCACCCGTCGCGTAACGAGTTGCTCGCCCGCTTCCTCCTCAATGCTCGCCTGGTCGAGTGCAGCGCCTTCAATGCGCTGGCCGAACAGCAAGAGTTGCCGCGGGTCGAAGGTCTCAGAGACAGACCGTAAGCGCCGCAAGAAGGCCGCGATCGCGGCTTTCAATTCAGCCGCGTGCGTTGACGCTCGCTTGAAGCTGTGCCGCTGCTTCCTCACGGATGCGATCAACGAGATGCGTCGCGTTCGGCTTGTTGCTCAACGATACAACTGCTTCAGAGCGGCGATATCGTTCGGCAATTTGTCAAGGGCGAGCGTCATGCGGCTTGTTGTAACCAGCGATGCCAAGATTGAGCGAAGAATTGAGTTTGCGAAGAATCACGCCCGTTGCGCGGGATGATTCAGCCCGGACAACAGCCGCAGAAGTTGCTCGCGCGTGACTTCGACCGTCGGTGTGATTGGGGCGCGGGGAACTGGAACTCACCGCGCTCCAGCCGTAAGGTGGATTGCCTTTGGCCCCCCTGGGCGAAACAATCCCATTTCGGACCAACACGCTTCCCTGGCTTCCGCCTGCAACTGCCGAGACACGCTTGCACTCGCACTCCGACGAAACGCTGGCCGACGCCCTGGCGCGGCACTCCATCGAACTGCCTGCCGAGCAGGTCGAGCTGCTCGACGCTTACTGCCGCTCGCTGTGGCGCTGGAACGAGAAACTGAACCTGACGCGGCATACCAGCTACGAAAAGTTCGTGGCCCGCGACGTCGTCGACAGCCTGGCGCTGGAGCCGTTTCTCGATGCCGGCGGGCGCGTGCTCGACGTGGGCACCGGCGGCGGCGTGCCGGGCATCGTGCTGACGATCGTGCGGCCCGACCTGGAGGTGGCGCTGTGCGATTCGGTGGCCAAGAAGGCTCGCGCGGCCGAGGCGATCGTGGCTGAGCTGGGCCTGAGCGTGCCCGTCTATCACGCGCCCGCACAGCAAGTGCTCGCCGAGCACACGTTCGACACGCTGGTCGCGCGAGCCGTGGCGCCGTTGGCGAAACTGCTTCGCTGGTTCGCGCCCTTGTGGGAGAACTTCGACCGCCTGCTGGTGATCAAAGGTCCGGCCTGGGTCGAAGAGCGCAAAGCCGCCCGCGAAAGCGGACTGCTCAAGCACCTCGAGCTGCGCAAGATCGCCGAGTATCCGCTGCCGGGCACCGACTCGACGAGCGTCGTGCTATCGATCCGGCCGAAAGAGCAGGTCTAGCGCACGAAGCCTTCGAGCGTGCCGGTGCTTCGCACACTAACCCACGCGCAATCGAGGGAGAACCGACGAAGAGCCCTCGCTTGCGCGTCGGGCTCGTGTGCTATCGACCCCCGCCGATCTGTCCTTGTTGGCCGGCAAAATTCGCCCTATACTCCTGGTTTCCCCAGGCGTTAGAGATGCTGAACCTGTTGGAGGGTAAGAGGAAAATGGCCGATCTCATTGCTCCGCACGGGGGGCTTTCGGAACCCGTGTGCACCACCGTCCGGCCCGAGGATATCGACGCCTTCAAGGCGGAAGCCGCCAAGCTGGAAAAGGTGCCCGTCTCGGATGCCGACCTGTCGACAGTCTACCGCTTCGCCGACGGGGCCTTGAGCCCGCTTACGGGTCCCATGGACCGCTCGACGTACAACCGCGTGCTCGACGAGGGGGTGATCGAGCACAACGGCAAACTCTATGCCTGGACGATCCCCATCGGCCTGCCAGTCACCGCCGCCGAGGCCGCCAAGGTCAAGCCGGGCCAGACCGTGGCCCTGACCAACTCGGCCGGCAACATCGTGGGCACGCTGGCCATCAGCGACGTCTACGAGTGGGACAAACCCCGCTACCTGAAGAGCGTCTATCTCACCGAGCGCACCGACCACCCGGGCGCCGACATGGTGCTCAAGCAGGATGCCGACAAGACGCACTTGCTGGGCGGCACGATCCGCGCCTTGCCGCAGCCCAAACACCCGAAATTCGGCAAGTACGTGCTCTCGCCACGAGAAGTCCGCAAACTGCTGGCCGGCAAGGGTTGGAGCCGCGTCGTCGCCTTTCAGACCCGCAATCCCTTGCACCGGGCCCACGAGTACGCCCTGGTCTACGGGCTGGAAACGCTATTGCGCGGCGGGCATCACGCCGGCGCCGCGCTTAACCCCTTGATCGGCGAAACCAAGGGAGACGACGTCAACGCGGACGTGCGCATGCACACGTACGAAGCCCTCATCGACCAGCGCGGGCTGGGCGAGGGCGACAGCGACGCGGCCCTGTGGGGACCGCGCAAGGAGTCGGTGCCCGATCGCGTGATCCTGTTGGGCCTGGACATCAAGATGTTTTACGGCGGGCCGAAAGAGGCGATCATGCACGCCATCTACCGGCAGAACTACGGTTTTACCGACATCGTCATCGGCCGCAAGCACGCCGACGCTCCCTATCACGACAACTCGCCGATCTGGGGCGACTTCGACGCGCAGGAGATCTTTGGCAAACTGCAGGGCGACTTGAAGATCCAGCCGCTCAAGGTCGGCTTCGCCGCCTACTACGAATCGATCGGCCGCGTGGACCTGATGGAAAGCCACAAGGACGAGAAGCCCGTGTTCATCTCGGGCAAGGACGTCCGCAAGAACCTGCTCGAAGGCAAGACCGTCGACCCGCGAATCATGCGCGAGAGCACGTCGAAGATCCTGGCCGAAGCGATGCAGGGCAAAGCCTAGAAAAGCCCGTGGTGCCTCGACCTTCACCCCTGAAGCCCACAGCCCACAGCCTACCGCCTAAATGTAATACATGTTCTCGCTCTGCCGCTTCATGCGCTCGACGAGATCGCCGAACGTGATGCCGTGAAGCGCCTCGTGCTCGACGCGCGCGATGTGGCGCCAGGTATCGACCAGCACGCGGGCCGTGGCCGATTTCGAGGCCGTGGCGGCCTGCACTTCCCCTTCCGGACCCTCGATCACACCCATCACTTCGCCCAGCGTGATCGCTTCGGGCGGCTTGGCCAACTGATATCCGCCGGCCGCCCCGCGCGTGCTGGAGACGAAGCCCGCGCCCTTGAGCTGCAACAGGATTTGCACCAGGAACCGCGCCGGAATGCCGTGCTCGTCGGCAATCGTGCGAATGCGCACCGGCTCGCCCGAGCCATAGCGGGCCGCCAGCTCGAGCATCGCCAGGCAGGCATATTCGGTCTTGGCGGAGAGTTTCATGGGGTGAATGGCTGAGGGCTGTGGGCTGACGACGGGAAGGCGCAGAGGTTCGGGCTGCGCGAAGTCGGCGCGCGGACGGGTGCGGCGGCGACGGCGGACGCTCAGTCCTTGCTGTGCAGGCCGCACTCGGTCTTGGCGCTGCCGCTCCAGCGGCCGGCGCGTTCGTCTTCGCCGAACATCACGGCCCGCGTGCACGGCCAGCAGCCGATGCTCGTGTAGCCCTGGTCGTGCAAGGGATTGTAGGGGATGTCGTGCTCGGTGATCAGCTTCCAGACGTCGTTCTTCGTCCAGTTGGCCAGCGGGCTGATCTTCACGAGGCCGAATTTCTTGTCCCAGCCGACGATCGGCGCCCGGCCCGATCGGTGCTCTGGTCGCGGCGGATGCCGCTCATCCAGGCGTGCCAGCCGACCACCGATTCGCGCAGCACGCGCACCTTGCGGTCGAAGCAGCACTGATCGGGATTCGTCTTGTAGAGCGGCCCGCCGTGCTGCGCTTCGTACTCGGGCACGGTCGTGGCCGGCCGGCGCATTTCGACCTCGATGCCGTAGCGGCGGGCGATGCGGTCGCGCAGCTCGAGCGTCTCTTCGAATTGATAGCCGGTGTCGAGATTGAACACGTGCGTCCGCGGCTCGATCGCCGCCAGCATGTGCAGGATCACGCACCCCTCGGGCCCAAATGCCGTGGCCATCGTCAGCTTGGGAGCATACTTCTCGACGGCCCAGGCGATGATGTCTTGAGGGCTGGCCCCTTCCAGCGCGTCGCTGTGGGCTTTCAACTCGGCCAGCAGTTCGGGCGTGGCCGTGGGCACCGCCGGTGGCGCGGGCCGCGATGGGTCGACGACTGGCAGTGGAGTCGTGGTCAATTCGGTGGTGGTTGCCATCGGAATCCAGATGCCTCCCGCAGACGAAGCGCTCAATGATCGGAATGATACTTATGTTACTTAGGTAGGTCAACTATCGGGGCCATCTTTCTCTATCGGGTCGAAACGCCCGGGATCTTCAGCTTGTAGCGATTCTTCCGAACGCCCGGGTGCAAGGCCGATGCATACGATCTAAGTCGTTTATAGGACGGTACTTGACTGTCGCACGCCGGTCCGTCATGTTGGAGCCACGTCGGGCCGTGTTTCACCCGGCGGCAGGCAGCGGCCGGTCAAATCTTCGGGCGCGACACCATGGCTCGGCGCGGTTATCTGGCGATCGATCTGGGGGCCTCCAGCGGGCGGCACGTGGTGGGGATGTTCGATGGCCGGCGGTTGGAGCTGGCCGAGCTCTATCGCTTCGATAACGGGCCCGTGGCGGCTGCCGGGCGGCTCTATTGGGATCTGCTGGCACAATGGGCGCACGTGGGCCGCGGCTTGCGGGCGGCCGCTGCCAGCGGGGGCGAAATCGCCAGCGTCGGCGTCGACACCTGGGGCGTCGACTTTGCCCTGCTGGCCGCGGGCGACGAGTTGCTGGGCAATCCGGTCCACTATCGCGATCCGCGCACCGACGGCATTCTCGAGCGCGCGTTTGCCGTGGTGCCGCGCGAAACGATCTTCGCCCGCACCGGCCTGCAGTTCATGCAGTTCAACACGCTCTATCAACTTTGGGCCATGCGGCTGGCCGGCTCGCCGCTGCTCGACGCGGCCGACTCGCTGTTGATGATTCCCGACATGTTTCACTGGCTGCTGTCGGGCGTGAAGTCGAACGAGCTGACCAACGCCACGACGACGCAGTTCTACGATCCGCGAAAGGGCGAGTGGGCCCGCGATCTGCTGGCGGAGTTCGACATTCCCGCATCGATCGTGGGTCCGATCGCCCAGCCGGGCACGACGTTGGGCCCATTGCGGCCGCAGGTGGCCGCCGACAGCGGGCTGGCCGGCGTGCAGGTCGTGTTGCCCGGCACGCACGACACGGCCAGCGCCGTGGCGGCCGTGCCCGCCGATGCGCCGCCCAGCGAGCGGCCAAACTGGTGCTACATCAGCTCGGGCACCTGGTCACTGATGGGCGCCGAAGTGCCGCGGCCGGTCGTCAACGACACCTGCCTGGCCTTGAACTTTACCAACGAGGGTGGCGTGGGCGGTACCACGCGACTGCTCAAGAACATCGCGGGCCTGTGGCTGGTGCAAGAATGTCGCCGGGTGTGGAACGCCGCGGGCGCGAATCTGTCGTGGGACGATTTGAACCGCCTGGCCGCCGCGGCGCCGCCGCTGGCGTCGCTGGTCGATCCCGACGATGCCGCCTTTACGGCTCCAGCAGACATGGGGCAGGCGATCCGCAACTACTGCCGCGGCACGGGTCAGCGCGTGCCCGACGAGCGGGGCGCCATCATTCGCACGGCCATCGAGAGCCTGGCGCTGCGCTATCGGCTGGTGTTCGGCTGGCTCGAGCAGCTCGTGGGCGGCCGCATCGAGACGATCCACGTCGTCGGCGGCGGTTCACAAAACGCGCAGCTCTGCCAGGCCACGGCCGACGCCTGCGGCCGCGTGGTCCTGGCGGGTCCGATCGAAGCCACGGCCATCGGCAACATCGCCGTGCAGGCCATTGCCGGCGGCGAGCTGGCCTCGATCGCCGAAGCGCGCGAAGTCATCCGCCATAGCTTTCCGCTGGTGCGCTGACGAGCCGCGCGACTCGGGCGAGTGGGATGCGGCGTGCGCGAAATTCCAATCCTTGGTGCGACCATGAAGCGGATGGCAATCGCGGCCGCGGCCGTCGTGGCGGCGAACATGGCCGTGAACGTCGCCCACGGCCAGGCCCACGAACGATTGGGGGTCGGGCTGGCGCCGTGGCAGACGGGCTTCGTGTACGGCGTGATCGTCGTCGCGCCGATCGTGGCGGCGGTGCTGTATTGGACGCCGTGCAAGCGAACCGGCGCCGCGCTGCTGACGCTGTCGATGACGGGCTCGCTCGCCTTTGGCGTTTATTTCCATTTCATCGCGGTGAGCAACGACCACGTGAGCCATTTGCCCGAGGGCGATGCCCGGAGTTTGTTCGTGGCGACGGCGGTGTTGCTGGTCGTAGTCGAAGCGGCCGGCGCGGCGTTTGGCGGCTGGAGCTGGGTCCAGGCGAACGCGAAGCGCAAGCGAGGGAAGCCCGCGGTTTGACTCCGCCGTGGCTGTCGGTTTCGTGCGCTTTCGGGCGCGTGAGAGTTGACCCTTGCTGGCGCGTCGGGTTAGTGTAGGGCGTCAACTTGCACACCTGGAGTATGCATTCATGATTCGGGTCGGCATCGCGGGGCTGGGCTTCATGGGCATGATTCACTACCTGGCTTACCAGAAGCTCAAGGGGGTGAAAGTGGCGGCCATGTGCGAGATGGATCGCGCGCGGCTGGCCGGCGACTGGCGCTCGATCAAGGGAAATTTTGGACCGGCCGGCACGATGATGGACCTCTCGGGCATCGCGAAGTACGAGCGGCTCGAGGCGATGCTGGCCGACGGTAAGCTCGACATGATCGACATCTGCCTGCCGCCGGCCGCGCACGCGGGCATGGCGATCGCTGCGCTCGAAGCGGGCAAGCACGTATTCTGCGAAAAGCCGATCGCGCTGGCGCCGGCGGATGCCGCGCGGATGGTCAAGGCGGCCGCCAAAGCCAGGCGGCAGTTGATGATCGGCCAGGTGCTGCCGTTCTTTCCCGAGTTCGGCTTCGCGCTCGACGCGGCCCGGCGCGGCAAATATGGCCGGCTGCTGGGGGGCCACTTCAAGCGCGTGATCTCCGACCCGCAGTGGCTCAAGGACTTTTACGACCCCAAGAAGATCGGCGGGCCGATGCTCGACCTGCACGTGCACGACGCGCATTTCATTCGGCTGCTGTACGGCATGCCCAAGGCCGTGTTCTCGTCGGGCCGGATGCGCGGCGACGTGGCCGAATACTTCACATCGCAGTTCCAGTTCGACGACCCGGCGCTGGTCGTCAGCGTCGAAGGCGGCGTGATCCAGCAGCAGGGCAGGGCGTTTTCGGCCGGTTTCGAAATCCACTTCCAGCGGGCCACGTTGCTCTACGATTTTTCCGTGATCGACGGCAAGCCGGAATTGAACATGCCGCTAACCGTGCTGGCCGCCAACGGCAAAGTCGAGCGGCCGCAGATGAGATCGTCCGATCCGGTCGACGCGTTCGTGGCCGAGCTCGCCGAAGCCGCGCTCGGTAAAGAAGGACGAGCCCTCGGCGATGCTCGACGGCCAACTGGCGCCGACGCGGTCATCTTATGCCAGAAGCAGACCGAGTCGATACGGAAGGGCCGCCTGGTCCGCATTTGATCGCGTGCCAGTCGCTTCCTCGGGTGCCATGGGCTTCGCCGGCGCGCTGAAGTCCACTCGATCGCGCACTGGCAGAGCCCTTGGCAAACAATCGCTCACAAGGTCAATGGAATAAGAAGCTCTCAATCGGCAAACCATGTGTCCGCGCACTGCAGGCACGGCTTTCTGCACCAGAATCGGCGAAACCACCACGTGGCGACTTTGCCGATTCTTCGGGCCACCTGGGCTGCTGCCAGCGACAGCGTAGGGCGCCGTCCGGCGGCACCCTCGGACTTGCCGGTCACTCGGGAAGAACCCGAGTCCCAGGAATCTTGGGGCAGCCCGGTTCAACCGGCGCGGTGTGCACCCCGTGGCGCGGGCTGTAGCAGTTGCGCGGGGCGACGGCCCGGAAAACCCGCGCGGCGGTTTTTTGACCCTTGCCCATTCGTGGCCTATATTGAACGTGGCCGAAGCTCTGGACCCGCTTTCGTTGGCCGCCAAGAGAGCGACATCACGGAAATTGTGCGCGCGGCTGACGGCGCGGGCGATCCGGGGCATTGGCCTTTGGCTCGTCCGCCGAGCTGCCCCCTGGCGCCTCGTTTAGGCGTCGCAGCCCCAGACAGAAAGAGCCCATGCGAAAGATCAGCGAGCGGATCGGCGGATTCCTTCTTCTCGCGCTGTTGTTGTTGTGGTCGCCCGCGGTGGCGCCCGCTCAGCTTCGCATCGTCGCGCCCGAGGGCCGAGAAAGCACGGAACCGGTCAACGGCTTTCTGCGCCGGGCCGAGCCGCTAGAGGCCGACGGCCGTTGGGGCGAGGCGCTGTCGGTCTACGAAGAGGGATTGCGCGAATATCCCGACGAGCCGGCCCTGGGCGATCGCCACACGCTGGCCAAAATCCACTACGACCTTGGCCGCCGCTACAGCGATTCGAGCTTCCTGCGGGCCCTGCAGACCCTTCCCGATCGGCAAGCCCTGAGCCTCTACAGCGAAGTGCTCACCAAGATCGAATCGCACTACGTGACCGCGCCCGATTGGACGACGCTGGTCGCCCGCGGCAACCAGAGTTTGCAGGTGGCGCTGGGCGAGAAGTCGTTCCGGCAGCGAAACCTGCCGGGGCGAACGCCGGCCGAGATCGACGCCTTCGCCGCCGAGCTGCGCCGCCAACAGTACCAGGCGATCCGCTCGCGCCAGCAGGCCCTCGACGCGCTGACGGCGACCTCGCGCCAGGCTTACGATCGGCTGCGCTTGCCGACCGTGGCCGTGGCCTACGAATACGCCTGTGGCGCGATTGGCGGCCTCGACTCCTATTCGTCCTACTTGACCGGCGATCAGCTTAACGACGTCTATTCGCAGATCGAGGGCAACTTTGTCGGCTTGGGCATCGAGCTGAAGGCCCAGAACAAGGCCCTGCTCATCGTCAAGGTGATCACCGGCAGCCCGGCCGAGCGGGCCGGCATTCACGCGGGCGACCAGATCATCGAAGTCGATGGCCGCTCGACGGCCGAGTTGACGACCGACCAGGCCGCCGACCTGCTGCAGGGCACCGAAGGCAGCATCGTGCAGATCGTCACCCGGGCGCAGGGCGAGCTCGTGCGGCGGATGTCGATTCGCCGCCAGCACGTCGAAGTGCCGAGCGTTGACGAAGTGAAGATGCTCGACCGCAATTTTGGCGTCGGCTACCTGAAGCTGACCTGCTTCCAGAAGACGACCAGCCGCGATCTCGACGCGGCGCTGTGGAAGCTGCATCGCGAGGGGATGAAGCGGCTGATCATCGACTTGCGCGGCAACCCGGGGGGGCTGCTGACCTCGTCGGTCGAGGTGGCCGATAAGTTCATCGACGAAGGCACGATCGTCTCGACCCGCGGCCGCAGCGCCCTGGAAGACTACAACTACACGGCCCATCGGGCCGGCACCTGGAGCGTGCCCCTGGTGGTGCTGATCGACGGCGACAGCGCCAGCGCCAGCGAGATTTTCGCCGGGGCCATCCGCGATCACCGTCGCGGCAGCATCATCGGCCAGCGCAGCTATGGCAAGGGCTCGGTCCAGGGCATTTTCCCCTTGTCGCTGGCCGGCTCGGGCGTGCGGCTGACGACCGCCAAGTTCTATTCGCCCAAGGGTCACCCGATTTCGAACGTCGGCGTGCAGCCCGACGTCAAGGTGCACACGGCCGCCAAGCCCGCGACGAGCGACGGCGCGGATCGTGGCCCGTCGAAAGTCGACCACGTGCTCGACACCGGCTTGCAGGAAGCCCGCCAGTTGACGGCCAAGCGCTCGCGGTAGACTTCGCCGCGATTCTTGGGCGCGCCTTCTTTGCTGACCCCTTTTGCCGAAGCGGCTCCCGTCAGCACATACCTTGCTTGGATGTCTGCCTGTCAGCCAGTACCATCAAGGCGCGAGCACGCGCGATTGACAGGATGGTTTGCCCGCTGGGCAGCCTCGCGCGACGGGCGGCAAGGAGCTTCTGGACGTGTTCGACCGCTTGGGCAAACTGGTCGCGCGGCATTGGGTCGTGGTGATCGTCGGCTGGATCGTGCTGGCGGCCGGGCTGCACGCGGTCGCTCCGCGCTGGAACGACGTGACCAACGACGGCGACCTGGCCTACCTGCCCGCCAATCTGCCCAGCGTCGAAGGCGAGCAGATGCTCAAGCGGGCCTTTCCCAACCAGAAGGCCAAAAGCGCGCTGGCGATCATCGTCGAGCGGCCCGATGGGCCATTGACGGTCGACGACCTGCGCTGGAGCGACGGCCTGGCGGGGCTGTTTCGCGAGCGCCGGCTGGCCGATCGCCAGCGTCTGGAACCGCAACACCGAGGTGCTCGGCGAGAAACTCACCAGCCGCGTCTCGGCCAACGGCCAGGCCACGGTGACGATGCTCAACATCACCAACGAGTTCATGGCGGTCGGCAACGTGGCGCTGTTGGCCGAAGTGCAGGCGCACGCTCGCCGGTGCCGAGGCCGACCTGCCTGGGGGGCTCCACGTCGGCATCACCGGCTCGGCGGCCATCGGCGGCGACATGCTGGCTTCGGCGGCCGAGAGCATCCAGAACACCGAGCTGACGACCATCCTGCTGGTGGTCGTGATCCTGCTGGTCGTGTACCGCGCGCCGCTGTTGGTGCTGGTGCCGCTAGTGGCCATCGGGCTGGCGTTTTTCGTATCGGCCGACGCGCTGGCCCTGCTGACCCAGGCCGATCGGCTGCCCGGCATGGCGTGGTGGAATTTCAAGGTGTTCACGACCACGAAGATCTTCTTGATCGTGATCTTGTTCGGCGCCGGCACGGACTTTTGCCTGTTTCTGATTTCGCGCTATCGCGAGGAGCTGGAACGCGGCCACGACTGCGCGGCCGCGGCGGCCGAAGCCGTGGGCCGCGTGGGCGAAGCCCTGGTCGCCAGCGCCATGACCACGATCTGCGGGCTGGCCACGATGTTCTTCGCCGACTTCGGCAAGTTTCGCAGCAGCGGGCCGGCCATCGCCTTTTCGCTGGCGATCGCGCTGGCGGCTTGCCTGACGCTGGCGCCGGCGCTGCTGCGGGCAGCCGGGCTGGCGGTGTTCTGGCCGTTTGGCATCCGCGCGGCGCGGGCCGGCGCGTCGCTGGCGAACGACGATTTCGACGCCACGCGCCACAGCCGGTTTTGGGAAGCGGCCAGCTACGTGATCCTGCGCCGGCCGGGATTGATTCTCCTCGTTAGCCTGCTCGTGCTGGCCCCGCTGGCCTATGGCGGACTGGACGTGAAAGTGACGTACAACTTTCTCAACGAGCTGGCCGCCGACCGCCCCAGCGTCGTCGGCACCCGGATGGCCGAGCGCCATTTTCCGCTGGGCGAAATGGCGCCGGTCACCGTGCTGGCCTGGAAAAGGGGAGCCGGCTTCGACCAGCCCGATGGCAACAAGCAGATCGCCCGGCTGAGCAAGGAGCTGTACGACTTCCAGGGTGTCGAGCGGGTGCTGAGCCTGACCGAGCCTTTGGGCAATCCGCCCGGCTATTTCCAGCCGCTCAGTCCGCGCGGCCGGGCCAAGCTGGCGGCGCTCAAGCATCACACGACCAAGGAAACCTACCTGGCCCAGGCGCCCGACCTGGCGGGCGACGTGACGCGGTTCGACCTGGTGCTCGATGCCAACCCGTTTTCGCCGGCCGCGATCGCCACGCTCGATCGCGTCGATGCCTTTCTGGCGAAGCTCAGCCAGGACCGCGACTCGCCATGGCACGATACCCGCTGGGGTTTCGTGGGCACGACGGCCGGCATTCGCGACCTGGCGCTGGTGACCCAGAGCGATCAGACGCTGATCGAGCGGCTGGTGGTGATCGCCGTGCTGGCCGTGCTGGTCGTGCTGTTGCGGCGGCCGCTGGTGTGCCTGTACCTGATCGCCTCGGTGCTGTTCAGCTATTTCGTCACGATGGGCGTCACGCGGCTGTTCTTCTCGTGGCTCTACGGCGACACGTACGACGGGCTCGACTGGAAGGTGCCCCTGTTCTTGTTCGTGATCCTGATCGCCGTGGGCGAGGACTACAACATCTACCTGCTGACCCGCGTGGTCGAAGAGCAGCGGCGGCACGGGCCGCTGGAGGGGCTGCGCCGGGCCGTGGCCCGCACCGGCGGGATCATCACCAGTTGCGGAGTGATCATGGCCGGGACGTTCATCTCGATGACCAGCGGCACCCTGCGGGGCATGCTCGAGCTGGGATTCGCCCTGTCGCTGGGGGTGATGTTCGACACTTGCATCGTGCGGCCCGTCCTGGTGCCGGCCTTCCTGGCGCTGTTGGAGCGGTTCTCGGCGCGCCGCGGCCACGGCGAAGTCCCGCGGCCGTCCGCCGAGCCCGAGCCGGTCGTTCACCGCGGGTAGGCCGGCCCTCGCGGCGGGACGCGGCGGCTGACGGGGCGAATCGTGCTTGCCCAGTTTTTAGGCTGGGTGCCGTGCGTGCCAAATCGATTTTGCTCGTTTGCTGGGCGAGAAAGTCGTTACGAGCATACCCGGCCGGCCCGGCGCGGATTTCGTAACCCAAACGCTATCAACGTGTTGATTCGCTCAATTGATAGCAGGCGAGCGTTTCCGGCCGGCGGACGGCACACGACTTGCAAAATGGCCCGCGACCCATTGCGCGCCGCCGCTCGTTGATGCCTTGCAGGCAACGGATTGTCCTGTCTCCGGCGGCCCGGTCGAACGACCTGGGGGCTGGCGATTCAGGGCCCCGAGAGCTCGCCGCGGTATCTGCTGTGGGGCTGGAGTACGACTTTAGCTAGCCTTCCCGTTTTAGCTTTTTTAACCAGGAGTAGCGACCTTGATCAACGCACGACAGGATGCCATCACCGCCGTCACCAATTACAAATCGAACGGCCAGGCCCTCGATTTCCGCGAGACCCCCTCCGGCACGCTGTTCGCCTCGAACGTGTTCGGCGACAAGGCCATGAAGGAGCGGGTTCCCAAGGCCGTTTACAAGGCGCTGCAGCGCACGATCAAGCAGGGCGAGAAGCTCGACGCCACCGTGGCCGACGCGGTGGCCGCCGCGATGAAGGAATGGGCGATCGAAAAAGGGGCCACGCACTACGCCCACGTCTTTTACCCGCTGACCGGCCTGACCGCCGAGAAGCACGACAGCTTCATGTCGCCGACCGACGACGGCGGCGCGCTCGCCGAGTTCAGCGGCAAGGAGCTGATCCAGGGCGAGCCCGACGCGTCGAGCTTCCCCTCCGGCGGCATCCGGGCCACGTTCGAAGCCCGCGGCTACACGGCCTGGGACGTGACCAGCCCGGCCTACATCCTGGAAAATCCCAACGGCACGACGCTGTGCATTCCCACGGCGTTCTTGCTCCTGGACCGGCGAGGCGCTGGACAAGAAGACGCCCGTGCTGCGCTCGATGCAGGCGCTCGAACCAGCAGGCCCAGCGGATCCTGAAGCTGTTCGGCCACACGCATGCCGCGCCGGTGACGGCCACCGGCCGGCCCGGAGCAGGAATACTTCCTGATCGACCGCAATTTCTACTTTTCGCGGCCCGACCTGATCAACGCCGGCCGCACGCTGTTCGGCGCCAAGCCGCCCAAGGGCCAGGAGTTCGAGGATCAGTATTTCGGCGCCATTCCCGAGCGCGTGCTGGCCTGCATGCTGGAAACCGAGCGCGAATCTGTACAAGCTGGGCGTGCCGGTCAAGACGCGGCACAACGAAGTCGCCCCGGCGCAGTACGAGATCGCGCCGGTGTTCGAAAACGCCAACGTCGCCACCGACCATCAGCAGCTGATCATGATCACGCTGCAGCGCGTGGCTCAGAAGTACGGCATGGCCTGCCTGCTGCACGAAAAGCCGTTCGCCGGGATCAACGGTTCGGGCAAGCACGTCAACTGGTCGCTGGGCGGCTCGGCTCGGGCAACCTGCTCGACCCGGGCGACACCCCGCACGAGAACGTGCAGTTCCTGGTGTTCTGCGCGGCGGTGATCCGGGCCGTGCACATGCACTCCGAGCTGCTGCGGGCGGTCGTGGTCGCCCAGCGGCAACGATCATCGACTGGGGGCCAACGAGGCCCCGCCGGCGATCATCTCGATCTTCCTGGGCGACCAGCTCACCGACGTCTTCGAACAGATTGAAAAGGGCGCGCGGCCACCAGCTCGAAGCAGCCGGCACGCTGACGATCGGCGTCGACACCCTGCCGCCGCTGCCCAAGGACGCCGGCGACCGCAACCGCACCAGCCCGTTCGCCTTCACGGGCAACAAGTTCGAGTTCCGCGCCGTGGGCTCCAGCCAGTCGATCGCCGGCCCGCTTGGTGGTGCTGAACACGATCGTGGCCGAAAGCCTGGACTACATCGCCACGAGCTGGAGAAGGCCACCGGTGGCGATCCCGTCGAAGCTCACCACCGCCGTGCAGAAAGTCGTGCAAGACGTGATCAAGGAGCACAAGGCGATCGTCTTCAACGGCGACAACTACTCGGCCGAGTGGCACAACGAGGCCGAGAAGCGCGGCCTGCCGAACTTCCATAACACGGTCGACGCCCTGCCGGCGCTGATCGCAGCCGAAGAACATCGCGATGTTCGAGAAGTACGGCGTGCTCTGCGAGCGGGAAATGCACAGCCGCTATGAAATCTACATCGAGCGCTACTGCAAGGACATCAACACCGAGAGCCAGGCTGCGCTGTCGATGGCCAAGACCATGATCCTGCCGGCCGCCTACCGCTATCAGGGCGAATTGGCCGCCACGGCCGCCTCGCTCAAGGCGCTCGGCAAGGCGGTCCACATGGGCACGCTCGAGACGGTGACCGACCTGGTCGGCGACCTGGAAGAGAAGATCGCCGCGCTCGAGGGGGCGATGGGCCATCACGGCAACGGCGACTTGCTGGGCGAGGCCAAACACTTCCAGGGCGCGGTCCTGCCGGCCATGAAGGCGGTGCGCGACGTGGCCGACAAGCTCGAATGCATCGTCGCCGACGACCTGTGGCCGCTGCCGACCTACCGCGAGATGCTGTTCATCAAGTAGAGGCCAAAAGGTAGACGGCCCTGCGCCGTGCGTATCTGCCAGGGGCCGTAGCGCCGTTCGCGCTGCGGCCCCTTTCTTGCGCGCGCCAGCAGCCTGCTTGCACCGGGCGAATTGGGCTTGCCGGTCCGTGGCCGTTCGAGGAAGATTCGCCGCGCAAATCAGTGCCGGCCGCGGGGGTCTTGCGGCCGGCCAGCGTCCCGTTGCCCATCGATGGCATTCGCCATGCAACTTGCCACGCTAGAGGATCGCCGTCTGCCAACCGCCGGGCGCCCGTCGTGCGCGGGCAGTCGCGAAAACACGCCGGCGCCGATCTCCTACGACCTGTGGCGATCGCGCTGCAACGCGTTTCCCCACGATCTCGAGCAATTGATCGACGAACACGCCATCCGTTCGATCTGCGAGTTGGGCGGCGGGGCCAACCCGGTGCTGACGCCCGAGCGGCTCGCTCAACGGCGGCTCGACTACCTGCTGGTGGACATCGACCCGCGCGAGCTGGCCAAGGCGCCGGCCGGTTACGCGACGCTGGAGGCCGACGTGTGCTCCCCGCCGCGGCGCTGGCCGGGCGATTCGACCTGGTCGTGTCGCGGATGCTGCTGGAGCACGTGTCCGACGGCGAACGGTTTCATCGGGGCGTGCTGGAGATGCTCCGCCCTGGCGGGCTGGCGTTCCATTTCTTTCCCACCCTCTATGCCCTGCCGTTCGTGGCCAACTGGCTGATGAGCGAGCGATGGTCGGCGCGGCTGCTGGCGGCCATCGCCCCGCGATCCGGTGCGGGCCGGAAAGTTCCCGGCCCATTACAGTTGGTGCCGCGGGCCGAGCCGGCGGCAGATCGGCCGGCTGGAGCGGCTGGGGTTCGAGGTGCTGGCCTATCGCGGGCTGTTCGGCCACGGCTACTACGCGCACGTCCCGCTGGTGCGCAGGCCTCGAGCGGCTGGTCGGCCGGCTGCTGGTTCGTCATCCCTTGCCGTGCTTGACCAGCTACGCTCAGGTGCTGCTGCGCAAGCCGCCGCGGGATTGACGCGGTCGGGGGCGCGGCTTGCTGTTGCCGCGCCGGCACTCGCGCCGCTCGCCGTGCGGGCGGATGGGGCAATCTGGCCGCGCCTGTTGCATCGCGCCGGCGATTGCCTATGATGCTCGTTGCGATTTTTCTAGTCGCCGATGCTTCGCATCGCGGGCCGCGACGACCTGGTCGGCGCTTTGGCCATAGGCGGACACCCTCTGCGGGAAGGGAGAATTACGATGGGGAAAGATTCATTGATGACTCCGAAGGAAGTTCTAGCGTTGTGCCGCGAGAAGGACGTGCGGGCGGTCGACTTGCGGTTCATGGATTTTCCCGGCCTGTGGCAGCACTTCACGATTCCCGTCAGCAAGCTGGAAGAGGACGTGTTCGAAGACGGCCTGGGCTTCGACGGCTCGAGCATCCGCGGCTGGCAGGCGATCAACGAAAGCGACATGCTCGTCGTGCCGCAGAGCGAAACCGCCTTTCTCGATCCCTTCACCGAGCTGCCCACGCTGGTGATGATCTGCAACATCCAGGATCCGATCACGCGCGAAGACTACTCGCGCGACCCGCGCAACGTGGCCCGCAAGGCCGTCAACTATCTGAAGAGCACGGGCATTGCCGACACCTGTTTCATCGGACCGGAAGCAGAGTTCTTCATTTTCGACGACGTCCGCTTCGACCAGCGGGCCCACGAGAGCTACTACCATCTGGACAGCATCGAGGGCGAGTGGAATCGCGGCCGGCAGGAGAACCCGAACCTGGGCTACAAGCTGCGCTACAAGGAAGGCTACTTCCCAGTGCCGCCGGCCGACCAGATGATGAACATCCGCAACGAGATGATGCAGACCATGATCGACTGCGGGCTGGACGTCGAGGCCCAGCACCACGAAGTGGCCACCGGCGGCCAGAGCGAAATCGATTTGCGGTTCAACGACCTGGTGCGGATGGCCGACAACATGATGATCTACAAGTACATCATCAAGAACGTCGCGGCCCGGCACAACAAGACCGTCACCTTCATGCCCAAGCCGCTCTACGGCGACAACGGCTCGGGCATGCACACGCACATTTCGCTGTGGAAGGGGGGCAACCCGCTGTTTGCCGGCAGCGGCTACGCCGGCTTGAGCGACATGGCGATGCACGCCATCGGCGGGCTGCTGCGCCACGCGCCGGCCATCCTGGCGTTTTCCAATCCCACGACCAACAGCTACAAGCGGCTGGTGCCCGGCTACGAAGCGCCGGTGAACCTGGCCTATTCGCAGCGCAACCGCTCGGCCAGTTGCCGGATTCCGATGTACAGCCCCAGCCCCAAGGCCAAGCGCGTCGAGTTCCGCTGCCCCGACCCCAGTTGCAATCCCTACCTGGCGTTCGCCGCCATGTTGATGGCCGTGATCGACGGCGTGCAGAACAAGATCAACCCGGGCAGCCCGCTGGACAAGGACATCTACGACCTGTCGCCCGAAGAGCTGGCCGAGGTGCCCAAGACGCCGGGCTCGCTGGAGGACGCGTTGGCGGCGCTGCGGCGCGACCACGAGTTCATGCTGCGAGGCGACGTGTTCACACCCGACGTGATCGACACCTGGATTTGGTACAAGACCGAGAAGGAAGTCGACGCCATGCGGTTGCGTCCGCATCCGTACGAGTTCTGCCTGTACTATGATATTTGACGGCTTGACGCGTGCGATATTTGAGCGCTTGACGCGTGTGATATTTGACGCGCTTGACGCGTGCGATAGTTGACGCACGCCCAGGGCGGTGTTCGTGAAACGCTGCGCACGCATTTCCGCTTGCGTCTCGGTGGATTATCGCAGCCGGCGGCATTGGAATCGGAGGCACGGGTTTGACGACGAGCGACATTCTCAAGCGGCTAGCGGCCTTTGATACGCCGACGATTTGCAACGTGATCGAGCTGTTCGACGTCCGCCCGCGCTACGCGGGGTTCATGAACGGCTCGATCCGCGCCGATTTTCCGGAAATGCCGCCGATGGTGGGCTACGCCAGCACGGCGGCCTTTCGCAGCTGCGCCTTTCCCGGCAAAGGCGACGCCTACGGCTCGATGGAGCGGCAAGTCGAAGCGTTCGCCGAGTTGCCCGGGCCGGCCGTCGTGGTGTTCCAGGACCTCGATAGCCCGCCGGTCGGCGCCACGTTCGGCGAAGTCATGTGCTCGACCTACAAGGCCTTTGGATCGGTGGGGCTGATCACTTCGGGCGGCGGCCGTGACCTGCTGCAGGTCAAGGCGCTGGGCTATCCGGTGTTCACCGGCTCGACGATCTGCTCGCATGCCTGTTGCCACATCCTGCACCTGGGCATGCCGGTTCACGTCGGCGGACTGGTGGTCAACGAGGGCGACTTGCTGCACGGCGACGCCAACGGCGTGACGAGCGTCCCTAACGGCCTGGCCGCCGACGTCGCCGACGTCGCCCAGGAATTCGTCGATGCCGAGAAGATCGTGCTCGACTACGTCAACGGGTGCGGCTCGAAAACGTCCGCCGGACTGGCCGCTGCGCAAGGAGTATTCGGCCGTCGTGGCCCGGCTGACCGAGCGCGTCCAAGGCAAGGCCACGCGGTAGGCGCCAGTTAGGCGGCGGTCGTCGGCGGGCCCGTTTTTCTGTAGCCGGGGTCTGCGACCCCGGCAAAAGCCGCGCGACGGCCGGGCTCAATGAGGCCGGCTACAGTAGACTTGCGGCCTCTACGAGGGCTGGCTACCGCGCGTGAGTTCGAATACACCCGCGGCAGCTCGGCGTTCACGCGGCGATCGACGTCGGGCAGCGGCAGCAAGACGGTGAACGTCGTGCCGCGGCCCGGCTCGCTCTCGGCGTGAATCGTGCCGCCGTGAGCCAAAACGATCGAGTGGCAGATGCTCAGCCCCAGCCCATTGCCGGAGGTCAGGTTCTCGCGCTGCCGCGACTTGTCGCCCCGGTAGAAGCGTTCGAACACGTGCGGCAAGTCGTCGGGGCTGATGCCCATGCCGGTGTCGGTCACGGTCAGGATGAGCTCGTGGGCAACGGGCTCGATGTGCAGCGAGACGTCGACCTGGCCGCCCTTGGCCGTGAACTTCAGACTGTTGTCGATGAGATTGTTGACCACCTGGCGCAGCCGGTCGCCGTCGGCGTACAACGTCAAAGGGTCCTCCAAATCGCCGGCCAATTGAATGCCGCGCTCCTCGGCCGCGCCGCGAAACATTTCGATCGATTTCTCGACCAGCCGATCGAACCGCACCGGACGCCTGTCGACCGACGAGCGGACATCGGTTTCGGCCAGCAGCAGCAACTGGTTGACCAGCACCCGCAACTGCCCGCACTGGTCGGCGATTTCGGCCAGCAGGTCCTGGTATTCCTCGACGGTGCGGTCAGTGTTGAGCGTCACCTCGACCGAGCTTTGCACGGCGGCCAGCGGCGATCGCAGCTCGTGGGCCGCGTTGGCCACGAACTCGCGGTTGCGCTCGAGGTAGTCGCCCAGCAGGTCGAGAAAGCGGTTGATCGTGGCCGAAAGCTGGTCGAGCTCGTCGAGCGTGCCGCGAATGGGGAGCCGTTCTTCCATGTGGCTGGGCCGCAGCCGAGCGGCCGTGGTGATGATGTGCGCCAGCGGGCTGGTGGCGGCGCCCGGCGAGCCAGTAGCCGCTGAGGGGAGCCACGAACAGGATCACGACGCCCGCGGCCACCATCAGCCGGGTCAGCGTCGACACGTCGCCGTTGACGATGGCCATCGAGGCACCCACCCGCACCGTGTACTGGGGCAGGCCGGGCCTGTCCAGCACGTGCTGCACCAGGCGGTACCCGCCGACGGTGTGCTTGGCCCAGTTGTCGTTGCCGCTTTGGCGAAGCGACGTCAGCGGCGGCGGGCTGCCGGCCGTGTGGAGCACTTCGCCGTGCTCGTCGATCAACTGGACGAACAGTCCCCGGTCGCGATGTCCCTGGGCCTTGCGATCCATTTCGTCATGGATCTGGCCCAGGTTTGGATAGAGGCCCTCGATCGCCAGGACGACCTCTTTGGCGTCGTCGAGCAGCAACTGGTCGTTTTCGTTGATCAAGGTCAGCCGCAGGGCCTCGCGGACACCGACGAGCGTGACGATGACGATCAACAGCACGGCCGCCGTATTCCAGGCGCTCAAGCGGAAGCGGAGGGAGCGGAAGAGGGGCTTAAACTGCTCGAAGCGCATAACCTCGTCCACGGACGGTTTGAATCACCGACTCGTCGTAGCCCTTGTCGAGCTTTCCCCGCAGGCGGTTGATGTGCACTTCGATGACGTTGGTGGCTCCCTCCCAATCGGTTTCCCACAAGTGCTCGCAGAGCATCCGCCTGGTGACGACCTGCCCGGCGTAGCGCATCAGCAGCTCGAGCAGGCTGAACTCGGTCGGGGTGAGCTCGATTTCGTGCTCGTCGCGGCTGACCCGGCGCGTGGCCAGATCGAGCGTCAGCTTGCCGACTTGCATCACGGCCGCCGGCCGCGTCACCGTGCGCCGGCAGACCGCCTCGACGCGGGCCATCAACTCGACGAGCGCGAACGGCTTGACCACGTAGTCGTCAGCCCCCGCGTTCAGGCCATTGACGCGCTCCTCGACCGAGCCGAGCGCCGTCAGGGCGATGACCGGCGTGTGGATGCCCGAGCTGCGCAGCTCGCGGAGCACGTCGAGGCCGGGGCGTCCCGGCAGCATGAGATCGAGAATGATGGCGTCGAATTGCTGGCCGCAGGCCAGTTCCAGGCCGCGCTCGCCCTCGCGGGCCCACATGCAGCCGTGGCCGGCCTCGGAAAGCCCCTTGCGCAGGGCCTTGCCAATCAGCGGGTCGTCTTCAATGACCAACAGCTCCACGCGGATAGTCCTCGCTGGTTGGAATGATCGGGTGCCCACGCAAAAGCGGCGCCGGAAAGCCGCTGCCACAACTTCATTATAGCTGACGGGCAAACGCGCCTGCTGGGCATCCTGGGTGCGCGGATTCGCTCGGCTGCACGGAACCGGCAGCGGGCGTGGCGCGGCTGGCGCGCAGGGCGGCTAGGCCTACGGCTCGCAAAGGCGCCGGAGGCGGCGATCGGCCCCGGCCTGGACGGCAGCGATGGTAATGCTTGCGTGGGCATGGGAATGACGCGGTTTTACCGCATGATCATGGCCAGTGGCTAATCCTTACGGAGATGTAATTCCAACGCGGTAGCAGGAATTGATAGGGAGTTCTATACTCGGCATCGTGAGCCCTTCCGAACCCGTATTTGCGGCAAGATTCGCCACCTGGCGCGGTGCCCGCCCTGATTTCGACCGCGCTTTGCCAGCCTACCGGCCAAGCCGCTAAGCTGGAGTAACGCCGGCTCGCTCTTTCTATTTCTCCGCTAGGAGGCGTCATGCTTCAAGATTTCGCCAACAATGTCTTGCACAACCTGTTCAAGCCATTGCTCTTATTCTTTTATATGGGGTTCACGATTCCCCTGCTGGGCGTGCCGTTCGAGTTTCCGCACGTCATCTACCAGGGCCTGACGATGTACCTGCTGATCGCCATCGGCTGGCACGGTGGCGAGGAGTTGGCTTCGCTGAACGCCGCCGGCCTGCAGCAGGCCCTGGGATTCATGGTGATCGGCTTCATCGTGAATTTCATCATCGGCTGCATCGCGTATGGCTTCCTGCGAGCGATGACCCGCTTGCGGAAGGTCGACGCGGCCACGGTGGCGGGCTATTACGGCTCCGACTCGGCCGGCACGTTCGTCACCTGCCGCGGCGTGCTGGAGTCGTCGAATCCGATCATTCCGTACGCCGCTTACATGCCCGTGCTGCTGGCCGTGATGGAGATTCCCGGCTGCCTGGTGGCCTTGTTCCTGGTGTCGCTATTGCGTCGCCACGGCATGGACGGCAAAGGCGCCATGCCGGGTGAGTCGGATTACGATCCCAACAGCCTTCCCGAGGGCGCGACAATTGGCGGCCACGGCAATGGCGGCGGCCACGATCATGGCGCAGGCGGTGGCCGAAGCCACGGCCCACGGCGCAAAAGCCAATGGCAATGGGAATGGCTTCAACAAGTTCATCAACTGGGAACTGCTGCACGAGGTGTTTCTCAATCCCGGCTTGTACCTGCTGTTCGGCGGGATCGCCATCGGGTACGTCAGCCGGCTGCAGGGCGAAAAGGTCGTCGCGGACGACGACTTCCTGTTCGTTACGCTGTTTCAAGGTGCCCTGTGCCTGTTCCTGCTTGAAATGGGCATGACCGCTTGCAAGCGGCTCCGCGACTTGCGCACCGCCGGCATTCCGTTCATTCTCTTTGGGCTAATCGCGCCGAACATCTTTGCGACGATTGGCATGTGCGTGGCTCACGGCTACAGCATGGCGCTGGGACAGCCGTTCGAGCTGGGCACGTATGCCCTGTTTGCCGTGCTGTGCGCGGCGGCTTCGTACATTGCCGTGCCGGCCGTGCAGCGCCTGGCCATTCCCGAGGCCAGCCCGACGCTGCCCTTGGCCGCGTCGCTGGGCTTGACCTTTTCCTACAACGTGACGATTGGCATTCCGGTCTACCTGGAAATTGCCAAGCTGATCATGAGGACCTTCCCGGTCGGTGTCAGTTGAGCGCCGCATCACGGGCTCGGCCACGGTGCCGTGCCGCGTCAAACCAATTGGAGTACTTTTGCTCATGGCCGAAATGGTGGAAATCTCCCGCGTGACGGTGATCGCTGACACGGCGCTCGAGAAAATCCTGCTGTCGGAATTCCTCAAGTTCGGGGCCAAGGGCTACAACTGCACCTACTGTTTCGGCAAGGGGCGGCACGAGACGCTCGAAGATCCCTACACCGGCCGTTCGCGGGTGCGGATCGAAGTGCTCACGCATCCGCCGGTGGCGGCAGCCATCCTCGACTACGTGCACCGCAAGCAGTTCGGCAGCTACCCGGTGGCCGCCTATCTCGACGTCGTGCAGGTTGACTCGCGAGATACGTTCTATTGATTCTTGTCGCCGCCAGCGAAAAGAATCAGAGCAGGGGAGCTGGTAAAGGACGACAGGGGTCGTCTCTGCGGCTTTCTCGCGCCGATTTTGCCCCTGCTCACTGCCGGGTCCGGGCGGTATAATTGCCCACCAGCGCCGCCTTGCGGCGACGCGTCGCACCCAGTTTGCAGCCCCGGAAGCCATCATGGACAAGGAATTGACCGATCGGGCCAAGGCGATCCACGAGCGCATCGTCCAACTACGAGACTCTCTTTGACCACGCTGGCAAGCAGGTCCAGGTGACGGCCATCGAGCAGAAGATGGCCGAGCCCGGCTTCTGGGAAAACCAGGAAAAAGCGCAAGCCACGATTGCCGAGCTGAAGGCGCTGGGCGCTTTGCTCAAGCCGCTCGACGAGGCGATTGCCTCCTCGGATGACTTGGACACGCTCGTGGAGATGGCCGAGGAGGATTCTTCGCTCGAGAGCGAGGTGGTCGGCGAAGTCGAACGGCTCGAAAAGCTCGTCGAGCAGCTCGAGCTCAAGGGGCTGCTCAACGGCCCCTTCGACTCGAAGGGGGCCATCCTCACGATCCATGCCCGCGACGGCGGCACCGACGCCAACGACTGGGCCGAGATGCTGCTGCGGATGTACATCCACTGGGCGCAGAAGCACGATTACGAAGTGGAGATTCTCGACCGCCAGGAGGACATCGTGGCCGGCATCCAGAGCGCGGCCTTGGCGATCCGCGGACCGATGGCCTACGGCTACTTGAAGGGCGAAACCGGGATGCACCGCCTGGTGCGGATCAGCCCCTTCAATGCCGACGGCAAGCGGCAGACGAGCTTCGCGGCGGTTGACGTGTCGCCGGAGATCGCCGACACGGTCGAGATCGAGATGCGCGACGAGGACATTCGCGAGGACGTGTTCCGCGCCAGCGGCGCCGGCGGCCAGCACGTCAATAAGACCTCCAGCGCCATCCGGCTGACGCACCTGCCCACGGGGATCGTCGTGCAGTGTCAGAACGAGCGCTCGCAGCACAAGAACCGGGCCACGGCGCTCAAGATGCTGCGGGCCCGGCTGGCGCGGCTGGAGGAGGAAAAGCGCGAGGCGGCCCAGGCGGCCAAGTACCAGGAAAAGGCCAAGACCGGTTTCGGCTCGCAGATTCGCAATTACTTCCTGCACCCCGACCAGCGCGTCAAGGACACCCGCACCGGCTACTACGTCGGCAATTTTCAGAGCGTGCTCGACGGCAACATTGAAGGTTTTCTCGACGCGTACCTGCGGTGGCGCGTGGCGTAAAGGCACGGGTGGGCAAGCCACCCGGTGCCACTGCTGGCTTGTCCAGCAGGGCAGAAGCACGGGTGGGCAAGCCACCCGTGGCACCCGACGAATACAGCCCGTGGGCCGCGGCGCGTGGCCCGGGCGAGTCGATCCAGGATCGAGTGTTTATCATGAGCGCGAAACCCGAGGGCGAACGACTTTTGGAGGCCGGCAAACTGGGCGTTCGCTTTTGCCCACTGGGCGATCGCTATTCGCACGAGATCGTGCTGGCTGCCGAGGGCGATTGGACGCTGTTGGCCGCATCGATCGAGGCCCCGCCCGAAGAGCCGTGGCCGCCCAGCCCACCGTTGCAATCGTTCGACGTTGGCGAACCGACCGAGCGCGGCCCGCTGGCCTTGCTGGTGGGGATGGCCGGCCAGAGCCACTGGTCGGTCAGCGTCGCGTTGGACTCGGCCGCGAGCTCGGCGACATTCGACATCGCCTGCCGCATGCGGTCAGGGCCCCGTGGACCGCTGGGCAGCAGTTACCTGCTGGCGGAAAAGTGCATTTCGCGCGATGCCCGCGGTGCCGTGCTCGTGGCTGCGGATGGAAGCCGCGTGCGCGTCGATATCTTGGATGCGATGGGTCCGGCGCGACTCACGATCGATCGCGATCGGATGACGATTGCGCCGTTGGCGGTCGACGTTTTCAGCGAGGCGACGACCATCCGCTGGGGATATCGTTTTTGGCGCGAACGGTAGCCGCCATCCGCCGAGCCGCGCGCGAGTTCGGCGCTTAGCCGGCTTGAGCTTCCCGCGGCCGGCGTATATAAGGCTCGCATGGCGGCATGGTTTGCCAACGAGCGCGTCTTCTGGCGGCAATTTCGCAGCCAGTTTCACACCACCGGGGCGGTGCTGCCCAGCGGACGGTTCCTGGCCCGCTCGATGGCCCGCTACGTCGGCCAGCATGCTGGCGGCGATCGGGTGCTGGAGGTTGGCCCGGGCACCGGCGCGGTGACTTCGCGGATCGTCCGCTCGCTGGGACCGCACGATCGCCTGGACCTGGTCGAGCTGAACGACGAGTTCGTCCGCCGGCTCAACGAGCGGTTTGCCGGCGAAGAGCCGTTTCGCCGCGTGGCCGAGCGGTGCCGCGTGCTGCACTGCGGGGTGGAAGAGCTGCCCGCTGGCGAGCCGTACGACCTGGTGATCTCGGGCCTGCCGCTGAACAATTTCTCGGTGGCCGACGTGGAGCGGCTGCTGGCGGCGATGCGTCGGCTGCTCAAGCCCGGCGGCACGCTGACGTTTTTCGAGTACATCGCCATCCGCGAGGCGCGGGCTCTGGTGAGCGGGCGCGGCGAGCGGGCCCGGCTGCGCGGCATTGGCGAGGCGCTCGGGCGGCTGTTGGGACCGTACGAAGTGCGGCGCGACTGGATCTGGCCGAACGTGCCGCCGGCCTGGGTGCACCACCTGCGGATCGACGCGCAAGGGCGAGAAGGCGCGCCGGGCGGCGGCGCGAGCGGCGTCAAGGGGCCAACAGCAGGCGGCCCGGAACCTTGAGGTAGTTGATCACTTCGTTGAGGAACCGCGCCGCGGTGGCGCCGTCGACCAGCCGGTGATCATAGGACAGGCTCAAGGGCATCATCAGCCGGATCTCGGTGCGATCGCCGTCGACCACCACCGGCAGTCTGCGCGAACGACCGACCAGCAGCACGGCCACCTCGGGCGGATTGATGATCGGCGTCGAATAGGTGCCGCCGACCGCGCCCAGGTTGCTGATCGTGAACGTGCCGCCACGCAAGTCGTTGAGCGTGAACTGGGCCTTGCGGGCCTGTTCGGTGACGGTCGTCAGGGCCTGGGCGATCCGCGGGATGCTCATGCGATCGACGTCGCGGACCACCGGCACGACCAGCCCCCGCTCGGTGTCGACCGCCACGCCAATGTTGACGTACTGCTTGTAGATGATCTGCTCGCTTTCCATGTCGAGCGAGGCGTTGACCATGGGGTGCAACTTGAGCGATTGGGCCACGGCCTTCATGACGAAGGCCATCATCGTGAGCTTGATCTCGGTGCCGACGTAGTCGGACAGCCCGCCCTTGCGGATGCGTTCCAGCTCGGTGATGTCGGCGTCGTCGAAGTTCGTGACATGCGGAATCGTCGAGGCGCTTTTGGCCATGTTGACGGCGATCGCCTTGCGAATGCCGGACATTTTCGAGCGGCGCACCGCTCCCCAGGAGTCCTTGTCGTCGACCCCATCGGGCAGGGCGGCGGCGGGCACGGCCACACCTGCGCGGGGCGGCGCGGCCGCGTGTTCGCGCACGGCCGCCTTCACGTCGTCCTCGGTGATCCGGCCATGCGGGCCCGTGCCGGCCACCAGCGCCAGATCGACGCCCAGCTCGCGGGCCAGGCGGCGCGTGGCGGGTCCGGCCGGGGGTGTCTTGCCGGCTGGCTTTCTTTCGAGCGGCGCGCCGTTTTCCGCGGCGTCGGCCGGTTTGGCAGTTGGCGCCGCTTTGACCGCGGCGGGCGCCGCGGCATTGGCGGCCCCTTCGGCTGCCGGAGTCGCAGCCGGCTCGCGCGCCTGCCGGGACTGGCCGGGCGCGGTCGGCAGGGGCTCTTTCGGCTTGTTGGCGGGTTTGGCCGCGGCCGCTGGATCGGACGTCTTGGCGGCTTTCGCGCCGTCGGCGCCGGCGGTCTCGACGGTGATCAGCGGGTCGCCGACTTTGACTTTCGAGCCCTTGTGGACGTGAATCTTCGTGATCTTGCCGGAGAACGGGCAGGGCAGCTCGACGACGGCCTTGCCCGTCTCGATCTCCATGATGCTCTGTTCGGCCTGGACGGTGTCGCCCTCCTTGACCAGCACGCTGACGATGTCGCCCGAGTCGACGTTCTCGCCAAGGTCGGGAACCTTGAAATCAACTGCCATGAATTACCGACTCCCCAGAGATCTGCGTTTTCGGCGTTGGTGGTGGGAACATCCCTGAGCGGTTTCGGTCGTCCGATGGTTCGCCTCAATCCGCCTCAGCGGGCCGCGCGGCGGGCACGGCCAGCGATCTCAAACGCGCAGCGAGTACAACTTCTCGGGGTCGAGCCCCAGGTCCTTGATCGCCTTGGCGACGCACTTGGCCTCGATCTGGCCGCGGTGGCTGAGTTGGTACAGCGCGGCGACGGCGATCGATTCGGCGTCGACCTCGAAGAACCGCCGCAGGTGCGGACGGGTTTCGCTGCGGCCAAAGCCGTCGGTGCCCAGGGCCATCAGCCCGCCCGGCACGTAGGGGCCGATTTGCTCGGCGTGGGCCCGCACGTAGTCCGACGCGCTGACGAACGGTCCTTCCTGGCCCGCGAGCGTCTGTTCGATGTACGACAGCCGCGGCTTGGACGTGGGGTGGAGCATGTTCCAATGCTCGGCCTGTTGCGCGTCGCGGGCCAGCTCGTTGTAGCTGGTGACGCTCCACACGTTGCTCGACACCCCGAACCGCTCGGCCAACAGCTCTTGCGCCGCAGCGCTTCGCGGAGGATGGCCCCGCTGCCGAACAGTTGCACCTTGGGCCGCTTGCTGCCGGCGTCCTTGGTCGAGAACTTGTAGATGCCGCGAATGATGCCTTCCTCGGCGCCCTCGGGCATCGGCTCGTGGCGGTAGTTCTCGTTGTAGACGGTGATGTAGTAGATCGCGTCTTCCAGCTCTTCGTACATCTTGCGCATGCCGTCGAGAATGATCGTGGTCGTCTCGTAGGCAAACGCCGGGTCGTAGGCCCGCACCGTGGGGAAGGCCAGGGCATTGAGCAGGCTTTGGCCGTCCTGGTGCTGCAGGCCTTCGCCGGCCAGGGTCGTGCGGCCGGCCGTGCCGCCGATCATGAAGCCCTTGGTGCGCGAGTCGCAGGCGGCCCACACCAGGTCGCCGATCCGCTGGAAGCCGAACATCGAGTAGTAGATGAAGAACGGGATCATGTTGATCCCGTGCGTGGAGTACGAGGTGCCGGCGGCGATGAACGACGACATCGAGCCGGCTTCGGTGATGCCCTCTTCGAGCATTTGGCCGTCCTTGGCTTCGCGATAGTAGGTGAGCATGCCGGCGTCGACCGGTTCGTAGAGCTGGCCGGCGTGCGAGTAGATGCCGCACTGGCGGAACAGGCCTTCCATGCCGAAAGTGCGCGATTCGTCGGGCACGATCGGCACGATGTACTTGCCGACCTTCTTGTCCTTGAGCAGCTTGGTGAGGAAGCCGACGAAGGCCATCGTGGTCGACACTTCGCGCTCGCCGCTGCCTTCGAGGAATTCCTTGAAGTCGTCGATCCGCGGCATTTCGCTGCGGACCGGCGTTGTCGGATCGCTGCGGCACGAAGCCGCCCAGCTCCTGGCGGCGCTTCTTGAGGTATTGAATCTCCTCGCTGTCCTCGGCCGGCCGGTAAAACGGCGCCTTGCTCACCTCTTCGTCCGAAATCGGAATGCCAAAGCGGCTGCGGAACTCGCGCAGCTCTTTTTCGTTCAGCTTCTTCTGCTGGTGCGTGACGTTGCGGCCCTCGCCGCCTTCGCCGGTGCCGTAGCCCTTGATCGTCTTGGCCAGGATCACCGTCGGGCGGCCGTGCGTCTCGACGGCTGCCTTGTACGCCGCGTACACTTTTTCCGGGTCGTGCCCGCCGCGGCGCAGCTTCTTCAGATCTTCGTCCGACAGGGCGCGACCATCTGCGCCAGCTCCGGATACTTGCCGAAGAAGTGCTCGCGAATGTACTCGCCGGGCATCACGGTGTACTTCTGGTATTCGCCGTCGACCACTTCGCCCATCCGCTTGACCAGCAGGCCGTGGCGATCCTTGGCCAACAGCGGGTCCCAACTGTCGCCCCAGATCACCTTGATCACGTTCCAGCCGGCGCCGCGGAAGATGCCCTCCAGCTCCTGGATGATCTTGCCGTTGCCGCGCACCGGGCCGTCGAGCCGCTGCAGGTTGCAGTTGATGACGAAGATCAGGTTGTCGAGGTTCTCGCGGCCGGCCAGCGTGATCGCGCCGAGCGTTTCCGGCTCGTCGGTTTCGCCGTCGCCGAGGAAGGCCCACACGTGCTGGCCGTTGGTCTGCAGGATGCCGCGGTCCTGCAGATACTTGTTGAACCGCGCCTGGTAGATCGCCATGATCGGGCCGAGGCCCATCGAGACGGTGGGGAACTCCCAGAAGCCGGGCATCAGCCAGGGATGCGGATAGGACGACAGCCCGCCGCCATCGGCCAGCTCGTGGCGGAAATTCTCCAGGTGCTTTTCGTCGATGCGGCCTTCGAGAAAGGCCCGCGCATACATGCCGGGCGAGGCGTGCCCCTGGAAGTAGATCTGGTCGCCCGAGTCGTTGTCTCCCTTGCCGCGGAAGAAGTGATTGAAGGCCACTTCGTAGAGCGTGGCGGCCGAGGCGAACGTCGAAATGTGGCCGCCGATGCCGTCGTGGGCTTTGTTGGCCCGCGTGACCATGGCCATGGCGTTCCAGCGGATGATGCTCTTGATGCGGCGTTCGATCTCGCGGTTGCCGGGATAAGGGGGCTGCTTTTCGGCCGGGATGGTGTTGATATAGGGCGTGGTGGCCGTGAAAGGCAGCTCGACGCCCTCGCGATGCGCGGCCTCGCTCAGCTCGGTGAGTAGAAAGCTAACCCGTTGGGGGCCTTGGCTTTCCAACACGCTCCGCAAGCTTTCCAGCCACTCGGCCGTTTCCAGCGGATCGCTATCGGCCTGCGAAGGAATCGTGTCAGCTTGCGACATGGCGGGCCTCCATCCGTTTTCTGGCAGGAAACGCGGGCGCGGTGGGGTGGAATCGACGGCCAACCGGCGCTGGGCCGCTGTCCTCTGTAGCCGGGGTCTGCAACCCCGCGATCTCGACCGACTAGACCGGCCTGAAATCCAGACCGGCTACAGGAGCAACAGCCGCGCGGGCTTTGCCCAATTATCCCCGAGACGGGCGTTCCGGTAAAGGTCTCTAAGTCTATGTGGGATAGTCCGTTTTGTAATCCCGCAGCCCGCCTCGCCGTCAGTTCTTCCGTGCCGCCCGGGGTCGATACACTTCGGTGGCCGTGCCTAGAAACGTTTCGGCCGCGAAGGCGATCGTTTCGCTCAACGTCGGATGCGGGTGGATCGTCTCGGCCAGGTCGCGCGCCGTTGCGCCCATCTCGATCGCCAGGACCGCCTCGGTGAGGATGTCGCCCGCGTTGATGCCCACGATGCCCACGCCCAGAATGCGCTCGCTGTCGGGATCGATGAGCAGCTTGGTAAAACCTTCGCTGCGTCCCAGGGCCACGGCCTTGCCGCTGGCGGCCCAGGGGTAGCGGGCGAGTTCGTAGTCGGTGCCCTCGGCCTTGGCTTGCTCTTCGGTCAGGCCGGCCCAGGCGATTTCCGGGTCGGTGAACACGATGGCCGGAATGGCCAAGGGCTCGAAGACGGCCGGCTCGCCCAACAGGGCTTCGACGGCCACCTTGCCCTGATGGCTGGCCTTGTGCGCGAGCATCGGTTCGCCGGCCACGTCGCCGATCGCCAAAATGTGCTCGTCGGCCGTGCGCTGGCGGTCGTCGGTGACAACGAAGCCTTTGTCATCGAGCTCGACTTCGGTGTTTTCCAGGCCCAGGCCCGCGCTGTTGGGGCGGCGGCCGATCGAGACCAGCACGCGGCTGAACGTTTCGCTGCGGCGCCCGCCGGCCTCGTCGAAGGTGACTTCCACCGCCGAGCCCTTGTCGGCCAGGGCCGCGACTTTGGTTTCGAGATAGATATTGGCGAAGATTTTTTTCAAGCGGGCTTCGAGCGGCCTGACCAGGTCGCGATCGGCCAGGGGGAGCAAGGTCGGGGTCAACTCGACGACGCTCACCTTCGAGCCCAGCTCGGCATAGACCGTGCCCAGCTCGAGCCCGATGTAGCCGCCGCCCACGACCAGCAAGCTTTCGGGAATGTCGGCCAGGTCGAGCGCGCCGAGGAATCCATCACGCGGTCGGTGGGCAGCTTGAAGGCCCCGGGCATGGAGGGGATCGAACCGCTGGCCAGGATGCAGTGCTCGAACGCCAGGCGGTCGCCTTCGTAGGTGCTGGGGTCGCCCCCTTCGAGCTTGAGCGTTTGCGAATCGAGGAACGTGCCGCGGGCGTGAACGACCTGCACCTTGCGTTGTTTGGCCAGTTGTTTCAGGCCGCCGGAAAGATTGCCGATGATCTTTTCCTTGCGAGCCCGCACGGCGCCGACGTCGATCTTGGGTGGCTGGAAAGCGACGCCCCAGTCGTGCATTTCGCGGGTTTCGCTGATCACGCGGGCCACGTGGAGCAGGGCCTTGGAGGGGATGCAGCCGCGCAGCAGGCAGGTGCCGCCCAGCCGCGGGTCGGCCTCGACGATGGCCACTTGCATGCCCATGTCGGCAGCCAGAAAGGCCGCGGCATAGCCGCCCGGCCCACCGCCGAGCACGACGAGTTGCCTCTCCATGTCAGCCGCTCCCCACGCCAGAGACCACGAGGCCAAACGATCCGCCTGGTCCATTGTATACGCCCGGCGGTCATCGCCCCATGACGCGCACGCGTGCCGAAAGCCGGACCATCATAGCCGAGGTGGGGCGGAACTCAAACTCGCCTTCCGCGCTCGAGCGCCTAAACCGCCGCGGCGTGGCGGGCGTGGAACTCGGTCATCATTTCGGCCAGCGATTCTACGCCTTGCTTGGGCATGGCGTTGTAGATCGAGGCGCGGATGCCGCCTACCGAACGGTGCCCTTTCAAGTCGACCAGCCCGCGGCGGCCGGCTTCTTTCAGGAACGCTTGCTCCAACTCGTCGCTGGGCAGGCGCCAGGTGACGTTCATCTGCGAGCGGCTGTCGGGCCGCGCGTGGCCGCGATAGAAATCGGGATGGGCGTCGAGCAGGTCATAGAGCAGCTTGGCCTTCTGGCGATTGGCGGCCGCCATCTTCGATAGCCCGCCGACGTCGTGCTTCAGCCAGCGGGCCACCAGCAGCAGTACGTAAATCGCGAACACGGGCGGCGTGTTGTAGAGCGAGTCGTTGGCCGCCTGCAGTCGGTAGTCGAGCATCGAGGGCAAGTCGTCGGGCGCCCGCTCCAGCACATCGTCGCGAATGATCACGACCGTCACGCCCGCGATGCCGGCGTTCTTCTGGCGCAGGCGTAAATCAGGCCATAGCGATCGACGGCCACTGGGCGGGACAGAAAATTACTCGAGGCGTCGCAGACCAGCGGGACCGGGCCGGTTTCGGGTTCGGCCGGGAACTCGACGCCTTGAATGGTCTCGTTCGAGGTGACGTGGACGTAGGCGGCATCGGGCGTGAACTTGAGCTCGCTTTCGGCCGGCAGGTGGTCGTAGCCGCTGGGCTTGCCATCCCAGGCGACGTGCGTGGCCCCCTCGCGCTTGGCTTCGGCCAGGGCCTTGCTGCCCCAGGTGCCGGTCAGCACGTAGTCGGCGGTGCGGCCGGTGCCCCGCAGCAGGTTCATCGGCACCATGGAAAACTGCAGGCTCGAGCCGCCTTGCAGCAGCAGGATCTTGTACCCGGGCGGGATGCCCAACAGCTCGGTCAGAAGCGAGCGGGCTTCGGCCATCACCCCCTCGAACGCCTTGTTGCGGTGGCTGACTTCGAGGATCGAGATGCCCAGGCCGGCGAAATCGGCGATCGCCTCGCAGGCCTGCTGGCGGACGACGTCGGGCAGCACGGCCGGTCCGGCCGAAAAATTGAAGACGCGCTTGGCCATGATACTCCTCGTGCTCGTTACAACCTGCCGCATCCGGCCGGACGCCCGGTCCGCTGCCCAGTGGGAGTGCCGATTCGCGGCAGCGGTTCGCGCGGGGCCGTTTTTCGGGTTGGTAGGCCATTACGAAACCGTGGCCCTGCCCGGAACCGCCGAATATCGCATCTGGGGCCCAAATCGACAACCGGCCTTGGCGTGCCGGGGGCGCGACCGGTAGCCAACCGCCCCGGCCGGACGCCCCAGTAAACTGGTGGTTTGGGCTCGCAGCCGGGCCGCGGCGCTGTAGACTTTCAGCGGACGGATCGGGACCGTCCGACGCTCCGGGGCGCACTCCTGCCAGCAGTATCGAACCGATGACCCATCAGCACCACGACGCGAGCCATCACGGCCACGAACACGGCCACGAGCATCACCACACGCATCGACGGCGGGCCTACCACAAGGACTGGCGCGTGTGGACGATGGTCATCCTGATGCTGGCGGCCATGCTGGCCTACATCTTTTCGATGGACGAATCGCTCTTCCCCGGCGGCGATTCGCCGCAGACGCCGATGCCCGCCGCACCGGCGCCGCCTCCGCTGGCGCCCGTCGGCGGCTGATGAAACGACCAGGCATACCGGCCGCGCAAGGGCGGCGCGGGTGGCCGCGCTACGCGATCCGCGTGGACCAACCAACTTCCGGACAGAGATTGCCAGCGCGCATGCGAGTCCTCGTAGCGGGTGCATCGGGCCTGATCGGTTCGCGGCTGCTGGCCGCGCTCGAAGCGGCGGGCCACCAGGCCGGCCGCCTGGTGCGCGACCAGGCGCGGGCGGGCGGCACGAACTTTTTTTGGAACCCCGAAGCCGGCGAGCTCGACCGGGCGGCCCTGGCCGATTGCGACGCGATCGTCAACCTGGCCGGCGAAAGCATCGTCGGCCGCTGGATGCCGCCAAGAAGCAGCGGATTCGCGAGAGTCGCATCGCCGCCACGCGCACCATCGCCGAAACGTTGGCCGCAGTTCAAGGCCGCACGCGGATTCTCATCAACGCCTCGGCCGTAGGCATCTACGGCGACCGCGGCGACGAGCTGCTCGACGAATCGAGCGCGCCGCGCGCGATGATTTTCTGGCCGAAGTCTGCCAGGCCTGGGAAGCCGCCACCCAGCCGGCCGCGCGCGGCGGCGCCCGCGTCGTTTTCGCCCGTTTTGGCGTCGTGCTCAGCGGTCGCGGCGGTGCGCTCAAGCAAATGCTGCTGCCGTTCAAGCTGGGGCTGGGCGGACGCATCGGCAACGGCCGGCAGTACATGAGTTGGATCGGGCTGGACGACGCGGCCGGGGCCGTGCTGCACTGCCTGACCACCGAAACGGTCCGCGGACCGGTGAACGTCGTGGCACCGCGGCCGGTCAGCAACGCCGAGTACACCAAATCGCTGGGCCGGGTGCTCCGGCGGCCCACGATGTTTCCGATGCCGGCCGTGGCGGCCCGGCTGGCCTTCGGCGAAATGGCCGACGCCCTGCTGCTGGCCAGCCAGCGCTGCGAGCCGCGGCGGCTGACCTCGTCGGGCTATAAGTTCAAGTATCCGCAGCTGGAAGACGCGCTACGGCAAGAGCTGGGGCAGTAGCGCGGTCGTTCCACAGAGCCCACGTCCATTCGTCATTCGCTGGGCCCGGCGGCGGCATCTGGTTCGGTCTGCGCCTCGGGCAGCGGGTGGCTTTTGAGCCAGACTTGATACTGGGGCGATTTGACGAACTCGGCGTATTCGGCCAACTTCGTCATATCGGCGAACTGAAGTTCGAAACGACCGTCGAGCGCTTGCAACAGCGACAACGTCTGGTCGAAATCGTTGGCTTCCAGGGCATAACCGATGGCCACCCAGTAGGCGGCCTCGAGCGTCGGCTCGTCGGAAATAGCCTGCCGCGCCAGGCGGCGCGCCTCGTCGAGATCACCCATGGCTTGGCGCGTCATTGCTCGTGCCAGATTCAAATACGGATCGCCGCCCACCCGTTTGTCGAGACGGTCGATCGCCGACCGCGCGCGGGGATACATTTTCCGGAGAGTGTACGCGTCGATCGACATCAACAGCCAGGCCGGGTCGTTGCGGTGATACTTTTCGAAATCCGCGAGCGCTGCCGTCTGTGCGGCTTCGTCGATCGACTGGGCGGCGACCAGTCGGCAGAGCAACACGGTCTTGTCGCGGCGGGCTTCCTCAGGCATGCGGTCGTAGACGGCAAGCGCTTCCTTGGGCTTGCCCTCTTTGATCAGGTTATTCATTTCGTTCAAGTGCTCGAGGCTGCGCACGGTTGCTGAATCTTGCTGCGTGATTCGCTGCCAAATGGTCCGGTCCGCTTGCGTCATGGCCTTGAGATACTCGCGGCGGAACGTGGCTGAAGCATCCTCGCCCGCGAAGTACACATAGCAATCAATGAAGACCAACTTGCCATCCGGGCGGCGAATCGCCAGCAGGTCGTAGTAGTTCACGCCGTTTTCGCTCAGCAGCCGGCATAGCAACCGCTGCTGGTCACCATCCTGGTGGGCCCGCAAGAAGCGAAACGTTCCGCCATTTTCGATCACCCGCAGCAATGGACCGAAATAGCCGGGCGGCTTATCGAGGCCTCTCAACAGGCCGTTGCAGAATCCGTCGCGATCGGCTGGGTTTGCCTCGATTCCCTGGATAGTCCGATCGACCAGCGCGCGGGTATCGAGCAGATCGACCAGCGCCCCGCGGTCGCCCGTTTCGAGAGCCGATTGAAGGCGCGCTGCCAGCGCCGCGCACTCTTCGTCCGTGAGCGGAGCGCCGTGCGGCGGCAGTTCGACCTTCGCTTGGGCCGACGCCTTCTGAGCCGCGCCGCTGGATGCCGCGGCAGGGGACGCAGCAGCTGGCGGCGCGGCGCTCGGCGAGCAGCCCGACGCCATCGCCCAGGCCAGGCAGATCACCAACGCCGATCCTTGTTTGATGGCAACCGACATACGAATCCTTGAACGCGCGTGCGCGGTTCGGGAAATGTGTTCCCGGCGATGGCTTCAATCTCAACCTGTCTGGATGGTTCAGTCAAATCCGCTGGTGAAGGTTGCCCGGGGCCCGCGGCAGCCCCATTCCTCCGGGCGGCGGCCCGGCCCAAACGCCCGACGGCTGTTGGTTCCATCGAGAAATGAAATGATGGAAGGTGCGTAGCGGATTCTCAGCGGGCAGGTGCGGCCGGCCTTTTGCTGCTCGGCGACTGTGGGCCGCGGACGGCTTTTACGCCATCCTCGTATGTGGCGATTTGACGAATTCGGCGTAGGCGGCAACGGCCGTCAGATGTCGAATTGCCTGTCAAAACGGGCGGTCACTGCGCAGCACCACCACCGTGTCGCCGAACTGCCTGGTCTTGAGCGACAGCGCACGGCCGCCCAGTAGGACGACTCGACCGTCGGGGCTCCGGCGATGGCCCGTGCCAGCGATTGCCGCACGTCTTCGTGGCGTCCCATGAGAGCGTACGTATCGGCGCGGTCCACGTTCAGATAGGGATCGCCGCCGACTTGCTTCTCCAAGCCATCGACCGCCGCTAGCGCGGTGGGGAAGTCGCCCTGTAGCTGGTACGCCTTGCTGGCGATGCTCAGCCATGCTGGATCGTCGGGCAAGTACCTTTCGATGTCCGTAATGGCGCGGCGTGGGCCGCGGTGCTAACATATTGTGCGGCCTGCAAGCGATAGAGCAAGACGGCTCTGACGTGCTTCACCTCGGCGGGAAGACGGTCGAAGCCCGCCAGCGCTGTGGTGTTTTCCTTTGAGTTTAGCGGGAGAATATCATTGAGGTAACGTGAACTTTCGCTCGCCACGAGGTCTTCCCGCGTATAATGTCGCCGGACGTCTGGCCGCATTTGAGACGCTAAGGCCAGGATAAACGGGCGAAGCGAGTGTGAAAGTTCTTCGCCGAACATGAAGTTATAGACGTCTGAGGCGACCATGGTGCCGTCCGGCCGGCGAGTCACGAGATAGTCGTGATAGTTCAGACCCCCCTTTCGACCGACCATGCGGAACAGCAGTCGCTGCGCTCGGAACCAACGCGGCGGCGCGCAGCAATTGGTAGCTGCCAATGTCGCTGCAGGCCTCGCACACAGCAGGAAAAAAAGCCGTGGTCGCCTGAAGCTCCTTCTTGCTTTCTTGCCGTAAGGAATCTCGAAGCGCTGGTTCCGCTTCGAGCGCTACCGTGGCGCGGAGGAAAACCGCGTCGAAATCGAACATCGTGTCGAGCGCCGGCAAGTCGCCGGCCTTGACCGCTCGTGCCAGACGGGCGGCGAAATCGGCATACTCCGCGTCCGGCGAGGCAGCGGTGCGGCGGGCTTCGCCGGCGAGCGCCCGCGGAAGTAGGCTGGGCACGCGCAGCGCCGCGCAGCAAACAGCCACAGCCCACGCCGTCAGAACGGCCAACTTCCCGAGCCTTCCTGGCCAGTCAGGCGTCGCAGACATGATTTCATCCCCGCCATCAGGACCGGTTTGGGCGAAACCATAGCCGCGTGAAGAGGCCGGGTGAAGGCCAAAAAACGTGTCGTCAGACGCAGGGACGCGGGCCTTGGTTCCATCGAGAAATGTTGATATGATGGAAGCTGCGGTCCAAGGGCCGCTCCCTGCCTGAAAATTCCCACCTGGCATACGGCACATGGCGCGTTTTTTCCTCGGTCGTTGTCTGTGGCTGCTGGCGTGCATCGCCTGCGCGGCGGCCCTGCTGGCGGCCGATGGCCCCGACGACACGGCCTCGGATCAGGCCGCGGAAACAGCCCAATTTCGGGCCGACGTCGAGCCCCTGCTGGTCAAGTATTGCCGCGAATGCCATAGCGGCGACGAGCCCAAGGGCGAGCTGGCGCTCGTGCCCTTGATCGAGCGGGCCACGATCGCCGCGGATCGCGAAACCTGGGAGAAGGTGGCCCAGAAGCTGCAGGCCGGCGAAATGCCGCCCGAGGAACAGCCGCAGCCGAGCGCCGACCAGCGGAAGCAGCTCGTCCGGTGGCTGACCGCGACGGTGGCCAAGTCGGCCTGCGACGGACGACGCGATCCGGGCCGTGTGACGATTCGCCGGCTGAACACCAACGAATACAACAACACGATCCGCGACCTGGTGGGTATCGACTTCCACCCGGGCGACGATTTTCCCTCCGACGACGTGGGCTACGGGTTCGACAATATCGGCGACGTGCTGTCGCTGCCCCCGTTGCTCCTGGAAAAATACCTGGCCGCGGCGCAAAAGATCGTCGCGCGGGCTTTGGGCACCGAGCAAGTGAACCTGGTCACTGGCGAGATCGAAGGCGGGCAATTGATGGGCTCCGGACTGCGGATGCTCTCCAGCCGCGTGGAAGTCCGTACGAAGTTCCGCTCGTTCGGCGAGGGACATTACATCTTTCGCGTCCGCGCTTACGGCGAACAGGCAGGCGACGAGCCGGTGAAGATGGGCCTGTACGTCGACAACGACACGATCGCCGAGCTGGAAGTCAAAGCCGTCGAAGGCAAGCCCGAGCTGTACGAAGCCTGGGCCAACATCAAGGGGGGCGGCCACACCTTTTCGCTCGTGTTTCTCAACGACTATTACGCCCCCGACAAGCCCGCGCCGAACGATCGCAACCTGGTCGTCGGCGAGCTCGAGGCGATGGGCCCCTACCCGCCGTCCTACAAGCAAATCATTCCCCGCGAGCACACCCCCGAAAACAAGCTACTGTTGGCCCGCGAGGTGTTCGTGGGTTTCATGACCCGCGCCTTTCGCCGGCCGGCGCGCGCGGCGGAAGTCGACCGGGTGTTGAAGCTGGTGTCGATGGCGGACGCCGAGGGGGAGAACTTCGGCGCGGCGATCGGCCTGGGCCTGGAGGCCGTGCTGGCCTCGCCCCATTTTCTGTTTCGCGTCGAGCTCGATCCCGAGCCGAACAACGCCGAAACGATCCGCACGCTGAACGACTGGGAGCTGGCCACGCGGCTGTCGTACTTCCTGTGGAGCACGATGCCCGACGACGAGCTGTTCACGCATGCCCGGCTGGGCACGCTGCGGCAGGGGCACACGCTCGAAGAGCAGGTGCGCCGCATGTTGCACGACCCCAAGCGCAGGCCCTGGTCGAGAACTTTGCCGGCCAATGGTTGCAACTGCGCAACCTGAAGATCGCCTCGCCCGACAAGCAAACCTATCCGGCGTTTGACGAGCCGCTGCGAGCCGCGATGCAGCGGGAGACCGAGCTGTTCTTCGCCAACCTGGTGGCCGAAGACCGCAGCGTGCTGGAGCTGGTCGACGCGGACTACACGTTCGTCAACGAACGGCTGGCCCGGCACTACGGCATTGCCGACGTGAAGGGGGACGAGTTTCGCCGGGTGGCGATCGACCCGGCCACGCGCGGCGGCGTGTTGTTGCAGGCCAGCGTGCTGACGGTCACTTCGAATCCGACCCGCACCTCGCCGGTGAAGCGCGGCAAGTGGGTGCTGGAAAACCTGTTGGGCACGCCGCCCCCGCCGCCACCGGCCGCCGTGCCGCCGCTGGCCGAAGAGCCCGCCGCCACGGCCGGCGCCTCGCTGCGCGAGCGGATGGAGCAGCACCGCGCCAAGGCCGAGTGCGCCGTGTGCCACAACCGCATGGACCCGCTCGGCTTCGGACTGGAAAACTACGACGGCATCGGGGCCTGGCGCAGCGAAGACGGCAAGTTCAAGATCGACCCCTCGGGCACGTTGCCCGACGGCAGCACGTTTGCCGGACCGGGCGAGCTGAAGACGATTCTCAAGGCCCGGCAGGACGATTTTTTGCACTGTCTGGCCGAAAAGTTGCTCACGTATGGCCTGGGCCGGGGTGTGGAGTATAGTGACCAGTGTACGCTGGGAGATATCGTGACAGCGGCCAAGGGAAACGACTACCGGTTTTCCAGCCTGGTGCTCGCGATCGTGGCCAGCGACGCCTTTCAAAAGCGGCAAAGGCAAAGGGAGTGAATGATGGCCAACTGGCAGATTTCGCGGCGTACGGCGTTGCGGGGACTGGGCACGGCGGTGGCCCTGCCGCTGCTGGACGCGATGGTGCCCTCGCTGAGCTTTGCGGCCGACGGCGAAGCGGCCGCGCCGGTGCGGATGGCCTTCGTCTACGTGCCCAACGGCCAGCACATGCCCGACTGGACGCCCAGCGAAGTCGGCGCCGAGTTCGAGCTGCCCTACATCCTCGAACCGCTGAAAGCCGTCAAGCAGCAGACCCTCGTGTTCAGCGGGCTGGCCCAAGATCACGGCCGGCCGCACGGCGACGGTCCCGGTGACCACGCCCGCGCCTTGTCCAGTTTTCTCACCGGCCAGCAGGCCAAGAAGACGCACGGGGCCGACATCCGCGTGGGCGTGTCGGTCGACCAGGTGGCGGCCCGCAAGGTTGGCCAGCGGACCAAGTTCCCCTCGCTGGAAATCGGCTGCGACCGCGGGGCTCAGGCCGGCAACTGCGACAGCGGCTATAGCTGCTCGTATTCGACCAACATCAGTCCTGGCGCACCGACACCACGCCGCAGGCCAAGGAAATCGACCCCAAGCTCGTGTTCGAGCGGCTGTTCAGCATCGGCAGCGCCGCCGATGCAGCGCACCAAGCGCGAGAAGTACCGCAAAAGCGTGCTCGACTTCGTGCTCGAAGACGCCAACGATCTGCGGGGCCGCCTGGGCGGCAAGGACCAGCGGAAGCTCGACGAATACCTGGGCGGCGTCCGCGAATTGGAAAAGCGGATCGCCATGGCCGGCCGCGAAACGGCTGCCCCCCTGCCCGACTACCCGATTCCCGCCGGCATTCCCGGCGACTATCCCGAGCACATCCGCTTGATGTATGACCTGGTGGCATTGGCTTTCCAGGGCGACCTGACGCGCGTGGTCACGTTCGTCGTGGCCAACGAGGGGAGCAACCGGGCCTATCCGTTCATCGACGTGCCCGACGGCCACCACGACCTGTCGCACCACGGCGGCAACGAGGAAAAGCAGAAAAAGATCCGCGAGATCAATCGCTTTCACGCCACCCAGCTCGGCCGCTTCCTGGAAAAGCTGCAAGGCATCGGCGAGGGCGAGCGCTCGCTGTTGGACAATGCCATGGTCCTCTACGGCTCGGGCATCGGCGACGGCAACGCCCACAACCACGACAACCTGCCGATCCTGCTGGCCGGGCGCGGCGGCGGCACGATCGCCAGCGGCCGCCACGTCAAGCTCGAGAAAGAGACGCCGCTCAACAATCTCTATCTCTCGATGCTCGACCGCATGGAGTCGTCGGTCGAATCGCTGGGCGACAGCAGCGGCCGGCTCGAAATGCTCGGCTAAACTGCAGCCGGCTTCGCTGAGGCCAGCGCGCGGCGTTGTAGCCGGCCTCTGTGAGGCCGGTGCGCGGTGTGGCAAAGTTGGTGCCGGCCTCTGTGAGGGCGGTGTCTTTTCGCTAGAATCTCCGGGGTCGCAGACCCCAGCTACAGATTGGCGGATCCCGTTGGGTCGTCTCGTGTCATCCACTGCCGCGCTGCTCGTTGTCGTGCTGTCGTGCGCGACGGCTGGCTGTTCGCGCTCGAGCGGCGACGCGCCCAGCGGCGCGCCGAAGATGGGCTTGATGCCGAAACTGCTGGGCATCAGCTACTTCAACGCGTCGAAACAGGGCGCCCTCGAAGCGGCCGCCGAGCTGGGCGTCGACCTCGACTACGACGGGCCGGCGGTCGACAGCGTCGAGGAACAAGTCAAGATGGTCGACCGCTGGATCGCCCAGGGTTACGACATGATCGCCGTGGCGCCCAACGACCCGGAGTTGATCGCGCCGGCTCTGCGCCGGGCCCGCAATGCCGGCATCACGGTGCTCACCTGGGATGCTGACGCGAATCCCGAATCCTCCCAGCGCGAAACGTTCGTCAACCAGGCGCCGGTCGAGGCCATCGGCTCGACCCTGGTCGACCTGATGGGCGAGAAGCTCGGCGGCGAAGGCAAGGTGGTGATCATCACCGGCTCGGCCACTTCGCCCAACCAGAACGCCTGGATGCAGGCCATGTGCCGGCGGATCGAAGAGAAGTATCCGCGGCTCGAAGTGCTCGAAACGCTGGTCAGCGACGAGGACCAGGCCAAGGCCTGGCGGCTGGCGCGCGACGTGATCAACGCCCATCCCGATCTGAAGGGCATCTGGGGCATCACCTCGGTGTCGCTGCCCGGCGCGGCCAAGGCGGTGCGCGACGCCGGCAAGCGTGGACAGATCGTGGTGACCGGCCTGAGCCTGCCCAACACGATGCGGCAGTACGTCGAGGACGGCACGGTCGAGCAGTTCGTGCTGTGGAGCCCGGTCGACTTGGGCTATCTGACGGTGCACGTGGCCCGGCGGCTGCACGATGGCCCGCTAGCAGAGGGGGTGGAGCGATTCGGGCGGCTGGACAAGATTCGCGTCTCGCCGGGCGAAGTCCTGTTGGGGCCGCCGAAGGTATTCGACCGCGAGAACATCTCGCAGTATGATTTCTAGCCGGCGGGTCGCTTTGGCGCCGTCGGGCCCCCCTCACGCGTCCCGTTCTTCCTTTGGAACCTTGGAGTTGAACTATGGATCACTCGCAGCTCAATCGCCGTGACTTTCAACGTTTGACCGCCGCAGCGGTGGGTGGATTGATGGCGGGCGCCGCGGCCGGCAGCTCGGCCAGTGCCGCCGACAAGGCGCCGCAAAAAGACAAGAACAAGAACGCCATGCTCGGCGAGCCCCACGTCTGCCGCGGCATCAACATGTGCAAGGGGCTGGGCGCCAGCAAGGACAACGCCTGCGCGGGCCAGGGCACGTGCGCCACGGCCGCGGCCCACACTTGCCACGCCGCCAACGACTGTCGCGGCCAGGGAGGCTGCGTGCGCCAAGCCCGGCGAGAACAGTTGCAAGGGCAAGGGCGAGTGCGGCGTGCCGATGGCCACCAAGACCTGGAAGAAGGCCCGCGCCCGTTTCGAGGAGCTGATGGCCAAAGAGGGCAAGAAGGTTGGCCCGGCGCCGGCGAAGAAGTAAAGCGGTCGCGGGCGGCGACGGAGCACTGCGGTAGGGCGTGCTAGACCGCAAGTGCGCGGATGACGTTGCGGCGGGCACGTGGTTGTCCGCGCACGTTTGCCTGCGCACGTTTCGCGCGAGCGCTTGGGCTGTGCGCGGCGGCGGCTGGCCGGGGAGGCTAGCGGCGGTCGGCCGGGGTCTTGCGGACTTCGACCTTTTGGGTGCGCTTGCGAATCGTGGCGGCGGTCCACACGGCGGCGGCGCAGGCCAGGGCGGTCACGGCCAGGGCGGCCAACGAATGCGCAACGCCCGGGGCCGCGATGAAGCTCGAGATCGTACCGACGAAGTCCGTCCAGTTGCCGCTCGCCATAGCACACTCCCCGCGTGAGATTTTGTCGAAACCCACCCGCGCTGGCAGCCGTGCTGCCCGGGCGAGTGACAATCGAGTATCATCAACGGCGCGGGCCATTGCAAGTAAACTGGGGGCTGGCCGGGAATCTGGGAATCTGGCCGCAGGTGTCGGTGTCCCCCCCACGCACGGCTGGCTCAGCTAGCTCGCCGAGTTCGCGCTGTCGAAAAGCTGCAGCCGGCCACTCGGCATGAAGCGGGCCGATACGGCGGCGCCTTCGGTCGCCCCCCAAGGATCGCTCAAAGTGCAAATTGCCGGCACGCGGATCGAGGACACCTTCGCCGAAGCGTTTCGCATGCGCTACGTCCGCCTGGTGGTCACGGCCCACGATCACCACTGGCTGGCCGCGGCCCTGGCCGAGTTCACTGGCTACAGCTCGTCGATCATCTCTTGCGATAGCGAAACCGGATTGGAGCGGCCGCTGGCCGAAGACGAAACGCCCGACGGCCGGCCGGGCGCCGCGGTGCTGGTGTTCGGCTTTTCGAGCGAGGGCCTGGCTGCGGTCGTGCCCAACCGCGCCGGCCAGTGCCTGATGACCTGCCCCACCACGGCCGTGTTCGACGGGCTGGCCGCGGGCGAAGTCCGCATCCCGCTGGGCAAGACGATCCGCTATTTCGGCGACGGTTTCCAAAAGAGCAAGCGGGTCGGCGGCCGGCGCTATTGGCGCGTGCCGGTGATGGACGGCGAGTTCGTCGTCGAGAGCATGGTGCACGTCGAGCAAGGGCATCGGCGGCGGCAATTTCATCGTCGCAAGGCCAGACGCAGTTGGCGGCCCTGGCTGCGGCCCGCCGCGCGATCGCCGCCATCGAGCCGCTGGCCGGCGTGATCACGCCGTTTCCCGGCGGCGTGGCCCGCAGCGGCAGCAAGGTCGGCTCGCGCTACAAGAAGCTGAAGGCCTCGACTGCCGAGGCCTATTGTCCCAACGCTGCGCGGCCGGGTTGACACCCAGCTGGCCGACGGCGCCAACGCGGCCTACGAAATCGTCATCGACGGCGTCGACGAAGCGAGCATCGCCGCCGCCATGCGCGAAGGCATTCGCGCCGCCGCCGGCGAGGGCGTGGTGGCCATCACGGCCGGCAACTACGGCGGCAAGCTCGGCAAATTCCACTTCCGCCTGCGCGACCTCGTCGATTGATACGGCGCGCACGGCAAACCCTGTCCCAGCGGATCGCCCGGCCGGATGTGCAGCAGGCCGTCGCCGGCGCGAATCTGGCGCCGACGAGCGCGGTACAGCGTGATCGCATAGACGCCCAGGCAGACGACCAGCCCGCTGTAGGCCAGGGCAATCCGCATCGTCAGCTCGGCGCCGGTCGGCGGGCGTCGGACGACGAGGCCCGTCAGGCTGGACGAAAGCCGATACACGGTGACACGCGGATTATGTTCGGCTTGGGCCGCAGCGACGCTGGCGGGATAGACCTCGCGCTCGGTTACCGGCCAGTAGATGGCGGTGGCGCAGATTGCCGCGAAAAACGCGATCGCCGCCAGCGCCCATTTCAAACTGAAGGACCGCATGACACGCTCCTTCGCGCACGATGCCATAGCCGGCATTTGCGATGCCGGACGTGACTGTAGCCGGCCTCTGCGAGGCCGGAGATCGCCGTTATCTGTAGCCGGCCTCTGCGAGGCCGGAGATGCGTGGGTTCCCGGGGTCACAGACCCCGGCCACAGGTATGCAATGCTCAGGCCAACAGTTGTCCAATCGGCTGGCCGTCGGCCAGTTTCAAGGGTCGGCCGGCCGGTGAAATATTCTCTTTCGTCGGATCGATGCCCAGCGCCGCAAGAATCGTGGCATGCACGTCGCCGATCTGCTGGGGGCCTTCGACTTCGCGGCCGCCGGCCGGATCGGTGCGGCCGATCGCCTGCCCGCCGCGGATCGGCCCGCCGGCCAGGGCCACGCTGAAGCCGTGCGGCCAGTGATCGCGGCCGCCCAGCCGATTGATCGACGGCGTGCGGCCGAATTCGCCTGCGCACAGCACGATCGTCCGCTCCCACAGGCCTTGGGTTTTCAAGTCGCCGATCAAGGCCGCGAAGGCCGGATCGAGAATCGATTTCTGCCGGCTCTGGATTTCGTGATTGTTGGCGTGGCTGTCCCAGCCGTCGAGCGTCACCTCGATGCAACGCACGCCGACCTCCGTCAGCCGCCGCGCCGCCAGGCAGCCGCGGCCGAACGGCGTGTCGCCGTAGGCGGCCCGCACTGCCGCGGGTTCTTGCATCACGTCGAAGGCCCGCAGTTGCTCGCTGGTCATCATTTGCCGCGCGGCGCGGATGTGCTCGGCGTGCAGCGTGGCGTCGACGGCCGCGCGGCGGCCGGCCGCGAAGCCGCGTTCGAGCACGTCCAGGTCGGCGAGCCGCTGCTGGAAGCGCTCGGCCGAAACGCGGGCCGTCACGTCGGAGACTTTTTCGGCCGGGTCGCCCGCCTTGAAGGCGTCGTAGGCGTCGCCCAAAAAGCCGCCCCGCGCGGGCCATTGGCCGCTGAGAATCGAAATGTGCCGCGGGATGTCGGTGCCCGTCGCGGGCAGCTCGTGGCAGCAGATCGCGCCGATCGACGGGTGCACGGCGGTCGGGTCGGGCCGGTAGCCGGTCTTGACCATGTACGTGCCCCGCTGATGGTCGCCTTCCTTGCTGACCAACGAGCGCACCAGGGCGATCGATTCCATCTCGGCGGCCACGCGCTCGCAGGCCTTCGGCCAGTTGAATGCCGTCGACGGCCGTGGCGATGGCTTGCGTGTCGCCGGAGATGGCGGCGCCGGGCTGGGGATCGAACGTCTCGAGCTGGCTGGGCCCGCCGGCCATCCACAGCACGATCAGCGATTGGGCCGGCCCGCCCGATCCGCCGCGCGGCGAGGGTTCCGCCTCGCGCGCCAGCACGTGCGCCAGCGAGGTCAGCCAAGCGGCCCCGCCCAAGGCGCCAAGCTTCAGCACGGCGCGGCGGTGCAGGGCCGCATGCGCCGCAGCCGGCTGGCCCATTGCCACGGCGCCATGCTCTCTGAAGCCCGCAGCCTCGAGCCCGAGGCCTTTCTCTAATGATTCCATGAAAACTCCGTGCTGTTGAGCAAGGTCCAGTAAAGGTCGCTCATGCGGGCGCTGCGCTCCTTGGAGCTTGTTCCGGCCAGGCGGGCTTCGAAGTGGCGCCGCTCGGCCTCGCTCGGCCGCCGGGTGAGCACGGCCAGCATCGCGGTCTCGACTGCCGCGGCGTCGTCGGGCGCGAAGGCGCCGATCTGCGTGGCGGCGTTGGTCAACAGGCCGTCGCGGGTCCGCTCGTCGACGACTTTGCCGTTCATCATCAGCAGCCGCTGCGGAATCGTGCCGCCGCCGCGATCGTCGAACTCTTCGGCCCCGCCGTCGCCGTAGCGCTTGATGAACTCGCTCTGGCCGATGGTCCGGGCGATCCGCACCAGGATGTGCGAGCCCGAGTCGATCGTGGCCAGCGAGGCCGATTGCAGCATGGCGCCGACGACCTGTTCGCTGCGCAAGCGGGTCAGCGGAAACACGGCCCAGCAGGCCTCGTGGCGCGCCAGCTCGTTGTTGGGCTTCTCCTCGCTGGCGCTCTCGGTGCTTGCGGTCGTTTCGGCGGGCGCGTCGTCCAGCTTGCTGTCGAGGCGGAATGCCCGCGTGCGGGCGATCACCTCGATCAGCCGGGCGAAATCGAAATCGTGAGCCACGAAATCGTCGGCCAGCACGTCGAGCGCCGCGGGCAGCGACTCGGCCGGCAGGCTGTCGATCGGCCCGACCAGCGGACGGCCGAACAGCAGCGCCCACGCGCGGTTGGCCGCCTCGCGGGCAAAAGCGCGGTTCTCGCGATGCGTCACCCAGCGGGCCAACCGCTGGCGATCGCTTGTTCCGTCTTCGTCCAACAGCTCGGCGGCGAACGGCACGCGGCAGTCGACGTCGAGCATTTCACCGGTCTGGCGATCTTCGACTTCGTACTTCCCGGCGACGTCGCGGATGCCGCGCAGGCTGTTGCGCGTTTGTCCGAAGAAAGCGGCCAGCCCGCGAAAATCGTTTTGCGTCCACTTGTCGAACGGGTGGTCATGGCACTCGGCGCAATCGATTCGCACGCCGAGAAAGGCCCGCGAGACCCGGGCGGCCAGCCGGTTGGGATCGGGGCCGCGGTCCTGGTCGGGATCGATCGTGACGGTGACGAAGTTCGTGGCCGGCGTGTCGGTCCATAAGCCGGAGTCGGCGATCAGGTGTTGCACGAGGCGGTCGTACGGCTCGCGGGCCGCCAGTTGCTCGGACAGCCAACTGACGAAGCGGCGGCGGCGAAACAACAGGAAGGGACCATCGTCGACGCCCACATAGGCCCGGGCCAGCCGCTCGGCGACGTAGTCGGCGTAGCGGCGCTCGGCCAGCCGCTCGGCCAGCCAGCGGTTGAGGCGTTCGCTCTGGGGCCAGCTTTCGAAGCGGCGGATTTCTTCGAGCGAGGGGATCGTGCCGGTCAACGCCAACGAAATCCGCCGGGCGACGATCAGGTCTGTCGCGGGCTGGGCCGGCCGCACGTCGCTCGCGCCACCAGGCGTCGAAGGCCGCATCGACCCGCGCGGCCGCGGCGTCGAGCGCAGCGGCGTCGGCCGGCGGGCTGGTCTCGAGTTGCCTGGGCGAAGGAAAGACGGTGGCCTTGAAGACGAGCAAAAAGCCCGCCACGACCGCCAGCAGCAACAGATTTCGCAATCCGAGGCCCATCGCATCGCCTCCCATCCCGCCAGAGGGTCATTATAGCTCTATTCGGCGGCAGAGTGTGAACCTTTGGCAGCCTCCGGTAGTGATGCAGTTTGAAGAGTTTTTGGCTATCGGCAGATCGGTGGTTAACGCATGAACCCGATAAGGGCCGCGATTGCAAAAAATACGAACATGCCGACGAAGCCCCGGATATAGAGCCACCTCCAGTCAGTCGCCTCGGCACGATATAGGTCCGGGTGAAAGAGGATATTTCGGCCCAGGCATGCCCGCAATAAGCTTACGTCCTCCTTCCGATGGACAGTCGCCATGATTGCCCCTACGGCAACCGCAATCACGCTCATAAGGAACAGCACGAGGAAAAAGGCCATGAGCAACGTCAAAATAATTCTGAGCATGACTAGCGTCTCAGCACGGCCAATTTCCCGCTGTCATGGCAATACTCGTGCTGTTGTCGAGACAGCATGGGCCTCTCGGCTCATCAAAATAGCCGTCCGTTCCCTCATTCAGAAAATGCGGACATCACGGATTAGCATTCCTGCCAGGAATCAGCGATCCCCATTTCCCTACCCGCTGCCGTGCTCGTAGTTGGCGACTTTCGTGACGTCGAGGTCTTCGCGCTTCGGGCCGGGGATGATCCATAGCTCGCCGAACAGGGCATTTGCTCGGTGCGGGCGTGGTCGTGGCGGACCAGCTCCAGGATGGCCAAGAATACGCCGACCAGGGCGATTTTCGACATGCCGGGCTGGAACAGCTCGCGAAACGCCAGCCGGCTGCCGGCCGTCAGGCGCGACTTGATCCGCGACATGTAGACGTGGATCGGCGTCTCGTCGTAGACGATGCTCGACGCGTAGGGGCTCTCGACGTCGCGGATGATGCGGCCGAAGGCGCTGACCAGGTCCCAAATCTCGACTTCGCGGACTTCCTCCTGGCTCAGGTCGCGCTCGGGCCGCGCCGCGTCGCTGGACATCCGCGGAAAGCGCTGCTGCCAGGCGCGGCCGCGCTCGTCGAGCATGCTGGCCGCATCCTTGAACTTCTTGTACTCGAGCAACTGGCGGACCAGCTCCTGGCGCGGGTCGTCGAGCTCCTCCTCGACTTCGCCGCCGCGGGGCAGCACGACGCGCGACTTGATCTCGACCAGCGTGCTGGCCATCTCCAGAAAATCGCCGGCCGCGTTGACGTCGATCGCCTTGAGCACCGCCAGGTATTCGAGAAACTGCTCGGCGATCGGCGCGATCGGCAAGTCGGCGATCTCGACCTCGTGCTTGCGCACCAGGTAGAGCAGCAGGTCGAGCGGCCCGCGAAAAACGTCGGTGTTGACGCGAAAGTCCATGGCCCCCTGAGCGCCTCCGATATTGGCGGTGGCCGGGCCGGCGGTTGGCCTGGCGCCCGCGTTTCCATTGTCGCCGCGATCGGCGGTGGGGAAAGCGTACGCTCCGGGGCGGCGGTCGGTCCACCGCGGTTGGCCGCCGGCCGGGGATGATCGGCTTCGATCGAGGCTGCCGATTCGATAGTGTACAAAGCACTTAGGCCGCTAGAAAAATATTTTTCGAGCGGCCATCGCCTCCCTGCGCTATAATGAGCATTGATCAAGTCAATGGATAGTGGCCGCGTCGGCATTTTCTTTTCGCGCTCGATTCAAGCCGACAACTCCGGCGCTCGCACGGCCGGAATGGAACCGGATCGGACAGGTTCGAGGCTCGTCTCACGTGAGCCAGCGTCAAATGGCTCGCGCTGGGGCAGGACCGTAGTTCCCGCACGGCTAGCGGATCGTTTGGTCGTCTCGCGCCGGCTCGCGAACATGCCGCGAGCGACGCGCACCGCTAGCAGCGCCTCGACCCCCCAAAGCCGTCCGAGCGAGGTGGAGCGATGCTGGAGATCAAGCACAGGAAGACGCACGCCGTATTGGTGCAAATCGACGACGACACGCTGGAAGGCAGGAAGATGCCCGGCAGCCGCCTGCGCGGCGCCGACCTGGCCGGCGCGAATCTGGGCGGCGCCGACCTGGTGAACTCCGATCTGCGCGACGCCGATCTGACCGGGGCCAACCTGGCCGGCGCGGCTCAACGGCGCGTATCTCGACGGCGCCAACCTGGTCCATGCCGACCTGACGGGCGCCGATCTGACGGATGCGCGGCTCGAGCACGCCGAATTGGAAGAAGCGCAGCTGCACGGCGCGATCTTGCGCTATGCCCACCTGCAGCAGGCGATCTTGCGCAACGCCGATTTGAGCGGTGCCGATTTGAGCATGGCCGACTTGCGGGCCGATCTGCACCAGGCCAAGTTGATGCGGGCCGACTTCGCGCCGCCGATCTGTCGGGCGCGGACCTGCGCGGGGCCAACCTGCAGGAGGCCAATCTGCAAGGCGCGAAGCTCGTCTCGGCGCAACTGGCCGGCGCGAACACCTGCGGCATGATTGACACGCGCGGCCGGCGGGTTTCCTTCCAGGCTGCCCCGGTCAAGCCGGCCGCGACGAAGTCGGCCGCCCGGGCCAAAAAGCCGCCTTCGCAGCCGTGGTGGCACTTCTGGCGCACGAATTGACGTCCGAGGCGCCGCGGCATGACGCCACGCTGCGCCCGAAAAAGACGCTCCGCCTCCGCGAGCTTATAGATCCCAAAGGCGGCCGGCGGGACTCGGCCCGCGGCTGCCGTTCCACCACGGGAAGCCGGGGGGTAGACTTACTGGCGGCCAGAACCCACGCGCACGCTTTTTCACACCAGCCCGACGGGCCAGCGAGTCGCCTCCAACACGAACCCGACGCGCAAGCGAGGGAACGCTTGAAGAGCCCTCGCTTGCGCGTCGAGTTCGTTTGTGCCGCCCCCACACCACCGCGAGTCCTTATCGGATGAGCTTCATCATCGAGTGGATCGAATACCTGATGGGGCTGGCCCAGCCCGACAACTTGCGGGCGCTGGTCAACCTGGCCGGGCCGTGGTGGGTCAGCTACTTGATTCTGTTTGCGATCATCTTCAGCGAGACGGGACTGCTCGTCGGTTTCTTTCTGCCGGGCGACTCGCTGTTGTTCGCGGCGGGGCTGCTCTGCAGCCAGGACGTGTTCCACGTCGGCGGGCTGATTGTGCTGTTGAGCGTGGCAGGAGTGCTTGGCGATGCGGCGAACTATTTTCTCGGCCGCCAGATGGGCGAGTACGTCTTCGAGCGCGGGCGGCTGCGTTTCGTCAAGCACAGCCACCTGATGGCGGCCAAGGCGTTTTACGACCACCACGGCGTCAAGGCGATCATCCTGGCCCGCTTCGTGCCGCTGGTGCGGACGTTCACGCCCTTCGTGGCGGGCGTGGCGCGGATGGGCTACGCGCGGTTCGTGGTCTACAACATCATCGGCGGCATCGGCTGGATCACGTCGATGCTGTTGGCCGGCTACTGGCTGGGGCAGATTTCCTGGATTCGCGAGCACTTCGAGATGGTCGTGGTCGGCATCGTGCTGGTGAGCGTGTTGCCGATGGTCGCCGGCGTGGCGCACGGCTGGCGAGCCCGCCGCATCGCTGCCCGGGCGGCCCAGCCGAGCGAAGCGGTCGTAGGCGAGTAGTCACCTCGCGACGCGATACGTCGAGTCGGCAGCGGCCGCGCACGTCGGTAGATTGACGTGTCGTCGCCGTGCAGGGATTGCTGCGGCGCGCATTTAGCTCCTGGAATCTCGCGCGGCGGCAGGTTATCTTGCGGGTTCTCGCCGCACGTTTTGCCCGCCTGTGGAGTACCCGCCGTGAGTTCACCCGTGGAAGATACCTCCGTTCGAGCCGCGCACCGCGAAGCCGCCCTGGCCCTGGGCATGTGGGTGGCCGCGATGGTCTACACGCTCACCTATTGCTACTTCAACGCTTACGATCGCTCGATCGACAGCCTGACCTTCGTGCTGTGGTTCCCCGATTGGGTATTCTGGGGCATCGTCGTGCCGTGGCTCGCGTGCATCGTGCTGTCGACGATCTTCGCTTTTCGGATCATGGGCGGCGAGTCGCTGGGCGAGGAGGCCGACGCCAGCGAGCCCCCGGTAGTGGGACCCGACGGCGAGGTGCATCATGGGTGATGCGATGCCCTCGGCCGGCTACGGCACCTTCGTGATGCTGCTGGTCGTGATGGCCGTGTCGGTCTGGCTGGGGACGCAGGCCCAGAAGGTCGTCGAGCGCGGCGGCTTCATGAAGGGCTACTTCCTGGGCAACCGCGGCCTGGGGGCCTGGGCCCTGGCGCTGACGGCCACCGTGCAAAGCGGCGGCACCTTCATGGGCTTCCCCTCGCTGGTCTACACGCACGGCTGGATCGTGGCCCTGTGGATCGCCAGCTACATGGTCGTGCCGATCACCGGTTTCGCCGTCTTGGGAAAGCGGTTCGCGCACATTTCGCGGCGCACCGGGGCGATCACCGTGCCCGACTTGTTCGATGCCCGATTTGGCGACCAGCGCGTGGGCATGGCGGCTTCGCTGGCGATCCTGGTGTTCATGACGTTCCTGATGATCCCGCAGTTCAAGGCCGGGGCCATCGTCATGAAGCTGGCCTGGCCGGGGAGCGGCGTGCTGGCCTTGAGCGAAGACGCGCCCGGCGATTGGGACCGGGCCTACTTGCTGGGGCTGGCGATCTTTTCATTGACCGTGGTCGGCTACACGCTGATCGGCGGCTTTCTGGCCTCGGTGTGGACCGACTTGTTCCAGAGCGTGCTGATGGTGATCGGCGTCGTGCTGCTGTTCTGCCTGATCGTGCCGGTGGCCAGCCGCGCCGGCTTCGCGCAGCCCACGCTCGACGCGGTTCAAGCGACCGGGCCGGAGTTTGCCTTCGGCCCCGGGCTGGCCAAGGCTGGCAAGCCCTCGTTCCTGCCGATCGGGGCGGCGCTGTCGTTCTTTTTCGTGTGGGCCATCGGCGGCATCGGCTCGCCGGCCAGCATGGTCCGCGTGATGGCGACCAAGGATACCCGCACGATGCAGGCGCTCGATCGTGCTGTTGAGCTTTTACAACCTGCTGATCTACCTGCCGCTGGTCGTGATCTGCGTCTGTGGGCGGGCGCTGCTGCCGAACGTGACGCCGGAAGACGAAATCATTCCGCGGCTGGCCATCTGGGCGTCGCAGGATTGGACGGGCGGCTCGCTGGTGAGCGGCTTGATCCTGGCGGCCCCCTTCGGCGCCGTGATGGCCACGGTCAGCACGTTCCTGGTCGTGCTCGCCTCGGGCGTGGTGCGCGACATTTACCAGCGATTCCTGCGGCCGCATGCCGGCGAGGCCGAGATTCGCCGCGTGTCGCACGTCGTGATGATCGCTTTGGGCGTGCTGGGCGTGGTGGCCAATATCTATCCGGTCGACTTCCTGCAAAAGCAGGTCGTCTTCAGCACCACGAGCACCGCTTCGACGCTGGTCGCTCCGGCGCTGATGTTGGCCTTCTGGCGCCGCGCGTCGGCACCGGGCGTGATGAGCGCCATGGCCGCCGGCGCCGCCACCGTGTTGGCGCTGTTCATCTGCGGGCCGGCGCTTGAGGGCAAGGGGGCCTTCGACCCATTCCAGCTAATGGGACTCGATCCGATCGTCTGGGGCCTGGCGGCCTCGGGCGTGACGGGCGTCGTCGTCAGCCTGATGACCTCGCCACCGCCGGCGGTGCTGGTTTCGGATTTGTTTGATGCGCAGCCCACAGGCGGAGCCGCGGCGAGTTGATGCTCGGACGGGCTCAGTTATTTCAACAGGCGGAAGTCGTGGCCACCCGATTGAAGCACCAACACGTTGACAAATGCACGTACACGCTCGGCGCGAGCGGCTCGCTGGTAGTCGTCGCGATCACACTGCTGTTGCTGGGCGGAGGGCGGGCAGCGGCCGGCGAGCCCTCGATCGAAAAGATCGACTTGTTTCGCTCCGGGGACGGCGGCTACGTGCAGTATCACATTCCCGGCGTGACGGTGACCGCCCGCGGCACGGTGCTGGCCTGGGCCGAGGCTCGGCGCAGGCGCGGCGATTGGGCGGCGATCGATATCCTGCTGCGCCGCTCGACCGACGGCGGCCGGACGTGGTCGCCCGCGCACAAGGTGGCCGACGTGCCCGGCGCCAAGACGAAGAACCCCGTGGCCTTGAAGTTGAAGAACGTCAAGGCCGGCGACGTAACCTACAACAACCCGGTGTTCATCGCCGATCGCGACGGCGGCGTCAGCTTTTTGTTCTGCCTGGAATACGGCCGGGCGTTCGCCTCGCGCAGCAGCGACGACGGTCAGACCTGGAGCGAGCCGCGGGAAATCACCGACACGTTCGAGTCGTTCCGCGCGGACTATCCCTGGAAAGTTCTGGCCACCGGACCCGACCACGGCATCCAGCTCACCAGCGGCCGGCTGCTGGTGCCGGTGTGGCTGTCGAGCGGCACGGGCGGCAACGCCCATCGGCCGTCGGTCACGGCCACGATCTACAGCGACGATCACGGCCGAAGCTGGCAGGCCGGTGAAATTGCCGTGCCGTGCACCGACGAGTGGGTCAACCCGAACGAGACCACGGCGGTCGAGCTGGCCGACGGCCGCGTGATGCTCAACGTCCGCAACGAGTCGCCGCACCAGCGCCGCCTGGTCACGACCAGCCCCGACGGCGCGACGCATTGGGCCACGCCGCACTTCGACGAGGCGCTGGTCGAGCCGATCTGCATGGCCAGCCTGCTGCGGCTTTCGACCGAGAAGCACGGCGGCCGCAACCGGCTGCTGTTCGTCAACCCGAACAACCTGGCCCGCGCCGACGGCAAGGAGGCGCCCGGCAAGAGCCGCGACCGGCGGAATCTCACGGTTCGCCTGAGCTACGACGAGGGAAAATCGTGGCCCGTGGCCAACGTGATCGAGCCCTCGTGGAGTGCCTACAGCGACCTGGCGCTGACGCCCGACGGGACGATTCTTTGTTTCTATGGGCGGTCGGGCACGAGCGATTTCGCCGGCGACCGGCTGACGCTCGCGCGGTTCAATCTCGAATGGCTCACCGACGGCAAGGACCAACTCACGACCGGCACTGACGGAGGCCGTTGATTGCCGCACCCATAACCGTGTTCACCCTGCCCCGACGACAACTCTCCATGTTCACCGCAACATCATGACCAGCGACACCCCGCGAATCGACCCCGACGTCCTTAGCCGCCGCGCAGTACCTGGCCCTGACGGCTGCCTTCCTGGGCTGGATGTTCGACGGGCTGGAGATGGGGCTGTTCCCCCTGGTGGCCCGGCCTGCGCTGTTGGAGCTGTTGGGAAAAGACTCCGTCGGCGAGGTGGGCCGCTGGACCGCCTGGATCACGGCCGCGTTCCTGGTCGGCGCAGCCGGCGGTGGACTGCTGTTCGGCTGGCTCGGCGATCGCATTGGCCGGGTGCGGGCCATGATCTACAGCGTGCTCACCTATGCCATTTTTTCCGGGGCCTGCGGATTCGCCGAATCGCCGCGCAAATCTTCGGACTGCGGCTGCTGGCGGCGCTGGGCATGGGGGGCGAATGGTCGCTGGGCGTGGCGCTGGTGATGGAAATCTGGCCCAGCAAATCGCGGCCCATGCTGGCCGGCCTGATCGGCGCCGCCGCGAACGTCGGCTTCCTGCTGATCGCCTGCGCCGGGCTCGTGATGAGCCAGTTCATCGAGGGCACCGGCGATGCCCTGCGCGCCTGGGCCTCTCGGCAGCCATGGTGACCAAGCTGTTGGGCGACGATCAGTCGGGCTGGCGGCTGTTGATGTTTTTGGGCGCGGCGCCGGCCCTGTTGACGTTCTTCGTGCGGATCTTCGTGCCCGAGAGCGAGCGCTGGCGCCACGCCGCGGCCACGGCCCCGCCGGCGCGGGTCCGCGACATCTTCGCGCCCGGCGTGGCCAAGAAGACGATCCTGGGCACGGCGCTGGCGGGGCTGGCGCTGGCGGGCACCTGGGGCTCGATCCAGTTCACCCCTTCCTGGGCACGGCAAATGGCCGAAGGCACCGACAGCCAGAACGTGGCCGCGGCCTACACGCAAATCTGCACGGGCATTGGCGCGATCATCGGCACGTTGGCGGCAGCCTATTCCGCCGAATGGTTCAGCCGCCGCAAATCGTACTTTCTGCTCTGTGTGGGGTCGTTGATCGCGTGCGCCTACCTGTTTCGCTGGCCGATGACGTACGGCATGCACTTTCTGTTCATTGCCGGCCTGGTCGGCGGGTTGACGGCCAGCTTTTACGGCTGGCTACCGCTGTATTTGCCCGAGTTGTTCCCCACGCGCATTCGCGCGACGGGCCAGGGCTTCGCCTTCAACTTCGGCCGCATCCTGGCCGCCGGCGGCGCGCTGGGGAGCGGCTCGCTGTTGAAGCTGTTTGAAGACGACTACGCGCGGATGTGCTCGATCATCAGCCTGGTCTACCTGGTCGGCATGGTGCTGATCTGGTTCTGCCCCGAAACCAAGGGCCAGCCGCTGCCGGAGTGAACGGCCGAGTGCCGCCGGCCTTGAGGATTCGCCGGCCGCGTGGATTCGCCACCGCCGAACCGGTGGGCGTTTCCAGCTCCAGCAGGGCGCCGACCTCCGCCAGCTCGCCGACGTTGCCCATCAGGACGTCGTCGCGCGTCGAGGGAGAAACCGTGTCGGGCCGCGAGCATTTCCCCCGCGATTCCGACTGCGGCGGTACGCCGGCTGTGCGGATTTGAGCGTTTGGGCGTGGCGCGGGGACACAGGTGCGCGTCGCGGAAACGCGATTGCCCGGCGTTTCCATTTGGCGGCGCAAGCTTTGCAGTCCGCCGGCTTGGGGCTAACCTTTCCTGTCGAGCCCCCAGCAAGGTAGACTTTGGAAGTGATGACGATGGTTTGCAAAAGGAGACTCTGGCCATGACAGCGTGGATCCTAGTGAGCGACCTCAGCCGGGCCAAACTATTCACCGCCGAACTGCGGGAAGATCCGTGGACATTGCTGCAGGAATTCGATCACCCCCAAGGGCGCGAGTTTTCGCGGGAGATACGCCCTGGTTCGCCGCCTGGCCGCATGCAGCAGAGCCGCGGCAACGGCGCGCGGGCCGCGATGGAGCCGCACACCACGCCGAAAGAGGCCGAAGCCGAACGATTCGCCCGCCATCTGGCCGAGTTTCTGGAAAACGCCCAGGCCCGCCGCCAGTTCGATCACGTGACGCTGGTGGCCCCGCCCCATCTGCTCGGCCTGCTCCACGCGGCTCTCGGCCGGCAAACGACCAAGCACCTGCGGGCGATGGTCGACAAGGACTACGTGAGCCTCAACGCGCAGGAGCTGTACAAGCGGCTCATTGAGCACGTCTTTCCGCTGGCGGTGGCCAACTCGGCGTAAGGCGCGCGGGCGACCGTTCCGCTACGGCCGCTGTAGCCGGCCTCTTTGAGGCCGGTAAATGATACGGGCTCCGGGGTTGCAGACCCCGGCTACAGAAGAAGGGGCTCACGCCGGCTGTGGCGCACCGTCGGTCGCCGGCACGTCGCGGAGAAACGCGGTGGCGTCTTCGGGCGGCACGGTGTTGATCGACATGCCGCTGCCCAGCTCGAAGCCGGCCGGCGTGGTGAGCCGCGGCAAGATGCGCATGTGCCAGCGGAAGTACTCGCGGTCTTCGGCGCCCCGAGACACGTCGTCGAGCGTGAGGTTGAAGTCCGGGTTGTCGAGCCCCGCGTGCAATTTCAAGAGCACGGATTTCAACAGCGCGGCCAGCGACCGCAGGTGGCCCTGTTCGACCGAGGTGAACGAGGGTTGCGGCCGGCGCGGCATGATCCAGGTTTCGAACGCCACGTGCGAGGCAAACGGCAGAAAGGCCACGAAATCGTCGTTCGTCGCCAGCACGCGCGATTGGGCCTCGATCTCGCGCTCGAGCATCACGCAGAACAGACAGGCGCCGTGGCGGTCGTAGTAGTCCTCGGCCTCGTTGTGCTGCAGTCGCAATAGCCGCGGAATGATCGGCGTGGCGATCAACTGCCAGTGCGGGTGCACGAGCGACGTGCCGGCGCCCAGGCCGTGGTTCTTGAAGACGATCACGGTCTGAAACCGCTTGTCGCGCATCAGGTCGCGGTAGCGAACCTGCAATGTTTCCAACAGCAGCGACACCTGCTCGACCGGCTGCTGCCCCAGGAACAGGTCGTGGTCGGGCGATTCGACGACCACTTCGTGCGCGCCGCAGCCCCCCATCTGCTCGAAACCGTCGTCGTTGATCGTATGGGCCGGGTTCTCCTCGATCCGCAGCGCCGGGAACTTGTTGGCGAACACCCGGACCAGCCAACTGCTGACCGACGGGTTGCCCGGCGGCCGCACGGCGTAGATCTCAGGCGGCGTCAGGGCCTCGTTGCCCGGACAGAAGGCGCAATGGGCCGGCGGCTGCTTGGGCGCTGCCGGCGCGGGGCGGGCAACGTCCTTGGGCCGCAGGCTGCGCGAGGGCGCGAACACGACCCAGTCGCGGGTCGCCATGTCGTAGCGCAAGTGGGGCATCGAGCTGCACCTGGAAGTTGCCTGATTCTAACCGAATTCGCCCTGCAGCAGCACCCGCTGGAATCGGAAACACGAGTGCCAGCGGATCGCTGCAATTCCAGTGGCCCTGGCCGCTGCATTCCGGGTGGCACTGGCATGTTGCCAGTGCGAAACCCTTACCCGTGCAAGGCCCCGCGACAGCGTGCGTGCTGCACTGGCAAGATGCCAGTGCCACGCCACGGCGTCAACCGTGCTTTTGCCTCACGTTTGTGGTGGCACTGGCGTCTCGCCAGTGCGTGGCGTCACCACTACAGTATGCGCTGCACTGGCAAGATGCCAGTGCCACCGCACGCCGTTAACCTTTGCTTGCCTCGCGTTTAACGGTGGCACTGGCGTCTCGCCAGTGCAAGGCGGCATCATGGCATGAACTGCACTGGCAAGATGCCAGTGCCACCCGAGAATGTCACGGTTAACGGCGTTCAGTGCCACCCTACGACTGCCTGCGCGCTCGGCGAAGCGCTGCTCCGTTCGAGTGAACACTCAGCAGGGCTCGGCGAACTGGGCCACCAGCGGCCGCTCGAAATTATAGAAGTCGGAATACTTCATGCGAATCGCTTCGGTGTGCGAGTCGCACTCGAAGGCGATGTACTCGTCGGCCGTCAACGACTTGTCGACGATCGTCTGGGCCCCGTAGTGCGACCCGAATGGCGGCAGCACGCCGAAGGCGCAGTCGGGAAACCGCTCGGCGATTTCCACCTCGGTGGCCAGCTCGATCGTGGCGCCGCCCAACAGCGTCTGCAAGGCGGCAAAATCGATGTGGTGCGTCGCCGGCAGCACGGCCAGGACGTAGCGGTAATCGTGGTCGGCCCGCAACAGCACGGTCTTGGCCACCTCGCGCCCTGGCACGTGCAGGGCCTGCGCCAGCCGCTGAGCGCCAAACGTCTCCGCATGCTCCACCACCTCGAACTGCACGTGCCGCCGCTGCAAAAAATGTTTCATCGTCATCGTCGCTCTCCCTTGGCAAGTCTACTCCGGCCGCTGAGCAAGAAGGGGCCGCAGATTTCGTGCCAATGGGGGTGACTGGCATGAAAAGATCAGGCAACCGTTGACGTGCGGCCCGTTGCGATTGAAGGGGCGGCCAGCCCGCCGACGAGCACTGGCGCGAAGTTCGGCCCTTGCACACAAGTCGCGCTCGGGCCATATGATCGCTCACGTGCGAGCGGGCGGGATGTGCGGTTTTGGCTCGGCGGGCGCGTGAGCCGCTCAGCTAATGCGCTTGCTCAGCCGGGCCGTGGGCCGCTCGACGCCGCGGTAGAAAACGTCGGCCACGGCCAGGCTCGCGAAGTACGCTGCCGCCAGCGCCGCCACGGCGGCCCGCTGGCTCGTGCCACCCAACTGCAGGCAAACCGTGGTGACCACCAGCAGCACTGGGAAATGGACCAGGAACAGGCTGTACGACGTGCGGCCCAGGTAAGCCACCACGCGGTTCTTCGGCCAGCGAGCCAGCAAGTTCAGCCGGCCGGCGGCGAACAGCAGCAGCCCGGCCGCCAGGGCCGTGGCCAGCCGCCAACGCCAGTCGCAGGCCAGCGCCGCCATTTCGGCCAGCACGTACAGCCAGAAGAGCGCCACGTCGCGGTGGCCCGCTGGCGCCAACGCCCGGTAGATCAACACGCCCAGGAAAAAATGGACAAAGAAGTACGTCGCCCAGACGTCGAACCGCGGGTCCGCGTTGAAATAGAACATCGAAGCCAAGCCCAGCGCCCAGCCCACGACCAGCGGCAGCCCGCCAAATCGGCTCTCGGCGCCCCCCAGCAGGTCGCGGAGGAAAAACAGGGCGACGTAAACGATGCCCAGTTGAAACTCGATGCACACGAACCATAACCCGGCCGACAACGATTCGTAGCCCAGGATGTCTTGCAGGAACACGACGTGGGCGGCCACTTGCGCCAACGTTGGCGGCGCGCCGACGACCGACTCGCTCAGCCAGCCGCGGCCGTAGGCGCTGGCGGCCATGGCCATGGCAATGGCCGCCAGGTAGGGCAGCCCCAAGCGGCAATAGCGCCGCGCGAGGAACCAGCCGACGCGCGACAGGATCCAGACGCGCGGGGCCAGGCTGCGCTCGAACAGATAGCCGCTGATGATGAAGAATACCTGCACCGCCCAGCGATAATTGCGCAGCCAGTCGAGCAGCCAACCGGTGTGCGGGATCGCCCAATCCGAAAGCGGCCCATACAGGGCGAAATGATGCCAGGCGACCATCTGGGCCACGGCGGCCCGCAGCGCGTCGACGAAGTGCAAACGCTGGTGAGCGGCCGTGGCGGGGCCGGCACCCGGCGCGGCGCTGTCCGAGCGAGTCGCGGCGGTGATCGGTGCGGCGGGTGCCGTGTCGGATTCCATGCTGGACGATTTTCCGCTGGAGGTTCGCCTGCCGTGCGCTTCGAGCGATCGCGAGCGTCGACCGGCCGGCCCGCGGGGCTTTGCTATTTTCGACGCGACGGAAGGCGGATTTCAATGCCCGCGGGCTGCCGGGCCGCTTCTGGTGTCGGTGAGGCAAGCCGTGTGCGTCGCTCCGATTTGGCCGGGTTTTTCCGTTGGGTTGCGGAGTTTGGAAAACTTTGACCGCGCCCGTAAGCTCGTCCGATACTCTGCCAAGGCATGGGTTGTGTAAGGATTGACGCCAGCAAACCGCCCCAATTCGGGAGAATAGAACCTTGTTAGACTCCACGAGCGATTCGTATTGGGCCGCTGACCAGGAGCCGCGGCGGATTCTCGGGTTGAGCGGTTCGAGCTGGGTGCTGTTGATCCTGGGCGCGGTCACGGCCCTGGCCATCGTGTACGTGGCGGTGCTGCAACCGACGGTGCGGCAAATGGCGGTGCTCGAAGGCCGCGTGGCGGCGCTGGCGTCGAGCGTGGAAAAGCTGGCCGGCTCGGCGGAAACGGCCGACGCCACCAACACGCTGTTGGCGCAGTTGACCGAGCAGGGCAGCCGCAGCGGCGAAGCCAGCCGCTCGCTCAACGAGATCGCCATGCTGCAGGAGCGGCTCAACCAGCAGACCGATCGCACCGAGCTGGCGCTCGCGGCCCTGGAGCGCTTCGCCACGCTGGAAGACGCCCTGGTGGCTAGCGCCTCGCGGATCGAACAGGCCGCCGCGGCGCTGGGCATGATGGAACGGCTCGAAATGCGGCTGGCCAACCGGCTGGAAGACACCGAGATGAGCCATGCGGCCGTCGATGCGCTCGACGAGCTGCGCGACCGGCTGGTCGGCGAGCAGGCGAAAACCCTCAGTGCCGGCGCGAGTCTCGACCAGTTCGACGAGCTGGCCGAGCGGCTGATCCTCGAGCACGAATCGCAGCAAGCCGCCAGCGACGCGCTGGCCGGCCTGGTCACGCTCAAGGACGCCGTGTTGTTCGCTCGCCGCGGCCTGGTCCGCGCCGGCGAAATCGCCCAGCAGTGGACCGATCTGGGCCAGTCGCTGGCCGACTCGGCCCCGCAAGTGGCCGACGCCCGCGACCGTGCCGAGGAGCTGATGGGCATTGCCGACGACCTGGTGTGCCGCGGCAGCAACAATGAGCCGGCGATCGAGTCGCTCAACCAGCTGGTGGCCATTCGCGACCGCATCGACGCCGAAGCCCCGGGCCTGGAGCTGGCCGGACAGCGGGCCGAGCAACTGATCGCGCTCAAGTCGCGGCTGATCTCCGAGACGGGCGACCTGGCCGGCGCCTGCGAGAACCTCGAGCTGATGGCCGACGTGCGAGATCAACTGGCCAAGATCTCGCAATCGTTCGCCCGCATGCGTCACTCGGTGGTCGAAATCCTGGCCTTCGAGCCGGTATTCAGCCGGGCGATGCGGGCCCTGCAGCCGCTGGCCGAGATGGGCAATCTCCGCCGCCTGACGACCGCCGAGCTGCGTGAAGCCATCCGCTCGATCGACGAGCGCCGCCAGGAGCAATGGGCCGGCTCGCCCACGGGTGACGCCACCATCGACCCCGCCACCGCCGCCGACGTGCCGCCGGTGCTGGAAAGCGCCCGGGCCAACTGACGCACCCAGCCGGCGGCTAGGATAGGGCGATTGCGCCGGGGGATTAGTGCTCGGTCAAAGCCGGATTTTCGGTTCAGACTTACCGCAAAGCCAACGCACTGCTGGACAAGCCAGCAGTGGCATCCGGCGGAGGACTACAGCGAACTGACACGATCGCGGGGCCGTGTATGGGGACGCCCAAGGGAGCACCGGGCAAACTGCTTGCCACGCTCGGCTTCTATGCCTGCTCGATCGCGGTCGGCGCGGTCGCGGCCGTGGGGGCCCTGGTGTTTCGCGGCCTGATCGCCTGGTTTCACAATCTGCTGTTCCTCGGGCAGTGGTCGTTTGCTTACGACGCGAACGTGCACACGCCCGCCCAGCCCTTGGGGGCCGCTGGTGATTCTGGTGCCGGTGGCCGGCGCCGCCGGAGTGGCCTATCTCGTCAGCAACTTCGCGCCGGAGGCCAAAGGGCACGGCGTGCCCGAGGTCATCGACGCGATCTACTACAACCGGGGGCGCATTCGGCCCATCGTGGCCGTCATCAAGTCGCTCGCCTCGGCGCTGTCGATCGGTAGCGGCGGGTCGGTGGGCCGCGAAGGCCCGATCGTGCAAATCGGCTCGTCGTTTGGCGCCACGTTGGGCCAGTTCCTGGGCGCGCACGTCTGGCAGCGGATCACGCTGATTGCCGCCGGCGCAGGCGCGGGCATCGCCGCCACCTTCAACACGCCGGTCGGGGGCGTGCTGTTCGCCGTCGAAATCATGCTGCACGAAGTCAGCGCCCGCACGCTGGTTCCGGTCGCGATCGCCACGATGACCGCGTCCTATCTGGGCCAGCTTTTCTTCGGCACGCACCCGGCCTTCGTGATTCCGGCCTTCGAGACGTTCGACATTCACCATCCCGACGTGCTGATCATCAGCTTTTACGTCGTGCTGGGCGTCGTCACGGGCCTGGTCTCGCTGGTTTACATCCGCTCGATCTATTCGTTCGAGGACTTCTTCGATCGCTACGTCCCGGGCAACTACTACGTTCGCCACATGTTGGGAATGCTGCTGGTCGGCGTGATCATGTACGCTTTGCTGCGGACGACGGGCCACTACCAGGTCGAAGGCGTTGGCTATGCCACGGTGCAGGACGTGCTCTCGGGCCAGCTTTCCTGGGCGTTGCTGGTTTTCTTTGGCCTCAAGCTGCTGGTGACGTCGCTCACGCTGGGTTCCGGCGCCTCGGGGGGCATTTTTTCGCCGGCCCTCTATTTGGGTGCCACGCTGGGCGGCGTCTACGGGCTGGCACTGCACGATCTCTTTCCCGGGAGACCGATCAATCCCACCGCGTTTGCGGTCGCGGGCATGGCCGGAGTCGTCGGCGGATCGACCGGCGCCGCCCTCGCCGCGATCGTGATGATCTTCGAGATGACCCTCGACCTATCGGTCGTGATCCCCATGACGATCGTCGTGGCGATCAGCTATGGCGTCCGCGCCACGCTGAATCCGCAGAGCATCTACACCGAGAAGCTGGCGCGGCGAGGCCACTTTGTTCCCGGGGCCTTGCAAGCGAACTTTTACCAGATCAAGAGAGTCCGCGACGTCATGGAGACGCGGTTCCTGTCGGTGCCGGCCGGCGGGTCCGTCGAGGAATTCGAGCGGATCGTGCTCGAGCATCCCGACGTCTCTTGCTTTTTGGTCGAGGACCCGCAGGGAATCGCCGGCTTTTTGACGCGCGAGGCGGCGTTGCCCGAGCCCGGCGCGGCGGCCCGCGAGGCGACGCTCGCCCAGCGAGCAAACCGCACGTACATCACGGTCGGCGACGAGATGGCGCTGTTGGACGTCGTGGCCCGCCTGCAAACCGCCGGCGCGACGCTGGCGCTGGTGAGCGACCGCGAGGGCCCGCTATCGAGCCGCGACGTTCGCGGCCTTCTCACCAAGCAACGAATCGCCGTCGAGCTCATGGAGGGCCTGGAGCTGTTCGCGGATTGAGGGTGGAATTTCAGGCCGGACCGCCACCGCGCCGACCCCGCGCTGGCCGCTGGCCGCTTGGCGGCTTATGATGGAGAGTTTCGACTTGCCCTTTTGTCGAGGCTCTTGTGGCTGGACGTGCGATTTCGCTCCGCGGCGTCGCGGTGCACAACCTGAAAGAGATCGATCTCGACGTGCCCCGTCGCCGGCTCGTCGTGCTCTGCGGCCTCTCCGGCAGCGGCAAGACCAGCCTGGCGCTCGACACGCTCTATGCCGAGGGGCAGCGGCGGTACATCGACAGCTTTTCGGCCTACACGCGGCAATTCCTCGAACGGCTGGAAAAGCCGGCTGCCGAGCGGATCGACGGCATTCCGCCGGCCATCGCGGTGACGCACAAGAACACCAGCCGCTCGAGCCGCTCGACCGTCGGCACGGCCACCGAGACCAGCGACCACCTGCGGCTGTTGTTCGCCAAGATCGGCCAGGTGTTCTGCACCGGCTGCGGCCAGGAGGTCCGCCGCCACACCAGCCAGAGCGTGGCCGAGCGGCTCGCCGGGCTGCCCGTGGGCACGCGGTATCTCGTCACTTTTGCCGTCGAGCCGGCCGAGGCCGAGCGCGACGCGCTGTGGCCCGCCTTTCAGGCTGAAGGGTTCGTGCGGGCGATCGTCGGCGATCGGCTGGTCGACCTGGCCGCCGAGCCCTGGTCGCAAGGCCAGCCGCCGGCCGATGCCAAGATTTTTGCCGTTGTCGATCGCCTGGCCGCCGGCACGACCAGCCCGCAGCGGCTGCGCGATTCGCTGGAGACCGCTTTTGCCAAGGGCCGCGGCACGGTGTACGTGTTCCTGGCCCCGCCCTCGCCCGCCGAGGTCAACGGCGCGTCGGCCGACGCGACATGCGCCTCGCTGCCGGCCGGCAGCGACTACCCGCTCGACGGCGCGACGTGGCGGCAGTTGGCCTTCACCGACGGGCTGGTCTGCCAGCAGTGCGGCATCAGCTATCCCGATCCCGAGCCGCGGCTGTTCAGCTTCAACAGCCCGTTGGGCGCCTGCCCGGCCTGCGAGGGCTTTGGCAACATCGTCGACATCGACATGGATCTGGTGGTGCCCGACGCGAACAAGAGCATCAAGGAGGGGGCCATCGCGCCGTGGAACACGCCGGCCTACGAGCACGAGCTGCAAGAGCTCATCGAGTTGGCGTCCGACTATGGCTTGCGGGTCGACGTGCCCTATCGCGAGCTGGACGAGGCCGAGCGGCTGCTGATCCTGGAGGGCGTCCGCGAACGAAACTTCGGCGGGCTGCGCGGTTTTTCGCCTGGTTGGAGCGGCGAAAATACAAGATGCACCTGCGGGTGTTCTTGAGCCGCTGGCGCAGTTATCGCACGTGCCCCACGTGCGGCGGCGCCCGGCTGCGGCCCGAGGCCCTGGCCGTGCGCGTCGGCGGACGCAACATTGCCGAGCTGTCGGGCATGAAGATCGCCGACGCGCTGAAGTTCCTCCGCGACCTGGCGCTCGACGAGTGGCAGCGGCAAGTCAGCCGCGTGATGCTCGAACAGGCCCAAGCGCGGCTCAAGTACCTGGTCGAAGTCGGTCTCGGCTACCTGACGCTCGATCGCACGCTGCGGACGCTCTCGGGCGGCGAGGCGCAGCGCGTGGCGCTGACCAGCGCGCTGGGATCGAGCCTGGTGAACATGCTCTACGTGCTCGACGAGCCGTCGGTCGGTTTGCACCCGCGCGACGTCGATCGCCTGACCGGGGCGATACGCTCGCTGCGCGACCGGGGCAACTCGGTGGTGGTGGTCGAGCACGAGGAGTCGATGATCCGCGCGGCCGACGAAGTGATCGAGATCGGACCCGGCGCCGGCGAGCGTGGCGGCGAAGTCGTGTTTCAGGGTCCGCCCTCCGAGCTCGTCCACTGCCCGCGCAGCCTGACGGGCGATTTTCTCTCGGGCCGGCGCGGCGTGGCGCCGGCGTCGAAGCGCCGTCCGCCCGATCACGGCTGGATTCGCCTGGCCGGGGCCCGCGGCAACAACCTGCAAAACGTGACGGTCGAGTTTCCGCTGGGCCTGATGTGCCTGGTGACCGGGGTGAGCGGCTCGGGCAAGAGCACGCTGGTCGAGGACACGCTCTACCCCGCGCTGTGCCGGCGGCTGCGCGAAGATGCGCCAAGCCGGCGCCGTACGACGACGTGTACGGCGACGGCCAGTTGGACGACGTGATCCTGGTCGACCAGAGCCCGATCGGCCGTTCGCCGCGCTCGAACCCGGTGACCTACATCAAGGCGTTCGACGAAATCCGCTCGGTGTTTGCCGACACGCTCGAAGCCCGCACGCGCAATTACGACGCGGCGATGTTCAGCTTCAACGTCGACGGCGGGCGGTGCACGGCCTGCCAGGGCGACGGCTCGATCGTGATCGACATGCAGTTTCTGGCCGACGTTTACATGCGCTGCAGCCAGTGCGGCGGCACCCGCTATCGCAAGGAAATCCTCGACATCAAGTACCGCGGCCGCGACATTTCCGAAGTGCTCGAGATGACCGTCCGCGAGGCGTTCACGTTCTTCCGCGGCCAGACCAAGGTGCAGGCCCGGCTGAAGCGGCTGATCGACGTGGGGCTCGACTATCTGCGCCTGGGCCAGCCGGCCAACACGCTCTCGGGCGGCGAGGCGCAGCGGCTGAAGCTGGCCGCTTTCATGTCGGCCACCCGCCGCGGCCGCTCGCTGTTCATTCTCGACGAGCCGACCACGGGCCTGCACTTTCAGGACGTCGTGCAACTGGTCGATTGCTTCGAAGCGCTGGTCAACGTGGGGCACTCGCTGATCATCGTCGAGCACAACCTGCAGTTGATGAAGGCGGCCGACTACATCGTCGACCTGGGGCCCGGCGCCGCCGACGAAGGCGGGCGGATCGTCGCCCAGGGAACGCCCGAGGCGATCTGCCGCGCGAAGGATTCGATCACCGGGCGGTTTCTGGCCAAGGCGCTGGCCGACGACGAAGAGCGGGTCCGCAATCCGCCCGTGCCGATTGGCGACGCGGAGTAAGAACCGTGGAACCCGAAAGCGATCCTCTGGCGGACGAGTTCGACGAGGGGCTGGAAATCTTCTTCGGCGGCGCGGCCGACGCGCTGGCTCGCGTTTATGCCCGCTTCGGCGGCGCCAGTGCGGGTGGACCGTTGCGGCTCGTCGGCACGCTGCGTGGCCCTGCGTGCCAGTATGCCCAGACGTTGCCGGCCAACTACCCGTTTGTCGATCAAGGCCCCGGGCCGTCGCTATTGGCCGCGGCCGTCGTGCCGGAACCGTGCTTCTGGACGCCCGACATGCCGCACACCTATCGGGCCGAGCTGCGGCTGGAGCGCGCGGGCCAGGTCGTTGCGCGGGCCGAGCGCACGGTTGGCATCCGCCCGCTAGGGCGCACGCGGCCGCGATTTGCTGTTCGACGGCCATCGCTGGGTGCTGCGCGGCGTGTTGGCCGATGAGGTGAGCGCGAGCGAGCTGGCCGAATGGCACGACGCGCCCGCAGTGATGGTCGTCCGCGGCGTCGACGAAGCGTTGCTGACAGCGGCGACCCGCGTGGGCGTGTTGGTCGTTGTCGACCTCGAAACGACGGAGGCGGACGTCGTGCGGCGGCTGGCCCGCTGGCCGGCCGTGGGACTGGTCGTGCTGCCGCGCGGATGCTCGGCCGACGTGGCACGCGCGTCGGGCAATCTGCTGCTGGGCGAGCGATTTGCGGCGGGCGAAGCGGTCGAGCCGGCCGCGTGGGCCGACGTCGTGCTCGTCGAAGTTGGCGCGTCTCTCCCAGACTTCGCGGCCCGGATCGCTCATTGCGACAAACCGGCGTCTTGCTGTCCGCCCCGCGGGCCGGCTGGCCAGTGTCGGCGCCGGCCGAGCCGCTTGCGACCGCCTGCAAGCCGACCTGGCCAGCCATGGTGAACCCGCAGGTTATATTGTTTGAATTGCAGCCTCCACCTCGAACCGCTACCGGCATGCGCGTATGAACGAGCCAGGAAACTTTGACCGCTACGCTCGCCAGATGCGCTATCCGCCGATTGGCGAAGAAGGCCAGCGGCGGCTGGCGGCCTCGACGGCGCTGGTGTGCGGCTGCGGGGCGCTGGGCTCGGTGATCGCCAACACGCTGGCCCGCGCGGGCGTGGGGCGGCTGCGGATCGTCGATCGCGACTTTCTGGAGATGAACAACCTGCAGCGGCAAGTGTTGTTCGACGAGGACGACGTGGCCGCCGGGATTCCCAAGGCCATCGCCGCGGCCGAAAAGCTGCGCCGCATCAACTCGCAAGTGACGATCGAGCCGCTGGTCGCCGACGCCAACCACGGCAACGTGCTGGAGCTGGTCGAGGGCGTCGACGCGATTCTTGACGGCACCGACAACTTCGAAACGCGGATGCTGCTGAACGACGTGGCCCACAAGCGGCGGATTCCCTGGATCTACGGCGGCTGCCTCGGCGACGAGGGGCAGACGATGACCATCGTGCCCGGCGAGACCGCCTGCCTCCGCTGCCTGATGCACGACACGCCGCCGCCGGGCACCACGCCCACCTGCGACACGGCCGGCATCTTGGCCCCGATCGTCAACGTGATCGCCTCGCTCGAAGCCAACGAAGCCATCAAGCTCTTGAGCGGCAACGCGCAGGCGATCAACCGCACGCTCACCGTGATCGACTTGTGGGACAACCGAATGCGGCAGGTCGAGTTGACTGCCTTGCGCGGCGCGAACGATTGCCCGGCGTGCGCGGGCCGCGAGTTTCCCTGGCTCGACGGCCAGCGCCAGCCAGTCGGCCATCCTCTGCGGTCGCAACGCCGTGCAGCTCAGCCCGCCGGGTGGCGCGAAGCTGTCCTTGCCGCAACTGGCCGACAAGCTGGCGGGCGTCGGCCGCGTGAGCCAGAACCGCTTTCTGGTCCGCCTGGCCGTCGACGATTACGTGCTGACCATTTTCCCCGACGGCCGCGCCATCATCGCCGGCACCGATGACATCCCCACCGCACGCACGCTGTACGCGAAGTACGTGGGGAGTTGAGGCCCACGAGACTAACCCGACGCGCAAGCGAGGGAAACTGAACGAAGGCCTCGCTTGCGCGTCGGGTTGGTTTAGGAGGTCCCTCGCTTGCGCGCTTTGATGTTGCGCTTTCGCACAAACACCGAGAAAAACGACAATTCGAACGCTGGACAGCGTCGAAGCTAGCTGCGATTTTCACGATGTTTTCGAGGATCGAACCGAAATAGCGCAACATCAAAACTTGCGCGTCGGGTTAGTTTGGGGATCGACGCATCGGCCTCGATCTTATGGTTTCATCGTTCGCCGCATCGTGGCCGCTTCCATGATGCCGTGCTCGGTGGCTTCGGCGCGGCTGAACTCGCCGGTCTGGCGGCCTTCGCACAAGACCAGGATGCGATCGCACAAGGTCAACAGCTCGGGCAGCTCGCTGGAAGTGACGATGATGCCCAGGCCGGCGCGGCACAGGCTGTCCATCAGGCGATAGAGCTCGGCCTTGGCGCCGACGTCGACGCCGCGCGTCGGGTCGTCGAGCAACAGCACCTTGGGCTCGGCCAGCAGCCAGCGGCCGATGATCGTCTTCTGCTGATTGCCGCCGCTCAAGCTGGTCACCGGCGCGTCGATGCCGGCCGTCTTGACCGCCAGCCGCTCGGCCATTTCGCGGGCCATGCGGTCCTCGGCGCCGGGCTGACCAGGCCGAGGCGGCGCAGTGCGCTCGAGCGTGCACAGCGTCAGGTTCTGCCGCACGTTCATGGCAGCGAACAGCCCCAGCCGCTTGCGGTCTTCGGTCACCAGGGCCACGCCGGCCCGATGGGCTTCCGACGGATGGCGAAAGGCGACCCGGCGGCCGTCGAGCGTGATGCGGCCTGCGCGGCGGCACGTCGCTGGCGCCGAACAGGCATTCGAGCAGCTCGGTGCGGCCCGCGCCCATCAGGCCGGCGATGCCCAGGATTTCGCCGCGCCTGAGCGAAAACGAAATGTCCTCCAGCCGCCACGCGCGGGCGTGGCCGGGCCACGGCAGCCACAGGTGCTCGACTGCGAGCACCACGTCGCCGGCCGCGCGCGGTTTCGACAGATCGGTCTCTTCGATCTCGCGGCCGACCATCAGGTGGGCCACGCGGCGCGCGTCGGTCATGCGCGGATCGAGCGCCTCGACCAGCCGGCCGTCGCGCAACACGACGATCCGATCGGCCAGGCGAAACACTTCGTCCATCTTGTGCGAAATGTAGAGCACCGTCACGCCGCGCGCCCGCAGCCGCTCGATGACGCGAAACAGCCGGGCCACTTCCGACTCGGTCAGCGCGTGGTCGGCTCGTCCATGATCAGCACGTCGGTCGCAAGCGACAGGGCCTTGGCGATTTCGAGCAACTGCTGATCGCCGACGCGCAACTGGCCGGCCAAGGTGCGCGGGTCGATCTGGCATTCGAGCTCGGCCAGCAGGCGCGGCGCGCGGGCGTCCATGGCGTGCTGGTCGACCAGGCCCAGCGCGGTGCGCGGCTCGCGGCCGAGAAAGATGTTCGACGCGGCCGAAAGCTGTTCGACGAGGTTCAGCTCCTGGTGGATGATGGCGATGCCGGCCCGTTCGGCGTCGCGCGTGTGGCGAAAGCGGACCGCGCGGCCGCCGACCGCCAGCTCGCCGTCGTAGTCAGTAACCACGCCGGCGACGATTTTCATCAGCGTGCTCTTGCCGGCCCCGTTTTCGCCGACGATGGCCAGCAGCTCGCCGCGGACCACCGCCAGCGACACGTCGTCCAGGGCCACGGCCCCGCCGTAGCGCTTCGAGACGCGGCGGACTTCGATGGCGGGCGAAGCGTTCATGGTGCTTGGGCGTCGCGGGCAGCGGCGGCCCGGCGGGCGGCGAGATTCTGGGCCACGGCGATCACGGCCAACACGGCGGCAGTGACGCAAAAGGTGGCGATGCCGGCCGCGGCGCCCGCGATGATCGTCGTCACGCCGCCGGCCAGCATGGCCAGGATCGCGATCGACAGCGCCCCAGCGCGCCGGGAAAGAACTGCTTGCCCGAGGCCCGCCGCGCTTGCCGCAATTCGTTGAAGGCCACGGCCAGCACGACCAGAAAGCCGACGATGATTCCCTCGTAGTCGTCGGGGCTGGCCGTGCGCACCAGCTTGGCGACCGCGTCGATCACCACGCGCAGGAAGACGACGCCCAGCATGACGCCGGGAATCGTGCCCACGCCGCCTTGCAAGCTGCAGCCGCCGACCACGGCCGCGGCGATGGCGTTCAGCTCGTAGCCGCGGCCCTGCACCTGCGGGTTGGCCGTGGTCACTTCGGCCGTGTAAAGAATCCCCGCGATCGAGGCCGTGATGGCGCTCGGCGCAATAGGCCAGCCACTTGAGCCGGTCGGTGCGGATGCCGCTCAGCCGGGCCGCCGCTTCGTTGCCCCCCATGGCGTACAAATGCCGGCCCACGACCATGCGGCTCATCATCACCCAGGCCACCAGGCACAGCGCCGCGAAGGTGGCCAGCGGAATCCACCAGCTCGTGCCCAGGCGGCTGAAGGCCGGATCGTTGATGTACAGTTGGTTCGTCTGGCTGGCCGTGGGGGTGAGCGACTCGGCCACCTTCTGCACGAACACCTTGGCCAGGCTGCGCAGCCCGACCAGCGAGGCCAGCGTGGCCACGAAGGGCGGCAGCTCGATCACGGTGATCAGCCAGGCGTGCAGTGTGCCGATCAGGAAGCCGGCCACCAGCGTGCCGGCAATCGCGATCGCGTAGACGTGCAGTCCCAGCTCGTCGGTCACCGGGTTGCCGCGCTCATCCACCGGCGCCAGCGCCAGCATGATCGCCGCACACACCGAGCCGCTGAAGGCGATCACCGAGCCGCTCGACAGGTCGATGCCGCCGGAGATGATCACGATCGCCGCGCCCAGCGCGAACACGCCCAGCAGGGCCGTCTGGCGCAGGATCTCCTCGGCGTTGGGCAGCGGCTTGACGCGATAGGCGTCGCTGAAGATCGTCGTCACGCCGACGACCACCACGATCGCGGCCAGGAGCCCCAGCTCGTTCGAAAATTGCCGCGCCAGGCTGGTCGAGCCGAGGGGCTTCGTGGGCTTCATGATCCGGTGAGATGATGGGCCTTAAGCCACTCGTTGAATTCGCTCAGCGAAAGAAACTCGGTGTCTGCGGCGAACATGTCCTTCGCCAGCGGCGAGCCCGAGTCGGGATGCACCACGCGCAGGCCCGTGGTCAGCGAATCGTGCTCGGGGTCGGTGAACGACTTCGTGGCCGGATCGTAGTCGGGCAGCATTTCGTGCAGCGTCTGCTGGTCGTCTTCGACGAGCGCTTTCATCAATCGCGTGCCGCGGTAGCCCATGTCGTAGGGGTTTTGCACGACCATGGCGTCGATATAGCCGTCGGCCATGTGTTGCAGCGCCTTGGGGGCAGCATCAAAGACGACGATCGTCGTCTTGTCGCGGATATCGCGCTGTTTGACCACTTCGACGATGGCATGCGCATTGTAGGCCCAAATGCCGACGAGGATGTCGAGATCGGCGTGGCGGTCGAGCGCGTCCTTGACGTTTTTTTGGGCCCGGCTCAAATCCATCTCGTCGCCGAGGTTTTCAATTTGCGTGAACTTGTCGCCGGCGCCTTCGGCAAAACCGTCGATTCGCTCGATGGCGTTGGCCGCGCCCTTGAGGCCGACGAACGTGGCGTACTTGCCGCCTTCCGGGCGGACGCCGGCGGCGGCCTTGCCCAGCTCCTGGCCGCCCAGCGTGTTATTGGTGCCCAGATAGGCGAAGCGGGCGCGCGGCTGGTGTTGGTGTCGACGTCCGAGTCGATCGTGATCACCTGGATGCCCGCCTTGCGGCAGGCTTCCATGGCGCCCGCGATGGCCAGGTTGCTCGAATCGGTGACCGAGACGGCCACGGCGGCGATATCCGACTGGTTGGCGTATTGCCGCAGGCGGTCGACCTGGCCCTTGGGCGTGCCATCGTTGACGTCGCGCACGGTGCGCAGGCCCGCGACTTCGAGCTTGAAGTCGCGCTCGGCGTCCTGCATGCCGGCCAGCATCGCGTCCCAGAACGGATCGGCGCCGTTGGTCAGCAGGATGACCCGCTTGCCGCCTGGCCCGCAGCCGGCCACGGCCGCCAGCATTCCGGCCACGAGCGCCCAGCGGATCAAGAGCCGTTTCGCCTGCATGGTCATGAATCCTCAGCTATCGCGCGGGGCCGGCGTTGGGCCGTGGTGCCATGCGCGGGCTATTTGCTGTCGGTGGTGTTGGCCGGCGTCCCGGCGGCGGCGCCACGCTCTTGGTCGGTTCGGCCGGCTTGTTGGTGCTCGACGGCTGATTGCAACCGCCGATCGCGACGCCCAGACAAATCAATCCCAGCAACAGGCCTAGCTTACGATTCATCATGCAACCCTCTTAGTTCTAATCCGATCCAAACAGCCGAAACGCAAATTCTAAAACGACTTGGGCGCGTTCGCAAGGCCCGCGCCCAGAGCGCGGCAATAGCATTGCTGCACCAGCCAGCGAGGGCACGCGAGGCGAATGCCAGCCCCCTGTGAACTTGAAGGAAAACCTGGCGAAAAGCGCGGCGGGGTGTTGGGCTCAACGTTGCGGCCGTCAAACGCCGATCCACTGGGTAGCTCCTCTCTGCGCCTGTCCCGCCTCGATCTGCCCCTCCCCTGTCCGCGCCCCCCTCACGAGACGCCCATGGTTGCGACTTCGTCGACTTCCACCACTTCGAAATCAACGTCAAGCAGCGAACCCCAGCCCGCGCCCAGCCGGCTGGGCCCCTGGGAGCTGGTGCGGCTCGTCGGCGAAGGCCGATTGGCTTCGGTCCATGCGGCCCGGCCCAGCGACGGCTCGGCCGACGAGCCGGCCAGCTATGCGATCAAGCTGTTGCGCGGCGAGTGGCAGGAAGACGTGCGCGGGCGGGCGCTGTTGCGCGCGAGACGCACGTAGCTCGCAAAGTGACGCATCCGCACCTGGTACCGGTGCTGGCGGCGCAATTGAGCGAGCCCCCCTACTACCTGGCGATGCCGTTGTTGGAAGGCCATTCGCTGGCCGCGCAGTTGGCGGCCCAGGGCCAGCTCGAGCTGCCGCTGGCGTTTTGGATCGCGCGGCAAGTGGCCGAGGCGTTGGCCGCGCTGCACGCGGCCGGCTGGCGCCACGGCGACGTCAAGCCCAGCAACATCGTGGTCTCGCCCTGCGGCCACGCCACCTTGATCGACCTGGCGTTTGCCCGGCACCGCGACGAGAAACTGACGCTTACCGATCGGCCGCTGGTGGGTACCGTGCACTACATTGCCCCCGAGGTGCTGTTTTCGGCGCTGGGAGGCGACACGCCCAGCGACATCTACAGCCTGGGCGTGACGCTGTTCGAAATGCTCACCGGCCGGCTGCCCTTCGATGCCGACGAAATCGCCGAGCTGGCCAATCAACACCGCCAGGAGCTGCCCGGCAACCTGCGCGTGGCCGTGCCGCACCTGCCGACGCGAGCCGCGCGGCTGGCCCAGCAGATGCTGGCCAAGGAACCGCTGCGCCGCCCAGCGCCGCGGAATTGGTGCACCGCCTGGCGGCGCTGGAGATCGAAACGTTCGCCGAACGCTTCACGTTCGAAGCCGCCGACGCGGCCGATATCGCCTTCGAGGCGAAAGCAGCCGCCGAGTAGCCGGTCGACAATCGACTCACCACCGCGGCGGCGGTTGTTGCCGGTAGCTCAGGTCGAGCAGGTCCATCGGGTGCGCGATCCACAGCCGTTCGCCTTGGCGGCGGGCCTCGCGGGCGATCTGCAGCAGGCAGCCGGCGTTGGCCGTCACGACCACGCGGGCGCCGGTCGATTGGATGTTGCGCAGCTTGCGCTCGCCGAGCCGACCGGCCATTTCCGGCTCGGTGAGGTTGTAGGTGCCCGCCGCCCCGCAACACAGCTCGGTCTCGGGCAACTCGCGGAGCGCCAGGCCGGGAATCTGCGCGAGCAAACGGCGCGGGGCCTCGCGAATCTTCTGCGCGTGTCCCAGGTGGCAGGCGTCGTGATAGGTGGCCACGAGCGGCAGCTCGCCGGGCGGCGGCACCAGGCCCAGCGCGTCGAGGAATTCGTTGACGTCTTTCGATCTTGGCGGCGAATCGTTCGCGCCGGCCTGGCCCGCACGTCGTGCCAGTGGTGCGGATAGTCCTTCAGCATCGCTCCGCAGCCAGCCACGTTGACGATCACCGCGTCGACGTCGTCGAGCGGAAAGCCGGCCACGTTCGCGTCGGCAAACGCGCGGGCCGGGTCGCTGGCACCGGCATGAAAATGAATCGCCCCGCAACACCCCTGCCCGCGCGGCACGACGACGTCGCAGCCGTTGTGCTGCAGCACGCGGGCCGTGGCCCAGTTCGTCGAGCGAAAGATCGCGTCGCCCACGCAGCCGGTGAACAGCGCCACGCGGGCCCGCCGCGGACCGATCGCCGGCAGGAACTCGGGCAGTGCCGGCTCGCTCGTGGCCAGCCGCGGCAACATCTCCACCAGTTGCCGCAGCCGGGCCGGCAGCAGCCGCGTCAGGCCCAGCTTGATCGCCGCCTGGTGCAGGCCCAGCGCCTGCGCTACGCGGGCCGGCGCGATCGCCGCCCGCAGGCGATTCGGATAGGGGAACAAGCCGAACAGGATCCAGCGATGAAACCAGTCGCTGGATTTCGACTCGCCGCCCGTCTGCTCCATGGCGACGCGAAACGGCTCGATGAGTTTGCCGTATTGCACGCCCGAGGGGCAGGCCGTCTCGCAGGCCCGGCAGTCGAGGCACAGCTCGAGATGGCGGCGCACCTCGGGGCCGAGCTCGAAGCGGCCGTCAGTCACGCCGCGCATCAGGTAAATCCGCCCGCGCGGGCTGTCGTTTTCGTTGCCCGTCTCGACGTACGTGGGACAGGCCGCGGTACACAGCCCGCAGTGGACGCAATCGAGAAACAGCCCGTAGTCGATATCGGCGCCGGGCCGCGGCTGGGCCGCGGGCGTTGGCACGATCGGCAGGTGCGTGGTGTCGGTCGGGTGGGTCATAAGTTTTCGTAAACGAACCGACCGGGATTCAGCAGGTTCTTGGGATCGAATTGCTGTTTGACGTTTTGCATCCAGTGGCCCGCCGCCGTGATGCCGCCCCACACGGCCTGCCGCGTGAGACCTTCCAGTGCGCTGGACAACACGACCACGGAACCGCCCGCCGCTTCGGCCGCCGGCTGCAAATGGCCGATGAGCACCCGCGACACGTCGCCGGCGTCGAACTTCGCCAGCCGCGCGATCACGATGCCGTTGCCGGCGTGGGCCTGGATCGACGCGGCCGGATCGTGCCCGAGCACCGCGGCAATCCACTGCGTAACGCGGCTGGGCAGCAGGCTGGCCTTGAGCACCAGCGGTGGGTCGCTGGCCGCGGCGGGAAACTCGGCCAGCTCGCTCCACAAGGCTTCGGCCCGCGTCGCCGCGCAGGGCGTGGGCCACGGCGACGCCTTCGCCGCGCCATTCGGCGGCCAGGCGTTCGAGCATCCAGGAAACTTCGGCATCGCTACCTTCGAGCCCCACGGCCAATCGGGCCAGCGATCCGCCGGTGGCCAGGCCCAGCGCGGGGCTGTCGTGCCAGGCCGGCCCGGCCAACAGCTCGATCGCGGCGGGCGTGGTGGCCGAGGTCACCAGGCCGGCGAGCAGCCGGTCGGCTTGCGGCCAGTCGTGGAGGTCGCAGGCCAGCAACGCCGAGCTGGTCGGCCGCGGCTTGATCTTCAAGGTGACGCGGCTGATCACGCCCAGCGTGCCCAGCGAGCCGGTGAGCAATTTGCAAAAGTCGTAGCCGGCGACGTTCTTCACCACGCGGCCGCCGCCCTTTGAAGGCCACGCCGCGGCCGTCGACCGCCGTGATGCCGATCACGTAATCGCGCATCGTGCCGTAGCCGTAGCGCCGCGGGCCGCTCAACGCGGTCGCCACGACGCCGCCGAGCGTGGCCCGTTCGGCTTGCGGCACGTCGATCGGGAGCCATTGCCCTTCGGTGGCCAGGGTTTTTTCGAGCGTGGCCAGCGTGATGCCCGCCTCGACCGTGATCGTCATGTCGCGGCGGGATAATCGACGACGCGATTCAAGGCAGCCAGCGACAGGCCGATGCCCGCTCGCGGCCGGGCAGGCCATAGCTCGAGCTCGTGCCGCCGCCGATCGGGTAGACCGCCGTGCCGGCTTCGTACGCTTCGCGCACGCGAGCGGCCAGCGCGGCCACGTCGGCCGGCTCGACGGTTTCGGTGATTGGCAGGTTTTCGGTAGCCGTGGTCATCGCGATTGGGTCGTTGGCAGAATCGAATGCGCGATCAAAGCGCCGCGCGGCGGCCGGGATGTTTTTGTTCCAGGCCGCAGGCGCCGGCCGTGGGCAGCATCTTGCCGGGGCTCAGCCGGCCGTGCGGGTTGAAGGCCTCGCGCAGCCGGGTCATGGCGTCCAGGTCGTCGTCGGTGAACAGCTTGCGCATGAAGCTGATCTTTTCCACGCCGATGCCGTGCTCGCCGGTGACGCTGCCGCCGCAGGCGATGCACTCGTCGAGGATCTCGCCGCTGGCCGCCAGCACGCGCTCGACCTGCTCGGGGTCGCGCTCGTCGAACAGCAGGATCGGATGGATGTTGCCGTCGCCGGCGTGAAACACGTTGACGATGCGCACGTCGTATTTCTGCGCCGATTTCGCGTGATCCGCCGCAGGATGTGCGGCAGCTTGGTGCGCGGCACGACGCCGTCCTGCGTGCAGTAGCTGGGGCTCAGGCGGCCCACGGCGCCAAAGGCCTGCTTGCGGCACTTCCACAGCAGCAGCCGCTCGCTCGCGTCGCGGGCCTGGCGGACTTCGCGGGCGCCGAGCTGCGTGCAGAGCTCGATGATCCGGTCGCGCTGCTGCGTCGAGCCCGGCTTCCAGGCCGTCGACCTCGATCAGCAGGATCGCCTCGGCGTCGAGCGGAAAGCCGAAATGGAAGGCCGCCTCGACGGCCACCAGGATGCCCTGGTCCATCATCTCCAGCGCGGCCGGAATGATGCCCGCGGCGATGATCTCGCTGATCGCGTTGGTGGCGTCGTCGACCGAGTCGAACACGCCGAGCATGGTGCGGCACGCCCTGCGGGATTGCGCGTCAGCCGGACCCAGACCTTGGTGACGATGGCCAGCGTCCCTTCGCTGCCGACGAGCGTGCCGACCAGGTCGAGGCCCGGGTGGTCTTCCGCCGGGCCGCCGAACTGGACGATCGAGCCGTCGGCCAGCACGGCCTCGATGCCCAGCACGTGGTTGACCGTGACGCCGTACTTGAGCGTGTGCGGGCCGCCGGAGTTGGTGGCCACGTTGCCGCCGATCGTGCAGGCGCCCTGGCTGGACGGGTCGGGGGCATAGTGATAGCCGGTGCCCTTGAGCGCATTGGTGAGCCAGAGGTTGACGACGCCCGGCTCGACGACGGCGATAGCGGTCGCGGAGGTTGATCTCCAGGATGCGCTTCATCCGCGTGAGCACGATCATCACGCCGCCGCCGACCGGCAGGCAGCCGCCGGCCAGGCTCGTGCCCGCCCCGCGGGGCAGGAAGGGCACCTCGTAGCTCGTTGCACAGCCGCACGATCGCGGCCACGTCGCGCGGTCGAGCGGGGAAACACGACCACGTCGGGCGAGTTCTTCTCGATCACGAACCCGTCGCACTCGTAGACCACCAGATCGGAGTGCGCGACCAGCACGTTCTCGTCGCCGACAGCGGCGCGCAGCTCGTCGGCCAGCGGCAAAAGGGCGGGGGCGATCAAGGGTGTCTCTCAGTCAACTGCGAGCGGGGGAGCTGGGAAGAAACCCCGATTATAAGTCGCAGCGGCCGCGGAATATAGCGGCGCCAACAGCGGGTAGTGTCTTAAGATCGTGTGCAGGCTAGTCAGCGGCCGGGGGCGAGTCTGGCTGGGGCGCTGTTGGTAGTGGGTGAGTGTGTGCGGGGCGGTAGTGGCGGAATGGAATCCACGTATTCCCGGTAAGCGCTATAGGTCTCCTCCCCGACGTTCTGGCGTAGTTCGTCGTCGGTCATCCGGTCCTGATGGATTTCATATCGCCACTCCATGTACCGGCGTGGGCCGGTTGCGTGCCGGAATACAAAAAACGCGAACACGCTTTCTGCGATCAGGCATGCGCTAACCATGGTAACAACCCAGAACCAGCGGCGCTTAGGGACCGTGATGCTCATTCCGGCATTGTAGCAGAGGGCATTTCCAAGGCGCGAGAAATGAGAGCCGCGAGCGATGAGGCCCACGGCTCTCCCTTGCCTTGCCTTGCAACGCCAAGCCGTGCCGTACCGTGCCGTACCGTGCCAGGCCAAGCCTAGCCTTGGCTAGTGCATTGATTCTATCGCGGCGTGGATTCGGTACAATAACGGCACTCGCCTGGCAGCGCGGCTGATCCCCGCGTATCGGCCTGGGGTGTCCGTCCTGGCTCTCTGACCTTCGCCACGATGGCACCCCTGGCCCGCCAGCGGCTAGAAGGTCAGCAATGGATGATCTGATTTCGCGTTTGCTCGAAGGTCCGCTCGATACCGAATTATCGGACCGCGACCTTGCGGGTCGGTAGTGGGTGATTAGTGAGTTGGTCGGTAATTCGTGCTATCAAACTCTTGTTGGTGCTGTTGTTGCATGGCCTAGGGTGCTGAAATCCCTCGGGGGCTGCATCTTTTCTTGAAAGGAATCGCGTCATGTTTGGTATCGACGACATTCGGCGGCAGGCGTTCATTTGGGCGGGGAGGGTCTGGTCGGATCGGCCGGCGCATTGGCGGTCCTTGTGTCTCGCCGAGCAACTTCGCTTCACGGCGATTGCGTTCAGTCCTACCCATTCGGGCGGTCTCTCGTGGTGGGAATCTCTCGTGCTGATCGCGTGGCCTATCATGCCGATCAGCTCAGCACCTCCGGGCCAATTCTAAACTAGCTCGACATTCGCTAAAATGGCCCCACTCGCCTGGCAGCGCGGCTAGCTACCGCGTATCGGCCACGGGCGCTGATTGTGGCTCTCTAGCCTTCGCCACGACCGCGCCCGTGGCTCGCCAGCGGTAGAAGGCTAGGGGCTCAATTGGACGCGATCCTAAAGGCGTCTCTTCGTGATTTGTCAGGAGCGCATGCGTCGCGCAAGCGAAGCGCATCCAGAAGTACGCTCTGCCATTCACCACGGATTCAGTCGTGGCGAGCTGGGCCTGACGCTTTTGGGATATGGCAATCCCATCGGCTATACAACGTTTCGCCCAATGAATTCTTCGGGTGACTTTTGGACACAATTCTTCTTTTCAGAGGTGAGGCGTAAGCAGAGTGACCTGGAATATACGATGGGTGGGCGAAAAAATGCCTACGAATTTGATCGTGAATGGCATGCGACTGGCGAACGGATTCTAGCCGCGCGCAAGCACTCTTCGACGATGCCATGTGGCTTATTCAGGATGCGGACTTGTCCAAAATACCCGGAATTCCAGAGAACGGCTTAACGGATGTGCGGCGCACTTCGTCGTCATGGGTTTGGCTGTTGTTTCATGTTGCCTGGGCCAAGCCCGCAGGGACCATTCTGTGCGCGTGGAAAGCATTACCCGATTGGCGAGCTGTGCGCAGGTGCATTTCACAAGATGGCAAATGAAAAACGTGGGGAAGGAGATTAGCGATTCTGATCGCAACTCAACTTTGGAGTCTATTTTTGAGTCGCTCGAATCGGAAGCGCCCGAGCGCCTTAACGCAGGTCATTTCCTTAGCATTCTTCCCAGCGATCCATTTGCCACATCAGCGGCATTGCTCGACTTGATCGTCGCCGGCGGGCGCTCCTGAGCGATCGGATCAAGATGTTTTATCACGCGAGCTGTCAGGAGAGGCGTGGTCGCCGATTATCTCGAAGGCAGAAATTGCCCGGAGGATCACCGGGTGCACGAACGCGAGATTCCGAGACGTGGCAGCAATGATTCCGAATGATGCTCTTCGGCAGGTCAGTAGAAAAACCTGGCTCGTTCGCATCGACCAACTCGATGAACACGTGCGCGACAAGCTGACGAGGCGCGGAAAGAAACTCTCGAATGGCCAAATCTGGCCAGTTCTGGCCAAATCTGGCTTGTTCGGGCCAAATGAGTTTCGTGCCGCCGTTCTGGCCATTTTCGCCACTTCTGGCCATCTCAGCCATGTCTCGCGATTCTGACTTCGCGCGCGAGCGCACGCCTCTAGGATGCAAAAAGCGAGAAAGGAGGTGCCCATGATAAGGAGGGCAGCAGCCCCGCGTCTTAGCGTCGCCGTAGCGCGGGGCCTCAAAGCGCAGTCCTAGCTGGCGTGTTTCCGTTGCAGGGGGCACGGCCAGCTAGGGCAAGGCGACTCGTTTCGGAATCCACAAACTACGAGATCATTCTAGCACGCGAAGCCGCCCTAGTCCGAAAGGGAGTCTTTGCCGTGATGATAGCCTGTGCCCACGCCGACTAGCCGAACCAACGGCAAAGACCGCCACGGCAACACCCGTTACCGCTGCAAGCACGTGCGGCAAGACTTGGGTGGAAGTGAAGCCGGTCAAGCCGCTGGGTGCCATGAAGATGCCAGTGGCCGATGCCAAGCTCGTCTTGCAATCTGCTGGCGGAAGGCATCAGTCGATCCGCGCTGCCGAGCGCGTGACGGGCATCAATCGCAACACGATCTGCAAGCTGGTGTGTTTACTTCGGCGATGCCTGCCAGCGGTTCCTGGACGAGCATATGCGGGGCCTGAAGCTGTCGCACCTGCAATTCGACGAGCAATGGACGCTGGGTTGGCCGCAAACAATCGCGGCTGACGATGACTGAGCGGGCCGAGTCGAGCCGACGTAGGGGACGTGTATATCTGGACGTGCATCGACAAGCAAACCAAGCTCATGCCGAGCTTCATGCTGGGCAAGCGCTCGGCGGACAACGCCCGGCGGTTCATGATGGACGTTGCCCGCCGGCTGGAGATGCCCAAGCCGCCACGCCAGCGATGCGCACAGCCTTCAAGCCGGGCCGGCTATCGGCCCATCGTGCAAATCTAGCACCGATGGCTTTCCAGGGCTATCCCGAGGCCGTTGATCTGGCCTTCGGTCCCTACGCGAAGTATGGCATGATAATAAAAGATTACCGCAACGCGAACATGATCTACACGCCGTGCGAAATGGTGGGAACCAAGCGGACTGGCATAACGTGGGATAGGCGACCGCGAAGAGTGGCACGATAACCACGAGCCACGTGGAGCGGCTGAACGGCACGCAACGGCTGTTTATGAAGCGACTGAATCGGCTCACCTACTGCTTCTCCAAAAAGCTCCGCAACCTGGAAGCGGCATTCGCCATGTTCGCGGCCTACTACAACTTCTGAACAGCGGCGAGCCCCGAGCGTCAGCTCGGGGATTGGCCGGTCGCGGCGCTTTCGCGCTCGAGGGAATCCCCGAGCTGACGCTCGGGGCTCGCCATCCCGATTGTGACGGGGCGATTGCTTACTTCTTCAGCGCGCGGCCCAGCCGTTTTTCGACGCTGGCGACCTTGGACAGCAGGGCGCCGGGATGGTTCTTGCGGTAGTCGATCTTGGCCGACACGGACACGCGGTCGCAGTCGGCGGCCATCGTCTCGATCGACCGCTTCAGCAGGTTCAACAGCGCGTCCAGGTCGCCTTCGACCTCGGTGCCCATGGCGTGCAGGCGGTAGTCGAGCCCGCTCTTGTCGACCAGGTCGACCACGCGGGCCACGTACTGGCTGACGCTTTCGCCGGCGCCCAAAGGCGTGATGCTGAATTCCAACAGGGCCATCGCGAGTTCTCCTCACTCAGCGCCGAGCGAAACCCTTCACCCTGCTCGCTCGCGCGAGCGGTCCCTCTCCCGCAAGGGGCGAGGGAAGAGGTGACGAGCGCCGCCGGTCCGTTTTTTACTCCTGTTGCATCTTGAGCCAGGTAACCATGCACCTGGTCACCTTTTCGGCGGCGTCCTGCTGGACGAAATGGCCGGCGCCGGGGATCGTGACCAGCGTCAGGTCCTTGTCGACCCACTTCCAGGTGTCGTTCAAGGCGCCCGGCAGCAGGGCCGTGTCGTTGAGGCCGTGGAACATCAGCACCGAGCATTTGATCGGCGGATACTTCTGGTTTTCGTCGTAGGTGTACGGCTCCTTCGGGTAGTTGGCCTTGTAATAGTTGAGCATGCCTTCGATGTTGGAGCGCTTGAAGGCTTCGACGTACTTCTTCTTGGCCTCGGGGTCGCGGACCCAGAACGACAGGCCCATGGCGATGATCTCGGCGTCGCTGGCGTTGGGGTCGCCGCCGGCCAGGGCCAGGCCCTGCTTGCGCGCTTCAGTAGGTTGGCCACCGCGTCGGGTTTCTGGAAGTCGCGGGCATACTGGCGTTCTTCTGCTGCTCGGGGTTGTTGGCCAGCTCGCGGGCCAGGCCCTTGGGGTGCGGCAGGTTGAGGATCACGAGCTTGTCGGTCTTCTCGGGAAAGGTCATGGCATAGGTCCAGGCCACGATGCCGCCCCAGTCGTGCCCGACGATGATCGCCTTCTCGGCCTTGAAGTGCTTGACCACGGCGTCGATGTCGCCGACCAGCTTGGAGCATGGCGTAGTTCTCGACGCCCTCGGGCTGGTCGCTCTTGTTGTAGCCGCGCATGTCGACGGCCACGACCTGGAAGTGCTTGGCCAGCTCGGGCATCTGGGCCCGCCACGTGTACCAGAAATCGGGGAAGCCGTGGATCAGCACCACCAGCGGGCCTTTGCCGGCCGTGACGTAGTGGATCTTCACGCCGTCGGAATCGGCGAAGCCGTCTTCGCCCAAATCTTCGGCCCGCGCCGTGGCGATGCCCATCGCCAGAAAGAATCCGGCAGCCAACAACAGTTTGAGAACCATGGGATGGAGTCCTTGAATCGAGAGGAAGCGTGCAGCCCGCGTGAAGGGAATTTCGGCGAACACGCACCTGGGGGGCCGATGGCTCACCGCAGCGTCAGACTATCCGTTCATCGGGACGAATGCAAGATTTAGGGGGCGCGATCAACGCGCGTCGGCCGGCCCGCGGCAGAGCTGTCCAAAGCCGCCGAAGAGCTGCCGGCTGAAGGGGGCCATGTCGGCCAGCGCCTGCGGGGCTCGGCGGCGAATTTCGGCGGCGTCGACGTAATCGAGCGCCGCGGCCTCGGCGCACATCCCCGGCTCGCCGAGCCAATCCAGAACCATTTCGAGCGTCATCTCCGGATGGAACTGGACCCCATAAGCATTCGGGCCCAGCCGAAAGGCCTGCTGCTCGCAATCCGGCGAGCGGGCCAACGGCACGCCGCCCTCGGGCAGCTCGAACGTGTCGCCGTGCCATTGGAACACCGTGGGTCGCGGGCTGGCGTCGGCCATCAGCCGATCGTCGCGGGCGGCTGGCAGCAGCTCGATCGTGTGCCAGCCGATTTCCTTGACGGCGTTGGCGAACACGCGCCCGCCGGCCGCCTTGGCCAGCAACTGGGCGCCCAGGCAAATGCCCAAAGTTGGCAGCCGCGCCGCCACGGCGCGGGCCAGCCACTCGACTTCGCTGGCCAGGAAGGGGAACCTTTCGACCTGGTCGGCGTTCATCGTGCCGCCCATCACGACCAGGCCCGCCTGCTGCCGCGGGTCGAAACCGGCCCTCTCGACGCGCGGCCAGTCGGCGGCGAAGCAATCGATCACGCGAAGTTCAAGGCCCTCGGCCGCCAGCGCCGCGGGCAGCGTGCCCAGCGCTTCATTCTCGCAATGGCGGAGAACGAGAACCTGGCGTGTGCGAGTCATCGGGTGAACGCGTCGTCTGGCGTTTTCGCAGGTTGTCTGATAAGGTGAGCGGCGGCGCGGCGGCGGAGCCTCGCGCGCCGCGGCTGCCATTGTCCGTGACGAGGAAACATTCGTGAAGCCCCATCTGATACCCAAGCTGCGCCGCGAGGATCTGCCGCCGGGGGACGTGTTGTGCAACCACTGCACGGCCAAGTGCTGCCGCTATTTCGCCCTGCCGATCGACCAGCCCACGACGATCGAAGATTGGGAGTTCGTCCGCTGGTACCTGCTGCACGGCGGGGCCAGCGTGTTTCGCGAGGACGGCAGCTGGTACTTGCTGGTGCACAGCGAGTGCAAACACTTACAGAGCGACAACCGCTGCGCGATCTACGAGACGCGGCCGATCATTTGCCGCGAATATTCGACCAAGAACTGCGAGTACGAGGATGACTGGTTGTACGAGCAGTACCTGGAAACGGCCGAGCAGGTGGCCGAATACGCCGAGGCGGTGTTGCCCCGCAAGCGCGGACAGAGCATCCGCAGCCCGCGGCCGCCGCTGCTGCCGGTGCTGGCGTCGTAGCGGGCCCGAGCGAGCGGTTTGCCAATCATGAATGACGTCAAACGCATCGAGCCCCGCACGCTCAAGGGCTTTCGCGACTACCTGCCCGAGGCGATGATCCCGCGCGAGTGGCTGATCGGCACGGCCCGGCGCGTCTATCGCTCCTACGGCTTCAGCCCGATCGACACGCCGGCGCTGGAGTATCTGGAAATCCTCACCGGCAAGGGGAGCGCCGAGACCGACAAGCAGCTCTACCAGTTCGAGGACCACGGCGGCCGGCAGGTCGGGCTGCGGTTCGACTTGACGGTCCCCTTGGCGCGGTTCATGGCCCAGCACGTCGGCCAGTTGGGCACGCCCTTCAAGCGCTACCACATCGCCGCCGTGTGGCGCGGCGAAAACACGCAGCGCGGCCGCTACCGCGAGTTCATGCAGTGCGACTTCGACACGATCGGCACCCGCTCGCCGGCGGCCGACATCGAGACGGCGCTAGTGATCCACGACTTGTTCGGGCGCTGGGCATCGACGATTTCACGATTCACGTCAACGATCGCCGGGTGCTGGCCGGTCTGCTGACGATCTTCCACCTGCAAGACCGTACCGCGAGCGTCTTGCGGGCGCTCGACAAGCTCGGCAAGGTGGGACGCGATAAGGTGATTGACGAAATGGTGGCTGCCGGCGCAGACGCCAACCACGCGTCGCTGTTGACCCGCCTGGGGGAAATCGGCGGCACGAACGACGAGATTCTGTTGGCTCTCGACGCGCTGGTGGCCGGCAGCGAGACCGGGCGGGCCGGCGTGGCAGGGTTGCGCGAGCTGGTGGCGGCCACGCGAGCCGCCGGCGTCAAGCCCGAGCGGCTGCGGATCGATCCGTCGATCGCGCGGGGACTCGATTACTACACGGGCACGGTTTATGAAACGTTCTTGGGCCGCCTGCCGGGCATCGGCAGCGTCTGCTCGGGGGGCCGCTACGACAACCTGGCCGGGCTGTACACCAAGGAAGAGTTGCCCGGCGTGGGCGCATCGCTGGGCCTGGATCGCCTGCTGGCCGCGCTGGAAGAGTTGGGGCTGATCCAAAAAGTGAGCACCCCGGCGCCGGTTTTCATACCCTTTTTTGACGCCACGCGCTTGTACGACTACTTGCGGCTGGCGGCGGCGGTCCGCGCCGCGGGCGTGGGCGTCGGAGCTCTATCCCGAGCCAAAAAAGCTGGGCCAGCAGCTCAAGTACGCCGACCGCCGCGGGTTCCGTTTCGCGCTGATCGTCGGCGAAACCGAGTGGGCGGCCGGAACCTGCCAGCTAAAAGACCTGGCAGCCGGCACGAGCAACATTCTGCCGCTCGACCAGCGCCGCGGCGCTGGCAGCCGCGCTAGAGACGGTAGAGGCCGGAGGCGGGCGGCCGGAGGCCGGAGGACCAGGAAAAAGCGAAGCGTCATCGAGCGTTTAGCTGCTACAATGGCGCCCGCCGTCGCGATTGCCACAAGCACCGCACGGCGCTCGAACCACGTACCATCACGTTGCCGTCTTTTTGTCCGACCTCCAGCCTACGGCCTCTCCCCTATGGCCAAGCGAGACAACCACTACGAAGCCGCCTTCGAGGCCTTCCTGCGGGCCCGCCGCGTGCCGTACGTGGCGGTCGACGAGGCCAAGCGGAGTCGCTTTGCCGAGGGCTCGATCAAGAGCCTGGATTTCATCGTCTCGCCCGCGGCCCGCTTTTCCTGGCTGGTTGACGTCAAGGGGCGGCGGTTCCCCTCCGGCGGGCAAAAGCAGTACTGGAAGAACTGGTCGACGCGCGACGACCTGGTGAGCCTGGCCCGCTGGGAAGGGCTGTTCGGCGCGCGGTTTGGCGGGCTGTTGGTGTTCGCTTATAATGTCGTGGGCAGCTTGGCGCCGCTGCCGGCCGACGCGCTGTTCGCGTTTCGCGGTGCGCTGTATGGGTTCGTCGCCGTGCGGGCCCGCGACTACGCGGCGCATGCCCGGCAGATTTCGCCGCGGTGGCAGACGTTGTCGGTCGGAAGTGCCCAATTTCGCCGGCTGGCCCGGCCGGTGGAGGCGTTTTTTGGCGATGGGGGGCCTGTAGTGGACGCGGGCCCGCGAGTTCCCCTAATGAACGTTTCTCCCATGGAGCTTGAAGAGCCATGCACGCGCTTCGACGACTTGCAGTACGCGTGATCGTGCCCGTGCGCGAGCGCTGGTGGCGGCGGCCGTGGTGTTGATCCTGCTCGACGCCTCGCCGGCGGCCTGGGCCAAGAAGTCGAAAGCAGAAGAGGTGGCGCCCACCAAGAGCTACGTCATGCCCTACATGATCGTGATCATGATGATCGGCGTGGGGTTGATGACCGCCTGCCGGCCCGCCAAGCGCGCCGACAAGGTCGAAGACCGGCACGAGAAGGACAACGAGTAATCCGGCCTCTGGGGTCTCGTCTCGATGGGCCTGCTTGGCTGCCGGTTGGCTGCCAGGATCGAAGGTCGGCTCGCTACAGCCGCCCAAGGCAGCCGAAGAACTGGGCAATTGCCGCCACCACGGTCCGCTGCTCGTCGGCGGTCAGCTCGGCGAAGATCGGCAGGGCCAGCGTCTCGCGCGCTGCGCGTTCGCTTTCCGGCAGGCTGCCCGGCGCGTAACCCAATGGCTGGAAGCACTCCTGCAAGTGTAGCGGGATCGGGTAGTAGATCTCGCTGCCGATCTGCCGCTCGGCCAGAAACGCGCGCAGGGCGTCGCGCCGCGCGTGCGGCACGCGAATCACGTACTGGTTCCAGACGTGACGGCCGTGGGCCGAGGCCAAGGGAAGGGTGACGATGCCGTCAAGTCCGGCCGCAGCGAACAGCTCGCCGTAGCGGCGGGCGTTGGCCGCGCGGGCGGCGGTCCATTCTTCCAGGTGCTTGAGCTTGACCAGCAGCACGGCCGCCTGCAGCGTGTCGAGCCGGCTGTTGATGCCCACGACCTGGTGGTGGTAGCGGGGCTGCATGCCGTGCCGCGGAGCAGCCGCAGCCGCTCGGCCAGCTTTTCGTCCCGGGTGGTCAGCATGCCGCCGTCGCCGAAGCCGCCCAGGTTCTTGGTCGGATAGAAGCTAAAACAGCCGATCGCGCCCCAACTGCCCGCGCGGCTGACCGTCGAACTCGGCGCCGATGGCCTGCGCCGCGTCTTCGATCACCGGCAGCCCCTTGCGCCGCCCGATCGCGTCGATGGCCCGTTGGTCGGCACACTGGCCGTACAGGTGCACCGGCAGGATGGCCTTGGTGGCCGGGGTGATGGCGGCTTCCAGCAATCTTGGGTTGATGTTGAACGTGGTCGGCTCGACGTCGACGAACACCGGCCGGCGCCGAGCCGCCAGGCGGCCGACGCGGTGGCAAAGAAGGTGTAGCTGGGCATCACCACTTCGTCGCCCGGCCCCACGTCGCAGGCCATCAGGGCCAGCAGCAGCGCGTCGCTCCCCGAGGCGCAGCCCACGCCATGGGGCACCTGGCAGTAGCTGGCCACGGCTTCTTCGAGCTTCTGGCACTCGGGGCCCAGCACGAAACGGCCCGACGAGCAGACGCGGCGGATCGCCTCGGAAACGTCGCGCTCGATCAAGTGATACTGGCGCTCGACGTCGAGCAGCGGCACGCGCCCGACAGCGGGCGCGACGACGGCCGCTCCGCTGGCCACTAGGGGTTGAGAGCTGGCAATGCTCATGGGATCGCTGATCCTCGAGGGCTCATGGGCCGCGCGCTTGGCCCCGCGGCCTGGTGGGCGGCGAACGGTACTGCAACTGCCCCCGCCGCGTCAAGGCCGGCGGACGCGGGCGGCGGGTTCGGCGCAGCAAGTCGCGGGGGAAAGCGTCGTTTACAGTCGGGCCAGCCGGGGCGTATGCTCAGCGTGGCCCCCGGGGTTGGCGCGCGCCAGGCTCGCCGGCCGCGCCCCCCGTTGCGCAACCGCCGCCGGTGGGGCGCCGCAACAGGAACCTTGCACGCATGAGCGCGAGCAACGACCCCGTGGAATCGAACGTTCGTTTCCTGTGGCGGGCGCTGCGCTATCGCAACTATCGGCTGTTCTTCGGCGGCCAGATCGTCTCGCTCGTCGGCACCTGGATCAGCAGCGTGGCCAGCAGTTGGCTGGTGTTTCGCCTGGCCGGCGCCGCCGAAAGCTCCGAGGCGATCATGCTGGGCGTGGTCGGCTTCGCCGCGCAGATTCCGGTATTCGTCATGGCTCCCGTGGCCGGCGTGTGGATCGATCGCTGGAACAAGCACGCCATCCTGCTGGCCACGCAGACGCTCTCGATGCTGCAATCGTTCACGCTGGCGGCCTTGGCGCTGTCGGACGTGATCACGATCGGCCAGCTCGTCGTGCTCAACCTGGTGCAGGGCGCGATCAACGCCTGGGACATTCCGGCCCGCCAGGCGCTGGCGGTCGAGATGGTCGACAATCGCGACGACCTGAGCAATGCCATCGCGCTCAACTCGTCGATGATGCACACCGCGCGGCTGATCGGGCCGGCGCTGGCCGGCTACCTGATTTACGCCGTGGGCGAAGGTTATTGCTTTCTGATCGACGGTTTCAGCTACCTGGCCGTGATCGCGGCCCTGGCGGCGATGCGCTTGAAGCCGCACCAGCGGCCGGCCGTTACGGCGCGGGCCTCGCAATTGTTTCGCGAGGGCTTTGGCTATGCCTTTGGCTTCCGCCCCATCCGCGCGCTGATGGCCATGGTGGCCGTGACCAGCCTGGTGGCCATGTCGCAGTCGACCTTGATGCCGATCTTTGCCGCGCACGTGCTCGGCGGCGGCGAGCGCACGCTGGGCTGGCTGCTGGGCTCGGCCGGCCTGGGCGCGCTGGCCGGCAGCCTGTACCTGGCCAGCCGCCGCACGGTGCTGGGCCTGGGGCGCGTGATCGCGATCGCCTGCGCCATGCTGGGGCTGGGGCTCGTCGGCGTTTCGCTGTCGCACTGGCTGGCGCTGACGATGCCGCTGCTGGTGCTGGTGGGGCTGGCGATGGTCGTCGAAGTGGCCGCCTGCAACACGGTGTTGCAGACGATCGTGCACGACGACAAGCGCGGCCGCGTGATGGCGCTGTTCACGATGTCGTTTCTGGGCGTGGCGCCGCTGGGGAGCCTGCTGGCCGGCGGCGTGGCGTCGGTGATCGGCGCGCCGTTGACGTTGACGCTGGCCGGCGGCGCGTGCCTGCTGGCCGCCGCCGCGTTCGCCCGCGAGCTGCGATTCATCCGGCCGTTGATCCGCCCCATCTACCAGACTAAGGGCATTCTGCCGACGCCGGCCGAGGCCATCGTCGACGCGCAGATCGGCGCCCCGCCGGCCGAGTGAACGCGAGCGTGCTATTATCCGCCGTCGCGTTCTCCGTCCCACAGTCCACAGCCTGCCGCCCACCGCCTCTGCCAGCGTTGACGCCCGATTTCGCTTGCGATAAAATTCGCCGGACGGACGCCGGCGGCAATCGATCTTTTACCCTTTTTTTCCCTTGGCGATGACGCGTTACCTGCCTCCCATCTTGCTCGTCGCCCTGTTGGCGATCACCACGCTCATCGGCTGGCGCGGATCGTCCGACGGACACCCGAACCGGGTCAAGATCGTCTCCAGCCTGCCGCGCACCGGCAGCGCCAAGGCCCAGACCGACACGATCGTCAACGGCATCAAGATCGCGCTGGAAGAAGCCGGCTGGCAAGCGGGCAAGTTCGAGGTGGTCTATGCCGACTGGGACGACGCCACGGCCGGCGCCGGCCAGTGGACGGCCGAGGCCGAAACGGCCAACGCCAACCGCGCGGTGCACGACCCGGACGTGATGGTCTACGTCGGCACCTACAACTCGGGCGCGGCGAAGATTTCGATGCCGATCTTGAACAAGGCCCACCTGCTGATGATCACGCCCGGCCAACACCTGGCCCGGGCTGACCAAGCCCGACAAGGGCGATCCCGGCGAGCCGCGAGATCTATCGCCCGGCCCGAGCATCATCAACTACACGCGGCTGGTGCCGACCGACGACCTGCAAGGCCCCTTGGGCGCCGCCTGGGCCAAGGAAATGGGGGTCAAGCGGGTCTACGTGCTCGACGACAACGAAGTCTACGGCAAGGGGATCGCCACGCTGTTCATCGAGGCCTGCCAGGAGTTGGGCATCGAGGTGCTGGGGCACGAGAGCATCGATTTCAAGGCCCAGGAATTCAAGACCTTGATGGCCACGATCAAGGCCGACAAGCCCGACCTGGTTTACTTCGGCGGCACGACGCAGATCGAAGGGGGGCCAGATCGCCAAGGACATGATCGCCGCCGGACTCGACTGCAAGCTGATGGTGCCCGACGCCTGTTATGAAGACGCCTTCATCGACCTCGGCCGGCGAGGAGAACGTCAACGACCGCTGCTACGTCACCTTTGGCGGCCTGCCGCCCGAGCAGCTCGAACGGCGCCGGCAAGGCGTTCGTCGACAAGTACCAAGAGCGCTATGGCAAAATGCCCGAGGGTTATGCGATCTACGGCTACGAAGCGGGCAAGGTGGCCGTCGAAGCGATCGCCTGGCCGGCGTGAAGAACCGCGACGCGATGCTCAAGGCATGTCTGAACATCAAGGACTTCGACCAGGGCGCCTTGGGCACGTGGTCGTTCGACGAAAACGGCGACACCACGCTCGCGCACGATCAGCGGCAACATCGTCCACGATGGAAAGTTCCAGTTTGTCAAGCTCCTGGGCCAGTAGCGCGACGCCCGCACTGGCCCGGGGCGCGTCGGCGGCCCGCACCGGGGAGGCCGCCCCGCATGACGCTTTCGCTCGATCCCGCTTCCCTGCTCGTGGCCGACCGCCGATGCGCCGGCCCTGTGGGAGACCTTTCTGCAGTACGCGCTGATCGGGCTGACCAACGGGGCGCTGTTCGCGCTGATCGCGCTGGGCTACACGATGGTCTACGGGATCATCGAGCTGATCAATTTTGCCCACGGCGACGTGTTCATGCTGGGCTCGTTTTTGGCCCTGACGCTGGTGGCCTTCTTGACCCGTGGCGATCGCTTGGACTGGGCCGATCCCAAGCAACTGGGGCTGGGCATCGGCGCTGTTGTTCGCGATCGTGCCCCCGTTTTGCGCGGCGGTCAACGTGACGATCGACCGCGTGGTCTACAAGCCGCTGCGCAACGCGCCGAGCTGGCGCCGCTGGTCTCGGCCATCGGCGTGTCGTTCATCCTGATGAACGTCGGCCTGTTGTGGGGCGGTCCGGCCGACCGCGATTTCCCGAATTTGATCTCGCGGCACAATCTGCTGGGCGAGGGCGCGGCCGTGCTCGTTCACGCTCAAGGACCTGGTGGTGATCGCCATCACCGATTCCGATCATGGTCGCGCTGAGCGTGTTCGTGAAGTTCACGCGAATGGGCAAGGCCATGCGGGCCACGGCCCAGGACCCCGTGGCCGCGCAACTGATGGGCATCAACGTCGACCGCGTGATCGCCGCCACGTTCGCCACCGGGGGCGCCCTGGCCGGCGCCGCCGCCATCATGTACTCGCTCTACATCAACACGATCAGCTACCAGATGGGCTTTCAAAACGGACTGTACGCCTTCACGGCCGCCGTGCTGGGCGGCATCGGAAACATTCCCGGCGCCGTACTCGGCGGGCTGGTGATCGGGTTGGTCCGCGCGTTCGGCAGCGCCTACGTCGGCGAACGCTGGACCAGCGCGCTGGTGTTCGTCATCCTGATCGCGATTCTCGTCTTCCGCCCCGCCGGGTTGCTGGGCACGCGCACCAGGGAGAAGGTATGAACTGGCAATCCGCGCTGGCCGAACGTGCCCGGCGAGCTGATCTACCTGGCGATCCTGGTGGTCTATCCGCTGTTGGTCTACCCGGAAAGCGCGTTGTTCCGCCTGACCGAAATCTCGATCGGCATGCAGCTCACGTACATCTTCATCTATGCCATCCTGGCGCTGGGCTTGAACGTCGTCGTCGGCTACGCGGGCTTGCTGCACCTGGGCATCGCGGCGTTCTTCGGCATCGGCGCCTACATCACCGGCATCCTCACCGTGCAGGCCTATCCGTTTCAGGTCGGCTTCGTGACGGCGCTGGTGCTGTCGACGGCCGGCGCGGCGCTGGCCGGCGTGCTGTTGGGCGCCCCGACCTTGCGCCTGCGGGGCGACTACCTGGCGATCGTCACGCTCGGCTTCGGCGAAGTGACGCGCTTCACGCTGCGCAACCTGGAAGAAATCACCGCCGGCACGCGCGGGCTCAACCCCGTGCCGCCGCCGGAGCTTCCCGGATTCGCGGCCAGCCCGCTCGCCTGGCTGGGCATCCAGAACGACTGGAGCCTCGACTACCGGTTGTTCTACTACCTGGCGCTGGGGTTGCTGGTGCTGGTCGTGGTGCTGCTGCGCAATCTCGAGCGCTCGCGGTTGGGGCGGGCCTGGGTGGCCATTCGCGAGGACGAGCTGGCCGCCACTTGCATGGGCATCAACGCCGCCCGCGTCAAGCTCTCGGCCTTTGCCCTGGGCTGCGGCCTGGCGGGCACGGCCGGCTGCCTGTACGCCACCACGCTTACCAGCACCGCCGGCCCCGACGCGTTTGACTTCAATCGCTCGATCATCATGCTGTGCTGCGTGATCGTGGGCGGGCTGGGCAGCCTGCGCGGCACGCTGTTGGGCGTGGTGCTGCTCGTCGGTTTCGACAACGTCGTGGCGCCGATGGTCGACGGCTTGATTCAGGCGGCCAACATCAACACGTCGGCAAACCCGCTGCTGACGTTCAGCAACTGGAAGCTGATGTTCTTCGGCCTGGCGCTGGTGCTGGTGATGCGGTTCCGGCCCGAGGGGCTGCTTCCCTCGCAGCAGGTCGAGGCCGAGATGCTGGCGGGGAGAACCTGATGGCGATCTTGCGGCTCGACAAGTTGACGGTGCGGTTCGGCGGCCTGACGGCCGTCGACCGCCTCGACTGCGCCGTCGACGAGCGGCAGATCTTTTCCGTGATCGGCCCCAACGGCGCCGGCAAGACGACCGTCTTCAATGCCATCACCGGCATCTACGAACCCAGCTCGGGCTCGATCGAATTCGCCGGCCGCCCGCTCGAGCGGCCGTTCACCCGGTGGGTGCTGGTGGCCTGCTTGGCGGTGGGCCTGGCCACGGGCCTGGTGGCGGCGCTCATGAGCATCAACGTCGATGCGCTGTGGCGCGCCGCCGTGAAACGCAATTATGGCGGCCCCGGCGACACGTTCTCGTACCGCGCGGCCTGGAACGACGCCTGGAACTACATGCAGGGCCGGCTGGCGATCGACCGCATTCGTGGCCGACGCTTCGCGGTCCGCACGGCCGACGGCCGCCGCACGCTCGGCTACGCCAAAACCCAAGAAGAAGCCGAACACCTGCGCGAGCACTTCGAGCAGGTCGTCGCCGCCAGCGCCGGCTCGGGCACCATCGAACGACGCGACGCCAAGTACGCGCTCGTCGACGACGGCGACGTGCTGGCAACATTCGACAGCGATCAAGACGCCGCCGCCGCCCGGCGGCGCTACGCCCAGCTCGAGCGCGAGCCGGCCGTGCGGCGGCGCAATGCCTGGATCGCGCTGGCGGCCGGCATCGCCATCGGCGGCGCGGGCACGTGGGCCGTCTGGAGCCGCGCCCGCCGCACGCCCGAGGTGATTTCCCGGGCCGGCATCGCGCGGACGTTCCAGAATATCCGGCTGTTCGCCAACATGACGGTGCTCGACAACGTGCTGACCGCGATGGACCGGCGGTTGCGAAGCGGCGTCGTGCGGATGGCCCTGCGGCTGCCCGGCGTGGCCCGCGAAGAACGGGCCGCCAGCGGCGCAGCGCGAGCTGCTGGCGTTCGTCGGCCTGGCCGGCAAGGAATCGATGCTGGCCAAGAATCTCCCCTACGGCGATCAACGCCGGCTGGAGATTGCCCGGGCCGTGGCGACCGAGCCGCGGCTGATATTGCTCGACGAGCCGGCCGCCGGCATGAACCCGGCCGAATCGCTCGAGCTGAACGAGCTGATCCAGCGGATCCGTTCGCGCGGGCTGACCGTGATGCTGATCGAACATCATATGAAAGTCGTGATGGGCATTTCCGACCGCATCGCCGTGCTCGACTACGGCTCGAAGATCGCCGAGGGCACGCCCGATGCGGTCCGCAACGATCCGCGCGTCATTGAGGCCTACCTGGGCAGCGAGGAGGTGACCTGAATGCCCGCCTTGCTCGCCGTGGAAAACTTTCGTGCCGGCTACGGCCCGATCGAAGTGCTCAAGAACGTGTCGATCGAGGTGGGCGGCGGCGAAATCGTGGCCCTGATCGGCGCCAACGGGGCGGGCAAGACGTCGACCCTGATGGGCATTTCGGGCTGCCTGCGGCCGCGCGGGGGCGCATGCTTTGGGAGGGGGCCGAAATCCAGCGGCAGCCGCCGCACGAGATCGTCCGCCGCGGCATCTGCCATTCGCCCGAGGGTCGCAAGATCTTTCCGCGACTGACCGTGCTCGAAAACCTGCAGATGGGCGCCTTCACGCGCCGCGACGCGCAAGGCATCGCCCGCGACCTGGCCCGCGCCTTCGAGCTGTTTCCCATCCTGGCCCAGCGCCGCCACCAGGCCGGCGGAACGCTCTCCGGCGGCGAGCAGCAGATGCTGGCCGTGGCCCGGCGCTGATGGGCCGGCCGAAACTCTTGCTGCTCGACGAGCCTTCGCTGGGGTTGGCGCCGATGGTGGCCATGAAGATCTTCGAAGTCGTGCGGCGGCTCAACGGCGAAGGGATGGCCATTTTGCTGGTCGAGCAGGCCGCGCGAATGGCCCTCAAGCTGGCCCACCGGGGCTACGTGATGGAGGTCGGACGGATTACGATGAGCGACAGCGCCGCGGCACTGCTGAACGATCCGCGGGTGCAAGACGCCTATCTTGGCGAGTGAGCGCAGGGGGCCCGGCGGCCGACAGGAACCGATCGAACAATCGAGGAGCTTCGAACGTGGCTCGACACGAACAACTCTGGGCGCCGTGGCGTTTGGCTTACATCACGGGCGACGAATACGAGGCGGCCGTCAGGCCGTCGCAAGCGGCCGCGGACAAAGGCCCCGAGTGCTTCATCTGCCGGGCCCTTGCCTCGAGCGACGATCGCGCCAACCTGATCATCGAGCGCACGGCCGGGACCGTGGTGATCGCCAATCGCTATCCCTACAACAATGGCCACCTGCTCGTGCGCCGGCGCGCACGAAGGGCACCTGGGGGGCCTGTCGGCCGACGAGCGCCTGGAGATCGACCGGCTGCTGACGAAATACGTCGAGCGGATCAGCCGCCTGATGAACGCCGAGGGCTTCAACATCGGGCTGAACCTGGGCCGCGTGGCCGGCGCGGGCTTGCCGGGCCATTTGCACTGGCACATCGTGCCCCGCTGGAGCGGCGATACGAACTTCATGCCCGCTCTGGCCTCGGTCCGCGTCATTCCCCAATCGCTCGACGCCCTGTGGGAGCTGTTGCACGGCGCCGCGGTCAGCGATGCTGAGACCAAGAAACCGTAACGTGTGTGCCACTGGCTCCGCCAGTGCGAACTGCCGCGTGGCATCAAGCACGGGCAAAGCCAGTGCCACACGACTGATGCCGCTATCAACGCGCTCCAAAAGTGGGGCGCCCACACTGCCATGACCGGCGCACCGCTCGAATCGATCGAAGCCCGCGAACGGGCGCTGCTGGCGCCTTATGCGATGCACGGCGCGCAGTCGGCCGGGCGCGAGCATGCCGAGCCCGAGCACCCCTACCGCGGCCCGTTCCAGCGCGACCGCGACCGCATCATCCACAGCGCCGCCTACCGTCGCCTGAGCGCCAAGACGCAGGTCTTCACCGGCGAGCTGGGCGACTACCACCGCACGCGACTGACCCACACGCTCGAAGTCGCCTCGGTGTCGCGGACCATCGGCCGTGCGCTGGCGCTCAACGAGGACCTCGTCGAGGCCATGGCGCTGGTACACGATTTGGGTCATCCGCCGTTTGGCCACGCGGGCGAAGATCTGCTCGACGCCTGCCTGGCCGATGAAGGAGGCTTTTCGCACAACGCCCAGGCCCTGCGCATCGTCCGCGAGCTGGAAACGCGCTATGCCGATTTCCCGGGCTTGAATCTCTCGCGCGAGGTGCTCGAAGCCCAAGACTGGCGGATCGCGCACGACGCTTCGGCCGGCAGCCCTTTGTTGGAGGCGCAGGTGGTCGAGGCGGCCGACAGCATCACCTACGACACGCACGATGCCGACGACGCGCTGGAACTGGGCCTGGTCGCGCTCGACGAGCTGTTGACGACCGCGCTGTGGGCCGAGGCAGCCCGGCGCGTGCGGCGCCGCGCCGCGGGCCTCGAAGGCGACACGCTGCGGCGGGCCGTGCTCCACGAGCTTATCGACTGGCAAGTGAGCGATTTGTTGGAACGCGCCAGCCGGCGGCTGGCGGCCGGCGATATCGACAGCCCGCTGGCGGCCCGGCACGTCGCGGTCGTGCTGGTGGCAACGCCCGAGCTGGCCGAGCAGAAGCACGAGCTGGAATCGTTCTTGAGCGAGCGGGTGTATCGGCACCGCGACGTGATGGCCCACCGCCGCGAAGCCCAGGGACGGTTGGCGGCCATGTTCGAGCGTTATGTATCGAGCCCTGAGCTGATGAGCGAGCGATTCTGCCGGCGCAGCCAAACCGCCGGGCTGCGGCGGACGGTCGCCGATTACCTGGCCGGCATGACCGACCGCTTCGCGGTGCGCGAGTTTCAGCGGCTGTTTCCCGCGGGGGGAGCGGGACTGGAAACCGCTTCTGGCCAGACCTAGAATGAAAGGTTGCCGAAACCACCCCCCCGCTAAAGGTCGCCAACCATGGCACTCATCGTGCTGCGCTTCGTGTTCGTGATGGTGGCCGTGGGGCTCGGCTTTCAGCTGATCCATTCGCCGGGCCTCGGCGTCGAGCCGGCGTATCTCCCCTGGCTGGTCTTCGGCGGCGTGATCCTGTTGTCGCTGGCCGTCATCGGCATCGACATGCTCTTCCGCAGCAAGAGGCTCGACACGATCTCGGCCGTGTACATCGGACTGTTGGTCGGCTTGTTCCTGACGTACGTGCTGCGGCTGGCGCTCAGCTCGATCCTGCCGCAAACGTCGGGCCTGGCCGAGTGGTCGGGACTCGTGCTGGGGATGGTCGTCTGCTACGTCTGCATCAGTCTGTTGCTGCAGACCAAGGACGATTTTCGCTTCATCATCCCTTACGTCGAATTCGTCAAGGAAGTGAAGGGGCTCAAGCCCTACGTGCTCGACACCAGCGTGGTGATCGACGGGCGGATCGCCGACGTGGTGGAAACCAAGATTCTCGACAACCAGTTGATCATGCCGCGGTTCGTCATCGCCGAGCTGCAGGCCGTGGCCGACAGCTCCGACAAGCTGCGCCGCAGCCGCGGCCGCCGCGGGCTCGACATTCTCAACCGCCTGAGCAACAACGCCGACGTCGACTTCAAGATCTACGACCGCGAGCTGCCGGAATTCGCCGGCCAGCCGGTCGACTTGAAGCTCGTGATGCTGGCCAAGTACCTGCAGGGAAAAGTCGTGACCAACGACTACAACCTGAACAAGGTGGCCCGGCTGCACGGCGTGGGCGTCATCAATCTCAACGACCTGGCCAACTCGCTCAAGCCGATCGTGTTGCCCGGCGAGAACCTGGAAGTGCGCATGGTCAAGCATGGCGAAGAGCCGGGCCAGGGGGTCGGGTATCTCGACGACGGCACGATGATCGTCGTCGAAGGGGGCCGCGAGCACTTGAACAAGACCGTCAAGATCACGGTCACCAGCGTGCTGCAGACCAGCGCCGGCCGCATGATCTTCGGCCGCTCGGAAGGCGCCCCGGCCCGCGTCTGAAAAAACGGTGCCAGGAACCGTTTTTACCTCGCCAATTCGCTTCGGCGGTCGCGTTGCGCCGTCGCGCACGCTCGTCATGTTGATGAATCGCAGCGCACATGTTTCAAATCATCACTACGTCAAATCGCGGCAATTGTCCAAACATGCGTTTGCGCACCGCCACAAACCTTACGAGACGTTCATGCATACGAAATCGTAATTGAAAACCAAATTGACCATATCCGATACTGAAAATATATTTGCCGGTGTACGGGGAAACTCATGCCGATTCGCGGGCGGCGACGGCGATCGACCAGCAGCAGAATCACGATGGCCCGAAAACAGTCCTGGCTCAATGCTCGATCGATCTTGGCGGTGCTCGTCGGCATCGTCACGCTCGGCACGTTCCTGCCATCGCCCTGCTGGAGTGATTCTTCACCGCACGTGCAGTCGCAGGCCGACAAGGCGCCGCGTTCGATCCTTCCGTCCAGGGCCGCACCCGGACGCTTGCGAGCCCGCGAAGAAGACGCGTTGAGAAAAACCGCCCGGCGGAAGCGGCGCGGCGCGGCCGTCTTCGTGCCGATCCCCCCGCGCGTGCACACAGCTTGCACCAGCACGCTGTCGGCACGCCTCACCATGCTGCCCAGGCTCTTGCCGTTGCGGTGTTAGCGCGCGACGGGGCGATGCCAACTGTGCTATGCACCGGCATTGAACCCGAACTCGCGCAGCGTTCCATGGGCAAACCATCTTGGTTGAACGGGCCGCTCGGCTGTACAAGTAGCCGCCCGTTCGGGTGATTCACGACGCGCCGGATCGTGGGCCGCTCTTATGCTGAACTTCCGGGCACGCAGGGGCAAACCATGTCGAGAGCGAACAAAGCGTCGATTCTGTTAGCCGCGTTGTCGCTGGTCGTGATGGCCGCCGCCGGTCAGGCCGTTGCGGCCGACGGCGGCCCGCGGACTACGACCAATTCGATCGGCATGAACCTGACGCTCGTGCCGGCCGGCGAATTCATGATGGGCGGCGAAGCCGACCGCATCGACGTCTTGAACCAGTTCCTGTACTGCGATCCGCGCTGGCTCGACGGCGAATATCCGCGCCACCGCGTGCAGATCACCCGGCCGTTCTACATGGCGCAGTGCGAAGTCACGCTGGGCCAGTTCCTGACCTTCTATCACGATGCCAAGTACAAGCTCGAAATGGAGAAGGACGGCAAGGCGAAGCTCGGCTACGGACCCGATGGGAAGTCGCTCATCGAGTCGCGGGTTTCGCCCCTGGACCCCGGGATGGAAAATCGAAATGGACCACCCGGTCGTGTTCGTCACCTGGAACGACGCCCAGGCCTTCTGCCAATGGCTCAGCAAGCGCGAGGGGCGCCGCTACCGGCTGCCGACCGAGGCCGAATGGGAGTATGCCTGCCGCGCGGGCTGCGAGAGCACCTTTTCCTGCGGCAACGATCCGGAAAAGCTCGTGTACTATGGCAATGTCGCCGACCACGACCGCCAACTGATCGCCAGCAACACGATGCTGGCCAAGTTCGATGAAAGCGGTAACAAGACCGGCGCCGCGACGGTCTTTCCCTTTCTTGAGCACCGCGACGGCTATGCCTGGACCGCGCCGGTCGGCCGCTTCAAGCCCAACGCCTACAACCTGTACGACATGCACGGCAACGTCTGGGAGTGGTGCTCCGACTGGTACGACGAGAAATATTACAGCGCCTCGCCCGATAGCGATCCGCAGGGGCCCGCCACGGGCACGTCTCGGGTGGCGCGAGGCGGCGGGTTCAGCGGCACTCCGGTCGGCGAGCGGTGCGCCAACCGCAACGGCGTGAAGCCGTCGGACTGCTTTTGTTTCTTGGGGTTCCGCGTCGTTTGCGATACCCCGCCAGAGCCTTCGGCCCTGACCATCTCGAACTGAGGTCGCGGAATCTCGCCCGCGCATGCACCGACTCGCCGCCATGCTGTCAGACGGCCGCGACGGCTAGAGAAACGGGCCTTGCACAATGGCCTTGTCGCTTGCGGCTGGAGATGATATCTCCTCACGCTCGCGAAGTTCCCTTCTGGCGGTGTCTCGCCGAGCACAAGCATGGTTCCGGCGCCCTTTCTGCATGGCTGCTGGCCTTGGCCGGCCTTGTCGTCTGCCCGACCGTTCGGGCACAGACGGCGCTGCCCGGCGGCGTCTGCGCGATTAACAGTGCCCGGCGCGCCCAGGGTGAGGTTCCGAACGACCTGGCCTCACTCAGCCAACCGCCCGAGCGAGCTGGCGCGCCGGCACCGATCTTTGCGCCTGGCCAGCCCATCTTCGCGGTGGCAGCGGCACAGCCCTCGTCGGAAGAGGACATCTCGCGCGGCTTCGGCACGATCGGGCGCGCCTCCGGTCGGCCCGACGGAAGATGCGTCCAGGCTGGAGAACATCACCGCTCCGGTTTTTGTCCCGTCGGAGGAGGACATCACGCGCGGCTTCGGCACGATCGGCCAGCCGGTGCGTCCGTCGTTTCAGCGCTCCGGCTTTGGCATGGTCAAGCCGATCCGGCCATACAGAGCGGACATGGCGGCTGAAAACCGCAAGATCGGCTGGAACTTCCAAGACGGCTTGCGTGCCCAAACCGAAGACGGCTACTTTTCGCTCTTCTTCCACAATCTCACGCAGCTTGAGTATCGGGGGTTCAATCCGACCGGCGACCCGCTGCACGACAGCTTCGTCGTGCCTCGCCAGCGCTGGTACTTCATGGGAAACGCCTCGCCCCTGGCCAGCTACTACACGACGATCAACGCCAGCTACGGCTCGATCGGCGTTCTGGATGCATTTCTCGATATGAATTTTGGCGTCGTTGACGCGGAGAAATTCCAGGTCCGCATGGGCCGGATGAAGACGCCGTACTCGTACGAATGGATTCGCATGTCGGCCAACACGCTGATCGCCCCCGAGCGCTCGGTGTTCATCGACAACTTCGGCACGAACCGCCAGGAAGGCTTCATGGCCCACGGCCAGCTTCTCCAGAAGAGCCTCGAATACGCGGTCGGCTTGTTCAACGGCCCGCGCCATTCGTTCCAGGATTACAACAACGCCAAGGACTTGTTCCTCTATCTCGACACCAAGCCGTTCCTGCTCACCGATCTCGAGGCGCTGCAGCAATTGCACCTGGGCGGCTCGTTCAATTTCGGCAACCAGTACAATCCGGCGGTGCCGTCCCGGCTCGTTACTGCCAACAATCTCAGCACGGGCACCGCGATCGAAGCCGTCTCACCCGTGTTTTACACGTTCGATCCGCGGGTGTTCGAAGCCGGCCCGCGCATGCAGTGGTCGGCCGACCTCGTGTGGTACTACAAAAGCCTGACGCTGCTGGCCGCGGCCCAGGGCGGCTATCAAACTTACGAAACCGCGACCGCTCCGATTCCGTCCAACTTCGTCAACGTCGTGGGCACGAATCCCACCAAGGTCTTGCTGAGCGGCTGGAACGTGACGGCGTCGTATTTCTTCACCGGCGAAGAGGTGACGCGGCGAAACCTGCCGCCCGTGCCGCGCAACGAATTCCAAGGGGAGTGGACGCGGCAACAATTGGGGGCGATCGAAGGGTTTGCCCGCTTTGCCAATCTGGCGATGAGCAACAACTCGTTGGTGCTCGCCGATCCGACGATGCCATCGAGCAACCGCGCGAACGTGACCGACGTGGGCTTAAACTGGTACCCGAACCACTACCTGAAATTCACCTTGGATTGGCAGTACGCGGCCTATCCGATTGCCGTCTACATCGCGCCCGGCCGCGTCACGACGTTCAACAACCTCTTCTGGTTGCGAGCGCAGTTGTTTTTCTAGCCTCTGGACCGTGGACCGCAGGCTGTGGGGCGGAAAGGAAGGGCGGTGTGGCGTGGACGCGCAACCGTGCACGCGCCACCCTCACATCTTCTCCGCGACTTCGATGCCCAACAGCTCCAGCCCCTGCCGCAGCGTGCGGGCCGTGAGGTCGCACAAGAGCAGGCGGTTGTTGCGACTCTCCGGAGTCGGGGCTTTGAGCACGGGGCACTCCTCGAAAAACGTCGAGTAGCGATTGGCCAGCTCGTAGAGATACGCCGTCAACAGGTTCGGGCGATACTCGGCCGCCGTCAGGGCCAGCGCCTCGGAGAACTGCAGCGCCGCCAGCGCCAGGGCCCGTTCGGCCGGATGCGCCAGTTCGACGCTCGCGCCGCTCGCGCGTAACGCCCCGACGTCCACCTCGCCCTTGGCGAAGATGCTCAGCACGCGGGCATAGGCGTACTGCATGTACGTGGCCGTATTGCCGTTCATGGCCAACATGCGGTCGTAGCTGAACGTGTAGTCGCTGGTGCGGTTGACGGCCAGGTCGGCGTACTTAATCGCCCCGATTCCGACCGCCTCGGCGATTTGCTGGCGAGCGGCCGGCGAAATCTCGGCGCCGCCGGGTTTGGCGTCGTCCGACGCGCTGACGATGGCGTGCGCCCGGCGGACCGCTTCGTCGAGCAAGCCCTCCAGGCCCACCGTGTCGCCCGAGCGGGTTTTGAACGGGCGGCCGTCGTCGCCCAACACGGTGCCGAAGGCGATGTGCGCCAGCTCGACGTCGCCATAGCCCCACAGCCGGGCCGTGGCGAACAACTGCTCGAAGTGCAGGCTCTGCCGATGATCGACGACGTACAAGATCGCGTCGGGCGACCACTCGCTGACGCGGTACTGAATGGTCGCCAGGTCGGAGGTGCCGTACAGGAACGCGCCGTCCTGTTTCTGGATGATGAACGGCGCCTCGTGGCCTTCGAGAAACACGCACACGGCCCCCTCGCTCAAACGAGCGATGCCGCGCTTCGACAAATCCTCGACGACGCCGGCCAGGCGATCGTGATAAAAGCTTTCGCCCAGCGTGTGATCGAACGTCACGCCCAGCCGCCGATAAATGCGGTCGATGTCGACCAGGCAACACGGCATGAATTCGCGCCACAGCCGCAGGTTTTCCGGGTCGCCCTGGTGGAGCTTGGCGGTTTCGGCCAGGACGCGAGCGCCGATGTCGGGATGCGCGGCGGCCAACTTGAATCGTTCCGAATCGCGCTCAATTTCGGCGATGCTCGCCTCGCGCGCCGCCAGGGCCGCGCGGGCTTCTGCCAGATTTGCTTCGCCGCGGCGCAGTGCTTTGGCCGCGCTTTTGTCGGCCGGCTTTCCTGCCGAGGCGGCCGCAGCCCGTTGGCTCTCGACTTCGACCGACTGCCGTTCGAGCTGTTCGCGCAGGCCCGGCAGGGCCGCTTTCGAGTCGTGGTAATCGACCAGGCGGTTGACGATGCGATACAGCCGGCCCAGCTCGACCACGCGATTGGCCTCGTACGCCACTTCGTCGCGAAAGTGCTTGTAGCCATAGATGATCATGCCGAACTGGGTGCCCCAGTCGCCGATGTGGTTGTCGGAGATCACCCGGTGGCCGAGGAAGCCGAGCGTGCGCTTCAGCGCGTCGCCGATCACGGTCGAGCGAATGTGGCCGACGTGCATCGGCTTGGCCACGTTCGGCGAGGAATAATCGATGACGTAGGTTCGCGCGGGCGAAGCGGGCGCAACGTCGAGCCGCTCGCTGGCCAGGGCCCGGGCCGCCGCGGCGGCCAGCCACACGTCCTTGAGCCGCAGGTTGATGAAGCCCGGGCCTTCGATTTGCGGCGGATGGCAGAGATCGTCGACGGCGAGCCGCGCCACGACTTCGGCGGCGACGTCGCGCGGGGGGCGGCCCAGCCGTTTGCCCAGCGGCATGGCGAAGTTGGCCTGGTAATCGCCGAACTTGGGGTCCTGGCTCGGTCGGACCAGGGCCACCAGCTCGTCGCGATCGTCGGCCAGCCCTGCCAGTGCCTGGCGAAATCGGTTCTGTAGTTCCGCCAGGATGTTCATGAAACGTTCATACGAGCTCGCCCGTCTTGACTGTAGCCGGCCTCTAGGAGGCCGGTGCCCTGCCGCGCCGCATCCGGGGTCACGGACCCCTGGCTACGAATGGGCAGGTCGGCTCAAGTTTCGCACGCTGCCAAACCGCCTGGCAACCCCAAAGAGATCGCGGCACGAAAACCGCAAACAGGACACGCGCCGCGCCGCCGACCGTTACGCTTGCGGAGGCGGATCGCCGGGCACGACGGCCGGCCGACTGGGCTCGAACGGCACCCGCTTGGCCCCGGACCACAGATGCTCGAGGTCGTAGTAGCCGCGGGTTGGCTCGTCGAACATGTGGATGACGACGTCGCCGTAGTCGAGCAGGACCCAGTGGCTTTCGGCATAACCTTCGATGCCCAGCCGCTTGTCGTGGAACTCCTTTTCCAAGACGCTTTCGATTTCGTCGCTGATGGCGTGAAGCTGCCGGCGGCTGGAGCCGGTGACCAGCACGAAGTAATCGAAAACGCTGGTGAGCTCGCGCAGGTCGAGAATGACGATATCGCGGCCGCGGTTCAGATCGGCCACGCGGGCAGCGGCCAAGGCGCGCTCCAGGCTGCGGCTGTGTCGTTGTTCCAAGTTGGCGCCGACAGTTGCGATGGCCAAAGAGTTCCTGCTGATGGGGTTAGCATTTTCTCGCTACGGTTCATTCTACACAGCCGGCCGCCCGAAACGAAGGGGCCGGAGGCGGGAGGCCGGAGGAAGCAAATTCGCACGGCGAGCCCGCGGCGCGAGCCCCCGGACCGGCTGACCCGCCGCGATTGCCGGATTGCAATGACTGCCGGATTCCAATCGAGACCCGCCGCGGCCCGATCCCGATCGGACCGGGCACGCAGCCGGGCGCCCTTTGCGCTTCGGGCCGCTCGGGGTATCGTAGCGGGCGGCCGTGGGGAAACTCCTCGCTGGTTTCGTTGCCCTCCTTCATCCCAGGTATCCGCGCGATGGCCGATTGGATCGAACCGCCCAAGAAAGCACCCGACTTCACGCTCGCCGCCGACGACGGCAGCAAGATCAAACTCTCCGCGCTGCGCGGCCAGCCGGTGGTCGTCTACTTCTATCCGCGCGACGACACGCCCGGATGTACCAAAGAGGCCTGTGCCTTTCGCGATCAGAAGGCGGCGCTGACGAAGCTCGGGGTCAAGGTGTTGGGCATCAGTCCCGACGATGTGGCCTCGCACGTCAAGTTTCGCGACAAGTTCAAGCTGAACTTTCCGTTGTTGGCCGATCCCGAACACCGCGTGGCCGAAACGTATGGCGCCTGCGCGAGAAGAACCTGTACGGCAAGAAGTCGATGGGCATCCAGCGCTCGACCTACCTGATCGACCGCGAAGGCAAAGTGGCCCGCGTGTGGAAGAAAGTCAACGTCGACGGCCACGACGCCGAAGTGATCGCCGCCGTCAAAGCGCTCGATTGAGTCCCTCGGGCATTTCCCCGATCACCGCTCGCCGATCGCGGCGGCGATGCGCTGGAAGACGCCGGGCCAGTCGCCCTCGGTCGGCTGGCGAAACAGCCGCATCGTCGGATACCAGGGACTGTCCTGGCGTCGAGCATCCAGCGCCAATCGGGCGACCAGGGCAAGGCGACCCACACCGGCGGCCCGATCGCGCCGGCCAGGTGCGCGGTGGACGAATCGCAGGTGACCACCAGGTCGAGATTGCGAATGATGGCGGCCGTTTCGGCGAAATCGCCCAGGCGGTCGCCCAAATCGACCAGCGGCCAGCGGTCGGCGAGCTCGGCGACTTGTTCGCGGCCCCGGCCCCATCTGCAGGCTGAACAGCTGCACGCCCGCCAGTTCGGCCAGCGGGGCGAACTCGGCCAGCCGCATCGAGCGAAACTTGTCGCGGATGTTCGTCATGCTGCCTTGCCAGGCGATGCCGATCTTCAACCCCTCGTAGCCGGCCAGCTCCTGGTGCCACCGCTCGACCGCCGCCCCTTCGGGCTCGAGATAGGCCTGGGCCGCGGGGATCGTCTCCAACGTCGTGCCGAACACGCGCGGCAGGCTCAACAGCGGCACGAAGGCGTCGAATTCGCCCAGCGGCTGGCCGAACTCGACCACCCGGTCGACGCCGGCGCAGCCGGCCACCAGCCGCGCGACCGACTGCTGGCATTCGACGACCACGGTGGCCCCCCGTTCTTTCACGAGTCGCGCGTAGCGAATGAACTGCAGCGTGTCGCCGAGGCCCTGCTCGTAGCGCAACAGGATCGTCTGTCCCTCGACGGGCCCGCCGATCCACTGCGGCTGCCAGATCGGCGAATCGTCGTCGGCGCGCTGCGGCCGCCATTCGTACTCGCGAAATCCCTCGGCCAGCCGCCCGCCCACCAGCAGCACGTTCGACAGCGTGAAATGCGGCTCGCCGCGGTTTCGCGCAGGGCGATGGCCCGCCGGCCGTAGTCCTCGGCCTCGTCCAGGCGATTCGCGCACATCGCCATCAACGCCAGGTTGTTGAGCGCATTGGGCTCGTTGGGCGACACCTCGAGCGCCCGCAGGTACAGCGCGCAGGCTTCGTCGGGGTGGCCGAGCCCATACAGGGCGATGCCCAGGTCGATCATGGCTTTGACGTGGGTCGGTTCGAGCTCGATCACGCGGCGAAAAGCAGCGGCCGCCGGCTCGAGTTGCTTGAGGTCGCGGCGCACCAGGCCCAGGCTGAAGTGAGCGGCCACGTGTGTGGGCCGGTCGACGAGGAACCGCTCGTACTCTTCGGCCGCTTCGGCCAGCCGATTCTGCGCGGCCAGGGCCAGCGCCAGGTCGTAGCGGGCCTCGACGTCGCGCGGGTCGAGCTCCAGCGCCCGCCGCGCGTGGGGTTCGGCCGCGACCGCGTCGCGGCGTTCGAGCAACACGGTGCTCAAGGCGGCGTGCGCCTCGGCCATGTTCGGCGCCGGCGCCAGGGCCTTGCGCAGGCTGGCTTCGGCCGCGTCGAGCTTGCCGGCGACGCGCAGCGCGCAGGCCCAGGTCGGCCTGTCCGGCCGCGTAGTCGGGTTTGAGCTCGGCGGCCCGGCGGCAGGAGGCTTCGGCCTCGGCCACCTTGCCGCGTTTCAGCAACAGGGAACCGAGATTCGAGTGCGCCTCGGCAAAGCGTTCGTCGATCGCCAGCGCCTGGCGGAAATGGCCTTCGGCCGCGTCGGTGCGCCCCTGGGCGCCGGCGATCAACCCCAGGTCGTTGTGGGCCTGGGCACAGCGCGGATCGATGGCCAGCACGCGGCGATAACAGTCGGCCGCGGCGTCGAGCTGGCCCTGGTTCTTGAGCGCCGTTGCCCAGGTTGCCCGCCGCTGCCAGGTCCTTGGGTTCGAGCTCGAGTGCCTTGCGAAAACATTCGGCCGCGCGGTCGAGCCGGCTGGCCCGTTCGAAGGCCATCCCGACGGCCACGTAGTTCGAGGCGAGCGCCCGCTGCAAATCGGCCCTGGCTGCGCCGACCGACGCGCGGAATTGCCAGGCGGCGTCGAAGCTGCCCAGCGCCTCGTCGAACCGCCGCTGCTCGGCCAGCACCATCGCCAAATGGTAATGGGCCTCGGCCCGCTGGGGCTCGGCGGCCAGCACCTCGCGAAAATGGTGCTCGGCCACGGTCCATTGGCCCGCCCGCTGAGCCTCGGCGGCCCGGGCCATCGCTTCGTTCGCCGCAGCCATCAGCCGCTCCCCGCGGCGGCCGGTACGGCACACCACGTCCAATGGCGGTCGCTGGTGGCTTCGACGCCCTCGGGCGGAAAGCCGAGCGACACGATCAGCGCAGGATTTCGCCCAGGCTCAAAGCCGCCCGCAGCGAGGCGTCGAACAGCGCCCGCTGATGGTCGTTGGCCCCGGCAGCATACTGGGCCACCAGGCGGCCGACTTCGGCGTCGTCGCGCGGGCGGGCCAGGTCGCGGATGAACAGCAGGCCGCCGGGCGCGACAACGCGCACGGCCTCGGCCAGAGCGGCACGCGGCTCGGGAACGTGGTGCACGATGCTGTTGGAAATCACCGCCGCGAAACGTCCCGACTTGTACGGCAACTGCTTGGCATCCGCCTGATCGAGCGCGATGCGGTCGGCCAGCCCGCGGCGCACGACGTTTTCAGCAGCCAGCCGCAGCATTTCTTTCGCCAGGTCGACAGCCATGATGTGCGCCCGCGGATCGTGCGCGCACAATTCGATGGGAATCTGCGCGGTGCCGGTGCCCAGGTCGAGCACCTCGTAGCGCGCCAGCCCGCGGAGCAGGGCGTTGTCGGCCGCGGCGGCGAGGAAATCGGCCACGAAGCGGCGATTGACCTCGCGATGGTCCATCGCGTCGTAGTCGCGCGCCTCCAACTCGGTGTCCATCGCCTCGGGCTCGAGCACGCGCGCCAGTTGCGAGTGCTCGGCGGCCAGCGGTTCAGCGTTTGGGTCTTTCGGCAGCGATGTCATCGGTCTTCACGTCGACGCCAAGCGCCGCCTTGGCGACGCGCACCAGCGCCGCCGGGTCGCCTTCGATGTGAAACGTGGTGTGCGTGTGCGACAGCGACTTGCCGGTGGGCAACTGCACTGCCGGCGAAAGCGACTCCAGCTCGTAAAAGGCGCCCATGGCCGGCTTGCCCGGCTCGCTCGGGCCATCGTTGTAGCTATTGAACACGTCTCCGCGGTAGGGGTCCTGCTGCGAACCCCAGATGTTGTTCATATAAGCATACTTGGTCGGATCGGCCGGCATCGAAAAATGTACCAGCGTGAGGACCCGGTTTTCCAGGTCGAGCGAACCGGCCACCGAACGGGCCCGCGGCTGCGGCACGCCGATCTTCGCGCGGTACTTGCCGTCGCCGAGAAACCAGATCGCCTCGGAGCTGACGCGCAGCCGCTCGGCCGGCACGCGGCCAAAATAGTCGCCGTTGACGATCGCACCCAGGCCTGAGTCGCTGCCGCCGCGATACGGCATGATGATGTACGTCCGCCGTCCGGCCGGAAACTGCCCCAGGCTCCAGATCGAAACGAGCCCGCGATCGTGGGTCATGGCTGCGCCGCGATTGACCAGGGAGTTGATCGATTGAAATCCGACCATCCGCATGCCGGTGGCGGCCGCCTGGGCGTCGGGGCCGAACAGCTTGCCGAAGTGGTGCAGCTTCTGCAGGTGAATCTCGCGGCTGATCTCCAGATCGAACTGCGTGTGGGAGGCGTTTTGCAGCTTCACGCGCCGGCTCAAGCGATAGTAGGGCTCGTCCTGCGCCGAGACGATCTGGAAGGCGCCGTCGTTGAGCGCCGGCGGGGTGACCCAGTGGGCCAGAGCCTGTTGGGCGCCGGGCGCGAACCACAGACTGAACGGGCCGCCCTCGGGGGCCAGCCACAGGCGGTCTTCGCCGCCAAAGTTGTTGAAGTGCGCGTCGGGCTCGCCCTTGGCGATGAAGTCGGTGTTGACCCAGCCAAGGCTGCGGCCCTCGACGTCGGCGGTCGAGGAGGTCATGACGCGCCCCTGGTACTCGGGGCAGATGGCGATCCGCTGGCCGTTTTCGCCGGTCAGCTCGACGACTTTGGTGTGGGCCACGAGAAAGTCGCGAATTTCGCCATACTTGGCCAGCTCGGCGGCCGTGGCGGGCGGGGCGGCTACTGTGCAAGCGGCCGCCGCGGCTGCCACGCTAACCAGGGCTCGACGTACGTTCATGCTCGCTTTCCTCCATGCGAAAGGGCACTGCCTTGCTGCGGGCGCCCATCGCGCCCCCAAAAATGCCGGCACGCGGCTCTCCGCAAGTCATTGGCGGGGCCAGGCAGGCTGTAAAAGTCGCCGGCTCTATAGTTTAATGGGTAGAAAGTGCCCGATTATAGCGGATGGGCTGGCCGGCGAAGAGAGCGCGCGGGGGTCGGTGTGCGGCAAGGTAGACTTGCTGAAAAACCGCGGTTTTTGGCTCCTGGCGGGGCTGGCCGCCTCGGCCGTCAGCCCTGTGATAGAATACGCCCGCTTCGGGCCTTGGCACGCGTGGGGCGCGAGGGCGGACTCTTTTTTTTGGCCCCCTGAACATCTCCCGTCAAAACGCCGTATTGAAAATGAAAAAGGCGAGCGGAAAGCCGGCGGATGCGACGCAACCCCTTGACCGGACAAGCATGTCCGACGAGGAGTTGCTGTTGGCCTATCGCCAGCGGGCCGATCGCCGGGCGTTCGACGAGCTTGTGCATCGCTACGAACGGGAGCTGTTTAGCTACCTGCGGCGCTACTTGGGCGACGCCGAGATGGCGGAAGACGCCTTTCAAGCCACCTTCCTGCAGGTGCACTTGAAATGCGACCAGTTTGAAGAGGGGCGGAAATTCCGCCCCTGGCTGTACACCATTGCCACCAACCAGGCCATCGACGCCCAGCGCCGCAACAAACGGCACCGCAGCGTCAGCCTGGACCGAAATACACGCCACGAAAACGGTGACGACATCGGGTCGCTGATGGACCTGCTCGAAAGTCGTGAGCCCACGCCCGATGTGCGAGCCGAAAGTGGCCAACAGCGCGAGTGGGTCCGCGGCGCCGTCGAGGATTTGCCCGACACGCTGCGAGCCGCCGTGCATCTGGTGTACTACCAAGGCCTGAAATACCGAGAAGCGGCTGACATTCTGGAGATTCCGGTGGGGACGGTCAAAAGCCGCCTCCACGCCGCGATCCTCAAGCTCAACGAAGCTTGGGTCGAAAGCGAACCGTCGAAACCGAAATAGGCTACCGCTATGCGAGACGAACTGGTCGGGTATCTGCTCGGCGCCCTGGAGCCCGCCGAACATCAAGCCGTCGAGGCCCAACTGGCCGTCGACCCCCATTTGCAGCACCAACTGGAACTGGTTTCTCGGGCCATGAGCCCGCTGGCCGCAGACAAGCACGACTTTGCTCCCCCGCCCGGCCTGGCCGAGCGCACGTGTATTTTCGTCGCCACGCAGGCCCGCGTTTCGTTGGCGCCGCAGCCGAGCTACGAGTCGAGCCGTTGGCGGCTGGCCGACGTGGCCGTGGCGGCGGGCATTTTCCTGGCAGCCACGCTGCTGTTCTTCCCGGCCGTCAACCAAAGCCGCTTTGCCGCCCGGCTCACGGGCTGTCAAAACAATCTTCGCCAGATCGGCGTGGCCGCCTCCGAGTATGGCCTGCGATTCGGCGATCACTTTCCGCTGCTGCTCAACGACGACGGCGGTCCGGCCGATGCCGGCGCGGTCCCGGCCCGGCTCATCGAGGGCGGGTATCTTGCCAGCCCGGGCGTGCTTATCTGTCCGGCTTCGAAGTTGGCCGAGCAACTCAACGCGTCCGAATCTTCGCCCTGGCCCGCGGGAATCCGCCAGGAATTGCAGCGCGCCCAAGGCCAGCGGCTGCTCGAGCTGCATCGCCTCGTAGGCGGCAGCTACGCCTACAACCTCGGCTACGTGGTCAACGGCCAGTATCGCTCGAGCAAGAACCTGCAGCGGCCGACGTTCGCCCTGGTGGCCGACGCGCCGAGCGGCGGGCTGGTCGATCGTTCGGGCAATCACGACCGCCGCGGACAGAACGTGCTGTTCGAAGACGGCCACGTACAGTACCTGACCACCTGCACGGCCCGCGGCTGCAAGGACCACATCTTCACCAACGACGAGGGCCACCAGGCGCCGGACTGCACCCGCACGACGCGGTGCTGGGCCCCGGCGGCCTGCGGCTGGAAACGAAGCCGGTGATTCGGGTCTGGCTTGTCACGCCGGCCTCCGCGAAGTAGGCATCGTCGTCGAAATCTCGCCTCGGCTCGCGGCGAATGCGCCAGGTCGCCTGACCGCAACATCGGCACCCGGCGTGTGGCGTTGGTGCATCATCGGCCGCGGCGGCGGGTCGTCCCTCAGCTTGGAGAATTCCCGGAGAAACCCCGGGCTGGCGGCGGTTTCAGCCGCTGCGAGGCGCTGGGCCCCGCGGCGTGGCACCGGCTTTGCCCTGCTGGGCAGACAGGCATCTCGGCGGCCGGCCGGCGCCCTGCTCCCCTCGGGGCTCCGGCCGGTCGCCCGCTCACGCGATCCGCCCTCACGCTGCCGCCCCTCTCGACCTGCCGCCATCGGCGAAAAAAACTTCATGCACGCTCGCGAGCTGGTCGAAGTCGCCGGTCTGGTCGCCTATCAAGCTCCCACGTTCGTGGTGGGCGCGACCGCGCCCCATCTCCCCCAGCTCGAGCAATACTGGGCCGCCGCGAAAGGTCGCTACGAAAGCTGGCAACGCGCCTTGCGCGCGGTGGCGGCCCCGGACGGCGACTCGCCGCCCGACGCCTGGATCGAGATTCGCGCCGCGCTCGACGAAATCCTCACCAGCGAACTGCTCACGCGCGTCTGGACGGCCGTGCTCGTGAGCGGCGAGCGGCGCGGCCAGCAATCCGGCGAGCGCGGCGTGGCCGAACCGATCGCCCGCAACGTCTTCGACACCCACTTGGAAGCCCGTTCGCGGGTCTTGCAGTTGCTCGTGGGCAGCGGCGCGTTGGCGGCTTCTCAAGTGCGGGGTCTCGACCGGCTGCGGCGGCGGGTCGAACGTTGGAGCGACGTGCTGGTGGGCAGCCTGTGGTCGCTGGGCGACGTGGGCGAGTTCGCCGTCGACGCTCAGCGAGCCGGCGAGTTTGCCGCCGCATTGGCCGAGCGCCGGGCGGACCGCGGCGGGCAGCACGCCTGGCGGCTGATGCTGGTATCGCTTCGCAATGCCTTTCAGACCGGCCTGTCGCCGATCGCCGCCAACGGCGAGGCCAACGCGCGGATCGCGGCCTCGGTGCTGGGAAGTTTTCCGGGCGAGCTGTTCGACTCGACCGGCCTGTTCAAGTCGCTGTGGATGATGCGGCTATCAGCCACGGCCAGCGACGCCCAAGGCCTGGTCAGCCAGTTGCTAGAGCCCTCTGCCCGGCCCGCGCCCGCGCGCCCAAGGGCCTCGGCCGCCGGCGGATCTGATGGCGGGCGACCGAAGCCGTGCGCCAGCTAGCGAAGCTGTCTGCGGCCGGTAAACGGCGGCGGGAACCTCTGTTGCCCCGTTTCTCGGGGCTCTGTACTCTATGGCCCCCAATTGTTGGGCTCTAGCGCGGCCGCGCGCAGGCGGGTGCCGCTTGGTTTGTCGCGGCCGTGACCACCCGTGAGTTTCCTTTGCCAGCGAGGGCAGAGTCTGATGCAAACGCATATCCATCGGGCCAGGCAGGCGGCTTTGCGCTGCAGCCGGGCACTCATAGGCTGTGGCGGTGCGCTGGCGATGCTGGCGCTCGTCGCGGGATCCGCGGCGGCCAAGGAAGCGCAGTGGATCTGGTCGCCCGCCTACGAGAAAGAGTTGGCGCCGGCGGGAACCTGCTACTTTCGCAAGACGTTTCGCCTCGACGCGCCGGAGAGCGGCCGCATCGAGATCGCCTGCGACGATCGCTACGAGCTGTTCGTCAACGGCCGCAAGGTCGGCAAAGGCGAAAACTGGAAAACCCTCGACGGCTACGACGTCACCCGGCTGCTGATGCCCGGCGGCAACACCGTGGCGATCAAGGGCGTGAACAGCAGCAAGGGCTCGGCCGGGCTGGTCGCCCGCGTCGTCGTCAAGGACGTGGGCAACACGGCGGTCGAATATTCGAGCGATGCCAGTTGGAAGACCTCGCTCAAGGAGTTTCCTCAATGGGAGAAGCCGCGGTTCGACGACGCCCAATGGCTCGGCAGCGCCAGCTTCGGCTTCTTGAACGCCACGCTCCCCTGGGGCAATGAAATCGCCATGGCCGGCGGCCAGGACCGCTTCAAGCTCACGCCCGAGTTCCACGTCGAGTGGGTCGTCGACCCCGAGGAGACGGGCTCGCTCATCTGCATGACTTTCGACGAGCAGGGCCAGATCGTCGCTTCGCGCGAAAACGGGCCGCTGGTCATCATTCGCGACGCGGACAAGGACGGGCTGGTCGAGATGGTTTCGATCTACTGCGACAAATTGAAGAACTGCCAGGGCCTGCTGGCCGTGGGCGGCAAGATGTACGCCGTGGGCGAAGGTCCCGACGGCGCGGCCCTGTACCGCCTCAGCGACGACGACCACGACGGCAAGGTCGAGCGGATCGAGCCGATCCTGAAATTCACCGGCGAGATGGGCGAGCACGGGCCGCACGCCGTGGCGCTGGGGCCCGACGGCATGTTGTACCTGCTGGTCGGCAATTTTTCGCGCACCGACCGCGAGCTGGCCCCGACGAGCCCCTATCGCGACGTCTACGAGGGGGACCTCATCACGCCGCGCTACGAAGACGCCAGCGGCCACGCCGTGGGCATCAAGGCCCCCGGCGGCCGCATCCTGCGCACCGACCTCGACGGCAAGACGCTCGAGCTCGTGGCCGGCGGCCTGCAGAACCCCTACGACCTGGCCTTCAACCACGAAGGCGATCTGTTCACCTGCGACTCCGACATGGAGTGGGACTCGGGCATGCCCTGGTATCGGCCCACGCGCGTGAACCACGTGATTCCCGGGGCCGAGTTCGGCTGGCGCAGCGGTTGGGCCAAGTGGCCGAGCTATTTCGTCGACAGCCTGCCGCCGACTCTGGAAATGGGGCGCGGCTCGCCGGCCGGCATGGAAGTCTACAACCACCACATGTACCCCGTGCGCTATCACAACGCGCTGTTCGTCTGCGACTGGTCGCGAGGCCGCATCCTGGCGGTGCGAATGAAGCCGCACGGCGCCACCTACAAGGCGATCGCCGAGGTCTTCGTCGAAGGCCAGCCGCTCAACGTCACCGACATCGCCGTCGCGCCCGACGGCTGGCTCTATTTCTGCACCGGCGGGCGCGACACCGAAGGGGGCATCTACCGCGTCGTGTGGGACGGCCTCGTGCCGCCCGAAGTGACCCGCCGCGGCAAAGGCATCGCGGCCGCCCTCGACCAGCCGCAATTCACCAGCGCCTGGGCCCGCCAGCAAGTCCTGCTGGTCAAACGCCAACTGGGCGACAAATGGGGTCCCGACCTGGCGGCCGCCGCCGAAGATACCCGCAACTCGGTCGCCCGCCGTGCCCGCGCCCTCGACCTGATGCAACTGTTCGGGCCCAGCCCGCCGAAGTTGTTGCTGGTCGAGATCTCGCACGATCGCGACGCCGCCCTGCGGGCCAAGGCGGCCTACCTGATGGGTCTGCACGCCGACCGCGCCACGCAAAGCCGGCTGGTCGAGCTGCTCGAAGACGACGATTTCGCCGTCGAGCGCACCGCCGCCGAAGCCCTGGCCCGCAGCCATCACGAAGTGGCGCCCGACCAGTTGATCGGATTGCTGGCATCGCCCGATCGTCACCTGGCCTGGGCGGCCCAACAGGCCCTGCAAGAGATTCCCCGCGACCAATGGGAACAAGCCGTGCTGCGCAGCACCAATCCGCGGATATTCGTCAACGGCTCGGTGGCCTTGCTGACGATGGCCAAGCCCGCCAAGGAAACCGTCGACGCGGTCCTCGAGCGCACCCGGCGGCTGATGAAGAACTACTTGAGCGACGACGATTTCCTCGGCCTGTTGCGGGTCGCCGAGTTGGCGCTGCTCAAGGGCGAAGTGAAAGGCGACGACGTTGCGGCGCTGCGCTCGGCGCTGTTGGACGAGTATCCGTCGGGCGACTACCGGATGAATCGCGAGCTGGTGCGGCTGCTGGTCTACCTGCAAGAGCCGACGTTCGCCGCGCGGCTGGTCGAACAAATGGCCGGCGACATGCCGAGCGTCGAGCGGATGCAACTGCTGACGCATGCCCGCTTTCTTCAGGTCGGCTGGACGACGAACCTGAAGCTCGACGTGCTGATGGCCTTCGAGGAGGCCCGCACGGTCCAGGGCGGGCACAGTTTTGCCGGCTACATCGAGAACATGTCGCGCGACTTTTTTGCCACGTTCAGCGACGAAGAGCGGCGGACGGTATTGGCCGACGGCGTCAAGTGGCCGAGCTCGGCGCTGTCGGTGCTGGCCAAGCTGCCGGAGCATCCCAGCCACGAAACGCTGGCGCAGATATCGCGGCTCGACCAGCAGCTCGCGCGGCTCGACACCGAGGCGGCCAAGAAGCTGCGAATCGGCATCTGCGCCGTGCTGGGCGCCAGCGGCGACGCCGAGGCCATGAACTACCTGCGCGAGCTGTACGAGGCCGAACCCGACCGCCGTGTGCCGATTGCCATGTCGCTGGCGCAGCAGCCCGACGGCGAGAACTGGCCGTACCTGTTGCGCTCGCTGCCGATCGTCGAGGGGGCCGCCGCCCAGGAGGTGCTGACCAAGCTGGCCGAAGTCGACAAGGCGCCGGAAGACGTCGAGACCTACCGCCAGGTGATCCTGCGCGGCCTGATGCTGCGCGACCATGGCGGCCGCAAGGCCGTGGCGCTGTTGGAGAAATGGACCGGCGAGAAGCTGGGCGACGCCGACGAACCGTGGGACAAGGCGCTGGCGCACTGGCAGGAGTGGTTCGCCGCCGAGTATCCCGATTCGCCCGAGCCCAAGCTGCCCATCGAAAGCGAGCAGAACAACTGGACTTTCCAGGAGCTGCTGGCCTATCTTAACGGACCCGAAGGTTCGCACGGCATTCCCTCGCGCGGCGCGGCGCTGTTCGAGAAGGCCCAGTGCATCCGCTGCCACCGCTACGGCGACCGCGGCGACACGGTGGGCCCCGACCTGACCAACATCGCCAAGCGCTTCCAGAAGAAAGAGATTCTCGAATCGATCCTGTTCCCCGCGCAGGTCATCTCCGATCAATACGCCAGCCAGACGATCGTCACCACCAGCGGCCGCAGTTACGTGGGGCTGGTGTCGCCGACCGGCGACGGCGAGCTGATCGTGCTCGAAGCCAACGGCGAGAAGGTGAAGGTTTCTGAAGACGACGTCGACCAGATGAGCCGCAACAAGACCTCGGCCATGCCCGACGGCCTGTTGAACACCTTGAGCCTGGAAGAGATCGCCGACTTGTTCGCGTATCTCAGCAGTCCCAGCCGCAGCGAAGTCGTCCGCCGCCCGAGCCAGAAGCGGTAGGGCGGACGCGCCGCGCCCGCCCAATCGGGCCGCGTTGGATAACGATCTCTCAACGCCCCCGCGCCGCCATCGCCGCGATCGCTTCGCGCGTCACCGGCTCGATCACGCCGTGCTCGCAGATGATCGCGCGAATCAGCCGCGCGGGCGTGACGTCAAAGGCCGGGTTGTACACGGCCACGCCCTCGGGCGCGGTCTGGCGGCCAAAACCGTGCGTGATCTCGCGCGGGTCGCGCTGCTCGATCGGAATCTGCTCGCCGTCGGCGATCGACAGGTCGAACGTGCTGGTGGGCGCGGCGATGTAAAACGGAATCCCATGCGCCGCCGCCAGCACGGCCACGCCGTACGTGCCGATCTTGTTGGCCGTATCGCCGTTGGCCGCGATCCGATCGGCCCCCGTGACCACCGCCTGCACGCGCGACTCGCGCATCACCTGGGCCGCCATCGAGTCGCAGATCAGCGTCGCCTCGATGCCGTGCTGCGCGAGCTCCCAGGCCGTCAGCCGGGCGCCCTGCAGGAGCGGCCGCGTTTCGTCGACGAAAACGTGTAGCCGCTTGCCGGCTTCGTGGGCCGCGAAGAACAAGGCCAGCGCCGTGCCATAATCGGCCGTCGCCAGCCCGCCGGCGTTGCAGTGCGTCAACACCCCCTGGCCATCGCTCAACAGCCGCGCGCCGTGCCGGCCAATCGCCCGGCACATCCGACGGTCTTCCTCGTGGATGGCGCGGGCTTCGGCCAACAGCGCCTCGCGAATCGCTCGCGGCTTCGCAGCGCCTGCGACGCGCGTTCGCCTTGGCTCGCATCCGCTCCAGCGCCCAAAACAGGTTCACCGCCGTGGGCCGGCTGCCGGCCAGGTGCTCGACGGTCGCATCGAGCTGTGCGAAAAATTGCGGCTCGTCGACTTCATCACACGCTTGCAAGCCCAGGCACACGCCATACGCCGCGGCGATGCCGATGGCCGGCGCCCCCCGCACCCGCAGCGCCCGAATCGCCTCCCACACGGTTTCCACGTCGCGACACTCGATTCGCCGCAGCTCGACCGGCAGCAGCGTCTGGTCGATGAGCACCAGGTGGCCGTCGACGCCGCCGATCCAATCGAGCGTGGTCGGCTGCGCGTGTTTGGAATGAATGGAACGGTCGCTGGTCATTGGGTCGGCAACCTGGCACGTCGACAACGCGTTGCAAACATTTCGCCCGAGGACTACATTCTAGCGAACGGACGCTAACCCCGTCGATTCGACTGGCCGCGCGGTTGTGGTGAACAGTGAGGCCCATGGACTCACGATAGCCTGCAAACGAATTGATTGAGCTTTGGACGATTGTTGGGCATCCGCCAGCCTCGAAGCTGTAAGCCATGACCTCCGTCCCTAAACGCCGCTGGTCGTATTCGTTGCGGACGCTGTTCGTGGTGGTGACGGTGTTTGGATGTTGGCTGGGATGGAATCTACATCGAGTCAAGGAACGTGCGATCCTTCAAAGGACAAACGCTGGTTGGGGTTTCGATCCTAATCCATCGACCATCCCGATATCCTGGCGGCTGTTTGGGGCCAAGGCCGTGCGCACGATCAGGGTTGACAGTATCACAACAGTCGACGTCATTCAGGCACTGCATGAAGGATTCCCCGAAGCAACCATTGTGATTGATCCGAATATCAACCTTCATCGAGGCTTTCCGCCTTACAAGCCACAACCGAACGCACGAACGCGAACTATTGCCCCCAAATGGAAGTCTTGACGGATTGACAGTTCGTCGCCCTAACGTCCCGCCCAGCCAACTCACTATTTAGCCACCACTGGCCGCGTGTGCCACTGCTGAGGCCCGGCAGTGCACCTTTCTGGAAATGGCGGCCCTCCCTTGAACCAGGATATCGTGATGAAAACCGATTCCAGCGAGCAGTTGTTGGCCGACGTCGACGCCTATTGTCGCGAGCTGCGGCCGATCGAAGAGCTGTGCTATCTGGAGCACCGCTACAACGAACAAACCGTGCTGCTGGCCAAGAAATACAACCTGCTGGGCATGCCCGTGCCGGTCGAGTATGGCGGCCGCGGCGCCGACTCGCTGACCTATGCCCGGGCGCTGCGCGGATCGGCCGCGAGGGGACCGGCGTACGGACGTTCTTCTCCGGCCAGACTTCGATCGGGCAATACCCGATCATGCGCTACGGCAATGCCGAGCAGTGCCAGCGCTACCTGCCGCCATCGTGCCGGGGCGAAAAGATCATGGCCTTCGGCCTGACCGAGCCCGACGCCGGCTCGAACCCGCTGGAGATGACCAGCACCTATCGCCGGCAGGGCGATACGTTCCTGCTCAACGGCGTGAAATACCTGATCTCCAACGGCTCGATCGCCGACACGGTGGTGTTGTTCGCCTATCCCGAGGGCAAGAGTGGCAAGGATCGCCGCATGAGCGCCTTCATCGTCGACACGGCCGGCGACACTTTCGAGGCCGAAGAGCTGCACGCCAAGCCCGGCATGTTCTCGGCGAACACCGGCATGTTCCAGATGACCGACCACCCGGTGCCCGCCGCGAACCTGCTGGGCGCCGAGGGGGAGGTTTTCGCATCGCCATGGGGACGCTGGTTTCCGGCCGGTTGAGCGTGGCGGCCGGCTGCCTGGGCGTGATCGAAGATTGCCTCGCCGAGGCGCTCGACTACGCCCGCACCCGCGTGCAGCATGGCAAGCCGATCGGCAAGCACCAGTTGGTGCAGGAGCACATCGCGGCGATCGAAATGGCCCGCGCCGCCAGCGACGCCTTGATCGAACGGGCCGCGCTAGCCAAGTCGGCCGCCGACGCGGACCGCGGCGACGAGGCGTTGCAACGGGAAGCCGACATGCGGGTGGCGCAAGCCAAATTTTTCGCCTCGAACGCCGCCTGGGAAGCCGCCGACCACGCGGTGCAGATCTACGGCGGCCGCGGCTGGTCGGAGCTGTACCGAGTGGGCCGCCACCTGCAAGACGTCCGCGTGTGCCGCATTTACGAAGGCACCGACGAGATCATGAAGCTGAAGATCGCCTCGGCATTGCTGGGCAAGGATTTCGCCGCGTTTGGGTGAGAGGCCGGAGGCGAGGCGAGCCGGGGCGTGCGCCCCCGGATGGCAATTCGTCGACGCGGGGAGCATCGGAAAATGCGCTGCACGAAGTTGGCGACGGCGTCCCGCGAAGTGTTCGACGCATCCGGGGGCTCACCCCCGGCTCGCCGAGCACGAAACCGCGATTAGCGATTCATAACGCTTTCCGCACCGCGGTCCAGGCGTGGCGAATCACCTGGTCGGCGGCGGCGGTGATCAGGCCGGGGCTCACGGCGGCGATCAGCCCCTTGCGCTCGTCGACCCGCGCGGTCCACTTCAAGCGCGAGCCGCCATCGTCCGCAGCGATCTCCAATTGCGACGTCACGTGCATGCCGACGCCGATGCCCTGGGCCGCCACGCGCATCGTGGCGCTGTTTGGCGGAACGCAGTCGCCCAGTTCGATCGTCAACCGCATCGTGCCGCGCAAAAAGGAAAACCCGGGCCGCACGACGCACTTCAACGTTCGCTCGTCGACTTTCTCGGACGACACCAGGTCCGGAATCGTGGCCGCCATCGCGTCGAGGTCCGTCAGCAGGGCGTACAGCCGCTCGGGCGGCACGTCGAACGGTTCCTCGCCGCCGAATTCGATTTGTTTGTCGGCCATGATCGTTGTGGCACCCAGTGGTTGGCTGCTCGTTTGATCGTGTGCCACTGGCTCCGCCAGTGCCGACGCTTGCCTGATTCAATCGCACCCACAAGCTCTGCACTGGCAAAGCCAGTGGCACACGGAAACCCATCTCCACAATACAACAGCCCCGTCCTTAGGGTTTCATCACGCCGCAAACCGGGGCCGGCCAGGGCAGTTTGTCATGCTCTTCGATCAGGCGGTCGAGCCGCGTGGCGATCTCTTCGCTCCAGGGGGCCTGGCGGCGGATGCGCATGTCGATGTGCGCGCCGACGTGCTCCTGCGTGGCCGCCAGCGCCCCGCTCTCGTCGATCGTCATGAAGTGCATGAAGTGCATTCGCTTGCGCTGCGGCCCAGGACGCGGCTGCGAATCGTGACGTGATGGCCGATGCGCACTTCGTTCAGGTAACGGACGTGCGTCTCGAGGGCGAAGCTGCCCATCTGGTTGGCCTGCATGTAGGCCGCCGTGAAGCCGAACGCCTCGGCGTACAGCTCGAAGGCATTGCTGAACAGGTGCGTGTACCACATCACGTTCATGTGGCCCATCTCGTCGCGGTAGCTGTCGGGGATGGCAGCCTGAAACGTGATCGGCAGCTCGGAAAGGTCGAGGGCAGAGATCTTCATCGGCAAGTGGAAAATGGGTGAGCGGCCCAGAGGCAGTCGCGGACGGGCCGGGGTATGGTTGTTCCGTGCGGCGCAACCTCCTCACCCGCTCCCCTCGCCCGCGCGGGGCAAACGGGAGTGGTGCGGAGGCCCTTGGTAGATCGCTACGATTCTTTGGCCTTGTCGAAGTCGGCGAACGTCTTGCCGCCTTCGGCCAGCTCCTTGAGCAAGGGCGAGGGCGCCCACAGCGTGCCGTGCTCTTTCTCGAACTGGCACACGCGGTCGTACACCTTCTTCAGGCCCACGGTGTCGGCATACCACATCGGCCCGCCGCGGAATGCCGGGAAGCCGTAGCCCAGGATGTAGAGCATGTCGATGTCGACGGCCCGCAGGGCGATGCCCTCGGCCAGGATATTGGCGCCTTCGTTGACCAGGGCGTAGAGCGTGCGATCGAGAATCTCTTCCTTGGAAATCTTGCGGCGCTGGATGCCTTTTTCGGCGGCTGTCTTTTCGATCACGGCCTGCACCTCGGGATCGGGGATCGGCGTGCGGCTGCCCGGCTCGTACTTGTACCAGCCGGCGCTCGTCTTCTGGCCGTAGCGGCCCGCTTCGCAAAGTTGGTCGGCCGCCTCGGGCACGCGAATCCCCGGCGGCTCGAGGTGCTTGTACTCCTTGCGAATCCGCCAGCCCACGTCGAGTCCGGCCAGATCGCCCACGGCCATCGGGCCCATCGCCATGCCGAACTCGACCAGCGCCGCGTCGACCTCTTCGACCCGCGCCCCTTCCTCCAGCAGGAACTGCGCCTTGCGCTGGTAGTGGTGGAACATGCGGTTGCCGACGAACCCGCGGCAGTTGCCGACCAGGATGCCGACCTTGGCCAGCCGCTTCGACAGGGCCATCGACGTGGCGATGACCGGGTTGCTCGACTTCTTGCCGCGCACCACCTCGATCACCCGCATCACGTTGGCCGGGCTGAAATAGTGGTGGCCGATCACCATCTCGGGCCGCGAGGTGGCCGAAGCGATTTCATCGATGTTCAACGTCGAGGTGTTGCTGGCCAGGATCGCGTCGGGCCGGGTCACTTTGTCGAGCTCGGCGAACACTTCCTTCTTGAGCTTCATGTTCTCGAACACGGCCTCGGTGACGATGTCGGCTTCCTTGAACTTGTCGTAGCTCGTGGTCGGCTCGATGAGTTTCATCCGCTCGTCCATCTGCGCTTGCGTGAGCCGGCCCTTGGCGACCGTGGCGGCATAGTTCTTCTTGATGATCGCCAGGCCCTTGTCGAGCGCTTCCTGGTTGATCTCCTTGAACAGCACGGGGATGCCGGCATTGGCGTAGTTCATCGTGATGCCGCCGCCCATCGTGCCGCCGCCCACGACCGCGGCCCGCTTGATCGCGATCAGCGGCGTGTCCTTGTCGATGCCCGGCACCTTGGCGACGGCGCGTTCGCCGAAGAACACGTGGATCAAGGCCTTCGACTGGTCGGAGAACAGGCACTCGTTGAACAGCTCGGCTTCCTTGGCAAGCCCCTCTTCGAACGAGAGTTTCGTGGCGGCTTCCACAGCGTCGATTGCCTTGACGGGTGCCAACAGTCCGCGGGCCCGTTTCTTGACGGCTTCGCGCACGGCGGCCAGGCCCTTGGCGTTTTCGGCCTGGTTGCTGATCTTGTCGGTCAGCTCGCGCGTCTTGCGGGGCGGCTTGCCGCTGGCGGCTTGCTCGCGGGCAAAAGCCACGGCGCCGGCGAGCAAGTCGCCGTCAATGATCTTGTCGACGATGCCCGCTTCCAACGCCTGGGGCGCCGGCAGGGGGTTGCCGAAGGCGCACATCTCGGCCGCGATCGCCACGCCCGCCAGGCGCGGCAAGCGCTGCGTGCCGGCGGCGCCGGGAATGATGCCCAGCTTGCACTCGGGCTGGCCCACCTGCGCCGTGGGCGCGGCGACGCGGTAGTGGCAGGCCATGGCCGTTTCCAGCCCGCCGCCAAAGGCCGTGCCGTGAATGGCGCACACGACCGGCTTGGGGCAATCTTCCAGCGCGGAAAGCACCGGGTGCAGCCCGATCTTGCGATCTTTCTTGCCGGAGGTGATCTTGCCGAACTCCTTGATGTCGGCCCCGGCGATGAACGTTCGCCCGCCGCCGATCAGCACCACGCCCTTGACGGCTGGATCCTTGGCCGCTTCTTGCACCGAGGCCAGGATTCCCTCGGGCACGCCGGGGCTGAGCGCGTTGACCGGCGGGTTGTTGATCGTGATCACGGCGACGTCGCCGGATTTGCTGAGTGTGACCAGGTCGCTCATGACGCGTGTCCCTCGTGACTCGTGAAAGTTGTCGGCTATTCGGTTGGTTGTTTCTGCCAGGACGGCAAGTCGCGGCGCGGGCCGCGGTGCGCGTGTCCGGCGTTCGAATGCTGTTTACAGGCAGGCCTCGAACAGGCCGGCGGCTCCCTGGCCGCCGCCGATGCACATCGTGACCACGCCGTAGCGGGCCTTGCGGCGGAGCATCTCGTTGGCGATCGTGCCCACCATCCGCGAGCCCGACATGCCGAACGGGTGGCCGATGGCGATCGAGCCGCCATTGACGTTCAGCTTGTCAGGGTCGATGCCCAGGCGGTCGCGGCAATAGACGACCTGCACGGCGAACGCCTCGTTGAGCTCCCACAGGTCGATGTCGTCGACCGTCAGGCCGTTGCGCTTCAGCAGCTTGGGCACGGCGAACACGGGGCCGATCCCCATTTCATCGGGCTCGCAGCCGGCCACCTGGAAACCGCGGAAGATCAGCTTCGGCTTGATGCCCAGCTTTTCGGCCCGCTCGCGCGACATCAGCACGCACACGCTGGCCCCGTCCGACATCTGCGAGGCGTTGCCGGCCGTGACGCTCCCCTGGCCGCTGTCGGGATCGAAGTACGGCTTCAGCTTCAGCAGGCCCTCGAGCGTCGTGTCCGGCCGGTTGCACTCATCCTTGTCGACGTAGTGTTCTTCGCGGCTCACGATCTCGCCGGTCTTCTTGTCGAGAATGCCTCGCGTCACCCGCAAGGGCGCCAGCTCTTCGTGAAAGAACCCTTCGTCCTGGGCCCGCGCCGTGCGCTGCTGGCTCGACAGCGAGTACTCGTCCTGCACCTGGCGGCTGATGTTGTAGCGCTTGGCGACCACTTCGGCTGTGTCGCCCATGACCATGTAGATGCCGGGCTTACGCTCCTGGACGACGGGGTTCGGCTCGCCGCGGCGTCCGGCGATGGCCGTGATGCTCTCGACGCCGCCACCCAGCGCGACGTCGACGCCTTCGTTGATGATCAGGTGCGCGGCCAGCGTGACCGCCTGCAGGCCCGACGAGCAGAAGCGATTGATCGTGGCGCCGGCCACCGTCACCGGCAGGCCCGCACGAATCGCGGCGATCCGCGCCACGTTCATGCCCTGCGTGTGTTCCGGATTGGCGCAGCCCATGTAGACGTCTTCGATCTCATTCGGATCGAGCTGCGGCACCTTGCTGAGCACGTCCGTGATGCAGTGGGCGGCCAGGTCGTCGGGCCGGGTGAGGTTGAACGAACCTCGAAAGCTCTTGGCCAGCGGCGTGCGCGAACTGGCGACCACGACGGCTTCTCTCATCGATCGAATCCTCCGCCTGAGACGGGAATGAACTTTGAAATGGGCATGGGATGGCCGGCAAGGCTCGCCCCCGGGGTGGCACCGGCATGTTGCCAGTGCTCGATGACTGGCGGTTGGCCGGCCTGAGGCAAGAACTTGCACTGGCAAGATGCCAGTGCCACCCCGAAGGGCTCTTGCTCAAAAACTCGGAAAACTGCCGCCCTGGTTGGCGCCTACCGTCCGTTCGGTAGAATGTAACCTGTCGCGGGCCGGCCGAAAAGCCCCCCCGCCACGTCGCGCATGCTTTTTTCCGGCGATACCCCCGTTCGCCACAGGCGGCGAACAAGCGCGCGCCGCCGGGCCGCACTGCGAGGAGACGACCGTCGATGTTGAACCTGGCTATCATCCTCACGGAAAACGCCCAGCGATTTCCCCAGCGCACGGCCCTCATCTCCGACGACCGCCACGTCAGCTATGGCGAGCTCGACGAGCTGACCAACCGACTGGCCAGCGCGCTAACGGGCCTGGGACTGCACGAGGGGCAAAAAATGCTCATCATGCTCCCCAACATCCCCGAGTTCGTCTTCGCCTACTTCGGCATTCTCAAGCCCGGCGGCGTCGTGGTGCCGATCAACATTCTCTACAAAGCCCGCGAAATCGAGTTCCTGCTCTCCGACAGCGAAGCCGTGGGCCTGGTTGCCTGCACCGAGTACCTGGCCGAAGCGCTCGAAGCCTTTCGCAACGTCGAGACGTGCCATCACCTGATCCTGGTCGACTATCCGCACGAAGCGCCGGCCGTCGGCGACAAGGGAGTGCACCGGCTCGGCGATCTGATTCGCCGCGGCTCGCCGGAGTTCGAGGTCGTCGCCACGTCGCCCGAAGACACGGCCGTGATCGGCTACACGAGCGGCACGACCGGCAAGCCGAAAGGCGCCGAGCTGTCGCACTTCAACTTGTTCTACCAGGCTCGCGTGCTGCCCGAGCTGATCGACGAGCCGCGGCAAGAGAACGAAGTGCGGCTGGCCGTGTTGCCCTTGTTCCACAGCTTTGGCCAGAGCTGCATCATGAACACGGTGCTGGCCATGGGCAGCACGATGTCGCTCATGCCGCGGTTCGACCCGGCCAAGGCCATGGAGATCGTCGAGCGCGACCGGGTGACGCACTTCGCCGCCGTGCCCACGATGTGGGTCACGATGCTCCATCATCCGGACCGCGCGAAGTACGACATGAGCTCGCTGCGGATGTGCGGCAGCGGCGGCGCGCCGATTCCGGTTGAAACGATCGAAGCCTGGCGCCGACACTACGACCAGCCGATCCGCGAGGGCTATGGCCTGACCGAAACCTCGCCGACGGCCACCTGGAGCCAGGGACCGGTGACGCCGAAGCCCGGCTCGTGCGGTAAGCCGATCTGGGGCTGCCAGATCAAGATCGTCGACGACGAGGGGAACACCCTGCCCACCGGCAAGGAGGGCGAAGTGTTGATTCGCGGCGTCAACATCATGAAAGGCTACTACAAACAGCCCGAAGCCACGGCCCAGATTCTCAAAAACGGCTGGTTCTACTCGGGCGACATCGGCAAGCTCGACGACGAGGGCTACTTGTACATCGTGGGCCGCAAGAAAGACATGATCCTCCGCGGCGGCTTCAACATCTACCCGCGCGAAATCGAGGAACTGCTCTACGAGCACCCGGCGGTGGCCGAAGCGGCCGTGGTGGGCGTGAAGCACGAAGAGCTGGGCGAGGAGATCAAGGCCGTCGTCTACCTCAAGCCTGGCAGCCACGCCACCGAGAGCGAGCTGCAAGCTTACTGCAAGGAGCGGATCGCGGCCTTCAAGTATCCGCGGATCGTCGAGATTCGCGACAAGCCGCTGCCCAAGGGCCCCTCGGCCAAGATCCTCAAGCGCGAGCTGATCGACGAGCACGAACGGGCCCGCACCGCCACCACCCATTAGCAGCGCCGAAGGAAACAAACCACCATTTGCGTTCGAACCGCCGTCGCCGCGTCCATCCGCGGTACGGCTTAGCAAGCGCCACGACTAAGAACCTATCCGAGAACCGCTGAGGGAGAGGGGGACAGTCCCATTTTGCTCTGAAGACTCCGCAAAATCGGGACAGTCCCCGGCGGTTTTCGGATAGGTTCTAAAACGATCCACCACCGAAACCATCGCCCCCACCAACCAGGAGCGCATCGCCATGGCCTACGAACAAATCCTCTACGACGTGGCCGACCGCATCGCCACCATCACGCTCAACCGCCCGGAGAAGCTCAACGCCTGGACGATGATCATGGAAAAGGAGGTGCTCGCCGCCATGCGGGCCGCCGAGGCCGACGACGACGTCCGCGTGATCATCCTCACCGGTGCGGGCCGCGGCTTTTGCTCCGGGGCCGACATGGGCAACCTCGGCAACCTGGCCGCCGAATCCAACGGCGGGGCCCGCATCAAGGAGATTCTTCGCGAGCACCTGGCCGGCACGCCCCGCGAAGGCGCTGCCCGACTTCCAGAAAACCTACTCCTACATGCCAGCCATCGAAAAGCCGATCCTGGGCGCCATCAACGGTGCCGCGGCCGGCCTGGGGCTGGTGATTTCGCTGTACTGCGACATCCGCTTCGCCGCCGACACGGCCCGCTTCAGCACCGCCTTTGCCCGCCGCGGCCTGATCGCCGAACACGGCATCAGTTGGCTGCTGCCGCGGATCGTGGGCATCGCCAACGCGCTCGACCTGCTGTATTCGGCCCGGCTGATCGACGCCGCCGAAGCCCTGCGGATGGGCCTGGTCAGCCGCGTCCTGCCGTCCGAACAGCTCTTGCCCGAGGTGCGCAAGTTTGCCGCCGAAATCGCCAACGCCGCCTCGCCGCGCTCGACGCGCGTCATCAAGCGCCAGGTCTGGGCGCGCTGTTCCAGAATCTGGGCGAAGCGATCGACGTGGCCAACGAGGAAATGATCAAGAGCTTCAAGAGCGACGATTTCAAAGAGGGCGTAGCCCACTTCGTCGAAAAGCGGGCCCCTGCCTTCACGGGAAAGTAAAGCATTTTGAAAGCTAATCCAGCCGACAACGTCTTCCACATCGGCCTGCCAAACCCGATGTTCGAGGGCGAGCTGAACATGTACGTCATCGCCGGCGACCCGCTGACGGTCGTCGACACCGGCATCGGCACGCCCGAGGCCCTGGCCGCCATGGAAGCCGGCCTGGCTGCCCGCGGACTGGCGATCGAGGACATCCGCCGCGTCGTGCTCACCCACAAGCACGCCGACCACATCGGCCTGGCCCGCGAGATTCACGATCGCTCGGGCGCGACCGTCTACGTTCACGAGGACGACTGGGAGGGCGTGGCCGATCTCGACAAGCGCCACGGCGAGTTCGTGCCGCTGGTCGTCGGCAAGCTGCGCGAATTCCAGGTTCCCGGCGAGGTAATCGCCGAGCTGCAAAAGTTCCTGGGCCACGGCAAACGGTTTGCCCATGAAGTGCCGGCCGAGAAGCTGCGCGACGGCCAGACGCTGGACGTCGACGGTCGCGAGCTGGAAGTGATCCACACGCCGGGCCACACGCAGGGGAGCATCTGCCTGCGTTACGGAAACCACTTGTTCAGCGGCGATCACGTGCTGCCCACGATTTCGCCCAACATCGGCGCGGGCGAGCTGCGGCGCCGCGGCATGATGCACCGCTTTCTCGATTCGCTCGATCGCATTGCGGCCTACGACTCGCCCGAGATCGTGGTGCTGCCGGGCCACGGCGGGCCGTTTTCGAACCTGGCCGAGCGCCTGCGCCGAGTTGCGGGGGCATCACGCCCAGCGCGAGCAGGCGATTCTCGACGTGCTCCGCGGCGGCGAGCCGAGGACGGTGTACGAAGTCGCCAAGGCCCTGTGGCCCAGGCTGCCCGGCTACCACATCGTGCTGGGCACCTCGGAAGTCAATGCCCACCTGGAAAAGGCGGTCGACGACGGCAGCGTCCGCCAGCAGGGCGTCCGCTTCAGCGCATCTTGAAACGACTCACCGCCCGGTCACTTCGGGGCCGACTTGCACCGCGGCCGGGAACGTCGGGCCTGGCGGCGTGATCACCGGCGGCGGAGGACCGGTGGCATAACCGTCGGGCCGTGGATCGTTCCAGCCGCGGGCGTTCTGCCATAAGCGGTAGGGGCTCGCACAGCAGCCCACCGCACCGGCCGCCCACGCCATGGCCACCAGCCAAACGCCCAGCCGTTTCATGCCGCTTCGCTCCATTTCGACCCGCGCCGCGAGTGTGCCCGACTTTAACGGTTCTCTCGATTCTATCGGTAATCGAGACCAGGGAAGATAAACGATTCTTGGCCCGACGCCGTTGCTGGCGAGTGCCACTGCGGGCGTTAGCCCGCGGGTGCCACTGTGGGCCTTTGCCCTTGGGTGCCACTGCTGGCTTGTCCAGCAGTGCAGTCTTCTGGGCAACGTGCTCGCTGGGTTGGAGTCGTGCAAGGAAGCACTGCTGGACAAGCCAGCAGCGGCACCCGGCACCGTTAACCTTTGCTTGCCTCGCGTTTATCGGTGGCACTGGCGTCTCGCCAGTGCAAGTCGGCGCCATGGCATGAGCTGCACTGGCAAGATGCCAGTGCCACCCGAGAATGTCATGGTTAACGGCGTTCAGTGGCACCCGACACGCGACGACCCCTCAGCGCTGCACTGCTGGACAAGCCAGCAGTGGCACCCGGCACCCGAAAATCCGGCAGCGCCGTGCCGGCATCCGCCCTGCCGATCGGCAATGGCTCAGGCGAACAGCTCGTCGACGACGCGGCCGTAGACGTCGGTCAGGCGGAAATCGCGGCCGGCGTAGGGGAACGTGAACCGCTCGTGGTCGATGCCCAACAGGGCCAGGATCGTGGCGTGCAGATCATGCACGTGCATCGGTTTTTCCACGGCCTTGAAGCCCAGCTCGTCGGTGGCCCCGTGGACGATGCCCCCCTTGATGCCGCCGCCGGCCAGCCACATGCTGAAGCCGTAATGGTTGTGGTCGCGGCCATTGGTCTTGGCGCCGATCAGTGGGTTGGCCAGCTCGACGGTGGGCGTGCGGCCGAACTCGCCGCCCCAGATCACGAGCGTCTCATCGAGCAGCCCGCGCTGCTTGAGATCTTTCAACAGCGCGCCGGTCGCCTGGTCGCACTCGCGGCCAGTTTCGCGTGATCCTGGATGTCGGAGTGCGAATCCCACGGCTGCTGCGCGCCGTGCCACACCTGTACGAACCGCACGCCCCGCTCGACCAGCCGCCGGGTGATCAGGATCTGCCGGGCTTGCGTGCCGGGGCCGTACATGTCGAGCACGTATTGCGGCTCGTCCGACAGGTCGAACGCCTCGGCGGCCGCGTGCTGCATGCGGTAGGCCAGCTCGAACGATTCGATCCGCCCTTCCAGTTGGGCGTCGCCATCCGAGCGGGCCAGGTGCTGGCGATTGAGCGCTTGGATGAAGTCGAGCTGCCGCCTTTCCCGGTCGGCGCCAGCGGACTGCGAACGTGCGGAATGAGCTTGTCGACCTCGGTGTGCTGCGTGTCGATGTACGTGCCCTGATGCGCGGGCGGCAAGAACGCGGACTGCCAGTTTTGCGCCCTTGGATCGGCAAGCCGCCGGGGCACATCGCCACGAACCCGGGCAGGTTCGCGTTCTCGCTTCCCAGGCCGTAGGTCAGCCAGCTCCCCAGGCTGGGCCGCGGCAACCGGGCCTCGCCGCAGTTCATCAATAGCAGCGACGGCTCGTGGTTGGGTATGTCGGCCACCATCGAGCGGATCACCGCCACGTCGTCGATCTGCTCGCCCACGTGCGAAAACAGCTCGCTCACCTCGATGCCGCTGGCCCCGTACTTCTGGAACTTGAACGGCGAGGGGAACGCCGCGCCCGTCTTGCGCTCGGTCATCAGGTTGCCGGTGGGCAGCTCGCTGCCGGCGTATTTCGCCAGCGCAGGCTTGGGGTCGAAGGTGTCGACTTGCGAGGGTCCGCCATTGGCGAACAAGTGGATCACGCGCTTGGCCCGCGGGCGAAAGTGCGGCAGCCCCCGCCGCTGCAGTTCCCGCACGGCCGGCTCAGCCTGCGCCGCCGTTTCGGCCACTGCCAACTGCGCCAAGGCCAACGATCCCATCCCCAGGCCGCTGCGCACCAGCATCTCGCGCCGGGTCGGACGCGAGACCCGCGCCAGCCATTCCGCCCGATTTCTTTCGTCAGTCGACATAGCTGAACTCGTTGGCCAACAACAGGGCTTGCGCCAATAAGGCCCACGCGTCGGGCGCGTCGGGCTGGGAACTCGAATCGCCGGAGACGAACTCCAGCGCCAACGCGATCTCGAGCTCGCTGGCCTTGCGGCCAAAAGCCACGCGGAACATTCGATCGGCCCGCTCGGCGGGATCGGAGATCGCCACCACGTCGGCCCGCGAGGCGAAGGCCCGCGCCATCTCGCCGACCATTGGCCCGTTCAACAGCAGCAGCGCCTGCTGCGGCACGGTCGTCGTATAGCGGCCCGCGCTGTGGGCGTCGGGGCTGGCAAAATCGAAGGTGGGCAGCATCGCCGGCAGGCTTTGCCGGTCGACGTAAGCATACACGCTGCGGCGATTGGCACCCGGCGCGGAAACGTCGACGCCCGGCCCGCCCATCGTGCGATCGAGCCGGCCGGCGGCCACAAATAGCGCGTCGCGCAGCGCCTCGAAGTCGAGCCGCCGGCGATTCATCTTCCACAGCAGCCGGTTCTCCGGATCGCGGTCGCGGCCGCGGTCGTCCGCGCGGTCGCGGCTGGACTGCTGATAGACGCTCGACAGCAGGATCGCGCGGTGCAGCTTCTTGAGCGACCAGCCCTCGTCGATGAACCGCCCGGCCAGGTAGTCGAGCAGTTGCGGATGGCTGGGCGGCTCGCCGCGCGCGCCAAAGTTGCTCGTCGTGCGCACCAGACCCGTGCCAAAATGATGCGCCCACACCCGGTTCACGATCACCCGCGCCGTCAGCGGATTGTCGCGGCTGGCGATCGCGCGGGCCAGCTCCAGGCGGGCCGTGGCAGGCGGAAACGGGCGGCGGCCCCGCGGACTGAGCACCTCCAAGAACCGCCGCGGCACCGAGCGGCCCGGCCGCGTGGGATTGCCGCGGGCAAAAATCCGCGGCGTCGTCGCTCGCCGGCAGCTCGACCAGCACGTGGGCCCGCGGCTCGAGGTGCGTCGCCTTGGCCAATTGCTCGCTGATCGCGTTGCGCCGCTGCGTGATTTCGTTGTTGATCGGCGCGTCGTATAGATACTTCCACAGCGCCTCTTCCCGCGTCACCGCCACCGCCGCCCGCGGGCCGTAGAGCACCCTGCGCAGTTGCTCGTCGTCGTCATTGGCCAGCCGCTCCAGCGGTGCCCCGCCGGCCGCCAGCGTCGAGGCCTGCAACCGCTGCCATCGCTGGTGGACCTCCGCCAGCAGCTCGCCATAGCCGCGGGCTACGTCGACCATCGACTGCGGCGCGCGTTCGACGAACCGCTCGCGAACCCGGGCGTTGATCGCCGGATGGTTGCCGTTCGCCGATTTATCGGCGGCCGAACTCGACCAGCCGGCCACGAGGGCCGCGGCCTGCGCCGCGAAATCGTCGCCCTTCAATTTGGCAAATGCGTGCCAGGGGCCGAACACGGCATCCTCAGCGCCGGCCCGCTCGATCGCGTCGATCCACCGCTCGACGATCCACTGGCGGATCGCGCCGGGGGGCGTCGGCAGCGGCTGCTGCGGTGGCAGCCGCCCGTCGAGCGCCGCCACCAGGTAATCGGCCGAACGGGCCCGAAACTCGTTGACGAGCGCTTCGTACTGCTTCGGCTCGTACTCGTCGATGCGCGCGCATCCGCGCGTCGAGCTCGCGCCGCTCGGCCTCGGCCGCCTCGCCACCGGCGGGCGGCGCAATCGCAGGCGGCACGGCCGGATCTTCGGAGCCGGCAAACACGCCGTACAGCGAATAGTAGTCGGCCGTGGGCAGCGGATCGTACTTGTGATCGTGGCAGCGGGCGCACGTGACCGTCAGCCCCATCAATCCCCGCGTCGTCACGTCGATCCGATCGTCGACGACGTCGTGCATGTTGCCGGTGAATCGCCGCCCTAGCGTCAAAAAGCCGAGCGCCGCCAGCGAGCCGTCGCCCGAATCGTGCGGCAGCAGGTCGGCGGCCAACTGCTCGACGATGAAGCGGTCGAACGGCAGGTCCTCGTTGAACGCCCGAATCACGTAGTCGCGATAGGCGTAGGCGAAATGAAACCGCCGCTCTTCGGCCAGCCGCACGTAGCCCTTGGTGTCGGCATATCGGGCCACGTCGAGCCAGTGCCGGCCCCAGCGCTCGCCGTAGTGGGGCGATTCGAGCAGCCGGTCGACCAGCCGCTCGACGGCTCCAGGACGGTCGTCGGCCGTGAACGCCGTCACCTCGTCCTCGCCGGGAGGCAGCCCAACCAGATCGAACGTCATGCGGCGGATGAGCGTGGCGCGATCGGCCGGGGCCGAGGGCGCATGCCCGCCACCTCCAACCGCGCCAGCACGAAACAGTCGATCGGCGACTGCGGCCAGCTCCGGTCCGCTACGACCGGCGGCCGTGGGCGCGCGATCGGCTGGAATGCCCAGTGCGCGCGCTGGGCGTCGGCCGCGTCGCCGGCCGCCACGTCACCCTCGGGCCAGTGCGCCCCTTCGCCCAACCAGCGGGCGATCGCGTCGATCTCGGCGCCGACAAGCGGGCGTCGCGGTGGCGGCGGCATTTGAAAGTCGGGATCTTGCCGGCGCACCGCGGCCAGCAGCCGGCTCGCCGTCGGGTCTGACAGATCGACTATGGCCCCGCCGTCGCCACCCTGGAGCAATCCCTGGCGTGAGTCGAGCCGCAGTCCCGACTCCTGCTTCTTGGCGCCGTGGCAGGCGAAGCAATGTTCGGCTAACAGAGGCCGTACGTGCCGCTCGAAAAACTCCACCTTCGTGGCGGCCTCCGCGCGGCCGGCGGCGTCGTCCTGGCCGCGCGCTGACGGCGACCGGCCGACGAGTGCGAGCACGCTCAGAATGACCATGCCCCGCCACATGCCGATCGAGCCTCGACGATATAAAGGTTGCCGGCCGGCCGAAACTACGTTCGGCGGCCATGTCGCCAGTATAGCGTCTGGAGGGCGGTGCCCAGCGGGCCGCTGGCAACGCGGCGCCGCACTACACCAGGCCTAAATCGGCCAACAGGCTGTCGAGCACCTCGTCATCCAGGCCCAGATCCTCGCCGGCCTGGTCGGTTTCCGCGAGCAGCTCGCGGTCGGCCAGGCTGTTCTCGGCCGCCAATTGCCGGAAGCAATCGGCCGTCTTGCTCGAGTTCGCGTTGCCGCCGCTCGCCAGGCGCTCGAACAGCCACGCCGCGCACTCGCGGAAGCCGGCGTCGAACTGCCGGAACCAATCGCCGTGGCCGCCAGGCCGCTGCTGATGCCGCTGTCGCCGGTCGGCGCAAACGGGCCGGTGGGGTTGGCGATGAAGTGCAGCGTGAAGCCGCTGTTGCCAGACGACACCGTGCCGTCGCTGGCATTGACGATGCCGTCCTTGTTGAAGTCGACCACGTTCCACACCGGCGTGGTGCCGACCGGCGGCGAAAGATTGTTGCGCTCTTCGGTCACGTCGGTGGCGTTGACTGTGATCTGGCTGGCCGTGTTGCCCAAGCCCGATTCGCCCACGGCGCTGCCGAAGTAGAAGATATCCGCCGCACTCAAGCCGGTGTGGGCGTTGGCGGCCAGGTTCACTTCCAGCCACTCGTTGGCGACGTCATTGGCGTTCCAGGTGATCTCGAGGCGATCGCTGCCGCCCGTGCCGCCGCCCAGGATGACCGAGAAGCCCGACGGCGTGGGGGCCGCGTTCCAGGTGCCGATGTTGTTGTAAGTACCTGCCGAATACGCGGGCGAGGTGTGGAACGTGAAGTCGGCCAGCGAAATGCTGCCGTGCGCGCCGATGCCGCTTTCGAGATCGATCATCACGCCAGTGATGCCGCTGCTGAAGCTCGACACGTTGGCAAACGTGGCCGTGCCGGAGCCGCTGAAGCCGATCTTGTCGCTGGCGATCGCCAGGGCGTCGCTGGCCGGCTCGATGGCCGTGTGGTTGTTGTCGTACTTCGAGCCGTTGTAGAACAGGCGGTTGCCCAGCACTTCGCCCGTGAGGACGGTCGAGTTGATCGTGGCCGTCACCGGAGCGCTGGTGAGCACCCCGTCGGTGGCGGTGACGCTGGCGGTGAACGAGCTGACGCCCGGGCCGCCGGAAGTATTGTCGTAGTTGAGCAGCCGCAGCAGCTTCTGATAGTTGGCCACCGAGTTGCTGCCCGACAGCGACAGCGTGCCGGCCGAGTAGCTTTGCGAAATGCCCGAGATGCCGAACACGCTGGGCACGCTCAGCACGTCGCCCGTGTGGAAGGTCGACTCGCACGACGGTGATGCCGGTGAGGTTCGCCAGGCCCGAGGGGGCCGTGATCGTGGCATCCGCCATGTCGGTGATCGGCACCGGTCCGCTGTTGAACCAGCCGGCCGTGTTGCCCGTGCCGCCGACGCCGCCGTTGAGATCGAGGATCGGCGGGAACGTGACCGTGGCCACCGCCACGTTGCTCGACAGCGAGCCGTCGGACGCCTGCAGATTGATTGTCAAACTGTCGACCAGCGGGCCGCCGGCGGTGTTGGTGTACTTGATGGTCCGCAGCACGGCCTGGTAGTTGGCCAGTGTATCGCTGCCGCTCAAGGTCAGCGTTCCGCCGGCGAAGCTGACGGCGATGCCCGGCGCCGCGCTATTGTTGGCCGACAGCGAATCGCCCGTGTGCGGGCTGGTGAGCGCGGCGGTCAACTGCGTGAGATTCGTAGCCCCCGAATCGCTGACCGTGGCGTTAGCCGAGTCAGTGATGGCCACCGGGAGGACGGCAAAGCCGGTCCACGACGAAGTGTAACCGGTGCCGGCCGCCGCGCCGTTGAGGTCGAGCTCGGGGACCGAGGCCGGAACCAATCCCAAGCCGGTGGGCGTTCCGATACCGGTGACCAGGGTTTCCATCAGGGCGCCGTTGTCGATGTTGAACTTTTCGACGGCGCCGTCGAGATTGTGGTCCGGCGACAGGCCGACCAGCAGGTTGCCGTCGCGATCGAGCAGCATGGACGTGGGCTGCGGCGGCAGGCCGGCCGAAGCGCCCGTGCCCAAGGGGTGCGTCAGGTCGATGAACTGGCTGCTGGTGGTGGTGCCATAGTCGTAGCGGACGATCTGGTGGTGCTGGGTCGGCTCGAAGCCAAAGTCGAGATCGGCGATCAACAGGTCGCCATTGTCGGGCTCGGTGAGCAAGGCGGCCGGGTTGACGCCGCTGCCGGGCGAGAGCAGCGTGGCCGACAGGCTGCCAGCGTGATACTGGAACACGGCCTGGGCATCGAGGTCGCCCACGACCAGGTCGCCGCCGGTCGTGAAGGCCAGCCCGCCGGGCGTATAGCCCAGGCTGAGCGTGTTGGCGCTCAGGTATTGCTGCGTGGCCGAAGCGGTGTCGTACTCGTAGATCGCGCCGCCGCCGAAATCGGCCACGTACAGGTGGCCGTTGGGCCCGAAGGCCAGGGCGCCGGGCACGGCCAGGGCGCGGGGGTGCCGTCGTTTTCGCCGAGCGTGTCCAGGTACGTGCCCGTGGCGCTGTAGTGCAGCACGGCGCCGGGATAGTTGGCCGTGCTGCTGACGTAGTACGTGCCGTCGGTGGCCACGGCCAGGCCCTGGGCCGTGCCCAGGCCATGGTCGCCAGTGGCCACGCTGGATCCGAGCGACGCACGCACGATTGGATATTCGAGCACCGTTTTGCCGCTCGTGTCGTCGTACGTCGAGACCACGAGATCGTTACCCGAGATGCCCAAGCCGGTGGGCGTTCCGATACCGGTGACCAGGGTTTCCATCAGGGCGCCGTTGTCGATGTTGAACTTTTCGACGGCGCCGTCGAGATTGTGGTCCGGCGACAGGCCGACCAGCAGGTTGCCGTCGCGATCGAGCAGCATGGACGTGGGCTGCGGCGGCAGGCCGGCCGAAGCGCCCGTGCCCAAGGGGTGCGTCAGGTCGATGAACTGGCTGCTGGTGGTGGTGCCATAGTCGTAGCGGACGATCTGGTGGTGCTGGGTCGGCTCGAAGCCAAAGTCGAGATCGGCGATCAACAGGTCGCCATTGTCGGGCTCGGTGAGCAAGGCGGCCGGGTTGACGCCGCTGCCGGGCGAGAGCAGCGTGGCCGACAGGCTGCCAGCGTGATACTGGAACACGGCCTGGGCGTCGAGGTCGCCCACGACCAGGTCGCCGCCGGTCGTGAAGGCCAGCCCGCCGGGCGTATAGCCCAGGCTGAGCGTGTTGGCGCTCAGGTATTGCTGCGTGGCCGAAGCGGTGTCGTACTCGTAGATCGCGCCGCCGCCGAAATCGGCCACGTACAGGTGGCCGTTGGGCCCGAAGGCCAGGGCGCCGGGCACGGCCAGGGCGCGGGGGTGCCGTCGTTTTCGCCGAGCGTGTCCAGGTACGTGCCCGTGGCGCTGTAGTGCAGCACGGCGCCGGGATAGTTGGCCGTGCTGCTGACGTAGTACGTGCCGTCGGTGGCCACGGCCAGGCCCTGGGCCGTGCCCAGGCCATGGTCGCCAGTGGCCACGCTGGCCGCCAGCGACGGGGCGGTCTGGTAAGCCAACACGCTCTTGCCATCGGTGTCGTCATAGGTGGCCACTACGAGCTTGTCGCCCGAGACTCCCACGCCGGTCGGAGTGCCGATGTTGGTGACGATCGTGGCCAGCAGGGTACCGTCGTCGATATTGAACTTCTCGACGGCGCCGTTGAGGTTGTGATCGGCCGACAGGCCGACCAGCAGGTTGCCGTCGCGATCGAAGCCCAGCGAAGTAGGCTGCGGCGGCAGGCCGGCCGAGGCGCCCGTGCCCACCGGGTGCGTCAAGTCGATGAACGGACTGACGGTGGTCGACATCGCGTCGTAGCGGAGGATCTGGTGGTGCTGTGTCGGCTCGAAGCCGAAGTCGAGGTCGGCAATCAGGATGTTGCCGTCGGGCTCGGCCAGCAGGGCGGCGGGATTGTAGCCACTGCCCGGCGCGACCAGCGTGGCCGACAGGCTGCCGGCGTGATACTGGAACACGGCCTGGGCATCGAGGTCGCCCACGACCAGGTCGCCGCCGGTCGTGAACGTGATGCCGCCGGGCGTATAGCCCAGGCTGAGCGTGTTGGCGCTCAGGTATTGCTGCGTGGCCGAAGCGGTGTCGTACTCGTAGATCGCGCCGCCGCCGAAATCGGCCACGTACAAGTGGCCGTTGGGCCCGAAGGCCAGGGCGCCGGGCACGGCCAGGGGCGCGGGGGTGCCGTCGTTTTCGCCGAGCGTGCCCAGGTACGTGCCGTCGGCGTCGTAGTGCAGCACTTTGCCGGGATAGCTGGCCGTGCTGCTCACGTAGTAGGAGCCGTCGGGCGCCACGGCCAGACCTTGGGCCGTGCCCAGGCCGTGATCGCCGGTGGCCACGCTGGCGGCCAAGGGGGCCAACTCGACCTGGTAGGCCAGCACGGTGTCGCCGAGCGTGTTGTCGTACGTGGCGACGACGAGATTGTTGATCGACAGCAAATTGCGTTGTTCGAGCGGCTCGAATTGGGCGCGATGCTCTCGCCTGCGAGCAGCAGATCGGTTCCTCGAAAAGCCAACGAGCGGTGCGCGGTTCATGATGGATCCCTTCAATGGTGCGAAATCAACGAGCGGCTCGAATGACGCGGATCATCAAATGCCCAGTGCGCTACGGAATTGGCGCGTGCGAACCGGCGCGGTCGGGTTCATCCACAAGGGCGGCGTGCTCAAGCTGCTCTGGGGTCGGGTGGGACGGCAAAATGCGGCATTTCTGACGCTGGATAGTGTCGACGTGGGCGCGGCGGAATGCAAGGCGCGGAAGCGGAGATTTCGCATTTCAGCTGTCCCGTCGAAACGCCGGCCCAAGGCAAATGGTCGCCGCTCGGGGGCCCTTTTGACATTCGCTGGCCTGGCGTCACAATGAACTGCCGCCGCCGCTCCCGCCTGCGCCGAGAATCATTTTCCCCATGGCCGCAACCCACTTAGCCCATCGTCGGCGCGGCTTTACGCTGGTCGAGCTGCTCGTGGTCATCGCGATCATCGGAGTGTTGGTGGCGATCCTGTTGCCGGCCATCCAATCGGCCCGCGAGAGCGCGCGGCGCACCGCCTGCACGAACAACCTGCGGCAGCTTGGCGTGGCGGCGCAGAATTTTTACGCCTCGATGAACGCCTTCCCGGTGGGCTCCGAGTCAAAAGCCTATCCCGAGCAGCCCGCCAACCAGTGGACCTTCTACCGCTGGTCGGCGCTGGCGCATTTGACGCCGTTTCTAGAAGAGACGCCGCCCATGACGCGCTCGATCTGACGGTGCCGCTGTACGATCAAACGCTGGCGGTGACGACCATCAACACGCGCGGCGTGGCCCTGATGCTGCCGGTGTTTCTCTGCCCCAGCGACGAAGGACGCGTCGTCTCCAGCGGGTTCGGCCCGACGAACTATGCCGCCTGCGCGGGCAGCGGCGCCGGCGCCGGCACGCCCATCGACACCGACGGCATTTTCTACGTGAACTCGCACACCCGGCTGTCGCACGTCACCGACGGCGCGAGCCGCACGGCCCTCGTGTCGGAAAGCATTCTGGGCCCGATCAAAGGTGCACCGCTGCAAAAGGGTTTTCAGATCGACTACAAGTTCCTGTTTTGCAACAACGCGTTGCCGCTGACCGATGCGCGCTGCGCCGGCGCGGCGATTTTCAATCAATCCGACGGACGCGGGTTCGCCTGGGTGAGCGGCGAATACCGCTGCGCGCTGTACAACCATTACTACCTGCCGAATCAGCCGATCTTCGATTGCATCGCGGCCAAGACCGACGGCGGCAAGGAACTGGAGTTCACGCCGTTCGGCTGGCGCGCGCGCGCAGCCGCCACCTCGGCGGCGTCAACCTGCTGGTGGCCGACGGGTCGGTGCAGTGGATCGACAACGGCGTCGAACCCGCGGTGTGGCTGGCCTGGTCGACGCGAAAGGGAGACGAGACGCCGCCGGCTCCTTAGCGCGCCATCAACGGGCGGCGGCTTTGCGGCACTGGGCGAGCGTCTTGGCCCGCTTGAGCGCCAGCAAGCGAGACTCGGCCGCTTCGATGGCCTCGACGAGGCATTCGATGGCCGCGCTGCGAGCGTCGTCGAACGTGGCGAACTCGATCGCCGTGGCGCCAGCCGGCGGCTTCGCGTTGGAAACTTCGACGGCCAACGCCTGGGTGACCAGGTAATAGCTCGCTTCGCTCTTGACCGTCTTGTTGGCCTTGGCGCCGGGCCGCTTGGCGGCCGGAGGGCTCGACTTTGCTTTCTTCTTGGCGTTCGACTTCGCCATGCTTGCACCCCGAAAAGGAATAATCGTGTCGTTCACCGCAGCCCGGGTTTGACGCGAGGCATAGCGGCAGATTGGCTGGGAATGTTCTGCCGCCCGCCGTACCACCAATACCCGAGCAGGGCCGGCTTGTCGATCAAAAGCTCTCAATTGACGCAGATTCCCAAGTCTTCGGCCGCCGCTCCGACGTTGCTTCGATAGAGAAAGCCGCGAAAAAGGCCATGCTGGCCGATCTCGGTCTGGCGGGCTCGACAGCGATAAGTCGGGCCCCACTGCCGGCGGACGGCAGGTTCAATGGCCACCTGGGCTGCCAGCCGCCGCGGCGGGCCTTTCGACGCGAGCGCTTGCCGCAACCCAACTTAGCGAGGGCGAAAGTGCCTGGCTCGGGCAGATGGGCGGCTCGCGAGCAAAATCCGTAGATTCCCCAAAAGCAGATCGTGCCGACCTGCCGATACACCACAAGGAACAAAAACACAGTGCTTGCGCTGGCCGAGGCGGGGGTTGCCTGGCGACCCTCGACAATCCGCGGCGCGCGGGCGCAGGGAATCGTCGTTCGGTTGCTTGAATAAGCTTCCGCAGAACGGTGCAAAGGAGTGCAGCATGGTTCGCTCCACACGATGGATGACGCTATTGGCCCTCGGCCTGCTGTTGGCATGGCAAACCGCGGCCGCAGAGGCCCAGTTGTCGTCCAGGCATGGCCGACCCATTCCGTCCCGATCGCGCAACATCAAGCCGGCCGACGACGCCGAGCCGGATGATTCGATCGACTCGAACGATACCACCGCTTCGGCCGACGCCGACGACCGAACGGCCGCCGAGGACAATACGGCCGACGAAGACATGACGGCCGACGACGCGCCGCAAAGCGAAACCTCGTCGAAGTCATTCCGCGACTTTGCCGTGCCGCGGGCCACGAACGCGCCGCGGTCCGGTGCGAACTCCTCGTCCGATGCGATCGATAAAGAGGTCATTCGCGAGCGCTACCCCGACGGCACGGTGCGGGTGGAGCGCGAAGTCGCCCAGGACGACGAAGGCAACTACCGCAACCACGGCGGTTGGAAGACCTGGGACGCCAAGGGCAACCTGGTGGCGATGGGCGAGTTCGATCACGGCAGCCGCACCGGCACCTGGGTTCGCTGGTATCGCAACCCCGCCGACGTGCCGCTGTTCTCGCGGGCGCCCTATTCGAAGTTCAACGGGCCCTACATTTCGCAAGCCACGTTCAGCCACGATCAGCTCGACGGTTTCTGGGCGATCTACGACGGCAAGAAGGCGAAGATCAGCCAGTTCGAGTTCAAGAACGGCAAGCGTCACGGCACGAGCATCTGGTTCCATGCCAACGGCCACAAGATGCGCGAAGCCCAGTATCGCGACGGCGATTTGCACGGCCAGGTGCTCGAATGGGGTGCTGATGGCACGCTGAGCTTGAAGGAGAACTATCAGGGCGGCCGCCGGCTGGCGCCGAAGGTGATGTCGAAGTACCAGGACGGCGGCAAGAAGTCGGAAGGCATGTACTTGTTTGCCAAGGAAGCCATCCAGTCGCCCGACGACTGGTGGAACTGCCGCGTGCAGACCACCTCGAAGCAAGGGCGCGACGAACGGCATGGCCCGTGGACGTCGTGGTACTCCAACGGCCAGGTGCTGCTGGAGGGCAATTTCGACCACGACCAGCAAAACGGCCAGTTCACCTGGTGGCACCAGAACGGCCAGAAGATTCTCGAAGGCAACTTCGACCACGGCAAGCAGGACGGCGTCTGGACCTGGTGGTATCCGACGGGCCAGAAGTCGATCCGCGGCGAATACGTGCACGGCCATCCGACCGGCCGTTGGACGTGGTGGAAGGAAGACGGCAAGGTGAGTCAATCGGCCGACCTGTCGCGTGGCGACAACGACATCGTCATCGACTCGCCGCCGAGCGACGACCTGCTCGACATTCCGCAGGCCAAGCAGCCCAAGAGCCGCCCGCTGAACCGCTAGGCGCGTCGTCGAGCGCGCACGAACGAAATCCACAGAGCCGTCCCGAGCCGGGGCGGCTCTTTTCGATTCGGGTGCCGATAGGTTCACCGCCGCCGCCGAGGCCGTGGAGGAACAAAACGGCAAGAATTTTCGAAAAACGCGACGCGCCAGCGCGCCGTAACGCACCGTGGCGAGGGCAGCCTGCGTGCCTGCCGTAAGTTATGCATCGACAATCCCCTTGGTGACGCCACTTTCTGCGCCCTGGCACTCGGACGATGCGATTCTCTCCCCCTTGGGACACGCGAAAAATAGCGACTTTAGGCGGTTGAAGAAAAGCCGTTGCCAACCTACGCGTTTTCGTCGCGCCACGTCGCTCGCGCGGCGTCGTGGCGTGCGCCCATGCCTCGCAATCGGCAGGAATGTTGTTATAGTGGCGGGCGCGAATCGACGCCGCCCAGCATGGGCCATGGCGCGGCATGTGCTTCCAGGCGTGTCCGTATCGCGGCAGCGGCTTCCGCCCTCGGGGGCGCCAGCGACCCGTGCCGGCGCGGGCCAGGCTTGCAGGATGTCCCAACGCTTGTTTGACCCATCGGATCCACCGCTTCGCCGAGCATGAAACGAACATTCTTTGCCCGTTTCAGCTGGCCGATTATCGTCGTGGTGGCCGTGATGTTTCCCGTCACGGTGTGGGCCGCGATCATGGCCCTGGGGACGAACCGCAACGACGTCAAGGAGTGGCTGCCCGACTCGTTCCAGGCCACCAGCGAATACAAATGGTTCCAACTGCAATTTGGCCAGGAAATGTTCGTGCTGGCCAGTTGGCAGGGGTGCACGCTGGCCGACCCGCGGCTCGACGAGCTGAAAAAGTTGCTCTCCCCGCCGGCTGACGACGCCGGCTACTTCAAGCGCGTGACGACCGGCCCCGACCTGGTCGCGCAGTTGACCAGTCCGCCGCTCAATCTGACCCGCGAGCAGGCCATCGACCGGCTGGAGGGTTCGTTCGTGGGGCCCGACGGCAAGCAGACCTGCGCCGCGATCTTGTTGTCGGCCGAGGGCAACGAGCACCTGCGGCCCGCCGTGGCGCAGATCTACGACGCGCTGACCGGGCCGCTGAAGATTCCCATGTCGGAGGTTCACCTCGGCGGCCCGCCGGTCGATAACGTGGCCATCGACGTCGAAGGCGAGCGGATGCTGCTGCGGCTGATGGGCCTGTCGGCCGTCGTGGGCCTGAGCCTGGCCTGGTGGTATCTGCGCGAAGTGAAGCTGACGGCCATGGTGTTCGTCGGCGGCGTGTACAGCGCGGCGATCTGCCTGGCGCTCGTGTATGCGCTGGGCGGGCGGATCAACTCCGTGCTGCTGACGATGCCCTCGGTCGTCTACACGGCGGGGCTCTCGGCCTCGATTCACCTGATCAACTACTACCGCCACGACCGCGTGCAGCACGGCGTGCCCGGCTCGGCCGAGCGCGGCGTGCGAGCCGCCTGGATTCCCTGCCTGCTATCGGCCGGCACGACGTCGCTGGGGCTGGTGTCGCTGTGCACGAGCCAGCTCGTGCCGATTCGCAATTTCGGCTTCTACACGGCCCTGGGCGTGATGGTCACCGTGGCCTTCGTGTTCCTCTACCTGCCGTCGGCGCTGTCGCTGTGGCCGCCCAAGCTGCACCGCGACGCCCACGCCGACGAGCTCAGCGCGCTCGCCCCCGAACATCGCCGCCGGATGCGGGCGGCCGGCTCGCGCATCATCGCCCGGCCGGCGCTCGTGTGGCTGCTGTTCGTCGGCGCTGGCGCTCGTGCGGCGCCGGGTTGTACAAGGTGAAAACGACCATCAACCTGATGAGCCTGTTTTCGCCCGACGCGCAGATCATCCACGACTACCGCTGGCTGGAAGAGCGGCTCGGCCCGCTGGTGCCGATGGAAGTCATCGTACGCTTCGACAAGCAAGCGACGAAGCTCAACTATCTGGAGCGGCTCGAGCTGGTCGAGCGGGTACAAACCGCCATCACGTCGATTCCCAGCGTCGGCAGCGCCATGTCGGCCGTTACGTTCACGCCCCCCTTGGAGGCGCCGAAGCGCGGCGGCTTCCGCAACTTGCTGCTGGGCGAATCCGGTTATCGCAACGTGCTCAACAAGCGGCTGGAGGCCCATCGCGGAGAGCTGATCAAGGACGCCTACCTGGCCGAAACGCCGAACCAGGAACTGTGGCGCATCAGCATTCGCGTGGCCGCCCTGCAGGGTATCGACTACGGCGTGTTCATCGACGACATCAAGCACCACGTCGAGCCGGTGGTCGAGGCCGAACAAAAGGAGGACGGCGCGGGGCTCGAGGGCGTCACCTATACCGGCCTGACGCCCGTGGTCTACATGGCCGAACGCGCCCTGCTCGACGGACTGGTCAACAGCTTCTTCGGCGCCTTCGCCATGATTGCCGCCGTGATGACAGTCGTGTTTCGCAGCCTGCGGGCCGGGCTGTTCACGATGCTGCCCAACGTCTGGCCCATGGCCCTGGTGTTCGGCACGATGAGTTGGCTGGGCATCGCGCTGGACATCGGCACGATGATGACCGCCAGCGTGGCGATGGGCGTGTGCGTCGACGACACGGTCCATTTTGCCAACTGGTTTCGCCGCGCCAGGCGGTTGGGGCTCAACCAGCGTGACGCCACGGTGATGGCCTTCGAGAACGCGGCCGGCGCCATCTATCAGAGCACGGTGATCGTGGCGCTGGGGCTAGTGACGTTCGCCTTGAGCACGTTCATGCCCACGCGGCGGTTCGGCATCTTGATGTGCACGCTGTTGGCCTGCGGTCTGGTGGCCGACCTGGTGCTCACCCCGGCCATGCTCGCCGGCTACCTGGGCGCTTTTTCAGCGCGGGCTGTCTCCCCCGCCGCGCGGCGGGGGACGACGCGGAGAACGCCGCCGAAGAAGCGCACGACACCCAGGCGGCTTAGTGCAGCGCGGCCTGCGGACCCCTTTGCGGCAGGTGTCGCGTTTTCGCCTTTAGCAGAACCCGCTGCTGCCGGATCACTACCAGACCACGCCGCGGACGGCGAACATCGCGGCGAAAATCAACACGCCAAGACACACGCCGCCGAGCGACTGCGCCATCGTGTGCCGGCCCAGGTAAATCCGCGCCCACATCACTAGCGGCACCAATAGCAGAAAGCTCACGGCCGGCCCGCCGATGGCAATGGCGGCAAACGTCACCAGCCCGGCCGTCGTTGCCGAGTGAATGCTGATCTGCCACACCAGCGTGATCAGAAACAAGAGCAGCGTTTCGGCCAGCGCCGTCGCCACCGGCGCCAGAAACACCGCCGGCGCGCCGAAGTAGACGAGCAGCGCGAAAGCACACACTGCCGTGGCCAGTGCCAGCAGAAACGGCACCGTGCGGTCACGCCGCTCCGGCAGGTGGAAGTCGGAAGCCCGGCCGCTTTTGACCAGCCAAACAACGTAAGCCACGGGCAAAGGAACCGCGATTGCGAAGTACAGCAAGGCGTAGCGGTACGTGCCCGGTACGTCGCTCGCCCAAACTCCCAGAAGCAGGCAGGGAGCCGCCAAGGCTGCCGGGCTGAACAGATCGGAAATCAAACGGGCAAACGCCGTCAAATAGATTGAAATCGGGCGAGAGAGTGTCAGCGTCTCGTCCATTACTTGCTCCAAGTGGCCCTCGGATGTGGACATGATTTGGCGGGACTTTCGGGGGCTAGGTATCCGTAGCTGGCCGCCCGCAAGGCGCTGGTTGGCAGGGGTAGGATTCTCTACCAATGTGGTTATCGCGGGCATGGTTGTCAAGTTTGCCGTCATTATCCTAATACGCGCAATCACCCCATCTTCTCCAGAGGCGGTTGGGCGCGCTCTCGCTCTGCTGGGATCGTTTACGGGGTCAGGCCCACGCTTGTTCCAGGAATCGCAGCCAATTGCCGTGCATGATTCGCGCGACGTCGTCGGCCGAATAGCCTCGCCCGGCCAACAGCTCGGCCACGCGGGCCAGGTCGGCAATCGTCTGCAAATCTTGCGGGCATTGCTCGCGGCCGAAGCCGCCGTCGAGGTCCGTGCCGATGCCCGAATGCAGCGCGTTGCCGGCCAGTTGGCAGACGTGGTCGATGTGGTCGACCAGGTGCGCGAGCTTGACGCCGGCCGACTCGGGCGTGGTTTTGCCCCGCTTCCAGCCGGGGACCATCATCCAGGCATCCAATGCGCCGCCGATCACGGCGCCACGAGCAATCAGGGCTTGGATCTGCTCGTCGCTGAATTGCCGCCCGTCGTCGACCAGCGCCCGGCAGTTGTTGTGGCTGGCCCACACGGGTCCTTGATAGTGGTCGAGTGCTTCCCAAAAGCTGTCGTCGCACAGGTGCGTGGCATCGAGAATCATGCCCAGGCGTTCGATCTCTTTCAGCAACTCGCGCCCGCGCGGGCCGAGCCCGCCGGTGGCATGCGTCCCTTGGGCGTAGGTTCCGGGCCCATAATGCGCCGGCCCGATCGCTCGCAGTCCTTGCTCCCAGGCGCGCTCGAGATGGGCCGGCGAGCGAATCGAGTCGGCGCCTTCGAGACTCAGCACGTAACCGATCGGCGCGTCGGCCGGCGGATTTTCCCACAGCTTCACGTGCTGGCGCAACTGCGCAAGGTTCGTGATCTGCCGCATCTGGCCCGCTTCTTCCATGGCCCGATACCAGGCGAGCTGGCCCTGCGTCTGGGCCCAGGCGATTTCGGGGCTGTGAAAGCCGGGCAGCGGATTGCCGGGTTTCACGTAGCGGCCGATGAGCGTGGCCACGCACAGCCCGACGCCGCCTTTGCGCATTTCGCCCAGCGAGACGGTGCCCTTGCCGCGGTCGGGCTTGTCGGTCTGGCCCGCCTCGCGCTGGCGAATTTCCTCGATGTCGCGCGTCAGATCGCGGTTCCATTCCAGGGCGTTCATGCTCAAATCGAGATGCGCGTCGAAGATCAACATCGTGGGCTCTTTGTCGGTGGAGTGGCGGATTTGCCGGCCAGACACTTGGCGGCTACGCTTAACCGCGTCATGCTAGCCTGACACTTCGCCGCCCGCAAACCGCCCGAGCACCCGCCGTGCCGCTTTCCGAAATTCCGCGCGATCGCGTCGCATCGGACTCGGACGAACTCGGGCCGCCGACGCAGCGGTCCTCTTGGGCCCGCCATGGCGTGTTGGCGCTGGTCGTCTTGATGGCGGCGATCTTGTATCTCGACCGCATGGCCATCAACGTCATGGTGCCGGCGATCGCCGAGGATCTCGACATCAAAATCAGCCGCGTCACCGAATCGCTGGCGGCCTTCTTCTGGTGCTATGCCCTGATGCAAATACCGGCCGGGTGGCTGGGCGATCGTTGGGGCGGCCGCCGGGCGCTGAGCCTGTACGTCGTCGCCTGGTCGCTGGCGGCCGGCGGGTTGGGTCTGGCCGTCGGTCCGCTGTCGCTGCTTGTCATGCGCGGTCTGCTGGGCATCGGCCAGGCCGGCGCCTATGCCACGGCCGCCAGCCTGCTGCGCCGCTGGATTCCGCTGGCCCGCCGCGGCGTGGCCAACAGCGCCGTCTCGCTGGGCGGACGGGCCGGCAACGTGCTGGCCCCCTTTCTCACCGCCAAGCTGATGGTGCTCGCCGCGTTTTTCGGCTGGCAGGCCGATCGCTGGCGCCCCGTGTACTGCATCTATGCGATCGTCGGCATTGTCTGGGCAATCGTGTTTTGGTTTTGGTTTCGCGACGACCCGCGCAAACATAGCCGCGCCAACGCGGCCGAAGTCGCGCTGATCGCCGGCGACGCGGGCGACGCCGCTTTCGACGCGCCGCACCAGGCCGGCCGGCTGCCGCTGACGGCGTTGTTGAAGAGCCGCTCGCTGTTCGCCCTGGGCGCGATCAACTTTCTGATCAACGTCGGCTGGATCTTCGTCGGCACCCTGCTGCCCACGTACCTGATGCGGGCTCACGGCAACAGCGAAGTCGAAGCCGGCTTTGCCGCCAGCCTCACGGCTGCCGCGGGCATGGCCGGCTGCCTGGCCGGCGGCTGGGCCACCGACGTTCTCATGCACCGCGTGGGGCTCACCTGGGGACGCCGGCTGCCCTGCATGGTCTCTTACGCCGCCGCGGCGCTGGCTTACGTGGCCGTCGCTTCGCTCGACGACGTACGGGCGATCGTGGCCGTGCTGGTCGTGGCCTCGTTCATGGGCGACTTCGGCCTGGGCGCGATGTGGTCGACCTTTCAAGACCTTGGCGGCGCCTATGCCGGCACCGTGCTGGGCGCCGCCAACATGTGCGGCAACATCGGCGCGGCCTGCGCGCTCTCGGTGGCCGGCGGCTACGTGGAGAGCGCAAGCTGGACGTTCATCTTCACCGTGTCGGCAGGCGCTTACCTCTCCGCTGCCGTCGGCTGGCTGCTCGTCCAGCCGCGCGCGGCGCTGCGGTTTCACGCTTTGCCGGTCGCCGCCGGCGATTGAATGCCCGCGCCGAGTGGCATAGACTGGGGGGCAGGCCGGCCTCCCGCCTCAATTACGTCGCGACCGGCCTGCGCGGGACTACGGCCCGCGCGGTTGGCACACTCTCGCAGGCGAGCGCGATCCGAATGTTTTGGCGGTCGACGAGCTCGAAAGTCTTCGCCTGGCGCACGCTCTTCGGTGTCGGCCTGGCCATCCTGCTGGCCGGGCAGCTCCTGGCCGACGAGACGCAGCCCTCGACATCATCGGCATCACCTTCTTCATCTAAAGCCGCGCCCGATCTCTGGTCCCTCGCTCCAGTTGTCCGCCCGGCATTGCCGGCCGTCCACAACGCGGCCTGGCTGCAAACGGCGATCGATCCGTTCATCCTGGCGCCGCTGGAAAAACGGGGCTGGCAGCCGGCGCCGCCGGTTTCGCGCGAAGCTGATTCGCCGGGCCTACTTCGACTTGTGGGGCCTGCCGCCGGCGCCCGCGGACGTGCAGGCCTTCGTGGCCGATCCGCGGCCCGACGCTTACGAGCGGCTCGTCGATCGGCTGTTGGCCAGCCCGCACTTTGGCGAGCGCTGGGCCCGGCACTGGCTCGACCTGGTGCGGTTCGCCGAAACCAACGGCTACGAGCGCGACGCGCTGAAAGCCGGCGCCTGGAAATATCGCGACTGGGTGATCGCGGCTTTGAATGACGACATGCCTTACGACCGTTTTGTCGTCGAGCAGTTGGCTGGCGACCAGGTGCCCGCGGCCGACGAGCAGTCGCGGATCGCCACGGGTTTTCTGCGCGTGGGCACGTTCGACGACGAGCCGAACGACAAGCTCAAGTACAAGTTCGAGCAGCTCGACGATTTGATCCATGCCACGAGCACGACGTTCCTGGCGATCACGCTCAAATGTGCCCGTTGCCACGATCACAAGTTCGACGCCATCCCGCAGACCGACTATTACGCGGTGTTGAACTTCTTCGTGGGGGGCGAAGCCGCCAAGGGGCCGCTGTTGGCCTTTACCGATGCGGCTGGTTCGCGGCCCGAGGTGCAATTGCTGGCCGGCGGCGAGCCGACGCACCCCGGCGCCGCCGTGCCGCCCGGCTTCTTGTCGATGGTGTCGGCCGTCAAGCGGAGCCCGGCGGCGCCGGGCGAGACGCTGGCCGGACGGCGGCTCGAATTGGCCCGCTGGATCGCCGACCGCGACAACCCGCTGACCGCGCGGGTCATCGTCAACCGTCTGTGGCAGCATCATTTCGGCCAGGGCCTGGTGCGCACGCCCGATAACTTTGGCGCGCTGTCGGAGCCGCCGACGCATCCCAAATTGCTCGATTGGCTCGCCGCCGAGCTGGTCGACGGCGGCTGGCGGCTGAAACGCATTCACAAGCGGATCATGCTGTCGAGCGCCTACCAGATGGATTCGTCGCACGCCCGCGAAGAGGAATATGCGGCCATCGATTTTGCCAACAAGTCGTGGTGGCGGACGAACCGCCAGCGGCTCGAGGCCGAGCCGCTGCGAGACGCGATGCTTTCGGCCAGCGGCGAGCTGAACTTGAAAGCCGGCGGGGAAAGCTTTTTTCCGCCGGCTTCGAAAGAGGCCCTGGAAGGCCTCTCCAAGCGCGGGGCCGAGTGGGGCAGCTCGCCGGCCGACGAGCAGCGGCGGCGGAGCGTGTACATGATGACCAAGCGGTCGCTGCTGGTGCCGCTGATGACGACGTTCGATTCGAGCGATACCACGCAGCCTTGCAGCCAGCGGAACGTCTCGACCGTGGCCCCGCAGGCATTGGCGCTCCTGAACAACGAATTCATCCACCGGCAGAGCGACGCCTTCGCCCGCCGCGTGACGGTCGAAGCCGGCGAGGATCGATCGGCGCAGATCGAGCGCGCCTGGTGGCTCGCCTTGCAGCGCGCGCCCAGCGACGAGGAACGCGCCATGGCCGCCGAGCACCTGGAGCGGCAGCAAGCGCGGTTCGCCGCCGAAGCCGCCGCGGCAGGGAATTCGCTCGCACCCGAAGTGGCCGCCCAACAGGCGCTCGCCTCGCTGTGCCACGTGCTGTTCAACCTCAACGAGTTCATCTATGTCGACTGATCCCGCTCGCTCCGAAACACGCAGCGAAGTTGCCCGCAGGCTCGCCGCGCCGCCGGCCGCCGGGCGCTTTCCCTGCGGGCTGACGCGGCGCGAGTTCGTGTGGGAGATGGGCGCCGGTTTCGCCGGCCTGGCCCTGGCGAGCTTGTTGGATGCCGACGGCTTTTTCGGCCGGCATGCAAACGCCGCCACCGCCGCGGCGGTCAACCCGCTGGCGCCCAAGCCGCCGCACGTCAAGGTGCCGGCCCGAAGCTGCATCTTCCTGATGATGAACGGCGGGCCCAGCCACATCGACACCTTCGACTACAAGCCCGGCCTGGCGAAATATGCCGGCCAGTCGCTGCCGCCCGACAAGCAGTTCACCAACTCGGGCAATCGCAAGATGGGCTACCTGACGCCGGCCTGGCGGCCGTTCCAACCCGGCGGCCAGAGCGGGCTGATGATCAGCGATTACTTTCCGCTGGTCCGCGAGCATGCCGACAAGCTGGCGTTGATTCGCTCTTGCCACACCGACAGCCACGCGCACGGCTCGGCCCTGGTGGCGATGAACACCGGCAGCACGTTCATCGGCCGGCCTTCGCTCGGCTCGTGGGCCGTGTATGGCCTGGGCACGGAAAATCAGAACCTGCCGGGCTACGTGGCGATCATGGACAAGCGCGGCGGGCCGATCAGCGGCCAGCCGAACTGGTCGAGCGGCTTCATGCCGGCCAGCTTCCAGGGCACGCTGTTCCGCCCGGTCGGCCAGCCGGTGCTCGATTTGCGGGGGCCGCTGGATCGCGCGGCGCAGCGCGAGCAGCTCGACCTGCTCGGTCGTCTGAACCAGCAGCACCTGGACGCCCGCAGCGGCGGGGCCGAACTGGCGGCGCGGATCGCCAGCTACGAGCTGGCCTACCGCATGCAGGCCGAAGCGCCCGAGGCGGTCGATTTGAGCAAGGAAGACGCCGGCACGTTGGAACTTTACGGGGTGGGGAGCAATCCAACCGACGAGTTTGGCCGTAATTGTCTAGTGGCCCGGCGGCTGGTCGAGCGGGGCGTGCGGTTCGTGCAGCTTTACTCGGGCGGAGGCCACCTGGAAGACACCTGGGACGCGCACGAGAGCATCGAAAAGAACCACGGCCGCCACGGCGCCGAAGTCGACCGGCCCATCGCGGCGTTGTTGACCGACTTGGAGCGGCGCGGGCTGCTCGAGAGTACACTGATCGTATGGGGCGGCGAGTTCGGCCGCATGCCCTTTGCCGAGGGCGAAGGCGCGCCGGGCCGCAACCACAATCCCTACGGGTTTACCATGTGGATGGCCGGCGGCGGCGTAAAGGGGGGCGTCTCGCACGGGGCGACCGACGAGTTCGGCTTCGCGGCCGTCGAGAACAAGGCCCACCTGCACGACGTCCACGCCACGATCCTGGCCCTGATGGGTCTCGATCACGAACGTTTGACCTACTTTCATCAGGGACGAGAGGAGCGCTTGACCGACGTTTTTGGAAACGTCATCCACGAGATCATTGCCTGAAGGCGCGTCGTGAAGAGGCGCGCACGGCCGTCGATCGTCGCGATAAGTTGATTCGTACCGCGCGGAGGTTGATCCCATGCGCTGGCGATGGCTGATCGGACTGGCCGTTTACGTTGCCTTGTTCTTTGCCTGCGGACCGCCTGCGGCGCCGACCAGCTCGGCGGCCGAAGAGGGCGGCTCTAGGCCGGGCCCGAGCGGCTCGGCGTCGGCGTCAGCAGCGGCCGACGAGAAACAGGCCGACCAGAAGGTGGCCGACCCGAAGGAGGCCGACGATGACAAGATCGTGCCGATCGAAAAGAGCCTGGCCGAGTGGCGGCGGCAGCTGAGCTCGAAGCAGTTTCGCGTCACGCGGCAAGGAATGACCGAAGAGGCGTTCACCGGTCGCTACGTGCACACCAAGCGGCCCGGCACGTATTGCTGCGTGTGCTGCGATCTGGACTTGTTCGGTTCGCAGACGAAGTTTGACTCGCAAACCGGCTGGCCCAGCTATTGGGCTCCGCTGAAGAACAATCGCGTGAAGCTGTCGATCGACACCAGCGATCCGCTGGAGGTCAAGACCGAGGTGCGCGCGCCCGCTGCGACGCCCACCTGGGCCACGTTTTTGCCGACGGCCCCCCGCCCACCGGCCTCCGCTATTGCATGAACTCGGTGGCGCTCAGGTTCGTTGACCAGCCGAAGACCAAGGCCAAGCCGGTGGCGAAGAAGAAGGCCAAGTGACCGTCGCGCGTTCGTCTGGCCCCGCCCAAGATGTCACCGGGCGAGTCGCGGGCCAACGGCCCGACCTGCGTTAGCCAGGGCCATCGGCCCTGGTTGCGTGGCCGCGCGCGATCTTTTGAAGCCGCAACGCGGCGTCCTCGTGCGCGCGGAACCGAATCCAATTTAAACATTCGCGGCGCTTTACACCGGCCCGTCCCCGACGGCATACTGGCCGCGTGCCGCATGTTCGGCGCGCACCGCGGCATGTTGGCATCGAACCGGAGCCGTCCATCGCATGAAGTCCATCTTCCTGGCAACGCTGGCCGTGGCCACGCCACTTCTCGTGGCCAACGCGCGCGAGGCGGCCAACCGCGACGATATCGCGGCCTGGCAGGGCACCTGGCTGGTCGTGTCGATGGAAACTGACGGTGACCTGGCGCCCCCCGAAAAGCTGGCCAAGATCAAGCTCACCGTCGACGGCACCGACTACCACTTTCAAAACGGCAGTTTCCACGAGCACGGCAGCTACAAGTTCGACGCCGCGGCCAGGCCCAAGGCGCTCGACATCGTCGTGGGCGACGGACCCGACAAGGGCAAGGTTCACCTGGCGATCTACAAGATCGAGGGCGACCGCCTGACGCTGGGCCTCGATGCGGCCAACAAGAAACGGCCCGACAGCTTCGACGCCGCCAAGGGCACCGGCCGCATCGTCGAAGTCTGGAAACGAGCCAAACCCTAGCGCCGCGACCCGTTGGGCCAGGTGCGCGAACGACCCGTTCAGCATTCATACGCCATTTTCGGAGAATCAAACCCATGCGATGGACAGCACGTCTTCTACTCTTGGCGGCAGTGGGGCTCGGATCGACAATCGCCGGGCGCGGCGAAGAGGCGAAACCGCAAACCCCCGGCCAGCGCGCTCAGGGTTTCCTGCTGCCCAACGGCTGGACGATCGCGCCGGCCGGCCGCCAGGTGCTGCTCACGGATTTGCCGCTCAACATCATCCCGCTGGCCGACAGTCGCCGGGCGCTGGTCGCCGCCAGCGGCTACAACGCCCACGAACTGGCGATCGTCGATCTGGAAAGCGGAAAGAAAGGGCCCGCCCAAAGCGTGCGGCAGAGCTGGTTCGGGCTGGCGCTGTCGCCCGACGAAAGCCGGCTGTGGTGGAGCGGCGGCGGCGGGGCCGCGCTGCACCCGTTTTCGCTCAAGGGCGGCCAACTCGCCCGCGCCGATTCGGGCGACCCGACGCCGGATGGCAAGGACAACAGCCCCAAGAAGAATTTTCGCTCCGGCATCACGCTCGACGCCAGGCGGAACGTGCTCTACTCGCTCGACATCGACGCCGGCGAGCTGCTGGTCATCGACGTCGCGGGCAAGCAGCCCGAGCGAAAGCTGGCGCTCGGCGGGCGGCCGTACGACGTGGCGATTGCCCGCAACGGCTCGCGGCTGTACGTCTCCGATTGGGCCGGGCGGATGGTGCTGGCCATCGATCCGAGCGACCTGCGCATGGTGGCCAAGATCGCCGTCGGCGAACATCCCAACCAGATCGCCGTCCATCCGAAAGACGACCGGCTGTTCGTGGCCTGCGCCAACAGCAACAACGTGGCCGTGATCGACGCCAGGCGTGGCATCGTCACCGAGACGATCTCCACGTCGTTGTTCCCCAAGGCGCCCGAGGGGAGCACGCCCGACGCGTTGGCCATCTCGCCCGACGGCGAACGGCTGTTCGTGGCCAATGCCGACAACAATTGCGTGGCCGTGGTCGACATCGACGAGCCCAATCGCAGCCAGGTGCAGGGCTTCATCCCCACCGGCTGGTATCCGACGGCCGTGGCCGTGACGCCCGACGGCAAGACCCTGCTGGTCGGCGTCGGCAAGGGCAACCAGACCAAGGCCAACCCGATCGATCCCTCGGGCGACGTTGCCCAGACAGCGCCAACCGCAACCGGCCGTGGCCCTACATCGGAACGACATTGTCCGGGTCGCTGTCGATCGTGCCAATGCCCGACGAGGCCAAGCTGGCCGAGTACACCGAAACGGTGTATCGCAACTGCCCCTACTCCGACAAGCTGTTGGCCGGAACACCCTCGGCCGAAAAGACGGCGATTCCCACCAAGGTCGGCGAGCCGTCGCCCATCAAGCACGTGATCTACATCATCAAGGAGAATCGCACCTTCGACCAGGTGTTCGGCGACATCGGCCGCGGCAATTGCGACCCCTCGCTGGTGATGTTCGGCGCCGAGGTGACGCCGAACCACCACAAGCTGGCCAACGAGTTCGTGCTGCTCGACAATTTGTATTGCAACGGCCACGTCTCGGCCGACGGCCATCCCTGGTCGACGATGGCCTACAACACCGACTACGTGGCCCGCAACTGGGCGCTCACCTATTCCAACCGCGAAGGGATCGATGACGACGACGAAGGCGACTTGCAAAAGGCGCCCTCGGGCTACCTGTGGGATTCCTGCGCGCGGCACAACCTCACGTATCGCAGCTACGGCGAGTATGGCGGCCGCGTGAGCCAGCCCGATGGCTCGTTTCGCATGGAAGGCCGGGTGCCGGGGCTCGTGGGGCACATGTGTCCGACCTATGGCATTCCCCGGACGCCGGGCGCCCGCTCCGCGACACCGACAACGTCGAGGCGTTTCTGGCCGAGTTCCGCGATTTCGAGAAGAACAACAACCTGCCAAGCTTCATCGTGATGAGCCTGGGCGAGGACCACACCAGCGGCACCCGCCCCGGTGCCTATACGCCGCAAGCCTGCGTGGCCAGCAACGATCTGGCGCTCGGTCGCCTGGTTGAAGCGGTCAGCAAGAGCAAGTATTGGCCCGAGACGGCGATCTTCGTCATCGAAGACGACGCTCAGAACGGGCCCGATCACGTCGATGCCCATCGCACCGTGGGCCTGGTGATCAGCCCCTACGTGAAGCGGAAGGCGCTCGACAGCTCGCAGTACACCACGGTGAGCATGATCCGCACGATCGAGCTGATCCTGGGCTTGGAGCCGTTGAGCCAGTACGACGCGGCCGCCCGGCCGATGTTCGCCTCGTTCACCGCCAAGGCCGACCTCGCGCCGTACGCGCCGAGAGCGCGCGGATCGACCTGGAAGCCAAGAACACGGCGCTGGCTTACGGCGCCGAGCGTTCGAGCAAGATGGATTTCAGCGAGTACGACAAGATCGACGATTTCGAGCTCAACGAAATCCTCTGGCGAGCCATCAAGGGCCGCGATGCCCCGCTGCCGCCGGCCGTGCGGCAGGCGATCGCGTATCGCATCGAGCCGCGGTGAGCCTTCGCCCGCGCGCTCAAAAGAATGAAACCCGCCGGCTATGCGTCGCGTTTTCGTGGCCTCAAAATGCTTGACTTTCCGACGGGCCGCGAATTAATCTTTCTCCAGTTCATAGTTTCCTGGCCCGAGCAACGCTAATCCGAGCACGGCAACTTAACCCGACCTTGCTGCCTTCAAATGGCAGACGGGGGCGGGTTTTTTTATTGGGCTTGCCGTGCAACCAGACGCTGCTTGACGAATCACTGCAACATTGGAGTCGCTAAATGCCAACCAAATCGCCGACCCGAACAAGCCATATCTCGTCCGTCTTCCTCCCTGCGGCGCTGGCGATTCGATCGCCAAACATCTTCCGTCGCAGCCGCAGCCCTGCGTTTGCTCTGCTGGTTTGCTCGAGCATGGCCTTGCTTTTCGCCGCTCATCAGGCCGATGCCGGTACAATCACCTATCACATCGTCGACTATCCGGCGGCCGAACTCGACGTCGTCACCGCCGGCGGGTATCAGGACTCCGCCTCGGGGACCATCACCGCGACGGCTACCGACCTGTTGACGTCCTTCACCGCCGGATCGCACACTCCGCCCAGCGATCCTTCGCTGGTCACGATCTCCTACGACATCACGCTCAGCTCGGCCGTCCCCGGACTGCCAGTGCCGTCGATCCATTACACGGGTACCGACACGCTCGACCACCTTCTGGGCTCCGGCACGGTGACGTTCACCAGCACGGACATCCTGCTGGGCGGCTACATCGCGCTGAGCCATTCGGACTTTAGTTCATTTGAACTTTTGTACTGGCGACCCGACATCAATGCCTACATGGGCTACCTCACGCTCGCAGGCACCGGCACGGAATTCAAGTGGGACCCTGCTGACCCCCTGACGCTGATCGGCTCCGCGCCGTGGACGATTGCCACGGTGCCCGAGCCGGCTAGCGGAATGCTGTTCGGCGTGGCGCTTGCCTCACTGGGCTTCGTGCGTTTGCGCCGCGCCGGCGTCTGGCGCAGGGCGAAATAGCGGCCGTTGAGTCAACCGCTTGAACCGAAGGGGCCGCGAATCGCATCGCGGCCCCTTTCGTTTTCGTACCGACTTACACCGGCGGCAACCCCATCGCCCGCCGCCAGGCAGAGAGCTGCCCTAAATGCAACCCGTGGTGCGAGCCCAGCACGTGGAGCATGGCGATGCCGATCGTCGGCAGGCTGCCGCGCAGCTTCGGGTTGGGGAATTCGCGGGCCAGGGTCTCTTCGCTGGCTTCGGCCACCACGACCGACAGCCGGGCATACGCTTTTTCGTAGGCGGCGAGCAGTTCGGCCTTGGAAGGATAGGCGGCCCGATCGGCGAACGGCTTGGAGGCCAGGTTGAACAGGGTCTTCCACTCGTGCGACATGGCCGGCTTCTGATCGAAGACGCCGATCATCGAGTCGGCCACGTACGTCAGATGGCCCAGCACCCAGGCCGCGTGGTTCATGCCCGGCGCGGGTTGTTCGCACATCCGTTCTTCGGGAATGTCGGCCACCAGCTTGTGACCGTAGTCCAAATTCACGGCTCCCGCTCGAACCACATCCGCTTGTTTCATGCGACCCTTCCTTCTACCCGGTAATGCGCCCACTCGCTTCGCGGCCCGGCACGCGCCACGAAACGGCGCGGTTATTTGCTCGCCTCGAACGGCACGTGATGGCCCGCCACCTTCAGCGGGATGCGATACAAGCTCTTGTCGATCGACAGATACAAGGTCGACGCTTCCTTGCCGATGCCGAATTCACAGTTGCTCGGCAGCCCCACCGGCTCCTTGGCGCCGTGCTGGTTCTCGGGCCCCGTGGGCACGAAGGCCAATTCCTTGCCCGTCGGATCGATGACCAGCAAGCCGGGACGCTTCAAGCTGCGGCAGGTCAAGTAAATGTTGCCGTGCTGGTCGACGCACATCCCATCGCAGCCGTTTTCCTGGCCGAAATCGACGAGCGTTCGCTTGGGGCCGTTCACCAGGCCGTCGGGCCCCAGCGGGAAAGCGAACACCTTCATGGCCCCGATTTTCGGCGGGGCCGCGTTGGGATCGATCCGGTCGGTGCCGTTGTTGTGGTCGCCCACGTAGAGCGTCTTTTCATCGGGCGACAGCGCGATGCCGTTCGGCTTTTCCACGTCGTGCGTCACTTCGACCACCTTGCCATCCGTGTCGATGCGGTAGACGGCCCGATAGTCGAGCTCGCGCGGTTCGATGCCCAGGTAACGGGGGTCGGTGAAGTAGATGCGGCCCTTGGCGTCGATGCAAAGATCGTTGGGCGAGTTGAACCGTTTGCCCTGGTAGCGGTCGGCCACGGTGCGGCTTTTGCCTGTCTTGCGAGTCCCAGCGCGAAATGCGGCGGCCGCCGTCGTCGGCACCTTCGCATGCCACGAGGTTCCCTTGGGCGTCGCACGTCAGGCCATTGGCCTTGCCGCTGTCGTCCGTGAAGACCGTCGTTTTTTTCGTGGCCGGATCGAACCGCAGGATCATCCCCTTGTCGGACCCGAACGGCATGTCGGTGAAATAGATGCTGCCGTCGGGCGCCACGGCCGGCCCTTCGGTCAAACCGCCGGCAATGTTGGCCGTCCGCGTGAACAGCAATTCGAGCTTCGCACCGGCGGGCACGATTGGGTTTTCGGCCGCGCGGATCGTCGCGTTGTAGGCGACCGCCAACAGCACGAAAATCAGCAGCACCGTAACAATCGTTCGCATGACTTAATTCTCCGCGCTCTCTGGGTCGTGTGGGGGCATTCCGATTCTTCTTCCAGTCGCAACGTTGATGATTGCGCCGCGTGGTCCCGCGGCTCACGCCCCGGGCTCGCCAGGTTTGTTCAATGGCATTTCGTGGAGTGCCACGCTCTCACATGCTCTCGGCCGCCACGCCCACGGATCGGGCCGTTTCGACGATCGTGCGCCAGGTGGTGTCGTCCAAGTCGATCCCCTCGCGCAGCCGCCGGGCCTTGGTGCGCTCCTCGATTTCGCCCGGCATGAGGATCTCGCCCTCTGGGTGGCTCTTTTCCGAGCTCTTGACCCAATCGACGAACCGGTCGACCTCGGCATTGAACGCCTGGTCGCTCTGAAAGAAGCTCGGCTCGAAAAAGATCGACAACATGCCGTTGGCCAGCCGATGGGCATTGGCCGGGTTGCTCGCCCCGCCGCCGGCCAGCGCCCCGGCCAGCATCTCGGTAAGTATGCCCAGGGCGTATCCCTTGTGCCCGGCGATCGACAGGATCGCGCCCGGCGGGTCGCCGTAAAAAATCTTCGGGTCGGTCGTCGGCTGCCCTACGGGATCGATGATGCAGCCCTCGGGCACGTCGACCCCCTTGTTGAAGGCGACTTTCAATTTGCCCTCGGCGATCGTGCAGCACGACATGTCGACCAATATCGGCGGACCCTCGGCGGCCGGCACGCCCGCGGCGATCGGGTTGGCCGACAGCCGGCGGTTGATGCCGCCGAAGGGCGCCACCAGGATGCCCGCGCCGCTGGTATTGACGAAGTGGAGCGAGACCTTGCCGGCCCGCGCGGCCAGCAGCGGCCAATCGCCGATGCGTCCCAGGTGCCCGGCGTTGCGCAAAGCAATCACCGCCACGCCATGGCGCGAGACTTTTTCGATGCCCAGTTTCGTGGCCTGCTCGCCGACGGTCTGCCCCAGCCCGTAGCCACCGTCGACGACGGCGATGACCTCGTTCTCGGAGATGATCTTGATGTTCTGGTTGGCCAGCACCTTGCCGCTTTTCAGCCAGTCGATGTAGTAGGACACTCGGATCACGCCGTGCGAGTCGTGGCCCACGAGGTTGGCTTCGACCAGATAATGGGCCACGCGGGCGGCTTCCTCCGCGTGGCAGCCGGCCGCGGCAAAAATGGCCGTGACGAGTCGCTTCAGTCCTGCCTGGTCGATGTTCATGGCGCCGGCGACTCCTGCTCGAGGCGAGTGAGTTTTTGCAGCGGGTGGCCGCTGCGGGCGCCGATGCTGTCGGGCCCGCCGGCCGAGACGATGACTTCGCCGAGGTACACGTCGCCGCGGCTGTCGAGCCACACGTCGTGCGGCGCGAAGAAGTCGCCGCTGGTACACGGATTATCGCCGCCGCCGATGCGGCAAAGCAACCGCCCGGCCGCGTCGAAGATCGACAGCCGCCCGCCCGGCGGATTGCCCGGCGGCGGCGCGTCGCCCGGGAACAGCCCGGTGCGAAAGCCCAACTCGGCGACGAACACGTTGCCGCGCGGATCGATGGCCACTTCACACGGCCGGGCCACGTCGGTCCACTCGGCCAGAAACTCGCCCGAGGGCGAAAACAATTGCAGCCGGCTGTTCTCGCGATCGGCCACCCAGACCGTGCCCGCCGCGTCGACGGCGATGCCGTGCGGCAGGTGAAACCGCCCGGGACCCGCGCCCGGCTCGCCCCACGAGCCGAGCAGCCGGCCGTCGGGGCTGAAACGGTGCACGCGGGCGTTGCCATATCCATCGGCGACGTACATCGTGCCATCGCACGCCAGCGCCAGGTTCGTGGGCAGATTGAAGGGCCCAGCGGCGCGACGAATCGTGCGGTAATCGACGGTCGTGGCGCCGTGTCGGAGGCGCTGGCCGCTGGTGCCCAGCGTCAGCAGCAACCGGCCCTCGGGCGTGAACTTGCGAACCGTGTGGTCGCTGTCATCGACGCAATACACGGCGTCGTCGGGGCCGACGTGAATGCCATGAGGCCGCTTGAACAGCCCCTCGCCCCACGAGCGCAGGAAGCGCCCCTGGCGATCGAACACGATCACCGGATGCGCCCCGCGGTTGAACACCAGCACGTTGTCGGCCGCGTCGGTCGCCACGCCGGCGATTTCGACCAGTGACCAGCCCTCGGGCAGCGCGGCCCAGGCCGCGTCGGCCCGATAGCGGAAGCGCCCGCGCCGACGACGGCCGTGGCGGCGGATGGTGGTGTTGCTGGTGTTGTTGGCATGGCGTCGATACGCTCCTTTGCAGATCGTGGCACGCCGCGTTCAACGCGGGGCGGTCATTCGACGGGCTCGAGGCTGGTGCGTTCGTCGGGCGGTTCTCTTAGAAACAAGGCGGCGATGGCGGCCGGCACGAACAGGAATCCGGCGTATAGCAAATCGAGGCGAAAGTCGCCGCCCGCGGTGCTGAACAGCCCGAAGAACACCGTGCCAAACGCCGCCGCGATCCGCCCGATGTTATAGCAAAAACCGGCGCCCGTCGTGCGCAGCAGCGTGGGAAACAGCGGCGGCAGATACATCGTGAACAGCGCGAACACGCCCGACGAGGCGCCGATCAGCGGCAGCAGGAACCACATCTGGAAATAATCGCGCTCGACCGAGTAGGTGTACGTCATGCAGACGAAATAAATGATGCACAACAGCGCGATCGAACGGCGATAGCCGAGAACGCGCGCCAACGCGGCCGCGAAGAAATTGCCCGCGATCGACGAAATCATCAGCAGGCTCAGCGCGTTGCTGACGTACTGGTTGCGCTGCGTGTCGGTCCAGGCGGCCACGTCGGGCAGGTTGCGCAGGTGCTGCAGCGACCAGAAGTTGAAGGCCCAATGGCCGGTCAGCGACAGCGCGCAGACCAGGATCGTGAAGATCGTCGTGTGCCGCACGTCGCCGCGAAACAAATCGGCGATGCCCGGCGCCCGCTGGGTCCCTTGTTCGGCGCGGGCCGCGCTCCACTGCTCGGTTTCGGGCACGGCGCGGCGAATCCACAGCGTGACCAGCGCCGGGGCGATGCCCACCAGGAACACGTAGCGGTATTCGAGGTGCGCCATCAGCAGGTAGGTGAGCGAGGCCACGAGGATGCCGACGTTGACGGCCGTCTGCAGCACGGCCGCCAGCCACGGCCGCCAGCGCTTGGGCCAGGTTTCCGAGAGCAGCGCCGCGCCGACGGCCCATTCGCCGCCGATGCCCAGCGCCGCCAGGAAGCGAAAGATCAACAGGTGCCACCACGCCTGGGCGAAGTACGACAGCCCGGTGAAACACGCGTAGGTGAGAATCGTCAGCACCAGCGCGCGGCTGCGGCCCATTCGGTCGCCGATCCGCCCGAAGAAACCGCCGCCCAGAGCCCAGCCGACCAGGAACGAGGCCTGGATGAGCGAGCTGTAGCGGGGCACCGACGGATCGCGCGGCTCGACGGCCAGCAGTTGGGCCACGAATGGCGTGGCCACGAGCGTATACAGGTGCATGTCGAGCCCGTCGAACAGCCAGCCGAGCCAGGCCGCGATGCCCGAGCGCCATTGTTCGCGCGAAAGATCGGCCAGCCGCGCCACCTCGCGCGATTCCGGACCGATGCCAGGCGGCTCTCCGGTCGGCGACGAAACGGGCAATTCCGTGGTCATGGTTGGCTCGAGGGCTGCACTCGTGCGGGCAGGGCACGCGAGGAAACAGGCAGAATAACCGACCCGCGCGCACGGTGCCAGCGGCGCGTCGCCGCGGCCGCCCCGAGCCGCTGGCTCGCCGGCCGCCCCCGGATGGGGCAAGGCGATAGGCAGGTAGATTGTCGGCCTCCAACGACTATACTGTCACACGACCAGCAGCGTGCCGCGCGCTGCACGGCCTCGATGCACGCGGTTGACCGAGTGCGCCGCACGGCCGGCGAAGGCTCGGCACGCTCCTCGGTCGGCCCGGGCGGCAGGGCGGACGGCGACCGACATCATGAAAGGGCGGGCATGAACAACTCGGCATACGCTCGACGGCGGCGGGCGAATCGGAAACACCTCGACGGCGCGCACTCCCCGGCAATGCGCCGCTGGCATCGGCCGCAGGTCGAGCTGCTCGAATCCCGCTGCCTGTTGGCGATCACGCTCACCGGTGTGTTGGCCAACGACACGGCCCCCGGCAATACGACCAACTCGGACGGCCTGACGTTCGACCCGACCGTCGGGGGCACGCTCTCCGATGCCAACCCGATCACCAGTTTCCTGGCCGGAGTGAACGCCGGACCGGTGACCTACGATGCGCTGCCCTTGGTGCAAGGCGATCACTCCTACACGCTCAGCCAGAGCTTCCTGGCCACGGCCAACGGCGGCTCGCTGCCCGACGGCGTCTATACGGTTCATTTGCAAGCGATGAACTCGCTGTCGCAGACGGCCAACCTGGACGTCACCTTCACGCTCGATACGTCGAAGCCGACCGTGAGCGTGGCCACCGCGGCCGCCTTCACCGACGACGTCACGCCGCACGTCACCGTGACGGCCACCGACCCCAGCGGACTGGTCAATGGCACGGCGGTGAACCTCGACGTCGACTTGAACAACGACGACAACTTCGCCGACGCCGGCGAGGCCGACCGCACGCAGTCGACGCTTTACGGCGGCCGCAGCTATTTCGAGCTGACCCCTGCCCTGCCGGCCACGCCTCCCAGCGGGCCCTATCTCGTGCAGTTGCGGGCCCGCGTCAGCGACGCGGCCGGCAACGAGGGCACCAGCCCGGTGCAAGAGCTCAAGATCGACACGGTAGGTAACACGATCCTCGAAGACTACGTCAACACGGCCGACCCCAGCTACAGCTACACGCTCAACAAGACGATCACCGGCAGCGGCTACACGGCCTACATCTACGACATGATCAGCCAGACGTGGCGCACCACGGCCGACGTCGACAAGCCGGTCTGGCACCACTGGCTGCAAGTGATCGTGCCCACGGGCACGCTCAACCACTCGGCCCTGCTGTGGATCGACGGCGGCTCGAACACCGCCGCCGCGCCGACTTCGGCCAATGCCGGCCTGGCCGCGCTGGCCGTGGCCGACCACAGCGTGGGCGTTTACATTCCCGACGTGCCCAGCGAGCCGTTGACCTTCACCGGCGACCCGGGCAATCCGCGCAGCGAAGACGACATCATCGCCTACACTTTCAACCAGTACGTCATGCATTACGGCGAGCCGGGCAACGACACCTGGCCGCTGTTGCTGCCGATGGTGAAAAGCGCCGTGCGGGCGATGGACACTGCGCAATCGGTCGTGCCGGGCATCGTCGCCGGCGCCCACGTCGATAATTTCGTGGTCACCGGCTACTCGAAGCGCGGCTGGACTACCTGGCTCACCGCGGCCGTCGACCCACGCGTGATCGGTATCATCCCCGGCGTGTTCGACGCGCTGAATCTCGATGAATCGATGCAGCACCATTACGGCTTCTACGGCTTCTTTTCATTCGCGATCGATCCTTACACTGCCTTCAACATTCCGCAAGACGTGTTCACCGCCGCCGGCCAGGAGTTGGGCCGGGTGGTCGACCCCTACCGCTACCTCAACAACGGCCACTTCGACATTCCCAAGCTGGGGATCAACTCCGCCGGCGACGAATTCTTCGTTCCCGATTCGGCGCAGTTCTATTTTGGCGATGAGCCCGGCACCTCGAACTATTTGCGATACATTCCCAATGTGGGCCACGGGCTCAACAGCACTGATCCGGCCGAGAGCACGCTGACCTTCTACAACGCCGTCATCAACAACCTGCCGCTGCCTCAGTTCTCGTGGACGATCCAGCAGGACGGCCAGATCCGCGTGACGACGGTCGACGCGCCCTCGGACGTGGTCGTCTGGCAAGGCACAAACCCCAGCACGCGCGATTTCCGCAACAGCGTCGCGCACATCACCTACACCAGCTCGTCGCTATCGGGATCCAGCGGCGTGTATCTGACCAACGTATCGACGCCGGCCAGCCCCGGCGCCACGGCGTTTTTCGTGCAGTTGACGTTCCCCAGCCCCATCCCGGGGCAACCTTACATCTTCACCACCCAGATCCAGGTGCTCAGCAACACGCCGCTCGTGAGCTGGCCATTCGATTCGCCGCCCGACGAGCCGGTGGTCGACCTCAATGGCCCGGCCAGCGGCCTGGCCTACACCGCCAGTTGGTCGAAGTCGGGACCGGTCTACATCGCCGACCAGGCCAACGCGGTCGTCATCGACTCGGCGAACCTGACGCAAATGACGCTGGCAATTGCCAGCCCGAATGCGGGCGACACGCTGCTGGCTGATAATAGCGCCCATCCGTCGATCGCGCTCAGTTTTTCCAGCGGCACCTTGACACTGAGTGGCAGCGCGTCGGCTGCCGACTACCAGGACGTATTGCGGACCGTGCAATACAACAATACCGCGCCCTTGGTAGGCACCAGCCTCGTGAACGTCGACGTATCGGCCACCGATGGCACCGCGACCAGCGAGACCGTCACGGCCACCGTCGAGATCCCGCCCATTCTCGACCTCAACGGCGTCAATTTGGGCACCGGCTACACTTCGTCGTGGTCCGGGTTCGCGGCGCTTCCGGTCGCTATCACGGATCCCAACTTTGCCACGGTCGGTGGCCCGGGGGCCACGAGTCTGAGCCAGTTGACCGCCGTGCTGACCAGTCCGTACGCGGGGGACGTCCTGTCAGCCAATAATAGCGCGGCACCGTTTATCGGCGTCAACTTCGCGGGCGGCACGCTGACGCTCAGCGGCAGCGACACCTTGACCGATTATCAGACCGTGTTGCGGACCATCAAGTACACCAACACCGCCGGCGGTCCGCTGGTCGACAGCCTGACGGTCGATCTGCAGGCGTCCGACGGCACCCTGTTGAGCAACGTGGCCACGGCCACGGTGCAATTCCCGCCGGTTCTCGATCTCAACGGCGGTGCTGGCGGCTCGGGCAACACCACCAACTGGTACAACAGCGGAGCCGTGGGCGTCAATGCCCCGGACGACGCCACGGTGTTGGCCACTTCGGGCCTCACGAACCTGACCGGCATCACCGTCGTGGAGTCGTCCTTCCACACCGGCGACGTGCTGGCCATGACGGCCATCAACGGCATCACGGGCCTGTCGCAGAGCTACTCGGCCGGCACGCTGTCGATCACCGGCAGCAACTCGGTGGCCAACTACCAGAAGATCCTGCGGTTGATCAGCTACAACAACACGGCCGGCGGGCCGGGCGTCAGCTCGTTTACCGCCAGCGTCACGGCCACCGACGGCACGCTGACCAGCGTGGCGCAGACGGCCACGATCAACAGCACGGTGCTCAGCGGTCAAGTGCTGGGCAACCGGCTGTTCTACAACAACTCGAAGTACGACAACAACGGCGCGGGCATCAACAGCGTCAGCGACAACCTGGCGATTGCCAGCGACAAGATCGGCTTCACCGGCACCGGCACGGCCACGTACAACAACGTGTCGGCCTTCAGCAAGGGCATCACCGGCGTGATGATCGACCTGCAAAGCGGCCTCGGCACGCACGGCAGCCTGGCGCTGACGGACTTCACGTTCAAGGTGTCGGGAACGTTCTCGTTTGGCACCTACAACAACATCGCCAGCGCCGCCTGGTCGACGGGCCCCACGCCCTCGGGCTTCTCGGTGCTGCTGGGCGGTGGCACGGGTGGCAGCGACCGCGTCGAGATCACCTGGAACACCAACGACATCAAGAACAAGTGGCTGGAGGTCAAGCTGGCCTCGGGCGGCAACTCGGGCTTGACGTCGCCGGATATCTTCTTCTTCGGCAGTGCCGTGGGCGATTCGGGCCAGGGCAACAGCGCCTCGCAGATCACGGTCAACGCGACCGACGTCACCGAGCAGCGCAACAACATTTCGCCGGCCTTCGGCTCGGTGACGCCGCTGTGGAACCCGGCCGACTACGACAAGAGCGGCGTCGTCAATGCCAGCGACGGCACGGTCTCCAGCGGCAACACGGGCTTCGTGCTGCACTTCATCGCCAACGTGACCAACGCCGCCCCCAGCTCGGGCGACAGCGGGATCAGCAGCGGCCTGGCGGCCACCTCAAGTTCTTCGACGACTTCGACTTCCAGCAGCACGGCCCCGGCGTGGCTGGTGGACCGGCTGGCCAGTGCCGGCGACCTGAACTCGGGCGAGATTGCCGATTACTTCCGGCAACTGGCGGCCGAGGGCTCGGAGGCCGACAAGGAGGTCCTCGTGGAAGCCGACCAGGCCGCCGAAGAGTTGGGCCTGAACGACGACGTGCTCGACGGCTTGTTGGCCGATCTGGGCCTGGTTTAAGGATACGCTAGGGTCTCTGCCAAGAATCGTCACCGCACTTCAGTGCATCCCAGTTTCAAGTGCCCGTGCCCAGAGCCTAGCACGCCGAACGAAAGGGTCACCGACCGAGATGAACAGTCATCGACGACAGTCTGCTGCGGGACGAAAGCGCGGCCGCACACGCCGGGCACTGCTGCCTGGCAGCCTTGTGGGCGAGATGCTCGAGAGTCGGTTGATGCTCACGCAGACGACGGGACTGTTTTTCAACGACCCTGGCGCAAGACGGATACGTGCTGTTTTCCCCGAATACCACGACCACGACCTATCTCATGGACAAGGGGGGAAGCATCGTCAACCAGTGGAATTCGCAGTATTCCCCGGGTTTGCTCAGTTACCTGCTGCCCAACGGTAACTTGTTGCGCGACGACGCGCCGAACGGCCAAGGGGGCAATGGTTATATCAACGCGGCCGGCTCCGGCGGGCTATTGGACGAATACGACTGGAACGGCAACCTGGTTTGGCAATACGCCTACGACAGCCCGACGCATCTGGCACATCACGATTTCGAAGTGCTTCCCAATGGCAACATTCTGCTGGTCGCCTGGGAATATAAGAGCGAGGCCGACGCCACGGCTGCCGGCCGCGATCCGAACCTGCCCGGGCCGGGCTATATGTATCCGGACAGCATCGTCGAAGTTCAGCCCGACATCCCAAACGGCACCGGCACGATCGTGTGGGAGTGGCACATTTGGGACCACCTCGTGCAAGACTTCGACGCCGCGAAGAGCAACTATTACGGCGTCACCGGCGTGCAGGATCATCCCGAACTGATCAACCTCAATTATGTATCGACGGACAACGACGGCGCCGGGGCGCCCGAGGATTGGACGCATTGCAACGGGATCGACTACAACCCGCAGTTGGACCAGATCGTGCTGTCGTCGCGCGAGTTCAGCGAGTTCTGGATCATCGATCACAGCACGACCACGGCACAGGCCGCCAGTCACAGCGGCGGCCGGTCGGGGCACGGCGGCGACTTGCTGTATCGCTACGGCAATCCGCAGACCTACGACCGGGGCACGGCCGCGGATCGCGTGTTCTACTATCAGCACGATCCCAAGTGGATCCCGGACGGAACGCCGGGCGCCGGCGACATCACGGTGTTCAACAACGGAGTCGGTCGGCCGAACGACCAGAATTATACGTCGGTGGACGAGATCACACCGCCGCCGGTCGACGCCAACGGCAACTACGAGCTGACCGCGGGCCAAGCGTACGGCCCGAGCGCGCCGACGTGGATTTACGTGGCCCCGCCCGAATACTTCAGCGCGATCATCGGCAGCGCCACGCGGCTGCCCAACGGCGACACGCTGATCGATTACGGCGTGGATGCGACGTTCAGCGAAGTCACGCCCGCGGGCCAGGAAGTGTGGAAATACGTGAGCCCCTACACGGCCGGCGGCACGCTGGGCCCGACCACCCCGATTCCGAGCCTCGGCCTGCCGCCACCGATCTTGAGCTCGCTGTATGCCAACTTCACGTTCCAGGCGATCTACTACCCCACGATCCAGGTCGCTCCGCAGGTCGACCTCAACGGCGCGGCGATCGGCACCGGCAACACGGCCGGTTGGTTCAACAGCGGCGCGGTGCCGATTGCCGACATGGCCGATGCCTCGATCACGGCTCCCTCGGGGCTGGCCAATCTTACGGGCATGACCGTCGTGCTCTCGTCGTTTCACGCCGGCGACGTGCTAAGCGTACCCAGCGTGTTCGGCATTTCCGGGATCACGAGCAGCTATTCGACCGGTACGCTGTCGCTGTCGGGCAGCAACTCGGTGGCCAACTATCAGAAGCTGTTGCGGTTGATCAACTACGACAACACGTCCGGCGGCCCGGGCGTCAGCTCGTTTACGGCGACAGTCACGGCCACGGACGGCGTGCTCGCGAGCAACCCCGTGACGGCCACGATCAACTCGAACGTGCTCAGCGGCGAGGTGCTGGGCAACCGGCTGTTCTACAACGGCTCGAAGTACGACAACAACCATACGGCCATCGAGCCGGCCAGCGACGCCCTGGCGATCGCCAGCGACAAGATCGGCTTCAATGGCTCCGGCACGGCCACGTTCGCCAGCGTGTCGAGCTTCAGCAAGGGCATTACCGGCGTGATGGTGGATCTGCAGAGCGGCCTCGGCGCGCACGGTAGCATCTCGCTTGCCGACATCAGCTTCAAGACGTCGCCGGCCTATTCGGCTGGTACCTATAACAACATTGGCACCTGGAACACCGCTCCGACACCGTCGGGCTTCTCCGTGATCTTGGGCGGCGGCACGAACGGAAGCGACCGCATCGAGATCACCTGGAATGCCGGCGACATTGCCAACGAGTGGCTCGAGGTCAATGTGGACTCCAACGTCAACACGGGCTTGAGCTCGCCGGACATCTTCTACTTCGGCAACGCCGTGGGCGATTCCGGATTGGGCAACACCGCAACTCAAATCAACGTTGACCCAAGCGACGTCACCGCGGCCCGCGACAACGTCTCTCCGGCGATCGGCACGACGCCCGCGTGGAAAGCTTTCGACTTCAACAAGGATGGCATCATCAATGCCAGCGATGTCACCCTATCGCGTAACAATGCCGGATTCGTGCTGCACTTCATTGCCAGTCCCACCGGTCCGTTTGTCGCCCAGTTCGGGCGACAGCGGGATCAGCAGCGGCCTTGTGGCCCGCTCGAGCTCTCCACCAGGCTCGTCGAGCGTTGGCACGGCCGCCGCGCCGGCCTCGCATGGCTGGCTGATCGACCGGCTGGCCACGGCCGACCACTTGCAGTCGAGCGACGTGGCTCTGCACTTCCAGGCCTTGGCCGTGGAGGACATCGCGGCGGCCAGGCTTTCGCCAGCGGCCGAAGACGCAAGCGAGACCGACGCCGAAGATGAAATGCTCGCAGGATTGCTGGCCGACCTGGGGCTGCGGTAATCGCGCGCGTGCCCGCGTCGGCGTGGCAGCTACTTCGAGGGTGCCACGGCTGGCTTGTCCAGCAGGGCCCTCAGTTTGCCACAAGCGCGACCCCAAGTTCTCGCCGCGACAAATCGCTAGTCGGCTCGCGGTCCCTGGCCCACGCGCCGCCAGCGATGGATCGTGATGGCCCACGACACGCTCATGTAATAAAGCGGATAGAACAGCGACGCCAGGGCCAGATAAAAGCGGCTGCGCTCGGTGTCGGCGGCATGCTTGTCGCTCGACATCGTCCATAGCACGGCTGCCAGCAGCACGACCCACACGCCGCCCAAGAAATTCGTCGTGCGGCTGAGCGTCGCCCCCCGGCTGGGATACATGTAGTAGCTGGGTACGAACGTCATCAGCGCGAGCACGAGCACGATTGCCGCCGCCAGCCATCCCGGCAGCTCGAGCACGTACAGGTAGAACGCCACGATGTTCCAATACGACGGAAAGCCGACGAAATAACCATCGGTCGTCTTGGCCGGCACCTGGCAGAATCCGTAGGCGCTGGCCAGCAGCGCCACGACAAGCAGCCACTCGGCGGCCGTGGGCAGCAGTTCGGCCCGCCAGATGAGCGCCAGCGGCAGCGACGTGAACGTCAGGAAATCGATCAAGTCGTCGAGCTTCGCGCCGTCGAAGTTCGGCAACAGCTCCTTGACGTGCAGCCGCCGGGCGAACGAGCCATCGGTGGCGTCGACGAGCGTGGCGGCAATCATCAGGCCGAAGGCCCAGCGGAAGCCGTCGGGCCCGCCGTGAAAAATCGCCACGGCCATGCCCGCGGCCAACACCAGCCCCAGCGCGGTGTAAACGTGCGCCAGCCACGCCACCCAGCGCGGCGCAGAACCCTGGCGGTCCGCCGTTGAAGCGGCCCGCGGTTTCGGGCTCGAATTTCCGCTCGATGCGAATCATGGGCTCGCCGCGTGGCGATTCGTGGAGTCGATCTCGTCGGCAGGACAGGGCAGGGGCCGCGGCGGGTCGCGCCGCGCCGTCAGCCGCGACACCACCGGCACCAGCAGCAGGCCCGCCAGCGCCGCGCACGTGCGCACGGGGAACAGCCGGGCATCCGTTTCGCCGCCCAGCCAACCGCCGGCCGCGGGCCAGACGGTCGCCACCAGTGCATCATACGATACCAGCCGCGGCACGCCGAGCATCGGCTCGCCATCGCCCAGGCGAATGGCCAGCGACACCACGAAGCCGACGATGGACCCCGTGCGATTGGCCCGCGGATCGAACAGGGCATACAGCAATTGCGGAAACAGCAGGACGAAGATCAGGTCGCTCGTGAAGAACCAGAGTTGTTGCACGCTTTGCACGCGCAGGGCCAACAGCGCCGCCAGTGCGCCCAGCGCCACGGTCGAGCCGCGCACGACCGCCAACAGCCGCCGCTCGGAGTCTTGCCCGCCGGCGGCGCCGCCCAGCACGTTCCAGCCGATCATCGAGCCGGCCGAAAGGATCGACGCGCTGAAGCTCGACGTCACGGCGCCGACGATGGCCGCCAGCCCGACGATACCAGCCCAGCGCGGCAGGACGTGCGCCAGCACCAGCGGCATGGCCATGGCGGGCGTCGCTCGCAGCTCGGCGGCCGCGGCGGGCGACCAGCCGTCGTAAGCCAGCGCGGCGACGCCGATCAGCAGCGGCGGCACGGTCATGGCGATCGTGATCGCGCCGGCTCCTACCGAAACCCACTGGGCGCGCGCGGCGTCCGGCACGATTGGATCCGCTGGAAGTAGCAGTTCCAGGGAATGCCGCCCAGCACCAGCATGATCGACAAGTCCCACCAACTGACGATTCGCGGCGGCGTCCAATAGCCTTCGGCGGCCAGCGGCGGGAAGAGCCGGGCCCGCTCGCCCATGGTCTCGTCGTAAACCGACCAGCAGGCTTCGAGCCCGCCGCATGCCGCCAGCGCCAGCGGCACGACGAGCAGCATGCCCAGCGGAATCAGGGCAAACTGCACGGTGTCGGTGTAGCCGACGCTCCACATGCCGCCCCAGGCCGTATACAGCGTGACCACCGCGGCCGAGATGATGATCGCCGTGACCAGGTTGACGCCCAGGATCACTCCCAGCGTCGTGCCGATGGCCACCAGCAGCTCGGCGCTCCAGAACACTTCGCCCAACATGGCCGGCACGGCCAGCACCGCGGCCCAGCGCTTGCCAAAGCGGGCCGCCAGCGGATCGACGAGCGTGACGAACCGTAGGCGTCGCATGCGCCGCGCAAACACGAGGCCCCCCAGGATCAAGCTCAGCCCGAACGCGACGCCCCCCTGCCAGCTCGACGCCAGGCTGCGCTCGGCGCCTTCGGCCGTGCCCAGCAGGTAGCCGCCATCGATCCAGGTGGCGGCCAACGTCAGCCCGGCCATCCACAGCGGCATGTTGCGACCGGCGACAAGCAGCCCGGCGGCCGGGTTCGACTTGAGTCGACGTGCAGCGATCAGCCCAACGGCCACGAACACGGCGTACAGCATCGCCACGGCCACGATCCCGCCCCAATTGGCCTGCATGGCGAGCTTTCTCTCTGGGGCTTCGCCCGGCACCCCGACGCGCCGCGAGGCACCGTGGCGAAAGGGGCTACTCGGCCGCGGCGCCGCTGGCGAGCGGTGCGTCGTTGGCTTGTTGATCGTCCGCGGCGGCCGGCGAGTCGGCGAGTTGCTCGTCGTGAACGCTCGGCGTGCCTGCTTCGTTTTCCGCCGTGGCGCCCTCGGGGGCCGGCGGCGGTTTCGGCTCGAAGATCAGGATGTGCCGCATCCGCGTGACGAGGCTGCCGGCGCTGATGTACAGGTGAAACCAGTGGTCGCGGCCCACGATGCAACAGGCGTCGAACTGGTCGACTCGCCGCCACACGTCGTCGCTGAAGCCCCACCGCGGCAAGCCCGTGTAACCCAGCGCCTGCTGGCAGGCGCGGCGGCCATACAGAAAGTGATAGCGCCATCAGCAGCCGGTCGCACGAGTTGTTGATCAACAGCAGGTGCGCGACTTGTGACATCGCGCGGCCGTGATAGTGACCCGGCAGCAGCCAGTCGTTGTCGAGCGCGGCGGCCAGCAGCGTCACGTTGGCCGGCTGACGCTCGGCGTGGACTCGGTCGGCCAGCGCCTGGCCGTTGATCGATCCGCCGCCCAGCAAATGCAGCGAGCCGGTAACGATGCGCGAGCCGAAACTATGCCCCAGCAGGCTCAAGGGCACGTCGGGCCGCAGCCGGTCGACGAGCCAGGCCAGGTAGTAGCCGCAGATGTTCGTCCGCCAGGCCTTGGTCCGCGCGTCGACGATCGGCCCGCGAATGGCCTCGCTGGGCCACGAAAAAATGATGAATCGGACTGGCGTCTGGGCGCCGCGGACGACGGCCCAGTAGGCCGACCAGCCTTTGCTAAAGGCCTCGCTCGAGCCGATGCGGTTGCCGTGCACGAAGGCAAGCGTGATCGTCGACGCGTCGTCGCCGGCCGTCAATGCGTTCAAGTCGGCCCGCGTCCAACCTTCCATGGCGTCGTACCGCCAGTAGTGCATGCGCCCCGCCAGCGCTTCGGCGGGCCCGCACTCGAGCCCGCGGCAGCTGACAAGCCACAACTGATCGCCCTTGCGCAACTGTGGGAAACAATGGCTCGCGTCGGCTGCCGCCAAGGTGTCGCAGGCCGCTATCGCCACTGCTAGCGCGACGAGCATGACGACAACACGGGGCGCCTTGCGCGCCGACGCTGGCGGACGGCAATGCATGAGAGCGGCAGGTCGGGGCGGCGGTTTCCAGGCCCAGTCGCGGGCGCAAGGCCCGCACAGGCGCGGCGTGCGAAGATATCCGTCTTCGCGAGGTTACGTAGAATGTAGCATCTTTTCGACGTGGGCGCTGTGTTTTTCCCACGAGCTGAGAAAACGCCACGCCGCCGGCTTGCCGAACCCCGCGCACGGTGTAGAGTTGTCTGTCCCCCCACAGCTCTCGCCCGGCTACTTGCCTTCGAAGTCACGGAGAAATGCGGTATGAGGAGGCTACTTGTTTTAACGTCGGTAGCGATCGCGGCAGGATTTGCGGGCTGTTCGTGCGGACCGCGTCGCAACGTCGCGACGCCGATCTGTCGGCCGGCCTGCGTGCCCACGCCGGCCTGTGGTCCGACGCTCGAGCCGTACGCGCCGGCAGGCACGATCATGACGGCGCCCACGTTGGCGGTGCCGCAAGGCGCGCCGATGCAAGTCGTGCCCGGCCCATCGACGTACACGCCCGCCCCGTAAGCCAAGCGCGACGCCGCATCAGCGCCATAAGACGCTACGCGCAATCGCGCGTGACAGCGCGTCGTCACCAACTCACCGTCCACGCGCGAGTGGTGCGTCGCCGACAACCGGCCCCGCCATCTCGCGGTGGACATTCGGGTTTGGTTTGGCTCTCGCTCCTTCGGCCTGTGCGAGAACGGCGCCTGTCGCTCGACAATAACCTCAGCGAGCGGAATGTCCGCCCCGTGGCGATTGGCCGCAAGAATTGCATATACACGGTCCCACCCGGATACCCAGAGTGTGCCTCCCGGCCAAGTGCCGCGGCCCGCTCTATAGGGGACGATCGGGCCAGCACGCAGACGCGTGTTGGCCGGAGAGCAACATGCGTCATGTGGCTGATAGTCGCAGAAAGTCGTCGCGATTGGGAAACGTCATCAATCGACCCATTTTCGGCGCTGCTGGGATCGGGTTGGCATCGCTGCCGCGTTGAACTGCATGGTCGGTCACGTCGCGACTAGCGGGGTGTGCTTCCTGAAACGCTTACGAAGGTTGCGGAACGCGGCGATTGCATTGCTGTTCGGTCGCACTGCATCGCTCGTCTTTGCGCCGGTATTTCCACGCCCTCCGTCGCCGGAGTGTTCATGCCCCGGTTGATTTCGGTTCGGCAAAAAAGTGTGGCGGTGTGGGCCTGCCGGCCCTCGTCGAGATTTTTCGAAAAAGTCAAAAAAAGATTTGCAATCGGGCTTCGCCTTCGGCTAGAATGCCCGCCGTCTTAGGCGGGTAGGATTCTTCTTCCTTGGAGGTTCGCCCATGAACGGTCGTCGAGGCCTGCAGGTCTTGGTGGCAACCATCGCGCTTGTTGGGCTGCTTGCCCACGCGTCCCAGGCGGCTCCTGTCTTTACCGGGGGCACTGGAGCAATCTCGTTTGGAGTGACCGACTACGGCGGGGCACCTCCCGGCGTGCCGACGTTCATTCCCAACAACTTCACGCTCGTCAACGATGTCTTGTCGAGTCCCGGCGGCACGTTCCTCAATGCCAACCCCGTGATCGCCAACAACATTGCCAGCTACGGCGGCGTGCTGCCCGGCGCCGCCTTCCAAGTCGGCGGCGGCAATGTCAATGGGCCGTTTGGAAGCGGAGCGGTTGCCATTTCCGATAACCAGGTTGGCTTCGACTTGTCCGATCCGTTTGCCGGCGGCGGCAGTGCCTCGTATGAGATTGGCAGTTGGATTGCCACGTACAACGATGCCACCGGTTCGGCCGGCAACTACGGGAACTATCTGTCGATTGGCGGCTCGCTGCCTGCGGTCGGTTCGGCCGCCGCGGTTTCCCTGGTCACGGAAGTCAGCAGCACTATCCCCGGCAGCCCATTCTTTGGCGGCGTGGCGCTTCCGGCACTCGTGCTGGCCGACGCCGAAGTCGGAGTGGGCGTTTACTCGTGGGTTGCCGTGGGGGGCACCGGCGCGGCCATCCTGACCGACGGCCTGACGTCGACGTTCATAGGGCTCGCCGTCAACAGCATTCCGGTGGTCATACCGGCGGGCGACACGTTCACCGTCACCTCGACGCTGACGGCCTATGCCGATCCGGCCATGCTCTTTCCGATCGAGACGCCCGACCAAGACTTGTTGAATCTCACGGGCGCGTTGCCCGACATCGTGGTGGCCTCGACGCCGGAACCCAGCTCGATCGTTCTGGCCGTACTGGCCGTGGCGATTTTGGGCGGCGTCAGAATGGTCAGGCGAAAGCGATAGGGCAGGCGATTTTCCACTTCGCCGTGATCTATCTGCCCGCCGTCAGTTCGCGAAACTGGCGGCGGATTTTTTTTGATCTGCTCGCCTCCGCGCTCGAGCGCCCCGGCGAGGCCGATCCCTGGGCCGGGCCCGGGCTTCACCGTCTGCTGCGCGGCGAATTGTCGCCTGAATTCGCCGAATTGCCCGATTATTGCGAATAATCGCGGGGCCATACGGGTCCTCGCGGTGCGCGCTGCGTTTCGGCCGGCGGGGGCTTGAATTAAACTGAAAGATGTCCGCCGGCGGTCCGTTCTGCCGGTCCCGGCGACCCGCGCCCCACGGCGACCCGGCGTGCGGCATCCACAAAATCGCGCACGGAAGCTTTGGCTTCGTTGGAGATCGCTCCCGTGCGAACCCTCTTAGTACTGCTGTTGCTGGCAATCGTGCCGGCGACGGCCCGCGCACAGTTCACCGATTTGCCCGTCGACAAGGGCGTGACGCTGGGTGCCGAGACGACGTCGCGGATTCGCGTGGGCGTCATCATCAAGGCCGGCGGCGGGGCCATCTTTCGCGTCGTGTCGACCGCGCCGGTGCCGGCCGATTGGCCCGAGCAGACCGTCCGCGTGGTCAAGGAAGACGTCTCGCCGGAGGTCCGCGAGCTGCGCTATCGCACGCTGGCCGGCGGCGGCTCGGTCAAACAGATGGTCATCGAGATTCCGCAGTTGGCAGCCGGCGCCGAAGCCCGGGCGCTGGTCACCTTCGAAGTCACTCGCCGGGCCATCGTGGGGCCGAGCGACACGTCGATTTTCGCGGTTCCCAAGAAGCTCGACCGGCTGTTGCAGATCGACTTGGGCCCGAGCCCCTTCATCGAGTCGCGGCATCCCAAGATCGTCGCCGCTGCCAAGGCGGCCGTCGGCGAGCTGGAGGAGCCCTGGCAAAAGGTCGCGGCGATCCACGCCTGGATCCGCGACAACATCGCCTACCAGACCGGCGATCTCAAAGGCGCGGCCCGGGCGTTATTCGACAAGAACGGCGACGTCGACGAGCTGACCTCGCTGTTCGTGGCCATGTGCCGGGCACAAAAGATTCCCGCCCGCACGGTGTTCGTGCTGGGCCGCTGCTACGGCGAGTTCTACCTGGTCGACGACGAAAGCAAGGGGCACTGGTTTCCCTGCGACCTGACCGGCACGCGGTCGTTCGGCTCGATCAGCGAGCCGGCCCCCATCCTGCAAAAGGGGGACAGCTACCGAAACCCCGAAAAGACGAAGGAGCGGCTGCGCTTCGTGACCAACTACTTCAACGCCTCTGGCCGAGGCGGCCAGCCCGAAGTGCGCTTCGTTTCCGAGCTGGTTAACGAGTAGCCGCTCGAGGGCCAACTCGTCTTCCGTGGGCACGCTCCGCCCACGCTTCCCGCAGCACGGGATGTGCCGCCCCGCTGGCGGCAAGCTGAAAGCAGCGCCGCCAAGTCACGCTCGACCTGCCGGTCATCCCCGCCCGGCTTGCCAGGCTCAGCTTGACGCAAAAGCCCCACAAATGGTATCTCTACCCCGCTTCCTGCCCCAATTTTCCCGCCTGCCTCTCCATGGATGGATCGATGAGTGCTTCTCAGCCTTTGCGGATCGCATTGGTCGCCACCCCGCGTTCGGGCAACTCGTGGCTGGGCCACATGCTCACGCAAATGTTCGAGATCGACGGCCGCGTCATGCCCACTCCCTACGAGCGGGATTGGAACGAGCTGCCCGAGCGCGTCTTTTTGAATACTCATTGGGGACCGGACGAGGCGTTTCTGTCGCTCCTCAAGCAGCACGGCTTCAGGACGATCGTGCTCGCGCACCATCCGCTCGACGTGCTGATCTCCATCCTGGTTTTTTCGCAGCATTACCATGCCACCGACAAATGGCTGGCCGGCGCCACGGCGACGAGCGGAGCCTGCAGGGCGCTAGCCCCTTGAGCGAAGCCTTCACCGCCTATGCCACGGGGCCCCGGGCCGGCACGCTCTTGGGCGTCAGCGCGGACTGGTGGCTGACGCCCGACACCATTCCGCTGCGGTACGAAGACCTGGTGCGCGACACGCAAGGTCAAATGGCGCGTGTCATAGAAGCGCTCGGCGTTTCGCCGGCCAAATCGCCCGACGAAGTCGTGGCCAAATCCGCGCCCAGCGACATGCGGTCCATCTCCGTGAATTGGCTGTACCACGTCTGGCACGCGCAGCCAGGACTCTGGAAGCGGCTATTGTGTGCCCGCGAGGCGCGGCAGATTTACGCGGCGCAGCCGACTGCTCGCAAGATCGCGGACTACGCGTGCGATCCGGACGAATTATTGACGGCGGCCCAGGCGCAGCAGCAATGGGAACGGATGGAGTCGGCGGCGACGCGGCGCACGCTGTACGGCGTGCGGCGCATGATCGAAGAGGACTACGCGCGTCGCGAGGAATCGCTGGCCAACGTGCTTGCCGAAATTGCAGCCATGTCGCAACGACTCGCCGAGACCCAAGCCCAATTGACCGCCGCGCGGTCGGAGCTCACCGGCACCCAATCGCAGTTGGCCGAAGCTCACCGCCAACTGTCCGAAAGCGCGCACCAACAGACGGAGCTGGCGCGGCAGTTCGCCGAGCTGCCTTGGCAGCAGATCCGCCAACTGGGCGAAATGGGACCCTCGGCCTTTCGCGCGGCCCACTCGCTGCAACGCTGGTCGCGGCGATTTCCGCGCCTGGCCGGCGGGGTCAAGTCGCTCGCGGCCTGGACGCGCGTGCTCTAGCTCTAGCAGCCTGTTGAAGAATTCAACGGCGTCGTCGATCCTCTAGTGCATCTCGCCGGCGCCGGCCGGCGGCTCGCGGTGGCCGTAGAAGCTGTAGAGCACCGGCATCAGGTTGATCAGCAGCATCGTGGTGATCATGCCGCCCACGACGACGATGGCCAGCGGCTGTTGCGTTTGCGGCGCCAATGCGCGTCGAGAAGGCCGCCGGCAACATGCCGAAAATGGCCGTCAAGCAGGTCATCGTCAGCGGCCGGATACGCTTGTCGAGCCCGTCGCGGATCGCCTGGTCGAGCGGCATGCCCACCGAGCGCCGCTGGTTGAAGCCCGAGATCAGGATCAGGCCGTTCATCATGCCGACGCCCAGGATCGAAATGAATCCGACGCCGGCCGAGATGTTGAAGTTCAGCCCGGTGAGCATCAAGGCCCAGATGCCGCCCATCACGAGCACGATCACGTTGGCGAACACCACGGCCACGTCGAGCACCGAGCCCAGCGCCAGGTACAAGAGCACCAGGATCAGCACCAGCGACACCGCGATCACGATCGACAGCCGGTGCACCGCTTCGGTCATCTCCTGGAATTCGCCGCTCCACACGGCCTCGTAGGGCTTGTGAAAAATGTCGGCCGTGGCCCGCTGCGCTTCGGCCACGGCGCTGGCCAGGTCGCGGTTGCGAACGCTGAACTTCAGCGCGATCAGCCGCTTGCCCTGTTCGCGGGCGATGGTCGATGCGCCCGAGCGGACGAAGCTGCCGTCGGGGTTCGGCACGCCGTGCTCGTCGATCGGCACGACCAGGTCGCCCAGCTTGCGCCGCGGCACGCTGGTCTGCGCCGAATACGTGGGGTCGAACGAGCTGCCGCTCAAGCTGGGCAGCGGCAGACTCGTGCCGCGCAGGCCCAGCTCGGCCATCGCGGGCCCCGTGGCGGAGGTCCCATCGGGAATCACGCGGTTCTTGATGACGTCGACCGGAATGTCGAGGATCAGGTTCTCGTTCTTGCGCAGGTGTTCGGGCCAGCGGATCGTGATGTCGAACGTCCGCTCGCCTTCGACCATCTTGGTGAAGGCCTTGCCGGCGACCGCCGTTTGCAGGGCGTCTTGCACCTGGGCGACGCTGACGTTCCACAGGGCGCATTTCTGGCGGTCGATGGCGAACTCGAGGTTCGATTGGCCCTTGATCGGAAAGATGCCGACGTTTTCGATGCCCCGCACGTTCACCAGCCGCTCGCGCACGATCTTGGCCAGCCGCTCCAGCTCGTCGAGGTCGGGGCCGAAAATCTTGACCGAGTTTTCGCCCTTCACGCCCGAGAGCGTCTCCATCACGTTGTCGCGAATTTGTTGCGAGAAGTTCCAGTCGACGCCGGGAACGGCGGCGTCGAGGTCGCGCTGCATGGCTTCGACCAGCTCGTTCTTGCTGGGGGCGCCGCAGGCCGAAGAGGTTCTTCCAGCCGCCGCGCGGGTGGTCCTTGGGCCAATCGCCGCGGTCCTTGAGCGGCACGAGAAACTCGGCGTTGTAGAAGCCGGTCGGGTCGGTGCCGTCGTCGGGCCGCCCCATCTGGCAGAGCACGGCCTGCACTTCGGGATACTTTCGCAGGATCATCCGCGCAGTGCGCCGCCTGGCGCGTGACTTCTTCCAGCGACAACGCGCACCGGGAACGTGCCGCGGATGTAAACGTTCCCTTCTTCCAAGGCCGGCATGAATTCGCGGCCCAAGAACGGCAGCGCCAGCACGGTCGCCCCCACCAGCCCCGCGAATCCGCCCAGCACCCAGCCGCGGTGCCCAAGCGCGAAATCCAATTGGGCCAGGTAGGTTCGCTTCAGCCGCGCACCAGGACGTTGTCGCGGGCCTGCTTGATGTTGCGCATGAAAATCCGGCACAACACCGGCGACAGCGTCAGCGCCAACAGCAAGGCGCCGCACAGGGCCAGGGCGTACGCGTCGGCCATCGGCCCGAAGATTTGCCCTTCCGGACCGGTCATCAGGAACAGCGGCAACAAGGCGCAGATGATGATCATCCGCGAAAACATCAGGCTGCGCTCCACCTCGCCCGACGGCGCAGAATCCGCTCGATGATCGGCAGATCGGCGTCTTCACCGCTCGACAAGCGGCGGTAGATGGCCTCGACCATGATCACCGAGCTGTCGACGATGATGCCGAAATCGACCGCCCCCAGCGACAGCAGGTTCGTCGACTTGTTGTTGAGGTACAACACCGCGAAGGCGAACAGCAGCGCCAGCGGAATGTTGATCGCCACGATCAGCGCGCTGCGCGTGTCGTTCAAGAAGACCAACAGCACGATCACGACCAGCGCGATCCCCACCAGCACGTTCTCGCGCACCGTGGTCGTCGTCAGGTTGATCAGGTTCGTGCGGTCGTAGATCGTGTCCAGCTTGACCCCCGGCAGCAGCTCGCCGGGCCGGTTGAGCTGTTCGACCTTGGCTTTCACGTCGGCCAGGGCGGGCAGCGACTTCTCCCCCTTGCGCAGCAGCACGATCCCTTCGACGACGTCTTCGCTGTCGTCCCACAACGCGCTGCCCGCCGGAAACGAGATCCCGCCCCTGCTCGTCGTGCTTGGGCAGGCTGACCGCCACGCGGCCCGCGCGGGTATGGGTGCCCACCACCGCGCCGTGGCGCTCGGCGTCGTTGATGGCGGCGTGGCGACCGCCCTCGACGACGTCGGCCACCTTGATTGGCACGTTGTTGGTGGCCATCAGCACGATCTGGCGGATTTCGCGCAGGCGGCGGTTCTCTTCAGCACGCAGGAACAGGCCGCCCGACTTGGGATCGATGCCTGCCTTGAGCTGGCTGGTGGGGTCTTGCCCGCCGCCGATCAGCCCCAGCCCGCGCACCGCCTGCACCGAGTCTCCCTGGCGCAGGTAATCGCCGCCCACGTTGGCGTTGCTCTCGGCCAGTGCCGTTTCCAATTGCTCGAGCGTGATGCCGTATTGCTTGAGCCGGTTGGGGTCGGGCTGCACCTCGTAGCGCTTCACCGCGCCGCCGAAGCTCACGACGTCGATGATCCGCTGCACGCGCCGAAACTCCTTCTCCAGCTTCCAGTCGTTGAGCGCCTTCAGATCGTAGAGCGTGTAAATCTCCCGGCCCTGCGCGTCTTTCGGGTTCCGCAGCACGTAGCGATAGATTTCGCCGGTCGGCGAGGTCGGCGCGATCACCGGGTTAACCCCCGGCGGCAGATCCACCTGGTTCAGCCGGTTGAGCACCTCGAGGCGGGCGCGAAAATAGTCCGTGCCGTAATTGAACTGGTTGCGCAAATGCGCCAGGCCGAACAGCGATTTGCTGCGCGTGTAGTCGAGCCCCGGCATGCCGGCCAGCGCGATCTCCAGCGGGATCGTCACCTGCCGCTCGACCTCCTCGGCCGAGGCGCCCGGGTATTGCGCGATCACCTCAATGATCGCCGGGGCCGGATCGGGATAGGCCTCGACGTTGATGTTCAGGAACGAATAGATGCCAAAAGCCGTCAACGCCACGGCCGACATGATGACGACCAGGCGGTTGACCAGGGCCCAAGCTATCAGGCGGTGAATCATAAAAGTGCCGCGCGAAGCAATCCGTCAACAAGCGGCGTGCGCGCTTCGCGGGGCGTATGCGTCGCAGTTAAACAGTCTCAGCGCGGGCGCGCCAAGCGCCGGCGCAGGCGAGGCCAAGGTGGTGTAAGCCCTGGGAGCGGCCGCGACCTGGGGCTCGCCACGACCCCTTCGACCGCGAATCCTCAAAAAGTGTTCCGTGTTCGTTGCTTCTTCGCTGTTCAATGGTGCACCGCGTCGCGGGCATTGGCCGTCGCCAGCGCGTTTTCCAGCGCCCCGTCGAGCTCGATCGTTCCGGCCGTGACGACCCACTCGCCGGGCTTGAGGGCTTCGCAGCCCTTGGCCTGCTCCGGCGGAGTCGGCTCGGAGCGAACGTAGGCTACGTCCTGGCCGCGGCTGGCCAGCGCCACGCGCCGGCGCGTCACCCGGCTGCCGGACGAATCGTTGGCGACGAACACCAGCGATTGGGCCCCGTCCTCGACCAGCGCCGTGTCGGGAATCACCACTTCGCCGTCGGTCGCCGGCAATTCCACCAGTGCCGTGATGAACTGCCCGGCCCGCAGCCGCCCGTCGCGATTGTCGACCCAGCCCATGATCGCCGCCGTGTGCTGGTTCGGGTCAACGATGTTGCCGATGCGATCGAACTTGCCGGGAATGCCCGCGGCGTTCGCCTGCGATTTCAGGAAAATCGTCCACCGCTGGTCCTCGGGCTTGAGGCCGTCGAGCGCCGGCAGATCCTCCTCGTAGACGTTGGCCATGGCGGCCAGCACGCTCAAGTCGGCGATCTTGAACAAGTCGAGAGTCGTGTCCACGATGTCGCCGGCCACGATGTTCTTTTCCAGCACCGTGCCGTCGAACGGGCAGCGCACTTCCACTTCGGCCCAACTGCGGTCCACCTCCATGTCCGAAGCGATGTCGCCGCGGTGGATCTTCTCGGCTTCGGCACGCACGACGTTGATTTCCGTCTCGGTCAACCGCCACGATCGCAGGGTGCGCTCCAGGCGGTCGACCTCGATGATGTCTTGCTCCAGGTCGCGCTCGGCTTCGCGCATCTGCTTGCCGGCGATCACCTGGCTTTCGAGTCCCTTGAGCTTCGAGAGCTGCGCCTCGTGCAGGAACCGCGACGACAGGGCGTTGACCAGGTCGCTCTTCTTTTCACCGACCTCCTTGCTCCAGATCACGGCCAGCAATTGGCCGCGGCTCACGTGGTCGCCCACGCGCAGCGGGCGCGGCTCGCCCTTGGCCCCGCCGCCCGGCTCGAAAGTGCCGATCGACACCACCTCGCCCGGAAACCGCGAATGAACGCGCACCATGCGGTTCGAATCAAAATTCAACACGCCCGACAGGGTCAGCCGCTCGTGGCTGGCCGCGCTTGCGCCTGTATCGTCCGAATCCCCAGCGTGTGGATCAGCTCGGGAGTCAGATCGAGCGTGTCCTTCGATCCGCTGGCCAGCCGCAGCGACGCTACGCTGTGGCCTGCCGGCGCCCCGTCCGCGGGGCCGTGCGGTATCTTCGAGGCCACGACCACGGCGCCGGCCGCGGTCACCAGCACGGCCACGACAATCCACAACAGCGCTTTTCCAGCGGGTCTTCGCTCGCTTTTCATAGGCGCGTGCAACGAATGTCGGGGTGTACCGCTAGCGAACAGATGCGTGAACGATTATCGAGCCGCCTGGCGGCTCCGATGGAAAGCAGTTTGGGTCCGACTTCGCGTGCCATCCGACCGGCCGTGCTTGAAAACGTTTGCGCGTACCGGCCACGCCAATGGCCCACGAGTCATCCATCCTTACAGACAGCTTCTCTCGATCATTCTCAGATCGTGACTTCCACCTGTTTATACGGAGGGAATCTAGTTGGGTTCCGCAACGGGGGCAATTCCGATTGGCGGCCGCGCACTCGAAAAGAAGGTTCGCACCCACCATCGCAGCTGGCGAGCCGCCGCTTTGAAGCCTCTGCCTCAAGCCCTCGGCTCCGCCCACTCGCGGCATGTCGCCACAGGCAGGCGATGCATCGGCAATTTCCCCCTCACATTATGACGGCGCGCAGTCGACCGCCCCAAGATCAGGTTAGGCAAAATAACGCAAAAGTAACCAAAATATCAAGGAAACTGATCGCTCTGTAGCAATCCTGCCACTTCGGCCGCCGCCATCCACTGCTGTTCCTGCGCCGCCAGGTACGCCAGGTTGGCATCCAAGAGGGCCCGCTGCGCGTTGAGGTATCGCAGGAAATCGATCTGCTCCTGTTCGTAGAGCTGGGCCGAAATGCGTTGCAATTCCACGGCGGCCGGCAGGATTTCCTGTTCGTAGCGCTCGGCCAACCGCCGGCTGGTCAAGTAACGCCCGATCGCCTCGGCCGTCAAATTGGCCAGTTCCGTCGCCGTGCGCACCACCTGGGCGTTAGCGGCAGCCACGTCGGCCTGCGCCGCGCGGATGTTCCCTTGGTTGCGATCAAACAGCGGCACCTCGATTTGCACCTGGTAAATCGCCTGGTTTTCCGGTGCCCCGGCGCCTTTCAATTGGTTCTGATAGCCGCCCATGAAGTTGAGGTTAGGGACCGGCTCGACCACCTGACGGCGGAGCACCACCTGGTTGCGGGCGATCTCCAACTCGGCCTTGCGCATCAGCGCGTTACGGTCGATCACGCCTCGCTGCACGGCGATCACCTCGTAGTCGGGCAGCCGTTGGCGCAGGTCGCCGTCGACCCGCGCGATCGGCAGATCGATGATCCCTGTGGCCGCGGCCAACTGGCGCTTCGTCGTATTGGCCAAGGTCACCGCGTTGCGCAGCTCGGCTTCGCTGCGAGCCAGTTCGATCTGCAGCAGCAGCACGTCGCCGCGTGGCGCGATTTCGGCCCGCAACAGCCGCTCGCCGATGGAGCGTGCCGTCCGCGCGATGGTCACCATGCGATCGAGGATCTCGACGCGTCGCTCGGCCACCAGCGCCGTATAAAATCGCTGGCGCAAATTGGTGAGCACATCGAAGCGGGCCCGCACCATCATGGCCTCGGCTTGTTGGGCCGCCCGCTCGGCCGCGCCTGTGTTGAGGCGGATTTTGCCCATCGTCACCAGGTCTTGGCTGACGAACCCGCTATACTGCGACTGATTGCCGGCCACCTGGGGCGAGAACGTCCCCAGCATCGGGTTCGGGTACAGGCTGGCTTGCAGCGCCCGGCCCCGGGCCGCCGTCACCAGGGCCTGGGCCTCGCGGATTCGCGGATGTTGCGCCAGGGCCAATTGCGTGGCGGCTTCAAGCGTCAGCCCCGTACCCACCTCCTGCCCCGGCCCGACCGACTCGCTCGGCGGCGGCAGCGGTACCGGCGGCTGTTGGACCACACTCGAAATCGGCACCCCGCCCGTTCGTTGACCCGGCCATGCGCGGCCGGTGGCCGGCAGTCGGATCGTCTTGGGCCCTGGCGGCGCAGCCGAAGATTGCGAGGCTGCCGCCGGCCGGGCCCACGCGGGTGGTGCCGTGGCCGATGACGTTGCCTTGCTCGCCGCCGGCGCGCAAGCAGCGTGCCGGTTGGAAGCGGCCAAGCGACCCCCCATGCCACGACGGCCAGGACCTTGCTTGCGGTTCCCGGCCGGGCATCAGGGTGACTCGCGGTCCGTACTCGTGAAACGTGCAACGCCGGGCCATCCCTGAGGCAAGGCACTCTGAAACTCGATCCGCCGACGCCCTGGCGGGCGAGCCCGCCGTTGGCGCGCAGCACAACCACGTCGGTCCCCACCTTCATTAGAATCGTTACGACGCGTGCGCCGTATGAATCTATTGGCCCGGCCGCGCATAGAGTGTCCAGCCCTCAAGACCCTTCGGGTTTCCCCCAGCCCGACTGCGGCGGCCGCTAGAAAGTCCCCGACCCGTCAAGTTCTCGTGGGCCGAGCCCCCCAGCTAGCTAACGGAACCCGTGCCGCGTATGGTGAATGGCAGAGGTTCGGAGCGGACCGGACGGTCGCTGCCGGCCCGATGGGTCGGTGGAGGAAAGTCCGGGCTCCGCAGGATAGGGTGGTGGGTAACTCCCACCGGTCGCAAGGCCCGGGAAAGTGCAACAGAAAGTAAACCGCCTGCCGGGAGCCCGCAAAGGCCCCCGGCAGGTAAGGGTGAAACGGTGAGGTAAGAGCTCACCAGCAGGCTGGGCAACCAGCCTGGCTAGGCAAACCCCACCCGGAGCAAGGCCAAACAGAGGGGACGGCGGGAAACCGCCGGCGGGTCGGTCCGGCCCGCGATCACTCTCGGGTAGGCCGCTCGAGGCGCTGAGCGATCAGCGTCCCAGATAAATGGCCGTCCCGGCCGCTAGGCGAACGCGGCCCCCGCGGCCGGACAGAACCCGGCTTACAGGTCCGCTCCGAACTTCTATTTTTCGGCGGTCGAAACAGGCTAGACCGCCTGCTCGTCGGAAACCGCCATCTCGGCCGGCACCAGGTCCTCGTCGACGACCTGCAGCAGCTTCGAGATGCACAGCTTGTTCATGCTCGTGCGCCGCTCGTGCGCTTCAGCCCGCAGCGACTCGTGCAGGCTCTTGGGGAGCCGCACGGTGATCACGCGGGTCGGCTCGCGGGGGCCGCTGGGCAAGTCGGCGTCGTTCTCACGCAGCTTGGCGAGCATCTGCTGGATTTTTTGATACTCGGGGGTTTGTTCAAAATGGGAAAGGGTGTCGGGAGTTGAGTAAACTTGGCGAACGATTCCATCCACGCCTAGCACTTCGCGAAAGAAAGTGACCCAACTGGGCCGCTGCCGATAAATCTCGTCGGCCACGCGAAAGACATCTTGTCGCTGCTCGTTCATCTTCGATCTCCTGAAAAGGTCATGCAGAACCGGGGGCCTGGCTCGGGCCCCTATGTGCCACAATCGTAGCGACAGATCAAGACCAGCACGAATAGCATTTCGTTGATAGCACTTGCGTCGACGCGCCGGCGATGCTCAAGTTCTGCGCGGGTCCGCCTCAAAGGCGCGCACGGTCATGCTGCCTGTTTATTGAGCAATCTCGAATTTCCTAATTACTAAGTGTCCTGCTTGTGTTCGAAAAAAAATCGCCGTTCTTATTCAGTGCTAGGACCGCAGTGCTAGCGGTCGATGCGCTGAATGAAAACGGCGATTCTGCAAAGTTAAGGATATTTGAGTTAGGTAGGTTCTCCAGCTAAGACAGCTCGCTCCGTACCCGCTCCAACAGCTTTTTCGTCGCGCGAATTCCCTCCGGCTCGCTCAGCCGCGAACCCTCGTATTCGACGCCCACCCAGCCGTGATAGCCGGCTGCTAGCACGATCTTCATCATCTTCAAATAGTCGGTCGCGGTCTCATTTCCCTGGCCGTCGAAATCGTGGCTCTTGGCGCTGACCCCCTTGGCAAAGGGCATCATCTCGGCCACTCCCTTGTAGCGATCGTAATCAGAGAAATTGCCGAAGTCAGGCAAAGTGCCGCAATTGGGCAAATCGGCGGATTTAATCACCGATGTCAGCCATTGGCCGTTCGACGACAGCCCGCCGTGATTCTCCACGATCACGTTGATGCCGGCCGAGCGGCCATACTCGGCGACGCGCCGCAGCCCGTCGGCTGCTAGCTTGGCCTGCTCTTCCGGGGTCCCGGCCGAATAGGCGTTGACGCGGATCGAATGGCAGCCGAGGAACTTGGCCGCGTCAACCCACTTGTAGTGGTTCTCGACGGCCTTGGTTCGCTTGGCGGCGTCCGGGTCGCCGAGCCGGCCTTCGTTGTCGATCATGATCAGGACGTTGGCGACCCCTTCATCCGAGGCCTTTTGCTTCAGTTCCTCGAGATATTTTTGGTCCTGGGCTTTGTCCTTGAAGAACTGATTGACGTACTCGACCCCGTCGATGCCGTAGTCGGTCTTGGCTAAATGGGGAAAGTCGAGGTTCTTGATCTTGCCGCTAAACAGGGCCCGGTGCAGCGACCATTCGGCCAACGAGATCTTGAACAGCGGCGGCTTGTCGGCCCCCAAAACCGAGTCTTGCGAGGCCAGCGTCAGCCCCAGGCCCCCCAGGGCCAGCCCCGAGCACTGCAAAAACCGCCGTCGATCAAGCGAGGAAGTCATCACCGAGTCCTCTCCAGAAATTTGTGGTGTCGAACAGGCTGGCGATCCGCGACGCGACGCGTATCTGCCGGGGCTGAACTGAAAATGTAGTCCATTTCTTCGCCGAGGCAATTCGGGGCCGCGGAGGTCCCCCCAGGATCTGCGCCCGGGAGGGCTCGGCGCTGGCGTCGTTATCGCGCAAAAAGCCGCCTTGGGCCGCGCTGCCCGTGCAGCCGTAAGCCTAAGCAGGACTGCCGGTTACTTGTTTGACGCCAAGCCCGGCGACAAGTTAGAATCAGTTCGACGGGACTGTGCGCCCCTCGCCAGGGAAATATCTGCGGGACGTTCGTCCGAACCTGGGCCGAGGCTATTGTTCGCGCAAGCGCCCCATCGCCGGCGCGCCGGCCGGCGAAAGTCCGGCGGGGAGCAGCGGGGGGCGAACGGATTCGGCAGTCGCGCGATTTTGCCCGTGCAGGGACAACTCGAAGGGGGCCTGGCCGCTTTCGGCACCATGAGCGACACATCGAGCCATAAGCTCCCGCTGCCGGCGGTTCCCGCCGCGACGCCGCCTCAGGTCGAGGGGGACCGCTCCGGCTCGCGACCGCCCTTGCCGGGCGTCGTCGACGGCCAGGTCACGGTCATCTCGTCGCGCAATCCGACGCCCGGCCCTGCCGGCATCGGCCCCCCGCCGCTCGAAAGCGCCAGCTTGCGCGAAGGCGACCAGCTTGGCCAGTTCCTCTTGCAGAAGTTCGTCGGCGGCGGCGGCATGGGCGTGGTGTTTCGCGCGCTCGACACCACGCTGAATCGCGAGGTGGCCGTCAAAGTGCTATCACGCGACCAATCGGCCGACGAAGAGACGCTGCGCCGCTTTCGCAACGAGGCCCAATCGGCCGCCCGGCTCAACCACGACAACATCGCCCGCGTGCACTACGTCGGCGAAGATCGCGGCGTCCACTACATCGTCTTCGAGTACATCGACGGCATCAACATTCGCGACCTCGTCGAGTCGCGCGGACCGCTGCCGCTGGAAGAAGCCCTCAGCTACACCTACCAGATCGCCGAGGCCCTGGAGCACGCCAGCCAGCGCGACGTGATCCATCGCGACATCAAACCCTCGAACGTGCTGATTACCGCCGACGGCCGGGCCAAGCTCGTCGACATGGGCCTGGCGCGGCTCAGCCACATGGCCCACGACGGCGACCTGACGGCCAGCGGTGTGACGCTGGGCACGTTCGACTACATTTCGCCCGAGCAGGCCCGCGACCCGCGCAGCGCCGACGTTCGCAGCGATCTTTATTCGCTTGGCTGCTCGTTATTCTACATGCTGACCGGGCGGCCGCCGTTTCCCGAAGGGACCGTGCTGCAGAAGCTGTTGCAGCACCAGGCCGACCACCCGCCCGACCCGCGCACGGCGCGCCCCGAATTGCCGCAGGAAGTCGCCTGGATCCTGGCGCGGTTGCTGGCCAAGAACCCTGCGCAGCGCGTATCAGCGTCCCGCCGAGCTGACGGCCGAGCTGGCTGCGCTCGGCGAAAAGCTGGGTCTCAAGCTGGGCAGCTCGCACCCGGTTTACGTGCCGCCGCTGCCCAGTCCGTTGTCGGCCTGGAGCCATCACCTGCCCTGGATCGTGCCGCTGGCGGCGTTGCTCGTGATCGTGTTGGGGCTCGACTTTTACTGGTCGGCGGGGGGCGACGACGGCGCGCCGCGCGCCGCAATCGCCAAGACCGTCGCCGCGCCTGCCAAAGGCAATGCCCCGAACCCGGCCCAGCGGCCCGCGATCACCAAACCCACGCCGCCTGTTTCGACCACGCCCGCGGGGGTCGACAGCAAGGACGAGAGTGCGATTCCCTCGCGTCCCCCGGCGGCGAAATCCTCGGCGGCCGAATCCGGGTCTTCGGACGGCGCGGTGCCGCCGGCCGCGCCGCGCCCCGCGACACCGCCGCTGGTCGATCAGCTGCTGAATTCGTGGACCGGCATCCAAGCCTGGGCCGCGCGGCTGGCCAAGGCCAATCGCGGCGCCGATCCGCCGGAAGCCGACCCGGACGCGGCCGCCGACAATCTCCTGCCGGGCAGCGCGGCCGATGGCGGGCCGTCGCTGCCGCTCGTGGGCCGCGAGAACCTGCTCGTCGTCGGAGAGGGGGGAGCCGGCACGTATGCCAACCTGTTGGCCGCGGTGAGCAACGCCAAGAGCGGCGACGTGATCGAGCTGCGGTTCAACGGCCCACGGCACGAAAAACCGATCGCGATCACCAATACCCGGCTGACGATTCGCGCCGGGGCCGACTACCAGCCGCTGGTCGTGTTCCGCCCCGAGCCGAACGACGCGATGAAGTACCCGCAAAGCATGGTGATCGTCTCGGGCGGCCAGTTGAAGGTCGTCGGGGTGCACTGGGAGCTCGACCTGCCGCGCAACGTGGGGGCCGATTGGGCGCTGTTCGAAACGCGGCACGCCGAGTCGCTGCACTTCAAGCGCTCGACGTTCACTGTGCGCAACGCCACCGGCGGTCGCGCGGCGTACCATGCCGGCGTGGCCTTCTTCGACGTCAAGGCGCCGCCCGGGGCCGGCACGATGGCCATGGACCCGGTAGCAGGCGAAGATCAGCTCGTCACGATTTCGCTCGAGCACTGCGTGGCCCGCGGCGAGGCGACGTTCCTGCGCGACAACGACCTGCAGGCCGTGCGCCTCAACTGGGACGATGGGCTGTTGGCCACCAGCGAACGGCTGCTGGCGGCCGCCGGCGCCGCCGCGCAGTCGCGCACCGCTGGGACACGTGCAGATCAACCTCCGCCACCTGACCGCGGTCGTGCAGAGCGGGCTGGTGCTGCTGACGAATCGCGAGGACGCCCCCTATCAACTGCTGACCGAGATCAACTGCAACGACAGCATCATCGTCTCGACCGCCGGGCCGCCGCTGGTCGAGCAGCGCGGCAGCGACTCGATCGAGGAATACCAGGCGCGGCTCGAGTGGAGCGGCGACCACGACTTCTTCGACGGCTTCGACGTCTTCTGGCAGATTCTCAATACGGGCGCCGGCACTTCCTCGAAGCAGTTGCGCTTCGAAGCCTGGCAGGAAGCGTGGCGCGGGCGGAGCCGCTTTCAGGCGCCGGCACCGGTACGATTCACTGGCGCGGCTTGCCGGCCGTCAGCCGGCCGTTCCACGCGCACCTGCCGGTCGACTATCGGCTCGACGGCCAGTCGCCCGGCAATTCCGCGGTCGGCGGCGCGGTCGACGGCAGCGATGCCGGCTGCCAGGTGAGCGAGCTGCCGCGGCCGCTGGCCGACGAATCGCCCGAGGCCGAGCCGATTCCGCGGCTGTTCGGTATTCCAACGCGCAGCCTCAAAGGCTCGTGAGCGCCGGCGGCTGATCACGATCACATTGGGTGGCACTGGCATCTTGCCAGTGCTGCGCACGCCAAAAAACCGACACACGGCCACGGCCTCGCCAGCCGGCGACCGCCACCATCAGGGTACTTGAGACAGTAGCCAATCGCGGCAAGGCCGATGTCGCTTGACACCCGCCGGCCAGGCAGGTTTACTAGGTGGCGGAGCGGAGCCCACCTACGAAATCCTGCCGCGTTATTTCCCCGCAAGACCTCCCCGCCTGGATCCCGGCTACGGCTCTCCGCTTCACGCGACGGCAGGTTCGAACTCGCTTTGGAGATCAGATTTCCATGAAGAATGCGATTGTGATGACGATCGGCGGCCTGATGATTGCCAGCAGCCTGATCGTGACCCGCGGCTATGGCATCGATGCGTTCAAGAAGGAGTTTGAGGCCAAGTACGTCAAGAAGGATCCCACGACCGATGCCGAAAAGGCGCTGGCCGCCGCCGTGACCAAGGTCAAGTGCAACGTTTGCCACGTCGGCAAGAACAAGAAAGCCCGCAACGAATATGGCAAGGCACTCGACCACCTGCTCGACAAGAAGAAGGACGCCAAGAACAAGGCCAAGATTCAATCGGCGCTCGACGAAGTGGCCAACATGAAGTCGGACCCCAAGGACGATACGTCGCCCAGCTTCGGCGAGCTGATCCAGGAAGGCAAGCTGCCCGGCGGCGAAGAAAGCGCGAAGTAGTCGCCGCCCGTGTTCTTCACCAGAGTGACGCGACAATTCTAGCCGACCCAAACCGGGGTCGGCTTTTTTATTGGTGGCTCGGCGATGGCAGATCACGATCCCGGTACCGGCCCAGCAACTTGATTCAAGTTTTCGCCATGCCGGGAGATCTTCGAGCAAGGACTCCAACCAGCCCTCGAACGCCGCCTAGGGCGCCTTGGCAACCGCCGGCCGCTCGACGTCGATGTACGAGGCGCCGCTCGTCTTGCCGCCGCCTGCGATCACCGCCTCGATCTCGACGACGCCCGGCTCCAACCGCACGTCGTCGAACGTCGCCTGCTGGCTGTCGGCGGGCAGTTTGCCGGTGAGCTCGCGCTTGCCGATCCGCAATCGCACGCTTCGCTCGACCGGTTCGCGCTCGCTGCGCACGGTGATCCGATAGGTATCGCCGGCCGCCGGGTCGATCTGCCAGTGGCCGATGCTCGTTTCGGTCCAGCCGGCTTGCGGCCCGCGCGAATCCTGCCGGGTCAGCGTCACCGGGTTTTCGTGCTCGCTGCCCACCACGATGCGCGGCACCGGATAGCCGCGCGTGTCGCTGACATCGTCGAACCAGGCCGCGTAGGCCGCCTTCAATTGGGCCGCCACCTGCGGTTGGCTGTCGATGAGGTTCATGGTCTCGCCCGGATCGGCGAGCATGTCATAGAGCTCCCAGCCCGGCACGGGCGCCTTGCGGCCGCGCCGCTCGGGGTGGACCAGCTTGTACCGCGGCCCGCGCACCGCGCAGGCGCGAAACTTTTCCGGCACGTCCCCGCGATGCCACTGGAAAAACAGCACCCGCTCGGGCCAGTCGACGTCCTGTTCCTGCTTCCTGTCGAGCAGCGGCACCAGGCTTCGCCCGTCGAACCGCACGTCGGCCGGGGGTTTGACGCCGCAGGCCTCGAGCAAGGTCGGCGCCAGGTCGATATGCGCGGCCGGCACGTCGATCTTGCGGCCAGCCGCCCACCGGCCCGGCCAGCGGACCAGGAAGGGCACGCGGATACCGCCATCGTAGACCGAGCCCTTCTGGCCGTGGAGCTCGCCGTTGTAGCGCCGCCCGGCCGGCCCATTGTCAGTGAGAAACACCACGATCGTGTCGCGCTGGAGATCGTCGGCCTTGAGCACGTCGAACAGCCGGCCCAGATTGTCGTCGATGTTGGCTACCATGCCGTACAATTTCGCCGTGTCGTCGTCGAGGCCCAGGCCCTGGTAGCGGCGGTGATACGCCTCGGGCACTTCCAACGGCCCGTGCGGGCAGTTGTAAGGCAGGTAGACGAAGAACGGTTCGCGGCGATGGGCTTCGATGAAGCGGATGGCCGCGTCGGTGAACACGTCGGTGCAATAGCCGTGCGCCTGCTCGTGCCGGCCGTCGTGTATCAGGATCGGATCTTGGTAATGGTTGCCGGGCGGGTCGGCGGGCTGGCCGATGCCGCCGCCGCCGTGCACCAGCGATTCGCCAAAACCCTGGTCGATCGAACGCGAGGGATAGTTGTCGCCCAGGTGCCACTTGCCAAAGATGCCGGTGCGATAGCCGGCCGCCGAGAGCATTTCGGCCAGCGTCGTTTCATCGGCCGCCATCGTCGAGCGGCCCAGGTACGTATCGACCACGCCCGTGCGGTAGTTGTAGCGCCCGGTCAGCAGGCTGGACCGCGTGGGGCTGCACACCGGGCAGACGTGAAACCGCGTGAACTCGACGCTTTCGGACGCCAGCCGGTCCGTGTGCGGCGTTTTCAAGATTGTATTGCCATGAAAGCCAACATCCCCCCAGCCCTGATCGTCCGTCATGATCAGCACGACATTCGGCCGCCGCGGCTCGGCAGCCGCGCGCTCGACCAAATTAGCACGCTTGCGAACGACAAACAGCAGCAGGTCAACAGCAGCCGAGACAGGATGGTCGAGCGCATTGGTTTACTCTCAGGCGATAGTAGATCCGCGATTGCATGTAAAAGACTTAAACGGTTCCTGGCACCGCCACTCAATCCACGCGAATCTCGATCCGCGCGCGAAACGTTTCGCCCGGTGCGAGCAGCCGCAAATTCGCCTGCACGCCACGCGCCTCCAGCGCGAAGGCGTCGGGCAGGGTCGTGTAGGGCTCGATGCACACGGCCTGGCGGTGCGGCGGGTTGAACACCACGCAGGCGGCGAACTGGTCGTCGAACGTCAGCGTCATCGTCCTGCCGCTCGCCGGATCTTCGATCGTCGGGCGGCAGCGACGATCCTCGAACTTCAGCCGGCCGAACACGTTGTCAAACAGCATCTCGCCGGCCTCCATCCCGGCCGAAAGCCGCTCGATGCCGGGCGGCGTGCTCTGGGCACCGGTCGGCAGCAGGTTTTCCAAGTCCCAGTTCGAGCCGACCGGCACGCGCACCCGGCACGCTTCCGCGTCGCCATGCCCCAGCGGCAGCCGAAAGTAGGGGTGCGTGCCAAACCCGAACGGCAGCGGCTTGGTGTCCGGATTCTCGATCTCGATATCGCTCGTCAGTGTGTTGCCCGCCAGGCGATAGGTCACCGCGATGCGAAAATCGGCCGGCCAGTGCCCGAGAATCGCCGGGTCCTCCTCGGATGCCTGAAATTCGCCGCGGGCAACGCCGGGACCGGTCTCGACGACGCGCCACGGCCGGTTGAGCACGAAGCCGTGAATGGCGTTTCCCAGCCCGTCGGCAGCTTGCAGCGTGTATTGCTTGCCCTGGTAGGAATACGCCTGCGCCGCGAATCCTGCCGGCAAAAGGAAACAACAGCGGAATGCCGCTGCCCGAGGGTTTCAGGCCGCCGTCGGCAAACCCCGGCGCCGACCATAGCACTTCGACGGGCCCGTTCGCGTCGCGGGCCGTGAAGCGGTAACAGTTGAATCCCAGCGTCGGCACGATATCGGCCGACGTGCCGTGGGCTTCATCGGCCAGAATGAGAACTTCCAGGCTCATGCGGTTTGCCGTTCTGCTAACGAAGTTTGCGCGGTCGCCGGCACGCCTGCCCTGAGGCGATTGTAAACGTGGACCCGCGTGGCGACCATGCACAGCACTAATAACAGCAGCAAGCCCGCCGCGCGGCGGAACTGTTTTCCGTCGCGATCGCCCGCGGCCAGGGCCGCCAGCACGTGCAGCAGGCCAAAGGCCAACGCCAGCGAGACTACCAACAGGCCGGCGGCCAGCGGGTCGCCGCCAAAGAGCAGCCGCTGGGCCGTTTCGCTCATTTGCCAGGCCAGGTACAAGCCCGAGGGAATCTGCAGTGCCACGGCCGATGCCGCCACGACGGCCGCCCAGCGCGCGATCCGCGCGCGGCCTTCATCCTCGCCTTCGACGGCCAGGCGCCGCGCCAGGCCGATCGCCACCAGCGCCGTGACCGCCGCCGCGGCCAGCCACACGTGGAGCACGCGGGCCACGACCTCGCCATCGACCAGCAGCCGGCGATACTCGGCCGCTTCGAGCGGCGCGTCGCCGGGGCGCCTCGCTGCGCCAGCACCGCCACGATCACGAACAGCGCCGGAAAACTGCGCAAGCAGGTTCGTGCCGGCGGCCAGCGCGAACACGGGATGCACGTAGCGCCACTTCGCACGGTGACGCCACAGCGCGCGATAGGCGATCATCGCCGCGAGCGAGAACAACAGCTCGCCGCCGCCGAACCACAACCGGCTGGCCGGTATCGCCCAAAGGGCCGCCAGGTACGCCCGGTCGTCGAGCCACCACCGCAGCACCAGCAGCACGCCGCCAAGGGCCGCGCCGGCCACCAGCGCCGCGATCGAGAGCCCCGCCAGGCTGCGCGGCGCGGCCGGCCAGCGCGTCGCCGCGGCCCGGCGAGCCGGCGCCCATCGCGACGCAAGCCAGCGGCCCCGCCATGGCCACGTCGACCAACAACAGGTGCCCGGTCAGCAGCAGGGCGACCACGATTTCGGCCACGTCGCTCAAGGCTCCACTCGCGGAGCACTGCGCCGTCAAAACACGAACAGGCTGATACCCCGGCGGTCCAGGATAACAGCCTGTCGAAGTTTCGAGAACCGTGGCTGTGCGCGGGCCCGGCACGAAGCCGATTGTTTCAAAACCGCCCCGCGCTTGGACTTCAGTCGCTGACCAGCCGGCCCAGGTTGGCCAGCGCTCGCTGCGCGGCTTCGATCGAACCCAGGCGATCGGCAAACTGCTTGGCGGCCATCAGGTCGTCGAGTGAGAGCGTGTGGGAGCGGCTGGCGGCCTGCCCGTTGCTGAACAGTCGCTTCCGCAGCGTGCTGACCTGCGCGGACGAAACCTTTGTGCCCCGCTTTTTCAGATCGGCGATAATGTCGCGAACGCGCGTCGATGCTCCCATCCGGGCGAACGTGATGCGAATCGCTTCCGCCTTGCTATGCGATGCTCCGTTGCCCCGGCCGCCGCGGCGCTTCTTACCACCGGCGCGTCCCTTGCTGTACTTGATCTTGTTCACTAGCGCGTCGGAAGCCTTGATGCCGCGCTTTTGCAACTCGGCTTGGACTTCTTTCACGTTCGCCTTGGGCTTCGCGGCGAGTATTTCGCGAATCGCGGTGCTCTTGTTGGCAGCCGCCGGTTTAGCCGTCGCTGTTTTCTTGGCCAATGTTGTGGTCCCCCATGTTAATGAAACAAACAAATCACTTTCGTGGCCGCTCATGTTCGGCGCCATGCGGACGACGTGCCGCGGATCGGATCATTCGCGGCAACCGCCGTAATCCGGTGCGGGTGTAAGCCCGCTAACCACGATCAGTCTCAACCAATGGATCGCTCTCAACGACTGCCTGGCGGCGACGTCATCGCGATACCAGGTACGCACCGTATTCAATATCATGTGACGGCGCGCCGCGGCGGGCGTTGTTAACGCGCAAGATCGTTACCACCATACTTCCAAACCCTCAAACTGCATAGTGGCGGCGCCGCTTTAGAGACTCGCGCCCGCTTTGCGCATAGCGCGCGAGCATGGCACGGGTCAATGCGAATGCCACGCATTGCTGCAACGCGTCCCCTTGTAAGTAGGGTGCGCGGGAGAAATTTACCATGGAAAAAAAGGAATGCGCGCTTGTCGTGTATACACACGCGTGGCGCCCGAGCAACCGTCACTCGCCCGGCAGCGTCAATTCGTCGGGCAGCCGGCGCACCCGGCCCTCGCGGCTGATGCAGGCCACGGTGCTGCGCCTCTGCCAGCAAGGATTCACCGCGATACAAGCGGTATTCGTTGATGACCCGCGCGCCGCGGGCCTCGACGACGGTCGTGCGCAGCCGCAACAGGTCGTCGAAAATGGCCGGTTGATGGTAACGGCAGTTCATTTCCGACACGACTAACATCCAGCCTTCCGCTTCGAGTTGCCGATAGTCGTAACCGGCGGCCCGCAACAATTCCGTGCGGCCCAGCTCGAAGTAGGTCAGATAGTTCGCGTGGTGCACTCGTCCTTGGGCGTCGGTTTCTTGATAGCGGACGCGAATTTCGATTTCGTGGTGTCGAAGCATGGCATGCTCGGGACCTGGGAAACTCCACCTGCGGGGTTGTCATCTTATCGCATCGCGCCGCCAGACCAAGCTCGCTGGCCATCGGCCGCCGTGATTACGATTTGAAACCGGGCGCCGCCAGGGCGTGCCGATCATGCGCCTCGGCGGGACGGCCCGGCGGCAACTGGCAGGCATGTCACGGCCGCGGCGCCGATCGTTGACGAAAATGCCCCAATTCCTTATAAACAGGCAGTTTATGTTTCCCCCATCGCACCAGGTGGCCGGCCACTGCATGTCGCGGCGCGGGCGAACGAGCCAAGCGCGGCGGCACCGAACGAGGCCTGCTGTCCTTATGAGCATCGGTGAAGGCACTGGAACCGGCTTCTCGACGATGCGCGGTCGCAACTATCCGGCGATTCGGCAGTTCACGGTGTTCCTCGAAAACCGTGTCGGCCAACTGCTCGAAGTCATCCGCCGCTTCGAAGGCAGCAAGGTGCGAATCGTGGCCCTGTCGATCAACGACTCCTCGGAATGCGCGTTCGTGCGGTTCCTGCTCAGCCATCCCGAACAGGGTCGCGAAATCCTCGAACGCGGCGGGCTGGCCCTGATCGAAAGCGACTTGATCGGCGTCGAGCTGCCCCAGGGCAACCAGCCGCTGCTGGAAGTTTGCACGGCCCTGTTGCAGGCCGAAGTAAACATCGTGCAGGCCTACCCGCTGCTGGTCCGTCCGCACGGCCGGCCGGCCGTGGCCCTGATGGTCGACAACATCGAGATGGGCCTCGAGACGCTCTACGCCAAGGGCTTTTCGATGATCACCGAAGGCGACCTGGCCGCCGACGACGACGAGTGATTCGTCCACGCGTCGCGCGTCTTGCTAAGACGCCCTTAGCACGCCGCGACGACCAACCCGGCGCGCAACCGAGGGCAAATCGTGCAGTCAATCTTTCTCTGGGAGAACAGTCGATGGGAGAACACGCCATAATCGTGCATCTTCGGTTCGCCGACGATGCGGACGTAGACACTTTTCACGCGCTGGAGGACGAATTATTGGAAGCGATCGAACTCGCTGGCGTCGGCGAATTTGACGGCGACGAATTCGGGGGCGGGGAGTGCACGCTCTACATGTACGGGCCGGACGCCGACCGGCTGTTCGATGCCGTCCGATCGATATTGCGTTCTTCAAGCCTCTCCGCAGGCGGATACGCAATCAAACGATATGGGAGTGCCGACGATCCGGGATCCGAGGAATTGCGGGTCGAGCTAGGGGCGGAGTAACCGCGAATTCCAACTGGCCTACTACCAAAACCTCCGCTAACTTGACTTAACTCTCGGACCTGTCGAAACTGAATAGTTCGCCGGGCCCGTTGCCACAGCGTGTCACTTCTTCGAGCTCGTTCATGCCGATTTCCGTTGTTTGCCCGGGGTGCAAGGCGCGCTTTTCGGTCAGCGAAAAATTCGCCGGCAAGAAGGGCCCTTGCCCCAAGTGCAAGGCCATCATCCTGGTCCCGGAGCCGATCGCCGACGAGGTCAAGATCCACGTGCCCGAGCAGTTCGCCTCGGGCGGCAAGGACAGCAAGGGTCGCGCGATCCTCAAGCCGATCCTCCGCGAGGAAACCAAGGTCAAGCCGGTCGTTGTCGCCGCGATCGCCACGACCGCGGTAGTCGCGCTGGGCGGGGCCCTGGCCCTGCGCGGCGTGTCGGACAAGACCCCGTTCATCGCCGCCGGCCTGGTCATCCTTTCGCCCGCCTTGGCCGTGGCCGCTTACACGTTCCTGCGCGACGATGAATTGGAGCCGTATCGCGGCCGCGCGCTCGTCGTGCGCGCGGCGCTGTGCGGCTTCGCCTACGCCCTGCTGTGGGCCGCCTACATCCCGCTGCCGATGTATGGCATCGTGACCGGCGAGCCGTGGCAATGGTTGTTCGTGGCGCCGGCCTTCGTCGCGGTCGGCGCCGCGGCGGCTTGGGCCACGCTCGACTTGGATTTCGGCTCGGCCGCCTTGCACTATGCTTTCTATCTCGTCGTGACGATCGTGCTGCGAGCTGCCGTCGGGCTGCCGCCCTTGTGGGCCGTGGCCACCGCCACCACCTGAACTGCCCGCCGCCCTGGCGTGCATTCGATGCTTCCGAAAGGTTCGCCGCAATGAGTGCGATTCGCGATCTGCCGGAAATCGCGGGCCTCGAAGGCCACGCGGGCATGGTCCGTATTCCCAGCGAAGTCGACGTGCCGCTGACCGACCGGGTCCGCGCGCTGGTCGACACCGCCGAGTTTCGCCGCCTGGCCCATATCAGCCAGTTGGGCCTGGTGGGCCTCGTCTATCCGGCCGCCATCCACACCCGCTTCGAGCATTCGCTGGGCGTCTACCGGTTGGCGCTGTTGTTCCTGCGCCAACTATCTCACGATCGGCGGTTCGCCGCGCTGGTCTCGACGGCCGATGCCGAGCTGTTCATCGCGGCCGCGCTGTTGCACGACCTGGGTCATTGGCCTTTTTGCCATCCGATCGAAGACATGCGCCTGCCGAGCGTCCCGCAGCACGAGCTGTTTGCCAACAGTTTCCTGCTCGAAGGCGAAATCGCCGACGCCCTGCGCCACGATTGGGCCATCCAGCCGCGCGACGTCGTGGACCTGCTCTCGGGCAAGCCGCGCGACGCCCGCTCGCGGCTGCTGGCTTCGATGCTCTCGGGCCCGATCGACATCGACAAGGTCGACTACCTGGCCCGCGACAGCTTGCACGCCGGCGTGCCCTACGGGCGCAACTTCGACCAGGGGCGACTGATAGCCAGCCTGTGCCTCGACGCGGGCGGCACGGCGCTGGCCATCAGCGAAAAAGGCAAGACCGCCGCCGAGATGCTCGTCTTCGCCCGTTACGTGATGTTCAGCGAAGTTTACTGGCACCACGGCGTGCGGGCCGCGACGGCCATGCTGCAGCGGGCTTTCTACCTGCTGCACGGGCAGCTCGATCTCGACGCGCTGTTTCGCATGACCGAAGGGCCGCTGGTGGCCGCGCTGGTCGAGGCCGGCGGCGAGGGCCCGGCCGGCGAGCTGCTCGACGGCTTGTTCGGCGCGCACCGCCGGCTGTACAAGCGGCTGGCGCAGTTCAGCGTGTTGGAAGAGCCGGAGATTCACGCCCGGCTGGCCCGGCGGCCCTATCCGTGGCTGGCCGCCTGCGCCGGGCAGTTCGCGCAGTTGGCCAGCACGACGCTGGGGCGGATCGTGGCGCCGCACGAAATCCTGTTCGACGCGCCGCCGGTCGAGCGCGAGGTCGACTTCAACATCGCGGTCCATTTTTCCAAGACGGGCCAGTACCGGCCGCTGGGCGAGATCTCACCGGTCGTGTGCGCCCTGGGTACGCAGTTCGACGATTACGTGAAGCGCGTCCGCATCTTCGCCCACCCGCGCATCGTCGACGACCTGCGCCAAGTTGCCGACCTGACCGCCCTGCTGAACGCGGCCATCGACCAGACGGAATAGCGCCGGCGTCCTTACGACCCGGCCGCCTTCAGCGTTTCGCCGGCGCCTTGCCGCACGGCTCCGTTCTCGGCCCCGTTCTCGGCGGCCACGCTGAGCCGCTCGAGCGGCTCTTCGCGCATCGCCAGAAACTCTTCCTGCGAGCGATGCGACGGCTCGCCCGGGGCCGGCTGCGCGCGGACGTAGCTGCTGTCGCTTTGCAGAATGCGCGCCCGCGTGTTGTCGCGGCGATACGTGGGCACGATCTCTGTGAGGATGCGCCGCTTCAAGTCGGCCGCCTCGATGGGGAACATCACCTCCACGCGGCGGTGGAAATTGCGGGGCATCCAGTCGGCGCTCGACAAGAATATCTTGGCCTCGTCGTCGGGGCTGAATACGTACAGCCGGCTGTGTTCGAGGAACCGGTCGACGATGCTCGTCACGCGGATGTTCTCGGAAATGCCCGGCAGCCCCGGCCGCAGGCAGCAGATGCCGCGCACCAGCAGCTCGATCGGCACGCCCGCCTGGCTGGCCCGATACAGCGTTTCGATCACGCGGTAATCGACCAGCGAGTTGAGCTTGGCATAAATCCGCGACGGCCGGCCCGAGTGGGCCCGCTCGATCTGCTCTTCGATCAACTCGAGCGTGCGGTGGTGCAAATCCTCGGGCGCGACGACCAGCTTTCGCCAGGTGTGTCCCTGCGAATAGCCGGTGAGCAGGTTGAACAGCGCCGAGGCGTCTTCGCCGATATCTTCGTCGGCCGTGAACAGCCCGAAATCGGTGTATTGCAGGGCCGTGGTCTGGTTGTAGTTGCCCGTGCCCAGGTGGACGTAGCGCCGCAGCAGGTTGCCTTCCTGGCGCACGACCAGCGACAGCTTGCAGTGCGTCTTCAGGTCGAGAAAGCCGAACACGACGTGGACGCCCGAGCGCTCCATTTGCCGGGCCCAGCCCACGTTCCGCTCTTCGTCGAAGCGCGCTTTGAGCTCGACGAGCGCCGTGACGTGCTTGCCGTTTTCGGCCGCCTGCATCAAGGCCCGCGTGATCGACGAGTCGCCGCTCGTGCGATACAAGGTCTGCTTGATGGCCAGCACCTTGGGATCCTTGGCCGCGCTGGTGACGAAATCGACGACCGGGTCGAACGAGTCGAACGGGTGGTGCAGCAGGATGTCGCGCTGGGCGATCGCGCTGAACAGGTCCTCGCCGCGCCGCGACCGCAAGCCCCGAGGCGGCTGCGGCGAAAAGGCCGGGTAGCGGAGAAAGTCGCGGTTGGGAATCTCGTACAGCTCCATCAGGGCCGTCAGATCGAGCGGCCCGGGAATCCGGTAGACCTCGCTGTACGGGTCGACCGCCTTCTCGCCCGCGTCGCGCAGCGATTCTTCTTCGATGATCTTGCGGACCAGCCCCTCGTCGGCGCCGGTGGACACTTCCAGCCGCACCGCGTCGCCGCGCTGCCGGGCCTTGAGCCGCTCTTCGATCAGTCGCAGCATGTCGTCCGACTCTTGCTCCAACAGCTCGATGTCGCTGTCGCGCGTCACGCGGAAGGTCGTCCAGTGCAGGATGTCGAACCCGCCGAACAGCTCCGGCAGCCGGGCCGCGACCGCCTCTTCCAGCAGGATGAACTGCGCCTCGTCGCCCGCGCCCGAAGGGCACGAACCGCGGCAGAATCTGCGGCAACTGGACGACCGCGAAGAGCTGCTTCGGGCCCAGGCCATGATGCCGCTTCAACAGCGCCCCCAGGTACAACTGCCGATTGTGAAAGTGGGGGCTGGGATGGCTGGGATCGATCGCCATCGGCGTCAAAATCGGAAACGCCCGCGTGCGGAAAAAGCGGTCGAGCGCCTTGCGCTGCTCGCCGTCGAGCTCGTCCTGGCCCAGCAGCCGGATGCCCTGCTCGCGCAAGGCCGGCACCAGCGAGTCGTTCCAGTTGCGATACAGGGCCGCCACCAGCTCCTGCGTCCGTTTGGCCACCCGCTGCAACTGGGTGATCGCCCGCAGGCCGTCGGGCGTGTAATCCTGGGGGGCGCCGTCGCCGAAGGTCTGCTCGCGCAATCCCGCGACGCGGACCATGAAGAACTCGTCGAGGTTCGAGCTGAAAATCGAGGAGAACTTGACCCGTTCCAACAGCGGGTTCGACGTGTCTTCAGTCTCTTCCAGCACGCGCGCGTTGAACTCCAGCCAGCTCAGCTCGCGGTTGATGAAATGCTCGGCCTGGAAGGCGTGTTCAGGCATGGCGGTAACGGACCCCAGGGGCGGACAGACGTGGCGTCAAGTACCCTAATTCTACATCATGGCGGCCCCAACGAAAAATCACGCGGCTGCCAGGCGGTGGCACTAGCATCTTCAGGGCGTCTGGGGATTCAAGCGTGGATTGGTGCCACGTTCTTGCGTGTTCGTCTCACCGACGCTGCAAGCGTCCTCACATGCCAGCCCAGGGCAACGCCCTGGGGAACGTCGAAGAAAGTCCAATCCTTGCAAGCCCTGAAAGGGCGCAACAACCTCCCCGCGTTCGTTTGTCTCGCCCTTTCAGGGCTTGGGATACGTGAGGCGGCCATCCATTAACCCAGGGCGTTGCCCTGGGCTGACTTGTTTCACGCCTTCGGCGTGCACTGTCTTGAATTCCCGGACACCCTCATCTTGCCAGTGCCTCTGCCGTGCAACGCCTGTGGTGTGATCTTCGCACTGGCGAGACGCCGGTGCACGCTGGCCACATTGACGCCGCGGCCCCCCGGCGATACAAAATGCGCTGCGTTGTCACCTGGTTATTGCCCGCTTCGGCGCGTCGGGCGGCCCTCGGGCCCCTGGGGCTTGCCGGCGAGTTCATTCGATGCACGGACCCTGGCGTTCGCTCTACCCGTTCCAATCGCGCGAGCTTGTTGTCGGCGGCCACCGCTACCATTATCTCGACGAGGGACAGGGCGACGTCCTGCTGCTGGTACACGGCAATCCCACCTGGTCGTTCCACTGGCGGAATCTCATCGGGCCGCTGGCCCGTAAATACCGCGTCATCGCCGTGGACCACATGGGCTGCGGCCTGAGCGACAAGCCGAGCCACTACTCCTACCGGCTCAGCCAGCACGTCGACAACCTGGCGCAGTTCGTCAAGCGGCTGAATCTCGAGCGCGTCACGCTCGTCGGCCACGACTGGGGTGGGGCCATCGGGCTGGGCGCGGCCCACCGCGAGCCCCAGCGCTTTGCGCGGTTCGTGATGATGAACAGCGCCGCCTTTCGCTCGCAGTCCATGCCGTGGCGGATCCGCGCCTGCCGGGTGCCGCTGGTGGGCCAGCTGGCCGTCCAGGGGCTCAACGCCTTTGTCCGCGCCGCCCTGCACATGGCGGTCGTCCGGCACAACCGCATGACCCCCGAAGTGCGGGCCGGTTACCTGGCTCCTTACGATTCATGGAATAACCGCCAGGCGATCTACCGCTTCATCGCCGATATTCCCATGTCGCCGCGCCACCCCAGCTACCACGACCTGCTGGCCATCGAGCAAAGCCTGCCCATGTGGTCCGCGCACCCTTGGATGTTCATCTGGGGGATGCGCGACTGGTGTTTCACCGGCGCGTTTCTCGACCGCTTTCTCTCCTTCTTTCCGCAGGCCCAGGTCCACCGCCTGGCCGAGGCCGGCCACTGGGTGGTCGAAGACGCCTACGAGCAGATCATTCCGCTGGTCGAGCGCTTCATCGCCGGCCACCCGCTCAACGCGTCCGCATCCGCGGTACAGCCGGCCCCGGCCGCACGCCCATCATGACCGACGCCGACCAGCCCAGCAGCTTCACGATCGGCCAGTGCGCGAGCCTGGCCTCGATCATCGAAGCCACTGCGCCCAAACCCGGCAACGTGCACCGTGGGGCCGACTTCGACGACGCCAGCTATCCCGATTTCGTCGTCGCCGCCACGGTGATCGGCACGATCTTCGACGACGCCGTCGAGCGCCCGCTGGGCCAGACCATCCTGGCCGCCGTGCAAGCCACGCTACGGGCGGTCAACACGAACACCAACCTGGGCACGATCCTGCTGTTGCGCCCTTGGCCAAAGTGCCGCGCGGCGCGCCGCTCGGCTCGGGCGTGGCCGACGTGTTGCGGGCGCCACGCTCGACGATGCCCGCCACGTCTATCAGGCCATCCGCGCCGCCAACCCCGGCGGCTTGGGGAGCGTCGATTCGGCCGACGTCGCCGAGGACCCGACGCTGGGCCTGGTCGCGTCGATGAAGCTGGCCGCGGGCCGCGACATGATTGCCCGCCAGTACGCCGAAGACTATGCCCAGGTGTTCGACTTCGTCCTGCCCGAGCTGTCGTCGGCGCTGGCCGGCGGATTGCCGCTGTCGCCGGCCGTGGTTCACGCGCACCTGCGGGTGATGCACGCGTTTCCAGACAGCCTGATCGCGCAGCGCCGCGGCATCGAGGTGGCCGAAAACGCGGCCGCGCTGGCTGGCCGCGTGCTGGCCGCCGGCTCGCCCATGAGCGAAGAATACCAGTGCGAGCTGGCGGATCTCGATTTCTGGCTCCGCAGCGACGGCCATGCCCGCAACCCCGGCACGACCGCCGACCTGCTGGCCGCCAGTTTGTTCGCCGCGTTGCGCGATGGCATAATCAAGCCACCGCTGCGGTTGGCGCAGTGGTGAGACGAGAAGAGGAAGAAACCCTTCTTCGCGTTTCTTCTCTGCGTTACTCTGCATCCTGTGCGGTTGAATTCTTCTTAACCGCGAAGAGTGTAATCGCATGGCCGATCGTTATCACGTCCGGATGTCGAAAGACTACCTGGTCTTCAGCGCCGGGCATTTCATTACGTATGCCGGCGACGTCTGCGAACGGCTGCACGGCCACAACTACCGCGTGGCCGCCGAAGTGCATGGGCCGCTCGATGAGAACCAGTACGTCATCGACTTCATCGCCCTGCGCGATGCGTTGAAGTTGATCGTCGACGAGCTCGACCACCACATGCTGCTGCCGACCCGGCACCCGCTGATCAAAGTCGTGGCCGACGACCGCGAGGTGCAGGCCACGTTCGGCGATCGCCGCTGGATCTTTCCGCGCGGCGATTGCATCCTGCTCGACATTCCCAACACCACCACCGAGCTGCTGGCCCAATATGTCGCCAGGCGGCTGTTGAAGGACTTGCAAACGCGGGCGCACGGCCGGAACGGCTGGGCGTCGAGATTGACGACTGCTTCGGCCACGTGGCGGCCTGCGAGCTTGACTTAACCCAGGAGAACTGACATGCGGCGAATTGGCGTAACGGCGCTGGCAATCGCGATCGTCTGTCTGTTGGCGGCGCACGCACCGGCAGCCGAATGGAAACCGCTATTCAACGGCAAGGACCTTAGCGGCTGGCAAGCCGTCGACGGGCCGATGTCGAGCTGGAAGGTCGAAGACGGCCTGCTCTTCTGCAGCGGCGGGGGCGGCGGCTGGCTGTCGACCGATCGCCAGTACGCCAACTTCGAGCTCGAACTGCAGTTCCGAGTGCCCGCGGGCGGCAACAGCGGCGTCTTTCTGCGCGCTCCGCACAGCGGCAACCCGGCCTTCGCGGGCATGGAAGTGCAAATCCTGGACGACGCGGACCGGCAATATGCCAATCTGCAGCCCTTTCAGTACTGCGGCAGCGTCTACGGCATTGCCGCTCCCAAATCGCGGGCCACCAAGAAGCCGGGCGACTGGCAATCGATGCGCATCACTTGCAACGGCCGCCGCGTGCAGGTCGAGTTGAACGGCACGCCGATCGTCGACGCGAACCTCGACGATCACAAGGACGCCGAAAAGGAACACCCCGGCATCACCCGCGCGACCGGCTACGTCGGGCTGCAAAACCACGGCACGCGTCTCGACTTCAAGGACATCCGCCTCCGCGAGCTGCCGTGACCGACGCCGTTACACGGCCCGCGCCACGCGGCCGGCATCCTTGATGGCCGCCAACTCCGCGGCGATGCGGGCAAACACCTGGTCCCAATCGCCGGCGCTGGTCTGGCGAAACAGCCGCATCGTTGGATACCAGGGGGTGTCCGGCCGGTTGCGCATCCACCGCCAGTCGGCGTGCGTGCTCAAGGCGACCCACACTGGCGCAGCCAACGCGCCGGCCAGGTGGGCGATGGCCGTATCGGCCGTGATCACCAGGTCGAGGTTCATCATCACGGCGGCCGTGTCGACCAGCGGCCGGCCGGGCGGGTCCCACGCATCGCCCAACTGCCTTACGGCAAACGGCACGTTGCCCAACTGCTCGCTGCCGGCGCCTTTTTGCAGCGAGACGAGCGTCGCGCCCTTGATCCGCGCCAGCGGCGCAAAGGCGGCCAGCGGAATCGAGCGATCGCGGTCGCGTTGGTGCGTGGCGCTTCCCTGCCAGGCGATGCCGATGCGAAGCCCTTCGAGCCCCGACAATCGATCGCGCCACCGGGCGACGTCCTCGTCGTGCGCGAACAAATACGGCACTTCGGCCGGCACGCTTTCCAGCGCCGTGCCAAAGATGCCCGGCAGGCTCATCAGCGGAACCTGCACGTCGCACTCGGGCGCCGCTCCCTCGTCGGCAACCACCCGACGATAGCCCGAGCGTTCGAGCAGCCGGACCAGCGGCGGCTGCACCTGCACGATCGCCTCGATGCCGCGGGCCGCGAGCAACCGCAGGTAGCGGACGAACTGCAGCGTGTCGCCCAGCCCCTGCTCGGCGTGCACCAGCAGCGTGCGGCCGGCCAGCGCCGCTCCGTCCCACTTCGGCTTGTCGATTCGGTGCACCGGGAAGCTCGGCACGCGAACGCGCCAATCGTAGTCGGCCCAGGCTTCGCCCAACCGGCCATCGGCCAACAGCAGCAGGGCGCAATTCAAATGCGCCTCGGCCGTGGCCGGCGCAATCTCGATCGCGCGAGATAATGCGCCAGCGCCTGGCCCGTGCGTCCGGCCGCCTGGTCCATGGCGCCCAGGTTGACCAGCGCCCCGACGTGCCGCGGGTCGATCGCCAACGCCTGTTCGTATTGCTCGCGGGCATCGGCCTGCCGGCCGAGCGCCGCCAGCGCGGTGCCGTAGTTGTAGTGGGCTTCGGCGTGCCGCGGCTGCAACTCGAGCGCCCGGCAATAATGGACCACCGCCTCGTTCAGCCGGTCCTGGGCCTGCAGCATGACGCCGATCCGCGCATGCGCGTCGGCCCAATTCGGTTTCAGCCGCAGCGCCGTTTCATAACACGCCTGCGCCGCGTCGTAGTTGCGGCAGGCCACTTCCAGGTTGCCCAGCACGTACCAGGTGTTGGCCACGGCCGGCTCGATCGCAACCGCGGCGTTCAAGTGGGCGCGGGCTTCGTCGTACTGCCCGCGGCGGCGCAGCAGACTGGCCAGGCTGACGTGCGCGGGAAAGAAGCGGCCGTTGGCAGCCAGCGCCGCCCGAAAGCAGGTTTCCGCTTCGCCGCAGCGGCCGAGCGTGTTCAAGAGATTGCCCAGCGCGAACTGGGCTTCGGCATAGTCGGGCTTCAGCGCCAGGCGCAGCGACAATGTTCGCAGGCGGGCTCGAGTTGGCCGCGCGCTTGCTCGATGAGGGCCAGGTAAAGATGCGGCTCAGGCCGCCGCGGGTCGTCGGCCAGCAGCCGGGCATAAACCTGCTCGGCCTCGGTCAGCCGTCCGGCCTGCTGAAGAGTCAGCGCGTGCTGCAGACTTCCGCCAACGCTCGACATGGGCCCTCCGTCGAATGAGAGCCTCTGTCACCGTCCCCGAGCACGATTTTAAAACGCGGCCCCCCTTTTGGCTATTAAAAATTCAGGCGAGCGCCAAAAAATAACTGACAGGTCCATTGCGTCGGAAAAGCGGGGCCTGTAGCTCGCCGTTGGGCCTCCGGCCCACAGCCGCGAACGCGCGCCGTCGATTCACCACTTGAATCAACGAATGACTCACGCGGCTAACGGCATCGCGGTGCCATTCTCTGGCTTGTCAAGCAGTGCGTTGGCACGGGTGTCTGCTGCGCAGCCGCCCGTGGCACCCCTTGGTAACGCTTGACAGCTCAGGGTCGCCGGTCTGCTAGAAGGGGAACAACAAGCTGACCATCGCGAACTGGGCTTGCGCGTTGAGCGTGGTGTTGTCGAACAGGCCGCCCACGATGGCGCTGGTGCCGACGGCGCACGGCTTGCCGAAGTTGTACTGGTAGGCGAAGTTCAAGATCGCCCGATCCAGCTTGCGGCTGTAGCCGGCGCTGAAGCCGTGCTCCAGCACGCCGTCGAGGAATGGATTGAGCGTCGAGTCGGGTACCGGGCTGCCGTGATACGTGTAGCCGACGCGCCAGGTATCCAGATCGTTCGGCTCCCATTCATAGCCCAGCCGCATGGTGATCGAGTTCGTCCAGTTGAGCGGAAACGTGTCGCGAATCGGCAGCGTTGTCAGCCCGCCCACCGCGGGGTTCGTGGGATTAGTGAACTGCAAGCCGATATTGTTGAACGCGTGGGCCCAGTCGTACCAGATCACGTCGGCCCCGAACCGCCGGTGCGGGCAGAAGGCATACTTCAAGCCCACGGCGACGCTCTGCGGCCACTTCATGTGCAACTGGTCGTCGAAATGGCTGGAGATGATCGTCGGGCCGGGCAGCAGCAGCGAAGCGTTGGTGCCGCCGTGGATCGTGAAATTCGATTGCGTCGTGTAGGTGGCCCCGATCGTCAGCTTTTCGGTCAACTGATACTGAAAGCCGACCGAGCCGGTCGGCGCCACGCCGAAACCGCCGATATTCACCAATGCCGGCAAGCCCGTCAGCGGCGCATCCTGAAACACGAACGGCCCGGTGAGTTGCACGGCGGTAAACGCGATGCCCACGCTCAGCCCGACCGAGAGCCGGTCGGTGGCCTTATAGGAGAGCGCCGGCAGCAGCTTGCCCATGGCGCCGGTCGAGCGATAGAGGTTCGTGCCCAGAAGCGGATTGGAGAGCCCGCCGTAGCTGGCGCCGAAGCCGGCGGGCACGAAGGCGCCGATGCCCCAGGCCCAGCGCTCGTCGTCGCTCTTCTGGATATATCCCAACACCGGCATCGGCAACGGCCGGTTCTTGCTTTGCACGTCGTTGAACGGATCGGTGTAGTGGATGGCCGTGAACACCGTATCGGCGCCCAACTCGGCCAGGCCCGTACCTGCGACATTTACCAGGGCGCCGGGATTGTCGAGGATGATGGCCGAGTTGTCGGCGAACGCCTGGTTGGTGCCGCCGCGTCCGGTCGAGATAGGCCCCACGCCGTCGCGAATCAGCCCGTCGGCTCCCGCGCAGGCGCGAGGTGGCTAAAACTGCAAACGCCGCCAGCCCGCAGAGTCGGCTCCGCCGCATGGATGTCGCGCTCCCTCGCCGCCGGGGAACCACGCCGCCACTGGCAGCGGTCCCGGGCCTGATAATCGTCAAAGCTTACCCGAGCGGAAAAGCGGATCCATCCGCGGTGCTCTCGGGCAAAACTGTGATCGACGCGACCACCTTGCGTTCTGGAGAATTGGTTCTCAAATGCGCGGTTTATCCAAGCATGCGGCGCACGGCAGAACTAATGGCCTAGCGGTACGCCGCCGTTTTCGAACCGCCCAATGGCCGCCGCACCTCCGGCGGCAGCGGAAACTCGACGTGCTCCTCACGAACCGCCAGATGTTCAAGCGTTGCGCCAAAAGTACGGCTTAGGTAATCGATACACTCTTCCACCAGTTCTTCCGGCGCGCTGGCCCCGGCCGTGACCAGCACCGTGTCGCTCGGCTGGAACCAGCGCTGGTCGATCTCGGCCACGCTGTCGATCAAATACGTCGGCCGACCGAACTGGCCAGCCACTTCGGTCAGGCGGATGCTGTTCGAGCTGTTCTTGCTGCCGAAGACCAGCACCACGTCGGCCTGCTCGACCCCCGCCTTGAGCGCTTCCTGGCGGTTCTGCGTGGCATAGCAGATGTCTTCCTTCGGCGAGCCCACCGCCCGCGGGTAGCGCTCGCGCAAGCGGTCGATCAGCCGGTTGGCATCATCGACGCTGAGCGTGGTTTGCGTCAGGTAAGCGACCTTGTCGGGATCGGCTAGTTCGAGGCGGTCGACGTCCTCGACGGTCTCCACCAGCGTGATCTGCTCGGGCACCTCACCCAGCGTGCCGACGACCTCATCGTGGCCGCGGTGCCCCACCAGCACGATCGAATAGCCCAACCGGGCAAAGCGCACCGCCTGGAGGTGCACCTTGCGCACCAGCGGGCAGGTGGCGTCGATGATCCGCAGCCCGCGCTGTTCGGATGCCTGGTGCACGGCCGGTGAAATGCCGTGAGCGCTGTACATCAGGTTGCCGCCCGAGGGCACCTGCTCGACGTCGTCGACGAACACCACGCCCTTGCCGCGGAAGCGATCGACGACGTGGCGGTTGTGGACGATCTCGTGAAACACGTACAAGGGCGTGCCGAACATCGCGATCGCCCGCTCCAGGGCCTCGATCGCCATGTTCACGCCGGCGCAGAAGCCCCGTGGGCTGACAAGCAGAACCTTCATCGGTTGGTCTCCATATCGTTTTGGCCGACCATGCCAGCGGCCGGCCAATCGCGTCCTAAATGGGTTGCGTTAGCGGCTGCGGCAGCGTGTCCGCGGCGGCCGCCAGCACCGCGGCGGGAGCGAGCGCCGGGGCCGCGCCCTCGCTGGCGGGCTGGTAGCGCGGCAGCGAGATGGTGAACGTCGCCCCCTGGCCCGGGGCCGTGACGCACTCGATCGTGCCGCCGTGCACCTCGACGATCGAGCGGGCCACGTCCAGCCCCAGTCCCGTGCCCTCGTTGCCTTTGGTCGTGAAGAAGGGCTCCCAGATTTTTTTGGCCACTTCGGCCGTCATGCCGCAGCCGTTGTCCGACACCGTGATCACGGCCCGATCGTCCTGGCTGGCCAGCGCCAGCTCGATCCGCCCCTCGGGGACGTCGTGAATCGCGTGGGCCGCGTTCTTCAGCAGGTTGAGCACCACCTGCTGCAGCTTGACGCGATTGGCCCGGGCCCAGGGCCCGGCGGCGATCGACACGTGCAGCCGCTCCAGCGGCAGGCTGCGCTCGAAGCGCAGGAACTCGACCAGCTCGTGCAGCGCATCGGCCAGGGCCAAGGGCTGCGTCACGACCTCTTCGCGCTCGAAGCGCACGAAGGCCTTGACTTCGTTGATGATCTGCACGAGCCGCTCGTGCGTGCTCCGCGCCAGGCCGGCCAACTGCACCAGGTCGTCGTGATCGGAATACTCTTCCTCGATCAGCTCCAAGAGCGGCAACATGCAAAGCTGGTTGCCCAGCTCGTGGGCCAATTGCGAGGCCGAGCGGCCAAGCGTGGCGCAGCGGTCGGCCGCCACCAGCCGGTCTTGCAGCGTGAGGTTCGACAGCGACATGTCGTAAGCCTCGATCGCGCGGACCAGCGTCGAATAGACGATGTCCTGCTCCCAGGGTTTCTTGATGAAGTAGAACACCTGCCCCTGGTTGATCGCGCTGAGCATGGCCCGCGAGTCGGCGTAGCCGGTGAGCATCACGCGCTTGGTGTGCGGGTGCTTGTGGCGCATGGTCTCGAACAGTTCGGCGCCGGTCATGCGGGGCATCCGCTGGTCGGCCACGACGACCGGAAACGGCCGGGTTTCGAGCAGGTCGAGCGCGGCCTGACCGCTGTCGACGGTGACGACGTTGAAGAATTCGTCGAACGTGGCTTCGAAGACGACGAGGTTTTCCGCCTCGTCGTCGACGTAGAGGATGTCGCGTTTCATGCTCCGGCCCTTTCCACGACGAAGCCGGGCTCGGCTTCATCGAATTCCTCGGTTTCGTGCGCTTCGGCCATGCAGGGAAAGCGGATGACGAACTCCGCGCCCTCGCCGAGCGTGCTGCGGCATTCGATCGTGCCGCCCAGCTTCGTGATCAGCCCGAAGCTGAGCGACAGCCCTAGCCCGGTGCCCACGCCCGGATCCTTGGTGGTGAAGAACGGATCGAAGATTTTTCGCGCGGCTCGGCCGGAATGCCCCTGCCGGTGTCGCGAATCGAAACCACGATCGACTCGCCTTCCTGCCGCGTGGTGATGAAGATTTCGCCCTGGCCCTCGATCGCCTGCTGGGCGTTGTTGAGGATGTTCATGAACACCTGGTTCAACTGGCCGCCGGGTCCGAACACCCGGCCGATCTGCCCGTAGTCGCGATGCACCTCCACGCGGTGGCGCAGCGTGTTGGACAGCAGGTTCACGCACATGTCGAGCGATTCGTGCAGGTCGAACAATTGGAACTGCTCGTTGCCCGGGTGCGAGAAGGTCTTCAGATCGCGGATGATACGGGCCGTGCGCGTGGCGCCGGTTTCGATCACGCCGGCCAGCGAGAAGATCTTCTTGAACAGCGCCGCGGTTTCCTGCTCGGACGCGCCGGCCGGCGCATCGGCCGGTGGATGCTCGACGACCGCTTCCAGCCGCCGGGCCGTGGCCGTCAGCGGCTTGATGCCGTTGTATACCGCGTTGATCGCGTTGTTGATCTCGTGCGCCAGCCCCGCGATCAACTGGCCCAGCGAGCTCATCTTTTCGGCCTGCACCAACTGGTTCTGCAACGATCGCAGCTCGTTGTACGCGCTGCGCAGCTCGCGGTTGCGGCGGTCCAGATCCTGGTGCATCCCGCGCAGCTTCAACAACGAGCGCACGCGGGCCTTCAGCTCTTTCTCGTCGAACGGCTTGGTCAGGTAATCGTCGGCGCCGCAGTTGAGCCCGCCGATCTTCATCGCCAGCTCGGCCTTGGCCGTGAGCATCACGAACGGGATGTGGGCCGTGGCCGAGTTGTCCTTGATCCGCCGGCAGAACTCCTGCCCGTCGACGATCGGCATCATCACGTCGGAGATGATCAGGTCCGGGTGCTCGCGCTCGGCCGCTTCGAGCCCCTGTTGGCCGTCGCAGCCGTAGACCACGCGGTAGTTCTCGCTGAGAATCGTGCCCAGCAGGGTCCGCATTTCAGGCGTGTCGTCGACGACCAGCACCGTGGGCGCGAAGGGGCTGAGCTGGGTGTCGCCGCTGGGCCCGTCGGTCTGGGTTTCGGTCGCGGGCTGCTCGACGAACGTCTCCAGGTCGGCGAAGTGGCGGGCGATGCGGTGGACCCCGGCCGGCTGGTGGGCGCGACGGCCGGCTCCAGCGGGCGCAGCGGCAGATGAAACGTGAACTTCGAGCCCTTGCCCAGCTCGCTGTCGACGCGAATCTCGCCGCCGTGCAGCTCGACGAGCCCCTTCACCAGCGACAAGCCCAACCCCGTGCCGCTGAATTCGCGCGACGAGCTGCCGTCGACCTGCACGAACCGCTCGAAGATCCGATCGCGCTGCGACTTGTCGATGCCGATGCCCGTGTCTTCGATCGACACACGCACACGGTCGTGGTCGGCGTGCGTTTCGACGCGCACCCGGCCACCCTGCGGTGTGAACTTGATGGCGTTGGAGAGCAGGTTACTGACGATCGTGTCGACCTTCTCCTCGTCGGCCCCGAATTCGCCGAGCCGTGGGTCGCAGTCAACTTCCAAGTGGACTCCGCGCTGCTCGGTCAAGGGCGTGGCGGCGCCGGCCAGCTTTTGGACCAGGGCGTTCAGGTCGACGCGCTCGACGTGCAGCTTCATGTGCCCGGCTTCGAGCTTCGAGAAATCGAGCAGGCGATTGATCAGGTCGAGCAGGCGGTAGCCGTTGATGCGGACCATCTCGAGCATGTTGGTCGCGTCGGCCGGCAGCGACGAAGCCTTGCGGTCGAGCAGGCGGTCGACCGGCGCCAGAATCATCGTCAGCGGCGTTCGCAACTCGTGGCTGACGTTCGAGAAGAACTCGGTCTTCAGCCGGTCGGCCTCGGTGAGCTTGTCGAGCGAGCGCTTCAGGCTCCGCCGGCTGCGCGACAACTGCCGCGTGCGGCGGCGCACTTTCTGTTCCAAGCCGGTATTCAAGTCGCGGATCGTCTGGTCGTTCTGATCGAGCTGCGTGATCATCACGTTGAACTGCCGGGCCAGCACGTCGAGTTCGTCGTTCCCGGTGGGGTGCAGCCGCTGGTCGAGGCGGCCTTTCTGCACGTTGTGCATCGCGTTGAGCATCAGTCGCGCGGCTGGGAAATCGAGTTGGAAAGCATGCGCGACAGGAACAAGCCCAAACAGATCGCGAAACCCATGATGAACAGGGTGTGTTCGCGCAAACTGGCGACGGCTTCGGCCTGCCGCCGGGGGTCGTCGATGATGTCCATGGCGCGCTGATTGGCCAGCGCGCCGATCATCAATCCGGTTACCGCCGTGGTCAGCCCGAAGCACAACATCATCTTGAACTGCAACTTCGACTCGGGCAGGGTGGCGTACGCGATCGGCATGCCCTTGTCGAGCAGCCGCTGGATGACGGGCCGCAGCCAATGTTCGCTGACGAAATAGGTGGTCATGATGATGGCTGCCAGCCCCATGAAGCCGGCGATGCCGACCTGCACCATGACCAGTGGGGGCGCATTGTCGGCGACGTACAGCACCACGCACAGCGGCAAGATCGTCAGAAACGGATCGACGACCGCTTCGTGCAATGCATGCCGGCCGGGAAACAAGACCGCTTGCCGACCGGCAGCCACCGCGACCGCCAGGTCCACCTGCTCGCCCCGGTCCAGCAGGGACAGCACGCGCCGCAGGTCGCGCGTTTCCCACAACGCCATCAGGACCGTCAGCACCGCGGTCAGCGCAATCACGATCACGGCCGCGAATTCGAAATGGTGCTGCGTGTGCAAGGCCAGATTGAACGTCAGGTTGACGTAGCAAACGCACAACCCGCCGAGCACGAAGGCGAACACGCGCGTGACGCACATCATCGCCAGGATGTAATGCGCGGGGAATCGCTCTAGCAGGCGCGATGTCATCGGTGGTTTCGCCGGCAGAGGGGTTTCTCGAGACGCTTCAGATCAATCCTTGGCTGCCCAGGTGCATCGCGAAGAACCGATCGTGGCCCTCCAGGACTTTGCGCAGGTCGAGCGACGGCACGCGCTCGGCACGCGCGTGGCAACGCTGGCGGTGCTCCAGCCATTTCTGATAGAAGTACGCCTCGTGGCCGCGGCGCGAGATGATTCCCTCGATCTTGCCGACGTCGCCCCGCTCCAATTCCTCCAGCGTCAGATCGCCTTCCATCAGGGCCCGCGCAAAAACTCCGCTGGTGAAATCGCCTTTGGCCAGCTCGCGCCGCCACGTGCTCAGCAGGTTGCCGATCCGGCCCATGCACTGCGCGTGCCACATCATTTCGCGCAGCGCGCCGGTCTGTGCCAACGGAAACCGCTCGCTGCACATCAGGTCGAGCGTCGCGAAGCTGATCATCATCATGTTGTGCGACGTGTACAGATCGTGCTCGACCATGTTCAACAGATACGGCCGCCCATTGACCAGGTGCGAATACCGCATCGTGTTGAAAAACTGCAGCAGATCGTAGCGCAGCACGGGCTCGAAGTTTGCGTAACACGGGTAACTCGAAGTCCTGGCCCAATACTCAGTCCACAGTTCGTGGGTAAGGTCGGCGTGCTTCTTGGCCGGCGCACTCAGCTGCCTCCAGGCACCGCGCAGCCGCCCCAACCCGTCGGCTTCAGCAACACGTTGAGCAAACGACTTTCGCCGCGCTCGTCGGCCACGTCGTCGAGCAGCACGCAAAGCACGATCGATAGCAGCTTCGTATCGCAGACGTGGTCGACCAGCTCGCCGGCAACGCAGGGCAGCGTCGTCAGCGCAACCCCGTGCATGCACCACTTCCACAAATATAGATCACGCGTGCCGACTTCCTCATAAGCGGCCACCCAGCGTGCCGCGTCCGCAGATAGCTGCCGCTTAACGACTTGCGCCGCTCAAGCGCCATGCCGCCGGTGTGGGTCGACAGGTAATTCGACCAACTGCCATAAGCCATCTCGCTGCGCGGCGGCGTCATCACCGGCACGAGCGGCTCGATCGGATCGCTCGGTACGACCGGCTCGGCCAGCCAGTGGCAGCGCCGACGATTTGCGCCGCGCAATCGTCATGAACCTCGTCGGCCGTGCCAGCCGCCGCGCCGGACGGCGGCGTCACGATCGATACGTTGTTCACGATCCCGTTGGCAAACAGCTCGTCGAGCACCCAACTGGCGAAGCCCCCGTGCTCGGCGCCGTCGTCGAGCACCACCACGCACAACGCCTCGCGCACCGCCCGCACCAGCGCCGCCACGTCGAGCGGCCGGGCAAACCGCGCGTTGGTGATGCCCGCCGCGATGCCCTGCTCGGCCAGCCGCTCGGCGGCCACCTGGGCGGCCCCGACCATCGGCCCCCAGGCCAAGATCGCCACGTGCTCGCCGGCGCTCAGTGGCTCGGCCACGCCCCGCTCGATCGCCGCGCCCCAGGCCAGTTCATCCGCGGCACCAGCGCTTCGTTGAGCCACACCACCGCGGGCCCGTCCTGCGCGGCGCACCAGGCGAGCATCTGGCCCAATTCGACCGTGTCCTTGGGAGCAACCATGGCCACGTTCGGCAACTGCCGCACCCCGCACATGCCGGCCGACGAGGGCACTGTTCGGCCGGCACGTCGCGACGTCCCTCGACCACCAGCGTCACCGCCGCGCGCGCAGGCAAATACTCGCGCACCTGCCCGAAGGCCGTTTGCAACTCGTCCCAGGAAATGAACACGAAGGGCCGGCCGCCCCCGGCGGCCACGCTGGCCGACCACTCCAACGCGTGCGGCACGCCCGAGTCAACCAGGAACATCCGCTCGCGCGGGCCACTCCAGGCTGCCGTGGTTTCCTCGTCGATCGCCGAGCTAATGGCCACCACTCGGCTGTCGGCCCCGGCCAGCCGGGCCAGCTCGGAAACCGCCGCGTGAATGAACAACTCGCGCGTGCCAACCGCCCCGCCGCTGCCGCCCTCGGCCGCCGCCGCGCCGGCCGCGGCAGCGTTCGACGGACCGTGCTGGCCGTCGATGCGAATCGTCGGCACCGGCCGAGGACAGCCGCGCCGCGGTCCAGATCGGACAACGACGTCGGGCGCGTCAGGTTCGAGTCGGTCACATTCGCCATCATGCCGCTGTGGCCCTTCGCTCAACGAAAGGGGGGAGTCGGCTTTCGACTTCAGCCTTGAAGTGAAAAATCGCGTCCGAATTATGGTCATCGCGCACTTGATTCGTCCACGAATTTCTTGATGATTTGCGCCATCGCGCTCCGATTCGCTGCGCAACGTGCCAGGCACGGAGAGTGCGAAGACCGCGGCGACTTATTCGGTCGAGGCAGCCGCGCCGAGTGCAGCGGTTGGCGCAGCTCGCAATGCGCCAGCCCGCGTGCGCCATCAGCACCGCGTATGAATGAAATGCACTAGCGCTTTGTCAACGTCAACAACTCGGGTGCCACTGCTGGCTTGTCCCGCAGTGCGTTGGCTTTACGGCAAGTCTGAACCGAAAATCTGGCGTTGACCGGCACCCGTTGGGTAGCCTCACGTGCCCGGGCGATTTCGAGTTGAACGATCTCCGCACCTGGCCGCGGCTTCGAGTGACTTTGACTTGCAAAAACCGACGTCGGGGCCGCGCTGTTCATTCGCCCCCTTTCGACCGCGGGCGGGCCCCAAAACCGGGTTTGCACCGCCCACGCCCCGTGCATAAGATCACTTGATGACCGCAGCGGCACATTGCTGACGCCATGCAAACCCTCCCTGCCGACCTGAACCCCAAAGCCTAATCCCAAAGCGCAATCCCATGTCCCTCCTGGCAAGCGTCTTGCTCATCGGCTTGTTGATCTTCGTCCACGAGCTGGGCCACCTGCTGGCGGCCCGGGCCGTGGGCATTCCGGTGGCCCGGTTCTCGCTCGGGTTTGGCCCGGTGGTCTGGTCGCGGCGGCGCGGAGGCGTGGAATACTGCCTGTCAGCCGTGCCGCTGGGCGGCTACGTGCTGCCCGAGTTCACCGACGAAGAGGCGTTCTATCGTATTCCCGTGGGGCGGCGGATCGTGTTCTTGCTCGGAGGACCGGCGGCCAATATTGCCTTCGCCGTCGTGCTGGCCGCGCTGGGCCGCGCACTGGCCGGCGAGCTTTCCTGGCAGGGGCTATTCATCGAGCCGTGGCTCGACGTGGCCCGGCTTTCGGCAGCCATCACCGCCGCCCTGCCGGCCATTTTCGCCCATCCCGGACAGCTTTCGGGCGTGGTGGGCATCGTAGCGATCGGCAAGACCGTCGTCGCTGGCGGCTTGGCCAGCGCCATCCGCTTTGCCGTGATGTTGAACGTCAACCTGGCGATCTTTAACTTGCTGCCGATCGCGCCGTTGGACGGCGGCAAGATCGTCTGCTCGCTGTTGGAAAAGGTGCACCCCCGGCTGGCCCGCCTGCACACCCGCTTCGCCATCGTCGGCCTGCTGTTGCTGCTCGGCCTGATGATCTACACGACCGTGCTCGACGTGATGCGTCAGTTAGCCTAGGGCTCGGTCAGAGCCAGGTTTTCGGTTCAGGCTTGCCGCAAAGCCAACGCGCTGCTGGACAAGCCAGCAGTGGTATCCGAATGGTTGGCGCCGACCACGCACTAGCCAGGGCGCGGCGTCGCACGGGCGAATCGCCTCCGCGGGTGCGGCATGTGCCGATCATTCCGGGCGTGCTCTTGCCGGCGGCTGGCGGCCATTCGTCTGCTAGCTCGGGTCGATAAGAAATCGTAGCCGATGGGCGATCCGATCGATTCGTCCTGTTGTCGATTCGATGCCAGTCGGCCGCTCGGGCCGTGCTGGCACGCCAGCGAGCGAAAAATCTACAAGCGGCCAGTCCGCAAACTGTTACAATTTCGCCGCCGGCGGACCGGCACGGCGATTGCTCTTGAACCGCCACTTGCTTGCCGCGAAAATGCGGGAGCCTTTTCTCCCCGAGGAGCGCGCCATGAACCGCTTGTTGGCATTTGCGATCGTCGCCGCCGCGTTGCTCGCCGTCCCCACGACGGCATCCGCCCGCGGCCCTTACTATCGTCGCGGCCCTGTGGTCAGCTTCGGCTTGTACGGCGCACCCTATCCGGTCTATCGGCCGTACTACGGGCCGCGCTTTACTACGGCCCGCGGTACTATCCGCCGCCGGCGTACTACTATCCGCCGCCGGTCGTCGCACCCGTGCCCGCGCCGGTCGTTGCGCCGCCGCCGGTCATTGCCCCCGGCTTCTCCTTCACGATCCGGCCGTAGGCGGGCCGCGAGTCGGATGATCGAGGCCGCCATCGGGTGCTACTGCTGGCTTGCCGCGCCCTGCTCGTTGCGGGCCCCTTGCGCGCGGTGGTAGATTGGTCACGAGAAGCTCGCCGCGCGCTGCGCGGTTTGATGTTCGTGATCCGATCAGGGGCCCGACTCGATGAAGCTCGGCATGTTGGGAATGTGGCACTCGCATGCCGATGGGCTGGTGCGCCAGGTGGCGGCCCATCCCGACGAGTTCACGCTGGTCGGCTTTTACGATCCCGACCCGGCGGTGGTCGCGGCCCGACGCGGCCAGTGGCAATCGCAGATCGCCAGCTTCCGCACGTTCGACCGGCCCGAGCAGTTGTTGGCCGAAGAGCTCGACGGCGTGGTGGTCGAGGGGCGGGTGTACGAGAATCTTTCGCTGGCGAAGCTGGCGTTGGAGAGCGGCCGCCCGGTGATGCTCGAAAAGCCGGCCGGCCAGCGGCTCGACGCGTTTCGCGACCTGGTCGACCTGGCGCAGCGCAAACATCTGCACGTGCAGATGATCTACCTGTTCCGCTACATGTCGGCCGTGCAGGAGTTGCTCAAGCAAGTCCGTTCCGGCGCGCTGGGCGACGTCTACGAGTTCCGCGCCCGGCTGCCGAAAGACCCGGGGGGCTACGACCGCTACGTGGCCGACCTGGGGCGCTACAAAGGGGGCATCTTTTTCGAGATGGCCGGCCACGTGATCGACATGATGGTGGCCATCCACGGCAAGCCGGCCAGCGTCGTCCCGTTCATGGCCCATCACCGGGCCGAGCCCGGTGCGTTCGTCGACAACGGCCTGGCCGTGTTCGGCTTCGAGCGGGCCTGGGGCATCGTCGAGGTGCCGGCACTGGAAGTGGCGCCCCACTCGCGCCGCATCGAAGTCTACGGCACCAAGGGCGCCTGCGTGATTCCGCACCTGGGCACCGGCCACCTGGCGAACAAGAACATCCAGCCCATCGAGCTGTTCCAGCAGGGCGACCGCGACTGGCAGACGCGCGAGCTGCCGGCCGCCACGTTGCAAATCAGCGACCTGCGGCAGTTCGCCGCCGTCGTCAACGAGCGCGCAGTCCCGGATTTCAGCCTCGAGCACGACCTGGCGGTGCAGGAAACGCTGTTGCGCGCCAGCGGCATGGCCTGACAAGGGAAACGATCCTCGATCCCCTGTAGCCGGGGTCTGTGACCCCGGAGAGTCGCCCTGGCGCCCCGGCCTCAAAGAGGCCGGCTACAATACGTGAGCGTACGGACCTGCCGCCTGGCTTCGATTCCCTCCACAGGAGCAGCACCGATGTTTCCCGACGAGAACTCCTGGGCCGAAGCTCGCCTGACGCGCCGCGCCGCCCTGGCCGCGTTGGCCGCCAGCGGCGCCGCCGGCGCTGGCGCAAAACTCCGCCGAAGGCGCCGAGCGCCCGCGCCGGCCCCGCGCGTGCCGATGAAGAAGTCGATCAACCTCTGGGCGTTCCCCTATCCCGACCAGATGTCGCTCCGCCAGTGTCTGCAGCTGGCCAAGGACGCCGGCTTCGACGGCATCGAGCTGAACTACGACCTGGAAAACGACCTGTCGCCCAAAACCGGCACGGCCCACGTACCACGCCATTCGCAAGCAGGCCGAGACGATCGGCATCGCCATCAGCGGGCTCTGCTCGTTCCTGTTCTGGCCCTACCCGCTGACCAGCAACGACCCGGAGAAGCGGGCCCGCGCGCTGGAGTTGGCCGGCCGAATGGTCGAAGCGGCCCACGACCTGGGCACCGAAAACCTGCTGGTCGTGCCCGGCGCCGTACACATTCCCTGGCGGACCGACTACGACCCGGTGCCCAACGACGTCTGCGACCGGCGGGCCCGCGAGGCGATCGGCCGCCTGCTGCCCCAGGCCGAAAAGCTGGGCGTCTACCTGAACATCGAGAACATCTTCTTCAACGGCTACCTGATCAGCCCCGGCGAGATGAACGACTTCGTCGACAGCTTCAAAAGCCCGCGCGTCCGCGTCCACTTCGACACCGGCAACATCATGCTGTTCCAGTTCCCCGAGCACTGGATCCGAATCCTTGGCCAGCGCATCCAGAACGTGCACTTCAAGGAGTTCTCGAAGAAGGGGACCGACTACAGCCTCGAGACGTTCCGGCCGCTGCTGGACGGCACCACCAACTGGCCCGCCGTGATCGCGGCCTTGACTGACAACGGCTACCGCGGCTATCTCACCTTCGAATACTTCCACCCCTTCCTGCACTACCCCGAGGCGCTGGTTTACCAGACGTCCGACTCGTTGGATCGGATGCTGGGTCGCACGGCGGGCAAATCGGTCAAAACGGGCTGATCGCTCTGCTACAATGCCCTCACGCAGCGGCGGCGCAAGTGCGTGGAAATCGTGCGCGGGAGGCATCTGATGCTGGCGGCGGTTCCGATCGAGATCCAGGTGTACGTCTTCGGGCTGGCATTCGGCATTGCCGTGCCGCTGTTGGTGTTCTGGCTGCTGCATCGCCCCCTGCGCGAATTCCTCAAGGCGATTTTTCATTCGCGGGCCATCGAACAATTCTGGCTGCGCGTCGTGCTGTTGGGCTTTTTGGCCTCGACGCTCTCCGTGGCCGTCATCTTTCAGACGGACCAAACGGCCAAGACCGACGAAATCGCGCTCTACTTCAACGTGGCCGACAAACTCAAGCAAATGCTCGACTCGCTGATCTTCGCCATGCTGGCGATTTTCTTGCCCCTGCTGGCCGCCTACACGATCCTGCACGTGCCGCGGCGCGAAACGCCCGCCGCGATCGAATCCGAAACCGAGGATCCATCCACGTGCCCGAAATCCTGATCTTCTATTTCGGTGGGCTGTTTGCCAGCGTGCTCGTCGCCGCGGCCTTCTATTACGCCATCGGCGGATCGATCGCCGCGGTCGCCGGTCGCGCGCTGGGCGGCCGCGCGGCACGGTCTGGGGGCGCACGACGCGGTTGTTTCTGCTACTGACAATTATGGTCGGCGGCCTGTCGACGCAGTTCCACGGATGCGGCGGCTATAGCGATTACAAATCGATTGCCGGCGATCGCCGCCTGATGTTCGAAAAAAGCACCAACCAGGTCGCCAGCGCCATCGGCTACGGCAGAGGGTTCATCGTTTTTGCGGCAGCCGTCGCGGCACTGACCATCGCCGTCCTCGCCCGCCGCGCCCTGCCATCCGCCGAACGTGATGATGCGCTCGCCGAGCCGGCACCAGGCAACAGCTCGACTCGCCGCGAATGACCGATCCGGTTGCCAAATGGACTCAAGGATTTGTCACAGAGGCCACGGAGATCAAAGAGTTGCATTTTGAGACACCAGCGAACAACCCCCCGCCTGCCCGTCTCTCTGTGCTCTCTGTGGCAAAATCGTTTCTTCCCGCCGTGAAAGGAGCAGAGAATGCTTCCGCGAGCCCTTCGCGTCTTGGTCGCAGTCATTGGTCTTCTCGCCCCCTATAATCAAGGACATCTGCTCGCCGCCGACGACCGTGCCGTCGTCGCCCGCGCTGAGGACGTGCGGCCGCTCGATATTTACCACGGCGCCCAGCGGCCCGGATACGCCTGTTGGGTGTCGGTGTGGAAGGACTCGGACGACGCGGTCTACCTGTCCTTCAGCGAGAAGCGCAGCGGCCACAACGATGCCTGGAAGCCGATGCCGCTCGACGTTTGGGAGAGCATGGTCCTGCCGCGCGGTTATCACACGGCCCTGGGCCTGGGCGACAAGAACATCATCTACGAGTTCGTGATCCTCAAGTCGACCGACAACGGGGCCAGCTGGAAGGAAATCGGCCGCAGCCGCTCGGAAGACTCCGACGATACGTTTTCGCTGGCCACGCTGGCCGACGGGCGGATCGTGCCGCACGGTCGGGAACGACTACCTGTTCTGGCGACGGCAGGGCGGAAAGATGCTCACCTGGTCCGAAGTTTCCGCCGACGGCGGCCACACCTGGACGAAGCAAGGCGAACTATTCGAGGGGCACAACGCCTCGGGCAGCCCGTTTCGCCTGCGCCGCCTGCGCGACGGCACGCTCGCGCAGCTCTGCACGGTCGAAGCGTCCTTCGGGCCCGGCCAGGAGCGCATCACGCGCCACGCCAAGCGCCCCTACGTGCGAATGGAGGTCATGCCAAGCCTGTTCTTCTCGAAAGATGACGGGCGAAGCTGGTCGGGACCATTGCCCGTGCTGGGCGGCGTCCATGCCGACGAGCCCGATTTCCTCGAGCTGCCCTCTGGCGATCTGCTGATCCTTAACTCGGCGGTGCAGCAGGGACCGCAAGTGCGGCAAAACGTCCGCAATACACGCTTCGGCTGGTTCCCGGGTCCGGTGATGGACGTGATTTCGGGCCGCGTGCCCGAGGCGGCCGTCCTCACCCGCGCGGGCTTGCTGGTCGGGGCGGTGCGCGGCGGCGAGTACAGTTGTTCGAACGACGAGGGGGCCACCTGGCACAAGATCGAGGGCATTCCGGGGTGCAACTATCAGCCCAGCATCACCGAGTTGGCCGATGGCCGCTTGCTCTGCGCGTGGCACGTGGGAGGCGACCAGCCCTTCGGCCAGAGCGACCAGTGGGTCGGTGCCCACGTCTTTCGCCTGACGACGCGGCTGCCCCAGCCCACCCGGCTCGTGCTCGAGCGCCAACTGGATGCCGCCGGCCAGCGCTATGTGAACATTTACCGCCTCACGCTCACCAGCGGCGACGCGCCGGTCGCCGGTAAGGCGGTAAGCTACAGCTTCGACAAGCGCTATGGCGGCGGCGGCAAGGGCACCGTGACCACCGACGACCAGGGGACCGCCCGCATCGATCTGACCGCCGAGTTCGCAGGCGTGACCGACCCGCACCTGGGCTATTCCCTGCGCGCCTGGTTCGATCCATCCCCCGGCGACGCCGAACTTTCCGCCTGCCGCTGCGCCGAGTATTACGCCTACGCGATCACCACCACCAAAGAAGAACTCGGCTGGAAGTGAAGCACGATCGGACGGGCGTTCAACTCACCATGAATCGCCCGCCGGAGCTGACGATGGTCTGGCCGGTCATGAAGCTCGACTCTTCGCTCAGCAGGAAGCGGGCCACCGAGGCGATCTCCTCGGGCTGGCCAATGCGGCCCAGCGGCGTGGCGGCGATCACTTCGGCCATCCGCTCGGGCGGAAGGACGTGGGCCATCTCGGTCTCGATCAGGCCGGGGGTAATGCAATTGACGCGCACGCCGTGCGGCGCGAACGCCTCCGCACAGCAGCGGGTCAGCGCCAGCACGCCGGCCTTCGAGGCCGCGTAGTGAATCTGCATCTTTCGCGGCAGCAGGGCCGCGATCGACGAGATCAGCACGATCCGCCCGAACCCGCGGGCGATCATCTCGTCCTTGACCGCGAACACGGCCAGGTACGTGCCGTTCAAGTTGACGTCGATCGTCTCGCGCCACCGCTCGTAGGTCAGCTCGTTGTGATCGGCCAGGTTGCTGATCGCGCCGCAATGGGCCAGGTAGTCGATCGGCCCCAGCTCGTCGCGCGTCCGCGCGACCAGCCGCGCGACGTCCTGGGGGCTGCCCACGTTGCATGCTTCGGCAATTGCCCGCCGGCCGAGCGCGCGAATCCGAGACACGGTGTCGTCGGCTTCCTTCCGCCGCGAGGCGAAACTGATCGCCACGTCGGCCCCGTCGCTTGCCAGCCGCAGCGCAATCGCGCGGCCGATGCCCCGCGAGCCCCCGGTTACCAGCGCCACGCGATTCTTGAAATCATCGGCCATGTCGACTCCTTGTCCGGGTTGCTTGCGTGATCTTGATGAAGCGGGGACAACCCGGCCTCACGCTCCCCAACCGCTCAGCCACGCCAGCGTTCCCACCAGCCCGCCCACGAATGCCCATGCCAGGGCGAACCCGCCCCAATCGATCCACGTCATCCGCGGCACTTCGAATCCCCAACGCTGCAAGCCTCGGTAGCCGTAGCCCGATGCCTTGCGATAGTCGGGCTTCCAGCCGTCGAGGCCCAGCGTGGCGCTCTCGGGCAGTTCGGGCGGCGCGTCGGTCCACGCGACTTGTGGCTCGGCGCCGACCGGCGTCAGCAGCCGCGCGAAAAACGGATCGAGCTCACCTTTTGCCCGCGGCCGCGTCAACAGGCTGACCGCGACCAGCAGCCCGAACTCGGTCACCAGCATAACGAGAATCTCGCCGGCTTTCGACACGCCGCTCAACCCTAGTGCGTCGCGCGCCGCCAGGATAGCCGCGCCGAGTCCGCCCAGCGGCGGCACGTCGGGCCACGCGTCCGGTCGAACCGTAATCAGTCCCCACACCAGCAGGCTGCCGGCGAAGCTGGCCCACACGCCGGCCGCGTTGGCTCGCCGCCAGCAGATGCCCAGCCAGAATGCAGCGCCGAGCAGCCCCACCACCTGCACCGAGGCGATCACCAGTTGCGTCACGCTGCCGGCGTAAAAGGCCATCAGGATGCTCAAGGCCAGCATGGCCGCTGAAGCCAGGCGCCCAACTTGCAAGTAGTGCCGATCGCTGCGGCCGCGGACCGCGTGGATGTAGAAGTTGCGCGTGAAGATGGCCGAGCCCACGACCATGAACGTTTCGGCGCTGGTCACGCCGGCCACCAGGCAGGCGATCATCAGGCCCCGCCAGCCGTCGCCCAGAAAGTTTTGAATCGCCCGGCCGAAGAGCGTCTCGCTGGCGTGCTTGAGCTCTTCGCTGCCCGGGGCATGACCCGCCACGACGTCGGGGAAGGCCGCCACGGCGATCAAGCCCGTAAAGGTCCAGGCGATCGTCAGCAGCCGCTTGACGAAATTGCCGTAGGTCATGCCCACGCGTGCGTCGCTTTCGGCGCAGGCCCGAGGCGGTGGCCGTCATCACGTGCGGCTGCACGACGACGCCGGCCAGGCCCAGCGCCGACATCGCCAGCACGAACCAGGGATCGCCCTCGTCCATGCCGGCGGCCGCCGTCATGGCGAACATCTCGGGCTGGAGCTGGTGGTGCAGCCCCTCCAGTCCGCCGACCATTTCCAAACCGGCCGGCACGAGCATCACGCTCAAGGCGATGATCATCACGCCTTGCAGCACGTCGGTGAACACGGCCGACACCAGCCCACCGGCCATCACGTAGGTGGCGAACAGGATCGACAGCCCGATGACCGAGCGCTCCATCGGCAACTGCCCGCCGGTGGCCCCTGAAATCGCCGCGCCGGCCCCGCGCAGCAGCAGGGCCATCGACTGCATGAAGAACACCAGCGCTACCAGCGAATAGAGCATCTCCAGCGATCGGCCGTAGCGGATGCGAAAGAAATCGCCCGTGGTCATCACGCGCATCCGCCGCATGACCGGCGCGACGAACCAGTAAAAGGGGGTGGAGAACAGCCACATCCACTGGTACCAGATGCCGCCCAGTCCGACGCGGGCCGTGGCGCCGGCCACTTGCACGGCCATTTCGCTGTGCGTGCCGGTGCACAGCCAGTGCATCACGAGCAGTCCCTTGCCGAACCGCCGCCCGCCGAGAAAAAAATCCTCCTCGTTCTTCACCCGCCGCGCCGCCCAAAAGCCGATCGCCATCACGGCGGCGAAATAGCCGACGATGACCACCACGTCGATCGCTTCCAGGCCGAGAATCATGCCGCCGTTTTAGCACGCCGCATTGGGGGGATCACGTCCGGCGACGACCGACCGGGCCGGTCGCGGTCCGCCCAGAGCCCATTTTGTGCCATTTGATGGAAATTCATTCTTGACAAAGGCTCAGATGTCTCATGATGATTATCATGCCTGCGAAGCACCGGCGCGTAAGTCGCCTCGTCGTCTTGGTTTGCTTAAATCGACAGGGCGAACGGCCGGGCAATTCTTTCGCGCCCCAAAACAACTGAAAACGGAGAACGCTCGTGATTCAACAATCCGCGTCAACGCCGCTACGCCGCCGCGCCCCTTCGCTCACGGCCTTGCTGCCAGGTATCGCGCTGGGCCTCGTCACGCTGCTCGGTCGCCCCACTTCCGCGGCCGAACTCTACGCGACGTCGATCGCCGGCAGCCAGATCGACAAGGTCGACACCGTCACCCACGCCGTGTCGACGTTCGTCAACACGCCTTCGGCCGCCGACAGCATCATCTTCGATTCCATGCAGCGCGTGATCTACACGGAGATCTTCAATGGCGACGTGCGGCGCTACGATCCGTCCAATTCGACCGACGTGCTGCTGGCCAGCGGCTTGAACAACCCCGCCGACATGGTGTTGGAGCCCGGCGGAAACTCGATGCTCGTCAGCGAGTACGGCGGCGGCAAGATCGACCGCATCGACTTGACCACCAACACGATCTCGACCTTGTTGTCTCCGGGCGATAATCCCGAAGGGCTCGCCTATGACGGTGCGCGGCTGTTTGCCAATCTGGCGGGCGCGCACGGCGGGCCCACGGCAAAGTACGTGGCCGAAATCGACCCGGTCACCGGCGCCATCCTGCACGTGTCGCCCGGTTTGGACAGCCTTGATGGGCTGACCTACGACCCCTATTCCGGCCTGCTCTATGCTTCGTCGCTGTTCGGTAACAGCATTGTTTCGCTCGATCCCAATAATCTCAACAACGTCGTGAACGTGACGAGCCACCTGGGCGTCATGCCAAGCCCCGACGGCATCACCACCGACGGCGTCGGCAACATCTTCATCGCGTCCAGCGCCTCGCTCGGCGATTCCTATATCTATCAGCTCGACCTGATCAACAGCACGCTGACGCAGAACACGTTCGTCTATGGACTCGACGACCTGGCGCCGCTGATCGGCGACGGCTCGCTGCCCGAGCCCTCGACGCTGGTGCTGGCCGCGATGGGCGTCATGGCCCTGGCCGCAAACTGTTGGCGATCGCGGAAACAGCGCCGACTGCTCGTCGCCGGCCAGGCTGACGCCGTTGGCGCTGGCGCGGCCGTTTGCCGCTGACCCCACGCGTCGCGCGCGGAGAATCCCCCGACTTGGGCGAGCCGCTCGGACTCGCCCAAGTCGTGGGCCTATTCCTTTTGTCTGACACCGACCCGTTCGGCGCGACCTACTCGGCGAACAAGAAGCCGTAGTACGCCTGGTTGCCGTGCTCGCCGACGTCCAAGCCTTCCCGCTCCTCGGTCGGCGACACGCGGATGCCAATCGTGAGCCGGAGAATCAGCCAGGCCGCGGCCGCGACCACCAGCACGTACGCGCCGCAGGCCGCGACGCCCACGAGTTGGTCGATGAACTGATCCGGGCCGCCGCCCATGAACAGCCCGCCCTGCTGTGCCGAGGCGGCCGTGTTGCCGCTGCGAGCGGCGATGCGACCGGCTTCGCCGAACAGGCCCACGCATAACGTGCCGAACACCCCGTTCAACAGGTGCACCGACGTGGCCCCCACCGGGTCGTCCGCCCGGATGCGGTCGAAAAACAACACTCCCAGAACGACCAGCACGCCGGCGATGGCCCCGATGATGGCCGCCGAGCTGACGGTCACGAACGCGCAGGGCGCGGTGATCGCCACCAGGCCGGCCAGGGCGCCGTTGAGCGTCATGCCCAAGTCGGGCTTGCCGAGGATCAGCCAGGCCGTGGCCGTGGCGGTCAACGTGGCGGCCGCGGCAGCTACGTTCGTGGTCAGCGCGATCTCGGCGATGTCGGCGGCGTTGGCGCCCATCGTGCTGCCCGGATTGAATCCGAACCAACCGAACCACAGCACGAGGCAGCCGATCGTGGCGGCCGTCAGGTTGTGGCCCGGGATGGCGTTGATCTTGCCGTCCTTATATTTGCCCAACCGCGGACCGAGGATGTACACGCCGGCCAGCGCCGCCCAGCCGCCCACCGAGTGCACGACCGTCGAGCCGGCAAAGTCGACGAAGCCGCGCCTGCGCGAGGAAGCCGCCGCCCCAGATCCAATGGCCGACCACCGGGTAAATGGCAACCGCCATGATGAACGAGAACAGGATGAACGAGAGGTACTTGATCCGCTCGGCCACGGCGCCGGAGACGATCGTGGCGGCGGTTCCGGCGAATACCAGTTGGAAGAAGAACTTGGCCGCCAACGGCACGCTGGTCCAACTGATCGACGAGTAAACGCCGGAATAAGCGTCGCCCGTGGCCGGGCTGTTGTCCTCGCCCCCGAGCATCCACAGGCCGCTCTGGCCGATCCAGTCGGTGCCGTCGCCGAACATCAGCCCCCAGCCGATGACCCAGAAGCCGATCGTTGTGACCGAGAACACGATGAAGTTCTTCGACAAGATGTTGACCGCGTTCTTGTGACGGCAGAAACCCGACTCGACGCAGGCGAAGCCGAGGTTCATGAAGAACACCAGAAAGCCCGTGATCAGCACCCAAATCGTGTCGGCCATGACCTTCAACTCGGCGTTGGTCGGCGGCGGGGCCGGCGCCGCGGCCGGAGCCTCCGCCTGGCCGGCGGCTTCTTGGGCGACCAGCGGCGCCGCGATGAGCAGCGCGGCGACCAGGAACGACAGGAACGCAACGGACGACAACATCCTGGAACGTAGAGGCAACATGACGATCTCCGCTTTTCGAAGGACTACCCCGAGCTGAGCCGTTGCCGCAGCACTGCGGCAGAATCCGGCTCTTTCCGGCACGCTGTGCTGCCGGCATTCACGCCCGAATCCGCAAGCTATTGACCGTCGAATTGCCGATGCGCTAGGAGCGACCAGCGCGAAGCCCCCGGCTTCCGGCATGCCGCGCCCAGCACCAGGACATTCTCAATTCGACGATCAAGAATCACTCAACGCCTCGCATCGGCGACGTGTTGCCCGGGCCAGGATGTCTCGATCGATCAAGCGTCGCATCGTCAATGTATTCCGCCAAGAAGCATTGCGATGAGGGCTGATTGTACCGTCGCGCCCCAGAAATGCCATAAAAGGGCTAGACGGTTGGGCGTCGGCGGGGCGGTCGCCGCTGCACGATCGCCGCAGCCAGCACCCGGCCGAAGAGCTGTGGCCACGGTCACGCTGCTGGGCGAGGGCCGCCCCGCCGCTTCCGCGATCAAAACCCTGGCAAGCATGCCGGTCCGGCCGTCCCGATTTGTCGACCTGCGGCCGCGGATTGCGCCGAGCATTTGACATTTGCTGCCGCTCTGCCAAGCTGGGAACTGGCAGGAGTTGAGGCGGAACAACGTCACACTGCAATCGCAGCGGATCGGTTTGTCGAGTAGGGGGACTTGATCGTGAGACATAACTTCAACGGCGCGTTGGCACGAGCCACGGTACTGCTCGCGGCCTTTGCCGCCGGGGTGCTCGGCACCATGCTTGCCGCCTCGCCCGCCGCCGCGCAAACCCAGTCCGGCCGGGTCGTCGCGGATGCCAAATACACCTCGCCCTACGACGCCTTCATGAAGATCAACCGCTTTCAAGAGGCCTTCACCAAGGACCAGACCGCCACCGAGTACTTCGGTTTCATGGAATCGCGGCTCGGCAACCAGGCGGGCCGCATCCTCATCAAGCGGCCAGCCCAGGGTTTCAGCGACGACGCCTTCCGCGGCTGGCTGATGTTCATCCGCCCCTATGGCGACGCCACGGGCATCGGCAACTGCTCGGCCTGCCACCGCCTGCCCGACTTCACCGACCACGAAAAGCACCAGATCGGCACGTCGAAAGAAGCCGTCGAAACCCCCTCGCTTCGCGACTTGCAGGCCAAAAAGGCGTTCTTCCGCGACGGCAGCGCTTCGACGCTGGAAGAAGCCATCGCCCGGCACGTGAAAAACGGGGCCATCGCCCGCGACAACAAGCGGGCAGGCGTCGAAATCGCCATCGGCCAGATCGCCCTGACCGACGCCGAGGTCCGCCGGGTGGCCGCCTTCCTCCGCTCGCTGCAATCGGTCGATCGGGCCCAGTTTCGCCAATACCTGGTCAATATCGTGGTTCAGCCCGTGGAGCTTGAGTTCTCGGACTAGCCACGCGATAATCAGCCGCATAGACCACAACTTTTCAGGCCTCGCGATTCTCTTCGCGAGCCGATGCTCCAGCAAGGAGAACCGAGCGATGCGACATATCTGGCGGGCAATCTTCGGGCTCTTGATCGCGTTGGCCGCGACGGCTACGGCCGCGGCCGCTCCTACCGGCACCGTGAACGGCACCGTCGTCGACAGCGGACAAAAGCCGCTCCGCGGCGCCATCGTGTCGGCCATCAACGAAGACCAGCAAAAGAGCATCTCCGTGCTCACCGATTCGCAGGGGCGCTTCGTCCTCGACCAGCTCCCGCCGGAAGTCTATGTGTTGCGGGCCCGCCTGGTGGGCTACGAGGACAACCTCACCGACGAGCTGGAAATTTCGGCCGACCAGAGCAACCCGCCGCAGCGCATTCGTGATGGAGCCGGCCAAGAACTTGCTGCTGCAGCGCACCGGCGCCAGTCTGTTCGGCGAGCTGAAGATCGACGACCCGGCCCAGCGGATGAGCTTCAAGATGTCGTGCACCTACTGCCACCAGGTCGGCACGTACGGCTTCCGCACGCCGGAAAAGCCGGTCGACTGGGAAGTCATGATCAAGCGCATGGATGGCTTCGGCGCCCTGCACGCCGACTTGAAGAAGACCATCGTGCAAAAGCTGGTCGACACGTATGCCGAAAACTCGCCCAAGAAGTGGGCCAAGTGGACCCCGCCCAAAGCGCCCAAGGGCAAATCGCTCGCCCTGCGCGTCATCGAGTGGGACATGGGCAACAAGCGCCAGACGATGACCCACGACTTGGAGCTGGGTCGCAACGGCCTGGTCTACGTCGTTGACATGGCCAACGACACGCTGGCGAGCCTCGATCCCAAGACCGGCGAACGCAAGATCCATCGGCTGCCCGGCGGCAAGGAACCGTACTCCGACGAGCCGATGATGATGGGCCCGCACTCGATCGAGGCCGACGCCGACGGCAATATGTGGATCACCTGCGCCATCGGCGGCAAGATGGCCAAGTTCGACACCAAGACCGAAGAGTGGCTCGTCGTTTCGTCGGCGCCCGACCCCATGCCCCGCGGCATCTATCCGCACACGCTGCGGATCGACCAGAAGGGGGTCGTGTGGTACACCGACGCCGGCCGCGGCGTGTTCAGCCTCGACCCGAACAACGGCAACGCCCGCAAGTATTACAAGCTGCCGTCCGAGGACCAGGCGATCGGCGAGGGCATCGGCGAGTCGCGCGGCCGCACGCCGTACGGCATCGACATCGCGCCCAACGGCCACGTCTGGTACACCAAGCTCAACGGCAACCGCGTGGGCCGCATCCGCCCCGAAGCGCCCGACGGCGACATCAAGGAATGGAATCCGCCGTTTCGCGGCCCGCGCCGCCTGCACGTCGCCCCCGACGGCATGGTGTGGGTCCCCGGCTGCGGCTCGGGCGTGTTCGCCCGCTTCAATCCCCAGACCGAAGAGTGGAAGGTCTACGATCTGCCGGACAAGGACAACCAGTTCCCCTACGCGCTGAACATCCATCCGAAGACGGGCGACATCTGGATCTGCGGCACGACCAACGATTCGATGTTCCGCTTCATCCCCAAGACCGAAGAGCTGATCGAATACCCGATGCCTTCGCGCGTCACTTACACGCGCGAGGTCGAGTTTGGCGACGACGGCAGCGTGTGGGTCTGCAACTCGAACTGGCCCAACCGCCACACCGAACGCCGGCTGGGCTCGATCATTCGCATCACGCTCGACGGGACCGTCGACGAAGTGACCGACAAGTCGCGCGCCGTCGCGGCCGCGACTTCGGGGAACTAAGCCGATGGCCTTTTCGAGGATGAATCCAGTGCGATCTGGCTGGTTGAAAGTCTGCGCGCTGGTCGCGCTCGTTGGACTCGCCCTGGGCCGGCTGCCTGCCCCAACCGCCCACGGCGCCGACGCTCAGCCCAAGGGGTCGTCCGCGGTTGCTTCGCCAGTCGCCGGCGCCAAGTTGAGCGGCCGGGTCGTCTACCGCGGCACCCCGCCGGCGCGGCGCGTGATCAACATGACCAAGGACCCCAAGTGCATCGCGCTGCACGGCGGCAAGCCGGTGTTGGACGAGGACCTGCTGGTCGGCGAGGACGGCGGCATCAAGAACGTCTTCGTCCGCGTGCAGCGCGGCGCGCCGAAGCGCGACTATCCGCTGCCCGACAAGCCCGCCGAGCTCAACCAGCAGGGCTGCATGTTTCGCCCGCGGGTGCAGGGAGTGCGCGTGGGCCAGAAGCTGCTGGTGAAAAACGGCGACACGGTGACGCACAACGTCCGCTCGTTCCCGGTGTTGAACCCGGCTTTCAACTTTGGCCAGCCGCCCGACACCGACCCGCGCGAGCGCGTGTTCGAAAAGGCGGAGCGAGAAGTCGAGATTCAGTGCGACTTCCACCTCTGGATGCACGCCTACGTCTTCGTGATGGACCACCCGTTCTACGCCGTGTCGGCCGACGACGGCAGCTACGCCATCGCCGGCCTGCCGCCGGGCGAGTACACGCTGGAAGCCTGGCACGAAAAGCTCGGCAAGCAGCGGCAGAAGGTCACCGTCGGCGACAAGGACGTGGCCGACGTGACGTTCACGTTTTCCAAGTAGGTGCGCACGAACCGCATTCCCGCATATCGCGCTGAACGGGTAAATAGCCTCCGACCCGAACCAACGAGTCGATCCCTGCCGCGCACGCCGCCTTGCTCGCCCCAGAACTGGCCAAGATCGTCGCCGCCTGGCAAACGCTGCCCGAGCCGATCAGATGGGTCGTGATGGCCTGATCGGCTGACAGACGTTCGAAGCCCGGTTCGCTCTATGCGCCGCTAGGGCGATAAATCCAGGCAGCCAGCACTAGCGCAACCACGGCGGCGCTGAAGACGAGACATAGGGCGCCCGCCTTGTAGACGCGGACCTTGTCGACGTTTCCGCAGCGCGGACAAACCGATTTTGCGCACGACAGCGGCTGAAAGCACCTGCTGCAACGCTGAAACTTGGAGAGGTGTGACAATTCCCTGAACTCTGGCATCGAGTGTTCCTGTTACCCTCCAATTGAATTGTCGCATTGCTGGATTTGGTCTTCGAGATCGTTCCGACGCGCCTGAGGGCTCTTATCTGGTCAGCGAATTCGCCGCTTGAACGAAGGTAGCTGCCACGTTGCACCCCACGGTTTGAATCGCAGCGCAACAGACAGTGACGATCATCGCCAGCATGACGGCGTACTCGACGCTCGTTGGCCCGTCGTCCGAGCCCGCCAGTTCGCGCGTTCGTTTTATGAACTCGTCCAGCATCTTTGCCTACAATCAAGTGCCACCTGGCTGAACGAGCAGCCGATCAGACGAACTCGCACGCGCTCAGATACCATCCTTCGCCGCACGCTTCGCACCACGCGATTCGCGCCCGTTGCCTGACGGTTTTTCCATCCTCATTTGAAATGCTTATTTCGACTTCAGAAAGAGGCAATTCCATGTTGTGCAATAGCCCCATCGAAGAAGCGCAGAGGTCACGGCTGAAGGCCGAATAGCAACTGGCATTGGAAGTACGGATCGACACCGGGCGAAAAAACGGAACACGGTTGTCGGAACGACGGTCATTCTTGCGCGGTTTCGGGCCTCGACGACGAGTTGGCAGATTGCCTGTCCAGGTGCCATCCGCTCTTGTGTCTTGACTGGCATTGAATGTATAGTCCTGTTGGGGGGTCGGTGGTTCGCGTGGTGCCGCGAAAATGTAGGTTACTGATTCGAATTGTCCAACCCGTGCTGCCGGCGAGGCCTGTTCCGCCTTCTCGGCGCCGGAAACCTGGATTCCCGACAAACGGTCATGCTCGCCCCGCTCGGTCGGGCTTCTTCATGCGCTGTCAGGGCTTGGGCGGAAGGCGTTTCACGTGCTCCGCCATTTCCTGCTGGCGGCCCTTCGCGAGCCGGAAGCCACTGCGGGTCGGGCCAAGCCCGCTGAGGAAAAAAAGCCCCGCCAGGCCAAAGGCCCGGACAGAGCTTGAGTAGGTAGGTACTGCGCGGCCGCAGCGTTTCAGAAGCGGCGATGCTTCTTCCGCCGGGCGACGACGCCCAGACCCAGGAGGCCCAACGCGGCCAACGCGACACTCGACGGCTCGGGTACGCCGGTGAGGTGCAACGGGCCACTCGCGGGCGTCCATGTCTGGCCACCGTCAATGCTCAACTCGGTGAAAACGTCGAAGAAGGAATGGATCTGAAACTGGCCCCCGCCGATGTCCGTGATGCTGGTGTGGCCCAAGGACTGCTTGGTCGGGCTTTCGCGGATCATCACGCCCGGCGGCATTGTGCCGCCAGACAAGTCGAGCTGGAGCATCTCGGTATCAATGGCCCTCTGGTCCGGCGGTAAACTACTGGAATTGTCAGTAAACCCTATGCTTTGCCTGGTAGGCGACTCGCGGATGGCCGTCGTACTACCGGGCACTTCCAAGCTGATCTCGGTGAAAATGTCGAAGAACGAATCGACTTGAGCGCCACCCACGGGTGGTGGCTGGACTCTGTCAAGTTCGGTGAAGATGTCGAAGAACGAGTCGATTTGGTACGTTCCGCCGGGTGTCTGGAAGGCGACTTGGTCTGTCGAGCTATAACTGGGCGACGGCAGCAGCGAATCGGAACTAATGTAGTCAGCCCGCGCAGCATTCGTGATGACCAGCAGGGCGAATAAACATCCCCCCGCGAGAATCAAACGGTTTTTCACGGTCCTCATTAGCGTTTTCCTTCTGTTGCGGCCGGACAGTACGAATTCGCACCCGACGTGACGCCGGTCAAGACTTAGCCGCGTCGAGCGCCACAGTAGTCGGGATTATATTAGGGCTCCGGCGTCTGCGCCAAGCAATTTTTTGAAAGTCTTGTCGGAACGCAGCGCCTCGGAATCGCGATAGTCACTTGGCGGGCAGGATGACGAATCGCGCGTACCTCATGGTCACGGTAGCGCTATTGCTCCGGCTGCGATACCGACCGGAAAGTTGGCCAAGACGCCCCCCCGAGGACTGCGCAGCCGACGGTGAAGGGGACAATCAGTCCTGCGACGCGCAAAACGACGTCGCACTGAAGCGATACCGAGCGAAATGCACGATATGCAACGAAACGCAATACACGAATTCTCCAAGGAAAACGCAAATCCTCGGGAATTGGTAGCGGTAGCAGTGGGCGATGAGGGACTCGAACCCCCTGTCGATTCTTGGGAGAAACGACCGATCCAGGACAAGGCGGTGCAGAATCCGGCGCAGTTGCCGCGTATCGCATGGGAGTTGCCGCTGGCTTGGCGACCGTGGTCAAAGCCTGGCCGACATTGCCAGCTCCATCCAAGGTCGCCATCCTGGCATTAGTTCGGGCAACAGCTTCGATCCACAGGGACGGTCATAACGAAGCCTCGCAGTGAAAGCGAACTCCGGAATCCGTTCTCAATATTCTCAAAAAGGTGGCCGTCAGCATTGGGCAAGTAAGCGACCGTCACTTGGGCGGGGCCGGAATTGGCCGCTGAGGCGGTCGCGACAATGTCGCGGACTTTCACTCAGATAGTCCATGGCGACCTCCGTCGCCAGATGGTCGCTGGAAGAGATGCTCATGTCTAACTTGGCAGCCGGCTGCTACCTGCTTGGGATCGAACTAGCTGGGCTCCTCCTTGTCTGCTTTGCCCCTGGAATCTCGTAGTGCCGTTGCTGGAAACTGCCGCACGCCCCGGCAGGCACTGCGTGTTGGCCATGCCGCCCACCTCCGAGCCACCGGTCGCCCCGTTGCGGTCGATCGGGTCGGCGTTGATGCCCTGGTTGGGCAGGCGTTGTACCCGCTGGAGCCGGATTAGCCCGCGCCGGAGCCTCTTGTTGGCCGCCCGGAGCCGGGGCTGCACTTGTGCCCCTTGAGGTAGGTGAGTTGCGGCAACTTGGTTCGGGTCACTTTGAGGCGGATCGATTCCTCGCGCTCTTCGATTTGGAGCAGCACCGCCGGTTTGGCCAGCAGTGAGGCCGGCCGCAACATTCGCATACAAATGTACAGCGCGATCAGATAGAATCTTGCGATCCTGGCCACGAACGGCCAAAAGCGCGACAAGGACGTCGCGATCGCCATTTCTAAAGGGGATGGATCCCATGCCCGATTCAACGAACGACCCCGCTCAAGAGCCACAGCCCGACCCGATCCGCGAAGCCAGCCTCAAGCACCGCCCCGAGGCCCGCATCGTCGAGGAGGCGTTGCCGGCCAGCGTGCTGGCCACCATCGCCGGCCGCAGCCTAAAGCAGGTCGTTGGCCCCGCCGGCTATAAGTCGTACATCGACAAGCTTCTTGAAGACAGCTGGCAGCCCAACCGACCCGATCGAGCGGCAATGGCTCGAGCAGCTCGCCTGGGCACACTTCAGCGTCGGCAACGTGCTGGCGAAAGCCGCCGCCTGCGGATGGCGCCGAGCTGGTCGTGGCCCTAACGGCGCCGCCACGAAGCTCATGGCCGAACACCGAAAGCATGGCTTGGCCCTGCGCGAATATCGCATCGCCGCTCGTCCCCAAGCAGGTCACGGTGGTGAAGCAGCAAAACGTCGCCGCTGGTAACCAGCAGGTGGCCATGGTCGACGGCAGGGCCGAAGTTTCGGCGGATTCAGACAGCGAACTAGGTACCAAACAGAGGTGCCTGACCCATGTCGAGTTCGAGGATCCTTTCGCCTCGGCAGATCGCCGGCCGCCTGAACCGGTCGAAGCGCCGAGGCTTAACGGCCGAAGGGCTGCGTTAAGACTGCGGCAGACTGCACTGGCGAACCAACCCTGGAGATACTCGACAGGGCCCAGAACCGCGGCAGGCAAAGCCCGCTCGGCGGCGAATGGCAGGGTCACCCAGAAGCACAGCCTGTCGGTACGGGAGGTTCGGGCTGTGCTGGCCGAGACTTGCCGGCTGACCGACGAGATGGCCGAATTGCGCTGCGCAGCCGGGGCCGCGCTCGATTAGCTTGTGGCAGGCGTGCTGTTGTTTCCAGAAACTCAAATTGCCTAAATTCACATGATCGAGCTGCTCTACTGCAACCCCTGGCGGCCCGTTGATGCCTGGTGGCAACGGGCCGTCGGCATCATGGAGAGGGAAGAGCCAGCCGCCTCGCCCAACCGAGACGGCGGCCGAGGCTGCGGGTGGATCAAGCGGGCCCAGCGGTTTCAGGCCGCCCTTCGTGAGGCTGACTCGCCCTACGAGCAGATGCAGCTGATCATCGACTTCCCGGGCGTCTATTACGCTCACCAGCTCTTCACGGATGAAAGCGCAGCCGGCCGGACAACCCGCTGGGCCATCGAGGCCCGGATCTTGGCACGCCAGACCGACGATGAAATCGCCCAGGCCGGCGCCTGCCGTCCCGACGTGATCGAGGCTTACGAGGCGCTGTTCTTCAACGTCCGCGATCGGCTGGACTATCGCGACGTGATCTTGAACCACGTGTTGGGCTGCCTGCAGGTCCGCAGCTGGGAGACCCTGGAAGTCGGCTGGCTGTGGAAGCTCTTCGCCTACCTGGGCGGCCCGCACGTGCTGGAGTCGCTAATGTCTCGCTTGCCAGGCACGGCATGGGTCCACGAGGCAGGCGGCATTGCGGCGTTCTTCCAGGACACGGCGATCGGCTCGATGAAGCTGAAGGCCGCCCTGGCCGCCGCGGGTGTCCGCGTCGATGGCCGGACGCAGCTGGCCTTGCTAGAGGCTTTTACCAAATACATAGAGATCGAGCGGACGACCGGCTCAGCTGGCCAGGCCAGCGATCAGATCCAGGAGAATTTGCAGGCCATGCTGGAAGAAATGCCGTTTAAGGCGATTGGCGTCCAAAGCGAAAAGCAGGTGCCGGCTTTTGACCGCGGTGCCGCTGAGCTGCGGGCCGACGAGCTGATGCAGGTTGCGGCAGGGCTGCCCGTGCCCGGGCTGGATGGGGTCAGGGACCTGAGATTCCCGGAGTTGGCTCCGCGGTGAAGCGGGAGGCAAGCCGCTGGGGCTGCCGGTCAGTGCTGGCCGACTCCAGAGGGTATCGTCGGAAGGATCGCCTGAGTTGGTGACCCCGTGGTTTCCAGAAACTCTAACCCCAGGCCGTCCGTCGACAGCTGCGTCGGGGTCGATGAACAGCAGAGCTAAACCAAGCCGAGGTCAACCAGGAGCGAATCTACAAGGTCGTCGTCGAGCCCCAGTTCGGTTTGCAGCTCGTCGGCAAGCAGAAGGTCGTGGTCCAAGGCTGTGTCGGCTTCGGCCAACTGGCGACGATCAATCGACCGGGCCCCGCGGGGCTACCTTGGCCGGGAAGGGTGATTTAACGCCGCCGCCGTCGCCAGCCCCACGCGATATGAGACCAGCAAGGCTGAGGGGAGCGAGCACTGCCGTACTTGGCTCAGGGACCATCGCCACGCGGAACCCCGAGGTTGCTGAACTCATACGCCAGATGGGTTGGGCGTCCATTTCGCATGCCCTTGCGCCGCCGCTGCGCACAGGCGAGTCAGTCGCCGATCTTCGACGCCATCCGGCCGCACGCGCGATTTCGCCGGCGCGCATCTTGTTTGCGACGCGGGCGCCGCAATGTGCGACGCACATACGTTCGTTGGAGTCGCGCCCGCTGCGCTATAGTTCAACCGACATTTCCCAGGCAAGCTACCCGCTTGGCGGCGAGCCTGCGTCGGCGTATGCCATAACCCGCCAAACCAACTAGGGCTACTCCGGCTAAGACCAGAGCCGAAGGCTCGGGGACGGACGTTGCGAAAACCGTCCCCGAGTTGGTCGTATAGCTCGCCAGCGGGTCGGCAGAGTTGATCGTGAACAGCGCGGTGTCGCCAGCGTCCACAAGTGCAAAGCTCGTTCCATTCTCAACGCCGGCCGTGGTGACCAACTCGCCCGTGACCGTCGCCATCGCGCCCTGCTCGAAACCGACGTGGACGAGGACCGACACATCGTGGCTTGGGGCGACTTGATTGATGGTTGTTCCATTACGATTGTAGCTGTAGACGTCTTGAACGACCAACGACTGCGACGCGCCCAGCCCAAAGTTGCTGTTTGTGAAATCCACCCGCGCCAGCACCGAGCCGGTGTAAAAGCCCGGTTCGTAGAAATAAAAGTTTCCCGCAGCCACAATCGAGTCGTCCACGTGCAGGGAAAGAAGGTAATCGGAGCCGGCCGGATTGGCCGTGTTAAAATAGACGGTGTCGGACCACATCACAGTGTCGCTCATACTAGCCGCCGCGACCCCGACGTTGAGCGGCACAGGCCTCACATTTTCAAGCCCCGAATCGCTGCGCGCTGAGAGGCTGGCGTGGAGCGCGCCGATCTCAGCGGTGTCGGTGACGGTTCCGTACGCCATTTGCGGCACGTTCACCACGTCGGGCCCGCCGTATTCCATCACCAGACCCACGGCGGATGCAAAGGTCGATCCGTTTATCGATTGTTGAACCAGCTTGCCGCTGTTGTACGGCTGGGAATCATTATCGGGGGCCCCGCCGCCCGCCGACGCCTGCGCACTGGCCTCATCGTATACGTAATACGGCGCCGCTGCCGCAGTGCTGGAGACTGCGATCAGAAGAAATAACTGCCCGTGCAAAATGGATCGTATCATCCCACTCCCGAGGCTCCACATTGATAGGAAATTTGATTGCGCAGCGCGTGGGTGGATGGCCCGGGGTGAGGGGTTTGGGGAGAGGGGAAAGCTTCAGTGCTCATCTTCGCGCTCGAAGAAACTGCTCTGAACCGACACTTCCCAATATGGGCTGAGCCTGGAATCGATCCGGGCTCGGTCTGGCCACGATTGTAGCACGCGTCCCCCCCCCCCCGCGTCTCCGCGCAATGAATTGTTCTCCATTTTTCGCCTACGGCTTGTGCTCGCCAGGACGCTGTAGAGACCCGCAGCGGTGCCGCCATTATCGCTGCCCAGGAACAAGTAGTTCTTGCAGCCAATCGCCACGGTTCGGACCATCCGCTGAAGCGCTTCTTACTTGTCGTTCGGCGCGTTGAAACCGCCACTTATCGGCGTGTTCGGATCCAGCCGTGAATGATGATTGAATGATCGTTCATGCCGCTACGACTGTTGCCGAATGTATTTTCGGACCGTTTCCCGATCGACCTGCAAGGTCTCCGCGATGCGGATTTGTGTCCAACCTTGCGCGTGTAACGAGAGTATCGCCTGAATTTTCGCCATCTTGAGTTGATTCGCCACTACGGGCCTCCTTCCGCGGCAATAGCCGCCAGAAGACCTGTAGGTCGAATCGATCCTTTCTCAAGTGGCTGGTTTTCACGCGCCGATCACCTGACGGTTTCACGCGCCGACTGACATATTTCTTGCGATAGGCGGATTCCAAGCCGATTCCATCAGGGTGACGTAGTCCGCCACAGCCGTCGCGATGAGGTGCGAAAAATCGCGACCTATAGGTCAGCCTTCGGCGTAACCGATCGGAGAGCGGCTCTTTGGAGCTCAGCGACCTTGAGTAAGTCGCTTTTCCTTGGTGTGGACGTGTGTAATGAGGCCAAGACAGTGATCGGTGGCTGACATTGCATCGCGAACTGGCCGACAATTATCAACGCGAGCAGGGGGCTAACGCCCCCTGCACCCCCTCGGGTACCCCAACCCCAACTCGACTCCCCCGCCTTCGCTTCGGCTCCTCCGGTCGCGGCTCCGCTCGCTCCCTACGGACCTCCGCTCTCTACTGCCTGCTGGGCTTGAGCTCCATCACCGGCCGGAAGGAACTAAGGCGACGCGGAAGCCGAGGTAGCTGAGCCGCAGCGACGGGACGTACCCGTCGCGGACCGCCGACCGGCAGCCGACGGCGTGGTAGAACCAGCCGCCGCCCCGAAGCACGCGGTACGAGCCAGTGGAAGGACCTTGCGGATCGTTCGCCGGTGACTTCGCGTAGTAACTCGTGTCGTACCAATCGCTACACCACTCCCATACGTTGCCATGCATGTCATACAGCCCAAAGGCGTTCGGCCGCTTCTGGCCCACGCGGTTCGTTCGTTTCTGGCTATTGCCGACAGGAGTGGAATATGCACCGTACCATCCCGCATCCTCCAGAGCGTGCTCCCCGCTGCCCGTGTAGTATTCAGTCGTCGTGCCGGCGCGACACGCGTATTCCCATTCCGCCTCCGTCGGTAGACGGTATTCCCGTCCGTCCTGTGCGCTCAAGCGACGGCAAAACTCCACCGCGTCCTCCCACGACACGTGTTCGACCGGAAAACGACTAGTGTCGACCCCGCTCACGTCGTCCTTGCCAGTTCCACCCCTCGAAAACCAGCTCGGGTTTGTACGCATCACCTTCTGGTACTCTTCCTGCGTTACCTCGTACACGCCCAGGTAAAACGGCCTCGTGATCCGCACCCGGTGCTGTTGTTCGTCACTGCCCCTTGTGGCTTCATCATCAGGCGACCCCATCAAGAATTCGCCGGCGGGAATCAACGCCAGCTTCATCCCAATCGAGTTGGTTATCACCGGCCCGGGCTTGAGCGGCCGATCGGCCGGCATTTCAGAACGCGCCGGGACATTCGCCGCCAAGGGTCTCCGGTCGCTCGCCCGAACCAATGCCACCTTGTCGACGGCTTGGGGCAGCATGACAGGCTTTTGCACATCGGCCCACTTGTTGGCCACGTACTTGTCGGTTTCGGTGCTGGCGTAATCGAACAGCCGACCCAGCATGATCGTGCCGTCCTCGCCATCGGCTTTGCCCGCAAGCCCCTCTAAGAAGAAGTTCATGAACACACCATGTTTCAGTTTTTCGTCCTCCCTGCGCGATCTTGCCCTTGGAGCAGCTGGTAATCGTCACAACGCCATCGGGCGGCAATCCGTAGTCGAAGTTGACCAGGCCCTGCACGGAGCGGCGTCCCGGTGGACGCGGGTCATCACGGCAGGCATCGAGCACGACCAGCTTGAGCTTGGCATCGGAGACCTTGAGCTTGTCGTTGAGGAGTTTTACCGAGATCATCGTCCGCTCAGGATCTTCGGGGTCGGCATCAATCGGGCAGAGATAGCTATGGCCTTCGACCTGCACCCCGTGGCCGCTGAAGGCCACGACCAGTGTGTCGTCCTTCTTCGTCATGTCGACCAGCGTGCCCAGCCACGCTCGATGTTGCGCTGGATCGGCAGCCGCCGTACGTCGGCGGTCGGGTCGCCCGAGCGCGTCTGTTCGCTGAGGACGAAGATCTGGTCTTTGGGAAAGCCGACCGATTCCAGCCGATCGGCCAGGGCCCATTGATCGCTGGCGGCGTATTCGAGTTGCTTGAGGTCGCTGTACTTGTTCACGCCGATCAAGAGGGCATACGCCGCGGCGCATGCTCCTCATCGGCATGGGCGGCAGCCGCCAGAGTGATGGCCAGCACGACACCAATTGAGACATGCCGCACGATGGACATGATTTCGCTCCGACTAAATTGCGGCCAGAAGTCAGTCAGCTATCGATTCCCGGCCAGTACCGGGCCTGCGCCTCGACGTAACGCAGGTTGTAGACGCCAATCAGATTACCAGGATTGATGCCCTTGCGTGGGGTCAGGTCCTCGATGATCTCACGGCCCGCGATGACGCCGATACTGCGGCCCGGGCCATCGGGCTTGTAGAAGGCAGCGGTGATCAGGCCGATTCCTTCGGTAAAGCCCTGTCGGCCAGCCAGGGAGTTCTCCACGTCGGTAAACGTGAACAGACCCGTCTTGCCCTGGGCACCTGTTTCCTTGACGAACCCTTTCACATCCCAGGTTGGATAGCCGTCGAGCTTGACGGTGTCAGGGTCGTTCACGTCCAGCACCCAGCGCACCGCCACTTTAAGATCAACACGTTGTCCCCACTTTTCTTCGATGATGCCCTTGTTGTTCACGAGCCTGTCGGGAAGCGTGTTCAGCCCGTCGACCAGGAGCCTCATGCAGACGATGGGGTTCCCGCGTGGGTTGCGGTTCTGAATACGGATGGAAAACTCTCGCCCTTATGCACTGGCAAGACAAGCTCGTTGGGGTTCTGGCCGGCAACCGGCCTGCGGTCCTCCTTGCCGTTGATCAAGATCTTGATCAAGAAGGGTGAGGAGGGATCCTTGAGCGGGTGGGGACCCTGCGAGCGGCGGTACGCCGTCAGCACGACCTGCTGGTCCATCGGTGTGCCGTCATTGCTAGGTTTGCGATCCTCCTGTGGCGAAAGCACAAAACTTCCCGGCAGGCGCGGCAGGTCCGCCTCTTCCAGTGTCGCCAGCCCGCCGACCGAGGCCAACTCGTCCTCTCCCAGCGTTTCCGTGAGTGTGCAGCGGAGGTTGATCGTGCTGCCTTGTTGCTTGCGGAAATTGCCAACGACCAAGGCCTTCACGCCATCGGCGCGGCTGAGATACGGCTCTGAGCTCCGTCGCCGAACTGAGGCTGGCCAGACTCATGCGTTGCTCGCGTAGCCGCTTGCCAGCAATAAGGTGGAACTTGCCAAAGGCCTGGGCATCCATGTGGCGATCCAGTTCCTCGGCGAATAGAGTCCCAAGCTGCCAAACCGCCCCCCCAGCGTCTCAGGCTCTCCTGGAAGCGTGCTGATGAATTCGAGCACGCCGAGCCTTTCTACCTGATGATCAACCGCCGCGTCGGCCAACTGCTCGGCAATGTCAGCCAAGACACTTTGCAGCGGCTGGGGACGGAGCTTCAGAATGACTGGCACCCCGTCGATGTCTTGCGAGATGATCTCAACGGGAGTCTGCACCGGCGGAGTCAGCCGAACCTGGCAGGTACGCAGCACCGTTTGATGGACAAAGCGGAAGAGCTCATGAAAATCGATCGTGCCGCTCATGTTGGTATCGGCATGTCCGCGAATCCTTGATTGAGCCAGTAGCTGAACAGCGACTGCCGCTTGTCGGCCCACACCTTACTTGTTTCGTCGGCTTTGCAGCTGGCAAGCGTCACCACGCCCTGCAGGCTCTTGAATTCCTGGCCGAGGTCTTCTGCCGAGGGATTTCGTTTGTCGTCGGTGCCCTTTTCACTTCCCGCGTGGCACGCATCCAGAACCAGTAGCTTGAGCCGTGCTGGGCAACCGGCGATTTGCCCGCGAAGCCATTCCACCGGGATTGCGGTGCCGGCCGGGTCTTCGGGTACCGTGTCGACCGGCGCCAGGTAGAGCTTGCCGTTCTCATCGCGAATGCCATGTCCGCTGAAATAGACCAAGATGCCGTCTTCCGGCCTGACCCGCTTGAGCGTGCGTTCCAGTTCCGTCGTGATGTTGGCCTTAAGTGGTAGATGCATCTGATTGGTCGCGGCATCGCTCAACGCCAGCATTCTCTCGGGGGCGACTCCTCCCCAGGTTCGCAAGGTTTTGTTGAGGTGCTTGACGTCCTCGGCGATGTACTGAAGCTGTCCCAGGCGATGATATTTCCCACAGCCGATCAGCACTGCCCACAGCCGCTCAGGCGCCGCTTCGGCTGCCACGCACGAGGTCCAGCTGCCCGTGGCCGAGGCCAAGACGGCGGCAATTGTGAACAGTCGGCAGACGAGGGCCATCCGGTGCTGACGGTGGTCGGACGCTGTCGGTAGAGATTGAGAACTCATGGCATTATCCATTTGCACTGTGAAGAGCGGACGATTGGAGTCACGGCAGTAACGTCACCGGCAACAAGGCCGAGTCGAACATCTGGGGCATCTGTACGCGGCCGGCATTGGCCTGGCGAAGACTTCTTTCATGCGAGCCACGGCCGCCCCGAAGGCGTCCTGTACGCTCAAGGGCGCTTCTTGATCTTGCGCAATCAAATCGGCCAAGCACATTGTAAACCACATGGTCTGATTGCTTGTGGCGCTCGAACTGCCCTGCTCGTCGGAGCCACAGCACGACAAAACGAGCAGGTTCATACCACAGATGTCCTTGATACGCTTGACTTCATCGCCGAGGGTCGGAGCCAGTTTGCCGGTGGCCGATTTCCCTTGCACCAGACCACCTGCGTGACATGTGTCGGCGACAAACACTACCTGACGGCCGGCAAGCTGCTGGAGCCAGACGCCGAGCGTGTCGTCCAGAATGTCGCTCTGGCGCGAGAGCCTGAGTCGTTCCGCCAGCGGCAATTTCTCGTCGCCGGCGGTGATATCATACGGGCAGATGCTTTCATCCCGTCCGTCTGGCTCCGTGCGATCGGTCGTGTCGTAGGTCCCGGAGTGCCCCGAGTAGTAGATGAATACGAAATCACCGGGCTCACTGGCGCTGGGCAGCCACTTGGTGAACAGCTCTTGGAGGTTGGCGCGGGTGGCTTGCTGGTTGAGCACGAGCTTGGTTCGTTCGGGGTCGAGCTGTCCGTGCCGCTGCATCGCATCGTGCATGACTTCGGCCGAGTGACCCAGCTCGACGTGCGTTGGGCAGAGCTTGGGGTCCTGGTACTCGCCAATGCCGATGAACAGCCCAATGCGCGAGGCCTTGCGGGGCGGCGCCGGTGGGTCGACCGCCACTTGCACGTGGTGTTCGGCCCAGCTCGTTGGGTCCTTCTTCAGAAGTTCCTCAAGCGCCGTGAGCTTTTGCGGCTCAATCGCCGGGGCGCGACTTCGGGCGTGACGAGCTGTTCGAGGATCGGCAGCGGCACGCGCAGACGCAATGGCCTGCAGCACCTCCTGGCCAAAGGGGTCGCACATGACAAACCGATAGCCGGGCATGTCCGGCGGAGGAACAACGGCAGGCGTTTTGGCCCGCATGCGGCTTTGGCGATTGACCACGTTCGGCAATAGCAGGCGACTGGTGCCGTCGGCCTGGTGATAGATCAGATAGACATGCGATTCCTGCTCGGACTGCACCAGAATTGAAAGCTCGTCTTCCTCGCGGTAGCGGCCGTCGGGATGGTTCACCGTCACGCCAACCAAGAACGGTGGAGTGGGATTGAGAATTGCCGCTCCGGGCCAGGCGGCTCGCGGCCCAGGCGGCTCCGCCGTCTGCCGCGGCGGTTCTTGGCTAATTGCCCAGGGTGGAGCGGTGGCAATTGCCAACACGGCCAGCCAGCTTGCGACCCTCAATCGTCGAGTGGACATCGCGGCACTCCCGGCTTGAGTTAAGGCTTCAGCAACACGGGCTGGCGGCAAAAATTGCTCAGCTGCGGTCGGTGGGGGGACAGCAGCGGCAGCCCTGCGGCCGCCCGCTGCCGGTTATGTTCGTCAAAATACTGTTGCATCGACACCTGACAGTCATGGTGGACCTGCTCGATCGTCAGCGGACTCGCGCACAGTGCGAATGCTTTGCAAGAGGCTATACGTCAGCACGCTCAAGTCTCCTTCCTGCCGCACCTGCGATGGCTTTGAAGCGGCGCAGGCCGCCAGCACGCACGATTCCCCCTGGCCAATATCCTTGAGAAGCGAAAGTTCCCGGTCAGAAATCGAACTTGGCTGCCCCCAGGTCCTTGGAATTTCCCTTGTCCCCTTCAGCAAATCCGCCAGCGTGGCAGACGTCCAAAACGACTACGACCTGCCGACCATCGACGGCTTGCAACCAATGCCCGAACAGATCATCGGATACCCCCGTCGCACGGGACAATTTTTCGTCGGCAGCCTCTGTGCCGAGCTTTTGAGCGAGCTTGATTCCTGTCTCAAGAATGGGCTTGTAACTGGGGTCCAGGCGGCCCTGTTTGTCCAGCTCCTTCATGCCGGCCACGACCCTCAGATCGATGAAATCGTAGGGCAGCAGGATCTCATCTTTGCCGTCCGCTTCGTCCTTGTTGTCGTCGGGAATCTGGCCACCGTGGCCGGAGAAGAAGATGACGACGGTGTCACCGGCCCGGGAGACCTGGGGCAGCCATTTGGTGATGGCCTGTTTGAGATTCTCCTTGGTGGCCTGTTCGTTGGTGTAGACCCGATATTCGCTCAACTGTCCTACCTCGCGCAGGGTCTCCGCTAGTTGCTTGGCGTCTTCGTGACACACGCCCAGATTCAACGGGGCTCGGACCGCCTCGCCTTCCGGATTGAAGTGGTAGTTCGCCACGCCGAAAAAAATCCCCACGCGGCGCTCGGGGCGTCCCTCGGGCGTCCACTTCGGCCGGATGGGTCTCGATCGTAATATCCGCTTCGGTCCACTGCGGCGCCGCTTCGCCATCCAACTCCATCACCACGCCTTTCACTTCATCCCTGTTCACCGGGTTGAACCGCGCCTGGGAGAATTTCGGGTCGTTAGCGCTTTGAGCGGATGTTTCGACGCGATCACCTTGACTACTTCCTGGCCGTAGGGCGGCCCGATCTTCCAGCGAAACTGAACATTGTTGGACGGTATCTGCACCGCCTGGCCGGCTTGAACGCGATTATCTGGCTGCTCGACATTGGGGAAGATAGAGAGCACCTGGCCATCGGCCTGCTTGTAGAGGACGTACAGGAAGGCATTTTCGCCGCTGGCGACTTGGAGTTTGAGGTAATCGCCCTCGCGATATTGTCCCGTGGCGTGGTCCGCCTGGGCGCGGACGTAGAAGGGCGGCTGCTGTTGACGAATCGCCGCTGGGTCGGACTGATCGGACTCGGGCGCCGGGTTTTGCGCGAGCGGTGTCGAGGGCTGCCCAACAAGCGGCGGATACCCCCACCATAAAACAAATCATGCTACGTGAGGTCATATCGATTCCCACCTGTTTTCGCGCATTCGGTTATGCAATATCAAAGACGAGCGTCGGAAGATTGGTTGCGCGGGAAAACAAACAGCACAATCGCGTGTATCGGCTGAGGCCCCGAGCCCCCAGCGGCGGTCCCTTGTCTGTTCGGTTGATCCTGGATCGTTGCGGTACCTGCGGTCGCCGCTCCGCGCGCTCCCTACGGGCCTCCGCTTATTCTCCTGAATGCTGGGCTTGAGATCCATCAATCTGAAGGATCTAAGGTAACGCGGAAGCCGAGGAAGTTGAACCGACGACGGGTTGAACCCGGGGCGGATCGCCGACCGGCAGGTGACGGGGCTGCCGAACCAGCCGCCGCCCCGAACCACGCGGTCCGAGCCCGTGGCGGGTCCCTGCGGATCCTCGACCGGCGAGTTCGCGTAGTAGCTCTGATCATACCAGTCCGAGCACCACTCCCACACGTTGCCGTGCATGTCGTACAGACCAAACCCGTTCGGCCGAAACGTCCCCACCGGCGCCGTGTACACATAGCCATCCCGCGCCGTAATCGTCCCATTCCACTTCGGGTACTTTGCCTTGGCCGTCCCGTCGGCCACGTTGCCGACGTCGCCAGGTCGTTCCGGGTCGTCGCCATTGGAAAAACGGGTCGTGCTGCCGGCCCGGCAGGCATACTCCCACTCCGCTTCGGTCGGCAGCCGATAGCGCTTCCCCTCCTGCTTGCTCAACCACTCGCAAAACGCCACCGCGTCGTTCCAGCTCACGTTCACCACCGGATGCTCGTCGGTCTGCGCAAAGCCCGGGTTCCGCCAGGTGTACTTGGCGTCCTGCTCGAATTTCTCCGCCGCCTCGTTCCAGCCCATAGCCTCCCTTGCCGTCCCTTTCCGCTTCCGTCTTGTAGCGCTGTCGCCGCCACGAACCGCCCGAACTGCCCCTTTGTCACCTCGTGAACCCCCAGATAAAACGGCTTCGTAATCCGTACCCGGTGCTGCGGCCGCTCGTGGTTGTTGTCAAAGCCCTCGGGCAGCGTGAACGATTTTTCCAACTCCGCTTTGGTCTCCGTGCTCCCCATCAAAAACTCGCCAGCTGGGATCCATGCCAGCTTCATGCCAATCGAATTGGCGATAACCCGGCCAGGTTTGATCACGCGACTGGCCGGAATGTCCGGAAGCGACGGAACATTTACTGCAAGGGGTTTCCGGTGGGCCGGGCGGATGATCGCGATCTGCTCGACGCGCTCGGGAATCATGACGGGGTGCTGCACGTCGCCGAACTTGTCGACGACGTACTTGTCGGTCTGACGGCTGGCATAGTCAAACAGCCGGCCGAGGGTCACCGAGCCGTCTTCGCCGGCCGCCTTGCCATCAAGCCCCTCCAGGAGAAAGTGCATGAACACGCCGTGGCCGAGCTGCTTGTCCTCGTGAGCGATCTTGCCCCGCGAACAACTGCTGATCGAGACCACGCCATCAGGCGGAAGGCCGTACTCGAAGCGCACATCACCCAGCGTCGACCGCCTGCCCGGCGGCCGCGGATCATCGCGGCAGGCGTCCAGCACCAATAGCTTGAGCGCGGCGTCGGAGACCTTGAGCTTGGCATTGAGCAGTTCGACGTTGATCATCGTCCGCTTCAGGATATTCGGGGTCGGCATCGATCGGGCAGAGATAATTGTGCTCGCCGATTTGAATGCCGTGGCCACTGAAGGCCACGATCAGCATGTCCCCCTTGCGCGTCAGGTCGACGACGTTGGAGAGCCACTTGAGGACATTGCGCTGGATCGGCAGCCGCTTGACGTCGTCGTTGTTCTGACCGCTGGGTGTTTGCGAGGCCAACACGATGATTTGGTCTGCCGGAAAACCGGCCTTGCGGAGCCGCTCGGCCAGAGCCCACTGGTCCTTGGCAGCACACTCAAGCGGCGTCAGGTCGCTGTACTTGTTCACTCCCACGAGCAAGGCAAACTTCTGCGGTGCACGAGCCTCATCGGCATGGGCGGCAATTGCAAGGGCGATCGCCAGCAGAACAGAAATCGAGGCGAGCCGCGCGACGGACATGAGGTTTCGCTCCGATAGATTACGGCTGCATGCGGGCCAGCTACCGTTTCCAACCTGTACGGCCTGCACTTTGACCTACTGTAACGCGGTTTGTACACGCCAATCAGATTGCCCAGACCGACGTCCTTACGAGTCCTGCACGATCAACTACGTTGAACGTCTCAACTCTAAGTGCTCGGGTACCGGCGAATAAAAAGCCTGCCTCCTTCCGGTGCTCTCTCACAGCTATCGGACGCTTTTTCGCATCACTCGTGCTCCATCAGTCCGAAGGAGCTAAGGCGACGCGGAAGCCGAGGTCGCGGCCTCGGTACGTCGGGACGTACGCATAGCGGTACGCCGACCGGCAACTGACCGCCAAGCTGTACCAGCCGCCGCCGCGGTTGATGCGGTGCATGCCTTTCAATGGGCCTTTCGGATCCAGCATTGGCGACTCCGTATAGTAGTTCCCGTCATACCAGTCTGCGCACCACTCCCATACGCCGCCGTGCATGTCGTACAACCCAAATTGATTAGGCTTCTTCTTCCCCACTGGATTTGTGTGAAATCCGCTTTTGCCCTTTGGTGTCTGGCCGAACCCAAACCAGGATGTCTGAGACGACCCATACCAGCCCACCTCGGCCAGCGCCCCTCATCGTCTCCCGTGCAGTACTGGCTCGTCGTGCCGGCCCGGCAGGCGTACTCCCACTCCGCTTCGCTGGGCAAACGGTACTGTCGACGCTCCTTGCGCTTAAGCGACGACAATACTCGGTGGCATCTTCCCACGACACGCTTTCCACGGGCAGCCGATTATCGTTTGGTTGCACGTTCTTCTTGCTGCCGGCACTGAGAAGTGGCTCGGGTTGGCCCCCATTACTTTTTCGTACTCTTCCTGGGTCACCTCATACACGCCCAGATAAAACGGCTTGGTGATCCGCACCCGGTGCTGTGAACCTCGTCCTTGCCCCGGCCCTTTTCCGTGTCGGGCGAGCCCATCAGAAACTCACCGGCAGGGATCAGTACCAGTTTCATGCCAATCGAATTGGTGATGAACGGGCCCGGCTCGGGCGTAGTGCCTATTGGAGGAAGGGGATTCAGGTTTCGAACCTCTACTTTGATCGCTTGGCTCGGTTTATCCGCGGTGGTGGGCCGGTCAGCGGGCATCTCCGGACGTTTTGGGGGATTGGTTGCTAGACGTCCGCGGTGGGCCGGGCGGATGATCGCGATCTGCTCGACGCGCTCAGGAATCATGACGGGGCACTGCACGTCGCCGAACTTGTCGACGACGTACTTGTCGGTCTGACGGCTGGCATAGTCAAACAGCCGGCCGAGGGTCACCGAGCCATCCTCGCCGGCCGCCTTGCCATCAAGCCCCTCCAGCAAAAAATGCATGAACACGCCGTGGCCAAGCTGCTTGTCCTCGTGGGCGATCTTGCCCCGCGAACAACTCTTGATCGAGACCACACCATCAGGCGGAAGGCCGTACTCAAAGCGCACATCACCCAGTGCCGACCGCCTGCCCGGCGGCCGCGGATCATCGCGGCAGGCGTCCAGCACCAATAGCTTGAGCGCGGCGTCGGAGACCTTGAGCTTGGCATTGAGCAGTTCGACGTTGATCATCGTCCGCTCAGGATCTTCGGGTCGGCATCGATCGGGCAGAGATAATTGTGCTCACCGATTTGAATGCCGTGGCCACTGAAGGCCACGATCAGCGTGTCACCCTTGCGCGTCAGGTCGACGACGTTGGAGAGCCACTTGAGGACATTCCGCTGGATCGGCAGCCGCTTGACGTCGTCGTTGTTCTGACCGCTGGGTGTTTGCGAGGCCAACACGATGATTTGGTCTCCGGAAAGCCGGCCTTGAGCAGCCGCTCAGGCAGCGCCACTGGTCCTTGGCAGCACACTCAAGCGGCGTCAGGTCGCTGTACTTGTTCACTCCCACCAGCAGGGCAAACTTCTGCGGTGCACGAGCCTCATCGGCAGCTCGCAAAGTTGAAAAGCAGCAGACTGCGCTGATAGCAGCATGGCAAGGCAACTGGCTCGACGCATCATGTCATCTCCCCATTGCCCCATTGCCGCAGAGCACGAAAAGGTCAGAGGCGATTGAGACTCCCCCGACAGAAGTAGACGTTGATTCTAGCATCGGTATTGGTCGAGTCAAAAATTCCCCTTGCCGGCGCTGTCCTCAAACTCAATGCGAAAAAGCCGTTCTGGTCGGCCGACCAGAACGGCTTCTCCAACTTTCAGGCTCCTATTGCAAGTTCATGGCGGCAGTTTGGGATCGACTGCCCGATTGCCGGGGGGCCACGCTGGGGCCATTGTTATTCAGGCCCGCATCAGCCGCCGGGCTAGAGGACGACGTTGACCGCCGAGGAGCGTTGTCATCGAAGACAAGGGAATCTCTGCCCGCAGTCCCAGATGGCCCCTGTCCACCGTCCACGTAAACGCTCGTTGGGAGGTCGGTGCGGCCTGCGTCGAAGGAGCGCCTGTGGGCCGCGTTCTGAACGTCCGAAGCCATTCGATCCGGCTGCGACTGGCGGCCACTGCCGATGGGTCGCGACGTGCCATCGATAGAATAAACCCGATTTACACGCTGTTGAGCCATCTGAGCGGCAGCCTGCTGCTGGAAGGCCTGGAACTGCTGAGCTGCAGAAGTGCGGCCGCTGCCGATCAGCCGCGAGCTGCCATCGATGGAATAGGCGCAGATTCTCACAAGAGGTTGCGATTGACTGTCGGGCTGACGACTGGAAGTCCGGCCGCTGTCGCGCAGAGGGGGGCAACTTCGTAACCAGTCGTCGCCTGGCCGCCCGTCATTACTAGCCGCGACTCCGAGAGGGGACAGCAGCTGAGCTGGAGTCGCCCTGTCCGCGCTGAACATCAAGCTGCAGCGGGTTTTGGCGATTGGCGGCGTCAGCAGCCTGTGAAACTCTCCGCATCGTCCGATCCATCGATGCGCCAGGAACTCGTCCTGGCTCGGGAAAGCGGTTGAGCCTCCGCTTGATCCGTCGCGGGGATCAAGAAGCTGGTCTCCGCACCGGTCCTCGGTTGGGTCGCGAACCAACGACACTGGCCGGCGGATTATAGGCATCGCGCGATACGCGCCTTATCTCGGGAGAGAGTCGTTGAAACGCATCAACCGCTGCGTCGGACGAACTAGATTGCCGTTCCGGCCGGATCGTAGCGGACGGGCTTGCTGTGCCGGCCAATGAGGAGCTTGGCCTGCCGAGCCATCGTTTGGGGTCTGAACCGGGGTTGCGCAGTTGGCTCTGGCGATATCTGTCCCAGCCGTCCTGGACCGCGTCCGAAAGCCGTCTAGGTCGAAGTTGATTGTAATTTCCTCGACCTGCTGAAGGGCGCGATCGGCTCTTCCTGCAGCCGCCCAGTCACCCGTTCGAGAGCCTCTTGGTAATCGCCATGAATCCGTTGGACGACCGTGTCGAGCTCAGGGTTACCTGTGTCGACGGTGCTGTTGAAGAAGTCGAACTCCTCGCGCCGGTCGGAAGGCCGCTGACCGAAGGCCGCGGGCGTCAGCGTTGAGGCGGCAAGCAGCATGGCCAAAGCCGTCTTCTTGAGCGATGTCGCTCGCGAGTTTGTGTTTTTCACCGCGGTCGTTTGATCTGATCCACGCTGGCTCCAGAGTTACCATATTGACCATTTCATCGCAAGGCTCCTAATCGGGTTCGAGCTGTTGTTCAGTGGTTCCGCTGGCGCCCTTTTTTCGGGTCGTTCTGATTACATGACGCACTTAACAGTCTCCGTTCACGACAACGGCAAAAAAAGAAGAAGACGACGGCCCGGAAATGCCGTCCTTACACGGACTTATTGCTTGCAGAGATCGCCACGCCGCCAATAATATGGGGCCTATCCGGCCTCGATGGGCACGACCAGGAAGCCCCAGGCCGGCCCGCGCGGAACCAATCCCGGCTCCCATGCGTCCATAAAAATGGAAGAGCGGCTGTACAACTGCCCGCCCAGCGACGCCGGGACTGGCTGGATACCCAGAGAGGGGCTGCCCGAATCCGAGGCCCCCCGTTGCTGCCAGCAGGTGCGTCAAACTCTTTGGCCACCGTTAGTCAAGTAACCCAAAGCATTTCTTGGTATACCCCTGAAGGCGAGCGTTTCGGCGCCTACGTTCCGGCGGCTGTGGAGCTGCTTGGAGTACCACTGGAAACAGTTTGCCAGCAAGCAGCCGCTACGCTGCCAGGAAGCTCTGGAACGGCTGGCTGCTGGCCAGCTCGGCCATGGGGCGGTCGGCCAAAACGTGCTCCGCGAAGTAACCTTGGCCCGGCGCTAGAGTTTGGAGAGCCCCAAGGCGGCAGTCATATTCAGACCGATTACATGCCGGACCGTCGCGCCGTGGCCGCATCGGGGCGGATTGCGCCTCGACGCGATTGATAATTACGGCATCGGTTGATCTCTTGCCGCGGAGGTACTCGCCGAGGATCGCGAGCTTCCAGGGTCGAACGCATCTGAACAGCTGGCTGCGAGGCGTGGTTGTCAATTCTGGACAAGCGAAGTACGCCAAGCGACGGCCGTTGACGATGGGTGAACTCGTGAGCACGGCGTCGTTTCAGACCCAGCCGAGCAGGTTGACCGCGGGGCATGTCAGGAACTGCTCCGCGCGCTGGAGTCGGCCGTTACAGCCTTGGACGCAAGCGACCGTGTGCTGGTGAAGATGCTTATGCTCGACAACGCTCCACAACACGAGATGGCGCGCGGCCTGGGCGTCGACTCAGGCACGCTAACACGCCATCAGCAGCGGGCCATCGCTTCCATTTTCCAGGCGATCCGCGAGCAGTCCGTACATACGGTAGCAAAGCTACCGAGTGCCTGGAGCTGGTGCTGGCCGGTGAGGACACGACGCTTCGTTCGCGATTGGCTCAAATCTGGCCGAACGCGTGTGGGGCCCTGCAGACGTAGGCGTCGGGGAGGGCTCGACATGGAGCCGCATGCCGATCTCGACCAAGAGCTGTTGCGGCCAGGTGTGCCATTCTCGCAGCGAGCACCGCGAGCATGAACGCGCCGGCGTCCGATGACGAAAATCGCCATGTTAGCCCGGTGCTGTTCGTG
>CAWBCP010000005.1:0-878196 GCA_963787355.1 uncultured Planctomycetaceae bacterium
AAGATTTTCTTTTTCTTGTAGTTTATCCGGAAACTCAGGCGGTTTGGTCGTGTCCATCTCGAAGTGAACAGCCCCCTTGCAACAGTCGCTCTGCTTGCATCGAGACAAAAACTGAACGAGCAACGTAACGCCCTGTAGGGCCACTATAACGATGAGAGTGGGATCCATTAAATGTATATTTAACAATAGATATTTTTTATCTGCTCATAAATATAATGACCGAAATTACAACTAATATCGCCGTCGCTGACGACTTCCATGACACTGAAGAGGACGCCGTCAAAACTAGGGAGAACAAGAGGAGGATCCGGCACTCCAATTATTTTATTCTTGTGAACAGTAATAAACGGTATCCAAAAGGCAAACGCGCTGAAGCTGCCGCGAACGATATGAGAATCGCGTTGGCTGAAGTATTTAGCAAAGAGAAGATACCCAGTTATATCCATATAAACAAGAAAAAGCTCCCCAACGATGAGTACGGCCCTCATTTCTTCAAGGATATTAAGGTAGAAGGGACGGTTGAGTTGGGACCAACAACCCACTGTATTCACGCCCATATTTTGTTAACTATATCCCACTACACTTGTATGAAGCTCGACTATGAAGCCATTGAGGCCAACTTAAGGAAGCAGCTCGGCGGCAGTACTTATGTTGAATTTCAGTTCGTTCGGGACAAACTAGAGAACTTCAAGAAATATATAAATAAAGATACTGCGGCGCCCGCAAAAGATTCCCACGGCGCGGCCATAAAAGAACTTGATGTGTAAAAAAATATCTTGGCTTTAATATAGAACTATGAGAAATAGGAAGGAGACTCGTTTTGACTTTCAAGTTAACTTGAATCATCTAACATGGGCCGAACCAAATGTCGAACCGGAGCCCGAGCAGGAACCCGAGCCGGCACCAAGTAGGCCCTCGACCCCCGTCCCTGATCCCATTCCTTTAGCGGCACCAAGTAGGGGGCCACCGACCCGTCCCTGCCAATGATAGGGATGATGGACCCTCCGTGAAGGCATATGTTCCGTCAACTAGAAAACAGGGGGTTTATCAACCTCAACCTCAACCCCAACCTCACCGCCAACCTCAACGCCAACCCCATCCCCAACCTCAACCTCGTGACCGTCCTCGTGACCGTCCCCGTGGTCAGCCGGACGTGAAAGTGGAGCAGGCCCCCGCTCGCGGGGGTTTGTCGCTACGATTTGTGGGTGCAATAGCTCTGAGTTTCGTGGCCGGAATATTCCTCAGTGGAGGTGTGGGAAGTTCACCTTGTGCTCAAACACAGGGGTGTTCGTATATGAGGCAATAAGTTTGGCCCCCATTAAGGGAGTGCTCATACTATAAACCCTGTCATCGTCCAAATGCTAAAACGGGGGGTCGCTGTATGTCCGTTGTTGCCCGGGTTTGGGGTCAATTTCAGTGCATTCTCCGTGTTCGGCCAAAGTCGGAACCAGTGGCGCCGCCAACGGTTTTAACATTTCGTCCCGGACAGCTTCCATTTGATAGAGCAATTTCTGAGGTAGCTCCAGTAAAATAGTTGGACACATAAGCCCATCTCTTGTTAGCTAAAAGAGCAAATCCAACATGGACGCCAACCCCCTTTTTTAAAAAATAATAATTAGTACCCAAAACGATTTTAGAAAGCAAAATAAAAAAGAGAAACCTTTTTTCCAGGAATGTTGCACTTAAATCGTGATTTTGATTTCCCTTGTTTCTTCTTTAACCATGCTAGGAATTTTTTAACATGGGTCTTCTGGTTCCAATCTTAACGTTACTTCGTGGTAATTTAGATTCATTGCCAATATTTCCCACCTTGTACCCTCCCATTGCTATAGCCATTCACATTTTTATTTTTGGTTTATATTCGGTTTTTATTTGGTTTTTATTTGTTTTATTTTGTTGGTTGTTGGTTTTCTCCTCTTTGCGTCGTCAACAACGGTTTCTACGCTGTAAAGGGAATCGTATGGACCCCAATGCAAATATTTAGATCAGAAAACTCGGCTGTGTGGATTTTGGGCTTACTTTCATAGTACAGCCCTTTTTTGGCAAAATTAGAGTCAGCGGTCAGCGAATAAAACCCAACCGGAATAGAATAATCATCTTCAGTGAAATTTTTGAATATTTATTTTTGAGATGTAACCTGACTGAAGTCTTTGTGCAAGCTTTATTTTTTATTATGTCCAGCGATTATAGCAAGAGTTTTCAGATTTTTATCGTCCATCCTTATGGAAGAGACAATCAGTAGAAGCTGAACCTTCTGATAAAATATGCAACTTGAAGTGTTATACACAACATATGGAAGGAATTACCACTATTTATAGCTACTGATCTTCAAAGGAGAAATTATGAAAGATGAGGAGAAAGCAACTATGGAATAGAATTCAAAGAGAAAGTATTATCTATCTTTACATAGATCTTAAAAGAGGTAGAGGTGAAGATACAAACTGGAGGAATAATTCAGCGTTCAAAGGAAACATATTAATATAGCTAAACATTTCACCTCATTTGCGATGTTCACATTTATTTTATTTTTGCATTTCTTTTGGCGATGGAGATTTTTCATATTTTTTGGAAATGTAAGAAAATTGAATAATGCATTATTTAATATATAGAAATTTTAAGAATTCCATAGTTTTCTTCATAGCATATTCAGCTTTTTCTCACTCCAGCCCCAATTTACTCCATAGATTAAACAGAGTAAAATAATGTAATCGAACGAACGAATGACAAGTTGGATAAATTGCTCATATAAAGATGCTTTGCAAACATTTAATTTCATATTCCGATCTGTAAAAACAATAGCATTGTTCAACCTTAGAAAACTAACAGTAAGGTAAGTAGTTCTCTACATTACATTTTATTTTTGAGTCCTTTTAAATCCATAATTAAACTTTTTCCATAAGAATTTGGCGTGGAGATTACATTACCGTAGCCCACAAAAAATTATTCAAAACGATGTTTCATTTTCCTGACGCGGCAGCGATGTTTCACAGATTACAGAAAGAAAGAAAGAAAAAAAGCATTTTAAAAGAATTCATCATTACGCTTAGTAAAATTTTATTCCTTTCCCCAACATGTTCTTTAAAGATTTAATTTCTGTTCGAGAAATAGGTCCTTGGTATTAAGAAGTAAGTTTTCTTTGAGTGAGGAGGCTGATAATAAAGAACATTAAATGACATTTTGGAAGATTGCAATTACTTCTGGCACTTATTAATTTATAATGCATGCATTTTACATATTCGATTTTGGAGGATTGAAATGATTAATATAAATTAATTTGATTAATAACAAATAGGTTTTAAATAATTCGAGTATTATTTTTTTTCCTCCCTAGCAAGCCGATGTTACTTTTCTAATTATTTTTCTTTGCTTTATTTTCCCTGAGATGGCTTTTTCTTTTTAGCCAACTTTTCTATATTAATAGCTAAACGTCCTTTCACTTATTACTCTTGATCAACAACAAACAAAAAACAACAATAAACTATACGGTAATATTTAAATAGGAAAGATTTTGATAACTATAGATCAACAGATAAATAACATCCTAACCTATTCAAACGTTAACATTCGCAATAAAGAAAGAGATAAATGTAAGCATTTTCGCGATTATTCATATTAATAGTGCATATGATCAGAGAGTAATATAAATTTTCTCAGCAATATAAACATATTTTAAAACAAATATCAACCATTCACACTGAATTAAAGATAGCTTTGGAGAAAGCCCAAGGAAAGCAGATTGAGTCATTGGTTGAAACAATTGTTAACTCATATTGTAACTTATAATTCATTATAAATTGTTCTTTAAATTAGAATATAGCCGAAGTTGCTCTCAACTTTACAAAGAATTTGGAAAGCTTGGGGAGCTTGGAGGAGAAACTGATCGGGGTATGTCTACTATTATTCTAATCATTCTGTTCTATGAGGTAGATAAAGTGATTGCAAGGAATACGTAGTCCGGAACCAAAGGTGTACATAAACAATGGCCACGTATTGCTGGCGGGAGGCGTGCCTGGTGCGGATCGACCGGGCGCTGGCGCTGGCGGGCGCGAACGAAGGATGAGTCGTCGGCGCTCCACAGTCGCTGGGCCCGCTAAACCGCTAGCGGTTGGACTACGGGCTGGCTAATAGGCGAAGGAGGTGAAGAAGTAGTTGTCCGGTGGGCCGAACTTGATTTTGGCGACCTGGATGGCTTCGCGGCGCATGGCGCGGCCATTTTCGACGGTTTCGGTTTCGATGGATTGAATGAGCGGGACGCCGTCTTCCATGCCGGAATAGGTGATTTTCGCCCGCTGCGTGATTCGATTCGCGCCTTCGCCCGTCGTGCGAGTGAACCCGCGCAGGGCCCAGCTTTCGGACGGGGAAAGCACGAGCGACGAATTCCACACGCCGGTTCGCTCGGCGAACCTGCCCTGCTGCTGGTACTTGATTTCGATCAGCGTCTCGCCGTCGGACGTGAAGCGGCGGACGCCGGTGACCTTGACCGCGGGGCTGAGCAGCATGTCGAGGATGTTGCCGGTCGAGTCGAGTGCGTAAGGATAGTTCATCAGGCAGCCATTGTCGATCTTCGACACCGTGTCGGCGTAGCTCGTCTGGCGGGCGTCGTCGAAGGATTCGGAACCGGGCGCGGTAACGGACACCAGCGATCCGTAGGGAGTGGCCATCCGCATCTCCTTGCTGCCGACGGAGACCCCCATGCCGCTCTGAGCAGTCGCCTCGAGGTCCAGACGCCGCAGCGTACCGTCGGCGCGCATCACGAACCGCTGCTCGAGCGACTTGTCCTGCCGGGGCTGCACCATCGACGTAGTGCCTTCGATCGACACGGACGTATAGGCTTGATTCAGCCGTTCGACGGCGGGGCGATAGGCGCTCGTTATTTCCCGCGGCAGGTCGCCGCCCGACGACGTCGCGGGGACGGTCGCCAGCAGTAGCATCGTGGCCAGGAGAAGAAATTTTCGAAGGGGGTGTCGCATCGTGGCAAAACTCCGCGTGGTGAGAGGCCGCCTTGGGAGCGATACCGCGTGGGGCCATCACAAGTCTAGATCAGAAATCGCCGGACCCCGGCTGGAGGGGACGCCAAAAATCTACCCCTCGGGCAAGACGCGCAAAGATTACCGACGGGATTTGCCGCGGCAGCAGCGCCGGCGGGCGACAGCTATCACCAAACCGCCCGGGCGAATCAGAACTTGACGGCCGGCGCCTTGCGCACGGCTTCGTCTTCGATCTCGAAGTATTCGGCCGGCCGGAAGGCGAACATCTGGGCCACCAGGTTCGAGGGGAACACCTCCAGACGGTTGTTCAGGTCGCGGACGTTGGCATTGTAGAACCGGCGGGCGCGCTGCAGCCGGTCTTCGGTGTTGGCCAGCTCGCCTTGCAACTGGAGGAAATTCTGGTTGGCTTTCAGCTCCGGGTAGCTTTCGGCCAGGGCGAACAACTGCCGCAAGCCGCCCACCAGCGCGTTTTCGTCCTGGGCCTGCGAGGCCGGAGAACCGTGGTTGGCCGCGGCGACGTTACGGGCCTGAACGACGCGCTCGAAGACTTCTTTTTCGTGCGCGGCGTATCCCTTGACGGTTTCGATCAGGTTGGGAATCAGGTCGTAGCGGCGGCGAAGCTCGGTGTCGATGTCGGCCCACGACTCGTTGACGGTGTTTTTGACGCGCACCAGGCCGTTGTAGAGGCCGGCCACCCAACCTGCCAGCACGAGGGCCACGAAACCCAGCACGATCAGCAGCACAATGACGGGTCCCATCAAACAGCTCCTTTCCATTCTCGCAAGAGATAGTTCGGCAAGCGATCGATGATGCCGGCGGTCACCTGCAGGGCGGCTTCGAAGTCGGCCGGTCGAAAACAATTCGAACGGTAGGCCACGACGGTCGACCCGTCCAGCTCGATCGTGAAGTCGCGGCGCGGCCAAGAGAAACTCCATCGTCGATTGCTGGATCACGTCAAACGCCCAGCGGCGGTCGGGGCTGGTGACGTGAAACTGGCGGCTGAAATCGGTGCTTTCAAAATCGATGTCGTCCAGGCCGAAGAACTCGCCGATGCGATCGAAAAAGCCCTCGGGACGAATGACCAGGGGCCGTAGCGGCAACCCGGTTTCCAGCATCACCGCCGAAAAGTGATGATGATGCGTCGTGCGTTTTCCCTTGGAGTCGGTCGAATGCGTTTCGTAGTGGTAGTCGAAGCCGCAGATGGGACGTTTGTCGAAACGGCCGCTGAGGACGTTGTAAGCATAGCGGTTCGACCCCTGCCGCAGGCAGTGAAAATTGCTGAAGCGCCCCTCCAGGCCGTAGTCCTTCGACGGGTCGAACGTCAAACCGAGCCGCCCGGCCAGCGCGGCCAGCTCCTTGCGGCGCTTGGCGGACTGAAAATGCGCCAGAATCGCGCCGATGAGAATGATGCCGAGAAACAGGAAGAAAATCAGGAATTGCAAGGCTCGAGACTCGCATGGTTCTCGGGTTGCCCGGACGCGTCGTGTCGCTCGATTTTACCCCCCGCACGAAGACGATTGGAAGAGAAGATCGACCGCGTGAGACACTGCTGGACAAGCCAGCAGTGGCACCCGACGCTTCCTACGCGCGGTGCAATTCTGGCTGGAAGTCTATTCGCCGCCGCACGGCGATTCTTGGCACCAATCGCCACTTACCGCCGCGGTTGGCGGAGCATCGACCAGATAGGAATCGGATGATTCGGCAAGTCGACGCGCTCGGCGATCTGAAATCCGTGGTGCTCGTACAGCCGCACGTTTTGCGGCTGGTGCGTGTCCAGATAACAGGGCGCGCCCGCGGCGTCGGCGCGTGCCAAGAGGGGTCGCAACAGGCGCTGCCGATCCCCTGGCCTTGCCGCTCGGGAAGCACGCCAATCGCGGCCAGATACCAATGGGGCATGGGGGCATGCTGATGATGCAGCCGCCGGGCCACGTTGTCGTAGTCGACGAGCCTGGCAAACCCCACGCGGCCGAAACGGAATGGAATCGCGAGCATGCCCGAGCGAATCTGCAGCCACAATCCTGGCACGTCAACCCCGGGTGGCAGCCAGCAGGCCACACCGGCGCAATCGTCAGGGGCATGAACTTCGCCCCGTCGGAAGCAATCGCTCAGGATGGCCCCGTAAACGGACGTCGCCCCGCGCAACCGCCGGCCGGAATCGGCCGCCGCATAGACCATCAGGTTGTATTCGTGAAACGCGCGTCCCAGCGTCGCGCGAGCGCGATGATAGTCGCGATCGGCAAGCGCCGCGACGTCGCTCGAGTGATCCACTCGCATTCCGGCGGCATCTCCACAAACGAAATAGCAGGACCCGGCGGCCTTCAGACCAACCGTCCGCATTATCCTTTGGGAACGGTACGGCGGACAAGCGGGTTTCTCGCGTCAACGTACCGCGCACGAGAAACCGCACGCGGAGGTAGCGTCCGCGTGCGGTTCGAGACGTGGCAGCTAGCGGCGGAAACGGTTCATCTGGCGGAGCGGCGGCGGCGAATCAAGACGATGGTCATTCCGGCTGCCGCGCACAACGCCATCACGACCGACGACGGCTCCGGCACGACCTGCAAGACGCCGTCGACGAGAATCGTCGGATTGCCCCCCACGAACGGCGGCAGGTCCGAAGCACCGAAGGTGGGCGAATACAGCGAAAGCGCGTAGTCGCCGGGAGCAATGCCGGTGGTGTCCACGATGAGATTGGCCAGCACGCCATTCGGTCCCACCGTGCCGCTGAGAGTCGTGGTAATGGCGACGATCTGGCGACCGGGAGCGACGTACGGGGGTCCGAAATCGGTCTGAGGGTTGCTGTTCCCGTTGAAGATCGTGCCAGGGCCCACGAGGTCGACCGACGTGATCACCGGGCCGCTCAGCCCGTCGGCTACGACCAGGTACAGGTCGGCTCCCAGGAACGAATCGGGGGTATCGCCGGCGGCCAAGATCTGAATCGCCTGGCCAGCCATGTTTGGCTGAAGGACGTGCGTGCCGGCGATGATCATCGGCGGCAGCCGATGCTGCCAGCGGGAAGCTCAGCAGGGCGGCCAGGGCCCATAAACTCCTACGATACATGATGTCTCCTTTGTTGGCTCCAGCGAGTTCGCCGCCACGATGGAGGCTGCTCAGCGCCGAAGCGATGGATCATTGGACGTCTGCGAACACGGCACAGGCCGAACGTCCGACGGCGGCTCCCATTGAGTTCCCTCATTCTTCGTAGTCCCTTCGGAGAGCCACTTTCGGTTGCGTCGCGGCAGAAAGCGATTACGAAGCGCGGCGAACTCGACGGGAATCGTGCAACCGGCGGCCGAACAAAGCGACGCTGCCCAAAACGAGCAGCACTACCGTGGAGGGCTCGGGAACGACATACGTGCCGGGATTCCCTACGGCCCCGTAGGAAGAGGCGTAGGAACCCCACGGGTCGCCGAGGTAGGCCGCCGTCCATTGGTAGACGTCGTTGGCGCCCAGCGCGGCGGGCGTCAGAGGATTGCCGGATACGTCTTGCGGCGCACCGATCCGGAGAAGTTCTGGTCGCCGTACGTCAGGCGATCGACGAGAGTCAGGTTGTTGAAAAGATTGATCTCGTCGTTGCGGCCGAGATTGTTCGTATAGCCGCCCAGCACGGGGACCGATGCGGACAGTCCCCAGTCAGATCGAAAAGTCGTGGCGTCCCCTTCGGTAATGATCGCGGACTCGCCGGGGGCGATGGTGCCTAGACCGTTGAGTAGGAAGCTGCCGGCGAGTTCGCTGTCGTCGTCGAAGCTCCAGTTGGTCATATCGACCGGGGTCGCGCCGATATTGGTGAATTCGATCCATTCGTCTCCGCCGAGGCTGGATCCGTACATCCACTCGGTGATTCGCATTTGAGCATTAGCCGTGGCACCCGTCACCAGCACCAAGAGGGCAGCCAGGGCTGCGGCGCTTTTCAACATCATTGGGTCAATCTCCTTGTCTGGACGTCGTGAAACTGTCGCGGTCGAAAAAATGCTGACTGTGTTGTTGGCCGTCAAAGCTATCGCCGCGCCATGAAGATCGAATGAGCAAGTGGTGTGGAACTCGTAAAAGATTGATTCCGATTGTGCGAGATGACGCGGTCATCGAACGGTTGCTTCAACCATCGCCGCTGACAATTGTTTGTGAACCGTTTGGGATCTCCTACGGTTGTGTGAGCAAATGCCTAGATTCCTATGAAGCTGTTGACTTCGTTCGCTCGCCGGCTTCAATGCGTGCGACGCAACTCTCTCGGAAGCTGATTCGAATGGAGTCGCCTTGTCGGTCGCACAGCTTGCGCTTCGTGCGGCGCGCCTTAGAAGTCTCTCGAACGTTGCCAACCTTTCACAGCCAGGAGCCATTCATGTTTCGCACGCATTCCGGCGGCTACGGCCGCCTCGCGGCGCGTCCTGTCTCGCGTCACCAGCCAGCGAGCCTCCGTCTGGAGCCGCTGGAAGAGCGTAAGATGCTGGACGCCGCATATATCAATGAGATCTACCTCGACCCACCCGGCGGGCTCGACGTGAACAGCGAGTACATCGAGCTGCGCGGAACGCCCGGCATGTCGCTCGAAAACACCTACCTGCTGATCATCGAGAATGAGAACAACGTGCTGAACACCGGCAATCCGGGCGACGTGGAACGGATCTTCGACCTCGGCAACGAATCGATGGGCTCCAACGGGTTCTTGACGTTGCGTCAGGCGGGCAGCCCCTACAGCGTTGCCCCCGGCACCACCGACCTGACCTATACCGGCGTGCTGGAAAACAGCGGCTTCACGGCCATGCTGATCCAAACCGACGGCGCGCCGGCCAACACGCCGGTGCTCGATATGGATGTCGACGCCGGCAACGATGGCCTGGACGTGCCCAACGGTCACGCCGGCTGGACGGTTCTCGACTCGATCGGCATCTTCAGCGAGGCTGGTGAAGCCCAGTACGGTCGGCTCTACGCCCCGATCAACTTCGGGCCCGAGCCCACCACCAATCTCGAGCCCGGCGCCACCTACGTGAACGTGGGGTATGAAATCGAGTACGCCGCCCGCTGGGGCAATTCCACCGGTCAAACGGAAGCCGATTGGGACGTCTCGAACCTGACCGACAGCGTCATGTCGGGCTATACGGGCCACGGCGATTTCCGGCAGTCGACCGGCGACCCGCAAGGCTCCGGTCCCCAGGAGACGAACAAAAACATTCCCTACGGGACGAACCTGACCAACACGCTAGGCGCGCCGAATCTCGGTCCGGCTACGGACATCTTCATCAACGAGATCTATTTTGATCCGCCGGGCGGGCTCGACGTGAACAGCGAATACATCGAGCTGCGCGGCACACCCAACGAGCCTTTGGACGGAGTGTTCCTGATCTTCCTGGAGAACGAAGACAACATCTTCAACAACGGCCATTCGGGCGAAGTCGAGCGCGTGTTCGACTTCACCGGTCTCACGCTGGGGTCCAATGGCTATCTCATCCTGCGACAGGCCGGCAATCCTTACACGGTGGCCCCCGGCACGACCGAATTGACGTACACCGGCGTGATCGAAAACAGCGGCTTCACGGCCATGTTGATTCGCAACAACGGCGATTCGACCAGCGATCCTTACGTCGATGACTTCGCGCCGCTCGATCTCGACGCCGACGGTGACGGCATGCTCGACGTGGCCAGCGGCGAAATCAACTGGGACATTCTCGACTCGATCGGCATCCACAGCGAGGCCGACGAGCCCCAATATGGCAAGCTCTATGGAAAGATCAACTTCGGCGACGGGCCCAACGGAATCCCGACCCCCAACTACTACAACGTGGGATACGAAATCGAGTACGTCGCCCGTTATGGCGACTCGACCGGCAGCACCGAGGCCGATTGGGACGTCTCCAATCTGACCGACAATCCGATGTCGGGCTACACCGGCCACGGCGACTTCCGGCAGTCGACCGGCGACCCGCAAGGTTCCGGGCCCATGGAGACGAACCAGAATATTCCCTACGGCACGAACCTGACGAATACGTTGGGGGCGTCGAACTATCCGAACAGCGTCGCGCCGACGATAATCAACCGGCAGATCTTCTATAACGACTCGAAGTTTGACGGTGAACGACGCGACCGCCAATGCCGCGCGACGACGCGGCGATTGCCACGGACAAGTCGCCGTATTTCGCCGGCGACGGCATTGCGGTGCCGACTAACGCCACAAGCTATGCGTCGGGCATCAACGGCATCATGATCGATGTCAGCGACCTCACCAGCGCCATCTCGGCCAGTGATTTCACTTTCAAAATGGGGTCCACGAATACTCCTGAAACCTGGGTCACCGCCCCGAGTCCTGCGTCGGTCATCGTTCGCTCGGAAGCCGGCGAGGGGGGCTCCGATCGCATCGAGCTGGTTTGGCCCGACTATGCTCATCAAAAACACGTGGCTGCAGGTGACGTTCGAGGGGAACGACGCGGCCGGAGGGTTCAACACGAACACGCAACTAGCCGCCAGCGACGTGTTCTATTTCGGCAACCGGATGGGTGACCAATTGGTCGATTCGCCCGCCGCGTTGGCCTTTACAACGAATGCTGGCGACGAGATCGCCGCCCGCCTGAACCCCGGCCTTCAACTTGCCCATTACCAACTCGTTGGATTTCGACCGCAACCAACTGGTCAACGCCAATGACCAGATTATTGCCCGGCTCAACACCGGCTTTCTGCCGCGGATCGATATCCCCGCGCCCGGAGCCCTGCCGGCCGCGGCACCCTCAGCGGTCGACGCGCCGTCGGACGCCGGCACGTCGGCGGTCGCTATAAGTCTGGCTGCACCCCCAGCGGCCGCGACACCTGGCCAGGCCGTCACCTGGGTGCAGAGCCGCCTGGAGAGCATCGATTTGAACGAAGGACCGATCGCTCGGTGGTTCACTCAATTGGCCGATTCGGGCATGCCGCGAGCACAAGCCGTGCTGAAGGCGGCTGATCGGTTTGCGGATGCCCTGGGGCTCGATGACTCGTTACTGGATTCACTGCTCGACGACTTCGATCTCGGCTAAGCGAACGATCGACAGCCTGTTGCTCGGCGGCCGGTCGGCCCGCGCTCGACCGGCCGCCGATCTTTGCATCTTGGTTTAGACGCATGTCGCTGGCGTTTGGCAAAACTGGCGATGGCCGAAGTGCACGGCAAGCTCCAAGAAGTGCGACAAGGTTTCCGACTGCGAGGTATGCGCAAAGGCGCTGTGGGGCAGTCATTACCAGACGACTCACAAAGAGCGAACCCGATCCAAACGCGGTGCTCATCGTTTGCTAACAGGTCGCGCTTAGAAAGCGTGTTTGCTTCGCTCGGCGCAGTTCGTGGCGCTGTGCGAAGCGGTGGGAGCCCGGCCGATCGTGCGGTGATTGTGGCAAGAACCCATTTCGCCGTGCAACCAGGAACCAGCTTGATCTGCCCTCGATTGATGGCCAGCGCCGACATCTCACCGTCCGACTCCCGCAGGAATCGATTGTTTATGCGCTTGGATGCTCTCCCTGGTCCTTTTCCGCCGGTCCGGCGCCAGGGCTTCACGTTGGTGGAGTTGTTGGTGGTGATCGGCATCATCGGCGTGCTGGTGGCGCTTTTGCTGCCGGCGATTCAAGCCGCCCGGGAGAGTGCGCCGATCGTCGTGCAGCAACAACCTGCGTCAGATCGGCATCGGTATCTTGAACTTCGAGAACGCCAAGAAGCACTTTCCACCCGGCGAGTGGAAACCGGCCGGCGCCGTGGCGAGCGGAGGCCTGGCCTGGAGCGCTTGGTTTTTACCGTACATCGAAGAGCAGGCCATCTTTGATCAGATGGATTTGAAGACCGACATGCGGCAGCCGCCCAACTGGCGGCCGGACCTGACCGGGCCGGTCAACCAGATCATCCCGGTCTACTTGTGTCCCAGCATGGGCCGCCATCAGCGCGTCCGCGACGAAGGCCGCCTGGGCGACATGAACGGCGACGGAACCTACCTGGCCGGCAGCGGCGAAGGGATGGGGGCAATCGATTACATTGGTTGCTCGGGTCCGGCCAGTTCCGCGATGCATCCCTACCAGGCGAACCCCTTGAATCCCGCCCTGCATGCGAAGTATGGCGACAATCGAGGCATGTTGCTGCGACTCGACAGCGGCGGTCCCTGCCTGGGCAGCGCGCCGGAGTGCTCCGCCAAGACGATCCGCGCCCAGCAGGTCACCGATGGCCTGAGCTACACGCTGATCGTGGCCGAATGCAGCGGCCGCGGCGTCGAAGACTCCAACGGCGATCTTTCCGGGGGCGAAATCTACAGCGACCTTGACGGCGCCTGGGCCAGCAGCAGCAACACCGGCCGCATAAAACTCGACAACAGCATTCCCCCCTACGTCTCGGCCATCAATCCACCGCCGGAAATCAACTGGGCCGAGGAGGAAATCTTTTCCGACCACCCCGGCGGTGCGCACGTCCTGATGTGCGACGGGTCCGTCCACTTTCTGACGGACGACACGCCGTCGCGGGTTTATTTCTCGCTGGCCAGTCGCAACGGCGACGAACCGCTGGAAAGCAGTTGGCTGGGCGACTAGCGGCCCGGTGCGCCGGTTCGCAGCAACGCGGCTCACCGAGAACGGGCGGCGAAAGCCGCGTAGCCCCGTCAAACTCCGCGCGTGATCGTCGCAAAATCGGCAGGCTAGGCTACAATGCGTCCATGTCCACGCAACCCATCTCGCCCAAAACAACGGCCGACGACCTGACGCGCCGCTACCGCAGCGTGCGCCGCTGGAGCGAGGCCTTGTGCGAACCGTTGGCCGTCGAAGATTTTGTCGTCCAGTCGATGCCCGACGCCAGCCCCACACGGTGGCATCTGGCGCATACAACCTGGTTTTTCGAGACGTTCGCGCTGGCTCGCTGGGAGCGGGACTACCGGCCCGTGAACGACGACTACCAGGTGTTGTTCAACTCCTATTACAACAGCGTGAGTGAGCAGTTTCCCCGGGCTCAGCGCGGACTGCTTACGCGGCCGACGGTGGCCGAGGTGTTCGAATACCGACGCCTGGTCGACGAGCGAATGGCGCGATTGCTCGACCAGGTGGACGACGCGGAGCTGGCCGCGGTGGTGGAGTTGGGGCTCCAGCACGAACAGCAGCACCAGGAACTGATCCTGACGGATTTGAAGCACATGCTGTCGTGTAATCCGTTGTGGCCCGTGTATCGGGCTGTTTCCGGTGGGGCGCAGGCGGCGGTCGAACGTTCGGCCCGGTGGCGGACGTTCGAGGGGGGAATCGTGGACATCGGGCACGAGGGCGAGTCGTTTTGCTACGACAACGAGCGGCCGCGGCACCGGCAATTCTTGCGGCCGTTCGAGTTGCAGGATCGGCTGATCACGGCCGCCGAGTATCTCCAATTCATGGCCGACGGCGGCTACGCGCGGGCCGACCTCTGGCTGTCGCTCGGTTGGTCCACGGTTCGCGAACAGGGCGGGCGAGCGCCGTTGTATTGGATCGAGCGGGACGGCCGGTGGTTCGAGTTCACGCTGGGTGGGTTGCGTCCGCTGGTGCCGCGCGAACCGGTGTGCCACGTCAGCTATTTCGAGGCCGACGCGTTCGCCCGCTGGGCGGGAGCCCGCCTGCCAACGGAAGCCGAGTGGGAGGTGGCCGCCGCGGGACAAGAGATCGAGGGGAGTTTCGTCGAAAGCGAAGCCTATCACCCTGCCTCGGCCGGCGGCGACGCCGACGGGAATCGCCCAATTGTTCGGCGAAGTTATGGCAATGGACGCAAAGCCCCTATACGCCCTACCCCGGTTATCGCGCGCCGGCCGGCGCACTGGGCGAGTACAACGGCAAGTTCATGTGCAATCAGTACGTACTGCGCGGCGGTTCGTGCGCGACGCCCCGCGCGCACATCCGCGACACTTACCGCAATTTCTTTCCCCCCGATGCCCGCTGGCAGTTCAGCGGCATTCGGCTGGCGCGACGGCGGCGCCGTCGCGCGTCTGGCCGGGCACGCGACATGCGAGTTCCTAGTGCCAACAGTTGCAAGGCGACGAGCATCTGGCGAGCGTGCGACGGTTGTTGACCCCTGTTGCCATGTCGCGCATGCTGGAACCCATGCAGCCAGCGCCGCCGTCGACCATTCGTCCAGGGAAAGCAAAGCATGCTGGAATTTCGAGGCGTCAGCAAGGACTTCAACCATACGACGGTCGTCCATCCGCTGGATTTGAACGTCGGAGCCGGCGAAGTCGTCGTGCTGCTGGGGCCCAGCGGCTGCGGCAAGACGACCATCCTGCGGATGGTGGCCGGATTGGTGACCCCCACGAGCGGCGAAATCGTCGTGGACGCGACGCCGTTGGACCATAAGACCGTGCGGGACGTGCGGCGGAAACTCGGCTACGTCATTCAGGAAGGGGGGCTGTTTCCCCATTTGACCGGGCTGCAAAACGTCACGCTCGTGGCCCGGCACGAAGGCTGGACTCGCCAGCGGATCGACGAGCGACTGGCCGAATTGGCCGAGCTGACCCAGTTTCCCACCGCCGGTTTGCGCCGCTACCCGAATGAGCTGTCCGGCGGTCAGCGGCAGCGGCTGAGCCTGATGCGGGCGTTGTTCATCCGTCCCAGCATTTTGCTGTTGGACGAGCCGCTGGGGGCCCTCGATCCGCTGATCCGCGCCGGGTTGCAGCGCGACTTGAAGCAGATCTTCGCACGGACCGGGGCAACCGTGCTACTGGTGACGCACGACCTGGTCGAGGCCGGCTGGTTTGCCGACCGGGTGTGCATGATGCACGTCCGGGCGGATCGTGCAGCAAGGGCCGTTTTCCCAGATCATCGACAACCCGGCCAGCGAATTCGTCCGCGAGTTCGTCAACTCTCAGGTGGTGGCGTCGTGAAGCAGCGCGCGGTCGTCAAGCTGATCGGGCTGGGGCTGGTGTTGCTGGTGGCCGGCCTGGCCCCCCTTCCCCGCCGCGCCGTCGAGTTGCGCATCGGATCGAAGAAATTCACCGAGTCGGTCATTCTGGGCGAAGTCTTGCGCGAATTGCTCGAAGACGACGGGCTGGAAGCGGTGCACTATCGCGAGTTCGGCGGCACGCGGATCGTGTTCGACGCCCTAGTGGCCGGCGAGATCGACGCCTACCCCGAGTATACCGGCACGCTGACCGAAGAAATCTTTGCCGGCCAGGACGTGCCCGACCTGCAAGCCCTGCGCGCAGTGTTGCGCAAGCGCGGCGTGGGGATGTCGGAGTCGCTCGGTTTCAGCGACACTTACGCTCTGGCGCTGACGCGGAAGCGCGCCGCGGAGCTGAACGTTTCGAAGATCTCGGACTTGAAGCGACTGCCGGAGTTGCGATTGGCCCTGTCACACGAGTTTCTCGATCGGGGCGACGGCTGGCCGGCACTCAAGCAGAAATACGACTTGCCGCACCGGCAAATCGCCGGCGTGGACCACGACGTGGCCTACCGCCAGTTGCTGGCGGGCGACATCGACGTCGTGGACGTCTATTCGACCGACGCGATGGTTCGCCGCCACAACCTGTTCGTGCTGGAAGACGATCTGTCGTTCTTTCCCCGCTACGAGGCCGTGTGGCTGTACCGCTTGCCGTCGGCCGAGCGCTACGGGGTCTTGCTGGCGGCGATCAAGCGGCTGGAAGGCACGATTACCGAAGCCACGATGCAAAAGCTCAACGACGAGGTCGAAGCAGGCCGCTTGACCGAATCGCAGGCCGCGGCCAATTTTCTCAACGAGGAGGTGGGGCTCGACGTCGACGTGCCGGCCGCGTCGCGGGCGCAAATGATCATGCGCCACGTGCGCGAACATTTGGACCTGGTGCGGCGGTCGCTGCTGCCGGCGATCGTCGTAGGCGTGGCCTTGGGAGTCTTTTGCCAGCGCTGGCCGCGCTCGGGCGGCGTCGTGATGGCCGGCGTGGGTTTGTTGCAGACGATTCCCTCGCTGGCGCTGTTGGTCCTGTTGTTGCCGATCGTGGCGGCGCTGGGCTACCAAAGCATCGGCGAAGGTTCGGTGACCGCCGTGATCGCGTTGTTCTGTTACTGCCTGCTGCCCATCGTGCGCAATACATTCACCGGCATCGACGGCATCCCTCGCGGCACGATCGAGTCAGCCACCGTGCTGGGCCTGGGGCCCGCGGCACGGCTGGCGGAGATCGAGCTGCCCATCGCCCTGCCCACGATGCTGGCAGGCATTCGCACGGCCGGGATTCAGAACGTGGGTTTCGCCACGCTGGGCGCAATCATCGGGGCCGGCGGTCTGGGGCAGCCCATTCTGCGCGGCATCCGGCTGAACGACGTGCCGCTGATCCTCTCGGGGGCGATTCCCGCGGCGCTGTTGGCACTGTTGTTGCAACTTTTGATCGATCTCGTCGAGTGGCTCGTCGTGCCGCGCGGCTTGAAGCGGCGGCCCGCGGCGCAAGAATAACACGTACGTTCAACCCGCGGAGGATTCTGGCCCATGGTCAAGGCGATTTGGAACGGGACCGTGATTGCCGACAGCAGAAACACGGTCGTGGTCGAGGCGACGACCTAGTACGATGGCGTCGGCGGGCGGACGAATGCCGCGGCGGCCTGGTACTATCGGGAACCCCTGGAAGCGGCCCGCGAGATTGCCGGCCACATCGCGTTCTGGAAGGGGGTCGAGATCGTCGAGTAGCGGTTCGTCGCGTCCCCGTGGAGCCGGTCGGCCCAGCGGCGTCAATCGACGATGGCCAGGTGCAGCACGGCGAAGTTTCGCCGCTTGTCGGTCCATTGCCGCCGCAAGGTGAGCCCGGCCGGCGCGGCCATGGCGGCGAATTCGTCGACCGTGTACTTGTGAGAATACTCCGTCCAGATCGGCTCGCCGGCAGTAAACTCGAACCGCCGATCGCCGATCGTGACGACCTGCTCGCGGCGGCTCACCAAAGAGATCTCCACGCGGCCGGGCCCGGGATTGTATCGGGCCCGATGCTCGAACTGGCCGAGGTCGAAGTCGGCATCGAGTTCGCGGTTGACGCGGCGGAGCAGGTTCCGGTTGAATTCGGCGGTGACGCCCAAGCGGTCGTTGTAGGCGGCCTCGATCGTGGCGGTGTCCTTCTTCAGATCGATGCCGATCAACAGTCCACCGCCGGCCCCGCAAAGCGCGGTGATCCGCCGCAATAGTTCGGTGGCCCGCGGGGGCAGGAAGTTGCCGATCGTCGAACCCGGAAAGTAAACGGCGGCATGCGTCGAGGCGTGCGACGAAAGCGGCAGATCGACGTCGGCGGTGAAGTCGGCGCAGAGGGGCAGGATCTCGATCCGCGGATAATCGGCGGCCAGTTCGGCGGCGGTTCGCCACAGGTGCTCGCCCGAGATGTCGATCGGCACGTATGCCACCGGGTCGGGCAGCGCGTCAAGCAAGTAGCGCGTCTTGACGCTGCTGCCGCTGCCGTATTCGACGAGCATCGCGCCGGGACCGATCTGTTGGCCCATCTCCGGGGCGTACTGTTCCATGATGGCCAGTTCGGCCCGCGTGAGATAGTACTCGTCCAACTGGCAGATGCGATCGAACAGTTCGGAGCCGCGCTGGTCGTAGAAGTATTTGCAGGGCAGCCGCTTGGGTGATTCGGCCAGCCCGCTCAACACGTCGCTCAAGAATTGGCGCGAGGCGCGCGGCGCGGCCGCTCACCGCGGACGAGGATTTCATACGGGTACTCCTGTTCGCCAGCGCTGGAGAGAAGTGTTTGCCTGTTGCGCCGCGAGCAGTTGGTAGATGGCGCGCGGTGTCGCGAACCGAGCGGGCGGCACCGGCAATTATAGGAAAACCTGGAGGGTGTCTACCGGCTTTTCAAAAGAAGCTAACAGAATCGGCCCGCGGGCGAACGGCTTGTGCGACGTGCGAAAGAATCGCGGGCTGTAACGCTCCACCCAATCGAGAGGGCGCCTCAATCGGAAGGAAACGGCACGGGCTCGCCGTTCAATTCGGACAGCGCGTTGCGCGCGGCCCGCTGTTCAGCTTCCTTCTTATTGCGGCCCCAAGCAGGTTGATACTGTGCGCGACCGATTTGCGCCGACACTTTGAAGCACTTGCTGTGGTCGGGGCCCTTTTCGTCGAGCAACAGATAGGTGGGAGTCGATCCGTTTTCGCGCTGAGCCAACTGCTGCAACAGCGACTTGTAGTTGCCACCCAACTCGCCGGCCGCGGCCAGCTCGATCTCCGGGCCCATGTAACGCTGGATGAAATCCCGGGCGGCCGCATCGCCGCCATCCAGGTAGATGGCCGCAGCCAGCGACTCAAACACGTCGGCCAATAGGGACGGGGGCACGGCCGGGTGCGTGATCATTCCCTTTCCGAGGACCAGGAACTCCTGTAACCCCAAGGCTTCGCTAATCTTGGCGCACGTTTGCCGGCTCACGACGACTGACTTGATCTTGGTGAGGTCCCCCTCCAGATAGTCGGGGTACTGAACGTACAACAGCTCGCAAACGACGGCCCCCAGAATGGCGTCCCCGAGAAACTCAAGCCGTTCGTTGCTGGCCAGGCGGTGCTGGGCCCCCGAGGCATGCGTCAGTGCCGCGCTCAGTAAACTCTTGTCCTGAAAGACGTAGCCGACGCGTCTTTCGCACTTTTCGAGCTCGGCCAGTTGGGCTTCGCTGAGCGACGAGTGGACCGACTGCGACATGACAAAATCAGCCTTTACCCGACAGGGCAAAAAGTGGTACCGTCCCGCACGTAAACCTAGCCGACATACCGGCTTTTGTCAATCCGAAGACCGCCGCACCCGAAGCTTTATAGCGTGCCGGCATGCCGGACTCCCAGCGCCGGCAGACGACCTAAACTCGTAAAAATCGCCGCGCTGGCCTATCAACTCCGGCGAACCTGCCGACACGCACCTGCGTAGGGGACAAAAGGGAACGTTTTCGCGTTTCGCATTTAACAACAACAATTCGGTCTGACAGTCCTTTTTCAAGGAGGACCTCCATGTCCAAGGGTAAATTTCGTGGCTATCGTCTCTTGGCGGCCTTAGCCCTCATTTCGGCCGTCGGGCTCGGGGTCGCCATCGAGCGCAGTGGCGCTACCGGCAACGAGCCGCAGGTCAATCCCACCACGCTCCGTCACGCCGAGCAGCTCTCCGCGGCGTTTCACAACGCGGCCGAGATTGCGCTTCCCAGCGTCGTGACAATTCACAGCAAGACCAACGCCCATCCGGTGGCGAACCAGCGCAATCCGCAGGCCGTGCCGCCGGGGGAAAATCCCTTCAAAGGGACGCCGTTCGAGGATTTTTTCAAGGATAAGCAGTTCGGCGGGCAAGGCCTCGGGCAGTTTCATTCGCAAATGCCCCGCCGCGAGGGGATGGGGTCGGGCGTCATCATCGACTCGTCCGGCATCGTGCTCACGAACAACCACGTCGTCGAAGGGGCTGACGAAGTGACCGTCCATCTGGCTGACGGCCGCCAATTCAAAGCCGACGACATCAAGACTGATCCGGAGACCGATCTGGCCGTGATTCGCATTCACGGTGCCGGTTCGCTGCCGGCCGCCCGGCTGGGAGATTCCGATAAATTGAAGATCGGCGACTGGGTGATCGCGATTGGCAGCCCCTTTGAACTGGACCAGACCGTCAGCGCCGGCATCATCAGCGGGCGGGGACGTGAGTTGAGCTCGATTCGCCGGGCCAAATTCCTGCAAACCGACGCCGCCATCAATCCGGGTAACTCGGGCGGTCCGCTGGTGAACCTGCAGGGTGAAATCGTGGGCATCAACACGGCGATCGCCACCAACAGCGGCAGCTTCAACGGCATTGGCTTCGCCATTCCGTCGAACCTGGCCAAGTGGGTCACCGGGCACCTGATCAACAAGGGCACAGTGCAACGGGCCTGGCTGGGCGTGGGCATCAGCCCGCTGAGCGAAGACTTGGCCGAAAAGCTGGGCACCAACGAAGACGGAGTGCTGGTCACGCAGGTCCAGCCCAACAGCCCGGCTTCGAAAGCCGGCTTCCAGGCGGGCGACGTGATCACGGGTTTTGCCGGCCAGGCGGTCGACGACCCGCGCGAGCTGCAAGAGCTGGTCGAGCGCGTTCCGCTCGATTCGAAGCAGGAAGTGACAGTGGTGCGTCAGGGTAGTCAGATGACGCTGTCCGTGACGCCGGCGGCCTTGCCGCTGGAAGAAACGCCCGCCGGGCGCTTTCACTCGCCGAGCCAGGCCCCGGTCGACCCGGACCACTACGCCGTGGACGACATGGGCGTGGAGGTCAAGGACCTGACAGCCGAACAGTCGAAAGAGATGAAGCTTGATTCGGGAGTCGTGATCACGAATGTCGATCCGGCCAAGCCCGGCTTCGAGGCGGGATTGCGGCCCGGCATGGTGATTCTGAAAGTCGACCAGACGGCCGTCAAGGACGTCGCGTCGTTCGAAGCCGCGATGAAGGATCAGTCCGTGGACAAGAAGGTCCTGCTGTACGTGCAGGTCCGGCCCGGTCAGAACGCCTTCGTCGTGGTCAAGGACTGAAGAAAAGTCGTAAAAGCTAGTTGGTCTCCCTAGCTGAAAGAGGGGCGCCCGCCGGGCGCCCCTTCTTTTTTTGCTCCGAGATTCAGGCAATTCCGCCCCTTCGTCCCCAGCAGCTACCGGGGGGTGGTGTCTTGACTGGCGGCGCGAAACACCGAAGAATTTTTTAGTTCGGGGTGACGTTTCCTTGCATGCCCGCCGCTGATGCCGGGGTGGCGCGTCGCCCAGCAGATCGTCCGGTGGCTTCGCGAGAAGCCCGGGTTCGAGAGCGCCATGGTGGAACTGCCGCGCATCGCGATTGGCACAGTGCAGCCGCAAGCAGAGCCGGCGGTGATGGCTTGGGCGCTAATGGATGCGGCAGCCCGCTGCGGCACGCGGGTGCAAAGCTTCTTGTCGCACGCTTATTTCTGCCCGCGCGACGGGGCGACCGCCATCACCGGCTCGCCGCCGCGACATCTGGATAGCTGGCTGATGCCGGAGTCGATGTGCCGCGACCTGTTCTACCGCGGAGCACGAGCGAGCGACCTGGCACTCGTCGAAGGACACTTCTTCGGCGAAGCCAAGGAGCCTCAAATGCCGGGCTCCGAGCTGACCACGCTTTGCGCGTGGCTCGACTTGCCGCGACTGGCCGTGGTCGATGCGCGATTGCTGAGGGCCTGCCGATTGCCACCGCGGCCCGAAGTGCTCGACGGCGTGCTCTTGGACCGGGTCCGGGACACCGCCGAGTTCGCCCAACTGCAAACGCAATTCGAGTCGCTGTGGAAGGTACCGGTGCTCGGCTGGCTCGGACCGCTCGAGGCGGTCAGGGCGGAAATCGCGAAAGTGGATTGCGGCCAACAGCCGGCCTTGGAATTGTGTCACGCGCTGGGCGAGGCATTTGCGCGTTACGCCCGGCTGGAAGCGATTCTGACTCTGGCCGCGCGGCGACCGTTCGCGCTGGCCGAACAGCCCTGCGGCGGCGCATGTCATTGCGCTGAGAAGGACCTGCGCGTGGCCGTCGCTTACGACGAAGTGTTCGGCGGCTACTTTCCCGACACGCTCGATCTGCTCGAAGCGCGGGCGCCACGATTTGCGACTTTTCGCCGTTGCGCGACGAGCGGCTGCCAACGCACACGGACATCGTTTACGTCGGCTGTGGCCATCCCGAGCGATTTGCCCGCGAGCTGTCGCAAAACGATTGCCTGATGCTGTCGCTCAAGAGCCACGTGTCGAGCGGCCGGCGAATCTACGCCGAGTGCGGCGGATTGGCCTATCTGTGCCAGGAAATCGAGCTGCCCGATGGAGAGCGCTGGCCGCTGGTGGGCGTGTTGCCGGCTACGGCCCATTACGACGCCGCGCCGGGCCACCCATCCCGACCGAATTGCACCTGACCGGCGACACCTGGCTGGGCGAGGCCGGGGAATGCTGGCGGGGCTATCTCAATGCCCATTGGAACCTGTCGCCCTTGAACCAGCTCGAGCCCTGCGCGTCGGGTGACAATGGCCACGCTTGGGACCTGGTCAAGCGATATCAGGCCGTGGGCAGCCGCGTGTATTTGAACTTCGCCGCGCAACACGGTCTGGTGGACCGTTTCTTTTCGCCCTCGCCAAAACCACTCACGTGCCGACGGCCTGACGCCGCCAAGTGTCCCGTACGGATCGGGTGTTACGGTTGCTTGAAGGGTGCCGCCGCGCAACGGCCTTCGACCGCGCGTTTGGCTTTGACACCCCCGGGGTGGGCAAACGATACTCACCAGTTCGATACGGCTCGATGCACTTCCACCGCTCGTTCCATGGTCAATACGCTTTACCTGCCCGAACTGCGCGAAATGCTGGCCGAAAACGACACGGCCGAGCTGCGCGAGTTCTGCACGGCGCTGCACGCCGCGCGCACGGCGGAGTTCATGGAAGGATTGACGCCGCAGGAAGCCTGGGCCGTGCTCGAGAACGCGCGCGCCCGAGACCCGGGCCGAGATCTTCGGCTACTTCGACCGCGATAAGCAGGTCGAGATCATCGAATCGAGCGACCGGGCCGAAATGGGGCGGCTGATCGCCGATCTGCCCAGCGACGATCGCGTGGACGTGCTCAAAGAGGTCGAGCCGCGCGTCGTCGAAGAGCTGCTGCCGCTCGTGCCGGCCATGGATCGCCGCGACATCCTGCGGCTGCGGTCGTATGCCGAAGGAACGGCCGGCGCCATGATGACCACGGCCTTTGCCAAGATCGCGGAAGGCCGCACCGTGCGCGAGGCGCTGGAAGAAATCGGCCGCCAGGCCGAAGAGCTGGAAACGATTTACTACGTCTACGTGGTCGACGAGTCGGATCATTTGCGGGGACTGGTTTCCGCCCGCCAGCTCGTCTCCGCGATGGGCAAGCCAAACGTGAAGATCGACGACCTGATGGACCGAGACCTGGTCACGGTCCGCGTCGACGACGACCAGGAGAAGGTGGCCCAGGAGGTCGCCCGCTTCGACCTGCACGCCATCCCCGTTGTCGACGACGAACACCACATGCTGGGCATCATCACCCACGATGACGTCATCGACGTGTTGAGCGAGGAGGCCAGCGAGGACGTCTACCGCATGGCGGCCATGGCGCCGCTGGTCGAAAACTACCTGGAAACCAGCCTGCACTCGATCTGGTGGAAGCGTTCGGTCTGGCTCTCGTGGCTGTTTCTGGCCGAGATGCTCACGCTGTTGGTGATGAAGGGTTTCGTGCGTTCGATCGAACAGATCGTGGCCCTGACGCTATTCGTGCCGCTGTGTATTGCCACCGGAGGCATGTCCGGCACGCAGGCCGCGACGCTCATCACCAGGGCCATGGCCCTGGGGCACATCACCTTGGCCGATTGGTGGCGCGTGATCCGTCACGAGCTGGCCGTCGGGCTGGCCCTGGGCCTGACGCTGGGCAGCATGGGCTTCGTGGGGGCCTACGTCACGCCCAACGCCGAAAGCCTGGGCGGGGCCGATCCGCTGATGTTCGCCCTGGTGATTTCGCAGGCCGTGACGGCCATTTGTCTGTGGGGAACGCTGGTCGGTTCGATGCTCCCCTTGGCCTTCTGCCGCTTGGGGTTCGACCCGGCCTATGCTTCCAGTCCGTTCGTGGCCACGTTCGTCGACGTCACCGGGATTCTGATTCTGTTCTCGCTGGCGCAGGTGTATTTGTTCTGAAGTCGCGAGATCGCTGCGAACCTCTGGGCCAGTGGACGAATCCTGCTGGGGGCAGAAAGGCGCGGGCGGTTTTTCGCCAGCGTGTCGAGTAAACTGTCGGTGCGGGGTAACGATTGTAGCGCAGAGGGAGCCGGCATGGCCGAATTGGGCGTCAACATCGATCACGTGGCCACCGTGCGGCAGGCCCGCCGCACGACCGAGCCTGATCCGGTCTGGGCGGCCACCTTGGCCCAGCTCGGCGGAGCCGACGGCATTACGCTGCACCTGCGCGAAGACCGGCGGCACATTCAGGATCGCGACCTGCGCGTGCTGCGGGAAACGGTCACGGTGAAGTTGAACCTGGAGCTGGCCGCCGAACCGGCGATCGTCAAAATCGCCTGCGACAGCCGCCCCGATCAGGCCACGCTGGTCCCCGAAAAACGGGAAGAGGTGACCACCGAGGGGGGCCTGGATCTGCTCACCGGCAGCGAGCGCGTGGCCGACGCCATCGCCCGGCTGCGAGCCGCAGGGATCGGCGTGAGCCTGTTTCTCGACCCCGACGAGCGGCAAATCGAGGCGGCGCACGCCCTGGAAGCCGAGGCCGTCGAGCTGCATACCGGCGAATATGCTCTGGCGGTCGGCGAGGCTGCCCGGGCGGCCGAATTGGCCCGCCTGGCAACGGCCGGCCGACAGGTGCGGCTCGCTGGGCATGGCCCTGCACGCCGGCCACGGGCTGACCTATCGGAACGTGAAGCCGATCGCGGCGCTCGAGGGGATCGTCGAGTTGAACATCGGCCACAGCATCGTGGCCCGGGCCATCATGGTCGGCTTCGAGCAGGCCGTGCGGGAAATGAAACAGCTCGTTTCCTGAGGCGTTCCGTCTCCGCGGGGGCTACGGCGGGGGTCGCTCGATTGCTACATTGAGAGCAAACCCTCGATCGCGTGAGAAGCACGCCGAGCCGCTATGGACGGCCGCTGGCGGTTTAGCGGCCCGTGATCGCGTCGGGCTCTTTTCCAACTTTGACCCCAGCCGGGATTTCGCACAGGAGGCACGATCAATGAGCACCAAGGGCGAGGCGTTCGCCGGCTTGAGCGTGGCGATGACGACGCCGTTTCGGGACGGGGCGGTCGACTACGACGTGCTGCGCACGCAAGTCGAATTTCAGATCGAAGCCGGCACGACGTGCCTCTGCCCGGTGGGGACGACCGGTGAGAGTCCCACGTTGAGCCACGACGAGCACGAGCGCGTGATCGCCTCGGTCGTCGAATTCGCGGCCGGCCGGATCAAGGTCATGCCGGGCACCGGCTCCAACAACACCGCCGAAGCGATGCGGCTGACCCGCTTTGCCGAAAGCCACGGCGCCGACGCGGCGCTGGTCGTGGCACCCTATTACAACAAGCCCACGCAGGAAGGCTTTTACCAGCATTACAAGGCGCTGGCCGAGGCGGTCGGCATTCCGATCTGCGTGTACAACATCCCCGCTCGCACGGGCAAGAACATCGAGCCGGAAACGATTGCCCGGCTGGGCGAGCTGGCCGGCATCACGATGGTCAAGGAAGCCACCGGATCGATGGACCAGGCGTCGCAGATCATGGCCTTGTCGAACCTGACGATCCTTTCGGGAGACGACAGCTTGACGTTGCCGCTGCTGGCGATCGGCGCCCGCGGCGTGATTTCGGTGGTGGGAAACATCGTGCCGCGCGACGTGATCGCGCTGGTCAAGGCGTTCGACGCGGGCGATCTGGCCGGGGCCCTGGTCTGGCATCGCAAGCTGTTTCCGCTGTGCCGCGACATGCTGGGGCTGGCCACGAATCCCATTCCCATCAAAGCCGCGATGCGACAGTTGGGGCGCGACAACGGGCAATTGCGCATGCCGATGACCCCGCTCGACGATGCCAGCGAGGCGCGGCTGCGCGGAACGCTCAGCAAGTACGGGCTGCTCTAGCCTCGCACGGCCCGGTACGTGTGAAACGCATCGAGCCCCGCACCCTGCCAGCGACGCGTCTGGCGCGATCGGCATAATCCCTACGCCGGCACCCGCACGTTCGGCGATTCGCGCACCGCTGGCCACGAATTACGGCAGCCCGGACTGGTTCTACGGAATCCACCGGAAATCGGACACGACCATGACCTATGCTTCCAGTAGCCGCTTTGGGCATCGTTCGCTTGCCGCCGCACCGGGGTGCTTCCACCGCAATGATTATGGCGCAGACCTGGAACATGTCGTTTTCGGCCGCGATGCTGTTCGCCGTCGTGGCCACGTTGGGTTACGTATTGGGCCGGCGGCGACCGGACGCGGAAGCGCGCAGCCGGACGGACACGCGCCACGAGATTCTGCCGCGCTGGGCGTGGCCCAGGAACTCGAAGCGATCGCCTACCGGCTTCGCAAGAACCTGGCGTTTCACGTCCCCAGCATCGTCAAGTTCCATACGCGGCTGAAGCGCTGGGAAGAAGGCACGGACGTGTCCTGGCACGAGCTGTGCGACCGGGCCGACGAGCTCTTGAAGCCCGCCTTGCGGCTGAGCACCGAAATCTCGAATGCGTATGCCGAGCTGCTGCAGCAGATGAACCAGTTGAGCACGTTTGCGGAGCTGCGCACCGATCCGTTGACGGGGGTGAGCAATCGCCGCGCGTTCGACGAATCGCTCGCCGAGTTGCTCCTCGCGCACGAACAGGAGGACACGCCGCTATCGGTCGCCATGCTCGACCTGGATCATTTCAAGGCGATTAATGACGAACAGGGACACCTGGGCGGCGACCGCGTGTTGCAGGACTTGACGCAGTTGCTGAACGCCACGGCCCGCGACAGCGACATGGTAGCCCGATATGGCGGCGAGGAATTCGTGGTGCTCATGCCGCGTACGACGCTCGCGGTGGCCTCGAAACTGGCGGAGCGACTGCGGCAGCGCATCGAAGACAAGCTGCCCACGACCATCAGCATCGGCGTCGCGGCCAGCTTGCCGGCGGAACTTGGCACCAGCCTGTTGGCGCGGGTCGATACGGCGATGTACACGGCCAAGCACGAAGGCCGCAATTGCGTCGCCGTGCACGAAGGTGCCTCGGGACACATCGCCATCGCGCGGCGTAGCGTTCCCGCGCCGCAGGAAGACGCGACACCGGCCGCCGCCGGCACGGCGCTGCCACCCGTCTCGACCGACGAACCGGCCGCTATCCTCCCGTTTGGGCACGGCGTGACGAGTTAGCAACCCCCCATCCCGGGCTTGCCTGCAACCGTCGCCTTTGCTCGTTTGCGTCGACGTCGCCGGGCCGTCTAAAATCAGCTGCGGAGGGTTGGATTCGGCGTTCGACGGGAGCCTGGGACTGTGGATTCGCCATCGCACAAGCGCGACGTGACGCTGGACCGGCTCGAAATCGGCAGCTTCTCGGCGCGTGACTGCGGCGGCCTGACGCGCCGCTCGTTCTTGCAGGCCGGCACGCTTGCGCTGGGAGGCCTGGCACTTGGCCGTCAGGCGTCGGGCAGCGAGACGGGGCCTGCCCGGTCCATCGTGCTGGTGTGGTTGTGGGGCGGTCCCAGCCAGTTAGACACGTTTGATCCGAAACCCGAGGCCCCGGCGAGCTATCGGGGGCCGTTCTCGACCATCGCCACGCGGACGCCGGGCGTTCGCTTTGGCGAGCTGCTTCCCCGGCTGGCCCAGCGGAGCGATCGCTTTTCGTTGATCCGGACAAACCGCAATCTGAGCGCGGATCACCTCGTAGGCGGATCGATCGCGCTGTGCGGCGCCGCGGCGCAGCCCACGCAATATCCGCCCAATTTCGGCTCGATCGTGGCCCGGCATCGTGGGTCGAGCGCGTTGCCGCCGTTCATTTCGATGTCGCGCGGGCCGGTGGCCGACGGCCGTGCGCCGATGGACGGCTACGGCGGCGGCGTGTGGGGTAAGGGATACGATCCGTTTTTGATCAGTTGCAGCGAGGACGGCGAGGTGGAAGTGCCGGCGCTGCGGCTGTTGGACGGCCTGTCGCCCCAGCGGCTGGCCGACCGCGAAACGCTGGCGGCTGAGTTGGACGACAAGCGCCGGGCACTCGATAGCCTGGCGGCCAGGCGCTGGACGGACAGCCGCGCCCGGGCCCACGCACTACTGACTTCGCCGGAAGCCCGGGCCGCCCTCGACTTGTCGCGCGAGGATCCGCGGCAGCGCGAGCGTTACGGCCACACGTCGTTCGGGCAAAGCTGCCTGGTGGCCCGGCGGCTGGTCGAAGCCGAGGTGCCGTACATTCAGGTGAATTGGAGCCAATATGTCGAGTTGGGGCCGCCTCCCTACGGTTTCGGCTGGGACACGCACGCCCATCATTTCCCGATGATGACCGATCGCCACCTGCCGATCTTCGACCGGGCGTTTGCGGCGTTTCTCGACGACCTGCACGAGCGCGGGCTGTTGTCCCGCACGCTGGTCGTGTGCCTGGGCGAATTCGGCCGCACGCCGAAGATCAACAACCTCGCCTCGCGCGATCATTGGCCCGACTGTTACACGTCGTTGTGGGCCGGAGCGGGCATCGCGCCGGGGCGGGTCATCGGCGAAAGCGATGCCCGGGCCGAGCAGCCGCGCACCGAGCCCGTCTTTCCGAACATGGTGGGCGCGACGATGCTCGAACTGGCCGGCATCAATTCGGCCGTGCGAGCCGAGCTGCGCGTTTTGCAAGGGGCCCGTGTGATTCATGAGCTGCTGTAAGCGAACGATGCGCCGTCGCGCGATGCGTGTGATCACGTCGATCGCAGCGCTGGCGGCGGCTTGCACGGCGCTGGCCGCGCCACCCAAGCGGCTGACGCACGATGGCCGGCTGAAGCAGGACCCGCGGTTCGTCGACGGAGGCAAGGCGATCGTCTACGCGGCGGCCAAGGACCCGATCATCATGCAGCTGCTGCGGCTCGATTTGGAAAGCGGACGCTCGGTCCCGCTCGATCCGAAGGCCGCCACGAGCCAGTTCGAGCCGGCGCTTTCGCCCGACGGGCGCTGACGTGGCATTTGTCGAGCTGCGGGCCGTGACGAACGTCAAGCTGGTGATTCGCGACAGGCGGCAAAACCGCGACGCGCTATTCGATCCCGGGAGCGACCGGGCCCACTTGGGCAATCCGGCCATCGATGCCCACGCCGAACGCGTCCTGTTCAGCCTGCCACGAACCGTCGGGCAACAAATCGTGTCGGTCAACCTGCAGGGAGGCGACCTGCGCTACCTGACCGGGCCCTCGGAAGCGATCGACGACTGGGCCGCCCCCTCGCCCGACGGCAGGCTGCTTGCCTTCGGTTCGAGCCGCGACGGTGACTTCGATATCTACGTCGCCGCTGCCGACGGCAGCCACCCGCGTCGCGTCGGCGGCGGTCCGGGAATCGACATGCGCCCGGCCTGGTCGCCGGACGGGGAGCATTTGGCCTTTACGAGCATGCGTGATGGGAACTATGAAGTCTACCTGGCGGCCGCCGACGGATCGCAACTGCGGCGGCTGACCGCTGACCCGGAACGGGACGACTTCGCCCAGTGGCATCCCGACGGGCAGCATCTGGTCACCGTGTCGGAGCGCTCCGGCCAGTTCGATTTGTATCTGTGGGACGTGTCGGAATAACGGACGCGCGGGTTGGCTCCTTCCTCGACGGACAAGAGAATGACGCTTTCGCCGGCCGACGTTGCCGCCGCCCGCACTCGCATCGCCGCGGGCATCTACCTGTCCCCCTGCCCCGAGTCGATCCCCTTGAGCGAGATTGCTGGCTGCCGGGTGTATTGCAAACTGGACTACTTGCAGCGGACCGGCAGCTTCAAGGAGCGCGGCGGCGGAATGCCCTGCTGTTGCTCGGCGAAGACCAGCGGCGACGGGGCGTAATCTCGGCCTCGGCCGGCAATCATGCGCTGGGGCTGGCCTACCACGGCCAACTGCTGGACATTGCAGTGACCGTGGTCATGCCGCGCTTTGCACCGCTCATCAAGCGGACGACCTGCCGGCGGTTGGGTGCCAACGTCGTGCTCCACGGCGAGACCTTTCAAGAGGCCTACGACCGGGCCCAGCAATTGGCGCAGCGAGTCGCACCTGACGTACATCCACGGGTACAACGACCCGGCCATTATCGCCGGCCAGGGGACCCTGGGCCTGGAAGTCCTCGAACAGGTGCCCGACGTGGAGGCGATCGTCGTGCCGATCGGCGGCGGCGGGTTGGCCGCCGGAGTGGCGCTGGCCGTCAAGAGCGTGCGGCCGGACGTGCGTATCTTGGGCGTGGAACCGGAGCGGGCCGCCGGATTCGCAGCGTCGTTGGCCGCCGGTCACGTGACGAAGTTCGACGTGCGGCCCACGATCGCCGACGGCCTGGCGGTGAGCCAGGTCGGAGAGCTGGCCTTTGAAATCGCTCGCCCACGGATCGACCGCGTGGTCACGGTCAGCGAAGAGGAACTGTCGCTGGCCATGCTGCGGCTCGCGGAATTGGAAAAGAGCGTGGTCGAAGGAGCCGGCGCCGCGCCGCTGGCCGCCATGATGTCCGGCAAACTCGCGGACCTCGCCGGATTGCGCACCGTGATGGTCCTCTCGGGCGGCAACGTCGATCCCTTGATTTTGATTCGAGTGATCGAAAAGGCGCTGGTGAGCGACGGCCGCTTGTGCCGCTTTACGGCGGTGGTGGCGGACCGTCCCGGCGGCCTAGCGCGGCTCACGCAACTGATCGCCGAAAGCGGCGCGAGCATTCAAGAAATCACTCACGACCGCGCGTTCGGCGGGCCCGACATCGGTTCGGTGAACGTGCTGTGCACCGTCGAAACTTCCGACCGCGAGCACCTGAACCAGCTCCACCAACTGCTGGCCCGGGAAGGCATCGCGATCGTTCCGCTGCAGTTCCCCGGCAAAACGGCTCCTCCCACCCGACGTTGAAAGATGGCCGGTCATGGCTGACACGTTACCGCAAGAATCGATCCTGGCCCGCACGGCCGACTACGTCCGCGAGCAGTTGGCCGGCGACAGCTCGGGGCACGACTGGTGGCACGTCGAGCGGGTGCGGGCGGCGGCGCTGGCGATCGGTCGCCGCGAGCGGGCCGACCTGTTCGTCGTCGAACTGGCGGCGTTGTTGCACGACGTGGCCGATTGGAAGTTTCATGGGGGGGACGACGCGGCAGGACCCCGCGTGGCTGGCGAGTGGCTGGCCGGCCTGAACGTCGATCGCGCGACGATCGATCACGTGTGCGAGATTATCGCGCACCTGTCGTTCAAAGGGGCGGGCGTGGCCACGCCGATGGCCTCGCTCGAAGGCCGGGTGGTGCAGGACGCCGATCGGCTCGACGCCCTGGGTGCCGTCGGCATTGCCCGGGCCTTTGCCTACGGTGGACATGCCGGGCAGCCGCTGCACGAGCCGGATTTGGCGCCGCATTTGCACGCCACGTTTGCCGACTACAAGAGCCGGCGCACCACGACCATCAATCACTTTCACGAGAAACTATTGTTGCTCAAGGATCGCATGAATACCGCCGCCGGACGCGAGCTGGCCGAACGGCGGCACGCCTTCATGCAGGAGTTCCTGACACGGTTTGACGACGAATGGAACGGGCGGAGTTAAAGGACCGATCAGCTTGAACGCGAACTGGGAAAACATCCACGGAATCATTTTCGACCTCGACGGGACATTGGCCGACACGATGCCGGCCCACTACGAAGCCTGGCGAACGATCCTCGAGCGGTATGCGCTGGCGATGAGCGAGGACCGCTTTTATGCCCTGGGGGGCTGGCCCACGAAAAAGGTGGCCGACCTGCTGATCGCCGAATCGGGGCGCCCGATCGACGCCGGACAGCTCTCCGAGGAAAAGGAATTGCTGTTTCGGCAATCGCTGCACCTGGTGCAGCCGATCGAGCAGGTGACCGAAGTGGTGCGCGAGCATCATGGGCGGTTGAGACTGGCGGTGGCCACCGGGGCGACCCGAACCATTGCCACCGAGATACTGCATCAGATTGGCATGCCGAACTGGTTTGATACGATTGTCAGTTCCGAGGACGTCGAGCGTCACAAGCCCGCGCCGGACGTGTTTCTCGAGGCGGCTCGGCGGTTGGACGTGGAGCCGCGGTTTTGCCTGGTGTATGAGGACACCGATCCGGGGTTGGAGGCGGCTCGCCGGGCCGGCATGGAGCACGTGGACGTGCGGCAGTTTTACACGCCCCGTCGCGTCACATGATGCGCCGCCGGCGAATGAAAGCTCATTGCTAACCAAGGAGTCCTGTCATGCTGGACTTTGGCGCGAAGTTGACTGAAGGACTCACCTACGACGATTTTCTCGCCCGGCACGGCACCGACGAACAGCGTCGCCGCTGGGCCGACTTTCACCAGCGCGTGAAGCTGAGCGACCCCCAGAAGTCGCTATTGGCTAATTTCCAGCGCGAGATGAAAGTGCTTTGCCTGGCCGGGGCCTGGTGCGGCGATTGCGTGAACCAGTGCCCGATCTTCGACCACTTTGCCCGCGCGAACGAGCGGATCGAGCTGCGCTTTTTTGATCGCGACACGCATCCGGACCTGGCGGCGGAGCTGAAGGTTTGCGGCGGCGCACGCGTGCCAGTAGTGGTGTTTCTGAGCGAAGACGACTTCGAGGTCGCGCGGTTCGGCGACCGCACCTTGGCCCGATATCGCAAGCTGGTGGCCGATCAGTTCGGTCCGTCGTGTCCCACGGGCCTGGTGCCGCCCGACGAAGGATTGATCGCCGCGGTGGTGCAAGAATGGCTCGACGTGTTCGAGCGTGCCCAGTTGATTCTGCGGACCAGCGCCCGGCTGCGCGAGAAGCACGGAGATTGAGCAGGTGCCTTTGAAACGCCGCCGCCATCCCGGCGCTGCTGCCACTGGCGGTTTAGCGGGCCGCCGCTCATCCCACCCGCCGCCCCGTCTCAATACAGGGCCGTCGACAGTTTCCGGCGATATTCGGTCACCAGCTCGTCCTGCCCTTCCAGCAGCCGAAACAGATCGACCATCAGCTCTTTGGCGGGCTCGACGTATTGCTTGTTGCCACTCCGCACGACCGCGAGCGCGGTTTGCAGGGCCTCTTCGTGTTTTTGGGCGGCGGCCAGGCCTGCGGCCAAATGGAGTTGGGCTTGCCAATCCTGGGGATGCGCCGCGGCCGCCGCGCGCAGCGCGTCGAGATCGCCGGCCTTGTCGACTTGCGACGCCATGTGCATTTGGGCTTTGATCTTCTCGGCTTCCGGCTCCAGGAACCCGCGCTGCTCGAGCTCGTCGATGACGGCCCGCGCTTCGTCGATGCGCTGGGCGTTGACGAGCAATTCGGCCAGCGCGATGCGGGCCGTCGCCAGGTTGGCGTCCAAAGCGGCCGCTTCCTTGAGCTTTGCTTCGGCGGCGGCAGGGTCCGTGGCCACGAGCGTCTTCGCTTCGGCCACGAGCTGTTCGGCGGGCGTGGGAAGCAGGCGATCGATCCAGGCGCGAATCTGCGGCTCGGGCAACAGCCCGACGAAGAAGTCGAGCAATTCGCCGTCGCGCAGCGCGTACACCGCCGGAATCGACTGCACGCCGAAGCCGGCCGCGATGCCCGGCGCACGCTCCGTTTCGACCTTGACGAGCACGAACTTGCCGTCGTACTCACGGGCCAGCCGCTCCAGAATCGGCCCCAACAGCCGGCAAGGCTGGCACCAGGCGGCCCAGAAGTCGACCACCACCGGCACCTGCCGCGAGCGCTGGACAGCGTCACGCTGAAACGACTCTTCGTCGGCTTCGACGATCCACGGCGATGATTGGCTGGCGTCGGTCATGGGTTTTTATTGAACGGTTATCTGGCTCGCACGTCAACCGGCATTGCGCACCAGGGCGGCAAGTTTCGTTCCATCATAGGACAAGCGGGCACCGGAGCCGACACGGGCGGCGGTCGCAAGGCGAATCGAGTCGTTTGCGGCCCATTTGAAGCATGCTGTCCCAGTGAAACGCGTCAAGCGCGACTCCAGCGTCGTCTTCTGGTATCCTCTTAAGAAGTCGTCAGTTTTGTGGTTTCACTCGGATCACGACCATGTTTCGAATAGATTTACACGTGCGGCTCGCCGTCGCCGCTCTTGGAATGACATTGGTCCTCACCAGCGACGCTGCCGCGGAGGAGCCCGACCACGTGAATCGGGACCTGGTGAAGGTCGCGGCGGTTCAAGTCAACGGCTACGACAAGGGCGACCTCCCGCGCGAGGGATACGACCCGACGACACGACTGGTTCCATACATTGACCGCGCAGGTAAGGACGACGCTCAATTGGTCGTTTTTCCGGAGTACGTCTTGGGGCGAATCCGCGTGCCGGGTCCACTGACGGAGAAGATCGCGGCCGCGGCCAAGGCAAACTCGATCTATGTGATCGTCGGCTGCTGGGAAGTGTTCGACGATGACACGTTCGCGAATACGGCGCTGCTTTTCGATCGCACCGGGAAGATCATCGGCAAATACCGTAAGACGCACGCGGCCGTCGACCACTACGAAGGAGACCCGCCCTGGAAGTATCCGCCATCCGGACGAACCAGAGACTGGATGCTCCAAAACGATCCCGAATGGATCATGGAGGCCGGCGACGAATTGCCCGTGTTCCGGCTTGATTTCGGCACCGTAGGCATTCTCACTTGCTATGACGGCTGGTTTCCGGAGCCGGCTCGAGTGCTGTCGCTCAAGGGGGCCGAGCTGCTGGTCTGGATCAACGGCCGCGGTGGATCGGTCGAAGACTTCATCGTCAAGTCCACGATGTTTCAAAGTCACGTGGCGATGGTTTGCACGAACCAGGCGTACGGCAGCGGCACCATGATCGGCGACTGCGCCCAATGGCCGGCGCGCATTATCGTCCGATGTCCGGACAAGCAGGAAGCGTACATTTCCGCCGCGATCGATCTCGAGCGGGTTCGGCGGGCCAGAGCGACGAGCCGCAATTTCCAACAGCGCCGACCGGATTTGTACGGCACGCTCGTGACCCCGATGGAGGCGTCCGAGGGCTCAAAGGGCCGGTAGCCATTTATTCGGAGACCAGGATTTCGTCGAAGAGCCGTTCCACGTCGGCGCGACGACAAAGCTCTGTCCCCTCGGTGATCACGGCGGCGGATCCGGCTGCCACGCCAAAATGAACCGCTTGCGAGACGTTCATGCCACGCGCCAGTGCCAGCGTGATGCCGGCGACGGAGCTGTCGCCGGCGCCGACCTTGCTCCCGATGGGCACGCGGGGAGCACGGATGTGCCTTGAGCCCTCGGAAGTGGTCAGCATCGCTCCGTCTTCCCCGAGCGAAGCGACGACGATCTTCACGTTCCCCTCGTCGACCAACGATCGGGACACTTCCTTGATGTCATCGTCGTCCTGGATCGTCCGGCCAACCAGTTCGCCCAGCTCTTTGAGATTGGGCTTGATCAAAAAGATGGGCGCCTGCAGGCCGTCTCGGAGCGGCTGGCCGCTCGTGTCGAGGATCACCCGACAACGCGAATCAACCGCGCGGGCCAGTCGCGCGTAAAAGTCACTGCCGGCGCCGGGCGGCAGGCTGCCGCTCAGCACCAGGTAATCAGGCGGCGTAACGCTCCCCAGCGCCGAGACAGCGCTCGACTTCGTGCTCCAGCAGCCGCGGGCCCGGCATGCAAAAACGGTATTGCTGGCCGCTGGCGCGTTCGCTGACCACCAGGTTTTCGCGGGTCATCTCCGCGATCGGAATCGGTTGGTTGGGGCAGCCTTCCAAATCGAGCAACTGTTTGAGAAAATTGCCCAAGACGCCGCCGCAGGTCCAGTAGGCGCGCGCCTCGCCACCCAACTCCCGTATGGCGCGGGCCACGTTGATCCCTCCCCCGCCGGGAAAATAGGACGGCGGGCCGCAACGCAGCTTAGACTCCGTCTCGACCCGTTCCACCGAACAACTGGCGTCGATCGCCGGGTTCATGGTCAGCGTCAAAATGCGGCTTGCAAACGACATCAGCTTCTCGCGCCGGCAGAATCTTCCACGCCTCGGATGGCCGCGCCGGCATCCGGACGAGTGCTCGGGTCAATTCAATCGCGGGGGGCACCCGGTAATCTTCGTCCAGTGTAGCGTCGCACTCCTCCGAACGCCTCCCCGGAAGCCAAGCGGCGGCCGAGCCCGACAGGAGGATGCTCTGCCGGCTCGAATCCCGGCCAGGATACTCTATCATGTCGTAGTCCGATTCACCGCTGCATTTTCGGAGACCGCCATGCCGCCGGAATCGCCGCTATCGACCGAAGAGTTGGCAGCCGGGTTGAACGAGATTCACAAGTCACCACGGACCTCGGGCGTGGTGGAATGGATCGTCCGCAGGCCCGGGCCGGGCGAGCGCGACGTGGTCGCCGTCGCGGAGTTGGACGTGGTCGAGGGGCTCGTCGGCGACGATTGGCTGCGCCGTGGTTCTCGGATGACCAGCGATGGATCTGCGCATCCCGACATGCAACTTACGGTGATGAACTCGCGCGCGATCGCGCTCGTCGCTCGAAGCAAAGACCGCTGGCAGTTGGCCGGAGATCAGTTGTACGTCGACCTGGACCTAAGCACCGACAACCTGCCGCCCGGAACGAGATTGAGAGTTGGCACAGCCACGATCGAGGTGACCCGTGAGCCGCACACCGGCTGCAAGCAGTTTTCAGCACACTTTGGAATCGCGGCGACGAAATTTGTGAACTCCACCGAAGGCAAGCGACTGCGGCTGCGCGGCATCAACGCGATGGTCGTGCAGTCGGGGACCGTTCGAGTGGGTGAGCTGGCGACGAAACTAGAAACCGATCCATAAGGCATTGACCTCAATGGCGTTGCGTCGCTAACCGCGGGCCGGCAGCCGGCGGCACGCAATGCGGCAAAGATTTCCTGTAACAACGGGAGCGAACGGTCCACATACTCTATAGCAGCTCCTTGTGAGCGGGAGTGGAGCCCGTGGCGCCTCTCTCCTCGATTTCCTGCGAGGCGCCGGCGCAGACGTGTCTCTGGCCGGCATCGCCTCACGCACGGAGCCTGGTGAGCTGACGTTTGAACGATTCATCGGAGCACGACGATCTGCGCGCAGCCTGCTCGGAGACGGGGAGGCGTTTGGCCGGCTCGTCGCGCGATACCAGGTACAAGTCGCGCGGCGGATGCGCACCTTCGATCGTCAACCGCGGATTGTCGAGGAGCTGACACAAGAAGTGTTTGTCGAGGCCTACTTCAGCTTGAGAAAGTATCGCGGGGACGGAGAGTTCGCCGCCTGGCTGAACCGCATTGCGACTCGCGTCGGCTATCGCTATTGGAAGCGGCAGCAGCGTTCTCGGGAGGTGATTCAGGCGTCGGATTGGTGGCGGGCGGTTCCGGAAAGTCTGGTCGAAAAGGTTGATCCCTCGCGCGCGGCCGAGTTGGTTCGCGTCTTGCTGGACCAATTGCCCCCGCGCGATCGACTGGTCCTGCTGTTGCTATACGTCGAAGGCCACACGATCGCCGAAGCGGCAAGGCTGGCCGGATGGTCGCAGATCATGATCCGCGTGCAGGCATTTCGGCGCGGGCCAGGCTCCGCGTGCTGCTGGCCAAGGCGGGCGTGCGCAGCGTCGAGGAGGCCGCCGACGTCGAGGCAATCGTGGCCCACATTCGCCCGAGGGCGGATCGAGAAGCGTCGGAAAAAAGTGAGACGAACCGTGAATGAAATCGAACTGCTCAACCGGCTAGGCGCGCAGGCCCGCGACGAGGCCGATCCGACCATCGATATTTCTCGCCAGGTACGCCGGCGGCTGCGCGCGTGCCGGGTGCGAACGGTCGATCGCCCCCTGGCGTGGGCGTCGCTGACTGCCTGCTCGCTGGCGGTGCTGGCCGTGACCGGAGCGATCTTGTGGCCCTCGGCCGGTGACAGCGTGGCCGCGCTGTCGGAATTGGTGACCAGTGGCGGCGAACCCGAGGTGGTATGGAGGTTACTTGAGCCATGAACGATCCTCGTGTCCAAGGTGAACCATCCGCGTCGACCGGCCTGCTGGCGGCCGACTTCGACCTGCCCGCGCCGCGCTCCATGCGGGCCCGCAACTGGCTGTCGTTGGGAATGGTCGCGGTGGTGTTTTGTGCCGGCGTGCTGGTGGGGGTCGCCGCGGCGCGAACGATGCAAACGCCCAAACCGCTGGCAAGCCTGAACGAAATACCCACGCGGGTCGCCGATCGCATGCAGCGTGATCTGCACCTGTCTGACGATCAACGCGATCGGCTGGAACAAATCGCCCGGTCCCATCAGGCGCAATTGCGACGGATCCGCGCTCAAATCGCGCCGGAAATCCGTGCCGAGATGAATCAGATCATCGACGAAATGGCCGCCGTGCTGTCGCCCGAGCAAGCCGAACGATGGCGACGGAAAGCCCATCGCCGGCTCAATGCCCTGGTGCCGGCGGCCGACGCGGTTCCCACCGAACCGTCGTCCCCAGGAAGATGAACACCGCAACCGTATCGATTTCAAATTGATTTCAAACATCCCCCTGCCCTTTGGGAGCCCGGCCATGATCGTCCGCGTTCAACTACTGAAAGTGCTGCGACTCGCGTCGTTGCTGGTTGTCGGTGCCGCGGCGGTGGCCGCTTCCTCGACTGCCCGGGCGGCCGAAGCGGCGACGAGCATCACCGGGTTCTCGCTCCCCGACGTGCACGGCCGCGACCGTTCGCTGGACCAACTTGGCAAGCAGAAACTCGTGGTGGTCGCCTTTCTGGGCACGGAATGTCCGTTGGCGCGGTTGTATGCTCCGAGGTTGCAGGAGCTGAGCGAAGAATACGCGACGCGCGGGGTGGCGTTTCTGGCCATCGACGCCAACCAGCAGGATTCGTTGACTGAAATGGGCGCCTTCGCCCAGCAGTACGGCCTGAAAGTTCCCTTCCTCAAAGATCGGGATCAGACCGTGGCCGATCGGTTCGGCGCGGTGCGGACCCCCGAAGTGTTCGTGCTGGACCAGGATCGCCAGATCCGCTATCGCGGCCGGGTCGACGATCAGTACGGCCTGGGATCGAGCTCGGGTTATGCCCGAGCCGAGGTGAAGTCTCGCGACCTGGGTCGAGCCCTCGACGAGTTGCTGGCAGGCCAGGAAGTCTCTCAACCGAAGACCGAAGCCCTGGGCTGCTTGATCGGCCGCAAGCCCCAGGCGGCCCCGCACGGCGACGTTACCTACACCAAGCACATCGCGCCGTTGTTGGAAGACCGGTGCGTGTCGTGCCATCGCGCGGGCGAGATCGGGCCGTTTGCGTTGACCGACTACGACGAAGTCGTCGGCTGGGCCGACATGATTCGCGAGGTCGTCTCCGAGGGGCGCATGCCTCCCTGGTCGGCGAATCCGGATCACGGGAAGTTCATGAACGACACGCGCCTGAGCGACGCCCAGAAGGAAACGCTGCTCAAGTGGATCGATAACGGCTGCCCGCAAGGTAACCCCGCAGACCTGCGCCTGCGCGTGAGTGGACCGACGGCTGGAGAATTCCAGAGCCGGACCAGATCGTGCGCATGCCCAGGTCCTTTAAAGTTCCGGCCGAAGGGGTCGTCTCTTACCAGTACTTTGCGCTGGATCCGGGCTGGAAAGAGGACAAGTGGATTCAAGCCGCCGAGGTTCGGCCGGGGAATCGCGCCGTGGTGCACCATATCATTGCCTTTGTCATGCCGCCCGGCGGGCTGCGCGGCGGGTCGGGGCGGGCGCTGGGCGCGGCGCTGCGGGAGGCGGTGGCCGCGAAGCGCTGGAAGTCGGACGCGGCGGCGGACTCACCGCCTACGTGCCGGGCTGCCTGCCGACGGTGCACCGTCCGGGCGTTGCGACGCTGGTGCCGGCGGGTTCGAAAATCGTTTTTCAGATGCACTACACGCCCAACGGAGTGGAGCAGGAAGACCAGAGTTACTTAGGCGTGGTGTTCGCCGATCCCCAGACGGTGAAGAAGCGCGTTCACGGCGGGGCCGTGGCCAATCGGGGCCTGTCGATTCCGCCCCATGCGAACAACCACGAGGTCACGTCCAGCCGCACGCTGCGCGACGACCAGTTGCTGATCTCGATGTCGCCCCACATGCATCTGCGGGGCAAGTCGTTCCGCTTCGAGGCGGAGTATCCCGACGGTCGCAGTGAGATCCTGCTCGACGTCCCGAAGTATGATTTCAACTGGCAGATGCGCTATGAATTGGCCGAGCCGAAGCTGCTTCCCGCCGGAACGACGATCAACTGCGTGGCGCATTACGACAATTCCGACGAGAATGTCGCCAACCCCGATCCGAACGAAACGGTCCGCTGGGGACCTCAAACCTGGCACGAAATGATGATCGGCTTCTACACGACCATTGCGGTCGAGGACGACGCACAGGTGGCTGAGGCGAACTAGCAGGTTAAAACGAGTTTGGGGCTCCGTTGCGAAATTGAAACCATCTTTCGATCGAACTGGTATAAAAATGAAACAGGACTCCAATTCCAGTCACGGAGATTCGTAAATGGTTTCCAGGGAGATGGTTACGTCTGAGTGGTCAAAACAGACCCACCAGGATCGCAGTCAACAGACCTTGGAACGCATCCTCCAGGCCACGCAAAGGCTGATGGCCACCAGGCCCTTTCGACAGATTTCCGTCGCGGAGATCATTCGAGAAGCCAAGGCGTCGGTCAGTTCCTTTTATGCCCGCTTCCCGGACAAAGAGGCGCTGCTCGGGTGCATTTACGCGAGGCACGCCAAAGCGCAAATGGCCCTCATCGATGAGCTGCTGGCGCTCGAGCGATGGCGAGGCGTCCCCCTGTCGCACGTGCTGCGCCAGACCTTCCCGCTGATTGCCGCCGGTCATCGTGCCCGCCAGGGGCTCATCCGCGCGTTTTTGGAACAAGCCTCCGAAGACAAGCGTTTTCGCGACACGTGGGGACAACTGGGCAATCACGTCAGCCAACGGGTCACCGAGCTGGTGATGGCGCGGCGTTTCGAGGTCGCGCATCCCCATCCGGAGCGGGCCACTAAGGTCGGTTTGTCGATGGCATTCGCCGTGTTGGCTCACGAGAGCCAAATGCATCGCATCGACGATCCACACATCGAATGGCTGATCGAAGAGATGATCCAAATGGTCCTCCGCTACATGGGTATCGAAGACGTCCCCCTGGGGACAACCGACTCGGGCTCCGCCGAGCCGGCAGACAACGATTCCAAATAACACATTCGGTGAGGGGCATCCCTGCAGGAGAATAGACATGTTCCGTTGCTGCACGCTGTTGACCATTTGCCTGACGCTTTGTTCCGCGCACGCGACGCTGGCGGCGCCCGTCACAGAAGGGTGTCTCGTGGGGCAACGGGCGCCCGATTTCCAGCTTCAAGATATCCACGGCGCGGATTTCTCTCTGGCTGCCGCGGGTGAGCACAAGCTCGTGGTCGTGGCGTTCCTGGGAACCGAATGCCCGTTGGTCGTCAACCTCTACTCCGGCCGGCTTCAAAAGATCGCCAGCGACTTTCGGGAGAAAGGGGTGCGCGTCGTCGGCATCTTCTCCAACGTCCAAGACAGTCTCCAGGACATCCAGGCGTTCGCGGAGCGACAGCAACTCACGTTTCCGCTGCTGAAGGATGGCGACGGCAGCATCGTCGAAGCCTATGGCGCGACGCGGACGCCGGAGGTCTTTCTGCTCGACAAGCAAGGAATCGTTCGTTACCAGGGACGCGTCGACGACCAGGGTCAAGTCGGTTTCATTCGCAAAGAACCAGACCGCGGCGACCTCGTTGCCGCAATTCAGGAGACCCTGGACAGCCAGAGCGTGAGTCTGCCGCACCTGCCCGCGGTGGGTTGCTTGATTGGCCGGGCGCGCCCGCGTCGTCGAACGCCACGGTGACCTACACGGGCCGCGTGGTGCGCATCTTTCAAGCGCATTGTCTCGACTGTCACCGGTCCGGCGAGATTGGGCCCTTCTCGATGGAAGACTACGACGAAATTGCGGGCTGGGCGGAGATGATTCGCGAAGTCGTGGAGCAGGAGCGCATGCCGCCGTGGTTTGCGAGTGCCGCACACGGATCGTTCTCGAACGACACCCGGCTAACGGAGGACGAAAAAACGGCGATCCTCGACTGGGTCGAGGCCGGCGCCCCGTTTGGCGATCCGGCCGAACTGCCCCAGCTCAAGGAATATGCCGAGGGCTGGAACATCGGCGACCCGGACCTGGTGGTTCCCATGGCCGACGAGGCCTTCCACGTGCCGGCCGACGGCGTGATTCCCTACAAGTACTACACCGTCGATTTGCAATTCACCGAAGACAAGTGGATGACCGCCTGCGAAGTGCGGCCGGGCAATCGCGCGGTCGTGCACCACGTGCTGGTCTTTTGGCGCGTTCCGGCCAGCGGGTGCTGCTGCAAGCGTTCAACGGTGGCTTGATCGCCGCCTATGCGCCGGGAACTCCCGCGTTCGTCGCCCCGCCCGGCGCCGCGCGTCGATTGCCCGCCGGATCGAAACTGATCATCCAAATGCACTACACCGTCAACGGATCCCTACAGGACGATCTCACGTCGATCGGTTTTCGATTTTGCGACGCGCAGGACGTGCACCAGGATATCGAAGCCTTTGGCGCCACGAACCTGGCCATTGCCATCCCACCGCGGGTATCCGATCACGTCATCCGCTCGCGATACGAATTCAAAGAGGACAGGTTGCTGGTGAATCTGGCGCCTCACATGCATATGCGAGGCAAGTCGTTTCGCTACGAAGCCGCCTACCCGGACGGCCGAACGGAAGTCCTGCTGGACGTGCCGCGATTCGATTTTAACTGGCAACTGCAATACAACCTGGCCGAGCCGAAGTTAATGCCGAAAGGAACGGTGCTCAATTGCACGGCCCATTACGACAACTCGGCCGGCAACCCCGTGAATCCCGATCCGGACCAGCTCGTACGCTTCGGCGAGCAGACGTGGGACGAAATGATGATCGGCTGGTTCACCGCCATGACCCCGGACACGCTCGAGAAGCCGTGACGGCGACGGGATCGCTCGGGAGCATCGCCTGAGCATCGGCCCGAGTCGGTTGACTGACATGACTCGCTGGACGGCCGCCGGGGGCTTCCGCAGCCGCCGGCGGGAGCCTTGCCTGGGGTATCCGGCGCGATACGATGGTGCTTTACCACCGACACGGGAGCACTCTCATGATTCGACGCGGCTCATTCGCTTTTGCGCTCCTGTGCCTGGTGGGTCCAGTGACCTGGGCCGCCGCGCCGGAGAAGCCGAACGTGCTCGTGATTTTGGCCGATGATCTCGGCTACGGCGAGCTGGGTTGCCAGGGGTTCACCGGCCAGATTCCGACGCCGAACATCGACGGCATCGCCGCGGCCGGCGTGCGCTTCACCAGCGGCTACGTGAGCGGTCCGTACTGCAGCCCGACGCGGGCCGGCTTGATGACCGGGCGTTATCAAACGCGGTTTGGACATGAGTTCAATCCCGGGCCGGCGCAGTCCGCCGCCAAGACGTGGGGACTGCCGACCAGCGAAACTACGATCGCCGACCGGCTGCGGGCCGCCGGCTACACGACCGGCTGGTTCGGCAAATCGCATCTCGGTTACGCGCCGCCGTTTCATCCGCTGAAGCGCGGGTTTGACGAGTACTACGGCTTTCTCGGCGGCGCCCATTCGTATCTCGACGCCTTGGCCGACAAGGCCAATCCGATCTTGCGCGGCACGACGCCGACCACGGATATCGACGGCTACACGACCGACGCCTTCGCCCGCGAAGCCGTGAAGTTCATCGATCACCACAAGTCGAGTCCCTGGTTCTGCTACCTGGCCTTCAATGCCGTGCACGGGCCGCTGGAAGCGACCGAAAAGTACCTGGCTCGATTTCCGAACATCAAGGACAGCAAGCGGCACCGCTACGCCGCCATGCAGTCCGCGATGGACGATGCCGTGGGCAGCGTGCTGGGCAAGATCCGCGAGCTGGGACAGGAAGAGAACACGCTGATCTTCTTCTTCAGCGACAACGGGGGGCCGACCCGTCAAACCACGAGCGCCAACGGCCCGCTGCGCGGTTTCAAGGCGCAGACGTGGGAAGGGGGCATCCGCGTGCCGTTCATGGTGCAGTGGAAAGGCCACATTCCAGCCGGCAAAGATGGACGACCGGCCCGTGATTCAACTCGACATCGTTCCCACGGCGCTGGCGGCCGCCGGCGTGGCGGTGAAGCCGGAGTGGAAACTCGAGGGGGTGAATCTCTTGCCCTACCTGACGGGCGAACAAACAGGCGCGCCGCACGAGGCCCTCTACTGGCGTTTTGGGCCACAGGTCGCCATTCGCAAGGGGAACTGGAAGCTGGTCAAGGGGATCGGCAGCGAAGGCGTCCAGGGGGTCGAACGTCGGGCCAAGGCAAACATGGACGGCGCGGAGCTTTACGATCTGGGCAAGGACATCGGCGAGACGACAAACCTGGCCGAACAGGAACCGTCCAAGGTCGAAGAGCTCGCCGCCGATTGGGACCGCTGGAACAGCGAAAACGTCGACGCGCTGTGGCTCCCGGTCCGACGCGCCCGTAATCGCGCGAATCGGCCCAATTGAACGGGGGCTCTGTCGAGGATTGTCGTCGATGACCCAGCGAGTTGCCATCGTGACCGGTGCCGGCAGCGGCATCGGCAAGGCCAGCGCCCTGGCCCTCTTGCGGGACGGATACTGCGTCGCTCTGGCCGGGCGCCGCGCGGAGGCGCTACTGCAGACCGCGGCAGAGTCGAGAGCCGGCGAGCGAGCCCTGCCGCTGCCGACCGACGTGACCAGCGGGGAATCGGTGCGAGCCCTGTTCGCCGCGACGAAGCGCCAGTTCGGGCGATTGGACGTCCTGTTCAACAACGCCGGCATCAGTTCCGCCGGCGTCCCGCTGGAGGAGCTGGCCTTCGACCAATGGAAGTCCGTGGTGGACACCAATCTGACGGGCCCGTTTCTGTGCACGCAGGAAGCGTTCCAGCTCATGAAGAGCCAGCAACCGATGGGCGGGCGGATCATCAACAACGGATCGGTCTCGGCCCATGCCCCGCGGCCGAATTCGGCGCCCTATACCGCCACGAAGCACGCGATCACCGGGCTGACCAAGAGCACGTCGCTCGACGGCCGAAAGTACAACATCGCCTGCGGACAGATTGACGTCGGCAATGCGCTGACGGAAATGGCGGCGCGAATGACCAAGGGCGTGCCGCAAGCCGACGGATCGATCGAGGTCGAGCCGGTGATCGACGTGAACCACGTGGCGAACATGGTTTTGCAGATGGCAAACCTGCCTTTGGAAGCCAACGTGCAGTTCGTGACGATCATGGCCACGAAGATGCCCTTGGTGGGCCGCGGCTGAACTTCCCCAAAGGCGCTGCGACTTTGGCCGCCAGCCGGACCTTTCCCCGTTTACCCGGCACCTTCGCGGCGGGACCAATCCGCCAGCGCGGCCCGGTGGTCGTGAATTTTTTCAAAGGCGCGGTAGACGTCATCCATGTCTTCGCGCGGGCCGAGTAGCATCGCTTGTTCCAGCCACAAGGCTTGTTCGCGGCATAACAAATCACTGTGGGGGCAATGCACGTTCGTGTAATCCAGATGGTCGGCGATGCGCGCAAGTAAGGGCCGAACGCGCGGTTGCGAAACATGGGCTGCTCGGGCAGCGAGAATCCGTAGCCGCCGGTGCAGGGAATCCCCTCGGCCTCGAGTGCCGCGATCACCGCAGCGCGAGACGCGCCGAACTCGGCGGCATCGATGCGGAGCATGAACAGGTGATAAGCGTGCCGGGTGCAGAAGTCGGGGCGCTGTTGCGGATGAAGGCCCGGCAGGTTCGCGAGCCGCCCTGCGAGGTACCGGCCGTTGTCGTCACGCGTCGCGGTCTGCTCTTCGAGCCGCTCGAGCTGGGCGTTGAGCAGGGCCCCTTGCAGTTCGCCGAGCCGGTAGTTGCCGGAAATCATGTGATGCTCGTACCACACGCCCGTCGGTATGCGGCCGCAGTTGTGGAGCGAGCGACAGGCGGCGGCCAGCTCGGCGTCGTTGGTGGTGATGATTCCCCCCTCGCCGCTGGTGAGGTTCTTGCTCGATTGGAACGAAAACGACGCCAGGTCCCCCAGGCTGCCGGCTGGGCGGTTCCGAGAGCTCGCGCCGTGCGCGTGGGCGGCGTCCTCGATGACCAGCAATTCGTGCTTTCGGGCGATGGCCATGATGGCATCCATATCGGCCACTTGACCGGCGAAATGGACCGGGATCACGGCCCGGGTGCGGGGCGTGATGGCGGCCGCCAGGGCCTGCGGATCGAGATTGAACGTGGCCAGCTCGACGTCGGCAAACACGGGAACCATGTTGGCCTCGACCACGGCCGACGCGGTGGAAAAGAACGTATACGGCGGAATGATGACTTCGCTTTCGGCGTCGAGGCCCGCCGCCATCAGTCCCAGACGCAGCGACACGGTGCCGTTGACGACCGCGATGCCGTGTTGGCAGCCATGCATCCGGGCGAACCGCTCTTCGAACTCGGCGACTTCCCCGCCTTCGAGCCGCCCCCAGTGTCCGCTGCGCAGGGCGGCAAGCACGCGAGTCTCTTCGCGCTGGCCGAAGATGGGCCAGGACGTAAACGGACGCTCCCGGACGGGACGACCTCCCAGTAGGGCGAGATTTGACATCAGCGGATTAGGGATTGGGAATCAGGGGTTGAATAAAGCCTTGCCGAAATAGATCGTGCCGCTCGTACGCGCCAGTTCGCGAAATCCGAGTCGTCGATAAAAACCCACCGCCGGCGCGTTGAGCACGCTGACTGCCAGATGGGCGCCGGGTGAACCACGCTCGCGCAGTCGGTCCATCAATTGCTCCATCATCCGCCGGCCGATGCCCCGCCCCCGAGCGCGCTCCAGCAGGTCGATATGCATGTGCGACGGATACTCGTCATACGGCTGGGGGCAATAGTAATCGGTTTGATGATACCAGGAATGGACGGTCTGCGCGCGCGTCCAGGCGGCCTGTTCGCCCGCCGGACAGGGAAACTGTGCGCACAGCCCGGGGCGCCACTCGCGATCGTACCGCGCGTAGAAGGCCCGCGAATCGAGCGCCGCGAGGCAATAGCCGCACACGCCCCCGGCGTCTTCCACGACCAGGCTCAACTGGGGTTCGTAGACCAGATAAGGGCCGACGAAGATTCGCCCCAGCGCGTCCGGGTCGTCGCGATAAAACGGCTCGCCGTCGCGGCCGTGGTCGCCCGTCTTGAGGCACACGTAATAGGCTGCCGCCTGGTCGTCGGGCTGGGCGAGTCGGATGCTAAAGTCACTCATCGTTAAGGAAACGAACGCGGCAGCGAAAGCGCGGAGCTCGTGTCGCGGGGAGCTCGCCCGCGCCGCCGGATCGATGCAGCGGGTTATCCGGTGGACATTTATTGCGACGTCTGAGCGCGCCAGCGTGGATTGGGTCCCGGCACCAGCGCGCCGGTGTCTGCCAGGAACTTGTCGAGTAAGGCGGACAATTCGGCCACGATCTGGGGCTGCCGGCTGGCGAGGTCGCTTGTTTCGCCCAGGTCGTTTTTCAGGTCGTACAGCTCGTGGCGATCCTGCTGACGCGGCCCGTCGTGAAAGAAGCGAATCAGTTTCCAGTCGCCCCGCCGGACGGAAGCGGCGGGCAGTTGTCCGCTGAGGGGAGTATTGTGAGGGAAGAAGTCGTAGATCGCGTCGCGATGGGTCTTGGTTTTCCCGAGCAGAACCGGCAGAAAGGTGCGGCCGTCCATCTCCTGGCCCGGGGGAAGCGAGGCGCCGGCGATTTCGGCCAGCGTGGGGTAGAAGTCGATGCTCTGGATCAGCGCGTCGCTCGTCTCGCCGGCGCTCACCACGCCCGGCCACACGACCAGACACGGCTCGCGGGTGCCACCTTCATAAATGCTGGCCTTGCCGCCGCGCAGCGGAGCGTTGCTCGTCGACGGAACGTCGGCCAGCGCGTTGGCAATGTCAGCGGGGACGCGATCGGCGAATTTCAGGCCGGCCCAGTTCACGCCGCCGTTGTCCGAAAAGAACACGATTAGAGTCTTTTCGGTGAGGCCGTTTTCCTCGAGCCGCCCGGACCAAGGTTCCCACGGCGTCATCGAGGCTGTGGACCATGGCCGCATAGACCGGGTGATGCTGCGCCTGCGCCGGGTCGGCCGTTTGCTGGTATTGCCGGATGAGATCGTCTTTGCCGTCCAGGGGGGCGTGGACCGAAAAACACCAGTAGTTGAGAAAGAAAGGCCGATCGCGGTTGGCGCGAATGAATGCGGCCGCTTCGGCGGCCATGCGATCTTCGATATGCTCGCCGGCGGCTCCTTGAAAGTCCAACTCCGGCGGAAACCGCCACGGGGCCACGTAACTTCCTGCCGGCCCGGGCCCATACCAATGCGGAACGTCGACGTCAAAACCCTGATCGCGCGCACTGTAGGGCTCGCGCCCGAGGTGCCATTTTCCGAAATGCCCGGTCGCGTAGCCGGCGCCGCGCAGCGTCTCGGCGAGCGTGACGTAGCGGGTATCGAGCCGAGTGACGCTCGACGCCACCAGACTCTTATACTCCGGACGCGCTCGGGCCACGCTCGGCTTAAGCCGGACTTCGGTCAGATGACAGACCGGTGCCGTAATGCCGAGCCGGGCCGGGTATTGACCGGTCAGAATGCTGGCTCGCGTGGGGGAGCACAACGGATTGGCGGCGTAAGCCTGCCGAAACAACATTCCCCGCCTGGCCAGCCCGTCGAGATGCGGCGTCTTATGAAACGTGCTGCCATAGCATCCCAGGTCGCTCCAACCCAGGTCATCCGCCAGAATCAGCACGATGTTCGGACGATCGGCGGCCCAGGCCGCCCCGGCCGACAGCCAGCACATCCACAGGCACACGAGGCCACCGACACGAATTCGATTGATCTTCGTTTTCATCGCGTCCCCGACAAAGAGTGGCGGCCCCGCGGCAGTCGTCCGTGTAGCCGCCGGGCAGCGGCTTGGACTTCTTGCTAGACTATTCTAATCCGCCCAAAACACGCCACCACGCCAGAAACTACCTGAGCCGACTGGGCATTGCCAGCCCTGGATTTCCATCAATTGTCAACGCTCCCTGAGCACGCCACTACCTTGTGAACACCCGCGGGAGACTTACATGAAGCGCGCCGGCGAGTATCGTCTGAGAGCAGCCACGTTGGCAGTGCTGCTGTTGCTCGCAGGCGACCTGGCCCGGGCTGGCGAGCGGCGGCCTGCTGATCTGGGCGTCATCCCGACGCCGCAGGAGGTGACGTGGACCAACGATTCCGTGTGCGTCGACGCGGCGACGAAAATCCTCCTGCCCGCCGCGCCCACCGAGGGGGCGAGATTCGCCGCCGGCAACTTGCAAGAGCGCCTCGGACAGCAGACGGGCCTCGTGCTCGAGATCACCCAGGACCCTGGCGCGGCGAAATCCTCGCAGCGGATCGTCCTTGGCAATCCGATGACCGATCCGCGCGTAGCCGAGCTGATGCAGGGCTACGGCTTGGAGCTGAGCGAGCCGATGGCCAAAGAGGGCTACGCGCTGGGGATCGGCGCCGAGGGGATCGTGATCGGTGCGGCCAGCGCCCGTGGCCTGCTCTACGGCACCGCGACGTTGCGCCAGATGCTCGTGTATCGCGGCGGGGGCGCCGCTGCCGGCGGTGCGGGTGCGCGACTGGCCGAAGATGGCCATGCGCGGAGTGCACGACGAATTCAGCTACGGCCAGGTCTCCACGATGGAGAACTTCAAGGACATGATTCGGTTCCTGGCCGACTTCAAGATGAACACCTTGATCTTCTACTTCGAGGACACGTTTCGCTTTGCGCGCTACCCGTCGATCGGCGAGGGGCGCGGTGCGCTCGTGCGCGAGCAGGTGGATGAGCTCGAGGCGTTCGCCCGGCCGCTGGGGGTCGAGATCATCCCCGTCTTTGAGATGCTGGGCAACCAGGGCGCGCTGTTGATGCTGGACGAGGTCCGCCCGTTCGCCGAATTTCCCGGCGCCCATTCCTTCGCGGTCGACGACGATGCCTTCGGTTTCTTGAGCAATTGTTTTGGCGAGATGGCCGACGCCTTCGACTCGAAGTATTTCCACGCCGGGCTCGACGAATCGTGGGACTTGGGCTTCGGCAAGAGCGAGGAGCTGGTGCAACGCGTCGGGCGCGGGCCGGCGCACGCGGCACACTATCGCCGCATCAACGACCTGCTCAAAAACCGCGGCAAGACGATGATCATGTACGGCGACATCATTCTCAAGTATCCCGAGATCCTGGACCTGATCCCCCAGGACATCGTGCTGATGGACTGGCAGTACGAAGCCGCCGATCATTACCCGACGGTCGACGTGCTTGGCTCGAAGGGATTTCCCATCCTGGTGCTGCCCGGCATGAGCAACTGGGACCGCATTTTCCCCGAGATGTCGACGGCGATGATCAACATCCGCAACTTCACGCTCGACTGCTATCGCCAGCCCCGCCCCTTGGGCTCGATCACTTCGACCTGGGGGGACAACGGCTCCAAGAACCTGCGCGAATTGCTCTACTACGGCTATGCCTACGGAGCCGAGGTGACCTGGTCGCCCGAGTCGACCGACGTGTCGAGCTTTTCCGATCGGTTTTTCACGCTGTGGAACGGCCCAGGGACCGCGCCGTATTTCGAGGCGATTTACGCCTTGCTCGAAAAGTGGCCCTGGTGGTTTCCGCTGCTCGATTATTTTCGACATCCCTTCCTGCCGCGCAAGGACGAGCGGCCGCACACGACCCAAGAGCTGTACCGCGTCTACGAGGACGCGCGGACAGCCCAAAAGCTGTGCGACGTGCTTGAGCCGCTGGTGGTTCGCCGCCAGGGGGACGTCGACTACCTACGCTACTGCGCAAGGATGCACGAGCACTATGTCGCAAGCCAGCGGCTGGTCGCCGATCTGAACGCGTTTCAAACAGACGGGCTCTCCCGCGAAGCGATCGACGCCGCGGAGGCGCGGTTCCTCGACCGCATCCGCGCGGTGCGCGACGAGGCGGCCAGCCTGCGCGACACGTTTCAGGAGCTGTGGCTGCGGACCAATCTGCAGGCCAACCTGCATTACGCGATCGACGAATACAACGCGCTGGTCAAGGTCTGGGACGACGCGGCGGCCCGGGCCGAGCACGGACGGTTTGCCTACGATCCGCGTCCGCCGGCCGAGTGGATCTATCATCCGCGGGCCTTTGCCGGCAAGGGGGTACCGCACGCTTACTTTCGCAAGGTGCTTAAGCTGGATCCGCGCGACGTCGCCTCGGCCGGCATCCAGGTGCAAGGGGACACCCACGTCAAGATCTACGTCAACGGCACCCCGATCGGCGAGCAATTTGCCCGGCGGAATCTCTCCGCGCCGGTCAATCCGAAACTGCTGGCCGTGTACGACATCAAGCCGCACCTCAGGCCGGGCGAGAACGTCATCGCGGTCGACGCCCGCGACTACGGCACGCTGAATACCGAGCTCGAACCCGGCGGGCCCGACCGCAGCGGAGGCTTTCATCTGTACGGCGAGATCCGAGACACCGACGGAAGCGTGCAGCCGATCACGTCCGACGCGAGCTGGCAGGTGAGTGACCGCGAGGAGCCGAATTGGAACCGGCCCGGTTACGACGACCGCGCCTGGCCCGCGGCCCAGGCGGATCCCAAGCCGACGGTTTGGGTGACGTATCCGGACTTTGCCAAAAGTCTGCGCGGCTATAGTGACGTGCGCTGAAGCACGGCAGTCGATCAAGCACCGCCGCACGTCGCGCCTGCGGGCGCGATTCCGCCTCTTGACGCGATCAGCTAGAATTGAAATTCCCCAAGCGCCCGTAGCTCAACTGGATAGAGCAGCGGACTTCTAATCCGCAGGTTGCAGGTTCGATTCCTGCCGGGCGTATTTGACGTAAACCTTTGCCCTTGTACCAGGATACAAACCTGCCGGTGTTCGGCGGTGTCGGCCCGTTTGGCCCGCGCAAAAGAGTAGATACTCTTTTGCGCCGAATACAGGATCGACGCGCATGCCAAAACTCCGCAATTCCACGCCCCGCTACCGCCTCCACCGGGCCTCCGGCCGAGCCGTCGTCACGCTCGACGGCAAGGTCATCTACCTGGGCAAATGGCAATCCAAATCCAGCCGTCGCGAATACGATCGCGTCGTAGGCGAATGGCTCGCCGCAGGGCGCTGCCTCCCGTCCAAGGGGCACGACCACTCGGTCCTCGAGCTCTGCAACGCGTATCGCAAGTATGCCGTCACCTACTACCGCAAGAACGGGAAGCCGACGCGCACGATCGAACGTATCCAGATGGCCATCAAGTATCTGCGTTCCATTTACGGATCGACGCGGGTGCGTGACTTTGGTCCGCTCGCGTTGCGGGCCATGCAGAATCACCTGATCAAGGAGCAGAAGGGCCGCAAGTACATCAACTATTTGACCGCCGAGGTCAAACGGATGTTCAAGTGGGGCGTCTCACGCGAGCTGGTGCCCGCCGAGGTCTTTCAGGGATTGGCGACGGTTGGCGGATTGAAGAAAGGGCGAACCGAAGCCCACGAATCGCAGCCCGTCAAACCTGTTTCGAATGAACTGGTGGCTGTCACCCTCCCCTACCTGCCACCCGTCGTCGCGGACATGGTACGGCTTCACCGCTTGACCGGTTGCCGATCTGGCGAAATCTGCCTGCTGCGACCGTGCGACGTGGATCGCTCGGGAGAGGACCAACCCTGCAGGTAGAGGTTGGCGATTCGCTGGCGGCGCTCGGCCACGATCAGTGAGTTGCGCGCGTTTTGGGGCACCCTAAGACTCCTCGGCACAACTTGCTGGCCAGATCAGGACATCGTGCGCTCTGAGCGAATTCAAGAATCTGCTGAATTCCGGCAAGAGCAGGCGAGACTGCGATAGATGTTTCGCGCCCCTCCTGGCTGATGAGTGACTGTCCGACGGAAGCACGTCACGACGAACGCCAAGGATGCCACGATGCGCTGTTACGGCCGACGGAGTCCCCGTTCGACGCTTGGCGGCGGACGATTGGCGAGCGGAACGACGCAGCCAACTCCGGGCCTGCGTTCGTGCCGGCCGTTATGACGACGCAGCCACGCAGCGAATCGTCGATTGCGATCGAGCTTGCAGGCGGTTGCGTGTTGCGACTTGCAGGCCCGAGTGCAACAGAGCAGCTGGCTGATCTGGTCATCACCTTGCAGTCGCGGGGCCCGCGATGATTGCCGCCGACCTGGCCAACATGCAGGTGTGGGTGTCGCCCACGCCGGTCGACATGTGGAAGTCTTTCGCCGGGCTCGCCCCTTGCTTGCCGCTGGCCAGAAGGCGTTCGATGATGACGCCGGTAGTCCACGGGCTGAATCTACCATACGAGGCCGGCAGACGCAAAATGCTCAAGCATCGTTCTACGAGATTCAGCCGATTCTGAGGAGCCGCGAGGCGGCTAGGGCGGTTCGCTTTTACGTCGATCGGTTGGGATTCACGCTGGCCTTTGGCGATCCGTCGATCGAAGTCGCTTGGAGCGTGTTGGACGACGCGTCGCGGACAGGTCTACACCGGCTGAGCACTCGCAAGCCGAGCGACGAGCGTCTATTCTGGTACGTATGAAGTCCCTCGCCCTGTTCATTGCTCGACAGATCTGTTGCAGCCTTGTCGTCATCATGACGATCGGAATCCTCGCGCGCGGCGCCGAAGTGCCGCGCGAGGTCGTGGTCTTCGAGCCACCCGGCGTGAAGCTGCGTCCCACGACGGCCGGCGAGCCGGCGGTGCTCCTCAGCGGGCGATTGCTCACGCCCGCTGGCAAGAATGTCAAAACGCAGTCGTATAGCTGGGGCATGGCCATCAGCCCCGACGAGACCCAGGCCGCGCTCATCAGCCAGAGGGCGATTCAATTCCTCGCGCTCGATCCCCCGCGGGTGCTGGATCGCGTCACGCCGTTTGCCAATCTGGACAAGGCGCGGTCCGACGACGGAATGTACATGGGAGTGTGCTTTTCGCCCGACGGGTCGAAGCTGTACGTCAGTCGCGCGAATCGCGGCTTGATCGAGGTCTTTGACACCAAGACGCGGCGGTCCACCAGCACAATTGGCATCGACGGCGACGGCTTCGAGGACAGCTTCCTGGGAGATTTCGTGGTTCGCTCTGATGGCCACCGACTCTATGCTTGCGATCAGTTCAACTATCGCCTGGTCACGGTCGATCTGGACCTCGGCAAGGTGACGCAGTCGGTGCGCGTGGGGCGTAATCCGTTCAGCGTTTGTCTTTCGCCCGGCGAACAGCATGCCTGGGTATCGAACGTGGGAATGTTCGAATACCCGCTGTTGCCCGGGGTGGACGCCACGAATCGCGCCACCGCCGGACTACCGTTTCCGGCCTACGGCGTGCCGTCGAAAGAGGCCGAGCAAGGCGTGACCGTGGGAGGCCTGCGAGTGCCGGGTCTGGGAAGCCCGAACCACCCTGACGCCATGTCGGTGTTCAAAGTCAATTTGCAAACCGGCAAAGTCGAGGCGCGCATCAAGACAGGGTATCTCGTAGGCGCGCGGCGCAAGGACATCAACACAGTGGGCGGCGCCAGCCCCGCAACCGTGGCCGTGGGCCGCAGCGCGGCCTATGTGTCGAACGCCACGAACGACACTATTTCCGTGATCGACACGGCAACAAATGAAATCGTTTCCCAGATCGAGTTGAACGTGCCCGGCCTGGAAGACTTGCGCGGCGTGTTGCCTTTTGGACTCGACTTGAGTCCGGACGAGACGAAGCTGTACGTGGCCTGTGCGGGGCTCAACGCCGTGGCTGTCGTGGACACCGCCGCGCGCGAACTGGAGGGGTACATCCCCGCCGGCTGGTTCTGTTCCTTTGTGAAAGTTTCCAAAAGCGGGCGAGAGCTGTTCGTTTCCAGCGCAAAGGGCCTGGGCTCCGGTCCCAATGGCGGGCGAGGCTTCGTTCCGCCCGAGCGCGGGTCGCACCCCGGCGACATTATGCAAGGCCTGTTCGCGCGTGTCGACGTGCCGGACGCACCACAGTTGGCCACGTACACGCGCCAAGTCGTCGGCAATACCTATCGCCGGAAAACGGTAGTGGACGACGGCCGCAACCCGCTGCCGCCGGCTCCCGGCCTGCGCAAGAGTCCCATCGAGCACGTCGTGTTCATCGTCAAGGAAAACCGCACGTTCGACCAGGTTTTTGGCCAACGTGCCGGCGTCGACGGCGACCCCACGCTGGCCGAGCTGGGACTCGGCGTCACGGTGCGCAATTCGAAGGGGGAGGTCGTGGGCGACGTGGACATCACCCCGAATCATCACGCTCTGGCCGACCAGTTTGCCATCAGCAACAATTTCTATTGCGATGCCGATCAATCGAACACAGGTCATCGTTGGGTCGTGGGCGTGTATCCGAACGAGTGGGTTGAAGTCAACGCGCGCTCCCGGATCGAGGCCCGGCTGTTCAGCTCCGCGCCGGGCGCCGTTATGTCAACGGCTCGAGCGCCACGGTGATGCCCGAAGACTACAACGAGGCCGGCGCCCTGTGGGAGCACCTGGCACGCCACCGGATTGCATTCTTCAACTTCGGCTTCGGCACCGAAATGCCGATGTCGATCGAGGAGCAGATCCACAAGCACACCGGCATGCAAATGAGTGTCAGCTTTCCGCTGCCCAAGCCGCTGTTCGACAATACGTCGCGCAACTACCCAACCTACAACATGAGTATTCCAGACCAGTATCGGGCCGACGTGTTCGAGCGCGAGTTCCAGGATCGCTGGGGCCCGGGACGCGATACACTTCCGCGCTTGATCACGCTGGTCCTGCCAAACGACCACATGGCGGGCGAAAATCCCGACGGGGGCTATCCCTATAGTGAATCGTACGTGGCCGACAACGACTTGGCGTTGGGCGCATCGTGCAACTGCTCTCGCACTCGCCGTACTGGCAGAAAATGCTGATCGTTGTGACCGAGGACGATCCTCAGGGGGGGCGCGATCACGTTGATGCCCACCGGTCGCTGCTGATGTTGATCGGCCCTCACGTGAAGCGCGGTTACGTCTCGTCGACGCTGATGAATTTTGGCTCGGTACTCAAGACGATCTTCACGCTCCTGGATCTTCCGTATTTGAACCAGTTCGATGCGACGGCCTCTCTACCGCACGATGTATTTACCGACGTGCCGGATTTTACGCCCTATGACTTAGTGCCCGTCGACCAGCGCATCTTCGACCCGGCCAAGGCGCTCAAGCCGTTTGACCACGGCTTCGACTGGAACAGCCTGCTCAAGTCGCCCAAGATGGACGACCCCGACGATATGCGTGCCGGCTTCCGTGACGATGACGACGATTGATTGCCGGCACAGCTAGCCAAGTCACGCCCGAAGCCAGTTCTCGCAGAGAACAAGACTGTAGATTCTCGTCGGCCTTGCGGAATCAGAGCAGCCATTTGCGCCGGGCTCAGGATTTGGCCGGTGCCCGCGTACGATGTTTGGGCTAATATGGGCCTGGTCGTTGGTTTACAGAACAGCTTCTACGTGATGGTGGGAATCATGAAGTGCGTTTGTCTGGCTGCGACGTTGGCAGTGGCGGTGATGTCCACGGTGATCGCGGACGGACCGGCCGACAATAACGCGGAGACGGTGCGGCCCGTGCCGCCGCCGGGTGTCGTGGTTCCGCCTGAGGACGCCGCGCGGCTCGCGGCCGCGCTGGCTCAGTTCGACAGCCAACTAGCCAAACTGCGTGAGCAGTTGCACGATCAACCCGCGCTCGCGGCGCAACTGCCGGACGTGGAAATTTATGCCAAGGCGGTGCGTTACGCGCTCGAGTACAACGAATTCTTCCACGAGCGCGAAATCCCCCTCGCCGACAAGCTGCTGGCTCGCGGAGCGGACCTGGCAAACCGGTTGGCGAAGGGGGAGCCGCTCGAGGCAGGTCAAAAGTATGAGATGCGCAGCGGGCTAGTGCACGCGTACCTCTCGAAGATCGACGGCTCGGTTCAACCTTATCGGATCGTGATTCCGCCGGGCTACGACCCTGCGAGCCAGCGCCCCCATCGGCTTGACTTCTGGTGCCATGGCCGCGGCGAGACACTGAGCGAATTGAACTTTATTGCGCAATCGTCCTTCGGCGACTTCACGCCGCCCGACGCTTTCGTGGTGCATCTCTACGGGCGCTACTGCAACGCCAACAAACTGGCCGGCGAGATTGATTTGCTCGAAGCGCTCGCCGACATCAAACGACGCTACCCGATCGACGACGATCGGGTCGTCGTCCGCGGCTTTTCGATGGGTGGAGCGGCTTGCTGGCAGTTTGCCGTGCACTATCCGGGCTTGTTCGCCGCCGCGGCGCCAGGAGCCGGCTTTTCCGAGACGCGAGAATTCCTGCTCGTGTTTCAAAACGAAGAGGTCAACCCGCCCTGGTACGAGCAGAAGCTGTGGCACCTCTACGATTGCACCGACTACGCGGTGAACCTGTTCAATTGTCCAACCGTGGCCTATAGCGGCGAAAAAGATCGACAGAAGCAGGCGGCCGACATCATGGCTACCGCACTCGAGGCGGAAGGGATGAAGTTGACGCACGTCATCGGGCCCAACACCGCGCATGCATATCACCCCGCGGCCAAGGAGGAGATCAACCGCCGGATTGACTCGATCGTGGCCCACGGCCGCAAGGCGGTTCCGCGGCGCGTACGATTCACAACGTTCACGCTGCGTTATCCCGAGTGTCTGTGGATCCGACTCGAGGGCTTGGAGAAGCATTGGGAGCGCACCGAGTCGATGCCGAGATCGTCGATGAGCACCTGGTGCGGGTGGCGACCAAGAATGTGTCGGCCCTTCGGATTGCGATGCCCAGCGGTGGGTGCCCGCTGGACAACACGCAGTGTCCGACGGTGCAGATCGACGGATACGAGCTCGAAGCACCGGCCGTGGAAACGGACCGCGGCTGGGTCGCCGAGTTCCATAAAGAGGCGGAGGGCTGGCGCGCCGGACTTCCCGCGGCCGACGATGCGCCGCGCAAAGTACCCGGATTGCAAGGTCCGATCGACGATGCCTTTTTGGACTCGTTCGTGATGGTACGCCCGACGGGCTCGGCTCGGCATGAGCAGACAGGGGCCTGGGTCGAAGCGGAAATGGAGCATGCCATCGAGCATTGGCGAAAGCAATTTCGCGGTGACGCTCGAGTAAAGCTCGACACCACCATTACGGACGCGGATATCGGGCAGAGCAATCTCGTCCTGTGGGGTGACCCCGAGAGCAATCACGTGCTGGCGCGGATCGCCGACAAACTTCCTATCCGCTGGCAAGAGGACAAGTTGATCGTTGGCCATCAGTCCTACGCGGCCGACAAAGTGATGCCGGTGTTGATCTTTCCAAACCCGCTCAACCCCAGGCGCTACGTCGTGCTCAACAGCGGATTTACCTTCCGCGAGTACGACTATTTGAACAATGCCCGGCAAGTGCCCAAGCTGCCGGATTGGGCGCTGGTCGACACGAGCAAGAAACCGACGAGCCGCGAACCTGGCGAAATCGTCGCCGCCGGTTTTTTTGACGAACGATGGCGGCTGGTTGCGGGTCGAGCGCGACCAGGGACTCGATGACCGGGCCAGGGTGGGGAGCGTTGGCCGTCATCACGAAACCTTGGACCGTGATGAATTGCGGCTTGGCATACTTTGATGCCATCAGAGAACTTGCCGGCGGCTATGCCTTCAAGGACGTGCCCCCCGGGCGTGTCAGCTGCTCAGGCCCAGCTCGCGACGGCCTTTTTCCGTGAGCCGGTGCACGGTCCAGGGTGGGTTCCACGTGAGCTCGACCACGACATCGCGAACGCCGGGAATCTTCAGCACTCGCTCGCGGATGCCCGGCTCGATCCGGCCGCCGCCGGCAGAGACCAGAAAGTTGAACTCCGGCCGCCCCCGATGGGGCATAGTCACGAGCACCGAGACGACGCCCCCCTGCTCGCGAACGTCGTAGACGTAGCCGAGATCGACGATGCCTGCGTCGAGCTTGTAAAGCTGCTCGTCCTTGACCTCCGAGATCGCTTTCCAGATCGCCGGCTTCAAGGGTGCAGTCGGCTGCGTCTCGCCCGGGCGGGCCAAGGGGCGCGGCGCGCTCGTGGCGGTCATGGTGCGCCCCTGGGCCAGGTGCACCTCGAGCGGGTGCAGCAATTGGTGTCGTAGCTGTTCGATGTGCGCGGCGGGCGCGGTGCCCTCGAAGCCGCCGAAGAAGTAGGCGTTGCGCTGGCGGATCGTCGTGCCGGCCTTCAGCCGCGTGTGCTGCGCCGGGTAGCGGCTCCAAAGCTGACCGTGACCGTCGTAGTGCAACGTGGGCGCGCCGCCGTGCGCGATCTCGGTCCCCTCGGCCGCGTGCTCGAGCCACAAGGCGACGAACGCGTCGTGGCTCGTGCGGTTGAAAAAGCCGACGCCCCACAGGTTTTCGGCCTGCGCCCCTGATGGATTGCCCTGGTGCAGTTTGCCCTGGGCATCGAACCAGAGCGTGTCGGTAAACGAGTAGCCGGAGAAGACCCATTCGTCGTCGCGCATCGCCTCGATGTCGACGTCCTTGACGACGTCGAAGCGGCTTTCCTTGATGAAGTAGGGCAGGCCCGCGTAGAACCGATAGGTCTGGTCCATATGGATCCGGCTGGGTGTGAACACCGGGTGCAGCGGGCTGTAGGGAAATCCCCAGCGGCGAATCGTCGCGCACACCGGCCCGGTGGTCGTCTCATAGTTCGGGCAGCTCGGCCAGTTTCGCATCCGCAGCTTCTGGAAGTGTTCCACGTCGACGTAGTCGTGCGCCCAGTCGATGCCCGCCGGCTCGCCGTGCCCCTTGCCGCCGGCATACAACTCCAAGCCGTGCTGCCGCTTGGAGGTCAGGCGTTCGAGTTGGCCCACTTGCCGTGAGAGCCGGGCCAGGTAGTGATGGTTTTCGATGTCGAGGCCGTACCCCTGGCCCCGCACTTGCAGATCCGTGGCATACTGGGTCCGCTCGGACCACGGATTGCCACAGAAGACGAAATACGTCGCTTGTTGGTGCCCCGCGACGTCGGCCGGAAACGTTAGGCGACAACTGCGCTCGCCGGCGCTCGCGGTTTCGCCCTCCACCTGGCAGGAGATTTCGACCAGTGTGTTCGACGGCCGGTCCCATCGTGCCATGCGCAGCTCGCGCAAGGTCGGAGGTGAGCTTGCTCGGCGCGGAGAGCGTGATCTCGACCGGCTCACCGCGTCGCTCGATGCCCACGGTCTCGAACACGTCCAGCGGCCGCACATGGGTCCAACCGTTCGACCATTCGGCCCAGGCCCCAGGAAGGTCACCGGCCACGAGCCACTGGTCGGCCGCCACGGTCGGCGCTGTGGTGGAAACCGCCAACTGCCGTTCGTAGCCGAGCGTGTCTTTGGCGGACTCCGCCAACGACATGGCCAGGTCGAGCTTGCCCGCGGCGTGCGCTGCTGCGAGCAATCGCAGTTTGTCCGACACGCCATCGGTGCGATCCGCGTATCGCGCAGCACTCATGACAACAACTCCCTGCTGGTGTGACGTATTCCACGAACGGTTCGGCAGAGTGGGTTTTTGACATGCTCCGGCGGAGGGAGAAAGAACGGGCGTACCCACGGGCCCACCATGGACATATCAATAGGCGCCAATGTATCATGAGGGCGGCCAAGAGGCGAGTTTTTGGTGATGTTTCGAGAAGGAACGTGCCATGCTTTCGATTCTGGGACGGCGCCCCTCGCGGTTTTGCGACGGACACTCACGGCGGCATTTTCTGAAGATCGGCGGGCTGGCACTCGGCGGGCTGGCGCTGCCGGGGATTCTGCGGGCCGAAGAGAATTCGCCTACCACGCAAGGAAAGAATCTCTCGCACAAAGCCATCATCATGATCTATCTGTCCGGTGGTCCGTCGCACCAGGACATGTTCGACTTGAAGATGGACGCGCCGCTGGAGATTCGCGGATCGTTCAAGCCGATCCGGACCAACGTGCCGGGGATCCAGATCTGCGAGCACATGCCGCGGCTGGCGACGATGATGGACAAGTTCGCCATCATTCGATCGTTGTACGGCTGCCCCGATCAGCACGCCTCGGACCTGTGCCTGAGCGGCTATCCGATCGGAGCCAGGGGGAATCAGGACAATCATCCGTCGCTGGGCTCGGCGCTCTCCAAACTGCAAGGCCCGGTGGACCCGGCCGTGGCGCCGTTTGTGGGCCTGACGATCAAGACCGGGCACGCGCCGTATTCGAACCCCGGTATGCCGGGTTTCCTGGGAGCGGCCCATGCGCCGTTTCAGCCTGAGGGCGAAGGGATGGCCGACATGCGGCTCAATGGCGTGACTCTCGATCAACTTCGCGATCGCCAAGCGCTGCTGTGCAATTTCGATGCATTTCGGCGGCAGATCGATACGCAGCCGGCCTATCGGGATGTCGACGCGCTCACACAAAAGGCGTTCGACGTGCTGACGTCAAACAAGCTGGCCAAAGCCCTCGACCTGGAGCAGGAAGACCCGGCCGTGCGGGACCGCTATGGCCGCGGCAGCGCTGCCCCGGCATTCGGCGAAGACGCCGGTCCGCACTGGATGGATCAATTCCTGATGGCCCGGCGGCTGGTCGAGGCGGGCGTGCGCTGCGTGACCCTCTCGTTCGGCAGTTGGGACCGTCACGGCGGCGAATTTTGAGCGGTTGCCCGAGCAACTTGGAAAACTGGATCAAGCGATCACGGCACTGGTTGAAGACCTGCACGCGCGGCGGCCTGGACGAGGACGTGAGCGTGGTGGCCTGGGGCGAATTCGGACGCACCCCCCGGATCAACGCGGGCGGCGGTCGCGATCACTGGCCGCAAGTGTCGTGCGCCCTATTGGCCGGCGGCGGGATGCGCATGGGCCAGGTTATCGGCTCCACGAACCGCCTCGGCGAAGTACCGCAAGACCGGCCCGTTCACTATCAAGACGTCTTCGCCACCCTCTACCGCCAACTCGGCATCGACGCGAATATCGCCACCATCCCCGACCACGCCGGCCGGCCGCAGTACCTGCTGGACCGGCGCGAGCCGATCCGAGAGTTGATCTAGAGGTGGGGCTGGACGAGTTGCTCGTGGCGATTGGCGCCCCGCCCGAGGTGATGGTTCAATGTGGCGGTCGATGTGACCGGATCACGATTTGCGGAAAGGGGGCGAATCTCAGAGTGCTCGCAGAGCGTTTGAGCGTTCGATATCTGATCGCGGATCGGGGAGCAAGAGATCGACGGCAGCATGTGACGCGGCAAAAACAGTCGTTCAAGAATCGCGCGGCACAAGATAGAATGAGTGCTGCGACGACGAGAGTCGACCGATCGCCGCGGGACAGAATCTTGTTGCTGGGAGACGGATTTATTGCTGTCGAGAGTTACTTCGACCAGTTCCATCGATGGCTCGACTTAGAGTCGGCTGCCGAAGCTCAAGAGTTGGCGGAACGCCGCCAGCTGCGCGCCCGCACGACGGCGGAACAAGGAGGCGAGGCCCTGTTGGACCTTGCGATCCAAGACCATCGCCCCGGCTTGGGGGGCCGGCATCTCTTCACGTTTGTCAAGCGGAACCGCACGTTGAGTTTACCCTGGAATCGGTTGCGCGTTGGCTCGCCCGTCGTGATCACTTCGCTGGACAATGCTGATGAGTCGCCGCGGAGCGGTGTCGTGAGCGCGCGAAAAATCGATTCGATCCAGGTTGCCGTCGACCATTGGATCTCGGGCGACCGTTTTGATCTGGACCTTTCGACGGACGAAGTGTCGCGCAATCGAGAGCGGGCCTCGCTGCAAAACGTTGCTGCGGTGCGCGGTCGTCTGGGCGAGCTACGGCAAATCGCCCTAGGGGATCGCGATCCAGGCTATGCGAAGCGCCGGCAGCCGAGGTTCGGCGAAGTCAGGCCGCTGGCCGGCGCCGATGGCCTCAACCCGTCGCAACGTGCAGCGATTGAATTCGCCCTGTCGGCCGAGGACATCGCGATCATCCATGGGCCGCCGGGCACCGGCAAGACCACGTCCGTGGCAGCGTTCATTCGACAGGCCGCGCTCCGCGGCGAAAAGGTGCTGGCCTGCGCGCCGAGCAATACGGCGGTCGACAATCTGCTGGAACAGTTGGTCGACTACGGGCAGTCGGTCGTGCGCATCGGGCATCCGGCGCGTCAAGGACGCGTTGCGCAGCCACACGCTCGATGCTTTGGTCGAAACCCACGACAACATGCGCCTGGTGAAGGACCTGTTGCGCCAGGCCGAGGATCTGTACCGGAAGGCGGATCGGTATACGCGCGCAAGCCGGCCCGCGGCGCCAAGCACGACATGCGGCGCGAAGCTCGGCAACTCAAGGCGGAAGCGCGCCAATTCGAACGGCAGGCGATCGATCACGTGCTCGACCGCGCCGATGTGATCTGCGCTACGACGTCGATCGACGACCTGGTGCTGGGGGATCGCTCGTTCGATTGGGTCGTGATCGACGAGGCGTGCCAGTGTACCGAATCCGCTAGCTGGGTACCGCTGCAGCGCGGCCGTCGCTTTCTGCTGGCCGGCGATCATTGTCAGCTTCCGCCGACAGTGATCTCGACAGTCGCGGCACGCGAAGGATATTCGCGGAGCATGCTCGAACGGCTGGTCGAGACTTTTGGCACGGCGATCACCCGACAACTGGACGTGCAATATCGCATGCACGTGGCGATCATGCGGTTCTCGTCCGGGCAGTTTTACGGCGACACGCTACAGGCCCATGAAACGGTGCGAAGCCACGTCTTGTCTGACTTGCCGAACGTGAGCTCGTCGCCGCTGACCGACGAGCCGATGGAGTATATCGATACGGCCGGCGCGAACTATGACGAGGAGGAGGAGCCGGACGGCTCCAGCAGGCGAAACCCGGCGGAAGGCCGTCTGGTGCTGTCAAAGGTCCGGCAGTTGCTCGAGGCGGGGCTGCCGGCCAGCGAGATCGCGGTGATCGCGCCCTATGCCGCGCAGGTCCGTTGGTTGCGCGAGCACGCGCCGGATAGCGGGCTCGAAATCGACACGGTCGACGGTTTTCAAGGCCGCGAAAAGGAGGCCGTGGTCATCTCTCTCGTCCGTTCGAATCGCGAGGGGGAAATTGGATTCCTGCAGGATACGCGGCGGATGAACGTTGCCCTGACGCGCGCCCGTCGTAAGTTGATCGTGGTAGGGGACAGCGCGACGCTTGGAGGAAATCCGTTTTACGCGGCACTCTTGGCGTACTTCGAAGCCACCGACAGTTACCACACCGTATGGGAAGAATCGAATTGAGCGGGATGCAACCTGGAACGTCGCGTCGGACCGGCAAGCTCATCTGAAGCGCGGAAGCGGACCGCCTAGTCAAGGTTTGTAGTTTTTGTCATGGCTCTGATCACCGTCAATCAACTTCGCATTGGATTTCGCGGGCCGCTGCTCTTGGACGATGTTTCCTGCCAGATCGAGGCGGGGCAGCGCATTGGGCTTCTCGGGCGCAATGGTGTGGGCAAGACGACGCTGCTTCGCATTCTCAGTGGCGAAGTCGAGCCCGACTCGGGCGAAGTGGCCTTCGCGCCGGGTACGACCGTGTCCTTGCTTCCCCAGGAAGTCCCGCAGGATTTCAGCGGGAGGGCCATCGACGTGGTGACGGGCGGTTCGCCCGATGAAGAGCCCGAGACCGTCTGGCGGGTCGAAAACCGGGCCAGGCATCTGCTTTCGAACGTGGGACTGGCGCCGGAGGTTGCCGTCGAATCGCTGTCTTCGGGGATGAAGCGGCGCGTGCTGCTGGCGCGGGCGTTGGTCTCGAATCCCGACGTGCTGCTACTTGACGAGCCGACGAACCATCTCGACGTGGAGACGATCGCGTGGCTGGAAGAGTTTCTGAGCCGATTTCGCACGACATTGGTTTTTGTGACTCACGATCGGAGGTTCTTGCAGACACTCGCTACGCGCATTTTGGAAATCGATCGCGGACGGTTGTTCGATTGGTCGTGCGACTACGAAACATTTCTTGCCCGCAAAGCCGATTTGCTGGCGGCCGAGGAAAAACAAAACGCGTTGTTCGACAAGCGGCTGGCCGAGGAAGAAGCCTGGATTCGACAAGGAATCAAGGCGCGACGAACCCGCAATGAAGGCCGAGTCCGGGCACTCGAACAGATGCGCCGACAGCGCAGCCAGCGGCCAGCGCCAACATCGAAAGTGCAACTCGATATTCAAGAAGGCCAGCGGAGCGGAATGCTGGTCGCCGCTGCCGAATCGATCGGCTTTGCCTACGGCGCGACGCAGGTCTTTCGCGATTTCTCGACCACCATCATGCGCGGCGACAAGATCGGCATCATCGGACCCAACGGCGCGGGAAAGACCACGCTGTTGCGAGTGCTGCTCGGTCAGTTGCCGCCGACCTCGGGCACGGTTCGATTGGGAACGAATCTGCAAATCGCCTATTTCGATCAGTTGCGCGGGCAGCTTGACCAAGATCGATCGGTCCAAGAGAACGTGGGGGATGGTTACGAAACCTTGCAAATCGGCGGCCGTTCGCGTCACGTCATCGGCTATTTGCAAGAGTTCTTGTTCAGCCCCGAGCGAGCCCGCACGCCGGTTCGGTTCCTATCGGGCGGCGAGCGTAATCGTGTATTGCTGGCCAAGCTATTCGCAAAACCGGCCAACTTGATCGTGCTCGACGAGCCTACCAACGATTTGGACGCCGAGACGCTCGAGTTGCTGGAGGAACGGCTCGTGCAGTTCGAAGGGACCGTGTTGCTGGTCAGTCACGATCGCACGTTCTTGAACAATGTCGTCACCAGCACGATCGCATATGAAGACGGCGGCGTAATGGAATACGTGGGGGGCTATGACGACTGGCTCCGCCAGCGCGACGCTCGATCGGCACGGCGCCGCGTCGCCGGATTCGGCGCAATCTTCTCGTGCCGCGGATAAGTCACGCGCGAAGGACGCGGAAAAGTGTGTTGGCGCCAGCGAGACCCGAAAACGCCGTCCAACGTTTAATCAACGCCAAGAGCGGGATGCGCTGCCCGCGTTGATCGAAAGGCTCGAGACCGAGGTGGCCGCCTTGCATGTTGAAATGGCGAAGCCGCTGTACTATCGGCAATCGAAAGAACGCATCGCCGAGGAAGCCGCCCGCTTAAAGGAATTGGAAGGCGAACTCGCCAATGCGTACCAGCGTTGGGAGGAGCTGGACGAACTCGCCGATTGAGCCGGCGAGATCGCTGTAATCAACGGGCTTTTCTTGACGCCGGATTCCAATGCGTGACCGAAGCAGCGGGAATCTCCGGCATTGCGCGGCATCCAAGCCTGGACGCACCGTGCGTCGGGCCGACACACCGACTTGCGATTGGCTATGCCGTTGGCAGGTCAGATTCGCAATGAGGCGGAGCCTCAGTTACTCGACGGATCCCGACTGATCTTCCGGCCCGTCTTGACCGTCGAGGTGCGGGAGTTCGTATAGATGCCCGGCAGCTGCGCGCTCAAGCAGCGGCCGCTGGCCCAGCTTCGCAGCCGTTCGACCGACTCCCCGGCCGTGACCGCCACGGGCACCACCTTCTGGGCAGCATGCACCAAGGGCAGGTCCAAGAGCGCCGCCAGCCGGCAGCAGGCCCGAATCTCGGCGCCGGTCCACTGCTCGTCGTTGGGCAGCCGCTGGTTGGCATCCAGCTTGAACTGCCTCGGTCTGGCCGGAACTGGCCACCCCGCTCAAGGCTTTTTCGCACTCGGCTCTTCACTTTGATAAGCCAGCCAGCTGGTCTCCAGCTCATGGCGCAGCTGGGAAATCCTCGCGCTGCTCAACTTGAACTGTCTCGCCACATCGCATGTCGATTCGCCCCTGGCCAGGCTCTTGGCAATGCGGCGGTTTCTGCGCGACAGTAAACGAAGCCAGGCGGCCAGATCGATCCGTGCAGCCGCAGTTTCCGCCGGCCCGGCACGCCGATCTTCCACCAGGGCAGCCCGCCAGTTGCCCTGCGTGTCGTCAAACGTGTCCAGCGACTCGACGACGTTCCCAGCACCGACGTCCCCCGAACCGAAACGCGCCGGTCGGGACAGAACGTCGACGGTCCTCGAGCGGCCACCCGGTTGTCGTCCGGCCCGGACTTGGCGAATCGCGTAGCTTGCCAGTGGCGTGGCGAAGGCCGCGTGTGGCTTGCCGCGCTCGACTAACCGCAGGAAAGCGATATAGGCGCTGGCTACAACCGCCTGGACCAATTCAGCTTTGAGCTCCGACGGCAGACGGCGAAAGGCGTACCCCGCCTGCCCGCGAATCGCGGGAAGCATCTTCAGGAAGCGATCATTCGTGGCTGTGCGCCGATCGCGGCTTGGCTTCTCGACAATGGCGATCATCATGGCAGCGACCTCCTGGGAAAGAGACCGCCCCCAATCGGGCGGTCGTGTGGGAAAACACAACCGCCCGGGCACCGTGCCAAGGCGATACGCAAGACGCCGCCAGAGGGCGGCATGGCGAATGAAAAAGCCCCCAGAGCGACACGCTGTGTGTGGCCTGGGGGCTGGCGCCCGGCGTCGGTCAGACGCTAGGCGGAGTCCTCATCTAAGATGCCCGATATTCGGCGGGTATTAAGCTGAGTGCTCGGCTTGGCTTGCTCAGCGGCCTTTAAGAACTCGACGCCGGCCAGCAGAGCGGGCCCCACGGAGCTACCTTGGCCGCGAAGGGCGATTTAACGTCGCCGCCGTCGCCAGGTCCAGGCGATGAGGCTGACGAGGGCAAAGGCAGCCAGCACTGCCGTACTTGGCTCAGGGACGCTTGCCACGCGGAAGCCGAAGAGGTAGTACTCGAACGTCGGGCTAATGCCGCCCCGGTTCGAGGACTGCAAGGGGAGCGAGTCGTCGAGCCACGAACCGCCGCGCAAACCCCGATACGAACCGCTAATCAAGGCCTCGTTCCATTGAAACACGTTGCCTCCCATGTCATATACGCCGTAGGGGCTGGCCGACGCGGTGTAGGTGCCCACAGCAGTCAAATAGCTCTGACTGCTGCTGTAGCTCGTGGAGCCAGTCACCGCGAATGCACCACCGGGGCTCAGGAAGTTCCCCGTGTCAGGGGTGCTGCCCGGAGGTGCGGACGTTGGCACGGTGTTGCTGGAAAACGGGTACTGATTATAGGAACCGGCCGGGTTATAATAAGCCGCCTTGTACCACTCGCTTTCGCTGGGAATGAAGATCGTGGCGTCGGAATTACGCGTGAACGCGTTCAACGCGGCTTGTGAGGTGGCTCCGTTGAGCGTATACGCGCCGGTTTCGGTCGTGCCCGGGCCTTCGGCTCCGGTTGGCTGTCCGTTTTGCAGCCAGTTGGAAAAGCGGGCCGCGTCGCCCCAATTCACGTAGGTGATCGGCAGATTGGCCGAAGTGCCGATCACGCTGTACGTATAGCTGCCCGAAGAACCGCTGCGGGAGATGCCCTCGATGTTTTGGTCGGTGCCCATCGATGGGTTGTAGAGCCCGTAGGTGTCGGTGGCCGCCACGGAATTTAAGAACTCCGTGTACTGGCCGACCGTGACATCGTACTTGTCGATGCTGTAGTTGTAGGCCACCGCGCCGTAGAGATTGCCGGTGGCCGGGTCGTTGGCGTTGCCCGCATTGCCGACGGGCACCCAGTCGATCGTGACTGGGGTAGCCGAAGCCGGGAGGGCGGAGGCCAGCAAGGCGACACAGGCAGCCAGCGAAGCCGCCAAGGCACGGCGCCGTCGTCGCAGGGCGACCAATAGCAGCGATAGCCCGCCCAAACCGGCCAGCACGGCCGTGCTTGGCTCGGGCACGAGCGAGATCGAGGTGATCGTGCCGTAGAACGCGTCGATATCCATGTGCGATTCATCGGTCAACACCAGGCTGAACTGGTTGATGGTCGGGAACAGATTGAGATCCGGAGCCACGGTCGGCAGCGCATCGCTGGCGTTGGCCGTCTTGCTGGCATCGGTGAGCATCAGGATTTGCGAGTCGACGACGTAACCATTATGAGGATCGTTCGCCGAATTCCAGATGCCATAGCGATCGTCGTTGAAGGGATCGTCGGCAAAGATCTCGATCCGGTTCTGTCCGCTTACATCGGCTGCCGTCTGGAAGACCATGCTGTTGATGGTCGTGGTCATCCCGAAAGCCCCACCGGTCGTGTAGCGGTACTCGCCCTGGGTTGCCGTCGCGTTGGAATCCGCCAGGGTCGAGTCGTACGTGTAGCTGCCGGTGAAGGTATCGCCCGCCGAGACGGTGTTGGCAAAAAAGCCGTTGTCGGTGTCGGCGAAGTCGACCGTGCCTTCGAACTGAACCGTGATCGGCGCGGCCGGTGCGCTCGTAGCGAGCAGCAGGAGCAGTCCCAGGCACAAAGTTGTCGCGATCGAGCGAACCGCAATGCGAGCCCGACGCCGATGGCGCCGAGCGAACAACAGCAGGCCGACTGCACCGCAGGCAGCCAGCACGAGCGTCGACGGTTCGGGGACAGGCGTAAGCACGAACGCGCGCGTTTCGCCGCTGGGGTTGTCGCCGTACCCAACGATCTGCCCTGCGTTGTTGATGCCTTGAACGGATGAGAGCGTCCAGCCACTGCCCGAGGAGTCCAAAAGGCTACTGAGGTCAAGCCAACCGTCCGCGGGAGTCCAAAGTGATGGAACGAAAGGGTGACCAGTCAAGGCATTCACTCCCACGATGTAGCCGTGGTCATTAATTGCGTAAGCGTAGCTTTGGCTGTATCCGGCCAGAACTCCAAGGTCTTGGAAGCCCGAAGACGTGGACCAAAGAAAAGCGTGCCCGTTGTTGCTCCACCCGACAACCTGTTCGAGTTCATTGATTCCGTACGCCGTGCTCGTGGTTGCGCCAGAAGGCACGCCAAGGTTTTGAACCGTTCCGGCCGGCGTCCAAAGCACGGCGCGCTGCCCCCCCGTCGAATCGCTCCATCCAACGCTATACCCCGAATCATTGATGTCATATGCCTGGCTGCTGGCCCCCGCGACAAGGACAGGCAGTGGTTGCATGCCAGTGCTTGAAGTCCACTGAATCGCGCGAGGGGTCAAAGACGCCGAGTCGCTCACGCCGACGAGACGGCCGCTCGAATTAATGTCGTCGCCGACTGCCAAACTGTCACCCGGCAGCTTGCCGATGTGTTGCAATCCCGAGGAGGCATCCCAAATAAAGACTTCCCCATCGGCTGTGCCGACAACCTGGCCGCAATCGCCTATTCCACGCGCATAGGTGACATTGCCCGTCCCGATTTCGGTCATGCCGCTCTGAGGCGACCAAAAAAAAGCTTCTTGAAACGAACCACCCAGTGCCGGCAACCTCTCCATCTTCGTTGATCCCGTATCCCCGGCTGACACTGATGCCGTTTTGAATTCCCGGCAGTTCCGCGATGCCGAGGTCGACGATGCTGTAGGTGATTGTTGTCGCCGCCGCCGGTGCCGAAAACAGCGCCACGGCAGTGACCGAAGTCGCCGCGCAGAGAACTTGGCGCGGCCAGGTCAAACGCTGGAATTGGCGAGGTTTTAATCGCCGCCGTCCGGCAAGCCACAGCAAACCGACTGCCCCGCAGGCGGCCAGTACAAACGTCGACGGCTCAGGGACCGATGCCACACGGAACCCGAAAATGCTGTTCTCGCCCGTCGGGAAGTTGATGATCCGGTACGAGGACTGCAAGGAGCTCGAGTAGTCGAGCCACGAACCCCCCCGCAGACCCCGATACGAACCGCTGATTAAGGTTTCGTTCCATTGCCATACGTCGCCGCCCATGTCGTACGCCCCGTAGGGGCCGGCCGACGCGGTGTAGGTGCCAACGGCCGTCAAATAGTTCTGGCTGCTGCTGTAGCTCGTGGAGTGCGTGACGGCGTAACCCGTCGTGGAATCATAAAGGTTCCCGGTGTTGGGCGTGCTGCCTGGCACGGCCGAAGTCGGGACGGTGTTGCTAGAGAACGGGTACTGATAATACCCGCCCGCGCCGCTGTTGAGTGTTGGGTCGTAGTACGCCGCCTTGTACCACTCGCTCTCGCTGGGAATGAAGACCGTGGCGTCGGCGTTGCGCGTGATCGCGTTCAACGCGGCGTTGGAGGTTGCGCCGTTGAGCGTGTACGCACCGGTTTCCGTCGTGCCCGCGCCTTCGGCTCCGGTCGGCTGTCCGTTTTGCAGCCAGTTGGAAAATCGGGCCGCGCCGCCCCAATTGACGTACGTAATTGGCAGATTGGCCGACGAGCCGATGACGCTGTACGCATAGCTGCCTGAGGAGCCGCTGCGGGAAATGCCCGCGATGTTGAGGTTGCTGGCCATCGATGGGCTGTAGAGCCCGTAGGTGTCGGTGGCCGCCACGGCGTTCAGGAACTCGGTGTACTGGCCGACGGTCACATCATACTTGTCGATGCTGTAGTTGTAGGCGACTGCACCGTAGAGAGAGCCCGTGTTGGGATCGGCCGCATTGCCGGCGTTGCCGACTGGCACCCAGTCGATCGTGACTGGGGTAGCCGAAGCCGGTAGGGCGGAGGCGAGCAAGGCGACACAGGCAGCCAGCGAAGCCGCCAAGGTAAGGCGCCGTCGTCGCAGGGCGACCAATAGCAGCACCAGCCCGCCCAAACCGGCCAGCCCGAGTGAACTAAAGTTAGCGCCAGCCACCCCCGGCACGCCGCCGGGTCCGGATTGAACGATCGTCTGAGTGATGCCCCATTGCGCATGGCTCGCAGAGACCGTGTAGGTGAAGCATAGCAATACCAAGACGATGCGACAGCAGACTCGACGAGGATGAAATTTGATGCGACGGGCATCCGCAAGCACGGCCGAATTTGTCCCCGTCATTGCTTGTCGAAGAGTCTGGGGCAAAACGGCCGGATCAGGTCCATTGGACTGGATTTGTGTGATCGTCACGGAGGTCGCTGGAAGCTCAAGGGTCATTAGCGTTGCTCCTGAAAAGTGAACTGAGGTTCGAGCCAGCTGTCGTGCAAAATGCTGGAAAGCCCTTCCGGGATCACTGGCGAATCACACACAGGGGCGTGCCCGTTGGCGGCGGCGCTGCCCAGCGCTCGAACCTTCGAGCGTGGCAGTTCCCGAAGTCGTGGTGATCGAGGTGCCCATCACGGTTGAACCGTCGTCGGCGGACACGCCAAGGGCTTGGCTGAGGTAGGCGCCGCCAGGCAGATCTACCAGGGGAGCAAATGAGTAGGTTGAGGCACGGACTTCCGACGAGGCGAACAAGATGAGAAGTGCCAAGGACGGAGGAATGAGTTCTGACCTGCTGCGGTGCATTAGCGGCCCCCAGTTTTTTTGCGGTTGAGTGGCGGGGTGTGCGTTGGAGTGCGCGACGAGTTGTCCCGCACGGTCATCCCCGAAGACTTCACCGCGAGCTGCGCGACCGCTTGAGTCCACGGTCCGCCATCGAGTCGCCGCGCACTCCCACGTATCCAACAGGCACGCGGAAGCGGCCCAATCCGCCGCGCGGCAGAGAAAAACTTTCCGATTTGTCGTGATCGTCTGTTTGAGATGGCGAAAAAATGCTTGCGGGGCCGCCCAAGCCCGCTTAACCTGATAAGACTCATCTGCGGGACTGTCGGATTTCCGACGAGAGCGTGTCTATTGAGATAGGGTGATCGATGGCTACCCGGCAGCCGGCGTCTTCGGTTTCGCAAGGCGAGGACCGCTTTGCCGAGCTATTGTCCCTCACCAGAGGGGGGTGCGGCGAGGCTTTGGGCGAGTTGTTGCAGGGCTGCCGGCGCTACCTCCTGTTGACCGCCAGCCGCGAGCTTGAGTCGTCCTTGCAGGCCAAAGAGGGCGCCTCGGACCTGGTGCAGAAAACATGCTTGCTTGCACCGCGATTTCCGGACCTTTCACGGCACGACGCCAGGCGAGCTGCTCGCTTGGCTGAATCGCATTCTGGAGCGGCAGCTTGCCAACCACGTGCGCCACTACCGGTTCACGCTGATGCGCAATGTCGACCGCGAGGTTTCCCTTGATGACGAGCAGTTGGCGTCCAACGTGCAGTTGGTCGATCAGGGGCCCAGGCCCGGCGACGAAGCTGCGCTGGCTGACGACCAGCGCCGTTTGCGGATCGCGATCCAACGCTTGCCCGCCGATTATCGCCGCGTGCTTGAGCTGCGTGCCTGGGGGCGTTTGCCGTTTGTCGAAATCGGGCGGCAAATGGACCGCTCGGGCGACGCGGCCGAGAAGCTGTGGTTGCGAGCGCTCGAACGCCTGCAGGCGGATTTGAGGAGCGTGTGATGAGCGATCCCGGTGGCGAGTCCCGAGACCAGCTTCTCGCGTCACTGCTGATCGCTTATGATGAAACGCTCGACGACCCCTGCGCAGCCAGTCGCCACGACGTTACTCGACTCGGATGCCGACCTAGCCGAGCGGTTTCGCAATGCCCGCGAGTGTCTCGATCTGCTCGACCGGATGCGGCGCGTACGGCGGTGCGGCGTTGACACCGTGCGGGGAAGCCAACGAAGCGCAGTGTGAACATGAATGGCCCGCGACGATCGGCCGATTCCAAATTGAGCGCGAGGTAGGGCGCGGTGGCTTGGGTGTGGTGCTGCTGGCCCGCGACCCGCAACTGGGGCGCCGCGTGGCCATCAAAATCCCCCGCCCGGAGATCGTCGGCGGCGAAGAGGCACGCCGGCGCTACCTCGCGAGGCCGAGGCCGCAGCGAGGCTGAATCACCCCTGTCTCGTCGCGCTGCACGAAGTCGGCCATCAAGGCTCCTTATGTTATCTCGTTTCGGAATACTGCACCGGCCCGACTTTGCGCAATGGCACAAGGACCATCCGGGCCCGGTGAATCCTCGGCAGGCCGCCGCGCTAGTCGAGCAGTTAGCCCTGGGCGTGCATCACGCGCACAATCGCGGCGTGCTGCACCGCGACATCAAGCCAAGCAATGTTCTGCTGGTTGGCCTGGCGGCCGTCAGCCCGGACGGCGTGGAAGCGTCCGCAATGCAGGCCGCGACATCTTCCGGCCAACCGAGCGACGGTCCCCTGGCGGCCGATCAACTCTGCCCCAAGCTGACCGACTTCGGCATGGCCAAGTTGGCCGAATCCCGGGGTGACGAAACGCGCTGGGAATGATCCTCGGCACGCTGGCCTACATGGCGCCCGAGCAGGCCGAAGGTCGGCTCCGCGATCTCGACGCGCGGGTCGACGTCTATTCGCTGGGGGCTGTGCTCTATGAATTATTGACCGGCACCGCGCCCTACCGCGGTGCGTCCGATGTCGACACGTTGCGGCAACTGCTGGTGAACGAACCGGTGCGGCCGCGAGCCGTGTCGAAGCATGTGCCGCGCGACTTGGAGGCGATCGCGCTGAAGTGCCTGGCCAAGGATCCCACGGGCCGATATGCCACGGCACAGCACTTGGCCGAGGATTTGCGGCGCTTCCTGGCCCGCCAGCCGACGCTCGCCCGCCCACTGGGCACGACGCGGCGGCTGTGGAAATGGGCACGGCGCAGGCCGGCAGTTGCCACGTTACTGGCGGTGTTGTGCGTCTCGGCGATCGGGCTGTTCGGCATCGCGGCGGCGTACAACGCGCGGCTGGGCGCGGCCTTGGAGGATTCTCGGCGATTGCTGTACGCGGCTGACATGAAACTGGCATTCGATTCCTGGCACGCCGACAGCGCTCGCACCTTGGCGGAGCGCCTGGCCCGCTACGAGCCGAACGGTGGCCGGTCCGACGTACGGACATTTCCCTGGTACTTTTTATCCCGGCAAAGATACGGCGATCGGACGGACCTCTACCGGCACAAGGACACGGTTTACGCCGTGGCCTGGTCTCCGCGCGGCGACTTAATCGCCAGCGGCGGCGTCGGCGGATTGATCTACATTTGGGACGTGGCGGCACGAAAGGTTCGTAAGACGCTTGACGACCACCGTACCGACGTCAACGGCGTTGCCTTTTCGGCTGATGGCACGCTGCTGGCGTCCTGCGGCGACGACTTGACGATCCGGATCTGGCAGATCGACAGCGACGAACCGCCGCGAAAACTTAAGCTGGTGACCTTTAAAGACCTGAACTGCCTGGTTTTCTCGCCCGATGGGCGCTGGCTGGCCGCCGGCGGCGAGGACCAAAAGACGCGAATCTGGGACACGACAACGTGGAAGCTGAATCGCATGATTTCGGCGGCCGACGCTGCGGTCAATCGGATCGCCTTCTCACCCGATAGCAGGCGGCTGGCCATCACGCATAGCAGTGGCGTCGGCGCGATCGTGGACGCCGAATCCGGGCAGGTTCTCCGCACGCTCGACCGACGCGAGGGGCGGGCGAGCGGCATGGGCGAGGTGGCCTTCTCCCGCGATGGACGCCTGCTGGCCGTAGCCAACTTCAAGTTGCAGCAAGTCGACCTTTGGGACCCCGACACGGGCGAGCGGCTCAGATCGCTCCACAGCAACGGCAACTGGCTGCAAGCGCTGGCGTTTTCCCCCGACGATCGCCGCCTGTTGACCGGCTCGCAGGACGGCGCCCTGCGTGTGTGGGATGTCGAAACGCTGGAGCTGGTGCATGTGCTGTTGGGACACGACAAGGACGTTCGCGACGTCGCCTTCTCGCCGTCCGGCGACGTCGTCGTCTCGGCAGGAAAGGATGGCACGGTGAAGCTGTGGGACTTGGCGGCCATCGAATATCGCCAGACCACCGTCAACTTCGCCGAAAAGGTCATGACGCTGGAGTTCCTTCCGGGCCAGCAATTGCTGGCAATCGAAGAAAAATTTGGGCCGCTGCGGCTGATGAACGTCGTGACCCGAGACATCGTGTTCGAGAGCCGCGGCCCGCGGCAGAATGCCGACTGGATGATCGCCGTCTCACCGGACGGCAAGCGACTGGCCTATACCACGGGCGAGAGCCGCGAGATGCAATTGCTCGACGTGGCCGGGTGGCGCGCTCAAGCCGTACTCAAGTCGCAAAATGCCCGATTTCGTTGCGCCGCCTTTTCACTCCAAGGAGACTTCATCGCGACCGGCGATGAAGGGGGGTCGCTCGTTTTGTGGGACGCATCCTCGCTCAAACAACTCCGCACGTGTAACACTGGTCAAGGCAACGTACTGGCGCTCTGCTTCCTGCCGGGCGGCGAGCAGATTGTCGTGGCCGGGGACAAAGACGTTCGCGTGTGGGACCTCGGCGCTCGCGATCATGGCGTTCTGCTGCCGGCTAGCGACAAAATTTGGGACATGGCCGTATCGCCCGACGAAAGCCTGTTCGCGGCGAGCTGCGTCGACGGCAGCGTGCGGTTGTGGAGCCTGCCCGAATGCCAGCCCCGAGCGACGCTGGTGGGCCATCACGGCTGGTGCAACGGCATCAGCTTTTCACCCGACGGCACGACCCTGGCATCGGCGGGCAATGACGGCACCGTCCGCCTTTGGGACTTGCGGACCATGCAGGAAATCGGCGCCATCGCGACGAAGAAGGGCTATGAAATAAATAGCGTTTCGTTCTCTTCAGACGGCCAAACCCTGGCCGCCGCAGCCTCGGCGGATCGATCCGGCTTGACCCTCCTTTGGTCGCAGGCCCGTCCGCGTTCAAACCCCACGCAAGAAGCCAGCTCGGCGCGTTAAGGCCCATCGTCCGCGGGCGAACGCTTCGAGGCCCTTGCGGAGTTGCCTTCTTGCAGTTCACTCCTGTCAGCAGCGCATTCCAACGCGGCCTATCTGACCGAGCGCAAGAGCCCGTATAAGGCGATTGTCGTGTTTTCGGGCGAGCACGAAGACGGCGGCCGGCAGGTGACCGAAGCAACCCTCAACGGGTTCCCCAGTGCGGAGATCGTGGACTGGATTCAGGAGGACCCGTACCGGTTCCTGATCGTGGCCGACAAATTCCAGACCGGCTATGACGAGCCGCTGCTGCATACGATGTATGTGGACAAGCAGCTGTCGGGCATCAAGGCGGTGCAGACTCTCTCGCGGCTCGACCGGGCGCACCCGCAGAAGACCGACACGTTCGTGCTGGACTTCATGAACCACGCCGACACGATTACCGACGCGTTTGCCGGCTACTACCGCACGACGGTGCTGAGCGAAGAGACCGATCCGAACAAGCTCCATGACCTGAAGGGCGCCCTGGATGGCTATCAGGTCTACGCGCCCCAGCAGGTGCGGGAGTTGGTCGAACTGTTTCTTGGCGGCTCCGAGCGCGACAGACTGGACCCGATCCTCGACGCCTGCGTAGCCCGCTATATCACCGACCTGGACGAGGACGGACAAGTCGACTTCAAGGGCAAGGCCAAGGCATTCGTGCGGACCTACGAATTCCTGGCATCGGTCCTGCCGTACACGAATCGGGCGTGGGAGGAGCTGTCCGTTTTCCTGAACTTCCTCATCCCCAAGCTGCCGGCCCCGGTTGAGGAAGACCTCTCGAAGGGGATCCTCGAAGCCATCGACATGGACAGCTACCGCAACGAGGTGCGGGAGACGCTGAAGCTGACCTTGGCCGACGAGGAAGGCGAGGTGGGGCCCGTGCCCACCAGTGGCGGCGGGCGTAAGTCCGAGCCGGAACTCGATCGGCTGAGCAACATCATCAGGGCCTTTAACGACCAGTTCGGCAATATCGACTGGAAAGACGCCGACCGCATCCGCCAGGTGATCGCCGAAGAAATCCCCGGCAAGGTCGCCGCCGACAGGGCGTACCAGAACGCCCTGAAGAACAGCGACAAGGCGGCGGCCCGGCTGGAACACGACCGGGCACTGCGGGACGTGGTTGTCAGCATGCTGCGCGACCACACCGAACTGTTCAAGCAATTCAGCGACAACCCCGGCTTCAAGAAGTGGCTGGCCGATACGATCTTTTCAGTGACCTACGACGACAGCGCGGCCACCGCTTTTGGGAACACATGATGAAACTGCAAGCGATGACGCGTCTCGCCGACATTGCAAACCTTGCATTCATCGGCGGCAAGACCAATCGTGCGATCAGCGATGAGCGCCCGGTAGACTACTTTCCGGGTCTGATTTCCAATGTGGGTACGGGTCCGTTTGAAGCTCAGTGCATTCCGACAGACCGCGATTTGTTGAGCGCGGATCAATACAAGGTGTTTCTAAACGCGCGCCGAGAGACAATCGCCGTCAGGCTCAACGAGTTTTTGGGTTTTCAGGACGGAGCCGGCGGGGATCTGAAATGACAAACGACCGCTTACAGTGTCTTGCCATTCGTCAGCCTTGGGCTTGGGCCGTCTGCATCGGGGCCAAGGACATCGAGAGCCGGACGTGGACCACGGAATACCGCGGGCTTTTGGCAATCCAGGCCAGCGCAGCCCGACAAGGCGTTAATGCGCTCGTCAAGAAGTCTAAAGGAAAGCTGCATCCCGACGAGATGCCCTGCGGCGCAATCATCGGCGTGGTGGAGCTCGTCGAAGTCGTGCCGATGGACGAAGCCCTGGAGAACAACGCTTGGGCAACCGGACTATACTGCTGGCGGTTTGCACACGGCCGTTGCCTCGAAGAGCCCATCGCCTACAAAGGCGCCCTGCACCTGTATGAACTACCCGACGATGTTGCCAGCAACATCCGCGAGCAACTAACCCGAAAGCCACTGCCGCGGCCGAAGTTTGCTGATGACTGGTTATCGGCGATGGCGGACGACCCGTTCGATCTGCATGCCGACCGTTGCATGAGCTACCGGGACTTGCAGGACTGCGCCAGAATGGTCCGGGCGGCCTCGCAGATGATTCGATCGCGTCCTGATTTAAGCGACGCGTTCCGTCTTCGTGGCGCTGGGCATTTTTTTGGCGGGAACCTGGCAGCCGGCATCGTCGACTTGGTGGAAGCCGTCCGCCTCGACCCACAAGACGCCAACGCCCAATACCTGCTTGCCTGGGCCTATCGAGACGCAGGCGAGACGGCCCAGTCCGATGCACATACGCGCTCGAAGTGGCCTGGCTGGTCAGGTTGTACAAGAGATCTGCCGAAAGACCGTCAAACGGACCGAGCTACTTTGCGCCGATTTGGCGGCGTGAGGGGTTTTTGGGACCATCCCCTCGAGTTTCCGGAAACTCCTCACGCTCGTGATGCATCCTGACTGCCCCCATAACCGTCACAAGTTTCAGCCTTCTGCACTCGTCCGCGGCGGTGGTGAGGAGCTGGCCATGCAGTTCCTTGACCACGCCAAACCGACTTTCAGGAAAAAAGTTTCTGCGAACCACCGAAACCTTTCCGGCGTCTAAGGTGTATAAGAGGGGTCGGGGCCGCGTGGGTGTCCGATCGCTGTTTTGACGAGCTTTTACGAGTTGTTCCTTCCATGATGTTCTTACGGCCAAGACTGTTCCAAGAACGGATAGCCGGGAGTTATTGCGCGCAGCACAAACGACAGCTGCAAGGTAATTCCCCCGCGCTACCGCTACGCTTGTGACGCTTGGCCTTTAGGTCTGCTGGCTGCCAAAGCCCGGTGTCACAAGGACATCGGGCTTTTTTGTTGGCCTCATGTCGCGCGATAGCGGGAACCAAACAACAAACGAATGGGTCGGTAGCTGAGACGGTTTAGCGGTGGCCTGAAAAGCCGCAGACGAGGATTCGAGCGCCTCCCGACCCACTGCGCTCAGCGTACGCGCTGACGGAAGACACACACGGCTCGTTCGTCTATCGGTTCAGGATACTGCCCTTTCAAGGCGGAGAGGTGGGTTCGATTCCCACACGAGCTACTGCAGGGAGAAAACACATCGGGAGGAAGAGGAACGGTGCCTCGCGTGCCTTGGGAGCACGAGATCGCGGGTTCGACTCCCGCCTTCCCGACTGTCCGGTGTTGTAACGGAAGCATAGCGATCTGATACGTCGCCGGCGGTGGTTCGACTCCACCTCGGACAACTGACCACGAGGAGAACTTCACATGATGCAGACCACGCCGACTCAAACGCATACGCCCACTCCACATTTGGGGTCGTGGCGTAACGGCAGCGCTTCCGCCTTTTAAGCGGGAAGGTAAGGGTTCGACTCCCTTCGGCCCCACTGCGTTGGCTTTGGCCAGCGATCGCGGCGGCGCGTAGCTCAGTGGTTGAGAGCAGGTCTCTTATAAGGACCAGGTCGAGGGTTCGATTCCCTCCGCGCCGATGGTGCGCGCAGACACGACAACGAGAAGCAAAACACGAACACGGGATCAAGGTGTTAGCGGCAGCATGCCTGGCTCTTAACCAGGTCGGTGAGGGTTCAAGTCCCTCTGATCCCACTTGAACGAAAGGCACTGGTCGTCCAGCGGCGAGGACTCCGCACCCGGGCACACCGTAGATCGGCGGCGACGTGGGTTCGAGTCCCACCCGGTGCTCTGATCTTTGACAATTCGACCAGCGATTCGACGCGCCCATGATGTAGCGGTAGCCTGCTGCCTTGCCATGGCGGAAGTGCGGGTTCAACTCCCGCTGGGCGCTTTTCGTTTCGGTGCGTGGGATAGCTTGGAAACCCGCGTGCTTCGGGAGCACGAGATCGGCGGTTCGAATCCGCCCGCCCCGACCTTTGCCAGGGTGTAGCGAAGCCTGGCATCGCGCAAGCTCGGGGAGCTTGAGATCGCAGGTTCAAATCCTGCCACCCTGACTCATATTGCGGTGGGGCCTGTGTTGGTACAGGCAGGCGCCTGTTAAGCGCCCCTTCGCAGGTTCGATTCCTGCCGCCGCAGCTTTTTGCGAATGCAATACGGAAGGGCAAGCCAATGGGCGATGGCAGCTGTTTCGAAAACAGTCGAGCGATAAGCCTTGAGGGTTCGACTCCCTCTCCTTCCGCTTCGTGCTCTTGGCCGATCGGCAAAGGCGTCAGCCTTCCAAGCTGAACAGGCGGGTTCGATTCCCGCAGAGCACTTTCGATCAATCATTCGGGGATCGGCTAACGGTAGGCCGCCTGGCTTTGAATCAGGCTATGGAGGTTCGATTCCTTCTCCCCGAACTCCGCTGAAACACATTCCGGGGTAGCTGCTGCTGGTAGTGGCGCCTGGCTCTGAACCAGGAGGTCGTTGGTTCGATTCCAACCCCCGGAACTGAAACGGGAGCGACGGACGCGAAACTCCGGCCGGATGAGGAGCCTGTCTTGAAAACAGGTGGCGGCCAAGCCGCTTGTGAGTTCGAGTCCGCACGCAGGCGGCTTCCGCTCGCAAGACGATCGGGCTCATCGTCCAACAGGAAGACGCCAGCTCCGCACTGGCCCGTGTTCACTGTAGGACGCGGCGGGTGCAACTCCCGGTGAGTCCACTCAAACAAAACACAGTCCCGTGGTCCAACGGCACGACTTCTGGCTCACATCCAGACAACGATGGTTCAACTCCATCCGGGACTACTCGATGCCCAGGTACGCCAATTGGCAGAGCGGCACGGCTAGACGAACCCGCGCGGATGCCGGTTCGACTCCGGCCTTGGGCACTGGATGTGTTAGATGCTTGGCAGACAACTGCCGTACCGTTGCCAGGTCGGGTCTGCAACCTCTTCAAATTCGACTCGATAGTCTGGATGAGTACCCGTCAGCCTGGAAAGCACCTGAGATAAGTCTGCCGCATCCCCCAAATACACGTAGTACTCACGGATTCCGCGACTAGCAATTCGCATGACATAAACGGCCCAGCCGTGCCCGAGTTCGTCCCACAGCTTGATCAATGAATCTTCGACAGCATCGAGGCTCTGCGATTCGTCGGGATCCCAGAACGCTGTACCGGGATCGAGCTGACAATAGACACCGAACCATGCTAGAGCGCGGTAGCTCGTGTACTGGTGCCGAAGTGCGAAATCGATCATCAATCAGAATCTGGGCCGATCGACCATCAATCTCCGAAATGCGATGTGACCAAGCCATAACGTGGATCTCACGACTGGGACCATCGGAATGCTCTCAACAGTATATACGCCCGTCATCGCAGCCAACAAGCGGCTCGGTAGGCAACGGCAGACCACTTTGGCTTAGACCCAGGGATGCTGTGGGTTCGAGTCCCACCTGAGCCACTTGAAACAAATCACTCGTCCTCGTGGAGCAGCCTGGAGTGCTCGCCAGCCTGTCACGGAGGAGATCACGGGTTCAAATCCCGTCGGGGACGCTTGCGGCACGGTACGCCAACTGGCTGAGCGGCGAAGCTCAAACCTTCGTGTCTGCGGGTTCGACTCCCGCCTGTGCCACTGATCGGGTTGTGCTCCTCGTGGCGGCCTGTAAAGCCGTCGTCACAAAACAAGCGAGGTGGGCGACGAGAGGTTCAATTCCTTCACAACCCATTTTATTAAAGGCCCGTTCGTCTATCGGTTCAGGACACCAGCCTCTCAAGCTGGAAGGGCGGGTTCGATTCCCGCACGGGTCACTCATGGCCAAGTGGTGTAATTGGTAAACACGCGACGCTCAGAACGTCGTGCCTTCATGGCGTGGGAGTTCGAGTCTCCCCTTGGTCACTGAAATATTGGCAGGCAAGAACCTGTCGATTGACGCAGGCGAGCCAGTGCTCAGCTGGGCCTCATAAGCCCGGACCGTCGGGTGCGACACCCGAGCCTGCAACTTACGGCCGGGTACGCAAACTGGTAAAGCGACGAGGTCGAGAGCCTCGTGATTCTGTGAGTTCGACTCTCACCTCGGTCACTCAATCGATCCCGTGGTCCAACGGCTAAGACGCCTGGATGACACCCAGGAAAGAGATGGTTCAACTCCATCCGGGATCATTTTGAAAATCGGTCTGTAGGTGTTTTCGGCGGCACACCAGCAAGCGAGCACGGCTGCCAGGGCGGCAGCCGAGCGCAGTGCGGTAGTTCGCCCTACAGATTGGTGACTCCCGAACACACTAGCAGCAATGCGATGCCGAATATTCCAATTTGAATCAACACCGCGGTCCATTGTCGCGCGATCACGGCAACACTGAGGCCTGTGATCAGCGATACGGAATAAACGACAAGCAATCCCATGGCATCCGTCCAATCGTCCCCACTCAGAGTGATGATCGAACCCGATTGGCGCGAACAGAAACATGGCTGCCGCGAGCACCTGTAGTGAGGCGGCCACCACGATCGGAATCTCCTTCGGCCCTCGCCAAGCAGCCAACGCGAAGGCACCGCCACACAGTATGGTGAGGTAGACAGCGCCGAAGCCAAGGCCGCGCCAGAATACCAGCGCAACGCATGTAAACGTAATGCATATGAGCAATCTGCCGAGACTGAATTGAAACCAAGGGTGACTGGAAGACTCCTTCATGAAGGCATTGTAGTCAATTTCAAATCAAACAAATGGGCTGCTCGTCCAACGGGAAGACGCCTGGCTTGCAACCAGGAAATCGGGGTTCGACTCCCCGGCGGTCCACTGAACAAAACGGGCTCATGGTCCAAAGGGAAGACATCAGGCTGGCAGTCTGAAGATCCGGGTTCAATTCCCGGTGAGTCCACTGAAACGGAAGGTAGCCGGATACGGTTGGCCGGGCCGCTCTGCTAAGGCGGTTCCCGCTCGTCGGGATGAGGGTTCGAATCCCTTGCCTTCCGCTCGTGAACGATACGTGAGCCTCGATGGTGAAACGGACGATCACTCCTTGCTTCTAACAAGGCATTCCGGGTTCGAATCCTGGTCGGGGCATTTTTGAGGAATACGACAATATATATGGCGTCCGTGGTGTAGCGGTTTCTGCACGTCTGGCTGTGAACCAGAAGGTGGCGGTTCAACTCCGCTCGGACACCCTGAAAGGAAGTGAAGCAATGGTCGCAAAGGTACTGGAACATCCGACGCTGGTCTTGAACCGCAACTGGCAGCCGGTGAACGTGGCCACGGTGGCTCGGGCGCTGGTGCTGTTGTGGAACGAGTCGGCTCGCGTGGTGGACCCGGCGGACTACCGGCTCTACACCTGGGCCGATTGGTCGGAGCTGCGCCCGGGCGAAGGCGAGCAGTTCATCCAGGCCGTGCGGCTGCGGCTGCGCGTGCCCGAGGTGATCGTGCTGGCCGAGTACGACCGGCTGCCGACCGCCGCCGTGAGCTTCAGCCGCCGCAACGTATTCAAGCGGGACCATTGGGCCTGCCAGTACTGCGGCTGCCAGCCGGGCGGCGAAGAGTTGACGATCGACCACGTGATTCCGCGGTCGCAGGGTGGAACCTCGACTTGGGAGAACTGCGTGTTGGCGTGCATCGGCTGCAACAAGCGCAAGGCCGACCGCACGCCGCACCAGGCCGGCATGCGGCTCCGCAAGGTGCCGGTCCGGCCGACGTGGAAGCCGATCTACGCCCGCGACAGCGTGCGGATCGAAAGCTGGTCGAAGTTTATCAGCGAGACGTACTGGAACGTCCCGCTGGAGAAGTAACTGAGTTGCCCGGCACAGCGGCACAAATCGCTGTGCCGGGCCTTTGGAGATACGGCATGCGAAAAATCAAGTTCACCTACAGCAAGACCGACGCAGGCCGCAAGCACTACCTCAACGAGGATGACGTGCGGGTGTTGTTGTCGCGGCTGCCGGAGGAGCTCTGGGAAAAGCTGCAAGCGGTGCACTTCAACGATAGAGCGTGGGGCAGGCGATGCCTCGGCTACGTGACGAGGGGACACCGCGAGATCACGATTTGTGCTCTGCCAGGTCGGGTCAGCTTGTCGAGCTGCGTGACTCACCGCTCGATCAAACAGTATGGTGCGGTCCGCGGCCGACAGTGGCCAGAGACCGCGGTGCGCCGTTTCATGCTCTACGACGTGTTTTTGCATGAGCTGGGCCATTTGCAAGTGGTGCTGCCGAAGGCCGCGAGATTGGGACGCAAGTTTGCGAGCGAGACCAAGGCACAAGAGTTCGCCGACTATTGGCGGGAACAACTTTGGCTGGATCGGCTCGACCATCCCGATCCAGTCCACAACGAGGCAGCTAACGAAGAACTGGAACGACTGAACCTCGATGCAGCAAACTGCCTCGTAACCTGAGACGAAGTAACAAATACACGAGTGTGCTCCTGGGAGAGCAGTCAGTCTCCAAAGCTGACGGACGGGGTTCGACTCCTCGCGCTCGTGCTTGCCGACGTGGCTCGAAACAGAAAGGCGCCTGTCTTGTAAACAGGTTGATGCTGGTGCGAATCCAGTCGTCGGCTCTTGAGGATTTGAATCCCGATGGTGTAGCGGATTTGCATCGGACCCTCCGAAGGTCCGGGCCCTGGTTCGAATCCAGGTCGGGATACTTGCGAAGCAAAGCGTCTCGCGGGTGTGCCGGATGAGCACGGCAGTGTTCGAAACTGCAAGACGAGGTTCAATTCCTCGGCGAGGCACTGAAAGGCGACGAGTTGAATGACGATGTTGCGAACAATCCTAACAGCACTGAGACGAGCTCTGTTTGGCCAGCCTGTGGCCGGCGGGGTGACGGCGAAGCCACCGTCGGCAGAGGCCGTCGCGTGTGCGGTCGTTCATTCGACGACCGCGGCGGATCGCAGCGAAGGGAGGCTTACCATGAACGCAGCCTATGACAAACTATGCGAACACCTGACCAACCAGAACGTCGGCTTTTGGTCGCGCAGCGAGGACCTGTCGATCTGCACGGACTTTCGGGGCGAGGTCGGCACGTACCGGATCTTCGCTCGGGTTGACGCTGACGACAGCTTGTTCCAGGTCTTCGGTCATTCGCCGGTTCGCGTTCCGCCAGGCTCGCGCCCGGCGATCGCCGAGGCCGTGGCGCGGATCAACTGCGGTCTGAAGGTCGGCAAGTTCGAGATGGATTGTGACGAGGGCGAGCTGCGGTTTCAGGCGGCCCAGATTCTGCCCGACGACGATCTCGACGAGCAGACGATTCAGCGACTGATTGGTACGACGATGTCGATGTTGAACATTTACCTCCCGGCCATCCTGTCGGTCATCTACGGCAACGAACTGCCGAAGGATGCCGTCAGGCACGCAGAGCCCGGGCGGTATGTGTCCGACGAAAACGAGCGCGGTGAGGCCTGATCACCGCGCATTTGTCCTCGGGGTGTGCCGGATTCGCACGCGACCCTGCGAAGGTCGAGGACCAGGTTCAATTCCTGGCGAGGACACTTGACGATGCTGCAAAGCTAATTGGAGAAATCGGTGCACAAGCTGCCCCGGACAAAGATGACCTTGGAGAAGAGAGTGGCCACCCTGCGCGATGCTAGCCAAGAGCGCAAGCGACACGAGACTTCTGAAGGCGGCAGAAAGAGTGCGTGACGCCAGAATCCAGGTTTTGCGAGCCACGATCGGCGAGATGCCGTCAGTCAAGCTTACGCCCCATCAACACAGGCGTATTGCGAAACTGGAAGGACAGATTGAGGTGCTTCGCGAAACGTTACCAATCGCAATCCTGGCAGAGTTTCGCGAAGAGCGACCGACAGAAATCGACGAATTCTAGCCTCGGCTCTATGAAGGAGGTGCCTTATGTGCAGCAACGACTTCAACGACAGCGCGTTTTTTTCGAAACGATGAGCAAACGGCGGAAGGGCTTCCCATCGGAAACGAAAGTGAAACGCGGAGTCCGCAAGGTCCACGGCGACAAGCTCCTCGAAGAGAAGCTCGGCCGCAACGACCTGTGCCCGTGTGGCAGCGGAAAACGATTCAAGCAGTGCTGCCTTAAGTCAGGCCGCTTTTGATGGGGTCAACCGTGACCACTACTTTTAGAGATTGAACAACTCGCGTCGCCCGCCAGTCCGGCGGGCGGCGCACTGACGCTGAAGCCAGACGGCATGGCAACTGCCTGCAAAGCAGTTCTTAGCGGGTTCGACTCCCGCCGGCGTCTTTGATGATTCCCGCGTATAGGGAACGCTTGAAAAGGGCTCCCGAGATCACTAGACTTGGTGAAACGCCCGCAAGCAGATCACGGAGTAGCTCATGAAATCGTTCGCTGCAGCCATTCTGATCGCAATGACGTTCGTGCGCGCGGCTGTTGCCGTGCAAATCCATGTGGGCGATATTGTCGCTCCTCAATTCGACAACGTTGGCACGATAGTTGTAGTTCACACTGACACGGGAAATCGAGAAGTCCTTTCTCACTATCCCGACGTTGGGCAGGGACCAGCAGAGTACCGACCGACGAGCATCGCGAGATTGCCGGAGGGAGATTTTCTTGTAACGGAGGCGTTTTTCAACCAAGCGCTTTATCGAATTAGTGCAACAACCGGCAATCGTACTCTCATCTCCGGGATCGCGGAAACGACTCGTGGATCCGGACCCATTGACCATCCTCAAACGGTGCTGTTTAGATCGTCGGGCGATGCGATCCTAACGAACTCGGCACATCTTAACTACAGCACCGGATTCGTTACTCGCGTGGATTTGACAACGGGAGACCGCACATTGATTTCCGGATTGGGAGTGGGAAGCGGGCCGCAATTCGACTATCCCGCAGGTGGTGCAATTGACGCCGCTGGCAAGCTTATCGTTGCGGACAATGCATTACCGGCGATTTTTAGCGTAGACCTTACAACGGGCGCAAGAACTGTTATTTCCGGCCTGGGGCATGGCACCGGTCCGGCACTTCCAAACATCCAAGACCTTGTGATATTGCCCGGCGGCCAGATCATGACGGAAGGCAATCATCAGCTGCTTCGCATCGATCCCACAAGTGGGAATCGAACACTAATTTCAACGGCATCAAACGACTACGAGCGAATTGCACTTGGCGCGAACGGTAGCCTTCTTGCCTCTACGGTAGGAGCGATACTGTCAGTCGATCCCACAACCGGAATCGAAACCGTTGTCTCGGCGAACGGGGTCAATAGTGGTCCGAATCTCTTCTGGGGAGATATGGTTGTCGTTCCGGAGCCGACCACTGGAATCCTTTTCGTGCTTGGGATATTTATTCTTGCGCTCAAACGGTCTGCACGGCTCGTACGTGAACCATCTGACATTGACTAACGTCGATGTATTGAAGGTTGATTCGGCCGGTTCCAGCGGCGCACGGCGGCTCGTCCTTGATGAGAGGCGATCGCCGCACGTGTGTTCCGCGAATGGGTTCTGCAGAAGGCTGCGTCTACCGTAACCAACAGATGGTTAGCTCAGTGGGTAGAGCACCAGACTTTGCATCTGGCTGTCACGGGTTCGACTCCCGTACCAAACGCGGCGAAAGCCGCCCGTGGGCGCCGGTACACGCCGTCCAAACGCCCGCGGGGGCGGGCAAACGCAGGTCTGCCGTTGGCACAGCGTTGAAAGACGCAGGCTCGCGCGGTGCGAGAGCGCCGTGACGAGTCACATGCTGGCGGCAACACAAGACGGTGCCCTGCAGTGTGCAGATACCGCCTGTGCGAGTTCTTGGCAACGACAAAACGACGCCGACGGCAATGCAAGAGCATGCTCACGCAACGCCATCGGCTGAGCCAAACTGGCGCCTTGGATAGTACAAGCTCAAGCGCACTCCGCATACGGATGTGGGACCGACGTTTCGCTTCGCCCCCAACGGCATTTTTCGACACGTCTTGGCGGTTGAATGGCACGAGATCTTTATGCGGACAGGCGTGTCGTGTAGCCAAGCGGTCGAGTAGACTGTGGGTGCGCGTCGGTTCCTGCAGTAATTGGCCTCGCAGCGAGTGGTACCGTGAATGACAACCTCCAAAAGCGGGCGTGGGCAACCACACTCTGCCTCTTCGCAACACTTAGCGCCTGGCTAATGATATTTTTTGTGGGTCTCGAAGTTGATACGTCACGCTTCGAGCTCGACGAACAGCTGAAATTTGAGACGTTTATCGCGTACACCTGGACTAACGTGGGGCTTCTCTCTGTTTTGGCCGCCTTCATGGCATACTTTGCCAGATCACCTTCAATATTGCCACGGCTAACTGCCACTGGATTCTTAATCTACCTGCTGGTGATGACGGGACAATCTGTGCTCGGCCTTGGGATTGGCGCAGAGGAGACTAAATCGATTGCCATTCAGGTATCGCGACAACAGTATCTTCGCGTCGCTGCTTCAATCAGCCTACTGAGTTTTTTAGCGGTGTACGATCCGGCATTGCTGGGAAGTCTGATAAAGCTTCCGTTGACATTCATCGATCCTAACGACCGGCACAACAGAGGGCACGCGGTGAAAGTGGACGACGCCAAGTCCATCAAGACAACACGCGAAGCGAGCCCTTCGATTGCTTTGGACGCATCTCAAAGCACAAGGCCTTCGGACGACACGTAGTAAATTCATAGAAGAGTCGCTTTGCCGGGCGCCCCTGCGGCGCAACTCTTTGCACATTGAACGCGAACTCGCTAGGCCTTCCCATCGTCGTTGCTCTGTCTGTCACGCTATCCTGGGATCAGGGTGATGCGCCGGCCATCGCCACTACACGACACACACTTTGATTCACGGTGAACCACAGCGACAGGTACGGCGTCTAATCCTCTATGCACTCAGAGGAATCTAGCGCCAATGAACATCTACATCTCCAAGACAGTCAAGATCCGCAGCTACGAAATGGGTCTGTACTTCCGCGACGGCGAGTTCAAGGGCTTGCTGCGCGAAGGTCGGCACTGGTTCGTGGACCCGCTGGGCAAGATCAAGGTCGAGGTCGTCTCGCAGCGTCAGCCTTGGTTGCAGCACGAGAAGCTCGACGTGATCTCGCGCTCGGGTGCGCTCAAGGACCGCGCGGCGGTGCTGGACCTGAAGGACTACCAGCGGGCTTTGGTCTGGATCGATGGTCGCTTCAGCCACATCCTGCCGCCGGGCCTGTACGCCTACTGGACTGCTCTGCGCGACGTGAAGGTTGAGGTGGTCGATGCCCGCAAGGTGCGGTTCGAGCACCCGGACCTGAAGGTCATTGTGCAGTCGCCGCTTGTCGAGCGCGTGCTGGAGTTGGCGACGGTGCAGCCGTTCAACATGGGCGTGCTGTTCATCGACGGCGACTTCGTCGAGACGTTGCCGCCGGGCCGCTACGCCTTCTGGAAGAACATGGCGCAGGTCAAGTTCGTCCAGGAGGACTTGCGCGAGGCCATGTTCGACGTGGCCGGCCAGGACATCATGACGGCCGATAAGGTGACGCTGCGGATGAACGCGGTCGTCACATATCGCGTCGCCGATGCCCGCCTGGCGGTCAGCACGGTCGACGACGTGCGGCAGGCACTGTACCGCGAGGCGCAGTTGGCGCTGCGTGCGGTGGTGGGTGCCCGTGAGCTCGACACGTTCCTGACGGAGAAGGACGGCGTGGCGAGCGAACTGGCCGACATGGTGCGTGCGCGGGCCAAGACCTTGGGCGTGGAGCTGATTGCCGTGGGTATCCGCGACATCATCCTGCCGGGCGAGATGAAGGACCTGATGAACCGTGTCACGGAGGCCAAGAAGGCCGCCGAGGCCAACCTCATCGCTCGCCGCGAGGAGACGGCCGCCATGCGCAGCCAGGCCAACACCGCCAAGCTGCTGGCCGACAACCCGACCCTGATGCGCCTGCGCGAGCTGGAGGTGCTGGAGAAGGTCGCTGCCAACAGCAAGCTCAACGTCGTGTTGGGCGAGAAGGGCCTGACGGATCGGGTGATGAACGTGTTGTAACGAGAAGCCCCGAGGGCCGGGTGGAAACCTGGCCCTCGGGGTCTTTGATCTTTCTACCTTGGAGACAGCGGGACTGCCATCGGCCGGTGCCTTCAGGGCCGTCTGGCGCGGCATTTTAGCGGTCGGGACGTGGCCACGGCCTTCGAGTTCCTAAAGACTCAGAATACCCAAACTGACATCTGTGTTCAGATCAAGGGGCCCAGCGATCGGACCCTCCAGGGAGCTGGCGCCGGTCGCGGCACTTCTTTGGCGGCTCGTCAATTGGATGTCGGGTGCGGGCTCATTAAAGACCATCACAAAGACGGCTGGTCTGGCGCACCCGTCCGCTGCAACGCCTAGTGGCCCGATAGGGGCAAGGCGTCGCACTAAGGGCTCAAGGGCATCGAATGCGGTTGAGCACGCTACGCATGCTCCTGGTGAACCGCTTGCCATGCCGCCTGTGGAAAACAGATTCGAACACTCCGCGATCGCGGTAAGGCCACGTAGCTCGTCACCTTCAATTGCGGTTGCGTCTACGGAAGAATACGGAGCTACGGCGCAGACTACGACATTTCCTCGCAATATCTCGTGCGTCCTTGCAATGCCTTGCAATTCTGAATGAAGTGGCTAAATTGCTACTCATCAATGTCTTGGAGCTTTTGGCGAGCTTCGCAGAGAGTGCTTCCCAAGCTGGATGTCGCGAGTTCGAGTCTCGTCTCCCGCTCTCAAGCACAACACCTGCCGAAATCTTGTCTTGGATTACCTGCCGGCAGTCGGCAGTGCGCCTTTTTCCGCGGACGCAAGCCAGTCATTGACCGGTTTGCGCCACTCGAGGAAAGGGGATCGCACCTGCCGCGGCTCGAGGATGCACCGCCTGCCGAAGCGATCGGTCGTTTCCTGCCGCTGGCCGCTGGCCTTTTTTATTATTCACGTTGATGCGCGTCGGCAACTCCAAGATGCGCGCGCAGTGCCGAACTACTCCGCGTGGCCCTTTTGCTGCGGGCAGATGAAACATGACAAGAATTGCCCAGTTGGTTTTGCTTTGCGTCGGTTTTGCGCTGCCAGGCCTGCAACCTCCGGCAAAGGCAGAACACCCTGCCACGACCACCGATGTTACTCGTCTGGGCAAGCTTGACGCGCGCTTTCAGGCCGCGCTCGACGCCATTTGCGCGAAGTATGAACTGCCGGGCATGACGGCCGCTTATATCCTGCCCGACGACCGCGTGGTGGCCTTTGCCAGCGGGCTGGCTGACAAGGAAAGCGGCGCGAAAATGACCGTCGACGCACGCATGCCGGCCGGCAGTATCGGCAAGACGTTCGTCGCAGCCACGGTCATCGGCTTGGCACAAGACGGCAAGCTGTCGCTTGACGACAAGATCGAAAAGTGGCTCGGCAACGAGCCATGGTTCGGTGATCTGCCCAATGCGCGCGAGATCACGATTCGGCATCTGCTGATGCATCGGAGCGGGCTGGCCGATCACATCTACGATGCGAAGTGGATCGCAGAGGCCCAGCAAATGGTGCGGTCGCTCGACGTGGATCCTGACCGCTACTTCAAGCCGGCCGAGTTGGTCGCGTTCATCCTCAAACGCAAACCGCTTTTTCCATCCGGCCAGGGATTCAAATACACCGACACCGGCTATATCCTGCTGGGACTCATCATCGAGCGCGCGGGCGACGCGACCTACTACGATCAGGTTCGACAGCGCTTTTTGGAGCCATTGAAACTCAAATACACCGAGCCGGCCGATCATCGCGACATCCCAAACCTCGCCGCCGGATACCTGTCGGCGAAGAATCCGTTTGGCCTGCCCGAGAAGATTACCGCCCATGGCAAGCTACGATACAATCCGGCCACGGAATGGACCGGGGGCGGATTGGTCAGCAATCCACAGGATCTGGTTCGCTGGGCCAAGACGCTCTACGAAGGCCGAGCCTTGGAGAAACCGTACCTGGAAGATTTGCTCGCCTCGGATCCACGAGACGAAAACAAGTCCAGCAAGTATGGGCTAGGCGTCTATATCACGAAGAGCCCTCTTGGCACCAGCTACGGCCACGGCGGATGGTCGGTCGGTTACCTGTCGCACGTCGACTACTACCCGGACCAGCGCGTGGCCGTGGCGGTGCAGACCAACACCGATGTCCGCGACGACATGCTCGGCGACCTGATGGCGCTGATCAAGGACGTGCTGGACACCATCGGCCGGGCGCTAGCGTTGCCCATTCTCCGCAAGCACGACTGTCCGCCGGGGAGACGAAAGCCATGCCGATCGATGAGCTTGCCGTGCCATCTCACGTGGTGTTGTAGGTCTGTAGCTTCCCAGCGATCGCCTCGCGCGTGAATTTATAAAAGTGCCAGTGCGTCACGCACCGGTTCATGTATTGCGCGAAACCGATGATGTCTCGCCGAAACCGCAGGTTTCGGGTGAAGAAGTATTTCAGATAGACGAACCCAACCGTCCTCAGCGAGCCGTCGCGCCACAGCGCCCAGAACAGTGACCAAGACAGCGCCAGCCCATAGCAGAGGTTTGGCAGCCGTTTTCCTTCCTCGGCCCTCGTGCAAATCTCGGCGCGTCGCTGGAGATACTCGGGCGACTCGTAGACCTTGAAGTAGCGATCGAAGAATGCTTCGGGGGTGTAAAGCCGCTCGACAAGTTTCCAATATCCCTGGCGCAACTCGTCCCGGCTCATTTGTTTGGGGATGAAGTTGCAGTTGGGTTCGTTCTCGATGAGCCGCCCCTCGCGCTGGAGCCTGTCGTAGAGCGGCGTCTTGGGAATCGCCTGCAACATTCCGACCATCGCCAGCGTGATTCCGTTCTCTTGAATGAAGCGGAACTGATCGTCGAAAATCTCCTTGTCGTCGTTGTCGAACCCGACGATGAACCCGGCGTTGACGTCGAGGCCCGCATCGCGAATTCGCGACAGCTTGGCCTGCAACGTGTCGCCTCGGACGTTCTGAAATTTCTTGGTCTCGTTCAGCGATTCTCGACGCGGTGTCTCGATGCCGATGAATACGCTGCGGAAGTTGGCCCGATACATCAGCTCCAGCAGCTCGGAATCATTTGCCAGATCGATGCTGGCTTCGGTCGTCAAGTGCAGCGGGTAGTGGTGCTGTTCCATCCAGGGAATCAGTAGCTGCAACAGTGCCTTGGCCTTCTTCTTGTTCCCGATGAAGTTGTCGTCGACGATGAAGACGGAATGGAACCCAGCTCGGCGCATGTCGTCCAATTCGGCCACGAGCTGGGCCGGGTCTTTGACTCGCGGCTTGCGCCCAAAGATGACGATGATGTCGCAGAATTCGCACTCGAACGGGCATCCGCGCGAGTACTGCAGCGCCCCCGTCGCGTAGCGGTCGACCTTAAGGTGGTCGTAACGCGGACGCGGCACCTTGGTCATGTCGGTTGGCTGCGATTGCTCGTAGCGATACTCGGTGGGCTTGCCGCGTGCATAGTCGTCGAGAAACTGCGGCCAGGTGGTCTCGGCCTCTCCAATGAACTTTGCGTCGCACAAGCCGTCGAAGAACTCTTCCTTCACCGAGACGAACGGGCCACCCACCACGGTAAACACCTTCAACTCGCGCAGCCTGGCTAGTATCTGGTGAATTCGTTCCTTTTGAACGTTCATTCCCGTGACGCCGACAATGTCGTAATTGCGGAGGGACTCCCAATCGATCTCCTCGACATTCTCGTCGAGCAAGCGTACCTGGTGATCGCCGCAGAGCCCGGCCACCGACGAGAGCGATCCGGAGATCATCGTGCTGCGCTTGTCCCCGGGGTAAAGCGGCAGCGCATACTCGAATCCCCAGTACGACGGGTCGAATCGCGGGTTGATCAGGCAAATCGAGAGCGTTCGCTGGGGCGATTCGGTCTCGCTGTCCTGTTCCCGCATTGGCAGCGTGGTACTCATCCCGAGGATTCCCTGAAGATCGTTGTAGTGCCAAGGGACCGATGTGCGGAGCCTGCGCCGAATGGCGCAGGGGCGGTAGGCTACGGTACGCGGGGCAATTCCCCAAGATCAAACCTCCCGAACCACCGTGCAGAGTCTCCAGCCAGAGCAATCCTCCTTGGGCGGCTGGGCTCAAGCCTGGGGCCCACCACGTGCCGGCGATAGCAGAGCAAGCACCCCTTTTTGGATGTCGCCGACGGGGCATGCGGCCCCCGTCCACGCGACTCGCGGCCAGTGCCAGCATGCCAAGGCCCAGCGGGGCGGCAACACCATTGACGCGGCCCACCAACCGCAGGGTTCATCGAAAGGGAGCCCTTTCGGCCGCATACGGCGAACCCGGCGTCATTCCCGGTTTCATGGGCACGGCGAGTTTTCACATCATCGGAGGCGGCGACGAAGAATCGTTTTGCTCCAGCTCGCATGGTGCGGGGCGCGAGTTCTGTCGCCGCGATGCGGCGAAGCGGATCAACGCGCGACGGCTGAAGCGAGAAATGCACGGAGTGTGGTTTGACCATCGGCGAGCGGCGATGCTGCGTGGCGAGGCTTTAGCCGCTTACAAAGATATTCATGCCGTGATGCAGCGCAGCGAGAGTTGACCAAGGTCGAGCGGCAATTACGGCCGCTCTTGAGCTACAAGGGAGTTTGAAGACGATCACGAGCCCCGACGGCCCTCCACGAGCGGAACCGGTCCCCGTCTTTTGGTATTCTGTAAGACGTCGTCTAACTCGCTCTCGTTTAGGCAGGCAAGCAATGTCTCGCGCAAATTCGCATATTGAAGTCATCGTCGCCGCCGTCGCCATGTTTGCCACTGTCGCAGGCCAGGCCGCTGGGGGCGAGAGCCGCCAGCTCGATCGGGACCTGGTAAAGGTCGCGGCGGTTCAAATCAGCGGCTATGACAAGGGCGATCTCCCACGCGCGGGATACGACCCGACGATTCCGTTGGTCGCCTACATTGATCGTGCCGGAAAGGACCTTGCTCAACTGGTTGTTTTTCCGGAGTACGTTCTAGGGCGCATTACCGTGCCCGGACCGTCCACCCAGAAGATTGCCGCCGCGGCCAAGGCAAACGCGATCTACGTCATTGTCGGCTGCTGGGAGGTGTTTGATGATGGCACCTTCGCGAACACGTCGCTGATCTTCGGCCGTAGCGGCGAGATCGTCGGCAAATACCGCAAGACGCACGCCGCGATCGACCATTACGAGGGTGAGCCGCCCTGGCAACATCCTCCGTCCGGACACACAACAGATTGGATGCTCGAGCACGATCCGGAATGGATCATGAAAGCCGGCGATGAATTGCCCGTGTTCGAGTTTGACTTCGGTACCGTGGGAGTTTTGACCTGCTACGACGGCTGGTTTCCCGAGCCGGCCCGAGTCCTGTCGCTCAAGGGGGCCGAGCTGCTGGTGTGGATCAACGGCCGAGGCGGTTCGGTTGAAGATTTCATCGTCAAGTCGACCATGTTTCAAAGCCACGTGGCCATGATCACCGCGAACCAGGCTTACGGAAGCGGGACGATGATCGGCGACTGCTCCCAACGGCCGGCGAGAATCCTTGCCCGCTGTCCGGACAAGCAGGAATCGTACATTTCCGCGACCATCAACCTGAAGCAGATTCGGCAGGCAAGAGCGACGAGCCGCAATTTTCGTCAACGAAGGCCCGACCTGTACGGCACGCTGGTGGCCCCCAAAGAGAGTTTGCCGGTATTCGGGTCGCCGCGCAAGTGAACCACCACGATGGACCCCTCGATTGGTATCGGGCGTCACGAATCGCTATATTGGCGGCGTCACCTGGCGATGACGCGTCGGACGAACCTTACGGTTCCCGTGAACTCTCGGAAATCGAGAAACCCAACGCCATGTTGCGAATCCTGGGCAATCGCAAGCTCCTGTGCGACGGGCTGACCCGCCGCGACCTGCTCCAGATCGGCGGGCTGGGAGCCTTCGGATTCATGCTCAGTGACTTCTTCGCCGCGCGGCGGCTCGCCGGCGCCGAGCCGGCCGAAGGGCGCGACAAGTTTGGCCGCGCGAAGTCCTGCATTCTGATCTACAAGTACGGCTCGCCGGCGCAGCATGAAACGTTCGATCCGAAGCCCGATGCCCCCGTCGAGGTGCAGGGCGAGCTGAAGGCGATTCCCACCAGCGTGCCCGGCATCCACATCGGCGAGCGGCTGCCAAAGATCGCCGCCATCATGGATCGCTTGACCGTGGTTCGCTCGCTCAACCACCCGTACCCTTTGCACGGCACCGTTTACGCCACGACAGGCATCCCCGAGGTCGACACGAAGATCGAGGCCCAGCCGCGCCACAAGCGGCAGTGGCCGTACATCGGTTCGATCGTCGATTACCTGGAGGACCGGCGCACCGGCGGCGTCTTGCCCGAGATGCCGCGAAACGTCGCGCTGCCGTTCGTGATGGGATCGAAGAATCCCTATCCGCCGCTGGCCGGCCCCTACGGCGCGATGCTCGGAATGCGGTACGATCCGGTCTTCACCGATTTCAATCACGAAGGCACCAGGCTCGCGCCGGAATTGGTGGCTGGCAAGGCCTTCAAAGACCCCTTGCTCGGCATCGAGCCCACGCAGCGACTGGAGTTGAGCGGCGGGCTGCCCGACGCGGAGACGATCCAGCGCCTCGGGCTGAGGCGTTCGCTGCTCGAACAGTTCAATCGAATCCGCCGCGACTTCGAGGCCCACGAGCAGGTGGGTACGTATGGGCAGCAGCAACAAATGGCGCTGTCGCTGCTGACGACAGGCAAGATGCACGATGCCTTGGACTACACGCGCGAATCGCTCGCGCTGCGCGAAGCCTACGGCATGACCCTGTTCGGGCAATCGTGTCTTGCCGCACGGCGCTTGATCGAAGCCGGCTCGAAATTCGTCACCGTCTTCTGGGATGCCTACGGGCTCAATGCCGGGTCGTGGGACACGCACCACAATCATTTCGGCCGGCTGAAAGAGTTCTTGCTGCCCGTCTTCGACCAGGCCTTTAGCGCTCTCATCCTGGACCTCGAGCAGCGGGGCTTGCTGGACGAGACGCTGGTGCTGGTGCTGAGTGAGCACGGCCGAACGCCGCAAATCGATTCCAAGCCGAAGGGCGCCGGCCGCGGTCATTGGTCGCGTGCCTATTGTCAGGTGTATGCCGGGGGCGGGATGGGCCAGGGAAACCTCGTCGGCCGCACCGACAAGATTGCCGGCGACGTTGTCGACACGCCGATCTCGCCAAAGGACATCCTGGCCACGGCCTTTTACCTGCTCGGCGTGGATCCGGACACGACGTTCCCCGATCCCCAGGGCCGGCCCTTGCCGGTCACCGGCACCGGCACGCTCCGCCGGGAGTTGCTGGGTTGAATCGTCGGGGCCCCGTAGGCGCCATCGCAACCACCACCCCTCGCGGCGAGGCCCCCGACGCATCCTGGCGGCCTTGCGCCTGGCGCCTCGATGCTGGGCATGAATGGCCCGGAGGCGCGGAGCGTGCCGGATTTGACGCAGGCTCTTCACGTGCAGGGTCGGCTCGATAAAATGGGTTGCTTTCCAGGCGTTCGCTGCCGGCGCTTGGCGATCCAGCCGCTGAAAAGGCTATATTTGCCCCCGCTTGGCGACGCCCCCCGAAAATACGAGTCAACGTGCCAGCCGATACCGGCACTAAGTTCAACAAGGATCGCCTTGGCCCGTTTCCGCGTTGCGCCCAATCGGGGGCCAAAACGATCGGCAGCGGCCGACAGTTCACCAAAGATGCACTAGTCTTGAGGAACGTGAGACGCGAGGTCGCCCTGGGGGCACTGCCAGGAAGATCGTAGCCGGGCTCGCCTGGCGGACGAGCTCGCTGGTGCGTGGGGAGAACAGTCAGACACCTTATGGCAAGACATCGTCGGAAGCACGCCCCCCGCGGCAAGACAACAAACCGTCGCCGGAGCAGCGAGCCAGCCTGGGCCACATTGCCGGACAACGAGCTGCTCGCCTGGCGGTTGTGCGACTTGGGATTGGATATCGAGGGGTCGATCCTCGAAGAGCGGATCGAACGGCTGTACGACGAGCTGGAATACCGCGGCCTGCGCTTCCGCCCGCATTACTGGCTGGCGGACGAATGGTTCTCTCCGGACGGTGTGCCGGGAATCGCGATTCCCTTCTATCTGGCCCACCCGCGGCTGGCTGCGCTGGAGCGCAAGCAAATGCTCGAAGTCGAAGGAGGAACCGAAGACTGGTGCCTGCAGATTCTGCGGCACGAGGCGGGGCACGCCTTCGACACGGCGTATCGATTGCACCGCCGCGAGCGGTATCGCAAGATTTTCGGCAAGTACACCGCACCTTATCCCGACAACTATCGTCCCCGGCCTTACAGCAAGAACTACGTAGTGCACCTCGAGCCCTACTACGCCCAGCGCACCCGGCCGAGGACTTTGCCGAGACGTTCGCCGTGTGGCTCAAGCCGCGTTCGAAGTGGCGCGCGCAGCTACGGCCAGTGGCCGGTGATCAAGAAGCTTGAGTACGTTGCGGCGTTGATGGAGGAAATTGCCGAGGCCAAGCCGCTGGTCGCCTCGCGCGAGCACGTCGATTCGGTGCGGACGTTGCGGATCACGTTGGGCGAGCATTACGCCAAGAAGCGCGAGCTGTACGGCATCAATCTGCCCAATTTGTACGACGAGCATTTGCGCAAGCTGTTTTCCGACGCGGCCGAGTATGCCACGCAGCCGTCGGCGGCCGCGTTCCTGCGGCGCAATCGGGCTGACTTGAGAAAACTGGTCGCCCGCTGGACGGGCGAGTATCAATACATTATCGATCAGGTGCTCGAGGAAATGATCGACCGCTGCCGCGAGTTGAACTTGCGGCTCGATCGCCCCGTCGACCAGACGCAGCGCGACGCGCTGGTGCTGGTGACCGTCCAAACCATGAACTACTTGCACGGCGGCTATCATCGGGTATCGCTTTGACCAAAACAAAAGCCAAGCATCTCAAAGTGAAGAAGCTGCGAGTCGTCGTGCTGGTGCACGAGGATCTCGTGCCACCCGAGTCGATGGAGGGCTACAGCGACAAGCAGATCCTGGAATGGAAATCCGAATACGACGTCATCACCACGCTGAAGGAGCTGGGTCACGAAGTGCGGGTGCTTGGCGTGTGGGACGACTTGAGCAAGATCCGCAAGGAAATCGAGGAATGGAAGCCCCACATTGCCTTCAACATGCTCGAGGAATTCCACGGCATCGCCGTCTACGACCAGCACGTCGTCAGCTACCTCGAGCTGTTGCGGCAACCCTACACCGGCTGCAACCCGCGCGGGTTGCTGCTGGCGCACGACAAGGCGCTGTGCAAGCAGATTCTGGCCTACCACCGCATTCTGACGCCCAAGTTTCTGGTCTGTCCGCTCAAGCGGACCGTCAAGCCCACGCGGCGGCTGAACTATCCGCTGGTCGTCAAGAGCGTCAGCGAGGAGGCCTCGCTGGGCCTCTCGCAAGCCTCGATCGTCACCAACGACGAGAAGCTGAAAGACCGCGTCGAGTTCGTCCACCAGCACATCCAATCCGACGCGCTGGTCGAAGAGTACATCGAAGGCCGAGAACTCTACGTCGGCATCCTCGGCAACCAGCGCCTGCGGACTTTTCCCATCTGGGAACTGCAGTTCACCAAGAGCGGCGACAACGTGCCGTTGATCGCCACGGCCAAGGTGAAGTGGGACGTCAAATATCAAAAGAAAATCGGCGTCGAAACCAGCGCCGCCAAAGACCTGCCCGACGGTGCCGCGTCGGCGATCGTCAAACAGTGCGTGCGCGCGTACCGCGCCCTGTTCCTGACCGGCTATGCCCGCATCGATCTGCGGATGGGCGAGGACGGCCGAGCTTACGTGCTCGAAGCCAACCCCAACCCGAACCTCGCCTACGGCGAGGACTTCGCCGAGTCGGCCGAGGCCGCTGGCGTGAGCTACGAAGCTCTGTTGCACCGCATCGTGACCTTGGGCCGCAGCTACAAGGCCGCCTGGCGCGCCGACACGTGAATCGCTCCCGGCAGGCCCCCCGGCTCGCGGATGCCCATTCTGTTGACTCCCCTGGCAATGCGCCCTCACAATGGCTTGAGGGGCAGGCGAGTATCATGACCGAGGTTTCCTCTCATGAAGTTGCGGTGCTCGGTCGCGCGAGTTGGCCTGCTGGCCGCTGTCTGCCTTGCTCCCGCCGTGCTGTTGGCGGACGGGTCCGATAGCCAGCCTTCGCCCCAGAATCTCGTGCGCGCGGCACTGCGCACGGAGTTGGCCGGGCCATCCGATTCGCGCAAGTCGCTGCTGAACCAGGCCCTCAAGATCGATCCCGGTTTCAAGCCCGCGCTTTGGCAGTCGGGTCGCGTGCGCTGGGACGACCAGTGGCTTACGCTGGAGCAGGCCGCCCGCCAGGCCGACGAGGATCCGACCTGGGCAGCGTATCGCAAGCTGCGCGACGAAATGATCGACTCGGCCGACGGCCACCGGAAGCGCCTGCGGCGAAGCCTACAATCTGGTGGTCGTCGATTTCGACACCTACTTCGTCGGCGACAAGCGAATTCTGGTCCACGACAACCAGCCGCTGGCCGAAACCGCGGCCGCGGTGCCCGGCCTGAACAAGCAGGAAGCGAACTGAAGCGGCCATTCGCGCATCCAGGAGATCGACGCTCGCGAGTGAAGCGGCTCGGCATGCGACTCGCAACCGTGCCAGCGCGTGGCCAGTCTAGGCGATGATCTCCCGCACGACGCGGCCCTTCACGTCGGTCAGGCGAAACTGCCGGCCCTGGTAGCGGAACGTCAGCCGCTCGTGGTCGATGCCCATCAGGTGCAACAGCGTGGCGTTGAAGTCGTGGACGTGTACCGGGTTCTCGGCGATGTGATAGCCGAGCTCGTCGGTCTGGCCGTAGCACGTGCCGCCCTTGGTTCCGCCGCCGGCAACCCACGCGCGTAAACGCGTCCTTGTGGTGGTCGCGGCCGATTTTGGTGCCCTCGCCGTTGCCGTTGGTGCCCTGTCCGAACGGGGTGCGGCCGAATTCGGCGGACCAGACCACCAGCGTCTCGTCGAGCAATCCGCGCTGGCGAAGGTCGCGAACGAGCGCCGCGATCGGCCGGTCGACCTGATTCGTTTTTTCCGCCAGTTGTGCGAAGACGCTGCTGTGCGTGTCCCAGCCCTCGTCGAACAGTTGCACGAAGCGCACGCCCCGCTCGACCAGCCGCCTGGCCAGCAGGCAGTTGTTGGAAAAGCTGACTTTGCCGGGCGCGGTGCCGTACATTTCGTGAATGCTCGGCGGCTCGGACGAGATGTCCATCAAATCCGGCACGCTGGTCTGCATGCGATAGGCCAGTTCGTACTGGGCGATTCGCGTGGCGATCTCCGGATCGCCCACGTCGGCCAGCTGCGCCTGGTTCAACTGGTTGACCGCCTCGACGATCCGCTTGCCGCGACGGCGGGCCAATGCCCGCGGGATTCGACAAAAACAGCACGGGGTCGCCCTTGCTGCGGAACTCGACGCCCTGGTAGGTAGTCGGCAGGAAGCCGCTGCCCCAGGCCGGGCTGCCGGCGCCCAGCACTTTGCCGGTGATCAACACCACGAAGCCCGGCAGGTCCTGGTTGGGCGTGCCCAGGCCATAATTCAGCCACGAGCCGATGCTCGGCCGCCCAAACCGGCCAAAGCCGGTGAGCATGAACATCTGTGCCGGACCGTGATTGAACTCGTCGGTGTGCAGCGACTTGATCAACGTCAACTCATCGGCGACGGTTTGCAAGTGCGGCAACAGGTTGGAAATCGGCAAACCGGAGGCGCCGCTGGGCGTGAACTGGTGTTGCTTGTCGGCTGGGGTTCCCAGCAGAGTCGGCAGCTCGCGCACGAAGGCGAACTTGCCCGACTCGAACAACTCGCGAGGGCAGTCCTGGCCGCTGCGCTTTTGCAGCTCGGGCTTGAGGTCGAACAAATCGAGGTGCGACGGGCCGCCGACCAGGTGGATGTAAATGACGCTCTTGGCCTTGGCTGCGAAATGTGGCTGCTTGGGTGCCAATGTGCCGTCGCCCTCCGCGGCGGCTGCGTCCCGCTCTAGCAATTGCGCCAACGCGAACCCGCCCAGCCCCAGGCCGACCTTCTGAAACAAGGCACGGCGGCCAATCGTGGTGGAGTGCGGGTCCATGATGTGAGTTCGCCAGACGTCGTCTGTTTGCTACCGATTGCCAGGAATGTTCGCGTGGTGATCGAAACGTGCTACGGCGTCATCGTTTCGTCCAGGTTCAACAGCACGTTCGCCACGGCGCACCAGGCCGCCAGCTCCGCCCTGTCGTGCGTCATCAATTTCATCTTCGGAATCGCCGGCCGGGTGCGGGCCTCGCTCAGCGTTTCGCTCGCCGCCATGGCGTCGCGTTCATCAGCCAGCAGTTTCGCCAGCAGATCGATCTCCTGCCGCGTGCCGCGCTGCGCGACGGCCAGGCGAATGGCATAGTCGATTCGCGACGCGTCCGTCGGCTCCGGCGCCCGTCAACACCCGATCGGCCAGCGCCAGGGCCATCTCGGCGTAAGCCGGATCGTTGAGCAGCGTCAAAGCCTGCAGCGGCGTGTTCGTTCTCGGCCGGTTCACCGTGCAACTGCCGCGGTCGGGAGCGTCGAAATTCGTGAAGCTCGGATACGGCGCGGCACGCTTCCAGACAACGTACACCCCGCGGCGAAACCGGCTGGCGTCCTGGGCCGCTTGCCACTTCGGCTGGTTGCGGCCAATGCTCCGCCAGAAGTCTTCAGGCTGATACGGCATCACCGGTGGGCCATACATCTCGTCCGAAAGCAGCCCGCTGATGGCCAGCGCGTTGTCGCGCACCAGTTCGGCCGGCAGTCGGAAACGCGGGCCGCGGGCCAGCAGCCGGTTATCCGGGTCGGCTTCCAACAGCTCGGGTGTGGTCCGCGGCTTTGCCGGTAGGTTGCCGAAGTGACGATCAGCTTGTGAACGTGCTTCATCGACCAGCCCGAGTCGATCAATTCGGCCGCCAGCCAGTCGAGCAATTGCGGATGGCTGGGAAACTCGCCCTCGCGCCGAAATCTTCGGGCGTGCTGACGATCGCCGTGCCGAACAGCTCGCCCCACCAGCGATTGACGGCGACGCGCGCCAGCAGGGGATTCTGGGGCGAGGCCAGCCAGCGAGCCAATTCGAGCCGATCGCCCCTGGGCTCGATGCCTCGCGGCGGCGGCAGCGCCGCGGGCGTGGCGGGGGCGACTTCTTCGCCGGGCCGGTCGTAATCGCCACGCACCAACACGAAAGTCTCGCGCGGCTTGTCCATTTCGACCATCACCAGCGTCGTGTCGGGCTTTAGCGGGCTGGCCTCTTTCGTGGCGCGTGCAATCTGCTTGTCGAGTCGAGCGAACTCCGGGTTGCGCACGTCGAACGCGGCACGCAGCCTCTTGGTTTCTTCCGCATCGCGCGTTTCCTTCGACGCCAGGTCGACAGTCACCTCGTCGGACTCGTTGCTCTCGCGCATCGATTCCCGCCAATGCTCGAAGTCCTGCTGGCTGGCATTGGCCGCTTCCGCGCGTCGTAACTTGAGCGCGGCCAGCTTCGCCTCGAGCGCGGCGTAGCGGCGCTCGGCCGCCGCGCCGCGCGGCAGCTCCATCGTGGGCCCGTAAAAGTCCCACGTCACGCCCGCGGTGTTCTTCACCTCCAACGGCGTGTTGTTGAAGTAGGCGAACATTCGGTAGTAGTCTTTTTGCGTGAACGGGTCGTACTTGTGATCGTGACACTGGGCGCATTCGAGCGTGGTGCCCAGAAAGACCGTGGCGGTCGTGTTGACGCGGTCGACGACCTGGTTCACGCGGTTGGCTTCCGGATGGACGCCGGCCTCGACGTTGCAGGTCGTCATGCGATGAAAGCCGGTGGCGATCTTCTGGTCGATCGTGGCATTCAGGAGCAAGTCGCCGGCAATCTGGTCGATCACGAATTGATCGAACGGCATGTCCGCGTTGAACGCGCGAATCAGCCAGTCGCGATAGGCCCAATTGTCGCGGATCTGATCCGCCTGGTACCCGTTGCTGTCGGCGTAGCGAGCCAGGTCGAGCCACGGCAGCGGCCCACCGCTCGCCGTAGTGCTGGGAGGCGAGCAGCCGGTCGACCACTCTCTCGTAAGCGTCCGGCGACGCGTCGTTGACGAACCGTTCGACTTCTTCGGGCGTCGGTGGCAGCCCGACCAGCGCCAGCGATACGCGCCGAATCAATCGCGCCGATCGGCCGGCGGCGAAGGCTCGAGCCCCGCGTGCTTCAAGCGGCGAAGAATGAAATGGTCGATCGGCGCGGCCTCGGCAACCGGTTGCGCGAGCTCGGGCACTCGGGGGCGCACGATCGGGCGATAGGCCCAGTGCGTCGGCTCGGCCAGTTCGTCGGGCCACGGTGCTCCCTCGTCGATCCACCGTCGCAACGTCTCGATTTCACGCTCGGCCAGCCGCCGCCCATCGAGCGGCATCAAATCGCCGCACGATTCGTCGGTCAGCCGCTTGATGAGCAGGCTGTCGAGCGGACGATGCTTGACGACGATCGGCTCGCCGGAATCGGCCCGGCCATATACCGACTCGCGGCAGTCGAGCTGCAGGGAGGCCTCCTGCTTTTTCGGCCCATGACAGCGAAAGCAATTGCGGCGCAGGATCGGCTGCACGTCGTACACGAAATCAATCGCGTGCGGCGAGCTTGATTCAGGATCTGCCGCCCGCGAGTTATTCGAGATGCCCGCCGCGAGCAGGCCGGCCACGACGAAAGCAAGCGAAACGGTCTTCATTGCGAGCAAGTCGCGGGGGGAGGGTGAGCCGGGCGCGAAGCCGTGGAACCGCCAGATGGAATCGATCTTACCGCCGCGCCGGGCGACCTGCAATCGGACGTCCGCGAGCGGACTTCGCCCCAGCGGAGACCAGCGAATCGGGCCAAAAGTCGACTGCCCCGCGCACCATTGGTACACTCCAACACATGACTTCGTCCGTCTTCGAGGAGCTTGAGAATGTATCGCCTGATTGCCCTGCTGGTCGTCGCGGTCCTGGCGGCCGCTGTCTCGTCGAGCTTGCCCCGCGGAGCCGCCTATCAGCCGCAGGCCGCCTTGCCTGGGTCGCTGGCGGTGGTCGATGCCAGCCGGTTCCCGACCATCCAGGCGGCGCTCGACGCCGTGCCCAAGCAAGGCGGCATCGTGCGACTGCCGCCCGGCACGTTCGAAATCAGCCAACCGCTGCGCATCCGCGGCGACGACATCTGCCTCGAAGGCTGCGGCACGGCCACGCACATCAAGAACACGAACGCCGCCGGCCAGCCCGCGATCGTGCTCGCCCATCCTGAACATCCGCTTGCCGGCAACGACCAGAAACACGAGCTGTGGCGCATCCGCCTGGCCAATTTCCGCCTCACGGGCAACGAGCGCAGCGGACCGGGCATCGTTGCCCACAACGTCAACGAGATCTTCCTGCACGGCGTCACGGTCAGCTACCACGGCGGCGACGGCATTCTCCTCAGCTATTGCTACGAGGATCCGAGGGTGTGCGAGTCGCTGATTACCTACAACAAGGGGACGGGGCTCAACCTGCAAGGATGTCACGACATCGTCGTCTCGGCCAACCAGTTCGAGGAGAACCAGGACGCGCTGCACTGCTTCGACGGCTTCAATCTGTGCATGACCGGCAATTGCCTCGACGATCATCTCGGCGGCGGCGTGCTCATCGAGAACACCTATGGCAGCGTGGTGTCGGGCAACATGATCGAAGAGTGCGCTGGCGCGGCCATCGCGCTCGACCGCGACTGCTACGGCATCACGATTTCGGCCAACGTGATCGCGCACAACGGGGCCGGCATCGACCTGCGCGACGCCCACGGCTGCGCCGTATCGGCCAATACGCTGACGATCATCAAACGCGACGCGTTGCGCGTCGGCCCGGCGAGCGGCCGCATCGCCGTCAGCGGCAACGCAGTTTCCAGCAGCTACATCGGCCAGGGACGCGACAAACGGGCCCAGGACGACCGCACGGCCGCCGGTGTCGTGCTCGACGCCGCCTCGGGAGTGCTGCTGGACGGGAATGTCTTCAGCGGCGTCGACGCGCAAGCCATCGAGCTCACGGGTGGCGCCGAGAAGTCGTCGGTGATTTCCAACAACCTGTTGATCGACGCCAGGCCAGGCGTGCCGACCGTCAAGCCATCCGGGCCGATCAAAGAACTCAACTACGCCCCATAGCGCCTCGCGCGAGGATTAGATCATGCCGTCGCGACAAGTCTACCTGTCGGGCCAGATGGTGCCCGAAGCGGATGCCAAGATCTCGATCTTCGACAGCGCCGTGCTGCTGGGCGACACCGTGACCGAGTCGACCCGCACGTTCGGCCACAAGCCATTCAAGCTCGAAGGCCACGTCGACCGCCTGTTCAAGTCGCTCAAAGTGACCCGCATCGATCCGGGCTGCGACGCGACGGCGATGGTGCGCATCTCTCGCGAAGTCGTCGAGGCCAACCTGCCCTGCTATCGCGCGCACGAGGACTGCTGGCTGGTGCACAATATCTCGCGCGGCACGAGCGTCGCGGGCCCCGACCCCACGATCCAGCGCGGGCCAGCGACCGTGATGATCTACACGCTGCCGATGGACCTGCGCGGCTGGGCCGCCTTCTACCAGCGCGGCTGCCACGCCGTGACGGCGATGAGCCGCATCATCCCCTCGCAATCGCTCGACGCGCGGATCAAGAACCGCAGCCGCATGGCCTACACGCTGGCCGAGATGGAAGTCAAGCTCGTCGATCCCGAGGCCCAGGGCATCCTGCTCGACATCCACGGCAACGTGGCGGAGAACAAAGGCGGCAACGTGTTCCTGGTCGCCGACGGCCAATTGAAAACGCCCGACCCGTCGAACTGCCTGGCCGGCATCAGCCGCGAAACCGTGCTCGAACTGGCGGCCGGGCTGGGCATCCCCGCCTGCGAAACGCGATTGCAACCCTACGACTTGTACACCGCCGACGAAATCTTCTTCACCAGCACGCCCTACTCGATCATGCCCGCCACGAAATTCAACGGGCTGCCGGTCGGCGACGGCACGATCGGCCCCATCACGCGGCAATTGCTGGCCGCCTGGAGCGAACTGGTCGGCATCGACATCGTCGCCCAGGCCTTGGATCAACTGGCGGCGTGACCATTCGACTCGGTCGCCTGCATCAACCCGCGCAGGTAACCGAAGGCGAACAGCCGGCCCTTCATCGTGTAGCCCGGCTCGCCGTCGTCTTCGCCGACCAGTTGCGGCACATGATCCGGCCGGATCGGCCCGTCGAAACCCGCCTCGCGATAGGCCCGCACGGCCGCGACCATGTCAGTTTGGCCATTGTCGTGAAACGTCTCGGCGAACGAATTCGCGGTGCCGCGGATGTCGCGAAAGTGAACGTAGCCAATGTGGCGGCCCAGGCGGCGAATCGTTGCCGGAATATCGACGCCCATTTCGGCGAACGTCCCCTGGCAGAAGCAGATCGCGTTGGCCGGGCTGGGAACCAGCTCGACCAGGTGCTCGAAGCTCTCCACCGAGCTCATGATCCGCGCCTTGCCCATGAACTCCGCCAGCGGCGGATCGTCGGGATGCATGGCCAGCGTGACCCCGCATTGCTCGGCCACGGGCACGAGCTCCTTGAGCAACCCTTCGAGGTTCCTCCACAGCGCGTCCGCCGAAATCCGCTCGCCACCCACGTCGGGCATCGTGCTGGCCCCGTCGTGTCCCAGCAGGATGGCCCGCTGTGCGTCGTCAAGGTTGAAGGCCGTGACCTTGGCCCCGCCACGTTCCGGCACGTCGAGCCTGGTGCGCACCCAATCGGTGCCGGCCATGAAGTTGTAGCAAAGAATCGGAACTCCGGCCGCGCCCATGTTGCGCACCAGGGTCTTCAGCTCGCCGAGCTCCGAGCCGTCGTCACGGCCGAGCTTGATGTTCTCCAGTGGCAGGTAACCCTCGATCACCGCCAGCCGCAGCCCGAACGCTTCGACGCGCCGCTTCTCTGCCAGCAGATCGTCCAGCTCGGGACCCGGATAGCGCGTGACGACGTCGCTAACGCCGCACTGCGCGGCCAGCGTCAGGTTCTCGTCCGACATCGGCGTCAGCACCGTGGCCAGCCGCATGCGATTCTCCCGAAGTCTCGACAAACGTTGTGTAAGGGACCAACTCGCTCAACCTGCGGCCGCCACCGCCTGCAACAGGCCCTTGATATAGCCGTAGCTGAAAGCGAACGCCTGCCGCCCGTCGGGATCGTCCGGATGACCGGGCACGTGATCGGGCATCACCATGTACGGGTAGTCGACCTCGGCCAGCGTGCGCATCACGGCCAGCATGTCCATGTCGCCGTTGTCGAGGTAGACTTCCTGGAAGTCGTCGCGGTGGCCGCGGATGTTGCGAAAGTGGATGTTGAAGATCTTCTGCCGCGCGCCGAAGTAGCGGATCACGTCGTGAATTTCGACGGCCGGGTCGGCCAGCATTTCGGCCGTCGTGCCCAGGCACAGGTTCAGCCCGTGATAAGGGCTCTCCTGAATCGACACGAAGCGCTTCAGCCCCTCCACCGTCCCCAGCACGCGCGAGATTCCCTGAAAGCCCTCCGGCGGCATGCCCGGGTCGTGCGGGTGGCAGGCGGCGCGGATTTTGTATTCGTTACAGACCGGGATCACGCGGTCGAGGAAATAAGTGATTCGCTCCCAGGCCATGTCCTCCGTGACGCGTCCGGCGCGGGTCAGCGGTGGGTCCGCTTTGGCCTGCTTGAGCTTCCAGGTGCTGTAGCGCGAGCCGCCGCGGCCGCTGGTGGAAGTGGTTCGCGGGACGCCCAGCAGGCTCATGTTGTACTTGATCGCCGGGATGCCCGCCTTGGCGCAATTCGCGATCATGATGTTGACATACTCGATGTCGCGATCGCGCTGGGGGCTTTGGCCCAGCATGATCGCCCCGCGCCGCTCGCGATCGATGTGGCTGGACGACAAAAAGGGCAAGGCCACGATGTCGAGCGCCACGTCGTGCCGTTCGCACAGATCGCGAGTCTTCTCCAGGTCTTCGACCCTCCAATAGCCCCGCGCACCGGGATCGGGCGGGTAGCCGCAGGCGTGATCCACGCCGTGCCGCTTGAAGTATTGAAGCGTCTCGGCCGTGGTGGGCCCGCGCTGCGTGCCGACGACCATCCGCACGGTCCGATGCTTCGGCTTGGCGCCGGCCTCGGGCGGCGCGGCCTGCAGCGTCTCGACCGAGCCCAGGACCGTCGCCGCGCCGCTCAATGACAGGAAACGACGTCGTCTCATCATGATGCCAACTCCAGAATAGAGCCGCGACGAAACCTGCCAGCTTCGTAACGCGTGAGCGTCGAACTAAACAGTTGGAATCGGGCCTCGCGCTGGCTTATGCTAACACCCGAAAGCCTGGGCAACCCGTCGCCACGCTGTCATGCGAAAGGAAAGCACTCATGGCCACGAAACCCGCTGTCGAATCGATTGCTACGCAGTCCGAGTTGGAAACGCCCCCGGCCGCAACGCGTCCCGCCAAGGCGAAGCGTCGCCGCCGGAAGGCCAGCAAGCAGCGTACCACAACAAAGTCGGTGGCAAAACCAGCCGCCAAACAGGTCCGCAAGAAGCGGCCGACCAAGAAGCGCGGGCCGAAAAAGGCCCGCAAGAAAGCAAGTAAGATGGCGACGGCAACCAGGCGACCAAAGAAACGTTCCGCGAAAAGACTTGCGGCGCCCACCGACGGGCGAAGCCATGCCCTGAGTCTCGACGACCTGGTCGAGGTCAAAAAAATCGCGGACCAGCTCGGCGGCATCCAACGACTCGACGAAGCCTTGCAGGCACTAAAGAAACTGCTGTAGGTTGGCCAGGCCCATGAAACGATCGGCCAAGTTGTGGGCATGGGTCCTCGTGCTGGGCGTTGCCTCGCCGCTCGGGGCGCTCGCCGACGATCATCTTTCGATTTCAACCGCGACGCGCGACGACGACGGACTGCTGGTCCACGAAGTGCGATCCGACCTGCAGGGCGGCAAGACCCGGATTCGCGTGTTGACTCCGAGCGACGTGGTTGCCGGGCGTCGCTACCCGGTCGTCTACGTTCTGCCGGTCGAGCCGCCGGGCGGCCATCGCTACGGCGACGGCATGCTCGAGGTCAAGCAGCAGGCACTTCACGGCAAGCACCGGGCGATTTTCGTCGGCCCCGATTTTTCCCGCCTCCCCTGGTACGCCGATCACCCTACCGATCCGACGATTCGCCAGGAGCGCTACTTCATCGAGGTCGTGGTCCCGTTCATCGAGCGCACCTATCCAGCAATTGCGGAACCCAACGGCCGATTTCTCCTCGGCTTCAGCAAGTCGGGCTGGGGCGCGTGGAGCCTGATGTTGCGCCATCCGGACAGCTTCGAGCGCGCCGCCGCCTGGGACGCCCCGCTGATGATGGACCGCATTGGCAAGTACGGCTCGGCCGAAATACTTGGCACCGAGGAAAACTTTGCCGCCTACCAGCTCACCACGCTCGTGCGCCAGCGGGCCAGCACGCTCGGCGATCGCCCACGCTTGTTGCTGTTAGGCTACAGCGGCTTTCGCCACGACCACCAGCAGATGCACGCCCTGCTCGACGAGCTGCGCATTGGGCACATCTACCGCGATGGCCCCCAGCGCAAGCACGACTGGCACAGCGGCTGGCTCGCCGAAGCCGTCGAACTGCTGCTGGGCGGCGAACCCTGACCGCCCTGTCGAGCGGGTGCACGGTTGCCCGATCGGGGTTAAGATGGGGCGAGCAGAATCCCTGAGCCGGAGCGAGTTGCAGCGATGAGAAGAGGACGATTGGCGTTGGTCGTGGCGGTCTCGTTGCTCGTTTTGGCGGTGACCGATGGCCCCCCGAGACGGCTAGCGGCCGAGGACGCCCCTGCCAAGCCCGCCGGCGCAGGCGCTGTCGGGCGCGAGCAACGCCAAGCCGGTCGATTTCGCGCCGTTGGCGGCCGACTTTTCCGGCACGGCCCAGCCGCTGGTCAAGCAGTTCTGCCTGGAGTGCCACTCGACCGACGCCCAGGAAGGGGAGCTCGACCTGGAGCGCTTCGCGCGGTTCGACGACGTGCGGCGCGACACGAAAGCCTGGATGAAGGTCCAGGAAATGCTCGACAACGGCGAGATGCCCCCCAAGGACGCCGAGCAACCCTCGGCCGACCAGCGCAAGCAACTGCGCGGCTGGGTCGAACGATATCTGCACGCCGAAGGCCTGGCCGCTGCCGGCGATCCGGGGCCCGTCGTGCTCCGCCGACTGAGCAATGCCGAGTACACCTACACGGTCCGCGATCTGACCGGCGTGCCGCTCGACCCCGCCAAGGAGTTTCCCGCGGATAGCGCCTCGGGCGAAGGCTTCGCCAACACGGGCAACTCGCTCGTGATGTCGCCCGCGCTGTTGACCAAATATCTCGATGCCGGCAAGGACATCGCCGACCACGCCGTGCTGCTGCCCGATGGCTTCCGCTTTTCGCCCTTCAGCACGCGGCGCGATTGGACCAACGAAATCCTGGCCGAGATTCGCGATTTCTACCGCCGCTACAGCACCGTGGGCGGGGCCGAGACGGTCGTCCAACAGGGCATCGAGCTCGACAAGAACAAGGGGGGCGCGCTGCCTTTGCAAGCGTACCTGACGGCGTCGCTCGAATTGCGCGAGCCCGGGAAGAGCGTCGAGGCCGTGGCCAAACAGCAGGGCTTGAGCGCGAAGTATCTCGGCTCGCTGGTCGCGCTTCTCAAGAGCGATCGCCCCTCGCCCTTGCTCGACGGCCTGCGGGCTCACTGGCGCACGGCGAAGAGCGACGACGTGGCCGCGATGGTGGCCGAGATTGGCCAATGGCAGCAGGCGCTGTGGAAGTTCAACAGCGTCGGCCACATCGGCAAGGTGAACGGCCCGAAATCGTGGATGGAGGGCGTCACCCCGCTGGTGGCCCAGCAGGAGTTCCGCCTCAAGCTCGCGCCGCCGGCAAGCGGCAACGAAGTCATTGCGTATTTCGTCGCCGGCGACGCGGGCGATGGCCACGACGCCGACTTTGTCGTCTGGCAGCAGCCCCGATTGCTGATTCCCGGCCGAGCGCCGATCTTGCTGCGAGACGTGCGCGAGGTCGTCCGCGAGCTGACGGCGCGCCGCCAGCGGATTTTTGCCGCCACCGAGAAATCGCTGGCCGCGGCCGCCGAAGCCATCGCGGCGACTGATAACATTGACGTGGCCGCGCTCGCCCAGCATCACGGCGTGGAGGCCGATGTGCTCAAAGCCTGGTTCGATTACCTGGGTATTGGCCCGGGCGAGGAAATCAAGCTTGACCATTTCATGACGCCCATTCCCCGCTCGGGCGACTACGATTTCGTCAAGGGCTGGGGCTCGCCCGACCTGCCGTCGCTGGTGGCTAACTCGTCCGACCAGCACGTGCGAATCCCCGGCAACATGAAGCCTCATGGCGTCGTCGTCCACCCCACGCCCAAGTTGGCGGCCGCGGTGGGTTGGCGAAGCCCCGTCAAAGCCGTCCTGCGGATCGAAGGCAAGGTGACGCACGCGCATCCGGAATGCGGCAACGGCGTCACCTGGTCGCTCGAGCTGCGACACGCCAAGACCCGGCAGCGGCTGGCCGGCGGCGTGGCGCACGGCGGGAACCCGGTCGCGTTCGGCCCAATCGAAAACATCGCGGTGCATCCGGGCGACCTTGTTTCGCTGGTGATCGGCCCGCGCGACGGCAATCACTCGTGCGATCTCACGGACCTGGAGTTGGACCTTTCCAGCTCGGGCGACAAGCCGGAGCATTGGTCGCTCACGCGCGAGGTCTCGCCCGACGTGCTGGCAGGCAATCCCCACGCCGACGCCGCCGGCCGCGCCGGCGTGTGGCACTTTTATTCCGAGCCGGTGCAAGGCACGAGCGGGCCCGTGCTGCCGGCCGGATCGCTATTGGCCCGCTGGCAAGCCGCCGACGACGCGGCCGAGAAGCAGCAACTGGCTGGGGCCGTGCAAAAGCTGCTGAGCTCTCCGCCGCCCGAGGGAGACGGCCCCGACGCGGCCCTCTATCGCCAGTTGACTTCGCTGGCGGGCCCGTTGTTTTCCGGAGCGCCGGCGAATCCTCCACCCGCGGACAATACCGCGCCTGTTCCCTGGGGATTGGACGCGTCGCAGTTTGGCAAGCATCCGGCCGCCGACGCGCCGAGCGATTCGATCGCGGCCGACAGCTTGTGCGTCCAGGCGCCTTCGATCCTCGAAATCCGCCTGCCGGCCGACCTGGTCGCCGGCAGCGAGCTGGTCACCACCGGCGAGCTCGACAAGACCGCGGGCCGCGAAGGCAGCGTGCAATTGCAAGTGACAACGACCAGGCCCCCGCTTCCGTCGGGCTTGCAGCCCAGCGGCACCAAGATCGGCACCGCCGCCGGAACCTGGAGCGCCAACAACCAGACGGTGTCTTACGCCACCCCCGTCGTCGTCAACGACGGCAGCCAGGCGCGCAAGCGCTACGAGACGTGCTTCGCCGAATTCCGCGAAATGTTTCCGGCCGCGTTGTGCTACACCAAGATCGTGCCGGTCGACGAAGTGGTGACGCTCACGCTGTACCATCGCGAGGACGACTACTTGTCGCGGTTGATCCTCGACGATGCCCAGAAGGCCGAGCTCGACCGGCTGTGGGACGAGCTGCATTTCGTCAGCCAGGACGCGCTGAAGCTGGTCGACGCCTTCGAACAGTTGTGGCAATTCGCCACGCAGGATGCCGATCCGGCCGCGTTCGAACCGCTGCGCAAGCCGATCAACGATCGGGCCGCGGCCTTTCGCATCGCGCTGGTCGAGGCCGAGCCCAAGCAGGTCGACGCCCTGGTCGACTTCGCCGCGCGAGCCTACCGCCGTCCGCTGGCCACTGCCGAGGCCGACAAGCTGCGGGCCCTGTATAGTTCGCTCCGCCAGCAGGAATTGTCGCACGACGAGGCATTGCGCTTCATGCTGGCCCGCATTTTTGTCGCACCGGCATTCTTGTATCGCCTGGAAGAGGCGCCCGACACCGCTGGGTCCGCTCCGGTGAGCGACTGGGAGTTGGCCAGCCGGCTGAGCTATTTCCTCTGGTCGTCGCAGCCCGACGAGGAGCTGCGCGCCGCCGCGGCGGCGGGCCGCTTGCACGAGCCGGAAGTGCTCGAGGCCCAGGCGAAGCGGATGCTGGCCGATCCGAAGATTCGCCGGCTGGCCACCGAGTTCGCCTGCCAGTGGCTGCACATCTATGAGTTCGACGCGCTCGACGAGAAGAGCGAGCAGCACTTTCCCGAATTTGCCGGGCTGCGCGGCGCGATGTACGAGGAAGCGATCCGGTTCTTCACCGACTTGTTCCAGCGCGACGGCAGCCTGCTGGGCGTGCTCGATGCGGACCACACGTTCGTCAACGACAAGCTGGCCAGCTTCTACGGCATCCCAGGCGTCAAGGGCGGCCAGTGGCGGCGCGTCGACGGCGTCCAGAAATATGGCCGCGGCGGCATTCTCGGCCTGGCGGCCACGCTGGCCAAGCAATCGGGCGCGTCGCGCACCAGCCCGATCTTGCGCGGCAACTGGATGTGCGAAGTCGTGCTCGGCGAAAGACTGCCCAAGCCGCCCAAGGGCGTGCCGGTGCTGCCCGACGACGAGACAGCCACCGACGGGCTGACCGTTCGGCAAATGGTCGAGCAGCACACGAGCGACCCCAAATGCCTGGGCTGCCACCGGAGGATCGACCCCTTCGGCTTTGCCCTGGAGGCTTTCGACGCGGTCGGCCGGCGCCGCGAGGTCGATCTGGCCAAGCGGCCAATCGACACCAAGACGTCGCTTCCCGACGGTACGCCGGTCGACGGCCTGACGGCCTGCGCAACTACCTGGTCGGATACGCGGCGCGAGGCTTTCCTCCGCCAGTTCTGCCGCAAGCTGCTGGGTTATGCCCTGGGCCGTGCCGTGCAGCTCTCCGACGAGCCGCTGCTCGACGAAATGCGCCAGCAACTGGCCAAGAACGATTACCGCTTCTCGGTGGCCGTCGATGCGATCATCCGCAGCCGCCAGTTTCGCGAGATCCGCGGCAAGGCGGCCCAAGTTGCCGAATCGCCGCTAAGCTTTGCTAAAATAAACTCGATCCACCCGATCATCCCGCCAACTTTTCCCGCCCAAAGGCCGACCATGAAAGCGCACCATTTTTCCCGTCGCACGTTTCTCCGCGGCGTGGGCGTGACGATGGCGCTGCCCTGGATGGAGTCGCTCTGCGTCTGGGGCGACGAGGCCACTAGCACGCTCGAGCCCGCCAGCCAGGCGCCCGTGCGGCTGGCCGTGCTGTTCTCCGGCAACGGCTTTCACAGCAAGGAGTGGTGGGCCAAGGGCGAAGGCAAGCAGATGGAGCTCGGCAAGGTGCTCGCGCCCTTGACCGACTTCCGCGAGAAGATGCTCTTCATCCGCGGGCTGTACAACGAAGAGGCCCTCAAGGGAAACATCCACAGCTCGCAGACCGGCAACCTGCTGTCCGGGGCCCCGCTGGCCTCGGGCGGCGAAATCCGGTCGGGCACCAGCATCGACCAGCTCCTGGCCCAGCGGCATGGCCACTCGACCAAGGTGCCCAGCCTGGTGCTGGGCTGCGAGAAGTCGAACCCGTCGGTCCACAAGAACTACTCGATGCTCTACAGCTCGCACATCTCGTGGAGCTCGCCGACCACGCCGACGCCGCTGGAGCTTTATCCGGCGCTGGCGTTCGACCGGCTGTTCAAGGACGAAGTGCAGCGGGGCGACAAGAGCGTGCTCGACGCGGTGCTCGAAGACGCCACGAGCTTTCGCCAGACCATCAGCCGTCCGATCAACGCAAGCTCGACGAGTACCTCGACTCGGTCCGCGAGGTCGAAGCAGCGCATCGACCAGGCCGGCAAGCGGGGCGAGCTGCAGGGCTGGCGGCCGACGCTCGACAAGCCCAACATCGCCGCGTCCGGCCGACGGCATCCCGCAGAACATCGCCGACCACATGCGGCTGATGTGCGACATCCTCGTGCTGGGCTTCCAGACCGATACGACGCGCGTCTGCACGCTCAAGCTGAACAACGATCACAGCGCGCTGCGGTTCCCGCACCTGGGCGTCGACTACATGATCCACCACCTGCTGTCGCACTCCGACACGGCCGACTGGCTGAAGGTGAACCAGTTCTTCCTGGAGCAACTGGCCTACATCGCCCGCAAGCTGGACGCGATCCAGGAAGGCGAGCGCACGGCGCTGGACAACTCGATGATCCTGTACTGCTCCAGCATGCTCACCGGCAGCCACGATGCCACGAAGCTGCCCGTGGTCCTGCTTGGGCGGCGCCGGCGGGCAGATTCAGCGGGGGCCGGGTGCTCGACTATCTCGATAAGCCCAACCGCAAGATGTGCAGCCTCTACCTGTCGATGCTCGACAAGTGCGGCGTCCACCTGGACGCGTTCGGCGACTCGAAAAAGCACTGGCCGAGGTGTGAGTGGCGCGAACGGCCCGGTTCGCGCGACAGGTGTCGCGCAACGAAGAGGCTGTTTCAGAACCGGAAGGTGGCGCAGCGTCGGGTGCCGCTGCTAGCTTGTCTAGCACGGTCTATCGCGGTGATTGCACTGCTGGGCGAGCCAGGGTGTCCGGGAATTCGATAAAGTGCACGCCGAAGGCGTGAAACAAGTCAGCCCAGGGCAACGCCGGCGTTGCCCTGGGCTGCCATGTGACGACGCTTGCAGCGTCGGTGACAAGAGCACGCGAGAACGCGGCACCAATTCACGCTTGAATTCCCGGACACCCTCGGACGAGCCAGCAGTGGTACCCAGATTCGGTTTTGAAACCCCCTCTAGATCAACCCCTGCAGTTGGGCGGCTTCCTCGCGCAGCCGATCGGGTCCGCCAAGCAACTGCCGGTTCGCCCCGATCCGCTTGAACCACAGGTGCAGCCCCAGTTCGGCCGTGAAGCCGATGCCGCCGTGGACTTCGATGGCCTTGCGCGCGACGACGGTCCCCACTTCGCTGAGGTGGGCCTTGGTGTGACAAGCGGTCAGCCGCGCTTCGTCGGCGATGGCCTCGAAGGCATGAGCGGCATACCACAGCATGGCGCGGCCAGGCTCCAGCTCGGCCGCCATTTCCGCGCACAGGTGCTTGACCGCCTGGAACGAACCGATCGGACGGCCAAACTGCACGCGGCCTTTCGAGTAGGCCACCGCCCGATCGAGCATGTGCTGCGCCGCGCCCAGCGTGTCGGCTGCCAGCATGACGCGTCCCACGTCGAGCACGTCGGCGCACACCGCCGGATCGCTGCTCTTCGGCAACCGCTCCGCGGCGACGTTCTCGAAGCGCAATTCGCCCACGCGGCGCGTCTTGTCGATTGTCGAGAGCGGCTGGCGCGTGAGCCCCCGCGCGTCGGCTTCGACGAGGTACAGGGCACGACGTGTGTCGGCCACCAGATAAACGTTGGCGTCGAAGTCCAGCACGAACAGCGCCCGTCCGTTGAGCGTCGAGCCGTCGGATTCCACTCGGGCGCCGTCGCGCGAACTTACCGCCTCGCCCAGCGCCGCGCCGGCGATGACGCGGCCTTCGGCCAGTTCCCCCAGCCAGCGCGACTGTTGTGCTGATGTGCCGGCCAAGGCGATCGCGGCCGGCACCATGGCCACGCTGGCCGCGAAGGGCGCCGGAGCGACGTGGGCGCCAAACACCTCGGCCACCAGCGCCGCGTCGAGCAGGCTCAGACCGATGCCGCCGTGTTGTTCCGCGATCAGCATTCCCGGAATGCCCAGCTCGCATAGCCCCGCCCACACATCCGCGGCCGACGGCGCGTCGTCGTTGACATAGCGCTGGACGCGCTCCAAGGGGGCCTGACGCTGGAGATACCGGCCGACGCTCTCCTGCAACAGTGCCTGCTCTTTGGAAAGTCCAAAGTCCATGGGTCCCCCGCTAGGCTTTGAGCTTCGGTTCGCGTGGCATGCCCAGGCCGCGCTCGCTGACGATGTTCTTTTGAATCTGCGAGGTGCCGCCGCCGATGATCAGGCCCAGGTAGAGCATATACATGAACTGCCAGGAGCCGCCGTCGCGCAGGTGGGGGCCGTCGCCATAAAGAATACCGAGATCACCCAGGGCATCGATGGCCAGGCCTTCGAGTTCGTGGCGCAGCTCGGTGCCTTGCAGCTTCACGATCATGGCCGCCAGCGCCGCGTCCTTGTGATTCAACCGCGGCCTGAGCAGCCGCAGATCGTTGAAACGCATCGCCATCACGCGGCCTTGGATTCGCATCAGCCGGTCGCGGAACACCGGGTTGTCGATCACGCGCTGCCCGTCGACGGTCTCGTTCTTCATCAGCTCCACCAGGGCGTTGAACCGGCTGAGCGTCGCGTCGGGATCGCCCAGATCGTCGCGTTCGTGCAGCAGGACCGCGTTGGCCACCTGCCAGCCTTGTCCGCGCTGGCCCAGGATTTGATCCTTGGGCACGCGAACGTCGGTGAAGAACACCTCGTTGAAGTGCGAGTCGCCGGTCATGGTTGCGAGCGGCCGTACGCGGATGCCCGGCGTCCGCATCGAGAACAACAGGAAGCTCAGGCCCTGGTGCTTGGGGACTTGGGGCTCGGAGCGCACCAGGCAAAACATCCAGTCGGCGCTTTCCGCCGTGCTCGTCCAGATCTTCTGACCGTTGATGACCCACTGGTCGCCTTCGAGCACCGCGGACGTCGTCAGGCTGGCCAGGTCGCTGCCGGCGTTGGGTTCGGAATAACCCTCGCACCAGATGATTTCGCCGCGCAGCGTCGGCCCGACGAAGCGGCGCTTCTGCTCCTCGGTTCCCATCTCCAACAACACCGGCAACAGGTAGGCGATGCCCTGGCCGCCCAGCCCCGGCGAAACCTGCGCCCGGGCGAATTCCTCGGCGATGATCCGCGACTTGAGCAGGTCGACGTCGGCCCCGCTGCCGCCGTATTCCTTGGGGATGCCGCGGGCGATGTAGCCCTTGTCGATCAGCAGCTCTTGCCACTTCTGGATCTGCTCGCGGTCGAACTCTCGTCCGCACGGCGCCAAGCGACCGTTGGCTTTGAGGAACCGCCGCGTCTCTTGGCGGAAGACCTCGTAATCGCTGCCGTAAGACAGGTCCATGTTGTTGGCTCCAGTGGAACAACCTGGCGGCCGGGCCCGCTCGTCAACCGTCCGCGGCCCGCGCGAATGGCGCCATCCTAGAGGGCGAGTACGGCGCTGAAAAGGCGCAAAGCCAGAGGCCCGTACCGGGACAGCACCATGGCGGCCGGTCCCACGACGCCGACTAGCCCCGCTTGATGGTCGCGAACCACGCGTGCGGGCCGCCCTCGGAGAACAGGTCCGTGAACTCGGGGGCTGTTTGGAATCGCGTCGGCTCGATGGATTCGATCTTCCAGCCGTCGGCAAAGGCCGCTTTAAGCTCCGCCTTGGAGATCCGCCGCGGTCCGGCGATGCCCGGCTCGGCGTCGCTGAAGCACATCAGCAGCAGCCGCCCGCCGGGGTTGACGACCGTGGCCAGGCCTTTGACGTACTGCTGGCGGTCGGTGTCGCTGAAAACGTGAAACAGCCCGCAGTCGATCGCGCTGTCGAAGAGTTGTGGCAGAACGCCGAGCCGCAAAGCATCCATCACCAGAAAGTTGACCGACAGCCCGCGCTGGTCGGCTTTCTGTTTTGCGCGGCGGATCGGCTCTTCGAGAAAATCGATGCCGGTCACCTCGTGCCCGCGCTGGGCGAAGAACAGCGCGTTCTCGCCCGTGCCGCAGCCGGCGTCGAGAACCGATCCGGCGACGCGATCGGCCGCGGCCACGAAGGCGGGTTGCGGGCCGGCAATGTCCCAGGGGGCCTTGTCGGCATACGCCTTGACGAAGTGGTCTTTCGTAGGGATGTCGCTCATGGGACGAAGAGCTGCTTGGGCCAGGTGCCGATGTTCACATGGCACCATTCTGCCGGATAGCGGCCCTGGCGGCCAGCCTTGGCTGCGCGAAAAGGGCCGCATCGGCCGCCAATCAGACGTCCCACATCGTGAAGCGCACCGGCGGATCGGTCGATTCGTCGCCGTCGGCCGCGTCGACTCGGTCCATTTCGTCGACATCGAACCGGCCAAAGCTCTGGGCAACGTCTTGCCGCGCCAGTTCGGTCGTGCTGATTCTCGTCGCGTGAAAGTCGCTTTGCCCTTGGGGTTCTTGTGCAGGCATGGATTCATCCTCCCGGAAGGTGGCCATGGGGCTCGGTCGAAAATCGGCCTCTTATAGATTTGTTCGATCAGACCCGCAACGCCGGTTGAATCCGATTGCCGAATCCCCCTACGATGGTGATATTCCCGCTGGCGCAACTTGCCTGACCGATTCAGTTTGTCCCAGACAGCACGATTTGCGGCAGTGCAGCCCGTAGCCGCCATGTCTACCAGCCAGACGATGCAATCGCTGTCCCCGAACTTCCATTTCTTCCTGGTGCACGACCATATTTCCTACTCACGCAAAGCAGAGGAGTAACCGCCGGTGCGATCCTTGCAGCGAGCGTTTTTCGTCACCGTCCTGTGCCTCGTCCAACTTGCCGGAGCCGTCCTGCCGGTCTCGGCGCAAGACAAGAGCGTCAACCCAGGCATCAACAAGCAGTTCGAGAAGCCTAAAGTCTCCGACTTCATCGGCCGGTTCGAGCGCGAGGGTCGCGACTCGTTCGACCACCGCTACGAGATCGTCAAGGAGTGTCGCGTTCAGCCCGGCATGACCGTGGCCGACATCGGGGCCGGCACCGGGTTGTTCACCCGCTTGTTCTCGCCGCTGGTCGGCCCCAAGGGGCGCGTCTATGCCGTCGACATCTCCGACGCGTTCGTCAAACACGTCGAGCAGGCCGCCAGACAAGAGGGCTTGAACAACGTGGTGGGCGTGGTCTGCGAAGCCGACTCGGTCAAGCTGCCCGAAGCGTCAGTCGACCTGGCCTTCATCTGCGACGTGTATCACCACTTCGAGTTTCCCCAGCGGACGCTCGCGTCGATCCGTCGGGCGCTCAAGCCAGGCGGGTCGCTGGTGCTGATCGACTTCCATCGCATTCAAGGCAAGAGCTCGGCCTGGATTATGAGCCACGTCCGCGGCGGCAAGGAAGTGTTCGCCAAGGAGATCCTCGAAGCCGGCTTCCGGCAGGTCGACGAGAAAGACGACCTGCTGAAGGAGTCGTACTTCATCCGCTTCGAGAAGGCGGCGCAGGCTGGCCAGGCCGCGGCACGGAAGTGAATCGCTCGTTGCCGCGCTTTGCGCTACTCGCCCGTGAAGTTCGGCTTGCGCTTTTCGGAAAACGCGCGCAGCCCTTCCTGGTAGTCGTGGCTCGTATAGACCTGCCGCCTGAGGGCCTGCACGCGCTCGAAGTCCTGGGCCGTCAGGCTGTTCGACTCGGAGAGCATCCGCAGCTCTTCCTTGCTGACCGCGACCGACAGCGGCGACGTTTGGCAAATCCGCCCGGCTAGCTCGTAGGCGAACGTCTCGAGATCCGGCTTGGCGACGACGTGATTCAACATGCCGGCCGCCAGCGCTCGTTCGGCCGAGATCGGGCTGGCGGTGAACATCATCTCCTTGAGCAGCGGCAGGCCGATCACCTTCAGAAAGTTGAGCACGCCCGACAGGTTGTAGGGCAGCCCCAAGCGTGCCGGCGTGATCGCAAACGTGACGTCCGGCGCCGCGACCAGCAGGTCGCAGGTCAGGGCCAGCTCGCAGGCCCCTCCCCATACGGTTCCCTCGATCAAGGCCACGACGGCCGCTTGGCACGCCTCGATCGCCCGCACGGCGCGGGCAGCGGGTCGGTGTAGGTGAGCGGATCTTGGCCCACGGCCGGCAACTCGGAGATATCGTGGCCGGCCGACCAGACTTTCGAGCCGGCGGCCGCGCAGCACGATGACCCGCGCCCCGCCGGTTTGCAGCGCGTCGAGCCCGGCAATCAGCTCGTCGAGCAGCGCGCTCGATACGCGCGTTGCGCCGCTGGGGATGGTTCAACGTCAACGTGCCGATGTTGTCAGTCAGCTCTCGCAGCACGAGCGGCATGCGATTCTCCTTGGCTGGGCGCCGCGCTGGTTGCGAACTGCGACAGGTCGAGTTCCGGCAGCATGGCGCCGTGCTCCAACAGATTGCGGTGCAGCTCGAAGGCCCGGGCCAGGTCGTGGCGGATGTGGCCGCTCGGCGCATCGCGGATGTAGCGGTGCAGATAATCGCGGTAGGCTGGATGGGCGCAGCGGTCGATGATCGTCGCGGCCCGCTCCATGGGTCCGAGCCCGCGCAGATCGGCCAGCCCTTGGTCGGTGACGATCACTTGCACCGTGTGCTCGCTGTGATCGACGTGGGTGCACATCGGCACGACCGTCGACACCCGTCCGCCCTTGGCCACCGACGGGCACATCAAGATCGACAGGTAGGCGTTGCGCTCGAAATCGCCGCTGCCGCCGATGCCGTTGACCATCTTCGTTCCACAGACGTGCGTCGAGTTGGCATGTCCGTAGATGTCGACCTCCAGCACCGTGTTGGCGGCGATCACTCCCAACCGGCGGATCACGGCCGGATGGTTCGACAGCTCCTGCGGCCGCAGCACGATCCGCGGCGCGAAGGCGTCCATGTTGGCGTACACGTGTTGCAGACACGGCTCGCTCAGCGTCAGGCTCGTGCAACTGGCCCCCAGCAGCCGTCCGCGCTCGAACAGCTCGACCAGCGAGTCCTGGAAGACCTCGGTGTACATCATGAACGGCGGAACGTCCGGATGCGCTCCCCAACCCCTCCATCACGGCGTTGGCCACGTTGCCCACGCCGGCCTGCAACGGCAGGAACTCGCGCGGAATCTGCCCGTTGGCCATCTCGCTCAACAGGAACTCGACCAACTGGTCGGCGATCAGCCGGCTCGCCCGGTCGGCCGTGTGAAACGTGTGGGCCTCGTCGGGCTCGTTGGTTTCGACGACGCCGATCACTTTGCGCGGGTCGACCATGGCATAGGGCCGGCCGATGCGCGAGCGGATGCTCGATCGGAATCGGATCGCGGTGCGGTGGGGGCGGCAGCACGAAGATGTCGGCCATTTCGCGCAGCCGCGGCGAATGATAGCGGTTCAGCTCGATCACGACCTTTTCGGCGCATTGCAGATACGTGGCCGACGCGCCGATCGACGACGTCAAGAACACGCGTCCGTCGGGCGTGATCTCCGTCGCCTCGACGACCGCCAGGTTGAGCTTGCCAAAGAAACCGCACAGCACGGCCTGGGGCACGTGCGAGAGGTGCAAGTCGACGAACGAACTGCGGCCGTCGTTGATCCGCTCGCGCAACGGGGCCGACGCCTGGTAGGGAGCCCGCCAGCTAATGGCGTCCGCCTCGGCCAGCGCGTCGTCCAGGCTCTTGCCCGTCGAGGCCCCCGTCAGCACGCGGATTTGAAAGGGTTCGCCGCGCTCGTGCCGCCGTCGGGCCGCGGCAGCCAGCGCCCGGGGCACGGCCTTGGCCGCGCCGGCCGGCGTGAAGCCGCTGAAGGCCACCAGGTCGCCGTGCGAAACCCGTTGTGCGGCTTCATCAGCCGTCAGTCGCGCAAACTTCGCGGCCTCGCTCATGAACCGGCGCTCCCGCGCTTTCTGTGTTCCAGAAGCTACAGCCGTCGGTAGCTTTCCTTGTATTCGCCGAAGACCTCGCGCAGCTTGCCGCAGATTTCGCCGATCGAGGCATATGCTCGCACCGCCTCGAGGATCGGGGGCATCAGGTTTTGTGAGTCGTCGGCGGCTGCCCGAGCCAGCGCGGCCAGCGACCGTTCGACCGCGGCCGAATCGCGGCGGGCCTTGACCTCGGCGAGCTTGTCGATTTCGCGCTGCCGCGCCGCCTCGCCCACCTCGAACAGTTGCATGTCGGGGGTCTCGTCGTCGCAAAAAGCGTTCACCCCCACGACCAGCCGTTGCTTGCGTTCGACCCGCATGCACCACTCGTAGCCGGCCTGCTCGATCTGGCGGCTGACGTGGCCGTTCTCGATCGCCACCACCATGCCGCCCATGGCATCGATCTCCGTGATGATCGCCTCGGCCGCGGCCTCGATCTGGTCGGTCAATTGCTCGACGTAATAGCTGCCTCCCAGTGGATCGACCGTGTCGGGGATGCCGCTCTCGTGCGCGATCACCTGCTGGGTGCGCAAGGCCAGCTTGACCGACGACTCGGTGGGCAAGGCCAGCGCCTCGTCGCGGCTGTTCGTGTGCAGGCTTTGCGTGCCGCCGAGCACGGCGGCCAGGGCCTGCATCGTGACCCGCACCACGTTGTTGTCCGGCTCCTGCGCGGTGAGCGTCACGCCGCCGGTCTGCGTGTGGAACCGCAGCATCATGCTATGCGGGGACTTGGCGGCGAAGCGATCCTTCATGATCCGGGCATACAACCGCCGGGCCGCGCGAAACTTGGCGATCTCTTCGAAAAAGTCGCTGTGGGCCGCGAAGAAAAAGGTCAGGCGCGGCGCGAAATCGTCGAGGTGCAGTCCGGCTCTCAAAGCCGTTTCGATGTAGCAGATCGCGTCGGCCAGCGTGTAAGCGACTTCCTGCGCGGCCGTGGAGCCCGCCTCGCGAATGTGGTAGCCGCTGATCGAAATCGAGTTCCAATTGGGGAGCTCGCGGGCACAAAACTCGAAAGTGTTCTCGATCAGCCGCAGGCTGGGCGTCGGCGGAAAGATGTACGTCCCTCGCGCGACGTATTCCTTGAGAATGTCGTTCTGGATCGTGCCTTGCAGGACGTCCCGCTTGACGCCTTGCTTCTCGCCGAGGGCCACGTACATCGCCAGCAGGACCGCCGCCGTGGCGTTGATCGTCATCGAGGTCGACACCTTGTCGAGCCGGATGCCCTCGAACAGGGCCTCCATGTCGGCCAGCGTGTTGACGGCCACGCCGACCTTGCCCACCTCGCCCAACGCCATCGGATGATCCGAGTCGAGCCCCAACTGCGTCGGCAGATCGAAGGCGATGCTCAGCCCGGTCGAGCCCTGCGACAGCAGGTAGCGATTGCGGCGGTTCGATTCTTCGGCGGTGGAGAAGCCGGCGTATTCGCGCATCGTCCACAGCCGGCCGCGGTACATCGTCGGATGTACGCCCCGCGTGAACGGATAGGCGCCGGGAAAACCGAGCTTTTCGCCATAATTCTCGGTCGTTTCGGCGCCGGGCAAATACAGCCGCTCGATCGGCAGGCCCGAGTCCGACTGAAACGTCGGGCAGCGCTCCGGAAAGCCGGCCAATGTGTGTGCCAGCAGTCCTGATTGCCAGGCTTCGGCCTGGCGGCGGATCTCCTCGGGCACCATCAATGCTTCTCCGCGGCCGTAACGGAACGCTCATGGAGCAGCCGACCGACTTCCGCGACGATTCTTTCAGCCGGTGTGCCGGGAGTAAAGACCGCCTTCACGCCCAACTGCTGCAGCCGCGGCAGGTCCTTTGCCGGAATCGTGCCACCGCCAATCACCAGGATGTCGTCAACGCCGCGCTCGTGGAGCAACTCGATGACGCGCGAGAACAGCACCTGGTGCGCCCCGCTGAGCACGCTCAGGCCGACCAGGTCGACGTCTTCCTCGATCGCGGCCGCCACGATTTCCTCGGGGCTGCGGCGGATGCCCGTGTAAATCACTTCGTAGCCGGCCTCGCGCAGCAGGCGCGAGACGTACTTGGCGCCGCGGTCGTGTCCATCCAATCCTGGCTTGCCGATCAGGATTCGGCCCTTCGCCATCTTCGACCTCGCAGGAAGCGTGCGGGGGTATTGCCCCCCGGTGGGGCTGGCCCCCCATTTTTCCGACCGTGGCCCGCCCGGGCGACCGTCGCTCGCCAGATCATAGTCCAGGCCAAGTCGCCCACGCAAATCCACTCTTCGTGCGAAGGCGCGCGGCTCGGACCGCCATCGCCGGTGAGCGGTCGTGCCCGCTACGTGCGGAACCGCGCGCAGTTCTGAATCGGCGGGTCCCGCTCCGCACAACACGAGCAGGGCTGATTGGCCAGCATCCTGTCTCGCGCGGCGGCGGCATAGGCTTTGCTTCCTCGGCAGTGCGCAGTGCGACGGAATTCCATGACCATGCACGGTCGCGAAAACGGGCCGTGAGAACTCCGCGAAACAGGGAACGACCGATGGCCGCAAAACCGCGGATCGCCGTGTTGGGTGGTGGGTTTGGAGGGCTCGAATCGCTCTTCTATCTGAAGCAGGCGCTGGGTGACGCGGCTCGGTTGACGCTCGTCACTGACCGACCCTATTTCGTGTTCAAGCCGAACACGATTTACATCCCCTTCGGCCAGCCGCCGGAGAAATATGAGATCGACCTGATTCCTCCGCTAAAAAAGCAGTCGATCGAGCTGGTGCAAGCCAAGGTCCGCGACGTCGATCCCGCCGGCGGGCGCGTGGAAACGGAAGAAGGCACGCAGGCGTTCGACTACCTGGTGGTCGCCACCGGCGCCAAAATGCGGCCCGAGGAAGTGCCCGGCCTGGCCGAGCACGCCGTGACCATCTGGACGCCGGACAACATGCTGGTGCTGCGCGAGCGGATCGCGGGGGTGATCGCCCGCGCAAAGGAGGGGCAGTGTTCGCGCGTGTTGTTTCTAGTGCCGCCCAACAACCGCTGCTCGGGCCCGCTGTACGAGATGGTGTGCATGCTCGACACGTACTTGCATCGCCAGGGGTGCCGCGAGCAAGTGGAGCTGACGTTCGCCACCAAGGAAGACGCCTTCATCGAGGCCTTCGGCCCGCGGTTGAACACCGTCGTCGCCGAGGAGTTCGAGAACCGCCGCATCGCGGGGCACGTCGGATACATCGTCAAGGACGTCAGCGAGAAACGCGTTTTGTTTCAAAACGGCGCCGAGCTGCCCTACGACCTGTTGGTCAGCTTTCCCCCCTATGCCGCCGCCTGCCACTTTCCGGCGCTGCCGGCCGACGAGCGGGGCTTCGTGCGCGTCGATCCGTCGACCCGCCGCGTCGCGGGGCTCGAGCGGGTGTACACGGTCGGCGATGCCGGCAACTTTCCGATCAAGCAGGCCTTCCTCGCGCTCTTGCAGGCCGACGCGGCGGCCGACCACATTGCCGCGGAAATCCGCGGGCGTAAAGCCGAGGTCGACTTCGTGCCGATGAGCATGTGCGTGATGGAGCAGTTCGATAAGGCCGTGTTTGCCCAGGTGCCGTTGCGATACACCGACGACCCCGCTCGACCCGTTGCCGTCGACACCGGCGACAGCGAACACTACAAAGTGGGGGTTTCGCCGCTGTGGCGCGTGGGCAAGAGCGCGCTGGGTTTCTATCTGCCCTGGCGGTTTGGCAGCGGTAAGCCCTTCCACGCCGGCTTTGCCTGGGACGTCATGGATCTGGGGCTGAAGGCAATGGCCCGCGTGATGGCCGACTGACCCCGGGGAGAAACTGGCGTCCTCGCTTTTGGGGTGGCACGGATGGCTGGCCACGCGTGATTCCGCACTGCTAGTCGAGCCGGTCGGCCAGCAGTCCCCGCATCACAACTTAGCGCGAGTGCTTGCATCCAAGCCCGATCCGCGGACCTGCCGTCGTAAACGTCGCCAAAATACCGAATTTTCGTGACCTATGGATCTGCGGTCTAGAATTGGGATGACCTATGGTGGCTAGTCAAAACTTCTTGCACTGGGCTCGTTGGGCCGGCCGGGCGGCGGTGGCGCTGCTGCTCGTCGCCGGTGTCGGCATGCTTTTGCTGTGGCTGGCCGGCAAATTCGCGCCCAAGGTGCCGATGGAATCCGGCGCCCCGGCGGCTCACCAGCAACCGCCGGCCGGACGCGTGGTCAGCGTGCGCTCCGTGAGCGTCCCGCTCTCCGAGACCGCCGTGGGCACGATCCGCGCCGTGCACGAAACGAGCATCGGCTCGAAGCTGCTGGCGCGGGTGGTCGAAGTGAATCTCAAGGCCGGGCAGAAGGTTCGCCGAGGCGACGTGCTCGTGCGGCTCGACGACACCGATCTGCAGGCCCGGCTCAAGCAGGCCCAGGCTGCCGTGGCGGCTGCCGAGGCGGCCCACGCCCAGGCCGAAGCCGATGCCACGCGCTATGCCAAGTTGTTCAAGGCCAGTGCCGTCAGCCAGCAGGAATACGAACGCGCCACGACCGCGCTCAAGTCGACCGACGCCGAACTGCGCCGGGCGCGGGAAGCCATCAACGAAGTGCAGGCCACGCTCGATTTGGCCACCATGCGCTCGCCGATGGACGGCATCGTCATCGACAAGCAGGTCGACGTGGGCGACATGGTTTCTCCCGGCCAGACGCTGGCCACGCTGCTCGATCCCGGCGAGATGCAGTTGGTCGCCAGCGTCCGCGAGTCGCTGGCCCACCGCCTGCGCATCGGCCAGCGCATCGACGTGCAGATCGAAGACATCAACAAGCAGTGCACCGGCACGGTCAGCGAGATCGTGCCCGAAGCCGAAGCCGCCAGCCGGGCCTTCCAGGTGAAGGTCACCGGCCCCTGCCCCGCCGGCGTCTACAGCGGCATGTTCGGGCGGCTGCTGATCCCGCTCGACGACGAACAAGTGCTCGTCGTGCCGCGCAGGCGGTGCGCCACGTGGGCCAGCTCGAGCTGGTCGACGTCGTCGAAGACGGCCGCACGAGCCGCCGGGCGATCCGCAGTGGCCGCACGATCGGCGACGACGTGGAAGTGCTTTCCGGCCTCCGCGAAGGAGAACGCGTCGAGCTGCCGGCCCCAGCCGCCAGTCGTGAGGCGACCCATGGCTGAGCAGGATGGCGCCCCCGCGGCCCCGGAGCACAACTTTACCAACAAGATCGTCAAGATATTCCTGGAGTCGAACCTCTCTCTGATCCTGATCCTGCTGGCCTCGATCGTCGGATTGGCGGCGCTGGGCCTGACGCCGCGCGAGGAAGATCCGCAGATCGTCGTGCCCCTGGCCGACATTTACGTCAACTTTCCCGGTCATTCGGCCGCCGAAGTCGAGCAACTGGTCGCCACGCCGCTGGAGAAGATCCTCTACCAGATCGACGGCGTCGAGTACGTCTACTCGATGAGCCGCGAAGGCCAGGCCATCATCACGGTCCGCTATTATGTCGGCGAGGACCGCGAACGCAGCCTGGTCAAGCTCTACAAGAAAATCGACGAAAACGTCGACATCGTTCCCCCCGGCGTCACCGGCTGGGTGATCAAGCCGGTGGAAATCGACGACGTGCCCGTCGTCACGCTGACGCTTTCCAGCGCCGGCGCCGACGACATGACGTTGCGCCGCGTGGCCGAGGAACTGGCCCAGCGGCTGGCGGCCATCCAGGACGTGTCACGCGCTTACGTCGTGGGCGGCCGGCCGCGCGTGGTGCAGGTGCTCATGGATCCCGACCGGATGGCCGGCTATCACGTCTCGCCGCTTGGAATTGCAGCGCGCGATTCAGGCCACCAATGTGCGGCAGACCGCCGGCGATTTCCGCTCCGACGACAGTTGATCCGCGTCGACGCCGGCGAGGCGTTCGAAGATGCCCGGCAATTGCGCGATCTGGTGGTCGGCGTGTTCGACGGCCGCCCCGTGTTTCTCAAGGACGTGGCGCGGGTCGACGACGGGCCCGACGAAGTCGCCAGCTACGTGCGCCACGGCTGGGGTCCGGCCCGCGGCTTCACCAGCATGAGTACTTTCCCAGCACGGCCTTGGGTGCCGAGGAACACTCGCCCGGCAAGCACTCGGCGCTCGACGCGACGCAATCGGCCGTGACGATCGCCATCGCCAAAAAGAAGGGCTCCAACGCCGTCTGGGTCGCCAATGCCGTGCTGCGCGAGGCCGAGGACTTGCAAGGCCGCGATCGTGCCCGGCAACATGGAACTGGTCGTGACCCGCAATTACGGACTGACGGCCAACGAAAAAGTCAACGAGCTGGTCGAAGGGCTGGCGGTCGCCATGTTGATCGTGGTGGCCCTGCTGAGCGATAGGGCTCGGGTGGCGCGAAGCGCTGATCGTGGCGGTCGCCGTGCCGGTGGTGTTCGGACTGACGTTGGCCGTCAATCTGATGCTGGGCTTCACGATCAACCGCGTCACGCTGTTTGCATTGATCCTGTCGCTGGGGCTGCTGGTCGACGATCCGATCGTCGACGTGGAGAACATCGCCCGCCATTTCGCCCTGCGAAAGAGGGCCACGCGCCGCATCGTGCTGGAAGCCGTGGCCGAGATTCGCCCGCCCTTGATTACGGCTACCCTGGCCGTGATCGTCAGCTTTTTGCCGATGTTCTTCATCACCGGCATGATGGGCCCCTACATGCGTCCCATGGCGCTGAACGTGCCCGTTACGATGCTGATGTCGATGGTCGTGGCGTTCACGATCACCCCCTGGCTCGCCTATCACGGACTGCGGCACAAGTACCGCGCCGGCGGTGCCGAGTCGGACGGGCATCACGATCCGCACGACCTGGAGGCAGTCAAGCAATCGCGGCTCTACAAGGTCTTCTATCCCTTGATGGCCCCCTTGCTCACGTCGCGGCTGGTCGCCTGGTCGTTCCTGGTGGGCATGCTGCTGCTGACCTTCGGCGCGATGGGACTGGCCGCTTTGCGCAGCGTGCCGCTGAAGATGCTGCCCTTCGACAACAAGAACGAGCTGTTGCTGGTGCTCGACTTCGACGAAGGCACCACGCTCGAACGCTCGGACGCCGCCGTGCGCGATTTCGAAACCTATCTGGCCGGCGTGCCCGAAGTGGCCGACTTCACGAGTTACGTCGGTCTCGGATCGCCCATGGATTTCAATGGGCTGGTGCGCCACTACTACCTGCGTCAGGGAGACAACGTCGCGGACATTCGCATCGACCTGGCGGGCAAGAAGAATCGCACGCTGCAAAGTCATGCCATCGGGCTGCGGATGCGAAGCGAATTGCAAAAGATCGCCGACCGTCATCACGGGCGAATGAAACTCGTCGAGACACCGCCCGGCCCGCCGGTCATCGCCAGCGTCGTCGCCGAGGTCTACGGCCAGGCGGACCGCAGCTACGAAGAGCTGTTGTCGGCCGCCGACACCGTGCGAGCGCGGCTGGCCGAGGAGCCCGGCGTGGTCGACGTCGACGACGTGCGCGAAGCGCCCGAGCGCAAGCTGATCTTCGTCACCGATTCGGAAAAGGCCGCGCTGGGTGGCATTTCCGCCGACCAGATCGCCAGCACCCTGCGGGCCGTGCTGGGTACCGACACGGTCAGCCTGCTGCGCAACGATAGCGAGCGCAACCCGCTGCGGATCGAACTGCGGCTTCCCATCGACCGCCGCACCAGCGCGGCTGACCTGGCACGGGTGCAAGTCAAGGGCACCGGCGGCCAACAGGTTCCGCTGGCCGAATTGGGGCATTGGGAGCGGACTCGCGTCGACCAGATGATTTATCACAAGAATCTCGAGCGCGTCGCCTACGTGTTCGCCGAAACGGCGGGCCGCCCGCCGGCCGACGTCGTTGTCGACGTATTGGCCGACGAGGCCCATCCCGGCCCGGCTCCACGCGACGTCAAACACGTCGGCATCGGCTGGCTGAGCACGGCCGCTCCCCGAAGCGTCCACGAGCGGACGTTCTTCTCCAACGGCAGCGGCATCGACTGGGGCCTGCCCGCGGGCTTCCGCGTCGATTTCGCCGGCGAAGGCGAATGGAAAATCACCTTGGACGTGTTTCGCGACCTGGGCCTGGCTTTTGGCGCCGCGATGATCGCGATCTACATCCTGCTGGTCGCCCAGGTGCGGCTCGTTCGTCATTCCGCTGGTCGTGATGCTCGCCATTCCGCTGACCATTCTGGGCGTCATGCCCGGCTTCTGGATTCTCAACGTGCTGAGCGCCGGCAGGTGGGTGGTTATCTCGATCCGGTGTACTTCACGGCCACCGGCATGATCGGCATGATCGCGCTGGCGGGCATCGTGACCCGCGACTCGATCATTTTGGTCGACTTCATCCACCTGTCGCTCGCGCGCGGCAGATCGCTGTTCGACGCGATCATGGAGAGCCGCGTCGTCCGCTTGCGGCCGATTCTGCTGACCGCCACCGCCGCGATGCTCGGAGCGTTGCCGATTATCATCGACCCCATCTTTTCGGGTCTTGCCTGGTCGCTGATCTTTGGGTTGTTCGCTTCGACGCTGTTCACGCTGTTCGTGATTCCCATCGCCTATTGGCTGGTCTACGCCAACGCGCCGGGCCATGGCCTGCCGCAGTCGACGATGGATCAGGAAGAACAATCTGGCGCGCCGCAAGCCGACGGCCAGCGAGCAAAGACCCCGATCGCCGCGTACTGATCGCGCGGAGAGGCGCAAGGGGCGCCGCTCACTTCGCCTGGATCACCGCCACCAGGCCGCCCCCGGGCGCCAAGGCGCACGGCAGCTTGTCGCCGGCCGCCAAATCGCGCCGCTCGATGCGAACCTCGTTCGGCTTGTCCTCGTCGAGCGAGCCGTCGTGGTAGATAGTCGCCGCGTGGGTTCCCTGGCCGAGAAACGAGAGCGGGATTTCAAGTTTCCGCGAAGTCCAGTCGGTCATCGCGGCGAGATACCATTTGTCGCCTTTGCGCCGCGCCAGCACGATGTATTCGCCCGCGTCTCCGATCACGAATCGCGTGGCGTCCCAAGTGGTGGGCACGTGCTCGATGAAGTCGAAGCCTGGCTGTCCCTCGTACGACGAGGGCGTGTCGCAGACCATCGGCATCGGGTTTTCGTAGACCACGTACATGGCCAATTGATGGCACCGCGTGCCCAACACGTACGGACGCTTGTCTTCCTGCCCGCGGAAGCTCGCCCGCGGCGCCGAGTGGAAGCCGCCCAGGTGATAATCGAGCGGTCCGGCCAGCGCCCGCGTGTAGGCCACCGCCACGTTGTGGTCGGGCGTGCAGCGGGCGCTCCACTTCAAGTATTCCAGGTTCAGCACGCCTTCACGATTGAGCAGGTGCGGAAAGGTGCGTTGCTCGCCGCTGGGCTTGTAGGAGCCATGGAACTGAATGTGCAGCCTGTGGCGCTCGGCCGCCTCGAGCACACGCTGGCAGTACTCGACCATCTGCTGGTCGTCGCGATCGAGAAAGTCGACCATTAGCCCGCGAATGCCCCAGTCCTCGTAGGTCGCAAAGGCTTCTTCCAGCCGCTCGTCGAGCGGCTTCCAATGCACCCACAGTCGAATGCCGACGCCGCGCTGCTTCGCGTAGTCGAGCAACCGCGGCAGTTGCAGCTCGGGCCGCGGTTTGAGAATGTCGGTGTCGGGACCGGGCGAAAAGGACCTGCTCGACTGGACGTGCCACGGCTTGTCGTCGGCCACCACGGCGTGATAGGCAATGCCGTGGCGGGCACAAAAATCGACGTAGTACTTGTGGGTCTCGAAATTCATCCCAACCGCAAACGGGGCGCCCTCTTCGAATACCCCGTTCCACCAGTGCCAGGTCGTCTTGCCCGGCTCGGCCCAGGAAAAGTCGCCGCCGGTCGCTCGTCGTTCAGACACAAGAGCAGGTTGCTCTCCAGCAGGTCCCCGGCCCGATCGCCGAGCAGCACGACACGCCAGGGGCTGACGTGCGGGCAGCGCCCCACCACGCACATGCCCGGCTGGCCCGGCAGTGGCGAAAGCCGAGCGCGCAGCACGACGCGATCGGTCGCGGCCGTCCGCTCCAGGTACATATTGGTAAAGTCGAGCACACGGGCTTCGGTGATCGCGGCCGCCCGGCCATCGGGCCATACAACCAGAAACGGCAAGTCGATCAGCGTCTGCCGCGGCAATTCGTCGAGCGATCGGCGCTGGAACTCCGATTCGTGGTCGGTCCTGAAGTTCTTGCACGCCGTGAACAGTACCGTTGGCGAAGGGGCCAGCCGATACTCGGTCGTTTCCTCGGCGAGCTTAAACTCCTTGAGTGACGGCTGCTCGGGCAAGCGATAGCGAAACGCCACGCCGTCGTCGCGGGCCTGCAGCTCGATCTCCCATTCGATTCCGCTCTCGTTCGCCAACTGGACGCGAGCCCACGAGCCGCGGTTTCTTACCGTGCGCGTTTTGCCCCACAAGAGATCAAACGTCTTGTCAAGGGTGCCGTCGTCGACCGCTCGAATCCTGGCGCCCGCGGCCAGCGAGATACCCCCATCGAGGCGCAGGTCGATCGCCGACAGTGAAACGACGTCTTCCCCGTTACGGGCCACGGAGATCGACACTCGCCCGCCGCTCGTCCCGTCGATTCCCAGCACGATCGCGTTTTTGCCGTCGGGCGACGCAACGCTCGCGCACGTCGGCTCCTGGCAGAAACCAGCGCGGACCGTCGCATGCCAGGCGACCAGGCTGACGAGCAGGACGAACGTTCGCGATCGGTGCTTGCGCATGTTCGATACCCAGTCAAATTGCTCAACCGACCCAGATCGGACTCGACCAGGCCATGTGCCCGTTGTGCTGGGTAACGCGCACGTAGTACCAGTCGGGTGTCGTGCCGGGGCGGCGGCGATCGTGCCAGCGAACAGTCGCCGAATACTCGCTGGGCCCCACGAGCCGATTGATGATCAAGCTCTCGGTCGTGAAGCCCCCGGTGAATTCGACCACGTTGTCGTCCAGCAGCTCCGACAGTTTCGCGTGAATGGTTTTGGCCACCGGCTCGCGGAGCTCGAGCGTCACCGTTGTCTCCGGACCCCCTTCCAGCTCGCACACCACGGCCTTGGTCGGATCTTCGGCAAACGCGTGTTCGCGAGTCGTGGGGCCGCGCAAGCGGACTTCGGTGGCCGAAAGCACTTCCAGGCGATCGCGCAGCTCTTCGCCGAATGGCGCCGATTGAAAACACCCCAGCACGCGGTGAAACTTTCCGCCGTCCAGCCGCAGGCTCATGTCCCAGGGGCAGACACGGGCCAAGTTCAAAGCCGCCCACGGTCCCCAGCCATATTGAACGCGACACTTGACGCGCCCCGGCAGGCGAGGCCGCGCAAGCGCGCGATCTTCCGGAAAAAACCGCTCGATGACCCGGCCGCCTCGCACCAGCTCGACCATGGCGATCGCGTCCTGGCCTTCGACGCGGACGTCGATTTGGCGGTCGGCCACCGCCGCCACGTCCGAGCCCATCGGCTGGTCGTTGATCGCGAATTCGAGCACGATGCGGTCGCCCGTCAGCGCATACGAGTGGCGGTTGCGCAAGGAGGCCACCAGGTCGGCCGCCGACAGGGAGTCGGCCCATACGCCGACCACGCCTTCGCCATACGCGCCCGGATAACCCAGGTGATCGTCGGAGGAGGCGACGAAGCCAAACTTCAAACCCTTGGTAAGCTGGCGGACGATCGTGTTAGCCGCCGAGCGCCCGCCCAGCGAGTGTCGCAGCATCGGGTACGGCGAGCGATCCGTCTCCGTACAGCCGTGCTCCGAAAAGATCTCGACGACCGGCGAAACCGACGGCCGGAAGTGCGAGAAGTTAGCACCGCGCCAGCCCTGCTTGTAGCCGACGTGGTGCGGAATCGCCAAAGCGCGTTTCGCCTCGGCAAAGTCTAATAGCTTTTCCACGTGGTCGGGCAGGAACAGCTCTTCCTGGTCCTCGGGAAACAGCAGGCAGTAGTCGCCGAACTTGCTCGAGTGCCATTCGTAGCCCAACAACGCCACGAACCGCTCGTCGTTGGCTGCGCGAATCAATTGCCGCGTCTTGGGCCAATGATCGCTGTGGACCTTGAATCCGTTGACCCACAGCAGGTGGCGGTTCTCGGGCATCGTGGGCATGTCGTGCCACGAGGCGTGTCCGGTGAAGGCAAAGAAGTCGAGATGCTCGCGAGCCAGGTCGATCGAGCGCTCGAGCGAGCCCTTGGCATAGCCGACCGCGTTGTGATTGTGCAGGTCGCCGAAGAACAGGCGTTTACCGTCGGTGCCAGGCTCTTCGCCCTCGCTGCCAAGCACGGCGCGGATACTCACCCAGCCCAGCAGCGATGAGGCCATCGTGCCGCGATGGAAATCACGTCGGGAAATCTGCATGGACGTGCCTGCTCACGTGTTTCAGTTGCCCGCGGCAAAAAACGACGCCAAGCCGAGACGCGGACAGCTATACCTATACCATCGCCCGGCGCAAGGAGCGAGTTCTCCGGGCAAGAGCAGCTTGGGCTTTTAGCCCGCTCGACGGCGACGGCTGCGCGTGGACGATTTCAGCGGGCCTGGGCTGGTTGACATCGACTCGCGGCGCGACGAAGCTCGATGAATCTGAACGGCGGGCCGTTTTCCACGGGAGCACTGCGATGGCCGGAAATGTGCTGCGGGCGGCGGGTGTCGTGGCTCTCCTGCTGGCGATCCGACTCGCACCTAGCATTGCCCGCGCCGCCGATCCGCTTGAAGTCGGCTTCGGCGTGGTCGACGTCACGCCCAAGCTCGTCGAGGGCGTGCCGATCTGGCTGGCCGGCAAGGAATACAACCGGCCGGCCGCCGGCGTCCACGACCCGCTATTCGCCCGGGCGGTCGTGCTGCGCAGCGCGGGCCGCAAGGTCGCGCTGGTGTCGGTCGACTCGATCGGCTTGCAACGCCCGCCAATCGTACGCGCCCGCGGCGAGCTGAAAGACTTTTACTACGTGCTCGTGGCCAGCACGCACTCGCACGATAGCCCCGACGTGATCGGCGTCTGGGGGCCCTCGCCGGCCGAGTCGGGCGTCGTGCCGGCGTACGTGCGCCAAGTCGAGCAAGGGATCGTCGCCGCCGTGCGCAAGGCCGATGCCGCCGCCGTGCCGGCCCGTGCCGAGTATGGCACGGCCGAGGACGAAAGCCTGTTGGGCGATTACCGGCTGCCCGAAGTGTACGACGGCGTGCTGCGGCTGCTGCGCTTCACCCGGGCCGACGATGGCAAGCCGCTGGGCCTCGTTGTGCAGTGGAACAGCCACGGCGTCGAGCCAAAGGGGAACGCGCTGGTGACTCGCGACTTCATGGGCATGACGGTCGAAGCGCTCGAACGGCGGCACGGCTGCCCGACGATCTACTTCCAGGGAGCGATCGGCGGCCTGATGGGCACGCCCGACGGCAAGCTGCGCAAGCCGGCCGGCAGCGCGCCGCCCAGCGCGTTCGACTACATCCGCATCTGCGGCGAAGCGATCGCCGGCCTGGCCGATCGGGCCCTGAAGACCGCCCAACCGATCACGCTGACGCCGCTCGACGTGTTCGCCAGGCCGATCATGATCCCGCTCGACAACGAGGGCTATCGGGCCGCGCGGGCCGGCGGCGTGCTGAAGCGGCCAGCCTACGTGTGGACCGGCAGCCGCGACCGGCGGGGCGAAGAGCTTCCGCCGGGCAAGGTCGACGGGCCGCAGGCGATGGAAACCGAAGCCGCGTACCTGCGGCTCGGCGAGCTCCACGTGGCTGCGATTCCCGGCGAGCTCTATCCGGAAATCGTCTACGGCAAGTACCAGGATCCGCCCGATCCGGGCGCCGATTTTCCCGATGCGCCGCTGGAGCGGCCCGTGGCCAGGATTCTGCCTGGCCCCAAGATCATGCTGCTCGGACTGGCTAACGACGAGATCGGCTACATCGTGCCCAAGCGACAGTGGGACGTGAAGCCGCCCTTCGCCTACAACAGGAGCTCGGCCCAGTACGGCGAGAAGAACAGCGTCGGGCCCGAGACCGCCGGCATGCTGACCGAAACGCTGGCCGAGTGCGTGGCCGAGGCGCGGAAGTCGAAGTAGAGCGATCACCGGCCTCCAAGAGGCCGGCTACAGATCCTGTCCGCTAATCCGACGCGCAAGCGCGGGCTCTCGTGACAGTTCTCCCTCGCTTGCGCGTCGGGTTAGTGCAGGAGATGTGCCTCAGACGTGGTCGATTTCGCAGAAGCGCGTGGTGCCGGCCACGAGCATCGCGTCGAGCGGCCTGCCGGCGCGAGCGGCGGCGGGGCCGAGCGGCTTGATCATCGTGATTTCAGTGGGCCGCGGCTCCAGCGCGAAAAACTTCCGCGCGGCCGGACTGTCGGGCAGCCAGCCGCCGAGCCGTGCGACGCCCGCCTGCGCCGCCAGGTTCGATAGCGCCGCGTAAAGCTGTTCGGCCAGCGCTTCGCTTTGGTCGGCCAGCGCGAAATCGGTGATCTTCCAGGCGTCTGGCTTGTTGCCGACGCGAACGTAACCTCGCCACGAACCCGACGTCTCAACGAGCACGTAGAACTTGTCGTCGGCGAACTTCTTGAGCATGGCCGCCCAATACTCCGTGTCGCGGGCGATCGACAGCGGCATCGCGCCGTGATAGCCGGCATACATCCGGGCCAGTTCGTCCAGGTGATCGCCGGCCGCGATGGGCGCCAGTCGCAGCTCGGTGTTCATCTTGACGGTGGCGACTTTTGGATCGCACCAGCCGAGCCACGAGGGGCAGAGCGTATAGCCAAGCCGCTCGTAATAAGCGGGCTTGATGTCGCTGTAGAGCACGCTCCAGGCGGCAGCATGATGGGCCTGCTCGTGGCGCTCGACCCACTCGATCAGTTCCGGCGCGAAGCCGCGGCCGCGAAACTCACCCAGCGTGTACACCGAGCCAATGGCCATGCCCGGCACCGTCTGGCCGAGCGCACGAAAGGCGATCGGGTAGCATCCCAGCGACACGACCACCCGGCCGTCGAGCGTGCCCACGTACCAGCGGGCCCGGCCGTGCGAGGGCGAGTTGAGCCGGTACTGCAGGTGTGCTTCGAGCGGCCGCCCCATGCTCCAGATGTCGAACACGTTGCGATGCGCCGCCAACAACTCGTCGTGCGAAGCGGAGTGGATGTCCAAGTCACTCATGAATGCAGACTTCCTCGTTTGCTAACCCATGCCGCCGATCATGCCGGTCTTTGGCGGTGGCAGCGGTTTGCCAGACACCCTGTGCGCCTCGCGCAGGCGCGCAGCAGCCGTAGCACTTTATCATGCACCTCTTGGGTTTGACTAATGACCAGGGCCTTGGCAACTCGCGATGGCTCCATTTTGCCCTTCCCAACGCCGCCGCCTTCCTCCCAGCTATCCTTGGCAACACACTCCATGATGACATCCATCAAGGGAGCGAAATTGTCACCCACCAGGTCGCCGACCGGATAGACCCGCAGGATGAGGTTTTCTTCCGCTTCGCTGACCTCCTTGGTCGTCAGAACGATCTCGTTGCGGACCGCTAGCCAATAGATGCCATGCTGACTGGCGAGGATCTGCAGCGCGCCGCGCAGGGTGGTGTTTTCGCAATACCACGTGAGCGGCGTGTTCGGCGAGAGGGCCGCGTCATCGAGTGCCTTGAGGTTGAGCCGCACGCGCAAATCGCTCTTGGCGTTCAACTCGTCAACGATGCGTTGAAGCGGCGTGTCGACGAAGTAAAAATCGCCCGGGCTGTCCAGCGCCGCGTCGATCGCCTGCTCGGCGAGCGTCGGCGTTGGATAGAACTCGGCAACAGACCGCGGCGAATCCTGCTTGGATCCTTCCGCGGCCCGGAGCGCATCAGCGGGCAAGCCAATCGCCAGCGCGATGGCCGCGATCAGCAGGATGAACGGCCCGCCTCGATTTGGTAATGCCTCGACCGAACCATTGAACTTGTTGGTGGAGCACATGCCCTCTCTCCTTGTTCCGAATGGAACGATTTACAATTTGAACCATAGACAAGACGATCGCGCGGCGTGCGAGCGTGGCGCGAAACGCGCCGGCGCGGCGTCCGGTTGGCGGCCATCGCCACTGGGTGCTTCGACCGACGCGACGCGGCCTCTCGTGCGGCTTTATTGCAGTTCCTGCGTCGCGACGTCCTTGCTGGAAACCGCGCGAGCGTCGCGCAAGGCGCAACAATTGCAGGACCTTGTCCTGGTTCGGTTGAGTCTGCACGATGACCAGGGTGCGCGCCAGCTTCGATGGCACGATCTGACCTTTTCCGACGGCGCCGTACCACGAGTCCTTCTCCACGCATTGCTTCACCAAGCACACCAGGGGTTGCATATCGTCCTGGCCAACCAGGTCGCTGATCGGATAGACCCTGAGCACGAGGTTCTCTTGCGCCTCGGCGACTTCCTTGGTGGTGAGCAGCATCATCTCGTCCTGGATCAGGCTGTACAACCCGTACCTCTTGCGCAGCAAGCTCAGCACCGAGCGGAAGGCCATGCCTTTGATCTGGGGCAGCGTGATCGGCGTGTCGCCCGACATGGCCGCGTCGTCCAGCGCTCTGTCGTCCAACTGCACTTCGATGCCCAGCAGGTTCTTCAAGTCATTGACCACGTCTTGCAAGGACTCTTCGACAAACTCGACCGATATCGGCTTGTCGAGCACGGCCATAATCTCCTGCTCGCCGCGGCTGGGCAGCGGGAAAAACTCGGGTGGACCCGATGAGCCCTTGGCTCCGTTTTGGGGTGCGTCGGGTTCATCCGCTCTGCCGGCCGGACTGTGCGCCAGTTCGACCACGGCGAAAATCACGACTGCCCACACCAGTCCCATCGCCACGCGCTTCAGATTGCCCCCACGAGCAATTGCCTGTTGGGTCATGGCCGTCTCTCCTCTCTCGAAAGGATATGGAAAACTCGGACGCCCGGTTCCGGTCGGGCGCTCCGGTGAATCCCTGTTGTCGAGTTTGCCGCCCGGCAAGCGCGGGTTGATTCCCACGACGGCGCGACCTATGCTCGCGACTGGCGGCCGAATGGGCCCTCAGACTGCCGTCAGCCTACCACTTTGTCGCCCAAAAGAGCAACATTTTCCCACCAATCCAGCCCCCGATGATTATCCCCTCATCGATCCGCCACCTGCTCCGACCGCTGGCCGCGGCCACGTTGCTAACTTGTTTGGCCGCGGCTTCCGTTTCGGCCGACGAGCCCAAACCGCTGCGGCTGCTGTTCCTGGGCGACAACGGCCACCATCGGCCCGCCGAACGCTTCGCCCAGCTCCAGCCCGTGCTGGCCGAGCGCGGCATCCTGCTCGACTACTCCGACAAGGTTGAATCGCTCGACCCGCGGGCGCTGGCCCCTTACGCGGGACTCGTGATCTATGCCAACACCACCGAAATCTCGCCCGACCAGGAGCGGGCCCTGCTGGAGTTCGTCGAAAGCGGCCACGCCCTGGTGGCGCTGCACTGCGCGAGTTTTTGCTTCTTGAACTCGCCGAAATATATCGACCTGGTGGGGGCCCAGTTCCTGCGGCACGGCACCGGCACCTTTCGCACCTCCATCGTTGCGCCCGATCACCCGATCATGCGCGACTTCGACGGCTTGTCGAGCTGGGACGAAACCTACGTCCACGCGAAGCACAACGAGAAAGACCGCACGGTGCTCGAAGTCCGCGCCGAGGGCGACGCGCGCGAGCCGTGGACCTGGGTGCGCACGCAGGGCAAGGGCCGCGTCTTCTATACCGCCTGGGGACACGACGAGCGCACTTGGGGCAAACGCGGCTTTCAGAACCTCGTCGAGCGCGGCATCCGCTGGGCCACGCAAGGCGATCCGGCCAAAGCTGGGCCATATCACGACGATGCGGCCTTCCCACTGCCGCAGATGACGCCCAAGCGCACCGACGTCGAGCCGTTCGAGTACGTCGACGTCGGCCCCAAGATTCCCCGCTACGTGCCGGGCAAGAAATGGGGCATCAAGAGGAACCGGCGAACCTGATGCAAAAGCCGCTCGAGCCGGCCGAATCGCAGAAACACTTGATCGTGCCCAAGGACTTTCACGTCGAGCTATTCGCCAGCGAGCCGCAGCTCGGCGGCAAGCCGATTGCGATGACCTGGGACGAGCGCGGGCGGCTGTACGTGGCCGAAACCATCGATTACCCCAACGAACTGCAGCCGCGAGGCGAGGGCCGCGACCGCATTCGCCTTTGCGAAGACACCGACGGCGACGGCCGCGCCGACCACTTCACGGTCTTTGCCGAAGGCTTGAGCATTCCCACCAGCATGCTCATATCCCGCGACGGGCTGATCGTATTCGACGGCACGCAGACCGTTTTCCTCCGCGACACGAACGGCGACGACGTGGCCGACGAGCGCACCGTGCTGTTCGGCGATTGGGCGCTGGGCGACACCCACGGCGGCCCGAGCAACATGCAATATGGGCTGGACAACTGGATCTGGGCCATGCAGGGCTACAACCGCTCGAAGCTCGTGGTAGGCGGCCAGACGCACGAGTTCCGCCAGGGCTTCCTGCGTTTCAAGCCCGACGGCTCGCAACTCGAATTCATCCGCTCGACCGACAACAACACCTGGGGCCTGGGCATCAGCGAAGAGGGGATCGTCTTTGGCTCGACGGCCAATCACAACCCCAGCGTTTACATGCCGATCGCAAACCGCTACTACGAGGCGGTCCGCGGCTGGACGCCCTCACTCGTGCTGCCCACGATCGCCGACAGCCACCTGTTCTATCCCGCCACCGACAAAGTGCGGCAGGTCGACCACTTTGGCGGCTACACGGCCGGCGCCGGCCATGCGCTGTATACGGCCCGCCGCTATCCGCGCGAGTATTGGAACCGCACGGCGTTCGTTTGCGGGCCCACCGGCCACCTGGTGGGCACGTTCGTGCTCGCGCAGAAGGGGCCGGCTTCCGCTCGTCGAGCCCGTTCAACTTGCTGGCCAGCGACGACGAGTGGACGGCGCCGATCATGGCCGAAGTCGGGCCCGACGGCAACGTGTGGGTCGTCGACTGGTACAACTACATCGTGCAACACAATCCCACGCCCGAAGGCTTCAAGTCCGGCAAGGGCGCGGCCTATGAGACCGAATTGCGCGACAAGCGCCACGGCCGCATTTATCGCGTCGTCTACAATGGCCCTGGCGACGGCCAGCAACACGAACCGCGCCGCTCGCTGGCCGGCGCCACGCCCGCACAGCTCGTGGCGGCGCTCAAGGACGACAATCGATTCTGGCGATGCCACGCCCAGCGGCTGCTGGTCGAGCGCGGCCAGCGCGATGTCGTGCCGGCACTGGTCGAGCTGGCCGGCGATCGCACGCTGGACGCGATCGGCCTGAACGTCGGCGCGATTCACGCCTTGTGGACGCTCGCGGGCCTGGCGGTGCTCGACGGCGCGAATGCCGAGGCCAAGCGCGCGGCCTTCGAGGCACTTCGGCATCCCTCGGCCGGGGTGCGCCGCAACGCGCTGGCGGTGCTGCCGCGGTCGATCGAATCCCTCGACGCCATCCTCGACGGCGGATTGGTGCGCGACGACGACCTGCAGGTGCGGCTGGCCGCGCTGTTGGCGTTGGCCGATCAGCCGCCCGCAGGCAAAGCCGCCACGGCTGTGGTCGAGGTGCTGACCGATGCGGCCAACGCAAATGACCGCTGGCTGGTCGACGCGGCCACCTGCGCCGCGGCCCACAACGGCAGCGATTTTCTGCAGCAGGCCGTGGCGATCGAAAAGCCCGCCGCCAAACTGATCGAGACGGCGCGGATCGTGGCAGGGCATCACGTTCGCACGGCGCCGGCCGACCTGGTGGCGGCGCTCGTGCCGCGGCTCGTGGCCGCCGACGCGAAGCTCGCCGAAGCCATCGTCGAGGGCCTCTCCGGCGGCTGGCCCAAGGATCGGCCGCCGCGGCTGTCGGCCGAGCTCGAACAGTCGCTCACGCAACTCGCGCCGCGGTTGTCGATTGGCCCGCGCGGGGCGCTGGTACGGTTGGCCATCTTGTGGAACAGCAAGGCCCTGGACGCCGAAGCGGCTGCGCTGACCAAGGAGCTGCTCGCGCAACTGGTCGACGAGTCGCAGCAAGCCGACTCGCGGGTGGAAGCAGCCCGCCAACTGCTCGCCTTCCGGCCTTCCGACGCGGCGGCGGCGGTCGCGGTGCTCGACGCGGTGACGCCGCGCATGGGCGTCGATCTGGCCACGGCGCGTAGTGGGGACCCTCAAAGCCAGCGAAGCGGAGGGAACCGCGCCCGCGGTTCTCGAGCGGCTGCCGCGCTGGACACCCGCGGTGCGCTCGGCCGCGATCAACGTGCTGCTGAGCCGGGCGACGTGGAGCGGCCTGCTTGTCGACGAGGCCGAACGCGGCAAGCTGTCGGCTGCCGACTTGACGCTCGAAGAACGCCAGGCGCTGTTGGAACATCCCGACAAGGATCTCCGCAAGCGAGGCGCGAAGTGCTGGCCCAGCGCGGCGCGCTGCCCAGCGCCGATCGGCAGCAGGTGCTCGACGAGCTGCGCAGCGTCGCCGAACGATCGGGCGACGCGACGCAAGGCAAAGCCGTGTTTGCCAAGCATTTCGCCAAGTGCCACGTGCACGGAGCGCTGGGACAGCGGATCGGCCCCGATCTGACCGGCATGGCCGTGCACACCAAGGCTGAGCTGTTGGGCAACATTCTCGATCCCAGCCGCAGCGTCGAAGGCAATTTTCGCGTGTTCACCGTGACCACGCTCGACGGCAAAGTGCTCACCGGATTGCTGGCCTCCGAATCGCAGACGGCCCTCGAGCTGTTCGACTCTGAGGGCGCAAAACAACCCTGCCGCGCAGCGAAGTCGACGAGCTGGCCGCATCGGCAAAGTCGCTGATGCCCGAGGGCTTCGAAAAGCAGCTTTCACGCGCTGAGCTGACCGACCTGCTGGAGTTTTTGGCGGCCCGGGACAGGTTCGTGCCGCTGCCGCTCGATCGAGCGGCCACGGCTACCAGCACCCGCGGCATGTTCAACAACCACGAGGCCACGGCCGAGCGGCTCGTGTTCGACAGTTGGGAGCCCAAGCAGTTCCGCGGCGTGCCGTTCCAACTGGTCGACCCCTCGGGCGATCGGCGACAAAACGTGGTGCTGTTGTTCGGGCCGCAGGGGGACGTGTCGGCCAAGATGCCCAAGTCGGCCAGCGTGGCCTGCAACCTGCCGGTCAAGACCGTCCACTTGTTGGGCGGCGTCAGTGGCTGGGGCTACCCGCTGGGCACGAAGGACTCGGTGTCGTTGATCGTGCGGCTGCACTACTCCGACGGCGGCAGCGAAGACCATGAGCTGCGAAACGGCGAGCACTTGGCCGAGTACATTCGCCGCGTCGACGTGCCCGGCTCGGAGTTTGCCTTCGACCTGTCCGGCCGGCAGCTTCGCTACCTGGCGATCAACCCGCGGCGCCGCGAGAAGATTGAAAGTATCGAGTTGGTCAAGGGCCCCGACGCGACCGCGCCGCTGGTGATGGCGATTACCGTCGAAGTAGCCGATTAGGCCGGCGGCCAGAGGCGGGACGTCGCAGCGCATGCATTCTGGGTCATGCCCGGCAGGCAAAGCTGGCCCGGTTGGGGCACCCTCGGGTGCCACTGCTGGCTTGTCCAGCAGTGCCTCTTTCGAAGCACGCTTGGCGCCGCCAGATCAGTTAGCAGTTCGTGCTCCTGCACGGCCACAATGCCGTCGCGCTTAGCGCGTCGCAGCAAGCGGCAGCAGCTCCAGCTCCGCGTCGGTCAGCGCGCGGGTCCAGAGGGCGGCCTCGTCGAGCTCGCCCGTAAGGGGGCGCACGACCTGGCCGCCGTCGGTTTCGGCGCCGATGAGGATCGGCTCGTCGTTCTCGGTGAGCGGGCCCTCGGCCGCGCATTCCGCCATCAGCCGGCCATCGCAGAGGATTTGCAGCTTCTGGCCGTCATAGCGTCCGACGAGCCAGTGCCAGGCGGTCGGGTCGATTCGCGAGATGGGAAATGCGACCTGGTAGAATCCGCGCTCGGTGTGGATCTCGAAACCGATATCCGGCCCCTCGGTGCCCGGCAGATCGACGCTGAACAAGTTGAAGTTCGTGCGGTCGTGGCTGCCCCGCTTGGCAAACAGCCCGCTCGACCAGCGGCCATCGGGCACGCGGACCTCGAGCGCCGCGGTGATCGCCGTGCCGGGCGTGTTCCAGGCTTTGCCGCCGTCGAACCAGCCGCCCTCGACGCGCGCGATTCGTTCGCCGCCGGCTGACTCGCCAGCAGGCAGCTCCGTCACGATTTTGCCCTGCAGCGCCAACGGTGGCTGATGCGCACTGGCCCGCTCGCCGAGCCGCCAGTCGAGCGCGGCGGTGGCCATCAGCCGCTCGCGCGGCGAGATCGCCACGGCCGGCTTCAATCGCTTGAGCCGCAGTTTGCGAAACTGGGCCTTCATCGGCGGACCGGTGTGTAGCTGCATCGCCAACACCCCGATCGCCTCGTACTGCTGAGGATCGCCGTCGGTGCATTCGGCTACCAGCTTGTCGTTGATGGCCAGCGCCAGATAGGGTCCGCGGCAGGTGAGGTGGTACTCGTGCCAGTCGTCGAGACGAAAGTCGGCGGCGCCGGGCGCCAGCGCCAGCGGCTCGACGTGGCGGCGTCCGTCGGCGTCGAAGCGGCCGCGCTGCCCTTCCAGCGCCAGGTCGTGGCGGCCGAACTCGTCGTACAGCCGCACCTTCCACGGCTGGCCGAAATTGTTGTCGACCTGGTAGCCGGCCACGTCGCCGCCGGGCAGGTGGCGGCTGCGGAATTGAAAGCCGCCGTTCGTGTTGGGCGTGGTCGAACCGGTGAGCCGGAAATCGAGCTTCAACTCGAAATCGTCAACCAGCTCGCGCCACACCAGGTATTGGTTCATCGGCGGCGCGTGGTCCGGCGAGATCGTGCCGGTGATGGCCTCGTCTTCAACCGTCCAGAAGCTCATGTCCTGGCCGTGCCAACCGCCGAGCGAGCGGCCATCGAAGATCGGCTCGAAGCCGTCTTCTCCGGCGGCAATCACCGTCGGCAAGATTGCGGCAACGAAGGCTACGGCCGCTGTCAACAGAAGCGATCTCTTCGTGCGCATGGCACCTTCCGCTGGTCAAACGAGGGGACGCGTGCGCCGATTATGGATTACTCCGGACCTATTGTCGATAAACCTGCCTGGCTGGCGGCATTTGGCGCGGATTTCGCTACATTGGGCGATACAGCGGGGACGGACCGCCGCGAGCACCGGCTTCCCGAGGCGTCGCCATGGACCACGCGGATCGCAAACACCGGCCTAAGGTGATCATCGTGGGCGGCGGCTTCGCCGGGCTGGCGGCAGCTCGCGCGCTCGACAAGACGCCCGCCAACGTGACGCTGATCGACCGCCGCAATCATCACGTCTTCCAGCCGCTGCTCTACCAGGTCGCCACCGCCTCGCTGTCGCCAGCCGACATTACCGCGCCGATCCGCGCGATCCTCCGCCGCCAGCAGAATTGCCAGGTGATCATGCTGGAAGTGATCGGGGTGGAAGCCGAGCGGCGGCGGCTGCTCGTCGCCGGCGGCCACTTCGACTACGACTATCTCGTCCTGGCAGCCGGCGCCACGCACTCCTACTTCGGCCACGACGAGTGGGCCGCCTATGCACCGGGACTGAAGACGATCGAGGACGCGACCGAGCTGCGCCGCCGCATCCTCTTGGCCTTCGAGACCGCCGAAGTCGAGGGAAGCGAAACCGCTCGCCGGGCCGCCCTCACGTTTGCCATCGTCGGCGGCGGGCCGACCGGCGTCGAGCTGGCCGGCGCCATCAAGGAAATCGCCGGCCGTACCATTCCCAAAGATTACAAACACATCGACACCCGCACCACGCGGGTCATCCTGTTCGAAGCGCTCGACCGCCTGCTGCCGCCCTTCGATCCCGTGCTCAGCGCGCGGGCCAAGCACGATCTGGAGCAGCTCGGCGTCGAGGTGCGGCTGCATTCGATGGTCACGGACATCACACGCGAGGGCATCACGGTCGGCGACGAGTTCATTCCGGTGCACAACGTGTTCTGGGCGGCCGGCGTGAAGGCCAGCCCGCTGGGCCGCTCGCTGGGCGTGCCGCTCGACCGCGCCGGGCGCGTAATCGTGGGAGACGACCTGACGATCCCCGGGCACGACGAGGTGTTCGTAACCGGCGACCTGGCGGCGGCCCGCTCGGCCGGCACGGGAACGAGCGTGCCAGGCGTCGCGCAAGCGCCCTGCAGATGGGCTGCTATGCGGGCCGCGCGATCGCCAGCGAAATCTGCGGCCGCTCGACGCCCCAGCAGCGGCAGCCGTTCGTGTATCACGACAAGGGGCTGATGGCCGTGATCGGCAAGGCGCGGGCCGTGGCGCAAATCGGCAGTTGGCACCTGGCAGGGTTTTGGGCCTGGGTGCTGTGGGGGGCGGTCCACATCACGTTTCTGATCGGCTTTCGCAACCGGCTGCAAGTGCTGTTCAGTTGGTTTTGGGATTGGCTGCTCAACGCCCGCGATGCCCGCCTGATTACCGGCGACGCGCGGCCGCAGGTCGACGTGCCGCATCCCGACAGCTTCATCCCCGACGAGCCGCCCCAGCAATCCGCCTCCCGCCCCGGCGAGTGACACGCGATGGCGGTGCTCCTGCCGGGAAAGATTTCATTGAGAAGTCCATCCGCCATCGGGTAAAATCGACAGGCGCCCGCTAGGGTGCACCGGTCTCCTGACGTTTTCGACACTTCCCAATGGTTCCGCTCCATATCGGCTTCCGCGGATTGCTCGCCGCCGCCGTGGCCACTGGCTTCGTGCTGCTGATGCAGGTATTCGCGCTCGGGCCGCTCGGGGGGCTCGCAGATGCTTCGCTGCTGCTGATTCCGGCGGTGATACTGGCAAGTTGGAGCGGCGGGACGTTTGCCGGGCTGGCCGCCACGGCGCTGGGCGCGCTGGTCGAGTGTTATGCCCTGGGTCAATCGAGCGACCCGCCGACGTCGATCGCCCCCCTCTTGGCCCGCGTCTTGCCGCTGGTTGTCGCGGGCAGCCTGGTTAGCGTCGTCGTGTCGCGCCTGCGGTTGGCCCGCGAGCGCGCCGACGGTCGCCGCCGCGAGTTGGAGATCGAAATCGAGCGGCTGCGCGCGGCTGAGGAGGTCGACCAGCGCGCCCGCAAGCAATTGACCGACGAGATACGGCGGGGCCAGGAAGTGGATCTGGCCCTGCGCCAGCGCGAAGAACGGATTCGCATGGCCGTCGAATCGGCCAACATCGGCACGTTCGATTTCAACCCCCTTACGGGCCAGCGTGCCTGGTCCGAGCGGGCCAAGCTGATGTGGGGACTCGCGCCCGACGCCGACGTGAGCCAGGTGCAGTACTTCGAGCGGCTGCACCCCGAAGATCGCCAGCGCGCTCAACAGGCAGTCGAGCGGGCCCTCGATCCGCGCGGCGACGGCAAGTACGACATCGAGTTGCGGCTGATCTGGCCCGACGGATCGCTTCACTGGTTCATCGCCAAGGGCCAGGCGCTGTTCGAAGGCGACGGAGCCGCGCGGGCGCGGTCCGCTTCATCGGCACGGTGTTCGAAATCACCGATCGCAAGCGGACCGAGGCCGTCATCCGCCAGGCCGAAGCGCGGTTTCGCGCCGTGGCGACTCATGCGCCGGTAGGCATCTTTCAGACCGACCGCGAAGGCCGCTGCGTGTTCGTCAACGAGGCCTGGTGCACGATCTCCGGGGCGACCTTCGAAGAGGCGCTGGGCAATGGCTGGCAGCGATTCGTCCACCCTGACGACCGGCAGCGGATCGTTCGCGAATGGCAAGAAGCCGTCTCCAACCGCAGCAATCAAGTCACGGAGTTCCGCGTGCAGAACCCCAGCGCCGGCATCCGCGTGGTCGTGGCCTCGGCGGCCGTGCTGTTCGACTGCGCCGGGGCCGTCAGCGGCTACGTCGGCAGCGTCGTCGACGTCACGGATCGCAAAGCGGCCGAAGACGCCGTACTGCGCCAGCGAAGCACGGCTGCAAGGCATCCTCGACAACACGCCGGCGATGATCTACGTCAAGGATCTCGACGGCCGGTTCCTGCTGGTAAACCGTCGCTGCGAGGAGGTCTTTCGCCTGTCGACCAGCCGCTTCAACGGCAGCTCGCCGCGAGACTTGTTCCCTACTGCCGTCGCCGATCAATGGCTGGCCACCGATCGCACGGTCATCGAGACGGATCGGCCAATCCAAGTCGAGGAGTCCCTGCCGCAAGCCGATGGAACGCAAACGTACCTGACCGTGAAGTTTCCCATCCACGATGCTGCGGGTGCGCCGCGGCGGTCGGCGGAATCTCGACGGATATCAGCGAGCAGATCAAGATCCGCGAGGCACTCGAAGCCGAGCAGGAAATGCTGCGCCACACGATCGAGCTGCAGGAGCAGGAACGACAATTGATCTCCTGCGAGATTCACGACACCCTGGTGCAGTACGCCGCCGGGGCGCTGATGCAGCTCGAATCGCTGGAGAGCCAGTTGGCCGATCACCCCCTGGGCAACACTCTGGCCGGCATCGTCGTCATCCTGCGCAAGACCGTGGCCGAAGGCCGCCGGCTGATCAACGGCATTCGTACGCCCGTGCTCGACGACCTGGGAGTGATTTCCGCCGTCGAGCAACTGATCGGCGAGGAAGAGCGGGCCCATTTTCAAATCGAGTTCGTCAGGGATGAGAGCCTGGGCCGCATGCCGCGCAGGATCGAGGAAGCGCTGTATCGCATCACCCAAGAGGCGCTCACCAACGTTCAGAAGCACAGTCGCAGCCGGAAAGTGCGCGTCGAGATCGGCCGCCAGGGCGACCGCGTGTATCTGGAAATCCGCGATTGGGGCGTCGGATTCCTGCCAAGAAACAGCCGCCGCGGTGGTCACGGCCTGAAAGGCATGGCCGAACGGGCGAGAATTGCCGGCGGCCGCTGCCAGATCGACAGCGCGCCTGGCCGTGGCACCCAAGTCGTCATCGACCTCCCCTATCAACCGACACCTTGAGCCGCCGCCCCCGCCAACATGTCGGCCGAAATTCCCTTCCGCGCCGCATTGTTGACAATCTTTGTCGTCACGTTGGTAATCGTCGCTTACCATCGGCTGCGGGCGGCCCAATCGGGCGAACCGATCTCGCGAATAGACGAGGGCCTGCTGCTGGGCGCTTTCTTGCGACTGGCCGGGCTGGCCCTGTGGCTGGCCACGCTGGTTTGGCTCTTGAATCCGAATTGGATGACAGGGGCCGCGCTGCCGCTGCCCGACATTTTGCGCTGGCTGGGCGCCGCGGCCAGCCTGCCGGGCGTGGCTCTCGTGGCTTGGACCCTACGCGCATTTGGGCAAGAATCTGACCGACACGGTGCACGTCAGGGCCGACGCCACGCTCGTGACCAGCGGACCGTACCGTTGGGTCCGCCATCCCTACTACGTCAGTACCGCGCTACTGATCGCGTCCGTCACGCTGTTGACTGCCAACTGGTTCATCGGGTTGAGCGGGCTCGTGTGTCTCGCCCTGCTTGTGCTGCGGACGCCGAAGGAGGAGCAAAAGCTTATCGAGCGGTTCGGCGACGACTACCGTCGCTATATGGAAACGACCGGCCGTTTTCTGCCGCGCTGGATGCCGCGGCGTTGAGCGGACGTCGCGCCTGCAACAACCCCGTGGCCGAAATCTTTGCGCGGCAACAGCGTCAACGGGCCGGCTGATCGCGCCATGCTTTGCGTGCGCCTTCCAGGCGTAGCGGCCCGGCGATCTCCTTGCCGTCGCGAACGACGACGTAGGCGTCCGCGCCGGCCACGCTGTCCCACTCGAGCTGCGCGGCCCTTGGCCACGGCGTCCGGCGAGGCCGCCGTGCGACGCCCTTGCGCGCCGACGGCCACGATCGCGTAACGGTGCGCACCGCTGCCGTCATCGCTCGTGACCTTCGGCGCCGCCGACCGAGGCGTGGCGGATTGCTCGATCTCGCCGCCCCACAGTTGCAACGTTTCCGAGGGGTAGGGGAGCCCACCGCCGCCGTATCCGCCGCCGCCCAGCGACATCATGCCTTGGCCGATGAGCGCATCGGTCAGCGGCTCGCCGTGGCGCGGGCGGAACGTTTGAATACGCAAGCGACCCGGGTGCGTGCTGCCGTTCCACTGCTCGCGCGGCACCTCCGACAGTTCGAGCCCTTCGCCCTGGATGATCGCCATTTGCCGCCAGGCGCCGTCGAGCCACACGTTCCAGGAGATGTGGCCCGGCGCGGCGCAGAGTGCCGTCACGCTCGATGGCATGAAAGCGGTCGTCGAAGGGGTCGTCGACTTCGGCCTTGATCAGCCGGCTGCGAACCCACAGCCCGCCGGGACCGTCGGCCAATGAGCGGGCGTAGAGTCCGCGGGGAATCTGGTGTGTTTCGTAGCCCGCCTCCCACGCCGAGCCGGTGTCGGAGACGATCAGCTCCCGGCGGACCACGAGCCGGTCGACCTCGAGCTCCCGCGGTCGATCGGGCTCCACCTTCAGGATTCCGTACGTGGCTGCTACCGACAGCGCGATCGTGAGCAAACGATCTTTCATGGGGACATCTCCGTGGCGGGGGCTAACCGGGGGAAACGCAGGTTGATTCTAACTCACGGGCAAGCGAATTGGGGGCCACAGTTTCGCGAACGGACCGCATGCACGCGAGTCTCTGCGAGCCACCCGTGGCACCCGAGTTTGCATTGCCACTTTTTTCGTGGCATCGACATTGCGAAATTGTTCCGCGGCGCCCAGTTGATATAGTGGAGCATGGTGAGCGGCATCATGCGTCGCGAACCAGTTCCCACCAGGAGCACCGGCGAATGCGCAGACTCGTGAGGGCAATCGTGGCACTGCTGCTGGGGTCGGTCGTCCTGCAGGCCGTGGCGGCCGAGAAGGCACGCGATGAGTCGCAGCAGCCGGGCGAGCGCCAGCCGCCGAAAATCGAGACGGCCGTGTTTGCCGGCGGCTGCTTCTGGTGTACCGAGCTTTCATTCGAGCAGCTCAAAGGCGTGATCAACGTCGAAAGCGGCTACTGCGGTGGCACGGCCGCCACGGCCAACTACGATCGTGTGCACACGGGTCGCACCCGCCACGCCGAATCGATCCGCATCACCTACGACCCAAAACAGATCACGTACGACCAGTTGCTCGACGTGTTCTTCGACGCCCACGATCCGACGCAGCGCAACCGGCAAGGCGAAGACGACGTCGGCCCACAGTATCGTTCGGCGATTTTCTACGTCGACGAGGCACAAAAATCGGCCGCCGCGGCCAAGATCAAGGAGTTGCAAGCCAAAAAGGTTTACAAGCGGCGGATCGTGACCACGCTCGAGCCGATGGCGAAGTTCTATCCGGCCGAAATCGCGCATCAGGACTTTGCCCGCCGCTATCCCTATCTCCCCTACATCCAAATCCACGCCATTCCCAAGGCCTCGGCCGTCCGGCAGATGCATCCCGAGCTGATCAACCGGCAGCCCTGATGCGCGGCCCGCGCATCCGCGTCACCCGAACTCCCAACCTCCCGGCAGGAGCATCACGCGTGCGAATCCACTTGGCTAGCTGCATCCTGGGAATCGTGGTCATCGCACTGTTCAGGGCGCCGCCGACGCACGCGGCGCTGGCCGCCGGGTGCTATTACGAAGTCAGCTACGAACCGTCGAGCGCCCAGGGCGAACTGCAATTGGGCGTGACCTACAAAGTCTGGATTCCCAACGACGTCGCGACGCTGCGCGGTGTCATCGTGCATCAACACGGCTGTGGCAGCGGCGCCTGCCAGGGGGGGCAGACGGCGGCCCACGACCTGCACTGGCAAGCGCTGGCGGCCAGGTGGGACTGCGCTGTTGGGCCCTTCCTACCATCAGGAGGATGGCCAGAATTGCCGGCTATGGTGCGACCTGCGCAACGGCTCGCACAAGACGTTTCTCAGGGCACTCGGCGAACTGGCTGCGCAGTCGAAACACGCCGAGCTCGAGCAGGTGCCCTGGTGCCTATGGGGACATTCGGGTGGCGCTTTCTGGTCGAGCCTGATGCAGACGATGTATCCCGAGCGGATCGTCGCCATTTGGTTTCGTTCGGGCACCGCCTTTGCCGTCTGGGAAAAAGGCGAGATTCCCAAGCCCGAGATTCCACTGGCCGCCTACGAGATTCCCGCCATGTGCAATCCAGGAGCCAGGGAGAAGGACGACCCGCGGTTCGCCAGTGCCTGGAACGGAGCCACGGCGATGTTTCGCGCCTATCGAGCACAGGGAGTGCCGATCGGCCTGGCCCCCGATCCGCGAACCGCGCACGAATGTGGCGACTCGCGTTATCTGGCGATCCCGTTTTTCGATGCGTGCCTGGCGATGCGCCTGCCCGAGCGGGGCGGCAAGACGCAAGCACTGCGCCCCGTCGGCAAACGGCATGCGTGGCTGGCCGCGCCGCTGGGCGAGCGGGCCGAGCCGGCCGAGTTCTACGGGGGCGAGCCGAACGAAGCCGTCTGGCTGCCCAACGAGCGCGTCGCCCGGGCGTGGGAAGAATACGTCAAGAGCGGGGCCGTGAGCGACACGACTCCGCCGCCGGCGACGCTCGCGGTTCACGCTGCCGCCGCCGACGACGGCGGAGTCGTGATCACCTGGGACGCGAAGGCCGATTTCGAGAGCGGGTTGAAAGCCTTCGTCATCGAGCGCGACGGCAAGGAACTCGGACGGGTGCCCGAGATGCCCAAGGGCCGTTTTGGCCGGCCGCTGTTCCAGGGCCTGTCGTATCACGACACCCCGGAAACGCCGTTGGCCCAAATGCGGTTCGTCGACCGCTCGGACGAAGCGGGCCTCGAGCACACGTACCGCGTGATCGCAATCAACAGCGTCGATCTGCGATCCGACCCCTCGGCCCCGGCGACGCCGTAATCGAGCCCGGCGCGTTACCTGGCCGGCGGCGAAGGGAGCGACAGTTGCTCGCGCGGAGCGGTCGTCAATTCGCGGGCGTATTCCGACAGCGCCTCGTGCGTCGCCTGGAACTCGGGGCGCGTGGTGAGCGCGTCGTACTTCGGATCGCCCATCACGCGCTCGAATTGTGAGACGGAAGCCTGCAAGCTCTCCAGCGGCACGGCCGAGCCGCCGTCAAGCACTTCTTTGGGCACGGCCAGGTACCTGCGCCACGGCTCGTCGATCAGCGAGTAAAGCTGGGCGGCATCTTGCGCGACAGCTCGCGCAATGTCGACAAACGATCGCGCGGGGCCGCCAGCGTGGGCCCCTGGTTGGCCGCAGCGGCCGCCGGAGTCGGCGCCGGATTGCCCACTGCCGGCACGGCGGGGGTCAAGTTGACGACGTCCTGCAGCAAGGTCACTGCCGGCTCGGGCACGTGCGCGGGAGGCTGCCCCGGCGGCGTGCCGTAGTAGGCCATTTGGGCATTGTTGTCGGCTTCGATGGCCGAGCCGTCCAGCGCGAAGCCGACGAACAGCCCGCGGCTGCGCGAATAGGAGAGGATTTCGGCCTTGAGCTTGAAGTCGGTCGCGGCGGCGGCGTTGCGTCCCACCGGGCCGGCGGCCGCGCTGGCATCGGCGCCGATCGTGAATTTGCCGTGCGCCAGCCCTTCGACGCTCTTCTTGGTCATGAACACCAACACCACGTCGGTGCCCTGGACGCCGGCTTGCCAGCCGACGCTGCCGCCGGTCAGCGTGACGAACTGCGGCAAGCCCCATTGGCCCCGCTCGTCGCGTACCAGCACCACACCGTGGCCCCGTCGCACACCGGCCACGAAACCGATCTTCAGCACGTCGGGAATGATCGCCACGGCCTGCGCCTCGGACAACAGGGTGCCGGGAATCTGCCGGGCCGGGATGGCCATGATCTCGTGCAGCACTTCGTCGGCCGCGCGGATCGTCTCGTTGGGCTCGGCATGGACCGCCGCCGCGGCAAGCGCCAGGCACCCGACGGCAAGCAATACGATTGGCACAAATCTTCGTCGCATCGCCAAAGCTCCTTCGCGCGGGCCGCTGGTGGGGTTCGTGAGATGGTGATCCGCAGTGTTCTATCGGAGATCGAGCGTGGCGGGCAATCGCGTTTCCGCGCGACCGTGGCGAAACCGTCCGAGGCGTTGAAGCCTGCTAGCTTGCCAGCAACGGATCGGAGCCGCGGAAAAGAGACGGTTGCCCGAGCGCACGCTGCCGCCGGACTACGAGGGATTCGATCGTCGCGACGCGGCCGATTTAGAACCTATCCGCGAACCGCTGAGGGAGAGGGGGGCAGACCCATTTTGCTCCGCGACCATCTGTCGATGGTGCCCGTCCGTAAAATCGGGACTGTCCCGGGCGGTTCTCGGATAGGTTCTTATTTCTGGTCCGCCGCCTCGGCGATGCACAATAGCCGATCGCGCGTGCGGATCCACAGCGCGCCGTCGGCAATGGCGGGCGTGGCCACGATGCTGCCGCCGACGTCGTTGACGGCCAACTCCTCGTAATCGGCGTCGTTCTTCAAGACCACCACCTGGCCGTTCTCGCCGGCCAGGTAAATCTTGCCACCGCCGGCCACGGGCGAGGCGAAATAGCTGGTCGCATGGCCCACGCGCTTGGGGGCTCGCAACGGGTTGCCGGTGCGAGTGTCGAACACCGTGGTGATTCCGCCCGATTTTACCAGCAGCATCCGGCCGTCGGACACGAGTGGCGAAACGATGTGATCGGTGTGTTTCGTCTTGTGCTTCCACAGGACGTGCGTGGTCGTGACGTCGCCCCTTCCGCCGCCGCGGACGGCCAAGATGTATTCGTCGGCCGCGCTGTCGCCGAGCGATTTGAAGCTGGCGCCGGCAAAATTATCGGGGTGCAGGAAGGCAATATCGAGTTCCTCGCCTTCCAGGAAGCCGTCGTGGTTAAGGTCGCCGCGATCGAACGTGTCGCGCGAAGAAGGCCGCGGGGATCGGCATCGAACCGACAAAGGCCTGGGTTTCCGCTTTGTCGATCTTGCCGTCGCTGTTGCCCGTCTCGGCCTGGTCGATCGAGGCCAGCCATTGATTGGCGATGCCGCCGCTCTGCAGCGAAATGTAGATCACGCCGTCGACGCAAACCGGCGTGGTCTTGATGTTTCGCAGCAGGGTTTTGGCGAACCAGCGGCGCTCGCCCGTTTGCGGATCGTAGCCGACGAGCAGTCCGGTGCCGGCCACGACGATCTCGTCGCGCCCGTCCACCGTGTTGATGACCGGGTGCGAATAGTTGACGGCCATGTCGGGCCGGTCGTCCCTCCACAGCTCGCGCCCCGTGGAGCGATCGAAAGCGTACAGCGCCGGGTTCAAGTCGTCGTCCTGGCAGAACAAGACCATGTCGCGGTACAGCACGGGTGACATGCCGGCGCCCCACTTGAAGACGAAAAACGGCACCGGCAACGAGCGCCGCCAGGCGTCCTGGCCCGTTTCCGCGTCGAGCGCCAACAGGCCGAGTGAGCTGAAATAGAAATAGACGCGCTCCGAGTCGGCGACCGGAGTCGAGCTGGCATGGCTGTTCGTCTGATGCACCTCGGGCAGCGGACCCGTCGGCCAGTCGCGCTGCCAGAGCTTGCGGCCGGTCGCCGTGTCGAAGGCAAACAGGCTGACGGTTTCGCCGGAGGTCATGCCGCTGACGAACACGCGGCCCGCGGCCACGACCGCGCCCCCCACGCCGTCGCCCACCGCGGCTGACCAGCGCACGTTCTGACTGCTGGAGAAATTCACGGGCAGCGGTTTGTCGCTGCTGGAAACGCCGCGGCAATTCGTCCCGCGGAATTGCGGCCAGTCGTCAGCCCGCGACCGCGCCGCGCCGACGATCAACAGCAGCAAGGCCAGGGCAAGGCCCACCAGGCGGCGGCCGGAATTCGGCGTGACGCGTTGCATGGTGCTACCGATTCGTGCGTGATTCATGGAAGGCGCTTCGGTTCAGACTCTCTCGGCCGCCAGGATTCCGCCCGCGTCGAGCGTGGCCCGGATCTGCAGGCGGATCATCGCGCGGGCCCGTTCCGCGTCGCGGTCGCGCACGGCGGCCAGCAGCTCGCGATGTTCCCAGACGATACGCTCGGCCGCGGCGGCTGTCCTCGCGCTGTGGGGCGCGACCTGAAAGAACTGCACGAGAATCTGCTGCATGCCGGCAATCAGCCGCGAGCCGGTCATGCGCAAGATTTGCGCGTGGAACTCGACGTCGAGCCGCACGGAGCGCTCCGACTGCGTATCCTCACGCAGCGCTTGCTCCATCTCGTCGGTGATGGCCGCCAGGTGGTCGATTTGTTCGTCGGTGGCGTGGCGAACCGCCAGCTCCATGGCACCAACTTCCAGCGCGTAGCGCAACTGGGCCAGCTCGCGCCAGTCGTCGGGCGAGGCGGCCAGCGACGGCAGGCCCGATGAGAACAAGCCGCAACGGATCGGGCTTACGCACCAAGAGGCCCTTGCGCTTGCGGCCCTCGAGCATGCCCAGGGCTTGCAGGCGGCTGACGGCTTCGCGCGTGACGGTGCGCGAGGCGCCGTATTCGCGGGCCAACTGGGCCTCGGTCATGAAGAAGCTGCCGTCGGCCAGTTGCTCGCTTTGGATGCGCTGGCGAATTTTCCTGGCCAGCTCGTGAGCCTGGGTGGCGGGCCGGGCGGTGTGTGCCACGACGTCCATTTATTTGGTCTCCCGGGCTTCGATAGTAATCGTTTGACGTTGGCTTCGTCAATAAGTAGGATTTGTCGCGTCGGGAAAATCGCCACTGGGCATGGATGCCGCTTGCATGGAAAGTCGTGGCTCGCATGTCCTCGGTCGATTGGCTGGTCGTGGCCGCCTATGGCTTGCTGATGCTGGGCATCGGCTGGTTCTTCGTGCGCCGAACAAGACCGCCGACGATTACCTGCTCGGCGGCCGGCGGATGTCGCCGGTGGCTTTGGGCCTGTCGCTGTTCGCCACGTTGCTCAGCACGTTGACCTATCTGGGCACACCGGGCGAAATGATCGCCCACGGGCCGATGATGACCACGCAACTGGCGGCCCATCCCTTGATTTTCATCATCGTCGGCTACGGGCTGATCCCGCTATTGATGCGGCAGCGAGTGACCAGCGCCTATGAGTTGCTGGAATCGCGGCTGGGCACGAGCGTCCGCCTGGCCGGGGCCGGCGTGTTCCTGCTGTTGCGGTTCGGCTGGATGGCGACGATTTTGTTTGCCACCAGCTACGTCGTGCTGGTGCCGCTGTTGGGAATTCACGCCGATTGGACCCCCTGGTTGTGCATTGCCATCGGCCTGCTGACGGCCATGTACGCCTCGACCGGCGGGATCAAGGCGGTGGTCACGACCGACGCCATCCAATCGATCACCATGCTGGTCGGCGCGGCTGCCACGCTGGCCGTAATCACCAGCAAGATGGGCGGCGTGGCGGCCTGGTGGCCCGACCAGTGGCCCAGCAACTGGCAGGCGCCCAGTTGGGGCTTCGATCCGAACATGCGCGTGTCGTTCGGCATTTTGGTCATCTCCACCACGTCGTGGTACGTGTGCACCAACGGCTCCGATCAGATGTCGATCCAGCGCTTCCTGTCGAGCCGCGATCCGGCCGCCGCCCGGCGCACCCTGGCCGTGGCCCAGGTGACCGAAGTGGTGGTCGCGTCGCTGTTGGCGCTCATGGGCGTGGCGATTCTGGGGTTTTATCACAGCCACCCCGCCGAGCTTTCCGCCGGGCAATCGGTGGCCACCACCGGCGATCAACTATTCCCAAGATTCGTGATGACCCAAATGCCCGTCGGGCTGGCCGGCGTGGTCGTGGCGGCCATCCTTTCGGCCGCGCTATCGAGCCTGTCGTCGGGCATCAACTCGACGTGCGCCGTGCTCGATCGCGATTTCCTTTTGCGCGGCCGCGACGAGACAACCAACGACGAGGCGGCCAACGTGTCGAGATTGCGGCGGCTGGCCTGGGTCGTGGCCGCCGTGGCGATCGCACTGAGCATTGTCAACACGCTGATCGAGGGAAATCTCGTCGAGCGCTGCTTCAAGATCGTCAATCTGTTGACCGCCCCTTTGTTCGTGCTGTTTTTCCTGGCGCTAGTGGTGCCCTGGGCCAACGCCGCGGGCGCGTGGCTGGGGCTGCTGGCCGCGATTGCCACTGCCGTGGCGATCGCGTTTTCGCCCGACCTGGGACTGAACCTGGGCGTGAGTTTCGTGTGGATGATGCCGTGTTCGTTGCTGGTGGGAGTCGTTACGGGAACCGTGGCCAGACGCGGTGGCCAGGCCCTGGCCGCCGGCCGCGCGGATGGAAGAATGATGGCTGTTAGCGAAAGTCACACGGCCCGCGATCCTCGCATCGGCCGGCCGACGGCCGAAGTCGACACGCCCGCGCTGTTGCTCGACCGCGCGGCCTGCGAGCGGAACCTGCGCGGCTGGCCACGTTTTTTCGCGAGCGGCCGGCCAAACTGCGGCCGCACTTCAAGAATCACAAGTGCGTCTCGCTGGCCCGGCGGCAACTGGCCGCCGGCAGCGCGATCGGCATCACCTGCGCCAAGCTGGGCGAGGCCGAAGTGCTCGTCGACCACGGCTTCGACGACATCCTGATCGCCAACCAGGTGGTCGGCCCGCAAAAAGTGGCCCGCCTGGCGCGGCTGGCGGCGCAGGCGCGGATCGGCGTGGCGGTCGATCATCCGGAGCAGGCGATCGCGATTTCACAAGCAGCCGCCACGGCCGGCTCGGTCGTGAAACTGTTGGTCGAAGTCGAAATCGGCATGGGCCGCTGCGGCGTGCCCCCAGGGCTCGCTGCGGTCGAGCTGGCGCGGCGTATCGCCGACTTGCCGGGCGTTGAGTTCGCCGGGTTGCAGGCATACGAAGGCCATCTGGTGAACGTGCTCGACCGCGCCGAACGCGGCGAGCGGGCCCGCGCGGCCATGCAGCAGGCGCTCGATACCCGACAGCTGCTGGAAGACGCCGGCCTTCGCGTGGGCTGCGTGAGCGGTTCTTCGAGTGCCACGTACGACGCCACCGGGGTGATGCCGGGCGTCGACGAGATTCAGGCCGGCACCTACGCCACGATGGACCGGCAGTATCAGCGGCTGGCCGGCGAGTTCGAGATCGCGCTGTCGGTGCAGGTGCGCGTGATCAGCCGGCCGACGGCGGGCAAGGCGGTGCTCGACGTGGGAGTGAAGGGGGCCGGCAGCGAGTTCGGCGCGCCGGCCATCCGCGATTTTCCGGAGGTCGAGATTTCCTCCTTCATGTCCGAAGAACACGCCGTGGTCCGCAACGCGCCCGATTGGAAAATCGGCGAGGTCTTGCAACTGATTCCCAGCCACGCCTGCACGACCTGCAACCTGTATCGGGAGATGATCGTGCACGAGGATGGCCTGGTGGTCGACGTGTGGCCGATCGAAGGCTCGGGAAGACTGACATGACCGTTCAACCGACGAGGACTGCCATGCACCGTTGGATTGCCTGCTTGCTGCTGATTTGCTGCGGTGGAGTTTCCTGGGCCGAGGAAACGGCCAAAGTGAGCGAGATCGGCTCGCGGCGCGAGCTGTTCGTCGATGGCTGGCTCGTCGAGCGGCTCTCCGAGCGCGCCGACTTGCGGCTGCACCATCCGACGCCGCAAAACGTGGCCCTGGTGACCGACGATCCGTGGGAGGGCAACGCCACCAACTACGTCACCGTGTTTCAAGACGGCGACAACTACCGCATGTACTACCGCGGCAGCCATGCCTCGTATCTCGGCGGCAAGGACCGCCCCACCACGCCCGATTTGTACTGCTATGCCGAAAGCCCCGACGGCATCCACTGGACGAAGCCGGTGCTGGGCCTGTTCGAGAACCACGGCTCGAAGCAGAACAACATCGTTTGGGACGGCGTGGGGGCCCATGCCTTCGTGCCGTTTCGCGACGCCAACCCAACAGTCGAATCGGACGCGAAGTACAAGGCCCTGGGCGTCGGCGGCAAGAAGCACGGACTGTACGCTTTCAAATCGGCCGATGGCATTCACTGGTCATTGATGCACCCCGAGCCGATCATCACCAAGGGTGCTTTCGACTCGCAGAATCTCGCCTTCTGGGATGCCGAGCGGGGCGAGTACCGCGAGTACCACCGCGACTTTCGCGAGGGGCGCGACATCCGCACCGCGACTTCCCCCGACTTTCTCCACTGGAGCGAGCCCGATTTCCTCAGCTACACGGCCCTGGCCAATCCGGGGCGGCCCGATGAGCAGCCCTCCGACGTCAAGGATCCGGTGGGGGCGAAGTATCCACCGGGCCGGGTCAGCGAGCTGTACACTAACCAGATCGCGCCCTACTACCGCTCTCCACACCTGCTGTTGGGCTTTCCCACGCGCTATATCGATCGCGGCTGGACCGAGTCGGCCAAGGCCCTGCCGCGATACGACTATCGCCAGATTCGCGCAAGAATTCGCCGCGCGAAGGCACGGCCGTCACCGACGGCATGTTGATCGCCAGCCGCGACCGCTCGCGGTTCTCGGTCTGGCCCGAGTCGTTCCTGCGGCCGGGGCTGCGGACGCGAGACAGTTGGTTCTACGGCGACACGTATCAGAACTGGGGCCTGGTCGAGACAAAATCGGCCCTCGACGACGCGCCGCCCGAGCTGTCGATCTACGTCACCGAGCGAACGCTGCAGGAAACGGGCGGCGTGCTGCGCCGTTACACGCTGCGGATCGACGGCTTCGTGTCGCTGCACGCTCCGTTGGTCGGCGGCGAGCTGGTGACGAAGCCCGTCACATTTAGCGGCCAATCGCTGTTCATCAACGTCTCGACGTCGGCCGCCGGCAGCGTGCGGGTCGAATTGCAGCACCCCGACGGCCAGCCGCTGGCCGGGTTCGCCCTGGCGGATTGCCACGAAGTCTACGGCGACGATCTCGATCGCGAAGTCCATTGGAAGGGCAACCCCGACTTGCGCCGGCGGGCGGCAAACCGGTGCGGCTGCGCTTCGAGGTCAAGGATGCGGACCTGTATTCGTTTCAATTCCGGGATTGAAGGCGGGAACCGCGGAACCACGATGCAACGATTGTGAGGTGAGCGTCATGCGACGTTTGTTACTGGCGGCTGTATTGGCGTGCTGCGGTGGCTGGGCCCACGGCCAGGATACGGCTCGGCTCGTCGAAGTCCACAAGATCTGGGATCGCGCGCCGCACAACGCGTTCACCGACCTGGTGCGGTTCAAGGACCGCTGGTTTTGCGTGTTTCGCGAAGGCGCGCGGCACGTTTCGCCCGATGGGGCCCTTCGCGTGATCACGTCGGCAGACGGCCAGCACTGGGAATCGGCGGCTCTGATCACCTCGCCCGAAAGCGACCTGCGCAACGCGAAGATCACGATCACTCCCGACGGCCGGCTGATGCTCTCCGGCGCCGGAGCCCTGCACGACAAGTCGAAACACACGCACCAGACCTACGCCTGGTTTTCCACCGACGGCCGCAACTGGAGCGAAAAGCATCCGATCGGCGATCCCGATTTTTGGCTATGGCGAGCCACCTGGCACCAGGGCAAGGCCTACGGCATCGGCTACGGCTGCGGCAAGGACCGCTCGGTGCGGTTGTACACCAGCAATGACGGTCGGCGATTCGACCCGCTGGTCGAGCGGCTATTCGACGTGGGCTATCCGAACGAGACCTCGCTGGTGTTCGACGGCTCGACGTGCTACTGCCTGCTGCGGCGCGACGAAGGTCCCAAGACCGGTTTGTTGGGCATCGCCCAGCCTCCTTACACGAAATGGCAGTGGAAGGACCTGGGCGTGCGCATCGGCGGCCCGCAGATGCTGCGGCTGCACGATGGCAGGCTCGTGGCGGCGGTGCGGCTGTATGACGGCGGGGCGCACACGTCGCTGGCCTGGATCGATCCCAAGAGCGGCAAGCTCGACGAATTCCTGAAGCTGCCCTCGGGCGGCGACACGAGCTACGCCGGGCTGGTCGAGCACGATGCCCTGCTGTGGGTCAGCTACTACTCGTCGCATGAAGGCAAGACGAGCATCTACCTGGCGAAAGTCGAATTGCCCGGCAACGTTCGCGACATTGGCTCGCGCCGCGAGCTGCTGGTCGACGACTACCTGATCGAGCGCTTGCAAGACGCGGAGTTGAAGATGCACCGGCCCGAGCCGCGCGAGCTCGTGCTGGTCTGTGACAAGCCCTGGGAGGGGAACACGTCGGCCTATTACACGCTGTTTGCCGACGGCGACGTGTTTCGCATGTATTACCGCGGGGCGCACTTCGACGAGAAGACCAAGAAGGCAGCCCACCCCGAGGTGACCTGCTACGCCGAAAGCCGCGACGGCATCCATTGGCAGAAGCCCGAGCTGGGCCTGTTCGAGTTCAACGGCTCGAAGGCCAACAACATCGTATGGGCGGGCGAGGACACGCACAATTTCACCCCCTTCAAGGACGCCAACCCCGACTGCCCGCCGGCGGCTCGCTACAAGGCGCTGGCCGGCGGCTCGCGGCCGACCGGCGGCAAAGGCCTGCGGGCCTATCAGTCGCCCGACGGCATCCACTGGTCGGCGATCCGCGACGCGCCGGTTATCACTGACGGCGACTTCGATTCGCAGAACCTCGCCTTTTGGCACCCGCTCGAAAAGCGCTACCTCGACTTCCACCGTAAGAGCCGCGGCGGGGTACGCGACATCATGACGGCCTCGTCGGCCGACTTCGTGAATTGGACGCAGCCGGTGTTCCTGGAATATGGCGACGCGCCGCGCGAGCACCTGTACACCAACGCCATCCAGCCGTACTTTCGCGCACCGCAACTGTTCCTGGGCTTCCCCACCCGCTTTCAACCGAAGCACGAACAGGTCGAACCGATCCTGATGACCAGCCGCGACGGCCACGACTTCCACCGCTGGAGCGAGCCGCTGATTCCGATCACGGCCCCGGAGAATCGCGACGGCAACCGCAGCAACTACATGACCTGGGGGCTGCTGCAACTGCCCGGCCAGGATCGTGAGCTGTCGGTGTACGCCACCGAAGCCTATTACGCCGGGCCGGGCAGCCGTGTGCGGCGGTTCACCTTCCGTACGGATGGCTTCGTCTCGCTGGCCGCCGGCGCGAAAGCCGGCGAAATGCTGACCCGCCCCCTGCGATTCGCAGGCAAGGAATTGTCGCTCAACTTCGCAGCCCGACCGGGCGGCAGCCTGCGCGTCGAAATTCGGGATGCCGCCGGGCAGCCCGTCGATGGCTTCGCCCTGACCGATTGCCGGCCGTTGACGGGCAACGAAATCGACCAGCGCGTTCGCCTGGACTGGAGGCCGCGACGCGTCGCGGCTGGCCGGCCAGCGCGTGCGGCTGCGATTCGTGCTGGAAAATGCCGACCTCTACGCGGTGCAGTTCGTCCCCTGATCGATCTCCAGTCCATCGCGAAAGACAATACCACCATGCGATTCAGCCGCATCAAAGCAAAACTCAGCCGGGGCGAGCCAGCCCTGATTACCTGCTGCCACTTCATCGATCCCAGCGCCTACGAGTTGGTCAGCCTGCTGGGCTTCGACGGCATCTGGCTCGATCTGGAGCATCATCCCACCAGCGACGAAACCGCCGCCACGCTGATGCGGGCCGCCCGCGTCGGCTCTTCCGACATCGTGGCCCGCTGCGCAAGGGGGAGTTCATGCGCATGGGGCGGCTGCTCGAAGCCGGCGCGCAGGCGATCATGTATCCGCGCTGCGAATCGGCCGAAGAGGCGGCCGAGCTGGTCCGCTGGGCCAAGTTCGCGCCGCAGGGCCAACGCGGCGTCGACGGCGCCAACGGCGACAACCCCTATTGCGCGATGCCGATGCCGCCGTACCTGAAAGCGGCCAACGAGCACACGCTGCTGGTCGCGCAGATCGAATCGCCGCGTGCGCTGGACGAGGCCGAGGCCATCGCGGCCGTCGAAGGGGTCGACGTGCTGATGCTGGGGCCCGGCGATTTGAGCGTCGCGGCCGGAGTGCCCTACCAGTTCGATCATCCGACGATCACCGGCGCCTATCGCCGCGTGGCCGAAGCGGCCCACCGGGCCGGCAAATCGTGGGGCACCGTCAGCAGCGGCCCCGAACATTCGCAGATGCTCATGGAGCTGGGGGCCCGATTCATCTGCCACGGTTGCGACATCATCCTGGTCAAGCAGGGCATGGAAGCCATTCAAAAAATGTACGCGCCGCTCGGCTTTACCTTCGACAACCGCCTGGCCGCCGAAGCGGCCGAGCTGGCCAATCGCTACTGACCTTCCTCGGCGCGCAACGAGGCCTGCCTGCCATGCCAAAGGAAACCCGACGGTCACGGTTCGAGCGCGACGGTTTTGTCGTCGTGCGGGATTTTTTGCCAAGCGAGGAGTTCTCCCTGCTCGGCGAGAATCTCGATCGCTACGTGCGCGAGGTCGTGCCCACGCTGCCCGACGCGGATGCCTTTTACGACGACCGCGCCAACCCTGCGACGCTCAAGCAAATGCAGCGGATGGGCGGCGACCCGTTTTTCGAGGCCTATCGCCGCCATCCGCGATGGGTGGCCCTGGCCGAAGAGCTGCTGGGCGAGGCGGCCCTGGCCGAGCAGCCCGAATGGTTCAACAAGCCGCCGGGCACGGCCCACGTCACGCCGCCGCACCAGGATAACTACTATTCGTGCCTCGCGCCGCCGCAAGTGCTGACCGCCTGGCTGGCGCTCGACGACGTCGACGCGGAAAATGGCTGCCTGCGCTACGTCGCCGGCTCGCACACCCGCGGCTACCGGCCGCACGCGCGGTCGAACATTCTCGGCTTCTCGCAGGGGATCACCGATTATCGGCCGGACGACTTCGCCCTCGAGGTGGCCGTGCCGCTGCGCCGGCGACCTGGTGGCCCATCACGGCATGACGATCCACCGGGCCGATGCCAACATGTCGCGCAACCGCCAGCGGCGGTCGTTCGCCATGGTGTTTCAGGGAGTTTCCTGCCGGCGCGACGAAGAGGCCTTCGCGCGCTACCTGGCCGCGGCCCGGCGGCAGCACCAGGAAATGGGCCTTCAAGTGTGACGGCGGGCAGCCAGGCCGGCGCTGGCGCGAACCCGCTCGACAAGCAACCATGACGAGTCGCAACCATCACGTTCTGATCGTCGGCGTCGGCTCGATCGGAGAACGGCACCTGCGCTGCTTCCTGGCCACCGGCCGGGCACGGGCTTCGCTGGTCGAGATCAACCCGGCGCTCGCGCGACGATCGCCCAGCAATACGACGTACCCGGCTTCCCCAGCCTGGCAACGGCACTTGAGGCGACCGACTCACCGCAGGCGCGGCCCGATGTGGCGGTAGTCGCCACGCCGGCGCACCTGCACGTCGCCATTGCCACGCAGCTCGTCGAGGCCGGCCTGCACGTGCTCATCGAGAAGCCGCTGAGCACCGCTCTCGACGGCATCGAGCGGTTGGCTCGGGCCGCGCCGAGCGGCAGCGGGTGGCGGCCGTGGCTTACGTCTATCGCTCGTTTCCGGCACTGGTGGCCATGCGCGAGGCCCTGGCCAGCGGGCGATTCGGTCGGCCCGTAGAAGTGGTGGCCGTCGCCGGGCAGAATTTTCCCACCTACCGGCCCGCTTATCGCGAGACGTACTACGTCGACCGCGCCACCGGCGGCGGAGCCATCCAGGATGCCCTCACGCACCTGCTCGACGCGGGCGGGTGGCTCGTCGGCCCGATCGACCGGCTGGTGGCCGACGCGGCCCATCGCGTGCTCGCCGGCGTCGACGTCGAAGACACCGTGCATGTGCTGGCTCGGCACGACGACGTGCTGGCCAGCTACAGCCTCAACCAGCATCAGGCGCCCAACGAGGTCACGCTCACGGTCGTTTGCCAGCGCGGCACGCTCCGCTGGGAGTCGCACGCGCACCGCTGGCGGTGGATGATCGAGCCCGACGAACCTTGGCACGACGAGCCGTACGAGCCGCAGCCGCGCGACGCGGCCTTCGTCGCCCAGGCGGACAACTTTCTCGATGCGATCGAAGGCCATGCCGAACCGCGTTGCCCGCTGGCCGACGGCGTGCAGACGTTGCGGGTGAACCTGGCCGCGCTGGCCAGCCTGAAATCGGGGGGCTGGCAAACCATCGGAGGTGAATCATGATTGCCACTCGCCGCGCCGCGGCCGTCTTTGTCGCCGCGCTTGCCTGCCTGGCGGCGGCGCGAGCCGAAGCGCCGACGTCGCGCGTTCGCGTGCCGCTGTCGCCCGAGCTGCGCGAGCGGTGCCTGGCGACATTGCGCAGGGCGCTGAAGTCCGACGAATTCTGGCCCTCGATGCATGCCGCCGAAGCGCTCAGCCGGGCCGGACAAGGGGGCGAAGTCGTGGCTGCATTGGGTGGGCGGCTGAAAACCGAGGCCGACGATCAGCACCGCTGCGGCTTGGCGCCGAACTGGTGCGGGGCGGTGACCGCGGCAGGGTGAGTGTGCTGTTTGCGATTCTCGCCAACGTCGATTCGACGGGGCGCGTCCATGCTGCCGAAAGCCTGTTCAAGGTCGGCCAGATCGACGACGGCAAGCTGCTGCGCGCCGCCTTCGCGCAGACCGACAATCTCCAGTTGCGGCTGATGGCCGCCGCCGCGCTGGCCAAGGCGGACCAGGCCGATGCCCTGCAATTCCTCCGCGAGCAGTTGCGCTCAGAAGATCGAACGGCGCGCAACTCCGCGGCGTTTGCCCTGGCCCGCGTCGGCACCGCGGCCGACGTGGCACCGCTCTCGCAGGCGCTCGAGTCCGAAACCGATGCCGTGGCGCGGGCCATGCTGGTCTGCGCGCTCGCGAAGCTGGGCGACGCCCGCGGACGCGAAGATCTGGCCCGCGACCTCGAATCGTCCGACGCCGCCGTGCGGGCCTATGCAGCCGAGTGCGTCGGTTATAGCCGCGCCGTCGAGCTTCGCGACAAACTCGTGCCGCTGCTCGACGACGAGGCGCTCGACCCGCGCGTGCGGGCCGCGCAGTCGCTGCTCGTGTTGTCGCAACCTCCGGCCAAACGGTGAACCGCGATGAACGCGCCTTCCGCGTCCGGCGAAAAAACGGTTCAACAACTGTTCGACCTCTCCGGCCGAGCGGCGCTGGTCACTGGCGGCGCGGGGCACTTGGGCTCGGCCATGTGCCGGGCGCTGGCCGAAGCCGGCGCCTCGGTCGTGGCGACCAGCCGAAACGCCAGACGCGCGGCCGATTTCGCCGCCAAGCTGCCGCGCCCGGGCGCGGCCAATCACTTCGGTATCGCGCTCGATCAAATGCAACCCGACACGCTCGAGGCCAGCTTTCGCGAAGCGGTCGCGTTGGCCGGCAAGATTGACGTGCTGGTCAACAATGCTCACGAATCGCAGTCATCCGATTGGACGAACGTCACGCCCGAAGAGTTCAGCCGCCTGCTGGGCAACGCCAGCGGATATTTCGGGCTGTCGAAGCTCGCCCGCGATCACGCCCTCCAGCGGCAAGCGCCGGCCAGCATCATCCTGCTGGGTTCGATGTACGGCCTGGTAGGTTCGTATCCCGACGCCTACGAGGGGGTCAGTCCCGCCAGCCCCGTGGCCTATCACGCGCTCAAGGGCGGCATCATCCAGATGACCCGCCACCTGGCCGTTTATTGGGCGGCCGACGGCGTGCGCGTCAATTGCCTCAGCCCCGGCCCGTTTCCCGGCCCGCAGGCGCCGGCCGAGCTCGTCGAGCGGCTGAAAACCAGGTCGCCCATGCGACGCATGGGCACGCCGGCGGAGCTGAAAGGCGCGATCGTGTTTTTGGCGTCCGACGCCAGCAGCTACCTGACCGGACAAAACCTGGTCGTCGACGGCGGCTGGACCGCCTGGTGAATCTTGTCAAGCATCTGAGGCACTCTTGAAAACCCCAGTCGATCACGTGCAACAAACCCGAGTTCCCCGTTCGATGGCCCTGTACGAGCGGGCGCGTCGGCGGATTCCCGGCGCGACGCAGCTCGTCAGCCGGCGGCCCACACGCGTGGCGTACGGCGTCTCGCCCGTCTATGCCCAGTCGGCCCGCGGCGCGCGGTTCCGCGACGTCGACGGCTTCGAGTACATCGACTGGATGAGCGGCATCGGCTCGATCCTGCTGGGCTACTGCGACCCGGTGGTCGATGAGGCGGTGTGCGAGCAGATTTCGCGGGGGACGATCTATGCCGTGAATCACGAGCTGGAAATCGAGCTGGCCGAAGAGTTGGGCCGCTCGATCGCCTGCGCCGAGATGGCCCGCTATGCCAAGTGTGGCGGCGAGGCCTGCGCCATCGCGGTCCGCATCGCCCGCGGCGTGACCGGGCGCGACAAGATCGCCTTTTGCGGTTATCACGGCTGGCACGACTGGTATCTGGCCGCGAATTTGGCCAGCGATTCGCCGCTCGACGCGCACCTGTTTGCCGGCATCGAAGCGGTGGGCGTGCCACGCGCGCTGGCCGGCACGGCCCTGCCGTTTGCCTACGGCGACGTCGCATCGCTCGGCGAGCTGCTCGATCGCAACCGCGACCAGGTGGCGGCGGTGATCATGGAACCCGTGCGCAGCGAAGCGCCGCCCGAGGGCTATCTCAGTGCAGTGGCGCGGCTCGCGCGCGAGCACGGCGCGGTGTTCATTCTCGACGAAGTGTCGGCCGGCCTGCGATTCTCCACCGGCGGAGCACAGCAGTATTTGGGCGTCATGCCCGACATGGCCGTGTTCGCCAAGTCGCTGTCGAACGGCTATCCGATGGCGGCCGTGGTCGGCCGCCGTGAGGTCATGGAGCCTTCGGCGCGGATGTTCATCTCCAGCACCTACTGGAGCGACACGATCGGGCTGCGGGCCGCGCTGACGACGATCCGCGAGGCGCGGCGGCGCGACGTCTCGGGCCAATTGTGGCGCTTCGGCGCCGAGTTGAAGCGCCGCGTGGACGCCGTCGCGCGGGAAGTCGGCCTGGCCGCGTCGTGCCGGGGAGTCGACGTGCACCCACAGCTCGAGCTGGCGATTGCCGACGAGCGGCTCAAACGCCAGGCGGCAACCTTGTATATCCAGGAAATGGCCAGACGGGGCTGCCACGGCTACACGTCGTTCTATCTGAACGCGGCGCAGGGCGACGCCGAGCTGGCCCAAACCGTCGACGCCGCCCGCGAGACGTTTACGATCCTCGCCGAGGCTCTGGCCGACGGCACCATCGACCAGAAACTGGAGTGCGCCGTGCAGCAGGACGCCTTCCGGCGCCTGGTCCATTGAGGGTTTGCCCCCGAGCGAGCACCGTATGTTCATGATTGAAGTGCGCGGGCTGATCTTCGACGCGGCGCGGCAGCCGAGCCAGCGGCGGATCGCCTGCTTTACTTCGCTGTGCACGTTGGCCGACGGCACCCTGTTGTGCGGATACCAGAATGGGCCCGCCAAGCATGCGCCGACGAGCACCCTCGGGCTGAGCCGCTCGCTCGACGGCGGGCGGACGTGGGAAACGTTGCCTGCGGAGCTTGAAACGCGCGTCGGCGGAGTCGATAGCTCGCTGGCGGCAGGCGAGCTGGTCGAGGTCGCGCCGGGACGTCTTCTGCTGGTGGCGACCTGGTTCGACCGCAGCGATCCCCAGCGCCCGCTGTTCGACCCGCTGACCGAGGGCATTCTCAAATCGAAACAACTGCTGGCGACTTCGAGCGACGGCGGGCGAAGCTGGAGCTCCTGGCGCGAATTTGCCGTGGGAGGACTGACGGGCTGTTCGCTCACCGGCCCCATCGTCCGCTGGAGCGACGGCATGTTCGCCTTCGCCTTCGAGAGCTTCAAGGAATACGACGATCCGCGCCCTGCACGGCACGCGGCTTGGCTGGTGATCTCGCGCGACGGCGGCGAAACCTTCTCCCGGCCGCTGCTGGTGGCGCAACATCCCGAGCACGAAGTCTACTACTGGGATCAGCGGCTGGCCGCCGGCCCACATCCCGGCGAGTTCACGGCGATGTTCTGGACGCACGACCTGGCCGCGAAGCGCGATCTCGACGTGCACCTGCGGCAGGGGGTGATTCATGACGAGGCGATCGAAGCCGGCGCCATCCGCCCGACCGGCATCGCGGGACAGATTGCCGCGCCGCTGGTGCTCGACGACGGCCGCCTGCTGGCTTTCGTCGTCGATCGCACGTCGCCGGGCACGATGACGCTCTGGTCGTCGAGCGATGGCGGACGCAACTGGCCGGCCGACGATCGCCTGGTGGTCTACACGCACGACGAACGGGCCGCCGTGAGCCAGGGGCGCGAGAACATCGATTTCAAGGCCGTATTGGGAAGACATGCTCAAGTGGAGCTTCGGCCATCCGGCAATCAGGCGGCTAGCCGACGGCCGGCTGTTGCTGGCCTGGTACGCCGGGGTGCCGGACTGCATGAGCCTGCACTGGGCCCGAGTCCGCGTCGAGGAGTGCGCGTGCCGAAATGAAAGACTGGATCATCACCGACGCCGACCGTGAGCTGTTCGACCGCGAGCTCGACAACTTCGTGCCGCCGACCATTTTCGACGCGCACGCCCATTGGTATCATGTCGACCATTTTCCGCCGCGGGGCGTGCCGCCTCTGGTCCAGTCGGGCCCCGCAGTGGCCGGCAGCCGGGTCTTCGACGAGGCGATCAAGGCATTGATTCCCCGTCGCCGCACCGAGGGCTTGTTCTTTCCCTATCCGCATCCCGGCATGGACGTCGACGCCGCCAACGCGTTCTTGCACCGCGAGCTGCTGGAGCGGCCCGGTTCGCGGGGACAGATGCTGATCGTTCCCAGCCACGACGCGGAGTTCATTCGCCAGACGGTCCGCGCGTGTGGCTTCGTGGGCCTGAAGTGTTATCACATCTACGTCGCAGCACCGCCCGACGTTCGACGCGCCCATCGAAGATTACTTGCCCGAGCCGCAGGTTGCGCGTGGCGCACGAGGAAGGGCTGTCGATCACGCTGCACATCGTCCGGCCGCGGGCCCTGGCCGACGCGGGCAATCAGCAGACGATCCGCCGCTATTGCCAACGCTATCCCAACATGCGGCTGATCCTCGCCCATGCGGCGCGGGGCTTCAATCCGCATCACACGATCCTGGGCATCGATTCGCTGCGGGGGCTGGACAACGTCTGGTTCGATACGTCGGCCGTCACCGACAGCGGCGCGGTCGAGGCGATCGTTACCACGCTCGGACACCAGCGGGTGTTGTACGGCTCGGATTTTCCCGTGTCGCACGTGCGCGGCCGCTGCGTGGGATTGGGCGACAGCTTCTTTTGGATTGCGCCGGAGAACACGAACCTTGACGTGCCTTACGCCCGGCTCGAGTTGGGCCTGGTGGGGCACGAATCGTTGCGGATGCTCAAGATCGCGGCCATGAGCCTGCGGCTTGCCGATTCGCAGGTGGAAGACATTTTCCACCGCAACGCCACACGGCTATTCGGCCTGCCGGACATGGCATGAGCGCGACCCATCTTGCCGGGTGCCACTGCTGGCTTGTCCAGTAGTGCCGAAGCGTCGCTGAAAAAACCCTCCAATGACCTGAGATTTCGCGCGTATTGGGTACGGCCAGATGCCGACCAAAGCAGTTAGACGCCACCCGGGACACCTCTTCCAAGGCGCTCGGCCCGAGTGGGCGTCTGCGCAACGCTCCGAGCGAATCGGCCTGGCCTCGGCCCGTGAGCGGCTGGGCGCAACGCAGGGCCTTTGGCGGACATGGCGATTCGAGGCTGCTACATCGGGCCGGCAAGCACGCGACCAAGCTTGAGGCTCCATTGGCATACAAACTGCATGGGGATACGCTAGGACATGCTGTCTTCACCGCTGGCGAATGCCGCTGGTTGCCATGTTGATCATCATCGATGACGATGCTGCCTATGTCGCCTGGATCGGCCGCCACCGCCAGGGGTTCGTCGTCGATGCCCGGCACAAGCCGGCGCGAAACCATTTGATCCTGCACCGCTCGATTTGCTCGGAGATCAAGCCTCACAAGCGCGCCCGGCTGACCACGGGGGGCCATATCAAGGCCTGCTCGCTCGATCTCGATGAGCTACGGGCTTGGGCCCAGGAACAGACGGGCGCCGGCCTGACCGCTTGCGCCGAGTGCCGGCCGGAAGACGAGCAGCCGGGGGAGTCGGGCCAGCACGCGATCCACGCCGCGACGCGGTTGGGCAAGGAAGCGTTGTCCTACGTACTCGACCTGGCCGTGATGCGCTTGGACGGCGAGACGCCCGCCTACCGTGCGACGCTCGAGGACCTGGCCGCATATCTCGACAAGACGGCAGCTCAACTCGCGCCTGCGGTGGAGCGACTGATCGAGGCCGGCTTTCTGGAGTGCGACCAGCCGGTGGGTAAGACGTCGCTGGCGGCCACGACCGTGGTTTATCCGACGGCCACGGCCCTGCGGACGATTCCGGCCTTCGCCGCGATGAGCAAGCACGCCGCCGTGGCCGAGTTGGACCAGCTCAAGAACCACTAACGCAGTCTCTGGAGGATATGAGAGATGAAACTTCCCCTGCAAGTCAGCTTTCACAATTTGGAGCGATCCGAAGGCATCGAGAATCGGGTGCGCGAGGAAGCCGCCCGGTTGGACGAGTTTTGCGACCACGTGATGAGTTGTCGCGTGGTGATTGACGTGCCGCACCGCCGTCACGGCACTGGGAATTCCTACCAGGTGCGGATCGATATCAAGGCGCGGGGCGAAGAGATTGCGATCGTGAACGAGCCGCCGCAACACGATCCTTATTACGAGGATGTGAACGTCGCCATCCGCGACGCATTCGACTCGGCGGCGCGGCGGCTGGAAGACTACGTTCGCCGCCAACGGCAGGACGTGAAGCATCACGAAGCGCCGCCCCACGGCCGCGTCAGCAAGCTGTTTCCCCAGGAAGGCTACGGCTTCATCGAGACGCCCGATGGTCGCGAAGTCTACTTTCACGCCAACAGCGTGTTGGAGAGCGGCTTTGATGGCTTGGAGATCGGCTCGGAAGTGACCTTTGCGGAGGAATTGGGGGACAAGGGCCCGCAAGCCAGCACGGTTCACCCCCAGGGACGACACCAGCATTTGGCATGACGGCCCGACCCTGCGCAGAAACAAGACGCTCCTCTCTCGGGGAACGCTTGACGATGTCGCGCAGAATAGGCTCGTCGTGGATTGATTGACCGTGAAACTGCACTTCCTCGGGATGCGCGGCAACATCGACGTGCGCACTTGTGCGCATGCCAAACATGCGGCCCTGGCCATCAGCTATCGGGGCCGCCGCGTGGTCATCGACTGCGGCGGCGATTGGCTCGCCGAGACGCCTGGCTGGGAGGCTGATGCCATCGTGATCACCCATGCCCACCCCGACCACGTCGATGGACTAAAACGCGGAGCGCTTGCCCGGTGTTCGCCACCCGGGCGACATGGCAGCGGATCGCCGGCTTTCCGATCCGCGAGCGGCGTATCGTCCGCGCCGGCCAGGCGTCGCAAATCGGGGGCATGTCGTTCGTGCCCTTCAACGTCGAGCATTCGCTGCGGGCTCCGGCCGTGGGTTATCGCATCACGGCCGGCACGAGCGAGATCTTCTACTGTCCGGACCTGGTCTCAATCCACCTCCGCCACGCAGCACTCGGCGGCATCGCGGCCTATATCGGCGACGGCGCGACGATTTCGCGGCCGCTCGTCCGCAAGCGCGGAAACCGGCTCATCGGGCACGCGCCGCTGGCCGACCAGTTTGCCTGGTGCAAGCGATCGGGCGTGCCGCGGGCAATCATCACGCATTGCGGCACGCAGATCGTCACCGCCGAACCCGATGACCTGGCGCGGCAGATCGCCGCATTGAGCCGTGCCTACCACCTGCGGGTTGACGTGGCCGAAGACGGCATGGAACTGGTCGTGCGCCGTCGACCCGGAAGTGCGCCAGCGGTGCGCCTGCCGGCGTGAGGCGCGCTTGAGCCAAACCGCTCACACCACTCGCTCCCCAGTGTGCGGATTTGCCCACATCCGCCTGGCCCGAGGTTCGCCGGCTCGATTGGGCATGCGATGCGACACAGAATTGTCAATCGCCAACAGCACTCCCTACCGTCCGCACGTTGGCACATGACTTGCATTTCACCAGCGTGAACTCACGACCCACCGGCTGCCCGAGCGGGCGGCGGCCTGACCAAGGGAGAAAGTCCGATGATCTGCACCACACAACGAAGCCGGCGTCCGACTCGACGCGAGGAATTTCATGGAGCTCCTTCCACCGATCGGATTCGCCAGTTGACGGCGGAAATCCGCAGGGAGTGGTCGCCAAAAACTCGCGCCCGCCGCGAGGCTCAAGGCCGCCAGCGGGTGGAGTTGATGATCTTCTCGGGCCTGGACCTTGCCAACGCCCGAACGTCACTCGAAGATTAGCGACTGGCCGGCGCAGCCGTCGCGATCTATCCGGGAGCGAGAGCTGCCGGCGGCGGATCGACGCCGCATCGAGGAATTGTTCGTGCAAGCCGGCCAGGATCGCTCCAAGGCTTATGAGCTGAAGAACGAACTCGATCGGCTGGGCGCGTTCAAGGAATTCGAGGATCGCTTCCTCGACTTGTTCAAGAAAAACGGGGCCTGACGCAGCGAGCTGCGTGGCCTAATGCGCGCGTTAGCTGCTTCACGGACGTCGGGGCGCACTGCCGGCTTGCACTTGTAAGCTCGCCCTCAAATGAGAGAATCAATCCTGACGGGGCGACGATCGCGGTCTGGCCTTCCGTTTATTACGCGGCACCATTTGTGGAGATCGCCGTCGTGGAGAGCGAGCTGGTCCCCGTGCTGGAGAAACTGCGGTTTTCGGCGGCTCTGCCCCCGGGGGTGCTCAATCGGCTGGCCGCGCTGGCGACGCTCGTTGGATATCCCTCGGGTACGATATTGTTTCGCGAGGGGACCGAACACGAAGAGTTGATGATCATTGCCATCGGCCGGGTGGCGCTCGATATGCACGTGCCCGGCCGCGGCGAGGTGCGCATCCTTTCACTGGGGTCCGGCGACATGGTAGCCTGGTCGGCCCTGTTGGGCGGCGGCCGCATGACCACCTCGGCCGTGGCCCTGGAGGATACGCAAGTGGTCTCGATCCGGGCGGCCGACGTGTTGGCGCTTTGCCAGTCCGATGCGGAGATCGGCTACCACGTGATGGCCAACCTGGCTCACGCCTTGGCGAATCGCCTGGTGGCTACGCGGCTGCAATTGCTCGACTTGTTTGCCGAAACCGCGCCGGCCGCGGCCCGGGCAACCGATTAGTGGAACGACCACGACTCATTGTGCGGCGTGCAGGGAGGATTTCATGTCGCCAAAGGCTCGTTCGCGTGCGGCGTCCAACGACCGGACGCTCCTGCTGGCCAAGGAGCACTTTCAACAACTGCTCGATCTGCTGTGGAGCGAGGGGTACCGGGTCCTCGGTCCCACGATCCGCCAGGAAGCCGTCGTTTACGACGAGCTGCGCACGGCCGATGACTTGCCGCGCGGCTGGACGGACGAACAGAGCGGCGGCCGATACAGGCTGAAACGCCGCCAGGACGATGCCTGGTTCGGTTACGTCATCGGCCCTCAATCGTGGAAGCAATTTCTTTTTCCGCCGAACGTCGCCGTGGCCGAAGCACACAAGGAGGGTGGCGGCTGGCAGATGAGCGACGCCAGCGATGACGAGCCGCCGTACGCCTTCATCGGCATGCGGGCCTGCGAGCTGGCCGCGGTGGCGGTGCAGGATCGCACGTTCGTCAACGGCCGCTACGTGGACCCGATCTATCGCCGGCGGCGCGAGCGGGCCTTGTTCATCGCGGTCAATTGCACGCAGGCGGCCAGCACCTGCTTCTGCACGTCGATGAACACCGGCCCGCGCTGCACGCGAGGCTTTGACCTGGCGCTCACCGAATTGCCCGAGGCGTTCACGGTCGACGTCGGCAGCCCGCGCGGAGCCGACGTCATTGCACGGCTGCCAACCACGCAGGCGAAGGCTAAACAGCTAAATCAGGCCGAGACCGCGCGCCGGCAGGCCGTCGATCAGATAACCAAGCGGCTCGACACGACCGACATCCGCGACTTGCTGTTGGGCAATCTGGAGCATCCTCGCTGGTCAGAGGTGGCCGGCCGCTGCCTGTCGTGCACCAACTGCACGATGGTCTGCCCGACCTGTTTTTGCAGCTCGGTGAAGGACGTCAGCGATCTCGACGGCGACCACGTCGAGCGCGTGCGGCAGTGGGACACCTGTTTCAATTGGGACTTTAGCTATATCAATGGCGGCGTCGTGCGCAGCCAGATCCGCGCGGTACCGGCAATGGCTTACGCACAAGCTGGCCTCGTGGATCGACCAGTTCGACACCTCGGGCTGTGTCGGCTGCGGCCGCTGCATCACCTGGTGCCCGGTCGGCATCGACCTGACCGAAGAAGTGGCCGCGATCCGGGAGAGCCCCCAGTGAGCGTCTCGCCGTCGACGGCCATCGCCGAGAACCCGTGGCTGGCGCAGAGCGTCGAAATCGCGGCGATCACGCCCGAATTGGCCGGAGTGGCCACCTACCACTTGCGGTTTCGCGATGCCGATTTGCAAGCCAACTATCGCTTCCTGCCCGGTCAGTTCAACATGCTCTATCTGCCGGGTGCCGGCGAGATCGCCATCAGCTTGAGCGCCGGCGGCGACGGTGCCCAAACATGGGATCACACCGTGCGCGTGGCCGGCAACGTGACGCACGCGCTGGCCAGGCTGGGAGTTGGCGGGGCATTGGGTCTGCGGGGCCCCTACGGATCGCATTGGCCGTTGGAGGAGACTGCCGGGGCCGACGTGATCGTGGTGGCCGGCGGCATCGGCCTGGCTCCGTTGCGACCGGCGCTGGTGGCTTGCCTCGCGCTGCCCCGGCGCCACGGCCGAACCACGCTGCTCTACGGCGCCCGCGCTCCCGACATGCTGCTGTATACCCGCCAATTTGCCGACTGGCGCGATCGCGGGCTCGATTTGCAGACGACCGTCGACCGCTCGGCCCCGGGTTGGGCCGGCAACGTCGGCGTCGTGCCGCTGCTGGTCGACCGCTTGAGGCCGCTCTCGGCGCTCAATTCGGTGATGTTTCTCTGTGGGCCGGAAGTCATGATGCGCTACACGGTCCGCAGCGCCTTGCAGCGCGGGCTGCGCAAAGACCAGATCTGGGTGTCGTTGGAGCGCAACATGCAGTGCGCCGTGGGCCTGTGCGGCCACTGCCAGCTCGGACCGGCCTTCGTCTGCAAGGACGGGCCGATCTTCCGCTACGATAGGATCGAACCGTTCCTCGACGTGAAGGGGCTCTGAATGCGCACTCCCAGGCTGGCCGTGTTCAAGTTTGCCTCGTGCGACGGTTGCCAGCTCTCGTTCCTGGTGCTTGAGGACGAGCTGTTGGCCTTGGCCGGCAAGCTCGAGATCGTGTACTTCCTCGAAGCCAGCAGCCACGTCGAGCCAGGGCCGTTCGACATCGCGCTGGTCGAGGGCTCGATCACCACGCCTGCCGAAGTCGAGCATATCCGCCAGGTTCGCCGCGACACGCGGTTCCTGGTGACGATCGGCGCCTGCGCCACCGCCGGCGGCATCCAGGCCCTGCGCAACTGGGCCGATTGCGGCGAGTTCGTGCAGGCGGTCTACGCCTCGCCCGAGTACATCCAGACCTTGGCCACGTCGACGGCCATTTCCAGCCATGTGCCCGTCGACTTCGAGCTGCGCGGCTGCCCGATCAACAAGCACCAGTTGCGCGAAGTGCTGTTGTCGCTGCTGGCCGGGCGCCGTCCGCGCACCCCGGTCCACAGCGTGTGCCTGGAGTGCAAACGGCGAGGCACGGTGTGCGTGATGGTGGCCCAGGGCACGGCCTGCCTGGGCCCGGTGACGCACGACGGCTGCGGGGCGCTGTGCCCTTCGTACGATCGCGGCTGCTACGGATGCTTCGGGCCATGCGAGCAGCCGAACCTGCCGAGCCTCACGGGCCAGTTTCAGTCCACCGGCGTTTCGCGCGAGCAGCTCGTCCGCAGCCTGCGCGACAGCTTCAACGGCTATGCTCCCGAGTTTCGCGCCGAGAGCGACCGGCTGGCCGCATCGGAGTGACGGAAGGCGAACACCATGGGCGAGATTCGCACGATACGCGTTGAAGCCATGACCCGCGTCGAAGGCGAGGGGTCGCTGCGCATTCGTTTGAGTGACGGGAAAATCGACACGGTGCAGCTCAGTATTTTCGAGCCGCCGCGGCTGTTCGAAGCCTTCCTGCGCGGCCGCGCCTTGGAGGAGGTGCCCGACATCACGGCCCGCATCTGCGGCATCTGCCCGGTGGCGTACCAGATGAGCTCGGTGCACGCCCTGGAGTCGGCCCTGGGCGTGCAGGTGAGCGAAGAGCTGCGGCGGCTGCGTCGGTTGCTGTACTGCGGCGAGTGGATCGAGAGTCACGCGCTGCACGTTCACATGTTGCACGCGCCCGATTTTCTGGGCTATGACAATGCGCTGGTGATGGCCAAGGATTTTCCCGAGGCGGTCAACCGCGGCTTGCGGCTCAAGAAGCACGGCAACCAACTGCTCGACGTGCTGGGCGGCCGGGCCGTGCATCCCATGAACGTGGCCGTAGGCGGATTCTATCGCCTGCCGCGGCGAGACGAGCTGGCCGGCGCTCGTGCCGGACTACGAGTGGGGATTGCAAGCGGCCATCGAGATGACCCGCTGGGTGGCCAGCTTCGACTTTCCCCAGTTCGAGCGGCCCTACGATTTCGTGGCCCTGTCGCATCCCGACGAGTACGCCATGTCCGAGGGCACGATTCGCTCAAGCGACGGCCTGGCGATCGACGCATCGCAATTCGACGAACACTTCCGCGAGCAGCAGGTTCCCCATTCCACCGCCTTGCAGGCCGTGCGCCGCGACACGGGCCGAACGTATTTCCTGGGGCCCTTGGCGCGGCGTCAATCTCAATCGCGAACAACTGCTGCCCACGGCTCGGCGTTTGGCAGACGAGGTCGGCCTGGAACACCCTTGCCGCAACCCGTTCAAGAGCATCGTGGCCCGCGGCATCGAGATCGTGCAGGCCTACGAAGAAGCGCTGGCGATTCTCAAGGACTATCGGCCGTCGAAGCTCGTGCGCGTCAAGTACGACTACCAGGCAGCCGCGGGCGCGGCGGCCACCGAAGCGCCCGCGGACTGCTCTATCACCGCTACGAAATCGACGCCCAAGGGCTGGTAACCAAGGCCACGATCGTGCCCCCCACGTCGCAGAATCAAGGCCAAATCGAGGACGATCTGCGCCACTACCTGCCGGCCGTCGTCGGCTGCGCCGACGACGAAGTCGCACGGGCCTGCGAGCGCTTCGTGCGGTCGTACGATCCTTGCATCAGTTGTTCCACCCACTACCTCAATGTCACCTTCGATGCCGGCCATGAGCACGTCGTCGAAGGCTCCATCCAACACCACGAGGCTCTTGGTCGGCATCGGCAGCCCGCACGGCGACGACTGCATCGGCTGGGAAATCGCCCAACCGCGTGGCCGCGCGGTCGGGCGATGGTCTCCGCGTGCGGTGTCGCCCGTGCGCCGGCGGACTTGCTCGACTGGATCGAGGGCGTCGAGCGACTCGAGATCTGCGACGCCGTTGCCGGCGGGGACGTGGGCACGCTCTATAGCTGGCAATGGCCAGCCGACGAGATCGAGCGCGCCGCGTTTCACACGAGCCACGACCTGTCGCTGCCCGCGGTGCTGGCGCTGGCCGAGACGCTCGGGCGGCTGCCGCGGCAGGTGCGCATCTGGGGCCTGGGCGTCTGCCCGCGCGGATCGTGCGAAGCGCTATCGCCGCAGGCGATAGCGGCCTTACCCGACGCCGTGGATCGCGTTTGCCGGGCATTGCGAAGTGCTTGAACGTCTCTCGCCGATGCCGTTGGTCAGCCAACCGTCTTGGTCGCCAGGATCAGCGTGGCATCGGCATCGGGGCCCAGCTCGAAGCCGAATCGCCGGAAGACGCGAAGCATGCGGGCATTCGAGCGGCCGGTGACGGCATAGACCTCGCGCACCTGGATGCGGTCGGCGTGCTGGAGGCAATATTTCATCAGTCGATTGCCCAACCCCTTCTCCTGCCAGGGCTCGCCCACCAGCACGGCGAACTCGGCACGGCCCGTGCGAAGTTCGGTCACCAGCCGGGCCACGCCCAACAGTTTCCGCGTGCCGTCGACCTGGGCCTCGGCGACGGCCGTCAACTCGCGGTCGTAGTCGACAAAGCAAAAACGGATGGCCGCTTCGTGCGTCTCGGCATGGAACATGAAGCGAAACCGCTCCCACAGCGATTCGCTCGAACAACTGGCCAATAGCTCGTGCCACAGCGGTTCGTCCTCGGGCTTGATGGGCCGAATCGTCACCGGCGTCCCATCGGCCAGCGCCGCCTGCTCGACGAGATCCTCCGGATACGGCCGAATCGCCAGATGCGCGTAACGCCGCGCCGCAGGCGCTTCGAGAGCCTGCTGATCGACCACGACGCGGGCATCGAGCGCGATCACGCGATCGTCGCGCACGAGCACGGGGTTGGCATCCAGCTCGCCGATTTCCGGAAAGTCGGCCACCAGCATCGAGAAGCGCAGCAGAACTTCAACCAGCCGGTCGACCTGCGCGACCGGCTTTCGGCCGCGGAAGCCTTTCACGAGCGGCCAGGCCCGCAGCGACTCGAGCATTCGCAGCGCCAGTCGCTCGTTGAGCGGCGGCAGGCCGAGCGCCCGGTCGTGGAACAGCTCCGCCGCGATGCCGCCCAAGCCGACCATGATCACCGGACCGAACACCGGGTCCTTCTTGGCACCGATGATCAGTTCGATGCCGCCGGGCAAGCTCACCATCGGCTGCACGGAGATGCCGCGAATCTCGGCGTCGGGCCGCGCCCGCTGCACGGCGGCCAGCATCGCGTCGTAAGCGGCGCGCACTTGCTCCTCGTTGGCCAGGTTGAGCGCCACGCCGCCGACGTCGGTCTTGTGCGTGATCTGCGGCGAAACCACCTTCAACACGACCGGAAAGCCCAACTCCCGGGCTAGCCCAGCGACTTCGTCGGCCGTGCGCCCCTCGCGGGCTTCAGTGACCGGAATCCCATACGCGCTCAGCAGCGACTTGGCCTCGGACTCGTACAGCACGTCGTGGCCGGCGACGAACAATCGCTTCAAGCGCTCGCGCGTCTCGGCGCGGGTCGCCCTCGAAGTGCAACGGTACCTCGCGCGGCGTTTCGTACAGCAAATCCAGGTTCCGCGCGTACTGCACCAGGTGCATGAACGCCGAAATAGCGTCGCTCGGCGTGGGGGCGGTCGGCACGCCGGCCTGGTTGAGGATTTCGACGCCGTGGCGAACCATGTGGCTGCCCATCCAGTTGGCCAGAATCGGCTTGCCCGCCGGCCGGGCCACGCGAACCACGGCCTCGGCCGTGGCGGTCGGATCGGTCATGGCCTGGGGCGTGAGAATCGCCAGTACCGCGTCCACCTCGCTATCGGCCGAAACTATTCCCAAGGCCCGCGCATAGCGCTCGGGCGTGGCGTCGCCCAGCACGTCGATCGGGTTGCCGTGCGACCAGGAACCAGGCAGCTCGGCGTCTAGCCGGCGCAGGGTCGACGCGGAAAGCTGGGCCAACTTCCCCCCTCGCGCCAACAACGCGTCGCACGCCATCACGCCCGGCCCACCGGCATTGGTGACAATCGCCAGGCGATCGCCGTGAACGCGCGGCCCATGGGCCAGCAGCTCGGCGCAGTCGAACAGTTCGTCGACCTCGAAGATGCGAACGATGCCCGCTCGCTCGAAGGCGGCTTCGTAGACGCTGTCGATGCCCGCCAACGCGCCGGTGTGCGAAGCGGCGGCCTGGGCCGATTGCGCGAACCGCCCCGCCTTGTAGGCCACGATCGGCTTGCGGCGGGCGCACGCCCGGGCGGCCGACATGAAACGGCGGGCGTTCGCGATCGACTCGATGTAGAGCATCACGGCATCCGTGCTGCCGTCGTCCGCCAGATAGTCGAGCAGATCGCCGAAGTCGACGTCGAGCATGTTGCCGACGGATATGAAATATGAGAAGCCCACGGCATGATCGCAGGCCCAATCCAGCATGGCGGTGCACAACGCGCCCGACTGCGAGACAAAGGCGACGCGACCCGCCAGCGGCATCGAAGCCGCGAAGCTGGCGTTGAGCTTCGACTTCGGAACGATCGCGCCCAGGCAGTTGGGCCCGACGAGCCGCATCTGCGGAAAACGCCGAAGCTCGTCGCGCAAGGCCGCATCGAGCGCGCGGCCTGTCGCCCCGATCTCGCGAAAGCCGGCCGTCAGCACGACCACTCCGCCGATCCCCGAATCGCCGCACTGGCGAATCAGCGCGGGCACGCCCTCGGCCGGCGTGCAGAGGATCGCCAGGTCGACGCCGCGCGGCAACTCGCCGACGCCGGGGTAGCACCTCAGCCCCTGCAGCTCATCGTGGTGAGGGTTGACCGGGTAGATCGGTCCCGCGAAGCCGGCTTGCTGGAGATTGGCCAGCGTGACCGTGCCGACTTTCCCGGGCTTGTCGCTGGCGCCGACGACGGCGATGCTCCGCGGGGCGAAGATTTTGTCGAGACTTCGCGTATCCATGTCCGCATCGCCAATCCGAGGGTCAGACACCCGTTCCCATATCGTATCGTTAGGCCGCAGCAGCACCCAATAAAAAACTTGGGCCAGACCGCGGGCCTCGCGTCGAGCGAGGCGGGCGACGGCCTGGCCCTCAAGTCGCGTCGGCGTTCACCCCTTGACGGCAATCTTCCGCGATTTGGCCTCCTCGGTCTTCGGCAACTTGATGGTCAAAATCCCATTCTTGTACTGCGCGTCAACCGCGGCTTCGTTGATTGGGCAAGGTAAGGTCACCGACCGCGAAAACGAGCCGCTCCGCCGCTCGATGCGGTGGAAGGTCTTCCCCTTTTCCTCGTGTTCTTCCTTCCGCTCGCCGCTGACCGTCAGCAGGTTGCCGTTGACCTGGATGTCGATGTCCTTGGCTTCCATGCCCGGCACGTCCATCCGCACTTCGACGGCTGAGTCGGTCTCGGCCAGGTCGAGCGTGGGCGTGAGTCGTTCGAGCGGCCACACCCCCTCTTCGCCAAAGGCGCGGGTGATCAGATCCTGGACTTCCTCGCGGATGTTTTCCATCGGCCGGTGCCGCAACCAGCTTGCCGGTGTGGTCGGCCTCTTCTTGGCCACTGCCGTCGTCATGGCGATCTCCTTTCATGAAGCATTCGTACTATCTTCGGCGCAAGCCCCTTGCGCCGGGGCACCTTGGTGTGTTGCAAACCCGGTGCCGAGTTGGTGGCGGCGGACGACGGAGCCGCTGGCACGGTCGAAGTGGGTACAATAGGCGCGCGGATCGGGAATTCGCTGTGTCAAACCGGCACACTCGGCGCACGGCTCGCCCAGCCAGCACGGCGATTGCTCGTGATGATCGAGCGCAGCCGGACAGGATGCGGCCGCTAGCCGCTGTGAGTTGGAGTTTCCGGTCGCCCCGAAGGGCCGCCTCGCGCTTTGGGCGCGACAATTGCAAGCAGGTGCTCGAAAGAAAGGAATGCCCAAACCATGACCACTGCGATTCTGGTAAGCGACAGCAGCCGTGCCAGGCTCTTTTCCACCAACAAGCGCCACGACGCCTGGTCGTTGGCCAAGGAGTTCGAGCACCCCGAGGGCCGCCAAACATCGAGCGAGATCAGCCCCTCCTCGCCGCCGGGTCGTTCGCAACAGAGCACGGCCCGCGGCGCGCGGCATACGGCCTTCGAGCCGCAGACCACGCCCAAGGAAGCCGAGGTCGAACGCTTCGCCCAGCACCTGGCCGACTACTTGAAGAAGGCCGTCGACCGGGGCGAGTTCGAGGGCCTGGTCCTCGTCGCCCCGCCGCATTTGCTGGGAATTCTGCGCGACACACTGGACCCGCACACCGCCAGGCACGTGCGGGCAACGATCAACAAAGATTTGAACATGTTTCCAGCCGCCGAGCTGCGCGAACGACTCCTCGACACGGTCTTCCCGCTCAATCCGGCGGCGGATTGACGAGTGTGGCAGACCGATTTTCGTGCGGCGCGGCACAATAGGCGGGCAGGCGATGGTCACGTCAACTCTCGGAGCGCGGGCCGACTGGTCGAAGGGCAAATCAAAGGGCGCGGCATTGCCGATCCGGCCGTGTTGGCCGCCTTCGAGGCGGTGCCGCGCGAAGCATTTCTCCCCAGCGAACTGGCCGAGTTCGCCTACCTCGACCGGGCGCTGCCGATCGAAAAGGGCCAGACGATCTCGCAGCCCTACATCGTGGCCCTGATGGCCGAAGCGCTCGAGCTCAAGCCCCAGGACCGCGTGCTCGAAGTCGGCACCGGCTCGGGCTATGCCGCGGCGATCCTGGCACGAATCGCCCGCGAGGTGTACACCATCGAGCGGCACGCCGAGCTGGCCGAAGCGGCCAGCGCACGGCTGCAAAAACTGGGCTTCGACAACGTGCACGTCCAGCACGGCGATGGCACGCTCGGCTGGAGCGAGCATGCGCCGTACGACGCGATCGTGGTGGCGGCCGGCGGTCCCGACATTCCGCGGCCCCTGTTGGAGCAACTGGCTATCGGCGGGCGGCTAGTGATTCCAGTCGGCGAGGAGAAGACGCTGCAGAGCCTCATTCGCGTGCGGCGGGTTGGTCCCGACGATTACCAGCGCGAGGATTTGGGCGACGTCCGCTTCGTGCCGCTGGTGGGAGCCGCTGGCTGGGAAGAGGACGAGGAGGAGGCCCGGCAGATTCTCACTCCGCGCCGGGCTCCCAGCTCGCCCAAGCTGGTCGCCGAGTTGGTGCGCGAGGCGGCCGAGCCGCTTGCCGAGATCGAAGGGGCCGAACTCGGCGCCCTGGTCGAGCGGATCGGCGACAGCCGGCTGGTGCTCGTCGGCGAGGCGACGCACGGCACGTCCGAGTTTTACCGCATGCGCGCCGAGATCACGAAGCGTTTGATCGCGCAGGCGCGGGTTCCGCTTCGTGGCCCTGGAAGCCGACTGGCCCGACGCGGCCCGCGTCGATCAGTACGTGCGGCGGTTGGCGCCGGCTGACGGTCATCGCTGGGAGGCGTTTTCCCGGTTTCCCACCTGGATGTGGCGCAATCGCGAAGTGCTCGATTTCATCGAGTGGCTCCGTCAATACAACCTGTCGATCGACGATCCGCAACAACGCGTGGCCGTGTACGGTCTCGACCTGTACAGCGTGTTCACGTCGATCCGCGCGGTGCTCGATTATCTCGACGGGGTCGATCCGGAGGCGGCACGGATCGCGCGGCTGCGCTACGGCTGCCTGACCCCGTGGGAAGGCGATCCGGCGCTGTACGGCCGGCTGGCCGTAGGCGGGCGCTATCGGGTCTGCGAGAACGAGGCCGTGGCGATGCTCACCGACCTGCTCAAGCAGCGGCTGCAGTACGCCGAATGCGACGGCGCCCGATTCCTCGACGCCGTGCAGAACGCGCGGCTCGTGGCCAATGCGGAGCGCTACTACCGGATCATGTACTACGGCTCGAACGAGTCATGGAACCACCGCGATTCGCACATGTTCGACACGCTCGAACTGCTGCTGGGTTTTCACGGCCCCGGATCGAAAGCCATCGTGTGGGAGCACAACTCGCACTTGGGCGACGCGGCCGCCACGGAAATGGGCGCCGGCGGCCAGACCAACGTGGGCCACCTGTGTCGCACCAGTTTCGGCGATGCCGCGTACCTGATCGGCCAGGGCACCGACCATGGAACCGTGGCCGCCGCGTCCAATTGGGACGAACCGGTCGAGTTCATGAAAGTCCGCCCCGGCTATCCGGACAGCTACGAGAATCTGTTCCACCAGTCGGGCGTCGGGGCGTTTTGCCTGCCGCTACGCAATCCGCGCCGTGCGGCCGTTCGCGAAGAGTTTTCGACCTCGCGGTTGGAGCGCGCGATCGGCGTGGTCTATCGGCCGCAAACCGAGGTGGCCAGCCATTACTTCCATGCCTTGCTGGCGCGGCAGTTTGACGAGTTCATCTGGTTCGACCACAGCCGGGCCGTCGAGCCGATCGGCAGCGACGACGCCCGCCGGCTGCCGAGCGAGCATCCGTTTTCGTTGCACACCTAGCAGGGTCCGCTCCCGTCATGCGCACGGAAATCGAACACGTTCTCGAGCGGCTCGATTGGATGCGCCGCGAGCGGATCTGGCCTAACGGGCTGCGGTATCTGTGGACAGATGCTTTCGGAGTCGTGCTCTTGGTTTCGCTTCATAAGGAGCTGTCGGAGGAAACGTATCTCGACGAGGCCGAATGGATCGTGCGCGAAGTCGACCGCGTGCTCGGCCGCCCGCGGGGAATCCGCATCGGCGAAGAACCGGACCGCGACGGGCAATACTACCATTACCTGGCCATGTGGCTGTTCGCGCTGTGGCGGCTGGGACAGTTCCGCCAGCAGTACCACGAGCGAGCCGTCGAGTTGGCGCGGACGATTCATCCCCATTTCGTGATTCCCGGCGTGGGTGTGGTGTGGAAGATGCTCGAAGACTTGAGCGCACCGTATCCCGGTTTTGGACTGGGGGCCCTCGATGCCTTCCACGGCATGACCGTCTACCGACTGATCGACTCCAAGGCGCTCGCGCCGCAAATCGCCGAGATGGAGCAACTCGTCGATCAATCGTACGGGCGGCTGCACGTCACGCAGGATCTGGGCTTGGGAATGCTGTTGTGGATGTCGCACTTTTTCCCGCGCGAAGCCTGGGCGGCGACGCTCCGCCAGCGTTCGCTGGCGACGCTCGAAACGATGTGGATCGACCCGCCCGGCTATTTTTGCCGCGATCCGTCGCTGCCCGAGGTGAAGTTTGCCTTCACCAACTACGGCGTATCCGTGGGGCTGCAGGCCGTCGGCACGTACATGGACCGCTGCGAGGCGCTCAATCACTTTTTCCAGACGTATCGCTCCGGCGACGAATACGATCGCGCCGCCATCACCCACGTGATGGGCTGTTCGTCCTGGTTTCCCGGCGAGCTCTTGTAAACCGGGCCGTGAAGTAGAACTCGCGGGGCGAGACACGGCGATCCATCGCGGAGGCCGCGGTCACACCGCCGCGACGTTTCAGCCGCCGGCCGGCTCGAGCGCCATGATGTCTTCCATGATCGCCCGGGCCGAGGCGGCGCGGCGATCGAGCGTGGGATAGCGCTCGGCGGCAGCGGCCCTCCAGTCTTCGGTCCGCAGCACGGATCCGAACGTGTAGCGCACGGTGTCTAGCGACGGCGTCTCGTGCGTCAAGTCGTGATCGCGCGAAACTGGCATGGTGCAGCCGTCGATGCGGCCCAGCAGCATGAACTCAAAGTGCTTCAAGTAACTATCGGTCTCTTCGATGGCGTGGGCCGTCGACGCATCGTGCGGCCGGGCGCGCGTGCCGGCCGGGAACAGGGCAAATACCCAACCCTGGTGGCGCAACTGATGCATGGCGCGATGGGCGGCATCGTTGATCTGGTGCGCCTCGTGCAGCTCTTCGGCCGAATGCTCCTCCGACATCCACGACCAGGGGCTGACGATCACGCGGTTGACCGCTCGCACGAGGCACCGCGTCGGACCGGTATCCTCCTCCAGCTTCCGCCCGGAAATCCAGACGATGCGGTGAAACAGGTTTAGCCGCGACTGGTCATCCAGCAGCGCGTAGAGCGTGGGCACGTCGAGGTTTGACCGATGGTTCAAGCAGACGATGCACGAGTGGCCCTCGCGAGCCAGCCGGGTCAGTTCGGCCAGGTTCTCGGCCTGCACGATCCCGCTGCCGGGCAGCAGCAGCCGGCGGCAAATCGCGCCCAAGTGCGGCTGCACGACCGCGTCGGCCCAGCGGACCACGCTGGCCGCACGGACCGGCTCGAACCCGTCGGCGTGGCAGCGCCGCTTGAATGGGGGCCAACTGTTCGGCAAAGACGGTGGAGAAGTCGCCGTCGGCCAGGGGACTGACGTTTTCCTCATACATCGCTGTGAAGAATGCAAACGCTCGTTCGAGTGAGCATGCCCGGTCGATCGTCGCAAACCGGCGGCGGGCCCGATAATGAATCTTAGCACTTGCCGAGCGATTGCCGCAGCTCGGTCACTTCCTGGCGAAGCGCTTGCAATTGGCCGAACCGGCGGAACGCGACGGCAATCGCCGGCCCCAGATGGGCCTGGCCGACCGGCTTGACCAGATAGGCCATCACGTGGTCCGCCCCCGCCCGATCGATGAGCGTCGCATCGTGATGAGCGGAAATCAGCACGACGGGAGTGGGCCGGTCGCGAGAGATCTGGAGCGAAGCCTCGATGCCGTCGAGTTCAGGCATTTGAACATCTGTAATGATCAGATCGGGGCGGAGCTGCAGGCAATAATCGACCAGTTGCCGCCCATTCTCGGCGGCCGCCACCACCTGGTGGCCGCAGCGCGGCAGAACACGCGAGAGAAACTCCCGCACGTCCCGCTCGTCATCGGCCACGACAATGCGCAAGGCGACGGTCATTCGACGTCTCGGGGCAGGGTCACCACGATCTCGGCTCCGGGGCCCTCGCGATCAGCCACTTCGATCGCGCCCCCGTGCGACATGACGATTCTGTGAGCAATCGCCATGCCCAAGCCGGTCCCCTTCGTTTTCGTGGTGAAGAAAGGCTCGAAAACCCGGCTGCGCTGGTCGGCGGTCATGCCGGGCCCCTGGTCGGCGATGCCGATTCGCACGGCCGCACGTCCCTCTATGTTCACTTCCGCACACCGCACCACGACTTGCGCACCTTCGGGGGAAACCTGGATGGCGTTCTCCAGAATGTTTCGCCACACCTGGCCCATCGTGAAGCGATCGATCGTGCAGGCCAGGTCAACTTCTCGGGCCTGTTCGCAAAGCCGGATCTCTTTGGCGCCGTGCAGGTGGGCAAGATCCGCCCAGATCTCGCACAACTCTCGCCCAGGTCGCACCGCTCGCGCCGCAAGTTGATCGGCGCCGCGTATTGCCGCACTTCCTCGTACAGCATCGCCAGATGGTCCTGGGCGCGCTGAATGCGGGCGATCAGTTCGAGCGATTCGCCACGCCCCTCGTCTTCGATGGCTAGCATTTCCAGGCAGGCTTTGCTGCGCTGCAGCGCGTTACGGCTTTCGTGCGCCAAGCCGGCCATCATCTGCCCGATCGCGGCCAACCGCTCCGACTGCACCATCTTCTGCTGTGCGTGTTCCAACTCGGTAATGTCCTGGCCGCAGGCCAACAGGCCCAAGGTCTTTCCCGTTGGGTCGCGCAGCATCTTGGCCGACCACTGCACCTGACGCCGGCGGCCCTCGCTGGTCACAAGCGGCGTCACGTACAGATTCGACCGCTCGCGGCTGAACATGCCGCGGAACAACTCGCGGATCCGCTGGCGATCGCCCTCGGGCAGCAGCAGGTCGATCGCATCGCGTCCGCGGACGTCCTGCAGCCGGTAGCCCGAAATCTCCTCGAGGTATGCGTTGAAGCGCACGATCCGCCCCTGGGTGTCGAGCGACAACACGATGGTTTGGGCGGTCTCGATCAGGCCTTCGGCAAAATCGCGCTCCTGGCGCAGCCGCTGCTGGCTTTCGACCAGCGCCCGCTCGGTCTGCTTTTGCTCGACGATCCGCGACATGCTGGCCCGCAGCGCGTCGGGGTTGATCGGTTTGAGCAGGTAATCGGCGGCTCCGTAGCGCAGCGCCAGGATGGCGGCGTTGAGATCCGCAAAGCCGGTCACCACGACCACGGCCACCTGCGGGGCCAGCCGCTTGATTTCGGGCAACAGCGTGTCGGCGTCGCCGTCGGGGAGCTTGCGGTCGAGAATGACGACCGAGATACTCGCCCAGTCCTGGCGATCGAGCGCTTCGCGCGCCGTGCTCGCCGTTTCCACTTGCCAGTCGTCGAACTCCAGGATGTCTTGCAAATTGGCGCGCATGTCGGGGTCATCTTCGATGACCAGGGCACGCAGTTTCGGCGGTTCGGCTGTCAAGATCTTACCTCGCGATCGATCCGAAGGGTCGTCACCCGGCCGTTACCGGCCAAGGCGCGAGTGGATCCTCACTTGCTGAGCTGCGCCACCGTTTTGAGCAGTTGGTCGACGTCGAACGGCTTGTAGCAGACGGCATCGGCGCCGTTTTCGAGCGCCTGCTGCACGGCGGCCTGCATCTCGCCGGCAAAACCGGTGATCAACAGCGCGCGGGCGGCGGGGTTCTCGCGGCGGACCATTTGCACCACCTCCGCGCCGCTGCCCCCGGGAAGCTTCATGTCGACCAGCACCACCTGGTACTCCCGCTGCCGCAGGTTCTGCTGGGCGGAGGCGACGTCGTGGGCCACGCAGACGCGATAATTACGCTCGCGAAACAGCTCCCACAGCGATTCGCACAAGTCGTGATCGTCGTCGACGACCAGCACCAGCGGCTGGTCGAGCGCCTCTTCGACTTGGCACTGCAAGAGCGCGAAATCGATCGGCTTGGGCACGATTCGCCAAGCGCCGGCTTCGAGCACGTCGCGGGCCGTATCGCTGCTGGCGTAGGCCGTGACCACGATGGCCACGGTGCCCGCCGATTTCTTGCGGATTTTGCGGTACAGCTCCAGCCCGCTCATGCCGGGCATTTTCAGGTCGAGCAGCGCCAGGTCGTAGGCATTCTGTTCGACCAGTTTGAGCGCGGACGGTCCATCGTAGGCGACGTCGACCTGGTAGCCGAAGTCGGTAAAGATGTCCGCCAGGTTGGAGCAGGTGTCGACTTCATCGTCGACGACCAACAGACGAGGGCTCTTTGAGGATTCCTGTGTCATGATTCGACTCTCGATAGTTCAGTTCCGCGCCAGCTTTTGCGTCGGCCGCGGCGAGCCGGACGGTAAAGGTCGATCCCTGTCCAAACTGGCTCGCGACGCCGATCCTGCCGTTGTGTTTTTCGACAATCGCCCGCGTGATGGCCAGTCCCAAACCGATGCCGCGAGCCTTCGTCGAGTAGAGCGGTTCCATGACCTTGCCCAGGTCCTCCTCGCGGATGCCGACGCCCGTATCGCGGACGTCAATCTCGACTTCGTCGCCCGCGCCGCGGACGGCGATCGTCAATTGTCCGCCCTCGGGCATGGCGTCGCGGGCATTGCGAATCAAATTGCCAAACACGATCCGCAATTGGTGCGCGTCGCCCAGCACGGCAGAGATGCTGTCGGGGCATTGCAACTCGGCCCGTACCGGCTCGCCCACCGGGTTCAGCTCCAGCACTTCGCCAAGAAGGGCGCCAGCGCCAGCGGCTGCATCTCGGGGGCCGACATGCGGGCAAAATCGTTCAATGCCGTCACGACCTCGTCGGCAATGCCCACCTGTCGCTCGATGCGCACAAGTGCGTCGCTACCTTCTCGGGCGTGGCGCTCTTGGCATGGAGCAAGAAATACACCGACGTCTTGATGACGTTCAGCGGGTTGCGAATCTCGTGGGCCACGCCACCGGCGACCTGGCCGATCGTGGCCAGCCGCTCGACCTGTTTCTGCCGCCGGCGGAACTCGGTCTGGTAAGCCAGCTCGATGATCGCCAGGTCCAGATCGAGCAGCTTGTTGAGCGAGCCCTGGACGGCCAGCAGGCCGGACGGCTCTTCGCCCCAGCGGGCCGCCAGAGCCGCGGTCATTCCCGATCGCAGTCGCGACAGGGCGACGTTCGTATAGGTCTGATCGAGGCCAATCTCGACGTGTTTTAGTCCGACCCGCCAGCGTCGGTTGACATATTCCACGTCGTAATCGTCGTAGAACAGCCCTCGCAGCCAGCCCCGCAGAGTGCCCTTGAGCCGTTCGATTTGTTCGGTGCCACCGCGGATGACCTGGTGGGCACCGGGATGGCGGACGATCTCGGCGTAGAAGTCTTCGATCAGCTCGACGATGTGCGGCTCGAGAATCCCCCCGGCCAGGCGCACCCGCGCCGACGTCCTGCGCGTCCCAAGCGACGTAGGACTGCAGGTCCTGGTAGTGGCGGAACAGTTCGTCGGGTGACATGGGTGGGGCTTTTGTCGGCTAAAAAACAGCTTGACCGCAGCCCAACGTTCGACCGCCACGGCGTCTGCTCAAAATGGATTCAATCAATCGCGCGGGCATCGCCGGCTGACGGGTGGGAAAGCAAACCGCCGGTGAGCTAGCCACTGGGAATCATGGCCTAGAATTGGGTTGGGCTGGCTCGTGGGGGCTATACCCGATAGTCATCGTATTCTAGCTTCCTCGGCCCGGGAGAAAAGCACTGGCTGGACGGCATTTCGGAAACCGTCACCGCCCCCCTTCGCCTGGGCGTTCCATCTTGACTCTATGGGGCCGCTTGAACTAGCTTCGCATATACCGAGCTTTGGGGAAGCCTGTCTTTCGAGACCCAAAACCGCGGGTCCTGTCTTCCGCATCAACTGGTCAAGGCATGAGGCGCGAATCTCCGATTGCTGATCGTCGACGACGACGAAGAGTTCCTCGACATCCTCGAGCGTCGCTTCAGCCGGCGCGGCTATCAGGTCGCTGCCTGTTGCAGCTTCGAACAGGCCCAGGATGTCGCCCGTCAGCAACGCTTCGACGTGGCCGTCATCGACCGCTCGATTCCCGGTGCCAGCGATCTGGAGCTGCTGGCAAAGCTGAAGCAGATTGACGGGCAGTTGCCGATCATCGTGTTGAGCGGTTGGAGCGGCGAGACCTTTGCCGACGAGGCCCGCAGCGCCGGCGCTTGCGAATATCTCTCGAAGCCGTGCAGCTTGAACGACGTCGACGCGGCCTTGCAGCGCGCGCTGGAGAAGGGTCCCGCACGGTCAACCGCCGACGAAGTCGCTGGCGGCCGATAGCGCGGAGTATCGCGGCGCCACGGGAGAGCTGCCGTCCGTGGGCCTGACTGCTCGCCCTCGCCTCGGCTGGTTAACTGCATCGCGCCGTGCGCGCGCAACCTCGGCAAACACGCCGCCTGGGACGTCATCGTCGAACCGCGTCACCCTTGGCGCTGGCCCGAGCTGGCAGGCTCTTGCGGCTCTTCGACCTGGTCGACGTCGACGGCGACGTGCATCGAGTGTTGGCCGCCGCCGATGAACACGCCCTTGATCGGGCAGACGTCGCTGTAATCGCGGCCCCAGGCCAGCGTGACATGATCGAGCGAGGGCACGACGTTGTTGGTTGGATCGAAGTCGACCCAGCCCAGGCCCGGACACCAGCCGGCCAGCCAGGCGTGCGAGGCGTCGGCCCCCACCAGCCGCGGCTGGCCGGGCGGCGGCATCGTCAGCAGGTAGCCGCTGACGTAACGCGCCGGCAGCTCCAGCGCCCGCAGGCAGCCGATTTGCAGGTGGGCAAAATCCTGGCACACACCGCGCCGCATCGCCAACACCGTCTCTAATGGAGTGCTGATGTTCGTGGCCGTCGGGTCGTACGTGAAACCGCGATAGATGTTGGCCATCAGGTCGAGCACCGCCTCGAGCCACGGGCGCTCAGGCGGAAAGAAGGGGCGCGCGTACCGACTCCAGTTGCGGTTCGCCCGTGACGTGGGGCGACTCGAAGGCAAACTCGCGGGCCGAAAGGGTCTCGGCGCTGTCGGCCGCGCGGGCCGCGTCGCGCACGGCCTCCCAGGGAGGCGTATCTTCCGGCGGAATGTAACTGGCCGGCGTGACGCTGATCCGGCCTTCCGCCGTGACCGACAGCTCGCGATGTCCCTCGGATATCGTGAAGAAGTTGACGTGATTGCCGAAATAGTCGCGGTAGTTGTCGATCCGTTGCGGCGCGGGCTGTACGTCCAAGCGATGCTCGCGGCAACTTTGCCTGGCCGTGTCGCGCGGGGTCAGGTGCAGCTCGTTCTGGCACAGCGGCACCGGATGGCTGTAGCTGAAGTGCGTGGTGTGGACGACGCGGTAGAGCATGGCGGACTTGCCCGAGAGTGCGTTAATCGCGGTGAACTTCCGAGAGTTGATGGGCCGGGCCGGCATGGACCAGGTACTTGTGCGAAACCTGGCTGGCGAAGTGGCCCAAGTCGGCTGTCAACTCGTGCAGGAACGTGTCCAGCTTCCGGCGGACGCCGGTCTCGTCGACTTCGCCCAATCCCGCCAGGTCGGCCAGCCGCACCCGCGACAACACCGCGATCATCGTCTTCTGCTCGTCGCTCAACAGCGCTTCGCTCTGCTGCCGCGGCGCGTGTTCCACGTGATCGGCCAGCGCCACGAGTTGATATGCAATCGACCGCGGGTTGGTTTCGTCGGTCACCAGCAGGTCGATGAGCGGTCCCAATTGCAGGTTCGTGGCGTAGCGATTTCGGTAGGTCATCGAGCTATCGGCGATTTCCAACAGGGCCTCGAACACCCCGTGCTCGCTGGGGCCGGGAATGAACAGCGCCACGCGCATCAGCGAGATCGACGACAGCGCCCGCTCGATCCGCCGGCCCAGGTCGAAGAACTGCCAGCCCGGGCCGCGGGTCATGTTTTCCATGGCCACGCCCGCCAGCGCCGAGAAGTTGAGAATCATCTGGTTGAGCGTCGCCAGCGCGTCGGCCAGCGACGAAACCCCCAGCGGATAGCGGGGCTGGAAGTCGTTGTCGATTCGCTTGAGAATGCGCCAGGTGTCGAGCGAGATCCGGTCGCGCACCACCGTGGCCACGCGCGCAGCGCCGCGAGCATGTTATGCAGGCTCGTGGGCCGGCCGGCATCGTGCAGGAATTCGAGGGCCAGGGTTTCCAGCGTGCCGTTGCCGACGGGCGCATCGACCGCCGTCTGGGCGCCGCGCCGCCGTCCAGCGCACGCAACAACACGGTCAGTTCGCCGAGACTGCCGGGCGCCGCTTCGCCAACCAGCCGCGCCAGAATGCTGCGCAGCAGCCGGGCCGAAGCCTCGGCGCGCTCGACGTGCCGGCCCAGCCAGAACAGGCTGTCGGCCGCGCGGCTGGGAAGGTCGTTGCCGCTGCGCCGCGGCGGGATCGGCGTGCCGGGCGGCTGCAACAGCGTCACCGCCGCCACCGCGCCCTCGGCCTGCACCCACACGTCCTTGCTCCCATGGCCGATGAACAGCGATTGATTGCTGGCTGCCAACTGCGCTCGAATGGGCCAAGGCGCCGCTCATCACCTGGTAGCCCCGGTTGCTCGCCACCGCGAACATCCGCAGCGCCATGTGCCCCGGACGCGCGGCACGGGCATCCCACACCGGCGCCGTCAAGCGCGGGACCAGCTCCTGGGCCACGAACCGCTCCGGCGCGGCCTTCATGCGCCCACCAGCTCGGCGGCTTGCGATTGGCCGAGCGCGGCGCTTGCACCGGCTCGATCGTCAACGTGCCAAACGCCGGACGCACGACAAGCTCGTCGAGATGCTTCAATACGTAGGCCAACGACTGGCGATCGCCGCACCACCACGTGCGCACGGAGGCCAGCGCCAAGGGCTCGCCCAACAGCCGACGGCAAATCGCCGGCAGGAAGGCCATCAGCGTGGGCGATTCGACCAACCCGCTGCCCAGGGCGTTGGCCAACACCACATTGCCGCGGCGCGCCGCGTGGACCAGCCCGGCCACGCCGCACCGCGAATGGCCATCGAGCTCCAGCGGATCGCACTCGACGTCGCCCACGCGGCGCAACACCACGTCGACGCCGACCAGCCCGCCCAGCGTTTTCAAGAACACGCGGTTGTCGCGCACCGTCAGGTCTTCGCCCTCGACCAGCGTGTAGCCGAGGTAGCGGGCCAGGTACGAGTCTTCGAAATACGTAGGGCTGGCCGGGCCGGGACTCAACAGCACGATATGCGGATTATCGCGATTTCGCGCCGCCAACTCGCGCATCGACTCGCGCAAGGTGAGGAAGAACCCGGCCAGCCGCTGGATGCGGCAATGATGAAACACGTGCGGAATCATCCGCGAAATGACGATCCGGTTTTCCACCGCATAGCCGGCTCCCACCGGCGTTTCGGCCCGGTCGGCCACCACGCACCAGTGGCCGTCGGGCAAGCGCCACCAGGTGCGAGGCGTACAAATGCAGGTAGCGATGGTGCGGAACCGACCAGCCGTGCGCAGGGCGCAAGAAGCCACTCTGGCCGAGCACCAGCTCGGGTGGCACGATCCGCTCGCGCAGCAGCCGCTGCGGTCCGTAAACGTCGGCCAGGATGGCGTTGAGCAGGGCCGCGCGCTGCGCCAGGCCGGCCGACAGCGTCGACCACTCGGCCGGATCCATTACCCAGGGCAGCGCGTCGAGCTCCCAGCGGCGGTCGCGCCCTTGGGGATCGCCGTGGACGTTGTACGTCACGCCGTTTTCGTGGATCACCCGCCGAGCCTGTTCCCAGCGGCGGTCGAGCTCGCCGGTACCCAGCGCGCCCAGCAGATTGGCCAATTCGCGCCATGCCGGGCGCATCGCCCCCTGGGCGTCGACCATCTCGTCGTACACGCCGGCCAACGGGCGGTAGTCGTCGAAGAAACCGGTTGTGTCGGTTGTCGCCTGGGCCATCCGCGCTCGATTCATGAAAGCCCCGACCCAAGCATACCCCGAGTCGCCGGCGCGTGACAATTCGCTTGGCCGCTCAGGCAGGCGGGCCGTGGGGCGGCCGGGCAGCGGCGGCGATCGGCCGAAACCGTGCCAGCGCATCTGTTGCACGGCGGCCTGCCCGCGGGCGACGGGGCGCAGGGCGAAAAACGTCTCGTGAATCGCATCGCCGACCTGGTTCAACTGGATCTGGAACGAATCGATGAACTCGTGAAGCCCCTGGTCGATGACTTCGCCGATCTGGGCATAATCGAGCTCCGAGCGCAGCCTGCCAAGACGCTTTTCGGCCAAGGTGCCAAAGCGGCCGCGCTGGCCGCCGGTGATCGACAGCAGCGACTCCTCGGCCTTGAGCAGGCAAAAGTGAATCGCCCGGGGAAACTCGCGGTCGAGAATCAAAAAGTCGGCCACGTTGACCGGCTTGATGCGGCCGAAACGCTTGCGGTACATCTCCAGGGCGCTGGCCGACTCGAGCAGGGCCGACCATTGCACCGTATCCAACGGCGTGCCCACCGCCGAAATCGACGGCAGCAGCACGTAATACTTCACGTCCAATATCCGCGACGTCTTGTCGGCCCGCTCGATCAAACGGCCCATGCGGGCGAAGTGCCAGGCTTCGCCGTGCGACATCGTGGCCACGGTGATGCCTTCCAGCAGGTGGCTCGACAGCTTGACCTGCTTGAAGAAATCGTAGGCCGATTCCATGATGTCGCCGGCCGTCTTGGCCGAGCGGACCATCAGGTAGAACTTGTTCAGCTCTTCCCACATCGACGAGGAGATCATCTCGCGAACGGTGCGGGCACTTTCGCGGGCTGCGCAAGCAGGAAAGGATCGAGTTGGGGTTGCGCTCGTCGAACGTCAGAAAATCGATCGTGTTGTGCTGGTTGGGTTCGCCGTACAGCTCGAGGAACAGCTCGTTATCGCCGGTGGTGACGACCAGCGGGGCCCATTGGTCGGCCGGCCGCACGATTTCGCCGCCCAAGTCCATCGCCAGGTGCATATTGACGTCGATGAACCGCGCGACGTTCTCGGCGCGTTCGATATAGCGGCTCATCCAGAAAACAGAATCCGCCACTCGGCTGAGCATGTTTCGTCGAATCTCCGCCGGGCCGGCGGTGCCTGTCCGGCTTGCCGGCGCCGCCCCGCGAGCGGTCTCCGGCCCCGGCCGAGCCTGGGCGGCCGCGTTAGTTGAGCAGCCCGTTCTTTACCACCCACGTGTCTTTGCTGCCGCCTCCTTGCGATGAGTTTACCACCAGCGAGCCTTTTTTCAGAGCCACCCGCGTCAGACCGCCGGGCAGTACGTAAATGTCCTGGCCGAAGATGATGTACGGCCGCAGGTCGACGTGCCGCCCTTCGAGCTGGTCGTGGACCACCGTCGGCACGCGCGACAAGGACAGCATCGGCTGGGCGACGTAGTTGCGCGGGTTGGCCCGGATCAGCTCGCGGTATTGCTCGTGCTCGGCCGTCGAAGCCTTGGGCCCCAGCAGGATGCCGTAGCCGCCCGATTCGTTCGTCGGCTTGATGACCAGCTTGTGGATATTCACCAGCACGTGCTCGCACTGGGACGGGTCGCCGCAAACGTACGTCGGCACGTTGGGCAGGATCATGTCTTCGCCCAGGTAATACTGGATCATCTGGGGCACGTAAGCATAAACCGCCTTGTCGTCGGCGATGCCCGTGCCCGGCGCATTGGCCAGCGCCACGCGGCCGGCCCGATAGACGTCCATCAATCCCGGCACGCCCAGCGTCGAATCCTCGCGGAACACCGACGGATCGAGAAAGTCGTCGTCGATCCGCCGGTAGATCACGTCGACCCGCTCGAACCCCTGCGTGGTGCGCATCAGGACGTGGCCATCGGCCACGATCAGGTCAGAGCCCTGCACCAGCTCGACCCCCATCTGCTGGGCCAGAAAACAATGTTCGAAGTAGGCCGAGTTGTAAATCCCCGGCGTCAGCACCACCACGTTCGGCTCCTCGACCTCCGGCGGCGCAATGTACTGCAACATCTTCAGCAGTTGCTCCGGGTAATCCTCGACCGGCAGCACGCTCAGCCCGTCGAACACCCGCGGAAACGTCCGCTTCATCACTTCGCGGTTTTCCAACACGTACGACACGCCCGACGGGCAGCGCAGATTGTCTTCCAGCACGTAAAACTCGCCGTCGCTGTTACGCACCAGGTCGGTGCCCGTGATGTGGCACCAGATGCCGTGCGGCGGCTTCAGACCGCTGCACCGCTCCAGCAGGCATTTGCCCGAGGAGATCAGCCACTCGGGCACGACGCCGTCGTTGATGATCTTCCGCTGGTTGTAGACGTCGTCGATGAACAGGTTGAGCGCTCGGATGCGCTGCTTGAGTCCCCGTTCGATGCGGTCCCACTCGCGGGCCGGCAGGATGCGGGGCACGATGTCGAAGGGCCAGACTTTTTCGGTGCCGGCCTCGTGACCGTACACGTTGAAGGTGATGCCCATGTTGAGCAGCGCCAGGTCGGCCGCTTTCTGCCGCCGCTCGAGCTCGCCCTCGGAGAGCGAAGCCAACCGGCGGGCCACCACTTCGGCCCCGGGACGCGGGCGGCCGTCGCTTTCGAACATCTCGTCATAAAAGCCATCGGTCTCGTAGGTCTCGGTCTTCATGGCCTTGGCTCGGCGTGATGGGTAACTCAAGTCAAAGCGCAAGCGAGCCGGCTGCCCACGAACAAGGCAGCCGCCGTCGCACATTTAAGCGATTTGGCGCCTCCGCTCGCCTGATTTTGAAGGTGTCGCCTCAACTTAGCAAAGTCCGTGCCCGTCGTCGGTTGAAGTCGGGCGGCTCGGAAAACGACAGCGCCGCTCGAGGCCGCTCGAACGACTCTTGAGCAAGCCGCCTCTCAAGCCGGCCTGGCATCGCGGCACCGCGATGCGATCTTGGCTGTTCGCCAGGACCGCTTGTACAGCAGCCCGTCTCTGTTGAGACCTGCAAACTGGCGGCGAGCCCCGGGGTGTCACGACCCCCGGGCTACAGAATCCCGGCGAGGACGGTTAAATCACCGTCCGGCGGCGACCAAACACGAGAAAATAGAGCAGCGCCAACGCTGCCAGCGCCACGGCCGACGGCTCGGGCACGAGGCCGATCCCCAGCGGCGCCGATTCTTCGGCAACTTGATCCGGTTGGCGTTGGTTCGCCGCAGGCTGATCGGCATCGTCACGCGCGGCCGCGGGTAACGTCGTCTCGACCCGGTCGCCGAAGCGGATGCCTGCCGGCGGTTCGAGGCCCAGATCGTCGAAGGTCGGAAACGGATCTTGCGCGGTCGGCGACGTATCGACGCTCTTCGCGCTCGGATCGCTTGCGAGCAGATCGTCGAAGTCGTCCGCGCGAGCCGCCACGCTCAGCGCGGCCGCGCTCAGCACGGCGCAGATGATTGTGAAACGATTCGCGTTCATGCGTTCGACCCAACTCGGCAGGCCGACGACCACTCCCCAGCGAGGATTGGTTGTTGGCAGCCGGATTCCGTTTGCCGTGGCAGAGTGGGCGACTTGCTACGACCTGATTATGCCATTGCGGCCCGTCCGCGACAAGGAAAAACAGCCGGTTTCTGGACTTTTTCGGTCCTGCCAACGTGAAGCTCCCGTGCGGCGCGGTTCCCACGGCGGAGTAGCTGGCACGTGAAACCGGCAGTTCGACTGCCCGAGATGGGCCTGGGGGGTGCTGCGCTAGTTGGTCGCCGCGGCTACAAGCGCTTTGGTGGCCCATCGTTCGGCGACTCGACCGGGTCCCAATTGTAAATTCGCCGCAGCGCCGCTTCGACCGTGCTGGTGATTTGCTGGCGGGAAATCGGTTTTGGGAGCACCGAAAACGCCTCGGCCAGCTCGGCCTGGCGAATCAGCACGTCGTCGAGTGCGCCGGAGAGCAGGATGCAGGGCAGTCGCGATTTGAAGAGCTTGACGCGCTTCAGCGTTTCCAGCCCGGTGAGCTTCGGCATGTGCATGTCGAGCAACAGCAGGTGGACTTCCTCGCGGCGAACGATGTCGAGCGCCTCTTCGCCGTCGCCGGCTACGAGCGTGCGGAACCGCGGCTCGAACACGCCCCGCAACGTCTCGCGAAAGTCGCGGTCGTCGTCGGTGATCAACAGTGAAGGGAAGAGCATTCGCATTGGCATCTCGACGTTTGCGCACCACGTGCGTCGTCTGGCGATCTCCGCCGGCCTACAATTGCAAGTGAAGTACCATTTTCGCTCACACGACGAGGCAAGCCAAAGTCGCTCGAATTAAACTCTTTTGGGCGGCCAACTTATATAATAATTCGAGATTTCAAGAAAGATAATCTGCGGAAGATGAGCGAGGCAGATCAGCCGGCTTTTCCTGCCAAATAGGCAGAGATTGATGGGAAATGAGGATGCGCAACCGTGCCGCGATCGGCGCCGCCCGGGTACGTCGCACGGCCAAAGCCCCTAGCGGCGCGGCTGCGCACAAGCCGGCCTCCGAGCGCCGCAAGGCCGCTGCCAGGCGGAAGAATGAGGCCGCGTTCGTGCGGTCAATCCGCCACGCGAATGCCGCTTGTCAGCCGCCCCACTCACCCTATACTACGGGCTGGCAAGCCCTCGCAACCGCCGCTGTCGGCCCTCTGTCGACGCTCACCCCGGCGCGCACGCTTTAGAAAGGCTCTCGTGGAAAGCTCGTCCGCTGAAGTCCCTTCGGCCGCGTCCGAACCCTCCTTTCTCGTCCGGCATCAATTTCTGATCTACCGGCTGTTTTCGCTCTCGGGCTTGATTCCCGTTGGGGCTTACCTGGTCGTGCATTTGCTGACCAACGCCTCGGTCGTCAACGGCCCGATGACGTTTCAAGAGCAGGTCGATCGCATCCATTCACTGGGCGTGGCGCTGCCCTTCGTCGAGTGGACGTTCATCTTCATTCCAATCCTGTTCCACGCCCTGGTCGGCTGGCTGATCATTGCCGGGGCGGTTCCCAACGCCGGGTCGTACGCTTACGCCAGCAACGTCCGTTACACGATGCAGCGCGCCACCGGCATCATCGCCTTCCTTTTCATCCTGTTCCACGTCGTTCAGCTACACCACACGCTCGGCGCCCCGTTGCGAAACTTCGAGGGCTTCGGCGGCCAGTTCGACGCCGAACACGCCGCCAGCAGCGCGTCGATCGCGCTGGCGCCCTTGTGGGTCAAGATCGTTTACACCATTGGCATGCTGTCGGTGGTGTATCACTTTGCCAACGGATTGTGGACGCAAGGCATCACCTGGGGGCTGTGGACCAGCGCCCGGGCTCAGCGGCGCGCCGGTTGGGTCAGCGTCGTGGTGGGGTTGGGGCTGGCCACGGTCGGCCTGAGCGCGCTCGTGGGCATGTGGGAAGTCAATGTGCCGCAGGCCCGTGAGGTCGAAGACGCGATGGCCGCCCAGAAGCGTGCCATTCTCGAGATCCAGGAGCAGCCCGCCGAAAAACCGGTGGCGGCCAGCCAGCCCTCCTCCTAACGCAGTCAACTAACGCATTCGCTTCGAACTACGAGACACGTCATGGCAAATCCGCGGGTAATGATCGTGGGCGGCGGGCTGGCCGGCCTGTCGGCGGCGATGAAGCTGGCCGAGCTGGGCGTCGACGTCGACCTGATGAGCCTCACGCCGGTCAAGCGCTCGCACAGCGTCTGTGCCCAGGGGGGTATCAACGCCGTCAACGAGGTCACCCGCCAGCAAGGCGACAGCGAATGCCTGCACTTCGACGACACGGTCTACGGCGGCGACTTCTTGCAGCACCAGCCGCCGGTCAAGGAAATGACCCACTGGGCGCCGAAGATCATCGACCTGATGGACCGCCTCGGGGTGCCCTTCAACCGCACGCCCGAGGGCTTTCGCGACCAGCGCCGCTTCGGCGGCACGCTGTTCATGCGTACGGCTTTCGCCGGCGCCACCACCGGCCAGCAGTTGCTTTACGCGCTCGACGAGCAGGTGCGCCGCTGGAGCGTCGAGGGCAAGGTGAAGCTCCACGAAACGTGGGACTATCTCGGCCCGGTGCTCGACGACGAGGGCGTCTGCCGTGGTGTGGTAGGGCAGGACCTGGTGACGATGGAAATCCGCGCTTTCCCGGCCGACGCGGTGGTCGTCGCCTCGGGCGGCTTGGGCCTGATCTACGGCCGCTCGACCATGTCGATGGTCTGCACCGGCAGCGCGGCCAGCCGCACCTACCAGGCCGGCGCCAAGTACGCCAACGCCGAGTTCATCCAGGTCCATCCCACGGCCATTCCCGGCGCCGACAAGCTGCGGCTGATGAGCGAAAGTGCCCGCGGCGAAGGGGGCCGCGTGTGGGTGCCGCGCAAGCCGCAAGACCCGCGGCCGCCCAAATCGATTCCCGAGGCCGAGCGGTACTACTTCCTCGAAGAGCGCTATCCGAAATACGGCAACCTGGTGCCGCGCGACATCGCCACGCGCGAAATCTTCGACGTCTGCACGCACGAAGGTTTGAGCGTCGAGCGCGACCGGCTGTGCGTCTATCTCGACTTGACGCACATCCCGCGGCACACGCTCGACCTGAAGCTCGGCGGCATCCTCGAGATTTACGAAAAGTTCCAGGGCGTCGACCCGCGCGACGTGCCGATGAAGATCTTCCCCGCCGTCCACTACTCGATGGGCGGGCTGTGGGTCGACTACGAAAAAAGCGCCGCAGGCGGCCTGGTCGTCGGCTCGCCACGCAACCAGCAGACCAACATCCCCGGCCTCTACGCCATCGGCGAGTGCGACTACCAGTACCACGGCGCCAACCGGCTGGGCGCCAACTCGCTATTGAGTTGCATCTTCAGCGGATTGCTGGTCGGCCCCGAGCCTCGCCAACCTGATCAAGGCGGCAAAAAGAAGGCCGCCGAACAGCCGCCCGCCTTGTTCCGAAAGGCCGTCGAGCGGCGCAGGCCGCTGCACGACCGGCTGCTCAATCGACCCTCGGGCGGCGAGAACCCCTACCTGCTGCACCAGGAACTCGGCGACGTGATGACCAAGGCCGCCACCGTCGTGCGCCACAACGACGCGCTGCGCAAGGCTTACGACGCGGTTTCCGAGCTGGCCACGCGGGCCGAGCGCCGTCGCTTTCCGACACCGGCCACTGGACCAATCAGAACGTGGTGTTCACCAGGTCGCTGTTGGACATGTTCCCGTTGGCCAAGGCGATCGTCAAGGGCGCCTTGCAGCGCGACGAGTGCCGCGGTGCGCACTACAAGCCTGAGTTCGCCATGCCCGGGCTCGAGGCCACCGATCCGGCCGAGCTGCGTCACCAGGCCGAGGCCTGGTGCGACCGCTTCGAGGCCAACACGGCCAGGTGGCTCAAGACCACGATCGCCACGTATTCGGCCGGCGAGCCGAAGTTGACGTACGAAGAGGTCGACACGTCGCTGATTCCGCCGCGGCCCCGGCTGTACGGCCTGGTCGGCGCCGAAGCGATCGAAGAAGTCTGGAAAGCGCGGCAAGCAGCCCGCGCCGCCGGTCGGCCCGTCGAGGGCAACGGCGACCCGGCGGCCAAGAGTGCCGCGACCAAGCCGGCGGCCGTGCACTGACGCTTCGCCAGTTTCATGGGTTCCTGTTCATTGATTCCTGTTCTCATTTGCAACACGCAAGCCAGCCCACGATGAGCGATTCACACGACGGACACTCGCACGAACACGCCCACGGCCACCGCACGTTCGAGGTCCGCGTGCTGCGGCAGGACGCGCCGGGCGAGCCCAGCTATTGGGAGCGCCACAGCGTCGAGCACGAGCCCGACATGAACGTAATCAGCGTGTTGCAGCGGATCGCGGCCCATGCCCGCACAATCGACGGCGAGCCGGTGACCCCGGTCGCTTACGACGCCAACTGCCTGGAAGAGGTGTGCGGCAGTTGCACGATGATCATCAACGGCCGCGTCCGCCAGGCCTGTTCGGCCCTGGTCGACAAGCTGCTGGCCGAGCGGCCCGAAGAGATCGAGCTGCAGCCGATGAGTAAGTTTCCGGTGATCCGCGATTTGTGCGTCAACCGCCGCCGGCTGTTCCGGGCCTTGGAAAAGCTGCACGCCTGGATTCCGGTCGACGGCTACTACGCCATGGGTCCTGGCCCGCGCCAATCGCAGGAGCAGCAGGAGCAGGCCTATCCCTTGAGCGAGTGCATGAGCTGCGGCTGCTGCCTCGATGCCTGTCCGCAGTACGCGCACCTCGAAGTGGCCAAGGGCGCGCACGAATCGCCCGAGCATTTCGCGGCCCGCGAGAACGCGGCGTACGACGTCAACTTCGTCGGCGCGCACGCGATCAGCCAGGTGATCTACTACGATTCGAACCCGACCGGCGCGCTCAATGCCGGCGAGCGGCTCGACGCCCTGATGGCGCCGGGCGGCATTCAAGTTTGCGGCAACGCCCAGAACTGCGTGGCCGTCTGCCCGAAGCGCATCCCACTGACCACTTCGATCGGCCGCGCCGGCCGCGAAACCACCAAGCGGGCCTTCAAGAAGCTGTTCGACCGCTGAGGGCCGCCGTCGGCTACCTCCCGAGTCCCCGCCCGGATAAAACTCGCCCGGACCAGAAATTCGCGGCGTTGCCAAGCGGGGGCGCAGCTTCGCGTCCGACGCAGAAATCTTGGCTGCGAAGGGCTCATTCCTCGCGGGCGGCCGCTTTCGTCAGCCTGGGGGAATCGACGCGAAAGTGCTGCAGCAGCCAGCGATCGCCTTCGTGTTGAAATCGCACGTTCACACTCGCCCTTCCACGCTCGAAATGGCAGTCGTACGCCGCTTCGACGGTTGTGGTCAGATTTTGGCTGCGGACGTTGAACCCCGTCGCTGTTTTCGATTGCAGCTTGCCCAGGCGCTCGCGGGTGGCCGTTGCGATCTCGAGGAACTGCTTTTCGCTCGTGGCGCGTTTGAACTCGGCCGACGTTGCGCTTCGATAAAACTCGGCAGCTCGCCCGGCGTCGATGTCTTCAAAGAAGCGATCGACCTCGCGCGCCACTTCGCCTCCGCCGGCCACCTGCCGGTATCCGAAGTAGAGAAATCCGGCGCAAGCGGCGATCACCACAACGAACGTGCCGGCGCAACCCAACAGCACCAGCGGCCAGATGGACCGTCGCCGCGGGGCTTCATACTCAGGCGGTGGCTCGTAGGGAGTCGACATGCGCGGACCAGTATATCCATCCGGCCGCTTTCGACAGATACCGATCCGAGTCGCGTCACCCGTGCCCGAAGCTGGCCTGGCCAAAAAGGTCCGTAGGCATGCCCGGCTGGCCTTCGCCTCCTTGGCGCATGTGACGCAACCGGCGGCGCTCGACGAAGCCGTGGCGCGAGAGCAGCTCGATCGCCCGGGCGTTCGAACGGGGCAGCATGACCACTGGCTGCTGACGATGCGGTAGCCCGAGCGCCGCCACCAGCAGATCTTCGGCGGCCTCGCTGCTGCCGGCCGCCCAGGGGCCGAGCACCGAATCGCGGGCCAACAGGTACCCGGCCAGTTGGCCGCTGGCGTCGTGCGCGCACCAGGGCCCGTTCGCCCAGCGTCGGCCACAAGGCGGCGAACAGCTTCTGGCGGCCGGCGCCGAACCGTGGAGCGTCGAAGGCCACGATCGTCGGCAGGTCGCCCAACATGGCCCGTTCGATACGATGACCGTTGGCGGTCGGAGGGCTAGCGACTTGTTCGCGAACGAACTCGTAGGCGAAGGCGTCGTCGACAAAGCCCATCGTCTGGTACAACCGAGCCCCTTTCTCGGTGGCGTCGAGTAGCACCACGTGGCAGCCGCGCTGGCCGAGCCACGCCAGTGCATGCTCCATCAGCCGCCGCCCCAGCCCTTGGCTTTGCCGGCCCGGCTCGACCGTCATCAGGGCGATGTACGCCAGTCGGCCGTAGTCGACGGCACCGACCGTGCCCACGATCTGCCCGGCATCGTCGGCCACCCAAAAGCCTTCGGGCTCGATCAGCCGGTGCAGCCGGAGCATCGGCTGGAAGTCAACCGGCCGCTCGAAGGCCGCGCCAATCACCGCCGCGGCGGCCGCGATGTCGTCGTCGGCCAGTGGTCGAATCGCAGCGCTCATGAAACGTGTGTTGCAGCCATTACTCTAGCCGGGGTCTGTGAGCCCCGGAAGCAGTCCCAATACGCATTGCCAAATCCCCAGCCTCAGTTACACCGAGGTCATCCCACACTAATCCGACGCGCAAGCGAGGGTGCGCTGCGATAACGTCCTCGTCTTCGTTCAGCCCAAGCGTTCCGTTGGAATCCGCCCTCGCTTGCGCGTCGGGTTAGTGTAGCGCTGCCGCGGGCACCCGCCCACGCAATGGCTCACATGAACCGCCATTCGCCCGTGGCTAGGACATAGATGCCCAACAGCAGGTTCGTCACCAGGTGGGCCACGACGCAATCCCAGATGTTTTTGGTGCGGAAGCACAGCCAGGTCACCAGGCCGAACCAGGCCAGGGCCGAAAAGGCTTCGGCTGGATGCGTCAGCACGGGTAGCAGCACGCCAACCGCCGCCGCCGCGGGCGAATAGGTGCCAAAAGGCACTTTCCACCACTCGGCTGCCACGACGAACCGCATGGCAAAACCGCGCAGAAAGAACTCCTCGACCAGCGGCACGAGCAACACCAGCCCGAACAACCGCACGGCCAAGAAGGCATACGCCAGCGCCGGCTGCTCGGGCCATTGGTCCAGCGGGTTGAAAGCGCTGCGCTGGCCGGTGCCGATGAACCCGCCCAGCCCCAGCGGCGTAAGAAGCGTGTCTTCGAGCCCCAGCCTCGCGATGCCGACCCACACGACGATGCCGACGGCTCCGAGGACCGGCGCCAGCCACGAGACGCGCAGCGGAAACTGGCGGTAGGTCGGCCAGATCAGCGCGACGGCCACGGCCGTGAGCGCCAGCTTGATCGAGTAGACCAGCGGGTATGCCGAATAGGGAATCGTCAGCCCGGCCAGCTCGAACGGTTTGTCGGCGGTCGGCTCGAAGCTGCCGGCAAGCATGTAGACGGCCAGCGGCAGGATGTAGCCCAGCCAAGGATGTTTGGACAACAGAGCGGCGGTGATAGCGTGTCGTTCGGGCGGCTCGGCGGCGGCTGGCCAATCGCGGCGTGTGTCGCTGGGGGTGGATTTTTCGGGGGTATCCTTGGGGGGCGTCGTCATGTCGGCAAAGGCTAAGTACGGCAATGAGATAAGTCAAACCCAGCGGATCATCTGGCCGGTGCGACTGATGAACGGGGGGCGAAACGGTCGATTCTGAACTGCTGCGAAGCGCCGTAATCGGTTCCTAACAATCGGCGGCGCCAAGCGATAGCCGTGTTTTGACCTTTGCCGCCGGGCCGACGCTGCGTAAGATAGAGGATTAGTTACCCCAGCAGATGCCATCTCCCGGCGGCGTTTCGGCGGTCTGGCGGCCTGGCCGAAGCGATTTGTTCCCTTGGTTAATAGGCGCGGCGGGCGTGCTGTTGTCGCCCCACCCGCGCAAGCCCCACACACTACCGCTACACAGATCAGAGACAGACGAGAGATCGAGGTTCCCATGGACCTGTCCAGATTCCGAAACATCGGCATTTCCGCCCACATCGACTCGGGCAAGACGACCCTGAGCGAGCGGATTCTATTCTACGCCGGGCGCATCCACCGCATCAACGAAGTCAAAGGCGGCGGTGATGGCGCCACGATGGACTACATGGATCTCGAGCGCGAGCGCGGCATCACGATCACCAGCGCCGCCACCACGGTCGACTGGGAAGACCACACGATCAACCTCATCGACACCCCCGGCCACGTCGACTTCACCGTCGAAGTCGAGCGCAGCCTGCGGGTGCTCGACGGCGCGGTCCTCGTGCTGTGCGGCGTGGGCGGCGTGCAGTCGCAGTCGCTCACCGTCGATCGCCAGATGAAGCGCTATCACGTGCCGCGGCTGGCCTTCATCAACAAGATGGACCGCATCGGCGCCAACGCCGAGAAGGTCGTGGCCCAGGTTCGCGAAAAGATGGGCTGCGACGCGGTGCTCATGCAATGGCCGATCGGCAAGGAAGACAATTTCCAGGGCGTCGTCGACCTGGTGACGATGAAGGCCAACTATTTCGACGGCGCCAACGGCGAAGACGTCCGCACCGAGGAAATCCCCGCCGAGCTGGCCGACGCCACAACCAAGGCCCGGCAACACATGCTCGAAGGCTTGTCGATGTACTCCGACGAGCTGATGGAATTGCTGTTGTCCGAAGAGCCGGTCAGCGAGGAATTGATCCACAAGATTATTCGCGAAGCCGTGCAGACGCAGGACCTGACGCCGGTCTACATGGGCACGGCCTACCGCAACAAGGGCGTGCAGTTGCTGCTTGACGCCATCGTCCGCTACCTCCCCTCGCCCTTGGATCGTGCGGTGCAGGCTAAGCAATATGACGATCCGACGCAGACGTTCGCGCTCGAGCCCGATCCGGCGAAGCCCTTCGTGGGCATGGCTTTCAAACTGGTCGAGGACTCGTTCGGCCAGTTGACGTTCATGCGCATTTACCAGGGCACGATCAAAAAAGGCGACATGCACTACAACCAGCGCACCGATCAGAAGCAACGCTTCAGCCGCATCGTCAAGATGCACGCCGACAAGCGCGAGGAAATCGACTCGGCCGGCCCGGGCGATATCGTGGCCGTGCTGGGCATCGACTGCGCCAGCGGCGACACCTTCTCCTCCCAGCGCAAGTACTGCACGTTGGAGAGCATGTTCATCGCCGAGCCGGTCATCAAGATGGCCATCAACCCGCTGTCGCGCGAGGGCGCCGACAAGATGGGCAAGGCCTTGCACCGCTTCCGCCGCGAAGATCCCACCTTCCGCGTGATGACCGACGAAGAAACCTCCGAAACCGTGATCGCCGGCATGGGCGAGCTGCATCTCGAAATTTACGTCGAGCGGATTCGCCGCGAGTATGGCGTCGAAGTGGAGGTTGGCGCGCCGAAGGTCAGCTACCGCGAGGCGCCCACCAAGACCGCCGAGTTCAACTACAAGCACAAGAAGCAGACCGGCGGCTCGGGCCAGTACGCCCACATCGTCGGCAAGCTCGAATGCCTGCCCGAGGATTGCCCCGACGTGTTCCAGTTCGAGGAGACGGTCGTCGGCGGGCGGATTCCCAAGGAGTACATCCCCTCGGTCGAAAAGGGCTTTCGCGATTCGATCGCCAAGGGCCCCGTGGCCGAGTTTCCGATCGTGGGCGTCAAGGCGATTCTGGAAGACGGCTCGTATCATGAGGTCGACAGCTCGGACATGGCGTTCCAGGTTTGCGCCCGCAATTGCTTCCGCGAGACGTTCCTGAAGACCAAGCCGGTGCTGTTGGAGCCGGTGATGAAAGTCGAGATCGAAGTGCCCACGCAATACCAGGGCCCCGTGGCCGGCGAGCTGACGAGCCGCCGCGGCCTGATCGTGGCCACGGAGGTCAAGGGCGAGTTCGCCACGATCGAAGGCGAAGTCCCCCTGGCCGAAACCTTCGGCTACTCGACCGACCTGCGCAGCATGACCCAGGGCCAGGGCACATTCACCATGGAGTTCGCCAGGTACCGCCGCGTGCCGTCGAACATCCAGGAAGAGATCATCGCCGAAAAGAAGAAGCAGTTGATCGGCGCCAAGTAAGGCCGGTCGAGCAAGTCGACGCTTGAATGGATCAAAGACTCCGCGGCGCGGATGGACGCGCAGCGGAGTTTTTTTGTTGCCCCGACGAGGCAGGCGTGCGACACAACCGCGTCTCGATCGGTCGCCTGCGAATAGAAGCTTCTGTCAAGTTCCATTTCTGCCAGCGTGTAGTCGATCGGTGTCGACGCGATTCGCCGCAGGGGTGGCCGAAAACTGCGGGCTGACAAGCGCCGGTCGGTTCGCTAAGCTTCGACGTCAGACATGCGGACTCGATTCCGCGCCGAGCGGCTGGCCGGTTTTGATTGAGCTGGCGGCGTTCGCGTGGGTATCTCAAAGAGTCGGGCGAACGACGCTCCGGTATCCCCGAGAGCCTGTAGCCGGATACGCATTTTTTCATGCGCGTCCAGCCGCAGGCTCTTTTTTTTCACCCTCGCCCCTTGCGGGAGAGGGTGGCGGAGCGAAGCGACGCCGGGTGAGGGGGGTTGGAGCGTGACGAGGGGTCGCAGCGTGTGAGTTGGCGCGACGACGGTGCGCAGGGTTGCCCCTCACCCTGCTCGTCGGCACGAGCCGACGAGCGGTCCCTCTCCCGCGAGGGGAGAGGGGAGATCGTTGGCCAGTCACGCATAAGGAGTACGAAGTCATGACCGATCGACAACCCACGGACGATGAACGCCCGGGCGAGGCCGAAGAACTGGAGAAGGCGGCGCAAGCCATTTCGCGCGTCAGCGAGCAAATCGCCGATGCCGCGGTGGAGGAATACAACTGGCACATGCGCAACCAGATGCGGGCCATCCTCGGCCGCTGAAGCGACTGCCGACCGCGTGCCAATCGCTCAGGGATGAAGCCGATGGAATTCTGGCTCTTGTACTTGAACGTGCTCTGGAAGCTGCACCTGGCGGTGATGCGCCGCGTCGAGCAGGAGCTGGAGCGGTTTGCCATCGCCCTGGCGGAATGGCTGTACGCGCTCGCGTTCTGGCTGAAATGTATGTAGGCTCGGTCGCCACGCTGACGCCGACAGGTGACCTGGTGGTGACGCTCGGCGACGTCGTCGATCAAGGGCTAAAATGGAGCCACTTGTGGTCCATACTTCCATACATCGGCCATTTGCCGATCGTGGCAATTGTGGTCACTGTTGGCAAGCGTAAAATACGCATTCCGAAACGCGTGGCTCGCGAGTTCGATCGATTGACCTCGAAGGAGCGAAGCGCGCTGTTAGCCAAAGCATCTCGCGCAAAGACCGACGATGAAGCTGCACAAATCATCAAAGACGCGGTCGCACTCGGGCCGGACCATCATCTTGCGACAAGCAGAAACTGGGTTTCGGCGCTGCGCAGTGGGCCGTGGACTCCGCGGTTCGAGAAGATTTTCAAAAGAGCGGGTATGACTTTGGAAGATGCCGAAAATATCGTGAGCATTCCTGGGCATTTTGGCCCGCATCCTGAGGAATGCCACAAGGAAATCTTCAACCGCCTCCAATCCGCGACGGAAGGAAAAGCCGGAGCTAACTATAAGCAATCTCTCGTGGCAGAACTGAGATCGATTGCTGTCGAAGCAAGAACGGCAGGATCTAAGCTCAATCGGTTGTTGCGCAAGAGCGTCCAGTAGGACGAGACAACATGAAAGAATGCTCTGCTCGACGCTTCTATGAGATCCATGCGGACTGCGGTGGCGTCCCTGATATGTGGTTCCTAGACGAGCCTCGCGACGTCACGGGTCGCGAGCTTGACGCGCGCGACTTCCGCAGTGGTCAGGTCTACCGGGGACCACAGCCGGTTGTCGTCCCCGTTGGACAACCAGGGCGGGAAACTGCGTTCAGCCTTGGCGCATTCGACATGCCGGTCGTTTCCAGCGACGCGTGGGAAGTGATCGAAGCGATTGCCCCAAATGACGTGCAACCAATTCCGGTGACGGTCCCCAATGCCAAGCGAACGTTTTCTATTTTGAATGTCATCGCATTGCTCGATTGTTTGGACGAAGGACGCTCAGACTTCACGCGCTGGACTGAGGAGGATAATCGCCCGGATCGTCTGGGCGAGATCCATGTGATGTGGCAGCTCTTCGTCGATCCGACACGAACGGGCGACCACCATTTGTTTCGGGTCAAGGGTTGGCACTTCGCACTGTTCGTCTCCGAGGCGTTGAAGTCGGCCCTCGAGAAGGTTCCCGATCTGGGCCTGACCTTTCAGCCGGCCAGCTAGCGCGCGCGATTGGACTTCTCGAAAAATCGTGGAAAAAACGGGTCAGGAGGACAGAACTATTCTCTGAAGAAACGTTCTGCCCCCTTGTCCCCTCCTGACCCGCATCCCGCTCCGCCGCCAGCTTGAGATCATAAGGAGATATGGCGTTCTCGCCGAGGAGATCTACCAAGAGCGATGAAAGCGGCTCAATTCTATCCGTTGGCGCGAGAAGTATTTGGAGAGGCGCTCCTTCCGCGCGGGTTTTCCTCGGACCGCTCGCGGCGCTGTGTCTATCATCGATGGGCGTCCAGCGAAGTGGTGCACATCGTGTCGGTGTCGATCCACACGCACGGCGACCGGAATCACGGGGCACTGTGGCCCACATCGCCCAAGATCGACCCTTTGTTCGACGCCACCTTTCCCGAATACCTTGGCATCACGACCCATCCTTACTGCTATCTCGGCGAGTCGGATTGGATGACCCAGCAATCGTTCAACTGCCGCTACGAGGACAACTTTCGCAGGCGCTTCGAGCGGACCGTCGGGCCGCTGCTTTTGAACTCGGGAATCCCGTATCTCGATCAGTTCCAGACCGTAGAGGATATCATCCCGGTCATTCGAATCTCGTATTTCCTGGGATTCGCGCTCGACTACGTCGGCCGTCACGAAGAAGCCCGCACGGTGCTCTTGCAGGAAAAAGAACGGCTCTCGCAGTGCGACCAATCGGCAGCTCGCGTCGCCCTCTCGTTGCAGCGAATCGACGAGATCCTGAACTGACGGCCAGCCCGGGCATCGCAACCCGATGCGAAGGGATGGTTCCTCGATCGCGCCGCAAAGCCGCTTTGCAACCTTCGAAGTACTTTCGCGTAGGCGCCATCGATGGCGCGGCCGTTCTCGACCTGCCAGCGTCCGGCATGGAATGGTTGAAACAACCGGCCTCGGACTGACCTTTCGGCCAGCCGGCTAAACGCGGCCGGTTCATGGAAGAACGAAGCGCCGCTCAGTTGTCATCCCCGCGCCGCCACGGCGGCGGCCAGCTCTTCGAGCTGCTTGGCGATCTTGTCGAGCCGTGTGGTCAGGGCCGTGTGGCGCTCTTCGGCCACTGGCGGCTGCTTGCCGACGAACGTCACGACTCCGCCCGGCTCGAGCACCGCCTTGTCGACTTGCGCCAGCGAGCTGAAGCCTTGCTTGTGCGCGGCGATTTCCAGCTCCTGCCGGGTCATCAGTTCGTGGCTCAGGTGATTTTCGCGCACCCGGCCGTGCTCGATGAGCGTCGTCGGCTGCCCCTCGACAAGCCGGTCGATCCTCTCATGACGGTACAGGAAGCGGACGGCGAACCAGTTGACCGCCAACAGCGTAGTGGCGCCGATCAGGCCGCCCGTGAGCGAGTTGTCGGGACCGATGATCGCGTTCTGCACGGTGTTCGACAGCGTCAACAGCACGATCAGGTCCATCGAGTTGAGCTGGGCCAGTTCGCGCTTGCCGGCCAGCCGCAGGCCGACCAGCAAAAAGGCATACACCACCAGCGGCCGCACCATCTTTTCCAAGAGCGGCACATCCAGCGCCAGCATGTCGTTCCAGGTCGTCTCCCACATCGAACGGTCCTCACGGGCGAGGGATGAAAAATGGCAGTGCGAACGTCCCCGCACCGCTTCGCCAGGCTGCGGCGGGCGGGCGCGACGCCGCCGATTCTAGGAGGTATCCCATGGCAATGGGAAGCAGCAGCGGCGGCCGCCCTTTGCGACCCAGTGCTGATATCGGGCCACCAAGCACTCGCGTGGAGGCAATCGCATTACCGGAGGTTGATACACGCTGCCCCGCGGGGAAAACTCCCGTCCCTTGTTGCAACTTCTTTCCCTAAAGGGGGTGCGAGGGTGTACAATCGGCGAACCCCCCTCGATGCATTCGCGCGACGGGGTCGGAATTCAACATCCTAACTCAACTTCTTTCACTTCCGCGAGAGCCACGCATGCGCCCGATTGCTGCCTGGGGAGCAAGCCTGCTCGGTTGGCTGCTGCTGGCCGCGCCTGGCGCCTCCTCGATGGAAGATTGGCCGCAGTGGCGCGGGCCGCACCGCGATGGCCATGCGGTGGGCGTGACGGCGCCGGCCGTCTGGCCCAAGCAGCTCCAAAAGCGTTGGCAAGTCGAAGTGGGGCTGGGCCATGCTTCGCCGGTGGTGGCCAACGAAAAGATCTACGTCTTCACGCGCCGCGGCGAAGACGAAGTGCTGACCTGCGTGAGCGCCGACGGGAACGTGCTCTGGCGAGAAAATTACCCGGCACCCTACCAGGTCAATTCGGCGGCCGCGTTGCACGGCAAGGGCCCGAAGTCGACGCCCACGGTGGCCGCCGGCCGCGTCTACTCGTTTGGCATCAGCGGCATCCTCACCTGCCGCGATGCCGAAACGGGCAAGCGACTCTGGCAAAAAGAGTTCTCCAAGCAATATCCCGCCACGTCGCCGTTGTACGGCGTGGCGATGTCGCCGCTCATCGAGGCCGAGCGATGCATCGTTCACGTCGGCGGTCACGACAAGGGCGCCTTGATGGCGCTCGACGCGAAGACCGGCGAGACCCTCTGGAGCTGGCCCGACGATGGCCCGGCGTACGCTTCGCCGATCGTCGTCACGCTCGACGACGTGCGCCAGGTGGTGACCCAATCGCAGAAAGCTTGCGTGGGCGTCAAGTTCGACGACGGCAAGCTGCTGTGGAAGATCCCCTTCCAAACCGAGTACGACCAGAACGCCGTCACGCCGCTGGAACACGAGAGGTCGCTGATCGTCTCTGGCTATAACAAGGGCATCGACCGTTATCGCATCGAGCGCAACGACGGCCAATGGGAGACCGACGCCACCTGGGAGAACAAGGAAGTCTCGCTGTACTTGAGCTCGCCGGTAGCCGATGGCGAGTCCTTGTTCGGCTTTTCGCACCGTCACAAGGGCGAGCTGTTTGCCGTCAACCTGACGACCGGCAAGACGCTGTGGACCAGCGACGGTCGCTTGGGCGACAATGCCTCGCTGGTCGAAACCGGCAACGTCCTATGGGCCTTGACCACGGGGGCCGAGCTGATCGCCTTCAAGGCCAGCGAGCGCGAGTTCGAGCCGCTGGCCCAGTACAAAGTGGCCGACACGCCGACCTGGGCCCACCCGGTCGTCTTTTCCGACGGCGTGCTGGTCAAGGACGAGACGAAGCTGATCCGCTGGAGCTTCGGGACGAGAGAGTGACCGGCGCCGCGAGAAATCTACTTCCACCCGCGCAGTGCCGGGCGGCTGCGGCCGGGTCCGGGAACAGGCTGCTGGCCGGAGGCCTGGCGAACGTTCTTGTCGGGCTTCTCGGACATTTCCTCGGGCTTGGTGTAGTCCACGCGCGGGCGCTCGCGATAGGCCAGCTCGCGGCCATAAAGCGCCATCCGTTTTTCGGCCGCCACCAGCTCGCCGCGGGGGGCCTTGCCAATCGCCTTCTCCTGCGTTTCGCGGGCTTCGTCAAAGCGGCCGGCGTTGGCTTGCGCGGCGGCCAGCGTTTCCAGCGCGCGGTAGTCGTTGCCGCGGTCGAGATCGACGGCCTTCAGCGCCGCGTCGACCGCCAGCTTTTCATTGCGGTAATGCGCGTCGGGACAGGTGGCCATCAACCAGGCGGCGGCCTGGTAGGCCCGAGCAAGTTTGGGGTCGGCGCTGATGGCTGCGCGATAGTCGGCCGCCGCCTCGCCATAGCGCCCCAGGTCGCAAAAGGTGTCGCCGCGATTCACCAGGGCCGGCGCGAAACGCGGATCGACCTTCAGTGCCAGCGAATAGTCGCGCAGGGCATCGCCAAACTGCTGCATGCGATAGTACGCATGGCCGCGGCTGTTGAGGACCGAAGGGTCGCCCGGTTTCAGCGCCGAGGCGGCCGTGTAGTCGCGGGCCGCGCCGGCGAAATCGCCTTGGGCGTACTTCAACTCGGCGCGATTGAAGTAGGCATTGGGATATTTCTTGTTCAGTTCGATCGTGCGGTTGAAGTCAGTCATGGCTTCGGCCGCACGACCGGCCGAGGCGTAGCTGACGCCTCGGTTGTGGACGGCCCGCCAGGAGCTAGGGTTGTTCTGGACGGCGGCTTCGAAGTCGGCCAGCGCCTCGCGCTCGTTGCCCTCTTGCACCAGGGCTTCGCCGCGGCGGTTATAGGCCCAGGCCAGCAGCCGCCGCCCGTAGTCGGTATAGCTCTCGGTGAGCCGGGCCTTCATGCCGCGGTGGCACAGGTCGATCACCTCGGTCAGTTCGTCGGCCTTTTTGGCAACCTTGCTCTTCTCGAAGGCCTCGTCGAGCAACGCTTGGCCTTCCGAATCGTTGGGGTCGGCCGCACGGATCGGCTCCAGTGCCGGGCCTGACGATGTTTTGGGGCGCCCAACGAAGGGTCGGCCGACTCCTCCGGATCGCGCGCTGCCGCCTCGCGGGCCGCCGGCTCCTGGTGCTGCGCTCGGCGCACCGCCGGCGTTTTGAAGCGCGGCTCGAAGGTCGACTTCTTCGGCAGCGGCAAGCGCGTCTTGCCCGGTTCGGCCGGCTTGGTTTCGCGCGGCTCGTCCTCGGGAAACGGTACGAGCTTCTTGTCGGCTGCCCGCGCCGCCCCGACGCTAACCAGAAGCGCGGCAATGGCTACCGCGGCCGCCAGTTGTCCATTGACGAAAAACATGATCGTGAACCTCCATGTTCCACGAGAACCACCGTCCTTAGTTTTTCCGTATTCCGCGATTCCCGACCCACTGCAAGCCGCCCCTGCTGTTGACTCGGCTAGTGCGGCTCGGTCATTCGCCGCGGGTCGAGCGCCTCGTCGAGCACCTTGTCCGGCAGCACCTGCTGCTCGCGGCACAATTGGCGAATCGTCTTGCCCGTCTTGAAGGCTTCCTTGGCCAGGGCCGCGGCCCGCTCGTAGCCGATGTGCGGGTTGAGACTGGTCACCATGGCCAGGCTCTTTTCGACCGCGGCCTCGCAGGCTTCGCGATTGGCTTCCATCTCCAGCGCGCAGAAATCGACGAAGGCCTCGACGACCGAAGCCAACAGTCGGCAGCTTTCCAACAGCGTGTGCCCCATCACCGGCATCATGATGTTCAGCTCGAAATTGCCCCCCGTGGCCCCCGAAAAAGCCACCGTCTGGTCGTTGCCGATCACGCGGGCCGCCACCTGCATCATGCTCTCGCACATCACGGGGTTGACCTTGCCCGGCATGATCGACGAGCCGGGCTGGCGATCGGGGAGCTTGATTTCGTAAAACCCGCAGCGCGGGCCGCTGCCCAGCCAGCGGATGTTGTTGGCCACGCCGAACAGCGTCGCGGCGATCGATGCGCAGTTGGCCGCTGCACTCGACCAGACCGTCGCGGTTGGCGTTGGCTTCGAAGTGATTGGCTGCTTCGACGAAAGCGATGCCCGTTTCGCTCGCCAGCGCTTCGGCCACGCGGCGGCCGAACTCGGGGTGAGTATTGATGCCGGTGCCCACGGCCGTGCCGCCGGCCGGCAGTTCGAGCCAGCGCCGCCACCGCCCGAGCGGCCCGCTCGACCGACAGCTCCAGCTGCCGGGCATAGCCGCTGAACTCCTGGCCCAGGCGGATTGGCGTGGCGTCGGCCAGGTGCGTGCGGCCGATCTTGATGATCTCGTTCCACGCCTGGGCCTTGTCGGCCAGCACCGCGCGAAACCGCTCCAGGGCCGGCTTCAACTCCCGTTCGATCGACACCGCCACGGCGACGTGGATCGCCGTGGGAAACATGTCGTTGGTGCTTTGGCCCATGTTGACGTGATCGTTGGGATGGATCGGCTTCTCCGCGCGGAAGCGGTCGCCCCCCAGCAGCTCGATCGCCCGATTCGCGATCACCTCGTTGGCGTTCATGTTGCTCGACGTGCCCGAGCCGGTCTGGAAGACGTCGATGGGGAATTCGCCGTCGAGCTTGCCTTCGACCACTTCGCGGGCGGCGGCCAGCAGGGCGTCGACCTGTTTCGGACCGAGCGGGTTCTTACCCGTGCCGGTGAGCTTGCCGAGATCGCGATTCGCGACCGCGGCGGCATATTTCACCAGTCCCAGCGCGTGGATCAGGTTCGGTGCCAGCGGCCAGCCGGAGATGGGGAAGTTCTCCTTGGCCCGCTGGGTCTGGGCCCCGTAATAGGCACGCGCCGGCACGCGCACCTCGCCCATCGAATCGCGTTCGGTCCGAAACTCACTCATGGTCGTTGCGTGCTTTGTCGGTGTTGCTCGTAGTGGCTCGATTCAGAGGTGTCGGCGATGTTCCGTCGCGCTCGTCAGGCGTCGGCGCGAGCGGCCTTCGAACGCGCGCCTGTACAGCCAGGGGCTTAGCGGTGGCGGTGAAAATCGGGCTCGCAGCTCGGTCGCAGCTCGGCGAGCCAAGACGCCAGCGGCAGCACCGGCGCACAACTGCCCGGACTCGTCGTCGGCCACGAAGGGTATCGCAGCGGCCGGCTGTGTATGATAGCGGCTTGGCCCCCAACGACAAAGGCCGACGCCGCCGGCGGAGCTGTCCACGTCCGGCTGCCAAACTTATTCCGGCGTACCGCTTTAGCGACTCCCGCCGCCCATTGCCGGGAGTGCCAGCAGCACGCTGGCCGCCGGCGATCGACCAAACCGAATTGCCCCCGGCATCCCCAGGTCCTAAGATTTTCATAGTGCCACGACCGCTGGCAACCGGCCGCCGACAGCGCCTCGCGCTGGCGGCAGTCGAGCGAGCCCGCCCCAAATGCATCACGACCCCCAGAACGTTCGGTCCTCCATGAGCCAGTTCGCGGGCGATCCCCAATTCAGTCGGCTGCTTGCCGGAAGACAGGATGTCGACCTGGTGCAATTGATGCTCGAACTGGCGGCCGACGCCTACCCCGGGCTCGATCGCATGGAGTGCCTGCTCGAGATCGACCGCTTGGGAGTCGCCTGTACCGATCAACCCTGTTGGCAATTGGCTCACGACCTGCCCGGCCGTTTGACGCTCATCAGCCGTTTTCTCTACGAGGTCGAAGGCTTTCACGGCAACCGCGAAGCCTACTACGAACCGCGCAACAGCTACTTGAACGACGTACTGGCGCGGCGCACCGGCATTCCCATTTCGCTGGGCATCCTCTACATGGCCGTGGCCGCGCGGGCCGGTTTGAAGATGTTTGGCGTCAACACGCCCGGCCATTTCGTCGTGGGCGGATCGTCGATCGACGGGACGCTGTTCGTCGATCCGTTCACCAACGGTGACGTGCTGCCGTTGGCGGCTTGCCGCTGCCGCGTGTTGGCGTCCAGCGGCCACCAGGTGGCGGTGTCGACCGACGATTTTCGCCCCGCCGCCCCGCGCGACATCGTGGCCCGCGTGCTGCGGAACCTGAAAGCCGCCTACGCCATGCAAAACGAGTGGCGGGCCGTTTTGGACGTGCAAGAACGGCTGACCGCGCTGTTGCCGCACGTGGCACAAGAACGCCGCGACCTGGCACTGGTCTACTTGCGATTGGGCAAACCGTTGCAGGCGGTCCCCATGCTGCACGATTACCTCGAGCACGCCACCTGCGCGTGCGAGGAGCGCGCGGCGCTGAGAGCTATCGATGCGCGCCGCCACGCGGATGGTGGCCGAGATGAATTGAGGTGGCCGTGGCCGCTTTTCGAGTCCGTGTAGCCGGTCTCTTTGAGGCCGGCGACTTCGCGGCAACTCCGGGGTCGCAGACCCCGGCTACAGGTTTGGAGCACGGAGGCTCATGGAAACCGCCCATTCGTTGCTGACCGGCTGCAAGCGCGACGCTTCGCGGCACGACGCAGAGCGCCCTTCGATTGGCGCGGCCGGCGGGTCACGCTGATGGGTCTCGGACGCCACGGCGGCGGCCTCGGCGCGGCGCGCTACCTGGCCGAGCGCGGAGCGCGGCTGACGATCAGCGATGCCGCGGGCGCGGCGGCACTGGCCAGTTCGCTCGACCGACTGGCCGATCTGCCGATCGAACGCCTCGCGCTCGGCGGCCACGAGCCCGATGATTTCCGCGCGGCGGAAGTCGTGGTCGTCAACCCGGCCGTCCGGCCCGACCACCCCATGGTCGAACTGGCCCGGCGGTCCGGGGCCCTGCTCACTGGCGAAATCGAGCTGTTTTTGCGAGCTTGTCCGGCGCGGGTGATCGGCGTCACCGGCTCGAATGGCAAATCGACGACGGCTTCGATGCTGGCCGCGATGCTCGCAGCCGGCGGGCGGCGCGCCTGGCTGGGCGGCAACATCGGCGGCTCGCTGCTGGGCGAACTCGATGCCATGACCGCGGCCGATTGGGTCGTGTTGGAGCTGAGCAGCTTCCAGTTGGCCCACTTGAGCGACGACGCACCGCGGCCCGCGGTCGCGGTCGTCACCAATTGCACGGCCAATCACCTCGACTGGCACGGCAGCTTCGAGGCTTACCGCCAGGCCAAGCTGCGGATCGTCGACCGCCGCTCGGCCGGCACCCTGCTGGTCCTCAATCCGCACGACGCCGAGACGGCCGCATCGGCATCAAAAATCGGGTCGCGAATCCACAGCTCGTGGCCGCTGGCGACGCTTCCGCCACTTTGCGTGCCCGGCGAGCACAATCGCCAGAACGCCGCGTGTGCCGCGGCCGCCGCCTTGCTGGCCGGCGTCGAGCCTTCCGCGATTTGGGCCGCGCTGGCCGGCTTTCGTGGATTGGCGCATCGCATCGAGCTGGTGGGCGAAGTCGGCGGCCGACGCTTCTACGACGATTCGAAAGCGACCACGCCCGAGGCCTCGCTAGCGGCCTTGTCAGCATTGACCGACGGCGGGCGCCGCGTCTGGTTGCTGGCCGGCGGACAGACAAAAGGATCGGACTATCGCGCTTGGGGTGCGGTGGTTGCCGAGCGCGCGGCTGGGGTCGCGCTGTTCGGCGCGGCGCGCGGCGCACTGGCGCAGTGTCTGCGCGAAGCAGCGCCGCGATGCGATCTACAGGCCGTTGAATTCTTACCAGAAGCGCTTGCCTGGTGTTGGCGGCGCTCAGTCGCGGGCGACACGATCTTGCTCTCGCCGGCGTGCGCGAGCCTGGATCAATTTGTCGACTTCGTGGCGCGCGGCCAGGCATTTCGAACGTGGGTCGACGAGTTGGCGTTGCGCGAGACTCCGCAGCGCGGAACGCTTGAGAAGCCCGCGCACGCTTGCAAGGTGCGCGGTGCTTCGCTACCATGACTCGTGTTGTTCGTCGGCTTGGAACCGAGCTGGCGAGCAACGGCCTCGAGGCCGACGGCTGTGAGGTTTCCTTGGAGGAGACCGAAGCGGCGCTGGGAGTCGTCCCTCGAGGTTTTTTTGCGCCGTCTGCAACAATTGCCAGTCGCATCCCATCCGAGATTTTCGGCGAGCTTTGCCGCGATCCGCTCGTGGCCAACCGCGATTGCTTAGTCTGCTATAATTCCTGCGGGCAGCCGCCCGATGCTTTCGGGGCTATTCGCGGCCGGCCCAAACAACTCCGCCGGATCCGTGCCGATGGCCAAGAAAAAGGAACCGATCAACCCCTTTTACCTGCTCGTGCTCGTCGTAGGCGTGGCGTTTCTGATCACGGCCTGCAGCTATGGCGCCATGAGCTACCGGGCGATCGCTCCGCGCGTGGGCCCGGCGGTCGGCCCTCATCCGCTGATGACCTTTCTCGACCGGCACGGGATGCAGTTCATGGCCGTCGAGTTGGTGGCGCTGGGCGGGGCTACGTTCGGCGCCATGTGGCTCGACCGGTTTCGCTCGCTGCGCGACGAGCGGCGCCGACGCGGTGGCGAAACGACGGACGATTTCGACTCGTAAGGCAATCCGCATTGCCTTCGGTCCCTTTTCCAGAACCAGGCAGGAAACCCTGACAATGCGAATCAATCATTACGAGCAGGTAACCCAGGCGCCGGTCACGATGGAAGGGGCCAGCGGCTGCCAGGTCCGCTGGCTGGTCGACGCCCAGCAGGGGGCGCCCAACTTTGCCATGCGCCAGTTCGAAGTCGCCCCGGGCGGCTACACACCCAAGCACAGCCACCCCTACGAGCACGAGGTGTTCGTGCTGGAGGGCGAAGGGGTGGTGCTCGAAGGCGACGTCGAACATCCGCTCAAGACTGGCGACTTCGTGTTCGTCACGCCCGGCGAGCCGCACCAGTTCAAGAATACCGGCCCGCGGCCGCTGAAGTTCCTGTGCATGGTGCCCAACAGCTCGGTCGGCCAGCCGGTGCGCGTGGCCGCCGAGTGCGACCGGCCCGGCGATTGATGCCCACAGAGGCCGTCGCGCCCCACTTGCATTCGCGAGGCGGCGATCTGATGATGCACGGTCGTTGCAGCAATCGGCACGGCGAAGCAATCCATTCCCCCACTCTCCTGGCGGCCGTTCGACGCACGAGCGATGACGACTTCTGCAGCCCACCAGATCGAAAAGCTGCGCGAGGAGATTCGCTACCACGATCGGAAATACTACGTCGAGTCGGCGCCGGAAATCACCGATCTGCAATACGATCGCCTGATGGAGCGGCTCAAGGAGCTCGAAGCCGCGCATCCGGACCTGGTGACGCCCGACAGCCCCACGCAGCGGATCGGCGACCAGCCGGTATCGGGTCTGGTCAGCGTCACGCACCGGGTGCCGATGCTGTCGATCGAGAACACCTACAACCTTGACGAGCTGCGCAAATATGGCGAGCGGATCGCCAAGCTGCTGCCCGGCGAGAAGGTGGCCTGGGTCGTCGAGCTGAAGATCGACGGCGTGGCCGTCTCGGTACTCTATGAAGACGGCCTGCTGGTGCAGGCCGCCGCGCGCGGCGATGGTCGCACGGGCGACGACATCACGCACAACATGCGCACCCTGGCCGACGTCCCCTTGCGGCTGGCCGACAAGCCGCCCCACGCACTGGAAGTGCGCGGCGAGGTGTACATCAGGAATTCCGACCTGGTGAAGCTCAACGAAGAGCAGCCGCAAGCGCGGGCAGGACCTGTTCGCCAACACCCGCAACTGCGCCTCGGGTGCCATTCGCCTGCTCGACCCGCGCGAGGCCGCCCGAGCGCCACTTGCGGCTGTTTTGCCACGGCGTGGGCCACGTCGAAGGACTCAAGGCCCACGATCACATGCAGTTCCTGGCCGAGCTGCGGCGCTACGGCCTGCCGGCCACGCCGCACGTCGAGTGCTTCGACGACTTCGAGGCGGCCGTGGCCCACTGCGAATCGCTGATCGAGCGACTGCACGAATTGGACTTCGAGGTCGATGGCCTGGTGCTCAAGGTCAACGATTTCCAACAGCGCGAGCGGCTTGGCTCGACGACCAAGAGCCCGCGCTGGATGATCGCCTACAAGTTCGAAAAATACGAAGCCCAGACGAAGCTGCTCGACATCCGGGTGCAGGTGGGCAAAATGGGCACGGTCACGCCGGTGGCCGATTTGGCGCCGGTCGAGTTGGCTGGCACGATCGTCAAGCGCGCGAGCCTGCACAATGCCGACGAGATCGAGCGCAAGGACGTACGGCTGGGCGACGTGGTGGTCGTCGAAAAGGCCGGCAAGGTCATCCCGCACATCGTCCGCGTCGAGACGACGAAGCGCGAGGGGCGTCCGCGGCGGTTCGTGTTTCCCACGCACTGCCCCGAGTGCGATGCCAAGCTGGTTCGCGACGCCGGCGGCGTCTACATCCGCTGCCCCAATCCCAAGTGCCCCGCGCAGCTCAAGGAGCGAATCCGCTACTTCGCCAGCCGCAACGCCATGGATGTCGAAGGGCTGGGCGATAAGCTCGTCGACCAGCTAACCAGCTCGGGCGTGGTGAAGGGCTATGCCGATCTCTATCGCCTCGACGTCGAGCGGCTGGTCGAGTTGGAACGCATGGGCCGCAAAAGCTCGGAAAACCTCGTGGCGGCCATCGAGGCCAGCAAGTCGCGCGGATTGGCCCGGCTGCTCAACGCCTTGTCGATCCGCCACGTCGGCGCGCGCGTGGCCACCGTGCTGGCCGAGCACTTCCATTCGGTCGACGAGCTGGCCAAGGCGAGCGTTGCCGAATTGTCCGCGATCCAGGAGATCGGCCCGGTGATCGCCGAAAGCGTGCACGCTTTCTTCGCCGACGAGCATGCGGCGCCGCACGATCGACGACCTGAAGCGCGTGGGCGTGAAGATGACGGCGTCCACGCCGCCGCGGCGCCGCTCGGCCGCCGTGGCCGGCAAGACGTTCGTCGTCACCGGTACGCTCGCCAAGTATGGCCGCGAGGAAATCGAAGAGCTGATCACGCGGCTCGGCGGCCGCGCGGCCTCGAGCGTTTCGAAGAAAACCGACTACGTCGTGGCCGGTGAGAAGCCGGGCAGCAAGCTCGACAAGGCCCGCGAGCTGGGCGTGAAAATCCTCGATGAGAGCCAGTTCGAGACGCTGGTGGGCGACGGTTGAACGTGAGCCCAACAATCGCAACCGGATCCGCTTCGCGATGCATCTAGGAGTCGCGGGAGGCCAATATGTCAACGACGCCTTACAACCAGCAGTTTTTCGCCGATCACGACGCGGCCGCCCGCACCAGCGCCCTGCGCCGCGGTTCCGCTGGTCATCGAGCTGGTTGCACCGCATTGCGTCGTTGACGTCGGCTGTGGCCTCGGCACCTGGCTGGCGGAATTCAAGGCCGCGGGCATCGACGATCTGCTGGGCATCGACGGCGACTATATCGATCGCCAGCAGTTCGTGATCGGACAAGAACAGTTCTTGCCCCATGACCTGACCGCGCCACTGGAGCTCGAGCGACATTTTGACCTGGCCGTCTGCCTTGAAGTGGCCGAGCACCTGCCGGCCGAGCGGGCCGAGACTCTGGTGGCCTCGTTGGTTTCGCTGGCGCCGGTGGTGCTGTTTTCGGCGGCCATTCCCTATCAGGGCGGCGACGACCACGTCAACGAGCAATGGCCCGAATACTGGCAACAGTTGTTCGCCAAGCACGATTACCTGGTAGTCGACTGCCTGCGCGAGTCGCTCTGGCGCCACAAGGACGTGGCCCCCTGGTACGCGCAGAATCTGCTGGTCTATGTTGATCGCCGGCGGCTGGCCGACTACCCGAGGCTGGCCGAGCGGTTCGCGCAAGCCGGTGAATATCCGCGGCTGTCGCTGGTGCATCCGGAGCAGTACTCGCAGGCTATCGAGCACATGCAGCAGCAGCTCGTCGAGGCCAAAGCAGCCGCGCTCGGTCAGGCCTTGCAACTGCGGGCCACGAACCTCGTCGTGTTCCCCAATTGGCGGTTGCCTGGCGAAGTCGTGGGCGGCCAGCTAAGGGCGCTGTTGCGCGCTCTGATCACGCACCCGGCGGGTGCGCGCTTGGCCCTGTTGGTCAACCTGGCCGACGACGCCAGCGGCCGACTGCTGGTCGAAGTAGCACGCGAGCTGATGATGCCCGGCGGCGTACCGATCGCGGGGGGCCCCGGCGTGGCGGCCTTGAATCCGGCCTTTCCCAGCGATCAATGGCGCGTGCTATTGACAGTCTTGCAATGGCGTGTCACCCTGGCCGATGAGGACGCTACGGCGGTGGCCGCCTCGGGTGCCGGTTCGCTGCCGGCCATCACGGTCGAGTCGCTTGCGAGCAAGCAGCCGCTTGAGGGCTAAGACGTTGCCGCTGGCCAGCTTTCGTCGTGGTTCAAGCTACGCGCGAACCCCCGGGCGTTTCGCCACGTAGAGCACATGATGAGCGCGACTCCATAAATCGACGCTAATAGCCTGCCTGCTGGCCGCGCTGGTGCCGGCCCCCGTTTGCTCGGGGCTCGGTCTTTGCGCGGGACCTTCCGTTGTCCGCGGCCCGCTGGCCGCCGTCCCGGCTGCACGGCGCCGCACTCTTGCTGCGCGCCGCGTACGACCAACGAGGCCGGCTCGCCGGTAACCAAGCCGTCGCTCCCCGCTCGAGGCCCGCTTGTCCGGGCCCCTGTTGCTGCGTCTCGATACCGGCCACCGTGCAGGGGCCGAAGGTAATCGTCGCCCCCCACCTGCATTTTCTGGCAGCGACGATTGCCCTAGGCGATGTCGCCTCGCCGCGTCCGGCGGCCGTCGGCAACCTGCCATTCATTCCGCCTGACCGCGACTTGCAAGTTCTCCATTGCACGTGGCGTTGTTAATCGTTTCGCCTTGCGACATGGCCACTCGCGCCATGGTCGTGCAAGGCTTGAGAGACAACAACGTCATGAGTTTTCTCGTTTTTCGAGTTCAACTTCTTGCATTGGAGAAATTCCATGTCTAACCGATTTCGTGGATCGTTGTTTGCCGCCGCGCTGGCGGTGTTAATCCTGGTCGTGGCCGGGGCTGCCAGTCGGGCCGCCGCCGATCGCCAGCGGGATTGCTGCAGCGCGGGTCTGGCTTGTTGCCAGGCCAATGGCGCCTGCTGCCTGGCCTTCAACAAAAGCCAGACCAAGGCGCTCGACTGCTGCGCCAGCAGTGAAGACTGCTGCGCCAGCGGCGAGGCTTGCTGCACGGCAGCCGTTTCCAACTGCTGCGCCGCGGGCGAGGCCTGCTGCGCCGAGGTGAAGAGCTGCTGCCTGGGTAACGCGACGCCCAAGCAGTCGACGGCTGCCGGCAATTGCTGCCGCAGCCAGTCGGCGACGCGCTGAGAGATTGGACCTCAACGCGAAGAAAGTAACCCGCGGGCACGCGGCAGTTCGCTGTCGCGTGCCCGTTCTTTTCTATACTCTCCCCGAGGCTGCAGCCCGCCTGGCGGCAGCCGAAGAGCTGCTGCCAGCACCCCTGCCCAGTGGGTAAGATGGAGAATCCGTAGCCACAAGGCCTGCCCCGCAGGCCCCGGCGTGGCCATTCGGCATGGACTCAAATCCGCCAGGCAGGTACCCTTGATTCTTCAGTCCCGCCGATGGCCGGTATTCGCGTCGCGCGTCGGCGCCTGGTGCGCCACACTCCCCGCCGGGCCCGCTGGACGATTCAACCCCGTATTGAACCACTTAACCGTTGCAGCACCAAGCAGATAGGAAACGGGGCGAGTGTTAAACCGGTTCTTTCTTCGGCATAGCTTCAAAATCATCCTGGTGGTGCTATTCCTGCTGCCACTGATGAGCCGCGGCGCGCGCAAGGCGCTGTTGAGCAACGACAATAACGTCCACGACTGGCTGCCGACGACCTACGACGAAACCAAGGATTTCAGTTGGTTCCAGGAGCACTTCGACAACGAGACCTTCGTGCTGGTCAGTTGGGACGGCTGCACGCTCGAAGACCAGCGGCTCGAGCTGTTCGCCCGCAAGATCGTCCCCCCCGAGGGGTCGGACGATGGGCCCGAGGGCCCGCTGAAGGCGCCGGCCCCGGCCAAGTGGTACGACGACCTGTTCTTCGCCCAGTGGTTCAAAAAGCCCGAGCCGCTGGCTGCCGCTGCACACGGCCCGCTGTTCAAGAAAGTCGAGACCGGACAGCGGCTGATGGAGCGGCTCACGTCCTCTCCGCTCAACCTGTCCGACAGCGAAGCGCAAAAGCGGCTCAAAGGGCTGTTCGTGGGCCCCGATGGCGAGCAAACCTGCGCCGTCGTCACGCTCACTCCGGCCGGCAAGACCGACCTGCGCTACACGCTGCAGCGGATCTATGAGATCACCCAGGACGAGCTGGGCCTGGCGCGCGAAAAAGTGCGGCTCGGCGGACCGCCGGTCGACAACGTGGCGATCGGCGTGGAAGGGGAGAAGACGCTCATCCGGCTCTTCATCCCCGCCGGCATCGTCGGTCTGAGCCTGGCCTTCTGGTGCCTGCGCAGCGCGCGGCTGACCATGATGGTCTTCAGCGCCGCGCTGTATGCCGGGGCGATCAGCCTGGCCGTGGTGTACTACTCCGGCGCGGCGATGAACGCCATCCTGCTGACCATGCCGGCCGTGGTCTACGTGGCCGGCATCTCCGGCGCCATCCACTTTGCCAACTACTATCGCGACTCGGTGGCCGAGAGCGGCGTCGACGGCGCGCCGGCCCGGGCCCTTAAACATTCCTGGCTCCCCTGCCTGCTGTCGGCCGGCACGACCGCGGCCGGCCTGGCCTCGCTGTACACCAGCGAGCTGGTGCCGATCAAAATGTTCGGCGTCTACTCGGCGATCGGCGTGCTGGCGACGCTCGGGCTGTTGTTCTTGTTCCTGCCGTCATGGATGCAGCTGTGGCCGATGCGGCCCCACAGCCTGCTCGACGGCGACCAGCCGAGGGCCGAAGACATCGATCTGCCGGTCCGCTGGCGGCGCTTCTTGCAGGGCGTGCTCAACCGCTACCAGTTGGTGTTCGCCGGCCTGCTGGCGTTGATGGTCGTTTGCGGCATCGGCCTGACCAAGATCAACACCTCGATCAAGCTCACCAAGCTGTTCTCGTCCAACGCCCCCATCATTCACGACTACGAATGGCTGGAGTCGAAGCTCGGGCCGCTGGTGCCGATGGAGGTCGTCATTCGCGTCGACAACGAGCAGGCCAAGCTCTCGTTCCTGGATCGCATGCGCATGATCCGCGAAATCCAGGACAGCATGGTGGACATTCCCGACATCGGTAACACGATGTCGGCCACGACCTTCGCCCCCGTGCTCGAATCGAAGCGCAGTGGCATCGGCGGGCTGATCGCCCGCAAAGCCGTGGCCGATATCGGCCTCAACCGGGTGCTCGAGGACCATCGCGAGGAGTACTTGCAGAGCGACTTTCTCGACGTCCAGGACAGCACCGAGCTGTGGCGGATCAGTGCCCGCGTCGGCGCGCTCAACGACGTCGACTACGGCGAATTCAAGACCGACATTCGCCAGCGCGTCGAGCCGGTGTTGAAGAAGTGGCGCGAGCGGCTGGCCGCCAAAGCAGCCAAGGCCGCCAAAGTCGCGCAAGCTGAAAAAGCCCCGCCGGCCGACCGACCCAAACCAAAAACGGCCGCCTCGGGTACGATCGCCGCGCTGCCCGAGTTCCCCGATGACCCGGCGCCGCCGTTTTCCCATAAAGAGGCCCCATCGGCTGACGCTTCCATGCCGCCGGTCGACAATCTCGATCCGCCGGGCGAACCCACGATGGGCATCACCGCCGTCTATACGGGCCTGGTGCCGGTCGTCTACAAGGCCCAGCGCGAAATGCTCAACGGCCTGGCCTGGAACTTCGTTACCGATCTGGCCACGATCGCCGCCGTGATGTCACTCGTGTTTTGGGACATTTCGGCCGGCTTGATCTTGTTGATTCCCTCGGTGTTCCCCATGGTGATCGTGTTCGGCATCATGGGCTGGCTGGGCATCGTCATTGACGTGGGCACGATCATGACGCCGACCGTGGCGCTGGGCGTGTCGGTCGACGACGTCGTGCACTTTCTGATCTGGTATCGCCGCGGCTTGAAGGAAGGCCGCACCCGCAAGCAGTCGATCATGCTGGCCTACGAAGGCTGGCGCGGGCCATGTACCAGAGCTGGGCCGTGCTGGGCCTGGGCCTGGCCGTGTTCGCCTTGAGCTCGTTCGTGCCGACGCAGCGATTCGGGGCGTTGATGTTCACGTTGCTGACCGCCGCGTTGATCGGCAACATGCTGATGCTGCCTGCCGTGCTGGCCAGCCCAATCTCCTACTTCTTCGGCCGCCGCCTGGTCCGCCAGGCCCGCGAGAATGGCCTGAAACCGCCCGAGGACAAGCACCCCTCCCCAGTGCTGGTAGCCGCCCCGTCAGGGGAAAGCAACGGTGGCCCGCAGCCCGTCTCAAGCGAAACGCGCCGAGACGCCGGCCATCATATCGGCGGGCGGCCCACCACCCTCATCCGATCGCTTGCCGTGTGGTTCTTGCGACTCGGTTAGCCAACGGCCGGTCGTCAATTCGGCCCGCTGAGGACGACGGCTAGGGATTGGCCGCTGGAGGTCTGATTGAGCAGCATCGCGGCCCGGCGGTCGGTGCGGGTTGGTGCGTCGCGGACGACGTTCACCGGGCAGTTGGGGTCGGGCTGGTCGTAGTTGAGCGTGAAGGGGATTTCGCCCGTCTCCAGGGCCATCATGCTGCCGACCATCTCGACGGCGCCGGTGCCGGCCCCCAGGTTGCCGAAGAAGCTTTTCAAGGCCGTGACCGGCACGTCGCCCAGCGTGTCGCGGATCGCCAGGGCTTCGGCCTGGTCGTGCTCCACGGTGCTCAGGCCGTGCGCGTTGACGTGGCCGACGTCGGCCGGTTCGAGCTGCGCGGCCCGCAGGCTCTGTTCGATGGCCGCGCGGATGGCCCGGCCCTCGAAGGGCTCGCCCGGCGTGCAGGCTTCGAAGCAACTGGCGAAGCCGGTGATGCGGGCCAGGATTTTGGCGCCGCGGGCTTCTGCGTGCTTGCGGCTTTCCAACAGGAAGGCGGCCGCACCCTCGCCGTAGACCATGCCGTCGCGCCTGGCGTCGAAGGGCCGCGAGACGCTCTGCGGCTCGTCGTGGCGGCACGAGTGCAGTGCGTTGTCGCGGAAACACCACGACAGCGGATGGATGCGCGAGCCGGTGCCGCCGCTGATCATCATGTCGGCGTCGCCCCGCTCGATCACCCGCACCGCTTCGGCGATCGCCGCCAGGCTCGACACCTCGCCCAACACTAGCGTGTTGTTCGGTCCGCGGGCGTCGAGCGAAATGGCCATGTGGCAGGCCGGCATGTTCGGCAGGTACTTGAGCATCCACAGCGGGTACAGCTCGCGAAAGGCCTGCTCGTCCCAGCGCTGATAGTCGAACGTGCTGTCGTGGATGCACGATTGGAAGGCGGAGATCAACTCTTCCGGATCCAACTGCATCATGTCGGCGCCGAACACCACGCCGAAGCGATCGGCTTCGATGCCCGAGCTGGCAACCCCGGCCTCGGTCACGGCCATGTGCGCGGCGGCAAAGGCCAGTTGGATGCCGCGCGACATCACCTTAAGGCTCTTGCGGGGCGTGACGTATTGCTTGGCGTCGAATTCGGACACTTCGGCGCCGATCCGCACCGGAAATTCGGGGCTGTCGAAAGCGCTCAACCGCCGCACGCCGCTTTCCCCGGCGACGAGCGCCTGGCGCATGGCCTGGTAGCCGACCCCGATCGGGCTGACCACGCCCAGACCGGTGATGACGATTTCCGAGCGCGGTGAGATCATTGCTTACAGCGTTTGCAGCCTGAATGGATGGATAGCTCGTGCATCTATCGGCAGTTGGCGCGGTGCAGCCGGCTTTTTAGCCACGAAGGTGGCAATCCAACGGCGGGGCAAGTCGCGCAAGGATCAACGGTCATGAGAGTTGCGGTACCAATAATGTAGATTCCCCGGGTTTTCTCGACAAGCTCGCAGGGGCCCGGGCGGCTGCCGAGAGTGCCGGGCCGCCAATTTCGCCTTTCGGCCGAGTTGCCAATTGTCCGATACGAGGAAAACATGTTAGGGGGGGCAGGTGCGCCGCGGTTAGGCCCGGGCCGTCCGATCGAGGACGCGGTGGTCCCCGGCTGGCGAACCGATCTTGTCGGCACGGCTTGGCCTTGGCTACCGTGACGCAAGTGCCGCCGCAGTTTATGGACTCAAGCTGCGTGCCGGGGGGCTACCGGGAAGGAGGGCTTGTCGACGAAGCGCGCCGCACCAGCGGCCGCCGGCGGCGACGAGACCGACGCGAAACACCGGGGTCGACTCCAGGCTTCGCGGGGGAGCAATGGGGTGATGGTCGAGCAGAGCGACGCGGCGGGCCCCTTTTCGCTGGCCCAGGCGCGAAACATCGTCAAGGACTTGTTCAAGCCCAATCCGGCCATCTATTGGGCCGATTTCCTGTTCTCCACGCTGGGCGCCATGGCCTGCTTCGGCCTGGTGCGGCGCGTGCTGCCGCTGTTCTCCATCCAGCAGGCCTTGGCCTTCGTCCTCTGCGGCTTGTTGTACTACCGGGCCGTGTTGTTCACGCACGAGCTGGTTCACATGCGCGACAAGTCGTTTCGCGCGTTTCGCATCGCCTGGAACCTGCTGGTGGGCATCCCCTTCCTGATGCCCACTTTCATGTACTACACGCACGTCGACCACCACATGCGCAAGCATTTCGGCACCAAGGAAGACGGCGAATACCTGCCGCTGGGTACGCAGTCGCCTTGGCACATCCTGGTGTACCTCTGCCAGCCGCTGGTCATTCCCGTGCTGGCGGTGGTGCGGTTTTTGATTTTCGCGCCGCTGTCGTGGATCAGCCCGGCGTTTCGCGATTTCGTGCATCGCCGGGCCTCGTCGATGGTGATGGACCCCACGTACATCCGCCCGCTGCCCACGCCGAAGGTGCTGCGGATCTTCCGCTTGCAGGAGGTGCTCTGCTTCCTGTGGACGGCCACGATCGCCGTGCTGTTGATCGCCGGGATCATCCCGATCGGGTTTCTGATCACGGCCTATCCCTTGAGCGTGCTCGTGTTGACGCTCAACGGGCTGCGCACGCTGGGCGCGCATCGCTACATGAACGCCGGCGGCGAGATGACGTTCATCGAACAGTTGCTCGACTCGATCAACTACCCGCGGCGGCCGTATCTTTCGGAGCTGTGGGCGCCGGTGGGCCTGCGGTTCCACGCCCTGCACCACCTGTTCCCCTCGCTGCCCTACCACAACCTGGCCCGGGCCCATGCCCGCTTGATGGCCGAGCTGCCGGCCGATTCGATTTATCGCCAGACCGAGAGCGAAAGCCTGGTGGCCGCGCTGAGTCAGTTGTGGAGCACCAGCCGGGCGGCGAGCGCACGAGGGCATTCGACGCCGCCCGCGTCTGCCCCGCCGGCCATGCACGGCGTGCAGACGTTTTCGCGGAGCTGAAAGCGGGCGATCATCACCCGTCCTCGGCTAACTCAACTCACCTGACGCCCATTGAACTGCGCGGCTTGAATTCAATCCACTCAACGAAGGACTTGCTCGATTGGTTCGAGGGCAAGCCGCGGTTCATCGCAAAGAGCGAAATCTTGCTTGTAAAAACTCCGGATTCTCCTGCGGCGCGACTCGAATGGTTCTGGATTTGGCCAGCAAATGAGCATCTTTTCCAGAACTGCATCAGAATTTCTCCCACCCGACCCTCTTGCTGAGATTGCCGGACACGATGAAGTCAGCGACGACCTGCTTGACCAAGCCAAGCGGCAGGCGATACCGGCTTTCGATCGGAGTCGGTGTGCCACCAACAAGAAACTCCATGTCATGTCGGTCAGGCAATTCAGAGGTACTGGTAGTCGTGATCGCCATCAAAAACGGGGGGCTGCCATCACTCGCGGCGTACTGGACACACCCGAACTCATTCGCGATTCCAACGGTGATGTTGAACCCATTCTCGCTGGTGAATTGAGCCATAAACGGCGGCCGGTCGTGCACTGCGTCGAGCAATGCCAGTGCCTGTTGCTCATCCGAAATCCATCGGCCATTGCTCGGGTTTTTGTCGTCTTCCAAGTCTTGAAAGCGCGCTTTCATTTTGCATTCCCGATGAAAGTCTTGAACGTACCGTCGGGCAGCACCACAGTCAATTTGCTCGTCGGAGGCAGCATGTTGGCGAGATTCTGTTGACACGGCAGGCAGATCCTTGGGTTGTTGATATAGATCGTCGCCTCACTTATGCCTTGCTGGCGCATCATGGCGGCCGCGTGCCCTTCGACGTGTGTCGACGTAATCGCGTTGAATCCAGGCGTCGGCTTTGCAAGGAGACTTGCGGGCCCTGCTCGCCCGCTCACCAACGACGACTCGCCCTTTGGGCTACGAAAAACTGCCGAGGTCTTTCCCCCTGCAGAGAACGCGGGCAGTTCCGGAATGCTCGCGGCGCCGTTCGTGAGTACCTTTCTTAGTGCGACGCGGCCTAGCGCGAGGACCGACGGGGCACCCATTGCAACGCCCAACTCAACATTCGTGGGGCGCAGGCCTGCCGGCGAACTAGATCGGCTCACAGCCCAGCCCACGTCTTCGATGCCCCGGCCGCTGGCGATCGTTTCGCCGCCGGTCCACGTCGAGTATTCGACGTCATCGTAGCCCTCGTCGTGGTATTGCTTTTTCAAGTCAGCGAGCTGTTTCTCAAGCTGCGGCACTGCTTCTCGGGCACGCTTTAGATCTGCTCGGGCCGTGGCGACGCTTCGATCGTGCAGGTAGGCATAATGCCCACCGCGGCCATGCATTGAACGTTCCTTGGCAATCTTGGCGGGCAGCGTCTCGATATCGCGGCGGGTCTGTTGCAAGGCTTCATTCGTGCGATGCCAAGCGAGCGCGAGCTTCACCATTCTGGGCTGAGCACCCCGCTCGGTGACGCCATTTGGCCACTGCGTAGTGACGTGATTCGCGTCGCTGCCTTGTTCGGCCGGGGCCAAGAGATATGCATCGGGCGGCTCCAGCTCGCGTGACACCGTTACTGGGCGTGGCGGTGAAACCGGGGCGCTCACCAGTGGAATGTGCGGCGTTGATTGACCGGCGCGACCAAACGCATTTCGAATCGGTCCCGAATTGGTCGCCGCAATTGCAGTTGTGCCCGCCCCGCCCGTCGGCGAGAACCAGCCGGGGTTTTGGGTGAACGCTCCGCGCGGATGTTTGGCCGGGTCCCACTCCGCTTCCTGCACGCCGAGGCTTTCCAGGAAGGCCTGCGAACGGGCCGCCGCCTGTCGGGCGTCGGCCTCGGCGCGCCGCAGGTTGCGCAGCTCGCGCTCGTGACGGGTGGATATCTGCGCGAGCCATTCCAACTGCTCGCGATTGCGCCGCGCCTCGGCTTCTTCGCTTCGCAGGCGGCGCAGCTCGGCTTCGTGCCGGGTCGAGATTTGCGCCAGCCACTCCAATTGCTCGCGCTGGCGCCGCGCCTCGGCTGCGGCCGCCGCGGGATTGGGAATCGGCTTGCCGAGCAACTGCTGCGCGACCAGCCAGGCCTCGCTCGGCCGCGAGCCGGAGGCCCCCTCCGTCGCCACTTTCCAAGAGTTGCCATCCATGCAATCTCTCCAGTTGAAACGCGGGCAACAAAAAAGAGCCCGCAACCGGCGGCGCTTTGGAAAGCGCCACTCCGGCTACGGGCCCTTCTGGATACTCGCTGTCAGCTCGAGCTCTTCAGATACCCACGGCCCTCGGGGGCCGCGATCAAGCATCGCTTGCGTAATCGAGAACCTAGCAGATTCGCTGGCCTGATTTCTAGTTCAAGTCAGGCCGGGCAAGAGAATATTCCACCGCAAAGGCCGTCGCCGCAGTGTTTCCTCCCCGCTTGGACATGATTAGATTAAGGTCTGGCAGCCGGTCGCGCACACGTACGATCGCCTCACAACGGGCCTTCAGCGGAGGAACGATCATGACTTCGGGTTTCTACGGCCAAGGGGCCAACACGACGCGGCGACGATTTCTGCAAGGCTCCTCCGTGGCCTTGGCGGCCGCCTCACTTGCCGCGCTGGCCAAGCCGGTCCACGCCGGCGGCGACGACACGTTGAAGCTCGCGCTGGTCGGCTGCGGCAATCGAGGCACCGGCGCCATTGCCAACGCTCTGCAAACCGCCGGGCCGCTCAAGCTGTGGGCCATGGCCGATACCTTTCGCGATCGGTTGGACCAGAGTCTCAAGACCCTGCAAGGTGGCGGCCGAGTTTCCAACGGCGAAGTGCCGGCCGCGATCGTCGAGCGCCTCGACGTGGCGCCCGAGCGGCAGTTCGTGGGGCTCGATGCCTATCGCCATGCCATCGACGCGGCCGACGTCGTGCTGCTCTGCGGCCCGCCGGGCTTTCGGCCCGAGCAATTCGAGTATGCGGTCGAGTGCGGCAAACACGTGTTCATGGAAAAGCCCGTGGCAACCGACCCGCCGGGCGTGCGCCGCGTGCTGGCGGCCGGCAAGGCGGCCGAGCAGAAAGGGCTCAAAGTCGGCGTCGGCCTCCAGCGGCACCACGAGACCAAGTACTTGGAGACGATTGCCCGCTTGCGCGATGGCGCGATCGGCCCGTTGCGCATGCTCCGCTGCTATTGGAACGGCGGCACGATCAAGAAACCCCTCAGCCGCGAGGGTCTGACGGAGCTCGAGTACCAGGTGCGCAACTGGTATTTCTTCACGTGGCTGAGCGGCGATCACATCGTCGAGCAGCACGTGCACAACCTTGACGTTTGCAACTGGCTGATGGACGCCCATCCCATCTCGGCCATGGGCATGGGAGGCCGGCAGATGCGGGTCGGCAAGGATTATGGCGATATCTTCGATCATCACGCCGTCGAGTACACGTATGGCGACGGCACCAGGATGTTCGGCTTCTGCCGCCAGATGCCCGGCTGCGATCCGCTGGTGGGCGAGTTTGCCGTCGGCAGCCGAGGCGAGGCCGACATTGGTGGCGGCCACTACGAATCGTCCGACGGCAAGTGGCGCTATCCGCGCGCCCGCCGCGGTGCGAGCGCCGGCGACAAGAATCCCTACGTGGCCGAGCACGACGCGCTGTTCGCGGCGATTCGCAGCGGCAGCCCATACAACGAAACCCAGCGGGGCGCCACCGCCACGATGACGGCCATCCTGGGCCGCCTGAGCACCTACACCGGCCGCACGGTCGGTTGGGACGAGGCGTTCAACAGCTCGACCTCGCTGGCGCCCGAGGCGATTGCCGGCTGGGATGCCCTGCCCCGCACGCTGCCCGACTCCGATGGGCTGTATCGGTTGCCGCAGCCGGGCGTGGTGCGAACGATTTGAGCCAGCGCATGCCGCGTCGAAAGGAGCCGCCCAACAGATGCATCGCCGCAACTTCCTGATTCGCTCCGCTTTGGCGAGCGCCGCGGCCGTGGGCGCATCGCGGGGCCGGCTCGCCGCGGCCGCCGACACTCCGTCGAAATTCACGCTCAACTACGCGCCGCATTTCGGCATGTTTCGACAGTCGGCCGGGGCCGACCTGGTCGCCCAGTTGAAGTTCGCCGCCGACCAGGGCTTTCATGCCTGGGAAGACAACGGCATGAAGGACCGCCCCGTGCCCGAGCAGCAGCGGATCGCCGAGGCGATGCAGAGCCTCGGCATCGAGATGGGCGTGATCTCCGCCACCCGCGGCACCAGCGACCAGCCGAGCTTCACCAGCGAAGACCGCGCGATCCGCGATCGGGTCGTCGCACAAGTGCGCAAGGTGGTCGAAGTCGCAAGGCGCATGCGCACCAAGTGGCTGACGACCGTGCTGGGCGACGTCAACCCGAAGCTCGAGCACGGTCACCAAACGGTCCTGGCCGTCGATCTGCTCAAACGCTGCTGCGACGTCGTCGAGCCGCACGGCATGGTGCTGGTGATGGAACCACTCAACCATTGGACGGACCACCCGGGCAAGTTCCTGTGGCGCACCCCGCAGGCGTATGCCCTGGCGAAGGCGGTGAACCGGCCGTCGTGCAAGATCCTTTTCGACATCTACCACCAGCAGGTGAGCGAAGGAAACCTGGTGGCCAACATCAACCGGGCCTGGGACGAGATCGCCTACTTTCAGGTCGGCGACAACCCAGGACGCAACGAGCCCGGCACGGGCGAGATCAACTACGCCCACGTGTTTCGCCATCTCCACGAGCACGGCTACGGCGGCATCGTCGGCATGGAGCACGGCAACTCACAGCGCGGCAAAGAAGGCGAGCTAGCCGTCATCGCGGCGTATCGTGCCATCGATCCGCGTTGAAACTTACGGCAACTGGTGCCCCAGCTTTTCGCGCTTGGTGGCGATGTAGCGGGCGTTGTGCTCGTTGATGGGCGGCAGGATGGCGACCTGGTCGACGACTTGCAGGTCGAAGCCGCCATAGATGAAGGCGTCAGTCTTCTTGGGATTGTTCGTCAGCAGGCGGACTTTCGTCAGGCCCAGGTCCTTGAGCAACTGGATGCCGACGCCATAGTCGCGGGTGTCGACCTTGTAGCCCAGCGCCAGGTTGGCTTCGACCGTGTCGAGTCCCTCGTCTTGCAGGGCGTAGGCCTTGATCTTTTCGACCAGCCCGATGCCGCGCCCTTCCTGTGGCAGGTACACCAGCACGCCGGTGCCTTCGCTGGCGATCATTTCCAGCGCCAGGTTCAACTGGTCGCCGCAATCGCAGCGCAGCGAGCCGAGCACGTCGCCCGTGAAACACGACGAGTGCAGCCGGACCAGCGGCATCGCCGCCCGCTCGGGCTCGCCCATCACCAGCACGAACGGCTGCTGCGATTCATACTTGACGCCATAGAAGATGATCTTGAACAGTCCGTGCCGCGTGGGCAGCCTCGCTTCGGTGATGCGGTAGACGAGCTTTTCGCGGACGCGGCGGTAGCGGATCAGCTCTTCGATCGAAATGATCTCCAGCTTGTGCTCGCGGGCGAGCTCGAAGAGCAGAGTGCGGCTGGCGCGATCGCCGCTGGGGCCGAGCACTTCGCACAGCGCGCCGGCCGGCGCCAGTCCGGCCATCCGCGTCAGGTCGACCGTGGCCTCGGTGTGCCCGGCGCGCCGCAGCACGCCGCCTTCTTTGGCCACCAGCGGAAACAAGTGGCCGGGGCGCACGAAGTCGGCGGGCTTGCTGTTCGCGTCAACGATGGCCTGGATCGTGCGGGCCCTCTCCTGGGCCGTGATGCCGGTCTTCGAGCTCTTGTGGTCGACCGGCACGGTGTAGCTCGTGCCCAGGAACGAGGTGTTCGCCTCGACCATCGGCGCCAGTTTCAGCCGTTCGGAAACCTCGGGCAGGATTGGCATGCAAAGCTGTCCGCGGCCGTTGGTGATCATGAAGTTGACGATTTCCGGCGTGACCTTTTCGGCCGCGCAGATGAAATCGCCCTCGTTCTCGCGGTCTTCGGCGTCGACCACGATCACGACTTCGCCGCGGCCGATCGCGGCAATAGCGGCTTCGATCGTCGAAAAGTCACCACCCACGGTTCGAACCCCCAAGGCCGGGCCGCCGTTGCCGCAAGCACGACAAATCGTCGAGCGGCCGGCAGCCTGATGATATTGTATTATAGATGCGGCACGCGGGCACACTAGCGAAAGCGAGGTCGCGCCTTCCCGGTCCAGCGAGGAGTCATTCGTCCCATGAAACGACGTATTTGTTTGGCAATCGCGATCGGGCTGTGCCTGGTGCCGCTGGGATTGCGGGCTGGCGAGCTGGAAGTCGTCCGCGACGTTACCTACGTCGAGCGCCAGGGGCAGCCCCTGAAAGCCGACGTTTACATGCCCCCGGGCGATGGCCCGTTCCCTGGCGTGCTGGTCGTCCACGGCGGCGGCTGGCGGGCGGGCAGCAAGAACCCATTTCATCATTTTGCCGACCGCCTGGCCGAGGCGGGCTTCACGAGCGTGGCGATTGACTATCGCCTGGCGCCGGAGCACAAGTTTCCTGCCCAGATCGAGGACTGCAAGGCCGCCGTCCGCTGGATGCGCACGAACGCCAAGCGCTACAAGATCGACCCCCAGCGAATCGGCGCGATCGGCTACTCAGCCGGCGGCCACCTGGTGGCGCTGCTCGGCGCAGACCGACTCATCGGCCGAGCTGGATGGCCCCGACGCCGATGGCACGAGCTCGCGGGCCGACTGCGTCGTGGCCGGCGGCGCACCCTGCGACTTTCGCCTGCTGCCGGCCGATGTCGAAAGGCTGGCCTACTGGCTGGGCGGCACGCGCGGCGAAAAGCCCGACGTCTACAAGCGGGCCTCGCCATTGGCGTTTGTCACCAAGGACGACCCGCCGATGCTCTTCTTCAACGGCGATTCGGACCGCCTGGTGCCGATCTTCGGCGCCGGGCGATGGTCGCCAGGCTGAGCGACTTGGGCGTCGAGGCGAAGCTATACACGGTCGAAGGCGCCGGCCACGCCCGAGCCGTCATCGACGACGGCACGTGGCAGGCGAGCGTCGAGTTTCTGCGGAAGCATTTGCAAGCCGGCGGCGAAATGTCCGACATGTAGACGAGAGTCGGCCGCCTCGGCAGGCGCCGCGAAAGCGATCCCACCCACCCATGCTCGACCGCGAAGAATACATCGAACAGGCGCACTTCTTTACCGCCTTTGCCGAGCGCAACCAGATCGGCATGTCGACGCAGGAGTTGCTGGTGGCGGTTCGCGAGGAAATCCTTTCCACCACCAAGTTGCCGCTGGCGATCGACTTTCTGGGGAGCGAGCTGAAGCTCAACGGCGTGTTCGCCACGGCCATGGCCAAGCTGTCCCATTATTTCACGCCGTTTCAGACGTACGTCATTAGCGAAGCAGAAAACGAGCGCGGGCGGTTCGATCTGTCGATGGCCCTGGCGATCCTGGCCCGCGAAGCCCGCTACCGTGCCAGCGGCGCCACGCCGCAAGGAATTTTCCTTTACGAGTTCGAATCGCTGTCGCGCAACCGCCTCGGCTACGACCGTGGGTTGGAGGCGATCGCCGGCGACGACCTGTTCGACGCCGCCTGGCGCGACTGGATTCGGATGGTGCGCATGCAGGTGGGCCTGGTCGATTTTGCCGACCTGATTTACGTCCGCAGCGAGCACTACAACCGCCGGCAGGCGGCGCGGGGCGGCGAGCCGGCCGGCGAAGACAAGCCGCTGCTCTTCGGCGAGGGCGAAGGCCGGATCGCGCTGGCCAACCGCGGCAAGGATCCGCTGTTGCTGTTCGCCGCGCTGCACCGCCACCTGGGCTACCCTGAAGTGCCACGGCCGCCGCGGCCCGACGAGTCGCCGCAACTGATTCCGCTGCTTTTACGGCGCGTCGAGCGGCTCGAATCGCGGTTGAAGCTGGTTGAGGAGGAGCTCAAGGGCGGCATCGATTTGACGCGTTTTTATGCTTCGGGCGAGGCGCCGCGGCCGGGCGAAAGTCCCGGAAATCAGGGCTCTGGGGGCCGTTTTGACGAGCCGTAACCCCGGGTGCTGGCGAAGCGCAAAACGACTTCGGCGCACGACCTGCTGTTCCGCTTGTGACGTAATTTAAGGAGTGATACATTAGATTGTGTGATCGTGATGCGTTTCGGAACTGAGCCCTCCATGCTTTTGCCCACGCGTGCCGTGAACCTCGAGCTCGGGCCGATGTTCTTGCCATCCAGGCAGACTGAGCCGGCAGCCTTGCGCGGCCAGCGTCGATCGGGCTTTCACTGCTCCCCAATCGGCCACTCGTGCGGCTCGGCCACGCACAGTCAGGGCATGCCTCGGAACCACTCACGCCAGCGACCATCCCTACCTCAAGGCAGCCTGCCCTGCGGCACGCGCACGGTGGACTGCTCGAAGAAGCTGCATGAGGCCGGCGCCGGCCTGGCGAACGTTGTTGAAGGCTTGTTGCTTCAAGAACTGAAAGCCGCCGTTTTGCGTCTGCCGTACGAGATCGATGCACTTTCGACCGTTGAGCACGACTAGATCATTGGTTGGCCCGCCTCCCGCCGGGGCACCCGCCCGGCCTGCGACTCTAAATACTCCGACGAAGAAGGAACCGGCTTAAGCTCATGGCTACTACCGCTCCCTCGAAAAGGGTTGTTGAACTACCGGCCGCAACCGTTCGTTTTTGCGGCGATTCTGGCGACGGCATGCAATTGGCCGGCACGCAGTTGACGAACACCTCGGCGCTGGCCGGCAACGACATCGCGACCTTTCCCGACTTTCCGGCCGAGATTCGCGCGCCGCGCGGCACGAAGGCCGGCGTGAGCGGTTTCCAAATCCGCTTCGCCAACACCGAAATCTTCACGCCCGGCGACTCGGTCGACGCCCTGGTGGCCATGAACCCCGCGGCCCTGACGACCAACCTGGTCGACCTGGTGACGGGCGGAATCCTGATCGTCAACAAGGACGCCTTCGACGAAAAAGGGATGGCCCAGGCCGGCTACCACGCCAATCCCCTGGAAGACGGCAGCCTCGATGGCTACCAGCTCTTTCCGGTCGAGATGACACGGCTCACGCGTTTGGCGGTCGAAGGCTTGGGCCTGAGCCAGAAGGAGAGCGACCGCTGCCGAAACTTCTACGCCATGGGCCTGACCTTCTGGCTCTACGACCGCTCGCTCGAGCCGACGCTGCGCTACATCGACGAAAAGTTCGGCAAGATGCCGGCCGTGGCCGAGGCCAACCGCCGGGCCCTGAAGGCCGGCTACAACTATGGCGAGACGACCGACGCCATGGCCAGCCAATACACGGTCCACAAGGCCGATCTGGCCCCCGGCCTGTATCGCAACATCACCGGCAACCAGGCGCTGGCCTGGGGACTGGTGGCGGCCTCCCAGCGAAGCGGCTGCGAGCTGTTCTATGGCAGCTACCCGATCACGCCGGCCAGCGACATCCTGCACGAGCTGGTGCGGCACAAGAACTTCGGCGTCCGCTGTTTCCAGGCCGAGGACGAAATCGCGGCCGTCACCTCGGCCATCGGCGCCGCGTTCGGCGGGGCCATGGCCGTGACCGCCTCGAGCGGCCCCGGGATCGCGCTGAAGAGCGAGGCCATCGGCCTGGCCGTAATGACCGAGCTGCCGCTGGTGATCGTCAACGTCCAGCGCGGCGGCCCCAGCACGGGCTTGCCCACCAAGACCGAACAGGCCGACTTGCTGCAAGCCATGTATGGCCGCAACGGCGAATGCCCCGTGCCGATCGTGGCTGCCCGCAGCCCGGCCGACTGCTTCTACGCGGCCTTCGATGCCTGGCGGATCGCCACGCGCTACATGACGCCCGTGTTCCTGCTGACCGACGGCTACATTGCCAACGGGGCCGAGCCGTGGCGCGTGCCGGACGTCGAGTCGCTGCCGCAGATCACGGTCAAACATCCCTCGGCCGCCGACAACGGCGACGTGTTTCACCCCTACGAGCGCGACGAGCGGCTGTCGCGGCCTTGGGCCCTGCCCGGCACGGCCGGCCTGATGCACCGCATCGGCGGGCTGGAGAAGCAGGACATTACCGGCAACGTCAATTACGAGCCGGCCAATCACGAGCACATGGTCAATCTGCGGGCGCAGAAGGTGGCCAACGTCGCCAAGGACATTCCCCTGCAAGAAGTCGACGGCCCCTCCGGTGGCAAGCTGCTGGTCATCAGTTGGGGCGGCACCTACGGCGCCTGCGCCACGGCGGTGCAGGCGGTCCGGGCCCGCGGCGGTTCGGTCGCCCATGCCCACTTGCGGTTTTTGAATCCCCTGCCGGCCAACCTGGGCGAGATCATTGGTCGGTTCGAGAAAGTGCTCGTGCCCGAGCTGAACCGCGGGCAACTGCGGCAGATTCTGCGGGCTGAGTTCCTGGTCGACGCCATCGGGCTGAACAAGATTCAGGGCAAGCCGTTTGCCATACGCGAAGTCGTGGAAAAGATTGATTCCCTATTGAAGTGACGCCACCCGCCACAACCGAGAGATCGCAATGAGTTCTGAAGCAACCCTACCTGTGCTGACCCCCGGCGATTTTGCCAGCGATCAGGAAGTTCGCTGGTGCCCCGGCTGTGGCGATTATTCGATCCTGGCCCAGATGAAGAAGGTGCTGCCCACGCTGGGCGTTCCGCCGGAAAAGACCGTGTTCATCTCGGGCATCGGCTGTTCGAGCCGCTTTCCCTACTACGTGAACACGTACGGCATGCACTCGATCCACGGCCGCGCGCCGGCGGTGGCCACGGGCATGAAGATCGCCCGGCCCGAGCTATCGGTGTGGGTGATCACGGGCGACGGCGACGCGCTGTCGATCGGCGGCAATCACCTGATGCACGCCATCCGCCGCAATCTGAACCTGAACATCGTGCTGTTCAACAACCGCATTTACGGCCTGACCAAGGGGCAATACTCGCCCACGTCGGTGCTTGGCCAGGTCACTAAGAGCACGCCGAGCGGGGCGATCGACAACCCGCTGCACCCGCTGTCGGTGGCCATTGGCTGCGAGGCGACGTTCGTCGCCCGTTCGATCGACGTCAACATCAAGCACCTGGCAATGGTGCTCAAGCGGGCGGCCGAACACGTCGGCACGTCGTTCGTCGAGGTCTACCAGAACTGCAACGTGTTCAACGACGGCGCCTTCGAGTACGCCACGTCGCGCGAGACCAAGAGCGATACGGTCGTCGAGCTGGAACACGGCAAGCCGATCATCTTCGGCAAGAACCGCGACAAGGGAATTCGCCTCAACGGCATCACGCCCGAGGTGGTCGAGCTGGGCAAAGGCATCTCCGAGGACGACCTGTTGTTCCACGACGAGAAGGCGCCCGACGCGACGTTAGCTTACCTGCTCAGCCGGATGATGCAGCCCGAATTCCCCGAACCGATTGGCGTGTTCCGCGCCGTCGACGCCCCGCGTTACGAGGAGCGGCTGAGCGAGCAGATCGCCGCCGCCCAGAAGCGCGGCAAGGGCGACTTGAAAGCCCTGTTCACCAGCGGCGAAACCTGGACGGTCGACTGAGCCAGTCCGCTGGCAACAGCGGCAACTTCAGAAACGTTCAATCGAAGGAACCGGATTCTCCTCCGGTTCTTTTTTTGCGCTGTGGTCGCGTCTTCGTGAACCTGGCTGCGATACGCTTCGAAACCGGTCATCGACAGGGGTCATGTCCACCCCGAAAACTGGCCAGTTGAAATTGAGCCAGGCGTTTCGCTAAGGTGACTTTGCGTGATCACGGATGGATCGCCGCCGCGAGCCGCAGCCCCCGCCAAACCGCGAAAGGAGTCGCCATGTCGCCACAGCCCAACCACGTTCCGCTACCGGGAAGCCACCGCCAACCGTATCGCAACGCCACGGCCACTGGCCCGTGCAATCCCGACGAACGGCTGGAGGTCACCGTCGTCGTTCGGCCGCGCCAGTCGCTCGACCACCAGGCGCTGCTACGGTCGCACGACGCCGCCGGCGCCGCCCAGCCGCTCGGCCCGCCGGCCCCGATGTCGCGGGCCCAGTTCGACGAGACGCACGCCGCGTCGCCCGACGATCTGCAAAGGATCGAAGCCTTCGCCCGGGAGCACGACTTGTCGGTCGTGCGTTCGGATCCGGCACGGCGCAGCGTCGCGCTGTCCGGCACGGTGAACGATTGCAGCGCGGCCTTTGGCGTCGTGCTCGCGCACTACGAGTACGACGAGGGGACCTATCGCGGGCGGACCGGGCCGGTGCACGTTCCGGCCGAGCTGGCCGGCGTGGTCGAGGCCGTGCTGGGGCTCGACGATCGCCCGCAAGCCCGCTTGCACCTGCGGCCGCATTCCGGGGCACGTGCCATGACGCCGCTGGAAGTAGCCCGGCTGTACGACGCGCCCTCGCACCTCGACGGCAGCGGCCAGGCGATCGCCATCATCGAGTTGGGCGGCGGCTATCGACCCGCCGATTTGAAGAAGTATTTTGCGCACCTGGGCATTTCACCCCTGCCCCGAGTCACCGCCGTGTCGGTCGACGGCGCGAAACCGTCCGGGCGTCGATTCCGGCGCCGACGGCGAAGTGATGCTCGACGTCGAGGTCGCCGCCGCGGTGGCCCCGCGCGCCGCGGTCGTGGTGTACTTCGCTCCCAACACCGACGCGGGGTTTTTGAACGCGATCACCAAGGCCGTGCACGACAGCCATTACAACCCCGCGGTGATCTCGATCAGTTGGGGCGCGCCGGAAGTCGATTGGACTGCCCAGGCGCTCGATGCCTTTAACGCGGCGCTGGCCGATGCGGCCGCCTTGGGCGTGACCGTGTGCGTCGCGGCCGGCGACAACGGCTCGAGCGATGGGCTCGACGACGGCCAGAACCACGTCGACTTTCCCGCCTCCAGCCCGTTTGCCTTGGCCTGCGGCGGCACGCGGCTGGTCGCCTCCGCCGGCCGGATCGCCAGCGAAACGGTGTGGAACAACAATGCCCGCAGCAGTGCGACGGGCGGCGGCGCGAGCGGTCACTTTGCCCGGCCCGACTATCAGCGGTCGCTGGCGGCGCCGCTGGCCGGCCGGGGCCTGCCCGACGTGGCCGGCAATGCCGATCCGCAAACCGGCTACATCGTCCGCGTCGACGGACGATCGGAGGTGATTGGCGGCACCAGCGCCGTGGCGCCCTTGTGGGCCGGCTTCGTGGCCTTATGGAACCAGGCAGCCGCGGGCCGCGTCGGGTTGCTGAATCCGCTATTGTACTCGAGCGCCGGCTCGCAGGCGTTCCGCGACATCACCCAGGGCAACAATGGCGCCTTCCAGGCCGCCTCGAGCTGGGACGCCTGCACCGGCTGGGGCTCGCCCGACGTGGCGAAGCTGCTGGCGCTGTTTGCCCCGGATGGCTGAGCGGCCGGGCCCGCTCAAGCCGCAGCATCGGCTGCGCTACGAAAAATCCTGGAATGTCGGCTTGATGATCAGGTCTTGAACTTGGGCCCGCGGGGGCAGGCAGGCGACCATCAGGGCGGCCGCGGCGACGTCTTCCGGCTGCAAGATGCGAGCCAGGTTTTCGGGGCTCACCTTGACCGGGCGGCGGTGCAGCAACGGCGTGTCGACTTCGCCCGGACAGATGCTCGTCACGCGGATGCCATGCTGTCCTTCCTCCAGCGCCACGGCCGTGTTCAACGCGGTGAGCGCAAACTTCGAGGCCGAATAAGCCACCCCGCCCAACATGCTGGCGCGGTGGCCCGAGATGGAGTTGATGTTGATGATCAGCCCGTCGCGACGCTCGCGCATTTGCGGCAGCACCTCGCGGATGCAGTTGTAGGCGCCCGTCGCGTTGATGGCCAGCACTTCGTCCCAGGTTTCGGGCGGCATGTCGGCCATCGAGCGCTTGGGCGTGTTGATGCCCGCGCCGTTGACCAGGATGTCGATGCGGCCTAGCGTCTTGTCGGCCCAGCGGAACAGTTCGGCCACGCTGGCCCGATCGGCCACGTCAACCGTATGCGTTTCCAGGGCCGGCTTGCCATGCCAGGCCGCGGCCGCTTCGCGCAGCTTGTCTTCGCGGCGGCCCGCGATCGCCACGTGGCAGCCCTCGCGGGCGAAGGCCACCGCGATCGCCTGTCCGATGCCGGTCGCGCCGCCGGTAACCAGCGCCGTTTTGCCTGCTAATCGCATGATGAAATCGCATCCATGATCGGGGCCGGGATAATGTCGATTCGATGCGCCCAACTGTAACGGCTGGCACTCGGCTGGCAAGGGCCGCGGCTGCTTGCGAGGGCCTGCGCGGTCAAACTTGCGGCCGCGGGCCGTGCGGCGAATAATGGGGCTAATGAGCAAACCGCCGCGCCAACTCGATTCGCGCATCGATATCGTCACGCCCGAAAACATCGCCTTTCAATACGTGCTGGCCGGGCCGTTCCGCCGGCTGCCGGCGTTTCTTGTCGACGTCTTGATCCGTGGCGTCGTGCTGGCCCTGGCGCTGGTGGCGTGCCGCTGTTGGCGGGCCTGGCATTGGGCGGCTTGGGCATCGGGCTGTATCTGGTCATCTGGTTCGTCCTGTCGTGGTTCTACGGCGGCGTGTTCGAGACGATGTGGAACGGACAGACGCCGGGCAAGCGGCTGCTGGGGCTGCGCGTGCTCAACGTCGACGGCCAGCCGATCAACGCCCTGCAGGCCGTGCTTCGCAACGTGCTGCGCGAGGTCGACGCCATGCCGCTGGCCTTCAATTTCGTGCCCCTGTACATGCTGGGGCTGGCCTCGATGAGCGCAAGTAACCGCTATCAGCGCCTGGGCGACCTGGCGGCCGGCACGATCGTGGTAGTCGAGCACCGCGGCAGCCTCCGCGGCCTGGCTCCGATGGCCGACCGCGAGGTGATCGATTTTGCCGCCGCCCTGCCGCCGAGCTTTCGGGCCAGCCGTGCCCTGGGCCATGCCCTGGCGGCCTACGTCAATCGCCGGGCCCGCTTCACGCCGCCACATCGCTACGAAATTGCCGCCACGCTCGCCATGCCGCTCGCCGAGCGGCTGGGGCTGCCCCGCGACACCAATCCCGATTTGCTGCTGCAGGCGCTCTACTACCGCACTTTCGTCGCCCAACGCCCGGGCAGCCAGGCGGCCGTGCTGGCTGCCAGGCCGGAGGTCGTCGGCGCATGAAAGTATCCGAACTGCTGGATCGCCGCCGCGAGCAATGGCGAATCTCGATGAGCTGTGCCGCCAGTTAGAGCGCCGCCGGGCGCGCAAGCTCGGCGGCCCGGCGATTGCCCGTTTCGCGGCGTTGTATCGCGCGGCCTGCGCCGATTTGGCGCTGGCCGATGCCTACGAGCTGCCGCCCGAGATGGTCGAATACCTGCACCAGCTCGTGGGCCGGGCCCACAACCAGTTGTACCGCAGCCAGACGTTTCGCTGGCGCGAGTGGTCGCGCGCGATGTTCGTCGACTTGCCCCGGCGACTGGTGAACGATCGGGCGTTGTGGCTGGCGTTCGCCATTTTTTGGGGTTCGTTCGCGCTGTCGCTGCTGCTGGCGATGGGATCGCGCCAGTACGCGGAAAAGGTTGTAGGCGAAGGCGCGATGGCCCACCTGCAGGAGAGCTTCTCCAAGCCGCCCGAGGGGCGCGGCGCCAGCGGCGGCGGCTTGATGGCCGGCTTCTACGTGATGCACAACGCGGGTATCGGCCTGCGTTGTTTCGCGGCGGGGCTGCTGTTGGGAGTCGGCGGGCTGTTCGCCACGCTGTTCAATGCCGTGCAACTTGGCGCCGTATTCGGTTATATGCTCACCGTCGAAGAACGTTCGAACTTCTTGCAGTTCGTCACGGCGCATGGGCCGTTCGAGCTGACGGCGATCGTGTTTTCGGCCGGGGCTGGCATGCGGCTCGGCTTTTCGCTGGTTTCGACCGGCGGGCTGGCGCGGATCGATTCGCTTCGCGCGGCCGCCGTCGAGGCCACGCCGACCATGGGTGCCGCGGTGGTGCTGTTTTGTCTGGCGGCGATGATCGAGGGGTTCGTCTCGCCTTCGTCGCTGCCGTATGCCGCCAAGGCCGCCGTGGCCGTCGTTTCGGCCGCCCTGCTCGTGTTCTACGTCGTCGGCCTCGGCTTGGCAGGGAGGCGATAGTCGTGCAGCTCGATCAAGCCCGCATCGCGATTTGTGAACGTTCGTGGTTCGACAACCTAGACCTGGCGCTGCACGTTTTGCGGCGGCACGCCGTGGCCGTGGCGGTTTGCGCGGTAGTCGGAATTCTGCCCTTGGCGCTGGTGAACCACGCGCTGATCGATCGCGTCGATGACAGGCTGATGTCGGATTCGCTCGGCGAATCCACCTATATGCTGATGGGCCTGCTCGTGATGCTCGAAGCCCCCTTGGCCACGGCTCCCCTGACGCTCTTCCTGGGCCAGGCGCTGTTCGTCGAGCGGCCCGATCCGCGCTCGATCGCCCGCGATTTCTTCGGCTGCCTGGGACAGTTGCTGCTGTTGCAGGTATTCGTCCGCGCGATGTTCATCGTGCCGATCATTACCTTGATCGGGCCGTACGCCATGTGGCCGTTCTTGAATGAGGTGATCCTGCTGGAGCGCAACCCGCTCACGGGCCGCAAGGGCCAGATCACGACGCTGCGCCGCAACTCGATTCTGCACCGCGACTCGTTCGGCGAGTTCCTGTTGCGGGCCATCGGCGCGATGCTGCTGGCGATCATGTTGATTATTGCTCTGTGGGCCACGGCCGACTTTCTGTTGGAGAACGTGTTTGGGTTTCATGCCATGTGGCTTGCCAAGGCGATCCTGCTGCAAGGCGCCTTGTGGATCGTGGCGATCTATTTCACGGCTGCGCGGTTTCTCAGCTATCTCGACCAGCGAATCCGGCTGGAGGGCTGGGAGGTCGAGCTGCTGCTGCCGCCGAGCGCGACCGGCTGATGAGGCACGTGACGTGATGAACCGAGCAGATCGAGATGCACGTGCATGGCAGCCGGGCGACGCGCACACCCCGCGGCGCTTTGGAGCAGCCGGACTGGCGGCGCTACTGTTTTTGGGCCTGGCATCGGTCAGCCAAGGGGCTGAAATCGAGCACCCGGTGACGGCCGGGCGAGAAGCGTTCGAGAGCGGCCGCTTCCCCTGGTACGACGCCCAGCAGGACGCGCTAAGGCCGATCAAGCTGGCGCCGCCGCGCCCCGAGCGCAAGCCGATCGAACTGCCCAAGTGGACGACCACCGCGGCCTGGGTGCTGGTGGCGGTCGTGCTGGTCGCGCTGGTCGTCATCTTGTTTTTGGTGTTCCGCGACTCGAGCGGCCTGCGGCCGCGGCCCGCGGCTGGCGGCGAGGAGGTGCTCGATGCCCAGCGGGTCGAGGCATTGCCTTTTTTGGCCGAGCGGCCGCGGGGCGACCTGCTGGCTTTGGCCCGCCGCCATTACTTCGAAGGCAACTACAGCGAGGCGATCATCTACCTGTTCAGCTACGAGCTGGTGGCGCTCGACAAGCTGGCGCTCGTGCGGCTCGTGCGCGGCAAGACGAACCGCCAATACCTGCGCGAGCTGGGCGCGGCCCAATCGCTGCGCCAGCCGCTCGAACAGACGATGAACGCCTTTGAGAGCGTTTTCTTCGGACGCCGCCCGCTCGATCGGGCCGCGTTCGAGGCTTGCTGGGCACGGCTGGGTGAGTTTGAAAGCCTGGCAGCGAGGGGTGCGCCATGACGCGGCCCTCGGACATCGCGATTCGAGCGCGGCGGGCCCGCGGCGGCTGGTCGATGCTGGCCTGCGCCGTGGCCGTGGCGGCGGCCGGTTGTTCGCCCGCCGAGCTGAACACTCGCTACGGTCGCCAGCAGGAGGGTGCGGTGGCCGATTCGGCCAGCGTGAACGGCACCGACGTGCTGGCGGGCATGTTCAAGCACGCCGGCCACGAGATTGCCCGGCGGCGAGTGATTCTTTCGGGCGAGTTCGAAGCAGTCGACACGGTCGTGTGGTTTCCCGATGATTTCGGGGCGCCCGACGAAGAGGTTTGCGAGTGGCTAGACGCGTGGCTCGCCGAAGGCGAAGGCCGGACGGTAGTCTACGTCGGCCGCGATTTCGACGCCGCGCCGCTCTACTGGCGGAAGACGGCGCCGAAGGTCCCGCCCGACGAGCGCGACGCCTACCAGGAGCAGGCGGTCCACGCCGGCTTGAATAGCGCCTGGCAGCGCAACGAAGCCACGGACCGCGTGAAGTGTCCCTGGTTCACCATCGAGCCGCACGACCGGCGCGAGGTCGCGCGAGTTGTCCGGGCCCTGGAGCCAGGGGATGAAGGTCGAGGACACGGAAATCGAACTTCGCAACCGGCTCGTGCCCAAGGACGACGCGGAAGAACTGCTCGCTGGGGGCGACGACGTGCTGGTCGCCCAGCAGGAGCGGGCGCGGGCTTCCGGCGGCAAGCTGATCCTGGTGGCCAACGGGTCGTTCCTGCTCAACTTGCCGCTGGTGAACCACGAGCATCGCAAGCTGGCGGCTCGGCTGATCGAGAGCACGCGGCCCGGCGGGCGCGTGGTGTTTCTGGAAAGTGGCGTGGAGGGGCCGCCGATCGACCCCGACGAGAGCGACAATTCGATGTGGACCGTGTTCGGCGCCTGGCCGCTGTCGGCGATCCTCTTGCAATTGGCGGTGGCAGGCGTCATTTTTTGCTTTGCACGCTGGCCGATTTTCGGCCGTCCGCGGATCGTGGCCGCTGCGGCGCTGTCCGATTTTGGCAAGCACGTCGACGCCCTGGGCGAGCTGCTGCGGCGGACACGAGATCGTCGATACGCCTTGGCTCAACTGGCCGAAGGCGAGAACGGCGCGGCGGCGCTCAACCCGGCCATGACGACCGGCGATCCAGCGCCCGCAGGCGCCGTCACGCTGAAGTGAGTTCTTGAGATATTTTTTTTGGCCGAGGAACCGGAAGGCGTTTCCATGTCTGACATGCCCCGCGAACTGCCGTCGCCCTCGACCTTCGAGCCTTCGCCGCCGCGCACCGCGGCCGCCCCCTCGGCCTTCGTCGAGCGCACCAAGAGCCTCTTCGACCGCATCACCGGCGAGGTCGCCAAGATCTACGTCGGCCAGGACGAGCTGGTGCTGGCCACGCTCGTCGCCCTGTTCTCCAGCGGGCACGTGTTGATCGAGAGCGTGCCCGGGCTGGGCAAGACGCTGTTCGTGCGGGCGCTGGGCCGCGTGCTCGGCTGCCAATGCGGGCGCATCCAATTCACGGCCGACCTGATGCCCTCGGACATCACCGGCGCGCCGATCTTCGACATGAAACAGCAGGAGTTCCGCTTCCGCCCCGGCCCCGTGTTCACGCAGTTCCTGCTGGCCGACGAAATCAACCGCGCGCCGGCCAAGACCCACGCCGCTCTGCTGGAAATCATGCAGGAGTACCGCGTCACGGTCGAGCGCACCAGCCACAAGCTGAAGCGGCCGTTCCTGGTGCTGGCCACGCAGAATCCGCTCGAGAGCGAGGGGACCTACAACCTGCCCGAGGCTCAGCTCGATCGCTTCATGTTCAAGATCATCGCCAACTATCCGTCGGCTGAAGAGGAAGTGGCGATCCTCAAAGAGCACGGCCAGCAGGTCGATCTCGACGAGCGGCTGGCCACCACCGTCGCCACCATCACCTCGCCCGAAGAGATCGTCGAAATCACCCGTCATTGCGGCACGGTCCACGTCGAAGACAAGCTGTTCGCCTACATCAACGCCCTGGTGCGGACCACGCGCGACTGGCCTCAGTTCCACCTGGGCGCCTCGCCGCGGGCGGGCATCGCGCTGGTGCAGGGGGCCCGCACGCTGGCGGCCTTTCGCGGGCGCGATTACGTCGTGCCCGACGACGTGGTCGACATCGTGCTTCCGGCCTTGCGGCATCGGGTAATCCTCACGGCCGAAGCCGAGGTCGAGGGGCACGACGTCGACGCCTTGTTGCGCGAGCTCGTTCAATCGGTCGAGGTGCCCCGGCTGTGAACCCGCTTGCGCTGGTGCTGCTGATTCCTGCCGCGCTGGCGGTGGCCGCCTGGGGGTGGCAAATCTATCCGCGGCGGCGCTTCGTGGCCTGGGCCCTGCTGCCGGCGCGTGTGCTCGTTGAGCTTGTTGGGCGGCAGCGGGCTGCTGCCCTGGGTCCTCGGCCTCGACGCGCTGCTGGCCGCGGTGGTTCTGGCCGACCTGGCGACGATGCCCCGCGCGCGATGGTTCACCTGTCGAGCGCGAGATGGGCCGCATCGCCTCGCTGCAAAAGCCGCACCCCGTCAGGCTCGTCATCGGCAACCGATCGACGCGGGCCTTGTCGATCGGCGTGCGCGACGACGTGCCGGCCGAGTGCCGCGCCGAGCCTGCGCAGTTCGGCTTGCGGTTGCCGCCGCAAAGCCGTTCGACGGTCGCGTACGCGCTCGAAGCCGAGCGGCGCGGGGACTTTCGCCTCGAGGCGGTTTACCTGCGGCTGGCCAGCCGGCTCGGTTTCTGGCAGCGCTACCTGCGCGTTCCGGCCGCCAGCGTGCTGCACGTTTATCCCGACATGCGGCAGCTTCGCGAATACGCGCTGTTGGCGCGGACCAACCGTCTGAGCCTGCTGGGCGTGCGTCGCACGCGGCGCATCGGCCAGGACAACGAGTTCGAGCGGCTGCGCGACTACACGCTCGACGACAACTACAAGTACATCGACTGGCGCAGCACTGCCCGGCGGGGCAAGCTGACTGTCAAGGATTTCCAGGCCAACCAAAGCCAGCGAGTGCTGCTGTTGCTCGATTGCGGGCGGATGATGAGCGGCACTTCAGGCGGCATCAGCCTGGTCGACCACGCGCTCAACGCCGCCTTGATGCTCAGCTATGTCGCGCTCAACCGGGGCGACTCGGTCGGCCTGCTCTGCTTCGCCGACGAGATCGAGCGGTTCGTGCCGCCGCGCGGCGGCATGAACCAGATGAACCGCATCCTGCACGCCACGTTCAATCGCTTTCCGCGGATGGTCGAATCTCGCTACGACCAGGCCTTCGTCTATCTCAATTCGCGCTGCCGCAAGCGGTCGCTGGTGATCCTGATGACCAACGTCATCGACGAAGTGAACGCCAATCAGGTCGGCCAGTATCTGACGCGGCTCGTCGGGCGACATTTGCCATTGGCCGTGCTGCTGCGCGACCACGCGCTGTTCGACGCCGCGGCCGAGCCGATCGTCGACGACCCTTCGCTCTATCGGGCCGCCGCCGCGACGGAAATCGTCAACTGGCGGCGCAGCGTGCTGGCGGACATGGAGCGGCAGGGCGTGCTGGCGATCGACACGTTTCCGGAGCAAATGACCGCGCCGTTGGTCAACCGCTACCTGGAAATCAAAGCCCGGCACCTGCTGTAGCAACAGACTAGCCTGGCGGCCCCGCAAATTGGATTCGCCGTGACGCGTGGTTTTTTTCCGTCCCGCAGCGCGCATACTTCGCCGCTGCCTGGCCGGGCGCATACAATTGTCTGGCAAGTCGCTGGCCTTCACTAACCGCCCTTTTGCCCCGCCACGCACCGTGACCCACGATCTCGACCCGCGCGAATTGGCTGACATCGAACGCACCACGCAGGAGCTTGGCCGCTACCTGTTTGGCCACCTGGCCGATTCGCAGCCGGGCGTGCTCGAGCGCCGCTGGTGGGACGACCGGATCATGGCCTGGGCCATGGCCGACGAGAGCGTCAAGGTGCAGATGTTTCGCTTCATCGACGTGCTGCCGATGCTCACCACGAGCGAAGCGGTCACGCGGCACTTGCACGAATACTTTCACGACGTGCGGCAACACCTTCCCTCGGCCGTGCGGCTGGGGCTGGCCGTGGCTACGCCGCGTTCGATCGCCGGTCGGGCCCTGGCCATCGCCGCCCGCCGCAACGCCATGGGCCATGCCCGGCGGTTCATCGCCGGCACTTCGCTCAACGAAGTGCTGGCCGCCGCCAAGCGCGAACGCAAACTGCGCCGCGCGTTCACGCTCGACGTGCTCGGCGAAGCGGTGACCAGCGATGTCGAGGCCGAGGCCTATCTGCGCACCTACGTCGACCTGGTCGAGGGCATCGGCCCGCTGGTGAACTCCTGGCCCGAGGTGCCACAGATCGACCGCGCGGGGCCGGTCGAGCTGCCGCGAGTCAACGTGTCGGTCAAACTCTCGGCCCTCGACAGCCAGTTCGATCCCATCGACCCGGCAGGCACGACGCGCCGCGTGGCCGACCGCCTGCGCGTGCTGCTGCGGGCCGCGCAGGCGCAGCGGGCCTTCGTCAACGTCGACATGGAGTCGTACCACACCAAGGACCTCACGCTCGAAATCTTCAAGAGCGTGATGATGGAAGACGAATTTCGCGACACGAGCGACGTGGGCATCGTCGTTCAATGCTATCTGCGCGACTCGGCCGACGACCTGGCCCGGCTGGCCGACTGGGCGGCGCACGCGGGCGGCCCGTGTGGGTGCGGCTGGTCAAGGGGGCGTACTGGGATTATGAAACCGTGTTCGCCGAGGCCTCCGGCTGGCCGGTGCCCGTGTTTCGCAACAAGTGGGAAACCGACGCCAACTACGAGCGGCTCACGCGCTACGCCATACAGCGGGCCGAGAACCTGCACACGGCCTTGGGCAGCCACAACCTGCGCTCGCTGGCGCACGGCATGGCGGTCGCCCGGCACCTGGGACTGCAGCCCGATGCGTTCGAGTTGCAGATGCTCTATGGCATGGCCGACGCCGAAAAACAGGCGATCGTCGAGCTGGGTTATCGGCTGCGGATTTACATGCCCTACGGCGAGCTGATTCCGGGCATGGCCTATCTCGTGCGGCGGTTGTTGGAGAACACTTCGAACGAATCGTTTTTGCGAGCTAGTTTTGCCGAGCACGTCTCGGTGGAGAAACTGCTGATGAACCCTGCCGAACGAAAAACGTCCGCAGATGGGATCGCGCACGGCCCGGCGGCGGCGCCGGAGTCGCGCTCTGCGCCGGCGTTTCATAACGAGCCGGCCACCGATTTTGCCCACCGCGAGGCCCGCGAGGCGATGCAAGCGGCCGTCGACGCCACGCGCCGCCGCTCGGACGAACAATACCCGCTGGTGATCGATGGTGTCGAAATGGCCACGACCGAGTGGCAGCCGTCGATCAACCCTTCCCACAAGGCCAGTTCGGTTGGCCGGGTGGCGATGGCCGGGCTCGAGCATGTGGAGGCGGCCGTGCGCGCCGCGCGGCGCGCGCTGCCGGGTTGGCGGCAACTGGGGTCTGCCACTCGGGCCGAGCATCTGCGCCGCGCGGCCGAGGCGATGCGCCGCCGCCGCTTCGAGCTGGCCGCGTGGGAAGTTCACGAATGCGCCAAGCCGTGGCGCGAGGCCGATGCCGATGTTGCCGAAGCCATCGACTTTTGCGAGTTCTATGCCGACGGCGTCATGGAGCTTGCCCGGCCGCACGGCGTCGACGTGCCCGGCGAGGAGGATCGCTTCGAATACCTGCCGCGGGGCGTGGCGGCCGTGATCGCGCCCTGGAATTTCCCGCTGGCCATTTTGACCGGTATGACGACCGCGGCGCTGGCGACCGGCAACACCGTCGTGATGAAACCGGCTGAGCAGTCGAGCGTCGTGGCGGCCAAGCTGATGGAGATCTTTCGCGAGATCGACATGCCGCCGGGCGTAGTCAACTACCTGCCCGGGCGTGGCGAGACGGTGGGCGCCGCGCTGGTCGAGCATCCCGACGTGGCGCTGGTGGCCTTCACCGGGTCGCGCGGCGTGGGACTGGCGATCCATGCCAAGGCCGCCGAAGTTTCGGCCGCCGGCAACCTGAGATTCATCAAGCACGTGATCGCCGAGATGGGCGGCAAGAACGCGATCGTCATCGACGATGATGCCGATCTGGACGAAGCCGTGCTGGGCGTGGTCAAAAGCGCGTTCGGCTACCAGGGCCAAAAGTGCTCGGCTTGCTCGCGGGCCATCGTGCTGGAGCGGGTGTACGAGACGTTTTGCAAACGGCTGGTCGAGGCCACGCGCAGCCTGAAGGTCGGCCCGGCCGAAGACCCAGCCACCAGCCTCTCGGCCGTGATCGACCAGGAGGCCTACGATCGCATCGGCCGCTACGTCGAGCTGGGGCGGCGCACGGCCCGCGAACTGCTGGCCGTCGACGTGGGCCGGCTGGCTGGCGAGGGCTTTTACGTGGGCCCGCACATTTTTGCCGATGTGGCCCCCGAAAGCCCGCTGGCGCAGGAGGAGATTTTCGGCCCGGTTTTGTCGGTGTTGCGCGCGGCCGACTTGGACGAGGCGATCGCGATGGCCAACGGCACCGATTACGCCCTGACCGGCGGCATGTTCTCGCGCAGCCCCGAGCACCTGGCCCGGCGCGGCGGGAGATCATGGTGGGCAATCTGTACTTGAACCGCGGCATCACCGGTGCGTTGGTCGGCAGGCAGCCGTTCGGCGGGTTCAAGATGTCGGGCATCGGCACCAAGGCTGGCGGCAGCGACTACCTGTTGCAGTTCATGCTGCCCCGCACGGTCACCGAAAACACGATGCGCCGAGGATTCGCCCCGGCAGCGGCCGCCGAGGAGCGTGAACCCGAGCGGGGCATCGAGTCGGTCGACTGAGCTGACGTATCGGGTGCCGTGGGTGGCCTGTCCCCCCGCGCTGCTGCACTGCCGGACAAGCCAGCAGTGGCACCGAACGCCGTTATCCATGACATTCTCGGGTGGCACTGGCATCTTGCCAGTGCAGCGCATACCATGGCGCCGCCTTGCACTGGCGAGACGCTAGTGCCACCGATAAACGCGAGGCAAGCAAAGGTTAGCAGCGTCGAGTGGCACCCGCTACGTGACGGCAAGGCGTGAGCGGTCTGGTAGGTTGTCTCAGATCCGCAGCAGTTCGTGGCGCTCGGGCCGATCGCTATTGCTGGATGCCGCGGGCTCGGCCAGGTTTTGGCCGATCGTGATGAACTTGTCCTCGTTGGCCAGGAAGGCGTCGACCACGTCGGGATCGAAGTGCGTGCCGCGGGCTTGCACGATGATGTTCTTGGCCTTTTCGTGGCTGTAGACGTCCTTGTACACCCGCTTCGAAGTCAGCGCGTCGTAGACGTCGGCCAGGGCCACGATCCGCCCGGCCAGCGGGATGTCGTCCCCCGCCAGGCCATAGGGGTAGCCCGTGCCGTCGTACCACTCGTGGTGGCTGGCGGCGATGTCGCGGGCCATGTGTAGGTATCGGGCCGCGGGAAATTCGCGCAGGGCGGCGTCGAGCGTGGCCGCGCCGTGCGTGGTGTGGGCCTTCATCATCTCGAACTCTTCGTGCGTGAGCGGCCCCGGCTTGAGCAGCACGGTATCCGGGACGCCCACCTTGCCGATGTCGTGCAAGGGGCTGGTCAGGTAGATCAGCCGCACGAAGTCGGCGTTGACGATGCCCCGGAACTTAGGCTGCCGCGAAAGGTGCTCGGCGATCACGCGCGAAAACGTGCGCACGCGGTCGAGGTGCGCGCCGGTGTCGTTGTCACGCGACTCAGCCAGCTTGGCCAACACGAAAATCAGCAGATCGCGAGTCTCCAGGCCCAGCAGGCGTTCGGCGGTCCGCACGCGCAGGATCAACTCTGCGGGCTGGAAGGGCTTGACGATGAAGTCGTCGGCTCCGGCCGACATGCCTTCGATCGTGTCCGAGGCATCGCGCCGCGCCGTGAGCATGATGATGTAGATGTAGTTCATCAGCCCGGCTGAGCGCACCTGCCGGCAGAGCTCGAGCCCGTTCATTTCGGGCATCTCCCAGTCGGAGATCAACAACTGGCAGGTTCCCTGCTGCAGGACTTCGAGCGCAGCGCGCGCGTTGTCGACCGCGATCACCTCGTAGCCGTTGCGCTCGAGCGCATGGCCGAGCAGATCGAGGGCGATCGGGTTGTCATCGACGATCAAGACTTGCATTCGTTCTCCCGCGCCTCGCAATCGGCGCGGGCAATCACTATGTCGCACGCGCGAGAACGGAGTTGCCCGAGGGGCCGATTGGCCCGGTAAACCTAGGACGTTCTTGAAGATGTGTCAAACCGGCCCGGTGCCGCAGCACGCTTGGCAACGATGATTCCACGCCATGCGGGCGCCATTGCAACCGGCAGCGCCCGCAAAACCGGACCGCTCGGAACGGACGGAATTCCGGGGCGCGCGCCGATCGTCGGCAACCTAAGTTTGAGCGGGTAGGTTGCGCATGCGCGCGTGCGTCCATTTGAGAGGTCCACAAGCGTGTCAGGCGGTGGAGAGCACACTCTGGCAGCGGGCGTCGGTCAGCGCGCCGGCGAGATTCTCGCGGGTCGGCTGGCGGCCGTGCATCGCGCCACCGACCAGATCTTCGCGATCGTCATGATTGCGCAGTGCCTGGCGGCCGTCGTGCTGACAACGTTCGTCGGCCGCACGCCGTCGTGGCCGGAAAGCTGGGCGGCCGTGCTGCTGGGCGGAAGCTTGAGCGTCGTCTCGCTCTGGCTGATCTGGGCCCTGCCCGGCGCGACGCTCACCCGCCACGTCGTGGCGGTTTCGCAAATCGGCTGGTCCGCACTGTGGATCGAGCTGAGCGGCGGCAGGGCCGAGGCCCAATTGCACGTTTTCGCCTCACTGGCGCTGTTGGCCGTTTACCGCGACTGGCGCGTGCTGCTGACCGCGACCCTCGCCGTGGCGGTCGACGACTTCGTGCGCGGCGTCTATTGGTCGCACCCGGCCTTCGGCATCGCGGGCAGCCCGTTCTGGCGGGCCGTCGAACACCTGGCCTGGGTCGTGCTCGAAGATCTGTTTCTGCTGGTCGCCGTTCGCAACAGCCTCGGCGAAATGGCCGACGGTGCCCGCCAGCGGGCACAGCTCGAACAGAGCGTTCATGCCCTGGAGCAACAAGCCAAGGACGTCGAGTCGGCGCGCGCCGGCGCCGAGGCCGCCAACGACGCCAAGAGCCGCTTCCTGGCCACGATGAGTCACGAAATTCGCACGCCCATGACGGCCATTCTCGGCTACGCCGACATCCTGCTCGAGCGGCTCGGAGTGACGGACGACGCCAGCATCGCCCAGACCATCAAGCGCAACGGCGAGTACCTGCTGCAGATCGTCAATGACATTCTCGACCTTTCGAAGATCGAGGCAGGGAAGCTGACCGTCGAACTCGTGGAGTGTTCGCCCGAGCAGATCATTTCCGATGTGGCCCAGTTGATGCGGGCCCAGTGCGCGGCAAAAAACGTGGGACTCGCGGTCGAGTACCAGGGCCACATTCCCGCTACGATCGTGACCGATCCCACGCGCTTGCGTCAGATCCTGGTCAACCTGGTCGGCAACGCGGTCAAGTTCACCGAGCGGGGTCAGATCCGGCTCAAGGTGCGCCAGGCCCGCGGTCCCGGCGGCACGCCGCAGTTGCGCTTGACGTCGTCGACCAGGGGGTGGGCCTGACCAGCGAGGAAGTCACCAAGCTCTTTCGGCCGTTCAGCCAGGCTGACAGCTCGACGGCGCTGAAGCGCAGCGGCACGGGCCTGGGGCTCACGATCAGTAAACGCCTGGCCGAAGCGCTGGGGGGCTCGATCTGGGTCCGCAGCCGCCCAGGTGCCGGCAGCAAGTTCAGCTTTACGATCGCCACACAGGCCAGTCAGCCGGCCCGGCCAAAGGCCGCTGTGGACGGCCAACGGCCGCCCGGGGGCGCTGCGAAGCTCAATTGCCGCGTGCTCTTGGCCGAAGACAGCCCCGACAACCAGGATCTGGTTGCCTTCGTGCTGCGCAAGGCTGGAGCCGAAGTGGCGCTGGCCAACCATGGCCAGGCGGCCATCGAACAGGCCCTGGCGGCAGACTCAGCCGGCCGGCCCTTTGACGTCATTCTCATGGACATGCAGATGCCGGTGGTCGATGGCTACGAAGCCAGCCGTCGATTGCGCGAGCGGGGATATCGCGGGGCGATCATCGCGCTGACGGCTCATGCCATGCCCGACGAGTTGCAGCATTGCCTGGCGAGCGGCTGCGACGCCTACCTGACCAAGCCGATCGACAACCGGTTGGTGGCATTGGTCGCCCGCTACGGCCAGCAGTCCCAGGCCGGCCGCCAGCTCGAACCCGTCGCGCGATAGCTTGCTCGCAAGCGCGACTCGCCAGCGGGCAGGGCCGAGGCGAATCTCCGAGCCCCCTTTTCAACGCGTGGGTGATTGAACGGCTGGCAAGGAGTGGTATGATGCCCGGCGAGCAACCAGTCTGTCGAGCATTCGCTTGGCTCAATCGGGCGTGGGCAACTCATGGCTGTTGGGGGCAAACCGCACCTGGAACGCGTCGCGGCGCTGGAGCAGCAGGTCTCCGAGCTGCTCCAGCGGCAGCGGCTGCTCGTCGAGCGGCTGGAGGCCGCGCAGCGCGAGCTGGCCCCAGACCGCCACGATAGCGAACGCCGCTTCCGCACGCTGGCCACGCACTCGCCGATGGGCATATTCCAGATCGACCTGGAGGGCAACCTGCTTTACGCGAACGACCGTTTTCGGACGATCGCTGGAATCAAGCCCGACGAGAGCGAGGCCGAAAACTGCTCGCGCTCGGTGCACCCCCACGACATCGAGCTGGTGCGCAGGGCCTGGCAGCGGGCCATGGAGACGCAAGGCGAGTTCGCGGCCGAATACCGCTTCCGGCACGAGGATGGCACGCTGCGCTGGGTCTGGTGCAGTGCCGTGCCGCTGTGCGACGAGGCCGGCACGGCCACCAGCTACCTGGGAAACGTGCTGGATATCACCGAGCGCAAGACGGTCGAGGCCGAATTGCGCGAAGCCGAGCAACGTTTTCGCCTGCTGGCGAATTCATCGCCCGTGGGCATCTTCCTCGCCGATGACCGCGGCCGGGTCGTATACACCAATCCGCGGCTGCAGGTCATCTATCGCTACGCGGCCCACGAGCTGGAAGGGATTGGTTTTGCGCGAGTGTTCACGGCCGAGGATCGCGAGGCGGCGCTGCAAAACTGGCTGCGGGTCGCGACCACGACCGCGGCGACACAATGTCGAACGGCGCATCATCAACGGCGACGGCGAGAAGCGCTGGGTCCACGTCCGCAGCGTGCCGCTGACCTCGCCAGACGGGGCCGTGATGGGCCGCGTCGGCAGCGTCGAAGACATCACCGATCGCCGCCAAGCTGAAGCTCAATTGCGGCGCAGCGAAGAACGCCACCGGCTGCTGGCCGAGCACGCGACCGACTTGATCTCGAAGCACGCCAAAGACGGCGTCTATCTGTATGCGTCGCCCGCCTGCCGCGCACTGCTGGGCTACGAGCCCCAAGAGCTGGTCGGCCGCAACTCGGCCGAGTTCATCCACCCCGACGACCTGGCGGGCATGTGCCAAGCGCAGGCCTCGTTCGCCGAGCCGATGCACGTGGACACCTTGTCGTGCCGCATGCGACGCAAGGACGGCACGTACATCTGGCTCGAAACGACCTCCAAGGCCATTCCCGAGCCCGGGCGGCCCGACGGCGTCGAGGTGATCGCCGTCTCGCGCGATGTGACCGCCCGCCGCCTGGCCGCCGAACAACTGCGCGCCAGCGAAGCCCTAATGAGAGCCATTCTCAATACGGCCCCGGACGGTATCATCACGGTCAACGAACACGGCACGATCGAACTGTTCAATCCAGGCGCCGAACGGCTGTTCGGCTACGACGCCCAGGAAGTGCTCGGGCAGGACATCGGCATCCTGCTGCCCGATATTTATCCCTGCGCAGTCGCTCGACTACGGCCGCTCGGTCGAGATTTTTCGCCAGAAGATCGCGCGCGCCAGGGAGGTGATCGGTCGGCGCAAGGACGGCACCACCTGCGAGCTGGAATTGCGGGCCGGCGAAACGCTTATCGCCGGGCGCAGCATCTTCACGGGTATCCTGCACGACGTCAGCCAGCGGCGGCGTACCGAGCAGATGCTTCGAGAAAGCGAAAAGTTGGCGGCCACGGGACGGATTGCGGCCCGCGTAGCGCACGAAATCAACAATCCGCTGGCCGGCATCAAGAACTCGTTCTTGCTGCTGAAGGACGCGATCGGCCCCGAGCATCGGTATTTCAGCTACGTCGCGCGGATTGAAAACGAGATTGCCCGCATCGCGCGGATCGTCCGCCAGATGTTCGACCTCTGCCGGCCCGAGGAATTGTCGCTGGACGAGATCGACCTGGTCGCGACAATTCACGACGTCGTGGCCCTGCTGGGCACGATCGCGCCGCAGCGGAACGTGACGATCGAGGTTTCGACCGCGGGCCTGCAGCAGCGCCTGCAGTTGCCCGAGGATTCGATCCGGCAGGTGTTGTATAACATCGTGATCAACGCCATCGAGGCCTCGCCCGAAGGAGGTCGCGTGCGGATCGACGCCGGGGTGGTGGACGGCAGCTTGTGGTTGGACGTGCGCGACGACGGCGCGGGAATTCCGCCCGAGGTGCGTGCCCACGTATATGAGCCATTCTTCACGACGAAGCGTGGAACCGGGGCGGCCGGGTTGGGACTGGGCCTGTCGATCTCGCGCGGCATCGTCGAGTGGCTCGGCGGCACGCTCGACTTCGAAGTATGCAACGGCCAGGGCACCCTGTTTCGCGTTGTTCTACCCGTCTCGCCACGCCTCCCCAGCGAGTCCATCGCATGAATGACGATTTTCGAATCTTGTTCGTCGACGATGAGGAAACCTTTCTTTACTCCACGGCCGACCTGCTGCGCCGCGAGGGATACGCTTGCGACTGCGTGACGCACGTCAGCGAAACGCCACCCCTGCTCCAGCAGCACGCGTACGACCTGGTGATCGCTGATATCCGCATGCCCGGCAACGACGACCTGGAGTTCGTCCAGACGCTGTCGAGGTTGCGCGAGGGGCTCTCGATCATTCTCGTCACGGCCCACCCGTCGGTGGCTTCGGCTATTCAATCGGTCGAACTGCCTGTCGTGGCGTACCTGATCAAGCCCTTCAATTTTCACGATCTAGTGGTGCGCGTGCGGGCCGCCGCGCAGTTGGCGGGAGTGGGGCGGCTGGTGCGCGACGAATTGAGCCGTCTGAGGGCCTACGAACAGGACTTGAGCGGCGTCGCCGCCTCGATGCGAAACATGCCCCGCGTCGCTCAGGGCCAATCGTTGCAAGCCTTCGTGGGCCTCGCCTGCCGCAACATCGTCGGCACGCTTTCCAGCCTGCAGGGTTTGATCGCTGATTCAGATGAGCCGTCGATCGACACGGTGCCGCCCTTTCCGGCGGCCATGCCCAGTGATCTCCGCGCGGTCCTTTACGAAACCGTCGTGACCCTGGAACGCTCGAAGAATGCCTTTCGCTCCAAGGAACTCGGCGAGTTGCGAAAGCGTCTCGAGGCACTGCTCAAGACCTGAAAGGCACGATTTGTCTATCAGGTCCGTGTTGACACCGGCCGGCGGATAGAGGATAAAGCGGCCAAGCAATTTCGGGCCCAGCAGAGAGCGGATGTTGGGGCCGCCTTGGCGTGCGGTATGAAAAGGACCGCAAGTTGAAGGCACAGTCGAGCGGCCAGCGAACAGGGCCGTTTGGGTGTGCCTTTTTTTATTGGTTCGAAGAACCGTCGTCAAAGCGAGGTGCGCGCCACGCGGTGCTCTTGGCCAGCAGCCGGAGGAGGAGAGGTACGGAACGGCCGCCGGGTTTCGCATTCGAATCAGGCAATCGGGTTCGTGCTATGGAACGTCAGACTCTCAAGGTGCGCATGGCGCTGGTCGACGACCAGTTGTTGATTCGCGAGGCGCTCGAATCGCTGGTGCGCGGCGCCGAGGCGATTGAGCTGGTTTCTTCCACCTCGAGCGGCGAAGAAGCCGTGCGATCGGCCGAAGCGCTGCGCCCCGACGTGGCCCTGATCGACGTCACCGGGGCGGGCTTCGAAACCGTCTGCGAAATCCGCCGCCGAGCGCCGAAACCAAGGTCGTGATGCTCGATGACTCCCCGTCCGACTTGCACATCCGCGAGAGCCTGCGCGTCCACGCGGCCGGCTACTTGACCAAGCAGCAGCCGTTCGCGCAAATCGAAGCGGCGCTGCGCCAGGCTGCCCACGGCGAGCGGGTTTTCGTTCCCGAGGTTGCGCGGCGGCTCGTCCTGTCGGCCGAAGGCGTGCGGCTTCCCATGGCCGGAACGGAAAGCCGCCTGGCCAGCCTCACGCCCCGCGAGATCGACGTGCTGGTCCAACTGGCCCAAGGCCAGACGGTCAAACAGTGCGCCAAGACCCTGGGCATCGGCGCCAGCACGGTCGGCAACCACAAATCGCGGCTGATGAAAAAACTCGGCGTTCACAAGACGGTCGAGCTGACGCGATTGGCCATTCGCGAGGGCCTGATCCCCATCGGCGGCCAATCGCACGGCCACCAGGAGCGCAATTAACCGCCGGCAGGAATAATCACACCGTCGATGCCGCGTGGCTGGCTACGCGCATCACGCCGCTGGCATCAAGGCGACTGGCGAATGATGTTCAGCGTCGCCTCCATCAATTGCTTGCCGCCGGGGCCCATGCCGTGATAGAGCTGGCGCATGAAAACCAGCGTGCGCTCGGCCGCGTCTTCGAATCGCCATTGGCAATTGTTGAACGTGCAGCCCACGACCCGGGGAATCTCGCCGCCGCGGTAGAGCAACTGGCAATTGTCGAAAGTGCAGTTCTCATACTGATTGCCGTCAAGGACTTCGCTGGCGTTGGCGAAGCTTTGGTCTTTCGCTTCCATCACGGCTTACTCCCAGAGAACTCGTTGGCGCTGGGCCTGCGACCGCCACTAGCGGACTGGCCACACTATTCTGGCATGCAGGGTGCCACCGCGGGCTTGTCCAGTAGTGCGAAATCACGGGTGTCTGCTACGCAGCCGCCGGTGGCACCCGTCGATGACCCCTGACAATTGAGCGTGGTCGGTCCATTAGCCTAACCGACCTTGCCGCCGGTGCAAGGCACGCGGTGGGGGCCGCGTTTGGGTTATTCCTTCCGCGCCGATTTGACGGCTCCAATCGCGGCCCTTATATAACTAACCGGGTGCCACGGTTGCTCGGCGGTCAGTTTGTGCCACAAGAAACCTCTCCTGTTTATCGGCGATGACACTCTTCAAATCGAGTTTCCTGACCTTTTTGGCGGCGGTTGCCCTGTCGCAAGCGGCGGCAGCCGAACCGAAAACGCTGTTGCTCGTCGGCCAGGGGCCCGATGGTCACCCCCGCTCGACGCACGAATACATGGCCGGCGTCGAGCGGCTCGCCGGGCTGCTGTCGAGTGATGACCGCCTGGTGGTCAAGCTCGCCAAGGCCGACGAGCCCTGGCCCCAGGGGCCGGCACTGCTCGACAAGGCCGACGGAGCGGTGCTGTTCCTTTCCGAAGGCGCCAAGTGGCTGGTCGCCGATCCGCGGCGCCACGAGGCCTTTGCCCGCCTGGCCGCCCGCGGCGGCGGCCTGGTCGCGCTCCACTGGGCACTGGGCACCCGTGACGCCGCTGGCATCGCGCCGTTCGTCAAGCTGCTGGGCGGCTGCCACGGCGGGCCGGACCGCAAGTACCAGGTCGTCGACACCGAGCTGCGCGTCGTCGACCCTCAACACCCGATTACCGCTGGCTTGAAGAACTTCCGCGTCCGCGACGAGTTCTATTACCAGCTCAAGTTCGTCGAGCCGGCCGACGCCGTGCGGCCGATCTTGCAGGCGACGATCGACGGCGGCCCACAGACCGTCGCCTGGGCCTGGGAGCGGCCCGACGGCGGCCGCTCGTTCGGGTTCACCGGCCTGCACTTCGACGAGAACTGGAGCGTGCCCCAGTACCCACGGTTGATCACGCAGGCCATCCGCTGGACGCTCAAGTTGCCGAACGAGTGATGGCCGCCGGTTCGCCGGCCGCCTGCTCACCAGCCACGCCTGTGACGCGGCGCAGTTGGCCGCAGGCCGCGTCGATGGCGTCTCCCTTGCGCTCGCGCACGAAGACGTTCACCCCGCGGCCGCGCAACGTGTCGACGAACTCCCGTACCGCGGCCGCCGACGGCGTGGCATACGGCAGACCGGCCACGGGGTTGTAAGGAATCACGTTCACCAGCGCCGTCCGCCGGCCAATCAGCGCCGCCAGCCGCCGGGCCTGTTCGGGCCGATCGTTAATGCCCGCCAACAGCACATACTCGAACGTCAGTCGCCGCCCGGAGGCCTCGAAGTAGGCATCGGCCGACCGCAGGATCTCGGCCAGGCCGATTCGCTTGTTGGCCCGCACCAGATCGTTGCGCAAGGCGTCGTCGGGGGCGTGCAGCGAGACGGCCAGGTGATAGCGGCAGCCGTCGGCGGCCAGGCGCTCGATCGCCTTGGGCAGGCCCACCGTGGAGATCGTGATCCGCCGGGCACTGATGCCCAGGCCGCTTCGCGAGGTGGCCATCGCCCAAGGCCGGCAGCAGCGGATCGAGGTTGGCCAGCGGCTCGCCCATGCCCATCACGACGACGTGGCTCAGCCGCTCGTCGGGCCGCAGCAGCCGATGCAGCAGCAGCATCTGCTCGACGATTTCGCCGGCCGTGAGATTGCGGGCCACGCCGTCCAGGCCGCTGGCGCAAAACACGCAGCCCATGGCGCAGCCGACTTGCGTGCTGATGCAGATCGTGCGGCGCGGCCCATCGCAGCAGCAGCACGCACTCGATCTGCTGGCCGTCGGCCAGGCTCAGCAGCAGCTTCTCGGTGCCGTCGGCCGAGCGCTTGTGGGCCGCGACTTGCGTGCTCCACAAGGCGAATTCACGCGGCCAATTGCTCGCGCAGCGCGCTTGGGCAGATCGGTCATTTCGTCCAACGAGCGGGCCCGGCCGGCGAACAGCCAGTGGCGAATCTGCGCACGGCGAAACGGCGGCTGGCCGTGGTGGGCCAGCCACTCGGCGAGGCCGTTGTCGGGTTCGAGCAAGTGGCGCACGGAGGGCTTATCGAGCATCGTTGCAGCGGATGATGGCGGGCGACGAGCGCCGCGACGCGTCATTATACGCGGCAACGATCATCCGTGCGCCCGGCGGTTGACCGCGCGGTTTTGCACGGTTGAGACCGGGGTATGCATGCCCGATCGAAATTGACACAATTTGGGCCAAGAAGCACAATGGCCGCACGCACGAGGTTGCCGCGGCACGGCGCATCCGCCAGGTTTGCAGGAGAAAGTCATGTCCCAGCCGATGAACCCCTACGACAGCCCCGAGGCACCTCGGCCGGGAATGAGCGGCACCGCCAAGTTGTTCCTGGGGCTGGGCATCGGCTGCGGCGTGCTGGTGTTGTTGTGCTGCGGCGGATTTGTGGCCACGTTTTACTACTTCGGGCGTTCGGCCGCCAACTCGGTCACCAAGGATCCCGCCAAGATCCGTGAAATCACCGACAAGATCGTCGCGATCACGGTCCCTGACAGCCTGCCGCCGGCCACGGCGATGGAGTGGAACCTGCCGCTCTTCAACTTCACGGTCATGACGTTCGCTCAATACGGCGACGAGCACGGCCCCAACCTGCTGGGCCTCGTGCAGTTCAACGAGAACTTCGACGAGAAACAGATGCGCACGCAATGGCGCGATTCGATGAGCCAGAACGGCCGCCAAGGGTTCGAGGAGATCGAGATCGAAAAATCCGAGCGCGTGGAGCAGGACGTCAACGGCGAGCCGGCCGCGTTCACCTTGGCCGAAGGGCAGGTGGCACACTCCGACGATAAAGTCTGGCAAGTCACCGGCTCGTTCCACGGCAAAGGCGGGCCCGCCTTCCTGCACATGAAGGTCAAGGCCGACGACTTCACCAAGGAGCAGGTGCTCGAGATCATCCACTCGATGAAGTGACGCGTGCGCCCCGCCCGGTCGTGCGGTTGTGGCTCTAGCGGCCCAGGATCTCGCCGAGCCGCTCGGCCAGCCGGCCGCTTTCCAGCGCCGCGCGCAGCTCGTCGACGTCGGCGTATAGCTCATGGCTGAGAAACTTCACCGCCCAGTTGTGCTTCATCGGGCTGATGGCGATCACGGCCCGGCCGCTGCTGGTGGGCTTCCCACATCTCGATCGCCGTGCCCATCGAGGCCTCGGGCACGAAGGCCAGCACGACGTCGACCTCGCGGCACAGCCGGTTGTGATGGAGGAAGACGCTCCGCCCGCGGGCATCGTCGTAATTGAGCGAGTCGGCATGGTCGGCCAGCGGGTCGTAGATTTCGGCGCCGGGAAAGTGTCTCTGCAAAAGCTGCTTGATCTGGGCGCGGTAGCTCTTGATTGTGGATCGTGGCCGCCAGGTGCGACCCTTGCATGATGCCGGCCAGGAAGAATCGCATGTTGCAAGATCGCGGGGGGCTTTGCCGTTCGGCCGATGGTCAAGAACGCGTTCGTGATCAAACCGGGCCGGCGCGGCGCTATCGTCGAGCGCGGCCGTCGATTAGGATAAGACTCACCTCGGCCGCTCGACAAGTCACCTGTGCCTACGAATCGATGCCCCTTTGGTTTTACATGGCCTCGCCAACCAAATCGACTAGAACCAAACAACGGTCCGCGTCGGCCGCTCGCGGCTCGAACGCAAGGCCTGCCGGCCGCAGACCGTCCACCAAAGTCGCCGCACGGCCCGCCGCCCGGCAAGCGCCCAGTGGCGATTTCGACCGCAAGCGGGCTTTGAAGATGGTCATGGAGTTGATGGCAATTCCCGCCACCAGCGGTCATGAAGCGCCGGTGGCCGAGTATATCCGCGCGAAGCTGCTGGCGGCCGGAGCCTCGCCCTCGGCCATTCGCAGCGACAATGCCCACAGGAAGAGCCCCCTGCCTGGCGAGGTCGGCAACCTGGTGTTTCAACTTCCCGGCACGGTCCGCGCTCCGCGTCGGCTGCTGATGGCCCACATGGATACGGTGCCCGTTTGCCTGGGCTCGAAGCCGGTACGCAAGGGCGATATCGTCCGCTCGGCCGATCCGGCCACCGGCCTGGGCGCCGACGATCGCTCCGGAGTGGCCGTCGTGCTCAATGCGGCGCGTAGAGATTCTTACCCGCCGGCTGCCGCACCCGCCGCTGACGTTCTTTTGGTCCGATCCAGGAAGAGGTCGGGCTGCACGGGGCCCACTACGCGCAGTTGGCCCTGCTGGGCAAGCCGCGGCTGGCCTTCAATTGGGATGGCAGCGCGGCCGATCGCGTCACCACCGCCGCCACTGGCGGCTACCGCCTGCAAATCGAGATCACGGGCCTGGCGGCCCACGCCGGCGTTGCCCCGCAGCAAGGCATTAGCGCCATCGCCATCGCTTCGCTGGCCATCGCGCGAGCTGAGTGCGCGACGGCTGGCACGGCCTCGTCGAGAAGAATGGCCACCGCGGCACGAGCAACATCGGTTCCATTCGCGGCGGCGAGGCCACGAACGTCGTCACCGATCACCTGGAGATCAAGGCCGAAGCCCGCAGCCACGATCGGGCGTTTCGCCAGCAGATCGTGGCGGCCATCGAATCGGCCTTTCGCGAGGCGGTAGGCGAAGTTCGCAACGAACAAGGCAAGCAAGGCAGCGTTCGTTTCAGCGGGCGCACTGACTACGAAGCCTTTTGCCTGCCTGCTGGCGATCCGTCGGTGCAAGCGGCCTATCGGGCGCTGCGAACCGTCGGGCTCGAGCCGCAGCCGGCCGTCAGCAACGGCGGCTTGGACGCCAATTGGATGACAGCCAACGGCATTCCGACCGTGACGCTCGGCTGCGGGCAGATGCAAATCCACACCACCAGCGAGTATCTCGACATCGCCGCTTTCGAGCGGGCTTGTCAGATTGCGCTGGTGCTGGCCACCGAAGTCGATTGAGGCACGCACTAGCGCGGTTCACTCCATGGAACTCGATGACGAGCTGTGCTTGTGCTTCCACGTCACCAAGCGAAAGGTGATCAACTACATCCGCGTCGAGCAGCCCCTCACGGGCCGGGCAACTCAGCGAGTGCTTTGGCGCAGGCACCGGCTGCGGCTGGTGCCGCGCGTACTTGCGCCGGCTGTTCGAGGAAGCGCGCGGGCAAGTGCCGCAAGAGCCCGACGTCTCGGCCCGCGAATATGCCGAGGCCCGCAGCCGCTACGTCCGCTCGGGCGGTGGCACGCCGCCGCCGGGAGCCACGCCGATCGAGCCACCGAGCGCGTGAGCGGTGGCGAGCATGCCGGCGACGCAGCTCCGGCCTGACGGCCCGGGCTCGCCTGCGATGGGGCCGTCAGGGGAGGCTCCCGACCGCTTTCGGGGCAAACTAGCGGACTGCTGGGCGATGCACTATGATAGGGGGACAAGAGGCCGCGCAGGCTCGCTGCGTAGGCCGCATTGCCTTTTTTGGCCGGCCCAAATCCCCCGCCAGGAGTTTGACTCACGCCATGGCCCGCAAAGTACTAAATCGCAAGGAGTTGCGAGAAGAGAACGACGCCGCGGAGCGGGAGGCTAAGCCGAAAAAGAAAGCTGCCAAGGAAGGCGAAGAAGGCAAAAAGAAGCCTGTCAAGCGAAAAAGCCGAGCCAAGACCGCCAAGGAAGTCCGGCTCAAGGCTTTTTGGGGCGTGTTCAACCAGTCGATGAAGCGCGTCGCCCTGTTCGAGTACAGCCAGCGGAAACAGGCTGAAAAGAAGGCCGCCGAGCTAACCGTCTCGGCCAAGTCGCCCCACTTCATTCAGCCCGTCAAGGAAGTCATCGAGGACTAGTGTGCCGGCCGGCGGTCTGGCGGTGGCAATGCCTCCAGGGCGGTGAGCCGGTGAGGGCCAGCTCGGCGGTTTATGCCGATTCGCGGTCGCTCGCGCTCCCAGCAATCCGCGACCGACCGCTCGGGACTCGCCGGCTAACGCTCACCGGCCGCCGGCTTTTCCCGTCGTCGGCCGTTTGCTTGACGCGCTTGCGCTGAGCATCGAAAATTGTTGATGGGCCAGCTCGAATCCGCCGTCCTCCAGCGGATTCACTCGTCCGATGCCAGGCCCAACCCAACCGGGTCGCTGCCGGCCAGTTCCTCGCGGAGCCGCCCGGAACCCGTCGGGTTCATCGCACGCAAGTCCAATCGAAAACGGCACCTCGGAAAGCAGGAGCTCATGGAATTCAAGCCAGGCCTTACGGTGGGGATCGATTTGGGCACGACCTTTTCGACGCTGGCGCAGCTCGACTCGGAAGGCAACCCCGTGGCGATCGCCAACGAGGACGACGAAGTCGAAACCCCCAGCCTGATCCTGTTGGCCGAAAGCGGCCACGTCGTCGTCGGTCCCAGCCGCACCCGGGCTGCCATGGAAGATCCCGAGCACGTCGTCGATCGCGTCAAGCGGTTCATGGGCAACATCGAATACAAGCGCACCTTCGACGGCCGCGAAATCACGCCCGAATTCCTCTCCGGCCTGATCCTCAAAAAGCTGCGCCAGGACGCCGAAAAGCGAATCGGCAAGATCGGCAACGCCGTGATCACGGTGCCCTACTATTTCAACGACGCGCGGCGCAAGGCCACGGAAGACGCCGGGCGGATCGCCGGCTTGAACGTCGTCGATATCATCAACGAGCCGACCGCGGCCACGCTCACCTATGCCTGGAGCCAGGGCGAACTGGGCGCCGGCAGTGACGAACCGAAGTTGGCTTTGGTCTACGATCTGGGGGGCGGCACGTTCGACGTCACGGTCGTGCGCTACACGCCCAGCCACTTCCAGGTGCTCGCCACCGACGGCGACGTCCACCTGGGCGGCATTGACTGGAACGATCGCCTGGTCGATTTCGTGGCCGGCGAATTCCAGAGCCGGCACAATCTCGATCCGCGCAGCTCGCCGGCCACGCTGCAGATGCTCCGCCACGACTCCGATCAGGCCAAGATCGTGCTCACCGAGACCGATAAGGCCTCGATCTCCTGCCGCCACGAAGGCAAGGCGATGACCGTGCAGATCACCCGCGCCCAGTTCGAGGAGATGACGGCCGACCTGCTGCAGCGCACCAGCGACACCGCGCAATTGGTGCTCGAACAGGCCGAAGTCACGGCCGACCAGCTCGACGCCGTGGTGCTGGTGGGCGGATCGACGTTGATGCCCAGGGTGCCGGAAATGCTCCAGCAACTCTTGGGCCAGGAGCCGTTCCGCGGATTGTCGCCGCACACGGCCGTGGCCCAGGGGGCCGCGATTCACGCGGCCATTCTCGAGGCCAAGTTCCGCGGCGAGACCAGCGAACTGGCCGAGCGCATTCGCAAGCTGCTGCGCAACGTCAAACAGGAAGACGTCAACTCGCACGGCCTGGGCATTGCCGCCCGCAACCCCAAGACCGGCAAGACCGTCAACCACGTGATGATTCCGCGCAACAGCAAGCTGCCGACCGAGGTGCGCCGCACCTTCGCCACCAGCGAGCCCAATCAGCAGCGCGTCAACGTCAAGGTGATCGAGGGTGATGCCCCCGATCCGGCCGCCTGCTCGCTGTTGGGCAACTGCCGCATCACCGGGCTGCCGCCGAACCTGCCCAAGGGCTCGCCGATCGAGGTCGTCTACGCCTTCGACGCCTCGGGCCGGGTCCGCGTGCGGGCCCACGACAAGACCGGCGGCAAGGAGGCGGAAATCGAAATCGAGCGCAAAGGCGGGCTGAACGACAATCAGCTCAGCGCCTTCACGGCCCTGGCCGACAGCTACCGTGTCGACTGACGGCGGCGGCCGGCGTTGTTAGAATAGGACGCGAAGCCCTTGAGGGGGGCCATACGACCGCTGTTGCTCGACCGTTTGACGACGACACCCCACGTTCCACCCGCTATGACCCAGACGCTCGACGTTTACCGCGATTGGCTGAAGATTACCGAGCCGGCCCGCCCGCTCAGTCATTACCAACTGTTGCGGCTCAAGAAGTTCGAAGACAACCCGGCCAAGATTCGCGAGCACTACCGGGCCATGAACGCCCACGTCCGCAAGTTCGCGGCCGGAGAGTTCGCCAAGCAGTCGCAGGATCTGCTCAACGAGCTGGCCCGCGCCATGCTTTGCCTCACCGACGCGCAGCGCAAGGGAGAGTACGACGCGACGCTGGGCCGCAAGGAGGCGCAGACCGAAGGGAAAGCCCGCACGTTCGAGCAGATTCTGCTGGCCACGAAAGTGATCGACCAGGCGGCGCTCGACAAGGCCCGCAACTTCGCCCGCGCGATCAACGTCGAGGTGCGCGACGCGCTGGTACAGCAGAAACTGGTGAAGTTCGAGGCCCTGCTGCCGGCTTATGCCGAGTCGATTGGGCTGCCATACATCGACTTGAACGATCTGCCGCCCAATCCGGAGCTGATCGCGCGGGTGCCGCCGATGGTGGCGCGCCAGCATTCGTGCGTGCCGGTGATGGTCGACCGGGACCAGGTGCTGATGGCGTCGCCCAACCCGATCGATCCGAACGTCGAGGAAGAGCTGCGGCTGCGGTTCGGGATGCCGGTGCGCACGGTGCTGTGCACGCCGGCCAACATCAACGACATCATCACGAAGTACGTGCCCCGCGATGCGTCGATGCCCGAACCGGCCCCGATGCCGGTGGGCCAGCCGCAGGCCGCACCCGCGACCGCCGCGGCCCCGGCAGCCGCGCCGGCGGCGGTGCGGACCGGCCCGCTGACGGACGAAGAAAAGAAGCAGCGCCGCGACGTGACCTTGATGGCCGCCGGCCTGACGGTCATCGTGCTGATGAACGCCATGTACTGGGGGCTGCACCGCGGCTTTCTGTTTTCGGCCATGATCGTACTGCCCATCGCCGCCGCCGCCGCCGGCATCGCCTGGAAGGTGAAGTCGCGGTAGCGCGCCGACGCAATGCCGACGCAATAATGACGGGCTCGTCACGCGCCGTATCGCGGCATCCGGCGCCATTCACGCCAAGATTCTCGCCAGCCGCTCACGCGTTTCCGGTTGATGGAGGGCGGCTTTGCCAAAACCGGGCACGGCGCCGGCGGCCACGGCCTGTTCTTGATACTCGGGATAGTTCGTCACGAGCATCACGGGCGTGGCGCGCAGGGCTTCGTCGGCCTGGAAGGCGCGGATGAGCTCCAGCCCGTCGCTGCCGTCGGCATCGAACAGGCGATTGACCAGCACGAGGTCGAAACCGCCGCCGCGAAGTGCCTCGAGCGCCACGCGGGCATCGTGCGCGGGCACCAGCTCGGCGTCGAAGCTGCCTTCGATCAGCCGCCGCAGCGAATAGTGGTCGGCCGCGCACTGGCCGACGTCGAGCACGCGCTTCATGGAATCGCCAGATCGTCTCACGGACGAGACGCCTATTTCTCTTCGTTGACGATCGCGAAGATGTGATCCTTGTCGGCGATGAACAGCGTGTTGTTGGCCACCACCGGCGTGCTGTAGACCGAACTGGACATCGGGTTCTCGGCGACCACGTTCAAATCCTTCGAGAGATCGAAGACCGTGATGTCACCGTCCTCATCGCCGACGTACACCTTGCCGTCGACGATCAGGGGCGAGCCCCAGGCGGCGGCCAGCATGTCGTGTGTCCAGTAGGGCACGCCCGTCTTGGCGTCGAGGCAATGCACCAGGCCGCTGAAATCGGCCACGAACAGCAGGCCGTCCTTGATGGCCGCCGTGCCGCAGGTGCGGTGCATGGTCTCCTCGAACTCGACCTTGCCGTTCTTGTTCGAGTCGTGCGAGGCATAGTGCCAGACGGCCGCTGAGTTCGGATTCGGCCGGGCGACTTCGCCTTCATTCTTGTTCACCGCCTGCAGGCGGTGGTGCGGAATCGGATGTTTCAGGTCCTTGACGTTGAAGGCCAGCTCGGGGCTGACGTCGCCGCGCTTCGTGGGATCGATGCACCAGAAATGGCCGACGCCCTCGCCGTGCTCGGGATCTTCGCCCACGCCCACGTACACCAGGCCGCCGACGATTACCGGGGTGCCGATGATGTGGTTGCGGTCGGCCCGGCCGCCTAGTACGTACTTGGATTCCTTGGGATTGCAGTCGAACTTCCACAGCAGTTCGGGCTTGCCGTCCTTGGCCGTGCCATCGCCGAGGAAGCTGTAAAGCCAGCCGTCGCCGCCGCCGAAGATCACCTGCGGCACTCCGTCCAACACGGCATAGGCCGGCGACGACCACTGGCCGTGCAGCACGTTGGCGCCTGGCGAGTTGTCGGTCCAGATGACCTTGCCCGAATTCTTGTCCAAGGCGACGAACGTGGGAGCGTGGGGCGCGGGCAGATTGGCGTGGCCCTCGTCGACGCCATTGGAGGTGTTGACGTAGAGGATGTCGCCCACGGCGGTAACCGAGCAACTGCACATGTTGTGTTGCGAGACGCCCAGGTCGTTCATCATGTTGAGCCGCCAGATGACGTCGGCTTCGTCCTTGTCGTCGGTATTGATCAGCTTATAGACCGAGAGCTTGGGGCCTTCGGTGCGAAGGACGATCTCGCGCTTGACGGCGCTGGCCGGCGTAAACGCGATCTTGAAGGCGGCGCCGTTGGCCACCGGCTTGGCGTCGGCCGGCAGCGGCAGGCCGGCAGCCTTGAACTTGTCGGCAAGCGCCGGCGAAATTTTGCCCCTTTTCAGATCCGCCATGATCGGCGCGAACTGGTCCTTTGAAGCATCTTCGTTGCGCACGACGTCGAACAGCCGGCCGGGCTCGTTGGTGACCGGGCCGTCGTCCTTGTTGTCGTAGAAGCCCTTGGCGTCGAGGCAGACCACTTCGCCGCGGTTCGACACGTACCACAGCCGCTCGCCCTCGACCAACGGCGCGGCGCAGACGCCCTGCAGCGGCCAGTCGTGCACGCGCCGGTCGGCAGCTTCTCGTTCGAGTGCTGCCAGAGGAACTTGCCATCCTTTTCGCTGAAGCACAACAACACGCCGAGGTCGACGGTGGCCGGATAGCGCTTCAGGTAGCCGGCGCCGTTGTTGCTGCCGACGTAGACCTGGCCGTTGGCCACTACGGGGTTGCCGTACGATTGCGAGCCGAGCGCGGCGGCCCACTTGATATTCTCCGCGTCGTCCTTGTTCCACGCGCCGGTCTTGTTGTCGAACGAGCCGATCTTCCATTCCGTGGGGATGTTCTTGCCGTTGGGAGTGTTGTTGCGCGCGCTCGAGCCGCCCCACTGGCCCCAATCGCCCGGGCCGATACCTTGCGGCGGATTGTTCACTTGCGGCGGCGTGGGCGTGGTCGGCGCGGCGGCCTTGGCTAGCAGTTTTTCGCCGTTCGCGGCGGCCGCTTTCGTAGCTTTGGACTCGACCCCCGAGAGTTGCGAAACTCCGACGGCCAACAGCGAAACCAGGGCCAGGCAGGCAAGCGTAGCGGGTAAATGTCTCATGGCGACTTCATCCCTCCGGATGCGATGTGTTTGCGTGATCGTGCCGCCGGCCGCGAATCCCGCCCGTCGCAAAAGCAACCCTTCGCGGCGCGCCGGTCGGCGAGCGGGACGGGCTTTACTTGGGCGCGTTCTTCGTGACGGTGACGTTGTCGATATAGATTTCCGAAATTTGGGCGTTGCCGAACAGCCCGGGGCTGCCGACCAGGTTGGGCGCTTCGTCGACCGCTTCGATCGTCCACTGTTGGGGCTCATCTTCGCCGCGCTTCCAGACCTTGCCCTTGAGGACGGCCTTGCCGCCGTCGGTCGCGGCGCGGAATTTCATCGTGTACCAGGTGTCGGCTTGCCACTTGAACGGCACGGTCTTCGAAAAGCGATTCAACTGCGACGTCCACGAGCGAATCTGCAGCTCCTGGTGATCGCCCATCAGGTCGAGCGTGTAGCGCTGGGCGATCAAGCCGGCATCGGGCGGGCTCTGCGTCTCCTTGCCCTCGCTGTTGTGGAGCGTGCCCTTCAGGTCGGCCTGAATCGTGTAGTCGTGCAGATCGTCGGGCCCGAGGATCGCCTGGCTGCGCTGGCCCTTGGGAATGGTGGTCAGTTTGACCATCACGTTGTTGCCGTCGGCATCAGGCCGAACGACGTGACGATAGCGGGCGCCGATCCAGGTGACCGGCACCTGGCCGTCGGAAAAATCGAACTTCCACGGCAAGTCGGGGATCACGCGAATGCGGGCCTGCGACGACAGATCGCCGACCTTGGCTGTCAGGGTCGTGCCCGAGTGGGCCGGGCTGCTGGCGGCCACGAACATGCCGTCCTTGCTGATCTCGCCAGGGCCGGCCAGGGCAAAATCGGCCGACGTGTTCTTGAGCAGTTGGCCACGATCGTTGTACAGTCGCACCGAGAACTTCTGGTGAGCGCCCGGCTTCAACAATACTTCAGCCGGCACGACTTGCACCGTGGCCGGCTGGTCGTCCTTGCCGACAGGCCGCTCGCGCGGCGGCTCGGGGCGAGCCGTGGCGGCCGGCTTGACGTCCTTCTTTCCCAGGCAATAGATCCGCGCGCCGGTCGGCAGATAGATGCGGCCGTGCGAAATGATCGGCGCGCGCGGACCTCGTCTTCTTCGGCCAGCCGCAGCGTGTGGATCTTCTTGGCCCCCTTTTCGTTGATTTGAAACACGTGCCAGGCGCTGGTCGTGCAGGCGTACAACTTGCCGTCGCCATACACGGGGCTCGAATGCATGATCGTGCCGGTCATCCGCTCGGGCCTGCCGATCAGCTTGCCCGTGTCGGCGTCGATGATGTACAGCTTCGGCGGGCCGTCTTCGATGGCGTACAAGCGGTTGTTGAACAACACGGGCGAGCTCTTGCCGACCATGCCCGGATCGCGCCACAGTTGGCCGGTTTTGGTGATGTCGCCGGTTTTCGAGCCGTCGATGGCCACGATGCCGCCCATCTTCGAGGTATCGATGTTTTCTTCCGAGTGGCCCATGAACACACGATCGTGATCGACCACCGGCGTGACATTCAGGCCGCGACGCGAGAAGTCAAAGCCCCAGATCCGCTTGCCGGTGCGCGGCTGCCAGGCATAAACGCCGCCGTCGCCCGAGCCGAACACCAGCGCCGCCTGGCCGGCCAGCACGCTGGTGACCGGCGTGCTGTAGGTGGTGTCCTCCGGCAGTGGCCGGGTGCCGTTGAACCACACGGTCTCGCCCGTCTTCTTGTCGAATGCCATGAAGCGATGCGCGGGGCGGGCCTGGTCGCCCCAGCCGATGATCACGCCGCTGATGATCACCAGGTTTTCGAACAGCACCGGCACGTTCGTTCGCCCGCCGTAGGTCGTCAACAGCCCGAACTCTTCGTTGAGCGAGCGCTTCCACAGGGTCTTGCCCGTCTCGCCATCGAGGCATTGAAACAGACCGCAGACGCCCTGGGCGTAGATGTTGCCGGTGTCGGGGTCGCCGACGCAGCTCGACCAGCCGATGCGTTCGGCGGGAACGTCGGAGAGATAGACGTTGAACTTGTTCTCCCAGATTTTCTCGCCCGTGTCGGCATGGACGCAGATGACCTTCTCGCCTTCCGCGGGCGTGCCGGGGTCGGCGCGGACGATCGTGTAGAGCTTGCCTCGCAGGACGATGGGGGTCGAGATGCCGCCCAACTCGTCATTCTTCCACAGCACGTTGCCGTCGGTCCCGGGCGCGTCGGGATCCCAGCGATCGATGAGCCCTGTCTCGCGCGAGACGCCGTTTTGTTCCGGGCCGCGCCAGTTGGGCCAGTCGAGCGGGTCGACTTCGGCGGCCGAAGCCCGAAGACAGCTCGAGGCGCCGACCAGCCCGCCGGCGCCTCCGAGAACGATCGCCAAGGCAGCCAGAAAACGCATGGGGTGGAATCTCATATCGCGACTTGCTCGTAGGGGATATTTGCTTTAGGCAGGAGAAGCGGGAGCGGGCAATTTATTCCGTCTAGAATACGGCGCGCCGAGGCGGGCGGCAAGCGCCGCACGGGTCGGGCGAAAAAGGGGAAAACTGCGGTTTTCCGGCTCTTGCTCCGCCGGCCGCACCCGAGTCGAGGGGCGGTCGCCAGGCCGCCAACCCATATACGCGGCTCGCGGCGGTTGTGTGCGGGGCGAGTCTTGTCAATCGAACCACTCGTCGGCTGGATCGAACTTGGGGCAGGCCACGATGACGACTTTCATCCGGCCGATTCGCGCGATGCCGCACCAGCGGCGGAATCACGATCGCCTGGCCCGCCGCCACGCCGACGCGCTGGCCGTCCAGCTCCATTTGCGCTCCCTCGCCGCACTCGACAATATAGTAAACCTCGGTCAGCCGCCGGTGGTAGTGAGCGCGGGCATCGATCGCGATCTCGGTCTGGTGCAGCGTGAAGGGAAGCCCCGGCACGTCAGCCACGCGCGACGAGCCGTGCCGCAGGGGCACGCGACCGGCTCGAGCCTGGCGAAGTCGATGATCTGCCAGCGGTGCTCGGTGGCGGGAGTGCTCATGGTTCGGTAGACGGCTGCTGGCCTGATCCCAAGGGTCCCGCGGAAAAAAATGGTGCCCGTCCGCGGCGGCATTCAACTTTGCCTGACCGTTCAACTCACGATAGCAGATGGCCCGCTGCGCGACAAAGCGGTCGCTAGCGGCACGTTGCAATCGGCAAGGTTTGTCCCGCTTACGCGCGCGGTAATCTTGACGCAATGGTTGTTGTAAACCATTCGCTGAAAAATACTTCTGAGCGCTCAAGGCGTTTGCGCCACCCAGCCGATACGGTAGGTGTTACCTGCCAAGGATCGCGTGCCGCCAGGCACGTACAAGTGCGCGTCAGGGCTACCGGATCGGACTTATTCGAGTCAAGGATTGGCTCGACCGGTCCTGGCGCAACAAACCGTGTGAACTGCTGGTTGACCCACCTTCCCCTACCTGGCAAGTGCCAAGCAAAACACGCCAGGCCTGCCTTGAATCGAGCGTGTCAAGGTTCGGACGCTGGATGTCGCTCCCGCCACTAAAGGGGCCGGAAACTCCAAGACCGTGCTTTGCCAGTTGGGTGCACGCTATCCGCAGTTCAAGTAAAGGAGACGTTGCTCGATGAAATGGAACATGGTTTTAGGAGCGCTAGTAGTCAGCGTAGGCCTGTGCAGCCAGAGCTTCGGTTTCGAGCTCCTGGAACGCATGATCGGCCTGAACGACTGCGGATGCAACAGCTGTTGCCAGCCGGCTTGCCAACCGTCTTGCGGTTGCGAGAAGGGCTGCGACACCTGCTGCCAGGCAAATGCGAGCTGCGCGCCTTCGTGCTGCGCGGCCCCGTCGTGTGCGGCTCCCTCGTGCTGTGCGGCCCCGTCGTGCTGTGCCCAGCAGTCGTGCTGTGCGCCGAAGTGCTGCAAGCAAAAATGCTGCCACCACCACTGCTGTGGCGGTCTGTTCGGTGGCTTGCATAACAAGTTGTTCGGTTGCGGCTGCCACAAGGGCTGCTGCAACAGCTGCAACAGTGGTTGCGGTTGTGCTGCCCCCTCGTGCGGTGCCCCGGCTTGTGAAGCTCCGGCTTGTGCGGCTGCTCCCAGCTGCGAATGTGCCGCGGCCCCGAGCTGTGCCGCTCCAGCTGCCTGTGGTTGCGCTTCGCCCTGCAGCTCGTGCTGCGGAAAAAGCTGCTGCCACAAGCACCACTGCCACGGCGGTCTGCTCAGCTGCCTGCATAGCTGCAAGAGCCGTTGCTGCAATAGCTGCAACAGCTGCTCGAGCTGCAACGCCTGTGCGGTGGCCCCGAGCTGCGGTTGTGCCGCCGGTAGCGACATGAGCGCTCCGGCCACCACCACCGCCTCGCCGGCTGATGACGCTGCCCCCATGCCGCCTGCCCCGACCGCCGATCCGTCGGCCTCGAACCAGAGCAAGCGCCGCTTGGTCAACGCCACCAGCAAGGTCGTCCGTCGCAACTAAATACGACGCGGCGATTCCGATCCGGTAACCAAGCCTGCCCGGGAGCAATCCCGGGCAGGCTTTTTTCATCGGCGCAGCGGGTGTGCCCCGGGCCCTGCCAGTTGGACCTCACGTGAGAATCCCTGAGCACCGGCAAGGCCAGTGGCCCACCGACCGCTAAGACCTGCTACCGGCCCGCGGCGCGTTCGACCAGGGCGGCCGCGTAGCCCGCCAGATCGCCCCGCTGGCGGCAGGCTTCGACAAGCCGCTCGTAGCTGCCCGCCCGCCGCGCCAACTCGAACACGCTGGGTGCAAAGCCGCTGGTCCGGACGCCCGGCGGCAATAAAGAAATCGCGGCCTCGATCGCCTCGTCGCACGCCCGAGCCGGGCCAACAGGGCCACGTAGACTTCGGCCGCCGCCGTGCCTTGCTCGTGCGGGTCGGCCGCCTCGGCCGCCTGGCGGAAGTAGGCCAGCGCCTCGTCGACCTGGCGTCCCAATTGGGCCGCGAAAAACAGCCCGTGGCTCGGGTAGACGTCGCTGAACGGCGGATCGCCCTGGAACTGAAACTGGCTGCTCAGCCGCCGCCCGTATTCGGTCAGGTCGTAGGCCAGCTCTAACAATTCGGGCTCTTCCAGGAGCCGTGCGAAGCGGATCGTGGCGGCCAGGTGCGTGGTGTCGACGTGGTAGTTATTGTCGGCGAACAGCCAGTCGCGATCGGCGACCAGCCCGGCCAGCGTGGTTTCGCTCGGCTCCTTGCCCGACTGCCGCGCAATGTCGGCCCGCACGTTGGCCAGCAGCTCGGCGTGCAAATGGCGCAACAACAGGCCGGCGGCTTCTTGTTGATCGGCGCGGGGCCGCATGGTCAAGGCGCCCTCGAAGGTGGTGATCGCGTTGCAGGTGCCGTAGTTTTCGAGCACGAGTTGGTAGCCCAGCGCCGGCGCGACCCCTTCGTGCAGGGCGATCTCGACGAGGTCTTGCAGGTTCTCGTCGTTGGGAGTGGCCTTGGCCAGGGCCTGGGCCATCTGCGCCTTGTCGCCCAGCGGCCGCAGGTACATCCAGGCTTCGCGCAACTGCCCGGCATCGAGCAACAGCGTGCCCACCCGGCGGCAAGCGTCGAGATAGGCCTCTTCGAGCTGCGTGCGCAGTGGCTCGGCCAGATCATCGAGCGAGCCGGTCATCACGGCCGGCAACCCCAGCCGATGGCGCGTGCCCATCAACAGGGCGTCGAATAGCTCGTGGTAGCGCTGCTGGTCCTCGAAGCGCTCGGCGAGGCTTTCAAAAACGGCCCCGGCCCCGCGCTCGGCCAGGGCACTGTCGAATTCGTCGAACGGGGTTTCGGGCATGGCGACCAAACTCAAGTGCACGTGGAGCTGAAAAACTGGCCACTCGGCTCCTGCGATTGTATCACACGAGCGTGCACTTTTAAGCTGGGCAGGCGATTCTTTGACGGAACATGCGCGAGCTAAGACTCTTGGTGCCGCTCCGCGCCACTGTCCCGCCGCAGAGAGCGCAACGCGCCGGCGAGGAGCCGCTCGATTGCGCGGCTTAACGCAACCGCAAGCAAGGTGACGAGACCGGTGATGACGGCCCACGCTTCGAAGAATCCGGCGGCGGAAGCGCGAGGATCAGTCCAGCACCGGCACCCACCAGGTTCGTCACGACGAGCAGCTTCCACAAGGAAAAGGTTGATGGGCGGTTAGGCATCTGGGTCATTCTGCGAATCGTTCAAGAAATTGCGGTCGATTGCGGCCTTGCGCCGGTAGATGCTTGCGAAGTCGGGCATGATTGAGCCCTGCGCCTGATCAGTCGCTCGACGAAGGCGCGGTATTCGACGACTTCGACCGGCTCTGAAAGCACCAAGCCGATTGCGTTGGGGTCGCGCACCTGCCCCAGCCGGTCGAGCTCTTGCTCGAGCCGGGTGACTTGCTCGGGGCTGAGCGTGGCTCCACGCAGCAAATCAAGAATCTCGCAGATGCGCTCGACTCGTGCCTTGTCCGATTGGTTCATCCCAATAATTCTATCACTTCGCGGCCAACAGCCGTTGCTCTGGGGCACAGTTTTTCGCATCCCTTGCGCTCGCTTTGGCGAAGCATCTTCGGGACCCGCTGGCCCGATTGCCGATCTTGGTGCACAATGGCCAGCACGTCGACCTCCTCTCTCCACGACGTTGCGAGAACCAGCCATGCGGGCTTATGAAATCCAGAGTTTTGGCTTCGACGGACTCAAGCTCGTCGAGAAGCCCGACCCGGCGCCGGGGCACGGGCAGGTGCTCTTGAAGATGCGGGCCTGGTCGCTCAACTTTCGCGATCTGATGGTCGCCAGGGGGCACTACAATCCCAAGCTCAAAATGCCGGCCGTGCCGCTCTCCGATGGCGTGGGCGAGGTCGTGGCCCTCGGCGAGGGCGTGTCGCGCGTCAAGGTCGGCGATCGCGTGTGCGGGGCATTCATGCCCAAGTGGATCGCCGGCGAGATCACTGAAGATAAGGCCCGCTCGGCTCTGGGCGGTGGCGGACCGACGGGCATGCTGGCCGAGCTGGTGACGATTTCCGAAGAGGGCGTCGTCCACGTGCCCGAGCACCTGAGCGACGAAGAGGCAGCCACGCTCCCCTGCGCGGCCGTGACGGCCTGGCACGCGCTGGTCGGCGAAGGCAGCCTGAAGGCGGGCGACACGGTGCTGGCGCAGGGCACGGGTGGCGTGTCGATTTTCGCCTTGCAAATCGCCCACATGCATGGGGCCCGCGTGATCATCACTTCCAGCCGCGACGAGAAGCTGGCCCGCGCGATCAAACTTGGCGTCTCGGACGGCATCAACTACCAGACCACGCCCAAGTGGGAAGATCGCGTGCGCGAACTGACCGGCGGTGTGGGGGTCGACTATGTGGTCGAAGTTGGCGGGGCGGGCACGCTGGCGCAATCGATGAAGGTCATCAAGCCCGGCGGGCAGATCAGTCTGATCGGCGTGCTCACCGGCGGGGCGGGCCAGGTCAACCCGCTGCCGATCCTGATGCGCAACATCCGCGTGCAAGGCATTTTCGTCGGCTCGCGCGAAATGTTCGAGGCCATGAACCGCGCCATCGCCCAGAACAAAATGCAGCCCATCGTCGACCGCGCATTCCCCTTCGACAAAGCGGTAGAAGCCTACCAGTACATGGAGAGCGGGGCGCACTTTGGCAAGGTAGTGGTGAAAAGATAGGCCGGAGGCGGGAGGCGGGAGGCCGCAGGTCGGAAGAAGAAGAAATAGTCGCACTCTGGTGGTCACGTGCAGGCAGAACTTGCCAATGCGCGGGCGATTTCTTGGCCTGCCCGCGCCGGCTTACATTTCCTAGCTCCGGCCTCGCGCCTCGGGCCTCCAGCCTCACTTCCACTCCGGCTCGCGCTTTTCCTTGAAAGCGGCCAGGCCTTCGGCGGCGGCTTCGGTGGTTCGGGACGTGGCGCTGGCGGCGGCGCCGGCTGTCAGTTGCGATAGCATCTGCTCGCCGATCGTTTCGTTCAAAAGTCGCTTGGTCATCTGGATCGCCTCGGGCGCGCTTTTGGCGATCTCGGTGACGAGCTGATTGGCGCGGGCCCAGATCTTGTCGTCATCGACCAACTCGTGGAACAAGCCCAGGCGGAGCGCTTCGCGGGAGTCGATCAGTTCGGCGGTCAGCAGCAGTCGGGCCGCGTGGCTGCCGCCAACGCGAAAGGCCAGCAAGGGCGCGACCATTCCGGCAACGATGCCGCGGCGCGGCTCGGGAAAGCCGAAGGTCGCGCCAGCCGTGGCCAGAACCAGGTCACAAGCCATCACCAGGCCCGCGCCGCCGGCCACGGCCGGCCCGCTGACGGCCGCCACCAGCGGCTTGGGAAACCGCAGCATGCGTTCGATGAGGTCGCGATAGACAACCGAGTCCTTGTGCCACTGGTCGTGGCGGTCTTCCTGTTCGGTAGTGGCCAGCATTTCCGCCAGGTCCATGCCTGCGCAAAAAGGCGTGCCCCGTGGCGGCCAGGACCACGCCCCGCACGCGCCGCTCCTGGTGCAGGTCGTCGAGCGCCTGGTGCAACTCGGCCAGCAAGGAGCGCGATAGCGCGTCTCGCTTTTCGGGCCGATTGAGCGTTACCGTGGCCGTGGGGCCGTGAACCTGGATTTTGACGAGCGGTTGCATGGAGTCGAACATTCGTGAGGCTGTAGGCGGTGGGTTGCAGGCTGTAGGTAGAAAAGGGCGAGTCTACAGGCCGAGCGCGGAGTTGTCGGGTGACGGACCGCTTGCGTTCTTCGTTTCCGGCCTACAGCCCACAGCCTACAGTCTACAGCCTCGCGGCACAGCCTCTTCCTACACCTGAAACACGCCCAGCTTGAATGGTTCCTTCTCGGCGTGGCGCGTGGCGACTTCCAGGGCCACGATCAGCGTCGTCGCGCGTTTTGGCCGGATCGAGAATGGCGTCGACCCAGCCGCGGGCCGCGCCGTAGCGGACGTCGGTCTGCCCGATCGTAGTTGCCCTTCACCTTGTCGCGCAGCTCGGCCATTTCGTCCGCGTCGACGTCGTGCCCCTGTCGCTCGAGGCTTTTGACGGTGACGTCCAACAGCGTGCTCGTGGCCTGCTCGCCGCCCATCACGGCGCAGCGGGCCGAGGGCCAGGCGAAGATCAACCGCGGGTCGAAGGCCTTGCCGCACATGGCGTAGTTGCCGGCCCCGAACGAGCCGCCGACCAGCACCGTCAGCTTCGGTACCCGGCTGTTGCTGATGGCGTTGACCAGCTTGGCCCCGGCCTTGATGATCCCCGCCCGCTCGCTGTCGCGGCCGACCATGAACCCGTTGACGTCCTGCAGAAACACGATCGGCAGCCAATCCTGGTTGCAGTTCATCACGAAGCGGGCGGCCTTTTCGGCGCTGTCGACGTACAGCACGCCGCCGAACTGGATCGGGCCATCGGCCGGTCGCACGCGATGGTGCTGGTTGGCGACGATGCCGATCGGAAAGCCGTCCAGCCGGGCCGTGCCGCAGACCAGCGTCTGGCCGTATTCGCTCTTGTATTCGTCGAAACTGTCGCGATCGACGAGGCAAGCCAGCACGTCGCGAACCTCGTAATCCTCGCGCGGATTGGGGCTGACCAGGTCGTACAAATCGGTGGCGGGGCGCCGGCGGCGCCGCGGCCAACCGCGTGAACGGTGCCGCCGGCTCGGCCGGGTCGCGCCGCACCAGCGATACCAGGCGGCGCAAGCGTTCGAGGCACGCCTCGTCGTTGGGGTCGCGATAGTCGATCGTGCCGCTCACTTGCGCGTGCATTTCGGCCCCGCCCAGCTCTTCGCTCGTCGCTTCCTGCCCGATGGCGCTCTTCACCAGCGCCGGCCCGGCCAGGTACAAGCCCGAGCCATCGGTCATCAACAGCTTGTCGCAGAGCACGGGCAGATAGCCGCCACCGGCGACGCAGTTGCCCATGATGGCCGCGATTTGCCCCAGCCCGGAGGCCGAGATGACGGCGTTATTGCGAAAGATGCGGCCGAAGTCGTCCTCATCGGGAAAAACGTCTTCCTGCAATGGCAAGAACACGCCGGCCGAATCGACCAGGTAGATCAGCGGCAGGTGGTTCTGCATGGCGATCCGCTGGGCACGAAGCACCTTCTTGGTCGTGGCCGGAAAGAATGCGCCGGCCTTCACCGTGGCGTCGTTGGCGATGATCATGTGGCGGCGGCCTTCGACCGTGCCGATGCCGCACACGACGCCGGCCGCGGGCGCCCCGCCCCACTCGCGGTACATCTCCCAACCGGCCCACAGACCGACTTCCAGCCACGGCGTGTTGCGGTCGCGCAGCAGCTCGACGCGGTCGCGCACGAACAACCGGTGCTTGGCTTGCTGGCGTTCGATGGCCCCGGGCCCGCCGCCGGTGCGCAGCCGCTGTTCGTCGGTTTCCAATTGTCGGGCCATTTGGCCCAGCGTGGTGCCTGCATCGACGGACATGACGAACTCCGGCTACCCAGCGCTGGTGAAACACGATGCCCGCGGCCGAGGTCAGCATGGCCCCGAGCGGCGACAGAAACCGGCCTGCAAACTCCGTCCGCATGACCGCCCAGGCATCCCCCCCAACGAGCGGACGCCGATCATTCCGGGCGGGTGCATGTGGGCTCGGGCCGAGCGCGACACTGAGAAATGTATCTTTGCCGCGCCGGTCGACGAGGGGAAAAACATCCTGCCGATCGCAATAGTCCGCCGCGCCCAAGGCGAACGTATCCATGGGACGAGATGCGGCAACCACACGTCTTTCGATCGGATCGGCGGACAGAGCGGGCTCTCGGGTGCTGCCAAAACACCACGTCTTCCGGCAGCCTGAGATGTTTCCATGCAACACGTCTGGGCCCGAGCGGGCCTTCGCGGCGTCGGCAGTCGCTTCCATAAACCCTTTTAGGATAAAAGGTTCGATCGATGTGCGCTGATTTTGCAGGCCCCACGGCATCCGATCTGCTTTTCGTTTCCGCCGCAGCCAACCCCTTCGACGAGCACCCGGAACTGACCCCCAGGAGCGAGCCCTTGGCCAAGAACGTGCGCAAACGACCGAGCCGTAAGAACGCCAGTCCCGGTTCCAAGACCCCCGCGCGAGCTGCCCACGCCAGCGGCAGCCCGGCGAAGCCCAAGTCGCCTGCGCCAGCGGGTGCCGGCCAACTGGAATTCGAAGAGGGGGCGCCGAAACCGAGGCTCCCGAGGTCGCCGATCCCATTGACGCGTTCGAAGACGACGAGGCGGAAGCCGAGTCGATCGATGCGGCGGCCGAAGAGAGCCTGGCTGACGAGGAGATCGAAGAGACGGCCGGCGGTTCGAGCGTGTGCATCGACGACCCGGTGCGGATGTACCTCATGCAGATGGGCGAGATCCCCCTGCTGTCGCGGGCCGAAGAGTTGACCGCCGCCCAGGCGATCGAGCGCACGCGCACCCGATTCCGCGATCATATGCTGGCCTGCGATTTCGTGCTGCAAGGGGCCGTCAAGCTGCTCGAAAAGGTGCGCGACGGCGAGCTGCGGCTCGATCGCACGATCGAGGTTTCGGTCACCAATACGCAGGAGAAGAAGCGGATTCTCAAGCGGCTCGACCCGAACCTGGCGACGCTCGCCAAGCTGCTGCACGAGAACCAGCGCGACTTCCACTTCGTGATCCATAAGAAGAACCCGCTGGCGGCCCGGCTGGCCGCGTGGCGGCGGCTGGCCCGCCGGCGCGCCGCGCGGTGCGGCTGGTGGAAGAATTGAATCTGCGGACCGGCCGCCTCGAGCCGATCTTGCAGAAGCTCCGCGAAATCGCCGATCGCATGGACGCCATCCGGGCCCAACTGGCCGAGCTCGATCAGTACGGGCCTTCGGCATTGCAGGTCGAATTGCGCCGCGAGCTGCACTACCTGATGCGGGTATCGGCCGAGAGTCCCGCCACGCTCCGCCGCCGCGTCCAGCGGACCGCCGAGCTGCAAGTCGCCTACGACGCCGCCAAACGCGAGCTGTCGGCCGGAAACCTGCGGCTGGTCGTGTCGATCGCCAAGCGCTACCGCAACCGCGGCCTGAGCTTTCTCGATCTGATCCAGGAAGGCAACACGGGCTTGATGCGGGCCGTCGACAAGTTCGAGTGCGCCCGCGGCTACAAGTTCTCGACCTATGCCACGTGGTGGATTCGCCAGGCCATCACCCGCGCGATTGCGGACCAGAGCCGGACGATTCGCGTGCCGGTGCACATGATCGACGCCATGACGCGCGTGCGCACCGTGACCCGCGAACTCGTGCAACAGAACGGCTGCGAGCCGAGCGTCGAGCAAACCGCGGCGGCCGCCGGGCTGTCGCTCGAAGATACGCGGTGCATCATGAAGATGTCGCGCCAGCCGCTCTCGCTCGACCAGCCGGTGGGCGACCACGACGACAGCTACTTCGGCGAGTTTCTCGAAGACCACCGCGACGACGACCCGCTGTACGGCTTCAACCAGGAGTCGCTCAAGAACCGCCTGGCCGACGTGCTGCAAAGCCTGAGTCACCGCGAGCGCGAAATCCTCAGGATGCGCTACGGCCTGACCGACGGCTACGCCTACACGCTGGAAGAAGTCGGCAAGATCTTCTCGGTCACCCGCGAGCGGGTCCGCCAGATCGAAGCCAAGGCCGTTCGCAAGCTCCAACAGCCTTACCGCTGCCGCAACCTCCTGGGCTTTCTCGACAAGGCTGATCTCCCGCAGGTCGAACTCCAGCACGAGGCTTGATCCCGCGAGGGGTTGGATTCTCCGGCCCTTCATTCGATCGATGTTTCACGCCACGGGCCGTCCGGATCCCAGCCGGGCGGCCCGTTTTTTCGTCCGCCAGCAGGGCTATCTGCGGCGCCAGCGCGCAGCAGTTGCCACCATGGCAGGCAAGCAGCGCCCGGTTTCTCCGGCTGGGAAAGCCGGAGGGTCCGCGGCGGTTTTGGCCGGCGGGGCCGACTATTGCGCGCGGCTCAAGCGGGCCGCAACTTCGGGCTGCACGCCGTAGCTGGTTTCGAGCCAGGCGCCGACCGTTGCGGCGGCCAGCGAGCTGCCTTCTTCGTTCCACGCCGTGGCGTTGCGCTGGTACAAGGGCTCGCGCCGCAGCTGCAGGTGCGGCAGCAGGTCGAGCGTCGGCAGGCGGCGCTGGTCGGCAAAGCTGGACAGCCGCCGCTGCGGCAGCTCGATATCGAGCTGGTCGGCGCTCAGTCCCATGCGCCGGGCGAGCGTCGCACACAGCGAGCGATTGACCTGGAAGTGGCTGGGCACCAGCAGCAGCGCCGCCGAGACCTGCCGGCTGCGGCAGCCATGCAACAGGCGATCGAGCGACGCGAACGTTCGCTGCCAGCGCGCCTGGAGGCGTTGGTCGGCTGGCGTGCGGCAGGCCGTGGCTCTCGGCAGCATGCGGCCCAGAAAGGCTTCGAAGTCGTCGGCACTCGCGCCGCCGGCCGAGTGTTCGGCGGTGGTGCGCTCGAGCCCGGCCAGCCGTGCCAGCTCGAGCTGCCGCCAGTCGAACCAATCGGCCTGGGGCGCTTCGTGCGTCAAGTCTTCACACACCGCGATGGCGGCCAGCACCAGATCGGGTTCGACCTGGGCCACTTGGGCCCAGGCGTCGCCAGACGGCTCGCTCCACCATCCGCGCCCAGCGCGATCGGCACGATTTCAACCCAGGGCAGCGTTTGTTTGATGCCCTCGAGCCAGGCCTGACCGTGTGAGCCGAGCGTCGAGCGATCGGCCACCACGGCGATGCGAAACGGCCGCCGCGGGTCGCGGCTGGCGCTGGAAATGCCGGCAATATCCGCGGTTTTGTCGCTGATTCTCTCGGCCAGCGCGGCCTCGCCGCGAAGCCACGTTTGACGCTCCGCTGCCAGGCGATAGGCCTGCAGCAGAGATTCGCTGGCCACGAGCGTCAGGCTGGCCGTGTACACGAGCCACGACAACCGGCGCCCGGCGCGAAGCTGCGACCAGCGGCGCCAGCGGTCGACGACCATCGGCGGAGCGGCCAACGGCAAGAGCAACAGCGTGTACCAGGCGGAGCTTGCCGCCGCCCACGGCCAGACGGCGCGCGGAAGCGGGCCCACAGCCAGCGTGGTCACGTAGGCTACGAACATACCCAGCGCCAGGCGTCGCCAGAACCGCGGTTGATAGATCGTTGCGCGGCCGGCGCCGGCCAGCGCTGCCGTTCGGCCGCCGCGCCACACCAGGTAAACGATCCGCGCTTGGGCGAGCAGGCAGGCCAGAAAGACGATGGCCGTGGGTGCCAAAATCCGATCGTCTGCGGCGCGTCGATGGACGTCAAAGCAGATGGTGCAAGCGGCGAGATTTGCCAGGGCGGCGACCGCCGCGACCGCGAGAAAAATCGAGGCTGGCCGCCGGAATGCCGGCTGGCGATCGGCAGCTGGACGCGCGACGGACATCCCAAGGCCTCCTGGACGGATCGTTAGCCGGTCCCTACGGAACCGGACGACCAATCTCAAGAGGCAAAACAGGAGCGGCTTTCGGTCGTGCAGCTAACCGACGTCTTCCTTGACACCACCGCCTAAAGCGAAGAAGGAGATACCCGAACCAGCCCGCCGGGTCAATCCCAAGCCCTGGCCGCCCCTGATTTCGCTTCTTCTCTTCATCCTGTATCGATCGCCCGCGGTGGCAAAGTTGAACCGTTTTAACCGCCGCGCAGATGGATTGCCCATTGAGCTCGGTCGAGTTGTTCCAACCGAGCCCGCAGTAGTGCAACGGCCGTGCCAAAACCGCCCGAAAGCAACTCAGCGCGCCGCCCGCGGCAGCGCCACGGCCCGTAACACGGCGGTCGTGGCCGGCGACTTGTTGAGCACGTAGAAGTGCAGCCCCGGCACGCCGCCTCGCACCAGCTCGTCGGTCTGCCGAATGGCGAACTCGACGCCGCGGTCGAACTGGCCCTGCGGGCTGTCGGCGGCCGACTCGAGCGCTTGTTGAAAGGCAGCCGGCAGCCGCGCGCCGCACAACGAGGCGATCCGCTGAATCTGCGCCAGGTTCGTCACCGGCAAGATGCCCGGCACGACCGGCACGCGAATGCCGATCTCGTCGCAGCGCTGGCGAAAGCGCCAAAAGTCCTGGTTGTCGTAAAACAATTGCGTGATCACCACGTCGGCGCCGGCATCGACCTTGCGTTGCAGATTGACCAGGTCGGCCTCGGCACTGGGCGCTTCGCGATGGGTTTCGGGATAGCCGGCCACGGCCACGCCGAAACCTGGATGACTTGTGCGAATCAGCGCCACCAGCTCGTTGGCGTACGACAGTCCGCCGGCCACGGGTTGAAACGACGTCTGACCTTGCGGCGGGTCGCCGCGCAGCGCGACAACGTTGTCGATTTCCAGTCGCAAGACTTCGTCGAGATAGGCGTGCAGCTCGTCGACCGTTGAACCGACGCACGTCAGGTGCGATGCCACGGGCAAGCCGAACCGCCGCCGCACCTCGTCGACGATCGACAGCGTCTTGTGGCGCGTCGAGCCGCCGGCGCCGTACGTGCACGTGATGAAATCGGGCCGAAAAGCGATCAGCCGCTCGACGTGCTCGAACAACTCCACTTCGCCCGCGGCAGTCTTGGGCGGAAACAGCTCGAACGACAAGCCGAACTTGCCGGGACCGTATGCTTGTGCGATGTTCATGTGCGAGTGACTGCCGTTAGCCTGGGCCGAAATCCGCTAGTCGCCTTGAGCGTGCGAGCGGCGATCCGATATGATCAAACTCGGCACTGCGCCAGGTGCGATACACAGTATAATTCTGCTCCGCCTGATCGGCAGCGCGAAATGTCCGGACCTTGCTGTCCGCGCCGCTCAAGGCAAGCGCCCCGCCCCGCAGGGAGAGGGGTGTTAGCGGCAGCAGTGCTATGTCTTCTCGTGCCTACAGCGATAGCGGCTCGAGCGACAGCGCTTCGCCTGATTGCTGGCGCTCGTGCATCGTGAGGCGGTACATGTCGTGCAGCAACTGCACGTCGCAGGGCGCTGCGCGACCCGCGCCGCTCGAACATCCGCCGCTGCGTCGCCGCCATCACTTCGACCGGCGCCTCGGTCACCTGGCCAAACAGCCGGGCATAGTTGACGAAGCTGGGCACGTTGGTGGTCACGAACCCGTAGACCATGCTGCACGCGCCCACGGTCTTGCCGGTGAAAATACCGGTGTTGATGGCCGTCTTGGCATAGTCGCCGACGATGGCGCCGACGAACTGCATGCCGGTGGCCACCCGCTGGCCGTCGTAGTCCATGTTGACCGGGCCGTAGGTGTTCTTCAGGTCGCTGTTGCAAGTACCGGCGCCCAGGTTGATCCAACTGCCCAGATAGCTGTGGCCGAGAAAGCCGTGGTGCTGCTTGTTGGTGAAGGGCTCGACGATCGAGGCTTCGATTTCGCCGCCGATCTTGGCCGTGTGGCCGATGGCCACCGCGTCTTTCAAGCTGGCGTGTTCCAGCACCCGCGCTCCGCGGCCGACGTGGACCGGTCCGGCCATGTAGCAGTAGGGCCCGACCGTGGCGCCTGCCTCGATCACGATCGGTCCGCGCCGGGTGTCGGTCACGGCGTACGGGCCCAGTTCGGCTTCGGGGCCGGCGAAGACGCCGTCGCCCACTTCGCGGTAGGCACCCGCGGCCAGGCGCGCTTCGAGATTTGCGCCCAGCGACGTCAAGTGATGGCGCAAGATGTCGTGCGGGTACTCGAACAAGGGCACGTCGGCCTCCAGTCGTGCTAGGTCGAGGGCCGAAAAGTCGGCATCGCTCGGCAATCGCCCGGTCGGCGGATCAAAGGCGCGGCCAGGCGGCAGGACGATGGCGGCCGTACCCGAGGCGGCCTTCACGATGCCCGGAGCCCCCGCGGTCAACAGCCGGCGGAGTTGATCGAGCGTGGCGACCGACGGCACGGCCCGGGCGTTGAGCCACAGCGTGGGTATCTGCGGTTCGTCGACCGCTTCGGCCAGCTCGGGAAAATCGGCCGCTACGATCGCCGCCAGATGCGGCCGCACGCGGGCGCGGATCGGCTGGTTCAGCTCGGCCGCCACGTCGATCAGCCGCCAGGCCCCGCAACTAATCGCAAACGCCGGCCTGCCCAAGCCCACCGGGTTGAGCCGCGCAACACGTTCGTCTTCGAACAGCACGATCGCCATGAAACGGGCCCGCGACCCAACGAGAATCCGAACAACGCAGCGCCCCCCACGGCGCGCCTTGTTAATTCTAGCTTATGGCCGGCGACCGCCAGCCCTTGCCGGTAGGCCAAAAAAATCTCTTTTCGAGACCGGCGCCGTCAAAGGCCACGTCGAAGAGAATTCAAAGAAGGCTATTCACAGAGGTCACTGAGAGCGCGGAGAAGGAATCGACAAGGACGGGCGCTTGCATGGACAATCGCTCCTGCCGCTCCCTCCTCGGTGTCCTCTGTGGCCTCTATGGCTCCCTATCTTCTTCGTTGTGTACGCCATCCAGCCGTCACAACTGCGGAATCGCCACCCGCTCGCCGCCCTTCATGGCCGACATGTGGGCACAGATGCCGGTCATCGTCCAGTTGGCGCTGGTCGGCGCGTCGGGTAGCGGCTGGCGGCCTTCGACGATCGCGGTGACGAACTCGTGCGCCAGGTGCGGGTGCGAGCCGCCGTGGCCGCTGCCTTGCATGAACGACAGATGCTGCGTCTCGTCGGCGTCGTACACGCCCTTGGTCGTGAAGCGGCGAATCCCCTCGGGCAGCAGCTCGGCAAAGTCGGGCACCTTGACCCGCTCGGGCTTTTCTCCGCGATGCAACACGCACGGCTCGTGCTCGATGCGCGGCCACTCGAACGAGACTTTGTCGCCATAGACGTCGAAGCTTTCGATATACTGCCGGGCGGTCTCGAACAGGCTGCGCGTCACTTCGGCACACAGGTCGCGAGTCGCGCATCTTGATCGTGGCCGTCTCGATGGCGAACGGCGAGCCATACTTCGACGTCAGCTCCTCGCTGATGCGGCCCGAGCCGTGGCAGACGACGCTTTCGGCCAGCTTGCCGGGCAGGTGCAGGCAGGGACTGACGCAGTGCGTGGCGTAGTGCATCGGCGGCAGGCCTTCCCAGTAGCCGGGCCAGCCGGCCATCTCCTGCAGGTGCGAGCCGCGCAGGAACTGGATCCGGCCCAGCTCGCCGCTGCTCGTAGAGCTGTTTGACGAACAGGAACTCGCGGCTGTAGACGACCGTCTCCATCATCATGTAGTGCTTGCCGCTGGCTGCTGGGCCTCGACGATCGCGCGGCATTCGTCGATCGTGGTGGCCATCGGCACCGTGCAGGCCACGTGCTTGCCGGCCTGCAGCCCGGCCAGGCTTTGCGCGGCATGATCGGGAATCGGCGTGTTGATGTGGATGGCGTCGACGTTGGGTCGGCCAGCACGTCTTCGAACTTCGTGTACCGCATGGCGACGCCGAACGCGTCGCCGAGTTGGTCGAGCTTCTGCTTGCGAGCGCTGGCAGATGGCGTACATCTCGGCCTGCGGATGGTTCTGGTAGATCGGAATGAACTCCGCGCCGAAACCCAAGCCCGATGATCGCCACGCGAACTTTGGAGGGAGCAGCCATGGGGATGAGAGGACTTGCCTGGGGTTGTAGGTGTGTTTTCGAGAGCGGTTGGCCATGCTAGCCGCGCATTGAAAGTGCGTCAAGAAATTGGCCGACGTCACGACTAGCCAACGAGGCTGCCACGGCCCTCAACAGCGTACAACCGGCCTGCGCAAGGAAAACCTATGCAAAGTTCGGCGTGGAAATGGCCCGATCGGCACCTCGTCAGACAAGTATTTTCCGAATTCTTGGGCGTGGGACACAAAAATGCGGCGTTCGCGGATCATGATTACAACCGAGGAGATCTGAGATGGAACCAGAAACTGGTCCCGAAACTGGTGCCACACCGGTCGAAGATCTCCTTGCGCGGAATCGAGCTCGGTTGCTTGCCATCGCACAAGGTATCGTCCGAGACGCACACGCAGCCGAAGACATCGTTCAGGAAACGATCGCCGCAACGCTGCCGCACGTAACGAACATCGCGCCCGATAAGCTGGGCCACTATCTGAGCCGGGCCGTTCGCCAAAACGCGATCAAATCAAGATCACGCCGCCGGTCGGTTCGGTCATTGGACGCCAACACTGCCGCCGACGTCTCTACCTCAGGCATGGCCGGTGAAATCGACCCCTTCGATCTTGAAGAAGCCATTCAACTGCTGCCGCTGCGGCAACAGACCGTTGTGCGAATGAAGTATTATCTGGGCATGACCTTCCGCCAGATCGGCATCTCGCTGTCAATCTCCACGCACACGGCCGCGGGTCGCTGCCGCCATGCCATCGCGAAGCTCAAGCGTCTGCTTATTGATTGATATCGAGGTCTTATTTGGGAGACTAACCGCCATGAGCGAAGAACCGAGAGCCAAAGACGTGGTCTCAGTCGCACCGACCACAACGCTGGTCTACAAGAAGTATTTTGCCCTACTGGGGCTGATTGCGGGCCTGGTGCTGTTCTTCGGGACTCCTCCGCTGGTCCTGCAATACCACGAAGGCTTTCAATCGAATTACAGCCGGCAATGGGTTGAGTCATTGCCCGATTGGGTCGCCGCGTCGATGCTGCTGCTGGGCATGGCAGGCGGCGTCGTCATCATCTTGGTTTCGTCTTTGCTCGGCATGTTCATCCCCTCGCAGGTGATTCGCCAGCAAAAGCGCAGCTCAGCAGAGCAGGCCGAGATTGCCGAATGAATTGCGACGCGGTTTGTGGGCCGGATCGCTCGACGAATGGGGTTGGCCAGAAAGCTTCGAGAACGGATCGACCCGGCTCTGGCGACACGACCGCCGAGTCACGGCGGTATCCGCGTCGGTTCGCCCCGCCATTGACTCGGCCCGGCATGGGCGTAAACTCGAAAGAGCGTGAGCGAAGCGAGCCGCTCACCCCAAGCCGAAGTGGCGGAATGGCAGACGCGCTGGACTCAAAATCCAGTGCCCGCAAGGGCGTGTGGGTTCAAGTCCCACCTTCGGTAGTTCTTATTTAGTTCTTGGACACACAATGGCCTCGGCAAGTTTGGCACAAGACAACGAGGTAGACAGGCTCGAAACGTCACGAGCTCCTTCTTGACGGTGGCCGCACTGAGCGTCCGCGCCTGCCGGCCGCCAGTGCGCCGGCATCGACGAAGCGTTGCAGGTCGGCGGTGCTGACGGCGGCTACGATCAGTCCATCGCCGAGCACGCGCGGCAGGTGGGCGATGTGAATTTCCATGCCTTACCGAGTCGACGGCTCAATCGCCCCGGCCGGGAGCGAGGCCATGTACCCGTCAAGCAACTGCTTGAGGATGCTCATCCTGGGGAGGGTTGGCTTTGCCACGGCACGGCCGTCCGATAGCAGAAAGGCCGCGACGTCGGCACCCTTCGGCACGACCAGATGCCCTAGCTCGGCCCTGCGGAGATTGTCCTTCAGGCGAGCGAATGACGCCTCGGCGTCATCGGCCTTTCCGGTCTGAAGGCACGGCTGAACTTCTCGCCGGCGAAGCGGAAAACGACACGGTAGCGGCCTTCTCTTTAATGGGTCTTCAGCAGAATCTGTGGGTGAATGAGGTTGACTGGCGGGGCTGTGGGGGAAGGGACCATCAGGCCCCAAGGTCCCTTCCCCCACGCCCCATCCTCCTTCCCCTCTCTCTGAGTTCCCTGGCGTGTAGGCGCCCCCTTGAATTCAAGCCTCTGAAGCGGATCATGCTGCCAAACAAGTGCATCCTGCGTGAGTTCCGGCTATGGATGGAGTTGCTAAGGCTCAATCGCGTCGCTCGCCACAAGTCTTTCGTTGTTCGGGCTGCGGTCAGCGGCGGCCAGGCTACGATCGCTTGAAGCCGCGGCGTTTCGAGTTCGTGCCGCTATGGCAGATCGCCGTGGTGTTCGTGTACGCATTGCGGCGGGTCGATTGCCCACGCTGTGGCGTGATGGTCGAACGCGTCCCTTGGGCCCGTGGCAAGAGCCGGCACCGATGCCGAGAAGGCCGAACGCGAGAAGGGCTCCTTTCTCGCCTATCGTGACGATGCGGGCCGGGTCTCAGACTTCCACAGCCTGCGCCACACGTTCATCAGCAACCTCGCCAATGCTGGAGTTCATCCCAAGCTGGCGCAAGCCCTGGCCCGCCACAGCGACATCAACCTGACGATGAGCCGCTACACCCACACGATCCGCGGGCAAGAGAGCGAAACCCTGGCGGCCCTGCCCGATCTGTCCCCGCTGGATCACTCGCAAGCCCGGGCGACGGGGACAGACGGGCACGCTGGATTGCCAGTTTGTCACAAGGGAGTTAACGCCCCGGCTGTCTTGGCGGATTGCTTGGCGGAAAAGGTCTCAGAAGAGTGCAATCCAGTGCAATCTCAGACAACGACCGTCGACGGCGGCCGCCGCGCTCAAGTTGCAAAGAAGGTCCGCGAAACTCCGACAAATACCGATGATCGTCGAGCGGATAAGGCAGTACGCCTGGCAGGATTCGAACCTGCGACCTACGGTTTAGGAAACCGTTGCTCTATCCCCTGAGCTACAGGCGCGCACGAATGCTCGCCTCATTGTAGCGGAATTGGGCGGGCTCCGAATCCTGTCCTGCCGCAGCACGGCGGTTCGATTGGAATAGGGCATGCCCGCGCGTACGCTTGCGCACGGCAGGCGGGCGCGTCCCCAGTTGATTTCGAGTTTTCCACCGCGCGATTCCGCTACGGCTCGCTGAGCAAATCCTCTTTCGGCAAGGGGAACACGTGTGCGCGCACGGGGTAGAACAAGGGCAACCCGCGCTTCACGTTCTGGTCGACGTTGGCTTTGCGGTGCTGCACGTCGGCCGCGTCGACCGGCACGCCGTCGACGTAATAGGCCAGCGCCGTCTCGACGTCGTCCGGCTCGGTCAGGATGCCAAACGTCGCCGCCGGGTCGCCCGAGCGGTCGGGCGGAGTGGCCACCTGGTCGGGCTCGATGAAGCGGACCCGCGTCGTTCCGCTCTGGTCGACGAAGAACCGCAAAAAGACTTCGCCGTCGCGATCGTAGCGGCGGACGATCTCCTGCTGGCGGCGATGCCAGCAGTTGGCGACGATGAACTCGTCGAGCACGGCCTGGGCCGCCTGCCACAGCTCGGCCGGCGCGTCGACCCCTTTCTTCACGGCCGCCCGATAGGTGTGCCCCGCGCCGACCAGGTAGCTGATGCGGTTCTCGTGGCCGTTGATAGCGAACTCGTTGTGCGTGGCCAGCGCGCGGCACTGGTCGCGCAAGTCGCGCAATTGCACTTCGTTGAGCACCGGGAAGCGAGCCAGCGCCGAGCCGAGGGTGCCGCCGCCCAGCGACAGCCAGTCGCCGCCATCGTCCCAAAACGCCTCGCGCGGGTCGACGAACGCGTCCCACAAACCTTGCCAGGCTTCGGAAAGCCGCCGCTCGAGTTGTTCGCTAAGAATATCGTGCCTTGCGTCGGCTGCGTGGTGGTACATGGTCGGGTCTCCAAGGCTTTTTTGAATGATTGAGAACGTGCGAATCTCTAATGGCAAGCCAGCGGCAGACGGTCGCCCAGCCCGTCGCCCGCGCGATCGTTGGCCGCCAGCTCGCCGGCCAGGCGGATGGCCATCTCCAGCGCGTCGGGACCGTCGTCGTGATCGGCCAGCGGGAACTGCTTCAATTGCTCGACCAACAGCCGCGTCGAAGGCGAGTCGGCCTTGAAGCGAATGCGGCGCGCCGAAAGGTACGGGCCCAGGCGGCGAATCCGCACCCGCTTGTTCACGCGGTTGTCGATGCTCCACGGCTGCACGTCGACGATTCCCTGGCGGCGAAACTCGGCTTCGAACTCGCCGGCCAGCAGCTCCTGAAATTGGTTGATCTCGACGCCGAAGGCGTGCGGCCGAAACGTGCGGCACAACTCCACGCCCGCGGACACCATTTCGGTCGTCGGCCGGCGGGCCAGCTCGGCCTCGACGTACATCACGCCAGCCTGGTCGACGCCGAACATCACGAAGGCCGAATAGTCGCCGCGCCGCGCGTCGTGCCCCTTGCTCGGGTCGAGCGCCAACGTCTTCACCTGCAAATGCGCCGGCCAGGCTTCGAACCACAGCGGCTCGTCAAAGTAACTCTCGGGCCATTCGCACAACTCGGGATTCAACGGGCTGCCTTGCTTTTCGCGCTCGAAGGCCGTGCGGCCCCCTTCCACGCGCATCCGCATCAGCGTGTACAGATCTTCCTCGTCGGGCCACAACAGCTCGGCCCCCTGTTCCATCGCGGCGCGATGCTCGCGAAAGAATTCGAGCGCCGTCCGCGGGCTGTCCTCCGCGTCGAGCGCGCTGTAGATCTCCTCCCACTGGTGCCACAACGCCATGTCGTCGGGCCATCGCTCGATGGCTCGAAACACGCGCGAGGTCCAGCCGGGCGTTCGGTCGAGCTCCATCGCCAGCGCGTCGCGGTGCAGGGCCGTGGCCAGGTTGACGACGTTCGTGTCCTTGGTGCCGGCCTTGAGCAGCGTGCCCTGAAACCATTGCCGCGAATGCTCGCGCTGCAGCGCCGACTCGATGTGGCCGTCGTTCTGTAGGTCGTCGCAGACGATGAGCGTGGGCCGAAACGCGCTCAGGCGGCGGCCGCGGCACCTTCTGGCCGGTGCCAAAAGCCTCGATCGTCACGCCGTTGGTCAGTTGAATCGTGCCGGCCCGCCAGATCTTCCCCTTGCCCACGGCTTGCGGATAATCGGCCGCCAAGGCCGCGTTGTCCAGCAGCTCGTGCTTCAGGTTTTCCAAGTGCCCGCGGGCCTGTTGTTTCGTATCCGAGACGATCCAGATGTACGGCTCCCAACCCTCGACCGCCGCGCCAGCACGTGGGCCAGCGTGCCGATCGTCGACTTCGCACCGCCGCGGGGCCCGATCACGTTCAGCTTCGCTCCGCGCTCGACGGTCATCGCGTCGAGCTGTTCGGCCAGCCATTGGTGCATGCCGGAGGGCGCGCGCCGAAAATGCGCACTCAAATCGCGCCGGCCCCAATCGAGCAGCGAGCCGCCCCTCGAGCCGCCGCTGCGCATTCGCCGCGCCAAGTCGGCCTTCAGCCGCAGCGACCAATCGATCCAGGTCGCGGCCGGCAGTCCGCAATCCGTCCAGCCACTACCGAGTTTCACAGTTCATCTCCTTCGTTTCCGTCGCCGGCCAGCGCCTCGGTCAGCGAAGTCAACCGCGAAACGATGCGCTGCCGATCCTCCTCGCCGGGCACTTCTTCCAGGATCGCGTCGGCGAATTGCCCCAGTACCTGCGACACCTGTTCGGCCGTGAACAGCGCCGGATCGCGCTGCGCGTAGCGGGCCGGGTATTTGCCGCTCCAGCGCCAGGCCGCGGCTCGCCAGTAGCGCCCCTCCTGGGCGGCCTTGTTGATGTTCGACAGGTGCTTGATCTCGTGCTTCGTTTCGGCCCGCTCGATCGCCAGGCCGAAAACTTCGTCGCGCTGGGCCGTGCGGCGGATCGTGTCGGGATGGCAGCCCACGTAGCGGGCCGCGATCGCCCGCGTGCAGCCTACTGCCAGGATCGCGCAGATTTCGCGCCGCTTGCCATCGTCGAGAATGCCGCGCCGCGGCGCGTCGTTGGCAACGTCGCACGTGTCCGCCGGCGCCTCGCTAAGGTCTCGGGCTTCCTCGCTCACGATGCGCCTCGATATTCGAAAGAGACCACCGCCCGGCCGATCGAGCTGCGATAATTCCGCACGAAGCGGGCCGTATTGCCCGAACCGGTCTTGAGCACCCGCGCGGTCCGCCACAGCGGCGAGCGGCGGCAATGAGCGATTAGCGCCGGGTGGCTGGCCGTGACGTTGATCCGCTTCCCTTCGTGGCGATGAAGTTCGCACACCGCCTCGGCCACGCGCATGCCGATGCCGATGCCTTGATAGTCGGGCAGCGTCACCACGCGGGTGATTCGCCAGTGGTTTTTGCGGCCAATCACCGGCAGTGTGGCACAAAACGACACGGGGTTTCCCTTCCACCAGGCTGCGTAACAACGGGCCACGGCGCTCAAGTTGCCGCTCAAATAATGATGCGGCGCAAACAGCCGCCACAGCTTCCGCCGACAGCGGCAAAGCTCGAGCACGATTTCCGGTCGCCGAAGACGCCTCCGCTGGCAAGTCCGCTCGGCCATGTCGACGACCCAGTCGGGCTCCAGCCATTCGGCCACGTCGTAATGGCAGGTGACGGCCACGAAGCGGCAAGGAATCTTGCCGCCGCGGATCGACTTCGACACGGCCGCCGAGCCGATCTGCGCCACGTTCCGGTCAACGACGCTGGTGAACTCGTCGAAGGCCACGATCCGCGTTGACCGCGATGCGGCCGCATCGGCTGAAGCCGTTTGGCCGGCGGGTGCTGCTTCGCCATTGCTTTCCAGTGCCATCGCCAGGGCCCGCGCCAGGTCGCAGCGAAACTGTTCGCCGCGGCTAAGCACGGCGTACGGCTTGACCCACGAGGGCGGCGAGCTGAAGCCGACTGCCGTCAGCAAGCCGGTTGTTTCGCGCGCCTCCCAGTGGGCCGAAACAATCGACCACGGCCCGGTCAGCCGGCCAGTCGCGCTCGTCGGCCAGGTAGGCCCCGAACGCCCGCCGTGCGATCGTCGTCTTGCCGCTGCCCGAAGGTCCCACGATGAGCCCGATCTGCCAGGCTTCGTCGACGGCCGGCACCTCGACGGCAAACGACGCCGTCGCCCGCTCGGCCAGCGGCACGTCGAACAGGCCGGCCACCTGCTGGACGCGAAACGAATCGTACACCGGACAACTGAGCGTGACTTCGACGAGTGGCATGCGAACCGTCCGCCCTCATTTGCTTGAGTGACCTTGCGACCGCCCTACCGGGCTCATCACAGCGACAACACCCGGCACTTGAACCCCTCACCCGCGAGCCGCTCGAAGACTTCGCGCTGCTGTGCTTCATCGCGGCACTCGACGACGACCTGGAACGCCTCGGGCACGATCACGTCGCCCAGCGGCTCGTCTGTTGACCGGTCGCTCGGCTGGTTATCGTCGGCCAGGCGATCGAGCATCGCGCGAACGGCGGCGTTGTCGGTCTCGACCTCGGCCAGCAGGCCGCTGAGCATCTCCGCGTCCGACTCGGCCATGGCGGCCAGCGGATCGAGCGTGGCCAACAGCTTCAATGCTTCGGCTTCATCGAGATCGAGCACCAGCACGGGCACCAGCGCCTCGGGCGTCGTCTCGCGCGCAAGTGGCCGTCGACCAGCTCCAGCGACCCGTCGGCCAGCTCGCGCGCCAGCAGGGCGTCGGCATAGCCGATTTCCGCCAGCACGCCGCGCAAGGCGTCCTGCTGCGCCGGCGGGTGGGTCCGCCAGTTGCGCGGATGCGGCCGCAACTGGCTGGCCGGCACCCGGCGAAAGTCCTTGATCCGATCGCGTATTTGCATGACGGGCTCCATTCCATCCGTTTCCGATCAGTCATCGCCGCAAAAGGGCCGGCCGCGCGGCGTCCGTGCCGCGCACGGCTGCGGCGTGTCCCTGCGTCATTCGCGTCGCAAGCGTTCGGCGATGTGCGACAACTGCACGTCGTGCGTGTCGAGCCGCGACTCGTGCCGGGCCGACACTTCCCACAAGCGGCGATGGTCCTCGCTCGTGCGTTCGAGCTTCTCGCACAGGTCGACGATCTTGCTGGCGATCACCGCCAGCTTGGCGTGTACCTTGAACATCCACGGCCCCATCGCCAGGCCGATCGACAACACCGAGCAGACGACCAGGCTCCACTCTCCTATCGACATGGCTTGCGACTCCTCGCTGGGCAAGTTCGATGCGGCTCGACACTCACGGCGCCTGGCCCGGCGGATCGGTGAAGGTCGCCGTGGCGGCCGGCGTCGCGGCGGTGCCCGAGGTGGGCGTTGACGCCACGATCGCCGCCCCGCCAGCTTCGCTCACCAGCGCCGTGGCCGGCCAGCGCTTGGCCAGCACCAGCGCCTCGTTGTAGGGAATCGCGCGGATCGCGGTCAGATCGTTCTCCGTGGGCCACCATTGGATCGGCGGCCGCTCCTCGGTCATCTCGACGCTGGTCATCACCTTCGACGGATCGTAGTTGGCAAAATCGGTGTCCTTCAGCGCAAACGCCGGGTCGTAGGCTTGGGCCCGCGTGTAGCCGAAATACTTCGTGGCCATCAGCGCCAGAATCTCGCGCAGGTACTGGCCGATCTTCGAGGCGAAGCCGTCGGTCACGTAGGTCGCCAGCTCGTTCTCCGAGTGCTGCATCATCTCGGACAACATCAACAACGCCAGTTGCGCGTACTCGCGAATGTCGGGCTGGCGAACCCGGTCGCCGAAGAACGGGATCGGCCAGGCCAGGAATATCTGCGGCGCCGGCGCCGCGTGCTGCACGACCAGCCCGTTGCTGTCGTTGGGCAGCCGCTGGCGGTCGGCCAGCCGCTTGCGGGCCGTGACGATCAACTGGTGCAGGTCGAACCAGAACTGCTTGTGCGGCGCGCCGTAAAATTTCACGTCGCTGCGGTGCATCAGCTCGAACATGTTCCGGCCGACCAGGGTGTGGAACTGGAAGATCACGGAATTGTTGGTCCAGATCTTGCCGTTGGGGTTGGCCAGCGCGTAGCCGGCGTCGCCCCACTTGCCGTTGTCGTACCAGAGGATTTCGTCCGTTCCGAAAATCGGATCAACGGTGGCCATGATTAAGACTCCTTCACGAATGCGATGAATCGTTGCTTCCCGACAGCAATTGGTCCTTGACGCCCTCGATCATTTTCAAATACGGCACGGCACCGGGATATTTCTCGCCGATGTGCGCATGCGCGTCGGCCCAGGCCTTGTCGATCGCCGTGGCCTCGTAAGGCACGTACTGGTTGTGATGGCGCTCGACGACCGCCGGATCGGTGCTGTCCGGCGAAGTGGTCGAAGTCGGCGCTGACGAGCCGCCGGCGATCGGGACGGCCGGCGCGCCCGATGTCGCGTGGAGGCGATCCAGCTCGGCCTGCAATCGCGCCTTGCCGCGCCGCATCAACAACCACACCACCGCGCCGGCGGCCACGCCGGCCACGCCGCCGGGCACCCCCAACGAAACCAACAGCGCCGTGAACCTGGCCGAAATCCACGGTTCGGCTGCCTGGGCAATCGCGTCGACCCCGCCCGCCACGTTCGGCGGAGAAGTTGAGCCCGCAGCGGTCGAAGCACCGTCGGTGCCCGGTGGCTTGCCTGCCGCGGCCTGCTCCGCTTGCGCCACGATCGCCGCCAAGGCGTCGACCTTCTTGCTCAGCGATTGCCAGAGACCCTCGAAGCGAGTCAACAGTTGCTCGAACCGATTGAGCTGGTTGGGCTGCGGTGCGATCGGCGCCGCCGGCGGCGTCGATGCGGCCCCTTGCGCGGGCGGCGCCGGCACTGTCGGTGCAACCGGGCCAGGCACGGGCGTCGCAGGCTGCGCGGGCGGCGCCGGCTGCGGCGCTGGGGCGGCGGGCAATAGCGGGGCGACAGCTCGCCCAGGAAGCTCCGCACGCGCCCGCAATACGTGCCATCCACGACTCGGCCGTTCGTGCCGAACAACACGGCCGCGAGTTGATGATTCTGATCGAGCACTGGCCCGCCCGAGTCGCCCAACCGAGCCGTGCCGCTGAGCTCCAGCGTCTCGACGTCGCGGCTCGGCGCGGCCGCGACGTATCCCAGCGCCTGGCCGCGATTGCACCACAAGCGGCCGTCGCCGCCGTAACCGCACGATACCAACGGCTCGCCGCGCCGCGGATAGCGGGCCGCGATCGCGATCGGCTCGACACCGGGTGGCGCGATCACCAGCGCGGCCAAATCGGCCGCGGCGTCCGCCTTCACCAGCCGCGCGGCGTACGTCTGCTGATTGGGAAACGCGACGCTCAGCGTCCCGCTGCCATCGCGAAACAAATGGGCGCACGTGACCACCAGCCCATGATCGGCGCCCACGTCGACCAGCGTGCCGCTGCCGGCCGCCCGGCCCGAGCCCACCGCATTGAACACGCGCACGATCGCGCGGGCGTCGACCTGCAAATCGGCCGACGGCTGGCCGGGGGCCGTCACGCTCGGCGCGACGATCGACGGCACCAGCGGGCACTGACCGCCTGGGCAGGCGGAGCTTACTTCCAGCGGCTGAGCGGCAGCCGCTGCCGCTACGATGTCCGCCAGCAGGAATACGAGAACGAATCGCATGGTTTGCCTCGTCCTCGACTTTGTTGAATCGCGTTGTGGCATTCTTTCAACCTCCGGCCTCCCCCTACGGCGTCAACGTACACAGGTAGCGATAGAACGGACTGCGCGCCAGGTCGGCCGGCAACGTCATGCGGTCGGCCAGGTGGGTCACCGGGTCGACCCCGCCGCCGATGCGATCGCTCATGGCGCAGGCCTGGCTGCAAAACGGCGGCGCGCGCGGTGCCTCGTCGTCGCACACGTCGGCATGCGTGGCCAATCGCACCAGCGGCAGGTGCAACAGCGCCGCGGCCGCCACGCCCCAATAGCCGTACGCGCAGCCGGCCAGCCGGCACATGTAACGTGTCGCCGAGCGGCGGTCGTACTCGGGCCAGCGATCCTCTGGATTGGCCTGGTACAGATCGATGCGGCCGGCAAAGCGGCGGACCTGGCTGGCCAGCGTGACGGCGCGGCCGCCGTGCCATTCGCGAACTTCGAGGCAAAAAAGCTCGCCGTGCCACCAGGCGGCCTTGGCGGCGTGCGAGTGGTCGCCGCGGCCAGCGATCGAGATCAAGCCGCGGCGGCGAAACAACAGCAAGTCGCCGTCGCGAATGCTCTCGGCGGCCACTTCCAAAGGCGCGAACGTCAATTCGGATCCAACCATGGGAATACCAACCCACCAAAAAAAAGAGCCCATCGCCGGAAAAAATTCCGGCAACGGGCTCTGCTGGATACCTGCTGTCAACTCAGGCTCTTAGGATACCCCTCACGTCAAGAAGCAAGCTAACATAACCGCTGGCCTAATTTCAATCGGTAGTTTTTCGTCGCATCGATTTTGATTTCGCCCAGCTCGCGACGGACCAGACTCGAATCTCATTCCGCCGCCGCGACCATCCGCTCCAATTCGCTCACCGCTCGGTCGAGCTCCTCGACCAGCGCCGCGCACTCTGCGCCGGAGAGCGCCTCGACCACCGAGCGGTAGTACCACAGCGAGCCATCCTTGCCGCCGGTGAACCGCGGCCAAAGCGCATCGCCGTGGCGGCGGAAATCTGCGACGAGCGACCGCACGTTGTGCAGCTTGTCGGCCGCCGAAACGAGTTGCACGCCATGGCCGGCCCCCGGAAGCCGGGCCAGGAACTGCTCTTTGCGCTCCCGCCAGGGCGGCTTCGGCACAAGATCCGTGTCGCTGCAGCCATCGACGATTGCCGCCACGCTCGCGCCGAATCGCCGGGCTATTTCCGCGAGCACCGGCGCGCCCCCCTGGTCTTCCACGGCGTCGTGCAGCACGGCGGCGATCGCTTGGTCCTCATCGGCGCCGTGCTCCAGCGCCAGCGACGCCACGGCCAGCAAGTGCGCCACGTAGGGCACGCCCGATCCTTTGCGCACCTGGGCGGCGTGCAATTGGCAGGCGTACGCCAGGGCATCAGAGAATCGCGTGGTCAACTGCATCGGGGCCGAGGGTCACTGCGCCGACGCCTTGAAGGGACGCGCGGCGACGCGGCCGCCTTGGCCGCCTTCGTAAATGTTGAATTCGGCCCACACCGGCATGTGGTCCGACACCTTGAGGGCTTCGTCGACCGTGAGGTTAAACTCGCGGATCATGTCGAACACGCCCCAGCGGCCAGTGTACTCGGTCGTGGCGGCCTCGGAAAAGATGATGTTGTCGTAGAGCTTCGTGCCCCGCGTGTTGCTGGCCACGCCGGACACGGCCCAATGGATGTTGGCCAGTTGGCCCAGGCGGCCGAGGTGGTGGTCGTCGACGTTCAAGTCGCCGAGCACGATCACGTCGTCTTCGCCCCGGCCGTCGCCGCGCACGGCCAGGAACACGTCGGCCAGCGCGTCGAGCTCTTGCTTGGTCTCGTCGGGATCGGTGTGAATGTCGACCAGCGAAAACGTGAAGGCCGCGTCCGACGGAGGACCCCGGACGCGGAACCAGCCCACCAGCGGCTCGCGGTGCAGCAGGTCGTCGGGATCGGACACCGTGTAGAGTGCCTGCCGGTCGACCTCGATGCTCGCCGTGTCGAACACGAACGCGTATTGCTCCTTGCTGTTGGTGCGCCCAGCCGGGGACCGATGACATAGTCGTAGTGCCGCCCCGTGGCGTTGATGGCGTCGACGAACGAGGGCATGATGTCCTGCTTTGAGCGGATCTCCTGGATCGCCACGATGTCGAAGCGGTGGATGATCTCGGCCAGCAGGCCGCGAACCCGCGGGTCGGCGAGCTTCTTTTCGCCAAATACCTGGATGTTGAACGAGGCCACGCGAATGGTGCCGCCGGTGCGCGTCACCTCCGGCTGCGGATAGCCGCTCGGCGAGCCGTCGCTGCCCGAGCCGCTCGGCAGCAGCGAAATCTTATCGAGGCCGCGGATCTGAAACTTGTTCAGGAACAGCCAGCCGCCCACGGCGATGGCGACCGTTACGATCAGCGGGAGAAATCGGCGCATGGGCCCCTCCATGGGCAAGACGAATGGGTGCCCGCGCCGGCTGGCGCTTCGTGGGCGACCGGCGCGAATTGGGTGATTTTGGGCAGCAGACAATAGTGCAACGAGAAGCCCGGCTCCAGGCCAATTCTCGGCCGCCCCGCTCGAGAGCGCCGGGGCCAAAAAGATTCGCGGCGCAACGTTTGCCAGCTAGCGTCGCGCCTCGCGCACCAGGTGCCGCAATTCGGGCACGATCAGCCGCTCGACCGCCAGCCGCACGGCAGCCGGCGATCCGGGCATCGTCAACACCACCGTCGTGCCGGCCAGCCCACCCACCGCGCGGCTGAGCATGGCCGCCGGCCCGATGGCTTGATAGCTGAGCATGCGAAACAGCTCGCCGTAGCCCGGCAGCGCCTTGGTGAGCAGGCTGCCGACGGTTTCGAACGTCTGATCGCGGCTGCTTATGCCCGTGCCGCCGGTGAGCAGCACGGCGTCGATCGCCGCGTCGTCGCGAAACCGCTCGACCAGCGCCCGCACCAGCGCCGGCTCGTCGCGGCACGATTTCGCGGGCCGCCACCTCGAAGCCGGCTTCGACCAGCAGTTCGTGGAGCAACTGGCCGCCGCTGTCGGTCTGGGGCGTCCGCGTGTCGCTGACCGTGACCAGCGCGCAGGCTACCCGCTCGGGGGCGGTGGCCCGGTGTTGATCGGCGACCTGGCTCATGGGATTTCCCCGGGGAAACGTCGCCGCTTACAGCGGCTTTTCCCGGCAAAATGCGCGGAAAGTTCGCTCGTCTGCGCTCGAATAAGTATACTTGAAGGGACGTGGCAAAGGTTGAACCGCCGTCGGCGGAAAGACACGAATTGATGCGACATGACCTGGTAGCCTGGCTCGTGCTGACGGGCGCCGCCCTGGCGTGTGCCAGTCGCGCGCCGAAGTGTTCAACCTGCACGATGGCGGGCAGATTCGCGGAGAGCTCGTGAACCGGGCTGAGTCGCCGCGCAAGACCTACGTCATCAAAACGGCCAGCGGCGGCCGGGTGACGCTCGATGCCGAGCAGGTCAAGGACGTCCGCCGCCAGAGCGCGGCCGAGATGCAGTACGACCGCATCCGCTCGAACTATCCCGACACGCTCGACGGCCAGTGGAAGCTGGCCGAATGGTGCCGCGAAAACCGTCTGCCCACGCAGCGCAAGGTCCACCTCGAGCGCGTCATCGAGCTCGATCCCGACCATGCCGGTGCCCGGCACGCGCTGGGGTATGCCCACGTGCACGGCCGCTGGGCGCGGCGCGAGACGTTGATGGCCGAGAACGGATACGTCCGCTACAAGGGGAGTTGGGTGCTGCCGCAGGAAGTCGAAATCCTCGAAGCCCAGCGCAAAGAGCAACTCGCCCAGGCCGAATGGACGCGCAAGCTGAAGCGCTGGCACGGCTGGCTGGGCAGCGATCGGACCGAGGAGGCGCTGGCGTCCATCAAGGCGATCGACGACCCCTCGGCCGCCAAGCCGCTGATGAAGTACCTCAACAGCGATGAGCGCCGCGACATGCGAATGCTCTACGTCGAAGCCTTGGGGCGCATCAACAATCCGGTCAGCATGGCCGCGCTGGTCGACGCCTCGCTGTTCGATGGCGACGACGAGATCCGGCTGGCCGCGCTCGACCAAGTCGTCTCCCACCAGTTCAAACCGGCGGTCAGCCGCTACACCTCGGCCCTGAAGAACAAGAACAACCTGACGATCAACCGCGCCGCCTATTGCCTGTCGGCACTGAAAGATCCCGCGGCGATCGGCCCGCTGATCGACTCCCTGGTGACCAGGCACAGCTTCGTCATCCAGCAAGGCTCGCCGGGCGGAATGGACGCGGCTTTCGGCCGCGGGCCCGGCGGCAGTTTTGGAGGGCTGAGCGTCGGCAGCCGCACACAGACGATCGTCCAGCGCGTCGAGAACCGCGACGTGCTGCGGGCCCTGGTCGGCCTGGCGGGCGGGGCGAATTTCGACTTCGACGTTCGCGCCTGGAAATACTGGTACGCCTCGCAAAAGAAGCCAGCCAGCCTCGACGCCCGCCGCGACGACGACGCAAAATAGCTGCGCGGGTCGGCGTTTCCCTGGCCGTTTTTATTTCGATCGACGACACCATGGCCAAGCGTTCCGTCGCCATCGTGGGAGCCAGCGTCGACCGCTCCAAGTTCGGCAACAAGTCGTTGCGGGCCCATGCCCAGGCCGGCTACGACGTCTATCCGGTGAATCCCAAGGGCGGCACGATCGAAGGATACGCGGCTTATCGCTCGCTGGCCGAAGTGCCGCTTGAGCATCTCGATCGGGTGAGCATCTATCTGCCGCCGCCGTTGGCCCTGGCCGCGCTCGACGAAATCGCGGCTAAGGGGTGCGACGAAGTCTGGTTCAACCCCGGCACCGAAAGCCCCGAAGCCCTGACCAAGGCCCGCGACCTGGGCCTCAAAACGATCGCGGCTTGCAGCATTGTCGACCTGGGCTTGAGCCCGTCGCAGTTTCCGTAGGCCTCACGCCGCTTGCTCCGCCCCGGCCAGGTGCGCTCGCCGCTTGGGAAACCAGCCTTCGCCCAGCACGGATAACGCTACGCGGTCTTCGAGATTCGGGCGGAAGATCGTCAACAGCACCAGCGGCAGGTACCAGGCCATGTACAGCCCGCCGCCGCGCGGGTGCCAGAACTGCGTGGCGATCATCACCGCGGCCGAGCAGCTCATCAGCGTGCCCAGGTTCTTCTGCGCCGGCCACAGCACCAGGCTGATGCAAAAGCCGATCAGCGCGACCAGCACCGAGTAGCGGAACACCGGGTCGATGATGTCATAGCCCCAGAAGCCTTGCAGCCCCTGCGTCGAAAGACTGGTCCAGCCGAACATCTGCTGCACCTGCGTCCAGAAGCGTCGGCCGGGCTGTCGGACGTGAACGCCAGCGACCCGACCAGGATCGCCAACGTCGTACACACGCCCAGCGAAAACCGCAGCAGGCCCCGCTGCCAATAAAATCCCAGCCACAACGGCAGCAGGAACACCGGGTAGTAAATCACGCCGATCGCCAGGCCCATGAACATGCCCGAGACCATCGGCCGGCGGTACGCCTCGACGGCCCACACCAACAGCGCAGCCGGCAGCACGTGGTCGACCCGGCCCGTGAATCTGCGCCGTGTAGGGCAAGAGCAGATATAGCGTCGAGGCGGCGATGCCCGCGCGGATGTTGTCGAAGTGGCGATAGCCGATCAGCACCATGCCCACCACGATGGCCAGGTGCGACAGGATGGCCATCGTCCGCGCCGTGGCGATCCGCAGCCGGCCGCGGCGCAGGTCGCGCTCGCGAGGCGTCTGCCGGGCCGTGTCTTCGATCATCAACATCTGCGTCGATAGGCTCGGCAGCAGGTGCAGCAGCGGATAGCCCGGGCCATGCGTCACCAGGCTTTTGTCGTCGGGCGTCGACGATTCCCTGGCCCGCACGCGCTCGGCGCCCTTGGCGCCGGCCAGGTCGTCGGCGGTCATCCTGCTGTTAACGACGTTGGCCATCAGGAAAACCAGGAGCGAAATCCCCAGAAAGGTCATGCCGCCCACCGACAAGTTCGGCTCCAACAGCGGCCGGCGAACCATCAGCGAATCGGATAAGAGCCGCACCAAGAACAGCCCACTAGTCACGAACAGCCAGATGTAGCCGACCTGTTCGATGCCGGGGCTCTCCTGCGTCAAGCCGTAGTCGACCACCAGCAGGCCGGGGGCCAGCAGGATCAGCCCGATCAGGTCGAGGTTGCGGACGCTGAGCAACCGGCTGAACTTGAAGAACAGGGCGATCGTCAGCAGCGACGAGAGGTAAACCCAGGTCGTGGGGTTGACCTTGTGGTATTGAAACAGGATGTCGCTCATGAATCGCCGCCGCCAGACGCGCTGGAGAGAAAAGAGGGCCCCACACGGGGCATTAGGCCGCCCAAACTTTGCCCTGAAGTTCGAGAGGTAAACCGTCCGTGGCGCAGCTTGAAGGATACGTGAAATGGCGTTTTTTGCAAGCTGCCGCGGGCCCGCGAGCCGACGCCGCCAGTCAAGCCGAAAATCGATCCGGCAACCGTTTTACCCCCATCCGCCGCCCTGCAGCCGGGCCGCTCCGAGGCCGGCATTCCCGGCGGACAGAATCGTCTCTCGCGCTTCGCCCGCAAACGTCGATCCGCCGTCGCAGACCCCGGCTACCGAAGGCCATCTTCAGCGGCATTCCAAGCGTTCGCGGGCCTCGTCGGCCCAGGGGCTGCCGGGCGACAGCCGCAGGAACGCGTCCCAGTGCGCTTCGGCCTCGCCCGTGCGGCCGGCGTCGTCCAACAGCCGGGCCAGGTGATAGTGGGCGTCGGGATAGGCGTCGTGATAGGCCAGCGCCGCCGGTGAACGCGGCGATGGCCAGCTCCTGTTCGCCCAAGTCGGCCAGCACGCAGCCCAGGTTGGCCCGCGCTTCGACGTAATCTTCGTCCAGCTCGATGGCCATGTAATAGCGTTCCCGCGCGGCCGGCAAGTCGTGCATCTGGTAGAGCAGTTCGGCCAGCAGGAAGGAAGTCTCGGCCGTGGGCCCGCCGGCGGCCATGGCCGTGCGATACATTTCGGCGGCTGCTTCCAATTGGCCTTCGTCCTCCAGCTCGCCGGCCAGCAGCACCATCTCGGCCGGATCGAGCGGCGGCATTTCCGCCCGGGCGTCGAACGTCAGGATGTTCGTCGCCATGGCGATTTGCCCGCCGGTGGCCGCCGCCTCGTCGGCCAGGGCCCCAAAGTCGAAGCGCAATTGCCCGCCGGGCTCGACCAGGCCGTCGCCTTGCCGCAACAACAGGTTCTTGCCTTCGACGATGATCGACAACTGCGCGAGCGGCCGCTTGACGTTCGGCAAGTAACGGGCCAGCGCCGCCAGCTTTTTTTCGATCGCCGCCGCCGAGACGCCCGCCGCCAGCAGCTCGGTCAACCGCCGGGCCGTGGCGACCTCTTGAAAATCGAAATAGGCCAGCCGCCGCACCTCGCGAGCCGGTACGATCCAGCCCCGCCGCTGCCAGCGGCGAATCGTCGACACGGGCACGCCCAGCAGCTTGGCCAGTGCCGGCGGCGTGTGCAGTTGATGGATGTCCTGCTGCCGGTCGACCAGCCCCAGCCGCTGCCAAAGCTGGCTTTCGCCGATGATTTCCAGCGAGCCCTGATCGGCCGCCTCGCGCACCGCGGCGTCGAGCTTCTCTTCCAGCGACCCGTCGCCCAGCAGCGATTCGTTTTCGCCCACGACGACCAGCGTGGCCGAAGCATCGGGCGGATCGACGATCGCCGCCCCGTGTTGCCGCAGGAGCTGCTGCGCATTGCGCCGCGACATGCCCGCCAACCGCCCCACCAGCGCCACCCGCTGCCCGAGCAGGGCCATCGAGAGCGGAGCATCCGAAGTGCCAGTGGTCATGGCGGTTCCGTCCGGGGGAGCAAATGAGCAACTGAGCCCAAGATGCCGGTTCGCGCCACGGGCTCAGCAGTAGTCTGTCAAACGGCGTGCGAGGTGTCAAATTGGCGATCTCCGCGACTTCAAAGAAGGTCGAAGACGAGCGTAGAAATCAGGCCAGCGACTTTGCTAGTTTGTTTGGCATGATGTGGCGGACGGAATCTGCGGCCCGCTGTGCGACAGGGAGTGTTGCCATGAAATACCCATCCGAGGAATTCGAGCCGATTTGTTGGAACAGTGCAGGCCCAAAACCATCTGCTGAATCGGTCAAGCGATTTGCCGAGGAGCTTTTGGGGCGGCTGCCCTCGGAAGACGTGAAGCGGTTCGCTGAGGAGCTGCTTGGCAGGTTGCCTTCGGAAGACGTCCGGCGGTTTGCCCAACAAGTCAAAGGTGCTGTCCAGCCGCCGCAGGGCGCAGGGTGGCGATTCGCGCAGCAAGTACTCGGGAGTCCTGCGTCGTGCTCGTCGGAACAAGAAGAGTCAATCGCAATGGAGGAGTCGCCGACGCAGGTTCTCGGCGAGGATTCAGCATTGCACGAAGGGACGTGGGATCCGGCCAAGCATCCTCGCGGAGGCTTTTCCCAAAACCGCGGATGGTTCTCGCTGACGGCGGGGACAGGCGGTTCACCCAACCCAAACCTCAGACGCCAGGATTTGCCGTCACGATTGGTCGTCCCCGTCATGTCACGGCCGCAGTCGTTCAACGGCAAGACTCAAGCAGAAAGGCGAAACGAGGTACGTCACCATTTGGCTGCGGTACGGCGTTCCCTGGACGGTGCGCCGTCGGAGGAGTCTGCAGGCGCCGAGAGTGAACCGGAGCACGAGAAGCTGACCGGCGATGACCTGAGAGTGTACTTCAGGCTCATCTATGGCGGGAAAGGCCAGAAGTTGCTTCGCGCCTTTGAGGCGTCGGACGGCATCTTGAAGACCGAGAGCTTGTGGATTAACAACTCTGAACTTAATACTCGCGCCGGCAAACGCCCAAAACAGATCAGAGTTCACGATGGGTTGGATCCGGTGCAAGCTGCTCAAGAGTTGATGGGCCAACTCATCAAGTCGATTGGCTTGACTGAAGTGCGGCAAAAACTCGACCACACTGGTTTCGACAACATCGAAACTCTAAAGGATTCCTATCGGCAGTCAGTTAAGCGTGCGGCGTCAACGGTCGCCTTCGCGTCAGAGTTGTACTTGTCGGGGATGACAATTGCCAACGAGGGTGCCGACTTCGTCGTCAGCGTCCAGGAGCTGTTAGACGGAAATCTATACGCCCTGGTCAGCTTGTTGCCGTTGGTCCCAGTTGGCGCGACGCTTATCTTGAAACATGGCGATCAAGTCTATCGAATTCGTTCGCTGGCGATGAACGCGATCAGGAACGTTCCGATCGATCAAATCGTTGCGTTCCTGCAATCAACCAAGAGACTCGAACGGAACATGATTAAGGCCGGTCTCAAGAAGTCGGCGAACACGGCGACGCACCACATTGTTCCTGCGGCGCTGAAGAAACTCCAAAGCGCCGCAGACGCCCGCGCAATCTTGGCTAAATTTGGAATCAGCGCCGACAGCGCTTCCAACGGCGTATTTCTGCCTGCAAAAAAGCTCAATGAGTCAATCGATGCGATTCTACATGGCAAGGTTCATCCGAAACGCTATTGCGACGAACTGTTGAAGCGACTGGAAAAAGCCACCTCCAAGAAACAAGTACTCGGAGTGCTAGTGTAGTGGCTCAATCAGATGGGGTTTTATGAACTCGGAATTCAGCCGCCCCCAGCGAGATTCGTTCGTAAAACGCCGGCAAATCATAAAGTCCCTTATTTCGCAGACACTACACTAGACCAAGTCCGGCACGAATTGCTACGCGGCACCTTCCCGCATTAAGGGTTTGGTCATGAAGGTCTTTGAGTTCGACACCCAGGATGATCAAGCCTACGTACACGCATCGAGCGAAACGAGTCAGCGGTGCAAACCCGATCCGCCCCGATCCCTGGCTCGCGGCTGGTCGCCACCGACGTTCGAGCTAGCCGGAAGCGATGAGTTTCGTAGTTTTCTCCCGAAGACCGACTTTCCGACGTTTACGATCGCGACCATGGTTTTGAGCGCGCGGGCCGTCGGTCGGCTGGGGCCGATCTTGAGGGCGAGCGGCGAGGTGTTGCCAATCCACATTCGCAACGATCCTGGTGAGTTCTTTCTGTTTAACGTGACGCGAGTCATCAATGCCGTCGACATGCAGCGATCGCGATTCGTGCGATTCCGCGACGGTGGAATCATGAAGTGCGAGTTGCTGGTTTTCGATCCGGCGAGGCTTCCGCAAGAGGCTGTGTTCTTCAAGACGACGCAGATGGGCAAGTGTACCGAAATCTTCGCTACGGATTCCGCCGTCAAGGCAGTCGAAGATGCTCGACTTACCGGTTCCGAATTTCGGCTCGTCTGGTCAAACGAATAGCCCGTGTCGAAAACAGTCCCCGGCCGTTGACAAGCATTGATTTGCGGTTGATCGATGAAAGTCTTCCAATTCAACACCAAGGATGATCAGGCTTACCTGTTCGCTTCGTCAGAGGTATCTGACAAGTGTCATCCCGATCCACCGCGGTCCCTTGCTGCCGATTGGGTGCCCCCTACGTTCGAGCTTGTGGGAAGCGACGAGTTTCGCAGCTACCTGCCAAAGACGGACTTTCCGACGTTCACTATCGCTACAATGGTGCTCGACGCCCGAGCGGTTGCGAGGTTACGGCCAATCCTCGAGTCGTGCGGCGAGATCCTGCCTATTCGATTGAGCAATGACCGCGATCCGCTCTACTTGTTCAACGTGACGAAGATCGTTAATGCGGTCGACATGCGGCGCTCCAGGTTCATGGAATTGCCCAGCGGTGCGATTGGTCCGTGCGAGCTGCTCGTTTTCGATCCCACGAAGCTGCCAAGTGAACCTTTGTTCTTCAAGAACACGCAAATGGGTACCTGCACAGAAATTTTTGCCACTGAAGCGGCGGTCGAAGCGGTGAAGCGGTCGCTACTTACGGATTACGATTTCAGGCTTGTTTGGTCGAATGACTGAATCTGAAAACGGTGCTGGGCCGTGATAAAAGTTACAAACAACACAAACGACAAATGGCCTATTGATAAACCGGGTCCAACTTCTCCTTGATATACCCCATCGACACGCGCCAGCTTTCGGGGATCGAGACGCGGATGGTGTCGAGATCGTGGTTGATCCAGCCTTTGTACTTGCGCTCCTTGAGCATCTCGATCAAGGCCACGAAGTCGATCTCGCCGCGGCCTAGCTCGAAGATCGAGTTGAAGAACCGCCCCTGGTGCGAGTCGCCCGCGATCCGCTCGCCGTTGGGGGCCACGTAGTCGGTCGTCACTGGGTGGCGCGTGGCGTCCTTGAAATCGGTGTACGCGAGGCGGTCGATCGATTTCTTGTACGTGGCCAGCACGTCGCACCCGCCCAGGTGCAGGTGGGCGCTGTCCCAGGCGCAATACACCCAGCGCGGGTCGGTGCCTTCCAGAAAGCGGTCGACCTGCCGCTGGTTTTCGATCATCGAATCGGTGTGGTTGTGCAGGCCCATGCGAATGCCGTACGTTTCGACGGCCATCTTGCCCAGCTCGTCGAGAAAGCGGAACGACTCGTCGAGCAGCTCGTCCTCGTTGGCCCCCGGCATCATGCCCGGCGGAAAGAACACCATGGCCGTGGCGCCGTAACGGCGGTGAGCCTCAAGTGCCGCGCGGGCCCGCTCGCGAATCTCCGACTGTTTCTCGCGGTCGTAGTATTGCCCGCCGAACGAAACGGTCGAGAATCGCAGCCCGCGCTTGGCCAGCTCGTCGCCGTACTGTTCGAGCGACAGGTTGTTCTGCTCCAACAGCGAGGGATAACCGGTCAGCCGCACGCCGTTGAAGCCGGCGGCCGCGGTCTCGTCCAGAATCTGCAACAGCGGCAGCGGCTTGCCCCGCTCGACCACTTTGCCCCACGAGCCGGTCGACAGGCCGTAGAGGATATTGGGCCGCTCACGCGGTTTGGCGGCCGACTCGGCAGCCAGCGCGCGAAGCGGATGACTCGCGGCGCAGGCGGCCAACCCCGCGGCCGCGGTGCCCAAAAACGTACGGCGCGAAGTCTCGCTCATGACGATCGGTCTCCTAAGGTGTCCGAAATCGCTCTACGCTTTGCCGTCGAAGGGCCACAGCCGCAAGGCCGTCTGGCCCAGGATCCAACGCCGGTCGTCGTCGTTGAAGAACTCGATCTCGTCGCGGTACAGGGCCAGCGCCTTGCCGTAGCCGCAGTATTTGTCCACCTCGGGCCAGTCCGTGCCCCACATCAGCCGCTTCGGGCCAAAAGCGTCGTACAACCGCCGCACCTGCTCGTGCGTGTCGCGATAGGGGTACGCCTCGCGCGACAGCGACCACAGATGGCTCAGCTTCACGTACACCCGCTCGTAGCGCGCCAGCACCAACAACTTCTTCAATTCCTCCGGGTGGTCAATCGGGCTGTCCGCCATGTGATCGATGCACACGTCGAGCCGATCGCCATAGCGGGCCACCAGCGGCTCGACGTCGGGCAACCGCGCCACGGGACACAAGATGCACATCGGCACCCCACGCTCGGCCGCCCGCGTCCAGATCGGGTCCATCAACTTGCGATCCTTGATCCACTCCCCGCTGGGGCCGACCGCCGGGCTGAGCCGCACACCGTGCAGGCCCTCGGCGATCCAGTGATCCAAGTCGGCGGCCGCCGTGGGGCTCTCGGGATTGACGCGGCACACGCCGGCGAACTTGTCGGGCTGCGCCCGCACCGCCGCCGCCGCATAGCGGCAGTCCCAGCGATAGTAGATCACGTGGACGATGACCGTGTAGTCGACGCCCTGCTCCTGCATCAGCCCCAGCAAGGTCTCGGGCAGGGCATCCTCTTTGGGCGGTTGCTTGAGCTCGGCCGGCCAGGGGAACGCCGGATCGTTCTTCCACACGTGGACATGCGGATCGACGATCGTCAGCTTCCGGCGCGAGTCGGCCATCGCCCTTTGCTCCCATCGAGATGAAACGGCCGCCGCGCCGCCGGCGACCAGCGCCTGCTTCAACCAGGCACGACGCCCGAGCGCTCGATCCTCGCTGGCCATGGAACCACCCTCGTGCACGGCGACCACGGTTCGAAAAGCCCCGCCGCCAATATAACAGCGTCGATGACCCGGCGACACGCGCCCCTCGGCCCTGGGCGGGCGGCCTCTTGGGGGCGGCTCTCGACACCCGCCCGCCACGGGCGGCGCCGCGTCGCGGGTCAGCTATCGACCCTTTGCCATCAAAGCCAGTCGCGACAAATCATGCCTGCTGCGAAAGCCTTGCTGATCCGGCAAACCCCCCGCGACCGATACTGAATCATGACCCGCGCTCCCACTTCGCTCTTCATCTCCCGCAAGCGGCCGATTTTATCGGCACGGCGCAGCATGCGACCGGCAGTATCTCTCGGCCAGGCACGAATGGCGGTCAAAGACGCGCTGTGGCGCCTGCCGCTGCGATTGTACGACGCGCGGCGCAGCCGCCGTTGCCCGCCGGCCGAGCGGATTCTCATCGTGCAGAACACGGTCAAGCAGCGCTCGATTACCCGCGACTTCTCGCGCTGGGTCGAACGGCACGTGCCCGAGCTGCGGGCGCGCTTCGAGTTCCGCGTGTTGCCGACTCGGATTCGCGACTGGTCGCGCTATGCCTTAGTGACATTCTGGGGAGGCGACACGCTCATCGACTGCGCCCCGTGGCTCTACCGCGAGGCGGTGCGCTTCACCGAGGCCTGCCACGCCCGCGAAATTCCCGTCATCAATCCCGCCACGCGCTGGCTCAACGCGGCCAAGAGCCGCTCGGCGGCGATCGTTGCCGGCGCGGGGCTGCGCACGCCGCGAACATGCCGCGTGGTTGACGTCGAATCGTTCATGGCCGATCGCTCGGGGTTGCCGCTGCCGTTGTTGATTCGCGAAGACCGTTGCCACGCGCAGCCTTCGGTGCTGGTCCGCTCGCACGACGAGCTGCGCCGCGTCGGCTGGCGGCGCTTTCGCAACCCGATCGCCGTCGAGTTCATCGACACGCGTGCGCGCGGCGACTGCCTGTATCGCAAATATCGCTATATCGCCGTCGGCGGCACGGGCATCGCCAAGCACCTGATGTTTCGCGACGATTGGGAGGTGCGCCGCCGAGCAGGCCGTCGACGCGTCGACTGTCGCCCAAGAGATGGCCTTCATTTCGCGGCCCGACGCGAATCACATTCTCTTCCAGCGGGCCCGCCGGATGTTGGGGCTCGACGTCGTGGGCTTCGACTACGCGTACGACCGCGTCGGCCGAGTCGTCGTCTGGGAAGCCAACCCGTTTCCCGACACGAACTACCCCGAAGATCCCCGTTCGCGCCACATCGTGCCCGCCACGCAGCGGACCTTTGCGGCCATGGCCAGGCTTTACCTGCGCCGCGCGGGATGCGATGTGCCGGCCTTGCTGGACGACCTGTTGGCCGAGGTTCCCGACGACGACGCCCCGCAGCGAGACCGCTTCCGCCTGGCGGCTTGAATCAATCCAAAGCCGCCGACCATCTCGCCGAGAAGCCCCATGTTCGTTTCCGTGATCCTCAGCACGTACGACTCGCCCGAGTGGCTGGCCAAGGTCATTTGGGGCTATGCGGCACAAACGCATCACGGGTTCGAGCTGGTCATCGCAGACGACGGCTCTTCGAGCAGGACGCGCGAGACGATCGACGCCCTGCGCCGCGCGGCAGGGCTCGACATCCGCCACGTCTGGCAGCCGCGGCGCGGCTTTCGCAAATGCAGCGCGCTGAACGAGGCGATTCGCCGCTCGTCGGCCGACTACCTGGTGTTCAGCGACGGCGACTGCATTCCGCGCCGCGACTTCCTGGCCCAGCACGTGCGGTTGGCGGCTGCCGGTAGATTTCTTTCCGGCGGCGTAGTGCGGCTGCCGCTGGCGCTGAGCCGGGCCATTTCGATCGACGACATCCTGGCCGGCCGGGCGACGGCCGCGTCGTGGCTGGTCAGAAACGGACTACGCCCCACCCGCAAGTTGCGGTTGCTGGCCGGTGCCGGGCGATTGGCGGCCGTCGCCGATGCGCTGTTGACGACGCGCGCCACGTTCAACGGACACAACGCCTCGGCCTGGAAGGCCGACCTGCTGGCCGTTAACGGCTTTGACGAGCGGATGGGCTACGGCGGACTCGACCGCGAGCTGGGTGAGCGGCTCGTCAACCATGGCGTCCGGGGACGACAGATTCGCCACCGCGCCGTCTGCGTCCACCTCGATCATCGCCGCGACTACGTCGACGAGCGGGTCGTGGCCCGCAACCAGCGGATTCGCCGCCGGACGCGCGAAGCGCGGCTCGCCCGGACCGCCCATGGAATCTGGCAGCCGCCACGGCCTGAGTTCATCGCCCACGACCAGCAGACGATGCCGTGCGGCCCCGTTTTCGAGCCGGTCGCCGCACCCAGTGCCGCCAGCATGGCTGCTTGATCGTCGCGTCTCGCCGTCGCCAGCGGTCGAGCGCGCCTGTCGCCCGTTACGCGCGGGCCATCTATACTGTCTAGCATGTGGCCCGACGCCTCCGATACCAAGCAGTTGCTCGACATGGCCCGCGGCGGCGACGCAGGCGCTCGCGGCGCATTGCTCGAGCGCCATCGCGAGGCGTTGCGGCGGATGGTGGGCCTGCGGATGGATCCGGTGTTGCGCCGCCGGCTCGATGCCAGCGACATCGTGCAGGACGTGCTGGTCGAGGCCGATCGCCGGCTGGCCGAATACCTGGCGGCCGCGCGGATGCCGTTTCATCTGTGGCTGCGCTACCTGGCCCGCGATCATCTGATCGACGCCCACCGCCGCCACCGCACCGCGGTGCGCCGCAGCCTCGACCGCGAGCAGCCGCTGGACGGCGGCGACCACGACGCCGAGAGTGCTGCCGACCTGGCCGCCTTGATCGCCGACCGCGAGCTGACGCCGGCCGCCGCTGCCACGCACCACGAGCTCGAGCAGCGCTTTCACGCCGCCATCGAAATGCTCGACGAACCCGATCGCGAAGTTATTCTCATGCGCCACTTCGAGCACCTCTCGAACCAGGAGACGGCCGCCGCGCTCGAACTGAGCGAAGCCGCCGCCGGCATGCGCTACCTGCGGGCCATGCGCCGCCTGCGAGCGCTGCTGCAGGAGCCTCCCTCGCAGTCGGGTGGCGAGGGCCAGGCGTCATGACCCCGCAGCCGGCCCGACCGTCTGAGCCACCGCCGCCGGCGGAAGATCGCGAGCGCCTGCTGGCCGAGTTGGCCGACGCGCTGGTCGACGGCCTTAAGCGCGGCCAGCCGACCGACGTCGAGGCCCTGGCCGCCGCGCATCCCGAACTGGCCGACGACTTGCGCAGTTTGTGGGCCACGATGCTGGTGGCCGACTGCGTGGCGGCCGGCGCTCGCTCGTCGAGCAGCGAGGTCCTGGCTGGCCGGGCGGGCCGCCGTTCGGGCGAGGAACCGACCCTGGCAACGCCGCACGACGAAGGCGATGCCGACGCGGCCAACGGCTCCGCGGGCGGGCGGCCGGGCGTGACGTTCGGCGACTATGAGCTCCTCGAAGAGCTCGGCCGCGGCGGTATGGGCGTCGTCTATAGGGCGCGCCAGCGAAGCCTGGGGCGCACCGTGGCCTTGAAGATGATCCTGCACGCCGGCACCGCGTCGCCGGCCGACCTGGCGCGATTTCGCGCCGAGGCCGAAGCGGCTGCCCGGCTCGATCATCCCTCGATCGTGCCGATTTACGACGTCGGCGAGCACGACGGCAAGCCGTTCTTCACGATGAAGTACGTCGAAGGCTCGACGCTCGCCCGTCGGCTGGCCGAGGGGCCGATCGCCCCGCGGGCGGCCGCCGCCCTGCTGGCGCCCATCGCCCGCGCGATCGACTTCGCCCATCGCCGCGGCGTGCTGCACCGCGATTTGAAACCATCGAACATCCTGATCGATCGCGAGGGGCGGCCCCACGTCTCGGACTTCGGCCTGGCCAAGCGCGTGTTGTCCGACGATCGCCTCACGCTCTCCGGCGCCGTGCTGGGCACGCCCTCATACATGGCGCCCGAGCAAGCCGCCGGCACGCGCGGCAAGCTCGGCGCCGCCAGCGACGTCTACAGCCTGGGTACGATCCTCTACCAGATGCTCACCGGCCGCCCGCCGTTCCAGTCGGCCAGCCCCATGGAAACCGTGCTGCTGGTGCTCGACGAGGAACCGCTGCCGCCGCGGCTGTTGAATCCGCGGGCCGACCGCGAACTGGAGATGATCGCGCTCAAGTGTCTGCAAAAGCCGCCCGAGCTGCGCTACGAATCGGCGGCGGCGCTGGCCGACGATCTCGAGGCCTATCTGGCCGACGAGCCGACGGCGGCTCGCTCGGGCGTGTTCGGCCAGGTCGTGGCGCGGCTGTTTCGCGAGACGCACCACGCCACGGTGCTGGAGAACTGGGGCCTGCTGTGGATGTGGCACAGCCTGGCCTTGCTGGTCACCTGCCTGTTGACGAACCTGCTGCAGTGGCGCGGCACGACGTCGCCCTTCCCTTACATCGTGCTGTGGACTGCCGGCCTGGGCACCTGGGCCACGATCTTCTGGAAGCTGCGCCGCCGCTCGGGCCCGGTGACGTTCGTCGAGCGGCAGATCGCGCACCTGTGGGCCGCCAGCATGATTTCGATCGGACTGTTGTTCTTCGTCGAGCTGATCCTCGGACTGCCGGTGCTTTCGCTGTCGCCCGTGCTGGCGCTGACCAGCGGCATGATCTTCCTGGTCAAGGCGGGCACGTTGACCGGCCAGTTCTATTTCCAATCGGCCGCACTATTCGCCACGGCCCTGATGATGGCCTGGCTGCAGCGGATGGACATCCCACTGGGCATCACGTTGTTCGGCATCGTGTCAGCCGCCTGCTTCTTCATTCCGGGTTTGAAATACTATCGCCAGCGAGCGACCGCTGACGACGGGCGAGAGGCGTAAAGCCCCAGCGGCGCATTTCCAACAATCGCCTGGACAGGCTTGCTGCGAATTCATGGCTTCGCACGCCAAGATTGACACACACGCCTGGCGGCGGTAACTTGTCGACTGTCGCATCAATGCTTGCCGATGCGACTTCGCGGCGACCTTTAATCCTGCCCAGCCGAGGCCTACGCGCATGCTCACGATTGACGCTCCGCGCGATCGCCGGCGGCAATTCTGCGATCGGGTCGATCGGCGAAACTTCCTCAAGATCGGCAGCCTGGGGCTCACCGGCCTGACGCTCGGCCGATTGCTCGAAGCCGAAGCCCGCGCGGGCCACGGCAGTTCGCCGAAGTCGGTGATTCTCGTCTACCTGGTCGGCGGGCCGCCGCATCAGGACATCTGGGATCTCAAGCCCGAAGCGCCGCGGGAAGTCGCCGGTCCGTTTCGTCCGATTCGCACCAACGTGCCGGGCATTGAAATCTGCGAGCACATGCCGCGGTTGGCGCGGATGATGGACAAGCTCGTGCCGATCCGCTCGGTCGTCGGCGCCCAGGACGATCACGATGCCGGCCAGTGCTACACCGGGCGTCATCCAAAAATCGGCGTGCCCCCGGGCGGCTGGCCGCAATTGGGCTCGGTCGTTTCGAAGCTACAAGGCCCGCGCGATCCGAGCGTGCCGCCGTTCGTCAGCCTGTGCTACACGGCCACGCACCCGCCCTACAACGAGCCCGGCCCGGGCTTCGTCGGACTGGCGCACGCCAGCTTTCGCCCCATGGGCCCGGGGCGCGACGACATGGCGCCTGGCGGGCATCACCTACGACCAGCTCGGCAACCGCCGCGCCCTGCTGGCGAGCCTCGACCGCTTTCGCCGCGCCTGCGACGCCAGCGGCAAGATGGAGGGAATGGATTCCTTCACCGATCAGGCGATGGGCATTCTCACTTCCTCGCGGCTGGCCGACGCGCTCGACCTGTCGAAGGAAGACCCCAAAATCGTCGAGCGGTACGGAAGCGGTGACGAGAAGATTCACATCGACGAGAACGGCGCCGCCGCGTGCCGCAGAGTTTTCTGGCCGCCCGGCGGCTCGTCGAGGCCGGCGCCCGCGTCGTGACCTTCAACTACAGCAAGTGGGACTGGCATGGGCATCCCTACGGTTCTTGCTTCGACCGCTGCCGCGAAGACCTGGGCGTGTTCGACCAGGGTTTTTCCGCGCTCATCGAAGATTTGCACGATCGCGGGCTGGACGAAGGACGTGACCGTGGCCGTGTGGGGCGAGTTCGGCCGCACGCCGATGATCAATAAGAACGTCGGCCGCGATCACTGGCCGCGCGTAGCCTGTGCGCCTGTTGGCCGGCGGCGGCATGCGCACCGGCCAGGTGATCGGCGCCACCGACCGCTTGGGCGGCGAAGCGGTCGCGCGGCCGGTCACCTTCGGCGAGCTGTTCGCCACGCTCTACCACAACCTCGGCATCGACGTGGCCAAGACCACGATCCCCGATCTCCGCGGCCGCCCGCAGTATCTGGTCGATGACGGCGCGCGGCCGCTAGCCGAGCTGGTTTGAGGCCGAGCTGCCTGCTCGCCGCGCCCGCATCACTCCTGCTCGAAGTCCGGTCCGACGGTTTGGCGGTTGGGATGATCGCGGTCGAAGAAGTATTGGCGGCCGAGGTGGTCGAGGACGGCCTGTTCGCGGCGGCGATATTCGGCCGACTGCCAGGCGTTGCACGATGGATCCAAGCTGGCCAGAACGCCCTGACCCAATGCCTTCACCTCATAAGCCGGAGCGCCGAGCACCCGTTCTCGACCAATAAGCCGCAAGTACGTCGGACCGAAAAAGTTCAGCCAGTAAAGTCCGGGCAGCGCGTGGACAATGGGCGGCTGCAGGGCCCGCGTTCTCTGTGTGGTGATTTCCATGTTCTTGGCAGCGAATTCTTCTTTGGCGTGAACATTGCCATATCGAACCGGCAACGCCGACGCCACCGTCTCGAACATCCGCCGCGCCCAAACCGCCGTGGGCTGATCCTCAACGGTCGCCCTTTCGTAGAGCTCGAGAGTAATATCATTCGCGTCAGGCGGATACGCTCCCTCGAAGTGATCGAGGTAAAAGGCGATGCTGTCGTCGGCTTGAGTAAGGTCAACACTGCCCCGCCGGCGCCTAACTGGCGCGACGCTGTGGACGCAATCGTACAGCCGTCGCTGGCGGCCGACGAGCACCGCCTCGCGCGGCGGACTGCCCTTGCGGGCCTCATAGGTCTTCGACCACTGGGGCAAGAGCTCGTTGATGACCTCCTGCAGCGGCGTCAAGCTGCGGCGCAGCAAACGTCGGCTGGCTGAGAATGAAAGTGCACCACAGGTGCATGGTTACGATCCCCTATTTGCCTTGCGCTTCTTGAAGGTCCCAAAATCACCGCTCAATATGTCGTTTAGAGTCCGCACATTTGCATAGCCAAATCTCTCGGCGAGCCGGAGTGCCAACAAGTACATCTCTCCACCTTGTTTTTCTGGCAGCGAGCCTTGTCCGTACGTCAAGAATTCGAAGAGATATCCTAAATACGATTGTTTCATGCTCGCGATTCGTTGGAGCTCTTGATTGATCTCCAGCCAGTCTTTTTCGGTCGCCTCATTATTCTGATCAATTTGCCTCAACAAATCATTGAGCGCGGCCGCTCCGTTTCGATAGATCTCATTTCCAATGCTCGCTTCGGCCAGCGATATGAGGATGCCGAGCCCAATGTTGCTGGCGGTCCCCAAACCCGGTTTAGCCGGAGAGCGCGGCGCGATCGCGGCTGTTGCTCGCGCACCTGCAGGTCCGAGCTTACCCTTCGGGGCCAAACGCGTAGCTTTAGGTGGGCCAACAATGGGCGAACGATTTGCAACTATCGCCCCTTTTTCAATTCCTCCGACCGCTGACTTCGCCATTCCCGCGGCAATTGGTTGGAGTTCGCGTGGTATCGTTTTCCAGTCCAATAGGTCTCTCTCGATAAATCGGAAAAAGCGTCCCTTTGTCGGTTAAGGCAAATCGGAGAACACCTCAACATGTGCTTTCTCTAGCGACGCCTTGATTCTGGGGTCTTTGACCTGCTTTGCTTTTTCGCGTAGTAATTGCGCGAAGGCAATGGCGTCCTCGATTTGAGCCCTGGCCCGCGCGGAGAGATCTCCAAAAGTTTTTCCTGTGGACGCCTTAACTTCAATGATCGTTCCGCGCACGCGAACCGAGCCAGAGCGGCCGCGAAACTTCAGGTCTGGAGCCCGATACTCTCCAGGCCCACTGCCCGGAATCGTCTGCTGGTTGGGTCCAGGCGGATTGAGAGGAACGCCAGTTAGCTCGGAAATGACGTATTCAGCCTCGCTCGAGAACGCACTTTGATCGCCTCGCCCACTGGCTGGATTGGACCGCGTGGATGGTCGATTGTTTTTCGCCGCGAGTGGCTCTTGCGGCAACTCGCCCGTCATGACTACAGCGCTTTTTCGGACTTGAGACCGCTAATCGCATCCGCAGCTTCAAAGAGGGCCACCGGCAGCAACCCGCAAAACTTCGCCCAGGCTGCGATCCACTCCTCAAACTGCTGGGCGTCTCGGGCTGGATCACGAATCCGGCGGCGGCTTGCTGGGCGACGAAATGGCGCCAACGCTCGCGCCAGTTGGCGGGCAGGCGGGCACTGAACAACTCGGCCACGAAGGCGTCCAGGGCGGTTTCGAACGGGTCGAGCCACTCGCGCACGCGGCGGAACACGTCGTTGAGAAAGGCCCGCAGGTCCTGCTCGATCAGCGGGGCGAAATCCATTTCGCGGTCTCCTCCTTGGGCCCAAAGCGGCGGCGAGCCGGTCCGCGCGTCGAACGCGGCGCTCAGCCTCCGCGGCCCCAGATGGCGCGCTCTGCCATCTGGCGCTCGCGGATGAACTCCAACACCGCGCTGTCGGCAATCTCCGCCATCCGCAGGTCGGCACGCTCGGCGTACGCGGTCAGCGACTCGTCAATCACCCGCTGCATTTCCTCTTGCGGCAGCGATACCAGCACGATCGGCCGTGCCAATGGCGGTCCGCCGTCGGAAGTGGGAGAGAGCAACGCCTGGGACCGCGGGGGCGAAGCAGGCAAAGGTTGGTCGGCGGCGACACCCGGCGCCGCCCCGCGATCGCTGGAAAACCGGCTGCGGGAGCTTGGGTCGCCCGGCGATCGGTCGACGAGCGGCCGATCGCTGAGCTCATCGTCGTGATCGCCGCCGTCGAGCGGCTCGCTTGACTTCGGCGGGGAAACGTCGAGCACATCCTGGCTGAGCAGTCCACCGTTGCTCACTCCGCCGGGCGGAAGCAAATCGCCTGCAGTGACGAATCGCACGTCACTGGCGTTAGCGGCCTCAGCCATCGGTGCCGATTCCACGGGTGGATTATCTTGGGGACCCGCATCGGTCCTCACGTCAGGAGCCGTGAGCGTTGGGATGATATTGGCCGAAAGGGACTCGCTCGACGCGCTGGCGTCGCTCGACAGGTCCAGCGATTCGGGCGCGTCCACGGACGGATCGCTCGCCGAATCTTCAGACGAACCGTCTAGCAAGGCATCTGAGTAGGAACCCTGCGTTTCGCCCGACGGCGCGGTGACACCATCAAGTGTTGCCTCGCCGCCGATGGCAGGTTCGACGCTTCGCGCGTCGGCAGATGCATCCGCGCTTTCGCCGCTCTTGCCGCTTGAAGCAATTTCATCGAGAGGCGGGGCGTCAGGTTGACTAGCATTGGGGTCGGCCGATTGCCCGACATTGCCGGATGAATCCACACGCTGTTCGCCGTCGGGCCGTTCGCGTTCGACGTTCATGTCAGAGTCCTTTCCGCTAAATCGATATCGCGCGGCCCGCAGCGCGCAGCACCCCGATCGCAAATTCCGCGCGTTGAGGAATAGTGGCTACCAAGCGCGTCCCGGAAGGGCCGCGTGAAAGTTGTGGGCGAGCGATCGAAGACGAATTCGCAATCCTTCAACCGCGATCGTCGATCAACATGCTCAACCTAGCACGCCAAAGGCGCGATTGTCTGCGCGGAGTTTTAGGCCACTGGCCGATCGAACCGCATTTGTTTTGCGCAACCGCGCCGCGAAGCGCTCGTCGAGTGAAACGGCGCAATTGTCAAGCGGCAGTTTCAGCCACTTCAAACGGCGGAGCCTGAGCGCCGCGTCTGACGCGCAGGCGCGATTGCAGCCGTTGTAGGGCCCAAGGAGGAGACCGCGAAATGGATTCCGCCCCGCTGATCGAGCAGGACCTGCGGGCCTTTCTCAACGACGTGTTCCGCCGCGTGCGCGACTGGCTCGACCCGTTCGAAACCGCCCTGGACGCCTTCGTGGCCGAGTTGTTCAGTGCCCGCCCGCCAGCCAACTGGCGCGAGCGTTGGCGCCAGTTCGTCGCCGAGCAAGCTGCCGCCGGTTTCGTCGTCGTGCCCGAGTGCGCGCAACAGTTCGAGGATTGGCTCGCAGCCTGGGCGAAGTTTTGCGGGTTGTTGCCGGCGGTGGAGCGGAGGCCTGCGGCACTCAGCCTGATGCCTTCCCGCTCCGGCAAGCAGAACACCCGCTCAGGCCAGTGCTACGCGCTTGCAATGCGATTCGCGGCTGGGCTCGAAACGGCTTCCAAGGGACGGGACACGCGCGCCGTGCTGATGTTGCGTTTTGGTGGTGCGCGCGGTCAAATCTCGGCAACGCAAATCGCGAGTCATTTAGGGAAGAGCTTTAAGCCGCGACGAAGAGCCGCAGGGGTCTCTCTTCAACCCAGTCCCGCGTCTTCTCATTTCGAGGGCATCCCATGCCGACCACGGTCAACGGAATCGGAACGACGTACTACGGCAAGAAGAATTTTAAAACCTCTCGCGGGCAGTGCGAATTCTGCAAGCGCGAAGCCGAGCTGCAAGAGTACGAAACCAAGCTGTGGTTCGTGGTGGTCTTCGTGCCCTTGATTCCGCTGGGGCGCAAGCAGGTGTTGGACTATTGCACGCGATGCCAGAAGCATCGCGTGTTGCCGCTGCACAAATGGGAGGAATTGAAGGAGCAGACGATCGCCGAACACACCGCGGCGCTCGCTCAGAATCCGGACGATCCGGAAACCTCGCTCAAGCTGCTGCACGCCCTGGCGGCGTTCCATCGCACGGACGAAGCCGAGAAGCTGGCCGCGGGTATCGAGGCGCGGTTCGACGATCGCGCCGACGTGCAATTTCAAATGGGCCAGTGGCATGATTTTCGCAACCGCGGCGCCGAGGCCCAGGCCTGCTACCGCGCCGCACTTGAACTCGACCCCGGCAACCTGGCCGCGAAGCACGCCATGGTCCTGGGACTGGCGGCGCGAGGCGCAGCGGATCAGGCGTTGGCCTTGGCACAGGAGGCTCCCCAGATCACGCCGCAACAAGCTCCCAGCTTCTACCTGGCCCTGGGCCAGGCCTATCAGCAGGCGGGTCGCCACGCTGATGCCGTGGCGGCGTTCACCGCGGCCGTCGAGGCGCACCCGAAGCTCGGCTACGACAAGGCGCTGCGCAAATCGATTCGCGCTTCGGAAAAGCTGGCCGGCGGCGACGTCTCGGTCCTGCCGCGGATTGCCTGGTATCGCTCGCGGAAGGTGCTCTTCGGGGCCGCGGCGGCGGCGCTGCTGGTGGCCGCGCTGCTGGGCGACTACTACATTGCCGCGCACCGCACGCTGCACCTGGTCAACGGCTTCGCGGAACCGATCGAAGTTGCCTTAGACGGCCAGCCGGGGATCGCCATCGCGCCGCGCGAAACGCAGCCAATCCCGATCGCCGAGGGGCGGCACCGCGCGATCGTGACGGCCGGGGGCCGGAGCATCCGCAGCGACGATTTCGACGTCGCCTCGAGTTTTTGGAGCCGGTTCTTCAAGAGCCCCGTGTTCATTCTTAATGCCGGCTGCGGCGCGGCGATCCTGTGGGAAGAGGCGATTTACGCGGCGAACCCCGGCCCCGGCTCGGCCAGTTTGAGAATCGGGGCCCCGTATGTCGCCTTTGACGACGTCGATTATCCATTCGCCCCCTTTCCGCCGCAGGTCAAAGTCGAACAAGGCAAATCGGTGACGAAGACGCGGGTCAGCCTGTTGGAGTTCGATCCCCAGCGGATCTTCCTGCTCGAGCCCGACATGGTGTCGCCTGCCGACCAGTTGACCTTTGCCGAAGCGCATTTGATGATCGACCCGGGCAACAAGGCGCTGCTGCAGTCCTACGTGCAAGTGGGCACGGTCAACCAGCAGCTCGATCGCATCCGCAGATTCATCGACTTGGGTCTCGATCAGACGCCCGTGCGAATCGAGTGGCACCGCATGGCCCATTGGCTGAACAAGAGCGATGAGCAAACCGAGCAGCTTCGTCAGCGCTATATCCGCTGGTTGGAAAAAGAGCCGCGCAATGCGGCGATCCTGTACCTCAAAGGCCGGTTGGAGCCGTACGCGGCCGCCATGGTCGATTTCGATCGCGCCATCGAGGCCGATCCCACGAACCCATATCCCTGGTACGCCAAGGGATACCAACTTCAGAACGCGGGCGACCTGGCCGGCGCGAAAGAGGCCTATGCGAAAGCCGCGGCCCTGAGCCCGGACGACGTGGAGTTCCGCGCGCGACTGTTCGGAGTTCGCCTGGGGACCGGAGATCTGGCCGAGCTCGAACGCGAACTGTCCGATGCCAGCAAGCAATCGCCATACAACCTCGACACCCAGTTGCGGCTGCTCGAAGTCTTGGCCGCCGCCGGCAAGCTTTCCGAGGTCAAGGAACTCCACGCGCAATACGAACGCCAGCTCGCCAACTATCCGGACGCCGGAGCGCAGGGGCGAGAGGCCGCCGCGGCGTCGGAAGCCGAGATGCTGTACCTGACCCAGGATTACGCCCGATTGTTTGCCCTGGCCGAGCGGCCCGAACTGGCCGACCGGGCAGCCGGTCTTCGCTACCAGTGCCACTTGGAAACGGGCCAGTGCGGCGCCGCGGCCGCCGATCTGCAGGCCGGCCGCGGTGCGCCAGACGGCTTCGATCTGCTGCGGCTGAGCGTTTGGCGCGGATGTCGGGCGATGCGCAACAGGCGGCCAAGTGGCAAGACGAGGCCTGCTCCGTGTTCGATCAGGGAGGCGCGAGCAACGGCAGATTACCAGCCTGCTCAAGCAGGCCGCTGAAGCGACCGTGGAAAAAACGCGCGACGTAAACATCGACCCGCGCCAAAAGGCGATCGTGCTGATCGCCCTGGCCCAACAATCGACGAGCTACCGCAACGAGTTGTTGGCCTTGGCCGAGAAGCTGAATGCCTCGCGGGTTCCCCCACAACTTCCAGGAGCACGCGATCGCGGCCCTGCGCCAAGCGCAGTGATTCGATGCTGCCGGTGGTGCCCGGAACGTCGGTTCGCCGGCGGATTGCACGCCTCGGTCTGTTGGCGCAAAATTATGGCGTCGAGGCCGCGGTCATTTGCTTACGGTTCGCGGAATGATCGTGGGACGACAGGGAATAGGGGGTTGTTGAGATGCGAACTCGCCGAAGCTCCGCGTTTACGCTGGTTGAGTTACTGGTCGTGGTGGCGATCATTGGAGTGCTGATCGCCTTGTTGCTGCCGGCCATTCAGGCGGCCCGCGAGGCGGCCCGCCGGACGAATTGCTCGTCGAATCTGCGCCAGTTGGGCTTTGCGATGCTCAGCTATGAGGCGGTGCTTGGGAGACTGCCGCCGTCGATCGTCCTTAGCGGCTCGGGCACGACGGTCACGTGGAACGGCGGGTGGAGTATTCACGCGAGGATCCTACCCTACCTGGAGGATGCGAACCTTTACCAATTGGCCGACTTCAGCGTGAATAAGGAAGAGCCCGTCAACTGCGCTGGTGATCAGCCAAGACATGCCAATCTTGCTTTGCCCCAGCGAAGTCCAGCCCGAAACGTCTACCCACGACTACGGCCGCTCGGCGGTGTCGAATTATGGGTGGTGCGTGGGCGACTGGTTCGTGTGGGGCGGTTTTGCCGGCCAGGGCAATCGCAGTGCATTCGGCGCCAATCGCAGCCGCATGCTGAAGACGTTCACCGATGGCACGAGCAAGACGCTCTTTGCGAGCGAAGTCAAGGCGTACCAGCCGATCTACATCTGCGACGGTGCCCAATTGGCCAACGTCAACAATCCCGACAGCATTCCCGCGCCAGACGCGACATACGACACCGTCGCTCCTGAGTATCTCGGAGGATGCAGGCTCTATCTGTTGGGGCACACGGAATGGTCGGACGGCAACGCACACGCGACCGGCTTCACGACCGCCTGGCCTCCTAACAAGGCGACGTATGGCACGGCAGCGCGCGACCGCGACATGAACGTTCAGAGTACGAACGAGGAAGACGGCGGTCCGACATTCGCGGCCGTGACGTCGCGGAGCTATCATCCCGGTGGCGTGATGTGTCTCTTGGCCGACGGAAGCGTGCGCTTCGTGACCGATCAGGTCGACGGCAGGCTGTGGCGGGCGTTAGGCACGGTCGCTGGCGGAGAGACGGTCGAGACAGGCACGCTTTGAGATCTGGCGGCGGCCCGGCAGCCACGCTAGGCTGCGGATGCGGCACCGCAGCCCTTCAATCCTGCGGCTGAAAAAGCCAGCATGGCAGCGTGTGGAATCGATTGAGCGGGCTGCTCGACGCCCTGCGGACGGCATTTCGATTTGGGTTTGGTAAGGATGCCATCAGCGTTTTGTGTCCATGGGGGCAACCGCCCTATCGGCTTGCGGCAAATTGCTGGTTTCCTGCTCGTAATTGGGTAAGATCGTGGGCAATTGTTTGACTCGACCATCCTATCGCTGAGGAATCACCATGCGAACGTTTCGCCCGCGAGCGGCCGCGATCGCGGCCTTGTCGGCACTCCTTGCTATTGGGTCGGCCGCGAGTCGCGCGGCCGAAGTAATCCGGTTGTCGGAGGCCGCTTGGGACGGCGCCGTGCCCGAAGGAAAGGAAGTCGACTGCATCTACGGCGATTGGGTGCTGCGAAATGACCGCCTCGTCGCCGTGATCGCCGACGCGATTCCCACCCGTCATGCCAACATGACCGTTCACAACGTGGGCGGGGCGGTCATCGATCTTACGGTGCGCGATGCGCAAAGCGACCAGCTCAGCGCCTACTATCCCCTCGGGGCACTCTATCAGCTCAGCGGGCCGATCAAGGCCGACGGCGCCATCGGGCCTGAAACCAAGGCGGCCAAGGCCGGTGCCCTGACGCTCCGTTTCGCGGGCCCGGCCAACGACAAGCGCTCGACGGCCGAGGTCGCCTACACGCTGGCCGACGGATCCGGCTGGCTGAAAGTCGTGACGCGCATCAGGAATACCGGCAGCGAGCCGCTCGAGCCGCGGCTGGCCGATACGATCCGCGCCGACGGCGAATTCACCTTCGGACGGCAGGACGAGCTCGGATTGCTCTGGGCGGACGATGCCTTTTGGCGCCAGGCGTACGGCGTTCTGTTTGAGGACCGCGGCTGGCGAATCGCCACCAAGCCGCTCAAGCGCGGCGACCGCCCCGAGCTGCGCATCGAGAGGTCGGATGGCAAGGCGGTCGCGATCCCGCCGGGTGAAACGCTGGAAATCGTGCGCTATCTCTTTCCGGCCGCCAATACGCTCGACGCGGTGGCGCTGGCCGCGAATTGCGCGGCCAGTCGCTGGCCGGAGTCGAGCTGCTGGTGCGCGATCCCGATGGCGTCGTCGAAGGCGCCGACGTGCAAGTGAAGACCGACGGCGGCGAGCTGCTGGCCCATGGCCGCACCGACGCCAAAGGACGGCTCGCGGCCCGACTGCCCGCGGGCAGCTACCAGGCCGAGGTCAGCGCCCAGGGCCGCGGCGCCAAATCAGTCGCGCTCGACACCTCGCGGACCGGGCCGCTCGAAGTCGAGCTGCCGGCTCCCGGTTACGTCGTGGCCGCGATTACCGACGAACGCGGCGACACGATTCCCTGCAAGGTCCAGTTCCGCGGTCGCGGCGACACGCCCAGTCCGAACTTCGGCCCCGACAGCGCGATTCACGGCGTGCGGAATCTCTATTACACCGCTGACGGCAAGTTTCGCGTCGCGATCGCGCCCGGCGAGTACGACGTGATCATCAGCCACGGCCCCGAGTTCGAGGCCGTCTTCGACACGATCAAGGTGACGCGCGGCAAGGAGAGCGCGCTGGCGGCAAAGTTGCAGCGCGTGGTCGACACCCGCGGCTGGCTCAGCGCCGATTTTCACAGCCATTCGACCCCCTCGGGCGACAATACGGCCAGCCAGCGGGGCCGCGTGCTCAACCTGCTGACCGAACACATCGAGTTCGCCCCGTGCACCGAGCACAACCGCGTGACGGTCTACGATGCGCACCTGGCGGATTTTCGCGGCCAGAAGCGGATGCTCTCCTGCCCGGGCATCGAGCTGACGGGCCGCCCGTTGCCGATCAACCATCAGAACGCCTTTCCGCTGGTTCACCGTCCGCGCACGCAAGACGGCGGTGGGCCGGCTCCCGATGCCAACCCGGTAGTGCAGATCGAGCGGCTGGCGATGTGGGATGGCGGATCGGAGAAGCTCGTGCAGATCAACCACCCCAACATTCCACAAATCGTGGGCGATCGCGACGCGAACGGTTCGCCGGACGGCGGTTTCGAAAAGATGTTCAGCTTCATGGACGTGATCGAGGTCCACCCGCTGAGCAATATTTTCTTGAAGCCCGAGTCGCTGCCCTCGGAGCGCGAGCAGGGCAACGCGATTTTTCACTGGCTGCAACTGATGAACCTGGGCTACCGGGTGCCGGGCGTGGTGAACACCGACGCGCACTGGAATTTTCACGGCTCGGGATTCTTGCGCAACTACATCAAGTCGGCGACCGACGATCCTTCGCAAGCCTCGGTGCCCAAGCTGGTACACACCTGCGAACACGGCAACATCGTGATGACCAACGGGCCGTTCCTGGAAGTCACCGCCCGCGCCGGCGAGGGAGACGGCACGGCCACGGTGGGCGATGATTTGGCGGCCCCCGGCGGCAAGCTGTCGCTGCACGTGCGCGTGCAATGCCCGAAGTGGGTCGAGGTGAACCGCGTGCAGGTGTTTGTCAACGGCCGCCCGGTGCCCGAGTGGAACTACACGCGCCGTGCGCACGCCGACAAGTTCCACTCGTCGGTGGTCGTGTTCGACGAGACGTTGCCCCTCGAGCTGCCGTCCGACGCGCACCTGGTCGTGGCCTGCGCCGGCGAAGGCCGCGGGTTGGGCCCGGTGATGGGTCCCGACCATGAGACGGACATGCCCACGGCGGTCGGCAACCCCATCTTCGTCGACATCGATGGCGACGGCTTCAAGCCCAACGGCGACATGCTCGGACTACCCCTGCCCCTGGAACCCGGCTTCAAGCCGTCGAAGCCGCACCAGCACAAGCACTAGCAGACCGACTGAGCCGATCTCAGCCGGCTACCCCGGCTGGCGCGTCGACGCTACGCCGAGCCTTGCGGCGGCGCAGAAGGCGCTGCCCGACGAGCGCGAGCGCCGCGGCTTGGAGCAGCAGGATGGCCATCGTCTGCGGTTCCGGAACAGGCACGGCCGAAAACTGGACGAAGACGGCGCTGGTCGTCGTGCTGAAGGTGCCACACGATATCACGAGCAAAAGCCCGAATCTCTTCCACCTCGTCTTCAACCAGCGGCCTCAAGCTAGGTATCAGCATTTCCAAGAGTCGGCGGTGCCGTGCGCCTAGCCGCTCGGACGACGTAGGTCCGTAGCGATCTTCGAGGCCAACGCCGGGCGGGCACAAATCGGTCAGAAACCGGCAGGTGGCCCAGTCAAAGGAATTTCCACGATTCGTCTAGAATTTCCTCCACGAGCCGATCATAATGCGCCGTCGATTTGTGATGAACAACCACTCTCTCATTTTCACGCTTGAGGGACGCTCATGAGCCGCACCCCGAGACTTGTTGTCAGTCTGGCAGCCGTTCTCGCGGCCGTTGGCGTCGTCCCAAAAGTGCGAGCCGAGAAGTTAACGCTCCGTCCCGAGCGTCACGTAATTCAACTCGTTGATTCATCCACCGACCCACCAACTCCATTGCAGGATGTCGCCGTCACATTGAATGGCGCATCAAGCGGGAACGATTCAGAATCCGGGCGGGACCTTGCCAGCAAGTTCATCACTGGGCGTCGTGAATCCTGACTCCAGCGGTTTGGGCGACGCCGGTTTCTTTGACGTCTATTACGACGGCCTGGCTGGCGACTTTCCTGCCAGCAGCTTCTTTGACGTTTTCGCCGAGATGAGCGTGCCGAACTCGGTACCGCCGCAAGATGGACGAGGCACGTATCAGGCGAGCAACAATGGCGATCACCTTAAGGCAACGAATTTCACGGTGGAGATCGAGGGCTTGTCCGTTGGAGGTACCATAAGCGTGGACGCTTTGGCAGATCAACCAGAGCCAGGTTGGTTTAAGCTTCGGCAATCTGACTGTGAATCAGCCGACGCCTTCCAGTTTCTTTGATATTTTCACGGAGTTGCGATTCGACGGATCGGGGACCATAAACCCTGACCTTCCGCTGTTTGAATTGAAGCTGACCCCATTGCCGGAGCCCTCGACTATGATTTTGGCGGGTGTAGGCGTGGCGGCGTTGGTAGCAATGGCTTGTAAAAAAAGATTCCACAATGTGTAGAAATTGATGGCGATTTAGTCATTCGGAAGGTCAACCATCTCTTTAGCTTGGGAGGACGCCCATGACCCGTAAGTTGCTTGTTATCTTTGGCAGTCTGGCGGGCCTTCTCAGTGTCACGAACGCCACAAATGTGCAAGCGGAGGGGGGTGCGCACGCCATAGAGACACTTGAAGTCCTTGTCGAAGAACTCAAATTCGGATTCGTCGATCCAGCCACAAATCCGGCAACCCAGTTGCAGAATATTGGCTTCTCCTTGAATGACTTTCGGATCGGCACCATGCAGAATCCGGGCGGTACACTGCAAGCCAATTTGTCCGGTGGGCTCATCAACCCTGGACCAGATGGCTTAGGCGATGCCGGTTTTTTCGACGTGTTTTATACCGGCTCTCCTAGTGAGTTCCCTGCCAACAGCTTCTTCGACGTGTTTACTGAAATCACCGATCCAAATACCGGACAGCCCGCCGAGATGAAGAGCGGAACGGTCAAGTTCTTCAACGAGACGAAGGGATTCGGCATGGTCGTAAGTGGGCAAGTGCCCGGGCAGCCCGAGTACTCTTATTCACTCACGGGTGAGATCAATCCAGCCCAAATGGGCCTGTCGTTCGCCGACGTGCCCGTGGTTCCCGGCGGTGGGCCTCCCAATAGTTTCTTTGACGTTTTCACCGAGTTGCAGTTCGACGGAGGGGCTTTTGACCCTAGCCAGCCCCTGTTCGAGATAACGTTGACTCCGGTGCCAGAACCTTCGACCTTGGTTCTAGCGGCATCCGGCATGGCGGCGTTGATGGCAGTGGCTCGAAAACGAAAAATGCGAACCGCTTAGGAGTGAATCGTCGAGCCACTGTTTGCCGGGGCCGTTTTTAGGATTCCGGCAGGACACAATCCTTGACATACGTAGTTATTTGGTCAACTTGATGAACTTAGATTGCCGTCCTGCGCCGAACCGACTTTTGGGTGGAGCATCGCTAATGAAAAGGTCATTCATCCTTGCAGTCTCGCTTTTCTTGGCATTTGGACGCAACGCCACAGCCGCTTCCATCGGCGTTAACTTCGCCACGGACTCATTTCCCACCGATTACAATCTCGCTCCCACCGATGTGAGCGGCGTCCTCCCGCAACAAAACTGGAACAATGCTCACGAGTCCGACCCCTCGTTGAACAACCTCGTTGATAGCCAGGGCAGCCCAACCGGGGTTCGATGACGCAGACGGCGCGGGCCGACGGTCATGTCGTCGTATTGCGGTCGATCACCTGAAACGCCCGCTGCCCTTTGAAAACCCGGTAGAGCACGTACAGCGATGGCAGCAGCAGCACGGCGCCGCCGATGAAGGCGATCTGCACCAGGTGCTGCGTCTGCGGTGGGGCGGCGGTGTTGGCCAGGGTGAAGTCGGGCACGACGAGATAGGGGAACAACGCGGCTCCGTAGCCCAGCACGATCAGGCCGATCTGCCCGACGGCAAACGCCCGCGCCGCCAGGTAGCGGCGGCGCCACAGCGAGGCCATCGCGCCCACGGCCACCAGGCCGGTGGCGATCTGCAACGGCCAGGCCCACCCGTGCGAGGAAAGCCCCTGGCTTAGCTCCGGAGCGCCGTCGTACGCCAGGGTCCAAGTCACCGCGGCGGTGAGGCCCACGGCCACGCCATTGCCCAGCCCGCGGCGGCGAAAGTCCTCCTGCAACTCCGGCTCGTCGGCAGGAATCTCTGCGCAGATATAGACCGCGCCGAGAAACGAAAAAATCGCCAGCGTCAGGAACCCGACGGCAAACGGAAACGCCCGGCACCAGGGAGCAAAGAAGCCGGACACGTACACCCCGTTTTCCCAGTGCAGCCGGCCCGAGGCGATCGTGCCCAAGGCCACTCCCAGCAGCACGGGCGTGACGGTGCTGGCCACCGAGAACACGCGGCCCCAACGGGCCTCGCTACGGTCGTGGTCGACCGAATAGGTGCGAAAGACGAAAGACGTCCCCCGCGCCACGATGCCCAGCAGGGCCAGCGTCACCGGCACGTGCAGGGCCGTCATGATGGCGGCATACGCCGGCGGAAACGCCGTGAACAGGAACACGACCACGGCGATCATCCACACGTGGTTGGCCTCCCAGACAGGGCCGATCGCCCGGGCCAGAACCTGCCGCTGGCGCTGTTTCCGCGGGCCGCTGGCCAACAGGTCCCACACGCCCGCGCCCAGGTCGGCGCCGCCCATCAAGGCATAGGCCGCCAGCGACAACAGCATCAGCCAGGCGGTGACGTGCTCAGCGGGCATGAGGGCTCTCCGGGGCGGAATCGTTCGCGCTTGCGGCGCTATTCGGCTGGCTGGCGGCGCGAACCTGGTTGACGATCAGCGCCACGACCACCGCTGCCAGGCCGAGGTAAACCGTCAGGAAGGTCGCAAAGGTGACCTCGAGCCCCGGCATGGGCGTGACCGCCTCGCTGGTGCGCATGATGCCGTGAATGATCCAGGGCTGCCGTCCGACTTCGGTGACGAACCAGCCGGCCTCGACGGCCAGCATGCCCGAGGGGGCCGCGAGCACGACCGCCCGCAAGAGCCATTTGCCCTGCGGGACGCCCCGCTGTTGCCAGGCTGCCAGGGCAAACCAAACGCCGACAGCGATCATCAACGAGCCGAGACCCACCATGACTTGAAACGAGATGTGCACGACGGGCACCGGCGGCCAGTCGTCGCGCGGAAAGGCGTTCAGGCCTTTGACCTCGGCGTCGATGTCGTGATAGGCCAGCAAACTGAGTAGCCCGGGCAACTCGATGGCCCCGCGCGTTTGGCCGGTCGCCACGTCGGGCCATCCGCCGATGCGCAGCGGCGCGCGCCGCTGGGTCTGGAACTCGCCTTCCATCGAGGCCAACTTGACCGGCTGCGTGCGGGCCACGACTCGGGCCGCGTAGTCGCCGGTGATCGGCTGCAAGATCGCCGTCACGATCGCCACGGTCATCGTGATCTTCAAGGCCTCGCGGTGAAACGGCTCGTGCGGCTGCTTCAAGCGTCCCCAGGCGTGAATGCCCGCGGCGGCAAACGCGGTGGCCAGATAAGCCGCCACGACCATGTGCAGCCCTTGCGACAGCCAGGCCGGATTGAACATCGCGGCGATCGGGTCGATGTTTGAAAAAGTGCGCGTCGCCGGATCGTATTCAAAGCCCGCCGGGGCGTTCATCCAGGCGTTGGTCATCACCACGAACATGGCCGAGGTCGCTCCGCTGACGGCGACGGCCACGCCGGCCCACCAATGGGCCCACGAGCCGATCCGCTCCCAGCCGTACAGATAAATGCCCAGGAAGATCGCCTCGGTAAAGAAGGCGAACCCTTCGAGACTGAACGGAAAGCCGATGATGCCGCCGGCGTGTTCCATGAACCGTGGCCACAGCAGGCCCAGCTCGAACGACAGCACCGTGCCCGAGACCGCTCCGACGGCGAAGAAAATCGCCGTGCCCTTGGCCCAGTGCTTCGTCAGCTCCCTGGCGACTGAATTGCCGGTGCGCAGCCAGCGGAACTCGGCGATCACCATCAGCGCCGGCATGCCGATGCCAATGACGGCAAAGATGATGTGAAACCCCAGGCTCCAAGCCATCTGCAGCCGGGCGAACAGCAGGTCATCCAGCGCGGCCACCACGGTGGTCATGGGCCCGACCTTCCCTCGGGCGAAGCTGGTGGTCGCACGACGGTCGCCAGGGCCATGGCAACGAGACAGCCGGCCGCGGCGCCGAGAAACGCCCAGCGGTAGGAATGCAGCAGGTCCCACACGCCGCCGGCGAGCAATGGCCCGGCGACGCCGCCGGTGCCGTAGGCGGTGAACACCAGCGCGTAGTTCGCGCCCAAATGCCTTGTGCCGAAGTATTCCGCGGTCAACACGGGAAATAGCGCCAGGTTGCCGCCGAACTGAAAGCCGACCCAGCAGGCCGCGATTTCGAGCGTCCACGCGCGAGCCCAGTTCGACGAGCACCAGCGCCATCAGGCCTTGCAACAACGAGATCACGACCAACGTTCGTCGCGCGCCGAGCCATTGCGAAACCGAGCCCCAGGCGATCCGCCCCAGCGCATTGAAAAGGGCCAGTAGCCCCAGCGCCCTTCGGCAGCGGCATCGGAGAGTCCCCCTTCGCGAATGCCAAAATCCTTGAGCGAGCCGATCACCATCAATCCGCAGCTCGAGGCAAACATGAACGCCAGCCACAACTTCCAGAATGCGCCGGTGCTGAGCGTTTCGAACTGGCTGAAATCGGCGCCGGCCGCGCGAACCGTACTTGCTTCAGGCGGCTGCCAACCTTCGGGACGCCAGCCCGGCGGCGGATTCTTGAGCAACAGCGCACCGGCGCTGACGACCACGGCGAAGATACCCCCATAGACCAAGAAGGTGCCCGGCACTCCCTCGGCGGCCAGCAACCCGCCCCAATTGCCGGCCAGCTTGATGAACAGAAAAGCGCCGCCGCCAAATCCGGCCACGGCCAGCCCCGTGATGAACCCTTTCAAATCGGGAAACCATTTGACGCACGCCGCGATGGGGCAGACGTAGCCCAGCCCAATGCCGGCTCCGCCAATCACCCCGATCGAGATGAGCACCAGCGGAAAACTCGGTCCACCTACCGCGGCAATCGCATAGCCGGTCGCCAGCACCAATCCGCCCACCATCGCGACCACGCGCGGGCCGACGCGGTCTTGCCAGCGCCCGGCGAAGATCATCACGATCGCAAACACCAACAGCCCGGTAGAAAAAATGGCTTGTGCCTGCGTGCCGCTAAACCCGTAGTGGTGGCGCGCCCAAACCGCCTCGGCGACCGGTAACGTCTGGGGTACGCGATCCAAAAAAACGCCGAGCCGCGCCTTGGCGGCCTCGCGATCGGAAACGTGCGCCTCGGCCAATTCGCGCTTCAGCTGGCGGTAGCGGGCGACAAGTTCAGCGTGCCGATCCGGATCGACGCCCAACAATCGCGGCGATAGCGTCACGGTCAGTTCGCCGCGGCTGGCCTTCAGCGCCGGCACGAAGACGCCCCAGCCGTAAATTGCTCCCAAGCAGGTTTGCACCAACAGCGCGCCTAGGACAACAAGCCAGCGGGTTGGCTGCATGAGCTCGGTCTGCCGAAAAAGTTGGCGGCCGCGCTCGTTGTTGCCGCGGTCCGGCGCGAAGCCCGACTGCAACTGGGATCAGCCGGCGACCACCACTATAGCGTTCCGCGGTCGTTTCACACCACTCCCAGTATCACGACTTCGTCGCCGACACGAATCGTCATCTCTTCGCTGGCGACGCCGCGCGTGTTGGTCGACAATCGGTAGAAGTGGTCGAAACGCTCGGCCGGTGCCCACGCGGGCAGCGTCGCCTGGCGGTGGCGCGAAAAGATCTTGCCGAATTCGCGAGTGACTTCGCCGGTGTAGCTATTGCGCGTGGGCACCGGACAGCGCTGGCAAGGATTCGTGCCGAAGAACTCGGTGCGGCCCACGCGAAACCGCACCAGCTCGCCTTCTTCGGCGACCAGCCGGTCTTCCCAGAACGGTTCGACGTCGTCGATTTCCAAGTTTCGCGAAAGCGGCGGCGGACTTCGGCCACGTTCAGCCCCGCGAACCAGCCGGCCACGGTTTCGAGCGTGGCCACGCTGACCACGGTCGGCCCGGGCGACTCGGTATCGTCGGGATAGCCGGCCAGCGGGTCTTCGGCCAGCTCGACCGGCAGCGCGAAAAAGTCGCTCAACCAGCGGCCCAACTCGCGCCGCTCGGCGTCAACGTCGAACGTGTGGACGGCGGGTGTGCCCTCGACTTCCAGGTCCAGGCGGTTGGTGTCGGGGTCGTACTTCGAGCGCAGCAGGTGCACGGCCGGGGTGCGCTTGGCCGTGATGAACTCCCCCTGGCGGTCGCGGATGGCAAACCGCCGGTCGTGCGCCAGGGCCCCGCTGGCCAGCACCGTCGCCTGCTCGAGCGACTGCCCGTCGAGCGACTTGACCGGGTAGATGTTGATTCTCGCCAGGCGGGCCACTTTTACTTCTCCACGGGCCAGGCACGTTGACCGATCGCGACGGGCGCGGTGCCCCTCGGCTGGCTTTCGCAGCGACACGGCATATTTTGCTTGCCGCCGGGCCCAATTGAAGATCAAACTTGAGAATCTGGTCAAATCGTTTGCCGCGGCCCCAGGGGCCCCTTCGTGCCCGCGCCTTCTCCCGAGCGAACAGACAAACCGGCGGCCGGCCTGCTGGGCTGGTGGCACGCGTCACCCTTGTATCTGCGCATCCTGGCGCCGTCGTGCTGGGTGGCCTGCTGGGCATCGTCCTGGGATCGCGGGCGGCCGTGCTGCAGATTCCCAGCCAGTTGGTGCTGCGCATCCTGGCGGCGCTGGCGCCGCCCTTGATCCTGCTGGCGATCATCCAGGCGCTGTTGCAGGCGCACATTCCGGCCCGCAAAAGCTGCTTCGGCTGGGCGGGTTGTTGTTGGTCAATACGCTGGTGGCGATTGCCATCGGGCTGGCAGTGGCCAACGTGGTGCGGCCGGGCCATTGGACCGAGGCGACTCTGCCGCCGGCCGCCGAAAAGAGCGAACGGGCCCTCGACCCGCTGAGCCAGTTCCTCGACAACGTGCCCAAGAGCCTGCTGGGCCCCTTGGGCGACGACGGCAAGGTGCTGGGCGTGATCTTTCTGGCCGTGGCGCTGGGCATCGCCTTGCGCCGCGTGCGGCACCACGAGATCAACACGGTCGAAGACGTCATCCACGTGGCGCTGCACAGCTTGATCGTCGTGCTCCACTGGATCATCGACGTCATTCCGCTGGCCGTGTTGGGCATCGTGGCGGCGATCGTCGGCACCAAGGGTTTTGCCGATTTCCTGGCCCTGGGCGGCTTCATCCTGGCGGTCGTGCTCGGCCTGGCCTTGCAGGCGACCTACTACCTCGTGCGGGTGCGGATCGGCTCGTGGGCCCGGCCGCTCGACGTGCTGCGCGGCACGCGCGATGCGCTGGTGATGGCCTTTTCCACCGGCAGCTCGACGGCCACGATGCCGGTGACGTATGCCTGCCTGCGCGAGAAGGTGGGGCTGACCAACGAGTCGGCCAGCCTGGGGGCCCTGGTGGGCTCGAACTTCAACAACGACGGCACGGCGCTCTACGAGGCGATGGCCGCGCTGTTCGTGGCCCAGTTGATCGGCGCCGAACTGACCGTCGCTCAGCAATTCATGGTCGTGGTCACGAGCGTCGTGGCCTCGGTCGGGGCGGCCGGCATTCCCGAGGCCGGCCTGGTGACGATGACCATGGTGTTCAGCGCCGTCGGCTTGCCGAAAAGAGTACATCGCCATGCTGCTGACGGTCGACTGGCTGCTCGACCGCTGCCGCACGATGATCAACGTGATGGGCGACGTCACGATCAGTTGCCTGCTAGACGGCCGGCGGCCCCCGCCGCGGCACGTCGTGCGCGATGCGACGCCGTGCTCGAAGAGCAAGCGGTGCAATGAACGTCGGGCACCGCCGCAACGGCGTCCGCCGGCAGCATCTGCAGCACCGCGATCGAGCCGCCGCCAGCCCCTCTAGCCCGAAGCCTGAAGCGTCGTCTTACGCCGCGCGGTCCATCTCCGCTTCGGCCGTTTCGCTCAGCCAGGGCTTCACGCGCGGCTCCGTGGGCTGGGCGTCGGATTCGGCCACGTCGGGTGGCGAGGTTTGCTGCTGGTGCGCGATTTCGTGAAACGTCGCTAGAAACGAGCTGCCGATCAGGCTCACGAAGGTGCCGAAAATGCCGATGCCGACGATCATCGTGATCACCGCCACCGCGCGGCCGCCGATGGTCATCGGCGAAACGTCGCCGTAGCCAACCGTGGTCAGCGTGACGAACGACCACCACACGGCATCCGACAGCCGGTGGAACTTGTCGGGCTGCACTTCGTGCTCGAACTCGTGCATCGCCACCGAGCTGACCATCACCACGATCACGATGGTGAAGCCGAGCACGACTAGCTCGTCTTTCACTTTGCGAAAGCCGTACAACACCTTGTACAGCGCGCTGTTGTAGCGGTAGAGCTTCAACAGCCGCAACACGCGCAGCGTGCGGATCAGCTTCAGCGACCGCATGTCGACGGCCAGCGCCAGGAAAAAGGGGAGCACGGCCAGCAAGTCGATGAGCGCCACGCGTGCAACCGGATAGCGCAGCTTGTTCTGCGGCGCGACCAACGAAAAAGATACTCGAAGACGAAGAACGCGCCGACGATGCGCTCGCTCCAGTGGAAGAATTCTGCGCGACTCGGCGGTATAGCCGGCCGCGGACATCTCCGAGTCGGCGAAATAGCTGACGATGCCGTAGAAGATGAACGCTTGCGCCACGAGTTCGAACCAGCGGCGCCCGGTCGATGAATCGTTCATGACGTGCCTGAGCCTTGCGTGAGGGGATTCGAGCCGCGTACGATAGCGGCCCCCGCGGCGGCGAGACAAGTCAGGCTGGGCATTTTGCGAACGTTGCGGTGCGCGAGCGGTCGACCGCGTCGAGGATTCGTCCCGCTAATCGAATAGCGAGCCTTGCGTCTTGGCGGGGGCGGCCGGCTCGATGCATTGCGGATCTTCAAAACCGGCGCGGTTCACGGCCGCCGCGACCGGGAAGGCCGTCATCCTTTCGGCCGCGTAAGGTTCGACCAGCGGCAGCAGCCGATCGGGATCGCTCGCGGCCGGATCGAGCCAGCGCTCGAAGGCCTCGACGTCGAGAATCGCCGGCATGCGGTCGTGCAACGGGCGCACCAGCGCGTTGGCCTCGGTCGTGATGATCGTGCAACTGTCGATCGACTGCTCGCCGCGCCGCCAGTGTTCCCATAGCCCGGCGAAGGCGAAGGGCCGCTCGTCCTTGCGGCGAATGTAATAGGGCTGCTTGGCGCGATCCTTGCGGCGCCATTCATAAAACCCGTCGGCCGGTATCAGGCAGCGGCGCTTGCGAAGGGCGTCGCGAAAGGCCGGCTTCGAGGCCACGCTCTCGGCCCGGGCATTAATCAGCAGGTTTCCGCCGGTGGCGTCGGCCCACGACGGCACCAGTCCCCACCGCAGCCGCACCAGCTCGCGGCCCGGCGCGTCGCGGCGATGGCGCACCGCCAGAATCTCTTGCGTCGGCGCGATGTTGTATCGCGGTGGCTCGGCCAGCGCCTCGGCCATGTCGCCTGGCAGCAGGTCGAACAGGTCGGCCACGTCCCGGATCGGCGTTCTGAGAGTGAATCGGCCGCACATGGGGGAGCTGGCTGTGGCTGTAGGCTATCGGCTGTGGGGTTGGGAGGCGGTGCTGGCTGGCGGTGTCTCGCCGAGGGACTCGAAGCGGTTGAGCTGGGCTGCGATGATTTGCAGGCTGCCTCGCCAGAATTGCGGGGTGGTGATGTCGATGCCGAAACGGCGGGCCAACGGGGCGGCATACTCCTGGCCGGTCGATCTTAGCAGGTCGCGATAGCGCGGCACGAAAGCGGCGCCCTCCTGGCGAAAGATCGCGAACAAGCCCAGCGCGAACAGGTGGCCGAACGCGTAGGGGAAATTGTAGAAGTTGTGCTCGTAGGCGTAATAGTGGGGCTTCCACAGCCACATGTATGGGTGGCGCGTCTCCGGTGCGACGGCGTCGCCGTAGGCATCGGCCTGGGCCTCTAGCATCAACTCGCAAAATTCATCGGCGCTCAGCTCGCCCGCGGGCCGGCGCTCGAAGACGGCCGACTCAAACTGGAATCGCGAGCTGATGTCGAGGCACACCTGCGTGGCGCCGCACAGCTGCGCTTCGAGGATCGCCAACTGCTCGTCGGGCGAAGCGTCTTCCAGCGCCGCTTCGGCCACCAGGGTTTCGCAGAAGATGCTGGCGGTCTCGGCCAAAGTCGACGGCGCGCTGCGCACCAGCGGCTCCAGCCCGCGCTGGCACTCGTTGTGCCAGGCGTGGCCCAGCTCGTGGGCCAGCGTGGTGAGCTGTTCGAAGCTGCCGTCGAAGTTGGCCAGGATGCGGCTTTCCTCCACGCCCAGCACTTCCATGCAGAACGCCCCGCCCCGTTTGCCGTCGCGTGGATCGGCATCGATCCATTGCTCGTCAAAAGCCCGCGCGGCGAACTGCCCCAATTCGCCGCTGAACGTGGAAAACTTCTCGACGATGAAGGTCCGCGCCTCCGCCCAGCTGAACGTGTGATGGGCGCCGCCCAAGGGCGCGAACAGGTCCCACCAGCGCAACTGCGGCCGTCCGAGCTTGCGGGCCTTCGCCTCCAGGTAGCGGCGAAACATCGGCAGCGACTCGCGGATCGCGCCGAGCATCGCCTCCAGCGTCGCGCGGTCGATGTGGTTGTCGGCCAGGGCCGCGTCGAGCACGCTGGTGCGGCCCGCGTCGCCGGGCCAGCACCAGCGCCGTGCCCTTCACCGCGTTGAGGCAGGCGGCCACGGTGGTGCGAATCGACTGCCAGCCCGCGATTTCGGCCCGGTAAGCCCGCTCGCGCACGTCCGCATCAGCATCGAAGCACAGGTTGCGCACGACGGTGATCGGCAGCTGTTCGGTTTTGCCGTCACGCTCGAGCGGCACCTTGAGCTGGCTGGTGACGTTGCCCTGTAATTTGCCGAAGGCCACGCCCGAGTCGAGAACCAGGTCGGCAGCCAGGTCCTCGAGTTCGTCGCTCATGAGGAACCGGCTTTGCTCGGCCGTGTTGCGCAGAAAAAAGGCGTGCTCGGCCAGCGCCGGCCGCGCGGCGATCCACGTCTCCAACCGCGATTGGTGCGCGCTGATCCAGCCCCGCAGGCGCACCCGCAGCTTTTGCGACCTCGCGGCCAAAAAATCGAGCTTCGACAGCTCGCGGGCCGCCAGGGCGTTGTAGCTGTCGGTGCTGACGAAGGCATAGACGTAGGCGTTGAGCGTTCCCAACAGCCGCGACACGGCATTCGACCGGTCAATGGCTTCTGCAAGCGTCGCGGGGGCAGTGGACTCGTCACGTCCCTCGACGCTCGCGCGGCGAATGTGGCGGGCGTCGCAGAACGACTCGAACTCGCCGAGCAGCGTTTCCAGCGCGGCACGCGCCCGGCGATAGTCGTGGCCGTCGAGCGAGCTGTAAATATTCGCGGTTCGCCAGTGCGGCAAGTTCGCCAGCGGGTCTTGCTTCATGGATTGAGCCCAGCGAAGGGAGACGGGACGCCGGCGTACGCCGCCGTCCAGAGGGTCAAGGCGAGGGCGGCTTGTCGAGGGCCTCGCGCATGGCGGCCCGACACACGCGGAAGAAACTGCTGGCGAGAAAGCCGCTCAGCGCGCCTAACACGGCCAGCGAAACGATACCCAGGGTGATCGCCCCGGGCCCGGCATCGGGGTACACCGCCAGCGAGCCCATGCCGCCCAAGGCTCCGCCGCCGGCGGCAGTCGCGGCAGCCGTCAACCGTGCGAGCCGGTCGAGACCCTGGCGCTCGCTCAGATGGCGAGGCGCGGGAATCGCGAAACTGGCCAGCGAGGATGCCCGCGTGGAGCGGTCGGTGGCGCGCGGCGATTTCAGCCCTGGCGAGCGATCCGCAGCCGCGTGCCCACTGCGTTGCCGATGACGTGGGCCGCCACCAGGGCGGCAAACAGCAGAATCACCAGCGACCAGAAACTGCCCAAGGCTGCCATGGCGCCGAACAAGCAGCCCAGCGCGGTGACTGCCAAGAACAGCGATCGCAGCGAAAAACGCGGCGGTCCGAGCGGCCCCTCGTGGTCGTCGAGTGAGGCGTTCATGCAAGCGCATTCCTGTCTCGCGGCGCAACGGCCAGTCGCGCCCAGCGCCTATCATCATAGTCGCTCCTGGCGGGCGGCCAAGACGAGACCAACCACTCGATAGGATTTACCCGCGCGGCAAGCGGTTTTCACGGCCGGAGCCGCTGCTGGCGCGTTACACGGCCACTTTGATGACGCACTTGACGTTGTCGCCCGTGGCGGCCAGCGGGGCGTGGGCATCAGCGGGGTAAAAGATCATGAACTGGCCGACGCCCAAGGGGATCCAAACCCGCGGCCCGTCGGCGAAGAACATGATGTCGCGACGCGTCGTAGGCCTCGGTCACCTGGCGGCACTCGGCGGTCGGCCGCCAGCCGATCTCTTCGCCCCCCGCGACGAGCAGTTGAATGTCGATGTATTTGCGGTGGGCTTCGAGCCGCGTGCCGTGCCGCCCGCGGCCGGGGTCGCGATTCACCAGCGCAAACAGCCGGTCGCCGTCCAGGTCGATCCGCCCGCTGGCCAGGCTCTGCAAATCCGGCCGCGCGAGAAACTCGAGCCCCTGGCGAAAGCCCGGGTGCAGCGAGAAGTAGCGCGCGGCGCTGGTCAGGTCGTCGAGGATCATGCCGGTCGGGCTCCGGCGTTGTTCATGGCAGCGGCTGGCTCGCGCACAGCGCCGCGCGGGCGGCCAATACGGTTTGCAGGGCTTCGTCGCGCGTGAGGGCTGCGCCACGTCAGGTGGCCCATCTTGCGGCCTACGCGCGGCGTCTCTTTGCCATACAGATGCAGCTTGACGTTCGGGAAGCGGCAGGCTGCCGGCCCAATCGGGCTCGCCGGGCGCCACGAGTCGCCCAGCAGATTGGCCATCGCCGCCGGGCGCAGCAGCTCGGTCGAATCCGAGCGGCAACCCGCAGATGGCCCGCAACTGCTGCTCGAACTGGCTGGTGACGCAGGCGTCGAACGTCAAGTGGCCCGAGTTATGCGGGCCGCGGCGCGAGCTCGTTGATCAGCAGCTCTCCGTCTGCGCGTCAGGAAGAACTCGACGCACAACACGCCCACCACGTCGAGCTGCTCGAGCACGGCCGCGGCGATCTCGACGGCTTCGCGGGCCACTTCCGGCGTCACCGCGGCCGGCGACGACCGAGACGTCGAGAATATGGTTGACGTGCGTGTTGCCGATCGCGCCCGTAATCGGCCATGGCGCCGTCGTAGCCCGCGCGCCACGACAACCGACAATTCGCACTCGAAATCGACCAACGCCTCGAGCACGGCTTCGTGGGCCGCCAGCGCTCTGCCAGGCCGCCATCGGCCTCTGCGGGCGATCCGATCTTGGTCTGGCCCTTGCCGTCGTAGCCCCAGCCGGCCGTTTTCAACACGGCCGGAGTGCCCAGCTCGGCAGCGCCGCGTGGCAACTCGTCGGGCGAACGGACGGCGGCGAAACGGCGTGACCGGAAAGCCGGCTCGCGCAGAGAAACGTCTTCTCGCGCAGGCGATGCTGGGTCGATGTGCAGCACGCTGCGCCGCCGGGCGCACCGGCGCAATTCGGCGCGCCGCTTCGTCGAGCGCCGGCCGGGATGTTCTCGAACTCGAACGTCACCACGTCGACCTTTCGGGCGAACGCGCCGGACGCGCGTCGAGATCTTCGTAGGCGGCGTCGATTTCGCACGTCGGCGACCTGGCCGGTCGGCGTGTCGTCGCTCGGGCGAGAAGACGTGTGCACGCGATAGCCCATGCGCCGCGCGGCAATGGCGAACATGCGGCCGAGTTGGCCGCTGCCCAATACGCCGACCGTCGCGCCCGGCAAAATCGGCTGCGTCACGGCAGCGTTCTCCCAGCACGCTTCGGCGCTGTTCGCTGGCGGAAGGCTTGCAGCTTCTCGCGCAGTTCCGGGCGGCTGATGGCCAGAATGCTGACGGCCAGCAGGGCGGCGTTGGTGGCTCCGGCCTTGCCGATGGCCAGCGTCGCCACGGGCACTCCGCCGGGCATCTGCACGATCGACAGCAGCGAGTCGAGCCCTTGCAAGCGCGCGGCTCTGCACCGGCACGCCCAGCACCGGCAGCAGCGTGTGCGCCGCGACCATGCCCGGCAGGTGCGCCGCGCCGCCGGCGCCGGCGATGATCACTTCCAGGCCCCGCGCTTCGGCCGTCTTGGCGTATTCGCGTCATCCAGTCGGGCGTGCGGTGGGCCGAAACGACGCGGCACTCGTGCGGCACGTCAAACCGCGTCAGCATCTCGTCGGCATGGCGACATCGTCTCCCAGTCCGATCTTGCTGCCCATGATGATGCCGACCAGGGGGCGTGGTTCGTTGCTCATGGTCGTTTCTGGCTATACCGCTTGATCCGGATTGGGGGCCCAGTTCACGAGGCCGAGGGACGGGCGCTGGCCGGTTTCAAAGCTATACGGGGCAGTAAAACATGATATACTGGTGCAGGTTGGTACGTCGAGCGAGTCGATGCGTTGGTTCCCTAAGGGAATCGGCCCTCGGAAAACCTCTGTCGCCCCCGCCACCTGTTGGGCCGCCAGTGTCGGCCTCTTTCTCCAGGGACCCGGAAAGCAATCAGTCGCGGTTCCATGCGCTAGTTACAGGAGTGTTCTTCCGTGGGTAAGAAGTTGTACGTCGGCAATTTGAGCTATCAAGTGACTAGCTCGGAATTGGAGCAATTGTTCGCGCCGTTTGGCACCGTCGAAAGCGCCCAAGTGATTCAGGACCGCGAGACGGGCCGCAGCAAGGGTTTCGGGTTCGTCGAGATGAGCAGCGACGCCGAGGCCCAAGCTGCCATCCAGGGACTCAACGAACAACAGCATCAGGGCCGGCCGCTGGCCGTCAACGAAGCGCGGCCGCGCGAAGATCGCGGCGGCGGTGGTGGTGGCGGTGGCGGCGGACGCGGTGGCCGCGGCTACGGCGGCGGTGGTGGCGGCGGTGGCGGCTACGGCGGCGGGCGACGCTACTAGCATCGCCTGAGAGAAGGACGCAGTGCGCGACCCCGCTTCGCGGGCGCGCCGCGCACCGCAACGACCGACATCACGATCCGAAATCGTTGCCGTCCGCTGCTCTTGGCCAGCCAGAGCGAACAGCGCCGACGATCAGGCCGTCCCACGCAGCACGGCCTCGTCGCGTCGTGGAGCGAGATGGTCGAGGCCGGCGGACGGCCGCCGCAGAAGGCAGCGGCTGTGACGGACGAATTCGCGCATGATCGACGCCAGCGGACATGACGAATCTTGAATTCTCGCTGCTGGTCGGCGCCGGGGCGCTCGTGGCCGGCTTTCTCGGTTCGCTCACCGGCCTGGGCGGCGGCGTGATCATCGTGCCCATGCTGACGCTCGCGTTCGGCGTCGACATGCACTACGCGATCGGCGCTTCGCTGATGGGCGTGATCGCCACCTCGTCGGGGGCCGCGGCTGCCTTTTGCGCGAGGGCTTCACGAACATCCGCTTGGGACTGCTGCTCGAAGTGGCGACGACCGCCGGGGCCTTGGCTGGCGCCTACATTGCCATCGGCACCAGCGCCAACGCGATCGCGATCGTATTCGGGGTCGTGCTCATGTTCTCGGCGATCTTCTCGGCGACTGGCGGTGCGGGGGAGCAGCCCCGGGTGCCGCCCGGCGGCCTGAGCGCCCGGCTGGGGCTCGATTCCACGTATCCCGGTCCCGAGGGCCCAACGCCCTACGGGGTCGCGCGGGTCCCGCTGGGGTTCGCCCTGTTGGGCGGCGCGGGCCTGCTCTCCGGCTTGCTGGGCATCGGCTCCGGCTCGATCAAAGTGCTCGCCATGGACCGCGTGATGCGAATCCCCTTCAAGGTCTCGACGACCACCAGCAACTTCATGGTCGGCGTGACGGCCGCCACCAGCGCCGGCGTCTATTTGCACCGCGGCTACATCAACCCGCAGCTGGCCATGCCCATCGTACTGTGCGTACTGGCCGGCGCCGTGCTGGGCTCGCGCCTGCTGGTGCACGGCCCGGTGCGCATGCTGCGCGCGGTGTTCAGCGTGCTCGTGTTCGCGCTGGCCGCGCAAATGATCTACAGCGGCTTGAAAGGAAGGTTCTAGATGGCGCCAGCCCAAGCCCCCGATGAGCGGCTCGAGCGGGTGCTGCAGGCGCTGGTGCGCTGGGGCACGATCCTGGCCGCCGGGCTGATCATTCTCGGCGGCGCGCGATACCTCGTCGCCAACGGCGGTGACACGCCGCAGTACGCCGACTTCGTCGCCGAGCCGGAAGAGCTCCGCAGCCTGGGCGGCGTGTTGAGCGGCGCGGCTTCGTTCGAGGCTCGGGGACTGATTCAGTTGGGGCTGCTGTTGCTGGTGGCCACCCCGCTGGCGCGGGTCGCGGCCGCGCTGGTCTTGTACGTCCGCCAGCGCAACAGGCTCTACATCGTCGTCTCGTCGCTGGTGCTCGGCACGCTGCTATACAGCTTGCTAGCGAGTTGACGGCGCCTGATACGTTTCGTCGACGTCGCTCGGCTGCTGCTCGTGATGCGGCCGATGCATGGGCCGGGGGCTGACGGCCAGAATCACCGCCAGGATGCCGGTCAGGAACACGCCGTCGAACGTGCCTGCCCCGCCGATCGAGGCCCGCGACATGTCGGCTCCGACGAGCTTGCTCAAATTCATCAGGTCGGCGCCGATCAGCGTGCCCAAACAGCCGGAGATATAGGCCAACGGCGCCGCGTAATCGCGCAACAACAGCATGGCTACGACCGCCGAAACGATCGGCGGGATGAAGATCGGCACGGCAATCCCGACTCCCGGCATTGGCTCTGCCAGCATGTGTACGACGCCGGCCAGGATCGCCACGCCGATCAGGGCCGGGCCATAGATCTGGTTCTTGACCATCAAGTAGAGCGACAGAATCGTGGGAATCACTGCGCCGCCGACGTTGACCGACAACTCCGTGGTCGGAGAGGAAATGACCCGCACAAGTACGGCAGACCCCAGCTATCGCGGACCACCTGGGTCGACACGACCTGGTCGCCAGACACTTCGGCGATGGGAATGTTGTAGTAAGAACCCACGAGCGACAGAAAAAGAATCGCGTAAGCCGCGCGGCGGCTGATGCCGAGTTTTTCGGCGGCGTAGGCCAGGATGCCGATTTGCAGGACCGCGATCAGCACCAAGAACAACAGTCCCAGCAACAAAAACAGCACCACGGGCGTTGGCAGCGAGTGAAAGCTGGACGAGTGCATGGTCAGAATCCCGCCAAAAGAAAAACTACGTAGCCATTCCAGAGAGCGGCCCGCCGCGGGCGATGCGTTCCGACTGCCGCCAGCGGACTGGCCCGTCGCGAGCAACATAAACATAAACGCCAGGCCCGCCGCGGAACAGGGCCGCTCTCAGCCGAGCCAGCGGCTGCCGGCAAGCCACTGGCCCGCTTGCGGAAGCGCCACGCGTCAGAGCGCCGCGGCCACTGCGCCGCTACGGACAGCCGGCGACTGGGCGAGCACGAAGTCGACGACGCGCCGAATCGATCCAGCGGCGGTCGGGGTCGCCACCGCGGCGGCCCACGAAACCCAGGTGACCACCTCCCTCGGCGATGTGCACCCGCACGGCTTCGCTGGCGGGCAGGCGCGTCGAGCATCTCGCAGGGCACGAGCGGATCGTCGCTGGCGGCCACGATCAGCGTCGGCGTGCGAATTTGCGCGATCAGGCGCTCGGAGCTGGCCTGCCGGTAATAGTCGTCGGCCGTGCCGAAGTCGCAGACCACGGCGGTGAAGGTGTTGTCGAACTCCCAAATCGACCGCGGGCGCACGGGCGAACTCGACCGCGGCCGCGTCCGGCGCGAGCCAACTGCGCAACCGGAGCTGAGCAAGCAAGTGGCGCACGAAAAAGCGGTCGTACAAGCGATTGGTCGGCAACGAAATCTGCCGCGAGCAGGCCGCCAGGTCGATCGGCGGGCAGACGGCCATGGCCGAATCCAGTCCGCCGCACGGCCGCCCGGCCAGTTCGCCCAGCAACTTCAGCGCGATGTTGGCGCCCAGCGAAAAGCCGACCAGCGTCGTCGGCGAATGGCCGCTCCAGCCGGCGATCGCCTCCAGGGCCGCCCGCGCGTCCTCTGATCGGCCACTGTGATAGGGGAGCCGCGCAGGCCGGCGCCGGCGCCGCAGCCGCGCAAATCCATGCGAAACGCGCGGACGCCACGGGCCTGGAGCTTGTGCGCGATCCGCTGCATGTAGCCGCTCTGGTGGCTGCCGGCCAGGCCGTGAATCAACAGCGCCGCGCGCTGGCCGCTCTGCCAGCCGGCGGGGCAGTCGTCGTGCAGCACGATCCGATCGCCGTCGGGCAACGTGACTTCGTGCTGTTCGGCCCGGTAACGATAGCGGCGACCCGGCAGGTAGGCGCCGGCCAGCGTCTGCGCGTGCCCGCCGCGAAATAGCAAGTGTTGGCGAAAGGGTGGCAGCGAATCGCGGGGCATGACTTTCGTGGAAGCGTGTCGTGAAAGGATTGGCCCGCTCGTCGCAGCAGGCGACTACTTGGCGATGCGCACGGCGGCAGCCGGCACGGCCTTGCCGGTTGTCGAGGTGGCCTTGGGATTGGGGGTCTGGTTCTGGCTGAGCAGGATCCGTTCGCAGCGAATGACGACTTCCTGATCGGTCTGGTTGAGGGCCTTGTTCAAAGCCGGAAAAGCCAGCGGACCCAGCTCGGTGAGCCGCTTTTGGGCCGCCTCGCGAACGCGAAACGTCGAGTCGCCGAGCTGAGCGATCAGGCGATCGACTTCGCTGCCCAATTGCGGGTCGGCGTTGCGCATCAGCACCATTGCCACGCGCACCGTCTTGGCCGGCTCGGGAAAGATCGATAGCGGAATCTTCTCGTCGATCGTCGGCCCAGCGAGACGGCAGGCCACGACGACCGCGTCGCCTTCGAAAAACAGCCACTGATAGTTATCGAGGAACAGCTCAATCTCCGCCGACTTCAAGCCGGCCTTCGCCAGGCGTTCGCGCAGCGCCGCAGCCATCTTGGCCTTGGTTTCTTCGGCGCCCTCTGCCAGGGGTTCGCCAAGTGCCACCTCGAGTCCGGCCAGCGCCGGCGCGGCGGGAGAGGACTTGTCGGCCGGTTTCGCGCCGTCACCGGGTTGCTTCTCGTCGGACTTCGCCTTCTCGGCAGCTTTCGTCGCCGGTGCAGTCTTGTTCTGATTGGCCACGGCTTTGGCGACGGCCTCGGCCGCGATGCCGCCGAAGAGCTTGGGCGACAATTTCGCAGCCTTTGCAGCGTCTGCGGCCGGCTTCTCCTTGGCCGGGTTCGCCTTCGCCGGTTCCTGCGGCATTTCGGCCGGCTTGTCGTCGTCGAACAACTGCGGCTTGGCGCCCTTGCCGTCGGCGTTGGCCGCATCGGCGGCCTTGGCGGTTGAAACCGGCTTGGACGGCGGCAGGACGTCGATCCACGCCAGGCGACGCCCCTTGGGCGTGGACCGCGAGACGAGCACGTCGTAAACCGGCGAGTCCGACGTGTTGATGACCGTGTATTTGTCGGGCCCGCCCTCCAACCGCACCGGCGCCGGCAGGCTCAACTCGACGTCGTATGCCAAAAAGCGCTCGCTGCGGGCGCCGCGGCGGATGTACAGGGCGTCCTGGTTTTCGCGGGCCCGGCGAATCCAGTGGTCGTTGTCGGCATACGACAGCTCGGTTTCGTCCTTGAGTTTCTCGACGAGTTCGACCGCGGGCGTGCCGGCCCACCGCAAGCGGTTCGGCAGGCTCTCGGCGCTGGGCCAGTGGGCCAGAAAAGTGCCGGCCTTGGTGCGCAGGTCGATGTCGAGATTGCTCGCGGGCGGCCCGTAGAAAGTGATCAGGTTGATGGGCGTGAGCCGCCGATGGCTGGGAGGCTGCGAGCTGCGGGCCGTGTTGACGTGCGCCGGCAGGGCCGTGGCGTAGGCCGTGCGCATGTTGGCTTGTTGGCCGCCTGCTTCGAGAATCCAGAACGAGAGGTCGTGGACCTCGAAGTGGCCCTTCGGCTCTTCAGCCGAAGCCGCTGACGAGGCCCAAGCACCGCCCAGGCTGCATGCCAGGCCGACTGTTGCCAGCAGCCGTCGAGCCAGTGTTCGTGCCATGGTCGAGCCCTTCTACCCTTTACCGCCAGTGCGCCGCGCTATTTCGCTGCCGCGACTTCGGCCTCTGCGCGGAACAGCCGCGGTTCGGCCCAGATGATCCGATCGCCGACGTCTTCGCCTTCGCCGAAGTCGACTTCCAGCGTGAGTTGTTTCGCGCCGGCCAATGAAACGTCGACGTCGATCGGCTCGGCGGTGGAGCGAAAATCCTTTTCGGCAAAGGCCTCGCGGCCATCGACCAGCACGCGGCAGGCGACCCGACCGCGGTCGGCCGCGCTGTCGTCGAAGCCGAGTTGGACCTTGAACCTTTCATATGGCTCTTCGAGCGCGTAGGTGAGCACCGAGCGCGAGTGCGTCGCCAGCGAGCGCAGCGGCTGCCGACCCTTGACCTTGGGGGGCGCATCGTCGAAACCCCGGTCGCGACGCCAATGCATCACGCGGCCGAAGTAGCCGGTCTCTTCGACCGACGCCGGCTCCAGGTCAACCAGCGAGGTCAATTTTCCATTGCGCGAGCGAATCTCCGCCACCGAACCCACGGGCACCTGCACGCTCGCGTTCCACAGCGTCTCGACGGTGACCCCCTGGGGGCTGATCGCCGAAAGTACGCCGAACAGCGTATCGCCCGAGGTGAGCACGAACACCTGGTAGGGGTCGCGACGCGGCGCAATCTTGGGATGCGCGGCAAACACGATTCCCAGCAGGCGGTCGACCTTGATCGTGCGGTCGGCTTCTTGGTAGCGGACGGCAAGCTTACCCTCGGCCAGGCCGGCGACGCTGCAAGCGACTTGGGCCGTCGTGCCGTCGCTGGCGGTCAAAAACACGACGTCGTCGGCCGTCGGGGCGGCCAGCTGCTTGTCGAACTCGGCCCGAGAGCCCGATTTGCCGAACCAGATTCCGCCGACGCGCAACAGCGGAATTGGCAGCGCGTCGTTCCAGGTGGTTCGCAGCACGAGCGATTCGCTGTCGAGGCCGACCAGTTCGCCGTGCAGCGAGCCGCCGCCCTCCTTCGCCGCGCCGAGGTAGACGGCGGTCGTCGATATCTTGACGGGAGCCGTGGCCGCCTTGCTGGCCGCCGGCTGGCTGGCGGCGCACGGTTTTCGAGTTTGAGCTGGTCGCTGGTGTGGGTGGCGCCCGTGACGGTCGACTGGGTCGTCGAACCGTCGTTGTAGGTGAACGTCACTTCGAACTTCTGGCCGAAGCCGTCGGCGGCCGGCTCGACGTACAACTCGGCGTCGCTCGACAAATCGGCCCGGGCGACGGCCAATCGCCAGTGCGGCGACTTCGACGTGTCGAGCCGCCAGACGCGAAGCAGCTTGGAGTCGAAACGGCAGGTGACGGTGACCTGCTTGAGCCCCTGCGACTTCAGCTTCGTGGCGTGCAGGTGGATGTCCTGGATGCCGTTGCCGCCGCTGGCGCCGCCGACTTGCACCAGGTCGTGGTTGTCCTGCCCGATCCAGACGAGATCCGACGGCGCGCTGGCGGCGATCGACTTGCCGATTTCGATCCGCTGCAAGTCGACCAGCGAAAAGCTGCGGGGCGGATCGCCGGCCAGCGAAAGCCGGCCGTCGGCCAGGCCCGTGATGCGGCCGCTGATCTGTTCGTCGTCGATCGTGACCAGCACGGCCTGAATGCCTTCGGCCGGGGGCTGTTCGGTGGCTGGCTCAGCGGCGGCCGGTTCTTCGGCGGCCGACAACAGCACCGGGGCCAAGGCCGCTGACAGAAACCAGGCGCATGCCAAAGGCAAGATTCTCATCGCGCGCCATCGCCTCACTCGATTGCCGCTGGAGGGGTTTTGCGCCACGTTTCATGGCCGCGGCGTCGGCCCCGGCTGGAGGCGCCTTGTCGCGAGGCGGTGCCGCGGCGCGGGGTCTCGACCCGCTGGGGCGGCCCCGTCGTCGGCAGCTTCGCCGAGCGGCTTCTCCTCGGCCAGCCGACGGTAGTAACGCTCGAGCAGTTGCTGGTAATGGGGCGGAAAACCTTCGGTCATCGACTGCAGGATCTGCTGCCGCTTGTGATCGGGCAGGCGGGCCCAGCCGCGGCCGTTGCGATTGGCGTCGTGCAGGGGGCCCGAGCCGCCCGGGCCCGACTTGATCACGGAATCTTCGGCCGGCCGGTCGGCGCGGTTGCTCATGCCGCCCTGCTGGCGGCGGCGCTCTTCGAGCAGTTTGATCAGCGCCGAGCTTGTCGATGGCGTCCAGCTCTCGCTGCTGCGTGGGCTTGTCGGTGAGCATCTTGCCCAGGCGCCCGCCGGCCATCTGCATGTCGGCGATCACGTCGTCGAGCGGCGAGAGCAACTCGTCCTCCTGGGCCCGCGCCGGCACGGCCAGCCAGACCAGCGCGGCCGCGGCCAGCGCCAAGGTTCGCACCAGCCTGGTCTTCGCCGGCAGCCAGAAGGCGCGAGACCGCAGATTGGAGTATTCGGATGGCATGTTCGCACCCCTTGTATTTGGGTTCTGACCCAGCCTCATCGTGACAACGTGGTTATCGACTCATTCCGGCAGCGGGATTTCCTCGCCGCGCTCGGTGGCGAGTTGCTCGGTGGCGTCGCGGATATCTTCCTGGCGGCCTTCGAGATCGCCGATGCGCTTGCGAACGCGCGCCGTCAGCGGCGAGCCCTCGCGCTTGGTGTCGACGTCCTTGGTGCTCTGGTGCACGCGTTCCTCGAGCAGGCGGATCATCTTCAACTCGGAGATGATGCGGTTCTGCTCCTTGCGCTGGTCTTCTTCGGTGTTGCCGCCGCGGCGTCCTTTGCGGCTGTTGGCGTCCGACATTTCCGAGACGACGTCGATCATGGCCTTCAAGTCGGCTTCGATCTGCCGCTCGGCCTTGACCACCTCGGGCGAGGCGTCCCCGTCGGCCAGCGAGAACTGCACGGCCTCGGTGGCGTCGCGCACCGCGGCCAGCGCCGCCGGCAGGGCGATGCCAAACTCGGTCTCTTCGACGATGTTGATCAGCTCCTGGCCCATGGCCGTGATCTTCTCTTCGCGCTTGGCCAGCGCCGTGACGGCCGACAGAGCCTGCCGCGAGCCTTCCTTGGCGCTTTTGCCCAGCGCCGCGGTCCGCTCGCGCACCGAGATCTGCATTTCGAGCATCCGGGTGAGCCCGTCAGTGACGCGCTTCTGCACCTCGCGGCGCAGTTGTCGGGCCAGTCGCTCGGCTTCTTCGGCCAGTTGCTCTTCGGCTTTCTTCAGGGCCGCCAGGGCCTTCTGTTGTTCGCCGTTGCCGGCGCCGGCTTGCGAGCTGCCAAACGCGCCTTCGGCATTGCCCATGCTCTGGCTGGCGCTGGTCAGGTCGGCTAGCGAGGCCAGGCCGCTGTTGCCGAGCTGGCGGGTCATTTCGGTGACTTCGTCGGTGGTGCTGCGATTGCCTTGCTGATCTTTGCGCATGGCCTCGAAGTTTTCCTTGGCCAGCGCCGCCTTGGCTTCGGCCTCGCGCTTGGCGGTTTCATCGAGCTCTTTCTGTAGCGCCGCCAGGGCCTTTTCCATCGGCGCTTGGGCCTCGGCCGCGGCCGGCTTGGCCAGCGCCTCGGCGGCGCTCTTCATGCTGGATGCGGCTTGCGTCAAGTTGCCGGCCGACGTCTCGGGCGACTGCTTGGCCAGCTCTTCGGTGCTCTTGCGCGTGGCTTCCTGCGCTTGGCCCAGCTTCGAGGCCGCCTCGCGCTGGGCGTCGTCGGGCACATCGTTCTTTGCCAGCGGCTTGTTCGCTTCGATGTGCTCTTTCTGCTGCTTGACGAGCTCTTCGAGCGCGGCGCGGCGCTTGGCCAGCTCGGCCAACTCCTTCTCCCTGGCGGCGGCCTTTTTCGACAGCTTTTCCTCGCGGGTCTCTTCCTTGATGACGTGGTCGAGCTTCTTGAGCGTGTCGCGTATCTGTCGCAGCCGCTCGAGCTTCATTTCGAAATCCAAATCGTTCGACAGCAGCAACTGCTGCAAGCGCTCGAGCTTGGCGATCAGGTCCTTCTGCTCCTCCGACGCGTCCTTCAGGCTCAGCTTCGCCAGCGCCGCTTGCGTCTCTTGCATCTGAAACAGGATCAACTCGTCACGGGCATACTTCAGCCCCAGCATCAGCCGCGAGGAGTTCTCAGGTTCGAGCTTTTGCAAGGCCCGCGACAGCCGCAGCATGCCGCTGCTCGAGCTCGGACATCTCCTCCTCGACCTGCTGCTCGCGGAAGCTGAGCTGCTCGGCGACGGTTACCTCGCTATCGCGGCGCTGGCCGAGCCCGGCCGTGTCTTTGTCGGCCGGCTTGTCGGTCTTAGCCACGTCGGTCTTGGCTTCGATTTGGGCAGGCAAGACCTTGAATTCCTGTACGACGTCGTCGGCGGCGGTTGACAGGGCCGGCCCAACCAGCAGGGCCGTCGCCGCCAATGCGCCTGCGACAACTCCCAGCAGCTTCGAACGCATCGTGTTTCGACGCATGGCCTTGGTCTCCCTCTGGCTAGAGCGGTTCACCCCCACGGGGGTGCGGGTCGTCATCTCTTTTGTAGCGCAGGGGCAAAATCGAGTCAATAAAAGTCCGGTCGTCGGCCCCCCTTGCCTGGCCGAAAGCCGCCATTTCATCAGGGATCGAACAGATCCTCAGTGCGCTTTTTCTCGATTTCCTCGGTCGACTTCAGCACCTGGTCCTGCCGATCGATGATCTGCTTGAGCTGGTTGACCACGTCGATGAAGCTCTCCCACAACGACATCTGGGCCAGGATCGCCTGCATCGTCTCAACCGATTTGTCGGCCAGGTCGATCGCCGCGGACCGCTTGTCCTCGGTGAGCGCGCTCGGCGCGGCCAGCGCGTCGACCGCCGCGCGAAGCTGCTGCAACAGCTCGCCGTGCAGGTTGCGCAGCGGCGTGATGATCGCGGTTTGCATGTTGTCGCGCGCCTGCGGATTGCCCAGGTCGTTGAGCGTCATTTCCGTGAGCGAGGCGTCGAGCACATTGGCCACCTGCCACACCTGGCGGGCGATCACCTGTTCGGCGCGAGCGATGCCGAACACGTCTTCGTTCTTCGCGGCCTCGGCCAGGGCCGTCGCCTGCGCCTTGGCGCTGTCCAGCGCCACGGTGAACTTCGCCCGCTGCTCGCGCTGGCGCATGAGGATTTCGTAGAACAGCTCGTCGGGGGCCACGATCTGAAACGCGAGCCAGCGCGAATAGCCGCTCTGCGTGCCCAGCGCGCAGGCGTCGGTGGCGATGCCCCGCAGCTTGAGCGTGTTGCCCGGCGCCAGGCCTTGCTCGCGCAGCGCGATTTCGCGGTCGCGAATCAGCTCCCGCTCGAGCAGGGCCTCTTTCGGGGCCGGCTCTTCGATCTGCACCCGCTTCGTCTCGACGCGCTGCTTTTCATCGCGCGTCGACGTCTGCTCCCATTCGAGCGCCAGCGAGGCCACGCCGAAATCGTCGTTGACCCGAATCGAAAGGGGGATGCGGGCCACCGGCGTCACGCGGCGGCTGACGCCCGACGAGCGGATCGTCACCCGCGGCTCGCGATCCTTCAGCAGGCCGATCGCCAGGAAGGTGGGCTTCGAGCCCAGGGCGCCGCGCTGGCCGGTCAAGCGGAATTCCAGCGCCAGCGACTCGTTCATCGTCCAGGCGAGCGTGTAGGTCCGCTCGTCGACGCGCTGCCAGCCGGACACGGGCCGCGCCCTTGTCGAGCACTTCGGCCGACGCGAGCGGCTGGCTGGCCACGACCCGCAGCCGCAGCTTCGTTTCGGGCAGGAACAGCAATTGGGCATTGGCGTCGCCGACGCGGATCGTCTCCTCGGCTTCGGAACCCGGCGGCCGGCTGGTCAGCTCCAGCAGGCTGATCGCGGGCCTGTCGATCGGCTCGACGGTGATTGGACCCAGCCAATCGTCGCCGCCAGTCAGGTACAGTTCGACCGGCTCGGCTAAGGGCGGCAGCTCGTAGCGGAAGCTCGTTTCGTCGAACTGCGTCGCATTGCCGCGCCGCTTCGAGCCGTCGGGCATCCGATAGGCCAGCGCCACTTGCTCGGGCGGCTGACTCGTGGGCCGCTCCGCCGATTCGACAATCAGCGGCTCGCCGCGGCCGGTCAGCTCCCAGCGGCCGCCTTCCTCGGTGAACTCGGGTTGGGCGTTGACGTGCACCAGCGACATCTCGCCGCGGGGCACCAGCAGCCGCGAGTCGTCCTCCAGGCCAGCCACGCTCAGATAGGTCGTCTGCGGCCAGCGGATCGTCGAACCTGCCAGCCAGCGACGGGCCCACAAGCTGGCCGTTTCAGGCCAGGCCAGCGCGGTCGCCGCGGTCGCCGCGATAAATGCCAACAATCCCAGCGCCAGCGCCCGGCGACGAACGACGTTGAGCGTGGCCGCCAGGTTCACGTCGTCCAGCGAGCGGGCACACTCGATGACCGCCGCGCGGACCATGGCGGGGGAGGCAAAATGCTCGTCGCACAGCAGCTCGGGCAGTTGCAGGACATTGGAGATCTTCTGGCCGACGCCGCGGGAGCGTCGATCGAGCAGCTCGGCCAGGTCGAGCGGCTCGAGCGGCAGCAACAGCGGCCGAACCAGCCGCCGCGCGGCAACCACCAGGATCGCCACCACGCCGATCGCCAGCAGTCCCAGCCGCGTCGGCAGGTTGAAGCGAAACGCCCGATCGAGCGCGAAGCTCGGCGCCGCCGCCATCAGCACGGCCGTGGCGACCCAAAACACGCCTTCGACGAGCAGATGAGTCCGCAACCGGCGGCGGATCCCGCGCAAGCGGCGCGCACCAGCGCCGTTGCGCCTGCCGCAACTCGTCGGGCACCGTTCGTTCTTCAACCGCGATACTCATCGACGTCTCACGATTCGCCGCAGCGGGGCCGTCATGCCATCCGCGAGCGCTTTCGCAGGATCCATTCCAATGTCAACAACACGATGAACGAGCCGAATACGATCGGCGCATCCCATAACTCGTTGCGGTACTCGAGCAGCCGGCCGACCTCTTTGACCTTGAACGCCGCGGGCAATTGCTCGTAGTCGGCCAGCGATACCACGCTGCCTTCGGTCGAACGGGCCATGTCTTCCAGCAGGGCCCGATCGAGCGTCGGCCGATCGAGCTCGCTGTGGGCCGTCTCGACGCGCAGGTTGAGCGTGGCCGGGCGGACGGACGGGTCGCCCTGGGCCTGCACGTTGCCCGGCAGCATCCGCACGCTGTAGGTGCCCGCTTCAGTGGGCGTGAAGTTGGTCTCGACGACGCCCAGCTCGTTGGCCAGGGGCTCCATTTCCAACGGCACCGGCGGCTGGCCGGCCAGCTCGATTTCGCCGCGCAGATCGGCCACCACCGCGCTGCCTTCGCCCGAGTCGATGGCCTTGGCCCGAATCGTGATCCGCTCGCCCGTGCGATAGACTGCCTTGTCGGTGGTGAGCGTGAAGGGGTAGCGCACCGCCCAGCGCCTTGCTGCGGCCGACGCGGTCAATCAGCCGGGCCCAATAGCCGTCGAAGTATTCCTCGTGCAGATAGCGCCAGCGGTAGGTGCTGTCGAAACCCAGAAACGTGGCGTGCCCCGGACCATAGCGGTGGATCGCCATCAGCACGTGACGGCCAAAGGCGTTGCGCATCCGCGGGTCGCCGTGCCGCGCGAGCACCGTGGCGCCGGGCTTGGCCCGCGTCACCGGAAAATGCCAATACATGCCCGGCAGGCTGGCCAGGATCTCGCGATTGCGGGTCGCGTCCGGGTCGAACTGAAACACCTGGTCGATCGAGCCCTCGGGCGTCAGCTCGAGATTCCACGGCTCGAGAGCGCTGAGAGCCACTTCGGCGCTTGACTTGTACAGGCCCGGATCGGCCACGACCGGCAGCAGCCGCAGCCAACTGTTGTCGACCGTGCCGATGGCCGCACTCGTCGGGTCGTCGCTTTGCGCGGCGCCGGCATCGCTGGACACGCCGTCGAAGAGATTGCGGGTGTGCATTTCGCCGGCCACGTAGATCAGCCCTCCGCCCGAGGTGCCGACGAACTGGCTGATCAGCTCGGGCCAGGCGGGGCCGAGGGCCCGCATGTCGGGATCGAACAGGATCAGCACGTCGTACTCGTCGAGCTCCTGGCGGTTGATCGGCAGGCGGCGGATCGGCTTGGTGCCCATTTGTTCGTAGCCCGAACCGGCCGTCTGCAACCAGCAGGCGAACTCCAGGCCCGTGTCGCGCAGCAGCGCGTTGCGCAGGAATTGCACTTCGGGGCCGGGATTGCCGGCGACCAACAGGACGCGAATCTGCTGGCGGACGATCTTCATCGTGTGCGTGGCGAAGTTGTCGGCGTCGGTCAGCTCGTCGCCGAAGTCGGCGATGCGGGCCCGCAACTCCAGCTCGCCGATAGCCTCGGGCGTGAGTTTGAAGGTGACGCGCTTGGCGGTGGCGTCTTCATTGAGGGTGACTTCCTCGCGGCCGATTTCGCTCCAGGCGCCGTCCTGGCGTTTTTCGAGCGTCACGACGCCGGTACGGCCGGTCATGCCCTGACCTTCGACGAGCACGGAAACCTCGGTCGGGTCGCGAACGAACACGACGGGGTCGGCCTCGATCGCGGCCAGCCGGGCGTTGCTAGGCCCTTCAAGCGTGCCAACGGCCAGCGAGACGATCGGAATGCTCTGCTTGCCGGCCTGCTCGGCCACTTTGCGCGGATCTTCGCCGGCATTCGACTGGCCGTCGCTCACCAACAGCACCCCGGCCAGCGGCTGGCCGCGATGCTCGGCCAACGCGGCGCTCAGGGCATCGCCGATGGCCGTCTCGGTCCCCTTGGGCTCGGCACTCTGCAAGGCGTCGCCCTCGATCGGCGCCGACTGGTGCGAAAAGCCGTAGATCGAAATCTCGCGCCCCTCGCCCAAGGGGCCGAGCGCCCTGGCCAGCGCCCGGCGGGCCAGCTCGAGCCGTGAAACCTTGCGCAGCCGGGCGGTGCCGTCGACTTCGAGCTTGCCGGCCAACTCGCTGTGGGCCTCGTCGTCGCGGTAGGGATCGTTGAGCCCCATGCTCTCGCTGGTGTCGACCAGCACGATCAGCCGCGAAGGGATCGACTCGCGCTTCGTGATCACCAGCACCAGTTCGAGCAGCATGAAAGCGGCGCACATGAAGACCAGGCAGCGCAGCCCGGCCAAGATCACCCGGGCCGCGGGTTTGACCGTGCTGGCCTCGGTCTTGTAGAGGAACCACACGCCCACGATGCCCACCACCGCCAGGGCGGCGTAGCCCACGGCCCACAAGTCTTGCGGCGCAGACTGGAATTGGAGGCTCCACGAGCCTCCTGATGCCCAGTCGGGAGCCTGCTTCAAGCCCAGTAACCACCGCAAGAGTTCGGCCATGAATGAAATCAATCTGCAGTCGGCCTCGGTGAGGCCGGGGTCGTTCGCTGAATCTTCCTCACACCAACCCGACGCGCAAACGAGGGAACGCCTTCGGTCGCGTTGCCCCCACGCTCGCAAGGCGGGTTACAATTGCTGATGCCTCGACCATTCGAAATCTCCTCTACCGCGGCCGCCCGGCCCAACGCGCGAAACAAGCTTCGACCACCAGCAATCCCAACAAGCCCGTGGCCAGCGTGCGCCAGATTTCCTGTCCGGTGACGGCCACGTTCGAATCGGCCGAGCCGATCGTGATCACTTCCGGCTCGAGCGCGCCCCAAAGGCCTTTGAATTCTTCGCGGGCGATGCGGTGCAGGTCGCTCTCGCGGCGATCGGGATTGACGGCAAACGTCTCGCTCATGGCCCCCGACGCGGAGTCGTGCCAGGTCATCTTGTAGAGCCCGGCGCGAGCCGTGTCGGAGTAGCTGAACACTTTGGCCTGGTTCGGGTTCTTGTCGGTCGCATCGGAACCGTCGTCGGCCAGCGCCAGGCCCTTGGGCTCGGTGGCCTCGGGCACCTCGATCGCCGGCAACGTGATGTCGTGCGAAGCCGGCAGCTCGACCGACAGCTCCTGCCCGGCCGTGTACTGGCGCCGGCTGGCCATCGAGCGAGCCACGGCGCGGGCCGCCTCGCGCACCCCCAGCACGTAGCTGGCGTCGGTCGGCCAATCGCTCCAACTGCGGTCGGCCGCCGTGGTCCACAACAGCACCCGGCCTTTGCCGTACAGTTTCTCGACGATCGCCGGCGCGGCCGCCTGGTTGTTCCAGCGGGCCAGCACGCGGACGTTTTCGACCTGCCCGGCCGGCAGGCGGACTTCATACGTGCGTCGCACCTTGATCCGCTCCAGCGCCGCCGGCGTCAGTTGGCCCAGCGCCACCAGCGGCGAGCCGTCGGAAGGCTCGACCAGGATGCCGGAGAACTCGGCGTCGGCGATGCCCTCGAAGGCCGCGGGCAACAGGCCGCCGCCATTCTTGAAGAGCGACTGGTTGTAGTTGTCGGGGTCGAGCTGGTCGCCGACGAAAACCATCAGCCCCATGCCCTCGGCAACCTCGCGCTCGACGAGCTCGGCCTGTTCGGGCGTGAGCCGCCCGACGTTGGCCAGCACGAGCAAATCGGGATGCGTGGCCGGGGTCGAGGCCCATTCCGAATCGGTGAGGACCTCGACGCGAAACGGTTCGCTCGTGTCTCCGGCCAGCGACAGCGCGAGAGCCAGGTAATCGGTTTCGCCCCCCAGCGGATCGCTCGAGGGCTCGCCGTCGACCAGCAGCATGTCGATGTTCTGTTGCACGCTCACCACGACCGCCGCGCGGTTATCGCCCACCAGGTGGTCGTGCGGCAGCTCGAAGGCCACGTCGTGCGTGTTGGCCTCCTGGAACTTCGCCAGCAGCGGAATCTTGGCCGACTGGCCGGGGGCGATCGTCGGCACGCGCACCAGGCTGGCCTTGCCGTCGACGACGAAATTCGCTTCCAGGCCGGCCAGCTCGCCGGGCGTGTCGTTTTGCACCTCGGCCTCGAAGCGCGTCGGCGTGGCCACCAGCGCCAGGCGGTCGATCTGCTCCAGGCCCAAAAGCGCCACGTTGCTCGTTTGGGGCTTGCCCACGTCGAACACCCGCAGGTGCACGCGGCCGGCGGCCCAGCGCGTGGCCACCTCCGGCAGCTTGGGGCCTTCCCAGCCGGCCTGGCGCAGGTCGGTGACCAGCGTCACTTCGTGCAGCGGATAGCTGGCCGCCGCGATCAGCTCGTCAACCGCTTCGAGAATCGGCTCCCAACTGGCGAACACTTCGCACGGCTTGACGGCGCGGATGTCGGCGACGATCTCGTCGACTTCGACCAGCTCGATCTCGCGGGCCAGCGGCTGCCGGGGGCGCGAGGCCAGCACGAGCGTCAGGCGATCGTCGGCGCCGAAGCTGGGCAGCAGCTCGGCCAGTACGTCCTGGCCGCGAGCCAGCGCCGTCTTGCCCTCGTCGGTGTAGCCCATGCTCAGCGAGTCGTCGATCACGACGATGCGGTTCGTGCGGCTGCTGGTGCCCAGCCAGCGCGACAGCCCCTCGGCATGCATTACCGGGCGAGCCACGAGAAAGAACAACAACAGCACGATGCCCGCGTGCGCAGCAGCAAGAGCAGAATCTGCTCGAGCCGGATGCGGCGGCGGTTGCGCTGAATCGAGAGCTTCAGATAGCGCATCGGCGCCCAGTCGACGCGGCGATACTGCCGCCGGAACAGCAGGTGGATCAGCAGCGGGATGCTGGCCAGCAGCAGGCCCCACAGCAGCGGCGAGTTGAGAAAGGTGAGCGTTTCCATAAATGACCGCCGGGCGGCGGCAAGCCGCGGTTAGCGGCGGGCCTTTCGACTTACGTGTTTCAGCCGCTCGCGGGCATGGAGATAGTGCGACAACGTATCGGCCAGCGACTGGTTGGTTTTCAACAGCAGGTAGTCGAGCCCGCGCTTGCCGCAGGCGCTGCGGACTTCGTCGAGAAACTGTTCCATCGCCGCCTGATACGTCTTGCGGAAGGCCCACGGCTCGGCCAGCAGCTCTTCGCTGCCTTCGATATCGCGGAACATCACCATGTCGTTGAACGGGAGCTCCAATTCGTCGGGGTCGAGCACGTGGAACACGATGATCTCGTGGCCCCGGTATTGCAGACGCCGCAGCCCGTCGTAAAACGCGTCGAGATCGGTGAGCAGGTCGGAGAATACGATCGTCAGCCCGCGCTTCTTGATCTGCTCGCTGAGCGTTTGCAACACGCTGCCCAATTCGGTCTGGCGATCGGGCTTGGCCTGCTCCAACAGGCCCAGGATCCGGGCCAACTGGGCCTGCGTGGCCGCCGGCGGCACGATCTCGCGCGTCTGGTTGTCGAACAGCGCCAGGCCCACCGGATCCTGCTGCTCGACCAACAGCGTGGCCAGCGAGGCGGCCGCCGTGGCCGCGTACTGAAACTTGTTCAGCGGGCCCGAGCCGTCAGCGCATCGATGCGCTGCAATCGAGCACGATCGTGGCCCGGAGGTTGCTTTCCTCCTCGTACTGCTTGACGTAGAAGCGATCCGTGCGGCCCAGCACGCGCCAGTCCAGCCGGCGCAGGTCGTCGCCCGGCGAGTACTCGCGGTACTCGGCGAACTCGACGTTGAAGCCGTGAAACGGGCTGCGGTGCAAGCCGGAAATCGTGCCTTCGACCACCTGTCGGGCGCGAAGCGTAAGTCCGGCGATGCGCCAGCACCTCAGGGTCGGAAAACTTGGGCGACGTGGCCATCGATTGCGTCTGCTCCCTTTCGCACCGGGGTATCGTTCAACAAGGCACTGATCACGCTGTCGGGCGTCTGGCCCTCGGCCTGCGCCGCGTAAGTCGTCACCAGCCGGTGGCGCAGCACCGGATGGGCCACGGCGCGGATGTCTTCGATCGTGACCGCCGTGCGGCCGTCCAGCGCAGTCCGCGCCTTGGCGGCCAGCACCAGCGCCTGGCCTGCCCGGGGACCGGCGCCCAGGCGATCCACTTGTCGACGTAGGCCGGCTTGTCTTCTTCGCTGGTACGCGTCGCGCGCACCAGGGCCATGGCGTAGTCGAGGCAATGGTCGGAAATGGGTACGCGCCGCACGAGCGCTTGCAGCTCGGGAATCTCGGCGCCGGTGAGTACCTTGGTCAGGTTTTTCTCCTCGACGCCGGTCGTGACGCGGTAAATCTGCCGCTCTTCGTCGGCCGTTGGGTAGCCGACGAACACCTTGAACAGGAAGCGGTCGAGCTGCGCCTCGGGAAGCGGATAGGTCCCCTCCTGTTCGATCGGGTTCTGCGTGGCCAGCACGAAGAACGGGTCGGGCAGCGCGTGGCGGTGGCCGCCGGCCGAAACCTGCCGCTCTTGCATGGCTTCCAACAGCGCGGCCTGCGTCTTGGGAGGCGTGCGGTTGATCTCGTCGGCCAGCAGCACGTTGGTGAACACCGGGCCGCGCGCATGCAGCGCAACTGCCGGGCACCCGTGGCGCGATCTTCCTGCAACACCTCCGTGCCGGTGATATCGCTGGGCATCAGGTCGGGCGTGAACTGGATGCGCGTGAAGTCCAACTCCAGGCACTCGGCCAGCGTGCTGACCATCAAGGTCTTGGCCAGACCGGGCACGCCTTCCAGGATGCAATGACCCCGGGCGAAGATGCTGATCATCAACTGGTTGATGACCTCATCCTGGCCGACGACGACGCGCGCGATTTGCTCGCGCAGACTCTCGTGGGCCTGCTTCAGCTTGCTCAAGCCGGCCAGATCCGCTTCGGGTGCGCTCTCCACGACTGTTCCCTTCGCTTGGAGGAATTGTAGACGGGACGATTGACGTTTTGCTCAACGCTGGTAGACGGGCAGGTATTTGTAGGGCAATTGCAGGATGATCAGGGCGATGGCCGTGCCGTAGGCCTTGCCGATGTAGTCGCCCTGCCAGGAGCCGTCGCCCTTGTTCTGCATGGAAATCAACTGGTCGCGAATGACCGGAAAATAGACGTCCCAGTATTTGTCGCCGGCCAGGTAAAAGGCCTGCGAGGCATACAGCTGGCAATAAAAGTCGTGGCCGCCGTGCTGCCAGGTTTTGGCATCCTGGAAATGGCCCCACACGTATTCCAGGCAGCGGTTCGCCACCGGCGCATCGTACTGTCCGGCGTTGTAGAGCGTGGCTACTGCCGCGGCCGAAATCGCCAGCCGAGCGCCGCCCCGATTCGAGAGCGAGTAGCAGATGCCGCCTTCGGAGGTGCTGCAGCGTTCGATGTATTCGACCGCCTGGGCGATCGTGCCTCGCGGCACGGCCAACCCGGCGTTGTGCGCCGCGCGCAATGCCTGCACCTGGGTTACCGTCACCGAGCCTTCGTCGTACGTACCGCCGGGTGTGTAGAACCAGCCGCCGGCCGGGCTCTGGCCCTCGGCGCTGAGCTTGACCGCCTTGTCGATCGCCTCTTTCGTCTTGTCGCGCGAAGTTGGCTTCGTTTCGGTGCCATAGACGCAGGCCAGGTACATCAGCGGCAAAGCCGTGACCGTGCATCGGCTGGCCGTTGTCCTGGCTCGGACCGGTGATCAGGCCCGACGAGGTCGAGCAGCTCAGCAGGTACTTGGTGGCCTTTTCGACCTGTGGAGCGTAGCGGCCGCGAGTCGACGTGTTGCCGTTGGCCAGCAGGGCCGTGCCGGCCAGCCCGGTGACGGCGACCGGGTAGGAGCGGCCGCCTTCGTCGTTGATCCAACTTCCATCGGCATCCTGGCTCTTGGCCAGGAAATCCAAGCCCGCCCGCACGGCTTTGAGCGTGGCCGGCGTGATGTGCTTGGGCAGCACTTCTTCGGCCCGCGCCGCGCAATCGCTTGCCAGCAGGGCCGCCAACGCGGCCACGAGCCCACACAGGGCCATCGCGCCAGGTCGCGCGGCGCATCCCGGCAGGGCGGCAAATCGCGAAGTCTTCATGGGTTCCGTCCGTTTCTGCTCAGGGGGCCTTCTACTGTTGTGCCGTGGCCGGATCAGCCGGCAGGATGGCAAACCGCACGAGCAGCTTCACCTGCACGGGAACGTCCGTCAGACTGGGCGAAGCGATCCGCGGCTCGTTCTCGTGCGGCGTCGCGATGGTTGTCGTCGTGCCCTGCGGTGTCTGCACGCTGGTCCGCAGCGGGCCGCTCGAATCGCCGGCCACGGCCACTTCGTGAACCGACACGGCCGGCCCTAATTTCACCTGGTGCAGCTTGGCCAGCCGCGAGGCCCGGCTGCGGGCATCGGCCACGGCCAACTCGTACGCCTTTTCGCGCAGGGCCTCGAGGTCGGTGACGACGAACTGCACCGGCAGCGAGGCGTTGCTGGTGTAGTTGCCGTAGCGCGCGTTGCGCATCATTTCGGCCGGCGATGGGCCGACCGAAACGCCCGCGTCTTGGGCCACGTCGAGCAGCTTGCCCACCGTCTTGATCAGCTCTTCGGCCGGCTGGTCGCGAACGTCTTTCAACTGCACGCGCAGGGTGCTAGAGACTTCGATTTGCGTCTTGGTCGGCACCTGGGGCATGCCGTTGACCATTCGCTGCTGCTGCTCGATGGAAGTGCCGGCCGTGATGGCCAGCGACAACTCGTCGGTCGACAGGCCGTTGAGTTTCAGCTTGTCGAGTGCTTCGAGCGCGCGCTTCTTCGCGTCGCGATATTTGACCAGCGCGTCGCCGGTCAGCTCGGCCTTGCCGCTGACGTGCAGATCGATTTCGACCATGTTGGGCCGGGCCGTCAGCTCGCCGGTGCCGTACACGGCGATGCCGTCGGTGCTGCCCATCCCGGGAACGAAGCCGACCTGCGCGGCCGCGGGGGGCGCCTCAATGGCGACCGCGGCCATCAAAACCAAAACGGTTGAGCCCAGGCGGAGGGCCAGGCGAAAGCTTGCGGTCTGCGTCGAACGGGATCGGCGATGCACGGTGGGGTTCATGGTTGCTGCCTGCGCGCTCTCGGCGCGCGTGCCTGTTAGTTGACGGGGGGGTCGGGGGGCGCTGGGCCGCGCGCGTACGCGGTGATGGCCAGGTTCGAAACCGTGATCACGGCGCGCGGCGTGACCAGCAAGGCGCCGCCGAGCGAGTCGAGGTCCTGGCCGCGGAAGATGTTGAGGATTTCGCCGGTTCGCTTGTCGAGTTCGCAAATGCCGCGCGATGTGAACTGGTAAAGCCGATTCTTGGTCACCAGCGGCTGGCTCCACTCGGCCGAGTGCGGCAGTTGGGCCGCCCACAGCAGTTCCTGCGTTTTCAGGCTGTAGGCGGTCAGCTCTTCGCCGCCCATGTAAAGCCGTTCGTCGTCGGCCGCCAGGATGACCGCGCTGCGCGAGACGGGGCGCTTCCAGGCGAGCGCCGGCCCCTCGGATTGCACACCCAGCAGCCGGCTGGAGCGCATGCCCTTGGAAAAGATCAAGCCGGCGGCATTGAGCGGGCCGCTGATGCCCATCGGCGGCGGCTCGTAATTGTAGTAGTAGCCCTGCAAGGGTGGCGGCGAGTCGTAGAGGATGCCCCATTCGAGCACGCCGCTTTGCGGCTGCATCGAAACCAGGGCGCCGGCATGCGTGTCGACGTAGAGCCGGCCATGGTGCATCAAGAAGCTGGCCAGCGCGATGCGGTCGCCGTAGACCTGGTTCTGATCGATCGTGTGGCTGCCGATGGTGTATGTCTTGATCAGCTTGCCGTCCTTGGCATTGAGCGCCAGCACCGACAGCTCGCGGCCCCGGCCCGTACGGCTGGCGCCCAGATAGACCACGCTGCCGTCCGACAGATCGAGCTGGCGCGGGGCCAAGGGCGTGTACGTCCAGTTGGCGACGCTCAATTTGGAAGTCAGCAGGCCGGTCGAGGCGGTGAAGCCGGCATGAGCCATGTTGCCGCCGACAACCTCGGGAATGTTCACGCCGTAGTTCTGCGTGTGGCTGGCCTTGGTCACGGTGTCGGTGATCGTGACCTGCAGATTGGTGCCGTCGTAGTTCATGCTCACGAGCATGTCGTGGCCGCTGTGCAGATCGATGCCGCTGGCAGCGAGACTGATCGAGCCGGTCCTCGAGGGAAGATCGCCGTTGGGATAGATGCCGGTGGTGTTGAGGTCGTCCTTGTCGCGCCAGCAAGTCGAACTTGACCGCCACGCTCTTGGCGATGTGGTGGAAACCCAGCCCGGTCCCCTTGCCGCCCAGGGCCGTCGGAGCGACGCCTTGGATGGTGAAGGTCATGCCCTCGGCCGGTCAGCGGTTTGGCCGGCAGCAGCCGGAAGGTAAATTGCGTGCGAAGTGCGCTCACGTTGACCGGCGCGGCCGTAAACACGCTCGTGCTGCGATTCGCCTTACCGTCGGTCAGTTTCAGCTCGCCGTCTTCGAGGCGAGCCGACTCGCCGTTGAATTTGAAGTGCTCGGCCGCCCCGGCAAAGCCGTTGGGAAAGTTCACCGCCGGCGCCGATGCGGCCAGCGGGCTCGCTGAGCTCGTCCTGGGCGCCTTTTGCGGCGCGTACGTCCAATTGACGACGCTCAGCTTGCAACGGAGTTGACCGGTGGCACCCGTAAACCCGACGTAGGCCGTGTTGCCGCCTACCGTTTCCGGAATGTTGACTCCGTAGCTTTGCTTGTTGCTGGCCTTGGTGACGGTATCGGTGATCGTGACGTGCAGGATCGCCCCGTCGTAGGCCATTTCGACCAGCATGTCGTGGCCGCTGTGCAGATCGACGCCCGTGTCGGTCAGCTTGATCGCACCGGCGCGTGTGGGCTGTTCGCCATTGAGATACAGGCCTGTCGTATTTCCGTCGTTCTTGAAGTTCGGCCCCAGCAGGTCGAACTTCACCGCCACGCTTTTGCCGATGCCGGCGTAGCCCAGTCCGTTGTCGTTGGCGCCGCAGCGCCGTGGGCCCCTGCCCTTGGATCGTGAAGGTGAAGCCATCGGCCGAAAGCGGCGCGGCCGGCATCCGCAGGGTGAACCGGGTGCGGAAGGCGGCCACGCTGACCGGCGTCGCGGCGAATACGCTGGCCGCCTGGTTTCCGCCGCCGTCGGTGAGCTGGAATTGATTCCCGTCGAGCTTGGCCGTTCCGTTGAACTTGAATTTATCTGCCGCGCCGGCGAAACCATTCGGATAATCGACGACCGGCGTGGCGGCCGCAGGTTCCAGCGCCGTTTGGGTCGGGGCGGAATCGACGCGATCACCAGCGGCCGCCACCAGGCAGGGGCTGCTGAGAACGTTCCAGGCGCTCAGCCAGCGCCGCGTATTGAACACTTCCTTGCCCGTGGCCGCGTCGCGGACCATCAGCGAAAAGCCGATGCCCTGGTTGGCTTGCCGCGGATCGCGCAGCACGCTCCACGTGCGGCCCTGCGAAACCATGATCGAGTAGCGCTCGGGCATGATTCCCTGCCGCTGTTGTTGCAACTGCAACTCGTGCAGCTTGCCGCTGCGCCACAGGAGCTTTCCGGTCTCGACGTCGAAGGCCATCTCGATGCCAAACACGTTCACGTACACCCGTTCGTCGTCGGCGGCCGAGGGAATCAGAAAATCGTTGGCCCGCCGCCGCCCGTACATGTCGGTCAGAGGGAAGGGCTGCGTGGGATCGTTGGGGTCGACCTTGCTCTGAAACTTGAACTGCCAAAGCGGCTCGGCTTGGGCGGGCAGCTCGAAGTCGTCGGCGCATCGCGCGGCCACTACCTTGGCGTCCGCGTCGTCGGCCGTGGCGGCCAGCCGCTTGACTTCGTCGGCGGCCGAGGTGCGGCGGCCGCCCAGTTCGACCGTCTCGGCGGCGTAGCGATCGGCCACCAATGCTTGGATGTCCTGAAGTTCGTTCCAGCGGCCGGAGCGGGCCAGGGCCGTGGCGATCTTGACGTACAGCTGCGCCTTGGAGAGCTTCGCGTCGGGGCAGTAGGTCAGGATCGAGCGCCAGGCGCCGATGGCCTGCTCGAACTCCCCCTGCTCGAAGTACAAGTCGCCGAGCCGGTCGGCCGCATAGTCGCCCACCGAGCTGATCAAGTGATTGTTGACGATCATCGCCAGGTACTCGGCTTCGGCCTTGCCGGTGGCCTTGTCCAACAAGGCCTGGGCCTGGGCGTCGTAGAACAGCCGATAGGCCGTCTTGCCAGCGCTGGGCAGGCCCGCGAGCAATCCGCGGACCAGCAACCGGCTGGGCACCAGCACGCCGTCGCCGCGGTCGATGAAGCCGCTCGACGTCTTGGCCGTGATCGTCTCCAGACTCTTGAAGGCCTTCTCCCACTGCTCGTGCTCGACCAGGCGGGTGAACTCCTCCATCGAGTCCTTGATGTCGTTCGACTGCGAAGGGAGCGTGAACGAGGGCTTCACTTTGTCCTCGTCGTTGACGGTCCAGTCGACCGCCAATTGAGCCCCCGCAAAAAAGACTTGGGCCCTAGCGGTCGCAAGCGAGAAGCAGGCGACCACGGCCATCGAGGTCGCGATGACAAGCGCGGTCGACCATGCGCAAGTTAGCGATCGCGACCGTTGGGCGATATGGATGGGTGTGTGCGGCACCACGACAAGACCTCCACCCCCGCACGGTGCTGAGCCCCGGGTGAGGCTAGTTTCTGTTCCCCCCGTAAGGCCGATTAGAATCGTTGGAAATTCAAAATGCAAAAGAAAAAGGGACCCCTCCTCGGAAATGTTGGAAAATCGAAATAAGAGTGGTAGAATCACCGGTCGGCGGCGGCCCATTCGTCCCGGCACTTCTTCAGGAGCGGAGAAATGGCTTCTCGGCGATTTCCGCCCAGCCGCGCGCTCGCCACGTGCGGGCTGCTGGCCATGGCTTGGCTGTCGTGGGCATTGATCGCGGCGGCCGATGAAAGCTCGACCTGCGTGCCACCTGCGGCCGCGCAACCGCAGGCCCTCGACGAGCGGCAACTGACGGCGGCCATTGACGAGGCGCTGGCGGCCGCCTGGGCCCGAGACGGAGTCGAGCCGGCGGCGCCGGCCGAGGACAGCGAATTTCTCCGCCGCGCGCATCTCGACCTGATCGGAAAGATCCCCTCGGTCGCCGAACTGCGAGACGTTCCTGGCCGACGCACGGCCCGACAAGCGCAGCCGGGCCGTCGACGACTTGTTGCACCGCGGAGCCCACGCGCAGCATTTCGCCAACACCTGGCGTGGGCTGATGCTGGCCGGCGCGGCCGAAAACGTCGAAGCACAAATCTCCACGCCGCAGTTCGAAACCTGGCTGCGGTTGCGATTCGCCGTCAACATGCCGTACGACCGGCTGGTCAGCGAGTTGCTCACGGCGCCGGTCGAGGCCAATCAGCCGAACCAGCCCAACAACCCGCGCCGCTTCGTGCCCAGCCCCGTCGCCTTCTTTCAGGCCAACGAGCAAAAGCCAGAGCAGATCGCGGCCAGCACGACGCGAATCTTTTTGGGCGTGCAAGTGCAGTGTGCACAGTGCCACGATCACCCGTTCTCGCATTGGACGCGGCGCGAGTTCTGGTCGCTGGCCGCTTTCTTCGACCCGATGGCGGCGCCGGGCGCCGCGCCGCAAGAAGCCCCCTGGCGGCAGCGCCAACGCGATCCGTGATTCCCGAAACCGAGATCGTCGTCGAGCCGGCGTTCCTCGACGGCTCCGCAGCCTGACTGGGACTCGGCGCCGGCCAAGCGCGAACTGCTGTCGCCGCTGGATCACGCAGACCGACAATCCTTATTTCGCCCGGGCGGCGGTCAATCGCCTGTGGGACCATTTCGCTGGGCCGCGGATTCGTCCATCCGGTCGACGATCTGGACAAGGCCAACCCGCCCTCGCATCCGGAGTTGCTGGATGAAATGGCGCGGCAACTGGCGCTGCACCATTTCGACTTGAACTATCTGGTCCGCGCCATCACGGCCACGCGGGCCTATCAGTTGTCGAGCCGCGCTCACCAATGCCGGCGAAGACGACCTGCGACACTTCGCGCGGATACCGCTGCGGCGGATGACGGCCGATCAACTGTTCGCCAGCATCGTGCAGGCCACCGGCTTTCGCGAGGAGCGGCGGCAGGCCCGGCGTGGCGTGGTGCTGCCCGACACGACCAGCGCGGCGGCCGAGTTTCGCAATCGTTTCGCCGATCAGAGCGTGCCGCGAACCGAGGCCGAGACTTCGATCCTGCAGGCGTTGGCCCTGATGAACGGCAAGCTGATCAGCGACGCCACGGATCTGGAAACGAGCGAAACGCTGGTGGCCGTGGCCGAGGCGCCGTTCTCGAAACGCGCCGAGCGCGTCGAATCGTTGTTCGTGGCCACGTTGTCGCGGCGGCCTGACGCCGAGGAACTGGCCCGAATGGTCGAATATGTTGACAGCGGCGGTGCCGGCTGCACGACCCGAAGAAGGCGCTGGCCGACGTGTTTTGGGCGCTGTTGAACAGCGCCGAATTTGCGCTGAATCATTGACGATACGCGCCGCACTCGTTCGAATGATTCCCGGAACTGAGTCGAAACTGAGTCCACTAGAGAGAAAAAGCAGGTGCCCTATGACTCGCGTCGTTTCGCGTGGTGACGGGGAGCTTTCGCGCCGCGACATGCTGCGGCTTTCGTGGGCGGGGCTGGTGGGAGCCTCGACGCTGGCCCTGGCTCGAAGCCATGGCCGCCGAGCCGCCGGCCGCGGCCCGCAAACGCTCGTGCATCCTGTTGTGGATGAACGGCGGGCCGAGCCAGATGGACACCTTCGACCTAAAGCCGGGGCACGAGAACGGCGGCACGTTCAAGGAAATCGCCACCTCGGTGCCGGGTATCAAGATCTCGGAGCACCTGCCCAAGGTCGCGGCCCATGCCCGAGCACCTGGCCGATCATCCGCTCGATGAGCACCAAGGAGGGTGACCACGGCCGGGCCACGTTCCTGCTGCGCAACGGTTACCTGCCGCAGCCGCCGGTCCGTTATCCGACGCTCGGCTCGCTGGTGGCAAAGGAATTGGGCGACCCGACGGCCGAGCTGCCCAGCTTCGTGAGCATCGCGCCGTTTCGGAATTTCAACCCGGCCGCGTTCAGCCCGGGTTTCCTCGGCTCGCAGTACGCGCCGCTGTTCGTCGGCGAAGCCCGCAACCAGAACCAGGCGGGACGACAATGACAACAGCGACGAAGACCTGACGCGTGGCCGATCTGGAGCCGCCGAGCCAGGTCAACCGCGCAGACGGTCGGCGCGCGGCTCGGGCTGCTCAACTCGCTCAACGACCGGCTTCATCGGCAGCCACGCCGGCGCCGGCCATCGGCTACAAGACCGCCTACGATCGGGCCGTGCTGTCTGATGCGCGGCAAGGCCGCCAAGGCGTTCGACCTTGACGAAGAATCGACGGACGTGCGCGACGCCTACGGCCGCAATCGCTTTCGGCCAGGGCTGCCTGCTCGCGCGGCGGCTGGTCGAGCGGGGTGTGCCGTTCGTCGAGGTCACGCTTGGGCGGCGTCGGCGGCATCGGCTGGGACACGCACCAGCAACAACTTCGAGGGGGTCAAACAGCTCAGCGGCATGCTCGACCCGGCCTGGGCCACGCTGATGGCCGAGCTCGCGTCGCGCGGACTGCTGGAAACCACGACGATCGTCTGGATGGGCGAGTTCGGCCGCACGCCCAAGATCAACGGCAACACCGGCCGCGACCACTATCCCAATGCCTGGTAGCACCGTGCTGGCCGGCGGTGGTATTCGCGGCGGCCAGGTCGTCGGCCGCACCAGTGCCGACGGCACGACCGTGGCCGAGCGCCCGGTCAGCGTGCCCGACTTGCTGGCCACGGTGTGCAAGGCGCTGGGCATCGATCCGATGAAGCAGAACATCTCCAACGTCGGCCGGCCCATTCGCGTGGTCGACCCGTCGGCCAAAGTCGTCGAGGAGATCGTCGGATGAACCGGGCGTGCGGGCTGGGGGCCCTGCTCCTGGCCGTCGTTTGTGGGGCGGGAGTTGCCGCGGTGCGCGCCGATGAGGCCCGCGGCCGGGCGTCGTCGGCGGCCTCGGACGTCGAGGACGTGCTCTTTTTGGGTCCGATGCGGCCGTTGTTCCTGCGGCTGCACGTCATCGTCGACGGCGAGCCGTTTCGCGACGTGTGGATGGCCCGCTTCGACGAGTTGTTCGCCCTGGAGGACCGCCAGCACGACGGCCGCCTGACGCTCGACGGCGCCCGCTCGGTGGCCCGCGACATGAACGGCAGTCTGCGCGGCGGCGAGGCGTTGGACCTGAAAAGCCTGGCAGACGGCAAGGGCCGCATCGAGCGCCTCGGCCCTGCTGGGGGCGATCGAGCGCAGGGCTGCCGAACTTCGTTGTTCGCCGCCGCTCGTCGATCGCCCGCGACTCGGCGCTGGCGCTATTTCCGCTGTTGGACACCAACCGCGACAACCGGCTGAGCGCCGAAGAGTTGTCGGCGACCGAAGAGCAATTGCGGCAGCGCGATTTCAACGACGACGGCGTGGTGACGGCGGGCGAGCTGATCCTCGACCCCAAGGCGATCGTTGCGGCGGCCGACCCGGACCAGGCCGACCGCGAGCTGGCCACCGACGACAGCCCGGTGGTGGTGCTCGGCGGATTGAGCGGCGACCAGGTCGCCGAGAAGCTGGTCAAGCAGTACGACCGCAACCGCGACGGCCGGCTGACCACCGCGGCGCCGGAGATCGAAATCATGCTGCCGGCGCCGATCATGGGGCGGCTCGACGCCGACGGCGACGGCGCGCTGACGCGCGAAGAGCTGGCGGCGTTCGCCGACCGGGCACCCGATCTGGATTTGAGTTTCGCCTTCGGCCGCGAGACGGTCGCCGCCCGGCGTCATCGCCGGCAGCAATCGCTCTCCGACGGCGAGTTCCACGTGCGCTCCACGTTGCAGGGCGGGTACAAGGTCGAGCTGGGCGACTCGATCGTCGACTTCAAGCGCGAAAACCGCGATCCGCGCAAGACCGATCTGGTCGAAATGCGCACCTACGACCGCGACAATAACGCCTATATCGACGCCAATGAAGCCACGGCCAACAACATCAGCAAGGCCGTGTTCGCGGCCATGGACGTCGACGGCGACGGCAAGGTTTTCAAGGGCGAGCTGACCAGCTTCATGACCAGCCAGAACGCCGCCGCGGCCGCCCGGCTGCAACTGGAGGTCACCGACCAGGGGCAGAATCTGCTCGAGGTGCTCGACACCGACGGCGACGGCGTGCTCTCGCCCCGCGAACAGCGCGAAGCCAAGAACATCCTGGCCTCGGCCGACATGAACGGCGACGGCGCGCTGGCCGGCGACGAGCTGCCGCAGCGGTTCGTTTTCGAGCTGGTGCGCGGCGCCGACGATGCCCGTGAGGAAATGGTGATTCGCGGCCGCGCGGTGCGCTCGACGGCCAAGGCCAATTCGAGCGGCCCGCTCTGGTTCCGCAAGATGGACCGCAACAACGACGGCGACCTCAGCTTGAGCGAATTCGTGGGTCCGCTCGAGGCCTTCCGCAAGCTCGACGCCGACGGCGACGGCTTCATCGACCGCGACGAGGCCGAAGCGGCCGCCAAGTGACGGCGGTTGTCGCGCGCGGCCCGGCCGGCCATATTGGCCTGATGTGGCTCATCGACCAATCCAACGCTGCGGACTATTTGCGCGATACGGGCCGTGTCGCGCCCGACGAGCCGCTGCGCGTGAGCGAGCTGGCCGGCGGCGTTTCGAACCTGGTGCTCTTGGTCGAGCGCCAGCCGCCGGGCGAGGCGCTGGTCATCAAGCAGGCCCGGGCGCAGTTGCGGACCCAGCAGGTCTGGTTTTCCAGCATCGAGCGGATCTGGCGCGAGGCCGACGTATTGGCGGCCTGCGGCGAGCTGTTGGCGTGCGCAGCGGCTGGCCAATCGGTAGACGCCACACCGCGGGTTGACGTGCCGCGGACCGTCTTCGAGGATCGCGACCACTACCTGTTCGCCATGACGGCGGCGCCGCGTCCGCACGTGGTGTGGAAGGCCGAGCTGCTGGCCGGTCGCGGGGACGAGCGCGTCGCGGCCGCGTGCGGAAGATTGCTGGCGGCGCTGCACGGCGGAAGTTGGGGCGACGAGCGCCTCGCGAAGCAGTTTGCCGATCGGACGTTGTTCGACGAGCTGCGCGTCGATCCCTACTATCGCACGCTGGCGGCCGCGCGGCCCGAGGCGTGCGAGGCGGTCGGGCGGCTGGTCGAGTCGCTGGCTTGCCCTGGCCGCTCGCTGGTCCACGGCGACTTCAGCCCCAAGAACCTGCTGGTCGCGGGCGAATCGTTGACGCTGGTTGATTTCGAGACAGGCCACTGGGGCGATCCGGCCTTCGACCTCGGTTTTTTTCTAAGCCACCTGGTGCTCAAGGCGGCCTACCGCCTGCCGCGGCACGAGCCGCTGCTCGAATTGACCGAAACGTTTCGCCGTGCATACGACGCGGCCATGATCGACCGCATCGGCCGGGCCGAGCTGGCCGAGTTGTGGCGGCGCGGCGAAAACTTCGCCGGCTGCGCCTGGGCGCGGCTGGACGGCAAGAGCCCGGTCGATTATTTATCCGACGAGGACGCCGCCAGCGAGTTCGCTCCCTGTGCCGCGCAGTGTTTGCCCGGCAGCCGGACGATTGGTCGCAAGTCGTGGCGCTGGCGTCGTCGGCGTTTGCCTATTGAACCGCAAAGGATGTTGACTCCCACGTGACGCGCATCACCCACATCCTGGCCCGCGAAGTCCTCGACAGTCGGGGTCGCCCGACGGTCGAGGCAGAGGTCCACTTGGCCGGCGGCGCGTGGGGCCGGGCCATCGTCCCCTCCGGCGCCAGCACCGGCGCGGCCGAAGCCCGTGAGCTGCGCGACATCGATAACTGCGCGCTACGACGGCCAGGGCGTGGCAGCGGCCGTGCGCAACGTGCGCGACGCGATTGCCCCTGCGCTGGCCGGTTTCGACGCGGCCGATCAGCGGGCCGTCGACGCGCGGCTGATCGAGCTTGATGGCACACCGCAGAAGACTGCGCCTCGGCGCCAATGCGCTGCTGGCCGTGTCGTTGGCGGCGGCGCATGCGGCTGCCGCGGCCCGTGGCGTGCCATTGTTTCGCCACCTGGCCGAACTGTTCCGCGCGGTCGATCCGGGCGCGCCTGCGCCGCAGATGCCGGTGCCGATGATCAACATGATCTCCGGCGGCCTGCACGCCGGCGGGAACCTCGACTTTCAGGATTTTCTCGTCATGCCCGTCGGGGCCGGCGGCATGGCGACCGCGCTGGAGTGGTCGGTGCGGATCTATCGCCGACTGGGCGAACTGCTCTCGGAAGCAGGGTACGAAGGCCGCCTGGTGGGCGACGAAGGCGGCTACGGCCCGCGGCTGCTAAGCAATGAGGCGGCTGCCGAGTTCGTCGTCCGCGCGATTGAAGCGGCCGGCCTGCAGCCGGGCCGCGACGTCGTGCTGGCGATCGACGTGGCCGCCACGCATTTTTTCGATCGTGGGGCCTACCGCTTGTCAGCCACGAAGGATGCGCGGCTCACGAGCGACGAGCTGATCGACCGGCTGGCCGCGCTGGTCGAGCGATTTCCCGTGGCCAGTCTGGAAGACCCGCTGGCGGAGGAGGACTGGAGCGGCTGGCAGACGATCACCGCGCGGCTCGGCCGCCGGGTGCGTCTGATCGGCGACGACCTGTTCGCCACGAATCCCGAGCGGCTGCAATTGGGCATCGAGCGCGGCGCCGCCAACGCGGTGCTGGTGAAGCTCAACCAGATCGGCACCTATCAGCGAAACGCTCGAACCGTGGCGCTCGCCCGCCGAGCGGGCTACGCCTACATCATTTCCGCCCGCAGCGGCGAGACCGAAGACACGACGATTGCCGACCTGGCGGTAGCCACCGCCGCCGACTCGATCAAGATCGGCTCGGTCGCCCGCAGCGAAAGGCTGGCGAAATACAATCAGTTGCTGCGGATCGAGGAAGAATTGACGCGGTCGCGTTGATGTTGCCACCGATCGATTGGTCGTGCTCGTGTGCCACTGGCTGTGCCAGTGCAAGACCCCGTTAACCGAAGCGAGCACTGGCAGTGCCGGTGGCACACCGATTTTCATCCGGCGACGACCTTTGCCCTCACGCCACGATCAGATTGACCTTCTCCACCGCGCTGGTCGGATGAGGGCTTGGCCGAGCTGATTTCGGTTGCGGTGCTACGTGCGGAACTCGCCAAAGTTTGATTGCCCCATCGCTGCCGCCAGAGGCTAGAATCGTGCCGTCAGACGAGAAGCAGACCGAACGCACTGTTTCGGCGTGGCCACGTAGCACAGCCTTCTCACGTCCAGTCACATCAAGCAGCTTGATTTCTTGCTTCGTTCCAGCGACGGCTAACAGGCGCCGATCAGGCGAAAATGCAGCAGCGAACAGGGCCTCTGGCAACGACCGGGAGAGTCGTTCTTTCCACGTGGCAGTATCCCAGAGTCTTACACCGCCGCTTGGCTTTGGGTTACCAATCGATAGGATGTCGCCACTCGCGACCGCCAAAACCCTACCATCCGGCGACAAAGCCATGCAATGCACACCGCCAGCGTGTGGAGGGAGCACATGTAGTCGTTCAAACGTCTTTGCACTCCAAACGATCACGCTCCCATCGTCTGCACCCGTCACAATGCCTTCGTTGTTTGCAAGAAATATCGCAGCGCCGATTGCATCCGTGTGGGCAGGCACATTTGAGAGCACCTTTTTACTGGCCACGTCCAGTACTGCGAAATGGTTGACTGTACCCTTCTTGATTGCCAAACCAACCGCCTGCAACGAGCCGTAGTTTGTCCGGAGAGAATCCGATCGACAGGACCGTGCCGATCTTTGGCTCGATGGTCGCCAAAAGTCGCGACGTCGTTACGTCCCAGAATCTGACAGTACCGTCGTAGCTGCTGCTGACCACGCGGCTTCCATTCGCGAAGAAAGTTGCATTCGTGACTCCGTCAGCGTGGCCGATGAATGTGGACCGAGGTTTTCGGGCGTCAATGTCCCAGAGGACTAGCTTTCCCGGACGTGTCGCCTGGAGCAGCCCAACGAACCTTCCACTCGCGACCAATAAACTATTGCCGTCTGGTGTAAATGCAAGCGCGTTTACTCGTTCGGTCTCGTCGAGCGTCGCGAACGGTTGGGCCGCGGCATGCGAGAACAAAGCAACTACCACGCCGAACGTAAGAATTCCCACCGAAGTGGTCTTGAACATCGCAAGTGCCAATCGCGGATAGCGGCTACCAAGAATGGGATATGGCTACACGCTACCACAGCCTCACGCCACGATCAGATCGATCTTTTCCATCGCGCTGTACGTGTAGCCCGAGGGGTTCCACTCCAACGCGCCGTCGATCGGCTGGCTGCGGCCCTGGCGGTCGAAGGCTCGGGCCCGGATCTGGCGGTTGCCGAAGGCCAGCTTGACCTTGGTGCGCCAGCCGTACCAGGCGTAGGGGCTGTCGGGAACGGCCAGGTCGGCGGCTTGCCAGGTGCGGCCTTCGTCGGTGGAGACGAGCACCGACTCGATCCGCGACTCGCCGTCGTTGAAGGCCACGCCCCGGACGTCGATCTCGCCGGGCGAGACGCGCCCCCGCGCGGCAAGAGCACGACGCTCTTGATTTTCATCCGCCAGTTCGGGTCGCTATTGGCGTAGGTGAAGTCATAGGGCTGCCCGGCTTGATCGGCTGGCGCGGCGTGCGGTAGTGCGGAATCTGGCTGGTGTGGTCGCTTTCGCCCGGCGTGAAACGCAACTGGCTGAGCCATTTGATGTGCATCGTGCCGTAGTAGCCGGGCGTGACCAGGCGGACCGGACCGCCGTGGATCGCCGGCAGCGGCTGGCCATTGAGCCGCAGGGCGAGGAACGATTTCTTCAGCGCCTCGTCGAGCGGGAGGCTATGTTCGAAATCCTGCTGGCCGGCCTCGGGCGAGTCGCTGCCGTCGGCCGTGAGAAACTTCGCTCCCTCCTGCGGACGGACGCCGAGATGATCGAGCAGCTTCGCCAATGGCACGCCGGCGAACTTCACGTTGCCCATCGCCCCGCGGCCCCATAGCGTGCCCTTGACCGGCGCGGCGGCCGTGAACAACGCGAGGCTGTTGCCCGAACATTGCAGGACCATTTCGTATTCGACCTGGTCGAGGGCTCCGAGCGTGGCGGCGGCATCGAACGTTTGCGGCTGATCAATCAGGCCGGCCAGCTCGATCTTCCAGCCTTCGAGCTTCGCGGGCTCGAGCGTCGCCGCGTCGGTCGGCTGCTGGTTGTTGCGAACGAACAATCGCGGCACCGGGGTGATCCGCCCGGCCACCAGCAGCTCGGGGGGCGTTTCCAGCACCGCCGGCCGGGCAGTGTGCACGATCAGCCGCGGATCCTTGCCGCGCACGCTGCTAGCGGCTGTCGGTTCCGAGCGCCAATCCACTGAGGGCTGGCGGCGATCACGGCGGCCGCGGCAGCGCCAGCTTGCAAGAATTCGCGGCGGCCGATGCGGCCCGCGCGAGCCTTCGAGCGAAGGGTTCATAAAGCGCTTCATGGCAGCCTGGGCAGTTGCAGGGGGTGAAGAGCGAATACCGCAATGACGTTCAGACAGCGGTCGATTCTACAAGTTCTGGCCGCGCGCACGAACGTCTTATGGCGCTCGAGCCGCCCGAGGGCCGTGCCAGCACGCTGCGCCCCAATTCCAGCCAGGCTCCCCGCCGCGGGCAAACCGCCATTCTCAGGAGCCGGCGGGTTTGCTAGTCTCCCGCACCCGCGAGGGCGAGAAGACCTACTGCAAGGCAGCATCCGCGGTGCGTGCCAAGGACTGGCTGGGGGGACGGCTGTTGCGAGTTGCCATCGTACACGACTGGCTGGTGACCTACGCCGGGTCGGAGCGCGTCGTCGAACAGCTCGTGGCGCTGTTTCCCGACGCCGACGTGTACAGCCTGGTCGACTTCCTTAGCGACGCCGATCGCCGCTTCCTGGCCGGCAAGCCGGTACGCACGACCTTCCTGCAGCGGCTCCCCTTGGCCCGGCGAAAATACGCGGCCTATCTGCCCTTGATGCCGCTGGCCATCGAACAGTTGGACCTTTCGCGCTACGATCTGGTGCTCTCCAGCAGCCACTGCGTCGCCAAGGGCGTGCTCACCGGACCCGACCAACTCCACGTCAGCTACGTCCACACGCCGATGCGCTACGCCTGGGACGCGCAGCACGAATACCTCGCCGGTGCAAAGCTCCAGCGCGGGCTGAAAAGCTGGTACGCCCGCTGGCTGCTCCACAAGCTGCGGCAATGGGACGTGCGAACGTCGCACGGCGTCGACGCGTTCGTGGCCAACAGCCACTTCGTCGCCCGGCGGATCTGGAAGGCCTATCGCCGGCATGCTAAGGTGATCTATCCGCCGGTCGACACCGAGGCGTTCGGCTTCTGCGAGCGTCGCGAAGACTTTTATCTCACCGCCTCGCGCTTGGTGCCGTACAAGCGGGTTGACGTGCTTGTCGAGGCTTTTGCCTCGCTGCCCGGCGAGCGGCTGGTCGTGATCGGCGAGGGTCCCGAGCTGCCGCGGCTCCGCATGCTGGCCGGACCGAACGTGACATTCCTGGGCTATCAGGACCGCGACGTGCTGTGCGACCACATGCAACGGGCCAAGGCGTTCTTGTTCGCGGCCCGCGAAGATTTCGGCATCGTGCCGCTCGAGGCCCAGGCGTCGGGCGCGGCGGTGATCGCGTTGGGCCAGGGCGGGGCGCTGGAGACGATTCGTCCCCTGGAGGAACCACGGCCGACCGGGGTGCTGTTCGACGAGCCAACCAGCGAATCGGTCGTCGCCGCCATGCGTCGCTTCGAGCGGGACGGCAGCCGGATCAAGGCGGCCAACTGCCGCGAGAATGCGCTCGGCTTCGGAGTGGCCCGCTTCCGCCAGGAGCTGTTCGAGCACGTGATGGGCCAGTGGGATCACTTCCGCAACCAGGCGTATCGCCGCCGCGGCGATAGCGACACGCTGGCACCGTCGGCGGCCGACCATCTGGGGGCGATCCCGTTCCGTCGGCCCGCCAAGGCTGCTTGAGGCGTTTGCACCTCCGCTCGCTTGGCCTGCTGCCAGCGTCGGCGCGCCGGTTTGGGCCGTTGCGCCTAAAAAAAGCCGATCGAAAGCATTTCCAAGCCGGCTGTTGGGGCCGATTCGCCTTGATCTCGGTGCGGCCCCATCGGTACACTCCCTGCCGCGCGGCGCGGAAGGATTCCGCTCAGGCCGCGCAGGCCCACGACGCGGCTGGCGCATGGCGCGTGACGACGTCGCTGGCGGTTGCGCGTCGCAGGGGAAAACGGCAGGGAGGCCACACCGGATGGTCGATTATCTGGCCCGCATCTGGCGGCTGCGATATTTTTGGTCGTCGCTGGTGCGGATCGATTTGCGGGCGCGCTATCGCCGCTCGGTGCTGGGGATCGGCTGGTCGCTGTTGCACCCGATCTTGATGACGGCCGTGCTGTGTGCCGTCTTCTGCCCGATGTTCAAGGCGGACTACCGGCAGTTCGCACCGTTTCTGTTGGCGGGCCTGGCGTTCTGGAACTTCCTGACGTCCACGGCTCTGCAAGGCTGCCACTGCTTCTTCCAGGGCGAATCGTTCATCCGCCAGCAAGCCGCGCCGCTGGCGATTTATCCATTGCGGACCGTGCTGGGCACCGGGATTCATGGGCTGGCCGCCTTGACGGTTGTCCTGCGCTATCCTGGATGACCTTGGGCTTCGGCAACCTGCCGGCCATGTTGAGCCTCATTCCCACCCTGCTGTTGATCGCGTTGCTGGGCTGGTCGGTCGCGCTGTGCTGCGGGCTGACGAACGTGATTTTTCAGGACACGCAGCACCTGGTGGAAGTATTGTTCCAGATTCTGTTCTATCTCACGCCAGTGATGTATCCGGCGAAGATCCTGGCCGAGCGGCGGATGCAATGGCTCGTGACGTACAACCCGCTGGCCGCGCTGCTCGAGTTGGTGCGGCGCCGATCCTCGAGGGCCGCGTTCCGCCGTGGAGTGCGTATGCGATTACGGCGGCGCTGGTCGCGGCGCTGTTGGCGGTGGCGGCGACGGTGCTGGTGCGCCTCGAACGGAGATTGATCTTTTACCTCTAGAGGCGGCGGCAAGGTTTCGCCACTCGGGAGCATGGCGGCCGCGCGATAATCGCGTGCCGCGGCGCGGATGGAGTTGACAACGGATGGCCTTGATCGAGCTGGAGCATGTCGGCCTGACGTTCCACGTGCGAACGTACGGCCGCGTCACGCTTAAAGAATATGTAATCCGGGGAATGTTTCGCCGCCGCAAAACGGCCATCATGCAAGTTTGCCGCGTTGGACGATATCAGCCTGCGACTCGACGAGGGGCAGAGATTGGGGATCATCGGCCACAACGGGGCCGGCAAAAGCACGCTGTTGCGGGTGCTGGCCGGCGTCTACCCGCCGACGGCCGGCCGCCGCCACGTCGAGGGCAAGATCGCTTCGCTGTTCGACATCGCCCTGGGCTTCGAAATGGACGCCAGCGGCTGGGAGAATATCGCCTTTCGCAGCTACTACCAGGGGGAAACCCCGCACACGTTGCGATCCAAGGTCGACCAGATCGCCGAGTTCAGTGAACTGGGCGACTTCCTCAACATGCCGGTCCGCTACTACTCGGCCGGCATGATGGTGCGGCTGGCATTTTCGATCGCCACGACGATCGCCCCGGAAATCCTGATCATCGACGAAGTGCTCAGCGCCGGCGACCTCGCCTTCCAGGCGAAGGCCCGCGGGCGGATGCGACAACTGGTCGACAACGCGCGGCTGGTGGTGATGGTCAGCCACGATTTGAGTTCGATCGCCGCGCTTTGCGAGCGAGTCATCTGGCTCGACCACGGCCGGGTTCGCCAGGTGGGCCAAACCGACGACGTGGTGGCCGCATACTGTCGCGAGGTCGAAGGGACGCTCGCGGCCGCCGTGCCCCAACAAGCCGCGTAGACAATCAGTAAGCGACCGATCGACGGCCGGCCGTCGAACACCCTCCAAACGCACCAGCCGCACCCGGATCAATCGTGAGAACGTGCGAACGATGGCACAGCAAAAACTGCGGGTTCTGATCGACTTATCCACGGCCGCCCGCGGGTATTGCGGCATCGCGCAAGACGTGCGCCTGCTCTACAAGGCGCTGTCGGAGTGTCCGGAGCTGGACGTCACGGGGCTGGTCTACGCACCGCGTCCGCTGCGACCGATGCATCGCTTCTTGTCGGCCAGCGCGTCGCGCAGCGACCGGCTGGCGAACCAGGCCTGCTTTCTCTGGCACCTGGCCCAAGGAAGCGGCAATCTGCCCCTGCTGTTTTCGCGGCAGATGTTGTCCTCGGCCCGGCAGTTCGCTTCGACCGTGCTCTCGTCGCGCGTGCAGTGCGACTCGCTGGACGTCGACATCTTGTGGGACGTGGTGTGGCGGTTGTTGTTCAGCCCCACGCTGTCGGCGCGCGACATCGACATGGTGCGCGACGGCAAGTTCCTGTTGTCGAACCTGTCGAACGGCATGATCCAGTCGCGGGTCCTCATGAACCGCCGGCCGTTGAAGCTCGACACGCGAAATTACGATTTCCTGATCGTGCAGGACCCGCGGCCGTTCCGCTTGACCGGCGAAACCTGGCAGATTGTCCGCTATCACGATCTGATTCCGCTGATTCGACCCGACACGATGCGCAACACCTGGTACATCAAGTGGCACCATCGGGCCATCCGCCGCCACACGGACCGCACCGTGTTCGTCTGCAACTCGGAGCCGACCCGCGACGACCTGATCACGGTCTATCCCGAGCTGCACGGCTCGAGCACGACGATTCCCAATATGTTGTCCGACGGCTACTACCGCGACGAGTGTCCGGAAACGGTGAACCGGATTTTCGATCGCCGGCGTTCGCGGCTGTCGGGGTCGCCGGTGGCGGCCGCGCATTCGGCCGGGCCGCCGAAATTCGTGATGTCGTCTTCGACGCTCGAGCCGCGGAAGAACTTTTTGGGCCTGATCGAGGCCTTCAACATCCTCAAGGGCCGCGCCGTCGCCGGCAGTTGCATCCCGGAGCTGAAGCTGGTGATCGTCGGCAGCTCGGGCTGGAAATTCGAGCCGATCCTGGCGGCCATGCGCAACCTGACCGCACCGGCGAGCTGGTACACCTGGAGAGCGTGCCGGCCGAGGGAGATGCGCATGCTGTGCTCGCAGGCCGAGGCGTTGGTCTTTCCATCGAATTATGAAGGGTTCGGCTTTCCGCCGCTCGAGGCCATGCAGTGCGGCACGCCGGCGATTGCCTCGGACATCAGCACGCATCGCTGGGTGTTGGGCGACGCGGCCTTGTATTGCAATCCGTATGACGCCTGGTCGATCGCCTCGGCGATCGAACGTCTCGTGGCTTCCCAGGAGTCAGCATCGCTGCGCGAGACGCTGGTCCAGCGCGGCTGCCGGCGCAGTTCAAGTGCTATCACAGCAGCCGCTGCGCGGGCGAATCGGTGCGACCTGTTCGATCGGCTCAAGAGCGGCCGCGGCTTGGGCAAGCACCGCAAGGCGTTGGTCCCGGCCGAACCCGGCTGGCTGCCCAAAGTCGCTTGACCTGCCCACTGCCGCGCCGCTTGCCACCGCGCCTGTCCGGCGCCGGTGTCGCGAGCACACATTGCCAGGTGGCGTCGCCCACTCGATCCGTGGAACGTGCCGTGCACCGCGCATGCCCAGCAGAAATGCGCGCCGCTGACAGCGGTCCACGGGGGCGAAACACGCATTGACTCAAAGTACGCGGGTTTGCTATTTTCCGCCTCGCCACGAACCGGCAGAGCGAGATGCGCTCTTGGGCTCAGCTAGGAGCAAAGGAATCGCATGACAAAGACGGCACTCGTCACAGGGCATCACCGGGCAAGACGGCTCCTACCTGGCCGACCTGCTGCTCGAACAAGGATACGAGGTGCACGGCATGCGCCGCCGCACCAGCACGAAGGCATCCCGCCGTACATCGAGCACCTGCAGGATCGCATCACGATTCACGAAGGCGACTTGCTCGATTCGACGTCGCTCATACGGTTGTTGGATCGGGTGCGTCCCGACGAGCTCTACAACCTCGCCGCTCAGAGCTTCGTGCCCGTCGGTTGGCTGGGAACAGCCGATCTTCACCGCCGAGGCGACCGGCTTGGGCGTGACGCGGTTGCTCGACGCGGTTCGCCACATCGATCCGCGAATTCGCTTCTACCACGGGAGCTCGAGCGAAATGTTCGGCCAGGTCCGCGAGACGCCGCGGCGCGAAACCACGCCGTTCCCGTGCGCAGCCCCTACGGCGAGGCCAAGGCGTATGGCCATCACATCACGGTCAACTACCGCGAGAGCTACGACCTGTTCGCCTGCTCGGGCATCCTGTGGACGGCGCAGGTCGCCGCGACGCGGCTTGGAGTTCGTCACTCGCAAGATTTCCCACGGCGCGGCCCGTATCAAGGCCGGCCTCGACGATCAACTGCGGCTAGGGAACCTCGACGCCATGGCGAACTGGGGACACGCCCGCGATTACGTGCGAGCCATGTGGTTGATGCTGCAACAAGACGAGCCGGACGACTATGTCGTTGGAACCGGCGAGATGCACACGGTGCGCAAATTCGTCGAGATCGCTTTCGACCGCTTGGGTCTGAATTGGAAAAAGCACGTCGTCATCGATCCTGCGTTTTACCGGCCGGCTGAAGTCGAACAGCTTTTGGCCGACTCGACCAAAGCTCACGCACTTCTCGGCTGGAAACCCGAGGTGAGCTTCGAAGAGTTCGTGTGCGAAATGGTGGACTCCGACCTGGCGAGGATTCCCCAGGAGGCCCCGCGCCCAGCGTGCATCGCGAAAAGGCGGCATGAGCTGCTGGGAATGCGGCTTACGGTCCCGCCGAAGCGATTGTTCCAGCGGCCGATCTTCCCCGAGCCAAACCTCCGCCCCCTACGCCCCCACCCGTTTTCCTCGACCCAAACCTACCGCAATCATTCCCAACCAATAGTTCAACGACCCAGGTGCCGATTTGAAGGCGGACAATACGCTATTTGACGCAGCCGTGTTCGACGCTGAGCGGCCTCGGGCGGGCCTGGCCGTGGCCGTAGTGACGCCCTGGAACGAAGTCTGCGGCAATGGCCGTTATGCCGCGAAGCTGGCGGACGGGTTGTCGCAGTTTGCGGCCGTCAGACCCTCGCGGTCGGAGCCGGCGCCCTGCGCAAGGCCAGCTCAAGCACTGGCGGACCGCATCAACGCCGCGCAGCCCCCGACGTGGTGCACGTGCAGCACGAATACTGCTTTTTTGGCACGGACATCGGCAGCCACAATCAAACCCTCGACACCTGGCTGGCCCGGATCGATGCCCCCGTAGTCATCACGCTGCACACGGCTCGAGAGGACTTGTTGGCCGAGCGGTGCCTGGCCGACCCGCTGGCCCAACGGTTTTTCGCGGCATTCACGAAATGCTGCCACCGGCTGCGGCTGCCGATCTTCCCTCGCGTGCAGCGGCTGATTGCCCGGCGGTTACGGCGGTTGGAGCATTTCTTCTTCTTGCGGGCTTTACAGCGTTGTCGGACGATTGTCGTTCACAGCCCCCGCAGTGCGCATTCGCTTGCCCAGGTCCATCCTGAGTTGACCGGGAAGATCCGCATCGTGCCGATTGCCGTGCCGTCGCTGCCGCCGACCGTGCGAGGGCGACCGGCTAAGCCGGAAAACGAAGTCTCGCGCCGCTGATGATGCGGGCTTCGTCAACGAATACAAGGGCCATCGCCTGGCCATCGAATCGCTTAGCCACTTGCCGTCCAACTACCGGCTCGTCATAGCGGGCGGCCGCCATCCGCAGGACACCTCGGCACTCGACTGCGGGGCGCAGTGGTGGCAGCGATCGACTTGCATCGCATCGCCGAGACCGCGTCACGTTCAGCGGCTTCATCTCCGATGAACGTGATTACGCAGATTGTTGGCGCAGGCTGACGCCTTTCTGCTGCCCTACCAAGAGAGGTGGGGCAATCGGCCTCGGCCGCGCTGGCCGACGCGATGCGATTCTCGAAGCCGATCGTCACCTCGACGGCCCGCAGCATGTTCGAGTACCGCTACCACCTCGACTCGAGCGGTTGCATGTTTGCCGCCGAGGTTGAGAACGCCGCAGCATTCGCCGAGCAAATCCAATTTGCATTGCACGACAGCAGGACAACCGTGGCGCTGTTCAAGCAGCGCCTCGAGCGCGCAGCGTGGGCGTGGAAGCGATCTGTTCGCGGTACGAACAGATCTATGAAACAGCGAGGAGACGTAGATTGAGAGTCGTGATTACCGGCGGCCGGAGTCTTGGGCAACCCCGTCTGCGAGGCGTTTCAAGAACAGGGGGTCGCGGTCGTCGCTTTGGGCAGCCGCGACGGCGACCTGCGTGATGTCGCCGCGGCCACGCGCGGGTGGCCGATGCCGACGTCATCGTCCACCTGGCCGCCAAGGTCGGTGGCGTCGACTACCTGCGACGCAACGGCGTGTCGGCCTATTACGACAACGTGACGATGGGCATGAACGTCGTGCAGGCCAGCCTGACGGGCAGCGCGCAGCCGGCTGGTGCTTATCGGCACGCCGTGCAGTTATCCGGCCGACGCACCGCTGCCGCTGTGCGAGGACGATATCTACTCGGGGCTGGCCAGTGGCGACGGGCGGGCCCCTACGGATTGGCCAAGGCCACGATTTCGCACGTCGCCAATCCACTGCTTGCCGCCGCCGGCAAGGATGTCGTGACGCTGATTCCCGGCAACCTGTACGGCCCCGGCGACAATTTCGAGCTCCGATAGCTGGCGCGTCGTGGCCGCGCTGCTGCACAGGGCTATCGTCGCCGCTCGGCAGGGCCGCAAGCGTCTCGAAGTCTGGGGCGATGGCACCGCCACCCGCGACTTGCTGCATATTGGCGATACCGCGCGGGCCATCGCTCGCGCAGCATTCCGGGCGCCGCGCCACGCACAGGGAGAAACGTTCAATCTGGCTTCGGGCGCCGACGACGATCCGCGAACTGGCCGAAACCGTCGCGGCCGCCGTCGATCCGATCATGTCCGTCGAGTTCGACGCCGGCAAACCGGTCGGCGTTCAGCGCCGCGTCATGTCGATCGACAAGGCAGGGGCCCGGCTCGGTTTTCGGCCCGCGATCGGTCTGCACGAAGGCGTTGCAGACACCGTGGAGTGGATCAATACACATGAGGTTTGCGGCAACATGGGTCTCCGTCCCGAGGCGGCGTCAGCAGCCTAGTGGACTTTCGAAGTGTGGGCGATTTACGGCCCATCGCTCTGGCAAGCGGCCGGCCATCGCCATCGGATTCGAAGGGAGGGGGGCGGCTAGTGGAATATTTCGCTAGCGAAAGCACAGACCCAACAACAGCCAGCCGCCGAGCCCTTGCGGCTGGCGTTGGTCAGCACGCCGGCGAGCTCCGGCAACACGTGGCTGCGATCGATGCTCGCGGCGACCCTCAACCTGCAAGAACTCGCCTTTCACCAAGCCAGGCGCGAGTCAGAACTGGAGCGAACTTCCACCGCGGATCATCGTGGCAGGACTCACTGGCCGCGCAAAGCCGGTTTCACGGCTCTGCTGGCCGAACACGGCTTCCGCTCGCTTGTCATCTGTCGACATCCACTCGACGTGCTGCTCTCGCTGCTGGCCTACGTCCAGCACGGACGCGAAACGGCCGGCTGGCTGGACGGCGAGGCGGGCGATGAAGAACCGCCTGTGGGGCGCTACGCCGCTCGACGACGACTTCATCGACTACGCGACGGGGCCCCGCGCCAGGCGGCTTTGCTCGACGTAGGCGTCCAGTGGTGGTCGGCGCAACGGGTCGTTCGCGTCCGCTACGGAGGAGGCCTCCGCATCGCCGGAAGCCGAGTTGACGCGGGTGCTCGCCGAGTTCGGCGCTGGCTCCGCAACGGCCGCTGGCCGAAGTGATCGAGGCAAGGAGATTCGCCGGAGGGCATGCCAAGCGCCCATTCGCTGGGACTGCTGTTCCACGTTTGGAGGCGCGAGGGCCGGTTCGTGGAAGCCCCTGCTCACGCCCCGATTCGCCCGGCGGATCTATCGCGCCACCGCGGAGCATGTTCGACGCGTTGGGCTACACGTGCGACGCGGACCACTGGCTGCGAACACGCCGAGCGAGCGGCCTGGGACCGGCTAAGCCGCGTGGCCTTGCAGCGAGGAACTCGATGGGATGAGAGATCAGCATCCATCAGATCGAGGAATCCGCGGCCAGGAACATAGGCACCCAGGGCGTCATCTACCAGCAGCAAACTGCCGATCACGAGGCGTTGGCCAGGCGGTTGGCCGACTCGCAGGCTGCCGTGGGGGCCTTGGGGTGCGCCGGTTGAGCAACGAATCGAGGCCGCCGAACTGCACTTGGTGGAACTGGTTCACCGGGCCGATCGGCTCGAGCAGCGAATCGAGCCGTTCGGACGAGAACATCAATCGGCTGTCCTTGCCCATGGCACAAGTCGCGGCAACCCGCTGTTCGCGGCTTGCGCCGCGCCGTTACGCGCATTTCAAGCGATCCTCACGTGAATCATCCGCGCCGACTGTTCCGCGAGCGATACGTCCTTGTCGCGGATCGGCCCGAGACACGGCGTCGGAGTCGTACACCATGAAAGTCTTGCACGTCACGACATGGAAAGTCCGCTGTGGAATCGCTGGCTACGCGGAAAGCCTGGTGAAGAGCCTCGATGAGTTGGGGGTCGAGAGCCGTCCCTTTTCCCGCTCCTCCCGCATGACGTTCACACGATGATTCCCGGACTGGGAGGCGATGTTCGACAAGATCTGCCACCAAGAAGCACGGTTGCGACGTGGTCCACATTCAACACGAATTCTCCTTTTTCGCTGGCCGGGGGCCGCGCAGCTCGATTCGCAATTTTGGCCAGTTGCTGGGGCGGCTCAGGAAGATGAAATGCCCCTCGGTGACCACGTTCCACACGGACATGCCGTTTCAGCGGCGGCTGCCGACCTGAAGGCCCGTTTGAAGGGGATCCGCTCAGCGAATTGTGGCGTTGGGAGGCGGCCTCGCACTTTCGCCGCGATTCGTGCCAGGCCATCGTTCACACCATGAACGGACGCCAAGCGCTGTTCAACGGCGGCGCCGGCCCACACAACATCTCCGTCGTGCAGATCGGCCACCCGGTCCGCCACCCTGCCGGTCGATCCGGAACAGCGTCGAGCCGCCAAGATCAAGCTGGGAATCGACCCCGATGCGATCGTGCTCTCGATGTTCGGTTTCGTCGGGGCCTACAAGGGCCACGACATTGCGGTCAAGGCATCAAGTTGCTCCCAAGAAATACGTGTTGGCCGTCATCGGCGGCCGCCACCCCGACGGCGGCGCCCGAGCCACGATGAACAACATCCTCCGCGCTCGGCGAAATCCGATCCCAAGCGGCTGTTGATCACGGGCTATGCCGATCAGGCGACGATCGAGTTGTACCAGACCGCTACCGATTTCTGCCTAGCCCCCTACCGGCCGACTCGGGCATGGCGGCCTCGGCCGCCGTTACCTGGGCTTTGACCTCCGGCCGCCCAGTCATAGCCAGCTTCGATTTCGGCCTTCCAGGAAATCGAGCGGCGTGTCGCCTTGTATGATGATGGTCGGCCCGCTGGCCCCTGACGAGCTAGCTTGGTCGATCGAGCGTCTGGCGGCCGACACGGCCCTCCAGCCAGGCTGGTCGAAAAGGCGCAAGCCTTCGCCCACGCCAACAGTTGGGCTGTCGTGGCCGATCGCCGCATCGCCGTCTACCAGCGGCTGACTGTCAGCGAGTCGGTCGCCCTGACCCCTCGATTGCCCCGTCTGCCAACACGGCCGGCGAGTCCCGGTGGGCAGCCGCACACCCCAGCGATGCACAACCGGGCAGCTTATCCGGGCTGCCTTCGCTTGCAAATTGCCCTGGGCGGCGCAATTCGCCTCGGCCCGAGAATGGTCGGGACCAGCCATTGCGAGCCGTACCGCGAGGCAGATTTGCTCGTCGTCGTCGCCGCGCTGGCCGCGGCCGCGCTGTGGATCGACTTTACGCCATCCATCGCTATCAAAACGCCGACTCGCTGATGATGGTCTTCATCAGCGTCTACAAGTGGACCCCCATGTTCTGGGAACAGGACCGGCTGGGAATGCTGTTCCCGCTTTTGGCGCTTCCCTGCGCGATCCGTGGAACAACATGCTGGCGCAGGCGGGCATGAACATCTTCGTCTGCCTGGCCGGCTTCTTCCTGGTCGGCTGCTACACGGCCGGACGCCGGCTGGGCATCGCCGCCGGCACCGTCGGGGCCATCCTGTTTCTGGCGTTCCTCCCGGCGATACAGCAGTTCGCCTATCTGGTCACCGTTCATCACTTCGGAACCTCCTCGGCCATCGGCATGGCGGGGCTGATCCTGGTCGACCGCTGGTCTCTCAGTAACAGCCGCATCACGCTGACCGCCGCCGCGTTGTGCCTGGTCGCCGCGCATTGGATCAATCCGGGGCTGGCGCTGGCCTTGGGCCCGCTGCTGCTGGTGCGGCGGATGTGCTTCAGCCCGCTCTCGGCAGCTTTGGCCGACGAGCCGCATCCGCGTGCGGCGGTGGTGCCCGCGGCACGGCAAGGGGCGGTTGGAAACGACCGTCGCGCGCCAAGGTCGTGGCAGGCCACCGCGGCCGGCTGGTTGCGCATCGCCGGCCCGGGTCGTGCCGAACGGACGGCCCTGATCCTCGTGGTCGTCTCGCTAGCCGCCAGCGTCATCCATTCGCGGACGGTCTCCGATCGCCAGGCGTATCGGTTCCTCTGGCCGGCCGATTGGTTGTCGACGTCCATCTTCCTGTGGCAAAATCGCTACGACGACTTCGACGCCCGCTGGTTCCATGCGGTCGACGCGACGGCGCTGGCGGGTCTTGCGACGCTCGTGCTGCGCTCAGGACGCAGGGCGGCGCGGGTCTCGCTGCCGCTGGCGGCCGGGCTGCTGGTCGCGGCGGCCGCGCAGTTTGCCTTCATGGGCAGCATCGACCACGTCCGCTCCGGGCATTGCACGCGCTACACGATGATGGCCATCTTTTTCTGGCAGGCGGCCTTGGTCGGCTTTGCGGTCGTGCAGGTGGCGGCCGTGATACGTTGGACTCCGCTGGCCAACGCCCTGCCTCGGGTCCTCGCGCTGGCGGTGCCGCTCGCCGCGGCGCTGGTTTACGGCCGCCCCGGTCCGGACGTGGTGCGGGCTCAGATCGATGCCACGATGGGCCGCTACACCGACGACATCCTGGCGGCCCGCTGCACGCACGTCACGGGCGACTACTGGCGGGCCTGGCCGGCCATGTTTCACGCCAACCTGCGGCTCGCTGAAGCCGATTCGCCCTGCCGCGTGTGGGCCATCTCGCACCGCAGCCGGGCAACCCAGAAGTATTGGCAGGCCGTCCCGCTTTCTGAAATGCGCGTGGCCGAGATCATCGGCGACGAGCGGCCGAGCGCCCAGTTTCTCGCGCACTACCACGCTCCGCCCCTGGTGCCCTGCGGTCAGGTTGGCCTGATTCGGGTGTTGCGGCCCCCAAACGAAGGCGGCTCGGCGGTTGCCGAGGGCCCTGCGCATGCCATGCACTGATGCTGGCAGACGCACGTGCTGGCACGGGCCCAAAATGGTCTAGGCCCGGCCTGCGCGCTTTGCTAAAGTCCCTGCCCCCGCTGGCAAGAATCCCCATAAACCCTTGCGCCGCAGGCAGCCCAACGGTCGATTCATGAACACCCAACAACTTCACGCACTTCCTGTCCGGGCGGATCGCCTGCGAGAGCAGAGTGCGAGTCTGGCCATCGATACCGCGGTGCCGCGATCGACGATCGCCACGCTCGTGGGCATCCGCGTGCTCGACGTGCTAGTGGCCGCCTGCATGCTGCTGGTGTGCGCGGTGCCGATGCTGCTGTTGGCCGTTTTGATTCGGCTGACCAGCACGGGACCGGCCATTTATCGACAGGTTCGTACCGGTTTGAACGGCCGGCCGTTCGTGATGTTCAAATTCCGCACGATGCGCGTCGACGCCGAGGAAGAGACCGGGCCGGTGTGGGCCCGCCACGGTGACGCCCGTTGCACGCAGCTCGGCAGCCTGCTGCGGCGGTTGAGCATCGACGAATTGCCGCAGTTGATCAACGTGCTCCGCGGCGACATGAGCCTGGTCGGCCCGCGGCCCGAACGCCCCTATTTCGTGCAGAAATTTTCGCTGCAACTGCCGCACTACTCCAACCGGCTGCTGGTGCCGCCGGGCATTACCGGTTGGGCGCAGGTCAACGGCTGGCGCGGCGACACCTCGCTCGAGCGGCGACTCGACTTCGATATCGAGTACGTTCGCAACCGGTCGTTCTGGCTCAACCTGCGGATCCTGCTCTGGACTCCGATTGCGGTTCTGGCCGAACAAAACTGGTGCTAGTGCGATGGACGTCCGCAAGTTCGCTTCCTATCGAGGAATGTTGCTGGCGGTCGTCGTCGCGGCGGTATTGCAGGCCTGGCTGATTGCCCGCTCGGCATCGGTCACGGCCGATGCGATCATCTTCACGGCGATCGCCAAAGAGTTGGCCGTCGCCCCCATCGAGACTTTTCGCACCGAGGACCAGCATCCCGGTTTTCCAGCAGCCCTGTTGGCGGCGACGCGCGTCGTGCAATCGCTTGGCTATCGCGCCGAGCCCGAGTGCTGGATGATCGCCGGCCAGTCGCTCGGCTTTGTCTGCGGATTGTTGAGCGTCGTCGTGGTGTGGTTCTTCGCGCGCGACCTGTTCGACGTTCGGGCGGCGAACCTGGCGGCCTTCGTATTCGCGGTGCTGCCAATTCCTCGGTGGAACGCAGCCGACGGGGTGAGCGACACGCCGCACCTGCTGTTTTACGTGCTGGCCGCCTGGTGGGCCTCGTCGGCCGTGGCCAGCGGCCGCTTGCTGTTGCTGGCTGGCGCGGGCGCCGCCAGCGGCATCGCCTATTGGATTCGGCCCGAGGGGCTTTCCGTCGCGCTCGTGGCGTTCGCCTGCGTGGTCGCCCGCGGCGTGTACGACCGCTGGGGCTGGCGGCGGATCGGCCTGGCCGGCGGCGTGCTGGCCGGCTCGACGTTGGCCGTCGCCGCGCCGTACGTCGTGCTGGCTGGAAAATTCACGAGCAAGCAGCTTCAATTCGCCAAGGTCGAGCCCGGCCCGACCTATATCGAGACGCTCGCCGAAGTAAAGCCGGCGCAGGCGCCCTCGCCGCCTGTTGTCGACAGCCCGCAGGCAGCCGAGCCTACCGCCACGGCGCCGCAAGAGGCCGATGGGCCATCGACGGCCGCGGCGCCGATTGTCGTGGCTGCCCCGGCAGCATCGGTCGCGCCGACGGTCGCCGCCGAAGCTGGCCTCGAGCGCCGCTATTCGCTGCGGCTGGTCGTGCGCGTGCTCCGCAAGGGAATCGCCACCCTCTTCGGCAGCATCTTACAAGGTTTCAAGTTCGTGTTCATTCCGTTCTACCTGCTCGGCCATCTGGAGTTGCTTCGGCGCAAGCCCGAGTGGTTCTCGATTGGCTTCGTGGTCGCGCAGGGCGCGGTGCACATCGCCGCGCTGTTGGGCGTGTTCGTCCTCTCGGGCTATATCGCTCACCGCCACGTGTTGCCGCTGGTGGCACTGGGCATGCCGGTGACGGGCCTGGGTATCATCTACCTGGCCGACCACCTGCCGGGGTTCATCCGTTGGACGGCCGACTACCGGCAATGGGTCGTTGCCGCGGTCTGCGCGGCGATGGTGTTGCCGTACACGCTGCGCCCCTTCTGCCGCGAGTTCATCCCCGTGATCGACGCCACGCACTGGGTCGAGGCCCATGCCGCGCCGGGCGAAGGCATTGTCTCTAATTCGCCGTACACAGGGTTCTATGGCCGCTTGCCGGTGACCATGCTCGACCATAGTGCCGGCTGCCTGGCCGACGCCTTGCGGCTGGCGCCGACGCCGGCCCGCTACGATTACGTGGTGCTGCACGTCGGCGCCCACGGCTATAAGCCCGAGTGGCTGACGGAAGTCGAACCCCACTATCGCCAGGTGCAAATGTTCCCCGACCCCGGCACCGGCGGCCGCCCGAAGAAAGTGCTCGTCTTCGAAGCGAAAGACAAAGCCGTCCGCCAGGCCGCCCGCGAAGCGCGATAGGCGAGCTGCTGATCTGCCGGCAGCGGCGGCACGCGTGCTGAAAGCGTGCCTTCGTTCGTGCGCCGTCACCGCAGCTCCAGGGTTATAATGCCCCTATGAGCGACGGTCACGATCCAGAGGCGCGCCGATTCGGGCTTTGCTCCAGAGCCATTCGCGCGCTCACTTCCATCCGCGGCTGACGCCGGCTCGCATGCTCCAAAGAATCGCCAATTGGTTTAGGAAGGCACTACCGGGCCGCGCGCTTCCTCCACCCCTGCGCCGGCACGGGCGAAATGCGAACGATGCGCACGGCAACAAGAATTTCACATCACCCGAGTGACGGGCGGCGAGGTCCAGTCAATGATACACCTGTGCTCGGAGTGTGCAAAGGAGGAGATCCTACCGGAGACCAAGCCCGGCGGCCGCGATTTCACAGGCAGCGACGAGGAGGCGGCGCGTGTAATTTCCGTGGCGGTCGACACGGTGGTCATTACCGAAGTCTCCGATCAGCAGTATGTGGTCTTTCGAGAGATGGACGGGTGCCGTCGCGTGGGCATGTTGGTCGGGATTTTCGAGGCGACAACGATCGATCATACGTTGAAAGGGTCTCAGAGTCCCCGCCCGCTAACACATGACGCCTGGCTGGAGTCGTTGGCAGCATTGGGCGCAAACGTCCGCGCGGCGTGCGTGTACGATCGACGTGAACATACGTACTTCGCGGAGTTGCGCGTACTTCGCGGCAACGACCTCGTCAGGTTGGACATGCGGCCAAGTGACGCTATCATCTTGGCGCTGAAAGCCGGCGTCCCGTTTCAATTCACCGAGAGGCTTTTGACGGAGAACGCCCTCGCGGACGACGAAGATGGTTGAGCAGAGAGCTGAGCCAGCCCCTTTTTCGAGGACCGGATGCGTCTTCGCCCCTTGGCGTCCAGGGCACGCATTCGGTCCTTGCCCCGCCGCCGCGAGGGGTCGATAATCGCTCGTAGCCTTTCAACGTGTTTCGCCCGCCGGCGTGAGCGGAGTCCCGCAAAGCCATGTGCCATCCCGCCTGCCATGCACTGACCGGATTCGGCGCCCTGACCTGCTGGGCGCTGCTGGTTGGTGCCGTCGACCTACGCGCCGCCGGCGCGGACGAGCTGCGGTTCAATCGCGACATCCGACCGATCCTCTCGGACAATTGTTTTCAGTGCCATGGGCCTGACTCGGCGCAGCGGAAGGCGGACCTGCGGCTCGACGTCGAGGCGAGCGCCAAGCGCGACGTCGACGGCATTCGGCCGATTGTCGCGGGCCAGTCCAGTCAAAGCGATCTCATCCGCCGTATCACTAGCGACGACCCCGACGTGCGCATGCCGCCGCCGACTTCGGGCAAACAGCTTAACGCGGCACAGATCGAGCCGCCTGACGCGGTGGATCGACGAGGGTGCCAAGTGGCAGCGGCACTGGGCCTTCATTTCGCCCGAGCGGCCGCGTCCGCCGAAGGCGCATCTGGCCGGCTGGGTTCGCAACCCGATCGACGCCTTCGTGCTGGCGCGTCTCGAAGCCGAAGGGCTGACCCATTCGCCAGAGGCCGACCGCGCGACGCTCATCCGCCGCGTCGCGCTCGATCTGATCGGCTTGCCGCCGACGCCTGAGGAAGTCGATGCTTTCGTGGCCGACGAATCGCCCGACGCCTACGAGCGGCTGGTCGATCGGCTGCTGGCATCGCCCCGCTACGGCGAGCGCATGGCGGCCCGCTGGCTCGACGCGGCCCGCTATGCCGACACCAGCGGCTACCAGGACGACGGGGCCCGCACGATGTGGCGGTGGCGCGACTGGGTGATCGAAGCCTACAACCGCAACCTGCCGTTCGATCAGTTCACGATCGAGCAGTTGGCCGGCGACCTGTTGCCCCGCGCGACGCTCGACCAGCAGATCGCCACCGGCTTCAATCGCAATCATCGCGCCAACGCCGAGGGCGGCATCATTCCCGAGGAGTACGCCGTCGAGTATGTCGTCGACCGCATCGACACGACCGCCACCGTGTGGCTGGGGCTGACGATGGCCTGCGCCCGCTGCCACGATCACAAGTTCGATCCCGTTTCGCAGCGCGAGTTCTACCAGTTCTTCGCCTTTTTCAACAACGTGCCCGAAAAAGGGCGGGCCGTGAAGGTCGGCAATTCGCCGCCGATGATCAAGGCGCCCACGCGGGACCAGCAGCAAGCACTGGCCGCGATCGAGCGGCGGCTGGCCGAAGCCGAACGGGCCTCGGCCCGGCTGGAGGGCGAGCTGGCCGCCGGCGAAATCGCCTGGTGCAAAACGCCGGCCGCCGCCGACGAGCCCGACTGGGCACCGAGTGAATCGCTGGCGGCTCATTTTCCCCTCGACGCGAAGCCGGCAGAAAAGGTGCCTGCGCTGCGCGCGATCCTTCGGGCGAGCTTGCTTTCCTCGGCGGCATCGTCGGCGAGGCGATCGAGCTGGACGGCTCGGCCAGCCTCAACAACCCGGATGCCGGCAGATTCGGCTACAACGACAAGTTCACGCTGGCCGCCTGGATTCGCCCCGCGCGACGCCGGCACGGTGCTGTCGCGGATGGTCGCCGACTCCAACGCCGAGGGCTATAGCCTGCAACTGGCCGGCGGCAAGCTGCAGGCCAATTTCGTCAAGCGCTGGCTCGACGATGCCCTGCGCGTCGAAACCGAGGAGCCGCTGGCCGCGGGCCGTTGGCAGCACGTGGCGGTCAGCTACGACGGCTCGCGCGTCGCCGCCGGCGTGCGAATCTATGTCGATGGCCAGCCGCAGAAGATCCACGTTCTGCTCGACGAGTTGAATCAGTCGTTCACTTCAGCCGAACCGCTGCGTATCGGCGGGGGCGGCAACGGCCCGCGGTTCGCCGGGCTGATCGACGACGTGCGGATCTACAACGCCGCGCTCGACGCCGAAACCATCTCGCTGCTGGCGACGCACGACACGATCGCGGCCATCGCGGTGCTCGAACCGCCGCAGCGCACCGCCAGGCAAGCCGCCAAATTGCGGGCGGCCTACGTCGAGCGCCACGCGCCCGACGCGGTGCGCCAGGCGCGGCGGCACATCGTGGCTTTGCGCCACGAGAAGCAGCAATTCGAGGAAGACTTTCCCACCACGATGGTGATGCAGGAGATGCCCACGCCGCGGCCGACCTTCGTGCTGGCGCGTGGGCAGTACGACAAGCCGACCGAGCGTGTCGAGCCCGGCGTGCCGGCCAGCCTGAACCGGCTCGTTTCGTCGGGCCCGCCCGATCGCCTGGCGCTGGCCCGCTGGCTGGTCGATCCGGCCAATCCGCTCGCGGCGCGGGTGGCGGTCAATCGCTTCTGGCAATCGTATTTTGGCGCGGGCCTGGTGCGCACTCCGTACGACTTCGGCTCCCAGGGCGAACCGCCAAGCCACCCCGACCTGCTCGACTGGCTGGCCAGCGAGTTCGTCGAGTGCGGCTGGGACATGAAAGCCATGCAGCGGCTGATCGTCACCAGCGCCACCTATCGACAGGCCTCGCAGGTCGCTCCGGAGCGGATGGAGCGCGACCCGGAAAACCGCTTGCTGGCCCGTGGACCGCGCTATCGCCTGCCGGCCGAGGTGATTCGCGATCAGGCACTGGCCGCCAGCGGGCTGCTGGTCGAGCGGCTCGGCGGGCCGAGCGTGCGGCCATACCAGCCGCCGGGATTGTGGAAAGAGCTCACTGGCGGCGCCGACGCGGTGCAAGATCACGGCGCGGGGCTGTATCGCCGCAGCTTGTACACCTTCTGGAAGCGGACGATCGCGCCGCCCACGATGGTCGCCTTCGACGCCTCGCCGCGCGAGGCCTGCTGCGTGCGGCTGACGCGCACCAACACGCCACTGCAAGCCCTGACGCTGTTGAACGAAGTCACGTTCGTCGAAGCCGCGCGCGTGCTGGCCCAACGGGCCATGACCGAAGGCGGCTCGTCGCCGCAGGAGCGCATCGATCGGGCTTTCCGCCTGGCCATGGGCCGAGCCCCGACTGCCGACGAGCTGCGCGTGCTCACCACCGGCTTCGAGCGCGGGCTAGCTCATTTCCGCGCTCAGCCCTCGGCGATTGAGCAACTGCTCAACGTTGGCGAAGCGCCCGCGCGACCCGCAACTTGGCGCGGCCGAGTTGGCGGCCTACACGACCGTGGTCAACGTGATCTTGAACCTCGACGAAATGGTTACCAAGGAATAGCGCCCTGCGCAAGGGAACATGCCATGGATCCACGCGTCGAAAGCATGTTGTTTGCCTCGCGGCGAAGTTTTCTGTCGCGCTCGGCCTCGTGCCTGGGCCTGGCGGCGCTGGCCACGCTGGTCGGCGACGACGCGCGGGCGGCCGGCGCGGCCGATGCGCTGGGCGGGCTGGCGGACCTGCCCCACTTCGCGCCCAAGGCGAAGCGGGTGATCTACCTGTTCCAGTCGGGCGCTCCGTCGCAGGTCGATTTGTTCGATTACAAGCCCAAATTGACCGAATACCAGGGGACCGAGCTGCCCGACTCGGTGCGCCGCGGGCAGCGGCTGACCGGAATGACCTCGCGGCAGACGAGTTTTCCGATCGCGGCTTCGAAGTTTCGCTTCGCCCAGCACGGTCAAAGCGGCGCCTGGCTCAGCGAGCTGCTGCCGCACACGGCCCGCGTGGCCGACGAGCTGTGCTTCATCAAGTCGATGCACACCGAGGCGATCAACCACGACCCGGCGGTCACTTTTTTTCAGACCGGCGCCCAGTTGGCCGGCCGGCCCAGCATCGGCGCGTGGCTGGCCTATGGCCTGGGGAGCGAAAACCGCGACCTGCCCGCCTTCGTGGCGATGATCTCGCAAGGCACGGGCAATCCGGGCGACCAGCCGCTCTACGATCGCTTATGGGGAAGCGGTTTTCTCCCTTCGAAATACCAGGGCGTCAAGCTGCGGGCCATCGGCGACCCGGTGCTCTATCTTTCCAACCCGCCGGGCATCGACGACGCGACCCGTCGCCGCATGCTCGACGATCTCGAAGCGCTCAACCAGTTGAAGCTCCGCCAGCAGGGCGATCCGGAAATCGCTACGCGGATCGCGCAGTACGAGCTGGCTTATCGCATGCAAACCTCCGTGCCCGAGCTGATGGACCTGAGCGACGAGCCGGCCCGCACGTTCGAGATGTACGGGCCCGAGTCGCGCACCCGTGGCACGTTTGCCTCGAACTGCCTGCTGGCCCGGCGGCTGTGCGAGCGGGGCGTGCGCTTCGTGCAGTTGTTCCATCGCGGCTGGGACCAGCACGTTCATCTGCCGAAGCAAATCGCGCTGCAGTGCGCGCGACACCGACCAACCGGCTGCGGCGCTGGTGGCCGATCTGCGCGAGCGGGGGCTGCTCGACGACACGCTGGTGGTGTGGGGCGGCGAATTCGGCCGCACGGTCTACTGCCAGGGCAAGATGTCAACTGACGATTATGGCCGCGACCACCATCCGCGCTGTTTCACCGTGTGGATGGCCGGCGGCGGCATCAAGCCGGGCACGACCTACGGCCAGACCGACGACTATTCGTACAACATCACCAGCGACCGCGTTCACGTGCACGACTTGCACGCCACGATCCTGCACCTGCTGGGCATCGACCATACCCGGCTGACGTTCAAGTTTCAGGGCCGGCATCACCGCTTGACCGACGTGCATGGCGATGTGGTCAACGGAATCCTGGTGTGAGAACGCCATGCATCGCGGCATTGAGGCTCAGTCGAGCCAATCGCCTTCGCGAAGCCGCTCCGGCGTGTAGGTTTCGGTGACGTAGCTGATGTCCTTGGAGATCAGCGCCTCGACTTCCAGCTTGAAGCCGTTGGCCAGCATCTGCTCGATTTCTTTTTGCCACGCCTTTTTGCCGGAAAACCAGGGATAGGCGGCGATCTGCTTGGCCCGCTTGATGTCCTGGTCGTTGAGATTGATCTTCACGCTTGGCGACAGGTCGCAGCGCGCATAATCGCGGGAACGCAGTCCGAGGAACTTGGCATCGGGAATCGCCATCCGCGTCGCTCTCGTAGGCCAGGTTGATCGAGCCTTGCTTGATGACGCTGTAGATGTAGTACCCCCAAGGGTCGTTATCCAACAGGCAGTAGATCGGCAGCTTCAGCTCGTTGTGCAGGCGATTGAGCATGCGCCGCACGCCGCGGGGCGGCTGACCGCCGCCGTGCGTCAGAATGCAATTATGCTTCTGCCAGAACTTGTCTTCGTTGAAGCGCCGCCAGACCGTGTCTTTTTCGACGTGCAGGATGAATTTCGCGGCGCACTTTTTGAAGTCGATGACGTCGGGCTCGACGATCGAGGGAATGCTGTAGCCGGCCGAGCCCATCCGCGAACAGTCGATTTCGTCGCCGCTGTCGACCAGCGTCAGCGGACCGACCAGGTTGCCGCGGTTCGAAGCGTAGACGTGCAGCTCCTCGCGGAGGCTGTTCAGGCCGACCTCGACGTCTTCGATCACCGGGTCGCACTCGGACTGTTCGTCGAACGTCTCCTCGCGCGTGCCTTCGATCGTGTGCTTGAGCAGGTAGAACAATCCCCGGATGCTGGTCGTCTTGCCCTGGTCGATCAACTGTTTGCAGCCGCTGGCGACGAGCACCGTCTGCATGTAGCTCTTGGCCTGCGACAGGTTGAACAGTTGGCGGCGGTTCTTGTTCGAGCCCATCTCGATCCGCCGCTTCGAGCGGTTGTAGCGCACGTTCGACAGCGCGCGGGTCGGAATGTCGAGATACGGATCGCGCTTCCGCTGGGCGTCGTCGACGATGCGGTCGGCCAGGCCCACCAGGTCCTTGAGCGTCTTCTTGTCACGGTCCGACAGCGCCACCTTCGTCGCGCTGCCGTTGGCCGCCCTGACCGATTGCTTACGAGGTTTTTTGGCCATTCTTTTGTTCCAGGCTGCGCGTGGCGAAATCGGCTGCCGGCTCGACGATCAGCACGTTGTCGCCCAGGTCCTCGGGCTGGCTGTCGACGTAGCGGCCCTGCTCGTTGAGCTTCATGTCGGCTTGCGCGGTCTTTCGCTTGGCTACGGCCAGCAATTGCTCGTAGAGTTTCTTGCGATCCGCGCGATTGATGCCGCTGACCGCCGTGGCCACTTCGCCCAGATAGCGCAGGAAGACGTTGCGCCGCTCGCCTTCCTGCTTGACCTTCAAGCGGCGGCGCAGGTACATGCCCAGCTTGCGACCCACCGATTGCAGCGCCAGCCGCAGCTCCTTTTGGATTTCCGGATAGCTGGCAATGGCCTCCTTCGATTCGCTGGTAAAGGGGACCCACACGCTGGCCATGTGCACCATGATCGTCACCGGGCCGCTGGGCAATTGGCCCCGCGACTGCGTCAGGCCGTAGGCCCGCCAGTTCGTGCCCATCACGGTCTGCGTGATGGCGCAGGCGGCGTGCTGAAACTGCAGCGGCACGCGGTTGGCGTAGCGCATCACGTTCATCGTCTGGCCAGCTTCGAGGTTCACGCTGCGCATCGCCTCGTGCAGCTTGCCGATCTCGGAAGCTTTTAGTTTGCCGGGCGAAGTGCGCGGGCCCAGGCCGGCCTCCTTGATGATCTGGTCCGCCGCGTCACTGCCCAGACCGTAAAACGTGTTCGACAAGAATTGCCGCAGCGTGCGGGCGTCGCTTTCGGCCAGCAGCTCGCGCAGCACTTCGATCGGCACCTTGTTGGCCGACGAGATGCCGCCATAGGCCAGCGCCACTTCGATCTGGAACGGGTTGCCGCGATAGACGGCCGGCGGCCTTGTGCTGGCCACGTAGAACTCGCCGGGCACGACGTGGTGCAAGCCCTTAAGCAGCAGCGGTTCGCCGATCGGCGAGATGCAATCGGTCGACGGCGCGCTGATCTTGGTCTGCATGATGGCGTGGAACAGCTTGTCGGCCTCGCCGCGATGGATTTTCGAGGTGCTGGTCCGCGTGCCTAAGCCCGCGGTCTGGCAAATCCGGCTGGCCACGGCCGGGCTGACGCGGCTGAACGACGAAGTGAGAAACTGCGACAGCGTCATCGTGCGGGCATCGCCCAGCATCGCGATCAGCATGCCCAGCTCGATGCCGTAGGGATGCGGCTTGATTTCCTTGGGCTCGCGCGGCAGCTCGGTCGTCGAGCGCTCGTACACGCGGGCGTCGGGCTGTTCCTTGCACTCCGGGATCCTGGTAGTGCAGCGTGACGTGCGGGTTGGCGATCGCCGTCTGCTCGAGATATTCGTCGACGCTGCCGCGGCCGCGGATGAAACGCCCCTCGAGCTCGATCGTCACGCGCGTGCCGTGGTCGAGCTCGATCCACTCGATGCCGTGCTTCTCGATGTGCTTCGTGCCGGCCTCGCCGGGCGGAATGTCCTCGCCTTCGCCGCGGCCGTTGAGAATCTCGGGCAGGTTGCTTCTTGGTGTCGATCTTGATCTCGTAGTAATGGGCCGGCTTGCGGGGTGAAATCTTGGACACGATCTTCACCGGCTTGCCGGTGGTCAGCACGCCGTACATGCCGGCCGCGCTGATGCCGATGCCCTGCTGCCCGCGGCTCATCCGCAGGCGGTGGAACTTCGAGCCGTAGAGCAGCTTGCCGAAGATCAGCGGGATCTGCTTCTTGAGGATGCCGGGGCCGTTGTCCTGGACGCCGACCTTGTAGCGGTTGGCCCCGGTCTGCTGGACGTGGACCCAGACTTCCGGCACGATGCCGGCCTCTTCGCAGGCGTCGAGCGAGTTGTCGACCGCCTCCTTGATCGTGGTCAGCAGGGCCTTGCGCGGGTTGTCGAATCCCAGCAAGTGGCGGTTCTTGGCGAAAAACTCGCTGACCGAGATATCGCGCTGGCTGGCGGCCATCGACTGGGCCGTGGCCCGGCGACGGCGGCCGGGAGCGTGGCCGTTGGTGGCGGCGTCCGCCGGCTGCGGATCGGGGGTTTCAACGGATTCTTCGTCCGTGGATTGCGGCCGTTTGGCGTCCGCCGGCCGTTTCTTGCGAAGGGTCTTGGACATCAGAGAATCAACGCTGAAGCTGTGGAAGCTGGGTAAAGTCTGCCGGGGGCCGGGAGGAATGTGGAAGGCCGCGTGCGTGAAGCATCCATCAACTGGCCATCCTGGCAGGCACGTTCGGCGGAAAGGTTCCGATCGTGCCGAGTATAACGATTATAGGCGTCTGGAGAAGCCGATTTCACCCCTGGCGCCGGCCGCAAATCGGGCATAGTCCGCATATTCGGCACATAAAGACTCAGCCGCAAGGCCCCCGCCAGCCGAAAAGGTTTCTGGAGAGCGAGGCCAAACAGCCAGCCGCTTCCACACACCTCAGCTTTTGATCACGCCACACAGCCCACCCCGCACGCGACGCTAGCAGTTGAGCGTCGACCCGTCCGCGGCCCGCGTTCGGCTTGGGACCATTCCTTTCACTTCTCACGCCCTATTCATTCCCGCACGAAGGAATCCGACCATGGTCCGCCACACCTTGCGCGCGCTGGTCGCGGCTGGGACGTTCGCTTTGCTGGTCGCGCTGACCGGCTCGCCGGCCCAAGCGGCCCACCCCGACATCTTCTACAACTACTACCAGGGTCCGACGAAGTATGGCGCCGGGGCTCCGGCCCAGTTGTACGTGTCGCCGCTGCCGACGCCCCCCTTGGTCGGCCACACCTGGAACACCTATCCGCCACTGATGCCGCACGAGTTCCTCTATCACCACAAGCGGGCGTACTACAAGTATTACCGCGACGGCGGCTTCACCACGTCGCACGTCTGCTACACCTCGACGCCGCTGGGTTGCGCGCTGTCGAAGATCTTCCACAAGTAAGCTGGTGCGCGAAGCGGTGGGATCCGCCCGTCGCGTGCGCTTTGCGTGCCACTGGCGCTTCGTGTGCCACCGGTTCTGCCAGTGCATCGCCGCGCTGAGAATTGTTTCGGGTTGATTCTGCTCGGGTCGTCAAAGCATGGTCGGCGCAACTCGCTGACGCTCGCCGTGCGCGCGAAGGAGCTTTCATTTCACGAGGATCGATTGCATGAAAATCAGAAACTGGCTGGCTTTCGGCCTGACCGTGGCGGCCCTGACCGCCTCGGCACGCGTTCACGCGTTTGACGAAACGCACCACGGCCACAGCGCTCGCTGGCGGGCGGCCCTGCGCCCCTGGCACGGCCGCTATTACAACGTCTCTTATGGCCAGCCGCTGGCGCTGGTCGTGCCGCCGACGGCCGAGTTGACCACCGACTATAGTTGGGGTTCAGTGGCCTCGCGGATGACGCGCATCGATCACCAGTTCCAGCGCCCCTGGCCCGGATCGTACTGGTCGCCGTACGCGCCGTACGGCTTCCTGCCGCGGGCCGGATGGCCGAGCGACACCCGCCAGTTCGGCACGTACTACATCCGCGGACCGTGGTAATTGCCGTGACGTTGGCGAGCTCCCGAGCGTCAGCCATTCGGCCAGCTCCGACCGTGAGCTCGGGGATTCGTGGCCGCGCCACCGGCGCAGAACTCACCGATCCCCGGGCTCACGCGGCTCACGCCCGGGGCTCGCCGCCACGGTCGACTCCGTCGGCGCTGCGACACTTCGGGATTATCGCCGCGCGGCCGGCAGCTTGGAAACGTCGACGTAGACGTGCGTGCCGCCGTTCTGCTGGGCGAGCTTGACCAGGAAATTGTCGCGATCGAGCGGCGTGCCGTAACCGAACTCGATGGTGTTGATCGTCGCGCCCGGATTGAGCCGCGCGATGCGGGCCAGCTCCGCGGCGGTCATCCTCGGCTCGTCGGCGTCGGTCAAGAAGAACACCACGTCGGGCGACATCCGCAGCGCGAGGGCCAGCGCTTCCTCGTGACGCGTGTTGCCGAAGGCCGTGATGCTGCCCACGAACTTCTGGGCCAGGTACTTGTTCTGATCGGTGCCGAACACCAGCCGCCCGCTGATGCCGCTGGGATTGAAGATGCGCGGCTGTTCGTTGTAGAAGATGATCTGAAACTGCTGCGTCTGGCCGAGATCGTTCAAGCTTGCGATCAACTCGCGCTTGGCCGCGCTCAACGGCGCGCCGGCATGGCCGTCCATGCTGCCCGAGCGATCGAAGACGTAGGCGAACTTGCGGCCCTCGCCCAGCGCACGAAAATGCCGGTGCGGGCATATCCGCCGCCGATCGGCCCTCGCGCGCTGGCCGGCGACTTGGCTGCGGCCGCCGGGGCGGCATCGGATGAGCCGGTGCCAGTGCCCTGCCCGTTGCCCTGGCCGCGGTCCTCGGCGGTGGCGCGTTGGGTGCTGGCCAGCGCGATCTTCGGCTTTTCGGCCAGGGGCGACTCGATGGGCGGTGAGTTGCCGCCCGGGGGTGTCGACGCCTCGAGCGGCTCTGGCGGCGCGGCGGGCTCGTCGATCGGCACGCCGCCGCCCAGGTAGGGTGCCAGGTCGATCTCGTCGAGCCCGGCGGCTTCGTCGCGCGCCTGGTCGGAGCCCAGCAGAATCTGTACGCCGCGTCCGGAGCCAAACGGCGCGCCCAGGCGGTGCCCCCAATTGAGCGCGGCCAAAAGTCCGATGAACAGCAGCAAGTGTACGGTGGTCGATAGCAACCAGGGAAAGGCCCCGCCCGACAGCCGCCGAGCAGGAGGGCATCGAAGATCGGCAGTCGCGTAGGACATCGCGGAGAATCTCACCTGACGCAAGCGCAAAACGGCGCAAGGACGGCCGAGTGCCGAAGCGGGAAAACAGGGGCGGCGAATTCTAAAGCTCGCCTGTCGGCGAGTCAACGCGGAAAGCCCTGGCAGCACCCAGCTTTCACGACATCAAGCATAACCATTACGCCCGCGCACGCTCAATCACCCCAATCGCCCCTTGGGAGCTGGGCCGGTGGGCCACGAGCGGCTGGCCTGGTGGAGGCGTCCGGCTGCTGGCGCCACCCGCGGCGGCATGCTCCAGCGGGTGGTGGCTACCGGCAATGTTTTCCCGCCTGTTACCGTAGGCGAGCGATCGGCTGTTGATCGGGTTTCCACGGGCGAGTTTCTCGACACCGGCCGCAAAACACGGCTATGATTGAGTTGCGAACACAACCTCGGTTCCCAATCAAAGGGAGATTCCCCATGCGTGCAAAATCCTGGCTCGCTTGGACAGCGATGGCGACCGTTGCGCTTTCCGCCACGCTGGCGTTCGGCCATGGCGGAGGCGGCGGTCACGGCGGCGGCGGCCACATGGGCGGCATGGGCGGCGGCCACATGGGCGGCATGGGCGGCGGCCACATGGGCGGCATGAGTCACAGTTTTTCCGGTGGGGGAATGACGCGCTCCGGCGGAAACTTTTCCGGTGGTAACTTTTCGGGTGGTAACTTTTCCGGTGGCGCCATGCACTCCGGCATGCGCGGCATGCAATCGGGCACGACGCACCAGGCCAATTCCTTCCTGCACAACAACTTTTCCAAGGGCACGGCCGGCGGCATGCAGCACCAGGTGAATCGGCTCAACACCGGCGGCGCGAACATGCACCACGCGATCAACAACAACTCGTTCGTCCGCACCAATCAAATCGCCGGCCCGCACAATCTCAATCATTGGACGCACAACGGCAACTGGAACGGCGGCAATAACTGGAACCATCACGGCGGCAACGGCGGCTTCTTCTTCTGGCCCTGGTTCGGACTGGGTGGATTCGGACTGTTCGGCTGGCCCTATTACGGCCTCGGCTACGGCGGTTATGGATACGGATACGGCTATCCGGCTTACGGCTATGGCTATTACGGCTACGGCGGGAATCCGGGCTACGGAGGCTACGGCACGTATCTGGCCGCGGCGCCCACCGACCAGACTGTCGCCGCCGAAGGGGACAGCGCCTTTGCCGATCAGGGTGAAGCCGATTTCAAGGCCGGCAAGTACCAGGCCGCCATGCGCGACTGGCAGCATGCGCTGGTCGACGATCCCAAAAACGGCGGCATCATGATGCTGATGGCCCAAACCTTGTTCCAACTGGGCCAGTACGATGACGCGGCCGGCGCCACGCAAGCCGCCATGTCGATGCTGCCGGAGGACAAGTGGGGCGTAGTGGTTACGAACTACTCGCAGTTGTACGGCAACGTTCAAGACTACACCAACCAGCTCAAGGCGCTGGAGAAGGCGCGCGACGCCAAGCCCGATTCGCCGGCGTTGCACTTTTTGTTGGGATTCCAATTCGGCTACCTCGGCTACCCGAAGAACGCCGTCAAGGAACTCGACCGCACGCTGACGGTGGCACCCAAGGACCTGGGAGCGTTCAAGATTCGCGCGGTCTTTGCGGCCAAGTGGCCCGAGGCGCCCCCCGTTCCGGCGGCGGCGGCCGAAGCGGCCAAGGAGGCCGAGAAGAACCGTGGCGCCCAGCCGTCCGGCGGGGCCCAGCCCGCGCCGACCGATGCCACCGACGCGGCCAAGGAAGGGATCTCGTCGTAGTCTTGCGCCTGCGGGACGCGAGCCAAAACGCGAAGCTTCGCCGAACGCCACTGAGCACGGGCCGCTCAGTGGCGTTCTTGCACCCAACCCGCACCGCTGCGGCTTCGCGCATCCAACCGCGGCAAGCCCCGGGGGTCTGCCGGGGGCAAGCTTGTACGACGCGGCTGGCCAACACCCGAAAAAATGCACGTTTTGCGCTCCCGGGAAATCGAGGATAGTTGGTTTACTTCGATTTCGGCGGCTGTCATAATGATCCCTATCGGAGAGGTCCCCCAGCCCTCGTCAAGCGTGGTTTGTCCGGTTCACTCGAACCGATTTCGCCAGCTCGATCGAAAGCGAAACCAGGCCAGGGCGTTCTCAGTCACGATCTTTCCGTCGGCCAATGCGGTCGGGCGACGCCGATTTTCCAGTCGTGCTCATGCCCAGTCGCGCGGCCTCACGACCAAAACATCCAACGGCATTCCAAATCTCAGGAGTAATCTTCCATGTGGATTCCAAAATGGGTGCGCGACCGGAAAAAGGGGTTTGAGTCGGCCATGCCGACGCAAGTCGTCTCCAACGAGGAGTTCATTCCGCGTCCCCAGACCAAGGAACAGAGACAGGTCGAATACCTGATCAACGTCATGTCCGAGGAAAAGGCCAAGAAACTCGGCATGGACGCCGCGCCTTTCTGGCCAGCAGCATGGGCATGGCCACTTGCTTTCTGGCCAACAACCTGGTTTTCGGCAGCCGCTCGGCCTGGGCCGTTGAGGAAGCCGAAACCCTCGAGCCCGGCGCCTACGAAGACCGCTATCCCAAAGGCGAGTACTTCGTCATGGACGTGCAGTCTCACTTCACCAACGGCGTGCCGATCGGATTCCGCAACATGGAATTCGTCAAGAACATGGGCTTCAAGCTCGAAAACACGCCCGAAGCCTACTCGTTCCCCAACTTCGTCAAGGAGATGTACTTCGACAGCGAGACGGCGATGCTGGTGATCTCCGGAGTGCCGGGCGCGAACTGCAATTCGACAAGGAAGGCAAACCGCTCGAAGGGCCCAAGCGTCAGGGCGGCGTGCTGCCCAGTTGGCTGATGTCGCAGCGCAAAGGCGATATCAACGACATGGCCGGAAGCGTGCGGGCCTTGTGCCAGGGGAACTGCGCGCCCAATCACTACTGGGACATGAAGACCAACACCCAGGACAAGAAGGCGCTGTTCGAGCAGATGGATCGCGAGATGAACCTCTACAAGATCGACAGTTGGAAGTGGTATTGCCACTTCGATCCGGGCCGCAGCGGCGGCGGCTTCCAGCTCGACGACGAGAAGATCACTTACCCGTTCTACGAGTATTCGAAGAAGCTGGGCATGAAGACGTTCAGCGTGCACAAGGGCTTTTCGGCCCAGTCGAAAACGCTGGGCCACCTGGCCAATCCAAAGGACGTCGAAAAGGCGGCCCTCGACCATCCCGAACTGACGTTCATCATCTACCACTCGGCCATGCAGCACGCCCCCACCGAGCCGGAGTTCGCCAGCAAGTACGATCCCTCGACGGGCGACTTCGCCTGGCACGACGTGCTGATGAAGATCAAGGAGCGCAATCCCAAGATCAATAACGTCTACCCGGAAATCGGTTCGTCGTTCGGCACGCTGGCCGTCTACAACCCGGAAATGTGCCAGCACCTGATCGGCAAGAACATCAAGACCTACGGCGTCGACCACGTGATCTGGGGCACCGACTGCCTGTGGTGGGGCTCGCCGCAATGGGCGATCGACGCCTTCAAGCGGTTCCAGATCTCCGACGAGCTGTGCGAGAAGTTCGGCTACAAGAAGTTGACCAAGGAAGACAAGGCCAAGATCTTTGGCTTGAACGCCGCCAAGATCTACAAGATCGACCCGGCGGAAAAGCGCAAGAGCATCGGCAAGGACAAGCTGTCGGCCTTGAAGACCGCCTACAACGAGATCGGCGCGCACCGCGAAAACGCCGCCTACGGCTGGGTTCGCAACGACGTCAACGTGTAACGTAACGCTTCGAAGCGGCGCGAGACGTTCCCACCGGGAAGCTCGCGCCGCTTTTATTGTCATGCAGACCATCGTGCGATCCGCATCTCGTGGCGAGCCCCTGACGTGAGCCCGGGGATTCGCTGGGAACGGCTCGCTGACTGTTGACGGGGTCAACGAACGTGAAGCAGCGTAGCTTCCTTCGATGCCTGGACCTGCTGCCCAGCGTGGCCCTGGCAGCCCTTGCCGCGGCACTCGCCGTGGTGCTGGCTGTCGACATGCTCTCGCCGGCGCCGCTGGCGGCCGCGCCGGCCGCGGCCAAGCGACTCGATCCGGCGGCCTGGGGCAGCGACCATGTCGGCCAGGACGTTCCCCAGTACATGGACAGCGGCGAATGCCTGTTCTGCCACCGCCACCAGGTGGGCATCACCTGGCAGACGAACGAACACAACCGCACCATCCGCGATGCCGAAGCCACCGAGCCGTCGATGAAGGCGCTGGCCGCCGATCCGGCCACCAAGGCCCTGGCCGCCCAAACCGAGTTGATCCTGGGCGGCGCCCGCGCGCAGCGGTTCCTCAAGCGCTCGAAAGCCTACGGCAAGAGCGACCTGCTGAGCGTCGTGGCAGCGTTCGGCCGCGGCCGCCGCGCGAAGCTCGAACACACCGACAACCCGCATTGGGACGCCGGGGCGTTCGCGCTGCGGTGCGCGGGCTGCCACACCACGGCCGTCGATCCCCAGACGCATGCTTACTCGGCGCTGGCGCTCGATTGTTTCGCCTGCCACGGCGACGCCACGGCCGACCACGCCAGCGACACGAAGCTGATGCCGTTGGCCAGGGCTCGCAAGGATTCGCCGGCCGCCGTAACGAGCATTTGTGCGTCGTGCCACGTGCGCTTCGGCAAATCGAAGGCCAGCGGCTTGCCCTATCCGACGAACTTCGTGGCCGGCGACAACCTGTTCCGCGACTTCCAGGTCGACTTCGACAAGGCCGACGACGCCAAGCTCAACCCGGCCGACCGGCACGTGCTGGACAATGTGCGCGACGTGGTGGTCTTCGGCCGCGAGGAGGTGACCTGTCTAAGTTGCCACGACGTACACAAGGGATCGAGCAACAAGCACCGCGACTTGCCGGCGACCGAGTCGTGTCAGCTCTGCCACGATCCCGGCCAGCCAATCAAGGGCCACAAGACGTACGACGTGCACAGCGAGCGCTGCGAATACTGAGCCGCCTGCTGCCCGGGTGCGATGGGTGGCACTGTGTTGGGTGGCACTGCGTAGGGTGGCACTGGCATCTTGCCAGTGCGGCATCACAGACCGTTGCAGCGCAACACTGGCAAGATGCCGGCGCGGAAGTTTGACGATCGAAGCACTGGCAAGATGCCAGTGCCGCGCCTAGCGGACGGCGTTGAATGCCATCCAAAGCTTCCGCACTACTGCCGAGCTTTGTTGGCAAACCGAAAGCGGATGTGCTCCACCAGCACCCGGCGATATTCCTCGACGTCGACCTCGCGCTCGCTGCACACGAGGAACAGCATGCCGTCGTCGCGGAAGTCCTCCTCCCAGGCCATCAGCTCCGCGTCGGTCCATCGCGGGTTGTATTCGGCCAGCTTCTCGTCCGACATCTGGGCGAAATGATGCCGCAGGTTGATGTCGGTCTCGTCCATCGCCATGCCTTCGGGCAGTTGCTCGTAGTTGACGTCGGCTTTTTGCGATTCGCTCATGGTTCGTTCTGAGATTGTCTGACGGGTTTGTGGTAAGCGGTCGAGTCCCTTCATTCTAGTCGAACGCCGGGCGGCAGGAAAACCAGGCCGCCCCAGGGCGCAGTGCCTTTACGGCTCCAGCGTGATCAAGGGGCTGATCTGGTCGATGACGTTGAAGGGGATGCCGTCGCGGGCGATGTCGCCCAGCGTGTAGTACGGGCGGCCGGCCAACAGCTTCGGCGCCCACACCACGCCCACGCCGGGCAGTCGCTGGATCTGCTCGAGCATGGCGTGATTCAAGTCGAGCTTGGCGCCAAACGCCGGCGGCGCGGCCTGCGGTGCCGCGGGCCCCTGCAAGAACTGCGGCGTCGGCCCGATGAGCGGCTGCCATCCGCGCCGCCAGGATTTCTGGATCGGCAGGACGCCTTTGGTCGTGCTACCTGCTGATTTGGCGACCGCCGATTTGGCCGGTGCCGGGGGCCGCGCTTGCGAAGGCCGATCCGGCTTGGCGGGGGCGTCGGCGCCGGCCAGCAGCAACAGCAGGCTCAAGGTCATTCCGATCATCGTCCGGTTCTCCCACAGGCAGACTTTCGATCGCCGCGGGCCACCCCGGGGGCCCGCCACGTCTTGAAGTGTACCTTATTGATTCGGAGAAGGACTCCACGCCGAGACTTGGCACTCGTTGGCCATTCTCGGCCTTCCCCCCCAATAACCCGACGCGCAAGCGAGCGGGCTGTGCGTTCAGCGCCGCGAAGCAGGATTCCCTCGCTTGCGCGTCGGGTTCGTGTAGGAAAAGCCCTCGCTTGCGAGTCGGGTTCGTGTGATGATTCGAACTGCCTTGTGGCCCCTAAGCCAGTCCCGATTCTACCCGGAGCACGCCACCATGGAGCGACGCCAATTCCTCGAAGACACCCTGGCCAGCGCCGCCCTGCTGGGCGCCGCGGCAGACAAGTCCGGCAAACAACAAGGCCAGCCGCCCACGGGCATCGACCAATTGACGCGATCGAAGGAAGTCGTGATCGAACGCGCCGCGTCCGGCAAGCCGCACGCGGGCAAGGTGCTGGCCACGGTCGCGCCCCACTCGGACGACCATTCGATCCTGGCCGGCGGCACGATCGCCAAGCTGATCGACGAGGGCTACACCGGCTACCTGATTCGCACGAGCAACGACGAGAAGGATTCCTTCGACCTGTCGCTCGGCCAGACCGTGGCCGCCAACGAGCGCGACAACGAAGCCATGGCCAAACAGCTCGGCGTCAAGCAGGTCTTCAATCTCGACTATCGCAACCACCGCATGGACGACGACTCGCGCGTCGAAATGCGGGCCCGGCTGATCTTCTTGATTCGCCTGCTGCAGGTCGACACGATTTTCAGCTACGACCCTTGGGGCCACTACGAGGAGAACCCCGATCACTACGTGACGGCGCAATGCGTCGAGGCGGCCTGTTGGATGGCCGGCGGCCATCTTGACTTCCCCGAACATTTTGCCGCCGGCCTCAAGCCCCACAAAGTGAGCGAAAAGTACTACTATGCCCGCGGGCCGCAGGCCGTCAACCGCGTGGTCGACGTGTCGGGCGCGATCGACAAGAAGCTGGCTGCCATTCGCGCCAACCGCACGATGGTCGGCAACATGGTGCGCGAATTCCGCGGCGCGCTGGCCGCCAGGAAGCTGAAGCTGCCCGAGCTGGAAGGTGACGAAGCTTCGGCCATTCGCGCCTACGTCGACCTGCGTTTCCGCAGCGCCGCCGCCCGCCGTGGCCGTGAGTACGGCCTCGAGTATGCCGAACAGTTCCACTACATCGGCCCGGACAAGTCGCTCGACGATCATGTCGCCCGCCATGCCGTGCCACTGGGATAAGAGCGTTGAGCGGCGCGCGAGGTTTCAAATCCGCGTCGATCTGCTAACCTGCTACCATCCGACGCCACCGCCGCAGGAAATCTTCGCCATCATGCCTGACATCGACTACAGCGACCCGCAGCTCATCGAACGCGAGCGGCGGGACTTGTTTCGGTTTTTCGCCGAATTCCCGTTCTTCAACTTGATTGGGCTGGAATTGATCGACGTCGAGCCGGGCCACGCGCGGCTGAGCGTCGGCTGGCGCAGCGACCTGTGCCAGCCAGCCGGGATCATGCACGGCGGCATTCTGGCATCGCTCATTGACACCTCGATCGCCCATTCGATCCTGCTGACGCCGCTTTACCTCGCGGCAAAACCGCAGGGGGGCCGCATCGTCTCCGTCGACCTGCGCGTCAAGTACCTGCGGCCGGTCTCCTCGGGCCGCGTGGTCTGCGACGCCCAGGTCACCCGGCTCGGTCGGCAGATCATTCACACGGCGGCCACGGTCGTCGACGCCGAGAGCAAGGAAGTCGCCACCGGCGATTCGATTTACATGCTCGTCTCGCAGGAGCGCTTGCAAAAGCGGGGCGATTAGCCGCGAATCTCCCGTGCGAGGCGGTCAACGGCAGGCGCGACCATGAAACTCGTCATTCACCCACTGGTCCAAGCGGCACGCCTCGAGGCCATCGCGGCCGCCGCCGGAGCAGTCGAAGTCGTCAACGCGGCCGACGAAGCCGCGGCGCGGGCCGCGATCGTCGATGCCGATGCCTTCTTCGGCAAGATCACGCCGCCGCTGCTGGCGGCCGCCAGGCGGCTCCGATGGATCCAATCGCCCACGGCCAGTCTCGAGCACTACATGTTCCCCGAGCTCGTCGCGCATCCGGCCCTGCTCACGAACATGCGCGGCATTTACGGTGACATCATTGCCGAGCACGTGCTGGGAGTCATGCTGGCCTTTACCCGCCATTTGAACACGTACATCCGCAACCAGGCTCTTGCCCGCTGGGAGCCGGTGGGCGGAGAAGAGGCGCGGGCCAGCTTTGCCGCCGGGCCCGGCGTGACCAACGCCATCGATCGGGCCCATCGCGTGCTGGGCGACCTGACGCTGGGCATCGTCGGGCTGGGGCAGATCGGCCGCGAGATCGCCCGCCGGGCCTCGGCTTTCGAGATGCGCATCGTGGCCGTCGATCCGCTGGTTCGCGGCCCGTTGGACGGCGTGACCGCGATCTGGCCGGCGGAGCAACTTGACGAGCTGCTCGGCCAGAGCGATTTCGTGGTCATCGCCGCACCCCACACGCCCCAAACCGACCAGTGGTTTCGCCGCCGGCAACTCCAAGCCATGAAATCCAGCGCCGTATTGATCAACGTCGGCCGTGGCGCGATCGTCAACCTCGACGACCTGGTGGCGGCGATCGCAGCCGGCGAGATTGGCGGCGCGGGCTTGGACGTGTTCGAGATCGAACCGCTGCCGCCCGACCATCCGCTGTGGAAGTTCCCCAACGTGATTCTCACGCCGCATGTCGCCGGCCAGGCGGCTCGCATTGCCCCCCGGCATCTGGGCGTCCTGCTGGAAAACCTCCGCCGCTTCACCGCCGGCCAGCCCCTGGCCAACGTCGTCGACAAATCCCGCTGGTTCTGACAAGCGCTCGCACCGAGTATGGGCGGCGTGGTTAGACGTTGGATTCTCGCGCTGCCTGACTTGGCGGCGGTCAGGCGGTCGTGGGCTTCGTCCGCATTTCGCGGGCTCGTCGGCCGTGGTTCTTTTGCACGCTGCGGTGCAGTTCCGCCTCGACCCGGTAGACCCACTCTTCGAGCCGGGCCAACACCTCCAAGGCCTTGCGGTCATTCAGGGCAATCGGCGGCAGCTCTTCCTCGCGGCTGACACGAGCCACGTGGCGCAGCCGGCCGCAGACATCCAGCACCCGCAGGGACAGGGCGTCGAGGCGATCGGGGTCGTAGGCTTCGAGGGTCATGATCGGCCTGTGATTAAGTACATAATTTAGACCATAAAAATATCTTCATCATTGTACAAATATGCAAGGTTATGTCCAGGCTCACGCATCACATTCGGCCAAGACATAGGCCATGGCTTTCCATTCATGGCTGGAAATAAATGGTCAAAATTTTGTTCAAAATAACGATTGAAATATGGCCACTTTATGTCTTACGATGCCACCAATGGCGATTGCGACCGCCGCTCTTCGCCTGCTCAGCAAATGCGGTCCCGATGGCCCGGCCCTTTTTTGCTTGCGAGGTGCTACATGAAGTCCGCCACGCGAACCTACCCAGCCAACGCTGCCGCCAGCGGTTGCGTCCAAACCGTCGAGTCGCTGCGGCACGGACCCAAGGAAAACGAAAACAACGACGACTGGGACGATTTGGGGCCGTTTCCCGACGAAGACGGCTGGGACGGCGACCCGTTTGCCGACGCCGAAGAGGCCGAGCCCGAATACGGCGACTTCTGGCCCGAGGAGGACGACCTCGACGATTGATTTCCGCGAGCTGGCCGCCCGCTGTCGCCCTGCTAAGGCACCCCGCCTGCCGCGACGTTGGCTGCCCCGCCCGCCTTGCCGATACGAAACCACCCCTTTGTCGATCACCCGCGTGTTGGAGACGTCACGATGCTGCCGTTGGGGAAAGTGAAAGAAGCCGAACGACTACTGGCCCGGGGAGGGCTTTCGCACCGCAAGATCGCCGCCCTGGTGGGCATCAGCCGCGCCACGGTCGGGGCGATCGCCGCGGGCCGCCGACCCGATTACGAAGCGCGTTGGGCGGCGCGCACAGGCCGAAAATGAGCCGCTGGGTCCGTTAGGGCGCTGCCCCGGCTGTGGCGGAATGGTCCACCTGCCCTGCCGGCTGTGCCGCGTGCGCAGCTGGAAGGCCCAACACGAGGCCGTTGCCCGCGCCGCGCGACGCCTGGCTCGCCAGCGCGCCCTCAAGCGACTGCTGGCCGCGGTGTGGCGGGCCAGCCAACAGCGTGAAGCGGCCATCGAGCGCGAGCGCGCCCTCCGCTCAACTTCCGGCCGGCGCACTGCCTGAGGGTGGGCCTTCCGATTGCAGGTAGCGAAACAAGTCGCGCACTTCCTGCGGCGCAAGCGTTTCCAACAGCCGCTCGGGCATCAGCGACTGGGCCGACGGCTTGAGCTCGTCGATCTCGCTGCGCCACAGCGTCAGCCGCTGGTTCTTGGCGTCCACGAGCGTGACCTGCTGGGCGCCATTCTCGACCACCAGCCCGGTGAGCACCCTGCCGTCGACGAGCACGGCCGTTTGGGCGACGTACTCGGGGCGAACGTAGCCGCTGGGGTCGAGGATGTTCAGCAACAGCGCGTCGCGATTCTTGCGGTCGGCGCTGGTCAGGTCGGGCCCGACCTTGTTCCCTTCGCCATACAGGGTGTGGCAGACGGCGCAGTGCTTGACGAACAGCTTGTGGCCATTCTCCAAGTCGCCCTTGGCCTCGTTGAGCATCCGGCCCATCACGGGCACGTACGACATTTTTTCGCCCGGCGTGGCCGGACGCACCTTGCCCCAGCGGGTTTCGATCGCCGCGGCCAGTTGCGCGTTATCGTGCGCGAGCATCTGGCGAAGCGCGTCGACCGACACCTCCTTGGCGTCGATCGTGCCTGCGCTCACGGCCCGCAGGAGGGCTTCGGACCAGTTCTTGCGGCTGGCCAACAGCGTGATCGCTCGCGCCCGCAGGCCCGGCGGCCAGGAAGCGAAGTGGGCCAGCACCGCCTCGGCGATCGACGGGTCGGCGTCGTGCTCGAGCGCGGCCAGCACGGCCATGCGGATCGGCTCGCTGCCCTTTTGCGTCTCATCGAGCAGCGGCAACAGCCGCCGCCGCGTGTCGTCATCGGGCGACTGGCCAACCGCTGAAATGAACGTCAGCCGCACGGCCTGCTGCTCGCTGCGATCGCTCATCCGCGATTCGGCCCGGCGAAGGGCCTCGTCGCTTCCCAGCCGCAAGGCCAGGCGGGTCAACGTCGGATCGGAGCTGTCCTCGCGCCACAGCTTCTCCAGCACCGGCGCCAGCGCCGGGGGCAGCTTCGCCAGCCGCGGCCCGGAAAGGTCTTGCTCCATAGCCTGCACCAGCCGCCGCACGTCGTCGCGCGTCGGCGCCTGTTCGAGAATCCGCGCAAGCGGCATAGCCGGCCTCGGAGCGCTCGGCCAGGTAGCGCCGCGCCAGCCGCTCGATGACCGTCGACCGCGCGATCGGCAACTGCCAGGCCGTGGCCGAGGCGAACCGCTGCAAGACTTCCTCGCGATCCGATAGCGCCTTGTTTTCGATGGCCCACCACTCGAGCAGCGGCAGGTGCGGATCGCTGGCGTCTTCGCCGCGGGCCAGCAGTTTTTCGACGATCGGCAGGCCGTCGTGCCCGGCGAGCCGCTTGGCCGTGCAGGCCAACTGGCTGCGCACCGTCACGTCCGGCTCGCGGGCGGCCAGCTCGACCATGCGGTCGTGAAGCACCTCGGAAAGTTCCCGACGCTCATCACCCACGAGCCGGACGCTCCAGGCGCGAATGTCCGGGTCCGGATGCTTGAACAGCACCGCGGCCAGATCGTCGTTCCAGGCGCCGCTGACGTACAGGGCCCAGAGGGCTTCGAGCGCCGTTTGATGGCCGGCTTGCTCGTCGATCATGGCCCGCAATCGCGGCAACACGGCCGCGTCGCGACGCTCCGACAGAATCCGCCGGGCCTCGCGGCGATACCAGGCATTGGGATGCGACAGCAGGTCGACCAGCTCGTTGCTCGTGCACTTGGCCAGTTCGAGCTTGCCGGCCAGCGGCGTGCCCTTGGCCGAGATTCTCCAGATGCGGCCGTTCGAGCGATCCCATGTGTCGTCGGGAATCACGTGGTTGGCCCGCTGGTCGTACCAATCGGCCACGTACACCGAGCCGTCGGGCCCGGTCAGGCAATCGATCGGACGGAACCAGATGTCGTCGGTTTCGAGCAGTGTGCCGAGGTAGCGGGTCTTGAACGTGGAGCCGTCGGCTCGATCGCGCTGTAGTAGATGGCGTTGGAGAGCAGGTTGGCGCCGACGTAGGTGTTGTTGAACGCGGCGGGAAAGGCGCCGCCCTGGTAGACGATGCCGCCGCAGGTGACGTGGCCGCCGCTGTGCCCCTGGTGGTCGCAGTGTTCGAAGTAGCCGTAGGTGTAAGGATTGTGCAGCGGCCCGTGCTTGGAAAAGCCTTTGACGTAGTAGCCGCCTTGCACCTGGTGCAGGCAGACGCGCTCGCCGTAGTTGGTGCCGGCGATGCAGTTGCCGTGGCGATCGAAATCGAGGCCCCAGGTGTTGCCGCCCCCTTCGGAGAACAGCTCGAACCGCTTCGTGGCCGGGTGATAGCGCCACAGCCCTTGCTGAAAGCCGATGCCGCGGATGTCGGCCGTGACCGTGCTCCCTTGCGCCGTACAGCCAGCCGTCGGGCCCCCACTGCAGCGAATTGACCACCGCGTGCGCGTCTTCCAGGCCGAAACCGTTGAGCAAGACCTCCGGGTCGCCGTCGGGCACGTCGTCGCCGTCGCGATCCGGATAGAACAACAAGTAGGGGGCCGCGCCGACGTAGACGCCGCCGTTGCCCAGCGCCAGGGCCGAGGCAAGATTCAACCCGCCGACGAAATCCTTGGCCCGGTCGGCGCGGCCGTCGCCGTCGGTGTCTTCCAAAATCGTGATCCGGTCGGCCCCGCGCGGACCCTGCGGAGGCGGCTCGGGCACCCGGTCGTACTTGGTGCGCAGGTAACGATCGACCGCGACCGGCTTCAAGCCCGCGGGTGTCGGGTATTGCAAATACTGGATGACCCAGATTCGCCCGCGATCGTCAAAAGTCATCGTTACTGGCTGGCGGACCTCGGGCTCGCTGGCGACCAGCTCGACCTGGAAGCCATCGGCGACTTTGAAGTGCTCCAGCGCCTGCTGGGGCGAGAGCGCCTCGGCCAGGGCAACGCCGGCCGGGACGAGAACCGCAGCGCCGGCCAGCAAGGCCGCGAAAGGCCGCGCGAAACGGGTCGCAGCGGACGCGATGTTTTTCGCTGGGTTATCCACGTTCGATCTCCCTCCGCCATCAAACCGACGGCCGCCACGAGGCGGCGAACTCCCGGCTACTGCAGCGTCGTCAAAAAGGCCAGCAAGTCGGCCGCGTCCTGGGCCGTCACTTCGCCGAGGATCAGCTCGGGCATCAACGACTTTTCCTGCCGCACGAGTGACTCGACGTCGGCCGTCTTCACGCGAATGGTCCGGGCGTTGATGTCCTTGAGCACGATCTGGCTCTCCGTGCGTTCGACGATGAAACCGGCGAGGATCTTACCGTCGGTGGTTTCAACCAGGTAGGGCACGAACTCCGGGGCAATAGCCTTCGACGGATCGATGATCGTCTCCAGCAGCGTTTTGCGCTCGTACTTCTTGCCGATCTTCGTCAGGTCGGGTCCAAGCGTGCCGCCGAAGCCTTGCACCGCGTGGCACTTCTTGCACTGGGCCGCCGAGCTCTTGTTAAAGATTTCGCGCCCGCGGTCAATGTCGCCCGCGAGGGCCAGAATCGCGTCGGCGGCCACGGCGCTGCCGAGCTTCTTGGGCCGCTTGTCTTCAGGGACGAACTTCTCGTACAGCACGCGCACGTTGAGATCCGGGTGAGCCATGGCCTTGGCGATCACCGCCTGTTTCAAGTCCGCCGGCAGTTGGTTTTCGTCGATCAATCGCAACAGCACCAACGCCCCGCCGGCCGAATCGACCAGCCGCTCGACCGCCGCGGCCCGCGCCTGCGGTGAAAACCGATCACCCGAAACACCTCGCGCAGGCGTCCGCACGTCCTGCACGTCGACCACGGCCCGCAGCGCCGCGTCGCGGACCGCCGGGTCGGCATCGTCGAGCAACGAACGCAAAGCGGCGCGATGCTTCGCGGTTGCAGGTCAACCGCCACGTCGATGGCCGCGACGCGCGTCCGCGGAGCGAAATCGTTCGACGTGGCAATCGACAGCACGTCGCTCGCCAGCCGCGCCAGGTGCAGCCGCCCGATGGCCGCTAGCGCTGCGGCCCGCATCTCACGGTCGGCCAGCAGCCGCTTGAGCGCCGCGGCGAGTTTTTCGTCGTGGGCCATCGCGCTCCACGCGCCGCGCTGATTCGAATTGGCGACAACCTTTTCGAGAGCCGCTCGGCGGAGGGCCGCAGTGGCTTTTGGCTGCTCGGCCAAGCGCAGCAAACCCCAGCCGGCTTCCAGCGAAGGAATCTCGCCGGCGGCCTCCAACAGCGCGCGGCCGCGGCGCTCGTCGAGTCCCGGCTCGGCCAGTCGGGCCAACGTTGTTTCGGCCGCCCGCTTGGGATCGAGAATCTGCAACAGCGGGAATTGTGCGGCCGACAGCGGCTTGTCTTTTTCGAGTCGAGCCAGCAGTGCTGCCTTGCGCGGTCCAGCCGCGATGTTGATCGCTTCGAGCTGGTAGCGGTCGCTGCCGTCGTAAGTGGCCGCGATCGCGGCCAGCGCCGCTTCGGCCTTCGCGCCCTCGAGCGTGCGGATGGCCAACAGCACCTCGCGGCGAACCTCGGCTGACGGGTCGGCCGCCAACGCCAGCATCGCGTCGGCATGCTCGGCGCCGTGGCGGCGCAGAATCCGCAGGGCCAAAGCGCGCATCGCGGCGTCTGAACTGGACAGCGTCTCGACCACGAGCGCTCGACCGGCCCCGCCAATGCGATCGAGCACCCACAGGGCCCGCGCGGTAGTTGGGGTCTTCGCCGGTGGCCGCCAGTGCCGACAGCGCCTCGATGCTGTCGGTGCCCGCGACCAGCAGCCGCTCGCGGGCCAGGTACTGCGTGGCCAGGTTGGGGCTCTGGAGCCCCGCGATCGCATCCGGGACCGTGGCATAGGGCCCCGGCTTTTCGCGGCGCGTGAGCTTCTTGCCCGAGGGCGTGAGGACGAAGATGCGGCCCTGGTCGGGATTGTTGTAGCCGTGCCCGCCGACGCCGCCGTCATACCAGTCGGAGATGTACAGCCGCCCGTCGGGCGCCGCGCAGATGTCGTCGGGCCGGAAATAGTTGTCGCCCTGGTTGGCCAGGAACACTTCGCTGGTGGCCTTCATGCCGAAGCCGGCCAGTTCGTGGCGATAGACGCGGCCCTCGCGCGGACCGGGGTCGACGTGCAACGGCGCGTTCTTGAATTTCGACCCGAAGGCGTCCCCCTCGTAATAGGCAATGCCGCACGGCGAGCCGAATCCGGTCACCAGCGTGCTGGGCACGAATCCGGGAACGTGACCGCGGAAGTGCCAGTGTGTGCGAAACGGCGTGTCGGGCGACAGCCGCGCGTTGAGCTCCTGCTTGCTGAAAGGCGGGCCGCCGAACCAGCCATAGTTGCCCCCTTCCATGATCCAGCAGATCCGCACGCTTTCGTTGCCGTCGTTGTCGTTGTCGCTCAAGAACGGCTCGCCGAATGAGCTGATGCAGACTTCATAGGGATTGCGGAAATTGACGGCTACGGTTTCCAACTGGCTGCCGTCGAGCTCGCCGCGCAGCACGGCGCCCCAATGGTACTTCGCGTGCGAGCCGTCGGTGCCCCGCACGTCGAAGCCGGCGTCGCCGTGCGACATCCACCACTTGTGATCGGGCCCCAGCACCAGGCTGTGGGCCCCGTGGTCGTGGTTGTGGCCGCCAAAGCCGGTCAGCAGCTTTATCGGTGGCCCGTCAGCTTTCAGGTCACCATCCGTGTCCTCATAGACCCACAGGTCGGGGCTCGTGGCGACATAGACCTTGGAGCCCGCCACGCAGATGCTCATCGGCGCGAAGACGCCGTCGGCGAACACCGTGACCTTGTCGGCCCGGCCGTCGCCGTCGGTGTCTTCCAAAACCTTGATCTTGTCGGCCGGCGGCGTCTTGGCGCCCGCGCGATAGAACTGGATTTCGGCTACCCATACGCGGCCATGCGTGTCGACGTCGATGGCCGCCGGGTTGGCGATAAGCGGCTCGGAGGCGAACAGGGCCACGTCGATGCCCGCGGCCGGCCGCAGCGTTTTCAATTCTTCGCCAGGGGGCAATTGAGCGCGAACGACTGCGGCCCTCGGCAGAGCAAGCCAGCAAACAAGCGCGGCCAGCAGCAGGCCGCGAGGCGGGCAGATCATGGCGGGCATCTCGGGAGGGCACGGAGGCAAACGGCAGGGTCCGCATCAGCGGGCCGCATCCAATGACGACGTGCGCGATGCGAGGGTGCTCAGTATAAATTGCGTCGGCCCACGCCTGCAAACTGGCAGCGGTGCCGAAATCCCGGGGGCTCAAAATCCCAGGGCTCACGCCCTGGGCTCGCCTGTCTCGTTTTCTTCCTCCGGCCTCGGGCCTCTTCTCACATCGTCACGCTGCCGGACCCCGACGAGCCGCCTTCGATCGGTTTGTATTCGTCGGTGACTTCGGGCGATTCGGCGGCGCCGCCGGCGCCGGTGATGTATTGGCGCCAAGCATCGAGCTGCTCCGGGTTGAGGCTGTTGGCACGGCTGATCTCGTGCTTCAGCTCGCGGGCCGTGCCGGCCACGGTCACTTGGATCGTCAACCGCCCGTTCTCCTGGTAGGCGAAACGAACCTCGATCGGCGTCTCGGCCGGCAGGTTTTGCGGCAGGTCGCGGACGACGCAACGGCCGATCTGCGAGCAATCCTCGGGCGAGGCACTTTCGCCTTCGACGATCTGCACCAGGATCGTCCGCTGGTTGTCGCGCTGGGTGCGAAACACGCGCTTGGCGGTCACCGGCAGCGGCGTGTTGCGCGGCACCAGGATGGCGTTGCGCTTGCGGCCCGTGCGGCGGTCGGTGGCCACCACACCCAGGCTGTGCGAGTTGACGTTCTTGATCTGCACGACCGGCGTTTCGCCGCGGCTGCGGGCCAATAGCACGGAGGCGTGCAGGGCGGCGCCGTGCGCCACGGCCTCGTCGACCGCCACCGAAGCGTCCGGCTCCTTGCCCGACAGCTCGCGGAGCATGCGAGCCACCATGGGCATGCGGGTCGAGCCGCCCACGAGCAGCACGTAGTCCATGTCGCTCCAGTTCAAGCCGGCGGCCTGCAGCGTCTGCTTGGTAGTGAACTGGGTGCGGGTGAGCAGGTCCTGGGTAATCTCCTCGAACCTTTCGCGGGTGATTTCCACGCGCACGGCCTGTCCCTTGTAGTCGCAACTGATCGAGGCCTTGGAGCGGGCCGAGAGCGTGCGCTTGGCGTCCTCGCATTCGCGCCACAAGCGGCCGGCCGTGTTGGGGTCCTCGCGCGGGTCGAGGCCGTGGGTCTTGATGAACTCGTCGGCCACGTACTTGACGAGCCGCGAGTCCCAGTCCTGGCCGCCGAGCTGCACGTCGCCATCGGTCGCCAGTGCCGTGAACTCGTTGCCGCGAATCTCCATCACCGTGACGTCGAACGTGCCGCCGCCCAGGTCGTACACCAGCAGCTTGCGCGGCGCGTCGGCCGCGCCTTCGCGGTTGAGAAAACCCTTGAGGAAACCGTGAGCGATGGCCGCGGCCGTGGGCTCGTTGATGATGTCGAGCACCTCGAAGCCGGCCATGTAGCCTGCGTCTTGCGTCGCCTTGCGGCGCACTTCGTCGAAGTAGGCCGGCACCGTGATCACGACCTTGTCGAAGTCGCCGATCTGCCGGCTGGCGTCGAGCCGCAACTTGTTGAGGACGAAGGCTTGCAGGGCCTCGGGTGGGAACTTGCGTCCGTCGATCGCCTTGTGAAAAGTGCGCTCGCCCAGCTCGCGCTTGGCGCACTGCGCAACCTGTTCGGCCTCGGTGGTGATGGCCTTGAGCGCTTCCTTGCCGGCCACGACCTGGTCGCCCTCGAACAGCACGACCGTCGGCGTCACCAGGTCGCCCTCGGCGTTGACCAACGTCACCGGCCGGCCCGTATCGTCAATATATGCCACGGCGGAATACGTGGTGCCAAGGTCGATGCCTACCGCCGGATTCTTATCTTGATTCATACAAGCTTTCGACATGACGCAACCGCCGAGCGGGCAAGCCAGCGGGCACGCTATCGTGTGTCGGTGTTGACCGGTCCGCTGGCAGCCGAAGGGGCCAGACCGGGCAGTCGCAAGTGAAGGGTATTAAATCTCGGGTTGATCCACATCAGTATATAGTACCCGATCAGCAAGCCCAGCGTGGCAAAGACGACGTGCCCGGCAATCGTAATGGCCGTCGTGCGCGGCTGCGGCTTTCGCTTTTTGGTTCGCGACGCGTCCCCACGGAGATCGAGCTGCTCGAACGGCTTGCCGGCCGTTTCATCGTCGGCCGGGGCCTGCGGCGCCGCGGCGTCGTCCTCGTCGGCCGGACCAATCGCGCCGACCGGTACCATGGCCGGCGCTGAACGCGGTTTGAGCGCCACGGCCGCCTGGGTGGGCAGCAGGGCCAAAATCGGCCGCAGCCCCTGGGTCGTGGCGACCAGCTTTTTCCAGTTCGCCACCTGCGCGTCCGACTGCCCGCGCTGGCGGTGGAACTCGATCTTGGGCGTCTGGTTCTTGCCGGGAATCGCCGCGCGGATCGACAAGCGGTTTTGGGTTGAAATCTGGTAGTGGACTTCCAGCGTGGTGCCCTGCGGCAGCTCGGGCGGCAGATCGGAGATCGTGAGCTCGGCCATGTCGGTGCACTCGGCGGCCACGCGGCTGTCGCCTTCGAGCAGTTGCACGGTCACGACTCGCTGGTCGTCGCTGGTCGTGGCCACCTTGGCCACCGTGGCGCAAGGCAGCTCCGTGCCGCGGCGAATGATCACGACGTTTTCGGTGCGTCCGGTTTGTGCGTCGCCCCACTCGAGGCCCAGGCTGTGCGTCGTGAGGTCGACGATCTCCAGCGGCACGTTCGGCTTGCGTCGCTCGCGAGCCGCCAACGCGCACTCGGCAGCCAGCGCCGCGCCGCGGGCGACCGCTTCGTCGGGATGGATGCTCGTCGAAGGCTTCAGCCCCGTAAGCGATTCCAGCATCTTGCCGATCATCGGCATCCGCGAGGCCCCGCCGACCAGCAGCAACTGCGAGATATCGCGCCAGGCGATGGCCGCTTGCGTCAGCGCGCCCTCGGTGACGCGCTTGGCCCGCGCGACCAGGTCGGCCGTGATGTCCTCGAACATCTGCCGCGTGATCGTCACGTCGGCCGCCACCGCCTGCCGCTCGACGTGGGCGCGGGCATGCTGCCGGGCAGTGAGCGTGTGCTTGGCCTCGGCCGCGGTCTCGAGCAGCCGCCGCACGCTGGCCATGTCGTATCGCGGATCGGTATCGAACTGCTTGGTGAACACCTCGGCCAGATGATCGGCCAGCCGCGCATCCCAGTCGCGCCCGCCCAAGTGCACGTCGCCGGTAACCGCCAGCGTACGAATGCGGTTTGGCTTGATCTCGATGATCGCCACGTCGAGCTTTCCGCCGCCGAGGTCGAACACCAACACGCGCGAGCCCGGCTTGTCGGCGTCCCCGCTGCCCAGGTAGCCCTGGGCTTCGGCCAACGCCAGGGCCGCGGCCTGCGGATCGTTGATCGTGGTGACGACGTCGAGCCCGGCAATCTGTGCCGCGTCGAGCATGCCGCGGCGCTGGGCCTGGCCGAACGAGGCCGGAATCGCCAGCCCCACCGGCGGCGGCGCGCTCCCCTCGGGCAGGGCCTCGCTGCAGGCATTTTTCATCAGCAGTGCCGCGATCAGCTCGGCCGGCAGCAGCTCGCCGCCGATAGCCCGCGAATAGGCCAGTTGGCCCAAGTCGCGTTTGACGTATTCGGCCGCCCGCGCGGGCTGGATGGCGGCCGAATGCTTGGCGTCGCGCCCGAAGCGACAATCGTCGTCCTCGAAATACAGCACGCTTTCGAATTGCAGATCGCCTTGCGGACTGCGGACCATGTTGCTGCGCCCTTTGTCGTCGAGGCGCGCAAAGGCCAGATTGCTGGCTCCGAAGTCGACTCCTAATACTCGATTGGCGGGCATGGACGAAAAACGTGAGCGCAGCGATTAAGGGTGGGATACATGCTGTCGCTAGGCGGCCCATCCCGGCCAAAACCGCGCAAGCAGCAGCCAATCCTTGACTCTAACCGCCCCCCGAGAGCCAGGCAACCGCACCCAGCCACTCGCTGATACGGCTGTCTTGGCTGTCGGGTTTGGATGCTAAGTAGCAGCGTCCCCGGGCTCAGCGGAGACTGGCTAATCATCCGCGACGAGCCGCTACTTCACCCACTCGGGCACCAGGATTTCGCCGCGGCCGCTGGCCACGAGGTCGCCGTGCCAGGTGCGCAGTTGGGCGTCGGCCAGGGCCATGTCGACCTCAAAGCCCACGCCCGCGCAGCTCGCGAAAGACCAGCCGCATGATCAACAGCCGGTCGCGGCCGCCGGCGCGGAAGGTGGGCAGCAGCCGGGGCGGCTGTTGGCCGAACAGACCCACCGTGCCGCGGCGCATGGCCGCGCCGGGGCGGCTGCCGCAGGGACCAAACACCAGGATCGTCCCGGCAATCAGGTTGATGCCCACGAAATCGCCGCAGGCGCCGCCGACGGCCAGCAAGCCGCGGCGCATGGTGTGGCCGACTTCGTCGCCCACGTCGCCGTCAACCAGGATCGTGCCGCCGGTCATGCCGCGAGGGCTGCCACGGTAGGCGGCGCCGACAAGATTTCCGGCTCGGCCGCGAACGTGGATCAGCCCGCCCTGCATTTCGCCGCCAACCCAATCGCCTGCATTACCCGAGACGTGAATTTCGCCACTGGTCATCTGACTGCCCACGTGGCGGCCGGCGTGGCCTTCGACGCGGCACCACGCCGTCGTTCATGCCCGCGCCGATCCAGTGGACCCCCGCGAGGTTCCCCTCGAATACCATCTGCCCGTCGGCCGCGTCGCCTGAGACGGCGAAGAAATCGGCCAGCGGGCGGCGCTCATTGCCGTGAAAGACTTCGAACCGCTCAATGTCGGCGTGGCTCAGCCCGCGGCACGGCATGCGGCACGAGCCCCTGGACTTCCAGCGGGATGGTCGTGTCGGCGTTGTAAACGAGTCGTAGCGGCATCGCGTCGGCAGGCGGTCAAACTGGAGCCGGCCTCTGCGAGGCCGGTCGTCTTTGGTTCGGCTTCCCAGGGTCAAATACCCCGGTTACAGACGGGCCGAGTATACTCGGGCACAGCCAGTGGTGACAGGATGCGATTGCGGCAAGAAGCGAGACTTACAACGCATGCGATACGGCGGCATCATTTTGTGCGGCGGACGAAGCAGCCGGATGGGCACACCGAAGTATGCCCTGCCGTTTGGGCCCGAGACGATGCTCGCGCGGATCGTGCGGCTGCTGGGCGAAGTTTGCCAACCGATCGTGGTCGTGGCGGCCGAAGATCAAGCATTGCCCGAATTGCCGAGCGAAGTGATCGTGGCCCGCGACCGCCGGCCCGAGCGAGGACCGCTGGAAGGGCTGGCAGCGGGCCTAGGGGCGCTGCCGCCGGAGGTCGAGGCGGCCTACGCCACCAGTTGCGACGTGCCGCTGCTCGTGCCGGCCTTCGTGCGGCGAATGTTCGACCTGCTGGGCGAACACCGCGCGGCCGTGCCGGTCAGCGGCGGCTTCACCCACCCGCTGGCTGCCGTCTATCGCACCAGTCTGATCGACGTCATTGACGAATTGCTGGCTAGCGACCGCTTGCGGCCGAGCCTGCTGTTCGACATTGTGTCGACGCGGCGAGTGTCCGAAGATGAGCTGCGCGAGGTTGACCAAAGACTCGATACGCTTGAGAACCTGAACCGGCCGGAAGATTACCTGGCCGCGCTCGACCGGGCCGGGTTTTCGGCACCCGACCAATTGCGGGCGCGCCTTCAAGACGATTGAGGCCGCGGCTTCTCAGCGGCAAGCCACCATCTCGCCCTCGCGCAAATACTCCAGCGGCACCGGGTAGTTGCGAAAACGGATCGAATAATAACGCTCGAACCAGCGGGCGATGTCGGCCTCGACGTCGCGATCGTAGTCGGGCGAAACGTATAGCGTCTTGCCGTCTACCGGCTCGCGCAGCTCGCCATCGTCGACGATCACCTGGCCGTTCTTGATGACCCAGCGCGGCAGCTCGAACATCGTCTGCTTGTTCTCGTGCGGCGTGTAGATCGTCACGTCGGCATCGGCCCCTACGCCCAGGTGTCCCTTGTTCGTCAGGCCCAGAATCCGCGCCGGGCCGCTGCGCGTGATGATGCAGATTTCCGCCAGCGAGTATTCGCGGTCCAAGTCGCCCAAGGTCGAGCGCTCGAGCACCGCGGGGTGGACCGTCTTCAAGACGTCGTGCCGCCAGGTGCGATCCATCAGCAGGCGAATGATCTGCGGATAGGCCAAAAACGAGCCGCCGTTGGGATGATCGGTGCTCATCGCCACCCGCCACGGATCCTCCACGAGCAGGTACCATTCCAGCCCGATGGCCCACTGCAGCGAGTGGACCAGGCTCGTGTTCTTGTACTCGATCGGCGCGATGCCGCAGCCGGCCTCCATCTCGGTCTCGCAGCTGAACCACTTGCTCCTGTAGATGTTGCTCAGGTAGTAGCCCAACGGGCCGTCGCCGGTCATGCTCGTGGTTTCGCCGAACAGCACCTGGCCGACGTCGACCGTGATTTTCGGGTGCTGGTTGACGTATTCGGCCAGGGCCGCGGCCTTGGAGTTGAACGTGTTTTCGTCCCCCCCGCCGCCGCCGTAGCTGTGAAACTGGATGTGCGTCATGTGCCCGCCGTGGCCTTCGAGCGCTTCATCGTTTCCAGCGTCGTCCCAGTTGCCCGGCAGGCCGAGGTTGTTGGCGTGGATGTGCACCGGGTGGGGCAGCCGCAGCTCGGCCGCGGCCCGGGCGATGCCGTGGATGATCTGTCGCGGCGTGACGTCGAAGTGCTCGACGACGTTGTCCAGCCCGTGGACGTTGCCGCCCTGGTGCTGTTTCCAGACTTCGACGCCGCCCGGATTGACCATCTTCGGCGCGTAGCCCTTGGCTGCCGACAGCAGCCACCCGAAAAAGGCCTTCAGCCGCTCGGGCTCGCCATCCTGGATGGCTTCCATGATGTAGTGGTTGTTGCCGATCAGGGCATAAAAACCCTTGTCGATGCAGGGCGTGTCGGCCAGCTCTTCGTGCACGTGCCGGGCGGCCAGCGGCGGAATCGCCGCGTCGAAGGCGGTGGTGTAGCCCATGCCGGCGTATTTATAGCCCGTGGCGAACGTGCTGGGCACGCTGCCCATCGTGCCGCTGTGGGTCCGCGGCGTGCGGGCCACGGGCCTCGCGGCCCGCTTTTCCTCAGGGCGCATTTTGCGGGCCACGTTCACCTTGGGTCCGGCGATGTGGCAGTGCATATCGACGCCGCCGGGCATCACGATCCTGCCCCGCGCGTCGATCGTGCGGTCGGCCCGAACTTGCGGATCGCCGGGCGGCGCGGCCACCTTGCCGTCGCGAATCCAGAGGTCGCGCACCAGCCCTTCGATGCCGTTCGTCGGATCGTAGAGCGTGCCGCCGGCGATTTTGAGGAGCGAAGTCATACTCGATGTCGCAGCCCGAATTCCAAGTGCCGTTGCCGGTGGCACTGGCGTTTCGCCAGTGCAGCGCATTGCTTGCCAGTCACAAAGCACTGGCAAGATGCCAGTGCCACCCTGTCGCCGGCGATCTTGAGGAGCGAGTCGGCCATTATTCGTGCGCCGCCCCCGCCTTCAACTCGCGGACTCGGCTCTCCAGCCGCGAGAGGATTTCCAAGTCGCTGGGCAGCGCCGAATTGCAGGCCGCCCGCAGCGGCAATGGGACTTCGTCCATGCGGTAGACCGTGCCGCGCGTGTGGATGCCATAGGTGGCCGTCGTGAAGACGACTGTCGCGGCGCGCGTCGTCGCGGTTTCGCGCGAGTCGACGGCCACCAGCGGAATCGCCGCCAGGCGCGCTTGGGCCGCCTCGCTCAATTCGCTCATCGCGTCGCTGGCAACCACCAGCGCCGCGTCGACTTCGCCCCGCTCGAGCATTTCGCCAGCCGTGTACTCGCCGGGATTGAACCGCGGATAGCCGCGTGACAAGTTGACCCCGAAAGGAAACCCGGTTCGCCAGCAGATCACGTTGTCGGCCCCGGTCACGTTGCCGCGGCCGCGCATCGGCAGGGCCACGAATCGCGTGAACGCGTTCATGTCGCGCACCAGCGCCCACAAGGCTTCGCTGTTGATGAATCCTCCATGCGACATCGTCAGCCCGCCGCCGAACAGGAACACTCCGAACCGGGCTCGTTTCATCCGCTCGACCAGGTCCTGCCAGGCGGCCAAGGGCACGAGCGTCTCGCTTTCGACGATGGCCGCATCGAGCGCGACTCCGCGAGCCAAGGCCCGCAAGGTCCACAGGGCTTCGAAATCCTTGCCCGGCGCGATCGGCAAAAACAGGTCCGCTTCCTCGGCGCTGGCGGTCCGCAGCGGGTCGATCACCACGCAGGTGCGGTCGCGCCGTCCGCCGGGCACGAACATCCCCCGCGGCTCGAGGCTGTACCGGGAAAAGTGCGCGGGTAGTCGCGCACCGGGTCGGTGCCCCAGAAGATGACAAGGTCGCCACGGTTGGCGATCTCACCCAGCGAGCAGGTCACCTCGCCCACGCCTTGAAAGGCCACGCCGGCAGGACCATGCTCGAAGCTGGTGGGCGTGTCGATGGTGCCGCCAATCCAGTCCGCGATGCCGGCCGCCACCTGCTGCGCCTCGCAGCTCGGATCGCGCAGCCCGTACACCAGCGGATAGCGGGCCGCCGCCAGAATCCGAGCTGCCCGCTCGATGCCATCCGCGACACGGACCTGTCGGCCTTCGATGAGGCACGCCGGGCGGTCGTCGCTCCCTTGGCTGAAGAACCACGTTTCGCCGAGCGCGCAGGCCCGCTGGGCCGCCACGATCCGGCCGCCATCGACCCTCAGCTCGATGTCATCGCAGACGCAGCCGCAAAACGTGCACGTCGCGTCTTCCACGATCTCGAGCGCCGCGTCGGCCTTGGAGTCGGGTTTGCCGGCAACGCTCATTGAAAAGTCCGGACAGGGGGGAACAAGCGACCGTTTCGCCGGCGGGGTGGGTACTTGCTAGCGACACGTTCATTCTGGCAGGCAGCCTTGCAAAAGGCCAGTCGGCCGCTAAAACCCTGCGCATCATCGCGATGGGCCGCCAGCCACTCACGGGCTATAATCGTCGCGGGCAAACCGATAGGCGAGAGCGAGTCTCATTCTTGCATTGCTCGGCGATCATCGGGCGGCATGGCCGCGGAAAGGTGGAAGAAAATGTCTGACCCAAACGAGAATGCAAACGTGGCGAGCGTAACCTGGTCGACCCTGGTGCGGCACGAAGGCGAGGCGCCGCGCGAACAGAGTACGTGCGGCTGCGCGACCGGCTGATCGGCCGCGAAGACGACGGCAGCGTCGCGGCCTGGGCCCATGCGGTCGACATCGACGGCGCCCGCGAGCACTACCACCGCCGCTCGGCCGAATTGTATTACGTGCTCGACGGCGAGGGCGAAGTGATCCTCGACGGCCAAACCCATCCGGTCCGCAAGGGATCGCTGGTGCACATCCCGCCCGGCGTGATCCACGGGGCCCGCGGACGCATGCGGGTGCTGGTCGTGGGCGTGCCCGACATTGCTGACGAAGATCTGTATTTTCCGGACGAGGAGTGAATCTTGGTGAGCGAGGGAAGCGAATCCGTCCGGCCGTTTCGCTACCGGCTGCGTGTGCGCTACGAGGAGTGCGACGCGCAAAAGGTCGTGTTCAACGCCCGCTACGGCAGCTACATCGACCTGGCAGTGATCGAATTCCTTCGCGCCGCCGGGCTGGCCGGCGTGATGGTTCATGGAGCGTACGACTACCAGCTCGTCAAGCAGACGATCGAGTGGAAGGTGCCGGCCCGGTTCGACGAACCGCTGGAAGTCCGGGTGCGCGTGAAGCAACTGGGCAACACGTCGTTCACGCTGGCGGTCGAATTCCACGTCGACGGCCGCGACGAGCCGATCGCCACCGCCGAAACCGTGTACGTGCTGGTCGATTCCAAGACGCTGGCTAAGACGCCATTGCCCGCCGACCTGCGCGAGACGCTTACGCACGCAGCCGAGGGTGTGCTGGTCGACCACGCCGACAGTACGACCCGCCACGAACAGCTCGAGCCGCGCGGATAGAACCCCGGGGGCTACGCACCCTAGCCGCGGAGCCAGCCATGATCTCGCCCGAGCTGGTCGTCTGTGCCGATGCTGATCAACTGGCCCAGCGGGCCGCCGCGATCATCGGCCAGGCCGCCGCGGCCAGCATCGCCCAGCGTGGCCGCTTCACGTTCGTGCTCACCGGCGGCTCGTCGCCCAAACAAACGTACGAACGGTTGGCCGTGCGGGCGGTCGATCCCGCGATCGACTGGTCGCGGACCTACCTGTTTGTCGGTGACGAGCGGTTCGTGCCGTACGACGACGAGCGAAGCAACTACGGCATGGCCCGTCGAGAGTTGATCGAGCCGGCGGGCATCGCGGGTGATCGCGTCTTTCCCATGCCGACCGATCGGGCCACGCCGGCCGACGGCGCCCGAGCGTATGCCCAAACCTTGCAGCAATTCTTCGACATGCCCGGCGGCGGCCCGATGCCGGTGTTCGATCTGGTACTGCTGGGCCTGGGCGACGATGGCCACTGCGCATTGCTGTTTCCCCGCGCTCCTGCCTTGCAAGTTAACGACACCTCGGTCACTTGGAGTCCGCCCGGCACGTTGCCGCCGCCGGTCGACCGCGTGACGCTGACCTACCCGGCCCTCAATGCCGCGCGGCAGGTTCTGTTCATCGTGCCCGGCGCCAACAAGGCCGAAGCCGTGCGCGACATCTGGCAAAACGATGCGCCGCCGATCGAGCGGCCCGCCGCTGGCGTGCGTCCCCAGAGTGGCCGGCTCACCTGGCTGGTCGACAAGGACGCGGCGCGCTTGCTCGCCCGCGCTAGCGTCGCTTTGTACCGCCGAGTGCGGCTGCCCTGGCCGTGGCTGCTTCGCGGCTGGCAACGAATCTGCTACGATTAGTCGCGCACACTTCGCTGGCCCCCTGTTTACGGCTGCTCCTTCGGCGCCTTGCAACAAGAATGAAAGACGGGGATGCATGAACGACCGCCAGCCTACGCGTCGCAAAACGACCGTCAACTGCTATACCTTCTTCGACGCGGTCTTTCCGGCCTGCGGGCTGCTCGACTACACCGAGGGGATGTATCACGGCGATCCGTCGCTGCCCTTCGACGTGGCCCAGCGCAACCAGATTCGCTACCTGCTCGATGAGGTGGGCTGCCAGCACGACTTTCGGCTGCTCGACGTCGGCTGCGGCAACGGCAATTTGCTCGAAGAAGCCCAGTTGCGCGGCACAAGGTCGTCGGCATCACGATCTCGCCCGAGCAGGTGCGGCTATGCCGCGACCGGGGGCTCGACGCGCGGTTGCTCGACTATCGCGACCTGGGCGGCGAATTTGCCGGGCAGTTCGACGCGGTGATCGCCAACGGTCCGATCGAGCACTTCGTCGAGCCGGAAGACGCCGCCCACGGGCGCAGCGACACGATCTATCGCCGCATGTTCGAGATCTTGCACCGCATGATCGACCGGCGCTCGGCGAGCCGGAAGCTGGTGAACACGACGATCAATTTCGTGCGGCGGCCCGACCCGGCCAACCTGATGAAGAGCCCCTGGTCGTTTCCGCGCGGCTCGGATGCGTACCATTGGGCCATGCTGGAGCGGAGCTTCGGCGGTTTCTACCCGGCCATGGGGCAGCTCGAGTCGTGCGCGGCTCCCTACTTCGAGCTGGAAAAGACGGTCGATGGCACGCACGACTATCACCTGACGAGCGAAGAGTGGCTCCGCCGCGTCAAGGCCGAGGCCCGCCGCGTCGGCAAACTGCCCGCGCTGGTCGGCCGCTCGTTGCCGTTTCTGCTCCGCCACCCGGTGCAATGCGGCACGATGTTGTGGTGCATGCTCGGCTCGCAATCGTGGAACTGGCAGTTCCGCACCGTCGATCCGCCCACCCGCCTGCTCCGCCAGACATGGCGCTACTGCTGAAGGGATCGCCTGTCTGATTCCGCAGCGGCAGGAGTCTGTATGCGGCTTGGCAGACGCCCCGGCCGCTGATTGTTCCCCGCTGCCCCGCGTGGTACCCTGACCTACCGGACCGACTAAGTTAGTTCATCATGCCGGCGCCACTGCTGGCTTGCCCGGCAGTGAAGAAGCAAGGGTGGACAAGCCGCTCGTGTCGCCCGACGACCTACGACGGTCGGTCCCCTGCCGTGCCCCCGCACCGGAAGCGCGGAGTTTTGCATGCAACGCGACTGGGTGAACAACGGCTTCGCTCCCTCCGACCGCCGTCGCTTCCTGCGGCAGGCCGGCGGCGGCATGGGCGCAATCGCGCTGGCCGCTCTGCTCGCTGGCGAACGTCGGGCCGTCGGCGCCACGATGGCATCCGGCAGTCGCCCGCTGGCTCCCAAACCGCCGCACGCCACGCCTCGCGCGAGGCGCGTGATCTACCTGTTCATGCACGGCGGCCCCAGCCACGTCGATTTGTTCGACCCTAAGCCCGAACTGGAGCGCTACAGCGGGCAGCCGCTGCCTGAGAGCGTCGGCCCCGTGATGACGCGCCGCAAAGTGGCGCACAACCCGCTGCTGGCGCCGGTCAAGCCGTTCGGCCGGCACGGCAAGTCCGGCTTGGAGATCAGCGAATTCTTGCCGCACCTGGCCACCGCGGCTGACGAGCTGTGCGTGCTTCGCGGCTGCCACGGCGACAGCGTCAACCATCCGCAGTCGGTCTACCAGATGAATACCGGCAGCATCCTGATGGGCCGGCCGAGCCTGGGCAGTTGGGTCAGCTACGGCCTGGGCACCGAGAATGACAGCCTGCCGGCATTCGTCGTGCTGCCCGATCCTGGCGGCGGCGTCAAAGGTGGCCCTTCGGCCTGGGGCCACGGCTACCTGCCGGCCACGTTTCAAGGCACCACGTTCCGTCCCGGCGCGGCGCCGGTGGTCGACCTTCGCCCGCAACCCGCGATCAGCCGCGACCAGCAGCGCGGCACGGCTGATTTGTTGCGGCAGCTCAATGCCCAGCACCTCGCCGAGCGCGGGCGACAGCCAGCTCGAGGCCCGCATCGAAGCCTACGAGCTGGCGTTCCGTATGCAGTCGGCGGCGCCCGAGGCGGTCGACTTTGCCGATGAAACGCCCGAGACGCTCGCGCTGTACGGCGTCGGCGACAAGCAGACCGACGAATTCGCGCGCCGCTGCCTGCTGGCCCGTCGGCTCGTCGAGCGCGGCGTGCGGTTCGTGCAGCTCTATTCGGGCGACACGGTCGGCTGGGACGCGCACGAAAACGTGGCGTCGAACCACGGGATGTATTGTGGCCGCACCGACAAGCCGGTGACCGGGTTGCTGGTCGACCTGCGCCGCCGTGGGCTGCTCGACGACACGCTGGTGATCTGGGGCGGCGAGTTCGGCCGCATGCCGATGAGCGAGCAAGGCAAGGGGCGCGACCACAATCCCTGGGGCTATAGCGTCTGGCTGGCCGGCGCCGCGTGCGCGGCGGGTTCGCCTACGGCGCGACCGACCCGTTCGGATTGCGAGCCGTCGAAGACAAGGTCCACGTCCACGACCTGCACGCCACGATCCTGCACCTGCTGGGCCTCGACCACGAGGCGCTGACCTACCTGCACAACGGCCGCAGCGAACGCCTGACCGACGTCGCCGGCCGGGTCGTCACGGAGATTCTGGCGTGACGAAGCCGCCGGCCACGCACGTCGCCGCCAGCCGATCGTTTTCGCGATGCGCAGCCGTGCTGCGGGCCGTTGCCGCGATCGCCGCGCTGGTGGTCGCGATTGGCTCGCATCCAACCGCGGCCCGCGCGGACGAGTGGGCCGGCGAAGTGCCGCATCGGCCGATCACCGCTGAGGAGCGCGACCATTGGGCATATCGACCGATTGCCGATTGCCAGCCGCCGGCGGTTCGCGACGAGCGATTTGCCGGCCATCCGGTTGATCGCTTCATCGGCGCCGCGCTGGAGAAGGAATCGATCGCGGCGCTGCCCCGCGCGGGCCGTGCGACGCTGGCCCGGCGGCTGTGGTTCGACCTCGTTGGCCTGCCGCCAACACCGAACGAGCTGGCGGCGTTTCTGTCCGACGATTCGCCGGACGCCTACGCAAGGCTCGTCGAGCGGTTGTTGGCTTCGCCGGCGTATGGCGAGCACTGGGCCGGATTCTGGCTCGACCTGGCCCGCTTCGCGGAGACCGACGGTTTCGAGCACGACTTGGTGCGGCCCAATGCCTGGCGGTATCGCGACTGGGTGATCGAGGCGTTCAACCGCGACGTGCCGTTCGACGATTTCGTGCGGCTGCAACTGGCTGGCGACCTCGTGCATCCAGGCGATCCGCAGGCCGCCGTGGCCACCGGCTTCCTGCTGTGCGGCCCCGACATGCCCGACTTGAACCTGCAGGAAGAGCGCCGCCATCAGGTGCTCAACGAGATGGCGGCCACCGTCGGCTCGGTGTTCCTCGGCCTGCAAGTCGGCTGCGCGCAATGTCACGATCACAAGTACGACCCCATCCGCCAGCGTGACTTTTATCGCCTGCGGGCGTTCTTCGAAAATGCCGACATCTTTCGCGACCACCCGATTCCGACCGCCGAGGAGCTGGCCGCGCAGCGCCGCCGAGCAGGCCATCGACCCGGAGGTGCGGCAAAAGGCTGCCCGACGCGACGCCCTGGAGAAGATGGGCCGGCTTCGATTTCGCGACAAGAATCCCGACGTGCAGCCGAGCTTGATCCAAGTCGTCGCGGAACTGAATGAAGATGAAGGCAAGTTGTATCGCACGCTGATCAAAGAGCTGCGCGAGGCGCCGAAGCTGCCCGAGTTGCCGCAGGGGCGCGTGATGCGCGACGGCGAGCCGACTAGCGGGCACTTTTACTATCGGGGCGATTTCCGCCAGCGCGGACCGGCCGTCACCTGCGGCTTTCCGGAACTGCTCGCGCCGGCTGACGATCCGGCCGTCGAGCAATCGGAGCATCCGCGCCTGCAGTTGGCCCAGTGGCTCGTCGATGGCGACAACCCGCTCGTTGCCCGGGTCATGGCCAATCGCCTCTGGCAGTGGCACTTTGGCGTCGGCCTCTGCTCGACGCCCAGCGACTTTGGCGTGATGGGCAGCCCGCCGAGTCATCCCGAATTGCTCGACTGGCTGGCCCGGCGGTTCATCGAAAGCGGCTGGAGCATCAAGGCCATGCACCGCCTGCTGGTCACGTCCGAGGCGTACCAGATGGCCAGCGGACCATCGGACCGCGAGTGGCCGGCCGAGCTGGCCACGGCGGCGCAAACGACATGGCGGCAATCGAGCGCGCGCGACCCGCAGAACCAGTCGCTGTGGCGTCGGACGCGTCAGCGGCTCGAGGCCGAGACGATTCGCGACGCGATGCTGGCGGCCAGTGGCGGACTGTCGCCGCGCCGCGGCGGGCCCGGCATTCGCCCTCCGCTACCGCCGGAAGTTACCGTCACCCTGCTGAAGAACCAGTGGGTCGTCTCGGGCGACGAAGAAGACCACCGCCGCCGGGGCATCTATCTGTTCGTGCGCCGCAACCTGCGCTATCCGCTGTTCGACGTTTTTGACCGGCCCGACACGAATGCCAGTTGCCCCCGGCGGCACGAATCGACCACCGCCACGCAAGCGCTGGCCATGTTCAACTCCGAGTTCAGCCTGGCCTGCGCCGGCGGCTGGCGGGGGCCCTGGCGGCCGCGGCGCCCGAGGATCCTGCCCGGCGCGTCGACGAAGCCTACGTGCGTTTGTTCGGCCGCGCGGCCAGCGACGAAGAAACTCGCCAGGCCCAGCAGTTCCTCACTCGGCAGGAAGCCTCGCTGCGAGCCGAAGGCCGAGCCGCAGACAGTCTGGCGCTGGCCGATGCACCGGGCGCGACCGACAACCCGTTCGCCTCGGCGGCGCTGGTCGACTTGTGCCTGGCGCTATTGAACGCCAACGGCTTCTTGTACGTCGACTGAGCTTGCAGGAGCATTCAAGCAGCCAGGCACGTTGCGGCTCAGCGCGCCGCGTTTCACGCCACGCCGTACTTCTTGAACCAGGCGAGCATCCGCTTCCAGCCGTCCTCGGCTTCCTGCTTGCGATAGCTCGGGCGGTAGTCGGCGTTGAAGCCGTGGGGCGTGTTGGGATAGACGATGATCTCGGTCGGCTGCGGCGAGGCTTCTTGAGCGCCTTGCGCATCGTGTCGATCGAGGCCGCCGGAATGCCCGTGTCGGCCCCGCCGTACAGCCCAAGCACGGGGGCCTTGAGGTTCGCGGCCAGTTCGACCGGCTGCTTGGGGTGCAGTGGATCGTCCGCGCCGACCAGCCGGCCGTACCAGGCGACGCCGGCCTTGAGCTTCGGATTGTGCGCCGCGTACAGCCAGACGATTCGGCCGCCCCAGCAGAAGCCCGTGATCGCCAGCTTGTCGGTGTTCGCCTTGCCCGACTTCTTGGCCCAGTCGACCGTGGCGTCCAGATCGCCGATCACCTGCGCGTCGGGAACCTTGGAAACGACTTCGCTGATGATCTTCTGAATGTCGGTCAGCTTCGAGACGTCCCCCTGCCGGGCGTACAACTCGGGCGCGACGGCGAAGTACCCCGCCTTGGCCAGCCGGCGACAGAGATCCTTGATGTGCTCGTGGACGCCAAAGATCTCCTGCACCACGAGCACGGTGGGAAACGGCCCGTTCCCCTCGGGCATGGCCCGATAGCCGGGCATCTGGCCGTCGGGGGTGGGAATCTTGACTTCGCCGGCCTCGATGCCCTTGGTGTCGGTCGTGATCGTTTCGGCCGACACCGGCTGCACGGCCAGCGCGAAGCCGGTGGCCAGCGTGGTGACCACGAACTGGCGTCGCGAGAAATCGGCCTTGGCCAGAAAGCTTTTCAGATCGTCGTGCATGGGTGAATCTCCTGTAGTTGTCGTCGTCCAGGGCAGATTGCGGTAGACGCGCGACGTGTTCCGCCGATCGCTTCAGCCCCGGCCGCCTTCGCAGCAGGTCTCGCAAATCGTGTGGCAGGCGGAGCAGACGAGCTTCGCGCGAATTTCGATCAACCGCCCGCCGCAAGCCGGGCAGGCCGCGCGCGTCGGCCGGTCGTCGCACTGCCGTTCGCCCGCTTCGTGTTCGCCCTGCATCGATCTCCCCTCCCCGGAGTGCGCCGCCCGCCGCGCCGCCGAACTCTGCCGCGCCGCGTTGCCACGCATCCTATCGCGGCGCTTGCGGCCGTCAAGCAGTCGTTGGGACTCGATTGCCGCTTGTTCGCCCCGGCGGCTGTCGTAGAATTCGGCGTGAAACACCCGCGCTGGAGCCGATCTTTTCTTTGGCTGGCACTGGCCATGCCTGGTCCCTCGTCGCCGCCTCGATGTCGATTCGCCTCACCAACATCCGCCTGGGCATCGAAGAGCCGGAGATCGCCCTGATCGATCGGGCCGCCACGGCGCTCGACGTGCTCCCTGGCGACATCCAGCATTGGCGGATCCTGCGCAAGAGCCTCGACCTGCGCAACAAGTCGCAACTGGCCTACGTCTATTCGCTGGAGCTCGCCGTTGCCCAGGATGAAGCGCGACTGGCCGAGCGGGCTGCGCGGCGCGGCGGCGCGGCGGCCGAGCTGTATCGCGAGCCGCACTTCGAGATGCCGCCGCCCGGCGACGAGCCTCTGGCCGAGCGGCCCGTCATCGTCGGCGCCGGGCCCGCCGGCGCGTTCGCGGCCTACTTCCTGGCCGAGCGGGGCTACCGGCCGCTGGTGCTCGAGCGCGGGCGAAGCGTCCGCGAGCGGATCGCAGACATGCGGGCTTTCGATGCCGGCGGGCCCCACAATCCTGAGAGCAATTACCTGTTCGGCGAAGGCGGCGCCGGCACGTTCAGCGACGGCAAGCTCACCTGTCGCTCGTCGGGCCCCGACGTGCGCCGCGTGCTCGAAGTGCTGGCCGAGTGCAAGGGCAAGCCCTCGATCCTGTACGATTACCGCCCCCACTTGGGCAGCAACCGCCTGCCGGCCGTGGTCAAGGCCCTGCGCCAACGGATCATCGAGGGCGGCGGCGAGTTCCGCTTCGACTGCCGGCTGGAGGACCTGGTGCTGTCCGACGGCGCCGTGCGCGGCCTGGTCACTTCATCCGGCACGATCGCCGCGTCGGTCGCCGTGCTGGCCATCGGCCACAGCGCCCGCGATACCTACGAGATGCTGTTTCGCCGCGGCGTGCCGATCGAACCCAAGGCCTTCCAGATCGGCCTGCGGATCGAGCAGCCGCAGGAGCAGGTCAACCGGGTACAGTACGGCCTGACGCGGTGGGAAGAGAAGCTGGGGGCGGCCGATTACACGCTCGTGGCCCGCGGCCGTCAAAACGTGTTCACGTTTTGCATGTGTGCCGGTGGCTACATCATGCCCAGCGTTTCCGAGCCGGATCACTTTTGCACCAACGGCATGAGCCTGTCGCGGCGCGACTCGATCTATGCCAACAGCGGCCTGATGATCACGCTCGAACCGGAACATTTTGGCGCCGCGCATCCGCTCTCGGGCATGCAGTTGCAGCGCCACTACGAGCGAATGGCCTTCGACGTCGGCCGCGGCGATTTTCTCTGCCCGATTCAGACGGCCGACGATTTCGTGGCCGGCCGGCCGACGCGCGGCACTCCGCCCTCGAGCTATCCGCGGGGCGTGGTGGCGGCCGAAATGTCGCAGCTCGTGCCGCGCCAGGTCGTCGACGCGGTCCGCGAGGCGCTGCCGGCACTCGACCGCCGCTGGCGGGGCGAGTTCTTGCGCCAGGCGACGCTCGTGGGCCCCGAAGCCCGCGGTAGCTCGCCGGTCCGCTTTCCGCGCGACGAGCGGACCTTGGAAAGCGCGGGCGTGCGCGGCTTGTATCCCGTGGGGGAAGGTGCCGGTTATGCCGGTGGTATCGTCAGCGCCGCGCTCGACGGCTTGCGGGCGGCCAAGGCGATCATCCGGCGTTACGCACCTCTTGCGCTGAACGATCCGCGCACCGGGTCGAAGACTTCAACGCGGTTGACTACCTCGCGCACGCCCTCGATGCGCGACACGATCGTTTCGGCGAACTGCTTGAGCCGGCCGTGCGGCACTCGGCCGCGGAGCGTCAGCACGCCGCCCTCGAAGTGGCACCGCAACGCCTTGAGGAAGAAGTAAGGGCTCTCGCGCAGCCGGCGTTGGGCGGTTTCGCTTATGGAACTCGCCTCGGCGGCCGCTGTTCCCGGAGAAGGTGTCATCGATTGTGGCAAGGCCTGGCGGGAAGGTCGTCGGGGGCGGATCGGCCGGTGCTGGCAGTCTCTGGTGCGTCGTTCCCGTTCCGGCCGAGAAGGCCGTGGAGGTACGGTCCTACTGTTATCGGCTGTCCGGGATGAAAAATTCGCTGCCTATCCTGTGCGATGGAAGTGCCCGGCGATTTACGAGCGCCGCTGGGTGCGGGCCATGCTGGTTGTGGTCGTCGCGGCAGGCGGTGCGGCGGACAAAGGGGGCGGCGGGAAATCTGTGGTGCTCGAGCGGGTCGTCGGCTCGGACACGCTCTTAGCCGGACTGCTGTTGGCCCTGGCGATGGGCGCGATCAGCGGCCTGCTGCCGGCCATTTCCCCCCATGCGTCTAAAACCGCTCGAATCGCTGCGCTACGTTGTCGCAGCAGCGTCGCGGTGCGTGCCATTCTGTTTCTGCCAGTGCCGCACGCGTGCCACTGGCTCTGTCAGTGCGATTTTAACGGGTGTCATCGCAGCACCGGCAAAGCCAGTGGCACACGAAATCCGCCGCTGCAAGCGTTCGCGAAAGTGGCAAGCCGGCATCGGCCAATTACGGTATATTGGCCTGCCAACTCCTTATCGATCGCTCAATGAGAAAGATGGCCACCTGCGACGTCATCGTGTTGGGAATCGGCGGCGTGGGCAGTGCGGCGCTGTACCATGCCGCCCGCCGCGGCCTGCGCGTGCTGGGCGTCGATCGCTTCGCGCCGCCGCATGACCGCGGCAGCTCGCACGGCCAGACCCGCTTGATCCGCCAGGCCTACTATGAACATCCCGATTACGTGCCCCTCGTGCAGCGCGCGTTTGCGCTGTGGCACGAGCTCGAATCGAACAGCGGCCAGTCGCTCTACAACCAGGTCGGGTTGCTGCAAATCGGGCCGGCCGACGGCGATGTCCTGTGCGGCGTCCGCGCCAGCGCCCAGACGCACCACCTGCCAATCGAGGAGATTTCGCCGCGCGAGGCACGCCAGCGGTTCGCGGGCTTTCGCGTGCCGGACACCTATCAGGCGATCTTCGAACAGCGTGCCGGATACCTGTGGGTCGAGCGGGCCGTGGCGGCACACGTCGAAGCGGCCCAACGCGCCGGGGCCGAACTGCACGCCGGCGAAACCGTCGAAAGCTGGCAAGCCGACGGCGACGGCGTGCGGGTGCGCACCGACCGCGCCAGCTACTCGGCCTCGCGGTTGATCATCACTGCCGGGCCCTGGGCCGGCACGCTGCTCGGCGACTTGGGCATCGCGCTGGAGGTGCGCCGCAAGCCGCTTTACTGGTGGCGAACTCGCGCGGATACCTATCGCGACGACCGCGGCTCGCCCGGCTTTCTTTATGACCTGCCGCAGGGTTGCTTCTACGGCTTTCCGCAAGTCGACGAGCGGGGCATCAAAGCCGCAGAGCACACGGGCGGCAGCGCGGTCGGCGACCCGCTGACCGTCGATCGCGCGGCTGGCGTCGAGCAAAGTCGCGTGGCCGCCTTCGTCGAAGAATATCTGCCCGATGCCACGGCCACCTGCACCGACTACAGCGTCTGCATGTACACGATGACGCCCGACGCCCACTTCATCGTCGACCGCCACCCGCACCATCCGCAAGTCGCTTTCGCCGCCGGGCTGTCGGGCCACGGCTTCAAGTTCACCTGCGTGTTGGGCGAGATCCTCGTCGAGCTTGCCCTCGATGGCCGCACCGCTCAGCCGATCGAGTTCTTGTCGCTCGCACGGCCGGGATTACGAAGGCAGGGTTAGCCACAGAGCTCACGGTGAGAAATCAAGAACGAATGCACGAAAGTTGGCGACGGAATCGGCGATCTGTTGCTCGGTCGCGGGCGTCGAATGCCTTCCTCTTTGTGGCCTCTGCGCCCCCCGCGGCAAATACTCGCTAGTTCGCCCTCGTTTTCGTGTTCGCCGACTTAGCGGACCAATTCCAACGTGCCCCACAGGCTCGGATCGCTGGCGAACGGGAACTCGCTCGCGACGCTGAAAAACTGCTGGCCCAGCTCGCGGTCAAAAAGGAAATAGGTGAAGCCCAGGCGCGGGTGGTCGGCCGGGTTGAAGCCGGTCAATGCGCCCGAGGGGATGAACGTCGACAGCACGTAGCCGTCGGCGCGACGCTGGCTGGCGACTTTCAATTGGCCGGGGCGCACCGGGTTGGCGTTTTCGCGCGAGCGGTCAATCAACAGTTGATCGGCCACGGGCTGCTCATAGCTTCGACCGCCGCCCGCCGGCAGAAAGATGAACCGGTGGCAAAAACGGCTCGCCCGGTGAATATTGTGCGTGTCGCGCGTGTCGATCCAGACTTGCAAGCCGTCGCTGTCGGCTAGTTTCGTTTCACGGCACCAACTGGGATGGCGCTTGCCCTCGATTCGGACGCTGAATCCCAGGCCCGATTCGTGCCACGCGGCCCGCACGTCGCCAAACGGCCGGCCTCCGTCGAGTTCTTCCAAGTTGGGCAGGCGGTATTCCTCGTCGAGTTCCGCCGGCGCCGTCGTGCCCAGCGTCGGATCGTAAAGACACGCCGCGGAAAAGCGGAACAAGAACCGCGCGGGCAACAAGGGTGCGGATTCGCTGCTCATCAGTCAAACCTCGGAATCGTCCAGACCGCTAAATCGTCATGCTGGCCGCCTTGCGTCCGCCGCTAGCCAGGCTGGCCAGGTGTTCGGCCAGGAACTCGCGCAAATCGCCGCGGTCCAAATCCTCGACGGCCAGGAACCGCAGCCGCAGCACGTCCTGCGCGGCCCAGCCTGGAATTCGCGGTCGGCCGCCAATTCGGCGATGCGGCCCAGCGCGAAGTGCCCCTTGGGTCCGGTCAACACCAGGTCGAGTGCGGCCGAGCGCTTGGTGTAAATCGTGGCCCACGGCTCGCGCTGCTGGCTTACCAGCACGTGCACCAACTGCTGATTGTTCCAGAGGAACTGCCCCTCGGGCGCCGTCTCGGCCAGCCGTTCGCACAACTCTTCGAGCAGCTCGACGTCCCACAGCGGCGGCTTGCCGGGCGGAAAGCCCTTGCGTGCGAGGTGCCACTTGCGGCCCAACACCTTCCACGGCATCACGTCCTCGGGACTCTGCCGTGCGCGATCCGTGAACTTGTTGAACCCGGCGATCGCCCGATCGACGAAGTCCCAGAACACCGGCTTGTCGATCTCCTCGAGCGAGTAGACCTGCAACTGCACTTCCTGGAACGGCCCGCGCAGGTTCTTGCACTTGACGCGCGGGCCATGCCCATAGATGGGCAGCTCGCTCATTTCGTCGAGCGGCTTCAGCTTGAACTGCCCGACCAGCTCGTCGCGCTTGAACGTGTTCTTGGCCACGCGGAACTTGAGCTTCAGCAGCCACTCTTCGCCCGTGCCGGCGTGGAAGAACCAGCCTTCGGTGCGCGTCGGCGAGGCGATCTCGACGATCGTGCGGGTGTTCCAATTCGTGTCGGCGAACTCGCCCTTGTCCTGGATGCGATCGACCACGCGCTCGAGAATCCGGCCATCCCAGCGGCAGGGGCGGCCGGCACGCCCCACGCGATCTTGCGTGTGCCAGCGGCGGCCGTTGACTTCCCAAGGCATGCGGGCCTCGCGGCCGACCTCGGCGATTTCGAGATCGCCCTTGAGCTTCGCTTCCTCGGCGGCAGGATCGTAGACCGCCCGCGGCACGCGGGGACTGTTTTCGAGCGCCTCGGCCAGCACCAGGCCGGTGTGCGAGCGTCTGGCTGGTTCGCCGTTGGGTCCGACCGCACTCGCGGCGGAAGCCGCGGGCTTTCGCCGCCGCCTGGTGGCCGGCGTGGCACGGTTCGACGGGCTGCCGGCGGCCTGCGCCACGATATCTTCCGGCGTGCCGCTGGCCACGATGTAGCCGCCGCCGTCGCCCGCCTCGGGGCCCAGGTCCAAAATCCAATCGGCCGTCTTGACCACGTCGAGGTTGTGTTCGATCACCACCACCGTGTTGCCCAGATCGACCAGCCGGTTGAGCACTTCCAACAGCTTGGCAATGTCCTCGAAGTGCAAGCCGGTCGTCGGCTCGTCGAGCAGGTAAAGCGTGCGGCCGGTGTCGGGGCGAGCCAGCTCGGCGGCCAGCTTGACGCGCTGCGCCTCGCCGCCCGATAGGGTCGGCGCGGCCTGGCCGAGCGTCAGGTAGTCGAGCCCCACGTCGCACAGTGTCTTGAGCACGCGGCGAATCTTGGGGATGTTCTCGAACAGCTTCACCGCCTTGCCGCACGACATGTCGAGCACGTCGGCGATCGACTGGCCATGGTACGTGACAGCCAGCGTCTCGGGATTGTAGCGCTTGCCGCGGCAGGTGTCGCACTCGACCCATACGTCGGGCAGAAAGTGCATCTCGATGCAAATCTGGCCGTTCCCTTCGCATGCCTCGCAGCGGCCGCCGGGCACGTTGAAACTGAACTGCCGCGCCGTGTAGCCGCGGACGCGGGCCTCGGGCAACTGGGCGTACAGCGCGCGGATTAGCTCGAACACGCCGGTGTAGGTGGCCGGGTTCGAAGTGGGTGTCTGCCCTAGCGGCTGCTGGTCGACCCGGATCACCTTGTTGACTTGCTCGACGCCGCGAATCGCCTCGTGTTGACCCGGCGTCGTGCTGGCGCGGTGCAGCGTGCGGGCCAGGGCGTTGTACAGTACGTCTTCGACCAGCGAGCTCTTGCCGCTGCCGCTGACGCCGGTGATCGCCGTCAATGTGCCCAGCGGAATCCGCGCGTCGACATTGCGCAAGTTGTTGTGCCGCGCGCCAATGATCTCCAGCCAGCCGCCGGGAGCCGGCGGCAGTTCGAACTGGGCAGTGCCTGCGGGCGGCGAAGCCGTGCGCGAGACAGTTTTCGACGGCTTCTTCTTTGCCGGTCGTGCATTGTCCTTCTTCTTGGCCCACTCAAGCCTGCTCGGCATCCGCCGGTTCGTCGGCACGCTGATTGCCTTCTTGCCCGACAGGTAGGGTCCGGTGACCGAGGCGCTTGTTTGGCAACTTTCGCCGGAGTGCCGCGGGCGACGATTTGGCCGCCGGCCTCGCCGGCCGCCGGGCCGAAGTCGAGCAGCTCGTCGGCCGCCGCGACCACCTCGCGATCGTGCTCCACGACCAACAGCGTGTTACCCAAGTCGCGCAACTTTTCGAGTGCCCCCAGCAGGCGGCGATTGTCGCGCGGGTGCAAGCCGATCGTCGGCTCGTCGAGCACATAGAGCACGCCGCACAAGCCGCTGCCGACCTGGCTGGCCAACCGGATGCGCTGCGCCTCGCCGCCCGAGAGCGTTGGGGCCCCGCGTGCGAGCGTCAAATATTCCAACCCGACGTCAACTAGGAACTGCAGCCGATTGCGCACCTCGCGCACCAGCTCGCCGGCAATCTTTCGCTCGCGCGTATCGAGCGTCCAGCCATCGAACCGCGCCAGCAGGTCGCCCAATGGCAGCCGGCACAGCTCTTCGATCGTCCGCTCGTGCAGCCGCACCGCCGAGGCGTCGTCGCGCAGCCGGCTGCCCCCGCAGGTCGAGCATTCGACTTCACCTACCAGGTGGTCCCACTTGGCCCGCAGCGCCGGCGACAGCCGCGCGGCCTCCTCCAGCGCCGGGTACAACCCCTTGAACTGGAAGCGGAACAGCGGCCGCTGCCCATTCGCGGCAGCCTTCGCGCGTCGTCGGACTTCGGCGAACACGTCAATCCACTCGTCGGCGGTGCCGTGAAAGACGACGCGGCGCTGCTTGGCATTCAACTGGTCGAACGGCACGTCGAGCGGCACGCCCGCGTGCGCGGCCAGTGCCTCGAGCATCGCCGAGAACACGCCCGAGGGCGCCGCGGGCCAAAGGCCGACGGCTCCCTGGGCCAAGGTCAGCTTCGGGTCGCGCAGCAGGGCCGCCGGGTTGGCCCCGGTCTGCGTCCCCAACCCTTCGCAGGCCGTGCACCAGCCGAGCGAGCTATTGAACGAAAAACTATGCGGCGTCAACCGCTCGAAGCTGCGGCCGCAGCGATCGCAGGCGAAGTGCTGACTGTGAATCTCCGTGCGCCAACGGGCTTCCGGAACGGCTTCGTCCGGATAGGCCACGTGCAACACGCCCTTGCCCAGGGCCAGCGCGTTCTCGACCGTGTCAGCGATCCGGCTGCGGGCGTCGGGGCGCACGATGACGCGGTCGACGACCACCTCGACCGCGTGCTTGCGGCGGCGGTCGATCTGGGGCGGCTGGTCGATCGAGTGCGTCTGGCCGTCGATGCGCATGCGCACATAACCGCCGCGCGAATGTCGGCCCACAGGTTTTCGTACTTCTCGCCGACTTCCACCGCCAACGGCGCCATCAAGTAGAGCTTCGCCTCGGCCGGCTCGCTCATGATCTTGTCGACGATCTCGTCGGCCGTCTGCGTGCCGATCGGGATGTCGCAGGCCGGACAATACGGCGTGCCCAGCCGGGCCATCAAGATCCGCAGGTAGTCGTAAATCTCCGTGACCGTGCCGACCGTCGAGCGGGGCGTATGGCCCATGTGCTTCTGCTCGATGGCGATCGCAGGCGATAGCCCGTCGATGTGGTCGAGCGCGGGTTTTTGCATCTGGCCGACGAACTGCCGGGCGTAAGCGCTCAAGCTTTCGACGTAGCGGCGCTGTCCCTCGGCGTAGATCGTGTCCATCGCCAGCGAGCTTTTGCCCGAGCCGCTCATGCCGCAGCAGACGGTCATGCGATCGCGCGGGATTTCGACGTCGATGCCCTTGAGATTGTGTTGTCTGGCGCCGCGAACGCGAATCGCCTTGGCCGGCGGCACGGCCCGGCCGCGGCCGGCCGAAGCGTGGCTGATCTTCGAGCCCTTGCCACCCTCGAGGTGCGCCCGCAACGAGCGCCCCGTGTGCGAACTCGTGTTGGCTGCGATTTCGGTCGGTGTGCCGATGGCCACGATTTGGCCGCCGGCCGCGCCGCCTTCGGGGCCCAGGTCGATGATCCAGTCGGCCGTCTTGACGACGTCCAGGTTGTGCTCGACGACCAGCACCGTGTTGCCAGCGTCGACGAAATCGTGCAGCACCTTGAGCAGCAGCTTGATATCGGCGAAGTGCAGCCCCGTGGTCGGCTCGTCGAGCAGGTACAGCGTCTTGCCGGTGCTCTTTTTCACCAGCTCGCGGGCCAGCTTGATGCGCTGCGCCTCGCCGCCCGAAAGCGTGGGCGAGGGCTGGCCGAGCTTCAGGTAGTCGAGCCCGACGTCGTGCAGCGTTTGCAGCTTGTGGCGGATCTTGGGAATGTTTTCGAAGTGCGCCAGCGCCTGCTGCACATCCATTTCGAGCACTTCGGCGATCGACTTGCCCTTGAAGCGCACTTGCAGCGTCTCGCGATTGAAGCGGTGCCCCTCGCACACCGGGCAGGTGACCCACACGTCGGCCAGGAAATCCATTTCGAGCTTGTTCGAGCCGTTGCCCTCGCAGGCTTCGCAGCGGCCGCCCGAAACGTTGAAGCTGAACCGCCCCGCCTTGTAGCCGCGGGCTTTCGACTCGGGGAGCTGCGTGTACAGGTTGCGAATTTCGTCGAACAGCTTGATGTAGGTGGCTGGGTTCGAGCGCGGCGTGCGGCCGATCGGCGACTGGTCGATGGCAATCAACTTGTCGAGCTCCGCCAGCCCTTCGATCCGCTCGTGCTTGCCGGGCGAGCCTTCGCCGCCGTTCAAATCGCGGCGCAGCGCCTCGACCAGGATGTCGCTCACCAGCGAGCTCTTGCCCGAGCCCGAAACGCCCGTAATGCACACGAACGCCCCCAGCGGAATCTCGACGTCAACCTGCTTGAGGTTGTTGTGCGCCGCGCCGACGATCCGCAACCGCTTCTTGCCGATCGGTCGCGTGGCATCGGGCGTGGGAATCCGTTCCTTGCCGGACAGGTATTTGCCCGTCAGGCTGCGCGGCGAGCGGGCGATCGCTTCGGCCGTGCCGGAGGCCACCACCTCGCCGCCGCGCACCCCGGGTCCGGGGCCGAAGTCGATGATGTGGTCGGCCGCGCGCATCGTGTCTTCGTCATGCTCGACCACCACCACCGTGTTGCCCAGGTCGCGCAACTGCGTGAGCGTGTCGAGCAGCCGGTCGTTGTCGCGCGGGTGCAGGCCGATTGACGGCTCGTCGAGAATATAGAGCACGCCCACCAGGCCGCAGCCGATCTGGCCGGCCAAGCGGATGCGCTGCGACTCGCCGCCCGAGAGCGTGGGAGCCGTGCGGTCGAGCGTCAGGTAGTCGAGCCCCACGTTGCTCAAGAAGCCGAGCCGCCCGCGAATCTCCTTGAGCACTTCGCCGGCAATCAAGGTCCGCGTGGCGTCGAGCTCCAGCTCGGTGAAGAACTCGATCGCCTCGCTCACGGGCAGCGAGCAAACCTCGGGCAAGCTGCGAGCCGCTTGCGCCGCGAAGCGCGGATGGCGGGTCGTGATCGACGCCGCGCGGGCTTGCGGATTGAGCCGCGCGCCGCGGCAATCCTCGCAGGCCATCACGTGCATGTATTTTTCCAATTGCCGCAATTGCATCTTGCTCTGCGAATTGCGGTACTTGTCGAGCAGGTCGGGAATGATGCCCTCGAAGCGCCCGCCGTACTTGTGGCCCATGGGCCCGCTTCGCCAGGTGAACGTGATGTGCTCGTCGCCGGTGCCCCACAGCCACAGGTTCTGCAATTCGGCGTCGAGCTGGTTCCAGGGCGTTTCCAGCAGCGCGCTTTTGGCCAGGCCGAGCTTGCGGCCCATCGTGTCGGCCACGCCCTGGTAGATGTGCCGTTTCCAACGCCCCAGGTCGCGCCACGGCCCCAACAATTCAAAACAGCCATCCTTGAAACTCAGCGCCTCGTCAGGCACCAGCAGCGCGGGATCGAAGCTGTACAGCTCGCCCAACCCGTCGCACGCGGGGCACATGCCCTGCGGGCTGTTGAAGCTGAACAACTGCGGGCTGGGCGGCTCGAAGCTCAGCCCGCAGTGCGTGCAGGCATAGTGGGCCGAAAGGACGATGTCGCCCGGTCGCGGGCCGCGCGCCGAGCCGGGCTCGTCGGTAGCGGGCGCCTTTGCTTCGCCCCGTTTGCGCTTGCCGGGCTTGGAACGCGCTGCCGGGTTCGCGGTTTCCGCGGCTTCGCCCGCGGCCGACTCGTCGGTGGCCACGACCAGGCTGCCCTGCCCCATCTTCAGCGCCAAGTCGACCGCTTCGGCCAGCCGCACGCGCGACTGGCCCGCCACCAGCCGATCGATCACCACCTCGATGTCATGCCGCATCTGCCGGTCGAGGTGCAAATCGTCCGTGAGTTGCACCACTCGGCCGTCGACGCGCACGCGGGCGAAACCCTGCTTCGTGAGGTCGACGAACAGGTCGCGGTATTCTCCCTTTTGCGCCTTGATCAACGGCGCCAGGACCATGAACTTCGTGCCGCCCTCGAGCAGGTTGATCCGCTCGATGATCTGCTCGCGCGTCTGGGCCGTGATCGGCCGCTGGCATTGCGGGCAATGACCCTGGCCGGTGCGGGCATAGAGCACGCGCAGGTAGTCGTAAATCTCGGTGATGGTTCCCACCGTCGAGCGCGGGTTCTGGCCCGACGACTTTTGCGAGATCGAAATCGACGGGCTCAGCCCGCCGATATAGTCGACGTCCGGCTTGGGCATCTGGCCCAGGAACTGCCGGGCGAAGCTCGACAGGCTTTCGACGTACCGCCGCTGGCCTTCGGCATACAAGGTGTCGAAGGCCAACGAGCTCTTGCCCGACCCGCTCACCCCCGTTAGGCAGATCAAGCGATTGCGAGGGAGCGTGAGATCGATGTCCCGCAGGTTATGTTCGCGGGCTCCCTTGATGACGATATCTGAAGCGGCCATAAGCTCGGCGCGGGAAGGGATCGATGCATGCGTTCCATCAGGCGGCGAATCATGAATTTTAGGGGACACTCGTACACTTCGACTAGCACAAAAAATCTCGCGGGGCTGCGAATTCCAATAGGCGCGCGGTCGGCGCGTGCCCAGCTAAGCAGGAGAAGCGCGGAAAGGAGGCTGCTAGCGGCATAAAGCCGCTCTGGACCGGGCACGCGGTTTTTGCGACACTCCCGCGGCAATTCCCGTCTGGCGGCCTGCCGCGAAAGGCGGCTGCCGGCGCCCATCGCGTGTGAAGTGTTCCCATCTCCGCTCGATCGAGGATCCTGGCACCATGCCGCTCATTGCGCGCACGTTGCTCGTGGCGGCCCTGCTGGCGTTGCCGGCCGTCACGTCGCTCAGGGCCCAAGAGGCAGCATCGCCCTGGCATCGATTCCTTTCGTCGACCAAGGTCCTGTTTCACCCGGCCTCGTGGCGGACCCCCAAGTTGACGGCGCCGGCTTCCGGCGACCGGGGCGCCCAACGCGCCCCGTCGCCGGCCTCGCGAAAAAGCCAACCCACGGCTCGCAACATCTCGGAATTCATGGCCCAAGAGCGCCCCTGATGCTCACGCGTTTTTCGCGATCGACGAGACTGGCCGTCGCAATGCTGTGCGTCGCGGCGAGCTGCGCGCTGGCGGCCGAGCCGGCCGACATGCCGCCAGCCCAAGTGCCGCCCCCGCGCTCGGCCTCGCCGCTCGACGCCATGCGCGGCCTGGTCAGCTTTCGCTGGCTGCATAGCGAAGCCCACGAGCGCGAATGCGCGGCGCTCGAGCGGCTCGAAGCCGCCGGTGCCCAGGTTGAGTGGGTCCGCGAGGGGCGCCAGCCGCCGCTCATCCTGATCACCTGGAACGCCGGCGACGAGGGGCTCGAAACTCTGAAGGACGTTCGCTCGCTGCGCTGGCTCGACCTGTCGCGCACCAACGTCACCGACGCGGCGCTGGCCGTCGTGGGCGATCTCAAGGACTTGCAAGTCCTCAAGCTCGAACAGACGCGCGTCTCCGACGACGGGCTCGTGCATCTGGCCGGACTGTCGGAACTCGAAGGCCTTGCCCTGCACGACACGAAAACCACCGCCGCCGGCCTGGCGCACCTGGCCGGTCTCTCCAAGCTCAGAATCCTCAACCTCTCCTGGACCAACGCGGGCGACCAGGGCATGGCGGCCCTCGAACCACTAACGAACCTCGAAGAGCTGTACCTGTTCGACGCCAAGCTGACCGATGCAGGGCTCGAACACCTGGCCAACCTGCGGAACCTGCGGGCGCTGAAGCTCTCCTACAACCCGATCACCAACAATGGCCTGGCGCGGCTGCAGCAGCTCGCCGGGCTCGAAGCGCTGTGGCTCGACTTCACCGAGGTGGGCGACGCCGGAATCGCGCGGCTGCACATGCTGCCGACGCTACGCGGCCTGTACCTGGCCGACTCGCAGGTGACCGATGCGGGCCTGGCACACCTGACCCGCATTCGCACGCTGGTGGCGCTCGACCTGGCGAATCTGCCGATCACCGATGAGGGCGCGCTGAAGCTGGCCCGCTGCTCGCAATTGGAAATGCTGTCGCTCGAAGGCACCGACGTGACCAGCGCGGGCTTGACCTCGCTCGGCCATTTATCGCGGCTGTCGCATTTGAACCTGACGAACACCATGGTCGACGACCGCGGCGTGGCGGCGACTCTCACGGCTGGGCCACCTGGCGGCGCTCAACCTGGCGCAGACGGCCGTCACCGACGCGGCGCTCGACACGATTCGCCACTGGCACGAGCTTAAGGAATTGAACGTTCGCGGCACGAAAGTCAGCGAACAAGCCGCCGCGGCACTCGCCCGCCAGCGAAGCGATTTGAAGATCATCCGCTGAACGACCAAAGGAAGCGAAGGACTCGCCGCAAATGAAGCCCATGTTGCACGTTGCTCGCCTGGTCGCCCTGACATTGGCCCTTGGTTTGACGAACACGGCCGCGAACGCCGCGGACGACTGGCCCCAGTTTCGCGGACCCGACGGCCAGGGCCACGCCGAGGCGACGGGCCTGCCGCACGAATGGAGCGAAACCGAAAACGTCCGCTGGAAGACCCCGATCGCTGGCCTGGGCTGGTCATCGCCGGTCGTCGCGGGCGAGCAAATCTGGGTGACCACGGCCATCGAGGACCGAGGCTCGCTGCGGGCCGTGTGCCTCGACCGCCAGTCGGGCCAGGTGGTCCACGACGTTGAAGTCTTTCGCCAGGACGACCTGGGAAGGATCAACAACAAGAACAGCTACGCCTCGCCGACGCCCGTGGTCGACGGCCAGCACGTGTTCGTCCACTTCGGTGCGCACGGCACGGCCTGCCTGACCACCGAGGGCCGCATCGTGTGGCGCAGTGCGCCTGGCGTACGACCAGCACCATGGGCCGGCCGGCTCGCCGGTGGTGTGGAACGACCTGGTATTCATCAGTTGCGACGGCAACGACGTGCAGTACACCGTCGCCCTGGACAAACTCACCGGCAAGCTGCGTCGCGCACCGATCATCCCGGCGCGCATGCCTACTCGACGCCGCTGGTGATTCAAGCCGGCGCCGCGGAGCAACTCGTGACCAGCGGCGGCGGAGCGCTCATCGCCTACGACCCACCAACGGGCCAAGAATTGTGGCGCTGCGAGCATGGCGGCCACTCCGTCATCCCGCGGCCCGTCGAGTCCGGCGGGCTGGTCTACTTTTGCACCGGCTATTGGAACCCCGCGCTGTTCGCGGTGCGGAGCGACGGCAGCGGCGACGTGACCGACAGCCACGTGGTCTTCAAGCTGCGCCGCGGCGTGCCGCACACGCCCTCGCCGCTGGTCGTCGGCAGCCAGCTCTACGTGGTCAGCGATCAGGGCGTGCTCACGTGCGTCGGCGCCGCCAACGGCAAGGAAATCTGGCACCAGCGGCTGGGCGGCAACTTCTCGGCCTCGCCGACCCTGGCCGACGGCAAGATCTTTCTGGTGTCCGAAGACGCCACGACCTACGTCCTCATTCCAGGCGACAAGTTCCATCAGTTGGCCGAGAATCACCTGGACGGCCGGGCCCTGGCTTCGCCGGCGTTCGTCGGCCGTTCGATCTACCTGCGCAGCGACACGCATTTGTACTGCCTCGAAGCGTCGCGCACCGTGCAAGCCAGCGCCACCACCTCGCGCCGCGAGACTGGCCGGTTCTTGCGATGAGTGCTGCGCGCTACTTTCTGGCAAGCCGGCCGTGGATGTAGATGTCGCTGCCGGATGGCTCGATGCGGGGCGAGGCGAGCTCGAGGGCGTCCGCCATGGCCGCCAGCCCGACGCCGGCAATTGCGGCCGGGGCCGTCGCGCCGCCGATGAGTTTCGGGGCAATGAATACTTGGACTTCGTCGATCTGGCCGGCATCGAACAGTGAGCCCAGCAGTTGGCTGCCCCCCTCGACCAGCACGTTGGTCATCTGGCGCCGTCCCAGTTCGTCGAGCAGCCAGCCGAGCCGCTCGTCGCGCGAGTCGCCGGGGCACACCAGCACTTTGCACCCCGTGGCGCTCGAGCTGCCGGCGGTTTTCCTCGGGCGCGGCGGCGCTCGTTGCCACGATCACGGGCACTTCGCGGGCCGTCCGCACCAATTGGCTGCCGGGCGCCAGCGAAGCCAGTGAATCGACCACGATCCGCGCAGGCAGTGCGCACTCCCGGCGGGCGGGCGGTGAGCAAGGGGTCGTCGGCCGCAGCCGTGCCCCGGCCGACCATGATCGCATCGACTCGGCCGCGCAGCCGGTGCACGATCGCGCGCGACCGCTCACAGGAAATCCAACGGCTGTCGCCCGCGGGCGATGCCAGGTGGCCGTCGAGCGTCATGGCCCACTTGGCGATGATCCAGGGCCGCCCTGTCTCGACGCGTTTCAGGTACGGCGCGTTGAGCGCCGCGCTTCGTCGGCCAGCAGGCCCACGTCGACCGCGATGCCGGCCTGCCGCAGCTCGGCAACGCCGCGGCCGGCGACTTCGCTGAAGGGATCGCGCTGGGCCACAACGACGCGGGCCACGCCGGCGCGAACAGCGCCGCCGTGCAGGGGGGCGTCTTTCCCTTGTGGCAGCACGGCTCGAGCGACACGTACACGGTCGCGCGCCCGGGCGCGGCTGCCGGCGCTTTCGAGTGCTTCAATCTCGGCGTGCGCCCCGCCGAAGCGGCGATGGAGCCCTTCGCCGACCGTCTCGCCGCCGAGCACGATCGTGCAGCCGACCATCGGGTTCGGCTCGACGAGCCCCTCGCCGCCGGCGGCCAGCTCGATGGCGCGGGCCATGTGCCAGGCATCGAATTCCGGGTCGCTAGCGGCCGAGTCGCTCATGGGAGTTGGCCCGATCAATCGCCCGGCGTCCACAAGCTCGACTTCTTGGCTCCGCCGGGTTCTTCGCTGCCGGGCGTCCAGATCTTGCCCGGCTCGGCCGCGGCAGCGCCCGGCACGACGATGCCCGGTGCTTCGCCGGGGCGGCGCCAGCGGCGGCTGCCGTGGGTCGGCCATCGGGGCCAATGATGCCGGCATCGACCAGGATTTGCATCAGGGCCTGCGCCACGCCCGGCTCGCGAATGTGTTCGCTGCGAATGTGCTGCAACAGGCGGTCGGCCTCGGCCACTTCGCCGCGCGCGATCCGCAGGCCCAGCTCGGCCAGGTCCCAGGGGGCCGTCGACACCTTGCCCGACGCGGCAGCCTCGCGGGCCTGGTTCAAATAGTCGATCGCCTTAGCCGTGTCGGGCTCGATCTGCGCGAGCAAGCCGAGAACTTCCGAGCGGTGCAGCTCGCGCTCGCGGCCGATCTTGGCCCCTTCGAGCGAAGGGCGGGCCAGAATCTCGTGCGCCGCCTTGCGCAAGGCCACGATGTGCCGATACGCGTCGGCACGCAGGTAGAAGCGGACCAACTGCTCGTCGGTCAACTGCTTCACCTCGACGCGGCCCAGCCGCACCAGCGGCAGCCGATCGGGTACCTGCGTCCGCGGATCGATCGGCTCGGCCAGCGGCAGGCCGAGCTTGGCGCACAGCTCGTTGAAATCGAAATCCGAGGTCAGCGGGTCGACCGACATTTCCACTAGCAGAATCGCGGCCAGCAGGGGGTTCCGCATGGCCGGCTCGCCCGCGACTTGCTGGGCGCTCTTGCCGCCAAAGATCTTTTGAGGCATCGCCGGCCAGCGGTTGAGGAGCACCTCGCGGCGCTCCTGGTTGACCAGTTCCAGCCGCTTCTCGGGCGGCGTGTCGTCGGCCAAGCGCCAATTGAACGACAGCAAATGCTGCACGGCCGGCACGCGCGTTTGCACTTTCTCTTCGCCAGGCGCACCGAGCGAATCGCCGCCCATCTCGGCGGCCACGCGCTTGGCCTCTTCGAGCTCCGTGCGATACGCAGTCAGCTCGAGCCGCGCGGGGCGGTCGGTCTGCTTGCCGAACAGGAATACGTGGCCCACCACGCGCGGAATCTGGTCGCGGCCGATCGCCTTGGCATCGCCTTCCGACGGTGCCCGGTCGAGCAGCCAGTAGGCGCCCCGCGGCGGCGGCTCGTTCTCGGTGCCCAAACGCGCCAGGTCGATGGGCATCGTCAAGGATCGCGGGTTGGCCATCAACTGGGCGTGCAGGGTTTCGCCGTCGAGCACCTCGTAGTCGAGCGTCACCACGTCGACTTCTTCGACCGCTTCGGGGTCGAGCGTTTGGGCCATCGCCTCGGCTTCAACCGCGTCGTCGAGCGGAATCGCCTGCCCAGCGTATTTGTGCCAGGCTTCGACGGCCCGCGGATCGGCCAGCCAGGTGCGCAGCACGGCGAGGTTGTGGCAGATTGCCGGCCAGTCGCCCGCCTTCTCGGCCAGCGTCACGAGCTTGTCGGCCGTCAGCCGCCAGGCGCCGCGCATCGACGGTTCGAGGGCTTCGGTGAAGCTCGACTTCCACAGCGCGTCGTCGGGCGGCGGCAGCAGGGGCAAGTCCTGCTTGGCCAACAGCGGAATCGAGGGCGAAGCGTTGAGCCGCACCAGCAACTGCAGGGGCGCTGATCGCCCGTGCCGCTGATGCCCAGTTGCAGCATCAAGTGGCCACGGCCAGCGAACAGCACTTGGGCGGCAATCAGCGTCTGGGCCACCACGCCGATGGCGTCGTAAATCTGCGGGGCGATTTCCTGGCCGCACTTTTCCAGCGCGTCTTGCAAGGGGCCGATCGCCGCCAGCGGGTCCTCGCCGGCCACCAGCGTGGCCTTCTCGGCCAGGGCCACCGGGTTGTCTGGATACTTCTGCATGAAGGTGGCCAGCGTGGCCTCGGCCTTTTCGTCCTGGCCGAGCTGCGCCTCGAGCATGGCCTTGATCGACAGCAGGCAGGCCCGATCAGGCGATTTTTCTTCCAGCGATTCGATGAACTCCAGGCAGCCGGCGGGCTGATCGCCTTCGAGCATCCGCTGGATCTTGTCGAGTTCGGCGACCAGGTCGTGGCAGCAGAACTTGATTTTCTTGCCCGTGCCGCCCGGGCAGGGGGAATAGGGGTCGATAGGCATGAACGGCTCGCCTTCCGTTGACAAGAGAGGGGCCCGATTCCGCGACGCGCGGAAACCGTGATCGTATCACAGCAGGCCCGGTTTTTCGAGCCGCGGCGGCAATGAAACCGCGCACCCGACCGAGGCCAATGACGTGCGGCTCGCGGGCGCACTACGCGGAAAAGGACCGCACTCGCCAGGCTCAGTGCGCCGCCGTCAGCGCCGCCCGCTTGTCGGCGATCAGCTTCAAGAGCGCCTTTTGCGGGTCGGCGAACTTCTCGATGCCCTCTTCCATCAGCACGTCTTCCAGCCGGTTGACGTCGACCTTCTGGTCGATCTCGTCGAGGATCGCTTGAGCGGGCAGCTTGTCGACTTCGCGCTGGAAGGTGCGGCCGCTGCGCTCGACCGCGTCGTTCGTGGCCGGCGGGTTGGTTTCGATGTCGCTGCCGGCCAGGGCCGCCACGTACTTCCACGGCGGGTCGTCGGCCTTCTTGCTGCCCGTGCTGGCGAACACGATCTCCTGGTCGAGCGGCAGCTTCTTGTCTTTCCAGAACTGCTGGTTCTCGGCCCAGATGCGTTTGGCTCCCACGATGCCCACCTGGCCCTGCGCCGCCGGCGACAGCTCAGGCACGCGTTTCTCCGTATACACGTCGACCCGCGAGACGAAGATGCTGTAGACGCTTTTGAACTTGTCGAAGCGGCCATAGCGCTGCACGCCGCGCAGGATGGCGTCGCGCGCCGCCTGGTACTGCCGGCTGGTGAACGTCAGCGTCACGTTCAAGGTCACGCCCGCCGCGGCCAGCTCCTCCAGCGAGTCGATGCCCGCGGGCGTGGCCGGCACCTTCATCATGCGGTTGACCTGGCCGGTCGACCAGGTTTTGCCCAGCGCGATGTACCGCTTGACGCGCTCGGCGTGCGGCGGGCCAAGTTCGGGATCCTCCAGGAGCGGGTCGAGCTCGAAGCTGACGTAGCCGTCGTTGCCGCGCGTCTGTTCCCAGGTGGGCCGGAAGACACTTTGCGCCTCGCTCACCAGCTTGTCAGCCATGTGCCAGGCAATCTGCTCGTCGGTCTGCTTCTGCTCGATGAACTGTTCGATATCGCGATCGAAGCGGCCCGTCTTGATCAAGTCGGCGATGATGATCGGGTTTGACGTGGCGCCGCTGGCTCCCAGGGCGCGGTTCTTGGCCACCAGGTCGGGATCGATCGAATCGAGCCAGAGTTTGGTTCCACAAGCGATCAGCGAACGAAGCGACGACGACATGACTGGGCCTACCGTATGCGTTAAGAAAACATTCATTGTCTCAGCTTCGCGGCGGCGTTCTGCTGGCCGCGGAGCCGCGCGAGCAACCATGAGAATTATAGGGCCCAGGCGTCCATTCGGCAGCCGCGCGCGGACCGATTTTCTTGGCGAACTTTTTCGCCGCGGCGGCGGCGCGATAAGCGCTATTTCTGCAAATCCTTCGACTTGGGCACCGTGTCGCCGAAGCGATCTTCCCAGCGGGCCATGATCTCCTTCCAGTTGGTGAACACGATCCCCTCGCGCTGGAAGAAGGCTTGCATCGCGGGGTCGGCGAACAGTTGGGCTTCCCAGCTCCGCTGCCGCCACGTGCCGGTGATCGCTTTGAGTGTGTTGCTGAGCACCGACGGATGGAAGATGATCTCGTTCAACCCCGGCGACAGCGAGCGGACCAGCTCCTGGAACTTGTCGCGCTTGTCTTCGTAAGTCTTGCCGTCGGGCGCGGCATTGAAATCATCGAGCTTCGGCAGCTTGTACGTGGCCAACAGCGCGACGGACTCATCGGTGATCGGATAGCCCTGCTTCTTGAACTTGGCCAGCACGGCGGGCGTTTGTTCGACGACCATGGCCGGAATGCGGTACTCCTCGGCCAGCTTGAGATAGGCTTTCGTGTAGTCGAGCCGCACGTAGAGCGTGCCCATGTGGGTGTCGATGTGTCCCGGGCGGGTCCCCTTGGAGAGGGCCCGCTCGATCTGCGCGCGGATTTCGGCTTCGATCTCCTCGCCGCTGGCGTGGGTGGCCGTCTCCAACTGGCTGCGCCACAGAAAGCCCTCGTCGTCGCACATGCCGGGCACCTTGGCCCGTCCGGCGACCGGTCCCCAGCGGTACCACTTCCACTCGCTGTTCATCGCCAGGTGCAAGCCCAGGTCGTACTCGGGGTGCTGCTTGTACCAATCGGCCATCTCGTTGTACCAGGGGCACGGCACCATCAAGGCAGCCGATTGGATGTTGCCGGCCGTGAGATAGGCCTTGGCCGCCTCGTTGGCTTCGTAGCACATGCCGATATCGTCGGCGTGCAGGATCAGCACGGTCTTGCCCGAGGGATAGCCGAGCTTCTCGGCCCAGGTTTCAGCCCGCGCGACATGACCCAACGACACGCAAAGGGCGATCCATGCCGCCAGCTTCAATCCGCGAAATGCCTGTATCACGTGGAAGACTCCCCTAAGCCTGGTTGCATTCTTACACCAAACGATCGCCGCTTCTCTGCCGTGCTGCCCGCCAACGCGCGTGATTCTCAATCGCACATCGGCACGATCAATCAACCGCCTGCGGCGGTGCCGTCTTCGTCCGCCGACCTCCCGCCTCACTTTGCCGGCGAAGCCAGAATCGCCCCTTCGTCGAACACGGCGTGATTGATCACGCTGCGGGCATCGGACGTGTAAACGACGTGGATTTTCGCGTCTTTGGCCTGAATGGCATACGGATAAGCGTAGTCGTGGGGCCCGACGGCGATATCGCGCTTGTAGGGATAGCTCTTGTCGCCGTCGGTCGAAATGGCGACCGACAGCGGCGTGCGCTCGGTGCCGCTGTCGTTGTAGACCAGCAGCAGGTGGCCGTTCGTGAGTTTGATGAAATCGATCGCGGCGTTGGGATTCGGAAACCTGGTGTCGCGCCCTGCGCTCCAAGTGCGGCCGCCGTCGTGCGATTCGCTGCGGACGACGAAACCCTCGGTGCCCGGCCCGTAGCCGCCGCCGCGTCGGCAGTAGGCCACCAGGTCGTCGGCCGAGAGCTGGACGACCGAGGGCTGGATGTTGCCGCGTGCGGAGCGGATGGGGCCCGACCGGCTCCACTTTTTCGTCCTCGGGTCGAACCGCAGGAAAAGCGACGTGCTATCGGCGCCGACCTTCTCGGTGTCGTGGCCCGTCTCGTGATAGACGGGCAGCAGGTAATCGCCGTCGGCCAACAGCAGCGGGCGGCTGCGAACCATCATGCCCTCGTCGAGCGACACCATGAACGAGTCGGACCAGGTGTGGCCGTCGTCGCGCGAGATCTTGGCCTTGATGCGCGAAGTCGACCAGGTGTCCCCAAAGCGGCAGACATAAAGCAGCCACACCAATCCGTCGGGCGCTTGCCAGACGACGGCGTTGCCGTCGGAGCGGAACGGCGTGTCGGCAATGATCGTCGGCGCGGACCACTTCGACTCGCCTTTTTTCTTGCGCATGCCGTAGACGGCCGTCACCTCGGCATACTCGCCGTCGCCGCCGTAATAGGCAATGTAAAGGTCGCCGCTGGCCAGCTCCTCGATCGAGGCCGGATGCTTGTATTTGCCGGGAAACTCCGGGCCGATGACGCGCTCGAACGTGATCGACTCGGCCGCCGCAGCGGTCGAAGCCGTCAGCATGGCCAGAGTCAATATCAATAGTCGCTTCATGGAAATCGCGGCCTCGCGGCGCAGGGAGCAATCGGGTGAGGGCTGGTTCTCGAACGCGGCGGCCGAATGGGCCCGGTCGGACCGCCATTGTAATTGCCAGCAAGCAGCGTCGCAGGCACCGGCGGCCGAAATTCTCGTCTGGATCGAAATGCGCCGTGCGGTTAGATTTCTACTGCCCCCCACCCGCCGGTTTCCCCATCCGCCATTCCGACTGCGAGGCAGCCATGCCCCCTGTGGCCCGCTCGACGCTTGTCGTTAGCCTGTTGGCCGGTCTTTTTCTCCTGCTGGGTGCTTCGCCCCGCGAGCTGCGCGGCGAAGAGCAAGGCAATCTGGTGATCATGGGCGGCGGTGTCCGCTACGACCAGCCGGCAATCTGGAGTCGCATCGTGACTTTGGCCGGCGGCGAGAAGCCGTTGATCGCCGTGTTTCCCACCGCCTCGAGCGAGCCGTTGGCCAACGGCAGCCACTCGGCCGATGCCCTGCGGGCCGCCGGAGCTGACGCCTTCCTGGTGCCCTTGTACCTGGAAAAGGGGGAGGTCGATTACCGGCAACTGGTCGCCGATCGCGAGATGGTCGAACGCGTCCGCGCGGCTCGCGGCGTCTACTTCACCGGCGGGTCGCAGGAGCGGATCACCGCGGCGCTCGGTTCGCATCAGGGCGACCGCACCCCGATGCTCGAAGCCATTTGGGACGTCTACCGCAGCGGCGGCGTGATCGCCGGCACCAGCGCCGGCGCGGCCGTGATGAGCCGCATGATGTTCAGCCGCCCGCACAGCGTGCTGAAGACGCTCGAAGACGGCGTGCAAGTCGGGGTTGAGGTGGCCCCCGGCTTGGGCTTCCTGGCGGCCGATTGGTTCGTCGACCAGCACTGCCTGGTGCGCGGCCGATTCGGCCGTTCGCTGGTGGCGATGCAAACCCTCGGTTTCAAGCACGGCGTCGGCGTCGATGAAAATACGGCCGTCGTCGTCGAACGCGGCAACGCGATGAGTGTCGTCGGCGAAAGCGGGGCAATCGTCCTCGACCTGTCGGCCGCGGCCGCCGATCCGAACGTCAAAGGCTTCAACGTCAAGAACGCCCGGTTGACCTACTTGAGCGACGGCGACGCCTTCGATCTTGAAACGCTCAAGCCCACGCCCGCTCCACCCAAGCAGGCCGACACGATGATCGATCCCAACAGCGCCGAATTCAAGCCGGGCCGCGACGACGTGCTGGTCTCCAACAACATCCTGGCGCGGGATGCTCGTCGAGCTGGTCTGCAAGCTGATCGACAACAAGCAGCCCGAGGCGATCGGCCTGGCCTACGATCGGTCGCAGCCCGATACCGGCAGCGCGCGGGGCTTCGAGTTCCGCTTCTACCGCGGCGAAGATAGCGTCGGCTGGTGCACGACCGCCGAGAGCGGCCCGATTTACACGATCGCCAACATCCATCTCGACGTGCGGCCGGTCGAGGTCAAAGGGTCGCTGCTCAAGTAGCGGCCCCGCTGTCAGATGGCGCGGCCCTTCAATCGTCGTACAGCCTCACGGTGATCCGCCCGTCGCGGGTCACATAGCCTCGATACAGCGTTTCGGTGTTGTAGGGGGCGGCGAAATTACCCTGCGCGTCGAGCGCGATCACGGCCCCCTCGCCGCCGGCTTGCTTCAAGGTGCCGCGGATCACGCGATCCGAGGCCTCTTCGACCTTCAAGCCCTGGTACTTCATCAAGGCCACGATCTCGTGGGCCACGGCGTAGCGAATGAAGAACTCGCCGTGGCCGGTGGCCGAGACGGCGCAGGCCTGGTTGTCGGCATAGGTGCCGGCACCGATGATCGGCGAGTCGCCCACCCGGCCGTACATCTTGTTCGACATGCCGCCGGTCGAGGTGCCCGCCGCCAGCGTGCCCGACTTGTCGAGGGCCACGGCGCCCACGGTGCTCCAGGTGCGCGGGGACGCCGCGCCGGTATCCGTCGAATCGGGTTTGCCGGCCGCTTGCTTTTCTTTCTTCCACGCCGCCTCGATCTGCTTCCAGCGCCGCTCGGTCCAGAAATAGGATGGGTCGACGACCTCCAAGCCGAGTTTCGAGGCGAACACCTCGGCCCCCCGGCCCACCAGCAGCACGTGCTTCGAGCGCCTCCATCACGGCCCGGGCCGCCGTGATCGGGTTCTTGAGGATCCTGACGCTGGCCACGGCGCCGGCGCGGTGCTCTTTGCCTTCCATGATCGACGCGTCGAGCTCGTTTTGCCCCTCGTGCGTGAACACCGCCCCCTTGCCGGCGTTGAAATAGGGAGAATCCTCCAGCACGCGGATCGCGGTTTCAACCGCGTCGAGGCTCGCAGCGCCTTGCTGTCCCAACCGCTCATACCCGGCCTGCAGCTGCGCGCTCGAGGTCGGCCTGCAAGGCTTTGGCCAGCTCGGGCGTCATGGTTTTCTTCGCTTCCCCGGTGCCGCCATGCACGCCCATCACCACTTGCGGCACGGCCACTTCCGCCGCCACGCCCGACAGGGCCGGCAAAGCGGCCAGCAGGGCCACCGACGAGATCAGTTTGCTCGACATGGGTCACGGTCTCCAGCAACGAACTTTGGGGCTCGATTCCCCGCTCAATGCAGCCTCGAGGTTAGCTTTGAGGATATGTTGAGCGAGCAGGCCTCGCAACGCGCACGGTTTTTGCAGTTCTGCGGCTTGCGGACATCGGCCTCGGGCACGATGATGCGAAGGCCCGGCTGTTTTTCTCATTGGACGCTCACGATGTCGGATTTATCGGCTCCCCTTTCCGAGACGCACGAATTGGCCGAAGGTTTTGCCGCTGCGCAAGTCGTGCTCAAGCCGCGCAAGGCGCGACCCTTTTACGGCCGCCACCCATGGGTGCTCGACACGGCGATTGCCCACGTCGTCGGCAATCCGCCCGACGGCGCGGTGGTCGACTTGTTGACCGACGCGGGCAAGTTCGTGGCCCGGGGGCTGTTCAACGGCCAGAGTCGCATCCGCGTGCGGCTGTACACCTGGGACAACACCCGGCGGCTGGAGCGCGAATTCTGGAAAGGCCAGCTGGAAACCGCCTTGGCCCTGCGCACGCGGCTGGGGCTCGATGATCGCGACTCGGCCGCCCGGCTGGTGTTCAGCGAGGCCGACGGCTTGAGCGGGCTGGTGGTCGATCGCTATGGCGATTGGCTATCGGTGCAGGTTACGGCGCTGGCGATGGCGCGACGGCTCGACGAAATCGTCGAACTGCTGGTCGAGGCCACGGCCCCGCGCGGCATCTTCATCCGCACCGAAAAAGGCGTGGCGCGGGCCGAAGGCATCGAACTGCGCGACGGCCTGTACTGGGGCGAAGCGCCCGGCGGACCGGTTTTCATCGTCGAGAACGACGTTCGCTACGGCGTCGATCTGGCCGAAGGCCAAAAGACGGGCTTCTATCTCGACCAGCGCGACAACCGCCGCACGGCTGCCCAATACATGCGCGGAGCCAGCGTGCTTGACCTGTTTTGCTACAGCGGCGGATTCGGCCTCAACGCGGCCATCCACGGCCAGGCTCGCGAGGTGGTCGGCTACGACTCGAGCCCCAAGGCGATTGCCCTGGCCCGCGCCAATGCCGAGCTCAACGCCGCGACCAACGTGCGTTTCGAGGGCGGCGATTGCTTCAAAGTGCTCAATGCGCTGGCGGCCGAACGGCGACAGTTTGACGCCGTGGTGCTCGACCCGCCCAAGTTCGCCCGCAACCGCGGCTCGCTCGACGAGGCGATGCGGGCCTATCACAGCCTCAATCGGCTGGCCGTCGACGTGCTTGCCCCCGGCGGCATTCTGGTCACTTGCAGTTGCTCGGGCCACGTCTCGCGCGAAGACTTTTTATACATGCTGTTGGGCGTGGCCGAGCAGACCGGCCGCTCGATCCAGGTGCTCGAACAACGGGGCGCCGCGGCCGACCACCCGCTGGCCGTGACATGCCTGGAGAGCGAGTACCTCAAGTGCTTCATCTGCCGCGTGCCGTGATCGCGCGTGCCGCCGGCAGACGGGCAGCCAATCGCCGCCGCCGAGCGCCCGCGTAAGTCGTGGCGAAGTCGCCCCTTCTGGCTTGACGAGGCAGCCCGGCCGTGGGACGGCGAGCCGCTGGCAACGCACTTGACCGCCGCCGCGCCGGCTGCTTAGGATTACTGGCAGTGCCGGTGCGAACGTGGCACTGGCTGGACCAAAAGCCCGCAGGGCGAGCCAGGCTGGACTGGTGGCCTCCCGGGGTGGTCAATATTGGAAAGGAGGTGACCGCATGTGTAGTGGCAACCAGAGGTGGCTCGTCTGACGAGCGGCCGACGGGCTGCAACCACCGCGCAGGCGCCCCAAGGGGCCTCTCGCGGCCGTCAGTCAGCCAAATTTCTCTAAAACCGTTAATGGTTGAGCCGGCCGAAGCCATATCTACTTCGGCCGGCTTTTTTGCGCCGTTCGAGAACCGTCCATGCTGAAACGCGGTTCCCGCCGCACGCAGCCCCACTCGGCGAGCCCCGGCCGGCAGCCCGGGGATTTCCACGGGTAGCGGAAGACGGTTCTGTCAAATGCGCGGGCTGACGCCCGGGCTGGCCGGTTCGATACCGAGCGGTGCGTTTCGCACGCGCGGAATGACAGGAAAAATCGGTCCGCACGGGTGTTAAATTTCGCCCTAGGCTATTTTGGCAAGAGTTGCCCGACCGATCGTGTGAAGATAGCATAAATGCTTAAACCTCGCGGATAGCGTTCTCTTTATCGAGTGGGAGGACTTTCGGATGCTGCGGACCGGTAAAATCATTGTGGCGTGGACTGCGGTCGTGTTGACGGCGGCCGATCCTGCCTCGGCTTGTCGGTGGCGTCGTTGTTGTCCACCGCCGTGCTACTACTACTCGTGCACGCCGTGCGTACCAGTGACGGTCTGCTGCCAGAGCTACCCGGTTTCGCCGCAGCCGCAGCCGACGCTGCCGCCGGCTCCGACCATGCGTCCCGCCGCGCCGACCCTTACTCCAGAGCCGATGCCGGTTCCGCAAGTGCCGCCGGCTTTCGAACCCGCGACCCCCGAGCTCGAGCAACCGAGCTTGCGTCCGGTGCAGCCCGAGACTCCGGCCGAAGTTCCGGCTCCCGAGCAGCCCGCGACGCTGCCAGAAGCCCAGCCCGAAGCCGCGCCGGCCGTTCCGGAAGCGCCGACCGAAGAGATGCCGGAGGAGCCGGCCAAGCCCGCCGCGCCGAGCAACGACGTGGAAGATCTGTTCAAGGAGTCGAGTGCCACGGAGCCCAAGAGCGACGAGGCAGAGCCCGCGCTGAGCCCGGCCACCGCCGAGCCGCCGGCTGAAACACCGGCCGAGGCCGAGCCCAAGAAGGATGGCGACGTCGAGGATCTGTTCAAGGACAGCTCGAACCGCGTCGCGCCCCGGCGCCGGCCGCCAACGCGCAGCTCGACGGCGAACTGGAAGATCTGTTCACGCCGCCGGCTCCCGAGGTCAAACCCGCCGTCGAAGCCGAGTCGCAACCGATGGCCAAGGCCGTCGAATTGGCCGACGCCATGCGGTCCTGGACCGACAACACCGGCAACTATCGGGTCAACGCCCGAATGGTGAGCATCGGCGAAACGACAGTGCGGCTGCTGAAGGACACCGGCAAGTACACGACGGTGCCGCTGACGCGGTTGAGTGCCGACGACCTGGAGTTCGTCCGCACGCACGCCGGCACATCGCTGGCCGGAAAATTCTAGGAGAGGCTTCAGTCCTCAGGTCGAAAAAACAGACCGCCTTAAAAGATCAGCCGCAGCGGCCCGCCATCTCGTGGGTCGCTGCGGTTTCTTTTTTTGCCCCGCCCCTGAAGCGCTGGCCCCGAAGCCTTCCCCGCTATCGCACTCCCAGGTCGCGTTCGATTTCGCGGCTCCGCGTGTCGATGCCTGAAAAGCGCGACTCGTCGGCCGGCGGCCGCAGCTTCTGCGCCCATTGGCCCGAGTCGTCGCCAAAACCCTCGCCGCGCCAGTTCCATCGCCGGCAGCCGCCCGCGGCCAGCACGAGCGCAAGCGCCACGAGCACAAGCGGCAGCCGAAGCGCGAAGCGAGGAAACCTGCGAATCATGTTTGTCGTGCGGGCGTGCCCTGAAACGGCGAGCGAGATTGGGGCGAGAGTTTCCCAGATTGCCGCCAATCGTTCCAGCCCAATTGCCCCCTGCAAAAGCCGCATTTTTCAGCCGGCTTGCCGCCCATCCGGCACGGCTGCCGCTTGCGGCATGTGATGCCCCGGGGTCGCGATCAGGCAATCGTGCGCTCTGGAACTAGAAGCGGTAATTGGCACACAGCGTGCGCAGCCGCTCGGGCGAGGTGCCGCCGGAGAATCGCTTGACCTCCTGGCCGTTTTCGACGAACACGAACGTCGGCACCGCGTGGATGCCGTACTGCTTGGCCAGGTCGCGATGCTGATCGACGTCGACGTCGCGCAGGTGAAAACCCTGGCGGCGCAACTGGCTGACGACCGGCCTCATCTGCCGGCATGGTCCGCACCACGTGGCATTGAAGAACAGCACTTCCTTGCGCGGATGGCCAAAGTTGGCCGGCAGCGCCGGCGGATTTTGGTACTGCTCATAGATCACCGCCGCGGCCACGGGCGCCAGGAACAGCAGCAAGCAGATCGTGAACAAGCGCATCAGAAACACCTGCCAGTCGGGGCAACGTTTGGATTCAAATGCGGCGATTGCCGGTTTGCGGCCAGATGGGCATCGGCTCGCAAGGCCCCGCCGGCGCTTCCAGACCGTTGGCGTGGAGTCGCGGCGCAGCCATTGAAAACGTAGTCCGAATTCGATCGCGCGGCCGAATCCGCCGCCGAATCGTCCAGCCCGCCCGCGGTTTTGTCGCCCCGCGGCGCGATTCCTTCGCGCAATTGGTGCAAGCGGTGCGGCCGCTCCCCACGTGCGGCCGGGCCCGCTGCATGGCGTGCACCAGGAGCCCGAGGGCCGCGATCTGCGAGTCGAGCCGCTGGTTCGTTGCGATGCGTCGTTCATTTGCCACTCCCGATCGAGGCTCATCGGAATTCAGCGCTCTGTCGGATCACCCACTGGCTCGCGGCCGGCGGCGGTCAACAACGCGCCGAGCGTCGCCGGGTCAACTCGATCGTCAAAAAACGAAACGTGCGCATCGAGCCAGCCAATCATGGCGCCGCCGGCGTGGTGGCTGGAAATCTTCAAGCCTTCGCCGGGCGGATTGACTCCGCGCGTCGCTTCGGCCAACGTCATGTCGCGGGGCTCCAGCCAGTTGATGCCCGAGTCGGCGACCTCGACCAGCCCAATGGTCTTGGACATGCCATCGGCGATCGACGCGGCCGGCATGCCGGTGGCGCCGGGATAGGCGGTCTTCGGATCGACGACGACGACATAGCTGGTCGTGGGCCGATCGTCTGAGCGGGCCGGACAGCGATAGACGCTGGGCATTCGCGACGCCAGCTTGCGATTGTTCGGCCCGTCCCAGGGTTCGTTGAAGTTGTAGGCCTGGTAGAGATCGTGCTCTTCGAGGTAGGGAAGAATCAAGACGCGCCAACTGTGCATCGGCTTGCCATCCGCGTTGGCAATGTACGCCGGCGGCAGTGTGCCAAACTCAGACTCGTAATTCAGGATGGCAAGTCCGAGCTGCTTGAGATGACAATCGCAACTCGCCCTCCGCGATGCAGAGCGTGCGCTGCTGGTCGCCACAACGAGCAAAACACCCACCAGCACGACGACCGCAACAATCGCCGCCGCGCAGCCAACGCGCTTAAACGCGCTTCGGCGTGATGCCACTTGAACGTCATCGTCCATTTGAACATCATCGTCCATGTCGCATCCCTCCGGGTTTGAGAGAAGAACGACCGAAGAAGGGGACGCGTTGCGTTCCGATCGGCAGTCCCAGGGCTCACGCCCTGGGCTCGCCATGTTGAGTTGACGTTGCGAATGGTCCCGTCACGCTTCCTTGCCCTTTCCGCCTTCCAGCGTCAATGCCATGTTGTCGCGGTGGATAACTTCATCATATGGGCAATGGCCCAAGGCGGCGGCGATTTTTTCGGTCTTCAGCCCCTTGATCTTCACGAGGTCGGCCAGCGAGTAGTTCGTCAGCCCGCGGGCGAACTCGGCACCCGTGGCATCGCGCACGGCCACGATGTCCCCTTTCTTGAAGTTGCCCGTCGCCTCGACGACGCCGATCGCCAGCAGGCTCTTGCCCTTCTTTTCCATCGCCTCGCGGGCCCCCGCATCGACGACCAGCACGCCGCGCGGTTGGGCGGTGAAGCCGATCCATCGTTTGAACGAGCGAATCGCCTGCCCCTGGGCCAGGAACAGCGTGCCCACCAGCTCGCCGGCCGCGATCCGCGCCAGCACGCCGGGCGTGCGGCCGTTGGCGATGATCACGTTTTCGCCGGCCGCGGTGGCGATCCGCGCCGCCTCGAGCTTGCTGGCCATGCCCCCTTTGCTCAAGCCGGTGCCCGCGTCGCGCACCAGCGCCATCGTGGCGGCGTCGAGCTGCGAAACGGTGGAAATCACGTTCGACGCCGGATCGTCCGGGTCGCCGTCGAACAGTCCGTCGACGTCGGAGAGCAAAACCAACAGCGGCGCGCGGATCAGGTTGGTGACCATGGCGGCCAGGCGATCGTTGTCGCCAAACGTGGTCATCAGCTCGTCGACGCTGACCGTGTCGTTTTCGTTGATGATCGGCACCGCCCCGTATTCGAACAGCGCCCGAATCGTGTTGCGGACGTTGAGATATCCGGTGCGATCGTCGAGATCGTGAGCCGTGAGCAGCAATTGGGCGGCGTGGCGGCCGTGCGCTCGCAAGCCGCGGTCGTAGGCCTCGATCAGATGGCTTTGCCCGACGGCAGCCACCGCCTGGAGCTGGGCCAGGCTGGCCGGCCGCTTGGGCAATTTGAGCTGGCCCAGGCCGGCGCCGACGGCGCCCGAGGTGACCAGCACGACTTTGCGGCCGCCGTTGATCAGTTGGTGCAGCTCCTCGGCCAGTTGGGCGACGCGCTCTTGGTTGAGTCCGCCGCCGGGAGCGGTCAGCACGCGGGTGCCGACTTTGACGACCACCGTATGTGCCGCCGTGGCGATTTCTTGACGCAGGATGTCGGCCATAAGGTCCGCGCGACCGAAGCGCTCCACGAACGAGGGGGTCGAGAAACGTGCATCATAGCCGCGGCATCCCGGCGGCGAAAACCCGGCCAGTTTCGAGCTCGTGAGGAGATCGCGCGAAATCCGGCGGTGGGTGGCACTGGCATCTTGCCAGCGCAAAACCTACTCAGGCTCTGTCAAGCACTGGCAAGATGCCAGCGCCACCCCAAGATGCCAGCGCCACCCCAACTCGCCCGTGCCGACCTAAAACGGCCGCAAAACGCGTTTGGTTGTGAAAACGCGATTCGCCTCCTACAATGATTGACGGGGGCGTGGCGAGCGGTCACGGGTTTGGGCGTGCTTCCGGCGGCTCTTGGGCGAGCGGTCGTCGGCTGCAACGTGGCGGCTCGGTTAATCTCCCGCGAACTCTTGCGGTTTCTTGTCCCGCTAGTCCTGTCCGGCGCCACAACGGGTAAAGAATTTCCATGAGCGATCTGTTGCACGAGTGTGGCGTCGCGGCGATCTACCACCTGGCCGGCCGCGGGCGCAGCCCGTTGTGTCCCGAGCAAGGGCCCGAGGAGGTGTCGCGGCTGCTGCCCCGCATGCTGCTCGACATCCAGAATCGCGGCCAATTGTCGGCCGGCATGACCTCGTACAATCCCTACCGCAACCAGCTCATCGACACCTTCAAGGACCTGGGCGGCGTCAGCGAAGTGTTCCGGCTCAGCCATCGCGGCAAGTCGGAGAGCCTGATGCGCAAATACGCCGGCCGTGCCGCCATCGGCCAGGTGCGTTACGCCACCTGCGGGCCCGAAGACCGCAGCTACGCCCAGCCGTTCGAGCGGCAGCACGTGCAAAAGCACAAGTGGTTCAGCTTCGCCTTCAACGGCCAGTTGGCCAACTATCAGCAGTTGCGGCAGAACCTGCTGGCCAGCGGCGACAGCCACCTGGCGCCACGACACCGATACCGAAATCATCATGCACGAGATCGGCCGCGAGCTGTCGGAAAACGACCACCCGCCGCTGATCGACATCATGCGTTCGATCGGCCAGCGGTTCGACGGCGCCTACTGCCTGGTGCTGCTCAACGCGTTGGGCGACATGATCGTGGCCCGCGACCCGCTGGGCCTGCGGCCGCTGTGCTACGCGATCGAGGGGCCGCTGTTTGCCGCGGCCAGCGAGAGCGTGGCCCTGTTGAACCTGGGCCTCAAGCCCGAGAACATTCGCAGCCTGCTGCCGGGCCAGGCGGTGACGATCACCGGCGGCAAGCTGGAGATCGAGCGGTTCGCCCCCAGCCCGCGGCGGGCCCACTGTTTCTTCGAGTGGATTTACTTCGCCAACGTGGCCAGCACGATGGACGGCCGCAGCGTCTATCTTTCGCGCAAGGCGCTGGGCGAAGAGCTGGCCCGGCTCGAAACCGTGCCGATCGACGAAGACACGATCGTCGTGCCCGTGCCCGACACCAGCAAGGCGGCGGCCGACGCCATGGCCTTCCGCCTCAATATCCCCTCGCTCGAAGGCCTGATCCGCAATCGCTACACGGGCCGTACGTTCATCGAGGGTTCGAGCAACCGCAAGCGCAAAGCCGAGAGCAAGTACACTCCGTTGCGCGAAGTGCTCGAAGGCAAGCGCGTGATCCTGGTCGAAGACTCGATCGTCCGCTCCACCACGATGAAAGTGCTGCTCAAGCGCATCCGCGACCTCGGCCATGCCCGCGAAATCCACGTGCGGGTGGCCTGCCCGCCGATCGTGGCGCCCTGTTTTTACGGCATTGACATGTCGACGATCGGCGAGCTGTTCGCGCCGCACTTCCTGAAGGGGGGCCCGCTCACCGAAGAGGCGCAGGCCGACATGGCGGCCTCGCTCGGCGCCGATTCGCTCCGCTACCTGCCGGTCGAGTCGATCGCCCGGGCCATCGGCTTCGACAGCGACGAGCTGTGCCAGGCCTGCATCACGGGCGAATACCCGTCGAAAGCCGGCCAGGAGCTGTACCAGATCGCGCTGGCCAACGGTGTCAACGGCTCGGGCGCCCGCACCTACGAAAGCCAAGCGGTGGCATTGGCCAGCCACGGGCGGGGTTAGTTATTCGTCGCCGCTCGGGTGCCGCGAGCGGCTTGCCCGCTTGTGCTTCTTGCACTGCTGGACAAGCCAGCCGTGGCACACTCGATGACAATCAGCAATGCGCGATCCAACACGGGAGTGACACGTGAGCACCACGAAAATCGCCATTCGCGTCGGGCATAGTCCCGACCCGGACGACGCGTTCATGTTCCATGCGCTGGCCAACGGCAAGCTCGACACGGGGCCCTACGATTTCACGCACGAATTGGTCGACATCGAAACCTTGAACCGCCGCGCGTTTTCCGGCGAGCTGGAGCTGACGGCCGTCAGCCTGCACGCTTACGCCTACCTGCACGACACCTACCTGCTCTGCCCCTGCGGCGCCAGCATGGGCGACGGCTACGGCCCGATGGTCGTGGCGAAACACGGTTCGTCGCTCGATGAGCTGAGGCACAAGACAATCGCCGTGCCCGGCACGCTGACCACCGCCTACCTGGCGCTGCGGCTGTGCCTGGGCGTCGATTTCAAGCACGTCGTCGTGCCGTTCGACGAAATCATCGCCGCGGTCGAAGCGGGCAGCTACCGCGATCAGCCGATCGACGCTGGGCTGATCATCCACGAAGGCCAACTGACCTACGGCGACCGCGGCCTGGCCTTGATCGTCGACACGGGCAAGTGGTGGCTGGAGACGACCGGCCTTCCGCTGCCCTTGGGCGCCAATGCGATCCGCAAGGACCTCGGCCCGCAGGTGATTCGCGACGTCAATCGGCTGTTGAAGCAGAGCATCGAGTATGGCCTGTCCCATCGCGGCGAGGCGCTCGAATATGCCCTCCGCTGGGGCCGCGATCTTGACCGTTCGCGGGCTGACCGCTTCGTGGGCATGTACGTCAACGACTGGACGCTCGACTTCGGCCCCCGCGGCCGCCAGGCGGTGGCCGAACTGCTGGCCCGCGGCCACCAGGGCGGCGTGATCCCCGAGCTTGTCGTGCCCGAGTTCGTCGAGGACTGACGAGTATTTCGTTTCGGGTGCCCCTGCTGGCTTTGTCCAACAGCGTTTTTTCTCGTCTGCTCGCTCATTTCACGGAGTGCCTCAAGGAATGGATGCTCGGTCCGCGGGCCGCCACTGGCGTCCCGCAGCGTATCGATCTATTTTGGCAGGGCCCACGAGCGCTGGGGGAGACGCCCGTGCGCCAGCGGAAGCCAAGCCAACAACACCCAAGCCTGCCACCCGTGTACGACTCTTTGCCTGAGAAACCCCAGCGTCCTCTGCCGCCGAATCGCGAGGGCGAACGCTCGCGCTCGTCACTGGTGCCGGTGGCGTTCGTCGTGGGATGCCTGGTGATGATGGCGCTTTTGATCGTGGCCTGCGCCGGGCCCGCGGGCCTCTACGTGCTCTTGGCGATCGCCGGCGTGGCCGCCTTTGCCATGCTGCACTATCTATTGTGGGGAGCGTGGCTCGCCAAGAGCATTCGCCAGGCCGAAGCCGACGCGCGCGATACCAGCGGCGACGGCGATCGCAGCGACGTCGAGTGAAGGCCGACCGCGGTCGCGGCGCAGCTCCGCCGCGCGGCCATCGATCTCCCTTCCCGCGGCAGGCCATGCTACGATAGGCCGCAAAGCAACAAGGAGCGTACGATGGTCGTGCTCACCCCGGCCGAGGAATTGGGCTTGAGCGGCCTGCACCTGGACGGCCGGGTGCGCAAGGCCTTCTACGCCATGCCCAGCGCGACGATCGTCGCGCTGTCGCGGCGAATGACCGCAGAATCTCTCCGCCGCCACCTCGTCTATTTGCGCGAGGGCGAGCCGGAAGTCATCCACATCATGCTGCGGCCGATCGCCGTCATGCCCGATCAACTGGCCTACCTGAATTTCGTCTCGCTGACGATTCTCAACGCGCTCAAGCGGCTGCCCGATTTGTACCTGCAGGACTTCGCCGTTCGCAAGATCGTGCCGCTGTCGCCGGGCGAAGAGAAATGGCTGTGGGACTGTTGGGGGCCCAGCCAGCGCGAGAACAATCCCGTGCTGGGCCGGCTGGACGCCGTGGCCGATTTCACCAGCCCGATGTGGAAAGACTCGCTGCGATTCATGGAGCCCAACCTGTCCGGCGTTGGCGGACTGCACATGGGCCCCACCTGCGAACAACTGCTGGCCGAAATCGTGTTGCCGGCCATCCGGCAGAGCGATCCCGAGCTGCGGATGGAAGTCGGCCAGGACCTGCGCGAAATCTTCATCCAGGAGGTGTTTGACCACCTGCAAGCCATCGGCCGCGCGGGCCAGAACGTCTGCTTCGTCGAGCCCAAGTATGCCGGCCAGGGCCCCGACGAGCAGGAAGCGCTGGCGCAGTACTATCACGAGCGCCACGGACTGCGCGTGATGCACGCCGATCCGCGCGAGCTGACCCTTCGCGGCGGCGAAGTCTGGTACGAAGGGAACGTGGTCGACATCGCCTATCGCGATTACGAAGTGCGCGACCTGTTGGCGCTGGCGGATGAAGGGGTCGACGTCGAGCCGCTGCGGCTGCTGTTCCGCGAGAACCGCATGATCTCGTCGATGGCCGGCGACTTCGATCACAAAAGCTGCTGGGAATTGCTCACCGATCCGAACCTCGTGGCGAAGTACTTCACCGCCGAGGAGCGGCAGATCTTTCGCCGCCACATCCTCTGGACCCGCGTGCTGGCCGATCGCGAGACCACGCTTTGCGAGGGCGAGACGGGCGACCTGTTGGCCTACGTCCGCCAGGAGCGCGAGCTGCTGGTGCTCAAGCCGAGCCGCTCGTACGGCGGCGACCGCGTGATCATTGGCCACCTGGTCGACCAGGACGAGTGGGAGCAGGAGATCGACGCCGCACTGGGGGGAGCTGACGATTGGGTCGTGCAGCGGCTGGCGATGCTGCCAGTGCACGAATTCCCCGTGGTGGCCGCCGACGGCCGCGTGAATATCGAGCCCTTCTACACCGTGATGGGTTTTGCGCCGAGCAAGTACGGCGTGAGCATCATCGGCCGCGCATCGCAGAAGCAGGTGGTCAACGTCGCCCAGCGCGGCGGCATGTGTGGCGTGCTGGTCGGCCGCCCCGCCGGCCGCCTCCTCGGCCCCGGCGGCGCCGCGAAGCAATAAGCCTGAACAGGCTTCGGGCAGCCTAAAGCCCGGCGCCTTTAGCCTTGCCCCACGCACCACTCTGCTGTGCTCTTTTTTTCCGGCCCTACAGCCTACAGCCTACAGCCCAACGCCTACAGCCTCACTTAGAGTACTGCGGCTCGTTGCCGGGCTTCCACTTGATGTTGCAGCCGATGCTCGGCTTCTGGTCGGCCGAGGGTGACTTGCCGGCCAGCACTGCGTCGAGCGCGGCGCGCAGGTCGGCACCGGTCACCGGAATGCCCGAGTCGGGACGGCTGGCGTCCAACTGGCCGCGATAGACGAGCTTCTGGTCCTTGTCGAAGACGTAGAAGTCGGGCGTGCAGGCGGCGTTGTAGGCTTGCGCCACCTTTTGCGTGGCGTCGTACAGGTAGGGGAACGTATAGCCGCGCGACCTGGCCTCGGCCTTCATTTTTTCAGGCGCGTCGTCGGGATGGCTGGCAATGTCGTTGGAGCTGATGCCCACCACGGCCGCGCCCTTGGCCTGGTAATCGCGGGCCAGCTTGGCCAACTCGGGCGCCACGTGTTTGACGTAAGGGCAATGGTTGCACATGAAGACCACCAGGGTGGCCGGGTGCCGGCAAAATCGGCCAGCGAAACCGTTTTGCCCTCCACGTCGGGCAGCGAGAATGCCGGTGCTTTCGTGCCCAGCGGCAACATCGTACTGGGTGTCAATACCATGGCGGGTTCCTCCTGGAGTGGCGGCCTATGCGTGCGATTGCAAGGTATGTTATCTTAAACGGGCCGCCAGCGGCGAAAACCCCTTCGGCGTTCGTTTTTACGAAAGTGTCCAGCCACGCTGCCGCGCACTAACCCGACGGGCGAGCGAGGGCGAATCCGACGGGGTCCTCGCTCGCACGTCGAACTGTTGTGTGCGGCGTGCTTGCGGAGTTTCAGCATCGGCCTGCTCAATCACCAACTCAGTCCAGAGGAAACGCGGTCATGAACGAAGCCTCCAACCCCTACCGTAGCTGGGGCACCGTGGCCGCCGACGCCAAAGTCGATGAGCGCGCCACCTTCATTCGGCTGACCTACCTGCACCTGGCCGGCGCCGTGCTGGCCTTCATGGCCATCGAAGCGCTGCTGCTTAGCCTGCCGGGCGTTGGCGATGCGGTCTCGCTGGTGCTGGGCGCCCGCTTTGGCTGGATCGCCGTGCTGGGTGGTTTCATGCTCGTCAGTTACGTCGCCAGCAACTGGGCCAACTCGGCCACGTCGATGACCACGCAATATCTGGGGCTGGGGCTGTACGTGGTGGCCGAGGCCGTAATCTTCGTCCCGCTGTTGTACGTTGCCGCGAACTTCGCTCCCGAGGGGATGAAAATCATCGGCATCGCCGGGGCCGCCACCCTGGTGACGTTCACCATCCTGACGGCCATCGTGTTCATCTCGGGCGCCGATTTCTCGTTTTTGCGAAGCGTGTTGTGGCTGGGTGGTCTGGTGGCGCTCGGCGTGATCGTTTGCAGCGCGATCTTTCAGTTCAGTCTCGGCCTGGTATTCATCGCGGCGCTGCTGCTGTTGGCCTGCGGCTACATTTTGTACGACACCAGCAACGTCTTGCACCACTACCGCATCGGCCAGCACGTGGCCGCCTCGCTGGCGCTGTTTGCCGCGGTGGCCCTGCTGTTCTGGTACATCCTGCAGCTCGTGCTGTCGCTCAGCTCGCGGCGCTGAGCGGTCGGCAGATGACGCGACCGCGGCGACGCCGCCAGGAATTCCAGCGTGTCGGGCGCGCCGAGCGGTCCCAGGACATACGTCTGGCACCGCCCTGGGCTTGCCACGATTGGGGAATCCTTGCTCCAGTGGCGGGATTTGGTTGGCTGCCGGCAGCGCTAGCCTATAATCATTTTCAGGAACTCGTGTTGAGCGGTTCCGACCAATTCGCCATTTTCTTCGTGCGGTTTTGTCGACCATGTCGCAGGCTGAGTCGCAATCGGACTATCCGCCCTTGTACCTCGAAGGCATCGAGCACTTCAACGTCTGCGATTTCTACGAGAGCCACGAAGTGTGGGAGGCGCTGTGGGCCGATTGCCAGGGACCGCCGCGCAAGTTTTACCAGGGGTTGATCCAGGCGGCCGTCGCGCTGCACCATTTCGGCAACGGCAATATTCGCGGCGCCCGCAAGCTGTTTTACACGAGCCAGAACTATCTCGAGCCATACCGCCCCTTGTACATGGGGCTCGACTTGGAACAATTCCTGAGCCAGTTCCAGCGCTGTTTCGCCCTGGTGGCGGCCAGCCAGGAGGAATTCCCCGAGATCGAGATCGATCCCGAATTGATTCCCGAAATCCACCTGCAACCCGGGCCGGCCGCTTGAGGCCGTACCGCGCGGCGATTTGCGTATTATGCTTTTGCTAGGGCAGCGGAGTTGTCCCAAGGCTCCGCGCCATCGGGGCCGCTTGATCCTTCGATGCGAGGCACACTCCGATGTCACTCTCCGATGACGATCTGGCCTTCGTGCCCGAAAAGTTCTCCGGCCAGGCGCGGCTGTTCCCGCTGCCAAACCTGGTGCTCTTTCCGCACGTGGTGCAGCCGCTGCACGTGTACGAGCGGCGCTACGTCGATTTGTTCCAGGACGCGATCGAAGACGACCGCCTGATCGCCATGGCCCTGTTGCGGCCCGGCTGGGAGAGCGACTACGAAGGCCGACCTCCTATCGAGCCGGTCGCCTGCCTGGGCCGCGTGCTCACCTGGCAAGCCCAGGAGGGTTCGCGCTACAACCTGTTGCTGCTCGGGCTGCGGCGCGCTGCGCAATCGTGCCGCGAGCTGCCCGCGGAGCGCACCTTTCGCTCGGCCAACGTCGAAATAATTGACGACTGCTATCCGAATATCGGCGGCGGCGGGCGCCCGGTCCTGCAGCGCAAACTGGTCCGCGCGTTCCGCGACATGCTGCCCAGTATCAAGGATTCGGCCGACCTGTTCAACCAGCTTTCGGTGAAGAACATGTCGCTGGGCACGCTCACCGACGTGATCGCCTACGCGCTCGACATGGAACTCGACGACAAGCAACGGCTGCTCTCGACGAGCGACGTGGACGAGCGGGCCCGGAGGGTCTTGGCCCATTTGAATGCCTCGGCCCGCCAGCCCTGCGTGGCGGCCGCCGACGGCGGTTTTCCGCCGTTGTTCAGCGCGAATTGACGTTCGGCGCGAATGGACGCGCCGCAGCGCTGCGAGACGGACGTATTTGCCGCGTCGCCAGGCGGCGCGCGGCTTGACGCCGGCGCGGCTCGACTCCTAAGATCGAATCTAATGACCCCCAAGAGCAACCATCGACTCGACGAGCTTGTGGCCCCGGCCGACGTGGGCAGCCTTTCCGGCGAGCAAGATGAGCGGCCCGCGCCGACGGCCGGCGTCACGGCCGCCACGGTCGACGAAGGCCGCATCGCCCGCGCGGTCCGCGAGATTCTGCTGGCCGTCGGCGAAAACCCGGACCGCGAGGGGCTCGTCGATACGCCCGCCCGCGTCGCCCGCATGTATGCCGAGCTGTTCAGCGGGCTGCGCGAAGACCCGCGGCGCAATTGAAGAAGTTCTTCACCGAGCAGTACGACGAAGTCGTGCTGGTGCGCGACATCAGCTTCAACAGCATGTGCGAGCACCACATGCTGCCGTTCATGGGCCAGACGCACATCGGCTACGTGCCCGGCGGCCGCGTGGTGGGCCTGAGCAAGCTGGCGCGTGTGGTGGAAATCGTGGCCCGCCGCCCGCAGGTGCAAGAGCGCATGACCGAGACGATCGCCAACCTGCTGGTCGAAGAGTTGGGCGCCCGCGGCGTGGCCGTGGTCGTCGAGGCCACGCACACCTGCATGACGATCCGCGGCATCCGCAAGCCGGGCAGCCTGTGCGTCACCTCGGCCATGAAGGGCATTTTCCGCTCGAACCTTTCCAGCCGTTCGGAAGTGATGAACTTGATTTACGGCGGACGTCGATAACGCACTGCTTCCCGCAGTCGATAGCCAGCCGCCTGGCGATCGCCCCCCGCGGATGCCTCCGATATGACGGCCGGCGAAGGCCGTTCCTCCGCCAGCGAGATTTTGCTCCGTGTGGATCCTCACCGAGTTCGTCCTGCGAATGTCGTTCGGCCTGGCCCTGGGCATGGCGCTGACCAGCCCGCGACAGGTCACCAGCGGCTACTACCGCAACCACCTCTACGTGCTGCTCGGTCTGGATGCCCTGGCCACGATGGTGGCGCTGTCGAACCGCGGCGAGCTCGCCCTGGCGCCGCCGCTGCTGGCCGCGATCGCCAGCTACCTGGGCGCCGTCGTGTGGCTGTATGAAAGGCCGCGCGCCGGAACAGCGGCACTGGCTGTTGTCGCGGCCGCCAGCCTGTGGGGCGCCATCGTCGACGGCGGTTGGCACGGAGCGAGCCTCGCCGGCGTGTTCGACGTGCTCAATCCACTCAGCGGCGGACTGGTGCTCGGGCTGACCATGGCCGCGATGTTCCTCGGCCACTGGTATCTGAACACGCCCACCATGGCCATCCGGCCGCTGGAAAAGCTCGTGATGGGGATGGCGGCGGCCATCTGCCTACGGGCCTGTGTCGAAGGGGCCGCTTTCGGAATCGTCGTCGCACAGTCCGGCTGGCCGCACGGCTCCCAATGGGCCTTCATCGCCTTGCGCTGGCTGGCCGGCATCTTCGGCGCCTTGGCCTTGGCAGTGATGACCCTCAAAACGCTGCAAATCCCCAACACGCAAAGCGCCACGGGCATCCTGTACGTGGCCGTGATCGCCACGTATCTGGGCGAGCTGATGGCCCTGCTGTTGGGCGCTAGCGGTAGCTTCGCCGTGCTAACCGCGACCGCCCGAGGCTGATCGCGCGCGGCCGAGGCAGTCAGCCCCCTTGGACCGCAAGATTTGCCCGGTTTGCCCCGCCAGAGGGTTAGTTTGACGGTCGCACCGTTTGAGAAAAGTTTTCCTGCCGCCCGGCGTGGGCTATAATCAACGCTGACGACTGCAGCGGTCGAAGTCAGAAGAAGAGCGTCGGTCCCACTAGGAGCCATTGACATGCAAGCGCGAACTTTCCTGGTAGCCGTGGCAAGCGTGGCCTTGCTGACCGTGGTAACCGCCCAACCTGTCGACGCCCAGGTCGTCAACAGGCAAGGGATGTCGAGCAGCATCAATGGCCCAACCGTCAGCCCGTATTTGAACCTGCTGCAGATCAACAGCCAGGGTATCATTCCCTATCAGAACCTGGTGACGCCGCAGATCGAACAGAACCGAGCGATTCGCCAACAGGCATCGGCCATCAATCAGTTGCAGCAGCAAGTCAGCTCGTCGTCGGGGCCACGGCCCAGCCGCGCCACCGGCCACTCGACGCTGTTCATGAACTACGGCCACTACTACCCATCGTACGGCGGTCGCCATTAGCAACCTGCCGGCGCGCAATTCGCCGCTCGTGGCTTCAACTCGGTGAACAGCCGAGCCGCCTTGCTCGCTAGGATTCCGTCGGTGCAAACTGCCGAGGCGTTGCGATCGCAGGCAAGAGCCCGCCATGCCGCTGGCGATCTGGCCAGCGCGGCGGCCCTATACGAGCAGATCGTCGCGATCGAGCCTCAAGACGCCGAAACGTGGTACCTGCTCGGCGCCGCGCGGTTCGGCCTGGGCCAGCTCGAAGCGGCCGTCGCCTGTCTGGCGCGTGCTGCGCAAGGTCGTCCCCATGACCCGCACGTCCATTGTGGATTCGGCGCCGCCTTGGCCGAAACTGGCCGACTGGTCGACGCGGAGAACGCCCTTCGCCGCGCCCTCGAGCTGCAGCCCGATTACCTCGAAGCGCAGCAAAACCTGGGAGCCGTGCTCATCCGGCAGCGGAAGTTCTCCGAGGCCGTGGGGTTTTGCCGCGCGGCCCTCGCACGCAGCTGCCCGCGAACCGGCGGCCCACAACAACCTGGCCGCGGCCCTGTTGGGTCTGGGACTAGCCGACGAAGCCGCGGACTGTTGCCAACGGGCGATCGAGCTGGCCGGGAATTTTGCCCCCGCGCACCGCAACCTCGGCGCAGCCCGCCAGCGGCAGGGAAGCTTGCAGGACGCCGAAGCCGCCTTTCGCCGCGCGGTCGAACTGGCGCCCGGCTTTGCCGAAGCCCACGCCGATCTGGCCGCGGTGCTGCAGCAGCAAGGACGTCTGGCCGAAGCCGAGCAAGGCGCCCGCCGGGCACTGGAGTTGAATCCCGGCATGGCGAGCGCCGACAACATTCTGGGGATGGCGCTGTTCGGCCAGGACGATTACGGCGCAGGCGGAAGCCGCCTTTCGCCGCGCGGCACAGGACATGCCACTGGCGGCCGATGCGCATCGCAACCTGGGCACCGCCCTGTTGAACCTGGACCGCGCCGAGGAAGCCGTGGCCTGTTACACGCGGGCTATCGATCTCAAGCCCAGGTGGCCCGAGGCGCACGTCGACCTGGCGACCGCCCTGTTTTTGTTGGGTCGCTGGCAGGAAGCCTGGCCCCACTATGAATGGCGATTCGGCGGCGACGCCGGCAGGCTGCCTCTGCCTCAGCCGCGCTGGCAGGGCGAGCCCTTGGCCGGGCGGACCATTCTCTTGCACAGCGAACAGGGCATGGGAGACTCCCTGCAATTCGTTCGCTACGCGGCGCTCGTCAAACGGCAAGGCGCCACCGTGATCGTCGAGTGCAAGCCGCAGTTAGCCAGCCTGCTGGCCCGTTGCTCCGGCGTCGATCGCGTGGCCGAGCGTGGCCAGCCGCTGCCGGCGTTCGACACGTTTATCGAGATCGTCAGTCTGCCGGCCGTCTTCGCCGCCACGCCCGAAAACGTGCCCCGCGAAGTTCCCTACTTGCGGCCGCGAGCCGAGTTGGTCGAGCGCTGGCGCGACGAACTGCACGCCCCGGGAGTGCTGAAAGTCGGCATCGCCTGGCAGGGCAGCAAGGGATTCCCTTCTGATCGCCTGCGTTCCATTCGCCTGGAACATTTTGCTCCGTTGACCGCGGTCGACGGCGTGCGCCTCTACGGCCTGCAAAGCGGCGACGGCCGCCAGCAGCTGCGCGAAGTGCCCGCCGGGAAAAACATCGTCGACCTGGGCGATCGCCTGGGCGATTTCGAGAACACGGCCGCGCTGGTGGCCAATCTCGACCTGGTGATCACCTGTGACTCGGCCCCCGCGCACGTGGCCGGCGGCGTGGGCACCCGCGTGTGGATTGCCCTGGCCCATTTGCCCAATTGGCGCTGGATGCTCGCGCGCGACGACACCCCCTGGTATCCCACGGCCCGGCTATTCCGCCAGCAGCTCCCCGGCGACTGGCCGGGCGTGTTCGCCCGCATGGCTGTAGAGCTCCAGCGCCTGGCGAGTGGCCGCTCACAAGAGTCGTAGCGGTTGGCGGCGAGCGTTCCAACGCTCGAAGCGCATCGAGCCGCCGGGGGAACACCATCGTGGACTGGTTCACCCCGAAGCCTTGCGCACTCACCGGCTAGAAAACCCCTCGGCAGCAAGAGTCGGTGCAGGCCGGGAGCAACCGAGGCCGTCGACAACGGCAAGATCGTCGCGGAGGATTTTTGGCGCGTTCATGCTGGCAGAAGTGCAACAATGGCTGTAGGGGCGATTCAATGAGTCAATTGGTGGCTGGCCCCGAGCATGCGTGACCGTCTCTCTCGGAAAGCACCCCCTTTGCGGCCCGGCACCATCGCGGGCAGAATGGTCTGCAGACGATCGAGCCCGATTGCCCGACGACATCGACAGGCCCCGACGCGCCGACCATTGCCACCGAGACCCACCCATGCCCACGCTTCGACCCGACCGATTGGAACAACTCATCACGACGATCTTCGAACGGGCCGGAGCGCCGACCGACCATGCCGCCTGCGTGGCCGATCACCTGGTGCGGTCGAACCTGGCCGGCCACGATTCGCACGGGGCGATCCGCGTGCCGCAGTACATCGACTTGATCGATGCCGGGCGAATCCTGCCGGCGGCCACGGCCCAAGTTGTCACCCGGCTGCCGGCCGGCGCGGCGATGGACGGCCGGGGCGGCTTCGGGCAGGTGATCGCCCGCGACGCCATGCGGCTGGCCATCGAGCTGGCCAAAAAAAGCGCCATCGGCGCCGTGACCGTTCGCAATTGCAGCCACACCGGCCGCATCGGCACCTATACGGAAATGGCCGCCGCGGCCGGACTGGTGGGCATCGCCACGGTGAACTCGGGCGGCGCGGGACACGCCGTGGCGCCGTTCGGTGGCACCGCGGCCCGGCTGTCGACCAATCCGATCTCGATCGCGGCGCCGACCGACGGACCGTTTCCGATCGTGCTCGACATGGCCACGAGCATCGCGCCCGAGGGCAAGGTGCGCACCTATTTGCAAGCTGACAAGCCGCTGCCCAGCGGATGGATCGTCGACGCCGAGGGCAATCCGTCGTTCAACGCGGCCGACTTTTATGCCGGCGGCGCGATCCTGCCCCTGGGCGGGGCGGCGGGACACAAAGGCTACGGCCTGGGCTTCATGGTGGACGTTCTGGCCGGGGCCCTCTCGGGCGGTGGCTGCTGCGCCCGACCCGCCGCCGCTATCCGACAATATGCTGGCCATCGCCATCGACGTGCGACAATTCACGCCCCTGGCCGACTTCCAGCGCCGCGTCGCCACGCTGGCCGACTACGTCAAGAGCTCTCCGAAGGCAACCGGGTGCGAGCACATCTACGTGCCGGGCGAAATCGAAGTCGAGCGGCGCACGCGGCGGCTCGTCGATGGCATTCCAATCGAGCCCACGCTGTGGAAGATGATCGAATCGATCTGTGCCCGCTTTGAGGTTGATCTGCCCGAGGCCGCGTGACGTCGTCGGCCTCGACCGCGCGGGTCATCGCATTGAAATACCGCAGCAATTGATAGCGGGCCGGCATCGTCAGGTTCGCTGGGGTGATAAAGAGGGCGAGAAGCCCTTGTCCCGGTCAACTCTCGACGGTTGGTTCGTGGGTCGGCGCGCCCTCGGAGCGGCCGTTGCCGTCGCCCGAAGGTTTCGCTTCGCCGCTTTTAGCACTGGCAGCCAGCCGCGCCGCCAGCGGCGGAATGGCGGCCGAAAGCACGTCTTCGATCCGCCTGGCGAAGATGAACTCCATCTCCGCGCGGACATCGTCGCTCAGGTCGCGCAGGTCTTTTTCGTTCTGCGCGGCAGAATCACGCGGGTAATGCCCGCGCGGTGGGCGGCGAGCACTTTTTCTTTCACGCCGCCGATCGGCAGCACCAGCCCGGTGAGCGTGATCTCGCCGGTCATGGCCGTGTCGCCGCGGGCGGGCTGCTTCGTGTACATCGAGGCCAGCGCCGTGGCCATCGCCACGCCGGCCGACGGGCCGTCCTTGGGCATGGCGCCTGCCGGCACGTGAATGTGGACGCCCGAGGAGCGCGAACGTTTCGTCCGACAGACCCAGCTGCGCGGCCTGCGACCAGATGTAGCTTCTGCGCGGCGCGGGCGCTTTCGTGCATCACTTCGCCGAGCTGGCCGGTGAGCGTCAGGTCGCGGCCGCCGGGCAGCTCGACCGCCTCGACGTAGAGCACTTCGCCGCCGGCCTCGGTCCAGGCCAGCCCCGCTGCCACGCCCGCGGGCAGGTTCGCGCGAGCGCGTTCGATGAAGAACCGCTCGATGCCCAGCATGTCGTTCAAGTCTTCGGGACGCACGGTGGTGGCGGCGGCGTGCCCCTCGGCAAAGCCGACGGCGACTTTTCGCGCCAGCCGGCCGATGGCCCGCTCGAGCTGCCGGACGCCCGCCTCGCGCGTGTAGCGGCTGACGACGGCGCGCAGCGTGTCGTCGGGTATCGTGATCTGCTCGGCCGTCAGTCCGACTTCCTTCAACTGTCGCGGAATGAGATAGCGGCGGGCGATCTGCAGCTTCTCTTCCTCGCTGTAGCCGGCCAGGCGCAGGATTTCCATACGGTCCAAGAGCGGGCGAGGCACCGTGTCGAGCGTGTTGGCCGTGGCAACGAAGAACGTCTTGGACAGATCGAAGGGCAGGTTCAGGTAGTTGTCGCGAAACTCGAAGTTCTGCGCCGGGTCGAGAATCTCCAGCAGCGCGGCCGTGGGGTCGCCGCGATAGTCGCGCCCCAGCTTGTCGACTTCGTCGAGCATCAGCAGCGGGTTGCGGACGCCGGCGCGGCGGATGGCCTGCAGGATGCGTCCCGGCATGGCGCCGATGTAGGTGCGGCGATGCCCGCGCAGCTCCGATTCGTCGTGCATGCCGCCGAGGCTCATCCGTTCGAACTTGCGGCCCAGCGCTCGGGCGATCGACTGGCCGAGCGAGGTCTTGCCGACGCCCGGCGGGCCGACGAAGCACAGGATCGGCGCCTTGGCGCCGGGGTTGAGCTTGAGCACGGCCAACTGCTCGATGATCCGCTCCTTGACCTCCTTGACGTCGTAGTGATCCTCGTCGAGCACGGTGCGGGCCCGCGCCAGGTCGAGGTTATCTTCCGTCTCGTTGGTCCAGGGGAGTTCGAGAATCAGCTCGACGTAAGAGCGGGTGATCTGGTAGTCGGGCGCCGCCGGCGGCAGGCGCTCGAGCCGGCCCAGCTCGCGATCGGCCTCTTTCTGCACGTCGGGTGGCAGCTTGGCTTCTTCGAGCCGCTGGTGCAACTCGGCCATTTCGGCCTGTTCGCTCGACTGCTCGCCCAGCTCCTGCTGGATGGCGCGCAATTGCTGGCGGAGCAGGTATTCGCGCTGCTCGCGGCTCATCTCGGTTTGCGCTTGCGAGGCGATCTTCTGGCGCAGCTCGGCGATCTGTACTTCGCGGGTAAGGAATTCGTGCATCAACTGCAGGGCCGACTGCCGCGTCGTGGCTTCGAGCAGTTGCTGCTCCTTCTCGAGGTCGAGGCTCAACATCGAGGCCAACAGGTAAGCCTGGTGCAGCGGGTCCTTGAACTGCGAGAGAATCTGCGCGATGCCGACTTGCGCTTCGGACTGCGACATGGCCTGAATGCGGCCGGCCAGGTCGACGATCGTCCGCTTCAAAGCGTCGATCTCGGGCCCCTCGTCCGACGGTTCGGCCAGCGCGTGTGCCCGGGCTTGCAAATAGGGGGTCGTCGACGTCGGCTCGAGGATTTCCATCCGACGCGTGCCCTGCACGATCATCTGCACGCCGCCTTCGCCGCGCTCCAGCCGCTTGATCACCGCCTCGGTGCCGATCGTGTACAAGTGCTCAAACGCCGGATCTTGAACGCTGGCGTCTTTCTGGGCCACCACGAGCAGCGTCTTGTCTTCGCCGCCCGCCGCGGCCTCGGTCGCTGCCAGCGAGCGTTCGCGCCCCACCGATAGCGGCATCAGCAAGAAGGGATAGAGGACCGTGTTCTTGATCGGCAGTACGGGCAGGGTGCGCGTTTCTTCGCTCATCCGCAATACACCTTGAAGGACGCCACTACTGTGTCAGGTGAACGATCAGCATGCCATCACGATAATCGGTGGCAACGCGAGCCGAACTTAATTCACAGGGAAGCTCGATCACGCGTTCGAACTGGTTGTACGAAATCTCCATGCGCAGCGACTCGCGACATTCTTCGCTGCGAATATCGCGCCGGGTGCCGCGAACGGCTACCCGGCGGCCGCTGACCGCGACCTCGATCTCTTGGGGAATCACTCCGGCCAGCTCGAATTTCAGCAGCCAGCCGTCGGGCGTGCGGTAGATGTCGACGCTCGGATGCCACGTGGTCTGCTGGAAGGCCCTGGCGGCGGAAACCAGCAAACTGTCGCCTCGTTTCGGCTCCGATGGCATGAAATGGCCGCTCGTTGTAATGGGAACACACTTCCGGCACGGATCGTGCAAGGACAAGCTGCCGACTGATCCGAGCGCCGTCCGGCGGGCGTTGTTCGCGCTAGTTCACGGGCGAGCCGCCCTGGTGACCGCATTTTCGCAGCCCTGCCAAAAAAGTCAAAGATTTTGCCGCCACAAGGGTTAGCTCGACATGAAGGTTCAAAGACTCGGGCGGCTATTGTACATTGCAGGTTCGCTCGTGCCCGCAGCCTCTAGCCGGACTGCGCCTCGTTTCTTCCTCTCTTCCAGGAGACTCGTGACGTGAAGAAAATCGACCCCGAGAAATTCAAGATCCGCCTGACGAAGCTGGCGCAGCGCCTGACGCGCGAGGTCAACATGGCCGAAGAGGCGATGCTCGAAGACGCCATGCCGCCGGGCGAGCTGTCCCATTTGCCCACGCATCCGGCCGATCAAGCCTCCGAGGGCGTCGACGAACAGATCGCCGTGGCCAAGAACGAGGAACAGATGCTCGTGGAAGTCGAGCACGCCTTAGGGCGGATCGAACAGGGCACGTTCGGCCGTTGCACCGACTGTGGAAAGCCGATCGCCCACGAGCGGCTCGAAGTGATGCCCTACACGTCGTGGTGCATCGACTGTGCCCGAAAGCACAGCAACGAGTCTGAACCGGGCGATTGAGCGCGCTGGCTGCCGCGTTTCAATGGGCCAATAACTGCAAAAGTTCGCTGGCCGCCTCGAGGTCGTCGACTTCGTGGCGGCGCCAGCGGGCGATCACCGGCTCGACGCGTTCGCCGCTCGACTCGAACCGCTCGGCCAACACCTGCTGTGCACGCCGCAGCAGCATGTGGGCATCGTTCTCCAGCGTCGGGTCGTGTCGCGGACACGCAGCCACGGTGCGCCAGAGATTGTCGAGTCCTTCGCGCTTCGCGGAACTGACCCGCAGCACCGGCACGTCGCGGCAGCCCGGCAGGCTCAACAACTCGCGCACCTGGGCTTCCATCCGCTCGGCCCCGGCCAGATCGGCTTTGTGCACCACCACCACGTCGGCCACTTCCAACAGGCCGGCCTTCTCCCATTGCAACTCGTCGCCCGTTTCGGGCTGCACCAGCAGCACCACGACGTCGGCCAGCTCGCGCACGGCGGTATCGCCCTGCCCCTGCGCCGACCGTCTCCAGCAGAACGACGTCGAAGCCGAATTCGGCCAGCAGGCGGATCATCACGTCGAGATGCTCGGCCACGGCCTGGTGGCCGCTGGCCGCCGCCACGCTGCGAATGAACAAGCCCGGATCGTCGGGCCGGCTGGGCATCCGCACGCGATCACCCAACAAGGCGCCGCCGGTGAGCGGGCTCTGCGGGTCGCAGGCCAGCACGGCCACCGTCTTGCCTTCGGCCCGCAGCAGCTCGGCGAAGCGCCCACCAGCGTGCTCTTGCCCACGCCGGCATTGCCGGTGAAGGCGACCACCAGCGTGTGGCTCTTTTTGGGCAACGTGGCGGCGCGGATCACGTCGAGCTGTTCGCCGCGCGCGGCCAATGTCAACAGCCGCGCCAGCGCCAGCCGATCGTCGCACGTAAAACCGCGACAACAGCTCGTCAAGCATGCGTGCGGCTCCCTCCGGCCCGCAGGAAATCGACGATCTCGGGCAGCGGCGTGCCGGGGCCGAACACCCGCGCCACGCCCAGCTCGAGCAGCTTGGGCACGTCGGTCTCGGGAATGATGCCTCCCACCAGCACGCCGACGTGCTTCAGGTTGGCCGTTTCGAGCAACTCGAGAATCCGCGGCACCAGCGTCATGTGCGTGCCGCTCAACAGGCTGATGCCCAGCCAATCGGCATCCTCGTCGGCCACGGTGCGCACCACGGCCTCGGGTGATTGCCAGAGCCCGGGATAGATGACGTGAAAGCCCGCGTCGCGCAGCGCCCGCGTCACGACTTTGACGCCGCGATCGTGGCCGTCCAGCCCGACTTTGGCCAGCACGATCCGCAGGGGCGTTTGTTGTTCCATCATGGCACGTTCCACGTCGCACGTCATCCGTAACCGGGTTCACCGACCACGGCAGCCACACGCTCTTGTGCGACTGGCTTTGCCAGTGCGGGCCCGTTCTTGGTTCTCACCACTGGCAGAGCCAGTGGCACACGGAATTGCACCGATTCAGCCCTTCGACAATTCCCTACACGACCGCCGAATCGCAGCGGCCCAGCACGTCGGCCAGGCGTGCACATGACTTCGCTCACCGTGGCCCGGGCGCGGGCGGCGTCCAGCAGCGCGGGCAGCACGTTTTCGGCGGCTTCGGCCGCGCGGCGCACGGCGTCGAGCGTGCGGCGAAGGTCGTCGCCCGAGCGCTCGCGTTTCACTTTGGCCAGCGCCGCGACCTGCTCGGTCTCCACCGCGTGGTCGATCGAGAGGATTTCGATCGGCTTTTGCTCGGGCTCCTGGTAGGCGTTGACGCCGACGACGATCTTGTGGCCTTCGTCGAACTCGCGCTGGTAGGCGAAGGCCGCCTCGGCGATTTCGCGGCGGAAGAACCCGCGGTCGATGGCCGAGAGCATGCCGCCCAGCGAATCGATGCGATCGAAATAATTCCGCGCTTCCTGTTGCATCTGCCGCGTCAACGTTTCCACGAAATAACTGCCGCCCAGCGGGTCGACCGTGTTGGTCACGCCGGTTTCGTGCGCGAGCACCTGCTGCGTGCGCAAGGCCAACGTGACGGCATGTTCCGAAGGCAGCGCCAACGTTTCGTCCATGCTGTTGGTGTGCAGCGATTGGCACCCGCCCAGGACGGCGGCCAGCGCCTGGTAGGCCACGCGAATCAGGTTCACCTCCGGCTGCTTGTCCTGCAGCGAGCAGCCGGCCGTCTGGGCGTGGAACCGCAGCTTCCAGGAGCTCTCGATGCGGGCGCCGTAATGATGGCGCAGCCGGTCGGCCCACAGCGCCCGGGCCGAGCGGTACTTGGCCACTTCCTCGAACAAGTCGTTGTGGGCATTGAAAAAGAAACTCAGCCGGCCGGCGAAGTCGTCGACGTGCAGGCCCCGGGCCAGCGACTCGTCGACGTAATGGAAGCCGTCGGCCAGCGTGAAGGCCAGCTCCTGCGCGGCCGTCGAGCCGGCCTCGCGAATGTGATAGCCGCTGATCGAGACCGGGTTCCACTGCGGCACGTGCCGCGCGCAGAATTCGACCACGTCGATCGTCAGCCGCACGGACGGCGCCGGCGGAAAGTAGATTTCGTTCTGGGCGTGGAACTCCTTGAGCGTGTCGTTCTGGATCGTGCCGCGGAGCTGCCGCCAATCGAAGCCGCGGTCCTGGGCGTTGGCCAGGTAGAAGGCCATGATCACCACGGCCGGGGCATTGATCGTCATCGAGACCGACAGCTTGCCGATGTCGAGCCCGTCGTAAAGCTGGCGCATGTCGTCGATCGTGTCGACCGCCACGCCCAGGCGGCCCACTTCGCCCGCGGAGCGCGGGTCGTCGCTGTCGAGCCCCATCAACGTCGGCAGGTCGAAGGCCGTGCTCAGCCCGGTCTGGCCCTTGTCGACGAGGAACTTGAATCGCTCGTTGGTCTGCCGCGCGGTGCCGAAGCCGGCGAACTGCCGCATCGTCCACAGCCGGCCGCGATACATCGTCGCGTGCACGCCGCGCGTGAACGGATACTGCCCCGGATAGCCGAGCGCCGCATCGTAGTCGAAGCCTTCGAGATTATCGGGCGTGTAGAGGGGGTCGATGGGTACGCCGCTGATGGTCGTGGCCGGCGGCTCGGGCGGCGGCGCCTTTTCAATCTCTTGTTGCCACCTGGCCCACAGCTTGCGATCGACGGCAGTAGCCATTGAAAGAACTCAGCCCCGCGAGAAAGGTATCGTGAATCCCGATCCGAAGTGCCGCCGCGCCGGGTTCCCCAACCCGCGCGCCCTGCCCCTACTTCGGCCGCGCCCACCCGCTAGCGGCCTGGCAGCTCCTAGTTCAAGTTTAGGGCCCCGCTCGAACCCGAACAAGGCGATTCTAACTCCCGCCCCAACGCGGCTGGCGATGCTCGAGAAACGCTTTCATTCCCTCGATGGCGTCGGCCGCGCGGGCGTTTTCCACCATGATTTGTTCCGTCATTTGATAGGCCCGCTCCAGGGGCAGTTCCGACTGCTCGTAGAAGGCCCGTTTGCCCAAGCCCAAGGTATAAGGACTGGCGGCGGCGATCCGGCGGGCCAGCGCCAGCGCGTCGTCCGATAACTGTTCGCGGGGTACGACTCGGTTCACCAGGCCCAGCCGTTGGGCCTCACGGGCGGAAACCGGCTCGGCCGTCAGCAGCATTTCCATCGCCGCCTTCTGCCCGATGACGCGCACCAGCGGCACGGCGGGGGTCGAACAGAACAGGCCGATCTTGATGCCCGGCGTGGCGAAGCTCGCTTCCTCGGCGGCCACGACCAGGTCGCAGGTGGCCGCCAATTGGCAGCCGGCCGCTGTGGCCAGCCCTTGCACTTCGGCGATCACCGGCAGCGCCAGCCCGCGAATCGTCAGCATCGTCTGCGAGCAGAGCGCGAACAGCGACTCGCGGGCCGCGTCGGTCGCGTTGACGATCTCGTCCAGGTCGTGGCCCGCGCTGAACACGGGTCCCTCGGCGCGCAGGATCACCACGCGCACTTCGGCGTCGGCTTCGGCCTGTTCGCAGCGCTCGATCAATTGGCCCAGCGCGGTGCGCGAGAGGACGTTTCGCCGGGCGGGATTGTTGAGCGTGATGATGCCGATCTCATCGCGCCGCTGGAAGTCGACGATCGATTTTTCCATGGTTGCCATCCCGCACGTGCTCCGCGAAGGAGTCGCTCAAATCCAGATGTCGGAAGTGCAGTCGCCGCCGGGGAATCGCATCTCGTGGGCCCGGGCCGGGCCGCCGGGTTCGGCGCCGAAGTCGACATGAAAATCTTCGTTCAGCTTCATGCCGCCCTTGTCGGTATCGCAGTCGATCTCGAGCATCGACGAGCCCGCCTTGGCCATCGCCGGATAAAACTGGTTGTCCCAACTGCTGTAGAGCGAGTTGGTGACGTACAGCCGGCGACCGTCGAGGCTGAGCTGCAACATCTGCGGGCCGCCGACGAAATCGCGCCCGCGGAACTTGCCCGAGCGGCCCAGCACGCCCCCCAGCCATAGTTGCCCGGTGAGCTTCGGCTTGCTCGGATCTTGAATGTCGTATTGCCGCAGGTCGCCGTGCAGCCAGTTGGAAAAATAAAGAAAGCGGTCGTCCATCGACACGAGCAGATCGGTGATCAGCCCCGGCACGGGGAAGGGCCAACCGGCGGCATCGACCGGCTCGACGTCGACCACCTTTTCGACCCGCCACTGGCCGCCCTGGCGCCACCAGTGCCACAGCGTGCTGCTCAAGGCCGCGCCGACGAAACCGTGCGTGCTGTCGGGGTCGTGATGAAAGCGGACCTCCAGCGGAATCGCTCCCTGCGGCCCCAGATCGATCTTCTTGGCGACCTTTTTTTCTTCCCAATCCCAGAACAACAGCGAATGGCCGTACTTGCCGGCCTCGACGTCCTTCAAATCGAAGCCGCCGCGGAACGTCTTGGGCGCAGCCCACTCGCTGCTGACCATCACGTTGTGGCGCGGCTGATACCAGTAGTCGTAATTGAACTCCAGCCCGCTCCCAAGAGCCTCCCAGCGGCCGGCGATGTCGAACTTGTCATCCAGCAGCAGGAACCCGCCGGTGACATTCCCCTCGGCGTCGCCGAGCATCGAGATCATGATCTGGCCGGTGGGCAGGCAGTGGACCGTGTGCGGTGCGCTCAAATCCGTACGCTTGGCGATCGCCTCGCCCTCGATCACTTTTTCGAGCTTCGGATGGCGCGGGTCGGCCGCGTCGATGATGTGAATCCGCCCCGAGCGCAATCCGGGCACGACGAGATAGCGCCGCGCGCGGCTGGGGTCGGCGTGGCAACTGCTGCAGGCGTTCCAGCCAAAGTGATGCAGCTCGTCGCCCGGCGTGGGCATCGCGACGCGGGCCACGACTTTCGAATAGCTGGGCGAAGCCGGGTCAACGTCGACCGTGGCCAGGTAGTCGGCCCGATTGTCGTCGATGCCGACCACCAGGGCCGTGACAAACACCTCGGTCTCGCGCGGCGAATGCATGGCGTCGACCGGCGTGGCATAGATGCGGCGATCCGGCTTCGCCTTGTCCGCGCCAAACACGGCCCGGCCGTGCCCTGCCGCCGCAGCGAGACCCGCGGCCGCGGTCCCCAGAAATTCGCGTCGTTGCATCGCTGGCTCCTCGCGATTAGGTGCGACGTGCAGATGAGTCTACGCCCGCGGACCACCTGTGAAACGGGACTTGATGGCGGCCGATCGTTTTTCGGATGCGACTTAGCCGTGGGAATTATATCCCGTCCTACTGACGCCGGCCCAATAGCCGGCAGGCGATTTTTCCCGACAATCCCTCAGCCCGGCGTCAGTTCTTCTCGCAGCCGCCGGGCCAATACGCCCGTGCTAGCCTCGTCCAGGTGCAGCGGGTTGATGATCAGTTTGCCTTCGTACAGGGCGCCATGGCCCACGTAGCAGGGGGGCGTTCCAGCCCGCAGGCGGCGACAGACATCGACTGCCGTGCGGCCCAGCGCCTGTTCGTCGACGGCAATTTCCAGCACCGGCTGCGTCTGGCCGTCGACGGGGTCGTCGAGCGTCGAGAGCGCAGCGCAACCCTCCAGAGCCGCGGCGATTGCCGCCAGGTTCTTTCGTGCCGTCGATACCTCGTCGTCGTAATCGCCGCGGGCGAATTGCTTGAGCGCCACGAGCAAGGCCACGATCTGCTCCTTGGCGACCTTGAACCCGCGGCCGATGCCGTGGCGCGGCAGTCCGGCGAGCTTCTCTCGATCGAACAGCTCGGCTGGCGGCTGCCACAGTTCCCAATGTTCGTCCATGTCGAGCATCTGCAGCGCGGCCGACGAGACCAGCTCGCGGCGGCCGCAAAGAATGCCCGTGGCCTGCGGGCCGCGCAGCGCCTTGCCGCCGCTGAAGGCGACCAGGTCGGCCCCCGTCTCGACGATCGCCCGCAGGTTCGCCCGCGGCGGCAGCTCGGCGGCCGCGTCGACGAGCACCGGCAAGTGATGGGCATGGGCCCGCCGCACGACTTCGTCGAGCGTGGCCAACGACCCGCCCGCCAATACATATACGGCGCCAGCCGTGCGCTGGCCGAACGCGGCTTCGAATTCCCAGGCCTCGACGCGGCGCACGCCGGCCCCCGAGACGATCTCCTGGAATCCGACCTCGACCAGCCGTGCCCCGGCGGCACGCACCGCATGGTCGTAGCCGTTGCGATGTTCGCGAGCGATGACCAGTTCGTTGGGCATCGTGCTGGTGTCGGGCAAGCGTTCGATCCGCGCCAGGTCGTGTCCGGCCAGCATGGCGGCCGTACCCAACGTCAGCGCGGCGGCGGCGCCAGCCGTGACCAGTCCGGCTTCGGCGCCGGTCGCGGCGGAGATGGCGCGCGACGCTGCCCCTTGCAGTTGCTCGAGCGGCACCGAGTGGCTGGCAGCCTCGCGGAAGGCATCCAGGACTTCGCCGCTCATCGGCGCGCCACCCAGCCGAGTGACCGCTCCGGAGGCATTGACGATCGGCCGCAGGCCAAGTTGTTCGTAAACGCCCACGTCGGAGTCCCCGTTGGCAACGCGTTGGTTTTGGGCCACGGTTGGCGCCAGTTGAGCCATTCGAACCCATTGTAGTTCCCACCGCGGGGTTGCCGCCAGCTTGCGGCCCGCGCGATTGAGCCTTGCGGGCGGGCTGTTATGATGGACGGCGGTTTGGCGGTCCCCCAGCTCGTGCAAGTCGGGGATCAGAGTCTCAGTTGGAGGTCTGTCGCATGTTTGCCTCGTCTGGCCGGCTTGCATCGTGGAGCGTGGCGCTGGCGCTCGTGACTTTGGCGGCATGTGCGGCCAAAGCCGACGAGCCCGCGGCGCGGACTTACGAGAATCGGCTCACGCGGCTGAGCGATCCGAAGCCGCTATTGGCCGATCATCCGGAGTTCGTCGAGCCGGTGCGCGAAACGGTGCGCTACGAAGCGCCGCTGCTGGTCGACGATCCGGGAGCCGACTTGAACGTCCGCGCCTGGCGCTTCTCGTACAACGCCCGCGGCATCGTCGAGATGCCCAACCGCCTGTCGGCCGCCAAGACGGCCCTGATCATGGTCCACCCCTGGGGCATCGACGACGGCCAGGGCTGGCGCACTCCCGAGCCGGCCGGGGCGGCCGACTTCTGCACGGTCGAGAAGAATCACCTGGCCGGACGGCACACCCGCGAAGTGATCAACCCGCTCATCAAGTCATTGCGCGGCAAGGTGTCGCTGGTAATGTACAGCCTGCCCGGCAGCGAAGACCCGATCCGCAAGAAGCTCTATCGTTCGTTCAGCGGCCGGCCCAGCGAGGCCCAGCGCCGCGAGGGCACGGTCGAGCTGGCGGCCAGGCTCAACGGCTTCGTCTACCGCGGCGAGCACGTGCCCAAGACGCTGAAGCTTTCGGCCGACAAGCCGGTGATCGACTACTTCCGGCAGTTCAGCGGGCTGGATGCCGGCCCGCGCTTCAACAATGCCGGCTTCTGGGACCTGCCGATCCCGGTGACCCGTGATATCGAGGTCGATCCCAACGACGTGGTGATTTACGACGCGGCGGGCTACGACCCGTTGAAACAATTCCTCCAGTCGCAGGGTATCCACCACGTGCTGCTGGTCGGCTACGCTACTGAAATGTGCTACTGCAAGACCACGGCCGGCTATCAGAACCTTTCCAAGGATTTCAACGTGTTCCTGGTGGGCGACGCGACGCTGGCGACCTTCCCGGCCAATTCCAGCCCGCGGTTTGCCACCAACGCGGCAATTTCGTTCGCGTCGCTCGAGCACCTGATCACGCAGACCTCGTGGATCGATATGACTAAAAACCTCTCCGAGAACCGCTGAGGGAGAGGGGGACAGTCCCATTTTGCTCCGAAGACTCCGCAAAATCGGGACAGTCCCCGGCGGTTCTCGGATAGTTTCCAAAACCGAACTCGCTGAGACCCAGCCGCGTCGGGTATCATTTTCGAGATTTCGCATAGCGACGTTTCGCCCACAACCAAACGGCTCCAACCCGCGAGGAGTTCATGAGAAGCACGACGCCCCAATTCGCCATGGCAATGGTTGCGGCTTGTTCGCTGTGCGGGGCCGTGTGGGCGGCTGAAAACAACTCGGCGGCCGGCGCCCCGGCCGCCGACAACGACGCGGTCCTCGGCCGGCAGGTCGAAAACTTCTCGCTTCGAGATTTCCATGGCAACGCGCACACGCTGGCCCAGTTCGCCGACAAGAAGGTCGTCGTGCTGGTGTACCTGGGCACCGAGTGCCCGCTGGCGAAGCTTTATGCCCCGCGGCTGGGCGAGATGGCCCGCGAGCTGGCGGATCGTGGCGTGCAGTTCATCGGACTCGATGCCAATGCGCTCGACACGCCGACGAAGCTGACCTCGTTTGCCGAAGCGCATAAGATCGAGTTTCCGCTGCTCAAAGACACGCTCAACACCGTGGCCGACCAGCTCGGCGCCACGCGCACGCCCGAGGCCTTCGTGCTCGACGCCGATCGCCGCGTGCGCTATCACGGGCGGATCGACGACCAGTACCTGGTCGGAGCGCAGCGCTCAAAGGTTTCGCGGCGCGACGTGGCCATCGCCATCGAGGAACTGCTGGCCGGCAAGCCGATCAGCGAGCCTTCGACGCCCTTCACCGGCTGCGTGATCGCCCGGGCCCGCAAGGTCGAGCCCAAAGGCGACATCACCTACAGCGGCCAGGTGGCGGCGATCGTCAACCAGCACTGCGTCGAGTGCCACCGCGAGGGCGAGCTGGCGCCGTTTCCCCTGGCCAGCTACGAGTCGGTCGTGGGCTGGGCCGACACGATTCGCGAAGTGGTCACGGCCAATCGCATGCCCCCCTGGTTCGCTGATCCGGCGGTGGGCAAATTCTCCAACGACTGCAGCCTGAGCGCCGACGACAAGCGTTTGCTACTGGCATGGATCGACAACGGCTGCCCGCAGGGCGATCCGGCCAAAACCCCCGCGCCGCCGGAGTTCGTCAGCGGCTGGCGGATTGGCCAGCCCGACATCACCTATCGCATGGCCGAGCCGTACCGGGTGCCGGCCGAAGGAACGGTTGACTATCAATACTTCGTGGTCGAGCCCGAGCTGAAAAACGATCTGTGGATTTCGGCGGCCGAAGCCCGGCCGGGCAACCAGTCGGTCGTGCACCATGTCGTGCTCTACGCCCTGGGTCCGGGCATGAAGCTCTCCAACCTGGCCGAAGTCCAGGCCATGGGCAAGATGGTGACGCTCTACGCCCCGGGCATGAACCCCTGGCAATATCCCGAGGGAACTGCGATGAAAATCGCCAAGGGTTCGACCCTCATCATCCAGACTCACTACACGCCCAACGGCACGGCCCAGGACGACCGCAGCTACGTGGGCTTGAAGCTGGCCGACATGAAAACGGTCAAGCGGCAAGTGCGCTACGGCATGTCGGTGAACATCAACATCGAGATCCCGCCGGGCGACGACGACTACGTGCTGGTGTCGCGCAAGCTGTTTCTGCGCAACGCGCTGTTGTTGAACCTGTTCCCGCACATGCACTACCGCGGCAAGTCGTTTCGCTTCGAGGCCGAGTATCCCGACGGCCATCGCGAGCTGTTGCTCGACGTGCCGAAGTACGACTTCAATTGGCAGTTGCGCTACGACCTGGCCGAGCCAAAGTTCATGCCCAAGGGTTCGAGGCTCGTTTGCACGGCGCACTACGACAACTCGGATGCCAACCCGTTGAATCCCGACCCGACCGCGACCGTGCGTTTCGGGCTGCAGACGTGGGAAGAGATGTTGGTCGGCTACTACAGCACGATTTCGGCCGAGGACGAAGATCTCACCTCGTCGAAATCCGGCGGCGAAGCGCAGTGACCGGCCGGGTGACGCCGTAGGTGCTTGCGCCGGAGAATTACCACCAAGACACGACGGGCAATCTTCGTGCTTTCCTTTTCTATCGGCACGATTGTCACGTGACGGGCGGTTTCCCCTGCGCGGCGGCATTTGGTAGGCTATGGCCTGCCAGCAAGCTCCAGCGTGGCGGGAGATAGTACCGATGCGGGTCTATGCGGTCGATCGCCCTCAGCTCGAGCCGCTGGAGATGTCGGCCCGGTTCCGGCACGACGTCGCGTACTTCATGACCCCGCCGGGCGAGCGCAGCGCGCCGCTCATGCCGCCCGGCGAGTATTGGATCGACCCCGACGAGGCCCGACGGTGGCTGGACGACGGCATATTGACGCTCGTCTCGCCGTTGGACAGCGAAAACCGAGCTGAAGCGGAGATCACCGAAGAACAAGAGAAATGGCTGGAATGGATCGTGGCCAACGGCGTGCGCCACGTGCGGCTCGTGCCGTAGTGCCAGCGTCATTTTAGATCGGCTGCCCTCATTTTTGCCGGCTGCCACGAGCGGTTTGTCGACCCGTGATTCGTGCACCGCTCGACGAACCGGCAGCGGCACACGCTGCGTGACGATATAGTTTAGTCCGTCGATTAGTATCCTGTAGCCGGGGGACCGCGACCCCGGATTCCTGCTGTCACCCCTGAATCGGAACATGCGTCAGGCCGGCACCCTTCCCAACCAGCACGACGCCGAGCGTTTTGCCAACTACCTGCTGACGCTGGGCATCACGTCGAAGATCGAGCCGGCATCCAGCGGCGAGGCGACCATCTGGATCCACGACGAGAACCAGCTCGACGCCAGCAAGCGCGAGCTGGAGGCCTTCCGCTCGCACCCCGCCGACGAACGCTACCACGCCGCCGAACGCGAGGCGCGCCAGGTCCGCCGCGAAGCCGCGGAAAAAAAACGCCAGCTCGAGCGCAACTTCATCGACATGCGCAACGAGTGGGCCAACCCCTGGCGGCGGCGCCCCATCACGCTGCTGATGGTCGTCGCCTGCGTGGGACTGTACCTCGGCCAGGGCGACATCGACACCGACAAGCTGATGTACTCCATGCCCGACGTCGAGAACGGCGAAATCTGGCGGCTCGTGACGCCCATCCTGCTGCACGGCGGGCTGCTGCACCTGCTGTTCAACATGTGGTGGCTGGTGGCCCTGGGCACGCTCATCGAGCGCGGCATCGGTTCGCTGCGCTACGTCGCACTGGTGTTGGCGGTCGCCTTGGCCTCGAATTACGCGCAAGCCACGATCCAGGGACCGAATTTCGTGGGCATGTCGGGCGTCGTCTACGGGCTGTTCGGCTATGCCTGGGTGCGCGGGCGGCTCGAGCCGGCGTCGGGGCTCTATTTGCGCCCCGATATTGCCTATTGGATGATCGGATGGCTGGTGCTCTGTTGGACCCCTTATATAAGCCACGTTGCCAATTGGGCACACCTGTTCGGTTTGGCCGCCGGTGGGGCGATCGGCTACATGGCCATCACCCTGCGGCAGCGGCCCGGCAATACTTGAACGCGGCACCTCGCGCGGATAGCGTAGGGGAGCGATTCAATCTCACGGCGGATACTCCCCGAGGCGAGGGTTTGACAACATGAAACTTCACTGCACGCTTCCCTCATGGTTCACGACGGGTCTTGGGTTTTGGGCTTTGCTCACGGTCGGCATGCCCGCGGCGGTTGCCGCCTATCCCAGCTTCGGCAACATCGATCGCAAGGATCCGCGGCTCGACGCGCTCGTGCCCAAGGACGCCCACATGGAAAAGCTGGCCGAGGGCTTTGACTGGTCCGAGGGGCCGGTGTGGGTCAAGGACGGCGGCTACCTGCTGTTTTCCGACGTGCCCCGCAACGAAGTGCTCAAGTGGGCCGAAGGCGACAAGCAGGCCACCCGCTGGATGAAGCCCTCGGGCTACACCGGCGTGGTCGACTACAGCCCCGAGCCGGGCAGCAACGGACTGGGCGTCGACAGCCAGGGCCGCGTCGTCTGCTGCGAGCATGGTGACCGCCGCATTTCGCAACTGACCAAAAATGGCGGCAAGCGGACGCTCGTCGACAACTACCAGGGCAAGCGGCTCAACAGCCCCAACGACCTGGCCTACAAATCCAATGGCGATCTTTACTTCACCGATCCACCCTACGGTCTGCCAAAACAATTCGATGATCCGCGGCGCGAACTCGACTTCTGCGGCGTCTACCGGCTGTCGAAGGACGGCAAGACGACGACCTTGCTGACCAAGGACATGACCCGGCCCAACGGCATTGCCTTCGCGCCCGACGAAAGGACGCTGTACGTTGCCCAAAGCGACCCCGAGGCGGCGATCTGGCGGGCATTCGAAGTCAACAGCGACGGCACGCTGGGCAAAAGCCGCGTCTTTTTCGACGCCACCGCGGCCGCCAAAGCCGGCAAGAAAGGGCTGCCCGACGGCATGAAAGTCGATCGGGCCGGAAACTTGTTCGCCACCGGCCCGGGAGGCATCTATATCTTTGCCGCCGACGGCACCCACCTCGGCACGCTGGAAACCGGCGAAGCCACCGGCAACTGTGCTTGGGGCGACGACGGCAAAACGCTCTACATCGCCGCCGACATGTACCTGGTCCGCATTAAGACGAACACCACCGGCAACGGCTGGTAAACGCGACGCCGCAGTGACTTCTGTCAGCTCCAGAGCATGACGATCACGTCTTGGCCACCGCGGCCAGCAGCTCCAGGATCTTGCCGCGAATCTTGGCCTCCGCGTCGACTTCCAGGTAGCTGCTGCGGGCCCGCCAGGTTTCGTAGCCGCCGAGCTTGTGATGTTCGGCCGTGGGCAGGTAGCCGCGATAGTCGTTGGCCAGCTCGATCGTGAAGCTCGGCTTCAGCGGGCTGGCCGCCTTGATGGCCATGCCTGTCTCGACGAAGGTTTCGCACGGCGAGCCCGCGATGCCCAGGTCGCCCACGCGCACCGCCTGCACGATCGTCTCGACCACTGGCGGATACTCGTTGAGCAGGATCGTCTCGCGGGCGTAAATCTCCTCCACGCTCGTCAACGCCGCGCCGCTCGATTTGGAAAGGATGAACTTCGCGCGGGCCACTTCGTCCTTGGGCGTCGCACGGCGGCCCAATCGCAACCGCGCCTCGCGCATGGCCAACGGCACCCAGTCGTGGTACTCGATGGCCGCGGCGACGCGAGCCACTTCGTGGGCCACCAGGTCGGCGACCTTGCGAATCTGGGAGTAGGGCGGCCGAGCATCGGGCTTGGAGCGAAAATCGATGTTGTTGATGTTGCCGCTCGTGCCGTTCGACATGATGCCGACGAAGGGCGGGTCGAAATGCCCGGCCGACAGCAGCTCGGATAACCGGTTCGCAAAGGCGCCGTAGTAATCGGCCGAGACGTCGCCCGCCGCGGTGCCGCCGACGTAGTGCAGCGAGTAGTTGGCCAGCACGGCCAGCGGCCGATCGTCGGCACCGCGCAGCGCCAGCACGCCGATTTCAGGATCGATCGGACCCGAAGGCTCGACCAGGTCGGGGCTGGCCACCGGCGGATTCATCTTCACGTGGTCGGGCCGGCCGAACGGGTCGACCAGCGCCACGCCGTCCTTCATCTTCCAGCGGCGGTTGAACACTTGCGAGGCTTCGTGGCCCGTGCCCCAGCCGATCTTCGCCGGCCCGAGGTTGTGCACGGCCCGGCGGATCGCGTCGGAAATCCGCACGGCCAGGAATTCGAGGTATTCCGGGTCGGGCTCGCTTTGAAAGGTGGGCCCAGCCGTCGGCGCACTGTGCGTGTGCGTGGCCGAGACGAGCATCTGGTCGAGCGGAATGCCGGTGTGGCCGTGGGCCAGGTGTTTGGCGTGGTCGAGGACGGCACCGGGAATCATGCAACTGTCGCAGACCACGAATGCCAGCTTCGTCTGGCCATTGTCGACGACCAGGGCGCGGGCATGCAGCTCGTCGTGAATGTAGGTAGCCGCGCGATCGCTCATGCCGCCGTTGAGCAAAGCGCCCAAGGGCGGCGTGATGTTGCTCGTCGACGCGCCGGCACGAAACTGCTTGTCCACCATGGCAACAGTGCCTCACAATCCCCCGAAAGGATCGTCCCGATGACCGTCAGCCCACCAGTCTACCCGATGATCACCTTGGGGTGAAATTTGGCGTTCGGCTCGGCCTTGCGGATCAAATCGTGGACGCGCCAGGGGACGTTCCCCTGGCCGAACAGGAAGAACCCGATGCTCGCTCCCAGCATGTTCTCGTCGGACCAGCCGAAGTGAACCTCCGGCGGCTTGCCGACGCGCGACAGCTCGAGCGCGATCGTGGCGATCGCGTGGGCAATCGATGCGCAGCGCGTCAGCTTGATCACGAACCGCTCGTCCTCCTGTTTGACCTCCATCAGCGGGCTGTGCTGAAACTCGCTGGGGTCGCCCAATTCGGCCTCAATGAACACGATCGGCACGTCGGCGGCGAGGCGGTGCCGTTTGCGGATGCTGGCCTCCTTGTCTTCGAGCGCCCGGCGGCCCGGCCGGTGGGGCACGAGCACGGGAAACTCCAGATGCTTGAGGCTGTCCCAGAGAAACTTCGAGTTGTAGTCGGCGAACTCGAAGGCCTTGAACCGCAGCTCGGTGCTCCGCTTGACCCGCGAGCCGAACGAGCCGATGACGATGGCCAGGATGAACCAACTGGCGATCTTGATGCCGTCGGGCCGCTCGATCATGTTGGCCGCGGCCGTGAAGATGAACACCAGCGTGATGAACAGAAATGGCCACGACAGCCGCACCCACCACGGCCCGCTGCGCTCCTTGTAGTGATCGATCACCGTGGCCACGCAGGCGCTGGTGATCAGCATCAACACGCCCGTGGCGTAGGCCCCGGCCTGCAGTTCGACGTCGGCGTGGAAGATCCAGGTGACTAGCAGGTTGATCGCCGTGAACAGCAGCACCAGCGGGCGCACGGCCCGCGACCACTCGGGCGCCATGCCGTAGCGCGGCAGGTACTGGGGCACGAGGTTCAGCAGCCCGGCCATGGCGCTCAGCCCGGCGAAGCTCAGGATGACCATCGTGGCCAGATCGTAGAGCGTGCCAAAGCCGGGGCCAAACAGCGGGTTGATCACCGCCTTGCCCTCACCATGCGCCAGGTACGCCAGCGCCCGGTTGGCGGCTGGCCCTTCCCCTTTCAAAGCCTCGGGCGGAATCAGGGTCGTCGTCACCAGCGCCGCCGACAGCAGGAACATCGACATGACCAGCGCCGCCGTCAGCATCAGCTTGCGGGTGTTGCGAATCCGCCGCAGGGGCAGCTCGGGCAGGTCGTTTTCGTGGCCGCGGATCAAGGGCATCACGGCCACGCCGGTTTCGAACCCGCTCAACCCCAAGGCCAGCTTTGGAAACAAGATCAGGCTCAACAGCAGCATGGTCCAGCCGTCGCGGCCGGCCAGCGGCGAATGGCTCAAATACCAGTTGCCGTCTCTGAGGTTCGTCAGCCAGTGCTCGATCAGCTCGCCGTGCCGGGCGAGATAGACCAGCCCGCTGCCGATGACTAGCAGGTTGAGCGCCAGGTAGCTGACGACGATCACGACGGCCAGGCTGATCGCCTCCTTGAAGCCGCGGAGGAACGTGGCCCCCAACAGCACAAGCATCATCATCGTGAGCCCCATCCGCTGCTGGTCTTCGCTCCACGCATGAATGAAGGCGGGCACGTGCTGCCAGATGGGATTGTCGAGCAAGTGCACCGCGGCGTCGGCGGCCGACAGGGTCTTGGTGATCACGAAGTCCGTGGCCGCGAAACCCAACAGGGCCAGCACCATGGCCTTGCCGGTCCAGCCATGGACCAGCCGCTCGAGCATGGCGATCGAGCCCAGCCCGAACGGCGAGCGCTCGGCCACGTGCGAATACACCGGCAGGGCGCCGAACAAGGTCACGAGCACGAGCACGACCGTGGCCAAGGGCGCCAGCGCTCCGGCGGCCTCGAAGGCGATCGAAGGCTGGTACGCCAAGGTGCTGAAATAGTCGACGCCGCTCAAGCACATGACCCACAGCCAGAAGCTGTTGTGTTGCGCGGGGGGCGGCGTGGCGACCGAGCCCAAGTGGCCGGACCGCGGTTCTGTGGCGGCTCCTTCGGCGCGGGTAATCTCGCCCGTGGCTGGCGGGTCGCTGGGGGGCGGTGACGACGAGGCGGGGCGTGGATCCTGCATGTATCCTGAATCTTACTCGGAAACGATACCGGTTATTCTGGCCGCCCCCTAACGAACGCGTGTAGGCAGAATGACCATCGGGACGCCATCCCATTGTAGACGCCGCTGCAGCGAATAGGCAGTCTCATTGTGCAGCCACCGCTGATACCACGTATCCTTCTGAAAGACGAGCTGGCCCGCGAAAAACGTGGCTCGCGGGTATTGTTTCTTGACGGCGATGCACAACTGTTCGAGCTCTTCGACCGGATCGGTGCCGATCGACATGTAGCCCACGGCCGGCATGCCCAGCCGCCGCGCGTGGTCGACGTATTTGTCGAGCGACTCGGCCGTGTGCTTGCGCAAGTCCTCCACGGCGTCGGAGCCCTTGAAATTGCCCGAGTCGATCACCCCCACCGACAGAAAGATCGCGCCCTCGAACTTGCCGGGCCCGAAGCGGATCGCGTTCAAGAACGTGTGCACGCCAAGTCCGCTGTACCCGCCGACCAGCACGGCGGCGCACGGCCTGGTGCGATCGGGTAGTCCGGCCATCGGGGCGCCGCTGGGCGTGACGACGTCCAACAGCGCCGCCAGGCGCTCGAGCCGCCGCACGACGCGGTCGTAGTAGCCGCGGATCACGAAGCACAACGCCACGCAAACGCCCGTGACCGCCAGCGTCCGCCAGCCGCCTTCCTCGAACTTCTCCCACACGGTCACCGACAAGATCGCCAGGCACATCACGGCGCCGAACAGGAACAAGGCGAACCGCCGCTTCCACAGCGCGTGCGTGCCGCGCACGGTCCACCAGTGTCGGCACATGCCGATCATCGACAACGAAAACGTGACGAACACGTTGATCGCGTACATCACCAGCAGCGCGGCGACGTTTCCGCCCGTAACCCACAAGGCCGCCAGGCCCGCCCCGCCCATCACCCACACGCCGTTGTGCGCCGCCAGCCGTTCGGAAAGGTTGGCAAACCAGTGGGGCACCCACGAGTCGCGGGCCATGCTGGCCAGCACGCGCGGGCCGTCGATGAAGCCGGCCTGGGCCGCCACCAGCAACAGCAGCGCCCTCGGCCACGATCGTCACCATCACGAACGCCTCGGCCGCCCAGCCGGGCAGTCCGATTTCGCCGACGAACGCCTCGCTGAGCAGGGTGTTCATCGTCTTGTCGTCGGGGCTCTCGGGCGGGCGGATGTCGAGCAGCAGGTAGCCGACCATCAACCCGCTGGCCGTGACCGCCAGCGAAACGGCCATGTAGAGCATCGTCCGCTTGCCGGTCGCGACACGCGGCTCGCGCATCACGGGCATGCTGTTGCTGACGGCTTCGATGCCCGTGTACGTGCCCGCGCCGAGCGAATAGGCGTGCAGCAACACCATCAGCATGCCCAATATGCCCAGGTCGGGGTTTTTGATGCCTTCGCCGAGTTGAGTCGCGATCCGCTCCGTCGTGGCGCCCACGGCGCCAATGTCAAGCGCCAGCGTGCCGAAGATCAGGATGGCATGCGTGGCCAGGAACGCGAGGAAGATCGGCATCAGCACGGTCACCGACTCCTTGATGCCGCGCAGATTGAGCACGATCAGCAAGCCGATGCCGGCGAACTCGGCCAACAGCTTGCACTCGTGATGCGTGAGCCCCAGAAAGTGCCACTCGGTGCCTAACAGCCCGAACAGGGCGTCGCCGGCCGCGGCGATCGAGGTGGTGATCGTCAGCGCGTAGTCGACCAGCAGGGCGCAGCCCGACACCACGCCGACCCGCGGCCCGAGCAGCTTCGAGGCCACGAGGTATCCGCCGCCGCCGGTGGGAAACTCCTCGAGGATGTGGCTGTAACAGGCCGAGATGACGAACACCGTGACGGCCATGGCCAGCGCCAGGAACACGGCCAGGTAGCGGAGATCGCCATAGTCGGAGTGCAACAGGGTGACGAATGCTTCGGCCGGCCCATAAGCCGACGAGGAGAGTCCGTCGGCGCCCAGGCCCACCCAGGCCAGAAACGCGACCAGCGACAGGGCGTGATAGATCGACGTGTCGGTCAGATCGCGCGGCTTGCCGATCAGCACCGTCTTGACGCGCTCGCTGAGGCGCTGCGATGCGTCGGGCGACACGACCGACGAGTCGATGCCCAAGTGCGACTCGGCCGTCTTGGCCAGTTCGTCGATGTTGGCCGTGCCCTGATCCGCGCCCGCGGTATCTTGACTGGCCGCGCCCGCGGTATCTTGACTGGCCGCGCCGCCACCGGCGGGCTGCGCCGCGGACGGCGCCGCGGGCTGCGCCGTTTTGTCGTCCTCAGGTTTCGCCGGATCTTGCGAGGATGTCATCCGCGGGGCGTCAGCAAGAAGTTGCGGTGCATCGTAGATTCCGCCGCCCAATGTGTCAACAACACCCGCCCCGGGCACGGGTCAGCCCGAGCACGGCACGAGCCAGCGTGGCGCCAGCGAGAGAAAACTTGCACCGCTTGCGGCCGGCGGGTTATCCTGGCGCTGGCCTTCGCCTGTTATCCCGCCTCGATTTGCAAAGGATTCGCGCCATGGAATCGTCGACGCGCCGTACGTTTTTCCGGCAGACCGCCTCGATCGGCGGAGCCCTGGTGGCCTCGGAGGCTTTGCGATCGCTGGCCGCCGACTCGCCGGCCGAGGCCGTGCGGCTGGCCGTCATCGGCGTCAACGGCCGCGGCGCGGCCCTGGCTGCGAGCTTTGCCGGGCTTGGCGGCGCGCGGGTGGTAACGATTTGCGACGTCGACCAGCGCGTCATCGACAAGGCCGTTAGCGGCGTGGCCGAAAAACAAGACCTCGCCCCGCGCCGCGAAACCGATTTGCGCCGCGTGTTCGACGACAACGGGGTCGACGCCGTCGTCATCGCCACGCCCGACCATTGGCACGGCCCGGCCACGATCCTGGCCTGCGCCGCCGGCAAACACGTCTACGTCGAGAAGCCGGCCTGCCACAACCCGCGCGAAGGCGAGCTGATGGTCGCTGCCGCCCGCAAGCACAGCCGCGTCGTCCAGCTCGGCACGCAGCGGCGCAGCATGCCGGGTACGATCGAGGCGCTCGAGCGGATGTGGGCCGGCGAGATCGGCCGCGTGCTCTTCTCGCGCGGCTGGTACAACGCCGATCGCAAGTCGATCGGCCACGGCCATCCGGCGCCCGTGCCCGCGGGCCTCGATTACGTCCTGTGGCAGGGTCCGGCGCCCGAGCGCGAGTATCACGACAACGTGGTGCACTACAACTGGCACTGGTTCTGGCACTGGGGCACTGGCGAGTTGGGCAACAACGGCATCCATGCCCTCGACATTTGCCGCTTGGGCTTGAAGGTTGACTATCCGCACCGCGTCACGGCCGGCGGCGGCAAATACTTTTTCGACGACGACCAGGAAACGCCCGACACGCACGTCGTTACCTACGATTTCGGCGACAAGGGGATCACCTGGGAAGGCCGCAATTGGCACCGCCGCGGCTTCGAGGATTCGACGTTCGGCATCGCCTTTTACGGCGACAACGGCTCGCTGGTGCTCGACGGCCGCACCGCGAAGTTCTACGATCCGGCCGGCAAGCCGCTCTCGTCGCAGACCAAGGGTTTCGACGGCCACGACCCGCACCTGCGAAACTTCCTGGCCAGCGTTCGCGGCCAAGCCCGCCCGGCCGCCGAGATCGAAGAGGGGCACAAGAGCACGCTGTTGTGCCACCTGGGCAACATCGCCTACCGAACGGGCCACACGCTGAACCTCGACCCCAACAACGGCCGGCCGAAAGACGACGCGGCCGCCACCGCGCTGTGGAGCCGCGAATATCGACCGAACTGGGAGCCGAAGGTGTAGGGGCGGCGCTCTCTCAAAAACCAACCCGACGCGCCAGCGACGGATCGCTGCGTTCTGAATACTAACCCAACGCGCAAGCGCGCAAGCGAGGGCAGACAAAAGCGAGCGGGTCGACTTCACGGCCCCTCGCTCGCGCGTCGGGTTAGTATGGAGAGGAAACGCTTGCCGGCCCTGCGTTGCTTCACCGATGAACAAAGCCTTCATTCGCGAGCCCGACGACACTGGCCAGGGGCATTGTCCTGCCTGCGGGTCGCTGGGTATCGCCGTGGAGCGCGAAACGTGGCAGGCCCACGTGCGGCGGGAGCTTGCCGCCGGGCTGGCCGAGGCGGCGTTTTTTTGCCCATTTCCTCGCTGCGACGTGGTCTACTTCGACATGTTCGAGCGCCGCGTGACGAGCGAAGCGCTCAACGAACCGGTTTACCCGAAAGACCCGCATGCGCCCGTTTGCGCTTGCTTCGGGCTGACGGCCGATGAGATCGAGACGGACGCCCGCGCGGGCGACGTGACGCGCGTCCGCGAGCTGTTGAAAAAAGCCGAGTCGGGCCAGGCTCTCTGCCGCACGAAGGCGGCTAGCGGCCGCCCCTGCACGGCCGACGTCCAGCGTGAATATCTGAAAGCCCGCGGCGGCTCCTGACGGCGCAGTTGATCATGACAACCACCCCCCGCAACGCGCGACCCGCGCTCGGCATCTGGCAGCACATCCCCTCGCCGATGATCTCGCGCTACCTGGGCCTGATGGGTTGGGACTGGGTGGTCATCGACATGCAGCACAGCGCGCCGAACTCGGAGACCGCCTACGAATGCCTGCACACGCTGCGCACGGCCGGCGTCAAGCCGCTGTTGCGCACCAGCGTTCGCGCGCCCAGCGAAGTCGAGCGGGCTCTCGATCTGGGTGCCGTGGGCGTGGTGGTGCCGATGGTCAACTCGGTGGCCGAAGCCCAAACCATGGCCGCCCATGCAAAGTATCCGCCGCTCGGCCGCCGCTCGTTCGGCAGCGACATGGCCTGGCACGCCGGCAGCGATTACTTCGAGCGTGCCAATCGCGAAACGCTGTTGCTCGTGCAAGTCGAACACATCAGCGCAGTGGGCGAGGTCGAAGCCATGATGGGGCTGGCGGGCGTCGACGGCTGTTTCATCGGCCCCACCGACCTGGCGCTGTCGATGGGCTTGCCGCGGGATAACTTCGAGCAGTACGCCGATCACCGCGCGGCGATCGCCCGCACGCTGGCCGCCTGCCGCCAGCACGGCAAGTTGGCCTGCGTGAACAGCTATTCGCTGGCCGACGCCGAGGATAAGATCGCCCAGGGTTTCGATTGCATCACATTCCGCTCCGAAGCCGACCTGCTCATGAGCGCCGGCAGCAGTTTGTTGGCGGAGTTGCGCGAGCGAGCCGCGTCGCCAAACGGCTAAACGGCGAGAGTTCGGACAATCGAGCCGCGGCCTCGGCTCGCAAGGTGAGGCGCGAATTCGTTTGGCGGAATGGCGGTTTGGCGGCCGTTGCCCACCGGCCGCGGCTTGCCCGACGGTGCTCGCGCCGTACACTGGTTTTGTGTGATTGGCACGTTTTGCGACGCGATTACCCCCAGAACTCCTCGAAAATCGATCGGCTCAACATGAAATCCCGCCGCCTCGTTACTCCGATTGCTGCCGCCGTCCCCGCCCTGCTGTGCGTCGCCCTGCTGTTTGCCGGCGACAATCAATCGTCGCGGCTGGCCTATCCGCCGGCGCCGCGGGCCAACGTGGTCGAAGATTACCACGGCACCAAGGTGGCCGACCCTTATCGCCCGCTGGAAGATCCCGACTCGGCGGCGACGCGGGCCTGGGTGACCGCCGAAAACAAGATCACCTTCGGCTTCCTGGAGGGGATCGCCTCCCGCGTCGGGCTCCAGCAACGGCTGACGAAACTGTGGGACTTCGAAAAATTCTCGGTGCCGTTCGAGGAAGGGCGGCGCTACTTTTATGGTCGCAACAGCGGCTTGCAAAATCAGAGCGTGCTGTACACCGCCGACTCGCTCGATGCGACGCCCCGCGTGCTGCTCGACCCCAACACGCTGTCGCCCGATGGCACGATCGCCCTGGCCGGCTTGTCGGTGAGCGACGACGGCAAGCTGATGGCCTACGCCCTGGCTGAAGCCGGCAGCGACTGGATCACCTGGCGGGTGCGCGACGTCGCCACCGGGGGCGATCGGGACGACGTGGTCCGGTGGAGCAAGTTCTCGTCGGCTGCCTGGACCAAGGACGACCGCGGCTTCTACTACGGCCGCTTCCCCGAGCCCAAGCCCGGCGAAGATCTGCGGGCTTCGAACTACTTTCAAAAGGTTTACTACCACGAGCTCGGCACGCCGCAGGGAGACGACCCGCTGATCTACGAGCGGCCCGACGAGAAAGAGCTGAAGTTCAACGAGACCGTCACCGACGACGGCCGCTACCTGGTGATCGAAGCCTCCAAGGGCACCGACGATCGCAATCGCGTGCTCTACCAGGACCTTGAGCAGCCGGGCGCACCGATCGTCGAGCTGATCGGCAGCCTCGAGGCCGGCTACGAGCTGATCGACAACGACGGGCCCGTGCTGATCTTCAAGACCAACAAGGACGCCCCGCGCGGCCGCGTGATTGCCATCGACGTCCACAAGCCGGCTGAGAAGGACTGGAAGGAAATCATCCCCGAGGGCGAAGAAACCCTGCGGGCCGTGTCGCTGGTCGGGAACCGCTTCTTCGCCAATTACCTGAAAGACGCGCATTCGCAGATCAAGGTGTTCGACCTGGAGGGCAAGTTCCAGAGTGAGGTGAAGTTCCCCGGCCTGGGCACTGTCACTGGCTTTGGGGGCAAGCGGAGCGACGAGGAGACGTTCTACAGCTTCGCCTCGTTCACTGCTCCGCCCACGATTTACCGCTACGACGTGGCAAGCGGTCAAAGCAGCGTGTTCCGCGCACCGAAGATTGCCTTCGACCCCGACGACTACTCCACCGAGCAGGTCTTCTACGCCAGCAAGGACGGCACGAAGATTCCGATGTTCATCAGCTACAAGAAGGGGCTCAAGCGCAACGGCCAGGCGCCCACCTATCTGTACGGCTACGGCGGATTCAACATCGCCATGACGCCGGCCTTCAGCGTCTCGAACCTGGTGTGGATGGAGCTGGGCGGGGTGTTCGCCCTGCCGAACCTGCGCGGCGGCGGCGAGTACGGCGAAGCCTGGCACAAGGCAGGCACGAAGCTCACCAAGCAAAACGTGTTCAATGACTTCATCGCCGCGGCCGAGTGGCTCATCGACAACCGCTACACCTCGACCTCGAAACTGGCCATCGGCGGCGGCTCGAATGGCGGGCTGCTGGTCGGCGCCTGCCTGACGCAACGGCCCGATTTGTACGGCGCCGCGCTACCGGCCGTGGGCGTCATGGATATGCTCCGCTTCCACAAGTTCACGATCGGCCATGCCTGGGTCGACGACTACGGCTCGTCCGACAGTGCCGAGGAATTCGCAGCCCTGTTCAAGTACTCCCCGCTGCACGCCATCAAGTCCGGCACCTGCTACCCGCCGACCATGGTCACCACGGCCGACCACGACGACCGCGTGGTGCCGGCGCACAGTTTCAAGTTCGCCGCCGCGCTGCAAGCGGCCCAAGGCTGCGACAACCCGATCTTGATCCGCATCGAAACCCGCGCCGGCCACGGCGCCGGCAAGCCCACGGCCAAGATCATCGAAGAAGCCGCCGACAAATGGGCCTTCCTGGTCAAAGTGCTCGGCGTCGACGTGAAGCAGCCGTAGCGGACAATCGGGCCGATTTCATCGAGTGTTGCCAATTTCGCGATCGCGCGGTGTTGCCGCATCTGTCGCCCGCTGCGCGGCGCCTGCCGGCTTGCGGTAGTTGGCGGTGAACATCCGCCAGTTGCCGCTCACCTCCAGCGGCTCGAAGCCGACGCCCTCGGCCTGCTCGCGCACTTTGGCCCGCGATTGATAGTGCGGGTCGCCGGCGATCTCGGTGATCGACAGCCGCCCGCCGGGCGCAGGGCGTCGTAGCAATTCGATTAGCGCCGCGCGCGATCGGGTATCTCGCCCAGCACGGTGCACAGATAAACCAGGTCGGCCGTCTCAGGCGGCAGCACCGACCCGGTGGCGTCGGCGTGAATCAGCTCGATGTTGCCCGGGTCGTCGGTTGCCAATTTGCTGCGCAACTTGTCGATCATTCCTTGCTGCAGCTCGACGCCGATGGCCTTGCCGCCGGGCAGCACGCGCCGCGCCGCCGGAACCAGCAACCGCCCCGGCCCGGGGCCGATCTCGACGATGTTCATGCCGGGGCTCAAGCCCATGCGTTCCAACGTCGTCGAAGTGCCGGCGAAATAGTCGACCAGCCGCCCATCGACGGCAAACGACATCACGCTAGGGCAAGGGAGCTGCCAGCGCCGGCTGGCGTAGCGCCAAGCGACATTGACCCCGATGAAGAGGCCAATCAAGATCGCGATCGTCCACAGCAGGAATTGCATGGTCAGAAACTGAATCGCCGCGGTTCTTCCTTCCAAACGGTTGAAAACGACGCCCCCTCTGCCCAGTCATTCGCCGCCGCGGCGCGAATCTTAAACGTGGCCGACGAGCGGCTGACCGTCCATTGCCTGCCAGAACAACCAGGCGGCCGCGCCAGATACGCGGCCGCAAACATCCAAGTCGCCAGCAGCCCCGCGGCCGCCGGGCGGTAGCGGCCGCAAACGTAGCCGAACAGCGGCAGCACTTGCAGGGCGTGCAGCGCCACGGCATGCGCAACGCGCAGGTCGCCGGCGCACGTGTTCCAGTTCAACAGCCACAATCCCGGCCCGCCGTCGGCGGCGCCGACGGTGTGCGCACCATGCACGATCATGGCAAGGCCCGCGCCGGCCGACAGCAGGGCCCCGATGAGGCCCAGGCGAATGCCCCACAGGTAGGCCGGCGCGAGCGTCAGGCCGCGGCGAAAGAACAATGCGAGCAAGATGCCTTCCAGCACGGTGTTGAACAGGATGAAGAGGCCCATGACGCTGAACGCGGCGGCGTCAAGCGGCGTGGCGTTGTTGAAGTGCGACGTCGTGCCGCGCCCGGCTTGTCCGGCGATGCAGGCGATTTCGAAGAGCATCGCCACCGTAGTCCCCCAGCGGATGAGCGACTTCGCCCGCGCCGCGCCGGGCAGCTCGCCGAGAAGCCAGGCCACGGTCCACAGGTAGATGGCGATCGAGGCGGCGAACTTGATGGGCTTCGTCCACACGTTGATGCCCAATAACTGACGGTGGTCCAGCGCCGCGGCGACAAGCAACGTGGCCAGCAAGCCGAGAAACAGCCAGCCCGCCAGAGCGAGCACCCGGTCGCGACGATAGATTTCAGCCAGCAGGGTTCGCATGGAGTGCAGGCTCGCCAATCATCCAGCGGCGCCGGGCCGCCAGCCGCAGCACCAGGTACATCAACATGCCGACCGGACCCAGCATGAATGTGAAGAACAGGCACGGCACGACCAGCAGGTGGTGAATGCCCAACTCGCGGGCGTCGCGAACCTCCCAGGCGCCGATGAACAAGTCGAACGCCAGGTAGTGAATCCAGGCGGCCAGCATCACCTCGTCGTCGACAAACATCCCCCGCACGCTCTTCAGGCTGCCAAAACCCGACAGGTCGGCTGTGCCGGCCGACAGGGCCCGCACGATGAGCGTGGCATAGGCCACCGCCAACAACCCGGGCAACAAGATCGAGGCCACGAAACCGGCCGAGTAGCGCCACCGCGGCAGCAAAACCAGCAGCAGCCAACCGGGCAATACGAGCATGTTGGCCGCCGAGAAGAGACGTTCGATGTCCATGGGTTCTCACCTCGTGCTGAAAAGTTGCAATACTCTGCTCAATGCGCGGCCCCGCAGTGGCCGCCTGCAGTGCTTGAATTGGCCGATGCCGCGCTAGCTTCCCTGTGTCTTGATGATGATCTTGCCGGTCAGCGTGCCGGCTTTGTGCAGCGTGTTGTCTTCCTGCAGGCGGTGGGCGGCCGCGGTTTCTTCGATCGGCAGCACGCGGTCGATGTTCGGCTTCAATTGGCCGCTGGTGAGCCAGCGATTGATGTCGTCCGCCGCGGCTCGCTGCTGGTCGGCCGTGGCGTTGAACATGGCGAAACCGTGCAGCGAGCAACCTTTGACGTAAAAAGGCCCGACGGGAAACGGCGGGCGCGCCTCGCGGCCGGCCATCACCACCATCCGCCCGCGCGGGGCCAGATTGCCGACGGCCCGATCGAAGTCGGGTTCGCGCAGCGTCTCCCACCACACGTTGATCCCCTGGGGCGCAAACTCTTTGATCCGCGCCGCCACGTCTTCGCTTTTGTAGTTGATCGCCAAATCGGCGCCGAACTCGTGGCACAGCGCCAACTTTTCCGCGCTGCCGGCCGTGGTGACGACGCGGGCCCCGATGGCCCGGGCCATTTGCACGACCATCGAACCGACGCCCCCCGAGCCGCCATTGACGAACAGCACTTCGCCGCTCTGCAGCCGCGCCTCGCGCACCAGGCCCAGATGGGCCGTAATGCCGACCAGCGACACCGCCACGGCCGTCTCGCTCGAAACGCCCTCGGGCGTCGGATAGAGCCACATTTCGTCGACGGCCGCCAGCTCGGCGGTCGTCCCCTGCCGGCCGAGCAACCCCTGGTTCGACCCCCACACCCGATCGCCCACGCGAAACCGCGTGGCCTTGGGCCCGACCGCTTCGACCACGCCGGCCAGATCGCAACCGACGATGTAGGGAATCGGCAGTGGCATGGCCACCGCGCCGCTGCGGACGTAGGTGTCGATCGGGTTGACGTCGACGGCTTCGACGCGCACCAACACGTGGCTGTCGGCAGCCCGCGGCGCTTCGAGTTCCCCGACCCTGATGTTCTCGGGCGGGCCGGTGCGCTGGATGTAAGCGGCCTTCATGGGGGGCGGGCTCCTGGATGGGGACGAACCTTGCCGGAAGCGGCCATTGTAGCGTCAGCTGGTCTTGGGGCGGCGCTGGCGGGCGAGCAGCAGCGCGCCGGCCGACCCCAGGCAGACGGCGGTCGCACCCGCCGTGCCGGCAATCGCCCACAGCCGCAGCCGGCGTTGCTCTCGGATCTGTTCGACTTCGGTCGTTTGGGTGAGCCCCTCGCGCAGCATGTTGTAGGTCTCGAACACCTGGCCGGGCGGGGCGCCGCTGGCCCAGGCTTCGAACTCCTGCCGGCTGGGCGTAACGGGCAAGGGCGGCAGCGTGGCGGCCAGACGGGCGGTGCCCACCAGGCTGGCGAAACCCACCACGACCAGCACGAGCACGGCGCGGTGCCGGTTGCCCCAAGCCGAGTCGCGGCGTTTACCCGCACCGCTGGGCCCTCGCTGGAGACCAGCCAGTCCGCGCAAGGTCGGCACGTCGACCAACTCGCCGCACTGGCAGCGCACTCGCTCTCCGGCCTGTGCCGCCGACACGTGGATCGCTCGGCCGCAAGAGCAAGGTAATAGGTAATCGGACATGCCGTTTTGTTGCCAGGCCGGGTTGCGTTTCGTCCGTCCCAGGCCGAGGATTCCTGGAGAGCGGTTCGGTCGCTGCTGCCGCTCGGATGGGCCGCGCCGTCGGTGGCCGGCTCCGCAAGTTGCCCTTGGGCAGCTCTCGGCGGCGATGCACTATTCGGGCACTCCCGAGCCGCGATTGGCCCACCAGGGCAGCGTGATGCCGCCGTCGATCAACAGCGCACTGCCGGTAATATAGTCGCTGGCCGGATCACAGAGAAACACGACGCCGCGGCCGATCTCCTCCGGGCGGCCCAACCGCCGCCAGGGGAGTTTCTCGCCCGCGCGGCGGATCGTCTCCTCGTCGGCGAACTTCCGCTCGCCGGGCGTGTCGATCCAGCCGGGCGTCACGACGTTGACGCGAATCTTGTGTTCGACCAGTTCCATGGCGGCCGTGCGGGCCATCTGGTCAATGGCCGCCTTGGACATGTTGTAGGCCATCGATCGCGGGATGGGTACGTAGGCATGTGGCGAGCTGATGATCACGATCGAGCCGCCCTGGGAAGTGCCCACCTGGTGCTGAGCGATCATCTGCCGGGCGGCCGCGCGGGCCAGGTGAAAGGCGCCCCACATGGTGACATCGACCGTGCGGCGGAAACCGTCCATGTCGGCCTCGTAGAAGGGCTGGCGGTCGCTGTAGGCGGCATTGCTGACGGCGATGTCGAGCCGCCCAAAGGCCGCCACGGTCCGGTCGACCAGCCGCCCAACGGCCTCTGGTTCGGCCACGTCACCGGCCAGCAGAATGGCTTGGCGTCCGGCGGCCGAAAGCTTTGCCACGGCATCGGTTGCGTCGCGAGGCTGCTGGCGGTAGTTGAACGCCACGCGGGCGCCCGCTTCGGCCAGAGCCACGGCCGTGGCCAGGCCGATGCCTTGGCTGGCGCCGGTCACCAGCGCCGCTTGACCTTTCAAGACCTCCATCGCTCAAGCCCCTCGTATGCGGTGCGCGATCACCTTGCGAGCCAAGGCGAACGGCTCATGCTACGCCGGTGCCCTGCGCGGCACAAGCAAGCGTGCCGCGGGCAGGTCGGCGACTAGACGATCGCGGGTTGCTGAGTAGAATTCCGACCAGATGTTGCCCCTCCTTAGGAGAGGAACCTGGCGAATATCGACTAGGTAAGATGCGTTGATTGGATAAGGTTGCTGCACAGTGTTGCCCAACCGTAATCTTTTTCCAAATGGCGCAGTGAGCAGGTGCGCGGGGAAACGAGTGATAGAATTTGTTGGATTTCTGCCGCACGTCTAGTGATAATACTGGGACTTCTAACCCGGCGCCGGCGCGACCCCTTGAATTCTGCTTTGAAAGCGGGAGGTTGTTGTGACCTGCCTTGCGCGGAGCATACCAACGTTTGATGAGCCTCTAGCGGCATCATCGATTTACATTAGCGCTTGATTAGGACGCTCGTTGTCTACCCCCGTTGGCTCATCGCAGGAGTGTTGAATTGTACGACGCACTATTGGACGAATTGGAAGACGATTCGACGCCGAATCAGGAAGAGGTCAGCGAGCTGGCGGAGAAGCCCTCTGGCGATTTGGATCTGGAAGACGACATCGACTCGGTCGACATCGCTGGCGATCTCGACATCGAGCTGGATCCCAAGGCCGAGGATCTGCTGGCCGTCGCCGAGGAAGAAGGCGAAAGCTGGTCGGATGATCCCGTGCGCATGTACCTCACCCAGATGGGCGAGATTCCCCTGCTCACGCGCAGGAAGAAATCGCGCTGGCCAAGCGCATCGAGTTGACGCGGGCTCACTTTCGCTGCCGCTTGCTCGAGTGCGACTACGTGATCCAGTTGGCCGTCAAGGTGCTCAACCGCGTCCACGTCGGCGACCTGCCGTTCGACCGCACGGTGCAGGTGTCGGTTACCGACCGGTTGGAAAAGGACCAGATTCTCGGCCGTTTTCCCCACAATTTGCGGACCATCGAAATCCTGCTCAAGCAGAATCGCGACGACTACCGGATCGCCACCAGCAAGTCGTACAAGATGGCCCAGCGCCGCCAGGCCTGGCAGCGGCTCGGCCGCCGGCGCCGCCGCGCCGTCAAGCTGGTCGAAGAGCTGGGTCTGCGCACGCAGCGGATCGAGCCGATGATCCGCACGCTCGACGATTTCTGCCGCCGCGTCGACGCGCTCAAGGCGCAGATCGACGCCCACAAGAAGGCCAAGGGCTCGCTGGCCGAGCGCAAGCCGTGGATCATCGAATACCGCAACATCCTGCGGGCCACCCAGGAGTCGCCCACCAGCCTGCGCAACCGCGTGCGGCAGTTGAAGGTCGTCTATGCCCAATATCAGCAGGCCAAGCGCGGCTTGTCGGAGGGCAACCTGCGGCTGGTCGTGTCGATCGCCAAGAAGTATCGCAACCGCGGTTTGAGCTTCTTGGACCTGATCCAGGAAGGAAACGCCGGTTTGATGCGCGCGGTCGACAAGTTCGAGTATCGCCGCGGCTTCAAGTTCTGCACGTACGCCACCTGGTGGATTCGCCAGGCCATCACCCGCGCCGTGGCCGATCAGAGCCGCACGATCCGCATTCCGGTGCACATGGTCGAGACGATGTCGCGCGTCCGCAACGTGTCGCGCCAGTTGTTGCAGGAATTGGGGCGCGAGCCGACGATCGAAGAGACGGCCAAGCGGGCCGGCACGGCCGTCGACGAAGCCCGCCGCGTGCTGGCGATGAGCCGCTACCCGATCAGCCTCGATCGGCCGGTCGGCAACAGCGAGGACAGCCATTTTGGCGACCTGCTGCCCGACTCGGGCGCCGAGAACCCCGCGATCGGCGCCGCCCAGGAGATGCTCCGCGGCCGGATCGCCAAGGTGCTCAAGACCTTGAGCTATCGCGAGCGCGAGATCATCAAGCTTCGCTACGGCCTGGGCGACGGCTACAGCTACACGCTGGAAGAGGTGGGCCACATTTTCAAAGTGACCCGCGAGCGTATCCGCCAGATCGAAGCCAAAGCCGTCCGCAAGCTCCAGCAGCCCAGCCGCAGCCAGGAGCTGGTCGGGTTTTTGGACTGAGACCGCCAGACTTCTTGAGGCAATTTGATGCGTTACACAAAGCCGCCGTTTTGGCGGCTTTCTTTTTTTGGGCCAGTCTGGCACGTCATCCTGGAAGGAAATGATGCCGGCCGCCCGGAGATGCTCGGCCTTTCGACGGGTTCACCGCGCGGTTCGTCCGCGGGGTGATGGGGGATGGTCTTTCGCCGGCGAAGCTCTCCGAGTCAACGGCCCTTCATTCCCTGATGCCACCAGCCGATGTGCCGACGAGCGATTGAATTGGATTGAAATCGCGGTGCGGCGAAGAACCTGTTTGACAAGACTTCACGCGCCCGCTACATTGCCTCTCACGTGCGTTGGTGACGCGGTCGTTTCGCTCTGGAAACGGCCGCGACAAACAGGGAACTCCGGTGCAATTCCGGGACGGCCCCGCCGCTGTAACCGAGTGTTATCGAGGGAAGTTGATTCGAGCCATTGACGCCGCGAGCGGCCAAGAAATTGGCCCCACCCGGCGACGAGAAGGCCAGCTTTCCCCAGCTCGGAAGTCAGAAGACCTACCAACGCGTTATCGGTAGAGCCTCCGCGAGGGACGGAGACTACGGAGTTCGTTGGCCGGTTTTAGGACGCCGCTAATCGCTCGCTCGCGCTTGGATTGACCGCGATCGAGGTCCGCCGCTGCCGTGCGCTCGGCCTGCGCACCCGCTCGCGCACGCCCTCGCAGCCGGCTGTCTTGGCGTGCGCGATCAAGCGCGGGTTTTCCACCGTGATTGCTTGCAAACCGACAGCCTGGCGCTTTCACCCGCGGGCCTTTACGCTCGTCGAGCTGCTGGTCGTGATCGCCATCATCGGCATTCTCGCGGCGCTGTTGTTGCCCGCCGTGCAAGCCGCCGCGAAGCGGCCCGCCGCAGCGGTTGTGCCAGTAATCTCCGCCAGATCGGCATCGCGCTGGCCACGTATCACGACGCTCACGGCACGTATCCGCCGGGATGCGTCGACCGCGGCACGCGGCAACTCGCCTGGTCGTTGTCGCTGCTTCCCTTCCTCGAGGAGCAGAACGTCTACGATCTGTTCGACCCGTCGGCCGGCTTCGAGAGCGCCGCGAACCAACTGGCCGCCGGCCGGGAAATCGCGGTCTATCTCTGCCCATCGACCACCCGCTACACGGCCGACCGGCAGGGCGCTTTCACCAGCAGCGCCACGACGCCGGCCGCAACGACGTGGGCCTGCACCGACTATGGTGGCATGTTCGGCGCGGGCCTCGTCTCGCCCTCGGCCAATGGCGTGATGATCTACCAGCGCGGCGTCACGCAGCGCGAGATCAGCGACGGCCTGTCGCGCACCGTCATCGTCGCCGAAGACACCGGCCGCGGCCGCGCGCTCAACGGCGGCTGGGCTGACGGCGAGAACATCTTCGACACGACCGTCGGCGTCAACCGCATGCAAGACAACGAAATCTGGAGCGACCATCCTGGCGGCGCCAGGTGGTGATGTGCGACACGAGCGTCCGCTATCTCGAAGACTCGGTGCTGCCGGCCGTCGTTGCCGCCCTGTGCACTCGGGCCCACGGTGAACCCGACGTGCCACACGATTGATGAACTCGAGCTTGAAAGGCCATCTGATCATGAAAAGTCCGCCAATGCTGCTCCTGCTGGCGCGCGCGTCGTGCCTCGCCGCCTGGTGCCTGCTGGCCCGGGCCGTGCCGGCTGCCACGCCCTACGTGGCGCCCGGCTTCATGGCGAGCACGGTCGCCTCGCTGGGAACCAACAATAGCGCCCTGGCCTACGCACCCGACGGCACGTTGTATGTCGTGCAGGGAAACTATCTGGCGCCGTCCAGCACGATCGAAGTGTTGAATCCCGACGGCACGCTCGGCACGCCGCTGGTGGTCGATAACGCGAGTTTCGGCTCGGTCGGCGGCGCCGCCTGGGACCCGACGACCGCCCAACTGCTCGTTACCACGGGCGACAACGGCAGCGCGCTGTATTCGGTGAGCGTGACCGGCGCACTTTCGGCCGGGCACGTCACGGTCAGCGCGTCGACGATTTTCAGCGACCCGACCAACACCAGCGTGCCGTACATCGCCCAAGTGGCGGTGCGCCCTTCGACGGGCGATATCTTCGTCTCCGACGCCCCGTTCGGCGGCGCCGACCTGTTTCAGATCGACCGCTCGACTGGCCAGGTCCATGCGGTTGCACAGGTCGATCACGATTTCACCGCGGGCATCGGCTTCGACTCGCAAGGGCACGTGGTCTTCCAAGCCGGCCAGTTCGATTTTTCCGGATCGCCGCCCACGGCCGAGCTGGCCGAAGCCGCGCTTTCGGGAAGCGGCAATGGCACGACCGCCGGGACTCCGCAGACGTTGGGATCGAATCTTGCCAGCTTCGACCTGGCCGTCACCTTGGGCGATCACACGCTGTTGACCGGTGAGCTTCCACAGTCGAGCGACGGCGGCGCGTCGCCATACACGTCCGGCCTCTTCCAGCCCGACGTGGCGACCAACTCGACGCATTCGATCGTTACATTTCCGACTTCCACTTCCGGCGATTTCGGCTCGAGCCTTTCCTACTTGCCTGGCAGCACCGACTTCACGGCGTTCAGCGGCGCCGCCGGCGGGCGGGTGGCCTTTATTCTTTCAGACTATAGCGGCACGGCCACCGGCACGCCCGGCAGCAATGTCGTGATGATCGTTTCGCCCGTGCCCGAACCGGCCAGCTGGATCCTGCTGGCCGCCGGCACGGCGGGCTTGTGGGTTTGCCGGCGCCGCGTCGTGCAAACTCGTCGTCGTCGGATGAACTGCTGATCTGGATTCGCTGCCCAGTTCTTACACGGGTCGCGACGAGTTGACAACGCACGGGCGCCTGCTTCCAATCGGGCTACGATGAGTTCGCCCCACGATCATAATCGCAAAGCCTGGGATGCGCGGTCCGCGCCGACGATCCTTTTGCCCGGCCGGCCCGCGACGAGGATTTTCGCGATCCGCTGGCCACGGTCGACGCCGTCGGCTGGCTGGGAGAGAGCATCGCCGGCAAGCGCCTGCTGTGCCTGGCCGCCGGCGGCGGGCGCCGACAGCGCGCTCTACGCCGCCGCCGGCGCCAGGTGACGGTCGTCGACCTCAGCGGCGAGATGCTCGCGCTCGATCGGGCCGTGGCCCAGGAGCGCAGGCTGGAAATCCGCACGATCGAAGCTTCGATGGACGACCTGTCGGCTCTGGCGCCCGCCAGCTTCGACATCGTGATCCAGCCGGTGAGCACGTGCTACCTGCCGCGCGTGGCGGACGTCTATCGCGAAGTTGCGCGGGTCACGTGCGCCGGTGGACTCTACATCAGCCAGCACAAGCAGCCGACAAGCTTGCAGGCTTCGGCGGCGCCGGGCCCGCGCGGCTACGACCTGCTCGAGCCCTACTATCGCACGGGCCCGTTGCCGCCGGTGGCCGGCAGCCCGCACCGCGAGCTGGGCACGCTCGAATTCCTGCACCGCTGGGAAGAGCTGCTGGGCGGCATGTGCCGCGCCGGCTTCGCGATCGAGGACCTCTACGAGCCGCTGCACGGCGACGAGCGGGCTGCCCTGGGCAGCTTCGCCCATCGCAGTCGCTACGTGGCACCGTACGTGCGGATCAAAGCCCGCCGCGTGGCTCATGAATCGACGGACGCCGCCATGGCCAAGGGGGTCTGGACTCCCTGATCGGCGTGGTAATCAGCAGGGCGCGCCCAGCGCGGCCGCCGAAATGGCCGTGCGCGAGGTGGGGATTCGCCTGGCCGTTGCAATGGCCCTGGCACTCGATCAAGATAATACAAACTGCTCGCCACCCGCCGATCGTCTTCTCCTGTTTTCACATCCACCATTCAGGAATCGCCCACGGCTGTGTCGCACTCTCCGATTCAGGAAATCGTGGCGGTTTTCGGTCAGCCGGTGGCTGGAAATCCGACTCAATACATGATGGAAAAGGCCTTCGTGCAGGTGGGCCTCGACTGGCGCTACCTGACGCTCGAAGTGGCGCCAGACGATTTGGGCGACGCAGTGCGCGGTATGCGCACCATGGGTTTTCGCGGTTGCAATCTTACGATTCCCCATAAGGTCGCCGTGATCAGCCACCTCGATCGCACCAGCGAAGCGGCCGCGCTGATGGGCGCGGTCAATTGCGTCAATCGCGTGGGCAACGAGCTGGTCGGCGAAAACACCGACGGCAAGGGTTTCGTCGAGTCGCTCAAGGAAGTGACCGACCCGGCCGGCAAGCAGGTCGTCATCCTGGGAGCCGGCGGCGCGGCCCGGGCCATTGCCGTCGAGACGGCGCTGGCGGCAGCGGCCGAGATCACGATCGTCAACCGCGGGATCGAGCGGGGCGAAGAGTTGGCACGGCTCGTGAACGACAAGGTCGGCGTGCCCGCGAAGTTCGTGGCGTGGGAGGGCGACTACGCCGTGCCGGGCGAGATCGAAGTGCTGATCAACGCCACGTCGATCGGCCTGGGCGATGCGGAAGCCCGCGTGCCGCTCGACGTCGCGACGCTGGAGAGCGACATGGTCGTCGCCGACGTGATTTTCAATCCGCCGGAAACGCGGCTGCTGCGCGAGGCCCACGAGCGCGGCTGCAAGACGCTCGATGGCCTGGGCATGCTGGTGAACCAGGCGGTGATCGCCTTCAAGATCTGGACTGGCCAGGATGCCAACGCCGATGTGATGCGCGAAGCGTTGGAGGAGTTTTTGGGCCTGTAGAGTCCGCGCGGCCCGCGGTCGGCGCTTGACCGGCCTTATGAACGGCCGTTGGCGCCGGTCACGCATCGAATCAACACCTTGAGAGACTTTCCGTGATGAAATCGCTCGCGAATTGGCGGACGTGGACGATCGCCGTGGCGCTCGTCGGATCGTGTGGCTGGCTGCACGCTGCCGAGCCCGTGAGGCTGTTGCGGCCCACCTCGTTGGTCGGCTGGGAGTATGGGCCCCAGGCCCCCGCCGGCTGGACGATCAAGGACGGGCGCTTGAGCGGCAGCGATAAATCGACGCCGCTGCTGTCGGGCTGGACGTTCGGCGACGTGGAACTGCGCTTCGCCTGGTCGGCCGGTCCCGGCGGCGCCATCGAGCTAGGCCTGGTTGGCGTGCCCAACGGCGAAGGCTGGACGATCACGCTGGCCGAAGGCGAGCGTTGCGGCCAGGTGCGCGAGGGCGGCAAGGAGCTGGCCTCGGGCGCGAAGATCGATCCGCCTTCCGGCGCCCCGATGCACTCGGCCGACATCCGCAAGTCGGGCGGCACGCTGTCGGTGATCGTCGACCGCAAGGTCGTCGCCGAAGTGTCCATCGATCGCAGCCGCCGCGTGGGGCTGGCATTGGCCGTCGCGGGCGGCGAAGCGTCGTTGGAGGGCCTCACCGCCGAAGAGCCGTTCGGCAACGCCCTGTTCAACGGCCACGATCTCGACGGCTGGTTCGTCAACAACAAGCGCGGCACCTGGACGGTCGACGCGGGCGACATCATTCCCACCTCGCACCAGGGGCTCCACTATCTCCGCACCAACGACGAGTACGCCAACTTCACGCTGGCGCTGGAGTACACGATTTCGCGCGGCGGCAACTCGGGACTGGCCATTCGCACGGCCAAGGACGGCTGGCCCTCGGGCGACGGCATGGAACTACAGATTCTCGACCAGCCCGGCGAAGTCAAGGACTCGACGATGGCCATTTATGGCAACCTGCCCCCCTTGGATCGCCAGGACAAGTCGCTGGAATGGAACCGCGTGGTCGTCAAGGCCGATGGCCGGATGATCAGCGCCTGGGTCAATGGCGAGCTCGTGCAGCACGCCAACACCGGCTGGCTGAGCGAATTGAAGCACCGCCACCTCAAGGGGTGGATCGGCGTGCAAGACCACGGCGGCAAGGTCCGCTTTCGCAATATCTACCTCAACGTCGCGCCCGACGGGCTGGGACTCGACGCCTGGCAGCAGTCCGCCCGCGAGACGGCCCAGACCGTCGTGCTCGACCGGCTGATGAACACCGAACGGCTGTCGCGCGACGACGGTATTCGCTCGGGCGTGGTCAGCACGACGGTGCCCAAGGGCGGCGAGCACGTGTTGGCCGAGCTGACGGGCCCCGGCGCGATCGTGCGCTCCTGGCAAAGCTATCCGTCCGGTCGCCTGGCCTTCTATTTCGACGGCGAGTCGCAGCCGCGAATCGAATGTGCCACGGAACACCTGTTCGACGACGTGCCCGGCGTGGCCCACGAGGACCAGCCGGCGCTGATGTGCCTGGCGTACGCCAAGAGCTTGAAGATCGTGGTGAGCGATCCGCTGCCATCGACGTTCCGCTTCGACTACGTCACGCTGCCCAAGGACGTGCCGCTGGAAAGCTTCACGGTCAAGAACCCCGGGCTGCCGCGGGGCATGGCCGCGGCGATCAACTATCGACACGAAAGTCTCAGCGGCGGGAAACTGCGCGAGGCCGAAATCTATGAACGCATCGTCTCGGAACCGCGCACCATCGGGCCCGGCACCAGCGTCGAGCTGGTCAGCACCGAGGGCGTGGGCATCGTCAATTGGCTCAAGCTGGCGGCCGCCAGGTCGAACCTCTCTGACGACAACCTGTGGATTGAAGTCACGATCGATGGCGAGACGCTGCCCGCCATCGCGGCACCGGCCCGCTTCCTGGTGCCGGCTTACGGCGCGGCCGAACCGAGCCGCGATTTCAGCACGCTGGTCATGGCCAACAAGGATGGCTACGCGAACCTGCTGGCGATGCCGTTCGGCGCGGGCATCAAAGTGGCCGCCCGCAATCGCGGCAGCAAGCCGATCGAGAAGGTGGGCCTGTCGATGTCCGTCGATCGCGCGACCGACAAGAATCGCGCCGACTATGCCGGCCGGATGCGGCTGCGGGGCATCTTCCAGCCGGCCGGTACCGCGTCGAAGGAACTGGTGAGCCAGGCGGGCAGCGGGCGCTGGGTGGCGCTCGTCTATGCCCAGGGCGAAGCCGCGACCGGGATCGCGTCGCTCGCCGTCGACGGCAAGCCGCAAACCGGCTGGGCGATGAGCGAGCTCGATGAATTCTGGGGCCGCCCGGGCGAATGGCGCGGCTTCACCCGCACCCTGTGCGGCCGCCGCGGCGACCTGGCGTGGCGCTACATGCTGCTGGCGCCGGTGGAGTTCGAGCAATCGCTGGTCATCTCCCCCAACCCCGGCGACCAGTTGGGCGGGCGGCTGGCGTTATTCTACCTGAAACGCTAACTAGCTCACTTGGTTATGCCGGCTCCTGCTGCGTGATGCAGTGAAATGCCCCCAGCCCCCACGCGAGATCGACCGCGTGAATGCCGCGGATCTGCCGGCCGGGAAATAGTCGCCCTAGCGTTTCCAGCACCCCGCGGTCTGCCGGGTCGTCGAACGTCGGCACCACCACCAGGCCGTTGGCGACGTAGAAGTTCAGGTAGCAGGCGGGCAGCCGCTGCTCTTCGAAGTAGAGCGGCCGCGGCATCGGCAGCGGGATCACTTCCAGCGGACGGCCCCGCGCGTCGGTCATTTCCAGCAGCCGGCGATAGTTCTCTTCCAGCGGCTCGTGGTTCTCGTCGCGCGGGTCGGCTTCGCGGGCCGCCACCACGGTCGTAGGACCGACGAACCGGGCCAGCTCGTCGATGTGGCCGTCGGTATCGTCGCCCACGATGCCGCCGGCCAGCCACAGAATCTTCCGCGCGCAGCAGTAGTCGCGCAGGTACTGCTCGATCTGGTCGCGCGACAGCTCGGGGTTGCGATTCGGATTGAGCAGGCAGGTTTCCGTGGTCAGCAGCGTGCCGTCGCCGTTGCCGTCGATCGCCCCGCCTTCGAGCACGATGCCGGGCACGAAACGCCGGCGGCCGGTCAGCTCGGCCATGTGCCGCGGCACGGCGTTGTCGAGATCGAACGGCGGATACTTGCCTCCCCAGGCGTTGTACTCCCAATCCACCAGCGCCGGCGGCAGCGACGATGGGCCGCCCAAAAACATCGCCCCATGGTCGCGGGCCCACACGTCGTTGGTCGCGATGTCGTAAAGCGCGACGTTCGACACGCCGGCCAGCAGCCGGCGGGCCTCGGCCATCACTTCCGCGCCGCCGGCCAGAATGTGCACCGGCTCGAACGCGGCCAGCGTCCGCACCAGCTCGGCCCACACGGCCGGAATCGGCTCGAACTTGCCGGGCCAGGTGTCGCGGTTGCGCGGCCAGGCCAGCCAGGTGGCGCGGTGCGGCTCCCATTCGGCCGGCAGGCGGTATCCGAGCGACGCGGGCGTGGCGGCAGGCATTTGTTTGGAAATCCGGCGCGGCGTGCGCAGTGCGGGAGAGATCTCGGCGGCGTCAGTCGCGATAGCGTTTCGTCAGATCGCCGTAAGCGTCGATCCGCCTGTCGCGCAAAAACGGCCAATGCGTGCGCACGAAGTCGATCTTCTCGAAATCGCACTCCACGACCAGCGTCTCCTCCTTGTTGTGCGAAGCGCGGGCCAGCACGTTGCCGTTCGGGTCCGCCAGGAACGAGGCTCCCCAGAACTGCAGTTGCCCTTCCAGGCCCGTGCGGTTGGCCGCCGCGACGAACACTCCATTGGCAATCGCGTGACTGCGCATCATCGTCTCCCAGGCCGAATGCTGGCTCGGCCCGTAGGTATCTTTTTCGTCGGGCAGCCAGCCGATGGCCGTGGGATAGAAGATGATCTGCGCGCCGGCCAACGCGGTTAGCCGGGCCGCCTCGGGATACCACTGGTCCCAGCAGACGCAAACTCCGATCCGCCCGTGCCGCGTGGCGAAGGCCTTGAAACCGAGATCGCCGGGCGTGAAGTAAAACTTCTCGTAGTACAGCGGGTCGTCGGGGATGTGCATCTTGCGATACATACCGGCCAGCGAGCCGTCAACGTCGAACACCACGGCCGTGTTGTGGTACAAGCCTGCCGCCCGGCGCTCGAACAGCGAGCCGACCACCACCACGCCGTGCCGCCGGGCCGCCTCGGCCAAAGCCTCGCTGGTGGGACCGGGGATCGGCTCGGCTTCGTCGAAGCGGCGATGATCTTCGCTCTGGCACGGGTACTGGCCGGCGAACAGCTCTTGCAGGCAGACGACGTTCGCGCCGGCGTCGGCCGCCTGGCCGATGCGTTCGATCGCTTTGGCAACGTTGGCAGCCTTCGACGCCTGGCTCGTCATCTGCACCAGCGCCACCACCGTCGAAGCGGCCGGCTCGGACTCGTCTTGTCCGTTTGAACTCGTCATGAAACTCATGGTACCTTATGGCCCATGACGCGCAAACCGCTACGCGGACTCTTCGTCACCGGCACCGACACCGAAGTGGGCAAGACGTACGTCGCCGCGATGATCGCCCGGGCCTTGGCGGCCGAGGGGCATCGGGTTGGCGTGTACAAGCCGGCGGCCAGCGGATGTGCCCGCCAGGGTGACCGCCTGGTGGCCGGCGACGCGCTGGCGCTCTGGCAGGCGGCTGGCTCGCCGGGCACGCCGGAAGAAGTCTGCCCGCAAATGTTCGCCGCCCCGTTGGCTCCGCACCTGGCCGCCGCGGCCGAGGGAAAGCGGCTCGACGCGGCCTTGTTGCGCCGGGGGCTCGACGTTTGGCGCGAGCGATCCGACCTGGTCATTATCGAGGGAGCTGGAGGGCTGATGTCCCCCATGGGCCAAGAGGAATTCGTGGCCGACCTGGCTTACGATTTCGGATTCCCATTAGTGGTCGTGGCCGATAACAAGTTGGGCGCGATCAATCACGTGCTGCAGACGCTGATCGTGGCGGCCACCTTTCGCGAAGGACTGGCCGTGGCCGGCATCGTTCTCAACCAGGTCCACGCCGCCAGCCCCGACGCCAGCATGGCCTCGAATGCTCGCGAAATCCGGGCCCGGGCCGTCCCGCCGGTGCTGGCCGAGCTGCCGCACGGTGCCCAGGCGTTCGAGCCGCGCGTGAATTGGTTTTCGCTGGCCTGCGCCGGCCATGTCGCGATCGCTCGCGAAGGATGACCCACTGTGAGTCACACCAGCGGCCAGTCGGGCACCTCGGGCGGCGGACCGTGGCCCCGCTACTTTCTCAAACCGACCGCCTCGCGCCACGAGGAGCAAAGCCGGCAGATGATTCTGCGGGCCGCCGCGGCCGTCGAGCCCGGCGACGCGATCGTGCTCGGCGGCGGCGCTTGCAGTGAAATCCCACTGAACGAGCTGGCCGCGACGTTTCATCGCCTGACGCTCAACGACATCGAGCGCGAACCGCTCGATGGGCCGGTTGCTCGACTCGACCCGGCGGTTCGCGACAAGGTCGACCTACGGATCGCGGATCTCACTGGCGTCGTCGAGGCGGTGCTCGACAAGCTGAGCGAGGTCGTCGGCGAATCCGCCGATGCCGATGACGCCGTCGCCCGCATGGCCGGCGTCGTGGCCGGACAGCCGGCCAGCGGCATGCAGATCGGCGGCCGCTACGACCTGGTGATCGCCTCGTGCCTGCTCAGCCAGCTCGACTTCTGGATCATCCACCGCTCGGAGGAAGTCTTGGCCCGGCGATTCCCGAATGACCGCGAGCGGCTGCGCGAAGCACCGGCCTGGTTGGCGGCTTTGCAGGATTTGAATCGCCGCTTGCAGACGCGCTTCGTCCATGACCTGGTCGGGCTGGTGGCCGACAGCGGGCGAATCTATCTTTCCGAGTCGGTGCAGATGTGCTTCATCGAGCTGGCGCCCGATGGCCGCTGGCAGACCGAGGGCACGTGGCGGATGCTCGAATCGAAGGACCTGCGCACGTACGTGCCCGAGGCCCTGGAGATCGTCGAGGAAGGCCGCTGGGAGTGGATCGTTTGGCCGCCACAAAAGCCCGGCGACCGCGGCCGGCTGTTCGACGTGCAAGCGCTGGTGCTCGCCGCGAACCCGTAGTGGGTCGCTCCCTAACGAGTCCTTGCAACCGCGTGCGTCATGCAGGCATCGGATTTCGCATGGCGCGATCCTTCAAGCCGGCGTGCTGTGCCGTTTGAAAAACTGCCGACCTCCGATCGCTCCCAGGACCAGCCCGATGAATAGGGTCACGGCCGCCGACCACAGCATCATCTGACGGGTCGTGAGCGACAGCAAGCCGTTGTCGAAGACGTTTGTCGAAGCATGAAAGCTGGCGATCAGCCAGCGATCGGCCTGCTTGATCGCCGTGGCGCTCCAGCGGCTGTCCAGGCGGAAGCTCATGCCGTTGGTCAACTCGTAGCGATCGTTCAGCTTGCCGTGGGCGACGGCCGTCGAGTCGCCATAGATTGTCGACAATCCGTCGACCGTCGGCTCGACGCGCAGGCTGGCGACGATGCGATCCGGACCCTTCATCATCTTGTCGTAGTAGTCGTGGATTTCCTTGTGGCCCACGGTGACTTCGCCGTTTTGCCAGACGGCGACCACCTTCTCGGTGCAATGCGACAGAAACCGGTCGATGTCCTGGTCGTTGTACGCATCGATCAGCTCCTCGCGCAGCGCGCGCAACTGATCGTGAATCGCCTTCTCTGCCGGCGGCTCGTCGCCATGGGAGGCCGCCGCCAGCAGACACACGCCAATCGCCAGTATCACGGATCGGGTCTTGAACACGGCCACTCCTTTATCGGTAGAGATCCTGCATCGGCGCAACGTGGGCGGAAGGGTCGAGTGTATTGAGGCCCGAAGCAGCCATCGCCACAATTGGGCAGCAGCGTCAGCGAATCCAGGAATCCTCGCATCAGCCGATCGCTGCGAACCAGGGGCGCGGTTGAAAACGGGGCCTTGGCCAAGCACCGCACCGTGAGAGTCCCTCGCCGCATGGCAAACAACCGTCGCCTGGGCAGCGTAGCACGGTGCCCGGCGCGACGCAACGAATTCCAGACCAGGCAGATCCGGTTGCCAAGCGGCCGCTGGCAGAGCCGCGCATATCGATTCGATTGAGCGGAGCCGAGAAGGCGAAGTGGCGTCGAGGCTCAAGAGCGTGGTAGAAACTGGCCAATCGCTGGAATTCGCCCGCCGCTGTGGCCGGAAGGGATTCGAACGCCGACTGCGAAGCCGAGATGACGGAGTCGGCCTGTAATATCAGAACTTTGACCTCAACATGTCTACCGGATATGTTGGTCGGCGCGGGGTGGCGTCAATCGCCGAGTGAATTCCTATCGGGAAGGATGGTCGCAAGATGAAGGGCTCGCCTGTTTTTCATTGGCTGTTGGTGGCGTCGTTCGCTGCATGTGCCGCCGAGGCGTCGGCCGAACCGCCGAAAGTCCGGCACCTCCGCGTGAACTTCAAGTGCGAAGTCGGCGAGTTGCCGCCCGGCGCCAAGAAAGTCGACTTGTGGATTCCCATTCCGCCCACGAACCAGCGGCAGACGGTCAAACTGCTCAACGAAAAGGAACTGACCGCGGGACGATTCACCACGGAAAAAACATTCGGCAACCACCTCTACTACCAGCGATTCGACGCTGCCGACGCAGCGCCGCCGATGACGGTCGAGCTGGACTACGACGTCGAAGTGCGCGAACAAACCGTGGCCGCGGCGAAGCAGCTGATTTCCACGAGTGCGCAAGTGCCGCTCGATGAATTCGCGCCGTATTTACGCGAAACGACCATGATCCCCTTCAACGGCCCAATCGCCAACCTGGCTCGCACCATCAAAATGCCCGAGGGAGAGCCGTTGCGGGCAGGCCGCGCCATCTACGATCACCTGGTCAACACGATGGTCTACAACTATCTCGCGCCCGGCGCCGGCAAGGGGAACGCGGTGTGGGCGTGCGACAGCAAGACGGGTGATTGCACCGATTTCCATTCCGTCTTCATCGGCATTTGCCGTCGGCGCGGGATTCCCGCCGATCACGTGTTCGGTCTTCCCCTGCCGCCGGAAACGCCCGAGGGCGATGCCAAGCATTGCCATTGTTGGGCACGGTTCTGGGTTGCCAACGTCGGCTGGATCCCCCTCGACGCCTCGCGCGCGAACAAGTTCCCCAAGGATCGGGAATACTATTTCGGCACGCTCGGCAGCACCTGGGTCACTCTGGCCCACGGGCGCGACGTCGTGCTCGAGCCGCCGCAACAGGGCCCGCCGCTCAATATGCTGCATGGTCCGGTCGCGGAGGTCGACGGCCAGCCCTTCGAGGGCGTTCACTTTGTGGCCCATTACAAAGACCAGGGCCAAGTCGCTGCGAAGTAGCGACGGCTGGATTTCGGCGAGGAATCGCGGCGAGAGCGTCCGACCGACTATTCCGCTCGCCACGCGCTCAGCTTGTCGCCGCTTCGGCTAGCGCGATCGCGCGCCCTTCGTGGCGGCTTTCAGCACTGCTGGTGTCGATGGCCAGGTGCATGTTGACGCTAAAGCGGCCTTCGGCGTCGGCCTCGACGTGCCAGTGGGGCACCACGGCCACCGACTGGTGCACCAGCTCGAAACCGCCTTCCGATTGGCTGACGCTCTCGACCGGATACGTCCACAAACCTGATGGCCGCGAGAGCATCAGGTGGACGTCGATGCCCAACCACTCGTCGGCCAGTCCGAGCTCGCGGGCCCCCTCGAGGTCGAGCCGCGTGCCAAGCTGGCCGAAACGCTGCCGGGCATAGCCGTAGAAATAGCGGTCGTCGGCGCCCGACGGCAGCCCGGCGAAATTGAACTCGACGGCGAAATGCAGCGGATGGCCCGGCGGCAGACCTTCCAGCAAGTAGCCGATTTCCAGGCTGGACGAGCCGGCCTCGAGCGTCAGGCTTTTGCTGACCCGCACGGTGTGCTCGCCCGCGCGACCCTCGGACGAGAGCTGCAACTGCATGCGGTGCGGATTGCGGCGCAGCCGGGCGTCGTAGACGCGAGACAGAAAGTCGCCCAGCTCGGCGGCGCTTCCGCCGGCTACGGCCTCGAGCGTGGCGTCGGCGGCGTAAAAATGGTCGACGAGGCTCTTGCGCGGATAGACGTCGTATTGCAACCGCTCGTCGAGCCCTTCCTGCTTGAACACCACCTTGTCCGACACCCCGGCCACGTCATTGCGGCCATCGCCGCCCAGCACCTTGCGGTGGTAGGCCTCCGGCCGGCGCGTGAGCGTGGCCAGCAGGTTTTGGGCGATCGACCGCACGTCGAGCTCGTAAAGCACGCCCCCCTGGGCCGGCGCCGCCAGGACCACGAGCTTGTCGCTGGCCAACTGGACTTCCTGACGGCCGTCAAAGTCGTAGTCATCGGCAGTCAGTTCGACCCAGGCGTCGGGCTTGTGCAGCGCGCGGTTCAAGATGTTGTCGGCCGTGATCAGCTCGTGAAAGATCGCGTTGCGCAGGTGTGGCAGGTAGACGCCGCCGAACGCGCCGTGCCAATCGCGCAGTTGCACTGCCCGCGGTATACGCACCGGCGGGCCTGCTCGATCAGCTCCTCGCGGGCGCCCGAGTCGGCGGCCGCTTGCAGCCGGCGGCTGACCATCATCATGCGGCTGTACATTTCGTTGGCTTCGGCATACTTGACGCGGAAGTTGCGCCAGAAGCCGCCGCGCATGAAGCGGGCTACGCGCGGCCAGCGCGGGTCGTGCTCCATCTCGCGGCGCACTTGCGCGTACTCGGCCAACTGCTCGCTGGGCAGCACCCACTCGGTCATCTCGCGGTAGCTTCCCTCGGGCAGATAGACCTTGCCCACCGGCGGCGTGCCGTCGATCACTTCCGACGGCAGGGCCGATTCGATCCAGCTTTCATTGGCCACCAGCAGGTCGAAAAACTGGCGCAGCCAGCCGTCTTCGTAAACGTGCTTCTTGGTCTCGGGCCAGGCGCCGAACTTCTCGCCGTCGTCGCCGAACACGGCGATAGCGCCGGGGTGGCGGTGGTTCAAATTGCCCAGGTAGTCGATCGTCTCCTGCGGCGGCCGAAACGGCATCATGTAACGCAACGGCTCGCTGTCGGGAAACACGGCCAGCGTCTGGCCTTCGTCTTCGGTCAGGTAATAGCCGTGAAGCTGGTCATCGGTCAGGCCGGCGTTCTTGAAGTGGAAGTCATCGAGCATCGTGTAAGCGATGCCGGCGGCCACCAGGTCGGCCGTCATGTTCTGCTCCCAGACGCGCTCGGGAATCCACATGCCGCGGACCCGCGCCGACAGCCGGTTCTCGAGCCAGCGGGTGTAGCTGTGGATCTGGCCGACGCGGTCGCGGCGCGGAATCATCGACAAAATCGGTTCGTAATACGCCCCGCCGACAATTTCGATTCTGCCGGCTGCAACGAGGCCCGCTATGCGGTCCAGGTAGTCAGCGTGGTGAGCGTCGAGCCATTCGAACAGCGGCCCGCTGGTGTGCAGGGCCATCTTCAGGCTCGGATAGCTCTCGAACACGTCGAGCATCGGCAAGTAGCTGTCTTGATAGGCCTGCTCGAAGACGTGATCGAAGTTGCCGACCGGTTGGTGGTCGTGCAAGACGAATAGAAAGCGGATGCGAGAGGGCATGGGCGGGGCCGATTACGGGGTCGACGCAGAGTTTGTCGGTGGGTTCAGTACAGGCTCTAATCGGCAAATGGAACGTCTTTTATCCAGTCGCCCTTGTCGGAATTTCTTGCGCGTTCGATGACGCGATCTCCAGACCCTGCATGAAGTGGGCCGCCTCTTCCGGGGGCACCGCGTTAATGTAAAAACCGGTCCCCCACTCAAAGCCGGCGGTCTTCGTCACACGTGGAATAATCTCTATATGCCAGTGATAGTGCTCGATTGCCGGAGTGTCAAACGACGCCGTGTGGATGATGTAATTATACGCGGGCCGGTCCAAGGCGGTCTCAATCTTCAACAACACCCGCTTCAGCACCCGGGCCAGCTCTTCGGCCCCCTGCCGCGACAGCGTCTCGTAGTGGCTGGCGTGCGCCGTCGGCACGATCCAGGTCTCGAAGGGGAAGCGGGACGCGAACGGGCAAAACGCGACGAACCCCGGCGCGTCGAACACGATCCGCTTCTCGAAAGCCAGCTCTTGCTCGACCATGTCGCAAAACGGGCAGCGCCCCCGGTAGCGGTGGTACTCCAGCGAGCCGCCCATCTCTTCGGCGACGCTGATCGGCACGATCGGCGTCGCGATCAACTGGCTGTGCGTGTGCTCAAGCGATGCGCCGGCCGCCGCCCCCACGTTCTTGAAGATCATGCCGTAGACCAGCCGCGGGTCTTTCTTCAAGTCGAGCAGCCGATCGCGGTAGATCATCAACACGTCGCGCAGATTGTCGATCGACAGCTCGGTGGTGCTGGTCACGTGGCGCGGTGACTCGATGATCACCTCGTGGGCGCCCACCCCCCGCATCATGTCGTACATGCCCTGGCCGTGCTTTTCGAGCTCGCCCTCGATTTCCAGCGCCGGGAACTTGTTCGGCACCACGCGCACCCGCCAGCCGGGATGATCGCGGTGCGTGCCGGCGTGCCGATGGGCGACGATCTCGCCCGGCGTGTGGGCTTCGTTCCCTTCGCAGAACGGGCAGAAGCGGTGCGGCGGGTGGTCGCGCACGATGTCGATGATGTCGTGCGGCCGCCGCGCACGATTCTTGGCCACGATCACCCAGCGGCCGACGATCGGGTCTTTGCGTAAGTCTGGCATCGACTTCGGGGTCCTCCGGCGGCGCTCGCGGCTCAGGCTTGCCACATGATCAAATCGTAATCGGGGGAGGGAACGGTCGTCTCGATCGCGCCCTCGTGCGGCACGCGCTCGATCGGCTGCTCTTGCCGCAGCAGCTCGGCATGAAAGGCCAGCGGCTTCTCCGGCTCGGCCCCCAGCGCTCGCCAGGGGATGCCGATTTCGAGGATCACGTCGCTGGCCGCCTCGACGCCCGCATTGCTCACCGGCACGTCGTTGTGAAACAGCTGCGTCTTGGGCGCCAGCGTGGCCGGCCCCGTGACGACCAGCTCGTAGCCGGCCGGCGCGCCGAATACGACCCGCAGCGTGTCGACGTCGGCCAGCCGCTGGCTGACGTGGCCATGGGCGTCGAACCGCAGCAACAGACGATCGGGCTCGAAGCCGAAATGGATCTTGTCGATCCGTTCGCTTTCGGCCATGGCCATCGTGCCACGGGCTTGCGAGACGGTGTAGACGCCGGCATTGATCCACTCGAAATACGTCTGCCGGCCGTCGATCCGCACCTGCACCGTGCCGGTGGGCTGGGTGATGGGCCGCAGGCGTTCGCGGCGCTCACCGATCGGTTTGAGCAGCTCGGCGGCCGGTTCGAGGCCCAGCAGGGTATAGACGTTTTGCAGGTGCTTGCGAAACAACTCGTCGAATAGCCAGTCCTGGCTGCTCGAGTGCCGGTCGTCGAACCACCAGAACCAGTCGCTCCCCTCGGCGATATACAGCTCCTCCCACGCCCGCTTCAGATCGGCCGCGGGCAGTCCGGCACGCCCCGCGTTCGTGACCAGGGCCGCCCGGGTTTCGGCCAGCAGGTCCCAAGCGCGGTTGCAGGCCGGATGGCCGATCCAGATGGCGAAGTTGTGGCTGATCCAACTGCCGGCGAACAGATGGCCCACGGTTTCCGTCGGCGGATGCGCCGCCAAGTAGTCGCGCACCCGCACCGGCTTGATCTGGGCGTGGCCGGCCAGCCGCTTGTAGAGCAGCCGCAAGAACTGCACGCCGCCGTCGGGGTAATACTCCCAACAGTTTTCACCGTCGAGGATGATGCTCACCAGCGAGGGCCGCTTGCGGTCGGCGGCCTCGGTAGCCCGGCCGATCGCCTCCAACTTGCTGACCAGGTCGTCACTGGCCTGCTCGGGCTCGTACCGCTGGTAGTTGAAGCCGATCAAATCGCTCAGCGCGTGATCGCGAAAGATCATCTGCAGCTTCTGCCCGCCGCTCTCCACGCGCCACGGCTGATAGAGCAGCTCGGGCCGCTGCACGTGCCCTTGCGCGTCGCGGGCCACCCAGCCTTCGGTCGAGCGGGTGAGGATCTCCTCGTCGCTGGCAATCCACTGGATGCCGGCCGCCGCCACGGCCGCAATCATCTCCTGCGCCACCGAGCCCTCCGAGGGCCACATGCCCACGGGCTTGGCGCCGAAAAGTGCGCGTGTGGAACTCGACGGCACGGCGCACCTGCATGGCCGCGTCGTCGGCGAAGCTATCCAGGTGTCGCGGCAGTTCGACGCCCGGCATCGCCTGCCGCGCCAGTCGGCGATCGACCAACAGCGGCAGAATCGGATGATAAAAGGGGGTCGTCGTCAGCTCGACCTGCCCGCGCTTGGCCAGTTTGCGGTGCAGCGGAATGATCGCGGCCAAAAGCTCCAACTGCTTGTCGAGCAGCCACTGCTTCTCGTCTTCGGTCCAGTGCAGCCCCTTCTTGCGGAACTCGGCCAGCTCCGGGTATTTCTCGAACGCCAGCGGATGAAACCAGGTGAGATTGTTCCAGACCTGCAAATCCAACAGGTCGTGCGTCGAAAAGCGGCGCAGGCGCTCGCTCCGCGCTGTCGACGCCCAAGGCCCGCTGCTCGTACAGCTCGCGATAGCGCGGATAGGGCCGGATCATGTGATCCGGGTTGGCCATGAAGAAGTTGTCGAGCAGGTACAGCCGGTCGGCTTCGCTCAAGCTGTCGGCCGGCAGGCGCAGACGCGCAGGTGCTCGTCCTCGCGCTGCTGCTTGGTGTAGGCCGTGATCTGCGTCAGCAGGCTGGGCACCAGGTTGATCGTGGCGTGCATCTCGGGCACTTCGTCGAGATGCATCGCCATGCCCCAGTAGTCCTTGATGCCGTGCAGGCGCACCCAGGGCATGGGGTTCGTGCCGGCAACGTCGTCTGGGTAGTACGGCTGGTGCTGATGCCAGACGAAAGCGACCGAGATTTCGTGCATGGCGCGGAGCTCACCGGGCGGAGACGCACGTGAATCGGACAAGCCACCTCAATCCGCCCACGCTGTATCACACACCGCCCGACGCTCGGCGCCTAGGGGGGGCTCCTACGGCGCATTGCCGGCCATCACGCTTCGCCGCGCCTGCTCGGCCGTGGCCCGGTACAGCTCGACATACTTGCGGGCGCCGTGCGCCACGACCAATCCTGCCGCATGCCGGTCTGCACCAGCCGCCGCCAGACTTCCGGCTGGGCGTAAGCGTTGCAGGCCCGATCGATCGCCTCGTTGAGCGCCAGCGGGCTGTAATCGCTGAAGCGAAAGCCGGTGGCCGTGCCGTCGCCGAGCGTCTTCTCGTTGGCGTCGGTGACCGTGTCGACCAGGCCGCCGGTGGCCCGCACGACCGGCACGGTGCCATACTTGAGGCTGTACAACTGGTTGAGCCCGCATGGCTCGTAGCGGCTGGGCATCAGGAAGATGTCGGCTCCGGCCTCGATGCGGTGGGCCAGGTGATTCGAGAACTCGAGCCGCGTGGCGACCTTCTGCGGAAACCGCTCGGAGAGCAGGGCCAATTGTTCTTCGAACTCCGGCGTCCCGGTGCCCAGGATGACCCATCGCGCATCGTGCGACTGCACCCGGTCGCGAATCACCGAAGCCAACAGGTCGATCCCCTTCTGTTCGGTCAACCGCCCGACGAATGCCAGTAGCGGCGCCTTGGTCGAGGCCGACAGCCCGCAATCGCTTTCTAGCGCGGACTTGCAGGCGGCCTTGCCGGTGTCAACGGTTTCGGGCGAATAGTCGGCCGGCAGCTCGGTGTCGGTGGCCGGGTTCCACTCGCGGTAGTCGACGCCATTGACGATGCCCGAGAGCACGTCGCGGCGGTTTTGCAGCACCCCTTCCAGCCCGCAGCCCAGGGGCGCCGATTGGATTTCTTCGGCGTAGCGGGGGCTGACCGTGTTCAGCCGGTCGGCGAAGATCAACCCGGTCTTCAGCAGGTTGAGGTTGCCGAAGAACTCCATCTGCTGCCAGTTGAAGTATTTCCAGTCGAGGCCCGTGAGCAGCATGTCCCAGTGCCAGAAGACGCCCTGGAAGGCCATGTTGTGGATGGTGAACAGCGTGCCGATCTCGTCGTAAGCCGGCAGGCCGTGATGTTCGATTTCGAGGTAGGCGGGGATCAGCCCGGTCTGCCAGTCGTTGCAGTGCAAGACGTCGACCGACAAGTCCAGCAGGCGGATCGCCTCGATGACCGCGCGGCAGAAGAACGTGAACCGCTCGCAGTTGTCCCGATAGTCCCCGCCGTTTTCACCATAGAGTTCCGACCGATTGAAGTACTGCTCCTGGTGCACCAGGTAGACCGGCACCTTGCTGTCGGGTAAATGGCTTTTGAGCAGGGTGCCGGGCACCTGCTTGCTGCCGATCGTGATTTCGAAGTGGATGCCGGTCGGCTCGATCGGCATGCCCGAGGCGCGCATCCGGCGGTAGGCGGGCAGAATCAAGGTCGGCTGATGGCCGAGCCTCTCCAACTCGATCGGCAGCGCACCGCAGACGTCGGCCAGACCGCCGGTCTTGGCAAACGGCACTGCCTCGCTGGTGGCGATCAGGATTTTCACGCGTCTGCCCTGCTCTTCATGGTCGAATGGCACCGTTCCATCGCGCATCATCATCACGACCGAACAACAATCGCGGCGGTCGTCGTCCGCCACCATTCATTTTACGTTGCCTGCCGAGCGAACGCCGGTTGTCGCAGCGCTAAACTATCAGAATCGTTCGGAAATGGAAGCGTAGCACGGAGATGGGCGCAACCCCGCGCGGGCGAGTCAGGCTGTGCGGAATGATCCAATTGCATTGCGCGACCGCCGAGCCGCAACGCGTGATATGGTTTGGCGCAAACCGCAGGCTCAGATCTGCGAAAGATTGGCGCCCAGCAGGCCGACTTTGATCCCATTTTGGCGGAGAATGCCGGTCGCCTTGGCGTTGACCGCCAACAGGACGATCAGCCCGAGACAGGGAATCAAGGTGAGCACCCCCAGCAAGATGCCGATCCCAGTCGAATAGACTTTGGTTGCCAGCAAAAAAATGAACACCGTGCCAAAAACCCCCACGATCAGCGATCCGATCGAGACCAGCAGTCCGACGAGGGCGAGCGACTCTGCTTGACCTAGTTGCGGCAGCGCGACCACAAAGATGCCGCTGAGGATCTGCACCAGGATGCAGACCAGGATCCCCTTCTGATAACGAGCCACGGCACGTAGATCTTCGACGGCGCCGCTAAGGACACCGATAGCCGTGCCGCTTGCCATTGGCGATTGATAAGGATTCTCGCTCATCACTTACCCCCGCTCTGGTTGGTGCCACGGCACACAGTTTACGGGGAGCCCAGGCGAGGATGCAAGACCAGCGCACCGACGTTGCCTTGCAGATCGCGAGCCCGAGCGAGGACGGACGTCCAGGCCCTTGCTAGCTCTGCAGAAACGCTTCGATCCGGTCGAAGCCCGCTTTCAGCGTGTCCAAACCCGTGGCGAATGAAATCCGCGCGTACCCCTCGGCACCGAATGACGAGCCCATCACCGTGGCTACGTTCTGCTGCTCGAGCAATGCCAGGCACCACTGGGTCGAGTTGTCGATCCGCCGGCCGGCATAGGTCCGCCCCAGGTGGGCCTTGATGTTCACGAAGGCATAGAACGCGCCGGCCATGTCGGAGCACGACAGGCCCTCGATCGAGGCGATCCGCTGGCGCACGAACTCCCGCCGCTTGGTGAACTCGGCCAGCATCGTGGCCACGCACTCCTGCGGGCCCTCGATGGCCGCCAGCGCCGCGTATTGGCTGATGCTCGAAGGGTTCGAGGTCTCCTGGCTTTGCAGGTCGGCCATCGCCTTGGCCAGCGGCACCGGCGACAGGGTCCAGCCGATCCGCCAGCCGGTCATGGCATAGGCCTTGCTGGCGCCGTTGACCAGCACGGTCCGCTCCTGCATCTTCGGCCGCACCGTGGCGAAACTGGCGAAGCGGCGGTCGCCATACACCAGCCGTTCGTAAATCTCGTCGGCCACCACCACCAGGTCCCCTTCGATCGCGACGTCGGCCAGTGCCCCCAGTTCCTCGGGCGAGTACATCGACCCGGTGGGGTTCGACGGCGAGCACACCAGCAGGATCGTCGTCCGCGGCGTGATCGCCGCCCGCAGTTTCGCCGGCGTCAGCTTGAACTGGTTGGCCTCCTCGGTTTCGACGATCACCGGCACCGCGCCGGTCAGCTTGACCAGCTCGGCATAGCTGACCCAATAAGGGGCCGGAATGATCACCTCGTCGCCCGGGTTGCACAGCGACGTGAACACGTTGTGCAGCGAGTGCTTGGCTCCGTTGGACACGACCACCTGCTGGGGGCTGTACGCCAGGCCGTGGGCCGCCTCGTACTGCCGCGCCACGGCGGCCCGCAGCTCGGGGATGCCGCTGGCCATGGTGTAGTGCGTGTGGCCGGCTTTCATCGCTTCGACGGCCGCCTGGCAGATGTGCTCGGGCGTAGGAAAGTCGGGCTCGCCGACGCTGAAGTCGTAGACCGTCTTGCCGGCTGCCTTGAGCTGCTTGGCCTTGGCGGCCATGGCCAGCGTGGCCGAGGGCTCGAGCTGGGCGACGATCCTGGAAATTGACATGATCATCGGACGAAACTCCTCAATACGACGACGCTTACGATCATGCGCGGCGGCCAATCCCCCTCGACCTCGGGCGTCGGCCAATCGCTCCGCGGGTCGGCACGCGCCCGGCCAGGCCGCCTCCATCCCTCGGTCCGACAATCATAGTGGCTTGCCGGTTCGCTTCCAAGCGGCCGCCGTTGGCGGTGCTTGGGTGTGCCCCCGTTGGCTTGCGCGCCCGACCGACGGCATGGCGTCGCGACGAGAGCGAACGGGCTTGGCGGGGGAGCTCCGCCCACCGCAATCGCGCGAAAACTTGTTCTCCACCGCGCTTTTCGTGCGCTTTTCGGGCCAACTCACCTTGACGCGTCCCCTGCCAAGCTGGTTCAATCCGCGCAAATCACGAGTTTTGATCCGGCGCATCTTCAAGCAATGGCGTCGCTCGGAGGCAGACCCGTACCAGGCCTGGAGGGCGCGTCGGGCCGTCTTGCCATGCACGTGCCAGTTGGCCGAAAGAGTTCCACAAACGAAGGTAAACCACGATCGCACGCGCCGGCAGTACATAATCATCGCGGCTGAAGCGATTCCCAAGCCGGGCTCCACGATCAATGTCACGAGCCCGGCTCATCGAGGTTTGAAAGCAGCTTCCCCTCTCAGGGTACCCAAGGGGAGAGCAACGCAACCAAAGACGGGTGCCCGAACTTGAGGAGCCACGGAAATGGCGATTAAGAAAGCAACGTCCCGGAAGTCCCCCAAGAAAGCGGCCAAGTCGACCAAGGCCCGCAAGGCGACCACCAAGCGGTCGCCGAAGAAGGCTGCCAGCAAGAAGGCCATCAAGCACTAACCGACGGTGCGCATGGCCGAATCATTCCGACGAGAAAGGCCGGCCCCTGGCTTTGTTGCTGGGGGCCGGCCTATTGTCTTGGTGCTGGCTTCAAGCCCCCGCGCCGGCAGCCGCAAACAGGCCGAGTGCGGCGTCCATGCCGCTTCGGCAAGGCCAACGGCCGGCCTGGTCGCTCGAACGATGGGCGCGATTATCCCCATCGTGGCGGCTTTTCGCCGGCTTTGGTGCGCTGCGGGGGCCGACTGCCGTTGACCAAACCCTATCTGACTGATAGGGTTACAGTATCAATCGATGGGATTCACTCTCCAGCCGCGCGAGTGGTGTCGCGGCTAACCCTCCCCCAGCTGAGTCGACCTTTGGACCTTCTCTTGGACAGTTCCCCTAAATCAACAGCTTCAACCAATAGCACTCCCTCTCGCGGCTTCGGCGATCTCGCGCTTTCCGAAACCATGCTGTCGGCTCTGGCGAAAGCCGATTATATCGAGCCGACGCCGATTCAAGCCGGATTGATTCCCCGTGCGCTGGAAGGCATCGACCTGCTTGGCCAGGCCCGCACCGGCACCGGCAAGACGGCGGCCTTCGTCATTCCGATCCTCGAGCGGCTGCAGCCCGCGAAAAAAGGGTCCGGCCCGCAAGCGCTGATCCTCGTGCCGACGCGCGAGCTGGCCGTGCAGGTCCGCGAGGAAGTCGTCAAGCTGTCGCACGGCCGCAAGATTCACTCCCTGGCCGTTTATGGCGGCAAGCCGATCCGGGGCCAGATCGAAAAACTTTCGCGCGGCGCCGAAATCGTCATCGGCACGCCCGGCCGCGTGCTCGACCACATGGCCCGCGGCACGCTGAGACTCGACGATCTGCGGATCGTGATCCTCGACGAAGCCGACCGGATGCTCGATATCGGCTTTCGCCCCGACATCGAAAAGATTCTGCGCCGCTGCCCGCGTTCGCGGCAAACCTTGCTGCTCAGCGCGACGGTGCCTCCGCCGGTCGAGCGACTGGCGCGCACCTACATGCACGACCCCGAATCGCTCAACTTTTCGCCGACCGATATCTCGGTCGAGACCATCGAGCAGTTCTACTGCACGATCGAGCCCGAGCGCAAGTTCGACCTGCTCGAATACCTGATCAAGCGCGAAGACCCGCGCCAGGCGATCGTCTTCTGCCGCACCAAGCGAGGCACCGACAAAGTCGAGCGCCGGCTGAGCAAGCGGGTTCCAAACGTGGCCTGCATCCACGGCGACCTGGCGCAAGGCGCTCGCGACCGCGTGATGGCGGCCTTTCGCGAAGGCAAAATCAAGGTGCTCGTGGCCACCGACGTCGTCGGCCGCGGCATCGACGTTAGCGCGATCTCGCACATCATCAACTACGACATCCCGCAGTTCTGCGACGACTACGTGCACCGCGTGGGCCGCACCGGCCGCATGGGCCGCGAAGGCGTGGCCTTCACGTTCGTCACGCCCGAAGAGGGCAACGAGCTGACACGGATCGAAATGCGGATCGACCGCCTGCTGAAGCGCGACGAGACGCCCGGCTTTGCCCCCGCCAGCCGCGAAATGGTGCGCTCGGCCGAGGCATCCGCCGAGCCGGTTCCCTCGCGGCACGGCGCCGAGCCCGATGGTTCCCAAGCTCCGGAAGTCAAAAAGCCAACTCCGCTCTACGGCCGCGGCGGGCGCCCGATCCGCCGCATCCGCCGGGCCCTGTAGCCCCTTTCGCCGGGCGAGCGTTCATTTCGCGACCGAGCTTGGCGTCGCGCGGCAGCGCGAGGCAGCGATACCGATGAGCCGCAAGCGATCATCCCTGACGGCCGCCCGAACACTGGCCTGCGCGCTGGCGTGGCTGCTGCTGGCCGCCGTCGCGGCCGGCGATGCTCCGGCCGCTGGCACGCAGAAGACGGGCGTTCGACGCATCGAGTCGCGCCATCTGCTGCTCGACACCGACTTGCCCTCCGGCGACGAGATCGACGCCCTGCCGAGTTATTTCGACCAGGCCTTCCCTCAGTGGTGCGATTATTTCGGGGTCGACGCGGCCAAACACGGCGACTGGCGGGCGCATGCCTGCCTGATGCGGGCACCCGAGCGGTTTCGCGTCGCGGGGCTGTTGCCCGACGACTTGCCCGAGTTCAATTCCGGCTACACGCGTGGCCGCGAAATCTGGCTGCGCGAACAGGCGAGCCCCTATTACCAGCGGCACCTGCTGTTGCACGAGGGCACGCACGCCTTCATGTACGAGCTGGTCGGTTCGGCTTGCCCCCCCTGGTACTTCGAGGGCGTGGCCGAGCTGCTGGCCACGCACCGCCTGGAAGGCGGCCGGCTGGTGCTCGACAGCTTTCCGCGCTCGAGCGATGAAGTGCCCAAGCTGGGCCGCATCGAGATGATCGCGGCCGCCTTGGCGGCGGGGCACGTGAGAACGCTCGACGAGATTTTTGCCTATGGCAGCGAGGCGCACGCTCGCAACGAGCCCTACGCCTGGTGCTGGGCCGCGGCCGCGCTGTTCGACGGCAGCCCCCGCTATCAGGCCGAGTTCCGCAAGCTGGCCCCCGCGGCCAACGAGCCCGACTTCGCTCGTCGCGCCGCCCGCGCCTTGGCGGGCGATCCCCTTCGGCTGGCCGAAGACTGGCAGGCGTTCATCGGTGCGCTCGACTATGGTTACGATTTTCGCCGCATGCAGGTCGACTGGCGCCCTGGCGAACCGCTCGACGCCGACAAGGCCCACGTTGAGGTCGCGGCCGACCGCGGCTGGCAATCGAGCGGCGTCGAGCTGCCGCCGGGACGCTATCGGATAACCGCGCGCGGCGCTACCAGATCGGCAATCAACCCCGCGTCTGGCCCTGCGAGCCGGGCGGCGTCACGATTCGCTACTATCGCGGCCGGCCGCTGGGCATGCTGTTGGCCGCCATCCAGCCCCGCGACAGCGCCACCGGCCCCAGCGGCTTTCTCAAGCCCCTTGGCGTCGGCTTGGGCACCGAGCTCGAAATCGAACGCCCCGCGACGCTCTATTTCCGCGTCAACGAGTCGCCCGGCGCTGGCCGACAACGCCGGCGCGCTCGACGTGACGATCGCCCGCGAATGAGCAGTCCGTCCTAGCCATCATCCGCAGGCTTGCCCCCTAGCAGGCGCCCCGGCTGCCTCGAGAGACCTCCCGATTGACGATTTTCCGCGAGTCTCTGACAATGTGGTGCCCGTCCCGCATTTTTGAGTGAATTCGCCCGCGCTCCTCGAACGAGACCGATCATGAATTTCATCGCCGAAGAAGATCCGGAAGTCTGGGCTGCCGTGGCGGCCGAGATGGATCGCCAGGAAGAAGGCCTGGAGATGATCGCCAGCGAGAACTACACCAGCCCCGCCGTGATGCAGGCCGTCGGCAGCGTGCTGACGAATAAATACGCCGAAGGCTATCCGGGCCGCCGCTACTATGGCGGGTGCGAGCACGTCGATATCGTCGAGAACCTGGCCCGCGACCGCGCCAAGCAGCTCTTTGGCGCCGACCACGTCAACGTCCAGCCTCACTCGGGCAGCCAGGCCAACCTGGCGGTCTACCTGACGGCCGTTCAGCCCGGCGACACGGTGTTGGGTCTCGACCTGGCCCACGGTGGCCACTTGACCCACGGCATGAAACTGAACATTTCGGGCCAGCTCTATCACTTCGTCGAATACGGCGTGACGCGCGATACCCATCGCATCGACTTCGACCAGGTGGCGGGCCTGGCCCGCGAGCACAAGCCGAAGCTGATCGTGGCCGGCGCCAGCGCCTACCCGCGCGAAATCCCCCACGGCAAGTTTGCCGAGATCGCTCGCGAGGTCGGGGCCAAACTGTTCGTCGACATGGCCCATTACGCGGGCCTGGTGGCGGCCGGCCTGCACGACAACCCGGTGCCCGTGGCCGACTTCGTCACCACCACTACGCACAAGACGCTGCGCGGGCCGCGGGCCGGCCTGTCGATGTGCAAGGCCCAGTATGCCAAGGACCTCGACCGCTCGGTGTTCCCCGGCATCCAGGGCGGTCCGCTGATGCACGTCATCGCCGGCAAGGCGATTTGCTTTGGCGAAGCGCTGAAGCCCGACTTCAAGCGCTACGCCCAGGCGATCCTCGACAATGCCAAGGCCCTGGCCGAGGCCCTGCTGTCCGGCGGCGTGCGGCTGGTCAGCGGCGGCACCGACAACCACCTGATGCTGGTCGACGTCACCCTGCTCGGCTTGGGCGGCAAGCAGGCCGAAGAAGTGCTCGACCGCTGTGGCATCACCGTCAACAAAAACATGATCCCCTACGACGAGCGCAAGCCGATCGACCCCTCGGGCATTCGCATCGGCACGCCGGCTTTGACCACCCGCGGCATGGGGGTCGGCGAGATGCAGCGGATCGCCGGCTGGATCGTCACCGCGCTCAAGTCGCCCGACGACAACTGCGCTGCACACGCAACTTCGCGGCGAGGTGTTCGATCTGTGCGAACAGTTCTCGGTGCCGGCCGCGCGGCTGGCCGAAGTCGACAGCGAAGAGATCTGAGCCGCGAGCCAGAGTGTGCTCCCCCAGCCCGCGAAACTGGTCGCGGGCCGACCAGGCCGGTTGCTCGACGCGGATCGAAAGGATCCAGCGCACCGCGAGAGGCGCCGATCGCCTGGGGTCGGCCTGCGAGGCGCGGCCGTCGGCCTTGCAGCTTTTTCCGCGGAGATCCACTCGCCGGCCAGTCGCATCGGTTATTGGGCGTGATGGCACGGCGGTTGCAGCATCCTTCTTGCGCAAGGACAGGAGTCTCTGCGTTCGGACGGTTGGCTGGCCGATCCAAGCAGCATGGCGAAAGCCAGGGCTGTTCAGACCGAAAGTCAACGGTCAGGAACGATGCGTTCGCGCTGAGCAGAGACGACTGGCCTTGCATTTTTACATGTCGCCGGGGGACGAAGCGCGGGGTCCGATGCCGCCGGCCGCCATTCTCGCCGGCGCCCCGTTGGCTTATAATCGGGCGCGGTGCTGCCCCACACTTTCGCTGCTGCAAGCTACTCGGAGTGCATGGATGTCCGACGCCCGCCATAAAGGTCGAATCCTCATCGCCGACGACAACGGCCCCAACGTCGAGCTGTTGGAGGCCTATCTCAGCGGCCTCGACTGCGAAATCGCCGTGGCCGTCGACGGCCGCGACACGCTGGCCAAGGTCGCCTCGTTCGAGCCCGACCTGATCCTGCTCGACGTGATGATGCCCAAGCTGAGCGGCTTCGAGGTCTGCGAAAAGCTCAAGGCCGACCCCAAGACCCGCGGCATCATGATCCTGATGGTCACGGCGCTCGAACGAACTGGGCGACATCGAGCGGGCCGTCGAAGCCGGCACCGACGATTTCCTGAGCAAGCCGGTCAACAAGCTCGAGCTGATCAAGCGCGTGGAAAACATGCTCAAGCTGCACCACGTGACCGACGAGGTCGAGCGCCTGCGGCAGTACATCGCCGAAATGGAAGACGGCGTCGGCCCCAGGCCGCTCGGCGCGGGCGAGTCGAATTGACGCGGCCGGCACGGATTGCGACTTCGCCACCGCCAGACCGCCGCGACTGACCTTGCCCCGACCACCCCGCTCGGGTATAGCTACGCCCGCATTTCGCATTGCTGCCAGCTTTGCTGTCACTTCGCGGACAAGGACGTCCACCAACATGACGCGGGCCATTGTCGTCGTGCCTTGTTACAACGAGGCCAAGCGGCTCAACATGCACGCGGTCCAGGAATTTGGCCGCCGGGCCGGCTCGGCCGAGCTGTTGTTCGTCAACGACGGCAGCCGAGACGAAACGCTCGAGCTGATCGAGCACCTGCACCACAATAATCCGCGCCGCTTCAGCTTCCTGCACCTGGCCAAAAACGGCGGCAAGGCCGAGGCCGTCCGCCAGGGCCTGCTCGTGGCGCTCGCGCTCGGGCGCCGCCTACGTCGGCTACTGGGACGCCGACCTGGCCACGCCGCTTTCGGACATCGAATCGTTCTGCCGCGTGCTCGACAGCCGCCCGGACCTGGAAGTCGTGATCGGCACCCGCTTGCCGCTCTTGGGTCACCGGATCGAGCGGAAAGCGTCGCGCTACTGGCTGGGCCGCCTGTTTGCCAACACCGCTTCGCTGGTGCTGGGCTTGCGGGTTTTCGACACGCAGTGCGGGGCCAAGCTGTTTCGCGTCACGCCAGTCGTGCATGCGCTGTTCGCCCGGCCGTTCGCCACGCGGTGGATTTTCGACGTCGAGATTTTCGCCCGCATGAGCCGCTCCGACAGCCGGCCGCTGGCAGCGCGGATTTACGAGTTTCCGCTCGATGCCTGGCGCAACGTGGCGGGCGGATCGATCAAGCCGCGCGATTTCGTCAAGGCTTTCTTCGAGATGGCCAAGATCTGCTGGATCTACAAACGTCCCGGTGCCCCGCCGGCGATCGAGCTGGCGCCGACAACCGTCGCCGCCCCGACGGCCCCCGCTGCCGACGAAACGCGCCCCGACCAGCAACAGGCCGCGTAACTGCCAACCCTCGGCCAGCCCCGGGCGTCAGCCCGGGGACAACTCTGCAGGCGCAATTCGTGGCTATTGCGACGCTGCCGCCGCCGGACGCCCGTCGAGCTCGCGGAGCACCACCGTGGCTTCCATGTCCACCTGCCCCTGGGCGCCGCCGGCCAGCAGCTTTTCCACGGCCAATTTCAAGGGGCTCAGATCGGCCTTGGGGTTCGCCTTGGCCAATTGCAACGTCGCCCGCAGGGCGTTCATCGTGATCAGCGCCCGTTTGGCCGGCTGCAGGGCGACCTCTTTTTCCAGCTTCACGCCCGCGGTTTCGTCCTGGTCGAGCATTTCGGCCAGCACCGGCACGGCTGCCAGCTCGCCGTAATGGGCCAGCCGCGTGGCCGCGTTGTACGTCACGTCCGGATTGCTGTCGTCGAGCATCCCCCGCAGCCGCTCCCGGAAGACGTCGCCGCCGATGACGCCCATGGCCACTGCGGCCGCGCCGCGGGTGCGCGGGTCGCTGTCGGAGGAGGCTGCCAGCAAAGTCTCGCGGAGCCTGGCATTGTCGGCGAACTTCCGTTCGTCGCCGGTGCCTGCCGCTAACAGCGCGATGCCCTCGAGGGCCGCGCGGCGGACGTCGCCTGCCGCTTCGTCCTGTTCCTGCCCAGCCACCTTGATGAGCTCCGGCAAGCCGTCGTCGACGCGAAACCAGCCCAGCGCGCGGCAGAGCCAGATGCGCAGCGTGATCGAATTCTCGTCGGCGTTGCCCGTGGCCATGTCGCGGTCGAGAACGCCGGCCAGCTTCTGGGCCAGGTCGTGGTCGGTGGTCAACTGGGGGTTTCGGCTCTGGCGATCCGAGCGCAGGTCGTTGGCCAGGTTGAAGGCCGCCTGCCAGCGGGCCTCGTCGTTGCGCGACAAGGCCTTGACCAGCGCGTCGCGGTCGTTCCCCTTGTGGGCCAGCCAGTTGAACAGCAGCCAAATGAGCACCACGACGACGACGATCAGGCCGGGTATAAAAAACAACTGCAGGATGAAGCCCGCACTGGGCGGTTCCACCGGCGGCAGCGCGTCGTCGGGCGAAAGGCCCGGCTCTGGTGGTTCGTAAGCGGCCATGAAATCGCAAGGTTCGTGGAGCGGTTGGACGGGAAAAAGGGGGGACGGGAGTGCCTCTGAAGAGACTCCCCCTTTTTCGCAAGCGGCTGGTTAAAGTCTAGGGGGCCGCGGCCACGCGTCAACCCGCGGGCGCCGGCGCTGCCTGGGCGGGGTGTTTGGCCTTGTTTTTCAGGGACTTCGCGATGCGTTTGCTCGACCTGACATTGGCGACGCCGGAAGAAAACCTGGCGCTCGACGAGGCCCTGTTGATCGAAGCCGAGGCCGCCGGCGAGCCGCTCGAAACGTTGCGGCTATGGGAAGCGATCGAGCCGTTGGTCGTCGTGGGCCGCAATTCGCGGCTGGCCGAGGAAGTGAATATCGAGGCCTGCCGCCGACGGAATATCAAAGTACTGCGGCGCGTCAGCGGCGGAGCGGCGATCGTGGCGGGTCCAGGCTCGCTGATGTATGCCGTCGTGCTCAGCTACGCACTGCGGCCCGCGCTGCGCCCGCTCGACGCGGCCCACCGGGCCGTGCTGGAAACGATGCTCGCGGCCATTCGCTCCTTCGCGCCGAACGCCGCGCGGCGCGGCACCAGCGACCTGGCGATCGCAGAGCGCAAGATTTCCGGCAACAGCATGCGGGCTAAGCGGCACGCGTTCTTGTACCACGGCACGCTGCTCTACGATTTCCCGCTGCCGCTGGTCGGCGAGTTGCTGACGATGCCGCCCCGCCAGCCCGACTATCGCGGACAGCGCTCGCACGGCGAGTTTTTGACGAACGTCATGGCCGACGCGGAGTCACTTCGTCGGGCGATCGCCGCCGCCTGGCATGCCGAGTCAGCCGGCCAGTCGTGGCCCCGCGAGCAGGTTCGCCAACTTGTCGACAGCCGCTACGACCGCCGCGAGTGGCACGAGGAGCGGTAGGCCGTGTGCCATCGCCCGCCGCCAGCCTTTGAGCATCTCAGCCGGATCGAGAAGCGAGAACCGAGAGGAGAATAAGAATACTTGTCAAGCGGGCGGTTACCCGACTACACTGGTTGGGTGCTTTTGGTAGCAACTCGGGGGGCTTGAGCCAATGCGACGCCTCATCGGACGTGGCTGGAAGAGCTGGGGACTGAGCACCCTTTCGATCGGCATTTTGACCGCAATCGTGATCTGGGGAAGCGGGGTCTTCATTTTTGGCACGCTCGAAACGCCATTTGCGGTTTTTGAGAGCGCCGACTTGGTGCTTGAGACCCAGGGTCTGTCGTTCGGCCCTTGTGAGCCGGGCGAAATCAGGGCATTACAGGCGAAATTCACCAATCGCGGCACTGCGCCGATCGTCCTGATGGGGGCGAGATCATCGTGCAGTTGCATAAGTGTGTCTGGGGTGCCGCAGACATTGGCCCCCGGAGGATCAGGTGAGATCGCTTTTCGTACCCGCGCTCCGGCGAACCCTGGTGCATTTGCACATGTCATTTCGATCTACTCAAACTCAAGCTATATGCCTATCTGGGAACTGGTTGTTCGTGGTAGTGTAGATGTCGAGAGGTAAATCATGATCGCAAGACTCGTTCCGTTGGTGGCTTTTCTATCTGGTAGCATAGGAATCTGCCTGCTGACAGTCGCTTGCATGCTCGTTTGCGTTCGCCCAGTTCGGGCGGAGCACTTTGTGCCCTATTGCTCATGGACAGTGGGCGGGTGCGCTGACCTCTGCACGGACTACGGCGGCTCCGAGTGTGGCCAGCCCAGCCTTTGTCCATGTGATTGATAGGGGCGGTGCGCTGTTTTCCTCATTGCGGGCGGAATTCATCGAGTACTTCTGCGAGAGTCGCTTGGACGGTAACCTACCAAGCGAAGACCATGCGGGCACAACGCCACTGGATATTCGTCTGTTGGATTCTTTGCTGTTCGTTGACCGGCATATGTCTTGGCAGTTGCGACTGCGCTCGGCGCGGATGCAACTGTGAGATTTCGCGAAGATGCCCCCAAGGCTTGGGCTGAATTCAGGAAGTTTTCAAATGCCAGTAAAGGCAATGTTCGCGTCGTCACAACTCCACAAGCGGGCGCTGCGCCGAACAGCAAACGGTTTGACGTCCTATATCATTGGGACAGTAACAATGGCAACGCATTGTTTGAGTACGAGTATCTCGATGGCCCCATGAAGATGAAGGGGTTGACTACGCGCCATTCTCGCCAACGATCGCTACGGCTGCAAAGTCTTGCGGAAGCCCAGTGAGGAGTCGTTTTCTGTAAAATCGTTTACGTGGGATCCTCACAAGAGCCAGGAGGAAGCCGATGCGTTCCGCTTGCGAGATTACGCGCTAAAGGTCAATGCGCAAGCTGCGGACATCATCGTTCAAGACAAAAGCTTCAGGGCGACGAGAATCGAATCAAAGCAATTGGAGGGGGAGGAACGAGTCGAGGTTGACTTTGAATGCGACGTAAAGCATCGGCCCGACTATAATATTCAGAGCGGCAACTTTGTATTTGCGCCGTCAAAAAAATGGGCGGTCACATCATATGCACTCCGTATCCGGTACCCTGATGGGGTCGGCTTTTCGCGCGGCACTATTGAATATGCCGCAAACGCAATCGGCGGTATTCCGATCGCCACGCGCCATAGTCTCGAACGTTTCCGAGTCGATGGCAGTGACATGACCCCTGTGCTGGAATTCGTGCACGACTACTTGGATATAGGCCAGGGTACCGCAACTGCTGCCAGCTGCAGCCTCAGCGCATTTGGCTTACCTGAGATTCAATGCGCCGCCACTTCGATTTCAACAACGGTATTTACCGTTTCTATCGTGTTTGGGATCCTCTTCATTTTACTTGCCGTTGGCTTGCGCAATGCGACGCCAGCGAAGCGTGCTCGGGGCAATCTGAAAAAGGCGCTGCCATGTGCGGGCGCACCCGCCAGGCTGGATTCACGATCGTTGAATTGCTGGTGGTGATCGGCATCGTGATAATGCTTGCGGGAATGTTATTTCCCGCCGTGCAATACGCTAGGGAAGGTTCCCGCGCCGTCGCGTGCCGCGCGCAACCTGCACCAGCTTGGAATCGCGCTCAACGCCTATCATACAGCACACCGCATGCTTCCGCTCGCTGTCGTCTGGTCGCCTCACGGGGAGCCGCTCGGCGGCGGCATCTTGCCAATCGGCGTCATAGATCGGGTGGCCAAATTCGGGAGCCCCGACAAAGACACCATTTACGGGAATTGGGCGGTGATGCTCCTGCCGTTCTTGGAAGAAGCGGCCTTAGCACTGCAGTGGGACAAGGCAACTCCGATTTCGAGTCAAGGCAACGCCGCGCTACGAAGCGCCGAATTGGGCCCACTGAAGTGCCCGACCGACCCCTACAACGCCGAGCACTACCTACGCGGTCTCAGCGCCGGACTTGAAGGGAATGAATATGCCCGCGGAAACTTTGCGATCAACGTTGGGCCCGACAGTAATTGCGTCAACGGTACGATGGCGGAAGACGAGGTCTGTGTGCTTGGGTTCACGGCTGTCGGCGGCGACCTGAAGACGTCAAATTCGCAGGTGTGGGGCAGCGGCGTGGCGGGAGTAAATCGTTCTTTCCGTTTTGCGGAAATCACCGGTGGATTGTCCCGTACCGTCATCCTTGATGAGATTCGCTCGGGTATCGACGCGCTCGATCCTCGGGGCGTTTGGGCGCTGGGCCAAGTCGCTTCCAGTTTGACCGCTCGACACGGTACGTTTGCGGACGCGGGCCGGCCGAATCCAACAGATCCGGGAAGTGATGAATTCATCGGCTGTACCGCCCTGGTGCAAAAGGTCGGATTTGCGACGCTCAAAGGCGATTGTATGCCGTGCGATTTCGTTGGCGCCATCGGCGAAGCGAACACCCAGGCCGCAGCGCGCAGCTTGCATGGGGAGGGCGTTAACGTCCTCTTTGTCGACAGTTCGGTTCAGTTCGTGGCTGACGATATCGATCCAGCGCCCTGGCACGCAATTCACACGCGGTCAGGTGGTGAAGCGGGCGGTCAATGATCAAGGTGCCGCAGCCGCTGCCAAGAGTCGGTTTATCAAGCGTGGCCGTCAACGCTGCTTGCGACGTCGCTCTGCCGCTCACTTCGGGGTGCCTCCTGGCAATTTCGGCAAGCTCGCCATCGGTCGGCCTCGTTGCATGGGCCGCGCTTATTCCATTCGCCGCTGCGATTGCCCGCCAGCGAGGAACGGTCGAGCTCTACGCCGGAGCCTATCTCGGCGGTGTTCTTTATACGCTGCAATGTTTGGAGTTCATGCGGACCCGCATCTCGGGCGCGGATTGTTTCAACTTCCGGTCTTGGATTGGTTGGCGTGTGGGCTACTGTGGGGCACCGCCTGGCCGGCGACGCTTTTGTTGGCCCGCCGCCTCTGGAAGTTGTCTAGATTCCCAATGGGCGTCGTGCTACCTATTGCGTGGATTAGCGGCGAATGGCTCCGGCGGGAGTCAGGGTGGCTCGTTCTATGGAGCCCATTTCCATGGGCCCAACTTGCTGCCACCCAGTCCGAGTCTCGAACATTCGTGCAATTGGCGGATTTGGGTGGCGTGTGGGCGATCACCGCGTTGGTCGCCGTCACCAATGGCCTGCTGTTCGATGCCGCGAGCAAACGTGTTCCGAAGCCCATTGCAATCGCGGCCTGCATTTTGATCGCCGCGGTGGTCTATGGCCGAATGCGTATCCATCAGCAGGCCATGCAGGAGGGTCCGACCGTCGCACTTGCACCGGCCGCATTGAAGCCAGCCGGAGTAATGAATCTTCCTCCCTCGACTGATGTCGTCGTTTGGTCTGAAGCGACTGCCGCGCACTTTTCCAATCAGCCCGGCGGAGATAGCGTGGAAGCGTTGGAAGACTGTGCCCGGATTAACAACGCTAGTCTGGTTCTTGGATGCACCCGGAAGGTCGACGGAGCCGTTTTCAATTCCGTCGCGTTCGTTGCACCCGATCGCGGGTATCGAGGTTCATACGACAAGTGCTTTCTCGTGCCATGGAGCGAATTTTCGCCATGGACTTGGCCGCGATCCGCTGATCGCTCGCGGCGATACGCACTTGGTGCTACTCGCCCCGTCGTCACTTGCGAGGAATTCACTTGCGCCGCTTCAATTTGCTACGACGCCGCATTCGATCGACACTTTCGGTCTTTTTCCCCGAAGCCTGACTTTTTTGTTTTGTGCTCGTGCGAGACGAGCGATCCAACAGGCCAACTCGCACGGCTGATGCTCGATATGACCCGTTTTCGAGCAATTGAGAATCGGCGCGCATTTGTTCGAAACGCCGAAGGGGGTTGGTCGGGTATCGTTGACGGCAACGGCGATGTGACGATGGCGCCTCCTGAACCGTGGAGTGGGGCAGTTTCAATCGGAAAAGTGCCAATCGACCGCCGCTTCGCACTCGCCTCGCTGGTCGGCGATTCGATACCGCTCGCGTGCATCGCTACAATCTTTATTGCCATCGCTGGCGGGTTGTGGAAGCAATCGCGCGGCGAGATATCAGGCTCGGCCTACACCAGCCCCCACTTCTTCCGCAAGTACCACTCGGTGCTGATGATCGCCAGAAACAGCAGGAAGAAGGGCCAGGTATCCCACGGCGTGTGCTTGGTGAGCGATTCGACTTCCATCTCCTGCGGGCGCTCGGCGATCTTGCGCAGCAATTCAGGCAGCTCCTCGGGCGCGAGCGATTGGCCGCCGACGTCCTTGGTCATCTCGGCCAGGCTGGCCAACAAGGTCGGATCGGCCACGGCATTGTCGAGTTCCAGGTCCTGTTGATAAACCAGGAACCGCGAGCGGGCGCTGCCGACCGCCGCGCCGCCGTGCGTGGCTGATACCGCGATCGCGTAATCGCCGGCCGCTTGCGTGTCGTCGAAAATGCCCACCGCATGATCGCCCGCGGCAGCCAGGTTGAGCTTTTGCTTCTTGCCGTCGGGCAGGATCACTTCGGCCTGGAACTGGGCGTCGTCCAGCGGCTCGCCCTGGGCGTTGCGGGCGCCCACGGTGAACTCGACCTTTTGCCGCGGACCGAAGCGGCGCTGGGCCAGCTTGATCCACACGTTGCCCTCGGCGGTCTCGTCCTTGCGCGCCAGCCACAGCACCACTTGACGCCAGAACTGCTTGTGCTGCGCTTCGAAGCCCTCCATCCACCAGTGCCAGGTCGTGTCGCCGGCAAAAGCCATCACCCGCCCGCCGGCGTCTTGCACGACCAGCAGCGGCTTGCCCTCGGGCGTCTCGGCCAGCACCTGGGCCGCCGGCTTGGGCTCGCCCAGGCGGTTGGCCCCTTCCAGCGCCGGTAGCTGGGCCCACGTGCGATCGCGATCCGCGCCCAGCGCCATCAAGTAGTGCCGCTCGCCCAGCGGGCGGCTGGGCGCATCTTGATCGGCCCGCGCAGTTGCACGTCATTGCGAATCGGATCGCCCAGCCGCTGCCGCTCGGTGCGCTCCATGGCCACGGGCAGCACGGCCGCCAACGGCGTGTCGGCGTAGCCGCCGGGGCCGAAGGTGTGAAAGCCGCCGAGCATCGCCAGCCCCGCGCCTTGTTCGACGACCTTGGCCAGGGCCGCGAGCTCTTCAGGCTTCAGCATCGAGGCGTCGACGTCGCCGAGTATGTAGACGTCGTACTTGCCGCGCTCGAAACGATCGCCCAGGTCGGCCGGGCGCCGGCCGGATCGCGCGGGTCGAGGCGGATGAAATCGACCTTGATGTCTTGCGAGGCGTCGAGCGCCGCGAGCAGGTATTTCGAATCGACGCGAAGCGCCCCTTCCAGGTACAGCACGTTCACCCCTCCCTTGAGCACGGTGACGAACGTGCTGATCTCGTTATTCGTCGTCACCAGCTCGCCGGGCTCGTCGGGCACGCGCAGCGTGACCTTGTATTCGCCGGGCGTTTGCGGAATGGTGTGCAGCTCGACCGGAATCGACTCGCCGTTCTTGGCCACCTTGATCTGTTCGGCGGCCACGTTCTGCATCTTCCCGCCGGGCGTCTCGAACTGCAGTTGCGCGGATCGACTGGCCGGCAAACCCTTCGACCTGAACGCGCCGCCCGCACGTCGAGTTCGTTCTTGACGTAGACGGTCTGGTTGACCGACAAGTCCTTGAGCGCGATGTCGCGCGCCTGGCCTAGCCCGCGCGCCTGGCCGAAAGCGAACGTGTAGAGCGGATAGCCCAGATCGGCCAGCCGTCGCGTGGGGCCCTGCGGCGCCGCGTCGCGCGGGGCGTAGGCCCGCTGTGCGCCGTCGCTCAGCAGGATCACGCCCGCCAGCCGCTTGCCGGCATTGCGGCGCAACACGTCGTCGAGCGCCGCGCCGATGGCCGTCTGTTCGCCGTCGGGCGCTTTGCCCAGCTCGAACGCACCGGCCTGGAACTCCAGCGGGTGCAGATTGGCGTCGAACGTGTACAACTCGACGTCGAGGTTTTCGGCGATCTGCTCCAAGGTCGGCCGGGCTTCGTCGACGCTCGAGCGCAACAGCTCCCAACGGGTCTTGCCGCCCACGGCGTCGGCCACCATCATGCTCCGCGAGCGATCGGCCAGCAGGACCAAGGTCGCGCTTTGCTTGCGGGTTTTGGTAAACACCAGCGCCGGCCGCAGCATGGCCATCAGGGCCAGCGCGATCACGGCCAGCCGCAAGCCCAGCAGCACGCCGCGCCGGCGGGGCGTGAGCTTGTGTCGCGGCAGGCCGAGGAAAGTCAACAACAGCACGAGCGCCAACGCCACGATGCTGGTCAAAGCGTAGCCGCCCACCGGATTAAGATACCACTCGCTCATGGCGTCGAGACCGGAACCTTGCGCTCGCCGCGCGGCGCGGCGGCCGGCGCGGCAAACTCGGCGGCGCGCGACCGCACCGGCGAGGTGTCATAGTCCTTGTAAAACCGGTTCGCCAGCACGCCTTCGCAGGCCAGCACGATCGCCAGCAACACGATCAGGTACGGAAACAGTTCGCTGCCCACCCGGCCCGCGCTGATGCTGCGGTCGATCTCGTCGCGGTTGTGGGCCAGGCGAAACGGCGTGTCGCCGAAGATCGCCTTGACGTCGTCCGCCGTGGCCGGCTCGAGCCGCGTGACGTCGCTGGGCAGATTGACGCTGAAGCCCGTTTCCAGCGCCCCGCGCCGCCGCCGGCCTGGACCAGGTAATTGCCCGCCGCTTCGGTCGAAGTGACCACCAGCGCGTGCAACTGTTCGTCGATGGGTGAGCGAATGTGGTCGCCGCCGGGCGTGGTGAGCACGCAGGTGGCATAGCCGCTCGTCGCCGCCGAGTTGCACGACGGCCGTTTCGCCGGCGATGTAGTTCAGCCGCTGGTGCCCCTGGCCGACCAGGTAAAACGCCAGCTCGTTGACCAGCATCACGAACACGCCCGGGTCGCCGGTAGGCAACTGGTTCCAGATGTCGCGGCCGCTGGCGTGCTCGGAGATGGGAGTGGTCAACGTCATCACGCGCCCCTTGCCCACCGGCCGTTCCACCAGCGCCGGCTGATTGTCGGCAAAGGGGATCACGGCCCGCGCGCCGTCGGCCAAATCGCCCAGTTGCCAGTGGCGGAAAACCGGCAACAGCTCCCAGGCGATCTCCAGCCGGCGGAACTTCGCCAGCACCGGATGCTCGAATACGTCGGGCGCCAGCGTCGTGTCGCCGCGCCACTGCCGCACCAGTTTGCCGGGCATGAGGCCCTGGGCATTCGCCTCGTTGAAATCGGCCACCACCGCGCCGGGCCCCAGGAAGATGCCCAACCCGCCGCCGGCGGCGACGTACGCGTGCAGCTTCTGCCAGACGGCCGGCGCCAGCGACCGCGGGTCGACCAGGCACACCGCCGCGTAGTCGTCGAGCGGCTTGGTGGCCAGCTCGTCGGTGGCGACCACCTGGCAATCGAATGCCGCCTTGCCCTGCACGCGGAATTCGTCGGGCGCCAGCGCCTGGGACAGGAAGAACGCATAATCCTTGGCCGACCGGGCGGTGTCGTTGGGGGCCGCGATCAGCACGCGCCACGCGGGCCGGACTTCGGCCGTGAACCACCGCGCGTCGTCGCAGGCCAGCGCATCCTCGCCCACCACCCGCACGTAACCGCGGTGCATGCCCGGGGCCAGGCCCAGCAGCGAAAAATCGACGCGCGGGAGCTGGCCCGCGTCCAGCGTCACTTGCTGCTGGGCGCGGAGATCGGCCCGGCCGCTTTTCGGATCGACCAGGTACAGCTCGACGGCCCGCTCGGCCGGCGGGCCGACGTGGGCCAGCTCGGCGGTCGCGCGGAGCGGGCTCTTGCCGGCCAGCACGTCGGACGACAGCCGCAAGTCGGCCACGCCAAAATCGGTCGGATCGGTCGCCCCCACGTCGATCACGTAAAAGCCGACGCCACTCCACTCGCTCATCCGGCGGCCCAGCTCGCGCATCGCGTCGCTCGTCCAAGCCGCCTGCGACAAGTCGGTGAACAGGTACACCTCCTTGCGGGCCTTGTCGCTTTCGCGCAGCAGCTCGAGCGAAGCCTCTACGCGCGCGGGCCAGCGGTTGCGCGGCGCTCGTGGCGTCGAGCCGTTCGACGCGCTGCCGCGCGGCGGCCCGATCGACGGCGAACGCCGCCGAGGCCGTGCGCGAGTCGACTACCGCCACGTCGCTCTCGCCCGGCAACTGCGGCAACAGCCACTGCGCCGTTTCCTGGGCCGCCTCGAGCCGCGTCTGGTTGTGCTGCCGATATTGCATTCGCGGGTTCACGTCGAACACTAGCGCCGCGGCGACCGGCGCTTCGCTGTCGCCCAACACGCCCGAGGCCACGATGCTGGGCCGCGCCAAGGCCAGCGCCAACAGCACGATCACGGCCGCGCGCAGCGCCAACAGCAGCCAGTGGCGCAGCCGCATCTGGCGGCGGTTCGTGCTTTCGCGCTGCTTGATGAACCGCAGCGCGGGAAACTCGAGATGTTTCGGCTGCTGCCGCATCAGCAGGTGGAGCACGATCGGCACCGCGACCGCCAGCGCCCCGCCCAGAAATGCCACGTGCACGAACGTCATCAGTACCTCGCCCGCCGGCTGACCAGGTACTCGGTTAGCGCGCGATCGAACTGCATGCTGGTGTCGATCTGCACGTAGTCGACGCCGATCTGAAAGCACTCGCGGCGGTAGGCTTCGCAAAAGGCCTGGATTTCGGCCAGGTAGTCGGGCCGGAAGCTGCTGGCGTCGATCTGCAGCTTTTCGTGCGACTCGGGCTCCTCGAACTCGACCACGCCGTCGAAGGGAAAGCGCACTTCGGCCTCGTCGAGGATGTGGAACAGGATCACGTCATGGCCGCCGTGGCGCAGCCGCCGCAACGCGGCCACGACCGGCTCGGGCTCGGCGAACAAGTCGGTGAACAGCATCACCAGGCTGCGGTGCCGCAGCATGGCAGAAATCTGCACCAGGCTCTTGGCGATATCGGTCTCGCCCGCGGGGCGCAGGTTGGCTAGCATCGACAGCACGCTGCCCAACTGCGTCCGCTTGCTGCGCGGCGGCAGGCTCTGGCGAATCTTCTGATCGAAGGTGATCAGCCCCACCGGGTCCTGCTGGTGGATCATCAGGTAGCAGAGCGCCGCCGCCAGGCAGATGCCGTAGTCGAACTTGGTCAACTGCTGGCGGTAGGTGTAGCCCATCGAGCGGCTCAGGTCCATCACCAGGTAGCCGGTGATGTTCGTCTCGGCCTCGAACTTCTTGACGTAGTACTTGTCGGTCTTGGCATAGACCAGCCAGTCGATGTCCTGCGGATCGTCGCCGGGAGTGTATTTGCGGTGCTCGCTGAACTCGACCGAAAAGCCATGGAACGGGCTGGCGTGCAACCCCTGCAGAAAGCCCTTGACGATGAACTGCGCGCGCAAGTCGAGCCGCGAAATCTGGCGAATGACTTCCGGCTTGAGATATTGCTCGACAGCGGGCATGGCGAGGAGCGCTTCCGACCAGGTTGCGAGCCCAAGGCAACCATGCCAGGGCCACCGCTTCATTCTAGCAGTGTGGCGGTTGGCCGTCCGAAATGTGCCCCGCCCTTCGCCGCGGGGCTTTTTCGTGCGCCGCCTGCTAAAATGCCGGAATGAGCGCATTAGTGACATTCCATTCTGGCACTCTGTTCATTAACTGGGGCCCATTTGCGCTGGAGTTCCACTGGTCACTAGTTGCACTCTCGGCCGCCATGCCGCTTTTGATTGCGGCGGTTTGGTTTAGCTGGATACGGGGCATGCATGACCCCCGCCCCTAAACGCCGCTGGCTTCGATTTTCGTTGCGGACGCTGTTCGTGGTGATGGCGCTGTTCGGCTGCTGGTTGGGATATGAAGTGAATTGGATTCGAGAGCGGCGCGCCGTGGTTGCCGACTCCATAAGGCATCGAGCATACAGATCACCAACCTCACCGGCCGCGCCATCCCTTTTGTGGCTATTCGGTGAGACTGGGTACGACGGTGTGGTTGTGTATGCGCAACTCAATGATCCGTGGCCGGAATGTCAGGCGCGTCTTAAGCAATTGAAGGGGCTATTTCCAGAAGCCCAAGTAGTACCTGTTGCTTACCCACGCCCTGCGGAATTAGGGGATCGGGCCCGCACACAATAGTCCTTACCTGCTTCCCCTGCCCCTTGCGGGAGAGGGACAGCTCGTCGGCCGTTGCCGACGAGCAGGGTGAGGGGTTGTCGCTGCGAGAGGATTCGATGACTTGAGCAGCGCCCGCCCCTCACCCGGCTGCGCTGCGCTTCGCCGCCCTCTCCCGCAAGGGGCGAGGGAAGTCAGCATCGCCGGTCATCATCAGCCCGAAAACTTGGGAATGTCCGGCGTGGGAATTTCCTTGAGCAGCCGCTCGATGACGTCCTCGGTGGTCATGCCCTCGGCCTGAGCCTGGAAATTCGTGCTCACGCGGTGGCGCAGCACGGGGATGGCGATCTTCTTGACGTCGTCAATGGCCACGGAAAACCGCCCTTCCATGGCGGCCAATGCCTTGCCGCCGTGAATCAGGAACTGTCCGGCCCGCGGTCCGGCCCCCCAGTCGACCAGCTCGCGGACGAAGTCGGGCGCCGCGTCGCTCTTGGGCCGCGTCGAGCGCACCAGCCGCGACACGTACTTGATGATGTACTCGCTGACGGCCACCGAGCCGACCAACTTTTGCAGGTTCAAGATCGCCCGGCCCGACAGCACCTTGCGCACCTCCGGCTTTTCGTTGCGGGTGGTGGCCGACAGGATCAGCTCCTCTTCGGCGGCCGTGGGGTAGTCGACTTTGATGTTGAACATGAAGCGGTCCAACTGCGCTTCGGGCAGCGGGTAGGTCCCCTCCTGCTCGATCGGGTTTTGCGTGGCGATCGTGAAGAACGGCTCGGGCAGCGGATAGGTCGTCTGGCCGACGGTCACCTCGCGCTCTTGCATCGCCTGCAGCAAAGCGGCCTGGGTCTTGGGGGGCGTGCGGTTGATCTCGTCGGCCAGCAAGATGTTCGTGAAGATCGGCCCCTCGACGAAGCGAAACTGGCGCCGCCCCTGATCGTCTTCGTCCAGCACGTTCGTGCCCGTGATGTCCGAGGGCATCAGGTCGGGCGTGAACTGGATGCGCTTGAAGCCGATGTCGAGAATCCGCGCCAGCGTGCTGACCATCAGCGTTTTGGCCAGCCCCGGCACGCCCACCAGCAGGCAATGGCCGCGGGTGAAGATGGCCGCGAAGATCTGTTCGATGACGTCGCCCTGGCCGACGATGACCTTTTGCAACTCGTCCTGCATGAGCTGCCGGTGCTGGCTGAACTCTTGCAGGATGTCTCCCAGGCTACGCGGCTTGGTGGACAAACGCGAAATCCTCGTGGGCGTTATTGCCGAAACGACGCCGATCCGGCGAGCCCAATTGGCCGCCAAGCGCGCGAGCGTCGCAGAATTTGATTCTATAGCTGCCCTCAATCGCCGGCAACGCTAGGCGCGCGCCGCGCTAGACAACCTGCACGAGCGCGGGACAGATAGGGACCCCAAAAGCCATCGCCATCGCGGCCGTTGAGGCAGCGCCCGCCGCGGCCGCAGGACAAAACGGCTCGCCAAGGTCGAGTCACCCGAAGTGACCAGCGCTGCCGCGGCGCCGGTTTTGGGGAGTGCGCCGCGCAGGGCGGTGGTGAGGGTTTGACGCCCGCCGTCGGCTGCTGCCCATGTAGCGCCGAGCCGTTTGCCTGGCGTCGCCGCCGTAGCTTGATGCCGAGGCGCGTCTCGCACGCACGCCGGCTGGAAGACCTTGACGGTTGGGTAAGAAGCGTTGCGCAACCCGCTATTCTTACGGCAGTTACGCGAAATGACCCCGTTGGGCTGTCGGCCGGTTCTGCCGTCGAACTTCAAAAAAATTTTTCGGCCGCAAGTCATTCCACAAGCAATACTTTTCGAGAGTTTTGCCGCGCGGGTGCCAGCAGAAATATTTGCGGTATCCGCTTTTGTCCGGCAGACTCAGGGGTGCGCGAGCGCCGCCGGTAGGCGCCGACGCGCGGCCAAACTTGAACCAAACAATCGCACAGGCGTGGTTTCCTTTTCGAGCTCGAGCCAACGAGCGGAGTGACACATCCATGATCAAAGTCTTCGCGTTCGTCCTTTCCTTCGCGGCCGCCGCTTCGGCCTTGGCCCAGGAATATCGCCTGGTCTACCAAACCGTTTACGAAGACCGGCAGGTGACGGCCTATCGGGTGGAAAACGAAGTCGTGTACGACGAGCAGAAACAGACGACCTACCGCCCGGTGTACGAGACCGAGATGCGCGAGCGGCGTTACACCGTGGCCCGCCCGGTGACCGAAACCTCCGAGCGCGAAGAGCGCTACACCGTGCTGCGCCCGGTCTGGGAAACCCAGATGCGCGACACGAGCTACAACGTGACCAAGATGGTCGCCGAAACCTCCGAGCGCGAAGAGCGCTATGTCGTCAATCGCCCGGTGCAGGAAACCCAGGAGCGCGAAGAGCGCTACGTCGTCCAGAAGCAGGTCGTCGAGACGGCCGAGCGCGACGAGGCCTGCACGGTCACCGAGCCGGTGACGACCTACGTCACCAACTACGTCGACCAGGGGCAGTTCGTCGATCAGCAGGTGGTCACGCCCGGTCCGGTCCGCACGCGGCTGCGCTGGCTGCCCAGCGCCTGCGCGGTCGATCCGCTGACGGGTCTTTCGACTTACCAGCGCGGTGGGCTGGCCTGGGTGCAGGAGCAGGCGCCGCCGACTGTCGCCGTTAACCGTGCCTGGCAGCCGAACGTCGTGGCCCAGCAGATTCCGCAGACCAGCTACGTGGCCCGCGTCGTGACGCGCAAGGTTCCCGTGCAGGTGGCCCGCATGGTCAATGAAGAAGTCGTCCGCAAGGTGCCGGTGACCGTGTGCCGCATCGTGGCCGAAGAGCAGGTGCGCCGCGTGCCTGTGACGACCTATCGCCCGGTGACCGAGCGGGTCGAACAGCAGACTCCCGTGCAGGTTTGCAAGATGGTGGCCGAAGAACAAGTCCGCCGCATCCCGGTGACGACCATGCGGATGGTCACCGAGGAGCGCGTCGAGCAGGTGCCGGTGCAAGTCTGCAAGACCGTGGCCGTAGAGCAAACCGTGCAAGTGCCGCGGGTCGTCGAGAAGCGCACGCCGGTGGTCTACACCGAGCGCGTGCCGCGAACCGTGGTGATGAAAGTGCCGGTCAGCCCGTGCTGCGAGCCGTGCTGTGGTTCCGACGTGGCGGTCGCCGGCCGCCGTGCCGATTGGCGTGCCCGCTCCGGCGCCCGCGCCCTACAACGCGGCTCCGCTGGGCCGGACTTACGAGCCGGCGCCGGCCAAGGCTCCCAGCAAGGCGGCTCCCGCGCCCAAGACGGCGCCGAGCGACGCCACCGAGCCGCCGCGCCTGGACACCGACGAGGTGCCCAAGACGCCGATGCCGGTCGACGAGGAAGCCAATCCCAACACGACCTGAGCAGCGAGATCGCAAAACCAGATTGCCAGCGCCAGGGGGGCACGCGCCAAGGGGGGCATGCCCCCCTTTTTTATGCGCTCCAGTGGCCGGCGTGTCAGGCTGTCCAGCTATCACTCATCCACGGAATTTGATATGATCGTGTCGTTGGAAGATTCCCTGGTTTGCTTGCGGTGGAACAGAACTCGATGCTGACCATTCTCGGCCAATCCGGTGGCGGGCAATTCTGCGATCGCCTCTCGCGGCGCGGCTTCTTGAAGATTGGCTCGCTGGCGCTGGGTGGGCTGTCGCTGGCCGACGTCCTGCGGGCCGAAGAGGCCGCCGGCACGCGTTCCCGCAAGGCCGTGATCATGATCTTCTTGCCGGGTGGGCCGCCCCACCAGGACATGTACGACCTCAAGCCCGACGCCCCGGCCGAGATCCGCGGCGAGTTCCGCCCGATCCGAACCAACGTGCCGGGCATCCAGATCTGCGAGCACTTGCCGCGGCTGGCCGCCATGATGGACAAGCTGGTGCCGATTCGCACGATCGTTGGTGCTACGGGCGACCACTATTCGTTCCAGTGCATGACCGGTCGCAGCCATCGCCAGCAGCCGCAGGGGGGCTGGCCCGAGCTGGGGTCGGTCGTGGCCCGCTTGCAGGGCGCGGCTTCGCCGGCGATTCCGCCCTACGTCGGCCTGTCGCCCAAGATGCAACACACGCCGTACAACTCGGGCAAGCCCGGCTTTTTGGGTCCGGCGTTTGCGCCCTTTCAACCCAACGGCGAAGGCAAGGACGACCTGGTGCTGCAAGGCGTGACGCTCGAACGGCTCGGCGATCGCCAGAACCTGATGCGGTCGCTCGATCGCTTCAATCGCGCGGCCGACAGCGCGCGGGCCATCGAAGGGCTCGACGCCTTCGAACGCCAGGCGCTCGGCGTGCTCACCTCCAGCAAGCTGGCCGAGGCGCTCGACCTGCAGCGCGAGCCGGCGGCCGTGCGCGAGCGCGTATGGCGCGGGCACTGAGCGGCACCAGGGCGACGGCGCCCCGCGGATGCTGCCCCATTTCCTGCTCGCCCGGCGATTGGTTGAAGCCGGTGTGCGCTGCGTCACGCTGAGCTACAGCTTTTGGGATTTCCATGGCCAGAACTTCAACAACGCCCGCGCGGATTTGCCGCTGTTGGATCAGGGCGTCAGTGCCTTGGTCGAAGACCTCCACCAGCGTGGGCTGGAGCGCGACGTGTCGGTCGTCGTGTGGGGCGAGTTCGGCCGCACGCCCAAGATCAACGCCCAGGCCGGGCGCGACCACTGGCCGAACGTCTCCTGCGCCTTGCTGGCCGGCGGCGGCATGCGCACCGGACAGGTGATCGGCACCACCGATCGCCACGCGGCCGAAGCCAAGGACCGCCCGGTGCGGTTCGAAGAAGTCTTTGCCACGCTCTATAATCGCCTCGGCATCGATCCCGACACCGCCACGGTCACCGACCTGTCGGGCCGGCCGCAATACGTCGCCGATCATCATCCGCCGATCGCCGAGCTGGTCTGAGCGGCCGCGGCTCACGAGACGGCCGCACGCTTCGGCATCGCCGCCGCGAGGTATCGTCGTGCAACTCAGCTTGTTTTCCGTCAGCTACGCGGGATTGTGGGGCCAGCAGCGGTTGGGCCTCGACGACTTCATCGCCAAGGCCGCCGCGCTCGGCTACTCGGCGGTCATGCTGATGGGTAAGCGCCCCACCTGGCGCCGCGCGAATTTCCCGATTCGGCCGCGGCGCTTGTCGAACTGCGGGCCTGCCTGGCGCGGCACTCGATTCGCTGCGGCGCCGTGGCCGCCTACACCGATTTCTCGCCCCAGCGGGCCGCCGAAGTGCCGTTCGCCGAAATGCAGTTCGACTACGTGGCCGAGCTGTGCCGCATCGCCGCGGCGCTCGATGCCGACTGCGTGCGGGTGTTCACGGCCTACGAGTCGCCCCACGGCCAGCCGGCGGCGGCCTGGGATAGGGTCGTCGCCTGCCTGCGCAAGTGCGCCGACCGCGCAGCCGATTTCGGCGTCGCGCTGGCCGTGCAAAACCATCATGACGTGGCCGTCGACACCGATTGCCTGCTCGAATTGCTCGACGAGGTCGATCGGCCCAACGTCAAGCTCGCCTTCGACGCCTGGTCGCCGGCCCTGCGGGGCGAAGACCTCTACCAGGCAGCCAAGTGCGCGGCGCCCTACACGGCCATCACCACCAATGCCGACTACGTGCGGCTGCCGCGATACCGCTATCGGCCCGAGCTGGTCAACTACGAGCGGCTGTCGCCCGACATGGTGCGAGCGGTCCCCTTTGGCGAAGGCTTCATCGACTACGAGGCGTTTTTCGCGGGGCTGGCCGAGGGCGGCTTCGACGGGCTGGCCAACTACGAAATCTGCTCGCCGGTCCGCGGCGGCGGCAGCCTCGAGAATCTCGACCGCGCCGCCGCGGCCTACGTCAAGTGGATGCAGGCCCACGTGAGTGACCACGCGTAGTTGCCATATAGGGTGCCACTCCACGCCGCTAACCCTTGATTGCCTCGCGTTTATCGGTGGCACTGGCGTCTCGCCAGTGCAAGGCGGCCATGGCATGAGCTGCACTGGCAAGATGCCAGTGCCACCCGAGAATGTCACGGTTAACGGCGTTTGGTGCCACTGCTGGCTTGTCCGGCAGGGCAGCGTCACGGGTGGATAAGCCACCCGTGGCACCCGACAAACGAGGACGGTGGTTCCGCTGCGGCGCACCGGTCATGAAACTCGGGCGGCAAGGCCAGGGCGGACTGAAATGATTGCCCGGGCACGAGCTCGCCACTATCATGAACAGCTATGGATGCGAGCCTTTTCGCGTCCCGTCAGGATTCATCCGATCGCGCCCCGCCCGCCGATATCCCGCCTTGCAAGATCGGAGTCGCCCGCCATGCGGACCGTTTTCGCCTGGATGCTGTCGATGGCCGTCGTGGCCCTCGCCGCGACGCCGGCGATGGCGGTCGACTACGCGCGCGACGTGAAGCCGATCTTTCGGGCGCACTGCATGAACTGCCACGGCCCGTTGCGGCAGAAAGGCGGCCTGCGGCTCGACCACGTGAAGTTCATCCGCGATGGCGGCGATAGCGGCCCGGCAATTGCCGCCTTGGCCAACGACAGCCTGCTGGTGCACGCCGTCAGCGGCGCGGCCGACGTCGAACGGATGCCGCTGGAGGCCAAGCCGCTATCCGACGAAGCCATCGCCACGCTGCGAGCCTGGATCGATGAAGGCGCGCCGCGCCCGACGAGCCACTGCCGGCCGATCCGCGCGAGCATTGGGCCTTCCGAAAGCCGACGCGCCCGGCGCTGCCCGAGGTGGCCAATCGCGACTGGGCCGGGCATCCGATCGATCGCTTCCTGGCCGCCGAGTACGAGCGTCAGCAGTTGACGCCCGCGCCGCCGGCCGCCGCCAACCTGCTGTTGCGCCGCGTGTACATCGACCTGGTCGGCTATCCGCCGAGCCTCGACGAGCTGCGGGCATTCGTGGCCGATCCGTCGGATGCCGCTTACGAGCGCGTCGTCGACCAACTGTTGGCCAGCCCGCACTACGGCGAGCGTTGGGGACGGCATTGGATGGACGTGTGGCGCTACAGCGACTGGGATGGCTACGCCGCCGAGGTGCGCGAAAGCCAGCCGCACATCTGGCGATGGCGCGACTGGATCGTCGAATCGCTCAACGCCGACAAGCCCTACGACGAGATGATCCGCGAGATGCTGGCCGCCGACGAGCTGTTGCCCGAAGACCCGGCGGCGCTGCGGGCCACCGGTTTCCTGGTCCGCAACTGGTATCGCTTCAACCACAACGTCTGGCTCGAAGCCACGGTCGAGCACACCTCCAAGGCATTCCTGGGCATCACGCTCAACTGCGCCCGCTGCCACGATCACATGTACGATCCGATCTCGCAGCAGGAGTACTACCAGTTCCGGGCCTTGTTCGAGCCGCACGACGTGCGGGCCGATCGCCTGCCCGGCCAGAGCGACACGAAGCTCGACGGCCTGGCCCGGGTGTTCGACGCCAAGGCCGATGCCCCCACTTATCTGTTCGTTCGCGGCAATGAAGCGGCGCCCGACAAGGAGCATCCGCTGCTGCCGGCCGTGCCGCGCGTGCTGGGCGGCGACGAGCTGCAGATCGAGCCCGTTATGTTGCCCCCGACCGTCCGCTATCCCGGGCTGCGGCCTTTCGTGCAACAAGAGACGCTCGCGGCGGCGCGGGCCGAAGTCGATCGCAGCGAGCGGGCGATTTCTGAAGCCGCCGTGAAGCTTGCCGAAGCACGCAAGAAGCTATCCGAAGCGGCCGCCGAAGCCAAGGAGGCGGCCAGCGCCGCCGTGGCCGAGGCCGAGCGAGCCGCCGGCTTGGCCGAGCTCGACGTGCTCGCCGGCGCCGCCGCGCTGGTCGAAGTGCGGGCGAAAATCGCTGCCGACAATGCGGCGTTTGCCACACCGCCGCGGCCGGACGCCCGCGAACTGGCCCACGAGGCCAGCCGCGCCGAACACGTGGCCGCCGCCCAGCGCGCAAGCGCGACGTGGCGCGTATCGAGCGCGATCTCGAGCTGGCAAAGGCCTCCGGCGACGAGGCCGCGAAGAAGAAGGTCGCTGACGTCGAAAAGAAACTCGAAGCCGCCCGTAAGACGCACGAGTCGGCCCAAGCGGCGCTCGGCCAGTCGAGCGAAACCTACCAGCGCTTCAGCGACGTCTACCCGGCATCCAGCACCGGACGCCGCGCGGCGCTGGCCCGTTGGATTGCCTCGAAGAACAACCCGCTGACCGCGCGGGTGGCCGTCAATCACATTTGGATGCGCCACTTCGGCGCGCCCTTGGTGCCGACCGTGTTCGACTTCGGCATCAACGGCAAGCCGCCCACGCACCGGCAACTGCTTGACTGGCTGGCCGTCGAGCTGATGGACGGCGACTGGCGCACCAAGCCGCTGCACCGCTTGATCGTCACCAGCGCGGCGTATCGCCTGGCTTCGTCTTTCAGCCACGAGGCTGACAAAGCGCGCGATCCGGAAAACCTCAATCTCTGGCGGCAGAACGCGCGGCGGATGGAAGCCGAAGTCGTCCGCGACAGCGCGCTGCGCGTGACCGGGGGGCTCGACCTGGCGATGGCCGGGCCCGATCTCGATCCCAAGCTGGGGCTGACCCTGCCGCGGCGCAGTCTCTATTTCCGCTCGAGCAAGGAAAAGAAGGTGACGTTCCTCGATATGTTCGACCGTGCGAACGTCACCGACTGCTACCGCCGCAGCGAAACGGTCGTACCGCAGCAGGCGCTGGCCATGGTCAACAGTTCGCTCGTCCTGGCCGAGTCGCGGCGGCTGGCCACGGCCCTGGCAGGCGAACTCGACGCGCCGGCGACACCCGAGGGCCAGGCGGCCTACGTAGCCGCCGTGTTCGAGCGGATTTTGTGCCGCCCACCCAGCGAGGCGGAGCGATCGGCCTGTGTCGAGTTTCTTACCGAGCAGACCCGGCGGCTCGCTGAACCGGCAAGCCTGGCGTCCTTCACCGCCGGCGAGGAGAATAGCGTCAAGCCCGCGGGCGACCCGCTCCAGCGGGCCCGCGAGAACCTGATCCACGTGCTGTTCAACCACAACGACTTCGTCACGGTGCGCTAGGCGACCCATTTGAAGAGTTAATCCTTTGCGCGTGTGCCACTGGCTTTGCCAGTGCGAAGCAACATTCGCGTTTGGCCGGCACTGGCAAAGCCAGTGGCACACAACGTCAAAATTGCCCGACTGCAACTGGTGACGTTCCAACTCATGGCATCGAGACGATCACACGCCGCGCCGCGTCCCCACCGCCGGGCCTTCCTGGCCGACGTGGGCATGGGCTTCGCCGGCCTGGCGCTGGGCGAAATGCTCGCGCGCGACGGCATCAGCCGCGCCGCGGCCGCCGAGCCGGCCGGCCTCGCCGCAGGCATCCCGCACATTCGCCCGCGCGCCAAGAGCGTGATCTGGATCTTCCTCGTCGGCGGTATGAGCCACCTGGAAAGCTTCGACCCCAAGCCGGCACTGACCGAGTTCGCCGGCCAGGAGATCGGCAACACGCCGCACCGCGACGTGCTCGCCGCGTCGTTCGTCAAGGAGAACCTGCGGATCGTCGTACCCGACGATGCCAATGGCCACATCCGCCACAAGCTGTTTCCCACGCAAGTCGGCTTTCAGAAGCATGGCGCCAGCGGGCTGGAGATCAGCGACTGGTGGCCCGAGCTGGCCGGCTGTGCCGACGACCTGGCGATCGTCCGCTCGATGTGGACCACCGACAACAACCACGGCGCGCAGCTTCAGTTTCACACCGGCCGCCACGTGCTCGAAGGCCAGTTCCCCACGATCGGCTCGTGGGTCCACTATGGCCTGGGATCGATCAACGAAAACCTGCCGCGGTTCGTCGTGCTGGGCACGCCAATTGCCGACTGCTGTGGCGGCATCGGCGCGCACGGCGCCAACTACCTGGGGCCCGAGCACAGCGGCGTACAGTTGGGCGTCGACCCCAAGGATCCGCTTCCTTTTGCCACGCCCGGCCGCGACGTGTTTCGCGAGGAGCAGCAAGCCGAGTTCGCACTGGTCGATCGGCTGAATCGCCTGACGGCCGTCGAGTATCCGGACGACCCCGCCCTGCTGGCCCGCATCCGCTCGTACGAGCTGGCCTTTCGCATGCAGGCCGCCGTGCCCGAAGTTGTCGACTGCGAGGTGGAAACACCGGCGGCCCGCGCGCTGTATGGGCTCGACAAGAAAGAGACCGAGACGTTCGGCCGCCAATGCCTGGTGGCCCGACGGCTGGTCGAGCGGGGCGTCCGCTTCGTGCAGATCTTTCACGGCAGCAACGGCGGCGCCGGCGCGTGGGACGCCCACGGCGGGTTGAAGGCCAATCACGGCAAGCACTGCGGCCAGGTCGATCGCCCGATCGCGGCCTTGATCAAAGACCTCAAGCAGCGCGGATTGCTCGACGAAACGCTGGTCGTGGTCGGCACCGAGTTTGGCCGCACGCCCGGCACGCAGGGGAGCGACGGCCGCGACCATCACCCCTTTGCTTTCTCGGTCGTGATGGCCGGCGGCGGCTTGAAAGGGGGCATCGCCCACGGCTCGACCGACGCCCTGGGCTTTCACGCCATCGAGAACCGCCACTACGTCACTGACGTGCACGCCACGGTGTTGCACCAGTTGGGCCTCGAAGCCCGCCGCTTGGAAGTGCCCGGCCGCAAGCGGCTGGCCATCGACTTCGGCGAGCCCATCCGCGAAATCATCGCCTGACGGGGGCTTCCGCCGCCTGGCGACTGCGCGGGCCGCGGTCGAGAGCTTAGACTTCGGCACCGCGCTGGACTCCATCTCGCGGCCCAGCAGCATCCGCGGCTCTTCCATGCCCAGCGTCCAGGCCGCTGCCAGATAGACGCCAGCGCCCGCGACGATCGCCAGCGCCAACCACAGGGCTTCCTCCCACCGCGCCGACTCGGAGTCGATCGGCACGAGCTGCCGGACGATGAGCACCGCCAGCGCCATAACCAGCACCGCCGCGGCGGCTCTGGCGAAGCTCGATGCCAGCGGCCGCCAGGCCGGCCCGCGCAACCTACGCCACGATAAGAGGGCCAGAGTGATCGCCTGGACCCCGGCCGCGATCGACGTGGCCAACGCCAGCCCCCGTTCGGCCAGCGGCCACACCAACAGCAGGTCGAGGGCCACGTTGACAACCAGGGCCAGCAGGCCCAAACGCAACGGCGTCGTGCGGTTGCCTTGGGCGTAAAAACCGCGCACCAGCAGCGGAATCGCCGAAAAGGCCCACACGCCGCTGGCATAACAGGCAATCGTCGCGGCCGCACGGCGGGCATCCTCGGCGGTGAACGCCCCGTGCTCGAATAGCACGCTGGCCAGCGGCCCGGCCAGCAGCAGCATGCCCACGCCGGCCGGCAGGGCCAGAAACGTCACCAGCCGCAGCCCCAGCGCCAGTTCGCCTGCCAGGCGCTGCTGCTCGCCGCGGGCGGCGTGCCGGCTGAGGGCCGGGTAAATGACCGTGGCCACGGCCAGCCCCAACATGCCGACGGGCAATTGATAGAAGCGTTCGCCGTAATAGATCGCCGCGGCCGCGCCGGCTTGCATCGGGTAGCCGACGGCGTGTCCAAGCCAGCCGATCGTGCCGCTGCCGCCGGGCTCGGCCGCCAGGCCCCAGGCGATGAGGCTGTCGACGAGCGTATTGAGCTGCGTGACGGCCATTGCCAGGGCGATCGGCCCCAGCGAGCGGCCGACCCGCCAAAAGGCCTCGCGGCTGGCGGCCCAGTCGTATTCGAAGCGGAAGCCCAATCGCCGCAGTGCCCGCAGCAGCACGGCCAGTTGCAACACACCCGAGGCGACGATCGCCGCCGAGATGACATAGGCCTGCGTCAGCTTGTCGCCGGCGAACCATGGCGCCACGAACCACACGGCCGCCAGCCAGCAGACGTTCAGCAGCGACGTCGAAGCCGCCGCCACCCGAAACCGCGACAGCGCCTGCAATGCCGCCGCGGCTTGTGCCGCCAGGCAGATGAGCACCATGTAAGGCAATAGCACCGCCGTAAGCCCCGCCAGCCTGGCCCCAGGGCCGTCGCGGTCGGCCAGCCACCAGACGGCCCCGCAGACTGCGACTCCCGCCAGCGAGACGAGCACCAGCACGACGGCCAGCCAGGTGGCCAGCACGCTGAGCAGTTGCCAGGCGCGTCGCGCGTCGCGCTGCTGCTCGGCGCTGAACACGGGGATGAAGCTGGCGGCCAGCGCCCCTTCGCCGAAGGTGCGCCGCAGCAGGTTGGGCGCGCGGAAGGCCACGACCAGCGCGTCCATCACGCCCCCCTCGCCCAGGCCCAACAGGGCCGCCGTGGCAATGTCGCGCGCCAGACCCAGCGCGCGGCTGCCCAGCGTCGCCAGGCTCGTGGCCCAGAATCCGCTCACCAGGTTTCGCCGCCCGTCGTCGGTCGTCATGGGGTCCAGATGGTAGGCGGACCCGCCCCGTGGTGGAAGGCGGAAAGGGGGTGCCCTCGGCCAGCGCACGAAGCTGGCAACGCCCCGTTGACGCCTAAGGCAGGCCGTCTAGGCAAGCCGCTGGCCGCCGGTTGCCAAAGCGGCTCGATTCGGAGAAGATCACGACCACGGGCCGCGCGGGCGACGCGACTTTTCGAGAGCACAAACCACTCGGAGATTTCCCTTGGCCGAGCGATCGAAATACCAGCAGAAGGTCATCAAGAACTATTACGATAACCGCGAGGCCATCGCCCTGCAGCGCTTGGGCGAGCTGGTCACCGAGCTGTACCTGGCCGAGGGCAAAAAGCGCGAAAAGCAGTGGAAGAGCATCGCCTCCGCGCTGGAAAAGCTGAAAGTGCCCCCCGACCGCATCGCGCATCTGGTGAAGTCCGACAATCCGGCCCTGGTGGCCAGGCTGGTCGAAGAACTGCTGGCAAAAAAGTGACGCTGAAGCGGATGGCCACCAACGCCGAACAACTCGCCGAACTCCGCTGGAAAAAGTTTCCCGTGCTCGACGATGGCTTCGTGGCCCTGGTCGACGCGATGGGCGACGACCAGGCGGTCGTGCAAGCCGCCCGCGTCAGCTACGGCGAGGGCACGCGCCGCGTGTCGGACGACCGGGGGCTGATTCGCTACCTGATGCGCCATCGGCACACGACCCCCTTCGAGATGGCCGAACTGAAGCTGTTGGTCCGCGTGCCGATGGATTGCTGGCGACAGTGGATCCGCCACCGCACGGCCAACGTCAACGAATACAGCACGCGCTACTCGCTGGCCATCGACGCCATGCAAGAGACGCCCGCCGACGCCTGGCGAACCCAAGCCGCCGAGAATCGCCAGGGAAGCGGCACGCCGCTGGATGCCCAAACCGGCCAATCGCTGACCGCGACCGAGGCCGAGTTCCACCAGCAGGCCCGCACCCTCTACGAACAGCGGATCGCCCTGGGCGTGGCTCGCGAGCAAGCCCGCAAGGACCTGCCGCTGTCGACCTACACCGAGGCCTACTGGAAAGTCGACCTGCACAACTTGCTGCATTTTCTGGCGCTGCGGATGGACAGCCACGCACAGGAGGAGATTCGCCAATACGCCACCACGATCGGCCAGCAGATCGTCGAGCCGCTGTTCCCGCTGGTCTGGGAGGCGTTCGTCGATTACCGGCTGGAAGCGATGTTCCTCTCGCGGCTCGACCGGCAATTGATCGCCCGGCTCGCCGAGCATCTGGCCGCCGCCGGGCGTTCGCGGGCTAGCGAAGACGATTTTCTGGCCGTGCAGGATCCCTCGTGGGCCGATTTGAAGCGCTGCCGCGAACGCGACGAGTGCCGCGAAAAGTTGCGGGCGTTGGGATTGCTGTCATGAGTCCGACGAAGGCCGACGCCGAGCGCGACGAACTGCTGCGGCTCACTGAGCGCCTGCTCGAAAGCATTGCCGGGGCCGATTGGGCGACCTACGAGGAGCTGTGCGATCCGACGCTCAGCGCTTTCGAACCCGAGGGGCGCGGCCATCGGATCGAAGGTATGGCGTTCCACCGCTTCTACTTCGACCTGGCCCCCGCCGCGGGCCCGCGCCATACGACGATGGCCTCGCCGGCGGTGCGCGTGATGGGCGACGTGGCCGTGGTGACGTACGTGCGGCTGATCCAGTCAGCCGGCTCGGCCAGCGGGCCGACGACCTCGCAGTACGAAGAAACGCGCAGTCTGGCAAAAGCAGCAAGGCCGCTGGCGGCACGTCCACTTTCATCGCTCGCGCTGCGAGTGACGGTCGCGGCGCAATCCGCGGAGCAGCGCAATCGATCTGAATCGGGTGCCACTGGCTTTGCCAGTGCGCGAGAATACTCACCGGCGTCGCCGCACTGGCAAGAGCCAGGGGCACACCGGGCCGCGGGGGTACACCGGGCGAAAACCACGCAACATGGATCGCGCGATCAGGCCGCGTGTACCGGCTCGAGACGATCGAGCGACTCGGCTTCCTCTTGGGCCGCCTGGCGGTCGATGATTTCCTGGCGCAGGATGGGCACCGCCGCGGGCGCTCGAATTCCAACCTGCACGCGGTTGCGATCGACGGCGATGATCGTCACGACGATGTTGCCGTCGATGACGATCGACTCGCCCCGTTTGCGAGAGAGCAGCAGCATGGCTCGGTCCTCCAAATCGTGAGGGCCACTGGACAGGCGCGGCCGGTTAGCCGCCGCCGACAGGGTGCATGCTATCTTGCGATTGTGAGCGGATGATGAGTTACCGTTGAATTCCCCAACAGCCCTCAATCGACGGGCCGTGAGCGTTTCCTCCGTTGGTGGGGGCTGCACGACGCCGGCAAGCGTCCAAAGATGTCTCAGGCCCGCTCGATCGGAAACGCGAGCACTTCCGCCAGGCTGCTGGCGCCGGCAGCCAGCATCACCAACCGGTCGAAGCCCAGGGCTACGCCCGTGCAAGCCGGCAGGCCGTGCTCCATCGCCGCTAGCAAGCGGCTCTCTTCGGGCAAGGGCGGCTTGCCTTCGGCCGCGCGGGCGGCGTTGGCCGCGTGGTTTCGCCTTCGCAGTATTTCGCCGTCGAGCAACTCCTGGTAGCCGTTGGCCAGCTCCACGCCGCGGACATAGAGCTCGAAGCGCTTGGCGACGGGCGGATCGCCCGCCGTCTCGGCCAAGGCCGCCTGGCTGGCCGGATAGTCGTAGAGGATCGCCGGACGGGACACGCCCAAGTGCGGTTCGACCAGCTCGGCCAACAGCAGATTCAGCCACTCGTCACGGTCGCCGCGGGCCAGGCCCTCCGACGGCGCCAGTCCGCGGGCGGTTGCCAGCGCGGCTAGTTCCGCTGGCGTCGCGCGGTGCGGATCGATGCCGGCGTGGCGCTCGAAAGCCTCGCGATAGCTGATCCGTTCGGCCGCGCCCAGCGCCAGCAACGCGTCGGCCAGCTCGGAGAGCAGTTCGATGCCCTCGTGCATCGCCTCGCCCGCGCGATACCACTCGACGATCGTGAACTCGGGATTGTGGAGCCGGCCGATTTCGCCCGCGCGAAATGCCCGGGTGATCTGGTAGATGTCCATCGCGCCTGCGGCCAGCAGCCGCTTCATGGCGAACTCGGGCGAGGTCTGCAGCCACAGCCGGCGGCCCGCCTCGGGCCGTCTTGGGTCGTCGGGCAGCGTGACGGCCAGCGGATCGAGGTGCCGGTCGACCACCACGTCGGCCGACAACAGCGGCGTTTCGACCTCCAGAAAGCCGCGACCAGCGAAGAACGCCCGGGTCTTGGCCAGCAGTTCGGCCCGCAGCCGCAGGTTTTCCCACGGGGCCGTGGGCCGGAAATCGGGATCGGTTGTCGGGGGGTCCACGGGGCGAAACGCCTGGTTTGGGAAGCCCACCCGACGTCAGCCCTTGGACCGTTCCAGGTACTCGCCGCTGCGGGTGTCGACCTTGATCATGTCGCCGATGCCGACGAAGGCCGGGCAGATGACCTCGGCGCCGGTTTCGAGCGTCACGGGCTTGGTGAGGTTCGTGGCCGTGTTGCCTTTGATCGAGGGCTCGCAGTATTCGATCTTGAGCACCACGTGGTTGGGCGGGGAGACCGAGATGGGCTGATTGTTGAACAATACCATCGAGCAGATCATGCCCTCCTTCAGGTATTTCCAGGCGTCGTCAACCTGGTCTTTGGTCAGCTCGTATTGCTCGTAGGTCGTGTTTTCCATGAACACGAAATTGTCTTGTTGGCGATAGAGAAACTGGGCCTGGATTTCGGTGACGTCGGCCGACTCGAGCGTATCGCCCCCCTTCAACGTGCGGTCCAGCACCGTGCCTCGGATCAGGTTGCGAAGCTTGCACTTGTAGAGCGCGTTGCCCTTGCCGGGCTTGACGAAGTTGCACTCGATCATCAGGTACGGATCGCCGTCGATCTGCACCTTCAGGCCCTTCTTGAAATCGCTGGTGCTATAGCTGCCCACGTGGTTGGTTCCCTGCTTCGTTTCCGGTCTGGTTGGCGTTATGCTGAGGATTCGACCCACCGCGGCGGCCCGCGACGGCGTACTACCGAGCCTGCGGAAGTTCCGGTTGCCCGGCGGTTGAGGCGTTTTCCGTGCCGCAGGCCGGTGCCGGCCCCCCGGATGGTGCGGTGCGTCATGCCGCGGGGCGACAAACCGGCTCCGTTGGTCGAGGATCGAGCCCGCTTGAGACAGCCCAATAGCATGAGCATTGTACCGCTCGCGGTCAATTCGTCTTCGCCCCTGGCGACCCCCTCGCCGCCGGCCTACGGCTCATGGCAGGAGGCCTTCAAGGATGCGGTTCGCGATCCGGCCGAGCTGTGCCGGCTGGTCGGACTGCCGGAAGAAGTCGCCGAACGAGCGGCCCGGGCCGCCGTCGACTTTCCGCTATTCGCCCCGCGCGGTTTCATCGCTCGCATGCGCTGCGGCGATCCGGCCGACCCGCTGTTGCGGCAAGTGCTGCCGCTCGATGTTGAATTGGCCGACGCTCCCGGCTTCACCGCCGATCCGGTCGGCGATCGCGCGGCCCGCCGCCGGCCTCGACTGTTGCACAAATACCGCGGCCGGGCGCTGATCATCACCACCGGCGTGTGCGCGATCCATTGCCGTTACTGTTTCCGCCGGCACTTCCCCTATTCCGACGACCAGCCAGGCACTCGCGACTGGCAGCCGGCCCTCGACTATCTCGCCGCGGACCGCTCGATCCGCGAGGTGATTCTCAGCGGCGGCGACCCGCTGACGCTTGCCGACGCTCGGCTGGCCGAGCTCGTCGCCCGCTTGGCCGAAATCCCGCACGTCGCCCGCCTGCGGATGCACACGCGGCTGCCGATCGTCATCCACGAGCGGGTTACCTCCGACCTCGTGACGCTGCTGCGCGCACGCGCTTGACGCCGATCGTGGTCGTCCACGCCAATCATGCCCAGGAGCTCGACGCCGCCACCGCCGTGGCGGTCGGGCGCCTGGTCGACGGAGGCATTCCGCTGCTGAACCAGTCGGTGCTCCTGGCCGGGGTGAACGACAGCGTCGAGGCCCTGGCGGCGCTCAGCCAACGGCTGGTCGAGCTGCGCGTGATGCCCTATTACCTGCACCAGCTCGATCCGGTGACAGGAGCCGCGCACTTCGAGGTCGACCCCGCGCGGGGCCGCGCCCTCGTTCGCCAGCTGCGGCGCCGCCTGAGCGGCTACGCCGTGCCCCGCTACGTCCGCGAAGTGGCCGGCAAGAGCCACAAGGTCGTGCTGGCCTGAGCAAGCCGCTGGCGGTGCGATGAATCTGACCGCCGCCGCGTCCCAGCCTCAGCCGCAACGGTACGACCTGCATCCCTTTGGTCCGCCGCCGTGGCCCGGTAAACTATCAGAGAGCCCCCCGGCAGCGCCCCCCCGGAGACCCGCCCCAATGCTTGCCCCCCCTGCCCGACAATCGATCCTGCCGCTCGCCGTGGCAGTCGCGCTTACCCTGGCGCTCGCGTGCTCGGCCGCCGCCGAAAACTGGCCCCAATGGCGCGGCCCCCGCGGCAACAGCACTAGCGACGAGACGGGCCTGCCCGTCACTTGGAACGAACAGTTGGGCATCGCCTGGAAGACCCCGCTGCCCGAGTGGGGCACCAGCACGCCGGCCGTCTGGGGCGATGCCGTGTTCGTCACCACCCAACACGGCGACGACCTGTTGGTACTCAAGCTGAACCGACTTTCCGGCCAGATCGAATGGACGCAAAAAGTTGGCGAAGCTGCCACGCCGCGCACCGGCCCCAAACGCGAGAAACAGAAATTCCACCAGCTTCACAACCTGGCCAGCCCCTCGCCGGTGGCCGACGGCGAGTTTGTCGTCGTCCACTTCGGCAACGGCGATCTGGCCGTCTACGACTATGCCGGCCAGCTCCAATGGCGGCGAAACCTGCAAGACGAATACGGCACCTACACCATCTGGTGGGGCCACGCCAACAGCCCGGTGCTCTACCACGGGCTAGTGATCTCCGTGAACATGCAAGACTCGCTGGCCGACCTCGGCGGCAAGCCGGTCATGAGCTACCTCGTCGCCCACGACCTGCGCAGCGGCAAGGAAGTCTGGAAGTCGGAGCGCATGACCGGCGCCAAGGCCGAAGAGTGCGACGCCTACACCACGCCCGTGCTCTACGACGCCGCGGAAGGCCCGCAGCTGGTCGTGATGGGCGGCAACCAGCTCGACGCCTACGACCCCACGACCGGCAAGCAGCTTTGGTATCTGCCGGGCCTGGTCGGCGGACGGACCGTCACCGGGCCGACCGTCGACAACGGCATGATCTACGTCACCCGCGGCATGCGCGGCGCCTTGCTGGCGATCCGCCCGGGCAGCGGCGGCGAGCGGCCCGCCAGCGACATCGTGTGGAAGCAGGAGCAGGGCACGCCCGACACTCCCTGCCCGGTGCTGTGGCACGACCTGCTGTTCACGGTCACCGACGACGGCATCGTCCACGTCTACGACGCCCTGCGGGGCCGTTCGATCGCTCGGCACCGGCTGCGCGGCAATTACAAAGCTTCGCCGCTGGCGGCCGAGGGACGCATCTACTTTCTCAACACCGACGGGCTGTGCACCGTGCTGGCCGCCGACCCGCGTGGCGAAAAGCTCGCCGAAAATCAGCTCGACGAGGGCACGCTGGCCTCGCCGGCCGTCGCCGGACGCCACTTGTTCATCCGCGGGCGGCGCGCCCTGTACTGCATCGGACCATCCACAGGCACGGCGAACTGATGAAGCGCATCGTCTGGCTGGCCGACATCCATCTCAACTTTTTGCGCCAGCGAAGTCGACGATTTTCTCGCGCGCGTCGCCGCGGAGCACCCCGATGCCGTGCTCGTCAGCGGCGACATCGGCGAGTCGCACGACGTCTGCGACTACCTTGAGCAGATCCGCCGGGCCCTCGACCCCGCGCCGATCTACTTCGTGCTGGGCAACCACGATTTCTATCGCGGCTCGATCACGGAAACCCGCCGCCGCGTGGTCGACTTGTGTTCCCGCACGCCGGGGCTGTTCTATTTGAGCGCGCTCGACGTGGAGCCGCTGGGCGAGGGCGTGGGATTGGTGGGCGACGATGGCTGGGCCGACGGCCGGCTGGGCGATTATGCACGGTCGCTGGTCGTGATGCAGGATTGGCGGCTGATCGCCGAGTTTGCCGGGCTCGACAAGCGCCGCCGCTGGGAAGTGCTCAAGGCCTTGGGCGACGAAGCGGCCGAGCACATGCGCCGCGTGCTTCCCTTGTTGTTCGAACGCTTCGACGAGGGCTACCTGCTGACGCACGTGCCCCCGTGGCGCGAAGCCTGTTGGCACGAAGGCCAGATTTCCAATGATGCCTGGCTGCCGCACTTCACCTGCCAGGCCGTCGGCCAGGCGATCCTCGAAGCGATGGCCGCCCGTCCCGGCAAGCGGCTGACCGTGCTTTGCGGTCACACCCACGGTGCCGGCCAATGTTGGCCCTTGCCCAACGTCCACGTCCGCACCGCAGGTGCCGACTACGGTCACCCGGACATCGCCCGGGTGATCGAGATCGAGTGAGGTGAGGCCGGCGTAGGGCTCTCAAAGTGCTCCAATTGGGTACATCCTTCAAGTCGCCTGCCCAACCTGCTACCATTGCCGTTTTGAACGGACGCACAGGGCTAACTCCAACGAAGGATACGACCATGCCACGCAAGTTCGACGCGGTCCGCAACGAGGATTGCATCGCGGGCTTGAAGCGGTTGGACGATGCCAGCGTCGACCTGGCATTTGCCGATCCCCCGTTCAATATCGGCTACGACTACGACGTCTACCGCGACAAGCTGGAAAGCGAGAACTACCTGGCCTGGAGCCGCGATTGGACGGGCGAGATCGTCCGCGTGCTCAAGCCCGATGGCACCTTCTGGCTGGCCATCGGCGACGAATACGCCGCCGAGTTGAAGGTGATGCTGCAGCGCGAGCACAAGCTCGTCTGCCGCAGTTGGGTGGTCTGGTATTACACGTTCGGCGTCAATTGCAAGACGAAGTTCAGCCGCTCGCATGCCCACCTGTTCCACATGGTCAAAGACCCGGACAAGTTCACGTTCAACGCGGAGGCGATTCGCGTGCCCTCGGCCCGGCAACTGGTCTATGGCGATCGCCGGGCCAACCCGGTGGGGCGGCTGCCCGACGACACGTGGATTCTGCGGCCGCAGGATCTGCCCGACGGTTTCTCGGCCGAGGAAGACACCTGGTACTTCCCCCGCGTCTGCGGCACCTTCAAGGAGCGGGCCGGCTGGCACGGCTGCCAGATGCCCGAACAACTGCTGGGGCGGATCATCCGCGCTTGCAGCAACCCGGGCGAACTGGTGCTCGATCCGTTCGCCGGCAGCGGCACGACGCTGGCCGTGGCCAAAAAGCTCGGCCGCCGCTATCTCGGTTTCGAGCTGTCGCCACAGTATGCCCGGCAAGTCGAAGACCGGCTGGCAAAGATCAAGGCAGGCGAGCCGCTCGACGGCGCCGCCGAGCCGCTGGTCAGTGCGCCGGCTACCGCCAATGGCCGACGACTGGCCGACGTGAAGTCCGGCAAGCGGCGACGAAAAACGGAAAGAGCATCCGGCCTGTTCGACGAAATCTCATGAAGTTCGCCATCTGCAACGAAACGTTTCTCGATTGGCCTTTCGATCGGGCCTGTGCCTTTGCCGCGGAGTGCGGCTACACCGGCATTGAAATTGCCCCGTTCACGCTCAATCCCGATGCCCGGCTGATCACCGCGGCCCAGCGCGACGCCGTGCGCCGCCAGGCCGAGGCCGCGGGCCTGGAAGTCGTCGGGTTGCACTGGCTGCTGGCCAAGACGAGCGGTTTTCACCTGACGAGTCCCGAGGCGGGCGTGCGGCGGCGGACGGCCGAGTACATGCAGGAGCTGGCCCGGCTGTGCCGCGACCTGGGCGGCTCGCGGATGATTTTGGGTTCGCCGCAGCAGCGCAACGTGATGACCGGCGTGTCATACGACGAAGCTTTTGGCTACGCGATCGACGTGGTGGCGCTCCTGCCTCGGCGTGCTGGAAGAGACCGGCGTCACGTTGTGCATGGAGCCGCTGGCGCCGGCCGAGGGCAATTTTCTCAATACGGCCGCGGACGCAGCCCGGCTGATCGGCGACGTGGGCCATCCCAACTGCCGGCTGATTCTCGACTGCAAGGCGATGTCGAGCGAAGCGGTGTCGATCCCCGAATTGATCCGCCAGTACCGGGGGCTCTTGGCCCACTTTCATGCCAACGACCCGAACAAGCAGGGGCCCGGCTTCGGCGAACTCGACTTCGTGCCGATCTTTGCCGCCTTGGGCGAGATCGACTACCGCGGCTGGGTGTCGGTCGAAGTGTTCGACTATTCGCCGGGCGTCGAGCGGCTGGCGCGCGAGAGCCTCGAGAACATGCACGCCGCCCTGGCCCAGCTATCGGCCAACGGCTGAGATCGCGCAAACGGCACCAGCCCGAGGATCAAAGCATCAACTGCTGGCCTTCAACTCGGCCAGGTGCTGGGCCGTGCCGACCAGCCGGTCCCAGTTCTCGTAGATGTATTCCGGCGGGCCGCCGATCTGCGCCACGACCTGAGCGACCTGCTCGGTCTCGATCATCTCGATGGCATCCCAAGGGCAGACCGTCAGCTCGTAGGGGTTCGTCTTCTTGCCGGGAATGTGGACGCACACTTCGCAGCCCACGCACCGCTCCAGGTCGATCTGGCACCAGCTTTGCAAATTCTCGAACTGGTCGTACTGCTGGATCTTGACGATGCAATCGACGGGGCAAACTTCCAGGCAGGCCTCGCAGCCGGTGCAGTTGTCGGCATTGATGACGGCCAGCTCTTTGGGCAGCTTTTTGCGGGGGCCTTGTTTGGCCATGGCAGTCCTCAGCGAAGGTGCGGCACGGTCGGTGCTTACGGTCACTCAATCATAGAAAGAAATCGGCAGCTGGCCAACCGCTACGTGCGGCCGAATCGCCTGCCGGCCCCCAGATTCTCGGCCTGGCCCGTCATTTGGGAGAGTCAAACGGCCGGCCAACCAGACGGTACCGTCCCGCGGACGGGCACCTTCGACAGACGGTCGCTGAGCCAAAAGGGGTGGTCCCCCTCCCCGCTCGGTTGCCGGGTCGCCACGGCCGCCGGCCCTCTCACTCGGGAATCGATTCGCCGGCGACGAGGTCGTCGAACGTCTGCCGCCGCCGCACCAGGTAGGGCTGCCCCTCGCGCACCAGCACTTCGGCCGCCAGCGGCTTGCTGTTGTAGTTCGAGCCCATCACGAACCCGTAGGCCCCCGCACATTCGATCACCAGGTATTCGCCGACCTCGGCAGCCGGCAGCGACCGGGCCCGCACGTAGCCGCCGGCCTCTTGCGTGAAGATGTCGCCCGATTCGCACAGCGGGCCTCCCACCACCACCGGCACCAGCGGCCGCTGGGTCCCCAGCGAACCGCTCGGCACGATCGACATCGGGTGATAAGCCCCGTAAAGGATCGGCCGGGCGAGATTGTTGAAGCCCGCGTCGACCAGGTAAAACGTGTTGTTGCCCATGCGCTTGATGGCGCAGATTTGCGTCACCAGGTAGCCGCTTTCGGCAACCAGGTAGCGGCCCGGCTCGATCTCCAGTCGCACGCGATGGCCAAACGCGTCTTCCAGCCGCTTGCGCGTGGCGTCCCACAGCTTGAAGTACGCATCGAGGTCGACGTAGCCTTCGTCCTCGCGGTAAGGAATCGGCAGCCCGCCGCCGGCGCTGATCGACGTCAACTGCCGGCCGACCTCGCGGGCCGATTGTTCGAGGGCCCCGCAGACCTGCGCCAAATGCTCCAGGTCGGTGCCCGAGCCGATGTGCATGTGCAGGCCGGTGACCGCCAGGCCCTGGTGGTCGGCCATTCGCAGGCATTCGTCGAGCCCGGCGTGCCAGATGCCGTGCTTCGATTGCTCACCGCCGGTGTTGGTCTTCTGGCTGTGGCCGTGGCCGAAGCCGGGATTGAGCCGCAGCGTGATCTCGCGGCCCGGCGCCACGCGGCCCAACTGCTCGATCATGTCGGGCGAGCCGCAATTGACGTGGATGCCAAGCTCGACGACCAGATCGAGCGCCTCGCGGTCGAAAATGTCGGCCGTATAGACGATCGGCGGCGGATCGCCCGCGGCCGCATAACCGGCGGCCAAGGCCCGGCGAATCTCGCCCGCGCTCACCGCATCGACGAGCACCCCCTTGCGTCGAACCAAGTCTAAGATCGCCAGGTTCGAACATGCCTTCTGGGCATAGCGCACGAAGTCAAAAGCCCGCAGGTCGTCGACCCGCTCGTTGATCTTGGCCGCGTCGTAGACGTAAGTGGGCGTGCCGAACTGGCGTGCCAACTCGGCAACGCTCACGCCGGCAATCGCAGTTCGCAAAGCAGGAAAACGGACCGTGGTCGACATGCGCATTAATTCGTCAAGGGAGACTTCGCGGGCCTGCCCGGCCCACAGTGACCGGCATCGCAAACCATCCAGCGTACCGAACTCTTCGGCCCTCGGAAAGCGGCGAGTCGTGGCTCGAGCGGTGCCTCGCGGCCTTTGGCGGCCAATCCGCAGGCAAGGACACCGCCGCGGCCGCCTTGCGTTCGCCCACCTGTCGCCGATTAGTCGTGAAGCGAATCAAACGGGTCGCTGGCCTCGTCTGCGGTGTCGCTGCAGCGGTCACTCGACGTGACGGCTGCAGGCTCCGTGACGGCTGCGAGGGGGCCTGCGCTCGTCGACGCCGCGGTGGTCTTAATGGCCGAGGGTTCGGTGGACACGACGACCGCGAGTTGCGAGCCTGCGGCGGGTCTCACCGCCGTCGAGCTGTCATAGTCGGCGATCGCCCGATCGACGGCCACTGCCGAGAATGCCCCCGAGGTCATGCTCGTGGGTGCGACCGCGGCAGCGGTCGATCCGCCCGTACCCGTCGTGACCACCGGACTCGCGACGGCCGAGGGCATCGCAGCGGCCGGACTGCTGGCCGCCGGGTGCATCAAGTAGTTGATCACGCGCAAGGCGTCGATCGCCGAAACGATTCCGTCGCCGTTGACGTCCATGAAATAGTTCGACGTGTTGCTCGTGCTGGACGAGGGGCTCGCCACGGCCGGGTGGCTCGACGCGCTCCCGGCGGTCAGCAGGTGATTGATGACGATCAGCGCGTCGATCGTCGACACGCGCACGTCGCCGTTCACGTCCTGCGCAAACGCCGCGTTGTGCGCCACGCCGGGCGCAGCCTGCACCGGCAGCGGCACGTCGGCCCGCACCAGCTCGATGCCATCGGCGACCACGTTGCCGTCGGCGTTGTTGGTCAGCATCACGGTCAACATGCCGGTCGTGATGTTGAGCGTGGTCAACTGCGTCCATTGCAAGCCGGCATCGCTGAAACCGCTGGGCGCCTGCTGCTGGTTGACGTAGTACGTGCTGTGCGCCGCGGTGCCGTCGGTGACCAAGAACGGGGCGTTCGTGGCGTTGCTGGCCGAGGCCGTCCAGGTGGCAAACACGATGTAGGGGCCGGCTGCCACGTTGGTAAACGTCCACACCGCCCGGTCGCTGCCCGCGCCGGCGGCATCGCTTTTGACTTCGCCGGCATAGCCTGCTCCATCGGTGCTGGTGCTCCAGGGGCCCGCGGCAAAAAAGCCGGCGGACGAATCGTCGAGGATGGTCTGGATGGGGCCGCTGGGGATGCCGGTCCCCTGGATGTTGAAGGTGTAGGGCGATTCCGCCGCATCAGGATCGTCGTCGGCAATCGTGAGGGTCGCCTGCCGCAGCCCCAGCGCGCTGGGGTGGAAGGCCACTTGGAACGTGGTCTGCCCGCCCGGCGCCACGACCGCCGCTGGCTGGGCGATCACGCTGAAGTCGGCGGCGCCCGGCCCGCTGATCGTCACCTGCGGGGAGCCGCTCAAGTGCAAATTGACGTTGCCGGTGTTCGAGATCGTAAACACTTCGGCCGGCGCGATGATTCCCACGGCGACCGAGCCGAAGTCGGTGCCGTTGGTCGCACTGGGCGCCGTGGCCAGCGAGCTGGTGATCGATCGACTCGCCTCGGAGACGTCCATCTCGGCTGCCGGGGGCACCGTGCCGCCAACGATCCGCACCGCGTCGGCTACCACGTAGCCGTTGGCATTGTCGCCCAACCGCACCGACAACTGGCCTGTGGTCGAAGTGAACGTGCCCAGGCTTTGCCAGATGTAGCCGTTCTCCAGGTCGCCCGAGGGCGCGAGTTGCTCGTTGACCGCCACCGTGCCGATCGGCGTCGTGCCGTCGAAGATCGTGAACGGCGCGTTGGTGGCGCGGTTGCTGAACGGGGTCCAGCGCGCGTAGACCTGGTAGGCGATCTTGGGAATGCCCGCGAAGCTCCAGATTGCCGTATCGGCGCCGCTGCCGGCGGCGTGGTAGTCGTAGTCGAGGCCGTAGGCCAGCAGGTTGGTTTCCGTGGTCCAACCATTCGTCTGGCTGTAGCTGGCATCGCCGTCGTCGACGATGAACTCCGGCGGCGGCGCAGGCGCGAAGATGATCGTGCCGGCGCCCTGGTCATCGCCCAACAGGGCATGCACCCCGCTGAACAGATTGACGAAGAAATGCTCGTTGGGCGCGTAGACGCCGTGGGTGATCACCGGCACCGTGATCGTCTGCAGGCGAGCTCCCGGGGCGAACGTCAGCACCCCGCTGGTGGGCTGATAGTCGACGCCCGCCACGGCCGATCCGTCGTCGCTGGTGTCGAAATCGACGTAGGCGAACTGCCCGCTGACGGCATCCAGCGCTACGGTGAACACCGCGTTCAACTGCCCGGCCTGGGTCGTCTTGACCTGCACGTCGTTGACGTAGAGCGAGGGCAGCGGGTCGTTGTCGAGGATCGTTCCAACGCCGATTGGCTTGATGAGGTGGCCCTTGCTGACGTTCGAAAGCACGACCGAGAATGTCTCGGTCGACTCGTTGAGCGTGTCGCCGACGATCGGCACGGTGATGGTGGCGGTGCCTCCGCCGGGCGGGAAAGTAGGCGCGCCGGCTTCGGCCAGGTAATCGCTTGCGGCGACTGCCGTGCCGTCGACCGTCTGCCAATTGACGGTCGTGCTGCTCGACGTCACGCCGCTGGCCACGACCGTGAACACCGCGTTCTTGGTGCCGGAGTCGCCTTCCAGAATCGTGATGTCGTTGATCGACAGGTTGATGTCATCGTTGATGATCGTGCCGACCGCGATCTGCGGACCGACCTGCGGGGTTTGGGTGTCGTTGAGGGCGATGAAAAATGTTTCGTCGGGTTCGGCCGTGATGTCGCCGATGACGTCGACCGTAATTTGCTTCGTCGTTTCGCCGGGCGCAAAACTCAACTCGCCGCTGGTTGGAATGTAGTCACTGCCGGCTTGGGCCGTCCCATCGGCGGTCGCATAGGTCAGCGTGACGCCATTGATGCTGGCTGGCTGCGTGATGGTGAACACGAAGGGCGTCAGCCCGCTATCGCCCTCGTCCTGGCTCACGCTGGGGATGGAAAACGATCCGAGGTTGATTTGAACCGCGGCCGAGGCGATGCCGTTGGCGATGACCGTCAAGCTATACTCGCCGCCGGTGAAGCTGGCAGGCAGCGTAAAGTCGACCGATACCGGTGTATCGCCGGTGGCCACGCCGGTGCTCGACCAGTTGAAGGTGCGGGCGTACGCGATGTTACCTGCCGTATCGCGGAGTTGGATGATCGGATAGTTGCTCGCCATTTCGTTGTCGTCGCCGTATGCGGCCCCTTCGGACAAGCCATTGAGCTGCGTGCCCGTCAGCGTGAACGTGGTGCCGTTGGCGGTAACGCTGTCGATGGTCGGCCGCCAGGCATCCTCCGGCGATCCCGCCGGCGTATAGATGCCGATCGGACCCTCGCTGCCGGTCACCATGATCTGGCCGCTGGGCAATACGAGCATGGTGAACAAGAAGGAGTTCGCATTGGGATCGAAGATGCTCGGAGTGACGTCCGTGTAGGTGTCGGCAATCGGGTCGAACTCGAAGAAATTCGTCGGCGGCGGAAACGTGTACGTACCGGTCGCATCCAGACCGCCGATGGGGGACGCCGCGAAGAGCACGTGTCCGTTGGGCAACATCGCCCCGGGCGCGTCGGCACAAGTCATGCCATTGGGGATGTCGGGTCCGGCGTCCCAAGTGTTCGTCGCAGGCGTGTAAAAAGCCGTCTTGCCGTTGCCACCAAGGAAAAACGCACGGCCGTCGGGCAGCAGGAACGCCGGCCCCAACTCGTAGCCGACGTCCGGCGAGCTCAGCAGATCGGGGGGGGTTCCCGCGTCGACCCAGGTGCCTTGCGAGGGCACATAACGCTGTGCGTGACCAACCGCATCATCGATGCTCGAGAAAACATCGTAGCTCAGGATGCTGTCGTCTGGCAGCTTGACCCAGCTTTCCTCATCGCTGCTGTCGTTGCGCAGCTTGCTGCCGGTCTGCGACCATGTGTCTGTAGCAGGGTTGTAGATATACGTTTCCGGCCCGCTGAGATAACCAGCCAGAATGCGGCCGTCGGGAAGCATCTCCGTCGGGTCGTCGCCGAAAATGGCCTGGGGAAAGTCGGTGATGTTCGTCCAGGTATCGCTGACGGGATCGTAAATCTCGCCCGTGTTGTCGAACGTCGCGTCCGTGTTCGGTCCTGAGTATTCACCGCCCAGAAGAAACACCCGGCCATCGGGCAGGACCTCCGACGGTGAATAAAGTCGTTCGAGTCCCGACGTGGCCAGTGTCGACCAACTGCCGGCGCTGTAGCTGCCCGACGAATTCGGCGTCAGTTTGTACCAGAGATTGGATTCGCCGCCGCCTCCCCGCGCCATCACCGTGCCGTCCGACAACAGCAGCATGACCTGCGGCGCCGAATGTATCGGGGATTGGGTTACTCACGCTCGTCCAGGTTCCCGGTGTAACCGCAAGCAGCCGACGCTCCTCGAGCACCTCGATGCCGATACGCGGCCCGGAGGAACGCGATGTCCACTTCGACCGAGATCGAGGGCGACGCGTGCGCGTCCAAGAGTTGAACAAGCCGGGCCTCTGCATGAACTCAACCCTCGACATCCAACGCCTTGCGCCCGCGCGGGCACGAACGGCCACCATAGTCCTCAAACGCTGTCAGTAAGTTCCTCGGATTCGTCGGCTGCTCCCGAGACGCGCTCGCTCGATGCCGAGGTCGGCTTCAGCGCGGTCGAAGCCAGGGGGACCGACGCCGGCGATTGTGTGGTAGCGGCGACGGCTGGTGGCTGGTCGGTCGAAACAGTCGACGGGGTTGCCGCGGCAGGCGGTGTCTCCGCCGGTGACGGACTGGCCAGACCGAGCATCGCCGCATCGACGGCCTGCGGCACCAGCGCGCTGGCGGCGGCAGCCGGCGATGGCGCGCCCGCGTCGGCCGGCCGCCATCGCAGTCGGCGTGACCGCGGCAGCGGCGCTGGGCCCGCTTGCGCCGGTCGCGGCCGGATGGAGCAGGTAGTTGATCACCGTCAGCGCGTCGATGGGCGAAATGATGCCGTCGCCATTGACGTCCATGTAGTACGGACGCGTCTGGCCGCTCGACGCCGGCGACGACGTGCCGGCCGCGGGCATCGCGGTCAAGGCATTCGCCGTCGCGCTCTGGCTCGTCGACACGCCGGAGTTCATCAGATGGTTGATGACGATCAAGGCATCCATGGCCGAGACGATCGAATCGGCATTCACGTCGGGGGCCATCACCGCGTTATGGGCAATCGCCGCGAACGGCGGCGCGGGGGGCGGCGTCAACGAAGCCAGATCCTCGCGCACCAACTCGATGGCGTCGGCAATCACCCGGCCGTTGGCGTTGTTCGCCAGGCTGACGGTCAGCGTGCCGCTGGTGACGTAGAGCGTCTCGAGCGAAGTCCACTCCAGGCCCGCGTCGCTCCGGCCGCTGGGTGCTTGTTGCTGGTTGACGGCCACGGTGACTTGAGAAACCGCACCGTCGGCGACGGTGAACGGCGCGTTCGTGGCGCGGTCGGCCGCCGGCACCCAGGTTGCATAGACGGTATACGTCCCCGGCGCGAGCCCCGCGAAGCTCCACGTGGCCTTGTCGCTGCCGGAGCCAGCCGCGTCGGATAGGAATTCGCCCGACTGCGCCGAGGCATTGGCGCTGCTGGTCCAGCCGCCAACGGCCGAGAAACCGTCGTCCGAATCGTCCTCGACGAATAATGTCTCTCCCGGGTCGGCGCCGACTCCTCCCACGGTAAAGGTGTAGGGATGCTCGTCGTCGTCATCGTTGGCAATCGACACCACCGCCGTTCGCACCCCGGGCGCCGTGGCATGGAACATCACGGTGAAGGTGGTGGTCGTGCCAGGGGCCACGGTCGCCGCCGGCTGCGCGGTGACGCTGAAATCCTGCGGATCGTCGCCGCCGATCGCCACCCGCGGGCTGCCCGTCAGGTGCAACGGGGCGTTGCCGTTGTTCGAGATGGTGAACGTCTGGGAGACCGAATTGGTGTCGGCGTACACCGTGCCAAAATCGGTGCCCTCGTCGATCGACGGCGTGTCGTCGCCCGTGGCAACCGAGGCCAGGCCGGCGACGTCCATCTCGGGCTGCTGCTCGGCGATGCCGTTCAGCACGATGCGCACGGCGTCGGCAACGACATAGCCGTTGGCGTTGTCGCCCAACTTGACGGCCAGCGTGCCGGTCGAGGTCGAAAACGTGCCCAGGCTCTGCCACACCACGCCGTTCGACTGGTCGCCCGAGGGCATCACTTGCTGATTGACCGGCACCGTGCCCAGCGCCGTCGACCCGTCGAAGATCGTGTAAGGCGCGTTGGAGGCCCTGTTGGAAAAGCCGATCCACTTGGTGAACACCTGGTACGAGCCGGCCGGCAGATTGTCGAACTCCCAGGTGGCCGAGCCGCTGCCGTTGCCGGCGGCGTGGTAGTCGTAGTCGAGCCCGTAGGCCAGCAGGTTCGTGACGTTGGTCCAGCCGGTCGTCTGGCTGTAGCCGTCGTCGCCGTCGTCGATGATCTGGTTGTTGAAGGGCGGCGTGGAATAGACGAACGTCGCCGCGCCCCGCGGATCGCCCAACAGGGCCCGCGACGGGTTGAACAGGTCGAGGTAGAACGTCTCGTTGGGCGTGTACACCGCCGGCGTCAGCACGGCCACACTGACCTGCTGCGTCGTGACTCCTGGGGCAAACGTCAGGGTACCGGTCTGGGCCGTGAAGTCGAATCCGGCGTGGGCCGTGCCGTCGGTCGTCGTGTATTGGACGGTCACGGTCGTGCCGCTGGGCCGGTCGAAGGCCACGGTGAACACCGCGACGAGCGCCGCCGGTCCGCTGGTCGTGATCTGCACGTCGTTGACATACAGCTCCGGCAGCGGATCCTTATCAATGATCGTGCAGGTGCCGTAGGTTCGATCGAGTAAAGCGTTGACGGGATTGGTCAAGTTGACCAGGAAGAATTCGGTCAGCTCGTTCAGCGTGTCGCCGATGACGGGTACCGTGATCGTTCGCGTGTTGACGCCCAGCGAAAACGAGAGCGCCCCGGCGCGTGGCTGGTAGTCGCTGCCGGCCATGGCCGTGCCATCCTGCGTGGCATAGTTCACCGTGGTTGGCAGGTTCACGTCGCCTAGCGCGGCAACCGTGAACACGGCATCGCGCGTGCCCGAGTCGCCTTCGAGCAAGCTCACATCGTTGATCGTCAGATGGACATCGTCGTTGAGGATCGTGCCAATCGCCGCGGCGCGTCCCGCGATGCCGCCCGAGATGTTGGTCAGTAGCACGCGGAAAGTTTCGTTCAATTCGGGCGCCAGGTCGCCGAGCACCTGGACGGTGACGTCTTGCGACAAGACACCACCTGGCAAGAACGTGAGCGTCCCGCTCGTCGGCACGTAGTCGTTCGAGTCGGCCGTACCGTCTTGGGTCGAATAGACGACGGTCGCTGCCGACAGCGGGTTCTGCGTCAGCGTCACGGGGAACACGAAATTGGTCGTGCCGCTGTTGCCTTCGACCTTCGCGACGTCCGAATTCAGCGAAACGGTCGGCAGCGCGATCGATATCGATCCCGGCGTGCCAGAGCCGAATATGGTGCGAGTCGTGTAGACGGCCGAAGCCCCCGGCGCCAACGTGAACTGGTTGACCAGCCCCAGGGTTACGTCGTACTCCGAACCGACGTCGACGAATCCATCGCCGTTGCCGTCGCCGGTGATGGTCGCGGTGAGGGTATTGCCCGCGACGAGTTGTTCTTGCAGCAAGGGATACGCGGCGATCTCGTAACGATTCGTCGACGGAATCGTGCCGCCGCTGGCGTCGATCCCCAGGAACGTAGTTGCTGTCGTGCCGCCGCCGCCGGCGTCGGTTTCGAACAGGAACTCGCTGCCCGACAGGACGGTCCGCCCGCCACCGTCGACGAGCGTGCCGTCGAAGTACAGGTCGGCATCCATGTAACGAACCAGCTCAAAGGATATGGTCGAGGCCGTGGGGTTCGTGATTTGATAACTTTGGCCCAAGAGGGAGCCGGTGCGGGCCCCGTTCGAGTCGACCAACAGCGCGACCGTCTGCAACAGATTGAAAGTCAGGCCGCCATTGGAGAATGTGCTCGTCGCGCTGGTTGATGTTCCACTGATTCCGACTTCGGTCAGTTCGCCCGACCCGCCGATGTCGCCCGCCGTGAGGAAGTGGCGCGGGCCGGAGCTTCCGAAACGAATCGCCACCCCAGATTGAAACGTCGTGCTGGCTGCCTCGATCGAGCCAATCGGATCGTAAATCGCTTCGCCAGCCTGGCCGGATGTGAAAAAGGAGATCGCGCTGCCAAACTGCGCCGTAACCGTCGACGGCCACCGACAGGCTTCCGTCACCAGTGCCGGTGCTCAGACCGTAAAGCATCCGTCGGTCTTCGAGCAATTCGGCCGTCAGGCGCCGAGCGAGCCCTAGCCTCGCCGAGCGAGCGTGAAGATCGCAGGCTGCGCGGTTGCGTTTCAGGTGGGGTCGTCGCCGTATCGAAAGCAGGGACATGGGAAAACTCCTGGGTCGGCAAGCGTCGACGGCCCCACCCCAAAGTGGGGCTTCGCTTGCGCGACGCATCAATACTAGTTACGCCCCCAGAGCCCCGCAACTTTCCCTTCGCTGACTCGCCGCGCGGGCGGAACCGGCGCGGGCGGGCGCATACAAAAACGGCATCGGCCTCGCCAGGGAGGCCGACGCCGTTTGGAATTGGTTTTTCGGCCGATTTGCCGCGGCCGCGAGGCTATTGCGTCAGGCCCGGCAGCCCGCCCGCCTGGCGGAAGGCACTGCCGATCAACTGCAACACGCCCTCCTCGGCCTCGATCCGCAGCCGGGTCGCGTTCCCATCGGGCGCCAGCGTGATGTGGACGCGATCGCTCCCCTTGGCTTGCGCCAGTTCTTCGGCCAGGGCCTTGACCTGCGGCTCGTCGTGCATCGCGGCGGCGAACTGGAAGATCGGCGCCAGCGAAATGTGCAGTTGGACCGGCACCAACTGCTTGCTGGCCTGGCCCTTCGACTTGTCGATCAGGCTCTTGCAGAGCGTCATGCTGTCGGTGCCCAACGCCAGGTAAACGCTTTTGGCGCCGATGCCCACGGCCACGTCCAGCTTTCCGCCCAGCACCTTGGAGATGTCTTCGCTATCGGGCACCGGGACGCTGGTGGTGTGGAAGCGAATCCCCTGGTACTCGGCGGCATCGAACTTGATGCCGGGAAAGTTGGGCTCGTTGGCCATCAGCTTGGCGAACTTCTTCAGTGCCGCCTCGACGTTCTTCGGCTCGGCCACGTAAGCCCCGGCGACCAGCGTCATGGCCTTGTCGCTGAGATTCAAGGTCGCGCCGGCATCGATCCGGCCGCTCTCGAGCGTGCTCTGCACCGCGTCAAACAGCTCCTTGACCATCTCCTTGGCCAGCTTCTTCGAGTCGTCGTTGAGCGACGACTGCGTATCGATGTGCTGCAGCGCCTGAGCGAGGAACGTCTGCAAGCCAGCCGCGATCTGGCCGCCGGTCTCGGGGCTCGTCTTGAGCGTGATGTTCAGCGAGGCCGCCGCGTCGTCCACCAGGAAGCCGGCAAAGTCCGACGCGTTGTTCTTCAAACGCGACAGGGTCTTGGCCGAGTCGCTGCCGGGGACGCCCACGACCGACAGATCGAGGTGCGCGCTCTTGGCCTTGGCGTCGATCGCCACGCCGACCGTCAACTGCTCGACCTCGTTGATGATCTTGGTCAACAGGTCGGTCTGGGCCTCGACGATCTTCTTGCGGGCCGCGTAGTCTTCGTCGCTTTCGTCCTCCTTGCGCGACATCGCCCCCTCGACCCCCTTGCGCAGGTTGTCGATGAACAACGAACGGTACAGATCGGGCACGTTTTGCACGTAGATGCGGGCCGCCAGGTCGTAGGACTTGTCGAGTCCGCCCAGCGTCTTCAGCGGATCGGCCGGCAGGTTTGCAAAGGCCTCGGTGGATTGCGCGACGAAGGCCCAGCCGCCGGACTCCTTGACGAACACCTGCTGGCCGAAGACGTTCAGCTCGAAGGCGCCGTTTTCGGCATCGGAAGCTTCACCGATCAAACCCGCCAGCGACTCGAGCAATTGTTTCAGGTCCGTAACCGGCACGACCAGCATCGGTTGGAATTGCTGGCCGTCGGTGGTCAAGGTGATGGCTAGCGGCCGCTTCTTGTCGAGGCCGTTGAGCCCCTGGCCCTGGGTGAACAGTTGGATCGCGCCATCGATGTTCTTGTCGAGATCCGGATTGCCGGCGAGCTTGCCGATGAACGCCACGTCGCTCATCAGGCGGTCATAGCTGGCGATCGTTACCACGGCCACCGTCTTGTTGCCGGCATCCGCCTCGTCCTTGGCAAAAAGGCGCGCCGCCGGTCCGACCAGTAATGCCACGGCCGCAAGGGATAGGAGCAAGTGTTTCACGGGTAAAGTTCTCCTGAAAGTGTCGAACCGTAGGGTCCCAATAGCGTCAGAGCAAAATGCCCACCGCCATGGGGTCCTGTGCCTTATACCCGGGAAACCGGTTATCGGTTTTGGGTGGTTTGCGGCGGGAGGAAACACCATGCGGCTTAGCCAAGCCGGGAAAGCAAGCCCAATCCCTAGCGGCGAGAACTCAATCGTAGGTTATGCCCGCTGGGGCGTCCAGCGAGACGGGCGCCCGATGGGCCGCAAAAAGTGCGGAATTCGGCTGTTTTTCCGCCCCCCCTGCAAGCCGCTCATGGTGCCGCTGGAACTGGCGCCAGCAGGGCGGTTCCGCAAAAGCATCGCGCGGCGGGCAATCCGCTAGCGCTCGCGGAATGTGATTCGGCCCTTGGTCAGATCATAGGGCGATAGCTCGACCCGGACGCGATCGCCCGGCACGATGCGGATGAAGTGCTTGCGCATCTTCCCGGCAACGTGGGCAATCACCATCTGGCCGGCGTCAAGCTGCACGCGAAACCGCGTGTTGGCCAGGGCCTGGGTCACCACGCCCTCGACCTCGAGTGCCTCTTCTTTCGGTTTTTGCGTCATACGCGACTCCAATTGGACTGCGATAGTCAACGACGAAACTCCACCAACGTAAATAGTATCATAACTTTTGCTACTGCCGAGTCCAGACCAACGTCGCCGCCCAGGCTCGGCTCGATCGCGATCCTGCCCGAGCGCCCAGGCTGCCCCCGCCTCAGCCCATCGCCGCCAGCCCTTGTCCAACGGCTTCGATCACCCACCCGGGCGATTCAATCCCCACCGACAGCCGAATCGTGCCGCCATCGATCCCCAGCGCCGCGCGGGCTTCGGGCGTCAAACCCCGATGGCTCGTCGACTCCGGATGGCTCAACGTCGTACTCAATTCGCCCAACGACGGGCAAAACGGAACCCGCCCTGCCGCCTTCATGAACGCGCCCGCGCCGGCCGCGCCGCCGGCCACGGTAAACGTCACGATCGTCCCAAACCGCTCGCCAAACTGCCGCCGCGCCAAAGCGTGGTCCGGATGCTCCGGCAGCCCCGGATAGTGCACGGCCTTGACCCGCGCCGATTCGGCCAGCGCGCGGGCGACCGCCAGCGCGTTGGAGCATGCCCGCTCGATGCGAAGCGCCAGCGTGGCCAGTCCCCTGAGCGCCAACCAGCAATCGAAGGCCCCGCTGGCGAGGCCCCAAGTCGACAACACCGAGGGCACGCGTGCCCAGCGGTCGCGCTGACCGCAGACGAGCCCCAGGATCACGTCGCTGTGGCCGTTCATCGTCTTGGTCAGGCTCTCCATGATCCAATCGGCGCCAAACTCGCGCGGGCGGCAAACCGCAGGCCCGGCCAGCGTGTTGTCTGCCAACAGCGCCGCACCATGCTCGTGTACGAGCGCCGCCAGGGCCCCCAGGTCGGCCACGCGCACCAGCGGATTGCTGATCGTTTCGACGACGGCCAGCCGCGTGTGCGGCGTGAGAGCCTGTTTGACGGCCGCCAGGTCGTAGCAGTCGACCAGCGTGCTGCTGATGCCCAACCGCGCCGCTTCGCCGGTGAATAGCGATAGCGTCCGGCCGTAGAGTTGATTGTTGACCACCACGTGGTCGCCCGGCTCGAGCTGGCAGAGCAGCACCAGCGCCAGCGCCGACATGCCCGAGCTGGTGATCGCGGCTTCCTCGGCACCGTGCAGCTCGCGGCATTTGGCGGCCAGCATGTCGGCATTCGGCTGGCCGTCGCGGCGATAGACGTAGCCGGCCTCGCGTCCCGAGAGCAGCGCGTCGGCCTGCTCGGGGTCCTGCGCACTCGTAAACGCTCGACAGGTAAATCGGCGGCGCGTGCGGCACGGTCGCCTGCTTGGGCAACCGCTGGGGCCGCGGGCAAATGTCGTCGGCGTGGTCCATGGGTGGGCGCGGCCGTTGAGAGAATTGGAAAGCCAAGTCGCTCCAGTATAGCCGGCGCCGCGAGGCGCGCGCCAAGCCGGACTTCGGGCCGGGCTCAAACGCTGCGGTTCGCCCCGAGATGACGCACGCACGTCCCGCTCGGCCGACGCTCGTGCTGGCCGACTTCGGTGCCCTCGGGTATGCTTGCGAGCATGCCCTCGCCTACGCCCGAGAACGCCCCCGCCGCGGCGAACGATCATCAACTCGACAAGGTGCTGGGGCTGTTTTCGGTTGATCACGATCGTCGTCGGCGAGGTGATCGGTTCGGGCATCTTCTACAAGCCGGCAGCCCATCGCAAAAGCCACTGGCGGCTTCGTGGGTTTGATCCTCCTGCTGTGGATCGCCTGCGGACTGGTCAATCTTTGCGGCGCGTTGACGATGGCCGAACTGTCGTCGATGTTCCCCCACGCCGGCGGCACCTATATCTTTCTGCGCAGACGTACGGCCGGCTGTGGTCGTTCCTGTGGGCCTGGGCAGAGTTCTGGGTGATCCGCACCGCGGCCATTGCGGCGCTGGCGGCCTACACGGCCGTGTCGCTCGATGGTCTGTGCTTCGCCTCCGACGCCGGCGAGAGCTCCGCCATTCGACGCAAGGCCATCGCCGTGGGCGCGATTCTGCTGCTGGGGGTCGTCAACATCGCGAGCACCCGCTTGGGCGGCGGAATGCAAAACCTGGCCACGCTCATCAAGGCCGGCTTCATTGCTTTTTTGGCCGTGTTGCCGTTTATTGCCATCCGCGAAGAACCATTCGAACTCGGCACCGCGTGGCCCCAGCGCATCGACGAAGGGCTACTCGCAGGGGTCGGCACGGCGCTGGCCGCGATCATGTGGGCTTACGACGGCTGGGGCAACGTCACGGTGATCGCCGAGGAAGTGCACCGGCCCGAACGCACAATGTGCCGATTGCGCTGATCGTGGGCGTGGGAATTCTGATCGTCCTCTATACCGGCGCAACCTGGCTTATCATCTTGCGCTTTCGTCGGCTGAAATCGCCGCTTCGGAGCGGCCAGCCGTCGCCGCTTGCGAGCGGCTGCTGCCGAGCTTCGGGGCCCGGCTGATGGAAAGCATGATCCTGGTGTCGGTGTTCGGGGCGCTGAACGTCAACGTGCTGGTGGGCCCGCGGGTGCTGTTCGCCGTTTCGCGCGACCATCGCTTCTTGAGCCGCTTCAGCCGCATTCACCCCGCGACCCGCACCCCGGCCTGGGCGATCGCCGGCATGTGCCTTTGGGCCAGCACGCTGGTGCTATTGGGGGGCTTGAGCTGGCAGCCCAATCGCCAGCTTTACGACATCATGACCGAGTGGACCGTGTTCGGCGGCTCGATCTTCTATTTCTCGGCCGTGTTCGGCGTGTTCATCCTGCGCTACCGGCGGCCCGATGCCCAGCGCCCCTACCGCACGTTGGGCTATCCACTCGTGCCGATCGTGTTCATCGCCTTCTATGTCGCTTTCCTGGCGAGCATGTTCTGGGATAACCCCCAGGATCGGCTGATCGGGTTGGGCCTGATCGCCCTGGGAGCCGTGGCCTATTACTTGTGGGGCCAGCGCGACCCCGATGCCGCCCAGCCGGCCGCCGTCGCCATGCCCGCGGCGCGCCCAACTACTTGAGCGGCCCGAAACGCTCGTCGAGCACGGCTTGAAACATGTCGACCAGGGCCCTGCTGGCCTGGCTGAACGGCGCGCTGGCTTCGCTGGCCTTGGCGAGTTCCGGCGGCATCAGCACCGCCCGCTCGGCGACGATCTCGAACGTCTCGACCACCTGCTGCCGCAGCGCCTCGTCGGGCACCAGAATGCGACTGGCGTTTTCGGCCGCCTGGCTGGCGATCGCCCGGTAGCGCGGATCGGCCTGATAGTCGGCCAATTCCGGGCCCCAGGCGCTCAGCACGTAGGGCACTCCGCTCTCCAAGGCCAACTGCCCCTGCACCCAGACGTGCTGCGCATGGATGATATGCGGGTTGAAGTGATCGATTTGCCGGTCGAGCCGCCGCCGCAGTTCGTGGCGATAGCGGGCCAACTGCTCGTCGCTCAGATCGACGAACCCCTTGCTCCCCGCGGCTTGCGGCAAAGCGCCAAACCACGGCAGCGCGAAATCGAGAGCGTCGGACTCCTGCCCGGTTCGCGCCGCCTGCTGGCGGCATTCCAGGCGGTCGACCACGAACGGCTCGTCACCTTGCGAGCCATCGTCGACGACCAGCGCGCGCACTTCGTGGCCGGCAGACACCAGCGCCAGCGCCAGCGCTCGACGAGCCGTCCCACCGCGTCGGCCGCCAGCGGAAAGTGGTGCAAGAACAAGATACGCATGAGCGGCCTGAATTGGCCCGAATGGATCGCCCGCTTCGACAGTCGCGGTCCCTAGTGTACCCCGATCGCCTGCGCACCGCCACGCGAGTCGAGCGCCGGCCCAAGGCAGCCACCGGTGCCACGCACGGCCGCTTGTGGAGGCCCGTGCGGAGGCCCGTGTCGCGCCATGCACGGGTGTGGCTGAGCCATCCCTGGCACCCGACGACTGGGCGCCTGCAGGGATGCGCATGGCCAGGCGCAAAAAACAACGGGCGCTCTCATCGAACGCCCGTTGTCTGGAATTGAAAATGGTTGCTAGCCGGCCGCCTACTCCTCGCTCGTCGGCTCGTTGCCGCCCAGCAGGGCTTCGAGCGTGTCGCTGGTCGTGGGCGCTTGGCCGGCGCCGCCGTTGGACGATTTGTCCTCTTCGACGCCGTCGAGCAGCGGGAAGCTGCGGGCCAGCACGCGATCCTTTTCGGCCGCCAGGGCTTCGAGGGCCTGCGGCCGGATGCGCACTTCGGCTTCCTGGAAGGTGTGGAAGCCCGTGCCCGCCGGGACGAGGTGTCCCAGGATCACGTTCTCCTTCAGTCCGACCAGGTTGTCGATCTTTCCGGCCAGGGCCGCTTCGGTGAGCACCTTGGTGGTCTCCTGGAAGCTGGCGGCCGAAATGAAGCTCGAGCTTTGTACCGAGGCCTTGGTGATGCCCAACAACTGGGTGCTGGCCGTGGCCGGCTTGGGCCTGGTGCCCTTGGACGGCTCGCCGCCGAGCGCCTCGATCTGGGCGTTGACCTGCTCGAGCGCGTCCTTGGGAACGATCGTTCCCTCGGCAAAATCGCTGTCGCCCTTGGCGCTGATCTTCACGCACTTTTGCAGGTTCTGATTGGCCGCGCGGAACTCGAACTTGTCGAGCACGCTGCCGGGCAACAGGGTCGTGTCGCCCGGCGTCTCGATCTTCACCTTGCGCAGCATCTGCGTCACGATGATCTCGATGTGCTTGTCATCGATCTCGACGCGCTGGCTGCGATAAACGTTCTGAATTTCGCGGGTCAAGTACTGCTGCACCGCCTCTTCGCCCGAAATTCGCAGGATATCGTGCGGCACGAGCGGCCCATCGACCAGCGCCTCGCCAGACCGCACGAAATCGCCCGCGTGCACCCGCAAGTGCTTGCCGTGGGCCACGAGGTGTTCGCGCTCGATGCCGCTTTCGCTGCGGACGATGATCGTGCGCTTGCCGCGCCGCTTTTCGCCCAACAGCTCGACCGAGCCGTCGATCTCGGCGATGACGGCCGGCTCCTTCGGCTTGCGGGCTTCGAAGATCTCCGTGACCCGCGGCAGACCGCCGGTGATGTCCTGCGTGCCCGACACCTCGCGGGGCGTCTTGGCCAGCAGCGTGCCGGCCGAAATCTGGCTCCCCTCGCTGACTTCGATGTGGGCCTTTTCCGGCAGGTAGTAGAAGTCGAGGATCTTGCCGCTGGTGTCTTCCAGCACGATCTGTGGGTGCAGATCGCCCTTGTGCTCCATGATCAGCCGGCGCTGGTGACCGCTGGGATCTTTTTCCATGCGCATCGTTTCGCCCTGGATCACGTCCTCGTAGCGGACCTTGCCACCAACCTCGGCCAGGATGGGGATGCTGTGCGGGTCCCACTGGCAAAGGACCTGGCCCGGCTTGGCCTCCTGGTTTTCATCGACGAGCAGGTTCGAGCCGGCCGGCACTTCGTACTTCTCCAGCTCGCGCCCCTTGGGGTCGAGGATCGTGATTTCGCCGTTGCGCGTCAGCACGACCTGCTCGCCGGCGTCGTTCTTCACGACCTTCAAGCGGGTGTACTGCACGACGCCCGCCTTCTTGGCGCGGATCTCGCTTTCCTCGACGGCGCGGGCCGCCGTGCCGCCGATGTGGAAGGTGCGCATTGTCAACTGCGTGCCCGGCTCGCCGATGCTCTGGGCGGCGATGATGCCCACGGCCATGCCCTCTTCGACCATCGATCCCGTCGAAAGGTCCATGCCATAGCAGCGCCGGCAGATGCCCAGCGGGGCGTCGCAGGTCATCGGGCTGCGGACCTGGATTTTTTCCAGCCCCAGCTCCTCGATGCGCCGCGCGATCTCGCCGGTGATCAACTCGTTTTCGCGGACGATCACGGTGTCGGTGATCGGGTTGACGATGTTGGCCCGGCTGACGCGGCCGCGGATCGAGTCGGCCAGTCGCACCTCGACTTTTTCGCCGCGGTAGATCACGCCCTTGGTGATGCCCTGCGTCGTGCCGCAGTCTTCCATCGTGATCACGACGTTCTGCGCCACGTCGGCCAGCTTGCGCGTCAGGTAGCCCGAGTCGGCCGTCTTCAAGGCCGTGTCGGCCAAACCCTTGCGGGCACCGTGCGTCGAGCTGAAGTATTCGAGCACGGAGAGGCCCTCGCGGAAATTGGCCTTGATCGGCGTCTCGATGATCTTGCCCGAAGGCTTGGCCATCAGGCCGCGCATGCCGGCCAACTGGCGGATCTGTTCGACGCCGCCGCGGGCACCCGAGTGAGCCATCAGGTAGATGGGGTTCACGTAGCCCGGCTTGCGATAGTCGTTCTCCAGCTCGGTCATCATCTCGGTCGTGATCCGCTCGCGAGCGTGGGTCCAGGCGTCGAGCACCTGGTTGTAACGTTCGCCCTCGGTGATGATGCCGCGCTGGTAGAGCTTGTGGATCTTGAGCACGCTTTTTTCGGCGTCGCCGATGATCCGCGACTTGCTGGGCGGCGTGATCAGGTCGTCGGTCGCGAACGACAGCCCGCTGCGCGTGCTCTGGCGGAAGCCCATGCGGTTCATGTCGTCCAACAAGTCGATCGTCGCCCGGCGCCCAGGATCTGGTAGCAGTCGGAGATCACCTTGGCCAGCTCGCTGGAGCGCATGGGGATGTTGTAGTACGGCATGCCGTCGGGCAGCGTCATGTTGAACAACACGCGGCCCACGGTCGTGTCGATCAGCGCGCCCGGCTTGGCGTTCTCCTCGGACTTCAGGCGGCGCGCGGGCGGCAGCTTGACCTTGATGCGGGCGTGGGTGTCGACCGCGTCGAGCGAGTAGGCCAGCTGCACTTCGTTCAGCGACGAGAAGATCATGCCCTCGCCTTTACGCGCGGGCAGCGACATCGTGACGTAATAGCAGCCCATCACGACGTCCTGCGAGGGACTGATGATCGGTGCGCCGTTCGACGGGCTGAAGATGTTGTTGGTCGACATCATCAGCGTGTGCGCTTCGACCTGGGCCTCGATCGAAAGCGGCAGGTGGACGGCCATCTGGTCGCCGTCGAAGTCCGCATTAAATCCTTTGCACACAAGAGGATGCAGCTTAATGGCGTTGCCTTCCACGAGCGTCGGCTCGAAGGCCTGGATGCCCATGCGATGCAGCGTCGGAGCGCGATTCAACAGCACCGGGTGATTGCGAATCACCTCTTCGAGGATATCCCATACCTCCTCGTCCTTGCGCTCGAGCATTTTCTTGGCGCTTTTGATCGTGTCGGCGTGGCCCAGGTCCTTGAGCCGGCGAATGATGAACGGCTGGAACAGTTCCAGAGCGATCTTCTTCGGCAGGCCGCACTGGTGCAGCCGCAGGTTGGGTCCGACGACGATCACGCTGCGGGCCGAATAGTCGACGCGCTTGCCGAGCAGGTTTTCGCGGAAGCGGCCTTGCTTGCCCTTGATCATGTCGGTCAGCGATTTGAGCGGCCGGTTGCTCGAACCGAGCACGGGACGCTTGCAGCGGTTGTTGTCGAACAGCGCGTCGACCGACTGCTGCAGCATCCGCTTCTCGTTGCGAATGATCACTTCCGGCGCGTTCAGATCGACCAGCTTCTTCAGGCGGTTGTTGCGGTTGATGATCCGCCGATACAGATCGTTCAAGTCGCTCGTGGCGAAATTGCCCGAATCCAACAGCACCAAGGGCCGCAGGTCGGGCGGAATCACCGGAATCACGTCGAGCACCATCCACTCGGGCTTGTTGTCCGAGTCGCGAATGCTTTCGACGATCTTCAGCCGGTTGATCAGGTCCTTGGCCTTCTGCTTCGAGCCGGTTTCGAACAGCTCGGCGCGCAGGTCTTTCGATAACTGCACGAGATCCAAATCCTGCAGCAGCTTGCGAACGGCTTCGGCGCCCATGTCGGCTTCGAACGTGCCTTCGCCGTACTGCTCGCGGGCCGAGCGGAATTCTTCCTCGGTGAGCAGTTGCTGCTTCTTGAGCGCGGTCTGGCCCGGGTTGGTCACCACGTAATCCTGGAAGTAGATCACTTTTTCCAGGCTCGTGGTCTTCATCGCCAGCAGGTTGCCCAGGCGGCTGGGCATGGCTTTGAAGAACCAGATGTGCACCACCGGCGCGGCTAGCTCGATGTGGCCCATCCGCTTGCGGCGCACGCGGCTGTGGGTGACCTTCACACCGCAGCGGTCGCAGATCATGCCCTTGTACTTCATGCCCCGGTACTTGCCGCAGGCGCATTCCCAGTCCTTTCCGGGTCCAAAGATTCGTTCGCAGAACAGCCCGTCCTTTTCGGGACGGTAGGTGCGATAGTTGATCGTTTCGGGCTTCTTCACTTCGCCGAACGACCAGCTACGAATATCGTGCGGCCGGGCCAGGCTGATTTTGACCGACGCGTAATCATTAATGCGATCGTAAGAGCTTTCGCCGACGCTACTGCTCACGGTTTACCCTCCTATCGAGAAGTCTGCGCGGCAACCTGCTCTGTCGTGCCCGCCGGGCCTGGAGGCCGCGGCGGCGTCCGCCAAACTCACCCGCTCGCTTAAACGCGACGTTTTTCCAATTGCATATTCAAGCCCAGCCCACGGATTTCGTTGGTCAAGACGTCGAAGCTGGCCGGGGTTCCGGCTTCGAGCGTGTTCTCGCCCTTGACCATCGATTCGTAAATCTTCGTGCGGCCTTCCACGTCGTCGCTCTTGACGGTCAGCAGTTCCTGCAAGATGTAGGCGGCGCCGTAGGCCTCGAGCGCCCAGACTTCCATCTCGCCGAACCGCTGGCCGCCGAAGCGGGCCTTGCCGCCCAGCGGCTGCTGCGTGATCAGCGAGTAAGGACCGGTCGAGCGCGCATGCACCTTGTCGTCGACCAGGTGGTGCAGCTTGAGCATGTAGATGTAACCCACCGTGGTCTCCTGCTCGAAGGGCTCGCCCGTGCGGCCGTCGAACAATTGGGCCTTGCCGTGCGGCGGCAGCCCGGCCTCGGTCAGGGCGTCCTGGATCGTGCTTTCGGTGGCCCCGTCGAACACCGGCGTGATCGCCTGGAAACCGAGCTTCGCACCGGCCCAACCCAGGTGGGTCTCGAGAATCTGGCCCACGTTCATACGGCTGGGCACGCCCAGCGGGTTCAACAGGATCTGCAACGGGGTGCCGTCGGCCAGAAATGGCATGTCTTCCTGCGGCAGGATCTTGGCGATCACCCCCTTGTTGCCGTGGCGGCCGGCCATCTTGTCGCCCACCGAGATCACCCGCTTAGCCGCGATGTAGACCTTGACCATCTGCAACACGCCGCTGCGCAGCTCGTCGCCGCGCTTCATCGAGTTGAGCTTGCGGTCGCGGTCGTCGATTGCCTGCTCGACCGCCGGCCAGTTGGTCTTGTACAGCTTTTCCACGTCCGCCTTGCGCTGCGGGCTGCGGATGTCGATCGCGTCGAGCTTGAAGCGCTGGGCCTGCTCGGCGATGTACTTGGGTTCCTGGTCGCGCACCAACGGCGTGCCCTCGTCGTCGACCAGCGGCCGCTGCAGCACGGTCTCCATTTCGTCGACCATCGCCGTGAAGGCGCTGGCGATCTTGGCCGCGCCTTCGGCCTCGGCCTCCTTGAGCGATTTCTCGAACGCCTTGCGCTCCTCTTCCGACAGGCTCAGGCGGCGCGAGAACTTTTGCGTGTCGATCACGATGCCCTCGACGCCCGACGGGACTTCCAGCGAGTCGTTCTTCACGTCTTCGCCGGCCCGGCCGAAAATGGCGTGCAGCAGTTTTTCTTCCGGCGTCAGCTCGGTCTTCGACTTGGGCGAAACCTTGCCCACCAGGATGTCGCCCGGCCGCACGTAGGTGCCGATGCGCACGATGCCGCTTTCGTCGAGGTTGCGCAGCGCCTTTTCGCTGACGTTGGGAATGTCGCGAGTGAACTCCTCGCGACCCAGCTTGGTCTCGCGAATTTCGATGTCGAACTCCTCGATGTGGATCGAGGTGTAGGTGTCGTCCTTGACCAGCTCCTCGCTGATGATGATCGCGTCCTCGAAGTTGAAGCCGTCCCACGCCATGAAGCCGACCAGCACGTTGCGTCCCAGGGCCAGCTCGCCCTTGAAGGTCGCGGCACCGTCGGCGATGGATTCGCCCTTTTCCACTTTCTGGCCCAGCTCGACGATCGGCTTCTGGTTCTGGCAGGTGCGCTCGTTGAGGCCCACGAATTTCCGCAGCGGATAGACCTCGCTGCCGATCTCGATCCGCGTCGAGTCGACGTAGCTCACCGTGCCCTTGCGGCGGGCCCGCACGATCATGCCCGAGTTCTGGGCCACGTCGCGCTCCATGCCCGTGGCCACGATCGGCGGCTCGCTGACCAACAGCGGCACCGCCTGGCGTTGCATGTTCGAGCCCATCAGCGCGCGGTTGGCGTCGTCGTGCTCGAGAAAGGGAATCAATCCGGCCGAGACACCCACCATCTGGCTCGGCGCCACGTCGATGTATTGCACCTTGTCGATCGGCACCATCTCGAAATCGGAATGGTAGCGGGCGATGATCGTGTCGCCGCGCAGCCTGCCGTTTTCGATCGGCGCGTCGGCCGGCGCCAGGTAGGCTTCGCTCTCCTCGTCGGCCCGCAGCCAGACGACCTCATCGGCCAGCTTGCCGTTGGTCACTTTCCGATACGGCGTGACCAGGAAGCCGTATTCGTCGACCGCAGAATAGATCGCCAGGCTCGATATCAAGCCGATGTTCGTGCCTTCGGGCGTTTCGATCGGGCAGATGCGTCCGTAGTGCGAAATGTGCACGTCGCGCACCTCGAAGCCGGCCCGCTTGCGGTTCAATCCGCCGGGACCCAGCGCCGACAGGCGCCGCTCGTGCGTGAGCATCGACAGGGGGTTTGTCTGATCGACGACCTGCGACAATTCGCCGCGGCCGAAGAAGTATTCGATGGCCGCCGAGATGCTCTTGGGATTGATCAGGCTGCGCGGCGACATGTCTTCCACGTCCTTCAGGCTCATCCGCTCTTGCACCGTGCGCCGCAGCTTCAGAAAGCCCTTGCGCAGCTCGTCGCAGGCCAGCTCGTCGATCGTCCGCAGTCGCCGATTGCCGAGGTGGTCGATGTCGTCGATCTCGGCATCCGGATCGACATTGGTCAGCTTGAGCAGGTATCGAATCGCCGCGATCAGGTCCTCGGGCCGCAGCGTCATTTCGGTTTCTGGCACGTTCAGCTTCAGCTTGCGATTGATGCGGAAGCGGCCCACCTTGCCCAGGCGATAACGGTTCGTGTCGAAGAACTTTTCGTGAAACAGCGCGCGGGCCTTTTCCAACTGCGGCGGATTGCCCGGACGCAACCGCTGGTAGATGCGCAGCAGCGCTTCTTCGTGGCTGCTCGTGGTGTCTTCGGCCAGGCTGTTGAAGATCAGCGGCACTTTCGGATCGGCCATGACCTCGATCGAGTGCAGGCCGGAGGTGCAGATGATCTCCGCGACGTTTTTCGTGATCTTCTGGCCGCCTTCGATGATTACTTCGCCGGCCTTGTCGCTCGACGACGGATAGACGACGTCGTCGACCGCGATTTTGCCTTCGATCTTGCCGACGCTGCGGCCATCGACGATCTTCTCGGTCGACGTTTCGTAGAACACGCGGATCAAGTCCGCATTCAGGCTGTACTTGGGGTCCATGGCCCGCAGCAGCGTCATGGCCGAGAACTTTCCGCTCTGGTCGATGCGCACGCTGAGCGTGTCTTTCTTGCTTGTGTTCAGCTCGATCCAACTGCCGCGCTCGGGGATGATGCGGCAACTGTGCAAGCGGCGGTCGCCGGCTTCCAATTCGCTGACGAAGTCGACGCCGGGGCTGCGGTGCAACTGGCTGACGACGACCCGCTCGGCGCCGTTGATGATGAACTCGCCGCCGCCGAGCATGATCGGCATGTCGCCCAGGTAGACCTCTTCCTCGATCGGCTGCTCCTTGGTGAGCCGCAGCCAGACGCGAAACGGCCGGCCGTAGGTCAGCCGCAAGCTGGCGGCACTCGTGCGGCTCGTAGCGCGGCTTGCCCAGCTCGTAGCGGATGTATTCCAGCCGCAGGGTCTTATCGTAGCTTTCGATCGGAAAGATTTCGCGCAGCACCCCTTCGATGCCCTGGTCGTGCCGCTTGGTCGGGCGCCACGTCGTACTGCAGAAACGCCTCGTAGCTGCGAGTCTGGATCTCGGTCAGATCGGGAATCGCGTGCGGCGCGCGCAGGCTGCCGAACCGGCGAACTTCCTTGGTCTGCAAACGGCGCTGGGCTGATGTGGCCATGGAAACTGGCTCCTAATCTTCAAATGATGGACCGCGCACAAGCACTCCGGCAGACCCGCGGCGGCGAACAACGGCGCGCTGGCACGGCGGGCGCGCACCGCCAGCGCGCGACACGCGTCCTTCCACGCTCGAGAGAAACGAATCGGGTCAAGCGGGTTCTTCAGATCTGCTCGATCGCTCCGGCCTGCTGCCATAAGCCGGCGCGGTCGAGCCCTTCGTGAAGCGAAAAACAGCCGGGCACTTACTGGATCGACGCACTGCTCGAATGGACACGCGCTACGCGATCGACGCACTACTTGATCGAAACGGTGGCGCCCGCCTCTTCGAGCTCCTTCTTGATCTTCTCGGCTTCCTCCTTGGACACGCCTTCTTTGACCTTGCTGGGGACGCCTTCCACCAGGTCCTTGGCTTCCTTCAGGCCGAGGTTCGTAATCGTGCGGACCACTTTGATCACGCCGATCTTCTTGTCGCCGAAGCCCTCGAGCATCACGTCGAATTCGGTCTTCTCCTCCTTGACCGCCGCGCCGCCGCCGGCCTCGCCGCCGCCGCCGGCCATCATCATCACGCCGCCGCCCGCGGCCGGTTTGATGCCGTGCACTTCTTCCAAATAGTCGCTGAGCTCCTTGGCCTCCTTGAGCGTCAACAGGATGATCTTGTCGCCGAGATCCTTGGCCCCGGCCGAAAACTCACGGGTCGCCACGTCAGTCGCCATCGCGGTAGGTTCCTTTCACTCTCTGGGGAGCAGTCGGCCGCGCGGTAATCGGCCGAAGTCCAAAACTCTTTCGTCAGTTGCTATTTCATGCCCGGAGACAATCCCCGGTGCCTTACAGACTTCCTTCTCTCAGCCAGCCTCGGCCGGCGCAGGCCTCGGCGGTCGCTTCGCCAGGCTCCTCCGCGCCTTCGCCGCGCTGGGCAATTTGGCTGGCCAGCGCCCCGCCGACTGCGGTCAACTGGCTCACCAGCCGCGCCCCCGGCGAGAGGATCTGACCCACCAGCAGGCTGAGCTGTTCTTCGCGTGTCGGCCATTTACTGACCTCGGCCACTTCCTCGGGCTTCAGCCGCGCGCCGCCCATCACGCCGCCGCGCGGTTGAAAGGCTTCGTATTCTTTCTCGCGAGCCAGCCGCACGACCTCTTTGGCCAGGGTGACGATATCGGTCGCGCCCCAAACCATGGCCAGGTTGCCCTGCGAGCCTTCGAAGGCCGACGCCAACTGCGTCCCCTCGGTCGCCCGGCGGGCCAGGCTGTTCTTCACGACGAGCAGCTTGATGTTCTTCTCGCGCAGCGTCCTGCGCAGCGCGCTGGTGCTGTTGGCCGACAGGCCCACGACGTTGACCAGTAGCAGGTCCTCGACGCCGTCCAGCTCGCGCTTCAACTGCTGGGTGACCAGGTCCTTGACGTATTTGCTCATGACGATTGCGGGTGTGATGGTTTCAAGCGGGTTGGGCGGTTGGTTATGCGGCGATGTGGACCGAAGGACTCATCGTGGCGCTGACGCAAATGCTTTTGACGTATTGCCCCTTGACCGAATGGGGCTTCATGTTCAGCACGTGGTGGATGAAGGTTTCGATGTTCTCGACCAGCTTGGCCGCATCGAAACTCAGCTTGCCGACCACCGCGTGGACGATGCCGCCGGCGTCGTTGCGGAACTCGACCTTGCCGGCCTTGTACTCGCGAACCGTCTTGCCCACGTCGGGCGTTACCGTGCCGGCCCGGGGCGAAGGCATCAGACCGCGCGGGCCCAGCACGCGCCCCAGCGGGCCGACGATGCCCATCATGTCGGGCGCGGCGATGCAGGCGTCGAAGTCGGTCCAGCCGTCTTTGATCTTTTTGGCCAGCTCCTCGCCCCCCACTTCGTCGGCCCCGGCGGCCTTGGCCGCCTCGGCCAGGTCGCCCTTGGCAAACACGATCACTCGCAGCGTCTTGCCGATGCCATTGGGCAGCACCAGCGAGCCGCGGACGATCTGGTCGGCCTGCTTCGGGTCGACGCCCAGGCGGACCGCGATGTCGACCGACTGGTCGAATTTCGTCGTGTTGTAGCGCTTCAGGATGTCAACTGCCTCGGCAACCGTCTGCGGCGTCGTACCGGGGTGCTTGTCGATCAGCGTGCGAATGCGCTTGGGAGCTTTCGTCGTCATGTCTCGCTCAATCAATTCGGAAATCTGTAGTGTCGTGCCAGCCCGGGCCGTCTCGCGCCGCGGTTCTCAATCCGTCACGTTCAAGCCCATGCTGCGGGCCGTGCCCTCGATCATCCGCGCGGCGTGCTGGGCGTCGCGGGCGTTCAAGTCGGCCAACTTCATTTTGACGATGTCCACGATCTGGCCTCGCGAAACCGTGCCCACCTTTTCCTTGTTCGGTACGCCCGAGCCCTTGGCAATGCCAGCCGCCTGCTTCAGCAGGGCCGCGGCCGGCGGGCTCTTGGTGACGAAGTCGAAGCTGCGGTCGTTGTAGACGTTGACCACCACGGGGATCGGCATGCCGCCTGCCTCGCGGGTTCGCTCGTTGAACTGCGAGACGAACTGGCCGAGGTTGATGCCGTAGCGGCCCAACGATGTGCCCACCGGCGGGGCCGGCGTGGCCTGGCCCCCGGGTACCTGGAACTTTGCAGTGCCTACGAGTTGCTTCGCCATGGGTTCTCTTCAAGCGGCTGAGCCGCGAACGTGTTTGGGTCGGGGTTGCTTACGGGTCCAGTTGTCGGGTGGCTTGCGGACCAGTTGTCGGGTGGGATTGCCCCCCGGGCGGTCAGATCGTCTCGATCTGCCAATACTCCAGTTCCACGGGCGTCGAGCGTCCAAAGATGTTGATCATCACCGTGACGCGGCCGCTGGCCTCGTCGATGCTGTCGACTTCGCCTTCGAAATTCTCGAACGTTCCTTCGTTGATCTTCACGCGGTCGCTGACGTTGAAGTTGATCTTCAGCTTCGGCGCCTCGTCGGTCTTCTCTTCCTGCTTGGCAACGATCTTGGCCACTTCGTGGGACAGCATCGGCGTCGGTTTGCCGGCCGAGCCGGTAAAGTCGCCGATGCCCGGCGTCTCGCGCACCAGGAACCACGTGTCCTCGTTGATCTCCATGTGCACGACGAGATAGCCGGGGTACAGCTTGCGCTTCACGACGCGCTTTTTGCCGCCCTTGAACTCGGAGACCATTTCGGTCGGCACGATGATTTCGCCGAAGTAGCGATCGAGCCCGGCCACGGCCACGCGCCGCTGCAGCCCTTCGCGAATCGACTCCTCGCGGTTGCTCTGCACCTTGAGGATGTACCAGTCCATCTTGGGAGGCTCGTCGACGATCGGCGTCTCTTCGATCGGACCGCGGCTCCTCTTCGATCTCTTCGATAATCTCGTCAATCGCTTCTTCGTCGGCGGCTTCGCCGGAGGCCCCCAGCGCGGCGGCTTCGGCCGGCTCGGTGGTCTCGGCAGCAGGGGCCGACGACGGCGCCTCGCTGGGATGCTCGCTCGCCGATGGCTCCGGGGGCGGCGAACCCTGACGCGCCGCGCGACTCGGCCTCGCCCGAAGCCGCCGGGCTGTCGATCGACGGCGCGGGCGGGACCACCGCCGGCGGCGCCTCGAGATGCGCCTCGTCGGGCAACTGGCTCTGATTGTGCGGATTCTCGATCACCACTTGCGCCCCCAACAAACACGCGAGGTCTGAACACCAGCGCGCCCGACGATCCCCTTCTCCCCGGCTCGCGCCGCCAATCGCACCGTCAGCCGCTCACCTCGATCACCCGCAACAGGCTCAACAGCGTTCGCCAGAACACGTCGTAGCCAAACAGCACGCCCGCCAGAAACACGATGCAAAACACCACCACCAACGAACTGCGAAACAGCTCGTGACGCGTGGGCCAGGAAACCTTGTTCATCTCGGCTTCCACCGCGATCAAAAAGTCGGCAAAGCTCGGCATGTTCACCAGCCGGAAGTTCAGCCAGCCGCCGACCAGCACCAGGATGCTGGGCAGCCAAAACTGCATCGAGCGCCCGGCGCTCATTTCAAAGACACTCAGCCGCCAGGCCCCCAGCACGATGCCGATCATCAGCGTGGCAAAGGTCAATTGCCGCGCGATGCGTCCCTGGCTGCGCTTGTAAATCCCGAACTGAAACAGCTCGCGCATCATCGGGCTCAGCGCGGCGTTCTTTTCTTTAGCCATGACCTTTCATTTCGCCTCAGAGACCGCCCCGTCCTGGGGCATTCAACTTGGCTTCATGGGGCATCCACACCCCTCGCCCAGACGCCGCGTCTCGTTCGTTCCCCCCCTTGAAAACGCCTCTCCGCTTGCTTTGCCACGCGACGCTCCGCCAGCGGGCCGGCCCCGCGGGCAGCCGGCCCCCCTCGCGGCTATTTAACTGGCAGGGGCGGCGGGAATTGAACTCGCAACCTCTGGTTTTGGAGACCAGCGCTCTGCCAATTGAGCTACACCCCTGTACTCGGGACGCACGGGCCCCGGCATTTGCCCCCAACGCCGCCAATCGACCGGCGCCTGTCCTCCACGCGCCGCCACGCCCACGCGGCTCTGTCGGTGGCGGTCTTTACTCGACGATCCTTACTCGATGATCTTCGTCACCACCCCCGAACCGACCGTGCGGCCGCCTTCGCGAATCGCGAAGCGGACGCCGTCGTCCATGGCGATCGGCGTGATCAGCTCGACCGCCAATTTGGCGTTGTCGCCCGGCATGCACATCTCCGCGCCCGAGGCCAGGTTGGCCGTGCCCGTCACGTCGGTCGTGCGGAAGTAGAACTGCGGGCGATAGCCGCTGAAGAACGGCGTGTGCCGCCCGCCTTCCTCCTTCGACAACACGTACACTTCGGCCTCGAACTTCGTGTGCGGCGTGATCGAACCGGGCTTGGCCAACACCTGGCCGCGCTCGATTTCCTCGCGCTTGATACCGCGCAGCAGGATGCCGACGTTGTCGCCGGCCTGCCCCTCGTTGAGCGTCTTGTTGAACATTTCCACGCCCGTGCAGGTCGTCTTGCGCGGCTTTTCGGTCAGGCCGATGATCTCGACTTCGTCGCCGACGTGGACCATGCCCCGCTCGATGCGGCCCGTGGCCACGGTGCCGCGGCCTTCGATCGAGAACACGTCTTCGATCGCCATCAGGAACGGCTTGTCGACTTCGCGCACCGGCTCGGGAATGTACGCGTCGATCGCATCGAGCAGATCCTGAATGCACTTGGTCGCTTCGGGATCCTTCGGGCTGTCGTAGGCCGGCTTGCCGGCGCCGCGAATGATCGGAATCTCGTCGCCCGGGAAGCCGTAGTGGGTCAGCAGCTCGCGCAACTCCAACTCGACCAGCTCGAGCAGCTCGGGGTCGTCGACCAGGTCGACCTTGTTCAAGAACACGACCAAGGCCGGCACGCCGACCTGGCGGGCCAGCAGGATGTGCTCGCGGGTCTGCGGCATCGGGCCGTCGGCGGCCGACACCACCAGGATGGCCCCGTCCATCTGGGCGGCGCCGGTGATCATGTTCTTGATGAAGTCGGCGTGGCCCGGGCAGTCGATGTGGGCGTAGTGCCGTTTGTCCGTCTCGTACTCGACGTGGCTGACGGCGATCGTCACCGTCTTGGTCTCGTCGCGCACGGTGCCGCCCTTGGCGATGTCGGCATAGGACTTGAAATTCGCGAGTCCCTTGGCCGACTGGACCGCCAGGATGGCGCCGGTCAATGTGGTCTTGCCGTGGTCGATGTGACCGATGGTCCCGACGTTCACGTGCGGCTTCTTCCGTTCGAATGTGTCCTTGGCCATTCTTTCTCCCTGATCTTGCTCGCTGAAAGATTGTGTTTGTGTTGTTAAATCAGAGCACTCGAAAAGCTGCTGATGGGACTCGGACCCATGACCTCGTCCTTACCAAGGACGCGCTCTACCAACTGAGCTACAGCAGCGCGTCGGCTCGTGTCCCTCGTGGCGAGCTCGGCCGCGGTTGCGTCCTTGTTTGGAGCACGCCGAATTTCGATTCACCTGCCGTTTTCGTTTCCCTGGCTGTCGATCCCGTCTGCCGGCCCCTATCGATCCCGTCTGCCGGCCCCTGGAGCGTGCGGACTCGAGGCAGCCCCCAACCCCAACTCAATTGCCTGGCGATTCCCACCCCTGTCCGCAATCGTGCATCCAAGCGGGTGAAGGGAATCGAACCCTCGTCTTTAGCTTGGAAGGCTATGGCTCTACCATTGAGCTACACCCGCAAGTCTGGCGAGGTCGGCTCGCACCGGCGCCTCTTCGCCCGCGCTATCTCCACGAATCCGTTGCATCCTCGCTTGTCGGCTGGAAAGATTGGGGGGTACAGGATTCGAACCTGTGAAGGCAGTGCCATCAGATTTACAGTCTGACCCCTTTGACCGCTCGGGAAACCCCCCGGTGTGCACGCGCCCGAAGCGGTAAACCAAGCGGCGCCGCGGGCTCATCCATCCTCTCTCGCGCGGGCTGTCCCCCGGAGCCAACTCGCTCGTCAGAGCCGACGCACGCGGCGCGGCCGCGGCCCGCGTCCCCTCGCTTCGCTCCAAAAAGCTAGCGGAGGGACTTGAACCCACAACCTGCTGATTACAAATCAGCTGCTCTGCCAATTGAGCTACGCTAGCCTTCAAGTCCTCCCACGAAAACCACTAAATATAACGAACTTATCGGACCTTGCAAGACGGAGTGCACCGCAGGACTTGGGCCGCCCCGTCTGCGTGCCGCCGCAAGAAGCCGCGGGCGGGCCCGCGGGCCCGCCGGGTTCGGCGTTTTCGCGCCCCGCTGACCGCCTCTTGAGAATCCGAGCCACTTGCGTCCACGCGCCGACCGCCGCCGCTCAACTTTCCGCTGAGTCCGGCTGTGCAAACGCCGCCAAAACGCCTGACGACGAACCCATTCTAGGGGTTCTGGTCAAGCGACCGCGGATTGCAGGGACTCCGCCGAGTTGGCCAACTGCGGAGCTTCGGCTCTCTCCCTTTGGGCTCGATCCCCTGGCTTGGGGCGCCAATGAAAGCAACCCGCCGCAGCCTCGAACGCTCTCGCTCAAGGCCGCGCCAGGTGCGAATAAAGAACTCCTCTGCCTGCCGCCGTTCTCCGCACTCGGCCCCTTCAGCCTCAGGCGGGTCCAGGCACTTCGATCTTCTCCTCGCGAGCCGCGATCCGCAGCTTGTTCAAGGCTCGCGCCTCGATCTGCCGGATCCGCTCCTTCGTCACCCCCATCTCGGCCCCCACTTCCTTGAGCGTCTGCGGCTCGTGGCCGTGGTCCAATCCGAAACGGCTGATGATGATCTTCTGCTCCCGCTCGTCCAGCCGGCCCAGGATCTTGCCAATCTGCCGCTCGCGCTGCGATTGGGCACTCTCCTGCTCGTACTGGTCCGTGCGATGCTCTTCGGTGCTGTAGAACATCTCCGAATGGCTCGTGCGGAACCGGTCCCGATGCCGATGCTCGTCGGGAATCGTGCGGGCGAAGTTCTTCATGATCGCCCAACTGGCGTACGTGCTGAACTTGTTGCCCCGTGCGAAATCGAACTTTTCGACCGCGCGGATCAGCGACATGTTGCCGTCGCTGACCAGCTCGAAGAAGTTGTCGCCCTGGCCGACGTGCCGCTTGGCGATCGAAACCACCAGCCGCAGGTTGGCCCGCACGATCTGGTTCTTCAGCGCCACGGCCTGATCGTACAGCGATTCGATCTCATCCATCAGGCTGCTCTTGGGGCGCGTGGCGGATCCAACTCCGTGCGCCGCTTGGTGGCCTTGTACTTCAGGAAGTTGAACTTGCGGAACAAGTGCGCTTCCTGCTCGCGCGTCAACAGCGGCACCTCGTACAGGCTGGCCAGGTACGGCGGCAAGCCCGAGGGCAGCCGCGTCTTCTTGGCCGGCGCGTCGTTGCCGGGCATCGCCGCCAGGATCGGCGCTTCCGAAGCTCGCGCGGGAAAACGTCGGGTTGGGGATGAAATCCAGCGGCAGCTCCAGGATCCGCGCCGCGCGCATCTCGTTGATCACGCGGTAGACGCTGGTCTTGGTGCGCAGAAGCGCTCGGCCAGCGTTTCCACCGACGCCCCGCGGCGGTACTGTTGATAGATTTTCTTCTTGTCCTCCTCTGCGCAGCGGTCCGGTGTTGTTCGGGAAGATCGCCAGGTCCGGATGTTCCTGGTCGAAGTTCTTCAGCGTATAGCGCATCGTCTCCACGCTGCGCCCCATGTGCTTGGCAACGCGCTTGGTGACGTCGGCCAGGCAGCCGCCGGCACGGGCCAGCCGCCGAGCGCGCTCGACGATCTCGCCCCGCTCGTCAGCCGTCAATTGGCTGAAGCGGGCCCCGCGCCGCACGCGGTCCTCGTTGCGAGCCACGAATTGATCCACTGAGCTTTTCAAGAATCCCACTCTCTTTCTGCCGTCAAAAACAAATCGCCTGCTGACTAATCCCTGTTGCCGCCATCGAGAAATCGTCTTGGTTGATACGTTGAACATCTTGCTCAGTTCGTCGACCGTCAAAACCCGCTCGCCGACCGAGGTCGCCGCCACCTCGGCGGCGTCCGACAGGTCGTCGACGAACAGCCGCAAGTCGTGCTCGGCATCCGCGCCCGAAAGCTTCAGGTTCGGAAACGACTCGGGCCGATAATCGGTGATCCGATAGCAGAGATACCCGTAGGTGTAGGTGCGCTCTGCTTCGAGCTCGGCCAGCAGCTTTTCGGCCCGATCGACCTGCTCGATCTTCTTTTCGCGAGGAGCGAAACGGACCTGCTGGTCGCGGAGCTGGCGAATGATAGGATTCAGGTAATCCGCGTGCATCGACGAATCCCTCCGACAAAACCGTGACCCCGCCAGTGTTCCATGCGACTCAGTCGCCTGGCTGGGTCGACTCCTTCCTTGCACGTGCCGTTCTGGCCGTGACGTGTGCCTCCCCGGATTTAGACTTCTCAACTGCTCCGCGCGTCTCCCGAAAAAGCCGCGAGGAAGTTCTTACATGTCGACTGAGCAGATTTACAGTACTTATACGTAATAAAGTCCCCGTGGATCGCAAGATGTTCGCGCAATCCACCAGACTTTACTAATTATGGCAATTCTACCTTTTTTTGCCCCCGGCAGCAGCAATATCTCTTTGCCCTACTAATCTTTACGGCCTATATCGCATATGGTTTTGGCCGCCCCGACGGGAGGCCGCGATTGCGCGAACTGGCACGGAAACCCCAATTTTCCTATTTTGACATTTGCCTTGCCGGCTGGACTTTTCTGACGTTTCGCGTCGATGTAACCGATACGCCAACGATGCCCACTCGGGTCGGGCGGGCAGCCCCATCTGCAAACGTTGTGCCGCGTTTCCCTGCTCTTGAAGGGTTGAGAATGGATTCCCCTCGCGTGGCCCTGCGCCTATTCGCTTTGCTGGCAATCTCATTGGCCTCAGCGCGCCTGGTCGCCGGTGAGCCGGCTGAGCACTACCTGCTCAAAGCCGAGCACGCGCCCCATGAACTGACGGCTGTCGAGCTGACGCTGCAGGTGGGCGGAGACCTCCGTCTGGCCAACGGCGGCAAGCACAAGAACCTGCCGATGAGCGTCGTGGCCACGATCAAATACGACGAGTGCCTGCTCGAGGCCGGCAGTGCGCAGCAGCCGAGCCGTTCGGCCCGCTTCTACCACCAGGCCGCGGCGGTCATCAAAGTCGATCAGGGCGGCGAGAAGCCGACGCTGCCCGATAAAAAGCGGCTGATTCTCGTCGATTTGCCGCCTCAAGGCCCCGCCGTGCTCTCCGCGCCCCAGGCCCTGCTGACCCGTCAGGAACTCGACCTGGTCGACGTGCCGGGCAATACGTTGGCGTTCGATCGCCTCGTGCCGGGCGAAAGCGTCAAAGTGGGCGGCACCTGGAAACTCGATGACGCCACGATGGCCGCGCTGCTGGGGCTCGACGCGGTCAGCTCCAGCCAGGTGCAGTGCACCCTGGGATCCGTGTCCGACGGCCAGGCCGATATCGGCGCGACCGGCTCCGTCTCGGGCGCCGTCGGCGGCGTGGCTACCGAAATCGAGGTTAAAGCCCGCTACAAATTCGACCTCTCGCAGAAGCGCGTCAGCCAACTGGCGATGCTCATCAAAGAAAAGCGCGCGATCGGCCACATTGGTCCGGGACTGGACACCGTGGCCAAACTCGTGGCGCGAATCAGTCCCATTTCTGGATCCGAGACTCTCGAATCGCGACTCAGCGAGGCAAAAATTGGCCCCGTCAGCCCAGAAGCCAGGCAGTTGACATACAGCTCGCCGGCCGGTTTCGGCTTTACCTACGACCGCCGCTGGTTCCTCACGACCGAGGACCCGAAGCTGGCCGTTTTCCGCTTGCTCGACCGTGGCGAGCTGATCGCCCAGTGCAATGTTTCGGCTGTCACCGGCGGCAAGGCCAAACAGCCGGTCCTGGCCGCGTTCCAGCACGACGTCCAAGCCTCGTTGGGCAAGAACTTCGGCCAGTTTGTCTCCGCCTCGCAGTACGCCAGCCCAGCCGGCTACTCGGTGCTCAAGGTGACCGTTCGCGGCGTCGTCTCGAAGTTGCCGATCGAATGGATCTATTACCTGGTCTCTGACGAGCGGGGGCATCGCGTGACGCTGGCCTTCACCCTCGAAGAAAGTCTGGCCGAGCGTTTCGCCCACGCCGATCGCGAGCTGGTGGGCGGCATCCGCCTCGACTCGCCGGCCTTGACCGCCGAACGGCCCACGACCGCCAAGTAGCCGAGCGCCCCAGTCGCACTGCTGCCGCGGCTCGCGACGCGCCCCAATCTGCCAGCCAAACGGCTTTTCATCGCGGGGCGCAGCCATAGGCTGAAGCATGCCTTCGCGAAGGACACTTGGCCGCCTCAGCACGACGCTTGCCTGACGGGCACCTTGCCATGATTCGCCGCGACGAACCGGCCGACGGAGCACCGAGCCATTGGGCGCTGATCTCGCAGGTAGAGCACGCGCGGCTGGCCGGCAGGCTGGCCGAGCCGTGGGTCGACGGCCCCTTCGCTCCGCTCTGGCCGCGCGACGAATTGCTGTGGGCCATCGAGCATCACGACGACGGCTGGCGGCAGTGGGAAGCGTGCCCCGGCGTCGATTCGCGCACGGGCCGGCCGCGCAATTTCACCGAGATGCCTGCCGCCGAAGCGCTGGCCATCTGGCGGCACTCGGTCGACGCGGCAGCCGCGGCCTTCCCGCTGGCCGGCTACGTGGTCGCCGGCCACTTTTGCGCTGGCCCGCCGGGCGGCCCATTGGCGCGAGGATCCGGCGTCGCGGCAAGCCACGGCCGCTTTCATCGCCGACTACGAGCAGCGGATGGCCGGATGGCTGGCAGCCTGGCAATCCGCCGACTCCCGGGCGAATACGCCCCAGCGGGCCGCGACTGCCGTCGAGTATTTGCAGTTCTTCGACGCGCTGAGCCTGTGGCTTTGCTGCGCCGGCCACGGTTCCGCATGCGCTGGCAGCGCCCGGCGGCGGCCGATTGATCCTGACCCCGCTCGGTGCCGAGCGGATCGCGGTTGCCCCGTGGCCATTCGCGCTGCCCAGGTTGGCCGCCGAGGTTGCCGCTCGGCGGGTATTTGTTGCTCGCTATGCCACGGCGGCTGCCCTAACAACGGCCCCATCCGAGGCCGTACGATTAGGTTGGACGTTAGAACCGGCTCCAGCGGCCCCCTAGCAGCCGCAAAGCCGCTGGGCGCTGCTCGAGAATTTGACGCCCCGCTCTAACTCCAATTATAATCGCTGCTTCGGGGCGGCTTCGCGATCCCGGTCACGTCTTTCGCTTGGCAAGCGCTTTGAGACAAGCACTTGGAGAGTGGAACCTTAGAGAAGAGCCCTTCATGCGCGTCGCGGCTATCAACATCGTCTCCGTCCTGCTGCTGGCAGGCTGCCTGGTGGGATCGCCCGTCCGGGCCGCCGAGCCGGTCCCTTCGAAACTGACGGGCTTGGAGCCGCGCCAGCCGCGCTCGGTCGGACCATATCGGGCCTTGGCCCCGGGCGTCGAAGTCACGATTCCGCCCGACCGGCAGGAGCAGGAGACCGTCTCCACGCACGACATCATCGAGATCACCCGCGGCATTCCCGGCCTCGACTGGAAGCCGAACTACACGCCCGAGACCAAGACGCTGCTGGAGATGGCCACCAACACCGTCTTTCGCCGCGAGATCTGGTGCCTGGAGTTCACGTTCAAGCCGGTGCGGATGCTATGGGTCGACGTGCCGCAGTCGAACGGCAAGATGCAGCGGAAGCTCGTGTGGTACATGATCTATCACGTCAAGAACACCGGCAAGCACCTGCAGCCGAGCACGCAGCCGGACGGCGAAACGGTCGTCACCACGATCGATCGCCCGGTGCAGCGATTCTTTCCGCAGTTCGTGCTCGAATCGCACGAATACAAGAAGGCGTATCTCGACCGCATCATTCCCGTGGCCGTCAAGGCCATCCAGCAGAAGGAAGATCCCAATCGCCGGTTGCTCAACAGCGTAGACGTTTCCGCCAGGCCGATCCCCGTCAGCGACGAGCTGGTCGATCGCAGCGTCTGGGGCGTGGCTACTTGGGAAGACGTCGACCCGCGGATCGACTCTTTCTCGGTATTCGTCGGCGGGCTGACGAATGCCTACCGCTGGTATGACGACACCGCGGGCTTCAAACTCGGCGATCCGCCGGGCAAGGGTCGCCGCTTCGAGCAGAAGACGCTGATGCTCAACTTTTGGCGGCCCGGCGACGAGTTTCTCGAAGACCGCCGCATCATCCGCTACGGCATCCCGGGCAAGGTTGACTACAGCTGGGTATACCGATAGATTTAGTGGTTCGTCGGTATTTCCCGTTTGCTATCCCGCGCCGCCAATTTCGCCGAGCCGCCTTGCCGGCTCCCAGCTATCGACAGGCGGCCTCGGGCTCCCGGAGACGATTCGAGCAATGGCACACAAAAAGGGACAAGGCTCCAGCCGCAACGGTCGTGACTCCAACGGCCAAAGGCGCGGCGTCAAGATCTACGGCGGGCAACAGGTGCGGGCCGGCAACATCATCGTGCGCCAGGTCGGCACCAAGTTTCACGCCGGCCAGGGCGTCGGACAAGGCACCGACTACACGCTGTTCGCGCTGGTCGATGGCGTCGTGAAGTTCGACCGCGAAGGCCGCCGCGTGAATGTGGTCGGCGCGGCCTGAGCGCAGATTCGCGTCCGCGGTGTCGTCCGTGGCACTGGCGTCGCGCCAGTGCATTGGTGACCGAGACGCGGCACTGGCAAGATGCCATTGCCGCCATTGCCGGCAGATCGTGAGGGGGCGTTCCAACGCGGAGCGGCCCCGTTTTTGTTTTCGCCGTTGGACTTTCATTCCACGCTCGGGCATGGCACCGTGTTCGTCGATCGGGTCACGATTCAGATTGAAGCCGGCCGCGGCGGCGACGGTTGCTTGAGTTTTCGCCGCGAGAAGTTCGTGCCCCGCGGCGGACCCGACGGCGGCGACGGCGGCCGTGGCGGCGACGTCATCATCGCCGCGGCCCCAGGCGTCGACAGCCTGGCCGCGTTGTCGCAGAAGAAACACTGGAATGCCCAAAACGGCCAACGCGGCGGCAGCGCCAACTGCCACGGCGCCAACGGCGACGACCTGCTGATCGAAGTGCCGCCCGGCACGCTGGTGATCGACGCCCAGGCCAGGCATGTGATCAAGGATCTGGCCGCCGCCGGCGATCGCGTCGTGGCGGCTCGCGGCGGCAAAGGCGGCAAGGGCAACCTGCATTTCAAAAGTGCCACCACCCGCGCTCTGCGCCAGACCACGCCCGGCGGCACGCCCGAGTCGCGGCTGATCACGCTCGAGTTGAAAGTCATCGCCGACGTCGGTCTGGTCGGCAAACCCAATGCCGGCAAAAGCACCCTGCTTAGCCGCCTGTCGCGAGCCCGGCCCGAGATCGCCGACTATCCGTTCACCACCAAGCAACCGAACCTGGGTCTCGTGCCCCTCGGCCCGGACCGCTCCTTCGTGCTGGCCGATATTCCCGGCCTGATCGAAGGCGCGCACCTCGGCGCGGGCTTGGGACACGAGTTCCTGCGGCACATCGAACGGGCCGGCATCCTCGTCCACCTCGTCGAGCCCCAGCCGGTCGACGGCAGCGATCCGCTGGCAAACTACCGGGTCGTTCGCGGCGAATTGGAGCAGTATGATGGGGACCTGGGGCGGCGACCCGAAATCGTGGCCGTCACCAAAGCCGAGCTGCCCGGGGCGGCGGACGTTCGCCAGCGGCTGGCCGACGAGCTGGGCCGCGAGGTGCTGGCCATCTCGGCCGTCACCGGCCAGGGTCTCGATCGGCTGTTGCGCGCTATCGTCGCGACGCTCGACGAGCAGGCTCGGCAAAACGCTGCAAGCCCGTCAACGACTAGCTGAGGCCGCGCCGATCGATTTCGGCCGAAGCCAAGACCTCCGTCAGGCCAATCCAAGCGCACACGCAAGGCTTCTGACCATGCCGCGCAACGCACTCCTGCCGCTCGTGGCCGTCGACATCGGCAACAGCCGCATCAAGCTGGCGGCCTTTGCCAGCCAGCTCGGCGGCGCCTTGCCCGAGCCATCGCACGCGGCGGCCGTGGGGCTCGACTGGACCGTCGCCGAACTCGAACCGTTGGCCGCCGACAAGGGCCGGTTGTGGGCGATTGCCAGCGTCAACCGCCCGGCCGCCGAGCGTCTGTCGGCTTGGCTCGAAGCGCAAGGCATTCGCCGCGTCCACCTGTTGTCGGCGGGCGACCTCCCGCTGGCCGTCGAAGTCGCCCAACCCGAGGCCGTGGGCCTCGATCGCCTGGCCAACGCCGTGGCCGCCAATCGGCTCCGCGCCGCCGAACAGATGGCCATCGTCATCGATTCAGGCAGCGCCATCACCGTCGACGTCTTGTCGAAGAGCGGCGCCTTCGTCGGCGGCGCCATCGCGCCGGGCATCGCCATGGCAGCCCGCGCACTGCACGAGTTTACCGACCTGCTGCCGCTGGTCGACGTCCCCGGCCAGCCAGCGGCGCTGGGCGATTCGACCATCGCGGCGATGCGCTCGGGCTTGTATTGGGGAGCCGTGGGCACGGTCCGCGAGCTGGTCACTCGCCTGACCGCCGACTGCCGGCACGTGCAGGTGTTTCTCACCGGCGGCGCGCCGGGCTTTGCCGACTTGCTCGCCGACGACCGGCGGTTGGTCCTGCAATCGATTCCCCATCTGACGTTGGCCGGCGTGGCCCTGGCCGCCTGGCACGCCACCGCGGCGAAGGTCGAACCGTGACGCCCGGACCAGCGACGCGGGTCGTCCTGCTGACTCCGCCTGGCCCGGGCGCCATCGCCAGCGTGCTGGTCGAGGGCCCCGCGGCGGTCGACGCGGTCGACGCGCTGTTTCACCTGTCCGGTGGCCAGCCGTTCGCGCGGCGGCCCGAGCGCCATCGCCGTGGGTCGCTGGCAATCACCCACGGCCGGCGAAGAAGTGGTCGCCGCGCGCACCGGACCGGCGCGGGTCGAGATTCATTGCCACGGCGGCCATGCCGCGGCGGCTGCCATCCTGGCTTCGCTTGTCGAGCGCGGCTGCCAGGAACTCACGTGGCGCCAGTGGCTCGCCCAGTCGCAGATCGATCCGATCGCCGCGGCTGCGCTGGTGAAACTGGCCCAAGCCCCCACCGAGCGCGCCGCCGCCATCCTCTTCAACCAATACCAGGGCGCACTGGGCGGCGAGCTCGACGCGCATCGCCGGGCTGATCCGAGCCGGCGACGCGCGCCGGGCCTCAAGCGCCGTCGATGCCCTGCTGGCTGTAGCGCCCCTTGGCTGCCACCTCGTCGAGCCGTGGAAGGTCGTGCTCGCCGGGCCGCCCAACGTCGGCAAGAGCAGCCTCGTCAACGCCTTGGTCGGCTACCAGCGGGCCGTGGTGCATCCCGCTGCCGGCACCACCCGCGACGTCGTGAGCGTCGCCACGGCCTTCGATGGCTGGAGCATCGAGCTAGCGGACACCGCTGGCCAGCATGCCGCGGCGCGGGACTCGAAGCCGCCGGCATGCAATTGGCGCGGGAGCGGCTGACAACTGCCGACCTGGTCGTGCTGGTGTTCGATGCCAGCAAGGCATGTACGTCCGAAGACGAAGCGCTCGCCCGAGCGTGGCCCGCGGCCCTGCGCGTCGGGAACAAGTGCGACCTGATTGCCGGCGAGCGGATGGGTGGCGACGCGGGCGGGCCTCGCGCCGGGCTGCTCGTCAGCGCCCTGGATGGCCAGGGGTTGGACGCCCTGGCCCGGGCGATCGTCGAGCGGCTAGTACCCCTGGCGCCAGCACCCGGCCAGCCGGTGCCGTTCACGCGTGCGCCAGTTCGAGCGGCTCGGCGTGCTGCGCGAGCTGTTGGCCAAAGGCGACCTGGCCGGCGCCGGCCGGCTGGTTTCGAACCAGTCGGACTGGGGACTTTGATGGGCGGCAATCTCGTAATTCAACGGCCTGCTAGCGGTGATGCTGGCCTGGACGCCGCGTGCGACGTGCGTCATACTCTGCCGCCAATTTCAGCTCGCCGGCGCGGCGGCCGACCATCGTCCGCGCTTCGACGCATTTCGAAACCAGGCGACCGCCGCGCTGCAACGCGCGAGTCGCGTTGTTGGTTCAGGAGGAACCATCATGCGCTTCGACCAACCGACTCGTCCGACGCGGCCAGCGCTGGGGATGGCGCTGGCAGCCGGCCTGTTGAGCTTCGCGATCGGGCTGTGGACTTCGTTCGTCTGCGCGGGCGAATCGCCGGCCAGCTTCGACGGGCGCATCGAGTTGCGACGCGGAATCGAGGCCAGCGACGACGAGCCCCCGGCCGATGGCGACGAATCGCCCCAGCCGCCCCAGGCAGGCGACGACGAAACGCCCGGTGAAACGCCCCCCGCCGAAACACCTCCGGGCGAAACTCCCGAAGACACTCCGGCTGAAGAAAAACCGTCCGAGGAAAACCCCGATCCTGCCGCCGGCGAAAACCCCGGCGACGAAACGCCGGCCCCCGACGCGGCCGGCGAGTCGCCTGAGGTGATGCCTGACGCGTCGCCGAAGCCTGCGGACGACGGTGCGCCGGCGCCGTTGAAGCCCGATGAGTCGGCCATCCGGGCCCCGCGCCTCTTCGAGCCCACGGCCGTCAAGGGCATCGTGCCGGGCAAGTCGACGCGCGACGAGCTGCACGCCGCCTGGGGCAAACCGCGGCAAATGGATCGCGTCGCCGGCGGCATTCGCGAGCAATTCATCCTCGAACGGCAACAAGTCCGCGCCACGATCGTCGACGACGTGGTCGTGGCCCTGGCGCTGCGCCTGGAAAAATCGTTGTCGGTTGCCGAGGCCGCCAAGCGCGTCGAAGTCGAAGACGTCGAGCCGGTCGATATCATCGACGAGCAAGGGCAACCGCTAGGCTGCGCCTATCCGGAGCATGGCGTGATGCTGGGCTTCGCGGCCCGTTCCAACCCGCCGCAGGTGGTGCAGGTCGTCGTCGAACCGATCGACCCGCAAATGTTCCTCGCCCGGGCCGAAGGGCGGCTGGCCTCGCGGTGGGGCGAGTGCCTGGGCGACGTGACCGTGGCGCACGAGCTCGATCCCGAGCTGCCCGGCGCCCATTGGCTCGAAGCCGAGATCAACCTGCGAACCGGCTCGCTGGAAGCCGCCCTGAAAGCCGCCGAGCACGCGATCGCCCTCGACGAGCACGAGCCCGAGTACCGACTGACGCTGGCCAAGATCCTGGCCGAGTCGGGCGACTACGCCAAGGCCATCGAGCAGGTTCGCGGCGTCGTCGACTTCGGCCGCACGCCGCCGCACGTCGCGGGGCGGGCCTATTGCCTGTGGGGTGACTTCTTGGCGGCCGACGCCTCGCACGATTATGCCGCCGCGATCAAGCAGCACACACAGGCCATCAAGCTGGCCGAGCCGCTGGCCAGGCAGCCCAACGCCAGGGTGCGCCGCGCCGCCAAGGAGCTGCTGGTCGACGCCCACCTGGCGGTCGCCCACGACATTGCCTGGGGCCGGTGGCAGCAGAAGGCCAAGGTCGTGCCCAAGTGGATCGATCGCGCCGGCGCCGTGGCCGAAGATGCGATCACGCGCGACGGCGCCTCGCCGGAATTGCGACTGCGCGTGTGCCAGCAGGGGCTGGCCGCGCTGGCCGGACTGTCCGATCCGCCCGAGGCGATGAAACTGATTCGCGGCGCCTCGGACCTGGGCAAGAAGACTTTCGACGAGGCGACCGATCCGCTCTTCAAGACTCACGTCGCCTGGCAACTGGCCGTGGCGCTGTGCAACGCGGTCGAAATCGAAGTCGCCAGCCGGCATGCCGATCGCGCCCTGCACGTCGCGCAAGTGGCCATCACCTGCTTCGAGCAGGGCGAAGACGCCGGCGAGCGCGTGCCGACCCATGATTTCCTGTTGGGCCGCCTCGAATATCGCATCGGCGCCATTTACGCCATCGACAAGGCCAACCACACCGAGGCCGTCACCTGGTTCGAGCGGGCCGTGCCGCTGTTGGAAAGCCCGGTGCCGGCCGCGTCGGTCGACGTCGGCAAGCACGGCGAGATGTTCGTTAGCATAGCGGTTTCCTATTGGCACGAGAACAACCGCCCCGAGGCGCTGCGGCTGACGACCCAGGGCGTGCAGCTCATGGAGCAAGCCACGAACGACGGCATCATGGCCAAGGCCGCCCTGGCCATTCCTTACGGCAACCTGGCCAGCATGTACGAGCAGATGGGCGACGCGCAAAGCGCCCGCAAGTACGCCGAGCTGGCCACGCGGCAGGCAACCACCAAGCCCAAATAGGGCCCGCCCTCGGGACGCGGCAGCCGCGGAGCGTGCATGCCGCCGCGATTCTCTCGGCCGATCCGCTGGCGCTTCGCAGCGCCGCCGGTGGCACCCCTGTTCCCGTGCGGCTGCCGCGCGCCTAAAATGGCCCTGTACCCGGGCGCTGGAGATTCGCTGCCATGCTCGCGCGGTTCTTTCTGTTGTGGTTGCTCTTGCCGGTGGCCGAGATCGCGCTGCTGGTGTGGCTGGCGACGAAGACCTCGCCGCTGTTGATCATCGGCCTGGTCGTGGCCGCGGCGGTTGGGGGAGCCCTGTTGCTGCGCCACCAGGGCCTGCAAAGCGTGCGGGCCATATCCGCCGATTTCGAGGCAGGCCGCCTGCCCGCCGAGTCGCTGATGGACGGTCTGCTGGTGCTTGTGGCCGCGGTGCTGTTGATCATCCCCGGCTTTCTCACCGACGTGGCCGCGATCGTGATGCTCTTTCCACCGACGCGGGCCGCGATCAAGCGTCTGGCCCGCCGCCGGCTCGAGATTCGCGCCGCCGGCTACAGCTTTCGATCCACCGGCCGCGACCAGATCATCGACGTCAAGGTGTTGGATAGCCCGCCGCCGTCTTCGCCCAACTGACTGGCGCGGGCGCGCCATCAGGTAGGGGCGGCTCTGGACCGCGCTACTTGCGGCGAAAGATCCGCTTGACCTCCTCCAGCGCCGCGCCGAGCCGGTCGATCTCCTCCAGCGTGTTGTAGAAGTAGAAGCTCGCGCGCGTGGTCGCGGACACGCCCAGCCGCTTGTGCAGCGGCATCGCGCAATGGTGTCCGGCCCGCACGGCGATGCCGTGGCGATCGAGCAGTTGGGCGACGTCGTGGGCGTGGACCTTCTCGAGCGTGAAGCTGACGATGCCCCCCTTTTCGTCGGCGGGCGGCCCCCAAATCCGCAGCCCCGCGATCGAGCCCAGCACGTCGTGGGCCCGCCGCGTGAGCCGGCGCTCGTGCTGGCGGACCGCGTCGAGGCCGACCGCCTTCAAATAGTCGATCGCCGCTCCCAGGCCGATGGCCGGCACGATGGGCGGCGTGCCGGCCTCGAATTTTGCCGGCAACTCGGCCGGCTCGAAGCCGGCGGTCGTCACGCGGCTGATCATGCTGCCGCCGCCCTGAAACGGCGGCATCGCCTCCAATAGTTCGCGGCGGCCGTACAGCACGCCGACGCCCGAGGGGCCGAGCATCTTGTGGCCGCTGAAGGCCAGAAAGTCGGCGCCCAGTGCCGCCACGTCGGTCCGCTCGTGCGGCACGCTTTGCGCCGCGTCGACCAGCACCTCGGCGCCGGCCGCGTGCGCCCGCTCGATCACCGCCTCCAGCGGCTTGATCGTGCCCAGCACGTTCGACATGGCCGTCAGGGCCACCAGCCGCGTGCGCTGCGTCAACAGGCGATCGAGCCCCTCCAGGTCGAGCCGTCCCTCGTCGGTGATCGGCGCAAAGCGGACGACGGCGCCGGTGCGGGCAGCGGCCTGCTGCCAGGGCACGATGTTCGAATGGTGCTCCATCTCCGTGAGCACGATCTCGTCGCCGGCCTGCAGGTTCGCGTCGCCCCAACTGCGGGCCACGAGATTGATGCTTTCGGTCGTGCCCCGCGTGAAGATCACCTCCTCGCGTCCGCGGGCCCCGATGAACGCCTGCACCTTGTCGCGTGCTCCCTCGTACAGGTCGGTGCTCTTTTCGCTCAGCCAGTGGATGCCGCGGTGCACGTTGGCGTAGTAGCGTTCGTAGGTCTCGACGATCGACTGGATCACCTGCCGCGGCCGCTGGGTCGTGCCGGCATTGTCGAAATAAACCAGCGGCACGCCGGGCCGCCCGCCGTCGGCGTGCAGCACGCTGGCGAGGATCGGAAAGTCGGCGCGAAGCGCCTCGACGTCCAACGGGCTGGAAAGCGTGCGGCTCATCGCGTGATTTCTCAGGCCCCTTTCGCATCGTCGTGGCCGTCGTCGCCCAGCGGCGAGTAGACGGCCGATTGCAGGGCCCGCCACGGCAGCAGGCAACACTTCTGACGGTTCGGCGTCAACTTGGCGCCGAACAGATCGAGCATGTCCTGGGCCGTGAACTGCTTGACGTCGTCGAGCGGCCGGCCGTGGATCCGCTCGACGAGCATCGAGGCCGAAGCCTGGCTGATGCAGCAGCCTTCGCCTTCGAACCAGGCATCGACGACCTGGCCCGCCCGATCGATGGCCAGCTCGACGCGAACCACGTCGCCGCACAGCGGGTTTTCGTCTTCGTGCGCATGCGTGGCCAGCGGGCACCGTCCCCGGTGGAACGGCTCCTCGTAGTGATCCAAGATGCGCTCCTGGTACAGTTCGTCTTCGTCGAGCGGCATTGCGAGCGGGGAGCAATCAAACAAGAATTCGAGAGAAACCACGGCGGCCAAATCGTCGCGGTACCATGAAGTCTAGCGCCCTGGCGGCATTCGAACAAGGAAGCGCCGAATGCCGGATGCGGGCCGCTCGACCGGTGGCCCACGTCGGACGTTGCTCGGAGGGCACTACTGGACAAGCCAGCGGTGGCACCTAATGTGGAGTCCACACACGCTCGCGTTGGGCCGCGGGCCTGCTACTCGGGGATTCGCTCGCGCTCGACTTTCGGGAAATCGCTCGTGCAGCCCTGCTTCATGAATTCGACCAGGTCTGCTTTGTCCTGGTCGCTCAAATCGAGCTTCTTGATCTTGGCGTCCAGGTTCGGGTTGGCGTGGCCGCCCTTGGCGTACCACTCGACGACTTCCTCAAGCGTCTTCTGGCTGCCGTCGTGCATGTACGGCGCCGACAGGGCCACGTTGCGAATCGTGGGCGTCTTGAACGCGCCGCGGTCTTTCGCGTCGCCCGTGAAATCCTCGCGGCCGATGTCAGGCTTTTCCTTGTCCATGCCGACGCCCAGGTTGTGATACTTCTCGTCGGTAAAGTTCGCGCCGACGTGGCAGGCCGTGCAGTTGGACTTCTCGGAAAAGAACAGGTCGCGGCCCCGCTTGGCGCTGTCGCTCATCGGGTGCTCCTTGGCCCCCGCGGCGGCTTCGTCGTATTTGGCCAGTTGCTCCGGGTCGTCCTCGAATTCCTCGCGGCCGGCCTTCTCGAAGTTCCGGAACCGCTCATAGTAGTCGAACGGCGCCGGGGCCGAGACGATCGCCCGTTCGAACGAGGCCAGCGCCTTGCCGACCGACTCGATGTCGACTTGGCCGAAAATCTTTTCGAACTGCAGCTTGTAGCCCGGCACGCCGCCCAGGCAAATCACGCAGGCCTCGTGCGTGTGGCCCATTTCGATCGGGTTGGCGATCGGGCCGACGGCCTGGTCTTCGAGCGAGGCGGCGCGGCCGTCCCAAAACTGGGCCCCGCTCAAGATGCGGTTGTAGCTGACCGGTGAGTTGCGGCCCCCTTGCTGTCCCTTGACCCCGATGCCGAACTGCGTGTGCCGCGCGAAGCCTTCGTCGGGATTGTGGCAACTGGCGCAACTGACCGTCACGTCCACCGACAGCCGCGGGTCGAAGTAGAGCTGGCGGCCCAGCTCGATCTTGGCCCGCGTCAGCGGGTTCTTGTCGAGTCCCTGGATCTGGCTGGCGCCGGCCGCCAGGCCCAGTGGCAGCTCGACTTCGAGCGTTTCGTGGTTGCGCGGATCGTTGATCCACGTTTCGATCTCTTCGATCTTCAGCGGGCCTTCGCCGGGAATGCCGGCCGTCAATTCGGGTGAGCCGAGCTTGACCTTCGAGGAGCTTTTCGACGATTCCTCTTCGACCGGCGGCTGGGCGGGCTTTTCTTCGGCAGGCTTCTCTTCCGACGGTGCGCCGGCCGGCGGCGTGCCCAGGTCGGGCGCGGCCTCGGTCGCGGGCATTTCCTCTTTGGCGCTTTCGGCCGATGGCTCCTGCGATTTTTTCTCGGCGGCCTCTTCGCCCTTCGGTTTTTCAGCCTTGGGGGCGCAACCAACCAACGTTAGCGATAGCGCGACCGCAAGTGTCAGGCCGCCGAACGTGCGATGTCCGAGTATCATGGTTGTTTATCTCTCCTCTCCTCGGCGGATTCCGCCGCCACGACGGGCGGCTTCGGTCCGACAGGCAAGAAAACGCGATCGTAAAGCAATGCCGCCACGCCTCCGCCGACGAGCGGTCCCACGAAATGCAGCCACGCATCAGCCGCCCGGTTGTCGACCGCGGCCTGTTCATGCAGACCGGCCCGAAGTATATCAATAAACATTCTCGCTTCAAGTCGGCGGCCACCGCTGCCGTTTACCTGGCATCGCCTTGGAAGCGTGACCACAAGCCAAGCGGGTGTTGCAAAACCGTCTGCAGAAGGGGCCGTTGAATCGTCCCGTATTGCCGCGAAAGCTCAGCGATTCGGCACACGTTTTCGGCGGCTTCAAAGCCGCTTCAAAGCCGGCTCAGGCGTCGCCACCAATGGCGCTATCGCCGCGCACGGCCTTCCAGGCCCGCCGCAAGCTGTTCTTGTCGTCCTGCTACCTGTCACGTTCGCGCGTCGTCATCGTCGTCGGGCAGGATGATCGGCGCTCGCGACGGCTTCGGCGCGATGGGCTGGGCCACTGGCTGGCTGTCGAACGTTCGCTCGTAGCTCAAGAAGGCGCGATCGACTTCGTCTTCGGTCGCGGCCAGCGGATCGAGCGCCAGGGGTTCGACGTCAACCGGGCCGGCGACCGGCGCGGCGCTGGGAGCAACGGGCGCGGCGATAGGTGCCGCGACCGGCGCAGCTTGCGGAGCACCAGGCGCTGCCGGCCGCGGCGAAGATGGCAGGGGCGGTGGCCCGCTGCGACGCGGCGGCATCATCTGCTCTGTCGCGGGAGCCGCCTTCGGTCTGGGTCCCAAGCCGGGAGGCCACAGATGGACGCTCGGATCGGGAATCGCGACGATCGCGCCGCAGCCCGTGCAGCGGGCCTTCTTGCCAGCGCCATCATCGGGAGTCGATAGTTCTTTCTGGCACTGCGTGCAGCGGAATTGGATTGTCATGGCCCCATGACCCGCGACTGAGACTCGTGTTGGACGACCCCCCTTCCGGCTGCCCCAATCCAGGATACCATGCCGGCTGGCGCGATTTCCATTGGAGTTCGCCAAAAAATGCAATGCGGCGACGCAGGCGCGACGCGACCTCAGACTGGCAGCGTCGTCGGCAATTGATCGGCCGTCCGCTGGCCCGTCATCATCAGGTAGGCGACGCAGTGGGCCAGCATCGTGAAGGGGAAGAATGCAATCATCCCCAGCCCGCACGTGCAAAACTGCACGGGGATCGCCATGACCACCAAGACCAGCCACAGCCCCAACAGCGTCAGCTTGTTGCCCTCGGTGGCGCGGACTGAGAGCCGCAAGGAGTCGATGGTTCCCACGCCGCGATCGACGATCACCAGGGGCGCCTGTGACAGCATGATGCCGATGATGATCCCGGGCACGATGAGCAAAGCGAACCCGACCATGACGGCCAACTGCGTGAGAATGAGCGCGCCGACGGCCGACAACACGTGTGGGCCGACCGAGCGGAAATCTCCGATGCCAGCCGGCTGTCCGCGCGCGATTTTCAACAGGAACGCCTGCAGGCCCAGCATCAGCCAGGTGCCCACGAACAGCCAGACCAGGCCGATGGCCACCATGAAGACGATCCCCACGGCCGGCAATTGCGGATTATTCGGCGGCACGTTGTTTTGACGCCCGCCGACGAGCGCGAAAAACAGCCCATAGGCGGGCAGCAGGAACGCGAACGTCGCGGCATAGAAGCCGACCACCCCCAGGATGCACCACAGGGCTTGGACCTTGAAAATAGCCCAAGCGCGGCTCAGAACTTCGCCGACCGTGATCAGCGTGGGACGAAACTCGCTCGTGCCCTCTGGCGCCGTCGGTTCCTCTGGCGTCAACCTCCTGGGTGACACGTAGGGGTTCTCGGCATCTCGAGCATGCTGGGCTTCGGCCGGAACCGTCGCGGGAGCGATCGACGCGCCGGGCAGAGGAATGCGCACCGTCGCCCCGCAGCCCGGGCAGCGGGCGTCCTTGCCTTCCGATCCGTCCGGCACGCGAAGCAGCTTGTCACAGTAGTCGCAGCGAAACTCGATCGCCATGCGGGCAGCCTCCGAAGACCTTCGGCCGCGCATCGCCACGGCCGGCCAGGCAAGCATATCACACGCACGGGCCGCGGCGGAGCCACGCGGCGCGGCCTATCGGTATACCGCATGCCGTGTTACGTTGAACTTTCACGACTCATTGGCCCGGCCCTTTGCCTGCCGACCAGGACCAGCATGCTTACTCCGGCTGAAATCTTGGGGCCCCAGGGCCGCATCGCCGCGCGGCTCGCGAACTACGAGCGGCGCGAAGAGCAGCTCGCCATGGCCGATGCCGTGGCCGATGCGATCGCCCGGCGCGGCCACCTTGTGGCCGAGGCCGGCACCGGCGTGGGCAAGAGCTTCGCCTATCTGGTTCCGGCCATTCTGGCCGTGGCCCAAGAGACGGCCGACGACGACGAGGGGCCGCGGCGTCGGGTGCTCGTTTCGACGCAAACGATCAGCCTGCAGGAGCAGTTGATGCAGAAGGACCTGCCGCTGCTCAACAGCGTGATGCCGCTGGAGTTTTCCGCCGTGCTGGTCAAGGGACGCGGCAACTACCTGAGCCTCCGCCGGCTCGGGTTGGCCAAGGCCCGCGCCGCCAGCCTGTTCCGCGGCGACGAGGAATTCGCCGAGCTGCGCGCGCTGGGCACCTGGGCAGCCGAAAGCGGCGATGGCTCGCTGGCCGATCTCCCCCGCCGGCCGCTCGCGCAAGTCTGGGATGAAGTGGCCAGCGACAGCATGAATTGCCAGGGTCGCGAATGTCCAACCTACAAGGATTGCTTCTACTACCGGGCCCGGCGTCGCATGCAGCACGCGCAGATCCTGGTCGTCAACCACGCGTTGTTCTTCAGCGACCTGGCCCTGCGCCGCCAGGGCGCGAGCATCCTGCCCGATTACGACGTCGTCGTATTCGACGAGGCCCACAACCTCGAGCGCGTGGCCGGCGACCACTTGGGCGTTCACGTCTCGTCCGGCCAGGTCGACTACGTGCTCAGCAAGCTCTACAACGACCACACGAACCGCGGTCTGCTGGTGCACCACAAGCAGGGCGAGTCCCAGCGTCAGGTTTTGGCCTGCCGCTACCGGGCCGACGATTTTTTCAATGCCGTCGACCACTGGCTGAGCGAGCGCAACAAGACGACCGCCCGAGTCGCCGCCGGCGGGCTGTTCGAGAACGAGCTGTCGCCGGCGCTGGCGGCCCTGGCGCGAGCGCTCAAGCAATCGGCCAGCAAGGTCGGCGAGGACGCGCGACTCGATTTCACCGCGGCCAGCGATCGCGTGCAAACCTTGGCCGATCTGGTTGACGTCTGGTGCCAGCAGCAGGAGCCAGGCGCCGTCTACTGGGCCGAAGCGGCCCGGACGCGCCGCGGGCGGCGGCGAATGATGTTGGCCTCGGCGCCCCTGGACGTCGGCCCCGCGCTTCGCGAGCAGTTGTTCGACAAGGTGTCGACCGTCGTGCTCACCAGCGCCACGCTGGCGGTTGGGCAGCCGCCGTCGTTCGATTTTTTCAAATCGCGGATCGGGCTGACGCAGGTCGAGTGCCGCCGTTGGGGCAGCCCCTTCGACTACGCGAAGCAGGCCGAGCTGGTGCTCGTCGACGGCATGCCCGACCCCGCCGACAAGGAGCCGTACGAGGCGGCGGCCGCGGCCATGATCCGCCGCTACGTGGCCCGCACCGACGGCCGGGCGTTCGTGCTGTTCACCGGCTACGAGATGATGCGGCGCCTGGCCGCGCGGCTGACGCCCTGGCTGGCCCAGCAGAACCTCTCCCTGCTCGATCAGTCGGAAGGAACTCCGCGGAGCCAAATGATCGAGCGTTTTCGCGCCAACCCGCGCAGCGTGCTGCTGGGCACCGACAGTTTCTGGCAGGGGGTCGACGTGGCGGGCGACGCGCTCGTGAACGTGATCATCACGAAGCTGCCGTTCAGCGTGCCCGACCAGCCGCTGTTGGAAGCGCGGCTGGAAGCCATTCGCGCCGCCGGTGGCAACCCGTTCGTCGACTACCAACTGCCCGAGGCGGCGCTCAAGCTCAAACAGGGCTTCGGCCGTCTGATCCGCACGCGCCAGGACCGCGGCATGGTCGTGATTCTCGACCCGCGGGTGCGCACGAAACCTTACGGGCGGTTGTTCCTCGACTCGCTGCCCGAGTGCCGCCGCACGGTGGAAAGTCTGAGGGGCGATCGGGTTGGCAACGAGTAGCGAACTCGAAGAATACCGCAAACCGTATGTCGCGGCGCCGCAGTACGGCTGGATTGCACGCACGGGCCGCCTTGACGTGCACGATTGAATTGGGCGCCGCCGGCGAAGATACTCATGGGAAGCCACGCCGCCCCTGCCGCGCGGCGGTTTCGCCCACCCGCCACCCCACTGCCCACCAAGCCCACAGGTTTTCCCGCCCATGACCAGCCGAGCCGCCAGCGAGTATCGTTACGAGAAGTTGACCTGGCCAGAAATCAACGACGCCATCGAGCTGGGCAAGGTCTGCGTCGTGCCCTGCGGCGCCGTCGAACAGCACGGGCCGCACCTGCCCTTGGACGTCGACCTGGTTTGTCCCATCGGCGTGGCCCGCGGTGCGGGCGAGCAGATCCCCGAAAAGATGCTGGTGCTGCCCGTCGTGGCCTATGGCTACACGGGGCACGTGATGGACTTTCCCGGCACGATCAACAACGACTTCGAGCACTTCATGCACCACGTGCTCGACATCACCAAGTCGCTTGCCTATCACGGCTTCAAGAAGATCATCCTGCTCAACGGCCACGGGTCGAACATGCCGAACCTCGACCTGGTGGCCCGGCGGACCAACCTGGAAACCGATGCCGAGTGCGTGCTGGTGGGCTGGTGGAACCTGCTGACGGTCGACAAGGAGTTCTTTCCGCGCTGGCGGCAGAGCAAGTTTCCCGGCGGCTGCGCCCACGCCTGCGAGCTGGAAACGTCGATGTACTTGTACCTCGACGGCGACAACGTGCGCAAGGACAAGATCGACAACGGCACGATCAGCTTCAACGAAGAGAACAGCCCGTTCAACTGGGTCGACCTGTTCGCCGCCGGCCCGGCCACGGTAATCAGTTGGACGAGCAGCTATTCGGAAAGCGGCGTATTGGGCGAGCCCGAACTGGCCACGGCCGAAAAGGGGCGGCAGGTTTACGAAGAGGCCGTCAAGCAGTTGGTGCGGTTCATCACCTATTTCAAGGATCGCCCCTGCGACATGCGCCGCGACCGGCACCGCCGGCCGCCGACCATGTCGATGCCCTGGGGCCAGCGCAGCGTCAAACAGTCCTGACGATCTGAAGGGATACAAGGGATCCAAACCGTGTGCCACTGGCTCTGCCAGTGCGAAGTCATCAAAGCTGTGGCGACAGGCAGAGCCAGTGGCACACGGAATGACGTGAGGTAGCCGTCGATGCGCCAAGCTGAACGATGCGCGATCCGATTGACGTTGGCGGTCGCCGCGTGGACGGCGTGCTGCGCCGCCTCGCCCGCGGCCGAGATAACGGCCGACGACGAGGCCTTCTTCGAGAAACAGGTCCGCCCGCTGCTGGTGGCCCGCTGCTACCAATGCCACGGCGACTTGCAGGAGCCCAAGGGCGGGCTGCGGCTGACTTCGCGTGAGGCAATCTTGAAGGGTGGCGACAGCGGGCCGGCGGCGGTGCCCGGCCGCGCCGCCGAAAGCCGGCTGATCGCGGCCATCAATTACGACGGCCTGGAGATGCCGCCCGAGGGCAAGAAGCTCGCGGGCGAACAGATCGCCACGCTCACGCGCTGGGTCGAGCGCGGCTTGTCATGGCCCCGGATCGACCCGGCGGCCGAGAAGTCCATGCGGCGGGCCGCCGAGGCCGATCGGATCGCCGCCGCGCAGCGCGCATTCTGGTCGTTGCAGCCGCTCGCCGATCCGCCGTTGCCGGTCGTGAAAGATCGCGACTGGCCGCGCGTGCCGCTCGACTATTTCGTGCTGGTCAGGCTGGAACAGCGCGGCTCGAGCCCTCGCCGCCGGCCGATCGCCCCACGCTGTTGCGGCGATTGTCGTTCGACCTGATCGGTTTGCCGCCGACGCCCGAGGAGATCGACGATTTCCTCGCCGACCGCTCGAGTGCGGCCGTCGAGCGCGTCGTCGAGCGGCTGCTGGCTTCGCCCCGCTACGGCGAACGCTGGGGGCGCCACTGGCTCGACGTGGCCCGCTATGCCGACACCAAGGGCTACGTGCTCTTTCAGGACGACAAGTTCCCCTGGTCGTACACCTATCGCGACTACGTCGTGCGGGCCTTCAACGAAGACCTACCCTACGATCGATTCGTCGTCGAGCAGTTGGCCGCCGACCACTTGGATCTGGGTGCTGACAAGCGGCCGCTGACCGCGCTGGGCTTCCTCACGCTCGGCAACGGCTTCATGAACAACCAGCACGACGTGATCGACGATCGCATCGACGTCATCACCCGCGGGCTGATGGGGCTGACCGTGACGTGCGCTCGCTGCCACGACCACAAGTTCGATCCGATTCCCACGGCCGACTATTACGCCCTGTACGGCGTGCTGGCCAGTTCGGCCGAGCCGACCGTGCCGCCTTTGTTCGAAGATCCGCCGAACACGCCCGAGTATGCGGCCTTTGCCAAGGAGCTGGCCGACCGCGAACAGAAGCTGCGGGCCTTTCTGGAGCAGAAGTGCGCGGCGCTGGTCAGCCGGGCGCGCTTGCGCGTGGGCGAATACCTGCTGGCCGTGTATGCCCTGGCCGGCAAGCCGCCGATCGACGATTTCATGCTGCTGGCCGACGACGCCGACTTGAACCCCACGATGATCGTCCGCTACCAGGCTTACCTGGAGCAGACGCGCCGCGGGCACGACCCCGTGTGGGCCATTTGGCACGCGTTGGCCGAGCTGCCCGCCGAGCGGTTTGCCGCCGAAGCGCCGGCCGTCGTCGAGCGGCTGATCGCGCGGGCCGACGCCGAGCGGCCAATCCATCCGTTGGTGGCCGGGGCGTTTCTCGGCAAGCCGCTCAAGGAGCCGGCCGACGCGGCGCGGATTTACGGTGAGCTGTTTACTGGCGCCGATCATGCCTGGCAGACACTGCTCGAGGACGCCCGCTCGCGCGGGGCCGAGCCGCCGCGCGAGCTGGCCGACGCGAACCTCGAATCCCTGCGGCAGGTGCTTTACGGGCCCAACGCGCCGGCTAATGTCACTCTGGCCGACATCGGCGTGCTCGATCTGCTGCCCGATCGGCCGGCGCAGATGGAGCGGACCAAGCTGCTCAAGGCGATCGAAGATTCGCGCGCCAAAGGTCCCGCCGCGCCGCCGCGGGCGATGGTGCTGGCCGAGCTGCCCAAGCGGTTCGAGCAGCACGTCTTCGTGCGCGGCAATCCCAACCAGCCGGGTGAAGTCGTGACGCGGCACTTTCCCCGTCTGCTGGTTGACGGTCAGCCGCCGACCTGGAACCAGGGCGAAGCCCGCCTGGCCTTGGCCCGGGAGATTGCCGACGCAAACAACCCGCTAACGCCCCGCGTGCTGGTGAACCGCGTCTGGCTGGAACATTTCGGCGCACCGCTGGTGGCCACGCCGAGCGACTTTGGTCTGCGCAGCGAGCCGCCGACGCACCCCGCGCTGTTGGACCACCTGGCAACTTCATTCATCAACAGCGGCTGGTCGCTCAAGGCGCTGCACCGCCAGATCGTGCTCTCGGCCGCCTACCAGCAGTCGAGCGATGAGCGGCCGGCGGCCGCGGCGATCGACCCCCAGAACGTCTGGCTGTGGCGAATGAATCGCCGGCGGCTCGATTTCGAGGCTACGCGCGACGCCCTGCTGGCCGTGGCCGGTCGCTTGCGGACGACAATGGGCGGCCCGGGCATCAATCGCATCGACGACCCGGCTTCCACGCGGCGGACCATCTACAGCTCGATCGACCGCTTGAACCTGCCGGGCCTGTTCCGCACGTTCGACTTCCCCAATCCCGATGCCACGAGTCCCCAGCGCACTCCCACCACGGTGCCGCAGCAGGCGCTGTTCTTCATGAACGCGCCGCTGGTGCGCGAGGCGTCGAAACACCTGCTGGCCCGCGCGGACGTGGCCGGCGAGCCGGCGGGGCCGCGGCGGATCGCGCGGATGTACCGCGTCGTGTTCGGCCGTGAGCCGGCCGACGACGAGCTGGCGTGGTGCCAGGAGTTCGTCGGCACCGAGCCGGCGCGGCCGGCGGCATGGGACGAACTGGCCCAGGCGCTGCTGGTAGCCAACGAGTTCGTGTTTATCGATTGATATTGGCTGCTTTACTTGACCGATGGCTCGATGACCGAAAAAATGCAAAACGCTGATCCAAGTAGTTGGCCGCTGTCGCGGCGCGAGATGCTGCGCCGCAGCGGCACCGGGTTCGGCTTGCTCGGCCTGGCCGGCGTGTTGGCGGCCGACGGCGCGCTGGCTTCGGCAGCCGAAGCCGCGCCGGGCGGCACCGGGGCGCTCGCTCCGAAGAGCCCGCACTTCGCCGGCAAGGCCCAGCGCGTCGTGCACCTGTTCATGAACGGCGGCCCCTCGCATGTCGATACGTTCGACCCCAAGCCGCTGCTCGACAAGCATCACGGCCAGCCGCTGCCGGCCAGCCTGCGCACCGAGCGAAAGACGGGCGCGGCGATGCGCTCGCCGTTCAAGTTCGCCCGCTACGGCCAGAGCGGCATCGAGGTGAGCGAGCTGTTCGCCAAGACGGCCCGGCACGTCGACGACATGTGCATCATTCGCTCGATGGCCGCCGACGTGCCGAATCACGAGCCGTCGCTGATGCTGATGAACTGCGGCGATGGCCGGCTGCCACGGCCCAGCTTCGGCGCGTGGGTGACCTATGGGCTGGGCTCGGAGAATCAGAATCTGCCGGGCTTCATCGCCATGTGCCCCGGCGGCTATCCGATCGTGGCCACGCAAAACTGGCGCGCCTCGTTCCTGCCGGGCGCCTACCAGGGCACCTACATCGACACCAAGCACACCGATCTCGACAAGCTGATCGAAAACATTCGCAACAAGGTCACTTCGCCGGCCGATCAGCGGCGGCAGCTCGACCTGGTCGCGCGGCTCAACAGCCGGCACCTCGCGGCTCGGCCCGACGACGCCCGGCTGGAAGCCCGCATCGAATCGTTCGAGCTGGCCTACCGCATGCAGTCGGAAGCCGCCGAGGCCTTCGACCTCGAGCGCGAGCCGCCGGCGATTCGCGAGGCGTATACCACCGGGCTGCACGGCCGGCAGCTCTTGATCACGCGCCGGCTGCTGGAGCGCGGCGTGCGGTTCGTGCAGGTGTGGAGCGGCCAGGGGCAGCCGTGGGACAATCACGACAACCTGGAAAAGCAGCACCGCCAGTTGGCCGGCCGACTGGGACCAGCCAATTGCCGCGTTCCTGGCCGATTTGAAAGCCCGGGGCATGCTCGACAGCACGCTGGTGATGTGGGGCGGCGAGTTTGGCCGCACGCCGGTGGCCGAGCTGCCGCAATTGAACGGCCGCGACCACAATCATTACGGTTTTTCGATGTGGCTGGCCGGCGGCGGCGTGTGCGGCGGCTACGTTCACGGCGCGACCGACGACTTTGGCTTCGCCGCCGTCGAGAACCGCGTCCACGTGCACGACCTGCACGCCACGCTGTTGCACTTGCTAGGCTTCGATCATACCAAGCTCACCTACCGCTACGCCGGCCGCGATTTCCGGCTGACCGACGTGGCGGGGCGGGTGGTGAAGGAACTGTTGGGCTGACCAGCCGCTCAGCGAACAACCAGTTGGTCGACTAAGTGGGGCTGCCGCCTGGCAGACCGCAGCTGCCGTAATCCGGTCTCACATCGGCAGCGCTCGCGAGTTATAATTTGCATGTTCAGATCTGCCGTATTCGCTTAGCGGAGCCAGTTCCCATGTCCGAACCCCGCTACCAATCCTTCGCCGAGTTCTGGCCGTTCTACGTGCGGGAGCATTCGCAGCCGGCTTGCCGGATGACGCACTTCGTCGGTAGCACGCTGTCGATCGCGGTCCTGGTCGCGGCGATCGCCTATAGCCCCTGGCTTTGGATCGCGGTGCCGATTGTCGGCTATGGGTTTGCCTGGTTCGGCCATTTCGTGATCGAGAAGAATCGCCCGGCGACCTTCAAGTATCCGCTGTGGTCGTTCCTCGCCGATTGGAAGATGTGGGCCCTGATGCTCATCGGCCGCATGGGCGCCGAAGTCGAGCGCGCCATGGCCATGGGCAAGTGATTGCGCCTGCGATTCCCCTCGCCCCTTGCGGGTGAGGGGCTCGCACTTCCACAGGACTTTGCGTTCAGCGAACTGCAACCTCTCACCCGGCTCGCCGGCCACTGCCGGCGAGCGGTCCCTCTCCCGCAACGGGCGAGGCAAGTTACGAGCGCATCGCCGCCTCGAAGGCCCGCATCTCGTCGCTGCCCCCCACCACGAGCGGCGTACGCTGGTGGATGCTTTGGGGCTCGATGTCGAGGATCGATCCGCAGCCGTCGACGGCCCGGCCGCCGGCTTGCTCGGCGATGAAGGCGATCGGGTTGGCCTCGTAGAGCAGCCGCAGCTTGCCCTGCGGGTATTCGTCGGTCGGCGGATAGAGGAACACCCCGCCGCGCAGCAGCGTGCGGTGGAAATCGGCAATCATCGAGCCGATGTAGCGCGAGGCATAGCGGCGCCCCAAGTCGCCGCGGCGCAGGGCGGCCACGTAGCGGCCGTACGCCGCCGGCGAGCGGTCGAGGTACGACTCGTTCATCGAGTAATACCTGCCGTGCGCCGGCATGCGAATGTCGGGGTGGCTGAGCACGTACACGCCGATCGCCGGGTCGAGCGTAAAGCCGTGCACGCCGCCGCCGGCGCTATAGACCAGCATCGTCGAGGGCCCGTACACGACGTAGCCCGCCGCCACCTGGCGCGAGCCCGGCTGCAGGACCTCGTCGGAGCGGACTTCGCCACCCAGCCTTTCGGCGCGCGGCGGAGGATGGAAAACGTCGTGCCCACGCTGACGTTCACGTCGATATTCGACGAGCCGTCGAGCGGGTCGAACACGACGATGTATTTCGCCCCCGGCGAGCCGCCGTGCACCACCAGGGGATGTTCATTCTCTTCCGAGGCGAGCATGGCCACGCTCTCGCGCACGCTCAACGCGTGCATCAGCATTTCGTTGGCGTACACGTCGAGCTTCTGCTGCACTTCGCCCTGCACGTTCTTTTCGCCGGCCGAGCCCAGAATGTCCGACAAACCCGCGCGGCGGACCTTGGCCTCGATCAACTTCGTGGCCAGCGTGATGCCCGAGAGCAGCCAGGAGAACTCGCCCGAGACGCCGCTGAAGCGGCGCTGCTCGCGGAGGATGTGCTGCTGGACGGTGACGATCGGCGGATGGACCGGGTCGCCGGGGCGCGTCAAGTCGGCGGGGGGATCGTTGTCGCTCACGCTCGGGGCACCTTTTAGACGCTAAAACGGATGTTCAGAATATCGTCGTCCTGAACGACGTAATCCTTGGGCTCCTGCCGCACCAGGCCCTGGGCCTTGATTTCGCGCTCGCTGCCCAGTCGCACCAGGTCGGCGACGCGCATCACTTCGGCCCGGATGAAGCCGCGGGCCAGGTCGGTGTGGATGTTGGCAGCGGCTTCCAGAGCGGTGCCTCCGGCGCGCAGCATCCAGGTGCGGACCTCTTTTTCGCCGGCCGTGAAGTAGAGCATCTGGCCCGAGGCGACGACGAGCGTGCGCAGCAGGGCGTCGCGGTCGAAGGGGCCGATGCCCATCTCCTCGCGGAATGCCGCGCGGTCTTCGGGGCTCATCCGCGAGAGTTCCAGTTCCAGGCCGGCCGGCAGGGCCACGACCGTGGCGCCGGCGGCGCGGGGGGCCAGTTCGCGGGCAAAGCGGTCGGGGTCGGCCTCGTCGTCGGCAACGTTGACCACGATCAGCCGCGGCTTTTCGGTGAGCAGGCGAAACGACCGCGTGACTTTTTGCTGCTCGTCGCTCATGCCCGCGGCATTGAGCGGCCGGCCCGCTTCCAGCTCGGCCAACAGCGGCTCGAGCGCGGCCAACTCGGCCAGCTCGGCGTCGCGGTTGGGACGCGGTTTCTTCGTGCTCTCGCGCAGCCGTTCCACGCGGCCCGAGACGATCTCCAAGTCGGCCAGCAGAAAGTCTTCGTCGAAGCTGGCCACGTCGGCCAAGGGCTTGCAGTCTCGCTCGAATGCTCCCACGACGAGCACCAGGCAGCCGGCCTCGCGAATCTGCGCCAGTCGGGCCGCGTTGCCGGCGTGGTCGCGGCTCAGCCCGGCCGTGTCGACCAGCTCGATCGCGGCCAGCGTGATCTTCTTGGGGTGGTAGACGTGGGCCAGCGCCTCGACGCGCGCCTCGGGCACTGGCGCCATGGCGCTCTGCGAGGCGTGGGCCAGGGCCGGATCGGGCTTGACCCCGGTGAGCCATTCGAAGAGCGCGCTTTTGCCCGAGCCTTGATAACCGACGAGGCCAATCTTCATGGTCGCGAGACGCAGTTGTGGTTAAGGACGACCTCGTTTCGCGTCGGACGCCGGCCCGGACGGTGCCTTTCCATCGGATCGCCGCGGCGACCGCGGCGAAAGAGGCACGGCGCCTACGCCACGGCGAGCGCGTCGAACGGGGGAGCCATGCTTCTCGACTATCGGCTACGCGACGGGGCCAGCTCGAGCTCGGCCAGCGCCTGTTCTACCGCGTCGGCTTCCGGCTTGTCCAGGGCCCGTCCGCCGAAGCGCAGCGCGATAGAAGGCCTCGACGACGCGGCGCGGCAACGGCGCCAGCCGCCGGAATTCGACGTGCTCGGCCAGCTCGCCGCCGGCCGCCAGGGCGAATTCGTAGGGCGTCTGCGCCGGGTGGCGCACCAGACCGTGCCGCAGCAGAGCGGCCTCGAGCCGCCGGTAGATTTCCAACACCGGCCGTTCGTGGCGCGCGGAGGCTCGGCTCGCCCGATTCCACCAGGCCAACGCCCGCACGCGCCGCGCACACCACACCAACGCGGCAACCGCCAGCAGGGCGCCCGCGGCCACCAACGCGCCGCGCCAACTGAACCAGTGACCGCGGTACCATCGCAGGAAGTTTGCCAGGCCCGAGGAGGCGAACGCGTCGCGGCGCAACTGCCAAGCGTGGCGACTGGCGACCGTCTCGGCCGCCCGGCCAACGGAATACACGATCGGGTCATAAATCTCTTCGTGCTGGCACTTGGGATCGAACCCCACGACGTAGTTGGACCACAGCACCGTGGCGTAATCGAGATACTGGTTCAAGCGGCTGAAGAATCCACGCGAGCTGCTGGTGACGGCAGCTTCCCGCGCACCGTCGGTCGGGTCGAGGATCAACCATGCGGTGCCGCCCGGTTCGTCCTTGGTCAGTGCACCCTGGGGAATCTGGTCTCCCCGGAGCAGCACCTCGACCCAGGCATGGGCATGGAACTGCTGCACCTGGTAGTACATGCCCAGCGAATTCCATTCGCCGCCCTTGAAGCCGATGGCCACGCGAGCCGGAATCCCCTGGCTTCGCAGCATCATCGCCAGGGCGCCGGCGAAGTACTCGCAATGCCCCTCCTTGTGCACGGCCACGAAATCCTCGAGCGGGTCGAGCGCGGGGTCGCGCTGCTGCGGTTCGAGGCTATAGAAGTACTGCCCCGACGTTCCCAGGTAGCGGTTCAAGGCTTCGGCGGCCGCGAGCACGTTCTTCGGGTCGATGTCCGCCTCGGCCAGCACGCTGGCGGCCGTTTGGCGCAGCAGTGGAAAGCGATCTTCGTCGGGGTTCGTCTCGGGGGCCATCTGCAACAGCCCGCTGATCCAGCCGATCCAGCCGTAGGCGTACATCGGTTCGGTCGGGATGATCCGCCGCTGGCGGTTGCCGAGGATGCCGGTGGTGCCCAAATCAAAGCTGATTGAGGATTCCTGGTAGTCTTCCTGGCGGATCAGTTCGTCGCGGCGCGTGCTGATGCGCAGCCGCGGATCGTGCTCCAGGGCGAACATCGGAAACACGCAGCACACCTCAGGCACGTCGAGCGATTCGACCCGGATCCGCTGACGGACGAAATCGTGGTGGCTTTCGGGCACGATGGACATGGGCTTTCCGGATTTCGGATGGGTCCAGGCGCCATCTTCGTAGTAGGTCACGACCGTGCCGCGAAACAACGGCTCACCGATCAGTTTGAACGGACGGTCGTCGCGGCCGCGAGAAAACTCGATCCGCATCACGACGTCCACGTTGTTCACGACCTCGTTCAGCTCGCCGAGCATGACGGTTTTCGAAAAACCGACCGACCGCAGCGGTTCGCGCGTAGCCACCTCTCGATTTCTCACCTCCCAACGCGGCAGCAACGGGAACACGACAACGGCGCCCAACACCGTGGCCGCGCTGATCAGCATGGCCTGGCCCCACAAACCCCGCGCCAAGTACCGCACGTCGGCGCGGGCCGTGTCGCCCGTCCAAATCGCGCCGTGGCAGCCCGGCCGCAGCGCGGCAGTCGAGCGCCCGGCGCCGCGCGGCGCGGCCATCCGCTGGCTCGACGACTGGATCAACAGCAGCGTGAACGTGACGATGCCGGCAATCAGATACAACAGCAACATGACGCCGAACGCCGGCCCCGGGACCAGCGTCGAAGCAATCGCCACTTGTCCCAGACTCAACAATGCCAACTGCCAATAGACGCGGGTCGTTTTTGGCTGGAACAGCAAGACGTATTGCAGATACGACTGCAGATCGGCCACGGCCAGCAACTGCCCGTTCCGCTCGAGCCGGTAGGCGTTGATGGCCGAAACCACCACCACGCCCAGCGCCACGCAGTTGGCCATCGGCTGTTTGAATCGCAGCAGATCCGTGGCGTCGGTGACGTAGGCCGAAACGACCAGGGCCGTCAGCGTCACCAGCGTCAACGTGGCGCTGTGCGCGCCGAAACCCAACAGCATCGTGGCCAGCAGGATCAACACGGCAACCATCAAGCGCAACATATGCTCGATGCGCCACGCCGACCGGATTCGTTTCGCGAATTCAAACATGGAACTGAGTTGCCAGCTCGGGATCGGCGGCATTGAAGATGTGCAACCGGCGCCAGGCCGAGCCGCTGTCGAAGCGCGTCGTCTTGGCCAGCGCTTCGCGGTCGATCGGTCGCGTGCTCACCACCAGCAGCGTCATCGACGACGGCACGCGGGCCAGCGAGCGCGCCAAGGCGGCAACGCCGTCGGGTTCATCCTGCGCCGCGACGACGGCCAGGACGTCCATCAATTCGCCAAGCAGCGCCGCCGACGCCAGGCCGAAGCGATGGACTCGCTGGCGGGCCGCGATGTCGACCAGCAGCTTCGGTCCCCGCTGCCGGCAGGCGCCATCCAACAGCGTGGCCGCCAGGCTGACGGCGCGCTCGACGTGGTCCCGTTGCTCGTCGCTGGGTTCGGCCGGCTGCCAGAGATCGACCACCAAGGCCACGTCTGGCGAGCGATGTTCCTCGAACTGCCGCACCACGAGCGAACCGCGACGCGCCGACGTGCGCCAATGGATCAATCGCCGGCTGTCTCCCGATCGCCAGTCGCGCAACCCGTAGAAGTCGGCTTCGACCCTGGCCTGCCGCGCCATGCGTTGGTTGGAGCCGGCCAGGTTTCGCAGTCCGTGGGGCCACTCGAATTGCAGCCTGCCGATCCGCGGATGGACGATGATCTCGTCGAGCGTGTCGACCAGCCGTGCATGGCGAACCAGTCCAAAGGGGAATCGCGTGGAAACGCGCAGCGGTCCGAAGCGGTAACGCCCCCGCTGCTCGATCCGCCCCCGATACGCCGCACGCGCGGATTGCCGCGACGCCACGTAGGGGAAGAACACGCTTGCCTTCGACGGCTCCACGGCCTGCAAGTCATCCAGCCGCTCTAGCGTATCCTCGACCTCGAGAGTCCACAGCGCCAACCGGCAATGCGCGTTCGTCACCTGGACGTCCACCGTCAGGGGCTGCCCGGCCACCACTCGCGGCGGCAGACTCCGCGCGACGGCGACGCGCCGCAACATCAGCCAGCCATGGACCAGCGCAATAGCGAAGGGACCCAGCAGGATCGTGCCCAGCAGCATCAGCAGGTTCAACTGCTTGCTGATCGCGCCGGCCAGAATGGCCGAGACGACCAGCGCGTAGTACAGCCCCTCCCTGCAGAGCCACAGTTGGGGCAGACGTGCCATCGTTGAGCACCCCGTACGGCTTTATCGCGTGGATCTGGGCAGCGCGGATTCGCCGGCCACCATGGTAACTCGTTCCGTTGTAAACGCGCCGGCGCGGCCGCGCGCTCGCGCGGGACCGGAATCTCCTCGACCAGCCGGGCAATCAGGCTCTCGAGCGCCTGCCGATGCGTGCCCTGCAGGTAACCTTTGGCGATCACCCGGTGCGACAACACCGGCACGGCCAGTCGCTTGACGTCGTCGGGCACGACGTAGTCGCGGTTGCCCACCAGGGCCATGGCCTGGCTGGCGCGATACAAGCACAGGGCGCCGCGCGTGCTGACACCCACGCGCAGCTCCTCGCAGCGCCTGGTGGCGTCGACGATGTCGAGCAGGTAGCTGTTGATGCTGTCGTCCATCGTCACCTCGCGAACCGCCTGTTGCAGGGCGATGATCTGCGCGGCGTCGAGCACGGGTTGCAGCTTCTGAACCGGTTCGCCCGCGCGGTGCGAATTGAGCACTTGCAGCTCGTCCTCGCGCTCCGGATAGCCAACGGCCACGCGCAGCAGGAAACGGTCGAGCTGGCTTTCCGGCAAGGGATAAGTGCCTTCGAACTCGAAGGGGTTCTGCGTGGCGATGACCATGAACGGCTGCGGCAGCGGATAGGTCTGGCCGTCGGCGGTCACCTGGCTGTCGCTCATCGCTTCGAGCAGGGCATTTGCGTGCGGGGCGGCGTGCGGTTGATCTCGTCGGCCAGCACGATGTTGCCGAAGATCGGCCCGCGGGTATAGGCAAACTCGCCCGTCTGGGGGTTGAAGACGTTGCCGCCGGTGATGTCGCTGGGCAGCAAGTCGGCCGTGAACTGGATGCGGCAGAAGTCGGCCGAAATGCTCTTGGCCAGGGCCTTGCCGATCAGCGTCTTGCCGACGCCCGGCACGTCTTCCAGCAGCACGTGGTCGCCGGCCAACAGCGCGACGATGCACAGCCGGACGACCTCGGCTTTGCCCAGGACGACCTGGCCAATGTTTGACTCCAGGTCGGTGACGAGGCTTTGCAAGTCGGTGGCCATAGGCTCGGACCGTTCAGGACATTTCGCGCTCAACCTCGCTCGACCGGTTCTGCCGGCGCCGCCTTCCCCCCTCAGGCGGCTGGGCGTCGCCACCGCGCCGGTGTACTGGGGTGAGCTAGGGTCATAGACTTCTCATCCTAGCCATAGAGTTCACCCGGGGCCATAGGCGGCAATCGAGGCCGCTAGGGAGCCTGCCACGCTTCATTGAACTTTCACATAAATCGGGTTCGAGAGAATCCAGGGCCGCGACTCGCCGGCTAGCGTCAGCCAGACTTCGAGGCGATAGTTGCCCGGCCGCTCGACCGCCACGTCGATGGCGTGGCCCGTGGCCTGGGCGACGATTTCGCCGTTGCATACCAGCTTGATCGTGCCGTCCAGCGGGGCCTCGGCCTTGAGTCGCAAATCCGCCGCCAGTGGAAGCTGGCTGCCCACCGGCCAGGTGCTCGACCCGCGATCGGCCCGAAACACGAAGCCCGTGGGATCGGCCATCCAATCGAAGGCCACGTAGGCCCGCCCCGACTCCAGCGCGTCCCAAACCTGCTCCTCGTCGAGCGCCTGCATCAGCAGGTGGGTGCTGACGTGGCGGAAGCTCCGCTCGTAGGGATCGAGATCGATCTCGAACACGGTGTCGCCCGTCGTCTTGCCGGCCGTCAGTAGCTTCAGCGGGGCGATTTTTTCCGGATCGAGCCTGGCCAGGGTCTTGCCCAGAGCGTCGGAAAGCTCGACTTTGCCCTCCTCGGTGATCCGCGCCCGGTAGCCCTGGTTGTGGTGGGCATCGTTGGCCGAGACGCCAGTCAGCCGCGACTTCTGGCACAACTGGTCGAAACGCCTCAGATAGTCGGCCGGATAGTCTTCCAGCGCCGCGAACGTCTCTTGCGGATACTGCTTCACGGCCGGCCCCAGGGCGGCCAGCGCCAGCGGCGCGCGGAGCGATGCCAGAAACTTCGTTTCCTCCTTGAAATCAGCGTGCGTGTTGTAGATCTCGCTGCCGGTCAGGCCCTCGATCTCCCAGTCCATGCGTTCTTCCAGATGGCACAAGAAGATCAGCCCGCCGGTGCTTCGCACCAGGTCGGCGAACTCTTGCGGGCTGCTCGCCTTTTGGCCCTGGATGCTGCGGCGGGGGTAAGCCAAAAAGCCTTCGGTCTCGGCGCCGGGGATCAGCAGCACGCCGTCTTTCAGCCCCCGGTGGCCGTCGTTCACATAGTCGTAGTGCGCGGCCGGGTGCTCGGTGAACATCACCACCCGGGCGCCGACCGTCTTGGCGGCCGCGACGATTTCGTCGATCGTGCCGCGGCTGTCGTGCGAAAAAGCGGAATGGACGTGCAACAGCGCCCGCACGTCGTCGTAGCCGCTGGCCAGCGAGACCTTGCGCAACTGGCTTTTGAGACTCTCGACTTTTTCGTGCGTGGCGCAGCTTTTCCAGCCGCATCCGTTCGACCGCGTCGCCCCGCGCCGCCAGCGGCCAAAGGGTCGCGAGCGCAAGCGCGAACGAACCGCAGCCGACGAACCAGCGTCGTCGTGGACAAGCGATGGGGGCATGCATGGGGCAAACGGCTTCCGATGGGAAAGTTGGGGGGCTTTCGAAAATAACATCGACCGGTGCCGGCCATCCCCGCACCGCCCGAAAGATCGCTTCCAGTCATCGTAACACGCGGCCCGCGCGCGGGGAAATCTTCGGGCTCGGCTTGCCACCCGGGCCGCCCGGCTGCGCCGCGAACGTGTGGCAGCACGTTTCCGGCCGCTGGCTGCTCCGCTATACTGAGCGCCCTTGAGTTGCGAGCGCCGTCTTCGCCGCGGCTGCCAGCCGCCAATGGATTGCCCCTGGGGGTTCGTGCGATGCCCTATCTCGTCGGGACGGATGAAGCCGGATACGCTCCCAATCTTGGCCCACTGGTCATCTCGGCCACGGTTTGGCACTCCGCCGAGCCCACGACGGGTTTCAACTTTTACAAGCGGCTCAAGGGCGTCGTCTCGCGGACCGTCGGCGGCAGCGGGCCGAAACGGCTGGCGATTGCCGATTCAAAGGTGCTCTACAGTCCCGCCGTCGGCCTCGCGACGCTCGAGCGAGGCGTGCTGGCCGCGCTGTCCCTGGTCGATCGCCCGCCGGACGATTGGCTTGACGCCTGGCAGATGCTCGATCCGACTGGGCTCGAGCACTTGCCGAGCGTGCCCTGGCATCACGAGTACAACGTGCGGCTGCCGTTGGCCGCCGACGCCGCGGACGTGGTCGAGCTGATGCCCAAGCTGCGCCGCGGATTCGAGCGGGCCGGCATCCGCCTGGTGGCGATCAAGAGCCGCGCCCTGTTTCCTGAACTGTTCAATCGCTCGACCCACGAACTGGGCAACAAAAGCGAACTGCTGTCGAAAGCCACGCTGGGCCTGCTGGCCGAGGCGCTGGACGATTGCCCCCGCGAGGACGTGTTCGTGGTCTGCGACAAGCATGGTGGGCGAAATCGCTACGGCCGACTGCTGCAGCAGCAGTTTTCCGATCCGCTGATCGAAGTCCACTCGGAGGCGCTCGCCGAGAGCGTGTATCGCTGGGGTCCACAGGACTGCCGGATCGAAGTCCGCTTTGCGCCGGGGGCGAGACGTTCATGCCGGCCGCCTTGGCATCGATGACTTCGAAATATCTCCGCGAGCTGGCGATGCGGGCCTTCAACGACTTCTGGTGTGGGCGCATCGAGAACCTGGCCCCCACGGCCGGCTACCCGCGCGATGCCCGGCGGTTTTACGAAGCGATTCGCGGCGAACGCGCGGCCTTGGGAATCGCCGACGAAGTGATCTGGCGCGCTTGTTAGGCCGGCGCGGCCGCACCAGCAGTTATTGGACGACTTTGACCCTCGACCGGTGTGCCACTGGCTCTGCCAGTGCGATCCCGCTCGGCAGTTTCCACTGGCAGAGCCAGTGGCACCCAAGGCTGCCAGAGAGTGTGCCGATTGCCTCTAGTTTTGAGAGGAACCATCCGCGATGCTGCTGTACATCGTCCGCCACGCCTATGCCGGGCAGCATGGCGATCCCCGCTATCCCGATGACGCCCTGCGGCCGGTGACCAAGCGGGGGCGCAAACAGTTCGCCCGCGTCGTGAAGAAGCTTGCCAAGCGCGGATTCGCGCCCGCGCGATCGCCGCCAGCCCACTGGTTCGCTGCCGGCAGACGGCCGAAGTGATTTGCGAGCGGCTCGTGCCGCCGCCCGCGCTCGCCGAGCTGCCGGCGCTCGAACCCGGCAGCCACCTCGGACCGCTGATCGAGTGGTCGAACGCTCAGGGCGTCGACGAGCTGGCCTGGGTTGGCCACGCGCCGGACGTCAACTGGCTGGCGGCGGCGCTCGTCGGCGCGCGCGAAACGGGTTTCGATTTCGCCAAAGGCGCCGTGGCCGCGATCGCCTTCGACGGCCAGATCAGCGAGGGCGCCGGCACGTTGCTGTGGCTGGCCACGCCCAAGTCGCTCGGCGCTAGGAGCTGCAGAAGCTCGCACACCGACTATCCAAATCGTCGGGCGCCAATGCGGGCTTGTCCGGCTTGCCCAGCAGCGCGAAATCACGGGTGTCTGCTACGCAGCCGCCCGTGGCACCCGTGGCAAGTCGCTGGCAATTGAGCGCGGTCGTTCCACTACGACCACGTTACCTGACTACAGCGGCTAACGCGGCTTTGGAGCGATGATACCAGTTTCGGGGCTGCTGGCCGTGGCGTACAGCTTCTTGGGAATGCGGCCCGCAAAGTAGGCCAGGCGGCCGGCTTCGATGCCGGCCTTCATCGCCAGAGCCATCTGCAGCGGGTCGGCCGCATGCGCGATGCCGGTGTTCAAGAGCACGCCGTCGACGCCCAGCTCCATGGCGACCACGACATCGCTGGCCGTGCCCACCCCCGCGTCGACGATCACCGGGTAGTCGGGGTCGCCGTCCTTGAGGTACTCCAGGCAGATGCGGATGTTGTTGGGGTTCAAGATGCCCTGGCCCGAGCCGATGGGGCTGCCGGCCGGCATCACGCTGGTCGCGCCGGCCGCCTTCAGCCGCTTGGCCGCGATCGGGTCGTCGCTCGTGTAGCACAACACCTGAAAACCTTCGGCCACTAGCAACTCGGTCGCCTGGAGCGTAGCCACCGGGTCGGGCAGCAGGGTCTTGGTGTCGCCCAGCACTTCCAGCTTGACCCAATCGGCGCCGGGGTTTTCCAAGCCCAGCAAGATCTCGCGTCCCAGCCGGGCCACGCGCACCGCGTCCTCGGCCGAAAAGCAGCCGGCCGTGTTCGGCAACAGCGTGTAGCGGCTGGTGTCGATGTAGTCGAGGATGTTCTGGCCTTGCTGGTTCACCAGCCGCTCGCGGCGCACGGCCACGGTGATGCAATCGGTGCCCGAGGCGGCCAGCGCCTCGCTCATCGCCGCGTAGCTGCTGTACTTGCCAGTGCCGACGATCAGCCGGCTGGCGAGCGTGTGGGTGCCGACTTGCAGGCGATCGTCCAGTCGTTGTGCGGCGTCAGGGGCCGTAGTGGCCATCGTGTTTCATCCTCCCCCTACCAGGCTCACGATTTCCAGTTGGTCATCTTCGGCCAGCGCGTGCTCGCCGTGCCGGCCCCGCGGAACCAGTTGCAAGTTGACCTCGACGGCCACGTGGCGGGCAGCCATCTCCAACTGTTCCAACAGCGCCGCCACGGTCGTGCCCTCGGGCACTTCGTGCTGGTTGCCGTTGACGAGAATCTTCACAGCGGGTTGCTCGACAATTTGCGGGCGGTTCGAGGGCGGGCGGTCTTCGCGAAGGTGGGCATCGGCTATTGGGCACGAACCGGCGTGGTGCGGAATTGCCAACGGTCGAGCACCACGAGCGTCGTCTTCACCGGCATCGCGGCCTGGGCCCGGCCGGCCAGCCACGGGATGCCGTAGACGACCAATTGGCCGGAGTTGACTTCGGCCACGTAGAGCACGCTGCGCACCAACGGACCCGCCTGGATGTTCTGGCGGATGTTGGCCATGCCACTGACGATGCGGTAGTGGGCGTTCTTGTTGTTGACCGTGACCAGGTCGTTCATCACGTTGTAGTCGAAGCCGGTGTAGAGCCGCCGCATTTGCACGTTGAGCGCAGGCGCGGCGAGTCGCCCGTCAGGTCGTCGAGCACGAACACGGCCTCGACGTCCTCGTCCATGGGAGTGGTGCAGATGGCGAAATTTTCCTGGCCGTGCGTGGCCACCGCGTGGATCGGCACCTGCGGCCACCAGCCCGCCGCGTTCAATCCGATGACCAGCCCGATAGCCAGCCCGGCGCCCAGCCAGGCCAGGTGCGTGCGAGTTGGAGCGTTCGATGGCAACATAGGGGCGAGGCCCTCCCGGTCGGCCGACGGCCGAACCTGACTTCGAGGCGGCGCCCCTGATGGTACCGCGCACCGCCGGTCGCGGCCAGTCGAACTTCGCCGGCCGCTTTTCCTCCCAGCAATCGAAAAACGGCTGGCTAGCAGGCATGCATTTGCTACAAAAGAGCCAGCGTCTTGCCAACCAGAAGTTGCCCCCCAAGTCGAGCACCAGGAGCATTGCCAGACCCATGTCCACCAACGGTGCGTTGAATCGTAAACTGCGGATGGCCCTGGTCGGCGGCGGCCAGGGCGCCTTCATCGGCCGCGTCCACGCCACGGCCGCCGTGCTCGACAATCGGGCCGTGCTCGTGGCCGGCGCCCTGTCGTCCGATCCCCAGAAGGCCAAGGCCTCGGCCCCCGACTACGACATCCCGCCCGATCGGGCCTATGGCTCGTATCAAGAGTTGATCGCCGGCGAGCTCAAGCTGCCGCCCGGCGAACGGGTCGACTTCATCACCATCGCCACGCCCAACTTCACCCATTTCCCGATCGCCAAGGCCGCGCTCGAGGCCGGCTTCAACGTCGTCTGCGACAAGCCGCTGACCTTCGACCTCAAGCAGGCTGAGGAGCTGGCCTCGATCGTCGACGAGTCGGGCGCCGTGTTCGCCGTCAGCCACAACTACACCGGCTATCCGCTGATGCGCCAGGCGCGCCAGATGGTCCTCTCTGGCGAGCTGGGCGAGATCAACGCCGTGCGCGCCTGCTACATGCAAGGCTGGCTGCGCACGCGGTTGGAGCAGGAAAACCAGAAGCAGGCTTCCTGGCGAACCGACCCGGCCAAGAGCGGCGCGGCCGGCTGCTTCGGCGACATCGGCACGCACGCGTACAACCTGGCCCGCTACACGACGGGCCTCAAGAGCGAGTCGATCAGCGCCAATTTGAAGGTGTTCGAGAGCGGCCGCAAGCTCGACGACTATGGCCAGGCCGTGATCCGCTTCGAAAACGGCGCGCTGGGCAGCGTCACGGCGTCGCAGATCAGCCACGGCCGCGAAAACGACCTGTCGATCGAAATCGACGGCACCAAGGGCTCGCTGCAGTGGCGGCAGGAAGAGCCCAACCACATGATCTTCCGCCGCAACGGCCATCCGCACGCCATCTACACCCGCGACCCCAACGCCCCCTACATGAACGAAGCCGGCAAGGCTGCCTGCCGCTTGCCCAGCGGCCATCCCGAAGCTTTCTTCGAAGCCTTTGCCAATATCTACCGCGCGGCGTTCGACAACATGATTCTGCGGGCCACCGGCCAGAAGTTCGAAGCCACCGACACCGTCTATCCCAACGTCAACGACGGCGTCGAAGGGATGTACTTCATCCAGCAGTGCGTCGCCAGCAGCGCCGCCAGCGGCGCCTGGGTATCCCTGCGCCACCCGCGGGCAAGAGTCTAGCGCTTTGTCAACGCCAACGATTCGGGTGCCACTGCTGGCTTGTCCAGCAGTGTCTTGGAGATTACGACGAGTCTGAGCTGAGAATCTGGCTTTGACCGAGCACTACGCGCTGTCACCGCTGAATTCGCGGGCGCCACGCTACGCCGTTTACCGCGTGAGGAGTTCCGAGTTTCGCTGTCGCAAACCCTGCCAAAGCAAAAACACCTCGCGCCCGCCGCGCGGGTCGCGAGGTGTTTGGGTGGTTCGCTCGCCGGGCCGCCGCTCGCGGCAGGCCGAGGATTAGAAGAAGAACTCGCCGCCCAGCGTGATGCCTTGCAGCCACAGGTTCGAGGTGTGCAGCGTGTAGGCCGGCTGGTTCGGACCGCCGCCCACGACCGGCGGAATCAGGTTCGGATTGACGTTCAGGTTGACCTGGTCGCCGGCCCGGGCCACGTTGTTCCACCACAACACGGTATAACCGGCCAGCAGGTTGAACCGCGGGGTGACGCGATAGCCGATGCGGCCCGATAGCTGCGGGATGACGCTGAACTGGCTGTGCTTGTAGTGGCCGATGTTGCTCGACAGGGCCAGCAGCCCGCCCTGGTCGACCGTGGTCGCTTGTCCGGGATAGCTGATCGTCGTGCTGCCGTTGATGGCCACGATTTGCTGCGTGCCGCCGACCGCCAGCCGCGCTCCGCCTTCGAGCATCCAGCGGCCGCGATACTTGTTGGCCACCAGGCCGAACTCGCAGCCGTAGTAGTTGTTCTGCGTGCGGAAGCTGTCCTTGACGTTGAACTGGGTGCCAACCGCGGTGCCGCTCGTCTGGTCGATCGAGGTCAGTTGCTCGTTGACGCCCAGGTTGTCGTTGAGGCGGAAGTTGCGAAAGCCGACGAGGAAGTCGACCCGGCAGCAATCCTGGCCGCAGAATCCACAGCCGCAACCGATGTCCTGGGGATTGCAGCAGCTCGTCCAGCAGCACAGGTTGTGCCGCGCAAAGGCGCCCACGCCAGCCAGCGAGTTGTAATTGGCGACCGACACGTTGCCCACCACGGTGTTGGGAAAGGCCACCAACTGGTCCGAGGCCTGGCCCGTGTTGGCGTCGAAGAACGGACGCGTCAGCACCGGGTCGCCGTCGGAGCTGGCAGTGAACGGCGCCGACTGCCGGCCGACGAAAAAGTAGTCACCCTGCAGACCCCAATTGCGGCAGCCGTCGAGCCACATGCCGTATTGGGTGAACAAGCCGGGACGATAGCCGTCGTTGTACGTGGAATTGCCATACAGCGTGTGCCCGGCCGGCAGGCTGCCGTCGGGGCTGCTATTCACCAGCGAGGGCACGCGGCCCCCACGCAGCCACCAGCCGACGTATTCCTGCCGCAGCCAGAATCGTCCCGGCGGACCGCATGGGCAACAGCGGCAACAACTGCCGCAACCGCCGCAATCGCCACACGGGCTGCAAACATCGCCGCATTGGCCACACTCGTTGCAGCCGCCCGTGGCGAAATGCACGCCGTCGTCATCGACCATCGCCGAACCGTCCGATTCGTCGGCAAAGGCGTCGCCCTCGTCCTCGGATTGATCCATGATCGAGAGCGTGCCAATCCCCTGGGCACGGGCGGTGCTGACGCTGAGGCTGGCCGCGACCCCGAGCAGGGCCATCCATAGAATCCAGTTTCGAGCCGCTTTCATGTCGAACATCCTCTCGCGCCAAGCTGGTAACGGTTTTTCTGCTTAGACCGATCGCACGCGTCGAACCGATCACGCCGCATTTGATGATTCGTCCGGTTATAACGGCTGGGTTTGAAGAACCTGGTCCCGGCGGCGAACTCTCGCCACCTTCCCCGCCTTGCCGCCCGAGCCAGTCGTGCGCGTGCGACTTTGCCGGTCCGCGAAGCCCTGCCGGCGGCCAGCGGCTGCAAGGTTTTGCCAACCGGCAAACTTTCACTACCGCGTACGATGCAATCGCGCAGAAAAACCGCCACTTTTTTCGCGGTTGGAAAACTTTCCACGCCCTCGCCAGGCCGCACGAGCCTCACGGTCGCCGCCCACGCCGACCGGCCCTGGTCGAATGCCAGCACTCAATCTGTTAAGGTTGGGGTTTCGGCGAAACCTTTCCGGCAGATCCGTTTGCTAGCGAGAACCGGCGGATGGTCCGTGCTTGTCGTCCGCGTTGGATCGTGCCCATTGCCGCCGCCCTGGCGCTGGCCGCCGCTTGCTCCCGGGCAGCGGTTGCCGACGAGATCGAGCGCCACCAGACGAGCCGTCGCGGCATGGTCGTGGCCGTCTGCCCGATCGCCGCCGAAGCGGGGCTGGCGGCCCTGGCACGCGGTGGCAACGCTGTCGATGCGAGCGTGGCCACCGCCTTTGCCCTGGCGGTTACCTGGCCCGAGGCCGGCAACATCGGCGGCGGCGGGTTCATGCTCGTGCGGCCCGCCGCCGATTGCCAGCCGATCCTGATCGACTATCGCGAAATGGCGCCGGGCCGCGCCACGGTCGACATCCTGGCGGCCGAAGAAAAGCCGTCGCAGTACAAACTGGTCGGCGTGCCCGGCACGGTCGCCGGGCTGGCGGCCGCGCACGAGCGGTTCGGCAAACTCCCGTGGCCCGACCTGGTGCTGCCCGCGGTGCGCCTGGCCGACGAGGGATTCCGCGTCAGCGAGGCGCTGGCCAACTCGCTCAACGAGGCCCTGGCCAAGGCCGACGATTTTCCCGAGTTCCGCCGCGTGTACGGTCCGCCACAAGGACAAGAGGCATGGCGCGCAGGCGACCGTCTGCAACTGCCCGAGCTAGCCGCCACGCTACGGCGAATCTCCGTGGAAGGGGTCGACGGTTTCTACAAGGGCCCCACGGCCGAGCGGTTGGCGGCCGAAATGATTGCCGGCGGCGGGCTGGTTTCAGCCGACGACCTGGCGCGCTATCGCCCGAAGTTTCGCCAGCCGATCCACGGCACGTTTCGCGGCTTCCACGTCTACTCGGCGCCACCGCCCAGCTCCGGCGGCACCGCGCTGGTCGAGATGCTCAACATCCTGGAGAACTTTCCGCTGGCGCGAGACGAACGCTACGCGCCGCGGACGCTGCACCTGGTCGTCGAGGCAATGCGGCGGGCCTACTGCGATCGTGCCCGCTACCTGGGCGATCCCGACTTTGTCGCGATTCCCGAGAATCTGACCTCGAAAACGTACGCGCGCCAGTTGGCCGCCCAGATCGACCCCAGCCGGGCCACGCCCAGCCGCGAGCTGGCGCCCGAGCTGGCCATCGCGCCCGAAGGCGCGCAGACGACGCACTTCAGCATCGCCGATGGCAATGGCATGGCCGTGGCCAACACCTACACGCTCGAACAGTCGTTCGGCTCGAAAATCGTCGTCCGCGGCGCGGGCTTCCTGCTGAACAACGAAATGGGCGACTTCAATCACCGCCCCGGCGTCACCGACGCGATGGGCCGCATCGGCACGCCTGCCAATCGGATCGCCCCCTACAAGCGGATGCTCAGCTCGATGACGCCCACGATCGTCACTTCGCCCGATGGGCAACTGCTGCTCGTGACCGGCAGCCCCGGCGGGCGGACGATCATCAACACCGTTACTTCCGTCGTGCTCAACGTGCTGGCTTTCGACATGCCGGCGGTCGAAGCCGTCGAAGCCCCGCGCATGCACCACGCCTGGCTGCCCGATCGGCTGCTGGTCGAGCGCGACTTCTTCGAGCACCACGCCGACGCGCTCGAGGCCCTCCGCGCGATGGGCCACACGATCGGAGAAAGACCGCTCCGCCAGGGCGACGCCCACACGATCTGGTTCGATCGCCAGGGCGGCCTCTTGCACGGCATCGCCGACCCCCGCCGCGCCGGCGCCGCGCGGGGACTGTAGAAGTGATCTCCTTGCTTCCCGCCTCCGGCCTCTCCTCAAGCCGCCCGCCGGTTTTCGTTCGACTTCTCGACGGCGCTCGGCGCATCTCTGATCACGGCGGCCGCCGCGCCGGGCACGATCGCCACTTCGATCGGCCTGGCCGTGTCGATGTGGACGTCGCGCTGCGGGAAGGCGATCACGATGCCGGCCTTGCGCAGCAGCTCGTCAATCGTGAATCGCAAATCGCTTTCGATCCGCCGGCGGTCTGAACGCAACTGCAGGTCGATCCAGAAGTACAGCTCGAAGTTGAGTGCGTTGTCGGCGAAATCGACGAACAGCACGAACGGCTCGGGCGAGCGGAGCACTTGCGGGTGGGCGTCGGCCGCCCGTTTGAGCACGACCGCCGCTTCGGCCAGCGGCGATCCATAGGCCAGGCCCACCCGGATCGACGAGCGGATGGTCGAGTCGGCCAGCGTCCAGTTGACCACGTTGTTTTCGAGGAACGAGCTGTTGGGAATAATGATCTCGAAGTTCGACATGGTGCGGATGCGCGTGCTGCGAGTGCCGATCCGCTCGACTTTGCCCTGCAGGCTGCCGACTTCGATCCAATCGCCGACGCGAATCGGCTGCTCCACCAGCAGGATTAGGCCGCTGAGAAAGTTGTTGAGAACTTTCTGGCTGCCGAAGCCGACGCCGATGGCCACCGCCCCGCCCATGAACGCGAACGCCGTCAGCGGCACGTGCACCATGTGCAGGGCGAACAAGGCCGACGTGACAACCATCGCATAAAAACTCAAAGATTGCAGCGCCAACGCCGCGCCGGAATGAATGCCCAGCCGGACAAGCAGCCGTCGGCCGACAAGACTCGTCAGCCAGCGCGCCACGGCAATGCACAACACCAGCAGCAGCACCGCGCGCGTGATCTTGCCAATGGTCACCGAGCGATCGTCGACTTTGATCACTTCCGTGTTGGCAATCGCCAGCAAGGTGCGGCGCGATGCGTCCAACCAGCTCGCCAGCCAGCGATGCTCCAGCTTGTCGGCGATCTCATGGATCAGCTTCTGCTGCAAGCGGCTCTGCAGGTCCAGCTTGATGAGGTGGACTTCCACCGCTTCGATCAGCCGCCCGACGGTCGCTTGCTCCTGATGAATCCAGCCGGCCAGCTCCGTGTCGCGCTCGACCGCGTCGTTCAACCGCCCGTTGAGGTCGGCACTTTCCTTGCGGGCCTGATCGACCACCAACTCGGCGATCCGCCGCTCGCCGTTGAGCCGATCGAGCGCCTGGGCGCTATCCGTTTTCCACGCCGCCAGGTCGGACAGTTCGAAGCGGCCCGTGGCGATCGCGAACCGCCTCCGCCAGGCGGTGCTGACGTTGCCCAACAGCTCGACCCGCTTTTGCAACATCCCGATTTCGCGCGCCTGGCAGTCGCGGGCCAGCTTGGCCGACTGCACCTCCTCGGACAGGGCCGGCTTGATTTGCGCCGCGGCATCGCGACGCTTGCAGGCCTCGGTCCAGTGCTTGTCCAACGTCGCCAATGTCCGCTGCGCGGCTTCGAGCTGGCCAGCCACTTCGGATTCGTCCTTTTCGATCCGCGCCATCTGGCTTTGCAGGTCGGCCGCGGAAAATTGGACGTCGGCCGATATTCGCGCGATCGATCCGTGCAACGCCGCCATGCGGGCATCGTGACTCTGCTGTCCGCGGCGCGCGTTTTCCAGCTCCACGTGCCGCAGCGCCACGGCCTGGGCGCTCACCTCGGCTGCCAGCTCGGCCAGCCGCAGTTCGGCCGCCGTGCGCTGTTCGTCGCCATGGCCCTTGGCGTACTCGGCCGCTTCGCGGGCCTGGCGGCGCTTGACTTGCATTGCCTCGTTGGCCGCGATGGCCCGATCGAGCTCCTCGTTTGCTGCCGTGGCGAACGCCTCGATGGCGCCGCCGCGGCCTTCCTGCGTCGCCAGCGTGTCGCGCAGCGAATCGAGCAGCAAGAACGAGTACGGCGGCTTGGCGTCGGCTTCGCCGGGCACCTGATTGGCGCGCTGCTGCGGGAACTCGGCCTGGCTGCGCGCGAGTTCGCGGCTGTTTTTCTCGGCCGTTGCCAGCTCGGCCGCCATGGCCTGCAACTGTTCGAGCAAGTCGACTTCGCGCGCAGCCCTTCGACCCGCTCGGCCGGAGTGCCCGGCGCCGCACGGGCGGATTCCAGCGCGCGCTCGGCTTCGGCCAGCCGCGCGGCCGTCGACTGGCGGGCCGCGCTGGCAGCCGGAGAAGGGCTGGCGGAAGCAGAAGCCGGCGCAACTGGCGATGCCTCGTCGGCGCGAATCGTCGACGACGGTCCGGCAGCCAGTGCGGCCAGCGCCAACACCAGCGGCGCAAGCTTGCCGATCACGGAGGCAGGCAGGGCGGGGGCCAAGAAAGCACTCTCCTGGAGCGGGTTCTCATGCGGCCCATCGCCTGCCGTGGGTACGCCGCCACGGCCTGCAATGCGCTCGCCCGCAGCGCGGCAACTTGGGGGGCCGGATCGTAAGAAAGACCCTCGGGAAGGTCAACAGCAATGCTAGCCAGTCCCCTGCCGATAGCAGCGAGAAACAGGCCGGCCGCTCCTAGCGGGCCATTTGCTTGAGCCGATTTCGCACGTCGGCCAGGCGCTCGTCGGCCTCGGCCAGCGGCTTGCGCGCCGGCGGGTCCGGCTTCTTGCAGGCGAACAATCCGGCCGCCGAGCTGGAGAGCGCCTCGAAGACGCTCTCCTTTGAAGGCGGGAACGCCAACACCGCCGCGCGCTGCTCTTGCGCCTTCGCAGCTCCTCGGCCAACCGCCAGGCCTCGACATCGCCCGCCAGGTACATGCCGACTTCGATCCGGTTGCGGCCCGCCGGCACCACCGTCGTCGAGACCAGCGAGCTCTTCGTGGCCCGGGCTTCGCACGAGATCGTGCACAGGTCGCCGCGCCAACACTTGGGCACCACGGCCAGGAAGGTGAATACCTTGGAGCCTTCGAGCGACGCGGTCCGCGACGGCCGCAGCCGGAAGAACACGCCGTGCTCGCGGTCGGTCGTGCCGCTGGCCAACACCAGCTCCTGCGGCGCGATCTGCTTGTAGTGGCTGGCGTCCGATTTTTTCGTGCTCGCGCCCACCGTCCCGCCCAGCTCGAACACCTTGTAGGCCACGTGGGCTTGGGCGCCTGCCGACTGCGCGTCCTCGCGCGAGCTCGTAATCTCGATCTGGTTGTCGGCCACGGCGTTTTCCAGCGTCGTGTTCGGCAAATAGTCTTGCAGCTTGAGCGTCTTGTCTTCGCTGCGGATCACGTACAGATAGTCGACCACGTCGCTCAGCTTCCCCTCGACGACGCGGGCCGAGATGCGAAACTTGGCCTCGATCACTTTCGACAGCGGATGCACGGCGCGAACTCGGCCGGCGTCACGTCGCGGCACTCGATCGCGTCGGGCGCGTCGAAAACCACCTCGGTCGCTCCACTCAAGGCAGGCACGACAAGCCAGAGAGCCAAAATCAACAGCGTGCGAATCGACAGCGTGCGAATCGACATGGAGACGATCTCCTGGGTGAGCGTGTTCCCTCGCGTTTCGCCGGGCGGACCATCGAGCGAGTTCCGCGCGAGCAGAGGAATCATTGCGCCTGCGCGAGCCGGGTCAATCGGCGGCCCGATGCATGCGTCGCGCCGTCGCTGCTCAGCGGCGCGTGGAAAAGATTGCCGCCTATTCCTTTGGGGCAGAGCTTGCGGCGCTCCCACGGTCGCCCAGCGAGTGGGCAAGGCCCTAGCGGCGGCATTGGCGGCAAAGTCGCTGCTGGCGCCAGCGGCCGCAGGCGCTCTGGAAAAAATCGCTCGCGCGCCAATATCTCAGAAGGCGGCCACTGCGGTTTTCGCGTCGGGATGGATCTCGAACAGCTTGTCGAGCCGCGTGATCTTGAACACCTCGAGCGTGTTGCGCGTCAGCCCGCTCAGCTTGAGCTTGATCTTGTCGTTCTTGCAGCGCTTTTGCAGTTGGATCAGCTTGCCGAGCATGGCCGACGACATGAAGTCGATCGCGGCGAAATTCAACAGCAGCTTGCGATTGCCCGAGGCTTCAAGCTGCGCTTGTTCGAGCTCGCGGCCGATCTGGTCGATCGTCCCCTGGTCCAATATCGACGTCTGCTTGAACGACACGACGAGCACCTCGCCGGCGTCTTTCAGCTCGAGATAGCTATAGGTGAAGGTTTTGGCCATGGTGGGTCTCGCGATGAGCGTCGACTTTAACCCACTTTGGCCGGCGCCGCTAGCGGCGCCTCCGGCACCATGGCCGGCTCCCGCATGTGCAGGAACCACCGCTCCAGCACGACGCTCCGGGCAAAGCGCTGCGAGGCCAGCAGCCGGCCGGCCACGGCTCGCAGCCAACTGGCCGGCAAGAAATCGCTGGCGGCACGGCCGCGCGGATGGCCGAATCGCGCCAGCACGCGGCGGCGGTAAACGTCGAGCCGCGCCAGCCGATAGTCGCCCGAAGCCGCCGCGATCGTTTCGGCCGCCAACAGGGCCGACTCGACGGCCGGGCGGATGCCCTCACCGCTTTGCGGATAGGCCAGCCCCGCCGCGTCGCCGACCAGCAGCACGCCCTCGTCGCACAGCCGCGGCTCGCTCCGCTCGTAGAGCTGATAGGCATGGCCGTGGAACCGCTCGGGCACGTGGCAAGCAATCGTGCCGTGCTGGTGCAGCAACTCGACGAACGACCGCACGTGCCCCGATAGTCCTGCCGCGTCCGTGCGGCCCAGGCCGATGTTCAGGTACTCCCCCTTGCGAAAGCACCAGCCGTAGCCGGCCAGGTCGTCGCAAAAGTAAAGTTCCGGCAGGCTGGCTTCGATCGTGCCGATGCCCGACGCGCCCTCGGGCAGTTGAAATTCGATTTCCTGCGCGGCGACGACGCTCGACCCGGCGAGCTGCCGCGCTCCCAGCATCCGCGCCACGGGACAGAAATGACCGCCCGCGCCGACCAGCATCCGCGGCGCGAAGTGACCGTTGAGCAGCCAGCCGTCGGCGGCGCGCTCGATCGATTCGACCCCTTCGCCTTCGATCGCCGCCGCGCTCGAGCGGCGCAGTAGAAACTCGTCGAATTCGCAGCGGCGGATGCCGTAGCTGACCGGATGGTCGTAGTGCGATCTCGACCCGCCGGCCGCCGACCAGCCCGGTGCGAAAACCGAAGATCGGTTCGCACGTGCGCCCGCGGCCGTAATCGTCCAGATCGATCGCCAGCGCGTCGACCACTTGCGGCGTGATCCAGCCGGCGCACACTTTGTCGCGTGGAAACGTCTTGCGGTCGACGATCCGCACGTCGAGGCCCGCGTGGGCCAGTCCCCAGGCGCAGGACGAGCCGCCCGGTCCGCCGCCGACGATCAACACGTCGCACGACTCCACGGCTCAGGCTCCCGGCGCGGACCAGGATGGCGCAGCCGGTCGTACAAGCCGGCGCGGGTCCAGGGAATCTTGTTGCAATCGAAGCGTGCGAACACGACCTGGAAGAGTTGCAGGTCGCCGGCCTCGAACGCCGCCACCGATCCGGCCAGGTACAGCCGCCACATGCGCACGAAGCGCTCGTCGAACATCTGCGCGATCCGGCCCACCGCCTGCTCGAACCGCGCCAGCCAATGGCGCAGGGTTTGCGCGTAGTGCAGCCGCAGGTTTTCCACGTCGAGCACCGAGAAACTCGCGAGGTTCGAGCACGGTCATCATCTCGCCGAGCGAGGGCGGGTAGCTGCCCGGGAAGATGCGGCGTTCGATCCAGGGATCGACCGGCCGGGGCTTGTTGCGGCCGATCGAATGCAGCAGCCCGCGGCCGTGGCTGGCCAGCGCGCCGTTAATGACTTCGCCCAGGCGGCGGTAGTTTTCCTTGCCGACGTGCTCCAGCATGCCGACCGACACGAAGGCGTCGTACCGGCCCTTGATGGTGCGCCAGTCGTCCTCGATGAACGTCACCCGATCGGCCAGGCCCTCGTCGGCCTGCGCGCGCGGCGGGCGAAGAGCATCTGCTCGCGCGAGATGTTGTAGGCGTCGACCTTCACCCCGTACTGCCGCGCCATGTGCAAGGCCAGCGCCTCCCCAGCCGCAGCCGGCCTCGACGACGCGCTCGCCGGGCCGCAGCTCGAGCTTGCGGCAGACGTGATCGAACTTGGCGACCTGCGCGGCTTCGAGCGAAACGCTCGGCGTCGGGAAAGTAGGCGCAGGTGTAGGCCAACTGCTCGTCGAGCCAGAGACGATAGAAATCGTTGCCGATGTCGTAGTGGTGGTAGACGTTGTCGCGCGAGGCCGACAGCGAGTGCAGCCGCGGAAAGCGCAGCCACTTCGTCGCCACGTCGTAGAGAAACGTCGCCGCCTGCGAGGCCCGCACCGAACGATCGATGGCCAGCAGCACTTCCACCAGGTCGCCGACGATGTCGATCTGGCCGTTGGCGTACGCTTCGCCGAACTGGTAGAAGGGGTTCAATGCCAGCCGGCGCAGCGTGGCGGCATTGTGAATGAAAATCGTCGCCAGCGGCGCCGCGCCCGAAGCGCGAATGATCTGGCCGTCCCACAGTGCCGCCGACAGCGGCGGTTTGCCCACCAGCGACAGCAGTTGCCGAATCAGCAGCCGATGCCAGGGCCGTACGGGCCGGGCGACCGCGGTCGAACGCAGTGCGCCGTTGCTCCCGGCTGCCGCCGACGAGTTTGCCGACGGACACTCAGCCGCATCATTCAACTCACCCGGCTGCCGGGGAGTTGCCAGCGATTGGGTTTCGTTTGCCGACGCACGAGCAACCTGGTGCATGGAATGCCTCCCGTTTTGCGTGCACGCCTATTCGAATCGAAACGAACAACACGCCTTCCTCTGGCGATGAACTCTCACATTGTGCCGCATCCGTGCAAGTCCGACAATGTTTTCATGTGCAAAGATTGCTCCGCCACGCCGGCGGCCGCCACGGGCCACGACCCCGGCGCCGCCCGCCGGTGGTCGGTCACAAGCCTCTTGGCGATGCTACGTGTACGTAGAATGCCGCACCTCGAGCGAGCGACCGGCGCGGCGAGCGTCCGCCTCAGTGGCTTCCCCCCGATGCCCGCGTCGTGCAGTCCTCACTTGGCTCGCGGGCGATCGATCGCCCGACGGCAGCAGACCCAAGCGCCTCGGGCGCGACGATTGCGGACGGCAGCGATGCCCTGCGGCGCCTTGTATCGAGTCTCCATCGAAGGAACCAACTTCCCGATCCTATGGCTCAACCCCGACAACCGTGTTTCGGCCAGGCCCGGCTGAAATTGGCCTTGATTGTTTGGTGGCGCCGCCGTGCATCAGCTAATATGGGTGGTTGGAGCGGATTCGGCGGCGATGCCGGGCCGTGGTGCGTCCATCGCCACAAGTTCTGTACTAGCACGACTCTAGGCCAACGAGCACAACGGCGCGTCCACGCTCGGCGATGCACCCGAGATGCGACCGCGCAAACCGTCCGTCGCGGTTACTTTTAGCTGAGCGCGAGCCTCCATGTCGCTTTCGATCGAATGCCCCAGTTGCGGCAGGCAATACAGCGTCGACGATACGCTGCGGGCCAGTCGTTTAGCTGCGACGGCTGCGGCGAATCGTTCCTGGTTGCGGCGCCCTTTGATTCTCCTGGGGCAGGAATGCCGGTCGGGTCGGGTCCGCGGACGGCCGTCCGCTCGACCGCCGGCAAGCCCTTGCCGCGGCGGCTCACGCCCAGCGAGCCGCTGGTCCTGGCGACGACGGCCAACAGCGAACCCGCGCGGCCGCCCGATTCTGCGCCGCCGGAAGCGGAATCGCGCGACGCGGCGGCGCCGGCTGGCACGAATCGGGGCGAGCTCGTCGTCGCCGCCGCCGTGGTGGCCCTGATGCTCCGCTTGAGTTTGCCCTACATGCTGCCCTTGCTGGGCACGCCTCCGGCGCAGCCCGAACTGGCCAATCGAGCCCTACGCGCTCGACGATCCGTCCCGACGGACCCGCCAGCCCGAGGGCGCCGAGACGCAACGTGACGTTTCCCAGTCGCATCGCCTTCAGCCCGTTCAGCCCCGGCATCGTCTCGGCAAGACTGCAGCTTGGCATGCCGGCGTCGGAGGCCCGCCCGGGCTCTAACAGCGAGCTGTCGATCTACGAGCCCGCGGGCTCGCGTCGGGCCCGGTCGCTGCCGTGCGTACTCATCTCGCCGGGCGGCGGCACGCTGCTGTGTGGTCCAAAACCGGCCAAGGGCGACGACGCCGACTGGCTGGAATACGCCAGGGCCGGCATGGCCGTGGTCGTGTTTCATGTCGATGGCGAGATCGATATCCGGCAATCCAGCGCGTTCGAGGTTGCCGAGGCCTCGGCCAGGTTTTTCGCGGCTCAAGCCGGACTGGTCAACGCCCGCAACGCGCTGGAGTTCGTGCTAGCGCGGATGCCCGAAGTCGATCCACGGCGAATCTACGTCGCCGGCCAAGGCTCTGCCGCGACACTCGCGCTGTTATTCGCCGAACACGAGCCGCGGGTCGCGGCCTGCATCGCCTGCTGCGCGGTGGTCGACGCGGCCGCCCGCTTCGAGCGTTTGACGCCCGAGTTGGCCGAGAAAGCGCCGGCCCAGTTGCTGGCGGCGCTCGAACGGACGTCGCCAGGGCGGCACGTGGCGAAGCTCGGCTGCCCGCTGTACCTGGTCGAGGCCGACAGCGAGTCGAAAGCGACGTTGGACGAATTCCGCGCCTTCGTTGACCGGCTGCAGGCCGAGGGCAAGCGGGCCACCGTCGGTGTCCGCGCCGCCGGCGGATCGTCCGCCATGCTGGCCACCGCGACGGCCGCGGCAATCCACTGGTTGAAATCCGACCGCCGTTCGCCGAGCGAGGACCGTCGGCTGCCCACGGACGAGCCCGTCGCGACCCACGAGCCCGTTGCCTCGCCTGCGCCTTCTGCTGCCCCGGTGCCGTCCGCGCTTCCCGAGGATGCCGCGCTGGAGCAGCGACTTTCGCACTGGGTGGCATCGGCCACGACGCTGGCCTCGGACCTCGCCAAGATCGTTAACGCCGGCTCGCTCGAATCCGCCGCGGTGGCGCGACTCGACACGGCCGCCGCCAGCCTGGCTAGCCAAACCCATCAACTCAGCCCGCCGGTGGCGGGCCGACCAGGACGAGGGCACTCCCAGTGCGCCTGCGGCGGCCTTGCTGGCGAAAGCTGCCGGGCTGCAGCGCGTGCTGGCTGCCCATCGCGAGCGACTCGGCCAGTCGGAGTCGAACGGGTCCAAGCCCGCGAGATTTCTCGACGCACTCGGTGAGTGCCGGCTGCCGGCGGAGCTGTTGGCGGCGCGTAGCAAGGCGCCGTTGACGACCGCTAGCAAGCCGCGCGTCGAGCCCGAACCGCCAACCGAAGAGAAGCCATCGCCTGCTCCGCCGAGCGCGCCGGCCGAGGCGCCGGCGCCGCCCGTGGTGCCGCTTCGCGACTTTCACGCCGAAGTAGTGAGCGCGTTGAAGGCGAACCGCATGACCGAGGCCGAGCGGTTGCTGCGCGCCGCCGTGCTTGTCGACGACGACGCGACGCTCGTTGAAGAGCTGCGCGGTCGCCGGCCCTGAAGCGCCCCGTGGCCGTGCTCGAGTGGGGATTCGGCGTCGACATGCGGATTACCGGGGTGGCGCCGCCGCCGAACCTGAGGCCGCCAAGGACCGCCAGTGTCGCGCCCCGCAGCGAGGCCGCCGAACAGCAACTGGCCGAGGCGCTGCGCGTCGCCACCGGATCGACCGGCATGTGGCTGGCCGAAGGCCTGAAGCTTCGCGTCGAATCCGGCGCTTTCGGCGACTGGGCCGTGGACGTACCGCTCGACAAGTCCGAGCACCGCGGCGTGGTGTTGTTGGACCTGGCGAACACCGACGCCATGCTCCGCTCGGCCAAGGCCCTGCGGGCCGATGCCATGTTGGCTTTCGTCGTCACCTTCAATCGCGACGCCAAGTCCGTCAACAACGTGCTGATCGAGCTGTACGACGTGGCCGGCGGCAGCAAGCTGTGGGAGTCGAAGCCGCTATCGACCAACCGGCTGCGGGCTGGGCAGCGGCAAGGCAAGGCGTACGACTCGGAGCTGGCCGCCGAAACGCTGCAAGTCATCGACCAGCAGATCGCGCTGCACCCGATGCCCAAGCTGTCGCCAGAAGCGGTCCGCGCACGCCTCGCGGCGATCCGGGCCGGCACGGCCGCCGATCCGCTGTCCGCGATGCTCGAGTTGCGCTATTACCTGGCCAGAAAGCTGATCACCGAAGCCGACGCGTTGGACTGCTCGGCCAGGTGGTTGGCCAAGGAGACCGCGCAGCAGCTCTGGTCGCCCAACGCGCTGGGCCGTCAGGCGGCCGTCGAAAGCCTGTTGGCTCGCGTCCAGGCGGCGGCGAACTAGAATTCCAGCGGGCCGCGGTTCTGCGAGATCAGCCAGGTCTGCTCCTTGAGCCGCACCAGCGCGTCGCTGATCATTTCGATCTTCCACTGCAGTTGCGCATCGGCCGCGCACCGACCAGCGAGCGGCCGCGCTCCACCTGCAGCCTGGCGATCTCGACTCCCATGCGGAAGCGATCGATGTCGAGCGGCCCGAACGTCCCCGGCACGGCGCGTTGGGTCTCGACGACTTGCTTGAGCTTGGCTTCGGCCGTGCGCGTGCTCGACTTCGGCGAGTTCGATCCACATTTGGAAGGCGTCGGCCGGGGTGTTGCGCTTGGCCGCCTCGAGCCGCGATTTGGCGAACGTCACGTCGTCGGCAAACTGCGACATCATCGGGTTGGGAATCGTCAGCGGGATCTTTTTGTTCAGCTGCTGCGCCTTCGTCAGCGTCAGTTCGGCCAGCTTGAGCCGGGCTTCGGCGTAGCGAACGGCGATCGCCTGGCGGTCGGAAACGCTGTCAGCCTGCTTGTCGGCCTGTTTGTCAGCTTGTTTGTCAGCTAGTTTGTCGGCGCGGCCGGCGCCGGCGCCACGGTGCTCCAGATCGCTGCCGCTGCCACCGCCAGGCCCGCCATCGCCGCCAAGGGTCGAACATGCATTGCGTCACCTCGCCAAAAGGGGTTCCTCCGCCGCCCTCAGCCCGTCACGCGTCGTCAACGATTTTCGTGCGGCCAAAAACCGGCTGTGGGCGGCATTATAGCCATCACGCCGCATGCGCCCCAGACGGAACGCGCCCGGCAAGCGCGAGCGGCGAAGCGGCTGATCGCTACGCCGCGGAGCCGCGACCGACAGCCAGGAATTTGCCAAAGCCGAACGTCTCCGCTAGGCTACTGGCTGATTGCCGGCCCGCGCCCCGCCCAGCCATCCCTCCCCCCAACTAGCGATCGCGAACCATGCCCGATCTCTGGCCCCGTTCGCCGAGTCTCGAAGCCGGCTTGCCGCGTTTCAATCGCCGGCAGTTGTTGTGCGCCGGCGGGCTGGGCTTTTTGGGGCTCAACCTGGCCCAGTTGCTCGAAGGCGAGGCGGCCGCCCGCGCCGCGGGCCTTCCGCCGGTCAAGAGCCCGATTCGCTCCTGCATCCTCATGTTCTACTACGGTGGGCCGAGCCATCACGACACCTGGGACATGAAACCCCATGCGCCGTTGGAAGTGCGCGGCGAGTTCCAGTCGATCGCCACCAGCGTGCCCGGGGTGCGCATCTGCGAGCACCTGCCGCGATGCGCCACGATCATGGACCGCGTGGCCGTCATTCGCAGCGCCCACCACACGATGCGCAACCACAATGCCGCCGCCGTCGAGGCGCTGTGCGGGCGGACTCCCATCAAGGGCGACCTCGAGCTTTTGGCCAATGACCCCACCACCGATTTTCCCTGCTACGGTTCGGCCCTGAGCCGCCTGGCGCCGCGGCAGACGCCCGGGCCCTCGTACGTGGCCCTGCCGCACGTGATGTACAACGTCGTCAAGCTGCCCGGCCAGACGGCGGGCTTTCTGGGCCCGGCGTACGAGCCGCTGCAGGTTACCAGCGATCCGAACAATCCCGACTTCCGCGTCAGCGAAATCGAGCTGCCCGCCGGTCTCACGCTGGCCGAGCTGGAGAGCCGCCGGACCCTGCTGTCGCGGATCAATGCTCAATTGGCGGTCGAGCCGCAATCGGCCGGCCAGGAGAGCATGAGCGCGTTCTACCGCCGGGCATTCGAGCTGCTGCGCAGCGACACGGTGCGCAAGAGCTTCGACATCAACCAGGAGGATCCGCGCGCACCCGCGAACGCTACGGCCGCAACGTGCACGGCCAGAGCGCGCTGCTGGCGCGGCGGCTGGTCGAGTCGGGCGTGCGGTTCGTCAGCGTGTTCGACAAGGTCCGAAACGGCCCGGACAACTGGGACACGCACGACAACAATTTTGGTCGCTTGAAGGACAAGCTGCTGCCCCCCTGCGACATGGCGTTTTCGGCGCTGGTCGAAGACCTGCAGCGCGCGGGCTGTTGGATTCGACGCTGGTCGTCATGCTGGGCGAATTCGGCCGCACGCCGAAGATCAACGGCGCCGGCGGTCGCGACCATTGGCCCGACTGCTACACGGTGGTGATGGCCGGCGGCGGCGTCAACGCCGGGGGCCCAATACGGCACCAGCGACAAGCTGGGAGCCTACCCCGATCAGAACCCGGTCACGCCGGGCGACCTGGCGGCCACGATTTTCTGGCGTTTTGGCCTCGATCCGGCCACGGAATTGCACGACGTGGCGGGCAGACCGCTGCGGCTGGCGACCGGGTCGCCGATTTATGACCTGTTCGCTTGACGTTCGCGGGGCAAGCCGCCTGTGTCCCCGGACAACTTGCACGCGGCCGCCGCGGAAAGCATAATGGCGCGCGTGATTCTGCCGTACGCTGCCGCGCTTGGCAGCGGGCAGAGCCGGCCACCCCCCAGGCCCCGCGAAGCGTTCGGTTTGGCATCCGCCGATAGGCGCGCCAGCGAACCATCGCCTGCGACGATACTGCGAAACTGCCTGGCGGTTTAATTGGATGGCCTTCTCCACCCCACGCGATGCGACCAACTGCGACGCGCTGGCAACGGGCTCGTGCGACCCGAGCGCCGGCAACCTCCCGAAAACGGCTCTTTAACTCCAGGAGTATGTGATCATGATTCGCCTTTCCATGCTTGCTTGTGCGGCGCTGTCGCTAGTGGCGCTAGCACCCGCGCCGGCCCAGCGCAATTCGGCCGCGGCTTTCGCATGCCGCCAACCGTGATCAATGTCTTCCTGTTGCGCACCGATGCCGTGCAAAAGGAGCTGAACCTCGACAAGGACCAGATCACCACGATCACGGCCCTGGCGAACCAGATGCAATCAGACGCCCTGGAAATCGTTTCGGGCCTGCAAGACCTGACCGAGCAGGAACGCGAAGAGGAAATGCCCAACGTGATGAAGATGGTCTCGGAGAAGGCCAAGGATATCAAAGCGAAGGTCGATAAGACACTAAAGCCCGAACAACAGGCGCGTCTCAAGCAGCTCTCGATTCAACAGCGCAATTTCGCCGCTTTGCAGGATGACGAGGTCATCGCCGAGTTGAAGCTGACCGACGACCAGAAAAAGCAGCTAGCGGGCATTCAGGACGATTCGGAGAAGGAGCAGGAAGAGCTGCGCAAGGAGTTTTTCGCCGGCGGTGGCGGTGATGGTGGTGGTGGCGACCGCTCGAAGCTGCGCGAGAAGGCCGAGGCACTGCAAAAGAAAATCGGAGAGAAAACGCTGGCCGTGCTCACGCCCGAGCAGCGTGAAGCGTTCGATAAAATGAAGGGCGAGAAGTTCGATTTCCCCCGTCGGGGCCGCGGATTCGGATTTTAGAACGAAGATTCTGTTTTTTGAAACCCTGGTCGATAGAGAGCAGGTATCACCGTTAGGAGAGTGCCGCGCCACACGCTGCCCGGCACCAGGTTCTTGGCCATCAAAATCCCATGAGGTGTTAAAATGGGGCGACTTTGCAGTCTTGCGCTTGCCTTCGCGATTGCCGCCTGCGGCTCGACTTCGCTAGCACGTGCCGCCGACGACACGCCGGTCGGCAAGAAGGTCAGCGACTTCACGCTGCCCGATGTCCACGGCAACAACCACTCGCTGTCCGACTACGACGGCAAACTGGTCGTGCTGGCGTTCATCGGCACCGAGTGCCCCTTGGCCAAGACCTACGCCCCGCGGCTGCGCGAACTGTCGGCCGAGTTCGAAAAGCAGGGTGTCGCGTTCCTCGGCATCGATTCGAACCAGCAGGACACGTTGACCGAGCTGGCCGCTTTCGCCCGGGTGTACGAGATTCCCTTTACGATTCTCAAGGACAAGAACAACGAACTGGCCGACAAGATCGGCGCCGTCCGCACGCCCGAAGTGTTTCTCATCGATCGCGATCGGGTGATACGCTACTGGGGCCGCATCGACGACCAGTATGGCTTCAAGACGGGTGCGGGCTACGTCAAGCCGAAGCTAAACGAGCGGTGCCTGGCCAATGCAATCACCGAAACGCTGGCCGGCAAGCCGGTCAGCAAGCCGGTCTTCAAGGCCGACGGCTGCTTCATCGGCCGCGTCACCAAGACCAAGCCGCACGGCGAGATCACTTATTCGAAGCAGGTCGCGCGGATCATGCAGGCTCGCTGCGTCGCTTGCCACCGCGAGGGCGAAGTCGCGCCGTTCACGCTCGGCTCGTACGACGAGGTGGTGGGCTGGGCCGAGACGATTCGAGAAGTGGTGCAGGAAGGCCGCATGCCGCCCTGGTTCGCCGATCCGAAGTTCGGCCATTTCATCAATGACGCCCGTCTGAGCGACGAAGAAAAGCAGACGCTCTACGATTGGGTCGACAACGGCTGCCCCAAGGGCGACGACAAGGACCTGCCCGAGCCGCGCAAGTTCGTCGAAGGCTGGCAGATCGGCGAGCCCGACCAGATCGTCTACATGCGTGACGAGCCCTACAAGGTTCCGGCCGAAGGTGTGGTCGAATACCAGTTCTTCTCGGTCGATCCCGGCTGGAAGACCGACAAGTGGATCGCGGCCACGGAAGCTCGCCCGGGCAACCGCGGCGTCGTGCACCACATCATCGTGTTCGTCGAGCCGAAGAATGGTGGCGGCGGGCTTGCCCGCAGCGGCGGCATCGGCGGCTATGCCCCCGGCATGACGCCGAACATCAGCCCGCCGGGCAGCGCGGTTTTCGTGCCGGCCGGGGCCAAGCTGGTGTTCCAGCTTCACTACACGCCCAACGGCAGCCCGCAGGAAGACCGCAGCATGGTCGGCATCAAGTTCGCCGATCCCAAGACGGTCAAGAAGGCGGTTCGCGGCGGCGTAGTGGGCGACCCGAGCTTCGTCATCCCGCCGGGTGACCCGAACTACGAAGTCACGGCCGGGCACTTGTTCCTCAAGGACACCCTGCTGTTGAACCTGACTCCGCACATGCACCTGCGCGGCAAGGACTTCAAGTTCGTGGCCGAGTATCCCGACGGTACCCACGAGGTGTTGCTCGACGTGCCGAACTACGACTTCAACTGGCAGTTGCGCTACATGCTCAAGGAGCCGAAGCTGATGCCCAAGGGGACCCGGCTGGTGTGCACGGCGCACTTCGACAACTCGGCCGACAACCTGGCGAATCCGGACCCCAAGGCCACGGTCCGCTACGGCGACCAGACCTGGGAAGAAATGATGTTCGGCTTCTACACGTCGATCGATCCCAAGCAAGACTTGTCGAACGAAGGCCTGGCCAAGGATCGCGACAAGAACGCGGTCAGCCAGTTGACCCGCCAGCGCAAGGGGGCGGACGCAGACGCGAAAAACTAGCGGGCCACGCCCCGGCCCGGCTCTCGGACAAAACGACAAGCGATCCACGGGCCGCCCCTCGGGGCGGCCCCTTTTTTTCATTGCAAGACGCACCAGCACCCGCGCGGTGTGCACGGCTTCCTTACGAACATGCAAGGAAGGGTGGATGGGCCGGCTCGATAAGAACGGCGTAGAGAAAACGGCCGCGCCGGCTTCGTTCGGAGAACCCCCTGAATTAGGTTGACTTGTTCGCCGATCGAGCGGCACAATGACGGCGGGGCAACAGGATGTCGAGGAGGTGCGTCATGCGATCTTGCTGGTTGGCCGCGCCGCTGGCGCTTGTTCTGGCATCGCCTGACTCCCATGAATTGCTGGCTGCTGAAGCCAGCCTCACCGCCAGCGGCTCGTCCGCCGAGTTGGTGCGCGCGGCTCTCGAAGCGGAACTGGATGGGCCGTCCGAGCTGCGAGCCCAATTGTTGAAGGAGGCGCTCGAGCGCGATCCGAGTTTCGCGCCGGCCCGCTGGCAGTCGGGTTTCATCCGCTGGGACGACCAGTGGCTGCGCCCCGACGAAATCGCCCGCCGCGTGGCCCGCGATCCGCAATTGGCCGAGTACCGCAAACGGCGCAACGCGCTGATCGACACGGCCGACAATCACCGCCAGTTGGCCCGCTGGTGCCACTCGCATCATCTGCCCGACCAGGAACGAGTGCATTGGGCCAAGGTGCTCGAGTTCGACGCCAGTGACAGCGAAGCGTTGGCCGGGCTCAAGCTGCAATTCTACGAGGGCCAACTACTGACGAAGGCTCAAATCGAACAAGCCAAAAAACAGGCCCTCGAGCAAAAGCAAGCCACCCGCACGTGGCAGCCGAAGCTGGCCAAATGGCGCACCGCGATCGAAAGCGGTAAACAGCCGCAGCGCAGCGAGGCGCTCGAATGCGCTAGCGAAGATCGACGACCCGCTGGCGATTCCCGCGCTGCTGAGCGTGCTCGGCACGTCGTCCAGCAAGACTGAGTTGGCGCGGCTGATGCTCGAAACCGTGGGTCGTATTTCGCACCCCAATGCCACTGCGGTCCTTTTGCAGTGGTCGCTCTGGCCCGACGATAATGGCCTGCGCCGCCTGGCGGCCGACCAGTTGAAGAAGCGGCCGATGCATGCCTACGTGCCGCAACTGATCGCCCAACTGCCGGGCAAGATCAAGAGCCAGCGCTACGTGACGGCCCTCCCCGGCGGAACGGTGCTTTATCATCACGAGTTGCTGCTCGAAGGCCGGCAGGCGAACCTGGAATTGACCTTCGATTCCGCGGTTGCCGCGGCCGATCCTCGGGCAGCCGCATCGACTTTGCCGGCCGCCCTGGCGAACGACGTGCGCACGGCAAATCGCGTCGACGCCGCGGTATCGCTCGCCCAACGACAGCTCGAAGCCAAGCGCGAGCGAGTGGAATCCGTCCTGCAATGGACGACTGGCTTCCAGAAAGTCGACGATCCCGAGCTATGGCAGAAGCAGTACGAGGACTACGAAGGCTGGGCCTCGGATCCGTACGTCAAGCCGACGTTTTATCAAACCGCCAGCATCTATCGTGGTACTGATGCGGCTCCACAGCTGCATCATTCGTGCTTCGTGGCCGGCACTCTCATCACGACTGCTCGCGGGCAGAGGGCGATCGAAACCATCAAACCCGGCGACCGCGTGCTGTGCCAGAATACGGACACTGGGGAGTTGTGCTTCAAGCCCGTCGAAACCTGCACGCTGCGACTCGGCCGACAAGCTCTTGAAGTTCCGCTTTGGCGGCGAATCGATCGAGATGACCCCGGGACATCCGTTGTGGGTGGTGGGCGAGGGCTGGCGGACGGCGAAGAGAATCAAGGCTGAGGATCGACTGCACACGCTGCATGGCAGTGCCGTGGTCGAGGCGATCGAGGAAGTGCCTGCCCGTGAAGTCTACAACCTCGTGGTCGGCGAGTACCACGATTACTTCGTCGGCACCACCGCCCTGCTGGCTCACGACTTCGTGCCGCCGAGCGAAGCACCCACGCGGCTGCCGGGGCTGGCCGCGACAGGACCTCGATGAACGCGGTGAATCGCTGCCCACGTCGACGAGTTCGCCTGGCCGTCGCCAGTTGTGGCGTGGTGCTGGCCACGGTCGTTGCCGCGCCAGCCGTTGCCGCCGGCCCCGCGGCTGTCTCGCCGGGGAAAGCTCCCGCCGCGGCTGCTGAGCGGACCGCGAGTTGGCAATCGGCGGTCACCCGGCTGTTCGACTTGGGCAACACGGCCGGTTCGGCAGCCGTTGAACGAGCGCGCTCCGAATACCAGCGGCTCAAGCACGCCGCCCCCGCGGACCGGCGTCTCGACTATGCCTTTGCCCTGGTGCTCATTAACGAACACCACTATCCGGAGGCGGAGCGGCTGGTAGCCGGCTGCCTGGCTGCGGGCAAGGCCGCACCGAACGTCCATTGCACCGAGATCTGGCTGCTCGTCCAGTTGCACCGCTATGTCGACGCCACGCAGCGGGCCGTCGAGTTGGCGGCGCTTTTTTCCGAACGCAGCGACGGCCCGCCGCAGCCAAAGCTGCACGATGCCGCGGACTTCCTCGGCGCCGTCTTCGGGTATCTGGAACTGGTTTGCGATCCCCTGGCCGAGATCTCCGGACTGTCCGACCGCAAAGCGCGACGTTCTCGAGGCCCTGGGCGAAATTTATCGCTCGGCGTTCGATGCCGGCCTCAAAGACGTCGGTGCCCGACTGGCCGAACTGAAAACCGCGCAGCAAGCCGACGAGGACGAGCGTCTGGCCAAGGCCGCTCAGGTCAAGAAAGAGGCCTTGGCCGTGGTGGAGAAGGACACGTCGAAAATCGAGTCGCAGCGCACCGCGATCCAAGCGAGCGCCGAGCAACTGCAAGGTGCGGCGCGCCAAGCCGTTCAACTCCAGCGAGAGCTGGCCCCGCTGTCCCAGGACCGTCTCGCCCTGGGCGTCCAGATCGGTCTCATCACCTCGCAAATCCAGGAGTTGCGCAACCCGCAAGTTATAGATCAGCGCCGCCCGAACGGAACGAATCCCACGCGAACCGTTCGGCCGCTCGATCCCACCGATCCCCGATTCGTGCAGCTGCAGGCACTCTCGATGCAACTGGCGGTGCTGAACAAGCAAGCCTTTGACATGGACCGCAAGATCCTGATCTATCGGCGGCAAATTGCCCTCTTGAACCTCAAAGGCGAGCAAGACGTGCAAATGATCGCCGAACGCCAGGCCGCCGCCGCCGCGACCCAGCGCGACGCCCAGGTGGCCCAGCGGGCGATCAAGCGCAGCGAAAAATCTGCCTCCACGCGCTCGGTGGCGCTCATCCAGAAGACGAAGCTTCTGTCGACGTACGTGCCGTTTCCGTACGCGCAGGAAAAGAATCGCGTGCTGGCCTGGTTCGCCGACTGACTCGCCAGCCCGCTTGGCCGCGGCGACGCGCCCCGTCATAATGGCCCGCCAAGGGAGGTCGCCCCCTTGGGCCGCCCCTCGGCTCACTCACCCCTGCACGGCATCTTTCAAGGAGACGGCGATGGCTGCGTTCGATCGACGGGCGATCCTGGCGCTGCTGGCACTGACAATCACGACTTTGGGGAGCACCGCCATGGCTGCCGACGACAAGCCCAACCGGCTGTTCGAGCTGCGCATTTACACCACCAACGAAGGCAAGCTGCCCGAGCTGCACAAGCGGTTTCGCGAACACACCAACAAACTGTTCGAGAAGCACGGCATGACGCTCATCGGCTACTGGACGCCGGCCGAAGGGCCCGAAGCGGCCAACACGCTGGTTTACATGCTGGCCTATCCCGATCGCGAGGCGCGGGAGAAGTCGTGGAAAGCCTTCATGGCCGATCCCAACTGGCAGGCGGCCTACAAGGCCTCGCACGTCAACGGCCCGCTGGTGAAGAAGGTCGAATCCAAGTTCCTCACGCCGACCGACTATTCGCCCATCAAGTGACCCGCCGGCCGCCGCGACACGAACGCACTGGCGCAGCGGCGCAAAGCAGCTTCCTTTTTCAGGAGTACGCCCGATCATGACCGACCGCGAACGCTGGACGGTTTATCCCCTGTTGTTTCTCGCGCTGGGCATCGCCGCCAAGGATAAGCTCCTCCGGCAGGTCGATACCGAGCGCGTGTTCTGCAATGCCGCTCGTCGTCAGAGACCGCGATAACCGCGAGGATGTGGTCGTCGGCACCACGCCCGAGGGCGGCCTGATTCAGCTTCGCGGGCCCAGTCGCGAGTCCGGCTTGATCACGCTGGGCTACGTCGACAACACGGCGGCGCTGCGGTTTTTTGACAGCCGCGGCCGGCTGCGCGTTTCACCGATCGGCGGCGTGCTAGGACCGCGCCGTCGGCCCGGGCAAGATCAACAACCGCCCCAAGGGCCGCCCGCCGACAACGACCAGCCACAGCCGGCCGAGCCAGAGCCAGGCGAACTCGACCCATGACAACCGGCTCGCGCGCCGCCACCTTGCCGGCCAACGACGAATGCGCGCCTCAACTGGCCCCAGAACCAGCCTGAGCCTGCTTGGCGTCGCCGCCGGGGGACTCTTTGGCGGCAGCTTCCAGCGTGCCGGACTTCGAGGCGGGCGTCGGGCCCGGCTCGATCCACTTGTGCGGCCCGAAGCGCCGCATGCGATACAGCTCCAACCCGCGGGCCGCGTGATACAGTGCGCCGCACTCGAGATCGAAGCGCTTCGTCTTTTCGAAACACTCGACCAGGTGCACGGCGGCCCTCTTGACCCACGGCTGTTCGAGCTCGTCGTCGTCGAGCGCCACCATCAGGAATTCGAGGATGTGGCCCGTGCTGGCCATCCGCTTGTCGACTTCGGCCGACGTGCTGGGCCGGTCGAAAAAGCCGGTCGACAGGCTGCCGTCGGGCTGCTGGTACTCGTGCGCGGCGTCGACGGCGTCGCGAATCTTCTCGTCGGCCATCAACCAGGCCGGGTCGGCGCTGGCATCGAGTTTACCGCCTTCGGCCAGGTAGCGGTTCAATTCGACGGTCAGCCCATACAGACGGTGCGTGCCGCCGCAGGCGCTGTACCCGAGCGGCTGCGAGGCTTCCATCCGCACGACGCGGGGAATGGTCCAGGTCGTGCCGTCCTTGGCCGTCCAGCTTGTGTCGAGCGGCAGGTAGCGGCTGAAGGCCATCAGGGTCCAGGTCGCCTCCATGCCGTCATAGATGTCCCACTGCGCCTGGGTGAGCAAGTCGCGAACCTGAAAAGTCTCGCCGCCCACGACCAGCGGCTCGTCGAGCGAGATGCCGACCTGCGACAAGTAGCCGAGCCATTGATCGGGGTGGCCTTGGCCGGTTTTCGATCCGCCTTCCAGGACTGCTACCACACCGTGGTCCCCCTTGCGCAGGTTCCAGCCCCGCAGGCGGCCGCCGCCCAGCAGATAGTCGATCGCGCCGACCAGCTTGCCGTCGTGATAAATCTGAAAGTCGCGGCCGTACATCAGCGCGCCGTGAACGATCTGCCAGGCTGCCTGATCGTCGGTGCTCAAGTGGCGGTTGGCATGCGTGAAATCGAGCGCCCGATCGATCCGATCGCGCAGCGCGTCGTCGGCCGGCAGGCTGGCCGTGGTCGTCGTCGGCAGTTGCGCGATTGCAGGCCGACGAAAGGCCGGCCAGCACTAACACGAAAAGCGCCACGCTGCGGAGCCCCATTTTCGCCAGCGCGTCCATCACCACTCCGTTCTCACGCTCGCTAGCCGAGCAGCAATGTCTTGGAACCGCGAGAAGTCGTCAAAGATTGCCCAATCCAACTGTTTTAAGCGTTTAGGGAAGTATCGGCAATGCTCTGGGTAAAAAACAGGGAATGCGCTGGTAGGGACGGCATCTCGATCACCGGACGGCGTGCTATGAAACGGTTCTGCCGGTCAGCACGCCAGAAAGCTCGTGTCTCGGGCAATGCCGCGTGGCGCGCGTGCGTTGGCCTGTGGCCGGTGCGAGCGGTTTTTGGGGCGGCAAGAACGACAACCATGAGTCTGCCTCGCGATTTGCTCTGGAACGTAGCGCCGGCCAAATACCGCCGCCCAACGTGCCGAATCGGGTTTCGGCTGGGGCGGACCGCCCCCGGTTCGCGCCGCGGACGGGGAGCCGAAATCGTGACGGAATGTAACACTATCTGCCGCTGAAACTTAGGGCCTGCCAATCAACTGCCAAGCCGGCAAACCGCCGAGCGAATAACTTCGTATAACGAACAAGCGACCATCACACTTTTGCCGCCGGCGCCTAGAATGTCTGGGTCCTTTCGTCGCGGCGGATCTCTAGGAGATCAAGAATATGTTCGTTGGCGGTTTTTACGGCTTCGACTACCTGCTGTGGCTCGCGCCGGCCATCATTCTCGGCCTGTGGGCCCAGATGCGCGTCAAGGCGACCTATGCCGAAGCGTCGCAACTGCCCGCGCCCTTGAGCGGTGCCGCCGCTGCGCGCCACATCCTCGACTCGGCCGGCTTGACGGACGTCGCGATCGAACAGATTCCCGGCGAGCTGACCGACCACTACGATCCTCACGACAAGGTGCTCCGCTTGAGCATGCCCGTCTATCAGGGCCGCACACTGGCCAGCGTGGGGATCGCGGCTCACGAGTCGGGCCATGCCCTGCAGGACGCGCGGCACTACGCCGCCGCTGATGGTTCGCAACGCCGCGGTGCCGGCCGCCAACTTCGGTGGCGGTTTTAGCTGGATCTTGATCGTACTGGGCTTTGTTCTGCAGTTCGGACCGCTCGTGTGGGCCGGCATCGGCTTGTTCGCCTGCGTCGTGTTCTTCCAGGTGGTCAATCTGCCGGTCGAGTTCGACGCCAGCAATCGGGCCAAGGCCCAGCTCGTGCAATTGGGGATCGTCAACGACGAGCAGCTCGGCTACGTCCGCAAGGTGCTCAACGCGGCCGCCTGGACTTACGTGGCCGGCACGCTGCAATCGATCCTCACGCTGCTCTACTACATCTCGCGCGTGAGCGGCCAAAGTCGCGGTTGAGACGCAAGTCGGACGGCACGCCCTGACGCACTCCTCGCGCGCGCTGGCTAGTCCTTCGGCTTGGTCAACGAGACGAGGAACATCTTGATCGACGCCGAAGCCGTGCTTGCGCTGGCCGGGGCCGTCTTGGCGGTGCTCGTGACCGGAGCGGTCGGCACCGCGGCATGGTGCTGCGACGCCGAGCTGGCCGTCGAATGCGACATGCTGACGTTCGTGGCCGCCGCGTAGCTGCTGGAAACCAAGCCGGAGCCGGTCGACGTCGCGGCCGGCGTCGCCGTCGAAGTGGACGCCGTCGCGGAGTGCGACGTGGCGGACGTGGCGGCGCTGGCGATCGGGACTTTGGCGGTCGACGTCGAGCTGGTCGCGGCCGCGTGAGCGGTCGAGGAACTCGTCGTCGCATGGGCCGTGGAGACGTGGCTCTGCGAAGCTAGCGCCGCCCGGGCCGACAACGACGTGCTCGCCAGGTGAGCCGAGGCCGCGGCATAGGCCGTTGCAACGGTCGCCGGCTGCGCCGCGGCTGGCTGGGCCGCCGGCGTGCTGGCAGGCGTAGCAGCCGGCGCCGACGCAATGACCGCCTGGCTGTTGCTGGCGCTCGTCGTGGCAGCCGCACTCTGCACCCCGCTGCCTTCGTTCGCGCCGTCGGCCGGCGGGGGCGTTTCGCCGGTGCCGGGAGGATTGACCGCCACGAGATTGACCGGCTGGGCCGGGTACAACAGCGCGCTTCGAGGCGTAGGCCGGCGTCAGCCCCAGCTCGCCAAAATCGTTCATCACGCCGTGGATGCCCGACGCCAGCACGATGTTCGAGAACACGTCGTTGCCCAGCGTACCCCCCTGCGTGCCGATCGAGTCCTTGCCGTCGATGAAGTTGATCGGCTGCGTCTCGGTTGCCGTGTACGTACCCGGCACCAGGTTGGTGAACTCGTAGTAGCCGTTGGCGTCGGTCATCGCGGTTTCGAACACGCTCAGGCCGTTGCGGTCCGTGCCGGCCAGCGTTACGACCGCTCCGGCGATCGGCGGCTCGAGCAGGTCCTTGCTGCCGCTGTTGTTCGAATCGACGTACACGTAGCCCGAGAGATCGGAGGGCAGCAGCTCGCCAAAATCGTTCATCGTGCCGTCGACTCCCGAGGCCAGCACGATGTTGGAAAACACGTCGTTGCCGGCGGTACCGCCCTGGGTGCCGATCGAATCCTTGCCGTCAAAGTAGCCGGCCGGTTGCGTTTCCGTCAGCGTGTAGGTGCCGGGTCGCAGATCGGCGAACTCGTAGAAGCCGTTGGCGTCGGTGTCGGTGGAGTCCGAGACGCCGTTGCCGAGATCGTCGGTGCCGGTGAGCGTGACGAGCACGCCGGCAATCGGCGCCTCGCCCGAGTCCATGCTGCCGTTGTCGTTCGAATCCACATAAACATAGCCCGACAGGCTAGCCGGCAGCAACTCGCCAAAATCGTTTTGGATGCCTTCGACGCCCGACATGAGCACGATGTTGGAGAACACGTCGTTGCCTGTCGTACCGCCTTGCGTGCCGATCGAGTCCTTGCCATCGAGATACCCAGCCGGTTGCGTTTCCGTCAGTGTGTAGGTGCCGGGACGAAGATTCCCGAACGCGTAGATTCCGGTGGCGTCGGTGTTGGTGGATTGCGAGACGCTGTTGCCCAGATCGTCGGTGCCCGTGAGCGTGACGAGCACGCCGGCAATCGGCGCTTCGCCCGAGTCCATGCTGCCGTTGTTGTTCGCGTCGACGTAGACGAATCCAGACAGGCTAGCCGGCAGCAGTTCGCCAAAGTCGTTCATCACGCCGTCGACGCCCGAGTCGAGCACGATGTTGGAGAATTCGTCGTTGCCGGTGGTGCCCCCCGGAGTGCCGATCGTATCCTTGCCATCGAGGTAGACGGCCGGCTGCGTTTCGGTGAGCGTGTAAGTGCCCGGCCGCAAATCGCCAAAGGAATAGGCGCCGGTGGCGTCGGTGTTGGTCGATTGCGAGACGCTGTTGCCCAGATCGTCGGTGCCGGTGAGCGTGATCATCACGCCGGCAATCGGCGCTTCGCCCGAGTCCATGCTGCCGTTGTTGTTCGCGTCGACGTAGACGAATCCCGCCAGGCTGGAGGGCAGCAGTTCGCCAAAATCGTTCATCACCCCGTCGACGCCCGAGTCGAGCACGATGTTGGAGAATTCGTCGTTGCCGGTGGTGCCCCCCGGAGTGCCGATCGTATCCTTGCCGTCCAGGTAGACGGCCGGTTGCGTTTCCGTCAACGTGTAAGTTCCGGGACGCAAGTCGCCAAAGGAATAGGCGCCGGTGGCGTCGGTGTTGGTCGATTGCGAGACGCTGTCACCCAGATCGTCGGTGCCGGTGAGCGTGACGAGCACGCCGGAAATCGGCGCTTCGCCCGAGTCCATGCTGCCGTTATTGTTCGCGTCGACGTAGACGAATCCCGCCAGGCTGGAGGGCAGCAGCTCGCCAAAATCGTTCATCACGCCGTCGACGCCCGAGTCGAGCACGATGTTGGAGAACTCGTCGTTGCTCGTGGTGCCCCCCGGAGTGCCGATCGTATCCTTGCCGTCCAGGTAGACGGCCGGTTGCGTTTCCGTCAACGTGTAAGTTCCGGGACGCAAGTCGCCAAAGGAATAGGCGCCGGTGGCGTCGGTGTTGGTCGATTGCGAGACGCTGTCACCCAGATCGTCGGTGCCGGTGAGCGTGACGAGCACGCCGGCAATCGGCGTTTCGCCCGAGTCCATGCTGCCGTTGTTGTTCGCGTCGACGTAGACGAATCCCGCCAGGCTGGCGGGCAGCAGTTCGCCAAAATCGTTCATCACGCCGTCGACGCCCGAGTCGAGCACGATATTGGAGAACTCGTCGTTGCTGGTGGTGCCCCCCGGCGTGCCGATCGTATCCTTGCCGTCGAGGTAACCAGCCGGTTGCGTTTCCGTCAACGTGTAAGTTCCGGGACGCAAGTCGCCGAAGGAATACGCGCCGGTGGCGTCCGTGTTGGTCGATTGCGAGACGCTGTTGCCCAGATCGTCGGTGCCGGTGAGCGTGATCATCACGCCGGCAATCGGCGTTTCGCCCGAGTCCATGCTGCCGTTATTGTTCGCGTCGACGTAGACGAATCCCGCCAGGCTGGATGGCAGCAGCTCGCCAAAGTTATTCATCGTGCCGCCGAAGCCCGCCGGCAGCGCGATGTTGGAGAACTCGTCGTTGCTCGTGGTGCCCCCCGGCGTGCCGATCGTGTCCTTGCCGTCGAGATACCCGGCTGGCTGCGTTTCGGTGATCGTGTAGGTGCCGGTACTCAAATCGTTGAAATCATAAAAGCCGTTGGCGTCGGTGGTGGTGGTCCGTGAGACGCTGCCGTTGGCGTCGTCTCCGCTGAGCATGACGGTCACGCCGGCGATCGGCGCCTCGCCGGAGTCGAAGACGCCGTTGTCGTTCGCATCGACGTACACGAAGCCCGACAGGCTCGAGGCCGTGTTCTCGCTTTGCGGGAAGTTGCCGAAGCTGAGGCTGGTGTCGACGACCTGGTTGATCTCGAAGTCGGTGTCCTGCACGCCGCTTGAGTTGAAATCGAATTGCACGCTCGACACGTCGGCAAACGAGAACGTGCCGCTGGGCGTGAAGCTGGTGAACGGCGCGAAAAAACTGAACGCGCCGGCGTTGGCCGCGACCGTGGTCGACAGCGTGGCGCTGCCGCTGGGGCCGACGAGCGTGACGTTCAGGTCCATCGTGGTCCCGGTGCCGACCTGCAAGTAGTCGAAATCGAAACGGAATCCGTTTCCGCCGCCCGCGCTGAGATCGGCGCCCAACCCGGCGCCTCCGGCGTCGTAGAGCATGGTCACTTGCGTGCCGGGACCGCTCGTGGCGGTGCCCAAGTTGAACACGCCGTCGCCCATGCCGATCGTGCCCACGAAGCCATTGGCCGAGATCGGATTGGTCGGGCCGAGCACGTTGACCGTCAGATCGCGCGTGCCGCCGATGATGTCGCCGCCCAGCGTGGTCGTGGTGAGCTGGAATGGGTTCGCATCGATGGCGTCGATGAAGTAGGCGGTTTCCGGATCGGGGCTGCTGAACTCGTCGATCGTGGCCGCATTGCCGACGGCCAGGCCGTTTACCACGTCGACGGTATAGTACGCCGGGCCGGCGCTCTGCACGTCGCCCGGCGGAACATTCTCGGCGACGAAGTAGTGGCCGTCGGCCACGTTGTCGAACTCGAAAGCGCCGGTGCCGACCGCCGAAACCGAGGCATCAACCAGCGTGTCGGTGAACGGATCGAGGACGGTATCGCCATTGTCGAGGTATAGAAACACCGCCACGCCGCTCTGGGGCGTGTCGGCGGGCGAAAACCCGCTGGAGTTGGCCGTCAGATACGTGACGCCCGCGATCGAGGCGCCGGTGAGCAGCGCCCGCTCTTCGCAAAGTTCGAAGCTCAGCCGGCGGCGCCGCGCCCAGGTCCGCGCGCCGACTTTCGTGGACGCTTCGCAGAATTCGCCATCGGGGAAGCAAAACGAGAGAAAAACAAGCGTGCCAATTCTCAGACCTCCGGAAGAACCTCTAGCTGCGTGATTGCGCCTCCAACTCGATTCGCGCGCGACCTGCGGCGCGAACGCGACCAGGATGGATAAAGACCTCGAGACCACTTGCGCGCGAGGTCGCGGCGGGAAAAAATGCCTCAGACGCTCACGGCCGCAAACGTTCCGCTTTGGGCGTCGTGCCGTGATATCCACCGCCAGGCGCCCGCCGGGCGGTCCGTCCAGTCATGAACACTTATGCGGTCGCCGGGCGCGACCGCCGTCGGGGATTTGTCAGGTAAGGGGCGGAGGTTTTCGCCGCCGCCGAGCCGCAAGGCCGGCCAGCCCCAGACCACCAGCGGCCAGGGCCATCAGCGTCGCGCCGGCCGGCTCGGGAACCGGCTGCGACGACGAGGTGGCCAGCATCTGCAATTCAAAATCGATGTTGTTCGTCATCTTGCCGCCATTGAATACGAAACTGACGCTGTCGACGCTGGTCAACTGCGCATTTCCGGCCAGGCTGGTGAACGGAAAGAACACTTCGAACGGCAGGCCAATCTGGTTCTTGATCGTGCCCGACAGCGTGGACAGCCCGCCCTCGGGACTGGTGATCGTGATGGTCACGTCCAGGCCCGTCGTCGGCTGAGCGTCGGAGCTGATGAAGCTCAGCTCGAAGCGGTCGTTCGAGCCGCCGTCGGTCAGATCGATTCCCGCGCCGCCAGCCAGAGCGTGTGCGTTGACCAGCGCGGCCGGCGTGTTCTGTTGGTCGGAGCCGCTGTATTGCAAGGTCAGCACCGTGGGCGCCAGGCCGGCGGTGCCGAGCTGGAAGGCATCCACCGAATAGTTGTTGTCGAAGCCGATCACGCTGACGGCCGAGTTGGGCATCGACTGGCCATAGACCTTGAACATCACGTCGCGCTGTCCCCCCAAGGCTCCGACCGAGGGCTCGCTGACGACCTGAGTCGGGTCCACGCCCATGGGAACAATGATCACGGCGGACGGATCGGGTTTCGTGAAGTCGTCGATCACCAGCAAGCCGGCCATGGCGTGGCTCGCGCCGGCGGCAAAAACCGCCAGCGCAAGCGCAACCAAGCGCCAAAGCGCCGCACGTGGCCGTGAAGGAGCGTAACTCTCGTGACGCATCCGCAACTCGCGATCGTCGGGCGTTTAATGGCTCGTGCGATCGGGGCGGACTAATCTCGCAATTGGCTCGACTCATGAATCCCCGCGCGGCCGAAACGTCCTAGACGACACCGCGCAAGCGCGCGCTGCCAAAAGGGACGAGTCCAGCACGTGGAACGGGAATATGGCCAGGGTTAACCGCAAGCGGGAGGCAGGCAGCGGTGCGATGGGGCAAGGCGCCGTTCGGGCGCGCCTTGTTTCCGCCTGCAAATGGCCTACGGCAGGGCAATCAGCCCAACCTCGACCTCATGAGCAACTCGAAACCTGGACCAGTGGGCAAACGCGTGAGAAACGACCTCACGCTCCCAGGCTCCATTTCTAATCACACGTTGCCGGCCTGTCAAGATTTTCCGTTTGAAAAGATTTTGTGCGTTAGCCAAACTCCTCCTGCCAACTGCCCTTTCGCCGCCCGCCGCCGCCCCAATTAGCCGCGATTTTGCGGTAAATGCCTCCATGGCAAGCCCCCCGGCCGGCGACGCCGCACGGCCATGACGACCCGCAAATACCGGCCAATTATCTCAAGCTGTGCGATCGCTACAGTCGATTTCAGATCGTGGTCCGGTGTCACGCGCCGGGCCTGCGCGCTCCTTTGGGGAGATCGACTGGCATGCGGGCCCTCGTGCTGTTGGCGATCGTGGCAGCCTGTTGCGGCTGCACCCACTTGCGCCTGGGCCGGCAGACCGTTCAGCAAAGCAGCACGCTGTCCGACATTCAATACCAGCAGGTGCTCGACAACCTGGCCATGTTCGCCTGCGAGCCGAACTCGCTGGCCTGGCACGTCAAGGTCACCGGCGGCGTCGTGCAGGTCGCCGATCAGGGCAGCGCGGCGGTTGTGCCCAGCCAGATCAAAAATCCGCTGTTGGCCCCCAACCTGGCGCTGATGCGCAACATTCTCGGCCAATGGAACGTCGACCCCGTGGTCGAGAGCGACGATCTCGAGCTGCTGCAATTGGCCTATCAGAAGGCGCTCAACCCGCTCGATCTCGATCGCAAGATCAAGCAGCAGGTTTTCGAAAAAGTCTGCGAGCTGACGGCGACCTACCACATCGTGCTCTCCAAGCCGGTGGCCGACGAGATGATCGAAACCTTGAAACAGGACGTGCCGGCGAAGGAGGCCGCCAAGCTCGACGAGCTGAAGCTGCGGCTGGCGGCGCTCTACGAGCGGCTCGAATCGCTACTGGCCAACGACGGCGACGCGGCCGCGGTCGGCAACCAAGCCGCCGAGCAAGTGGCGGGCGAGCTGGCAGCCACGAAACGAGAGATCGTCAAGCTCACCAGCAGCATCTGCAACGACCCGTTCGTCGAGGGCTATACGCTCGAGCGCGGCCATCACAGTGCCGCCGTGATCGAACAGGCCGAGGACAAGATCAAGGCCCTGGTCGACCTGGTCACCGACCGCGGCCGCGAGCCAAACCCGTTCGCCATCCCCTGGCTGTCGTTCGGCTGCAAGCACGACGTGCCCGAGTGCGCCTGTTACGTGGGCCGTTTCCGCGGGTGCAATGGCGATTGCTACGCCTGGGTCTCGCCGCAGCAAGCCAAGACGCTGCGCGATTTCGTGCTCGTGATCTTGAGCCTGGTTCCGCCCGAGGCCCAAGAGCTGAACCTGCCGAAGCTCGGCGTCGGCGCGGCCTTCAGCCCGTCATTCTGAGCGGGCGGGCCGATCGCCCGGATTCGCGGCCTGATCGGTTCCACGAAGCGTGGTCGAAGAGTCCCTAGCCGCGAATCGAACTCAGCGAGAGGGGTGGCTGACCGGACTTGAACCGGCGACCCCCAGATCCACAATCTGGTGCTCTAACCAACTGAGCTACAGCCACCATCTTTGGCCGCCAAGCGGCCTGGCCGTCGGCCGATAACCGCTCGCGCCGGCCCTTGCGGCCTGCGGCTAAATTACCACGAAAGTTCGCCCCGGCAAAGCCCTTATGATCGCCCGGCCAAGGCCCTCCAGTGCCTTGGCCAACTGTGCTTCCAGCGGCCGGGGGAAATCCGTATGATTCCGCCCCCCAAGCGCACAGCACGTCGCTCGGATTGATGTCCGAAGGCGTCGCTGTCATGTCGGCTCTGGATCGACCACCTTTGGCAATCGCCGAACATTCGCTCTGGCGAGCCGGCTCGCCCTGGCCCCTGGAGACCGCCAAACGCGCCATCGTCGTAGCTGGCTGCTGCGGCATGGCCTTCACCCAGTTAACGACCTCGCCGGCCACCGTGCAGTTCGCGCGCTCGATGGGCGCCAGCGGATTTCACATCGGCATCCTCGGCGCCCTGCCGCTGGGCCTGGTCTGCATGCAACTGCTCTCGGCCGTGGCGGCCCGCTGGCTCGCGCGCCGCAAGCCGACCTGGATGGTCGTCTCGCTCGTGCAGCGCTCGATCATGCTGCCCGCGGCGCTGGGCCCCTGGCTGTTTCCGCAGGTCGATCCGCTGCTCTGGATCTGGACGCTCTTGGCCCTGTCGGCCATGAACCACGGCCTGCTGCATTTCGCCACACCGCTGTGGCTGTCGTGGATGGGTGACTATCTGCCCCACGCCGGCTTGAACCGCTTCTGGGGGCTGCGCCACTCGGCCCAGCAGTGGACCGCGGCCCTGGCCCTGTTGGGCAACGCGCTGTTCTTTTTCAAAAGCGGCGTCGACGTGCGGGCGGCCTTCGCGGCCATCATCGCGGTGGGCGTCGTGCTGGGCCTGAGCGATATCCTGCTGTTCCGCCGCATCGAGGAGCCGCCGCCCGAGCACCTGCCCGCCATGGGCCTTCGCGACGCGCTGGCCGGCCCCTTTCGCCAGCGCAATTTTCGCGGCTTCATCTTCTTTTCGTGCTTCTGGAACCTCTCGGCGATGGTCGGCGCCCCGTTCATCAGCATGTACCTGCTCGAACACGTGGGCATGGACCTGTTCCACGTGCTGATGTTATGGACGATCGCCTGGGTCGGCGGCGCGGTGCTGGCCAAACGCCTGGGCAACCTGGCCGAGCAATACGGTCAGCGGCCCGTGCTCGTCCTGTGCACGGCCTTCAAGAGCGCCAACATGATCGGCCTGCTGGCGTGCCCCGCCGATCCGACGATCGCCTTCTATCTGCTCACGCCGATCTTCATGTTCGACGCGTTCTTGAACGCCGGCATCCTGATCGCCAATAACGGCTTCCTGATCAAGAATTCGCCGCGCGAGAATCGCACCATGTTCGTGGCCGCCGGCGCGGGCGTGGCCGGCGCCGTGGGCGGCGTGGCCTCGATCGTGGCCGGCGCCTGCCTGGCGGCCAGCGACGGCTGGTCATGGGTCGCGGGCGGCACGACGTACGTCAATTTCCACGCGCTGTTCGCCGTCAGCCTGGTGCTGCGGCTGGCTTCGGCGGCGCTGGCCATGCAAATCAGCGAGCCCGACTCGGCCGGCGCAAGCGAAGTGGCCGGCCACCTGCTGGTCGCCGCGCGAGTCCGCATGCGCTCGCTGAGCGTCGTGCTGGTGCGCCGCCGGTGCGCGGCCGAGGGCGAAGCGCCAACGATGATCGCCGGAACGGTCGGTTCCGAGCCGGCGCCGCCGCGCGCTGCGCGGCGTAACAGCCAGAACAGGCGTCGCGACCCCGCGCGGTTTCGTGGCGACGTGCCGGCGGGCTGGGCGATCTTCCTTGACCCCATCGGAGGCAAACCCTAGCATTTGCGCCAGCTTGCGAGCGCTCTCGACGTGGAGACAGGGGCCATGATGAAACAAGAATCGGCGCCAAGCGACGGGTTGGGCCTGGCCGGCGAGGACGGCCGGCGGCCCGCGCTGCGCGTGGTCGAGATTTTCGCCGTGCTCTTGTTCCTGCTCGTCGTGTGGTTTGCCGGCAAGGTGCTGCTCGTGGCCTTCGGCGGCGTGCTGGTGGGCGTGTTTCTCTATTCGCTGGCCAAGTGGATCAGCGACTCCACACGCTTGCCCTACGGCTTGTCGCTGGCCTTGATCGTCGTCCTGCTGATCGCGGTGCTGGGCCTGGCCGCGTGGCTGGTGGGCAGCACGCTGGTGGCGCAGGTCAACGAGCTGGCCCAGGCCGTGCCCAGCTCGTTGAAACAGATCCGCAACGACCTGGAGGAATACGAGTGGGGCCGCTGGATTCTCGAACAGTCGCCCCAGTTGGGCCGGGCCATCGCCCAGGGTAATTTCCCCTCGCGGATCACCGACCTGGCCTCGTCGCTGGTCGATCTCGTCCTGGCCATCGTGATCATGCTGTTCATCGGCCTCTACGGGGCCACCGAGCCCAACGTCTATCTCAACGGCCTGATTCGCCTGGTGCCGCTCGATCGCCGCGATCGCGCCCGCGAAGTGTTCGCCGCGCTGACCTACAACATGCGGTGGTGGCTGCTGGGACAGATTTTTGCCATGGTTTGCGTCGGCCTGTTCACGGGCATCTCGGTACGGCTGGTCGGCGCGCCGCTTCCCTTGGCGCTGGGATGCCTGGCCGGCTTGCTGGAGATCATTCCCAACATCGGGCCAGTGTTGTGGCTGGTGCCGGCCGTGCTCGTGGCCCTGACGCAAAGCACCGGCACGGTCGTCAACGTGGTGATCATTTACGCCATCACGCACGGCGCCGAAAGCTACGTGCTGGTGCCGCTGGTGCAGCGCCGCGCCGTTTTCCTGCCGCCGGTGCTCTCGATCCTCTCGGTCGTGCTGTTGGGCCTGCTGGCCGGCGCTGGGCCTGCTGGTGGCCGCGCCGATGGCCCTGGTCGTGATGATCCTGATCAAGATGCTGTACGTCGAAGACCGACTCGGCGACCAAACCATCCAAGTCGCCGGCGAAGGCCACCACTGACCGTGGCCGAGCATCGAATCGCGCGCGCCTTGCGGCCACGCCCGCATGCCGCTGCTGCCCCGGCAATGCCTCTTCCTGGAACTGACGAACAGCACATCCGTCAAACGAGCGATTGCGTAATGTTGGTGCGGCCAGGTGGCTTCTTTTCCACATTGAAAACGGCCACCCGATTCGCTAGATTCGAGCCCACGTAGCACGGCCATTGCTAAGTACGTTTGCCCCGAGCGAACGTGGGTATCCGAAGAGCTCGAGCTGACAGCGAGTATCAAGAAGAGCCCGTAGCCGGAAGGTGCTTTTCACGAAGCGCCGCCGGATGCGGGCTCTTTTTTGTTGCCTGCATCATGGAGGAACTCATGGACCGCAAATTGCGCACGGCGCCGACGGCAGGAGCCAAAGCGCTCAGCCCAGCGAAGCCTGGCTCGTCGCACAGCAATTGCTTGGCAAGCCGATCCCAAACCCCGCGGCGGCCGCGGCCGAAGCGCGCCGCCAGCGCGAACAACTGGAATGGCTGGCGCAAATCTCGACGCGCCACGAACGCGAGCTGCGCCGCTTGCAAAGCGAAGAGGCCGAGGCGCGCTGCCAGCGCGAACAATTGGAATGGCTGGCGCAGATTTCAACCCGGCATGAACGCGAGCTGCGGAACCTGTTGCGTGCCGAAGCCGACGTGTGCGAGGCTCAAGCACGTTCTCGGGCACTGATCGAGAGCTGGACGGTCGAAGCATGGGACCCAGCCCAGCACCCACGACCGGAACGGACCCGAATGCCGGTTGGTTCGCTTCGACTGGCGGCGGTGCGTCGGGCGACGCTACGGCCGGGGCCCAGTACGAGCCCGCCCGTGTTACCAACAATATCAGGCTCCGCTCGGGAGAAAACTGGAGCGGCGAGCGCGTGCTTGACGTGGTGAGGCGGATTGCCCCGGGTTGGCTGCCATTCTTCAAGCGGCACGTCACGTTGTCCGCCACGTCCCAAGGGGCGACTCAGCCGACGACGACGATTCGCAGCGGTGAGTTTGGTCCTAAACTCGAGGATCTGCCGAAGGCTCCCCTTCGCACGCTCGGGCCGCTGACGACCCACTTCGAGATCCCCGCGAAATGGAATGATATCGAGGTTGTGCGCCACATCCTCGCCCAAATCGCCGACGACGTCGACGTACATCAGATCGCAGCCGATTCAGCGACGCGCGATCCCAAGCTGTTTCAGCAAATCAAGAGCGAGCGATTCAAGCACGGGCTTGCCACGGTCGCCACGTTGGCTGGCGGCTATTACTCGGCGCTAGCGACGTTGACACCGGGCGGCCAGGCCGCCATGGCCGTTTGGGACATCCAGGAGGGCGACAACCTGGCGGCCGCGCTGGACGTGGCCATGCTCGTTCCTTGGGGGAAGCTCGTCAAGAAGGGGGTCGAAGCAACCGGCACGGTCGCCATTCAAGCCGGCGACAAAATGATCGGCGTCTTGCCCGACAAGGCGATTCAGAGGCTTGACGAGTTGGCGCCGGAGCAAAAGGAGCTACTGCGGAATCGCTTACTGGCTGCTGAAACAGCGGAAGATATCGAAAGGATAACAAAGGAGTTCTTGGAAACAAGGTTCCATGCCCATCATCCGCTGCCGATGTTTCTGGGCGGTTACACTGAACAGCTCCTTTCCAAAATCCCCAAAGAAACCCATGATGAGTTTCATAAGATTTTGCGTGATGAGTTGCGAAACGCCGGGTTTGATCTTCCAATCGGGACTATTCATGGCAGCGCGGAAAAGTGGCAGGCGTATTTTAAGACTCACGCGGGAAGCCAAGGCAAGGCTTTTGACGCCGTTTTGAAAGCGTCTCGTGCTATCGATGTAAAGCACGCACCACGGTGACGCAATGGGTTTGGAAAAATCTCATAGGCGAAAACCTTTTCCGCATTCCATGAACATAGCACCTGCTTTTTATTATCTCAGCTCGAAAACGATGAGACCGTGCTTCGAGACCAAGGAATCGCACGCGGCTGCTCTCGGCGTGACGATTTGCGCTGGTTGTCTGTACCCGAAGCCTGGGGTCACCACCTTCGACGTTCGCTTGCAGGACCGAGCCCCGCGCGACAAGCCGCTGAACTTCGTATACGGTTACGCAGTCGGCCTGATGCACCGGGAATTGCTGGATTTGATTGGCATGCAAGTCGTTCAACGCGATCTATACATTGGTCGAGTCACGGGTGCGCGTGGCGACCAGCTTGCCGATTGGGTGACGTTTCGCGGCCGACGCCAAGTCATCATTCGCGGGAGCAAGGACGCCACGTATCGCGTTTGTCCCGAGTGCGACCGTGTAGTCTATTTCGCGTCGGGCAAACAGTATCTATATCCCGCTCCGCCGGCCGACGCCATGGTCTTCGGGACTCAACACGCAGGCCTGATCGTTGGCCAGGAAGTCCAAGATCGCGTAGCCGCGAAGAAATGGCGGCGGCTGGGCGTCGAAAAGCTGCCAGTGCTCGATGAGCCGCTTGACGGACTGGGCGTCCTGCCGTTTAGGTCTTCCTAGGTCCAATCGCTCGGTCATTGCCGGTCTTCGTGAGCGGGGTACAAGTCATCAAGGAAGTATCTCGGTGTGGCGGGAGATGCAAAAAACAAGACGCAAATCACGGAGTGGGTAATAAAGAACCTGCCTGGCGACCGGTTTGTTCCTGGCTATCTAAAATAAGACGGCCCCAGTGTTCTACCACATCTACTCGCTGACGATGACACCATGCTTTGCGACGCGCGAATCGCGCTCCGAGGCTCTTAAGTCGTGGCTTTGCCCGGGGTGCTTCGATCCGAAGCCTGGTGTCGGTTCAGTCGACGTCAGCCTGCAAGACCGAGCCCCGCGCGACAGGCCGATAAACTTTGTCTATGGCTGCGGGCTGTCGTTGATCCATCAAGAAGTGCTCGAGCTTTTGGGCGAAGCCACCGTACAACAGGATCTCTATGTGGGACGCGTCGTCGGCAGTCGTGGTAACGTGATCGATGAGTGGCGCACATTTCATGGCCGTTGTTCGATCATTGTTCGAGGCAGCGAGGATGCATGGTTTCGGGTATGCACTGTGTGCGGTCGAACCATCTACGGCGAGCGCGGGAAGCGGTATTTATGTCCAGAACCGCCCAATAGCGCCACCATCTTCGAAAGCCACTTGTGGGGCCTGGTCGTGCCGGAAGAGATCGGCAAACGGGTCGCGGCAAAAAAGTGGCGCAGAATAAGCGTCGAAAGAATCCCTGTTCTTGACCAGCCCGTGGATGGGCTGGGCGCCCTGCCATTCAGGTCCCCCGTGTAGAAGAACACCAGCCGGCGGCACCAGTCTCGAAGGGACAAGAAGCGGCCGGAACCACGCGCTGCCGACCGTAACGCTTGTAGCGCCTTTGCTGGCACCGACTGCTGGCGCGGCGCAAGCGGCGGCGATCGCTCCCCTTGAGGGGCTGCCAAAACTTTCGCGAAAAGCCGGCTATAGCCGCCCCCTGCCGGCTGTCGATGTAAAACTCTGCCGCTCAGGGATGAGTTTGCCGGTCGGGTAAAACCGCCGGGCGCCAGCTTCAGCCGGACAGGGCAACACTTGCTCGACCGGCCGCCGAGCTGCGCGGCACGGAGTCATGGAAAGGACTTTCGTTTTGACGACAACCTTTCCGTGTCGAACCTGTGAACAAACAAATTCCCAGCTACCTCAAGCTGGTCAGCGACGCCGTCAGCGAAACACCGCCCGAGCTGCCCGAAGACGAGCTGGCTCTGGCCGCGGTGCGCCAGGCTTTCGAGCGGGCGACCGGCTGGCGGCTTGAATTCGATAACGATCGCACGAAGCACGCGCAAGCGAACCTGATGTGGTCCGCCCCGGTCAATCCGGGCGTTGGAGCCTCTCCCGGGCACATCAGGCTCTTTTCCCTTGCCGCGAAACATCTCGCCTCGCCGTGCATCCCTCTCGAAGGGGCCAGCTCGCTGGCCGGCGCCATCGGACAATTGTGGGGCGAACTGGTCGGGGCTCGCCGCGCCGTGCGGCGCGCGAAGCCGAACTGGCCAGCGGCGGACCGATGGCCCTGCGCGCCGACGACCAGGGGCTGGCCACCAGCCAGCGGCTCGAAGGCGTGCTCCGCGCCGGCGCCGAGGCGATCGGCTGCCAGGCCGCCGGATTGTACCTGCTCGACTCGGCCACCACCGAGCTCAAGCTGCGCGCCAGTTGGGGTTTGCCCGAGCGGCGGCTGATCGACAGCGCCCGGCCGCTGCGCGGGGCCCTGGCCGATCTCGAGGCCCTGTTGGGCCATGCCGTCGTGCTCAACGATCCGGCGCTGCACGCGCACTGGAAAGTGCCGGAAAGCGGCTTCGCCGCGTACGTCTGCGTGCCCGTGTCGAGCCCCTCGATGCCGCTGGGCACGCTGTGGGCCTACTGCCGCGAGCCGCGCAACTTCAGCCCTTCGGCAACGAACATCCTGGAAGTGGTCGCCGGCCGGCTGGCGGGCGACCTGGAGCGCAGCGTGCTGGTCGACGAAGCCCTGTCGGCCCGCGAGGTCTCGCGCCAATTGATCACGGCCGAGCGGCAACAACAGGAACAACTGCCGGCCGTCGTTCCGCAAGTCGAAGGCTGGGACATCGCCGCGCGGGCCTACCAGGCCGTGGCGCTGGGCGGCGCGTTCTACGATTGGTTCGCACTGGGCGGCGGACGGCTGGCGGTGCTGGCCGGCAACTCGGCCGAGCGCGGCGTCGGCGGGGCGCTGGTCGCCTCGTCGCTGCGGGCCGCGGCACGCAGCTTTTCGGCCGTGCCCACGGCGTGCCATCCGCTGTTGGAGAATGTCAACTCGGTGCTGTGGACCGGTTCGGCCGGCTGCGCCCGGGCCGGCCTGTTCGAGGCAATCGTCGAGCCCGGCGGCACGTCGCTGGTGCTGGCCGCCTCGGGGCCGTTGCGGGTCCGCGCGATCGGCCGCGGCAAGAGCACGCTCGTCAAGACGCCGCCGTTGCCGCTGGGCCAGCAGGAACGCGTCGAGTTGGGCGACGCTCGCCAGCCGCTGGCATTGGGCGAAGCGCTGTTCGTCTACGGCACCAGCCGCCTGGCCGAAGAGGAACCCTCGGGCCTCGACGAATTGGAAGACGACTTGTCGCAAGCCCTGCAGGCATCGATCGATCTGCCGGCCGCCAAGCTGGCGGAGCTGGCCGGCTCGCTGGTGCACAAGCATCCCTCGGCCGGCGGCGCCGATTACGTCGTGGCCGTCATCAAGCGGCGGCGATAAAGCGCTACCGAATGAACCCCATCGAGGGGAGATTCGGGATGATGCCCAGCGACTTGCCGGTGAGCGGGATCGGCAAATCGAGCGGGTGCGGCCAGTAGACGAACAGGGCCTTGCCGACCAACAGGTCGCGCGGAACGAAATGCTGACGCCAGAGCCGCGCGTCGGAGCTGGCCGGGCTGTTGTCGCCCAGCACGAAGAACTGGTCGGCCTCGAGCGGAAACACCACCGGCTCGCGCAGGTCGAACAAGCTGCCACCACGCAAATCTTGCCATTCGCGCGGCCGGGAGAAAAAGTCGGCCAGCTCTTCCGGGTTGCGATGCGCCAGGAAGCCGTCGTTGCTCTGGTAGTCGGAGAGCATGTGGGTGTGCGTCGTGTCGGCGACGTAGTAAATGTCGCGCAGCACGCGCAGATGATCCACCGTCATTGCGACGCCGCGCGAGCCGATGCCCAACGGTGCCAGGTCGCCGCCGCTGGGTCCGCCAGCCTCGGGGCGGTCGTTGTGCAGGTCGTCATAAGTCGTCGGCGCGTCGAACTCGACCAGCTTGTCGTCGATCCACAGCAGCAACTGCCGATCGACGTTGGCGAACATCACCCGATGCGTCCCGCCGCGGACCGCCGTGGCGGCCTTGGGGTGCCAATCGTCCAACCCGTCGATCGACAGCCGGGCCTCGCCCGTGGCCACGTCGATCGAAGCGTCGAAGTGGCGCCCCCCCTTGACCAGGTCGAAGAACACCTCGCCCGAGTCGCCTTCGATCGTCACGTCGCAATCGAGTATCAAGTCGCCGACCCAGTGCAGACCCAACTGGTACGACATCAGGTCGCCCTCGCGCCGCAGCACCCGCGCGTTGAAGGCGTAGAAGTCGGTGATCAACTGCGGCCGCGGCGGCCGCGCGGGGAATCGCGCGCCGTCGGTCCAATTGAACCAGTTGGCGTCGGTCGGCACGATGTGCTGGTAGCGCAGCCACTCGGGCTCCGCGCCCTTGCCGTCGCAGCGATAGGTGCGCCCCTCGTTCGAGGCTTGCCAGGCCGCGCCTTCTGAGCCCGCGGGCCACGACTGCCAGCGCAGCGGCCACTTTTCCTCGACGAGCGTCCGGCTGACGTGGTCATTGTCGTGAACCACTTGGGCCATGGCGCGAACCTTTTCCGGCGGCTTGCGCTGCATGACGTAGTCAGGATCTTGCGGTCCCTGGGTGTAGATGTCGCCGCGCAGGATCTTGACTTTTTCGTTCGGCAGCCCGATGAGCCGCTTGATGTAGTAGGTCTCGGCCTCTTCGGGGTAGCGGAACACGATCACGTCCCAGCGGCGCGGCTCCATCCACTGGTATGCCACCTTGCTCACCCAAATCCGATCGCCGCTGTAGCTGGGGTTGGGCGTGCGGCCGGCGGCCCGCTCCTCTTGCGGATCGACCGACATCGGAAACCGGCAATTCGGGCAAGTGACCCGCACCACCTGCACGCCCGCATCGTTGATGATGTTGCCGTTGCGGTCGGTCTCGTCGCTGCCGCTGGCCGTGAAGTGCGTGCCGCACTCAGGACAGACCACGTCCTTGTGGCGGCCCATCAGCGTGGGCGCCATCGAGCCGGTGGGAATCACGAAGGCCTCGGCCTCGAAGGCTTTGAACAGAAACGCCAGGGCGAAGGCGATGGCAATCGATTCGATCGTCTCGCGCAGCCCCCGCGACCATTGCGAGCTGCTTGGCGCGTCGGATGCTTCGGTCAACTGGGAAAGCCGCTCGGCGGCGGACGCGGATTTCATCTGTGGCTGATTCATATCGTGCATTTTACCTGATGAACCCCATGCGGGCGAAATTTGGAAAAAATGGAAACGGAATCCGCGTTCCCGGTAGCCGATTGAACGAGTGCGGCCAGAAGATGCAAAAAGCCTTGCCGACGAGCAGCTCGCGCTCCACGTATTTATGGTCGTCCCACAGCCGGGCGTCCAGGCTCATGGGGCTGTTGTCGCCCAGCATGAAGTACTGGTCGCCGGACAGCTCGAAAATCGCCCGGCGGCGCTCGTCGAACGGGTTGGGCCGGTCGCCCTCGTGCCAGGCGGCCGGCGAAGACCAGAAGCGAACCAGATCCCGGTAGCCCATCTGAAGCATGATCGAGTCGCTCGGGTAATCGACCACCGCGCCTTCGCGGGCCGCGATGTAATACACGTCGCGCGACAAGCGAAGATGACGCACCGCCAGCGGGCAGCCGCGCGAACCAACCCGCGCCGGCTCCAAATCGCCAGGGTCGGACTCGCTCGAGCGCGGGTAGTCGTCTTCGGGCACTGCTCGTACGTCGTCGGCGCGTCGAAAGCCACGACCGACCCATCGACCCACAGCAGCAACTGGCGATCGACGTTGGCCAGCACGACTCGGTGGCGTCCCGGGCCGCGAACGCTCGTCGACGCGCGGGGCTTGAACGCCTCTTGCCCGTCGATCGAAAGCCGGGCTTCGCCGCTGGCGCAATCGAACTGGCAGCCAAAGTGCCGCCCGGCGCGGACCAGCTCGACCAGCGCCGCGCCTTTTCCCTCCTTGACGTCGAGTTCGCACTCGACGAGCAGATCGCCCACCCAGTGCAAGCCGGCCATCAGCGGCTGCAAGAACGATTGGTTGCGCGGCACGCTGGTGTCGTATGCCACGAAGTCGGTGATCAATTGCGGCCGCGGATGGTAGCGGCCCGGCAGCGAGCCCTCTTCCATCAATCGCCAGTCGTCGAGTGAAGGCGCGAAATGGCGATATCCGAGCCAGCGCTCGGCCGCGGCCGATCCATCGATCTCGAAGGACCGCCCGCGGTCGGCACTCTGCCAGCCGCCGGCCTCGGCGCCGTCCGCGCCGCGCTCCTGCCAGCGCAGCGGCCAGCCCTTGTCGGTCATGGCGTCCACGACGTAGTCGTTGTCGTACACGATCGGGGCCATCGCGCGCAGTTTGTCGGGCGGGCGGCGCTCGATGGCGTACTGCGTCGCCCCGTCGGGTTTGACGTGCAGGTCGCCGTGAAAAATCATCAGGCTCTCGCGCGGCAGTCCCACCAGCCGCTTGATGTAGTTCGTCTGCGCCTGCAGCGGATACTTGAACACCACGACGTCCCACCGCTGGGGATCGGTAAAGTCGTAGGTGAACTTGGTGACCAGAATCCGGTCGCCGCCGTAGGTCGGATGTTCCCGCCCCTGCTGGGTGCGCGGATCGACCGAAGCCGTGTAGCGGCACAACGGGCAGGTGACGGCCACGATCTCCGGCGGCGGGCCTTTCATGCCGCGCTGGGCCGCCAGGTCTTCCGATTCGCTGCTGGCTCCGGCCTGGTAGCGATAACCGCACTCGGGGCACCGCAGATCCTTGTGCTCGCCCATCAGGGTCGTGGCCATCGAGCCGGTCGGTATCACGAACGCCTCGGCGTCGAACGTGCGAAACAAGAACGCCAGGATGAAGGCCACGGCAAAGGCCTCGACCGTCTCGCGAATGGCGCGGGCCGAAAGGTACTTCGAGGCCGCCGCGGCCAGCGGCTTCGAGGCATCGCGAGCGGCGGCCGCCGGCGGCTGGCGCCGGGCTGGAGCGGCGGTCGAGCGGGACTTCTTCTTGGCCATGGGATCGCTCTAGGGACACCCGGCGCTGGCGCCCTACCAATTCATGACGCTGCCCACGAGCTGCGCCTCGCTCACGCCCGCCGGGGACCAACCGCGGCTGTCGAGCGAGTGCGGGCTGTTATCGCCCAACAGGAAGTACTCGCCGGGGCCAAGCTGATACTGGGCCTGGCTGCCGCCCCGTCCAGCCGTATAGTACACGTCGCGCGTGATCACCAGCCGCCGCACGTCGACCTCGGCGTCGCGCAGCCCACGGCCGCGATTTCGTCGGCCGGCAACCCGGCCTGGCCGGCCGCGATGGGATTGGACTCGGCTGCCGGCTGGTATTCATACTCTGCTACCACTTTGCGGTTCACAAGCACCAGGGCCTGATGGTCGATCACGACCAGCTCGAGCCAGGCGAAGCGGCTGAACGGCTCGACCGCCACGTTGACCAGGGCGCAAGGCTGATGGTTTTGCGACAGCTCGCCCTCGCCCGTGGCCAGCTCGATGCGCACCTCGAACAGGTCACCCGCCGACTGCACGTGCAGGGCCACGTCGCCAAAGCCCGAGGTCTGCAACTCGCAAGCCACGGCCAGGTCGGCCACGGGGGTGCACTCGCGCGATTCACTCTGGTCGCACGGGCTTTCGTCGACGACGGCGCTGGGCTGCGGATCGCTGCCCGCGGCCGCGCGGCGCCGGTGATGATAGACGATCCACTCGAAGGGCGGCTTCGGTTTCGTCGGCTGCGTGAACGACTGTTCCTGGCGCTCGTTGCCGGCATGCGCGAAATGGCCGTCACGCGGCTCCCATCCCATCTGCGCTTGCCAGCGGCCGGTCAGCGGCGGCGCGTCGTAAACCGGCACAGTCATTTCTCGTGCCGCCCGCGCGCCCTTCCGCGCAATCGTCCCGTCTACCAGCACGTCGCCGCCTTGAATCTGGATGGTTTCGCCGGGCAAGCCCACAACGCGCTTCACGCACAGCGACCGCGGCTCTTCGGGACAGCGGAACACGACGGTCTCGAAGCGCCGCGGCATGCGCCACTGGAATGCCGAGCGATCGACGAACAGCCGGTCGCCCGAACGATCGATGCCGGCAGCCGGATCGTTCTGGGCCGCGCAGTTCGGGCAGACGGCCGGTGTGCCCCCGGCCGGCAGGCTTTCCAGCGCATACGAAGTCGTGGCCGCACCCGGTGCACCGCCAGGCGCGGTGCGGACCCAGAATGGCCGGGGCCATCGAGTTGCTGGCCACGATCAGCGGCACGAGAAAACCATGCACCAGCCACGTGTCGGTCACGAGCAATGCCAGCGCCACGCCAACGACGGCGCGTAGCATGCCGCCCAGCGCCGCGTATCACGGGCGAGACGGCCGCGCGAGGCGATGCAGCCAGCGCTGACCAGACGCCCGGGCCGCCCGTCGTGCCTGACCCTGGCGAGGTGCCGCTGCCGCCCGCTGCCGCCCGCAACTGCGCGGACCAACCGCGCCGCGCGGCGGTGCCCGCCGGTCCCGGCGTTGCGGCCGGGTGCCCCGCGTCGTTGCTGGTGTCAAGCTCAGACATGGCTCTTCGCGCTTCCGCCCTCGCGCACGACGAACGTGCTTACTTTTCTTTCTCGGCGCCGGTGTCGAGCACCGCCAAAAACGCCTTCTGCGGAATATCGACGCTGCCGATCGACTTCATCCGCTTCTTGCCTTCCTTCTGCTTGGCCCACAGCTTGCGCTTGCGGGTGATGTCGCCGCCGTAGCACTTGGCGGTGACGTTCTTGCGCATGGCCGAGATCGTTTCGCGGGCGATGACGCGGGTGCCGATGGCGGCCTGCAGCGCGATCTCGAACATGTGGCGGTCGATCTCGCTGCGCAGCTTCTTGACGATGGCCCGGCCGCGGCGGTCGGCGTCGCGGCGGTCGCAGATGATGCTCAGCGCGTCGACTCGTTTGCCGCCCACCAGGATGTCGAGCCGCACCAGGTCGGCCGGAAAGTAGCCGATCAGCTCGTAGTCCATCGTGCCGTAGCCGCGGGTGACGCTCTTGAGCTTGTCGTGCATGTCGTAGATCACGTCGGCCAGCGGCAAGTCGAACGTCAGCATGGCCCGCGTCGGCGAGAGGTATTCGGTGCGCACATAAACGCCGCGGCGGTCGGTGCACAGCTGCATCACCGGCGCCGATCGATTCGGCCGGCAGCACGAAATTGACCTTGACGATCGGCTGGCGGAACTCCTCGATCTCGCCGGCGTCGGGCACTTTCTGCGGATTGTGGATGTGGAGCGTCTCGCCCGTCGGTCGTCAGGATCTCGTAGGTCACGTTGGGCGCGGTCTGCACGAGGTCCAGGTCGGCCTCGCCTTCGAGCCGCTGCTGGATGATCTCCATGTGCAGCAGGCCCAGGAAGCCGCAGCGGAAGCCGAAAGCCCAGCGCGTCGCTCGTTTCGGGCTCGAACTCGAAGCTGGGGTCGTTGATGCTCAGCTTGGTCGAGCGCGTCGCGCAGCTCTTCGAAATCCTGGCCGTCCGATGGGTACAGCCCGCAGTAGACCATCCGCTTCGGCGCGTGGTAGCCGGGCAGCGGCTCGGCGGCCGCTTCGCCGCGCCACGGTGACGGTGTCGCCGACGTGCACGTGGCCGAGCGACTTGATGTTGCAGATCAGGTAGCCCACCTGGCCGGCCTGCAGCTCGTCGCACGCGCGGCGGTGGGGAATGAACTGGCCCAGCTCGAGGACCTCGTGGGTGGTGCCGGCCTTGCATGAAGCGGATCTTCTGCCCCTTGCGCACCGTGCCGTTCATGATGCGCACGTACGTGATCGCCCCGCGAAATTCGTCGTAGTGGCAGTCGAAGACCATCGCCTGCAGCGGGGCGTCGGGGTCGCCCTTCGGCGGCGGCACGCGCTCGATGATCGCCCGCAACAGCTCTTCGGCGCCCACGCCGGTCTTGCCGCTGCATCGCAGCACGTCCTCGGGATGGATCGCCAGCACCGATTCCATTTCGGCGATCACCTCGTCGGGCCGGGCATGCTTCAGGTCGATCTTGTTGAGCACGGGCACGATCGCCAGTTCGTGCTCCATGGCGGCATAGGCGTTGGCCACGGTCTGGGCCTCGACCCCCTGGAAGGCGTCGACCAGCAGCACGGCCCCCTCGCAGCAGGCCAGGCTCCGCGACACCTCGTAGTGAAAATCGACGTGGCCCGGCGTGTCGATCAGGTTCAGCTCGTAGCGCTGGCCTTCGTAGGTGTAGTGCATGGCCACGGCGCGGGCCTTGATCGTGATGCCGCGGTCCCGTTCGAGATCCATGTCGTCGAGCATTTGCTCGCGGCATGTCGCGCTTTTCGACCGTGCCGGTGCGCTCGAGCAGCCGGTCGGCCAGCGTGCTCTTGCCGTGGTCGATGTGGGCCACGATCGAGAAGTTGCGGATGTGTTTGCAGTCGATCTTGGCCATGAAAACGCGCGTTTCGCCGAGCGACGCACGGTCCTGCTTGTTTCGGGGGTGCCACGGCTGGCTCACGGAGACAGCCGTGCCTGCTTGTGTCGCTTTTTGCGTGCCACGGTCGGCTCGCGGAGACAACCGCGCGAACTGGACGTCGCGGTCACTCCTCGGCTGGCCGGCGGGCAGGGGTGGTCACTTCAAATGTTGCTTCAGGTGATCACGCCGGGCCAGGCCGGCGGCTCCGACCAGGCCGGCTTCGCCGCCCAGTGAGGCGTAATCGATCGTGGTCTTGCCGATCAGGAAGGGAAACGCGCGCTGGGCTACCTCTTGTTTGACGCGCTCCAGAAACTTCCGGCCCGTGGCCGTCTCGTGCCCGCCGAAGGTCATCGCGCCGCCGATCACGACCCCCTGGGGATCGATGGCGTGCATCGCCGAGACGATGCCGATGCCCAGGTAGCGCGCCGTTTCCAGCACGATCTCCAGGGCCAGCGCGTCGCCGCGTTCCGCCTCCTGGTCGATTGCCAGCGCCGTGAGCGCCTCGCCGGCGTGCATGCGATCGGCCAGCGAGCTTTTGCGGCCGGTCTCCAGGATTTCGAGCGTTCGCTTGACGACCGACGTGGCGCTGGCGTACGCCTCCAAGTGGCCGTGCTGGCCGCAGGAGCAGAGCCGCGCCGTATCGTGGTAATCGATGATCAAGTGCCCCAACTCCGAACCCGCGCTGTTCTCGCCCGTGATCGACAAGTCGCCGATGATGATCCCGCCGCCGACGCCGGTGCCCAGCGTGAACATCACCATGCTCGAGAGCACCTGCCCGCTGCCGACCCAAAACTCGCCGTAGGCCGCCGCCCCGGCGTCGTTCGAGTACGTCACGTCGAGGCCCGCGGCCTTTGCCAAAGCGTCGCGGATGGGAAAGTTCCACCAGCCCGGCAGGTTCCCCGGCGAGAGTAACAATCCCTTGGCCGCGTCCATCGTGCCCGGCGTTCCCAAGCCGAGCCGGGCAATCTGGCTGCGATCCATGCCCGCCGCGCCGTAAAGCTGCTCAAGCGCCGCGGCGACCCGTTCGATCGCCGCCTGCGGCCCGTCGGGCACTTCGGTCGGGATGGCCGAGCGTGCCAGCGTCTGTCCGCGGTCGTCGACCACGCCGAGCTTGATGTTCGTGCCGCCCAAATCGACCCCCGCGAAAAACGGGGGTTGGGCCTCGTCCAACTTGATCAATTGCCGAAGCTCGGCCATGCGGCGACTGGCGGTCGGACGGGTAAGAGATCGTTAACCCAACCGCATTGATTATAAGGGTTTGTGAAGTTGGCGGCAATTCGAGCCCGCAGCCCCGATCGGCTCGAGCAGTTACGCCGCTACGGCCCTGCCAAACGCGGCGCACGGCCGATGCCGCGCGATAGGCACCCGGGCGCCGACCGCTCGCAACGCGCTGCCGCTGCATCGCATCGCTATTTTTTCGGCCGATTCGACTGCGCCTGATGGCAGCGACGACACCGCGTGCGTTGCGGGTTCAGCTTGGCGCCACACTTCGGACAGCGGCGTGCTTTCAACTTCTGTACGAATGCGCTGTGGGGGCGGGTTCTCATGGACGGATGTTCTTCGAGGATAAGCGTCCAGCGCCAAAAAAAAGCGCTTGGGCGGCAGGGGAAACCAAAAAATGCGCCGCTGGGCGACCGTCCGAGCAGGTTAACAGTTCGCTTGAAGTCTGTCTACCGCAAATGGTTGCGCCTCGTGTACAGCGCGTCGAAATCGATCGCGCTCCCGGCGGTCGGCACGACGAACACTTTGCCGTCACCCATCCGGCCGGTGCGGGCGATTTCCACGATCTTGCGAAGCACCTCTTCGACGCGGCCGTCGTCGACCCACAGCGTGATCTCGACCTTGGGCAGAAAGGCCAGCGCGTATTCGCTGTCGGCATACTGGTCGAGATAGCTCTTCTGGCGGCCGTAACCTTTGACCTCGCGGACGCTGCACGCCTCCAACGGGGCCCGCTTTAGGCCTTCGAGGACTTTTTCAGCCAGGAAGGGCTTGATGATCGCGATGACCTGTTTCACGCCGCAAATGCCCTTTGGCCAATCGTTCGCCGTGCCCCACCAGCCGCGCCGACGCGCGATCCGGCGTACCGACGCAGCCCCGCCGGGGAAGCCGGCCCGCGCGGCATTAGCTGAAAAAGTTCTCGCCGTAGAGATTCAGGGGCGGCTTCGTGACGACTTCCATGTCGCCATTGACCAGCGTCTGACAAGACAATCGCATCGTGTTCTCGTTGCCGACGTAAGGCATCGCCATCTTCAGCCGCAGCCGTTCGAGCGCTCCCATCGGGCTGGCGTTTTCCATGCCCTTGGTGATCAGCACGCGGCAGCTGCCGCAGGCGGCCAGCCCGTGGCAGTTGGCCAACTTGTGAATGTGGGCATACACGCTGACGCCCGCGGCCATCGCCTCGCGGCGGAGGTTCGAGCCCTCGGGCACCTGGATTTCTTTCTTTTCGTTGACGAATTTGATAACGGCCATCGGGTTCCCCACGTCTGCGGTCGATCGGCACGGCCAGGCTGCCGGCCGCACCAAACCGTTTAATTTAGCCCCTGGCGCCGGCGAAATCCACTGACAATTATACAATGCGCCGCTGGAAGCGCTGGCCAAGGCGACGACCACGGCCAGGTCTTTCGGGCTGAATGGACGAAGCCTCGGCGGCGTGTTAGCTTTCAGGCTCAGCGATGTTCCACTGTCGCGGCCGACGTCGTGCTGCCCCCCCAAGGTGCCTTCCGATGAGCTTTTCCCCCAGCCGGGCCATGCTGGTTTTTTCGGTTCTGGCGGCGCTGGCCTCGATGGCGGCCGCTGGCGAGCGGTTCTCCTTTTTCGAGCCCTCAAACCCGTCCCGCGGCTTCCAGGTCGTTGCGGCCGGCGGCCAGGCCGAGATCGCTCCGGCCAATACCCGTTCAGCCGTGGAGCGGGCAATCGAGGACGGGCTCGAATGGGCCCGCGTCGACATCCGTCTGACGAGCGATGGCCGCCACGTTCTGCTGGCCGAGGCCATGCTTGAGGCGCACACGGACGGCCATGGAGCCGTTAACAACCACACGCTGGCCGAGCTCAAACAGCTCGACGCCGGCGGATGGTTCGCCCACCGCTTCGCGGGCACGAAGGTGCTCGCGCTCGACGAGTGCCTGGCGCTGGCCAAGGGCAAGATCAACCTGGTGCTCGATTGCCACGAAGTCGAGCCCGCGCGGCTTGTGGCGGCGATTCGCTCGGCCGGCATGGAGCGGCAAGTGGCCGTGCTGGCTGGGCGCCCCACGCTCGAGCGCGTGGCCGCGGCCGCGGGGGACTCGATTGGCCTGGTGGCCCGCTGGCGACGCGACGACGGGCTTGATGGCTGGGTCGAGAAACTGCACCCCGCGATCGTCGCGATCGACTTCGACGACACCCGCCCGGAAATCTGCCGCGCGTTTCACGAGCGCGGCGCGCGAGTCTATGCGGCCATGTCGCCCGATCGCGATCGGCCCGAGGTTTGGGACGCGGCGCTTTCCGCGGGTGTCGACCTGCTGGAGACGGGCGTGCCCGAGGAACTCATCGCGCAGGTGCTGTCCAGCCGGTTGAAGGACCGACACACGCGATTTGCCTGCCATCGCGGCGCGTCGCGCTATGCGCCCGAGAACACCTTGCCGGCGTTTGCCAAGGCACACCGGCTGGGCGCCGATTTCGTCGAGTTCGACGTCCGGCCGTCGTGCGAGGGGCACTACTACCTGCTGCACGACAGCCGGTTGGACCGCACCACGACCGGCAAGGGGTCGATCCGCGAAGCGTCGGACGAGACAATCGCCAAGCTCGATGCCGGTAGCTGGTTCGCCAATCGCTTCGCCGGCACGCACGTGCCGACGCTCGACGCGTTTCTCGACGCGGTGCCCAAAGGCCAGGGCCTCTACTTCGACGCCAAGGACATTCCGCCCTCGGCCCTGGCCGCCGCGCTCAAAAGTCATGGCCTCGTCGAGCAGGCGATCGTCTATCAGGGGGCTGGCTATCTGGCCGAGCTGCGCCAAGTCGATGCCGACATCCGCCGCATGCCCCCGGCCAGCTCGATCGAACAGGTCACCCGACTGGCCGAGAAGGTCAAGCCGTTCGCGGTCGACACGCCCTGGCGGGCCTTGTCGCAAGCCTACATCGACCATTGCCATGCGGCGGGCGTCCAGGTATTTTCCGATGCGCCCGGCAGCGCCAACCTCGACAGCTATCGCCAGGCGATGGCCTGGGGAATCGACTTGATCCAAACCGACTTCCCGCTCCGCTACTGGCGGGCCCTCGAGCTGGAACGCGCATCGGCCGGGCGGAGCGTTCGATGACCACGCGGCTGTTGATCATCGGCGCCACCGGTTTCGTCGGCTCGAACCTGACACGCGCGGCGAGCGGGGCCTTCGAGGTGTTCGGCGCGTCGCGAACGCCGCCGGCCGACGGCCGTTCGCTGGCGATCGAAATCACCGACGAGGCCAGCGTGCTGGCCGCCTTCCAGCGCGTCGAGCCGGCGGTCGTGGTCCACCTGGCCGCGCTGTCGGACATCGACCGCTGCCAGCGCGAACAGGACCTGGCCCGGCGGATCAACGTCGACGGGGCCACGAATGTCGCCCGGGCGTGCAGCCGCGCCGGCGCCAGGCTGATCTTCACGTCAACCGACGCAGTGTTCGACGGCACCAAGGGCCACTACCTGGAGGATGACCCGCCGACGCCGGCCAACTGGTATGGCCACACCAAGGTCGAGGCCGAACGCGCCGTCGTGTCGTTCGTGCCCGCCGGCGCGATCGTCCGCTCGTCGCTCGTGCTGGGCAAAAGCGCGGCCACGGGCGGCAACTCCTACCTGGAAAAAGTGCTCGCCAGCCTGCGGGCCGGCAAGCCGATCATCTCGCCGACGTTCGAATTCCGCAATCCGATCGACGTGGGCAGGTTGTGCGCGTGGCTCGTCGAGTTGGCCGCGCAGCCGGCGGCCTGCGGCATCTTTCACGCCGGCGCCAGCGACAAGATTTCGCGCTTCGAGCTGGCCCGTGCGATCGCCGAGCGATTAGGCTATGATCCGGCACTGGTCGTGGCCCAGCACGAGCCGGTGCCGGGGCGGGCTCCGCGCGGGGCCGACGATTTTCTGGCCGGCGACCGCTTGCGCCTCGTTTGCCGCACGCCGGTGCCCACTTGTCGCGAAGTGATCGAAAGAGCCTGCCATGGAGTTACCTAAAGCCCGCTATGAGCTGGAATTCAACCACGGCTCGATCTACGGGCCCGAAGAGGCCGCGGCGCTGGCCGAGGTGCTGGCCGCCTCGGCGCCCTCCTGCGGACCGCGGGTGAAAGCGTTCGAAACGGCGTTTGCCGCCTACTGCCAGACAGGCCACGCGCTGGCGGTCACTTCGGCCACGGCGGGGCTCGAGCTGGCGATGATCGCCTGCGAAGTCGGGCCGGGCGACGAGGTGATCACCACGCCCTTGAGCTGGATTTCGACCGCCAATGCGATCGCCGCCCGCGGCGCGCGGGTGGTCTTCGCCGACGTCGACCCGCGGACGTTGAATCTCGATCCGGCCGAAGTCGCCCGCAAGATAACGCCGCGCACCAAGGCGATCCTGCCGGTACACCTTTATGGGCAGTGCTGCGAGATGGACGCGCTAGTCGAACTGGCCCGGCCGCGCGGCATTCGCATCGTCGAGGATTGCGCCCACGCTGCGGGGGCCCGCTATCGCGATCGGCCGGCCGGCTCGCTGGGCGACATCGGCGTGTTCAGCTTTCACCAGCAGAAAAACATGACCACGCTGGGCGAAGGCGGCATGGTGACCACAAGCGACCGTCAACTCTACGAGCGGTTGCTCTCGTATCGCTCGCTGTGCGCCCGCACCTACGACCCCAAGGGCAAATACCTGGCGATCGACGAGCGCCAGCAGCCGATGGGCAAGCGCTACTGGCTGCTCGACTTCGACGACGTGGGCTACAACTTCCGCATGACCGACGCCCAAGCCGCCGTGGGGCTCGTGCAACTGAAGAAGCTCGATGGCTTCAACCGCCGCCGGCAGGAAATCGCGGATATTTATCGCGCACGGCTGTCGAAAGTGCCGGGGCTCTCGCTGCCGGCGGTCGGGCCACACACGACCCACGTCTATCACGTGTTCTGCGTGCTGGTCGAGCCGGAGTTTCTGCTCGACAAGGAAGATTTCATGTGGCAACTGTACACGGGCCGCCAGATCAAGGTCTGGTCGCACTACATGCCCATCCACCTGACCACGGCTTATCGCCGCCTCGGCCATCACGAAGGCGAATGCCCGCGCCGAAGCCCTGTACCACAAGTACGTCAGCCTGCCGATCCATCCGCGGCTGACCGACGAGGGCATCGAATACCTGCTGGCGAGCATCGAGGCCCTGCGATGACTGCGACGAGCGATTTCGAACGCGCGGTCCGCGGGCTGCGCGACGGTGGCGAACTCTTTGAGCGCGGGCAGCCGATCTTGATCGCCCGTTCGCCGGGACGGCTCGACTTGATGGGAGGCAACGACGACTACACGGGCGGCATGGTCTTCGAAGCCACGATTCGCGAGGCCACGTGGGCCGCCGTGCAATTGCGGGCCGATCGCCGCGTCGTGCTCGTGAATCCGCAGATGCGCAAGCGGCTGGCACGACCGCGTCGAGCATTCGCTCGACGAGCTGGACGACGCGGCCGCCGTGCGCGCACTCGTGGCCCGCGACGCGCGCGCCCGCTGGACGGCCTACGTCATCGGCGTGTTTCATTGGCTGAAGCGGGAATATCCCGAGCGGATCGCCTCGGGCGCAAGCGTGTTCATCGAATCCGACGTGCCCTTGAACAAGGGCGTCAGCTCGTCGGCCGCTGTCGAGGTGGCGGTGATGAAAGCCGCCGCCGCGGCCTATGGCGTCGAGCTGGCCGGCGTCGAGCTGGCCGAAGCCTGCCAATGGGTTGAAAACGTGATCGCCGAAAGCGCCTGCGGCATCATGGATCAGATCGCCGTCGTGCTGGGCGACGAAGGCTACGTGTTGCCGCTGGTGTGCCAAACCTGCCTGCCACAGCCGCTGGTCAAGCTGCCGGCCGGACTGGCCTGCTGGGGCATCGATTCGGGCGTTAGCCACCAGGTCACCGGCATCGAATACGAGGCGGCCCGCGCCGCCGGCTTCATGGGCTACAAGCTGATCTGCCAGGAGCACGGCATTCCGCTGACGTTCGACGAACACGCCAAGATTCCCCGGTGGACCGACCCGCGCTGGAACGGCTACCTGGCCAACATCGCTCCCTCGCAATATGCCCGGTTCCAGCAGGAGCTGCCCGACGCGCTGTCGGGCGAAGAATATCTGCGGTTGGCCGGCGAGCACGTCGACCCGTTCACGAGCGTGCGGCCGGAAGTGCGCTACCGTGTCGAAGCCTGCACCCGCTACGCGGTCGAAGAGAATCATCGGGTGCGGCTGTTCGTCGAGTTGGCCCGCGGCATGGCCGAAGGTTTTACGCCCGAGGGCGCCCAGCTGATGGGCGAGCTGATGGTTCAATCGCACGTCGCCTACACCGAGACCGGGCTGGGCGCCGAGATGACCGACTTGCTCGTCGAGTTGGCCGGGGCCGAAGGGCCCGCCAAGGGGATCTTCGGCGCCAAGATCACCGGCGGCGGTGGCGGCGGCACCGTAGCCGTGTTGGGCTGCGCGGATGCCGAGGACGCCTTCCTGCGGATCGTCGACAAGTATCGCGATCTGTCGGGCATCGACGCCTACGTGTTTCGCGGCAGCTCGCCGGGCGCCGATCGGTTCGGCGTCGTGGTGGTTGAACCTTGAAGGGCAGCCGCGGGGGCGCGTGCCGATGAACGATCCTGGCGACACGCCAACTCCGACGCACGGCGACCGCGCTGTCGGCATGTGGCACTTCTTCCTGCTGGCGATCCCCAACTTCATCTGGGCCGCGCAAGGCACGGCCGTCAAGTTTCTGGAACACTCGGGCCCCGAGGGCAGCCCACACCTGGGACCGATCGGCATCACGTTTCTGCCGTTCTACGTGACGACGCTCTTGTTCGTGCCGCTATTGATCTGGCGGCGGAGGCGGAGCACGGGCGCGCGACCGGCAGCGCACGATTGGCTGGCGTTCGCCATCGCGGGCATCTGCGGCCAGGTGCTGGCGCAGTTGGGAATGACCTGGGGCATCAGCCTGTCGCTGGCTTCCAACGGCGCGATCCTGAATTTGCTGATTCCGGTGATCAGCGCCGTGCTGGCCTCGACGATGCTTGGCGAACGGCTCAGCGCGCCTGCGCGTGGTGTGCCTCGTCATCGGCCTGGCCGGGGCGGGCCTGATGTCGGTGCCCGATCTCGAACAGGCCCACCTCTTGCAGCGCGGCTTCCTGGCCGGCAACCTGCTGATCCTGGTCGGCTGCACGGGCTCGTCGTTCTATAACGTGTATTGCAAGGGGTTGCTCGCGCGGTTCGACGAGATCGAGATCCTGATCTTCAGCTACATCACGGCCTCGCTGGCCAGCCTGCCGCTATTGATCACGCTCGAGCCACACGACTGGCAGGCATTGCAGCGGCTCGACCGGAATGGCTGGCTGGCGTTCGGCTTTCTGGCCGTGTTCATGTACGGCGCCTCGATGCTGGTGTTCTTCTACGTGCTCCAGCGGCTGAGCGTCACCGTGGCCAGCGCCTCGCTCTACCTGGTGCCGCTGTTCGGCGTGATGATCGCTTACACGTTCTTGGGCGAACAGCTCAGCGGGGTGTCGCTGGCCGGAGCCGCCGTCGTGCTGGTGTCGACGATCGCCGTCATGCGCTACGACACGTCGGCCGCGTGACCAGCGGACTCAAGAGCGTCAGCCCTTGGCGGCGTACAGCTCGGCGTATTCGAGAATCCAGCGGTCGACGAGGTCGCGAAAGTTGGCCGGATCGGCGTCTGAGAGCATCTGGAACTGGCTGCGGTTGAAGATTTCCTTGTTGCGGATCGTGCCCTTGGCTGCCAGCTCCAGGACGTGCGAGAACGCGAAAGGGCGAACGACCAACTCCAGGCGGCTGAACTGGTTTTCGCGGCGGCCATCGACCAGCGCCAGGTCGTCGCGGCTCACCCCCGCGCCCCACCGCGCGAGCCGACGATCGTTTCGTAGCGAAAACCGGGCAGGTGCTGCGGCAATTGCTTGACGCAGGCCTCGATGTGCTCGGACAGTTGCAGCCGGTACTGCGTGTGCAGCCGCTTCAGCTCCTCCTCGCCCATGGCCTGCTCGGCCTGAGCGCGGGCGGCGGCGTCGTGCGAGCGCCGGCCGCGCTGGATCGCTTTTTCGAGGCGGTTTTGAAAGTCCATTCGAGAGGGTCCATTTCCGTCTCGCAGCCGGCGAGCACCTCGTGGAGTCCGAACCGCGTCGCGTCGCTGCTTGAAACTCGTGGACTGACTAACGCTATTTCGTCATGCAGGGTGCCGCTGCCGGCTGGTCCAGCAGTCCAGAAGCACGGGTGGGCAAGCCACCGTGGCACCCGACACGTCAGGAGGCTCGGTCCAGTCCCCGGGGGCGACCTTCCTTCATTTGTCGCGCGCCGCGGCCGGCTTGTCCACCCGTCATCCGACGCCTGCTGCGCAAGCCAGCCGTGGCCACCCCGCGCGACTACCAGGCGTGGTCGGTCTGCTAGCCTTCGTTTTCCGGCCGTGGGGCCTGCGGCGCTTCGTTGGTTTCGGTCTTCAACTCGAGGAATTGTTTCAGATCGCCGAAGGTTCGCAAGGGCTCCTTGCCGGTTTTCATCTCATTTGTCAGCGGCACCAGCGGTTTCGGCTTGCGCTCCGTGCGCATGGCGCCCTGGAACTTCGGCTTTAGCGGGCGCGGGCGATCGTCGCGCGCCGCGCGGGACGCTCGGGCTGCCGCCGCCCGGCAGGACGCGGTCGGCGGTCGGCCGGCGGGCTGACAGCCGTGGCTTCGGCCGAGGTCGCCTCGGCGCCCGCGGCTGCCGGTGCCGCCGCCTCGCCCGCGGCCGCGGGTTGAGCTTCACCGCTGCGCTGCCTGCCGCCGCGCTTCTCGCGCTTCGGCGGCCGGGTCCGCTCGGTGCCCGGCGCGATCATCGTCAACGAAACGCGCCGTCGCGTCTTGTCGATCTCGTGCACCCACACCTTGACGATGTCGCCGACCGAAACCACCTCGTGCGGGTCGCGGACATACTTGTTGGCCAACTGGCTGATGTGCACAAGGCCCGTGTCGTGCAAGCCGATGTCGACGAACGCGCCGAAGTCGACCACGTTGAGCACCGTGCCTTGCAGCTCCATGCCGGCCGTCAGGTCGTCGAGCTTGATGACCCCCTTCTTGAAGATCGGCGGCGGCAAATCCTCGCGCGGGTCGCGCCCCGGACGGGCCAACTGCGAAATAATGTCCTCCAACAGCAGCGTGCCGGCCTCCATCTGCGCGGACAGCGGCTCCAATTCGAGTCCCGCCGTGCGCTCGGCGATTCGGGCCGAGGAATCGCGCTCGAGCAGATCGGACAGCCGGCAGTCGATCTTCTCCAGCACGCGCTCGGCCAGCGGATAGCTCTCGGGGTGAATCCAGGTGGCGTCCAACGGGTTGTCGCCGCCGGAAATCTTCAAGAAACCGGCCGACTGCACGAATGCCGACTCGCCAAAGCCGGGCACCTCCTTGAGCTGCTCGCGATTGCGGAACGGACCCTGCTGCGCGCGGTAGTCGTACACCCGGCGGGCCGTCAACTGGTTCAAACCCGAAACATACCGCAGCAGCGCCGGGCTGGCCGTGTTCAGATCGACGCCCACGTAGTTGACGCACGACTCGACGACCGCGTCGAGCGAGGCCCGCAGGTGCTTGGCCTTCATGTCGTGCTGGTACATGCCGACGCCGATGTTGGCCGGGTCGATCTTCACCAGCTCGCTGAGCGGGTCCTGAATGCGCCGGCCGATCGAGATCGCCCCGCGCAGCGTGGCGTCGTACTCGGGAAACTCCTCGCGCCCAGGGGGCTCGTCGAATAGACGCTGGCGCCCGCCTCGTTGACGATCACGTAGGCCAACTGCAGCTCGGCCAGCTCGCCGGCCAGCAGCTCGGACATCAACTCTTCGGTCTCGCGGCAGGCCGTGCCGTTGCCGATCGCCACGACCGTCAACTGCTGCTGGCGGATCATCTCGACCAGCTTGCCGCGCCCTTCCTGTTTGCGTTCGGGCTTGCCCACCAGGTGGATCACGGCCTGGTCGAGCAGGTTGCCAAACTCGTCGAGCGCCGCCAGCTTGCAGCCGCTCTTGAAGCCGGGATCGATCGCCAGCACGCGGCGGCCGCGAACCGGCTTTTGCAACAGCAAGTTGCGCAGGTTGCGGGCGAAGACGTGTACGGCGTGGGCTTCGGCCCAGTCGCTCAGCTCGCGGCGCACTTCGCGCTCGAGGCTGGGAAAGATCAGCCGCTGCAGGGCGTCGCGACCGCAGCCGCGCAAGAATTCGACGTGCGGATGCTCCGGCGGCGAAACCGATTCGTCAACCACCTCTTGCATGGCGGCCATGTCGGCTTCGAGCTTCACGCGCAGCACCTTCGCTTTCTCGCCGCGGTTGATCGCCAGCACGCGATGCTGCGGAATCCGCTGGATCATCTCGCTGAACTCGAAATAATCGCGATAGCCCTGCGACAGCTTTTCGTCGGCTTCGGCCCGCGCGCTGGCGAGCTTGCCGGTGCGGTTGAGAATCTGGCGGAGCTTCTGCCGCAGGTCGGCCTGCTCGCTCAACCGTTCGGCCAGGATGTGGCCCACGCCCAACAGTGCGTCGGCCGCGCTGGTCACGCCGCGGTCGGGATTGACGAAGTCGGCCGCGCGGGCGTCGAGGTCGGCGCACGTACCCGAGAGCACCTCGTCGGCCAGCGGCTCCAGCCCGCGCTCGCGGGCCACGGTGGCCAGCGTCTGCTTTTTGGGCTTGTAGGGAAGATAGAGGTCTTCGAGCCGCTTGGTGCTATCGGCCCCCTCGATTTCGGCGGCCAGCTCGGCGGTCAGCTTGCCCTGCGATTCGATCGAGCGAAGGATCGTCTGCTTGCGCTCGGCCAAAAGCCGCTGTTTGACCAGCCGCGACTCGATCTGGCGGATTTGCTCTTCGTCGAGTCCGCCGGTGGCGTCCTTGCGGTAGCGGGTGATGAACGGCACGGTATTGCCCGCATCGAGCAGCGCGACGGTCGCTTCGATTTGCCGCAGCGATAGCTTGAGAGCGCGGGCCATCGGGCCGAGCTCGATGGCGGTGGTGTTCGTGCTGCCCATGCAAGAAGAGGCCCCGGAAGCGTGTCGTATTGCCGCCGGCGGCCAATGGCGGTGCGGAAGATGGACGCAAATGATTGTTAGCGTGCGACTTGTCCGCTGCGCAATCCAGCGCCCCTGCCTGACTTGTCAAGCTGGCGCGGGGGCGATATCAGCGGGTAATTCTTCCCAGTTCGCCGAGTGTCCGACAGTCGTTCAAGATCCCGCACGTCTCGCAACCGCCGGCCGCGGTGCGGCATTCGGAAAATTCGTCACGGCCGGAGAAAAACGATCAAACTTGCCGCCCCGCGGGAGCCGATACATGTACGCGCCAAGCGGGGCACATGCAAGCATGACGTGTGCCGGTGCCTCGCTCGTCGAACATGGTCGCGAGTGCCGACAGGACGCGACGCGTCCGCCAACATCGGGCCGCGAAACGGTTCGGCGAGCTCCCTCAAGAAGCCTTTGACGTAAGGAAGCGTCCCCATGGCTCGAAACCACTTGCGCGTCTATTACGGTCCGCAAAGCGAGTTTTCCACGGCTGTCGTCGAAGCCAAGCAGGCCAAGGACACCGTCTCGGTGCCGCTGGGCGAAATCCTGCCCCTGCTGGCCGACGCGGTGCGCAACGAACGCACCTGGCTCCGCGATTTCGAAGACGACCAGGTCACCATCTCGACCGACCTGTACGAAGTCATCCTCGCCTACCAGCACTACCGCCGCCCGTCCGCCTGAGGCTTGGGTCCCGGCCCGGTCTCTTGAATGCGAAACAAGCAGCCTGTTCGCGCGGTGCGCGACAGGCTTTTTCTTTTGTGCTCCCCGGCCAGCATTCCGACACCCGGCCGCGGCCAGCCGAACGGCGAAAACCGGGCAAATCGCTGTGCCGCGGGCATGCGCCGCCAGGGCGGTCGCGCTCTTCGACGATGGGCGGCCCAAGGGTATAATAAACGATGTCGCCGCGAGTCTTGGCTGGATGCACGCTATTTGCGGCGTCCGGCCAGGTTGGTTCGCGGCGGCCCGTCCCGTTGCGAGGCCCAGGCGTGACCGATAGCACCCCCGACGATCCTTCCCTCTCCAAAGCCGATCACGCGGTCTCGAAGCTCGAAGAAACGCTCGACGAGACGAATGGAAAAGTCGACCGTTCGCGGATCGTCGACCTGATCGATCAAATCAAGGAATCGGCCGACAAGCTGGCGATCGATCACCCCTCGCGGGGCGATCTGAAAATTCTCAGCCGCACCCTCCGCGAGCTGCGCTACGCCTTCAAAGTGTTCACCCCCTACCGCGGCCGCCGCAAGGTGACCGTATTCGGCTCCGCACGCACGCGCCCGACGAGCCCGCCTACGAGCAGGCCGTCGAATTCGGCCGCGCCATGGCCGCCCAAAAGTGGCTGGTCGTCACCGGCGCCGCCAGCGGCATCATGGAGGCCGGCCACGTCGGCGCCGGCCGCGAGAACTCGATGGGGCTCAACATCATGCTCCCCTTCGAGCAGTACGCCAACCCGGTCATCGCCGGCGACGTCAAGCTCGTGCACATGAAGTATTTCTTCACCCGCAAGCTGATGTTCGTCAAGGAATGCGACGCGGTCTGCCTGCTGCCCGGCGGCTTCGGCACCCTCGACGAAGGCCTCGAGGTGTTGACCCTGCTGCAGACCGGCAAGCGCGACGTGGTGCCGGTCGTGTTTCTCGACGCCCCGGGCGGGTCGTTCTGGAAGGAGTTCGAACAGTTCGTGGAAAAACGGCTGCTGGGCCACCGCTTGATCTCGCCCGAGGACCTGTCGCTCTACAAGCTCACCGACAGCGTCGAAGCGGCGGTGGGCGAGATCCTCCAGTTCTACAAAGTCTACCAGAGCATGCGCTACGTGCGCAACAAGCTCGTGCTGCGGATCAAACAGGCACCCAGCGGCGAGCTGCTCGAGGCCATCAACGCCGAGTTCGCCGACATCCTGACCAGCGGCGCCTTCGAGACGAGCGGCCCGCTCGGCGAGGAAAAGGACGAGCCCGACCTGGCCGACTACGCGCGGCTCGTGTTCCGCTTCAACCGCCGCAGTCTCGGCCGATTGCGGCAGTTGATCGACGCCATCAATCGCGGCGCCGTCGAGCCGGCCCCCGCCAGCCCGATCCTGCCGCCGCCGGCCGCCTGAGCAGGCGCGGCGCCCCGCGCCTCGACACGTCCTCCGCGCGACCGTAAAGTTAACTGTAGCGGACGGAATCAGCGGCCCGCAGGACTTTCACTGCACGCCGCTCGCGGGCGCGGCGAAACCACCTGTTGAGTTCTCGCCGGTGGAGGCAAAGATCGGTGAATAGGCGACTCCTTAGCGCTGCCGCGATCCTGTTTGCCGCCATGCTGCTGCTGGCCGTCCGCGCAATTGCGGCCGACGTGCCGGCGGTCGTCGAAAAGCCTGCTCTGCCCTACGTGACGCTCACGTTGGCGCGCGATCCGGCCGTGCACGAGGAGCTGAAGCTCACCGGCAGGCAAATCGCGGCCCTGCAAAAGGCGGTGGACGCGGTCGATGGGCCGTTTTGGGTGCTGCGCGACGTGCCGATCGAGAAATGCCGCAAGCAGCTCGACGCCTTGCACGACCCATTGCGCCGCCAGATCGTCGACACCTTGACCGCCGCGCAACGGGCCCGCTTCGATGAAATCACGCTGCAAGCCCGCGGCTTCAAGTCGCTGGCGTCGAGCGACGTCGCGGCGAGTCTGAAACTTTCTGCCGAGCAAACGGCCGCGATCGCCCGCCTGCTGGCCGATGCGCAACCGGTAAGCGGCGGAAGCGAAAACGGCGCCACGACGGCCGGCGCGACCCGGACCGGAGCTTCCCGGACCGCCGCGGCAAAATCGAGCCCCCAAACGGAATCGCGTGCGCCGACTTCGCAAGACGTTCTCGACCTGCTCGAGCCCGAGCAGCGCGCCCAGTTGAACCAAATGGCCGGCCCGACCTTCGACTTCAGCCGTCTGAAGCGCATCGGCTGCCAGGCTCCCGAGCTGCGCGAGCTCGACGGCTGGATCAACAGCGAACCAACGAGTTTCGCGGCGCTGCGCGGCAAGGTCGTGGCGGTCCACTTCTGGGCCTTCGGATGCATCAACTGCGTGCACAACCTGCCCCTTTACCAGGAGTGGTTCGAGAAGTTCCCCCAGTCGAAGTTCACGATCATCGGCATCCACACGCCGGAAACCGAAGTCGAGCGCAACGTCGCGAACCTGCGCCGGAACGTCCGGCGCCGCGGTATTGCCTATCCCGTGGCCGTCGACGGCGCGGCGGCCAATTGGGCTGCCTGGGGCAATCAGGTGTGGCCCGCCGTGTATCTCGTCGACAAGCAGGGGCGCGTCCGCTACTGGTGGTACGGCGAGTTGAACTGGCAAGGCGCCGACGGCGAGGCGTTCATGCGCCACAAGATCGAAGAACTGCTGGCCGAAGACTGACCCGACAACGGCGTGAGCAACGTCCGCGTAAACGTGGGGCTTGAACGTGACTCGTTCGATTGCGACCGTGGCGCTGGTCGTTCGCGACTACGACGAAGCCATTACCTTTTTTTGCCACCGCCCTGCGATTCATTCTCGTCGAAGACACGCCGCTCGGCGGCGGTAAGCGCTGGGTACGCGTGGCCCCCTCGGGTGTCGACGGGCTCGTGCTGTTGCTGGCCAAGGCGGCCACGCCCCAGCAGCAAGCGGCCGTCGGCAATCAAACCGGCGGCCGCGTGTTCCTGTTCCTGGAAACCAGCGACTTCTGGGACGATTTTCGCCACATGCAATCGTGCGGCGTGCGATTCATCGTGCAACCGCGGCAGGAATCGTATGGCCTGGTCGCGGTGTTTCTCGACCTCTACGGCAACAAGTGGGATCTCTTGCAACGCGATTCCGCGTAGGCTCCCCGCCTCATCGGCTAAGCCGTCTAGGGCATTGTCAACGGTAAGAATTCGGGTGCCACTGCTGGCTTGTCCAGCAGTGCACTGGACTTACGGCACATCGAACCAGAATGCGAAGCTTTGACGCAGCATTAGAGATGTCGACCGGGCGGCAGTTTTCAACAGATTGGCGCCCTTGTCGCCGGGCGGTTCTTGGCGGGACTGACGCTCGATTTGTTTGGCGTCGCTGTGCAGCCCCCCTTCGGCTTCCGTCGAAATCGGCTCGCCGTTGGAGTCCAAGGGCTCGGTCGCAGCACGTGCTTCGCCTTGCCTCTGCTCGGTCGGTCTGCCGTCCCCCTCGAAAACAGGCTTTCTCGACAGCACGCCCAACGGCGGCGCCGGCGCCGGCAGTGCGATTCCCGCTTCTTGCAACGCCAGCTTGACCAGCCGGATCACCGATGAGCGCACCTTGAGCCAATTGTGCTGGCTGCCGTCGATCCAGAAATAAACCCGCAGGTAAACGCCCGAGGATTCGACGTGGTCGACCAGCACCCAGGGCTCGGGCTCGGCCAGCACGGCCGGGTGGCTCGACAGGACCTGCAAGGCTGCGGCCTGGGCCTTGGCCAGCGGCATGTCGTAGCCGATGCCGATCAGGAAGTCATCGCGGCGGTTCGGATTGCTCGTATAGTTGCAGATCGTGTTCTTATAGACCGTCGCGTTTGGAATTTGCATCTGGTTGCCCTTCAGCGTCGTGATCACGGTCGTCCGCACGGTCAGCCGCTCGACGTAGCCCAGCACGTTGACGATCTCGACCAGGTCGCCCACGCGAAACGGCCGCTGAATGCTCAAGAACACGCTGGCCAGAAAGTTCTCGGTGATGTCGCGGAACGCGATGCCGATCACCAAGCCCAGGATGCCCGTGCCGCCGATGACCGTCAGCGCCAGCCGCGTCAACCCGCTCACCTTCAATACGATGTACAGCCCCACGACGAACACCACCAGCGCGATGGCTCGCGCGATGACCTCGCGCAACAGCGGCACCGTCACGCGGCGGTCGACGAACCGATGCGAAACCCGGTGCGCCAGCCGCGCGGCCAACCAGGTCGCCAGCAAGATAATCAGTCCGGTGGCGAGATACGGGAGCGAGTGCAGCATCTCCACCCACAAGTCGCGCAATCCGGCCAGCGCCGGCCGGAAGTTCCAGACCGATTCCTTTTCCACGCGCAGCTTGTTGACCACGGCCACGACGTCCTGCGTGTTTTGCGCCAGCGTCGTGGCCCACTGTTTGTAGTCATCGGTCTCGGCAATGCCGGTCAGAAACACCACGCCTTGGTGGACCTTGACGTGCGGCTCGACGAACCAGCCCGTTGCCGTCAAGATGCTTTCCAGACGCGAGCGAATCTCCGCGTCGCGGGCACCGGGTTCGACCTTCACGCTGCGTGGCGCCTCGGGTTTGGGCTTGGCCTCGGCTTCCGGTTCGGTCGCTACGGGGGCGGTTTGCGGCGTTTGAGACTGGGTCGCCACGGCACCCGCCTCGCTTGCCAGCACCATCAGCAGGAACATCGCGATCAGGCTGGCAACTTTCTTTCTCTGCATGGCGTGTCCTCCTCGCCTTCTGCCTCCGTCGCAACCGAACGCCAGACCGCCCGCGGCCTGTTCGGCAAGGAAAGTGCAATCGAAGTGCCACGAGCGGGCGATTCTGATTCTTGCCGGCCGGGCGTCGAGAAAGCCCTGCAGCCCGCGTGAAATGCCGCTTAAGCGCGGAGACGCCGCGCCCGCCTCGGCAGATGCCAGCATGCCCGCCGGTTCGCGGTGGCTGCCGGACGACCGCGACGCGCCGCTGCCGCCGAACGATTCGGGCCCAGCGGCGGTGAGGTGACGGTGATCGCCACGCGTTCGATGGTCGAGTGCCCGGATTTGCGAAATGGCCGTGGCATGGGCTGGGCATTTCCCTGCGCATTGATCGTTCGCGTGCGCAGCGTGTATTTTCCGGCCGCCAGCGGGGGGTGCATGGCGGCCCAATGCACCGCCGCCAGCCGCATCGGCCACGTCGACGGCTGCCCCGTCGCCGGGTCGAAGCCGTGCGTGGGCAGCGGAAGCTTTCCATCGGGAAAGCCGTCCCACGAATCGGGCGGCGGCAGAATGTCGGCGTCGCGCCACGCCGCCGACGCGAAGTTCGTGCCGCTGGCGCCCTCGGCCGTGCTCTCCGGCTCGATGAAAAGCTGCACTTTCGACAGCCCGCTGACTCCCACCTGTGCATAGCCGGAAATCGGCATCGGCTCGCCGGCTTTGGCTTCGCGCGGCACCGACAGCGTGGCGGCGAACGGTCTTGAGCGGGCTGTCGACGTCGTTGCCCTGTTCGGCGTAGGTGTCGTTCGCGTGTGACAGCGAGGTCGAACACGACGTGCGTCAGCCACTTGATCGACTTGAAGCCGTAGGCTTCGGGCACGACGATTCGCACCGGCCCGCCGCGCTCGCTGGTCAGCCATTGGCCGTTGAGCTTGTAGCAGAGAATCACCGGCGGCAGATCGAAGGGGTCCTCCAGCACGCGGCCGACCGGCAGCGAACTGCGAAACATCTGCTCGGGATCGTCGTTGTGATAGCCGTAGTAGAACACGCGGCGCACGTCCTCGCGGGGCTCGGTCATCCACAGCAGTTCGCGCAGCGGCACGCCTTCCCAGACGCCCATGCCCAGCGGGCAGCCGATATTCAGGCACGTCATCACCTTGGCAAACCGCACGGCGTGCGTCTCGGCCAACTGCATCAGCGCCGCGAAGTCGAGCGCCGTGCCGTCCGCCTTGGTCCGCGGCGCTCGCAGCCGTACCGGATGCTCCGGATCGGAAATGATCTCCAGCCTCCAGGTGTCGCGGGTCATGCCGACCTCGCGCTTCTTGTCGTCGTGCAACGAATGGGGCAGCGGCTTGCCTCGCGAGACGTCGCCAAATTTTTCTTGCGGCGTCAGATAGTGCTCGAACCGCTCGAGTTTCTCGGCCCGGTTCGCAAAAGGTCCGGCCGCGAAAAGCCGCGACGGGGCCAGGCCCGCGACCAACGCCGCGCCAGCGCCGAGCTGGAAGAAATAACGCCGCGTCAATAGCCGATGCTCGTCGAGGAATCGAGTCGGATCGTACATGGCCGCGCTCCGCGGATCGATGGGTTGCCCAGTGTCATCAGCCTAAACCGTGCCGTCGCCGCCGTCCATCAGCGGGACAGCACCAGCGTCATTGAGTCCCCCTACAACCCGACAGCCGATAAATCGACGTGCTCGTAAAAAGCCGCCAGCCGCCGGACTTTGTCCATCTGTGCCGGGTTGAGCAATCGCGATCCGCGCCCGGTGACCGCCTGATTGCGCCGCGTGTCGAGCCCGTCGACGCGCTCGATGACTTCGGCGATCCGCCGCTCGGAGCGCTGTTCGTCGAGCGCCGCCAGAATGCGGCGCAGCACGGCCGGCGCGTCAGCGGCCAGTTTCTCGTAGCGCACGAACATCAGCTTGCCCGCGAGGCCCCCGGCGACCGACTGCCAGGAGACGTAGAAGCTCAATAGCCAGGGCATGAACATCGCGATCAAAAAATCGTATTGCCGCTCCTCGCTCCAGCTCAGGAATTCATCGTCGACGTAGGCCATCGGCATGGCCCGCGACTCGCGCACCAGGTGGTCGCGAAGGCTGACGATCGTGTCGAAGACGTTCCGCGTCATGATGATCGGCCGGACGCGAAACCGCTCGATGAAATCGACCGTGGGCTGGGAGGCCCGGCAGTGCTGGTGCGGTGAGAGGATGTTGATGTCCGGGTACCGCAGCAGCAGCAGCGCGTCGACCTCCTGCTCGCGGCGATCGTAGCCGCTAATCAGCGGCACCAGCGGCCAATCGAGCAGCCGCTTGAGCAATAGGGTCAGCCAGGTCGACCCCGACTTCGGCGGCGCGACGATCCAGGCGTGTTTGCGCCGGCGCAATGCGGCCGGCGAGCGACTCGATTTCGATCGACTGCCCCGGCGCCAGCGACCACGTCGCCTCCGACCCGAACGTCTTGGCGATTTCATAGCCGGCCGGCCGCAGCAGCCGATTCAATACACGTCGAACTTGCATCGTGTCGGGCGGCTCGCAGCCGCCGTGCCGTGAGTCTCGCTATGGTCCGACGAGACCGCCCATTTTGCCGCCACCGGGCGTCTCCGTTTCGCTAATTGAACACCGCCAAGGCCGTGGGAGACCGCCCGATTCGTCGCGCGACGCGACCCCGGCGAACTGCCGCGCGCCGCGCGCCGCCACCGGCCGCGGGCGGCCCTTCCGCCCGTCGCCCAGCGGTCTTACACTTGACGATTCGCCCATCTCGCTGTCCCGAATGCCGCCTACCGCCCATGCTCAATAATATGCCCGTGCGAACCCTGGTTCACCAGGGCCTGACCATCGAGGGCTACTCTCGGGCAGCGGTGCAGACCTACTGGCGCGTCCCGGAACTGAAGATCGGCTTCGATCTGGGCGGCCAGCCCTGGGCGTTCATGGGCACGAGCACCTGGTTCGTCTCGCACGCCCATCTCGACCACCTGGCGGCCTTGCCGGTGTACGTGGCCCGGCGGCGGATGATGAAAATGGAGCCGCCAACGATCTACCTGCCGCCGACGATCATCGAGCCGATGGAAAAAATCTTGAAGCTGTTCACTCGGCTCGACCGCGGCCGCATGCCCTGCAAGCTGGTGGGGGTCGAACCGGGGGCCGAAATCGAGCTGTCGCGCGACCACGTGGTGAGCGTTTCGGCCACCGTGCACACCGTGCCCAGCGTGGGCTTCGTGGTCTGGGAGCGCCGCCACAAGCTCAAGCCCGAATACCAGAACCTGGCCGGGCCCCAGATTCGCGACCTGCGCCTGGCCGGCACCGCCGTGACCGAGGAGCGGCGGGTCGCCCGGTTTGCCTACCTGGGCGACAGCGCGCCCGGCGGGCTCGACAACTGCCCGGCCATGTACGAGGCCCAGGTGCTGATCATGGAAATGACGTTCGTCGCACCCTCGCACCGCAAGGACAAGATTCACAAGTTCGGCCACACGCACCTCGACGACGTCGTCGAGCGCCGCGAGCGGTTCAAGAACGAGCTCGTCATCGCCTCGCATTTCAGCACCCGCTACCACAGCAAACGCATTCGCGAGCACGTCGAGCGAGCGCTCCCCGACATGCTCGGCGGCCGGCTGCACTTGTGGCTGTGACAAACCCCAGCTCGGCGCGTGGCAGTGCTGCCGCGCCAGGCTGCTGTTTGCCGGGATGATAGAATGACTACAGGCTGCGGCATTCACGGCCGCGGACGCCCCGGTTTTATTCCATGTCTCACGCGCTCGTTCCGCCGCGCTCCGCATACGTGCACGTGCCGTTCTGCCGGCATCGTTGCGGGTATTGCAATTTCACGCTCGTGGCCGGCCGCGACGACCTGATCGCCGACTACCTGCGGGCCATCGAGCTGGAACTGGCCGCGCTCGACGAGCCGTGCGAGGTCGACACCCTGTTCTTCGGCGGCGGCACGCCCACGCACCTGCCGCCCGAGGCGCTGGCGCGGCTGATCGCCAGCGCGGGCCTGGTTTCCGCTGGCCGAAGGCTACGAGTTCAGCGTCGAGGCCAACCCGGCCGACGTCAACGACGAGACGCTCGACGTGCTGGCCCGGGGCGGCGTCAATCGCTTGAGTCTTGGCGGGCAGTCGTTCGATCCGGCGAAACTTGCCGGGTTGGAACGCGACCACACCCCCGAGGTCCTGCGTGCCGCGGCGCGTGCGGCCCGCCGGCGCTTCGCCTCGCTGTCGCTCGACCTGATTTTTGCGGCTCCCGGCGAAACGCTTGATGGTTGGCAGGCCGACCTGGCGGCGGCACTGGCGCTCGATATCGATCACGTGTCAACCTATGGCCTCACGTTCGAGCGCGGCACCGCCTTTTGGAGCCGCCTGCTGACGGGCGACTTGGGGCGGCTCGACGAGGACCTGGAACGCGCCATGTACGAAGCCGCGATCGACACGCTCACCGCCGCCGGCTTCGAACACTACGAGGTGTCGAACTTCGCCCGCGCCGGCCATCGCTGCCGCCACAACGAAGCCTATTGGTCGGGCGCGGGTTACCATGCCGTTGGGCCCGGAGCGGCCCGCTACGTGAGTGGCCGCCGCGAGATGAACCACCGCAGCACGACCACGTGGCTGAAGCGTGTGCTGGCCGGCCAGTCGCCGGTGGCCGAGCGCGAAACGCTCGAGCCGGCCGATCGCGCCCGCGAAATGCTGGTCTTCGGCCTGCGGCGGATGGCGGGCGTCGAGCGCGCCTGGTTCGCAGCGGCGAGCGGCTTCGACCTCGACGCATTGGCCGGCGAGCCGCTCGGCCGCATGGTGGCCCAAGGCCTGCTCAGCGACGACGGCCGCCAGATCCGCCTGACCCGCACCGGCCTGCTGGTCAGCGACGCCATCTGGTCGCATCTTCTGCGGGTGTGATCCTGGCGCTGCGAAAAGGGGGACCGAAGTCGTGTCCGGCGTCGCCCGTTTCACTCGAACAGGCTGTCGGCCGTGGCCCGCTCCGATGCCTTGCCGCGGCGGCGAGTGCGGCGCCCGTCGGAGGATTCGGCAGTCGGGGATTCAGCGATCGCTTCGTCATCCTCGATGGCCGGCTCGGCGTTCAGATCGCTGGCGTCTTCGATCAAGCGGACGGTCAGCCCGTCGATTTCCTCCAGCGTGCGGCCGGCGATGCCTTGCAGGTCGCCGTACATGCCGGCCGTGGCATCCAGCACGCCGCGAATCTGCCCCTCGCGCTTGGCCCAGAGCCGGGTCATCGTCTTGCGCTCTTTCTCGAGGTCCTCGCGCATGTCGCCGAATTTTTCGACGATGGCCTCGATGCGATGCCGGAACCGCGGGCCGGTCAGGTATTGATAGACCAGGTCCATCTTCGTCTGCTGGCCTTCACCGGCCTGACGCAGGGCGGCCAGCTCGATAAGCGAGTGCCGCAACACGCAGGCCACCGGCAAGGCACAGCGCGGACCGGCGACCCACACTCCGTCGATCAGGCTGAAGCTGTCGACGTTCTTCGGCAGCACTTGAGAAACGATCAGGGCCACCTCGGCGTGCGCGGCCCGCTGGTCGTCGCGCAGCTTGGGCAGCCAGCCGTCGGTCCAGTTCTTGGTGCGCTTCGATTCCCACAAGATCGTGCCGCAAGGCTGGCACCCCGGTCCGACGACGCGCTGCAGCAGGTCGCCGCCGTGCTCGCCCTTGGGCACCGGCTCGATCGTGTCTTGCGGAAATTCGGCCCGCAGCATGGCTTCGAGCTCGAGCTCTTGCACTTCGCCCTGCAGTTGTTGCGAGCCCTGCTCGGCTTTACGCTTGAGCTCTTCGATCTGCCGCTGCATGCCGGCGATCATCTCTTCCTTTTCGGCCACCCGCAGCTTAAGCCGGGTTTCGGTTTCCTGGACGGCCTTGTCGCGGATCGCGCCGAGCGACTCTTCGACGCGGCGCTCGATGGTCAGCTCCAGCTCGCGGCGGGCATCGTCGAGCTCGCGCTGCTTGCGGATCAGCTCGGCCTGGGTCTTTTGCGCGGCGGCCAGCTTTTCCTCGCGGTCGCGCAGCATTTCCGCCATCTCGGCCATGGCTTTGGCTTGCTGCTCGAGATCGGCCGCGGCCAGCCGGCGGGCCTTCTTGGCTTCTTCCTCGGCAATTTCCCGCCGCTCGGCCGCGAGCTTGTCGGCCACCGTGTCGTCGATCGCGCGGCGCTCGCGGGCGATCGCCGCCTGGGCCTCGCGCAGGGCGGCCTCGCGCTGGCCGACCTGCACGTCTTTTTGGGCCAGTTGTTCTTCGTAGCCCTGGCGGATCGACGCCACCAGCGGCGCCGCCAGCGACTCGGTGAGCTTGATTTCCGTCTTGCAGTGCGGACAAGTGACGATGGGTTCGTTCATCCGTGGCGTCCCCGCTGGCGAGTTGGTTCCTGGTGGCCTGGACCGTGTCCATCGCTAAATGGATGTACACGTAATATGCCCCTTGCGCCCCCGCGAATCAAGGGACCCGTACGCCGATAGCACGCCCCCACGCCTGCCTCGGCCAAATCCGCTCTGCGGGCGATTGAAGTCTTTGTGGCCAAAAGCCATAATCCCTGCCGACATGCTCGGCGACGGCGCCGAAAACCCGCGTCGTCTACGTCCCCCTCAGGCGGAAATTCAAAGTCTCATGGCGCGCGACACCTGGCGGGAAGCCGCCGCGGAGTTTTTGGGCACCTTCGTGCTGATCATGTTCGGCGTGGGCGTGGTGGCCCAGGTCGTCTTGGGCGGCGGCGAACATGGTCAATACTTGTCGATCAATATCGGCTGGGGGCTGGCTGTCACGATGGGGGCCTACGTGGCCGGCGGCGTTTCCGGGGCCCATTTGAACCCCGCGGTCACGCTGGCCCTGGCCTTTCATCGCGGCTTCGACTGGCGCAAGGTCGCGCCCTACATCGTCGCCCAATTCGCCGGCGCGATCGCGGCCTCGACCGTCGTCTATTTCACCTACCAGGAAGCGATCCACGCCTTCGAGCGCGATCAGCACACGCTGGTCACTGCCGGTATCTGGGCCACCTACCCCAAGGACTACCTGAGCACGTTCCCCGGCGGGTTCGTCGACCAGATCGTCGGCACGGCCCTGCTGGTGATCGTGATCTTTGCCGTCGGCGACACGCGCAACATGGCGCTGCCGCAGGCCCTGGGCCCGATCATCGTGGGCGCGAGCGTGCTGTTGATCGGCATGACCTATGGGCTGAACTCGGGCTATGCGATCAATCCGGCCCGCGACTTGGGGCCGCGACTGTTCACTTATATTGCCGGCTGGGGCTCGCAGGTCTTCACGGCGCACGACCATTGGTGGTGGGTGCCGGTCGTGGCCCCGTGCTGCGGCGGGGTGCTGGGCGGCTTCGTCTACGACGTGCTCATCGCCCGCCGCCATCCGGCGCCCACGAGCGGCGCGTGACGATTGCAGGCTGACGTCCCCAGGGGCGGCCGGCGCCACGCGCTCGTGCTGAACCGTGGCTGAAAGCCGGTTCTTGTGTGCTCCGTGGCTGCTGGCGTACCATGGGGCGCTCCACCGTCGCACGGATCGGTCGCTCGCGGCCGTCCGTGCGCGCCCGCGCTTCAACTGCAATCCCCTGCCCGCTTGCTCATGTCGCATTTCACGCTCCTCGACGGCAGTATCGTGGGCCTGTACCTGCTGGTCACGATGATCGCCGGGCTGAGCGTGCGCGAAATACGTCGGCAAGGTCGAACAGTTTCTGGTTGCCGGCCGCGAAATGAATGCTTACCTGGGCGTGGCTTCGCTGGCGGCCACCGAGTTTGGCATCGTCACCTGCATGTACACCGCCGAGCTGGGTTTCAACCACGGCTTCGCCGGAGCCACGGCCGGCATTCTCGAAGCCCTGGCCATGCTCTTGGTCGGCCTCACCGGCTTTTGCATCAAGCCGCTGCGCGATTCGGGCGTGATCACGATCGCCGAGCTGTTCGAGAAACGCTTCGGCTCGCGGATTCGCTGGTGGAGCGGCGTGGTGATCGTGCTCGGCGGACTGCTGAACATGGGGATCTTTCTCCGCCAGGGAGGGGAGTTTCTCATGACCGTGGCCGGCTTCGACGAGCGCTACCTGGTCGCCGCCATGACCGCCATGCTCGTGGCCGTGGCCGCCTACACGATCCTGGGCGGCATGCTCTCGGTGCTGGTGACCGACTACCTGCAGTTCATCGCCATGAGCGCCGGGTTGCTGGCCGTGACCCTGCTGATTCTCTACGAAGTGCCCTTCGAGCTCATGGTCCAGACCGTCGACGAAAAGTATGGCGCCGGCGGCTTCAATCCGTTCGTGAATCCCGAGCTTGGCTGGTCGAAGGTGATCTTCAATGGCCTGCTCAACTCGGCCGCCGTGCTCACCTGGCAGACGACGATCGCGCGGGTGCTCTCCGCCAAGAACACCCGCACCGGCCAGCAAATCTACACGCGGACCAGTTTCTTTTTCGTGTGCCGCTTCGTATTGCCGGGGTTGTGGGGGATCGCGGCGTTGACCATGCTCGCCCCCGAAGTGCTCGAGCACACGATTCCACGCCTGGCGATGCCGGTCTACCTGAGCACCATGGTGCCGATGGGCTTGATGGGGCTGCTCGTGGCCGCGATGCTGGCCGCCGACATGTCGACCGATTCCTCGTACATGCTCACCTGGGCCAGCGTGATCTACAACGACATCCTGGCCCCCTATCGCCGTGTGCACAGCGAGCGCCGCGGACTGCTGTGGAATCGCTCGATCGTGGCAGTGATCGGCGTGTTCCTGATGTTCTACGGCCTCTGGTATCCGCTCGAAGGCAACACCTGGGACTACCTGACGCAGACCGGCACCATCTACCTGTCGAGCATGGCCACCTTGCTCATCGCCTGCTGCTACTGGCGCCCGGCCAACAACTGGGTGCCGCCGGCGCGATCCTCGTCGGCGCGATCTGCCCGCTGAGCTACCTGGTGCTCAAGCAGATCCCCGCGACGAAGAACTTCGCCGAGGCCGTGGGTCCCGATTACTCGGGCATGGCCGCCTTCATCGGCGCCGCGACGGCCATGATCGTCGGATCGCTGTTGAAGCCGATCCTCCAACCGCGGTTGCGCCGAACCACTGATCAACAGGAGTCGAACCATGGCCGGCGTGTGGTGGTTGATTCTCATGGTCTGCGTTCTCTGGTATTCCACGGTCACGGTCTACGTGGCCATTCGCGGCGCTTGGGACATCAAGAGCATGCTGGCGCGGCTGGCCGCGCTCAACACCCAGCCAGACGAGGACGAACCGGCCGATCCGGGCGGTGCGCCCTGATCGATCGTCTGGCCTCACGCGTCGGGTGTCACGGGTGGCGTGTCCAACAGTGCGAAACCACGGGTGTCTGCTGCGCAGCCGCCCGTGGCACCCGTTGCGGGCGCCTGACGCTTAAGTGTGGCCAGTCCACTAGAATGGGACGTATCGCGCGAAGTCGCCGCGGGGCGGCACGTCGATATCATGAGAACGACCGTGCTTCGCCCGCGCACCAACCGAGAACCCTCGTGGCCGAACTCCCAGACCAAAGCGTCGCCTCGAACCCGCCGGCCGCGGGCGACCCGGCCCGCCGCCCGCGGCGCATGCCGGCACTGGTCGCCTGGCTGGTGCGCGGCTACTTGCTCGCGGTCGTGCTGGTTTGGGCATGGCTGTTCATCGAGGCCGACCGCGGTCCCTGGGCCACGCTGTTCTTGTTCGGGCCGTCGTGGGCTTGCGCGCTCCCCTGGCCGCTGCTTGCCTCCGCCGCCGCGATTTGGAATCGCCGCGCCCTGGTTCCCCTGGCATTGACGGCCCTGGCCATCGTCGGACCGGTCATGGGCTTTCAAGTTCACCTGCCGCGGTTCGGCGCCGCGCAACCCCTGCTGCGCGTGTTGACCTGCAACGTCGAAGAGCACGCCGTGTCGGTCGAGTCGCTGGCACGGCTGGTTGTCGATCAGCGGCCCGACGTCGTCGCACTGCAAGAAGTGCGCGCCGGTGCCGGCTACCGCTGGCCCGAGGGTTGGTACGTGGTCGAGCGCAACGAGTTCATCCTGGCCAGCCGCTGGCCGATCGCCGAGCGCGAACACGTCTTGCGGTTCCGCGGCGACTATGCCGCCGTGCGTTTCGTGCTCGACGTTGCCGGGCGGCAGATCAACGTCTTCAACGTCCATCTTTCCACGCCGCGGCCCGGGCTCCAGGCCATGCTCGACCACCGCACGCTCGTCGACCTCCAGGGGGCCGAGCGGCTGGGCGAAAACATTTGCCGCCGGGCTATCGAATCGGAGCACGCCAGCCGCTGGGTGGCGGGTTTCGATGGTCCAACGGTCGTGGTCGGCGATTTCAATATGCCGGCCCAAAGCGCGATCTTTCGCCGCGATTGGTCGCGTTTTTCCGACGCGTTCGCCGCGGCCGGCTGGGGCTTCGGCTTTACGAAAACGATCAAAAGCGCCCCCGTCAGCTACGGCGCCCGGATCGACCACGTCCTGGTCGGCCCGGCCTGGCGCGTCCTACGCTCGTGGGTCGGCCCGGACGTCGGTTCCGACCACCTGCCGCTGTGGGCCGATCTCGCCCTGATTGAGCCCTGAACGGCGGGCCGGGCGAGAGACTCCCCGCCGCCGCGGTGCCAAATTGCTGGCAATCGACCAGCCCGGCAACTATGCTAGGTTGAATCGTCCTCTAGTGGGGTTCGAAGCGCCGCAGGCCGACCGGCCGACGCGCCTGGCCGCTCGGCCATTCGCGCACCCACTGCTACGAGTGCCACGAGCGCGGCGGTCGCCGCGCTACTTCCTCTTGCTATGGGCGGAACCGGTGCATCGCTTATCATTAACGATTCCCCTCGTGCTTGCCGTCGCCTTCCTGCTGGCCTCGCAATCCCAGGCCGTGGTCGTCGCGACGAACTACGAATCGGCCGGGCTCAATGATCCCGGCATGCCCTATTGGGGCAACGTCGGGCAGATGTCCAGTGCCAGCACCGTCTACCTGGGGGGCGGCTGGGCAATTACGGCCAACCACGTTACCCCAGGCGACTTCCGCTTCTCCGATGGCCGCGACTTCGCCGTCGTGCAAGGTTCCGAGGTCGTCCTCACCAACCCCGCCAACAGCGGCGCCGGCGGACACGCCGACTTGCGCATGTTTCGCCTGGCTCAAGATCCGGGCTTGCCGACGGTACCGATCGTTTCCACCGCGCCAGCCGCCAGCGCGATCGTGATGATGATCGGCGCCGGGCTCGATCGGGATAGCCAGTTGATCGGCTGGCAAACGAACACCGCGCCGTGGCCGCAGACTCCTCTGGCGTTTGCCCCGACTCGCGGATTCGATCTGTTGTCCACTTCACACATCCGCTGGGGCGAAAGCCGCATTTCGACGTCTCAGGCGATCAACAACGGCACCGTCACGTTCATCACCAATTTCAGCGCCAACGGCGTTCCGCTCCAAGCCCAGGCCGTTTCCGGCGACTCCGGCGGCGGCGTGTTCGAACTCGTCAACGGAACCTGGCAGTTGGCGGGCATCATGACTGCCGAGACGCTGCTGACCAATCAACCCAGCGGCACGGTCGTGTTCGGCGACAACTCCTATTCGGCCAGCCTCGCCGTTTATCGCAACGAGATCATGAGTATCATCGGCACCCCCTTGCCGACGACCACCCAAGCGCTCAGCAGCGCAAGTCTCTCGTCGAGCGTCAGCAGCGACGCGACGTCGACATCGGCGAATAGCCTGCAGGCGATGCAGTCCTTGGAAGGTCACCCCGCTTCCCCCAACGCCGCGAGCCTGGCGGTCGTGCCCGAGCCGTCGACGGGCGTTCTGGCCGCGCTGGGAGCCGCGGCCCTGCTGGCGGCCGGCTGGATGCGCCGCCGCGCGGTGGATCGCCCGTGCTAATCTGTCGGGTGCCCCGGGTGGCTTGTCCCCCCGTGCTTCGGCCCTGCTGCAACAAGCCAGCCGTGACACCCTGCATGACGAAATAGGGCGGTCCGTCCACTAGCTCCACAGCGCCGTCACCGGCCGCGCGTCGGAGATGCGCCACGGCCGGCCGCCTTGCACGGCCAGTTGCGCAGCCGGATCGATGCCCAGGGCGTGAAAGATCGTGGCCGACAGCTCCGACGACGCGACGCCCCCGCTGGCCACGGCGGCGCCGTGCTTGTCGGAACCGCCAAACACCCGGCCGCCGCCGAGGCCCGCTCCGGCCAGCAGCACGGAAAACACCTGCGGCCAGTGATCGCGGCCGGCCGACTTGTTGATCTTCGGCGTGCGGCCAAACTCGCCGCTGACGACGACCAGCGTCTCCTCCAGCAGGCCGCGCTCGGCCAGGTCATTCACCAGCGCCGCGATTGCCCGATCGGCCCGCGGCAGCAGGATTTCGCTCAGCAGCTTGAAGTTGTCCTTGTGCGTGTCCCAATTCTTGTCGCCGCCGTAGATCGACGACATGCAATTGACGTGCACCAGCCGCACGCCCCCCTCGACCAGCCGCCGGGCCAACAGCACGGACTGGCCGAAAAAGTTGCCGCCGTAGCGCTCGCGCGTCGCGGGCGATTCGCGATCCAGATCGAACGCCTGCCGGGCCGTTCCGGCTTCCAACAGCGAGAAGGCCTTCTCTCGGTATGAGTCCATCTGGCCCATCGCCCCGCCAGACGCCTCGCGCGCCCGCATGGCATTGAACCGCGCGAGCAATGCCCGGCGGCCATCGAGTCGCGAGCGCTCGACGACTTCGCCCAGGCCCATTTCGGGCGGATGAAAATCGTCGCGGCTGGGGTCGCCCCCCGGCACCAGCGGGTCGAACCGCTTGCCCAAGAACCCTGCGTTCTGCCCCGAGCGAAACTGCCCGTTGACCACCAGGTAGTCGGGCACCAGGGCAAACGGCACGGGCGCCGAGCCGCCGGCCACGGCCGCCACCGTGGCGCCGATGTGGGGATGGTCGTCGCGCGTCGAGTTGTCGGCCAGGTTCATGGCCCGCGGATACGGGTGCCCCGTGGTCATCTCGTAAGCCGCGCTGGGATGCCCGATGTCCTTGTGCGTCAGCGAGCGGACGAGCGTAAAACGGTCGGCCACGCCCGCCAGGTGCGGCACGTGCTCGGAAAACCGCAGTCCGGGCACCCGGGTGGCGATGGTCTTGAACTGGCCGCGAATTTCGGCCGGCGCCTCGGGCTTCGGATCGAAGGTGTCGAGGTGCGATGGCCCGCCCTTGAGCCAGACGAGAATGCAGGATCGCGCTCGGCCAAATCCCGGCAGCGTGGCGGCCGGTCGGGGCCGTGCCGCGGCCTCGCTGGCCAGCAATTCAGCCAGCCCGAGCCCAAAGAGTCCCATCGAGCCGGCGCGCAGCGCTCCGCGCCGCGTAAGTGCCGGCGGTGCGGAGGACGCAGCGATCGATTCGGACGAACAGCCCCGCCGCGCCACGATGCCCTCCTCCACGAGCCAACGAAACGCCCGAGCCGCTGCCGACCCTTGGCCAGCCGACGATCTCGGCTCGGCTTATCGCCCTCCGGCGCTGGCCGCCGCCGGCTTGGTCTTGGAATGGGCTTCCAAGAAGGCGGTCAGGTCTTCGCTGAATTTCGGCGAGCGAAAAGCGGTCATGTGGTCGGCGCCTTCGATGACTTCCACTTTCAGGTTGCTCATCACGTCTTCCAGCTCGTCGACGCCCAGCTTCAGCGGGTCGAGCTCGCCGATGATCGCCAGCGTCGGCACCTTGTTGGCACGCAGCTTGGCCTCGGGCACCGCCATATTACCCATGCCCCGAATGCAGGCCGCCAGGGCCTTCTGGTCGTTGGCCGCCATGATGAGCTGGTTGACCGTCGCGATCTGCTCTTCGCTCGGCTTCGGCCGGTCGGCCGGCGTCAATGCCACGATCAGCGGGCCAATGCCCTTGCCCGCGTCGAGCGACTCGGCCAGCTCGTCCATGACTTCCTGCCGGCTCGTGTCGCCGGGCTTCGACCAGCCGGCGCCGCCCAACGTGGCCGAGATGATCCGCTCGGGATGGTTGGCCACCAGGTAGTTCGTGATGAACCCGCCCATCGAATAGCCCACGATGTGCGCCTTTTTGATCTTCAAGTGGTCGAGCAGGCGAATCGCGTCGAGCGCCATTTCGGGGCCGTACTGTTTCGGATCGTGCGGCTTGTCGCTCTTGCCGTGGCCGCGGTTATCCAGGGCGATCACCTGGTAGCCCTTGCTCAAGTGCGAGATCACGCCCGGCACCCCCCACTGCATGATCGTGTTGGCCGTGAAACCGTGGATCAGCACCACCGGCTCCCCCTGGCCTTGAATCGTGAAATTGATTTTCACGCCGTTCGAGTCGAACGACTTTTCTTCCGCCCGGGCAAGCGAAGCCACGAGCGCCAACAACACCACGACCGGCAGCATGCGACGCAGTAACATGGAATTTCCCCTGGCAAGGTGAATGAATGATGGAAGTGAATCGAGAATATGGGCTTCAAAACCAAGCGGCCCGCGACGTTCCGTCAGTGTACCCGAGCCCGCCCGCCGCTCAAGCGTTGCCATGGCACTTTCGTCAGCCGGCCCCGCAATTTCCCAGGGAAAAGCAGCCTTTCGGCAAGGTCATCCCAAGCCGCTCGCGTGCCACTTGGGTGCCACTGCTGGCTTGCCCAGCAGTGCCCTCTTCTCAGATGGCTAGCGGCCGCCGACTACGGCCAGCGAGGCGTCGAGCGCCGCCACCAACTCGTCGATCTGGGCCCGCCCGGCGGTCAGCGGCAGGCCCAGGCGAACGACGTTGCCGTACAGCCCGCCCTTGCCCACCAGCACGCCGCGGCGCTTCGTCTCTTCGAGCACCGCCAACGCAGCCTCGCTGGCCGGCTCCTTGGTCTTTCGATCCTTGACCAGCTCCAGGGCCTGCATCAACCCCAGCCCGCGCGCGTCGCCCACCAGCGGATGCTTTTCCTTGAGCGCTTGCAACTGCTCGCCCAGGTAGCGCCCCATTTCGCGGGCGTTGGTCTTCAAATCTTCTTCCTCGATCACTTGGAGCGTCGCCAGCGTGGCGGCCATCGACACCGGGTTGCCGCCGAACGTGGCAAACGTAATACCCGGATATTTGTCGGCCACTTCGGGCGTGGCGATCGTCATGGCCACCGGCGCGCCGTTGCCCATGCCCTTGGCGCTGGTGATCATGTCGGGCTCGACGTTCCAATGTTCGATGCCGAACCACTTGTCGCCGGTGCGGCCCCAGCCGGTTTGCACTTCGTCGGCGATGAACAGCCCGCCGTATTTCCGCGCGATCGCCACGGCCCGCTCGAAATAGCCCGGCGGTGGCACGATGAAGCCGCCGGCGCCGATCACGGTTTCGGCCAGGAAGGCCGCGATCTCGCCGGTGGTCGACGTTTGAATCAATTCCTCGATGTCGTCGGCGCAGGCCAGCCCGCACTGCGGGTATTCCAAGTGGAACGGACAGCGGTAACAGTACGGCGCGTGGGCGTGCACGATGCCGGGTACTTGCGCGGGCAACCGCTTCCAGGGCGCCTGTCCCGAGACGGCCAGCGTCTGGGCCGCGCGGCCCGAATAGCTGTACCGCAGGGCCACGACTTCGAACCGCCCGGTGGCGTGGCGCGCCGCGGCCAAGGCCGTTTCGTTGGCCTCGGTGCCGCTGCTGGTGAAGAAGGTCTTCTTGAGTTTGCCCGGCGCAATGCGGGCCAGCTTTTCGGCCAACTCCGACTGCGGTCCGTTGGCGTACAGCGTCGACACGTGGGAGAGGGTCTTCACCTGCTCGACGATGGCCGCCACGACCTTGGGATTGGCATGGCCCACGCTGATTGTCAGCACGCCGCCAAAGGCGTCGAGATAGCGCCGGCCCGCGTCGTCCCAGACGTACAGCCCTTCGCCGCGCACCAGCGCCAACGGCTCCTGGTAATACATGGCCACGGCCGGAAACAGGAATTCGCGATGCTTGGCGACGATCGGTGAAGCGGTCATGTTTCGAGGCTCCGCCAGTGGGAATCAAGCAGGCCGCGCGGCCCGCGTCTCACCCGTGCTCTCAACCTGCCGGTGCCACTGCTGGCTTGTCCAGCAGGGCCTTCAGTTCGTGACGAGCACCAGCCAAATTCTAACGATGACAAAACGCTGGTCGAACACGTGCCAGTCTAACACTCGGCTTGCGAGCTGGGCATGGCCGTTTTCGCTCCCAGCGGTGGCACGCTGGCATTCCAATCGCTAAACTGCGCGGCCGAACGTCCCGTTTCGCCTGCCGATGGGAACACCCATGCTGCACTTGAAAGCGCAGATCGAAGAGGCCGCCGCCGCGATCCGCCAGCGGTGGAAGGCCACACCGCGCGTCGGTATCATCCTGGGCACCGGCATCGGCTCGTTGGCCGAAGAGGTCGAGGCCGAGGCCACGCTCGAATACCAGGAGATTCCCCACTTCCTGCGCTCCACCGCCACCGGACATCGCGGCCGGCTCGTCTGTGGACGCCTGGCCGGCGTCCCGGTCATGGCCATGGAGGGCCGCTTTCATGCCTACGAGGGGCACGACCTGAAACAAATCACCCTGCCCGTCCGCGTCATGAAGGCCATGGGCGCCGAGCTGCTGGTCGTGACCAACGCTTGCGGCGGCCTGAACCCGCACTTCGCCAACGGCGACGTCATGCTGATCGACGACCACATCAACCTGATGGGCGTCAACCCGCTGGTCGGCATCAACGACGACGAGCTGGGCCCGCGCTTTCCCGACATGGTCTGTCCCTACGACCCCGCGCTCGTCGATCGGGCCCTGGCCATCGCGCGGCACGAAGATTTCGCCGCCCACAAGGGCGTGTTCGTGGCCGTGCTGGGACCGAATCTCGAGACTCGGGCCGAGTACCGCTTCTTGAGGCAGATTGGCGCCGACGCCGTCGGCATGTCGACCGTGCCCGAGGTGATCGTGGCCGTTCACTGCGGATTGCGCGTGCTGGGCTGTTCGATCATCACCGACATGTGCCTGCCCGACGCGCTCGAGCCGGTCGACGTCCAGCAGATCATCGCGCGCGCCAGCGCCGCAGAGCCCAAGCTGCGCAAAATCATCCTGGGCATTTTGGCCGACGAATTCGCCGGCTCGCGGCCGTCGAGCCAATCGGGACCATGACCGCTGGCAATCGGGCTGAAATCGAAGCCGCCGCCGCCGCGATTCGCAGCCGCTGGCCCATAAGGCCGGACGTCGGCCTGATCGCCGGCTCGGGCCTGGGCGAGGTCACGCGCGCGCTCGACGTCGATGTGGTCCTCGATCTCGCCGCGATTCCGCACTTCCCGCGGACCACCGCTCCTGGCCACGGCAACGCGATGGTCTGCGGACGAATCGCTCGTTTGCCCGCGGTGGCTTTCGACGGCCGTTTTCACGGCTACGAAGGTCACCGAGCCGGCCAACTCGCTTTTCCAGTGCGTGTCATGGCAGCGCTCGGCGTCGAGCTGCTGGTGCTTGCCTGCGCCGCTGGTGGCCTGCACCCCAACTATCGTGCCGGCGACGTGATGGTCTTCGACGACCACGTCAATCTCTCTTGGGATAATCCTCTGGTCGGCCCGCTCGACACCGATTCGGCGCTCGGCTATCCCGACATGAGCTGCCCCTACGATCCGCCGCTGGCCGCTCGGGCGCTGGCCGTGGCGCGCCGCCACGACATCGTGGCCCGCTGCGGTACGTACGTCGGCGTGCTGGGACCAAATTACGAAACCCGCGCTGAATACCGTTTTCTGCGCCGCGTCGGCGATGCCGTCGGCATGTCGGCCGTCGCCGAAGTGATCGCCGCGGCCCAGTGCGGCTTGCGCGTGTTGGCCCTGGCCGTGATCACGAACGTTTGCTCCGCCGACCGCCCGCGACGGGCCGATGCGTCGCAGGTCATTGCCGCGGCCCAGGCCGCCTCGGCCTCTGTGCGCACGATCGTCACGGGCGTGCTGTCGGATTACGAGACTGCAAGGTTCGGCTAAGGTGCGATTTGCAGCCGGAATGTGCCCCCCATGCAGCCGAGTCGCGTGGTCGCGCCGCGCCACCGGCGTTTGGCTTGCATCGTGCCCGAGCGTGACTATCCTCAAGGCTTGGCGGAACCGTCGCGCGCTTACGCGGCGCGACTTCGTGCGATCGAGAAACCCTTGACCGATTTGCGGCGAAGCACCATGAAGTTGCCTCCACGGCCTGACTTGCCCCGTTGGCTGCGCGCCTCGCCGCGACGTGTTCCTTGGTGCTCGGCGCATGCGCCCTTCAACAGGTCGCGGCACCGGCCGCGCCGATCACGCTGGGCGTGATGGGCGACAGCCTCAGCGACGAGTACGCCTACAACGGCCGCGGCTACGCCCAGAACTGGACCGAGCAACTCGTCAACTACGGCAGCGCCGACTTGGGCGTGCTGGGCAGCTACGCCGCACCGCGCTACCAGGCGTACGCTTACAACTGGGCCCTCTCGGGCGCTACCAGCGGCTCGCTGCTCTCGGGCGGCCAGGCCAGCGGGCTGGCCGCGCAAATTCCGGGCGCCGGAATCACGTACGCCGTGCTGGCGATCGGCGCCAACGACTTCGCCCCCGGCAGCTCGGCCTACAACAACATTTACAACGGCACCTGGACGACCGCTCAAATCAGCAGCCAGATCACCACGGTCGTGAACAACATCGCTACCGCGATCAACACGGTCACGCCCACCGGCGTCAACCTGGCCGTGGCCACGATTCCCGATTACGGCGCCACGCCCTACGTGCAGAGCGTGTACACCAACGGCGCGCAGCGGCAGGCCGTGGCCGACGTGGTCGCGCAGGTCAACGACGCGATCAAGGCCGTTGCCCAGGCCGATCACCTGGTAGTCGCCGATCTGGGCGCACTGACCACCGCCACGTTCGGCACCGACCTGAGTCCCAACACCACGATTTCGATCGGCGGCGTCACGATCCAGCTCAACGCCACCACCAGCAGCAACCCCTCGACCGCTGGCTTCGTCAGCGACGGCATCCACCCCAACACCACGCTGCAGGGCGTGATCGCCGACCTGTTTCTCCAGGCTCTCGACACCGGCTACGGCGCCGGAGTGCCCCTGTTCAGCGAGGCCGACATCCTCGCGCACGACGGCCTGACTTACGGCGGCAGCAACACGCTCAACCTGCCCTACAGCAGCTTTGTCGTCAACTACGTCCCCGAGCCGGCGACCTGGGTGCTGGCGCTCTTTGGCCTTGCAGCGCTGGGCGCGGCGCGTTGGCGCGCCCATCTTGGCTGCCGCGATATTCGCCCGGCGTAAGCCGTCCTCACGCGCGGCCACGAAACGGCGCGCACCGCTCAAATCAGCACTCCGGCCACGCAGGCCGTCATGAAGCAGGCCAGCGTGCCGCCGAGCATGGCCCGCAGCCCCAGCCGCGCCAGGTCGCTTTGCCGATTGGGGGCCACCGCGCCGATGCCGCCCAACTGCACGCCGATCGAGCCGAAGTTGGCGAACCCGCACAAGGCATACGTCAACAACGTCGCGGTCCGATCGCTGACGTGCGACCCCTCGTGGATCCAATCGCCCAGATATTGAAAGGCGATGAATTCGTTGCTCACCATCCGCAGCCCCAACAGCTCGCCGGCCGCTTTGCAGTCGGCCGGTTCGATACCCATTGCCCAGGCGAACGGGGCGAAGGTCCAGCCCAGCAGATCGTCGAGCGTCCAGTCGTAGGGCGTCCACGACAGCGTCCACGAGACGAAGAACTTGAGCATCGCGATCAGGGCCAGGAAGGCGATGATGATCGCGCCGACCTGCAGGGCCAGCTTCAGCCCGTCGAGCGCGCCGGTCGCGGCGGCTTCGATCACGTTGACCGTGCTGGTCTCGACCTCGACGGCCATCCGCCCGCGCGTCAGCGGCTCGTCGATTTCGGGCTGCATGATTTTCGCGATCACGATCGACGCCGGTGCCGCGATCACCGACGCCGTCACCAGGTGCGCCGGATCGATGCCCATCTTGACGTACGCCGCCAGCACGCCGCCGGCGACCGTGGCATAGCCGGCCATCGTCACGGCCATCAGCTCGGAGAGGGTCATCGTCGCCAGGTACGGCCGCACCACCAGCGGGGCTTCGATCTGGCCGAGAAAGATATTGGCCGCCACCGACAGGCTCTCGGCGCCCGACAGGTGCAACAGCTTGTGCATCACGACCGCCGCCGCCCGCACGACGTGCTGCATGACGTTCAAATGATAGAGAATCGACATCAACGACGAGAAGAAGATGATCGTCGGCAGAATCCCGAACGCGAAAGTCGCCAACAGGCGGGCGTCTGGCGACTTGCCTTCGCCCTGCATGCCGAACACGAACAGCGAGCCCTCGTCGACGAACGCCAACAGCTCGCGGATGACCCGGCCCAGCCACGCGAAGGTCTCCTGGCCGGGCACCGTGCGCAGCGTCAGGTAGGCGAAGAAGAATTGCAGCAGCAGCCCGCCGACGATCGGGCGCCAGCGGATGCGGCGGCGATGCGCGCTCATCAGCCAGGCCAGGCCCATCATCACGAACAGCCCGGCGAAACTGATGAGCCTTTCCATGCGCGCTCGACTTCGCCCGAATCCACCGCCCGGTGCGTCAGGGCCAGCGCCGGCCACCAGGGCAGACGCGTGCCGAGCCAATGCTATCAGATGCCGAGCCGCAAATGGAAGGCGAAAGCAGGGCGCGAAACGTCCGCCTCGGCCGTCGCGCTGCACCGCTTAAACCAGGCCCAGATCGGCCAACAAGCCGTCGAGCACGTCGTCGTTCAGGCCCAACTCTTCGGCGGCCTGGTCGGCTTCCACGAGGACCTCCTTGTCGGCCTCCGAGCCCTCGGCCGCCAGTTGCCGGAAGTAATCGGCAATCTCGCCCGAGTTCAGGTCGCCGGCACTGGCCAGCCGGTCCACCAGCCACGCCGGGGCCGTGCTGCTGGAAGTCGAAGTCGTCGAAGAACTTGAGGTGGCCGCCAGGCCGCTGCTGATCCCGCTGTCGCCCGAGCTGGGGGCGGCGTTGGTCACGTTGGCGATGAAGTGCAGCACGAAGCCCGTGTTGCCGCTGGAGACCGTGCCGTCGCTGGCATTGACGACGCCGCTCTTGTCGTAGTCGGCCGGGTTCCACAGCGGCGTCACCGAGCCGAAGGCCGGCGAAATGTTGTTGCGCTGCTCGGTGACGTCGGTCGCGTTGACCGTGATCTGCGAGGCGCTGTTGCCCTGGCCCGAATCGCCCACGGCACTGCCGAAGAAGAAGATATCCGGCGACGTCAAGCCCGAGTTGCCGCCCGAGGCCAGCTTGACCTCCAGCCACTTGTTCTTGATGTCGTTGGTGTTCCAGGTGATCTCGACGCGGTCGCTGCCACCCGTGCCACCGCCCAGCAGCACCGAGAAGCCCGAGGGCGTGGGGCCCGTCGACCAGGCGGCGCTGGCGATGTTGTTGTAGGTGCCAAACGAGAACGTTCCCGACACCTTGAACGTGAAGTCCGTCAGCGCCAGGCTGCCGTGCGTGCCGAGGCCGCTTTGCAGGTCGATCATCACGCCGGTGATGCCCTTGCTGAAGGCCGACACGTTGTTGTACGTGGCCGTGCCGGTGCCGGTGAAGCCGATCTTGTCGCTGGCAATCGCCAGGTTGTCGCTGACGCTGTTGATGCCCGCGCCGTTGTTGTCGTACTTCGAGTTGTTGTAGAACAGCCGGTTGCCCAGCACTTGACCGCTGAGCACCGTGCTGTTGATCGTGGCCGTCTGCGCCACGCTGGTCAGCGTGCCGTCGGTGGCCGTGACGCTGGCGGTAAACGAGCTGACGCCCGGCCCGCCGGCCGTGTTGTTGTAGCTGATCAACCGCAGGATCTTCTGGTAGTTGGCCACCGAGTTGCTGCCGGTGATCGACAGCGTGCCGGCCGAGTAGCTCTGCGACAGGCCCGTGATGCCGTTGATGGCCGTCATGGCCAGCACGTCGCCGGTGTGGAAGGACGACTCCACGACGGTGATGCCGGTCAGGTTCGTGAGGCCCGAAGTGGCCAACACCGTGGCGTCGTCCGGGGCATTGACGCCCACGGCTCCGCTGTTGTACCAGTTGGTGGTGTTGCCCGAGCCGCCAGCACCGCCGTTGAGATCGAGAACCGGCGGGAATTGCACCGTGGCCGTGGCCACGTTGCTCAACAGGGTGCCGTCGGACGCCTGCAGATCGACCGTCAGGCTGTCGACCAGCGGACCGCCCGAGCTGTTGGTGTACTTGATCGTCCGCAGCACCGCCTGGTAGTTGGCCACCGTGTCGCTGCCGCTCAAGGTCAGCACGTTGCTGGCAAAGCTGACGGCAATCGCCGTGTGGCCCGTGTTGTTGGCGCTCAGCGTGTCGCCGGCGTGCGGAGTGGTGAGCGTGGCAGTCAACTGCGTGAGGTTCGCCAGGCCGGCATCGGTGACGGTGGCAGCAGCCGCGTCGGTGATGGCCACCGGAATGGCGCCGAACCCGCTCCACGAGGAGGTGAAACTGGTGCCCCCCGCTCCGCCGTTGAGGTCGAGCACCGGGGCGATGTCGATCGTGGTGGTTTGGGTGGTGCTGACATTGGAGGCCGCATCGGTGGCCGAGAAGTTCAAGGTCACCGTGTTGACGCCCAACGGCGGCGAGGTGTTGTTGTACTGGATCGTCCGCAACACCTGCTGGTAGTCGGCCACCGTGTCGGCGCCGCTCAAGGTCAGCGTGTTGCTGAGGAACGTGGCCGTGATCGACGTGCCCGTGGTATCGGCCGTCAGCGTGTCGCCCGCGTGCGGGCTGGCCAGGGCCACGGTCACCGAAGCCAGGTTGGTCGAGTCGGTGTCGGTCAGGTCGCCGCCGCATCGGTGACATACACCGCGCCGGCGTTCGACCAACTGGTCGTATAGTTCTGACCGCCAGCCGCCCCGTTGAGATCCAACACCGGCGGATTGACGTCGACCACGGCAACCGTCGTGGGGGCCATTGCCACGCCGCGGAAGGCTTCGTTGATCGCGGCGGTGGCCAACACGGTGGCGGTGCCGGTTACGAAGCCATTGTAGCCGGTGTTGTCGGTGAACTTGTAAATCGTGCCAGTCGCCGATGTGACGTAGAGCGTCACGCTGTTGCCGTTGACGGTGCCCGTCAGTCCGCTGGCACCGACGTCGACGGCGATCGAGCCCCGCGCTACCCAAGTGCCGGCGACGAGAGCATACTTGTCGATCTGCCCGGCCCCGCTGTTGGCGACCTGGTCGGTGATGTACAGCGTGTCAACGCCGCCGCTGGCGCCGTTGACCTGGACCAGCAGAAAACCGTTTGCGTCGACCGTATTGCCCGGTGAGGGCAGCCCCGGCAAGTTCGTGAGCGTTTGCGGAGAGGCCGTAGGCAGGCCACTGCCGACGGCGGCCAAGACGAGCGATTTCTGTGACGAGGCGTAAAGCTGGCCGTCGAAGACATTGATGTCGCGAAGGTTCTGCTCCCCGGTCGGATCGAGGGGCGTCGAGGTCGTGGCGCCGCGAGTCGCATAGGCCACGCCGCCGGTGGCGCCGACGACCCACAGGCCGTGGCCGTTGTTCGAGGCGGCAGAACGAACGTTGTTGCCCGAGGCGGCGTCGGTCAGGGCGGTCGTGGTGTCGATCGTGCCCGACAGGTCGATCAGGCCGACGGTCCGCGGCACGGCGCTGCTGGTCGAGCCGGAGACATTATTCGTGTCCAATGCCGTGTCGTATCCGGTAAAGACCAGGTACGCGCCATCCGACGAGATCGTCAGTTGACCTTCCGACGAGGCGGTGCCGCTGGCCAGCACGGCCTGGTTGCCGCCGCTGATCGAGGCAACAGGCAGGGGAATCGACTGCACCAGCGAGCCGGTCGGCGAATACTCATCGAGATATACAGCCGTGGCATGGTCGTTGAGCACGTCGACGCCGGCACCAACCCGGTACACGACGATGTCGCCGGCCGTGAACGCTTGAATCACCGGCACCGTGGCGCTGCCGGTAATGAACGTCGAAGTGTCGGTCGCCGTGACCGTCTGGCTGTGGCCGGTGACGAACGTCACGCCGCCGACGAAGGTATGTGCGCCCTGATCGCCGGCCACGAACGTGTAATCGCCGGGCACGGCCGAGCCGCCGCCGTTGTCGGTTTTCGTGAAATGCGTCGTGCCGGTATAGCCCGTGACCGCGTTGCCGTACAGGTCGCGAGCCGTGACGGTGATATCGAAGGGCGCACCATGAGTAACACCGACCGGGGCCACGATGTCAAAATGGTTGGCGGTTGCGGGGTTCACGGTCACGTTGGCGGTGCCGAAGATGCTGCCGCCGGCCGTAATCGTTTGCGTGCCGGCGGTGACCAGCGTCGTCATGTTCGTAAACGTGTGAACGCCGTGGTCGCCGGCCACGAACGTGTAGTCAGCCGGCAACACCGCGCCGAGGTTCGGGTCGCTTGTCGTGAAGTGGACCGTGCCGGTGAATCCGGTGACCGCGCTGTTGCTGGCGTCCTCAGCCGTGACCGTGATGCTGAACGTCGAGCCCGCGGTGACGCTCGCGGGCGTCGAAATGACGAAATGCGTGGCCACGGGCGTCTGCGGCACCAGCGCCACGCCGCGAAAGGCCTCGTTCGCCGGCGCAGTGACGAGGTACGAGGCCGTATCGGCGATGAACCCGCCAAAGCCGCTGGTGTCGGTATACGCGTACAGCGTGCCCGACTCGCCATCAAGGGCGCTGGTCGTGGCGTAAAGCGTGACGTCCGAGCCGCTGACGACTCCGGTCAGCCCGCGGACGCCGGGCGCGTCGATCGTGCCGTCAAAGGTCCAGGCTCCGGCGTTGAGCGAGAACTTCAGAATCAGGTCGCTGGTATCGTCCGTCAGATAAAGCGTGTCGGCTCCCGCGACGCCCGGACTGACATCGGCGAAGAAGAAGGCGTTGGGTGTCTGGTTGCTCCCGTCGTCGGGCACGTCGGGCGGCAGGTTCGTCAGCGTCTGGCTGGGGGCGGTCGGCACGCCGTTGCCGACCGTCGCCAGGCGGATCGACTTTTGCGAGGAGACGTACAACTGGCCGTCGACGATCGCGATGCCGCGCAGGTTCTGCTCGTCGCTGGGGTCGATCGTCGTGGCAGTCGTCGAGCCGAGCGTCGTATAGCCCACGCCGCCGTTGCCGCCCGTGACCCACAGGCTATTGCCATCGGTCGTGGTGGCGCCGCGAATGTTGTTGCCCGAGGCGAAGTTTGACAACGTCGTGCTGGTGTCGATCGCGCCGGACGGATCGACGATGGCCACGGTCCGCGGGACGGTGATGCTCGACGTGTTCGAAACGATCTGGGTTCCCAGCGCCGCGTCGTAACCGGCCAGGGCCAGGTAGCCGCCGTTGGGCGAGAGCGTCAACAGACCTTCGGACGTGGCGTTTCCCGCGGCCGTCAGCGCGTGGTTCGAGCCGTTATCGGCTACGGGCAGCGGAACGCTCTGCACGAGCGTGCCCCCGGGCGTGTACTCGTCAAGAAACACGGGTGCCGCGGCCCCGGTGATGTTGTACGACCCGCCGATGCCAACCCGGTAGACCACGACGTTGCCAGCCGTGAAGGGCTGCACGACGTAATTGGCGACCACGGCGTTGCCGCCGACCGCGTTGAGAGAGTCGGTGGCCGAAACCGTCTGGTTGCCTGCCGAAACGAACGTCACGCCGTCGGGAAACGTGTGAGTTCCCTGGTCGCCGCCGGTGAACGTGTAGTCGCCCGGCACGGCCGAGCCCGATCCGCCGTCGCTCTTGGTGAAGTGGACCGTGCCGGTGTAGCCGCTGATCGTGTTGCCGTACTGGTCCTGGGCCGCCACCGTGATGTCGAACGGCTTGTGCGCCGTCGAATCGATCGGCGCGATCACGCCCAGATGGTTCAACCCGGCGGCAGTCACCGTGATCGTCGCCGTGCCAAAGCCGCCGGTCGACGTGTCGGTGGCCGTCACCGTCTGGCTGGGGGCCGTCACCAGCTTCAGCCCGTTGAACGTGTGGGCTCCATTGTCGCCGCCGGTGAACGTGTAGTTGCCGGGCAAAACGACGCTGGCGCCGGTGTCGCTCGTCGTGAAATGGACCGTGCCCGTATAGCCGGTGACGACGTTGTTCGAACTGTCGCGGGCCGTTACCGTCACGCTGAACGTCGAGCCGGCCGTGACGCTCGCGGGAGCCGACATGGAGAAGTGAACGGCCGGCAGCTCGGGCACGAAGGCCACGCCGTGCAACATCGTGTTGCTGGCTGCCGTGGCCACGCTGGTGATGGCCGCTGTCAGCGTGCCGCCATAGCCCGAAGTGTCGTTGATCGAGAAGATTCCCGTCTGGGTGGTGGTGTAGAGCTGGACGTTGCCCCCAACGACCTTGCCTGTTAGCCCGAAATACTTGGTGGTTCCGCCGATCGAGCCCGTGTTGACCCAGTTGGCGCCGTCGTAGGAGTATTTCGTGATGCCGGGCGTGGCGCCGGTCGTGGTGCCGGACGAATCGGCGATATAGAGCGTGTCGAAGCCGTTGTCGGTGGCCCCCACGCCGAGCCGCGCAAAGAAAAAACTGTTGGTTGCGCTGTTGCCGCCTACGGCCAGATCGGTGCCGCTGAGGCCCGTGATGGTGGGCGTGCCCGAGGTTGGCAGATTGCCGAAGGTGCTGATGACCTGCGAGGTCTTATCCGAAGTCAAGTAGAGCGCGCCGTTGTAAATCTGGACGTCGCGAACGTTCTTCAGCAGGCTACCGGTCAGATTCGTCGACGTGGTGCCGCCCAGGCCGTTGATGTAGCGGACGCCGCCGGTCGTCGAGTCGGCGCCCGCCAGCCAGACGTTCGCGCCGTCGGTGCTGGTGGCCGAGCGGACATTGTTGCCGCTGGCAAAGTCGGTCAGCGCCGTGGTGGTGTCGATCGTGCCGTTCACCCCGATTTCACCCACGGTCCGAGCAACGGTGGTCGAAGCCGTGCCCGAAACCCCGGCCAATCCGGGCGCGGTGTCGTAACCGGCCAATAGCAGGTACTGGCCGTTGGTCGACAGGTTCAGCGCGCCTTCGCTGCTGGCCGAGCCGCTCATCGTCAGGGCGTGTTGCGGCGCGCTGTCGGCCGTGGGCAGGGCGATCGATTGCACGAGGGAGTTGGTCGAGGGATCGTACTCGTCGATGAACACCGCCGTCGAGGCGTTGGTCAGCAATCCCGACCCGTCGCCCACGCGCACCACGGCGATATCGCCGGGCGTGAAGGCGGCCAACACCAGCCGCGTTTCGAGCTGCTCCAGCAGCGTGCCACGGCGAAGCCGCGAACCGGGGCGCCGTTGCGTGGAGGGTCGTGATGAACGCGAACGCGAACGGGGGCCGCTGTACGGTTTCTTTGCCATCGAGGATGGGTCCTGGTTGCGGGTGAGGGGATTGCGCTCGAAAAACGAACGGTTGGGCGGTCCGGCAGGTCACTTGTCGGACCACGGATCGTCGAACGTCTCGCCGCCTTTGCGCGAGCAGAGCGCCCACAGAATGCTGGGTTCGACCTGCTGGGAAACGAAGTGTACCGAGCCGTCGCACATCAGCACGTTGCCGCCATTGGGATGGTAGGCAATCAATTCATCCGATGCGAAGGCCGGGCACCAGCCGCTGTAGACAGTTGAATTGGGAAGGGAACCCGGTCCGAAGGGCGGAGAGCCCGGCGGGCCGCTGAAGGCAAAATTAACATTGGCCGTGTTGTAGCCGTCGGCCCACGTGCCCGAGATCTTCAGCTTCGAACTTTTGGCGTTGAACCCGCGCCCCGCCATCTCGGCGACGATGATCGTGTTACTCAGCCCGTCGGTGATTTCGCGCGGCATCACCGCCGGCGCCGAAGAGATGACCGTGGGCGTCGGGTTCTTCAGCAGCACGCCCAGATTCGAGGGATAGAGCGACCCCGTCGAGGGATCCACGTTGCTAGGGTTCGGTCCCTCGATGCCTGCGTAGTCGCTGCAGGCCATGTTCAGACCCGCCTTGGTCGTGTTCTGGCCGTAGTAATTGGTGAGCTTGTTGTCCTCGCCACGCGACGGGTCCACGACGCCGGCGGTGCTCGGGCAGAGATATACGGGAATGACCATGCTGGTCACTTTGACCGAGAACAGCTGGTCGTTTGGCTGATGCGCGAAGTTGATCAGCGAATACACCTCGTTCTGCTCGATGTAGGGCAGCAACATCGCCGACCAGGCCCAGGGATCGCAAGTCTTGCACGTCGTGTTCTGACCCGGAGGATAGGCACGCTTGGCCTCGACGTGCTGGTTCAGCGACAACCCCAGCTGCTTGAGGTTGTTGGCGCAGCCGTTGCGGCGGGCAGCTTCGCGGGCCGACTGGATCGCCGGCAGCAGCATCGCCACCAGCACGCCAATCACGGCGATCACGACCAGCAGCTCCACGAGCGTAAACGCCCGGGGTCCTCGTGCGGCCGCGCGGAATGCCGGCCGGGCGGCGCGTCAACCATTCCATGTCGCTTCGGTCCAACTGCCTTGCTATTCGTGATAGCTTTCGAATCGGTTTTTTGTAGACGCCGATCGTTAGCGATCCGTGAGCCGCTTGTTCGATTCGGATGTCGTTTCGATGAGCAACAGCGCAAGCTGAACCTGCCAGGCAGTGCACAACCGCGGCCAGCAATCAGCCCGGTCAAGCCAGGCAACCCGGCAGAACCCTGCGGGCAGAATCGGGGTTGCGCGCCCCGTCGCTCGAGCGAGGCAGCGGCGGCCAAGAGGGCTCGAAGCCGGCCACCAAGGGCCGCAGCCGGGCGGTGCGCAGCCGCTCAACGGGACAACGACTCGAAAAGGCCGCGGCAACCGTCACCCGCGCGCCGTGCCAGAACGCGGACCCACCGGCAGGACCAGCGTCAGCGCGCCTAAGGCTGTGGGCCCGCCGCGCCGGCTTTGGGCTTGGTCAGCGTCAATTGATTGCTGAACGCCTGGCGGCGTTCGCCATAGCGCAGCACGAAGGTGCCATTCTTGTCGAATTCGTGCGCCTCGCCAAACCGGCTAAGCGACCCCCTCGACTCGCGATGCGTCCAGCCCAGCCAGACATAGTCGGGGTCGGTCCCAAACAGCAGCCGCGAGGAGGGCTCGGGACGAAATGCCCCGCCCAGGAACGACCGGGACAATGGGGCCGTGTGAAGGGTAGCGGTCGTGAAGCACAGCAGTACCCAGGAAACCCAGATGGCCATCAACACGCCCCCGGCCTTCTCGACCGGCATGAAGAACTTCACCTTGTGCATCGAGGCAAAATCGGTCGCCACCCGCAACACCGTCATCGCCACGCCAAACACCAGCCAGATCGCCACGAAATCCCAGACGTACGTCAACGACGGCTCTTGCTTGTCAAAAAAACTGGCCAGCGGCTCGAAATAATTCATGGCGATCAAACCGGCCGTCAGCACGTTGACCAGGAGCAGCGTGTTGGTCCACAGGCCGTTGTTGAACAGCATGGCAAAACAACCAAAGAAGATTGCGAACAACACGATGGCCAGATACATCGCTGAATACTCCTCGAGCGGTTATTGCTTGAGCACGCGCAACAGTTCCTGGATCGACGTCACGCCGCGCGCCACCAGCAGAATGCCCTCATCCTGAAGCGACCGTTGCTTTCCCTTGCGGGCCGCCGCGCGGACATTCTCCAATTTGGGGGCCGTGGCCAGCACCTCGCGGATGGCGTCGTCGACGACGAGCACCTCGAACAGGGCCGTACGGCCCACGTAGCCCACGCCGCCGCACGCGTCGCAAACCGCGTCGGGATGCTTGGGGTCGATGGGAACCGTCGGGGGACGATACAGGGCCTCGATTCGCCCCGGCGGCAGACCCAACTGCTTGAGCACTTCGGCCGGCGGCGGATACCCTTCCTTGCACTTTTCGCATAGCTTGCGAATCAGACGAACGTTGATCACTCCGGAAGCCGCGGCGGCGAAATCGGCCGGCGGAATCTTGAGCATCATCAGCCGCAGCAAGGCCTCGGCCGCGTCCTTGGCGCGGATGCTGGTAATGATCAGGCGATTCTCGCCCACCTGCTCGCACAACAGCGCCAGCGTGTCGAGATCGACCACGTCGCGCACCACGATCACGTCGGGGTACGTGCGAATCAGCTTGGGCAGCACGGTGGCCGCCGTCTCGCCCGAACCGCCAGAAAATGTCGTCACGTGAACGTTTTCGATTTCGCGGTCGGGCTTTCGTTCGTCCGTGACGGAGACGAAATTGCGCATGAACCGGTCGGTGTTCATGAGCACCAGGTCGATGGTCGTCGTCAAGCCACCCCCGGGAAGCGACGAGAACACGACCAGGCCGCTCTGCTGGAACAGGGCCTCGATCTGCTCCTGGGTCTTGGGCCGCATGCCGAGCTCTTCAAGCGTCTTGAACGGCACCTTGAGCTGTTCGAGCTGCAGCAGTACGCGCTCGCCGGTTTTGGTTCCCTGGGACGTGATCTTGCAGGTGAACTTTTCCTTGGCGGCCTCGACGCCGAACGATCCGCTCTGCCGCGAGCGGCGGTCTTCGACCTTCAGCGCGGCCAGCCCCTTGTAAACGGCCAGCACCAGGTCGCCGCTGGCGCGATCCAACGGCGCTCGATCGTGCCACACGCCGTCGATCTGGTAACGCACGCCCACCACCTCGGCCGTGTAGTCGAGCATCACGTCGCTGGCCCGCTGGCTGCGGGCATCGTCGAGCAGTTGCGCGCACGGGCAGGAAGCCCTCGGATTCGCGCACCGTCAGCAGGTTGATGTTGTTTTGCCGTTCGTCGGCGCCGCCGGGCGTGAGCTTGATGTCGGGGCCCAGATCGCGCGGGTCGATGTCGGCGCCTTCCATCTTGATGCCGATCAGGGTCGCCTTTTGGGCCATCCATCGCCGCGTGTGCTTGCTGGAGAGAATCTTGTCGTAGGGTGATTTCACCTGCCGGTTGCGATACACGATGTACGTCGACAAGGGCGCGACGTAGGCCACCAGCAGCAGGATGATGCCGGCCGCGAACAACGGCAGGAGCCACAACAGCAACAGGCCGAAGAAGAACACGAAGAACACGATCGCGTTCCACAAGCCCCAGCGGAGCTTCAGCGCCTGCGTGTCCTGGCTCACCCAATCGGTCGTGCGAACCCAGCATAGGAAGATCAGCCACGCGGCCAGGATCTTCCAGATGCTGAAGTAGAAACCGCTGCCGCGGCTGAAGTCCGTGCCCAGCGAGGGCCACGCGCTGACATTTCCGGCCGCCAACACCACGTGCGCGTCGCCGGCCACCATCGCCGCCGCGATCACCAGCGCCAACAAGAACCGCAGCATCACAGAATTCCGGGGGTCGAAACGGCGATGCCCTTAAGCGCCATCTTCAGCGCTTCGGTGTTCGGAGCCACTTCCAAGGCCACCGCGCGGTCGATCAGGTCGCGGTTCACCAGGTCGGTCAAGCTCATCGTGAAATCTTGCATTCCCTCGCGCGCCGACATGCGAATCGCGTCGGGCAGCTTGTCGTCCTTCTCTTCCAGGATCAGCTTGCGCACCGTGGGCGTGAACATCATGATCTCGACCGTCGGCACGCGGCTCACACCCGGCTTGATCGAGGGCAGCAGTTTCTGCGCCACGATGCCCCGCATGTTGAAGGCGATCGCGCTGTGCAAGGCCGGGTGCATGTCGGCCGGGAACAAGTCGAGGATACGGCCGATCGTCGTGGCCGCGCTCGAGGCGTGGATCGTGCCGAATACCAGGTGGCCCGTCTCGGCCGCGTGAATGGCCGTCATGAACGTCTCGCGATCGCGCATTTCGCCCACCAGCATCACGTCGGGATCTTCGCGCACCGCGTGCTTCATGGCGACCTCGAAATCGATCACGTCCAGCCCGATCTCCCGCTGGTTGATCAGGCACTTGTCTTCGGTGTAGATGAATTCGATCGGGTCTTCGAGCGTCAGGATGTGCTTGCGATACTGGCCGTTGATCCAGTTGAGCATCGAAGCGATCGTCGTCGTTTTGCCCGACCCGGTGACGCCGGCCAACAACACCATCCCCTGGTCGAACTTGCACAGATCGACCATTTGCGGCGGCAGGAACAAGCCCTCGAAATCCGGAACCCAGTTGCTCACCCGCCGGGCGACCAGTCCCATGTGCCCCATTTGCTTGAGCATGTTGACGCGGAATCGCCAGCGCACGCCGTCGACTTCGATGCCGTGGGCGAAGTCGGCCCCGCCGGTCTCGTCGAAGATCTTGCGGTTGCGCTCGTCGAGCATCGGCAACAACAGCCGCTCCATCTCGTCGTCGTCGATCGGCCCGCGGTTCAAGGGCCGCAGGCTCCCCTTGACGCGCACGTGCGGTGGGCAGTCGACCTTCAGGTGCAGGTCGCTCCCTTCCAGCTTCACCAGCGCCGCGAACAGCTTGTCGACTTCCAGCTCTTTTTTCTGGCGACCCGACGGTTTCTGCTGAACCTTGGGATCGATCGTGCTAGCCATCAGGCCTCTCCTCGTCGAACTTTCTTGTTCCTGTAAATCGGCGCGATCGCGCGTACGCTGCCTCGCGGACCGGAATGCCTCGCTCGCGCATCACGCGCTTCGTCTCCCGGATCGAAAACTCGCCAAAATGAAAAATGCTGGCCGCCAGCGCCGCGTCAGCCTTGCCCAGCTGGATCGCGTCGGCAAGGTGCTCTGGCTTGCCGGCCCCGCCGCTAGCCACCACCGGTATCGTCACCGCCTCGCTCACCGCGCGGGTAATCTCCAGGTCGTAACCGTTCTTCGTCCCGTCGGCGTCCATGCTCGTCAACACGATCTCGCCAGCCCCCAGCCGCTCGACCTCGCGGGCCCAGGCCACGGCCTCCAGTCCCGTCGGCCGCCGCCCGCCGTGCGTGTGCACTTCCCAGAACTCGCGGCCGTCGCGCAGGCATGCGCTTGGGGTCGATATTGACCACGATGCACTGGCTGCCGAACCGCCGGGCCGCCTCGCGGACGAACTCGGGGTTGCTCGAGGCGGCCGTGTTGATCGATACCTTGTCGCTGCCGGCCAACAGCAGGTCGCGGATGTCCTCCAGCGTGCGAATCCCCCCGCCGACGCACAGCGGCATGAACACCATCTCGGCCGTGCGGCGCACCACGTCGAGCATGATGTCGCGCCCCTCGTGGCTGGCCGTGATGTCCAGAAAAACCAGCTCGTCGGCCCCTTCGGCCTCATAGCGCGCCGCCACGGCCACCGGGTCGCCGGCGTCGCGCAGATTGACGAAGTTCGTGCCTTTGACTACCCGTCCCCGGTCGACGTCGAGGCAGGGAATGACGCGCTTGGCAAGCATGAAAGCGAAATCGAGCGAGGTGGGTCGTAAGCTGTTCCGTCGCAGGCCCTAGCGCGACGCACTAGCCGCGTAGCGCAACCTAGGCCCAGCTTCCAATTTAAGCTCCGCCCGCGCAGGGGTCAACCGCCGCCCGCGGCCCCCCAGGCCGCGACCGCCATCACCGCTGCAAATTGTCCGCCCAGATGGCACTCGACGCGGTCAACCTTTGCTTGCCTCGCGTTTATCGGTGGCACTGGCGTCTCGCCAGTGCAAGGCGGGGCCATGGCATGCGCTGCACTGGCAAGATGCCAGTGCCACCCTAGAATTTCACGGTTGACGACGTTCGGTGCCACTCGTGGCTGGCCCGCTTGACAAACAGTGCTCTTTCGCCATCCCGGGCACCACTGCCGGCTCGCCTAGCAGGGCTGCTTTTGGAAGTGCCAAACAGCCGGCACTCATCATCTTCATTGCCGTGCGTCTGCGTGCCGCGCCTCAAGCGGCCGCATCCCGGTCCTTGAGCGAGTCGAGATACTCCTCGAACTCTTCTTTCGACAACAGCAGGTAGCCGGTCACCTTTTCCCAGGAGACGAACACCTTGCGGCCGGCCCACCAGTCTGCCGGCTGTCCGGTCGGCACGCCCACGCCGACCAGGAACTTGCGGCCGTGGACCTCCTTGATCTCCAGGCCGGTCAAAATGCCAGTCAGCACTTCCATTTCGGCATCCAGGTGCACCAGCATGATCTTGCCGGCGAACGGGTCGGCAGCTTTTGGGGCGTCGTCTTTGTCATCGCCCGCGCACACCAGGCCCGCCACGACGGCGATCCCCAGCCCGATCGCCACGAGCAGCAGCAGCCGTTGCATTTTCGCATTCATGACCCAGCACCTCTAAACAGGATTGGATTGTGGACACGCCGACTCGTCAAAGCTCGTTCCTGGCCGCCCGCCAGCTACCGCCTCTCTATCTCTCCGTCTCTCCGGCTTCATTTTCCTCCGGCCTCCGGCCTCGCGCCTTCGGCCTCCTTTGCCACCCGCTGATTCGTTCGGGTACACTGCCGCCTGGCGCACCCTTTTGTAGCATAGACCGCGTTCTTGGCGAGCCAGAGTCGCGGTTTTGAGCCGTAATCGTTCACCCGGCGAGGCGGGCCGACCGATGGAGATTAAACCCTTGACGCTCACCGGCCGCTCGGCTCAGCTCGAACCGCTGGCCGCCGCGCACGCCGAGTCACTGGCCGCCGTTTCCACCCCCGACCTGTTCACCTACCACTTTCCGCCGCCGAGCTTCACGCCCGACGGCTTTCGGGCCTTGATCGAGCACCTGGGGCGCTTGCCCGGCTTTTGTCCGTTCGCGATCGTCGCCCGCCAGCAAGGCGGGGCGGTCGGCGTGACGTCGTACCTCGACATCCGCCCGCGGGACCGGGCACTCGAAATCGGTTTCACCTGGCTGGCAAAACCGTATCAAGGCACGGCCATCAACCCCGAGTGCAAATACCTGCTCTTGCGCCACGCCTTTGAAGACCAGAATGCCATCCGCGTGCAACTGAAAACCGACCTGCGAAACGTGCAAAGCCAAGGCGCGATCGCCAAACTCGGCGCCGTGCGCGAAGGGGTGTTGCGCAAACACATGATCTGCCCCGACGGCTACATCCGCGACACGGTCATGTACAGCATCGTGGCCGACGAATGGCCGCAGGTGCGCCAGCGGCTGGAAGAGCGGTTAGGATATGTGCCGTAACGCACGGGGAATCGCTCACGTGGATTCGCGGAAGCGGTCGTTTCGCGTGTGCCACTGGCTCTGCCAGTGCCCGAAGATGCATTAGCCGTATTGCACTGGCCAAGCCAGCGGTACACAACGCGACATCGAACAGGAGACGAACCACTATGTCCAGACAACGCAGCGGGAAAACCGCCGGGCAGCGACGCTCACGGCGGAATTTTCTTGGCGTCACGGCAGGTGCCGGCCTGGGCCTGTTGATCGTGCCGCGGCACGTGCTCGGCGGGGCCGGCTTCGTTCCGCCCAGCGAGCGTGTCAACCTGGCCGGCATCGGCGCCGGCGGCATGGGCGGCGGCGACATCGCCACCCACGCCAAGAACGGCGCCAACATCGTCGCCCTCTGCGACGTCGACGAACAGCGGGCTGCCGGCTCGTTTCACAATTTCCCCCAGGCCCGGCGCTACAAAGACTTCCGCGTCATGCTCGACAAGGAGGCCAATCACATCGACGCGGTCAGCGTCGGCACGCCCGACCACATCCATGCCGTGGCCGCCATGGCCGCCATCCGCGCCGGCAAGCACGTCTATTGCCAGAAGCCGCTCACGCACACGCTCCACGAATGCCGCGAGCTGACCAAGGCCGCCCATGCCGCCGGCATTGCAACGCAGATGGGCAACCAGGGCCACGCCAGCGAAGGCGCCCGGCTCACGAACGAATGGATCGCCGCCGGCATCATCGGCGAAGTGCGCGAGGTGCACGTGTGGAGCGACCGCGCCGGCCGGCTCTGGAAGCAAGGCATCGGCCGCCCCACCGACACGCTGCCCGTGCCCTCCACCTTGGATTGGAACCTGTGGCTCGGCCCGATCCACGAGCGCCCCTATCATCCGGCCTATTGCCCCGTCAGTTGGCGCGGCTGGCGCAATTTCGGCACCGGCGCGATGGGCGACATGGGCTGCCACATCATCGACCATCCGGTGTGGGCCCTGGAACTTGGCCCGCCGACGGCCGTGGAAGCCACTTGCACGCTCGACGGCTCCTTCCTGGCCGACAACAAGCCGAACTTCGAAACCTACCCGATTGCCTCGATCATCAGCTACGACTTCCCCGCGCAGCGCGCTGCCGCCGGTGCACATGACCTGGTACGAGGGCGGACTGATGCCGCCGACGCCCGCCGAAATGCCCGCGGGCCGCCGCCTGCCCGACAACGGCGTGCTGTACGTCGGCTCGAAAGGCAAGATGTTCCACGGCTCGCACGGCGGCATGCCCGAGCTGCTGCCGACGGCCTTGCACGAGCAGGCCAAGCAAGTGCCCAAGACGATGCCTCGCTCGATCGGCCACTACGAAGAGTGGCTAGCCGCCTGCAAAGGCGGCCCGAAGCCCGTCTCCAACTTCGACTACGCCGGCCCGCTCACCGAGACGGCGTTAGTCGGCGTACTGGCGATGCGCGCCCCCGGCAAGCGGCTGCTGTGGGACAGCCCAAACTTGAAGGTCACCAACGCCCCCGATGTGAACGAGTTCATTCACACGGAGTACCGCAAGGGGTGGACGTTGTAGAGAAGCTATCGCGTGCGCCGTCAGCTTCACTTTCGACAGTCGGCCAACGGCCCAGCCAGGGCCATCGGCCCTGGTACCCGTTCTCTTCGATCGCGAGCCTTGGTTGCCGAAGTCGCTGTCGCGGAATGAGCGGACTGAAAACTCGCCCCTACACCAACCCTGGCACCGCGTCGCGCTCTTCGAGCAGATACATCGGCCGGCCGTTGTTGTCGGGGATCGTCGAGCCGGGGTTGATACCCAGGTGCTGATACAAACTCGTCAGCACGTGGCTCGAAGTCATCGACAGGCCCTTGGGCTCTTCGCCCCTGGCATCGGTTTCGCCGATGGTCTGGCCGGTGTTGAAGTGGCTGCCGGCCAGCAGGGCGAAGCCGGCTCGCGGCCAGTGATCGCGGCCCGCCGCGGGGTTCACGCGCGGCGTGCGGCCGAACTCGCCCCACACCACCACCGCCGTGTCGCGGTTCAGCCCCCGCTCGTGCAGGTCGCCCACCAGGGCGCTAACGCCCTGATCCAAATTGGGCAGCATGCGGCGCATGGCGTTGAAATTGTCGCCGTGCGTGTCCCAGCCTCCCACGACCAGCGTCACGACCGAGATGCCACTCTCGACCAGCCGCCGGGCCCGCAGGAAATCTTCGTTCGCCTTGCCGTACTTGTCGCGCACGGCCTGGCTTTCGCGCGTGACGTCGAATGCTTCGCGTGTCTTGGTCGAGGCCACCATGTCCAAGGCCCGCACGGTGTAGGCGTCGACCCCGGCCAGGGCCCCGCGATAGTCGATGTCGCGGCGGATCGTGTCCAGGTGCGTCAGCAGTTGCTTGCGGCCGGCCAGCCGGTCGAGCGAAACGCCGGCCACCAGCCCCAAATTCTCCAGCCCCGGCCCGGTAGGCACGAACGGCCGATGGGCCGTGCCGCAGTAAGCCGGATCTTCCGACAGCGGCTGGTTCATCAGGCTGACGTACGGCGGCAGCCCGTCCTGTTTCCCCTTCAAATAGCTGACCACCGAGCCGAACGCCGGGCGGTTGATCCGCTCGGGGTAGCCGGTCCACAGCGAATGGGCACTGTGCTCTTCGACGAAGTGCAGCCCGCGCAGCACGGCCAGCTTGTCCATCATCTGGGCCTGCCGCGGCATCAGCTCGCAGACGTTCATGCCGGGGACGTTGGAGCGAATCGGCCGGAATTCCCCGCGGAATTCGACCGGCGCCTGAGGCTTCATGTCGTAGGTATCGAGGTGCGTGGGCCCGCCGTGCAGGAAGACCATGATCACGCTCTTGCCCGGCGTGGGCGAGCCCGCGGCCTGGGCCTTTAGTCTGAGCATGTCGGCCAGTGACAGCCCGCCGACCGTGAGGGCCCCGACCCTGAGGAAATCGCGACGCGAGACGCCATCGCAGAACCGCCGCCGTCGTCCCAGCAAAGTCAACATCGCCAAGCCCTCCTAGAAGATGACGCGATGCATCGAGGCCGCGCGAGCGGAACGCATTATCGAACTTTGATGCGTTTCTGTCAAGCAGATTGCGTGACGGTCCTTTGGCAGGCAGCTACTAACTCGTCGTTCGCTGAAAAAATCGCGGCCAGGAAAAGGGCGATGGACAAGTCGCAATTCACTCTCGGTCGATTGATGCTCGTGGTCACGATCATCGGGCTGATGCTGGGCGGCGTGGTATGGCTGACCGGCGCGATGCACGGGCCGGTGCAGGAAACCGTGAAGACGGCCCTCTTCTACACATCGCTCGCGCTACCGTTCGTGCTGGTCGCCGCGATGGCTTGGGGACTGGCGAAGCGAACCGGCAGTCGCCGCCGGGGCGTGTGGTTCTTCATCATCTCGACGCTGGCACTGGGGGTGAACTTTTATTGGGGCTACTCCGATTCGCAGGCCGCAGCCGCGAGGAAAGAGTGGACCGGTGCGGCGATCAATATGGCCATCGTCGTGCCCCGCAGCCTTGTGGTGCTCATCGCCTGCGCAATCGCGCGCTACGTGCTTCCACTCTTCGACAGCAAGCCCGCGGACCCGGCCGCGCCGCTTGATGACAAGCCTGATTAGCCCCGTAGGCGCCGCGCCGGCAAAAGCGCTCGACTATCGGTGCACCAGCAACGGCTTGAGAAATCGCCCCGTGGCGTTGTCATCCATCGCCGCCACTTCTTCCGGCGTGCCGTTGGCGATGATCTGGCCGCCGGCGGCGCCGCCTTCGGGGCCCAGGTCGATCAGCCAGTCGGCGCTCTTGATCACGTCCAGATTGTGCTCGATCACTAGCACCGTGTTGCCCAGGTCGACCAGCCGGTTGAGCACGCCCAACAGCTTCTTGATGTCGTCGAAGTGTAGGCCCGTCGTCGGCTCGTCGAGGATATAGAGCGTGTTGCCCGTGTCGACGCGGGCCAGCTCCGTGGCCAGCTTGACGCGCTGCGCCTCGCCGCCCGATAGCGTCGTCGAGGACTGGCCCAGCGTCAGATAGCCCAGGCCGACTTCCTGCAGGCTGGCCAGCAGGCGGACGATCTGTGGGAAGTTCTGAAAAAAGTCGACCGCCTCGTCGATCCGCAGGTTCAACACGTCGGCGATCGACAGCCCGCGGTAGCGAACTTCCAACGTCTGGCGATTGAAGCGGGCACCCTGGCAGGCCGGGCAGGTGACGAGCAGGTCGGGCAGGAAGTTCATTTCGATCCGCTGGATGCCCTGGCCCTGGCACTCTTCGCAGCGGCCGCCTTTGACGTTGAAGCTGAAGCGCCCGCTCTTGTATCCGCGCTGCCGCGATTCGCGCGTGCCGGCAAACACGCGGCGCACTTCGTCGAACACGCCCGAGTACGTGGCGGGATTGCTGCGCGGGGTGCGGCCGATGGCCGTCTGGTCGATCTGGATCAGCTTGTCGACCTGGCTGACCCCGCGCCAGGCTGGTGTGCGGGCCCGGCTTCGGCCCGGGGGTGCCCAGCCGCCGCGCCAGGGCCTTGGCCAGCGTCTCGTTGACCAGCGAGCTCTTGCCCGATCCGCTCACGCCGGTCACGCAAACCAGCGCCGACAGCGGCACCCGCGCCTCGACGCTCTTGAGGTTGTTGGTCGTGACGCCCTCGATCACCAGCGACCGCGTCTTGGCGACGCGCCGTCTCTTCTCGGGCAGCGGAATCGACAGCTCGCCGCTCAAGTAGCGGCCGGTCACCGAGTCGCTGTTGGCGGCCACTTCCGCCGGCGTGCCTTCGGCCACGATCTCGCCGCCGTGCAGGCCCGCGCCGGGCCCGATGTCGACCAGGTGGTCGGCGGCGCGCATGATCGCTTCATCGTGCTCGACCACCAGCACCGTGTTACCCTGCTCCTGCAAGCGGCGCAGCGCGTCGATCAGCCGCTGGTTGTCGCGCTGGTGCAAGCCGATCGACGGCTCGTCGAGAATGTAGCACACGCCGACCAGCCCCGAGCCAATGCCGGTGGCCAGCCGCACGCGCTGCAGCTCGCCGCCGCTGAGCGTGTCGGCCGGGCGGTCGAGCGTCAGGTATTCGACGCCCACCCGTTCCAGAAAGTCGAGCCGCTTGTCGATTTCCTGAAGAACCGGCCGCCCGATCGGCTCGTCCTTGGCCGCCAATTTCAACGACGCCAACCAACCGCGGGCCTGGCTGACGCTCATCGCCGTGACTTCGTGAATCGCCAGGCCATGAAAGCGGCAGCTACGGGCCTCGGGCTTGAGCCGCGCCCCGCCGCAATCCTTGCACACCACCACGCCGCGCAGCGCTTCGAGCTTCGCCCGCCGGGCCGGCTGCATCGTAGTGACGAACTCCTGCTCCAGCAGGTTCAACAAGCCCACGAACCCGCGGCCGTCGCCGTGCACCAGTTGTTCGCGTGCTTTTGGCTTGAGCTGGTTGATGGGCGTCTTCCAGTCGAAGCCGGCCGAAGCCGTGAACGCTCGCAACTGCGTGCGGTGGCGGCGCGTTTCGGCCGGCGTGGCATTCTTCCACCCCGCCACCGCCCCGTCGGCCAGCGACAGGCTGTCGTCGGGCATCACCAGCTCGGGGTCGAACTGCTCGCGAGCGCCCAGCCCCTCGCACGTCGGGCAGGCGCCGTAAGGACTGTTGAAACTGAACGTGCGCGGTTCGAGCTCTTCGAAGCTGATCTTGCAGTGCGGACAGGCGTACAGCGTGCTGTAAAGTTGCTCGTGCCACGGTTTGGCCGCCGGGGCCTGGCCGTCCGACGACTTCCCCTTCGCGTTGCCATTGCCATTGCCATTGCCGTTGGCGGCGCCGCCGGCACGGCCGCCATTCGTCTTGCCGCCATTCCCATCGGCGCCGTTGCCGTTGCCGTTCGGCTCCAAATAACATGCGACCACCGCGCCTTCGCCGTGCGACAGCGCCAGCCGCACCGACTCGGCCAGTCGCGGCCGCGTGCCTTCGCGAATGACGATCCGGTCGACGACCGCTTCGATCTGGTGATTCTTGCGCGGGGCCAGCTCGCCCACCTGGTCGAGATCCAACAGCTCGCCATCGACGCGCACCCGGACGAAGCCCGCCTTGCGCACGGCGGCCAGCACCTCTTTGTGCTGTCCCTTGCGGCCGCGGACCAGCGGGGCCATCACGATCAGCTTCGTGCCCGCGGGCAGCTCGGCCAGGTCGTCGATGATTTGCTCGGCCGCCTGCTGCCGGATCGCCGCGCCGCACTGATGACACGCCGGCTCGCCCAGCCGCGCGAACAGCAGCCGCAAGTGGTCGTAAATCTCCGTGACCGTGGCCACCGTGCTCCGCGGGTTCTGGCTGCCCGCCCGCTGATCGATCGAGATCGTCGGCTCCAGCCCGTCGATCAAGTCGACGTCGGGCCGTTCCATCTGGTGCAGGAATTGCCGGGCGTAGACCGACAGGCTTTCGATGTATTGCCGCTGCCCCTCGGCAAACAGGGTGTCGAAGGCCAGCGAGCTTTTGCCCGACCCGCTGGGCCCGGTGATGACGATCATCCGGTCGCGGGGGAGGTCGAGGTCGACGTTCTTGAGGTTATGAACGCGGGCCCCGCGAATGCGGATCATCTCGCCGTCGGCCAGATCGTCGCCGGGCGCGAGCCCCGATCGATTGCGTACCGCCAGCCATTCGGTTGCTCAAGCGGAGGAGAATGAACAGTGACGCAATCTATCAGCCTAACACGCCGCGGCGGCGGGGCAAAGGTGGGGGTGAGCAGCGGCGAGCCGTATCAAGAAAGACCGGAACCGCGACCTGACAGCCCCAAAGGTTTGGCTCCCACCTCATTTCAATGTCCCGATGCCTCACTGCCTGACAGCGGAATCGCCTGCGCAGCGAGGCTGCGGCGTCGAAGTCTATCGAGAAGTGGTTGCGAAAGAGGATTGGCGGCCTCGTCCAGTTCGGCCAGGTCGCGGACTTGTCGTTCGAGCTCCGCCTGGACAAGTGGATCGCCCGCGACGCGTTCCGCTTCATCGGGATGGCTGGGGGAGAGATCGTCTCGATTGACGAGGTAACAGTCGAGTGCATCGTACAAGCGCCTCGCGGTCCAAGCGGCGTCTTGAGAATCTCCCGACTTCAGACAGGTCAGCGTATATGCCAGTGCCGACAGCGCGTCGTCGCCATACGGCGTCGTCTGCACCCATCGGGGCGCGTCCTCGTCCGGGATCGACGCCATGACGTCACTGAGCAGCCGCTGCAGCGTGTTGAGATCGGGTTTCACTAAAACGTGGGCCCAGACATAGCCCAGCACGCCGTCAAAATGGTCCGCCGTTTGAGGGCGTCCAACGTCGGCAGCGAAGACGTGGCAGGCACTGCGTAGCCGTTGCGTGCAACTTGCCGCACATGCGACGCGTGCCTAAGGCGGCAAGCCGTCGAGGTGCAGCTTGAGCAGCGGCTCGTCAAACGAAAACATCGGATTACCTCGGAAAGACGGCTGTCGTGGGACTCGTGATTTTTCCGCCCGCTGCTTCGATTGCGCGGAGGTATGAAATCGCCGACGTACGGCATGGCGAGGCAAGTGTGAGGGCCGCTGCCGTCCCAGCATACACGCTGCCAAAGGGTGGTCAGGATATCGGACATCACGGTCAACCCAATTGGTTTTGACTGCTGTCCAGCGGCGTCCAACCGGCACGATGCGACCCGTGCAGCAATTGACGCGATTCAAATAGAGTCAGCCGCCATGATCATGGCAGCGAACGCGACGTACTCGTCGCTTGGATTCCGGCGGTCGGCTTCGGGGCCCAGGAGCCATTCCTCCAAGGCATCCTCGAAGGTGGTAACTGCATGCTTCAGATTGCGTTGCACCTCGGGAGGCGCCGCTTTGACCAGGCTTTCTCTCGTCCAGTCGTCTGCGATTCCCCAGAATTCGGCGTACGGCAACTGGGGCCAGACGCTGTCGGGCACCTTCGTCCTATCCAGTTGGAGATTGGCACCGTTGGTATAGAACGGACCATACAATCCCTGCATGGCGTCGTCATTCAAGATTTGGTCGCGGCTGCTCATGGTCCTTTTCGCCTTTCATTGGTCTCTCGGCAGACGTCGCATTACCGCCTTCATTTTCTCGAACTCTTTCCAGTATTCCTGTCGAACGTCTTCCGGCACTCGTGAAGCATCGAACATTTCTTCAGAAAGGCTTCGCATCTGTTCCTCGGTAATCTTGCTCCAGTCGAATTTGCCCCCCAAAAAAATTGCTTCATTCGAGCTCGCCACCTAAGATAGACTCCGAATGTAGCACGATGGTTGTTTTCCGGCATTAGTATGGCAGGGGCCTTGCCGGCGTTGTAGCCGGGGAAATGCCGCTTCATCCATTCCGACATCACTCCGTGATGTGAGTTTTTGCCAGGGCGTGGAGTCGGCATGTCTCCATGTTTCGCGACCACAAACTCGGAGCTTGGAGTCGCTGCCTTCGCATGGGGCTTAGGCTTTGGGCCCGGGACCTCGGTCGGCAGCTGTTTGTTTGCAGGAGGACCCTCTGCGGGCGCCGACGGCGGCGATATGCTTTTCCCGAGCTTCCGAGCGGCATCATAGTTTGCGGCGAGACCCAACAGCCCGCCCGCGATCTGCGCACCGTTATTGAGCGTTACACCATTCGTGGCAGCATCAATCGCTCCTTGCATCACGCCGACTGCGTTTCCCGCGGCATCGAACGCCACAAGGGCGCCGCTGGCGGCTCGGGCAATCGTGCCACCTTTACTCAGGGCCGAGGTGATCCCGCCGGTCCCGACCGCGATTAGCACCTCGCCGCTAGCCGTGCTGATCGCAACCGCCGTGTCGTATCCGCGGGCTCGGTCTTCCTCGGTGACGCCGATCAACTCCAGTTGGCCGGGCATGAAGCCCAGCGTGGCCACGTTCTTGACGGCCGTCGCCGAACCGTTGACGAGGGCTTTCGATCCGGTGACCAGCCCCGCCGCCGCAGCACGGATCACTTCGTCCGGCAATCGCAGCGCCGAATCCAGGTCAATGGCCAGTCGGCTTGACCTGACCATCCCCGGCGTCATCACGCCCGCGAGATTGGCGATATCTCGGTTGCGATCGACGATGGAGTAGTTTCTTCGTCCGGCACGCAGGGCAACCGTGGGCACGGTGTTGCCCGAGGTTGCCCGACCGACGGCAAACAGTTTGGCTCCGTCACCGGAACTAGCCGCGCGCAGAGCGCCACCGCCTGCCGCCGACCCTCCGCCCCCTGCCCCGCCCGTCGGCGAGAACCAACCGGGGTTTTGGGCGAACGCTCCGCGCGGTGTTTGGCCGGGTCCCACTCCGCTTCCTGCACGTTCCAACTTTCCAGGAAGGCCTGCGAGCGGGCGGCTGCCTCGCGGGCGTCGGCCTCGGCGCGCTGCAGGTTGCGCAGCTCGCGCTCGTGACGCGTCGAGATCTGCGCCAGCCATTCCAACTGCTCGCGCTTGCGCCGCGCTTCGGCTTCCTCACTTCGCAGGCGGCGCAGCTCGGCTTCGTGCCGTGTGGAAATCTGCGCTAGCCACTCCAGTTGTTCGCGCTGGCGCCGCGCCTCGGCTGCGGCCGCCGCGGGATTGGGAATCGGCTTGCCGAGCAACTGCTGCGCAACCAGCCAGGCCTCGCTCGGCTGCGAGCCGGCGGCTCCCTCCGCCAGTGCCTTGCTGAAATTGCCGTCCATGCAATCTCTCCGATTGAAACGCGGCCAACAAAAAAGGGCCCGCACCCGGCGGCGCTATGGAAAGCGCCACTCCGGCTACGGGCCCTTCTGGATACTCGCTGTCAGCTCGAGCTCTTCAGATACCCACGGCCGCTCCGGCGGCCGTACCCAGCAATGGCCTCGCTGAGTGAACGTGAATCTAGCGGCCCAGGTGGCCGATTTCAATCTGCAAAAATGGGCCGTCCGCACACAGATGATCCCGATCGCATTTGCCCGCCTAACTCCCATCGTCTAAAATGGTTAAATCGATCTCCGCCGGATGCACTTGCGCGAAAGTGTTGGGGAATGCCGCGAATAGCCGTCACCTTTCTGGCCGCGCTGGCGCTCGTCGCGGCCGCCGGCCGAGCGGCGGCTGATGTCGCGCCCGAGCAGGTCGTCGAATCGATCGACAAGGCCATCGCCTTTCTCAAGCGCAACCAGGACCACAACGGCACCTGGACCGACCATCCCGGCTTCGAAGGGGGCGTCACGGCGCTGTGCACGCTGGCGCTCTTGAATGCCGGCGTCGAGCCGAGCGACCCGGTCATCCAGAAATCGCTCGGCTATTTGCGCAAGCTGACGCCCACGCAGACCTACGTGGCGTCGCTCGAGCTGATGGTCTTTTGCGCCGCCGAGCCGAAGCGCGATCTGCTGTTGATCCGCCAACTGGCCCGCTGGCTCGAAAAGACGCAGGTCACGCACGGCGACGGCAAGGGCGGCTGGTACTACCCGCTGCCCGCCGCCGGCACGGCCGACGAATCGAACAGCCAGTTCGCGGTGCTGGCCCTCTACGAAGCCGAGCGGGCCGGCGTCAAAGTGAGCGACAAGACCTGGCAGATGGCCCTGCAATACTGGCAGCGGCGGCAAAACTTCGACGGCTCGTGGGGCTATCTCGGCAAGGCCGGCACCGGCAGCATGACCTGCGCCGGAATCACCTCCGTGATCATCGCCGCCGGAGAGCTCAATCGCGGCGACGTGGAGATCGTCGGCGACCACGTCAATTGCTGCGGCCGACAGGATTCGAACCAGGCGGTCGAAAACGGACTGCGCTGGCTCGATCGCAACTTCTCGGTCCACGTCAATCCCGGCGGCGGCACCCCCCGCGGCATGCAGGGCAACCTGCTCTACTACCTCTACGGCGTTGAACGCGCCGGCCGCATGACGGCCCGCCGCTTCATCGGCCGACACGACTGGTATCGCGAAGGCGTCGATTCCCTCATCCGCAGCCAGGACCCGCTCTCGGGCTTGTGGGTCGGCGCGGGGCACGCCGAGAAGAACCCCTACATCGGCACCAGCTTCGGCCTGCTGTTCATGGCCAAGGGCCGCCGCCCGATCCTGGTCGCCAAGTTGAAGCACGGCCCCGACGACGACTGGAACCACCACCGCAGCGACCTGGCCAACCTCACCAGCTACGTCGAAAGGCTGTGGCATCGCGACTTGACCTGGCAAGTGATCGACCCGGCCGCGGCCAGCGTCGAAGACTTGCTGCAGTCGCCCGTGTTGTTCTTCAACGGCCGCCAGGCGCCCCTCTTCACGGCCGAGGAGAAACAGCGGCTGCGCGACTATGTCGACCGTGGCGGGTTCATTTTTGCCGAGGCCTGCTGCGGCGGCGCCGAGTTCGACGCCGGCTTTCGCAAGCTGATGGACGAAATCTTTCCCGAGCCCGAGTACAAGCTGCGGCTGCTGCCCCCCGAGCACGCCGTATGGCATGCCGAGGAGACAGTCGACCCGCAGTACATGCGGCCGCTCTGGGGCATCGACATCGGCTGCCGCACCAGCGTCATCTACTGCCCCGAAGACCTGTCGTGCTACTGGGAGCTGGCCCGCCCGGGCCGCAAGGCTCAACTGCCCGCGCACATCGAGGCCGAGGTGGCCGCCGAGTGCGCGATCGGGGCCAACGTGCTGGCCTATGCCACCAATCGCGAGCTGAAATACAAGTTCGAGAACTTCGTCACCGCCGAAGCCCAGGCGCCCAAAGACGACTTCGACCGCGGCAAGCTGTACGTCGCCCGCCTGCTGCATCCCGGCGGCTGCAGCGCCGCGCCGGCGGCCTTGCCGAACCTGCTGCGGCTGGCCGGCGAGAAGCTGAGCGTGCGGGTCGACACCGAGCCGCGCGAGCTGGCCATCTCCGACCCCAAGCTGTTCCACTATCACCTGGTGTTCATGCACGGGCGGCACAACTTCCGCCTCACGCCGCAGGAGCGCAAGCAGTTGCGCACCTACCTCGAGCGCGGCGGCATGCTGTTCGCCGACGCGATCTGCTCGAGCCGCGACTTCAACGAGGCTTTTGCCCGCGAAATGGCGGCCGTGCTTCCCGAGCAGAAGCTGGAGCGGATTCCCACGAATCATCCGCTGTTCACTACGCAGTTCGGCGGCAACGACCTGTCGAGCGTCGCCCGCCGCGAGCCGAGCCGCGCCGCCGACAACGGCCCGCTGCGCTCGCAGGTCCGCGAGGGCGAGCCGTACCTGGAAGGCGTCAAGCTGGGCGATCGCTACGCCGTGATCTTTTCGCCCTTCGACATCAGTTGCGCGCTCGAAAATCACGAATCGCTCGAATGCGAAGGCTACACGCGCAAGGACGCCGCCCGCATCGGGCTCAACGTGCTGTTGTACTCGTTGCACCAATAGTCGCTGCACTGGCCGCACGAATCATCGATGACTTCCGCCGGCGAAACGCGCGCTCGCAGAACACCCTTCGACCCCGAAGGCACGGCGATCGTTCCGCCGCCGCTGACGGCCCGCCAGCGCTACGATCGGCTGATCCGTTCGCGGCCGCCCCGCTGGGCCCTGTTGTTACTGTTGTGCCTGGCGCTGTTCGTGCGCGGCCGGGCGATGATCGTCCTTTCGCAGTCGTTGGAGGCCGATCCACAGTCCTATCTCCGCGTCGCCTGGGATATTTACCAGAACGGCTCCTTTGGTATATATCACTCCGGGCCTTTTGGGAGCGGAACGGCGCGCACTGCCTCGCGATCGCCGCTGTATCCGCTGCTTTTGGCCGGGTCCTTCTTCTCGCAGTTGCCGCAGTCGATCGCAGCCAGCCTCGGCTTTCTGCACGTCGTGCTGAACATGGCCACGGTGGTGGCCGTGTGGCGCCTGGGCTTGTCGTGGAAATTACCGCCGGCCTGTTCGCTCCTCGCGGCGGGCCTGGTTGCCTTCGATCCCATCCTCATTCATCAGGCGGCGATCGTGGTGCCGGATACCTTGACCGTGCTGTTGGTCACGATCACCCTGCTGGCGATGACGCGGGCCGCGCGCGACGATTCACTTAGGGCCTCGATCATCGCTGGAATCTGCGGAGGAACGTGCGTACTGTGCGACGCCGATCTGCTGCCGTGGCTGGCCGTGGTGGCCGTCGTGGCCTTGTTTTGCTTGCGTGGCCAGCGCCGCACGTGGCGTTGGCTGCCGGCGATGCTCGCGGCGACGGCCGTCGTCGCGCCCTGGGCCATCCGCAATCAACTCGTGTTCGGCTTTCCCGTGATCACGAATACCGACCGCGGATTCGAATTGCTGCTGGGTAACAACCCCACCTACTACGAGCACCTGCGCACGGCCCCTCTTGGCCAGGGTTGGGACGCGTCGGAATTTCGCAAGTCATGGGAGGCGAGACAACTTTGGGTGGCGGTGCCCAATGGAATCAAGTTCAAGGAAGTTGAGGCGAATCACCGAGCGTATGCCGAAGCGTGGATCGACGTCGCGACCGACCCGGCCATGTTCGCTTACGCCAGTCTGCTGCGGCTCGAACGCCTGTGGGGCGTGCTGCCGTGGCAGACCGAGCGCGGCGGAGCGGTCGCTCGCGGCGGCTTCCGCCATTCGCTTCGCTGGGCCGTAGCTATCTGGTACGTGCTCGAACTGTCGCTGATGGCCGTCGGCCTCTGGCTTTTGCGCCGCCGGCTGTGGCGCGAACCGTGGCTTTGGGCCACGCTTTTGCTCGTCACCTTCACCCTGGTGCATGCGTTCTGGTGGACCGATTTGAGCACGCGCGCACCGCTATCAAGCGTCATCGCCTTGGCGGCCGCTTACGGGGCGGTCTCGCTAGCACGTCCAAGACGGGCCGCAACTTCGCCGCCGGCCGCGACTTAGCGAGCCGCACCGACACGCCAAGCTGCCTTGACCTTTCAGTGACCACGCCCCTATAATCCGCCCGCTCATTTCGGCCTTAAGAACTTTCGTCACTTCGTTTTGCGATTGGTCGCCCGTGGCCCGTTCTGGGTTCGCCCGGCGACGACTCCCATACTAGGGACGCCACTCTGTCTAAAAACGGTGCGGTAGTACGCCTCGTCGCTTGCCTGCGCGCTTCGCTCCCTGCGCCGCGATGCCGCATCGCGCGCGCTGGTCGTCGCCTGCCTCTTCGCTTCGCTGTTTGCCGCCGCGGCACGCGCGCAAGTCGAGCTGCCCGCCGGCAAGCTCTCCGATCGCATCGTCGTGGCGGCCGATGCCGGCAGCCATTGGGTCGAAGGCGTGTACGACGTCTACCTGCTGCACGGCAACTGCTTGATCAACCAGGGTTTGACGTACGCCCGTAGCCGCGACGCCGTGCTGTGGATCGAGCGCGGCGGCGAGCGCGGCGAGCCGCCCCACAAGGTGATCGCCTATCTCGAAGGCGACGTCGACATCAACTACCGCCAGGGCGATGCGCCGGGCAAAGCCGGCGGCGCCGCTTCGCTCAAGGACAAGAGCTGGTTCGGCCGCTTCTACTCGGTTTCGCCGGTCGACGTGCAGAAAATGCAGCTCGAAGCGCCGCCGCCCCAAAAGCCCCCGGTCTACGAGCATGCCCAGGCCAATTTCGATCCTGCGCCGAAGGCGGCGCTGACGGCCGACGCGGCGCAGTTTGCCGAGCCGATTCCCGCGCCGGCTCCGCTGGTCGCGCCGCCGCCGGGACAGTACCGCATCCGCGTGCAGAAGCGAAGCGCCGTCAGCCCCGACGGCGACGTGTTCAGCAATCCCGCCACGAACGAATACATCGCCCTGCTGCAGGGCGGCTTGAACATCGTCGTCGATGGCGTCGACCAGCTCGGCTCGATCGACGTCGATACCGACAACCTGGTCATCTGGACCGAAGGCCAGTTGCAGCCGGGCGCCCAGGGCGAAAGCTTCCAGGACAAGAACCGCCCGCTGGAAATCTACATGGAGGGCAACGTCGTCTTCCGCCAGGGCGATCGCACGATCTACGCCCAGCGGATGTACTACGATGTCCGCCGCGAAACCGGCATCGTGCTGGCAGTCGAAATGAAGACGCCCGTGCCGAAATTCGAAGGACTGATGACCTTGAAGGCCGACGTCGTCCAGCAGGTCGGCCGCGACCGCTTCGTGGCCCAGAATGCCTCGCTCACCTCCAGCCGCTTCGGCGTTCCCGGCTACGAGCTGCGGGCCCGCGATATGAGCTACGAGGACGTGCAGCACCCGCGGATCGACCCGCTCACGGGCATCCCGGCCGTCGACCCGACGGGGGCCCAGATCATCGACCACGAGAAGATGGTCACCAGCCGCAACAACGTGATCGCCATCGAGCAGGTGCCGGTGTTCTACTGGCCGGTGATCGCCACCGACATGGAGCAGCCGAACTACTACCTCGACGGGGTCCGCTTCACGAGCGACCGCGTGTTCGGCAACCGCATCATGACCGACTGGGACGGCTACCAGCTTCTTGGCATCCGCAACAAGCCGCCGGGCACGAAGCTGATCTTCAGCGCCGACTACCTCAGTAAGCGCGGCCCGGCCACCGGCGCCACGTTCAACTACGAGCGCCAGACGCTGTGGGGCGTGCCCGCCTCGACCAGCGGCTTCGTCGACATGTGGGGCATCTACGACAACGGCCTCGACAACCTCGGCTACCTGCGGCGCGACTTCATTCCCGAAAACACCTTCGACCCCAACCGCCAGCACCTCCGCGGCCGGCTGCTGGCGCAGCACCGCCAACTGCTGCCCAACGATTGGCAGCTCACCGGCGAATTGGGCTACATCAGCGACAACAACTTCCTCGAGCAGTACTACGAGCGCGAGTGGGACCAGCTCAAGGACGAAAGCACCGACCTGGAAATCAAGAAGTACCTCGACAACAGCTCGTTCAGCGGGTTCGCCTCGGCGCGGCTCAACCCGTTCTTCACCGAGACCAACTGGCTGCCGCGCGTCGACCACTTCTGGCTGGGCCAGCCGCTGTTGGGCGACCGGCTCACCTGGTACGAGCACACCAACCTGGCCTACGCGCAGTTCAAGTCGGCCACGCAACCCACGCTGGCCACCGACCAGCTCAACTGGGCGCCGCTCCCCTGGGAAGGGCCGGCCGGCACGACGCGCCAGGGCGACCGCGTGGCCACGCGCCAGGAGCTCGACCTGCCGTTCGCGGCCAGCGTCGTCAAGTTCGATCCCTACGTGCTCGGCGAAGTAGCCCACTGGGGACAGGTGCTCGACAACAGCGATCTGTCGCGGGCCTACGGCACGTTCGGCCTCCGTGCCAGCCTGCCCATTTGGACCGTCGATCCGACGATTCAAAGCACGCTGTTCAACGTCAACGGCATCGCCCACAAGATGGTGTTCGACATCGATGCGTTTTATTCGCAGGCCACGACCAACGTGACGAACCTGCCGCTGTACGACCAGGTCGACGACAACGACATCGAGGCCTACCGCCGCTGGCTGGCGTTTACCGATTTCGGCGGGCCGCCGCCGGTGCCGCCGCAGTACGACGAGCGGTTCTACGCCATCCGCCGCGGCCTGCAGAATTGGGTCGCCTCGCCCTCGACCGAAATCGCCAACGACCTGACCGCCGTGCGGCTCGGCCTCCGCCAGCGCTGGCAAACGAAGCGCGGCCCGATCGGCCGCCAGCGGATCGTCGACTGGATTCTGTTCAACACCGACGTGACCGTCTTCCCCGACGCCAGCCGCGACAATTTCGGGGCCACGTTGGGCCTGTTGGACTACGATTTTCGCTGGCACGTCGGCGACCGCACCACGGTCGTCTCCGACGGCTACTTCGATTTCTTCACCAACGCGCCGCAATACGCCTCGATCGGCATGTTCGTCAACCGCCCCCCCCGCGGAAACGTCTATCTCGGCTTCCGCTCGTTCGAAGGACCGATTTCGAGCAACGTCGTCGTCACCAGCTACAGCTACCGCATGAGCCCCAAGTGGATGTCCACCTTCGGCACCACGTTCGACATCAAGAATGCCCGCAACATCGGCCAGAACTTCACGATCACGCGGATCGGCGAATCGTTCCTGATGGTGCTCAACGTGAACGTCGACACGAGCAAGGGCAACGTGGGCGCCACGATGGCCGTGCAACCGCGCTTCCTGCAAGGCCGCACCGGCACGCCCCTGGGCGGCATGACCGTGCCGCTGGCCGGTATGTATGGACTGGAGTAATCATCGACCGCTTTCGCGCGTCCATTGGCGACCCCGCGGTTGACGTGCCCTCGAGTCCAACAACGGGCTCGGCAGGCCCAACAAGTCGGCCGGTCATGAACCACCTCCCACAACAAGACCATGACAATATATCCCGCCTGATATTCCGCCTGCGAAATGACCCCTTGGTCCAAGGCCTGTCCAAAGGCGTCACGATCCCATAAAGTTGCTGCCAGCGTGCGCGATCCTTGTCTTGCCCCCTGTGCAAGCGACAAAAAGACAAGCAAGGGCGCCAACTCGTTTTTTTGACCTCGATCGCGGCCAGCGCCTGCCTGATCCTGATATCAGCTTGGGCCTTCGGCCCACAGGATAGACTTCGAAACTCAATCAAGGCACGACCAGATGCCCTGGATCAGTGAACGATCGGAGGAGCTTGGCTGGCCGCGGCTGGAAGCGCTCATGCACGAGACGCTGGTCCAGGCGCGGCGGCGGATCGCCGCGCGGCCGCATCGCGTGCTGCTGCTGCCGCCCGATATCACGCGGGCCCATTCGGGCGTGGGGCGACTGACCGAGATGCTCTATCGCGAGCTGGCCGCCGAGGCCGACGTCCGCGTGATTCCCACCTTGGGCCAGCACGTGCCGCACACCGAAGAAGAAAATCGGCGGATGTTCAGCTCGATTCCGCACGAGCGAATCGACGCCGCACGATTGGCGGGCGGGCTGCGTGCAAGTCGGCGAAGTCTCGGCCGCGGAGGTCTCGAAGGCCTGCGGCGGCGTGGCCGACTGGCCGATTCCGGTGTGGCTCAATCGCTCGCTCATCGAAGAGCCGTGGGACCTGGTCGTAAACATCGGGCACGTCGTGCCACACGAAGTGTTGGGCTTTGCCAACCACAATAAGAACTACTTCATCGGCCTGGGCGGCAAGGAGACGATCTGCGCCTCGCACATGCTGGCGGCCACCTGCGGCATCGAGAACAATCTCGGCTCGCTGGTGACGCCCACGCGGGCCTGCTTCAACCTGGCCGAAGACCGCCTGCTCGGCCGGCTGCCCGACCTTTACGTGCAGGTGGTGCTGGCGCAACGCCCGCGACGAGCTGGTGCACACCGGGGTGTACGTGGGCGACGATTTGGAAACGTACCTGGCCGCCGCACGGCAATCGCGCGAAGAGAACATCACGGTGCTGGACGAGCCGATCGACAAGATCGTGTGCGTGATGCAGGAAGACGAGTTCGCCAGCACCTGGGTGGCCAACAAGGCGATCTACCGCACGCGAATGGCCCTGGCCGACGGTGGCGAACTAGTCGTCATCGCGCCGGGCCTCAAACGTTTTGGAGAGCAGCCCGAGGTGGACCGCTTCATTCGCAAGTACGGTTACTCGGGCACCGAACGGGTGATGGCGTTGTATCGCCAGAATGCCGACATGCAGGACTTGGGCCACGCCACGGCCCACCTGATCCACGGCTCGTCCGAGGGCCGCTTCACGATCACCTACGCCCCCGGCCACTTGACGTGCGAAGAGATCGAGGGCGTCGGCTTTCGCTGCGCCGACTTGCAGGCGACCTTGGATCGCTACCAGCCCGAGGGGCGCAAGCAAGGCTGGAACACGACGTCCGCCGGCGAGCGGTTCTATTTCATCCCCACGCCCTCCGCCGGCTTGTGGGCCACGCGCGACAAGCTGTACAACCGCCAGACGGGGTTTTGAGTGGAAGGAGAGCGGTCAGAAGTTCTGACCCCTTTTTCACGCTCCCCATTTGCGTTGCACCGTCATTGGCCGCATTGATCACGACGCGGAGTCCGGCCATACTGGCTCGCTGATGGTGTTCGTCCGTTGCGTTCAGCGAACCTGCCAGGGCCCGTCCGATGGCTCCACCGCATCCCGCGAAGCTGCCGATTCCGCCTCGTTCAGGCCTGCAATTGCTACGCAGAACACGAACCGCGGCCACGACGCTCCTGCTCCTCGTCGCGCCATTCGTGCCTTGGCTTGCCGCGAATGCGGCTGATTCCGCCCGACGGCCCAACGTGATCGTGATCCTTACCGACGATCAGGGCTCGGTCGATGCGGGCTGCTACGGGACCAAGGATCTCGAGACGCCGAACATCGACGCGCTGGCGGCCCGCGGCCTGCGATTCACGCAGTTTTATGCGGCGGCGCCGGTCTGCGCGCCGTCGCGGGGCGGGTTGCTCACGGGGCGCTATCCGCTGCGCAACGGCGTGGTCACGAACGGCCACGTGCTGGCCGACGGCGAAACGACGATGGCCGAAGTGTTTCACCAGGCCGGCTACGCCACGGCCTTGGTCGGCAAGTGGCACCTGGGTGAGAAGCCGGGCCCCAACGGCCAAGGCTTCGACCACGCCTTCGGCCACCTCGGAGGCTGCATCGACAACTACTCGCACTTCTTCTATTGGAGCGGGCCCAACCGCCACGACCTGCAGCGCAACGGCCGCGAGGTGTTTCTGCCCGGCCAGTTCTTTCCCGACCTGATGGTCGATGAGGCCGCCAAATTCATCGAGGCCCACCGCCAGCAGCCGTTCTTCCTGTACTTCGCCATGAACATGCCGCACTATCCCTACCAGGGAGACGTGCGCTGGCTGGAGCACTATAAGAGCCTCGCCTACCCGCGAAACTTGTACGCGGCGTTCGTCTCGACGCTCGACGAGCGGATCGGCAAGCTGCTGGCGAAGCTCGACGCGTTGAAGCTGCGCGACGACACGATCATCTGCTTCCAGTCGGACCACGGCCACTCGACCGAAGAGCGGGCCCATTTCGGCGGCGGCAGCGCCGGGCCCTATCGCGGCGCGAAGTTCAGCCTGTTCGAAGGCGGCATCCGCGTGCCGGCCATCATCAGTTGGCCCGGACATCTGCCGGACGGCGAGGTGCGCGGGCAAGCCGCCCATTCGTGCGACTGGCTGCCGACCGTGGCCGAGCTAGCCGGCGTCGAGTTGCCGCAGGCCGAGCTCGACGGCCGCAGTTTGCGCGGCGTGGCGGCGTCGGCCGAAGCCTCGTCGCCGCACGACGTGTTGCACTGGCAGGTGGGCCAACAGTGGGCCGTCCGCCAGGGAGATTGGAAATTGATCGGCAATCCCAAGGACACCAGCAACAAAGGCCCGCTGGGGCCCAACGACAAGCTGTTTCTGGCCAACCTGGCCGACGACGTCGGCGAAATGCAAAACCGCGCCGCCGAGCGGCCCGAGCTGGTCGAGCGGCTGAAGAAGCTGCACGACCAGTGGCAAGCGAGCGTGAATCGCTGACGTAGTGGACCGACTACGCTATTTTGTCGTGCAGGGTGCCACTGCTGGCTGGTCCAGCAGTGCCGCGGCACGGGTCGACAAGCGGCCCGTGGCGCCCGAAGAATTCAGCACGGCGATCCAGTACGATATTTACCAGTGACCACACTTTGACTTCGAGGAGGCCAGCCATGGCGCTTCCGCATTCGGAAAACAGGCGGCTCGAGTTCAACGGCGGCGAGGCGATCGGCACGACCCACCAGTGGCCGGGCGGGCAGTACTGCGCGATCCACACCAGCAAGGGGCTCGTCGGCTGCGGCATTTACGACATCCGCGCGGCCAACGAGTTCAGCCTGGCCGTGGCCATCGCCCGGGGCACGCCGGCCAAGCCGCTGCGCGAGCCCGAGGATTTGTTCAACGCCAAGATCCTGGAAGTCAGCCAGGCCGCCGAGCGGTTGGGCGTGAAGGTCGGCATGACCGGCCGCGAAGCCGTCGAGACGCTGCTGGCGTCGCAGTAACGTCGAAGTGAACGCGCGCGGCGGCGCTCACGCGAGCTGAGCGTAGCCGCCGCGGAAATACAACAGCGGCTTGCCCTCGCGGACGCGCGTGGCTTCCACCTGTCCGACGACGATCGTGTGGTCGCCGCCCGCCAGCAACTCGACGATGCGGCACTCGACCACCGCCAGCGCGTCGTGAAACACCGCGCCGCCGGTGGCCCCTTCGCTGTAGCCGGTCTCGCGGAACGGGTCGGGCTCGCGCGAGGCGAACCGGCGCAACACGACCTCCTGGTCCTCGGCCAGCATGTTGACCGCAAACGCGCCCCCTATGGCCAGCCGGTCGTGGATCCGCGCCTTGCGATCGATGCACACCAACACCAGCGGCGGCTCGAGCGACAGCGACGAAAAGGCCGTGACCGTGATGCCCGCCAGATGGCCGTCGGCCAATTTCGCCGTGACCACGGTCACCCCCGCGGCAAAATGGCCCAACGCCTGACGGAATTCAGCTTTTTCAACGGGCATAGGGGGAGGAGCCTTGAACAGGGGGGCTGAGGAGCAGTGCAGACCGAACCGCAGGATAACATGAATAGGCTGGAGGCGGGAGGCCGGCGACCGGAGGTAGGAAAAACCGCCTGCAGCGGGTTGGTTCGAGGTGATCGTGTCGCACACGTGGCAACTCTTTGTTCCGACCTCCCGCCTCCCGCCTCCGGCCTCGCACGCCTCCCGCGTGATGGGGCGGTCCACTAAAATACAGCATCATCCATCAACTTCACGCCGGGACGCGCCATGTCGGATCGGAACGGGGGATTTGCCGGGCTGCGGGTCGCGGCATTCGAAAGCCGCCGGGCGCCGGAAATGGCCGCGCTCATCGAACGCGCCGGCGGCCGGCCGGCCGTCAGTCCGTCGATGCGCGAAGTGCCGATCACCGACAACCGCGAAGCCATCGACTTCGCCCATCACGTGATCACGGGCCAGATCGACGCCATCATTTTCATGACCGGAGTCGGCGTGCGACACCTGCTGGCCGAGGTCGAGCGCCACGTCGATCAAGCGCGGCTGCTGGCGGCCATTTCGGACATCGTCACGATCGTTCGCGGGCCGAAGCCGTTTGCCGTGTTCCGCGAGCTGGGCTTGCAACCGACCTACCGCGTGCCCGAGCCAAACACCTGGCGCGAAATCCTGGCCACGATCGATCGCGAGCACGTTCCGATCGCCCACCAGACCGTGGGGCTGCTGGAATATGGCCTGCCCAACGCCAGCCTGGTGGCCGGGCTGGAAGCCCGCGGGGCGCACGTGGTGAGCGTGAAAGTGTATCGCTACGATCTGCCGCTTGACGTGCTGCCGCTGGAGGCCAACGTGCGGGCGATCGCCGCCGGCGAGATCGACGTGGCCATGTTCACTTCCGCCCACCAGGTGGTCAACCTGCTGCGCGTGGCCGAGCAGTTGCAACTCGGCGCCGAGCTGCACGCCGGGCTGGCAAGAACCGTGGTGGTTTCGATCGGGCCGACCACCAGCGAAACGCTCGGCGAGTTCGATATTCAGGTCGACATCGAGCCGGAGCACCCGAAGATGGGCCAGCTCGTAGCCGCTGCGGCCGCGAAGGCGCCGGGCCTGGCGGCCGGCAAGCGCGGCGGTACAAACCCATCGACGCGCGCAGCGACAAATCCTGTAGCCGGGGTCTCTGACCCCGGAATGCCCCCGAAGCCGCAGGCCTCACGGAGGCCGGCTACAGGGGGAGAATCGCAGGCCTCGCAGAAGCCGGCTACAGAACCGGCGATCGATCCGGCTTTGGCGGGCGATTGGGACGCGGGGCCGTTCATGCGGGCGTGCCGGCGATTGCCGGTCGAGCGGACGCCGATCTGGCTGATGCGCCAGGCCGGCCGCTACATGCCCGAGTACCGCGCCGTCCGCGAGAAGACGACGTTCCTCGATCTGTGCAAGAACCCGGCCTTGTGCGCCGAAGTGATGGTGACGGCGGTCGATCGTTTGGGCGTCGACGCGGCGATCATCTTTTCCGATTTGCTGCCGATCCTGGAGCCGATGGGACTGGAGCTGGAATTCACGGCCGGCGACGGGCCGGCGATTCGCAACCCGCTGCGCGGGCCGGGCGACGTCGCGCGGTTTCGCGAACTGGAGTCGATCGAGCCGCTGGCGTTCGTCACCGAGACCGTGCGACAGACGCGGGCCGCGCTGCCGACGTCAATTCCCGTGATCGGTTTTGCCGGGGCCCCGTTCACGCTGGCCAGCTACGCGATCGAAGGGGGTGGCAGCCGCAACTACGCCCACGTCAAAGGCCTGATGTACCGCGAGCCGGACGCCTGGCACGCGATCATGGGCCGGCTGGCCCGGGCGGTCGCGTTGTATTTGAACGAGCAGATCGCCGCCGGGGCGCAAGCGGTGCAATTGTTCGACAGTTGGGTGGGCTGCCTGGGGCCGGACGATTACCGCCGCTACGTGTTGCCGCACTCGAAGGCCGCCATCGAAGCGATCCGCCCGGGCGTGCCGGTGATTCATTTCACGACCGGCAACCCGGCGCGAGTGCCCTTGGCCGCCGAAGCCGGCGGCAGCGTGATCGGCGTCGACTGGCGGATCGAGTTGGACGCAGCCTGGGCCGCGATCGGGCCGGATCGGGCCATTCAAGGCAATCTCGACCCGGCGGTGCTGTTGGGCCCGAAAGAAGCGATCCGCCGGCGAGCGAAAGAAGTGTTGGCCAAAGCCGCCGGCCGGCCGGGGCACATCTTCAACCTCGGCCACGGCGTGTTGCCAAACACGCCAGTGGAGAACGTGTTGGCGCTGGTCGAGGCGGTGAAACAAGGGTAAGGCGGCGCACCAATCACGAAGAAGATTCACCGCGGAAGAGGCGGAGGACGCAGAGGGATGAAATGCCAGCGAGCTGTCTGGGGCACGCGGAGACAAGACGAGCGTCACTCGAAGCGGTAACGCAGCGCTTCAACCACGGCGCGGTAGCCGATGCGGCTGTACGTCGAAGTTCGCGGCGTCGAGCAGGCTTTGGCGCTCATTCGTCACTGAGCGCCGACGTCCCTTCACCCCGAGTGATGCGGAGCCATCATCATGCCCAGCATGATGCCGCTGGCCTGGCCGGCGCCTTGGCCGGCGATAGTGGCCATCGCGGTTAGCGATTCCAGCTCGCTCTTGTCGAGCCACACGCCTTCGCACGCCGGACACTTGTCGTAGATGATCGTCTGCTCGATCTTCTTGTCCATCACTGCGCCGCACTTCGGGCAGGTCATCGCGGCTTCGAGCCGCGCCTGTTCGTGGGTTTCGCAAACCGGACACACGCTCTGCCCGTTGACCTCGTGTCGCGTTCGCCGGCCGCAGCCGGTGCAGTGGGGGCCAAAAACAGAATCCATCAGGCCCATGCGATTGCTCCCAGGATTTCAAGACCCCGCTATCTTCCTACAACGGCGCGAGCTATTCAATGTTTGCGCCATCAAAGACACAATTATGGGCAGATCAACAATGCAAAGCTGCCGTTCACGGGATTTGCCGATTGCGGTATAAGGTGCCCGCGTTGATCGACCAAAGACAATCACGCCCAGCACTGGCACAAGAGGATATTCCCATGTCCCCGTTGCGCTATCGTCGCCCCTCGTTGCGGACGATGTTGGGCATCACGAAGGAAGAGAAGCGAATCAAGCGGGACTTGGGCATCACGGCAATCTTGAAGCCGTTTCGCTGGTGGGGCAATGAAAAACGGCACGTCAAGCGCGAGCTGGGCTATTATTCGCCCGAGGCGAAGTTCGCCCGGAATGTCCTGCCGCACGCCGGCCGCAAGCTGTTGGTGATCGCCATCCTCGTTCTCGGCATTCCCTTCGCCCTGGGCTGGTGGTTCAAGTCGACCGTGAGCGAAACGCCGGCCGATCGAGCAACGGCGACCCAGCCGGCCAAGGCGCGCTAGGCGAGCTGGAGCGTCATACTCCCCATGGCGAGCCCCGGGCGTAAGCCCGGGGACAGCATTGCGCATCGCCACGCGCAGCGAATCGAGAATGGCGATCCCCAGCGTGCCGGTCCCCAGGCTCACGCCCGGGGCTCGCCTGGCGGTCCGTCGCCGGCCGCTTCGGCCGCGGGGTCGAGGAAGATATGGGGCTGCCGCGGGAACTCGTGGCGGCTCAAGGGGGCGAAGCCGTCGTGCTCGTGGAAGTACATGTAGTGCGTGATCCGCGTCACTTCGGCGGTCATCTGGATGAGGTTGAACGAGTTTTTTCGCGCTCGCGGGCCCGCCCGCGGCGCGAAGTGGCCGTGCCCGACTGCACGATGATGATGCCGCGGCTGCGGTTGCGGCTGGGATAGACGTCGAGCGAGTTGCCGATGTAGGCCCGGTGCAGGTGGCCGCCGAGAATCAAGTCGACCTTCAAGTCGTTCAAGCGGTCGAGCGCCTCGTGGCCTCCGCGCATGGCGTCGCGGCGGTCGTCGTAGTCGGGCGCGGCGGCGAAATGATGATGGGCCACGACGATCCGCGCCGCGCCCGGCGCCGCGTCGCGAAAGGCCTGCGCACAATAGTCGAGCTGCCACGACTCGATCCGCCCGCGCGTGATCGCCCGTAGCGGCGAGGTGGTGTTGAGCGACACGATCACGGCGTCGTCGCGCACGACGACCGAATTCAACTCGGGCGCGATGAATCGCTCGTAAAGAGCGTAGGGCGTGAACAGCCGCTCGTAGACGCGATACAGCGGAATGTCGTGATTGCCGGGCACGACCACCAGCGGCACGCGGGGCAGCCGATCGAGCCAGGCCCGCGCGGCGGCGAACTGTTCGCTCTTGCGCGCTGGGTGAAGTCGCCGCTGGCGATGATGCAGTCGGCTTGCAGCTCGGCGGCCGAGCGTAGCACGGCATCGCCGACGGCCGCCACGAAGGGCGGGCCGAAGTGCAGGTCGGAGAGGTGCAGCAGCGTGAGCATCGAGGATTCCTGGCCGCTAATAGTGAACGATCTCTTCTAGCAGGTTGAGCGAGGGCAGAACAAGGTTCCAGCGGCGCCGCCGCCGTCGCATGACATTTCGGTGCGATTCCCCCCTTGCCCTCTCGTGCAAAATCGCGCACGCTAGCTCGTCATCATGCCAGCGGCTAAGATGGCTGCAGGCACGTTTTTGCAGGGCTTTTTCGTTCGAGCGAAGGGCGCGGCCGCAAACGACTTTCGACCGCGCATAATCCACACACACTCCTAACCGATCTCTAATGTTGCCATGGTAACCATGACGGGTCGAGAGCGATTGCCAGTCGTTGTGGAAAGCCTGCCAATGCCCAGCCAGCGAGTCCTGGTCGTCGACGACGAAGAGGATCTGTTAGAGCTCATTCGCTATAACTTGGGCAAAGAGGGCTATCAGGTCCGTTGCGTCGCCAGCGGCGAAGCCGCCCTGGCCGAGGCCAAGAGCTATCTGCCCGACGTGATCCTGCTCGATCTGATGTTGCCGGCCGTCGACGGGCTGGCCGTCTGCAAGTTGCTCAAGAGCGACCCCGACACGCAGCACATCCCGGTCGTCATGGTAACGGCCAAGACCGGCGAGGCCGACGTGGTCTCGGGGCTGGAGCTGGGGGCCGACGACTACGTCACCAAGCCTTTCAGTCCCCGGGTGCTGCTGGCCCGCGTGCGAGCCGTGCTGCGCCGCAAGCCGAAGCTGCCGGCCGACGACACGTCGGCCATCAAGGTGCACGAGTTGGTGATCCACCCTGGCCGGCACGAAGTCCTTTTGCGGGGACAGCCGGTCGACTTGACGTTCACCGAGTTCCGCCTGCTGCAGTTCCTGGCCCGCAAGCCGGGCTGGGCTTTTTCGCGGGCCCAGATAGTCGACGCGGTCAAGGGGGAGGACTACCCGGTGACCGAGCGGAGCGTCGACGTCCAGGTGGCCGGGCTGCGAAAGAAACTGGGCGAACTGGGCGTTTACATTGAAACGGTGCGTGGGGTCGGCTATCGTTTCAGGGACTAGTGACACGTTGGCTGTCCCCGCGCCCAGAGTTCGTCGTTCCGCACGCGCCCGACGCTCAAAGCGGCGGCGCTTTTCCTATACTAACCCGACGCGCAAGCGCGGGCCGGAAGTCGATCTTCCCTCGCTGGCCCGTCGGGCTCGTATCGGCAGGCGATGCGGACTCGTGGCCGTGCCACGAACCGTTCGCCTCTGCCGTCGCGAGTTAGAATGCACGCGAACCAGCGGGGTTCGCGCTGTCCCGCAAGTGCCATGGGGGGTCGAAACTCGCCGCAAGGCCCACTGGTCATGCCCAAACGACGGCTGCTCTGGCACTTGTTTCGCTCGTACGTCGTGCTGGCGCTGGTCGCGATGCTGGCTGTCGGGTTTTTGGCGTCGCACCAGTTCGAGCGCTCGTTTCTCGACGCGCTGCGGACCGACCTCACGGCCCGGGCGGCCATGCTCGACAAGCACGTGCCGGCCGAGGCAACGAGCGATCCCTCGTCGTTCGTGGCCGTGTGCGGCGAGTTGGGCCGGTTGAGCGACGTGCGCGCGGCCGTGATGCTTCCCGGCGGCAAAGTGCTGTGCGACAGCCAGGGACGGCCCGACGAAATGGAGAGCACTCTGGCGCGGGCCGAAGTCCGCGGCGCTTTCGACGGCCAGACGCGCGACACGATCCGCTACAACGCCGGGCTCGACCAGGGGTCGCTCTACCTGGCGACTCCCATCGTGCGCGGGGGGCGCGTGGTGGCCGTCCTCTACCTGGAGACCTCGCTGGCGGCGCTCGACGAAGGGCTGGGCCGGGTGCGGCTGGCCATCGTGCTGGCCGGCGTGGCGATGGTGGGGCTTTCCGGATTGTTGGCGTGGTGGATCGCTCGCGGCCTCAGCAACCCACTCGACGAGCTGCGCTTGGCCGCCGAACGATTGGCCCACGGCCAGTGGAACACGCGGATGGTCGCGGCCGAGCAACAGGAGCTGGCCGAGGTGACCGAGGCCTTCAACCGCATGGCCGAGGCGCTGGAGCGCCGCATCGACACGCTGGTGCAGAACAACAACGAGCAGCAGGCCGTACTGGCCAGCATGGCCGAGGGCGTGCTGGCCGTCGATTCTCAAGAGCGGATCATCAGCCTGAACACCGCCTCGGGGCGGCTGCTGGGACTCGACCCCAGCCACGCCGAGGGGCGCCGCCTGCAAGAGGTGGTGCGCAACGCCGATCTCAGCCGGTTCATCACCCGCGCACTGGCTTGCCGCGATTCGATCGAATCGGACATCCTGCTGCACGGCGACCGCGAGCGCGTGATGCAGGCCCACGGCTCGGCGCTGCACGATTCGGCCGGGCAGCCGATCGGCGCGGTGATCGTGCTCAACGACGTGACCGACTTTCGCCGATTGGAACACATCCGCCGCGACTTCGTGGCCAACGTGTCGCACGAGCTGAAGACGCCGGTCACTTCGATCAAGGGGTTCGTCGAAACCCTGCTCGACGGCGCGATGCACGACCCGGTCGACACCGAGCGGTTCCTGCGGATCGTGGCCAAGCAGGCCGACCGGCTGCACGCGATCATCGAAGACCTGTTGAGCCTGTCGAAGATCGAAGAGCACGAGGACCACGACGACGTCGTGGCCGAGGTGGTGCCGCTAAAGCCGCTCTTGGAATCGGCGGTGCACACCTGCCAGCCGCGGCCGCCGAGGCGACCACGATCGAGGTGCGGCTCGAATGCGACGAAGCTCTCCGTGCCAGGGTCAACGGCGTGCTGCTGGAGCAGGCCGTCACGAACCTGTTGGACAACGCGCTCAAGTACAGCGAGCCCGGACGCGAGGTGCGCGTCGTGGCCAGCCAGCCGGACGGCGAAGTGACGATCAGCGTGGTCGACTGCGGCTCGGGTATCGCCAAGGAGCACCTGGCGCGGATTTTCGAGCGCTTCTACCGGGTCGATCCGGCCCGCAGCCGCAAGCTGGGCGGCACGGGGCTGGGACTGGCGATCGTCAAGCACATCGTGCAGGCGCACCACGGCCGGATCACGGTCGACAGCACGCTGGGCGCCGGCAGCACGTTCACGATCCACCTGCCGAAGCCGCAATGACCGGGGGGCCGCCGAATCATCAGACGCCGGGCGGCTGGGGTAGCGTGCACGTGACTTGCGTGCCGCGCGTACGGCCCGGGCCAATCGTCAGCTTCGCGCGGATCAGGTCGGCCCGATAGCGCATGATGCGGAGGCCCGTGCCGGCCGTTTCGCGATGGTTGCCGTTAAGGCCCACGCCGTCGTCGGTGATCTTCAGGGTCACCAGCTCGTCGTCGCTCGACAATTTGATCGTGATCTTGTGCGCTCGGCCGTGCTTGACCGCATTGGTGAGCGTTTCCTGGCTCAAGCGGTAGAGGTGCGTGGCGGTCTGGTTGTCGACGATCGGCACCGGCTTGTCGCAAAGGAAGCGGCAGTTGACGGCGTGCAACTCGCTGGTCCGCGCGGCCAGCTCGGCCAGCGCGACCATCAGTCCCTCGGCGTCGACTTCGACCGGCACGAGTCCCTTAGACAGGGCCCGCACATGATTCAGCGCTTCCACGAGTCCGTCGACGATCTTGGCCGCGGCGCCGGCCTGGGGGTGCGACTGCTCGGATAGCTCGCCGGCCAGCCGTTCGGCGAGCATCGCCAGGCCGGTCAGTTCCTGGCCCGTGCCGTCGTGCAGATCCTGGCCGATGCGTTGTTGTTCGCGGGCCGCGATTTCGAGCACCTCGCGCTGCAGGAGCTTCTGCTCGGTGACGTCGCGGGCGATGGCCGAGGCGCCGATTACCGCGCCCTGGTGGTCCTTGATGGGCGAGATGCTGAGCGAGACGTCGATGCGCTGGCCGTCCTTGCGAATGCGGGTCGTCTGGAAATGCTCGATATGGACGCCGCATCGGACCCGGTCGAGATTGGCTTGCACCTCTTCGATGCGTTCGGTCGGGCAAAGCAGGGCGATGTTCCGGCCGAGCACCTCGTCGGCGGTGTAGCCGTAGACGCGCCGCGCGCCGGCGTTCCAACTGACGATCTGGCCGTCCATCGACTTGCTGACGATGGCATCGTCGGACGATTCGACGATGGCCGCCAGGCGGCGCAGAGCGTCGGCCGCCAGTTGGCGCTGCACGAGCTCGCGGCGGAACAGCAGAAACGCCAGGCTGACCATGCCGATGCCCAGCAGCGAGCCCACCAGGTTCGTGGCGATCAGCACTTGGGCGTCCGGCGCGACTGTTCGGAGCGTGAGGTCAGGGCGGTCTCTTCTTCGGCCTGGATCTGGGCGACGAGCTTGCGCATTTCGTCCATCAGTTGCCGGCCGCGATTGGTCGACACCGAGTGGCGGGCGGCGTCGAAGCCGCCAGCCTGTTGGGCGGCGATGGCCGCGTGCAACTCCTCGAAGCGGTCGTGAACGCGCGATTTGAGGGCCTCGATATACCGCTGAATCGCCGCATCGTCGGCAGTCAGCGACGTGAGCCGCTTGAGCGTTTCCCACGTCTGATCGACCGCGCCCTGATACGACTCCAGGTAATCGTGGTCGCCGGTAATCAGGTAGCCGCGCTCGTCCGTCTCGGCCTCGGTGACCCGCGCCAGCACGGCTTCCAGGGTGTTGAGCACCGATTGGGTGTAGACGACTCGCTGCTCGTTCTCGATGAGTCGCCGCGTGTTCCACTGCGACACGAGCAGGTTGGCCACGAGGATCAGCACGATCAGGCCGAGGCCCAGCGTGGTGAGGCGAAAGACGGGCCGGAGATTGATTTTCATGGTGGCGTTCAGGCCGCGCGCGGGGCCGCCAGGGCCGACGCGGCGCTTAGTGGTTCTCCAAGACCCACTGCACGGCGTGCTTGGTGAGCTCGGTGCCATTTCTCAGTTCGAGCTTCTCCTTGATGTGCTCGCGGTGGGTTTCGACCGTTTTGGGACTCAGCTCGAGCCGCCGCGCGATTTGCCGGCTGGTCAGCCCGTGACCGATCATCTCGAAGATTTCGATTTCGCGATCGCTGAGCCGCTCGATGGGCGAGGCCCCGGCGCCGCCGCGCAATCCGAACGCGAGGTGCACCATCCGTTCGGTCATCGTCTGGCTCAGGTAGAGCTTGCCCGTGAGCACGGTGCGCACCGCCCGCACGATCGTGCGAATGGCGTCGTCCTTGCTGACGTAGCCGACGGCCCCGGCCCGCAGCGCCGCTCGGCGAACAGCGATTCGTCGTGCATCGAAATCACGAGCAGCTTCGTTTCTTCGTACTGCTCGCGGAATTCCTTGAGCAGCTCGATGCCGCTGCCGTCTTTGAGCGTGAGGTCGACGATCGCGACGTCGGGGCGCATCGCCGCGGCCATTTGCCGCGCCTGGACGACGCCGCTGGCTTCGCCGCAGACCTCGAAGTCGCGCTGCGTCGAGATCAGCCCGATCAGCCCCTGCCGCACGAGCGGGTGGTCGTCGACGATCAGGATTCGGGTCGTCATTCCGCGGACCATCGAATGGGTAGCGCTATCAGCACGAGAGAAAGTGATTCGAAACCGCGGCTTTGCCTGCGCGAAAGGGAGCTGCCGACCGAAGTGAGAAGGCGCCGTTCGACCGCTTCAGCAGTCCGCGGGCACCCGTTGCCATCGGCGAAGCCGGCCTCTGCTAGTTCATTCTGAACCACGCTCACCTGAGCCGCCATAGGAATTTTACCTACCTGGCAATCAGGGGACAGCCCAGCCTTGAAACAGGGGTCGGCCCAGCCTTGAAACAGGGGACGGCCCTGCACCTGGAGCATGGATTCACTGAGTGTCCAGCGGCGGTTTTGCACGAGCCCATTCTCAGATTTATCCCGCTGACTTCGGTGGAGGAATCCACCTTAGACTCAACCAGAGTGACCCTGACTGCGATGGTCTTCCGGCACGTTGAAGCCCGGAAACCAACCCGCGACACGAACTGCTAACCACCAGGTGCCCGCCATGCTCCGCCCCATCAGCCTCACCGCCCCGACCAGCAACGGCGCGAGCGGCCGTTTCAACGTTCGCAGTCACCACGATGGGCAGGCCAACCGGGCGTCCGAGGCGCTCCGCTGGCTGAGCTTGAGCGAAGACGGCGAAGGCACCGACGTGGACCGCGACATCTGCCGGTTGGCGCTGATTTGCGACGTCGAACCGGATGAACTTGCCCCCCCTGCCTGGCGCCGCCTGATGTGAGTCCGCGATGGATTCTCGATTCGAACCTGCCCGCGCAGCGCACCTTGAATTGGAGCAAATCACTATGTCCAGCACGGCGTTCCCCTCGCACTCCACGCTTTCGCCCACGAACGGCACGGCTTTTCCCACGAACGGCACGGCGCCCGGATTGAACGGCACGGCGAATGGCCGAAATGGCACGATGGCCGGCCTCAACGGTACGGCGAATGGAAAGCCCGCCACCGCCGCTCCGCGGGCCCTCGACAAACCTCAAAACGGCCTGGCCGGCTTGCGCCAGTGGCGGTACGACCTCCGCTCGGGTTTCATGGTCGCGTTGATCTCGCTGCCGTTTTCGATGGGCATCGCGATCACGTCGGGGGCCCCGCCCGTGTGCGGGATCGTGTCGGCGATCATCGCGGGCTTCCTGCTGCCGTTTCTAGGGGGATCGTACGTCACGATCAGCGGCCCGGCCGCGGGGCTGGCGCCGGTGCTCTATGGGGGCATGCTCGCGCTGGGCGGCGGCAGCCTGGCGCTGGGCTACCCGCGCGTGTTGGCGGCCATCTGCATCGCGGGCGTCCTGCAGTTCATTCTGGCCCGGCTGAAGGTGGCCCGGCTGAGTGCGATCTTTCCGGCGGCTGCGATCGAAGGCATGTTGGCGGCGATCGGCTTGATGATCATCGTCAAGCAATTCCCGCTGATCCTCGGACAGAAGTTCGAGTCGCACGAGTTTTGGGAGATCCTGGCCGAGGTGCCCAGCAAATTTGCGATGATGAACCCGCAGGTGTTCTGGCTGGGCGTGGGCTCGACGGCCTTGATCTTCACCCTGGCGGCGGTGCCCAGCCGGCTGCTGAAGGTCATGCCTCCGCCGGTGTGGGCTTTCGTGCTGGGGACGGTTATTTCGCGGTTGTTCCTCAGTCTGGCGCCCGAGAATTTGATCCAGGTGCCCGAGGCGCCGCTGGCCAACGGCATCGTGCTGCCGGACTTTGCGGGGATCGCGGGCGACAGCAGTTTGTGGCTGAGCCTGGCGATGCTCGTGGTCACGCTGGTGTTGATCGACGGCACCGAGTCGCTGGCCACGATCGCGGCGGTCGACAAGCTCGACCCGTACCGCCGCAAGTCCGACCCCGACCGCACGCTTTCATCCATGGGCGTTTTGAACGTGGCGTCGAGCGTGCTGGGAGGTCTGACGATCATTCCGGGCATCGTCAAGAGCACGGCCAACATCCTGGGCGGCGGCCGGACGCAGTGGGCCAACTTCTACAATGCCTGCTTCCTGCTCACGTTCCTGATCTTCGGCCGCGACCTGATCAACGCGGTACCCACTTGCGTGCTGGCCTCGATCCTGGTGTTCATCGGATACAAGTTGTGCCGGCCGAAGGTCTGGATTCACATGGCCCGCATCGGCAAAGAGCAGTTGGCGATCTTCGCCACGACGGTATTGGTAACCGTGACCACGGACCTGCTGATTGGAATCGGGGTGGGAGTGGGGATGAAGCTGTGCTTTGCCTGTGGTACAACAGCCGCAGCGCGGCGACCCAGCCCGGCACGCACGTGCCCTTATCGCGTCGCTTCGCCGACTTGTTGCGCAACCCGGTGTCGCGCCGCGAGTATGCCGACGGCCACTACGGCTTGTTCCTGGAGCGGCCGCTGGTGTGTTTCAACCTGTTCCACTTGATTCGCGAGATGGACCGTATACCGAGCGACGCCAAGGCGGTCAGCCTGCAAGTCACCGACGGCGTGACGATCGTTGACCACACGACGTGCGAGAATCTGCTACACTATCTGGAAGAGTACGGTTCGCACGACGGCAAGCCCGACTTGCAGATCCGGGGGCTCGAGCGGCTGCGCTCGACGTCTCGCGACGAGACGTCGATCCGTCTGGCCGAGGCGCCCCAGGCGGTGCTGGCGTCCTAACGCAGAGGTCGTGGGGTGTTCCGCTCGATTCTCGTTCCGCTCGATGGCTCACCGCTGGCTGAGCACGCCCTGCCCTTTGCCATGAGCATCGCGCGGCGCGCGAAGGCCAAGCTCGACGTCGTCCTGGTCCACGTGCCGGGCGCCTATCAAGACGATTACACTTCCGAAGATCTCGAAGCCGAGGCCAAACAGCGCGAAGCCGCCTACCTGGCCCAGCTCAAGCCGAAGCTGGCAGCCCACTTCACGGGGCCGCTCCGCATGCGCCACCTCGTGGGCCTGGTGCAGGAAACGCTGGCCGCCGAAACCGTCTCGCAGCAGGTCGACCTGCTGGTGATGAACGCCCACGGCTGGGGTTATATCAGCCGGGCGCTGGTGGGCAGCGTTTCCGACTTTCTCGTGCGCCGGGCCGCGATTCCCTTGTTGTTGATGCACGACGAAAGTCCGGTCGCGGCGCTGGAAGCCGACCCCCAATTTCGCCGGTTGACGGTGTGCCTCGACGGCTCGCCGCTGGCCGAAGCGATGCTCGAGCCGGCGCTGGCGGTGGGCGAGCTGTACGACGCCGACTACCGGCTGCTGCAGGTGATTCCGGCTCCGTACCACCTGGCGACGAAATTCAGCCGCGGTGCCGCCGCTGACCGAGGGGCAGCAACGGCAAACCGCGGCCGCCGGCGAATATCTCGACGCCGTGGCCAGGCGGCTTGAACAGCGCTCGCCGCGGATCGCCACGCACGTGGCCAGCGGCGCCAACGTGGCCGTGGAAATCGTTCACGACGCCGACGCCAGCGGCGCCGATCTGATCGCCCTCTCGACGCACGGCCGCGGCGGCATCCCACGGCTGCTGCTGGGTAGCGTGGCCGACAAGGTCATTCGCAGCGCCAAGCAACCCGTGCTGGTCTACCGCCCCGCCGATTCGTGACGATCGCGGCATCTCGGGCTGCCGGCTGGGGGCGCGAGCCGATTGTCTGGCTTGCCGGGCCGCGCAGGCGTCGACTATGCTAAATACCAGGATATTCCAGCCGGCTCGCGCCGCGGCGGCCGCGTAGAATATCGGGGCCGGCCGCGCGCCGGCCGGTTACCATTTCCGGGGGGCCGAATGCATGCGGATCGTCGCGTTCGCGTTTTGCGGGTTTCTGCTAGCGGCCGCGGCACTGGGGGCCGACGCCAGCGCTCCGGCGGCTGATGAGGCCAACGAGCAGAAAGTCGCCCGGCTCGTCGAGCAATTGGGGGACTCCCAGTTTGCCGTCCGGCAGCGGGCCCAGGCCGAGCTGGTCAAGCTGGGGTTCGACGCCTTCGACGCCCTGGCCGAAGCCGAGACCAGCGACGACCCGGAAATCGCCATGCAGGCCGGTTACCTGGTCCGGCAAATCCGCTCGCAGTGGACCACCGACGACGATCCCAAAGCGGTCCAGCAGATCTTCAAGGACTACGAATCGCTCGACGACGAGCGGCGGCTGGTGCGGATCAAGCAACTGGCCGAGCTGGGCGAAGAGGGCCTGCCCTGGCTGTGCCGGCTGGTGCGATTCGAAAAATCGCCCGTGCTGGCCAAGCACGCGGCCCTGGCGATCATCGGCCAGACGGCCTCGGACGACGCCGAGCAGGCCCGGCGGGTCGCCGTGATCACCCGCTCGATGCAGCACGCCAGGCGGCTGCCGGCGCAGTGGCTGATGGCATACGTCCGCTCGCTGGGCGACCCGGCCGGGGCCTTGGAGGCATGGTCGGCCCTGGTCGACGCCGAACGCCAGACGCTCGACGTGCATCCGCAGGAGACGCACAACCAGATCGTGATGGAGCTGTTGCGGCGGAAGATCGAACTGTTGGATCGGTTGGGTCGCGGCGGCGAAGCGCTGGAGGTGATGCACCAGATGGTGCTTTGCGAGCGGGGCGATTCGGCCTCGCTGGTCGAGTTGGTCGAGTGGTTCGCCCAGCGCAAGGCCTGGGGCGCGCTCGACGAGCTGGCCAAACGCTTTGCCGCCAGCTTCGACGTCGACGCCATGTTGACCTACGCGCTGTGCGAAGCCCGGCTGGCGCAAGGCGATCGGGCGGCGGCCGATGCGCTGGCCGAGGCTGCATTGAAGCTCAACGGCGACAGCCCCTCGGAGCACGGCAAGATCGCTCAGCGATTGGCCGAGCGCGGACTGCTGGAATGGGCCGACCGCGAGTGGCGGCAGGTGCTCGTGCTGGCGCCGCCGGGATCGCCCGATGACGTCGACGCCCGCATGCAGTTGGCCGGCCGGCTTCACGACCTCGAGCGCGACAACGAGGCGGCCGAACTGTACAAGGCGCTGCTCGACGCGGCCGATAAAGACACCACGATCATGCAGCGGCTCCGCGCCCAGCAGCCGGGCGAAGGAAGCGCCAACGCGCTGCGGGCCAACATGCTGTTCTATGCCGCCTGCCACGCGGCCCGCGAAAACAATCGCGCTCTCGAGCGGCAATTGCTCGACAAGGCAATCTCGCTCGACCGCATGAACGTCGAGGTGCTGATCGCGCTGTATCCCTTGACCGCCGATGAGCCGGACGCGCGGGCCGAAGTAGTCAAGCTGATCCACGAGTTCGTCGACGCGATTCGCAGCAAGGCCGACGAGGCGCCCGAGGAGTCGGCCCTCTACAACCAGTACGTTTCGAATTGCTACAACCAGATCGCCTGGCTGGTGGCCAACACCGAGGGCGACGTTGACGAAGCGATTCGGCTGTCGCACAGGTCGATCGACATGGCCCGCGCCAGCGGCGAAGGCAAGCGCGTGGGCGGGCTGCTCGACACGCTGGGGCACTGCTATTACGCCAAGAAGGACTACGCCAACGCCGTCAAATACCAGACGCAGGCGGCCGAGCTCGATCCGCACACCGCCGCGATCGGCCGCCAGTTGAAAGTCTTTCGCGCCGCCTTGGCCAAGGAGCAAGAGCAAAAGCAGCCGGCCCAGTAAGCTCGACGGTTCCGTCGAACGCTGCGCGGGCCGTGCCTTCATATCCTCCGGCCTCCCGTTCCCGGCCTGACCAGGAGTCTCACGATGTCTTCGGCCGGCAATCACGCGACGTTTCGAACCATGCGTGCCGGCCAGGTCGAGCTGGGCGCGGCCGAACGGGGAACTGGCCCGCCGATCGTGTTCGTGCACGGGTTTCCCTTCGACCACGCGATGTGGGACGAGCAGCTCGCCCACTTTGGCCATGGGCGGCGGGCCATCGCGGTCGACTTGCGCGGCTTTGGCGCCAGCGAGGTCACCAGCGGCACCGTGACCATGGAACAGATGGCCGAGGACCTCGACGCGCTGCTGACGGCGCTGGCCGTGGCCGAGCCCGTCGTGCTGTGCGGGCTGTCGATGGGCGGCTACGTGGCCTTTCAGTTCTGGAAACGGTTTCGCGCGCGATTGCGCGGCCTGGTGTTGTGCGACACCCGGGCGGTCGCCGATACGCCCGAGGGCGCCGCGGGGCGGCGAAAGCTGGCCGACGACGTGCGGGCGCACGGCACCGGCATCTTGCCCGAGACGATGTTGCCCAAGCTGTTCGCGCCGGCGACGTTCGCGGCGCGAGGCGAAATCATCGAGGCGGCGCGGCGGATGATCACGGCCCAGCGTCCCGAGGGAGTGGCGGCGGCGCTTGGGGGCATGGCCGAGCGGCCCGACGTGCGATCGTATCTGCCCGAGATTGCCGTGCCCACGCTCGTCGTGGTGGGCGAGCACGACGCGATCACGACGGCCGACGAGATGCAAGCCATGGCCGGCGCGATCTCGCAGTCGCAGTTCGCGGTCATTCCCGAGGCCGGGCACATGACGCCCATGGAGAACCCGGCCGCGTTCGACGCGGCGCTGGAGGCATTGTTGGCGTCGCTGGATCGCGCTGGCTAACGGCCGCGCGTGCAAGCCGACGTCGCAGCTGTCGGACAGAGCGTCGCCGCTTCAGGGGATCTCGAAGAGCGACTGGCTTTTGACGATGGCGTAGTCGTCGGGGAAGGTGTGAAAGGCCTGCACCAGCAAGCTGCGATTGCGGCTTTCGAGGTTGATGTAGCTCAAGGCGCCCAGCGCCATGCGACCGCTGGAGTCGAAGCGATAGAGCATGCCCTGGCGGCCGCCGTCGCAGGCCAGCTCCTGCTGGAAGGTCCAGAACACCTCGGGCTCGACCGGTTCGAGCTGGAAGCTGACCTGGTAGCGGGCGCCGCCGCGGCACTCGATCCGGTCGCTCCCCTCGCCCTTGAGCCGGTACGAGACCAGCCGGCGCTTTTGCGGCAGCGGGTGGTGGGCGCTGGTGGCGACTTCCGTGAGCGTCAGGCCCTGGTAGCGCCAGGTGACGACGTGGCCGGCGCTGGTGATGTTGACCACCGCCTCGTAGTCGCCGCGCTGGATGGTGCGGCTGCTGTGGGTTTGAAAGAGCTCCGGGTGCAGCGCGCGGCCGTAGAGTTGAAAAACCAACTCAGCGACTTTCGGTCTGACGGACAGCACGGTCGGCTCCTTCGCAAGGTCTCGACGAGGGCAACACGCTTGCCTCGAACTGGGCCTATTATAAACATCGGTCAGAAGGCGACAAAGAGACTTTTTAACAGCAATGGATTGCCAAGAATTCGGCTCTTGACTTTTGCAGTCGCGCGTGATCTAACTGCGCGTTCGCGCCTGCTAGCAAATGCGATGCCGTGCTGACCCCGTTCCACTGGCTTAATGTGTGCCAATGGCTTGACGGTGTGCCACTGCCTTTGCCAGTGCCAGAAGCGCCGATCACGCTTGACACACCGCTCGTTCGAAATCTCGACTTCGCCGATCGCCGTCAAGACCAGCCGCGCTGGAGCTTCAGCACTGGCGGAGCCAGTGGCACACGGGCTCGGCTTCAGCGGGCGCCGTCGATAGAACGGGCGCCAAGCCGTGCTTCAGCCGACGCTGACCATGATGTCGTACATGGCGTGCGCACCGGCGGCGATGCCGAAGCCGCGATAGACGAACAGCAGGCCAAACAGCCCGCCGGCCGCGGCCCGGAACCAGAAGCTGAACGCTTCGAAGCTCTCGCCGTAGGGGCCAACATAGTGGGCCGCCGAAAACAGCACGCTGGTCACGATGACGGCCAGCGCCACGCACAGCCCCCGATTGGCGCCCAGCCAACGGGCCACGGTGGCCGCCGGCGGCAAGAGCATCAGGCGAAACAGCATTTCTTCATAAACGCCCGCGCCCACGAAGCCAATGGCGCGGCCCACGAACGCGCCGCGTCCCGCCACCAGCCAGGCAATTGCCATGGCCACGCCCCCTTCGCTGCGGCGGCCCACCAGCGTGCCATCGGCCAACACGCCGCCCAGGCGTCCCATCACGACCAGCAGCAAGCCCAGCACGGCGCATTCGGCGAACATCACGTAGAGCACGGCCGCCGACAATTGCCAGCGCTCGCGGGTCACGTGGTGCCAGGCCAGCAGCAGTCCGATCGTGGCGGCCGGCAGAAGAAAGTATTGGCTGAAGCCCAGGAAGTCGAGCAACTGGCGGAGCCAGACGTCGGCCCCGTTGCGGACCGCTTGTTGACCCAGGATGAGCACGCCGCCTTCGTAGAGCACCAACAGCGGCACGACGAACGCCAGCGACGCCAGCGGACGGCGCGACTGCTGAAGATAATCGACCACCAGCGCCGAAACCCCCCCGGTGCTCGACGACGACTCTTTCGTTGTCACCCGACCCACACGCTTGACCCCGCCTGACGCGCCTTCGGAGAACTTGCTGGCATGAAGTTTGTATTCGGACGGCAGCTTGCCGGGCCTTGAGCGCGCGGGCGGCAGCGGCGGCCGAATCGGTCGAAACCGGTTCCAGCGGCCGCGAAGATTTCGCGCCTGACGATTGTTCGAGCCAGGCATCCGGGCAGGGCGCCGTGCTGATGAGCCTGTGCCACCCGCGCCGTTCAACCTGGCGACAACGTCAGCGGCCCGCGGCGGCATGCTCTCGCGGCGGCGGCGAAGCGATCGCCCGCGCCGGGGCTGCGATGCCCCCGGGCTGAAGCCCGGGGCTCGCCTCGGTCGACGTCGCGCCAGCGGCGGCGCGGGCGGCGACTTCGGCGAAGCGCGACGCATACTGCACGTCGTTGGTGCCCATCCAGCGGTCCCAGAAGTTGAAGTAAATGCCAAAGTTGGCCCGGAAGCGCTGGTGGTGCAGGACGTGATGGGTGGGCGTGTTCATGAACTTGCCCAGCCGCGTGCCCAGGTGGCCTTCGCCAAAAATCTCGAAGCCGCTGTGGCCCAAGACGTTGAAGGTGAGCTGCCACAGCATGAAGATGCCGAAAGCCACGACGTTGACCGGCATCACCAGCGCGACCAGCGGAAAAATCCCGGCCTGCACGGCGGCCTCCCACGGGCTGAAGGCAAAGGCCGCGAACGGCGTGGGGTTGATCGAGCGGTGGTGCGCCAGGTGCACCAGGCGGAACAACCGGCGGTGGTGCATCAGCCGGTGCGTCCAATAAAAGTAGGCGTCGTGCACGAAGATCATCGCCACGATGCTGGCCAGGAACCATCCCCAGCCGCGGTCGTCGACCAGGCCGAACCAGTTCCAGCGATAGTCGGCCACCGAAAGGTAGAGCCGCAGCGGGCTGCCCGGCGAGCGCGACCACAACCACGTGCCCGCCGCCACGCAGCCGAACACCAGCAGGCTCGAGCCCGAGTAGAGCATCTCGCGCACGTAATCGCCGGCGCACGGATAGCGGGCCACGATCTTGCGGCGAAACCACCAGCTTCGCAGCACGACGTGGCAGGCCAGCCACACCACGCCGGCAAACAGCAGGTAGCGCACGCCGTCAGCGGCGGCCACGCTCAGCACGATTTGGGCGAAAGTCTTAAGGCGGTGCCAAACGTCCATGGCGGCCAAGGCTCCGAACTGGAGGAGAACGCGTGCGCAGGTCTGTCGCCCTTCTATTCTACCCGCACTTGCGGCGGGGCGACGAGCGGGGTTTCTACACCCGGCTTGCCGGCGCTGGGCCGAATGTGTATATATGTACACATCCCAGCTTGCGCCGGCTGCAGCGGCGAGGTGGTCATCCCATGAACCCGCAACCACCAAAACCCACGCCCGTCGGCCGGGCAGCCGGCGTCAATCCGCCCAATCGCTTCGAGCGCATGCACGTCGAAGACGATTGGGAGCAACTCGAAGGGGCCGACGAGACGCCCGACGAAGGGCGCGTGGCCACCGAGTTTCTGCCCAACGCTACCGGGCGGCTGATTACCGAAAACGACAGTCCCGACGTGCCGTTCCGCTACAGCATCAACCCCTACCGCGGCTGCGAACATGGTTGCGCGTATTGCTATGCTCGACCCGGCGCACGAGTTTCTGGGGATGAGCGCGGGGCTCGATTTCGAAACGCGTATCCTGGTGAAGTTCGACGCGCCGCGGCGGCTGCGCAGGAGTTGGCGGCCGATGGCTGGCGGAGCGAACACCTGGCGATCTCGGGCGTGACCGATTGCTATCAGCCGGCCGAGCGGCGGTTTCGTCTTCACGCGCGGCTGCCTGGAAGTTTTGCTGGAAGCGCGGCAGGCGCTGGGCATCATCACCAAGAACGCACTGGTATGCCGCGATCTCGACCTGCTGGCCGAGCTGGCCGCGCCGAATCTCGTGCACGTTTACGTCAGCGTCACGACGCTCGACGCCGAGCTGGCCCGGCGGATGGAGCCGCGCACCGCCACGCCCGCGGCGCGGTTGCGGGCGATCCGCGCGTTGAGCGACGGCGGGGGTTCCGGTGGGCGTGATGGCGGCGCCGGTCATTCCGGGGCTGAACGACCAGGAGCTGCCGGCGATTCTCGAGCGGGCCCGCGAGGCCGGGCGCGCGTTCGGCCGGGACGCTGCTGGTGCGGCTGCCGCTGGCGGTGCGGCCGATCTTCGAAGAGTGGCTGGCGACGGAACTATCCGGACAAGGCCGAGCGCGTGCTGGGGCTGATCCGCTCAACGCGCGGGGGCAAGATGAGCGATTCGCGGTTCGGTCGGCGGATGAGCGGCGAGGGCCCCTACGCCGAGCAGATTCGCCAAACGTTCAGCGTCTTCCGCAAGCGGCTGGGGCTCGAAGGGCCGCTGCCGCCGTTGGACTATTCGCAGTTCAAGCCCCCGCAGCCGACGAGCGGCCAGTTGCGGCTGTTTTGAGCCGGCCAGGCGCCGACCACGCGGCCCAAACCCTCGCCATGCACCAAGACGCCGCCGCGGCGCACGATATCATTCGTACTCGCTGGCGTCGACCGGCGTGCCTTCGGCGCGGGTCACCAAATTGCGCAACACGCGGGCGTCGAGCTGTTCGCTGAGCAACTGCACGCTGCCGTCGCACAACAGCACCTGCGCCCGGCCGAGTGGAAGCTGAAGATCTCGGTGTTCGGACCACAGTTGACGCTCGTCCACAGGCACCCGCCGGGGCCCCCATCGGGCACGCTGTTGTTGTTGATCACGCCGTGAAACTGCGAGGCCGTATTGTTGCCGGGACCCGAGATGCCGATGCCATTGTCGGGCTCGGCCCAGCGGTTGGTCGCGCGGCTCTTGCTGGGCGGCGCCGGGTCGGCGTTGTTGTTGGCGGCCACGACCGGGTCGGGAATGTTCGAGATGATGAAGGGAAACTCCGTCTCGTAGTTCACCGGGCTGTCCTCGGCAAACACGATCGTGTGGCTCAGGCCGTCGGTGATCCGCGCCAGCCGCGTGCCGCCCAGCGCCAGCGCACCGTCCATCCGCGACGGATCGTTGTGCAGGCCCGTATTCGGATCGAGGTCGGTGTGGACGGTGGGTACGTAGTCGGTCTGGCCGTAGCCCTGCGGGTCGGGGGTGGCGTGGGCATTGCTCGGGCAGAGCAAGGCGTCGATGCGCGACTTGGCGGCGATCTGGTTCGTGGGCGCGCTTGTCGTTGTAGGCGTATCGCTTGTCGATCAGCTCGGCTTCCTGCGTGGCTTCGAGGAACGGCAGCAGCAGGGTAAACGTCGAGTGCAGGTCGTAGCTGGTCGTGGCCGTGCCCGGCAGGGTGCCCTGGCCGCCGGAGGGGAACTCCTGGCGGGCCGATTCGTATTCCTGCAAGGCCAGGCCGATTTGCTTGAGATTGTTCTTGCACGACGACAACCGCGAGGCCTCGCGGGCCGCCTGGATGGCCGGCAGCAGCAAGGCCACGAGAATGCCGATGATCGCGATCACGACCAGCAGCTCGACCAGCGTAAAGCCAATGCGGAAACGACCAACAGCAGGCGCAATGGGGCGGGGCATGGCGGGTTTCTCCATGTCAACGGGGGGCGGGATTTTTCAAACACGGCGCAGACGACAAACGCGCTTGCAAGCGCGATCAACGGCTGGGCAGCTTCGGGTGGGCAGCGTCGGGTGGGAAACGCCAGGACGTATCGGGCGGGAATTCTGGGGCGGGATCTCAGCGCCCACGAATCTAGCAAATCGCCGGCGGATTGCAAGCAATCGGCCGCCCGGGTAGTGGGTCAGTTTGAAAGAGAATTATTTTTCATCGAACGGGAATTCCGAATTTTGGGCTTTGACGACTCCCGTTGTCGTGTCGATCCTCCAGAGGCTCCCTGGCGGCGTTGATACCTGAAATTGGTATCGCCCGACTTGGGCCGGGTTGTTGTCGTCGCCTGTGTTCTTAATCGCCCTTGCGATGATGGTGGACGCGATGAGCAAGGAAATGCCAATAACAGCACAGCCTGCCAGGAAGCTTATCCTGTCGGTCATTCTTTTCGTCTCCATCGGTGCTGGATTGAGTGTGGGTTGACAGTGTGGTGCGCCTACGCAACCATTAGAGCATGCCTAAACGCTCAAGCAAGAAGAAAGATACTCAGCAGCTCGCCAGGTCCGTTCTGGACGCTGTGGTGCCCGACGCTGAGACACAAGCCGACAAGTCGAAGAATCCTGCGGCCGTAGCCCTGGGGCGATTGGGCGGACTCAAGGGCGGGAAGGCTCGCGCGGCCAAGCTCTCTGCCGCGAAACGGAAGGCGATTGCGAAGAAGGCGGCTACGCCCGCTGGCGTCGCCATCAATAGTTGTCGCCATGCCGTCATCGACCTCATTACCGCCCTCATGCTCCATGTCTATATCGCCGTAGGCTATGTCCATAATCTCCGATGCAAAAAAAGATCGGGGGCGAAATCCTTCTAGCTCTTTCAGGATTTCAGCATCGACTAGTCGCATGATGTCGGACGATGCCGTTTTGTATTCAACCTCGAAAGTCTTCGCGATTGACGGATTTCAGACTGACCCACTACCGCCGCCCGGCGTTTTCCCGCGCCGCTCTCAGACGCATACAATGCAACGAGTTAGAACCCCCGTCCTTGTTCCGAGGCAACCGCTGCCATGTCGTTGTTCGAGGCCAGTGAAGAAGCCAATCGCCGCCGGGCCCAGCCGCTGGCCGCGCGGATGCGGCCCGCCATGCTCGACGAGTTCGTCGGGCAGGCGCATTTTCTGGGCGATGGCAAACTGTTGCGCCGGCTGCTGGCCGCCGATCGTCTGGGCTCGGTGATTTTTTATGGCCCGCCGGGCACGGGCAAAACGACGCTCGCGCATCTGCTCGCTCAGGCCAGCCGCAGCAAGTTCGTCGAGCTGAGCGCGGTGGCCAGCGGCGTCAAGGAGCTGCGCGAATCGCTGGGCGAAGCCCGCGACCGCCTCTCGGCCGGCGGCACGCGGACACTGCTGTTCGTCGACGAAATCCACCGCTTCAACAAGGCGCAGCAGGACGTGCTGTTGGGCGACGTCGAAGAGGGCGTGGTCACGCTCGTGGGCGCCACGACGCAAAACCCGTTCTTTGCCATCAACAGCGCGCTGGTGAGTCGCAGCCGAGTGTTCGAGTTCCAGCCGCTGTCGGTCGAGGAGATCAAGACGCTCATCGGCCGGCGCTGGCCGACCGCCAGCGCGGGCTGGGCCAATTCGACGTGCGGATGCACGACGACGCGCTCGACTTCCTGGCCGAAGTCAGCGACGGCGACGCGCGGCGGCGCTGGGGGCCCTGGAAATCGGCGTCCTGTCGACGGCCGAGCGGCCGATCGAGTTCACCCGCGCGCTGGCCGAAGAATCCGTGCAGCGCAAAGCGGTCGAGTACGATCGCACGGGCGACGCCCACTACGACGCCATCAGCGCACTGATCAAGAGCATGCGCGGCAGCGATCCCGACGCGGCGATTTATTGGCTGGCCCGGATGCTCGAGGCCGGCGAAGAGGTCCGCTTCCTGGCCCGGCGGATCGTGATCTTCGCCAGCGAAGACGTGGGCAACGCCGACCCGCACGCGCTGCCGCTGGCCGTGGCCACGATGCAAGCCTGCGAGATGGTGGGGCTGCCCGAGTGCCAGTTGAACCTGGCGCAGGCCGTGACCTACCTGGCCTGTGCGCCGAAGTCGAACGCGGCGACGGTGGCCATCGGCGAAGCGCGGGCGACGTTCGCCAGGGGCGGCTGTTGAGCGTGCCGGTGAGCTGCGCGACAGCCACTACCAGGGGGCCAAGCGGCTGGGGCACGGCCAGGGTTATCAATACGCCCACGACAGCCCCGACGCGCTTCCCGCGCAAGACTATCTGGGGGTCGAGCGCGAGTATTATCGGCCGGTCGACCGCGGTTTCGAGCGCGAGCTGGGCGAGCGGCTGGCGGCGATCCGCGCCCGCTTGCGCGAAGCGAAGCAGGGGAACGCTGGCAGCTAGCAGCCTGTTGAAGTATTCAACAGGCTGCGTGATCGCAGGGATGCGATCCCAAAATAGCGACGTAAGTCGTTATTTTGCGAGCGGTGCGGAGCTTTGCTCCGCACTTCGCGAGGTTGAAAAATGCCACGAAGGCATTCTTCAACGGAGGGTCTGCTAGACGCAAGCTGGCAGCATGGCACTTTCACCTTCGCCCCTTGCGGGAGAGCGTGGCTGAGCGTAGCGAAGCCGGGTGAGGGCTTGGCGGGCACGGGGATTTTGCGTTCCGAAAAGGGCGCGCCCTCACCCTGCTCGTCGGCTCCGGCCGACGAGCGGTCCCTCTCCCGCGAGGCGAGAGGGGTTGGCGCGATGAGGTCGTCTGCCGTGCCGCGGTGGTGGCGCCGGTGGATTTGATTTCGGCGCGTACTTTGCTCTGGCCGCGCCGGGCCAATTGGCCTATCATCCCCGCCGGAACGCTCGGCGCAATCGCCTGCTGTCACGGTGGGATCAACCGCACCCGAACGGCGCGGCGTTTGGAAAATCATTTCCCGCTCGAGCCCTTGCGATGCCCAAGAAAAGCTTCGCACGCGTCGTCAGGGAGGACGATCCTGTGAACACGCTCAAGCCGCTGTTGATCGTTGCCGTGCTGGCGGGCATCGGCTATGGCGTCTACGTTCGCATCAACAATGGCAACGATGCGGAGCCGCCGGAAGTGACCGAGGGGTGGGATGCTCCGCGCATCGAGTTGCCCGAATCGCCTTCGTCCTCCGAGCCGCCGGCCTGGGGCACGCCAGTCGGAGCGACGGCGCGTGCCGCCGCGCCGCCGACCGCGGGTAGCGGCGCCGCCAGCGGGGCGCCGGGCGGTGTCCCTGCGATGCCCGGCAGCGAAGCCCCGCGCTACGAACCACACGCCGCCGCCGATGCGCCCCCTTACCATCCGCCCGCGTCGACCGCGGCGCCCGGGCAGCGCCGCGGCCATGCCGGGTGGTGCGCCCTACGCCCAGAACAGCGGCGCGCCCGCAACAGGCGGCTTGCCGCCGGGCGAAGCGCCTGCGGAGGGCCCGCCGACAGACAACGTTGCCGCGAACCGTGCGTTGCCCGATGGGACACCGCCGGATGGCGTGCCAACGGGCGCGCCGGAAACGCCGCTGGCCGCCGAAACGCCGCCGGCCGGCGCGACCGAAGCCGCGGCGGCACAACCGGCCGTCGCGGGCGCGGCCATGCCCGCCGACCCCGCCTCGGCGAAACCGCCGGCAACCTCGGCCACGACGATTTCCTCGGAATCGCCGGCCGGCGGCTTTGCCGCGACCATGGACGCGGTGCGCCACGAGCTGGAAAGCGGCCAACTGACGTCCGCGCTGAAACAGCTTTCGGCCTGGTACGACGACCCGCGCCTGACGCCCATCGATCAGCAGCAGCTCAACCAATTGTTGGACCAGGTGGCCGGCACGGTGGTGTATTCGACGCAGCACCTGCTCGAGCCGCCGTACGAAGTGCAGCCCAACGAGCGGCTGGAAGACATCGCCCAGCGCTACAGCGTGCCCTGGCAGTTGCTGGCCAAGATCAACGGCATCGACGACCCGCAGACCCTGCGCCGGCGAACGGTTGAAGGTGATGCGCGGACCGTTCGTGGCCCGGGTGAGCCTCGACAAGCGCCAGCTCACGCTGTGGCTGGGCGACGGCTCGTACGCCGGGCGCTTCCCGATCGGCCTGGGACGCGAGCATCCGCCGGCCGAAGGGGTGTACGCCGTTTCCGACAAGTCGGTCAACCCGGTCTATCGCGCGGCCGACCGCTCGATCGGCGGCGGCGATCCGGCCAACCCACTGGGCGATCGCTGGATCGGCCTGGGCAGCGAGATCGGCATCCACGGCACGAACCGCCCCGACACGATCGGCCGCACCGACCTGCCGGGCTCGATCAGCCTCAGCCCGCGCGACGTCGAGGATGTGTACGACATCCTCAGCGTGGGCTCGAAAGTGATCGTGCGCCGCTAGGCGGACCGAGCAAGCTATTTCGTCACGCACGGTGCCACTGCTGGCTTGTCCAGCTGTGCGAAATCACGGGTGTCTGCCGGGCAGCCGCCCGTGGCGCCCTCTTCCATCGCGCCCGCTCTTGGTTCCGACAGTTAGCTAGCCGTGATCGGTCCACAAAGCGAGCCTTCTGTTCGGCGAGGCGCTGCGAAGCCGCCAGCGCCGCACCGGCGGCTGGCGGTTGGACGTGCATTTCGTGGCATCCTCTTCTATTGGCGGCCGCCAACTGGTATAGGGGGGCTTCGACGGCAATCGGCATCGAGACCCAGCAATCGACAAGGCACCCGCGTGTACGACAAGCAAACTTTGATCGAACTGGTCCGCCAGCGGGCCTTGAAGTTCGGGCAGTTCACGCTGGCCTCGGGCAAGCAGGCCAGCTACTACCTCGACGGCAAGCAGATCACGCTCGACTCGTTCGGAGCCAGGTTGATCGCCGAGGGCATCTTGGATTTGCTCGGCCAGCCGCTGCCCACCGCCGTGGGCGGCATGGCCATCGGCGCCGACCCCATCACGGCCGCCGTGATCACGATGGCCGCCGTGCGCGGGCTGCCGCTCAAGGGCATCCTGGTACGCAAGGAGCCCAAGGGGCACGGCACGAACCGCTACATCGAAGGGCCCGTCGCGCCGGGCGACTCGGTGGCCATCGTCGAAGACGTCGTGACCACCGGCGGCTCGTCGCTCGAAGCCATCGAGCGCGTCGAAGCCTTCGGCTTGAAAGTCGAGCGCGTCGTGGCGATCGTCGATCGCATGGAAGGCGGCGCGCAAGCGTTCACGGCGCGCGGATACGACTTTTCCAGCCTGTTGACGATTCGCGATTTTGGGATCGATCCGCCCGAGTAGCGCGCTGGCGGATTTAGACCGCGCGTGCCGACGGCTTTCACCCTCTCCCCCTTGCGGGAGAGGGTGGCGGAGCGAAAGCGACGCCGGGTGAGGGGTTGTGCGCGCGGTGGTAAGGTGTCGCTCGTGCCTGCCGCATTGCACGTGCGGCCGCCCCCTCACCCTGCTCGTCGGCACGGGCCGGCGAGCGGTCCCTCTCCCGCGAGGGGAGAGGGAAGCGCGGCGAGACGGCGTCGGTGGCGGAGGGATCGTGAATCACACGCACGGAAGGCATCCTGCGACATGGAAACGTCGCTGCACCGGGAATTGAAGCGGTTGTATGCGGGCGACGACGCTGCGCACCGAGGTCGTCGTCGAGCCATATCGGATCGACGCGGTCCGCGACGGGCGTTTGATCGAAATCCAGCACGGCTCGCTGGCCGCCATTCGCGACAAGATCGGCCGGCTGCTCAAGACTCACGAGGTGCTGCTGGTCAAGCCGATCGTGGCCCGCAAGCTGCTCGTGCGGCAGGGCCAGCGGGCCGGCGAAATCCTGTCGCGGCGCCGCAGTCCCAAACGCGGCACGCTGGTCGACATTTTCGACGAGCTGGTCTATTTCACGCGGGTGTTTCCGCACCCGAAGCTGACGCTAGAGATCGTGCTGGTCGAAATCGAAGAGTGGCGCTACCCGGGCCACGGACGGCGGCGGCGCTGGCGCCGCGGCGATCACGTCGTCGCCGATCAGAAGCTCGTGGCCCTGGGCGAGCGACGGCGGCTGTCGACGGCGGCCGACCTGATCGGCTTGCTCGGCGCGAAGCTGCCGCGGGCGTTCCACACGGGCGACCTGGCCGAGCGGTTGGGCATCGGCCGCCACGTGGCCCAGCGGATCGCCTATTGCCTGCGCGAGATGCAAGCCATCGAGCAAACCGGCAAGCAGGGCAACGCGCTGGTCTATCGCGTCAAACCGCCACGCCGCCGCGGCCGCCGCGTCGCCTGAACGTTGGGCGGTCGCGCGTGCTATAATTGCCCTGGGCGTTGTCGATGGTCTTCGAATCGTGTGCCACGGGCTGTGCCCGTGCAATGAGTCGCTCGATGAGTGAGCACTGGCACAGCCAGTGGCACGGCAGGCTTGGTTCTTGCAACGAATGAGTGGGCGTGCAATGCGAGCAGCCTTGGCGGGAATCATTTCTGCCGCACTGATGCCGGCCTGCCTGCTGGTGGCCGCCGACAAGCCGCGCGTGTCGCTCGAGCTGCTCACCAGGGGCAACCTGCCGCTCACCGCGCAGCAGCAGTGGTACAAGGCGCTCAGCGAGCTGGGCATCTCGGGCTTGCGAATTCACGCGGCCGGGCCCGGCGACGAAATGGCCATCGAGGAACGGGGCCGCAAGGGCTCGGGCGACTACCAGGTCGTCGGCATCCTGGCTTCCGACAACAAGCTGTATCTGCCCGGCGGAAAGTTCGCCATCGGCGACACGGCCAAGCTTCGCAAGTGGCTCGACAACCTGGGGAGCGATGGGCCCTCGGGCGTTGCCGAACCCCGCTCGGCATTCGGCCTGACCGCCGGCCAGTTGCAGCGCATCACCGACGATTTGAAAACGCCGGTGCGCTTCGAGACCAAGGGGATGACGGCTTCGAACGCCGTGGGGCAGATCGCCAGGGGCCTCCACTTTTCGCTCGACGTGGACGCGACGGCACGCCGGGCGCTGGCCGCCATGAAGGTCGAAAACGAGCTCAACGGGCTGGCCAGCGGAACGGCCTTGGCCGCGATCGCCCGCTCGGCCGGGCTGGCATCGAGCCCGAGCGCGTGGCGGGGGGCGAATTCGGCTACCGGATGGCCAAGGCCCGCGCGGGGCACGAGGCGTGGCCGGTGGGCTGGCCGCCGCGCGAGCGCCGCGACAAGCTGCTGCCCGACTTGTTCGAGCGGCTCAACGTCGAGATGAGCGACATCCCCGTGTCCGAGGCGGCCGAGGCGATTCGCGGGCGGCTGAAGGTGCCCCTGGTCTACGATTTGAACGCCATGGCCGTACACGGCGTCGATCCGGCCGAGGTGCAAGCCAACGTGCCGCCGCGCAAGACCACCTACAGCCAGGCACTGGGCAAAGTGCTGTTGCAGGCGAAGCTGCAATACGACTTGCGCGTCGATGAGGCCGACAAGCCGTTCTTGTGGGTCACGACCGTCAAGCCGGTGAAATGACGCGCCGGCCGCGCCGGCGAAGTCGGTTCGCGGGTTCTGCTAAGCCGGCATAGCGGGTGGGCGCTCGGGCGGCGCTGCCGCAATTCACCGCGAAAGAGTTCAGGCGGTCATGCGCTCCCACAGCAGGCGGTAGTACTTCATCACGCGGATGGGGTCGCTGGTCTTGGAGCCTTCCTCCAGCAAGGTCCAGCCTTGGAAGTCGGCTTGCTTCAACAGGTCGAACAGCTGTTGCCAGGGATAGCTGGAAATCAAGTCGTGGATGTGGATCGTGCCCAGCCGCTCCTTGACGCTGTTGAGGTTGGCGGCCAGGCCGGCGCCGGCCAGGTCTTCGCCGTTGCAGTTCCAGCAGAGCTTCGAACCCGGATGCTTGGAGACATCCATGATCTTGCGGATGTTGGGAATCTCGGAGGTGCCGCGGCCGTGGATCTCCAGCCGGATCTCCACGCCGTAGCCCTCGCCGAACGAGGCCACTTCGTCGAGCGAGCGGCCGATCTGCTCGAACGTCTGCGCCACCGGCACGCCAGCCGGCAGGCCGTTGGGACGCACCTTGACGCCCGATCCGCCCACGTCGTGGCACAGCCGGATGAAGGCCTTGCACTCTTCGACGTTCTTCTTTACCTCGGCCGCGTCGGGCGAGTGGAACTCGCACGTCGTGCCCAGGCCGACCAGCTCGACCGGGCTGTCGGCGAACCGCGCGGCGACCTCCTTGCGGGCGGCGGCGTCGAGCGAGGGCTCGACGCCGTGCTTGTGCGTGGTGCGCAGCTCGACGCCGCGAAAGCCGGTCTGTTCGCAATTCTTGATCAGCGTGGGCAGGTCCCAGTCGGCGCCCCACTGGTAGGTCACCAGTCCGAGTTGCATGGCGGTCGGCTCCCGGTTAAGTGCTGAAGTTCGAGCTTCGATTGTAGCTCGGCTACAACAGATCATCCAACTCGGCGACCAGCTTTTCGAAATAGCCCAGGGCCGCGTCGACGGCTTGTGGCTGCTCCATGTCGACGCCCGCGCCGCGCAGCAGGTCGAGCGGGTATTTCGAGCAGCCGCCTTTGAGAAAGCCGAGGTAGTCGTCGAGCTCCTGCTGGCCGCCGCGCGTGACGCGCTCGGCCAGTGCGATCGCCGCCGACAGGCCCGTGGCGTACTTGTAGACGTAGAAGGCCCGGTAGAAGTGGGGGATGCGGAAGCATTCGAGCGACAGCTCGTCGTCCAAGGCGAACTCGGGGCCGAAGTAGCGTTCGAGCAACTGGCGGTATTCGGCCTTGACGCGGTCGACGGTCAGCGGCTCGCCGGCTTCGACCAGGGCGTGCGTCGTCCCCTCGAACTCGGCGAACATCGTCTGCCGCAGGATCGTGCCGCGGATCGAGTCGATCTCGCGGTTGATGAGGAACGCCCGCTCGGCGTCGCCCCGGGCGCGCTGCATCAACAGCCGAGACAACAGTTGCTCGTTGAAAGTGCTGGCCACTTCCGCCACGAAGATCGTGTAGTTGTAGTATTGGAAGGGCTGGTGGCGCGCCGAGTAGTAGCTGTGCATCGAGTGGCCGGCCTCGTGGGCCAGGGTGAACACGTGGTCGAGCACGTCGGCCTGGTAGTTCATCAGGATGTAGGGGTCGCCGTCGAAACTGCCGGCGCTGAACGCGCCGCTTTGCTTGCCCTGGTTCGGATAGCGGTCGCTCCAGCGGCCGTTGAGCCCGCGCTCGACGCGCCGCGCAATAGTCGTCGCCCAACGGCTCGACGGCCGAGAGCACGAGCTTGACGGCCTGGCTCCACGTGTGCCGCGTCTTCTGCTCGGACAAGATCGGCACGTAGGTGTCGTAGTGGTGGATGTCGCGCAGCCGCATCTTGCGGCGCCGCAGGTCGTAATAGCGGTAGAGCGCCGGCAGGTGCCGATGCACCGAGGCCACGAGGTTGTCGACGACCGACACCGGCACCTTGTCGTGAAACAACGCGGCCTCCAAAGCGCTGGGATACTCGCGGGCCCGGGCGTAGTACACGTCGCGCTGGATCGAGCCGGAGAGGGTCGCGGCCAGCGTGTGCTCGTGGGCGGCAAACTGCGTGTAGTACTGGTGAAAAGCCCGCTTGCGCACGCCGCGATCGGGCGATTGGAGGAACGACGAGAACGTGGCGTTGCTCAGCTCGACCAGCTCGCCGCGCTCGTTCTTGATGGCGCCCCATTTCAGGTCGGCGTCGGTCAACTGGCGAAACGCCTGCCGGGCTGTTTCGGACATTTCGCCCTGCATGGCCAACAGCCGCTCCTCGCGCTTGGAGAGCGTGTGGGGCTTGAAGCGCAAGAGCTGCTCGAGCGCCAGGCGAAACTCCGCCAGCGGCTCGGCCTGCAAGAACTCCTCCATGGTCTTGGCCGATAGGGCCATGATCTCGGGCCGGATGTAGCTCGAAGCCTGCGCGGCCCGGGTGGCGACGTTGCGGTAGCGGCCCATCATCCGCTGGTAGGCGCTGGCGCCGGTGTCTTCGGTCGTTTTCAGGAAGGCATACGTGCCCAGCCGCTCGCCGGCGCGTTCGAACTGGTTATCGAACTCGAGGCACTCGGCCAGCGACTCGGCGCTTTGGGCCAGCTTGCCGCGAAAGGCGTCGTAGCGGAGAATTTCGGCTTCCCAGGTTTTGAAGGCCGCTTCCCAGGCCGCGTCGTCGGGAAACAGGCTGGCAAGGTCCCAAGTGTCGGCCGCCTTCACGGCCGAGCGCCGTGGAAGTTTCTTGATCGTCGCGGTCACCATGAACGAGCGCTCGCAAAAACGGGGTGTTCGGGCGAAGGAAAACACGAGTGCTTTGCCGACGCCAACAATTCGGGTGCCACTGCTGGCTGGTCCAGCAGTGCGTTGGCTTTACGGCAAGTCTGAACCGCAAATCTGGCTTTGGCCGAGCACGAGGCGATTCCGCCCGCGAGTCTAGCGATTCGGCGCGCCGATCGAAAGCCGCCTGCCGTGCCAGCGCGCCCTGGACAACGCATCTGGGCCGCCCGCACCTGCCTCGTCGACCGCCGGCTCGGCGCGTCACCCCTCCCAGCGCCAGTTGCGAATCTCGGGCATGTCTTCGCCGTGCGCTTCGATGTATTGCTTGTGGGCGATCAGCTTTTCGGTGCACTGCTGCTTGATGTAGGCGACTTTGCTGCCCAACTGCGGCAGGCGGTTGAGCGCGTCGATCACCAGGTGGAAGCGATCCAGGTCGTTGAGCACGGCCATGTCGAACGGCGTGGTGATCGTGCCCTCTTCCTTGTAGCCGCGGACGTGCAGGTTGTGGTGGTTCGTGCGGCGATACGTCAGCCGGTGGATCAGCCACGGGTAGCCGTGGTGGGCGAAGATGATCGGCTTGTCGCGCGTGAACAACATGTCGAAATCGGCGTCGGCCAGGCCGTGCGGATGCTCGCTGGCCGGCTCGAGCCTGGCCATGTCGACCACGTTGATCATGCGAATCTTCAACTCGGGCAGCTCCCGGCGCAGGATCTTGACGGCCGCCAGGATTTCCAGCGTGGGCACGTCGCCCGAGGCGGCCATCACCAGATCGGGCTCGCTCCCCTGGTCGTTGCTGGCCCAGGGCCAGATGCCGATCCCCTCGGCGCAGTGGGCCACGGCTTGCTCCATCGTCAGCCATTGCGGCGCCGGATGCTTGCCGGCGATCACCAAGTTGACGTAGTGCCGGCTGCGCAGGCAATGATCGGCCACCGACAACAGCGTGTTGGCGTCGGGCGGCAGGTAGACCCGCACGATCTCCGACTTCTTGTTCATCACGAAGTCGAGAAAGCCGGGATCCTGGTGAGTGAAGCCGTTGTGATCCTGGCGCCAGACGTGCGAGGACAGCAAGATGTTGAGCGAGGCGATCGGGCGGCGCCAGGGGATGCGCCGCGTGACCTCCAGCCACTTGGCGTGCTGGTTGAACATCGAGTCGATGATGTGGATGAAGGCCTCGTAGGAGTTGAACAGCCCATGGCGGCCGGTCAGCAGGTAGCCTTCGAGCCAGCCTTCGCACTGGTGCTCGCTGAGCACTTCCATCACGCGGCCGTCGAAGGCCAGGTATTCGTCGTTCTTGACCGTTTCGGCCACCCACTGCCGCTCGGTGGCCTCGAACACGGGCGTCAGGCGGTTGGAGATCGTTTCGTCGGGCCCAAAGATGCGAAAGTTGCGCTCGTCGCGGTTCTGCTCGATCACGTCGCGCAGGAACGTGCCCAGCACGCGGGTGGCTTCGCCGTCGATTGCGCCGGGCGCGGGCACCTCGACGGCGTACGTGCGAAAGTCAGGCATCCGCAAGTCGCGCAGCAGGATGCCGCCGTTGGCGTGCGGGTTGGCGCCCATGCGGCGCTCGCCCTCGGGCGCGAGCGCCTGCAACTCGGCAATCAGCCGCCCGCCCGAGTCAAACAGTTCTTCAGGCTTGTAGCTGCGCATCCAGGCTTCGAGCTGCGCGAGGTGCTCGGGATTCTTGTCGGGCTCGGCCAGCGGCACCTGGTGAGCGCGGAATGTGCCTTCGACCGGCAGGCCATCGACCATTTTGGGGCCCGTCCAGCCCTTGGGCGTTTTGAGCACGATCATCGGCCAGGTGGGGCGCTTCTTGACGCCGTGCGTGCGGGCGTCGCTCTGGATGCGGGCGATTTCGTCGAACACGCTGTTGAACGTCGCGGCCATGAGCTGGTGCATCGTCATGGGGTCGTCCCCCTCGACGAACCAGGGGCGATAGCCGTAGCCGCGCATCAGGGCTTCGAGCTCTTCGCGGCCGATGCGGGCCAGGATCGTGGGGTTGGCAATCTTGTAGCCGTTCAAGTGCAGGATCGGCAGCACGGCGCCGTCGGTCGCCGGGTTCAAGAATTTGTTGCTGTGCCACGAGGTGGCCAGCGGGCCGGTTTCGGCTTCGCCATCGCCGACGACGCAGGCCACCAGCAGTTCGGGGTTGTCGAACACGGCGCCGAAGGCGTGGCTGAGGCTGTAGCCCAGCTCGCCGCCCTCGTGAATCGAGCCGGGCGTTTCCGGGGCCACGTGGCTGGGGATGCCGCCGGGAAAGGAGAACTGCGTGAATAGCCGCTTCATGCCGGCTTCGTCCTGCGAAACGCTCGGATAGAATTCGCTGTAGGTGCCCTCCAGGTACGTGTTGCCCACCAGGGCCGGCCCGCCGTGTCCGGGCCCGGCGACGTAGATCACGCTCAGCTTGCGCTCGCGGATGATGCGGTTGAGGTGGACGTAGATGAAGTTCTGTCCCGGCGTCGTGCCCCAATGGCCCAGCAGCCGCGGCTTGATGTGTTCGCGCTTGAGCGGCTCTTTGAGCAGCGGGTTGGCGTAGAGATAGATCTGCCCCACCGATAGATAGTTGGCGGCTCGCCAGTAGGCGTTCATCTTGCGGGCCAGTTCGTCGGATAGCGGTCGATCCATGATGCAAGGCTCCTTATGCTGGAACACGTCCGCACTGATTTGTGGGTGCCACGGCTGGCTCGTAGAGACAGCCGTGCAGCAGTTCTCACGGGTTCGGGTGCCACGGCTGGCTCGTAGAGACAGCCGTGCTGGAGTCTCACGGGTATCTGCTTCGCATCCGCCCGTGGCAGCCGTTTGCTCTCGTTACGTTTGCAATCATTTGCGGTCGGTGAGCACCCGCCTGGTGGCGCGGGCGATCATCAGCTCCTCGTTGGTCGGAATCACGTGGACCGCGACGCGGCTATCGTCGGACGAGATGAGCGGTGCGCCGGCGGCGTTTCGTTTCTCGTCGAGCGCGAGGCCCAGGAAGTCGAGGCCCGCGCAGATGCGGCGGCGGATTTCGGCCGAGTGCTCGCCGATGCCGGCCGAGAACACCAGGGTGTCCAAGCCGCCCAGGGCCGCGGCATAGGCGCCGATCCATTTCTTCGTCTGGTAGCAGAACAGCGCCACGGCTTCGGCGGCGCGGACGTCGGTCGCTTCGGCGGCCAGCAGGTCGCGGAGGTCGCCGCTGGTTTCCGACACGCCCAGCAGGCCCGCAGCATGATTCATCATGTCGTCAAACGCGGCCGGCGACAGGTTCTCGACGTCGTTCATGTAGCGCACCAGCCCGGGGTCGAGATCGCCGCTGCGCGTGGCCATTGGCAGTCCGGCGGTGGGGGTGAAGGCCATGCTGGTGTCGATGCTCCGGCCGTCGCGCACGGCGGCCAGGCTGGCCCCGGCGCCCAGGTGCGCGAGAATCACGCGGCCCTGGGCCACGTCGCGACCGGCGCGGCGCTTGAGCTCTTCCATCAGGTAGGCGTACGACAGGCCGTGAAAGCCGTAGCGGCGCACTCCCTGGCGATCGAATCGCCGCGGAATGGCCAGCAGTTGGGCCACTCGCGGCATGGCGGCGTGAAAGGCCGTATCGAAGCAGGCCACTTGTGGCAGGTCGGGAAAGCGCGCCTGCAGGGCTTCGACCAACGCGATCTCGCCGGGCAAGTGATCGGGATCGAACGCGCGAAGCCGGTGCAACTCGCCGAGCATGTCGCTGGTGACGCGCTGGGGCTCGACGTAGCGCGGGCCGCCGTGCACGATGCGGTGGCCGGCGGCGCGAAGGCGGGCCGTGCCAATGCGGCGCTCGAGCTGGTCGACCAGCGCGCCGGCCAGATCGTCCTGGCCGAGCGTGTCCAGCGGCGTAGTGATTCGTTCGTCGCGCGTGCGGTCGTCGATGGTCAGCGAGGCATCGTCTCCGCCGACGCGGTCGAAATGGCCTTTCACCAGCAATTCCAGCGAATCGTCGGCCTTCAGCGCGAAAACAACGAACTTGAGACTCGATGATCCTCCGTTGACCGCCACGATTGAGCTGCCCGCATCCATGCGGTTCATTCTAAGGGATTGACGCCATCGTCAACATGCCGCCGTGGCCGGCGAGTTCGAGCGGGCTCTGGCACGGGGGCGGTGGGCCGGAAGTCCGTCGGCTCGAGCTCCGGCATGAGCCCGCGGTGCCAGGAAGGGCCGCTCGAGGCCATCGTTCGGCCAGTTGCGAAAAGGACGACCGTGATTACTCGCCACGCCATGCAGACAGATTCATCGCGGCTTGATTCGGCACGCAATGACCCGCGAAAGTTGTCGCTCGGGCGAAACCTTCAATATCTACTTGCATCGAACACACTATGCCTTGATACTGCGTGGCATGTATTGTGACGTCCAAGGCAACTCGTTACTCTAAAAGCCTCTCCGCGTCGGCGGCTGTCGTGTATTACGACGGCATGAAGACGCCACGGTCGTGATTGTGGCGTCGCAAACACCAGCCACTGTCGGAATCGCAATATGTGCCAATTGGGCGACGATTCAACGCTTGCTGCGGCCAACGTGCTGTCCTCAGCAGCGAATCAGGAGCCGCAGTACGATGACCACGAAGTACCAAATCTTTGTCAGCAGTACGTTTCGCGACCTGAAGGAACACCGCTCCTCGGCGATGAAGGCGATTGTCTCGGCCGGCCACATGGCTACGTGCCTAGAAAACTGGGGACTTAGCCACGAGGAACAACTGAAAGTAATTTCGCGAGCCGTCAAGGACTGTCAGTTTTATCTCATCATTCTAGGCCACACATACGGCAGCATTCCACGAGGAAAACGCAAAAGCTATACCGAGATCGAGTTGGATATCGCAGAGGCTCAAGGAATGCCGGTCCTCGCAATGGTTCTCGATGAAAAAATCGTCAAGAGGATGCGGAAGAAGTTGAACCCAAAAGATTCAGACCAGAGACGCGAACTTGGAAATGATGATCGGTACTGGACCTTGCGCGGGCGTCTCTGCTCTCACGGGCGTTGGCATAGTTGGTTTCGGCGTCCCATTGATGTGGAAAAGGACGTGCTAAGGTATTTTTCCAATCCGCCCGACGGAATTCGCGGTTACAAGCTAGAGACTGACGAGACAGAGTCGCTTATTCATATTGCGGCGTCGAACCAAGTTGTAAGAGACATTGTTCTACGAACCGGTGACTTTGCAGTCGTCGAAGGGCGCCTTAAGGATGCGGAAGACCGCAAGCGAGCGATCGCCTCGGCTTTCCGCGACCTTCATGGGCGGCAGCTGGGTCTTTTGGACAAACTGTTTATCGAATCTGGGAGCACGTTGACGTACATCGCGGCGGAGGTGGCACGTCATCTCCCGAAGTCGCTTACGGTCGTCCCACTGAGGGCCAAATACACGGCGGCAAAACCGATGGTAACCACAAACAATGCTCTCGCATATCTGGACCTGTGGTTGGTCAATGGCGTTCTGTGTTCTCCAGAACCAGACTTTCCGCCAGGAATGAGCGAACCGTATGGCGCGATGTACGGACCGCTCACTGGATTATCGCGCCAGCCGGACTACTCGGGTCGTCCAATCGAGGAAGACGATCCCGACGCGTGGGCGGCTGTTTGCCGCATTCGGGACGATTTTGTTCGCGGCGTGCACGACCCCGACAAGTCATTGGTATTGGCGGCCGCATCGGCAATGCAACTTGCGCCAATGGCGGTATCAGATGACGACAGTCGAAATGCGGCTACATGCAATGGGTTTCATGTAGGGAGTTATGAGAACAAGCTATTCAAGCGGGCACTGTACTTAACGCGTGTCCCGACCATTGTGTTCTTGCATGACGATAAAGTAGGGGCGAACGCATCGTGGGGGAGGTGTCATTACGTGTTCGACAATCGAATGACCTGGGAGAGCGTCCTTTCAGAATATCCATTATCAATCTGGGTGGGATGCACCAAAGGCTCAGTCGGGCGAGTTGAGGCTTCAATTAGGCAGTGTTTTCCAGAGACATGGCAGTACAGGACGTATGGCGCTGCTGAGCTTCCGGTCTTGGTGGCGCACAACGAAGCGTTTCGTGCGAAGGCGGCGGCGGCTAACATTGCAGTCTACAAGTAATCGCAGCCAGGCTGACCTTACCTGCCCTGTACAAGAACTATGCGTGACATACGTTCCGGTGGCGCTGGAACCTCCTGGTGTTTATCGGTCGCGAGTCGAATAATGCATTGCCGTAAGTAAGGAAGGGCGTCATGGCCAAGTCGAAAGCAGCTACCAAAGCGGTGCATGGGAGGCGCGGCAAGAAGAAAGTGGCGGCGAAGGGCTCCAAGGCGAAGACAGCCGGCCGACCGAAGCACGCCACAAAGAACGCCACACGCGCCAAGCGGGACGCCGCAAGGGTTTCTCGAGCCCTTGATGCGTTGAGCTCGCAAGTGAAGAAGTGCGTATCGACTGCCCGGCTATCGCCGTCGAAGGCTTCCAGAGTGCTCGATTCGTTCAGGAAAGAGATGCTAGGGGGCGGAGCGAGCCGTCCGGCCCGTTCAGCGCGCGGCTCCCCGACGATGGTCCGCGAATCCAAGCCGCCAGGCGAACACAAGCAGCGTGTGATTCTGCTGCCTCCGCGCGGCCTGCGCTCCGAGAGTTCGCAGATGTCCCGAGACACGCGCGCCTTTTTCCATTCGCTCCAGTACGCGGCGAGCATAGGGCATGGGGCTGAGAGTTCAACGACGCGGACGGTCGCGGCGGCGAACGTTCCGCTGTTGAATCGATTCGCGCCGGACATGAAATTCCAAGTGCTTGGGTCGATCGCCGAAGACGGTGCAAAGCTAGTCGAAATCTCGTCGCGGGACCTGGCCGATTTGCGCATGGCGCAGCCGGGCTTGCGGATCGTTCCGGTTCTCGACTACGAACTAAGTTCGCCGGCAGTCGGCTTTCGCATTGAATCGGCAGTTCCCTCGCCTTCCCCGGGCAGCTTCACGGTCGCGGTGACCACCAGGCAAGGACAGCCGCTGTCGAAGGTCCACGTCGTGGCATTCACGGATTTCGCACGTCGCCAAGGAGTCGAGGGAGACACCGACTCCGGCGGTCGCGTGTCGCTGGCTTTGTCGGCTGGCATCCAGCTAGAGCGGTTGTACATCTATCCGCGCCAGAGCTATTGGCCGCGCCTATTGACACGTGTGACGACCAGCAAATCGATGGTCTGGGAGTTGGATGAAATCGTGCTTCCCTACACGGATGGCCAGCGCCACTTTTATAAGAACGACGCTGCCGACGACGTCGGACAAGGAGTCACTGTCGGCGTGATCGACACCGGCTGCGGGCCTCATCCCGACCTGGTGATTGCCGGCGGATACAGCACGGTCGGATCGGATCCGACGAAGTTTCAGGACAACGGTGAACAACACGGAACTCACGTGGCCGGAATCATCGCGGCGCACGGCAATGCAGCCACTGCGGTACGCGGGATCGCGCGAGGCGTCTCATTGTGCAGCTATCGCGTGTTTGCCGCGCCGGGAGAAAAGACGACCAATTTCGATATCGCCGACGCGGTGGATAAGGCACGCCGCGACGGCTGCGACTTGATCAACATGAGCTTGAAGCAATCGGCCGGGCAAGTCGCCGACGATGCCCTGCGCACCGCGATCGAAGACGCTCGAAACGCCGGCATGCTGCCGATTGCCGCTGCCGGAAACGACGGGCGAAAACCCGTGGCCTTTCCAGCATCGGACGACTTGTGCATCGCCGTGTCGGCGATGGGGCGTAAAAAGACGTTTCCGGCGGACTCCGTATCGGCCGCCAGCATGCTCCGGCCGCCGAATGGCAAGGATCCCAGTGACTTCATCGCTGATTTCTCCAACATTGGCGCCGCGCTCGACCTGACGTGTCCGGGCGTGGGCACCATTTCGACCGTGCCCGGCGGAGCATTTGCCGTGATGGATGGAACATCGATGGCATGTCCCGTCGCGACTGGAATCGCGGCTCGACTCCTTTCAGCCAAGCCGAGTATAATGAATATGGCTCGCGATTCGCGTCGGGCCGATGCCATCGCGCAATTATTGTTGGGAACCGCCGTTTCGATGGGATTCGGAGCGGACTACGAAGGCCGTGGACGGCCAAGCTGAAGGATGAGGTTTGAGGCATGGGACGATTCATTCTCCGCTACCGAGGCGCCGGCCCCGTGCCGCGAGAGATGATCGATCGCATTCACGCGCTGCCAGGAGCATCGATCGTTCGATCCACCGACAAGATGCTATTGGTCGACGGGGGCGAAGAGGAACTTCGTCAGTTGACCGAGACTGGGAACTGGCTAATGGCTCCGGAGCAAAGCTATGAGCTCCCGAACCCGCCCTTCTCGATCTCTTGAGGGGTAGATTTCGCCCCGAGTCCCATCCGACCTGCGCCCCCAACTCGGCAAGGGCTGCTCGTCGGCAGGATGGATCACCGCCGGTCGCGACCAAATTGTCGATCATTCTAAACGATTGGGCCGCGGCGCAAATTCGGAATCCGTGCCCGGGGCTTTTGGCGCGGCGAAACTTGCTTGCGCGCGGGGTGTTTATACAACGTCCCAAAGGGCCATCAACCGCGAACCTTGTAGCGAGTCTCGTGCCATGAAAATGAATTCGATCCGTCGGCGGCGTCCGAGTTTGATCGTCTGGTCGGCTCCGATCATCGCCATGCTTGCTATAGCGACGGCTGCCGCGCCAGCGAGGCCGCCGCGGCACGCAAGCCGAACGTGGTCATGATCCTGGCCGACGACCTGGGCTATGCCGAAATCACTTGCGACGGCAAACAGCCGATTCCCACGCCGCGGGTGGCTTCGATCGCCAGGCACGGCGTCTGCTGCCCGGCCGGCTACGTCAGTTGCCCGGTGTGCAGCCCGACGCGGGCCGGCTTGATGACGGGCCGCTATCAGCAGCGGTTTGGCCACGAGTTCAATCCCGGCCCGGCGGCGCTGGCCAACAAGAACTTCGGCCTGCCGCTGCAAGAACGCACGCTGGCTGACCGGCTGAAGAAAGTCGGCTACGCCACGGGCCTCGTCGGCAAATGGCACCTCGGCTACGAAAGCCCGTATCACCCGCTGCGGCGCGGCTTCGACGAGTTTTTTGGTTTCCTGGGCGGGGCCACTCGTACGTCGACAGCTCGGCCGACGCGACCAATCCGATCCGGCGCGGCGAGCAGCCGATCGACGAGCCGGCGTATCTCACCGACGCGATCGGCCGCGAGGCAGTGGCGTTCGTCGATCGGCACAAGGCCGAGCCGTTCTTCCTCTACATGGCCTTCAACGCCGTGCACGCGCCGCTGCAGGCCACGCCCAAGTACAGCGAGCGGTTCAGCGACGTTTCGGATTCGCGGCGGCGGACGTTTTCGGCGATGCTCTCGGCGCTGGACGACAGCGTGGGGCTGCTGCTCGACAAGCTGGCCGCCGAGAAGCTCGAAGGCGACACGCTGATCTTTTTCATCTCCGACAACGGCGGGCCGACGCGGCAGACGACCTCGCGCAACGATCCGCTGCGCAGGCTTCAAGGGCCAGGTCTGGGAGGGCGGCGTCCGCGTCCCTTTCGCCGTGCAATGGAAGGGACACCTGCCCGAGGGCAAGATTTACGCCGAGCCCGTGATCTCGCTCGACGTCGTGCCGACGGCGCTGGCCGCCGCCGGCGCACCGGCCGACGCCAGCGCCAAGCTCGACGGCGTCGACCTGCTGCCATATCTGAGCGGCAAGAACAGCGGCCGGCCACACGACACGCTGTACTGGCGATTCGGCCCCCAATGGGCCATCCGCAGCGGCGATTTCAAGCTCTTGCAACCGCCCGAGGGCGGCGTGCAGTTATACGACCTGGCCGCCGACGTCAGCGAAACCAAAGACCTGTCGGCCGACAAGCCGGAGGTCGTCGAACGCCTGACGAAGCAATACGCCGCCTGGAACAGCCAATTGGCGGAGCCGCGCTGGAAAGCCAACCGCCGTGGCGCCGGCAAAGCCAAGGCGGCCGGCAAGGGCAAAGCCGCCAAAAAGAAGCAGCAGCAACCAGCCACGTAGCGAACCCACGCTCAGCGAGCCCGGTGCGTAAGCCCCGGGACGGCCACGCGCACCTTGATTCTTCCTCGATTACCATCGGGGTGAAAAAGGGGACATCACTGCTCTGTAGAAACCCTTGGATCGTCTGAGGATCATGATGTTCAACGTGATCGCTCGCAGGAGGATTTCGCGGCATTGGCTCCAGTAACTTCGGGCACGCAGCGCGGAGCCGAGGAGGCGCTTGAGCATACTATGGACGGTCTCGACCTGCCAGCGCTGCGTGTAGCGCGTCAGGTGCAGCCGCGATTTCATCTGCCGGCGCCAGTAACCGCTCGGCGGCTTCTTCGTCGGTCGACCAATGAGCGGGGGGATCAGCGAACGCACGCCGTGCTGCTCACGCGCGAAGCGGTGATGATGCTCGCCATCGTAGCCCGCGTCCGCCGCCAGCGCGGCGATACGGACCCGCGACAGCGCCTCGACCAGCGCCCGTTCGAAGTGGGGCCCGTCGGGTCCGGGGCCCCGTTCGGGTACGACGGCCAGCACCAGATGCGTCTGGGTATCGCACAGCACGCCCGCCTTGGGAAACCGCTGATAGGTCGTGCGTTGCCAGTATTTCCCGGTGTTGGCGACGTCGTTTGACGTAGTAGCTGCTGGCGTGGCGCGATCTCCAGGCCGATGCCGTCGATCGCGGCCAGCGACACGCGCCGCGGCAGGCGGCCTTGCACCTGTGCCAAGCGGATCGTCTTGTCGAGATACGCTTGCGCGTGGCGGTTGATGAGGAGTCGCCGCGCTGCCTTCTGAAAGGTCGTGAAGTGCGGCACCTTCTGGAGGCCAATCGCAGAGGCCAACTCGCCGGCGTCTTGGAGCAGCCCAACTAACTTGCGATAATCCAGCTGCAAGAACTCCTTGAGCGTCCGACAGGCAAAGAGCTGGGGCTGGGTAAAGTCGTGGCGGCTGAAGCGATGCGAATAGTCAGGCAGCACCAGCTGACCGATCAGATACGCATACTCCAACACACGCCGTGGTGATTTCGTCGTCTTCATCTTCCCGTGCTACGCACAGAAAGACGCTAGCGGATTAAGCTGGCGCGACCGGGGTTTCTACAGAGCCAGAATGTCCCCTTTGTTCCCGTATTGCCGTTGGAATCGCTTCACCCCCGCGCGTCGCTCGCTTGTTCGACGAACTGCCGGGTGACTTCGTGCCTGGGATGGTCGAAGACTTGCTGGCTGGGGCCGCTTTCCAAAATGCGGCCGGCGTCGAAGACGTGCACCGTTTGGGCGGCGCGGCGGGCTAGTCTCAGCGAATGCGTCACGACGATCATCGTCTGGCCGTCGGCGGCCAGGTCGGCAATCACGGCTTCCACTTCGGCCGCCATCCGCGGGTCCAACGCGCTCGTCGGCTCGTCGAACAACATCACCTCCGGCTTCATCGCCAACGCCCGGGCGATCGCCACCCGCTGCTGCTGGCCGCCGGAGAGCATGTCGGGCATGTGCCGCAGCTTGTCGCCCAGGCCCACGCGCGCGAGCAGCACGGTCGCCTCGGCGATCGCCTGTTCGGCGCAGGCAACCGAGCACGTGCACCGGCACTTCGATGACGTTGCCCAAGGCCGTGCGATGCGGAAACAGGTTGAACTGCTGGAACACCATGCCCACGCGGCGCCGCAGTTGGGCCACCAGCGGCCGGCGCTCGGCCGGCGACAGGCCGCCGCGCAGCGTGATGCCGGCCAACTCGATTTCGCCGCCTTCAAAAGCCTCCAGTCCGTTCAAACAGCGGAGAAAGGTCGTCTTGCCGCTGCCCGAGGGGCCGACCAGGGCGGCCACTTCGCCGCGCCGCACGTCGAGCGTCACGCCGGAGAGCACCTGGTGATTGCCCAGGCGATGCGCGACGTCGCGGGCCACCAGGCGCAGGCATCGGTCGGGCGATGGTTGTCGGCGGTGGCGCGCGCTCACTCGTGGGGTCCTCGGGCGAAGCGGCGTTCGAGCACCGTGGCCAGGCGGGCCAGCGGGATGCTCATGGCCAGGTAGAGGATCGCCGTGAGCGCGGCCAGCTCGATCGTGGCGCCGGTGTCGTTGCGCTGCACGCTGTATTGCTTGGTGAGCTCGACCACGGTGATCACCGAGCAGACCGAGGTGTCCTTGAACATGGCGATGAAGTCGTTGGTGATCGGCGGCACGACGATCCGCGCGGCCTGCGGAATGACGATTCGCCGCAAGGCCAGGGCCGGCGACATGCCCAGGGCCAGGGCCGCTTCCATCTGGCCGCGAGGCACGGCCTGCAGTCCGGCGCGATAGATCTCGGCCTCGTACGCCGAATAGTTGATCGCCAGGCCCGCGATCGCCGCCCAAAAGGCCGCGATCTTCAGCCCAATCTCCGGCAGCAGGAAGAAAATCACGAACAACTGCAGCATCAGCGGCGTGCCGCGCAAGACTTCGACGTAGCCCACCAGCAACCACCGCAGCGGCGGCGGGCCGTACATCCGGCCCACGGCCACGGCCAGGCCCAGGAGCATCGCCAGCGGAAAGGCCACGCAGGCCAGCAGGATCGTCATGCCGGCGGCCTTCACCAGGATCGGCCCGCGGCTGCGAATGACTTGCCAGCCATGCAGATCGGTGGCCCGAATGCCCAGGGCGCCGTCGGGCGCGTCGCCCAACGAGGCAAGGGCTTGCTGCGCCGGGTTCCAGATGCGGTATCGTTTGTAGAGGTGCTCGAGGCGGCCGTCGGCCAGCAGCTTATCGAGCGCCGGTCGAGCGCAGTTGCGCAGGGCGGTGTCGCCCCGGCGAACGAAGATCACGTAGTAGCCCTTGCCGACCGGCTGGCCGATCTCGACGAGCCCCTTGTAGCGATCGCGATAAAACACGACCGCCGGCAGATCGGCCAGCGTGGCGTCGAGCTTGCCGGTCTCGACTTCGCGCATGGCGTCGATCGTCCCCTCGTAGGGAATGATCTGCACCGTGTCGGCGTAATGATCGTTGAGATAGAAGTGCGCAGCCGAGCTTTCCAGCACGCCGATCTTGAGCTTGGCCCCGGCGTCGGCGGCACGCAGATCGGCCCAGAGCGCAGGCGCGGGTTGTCAGGCCGGGCCATCAAGACCAATTGATAGACGTAGTAGGGGCGCGTGTGATCCATCCGCGCGGCCCGCGAGCCGGTCAGCTCGTAGCCGTTGAGCACGACGTCGATCTGGCCGGTGCCCAGCAGCTCGGGCAGGTTCTGCCAGGGGCCCTGGAAGAATTCGGCCCGCACGCCGAGCTCGGCGGCGAGCATGTCGGCCAGTTCGCTTTCGAAGCCGGTGACGCGGGTCGGCTGGGCGGGATCGGGATAGACGTAAGGCCCGCCGCCTTCGCAGTCGGCGCCCCAGATGAGCGTGCCCCGCTGGCGGATCGCCGCCAGCGTGTCGTCGGCCCCGGCGCTGCTGACCGCAGTCATCAACAGCACGACGAGGGCGGCAGCCAGGGCCGACCATTTTAACGCGGCGCGGACGGCTGCACGGGCGAACCTTCGCGAGCACCTCGCACGCTCTGCGAGCCAGCCGTGGCACCCGACGCCGTGGCACCCGACGCCGTCAACCCGGTTATGGGGTCGCGTCTGTGGTGGCACGGCGTCTCGCAACGGCCATGCAACGGCGATGCAGCCATCCGCCAACGGCACGGCGTCTCTGCGAGCCAGCCGTGGCACGCGACGATTGAGGGCAATCGGACCACTACGGCTTCTCGATGCGGTAGAGGAACTTGTCGGTGCGCAAATACAATCGCGCCGTCGACGATCGCCGGCGACGCCTGGGCATTGCCATCGAGCTTGTTGGTCGCCAGCAATTCGAATTCCTTGCCCGGGGCCAGCACGGTCGTCGTGGCTCCTTCGTCGAGGCAATAGATGCGGCCGTCGGCCACGACGGGCGAGGCCCAGAACTTGTTGCCGAGGCGTTTGAGCCAACGTTGCTTGCCGCTGGCCGCGTCGTAGCAGGCGGCGATGCCCGCGTCGCTGATCGTGTACAGCTCGTCGCCCACGACCAAGGGCGACACGTCGAGCGGCACGGTGGCGCCCTTGGTGGTCCACAGCGTGGCGGTGTCGGTGCGATCACCCCGGCCGCCGGCTTCGATGGCATAGAAGATCGGGTTTCCGAAACCCGAGGCGAAGAACAGCCGCCCGCGATCGAACACCGGCCGCGAAACGTTCGAGTAGCCGTCGAACGTGAACCACCACAGCTCGTCGCCGGTGGCAGGGTCGTGGGCCACGACGGCGTCGCTGCCCAGCGAGACGAGCTGCGTGCGGCCGTCGACGTCGACCAACAACGGCGTGCTATAGGCCATCGGCACCTGGCTCTTGCCCGTGCGGCGGGCTTCGCTGGTGTGTTGGCGGTCGCGCTTCCAGCGGACCTGGCCGGTGCGGCGCTCGAGCGCCACGACGTATTGCACGTCGGTCCCGTCGCAATTGACGATCACCAAATCTTTCCAAACGACGGGCGAGCCGCCGGGGCCGTGCCCGTGGGCGTACTTCAGCTCCTGGGTCTTCCAGATGGCGCGGCCGTCGGTCGCCAGGCAGGCGGTGCCGTGCGCACCGTAGTGGACGAACACCTGGCCGCCGTCGATCGTGGGCGTGGGCGAGGCGTGGCTGTTATTGGCGTGGACCGAGCCGGGGTCGTCGAGCCGGAAGACTTCGACGTCGTACAGCGTCTTGCCGCTGGCCCGATCGAGGGCCAAGGCGCGAAGCGAATGGTTGTCGTCGGTGGCCGTAGTGAGCCAGATCTGCTCGCCCGCGATCGAGGGAGACGACCAGCCGTGTCCGGCGATCGGCACTTTCCAGGCGATGTTCTTGGTTTCGCTCCACTCGAGCGGCACGCCGGTGGCGGTCGAGTGACCCTGGCCGTCGGGCCCGCGGAACTGCGGCCAGTCGGTGGCCCGGGAGGCGAGGGTCGGCAACAGGAGGCAAGCGGCCAGGGCGGCCAGCGGCAGGCGGATTCGGCAGGGCATGGTCGAGGGCTCTCAGGTGGGATTTCGACGGGGCACCTTGCCCGCTACACGAACCCGACGCGCGAGCGAGGGCTGCCCGCGAAAGATACTGGACCGACAATGCTATTTTGTCATGCAGGGTGCCACGGCTGGCTTGTCCAGCAGTGCGGAATCGCGACTGGGCGATCCACCGTGACACCCGACGAATTAGCCCGGTCGGTCCAGTACGAGTAGCCTCCCTCGTTTGCGCGTCGGGTTCGTGTGGGTGCATTTCCCGTCATCGTGGCGCGCCTGCGCGGGGCTGCAAGGGCAATCGGCGGGCGGCCGCGGGCGGGCCGCGCCCGGCAATTGGCTCGGCTGGCAGCCCCGCCAAATCGACAACCAAGGGCGGCTTCTTATAATCGAACAACCTTCCAGCGGCTCGTGTCGCGGCCGCGTTTCCTTTTGCAAGGAGTTCGCGCGTGGTCTGCACAGTGATCCGCTGGGCCGTATTCGGGCTGTTCGTGGGAGCGATCGCGCGGATCATCTGGCCGGGCCAGCAGCCGATGGGTTGCCTGCTGACGATGCTCGTAGGGATCGTCGGCTCGGTGATCGGCGGTGGGCTGACGAGCCTGCTCACCGGCTGGCGCGACGAGCCGGCCGGCTACATCATGTCGGTCCTCGGCGCGATCCTCTTCTTGTGGGTGGCAGGCGTCAATCGTCCGCCCCGCTCGCTCGATTGAGTGCCGGCGCGATGGGCAGCCGGCCGGGGGGTCTGCTAGAATCGAGCCGACATTCGCCGACTGGCTACACAATCGTCTCCACGCGCGACCCCTGCGATGAATCGAGTGCCGAGCGCCTATCGCGGCTACCTCGTGGCCGTCGTTGCCATGTGCATGGCGGTGTTGATCCGCCGCTACTTGCTGCCGAGCCTGTTTTCCGACCAGGTGCCCGTCGGCCTGTTCCTCATGGCCGTGATCGCGGCGGCCTGGGTCGGCGGCTTCAAGGCTGGCTTATTGGCCGTGGCCTTGGGCGCGGTGGGTGTGGTCTATACGTTCGCGGGCATCGACGACGTCGAGCCGCCCACGCTGGTGACCCGCGTCCAGTCGGCGGTCTTTGTCGGCGGCGGGCTGTTAACCACGTATTTCACCGTGCTGCTGCACAAGACCAAGCTCCGCCTGGAGGACCGCCAGCGCGAGCTCGAAAGCCGGCAGACCCAACTGGCCGCCGAAGTCGAACATCGCCGCGTGGTCGAGGCCGCGCTGGGCGAGCGCGAAGAACGGATTCGCATGGCCGTCGAGTCGGCCGACATCGGCACCTGGGACCTCAACGTGGCCACCGGCCGGCGCGAGTGGTCGGTTCGCGCGAAGGAAATGTTCGGCTTGCCGCCCGATGCCGATCCGACGACTCTCGATTTTCTGGCCCTGCTCCATCCCGACGACCGCCAGCACGTCGGCCGGGCCATTCGTGCGGCCCTCGATCCGCGAGCCAACGGCAGTTACCACGTCGACTACCGGGTGCTGCGGGCCGACGGCACGATTCGCTGGGTGGTCGCCAAAGGCCAGGCGTTCTTCCAGGGCGAAGGCGAAGCCCGCGCGGCCCAGCGGTTCATCGGCACCGTGTTCGACATCACCGAACGCAAGGACATGGAACAGGCCCTGCAGGAGGCCGACCGCCGCAAGAACGAATTCTTGGCGATGCTGGCCCACGAGCTGCGCAATCCGCTGACGCCGCTGCGCAACGCGCTGGAAATCTGGCCCACGATCGACCAGGAACCCGAGGAGATGGCCGCGCTGCGGGGCATGATGAGCCGCCAGGTGCAGCAGATGATCCGGCTGATAGACGACCTGCTCGACGTGGCCCGCATGACCCGCGGGAAGATCGAGCTGCGCGTCGAGCCGGTCGACCTGCAGGCGGTGATCGGCCGCGCCGTCGAAACGGTCCGCCCCGTGATCGCCAGTTGCGGGCATCGGCTGTCGGTGTCGGCCGACGGGCCGCTGCCGATTCGCGGCGACGCGGCCCGGCTGACGCAAGTGTTCAGCAACATCCTGGACAACGCGGCGAAATACACCGGCCGCGCGGGCTCGATCGAGCTGACCGCCCGGCGGCAGGACGGCCAGGCCGTGGTGACGGTCAGCGACGATGGCGTGGGTATCGAGCCGCGCATGCTGGCGGAAATCTTCGAGCCGTTTCGCCAAGGCGATTCGACGTCGAACCGCTTGCACGCCGGACTGGGCATCGGGCTGACGCTGGCCAGGCGAATCGTCGAGATGCACGGCGGCACGATCGAAGCCAGTCAGCGCCGGCCGTGGCCAGGGGAGCCGCTTCACCGTGGCGCTGCCGGCCCTGGCCGACCATGAGCTGCCGATTAACGGGCCCGATGGCGAGGGGAGATTCGAGCTGCCGCCGCCGCATCGCATCCTGGTTGTCGACGACGTGCCGTCGGCGGCCGAGACGCTGGCCACGATTCTGCGGTCGCGCGGACACGAAGTGCGGGTGGCCTTCGACGGGCTGTCGGCGATCGAGTCGGTGCTTGCCGACCGGCCCGAGGTCGTGCTGCTCGACGTGGCGATGCCGGGGCTGGATGGTTATGAGATTGCCCGGCGGCTGCGGCAGCGGCCGCAGTTGAAGGACCTGCTGCTGGTGGCGTTGACCGGCTACGGCGACCAGGAGAGCCGCCGCCAGGCGCTGGCCGCGGGGTTCGATTACCACATCGTGAAAACCGCCGATATCGAGGAGCTGGAGAGTGTGTTTCCCGGCCGGCAGGCGGAAAGCTGAGGGGCGGCGGTCGTGCGGATGGACCGGCGGACTGATCGGGTAATCGCCTATACTACGAGCGCATCGCTAAGCGACAGCGCGCCGGCCGAGCGAGGTTCACATGAGCGGAGATCCGGCACCCGTTCGATTCAGCCTCCGCCGCTCGATCTACGGCTGGGGTTGCCTGGCCTGGGCGGCACTGGCGACCGCGTTTCTTGGCTATTGGGTGCCATCGCTGTTCTCCAATGGCTCGGATCTCGAGCCCATCTATTTGCACGGCTTGTCTTTGTCGTCGGACGGCGGACTGATCCGCATCCACAGCCAGGCTTCGATGTCGGTCGAGCAGCTTCTAGAACTCTCTGAGACTGTCGATAATCGGAATGCCTTCACCCGAGCACAGGTTCCCGAATCGGCCACGGCCAACGTTCCGCCCAGCCTCAAGGTTGCTCTGCCGGGGTTCGAGTTTCGCCGCTTCCAGTACCTCTACTTTGACGGCACTAGTTGGACCGCCCAGGATCGCATCTGGATCTTGAGTTTGTCGCCGCTGATTCCCTGCGGCGTGATGAGCGTGTTGGCGATTCTCTTTTTCTATCGCTACGTCGTCGTCGGCCGCAAGTTGCGGCAGTCGCAACAAGGCTCAAAGCTTGCAAACGCGCAAAGCCCACCCCTTCAACGATTCGACGCATGAACGAAGTTTCGCTCCGCAATGCCACGGCCGCCGATCTGCCCGCGATCAGCGCGATTTACAACTATTACGTGCTGCATTCGACCTGCACGTATCAGCTTGATCCGGAGACGCTGGCCGATCGGCAGGCGTGGTTCGAGGCGCATGCGGCCGAAAGCTACCCGGTCGTTGTCGCCGAGCTCGGCGGCCAGGTGGTGGGCTGGGGATCGCTCTCGAAGTTTCATGCCCGGGCCGGCTACAAGCCGAGCGTCGAGGCGTCGGTCTATATCGCCGCTGGGTTTCATCGCCGGGGCCTGGGGCGCATGCTGCTCGAACACCTGATCGAGCGCGCCGGGCGGCCGGCTTTCACACCGTCATCGGCGGCGCCAGTGCCGACCAGCCGGCCAGCATCGCCTTGCAGGAATCCGTCGGCTTCGAGCGCGTGGCCCATTTCAAGGAAGTCGGCCAGAAGTTCGGGCGGCGGTTGGACGTGATTTACTTGCAGTTGATGCTGGTGCCCTGACTTTCGTCTTGCGTACGACCGGCGTCATCGATCGTCACGCCGCGGGCGTGTTGGCTGCTCGATTTCCGGACGCCCTCGACCCGTTGTCGCTGCCAGCCGGGGGTTTGGGTGTCGCCGGCAATCCGTTCGGCTACAATGGTGCCCGACTGGCCAAAACACCGGGCGGGAAGTTCAGCCGATGCAGACCGACTCGCGGGCCAACACCCCGAATGTCGCCGCCGGTTTCGGCCGCCGCGAATTCTTGCGCTGCGGCCTGGCCGGCCTGGGCAGCTTGAGCCTCGCGGATCTGCTGCGACTGCGGGCCGAGGCGGGTGTTTCGCCGGCGCGGGAGCGGACGGCGCTGATCGTCGTCTGGCTGCACGGCGGGGCCTCGCACTTCGAAACCTACGACCCCAAGCCGCACGCCCCCGACGGGATTCGCGGGCCGTATCTGCCCATCGCCACGAAGGTGCCCGGACTGCAAATCTGCGAGCTGCTGCCGCGGCATGCCGCGATTGCCGAACGGTTCACGATTCTCCGCTCGCTGGTCCACACCGGCTTTTGCCATCAGCAAGGGGCGCAGCAACTGTTCACCGGCCACCCGGTGCGCGAGCTGCGCAACACGCCGGACCATCCGGATTGCTTTTCGATCGTGTCCCGGCTGCGGGCCGACCCCCGTCGCACGCTGCCGGTCTACGTCGGCGCCCCGCCGGTGCCGTACACCGGGCCGGCGTACCTGGGTTTGAACTACGCGCCGTTCACGGTGCATGGCAACCCGAACGCGCCCGACTTTCAGGTGCCCAACGTGTCGCTGGTCTCGCCCGAGCATGCGGCCCGGGTCCAGCGGCGGCTGTCGCTGCGCGAGCAGTTCGACCGTCTCGAGGGGTGCTCGACCTGCAGGGCAACATGACCGCCATCGACAGCTTCGAGCAGCAAGCCTGGACGATGCTCACTTCGCCGGCCACGCGCGAAGCGTTCGATCTGTCGAAGGAAGATCCCCGCCTCCGCGATCGCTACGGCCGCACCAGTTGGGGCCAGCAGTGCCTGTTGGCCCGGCGGCTGGTCGAAGCGGGCGTCGACGTGGTCACCACGGCGCTGGCCGGCAGCGAAGCCGGGCCGGTGCACAACTGGGACGATCACGCCGTCAACCACCACGTGTTCGACGTGATGAAATTCCGCGCGCCGAATTTCGATCAGGCCGTCTCGGCGCTCGTCGAAGACATCTACCAGCGCGGGCTCGACCGCCGCGTGCTGGTCGTGGTCACCGGCGAGTTCGGCCGCACGCCCAAGATCACGTACGCCAACGGCCGCCCGGGTCGCGATCACTGGCCGCTGGCCACGTCGCTGCTGTTTGCCGGGGGCGGCATCGCCACCGGCCGGGCCATCGGCGCCACCGACCGCTCGGGCAGCGAAGTCGTCGAGCGCCGCGTCGGCGTTGGCGACTTTCTAGCCACGATCTACCGCCACCTGGGCGTCGACCCTGGCCGCTTGCAATTTCACGATTTCGCCGGCCGGCCGGTTCCCGTGCCCCTGGGCGAGCCGATCACCGAGCTTCAAGGAAAGTCGTAAAGCTGCAAGAGTCCCGCGATGTCCGCGGCAGCCACCAGCCGCTCCTGCAAGGCATTGATGTACTCGACGTTCGTCTCCACCATCGACCGCTGCGCCTGCAAGATGCGCAGGTAATCGAACTGCTGGGCCTCGTAGCCGCGCTGCACCAGGCCCAACGTCTCGCGGGCGTCGGGCAGAATCCCGTTCTCGTACGATTCGACGGTAATCTCAGCCGCACGGTAGGCGGCCAAAGCCGCTGCTACTTGACGCAAAATGGCGTTCTGCACCGCACTGAGCTGCGCCACAGAGCTGCGCACGTTCGCCGTGGCCGCGCGGATGTTTCCCTGATTGCGATCCCAAATCGGCATCACGAAATACAGCCCGACCAGCGCCTGTGAAGTGCGTGCCGGCGGTCGCGTACTGGTAGCCGCTGTTGACCGTCAGGTTCGGGATCGGTTCGACCTCCGTGCGCCGCAGCAAAAATTGCGTCCGTGCGATGTCGACCCGCGCACTCTCGACGAGCGAACTGCGGGCCAGCAGATCGTTGCGAATCTGAAGATCGTTGAAGTTGGATAACTTGAGCGACAGGTCGCCGATAACGCCTTCGATTGCCAGATTGGGCAGCCCGATCAGCGCGGCCAATTGCTGCGCGGAGCCTGTGCGCATGAATTGCTCCCGCGCAGTTGCACTTCAACGCGCCGTAGCTCGACCCGCAACTGCAAGACGTCGATGCGCGTCCCCTGTTCGTGTTTGAGCAGGCGAATGCTGGTTTCCTCGGACCGCTTCGCGATGGCCTGCAGCTCTTGGAGCGTCCTCACTTTCTGTTGTGCAGCAAGTAACCTGAAGAATTCCTGCCGCACCGACGTAATGACTTCGAATTGTTGGCGGATGAACTCGAGCTCGGCCTGCCGGAGGGCCTGCTCGGCAGCCGAACGATTCAACTCGATCTTCCCAGCCCGAACGATCTCCTGGCTGAAACCGACGCTGTACAGACCGTTGTTGCCGCCAAGCTGAACGGGATTGCCGCTGTTTTGGATGGGGTTCGGGTAGAGACCTGCCTGAATGGCCAGCCCCTGGGCCTGGTCCACGTGCGCTTGCGCCTGGCCGATCAACGGGCTATTGGCGACCGCCAGCGCCGTCGCCCGTTCCAGTGTCAGCACCTGATCGCGCTGCGTGATCTTGCCGGCCGGCACGGGCTCGGGGGCCCCCGCGGCGCAATACCGCGCATGGCAAACCATCAACACGAAACAAATCACGTGTACGCAACGCATCCTTGCTACCTCGGATCCGAGTCAGGCCACCTTCCGTGCGTACAGGCCTGCCATGGCTACTATCGTCGCGATGCACCGCGATAGGTGCATTCGATGATGCCGACCCGCGTATCTTCGCCAGGTTTCGCTGAGAATTCTCGCGCGTGGCGCGATATCTCTTGTGCTTTCGGATCGCCATAATGTCTGACGATCATGCAAAGTTTGACTGCGCCGATCGTTTGTTCCACGCGTGGTGGCGCTGGCAGAAGCCGCCATACACGTTGACTCCAAGCCTCGATGCCCGACGAGCTCGCTGAAAAACCAGCCCCCCCGCTCGACGCCCCCTCACGGCCCCACGACGCTTACGCGGCCCTGCGGCTGCCCAACTTTCGCCGCTATTGGCTGGGCAATATCGTGTCGATCCTCGGCATGCAAATGCAGTCGGTCACGGTGGTTTGGGAGGTTTACCGCCGCACGAACGAGCCCTTCTACATCGGGCTGGTCGGCCTGGTGCAGGTCATCCCCGTGTTGTCGCTGGCTCTGCTGGCCGGCCACGTGGCCGACCGCCACGATCGCAAATGGGTGCTAATCGGGGCGGTCACGCTGGGCGGACTGGCCTCGCTGGGGCTGGCGGCCGTGTCGATCTTTCAGTTGCCGCTCGTGTCCATGTTCGCCTGCCTGACGCTGGTGGGCGTAGCGCGGGCGTTCCAGCAGCCGGCCAAGAGCTCGCTGCTGCCGCAACTGGTGCCCTTGAAAATCTTCTCCACGGCCGTGACCTGGAACCTGGGGGGCTTCCAACTGGCCGCCGTCAGCGGCCCGGCGCTGGCCGGCCTGGCTCTGGCGCTGTTCGACAGGCGCACCTGCAGGCCCCTGCCTGGCCCATTTACCTGTTTCAGGCCGCCGCCGCCGTCACGTTCGTGGGTCTGCTGTTGGGCATCGAGCGGCGGCCAACCGAGCCGCGCAGCCAGAGCGCGACGCTCCGCAGCCTGGCCGAGGGCATCGCCTTCGTGTGGGGCAACAAGGTGGTTTTGGGCGCGATGGCCCTCGACATGTTCGCCGTGCTTCTCGGAGGCGCCACGGCCATGCTGCCGGTCTACGCCAAAACCATTCTTGGCATCGGACCGGTGGGCTACGGTGCGCTGGCGGCGGCGCCGGCCTTTGGCGCGCTGGCGATGTCGTTGGCGCTGATGCATCGCCGGCCCATGGCCAAGGCCGGGCAGACGCTGCTGTGGGCCGTGGCCGGATTCGGCACGGCGATCATCGTGTTCGGCCTGTCCCGCTCGTTCCCCTTGTCGCTGTTGGCCCTGTTCATGGCCGGCGTGTTTGATTGCGTCAGCGTCGTGGTGCGCCACACGCTGGTGCAAATGCTCACGCCCGACCGCATGCGGGGGCGCGTCTCGGCGATCAGCGGCATGTTCATCAGCGCGTCGAACGAGCTGGGCGAGTTCGAGTCGGGCTCGCTGGCCTGGGCCACTTCGCCCATGTTTTCCGTGGTGGCCGGCGGCGTGGGCACGATCGTGGTCGTGACCGGCGCGGCACTGGCCGTGCCGCAGTTGCGCAGGTTCGGCCGGCTCGACGGCACCGACGCGGCCGCCGCCAGCGAAACCATCGGCCCCGAGCCCGAAGTGCCCGTCGAAGCCACCAGCGGCTAGCGCGATGGACCGCGGCATTCCGTCATGCAGGGTGCCACTGCTGGCTCGTCTAGCGGAAGCTAGCTAGCAATGGGTGCCACGGGCGGCTGCGATAGCAGACACCCGTGATTTCGCACTGCTCGACAAGCCGTCCGGCCGCCGCGGTTCACCGAACGGGATTCGCCGGCCATCACCAACTCGGTGATCGCTTTCACCACAACGGTCTTTCGGGCCACCCGCTTCGCTGGCCGAAGACTGGCTTCCGTCCCGGAAAAACCAGCCATTTTTCGCCGCCAAACCGTCTCACCGAGATGGTGAGGTTTCCTCACTGTAGTGAGGAACAGGACAAGTCGAGCGGCGGCATGTGGTTATCGCGTCGCCCGGGCGGCCCGGCTCACCGAAGTGGTGAAAACGACCGCCCGGCAGGCCACGAGGGCCTAGCCCAAAGGCAACAACCATTTGCCGCCAAAAGTGGGCAAAAAGCCCGCGCTTCTGGCGGATTTTCATTGGTCGCATGGCCGTTGGTATGCCACTTGCCTTCCCACAATCGGCCGCGCGCCGCAGCGCGACGGCCGAGCGCCGAAACCGTTTGGCGGCGGCGCTGCGATGGAACGTCCGGAGCAGAACCAAGAGGCGCGGCCGAAAGCGTTGCGGACGAGTCAGCCTGCCCGCTGATCGCGGCAGTCTGGGTCCGCACGGAGTCGTTACCGCGCGCGTGTCGCGGCGGGACGCCCAGGCCAGCGTTTCGTGATCCATACAGGTTCCCGTTCGTAAGCAGACCTACCCCATGCCATATCGCGACGTGGAAGCGGCGATGCGCCTTAGGCAAGGTCGAGTTTCAGTTTGCCAAGCGCGCCGACAAAGTCGTCAACGTCTTTCAATGTTTGATCGTCGCGGCCGATGACAAGCGTCGCGAAATGTTCGATCGAGCAGCCGCTTCCGGCGGCTGGAAGACCCTGCTGTGTGCCGATGCGGCCGCGGCCTTGACCTGGTCGAGCCGCTCGACCGTGCAACTGGCCGTTGTCGATCTCGAAGGCGAGCAGCCCGGCTCGTTCCGCGAGGTCGCCGAACGGCTGGGCGCCAGCGGAGGCCTGCTGCTGATCGTGTGCGGCAACGATGGCGACGTGGACGAAGAGATTTGGGTCCGCCAGTCGGGCGCCTGGCTGTATCTGCCCGGCGTGGTCGATGGCGGCCACTTTGGCTTGTTGTGCGGCGAAGCCCGGCACATCGCCGAGCGGCTGCATCGCACCAACGGCGTCGAGCGGACGGCGGCCGCGTGGGCCGCGCGGCACGACGGCCACACATAGGTTTTGACTCGTAGAGGCCTTTTTCACTTTCGGGGCAGCTTTTCCCCTAGCGAGGAAGTTTATGAACATGGCAAACAGCCAGTACCAGGAACAGGACTTCGACTACCAGATCGACGTGGAACGTCAGGCTGGCGGAAAGGAAAAGACTCCGCGCCAGCGAAAAATGAATTACTCGCGCGCCAGCCGGCCGGCCGTGATGCACAACGGCATCCACCGCCGCCGCAACAAGCGGTTCGCCTGGTAGGCCGCTCGCTCGACGCTCACGAAAACGCGTAGGATTAACCAGCGTCTTCCTATACCCAACCGCATTGCGGTCTGCCGTTCTCAACCCTTAGGAAAGGGCCACCCGACGGCATCCTCACTGCGGTTGGTTTTACGCGCGCCGCGGGCTATCGCTTCAGCCCGCCGTTAGACGCGGGGGGTGCCACGGCTGGCTCGCAGAGACAGCCGTGCGGACGCCTGCCGACACGATACAGCTACCGCGAATGCCGCGCTTCCGCCGGCGGCTCGATGGCTACGTCGGCCGCGCGGCCCGCGCACGCCGCGCGGCCCTCGAGAAACGCCCGCACGTGGCACGCCCCACGCGCCTCGCTGGGCACGCTCAGCTCGGCGCGGAACAACCCGGCCGGCTGATCCTGCTGGCTGGCGCCTAATCGCTGCTCGTTGGCCCGCGCGTAGACGTCCATGTAGCCGGCCAGCGAGCCCGCGTCGAACGTCTCGCGCGGCGGGGCCTTGAAGGTCAGCCGGTCGCGCCGCACCGCCAGCTCGATCGTTAACTTGCCGGCCACCGGCGTGCTGCCCGAAACGACCAGCGAGCCGCCGGCCATGGCCGTGGGCCGCACCTCGATCTCGATGCGCCGCGGCAGCGGCAGCCGCAACAGCGGATCGCCCAGCAAGTTGAACAGGTCCAAATGCTCGGCCCGCTCGGCCGCCAGTTGTTCTCGCGTCGGGCTCAGCAGCTTTGCGGCGGCGTCGAGCAATTGACGCTGGCGATCGAGGTCGTCGCTGGCCGCCGTGGCCCGCTTGGCGGCCAGCAAGGCGTCGCCCAGCGTTTCGGCGCGCTCGGCAAACGCCGCGCGCATCAGCTCCAGCCCCAACACGCTCATGCCGTAGGGCATCGCCACCCGCGACGAGCTGAGCACGGCCACCGGCCCGCCCGGATTGGCCAGCAACACTTCGGCCAGGCAATCGCGTGGCTGATCGAATGCGCCGCTGTAGCAGGCCAGGAAGCAGGCCACCGGCGCCGCCCCTCGGCAGGCCAGCCGTTGGGCGTCGGCGCTGGTGAGAATCGGGTAGGCGGCGCCGGGCACGCGACACCTGATCGAGCCCGCGCTGCCAGCCGTGCCCGATGTAGACCCAAAACAGGCTCCCCTCGTCGAGCCGCTCGATCGCCACGCGGCGAAACAGCCGCGGGTCCGGGCAATAAGGGCTTTGCCAGCTTCCATAGGTCATCGTCGTGCAATACTCGCTCGGCAGTCCGCGGTTGATCAGCGATTTCATCGAGGCTTCCAGCACGCTGTCGGCCAGCGGGCCGAACCCGCCCAAACCGGCCACCAGGTGAACCTGCCGCCGCCAGGAACCAAAATCGTTCGAGCGCTCGTAGTCGAGAATCTTCCGCACCATGGCTGCCAGCTCGGCGGGCGAGTCGGCCGACAGCCGACCGATCGCCACGTCCGGCACGCGGTCGTCATCCAGATCGGCAAACCAGTTGTCGGTGGCGATCTCCGCCTCGGAACCGAACGCGACGTTGACCACCGCCTGGCTGTAATGCGTCGGCACCAATTGCCCGCGGCCGCCGCCGCGCTCATCGGGCTCGGCATCGCCCACGAGCACGACATAGCGCAAGCCGCCGCGCGCCGCCGTCTGGCGCACCGCCTTGCGCAGCTCGGCCGCGGTGGCCGGATTGTCGATCACCAGCACGCGCCGCCCTTGCGTCTCGCGGTGTACCAGCCACGGCTCGAGCGCCGCGCGATAGTCGCGCGGGCAGACCACCAGCGTGTCGGGCGCGGCGGCCGCAGCAGCCAGCAGCAGGGCGATCAGCGTGGCGGTCATCGTGCGAATGCAGCCTTGGAGAATTCACGAAACGGCCATCGGCCGGCCCGACGGCCGCAGTAGTCTAGCGTAACACAAGCTCGGCGCCCGAGAGCGATTTGCGGCCTTGGGCCCGACGCGGCCGCGCGGGGTGCGGCGGCGTCGGGGCCGGTTGGCTTAAAGGGCGGCGATGACGTATGATAGGGTCGTTGGAAATGCCTCCTCCCGCGGAGGCCCGATTTCGCCCGCCCCCCGTTGGATTCCAATCCCGCCGCGAACCCGACATGACACGCCGCCGCGCTTTGTTCGTCGTCTTGGCTTTGGCGTTGCCGCTGGCATTGGCGCGGCGCAGCGCCCCTGCCGCCGAAGAGCAGCCGGCCCAGCCCGAGCAGCCCTCGGCGATCGAAGGCGAAGTCGGCGCGGCCATCCGCGCGCTCGATGACGACGACTTCACGACGCGCCAACGGGCCGCCAGCCAGTTGGCCGCTTGGGCCGACGATGCCGCGCAAGCGCCCGTGCTGGCCCGCGAGGCCGCTGGCCTGTTGGTCTCGTCGAAGACCTCGTACGAGGTGCGGGCCCAGCTCGATCGGCTGCTCAAGCGCCTGCCGGTGGCCCCGGCCAACGAGCCGATCTCGGCGACGGCCGACGACGTTCCGGCCCTGTTCGAGCGCCTGCGCGACGACTCGTACGCCGTCCGCGACTGCGCCGCGCGGCGCTTGGCGGCCATGTTGCGCGACCCCGACTTGCTCGGGCCGATCTTTATCGAGCTCAAGCGGCGGGCCGCCGAGCCGAAGCTTTCGTCCGAAGGGCGGCGCATCTTGCAGCCGCTATTGGATGCGGCCCGCGAGGCCTGGCTGTTGGCCGATCCGAAACAGATCGTGCTGCCGGTGCCCAGCGACGCCGAAATCGGCCGGCTGATCGTCGAACTGACGACGCTCGACCAGACCGAAGCGTCCGACCGCTTTCGATACGAGCAGGTCGAGCATGAGCTGCTCGACCTGGTCGCTCGCGAAGAGACCCGCGATCGAACGGTGAAGTTGCTCACCGACAACGCGCGCAACGCGGCCGCGAGCTCGACGCTCATCGGCATTGCCGATTATGCCCGCCCGGCGATGGCCGCCGAAGTGTGGATCGACCGCTCCAATCTGTACGTGCAGTACCTGATCATCGGCGTCCCGCAACACAACGAAGGCTCGAAAAACCCCACGCACTTCGACCGCATCGACGAAAAGTCGGCTCACTGTGTCACCGGCAACTCGCTGAGCGAGGGCGATTATCCGGTACGGATCGCGATCGGGTATCCCGAGCCCGGCAACGACCGCATGTTTTACCTGACCAACCTGCCCACGCCGCGCAGCCGGTTGATCTACGAATACCGGGTACAACGCGACGAGGCGGTGCGGCTGCGCGAAATCAGCCAGCGGACGCTCGACGCCTTCCTGGCCCAAAAGCAGCCGCTCGACGAGAAGCAAATCCTCGTGCTCGCGCAGCTCGACCCGCAGGTGGCCTCGCGGTTTGCCGGCCGGTATCTCCTCGATACCGAAGACCAGCCGCTGGTCAGCACGGTCTCCGAGCTGAACTTCCAGCCCACGGTCCACGGGGCCCTCTGTTACATGATGACCCGCGTCGGCACGCACGACGTGGTGCCGACCTTGGAAAAGCTGGCCCGCGCCGGCCGCTTCGGCAAAAGCGAGGGGACGCTGCACATGGCCTGGATCGCGGCCCTGGCTATCGCCCAGCGCGACCCGTGGCCGGGCGTCGACGAGTGGCTGGCCGGCCTGCTCTCCGATCGCACGCCGCTGATCACGAACCTCGACGCTCCGCCCGAGCTGGGCGCCACGGCCGCCGCCCTGCTGCTCGATCGTCGCGGCGCCTCGACGCGTCCCTTCGGGCTCGACGCCATCGAAGCCGTGATCGGCCAGGCCCGCTTCATCGGCTACCGCTACGCCTCGGACAGCGATCGCGACGACGTGCTGCGCTGGTGGAAGAGGGCCAGCGCCGAAGGGGCCGATCCCACGCCGTGAAAAACGCGGGCGATGCGCGTCGCACCTCGGAATCAAGACGTCTCCCGTCGCGTCAATTCAGCGTGTAGCGGGTTCGCACGCGCCGGGCACGACTGTGTTCAAAAGAATTTCTATAAAAACCTCTGGAAATGCTGGACAAGCCGCGGGTGGCGCCGGAATATGATGATGCCACGCCAAGCGCACGCGGCGACTTAAGAGCCGCGGGCCACCGCCAAATCAGCCAGTGAGAAACGCTCATGAAGTTCACCACGAGTCTCCGCGCCGCAGCGGGCGCGCTTCTCTTGGCCGCGATCGTGGCCGGCGCACCGCGAGTTTGCCGTGCCACTCCCGTCACGGTGCCAACAGGTCTGAATCTGGGCGATCAATACCGGCTGGCTTTCGTGACCAGCACGGTGCACGACGCTCAGTCGAGCGACATCGCGGACTACAACGCGTTCGTGACCGCTGCCGCCACTGCCGTTTCCGAGCTGGCCGCGTTGGGAACGACCTGGACCGCGATCGGCAGCACGCTCTCGATCGATGCCCGCGACAACACGCTCACCAATCCCACCATCGAGACGGGCGTGCCGATCTACAACCTTGGCGACGCGCGCGTCGCCGACGACAACGCCGATCTGTGGGATGGCGCGATTCAGGCCCCCATCCAGTTCGACGAGACGGGAAGCGCTTTGACCGCGATCGTCCACACCGGCACGGATACAAGTGGCCAGGTCGTCTCCACGTCAGCCTTGGGGATGAGTGTGATCACCGCCGGCGACTCGACCGCCGTTAGCGGATTGTGGATCGCCAACGTGCCAGGCGATAACCCGTTCTTCGAGACCTCCTTATACGCCATCTCGGGCGTTCTCACCGTAGTGCCCGAGCCGGGCACGCTGACGCTCCTGTGCCTGGGGGCGGCAGGATTAGCGGGCGCTGGGTTCCGTCGCCGTCGCGGCAAGCGGCACTAGCCTGCTCGCAAGCGCGTGCGGCAACGTAATTAACCCTCTCCCGCCAGCGGAGGGGGCGGCGCCAGCGCGAAACTTTTTAGATGGCTCCTCAAGATTTTTTCTTGTAATGGGCTGGCTGGCAGGTTTATGATGCCCATGCTTCACATCTTCTGAGTACTGGTGCCGCTAGCCAAACGATCTGCTTGCGTTTGACTTTCTCTTTCTCGCGGTTGCCGGAATGCGCCGGTCGGCGTGATTTCAATAGTCTCCACGACGTTTGTCTCGAACCTTGCGACAGGGGGTGGAACTCGCAATGAGAAGCTCCGGCTGCTTGGTGCTGGTATGCACTTGGGTTTTAGCAGCAAATGCCGCCCGCGCCGGCTACCTGATTGACGACTTCACCGAGGGTGTCCCCTTCGACACCGTCTACGGCGCGTCGACGTTCGTCGATGCGCAAGGCGGCTTGGATGCGGCCCACGTCCTGGGCGGCCAACGCGCGATTCAATTTGGCGGGTTTGGCTTGCCGGGAGGATCGGCCCATGCCGTGCTCGATACCGTGCTGGGCCAATTGAGCCTGGACTCGATTCAAGGCGGCGATCTCGGCGGCGGCGGAATCGACCTGTTCTACGGCGAGTTCTCGATTGCCGGCACCGATATCAACTTCGACCTGTCCGCCTTCGCCGGCCAGCGGATCGAGGTCACGCTCGATGTTCTCGCCGCTGGAGACACCAAGGGGCCGCAGCCGGGCATTACCTGGAGAACGAACATCCACTCGCGCGACCTGGTCGAGGTCACCCCCGGCAATTTCGAAATCGTCGACCACTTTACCAACGTCGACGTGGCGATCGCCAACACGGCCGTGCCGGTCACCACTTCGCTGGCGGTCGACGATCTCTTCGGCGGCGCCGCCAACCCCGCAGACCTGGTCGGCATGGCCTTCAATTTCATCCCCATCGGCACGGGCGGCGACATCGTCATTTCGCGGATCGAAATCGTTCCGGAACCCTCGACAATGGTCCTACTGTGCGTCGGGGTGACCGCCTTGGCTGGCGCCAGGATCGGCCGCCGCCGTCGCAGCGCCGCGATGTAGTTAAGCAGGGCCGGCGGCACGCGCGATTTCCCTCGCCCCTTGCGGGAGAGGGCGGCGAAGCGTAGCGAAGCCGGGTGAGGGGTTGGCGCTTGAGGCGCGATCGCCACCGCGTGCGTTTGTCCCCTCACCCTGCTCGTCGGCACGAGCCGACGAGCGGTCCCTCTCCCGCCAGGGGAGAGGGTGAAGCCGGACGCCGACCGTGACCGTCGCTTGCTCAGGCAATCAACCGCAGCGTCACTTCCACCAGCGTGGCCAGGTCCAGCGCGTTGTGCTCGAGGATGGCGCCGATCGCTCGTGGGTCGCCGTCGCGGACGAACTGGTGGTAGGCGGCCGGCACCAAGGCGCCCGACAGGTCGTCGCGCCGCCAGCGGCGGCAGGCGTAGCGCTCCAGCGTTTGCAACTTGCAGTTGGGCAACCGGTCCTTCCAGCGCCGTCGGGCATGGTGCAACAGGTCGCAGTGCACCAACTCCGGCCGAGCGTCGTGGCGGCCCAACGGCATGGCGGCTACGTGCTGTTCGTGATTCGCGTCGGAACGCTCGACGACCGTAGCGGCACGACTCCCTGCCCGCAGCCCACGCAGGTCGCGGCCCAGGTGATGGCGCGTGCTGCGGTCGTGCACCATCGGCCAGTCGAAACTCTTGCCGTTGAACGTGACCAGAACCCGGTGCTCGGCCGCGATCCGCCACAACGTCTCCAGCATGGCCCGCTCCTGGCCATAGTGCCGGGCGAACAATTGCTCGACGATCCACTGCCCGTCCGCGTACCGCACCAGCCCGACCAGAAAGATACTCGAGCCGGCGAAACCGCACGTCTCCAGATCGAGAAACAGCGTTCCGCGCGGAAAATGCTCGCAGACGGCCGCCAGCTCGGGATGCATCGAGGACAATGGCGACCGCATCCCGTCCAAGGCCGGCGCGCGGCGGGCCCCCGGCCACAGACTTTCCAGCGGCCGGCAAAAGGCCAGATGCTCGCCCGAGCCGTTTTGCCGCGCCTGGGCATCGGCCAGCGGATCGGCCGGCGCGGCGAATCGTGCGCGGCGCGGCGAGCATGGCCGCGGGGCCTGGCGGCGGCAACGGGGGAGCGGCGCACGGTCGCGAGCTGCGCAAGTCGGGCGCGAACTTCATCGCTGAGCATCGGCGGTTACCATCCGTGGCAAACGGACCCGCGCGGCTGGCAAAAACGCCAATGGGCTCGGCCGCGCGGTGCGGAAATCCTACTTGCTGTCGTGCTCGCGGCACCAGGCGAGAATCTCGGGCACGCTGGGCCGCTGGCCGGGCGTCAGCGTCGTCTTCGAGGCCGCCGGCTTGGCGGCGGCCACGGCGGCCGGCGCTGGGGGCCCTTTCGGCGGGAGCTTGCTCCGGCTCCGCTTCGGCCGGCGCCGCTGGCGGGGCAGCCGCCGCGGCTTGCTTGGCCCGGGCCGCGGCCAGGATCTCGGCCGTGCTCAGCTTGCCGCCAGCGGGCTTGGCTGCCGCCGGTCTTGCCGCGGCCGGCTTGGCTTCGGCCGGCGCGGCAGCTTTGTTCGCCCGGGCCGCGGCCAGAATATCGGCCGTCGATTGCTTCGCGCCGGTGGCCGCGGCGGCGGGCTTGGCCGCCGGCGCGCCTGCCGGTTTGGCTGCCCCTTGCATGCGGGCCATCTCCAGCGGCGAGAGTTTCTTTTCGCCGGCGACGGCCGGCGCAGCCGCTTTCGGCGCGGCCTTGGCCGGCGCGGCGTGCTTCTCGCTCTTGGCCGCCGTCGGTTCGGGCTTGGGCACGACCTTCAGGTAGTCGACCTCGATGTCGTACCAGCCTATGTTGCTCCAGGCGTCGAATTGCACCAGCGCCCGGCCGTTCATGTTCACCGTCTTCACCTGGCCAACGTGGCCGTCGAAGCGGGCCAGCTCGGGCATGCTGGCGTCGACGACCACGTATTGATCGGTGAAATCGCGCTTGAGCTTTTCAACGTTGTCGAACATCTCGAATCCGCGGGTGCAAGGGAAGATCGCGAGCCAGACATCATCATCGGCCGCGCAGGAAACCAGTATTTTGGCCCAATAACCGCGGCGAATCAAGCCGTGGTTTACCGGGCCCGATCGCCGCTCTTCGGCTGCTTTTCGCTGGCCGGCTCTTCGATCCACGTGGGTTGCCAGGCTTCGGCCTCGGCGAGCTTTTGTTTCGACCGGGCCAGCAGCTCGTCGGCCAGTTGCTCCTGTGCGAGGGTGTCGCGGCGCAGCTCGTCGATCGATCGCATATCGCCGTCGTGACGGCGTTGCTCCTGATTGCGATAGTGCAACAACGCCAGAAAGCCCAAAAACGCCAGCAGGATCGCCACCTGCGTCAAACGATAAACCTGGCCGAGCGACGGCATGGCGATCACTCTTTCGGCTTCGAGTCGGCGGCGTCGGTCGGCGCGGCTGGAGGCGCGGACTCTGCACTGGGTGACCGTGGCGAAGCTTCCGGCGGCTTGTGGCTAAGCTTCTCGTCGATGATCTTCGCAGCCCGACGGTTAACGTCGGTCACCTCCGCGCGGCGCAAATCGACCGCATCGAGCGCCTCGCGCACCGCGCGCAGCTCGCGCGTTTCGATAGCGGCGTTATCTTGCTTCGACCACGAATTCTGAAACAACAGGCCCACGTCGACCGCCACCAGCACCGCCAGCAGCGCCGCCGCCACGCGGAAGCGAAAGAACAGCGAGCGAGAGGTCGTGGTCGGCGAAGATGTCGACATGCGAAAAACGTCGGGTAAGAGTACGCGGCCGAATCAATTCGCCGCCGCGGCCGGTGCCAGTGCCGTCGGGCTGCCGGCGCTAATGAACTCGCGATACTGGCGATCGAGGTCCTCGTAGCCCGCCCCGGTCAGCTCGGCCAAGGTGGCCGTCGTGGCCCGGCCGGCATAGACGGCCGCCAGGTAGCCGACGAGCGCTTCGCGGTAACGGCCGTCGGCGGCGTGCATGAAAAAGTCGGTCAGGCCCGCGCATTGGCTGTACAGCCGCGGCAGCCGCGAATCCTGCTGCAGCGGCAACATGCCGAACCGCACCAGCTCGGCCAGCGGCACGTAAAAGTCGTCTTCCAGCAAGCGGTGACGGGCAGCCGGCATGCGCCCCGCGTTCGCGCCGCCGGTGGTCGCGTAGTCGTCGTGCAAGGCGAGCGTCTCCATGTAGCAGGCGATGCCCTCGACGATCCAGAAGTTCGCCTCGCGCCCCACGTCGCGTGCCGCCGGCCGCATTTCGTGGAACAGCTGGTGAGTGGCCTCGTGGAACAGCGTGCCCGGCTCCTGCTCTTCACCGGCGAAGAAGTAAGCCGTGCGCGTGCTGTCGAAATAAATGCCCAAGGTCATGTCGATGTTCGGCTGCGCCGCGCAGGGCCGCCTTGTATTCGTCGCGGCTGCGGTAGTAGACCACGTTGTGTTGGGCGACTTCGCGGCGCGCCGGCTGCTTCGAGAACCGTCGTGCCAGCTCGGCGGGCATTTCGACGAAGCCGGCAAACGCCTGCCGCCACGCGGCGTAGAACCGCTCCAACCGCCGGGCCAACTGCACGCCGTCTTCCAGGCTGCTATTGGTCGTCACCACGTAATGATCGCTTTCCACCCGCCAGCCGCGCTTGATGTCGCGCCGCAGTTGGGCTTCCTCGTCGGCCGTGACCCACCGCCCTTGATAATAGCGCTCGCCCTGCTCGTAGCGCGCGACGTGCGTCTTGGGCAGCCAGCCGAACTTCTCGTGCCACACCTTGCCGGCACCCAACTGCCGTGCCGCGAACGGGGTCTGCCAGCCGTCACGAAACTTGACGAACCCCAGCGCCCGGCGGCCCTCGGCCTGGTCCGGGTTTTCCCGTACGGCCTCGGTGGCCAGCTCGAACGCCAGCGCCACGTGCCCTCCGGCGGCGGCCTCGCGCCAGTGTCATCAGCCGCTCGGCCTGCTCGACGCGCAATGCCTGCCAGCGCCCGCGCCAATCGTCGGCCGAATCATCGCCCTTCTCGGCGGGCGGCTTCACGGGCGTCGCATTCAGCGGGGCGAGCAAGAACAGCGTCAGCGTGTCCGCATGGCGTTCCGGCAGCCAGGCCCGCAACTGCCGCGCTTCCTCGGGTAGTTGCCGCTTGTCGCACGCGTCGGCCAACTCGTTCAAGCGGGCCCTGTACTCCGCTTCGAAAGCGGTGCGCCGCTTGACGATGTCGTTCGCGTCAACCGCGGACTGCGCGGCTGGGCGGCGTCGGCGAGCGCCGATAAGGCAAGCACCGCAAGCAGGCCGACCAGCGGTATCGAGGCATGCGCGCAACATATCCTCAAGTCTACCATCCGCCGGGCTTGCCAATCGTCTTGGCCACCTAGCGCTCGGAAAACGCCGCGTCGATCGAGGCCCCGGCCGGCGAAAAATCGAGATTCTGCACGAACTGGCAGGCTTCGCGGGCCCCCGCTTCGCGGTCCATGCCCGGGTCTTCCCATTCGACCGACAGCGGCCCGGCGTACTTCGCTTCGTTGAGCGCGCGGATGATCTCCTCGAAGTCGATGCTGCCGCGCCCCGGCGAGCGAAACTCCCAACCGCGCCGCGAGTCGCCAAACGGCAGGTGGCTGCCCAGCACGCCGTTGCGGCCATTGAGCCGCACGACGGCATCCTTGACGTGCATGTGATAAATCCGCTCGCCAAAAGCGCGCACGAACTCGGCCGGGTCGATCCCCTGCCAGTGCAAGTGGCTGGGATCGAAATTGAAGCCAAACTCTTCGCGGCGGTCGATCGCCCGCAGGGCCCGCTCGGCCGTGAACAGGTCGAAGGCGATCTCCGTGGGATGCACTTCCAGCGCGAACTGCACGCCACAGTCGCCAAACACGTCGAGAATCGGGTGGAACCGCTCGGCGAACAGCTCGTAGCCCGCGGCGATCAACTCCTCGTCGGCCGGCGGGTAGGCGTAGACGAGATGCCAGATGCTCGAGCCCGTGAAGCCGTTGACCAGCCCTACCCCCAGTTTTTGCGCCGCGCGGGCCGTGTTCTTCAGCTCCTCGGCCGCGCGGGCATTCACGCCCGCCGCATCGCCGTCGCCCCACACGTGCGCGGGCAGGATGGCCTTGTGCCGCGCGTCGATCGGGTCGAGCACGGCCTGGCCCACCGAATGGGCGCTGATCGCATGCACCTGCAGATCGTAGCGCTCCAGCACGTCGCGGCGGTTCGCGCAATAGCTATCGTCGGCCAGCGCCCGATCGACCTCGAAGTGATCGCCCCAACAGGCCAGCTCCAGCCCCTGGTAACCGAACTGGCTGGCCTTGCGGGCCACGTCTTCCAGGGGCAGATCGGCCCATTGCCCGGTAAACAGCGTGATCGGTCGTCCCATCGTGTACACTCCTTTGCGCCGACGCAGCAGCCCTCGGACGGTTTCGCGCCCTATCGCAGCGTGTGCCGCGGCGTCACGCTATTGTGACGCATAACCGTCTCTCCGCAAAGTCGAGGCTGCGCTCGATCGTCGATTTCGCGCCGATCGGCCACCTCCTGACCGCGATGGGGTTGAGCAAGCGTTGCAAAAACCGTAATCTTGCCATGACGGCCTCGCGCTTCTCACCCCCCTGGCGCGACGCCAACTTCGACACGGCTATCAAATCGGACCCGGCGACTCGCCGTTAGACCATGCCAACCGCACACGCCGGCGGCCCCGTCAGGGTCGCCATCATCGGCGCAGGCGCCGTCAGCGATTATCACCACGTCCCCGGCCTCCGCCTCGACGCGCGCGCCGAACTGGCCGCCGTCTGCGATGCCAATGCCGAACTGGTCGAAAAGCGCCAGCGCGAATGGGGCGTGAAAAAAGGGACCACCGACCCGGACGTCATCTGTGCCGATCCCGACATCGACGCCGTCATCATCGCCACGCCCAACTTCACGCACCGCCCGATCGCGCTGGCGGCGGTCCGCGGCGGCAAGCACGTGATGTGCGAGAAGCCGCTCGGGCTCGATGCCGGCGAAGTCCGCGAAATGTACCACGCGGCCCGCGAAGCCGACCTGGTGCACATGACGGCCTTCACCTATCGTTTCGCCCCCGCGATGCGCTATCTCAAACACCTGGTGGCCAGCGGCGGCTTGGTGCGCCACGCCACTTTCGCAGCCAGCGATTCCTCGATTGGCCCGAAACCAGTTGGGGCTGGCGGCAATACAAGAAGTTGGCGGGCGCCGGCGACCTGTTCGACATGACGATCCATCGCATCGACCTGGCGCTCGACTTGCTGGGGCCGCTCACGCGGGTCTGCGGCGCGCTGGCCCGTTTCGCTCCGCGCACCGAGACGGCCGACGGCCAGCCGTGCGAGCCGTCGGACGTCGACGACTGGTCGAGCATTCTCGGCGAGTTCGCCGCCGGCGCGACCGGCGTCTGGGAAGGCACCACGCTGGCCAAGGGCTACCATCGCGGCGGCTTCGGTCACGAATGGGCCGAGATCAACGGCGCCGAAGGCTCGGCCGTCTACCAGTTGCACACGCCCAACACCCTGCTGGTGGGCAAGACCGGCCACGACCTGCAGGAGGTCAGCGTGCCGCGCGAATTCCTCAAGCCGGCCGACAGCCCCCGCGATCCCGCCGCGGGCGAGCCGGCCACCGTGTTTCGCTATGACCTGGTGTGGGAATTCGTCTCGGCCATCGTGGCCGGCCGCCGCGCCGTGCCCAACTTCTTCGACGGCCTGAAAGCCCAGATGATCGCCGACGCCGTGATCGAGTCGCACCACGACCGCAAGTGGGTCGACATCATCCGCGAACACCCCTGACGCACGGGGGCAGGCTTTGTGACGCCCGCGGCGCAGGGTAGCGGTACGGTTTGCTAGAATCGAAGGCCATGAAACCCGGTCAGATTCGGCTGCGAACGCTCCTGTTGCTTACGGCAGTCCTGGCCATTCTGTTCGCCATTTGCGCGAGGCTGCCCATAGAGGTGCCGTACCCCATGTCTTACGAAGTTCCCGGAGCCCCGGGCACCTATCGGGTTGCGATTCAAGTCGACGAACGCGCACCGACCCTACGAGAATTCTTGGTCCGCGTCTGGCCTTTGTTAGGCGCTCTGGCCGTAGCAATTCCAATCGCCGTGGCGAGCGCTCGCGGCGCGCGAGCTGCGATTCGGTCACAAATTCAAAGGAAACGGGCCGCCAATGCGGTCGGGAATTGATTTTGCCTTTCCCGCGTGCCAGCGCGATTTGCAAGAGCCCCGCGTTTGCGATATATCTGGCAGTTTGCCCGCCCCTGGTTCGATTCCTTCTAGTCAGGCGAAGCTCCCTCATCATGGCTCTCAACAAATACAGTTCGCGCGTCACGCAACCGAAGTCGCAGGGCGGCTAGCCAGGCGATGCTCTATGGCACGGGGCTCTCGAGCGAGGATATGGACAAGCCGCAGGTCGGCATCGCCAGCGTGTGGTACGAGGGCAACACCTGCAACATGCACCTCAACCTGCTGGCCGCCGACGTCAAGGAAGGCGTGCAAAAAGCCGGCATGGTCGGCATGCGGTTCAACACCATCGGCGTCAGCGACGGCATCTCGATGGGCACCGAGGGCATGTGCTTTTCGCTCCAGTCGCGCGACCTGATCGCCGACTCGATCGAAACCGTGATGCGCGCCCAATGGTACGACGCCAACATCTCGATCCCCGGCTGCGACAAGAACATGCCGGGCACGCTGATCGCCATGGGCCGGCTCAACCGCCCCAGCCTGATGGTCTACGGCGGCACGATCAAGCCCGGCCACCGCATGCACGCCGGGCACGACGAAAAACTCGACATCGTTTCGGCCTTTCAGTGTTACGGCGAATTCCTCGCCGGCAAGATCGACGAAAGCGAGCGCCGCGAAATCGTGGCCAAGGCCTGCCCCGGAGCCGGCGCCTGCGGCGGCATGTACACGGCCAACACCATGGCCTCGGCCATCGAAGCGATGGGCATGACGCTGCCCTACAGCTCGTCGATTCCGGCGGTCGATCCGGCCAAGCTCGACGAGTGCCACCGGGCCGGCGCCGCGATTCGCGTCTGTCTCGAGCGCGACATCAAGCCGCGCGACATGATGACCCGCGCGGCCTTCGAGAACGCCATGGTCGTCGTGATGGCCCTGGGCGGCTCGACCAATGCCGTGTTGCACTTGATCGCCATGGCCCGCGCGGTCGGCGTGCCGCTGACGATCGACGACTTCCAGAAAGTCAGCGACCGCATTCCCTTCCTGGCCGACTTGAAGCCCAGCGGCAAGTTCGTCGAAGAGGACCTGCACGACGTCGGCGGCACGCCGGCCGTGATGAAGTACCTGCTGGAAAAGGGGCTGCTCAACGGCGATTGCCTGACGGTCACGGGCAAGACCGTGGCCGAAAACGTCCGCGATCTGCCGGGCCTCAAAGCGGGGCAGGAGGTCGTGCACCCGCTGGAGAAGCCCATCAAGCCGACCGGCCATATCCAGATTCTCCGCGGCAACCTGGCGCCCGATGGAGCCGTGGCCAAGATCACCGGCAAGGAAGGCGACCGCTTCAGCGGGCCGGCCAAAGTTTACGACTGCGAAGAGGAGATGTTGCACGCGCTGGAGCGGAAGGAGATCGAAAAAGGCGACGTGATCATCATCCGCTACGAAGGCCCCAAAGGCGGGCCCGGCATGCCCGAGATGTTGACGCCCACCTCGGCCATCATGGGCGCCGGGCTGGGCAGCGACGTGGCGCTGATCACCGATGGGCGATTTTCCGGCGGCTCGCACGGGTTCATCGTCGGCCACGTCACGCCCGAGGCCCAGGAAGGCGGCCCGATCGGGCTGGTCGAAAACGGCGACCGGATCACGCTCGACGCCAAGGAGAATCGCATCGCGCTCGACGTCAGCGAGGCCGAGCTGGCGGCGCGGCGGAAGAAGTGGCAGGCCCCGCCGTACAAGGTCACCCGCGGCACGCTGTACAAGTACATCAAGAACGTCAAGCCGGCCAGCGAGGGCTGCGTGACCGACGAGTGAGCTCGCGCACGGCGGAAGGTTCCTCTGGCCCGCTGCCAGCGGCGCGTGGAAGTTGACGATGGACGAAAACCGTGCCACCGCCGCCATCGAGTCGAACCGGGCCGCCGGCGACGCCCCGGCGGTCGACGGACTGCTTGGCGCCAAGGGCCCGTCGGCAGGCGAAGCCGAGCCCGCGGCCACGACTCCCGCGCGGCTTGCGGCGATGTGGTGGGCCGGCACCGTCGCCAGGATCGTCACGACGGGTGCGCTGGCGTTCTACTTCGCCGTGCCGCTGGAAGCCTGGCTCACGCGCGAAAATGTTCCCGCCTACCTGCAAGTGGTCGTGTTCTATTTGGCCGTCGTCGTTGGGTACTGCGCGCTGACGTCGCCGCTCGTGCTCTATGCGCGAATACGCCAGCCAGACCGTGCCCGCGGCACGGGGAGTTGGTGGCAGACGCTTCGGGTATTGCTGATCGTCAACTCCATTTCGCTCGCCTATTACATGCTTGCCTTTGCGGCGATCCGGCTGCTTGGCGAGTTCTGGTGGCCGGCCATGATGGCCATCGGGTTTTACTTTTTCTTTTCGCATCATTACATGGTCTCGGACCCGTTGCTCAAGAAGTCAGAGCCCCTCGGCCGCGACGCCTTCCCGCGGCTGGTCGAGTTGGCCGAGAGGGCAGGCGCGCCCTGACGGGAATCTATCGCTTCGAGGCCCCAGGACCCGTAAAGGTCGGCGTGATGCTGGCGGTTTCGGGGCGCGGCCGCAGCCTGCTCGTGAATCGCGCGGCGCTCGAGCAGCTTACGGCCGACGAGCTCGAAGTCGCCTGCGCCCACGAGTTGTGCCGCGACGCGTTCCGTCATTCGTCGAAGATCCTGGCGATGGGCTTTGCCGTGTCCCTGGTGCAATACGCCTTGATTGCCTGGATCGCCGCGGCGTGGACCCACTGGCAGTACGGCCCGATCGGCTATGGCGACTGGCCTGCGTCTTCGATCGCGGCCGTGATGTTCGCCTTCGCGGTATCGAACGTGCCCTGCGACCGAGCGAAGCGGTGGTCGGCGGGCCGGCTATTGCGGCAGAGCGATCGCCTGGCACTGCGTTGTGCCCGGTCGGACGCGACGTTCGTCTCGGCCTTCACGAAGCTCGCCGACGTGTCCACGTACGACGCCTACCTGCACGCGCCCTGGAACATCGACTCCTTCTACCGACTCACGCCCGAAGATCGCCTGGCGCGGGCGAAACGATGACCGTATCGGCAACCCATCGTGGCTGACGAAGATCGAGAATAGCAGCCTGTTGAAGTATTCAACAGGCTGCGTGATCGCAGGGATGCGATCCCAAAATAGCGACGTAAGTCGTTATTTTGCGAGCGGTGCGGAGCTTTGCTCCGCACTTCGCGAGGTTGAAACATGCCGCGAAGGCATTTTTCAACGGTCTGATAGAGAGCGGGCATGAACGACACGCAAACCAACCAGCCAACCGATCCGGCACCACGACCATCGGCCGACACGAGCGCTGCCGCGCCGGCCGCGGAAATGTCGCCGGCCGAACTGGCCGAGGCCAAACAATACGGCCGGCTGCAACTCATCGCCGGGCTGGCCGACAAGGGGCTCGACGTGGTGGTGCTGGCCGCGTTCGCCCTGCTGGCCGCCGTGCCGCTGGATGGCTGGCTGGCCGAGCGGCTGCCGTCGCCGACGTTGCGCCTGCTGGCGATCCTGCTGATCGTGACGGCCGTGCACCTGGCCGTTTCGTTTCCGCTCTCGTATTACTCGGGCTTCGTACTGGAACACCGCTTCGCGCTGTCGCACCAGGCGTTTGGCCGCTGGCTGTGGCGCTATGCCAAGCGGAACCTGCTGGCATTGGCGTTCGGGCTGGCGATGGTGACGGTGTTGTATTGGGTGATCTGGCTCAGCGGGCCGTGGTGGTGGCTGGTGGCGGCCGGCGTGTTTTTCGTGGTGAGCATCGTGCTGGGGCAATTGATGCCGGTGGTGATCCTGCCGTTGTTCTACAAGATCGAGCGGCTCGACAATCCCGAGCTGGCCGAGCGGATGGCCAGGCTGGCCAAGGGCACGGGTCTGTCGATCGAGGGCGTCTACCGCATGGGCTTGAGCGAGGAGACCGCCAAGGCCAACGCCATGCTGGCCGGATTGGGCCGCACGCGCCGCGTGTTGATGGGCGACACGCTGTTGGACGACTTCACCAGCGACGAGATCGAAGTCATCTTCGCCCACGAGATCGGGCACCACGTGTTTCACCACATTCGCAAGATGATCATCACCGGCCTGGTCTATGGCGTGGCCGGCTTCTGGATTTGCAACCTGGTGCTGCTGGCCTGGACCCAGCGCACTACGGGCCAATGACCGCATACGACCTGCCGCCGAGCACGCTGCCTCTATTGATGTTGACGTTGACCGTGCTGGGGCTGGTGCTCGAGCCGTTGCAGAACATCATCAGCCGCCGCTACGAGCGGCAGTGCGACCGCTACGCCCTGGAGCGGACCGGCATGCGGGCGGCCTACATTTCCGCTTTTCGCAAGCTGGCCCGGCAAAACAAGGACGACCCGAACCCGCACCCGCTGGAAGTCTTCTTGTTCCACAGCCACCCGCCGATCGCCGAGCGGCTGGCGATGGCCGAGCCATCGTAGACCGGCTTCGCTTGCAGCGCATGAACATGAAGATGAGGCGCGGCGTCTCGTCGTGCCGCATGAAGTGCCCCGAGGACCCTTTACCGAGGAACTCCGAGAACCACGACTCGTGTTCCACTTCCTCGTGCAAAAGGGCGAGCGGGCAAGCCGTTTGGGTACCAGATTTGGTCGCGGTGCGTCGGAAGCCTTCGACAGGCAAGGCGATTTCAGCGTCGACTGAGGTGGACCCCAAAAACTCGGCGCGCTGATAAGGTGTAGTTTCCGGGTACGGAAACGGCCGAATCAGGAGTGTGCCTAGCATGACGCGGAAGCGGCGGGTGTTTGGGGCGGCGTTCAAGGCCAAGGTGGCTTTGGCGGCGGCCCGCGGGGACAAGACGACGGCCCAGTTGGCCTCGGAGTTCAGTGTGCATACGAGCCAGGTCACCGCCTGGAAGAAGCAATTGCTGGAGCAGGCGGCTGGGCTGTTCGAGGACGGCCGCACGCGGCGCGACGAGACGGCCGCCAACGAGCAAGAGCTGTTCGAGCAGATCGGCCGCCTGAAGATGGAGGTCGAGTGGTTGAAAAAAAAATCTGCCGAGCTCGCCTGAGGCACTGCGACGATGTATCGATATCAGCCATCAGCACCTGACCATCGTCCGCCAGTGCGAGCTGCTCGGCCTGCCGCGCAGCACGTGGTATCACGTGCCGGCCGGCGAGACGGCCGAGAACTTGGCGCTGATGAAGCGGATCAACGCGCAGTACTTGCAAACGCCGTTTTACGGCAGCCGCAAGCTGGCGCTCGAACTGGGCGTCAATCGCAAGCGCGTCCAGCGGCTGATGCGGCGCATGGGTTTGGAGGCGATTTATCCGAAGCGCACAACGACGCGACCGGCCGCCGGAGACAAGATTTACCCGTATTTACTGCGGAATCTGCCGATCACGCGGCCCGATCAGGTGTGGGCCAGCGACATCACCTACATCCCGCTGCGGCACGGCTTCTTGTATCTGACGGCGGTGATGGACTGGTTCAGCCGCTACGTGCTGGCCTGGCGGTTGTCGAACACGCTGGAGGGGAGTTTTTGTGTGGAAGCGCTCGACGAGGCGCTGGCCGGGAAGCGGCCGGAGATTTTCAACAGCGACCAGGGATCGCAGTTCACGGCGGTGGCCTTCACCGGCCGATTGGAGAAGTGCGGCGTGGCGATCTCGATGGACGGCCGCGGCCGAGCGCTCGACAACGTGTTCGTCGAACGGCTGTGGCGGAGCGTGAAGTACGAGGAGGTTTACCTGAAGGACTACGCCGACGGTTGGGAAGCCCAGCAGTCTCTGGCCCGCTACTTCGAGTTCTACTGCCAGCGGCGGATCCATCAGGCCCTGGGCTACCGCACGCCCGCCGAAGTGTACCGGCCGGAAGCATCGCGAAAAGTTCGGCGCTCAAATCCCTGTTGAGGCAGGGTTAAAGGGGAAAGTCAAACGGAACGCAAAACGTGAACAGCCGCCGCGGCCGCGCGAGACCCGTAAGGGGTCTCACGGGCCGCCAGGCCCAGTGACGCTACATCTTATCCAACGCCCAAATCTGTCCAACAGTTGGGGTCCACCTCATTGGCCTCAATCGCGCCATGAGAATGTGTCTCGACGTATCTGTCGCGAAGCAGGCCGAGGCTTGTGTCCCTGCGGACGGAGGTCGAAAGGTCGGCAGGCGGCTTGCCGTCGTGCCGGATGAACTGGACGATTGTGCAGCCGGAGGGCACTTCAAGCAGTCGCTGCTTGAGTCGCGTCAAAAGGAACTCGACGCGCGCCTTCCACAGCAAAGCCTCCGATTCGGGGACTTCCCCGATGGACATTTGGTGCTGCTGGCCGAGGTAGCGGAACAGAAGGCGGAACGATCCGCCGCGGAGCTGTATGGCTGCCATGAGATTCTCCCATGCCATCCCAACGCCACGGCAATGCCGTTACCAAACCGTTACCAACGGCGTTGATCGCCGTCAGTTTCCTCTGCGTCAGGACCAAGAAGAATTCTTCGCAAGTCCATGCAGAGAAGCAAAATGCGGGAAACAGGACTTGAACCTGCACGGTATTTCTACCACTAGGCCCTCAACCTAGCGCGTCTGCCAATTCCGCCATTCCCGCTCGGTTTTTTTACTGGCATTGCGAGTCTAAATCATTTGGGGCGAGCGTCAAGCGAACATGCCCCGGATACGGCCTTCGCGGCGGCCAGCAAGCTGATTCGATCGGAACAAACGGCGGCGCCCAACGTTACGCGTCGGCGGCACGGCTTCCGACAAGCGGATATCGGCTTCCAAGCCACCCGGGGTTCGCGACCGTTTTGGCGCTTATAGCCGCGTGCAACCCTTGCATTCTCGAAAGGCCGCCGGCATCGAACTTGCTCTGTTTCCAGCCGGCATTTATGATGCTCGCAGCAGGCTCGCTTGGGCGGCGCGGGCCGCGGCGAGACCGAGTTGGATCCTGGACGCAAAGCGTTCACCATGGTTCCTGCGATACCCCATCACTGGCCCACGCCGCTCGATTCGGCCGCGACGGCCGCGTTCCTGGCCGTGGTCGTCCTGCTGCCGGCGATCGGCTATGGGTTCATGCTGCTCGATTTTCGCGCCTACCTGCGATCGCTTCGCCGCGGGCTGATTCGCGCTAGCCAGTACGTAGCCGGCATTCCCGACTGGGCCCGTGGCGATACGCCGCGGGCCATCGCGGCGTTGGGCCTGCGGCTGCCCTGCACGGAAGATGACCTGAAACGGGCCTACCGCCAGCAGGTCAAGCGGCTGCACCCCGACCACGGCGGCGACCCGCGGCGGTTCCTGCTGTTGCAGGCCCACTTCGAAGAAGCGCTGGCGCTGGTCGGCGGGCCGGCGGCCCGCCAGGGGCACTGAGCAGCCGCGGCGGCCTGCCGGGGCGAACCTCGCAGCGCTTTACGAGCCGCTTCTCGCCTGCTCTGCTGTGCTACCCGACAGTCAGCTTCATCAACTCGCGGGCGCCACGTCATTTGCCCGGCGCCCATTCCAAGCCAAGATCGCGTCCCGCCTCGGCCCGGAGGCGCCGATATGGCTCCGAGCCGGCAAGCGCGGTCAAGATTGGCCGCGGAAATGCGAATAGCGGATTGCGTCAACGAGACTGGAGAAAGACGAATGACACCGTCGACCGTGAGAAAGTTGTTCGCTTGTGCGGGGCTCGCGATTGGTTGCGTCGGAGCGTCGGGGGCCTCTGCGATGGCCGCGACCGGCGGCCGCGATCTACCTCTGCCCACCGGGAAGCTGCCGGTCGGGAGAGTTACTTTTTTCTGGACCGATCATTCGCGGCCGGAGTTGCAAACCGAGGACAAGGACGACCATCGCGAACTGCGCGTCGACGTCTGGTATCCGGCCGAGTTGCCCGAGGCAGCCACGGCGGCCCCGTATTTCCCCGATTTGCGCACGCTCGGCAAACAATTGGGTGCCGAGGCGATTTTGCTCGGCTCGATACGAGGACATACGTTTGCCGCGCCCCCCTTGGCATCCGGCACGGCCCGGTATCCCGTGCTGGTCCTCTCGCCTGGTTACGGCAACAACGGCATTCAATACACGGGCCTGGTGGAAGAGCTCGTCAGTCGCGGTTACGTGGTGGCGACGGTCGACCATCCGTTTCAGAGCCGGGCGATTGCCTACCCCGACGGACGCATCGTGACGGTCATCCCCTCCGACCCATCGCCCTCGACCAATCCCCAAGCAAGAGCGAAAGACTACCAAGCGCGCATCGAAGTGCTCGCCGCGGACTTGCGGTTCGTGCTCGACGAGCTGACCCGCTTGAACGCCGGTGAAACGGAAAAACGATTCGCGGGGCGGCTGGATCTGGCGCGGGCGGCCGTCGTGGGGCACTCCATCGGCGGCATCGCCGCGGCAAAGACCGCGCTCGATGACGCGCGCGTCAAAGCCGTCGTCAACCTCGACGGGCACCAACAAGGATTGCCATTGTTTCTGGATGATCAGGGAAATGGGCCGCGGCAGCCGTTCATGGAACTCACCGACGGGAACGCCTCTCCCACCGACAAGCAGCTTGCCGCCTGGAAGGTATCGCGCGCCCAATTCGAACAGCAGAGGGCCGCCAACACCAAGCGCGTTGACGAGCTGATGCGCAGCATCGCTGGAGGGAGCTTCCGCGTCACGACGCCCGGGATACGCCATGGCAGCTTCGGCGACATGGCGATGTGGGATCCGGACAGTCTCGAGGTACGGCACCGTCGGATTCAAATCGTGCGCGACTACACCCGAGCATTCCTCGACAAGGTGTTGCGCGGTGACGAGCACACGCTACTCGACTCCGACGCAAGCCCCTATGCCGAGGTGACGGTCGAGCGATTTGTGCCGGCACCGTGACCCTGGGGGGGGCCGGCCAATCCTGTTGCCAATGCCCGCTCGGCGCGCGTCGCTGCCGCATCCATTTGCCGGACGAGCGTGCGGATACGAGTGCTCTGTCAGCGCCAACAATTCGGGCTGCCACTGCTGGCTTGTCCAGCAGTGCTGCAAGTCCGAACCGACAACCTGGCTTTGCCCGAGCACGAGACGAGCGTGCGGATACTATTTGCTGGCGCTCTTGTCGGCGCCGGCGGTGGCGACGCCGGTCTTGGGATCGATCGTCAGGCCCAGCCGTTCGTCGTCCTGCGTGTAGAACACGAACCCGTACATCATCTCCTGGAACGTCTGCTGGCCCTCCTTCACCGCCTTCTTCGGGTCGGGGTTGAAGGGATTGAAGGGCGAGTTGTCGTAGTGGGCCACGACTTCCAGCTTGGTGCCCTTGGGGAACTTCTGCTTGCCTCTCTCCCAGCGATACGCCTGCTGCCAGTCGAAGCTGTAGTTGGGCACCACAAGCAGCGTTTCCTTGCGGCCGTCGGGATACTCGGCGCGGAAGGTCATGTCTTCGCCGCGCAGATGCATGTGCGAAAACAGCCCGTAGCCGGTCACGTCGTGCTTCAGCTCGCGCACTGCTTCGACCTTGTAGTGCGGCGCTCCCGGCGGGATCACGAACGACAGGTTCGTCACCTGAGTGAGCCGCAATTGCTTGTCGATCACCTCGCGGGCGTAGCGCAGGCCGACGGAAATCTGGTCGGTCGCTTCTTCGCCCAAGGTGACGTAGTGAATTTGCAGGCCGAGCACCGAGCCAGCCGGAATCATGAAGCCGACGTGATCGTCGAGGACCATCGCGTCGCCGCCGGGAACCTGGCCGGTGATGAAGTTGTCTTCACTCGGTTTTTCGCCCACCTTCATGTAGAACATGTTGCAGTGGTGCATCACCTTGGAGTTCTGCGGCAGGATCTGCACGCCCTGCACCCAGGTGTCCTTGGTGAACAGGTGCGAGGTCAGCATGATGTAGCGGTAGGGAATGTAGCCGGTGGCGGGAATCTTTTGCACCGGCGTCTTGATCACCACGTCGGGCTCGCCGATCTTCCACTTGGTCTCGGGGAATACGCGCGGCGAGGGAGCCTTGGCCAGGTCGCCCTTGAGACAGTCGCCGCGGACCCAATCTTCGACCACGGCCCGCTCGTCGGCGCTCATGCCGCGATGGTTCGAAAAGTGCCCATACTCGCGGCTGCCGAACCAGGGGGGCATCCGCTGCTCGTTGACCACCTCGGCGATCATCGAGGCGTGGTCCGCCGCGTCCTCGTAGCTGACCAGCGCGAAGGGGGCCTCCGTGGCGCCCGCGTGGTGACAATCCTGACAATGCTTTTGCAGCAAGGGCGCGACGTGCTCGGCAAAGGTCACCGGCGTCTTGCGCTCGCGCGGCTTGGGATAGTTGATCAGGCAGCCGTCGATGGCCGTTTCGGCCACGGCCACGTCGCGGCCGGCCAGCACGTCGTCGATCGCCGACTTCAGGTCGTCGCGCGTGGCATTGGGCCGTTCGCCGCCCAGGCGAAACTGGTCGTCAACCCGTCCGCGATAGCGGAGCTTGCGGTCGGCGTCGAGCACCACGACCTCGGCGGCCCGCGTCGCGCCCACCGCGCGGACGACCTGGCCGTCGAAATCCTTGGCCATCGGAAACTGGGCGTCGACGCGCATGCCTTGATAGGCCACCTCGCGCACGTCGTCGCCCGGCCCGACGTTGACCGACAGGAACTGCACGCCCTTGTCGCGATAAGCGGCATCGAGCTCGACGAACTTCGGCAGGTAGCGCTGCACCAGCGGGCAGTCGAGCGTGGTGAACATCAGCACGTACGCTTTTCGCTCGCCGAAATCGGCCAGCGTGCGCGGCAGGTAGCGAATGTCCTTGAATGTGAAGTCGTCGACTTTCTGTCCGATCTTCACCGTCGGGCCGTCATCGGTTTTGCTGGGAGCCTTTTCGGCCCGCGCTGGAGACGCCAGCAGGGTCACCACGGCGACAATGACGAGAGACTTGCACAAAGCCTGCATGGGAGACGCCCTTTGATACGTGAAATGATGGGCCCAAAAGACCCCACCTTTATACCATGCTCCAAATCGGCGGTCCAACGGGGATTGGCCCCCGCCGGCCGGCGGCAACGTCAGGCAGCCGCTGTTCCCCCGGGAACCTCGCAATCCGTCTGACGCCGAGGGGGGCCCTTACGGACCCGGCTCGCCAAGAGCTCCGTGCCGGCGGGCAGGGCCGCCGCAGGATCCCAAGACTGGTCGCAAGTTCGGCCATCTCGGACCCCGCCTACCGCCAGGGATTCGTCCAGTCGCCCCAGCGGTCGAGGTACGCGCGGCAGGCGGCCGACTGCTCGGCGCGGGCGATCAGCCAGCTCTTGGTCTTGGCGATCAGCCCCTGCTCTTCATCGAGCGAAATCTCGCCGAACAGCACCCGCGTGCGCAGGAACACGAAATAGGTGTCGAGCACGTCGCAGCAGCAGTAGTCGTTGATCTCCGTCAGGCGGCCATCGTGGTACAGATCCTGCACCATGTGGCCTTGGACGTCCATCTTGCCGGGCTTTCCCAGCACGTTGGCGGCCAGGTTCAAGCCGCCGGTGAAACGCGTCGAGCCGAAGTTGGTGAGAATCTCCTGCAGGTCGATGTGGGCCTCGAGGTTGTAGCGGTTGCGGTACTGCTCGTAACTTTTGGCCTGCACGTTGAACCAGCCCGGCACGCTCAGGCCGTAGCGAAAGGCGGCCAGCTCCAGCAGCGGCAGGTCGAACGTGCGGCCGTTGAAGCTGACCAGCGTGGGCCGGCGATATTTTTCCCAGCCTCGCCAAAAATGCTCGGCGATGACGTGGGGGCGGAACTGCGGCTCGTCGAGCACCGTCACGTCGAGCAGCCGGTAGTCGGCCGAAACCTTGCCCACCGCCACCGAAACCGGCACCTGAAACGTGTAGGGGATGAAGTCGCTGTCGAATTTTTCGAGCAGCTCCTGGCGGTAGCGATCGACGGCCGCCTGCGGAGCCAGATTCTCACCCGGATAGCGAATCTTCGAGACCAACTGGCCGTCGGCCACGGTCTCGATGTCGAACACGAGGTAGCTGACTGTGGCTTCCGCCATCGGCGAACCCTCCCTGAAGCGGCGACCGTGCGACGCGAATCGAGCGGCATCCAGCCTACCAAAATCGGCTTGAATCGGTGAAGATGCCAGTCGTCAGCGTCTGCCGAACAACTGTAGCCGGCCTCCGTGAGGCCGGCGGCCAACCGAGGTTCCCGGTCGCAGACCCCGGCTACGAAGAATGTCATCCCATTGCCAGACGACATGATCAACGAAGAACGGCTGCTCGAACGGTTTCTCAGGTACGTCCGCGTCGATACGACGGCGCGCGAGGGGCAGGCAGATTATCCCAGCTCGCCGGGCCAGCTCGAATTGGGGGCCATGCTGTGCGACGAGCTGCTGGCGCTGGGACTGGCCGACACCGTGCAAACCGAGATGGGCATCGTGCTGTCCAGCGTCCCCTCGACCGTGAGCCGGGTCGTGCCGGTCGTGGCCTTCAACGCCCACCTCGACACCTCGCCCGAGACGACCGGCGCCGATGTGCGTCCGCAGGTGATTCGCCACTACGACGGCCGCGACATCGCCCTGCCGGGCAATCCGCGGGCCGTCATCCGCGTCGCCGATAACCCCGAGCTCGAAACGCTCGAAGGGCGGACGATCGTCACCACCGACGGCAACACGCTGTTGGGCGCCGACGACAAGGCGGGCCTGGCCGTGATCATGGAAACGGCCGCCTACCTGCAGGAGCATCCGGAGATCGAGCACGGCTTGCTGCGGATCTGCTTCACCTGCGACGAGGAAATCGGCCGCGGCGTCGATCACGTCGACCTGGCCGAGCTGGGGGCCCACGTCTGTTACACGCTCGACGGCCAGGGGAGCGACGAGGTCGACGTCGAAACCTTTTCGGCCGATCTGGCCACCGTGACCGTGCGGGGGATCAATATCCATCCGTCGATCGGCCGGGGCCGGATGGTCAATGCCCTACGCGTGGCGGCCGACTTCCTCGACAGCCTGCCGCGAACGTCGCTGGCACCGGAAGCGACCAGTGGCCGCGAAGGCTTTTTGCACCCCTACCGCGTCGAGGGCGGGGTCGGCGAAGTGGCGCTGCGATCTTGCTGCGCGATTTCGAAACCGAGAATCTCGAGCGCCAGGCAGCCATCCTCCGTTCGCGGGCCGCCGACACCTTGCGGCGCTTTCCGGCGCGGCGATCGACATCGACGTCACGCCCCAGTACCGCAACATGGCCGAGGGCCTCGCGCGCGAGCCGCGCGCGGTCGAGTTTGCCCAGTTGGCACTCGAACGGCTGGGCCGCGAACCGAGGCTGACGATCATTCGCGGCGGCACCGACGGTTCGCGGTTCACCGAGCTCGGCCTGCCGACCCCCAACCTCTCGACCGGCGAGCACAACCCGCACTCGAATCTCGAATGGACCTGCCTGGAAGAGATGGCCGACGCGGTGAAGATGCTCGTCGAGCTGGTCCAGCTTTGGGCGCATGCCTGAGGGGGGATGCCCGTCCGTACGCGGACGCGCCTGGCGTCAGGCAATGTCTAGTCTTGCCCTGGCTTGCGCCTCGCGCTTCGCGTTAACTACAGTGCCAGCAAGCAGGCAAAGATAGCTAAGCTAAGTAAGTTGTCTCGCCTAAGGGCGCGTATCCTCGCTATTTCGACCGGGTTCAATAAACTTCGCGACCGCGGCCTGCCGACATAATCCGACGAGCGGCAGAGAGGCCTACCAGCTCTTTACCCGCCATGGAATTGGCGCCCGTAGGCTGTGCTCCATCGCTGGCTCGCTTGAAGAGGGATCGAGAACGCGTACCAGTAACTTCGTGCCCTGTGTGCCGGCCTGGCGCGCGCGATCGGCCTTGCAGCTCGCGCGGGGGAAGCCGCTGGCGGTCTGGGCAAACTGTTGGTGGCGCTGCCACTAGAGAGGTCATCCGTGCCACGTCTGGCGATCGTCGTATCCGCGGTCGGCACCACGGAACAATTGGAAGCCACGCTCGTTTCGGTGCTGGAAAATCGTCCGGCGGATTGCCAGGTGATCGTCGCGCTTGCGCGGCCGTACGCCGACCCTTACGATCTGAAAGACGAAGTCCGCTTCGTGCAGGCGCCGGCCGGCGCCTGCGGGACGGCCGCCATTCGTCATGCCCTGGCGACGACCCGCGCTCCGTTCGTGCACCTGCTGGCCAGCGGTTGCCGCGTGACCGAGGGCTGGGCCGAAGAGGCCTTGGCGCGATTCGGCGATCGCCGCGTGGCCTCGGTGGCGCCGACCGTCCGCGACGCGGACGCGCCGAGCGCCTGCTGGCGGCCGGCGTGGGCTATCACGTCGGCGGCGTGCGCTACCTGGTTGGCAGCGGACTCTCGGAGGTGAGCCTCGAGACACAAGCGTCGATCGTCGGACCGTGCGGCTTCGCGGCCTTTTATCGCAAGGCGGCCATCGACTTCGTGGGCGGGCTTAGCTCGCAGCTCGGCCCGCGCCAGGCCGACGTTGACCTGGCCTTGGTCATGAAGCGGGCCGGCTTCACGACGGCCCTGGCACCGCGATCGCTGCTGTTTGCCACCGCGGCGGCCGACGCGGGCGAAGGGAGCTTTCGCGAAGCCTTGTCGAGCGAGCGGCTGTTTTGGCGCAACCTGTCGAGCGAGGCGGGTGCCGGCCGGGCGCTGGCCGCGCATGCCGGCGTCGTCGCACTGGAGCTGCTGGGAAGTCTGCCTCGCCCGCGGCTGGCGTGGCAACTGGCGGCCCGGGCGCTCGGTTGTTTGCAGCTTGGCGGCTACGTGCGCCACCACTACGCACTTCGCGAGTTGGCGCGGCGGGCACTGCGGCCGAAGCTGGCCGCCGAACACGCACGCATCGACGGCGCCCACGACGTGGCGTCGCACGGCCAAACGGCCAGGCTGCACGCCCGTTAGTTTGCCGGCTCGCCGCTGGGCTTACTCTTCGTCGTCCCCGGCCGGCGTTTGTCCCGCCGTGCCCTCTTCGTCCGACAAGCGGTTCTTGCCGGGGAAGAACAGGTCGCGCGCGGCGCGGAACAGCCGCAGGGCTTCGGCCGAGCCGGCGTCCGCCTGCAGTCGGGCTTCGAGCTGCGCGAAGTAGCGCTCGCCCTCGGGCCAGCGCACGTCCATCACCCGACTGCAGTCTTCGAGCAACTGGTAGACGCGGGCCCGGGTGACGCCCATTCGCTTGGCTTGCTGGCGAACGCTCTGCGCGGGGGTGGAGATTCCCAGGCGGCCTTCGCTGAGCTCGTGAATCGTCGAGCCGGCATCCAACAGAATCTGGTTCAACAGCGGCACGACCAGCCAGTCGCGCAGTTCGTCGGCCGAGACGCTGCCGGGGCGGCCGGCGACGCCGGCGATCCAGGCTTCGATCGGCTGCACGAACTGCGGCACGATCCGCAGCGCCAGGTGCGAGCTGGTGCCGGCGCCAGAGAGCATTTCATGCACGATGTAGAAAACTTCCAGCACGACGCGGACCCGTTTTTCGCCATGGGTCTTGAATTGGCGGATTTCGGCCACCGTGTGCGTGGCATAGTGCTCCAGCGGCGTGTGCCAGATGACCGTGGGCAGCGCCTGCAGCGTGGGGGCCAGCCGGCCGAGCTTCTCGTTGCCGATGCCGCGCTCGAGCACCGTCTGCTGCCATTGCGACCACAGCGCCTCGGAGACGATCGACGGATCGAACTCGCTGTCGGCGTGGCGCGGCTTGTCGGCGGCCGCGTTCTTTTTCGCTTCGCTCAACTCGTTCAATCCGAACGGCACGGCGGGGGGCTGATCTTTCGTGGCTCGCGACAACAGCTTGACGAGCGAGCTGATCTTCTTCTGGCCGATGCCCGGCGTGGCCGACAGCTCCTCGAAGGGCGTGGCCAGCAGGTCCTTGATCGTGCGACCAAGAAACGCCAGCGGCAGGCGGCGGTCGTTGGGCAACGCCCAATACGCCAGCGGTTTTTCCAGGCGATCGGCGAAGCGATCGTCGAGCAGCGTTTTGCGAAGCGACTGGAAGCTACTGACGATCTTGTAATCTTCCACCGACGTAACCTTGTTCGACTTGTTCATTTTCATGGGTTTTTCCTTCCCGTCAGCTGAACGTGCAGGCTAGCGCGACCGCTGGCAATCCCGTGCCGGCGGGCCGCTGGCCCGTTTGCCTATTCTCTTTCGTTCCCAATCGTTCGGTTCTTGTCGAATTCGATGATCGGCGATGCCCGGCGCGCCGCGTTGGCTTCAGCCGCCGCGCCTCCGATCGATGGGCGCATGCCGCAAAGCACGCACCCCGACCCGGGACGCCCGGACGAACGCACGACTGCGAACCATATCAAATCAAGCTCAAAGGCGGGGGGCGCTGTTCGTTGGCTTCGGTTAGAAGTCCGTTGCAGTGCTGGGAAGCTTTTCCGTTCCGACCGACCCATCGCCCCTGCCAATCTTCTGAGCGAAGACTGTCAAGCCTTCTCTACGAAGATCTGCCGCTTTCAGTTCGATGTTTTCGAGCTATTCAAGCGAGGCGAGGTCCTACCCGACACCCACCGGCGGCCAGCCGACCTCAAAGTTGCGGGACTCAAGCGCCACAAATACCGCCACGACTGGCCATTGGCAGCATTTTTTGTCCCAATCCGGCAAGAGTCAAGCTTGAAACCGCGCAATCTTCCCCGGAGACCGACCGGTTGGTAGATCTTAACACATTTCTAATCAATCACTTACGGCACTGAAATTAATTTCTCCGGAAATGCCTTCTGAAAAATCCAGGAAGTTACATTTTGTTTATTTATCGCTTGCGGCGGGCAAAGCGTGCCCACAGCTTGGGCTACGCCACCCCTCCTCTGCCATGGGATCGAACAGCGACGACGAGGGGGCCAGGCACGGCGAAATCGTGGCGCTTAGAACTCGATTTCCATCCGATCGCGCGCGAAGATCGTGGCGCGGAAAAATCGCCGTAGCGATCCCCAGCGTGTCGCCACCCGATTCGTCGCTCGAAGGGTTCACATGCACGAAGACCAGGCGGCCCACGCCTGCCTCGCGCGCGAGTTCCGCCACCGGCGTCGTCATGCTGTGGCCGGTCAGCGCGGCCAACTCACGCATCGAGTCGGCGAAGTAACACTCGTGCAGCAGCAGGTCGACGCCGCGGATCGCCTCGCGATAGCAAGCCTCCGGCGTGGCCATCGTGTCGGTGACGTAGGCCAACGAATGCCCGGGCCAATCGAGCCGATACCCCACCACGCCGCCGGGATGTTCCACTGGAAACCAGCGCAGCCGCCCGCCGCCGGCCAGCGCCACGTCTTGCTCCAGCGCGCGGAACTCGCATGGCAGCCGCGCCGGAAACAAGGCTTCGGCCAACAGGTGCTGCTCGATCGCCGCCAGCTTGTCCGGCGTCGCGTGGACCGTCACCCGCTCCAGCGATTTGTCGCGCACCACGTCGAACAGGTACGTAATGCCCACGACGTGATCGAGGTGGGCGTGGGTCAGGAAGATGTCGAGCTCGCTCGTGGCCAGATAGTCCCGCACGCGGTACATGGCCGTGCCCGCGTCGAGCACGATGCCCGCTTCGGGAATCATGAAGCAGGCCGTCTGCCGCTGGTCGCTGGGATGATAGCCGGTCGTGCCCAAGAGGATCAGTTTCATCGTCGAGCGCGCCTCCCTGCGAGCGAAACCACGGGTGTCTGGGCGGGCCGACCACTCCCAAACGGCAGGGTTAATGTAGCATGTTTGGCACGTTTGCGGCGAGCGCGGCGCCGCCCGGCGTGGGCGAACCGTCAGATCGGCAAGCGACGAGCGACCCGCTAGCGACGCCCTTCCCACGTCGGCATCGCATGCCGCTGCTACCTGGGCGGCAGCAGCTTCTCGATCGTCTTGCCGACTCCATTGAGAATCTGGCCGTGGCCGGCGTTCTTCAGCAGGCCGCCGGTTAGCTGTTCGAGCACCCGCGGCTCGAACCGCGGATTCGACAGCGTGCCTTCGATCGGAATCTGCAGCGTCTGGCCTTCGAGCAGACCCAGCGACAAATCCTGGCCGAGCAAATTGGCCCGGACCGGCACTTCGGCCACGATTGCCAGCGTCTCGTCCAAACCAACCGAGCCGTGCGTGGTCACCGGCAGCGTGCCGACCTTGAACGTCAGCCCCCGATGGTAGACGCGGCCGCCGACCAGCCGAAATTCGACGTTCGGGCTGTCAATGCTCACCAGCGAACCACTCTGGTCGGTCAGCGCCAGGGGGGCGCCCTGCCGCACGATCGTCGTCAGCTCGCCGAGCAGCACCAGGAATTGCTGGGCCACGGGGCCGGGCTTGGCCTGGGCGCGGATGGCCATGCGGCCCGATGCATCGCCGGAACCGGGATCGAAAATCGGCACGCGCCCGCCATCCATCACCACCGAGAATTGCCCGTCGGCCACCGTCGATTCGGCCAGCACGGGCGCGACGAACTTCAGTCCCCGCGCGCACAGCTCGGGCGAAAGGTGGACCGAGGTCAACAGGGGTCCCTGGCCCAACAGCAGTTGCGGCGGGCCGGGACTAAGCTGCACGATGGGCGCGGCCGTGAAGCGGCCTCCGCCGATCTCGACGTCGATGGGCCGCGTCTGCACCCGGCCGCCGGCCATTTGCATGGCCACTTCGCCCGCTCCGACCGCCAGGCCCTCGACGTTCATGCCGGTCCAGCCGATCGAGGCTTCGCCGGCCAGTTCGCGCCAGGCGTCGCGGCTGGCCAGATCGGCCGCGGTACGTCCGTGGAGGGCGAACGGTCGGCTCTGGCGGCCGGCGACCGTGACGTCGGCGCCCACGTAGGGCCGCCACAGCGGCGCCAATTGTTGCCAGTCGTATTGCAGCGTGCCCTTGAGATCGACGTCGTTGCCGTCGTGGGCCAGCGTGACGGTGCCGCTGGCGTCACAGCCGATCGCCGCGGCGGTGAGCTGCAGCTTGTCGAGGGTCAACTGCCGCTGGAGCGGCTGGTAGCTGGCCCGGGCGGCCAGCGCCACCCGCGGCTCGTGCCAGGCGGCGAGGCCGCTGGAGCGGTGCGCGAGGTCGACGACTTGCATTTCGTCGATCGTGCCGTCGAAGCGCGCGGTCGTGGCCGCGGGAGCATATTTCAAATCGGCCTGACCGGTGAGCCGGCCGGTGACCTGCCAGGTGGCCGCGGTGCGCGGGTCGTGGCGCCAGCGGTAGAGCACGGCCAGGTCGGTGGCCAACTGGGCGGTGCCGCCGTCGAACGTCCAGCCGTCGGCCGTCGAGGCGACGATCGCGCGATCGACCGTCGCGGCCATGCCCGTGGCGGCCAGCTTCAACTGCTCGACGGTCAGCTTTTCGTCGGCCACGAGGTAGCGGGCCGTGAATGTCGCCGACGTCGTCGGCTCGTCGACGAACCAGCCATGGCCATAGACGTGCAGCCGCGCCAGGTCGAGCTTGCAGGCGCTGGCTTCGATCGACTTGGCAGAACAAGTCAACTGGGCGTCCAGCTTACCCGTGCCGGCCAGGTCCCAGCCGCTGGCGCCCAGCAAGGCTTCGACGCGGGGCGCCCAATGCTCGAGCTGGCCGCTCCAGGTGCAGCGAACGGGCCAGCTTTCGCTCGCCGAGCCCTCTTTGGCTTCAGCCAGTGCGGCATCGAGGCGGTCGCCGGCCGCTTCGATGCTCAATTGCAAGCGGTCGATACGCTTCACGGTCGTTTCTCCGAGCTGGCCCGCGGCGTCGAAGCGGGCCGCGACTTTTGGTTCTCCCCAGGGCCGTGAGCCGTCGACAACAAGCTGAAATCCCTGGGCCTCGAACGTGCCGGCGGTGGCAAACTGCTGGCCGTCGGTGAGCTTCCAGTTGAGTTGGGCCTGGCCCTGCCCGGCGAGCTGCAACCCGTGCAGGTCGGCAAACTGCGCCAGCTCGGCTTCCAGCCGCGCCAGGTCGAACTTCGCCGACAGCGTCAGGTCGTCGCTCGTGCCCGATCCTGCGAGCTCGAGGAAGCTCGATTTGCAGTCGGCCTGCTCGACGACCAGCCCGTCTTTCGACTTGTGGGCGGTGAAATTGATGGCCAGCGGATTCTCCCAGGTGAGGGCTCGGCCCTCGTGCTCGGCGCCCAGGTGGCTGGCGTCGACGTGAGCGGTCCAGGTCGTGGTGTCGGCCTGGCGGCGGCTGCTGGCGGCCAGCGACACCTGGCCGGAGGTGATCTCCATGCCCGGCCGCAGCTGCAGCGTTTTGGGCAGCAGGCGGGCGAGCTGGGCCAGGTCGAGGCTGCCTTGGATTTCATAATTCTCGTAGGGCAGCGTCCGCAGGTGTTCGGCGTCGGCGAAATCGCTCAGGTTCGCGCTGCCAGACAGGGCCAGCGTGCCGAGCGGACAACTGGCCCCCAGTTGGTCGATGACCAGCGCATCGGTGGTTTGGGCCAGACGGCAGGGGAGTTCGATGCGATCAATTTCGATGGCATCGCCGCCCAGCGCGGCGCATCGGAAGTTCAGCGCCGAAACGACCGTCTCGCCGGCCAGCGACGCCTCGCCACCGTCGGCCAGCTTGCCCCAGGCGCCGGCCAGCCGCGACGTGAGGCGCCCGCTCAGACGGGCCCCGTCGAGCGCGCGGCGAGCCGCGGGCCCCGCCAGCTCGAGCGGCACGGCGTCGACCTGGCAGTCGACCTTGCCGCTGCCCAGCGGGGCGCCGGCGGCGCGGAAGTTTTCGGCGTGCAGATCGATCTTGAAGCCGCCCGGCTGCTGTTCGTCAACGAGCGTGCCGGAGGCCTTCACGTCGAGCAGTCTCAATTCGTTGGAAAGCGTGCAGCGCAGCGCAACGTCGTTGATTTGGAATTGTTTGCCCGTGGCCTGGTCGTCGAGCGCCAGCGAGGCTTCGACGACGTCCAAGTCGACGTCGGGCACGCGCCCGTCGCTCTGCTGGGCCAGCAGGCCGGCGAAGGCGCTCGAAGTTCGATTCGTGCTCGTCGGTCACGACGTGCAGCGCAACGCGCTCGAGTCGCACCTGGCCGAGATCGACGAAATCGATCAACAGCGCGAACAACGGCTTGCCCGTGGCCAGGAACCCGATCTCGACCAGCGGGTTGCCCGCGGCGTCGCGGAGCTCGATGTTTTCGGCGTGCACGGGCGAGAACCAGTCGAGCGACAGCGAGCCGACCGAGGCCGTGCCGTCGAGCGACAAGGCCTCGGCCAACGCCCAGTCGGCCAGCGGAGTCTTGGCGACGATCATCGGTCCGCAATAGACGGCCGCGGCCAACAGCAAGAGCGTGACCCAACAGCCGTAGCGAAAGGCACGGCTGGTGCGTTTGCGACGCGGCTTCGCATCCTCGTCGGCGTAGTCGTCGTCGCCCGTGTCGTGGTTGCGATTGGCGTGGCGCGCTTTGGACGTGCCGTGCTTCTTGGAGTGCGGGTGGTCGATAGTGGACATGGCGGGTGCTTGGCGGGTTTGAGTCGAGAAAAGCTCGCGGCGCGGCACGGGGACTGGGCCGCCGCCGGGGCGCGGCGAGGTCCCCTTGGGGCAGGGCCGCTCGGCGCGAACGCACGCCCCCCTGTCTGTATGAATCGGCAGCCGCACCCCGCGAACTCCGGCATGTCGACGAGCAATCGGCCAGCGAGTACGATAGACGCGGCGCACTGCTGGCAGTTCGGCGACACGCTGGCGCCGCCGCGACAGCGGTGCTGGCGCGATCGAGGTGGGCCGCCTTGGCCGCTGGTGCGCGTGCGGAGGTTGGTGATGAAATCACTCCCGACGATTTTTCGCCTGCGGCAAAAGTTCGCGGCGCCCAAGGTCGCCGACGTGGCCGCCGAGACGCGCGCGCAGCTCGAAAAGCTGCAGCTCGCGGCGCGGATCAAGCCCGGCCAGTCGGTGGCCATCACGGCCGGCAGCCGCGGCGTCGCGAATATCAAGCAGATCACCCGCGCGATCGTCGAGCACGTCAAGTCGCTGGGCGGCGAGCCGTTCATCGTGCCGGCCATGGGCAGCCACGGCGGCGGCACGGCCGAGGGGCAGCGCGAGATCCTGGCCTCGTACGGCATCACCGAAGCGTTTTGCGGCTGCCCCATCCGTTCCAGCATGGAGACGGTCATCGTTTGCCAGACGGCCGAAGGTTTTAACGTCCATTTCGATCGCCACGCCTTCGGCGCCGACCACGTGCTCGTCTGCAACCGCATCAAGCCGCACACGGGCTTCGTCGGCGAGATCGAGAGCGGGCTGATGAAGATGATGCTCATCGGCCTGGGCAAGCACGAGGGCGCCAAGGTCTATCACAGCGCGATCCAGGACTACAGCTTCGGCCAGATCGTCCGCAGCGTGGCCGGCCGCGTGCTCGAATCGTGCCGCATCGCCGGCGGCATCGCCATCGTCGAAAACCCCTACGACGAAACGGCCGCCATCGTGGCCCTGGCGCCGCAAGAATTCGAGCCGCGCGAAAAAGAGCTGCTCGTGATGGCCAAGCAACTGCTGCCGCGCCTGCCCTTCGAGAAAATCGACCTGCTCGTGATCGACGAGATCGGCAAGAACATCAGCGGCACGGGCATGGACACCAACGTCGTGGGCCGCAAGTTCCACGCCCATCACGCGGCCAAGAACGAAACGCCCAAGGTCAAGCAGATCCTGATCCGCGGCCTGACCGAAGAAACGCACGGCAACGCCTCGGGCATCGGGCTGGCCGAGTTCTGCACGCGCGCGGGCGCTTGAGCAGGTCGACGTCGAGAAGACGCGGATCAACTGCCTGACGGCCGGGCACGTCTCGGCCGCGATGATGCCGCTCGATTACCCCACGGATCGCGCCGCCGTGGAAGTAGCCCTGTCGATCGTGGGCATGGTCGACCCCGCTTCGACCGGCGTGGTCTGGATCCGCAACACGCTCGAGCTGGGCGAGGTCGAGTGCTCGAGCGTCTATCTGGAAGAGGCCCGGCAGCGCGACGATCTGGAAGTGATCGCCGAGCCGCGCCCGTGGCCGTTCGACGCCGACGGCAATCTGCCGCGAGAGGGCATGCGGGCGCTGGCCGCGGACTGAAAACTTCTTCTTACAGCTTGAAGTTGAACGTGCGGACGAGGTAGCGCCAGAAGCGCTTGCCGAGGGGTTGCCAGTCGGCGTTGACCTTGGCCGTGCCGCGGAGGCCCTGGACCAGCGTGCCGTCGGGGTCGTCGAGATCAGCCAGGGCCTGGAAGGTCACGTTGATCGGCCGCTCGACGCCCCCTTCTTCGGTCTTGCTCATCAGCTCGCCGCCCCCCTTGCTCGATAGCTGCCTCGAGCTGTATTTCATTTCGGGCCCGATCTGGCTGATCCGGGTGTGGAACGTGCGATAGGGCAGCTCGTCGAGCTTGATCGCCACCGGCTGGTCGCGGCGGATGAAGTCGACGTCGTCCTGGTCGATCGCCAGGTGGGCCTCCCAGTGATGCGGATCGCCGACCTGGCAGAACAGCCGCGTGTCGCCTCCCAAATAGGCCCCCAGGTTCTCGGGATCCAACGGGCTGCCGGTCCACTTCGGCAGCTCGTTTTCGGCACTGGGACGCGCGGGCACTTCGGGCGGCGGCAGCACGATGCCGTCGGCCGGGGCCACCAGCACAGGTGTCGCTTGTCGTCCTGCTTTTCCTTGAGCTGTTTTTCCAGGGCGGCGATGGTCTTGCGGACTTCGGCCATTTCGCCGGCGGCCGACAGCA
>CAWBCP010000006.1:0-15728 GCA_963787355.1 uncultured Planctomycetaceae bacterium
ACTGCATCGTCGCGCATCGAAATGAAGCGCACTGCCTCGCACATCGCTGCGCGGGTGCCTCAATGGACAAGACACACGAGCACCTCGGCAAAACGCCTGCCTTGGAACACAGTGTTCGGTGCGACAGCCATCTGCGATGTGGAAGGCTGATTGTTAAGCGACACGACAACGTTGTGTTTTGGATCTTTCAGGACATTCTGACGCTCATTCTTTCCCGGAAAGTCGCACAATATGGAGACTGGGGAATACGCGGAGATTGCTGGAAATGAAACGCGGCCGCGACCTATTGGAAAGAGAACGCCGCGAAATGGGCGCCGTTCTTGGAGATGTGCGACTCAAATGACGTTACACCGAGCATCTACTGCAATCGCGGCTGGATATCCTTTGAATGGTACGGCCCACAACGCGTAGGTTTCTCTGGCGACACGATTCCGCCTCTTGCGGAGCTGCGCCGGCACTTCGAAGCTCTCGTCGAGCGTCTGGAATCGCCCGAGGCTTAAGAGAGCGGCGGAGTCGCTTCACACCCCTCACGCCACGATCAGATCGATCTTTTCCATCGCGCTGTACGTGTAGCCCGAGGGGTTCCACTCCAACGCGCCGTCGATCGGCTGGCTGCGGCCCTGGCGGTCGAAGGCTCGGGCCCAGATCTGGCGGTTGCCGAAGGCCAGCTTGACCTTGGTGCCCCAGCCGTACCAGGCGTAGGGGCTGTCGGGAACGGCCAGGTCGGCGGCTTGCCAGATGCGGCCTTCGTCGGTGGAGACGAGCACCGACTCGATCCGCGACTCGCCGTCGTTGAAGGCCACGCCCCGGACGTCGATCTCGCCGGGCGAGACGCGCGCCCGGCGCGGGCGAGAGCACGACGCTCTTGATTTTCATCCGCCAGTTCGGGTCGCTATTGGCGTAGGTGAAGTCATAGGGCTGCCCCGGCTTGATCGGCTGGCGCGGCGTGCGGTAGTGCGGAATCTGGCTGGTGTGGTCGCTTTCGCCCGGCGTGAAACGCAACTGGCTGAGCCATTTGATGTGCATCGTGCCGTAGTAGCCGGGCGTGACCAGGCGGACCGGACCGCCGTGGATCGCCGGCAGCGGCTGGCCATTGAGCCGCAGGGCGAGGAACGATTTCTTCAGCGCCTCGTCGAGCGGGAGGCTATGTTCGAAATCCTGCTGGCCGGCCTCGGGCGCGTCGCTGCCGTCGGCCGTGAGAAACTTCGCTCCCTCCTGCGGACGGACGCCGAGATGATCGAGCAGCTTCGCCAATGGCACGCCGGCGAACTTCACGTTGCCCATCGCCCCGCGGCCCCATAGCGTGCCCTTGACCGGCGCGGCGGCCGTGAACAACGCGCGGCTGTTGCCCGAACATTGCAGGACCATTTCGTATTCGACCTGGTCGAGGGCTCCGAGCGTGGCGGCGGCATCGAACGTTTGCGGCTGATCAATCAGGCCGGCCAGCTCGATCTTCCAGCCTTCGAGCTTCGCGGGCTCGAGCGTCGCCGCGTCGGTCGGCTGCTGGTTGTTGCGAACGAACAATCGCGGCACCGGGGTGATCCGCCCGGCCACCAGCAGCTCGGGGGGCGTTTCCAGCACCGCCGGCCGGGCAGTGTGCACGATCAGCCGCGGATCCTTGCCGCGCACGCTGCTAGCGGCTGTCGGTTCCGACTCGCCAATCCACTGAGGGCTGGCGGCGATCACGGCGGCCGCGGCAGCGCCAGCTTGCAAGAATTCGCGGCGGCCGATGCGGCCCGCGCGAGCCTTCGAGCGAAGGGTTCATAAAGCGCTTCATGGCAGCCTGGGCAGTTGCAGGGGGTGAAGAGCGAATACCGAAGCGACGTTCAGACAGCGGTCGATTCTACAAGTTCTGGCCGTGCGCACGAATGTCTTATGCTGCCTCGAGCCGCCCGAGGGCCCTGCCAGCACGCTGCGCCCCCAATTCCAGCCAGGCTCCCCGCCGCGGGCAAACCGCCATTCTCAGGAGCCGGCGGGTTTGCTAGTCTCCCGCACCCGCGAGGGCGAGAGGACCTACTGCAAGGCAGCATCCGCGGTGCGTGCCAAGGACTGGCTGGGGGGGACGGCTGTTGCGAGTTGCCATCGTACACGACTGGCTGGTGACCTACGCCGGGTCGGAGTGCGTCGTCGAACAGCTCGTGGCGCTGTTTCCCGACGCCGACGTGTACAGCCTGGTCGACTTCCTTAGCGACGCCGATCGCCGCTTCCTGGCCGGCAAGCCGGTACGCACGACCTTCCTGCAGCGGCTCCCCTTGGCCCGGCGAAAATACGCGGCCTATCTGCCCTTGATGCCGCTGGCCATCGAACAGTTGGACCTTTCGCGCTACGATCTGGTGCTCTCCAGCAGCCACTGCGTCGCCAAGGGCGTGCTCACCGGACCCGACCAACTCCACGTCAGCTACGTCCACACGCCGATGCGCTACGCCTGGGACGCGCAGCACAAATACCTCGCCGGTGCAAAGCTCCAGCGCGGGCTGAAAAGCTGGTACGCCCGCTGGCTGCTCCACAAGCTGCGGCAATGGGACGTGCGAACGTCGCACGGCGTCGACGCGTTCGTGGCCAACAGCCACTTCGTCGCCCGGCGGATCTGGAAGGCCTATCGCCGGCATGCTAAGGTGATCTATCCGCCGGTCGACACCAAGGCGTTTGGCTTCTGCGAGCGTCGCGAAGACTTTTATCCCACCGCCTCGCGCTGGTGCCGTACAAGCGGGTTGACGTGCTTGTCGAGGCTTTTGCCTCGCTGCCCGGCGAGCGGCTGGTCGTGATCGGCGAGGGTCCCGAGCTGCCGCGGCTCCGCATGCTGGCCGGACCGAACGTGACATTCCTGGGCTATCAGGACCGCGACGTGCTGTGCGACCACATGCAACGGGCCAAGGCGTTCTTGTTCGCGGCCCGCGAAGATTTCGGCATCGTGCCGCTCGAGGCCCAGGCGTCGGGCGCGGCGGTGATCGCGTTGGGCCAGGGCGGGGCGCTGGAGACGATTCGTCCCCTGGAGGAACCACGGCCGACCGGGGTGCTGTTCGACGAGCCAACCAGCGAATCGGTCGTCGCCGCCATGCGTCGCTTCGAGCGGGACGGCAGCCGGATCAAGGCGGCCAACTGCCGCGAGAATGCGCTCGGCTTCGGAGTGGCCCGCTTCCGCCAGGAGCTGTTCGAGCACGTGATGGGCCAGTGGGATCACTTCCGCAACCAGGCGTATCGCCGCCGCGGCGATAGCGACACGCTGGCACCGTCGGCGGCCGACCATCTGGGGGCGATCCCGTTCCGTCGGCCCGCCAAGGCTGCTTGAGGCGTTTGCACCTCCGCTCGCTTGGCCTGCTGCCAGCGTCGGGGCGCCGGTTTGGGCCGTTGCGCCTAAAAAAAGCCGATCGAAAGCATTTCCAAGCCGGCTGTTGGGGCCGATTCGCCTTGATCTCGGTGCGGCCCCATCGGTACACTCCCTGCCGCGCGGCGCGGAAGGATTCCGCTCAGGCCTGCGCAGGCCCACGACGCGGCTGGGGCGTGGCGCGTGACGACGTCGCTGGCGGTTGCGCGTCGCAGGGGAAAACGGCAGGGAGGCCACACCGGATGGTCGATTATCTGGCCCGCATCTGGCGGCTGCGATATTTTTGGTCGTCGCTGGTGCGGATCGATTTGCGGGCGCGCTATCGCCGCTCGGTGCTGGGGATCGGCTGGTCGCTGTTGCACCCGATCTTGATGACGGCCGTGCTGTGTGCCGTCTTCTGCCCGATGTTCAAGGCGGACTACCGGCAGTTCGCACCGTTTCTGTTGGCGGGCCTGGCGTTCTGGAACTTCCTGACGTCCACGGCTCTGCAAGGCTGCCACTGCTTCTTCCAGGGCGAATCGTTCATCCGCCAGCAAGCCGCGCCGCTGGCGATTTATCCATTGCGGACCGTGCTGGGCACCGGGATTCATGGGCTGGCCGCCTTGACGGTTGTCCTGGCGCTATCCTGGATGACCTTGGGCTTCGGCAACCTGCCGGCCATGTTGAGCCTCATTCCCACCCTGCTGTTGATTGCGTTGCTGGGCTGGTCGGTCGCGCTGTGCTGCGGGCTGACGAACGTGATTTTTCAGGACACGCAGCACCTGGTGGAAGTATTGTTCCAGATTCTGTTCTATCTCACGCCAGTGATGTATCCGGCGAAGATCCTGGCCGAGCGGCGGATGCAATGGCTCGTGACGTACAACCCGCTGGCCGCGCTGCTCGAGTTGGTGCGGGCGCCGATCCTCGAGGGCCGCGTTCCGCCGTGGAGCGCGTATGCGATTACGGCGGCGCTGGTCGCGGCGCTGTTGGCGGTGGCGGCGACGGTGCTGGTGCGCCTCGAACGGAGATTGATCTTTTACCTCTAGAGGCGGCGGCAAGGTTTCGCCACTCGGGAGCATGGCGGCCGCGCGATAATCGCGTGCCGCGGCGCGGATGGAGTTGACAACGGATGGCCTTGATCGAGCTGGAGCATGTCGGCCTGACGTTCCACGTGCGAACGTACGGCCGCGTCACGCTTAAAGAATATGTAATCCGGGGAATGTTCCGCCGCCGCAAAACGGCCATCATGCAAGTTTGCGCGTTGGACGATATCAGCCTGCGACTCGACGAGGGGCAGAGATTGGGGATCATCGGCCACAACGGGGCCGGCAAAAGCACGCTGTTGCGGGTGCTGGCCGGCGTCTACCCGCCGACGGCCGGCCGCCGCCACGTCGAGGGCAAGATCGCTTCGCTGTTCGACATCGCCCTGGGCTTCGAAATGGACGCCAGCGGCTGGGAGAATATCGCCTTTCGCAGCTACTACCAGGGGGAAACCCCGCACACGTTGCGATCCAAGGTCGACCAGATCGCCGAGTTCAGTGAACTGGGCGACTTCCTCAACATGCCGGTCCGCTACTACTCGGCCGGCATGATGGTGCGGCTGGCATTTTCGATCGCCACGACGATCGCCCCGGAAATCCTGATCATCGACGAAGTGCTCAGCGCCGGCGACCTCGCCTTCCAGGCGAAGGCCCGCGGGCGGATGCGACAACTGGTCGACAACGCGCGGCTGGTGGTGATGGTCAGCCACGATTTGAGTTCGATCGCCGCGCTTTGCGAGCGAGTCATCTGGCTCGACCACGGCCGGGTTCGCCAGGTGGGCCAAACCGACGACGTGGTGGCCGCATACTGTCGCGAGGTCGAAGGGACGCTCGCGGCCGCCGTGCCCCAACAAGCCGCGTAGACAATCAGTAAGCGACCGATCGACGGCCGGCCGTCGAACACCCTCCAAACGCACCAGCCGCACCCGGATCAATCGTGAGAACGTGCGAACGATGGCACAGCAAAAACTGCGGGTTCTGATCGACTTATCCACGGCCGCCCGCGGGTATTGCGGCATCGCGCAAGACGTCGCGCCTGCTCTACAAGGCGCTGTCGGAGTGTCCGGAGCTGGACGTCACGGGGCTGGTCTACGCACCGCGTCCGCTGCGACCGATGCATCGCTTCTTGTCGGCCAGCGCGTCGCGCAGCGACCGGCTGGCGAACCAGGCCTGCTTTCTCTGGCACCTGGCCCAAGGAAGCGGCAATCTGCCCCTGCTGTTTTCGCGGCAGATGTTGTCCTCGGCCCGGCAGTTCGCTTCGACCGTGCTCTCGTCGCGCGTGCAGTGCGACTCGCTGGACGTCGACATCTTGTGGGACGTGGTGTGGCGGTTGTTGTTCAGCCCCACGCTGTCGGCGCGCGACATCGACATGGTGCGCGACGGCAAGTTCCTGTTGTCGAACCTGTCGAACGGCATGATCCAGTCGCGGGTCCTCATGAACCGCCGGCCGTTGAAGCTCGACACGCGAAATTACGATTTCCTGATCGTGCAGGACCCGCGGCCGTTCCGCTTGACCGGCGAAACCTGGCAGATTGTCCGCTATCACGATCTGATTCCGCTGATTCGACCCGACACGATGCGCAACACCTGGTACATCAAGTGGCACCATCGGGCCATCCGCCGCCACACGGACCGCACCGTGTTCGTCTGCAACTCGGAGCCGACCCGCGACGACCTGATCACGGTCTATCCCGAGCTGCACGGCTCGAGCACGACGATTCCCAATATGTTGTCCGACGGCTACTACCGCGACGAGTGTCCGGAAACGGTGAACCGGATTTTCGATCGCCGGCGTTCGCGGCTGTCGGGGTCGCCGGTGGCGGCCGCGCATTCGGCCGGGCCGCCGAAATTCGTGATGTGCGTCTCGACGCTCGAGCCGCGGAAGAACTTTTTGGGCCTGATCGAGGCCTTCAACATCCTCAAGGGCCGCGCCGTCGCCGGCAGTTGCATCCCGGAGCTGAAGCTGGTGATCGTCGGCAGCTCGGGCTGGAAATTCGAGCCGATCCTGGCGGCCATGCGCGACCTGACGGCGCGCGGCGAGCTGGTACACCTGGAGAGCGTGCCGGCCGAGGAGATGCGCGTGCTGTACTCGCAGGCCGAGGCGTTGGTCTTTCCATCGAATTATGAAGGGTTCGGCTTTCCGCCGCTCGAGGCCATGCAGTGCGGCACGCCGGCGATTGCCTCGGACATCAGCACGCATCGCTGGGTGTTGGGCGACGCGGCCTTGTATTGCAATCCGTATGACGCCTGGTCGATCGCCTCGGCGATCGAACGTCTCGTGGCTTCCCAGGAGTCAGCATCGCTGCGCGAGACGCTGGTCCAGCGCGGCTACCAGCGCGTCAAGTGCTATCACAGCAGCCGCTGCGCGGGCGAATGGGTCGACCTGTTCGATCGGCTCAAGAGCGGCCGCGGCTTGGGCGAGCGCCGCAAGGCGTTCGTCCCGGCCGAACCCGGCTGGCTGCCCAAAGTCGCTTGACCTGCCCACTGCCGCGCCGCTTGCGCGCCGCGCCTGTCCGGCGCCGGTGTCGCGAGCGCGTTTGCCAGGTGGCGTCGCCCACTCGATCCGTGGAACGTGCCGTGCACCGCGCGTGCCCAGCGGAATCGCGCCGCTGACAGCGGTCCACGGGGGCGAAACACGCATTGACTCAAAGTACGCGGGTTTGCTATTTTCCGCCTCGCGCACGAACCGGCAGAGCGGTGCGCTTCTGGGCTCAGCTCGAGCGAAAGGAATCGCATGACAAAGACGGCACTCGTCACGGGCATCACCGGGCAAGACGGCTCCTACCTGGCCGAGCTGCTGCTCGAACAAGGATACGAGGTGCACGGCATGCGCCGCCGCACCAGCACGAAGCATGCGCCGTACATCGAGCACCTGCAGGATCGCATCACGATTCACGAAGGCGACTTGCTCGATTCGACGTCGCTCATACGGTTGTTGGATCGGGTGCGTCCCGACGAGCTCTACAACCTCGCCGCTCAGAGCTTCGTGCCCGTCAGTTGGGAACAGCCGATCTTCACCGCCGAGGCGACCGGCTTGGGCGTGACGCGGTTGCTCGACGCGGTTCGCCACATCGATCCGCGAATTCGCTTCTACCAGGCGAGCTCGAGCGAAATGTTCGGCCAGGTCCGCGAGACGCCGCAGCGCGAAACCACGCCGTTCCATCCGCGCAGCCCCTACGGCGCGGCCAAGGCGTATGGCCATCACATCACGGTCAACTACCGCGAGAGCTACGACCTGTTCGCCTGCTCGGGCATCCTGTTCAACCACGAGTCGCCGCGACGCGGCTTGGAGTTCGTCACTCGCAAGATTTCCCACGGCGCGGCCCGTATCAAGGCCGGCCTCGACGATCAACTGCGGCTAGGGAACCTCGACGCCATGCGCGACTGGGGACACGCCCGCGATTACGTGCGAGCCATGTGGTTGATGCTGCAACAAGACGAGCCGGACGACTATGTCGTTGGAACCGGCGAAATGCACAGTGTGCGCGAATTCGTCGAGATCGCTTTCGACCGCTTGGGTCTGAATTGGAAGAAGCACGTCGTCATCGATCCGAAGTTCTATCGTCCCGCAGAGGTCGATCAGCTGCTGGCCGATCCCGCGAAGGCGCACCGAGTATTGCGCTGGGAGCCGAAGATGACATTTGCCGAGCTTGTCTGCGAGATGGTTGACGCGGACCTGCGAGCTGTCTTGCCGGCAACCGATTCCGCGCCGATTGCCCAAGCTGCTTGAGATCGACCTCGAACCCGAGGCTTGAGACCATCGCGTCCAACCGCTTTCCGCCCGCTTGCTGCCGCGTCACCCACCGTCGCCCCCCAAACCTCGCGATTCCCCCCTAGCCATCATGACGATGATCTCTTATGCCCAGAATGCGGAAGACGTCGTGTTGCGCCGGTTGTTTCCCGCTGAACACCGCGGCTTCTACATCGACATCGGTGCCAACAATCCGCTGGAAGACACCGTCACTCGCTACTTCTATGAACAGGGTTGGCGGGGCATCAACATCGAGCCTGGAGAGATCTTCCACGAGCTCACGGTGCATCGTCCTCGCGACGTCAACCTGAACCTGGGACTGTCGAATTCCATTGGCGACAAGACGTTCTACGATTTCACCGATTACCCGGGCTCTTCGACCTACAACGCCTTCGAGGCGGAGGTTCATCGCCGCGATCACGGCTTTCGCTGCGTCGAGCGTTCGATGAGGGTGACGACGCTCAAAGACGTCTGCCAGCAGCACGTCGCCTGTCCGATCGATTTCATTTCGATTGACGTCGAGGGACACGAGCGCGAGGTGCTCGAAGGCGGCGATTGGCGGCGCTATCGCCCGCTGGCCATCGTGCTCGAGGCCACGCGGCCCAATACGTCCATTCCCACGCACGATCAGTGGGAAGACATCTTGTGGAATGCCGACTATCGCTTCGCGCTGTTCGATGGGCTCAATCGCTACTACGTCCGCGGCGAAGATTCCCACTTGATCGGCCGGCTGGCCGCGCCGGCCAGCTGCATTGACGACTACATTCCGTATCGGCATTTCAAGCAAGTGAGCGAGCTGCAAAGCCGGCTGGCCATGGCCGAGGGACTCGGTCCGCGTTCGCTGGCCGTGGCCCGCAGACTGCAGGGTCTGGCGACGCGCTTTCACAACCTATCATCGCGCCTGCGTCGCGCCGCTTGATAGATCGCCGGATGGACCGAGGATTTGCAGGAAGCATCCATGCGTGTCGCCACGACGAGCAAGAAGTCCCCCGCCAGCCCGCCGCGCTCTCAAGCCGACGGGTGGCGGAAAGTCCGGCCACGCCGCATTCTCATCGACTGCACCGCGACCTTTCGTTGCGATTTTGCCGGCGGCATTCAACGCGTCGTGCGCAACCTGGTCAACTCGGCCGAAGCCTTGAGCAGCGAGCTCCAGCTCGAGTGCCAGGGCGTGGTCTATGGCCCGGATCTTGGCTTCCTGCCGCTCAATAACCTGCCCGTGCCGACGGAACTTTCTGGCGCCGCGTTCGAGCGGGCCGATCAGCCGAGGGCCCACCAGCCGATTACGTCGGCCAGGCCCAAGCCGACGGCAGTCCGGCTGAAACACGGTGTACGCGACGCATTGGCAAGCGTCGGCATGTTGGAGCCGGCTCAACGAATCAGGCGCTTTCTCTGGCGCCCAACTCCGCTACTGCCCGTCGCAGCCGCGCCAGTTCCCTGCGCTTCGGCGAGGGCGACTTGCTGCTGCTACCCGATACTAGCTGGGGCACGCCCGACATCTGGAACAGCGTCGATGCCGCGCAGCAACAGGGCGCCAAGTTGGCTGCCGTCGTGTACGACCTCATTCCCCTGCGGTTCCCCCAACTGTGCGGCGAGCCTTTCGCGACGCACTTTCGCCAATGGTGGGATCGGATCCGCCGCCGCGCCGATTCGGTAGCCTGCATCTCCCACTCGGTGTGGGAGGACGTGCAGGACTACATGGCTCACCATCCGGTGCGAAGGCTGGACGGTCGCCCGCTCGCCGGGGGCTCGTTTCGACTGGCGCGGGGCTCGATCTCGAGCGGCGCCGACGCCGGTCCGAGGCGAGCTGGAACGGCTATTTTCCGGCGACGCGTTGGCCAATCCGTACTTGATGGCTGCCAGCTTCGATGTCCGCAAGAACCATCGTACCGTGCTCGCAGCGTTCGACCGTCTGTGGGCAGCGGGGCTCGACGCCCGGCTGGTCATCATCGCCCGCAAGTACCGCGATCACCCGCTGCCGCTGGCCGAGCAAGTGGTGAATCATCGAGAGTTCAACCGCCGGTTGTTCTGGTTCTACGACATCGAGGACGCCGAGCTCGATTATTGTTACCGCCGTTCGGCAGCGTTGATCACGGCATCGATGGCCGAAGGATTCAACCTGCCGATCGTCGAATCGTTGAGTCGCGGACGCCCCGTGCTGGCTTCCGATATCCCGGTGCACCGCGAGGTGGCCGGTGATTGCGCGGCCTACTTTCCGTCGCAAGACGGGGCAGCCCTGGCCGAATTGGTGTCGCGTCATCAGCGGGGTGAACTCGCCGCGCTCGACCAGCGTCTCGACGGCTTCCGATGGCCCAACTGGCATCAGAGCAGCCGCGAGCTGCTCGATCGCGTGATCGAGTTCTACGCCGCCGCAGCCGAATGCACCGGGCCGGCCGCGCAGCGTCGCGGGGTCAAACGCTCGACCGACGACTTGCTTGACCTCAACGCGGCCTGACGGATTTCATTCGCCAGACCGCACGGCGGTTTGCTTCGAAAAGATTGAGCCCAACGAACCTAACGCATTCCTGGAACGCAAATCATGCATCTAACCTACCGCCAAACTTGCCGCGTCTGTGGCTCTGCCGCGCTGACCAAAGTCATCGACCTGGGCGAGCAATTCCTGCAAGGTTCGTTCGTTGGACCCGATTGCAAAATGCCGCCGCTGCGCAAGATCGAGACGGCGCTGGTCCGCTGCGATCCGATGCGCGACGAACGTGCTTGCGGGCTGCTGCAAACGACGATCTCGGTGCCGCCGGAGATCTTGTACACCGACTACTGGTACCGCTCGGGCACCAACCGCACGATGACCGAACACCTGGGGGAATCGCCGACGAGTTGACGTCGCTCATCAACAAGCCGAATGCCCGTGTTCTGGACATCGGTTGCAACGACGGCACGCTGCTGCGCCACTATCCGTCGACCTTCATTCGCTATGGCATCGACCCATCGGACGCCGCCAAGTCGGCCGCCAACGACGCGCAGGTCGTCAACGACCTGTTCCCCTCCGAGCAGTTGACAACCTTGACGCGCGGCAAGCCGTTCGACGTCATCACGTCGATCGCCATGTTCTACGATCTGGAGGATCCCACAGGATTCGTGCGGGCCGTCAAGCAGCATCTGGCGCACGACGGCCTGTGGTGCTTCGAGATGTCCTATATGCCGGCGATGTTGCGCGGCAATTCGTACGACACGATCTGCCACGAACACCTCGAATATTACAGCCTGGCGGTGTTGGAGTATATCCTGGGCAAGGCCGCGATGAAGGTGGTTCGCGTGTCGCTCAACGACTGCAATGGGGCGAGCATTCGCGTGCACGCCACGCACTCGGACAATTTCCGCTTCGACGGCGACCCGGCCGCCCAAGCCGCGATCCGCGAGCTGCGTCAGCAGGAATTCGATTTGAAGCTCGATACCGACGAGCCCTACCGCAACTTTCAAGACGCCATCGAGCGGCATAAGACCGAATTGTGCTCGCTCATCCGGCGGCTCAAGGCTTCGGGCAAAACCGTGCACATCTACGGGGCTTCGACGAAGGGCAACACGATCCTGCAAACCTGCGGCATCAATCATACGCTGATCGACTGCGCGGCCGAGCGCAACCCGAAAAAATTCGGCGGCCGCACGCTGGGCACGAATATTCCCATCGTCAGCGAAGAAGAGTCGCGCCGCCGCAAGCCCGATTACTACCTCGTCCTGCCGTGGCATTTCAAGGAGGAGTTTCTCGAGCGCGAACAGGCGATGCTCGATGCCGGGGTCGGCTTCATCTTCCCGCTCCCCCAGATCGAGATCGTCGAGCGCATTCGCAGCGCCCGACATGCGGCTTAGGACCGGCGGCAAGCTGCAATCCGCCGTGCCGGCTGAAACAATCCAGGACCAGCTGCCAATCCCGCATGATCCACGACAAGTCCCAACGTGTTTTCTGGTTCGGCATGCACGTGGTGCTGACCAAGACCGAGCTGCCTCGTTTGCGCGAGCTGGGCTATGAGGTCTTCAACCCGCCCTACCTGGCGGACGTCTACGACCAGTCGGCCTCGACCCAATGGGACCAGCATCAGCCGACGACCTTGCCGCCCGAAGTCTTTCGCGAGCTGTCGGCATACAACTTCTTTTACAACCGGATCACGCCGCGGATCGCCGAGTTGCTCAACGAGTACTTCGGCACCGTGATCGTCACCATCTCGCCGAACTGGCTGCAATCCATCCTCGAGGTCTTTCACGGGCGGGTCATTTACCGGGTCTATGGTCAACCGGGGTTGTTGTCGGACGCGCTGTGGTCGATGCGGATGTTCCGCGCGGTGCAGGAGCGAGACAACCTGTACTTCGTGCCCCATGCACTCGAGGCCGTGCGCGATGAACACGACTGGCTGAAAGCCGGGATGACGGTCGTGCCCTACACGCTGCCGCTTGACGTGTTTCGGCACGAGGGCACGTGGAGTGCCGACGAGCCGCATGCGGCTGAAATCATGGCCTGCTGCCCCAACATCGACCACCCGCACTTCGCCAACCAGTATCACTTTCTCAACGCCTATTTCCCTGGGCCGCACCTCAAGCTCTACGGCGTCCAGCCGCGCTGCTGTTCCGACCCGCGCGTGGTGGGCACCTTGGAGCGCGGCGAACAACTGAGTCGCTATCGCCGCGCGGCGGGATTCTGGTATCACTATGACATTCCCACCAGCTGCTACCTGCCGCCGATCGAAATGATGACGATCGGCGGACCGGTCATTTACATGCGCGGCTCCTTGTTGTCGCGCAGCCTGGCCTTGGGAAGTCCGGGCGAAGCCTCCACCGTCGACGAGGCCAGGCGAAAGATCGAGCTCCTGCTGAAAGGCGATCGCGCCTTCGTCGACGAAGTGCGGGCCAGCCAGCGGCCGATCGTCGAACGTTATCATCCTCGCCAGGTGCACCCGATCTTTGATCGCGAGTTTCGCCGTCTGATCGATATGCCCAGCGAGCCTCGCAAGCAGGCCGCCATTCATTGCCCCTCGAGTCGGCGCGGCTCTGAGAAACAGGTTTACGTGTTATTTCATGGCGGCGGCGAGCACGTGGTGTTTGAAGACGGCGTCTATCGAGCCGCCGACCCACTGGCGCTGAGCGTGAAGCGGGCGGTGGCCGCGCTCGTGGAGGAAAGCGAACACGACGTGATCGTCACCTGTTTTGCCGACCAGTTGCCATGTGCGATCGGTTACTTGCGATCCGACGCACTCCAGGGTCGAGTGCGTTTCCACCTGCTCGATCCCGAGCGCCTGGCTCCCGGACCGTTGGCCGCCATCAAGACCCTGGTTCAAGATGGGCGTTCGAACGGGCAAGACCGCCCGCCACGTTCAACCGAGGACGCTGCGCCCAAGCATCAGGCTGCCGCGCTCCCGGCGCCGTCAGCGCAACCACCGCGATTCAAACGCTGGGCGGACGGCGCCGTTCGCCGTCGCGCGCAATGGGCCGGCCATCATCGTCTGCTGCTAGTGATGTTGTTGCTGTTCGCGCGCATCGCGATGCGGCTGCTGCGGACGGCACGTCGGATGCGGACATGGCTTGGCGGCCACAAGCGACGACTGAGGAGCATGGCGGGGCGCGTTTGGCACGCCCTGCCCTGGCACGATCCCTGGCTGCGGCGGTGCGACGCGATCGAATCCATCAATAGGAACCCGGCGGACGTCGTGGTCATCGTCCCGCACGGCTCGTCCTTCCCCGAGGCGTTGTTGCTGAAGAAACCGGTCCTCATCTATCGGCCCGGCGATATCGAGGCCGATGCGCCGGCGGGCGGAATTCGCGACAAGCTGCTGGCGACGATTGACCGCCTGCTGGCGGAGAAGGCGGTCGCGGTCGCGACGAGCGACACTCTGCTCGATTGCCCGGAGATTGCCGGCCGGCAGAAGGCCACCTCGTCACACCAGGTGAGATCGTCACGCCTCGACCAGCCCCGCGATTCATCCACGGTGCGTGCGAATGCCGCGACGCTGGTCGTCGACTAACTTCAAAGGGCCTCCGCCACGATATGGGTAATTCGGACCGGCGGACGTTGAGATCCGGGAAGTCGTCGCCGCGAAACGGAGCGCAACCTGGCGGCGATGGGACGCCGGGCCGCTGTCGCGGCCAACGCGCGAAGTGCGGCAAAAGAAGTACAAGAAGGGGGAACGGCATGATGCGTGGCTCGGCCTCGGTCGAAGCTCCTGCTCGCTCGAAATGGCCGCCGCCCGGGCCATCTTCGAGTGCTGTGTCGAGCTGCTGGCGCGCGTTGGAGCTGTACGAAACCTCTTGGAACGCGAAGAAATCTCGATGCGAAATCTGAAAATCCTGCACTTCACGCCCTGGGATACCGAATGCGGCATCGCGCTGTATGCACGCGATCTGATCGCAGCGCTCGAACAAGTCGGAATCGCGGGTGCGGTGTTCCCCGTCGACATTGCCGCTCAGCGGCACATGAACACGCGACAAATCCGCGGGCGCCTGGCCGAGCTGTGCGAACATGCACGGCAATACGACGTGCTCCATATCCATCACGACTACTCGTTCTTCGTAAATGCCAATTTCAAGTTTCGCTGGTCCAACGCGAATTTCATGTGGCTGCTGCGGCAGCTCGACAACGCTCGCGTCCCAACCGTGGTCACCTTTCACGTGGAATTGATGGGCATGAATCTCTGGGAAGTCGGCCGGCGGCGGCGCGTGGGCCGGTTCCTGGGTGATTGGCTGCGGCGAAAGTCGGCACTGCGACTACAGAACTGGCAAGTCCCCCGCGGGCTGCGCAACGACCCCCAGCGCTTCCGCGCGGTGACGTTCTCGCCGCGCCCTCAGGCCACGTACATCGCCGGCGGGATGGATCCTTCCGTGATGCGAGTCATCCCGCTGGCGGCCCCGCGCGCCTGCCGTGAAGTCTCGGAGCTCGAAACCCAGGCAGCCAAGGAGCGGCTCGGTTATCCCGCGATTGCACGCTGCTATCCCTGTTTGGATTCGTGTCAGCCTACAAAGGGTGTGAATGGGCCGTTCGCGCGCTCGAGCTCTTGCCCGAGAACTACCATCTGGCGCGGTCGGCGGACGCCATCGCTTGGCGCCGCAAGAGCCCACGCTCAACCGCGTCCTCGAAATCTGGCACGGTCGCAGCCCGGACCGGCTGCGCGTCACGGGCTTCGTCAGCGACGAGGAGCGCGATCTGTACCACGTGGCCACCGACGTCTGTTTGTCGCCCTATACATGGAACGAGCTGACCGCCTCGGGCGCCGTGACCTGGGGACTGACCTCCGGCAAGCCCGTGGTCACCTCGACGATCCCCTGCTTCGACGAGATCAACGAAGCGTACGATTGCCTGCTGACCGCGGCGCCTGGAATGGTCCACGAACTAGCCTGGCAGATTCGGCGCGTGGCCGGTTCGGCGGCGCTTCGCCAACGCCTCGTGCAAAACGCGGCGCGCTGGGCCGACGATCATTCGTGGGCCATGACGGCGCAGAAATACGCGACCCAGTTCGAGGAGCTGGCCGCGACCGCGCCGCTTGGCTCCGCGCGAGCTGTGGAAACCGCGCCAAGTGCCAAGGCTGCCTGAATCTCGCGCCGAAACGATCGCCGCCTCGACGCGCCGCTCACCGCCAACCCGACGTCCCGTGAAGAGGTCGGTCAATGCGAAATCGGGGAACGATCGATGGATTCG
>CAWBCP010000007.1:0-299771 GCA_963787355.1 uncultured Planctomycetaceae bacterium
GGCATGTGGATCACGCTGCGCTACCGGCTGATCACGTATCGCCCTGAGCGCAAAACGTTCACCGAGCATTTCGAATATCCCGAGCTGCCCGTGCCGGTGGCGGCCCGCTACCGCGGCTTCCACCGCTACGACCTGACGACCTGTATCGCCTGCGACCAGTGCGCCAAGGCCTGCCCGGTGGACTGCATTTACATCGGCAAGGAGCGCGTGACGACCGGCAAGGGATTCAAGATCACGGGCTTTACGATCGACTATTCGAAGTGCATGTTCTGCGCGTTGTGCGTCGAGCCTTGCCCGGTCGACTGTATTTTCATGGGCGCGATCCACGATCTTAGTTGCTACAGCCGGGATGGCTGCCTGGTCGATTTTGCGCGGCTTCCGGTCGACGTGGCCTGGGGGCGAGCGACCCTGAACCCGACGGCGGTGGCGGCCTCGAAGACGATTGTCGAGCCGGTCCACGGCGGCCCCAACCAGTGAGGTCGAGTGACTCATGGCGCACGAGCCCTATCGCCCGTCGAAGATTTTCACCGTCGAGCAGGCGAACGCCGTGCTGCCGCTGGTGCGGGCGATCACGTCCGACCTGGTCCGACTGTCGCGCGAGGTGATCGAGCGGCGCGAGCGGCTGGCGTTGTTGTCGACGCATCGCTCGGGCCAGGCCAAGGACCCTTACGCCGAGGAGCTGGCGCAGATCGAAGAGGAGCTCGACAAGGACAGCCAACAACTGCAGGCCTACGTCGAGGAGCTGCGCGCCTGGGGGTCGAGCCCAAAAGCGGGCCCGAAGGGCTGATCGACTTTCCGGCCATGATGGACGACCGCCTGGTGTTGCTGTGCTGGAAGCTGGGCGAGAGCGAGGTGCTGCACTGGCACGAGTTGGACGCCGGTTTCCGCGGGCGGCAGTCGTTGGTGGCCGGCAGCGTGGCGGAAGGCGCCGAAGAGAGCCCCGACTGATAACCTCGCAGCCCCGAATCTCCCACAGGCCGCCGGCTCATGTTTTAGAGGGGAAACGTTCAACCAACCATGTCGTCACCAACCGCCATCGTGGGCTACCTGGCCCTGTTCGCCGGCGCCGGCTTCGCCTTTCTGTTCGTCAACCTGCTGATCGGTCGCTTCCTGCGCCCGCAGGACCCGAACTTCGAAAAGCTGGAAGTCTACGAGTGCGGCGAGCCGACGATCGGGTCGAGCTTCGTGCAGTTCGACCTGCGGTTCTACGTGGTGGCGCTGTTGTTCATCATCTTCGACGTCGAAGTGGCCTTCTTCTTCCCCTGGGCCACGGTGTTCGGCAAGAGCACGCACCTGATGGACCCGAACCTGCCCAAGGTTTCGGCCGACGGCCAGCAGTTGACGGCCGACTCCGCCGCGGTGTTCCGCGAGATGGGCGTCGTGCGGCCCGCCGTGCCGCCGTTGCCGCCGGCCGACGAGAGTCTGGCAGCCGAGCTGACGCCCGCCGAGCGTGGCGACCAGGCGGTTGTCGACCTGGCCCGTTCGCTGGCGCGGATGTCGATGATCGACATCCTGGTGTTCTTCGCCGTGCTTTTGGTCGGCTTTGCTTACGTGTGGAAGCGCGGCGACCTCGACTGGGTCCGCGCCGAGCAAAGAGCGCGCGATGCAGCCCTCGCGGGCCGCGCCAGTGCTCGAAGAAGAACAACATCCCGTGCTGTCGTCCTAGGCGGTTTTGCCGTCGTGCCCTTGGCGGAAACGTGCAGCAGCCGACGAGTTGACTCCGCCCACTTAACCCGAAGATCAAAAATCCGATCATGAGCGGCCAGGTTTTTCTCGATCGACTCAAGCACCAGTTCGGCGACGCGGTCACCGGCGCGAACCTCACGGCCATCGACCCTTGGATCGAAGTGGCCCCCGAGGGGCTGGTTGACGTGTGCCGCTACCTGCGCGACGAGCCCGACCTGCGGTTCGATTTGCTCAACTGCATTTCGGGCGTGGACTACTTCGAGCCCGACGCCAAAAAGGCGGCCAAACTCGACTGGCAGCCGCACCTGGAAGTGGTGTACCACCTGTCGAGCCTGGCCAACAAGACGAACCTCGTCGTCAAGGTGTTCCTGCCGCGCTGGAAGGACGATCAGCCGGGCGAGCTGCCCGAGGTGCCCTCGGTGGCGTGCCTCTGGAGCACGGCCGACTGGCACGAGCGCGAAATGTTCGACCTGGTGGGCGTGCGGTTCACGGGCCATCCCGACTTGCGGCGGATTCTTGTGCCCCGAGGATTGGGTCGGCCACCCGCTGCGAAAGGATTACGAGATGCCGCTGGAATACCACGGCATCCGCGGGCGGTAAGATTGCGGTTCTGTGACCGGCCTCTGTGAGCCCGGTTGCGAATGCGGACGATGCCGGGGTCACAGACCCCGGCTACAGAAGAGACAAATCCGGGGTCACGGACACCCGGAGACAGGAGCGAAGCGACGCCGATGGCTACCGAGTTGGACGATCCGCGGATCATCGAGTTCGACGTCCGCACCGACGAGATGCTGGTCAACATGGGCCCGCAGCATCCCAGCACGCACGGCGTGCTGCGGCTGGTGTTGCGGACCGACGGCGAGAGTGGTCTCCGAAGTGACGCCGCACATCGGCTACCTGCACCGCTGCGCCGAGAAGATCGGCGAGAACCTGACGCCGCGGCAGTGGATTCCCTACACCGACCGCATGGACTACCTGGCCGGGATGAACATGAATCTCGGCTGGGCCCTGGCGGTCGAGAAGCTGCTGGACTTCGAGCTGCCCGAGAAGGCCCGGCACCTGCGCGTGATCATCGTCGAGCTGAACCGCATCGCCAGCCACCTGGTGGGCATGGGGGCCTACGGGCTCGACCTGGGCACGTTCAGCCCGTTTCTGTACGCCTTCCGCGAGCGGGAGAAGATCCTCGACCTGTTCGAGGAGGTCTGCGGCGCCGGCTGACGTACAGCTACATCACGGTCGGCGGCGCGACGGCCGACCTGCCGTCGGGCTGGCTGGAGAAGTGCGAGGAGTTTCTCGACCAGTTCGAGCCGGTGATCGACGAGTACCACGCCTTGTTGACGAGCAACGCGATTTTCATCCGGCGCACGGCCGGCATCGGCGTGCTGTCGCCCGAGATGGCGATCGACTACGGCTGCACGGGCCCGGTGCTGCGCGGCAGCGGCGTCGACCACGACTTGCGCCGCGACGGCGAGCAGCGCTACACGGAGATGTACGACGGCTACGCGTTCGAGGTGATCGTCGAGAACGACGGCCACTATCCCAAGGACCACGATTATCCGGCGGTGCCGCGAGCCAGCCGTGCTGGGCGACTGTTGGCACCGTTTCTACGTGCGGATGCTCGAAGTCATGCAGTCGATGGACCTGGTGCGCCAGGCGATCGATCGCTACTCGATGGCCAGCGGCCCCTGGGGCGAGCCGGTGAAGCTGACCGAGAAGCTGCCCAAGGGCGAGGCCTACCTGGAAACCGAGGCCCCCCGGGGCCAGATGGGCTTCTATCTGGTCAGCACCGGCCGGCGCGCCATTCCCTGGCGCGTCGCGAGCCCGCAGCAGCTGGTTCTGCAATCTTTCGGTGACGCACGAGCTGTGCCGCGGCTGCCTGATCGCCGACGTGCCGGCCATCGTCGGCTCGCTGGACATCGTGATGGGCGAGATCGACCGCTAGCCGTTGAAAAATGGCTTCGTGACATTTTTCAACCTCGCGAAGTGCGGAGCAAAGCTCCGCACCGCTCGCAAAATAACGACTTACGTCGCTATTTGGGGATCGCATCCCTGCGATCACGCAGCCTGTTGAATACTTCAACAGGCTGCTAGGCACGATCCGAAGATTCTTGCCAGCCAGGGGCTTGCCGACGCGGGGGGCTTTGTGCGATATTTCACGAACTCGACGGCCCTCCGCCCGCGGAACCCTGAATCCGGCCCCCTCTCGGGCCCTGTTCCACCCGCGGTGGGCCGTCGCCCGTTAAGCGCGTTGATGGGCTTCTGGCAAGCGTTCTCCCCAGAGAACTTTCGTAAGCCGTGGCTGAATTTCTCAAAGCTTACGTCTCTCCCGAGTGGCTGGCCTATGTGATCGCTGCGCTGGTCCATGCCTTCTTCCTGCTCAACGTCGTGGCCGTCGGCGCGCTGGTGTTCATCTGGCTGGAGCGGAAGGTCTCGGGCCGGATCCAGGACCGGCTGGGCCCCACGCGCGTGGGCGGCAGGTTCGGCTGGCTGCAGACGCTGGCCGACGGCATCAAGCTGCTCACCAAGGAAGACCTGATGCCCGAGGGGGCCGACGCGATGCTGTTTCGCTCTGGCCCCGTACATCAGCTTCTGCGCGTCGTTCTGCGGCTACCTGGCGCTGCCGTTTGCCGACGGCTGGGTGGCCGTGCAGATGAACGTGGCCGTGTTCTTCATCCTCGCCGTGCTGGGCTCGAGGTGTTCGGCGTGATCCTGGCCGGCTACGCCTCGGCCTCGAAGTGGTCGCTGTTCGGGGCGATGCGCGAGGCGGCCCAGGTGGTCAGCTACGAGGTGCCGCTGGGCATGTGCGTCGTGGTGCCGGTGATGATCGCCGGCACGATGGACCTGGTGACGATCGGCCAGATGCAGCAGGCTGGTTCACCAACTGGTTCATCTTCCACGACCCGTTCACGTTCATCACCTTCTGGGTCTACTTCACCTGCGCCATGGCCAGCGTCAACCGGGCGCCGTTCGACCTGGCCGAGGCCGAAAGCGAGCTGGTGGCCGGCTTCCACACCGAATACTCCGGCTTCCGCTGGAGCATCTTCTTCATGGCCGAATACGGCTCGATGTTCGCCGTCAGCGGCCTGGCGGCGATCTTGTTCTTCGGCGGCTGGAACGGGCCGATCCCGATCGCCGACTGGCTGGGCCTGGCCGGCGCGGCGAACCCGTTGCTTGCACTACCTGGGCAACCTGCTGGGGTGCGTCAACTTCCTCGTCAAGGGCGTCTGCGGCGTGACGTTCATGATGTGGGTCCGCTGGACGCTGCCGCGGCTGCGGATCGACCAGGTGATGACCACCTGCTTGAAATACTGCGTGCCGCTGGCCGCCGTGATGTTTCTGGGGGCGACGCTGTGGACCTACGCTGCTGCCCGGGGGGCTGTTTTTGCCCTATACGCCCTACGGCAGCATCCGCGAAGGCCAAATGCAGTTGGAACAACCGGCCGAGAGTTCAGCGGCCCAGCACGATCGCGCGACCCGCGTGGCGGCGCGCTCGAAACTCGCAGGCGGCATCGAACAATCTTCGAACCAGGCGAAGAGTGACCGTGGACGCGATCAACTGGCATTCGTTCTTCTTCCTGCTGTTCGCGCTGTTGGCCTGCGGCTTTGCCGTGGCCGTGGTCGTGTCGAGCAACGTCGTGCGGATGGCGTTCTACCTGGTGCTCTCGCTGGCCGCGACCGTCGGGACTGTTCTTCCTGGCCGGGGCCGACTTCGTCGGCGCGATGCAGATGATGATCTACGTCGGCGGCACGCTGGTGCTGTTGGTCTTCGGCGTCATGCTCACGGCCAGGGGCCATTCGTCACGATGCACACCACGGCCGGCGAATGGGTGCTGGCGGCTGTCGTCGGCGGCTCGCTGTTGGCGCTGCTTGCTGGCCGCGGCCACCAGCGTCAGCGCCTGGCAAACCGCCGGCCGCCCTGCCGCAAGAGGCCCACGTGACGGCCACGCCCCTGGGCATGGCCCTGATGGGCGTCCGCGTCGACAAGCTCGACAGAACCCGATGCCGAAACCCGCGGTGGCATGTCGGGCTACCTGCTGCCGTTCGAAATCGTTTCGGTGCACCTGCTGGTGGTGCTGGTCGGCGCGGCCTACCTGGCCCGGCCGAAGAAGCGCGTCGCGGGGCCGAACGACCTGGTTTGATCGATGAGCCGAAGAACACCACTGCGCGCGCCGCCGGGGCGACCACCCGCTGAGCCAGCCATGAATCTACTGACCCAGCCGGTCGGCCTGTCGCACTACTTGTGGTCGGCGCCGTGCTGTTCGTGTCGGCGTGGTCTGCATGGCCACCAAGCGCAACGCCCTGGGCGTGCTGATGGGCATCGAGCTGGTGCTCAACGGGGCCAACGTCAACTTCGTGGCCTTCGGCAGCGACTACCTCGCCCGGCGTGCCGGGCATCGGGCTGGACGGCCAGCTGATGGCCCTGTTCGTGATCGTGCTGGCCGCGGCCGAGGCGGCCGTGGCCCTGGCCATTACCTTGAACTTCTACAACAACCACGCCACGGTCGACGTCGACCAGGGCGACGAGCTGAAAGGCTGATGGATCCCGTCACCGCACTACCGAGGCTGTTGGGACTGGCCTGGCTGCTGCCGCTGGCGTCGTTCGTGCTGATCGTGTTCCTCGGCCCGCGCATGGGCCGGGCCGGGCGGCTGGCCGGCTACGTGGCCACCGGCGCGATCCTGACGTCCTGCGTGCTGTCGCTCGTGGCCCTGCTGGGCGTATGGCTTCCCAATTACGGCGGGGCCGCGCCGGTCGACGAAGCGGTAGTGGCCGAGGAGCATGGCGGGCCGTCCGCTGCTTCGGCCGAGCACGGTGAGGAACATGCCGACGCGGGACACGCCGCCGCAGGGCATGCCACTGGCCACGGCGGCCACGCGGCCGCGGGCGTCAAGCCGATCACCGGCGACTGGTACACGCTGGGCCAGTTCGGCTCGCTGCGGATCACGATCGGCTACTACATCGACTCGCTGACCGTGCTGATGTTCTGCATGGTCACGCTCATCGCCACGTGCATCCACGTCTACTCGTTCGGCTACATGCACGACGAGCTGCACGAGGTGACCGACCCGAAGTGCACGCTGCCGACGGCCACCACCTGCACCGCCGCGGCCGCTTCCACCGCTTCTTCCAGTACCTGTCGCTGTTCTGCTTCAGCATGCTGGGCATGGTCATCGCCGGCAACATGGCGATGGTGTTCGTCTTCTGGGAGCTGGTGGGCATCTGCTCCTACTTCTTGATCGGCTTCTACATCGAGCGGAAAAGCGCCTCGACCGCCGCCAACAAGGCGTTCATCGTCAACCGCGTCGGCGACTTCGGCATGATCATCGGGCTGATGGCCCTGTTCGGCAGCCTGGGCACGTTTCTTTCGGCGACATGGAGCACGTCGCCGACGACGGCACCCGCACGGTCGAGCCGGGCATCTTCACGCTGGTGCGCAGTCCCGAGCGCGATTTCCAGCTCGACGTGCCCGACGGCATGGTCAAGGCGGCGGCCATCGCGGACATCGCCAACGGCGTTGAGCCGACCAGCGAGCGAATCGACACCTGGCGCGGCGAGCGCGAACCCGGCCAGCCGGGCCACCATGGCTACTGGCTGCTGATCGTGGCCGGGCTGGGGATTTTCTGCGGCTGCGTGGGCAAAAGCGCCCAGTTCCCGCTGCACGTCTGGCTGCCCGACGCCATGGAAGGCCCCACGCCCGTCAGCGCCCTGATCCACTCGGCGACGATGGTCGCGGCCGGCGTGTACCTGGTCGGGCGGTTCTACCCGGTGTTCGCGCCCGAGGTGCTGCTGGTGATCGCGTACGTGGGCTGCATCACGCTGTTCATCGCCGCCACGATCGCCATCACGGCCACCGACATCAAGCGCGTGCTGGCCTATTCGACGGTCAGCCAGTTGGGCTACATGATGCTGGCCCTGGGCGTGGGCGGCTGGGTGGCCGGGCTGTTCCACCTGATCACGCACGCCTTCTTCAAGTGCCTGCTGTTCCTCTGCTCCGGCTCGGTGATCCACGCCTGCCACACCAACGAGATGCCGCAGATGGGCGGCCTGCGCAAGAAGATGCCCTGGACGGCCTACACGATGCTCGTCGGCTGCCTGGCGATCATCGGGCGCGGGCGTGCCGTTTTCGATCGGCTTGAGCGGCCATTACTCGAAGGACGCGATCCTGGCCCAGGCGTTGGCCTTTCGCGGCAACAATCCCGACGTGGGGCTTTTGTTCTTCGTGGCCGCCGGCGGGGCGGCGATCACGGCGTTCTACATGTTCCGCCTGTGGTACATGACGTTCGCCGGCAAGCCGCGCGATCATCACATTTACGAGCACGCCCACGAATCGCCGCGGGTGATGTACTATCCGCTGGTCGTGCTGGCGGTGCTGGCGATCGGCGTCGGCTGGAGCACGGCCGGTTCGCTGATCGAACCGGTGACCGGGCGGCACGGCGTGCAAAACCTGCTGGAACAGGCGCAGCCGGACGGCACGCACGAGGCCAGCCGCGGCGTGCTGGTGGACGTCCAGTATCCGGCTGCCCACGATGCGCACGCACCGGCGTACCACGTGCCGGCCACGTGGGCCGCGACGGGGACGGCTCTGGCCGGCTTCCTGCTGGCGGTCATCTTCTACGGCGTGCGGATTCTCGATCCCAGCGAAGTCCGCACCCGGTTCCATCCGATCTACGAGTTCTTGATCCACAAGTGGTAGTTCGACGAGCTGTACGACTGCGCTGTTCGTGCAGCCGGTGTTGTTCGTCTCGCGCCGCGTAGCGCAGTTCGACACGCACGTCATCGACCGCATCATCGACGGCCTGGCGGCGCTGGTGCGCTCGACGGCCCGCCTGGACGACTTGATCGACCGTTACTTCGTCGACGGCCTGGTCAACGTGATGGCCAATTGGACCTACGACCTGGCCCTCTGGCTGCGGGCGTGCCAGACCGGCAGGCTCCGCCAGTACGTGATGTTCATCGTCATCGGCACCGTGGCCCTGTTCGTGCTGATCAGCCTTTACTTGAGTCCGAGCCTGGCCGGAAACTGACGACACGATTCACCAACCCGACCGCGAAAGCTTTCGACCCATGGAATCGAATTACGTCCTGCTGCTGAGCCTGATCGTCTTCCTGCCGTCGGCAGGCGCCTTGGTGCTGGCCTTTTTCCCGCGCGAAAGCGGGGAGGCGATGAAGACGTTTTCGCTGGCCGTCACCGCGGCCGTCTTCGTGCTGACGGTCGTGATGGCCCTGCCCGGGCAACAGCGCGCTGCGAAGTTCGAGGCCGTGGCCGAGATGCAGAAGGTGTTCTCGATCCCCTGGATTCCCATCGTTCAACATCCACTACTGCATGGGCGTCGACGGCATCAGCTTCCCGCTGGTGGTGCTCACGGCGTTCGTCAGCATGCTGGCGATGGGGGCCAGTTGGCCGATCGAAAAGCACGTCAAGGCCTACTGCATGCTGTTCCTGCTGTTGGAGACGGGCATGCTGGGCGTCTTCTGGCGCTCGACTTCTTCCTGTTCTACGTGTTCTGGGAAGTGATGCTGCTGCCGATGTACTTCCTGATCGGCGTCTGGGGGGGCCCGCGGCGGGAATACGCGGCGATCAAGTTCTTCCTGTACACGCTGGTGGGCAGCGTGTTGATGCTGATCGCCATCCTGATGCTGTACTTCAACAGCGATCTGACCAAGCTCACCGACGAGCAGCTCGTCACAGCGAACGTGGTCGACGCCACGCCTGCCCGCCGAGGCACAGCGCGGCCCAGATCGCGGAAATTCGCGGCCAAAGCGAGCCGGCCCACACGTTCAACATCCTGGCCCTGCAGGAGATGGGCCAGCACACCACGCTGTTCGACGGCAAGCTGTGGGGCAAGAGCCTGCAGTGGTGGGCGTTCCTGCTGTTGTTGCTCGGCTTCGTCATCAAGGTGCCCTCCGTGCCGCTGCACACCTGGCTGCCCGACGCGCACGTCGAGGCGCCGACGCCGATCTCGATGATCCTGGCCGGCGTGCTGTTGAAGATGGGCGGCTACGGCATCATCCGCATCTGCTACCCGATCTGTCCCGACGCCGGCTACGACCTGGCCTGGCTCGTCTGCGCCCTGGGCGTGGTGAGCATGGTCTACGGCGGCTTCGCGGCCCTGGCCCAGAAGGACTTCAAGCGGCTGGTGGCCTACAGCTCGGTGAGCCACATGGGCTACGTCGTGCTGGGCATCGGCGTGTGGAGCGCCATGGCCGGCAACCAGTTCAACCCCGACTACTGGAAGATGGGGATGAACGGGGCCATGTTCCAGATGATCGCCCACGGCATCAGCTCGCCCGGCATGTTCTTCCTGGTCGGCGTCGTCTACGACCGCGTGCACCACCGCGACCTCGACCAGTTCGGCGGGCTGTTCGCCAAGATGCCGGTCTACAGCGGCCTGGCGATCGGAATCTTCTTCGCCGGCCTGGGCCTGCCCGGGCTGTGCGGCTTCATCGGCGAAGTGTTCGTCACGCTTCTCGGTGTGGAACTACAGCATGGCGCTGGCCGTGGTGGCGGCCTCGGTCGTGATCCTCACGGCCGGCTACATCTGTGGACCATCCAGCGGGTCTACCTGGGGCCCGAATACAAGGGCCCGCACGGCGACCACCTGACCCGATGACTCCGCGCGAGCTGGCGATTGCCGTCGCCGCTGTTGGCCTTGGCCATCTTGTTTGGCGTCTATCCCAAGGCGCTCTTCCACTACATGACGCCCAGCGTGAACCGCGAGGTCGACGCGCTGGCCGAATGGACCAAGGACGTGAAGTCGAGCGCCCGGAAGCGATCGCCGACGCCGAGCGTCCCGCGACCGTTCCGGCCACGCTCGGCCGCGAGGCCGCGCTGGAAGTCCGCCGATTCGACCCGCTGGCGCCCCTTGCCTTTCCGACCGATAACGCTCGCAGAACCGAATAGACCGTGACTCTCTACGACCTGATCCACGATTTGATCCGCGACACGCTGACCAGCACCGCCGGTTTCGGCGGCGAGCTGGCGCTGTGCGCCACGATCGTGCTGATCCTGCTGTTGCGCATCCCGTGCCCGACCAGCCGCATCGATCGTTCTACGTGATGCTGGCCGGCTCGGCCGTGGCCCTGTACCTGGCCGGTCCCTGGCACGCGGTCGAGCGCCCCTCGGAGTTGTTCACCGGGCTGCTGGTCTACGATTCGTTCACGGTCTACTTCCGCACGCTGCTGCTGTTCTTCGCGGTGCTGTTCGCGATCTTCACGCGGATTTCGGGCGTGCCCGATCGCGACGCGGCGCCCGACATTTACACGCTGGTGCTGGGCGCCACGCTGGGCATGTGCATCATGGCCTCGGCCAACCACCTGCTGATGGTCTTTCTGGGCGTGGAGATGGCCAGCGTGCCGTCCTATGCCCTGGCCGGACTGTTGAAAGGCCGCCGCCAGAGCAGCGAGGCGGCGCTTGAAGTATGCCGTGTACGGAGCCGGCGCGGCCGGCGTCATGCTCTACGGCATCAGCCTGCTGGCCGGCGTGCTGGGCTCGGTGCACATCCCCACGATGGCCGTGCGCCTGGCCGAGCTGCTTCAGCCGGCGAATCTCGAGCAGCACATCGGCACCGATACCCACATGGTGCTGGCGCTGGCCGGCTTGATGATCCTGGTCGGCCTGGCGTTCAAGCTGTCGGCCGTGCCGTTCCACTTCTGGTGTCCCGACGTGTTCGAAGGCGCCAGCGCCGAAGTGGACGCGTTTCTGTCGGTGGCCTCGAAGGCGGCCGCGCTGGCGCTGTTGGTCCGCCTGGCGATCGGGTTTGCCCATGTGCCGGCACCCGTCGAGCCGGCCGCGACGCAGGAAAAGGCGGTGGCGCTGTTCAACGTGGCCGATGAGCCAGCCGGGCACGAATCGGCTGGCCATGCGGAGGCGTCCAGCGACGAGCACGCGGCTGCCTCCGAGTCCGCGGTGCATCCGCCACTCGACCGCGCGGCGCAAAACAAGGCCCTCTCGCCGGTGCGCGATTATCTCTGGAAGTGCCTGGCCTTCCTGGCGGCCATCACCTGCACGTTCGGCAACCTGGCGGCCTACGGCCAGACGAACATCAAGCGGTTGCTGGCCTACTCCACCATTGCCCATGCCGGCTACATGATCATGCCGGTGCCGGCCGCCATCGTGCTGGCCGACTCGAATCCCGAAGCGGCCCAGCGGGCCATCGCCGCGCTGGCTTTCTACGCGGCCGTCTACCTGTTCATGAACCTGGGCGCGTTCGCGGTCGTCGCCTTTCTGCGAAACATGATCCGCAGCGAAGAGATCGCCGACTACGCCGGCCTGATCCGCCGCTGCGCCGGTGGTGACGATTTGCTTCGCGATCATCCTGGTGAGCCTGATCGGCATCCCGCCGTTTGCCGGCTTCATCGGCAAATGGCTGATCTTCTACAGCCTGGTCGAAGCCAAGTTGTGGACGCTGTTGGTCATCGCCGGGTTGAACACGGCGGTGAGCTTGTATTACTACCTGCGGGTCGTGAAAATCATGACGATCGATCCCGAGCCCGATACGCGCTTGCCGGGAACGATGTCGTTCATTCCGGGCACATTCGTGATGGCCATGACGATCCCCTTGTTGGCCTTGTTCATCGGCTGGGACAGCCTGAACGAGCTGGCCCGGACGGCCGCGCGGCAGCTCTTTTGACCTTCCCCTCCCCACACGGACGCGGACACGCGCGCATGAAGAGGCTCGGCACATACCAGGCGCTCAATCGGCTGCTGACGATCATCCATCGTTCGCTGCCGATGTACCTGACCTACGCCTGTCCCTGGACGCACCGGGGCGACGAGGTCGCCGTCGAGACGCTCGGCCGGATCGTCGACGACCAGAAGCAAATGTCGACGCGGATCGCCGACTATATCCAGGAGCATTACGGCCCGCCGGAGCTGGGCGGCTACCCGCTCGATTTTCCCGACACGCACGATTTGTCGCTCGACTACCTGGTGCGGAAGCTCGTCCGCTGCCAGAAGAACGACGTGGCGGCGCTGGAGCGTTCGGTCGCCGCGTTGCAAAACGAGCCGCAGGCCCTGGTGCTGGCCGAAGAAGCCCTCGGCTCGGCCCGCGGCCATTTGGAAACGCTCGGAGAGTTGGCCGCCGAGATGGCCGGGCCACACTGAGACGGTCGGCCGAAGAGTAGTGGTTTGTCTTCGCTGGAATGTCCGGGGCCAGCAATGGGTGCCACGGGCGGCTGCGCAGCAGACACCCGTGATTTCGCACTGCTGGACAAGCCGGCAGTGGCACCCGAAAGATTAGGGCGGTCGGTCCACGACGTCCAAAGGCGACTGCCGCCGCGCGCATTGCCACCATGCTCATCGACACGCACGCGCACCTCGATCAGGAAGAGTTCGACGCCGATCGCGAGACGGTGATCGAGCGGGCCCACGCGGCCGGCGTCGAGCGCATCGTGGCCGTCGGCGTCACCGCCGACGCGAGTCGCGCCGTCGTCGAGCTGGCGGCCGGCCACGCGGGCATTTTTGCCGCCGTCGGCATCCAGCCGAACTACGCCGCGCAGGCCGCCGCGGGCGATTGGGACCTCGTCGTCGAACTTGTGTCCCAGCCCAAGGTCGTCGCGCTCGGCGAAACGGGCCTCGACCGCCATTGGAACTACACGCCCTTCGACGTGCAGCAAGATTACTTCGATCGCCATTTGCGGCTGAGCCAAGAGCGCGATTTGCCGGTCGTGATTCATACGCGTGAAAGCGACGTCGAGGTGCTGGCCATGCTTGCCGAAGCCCGCGGGCGTGGGCCCGTTCGCGGCGTGATGCACTCTTTCACCGGCACGGCCGAGACGGCTGCCCGCTGCGTCGAGCTGGGACTCTACATCAGCTTCGCGGGCATGGTCACGTTCAAGAAGTCGAATGACCTGCGGGCCGTGGCCGGCAGCGTGGCGGCGGATCGCATCCTGATCGAGACCGACAGCCCGTATCTCTCGCCCGATCCGCTGCGCGGCAAGCGCAACGAGCCGGCCCACCTGGTGCATACGGCCGCGCGGCTGGCGGAAGTGTGCGGCTGCGACGTCGCAACGTTCGCCGCCCGCACCACCGCCAACGCCCGCGCACTGTTTCGCACGATGGGGTAGCGCGCGTCGCATACTTGACAGTTCCGGCCGCCAGCGGGGACAATTGAGCCGGCCCGTCCGTCAGGGAACCCATTCGCGCGAATCGTGCCCGCGCGAAACCGACGCCACGCCCCCTTCGAGTGCCAGGCCCCGCATGGTCGCGACCGCCGACACCAAACGCCGCGCCACCGCCATCGTGCGCCGCCTGAAGAAGGCCTATCCCGACGCGAAGTGCGCGCTCGATTTCGCCAACCCGCTGCAACTGCTGATCGCCACGATCCTCTCGGCCCAGTGCACCGACACGCGGGTCAACATGGTCACGCCCGCGCTGTTCAAGAAATATCGCGACGCCCGGGCGTTCGCCACCGCCAGGCCGGCCGAGCTGGAACGGGCGATCAAGAGCACGGGCTTTTTTCGCGCCAAGGCCAAGAGCATCAAGGCGGCCTGCACCCAGTTGGTCGAACGCTACGGCGGCCGGGTGCCCGACGATCTCGACGCCCTGGTCGAGCTGCCGGGCATCGGGCGCAAGACGGCCAACGTCGTGCTGGGCACGGCCTTTGACCTGCCCACGGGCGTGGTCGTCGACACGCACGTGACGCGCATCAGCCGCCGGCTGGGTCTGACCGAGCACACCGACGCCGTGAAGATCGAGCGCGACCTGATGGCCCAGATCCCCAAGCGCGATTGGATCGATTTCAGCCATCGGGTCATCACGCACGGACGCCAGGTTTGCATGGCCCGCAAGCCGAAGTGCGACATTTGCCCGCTGGAGGATTTGTGTCCGAAGATTGGAGTCGCCGACCGCGGCGCGACGTGAGCCAACCCGTTGGGGCCCGGCCGCCGCGTTGAGCTTCGCGGCGGCCACCGACCGCATCCATCACGACCCTCGAAAACGCCGACTCCTCGACCGATGATCCTCTCCGGCCATCAAATCCGCAAGCACCTGGGCAAGTCGATCGTCATCGATCCGTTCAACGAGGCGAATCTCAACCCGAACAGCTACAACCTCACGCTGCATAACGAGCTGATGACCTATGAAGAGGTCGTGCTCGACATGGCCAAGCCGAATCGCGTGCGGCGGCTGACCATTCCGCCCGAGGGGCTCGTGCTGGGACCGAACCAGCTTTACCTGGGCCGCACGATCGAGCGCACCGAGACGCACGAGCTGGTGCCGATGATCGAGGGCCGCTCGTCGATCGGCCGGCTGGGGCTGTTCGTGCACGTGACGGCCGGTTTCGGCGACGTCGGCTTCTGCGGCTACTGGACGTTGGAGATGTTCGCCGTGCAGCCGGTGCGGATTTATCCCGGCGTGCCGATCTGCCAGATCTTCTACCACGAGATCACCGGCCCGATTACCGAGTATGCCAGCGACAAGTACCAGCACAACCGCGACATCCAGCCGAGCCTGCTGTTCAAAGAGCTCAACCCCGACTGCGAGAAAGACCCGCAGTTGAAGCTCAACTTCGGCATGGAGCGCTCGCACCGCTAGGGTGGGCGCTGGGCCTTCCGGTCGGCTTCACCCGTGTGCCACTGGCTCCGCCAGTGCGGGCCTTCCGACGGATGCTTCATTCGGCTCGCTGCTTCATCCGCCCTTCCATCGCCGCGCGGGTCGGGCGGAATCTTCTTGGGGTCGACGTACCGGGCCAGGTCGCCAAGGCCGATCACCCGGTAGCCGTGGTCGTGCAGGTAACTCATGTACGCCTCGAACCGCTCGCGCGGCGTATGCACCCAGGGATGCTCTCCCTCGGGCACGCCGTGGAACTGCAGCACGGCGATCCTTCCGTCGTGGGCCTGGCTGACCGCCAGAATCAAATCGTCGAGCGTCCAGTCGGGCCGCGCGTCGCCGGTCGTGGGAATCAACAGCGGGTCGTCGACGCCCGGCTCGTAGGCCACGCCCCGGCCGCGGTCATAAGGAAACTCCGGCGAGCCGCCGCGGCGGGCAAACGCAATGCCATGTTTCCGCAACACCGGTAGCGCGTCGATCGAAAAACTGTTGCCCGGCCAGGCAAACGACGTCGGCCGCCGCACGCGGGCCGCGGCGCAGCTCTGGTCGATGCCCGTTAGTTGCTCTTCGAGTTTGGCGACCGTCTTGTCGGTGATGCCCAGGTGGTCGCGGGTGTGGTTGCCGATTTCGAACCCCTGCCGTTCGAGCTGGCGGATTTCGTCCCAGGTCATGTAGTCGCGCTTGTTCGACTTGAAAGTGAATCCCTCGGTGATGAAGAACGTGGCTGAGAAGCCGTACTTCTTCAGCACCGGCGCCGCCGCCGTGAAGTGCGACTTTACCGAGTCGTCGAACGTGAGCACGACCAGCCGATCGGGAATCGGCAGCAGGTTGGATTCCTGGCCACCGGCCGCGCGCACGGCCGTCGCTAGGGCCAGGCACGCGGCGATCGCGGCGACGTAGCGACGAGCAACCTGGCCGTTCAATTGGGTGATTCCGGTTTCATGGATGGAGGCGCCGGCGTTCATTTCGTCGGCTTCTTCTGCAGCGTCGATGCGAAACGCAGGCCGATGCCGTCGGGAGAGACGACGGTGAAATCGCGCAGACCGTAGTAGCGGTCGCCGATCGCTCGCTTGACGGGCAGCTTCATCTGGCGCGCGAGCTCCCAATAGCGGTCGACGTCGGGGACCATGATGCGGATGTTGGCGACCAGCGTGGCCGGCGGCGCGGGCTGGCCCGGGATTTGTTCGAGGAACAGTCGCGAGGTCTCCCAGCCGAGCTCGACGAACGTCGGCTCGCCGCGAAGGACCTTGAAGCCCAGCTTTTCGTAAAGCGCCGTCGATTCCTTGACGTTGCGGACGTACAGTTCAACCACGAGCTGTTCATTCGGCTCGACGTAGTTCATCGTTTGAACTCCTGGGGCCGCGGCGGCATTTGGCAGCTCCCACGGGCGTGCGACCGCGCCCAACACTGCGGCACAAATTCCCAGGACCACCCAGCCAACTGGCCAACGCATGGCTTCGCTCCTGCAATGAGGCTCAACCGACCGCAGCGATTCAGTGTACGGCACGCGGGCATCAAGGCGAACGCGGCGGGCGCGTCGCCGCCGGCGCGCATCGCCGGGGCCGCTCCTGTAGCCTAAAATACCTCTACCCGGCCGGCGTGCAAGCTGGCACAATTGGCTGGGATTTTCGCGAGAGTGGCGGAATTGGCAGACGCGCTGGACTTAGGATCCAGTGGGGCAACCCGTCCGGGTTCGACTCCCGGCTCTCGCAATGGCGAGGTTGCGGCGTGGCGCGAAGACTCGGTTCAGCAGTTCTCGCAGCAATCGCAAAACGTTGAATATCCGAATATCCCTTTTTCTGCGCCAGGCCCAGCCGTCGCGCACGCCCCGAAGAGCCCACTGAGAACCGAAGATGGATGAAGAACGGCCCTTAATCGCGTTTTTCATTACATCCCATTGCGTCTTCGCGATTGCGGCAGGGCTGTCCCGCTGGCACCGGGCGTTCCGTGTCGGGAGCGGCGGGACAAAGGGACCAGCGGTCGTGTCCGTTATGGTCCGGTTCGCGTGGCGAGCACGCTACCGCAACAACTTAGTGGCTCTGCTAGCCGTGGCGGGTGAATTAAAGGGGACGTAAACCTAATCGGACGCAAATGCGCTGGACTCGCGCGAAGCCTATTCAGATCCTGCCACATTGCGAGAGTGCGGGAGAGGGGGACAGTCCCATTTTGTTCCGAAGACTCCGCAGAAGTGGGACAGTCCCCGGCGGCTCTCGGATAGGTTCTAAGTCGCGCCCTGTTGAATGGAGCTTGAACGATGTCGACGAAAGCGACCGCCGCCGGAGCGTCCCCTTCAGTGCTGCCCCCGCCGCTGGCGCTGTATCACCTGGCCATCGGCCACTACTATTCGCGGGCGCTGTACGTGGCGGCGAAACTGGGCCTGGCCGACTTGATGGCCAACGGCCCCCGCACGGCGGCGGAGCTGGCGGCGGCCTCGAACACGGATGCGCCGGCGCTCAACCGGTTGTTGCGGCTGCTGGCTAGCGTCGGCGTCGTCGAGCAGGTTGACGACGAGCGGTACGCGCTGGCTCTGCTGGGGCAACTGCTGCGCAGTCCGATGTGCCGGGATCGATGCGCTACCTCGGTGATGCTGTTCACCGGCATCGGCATTCAGGAGGGCTGGAAGGAATTGGAATATTGCGTGCGCACGGGCGAGCCGGCCTTTCGACGGACGGCGCCCGACTCGGATCCTTTTACGGAAATGGCCAAGGATCCCGAGATGGCGGCAATCTTCGACAAGGCGATGGCGACGTTCGCGCCGCAGACTGCCGCCGCGGTGGCAGCCGCCTACGATTTTTCAACGTTCAAGATCGTGGCCGACATTGGCGGCGGGACGGGGGCCCTGCTGTTAGGAATCCTCGCAGTCAACCCGAGCGTGCGGGGAATCGTGTTCGACCTGCCCCACGTCGCCGAAAAGGCCCGCCAGCAGATCGCCGCCGCCGGCATGTCCGATCGTTGCGATGTGGTGAGCGGCAACTTCTTTGAAGAGGCGCCCGGCGGTGCCGACGCGTATCTGCTCAAGCACGTGATCCACGATTGGAACGACGAGCAAGCGACCACGATCTTGCGCCATTGCCGCAGCGCGATGCCGCCGCACGCGAAATTGCTGATCCTCGAAGATGTCTATCCGGCGAAGATCGATCAGTCCGTGGCGTCGCGCGGCGCGGCGGCCAACGACTTGAACATGCTGGTGAGCACCGGCGGGCGACAGCGCAGCGAGGCCGAGTTTCGCGAACTGTTCGCCGCGGCCGGGCTGCGGCTGACCCGCGTGTTGCCGACCACGGCGCGGGTGTGCGTCATCGAGGGCGTCTGCCAGTAGCGTCGACAGGGCGGCAAAAACTCCGGCGAACGCCAGCCGGCATCCCTGCATGTGGAATCGAAGGGACGCACGTTTGGCAGCTTGCCGCGGAGCGATCGCGCAAATCCTGCCCGGGGCCCGATTTTTTGCGGGACGAAACCGCCGGTTGGGGTTATATTAAACGCGTTTGCTAGCTATACTTGAAATGGATAGTATACTAATGATTTGCTCTGCCGCGGCTACGAGAATTCAACTGCGCTTGGCTGCGGCTTGGGCACGGCATGTGTTTCGAGGCGGAGAAAGTGGGTTTTGTGGACGGTCGACTGGAACGTTACCTGGGGAAAGCCGCGCGTTGGCTCCCCAACTTGATCGTGTTTGCCGCGTTGGGCGGCATCGGCTGGTGGGGCCATGCCCATCATTGGACGCTACCCCGCTTTTCGGAGCTTTTCGCCGGGGCTGAAGCGACGCCCGAGCCGACTCCGCCGGAAAAACCTCCCGCCAGGGCAGCCACTTCACCGCGGCTGCCGACCATTGAATTCAGCTCGGCCGAGGCCGCCAAGGAATGCGGCATCGAGACCTCCGCGGCCTTCGAGCACTCGATCGACGACGTGGTCGCGGCCAACGGCGTGGTGGGCTACGACGAGACTCGGCTCGCGCAGTTATCGACCCGCGTGCCGGGTTTCGTGCTGGCGCGTCGAGAAGCGCCTGGGCGACACCGTGGTGCCTGGCGACGTGCTGATGATCGTCGACTCGGCGGACGTTGGCGACGCCAAGGCCATGTTGCTCGAGGCGGCGGTCGTCTACAACGCGAAATCGAAGCTCGTCGAGCGGCTGGAAGGCATTCAAGGCCTGGTGGCCGGGCGCGAGCTGCGCGAAGCGATGGCGGCGCGCGAGGTGTCGCGCGCCCAGCGATTCAATGCCTTTCAGCGACTGGTGAATCTCGGCTTCGCGCTGCGGCTGGAAGACATCGCCGATCTGCCGACCAACGAATTGGCGGACCGGCTGCACCTGTTGGGCCTGACGCCGTCGCTGGCGGCGGGAACCGACTCGGCCAACTTGATTCCGCTGCGAGCGCCGTTCGAGGGCGTCGTCACCAACTGCGAGGTGGTTCGCGGCGAAGCGGTCGACCCCGGGCAGCCGCAGTACGTGGTGGCCGACATGCGGCGGATGTGGATCAACCTCGGCGTTCGCGAAGAAGACTCCGCCAAGCTGTCGATCGGCACCGCCGTGCTCTTCAATGGCGAAGGCGGAGCGCTGCCGGTCAACGGCACGCTGACCTGGATCGGCACGGAGATCGACCCGCGCACGCGCACCGTTCAAGCCCGCGCGGAAGTGGACAATCCGCTGCAGCTCGACGCGAAGAACGGCCACCAGGGTCGCTTGCTGCGCAGTCAATTCGTTTGGCACGGCGCAGATCCTGGTTTCGAAAAACCCGCTCACCGTGGTGGTTCCCGACGACGCGCTGCATTTTCAATGGGAGCTCGAAAAGCAGGTGGTGTTCGTGCCCTCGGAGGACAACCGCAGCTTCGAGCCGCGGATCGTCCGCACCGGATTGGTGCGCGACGACCAGGCCCAGATTCTCGACGGGCTGAAGCCCGGCGACCGCGTGGTCACCAGCGGAGCTCGCATCCTGGCGTCCGAGCTGTCGGCGCAATTGCAGAAACAGTCGGGCGACAATTCCGCGGCCGTGCGAGAGTTCGGGCCCGAGGGCGCGGCGGCTGCGTCGTCGCTGTCGATGGAATGAGCCCCGGGGGCCCGGAAATCAGCCTGGCGGCTGGGCCCTTCGTGTCCCAATGACCTGGCAATCGCGGCGCACCGTGCTTCTCGCGGGCCGCAAAATCTCGAAACGCAATCCAAAGACATGCTGATCCGCATCATTGCCTGGTCGCTCGAACATCGGATGATCGTGGCCGCCGCCACGGTGGCGGTCGCGGTGGCCGGGTTCTTGTCGCTAGGGGCACTGAACATCGACGCCTTTCCGGACACCACGCCGGTCCAAGTGCAGGTGAACACGGACGTGCCGGGACTGGTCGCGACCGAGGTCGAACGACTCGTCACGTTTCCGATCGAGTTGGTGATGGGCGGGCTGCCGGGGCTCGTCGAGGTACGCTCGATTTCGCAGTTCGGTCTGTCGCAGGTCACGGTGACCTTCGAGGACAACAGCGACATCTACCTGGTGCGGCAACTGATCGCACAACGGCTGATCACCGTGCCCATGCCCGACGGCGTCGCGCGCCCGGAGCTCGGTCCGATCGCGACCGGTTTGGGCGAAGTCTTCCACTACGCCCTGGCGCCGAGCCCGGATAAGACGCCCCCGGTCGAAATGACCCAGGTGCGCACCATCCAGGACTGGGAAATCCGTCCCGAGCTGCGGACCGTTGCCGGTACGGCCGAAGTGAACACCTGGGGCGGACTGAAGAAGCAATACCAGGTGCGCATCAACCCCGCGTCCCTGTTCAAATACGACTTGAACTTCCAGCAGGTCGTCGAGTCGCTCATCTCGAACAACCTCAACGTCGGCGGCGGCTACATGGACCGCAAGGGAGACATGCTGCTGGTCCATGGAATCGCCCGCACGGTCGGCACCGAGCAAATCGGCAACATCCAAATGGCCACGTTCGACGGCGTGCCGGTGTTTCTCAAGGACGTGGCCGAGATCGTCATCAGCCACGAGATACGACGCGGGATGGTCACGGCCGACGGCGAGGGCGAAATCCTGCTCGGCCTGGGCTTCATGCGGATCGGCGAAAACAGCTACGCGGTCACCGAAAACCTCGTGAAGAAATTTCACGAGATGCAAAACATCTTGCCCGAGGGCGTGGCGGCCGAGCGTCCTCTACGATCGGACCGAGCTGGTCAAGGAGGTGATCAGCACGGTCCGCAACAACCTCTGCGACGGCGCGCTGTTGGTCGTGTTGATCCTTTCATTTTTCTGGGCAACCTGCGGGCCGGATTGATCGCCGCCGCGGGGATTCCGCTGTGCATGCTGTTCGCCTTCAGCGGCATGTACCAGATCGGCATTGCCGGCACGCTGCTCAGCCTGGGGGCCATCGACTTCGGCATCGTCGTCGACAGCTCGGTGGTGGTCATCGAGAACATCGTCCGCCGATTGGCGCACCATGGCGCGCCGCTCGACGCCAAATCCCGGCTGGGAATCATCCGCGAAGCCGTGGTCGAGGTGCGCAAGCCCGCGGTGTTCGGCCAGTTGATCATCATGATCGTCTACATCCCGATCCTCACGCTCGAAGGGGTCGAAGGCAAAATGTTCCGGCCGATGGCCTTGACGGTCATCCTGGTGCTAATCGGGTCGCTGATCGTTTCGATGACGCTGACCCCGGTGCTGGCCAGCGTGGTGCTGCCCCGGCGACTGGCGAGCGCGACGTGCTGCTGGTGCGCGTGGCGAAACGAATTTACGCGTCGGTGCTGCGCTGCGCTCTCGGCAGAAAAGCCGTGGTCTGCACGCTGGCCGCGGCCAGCCTGCTGGTGGCGGCGGCTCGTTGCCGGAAACCTGGGCACCGAGTTCGTGCCCCAACTGGCCGAGGGGTCGCTCGTGGTGGGGCTCCGCTACCCGCCCGGAACCAGCTACGAGGAGTCGGGCGCAATAACACGCTCATCGAGCGGTTCCTGTCGGCGAGTTCCCCGACGAGGTCTCGCACATTTGGAGCCGTGCCGGGGAGCCCGACATCAATACCGACGCCGGCACACCTGAAACCACCGACATGTTCGTCGCGCTGAAGCCGCGATCCGAGTGGACGCGGGCCACGCGGCAGGTCGAGCTGGTGGGGCTGATGGAAACCGCACTCGAAGACTTTCGCGGACGCACGATCTGGTTCACGCAACCGATCGAAATGCGGCTCAACGAAATGCTCACCGGCGTGCGCGCCGACCTGGCCATCAAGCTCTTCGGCGAGGACCTCGAAGTGCTGATCCCCAAGGCCGACGAAATGGCCGAAGTCCTTCGTAACATACCGGGCTGTGCCGACCTGGCCGTCGACGACGTCGCGGGACAGCCCATCCTGCAAATCAAGATGGACCGCGAAAAGATCGCCCGCTACGGCATTTCGGCGGAAACGGTGCTGGACGTCATCGAATCGGTCTCGGGCAAGGTTGTCGGCCAGGTAATCGAAGGCCAACTGCGCTTTCCCCTGGCGGTCCTGCTGCCGAACGAGTACCGCGACAGCCCCTCGCACCTCGCCCGACTGATGCTGGCGACGCCCTCGGGCAATCACATTCCGCTGACGCGCGTGGCCGACGTTCGCGAGGTTCGCGGGGCCAAGTATATCACCCGCGAGTGGAGCAAGCGTCGGATCACGATCCAGTGCAACATGCGCGGCCGCGACATCGGCAGCTTCGTTTCCGAAGCGCAGGGGCAAATCGGCGCGGCCGTCGAATTGCCCGCGCGGCTACCGGCTCGAGTGGGGCGGCCAGTTCGAGAACATGCGGCGGGCCCAGACGCGGCTGCTGATCGTCGTGCCGCTGGCACTGGCGATGATCATGGCCCTGTTGTTTCTTTCCTTCCGCAATGCGGTCGACACGCTGTTCGTGTTCGCCAGCGTGCCGTTCGCCTGCGTGGGAGGCATCCTGGCCTTGTGGATGCGCGAGATGCCCCTGTCGATTTCCGCCGCCGTCGGATTCATCACGCTCTCGGGCGTATCGGTGCTCAACAGCATGGTCCTGGTGGCAGCGCTGCGTCGCAATTTGCAGGAAGGACAGCCGCTCGGGCAGGCCGTCTACAACGCCTGCGTGAACTGCCTGCGAACGATCCTCATGACGGCCGTGGTTGCCAGCGTGGGGTTCTTTCCCATGGCTTCGAGCGTCGAGATGGGCGCCGAAGTGCAACGCCCGCTGGCCACGGTGGTGATTGGCGGCGTGATGACGAGCATGCTGATGACGCTGTTCATCCTGCCGGTGATGTACGCCTCGCTGGGTGCCCTGCCCTTTGCGCGTCGCCGCCTGGCCGGCGAGACGGCGGACGGCGGCCCCGCGCCGGCGGCCGGCTGGCGCAGGCTCCCAAGCTAGCGAAAAAGCATCCGCATCCACCCGGCCGCTCCCGAAAGCGCCGGGCGCCTGCCCGGCCGGATGATCGCGCCTGGGAACGGACGGTCTCCCGGCGGGGACGATCACGGCCTGTCCATGTCTCTATTGACGCTCTCATCGCTCGCGGGGAAACTGCAAGAACGTTTCCGCGAGTGCCGGCCATCGGTGAGGCGGGCGGACTTCGGCCCCAGTGAGCCAGCCATCTAATTTCGAATCCCGCACTTCGTCGTTTCGCGCCAATTCCTACCGGGGTGCTGCAACGTGCGTCCAGCAGTTCTTCCACGCTCATGAGCACGTCGGCGGCAACAGGGTCGCGCGACGGCCAGGAAGCGGTGTTCGTGGCGCGGGGACTGACCAAGGTCTACCAGCTCGGCGACGTGCAGGTCGAAGCGCTGCGTGGCATCGATCTCGACGTTTACGACGGAGAGTTTGTCGTCCTGCTGGGACCCTCGGGCAGCGGAAAATCAACGCTGTTGAACATCCTGGGCGGGCTCGACGTTCCCACCAGCGGCACGGTCCGTTATCGGGACCACGACCTGACGGCCTTCGACGATGGCGCCTTGACGCGCTACCGACGCCAGCACGTCGGGTTCGTATTCCAGTTCTACAACCTGATCCCCAGCCTGACGGCTTGCGAGAACGTCGCGCTGATCACGCGAATCGCCGAGCATCCCATGCCGCCGGAAGAGGCCCTGGCCATGGTCGGCCTGGCGGACCGGGCGAATCATTTTCCCTCGCAGATGTCCGGAGGTGAACAACAGCGCGTGGCGATCGCACGAGCCATCGCCAAGCGGCCGCAGGTGCTGCTGTGTGACGAGCCGACCGGCGCGCTGGACGTGCACACCGGAATCCTGGTGTTGGAAGCGATCGCGCGCATCAACGTCGAGCTGCGCACCACGACCGCCGTGATCACGCACAACGCGGTGATTGCCGGAATGGCTGACCGCGTGATCTCCCTGCTGGACGGCCGCATCTCGGGCGTTCGGCGCAATCAAAGCAAAGTCCCCGCCCGCGAACTCGCCTGGTGACGCCCTTGGACCCACTCACCCGCAAGCTGTGGCGAGACCTGTGGCAGATGCGGGGCCAGGCGCTGGCGATCGTGCTGGTAATCGGCGCGGGCGTGGCAACCTACGTGATGGCGCGCTGCACGTTGGAATCGTTGAAGTGCGCGCAAGCCGAGTACTACACGCGTTACCGCTTTGCCGACGTTTTCGCCCACGCGAAGCGCGTCCCGCAGCCGCTCGAACAGCGAATCGCCGAGATCCCCGGTGTCGCCCAGGTGCAAACGCGCGTCGTCGTCGAAGTCAAGATCGACGTCGCGGGGCTCGCCGAGCCGGCAACGGCCAGGCTCGTTTCGGTGCCCGATCACGAGCCGCCGGCCCTCAACCGCCTTCATCTGCGCACTGGGCGTTATCTCGCCTTTGGCCGGCCGGGCGAGGTGCTCGTCAGCGAAGGATTCGCTCACGCTCACCGGCTCGTTCCCGGCGACCGCGTGCGGGCGATCATCAATGGGCGACTCCGCGAGCTGACGATTGTCGGCGTCGCGCTTTCGCCCGAGTTCGTCTACCAGATTCGCGAAGGAGACATCCTGCCCGACGATCGTCGCTACGGGGTATTCTGGATGAGCCGGACCGAGCTGGCCGCCGCATTCGACCTGCAGGGCGCGTTCAACGACGTGGCCTGCACCCTGGCGCCGGGGGCCGTCGAATCCGAAGTGCTGCGGCGGCTCGACCAGCTTACGGCGCCCTTCGGAGGCCTGGGCGCGATCGGCCGGGCGGACCAAAGTTCGCACAAGTTCGTTACCAACGAACTGCAAGAGCTGCACGGCATGGCGCTGGTGGCTCCGACGATCTTCCTCGCCATCTCGGCCTTTCTGCTGGACATGATCGTGTCGCGCTTGATTACCAACCAGCGCGAGCAGATCGCGACGCTGAAGGCCTTCGGCTACAGCGGCCGAGAGATCGGCTGGCACTACACCAAGTTCGTGCAGCTGCTGGTGGGGCTCGGAGGCGGCCTGGGCACCGCGGTGGGCTGGTATCTGGGCGAGCGCGTGACGCAATTCTACATGAATTTCTTTCACTTCCCGACGTTGGGATTCCACCTCGCCGGAGATATCGTGCTGACGGCGTTTGCCGCCAGCGCGGCGGCGGGCGTCTTGGGCACGCTGGCGTCGGTGCGGCGCGCGGCGTCGCTGCCGCCCGCCGCGGCCATGCAACCGGCGCCACCGACCAGCTTTCGCCGATCGCTGCTGGAGCGCATGGGGTGGGAACGTTTCTTGTCCGAGCCGGCGAAGATGATCGTCCGGCAGTTGGAGCGGCACCCGTTGAAATCCGCTTTGACGTGCCTGGGCATCGCCTTGGCCGTGGCGGTGTTGATCGTGGGAAGTTTCATGCTGGATGCGGTCGATTACGCTCTCGAGGCGCAGTACTCCGTTGCCATGCGCGAAGACATGAGCGTGTCGTTCGTCGAGCCCCGATCCGACCGATCGCTGTACGACCTCGAGCGGCTGCCGGGCGTTCGCCAGTGCGAGCCGTATCGGGCCGTCGCGGCGCGTCTTCGTTCGGATCAGCACGCGCGGCGGGTCGGAATCATGGGCATCATGCCCAACGCCGAGTTGCACCGCCTGATGGATATCCATGGACGGCGAATCGAGCTGCCGGATGCCGGACTGGTGCTTTCGCAGAAGCTCGGCCAGGTCCTTGCCCTGCAGGCCGGTGACCGGCTGCGGATCGAGGTGCTCGAGGGAGAGCGGCGCCAGGCCGATTTGACCGTGGTGGGGTTCGTCGACGACTTCGTGGGAATCGCCGCCTACATGCAGCGCGGCGCCCTTAACCGCCTGATGCGCGAGGGCGACGTCGTTTCCGGCGCATTCCTGGCGGCAGACAGCGGCCAACAGAAGAGCCTCTACGCGGCGCTCAAGGACGCGCCTCAAGTGGCCAGCGTGCCGATCAAGGAAGCCGCGATTGAAAGCTTTCGCCAAATCATCGCCGAGAACATCCTGCGCATGCGGGCGTTCATCGTGGCTTTCGCCAGCGTGATCGCCGTGGGAGTCGTGTTCAACAGCACCAGGATTTCCTTGGCGGAGCGGAGCCGCGAGCTTGCCACGCTTCGCATCATCGGGTTCACGCGTGCCGACATCTCGTTCCTGCTGCTGGGAGAGCTCGCGATCCTCACGGCCATGGCAATCCCCATCGGGATGCTCGCCGGATATGGGTTGTCCGCCTTCATCATCTATTTCTCGTACGATACGGAACTGTTTCGCATGCCGTTGGTCATCGATCGCTCGACCTACGGCTTCGCCGCGACCGTGGTGGTGGTGGCGGCCCTCGGATCGGGGCTCGTCGTGCGGCGCTTGCTCGATCGGCTGGACCTCGTGGCCGTGCTCAAAAGCAGGGAGTGACGCGCCGTGAAACGCATGCGCAGGACGCTGTTGTATCTTGCCTTGACCGGCGTGGCGGCCGCGCTGCTGCTGTATGCCTTCATTCCGCCCGCGGCAGAAGTGGACGTGGCCCGCGTCACGCGCGGCCCGCTGGAAGTCACGGTGAACGACGACGGCAAGACGCGCATCAAGGAGCGGTATGTCGTCTCGACACCCTTGGACGGAGAGCTGCTGCGGATCGAACTGCATGCCGGCGACAAGATTCAGGCCGGCAAATCCCTGCTGGCGGTCATCGAGCCGCGCGACCCCAGCCTGCTGGACGTGCGCAGCAAGTCCGAAGCAGAAGCACGCGTCAAAGCGGCCGAGGCTCGCCGTCTGCATGCCGAAACGCAACTGGAGCGGGCGCGCGCGACCCAAGCCCACGCACAGGCCGACCAGGCCCGGCTGGAAAGGTTGCTGCCGATGGGAGCCACGACCCAAGAGGTCTATGACGCCGCGGTGCTCGAACTGCGAACCGCCGGAAAGGACGTGCAGGCCGGCCAGTTCGGCGTGCAGATCGCCGAGTTCGAGTTGCAACAGGCGCAAGCAGCGCTGCTGCGGACCAATCGCACCGGCACCTCAGCGGCAAACGGCTTTGAGATTCGTTCGCCCATCAGCGGCGAGGTGCTGCGCGTGTTTCAGAAGAGCGCGACGATGGTGCCGGCCGGCACGCGGCTGGTCGAGCTCGGCGATCCCGAGAATCTCGAAGTGGAAGTCGACGTGCTTTCGAGCGAAGCCGTGCGGATCGTGCCCGGTGCAAAAATGTATCTCGAACATTGGGGCTTGCCCAAGCCGTTGATCGCGCGGGTGCGGCTGGTCGAGCCGCAGGCCTTCCTCAAAGTGTCGGCGCTGGGCGTGGAAGAGCAGCGCGTGAACGTGATTGCCGATTTCGTCGATCCGCCGGAAGCGCGCCGGGGACTGGGCGACGCCTACCGCGTCGAGGCGCGCATCGTGACTTGGCAGGCTGATGACGTCCTGAAAGTCAACGCCGGCGCACTGTTTCGCAACCAATCCGGCTGGGCCGTCTACCGGATCGTCGGCGGCCGCGCAAAACGGACCCCCGTCGAGATCGGCCACAGCAACGGCATGGAAACCCAGGTGATCCGCGGACTGCAAGTCGACGACGAAGTGGTCGCGTACCCCAGCGACCAGATCCGCGACGGCGTCCGGGTCGTCGCGCGGCCAACCAGCCCGTGAGGCAATCGCGACGTCAAGTCCGAGACACGCGTTAGCGCTGCGGCTCTCCGCCCGCGGCATCCTTGGGCGGGGGCGTGGGTTCGCCGGGGGGCTGGGCGAGAGCGTCTAGCAAGCGGCGGGCGCCGCGGCGCAGCGGGCGCTCGCGGCTGCCGGGGGGCTCGGGCGGCAAGAGGGGCGGCGCGGCGGCCCCTTGGGCGGCGGCCTCCTCGCGGCGCCGCTCGCGCAAGGCGGCTCGCTCGCGCAGGATTTCTTCGAGAATCGGAAATGCCGGGCCGGCAGGCGCGGTCGAGGTCGCGTTCTCGCCGCCGGCAGCCGCGGTTGCTCCCTGCTGCGTCGAGCCCTTCGCGCCGGCGGCCGTTTGGCCCAGCAGTTTGCCTTCACGGAGGCCCGCTTGGATCGCCTCGGCGGTGATCGGGCGATCCTTGGACAGCGCGTCGACCACGCCGGCCAGTAGACCGAAGCCGCTTTGGCGAATCGCCTCGGGGCTGATCGTGGGATGGCCGAGCGTGCCGCGAATCGGCAACGTCAGCGTCTGGCCGCTGAGCGCCGCGCGCACCGGGGCCGTCTTGTTGGCGAACTCGGGCAGGCGAATGGCCAGCGTGACGTCGAGCGACTGGTCGGCCAGCGACACCGAGCCCTGCGTGGCCAGGCTCATCGTGCCGAATTCCAGCGCGAAGCCCTCGTGATACACGCGCTGGTTCTTGACCTGGAATCGGATCACTTCCTCGTGCGCCAGTTGATTCGTGTTGGGAACGCGGAACATCTCGGCCACGCGTTCGACCATCGGCCCCGGCCCGGCCACGAGCTCGTGAATCGTCAGGCTGCCGGCCGCGTCGGCGTCGCGCGGGCGGCCGAGCGGCAGGCGGCAATGCTCGACTTCGAGCGAAAACGCCCCGCCGGCGCGGGCCACTTTGGCCAGGGTCGGCGCAGGAACTTGAGAAAGTCGTCGCACACCTGCGGCGTGATCGCGATGTGATCGAGCAGCCGGCCACGCTCGACGACCAGGTCGCGCGGCTGGTCCGGGCGGGCCTCTTCGAGCCGGGCGGAAACCTCGATGTTCTCGGCGCTCCACGACTCCTGCGAATCTTTGCGCCGCACCACCAGCGAGCCGTCGCGCAGATCGACGCCGACGGCCGCCCCACCGGCCAGCCCGTTGGCGTCGTCGGCGTTGGGCCGCTTTTCGATCCGGCCGAAAACGTCGTGCAGGTTGCTGCCCCCCTCGCGCAGGACGATTTCGAGGCGCGGGCTGACGACGTGGAACACGCCCCAGTTCGAACGATCGAACAACAGGTTCCACAGCGACCGCTCGCCGTACATCTCGTCGACGTGCAGCAACGTCTGGCCGTCGGGATCGATGATCTCGAAGTCGTACAGGGCCACTGGCTGAAACCAGCCGAACGCGGCGCTACGCGAGCGGACCGTGCCGTCCAGCTCGGCCAGCGCACGGCCCAGCAGCCAATCGCGAAACGGCGCCAGCGCCAGAATATAAGGGGCCGCCACCACCAGCACGACGAGCCCGATGGCCAGCCCTGTCGTGCGCCGCAGCCAGCGGCCGCGTCGGGCCGGCTTGGCGCTGGCCGCGGCGTCGCGCGTTTCGTCAGCTTTGCTCATCAGTCGGAACTCGCTCGCGAGAAACGATCGGAACGCCACGATACGCGGTCAGACTGTCGGCGGTTGGCCGTTGCGGGCTCGGACAATCGCCAGGCATCAGGTTTTGCAAATCCCCCGCCAGTCCCTTTTCCGGCGCATCCGCAGCCGCCCCACGCCGCGATCATCATACACCATCGCGAGGCTTTGCTTTACTCGGCTTTCCGGCGGTTGCGAGCTGCCGGGGGCAATGGCAAAATGCGGCGGTGCGTTCAAGCACCTGCGAACACCCGGGAGAAGAGCCATGCGCATCTATCTTTGCCTGGCATTGCTAGCCACGATGCCCAAGGTTTGGGATTTCGACAACGCCACGGTCGGCCAACTGCCCCCGGGCTGGTCCTCGGCCAAGACGGGCGAAGGCCCCGGCAGCGTCTGGAAGATCATCGCGGAGGGGGGCAAGAAAGTCCTGGCCCAAACCTCGTCCGATGGCCCGAACCGGTTGTTCAATTTGTGCGTCGTCGACGATTCGAGCTATCGCGACCTCGAACTCTCGGTGGCCGTCAAGGCGATTTCGGGCAAGAACGACCAGGGAGGCGGCCTCGTGTGGCGCTATCGCGATGCCGACAACTATTACGTCGCCCGCTGGAACCCGCTGGAAGATAACTTTCGCGTCTACAAAGTCGTCGACGGCAAGCGGATGCAGCTCGAAACGGCCGACGTCAAGCTGCCCCCCGGCCGCTGGCACACCGTGAAGGTCACCCAGTCTGGCGATGCGATCCGCTGCTACCTCGACGGCAAGCAGTATCTCGAAGCCAAGGACGACAGCTTTCGCTCGGCGGGCAAGATCGGCCTGTGGTCGAAGTCGGACGCCGTCAGCTACTTCGATCATTTCCAGGCGACGGAACTGAAGTAATCAACCGGAGGACGCCCGATGCGCCACCTTTCGCATTGCCTGCTCTGCGCGCTGGCTGGTCTGATCGTGACCGGCTGCTGGCGCTCGACGGCCAGCAACGAAGTCGTCGCCTACACGGCGCTCGACAGCGAGTTCTCCGAACCGATCTATCGAAGCTTCACGGCCGATACGACGATCGCCGTGCTGCCGAAGTTCGACGTCGAAAGCACCAAGACCGTCGGGCTGGTCAACGCCCTGATCGCCGAAGCCGGCCGGCCGCGCTGCGACGTTTTCTGGAACAACGAAATCCTCAACACGATTCGCCTCGATCGCAAGGGGCTGCTCGAAGCGTATCCCTCCAAGGCGGCCGAGGCCTTCCCGGCCGAATACCGCAGTCCCGAGGCCACGTGGTGCGGCTTCGCGGCGCGCGCCCGCATCCTGATCGTCAGCACCAGCTCGGTGAGCGAAGAGGAGCGGCCCACGTCGATTTACGACCTGCTCGAGGCGAAATGGAAAGGCAAGATCGGCATCGCCAAGCCGCTGTTCGGCACCACGGCCACGCATTTTGCCTGCCTGTTCGCGGCGCTCGGCGACGAGAAGGCAAAGGCGTTCTGCCAAAAGCTCAAGAACAACGAAGTGCAAATCCTCTCGGGCAACGCCCAGGTGGCTCAGGCCGCCGCGGCCGGCCAGATCGCCTTCGGGCTGACCGACACGGACGACGCGATTGGCATGGTCGAGAAAGGCGAGAAGGTGGCGATCGTCTATCCCGACAGCCAGAGCGAAGAGCTGGGCACGCTGTTCATTCCCAACACGGTTTCGATCATCAAGGGCTGCCCCCACCCCGAGGCGGCCCGGCGGCTGTACGACTATCTGTTGTCGAGCGAGGTCGAGGCGCAAGCTGGCCTTGGGCCCCAGCGCCCAGATTCCCTTGAACCCGGCCACCGACGCGCCGCCGCGCGTCGAGACGCCCAAGACGATCAAGGCCATGCAGGTCGACTTTGGCGCCGCCGCCGACAAGTGGGACGAAGTCAGCCGCTACGTCCGCGACGAGTTCCTCGGCGAGTGAGGCCGCGGTGCCGGGTGTGCCACGGGTAGCCAGGCTGCCGGTGCATTGGCACAGCTGGACAAGGTCAGCAGTGGCACCCGGCGGCGTTAACCTTTGCTTGCCTCGCGTTTATCGGTGGCACTGGCGTCTCGCCAGTGCCACGACAAACGTGAGGCAGAAACACGGTTAACGGCGTAGAGTGCCACCCGAGAATGTCATCGTTAACGGCGTTCAGTAGCACCCCGCACCCGGCATTTCCAAACGACGCACTGTTGGACGAGCCAGCAGTGGCAACTCGACGAGGCGGTCATACGGTCGGCGGATTCGACGGTTTAGGGGGTCGCGCCGCCCAGCTCGCCGCCGGTCGCGGCGCCGCGCCGTCTTCAGTCGGCTTGCCTTGGGCCTCGGGCTTCTTGCCATCGGCGTGGCCCGGCACGACCATGCCGCCGCCGCCGCTGATGTCGCTGAAGCCGTTGGTTGACGTGGCGAAGCTGCTGATTCCGAGCGTGTTGGCGCCGGTGGTAATCACCATCTGCCCCACGCCGCTGTCCGCTTCGGCGGCCGCGGACTCGAATTCCTTGCCACGGCGAGACGAGACCAGGCCGCCGGGTCCGGAAAGATTTCCGGTCAGCGAGGAGAACTTCGATAACGATCCGGCAAACTCGATTGTCGAGCCAATCGTCGCGTTGAAGCCCACGCCCAAATTGCCGCCGGCGTTCGCATTGGAGGGGCCGAACGCCCGCGGCCCCAAGCCGCTTAGTCCGACCGGTTGCCCGAAACCGTAGGACACGCCGCCCAGCGCAGCCCGCCGAAGCTGGCGCTGTCGAGGTTGCCGCTACCAAAACCGCCGCCGCCCGAGCCGTCGTTGCCGGCGCCGCCGCCAGCCACGCCGCCATAGCCCAGGGCGTAGCTGTAGCCGCCCGAGCCCGGAGCCAGGCCGATGGCCGCGGCATCGGAATCGTAGGCAAAGCCGGCTCCGGTGAGAACGCCGAATCCGCTGGCTGCCAACATCGAGCGCGACTCCAGTCGCTCGAACCTCAGGTGCCTTGGAAGTGTGTTGCGACGCATGGCAGTCCCCCCTGTTTACGACTCTAGTTGCTCCGTAAAACGGGTGCAAAGTGAATGCCGGTCACTGGCAATTTTACGGCGAATTCGCGGCGGATTGCTTGCTTGATCGTAATCCCCGCTCGCTCGGCCCCGCCCTTTTCTCGTTGGTGGCCCATGCCAGGGGGGCTATATTGGCGCCCAGGGAACCTGCTCGAGCCATGCTTCGTTCACGGTCCGAAACCCGGCGTCGCCATCGCCCGTTGGATGCCAAACCATGCCCACGCACGAAGTTCAGAACCAGGTGCCGCCGCTGGTCGACTACAACCTGTTCGCGACCGACCGCGTGCTGCTCGAGGCGGTGGCCCGCGAAGGGGCCGATTGGATTGCCGATCGGGCCCGCAAGCTCGGCGAAATCCTGGGCCGCGCCGAAACGATCGCGTGGGGCTTCGAAGCCAACAACAACCCGCCGGTGCTGCACACGCACGACGCCCGCGGCGTGCGCATCGACGAGGTCCGTTTTCATCCGGCCTGGCACGAATTGATGCGCTTGTCGGTCTCGTTCGGGATCCATAATCTCCCCTGGGCCGAACCGCGCGGCGGCGCGCACGCCGCCCGCGCAACGCTCTTCTACCTGGCCGGCCAGAACGAGGCGGGCCACGAGTGCCCAATCTCGATGACCTATGCCGCCGTGCCCGCCTTGCGCCGCCAGAGCGACGTGGCCGGCGCGTGGCAGCCGCGCCTCGCCACGACCAGCTACGACCCGCGCTTTGCGCCGGCCGCGACCAAGTCGGGCGCGCTGCTGGGCATGGCGATGACCGAAAAACAGGGGGGCTCCGACGTTCGCGCCAACACGTCGCGCGCCGTGCCCGCCGGCTCCGGGGGCGGCGGGCAGGAATACCGCCTGACGGGGCATAAATGGTTCTGCTCGGCGCCGATGTCCGACGCTTTCCTGGTGCTGGCCCAAGCGCCCGGCGGATTGTCGTGCTTCCTGCTGCCGCGCTGGACGCCCGGCGGCGAGCGCAACAGCTTCTTCATCCAGCGGCTGAAAAACAAGCTCGGCAACCGCTCGAACGCCTCGAGCGAGATCGAATTCGACGACGCCTACGCGCAACTGATCGGCGAAGAGGGGCGCGGCGTGCGGACGATCGTCGAAATGGTCAACCACACGCGGCTCGACTGCGCGGTCGGCTCGGCCGCTGCCATGCGCCAGGCCCTGGTGCAAGCCTTGCACCACACGGCCCATCGGGCCGCCTTCGGCAAGCGGCTCGTCGAGCAGCCGCTGATGAAGAGCGTGCTGGCCGACCTGGCGCTCGAGGCCGAGGCCGCCACGGTGCTGGCCATGCGGCTGGCCCGGGCCTACGACTCGACGGACGAGGCCGAGGCCCGTTTCCGCCGGATCGCCACGGCCGTGGCGAAATACTGGACCTGCAAGCGCGCCGCTCCCATGGCGGCCGAGGCGCTGGAGTGCCTTGGCGGCAACGGCTTCGTCGAAGAATCGTTCATGCCCCGGCTCTACCGCGAGTCGCCGTTGAACTCGATCTGGGAAGGCTCGGGCAACGTGATCTGCCTCGACGTGCTGCGGGCCATCGGCAACGAGCCGGGCGCGATCGAGGCCCTGCTGGCCGAAATCGAGTTGGGCCGCGGCGCCGACCGGCGGCTCGATTCGTTCGCCGCGCGGTTGGGCGACGAATGGAAACCGCTGGCCGCCGACGAGCGCCAAGCGCGGCGCCTGGTCGAGCGGCTGGCGTTGGCGCTCGAAGCCTCGCTACTGGTGCGCTATGCGCCTTCGGCCGTGGCGGACGCGTTCTGCGCCACCCGGCTGGCCGGCGATTGGGGCCATGCGTTTGGCACGCTGCCGGCGACCGTCGATTGCGACGCCATTCTTGCTCGCGCAAAGCTGCAAGGCGTCGGCGCTTGATGAAGATTTCAAGTCAGCGCCGCTGCACGATGGACCGGAGACCGACCCGTTCGCGGGCCTTGTGGACGACAGCACGAAATGTCGTGTTTGCCGCCACGATCGGGTGCGCTGCACTTTCGGCGGCCGCTGGCGGCGACGGCACGCGCCTCGGCGTCGAGGGGGCGCGGTTCACGATCAACGGCCGGCCAACCTTTTTGCTGGGCATCAGCTATTACGGGGCCTTGGGGGCCTCGGAGGAAACGCTGCGGCGCGACCTTGATGACGCCGGCCGCCACGGTTTCAATTGGTTGCGCGTGTGGGTCACTTGGGAGAGTTTTGGCGATGACGTGTCGGCCGTCGACTCCAGCGGCCGGCCTCGGCCGCCGTATCTCGACAAGCTGCGCTGGCTGGTCGCTGAGTGCGATCGGCGTGGGCTGGCGCTGGACCTGACGCTCGCGCGCGGGCACGGAAACGCCGGCGCGGCCGCCGCCGGCCGTCTGCAAGATTTCGAATCACATCGCCGGGCGGTGGCGCTGCTGATCGACGCGCTCAAGCCGCATCGCAACTGGTATCTCGACCTGGCCAACGAGCGCGACGTGGGCGATGATCGTTTCGTGCCGTTGTCCGAGCTGACGGCCTTGCGCGAGGCGGTCCGCGCCGCCGATCCGGCACGGCTGGTGACAGCCTCGTTTGGCGGGCATGATCTTTCGGAGCAAGACGTGCGCGACGCGGTGCTGACCGTCGGCGTCGACTTTCTCTGCCCCCATCGGCCGCGAAACCCCGACTCGCCCAGCCAGACCGAAGCCCGCACGCGAGCGTGCCTGGCCATCATGAAGCGATTGGGCCGAGTCGTGCCGATCCACTATCAAGAACCGTTTCGCCGCGGCTACACCCGTTGGGAACCATCGGCGGCCGATTTCCTCGCCGACCTGCGCGGCGCGGTTGCCGGCGGAGCCGCGGGCTGGTGCTTTCACAACGGCTCGCAAGCCGGCACGAGCGACCACCAGCCGCGCCGCTCATTCGATCTTCGCTCGCAGCGGCTCTTCGATCAGCTCGACGCCGAGGAACTGAAAGTCGCCGGCGAGGCGGCCTACGCCTGCGGCTTGTCCACAGCCCGCGCTTCGGCGATCCGCGGAGCCGCGGATTGAGCGAGAACGGTCGAGTTGCGACTTGCCGCTGCGCCGGTGTCGCTCGAGAGACGGCCGGTCGCCAGCGGCAGGCGGACTTCGAACGTCGTGCCCTGGCCCGCGGTCGAGGCGAAGCGAATCGTGCCGCCGTGCGCCTCGACCAGGGTCTTGCAAATGGCCAGGCCCAGGCCGGTGCCGCCCGAGGCGGTGGAGCGTGACTTGTCGGCCCGGAAGAATCGCTCGAAGATCTGATGCTGATCCTCGGCGGCGATGCCCGAGCCGTTGTCTTCGACCGTCAGCGCGGCGGTGGCGTCGACCACGGCCAGCGACACGCGGCACGCGGCCTCCCGGCGGCGTGTGGCGAATCGCGTTGGAGAGCAGGTTGCTGGCGATCCGCGCCAGGAAGACGGCATCGCCGCGGACGATCGCGCCGTCGGCCACCAGCGACTCGAGCGACACGCCGGCCGCGCGTGCGGGACCCTGGTACTGGTCGACCACCTCGTCGACGACGGCGCCCAGGTCGACTTCCCTGGTGCGGAGATCGAGCTTGCCGGCATCGGCCCGCGCCAACGTCAACAAGCCGTCGACGAGCGTGGCCATGCGGGCGCCGGCGCAAGCAGGCATCGAGCGTTTCGCGATACTCTTCGGCCGAGCGGGGCCGGGCCAGCGCCAGCTCGACGTGCGAGCGGAGCACGGCCAGCGGCGTGCGCAGCTCGTGCGAGGCATCGGAGGTGAACCGCGACTGGCGGACGAACGCCGCTTCGAGCCGCGCGAACGTATCGTTGAGCACCGCGGCCAGGCCCACCAGCTCTCGGTCGAGGGCGCCGGTATCGATCCGCTTGGAGAGGTTCGAAGCCGAAATGGCCGAGGCGGTCCGCGAGATGGCGGCGATCGGCCGCGTGATGCTCCGCGAGATGATCCAGCCGCCGGCCAGCCCCACGACGAGCACGGCCAGGCCCGTGCCGAAGGTTTGCCAGGCGAACGCGCGCAGCTCGCCGGTCAGCCGCCCTAGCGGCTTGCCGACGACAAGGATCGTGCCGTGCGGCCCGGCGGCCACCGCTTCGCGCCGGCCGGACGGCCGCCATTGCAACTGAGTTCCGCCGACGGCGGGCGCATCGGGCGGGCCCCACTCGGCCGCTTCCTTGACTTCGTCCTGGTCGGAGGCCGCGAACACCGAACCGTCGCGCCGCCAGATCGTGAAATACGGCCGGTCCTCCGGACGATCGTCGGGCTCGAGCAATGTCTCGGGTAGTTCGAGCGCGGCCCGCAGCCGTTCGGCCGGCGGGCGTTCGGGCGGGCGCCGCGGCGGCGGCTCGCGACGCAAATCGTCGGGCCCGCGCCGCGGTGGCGGGCGAAACGCATTGGGACCGTCCAGCGGCGGACGAGGGCCCGGCGGCGGGCCATCGGGTGAACCTGGCTCGCGCGGCGGGCGGACCGGAAAATCGCGCGGCGGCCGGCCTTCCAATTCGTGCGGCGGCAGGACCCGGAGCGTTGCGTCGAGATACCGCGCGGCCGAGGTCAGCCGCTCGTCGACCTGGTCGAGCCGGTAGGCGCGCACCTGGTAGTACAGCACGCCGGCAAAACCGCCGATCACGCCCACCAGCACGATCGCGTACCACGCCAGCAGTCGCGCGCGAATCGAATTAAGCATCGACGATGTACCCCAGCCCACGCCGCGTGACGATGAAATCCTTGCCCAGCTTGCGGCGAATGTTCGACACGTGCACGTCGACGAGATTCGACAGCGAGTCGTCGTTCTCGTCGAACAAGTGCTCGTAAATCTGCGTCCGCGTCACCACTTCGCCGCGGCGCAGGGCCAACAGCTCGACCAGCGCGTACTCGCGGGCCGTCAATGATACGCTCTTGCCCTGCTGCGTCACCGTGCGGCTGCGCGTGTCGACGACCGTCTGGCCCAGCGTCACCGCCGCGGTGGCGTGGCCCGACGAGCGGCGAATCAGCGAACGCAGGCGGGCAAACAGTTCGGCCAGCTCGAAGGGTTTGATGAGGTAGTCGTCGGCCCCCGAGTCGAGCCCGCGCACGCGGTCGTCGAGCGCATCGCGGGCGGTCAGCACCAGCACCGGCGTCTTGCGCCCTTGCGCACTTCGGCCAGCAACTGCCAGCCGTCGATCTTGGGCAACATCAGGTCGAGCACGATCGCGTCGTAGTCCCAGCTCGTCGCGCGAAACAGCCCTTCGCTGCCGTCGGACGCCTCGTCCACCGCGTAGCCCTCTTCGCGCAAGGCCTTGCTCACCACGCGGAGCAGTTCGGGCTCATCTTCGACGACCAGCAATCGCATCGAGAGTGGACACGCGTCAGGGATTGATGGACGAGAACCCCGGAGCGGCCAGGTGGGATGCCGCCCCGGGGGCACGAACGCGACCAGTTCGCTCGGACGCCAAAATCGATCATAACTCGCGGGTGGGTCGGCTGCAGGAGCCGCATCGCGCTCTTCTCGACCGGGCGGGCCTGGCGTCGGCGAACTGGCCACGGTTATTCGCGTGGGCCCTCGCCCGGGGCGTCATCATCAAGATCGCCCGGCGGTCCGCCGCGCGGCGGGCGCGGTCCGCGGCCAGGTCCGCGCCCAGGCCGATCCGGGCCGTCCGGAGGACCACCCCCGGGACCACCGGGGCCGCGGCGGTGCATCTCGGCCAGCCGCTCGCGCTGCTCGGGCGTGAGAATCTTTTCGAGCTTCGCACGGACTTCGGCCTGCAGATCGTGAATCTGCTTGTCCTGTTCGGGCGTGAGCTGCAAGACCTCGCGGACGTGCGGCGGTATCATCGGCGGTCCACCGCCAAACTCAGGGCCGTCGCCCCGCGGCGGCCCGCGGCGCGGACCCTCGTCGTCGGGCGGTTCGGGCCCGCGCGGGCCGCGGTCGCCAGGACCGCGTGGCGGGCGGCGCGGACGCTCGTCATCGCCAAACTCCGGCGGACGCCGTGGTCGGTCACCATCTTCGTCAAAGCGCGGCGGTCGGCGCGGGCCATCTTCGTCGTCAAAGCGCGGCGGGCGCCGCGGGCCATCGCCGTCATCGCCCGGGCCGCGGCGCCCGCGCGGACCATCGGGACCGGCGCCGCGGGGCGGCCCGGGGGGCGGTCCCGGAGGGCCGATCTCGCGCGGCGAGAGCTGGCCGTCGCCGTCCTTGTCGAGCTTCTTCAGCGCCTCACTGGCCTTGGAGATTTCTTCCGACGACAGCGTGCCGTCGCGGTCGGTGTCGAGCGCGTGCATGAGTGGACCCTCTGGCGGCGGCGCGTCGCCTCGCCCCGGACCGCGGCGGCGCCCCTCGGGCGGGCCCCCTTCGGGCGGCTGAGCCAGCGCCGAGGTGGCCAGAATCACGGCCAGCCCCGCAAGTAACGTACGCGGCAATATGCGTCTCATAACGGTCTTCCTTTCAGTGACAGGTGGCCTCTTCGACTTGTCAGAACGCCCAAACGCGGCACCCTTCGCCCGTCAGTTTACCGCGGCGTACCTGAAGGGAAGATGAAGCCCGCGGAGGTCATGAAAAAAATCTGGCGGTTCCGCGCCTGGCGACGCCCAGTCGACTTGTTTGACACGCGCGCCGCCATCGATCAATTTGAGTGCTTTGTAGAAGTCCCTGGGCTCGACCCGCAGCTATCAGGAGCCGCTATCATGACTCGCAGCGTCACCGTCGTTGCCATTGCACTTGCCTGGGAGATGGTCATGAGCGCGTCGGGCATCGATCCTTTGGCCGCCGTGCCGGCCTGGGCCGTGGGCTACGATCGGCCGGCGAAGGTCTCGAACCAGAGCCGCTCGGTCACGGTGGCCAGGCACGGCATCGTGGCCGCCAGCCAGCCCGTGGCGGCGCTGGTGGGCGTCGAAATCCTCCGGCGCGGCGGCAACGCGGCCGACGCGGCCATCGCCACCAACGCCATGATGGGACTCACCGAGCCCATGAGCTGCGGCATCGGCGGCGACCTGTTCGTCATCTACTGGGACAACAAAACCCAAAAGCTCTACGGCCTGAACGCCAGCGGGCGCAGCCCCTACAAGCTCAACCGCGACGTGTTCAAGCAGAAGGGGCTTACCAGCATTCCGGGCGAGGGGCTGTTGTGCTGGTCGGTGCCGGGCTGCGTCGCCGGCTGGGAAGACTTGCGGGCCCGATTCGGCACGCTGCCCATGTCGGAGCTGCTGGCGCCGGCGATCGGATATGCCGAAGAGGGATTCCCGGTCACCGAGATCATCGCCAACTACTGGAACAGTTCGGCCGGCGCCCTGCGCCGCTGGCCCGACACGGCCAAGACGTATCTTGTCGACGATCGCGTGCCGGTCGAGGGGCAAGTGTTTCGCAATCCGCGGCTGGGTGCCAGCTATCGGGCGATCGCGGCCGAGGGACCTTCGGCCTTTTACAAGGGCTCGATCGCCGAGAAGATCGTCGCGTTCAGCGGGGCTCATGGCGGATATCTCGACGCCAAGGACCTGGCCGATCATCACAGCGACTGGGTCGAGCCGGTGTCGACCAACTATCGCGGCTACGACGTGTGGGAGCTGCCGCCCAATGGCCAGGGCATCGCGGCCCTGCAGATCCTGAACCTGATCGAACCGTACGACATCCGCAAATGGGCGCGGCAGCGCCGAGTGGTTTCACCTGTTCGTCGAAGCCAAGAAGCTGGCCTTCGCCGATCGCGCCAAGTTCTACGCCGATCCCGAGTTCAACAAGCTGCCCACCGCCGAGTTGATCTCCAAGGAGTACGCCGCCAAGCGCGGCAAGCTGATCGACATGAACCACGCCGCCAGGAACGTGCCCGCCGGCGACCCCAAGCTGGCCAAGAGCGATACGATCTACTTGACCGTGGTCGACAAGGACCGCAACTGCTGCTCGCTAATCCAGAGCAATTTCGGCAGTTTTGGCTCGTTCGTCGTGCCGGGCGACGTGGGCTTCGTGATGCAAAACCGCGGCGAGCTGTTCGCTTTGGACGATACGCATCTGAATCGGCTCGAGCCGCACAAGCGCCCCTTCCACACGATCATCCCGGCGATGGTCACCAAGGATGGCAAGCCCTGGCTTTCGTTCGGCGTGATGGGGGGCGACATGCAAGCCCAGGGCCACGTGCAGATCCTGGTCGACCTGATCGACTTCGGCATGAACGTGCAAGAGGCGGGCGACGAAGCCCGCGTGCGCCACGAGGGAAGCGCCAGTCCCACCGGCGGCGCCGGCGATGCCGAGGGGGGCAAAGTCGTCGTCGAGCGCTACGTCAAGCCCGAGGTGATCGAAGCGCTGGAGAAGAAGGGACATCGCGTCACGAAGGCGATGCACGGCGCCGGGTTCGGAGGGTATCAGGGCATCCTCATCGACCGCGAGTTCGGCATCCTCCGCGGCGCCACCGAGCCTGCGCAAGGACGGCATGGCCATCGGCTATTGACGGCATGGCCTTCGGCCACTGACAAGCGAGCGGCCCGGAGCCCTGTTTCGCCGAGCGCGATTGTTCGTCTGCGCACGGCCGCACGACGACCGCGCCTGCTGCAATCGGACGTTTGGCGGTTCGCGCCAACAAGCCGCGTGCTGGTGTTTTTCGCGAGTTTTTTCCTTCCTTACCAACAAGAAAGGTTCGCGCCCGTTGCGAAATTCGCGGCGCTGATTATTCTAGAACACACACGCCCGTCCCGCGTCGAGCCTGCCCTGTCCGCATCTCATCGCCGGAACGCAGAATTGCACCCACCCCAGCTCAAGCGTCGAGGTAACACAGTGCCCCGAACGGTCTCGCTCCTCGTCTGCGCCGTCGTTCTGGTCCTGAGTCCGCTCGCCGGCGCGGCCGAACTCGAAGTCATCTCGTACCTGCAGAGCGGTCCGCGGCTGGCCGCCGTGCGCGTCAAGAATTGGGTCAGCGGCTACAAGCAGCCCGGCCCCAGCGTGAGCGGCAGCGGCACCCTGACGGCCGCCGACGGGCGGCGCGGCCTGGTGTTGACCGCGGCCCATCTGTTCGAGGAGAAGATCGGGCCAGTGACGGTCGAGTTTACCGACGGCCAGATGTCGGGGCGCGGATCCTGGCGATCGATCGCAAGCTCGACGTGGCGGCGCTGTGGATTTTCGCGCCGCACGACATCGAGCCGGTGCCAATCGGCGAGCACAATCCGCGGCTGGGCCAGCGCGTCGAGATTTGGGGTTTTGGGCCCAAACGATTCCGCTCGTTCCTGGCCGAAGTGGCGCTGCCGATTCCGCTGCGCGGCGACGTGCCGCACTCGCTGATCGCGGCGCAAGGCGTGCAAGATCGCCAGGTCACGATTCCCGGCGACAGCGGCGGGCCGATCATCTGCGCCGGCAAACTCGTGGCCGTGCACTGGGGCTATCGCGGCGCCGAGGAAGACCCGCGCCGTTGCGTGCATGCCCTGGGCTGCGACACGCTGCGCGACTGGCTGCATGCCTCGCTGACGCCGTCGGTATGGCGGCTGTGCGTCACGCCCAGCGCCAAGCACGTGGCCATCGGCCGCTAAAAGCCTAGCGCTGGCCCGTTTCGGCGCCCGATTCTCACAACTACGGATTCCGCGCGGCAAGCGTCCCCCAGCCAGGTTCGGCAATGCTGGCCGAAATCGGCCTCGTCGGACCTATCGCCTGGAGCTGGAGGTCGCGGAAGATGTGGACGACGTTCCGGCGCCGGGTTGGGTCGGCATGACACGCAGGCGACACCGGCCGATTCTGTTTGCTTGCTTTGGGCTGCGGCCTGCGGGACAATGGCCCGGCTAGTGCGGGTTCCTTTCGAGTGTCGCCGCCATTCTTCGTTCGCCCCCATGCTCGCCAAGCTTCGCACGTTTTCGCTTCTGGGCATCGAGGCCGTGCCGGTCGAGGTGGAGGTCGATGTTTCGGCCGGGGCGATTCCCAAAACCGTGCTCGTCGGCCTGCCCGAGGCGGCCGTCAAGGAAAGCACCCACCGGGTCGAACGGGCCATCGTCAACTCGGGCTACCTGCGGCCCGACGACCGCGTGGTGATCAACCTGGCGCCGGCCGAGCTGCCCAAGCAGGCGGCTTCGTTCGATCTGCCGATCACGCTGGGCATCCTGGCCGGCAGCGGGCAGATCGCCAGCGAGTTGTTCGAACGCTACGCCGTCGTCGGCGAGCTGGCGCTCGACGGCAGCACGCGGCCCACCCGCGGTGCGCTGTCGATCGCCATGGCCGCCGCGGAACAGAAAGGGCTGCGCGGGCTGGTCGTGCCGACTAGCAGCGCCGCCGAAGCGGCCGTGGTCGAAGGCATCGAGGTGATCGCCGTGTCGAGCCTGGCCCAGGCCGTGGCCTTCTTCACCGGGCAGATCGAAATCGATCCCACGCCGCCGCGGCTGGACGAGTGGTTTCACGAGTATTCGGCTTACGACGTCGATTTCGCCGACGTCCGCGGCCAGGAAATGGCCAAGCGCGCCATCACGATCGCCGCCGCGGGGCACCATAACATCCTGATGCTCGGCCCGCCCGGTTCGGGCAAGACGATGCTGGCCAAGCGCGTGCCGACGATCCTGCCGCAGTTGACCGCCGGCGAATCGATCGAGACGACCCGCATCTACAGCGCCATGGGCCTGCTCAAGCCGGGCAGCCGCTGTTGGCCACGCGGCCCTATCGAGCCCCGCACCACACGATCAGCGACGCCGGACTGGTCGGCGGCGGCTCGATGCCGGCGCCGGGCGAGATTTCGCTGGCCCACAACGGCGTGTTGTTTCTCGACGAGCTGCCCGAGTTCAATCGCCGCACGCTGGAAGTCTTGCGCCAGCCGCTGGAAGACGGCACGGTGACGATCTCGCGGGCCTTGTCGAGCACGATCTTCCCGGCCAGCTTCATCCTGATCGCCGCCTTGAACCCCTGCCCGTGCGGCTACCGCAACGACCCGCGGCGCGACTGCCATTGCACGGTGCCGCAGATCGAGCGTTACATGTCGAAGATCAGCGGTCCGCTGTTGGATCGCATCGACATTCACATCGAAGTGCCGGCCGTGCCGTTCCGCGAGCTGTCGAGCACGACCGGCGGCACGTCAAGCGCCGCCATGCGCGAGGTCGTCGAGCGTGCCCGCGAAATCCAGCGCCGCCGTTTCACCGGCACCGCCACCCGCCAGAACGGCCACATGACCCACCGCCAAATCCGCACCCACTGCCCCCTCGACGACGCCGGCACGAACCTGCTCCGCGCCACGATGACCGAGCTCGGCCTATCCGCCCGCGCCCATGACAAGATTCTGCGCCTCGCCCGCACGATCGCCGACTTGGACGAAAGCGAACGCATCCAGCCGGCGCACATCAGCGAGGCGATTAATTACCGGATGCTGGATAGGAATCTGTGGAAGTGAGGGGGGGACCGGCTTATTATTCAGGTAGAATTGCATAGTAGGGTGGAAGTTTGTTTCTGCAGTTGGGGGACTGTATGGCAACCGTTTCGTTGAAGGAAGCACAAGACAAGCTTGCCGAGCTCATTCACCAACTTGGCCCTGGCGAAGAACTGGTGATTACGGAAAACGATCAGCCCGTCGCCGGCCTTCTGCCGCCGCCCTCGGTTGGTGGCCATCGCCACGTTGGAAGCATGCGGGGAACCGTCTTACACGTGGCTCCCGACTTTGATGCTCCCCTTGATGAATTCAAGGAATACACGCCGTGAGGATCTTGCTCCCAGAGCTTCGTCTACGACGGCAGCTCGTACACGATCTTCGACGACCCGCTGTCGGGCCACATGTCCAGCCTCCAAGGGACGTATGCGAGCGACATTTCAGGAGCCAACGTCGTCGGATGGTATCTCGACTCCGCCGGCACCTCGCACGGCTTTATTGCCGCCGTGCCGGAACCGTCGACGTTCGCGTTGCTAGTAGCCGCCGTGGCGGCTCTCAGCCTTCGCCGTCTCGCCGGCGGACGCACGCGCCGTGCGGCCTCATAGTCCCGTAGGTCAGGTCTCTGACCTGACGGAAACGCCCGCGCGGTTCGTTGTCGGGTTAAAACCTGACCTACAGAATCGTTCTTCTCAGCGGCCTCCGCATCCGCGGCGGTTTATTTTTCCGTTTTCCCGTGGCCAAAAACTGGCGCTGCAAAACCGTCTAGCTCCGTAGGTCAGGTCCCGACCTGACAGGAACGACAGCGGCGGTTCGATGTCAGGTCGGAGACCTGACCTACAAAAATCATTCCCGCGCGCTCCTCTGGTTCAATTTTTCGTTTTTTCCGGTGGCCGAAAACTGGCGCTACTACGCCTGCATTTTTTCTGGCATACTCGCGCGTAGCTGATTCGGGCTGAGATGCGTGGTGTCGGGCGTTGAGTGCCGGGGCAAATAGGCGAATCGTTCTTGGTTCCTCGAACGCTCACGAGCCTCCCTTAACGGGGCAACAATCGCCACCGCCATCTCTCCTGGAGTTTGTTGTCGTGCGCCACAGCGTTTGCCCCGCGCAGGCAGATCGCCGAACGCGCCGTCAACGGGCGTAGTCTTGTGTTTGAGTTCCTCGGCCTCAAGCCTCAGGTCTCAAGCCTCAAGCCTACGGCCGCTCCTTGCCGTCCCGACAGATCCGTCCCGTGGCACGGCTGCGTTGGTCGGTGACACATAGACGCAGAACCACCGGCGCCCACGATTTGCGGTGTCACCCAGTTTCGTAGGTCAGGTCCCGACCTGACGACCGCGGCGGTTCGATGTCAGGTCGGGACCTGACCTACAAAAATCACTCTCCGTCCTCCGCGGTTCATGTTTCCTCGTTTTCCCGTGGCCGAAAACTGGCGCTGCAAAACCGTCTAGGATTCTGGCATACTTCCGCTTAGCTGATTCGGGCTGAGATGTGTTTCGCGCGGGTCGTTGAGTGCTGGGGCAAATAGACCGGTCGTTCTTGGCCGATTGTCAAACGCCTTGAGCCACGCCATAAAAAAGCGCAACGCCGCGTGGGCCATCTCTCCCGGAGTTCGTTGCCGCGCGCCCAAGCGTCTGCACCTGGCCAAGCCGACGCCCAATCGCCGCCAACAGGGTCAACGGTGCAAAGACTTGGATTTCGAGGCCCTCAAGCCTCGGCTCTCAAGCCTCGAGCCTGACGTCCCGCTCCGGGTCGACCCGACAGGTCCGCCCCACGGATGGGCTGCATTGGTCGGTGGCACATAGATGCAGAACCACCCTTGCCGTGATTTGCGGTGCCACCCAGTGTGCCTCTCGACCGAGACAAACGGCCGAGGCATTTAAAACCTGCTACCCACAAGAACACGCCTCGGCCCAGGCCTGGCGGCTTCGAGAGGAAATGCACGAAGCGTTTTCCGATGGCGGCAGTGCGCGCGTAACCCGCGCACTGCCGTTTTTTCTCAGGCTCCGAATGGGATGCAAGCCCGGCGGCCGTGGCCGCGAATAGGCGCGCGACGCGAGTGCAGACGTGGGCCGTGGCGGTGCCGCCTGTGCGCCGGCGGACGCCTGCGGCGAGCACTCCATAAACAGAAAGCACCACGAGGATGGCTCGTGGTGCTTTTCAAGCATGACTGGTGATCGAGAACACTCACGCGTCCGTCGCCGCGCGGTTGACTGGCTTGTTCAGCGTGGGCTGATCGGCGGGCAATCGTGGCGGCTGCAATTGCTGTTGCTGCGGGCCGCCGGGGAATTGCGGCTGCGGGGCGGCTGGCGCGCCTTGCTGCGGGGCGGACTGCTCGGGCTTCTTGCCGCTGAACAGGTCGCGCAGGCGTTCGGCGCCCTTGTCGCGGGGCTCCAACTGCACGGCCTTGTCGAGCTCGCGAATCGCTTCGCCCTTATGGCCCGAGAAGCCGTAGTTGAAACCGAGCAGGAAGTGCAAGGCGGGCGACTCGGGCTTGGCGTCGCGGGCCTTTTCCAGGGCCGCCAACTGCGTGGCGTAGTCGGCCGGGTTGCCGTAGAGCTGCGTGTAGTTCTCGACCACGGCGCCCCACTTGTCGCTCGGCAAGGCGCTCATCGCCATCGCGGTGGCGCCGGCCGCCTCGTCGTACTGGCCGGCGGCGAACAAGGCCTGGCCCATCGTCATCAGCACGCCGGCGTTGGCCGGGTCGTCGATCAGGGCATGGCGGAAGTCGCGCACGGCTTGCTCGTACTTGCCCGCCTTGAAATCGATCTCGCCCTGGCCGGCGAAATCGGCCGCCGTCATGTCGGCGACGCTCTTTGGCGGCGTCGAACCCGCTTCGGCCGGCGCGACGTTCGAGTTGTCGGGCGTGGGCGCGGCCGTCGGCCCGCCGGCGCCGGCCGCCGCGTACGTGTCGTACGTCGGATAGCCGTAGGCGCCGTAGTAGTTGTAGGTGTTCGAGTACAGCGGGCTGGAGGCGTAGCCACCGTACCCGCCATAGCCGCCGTACCCGGCATAGCCGCCGTACCCGCCGTAGTACGAATTCCCATAGCCGTAGCCGTAGTACGGGTAGGCCAGGTACGAGGAGTAGCCATAGTACGGGTAGCCGTAGTACGGATAGCCGTAGCCATAGCCGTAGTAGTAGGGCCACAGCCAGCCCAATCCATATCCGAGCCCGAAGAACGGCCAGAAGCCGAAGCGGCCGTAGCCGTAGCGGCCGTAGCCATAACCCCAGCCGCCGTAGCCCCAGCCGCCCGGATAGTAGCCGCGGTAGTAGTTGCCGAATGGGCTGCGGCCGCCGAAGAAGTAGGAGCGGTTGTTCCAGCGATTCCAGCCGCCGCTCCACCGCGTGCCATTGCCGGCCACGAAGTTGGCGTGGTGGAAACTGCCATTCAAGCCGCGGTTGAAGTTGCCGCCGCCGAAATTGCCGCCGCCGAAATTGCCATTATGGCCGAACGAGCCATTGTGCAGGGCGCTGCCGCCAAGGCCCGTGTTGCCGTGCAAGCCGTGAGCCAGGTTGGCCCCGCCGAGTCCGCCGTGGCCGGACGATGACGCGGCGAAGGCATTGTGATGCAGGCCGCCGGCGCCGGCAGTGCCGAAGTTGCCGCGACCGAGCTGCGACGAGAAGCTTTGATGGCCGAGGCCCGTGTTGCGAAGACCGCCCGTCTGGCCGCTGGCCGCGTGGCCGAAGTTGCGGTTGACGAAATTACTGCCCGTGTGGGTGCCGAGGCCCGCGCCCGTGCGATTGAGATTCGTCAGTCCCGCGGTGCCGCGACCGGCGCCGGAGAAATTGCGATTGACGAAACTACTGCCCGTGTGGGTCCCGAGGCCGGCGCCGCTGCGATTGAGGTTCGTCAGTCCGGCGGTGCCGCGGCCTGCGCCGGAAAAGTTGCGATTGACGAAGCTCGAGCCGTGGTTGATGCCGCCGCGATTGAGCGTGGTCAGACCGCCGCGGTTGAGCGAGCCCATGCCGCCGCCGGAGAAGTTGCGATTGACGAAGTTCGAGCCGTGGCTCATGCCGCCCAGTCCGCCGGAGGAGAAGCTGCGCTCGGGCGCCGCCAAGGTTGTGCATGCCGCTGCTGCCGCTAAAGCTGCGCATCGCAGGGGCACCGCCGCCAAAGCTGCGCGCCCCCCCGCCGCTGAAGCTGCGCACCGAGGGCGCGGTGCCGAAGTTATGCATGCCGCCGCCACTGAAGCTGCGCATCCAGGGTGCGGCGCCGAAGCTACGCCTGCGCCGCCGCCGCCAAAGTTGTGCATGCCGCCGCCGCCAAAGCTGTGCATCGAGGGCATTCCGCCGCCGGCATGAAAGCCCCCGCCATGAAACCCGCCGCCACCACCGCCGTGAAAACCTCCACCGCCGCCACCGTGGAATCCGCCACCACCACCGTGGCCGCCACCACCGTGGCCCCCGCCACCGTGGCCGCCGCCGTGGCCATAGGCCGACGCACAGGGAAGAACGAACGCGGCCAGCAGGGCGCCAAGCAGAAGGAGGGGGGAGCGCATTGCCGAAAACCTTTGCGAGCAAGAGGAGAAAGTGCTCGAACCGCCACAAGTATTGTACGAATACTGAGCCGTGCCGGCACGCCTTACGGAGTTGTAATCCCCAAGAAATCGTGCGGGCAGCTAGCAGGCCAAATTCGGCCCTCAGCCGGGCCATGCCCTGTCCGGCAGAGTCCGCGCAGGCCGGCTACCACGGATCAGAATGATGGCGCTTGGTGGCCGATTCGATTCACTAACCGGCGCATCCGGTTCGTCTTCTTTCGTCCGATCGCCGACTCACTCCGCCCGCGGGGAGCGGGCGTCGGAGCAAAAATATTTCCGCCAGCGGTCCTCGGGCCGGGTACACAGCACCTCGATCACCCGCCGGCGCGGATCCCACTGCGGTCGGGCAAGTTTGCGGTCCGGCGGAACCGTCTCGGCCAGGTCCGCCGCCCGCCGGGGCTCGACCAGGGCCAGCGCCTGGACCTGATTGGCCAGCATGTACTCGGCCGAGGCTTGCGACCAGTTCGGCTGGTTGTCGCCGTCGACGGGCCCAAGAACAAACCGTGCCAGCCGCCGATCGTAGAACGACAAGCTGGAGGCCAGTTCGGTGGCGGACCCCGAAGCGTAAAAGTCACTCGTGGCCCCGCTGCGCGGCGGTCGCAAGGCAATAGCCCGCCAGACGAACTCCTCGACGCGCACGGGATCGACGCGCTCTGCGATTTCGATCAAGGCGCACGCCACGCCCAGCCGCGCCGTGGAGTTGTCGTACATTTCGGTGTGCAAGGTGTCGTTCGCGTACTCCGCCAAGGCAAAGGCCTGGCCCAACAACAGCGCCGCCGCCGCGGGATCTTTATCGGCCAGCGCGTCGGCGATCAGGCCCAACGCCCGGGCGAAGATGGACGCGGCTCGGATGGATGGCGCTGGCCAGCCGCTCGGCGGCCGCGCGGTCGGTCGTGGCCAGCGCGTAGCAGATGAGCGGCAGCAGATCGTCGCGCTCGGCATCGGTCCGTAGCAACCGCAGCACGCGGAGCGCCGCCGCGGGGTCGTCGGCGGCCAGAACTTCGGCGAGCTCGCGATACGTGCGCTCGAATACGAAGTGCCACTTGCCGCCGTTGGCTTCCTGATCTTCCAGGCGGCTGGTGCCCAGGATTTCCAGCGCGGCGGGCAGATCGACCCGGGCCAGCGGCTTGGCATAGTGCAGGCGGCACTGCCCCTGGCCGCGCACCGAAAGGCCTACGGCTTCGACGGCAGGCCGCTCGTCGGCCAGCAGCTTGCCGGCCTCCTTGCGAGCGCCCAGTTCGATCATCGCGCCGGCGACCTCGGCGAGCTGGTAGATGCGCTGATTCGGGTCCTTGATGGCGCGGATCGCGGAAAGCGCCTGGCCTAGCACTTCGAGTCGTCGCGCCGTGCTCTTCGTGCGCAGCGCCCCGCCGGCCAGCTCGGCATACGCCCTCGCGCGCTCGCCATCCTCGGGAATGCTTTCGATCACTTTCAAGGCCCGATCGGCGTCGTCGCGGCGCTGCGCCTTCAACGGCGAACATCTTGAGCGCCGTGTCGGCGGCGCCGGCCTTCTGGGCTTCGGCCAGCGCGTCGAAGCCGTGGAGCCGAATGCGCATCTGCCAGCCGGTTTGCACGCGCTCGTCGAGCTTTTCGCCCTTGGCGTCGAGATACGGACTGGCCAGCCGCTCGACCAGCTCGCGCATCGCGTCGGGCGGCAGCGGCAGATCGAGATTCCGCTTCATGGGCGGCGGCGGCGGATCGCCGGCGCCGCGGAGCACGAGCTGCGCATCGGGGCCGCCGGCTTCGACGAGCATGCCGGTCGTGCGATAGCCGCGTCGTTCCACCAACAGCGCCGCCGGCCCTTCGACGACGCCTGGAAATCGAAAACGCCCGTCCGGGCCGGTCGTGGTTCGCGTCGCGAGCGGGCCATCACCTGACTGGCGCACCGTAGCGCCTGCGACGCCGTGGCCGGCCGTGTCGACGACCCGGCCTTGGACGCTGGCCACGCGCCGCAAGACGATCTGGCCGAGGTCCGCGCTGCCCGGCTTGGGACGAACCCAGGCCGACGTTTGGGGCAGATAGCCGATCGTGCGGGCGACGAAACGATATTCGGTGTCGTCCAACATCCGACCCGAAGTGACGAATGAGCCGTCGCCAGCCGTCACCAGCCGATCGTCGCCGTCCCACAAGCCGCCCTCGAAAACCATCGCATCTTCGTCATTTGGATCGACGACGGTTTGAGACTCGACCTCGATGCGGGCGCCCGCGATGCCGCGTCCGGTCGTGTCGACCACTCGGCCCGTCAAGGGCGGCGCGGTGTTGACCCGCGCGAGCTTGATCAGCAGCGGCGCTGCGAGGTCGTTCACGGTCACGTCGCCGCTGGCCGCGTCACGGCTGCGGGCTTTGACCCGGATCGTGGCGTCGGGATGCACGCCTTCGAGCACGAAACGGCCCTGGCGATCGCTGCGGGCAAACGAGGTCTCGTTGTAACCCTCGGTGCTGTTCCAGCGGCCCTCGACCCAAGCGACCGTGCCGGCGCCCTGTTCGTCGACGACGCGCCCGGCGAGCCGGCGTCCGCGGATGACCTCGATCGGCTCGAACCGCACCTCCTCGGCGCCGGGGCCGCGATCTTTTCCGATGTCGTCGGCTCTGGCCAACACCAGCGGAAGGGGCAAGGTGCGGGGAAAGGCGTAGGCATAATCCATGTCGGCTTGCAGGCAGCCCCGGAAGGTGCCGTCGGCGGCCGACGTCGCGGTGCGATCGAATCCGGACACGGTGAGCTGCACGCCGCCGACTTTCGCGCCGCCGTTCTTCTCTTGGATCACGCCGATCAGGCGGACCGCCGCTCCGAGCTCGATCGTCGGCTGGGCCCGCTCGTTGGGCTCGACGACGAGATTCAGCGGCGGAAATACTCGGATTGCCAGATCAGGCCGACTCTGCCAATTGATGTCGAGCGCCACCAGTCCGGCGACAATCGGCCCGAAGTCGAAATGGCCATCGCGGTCGCAGACCGCGCTGGCGCTGCCGCGAGCTCCCGAATCGGCATAGCCGCCGGCTTCGCTGACGGCCACGATCCGCAGGCCCGAAAGTTCGACGTCGGCAGCCAGCCGGCCGGCCAGCGAGCCAACCGGCGCCAGCCGCGCGGTGGCGATGGCCGGAGCGGCACTTTTCTGAACGCGGATTCGCTGCTGGCCGAATCGCGGCGACTCGACCGCGATTTCGTCGACGACGTCAAGGCTAATGCCCGCCAGCGTTGCCCGGCCGCGCGTATCGCAGTGGACGGCAAAGCGGCCGGCGAGCTCTCTTGGCAGCTCTTGGCCGGAAACGATTGCCGGTGCCACGGAGGCCTCGCCCAACGGGTCGCCCTCGGGCGTGGTGATTTCGACAACGGCCGCGCGCGTACCGGTCGTGTCGACTGCCAGCGGCCCGTCGAGCGACACCGCCAGCCGCGGCAGCCGCCGGACGGCCCGCAATTGGTCATCCGCGACGACCCACAGCACCAGCGGATCGGGGAAGCGGCAGGCGGCGAAGTCGGCCGGCAAGGGAATCTGGAAGCGACCGGCCGCGTCGGTTTGCCCGGCGACTGCCACCGCTGGTTGGTCGCGGCGCAAGGCCGATTCGGGATAGTGCGACCCGAGCCACAACACGCGACGCAAGCGCTTGAAATCGGGCTCGCTGGAGACGATGACCTCCGCCCCGGCGATCGGGCGCCCGGCGGCATCGACGAGCGCACCCGTCGCCTGGCGCGTCGGCACATCGGGCGGGGCGGCGCAAGCCAGCAGCATCACGAGCGTGAGGTTCATCATCTCGGCTCGCTACGGAGAAATGCCTGTTCCGATGGTAGCGAATCGCCGCTGATTCTAACTTGACGAGGCGCGGCCGGTCAAATCCAGCGCGGCCGCGCCCGATCGGCTCGCGGGCAGCCGCCCTGGCCGCCAAGAAATCGGCGCGCGCGGTGTCGCCGGCGGGGCCAAATTCGTATAATCCCACATTCGGCCCGTCCCAAGCATCCGATGGATCGCAGCGGCCGATTTCGTGCGTCATCCCCGCTCTTCTGGTTTTCAGGAATTCATGATCATGGAATGTTCACGTGTCAGGCTGACCACCTATGGCGTTCTGGCGGTCGTGTGTCTTTCGCTCGCCGTCGCGGCCACGGCGGCCCATGCCGCGGCGACCAAGGTGCAGACGATCGAAGGCATCACGGAATACCGGCTCGACAACGGCCTGCTGGTGCTGTTGTATCCCGACGATTCGAAGCCGACGGTGACGGTCAACCTGACGGTGCTGGTGGGCTCGCGCCATGAAGGCTACGGCGAGACGGGCATGGCCCACCTGCTCGAGCACATGGTGTTCAAGGGCACGCCGGCGCACCCGCTGATTCCCAAGGCGCTGCAAGAGCAGGGCGCCCGCTTCAACGGCAGCACGTGGGTCGACCGCACGAACTACTTCGAGACCCTGCCGGCCAGCGAGGACAACCTCAACTTCGCGCTCGACCTGGAAGCCGACCGCCTCGTCAACAGCTTCGTCAAGCAGGAAGATCTGCTCTCGGAAATGACGGTCGTGCGCAACGAGTTCGAGCGCGGCGAAAACTCCCCCAGCAACCTGCTCAACCAGCGGATCATGGCCGCGGCCTTTGACTGGCACAACTACGGAAAATCGACGATCGGCAACCGCACCGACATCGAGCGCGTGCCGATCAACAAGCTGCAGCAGTTCTATCGCAAGTATTACCAGCCCGATAATTGCATGCTGGTGATTGCGGGCAAGTTCGACCCGGCCAAGGCGATGGCCCTGGTCGAGAAGCATTTCGGCAAGATCCCCAAGCCCTCGCGCAAGCTCGACAAGACCTACACCGAGGAGCCGCCGCAGGACGGCGAGCGCACGGTGCTGTTGCGGCGCGTCGGCGACCTGGGGCTGGTGGCGGCGGCCTACCACATTCCCTCCGGCGGCCATGCCGACAACGCGGCCCTCGACGTGCTGGCGAACATCCTGGGCGTGGCCCCGTCGGGCCGGCTTTACAAGGCGCTGGTCGAATCGAAGATCGCCACCGACGTGGCGGCCAGCGCCTCGAACTGGCACGACCCCGGCGTGTTCGAAGTCGAGGCCGAAGTCCGCAAGGGCGACTCGCTCGACGCGGCCCGCGACATCCTGCTCGACGTCACCGAATCGGCCGGCAACAGCCCGTTTTCCGAAGGCGAGGTGGAGCGCGCCAAGCTACAAATTCTGAAGGCCCGCGAGCTGGCCGCGGCCGACACCAGCCGCATCGCCGTGCAGTTGAGCGACTGGGCCTCGCAGGGAGACTGGCGGCTCTACTTCCTGCACCGCGACCAGATCGAAAAAGTCACGCCCGCCGACGTGCAACGGGTCGCCAAGGAATACCTGCGGCGCAACAACCGCACGCTGGGCATGTTCCTTCCCACTGACAAGTCGGAGAAGGTCGACATTCCCGAGACGCCGCCGCTGGCCAAGCTGCTCGATGGCTACAAGGGGCGCGAGGACGTCGCCAGCGGCGAGGCCTTCGACACTTCGCCGGCCAATATCGACGCCCGCACGCAGCGCACGAACCTGCCCGAGGGCATCAAGGTGGCCCTGCTGCCGAAAAAGACGCGCGGCGAGTCGGTCCACTTGCGGCTCGTGCTTCGCTACGGCACGCCCGAGACGCTCAAGGGCCAAAACGCGGCCGCGACCCTGCTGCCCCAATTGATGCTGCGCGGCACGAAGCATCTCACGCGGCAGCAGATCCAGGACGAGCTCGACAAGAACAAGGCCCGGCTTTCCGCCTCGGGCGACGTGGGCACGGTGACCTTCTCGCTGGAGACGAAGCGCGCAACCTGCCGGCGGTGCTCAAGATCTTGCAGCAGGTTCTGCGCGAGCCGACGCTGCCCGACGGCGAGTTCGAGGTCTTGCGGCGGCAACGGCTGTCGGGCTTCGAAGAACAACTGACCGACCCGGCGAGCCTGGCGATCACCCGCGTTCGCCGCACGCTGTCGCCCTACGACAAGGACGACGTGCAGTACACGCCGACGATCGAGGAAGACGTCGAGCGTTACACGGCCGCGACCGACGCGAAGGTTCGCAAGCTGTACGAAGATTACCTCGGCTCGCGGACGGGCGAGCTGGCCATCGTCGGAGATTTCGACCTGGCCGAGAATCTCAACGTACTGCGCCAAGCGTTTACCGGCTGGACGACCAAGGAGCCGTACGAACGCATCCCGCGCAAGGTGTTCCCGGGCATTTCCGGCGGAACGCAGCAGATCGTCACGCCCGACAAGGCCAACGCGGTGTACATTGCCGGGCTGGTGTTTCCGATGAAGGACACGGACCCGGATTATCCGTCACTGGTGATTGGCAACTTCGTATTCGGGGGCGGCTCGCTTTCGTCGCGGCTGGGCGACCGCGTGCGTCAGAAGGAAGGCCTGTCGTACGGCGTCGGCTCGTTCATTTCATCCGACGCGCTCGATCCGCGCACGAGCCTGACCATCAACGCCATCTGCAACCCGGACAACATCCAGAAGGTCAACACGGCGATTGCCGAGGAGTTGGCGCGGCTGTTGGCTGACGGGGTCACGCCCGAGGAGTTGGCCCGAGCCAAGCAGGGCTACCTGCAACAGCAGCAGGTGACGCGATCCAGCGACGCGGCCCTGGCCGCCATGTTGGCCGACGACCTGTATCTCGACCGCACGATGGCCTACGACGCCGAAGTGGAAGCGAAGATCGCCGCGGCCACGCCGGCGCAAGTCGTCGCCGTGCTGCGAAAGTACATCGATCCCAAGCGGCTGGTGATCGTCGACGCCGGCGATTTCTCGGCCCAAACGACGGCTCGCAAGCCGTAAGCGGGCTCAACGCCACTGGCGCAGGGCTTCGAAGACGGCGATCCCCACGGCGTTCGATAGGTTCAAGCTCCGCGCCGCCGGACGAATGGGAATCCGCAGCGCTCGCTGGCGGTCGGCTTCGAGCAGCTCGTCGGGCAATCCTTGCGATTCGTTGCCGAACACCAGCACGTCGCCCCGCGCGAATCGCACTTCGGCGTAATCGCGCGCGGCCGTCTTGGTGAAAAACCAGGCCTGCTCGACCCCCAGCCGCCGGGCAAGCGCATGCCAGTCGTCGACCGCCTCCCACTCGAGATGTTGCCAATAGTCGAGCCCGGCGCGGCGCAGGTAATAGTCGTCGAGCCGAAAGCCCAGCGGTCGCACGAGCCACAGTTTGGCCCCGGCCGCCACGCACGTGCGGCCCACGCTGCCGGTGTTGTGGGGAATCTCCGGGTGGTAGAGCACGACGTGCAACAGCGGTTCGTATTTGGGAGATTCGGCCATGGCGCCTGGTTGCACGGCGGCGAGTCGATGACGACAAGCTACGCCCGCCAGGATAGTCGCCACGCGGCCCGCGGTCGACGGCTGCCTGGACGCTACCGCCGGGGACTCTTTGAGCCGCGCGGTCGAGCCGGTACGATGGACCGCTCGTTAGGCCGTTGACGACGTCCTGGAATGCGATACGAAGATTGCGGAGTGCCATGCACGATCAACGCTTGGAGACGTATGGGCGGGCGCTCGATTTCGCCGCCTCGCAGGTGGCGGCCACGATCGAGCGCAGCGGCGACTACTTTCCGATCTATACCCAAGGCGGTGTCTGGCACCACGACGGCGAGCTGTGGACCGATTGGACCGGCGGGTTTTTCGCCGGCATGATGTGGCAGTTCTTCCGCCGCACCGGCGATGCCGCGTGGCGGGAGCGGGCCGAGCACTATCGCCGATTGCTCGAACATCGCCAGCACGACCGCAACGTCCACGACCTGGGCTTCATCTTTCTGAACACCTATCGGCCCTGGTACGAGCTGACCGGCGACCCGCAGCTGCACGACGTGCTCGTGCAGGCCGGCCGCACGCTGGCGCATGCGGTTTCAAGAGAAGGGCCAGTATCTCTGCTCGTTCATCGGTCCCGAATCGCTGTTCATCGACATCATGATGAACGTGCCGATCATCTTTTACGCCGCCCGCGAGACGGGCGACGAGCGCTGCTGCGCGCATCGCCGTGGCCCATTGCCGCACCACGCGCGACACGCTGGTGCGCGCCGACGGCTCGACGGCCCACGAGGGGATGTTCGATCCCAACACGGGCCAATTCCTCAAGCAGTCGACGCACCAGGGCCTGCGCGGCGACAGCCGCTGGGCCCGCGGGCTGGCCTGGTCGCTGTACGGGTTCAGCCAGGTCGTACGCCCTGACGGGCCAACGCGAGTTTCTGGCCGTTGCCGAGCGCAACGCCGACTTCTGGCTGACGCACCTGCCCAACGACCGCGTGCCGTACTGGGACTTCGACGCCGACCTGTCGGCGCCGCTCCCCTGGGGTCCGCAGAAAGACACCTCGGCCGCCGCGATCGCGGCCAGCGGCCTGTTGGACTTGGAACGGCAAACCGATTCGCTCGACCGGGCCGCCGCGTACCGCGACACCGCGCTGGCCATGCTCGACGCCTTGTGCACCAGCGATTATCTCGCCTCGTCAACGCCCGGCTGGGAAGGGATCTTGAAGCACGGCGTCTACCACACGGCCAAAGGCCTGGGCGTCGACGAATCGGTGATGTGGGGCGACTTCTTCTTCGTCGAGGCCCTGATGAAGGTCGTCCAGCCGGGCGGGTGACGCGCCAGGTCGCCACCGCCCCGCGGCGGATAATCAACGGCCCTCGGCGCCTCGGGCGATATACTTGGGATATGAGCCAGCCAGATTCCATCGTGCGCATCGCCTTTCTGGGCGCCGACGCTGAGACGCCGGAGCTGGCGCGGGCCGCGGGAAGTCATCGTGGATTCGAGATCGTCGGCGCCGCCGAAATCGAGGCCGCCGAGGGGCTCAGGCTCGGCCTCTGGCCCCCCGGCCGCGTGCGCATGCTCGAAACGTGGGAAGCGCTGCTGGATTCGACGTTTGTCGACGCGGTGGTCGTGGCCCGAGGCAACGAGGACGTGCGTGCCGAGCAGCTTCGGAAGTTCACGCAGACCGGCGTGCCGGTGCTCGCTTCACATCCCCTGCTCGATTCGATGCTGGTGTACTACGAGCTCGATATGATCCGCCGTGAAACGGGCAGCCTGCTCTTGCCGGCGCTGGCCGAGCGCAATCACCCGGCCGTCGAGGCGCTGGCGGCCCTTGTCGCATCGGGCGCGGACTCTCCGATCGGCAAAGTCGAGCAGGTGCACGTGGAGCGGCACGTCGCCGAGCCGAGCCGCGAAGTGGTGCTGGCCAGCTTTGCCCGCGACGTCGACGTGCTGCGACGGATCGCGGGCGACATGACGCGTCTGGGCGCGATGGCCGGCGGCAGCGGCGAGCGCGCCTACGCCAACCTTGGCGTGCAGATGTCGGGGCCCACGGGCGTGGCCGCACGGTGGACGGTCGTGCCGGCCGCGACCCCCGGGGCGAAGATTGCGCTGGTGGGCAGCGATGGCCGCGCGACCGTCGAGGTCGCATCGGCCAATGGGCCGTGGAAGATCGAAATGATGGCCGGCGACCAGCGGCGGAGCCAGACGTTCGAGGCCTGGGATCCGGCCGTGGCGACGCTCGATCAATTGGCCCTGGCGATCGCGGGCGCGGCCGTCGCACCGACCTGGGTCGACGCGGCGCGAAGCATCGAGTTGGCCGACACGATCGATCGCAGCCTGCACAAGGGGCGGACGATCGAGTTGTACTACGAGGACCATAGCGAGGAGGGGACGTTCAAGGGACTGATGACGTCGCTCGGCTGCGGCATCCTGGTGTTTGCGCTGGGGCTGGTGGTCGTGGTCTCGGTGGCCGAACAATTGGGGATGCCCAACACGCGGTTTTGGCCGTACGCGCTGTTGGGTGGGCTGGCCCTCTTCCTGGTTCTGCAGTTGCTCGTGCTCGTGTTTCAACGCAAGCCGGCCGATGTCGCATCGCCGGGCGAAACCGAGCGGCCCTGATGCGGGGCGTGGGTCCGTTAAACCGCGCAAGCTGGCAAAAGCCTGGCGGTCATGCCGACCGTATGGCCCTCGGCCCATCGCCCTGGCTGGGGCGTGTCATCTTGGGCAATTCGGCGGCGGTTCGCGTCGTGGGAAAATGGGACGCCTATTCCGGCTGGTTCCGCGGCGCTTATGGCCCTTCGCGACTGGCGCCGATTTAGCTTTCGTGCCGCCCAGCCACCGCCCCATGTGGCCGAAGCAGTTCGTCCCAACCGGCGGCAGACCAGCCACTTCCGACGCCCCACGTCGGCCCAGCCTCACGCTCGCCCGCCTGCCATGGCCTACCGCGCCGCCCGCCTGCCGACCCGACCCCTGCTGGCCTGGTGCCTGGTCGTGGCCGTCCTTGGCGTTTTCGCCACGGCGCCGCGCGCGCTGCGCGCCTCGGAGCTTCGTTACACGGCCACGGTCAAGCTCGTGCAACAGGCCCGCGAGTCGATCGTCAATATTCACGGCCAAAAGACGCTCACGCCCGCCGACGAGAACTACCGCCGCGGCGAGACGCAAAACGTCAATGGCATGGGCACGGGCGTGATCATCGACCCTCGCGGGTACATCCTGACCAACCATCACGTCATCGATGGCGTGAAAAAGATCGAGGTCACGCTGGCCAACGGCAAGAACAAGGAGACCGTGGTGGCCAACCGCGTGGCCCACGACTCGAAGACGGACCTGGCAATCATCAAGATCGATGCCGGCCGCAAACTGCCGGTGATTCACATCGGCACGTCGGACGACCTGATGATCGGCGAGCCCGTGGTGGCCATTGGCAATGCCTACGGCTACGAGCACACCGTGACGCGCGGCATCATCAGCGAGCTGCACCGCGCCGTGCAGGTCAGCGATTCGCAAAACTACCGCGACCTGATCCAGACCGACGCCAGCATCAACCCCGGCAACTCCGGCGGCCCGCTGATGAACATCGACGGCGAGATGATCGGCATCAACGTGGCCGTGCGGGCCAACGCGCAGGGCATCGGCTTCGCGATTCCGGTCGACATGGTGATGGAAGTAGCGGCCGAGTTGATGAGCGCCGAACACGCCACGTTCCACGGCATCGTGGCCCGGCCATCGGAGGATAAACCCGGGGCGTGCGTCGTCGAGAAAGTCGATGCCGACAGCCCGGCCGGCAAGTGCGGTCTGCAGCCGGGCGACATCGTCACGACGGTCGACGACAGCCCGGTCGCCAGACCGCTCGACATCGAGCGGGCCCTGCTGGGCCGCGAGGCGGGGGACGAAATCGAGGTGGTCATCGAGCGCGACAAGGAATCGGTGACGAGCAAACTGGTGCTGGCCTCGGCGCCGAAACGGCTCACCGACCGCATCTGGGACACGCTGGGCCTGCGGCTCGAGCCCGTGGCGGCGTCGCAGTTGAAGGGCTACCAGAAGCAATACCGCGGCGGATTGCTGGTCACCGCGGTGCGCAATGACAGCCCGGCCTTCCGCGACGGGATTCGCCGCGGCGACATCCTGCTGGGCATGCACATCTTCGAGACGATTTCGCTGGAAAACGTCAACTACGTGCTCAAGCACCCGGAGTTCGTCGCGCAACCCGGCGTCAAGTTCCTGATCCTCCGCAACGAAGCCACGTATTACGGCAAGCTGTCGGTCGGTATACGGCGGTAGGGATTAGGCTGTGGGCTGAAGGCTGTGGGCGGTGGGTCGGAACGAAGGTCACGGTGAAGCGGCGGGTGGCTTGGCATGCCAGACTCCACTCCCGCCGGATACAATCGGGGTGGCCGGCGACGCCGTGCCGGCTGAGATGCCGCCGTCCCCGATTCTCTTGGCGCAATGGAACTCGAATTCGTCAAATGGCTGCGCGGGCGATTGCCGCCGCATCGCAACCTGGCGCTGCCGGCCGGCGATGATGCGGCCGTCATACGGCTGGCGGGACGGGATTGCGTGCTCACCGTCGACATGCTCACCGAGGGCGTCGACTTCCAGCTCGACCGCGCCACGCCACGCCAGGTGGGTCGCAAAGCCCTGGCGGTCAACTTGAGCGACATCGCGGCGATGGCTGCCCAGCCGGTGGCGGCGCTCGTGGCGTTGGCGCTGCCGCGACACGGGGCCCTGGAGCTGGCCCGGGAGTTCTTCGAAGGGCTGATTCCGCTGGCCGAGCGCTACGACGTGGCCATCGCCGGCGGCGACACGAACAGTTGGGACGGACCGCTGGTCGCCAGCATCACGCTAGCCGGCAGGCCGACCTCCAAGGGCGTGCTCACCCGCGCCGGCGCAAGCAGGCGACGCGATCGTCGTCAGCGGCTGTTTCGGCGGCAGCATCCTTGGCCGCCATTTCGACTTCGAGCCGCGCGTCGAGGAAGCCCTGCTGCTGGCCGGCCGCTACGAGCTGCACGCCGGGATCGACTGCAGCGATGGGCTATCGCTCGATTTGTGGCACCTGACCCAGGAGAGTGGCTGCGGCGCGGTCGTCGAATTGGACCGCGTTCCGCTGGCCGAAGCGGCCGTCGAGTTGCGCAGGGCGGACGGTTCCAGGCCCCTTGATCACGCCCTGGGCGATGGCGAGGATTTCGAGTTGATCCTGGCCGTGCCGCCGGCCGACGCCGAGCGGATGCTGGCCGAGCAGCCCCTGGCATGCGGACTGACGGCCATCGGCCATTTCGTGCCCGAACAGGGCTTGTGGCAGCGCGACGCCGCCGGGCGGCGGCCGCTCGTGCCGCGCGGATTCGAACATTGAGGTGTGGGCGATGGCCCAAGGCACGCTAACTTGGCAGGCGGCCGACGAGGGGGACACCGAGCGGCTCGGCCGCGCGCTGGCCGCCGTGCTGGCCGAGGGGGGCGTCGTTGGCTTGATTGGCCCGCTGGGTGCCGGCAAGACGAGGCTGGTGCAGGGCATCGCAGCGGCTTTGGGGGTGGATCGTCGCGACGTGGTCAGCCCGACGTTCGTGCTGGTGCACGAGTATCGCGGCGGCCGGCCGATCTACCACCTCGACACCTATCGGCTTCGCGACAGCGACGAGTTCCTGCAGTTGGGAGTCGAAGAATACTTCGCGCCGCCGAACGTGGTGTTCGTCGAATGGGCCGACCGCTTTCCCGAATGCCTGCCCCCGGAGCGCGTCGACGTCACGATCGCGGCGGGCGCCGGCACGGCGCGCCGTTTCGAATTCGTGGGCCGCGGGGAGCGCTACCAATCGCTGGTTGACGAACTGGCCCGCCGGCTGGCAGCGACGTGAGCCGGGCGAGGGTCGATCGCCCGGCGGGCGGGTGACGTCGTGGCCCGGGGGGCACCGCGTTGCCGCGTCAGAGGATGAACTTGCTCAAATCCTCGTCCTGCGCCAGCTTTTGCAGCCGCTCGTTCACGTAGGCGGCGTTGACGTTCACCCGGCCCATGTGCATGTCCGGCGCCTCGAAGCTCAGCTCTTCCAGCAATCGTTCCATGATGGTGTACAGTCGCCGGGCGCCGATGTTCTGGCTCGACTGGTTGACTTGAAAAGCGTATTCGGCCAGCGCCTCGACGGCCTCGGGCTCGAACACCAGCTCGACCCCCTCGGTGCCCAGCAGGGCACGGTATTGCTTGGTCAGGGCGCCGTCGGGCTCGGTCAGGATGCGCACGAAATCGTCGCGGGTCAACGCCTCCAGCTCGACGCGAATCGGAAAGCGGCCCTGCAGCTCGGGCATCAATTCGCTCGGCTTGTTGCGGTGGAACGCGCCGGCGGCCACGAACAACACGTGATCGGTGCGCACGTAGCCGTACTTCGTCTGCACGGTCGTCCCCTCGACGATCGGCAGCAGGTCGCGCTGCACGCCTTGTCGCGAAACGTCGGCGCCGTGCGCGTCGCTCGCGATGACCTTGTCGATCTCGTCGATGAACACGATGCCCAGGTTCTCGGCCAGATCGATGGCCTGGGAGTGCAGTTTTTCGGTGTTCACCAGCGCGTCGCACTCCTGCTCGAACAGCACGCGGCGAGCTTCGGCCACGGTCATTTCGCGGCGGACGGTCTGCTTGGGCAGAATCTTTTCGAACATCCCCTGCAGGTCGATATCGGTTTGTTCCAGCCCCATTCCCGAGAGCATCATCGGCGGCGATTTCTGTTCGGTCGTGATTTCCACCTTGCGGTCGTCCATTTCGCCGGCTTGGAGCATGGCCCGCATCTTTTCGCGCGTGCGTTCGTAGCGCTCGGGCGATTGGGGCGAGTCGGCCCCGGCGTCGAAGGCGACCGGCGCCGGCACGAGCAGGTCGACCAGGCGGCGCTCGACGCGGCGCGGGCCTCGGGCTCGACGTTCTGCCGCTCGGCCTCGCGGACCAGCGCCGATTCCGTTTTCGACCAGCTCGCGGATCATGCTCTCGACGTCGCGGCCGTAGTAGCCCACCTCGGTGTACTTCGTGGCCTCGACCTTGATGAACGGCGCCCCGGTGAGCCGTGCCAGCCGGCGGGCGATCTCGGTCTTGCCCACGCCGGTGGGGCCGATCATCAGGATGTTCTTCGGCGCGATCTCGCCGGCCATTTCGCTCGGAAGCTGCTGGCGGCGCCAGCGATTGCGCACGGCGATGGCGACGGCCCGCTTGGCTTCGTGCTGGCCGACGATGTGGCGGTCGAGCTCGGCAACGATCTCGCGCGGCGTCAGGTCGCGCACGGCATCTCCTCGACGGCAATGTTGGCGTTGGTGTAAGACGTCGATCGCGGCGGCGATTTCCAGCGCCGCGACGCACGATCGTGGCCGCGTCCAGCTCGCTGTGGCGCGATCAGGGCCCGGGCCGCGGCCACCGCGAAGTTGCCGCCCGAGCCGATTCCCAGCACGCCGTCGGTCGGCTGAATGACGTCGCCGGTGCCGGTGACCAGCAGGGTGTGCGCGCGTCGACGACCGCCAACAGGGCCTCCAGCCGCCGCAGCGCCCGGTCGGTTCGCCAATCCTTGGCCAGCTCCGTGGCGGCCCGGGTCACGTTGCCGGGAAAGTCCTGCAGCTTGGCTTCGAAACGCTCCAACAGGGCGAAGGCGTCGGCGCTGCTGCCGGCGAAACCGGTGATGACCTTGCCTTCAAGCAGCCGGCGGATTTTCATCGCGTCGGCCTTCATGACGGTGTTGCCGAGCGTCACCTGGCCGTCGCCGCCGATGGCCACCCGGCCCTTGTGGCGCACGCTCAGAATGGTCGTGGAGCGGATTTTCATGGCAGACGTGCGGGCTCTTGCGGCGCGAAGGAACGAAGATTCGCCGCAACTATGCTATCCGACTCGCCGGGGGCGGCAAGTCTCGCGCCCGCCGAGGGGTCGAACTATTGAGAACCGCGACGCCGCGGAATAGCCGTGCGGGGTCCGATTCGCCGGAGGCTGCCAGCGGAGCGCCCCGGCGCGCCCGGCGGCTTGAAACAATCGGTCGAGCTACTCCGGAATGACTTCCGCGTCGCTGCCCATGGCCGTGGACAGTCTTTGATAGACGAGCATCTCGATGTTTTCTTTTAGGAAATGGACCGAACCATCGGCGAACAGGAAGTTCGCGCCTCCGCTGTGATCGCTGCGGTAGTTGGGGGTCAGGTGATACCCGCCTTTGGATACAGGCAGGGCAGTGCCCGCGGCGCTGGGCAGGGATTTGTTGCAGGAACCGGTCCCCGTCAATTTCATATTATTGGCGCATCCTTCGGTAACCGGGTTCCTGTTGATCGGCTCCAACGTGCAAGCCATGTTGCTGCCCAGGTGCAGTCCGGTCGCGGCGATCGTCGTGAACGAGGGCTCTGAGGCAAGCCAAGCCTGGTATGCCACGCGCAACGTGCCCGAGCTGTCGAGGCCGGCGGCATGTGTTCGCACGCTCTCGTCATTTTGGCCAACGCCGGTCGAGCACGTATCGATGACCGGCCAGTTCGCGCCGCTGGCGGCATCGCCCAGAGCAATCGTCCTGCTAGTGCCGTCGGTTACTTTGGGAATGGTCATGGCCCAGTTGAAGTCGAACATGCCCCGTTCGGAAATATACGGCGGATAATTGATGGTCGTGCCCGGTGGCGTGAACGCCGGAAAGCACCAGGCATCGGTCACGCCCTTGCAAAACGCGTAGTTCGTGGCGCCCAAGCCTTGGTAACCGTTCATTACCGCCGTGACGAAGATGTTGATCAGCAATGGGTCGAAGACCGGATTGTCGCCGGATGACGAGGGGCAGACGAAGACCGGGATCACCCTCGCGGCCACCCTGGGATCCTGATGCTGCCAGTCTTTGCTCTTGTCGTAAATGGCGTCCAAACCCGCTTCCTCGAAGTACGGCAGCAGCATGGCGTGCGGGCTGCAGTAGATCTTGCCGGGATCGCCAATCTTGCTGACGCCGCCGGGTGGAAACGTTTGGCGCGCGTCATGATAGCTGTTCAGCGCCAAGCCGAACTGCTTCAAATTATTTTGACATGACGAGCGCCGCGCGGCCTCGCGCGCGGATTGAATGGCGGGCAGCAACAGCGCAACCAGCACGCCGATGATCGCGATCACGACCAACAGCTCGACTAACGTAAAGGCCCGGGGACGCTTCGATCGTTCGTTCATGAAAGTCCTTGCCTGGGAAGAATCCCTGCTCAAGCCCCTGTTCAACAAAATCCATTCTAGAGTCAGGCCGCGGCATTTGAAAGGCATTTGTCCGGCCGAAATCAGCGTCCGGCGTCCGAGCGCGATTCAACAGCGCGGCCGTGCCGCCGCGTTCGAGGTCGTCCGCGGCAAAAATCGCAAAGCCAACCCGGGTGGATTCAGGGGCGGCGCATGCCGCTTGGCCTCTTTGGTCATTGGCAGGCGCAGCCCAAGTGATCGCCGAAGCGATCCCCCATACTGGGTTAGGAGCATGGGATAGAAACGACAACCGCTCCGGCAAGTCACACTTGCCGGAGCGGTGAGTTGCGATATCTCGGGGCGGCCGCGAGCCGCCACGGCGACTCACGACGATCATTGATCCGGAATCACGACGGCCTCGGCACCCATCGCCGTCGACAATTGCTGATAGAGCAACATGTCGATGTTGTCTTGGAGGAAGTGAACCGAGCCATCACCGAACAGAAAGTTCGCGCCGCCAGCATGGTCGCTGCGGTAGTTGCAGGCATAGTGCGGGCCGCCCGCCGAACTATAGCCGAGCGTGCCCACGGCACTTGGTAGCCCTTTCGCGCAAGCCGTCTTCGGGGGAGACACGACGCCCGTATTCACGCACGCTTCGGTGACCGGCCACTTGTTGATGGGCTCCAACGTGCAGGCCATGTTGTTGCCGGTGTGCAATCCCAGAGCGGCCACCATGGTATAGGGCACCTGGCTGACAGCCCAGGAAGCCTCGGCCACCCGCAGTTCACCGGTCATGTCGGGAGCGGCAACATGGGTGCGATTGCCGCCGTTCACCGCCGGGTCGGAGACCTGCCAGGCCGGACCGTAGGCGGCGTCGCCAACGGCAATCGTCTTGCTCAAACCGTCGGTGATCTTGCGAATGGGCATGCCCCAGTTCACGTCAAACATGCCGCGCTCGGAGATATAGGGCGGATAATTCATTATCGTTCCCGGCGGGGTAAAGGGAAACGCGCAATATGCGTCCGTCACTCCCTTGCAGAAGGCGTAGGTCGTGCCACCGTATTGGGTATACATATAGCCAGCGCTGCCGGGGCCACCGCCAGTCGTCCTGAAGAGATTGCTCAACAGCACGTCGCTAATCGGATTGTCCCCCGAATTCGAGGGACACATGAAGACCGGAATCACCTTGGCGATGACCCGATAGTCCTGGTGCTGCCAATCGTTTTGGAAGTCGTAAATCCCCTTGAGACCTTCTTCCTCGAAGTACGGCAGCATCATTGAACAGGGGCTGGCATAAATCGTTTGCAGCATGTCGGCGTAATTGGGCGGGTTGGCCAATGCTTTGGTCAGGGCGCCTGGCGGAAACGTATTGAGCGCGGAGGCATAGTTGTTCAGCGCCAAGCCAAACTGTTTCAGGTTGTTCGTACAAGCTGAACGTCGAGCCGCTTCGCGCGCCGCCTGAATGGCGGGCAGCAACAGCGCTACGAGGACGCCGATGATGGCTATCACCACCAGCAATTCCACTAGAGTGAACGCCCGCGATCGTTTCATGACTACGCTCCCGAATAAGGAAAGCTAAGAGAGGAGATGAATCGCAATGCGGCTGCCAATGTTCCGCTAGCAGCTAGATTGGCAGGAAACCGCCTCCATTGCTGCGCAAGCCCTTTGCACGAAGCCCATTATCTACGATTGCACTAGGTTGTCAAGGAAAGTTTGGAAAAAGCCCCCCGGCTGCTCCGCCGGGGTTGCTCGGCGGCGCAAAAGCCCCCATGACTCGCCCGGCTGGCGGCCGCTCGAGATCGGCCGCCAACGAGCGCGGCAGGCGACAGCCCCCCCGCCCCGGTCCCCCGCGCGCGGACGCTCGCCTGGCCGGCCAGCCCATGCGGGCAAGGGGGCGGCCTGGTGCCCCACTGTCGCGGCGATTCAGCCCCGCAAGTCTTCCAGCCGGGCGCCAAAGGTCACTTCCTGCCGCACGGCCCGGGCCAGCCGCGCCAAGTATTCACTACGGCGAATCTCGCTGGCCCCCAAGCGGGCCGTGTGGGGCGTGCGTTGCTGGATATCGAACAACGTGTACCCGCGCCGTTGCAAGTGGTTGACCAGATACACCAGGGCCACCTTCGACGCATCGCGGACCCGGTAGAACATCGACTCCCCGGCATAGAGCCCGCCGAGCGTCACGCCGTAGGTTCCCCCGGCCAGCCGGCCTTCGTGCCACACCTCGATGCTGTGGGCATGTCCGGCCGCATGCAGTTCGATGTAGGCCTCGATCATCCGCGGGGTCAGCCAGGTGTTGTGCGGCCGGTCGCCGGCGGTGGCGCAGCCCTGGATCACGCCGGCAAAGTCGCGGTCGCAGGTGACCTCGAAACGCCCGCTGCGACAGGTGCGCAACAGCCGTCGCGAACGTCGAAAGCGGTCCAACTCGAAAATCGCCCGCGGGTCGGGCGACCACCACACGACCACGTCGGCCCCTTCGAAAATCGGCCACGGAAAAATCCCGTGACCATAGGCGTCGAGCAGCCACTCGCAGTTCAATCGGCCGCCGAACAGCACGATGCCTTCCGGCTCGGCCAGCTCGGCGGGCGGAAAGAACTTCGACTTCGGCAACACGCCAGCCAAGGGAAACTGCCTCGCACACGAGCACGAGTCCGCCGGTCGCGATTCAACGCGCCGGTCGGCCGAGCCGTCCCTGCGTGGGAACGCCCGATGGATCCATTGGGATGCTACGGCATCTTTGCTCGGTTTGCCAGTTGTGGCCGGGGGCGGAAGCGCGGGGCCTGGCGGAAGTGGCCGCTTAATGCTGCTTGCTGGGTGAAAAACCGGCCCGGTATAATGGGGCTGTCGGGCCGCCGAGCCGGCCCGATCCAGAACCAACGGAGGGTTGCGATCGTGTCGTCGGCGGCGTCCTACGAGTTGAAGGAGCGCGTCAAGGCCGCGATCGACATCGTCGACCTGGTCGGCAACTACCTGGCCTTGCACGCGAAGGCCGCGGCTTCAAGGCGCTGTGCCCCTGGCACGACGACACGCGCCCCAGCCTGCAGGTCAACCCTGAACGCCAGTCGTTCAAGTGCTGGGTCTGCGACATCGGCGGCGACATCTTCAGCTTCATCATGAAGATGGAGGGGGTCGAATTCCCTCAGGCCCTGGCCATGCTCGCCGATCGAGCCAACATCCGCTTGCAGCCGGCAAGCGGCCCGTCGACGGCTCCGGCAGACGAGAAACGCACGCTGTACCAGGCCATGGCCTGGGGCATCGAACAGTACCACCAGCGGCTCGCCGGCGGCGATGCGGCCGCCGCGCCGCGAGTATCTGGCCGATCGCCACGTCAGCCCCGAAAGTATCGGCCGCTTTCAGCTTGGCGTCGCCCCCGACGATTGGAGCTGGCTCGTCGCCCGCGGCCTCGGGCACTCCGTACACGGCCGGCATGCTCGAGCGCGTGGGGCTGGTCGGCCGCCGCAAGCAAGGCCCGGGTTACTACGACCGCTTCCGCGGCCGGTTGCTGTTTCCCATCTTCGACTCCCAGGGGCGGGCCGTGGGCCTGGGCGGCCGCGTGATGCCCGGCGAGCAAACGGGGGACGCGGCGAAATACGTCAATTCGCCGGAAACGCCCCTGTTTGCCAAAAGCAAGCTGCTCTATGCCCTCAATCTGGCCCGCGATCCGATTCGCAAGACCGGCACGGCGCTGGTAGTCGAGGGCTACACCGACTGCATCGCGGCGCACCAGGCGGGCTTTGAGAACACCGTGGCAGTGCTGGGCACGGCCCTGGGCGCCGAGCACGTGCAATTGCTGCGGCGCTTCGCCGACCGAGTGAAGGTCGTGCTGGTGCTCGATGGCGACGAGGCGGGCCGCCGCCGGGCCTCGCGAGGTGCTCGAGCTGTTCGTGGCCGGCAACGTCGACCTGCGCGTGCTCACGCTGCCCGACGACATGGACCCGGCCGAGTTTCTGGCCGAGCACGGCGCGGAGGCGTTCGCGGCGCTGGTGGCCGCGGCGCCCGATGCCCTGGAGCACGCGTTTCGCACGGCGACCGCTGGCATCGACATCGCGCGCGACACGCACCGCGCCAGCGTGGCGCTCGAGGAGCTGGTGGGCACGATCGCGCAGGCGCCGCGGCTGCGCGACGATTCGGATGCGGCGGATCGCTTGCGGATCGACCGGTTCCTGCACGGCTTGTCGGTGCGCGTTTCGCGTACCGGCCGAACAGGTGCGCGAGCTGATGACTGCGCAGCGGCGCAAGACGGCCGCCCGCGCAGGCCGCGGACCGAGGCGGCCGATGCTAGCGTGCGCGGGGCGATCGATCCGCTGGAGCGCGAATTGTTGGAGATCGTGCTGCATCTCCCGGCGTTGATGGAACAGGTTGCAAGCGTCGTTCAGCCTGCGCAGTTTGCCGTCGACGAGTGCCGGCGCGTGTTTGTGGAATGCGGGCGCTGTTGGTCGGCGGGAATTCTGCCGGGCTTCGAGCGACTGTTATTGGAGATTGACGACCCAGTGGTTAAAAACTTGCTGGTCGAGCTGGACGAGAGCGGCCGCCGCAAGGCCGCGACCGACGCCGAGCTGCGATTGCGAGACGTGCTGGCCGGCTTCGAGCGCCGGCTGGCCGACGAGCGGATGCGAGGGCGCACCCAGGCCCTCAAGGACCGGCAACTCGCCGAGGAGGAAGAGTTGGCCGTGCTGTTGGAGCTCGAACAACTGCATCGCCGGCAACAACAACAGCAAGCCGAACGGGCCCGCCACGGCATTTCCGATCCCACGGATGGGTGAAGATGCCCGCGGGCCGGCCGATCGCCCCGCGGCGAGCACGAAGCCAGCTGCGGATGAAGCGATCCATCTCATGTCAAAGGGCCCTCTCGCCGGAGTGCCCAGGAGGATTTGACAGGTGGACCACTTGAATACCGATCTTGATCAACTCGTCGCCAAAGGCAAGAGCCAAGGCTATCTCACCTACGACCAGGTCAACGACTACCTTCCCGACGAGGCCGTCAATCCCGAAAAGCTCGACTGCCTGCTGATTGCGCTCGACGAGCTGGGCATCGAGCTGGTCAACGAAGCGCCGCCGGCTGATGGGGCGGCCAACGGCGCGCCCGCGTCGTCGACGAAGCGCCAATCGAAGTCGAAGCGGCCCTGCCGGCATCCCCGCCAAGGATCTGCCCCGGCCCAGCGACGACCCGATTCGGATGTATCTCACGCAGATGGCCGAGATCCCGCTGCTGTCGCGCAGCGAGGAGATTGGTCTGGCCAAGAAGATCGAGGTTACCCGTAAGCGCTTCCGCCGCACCGTGCTGGGCTGCAATTACACGATGCAGTCGACGATCCGCACGTTGGCCGAAGTGCACAAGGGTACGCTCCCCTTCGACCGCACGATCAAGGTCTCGCTGACCGAGCGGCTGACCAAAGAGCAGATCATGGCCCGCATGCCGCACAACCTGCGGACGCTCGAGCACCTGCTGGCGGCAAACCGCGAAGACTTCAAGAAGCTGATCCGAAAGAGCACCGATCCGGCCGAGGTCGCCGCAGCGCGGAAGCGCTTCTGCCGCCGGCGGCGCAAGAATCTGACGCTGGTCGAAGAGCTCAGCCTGCGGACCCGCCGCGTGCAGCCGATGGTTCGCCAGCTCAAGGAAATGTCGCGCCGCATGGACGCCCTGCGCGATCGGCTGGCCCGGCTCGGCGACGATCCGCTGGCCAAGGACGAACGGGCCAACCTGCGCCGCGAGCTGCGCGACCTGATGCTCACCACGCTGGAAAGTCCCGCCAGTCTGCGCAAGCGCTGCGAGACGATCGAGCGTCAATACTACGACTACGAACAGGTCAAGCGCCAGCTCTCCAGCGGCAACCTGCGGCTGGTCGTCTCGATCGCCAAGAAATATCGGAACCGCGGCTTGAGCTTTCTGGATCTGATCCAGGAGGGCAACACGGGCCTGATGCGGGCGGTCGACAAGTTCGAGTATCGCCGGGGCTACAAGTTTTCGACGTACGCCACGTGGTGGATTCGCCAGGCGATTACCCGCGCCATCGCCGACCAGGCCCGCACCATCCGCATTCCCGTGCACATGATCGACGTGTTGTCGCGGCTGCGCAACGTGTCGAAGCAGTTGTTGCAGGAGCTGGGTCGCGAGCCGACGACCGAAGAGACGGCCCGGGCGGCCGAGATCAGCGTCGAGGAGACGCGCCGGGTCTTGAACATCGGGCGCCACCCGGTGAGCCTGGACCGGCCGGTCGGCGAGAGCGAGGATTGCAGCTTCGGCGAGTTCATCGAGGACGCGGGAACGCTCAGCCCGCTGACCAGCGCCAGCCACGCGATGCTCAAGGACAAGATCGAGGGGCTGTTGAAGACGTTGACGTATCGTGAGCGGGAGATCATTCGCCTGCGGTACGGCCTGGGCGACGGCTACACGTACACCTTGGAAGAGGTGGGCCGGATTTTCAAAGTCACGCGCGAGCGCGTCCGCCAGATCGAGGCCAAGGCCGTCCGCAAGCTGCAACACCCCGTGCGCAGCCAGCAGTTGGAAGGATTCTTGAGCGGCCTGGCCGGCTGACATTTTCCGGAGATTGGCGCACCCGAGCCGCTCGCCCACGTGGCGAGCGGCTTTTTTTCGCCCGGCGTTCTCTACAATACAGTGCGTCGCCCCCCGCCTGGCGCACCAGCGCGGGCGGCGCCGTCAACGTCAATGCGACAATCGCTTCGGCGATTGTGCGCAGGCCGGAACGAGGGCCGCTGGGTCTTTTCCAAAAAAACCGTGAGTGTTTGACATGGCCGTCACTGCCGCAGCGCTCCGCGAGTTGCACCGCATCCATCGGCAATTATCGGACGTGCGCAAGCGCCGCGACCGCGGCCCCAAGCAGATCAAGGCCCGCGAAGCCAATCTCGCGCGCCTGGCCGACGAGCTGAGCAAACTGCAGGCCGATCACAAGGCGGCCCGCATGCGCAGCGACCAGAAGCAATTGCTGCTCAAAAGCGGCGAGGAAAAGATCACGAATCTCAAGGCCAAGCTCAACGCCGCCACCAGCAATCGCGAGTACCAGGCACTGAAGGAACAGATCGCGGCCGACCAGATGGCCGGCAGCGTGTTGGCCGACGAGATACTCGAATCGCTGGAAAAAATCGACGAGCTGGCCGCCCAGGTCGCCGAGCAGCAGCAGAAAATCGCCGCCTCGAAAGAGGAGTTCGCCAAGGCCCAGCAGGCCGTTCGCGACCAGGCGGGCATCCTCGATTCGGACCTCAAGCGGCTGGAGGCCGAGTTGCGGGCCGCCGAAGCGCAACTTCCCGCCGATTTCCGCGAGAGCTACCAGCGCGTCGTCAACTCCAAGCACGAAGACGCCATGGCCGAAGTGCAGGGAGAGTTCTGCGGCGGCTGCTATCAACAGCTCACGCCCAACAATATGGCCGAGCTGAGCATGGCGCTGGCCATCTTCTGCCGCAACTGTGGGCGGCTGATCTACCTGCCCGAGGATCGCACCCCCGGCGGCAAGCGGTAGAGCGGCTGGTCCACGAGCGTTTACAGTCGGCCCCCCGTTGGCAACAATAGCGTACGAGCGGTCTCCGGAGTCGGGAGACCGCGTTTTTTTGCACCTCGATCGATTTGCGAGATTCGCAGCCATGTCCGATCTCATCCCCATGACCCGCACGGGCTATGAAAAGATCAAGGCCGAGCTGGACCATCTGGAGGGCGTCGAAATGCCGGCCATCGTGGCCCGCGTCGCGGCGGCCCGCAGCGAAGGCGACCTGAGCGAGAACGCCGAGTACCACGGTGCCCGCGAGTCGCAAGGCATGCTGCAGGCCAAGATCAACCTGCTGCGCGACAAGCTGGCGCGAGCGGCGCTGGTCGACCCCTCGAAGCTGCCCAAGGACGAGGTCGTGTTCGGCGCCACGGTGGTGGTCAAGGATCTCGACTTCGGCGACGAGGAGATTTTCGTCCTGGTCGGCGCCGGCGAAGAAGACTACGACGCCGGCAAGATCCTGGTCACCAGCCCACTGGCCCAGGGATTGATGGGCAAGAAAAAGGGGGACAAGGTCGAGATACCCGTGCCCAAGGGGACGATGAGCTTCGAGATTCTCGAAATCCGCTTCGAGGAGTGAACGGCAGGGGCGAAGGCCGGCCGATCGTCATTCGCGCGGCTTCGGCGACGTTCGACCCGTCACGCGGACATCATGAGTCGATTGCCAGGACATTTTCCAGCCGGACTTTCAGCGCCTCGACATCGAGCCCGCGGATGAGAAACCGCTTGTTGGATGACGTTGCCCCGGCGACGAGCTCGACCTGGCTCTTGCGCAGGGCAAGCGCCGTGGCCAGCAGCGCGATGATCGCCTTGTTGGCTTTGCCTTTTTCCGGGGCGGTCGTGACCGATACGTGCAACGCGCCGTCGCTGCCGGCGTGGATGGCATTGCGCCGCGCCGCCGCGTGGGCTTTGACCGGCACGATGGTCCCCTCGGCGTGAGGCTCCAGCGCGATCATGTTTCGGCGCCCTCGAACAGCGCGGAGCCGACACGGACGATCGTCGCGCCTTCTTCGATCGCGATCTCGAAGTCGTCGCTCATGCCCATCGACAGCTCATCGAGGGCCACGCCCGGCGGCGCGTCGGTGTTCAGCCGATCGCGCAGCATCCGCAGCGCCGCGAAATCGCGCCGCGCCGCGGCCGCGGCTCCTTCAAGACTGGCCATGGCCATCAGTCCGCGAATCGAAACGTGGGGGTAGTCGCGGGCCGTCTGCACCAGGGGCGCGACGTCATCCACCGCCAGGCCCGTCTTGGCCGCATCGCCCGAGATGTTGACTTCCAGCAGCACGTCGACGGTGCGGCCCAGCGCGGAGGCCTCCTCGTCGACGGCTCCCAGCAGCCGCGGACTGTCGATCGAGTGAATGAGCGAGAGCAGCGGCAGCGTCCGCCGCACTTTGTTCCGCTGCAAGTGCCCGATGAAGTGCCAGCGGATCGGCAGGCCAGCCAGCGCCGCGGCTTTCTGCCATAGTGACTGCGGTCGGCTTTCGCCCAAATCGAGGCCACCCGCCGCCACCAGCGCCCGGGTGGCGTCGTCGCTGGCGTACTTGGTCACGGCGACCAGCCGCACGGCCTCGGCGGCGCGGCCGCTGCGTCGCGCCGCCTCGGCAATCTGGCCGCGCACACGGGCGAGGTTATCGGCGATTCGGCGATCGAGATCGCTCATGGCTCGCGATGGACGGTTAGCGAATAAGACGCGTCCGCAAGCCGTTGCTCGACGAGCCCGCGGTGGCACCCTACGCACCCGTATGTGCTGCACTGGCAAGATGCCAGTGCCACCCGGAATATGCCACGATTAACGGGGTTGAGTGGCACGCTTGGGGCTCGTTTCTCCGGCCTCCCGCCTCTGGCCTTTCCTATTCGATCTCCACGAGCGTCTTCACCAGGCCGTCGGTCTGCAAGCGGCCGAGCAGAAACTCGTGCATCAAGTTCGTGGCCAGCACGGTGCGGATGTCGGGCTCGGCCAGCGAACGGTAGAGGAGCCACTGCGAGTCGCCGGCCTGGGCCCGATAGCCAACCGCCACGTCGCCGGGCACGATCTGGCGTTTTTGGCCGACGGTCAACTGGCGCCAGGTCGCCTCGCGCCGCAACCGTCCCGGGTCGAGATCGACCAACAGCGGCGCGAACAGCGTCTGGCCGTCGGCCGATTGCGCGAGTTCCAGCCCCGCGGCCGTGGCCTCCAACTTCCCACGCGACGGCGCCGCCGCCACTCGCCCAGCGCCAGCGGCAAGACCCGCGCCCGCGGGCGCCGACCGACGACGAGCGCGCCTTCGCGCGTTTCGGTCTCGGGCAGGAACGTCGCGGCGCCGCCCAGCACGATCGACCCGCGATACTCGATCCGGCCCTCGCCGATGCCCAGCACGGCGTCGGCCAGCACCAGCACATTGTCGTTTCGCGCCAGCGCGATGTGCCGCTCGACGGTCACTTCGTCGGCCAGCTTGAGCACGAGTTCGAGGTAATCGATGTCATCGTCCGATTCCCAGCACACCTGCTCCCATTGCCGCACCGGCGGCAGCACGTGCCCGTCCACGCGGACTTCGACCTCCCACGAGCCGGCCCACAAGCAGGTCGCGCCACGCTCAGCTCCGTGCGCACGACTTCGTCATAAACCACGGCCATCCGCGGCGCATTCGACAGCCAATTCGACCGCAGCACGGCCAGCGAGGCCCCTTCATTTTCCAGGGAGGGCCACACTCGCCGTTTTTGTCGGCCCGTGCGAGCGCGGCTCAGACCCTTCTCGACGAGCCGGGCGAGCACCTTGGTCGCGCCGCGGTCGTCGGCCAGCCGCACCGCGGCCTCGATCCACCACGGGTCATCGCGACGAGCGGCCAGCGGGGCAAACGCGGGTCGCCCGTCGGCCCGCGTGAGCCGCAAAGCCTGCTCGAGGCAGCGGCGGAATCGCTTGCGCTCGCTGGGGCCGAGGCGAAGCTCCAGCGCCGCGGCGAGCGTTTGAGATCGTGTCCAGGTGGCCACGAGCGGCCGCAGGATCGGGAGTTGCGGCGGGTGCACGAGGCCCTTCTCGTCGACCACCTCGCGCAGGCCCTCGGACAGCGCCTGGCGGCCCGTTCGGGCCAGCCCGCGCGCCGCTTCCAGCTCGCCGAGCAGATATGCGAGCGTCAAGGGCAGCTCAGCGGTCAGAATCTGCCGAGACAGCGGCTCGCCGATCGTTTCGGGCCGCTGCCGGGCGATGGCGATGAGCCGGTTCGCCAGGCGCCACCACAGTTCGCCGGGCAACAAGGCCGCCAGCCGCGGCAGCGCCGCGGCCCACGCGAGCGCCTCTAGGGCCAGCGGCAACCTGTCGTGGTTCGATGGCGCCAGCACGACGGCTTCGGCGATATCGGCTGTCGCGCCGCCATTGGACGAGGCTCGAACTACCGGCTCCGGCGCCGAGCGAGCCAGCCACTCTTCAACGGCGCGAACGGCCGCGGTGGGCCGGCTGCCGGAGGCTGCCAAACGCCAGGCGAGACGCACCCGGCGGCTTGCCGCTTCCAAATCGAGGTCCCAGGGCAGCGCCCACAGCGCGGGCGGGCCCGACCCGCCGATCAGCCTGGCGATGGGGGGCAGCTTGCGGGCTGCCAGGTGCCGCCGCCAGGCGATCCAACCGCGCTTCGGGTCGCCGGCGTATTCGCTGGCGACCTCTGGGGGAGCCGTGCTCGACCAGCCGCCGCCCGGTCCGAGCGAAGATGATCGACGTTTGCGTAAGACTCGGGGTGGTCTGGCTGCGGTCGTTGTCGCGGACATGAATCCTCGATGGGGCTCGTCACGAAAAATCCATTTGGGCGCCAGCGCTCAACCATCCTTTGGCGCCGCTTTCGCCGCTGTCGGGTGCGCCGGCGGTTGCATCGAAATCGCGGTGCCGGGTATCTTAACAATCTGAGGCCCGATGATCTTGTCCCCAAGGCCGATTTTTTCCATCTCCAAGTAATCTGCGAGCGCTGCCATGCGAAGCTTCGATCTTTCGAGCCCCTTGGCCCTCGCGGCGGTAGCGATTGTCTTACTGTCGAACCTGGCTGGTGTGCCAGGATTTGCCCCGACGGGGCTCGCCGATGACGCGCCGGCCGACAAGACCTCTGCGGATAAGCCGGCTGCGGACCCGGCCAAAGCCGATGCAGCCACCGCCCAGACCACATCGGCCCCTTCCAGTCGCCGCCCGGCCAAGGATCCGCCCGGCATGCGCCGGCTGATGCCCGACGCGGACGTGTGGATCGACCCGAAAAACAAGCGGGTCGTGGTCGATGGGGTCGTCTGTTTGCGCGAAGGCCAGTTGGAGATGTTCGCCTGCCCGCGGGGGACCAAAGAGCACGAATCGATCGTGGCGGTGGATGCCAAGGCCCACGTGGTTCACGCGGCCCTGTTGGCGGTGGGGGCCGAGCCCGGCTCTCCCTCGCAGTTCCAGCCCAGCTACAAGCCGGCCAGCGGCACCGAGATCGAGATCACCGTGATCTGGACCGACAAACACGGCGTCGTTCACCGTGAACGAGCCCAGGATTGGGTCCGCAATAACCGGACCGGCAAAACGCTGGAATACCCCTGGGTGTTCGCCGGCAGCGGTTTTTGGGAAGACCCGGCAACCGGCCAGAAATCCTACATGGCCGAGGCGGGCGACTTCATCTGCGTCTCGAACTTCCCCACCGCCATGCTCGACCTGCCAGTCGAAAGCAGCCAGGCCAACGAAGAGCTCCTGTTCCAGGCCAACACCGAGCGCGTGCCGCCGGTGGGCACGAAAGTGCGGCTCGTGCTCACGCCGAAGCTGAAGAAGGAAGGCTGAAGGCTGTAGGCCGTGGGCTGTAGGTGACGCGCCAAGCGCCAGAGAAGCGCGCTCTGGGCAGACCTCGGTGCCAGAATGGCAAACCCCGCGGCGGGTGGTTAGCATGAAGTTCCGGTGGTGCGCGGGTTTCGTCGGACTGGGGAGCGAGGCTGGACCATGGCCGAAGTTGCGGCGGTTGCTAAAAAAATCATTGGCAACGTCGAAAACGTCGTCGTCGGCAAGCGATCGCAAATCGTGCTGTCGCTCGTCTCCTGGTTCTGCGAAGGCCACATCCTGCTCGAAGACGTCCCCGGCGTGGCCAAGACCATGCTCGCCCGGGCCCTGGCCGCCAGCGTGGCCTGCTCGTTCAAACGCATCCAGTGCACGCCCGACCTGCTGCCCACCGACGTGACGGGCGCGTCGATCTTCAATCCCAAGACGACCAACTTCGAATTCCGCCCGGGGCCGATCTTCGCCCAGATCGTGCTGGCTGACGAAATCAATCGCACCACGCCGCGGACCCAGGCGGCCTTGCTCGAAGCCATGGCCGAGGCCCGCGTGTCGGTCGACGGCACGACCCACGTGCTGGAGCCTCCCTTCCTGGTGATCGGCACGCAAAACCCGGTCGACCACGAAGGGACGTTCCCCCTGCCCGAGGCCCAGCTCGATCGCTTTCTGGTCCGCTTCAGCCTCGGCTATCCGAGCATGGAGCAGGAGCTGAAGATGCTCGACATGCTCGAAAAGTCGCACCCGCTCGACAAGCTGCAGGCCGTCACGACCGCCGGGGAAATCGTGGCCTGCCAGCGGGCCGTGCGCGAGGTGCACGTCGACGAGAAGGTGCGACGCTACCTGATGCAGATCGTTCACGAGACGCGCGACCACGACGACCTGGCCCTGGGCGCCAGCCCGCGGGCCTCGCTGGCCTTGTTTCGCACGGGCCAGGCAATGGCCGCCATCCTGGGCGCAACTTCGTCCTGCCCGACGACGTGAAGCGGGTGGCGCCGGCCGTGCTCACGCATCGCTTGATCGTGCGGCCCGAGAGCCGATTGCGCAAAGTGACCGGCGCCGCGGTGGTCGACGAAATCTTGAGCGAAATCCCGGTTCCCACCATGACCTCCGAAGCCCGTGCGGTATGAAATGGTTCCTGGGCGCATTGGCGTTGCTGGCTCTGGCCCTGGCCTTGCGGCTGGGACTGTTGGCCTATGCCATGTACGCGCTTTTGGGCGTGATGATCTTGAGCCGGTTTCTGGCCCGCTCGTGGAGTGAACATCTCACGGCCCGACGCGAATGCAACCGGCTGACGGCCAACATCGGTCAGATCGTGGCCGTGGTGATCACGATCGAAAACGAGGGCGCGCTGCCGGTGGCCTGGCTGCTGGTCGAAGACCTGCTGCCGCGGCACGCCCTGATCTACGATCCGCCGAGCCTGCGGGTCCGCGGGCGGCGGCTGCAACTGGCGATGTTTCGCCGCCGCGGCCGCAAGACGCTCAACTACCAGCTCGAATGCAACCGCCGCGGCTACTACCAGATCGGGCCGCTGGTGCTCGAGACGGGCGACTTGTTCGGACTGCACCGCCGCTATCGCGTGGCCACGGCGCCGCACTTCCTGCTGGTGTTTCCGCAGGTCGAGGCGCTGGCCGGGTTCGATATCGCTTCGCGCCGCCCGATCGGCGAAGTGAAGATGAGCTACCGGCTGTTCGAAGACCCGACGCGGATTTCCGGCGTGCGGCGGTACGAGGCCGGCGACCCGCTCAACCGCATCCATTGGCGGGCCACGGCCCGCACCGGCACGCTGCACAGCAAGATCTACGAGCCGTCGACCGTGGCCGGCGCGACCGTCGTGCTCGACTTTCATCGCGACTCGTTCGAAGCCCGCCACGAACCCTACCGCTCGGAGCTGGCCGTCAAGGCCGCCTCGTCGTTGGCCAACGCGGTCTTTCAGATGGGCCAGCAGATCGGGCTGGTCACCAATGCCCGCGACGCCGCCGATCGCATTCGCCAGGAAGGCTGGGATTTCGACCTGCGCACCCGCAGCGCGGCGCAGCAAGCCGCCGGCATGCTGGCGACCAGCGACCGCCTGCGGCCGGTGGTCGTGGAAACCCGCCGCGGCGCCGAGCAGTTGATGCGCATCCTGGAAACGCTGGCCCGCACCGAGCTGACCGATGGGCTGGAGCTGGAAGACCTGCTGCAAGAGACTTCCAGCCGGCTGCCGCGCGACGCGACCGTGGTCGTGATCCTGACGCGGGTCACGCCGCGGGCGGCCGCGGCGCTGGGCAATCTGCGCCGCCGCGGGTTTGCCGTGACCGCGATACTGAACATGTTCGAAGATCGCGACTACGCCGAGGCCGCCGGCACGCTGCTGTCCGAGCGGATCGAGGCGTTGCACCTCAAGGAGGAAGCCTCGCTGGCAACCGTCTGCCGGCGCTACGTGCTGCATTAGAAGTCATCGTCAACCAATCGCGCGGACCGCTCGACGTAGCGAACGCTTGCGGCCTGGCAGGACCCGCCGTCGAACTTTGCTTTCGAAACAACCGATGGCCAAACGCCTCCACCAGACCCTGGCCGACTACGTGGTGATCGCCATCAGCCCGGCGCTGATCATGGCGCTGGTCGGTAGCCTGGTGTTCTTCTTGCTCGAGGTGTTTTACCAGGGGCAGTTCGTCGGCCGGCTGCACTGGGTGATGGCCTGCTTCGTGTTCGCAGCCGTGCTGATCGGGCGGATCTCGATCGAAGAGGGTTATGAACGGGCCATCGTGTTCGGCATCGCCCTGGCCATTCCGGTGGGCATCGCCTCGTCGCGGTTCATCGAGATTCAAGGCAACTGGGTCGACCAATTCGGCTGGCTGATCAACTGGGGGCTCATCGGCCTGATCTGGTGGTGCGCGCACCGCCTCACCTGGGACTGCACGGTGATCGACGACGCGGAAGACGCCTCGGGCGAGGGCCTGCTGCAAATCGCCGGGCTCGAAAAACGACCCGCGCCGGCCGAAGCGGAGCCGCCGAGCGGGCCTGTCACGGCCAGCGGCGACAAGAAACGTCGGAAAAAGGCGCGGGCCGACTTGCCGCTCACGACGCGGGCCGCGGCCCGGCTGGAGGGCACGACTTCGCGCGAAGTGCCGGCCGGCTGGTGGCAGCGCTACGTCGAGAAGTCGCGACGGCCGCACGCGCCGGGCGTGTGGGTCGTTTATTTTTCGCTGGCGGCACTGCCCTTGTTCGGCATTGGACAATGGTTCATCCCGGCCGCGGACGTGGCCGGACGGCGCTATGCCTTCTGGCTGCTGGCGATCTACGTAGCCGCCGGCCTTGGGTTGCTGCTGACGACCAGCTTTCTCGGGCTGCGCCGCTATTTGCGGCAGCGGCGGATCGAGATGCCGACGCTGATGGCCAATCTTTGGCTCACCACCGGCGCGATGGTAATCGCCCTGTTGCTCGTGCTGGCCGCGTTGCTGCCGCGGCCCGACGCGGAGTATGCGATCTCCGAATTGCCGTTCAGCGTCGGCTCGCCGGACTCGTCAAGCTCGCACCACGCGCCCGTCCGCAGTGAAGGCGCCGACGACGACGACCCGAATGCGGCGCCGCAGAGCGATCCCACCGGCCGGCAAGACGCAAGAGGCTCGGGCGGGAGCGAAAGGACCGATGCACCGCCGCAGGGCGAAGGCGGCCACGAAAGCGATGACCGCGGCGGCAGCCGACAATCGAGTGATGCGAAAGCGCAAGCATCCGGCGAGAAGCAACAAGGCGACGAATCGAAGGGGAACTCGTCCGGCTCGGCCCAAGACAAGGACGGCAGGCAGTCCTCTTCCAGCGATCCGCGCCGCGACGCATCAGATGCCAGACGACGAGCCGGCAGCGAGCGATCGCGAGAAAAGCCCGGCACGCCGCCACGCTCGGACGCGACCGAGGGGGGAAAGCCCGAATCCGTTTCGGCAAAGCAGCCAAGAACGGGCGAGAGCAACGAACAACCGCAGGCATCTTCCGAGCGGTCACCGCCACGGGAGCGCCAGAGGGCGGAACAAGATCAAGAACAGCAGCGATCGGATGACGCGAACAACGAGAAACCGGCCGAACGAACGCGGCTGCTGCCGGGCGAAACTGAGTTGCCGCCTCCGCCAGTCGACGAATTGGAATCGGCCGGAAAACTCGTCGCGTGGTTGAAGGAATATCCGAAGTGGATTTTTTATGGCGTGGTGATCGTCGTCGTGGCGGTGGGTTTGTGGCGCACGCGTGCCGAGTTGCTGGCGGCCTTGCGCGAGATTCTGACCGCCTTTGGTGATCTGTTCGCTGGCTTGTGGGGCACGAAGCGGCGGGTGCCGGCCGCGGCAGACGATCCGCGAATCGAGCTTGAATTGCCGCCCACGCCGTTTTCGAGCTACGCCGATCCGTTTGCCAGCGGCGCGGACCAGCAGGCCACGCTGGAAGAGCTGGTGCGCTACAGCTTCGAGGCCTTCGAGGCCTGGTCGCGCGAGCACGGCTGTCCGCGGCATCCGGACCAGACGCCGCACGAGCTGGCCCGCAACGTGGCCAGGCACAACCCGGCGATTGCCGCCGAAGCCCGCGCGATCGCCGAGTTGTACTCGCGCGCCGCCTTCGATCGCGGCGAGCTGCCCGCCAAAGAGGGCCGCGAGCAGTTGCGCCTGCTTTGGCGGCGAATGGCCGCCGGTGCGCCGCGAGTGGTCGGGCGGTTCTGAGCATGCCGATGTGGCCCGCAGCCGCCCCGACGATTTGACAGCCCGCGGCGCCGCGCGCGACAATAATAGAACAGTTTTGCCTTTGCCGCGGAGGCTCGGCCGTCGAAAGAGCTTCCGCATTGGGCGCAAGGAGCGACGCGTGCGACGGTTCGGCTCGTATCTATTGTTGGCGGTCGTGGCGGTTGCCGTGCTGGTGACGCGTTCGCCGGCGGTCGATCAACTCGAAGAATTCCAGAACGCCAAGCGGAAGCTGATTTCGCAATTGCACCGCAAGGACCCGGCGCAGCGGCTCGAAGCGATCGAGGGGCTCAGCGAGTATCCGCTGGCCGAAACCACGAAGCTGCTGCTCAACACCCTGCCCGACGAATCGAGCGAGGTGCGCGAGGCGGCCCTGGCGGCGCTGATCAAGATGACCTCGAGCCAGGAGGTCTGCGACACGCTGGTGCAGTTGGCCGGCCGGGCCGTGACGCGGCGCGACGACGGCGAGGCGGCGGCGCCGCTGCTGGCGATCCTGCTGTCGGCCAAGTTGCCCAGCGCCCAGCGCGACACGGCCGAGTTGTTCGACAAGATGGCCACGACGAAGAACGGCCTCGGCGTGACTCTGGGCCTGGCCGACGAGCTGGCCGAGGATCATCAGCCAATGGACGTGGTGCCGCTTTTGGGACTGGCGAAGACGAAGCTCTTTGCCGACAACTTCGGCCTTCGCCGGGCCGTGGTCCACGCCCTGACGAAGATTACCACCCGCGATGCGGTCGGCGCCTTGATCGAAATCATGCCGCAGATCGAGGGCGAGGCGCAGGCCGATGCCGTCGAGCACCTGGCCGAAGTCACGGACCAGATTTTCGGCATGGAAACCGCCGCCTGGCAGCGCTGGTGGGCAATGGTCAAGGACACTTTCGAATACCCGTCGCGGCACGTGCAGGTCGCCTATCGCAGCTCGAAGAGCACCTCGGGCGACTACTATGGCCTGCCGATCTTCGCCGAGCGGATGGTGTTCGTGCTCGACACCTCGGGGAGCATGACGGGGCCGCGCATCGTGGCCGCCAAGCGCGAACTGATCAAGTCGATCGCGGGCCTGCCCGACCATGCCCATTTCAGCATCGTGGTCTTCAACAGCGGGGTCAGCCTCTGGCAGCGCGAGCTGGTTCCGGCGACCGACCATTGGAAGCAACTGGCGACTCGCTACGTGAATTCGCAAGGCACGCAGCTCAACACGGCCAGCTACGACGCCCTGGAGGCGGCCTTCGGATTCGACACCGAGGCGATTTACTTCCTCTCCGACGGCGCACCGCACGGCGGCAAGATTCCGGCGCCCGTGGACATCGTGGCCGCCATCACGGCCGCCAACAAGACCCGCCGCATCAGCCTGTACACGATCGGCATCGGCGCCGGCTTCCCGGGCAGCCCGCTCGACGTGTTCCTCAAAACCCTGGCCGAGCAGAACCTGGGTCTGTACCGCCGAGTGGACGGGTGAGTCTGCGCTTATCCCTTGGCCCTCGTGAGAGAGGGACCACTCGGCGGCTCGTGCCGGCGAGCAGGGTGAGGGGGCGACGCTGCGAGTGGAGTCGGCTGCTTGAGAAGCGCCTACCCCTCACCCTGCTTGCCTTCGGCAAGCGGTCCCTCTCCCGCAAGGGGCGAGGGGACGCGCGCGGGCGCTGCACCGGTCGTTGACGCACGGCCGCGATCACGACCAGGCGACGCCGCGCTTGCCGGCCAGCACGCGGCCGATCGTCCAGCTCTCGTGGCCCGCGTCGGCCAGTTGGCTGCGGATGCTCTCGGCGTAGTGGGGGCTGATGACCAGCACCAGGCCGATGCCCATGTTGAACACGCGGTCCATTTCGTCGGGGTCGACTTCGCCCAGCCGCTCGATCCAGCGAAACACGCCGGGCACGGTCCAACTGCCGCGATCGATCGTGGCCCGAATGCCCTCGGGCAGAACCCGCGCGAGGTTTTCGTGCAGCCCTCCGCCGGTGACGTGGGCGATGCCGTGCACGACTTTCTTCACCTTGTAATAGCCGAGCACGCGGCGCACGGCGCGGACGTAGATCCGCGTGGGCTCGAGCAGCGCTTCGGCAACCGAGCAGCCCAGGTCGGCGGCCGGGTCTTCGGCCCGTAAGCCGGCGATCTCGAAGACGACCTTGCGGGCCAGGCTGAAGCCGTTCGAGTGCAGGCCGCTGGAGGCGACGCCCACCAGCACGTCGCCGGGCGAAATCGACTGGCCGTCGATCAGCTTTTTCTTTTCCACCACGCCCACGCAGAACCCGGCCAGGTCGTAATCGCCGCGGGCGTAGAGGTCGGACATGATCGCCGTCTCGCCGCCCAACAGCGCGCAGTCGGCGTCGAGGCAGCCGGCCGACACGCCTTCGACGATTTGCTCGAGCAAGGCCGGATCGTCGTGCGACATGGCCACGTAATCGAGGAAGAACAGCGGCTCGGCCCCACAGCAGATCGCGTCGTTGACGCTCATTGCCACCAGGTCGATACCCACCGTGCGGTGCGCGCCCGCCAGCGAGGCCACCTTGAGCTTCGTGCCGACGCCGTCGGTACACGACACCAGCACCGGCTCCTCGTAGCGGCGGGCGAACAGGGCGCTGGAAAAGTCGAGCTGGAACAGCCCGGCGAAGCCGCCGTCGTTGGGAATGACGCGCGGGCTGTAGGTGCGATGCAACAGCTTGGGCAGCCGCGCCATCGACTGGCGATAGACCTCGAGATCGACGCCCGAGTCTTTATAAGTCGCCTTCGCCATTCAAGATTGTCCGTGCAGAGCTGTCGCCGGGGTCCGTGAGCCCGGCCATCGCCGCAATCAACCGGCCCCACAGAGGCCGGCTACAGGTGCCGAGCGCGGCATTTTACGAGCGTCGTGCGCGGGTTGTCAAACCGCGCGCGGGCGGCATGTCGCCGCACTGGCAAGATGCCAGTGCCACGCATGGCAAGTTGCCAGTGCCACGCAACGTGCCGCCTATTCCACTTCGGCGATGCGGATGTTGCGCCAGCGGACTTCCAAGGGTTCGGTGCGCGCGCCGACGCCATGGACTTGCAGGGCGATGAAACCCTTGGGGGTCATGTCGTCGTGCAAGTCGGCGGCCGGCACGCCGTTGAGCCAGGTCTTGATCGAGTCGCCGCGGCACTCGACCCGCAGCTTGTTCCAATCGCCCTGTTTGAAGGCCTTGCGGGCCGGCTCGTTATTGGCCAGGTCGTTGAGCCAGCCGCGGCGGCCTTCGTCGTAGATGCCCGCGGTCCAGGCCCGATCCGAAGGGTCGATTTCCACCTGGTAGCCGTGGACGCGGCCGGCGGGAATCATTTTGCCCGCAACTTCGGTCGGCCTGTCGAAGGCCTGGCTGCGAATCTGCACTCCCGAGTTCAACGTGAGATCGACCTTGAACTCCAGCTCGAGAATGAAGTCGCCGTAGTCCTTCTTGGTGCAGAGAAACGAGTTGCTGGTGTTGGGCACGCTGGCGCCGACGATCGCGTCGCCCTCCACCTCATATTTGGCCTTCCCGCCGCGCTGCACCCAGCCGTCGAGCGATTTGCCGTCGAACAGCGGGCGCCAGTCCTCGGCCGATGCGGCGGTGGCCGAGATGAGGATGGACGCGAGGAGGGCAAGCAGGGAGCGGGCGGCGGTGCGGAACATGGCGGGTTGTCTCTCGGGTGGTGGTGGGAGGGCGGGATTTCTTGGCAACGAACCCATTCAACGACTGAGGCAAGCACCGGGCGTCCAGCCGTGGTGCCCTCCCTCGCCCCTTGCGGGTGAGGGTGGCTGAGCGCAGCGAAGCCGGGTGCGGGGTGGGCGCTGCACGAGTAGCCGGCCCCACTCGAACTGCAACCCCTCACCCTGCTTGCCTTCGGCAAGCGGTCCCTCTCCCGCAAGGGGCGAGGGACGGCACCGCTCGATTCAGCAAACTTTCGCAGTGCGCCAGCCCGCTGGCTCACGCCATGCTCACCGTGACGGTCTTGTTTTCCGTGTACGCTTTCAGGCCTTCTTCGCCCAGCTCGCGGCCGATGCCCGACATCTTGAAACCGCCGAACGGAGCGGCCGTGTCGAACACGTCGTAGCAGTTGACCCACACCGTGCCGGCCCGCAACTCGTTGGCCAGGCGATGGGCCTTGCCGATGTCGCGCGTCCAGACGGCGGCCGCCAGGCCGTAAAACGTGTTATTGCCGCGCTGGGCCACTTCGTCGACGTCCTTGAACTTGAACACCGACAGCACGGGCCCGAAGATCTCGTCCTTGGCGATCGTCATGTCATCCTTCACGCCGTCGAACAGCGTCGGCTCGATGAAGAAGCCGCGGTCGCCGTGGCGCACGCCGCCGGTGAGGCACTTGGCCCCCTCCTTCTTGCCGAGGTCGACGTAGTGCATGATCTTGTCGAACTGCGCCTTGTCGACCTGCGGACCTTGCTCGGTCGCGGGGTCGAACGGGTCGCCGACTTTGCGCTGCTTGTTCATGGCCACGAGCTTGTCGACGAACTTGTCGTGCACCTTTTCCTCGACGAACACGCGGCTGCCGGCGCAGCAGCACTGGCCCTGGTTGAGATACAGGCCCACGTGGGTGCCGGCCGCGGCGGCGTCCAGGTCGGCATCGGCGAAAATGATGTTGGGACTCTTGCCGCCGAGCTCGAACGTGAGCCGCTTCAGGGTCTGGCTGGCGTCGCGCATGATGATCTGGGCCGTCTTATATTCGCCGGTGAAGGCGACCTTGTCGACGCCCGGGTGCTTGACGACCGCCGCGCCGGCCGTCGGACCGTAGCCCGGCACGATGTTGATCACGCCGTCGGGAATGCCCGCCTTCTGCGCCAACCGGGCCATTCGCAGGCACGTGAGCGGCGTTTGTTCGGCGGGCTTCATGACGATCGTGCAGCCGGCGGCCAATGCCGGGCCCCACTTCCAGGCCGTCATCAGCATGGGGAAGTTCCAGGGGATGATCTGGCCGGCAACGCCCACCGGCTCGCGGCGCGTATAGCAGAAATAATTGCCGCGAATGGGAATCGTCTGGCCGTGAATCTTGTCGGCCCAGCCGGCGTAGTAGCGCAGGCAGTCGATCGTCAGCGGCAGGTCGGCGGCGCGCGATTCGCGGATTGGCTTGCCGTTGTCCAAGGTTTCGAGCTGCGCCAGCTCGTCCGCTTCTTCCTCGATCAAATCGGCCAGCCGCCCAATCAGCCGCCCGCGGTCGCGGGCATCCATCCGCGGCCAGGGTCCCTTGTCGAAGGCTTCGCGAGCCGCCTTGACGGCCAGGTCGACGTCGGCGGCATCGCCTTCGGCCACTTGCGCGATGACTTCTTCGGTGGCCGGATTGATGGTCTCGAACGTCTTGCCGCTGGCCGAGGGAACCCATTGGCCGCCGATGAAACATTGCGTTTGCCGGATTTCGGGTCCGCGAGCCGTTTTGGTGAGGGTGGCCATGGGAAACCTCCTTGGCAGTTTGAAGAGAGAATGCGCGGCTTGTGCCTGGCTCTGCTGGTTGCCTGGGACTGCTCTCGAAAGAGAGGGAGCCGCACGCAGCCCGAACGCTGCGCCGGTCCGCTGGCATTCTAAAGGCGCCACGCGGCGCTCGGCAAGCCACCGGACAACGACCGCCAAAACAGCCACGGGCGGCCATAGGGCCGCCCGTGCTGGCAAAAATCGCTGGCTAAGGGCGCCGCGCCCCTGTGGGCTACTTGTCGTCGCTCGCCGCGTCGTCGGCCGCAGGCGCCGGGGGCCCGAGCAGTTGCTCGAGCAGCTTGCCCAATTCCGGTCCGCGAGCCTCGGTGCTCACGACGTTGCCATCCTTGTTGACGAGGATCACGGTCGGAATGCCCATCACGCCGTAATGGGTCGCCATGGCGTTGGCGTCCCATCCGCCGTCGTACAGCGTGACCCAGGGGTATTTCTCTTTCTCGAGATACTTCTCGACGTCTTCGCGCTCGTCGTCGAGGTTGATGCCCACCACGTCAAAGCCGCGGTCGTGATATTCGCGGTAGTTCTTCTTGACGTTGGGCACCTCCGCGCGACAGGGGCCGCACCAGGTGGCCCAAAAGTCGATCAGCACCACTTTGCCGCGGTACTTGGCCCAGTCGAACTTGGCGCCGTCGAGCTGCGTGCCGGTGACTTCCATCGGCTTGCCGACGAGCGTGATGCGCCGGGCGGCGCCTTCCATCTTGGCGCCGATCATGGCCATTTGCTCGTCCTTGCTCTTGGCCAACAGGCCGCCCAGCTCGCGGTAGGCGAGAGCCGCCACTTCCGGATCATCGGCGGCGTCGAACATTCTGGTCACTTCCACGGCCAGCGCCGCGTCATGGGGCGTGGGGGTCGCGTGCGACGCGATGTGCACCTTGACGTCATTGACCAGCTTGCGCCGTTCGGCCGGCGAGGCCTTGACCGCCTCGGTGGCGCGAATCACCAACAACAACCGGGTGGCGTCTTCGTATCCGGGCAGGTTCTTGTCTTCGGGCTTGGCGATCTTGACGATCTTCTCGCAGGCCGCCTTGAGCGCCGGAATGCCCTTCTCCTGCAGCTCGTCGAGCTCGTCCTGGCTGGCCGGCTCGAATTCGCGGATCTTCTTGATGAAGGCCAGCAGCTCGTCGACGCCCCCCTTGGGCAGCTCGTAGCTCAATTTGGCTTCGGCTTTGGCGTCGGCCGAGGCGTCTTTCGTCGATGCCGCCTGGGCGTCCTCTTTCTTGTCGGCCGCCAACAGGCCGATCGTGCCGGCCGCGACCAGCCCCAACAAGATCAGGCTGGCGGCGACGATGGTTCGCGTGCGTGTCATGGGTCCTCTTTCTGAGTGATACGGGGGCTCGCAGGGTGGGCCGCGATCCGATTTTTGGGGTAGGAGTGCTGGGGCGGCCAGGGCCGGGGGCGGGGGACGTTTCAAGCCGCTATGAAGTATACCTCTGTCCTGGGCCGCGGGCGAGGAGAGTTGGCAGAGGATTCGCCCCCGCGGATTTGGTAGACTGGCCGCCGATTCGAGGCTTCTACGCAGCCAGGTTGAAAAAGGTTTGCCGGCGGGCTGCGGCCGGCCCAGATTGCAGACGACCCGCGAGGTATCCGGTGCGAGCGGAAAGCAAAGTGGCCCCGGGCTGGTGGGACTATACCACGCTCGATCGCGAGATCCTGGACGATGCCGCCCGGCTGTCGGCCGAGGACCTGGCGGGCCTGGCGCGCGAGGGTTTTGCGGTCCGCTTCTACGATACCCTTGAAGATTTTTACCTCGCCGAGCGCTCGAATACATCACCGCCTGGCGGCAAGCTACGGCCGACCGGCCGGCCGGTATCTGTGGGCCGATCGGGCCCACCGAGCAATTGCCGCTGGTGGCTCGGCTGGTGAACGAGCTGGAGCTCGATTTGCGGCACTGCCATTTCTGGGGGATGGACGAGTGGGCCCTCGACGGCCGCGAAGTGCCCAGCGACTTTCCCTTGAGCTTCGAACGGGCCGACCGCGAGCTGTGCTTCGACCGCATCCGCCCCAATTTGCAAGTGCCCGAGGGGCAGCTTCACTTTCCCAAGGCCGACGCCGCGGCCTACAGCCGCAGCTACGACGAAGCGCGCTGCGTGGTCATGCAAGGCGGTCAGGGCGAAGTCAAACATTGGGCTTTCAACGACCCGCCGCGGCGAACGGGCAAGTACGTCGACGCCCCGCCCACTCCGGCCGAGTACCGCCGGCTCGGCACGCGGCTGGTCGAGCTGCACCCGATGACGATCATTCAAAACGCGCGGACCAGCGGCGGCGGCGTGGTCACGGCCGTGCCGACGCAGGCGATCAGCGTTGGGCCCGTGGAAACCTGGAAAGCTGAAAAGGTGTCGATCTGGCATGCCGGCAACCACGACAATCCATTCGGGCTGCGGCTGACCACGCTGATGATCTCCAAGCGGCTGGCCGACAGCGCCGTGCCGATGTCGCTGCTGGCCGACCACCCCAACGTGCAGTTCAATTTCTTCCGCGGCGGCATCGGCGAGTGCACTGCGGAAATGCATTGAGGAAGGCTTGGGGCTGTGGGCTGTGGGCTGTGGGCTGTGGGGAAGAAAAGAAGAGGACAAGAAGAAGAAAAAAAAGAACGAGAAGAAGCGATACAGAGCAATACAGATTGTTGGCCGCGGCGCTTGCGGCTTGGCAGCGCGGCGCCAGCGGATTCTAGCGAAATCGGGTCCTTCTCATGCCCAATCCCAAAAAACGCGCTTTTGCCGTAGCGGCCCACCCGGACGATATCGAGTTCGTGATGTCCGGCACGCTAATGCTCCTGGGCCAGGCGGGCTACGAACTGCACACCATGAACATCGCCAACGGCTGCTGCGGTTCGGCTACCTTAAGCGCCAGCCACACGGCGGAAATCCGCACCCGCGAGGCGATGGCGGCAGCCGACGCGATTGGCGCCGAGTTTCATGCCAGCCTGGTCAACGATCTAGAGATCTTCTACGCGCACGACACGCTTGCGCGGCTGGCGGCCGTGATGCGCGAAGTGGCGCCTGAAATCCTGCTGGTGCACGCGCCGGTGGACTACATGGAAGATCACGTGAACGCTTGCCGGCTGGCGGTCACGGCGGCGTTTGCCCGCGGCATGCCGAACTACCCGACGAACCCGCCGCGCGAGCCGGTCGACGCGCCGGTGACGATCTACCATGCCCAGCCGCACGGCAACCGCGACCCGCTGGGCCAGCCGGTGCGGCCGACGATTTTCGTCGACGTCGGCTCGGTGATCGAGCGGAAGGCCACGACGCTGGCCTGTCACAAGAGCCAGAAGGAATGGCTCGACGTGAGCCAGGGGCTCGACAGTTATCTCGACTCGATGCGCGACTTGATGCGCGAGGTCGGAGGCATGTCAGGCCGCTTCGAATACGCCGAAGGCTGGCGCCGCCACCACCACCTCGGCTTTTGCGGTCCGGAAGCCAACCCATTGGTTGAAGCGCTGGGCGAGAGGGCGCTGATGCCGTCCTAGGCTGCATTGCTGCCCGAGCGTAAGCGGCGTCCCGTCGCTTGACACCACCGGCACGGCAAACGATCATAGCTTGCTTGCGGCCCCTATTCTTTGTTGGCATGCTCGGCGTCGCGTCGACGTCTGGGCGTGGGACCAGTGGCAGACGGGCCGGCACAGGAGCGCGTTCGATGGCCGTGCATCGGCGGTTGCAGCTTACACCGGTCGGCGACGTGACGGTCGTCCGCTTCGTCGATCGCAAGATTCTCGACGAGGCCAATATCCAGGAGCTGGGGCAAGAGCTGTTCCATCTCGTCGAAGACGAGAAGTGCCAGAACCTGCTGCTCAATTTTTCTTCGGTCGAGTTCCTGTCGAGTGCCGCGCTGGGCAAGCTGATCACGCTCGACAAGAAAGTGAAATCGCACGGCGGCAAGCTGAAGCTGAGCAACATCCGGCCCGAGATCTACGAAGTCTTCGCGATCACGAAGCTGAATAAATTGTTCGACATCAAAGACGATGAGGCCGACGCGCTGGCAAGTTTCTAAGCGAGAGGCATCGGGCTTCGGGTAGGAAGGTTCGGGTTCGCTCTGGAATTCGGGAATCGCAATTGCCGGGCCCGGCGGTTGGCCTGGCGTGACGTGTTTTGACGGAGCGTGGTGAGTATTCGGTAAGCCCCCATGTCAAAACACCCCTTGGCCTGGAAGCTCGATCGCTCGATCCCCAGCCAGCTCCCCAGCGGCCGCGCGTTGATCGACGAACTGTTGGGCCGCTTCGAGAGCGAGAACTGGAGCTCGCGCGACATCTTCGGCATCCGACTGGCCTTGGAAGAGGCGGTCGTCAACGCCATCAAGCACGGCAACCGGCTCGACGCCGCCAAACGGGTACACCTCATCTGCCACTCGACGCCCGAGAAGATCTGGATCAAGGTCAGCGACGAGGGCCCCGGCTTCGACCCGGAACAGGTGCCCGACTGCACGGACGACGCCCACATCGACGTTCCCAACGGCCGGGGGATCATGCTGATGCGCAACTACATGTCGCGCGTCGAATACTGCCCGCCGGGCAACGTCGTCGTGATGGAAAAGCAGCGCCCGGCGGCCAAATAAGCTGGCAGCGGGTTGCCGCTGTTTGCCAGGCCGCAAGCGGGCAAATGCGGCACGCCAAGAGCCAGTCGCGCCAGCGATGCTGTCGCGCTTCGGTTCGAAGTGCTCTTGAGCGGCCCGCCGCGTTCGGCTACAAGCGGCCGCTTTTCTTGCGCACTTCGAGGGGGGAACCACCGTTTGCGAGAGGAATCCTCCCATGCGCACGTTCGGCATGGCGCTGTTGCTACTGCTCGGCTCGGCGGCCCCCTTGTTGCGGGCCGACGACTTTCCCTACGTGGCGTACGTCAATTCGACCGACGTCTACATCCGCAGCGGGCCGGGCCGCGACTATTATCCGACCGACAAGCTGAACAAGGGCGAACGGGTCGAAGTCTATCGGCACGATCCCGGCGGCTGGTACGCCATCCGCCCGCCGCGCCACAGCTTCTCGTGGGTTTCGGCGCACAACCTTGACCCGATCGACGACACGCTGGCCGTCGTGACTTCGAAGCGCGCCGTGGCCCGCGTGGGCAGCCGCCCTGGCCGAAGTGCGCGACGTGATCCAGGTGCGGCTTGACGAAGGCGAACAGGTCGAGCTGCTGGAGCCCCCGTCGGGCAGCTCGCCTTGGCAGAAAATCGCGCCCCCGTCGGGCGAGTTTCGCTGGGTCTTTTCCAAGTTCGTCGATCGCGAGCTGCCCGCCGACCTGGCGGAAGACGAGCGGGCCGCTGACGGCCCATCGCGCCGCGATGATGCACCGGCGGACGAGCGGCGGGGCCCGATCCGCGTGGCCGGCCACGACGGCGGCTCGCCCGATGACGAGGTCCCGGCCAGCCGATTGACCCGAGCATCGCATCGGCCGGCGCGCGACCTGGCCAGCGAGCCGGCGCGGCAGCGCGAGCTGGAGCGGATCAACCTCGAGCTGTCGCTGATGGTCTCTGACGAGATTACCAACTGGTCGCTGGCCGAGCTGCAGCAGCGGGCGCAAGACGTGCTGGGCGAGGCCAACTCTTCGGCCGAGCGCGGGCGGGCGCGGATCGTGCTCGACCAAATCGCGCGGTTCGACGACATCAAAACGCGCCACGAGGCGATTCGCCGCCTGCGGGCTGACGTGGCTCCGGCCTCTGCAGCGCCGCGCGGCGCGACGATCCGCGGTTCGACGGCGTGGGCCGGCTGGCCCCGGTCGTGTCGGCCAAACCCGGCGGGCCGCAATACGCCCTGGTCGACGCCCAAAACGCGGTGGTGTCGTTCGTCACGCCCGCGCCGGGCGTGAATCTGCGGCCCTACGTCGACAAGTACATCGGCGTCAGCGGCCAGTGCGGCTATTCGACCGACCTGCAACGCCAGCACATCAACGTGCAGCGCGTCAGCGAGCTGGACGTCATCCGCCGCTAAACGCCATTGGGTGCCACGGCTGGCTGGTAGAGACAGCCGCGATCGCGGCATGTCGGTTCCCCGATGGCCTTCGCAGGGGGTGTCCGCGACCTGGCCACCGGTGGCACCGACCGGGCGGGCAGTCGGAGGCGGCACCGCACGCGGCGCGATCGTCGGAGGGCCAGACGCCTCGCGTTTTACGGCCTTTGCCGCCCGGCCATTCGAGCCTGCCGGCAAGGCTTTGCTAGCTCGCCCAAAAAGCAGGGCCCGCTTCGCGACTTTCTCTCGCCTCGGTTCCCGCCGCGAGCCGAAAAACTTCTAACGTCGGTACAACCGACCAGGGTAGCCGCCCAGCCGCGGCCGCGCGCTCGAAGAGCCCGCGTGCCCGAGCGGCAGGCTGCCAGCGGGGGACTCGGTAACGGGGGGAGACATGTTAAGTCGAGGGGGCGTGGGGCGCCGCTGCGCGCGCCCTGCGGCGGACGCCGGTCCGCGAGTTCACGCCTGCGCACGAACACTGCGCCGCGGGCATCGCCGTATTGAGCCTTGGCCTGGCGCTGGCTGCGCCGGCGCTGGCCGCCGCGCCCAGCGGCGCGACATCCGGCCGAGCCGCCCGCGAGGACGCCATTCGGGCGATTCCGCTGACCAAGCTGCAGGGCGAAGACCAGGGCGCGTGGCCGCGGTGGTGAACGCCAAGTGCCTCTTCCGCCGCCTGCCGGTGCAGGTGATCGAGTGCGATCCCGAGCTGTACTTGTTCCTGGTCCGCCACCCCGAGGTGGTGGTCAACATCTGGGAAGTGATGAAGATCAGCAACGTGGCCCTGTCGCGCACCGGGCAGGACTCGTTTCGCGCTACCGACAATGCCGGCACGCTCTGCGACGTGAAGTATTGTTACAGCTCGCACGACACCCAGGTGATCTACGCCGAGGGCACGTACAATGGCCCCGTGCTGGCCAAGCCGGTGCGGGCCCGCTGCGTGCTGTTGCTCAAGAGCGGCTACGTGCAGGAAACCAACGGCCGGTACTACGTGACCAACCGCATGGACACGTTCATCCAGATCGACCATGCCGGGGTGGATTTGCTCGCCAAGACGATCCAGCCGCTGCTGCACCGCTCGGCCGATTACAATTTCGTGGAGACGGCCTCGTTCTTTTCGACGATCTCGCGAACGGCCGAAGCCAACCCGGCCGGCATGTATCGCCTGGCAGGCAAGCTGACGAATCTCGAAATCGACGTTCGCGACCGCTTCGCCGAGTTGGCGGTCGCCACGGCCCGCAAGGCCCGCCAGCGGCAATCGATCCAGACGTCGGCCCTCACGCCCCCCAGCAAGTCGCCCCTGGCCGAGCTCGACGCCGAGCACCGCTAAGCGGCAGCGCACCGAGTCGCGATTACGCGTAGCGAGCACTGGCAAGATGCCAGTGCCACGAGATGCCGCCAAGTTGCGAGCTCGGGCAGATCACCCGACTCGGTTGCCCAGCTTTTCTTCGGCGAGCTCGCGAACGGCTTGCAGGTCGAGCTTGCCGGTGCCCAACAGGGGTATCTGCGGCACCTCGAAGAAGCTGTCGGCCGAGGGAATCCAGAGGTTGGGCAAGCCTTCGGCCGCGAGCGACTTGACCATCTCGTCGGCCGTCTTGTCGGTCGGCAGGTAGAGCACGATCAGCCGCTCACCCTTGCGGGCGTCGGGTACGGCGGTGACGGCCACGACCTGCCGCTCGTCGTCCGGCTCGGTCAAGAAGCTCTGCAACAGCTCCTCGATGCGGATGTGGGGCACCATCTCGCCGCCGATTTTCGAGAACCGGCTGAGCCGCCCGGTGATGTGGATGAACCCGTCGGCGTCGACCATCGCCATGTCGCCGGTCGATGTACCAGCCGTCGCGCAGCACCTTGGCGGTTTTCTCCGGCTGCTTGTAGTAGCCCAACATCACGTTGGGGCCCTTGATCTGCAGCATGCCCGACCTCGTCGATCGGCAACACCTCGCCCGTGTCGAGATCGACTGCCCTGGCCTGAACGCCGGGGATCGGCTGGCCGACGGTGCCGATCTTGGCCTCGTCGGTGGCTCCGCCGACGGCGCGGTTGGGCGGCACGTTGACCGACACGATCGGCGACAGCTCGGTCGTGCCATAGCCCTCCATCGGGCGAATGCCGAACCGCTCCTCGAACGCTTCGCAGCAGCTCGGTCGGCAGTTTTTCGGCGCCGGTCACGACCAGGTTCAAACTGGCGAACTCCTCGGGCTTGCAGCGCCGCATGTAGGAACGCAAAAAGGTGGGCGTGGTGACCATGATGGTCACCTTGTGGTCGTGGCAGAGCTTGCCGATCACTTTCGGCTCGAGCGGGCTGAAGTGATACGCGCCGCGAACGCCCAAGCCCAAGACCGACCACAGGCCGACGGTAAAGCCCATCGAGTGAAACAGCGGCAGAATACCGCAGACCGTGTCGTAATCGCCCAGTTGCAGGATGTCGTCGATCGCGGCCGAGTTCGAGCCGACGTTGCCGAAGCTGAGCATCACGCCCTTGGGTCTGCCGGTCGAGCCCGAGGTGTAGATGATCGTCATCAAGTCGTCGAACTTCAGCTTGTGCAGCCCGAGCCAGCGCTCGAGCACGGCGGCCGGCAGCAGGTAGGTGTCGGCGGCGGCCACGAGCTTGTCGGCCAGCGTCACCTGCTCGCGCAGGTCTTCGAGATACACCAGCTCGGCGTCGAGCTTGAAGTCGAACCGCTCCATGAACCGCCGGCTGGTGAGCACGTGGCGGATGCCGCACTGGGCGATGCAGTAGTTGAGCGTCTCGCTGGTGACGGTGTAGTTGAGATTGACCGAGACGCGGCCGGCGATCGTCACCGCAGCGTTGGCCAACACGCCGCCGGCCGAGGGCGGAATCAGCAAGCCGACGAAACGCTCGTCGTCGGCCAGCACCTTGCGCAACAACAAGCGGCGAAAGATCAACGTCCGCATCAGCAGACTGCCGCCGGTCATCTCGACCCCCGTCGAGTCGACGATCTTCTTGGCGAATAGTTGTTTGTGGCACTGCCGCAGAAAGGCGCGGCAGCATGATCTTGCGTGCTGGTAGGCTCATGGTTCCTTCACGTGGGAGTGTGCGAGTTGCCAATAGCTCCGCCTAAGGGTGGGCTCGCGCCGCGGGCGGCTCCCGGGGGCCATCCGTCCCCCAAAGCATTATTTCGCCAGCGTGCTAAAAGATACTTTGCAGAAGCCAGGCAAGGTAGCCCGACTTTTGCCAGAAAATCCGGCTATCCGCGGGCTCCATGGCCGGAGAGCCCCGCTGTTAGTGACCGCGGGCGGTGAATCGGTCACCGCAATGCCCGGCCGGCAGGGGCCCCACTTCCCCGCTCGTGGCCCGTTTCTAGGCCGGTTCGTCGATGACCGGGTTGTCGAGCGAGCCGATCTTGTCGATCACGATCGAAATCCGGTCGCCCGCCTTGAGCCACACCGGCGGTTTGCGGGCCATGCCCACGCCGTGCGGCGTGCCGGTGAGAATGACAGTGCCGGGCAGCAGGGTCGTGCTGCCGCTCAAGAATTCGATGAGCGTGGGCACGTCGAAGATCATGTCCTCGGTGTTCCAATCCTGCATGACCTCGCCGTTGAGCACGGTCTTGATCGCCAGGGCGTTGGGATTGGGAATCTCGTCGGGCGTCACCAGCACGGGCCCCAGCGGGCAGAAGGTGTCGAACGTCTTGCCGCGGCACCACTGGCTGCCGCCGAAGTCTTTCTGCCAGTCGCGGGCGCTGACGTCGTTGCCACAGGTATAGCCGAGCACGTAGTCGAGGGCCCACTCGCGCGAGACGTTCTTGCACGCGCGGCCGATCACCACGGCCAGCTCGCACTCGTAGTCGACCTGGGTGCTGGCCAGGTGCTTGGGCAGCACGATCGGGTCGCCGGGGTTTTGCACGGCGCCGGGCGACTTCATGAACAGCACCGGCCACTTGGGAATCGGCGCGTTCCCCTCGGCCGCATGGCGCCGATAGTTGAGCCCGATGCAGAGAATGGCCGTCGGCGCGACCGGGGCCAGCAGCTTGCGAACGTCGGCCGTGCGCTCAGTCACTTCGAACGACCCAAAAACATCGCCGGCGATCTCCCGCGCGGAGCCGTCGGCCTGTCGCGCGGCGAATTGGGTTTGACCCGTGCCGTCCAAGTAACGAATGATCTGCATCGCGGGTGCCTCGATTGCGGAGCGTTTCTGTCGAACAATAGAGCAATTATCGCGCTGGCGGCGGCGGCGCGTCAATCGAGTGCCTTGCGGCCAATTTGCCTCCTGGTCTGGGTCGCGCCCGCGTGAGCGCACGTTTTTCTTGCGACCGCCGCGCCAGGCCAGTATCTTGGTTACCACGGCGGCACATGGTCGATCTCTTCGCCCAACGATCGCCTGAGGTGGAAAAGTCTTCTCAGCAGCTTGGGCGGTACGTCATGTCTGGCGACGAGGCGAAGAAAACCGGTGCGGCGGCCACGGTTCCCGGTGGACGCCTGGCCCCCTGGACCGTCGGTGAACTGCCGCCGGCGCCGGCGCCCGGGTGGCGGCTGTGGATCGGGCTGCTCGGTCCGGGCGTGGTGCTGGCCGGCACGTCGATCGGCTCGGGCGAATGGCTGTTTGGTCCGGCCGTCAGCGCGCAATACGGCGGCACGCTGTTGTGGCTGGCCACGATGAGCATCGTCTTGCAGGTGTTCTGCAACCTGATGATGATGCGCTACACGCTCTACTGCGGCGAGCCGATCATCGTGGGCGGATTTCGCACGGCGCCGGGCCCGAAGCTCTGGTTTTTCGTTTATCTGGTGCTCGACGTCGCGGCGATCTGGCCTTACAACGCCTCGAACGCCGCGGTGCCGCTGGCGGCCGCCGTGTTGGGCCACCTGCCCGGCGAGAGCAATATCCGCATCTTCGGCTGGCTGCTCAGCGAGGCCCAGTTGGTCCGCGCACTGGGCTTCACGATCTTCACGCTCTGCTTCGTCCCCTTGATCTTCGGTGGCACGGTCTACCGGATGCTGGAGAAGATCATGAGCATCAAGCTGGTGCTGGTGCTCGGCTACCTGACGTTCATGGCCGTGTTCTTCGTCTCGCCGCGCGTCGGCTGGGAAGTGGTGACCGGGTTCTTTCGCTTCGGTGTTTATCCGCAGCGGGCCGACACGATCGTCGTCGGCCGCCCGATCGTGCCCGGCAACGAAGCTCCCACGCAGAACTACGGCCACTTCGCCGTCACCTTCCGCCAGGGCGAGCAGACGTACGTCCTCAAAGGCACCAGCGAGCCGGCCGGCACGATCATCGGCGAATTCCTTGTCGACGGCTTCAAGATGCCCAAGCCGGTTCCCGAAGCGTGGCAAGCCAAGCTCGCGGAGCTGACCGACGAGGCCCGCAGCATGATCAAGCCCGGAGAATTCTTCTTCGACACGCAAGCCGCCTCGGGCGAATCGCTGTCGGCCAGCGGCACGATCGACCGCAACGGCTGGCACGCCGACAGCTTCACGATTCGCGATCCGGGCGGCGAGTGGCACACGTACGAGCAGCTCGACCAGGTGCCCGAAGAGTTCCGCGGTCAGTTGGCGGCCCTGGTCGACCAGGAAGGGGTCGAGCGCAAGAGCCTGTTGGGCTACGTCCGCGAAAACGGCGAGCTGCCAAAACTCGACTGGCTGACGCTGGTGGCGTTTGCCGCGATCGCCGGATCGGGCGGGCTGGCCAACACGCTGTTTTCGAATTATTGCCGCGACAAAGGGTGGGGCATGGGGGCCCGCGTCGGCGCGATTCCCAGCGCCGTGGGGGGGCTGCCGATTTCGCTGTCGCACGTCGGCGAAGTGTTCCCCATCGACCAGACGAACCTGCACCGCTGGAAGGGGTGGCTGCGGCACGTGTTTCGCGACCAGACGACGGTGTGGATGACCGCCTCGTTCATCGGCATGGCGCTGCCCTGCATGTTGTCGCTGCAGTTCATTCGCAACGCCACCGTGGCCGGCGACCGCGTGGCCGCCATGACGGCCGAGGGCATCGCCGTGCGCAACCCGGAGTTTGCCGGGTTGTTCTGGACGATGACCCTGTTGTGCGGGTTCCTGGTGCTGGCCCCCGGCCAGGTCAGCGCCAGCGACCAGATTGCCCGCCGCTGGACCGACATCGCCTGGACGGCCAGCAAGCGCATCCAGCGGCTCGGCGGCACTCGCGTGAAGTATGTCTACTACAGTATCCTATCGGTGTACGGCGTGTGGGGGTTGTTCGTGCTGTGGCGCCTGCCGGCGCTCGACATTGCCAAGATTGGCGCCGTGTTGGGCAACATCGCGTTGGGATTCTCGTCCCTGCACGCGCTGTACGCCAACCGGGTGCTGCTGCCCAAGGAGCTTCGCCCGCACCTGCTGCTCGAAATCGGCACGCTGTTGTGCGGCGTGTTCTTCATCGGCATCAGCCTGATCGTCATGGCCGACGTGATCGCCACGATCAACTTGTTTTGAGAGGACTTGATGAGCGCCACGATCGGCCGCCCGGCCGCCGGTAAACAGGATCTTCCCAAGATCGATGCCCGCGAGCTGGTGCGGCTCTACGAGCAGATGCAGCTCATTCGCCGCTTCGAGCTGACGGCCCAGGACGTCTATCGCAAGGGGGAAATGCCCGGTTTCATCCACCTCTATGTCGGCGAAGAAGCCACGGCCGTGGGCGTCTGCGCCACTTGCGCCGCGACGACTGGGTGACCAGCACCCACCGCGGCCACGGCCACGCGCTGGCCAAGGGCGTGGCGCCCGAGGAGGTGTTGGCCGAGCTGTACGGCCGCGCCGGCGGCTGTTGCGGCGGGCGCGGCGGCAGCATGCACCTCTACAAGCTCGACGTCGGCTTGTTCGGCACCAACGGTTTCGTCGGCGGCGGATTGCCGGCGACGGTGGGCCTGGGCTTCAGCGCGCAGACCCGCGGCACCGACCAGGTGGCGGTCGCCTTTTTCGGCGACGGCGCGGTCAACCACGGGGCGTTTCACGAATCGGTGAACCTGGCCGGCGTGCAGAAGCTGCCGGTGGTGTTCGTCTGCGAGAACAACCTGTACGCCACGGCCACGCCGTTGACGACGGCCACGCTCAACACGGAAGTGGCCACGAAGGCCGCCTCGTACGGGATCGAAGGCGTGGCGGTCGACGGCAACGACGTGCTGGCCGTGTGGGAAACCGCCCGACGGGCCGTGGCCAAAGCCCGCGCCGGCGGCGGCCCCACGCTCGTCGAAGCCAAAACCTATCGCGTCGTCGGCCACCACGAAGGCGACCCGCTCACCGGCACCTACCGCACCCAGGAAGAGCTCGACCAGTGGAAGAGCCGCTGCCCGATCGCCTGCTTCCGCCAGAAGCTCGTCGACGGCGGGCACGCCACGACGGCCGAGCTCGACGCGGTCGATCGCGACGTCGAAGCAGCGCGTCGCCCGCGCGGTCGAGTTTTCGCGCAGCTCGCCGCAGCCCGACCCCGCCCGCGCCAACGACCACGTGTGGGCCGAGCCCTTGCATCCGCCGGCCAAGGAAGCCCCGGCTTCGGCGGAAACCCAGGTGCAAACCTGGCTCGAAGCGGTGCGCGACGGCATCGCCGAAGAAATGCGCCGCGACGGGCACATCGTCTACTTGGGCGAAGGCACGGGCGAGCGCGGCGGCAGCTTCGGCCACACGAAGGGGCTGTGGCACGAATTCGGCGCCCAGCGGCTGATCGACACACCGATCAGCGAATTGGGCTTCACCGGCGCGGCCGCCGGTGCCAGCGCCAGCGGCTGTCGCGCCGTAGCCGACGTGATGTTCGCCGATTTCATGTTCGAAGCCGCCTCGCAAATCATCGAGCAGGCTGCCAAGCTCCGCTACATGAGCAACGGCCAGACGAGCGTGCCAATGATCGTGCGGGCCGCCTGGGGCACGATCAAGAACACCGGCCCGCACCACAGCGGCAGCTACCATCCGATCTGGGCCCACTGTCCCGGGCTGATCGTCGTCATTCCCTCGACGCCGGCCGACGCCAAGGGGCTGTTCAAGACGGCACTCCGCGGGCACGACCCGGTCGTGTTCCTGGAGCCCAAGGCACTGTTCTCGTCCAAGGGTCCCGTGCCCGTGGGCGAGCACCTGGTGCCCTTCGGCGTGGCTCGCGTGGCCCGCGCGGGAAGCGACCTGACGATCGCTACCTGCGGCTCGCCCGTGCACCGGGCCATGGAAGCGGCCGACATGCTCGAGCGCGAGGGCATTTCGTGCGAGATCGTCGACCTGCGGACGATCGTGCCCTTGGACGTGGAGACCGTGGCGGCCAGCGTCGCCAAGACGGGTCGGCTGCTAGCGGTCGACGAGGGTTTTGCGATGTGCGGCCTCGGCGCCGAATTGGCGGCGGCGATGATGGAGCACGCCTTCGACGAGCTCGATGCCCCGGTCGGCCGGCTGCACACCGATCCGACGGCCCACCCTTTCAGCCCCGCCGCACGAAAACGCCGTGGTGGTCAGCGTGGCGCCGAATCGTCGAAGCCGCCAAGGCCGTCGTGGCCGGCCGCCCGATCGTGCCGAGGCGCCTGCAGGCATCGGCGCAGGCCGACCGGCGGCGGCTCGCGCCGCGGCGGCCGGCGCCGCTCCCGCGTCTAGTCATGCCGCGGCCACGCGTTCCGACACCACCGCCGCCAGGCCGGCCACCGCGCGGGCGGGCTGCGTGCCGCTGATCATGCCGAACCAGGACCTAACGATCACCGAAGCCCGGGTGGTGGCCTGGCTGAAGAACGTGGGCGACGTGGTGGCCAAGGACGAGCCAGTCGTGGAAGTGGAAACCGACAAGGCCGTGATGACGGTCGACGCGCCGCTGGCCGGCAAGCTGGTCGAAATCGTGGCCCCGGCCGAAGCGGTGGTCAAGCTGGGCGAACAGCTCGGCACGATCGACCCGCAGGGGCACGCGGCATGAGCGCTCGGAATGCAAAACAGGGGCCCCGCGTGAACGCCTCGCCGCGGGCCCGCCAGGCGATGCAAGCCGCGGGCATTGACCCGGCAAAGGTTCGCGGATCGGGCCCCGGCGGCCGGATCGTCGTCGCCGACGTGGCCGGCGCCGCGGCGGTGGATTCGCCGGCGCCGCAATTCTCCGATCGCTTATCCCCGATGCGGCGAGCCGTGGCCCGAGCGACCACCGCCAGCGCGGCCATCCCGCAGTTTCGCCTGCACGCCGAGCTCGACGCCCGGCCGATGGTCCAAGCCCCGCGCTACTTCTCACTCTGGTGCAACAAGAGACCCGCGCTCGTCTGTCGTTCACCGACTTCCTATTGCTTGCCATGGGACTTGCGCTGGTCGACAATCCGGCGGCCAATGCCATCTGGCTCGACGGCGACATCGTGCGGCTGCCGGATGCCAACGTCGGCCTGCTGGTGAGTCTCGACGACGGGCTGCTGCTGTCGACGCTGACCGGACTCGATCGCGTCGAACTTGGCGAGCTGGCCAAGCGCCGCGCCGCGGCCGTCGCTTCAGCCCGCTCCGGACACGTCGGCTCGAGTTCCCTGCGGTCGGCCACCAGCTTGAGCAATCTGGGCACGACGCGCGTTGACGATTTTTCGGCGGTCGTGTTTCCGCCGCAGAGCAGCATTCTGGCGGCCGGGCGGATCACCGAGCGGCCCTGGGCAGCCGGCGGCCACCTGGTCGTGGCGCCGACCTTGCGGCTCACCCTGACGGTCGACCACCGCGTGCTCGACGGCGCGCCGGCGGCCCAGTTCCTCGGCCGCATCGTCCATTACCTCGAAGAGCCCGACCGCATGCTGACCGGCCGGGTGGCGAGCAAGGTTTGAGCAGCGCACCGGCTGCAACAAGGGCAAAGCCTTGGCGTCGAATATCGGCCTGCACGTCCGCTCGACAATCGAACGTGCTCTCCAGCCGGGACGGTTCTTCGTGCAGCCGCCGCTTCACCTGCGGATCGAGCAGGTCGATGCGGTCTCGATGGCGTGGGAAGTCTTTCGCGGGCACCTGGTTGACGCGGCGCACGCCCGCGCGACGGCTACCTTCGACGCGTGGCACGTGTCGCTTGATGAACCCGACCGCAAAAGCCCTGCGCCGCTCGTCTCCGTGCTGGTCGATCGCGCGGCCGTACGAGCGCACGTCGTCCGCCGGGTGCTGATGCACGCCTTCGAAGCCTACGAAGGCTCGCCGGGCGTGATCCTCACGCGCGAAGTCGAAAGATGGGCCGGCGAACTGGTCGGCTCGATCGATCTGGGGCTCAGCAGCGACGAATTGGCGCGCGAGCTGGGCGTTTACCTGTTCGCCGCAATCGTCGGCACTAGCCGGCTGCCGATCACTTCGCTCGAATCGCCGTTGCCCTCCTTCTCGCTCGGCCAGTGGTGCTACCTCCCGAATCTACCGGCCGGCGACGAGCCGCTGCGCGATCCGATCGCGCTGGTGCGAGCTGCACTGGCAACAGAAGCAGCAGGCTCGGTGCAGGCCAAAGCCTTGGAGACTGCACTGCGGGTGATCGATCCGGAGCAGGTCACGTCGCTGGCCGACGTTGTGGCCGAATTCGCCGCACGCAATGCCGACGCGCCCGACGCCGTGCCGGCGCTCGTCGCGCGGTGTTCAATGGCGTCGCGCTGTCGCCCTACACGACGTTCGCCGACCGGTTGATCGAGCTGTTGACGGCGCTGGCCGAGCCGGCGCGGCTGGGCCCCGAGCGGGCGATCGACGCGGTCGGCTACATGCTGCGGCAGCTCTGCCGGCACCTGACGGCGTTCGACTTGAGCGTGTTTCACAACTTCGGCGCGAATTACCCCGATGCCCTGTTCCTCGACGCGCTGGTGCGGGCTTACGATCGGCTGATCGCTGCGCGGCCTGAGCTTTTTCTCAACGATCAACAAGACTCGCCCGCCGCGGCCAAGCAGAAGCGCGTGCGCCGCCGGGCGCTGCGCCAGGCGGGCCTGGTGCGCAAGTCGTACGAGGGACACCGCGTGCCGGATGCCCCCACGTCGATGGGCGAGAACCTGCGCGTGTTGCCGCCGCCGTTTGCCCGCGTGCCGCAAGAACAGATCGCGGAGCTGGGCCGCCGCCGCCGCAAGCTGTACGACGGCGATCCGTTGGAGGGCGTTTTGAGCCAGTCGGGGCGGCGCGTGCTCGACGAAAGCCTTGCCGACTTGCGCGTTGAAGCCGAGCTGCGCGAGCTGGGCATGGCCGGCTTTCTCGATCGGCCGCTGGGCATTATGAAGCCGCCGGGCGAAGTTGACCGCACGCCGCTCGTGGCCGCCGAAGCGTTCAGCCGCTCGCTCGCCAGGCAACGCCTCGCACGGCTCAAATCGTTCGGCTGGATCACGAAAGAAGATCGCGACGCGCTGGCGGCGTCCTTTTCGGCCACTGCTGTCCGCGGTCTGCCGGCGGCCCAACTGGCCACGGTCGACCGCCCGGGGGTGGTGTCGCTGGCCGATGCGCTCAAGGCGGCGCCCGACTTCGCCCTGCTGCGCACGACGCGATCGTCGCTCGACGAATTGCTGGCAATCTACGTTTGGCGGCCGCTGGCCGACGTTTCGCCGGAAACGGCCGAGTGGCTCGCCTCGTCGCGGGCCATTCTCTTGGTGCACGACGCGCCGCCGGGCGGACGGGCGACGCTCAAGTTCTTCGACGCCCAAGCCACAGCCGCGCCGCGCCTGGCGCTGGGGTTTGACCACGGCGCAGCGGGGATGGTTCAATATGAGCAGCGCGGCGGCCGCGAGGCGCCGGCGCGGTTGCAACTGCTGGCCGTTGCCCGCCTGGGCGCCGATGGCCAGTTCGTGCTCGATGATCTGGCCGATCGGCAAATTTGGATTTCTTGGCGAGCGGCGCCGCTTTCGACCTGAGGAAAACCTGTCCGGGAGTATGCTGCAATGAACGTTCGCCTGATGTTGGCCGTGGCCGCGCTGGCGCCTGGCCGAAACCGGCCTGGCGGCGCCGAAGAACGTGGTGCTTGTCGTGGCCGACGACCTGTCGCTCGACGTGGGCTGCTACGGCAACAAGGCCATCAAGACGCCCAACATCGACCGCCTGGCCGCCGACGCCACACGGTTCACCCACGCCTTCTGCACGACGGCCAGTTGCAGCCCCAGCCGCTCGGTACTGCTGTCGGGCATGCACAACCATGGCAACGGGATGTATGGCCTGGAGCACGCCACGCACCATTTCCATTCGTTCGACAAGGTCAATTCGCTGCCGGTGCGGCTGTCGAAGGCCGGCTACCGCACGGCGCGGATTGGCAAATATCACGTGGCGCCCGAAGCCGTCTATCATTTCGACGTCGCCCTGCCGGGCAATCCGCGGAACGGCGTGCAGATGGCCGAGAACTCGCGCGCGTTCGTCGCGGCCGACGAGGCGAGGCCGTTCTTTCTCTATTATTGCACGACCGATCCGCACCGCAGCGGCAAAGTCGGCCCGGCCCCCTACAAGCCGAACCGCTTCGGCAACGAAGGCACGTATCCCGGCGTCACCGAGACGCGGTACGATCCGAAGGACGTGATCGTGCCCGATTTTCTGCCCGACACGCCCACCAGCCGGGCCGAGCTGGCGGAATACTACCAGTCGGTGTCGCGGTTCGACGCGGGCGTGGGGCGGTTGATCGAGATTCTCAAGCAGAGCGGCCATTGGGACGACACCCTGCTGGTGCTGCTGAGCGACAATGGCATGCCGTGGCCGGCGGCCAAGACGAACACCTACGAGGCCGGGATACGGCTGCCGTGCATCGTGCGCAATCCGTACGCCGCCAGCCGCTCGCCGCTGTGCAATGCGATGATTTCGTACGTCGACATCGCGCCCACGATCCTCGATTTCGCCGGCGCGCCGGCCACAGGGCCCGATCTGCACGGCCGCTCGTTCCTCTCGGCCCTGCAGGAGCCCGACCCGGCGGGCTGGGACGAGATCTACGCTTCGCACACGTTCCACGAAGTGACGATGTACTATCCGATGCGGGCCGTGCGGAGCCGCAAGTACAAGCTGATCTGGAACATCGCCTATCCGATCCCCTTCCCGTTCGCGTCCGATCTGTGGAATTCGTCGACCTGGCAAGAGGCGCTGGACGAGGGCCCTGGCTCGCGCTACGGCAAGCGGACCGTGGCCGCCTACGTCCAGCGGCCGGCATTCGAGCTGTACGACTTGCAGCAAGATCCGCACGAGGTCCACAACCTGGCCGACGACCCGCGCCACGCCATCACGCTGGCTGAGCTGAAGGCCAAGATCAAGGAGTTTCAAGAGCGCACGCACGATCCTTGGCTGCTCAAGTGGGATCGCGAGTGAGCTTGGCGGGGTCTGGAAGAGGATTCAACGAAGAAGAGGATTCACAGCCGCTCTGCGGTGAATCCTTCCGCGTCGTGCTCCGATCAGTTTACCTGGCGATCAACTGAAGAACACCCGCTCGGCGGTGCCGGCCAGAAGCCACTTGCGGTCTTCGTCGGTCAGAAAATCGAGCCGCTCGCGGACCAGGTCGATCGAATCGCGGTAGGTGTGGCCGTTTTCGACCTGGAAGGGGCAATCGCTGGCCCACATCAGACGGTTGGCCCCAAACGTCGAGACGAGGCGGCGGATCATCGGCCCCAGGTCGGTGTACGGCGCCCGTTTCTTTCCCAGCGCGTAAAAGGCCGACACTTTGACGTAGGCGTTCCGGTGCCGGGCCAGGCGGCAGAGTTTCGCCACGTCGGCGTCGCGCACCGTGCCGTCGGCGCCAATGCGGCCGAAATGGTCGACGACCAGCGTCGTATCGGGAAACTTGTCGCACATCCGATCGAGCGGCCCAAGCGCCTCGGGATTCACCAAGGCGCACATCGCCAACTGCTGGTCGGCGCCCAGCTTCCACATCGTGGCCATGTCCTTGTCGAACAGCCAGGCGTCGACCGTTTGCTGGCCGGGATGGATGCGAAAACCGCGGACGCCGCGCTTTTTCAAGTCGCGCATCGTGTCGCCCAGCCCGGCCGCGTGCTCGTCGATCACGGCCACGCCCGAATACACGCCCGGGGCGTCGCGAATCGCATCGAGCATGTAGCGGTTGTCGAAGCGGTAATAGCTCATTTGGATGAGCGTAACGCGCGTCACGCCGCACGGCCGGGCATGGGCCATCAACTCCGCGGGCGTGAAGCTGGCCGGCCGCATGTGGGACACTGAGAAGCCGGCGGCCAGCGGATAGCGCTGGACGTCGCGCGTCCAGACGTGCGAATGGGCATCGATCGCGCCGCCCGGCGGCAGGTCGGCCGCGGGCAACCGCTCGGCCGCGGTCAACAAGGCCGCGCCGCCCAGCGCGGCGGCGCCGGTCTTCAACGCCGCGCGGCGGGATGGCGGATGTTCGGCGGATGTTTCGCTTGCGCGCATGAAAAAAAGCCCCGCGGGACGGGAAATCTCCCCGCGGGGCGTTTTAACGTTTGGCGTGCCAGGCCGCAAGCGGTTCGCGGCCCGCCGATCGAGCCGAAGCGGACTCAAACGTTCAGGCCCAGCAGGTACTCGTCGAGCGATTTGCGCTGGCGGGCTTCTTCGGCGATCAGCTTCTGGATCTGGTCTCGCATCTTTTCGACCTGGTCTTCCTGGGCGCCGAACTTTTGTACGTAGCGCTTGTAGAGCTCCGTGTTGCGGTCGAGCTGGCCCATGTTCTGGCGGATGCGGTCCTGCTCCTGCGTGATGGCGGCGATCTGCTGCTCCAGCCGCCCGCGCTCCTGCGTGAGCTGCTCCAGAGCGGTCTTGCGCTTGACGACTTCCTGCAGCGCGGCCTTGACCGCCGGGCTGATCTCCTGCTGGTTGACGTAGAACAGGATCATGTTGTTGTCCAGGTTCGCCAGACCGAACGACTGGCTGAGGATCTGCTCCTCGTCGACTTTGAGCGTCGTCGGCTTGCCCGGCTCGGCCTTGACCGTGAAGCGGTAGCGGTCGCGGGTCTTTTCGGCCGGCTTCTCGGGCGAGACGAGCTTCCAGTTGGGATCGAGCGGGTACTCGACGAGCACGGTCTTGTCTTTCGCGTCGGAATTCTTGACCGTGTATTCGTGCGTCCGCGTCAGCTTGCGATTGACGAGCATCGTGCCCTTGACCAGCCGCACGCTCGTGATGTGCTCCGGATGGCTCTTGGACGTCGGCGCAACTTCAGTCTTCAGATCGAGCGCGTAGCTGATCAGCCGCTCGGCCTTGGGGGCGAGATCTTCGATGATCGCGTCACCGGCATACGAGCCGCCGTCGAACACGGTCACGGGACCCTGCATCAGGTTGAGCGCCGTCGTATTGACCAGCCGCAGCCCATTGAGCGGGTGCTTGGCTTGCACCGACTCGTTGTAGATCGAAACTTTCTCGCCTTCGATCGTTTCGTTGACGATCGGCAGCATGGCCGATTTCTGCCGCTCGAGCGTGACCGGCGCGGTAAGGTCATACTGGAACAGCTCGCCGACTTCGCCGGCATTGGCCGAGCCGAGGCGGCTGATTTCGTTCTTGAATTCGGGCGTGGCGAGCGAGAGCGCCTCGGCTGCCGGCGCCGGGGCGTTCGGGGCCCCTTCTGCTGGCACGCGGCCGTCCGCCATGCCGCCGCCCATCATGGCGCCACCCTTGACGATTTAGCCGCATAACCCGGTGTGATTTTCGCTCGCCTTTGACTGAGCTCGCGAAACGCTTCGTCGGCCTTCTTCATGTCCTGCCCATAGACCTGCGGGCGGAGCGACGCGTACAAGTTCAATTGCTCGACCGGCCGTTGGACGTACAGCGGCTCGTAAAGGTCCATGATGTAGCTGATCGGACGGCCGCTGACGAGCGTCAGCTTGACCGTGTCCCAGTCGGCTTCGGTCGTGTTTTCCACGATCGCCCAGCCCTGCAGAAAGGGCTTGTCCTTGTCTTTCAGCTCGAGGCGGTAGCTCGTCTTCCAGACGGGCGTGGCCTGGATGTAGCCGACGCGGACGGGGCGCTTGCCCTGGCCCTCGAGATTGAGCGTGACCGTCTTCTTGTCGACGTCGTGGCCAGTGGCCAGCACGGCCAGGGCCTTGCGCAGCTCGGCGTCGAGCTTCTCGTCGAGCAGCTTGATCTGGCTGATCGTGTCCATCGGCACGCTGCTCAGTCCGGCGTCGGTGAGGATGTTGAGGTATTCGACCTCGATTGGCTCCTCGTCCTTGCCGACGGGTTTCTTCCGCTTCTCGACGCCCAACAGCACGCCAGTGGTCGACGCCTGGGCGTCGATCTGGATGCGCTGCCCGCGCATCTGGTCGAGGATTTCGCCGAGGGTCGGGTTGTCGGTCAGGTCGATGGGAAAGCTCTTGAGGGTCTTGGTGATCGGGTCGCGCGAGCCGTAGCTGATCGCCGAGACCGATCCGCTGCGGCCGTCTTCGAGGACCATGCTCTTGAGCAGGTCGTTGATCTGGTCGACGCGAAACTGCAAGTCGACTTTGGCGTTGCCCTCGACTTCGCCCTTGTGCTCGAAATAGCCGACGCCCGAGGTGAACAACACGATCTTGTTGAGCGGCAGCGCGGCGGCGGGCTTGGCGCCGGCGGGCTTTCCCTCCTGGGCCGAAGCGGCCGCGGCCAGCGTGGCCACTACCAGCGCCGCGGGTGCCAAAGCGTGCCACGTCGACCGGCCAGTCGTGCGAGCGGACATGATGGGAGACTCCAATTGAGTGTTCCGGACGGGAAGAGCCATGTTTGCCCGGGTGTTCCGAGACCCGGGGCAAGCCCCTTCGGGCAATTCTAGCTTTTTAGACGATCCGCCAAGCGGGAAAGTTCCACGATTTGAGTGCGAATCGGGACGAAACCGGGCGGGAACCGGGAGCGTTGCCGTGTGGGAAGTGGAAGAAGGAACCACGGAGAACGCAGACGACGAAGGGGGAAGCAGTTTCGAGTGGGGGAAGGGGCGCGGGGTTGATCTTCGTTTCTGTGGATTAACGGGTGTCCCGCACCCTACCCCGCGAAGTACGGCCGCAGGGTTTCGACGGCGGTGATCGTGGCCAGCGAGAAGAAGAAGATGCCGGCGCCGGCCAGGGCCAGGCGGACGAACCAGTTGGCTCGCAGCGGTTTGGGCAGCAAGGTCTGGTTGATGACCAGCGTGTGAATGCAACTGAATCCCAGGGCAAAGTTCATGATGTTCGTGGCGATCTTCAACAAGCCCAGCGGCTTGCCGACCGACAACAGGCACAGGCCGATGATCATGAAGCCGACCAGCACGCTGAAGTAGACGGTGCGGATGTGTTTGGGGTCGAGCGAGCGCAGGTGGCGGCTCGACGTCCACACGACGTCGACCCAGCGGCGGACTACTCCGTCGGCCGACGTGGCCATCGCGGGGGCCAACACCAGAAAACCGCACAACAGCGTCAAGTACCAGATCGCCGCGCCGGCCGTCGCGCCCCAGGCCTCGCCCACGGCGCCGCTGACGCCGTCGGCCGTCATGCCCGCGGCGTACCACTCGCTGACCTCCGTGCCCCGCCGCAGGAACTGCACCGACAGCATGCTCGGCAGCGCCATGCCCAGGAAACAGGCGGGCATCCACACCACCAACTGGTCGCGCAGCACGTGCTTCGTCCACCGCCGCCAGCGCGGCAAGTTCTCAGGAGTGGGCTCGAACACCATGCCCACGTGCGACAGCTCGATGTTGTGGCCGCCGATGACGCTGGGAATCGCTCCCACGTGGTGTCCCATGCCCCAGCCCTGGTCGCGGGTGTAGTTGCTGATGGGGGCATTCGACAATCCGCCGCAGCCGGCAATCGCCGCGAAGGCCGCCAGCAGCGCGATCGTGCTGAAATCGATCTTGGGAAACGGCTGCCCTCGAAACAGCGCCAAGAACACGTTCTCGGTGTTGTCGCCGTCGCGCACGCCGTCGCCGTCGATATCCTGGAACTTGTCGGGCGTGCCGTCGCCGTTCGTATCGGCCCAGGCGTCGGGTTTGCCGTCGCCGTCGGTGTCGATCGTGGGCTTGAGGCGCGGTTCGACGACGTCCAGGTGGCCGTCGCCGTCCCAATCTTCGCCGGGGTCGAGTACGCCGTTGCCGTTGGCGTCTTCGCCGCGCTCGACCGGCACGGTGCCGAAGCGGACGAAGCCGGTGAGGATTTCGCGCCAGGTCGAGGCGCTGGAAAAGAAGATCGCCAAAAACAGCAGGAAGCCGAGCACGGTGACGATCTTGAACGACATCACGGCTTTGAGCGTGTTGTAAATCTTGCCGCCGAAGATCAAGGGCAGCATCGCCATCAGGAACACGGCGATGCCGAGGCCGCGGACCAGAGACTCGTCGTCGGCGCCGAGGGAATCCGCCCCAGGTAGACGGCCGCCAGCGGCGTGGCCGCGTTGGCCGCCAGGTAGGGGAACACGGCCCCGAAGTCGAGCATCAAGTACATCAACAGCCAGAACCGTGGGCCGGGCAGCGTGCGAAACTTGCCGGTGAAGATCGGCTCGCCGGTGTACAGGGCGTAGCGGCTGATCTCGAGGTTGTAGAACACCTGGCCCAGGATCGAGAGCGTGGCCAGCCACATCAGGGCCCCGCCATAGCGGGCGGTCACGGCCGGGCCGGCCAGCCATTCGCCGCCGCCGATCGCCGAGCCGCCCACCAGCAAACCGGGCCCCAGCATCGCGAACCAGTTTTTCCAGGTGAACTTGGGCGCGTCGATCAGCGTGCCCGTGTTCCAGCGCGGCATCGCGTGCGAGCCGGGCCAGGGGGCGGTGAAGGAGCGCGGGTGGGCGGGTTCGTGCTGCTCGTGAGGCGCAGTCGTTGCTTCGGCCATCGGCGGGCGCTCTCGAGAATGGGGGAAGGGGGCCTGGGCTAGTTACCAGTCCCGTGTATAACCCGCGGTCCAGCCGCCGTCTACCGTTAGCACGGCACCATTTATGTAGCTGGCTTCGGGGGCTACGAGAAACGTGACCGCGTGGGCAATTTCTTCCGGAGTGCCCGGACGGCCCAGCGGCACGTGCGCCAACAGGCTCTCGGCCATCGGCGTCTTCAAATCGTCGGACTGATAGAACAAGGCCCGCGTGCCGCGCGTGAGGATCGAGCCGGGCGCCACGCAGTTGGACAATATGCCGTGCGGCCCCAGCTCGATGCGCCATCGAGCGCGTCAGATTGACCACGCCGGCCTTGGCAGCCACGTAGGCGCTCTGCAGCCGCAGCGGAACCAGGCCCGCGATCGAGGCGATGTTCACGATCCGCCCCGTGCCCCGCGCGACCATGCCGGGCACGACCGCCTTGGAGACGACGAACACGCCGGTCAGGTCGACACGGAGGATGCGGTCCCAGTCGGCGTCGGCATACTCGTGAATCGGCCGGCGGTCTTTCGAGGTGTTGATGCCCGCGTTGTTCACCAGGATCGAGATCGGGCCAAGCCGCTGAGCGACTTCCTTTGCCACCTCGGCCATCCGCGCGGGGTCGCTGACGTCGGCGGCCAGGGCGATCACGTTGGCTCCGCCGCGGGCCACTTCGTCGGCAGCGTGCCCGGCGGCTTGGGCTTCGAGATCGACGATCGCCACGGCGGCGCCGTTGGCGGTCAGCCGCTCGACGATCGCGCGGCCAATACCCTGGGCTCCGCCGGTGACCAGCGCCACCTGGCCGTTCAAATCGACTTGCATCGCGCGTGCCTTTCTTGCCTGGGACTTTCGCAGTGGGACTTCAGGCGATGATTTCCTGGACGACCCGGCCGCTGACATCGGTCAGGCGAAAGTCGCGGCCGCTCGAGCGGTAGGTGAGCCGCTCGTGGTCGAGCCCCAGCAGGTGCAGGATCGTGGCGTGGAAATCGTGGACGTGCACCTTGTCGGCCGCGACCGAGATGCCGTACTCGTCGGTCGCGCCGTGGACGTGCCCCGCGCGGACGCCGCCGCCGGCCATCCACGAGTTGAACGCCTGGTGATGGTGCTCGCGGCCCAGGGCGTTCGGCTCGGCGTGGTACGGCGTGCGGCCGAACTCGGTGGTCCACACCACCAGCGTTTCGTCGAGCATGCCCCGCTGCTTCAAATCGACGAGCAGCCCCGAGATCGGCTGATCGACCGCCTTGGCCAGCTTGATGTGGTCGTTCATGTTGCCGTGCGAGTCCCAGTTGTTCGACGAGCCGGTGTCGATCAGCTCGATGAACCGCACGCCGCGCTCGGCCATCCGCCGGGCCACCAGGCATTGCCAGCCGAAACCGGTGTCCTGCCCGCGCTCGAGACCATACAGCGCCAGCGTGGCGTCCGTCTCGGCCGACAGGTCGAAAAGCTGGGGCGCTTTGCGCTGCATGCCGAAAGCGGTCTCGAAGCTCTTGATGCGGGCTTCCAGCGCCAGGTCGGCGGCGCGGTGCGCCTGGTGGCGGCGATTCACGCGGGCCAGCATGTCGAGCTCGGCCTGCTGCAATTCGAGCGAAGCCGCACGGCGCTGGATGTTGGCGATCGGCGTATCACCCGGAAACACCTGCGTCGCCTGGTGGCAGCCTGGCAGGAAGTCGGAGCCCCATGTTTGTGCGCCGGCATAGGGGGCGTGCGGCGCAATGGCCACGAACGACGGCAGGTTGCGGTTCTCCGTGCCCAGGCCATAGCTCACCCAACTGCCGATGCTCGGCCGCGCGAAGGTGAACGAGCCGGTGTGCATGCCCAGCGTAGCCTCGTAGTGGTTCGTGTGGTCCGACTCCATCGAGCGGATCACCGTGATGTCGTCGACGCACGAGCCCACGTGCGGGAACAGCTCGCTGGTCTCGATGCCCGAGTTGCCGTGGGGCTCGAACTTCCACTGCGGCTGCTTGAGATAACGTTTGAACTCGCCGAGCTTGCCCTGCCAGTTGTCGACGGTGATCGTCTTGCCATTATCGGCGTAGAGCTTCGGCTTGGGGTCGAACGATTCGACGTGCGACACGCCGCCGGTCATGTACAGAAAGATGACGCACTTGGCGCGGGCAGGAAAATGCGTCGGCTCGGGCGCCAGCGGATCGACGCCGGCCGAGGCGTTCGCGGCGGCGGCCGTTTGTTCTTCAGCCAGCATGGCGTGCAGGGCCAGCGCGCCAAAACCGCCCACGGCGCCCCGCAGCATTTCGCGTCGCGTCGGTCGCGGTGAAAAGTTTTTGCACATGGCATTCGCTCCCTTGTGGCTCGCGTGGGCTGGCGGCTCGCTCGCCCGGCCTGATGGCCCGTCACTCCAGGTACAGGAATTCATTGCTCGTCAACAGCACGCGGGCGTAAGCGCTCCAGGCGGCCAACTCGGCGGTTTCTCCAGCGGCGCCGGCGGAAGTCGCCAGGCGGCGATACGATTCGAGAAACTCGGCCGCCTCGGCCTGCTCGCCGCTCGCCGGCGCGTGGCCCAGCACCAGCCAATGGGCCCGATCGATGCGTCCGCGCTCGTCGGTCGCCTCGGCCATCAACCGCCTGGCCAGACCGAGCGACTGTTCGTGCGTGAACGGGTCGTTCATCAGGAACAGGGCCTGGGCCGGCGTGGTGGTCTCGGTTCGCTCGGCCGTGCTCACGTTGGGGTCGGCCCCGTCGAAGAGCGCGAAAAACGGATGGCGGGCGATCCGCTGCGTCATTAGATAGACGCTGCGCTGCGGCGTGTCGTACACCGCTTTGAACGGGGCGTGCTGCGTGAAGTGCCAGGTTTGCTTGGGCGGAAACGGATGGGCCCCGCCGCGGGCGCGGTCGAGATTGCCGCTGGCGGCCAGCATGGCATCGCGAATCGCCTCGGCATCCAGCCGGCGGCGGCTGTACTTCCAGCACAGCGCGTCGAGCGGATCGTCGGCCGAGGCCCGGTTGTCGTCGGTGGACGACAATTGGTAGACGCGCGACAGCATCAGATCCTTGTGCAGCCACTTCAGCGACCAGCCGTGGCCCACCAGGGCGGCGGCCAGGTAGTCGAGCAGCTCGGGATGCGACGGCGGCCGCCCGCGAAAGCCGAAGTCGCTGGCCGTCGGCACCAGGCCCGCGCCGAAATGATGTTGCCAGACGCGATTGACGATCACGCGGGCCACCAGCGGATTGTCGGGGCTCGTGAGCCAGCGTGCCAGTTCGAGCCGGCCGCTGCCGCTGTCCTCGGGCACGGTATCGCCGCCAAGAATCTCCAGGAATCGCCGCGGCACTTCCGCGCCAGGCTTCGTCGGCTCGCCGCGTTTTTGAATCTTGGCGTTGGCCGGCGTGCCTTCGACGACGCCATAGGCCAGCTCGCAAGCCTCGCTGTTGGCCACCTCATCGCGCTTGGCCCGCAATGGCCCCAGCGCCGCCTTCAGGGCCTCGACCTTGGCCGCCATGTCGGTTTTTTCTTGCTCATCCGATGCGCCCGCGAGCGTTTTTTCCGCGGCCGCCAGCTCGGCTTCGGCCTGCTTCACCTCCGCATCGCAAGCCGCCAGCCGCGCGGCTCGGGCTGCCTCCAACGGCGCGGCCTCGGCCTCGGGCAACAGCGGCACCATGTCGCGCGGGCGGTTCTTTTCCTCCGAGCCCGGGAACGCGTAGCGCGAGCTGGCAAAGATGCCGTACAGCGCGTAGTAATCGGCCATCGAAATCGGGTCGTACTTGTGGTCGTGGCAGCGCGCCAGCCGATCGACAGGCCCATCACCGAGCGGCCCACGACGTCGAGCGTGTCGGCGATCGTCAGGTGGTGATAATTCTCCGAGTCGTAGCCGAAGCGCCGCGAGATCGCCAGAAAGCCGGTGGCGGTCACGCGATCGGCATACCGCTCGCGCGGGCCGCCGTGCGCAGGATGTCGCCGGCGATCTGCTCGCGGATGAATTCGTCGTACGGCTTGTCGCGGTTGAAGGCGTCGATTACCCAGTTGCGGTACTTGTAGGCTTCACGCACCGGATAGTCGGCCGTTTCACCCGCCGTGTCGGCATAGCGGACCACGTCGAGCCAGTGCCGGCCCCATCGCTCGCCATACGCGGGCGAGGCCAGCAGGCGGTCGACGACCCGCTCGAACGCCTCGGGGGTGGCGTCGGCCACGAACGCCGCGACCTCGTCGGGCGTGGGCGGCAGGCCCGTCAGGTCGAAAGTGGCGCGGCGGATGAGCGTCGGCTTGTCGGCCGGCGGATTGGGGCGCTGGTTGGCGGCTTCGAGCCTGGCGAGGATGAAGCGGTCGATGCCGCTGGCCGGCCAGCCGGCGTCGCGCACTGCCGGGGGCGTGTAAGGCACGACCGGCCGAAACGACCAGAAGGCCCGCTGCGCGTCGCTGATCGTGAACTCCTGTTCGCTAGCGCCAGGCGAGGGCGGCGGGCTGGGTGAATCGGGCCACGGCAGGCCCAGCTCGACCCAGCGGACGAGTTTGTCGATCTCGTCTTGCGGCAGCCTGGCCGTCGGCGGCATCTTGATGCCCTGGTAGCGGACGGCCTCGACCAGCAGGCTTTCGGTCGGCTTGCCGGGCACGGCTGCCGGCCCCGTTTCGCCGCCGGCCAGCAGCGCGGCCCGCGACGAGAGGCTCAGCCCGCCCTTGAGATCGTCCGTGCGGCTGTGGCACTTGTAGCAGCGGGCGACCAGCAGCGGGCGCACTTCTTTCTCGAAGTAGTCCTCGGCATCATCCGCCTGGGCCGCTACGGCCAGGCCGGCGGCAAGAACCACCGCCGCGGCCAGCGCCAGACGCCAGAGGTCGAGCGTCGCCAAGCCCTGTTGCATTTTGGCGGGACCGCCGCGGGGGCGGGGATTTCGGATAGGTTCCAAGCGGGCCGCACAGGCGGGTTTCGAGCTGCCGCGGCCAACTTAGTGTAAAGCGCGGCCGGCGATCACGTCAAATCGGCAGCCTGCGGGCCCCACGCTTCGCCAAATTCCTCTCGCCCGCCATTGACATTTCGCGCGACGACAAGCCACTCTGGTTGCTGAACGCAGCAGGCCCAGACCGACGGCGTGCGTTTCGGCTCGAACTGGCCCCTTTTCGGTCCTCATCCAACTTACCGCAGGGAACCACGCGTGACGGGAGCCGACCATTACGACGCCGGGCCGCGGCCCGAGTTTCTGGCCGTGTTGGGACTGGTGCCGCCGATCACGGTCGACGACGTCAAGCAGGCATACCTCGACAAGGCGAAAAACGCGCATCCCGATCGCGGCGGCAACGCCGAAGATTTCATCCGCCTGCAAAGGGCCTTCGAACAGGCCACCGAATATGCCCGCTTCAAGGCCGGGCGCATGCAGTGGCTCAGCCGCTGGGTCGAGCAATATGCCGACCAGCAGCAGGTCGTCGAGCGGCTGCGCGCGATGGGCGGCACGGTCGACGTCGAAGCGGCCGACGCGCTGGCGCCCTCGATCGGCCAGGACTTCGCGACCGTTCTCGATCGAGTGGTGGGAATCCGTTTGGCGGGCCCGGAAATCGACGACGACGCCCTGGCGTACATGGCAACCGAGCGGCGGCTGCTGCTGACGCTGGCACGGCTGGAGCTGGTGAACACGAAGATCACCGATCGGGGCCTGTTGCAATTGCGCGGATTCGAGGGCTTGCGCCATCTCGATCTCACCGGCGGCTCGGATCAGCCGCGAGGCGCTGGAAGCCGTCCTCAAGACCCTCGTGCGGCTGGAGTCGCTCGTGCTGACTGGCACGCCGATCAGTTGGTGGGCCCGCTGGCGCCTGGGCCGCCGCGGGTTGTCGGTGACGAGCTGAGGGGCCCGTCGATCGTGACGACCGCGCTCAGATCAATTCCCGAATCGCTTCGCCTTCGCTCAGGATGGGCACGGGGCGGCCGGCGAAATCGTTGATGGGGGTTTTGGGGTCGATGCCAAGATGGCGATAGATCGTGGCCAGCAGGTCCTTGGGAGTTAGCGGGCGCTCGACGGGATACTCGGCTTTGGACGTGGTGGCGCCGATCACCTGGCCCATGCGCAGGCCGCCGCCGGAGATCAGGGCCGATTGGGCCGACGGCCAGTGATCGCGGCCCAGCACGCCCTGCGGATGCGCCAGCCGCGGCGTGCGGCCGAACTCGCCCACGGCTACGACCATGATCTTGCGGTCCAGCCCGCGATCGTAGATGTCCTCGATCAGGGCCGACAGCCCCTGGTCCATGTACGGCGCCCGCCAGCGCATGGCGCCTTCCAGGTTCCAGCCGGTCGCGGGGTTGGAGTGGTCGTCCCAACTGAAGTAGATGGGGTTGCCGGGCACGGGCGACAGGGCGTCGATCGTGATCACGCTGGTGCCCGCCTCGGCCAGCCGCCGAGCCAACAGGCAGCTTTGGCCCCACAAGTGGCGGCCGTAGCGGTCGCGCGTGGCAGGTTTCTCCTTGTCGAGCGCGAAGGCGTCGGCCACGGCCGTGCTGGTCAACAGTTGAAAGGCCTGCTCGCGAAACTGGTCGGTAGCCTCGACCGCGCCGTGCAAGTCGTGCGCCCGGCGGTAGCGGTCGAGCTGCGTGACCAGGCCGCGGCGGTCGGCCAACCGCGCGCCGTCGAGCCCGGCATCGAGCGCCAGGTTCGGCGGATGGAAATTTGCTATCGACGGATCGCCCGTGGCAAAGCCGGCATGCGCCATGCCGAGATACGTGGGCTGCACCATGAAGGGCACGCGCGGCACGCCGACATAACCGGGCAGCCCATTGGCGGCTCGTCCGCGGAGGCGGCTGGCGATCATGCCGAAGTCGGGATGATCGCTTTTGGCAGTGGAGGTTGGGTCTTCCTTGGCGGGGGTCTTGCCGGTGAGCAGCTCGATCGAGCCGTCGTTGTGCGACGCCATCTGATGGTGCAGCGAGCGGATCAGAGCGATGCGATGGCCGAGCCTGGCTTGCAGCGGGAAGACCTCGCAAATGTCGAGGCCCGGCACGGTGGTGCGAATCGGACGCAAGGGCCCGCGATACTCGCTGGGGGCATCGGGCTTGCAGTCGTAGGTTTCGAGCTGGCTGGGACCGCCCCACATCCAGAACAGGATCACGGAGGTGTCGGGGCGCGACTGGCCCGCCGACGCGCGAGCACGCAAGACGTCGGGAAGCGTCAACCCGCCCAGCGCCAAAGCGCCGGCTCGCAAGAACTCGCGACGCCGCAGGGGTCCCATGCAGTGGGCGGTCATCGGTAAGTTGCCGGGCAGGAATCGAGGCGGGCGAGCACCCGGTTCGACGGCGCTCGCCGGGGGGGACATCGTTCCCCGGCAGTGTAACAGGCGCGACTGGAATTGTCGAAGCGCATTGCCACAAAACGGGCGCGCCGCGGGAAAGTCGAGCTAGGCCTCGCGCTCGAAGCCGGCCGCATGGCGGATGCCGCGCCACAGGGCAAACGCGACCACGCCCGAGGCGACCACGGCCAGCGGCGGCAAGGAATTCTCGTAGCGCGCTACCAGGATCGACGTCCAACCCGCCGCGGCCACCAGGCTGGGCAGCGGGTAGAGCCACATGCGAAACGGCAGGGCCACGTCGGGCCGCGTCGTGCGCAGCAGGTGCAAGCCCACGATCTGGCCCAAGAACTGCACGAGGATCCGCACGGTGACGGCCGCTTCGATCACCTGCTCCAATTCAAAAAAACAGAACACGGCCGTCATCGCGCCGATGGTGAGCACCGCCACCAGCGGATATCGCCCGCGGGGCTGGACGTAGCCAACGATGCGAAAGAAATCGCCGTTGCGTGCCGCCGCGTACAAGATGCGCGAATAACCGAGCGTCATCACGAACGTCGAGGCGATGGCCGTCCACAGAATCAACAGCGTGAACCAGACCGCCGTGGTCCGCCCGTAGAGCGTCTCGATGAAATCGGAGGCGATGTTCTTCGACTCCATGGCTTGCCGCCAGGGCACGACGCCGAGGATGGCGGTGTTCATCGTCAGGTAGAGCGCGGCCACGATGACGACCGACAGGATCACGGCGCGGGGGATGGTCTTGGCCGGCTCGATCACCTCGTCGCCCAGGTGGCAGACGTTGTAATAGCCGAAGTAGTCGTAGACGGCGATCAGCATGGCGCCGCCCAGGCCCATGAAAAAGCGCTTGTCGAGCACCAGGGCGTCCGGCGGAAAGGTGATCAGCGAGGCGTCAAAATTCGCCACGCCGACGACGATGACGGTCAACAGCGTGACGAGCGTGCCGGCGGCCATCAACACGGCAACCCAGGCCAGCGAGCGAATGTTGCGGCACAGGGCCACGGCCACGACGAGCGCCGCGGCGGCCGCCACGACGGCGCGGCCGTTGCCGATGTGCCAGTCGGCCAACGTGGCTTCGAAATCGACGGCATAGGCCAGGTAGTTGCTCGCGCCGATGTAGCCCGAGGCGAGCTCCAGCGTGCCGCTGGCCAGGAATTGCCAGATGAACAGGAAGGCGATCAGCCGGCCGCCTCGATAGCGGCCGTAGATCTCGCGGAGGAAATGATAACTTCCGCCGCTGGCCGGCAGGGCCGCGCCCAGCTCGCTCCACACCAGGCCGTCGCACAGCACGAGCACGGCGCCGACGATCCAGCCGAGCATCGCTTGCGGCCCGCCCATTTGCGCGATGAATATCGGAATCGTGATGAACGGCCCGATGCCGACCATGTTGGCCACGTTGAGCGACGTGGCCTGCACCAGGCCAATGCCCCGGGCCAGCTCCCCCTGGGACGCGGAGGGCACGTTCAACGAGTCGGCTTCCTCGGGCATGAGCGGCAAGACAGCTTCGCGAGCAGAATCGGATTCGCGCGCGAGATCACGAGCCGCGCCGCGTCCACCCAGTATAGAGATCGAGCCTTGCGGGCGATATTGCTGATGGCGGCACTGGCGTCTCACCCCAGTGCGGCTCAATCGCTAACCGGGATTCTGCGCTGGCAAGATGCCAGTGCCACGGGCCGCATCAGTAGTCGGTCGCCTGAAACTTGCGGGCCGAGGCGAACAGGACGACCGCGGCGAAAACCAGCGAGCTGAGCACCGACAACAGCATCGAAAAGCCGTGGGCTTCGAGCGACTGGAGGTCGAGCAGCTTGCCAAAATGATCGCTTGCTCCCAGGGCATTGTAGAGCAACATGCCCAGATCGGCCGGCTTCGGCAGGATCCAATAACCGAAATCGAGCAGCCCGCTGAAGTACGACGAGCGGACCGACTCGGCGACCATGTCGCCCGACATGGCCAGGGCATGGCGGGCGAAGTTCATGCTCCAGGCCACGAACCAAAACGCGATCGAGCCGAACACGCAGACCACTGCGTTGCCGGTCCACACGGCCAGCAGCACCGAGAAGCCGAAGAAGATCGAAAAGTGCAAGAGCAACAACGGAATCGACAGCAGGTAGCTGGCGTCCCAAATACCGGTCCGCAGGCCGATGGCCGTCCACGTGCCGCCCACGAAGATGAGCGCTTGCACAAGCACGAAGGCCAGCACGCCCAGGTATTTGCCGAAGATGAGCACCCATCGCGGGGCCGGCTTGGCCAGCAGGACGCTGATGCTGCGGCCTTCCAGGAATCCGGGCAGAAAACCGGCCGTCCAAATCAACGTCAGCAGCAGGCCCAGCGTGTCGGCCACGCCGCCGGCCAAAAGCAGCTCGAGAAAATGGACCCCGCCCCGGGTGTCGCGGGCCAGCGGCACGTCGATCGCCCCGAAAGCGAGCGTCAGGTTGCCGTCGGCAACCATCACGCCGGACGTCTTGAGTTTTTCCGCGTCCTTGGCATCCGGGTCGTTGCGGGAGATGAAGTCGGGGTTGTCGTCGCCCACGGCCAGGGTCGCGGGGCCGCTGACGCCGACGCTCGCACAAACGAGGATCGAGAGCAGGCTGATGGCCAACAGCACGAAGAAGATGCCATGCGCGATCGACTGGCGGAACGTGTCGACCACCAGCCAGGCAAACGTGGAGCGGATCGGAGATTGTTTCACGGCGCGGTCCTTTCGCGTTTTCTTGATCACCACCCGGCGGCCTCTTGGGCATGGATCGCCGGACAAGCGGGTGTGGGGTTGTAAATGGGTGGGCGGTCGAGGCGGGATTCCGAGCGCGTTGGTGGAGCGGGGCCTCAGGCAGGGCTCAATTCGTACAACGGCTCGACGGCAGTTTCGAGCCGCAGGGGCTCGGCCGCCGGCTGGCGGTGCGCCAACTCAGCCACGGGGCCGACGAACGCCAGGCGGCCCCCGCGCAGCACGGCCAGCCGATCGCACAGCCGTTCGACGTCGGCCAGGGCGTGCGACACCAGGATCACGCTGTGCCCGGCACGCCGCCGTTCGCCGATCACCTCGTGGAGCAATCGGCGGGCCGGCAGGTCCATCCCTTCCGACGGCTCGTCGAGCACCAGCAGCCGTGGGTCGTTGACCAGCGCCTGGGCCAGGGCCAGACGCTGCAGCATGCCTTTGCTGTATCCGGCAATGGTTTCGCGGCTGCGGTCCGCCAGGCCGACGCGCTCGAGCAGTTCGCCGGTGCGGGCGCGCAACGTCCGCCCGCCGACGCCCGACAGCCGGCCGTAGCCTTCGACGACCTGCCAGGCAGTCAGGTATCGAGGGAAGGCGGGGTTTTCGTGGACGTAGCCGATCTGCGAGAGCGTCGAGCGATCGCGATAGGGGCACTCGAGCCGCATGATCCGCCCGCCGGTCGGCCGGCAGATCGTCAGCAGGATTTTGACGAGCGTCGTCTTTCCGGCGCGGTTGGGCCCGATCAGGCCGAACACTTCGCCCCAACCCACCGACAGGCTCACCTCGTCGAGCGCCACGACGCGGGGAGCGTGCAGGCGTCGAGGATAGACTTTGGTTACTTTTTCGAAGACGGCCGCGGCGCGGGCGTCGAGTCGCACGTCCATATTTCCATTCATCCTATTGAATCAGGGAGATTTGCACGCCGCTTTGCAGGATCTGGGTAAATGCCTGCTGCAAGCCGGCCGCCACGGCCGACTCGGTTCCGTAAATGATCTTGTAACTTGGCATGCCGTCGGTGACGCTTCCGATCGTCTGCATCTGGTTGAGCGTCGCGATGTTGGCCGAGCTGTTCGAGCTTGCGGCAAACTGGGGGCCGAAGCCGATGCAGTGGATCAGGGCCCTTTTCGAGGGGGTCGAGTAGCCCGGCGGGCTGGCCGAGTCCAACGCGCAAATCTGCGTGCACAGGTTGTAGATCTGCGACGTCACGGACGAGGCGTTATCGCCGTAACCGTTGATCGAGCCGGGGTATTCGCTGCCGTTGGGACTGGCGCTGTTGTAGCGGATGGCGTAATAGCTGTTGTACGCGCCCTGGTTCTTCAACTGCGCGCTGGCGGTCGTGTTCGGAGCGCCGTCGGTTTCGAAGATGATGATCTTCTGGGCGCCCTTGCGGCCATTGCCGCCGGCATCGCCCGCCGGCGCGCCGCTGTTGTAACTGACCAACGACGTATTTGCGCTGAACTGGTTGTAGGCCTGCATCAGCCCCATCGCGTAGCAAGTGCCGCCGAACGCCCGGGGCACTTCCAGGTTGTTCGAGTCGTAAGGCGTCACCGTGGCCACGCCGCCGGTGACGGTGTCGGGCGGATACCAGAGCGAATCCTGCATGTTCTGGTAGGCGTTGCTGAGACCGACGCGGACGCGGTTGAACCGCCCGCCGTCGTTGGGCTGCGCACGGCACGCTGAACATCGCCAACGACACCAGGTCGTTGGGGTGATTGTTCGAGACGTCGGTCAGGGCCGCCCGGATGCCCAGCTTCAGGGCATACGTGGGGGACTCGTGGCACGTGCCGGGCCACCAGCAGAACCGCGAGGCGCTGGGATTGATCTGGTACCACATGTTGTAGTTGCCCAGAAAATCGACCATCGTCATCGGGCCGAACCAGAACTTGGTCCGGGGCCGGTAGGGATTGTCGGTGTAGTTCATGTACTGCGAGCCGCCGGGCGGGCTGCTGATCGAAAAGCCTCGGTTGTTTGGCCCCCGATAGACAAAGTCAGTGCCGTAGCCCGCGTAGCCGGTGTCGGTGTCGTTGATCACCAGCCAACGGCCGCTGCTGGTTTCGACCAGACCGAGCACGTAGTCGATATAGTCTTTCCAGAACCGCTGGTTGAGATCGGACGGCGGAAAGGTTCCGGTGCTGATGCTCGAGGGAATCGCCGTGTAGTAGACGATCCGGCCCGACTGCATCGAGCTGGGAAACGGGTTGGGGCCGACGTTCTTGATGAAGTTGAGAATGGCCGTGTAGTCGATGCTATAGGTCGAGTTGCTCGGCGCAAGCCAGTTTCCGCGGGTGTCCCACAGCTTCGTGTTGTCAGCCTTGGTGCCGCCGCCGGAAATGTTGAAGTACACTTGCCGCCAGTCCTTGGCCGGATTCGGATCGGGCGGCCACAGGAAGAACGTCTTGCCCCAATAGCCAGGGCCTTGCGTGTAGCCGTTGAATGTGCCGTAGCGGGCGTAGCCGTTCGAGGCGCCGGTGCCGTCCCAAGTCGAGTTGTAGCTGCTCGAGTTGACCAGGTCCTGCACCGTGGCGCAATAGCCCGAACCGGTGTTTTGATTCGTCTTCAGAAAGTTGTCGCCGCCGGGCACCGCGGCATAACCCGACGAGGCCGCGGTGAACGCTGCGCGTGCCGCCGCTGTCGCTGTAGAAGTCGTTCACGATCGGTGCGCGGCCGTCGCTGGTCGTCGACGAAATATTGGCCGGGTCGTAAGGGCTGGTGAAGGAAGTCGCCTGCAGCGCGGCGGTCGACTGGTCCGAGTAGTGGCCGAACGCCGGGAAGACGCCATCGGGGTTGTTCGAGGTGCGATTGCCCGTGTAGGGATCGCCCATCAGGCTGGCGAACCGCATCGACCCGGAGAAATCGAGGATGATCGAGATGTCGCGGGGGCGGTGCACGGCGGTCGCCGTAGCCTGGATGTTGGTGCCGGCGAAGTTGAACACCTTGGAAAATGCCATGTTGTTCGAGACGTCGGCGTTCACCGTGGCCTTGACCATGCTCCAGTTGCCGGTCGTGCCGGGGAACTGCCCTTCGAACCGCTGGTTGGCCGAGACGTAGGTGTAGCGCCCAATTTGCAGGGCTACCTGGTTCGAAGCGACCGGTTTCGACAGCACGCTGTTGGCCGTCGCGGCGGCGATGGCGCTGGGGCTCGCGTTCGAATAGTTGTTGCCCGCCGTGCCGTTGAGAGTGCGCGTGCCGGCAGTGGCCGCCGCGTCGGCCGCGTCCTGACACTGGGTACGGGCCACGGCCAGCATGCCCAAGTCGACCGCCAGCGCGACGAACGTCAACAAGGCCACGAGCATGACCATCAACAAGACCAGCACGGCGCCGCGGCGCGCGTGGTTCGATTTTTTTTCGTGTGAGCGTTCATGATTGGAACCGTCCCGCTTAAAGGCCAGACCCGGGTGTTAATTACTTTCACTGCGCATCACGGCTTGTGCCACGACGGGGATCGTCGACGGCAGATGGAGCATTTGGGCCAACATCACCTGGTAGTTCCCGGTGATCCGGCAGCAGATCGATTGTCCGGCCTCGGTATCGGTCCAGGTGCCGAGGTTGTTTCCCAACGTGTCGGAGGTATAGATCTGCACGTTTTGTCCGGAGAGCCGACTGTCCGCCCATCGCCGTATTGACCGTGTTCACCACGTCGCTGGTGCCATTGCCATAAGTGACGCCGGAGATCGTGATCGGATTCGTGTGCGTGACCGCGTAATGCGCGCCTTCGCGAGCCGCGTTGGTCGCGATCTGCAGCATCATCACATACCGTCCGTACTCGAGGATGCCGAACAAGAATAGAAACACCAGCGGCAGCACGATGGCAGCCTCGACCGTCGAAGCGCCGCGGCGATTGCAGCGCCGGCGAGCGATGATTCGTTCGTTGCTCATGGCCAGTCTCTCCGCGCCATTGCGCGAGCCGATTTCGAAATGCTAATAGGGCAACGCCGTGTTGACGACGATTTTCGAATTGTTCAACGACTGCCAGTTGGCCGTGACCGTGATCTGCGACAGCGACGTAATCCGGTTCAACAGGTTCCAGCGCAGGCTGTCGAACGCCGCTCCCTGCGGAATCACCACTTGCACCTGGAACTTGTCGAGCGGCAGTGCGTCCGCCGGGTCGTTCCAAGTCGGAGACGCCTGGCAGTTGATCTTCACCTGCGCCCCGCTGACCGCCGCCATCGGCAGACCCGAGGCCTGCAAGTAGTCTCTCACCGACTGCTGGACCTGGGTGGCAGTCACCGGCGTGCCATTGACGTATCCGCCGCCGGCCAGCCTGTGCGCCCTCGCGGGCAGCGTTGGTCAGAATCTGGTCGACCTGGATCAACCGCCCGACTTCCCAGACCCCGAGCATCAGAATCAGCAACAGCGGCAGCGCAACGGCTGCTTCAACCGCCACGACGCCCGCGCTGCGCTTGCTGGTTGTCTTGCGTGCCATGGATTTCGTGCTCGAGAGAACTGGCTTTGGATAGACCTCGGGCCTGTGGCTCGAGCGAGCCCGCCACGATGGACCATCTGCGCTCTCCGACACTGAGCGGCATTGGAAACCTACCTTAAAATTTTCCAGCGGCGCAAAAGAGTGGGGCTCTGCAGACGCTGCGCGGCGCTGGCCAGCCGTTACATTCGTAACTGCCGGTACAGCCCCCCTCGAAATCGATCAGCGAGCGGCAACCCGCGGCGGTCGGCGGCCCGGCGAGCCCAAAAAAAGAACCGGCCGCCCCAAAAGGCAGCCGGTCAGAAGTTGCGGAAGGCGAATCGCCGCGGACCGTCGAGGGCCCGGCGCGTCAGACGACCTTGGTCAGCCCGGGCAGGGCCACCTGATACATGCCGTCGGCGCCCGGCAGCGACTTGGGCGTGGCGGCGAACGACAATTCGTCGGGAAGCAGGCTGATCTTCGAGTTGAGCGCCTCATCCCAGGTCAGTTCCTTGCCCGAGTAGGTGCACATCCGGCCGAAGATCGCGGTCATCGTGCTCTTGGCGCCGTTTTCGGCTTCGTTGATCGGATTGCCCGAGCGGATGCTGGCGAACAGGTCGTCGTGCTCGACCTGGTAGGGGTTGGGGTTGGGCCCGCTGTACGCGCCAGTTGCCGCTTTCCTTGCTGCGGATATTGCCGTTGCCGATGTTAACCGTGCCCTTCGTGCCGTGGGCGTGCTCGCTGACGCTGTTCCAGCAGTTGGGAATGTGCCGGCATTGGCTGTACATCCGCGAGCCGTCGGCGTACTCGAACTCGACGGCGTGGTGGTCGAACGTCTCGCCGTAGTCTTTGCCCTTGCGCACCTGGCAGCCGCCCATGCCGTTGGCTTTGACCGGGTAGCTCCCCTTGACCCAGTTGCCGACGTCGAGGTTGTGGATGTGCTGTTCGACGATGTGGTCGCCGCAAATCCAGGTGAAGTAGTACCAGTTGCGCATCTGGTAATCCATCTCGCTCAGCTTGTGGCCGTACTTCTCTTCAAGCTCCTGGCGCGTGTGGCACCAGGCGGTCGAACCGTTCCAATAGACGCGCAGGGCCGTGATCTCGCCGATCGCGCCGTCCTGCAGCCGCTTGACGGTTTCGAGATACACGTTCTGGTGGTGACGCTGCAAGCCAACGCCCACGGCCAGCTTCTTTTGCAGCGACTCTTGCGCGGCCGCCAACACCCGGCGCACGCCGGGCGCATCGGTGGCCACCGGCTTTTCCATGAACACGTGCTTGTTGGCTGCCACGGCCGCCTCGAAATGAATCGGGCGGAAGCCGGGCGGAGTGGCCAGGATCACCAGGTCCGGCCCCGCGGCCAGCGCCTTCTGATAGGCATCGAAGCCGACGAATTGCCGGTCGGCCGGCACGTCGATCTTCTCCTTGAGGTTGCCTTGATGCTCGAGCGTCTTGAGGCTTCCCTCCAAGCGATCCTGGAAGGCGTCGGCCATGGCGATGAGCTTTACCTTGCCAGCCGTGCTCAGCGCCTGCTGCGCCGCCCCGGTACCGCGGCCGCCGCAGCCGATCAGGGCGATCTTGATTTCGTCGTCGCCGGCCGCGTGCGCACTGCGGGCGATCGACAGGCCGCCGGCCAAGGCGCCGCCCACGACGGCCACGGTCGAACTCTTCAGAAACGTGCGTCGCGACGGGGACGCCACGACGCGTCGATCTTGGCGCGGATCGGTCATTTGTTCGAACTCCTGGTTTTGAGTGATTCTATTGCTTCGCGAGCTGGCTCGCCCCAAATCGTCGCTACTCGTCCGCTCCGGCATCCCACAATTTGGCCTTCTCGGCTTCGCTGGGCTCGACCAGTGGACGCACCACGCGAAAGCCCAGGAACAAGGCGTCGGTAAAATACCAGATGCTTTGCGGCAACTGCGGGTCTTGCTGTTTCCAGTCCTTGTGCGAGCCGCGACGCGCGGCGCTGCGGAGCTTGCCTGGGTCGTCGTCCCACGAGCCGCCCCGCACCGACTGCGGATAGAGCCGCCTGGGCACCGCCCAGGGCTCTCTGCTTACCTTGCCGGCCAGCGACTTGTAGTAGTCTGGAATATACTGGTCGAGCATCCATTCGGCCACGTTGCCGTGCATGTCGTAGAGCCCCCAAGGATTGGGCTTCTTCAGGCCGACCTTGTGGTACTTGTCGTCGCTGTTGTCGAAATACCAGGCATAGTCGCCCAGTTGCGCGGGATCGTCGCCGAAGGAGTAGGCCGTTTTGGTGCCCGCCCGGCAGGCGTATTCCCATTCGGCCTCGGTCGGCAGGCGATAGTAGCGGCCCGTCTTGGCGCTGAGCCACTTGCAGTAGGTTTTGGCCGCCAGTTGCGTCATGCAGATCGCCGGAAAGCCGTCCTTGCCCATGCCGAAGGTCATGTCGGTGTAGGGCTTGGTGGGCCGGGTGACGGCGTCGGCCTGCTTTTCGGTCTCGGTCGGTGCAATCTTCTTGAGCGCGCGCGCTGGATATCGAGGTTGAACATCCAGACTTCGTACTCGTTCCAGGTCACCTCGCACTTGCCCATCCAGAAGGGCTCGATTTCGACTTCGTGCTGCGGGCCCTCGTCGTCGCCGCGGCCGGCCTCGGAGCCGGGGCTGCCCATGGGGAACTTTCCGCCGGGAATCGGCACCATGTCGAACGTCACGTCGCCGTTGGCAATCACGTCGGTGTAGGGCTTCATCTCGGCCTGGGCCTTGGCGGCCGCCCCCACCACCTCGGCCGGCGTCTTGGGCGCGTCGGCGGCGCTTGCGGCCGCCGCGCTACACGCCAGACACGCAACCACCGCCCAGGCCCGCCGTGCCGTTTGCACCCCAGGCCGCACACGAATTACGCTATGCATAGAGGACCCTTCATGCCGATCGACGCGACCACGCACCGCAACCAGTCCACTCCACATGCCTGCGGCGCCGGCCGCCAAGCTGTTGACCCCACGAAAAACCGCACTCTGTTTCAAGCGTTCGTGCCCATCGCGTTCTGGGGAATCGTTCTGGGGGCCTGCGGCGCTGCGCGGGCGGACTCGGCAGCCGAGCTTGTGCGCTTCGAGTCCACCGAACCCCAGATGGGAGTGCCGTTTAAGATCGTATTGTACGTAGCCGATGCCGCGGCTGCAAACCGCGCCTTTGAAGCAGCCTTTTCACGCATCGCCCAGCTCAACCGCATTCTCAGCGACTACGACCCCGACAGCGAATTGAGCCGGCTGTGCCGCGCGGCGCCACGGCCGCGGGCGTCCCGGTCAGCGATCCGCTGTGGGCGGTGCTCGAGCGATCGCAGGCCATGGCCGAAAGCTCCGGCGGCGCCTTCGACGTCACGGTCGGCCCCTACGTGCGGCTGTGGCGCCGCGCCCGCCGCGAAAAAGAGCTGCCCACGCCCCAGCGCCTGGCTGAAGCCCGCGCGGCCGTCGGCCATAAGTACTTGAAGCTCGATCCGCGCCACCACACGGCCCGGTTGTTGAAACCCAACATGCGGATCGACCTGGGCGGCATCGCCATGGGATACGCCGTCGACGAAACGATGAAGCTGCTGCGCGGCCGCAGCATTACCCGCGCGCTGGTCGACGCCAGCGGCGACATCGCCGTGGGCGATCCACCGCCGGGAAAGCCAGGCTGGACGATCGGCGTCGTGCCGCTCTCGGCCGAGGGCACGCCCTCGCGGCAGATCCTGCTGGCCAACGCCGCCGTGAGCACCGCCGGCGACGCCTTTCAGCACGTCGTCATCGACGGCCGGCGCTATTCGCACATCGTCGATCCCCGCACCGGGCTGGGCCGCACCGATCGCAGCGCCGTGACAGTCATCGCCCGCGATTGCCTGACGGCCGACGCGCTGGACACGGCCGTGATCGTCATGGGCCCTGAGGCCGGGTTGGCGCTGGTCGAGCGCACGCCGGGCGCCGCGGCATTCTTCGTCCGCGGCAGCGACAAGGGCCAGCCGGAAACGCGAGAGACGTCGCGATTCGCCGCCTTCGTCATCGGCGGCGACAAACCGGCCGACTGACCGGTTCAAGGCGCGGCAGATCCCGCGATCGACCACAAGTGTTGGCGCCTGCGCAAATAGATTCGTCCGCCGGCAATGGCCGCCGAGGCGAACACGGGCTCGCCGAGGGTGTTGCGCGAGTTCTTCGTAGCGCGGCGTGCCGGCGCGGATCACGATCGTTTCGCCGGCTTCGTTGGTGAAATAGACGCGGTCTTCGGCCGCCACGGGCGAGGCCGTGAAATCGCCGCCGAATCGTTTCCGCCACAGCATCTTGCCCGTCCGGGCGTCGACACAAGAGCCGACTCCGTGATCGTCGACCAGGTAATAGAGATCGCCCACGACGATGGCCGACGGCACGTAGGGGTTGCCACGGCTGCTTGTCCACTCGACGTGGGGAGTGGCGGCGATGTTGGCGTCGAGCCGCACGGCCATGCTGGTGCCGTTGGGGCCGCTAGTGACATACAGGCGGTCGCGGGCGACCACCGGAGTGGGAATGCACTCGCGCGTCATGCCGCCCAGGCTCCACAGCAGCTTGCCCGTGCGCGGGTCGAAACCGTCCAGCTTCTCCGACGAGCTGAGCACGAGCACCGAGCCGCCGCCAGGTCCCGTGGCGCACACCGGCGAGGACCACGAGAGCCATGCTTCGGGCCGGTCGGCCTTCCAGCGGTTGGCGCCGGTGCGTTTGTCCACGGCCAACGCGTACGAGGCGCCATAATGGTCGCACTGGACGATGACGGTGTCGGCGAACAGCAGTGGCGAGCTTGAGGCGGCGAAGCGGTTTTCGAACACTCCGTATTCGGAGGCCAACGACCGCTGCCAGCGGAGCCGGCCGTCGAAATCGAGGCAAAACAAGTCGCCGCTGCCAAAGAACACGAAGATCTGCTCGCCGTCGGTCACCGGCGAGGGGCTGGCCATGCTGCTCTTGGTTTCGTGGTACAGCGTGGGCGCGGTGCCCCACAGGCGCGTGTGCCACAGCGGGTGGCCGCTGTCGCGATCCAGGCAGATGACGTGCAACTCCTGCTGCCGCGGACCGTCGGAGCTGGTGCAGACGATGCGGTCGCCCCAGACGATTGGGTTCGAAATGCCCGAGCCAGGCAATGCCGCCTTCCAGGCGACGCCTTCGTTGGCCGACCAGCGTACGGGTGCGCGCCCGGTCGTCGGTGACGCCATTGCGCGTGGGGCCCCGCCAGCCGGGCCAGTCCCCGGCTGCAGCCGCTGTCGCCAGCAGCAGCCCGGTCACGACGCCGCAAAGTCGGGCCACCGGCGCGGCCGGCGTTCGGTCGTTCATGGCGACTTCTCCGCAGCGGGCTCGAGCAGCGACCGCAGCGGCAAGCCGCGACCGCTGGCATCGCAGAACCGCAATTGCAGCGACCAGTTGTTCGGCACTTGCGGGTCAATGTGCTGCGGTCCCTGACAAACTTTGACCAGCAGGTCGTTGGCGCCTCGCACGAGCCGCACGTTCACCGAGAAGCGGTCGAGCCGAATGCCGTTAAGCCATTGTTTGCGTCCGAACACGCGCTGGCCATTGAGCCAGACCGTGGCGTTGTCGTCGGCGCCGAGCGCAACTGGCAGTCGACGGCTGCGGGCGAATCGAGCCGCGCATAGGCATAGCCGACCGCTTCCTTGGCCGGCGCCAAGGCCTGCACCAGGTTGACCAGCCCCAACGGATCGTCGGTGCGGTGCCGCACCCAGCCGATTTCGCGCTCCTCCTGGCCCACGTAGCGGGCCTTGAGGTCAACGCCCTCCTCGGGCCCAAAGCGGGCGTCAAACCCGCTGAAATCCGGCGCATCGAACGGGCCGACGAGCCACCAATCAACGACCAGACCCAAATGCGCGGCCGGGTCGACGCGCTCGCCCAGGGCGGCGAGTTGCCGCGCCGCCCGCAGCACCTGGCCGCTGGTGCGCGCGTGGTCGAAGGCCTTGTGAAAGGCTTCGCGCGCCGCCTCCGAATCGCCGGCAGTCAGAGCCTGCGCGGCGGCCAGCGCCGCGTCAACGGCGTCTTCGCGGAACTCCGGGTCGTCGAGCAGCCGCGGAACCAGCGCCTGCGAAAAACCGGGCTCCAGCCGATCACAGAGCGCCAAAGCCAGCCGCCGCACGCGGCCTGCGTGGCTGCGGTCGTTGACGAATGCCCGCAACTCGTCGCGGGGGAAATCCCGCATGCTCGGGAAACGTAGACGCCACGATGGCATCGAACGCCTGGCGGTACCAGTTCGCCGCCACGGGGTTGCCGGTGTCCATGGCCCGCAACAATCGCGGGAGCAACTCGGGGCCGGCTTGGGAAAGCGCATCACAGGCCGCGCGGGCCTCGTTTGATCCGCTGCCTTGCGATCCGGCGCGGGCGATCTGGGCCAGCGGTGCGTCGAGCGCGTCCGCCCGCGCTCCACGGGTCGCGAGAACGATTGCCGCGGTCACCAACAGCGCCAGGCCCGTAGACCCGCCGCGCAGCCGCGGCGTTGCCTTGCCGCCGCCGGGTTTCTGGCGGCAGGCGCTCATTTGCCGGTTTTCTCGGTTTCAGTCAGTTTGCGCCGAATCGTGGCTTGCAGCGAGGGGTCGAGCTTTTCGAATTCCGCCAGTGACAGCCGTCCGTCCTGGTCCTTGTCGAACTGACCGAGCACGACCGCGGCACTTGGCGAAAGGGCGACGCCCTGTTTGGGAAAAGGCGGCAGAGCCGTTTTTGATTTCTTGGCGGCAACTTGGGGCTTGCCAGCGCTGGTTTCAGCCGGGGGCGGGCTGGAGGCAACCGATTTCGGCGGCGGGCCGTCATCGAGCACACCGTCGCCGCCGCCACGACGTTTGCTCACGCTACTCTTGGCTGCGGTGTTCTTGGTCTCGGCTTTGGCAGCCTGTCGTTTTTCGGCGGCCTTCTGAGCAAGCTCCCGTTTGATCCTGTTGGCTGCGCCCGGCACTCCGCCATCGATTCCCGCGCCGATTTCATGGCCGGCCATGCTGGACACATGCCTCAAGTCGGCGGTCTGGTAGGTGTAGACGGCCACGCTGCACAAGCACATTTCGTCGCTGGTTTGCTCTCCCCAATGAACTTCTTTCGGCGGGTCGTTGGGGTTCTTCGGATTGTCCGCCGAATTGTCGTAGACCGCTTCCACGAAAATCTTCGAACCCTTCGGCAGGCGAATCGGCTTTTTCAACAGGTACTGACCTTGCCAGTTGAAATCCCAGTCCTTGATCCACACCAGCGGAATCGGGTCTTCGCGATCGGGCCGCGTGGCCGTGACCTTCATTTCACGCCCGAGATTGTGCATGTGCGGCGAAACGCCGACCACCCACACGTCGACCGGCAGTGCTTCGGTCTCGGCCTTCACCTCGCAGTGCGCCTCGCCGGCGGGAAGCTGCAAGCCGGTTTGCATCACCGCGATGCCGGTCACGATCTTTTTCCAGGGCACTTTCGAGAAGTAAATGCCCACGGTCGACTGATCGGTTTCCGGTTTGCCGTCGGGGTGGTAGTGGACTTGCAGCACCAGATCGCTCTGCTTCTTCAAGTATTTGACGACGCCCGGGGGCATGAAGCGGGGCATCGCGCCCGGTGCCCAACCGCCGAGTCCTCCGGTGGGCGTCACGCCCGGCCCGCCGAAACTCTCGAAGCCGGGCTGGCCGTCGAGCTTGTCCTTCTTGCGGGCTTCGCCGTTGGCGTCCAGAAACATGATCGCGTGGTGGACCACTTTGCGGTTTCCGGGGCGGAACTCGACCGCGCTGACCATCCGGTCGTGATCGGTGGGAATGGGGATCACGAAACAACGGTAGATGTCGGGGCCATCGGCGGGAATCTTGAATGGCTGCGGCATCTTGACCACCAGGTCGGGCGTGCCCAGTTGCCAGCCATCGACAAACTTCGGCGGCTCCGGCAAATCCTTGGAATCGCCCTCGGGCGCGCCGTTCTTGACCCAATCGGCGATGGTCTTGATTTCGGCGTCCGACAGCCGGCGCTCGTCAAAGAAATGGCCGAATCCTTCCTCGGCTTTCCAGGGGGGCATGCGGCGGCTGGCCGTGATTTCGACCAGAAAGTCGGCCCGTTTCTTGGCGTCCTCATAGGTCAGCAGCGAAAACGGCCCGACCTCGCCCGGTCGATGGCAGCCGGCGCAGTTCTTCAGCAGAATCGGCGCGACGTGCTTCGAGTAGGTTACCGGCTCGGCCGCCGCGCGCTTCGAGGGAGCGGCAACCGCCGGCAAGGACCACAGACACATTCCGACCGCGACCACCCAGGCGCGTGGCGTCGGCAGGTTCGAATAGAAGCAACGCATGGCAAGTTCCCCGTTCCTGTTTGAGCCGCCTCCTCAACCGCATTGATGATAACCCATCACGCCGAGCGCTCCAACCCGCCGAAAGGCGGATGCCCCCCGTGGCGCGGCGATCCCCAGACCTTGCGCGGAAACCGCGCATTGAAACCGGTCGGCCACGAGCTCGACCGAACGCGGCTGGACGCCCGCGGTGGGCGCGGCCCGCAGCGTCGCGCGAGCAGCGCGATTCAGGCCCGCTCGAGCGTCGGCCGCCCGCTTTCCACGACGAAAGAAGCTGACGTCGCCACCGGCGCGCCACGGCGCGAGACGTACTCGACCGTCTGGTAGTCGCTCCGCCACTCGGTTGGCGAAATCTCGCAGCGGACGTAGCCGCGCTGGGCGTTGTGGAACTTGACGAACGGGTTCTCGGCCAGCATGTCGGACAGATACTTCGGCCTCCTTGTGCCGTCGCCGCCCGAAGTGATCGACGTGCCGACGAACTCCGTGGCCACGAGCGGCGAATCGAGATCGTCGAAATCGGCGATCAATTCGTTGGCCCAGTTCGAATGGATATCGCCGGTGAGTACCAGGGGGTTGGACGAACTTCGCGTCGTGAAAGGATTTCAGCACGCGGCGGCGGTCGGCTTCGTAGCCCGGCCACTGGTCCATGCTGTAGGCTGTCGCCTCGCCCGGCCTGCGATCGACGCGGGCCATCATCACCTGCTGCGCCAGCACGTTCCAGCGAGCCGCCGAGTCGCTTCAGCCCGCCGAACAGCCAGTTGCGCTGCCGGTCGCCCAAGCAGCGTCGCCTGCGGATCGTAGCCGGCTTCGCAGGGCGCTTTGCGGCCGTCGCCGCAGGGCTGGTCGGTGCGATACTGCCGCGTGTCGAGCACGTGAAAATCCGCCAGCCGCCCGAACGCCAGCGCGGCGGTAGAGCTGCATGTCGGGCCCGTTCGGCAAGCGAAGTGCGCCGCAGCGGCATGTGTTCGTAGTAGGCCTGATAGGCGGCGGCACGTCGCTTGAGCAATCGCCTCGACGCTCTCGTCGCTGCTTTCGCGAAACGTCAGGTTGGCATAGTTGTTGTCCACTTCGTGATCGTCCCAAGTGACGATCCAAGGAACCGCCGCGTGCATGGCCTGAAGCGCCGGGTCGCTACGGTATCTGCGCGTGTCGCGGCCGATACTCGTTCGAGTCGATCTCCGGCCGCTGAACCTTCGTGACGCCGCACGCCGCCCGCTTTGCCGGCACCTTCATAGATGTAGTCGCCCAGGTGCACGACGAGATCCAGGTCTTCGTCGCGCCATGTGCTCGTAGGCCGTGAAGTAGCCGGCCTCGAAATGCTGGCACGAGGCAAACGCCAGCCGCAGCCGCTCGCTCAGCCGATCGGCCGCGGGCAAGGTCCGCGTGCGGCCGACGGGGCTCGATCTCGCCCCCGGCCTTGAACTGGTAGAAGTACCAGCGATCGGGCCGCAAGCCGTCAACCTCGACGTGCACCGCATGGGCCCAGTCGGGCATTGGCCACCGTCGTCCCGCTGGCGCACGACCTTGCTCATCCGCTCGTCTTCGGCGACCTGCCAAGCCGACTTCGATCGCCTCGTCGGGCATGCCGCCCCCGGCCATCGGCTTCGGCGCCAGCCGCGTCCAGAGCACGATGCCGTCGGGGCTCGGGTCGCCGGACGCCACGCCAAGCTGGAACGGGTAATCAGCGAACGCCGCTCGCTTGAGCGTCTTGCCCGTGGCGCGATTCGACCAGGCGGCAGCCGCCAACAGCGAGTTGGTGACGGCCAAGAACGCGCGGCGATCGAGCCGACGTGAGTCGCGGATCGCGTACAACGGTTCGCTCATGTTCGGTCTCGCCAGGATTTGGACGGGCAAAAAAGCGACAGCGCACATTGTCGAATCGGAACGGGCGCGGGTCAAGTCGGTGCTCGATCGCGAGGGCTCGCGGGTTGGCTGCGGATGCGCAATGCAGCGGCTTCACCGGGCGCGCCGCGAACCCTCGGCCACCAGCGCTGCCAGCCGCTCGGCCATCTCTTCGAAGACCGGCGGCCAGTCGCCGAGTCGACGCTGATGAAAAATGCGCGATCGACGGGTACCAGGGGGTTTTCGCGTCGCAGGCGGGCCAACGCCAGTCGACCGAGCGCTGCAAGGCCATCCACACCGGCGCACCCAAGCCGCCGCTCAGATGAGCGACCGACGAGTTGACGGCGATCACGAGATCGAGATGGCCGACGACGGCGGCCGTGTCCATGAACGCACCCCCTTCGGCGTCGAACGATTCGCCCAGATCGACGATCGGGATCTCTCCGGCAACCCGCCTCAGGTCGTCGCCGCCCCCCTTCTGCAGACTGACCAGCCGCACGCCCGGCACGCGGGCCAGCGGCGCGAGCTCGTCGAGCCGCACGGATCGAAACTGGTCGTGCAGATAGCCGGGATTGCCGGCCCAGGCGATGCCGACCTTGAATCCTTCGATGGCCGTCAGCGGCTCGCGCCACCGCTGGAGGCGCTCGGCGTCGGGCTGAAGATAGGGGCCCCGCCACAGCGGCTGCCCGTCGTCGCCACCGAACATGTAGGGGAAACTCAACAGCGGGCAGTGCAGGTCGTACGTGGCCTCGCTGCCGCGCGGCACGATCCAGCGTCCGTAGCCCGAAACGGTCAACAGCGGGATGAGCGAGGCCGGCACTCCCAGCACGGCCTGTCCGCCGCGTTGTTCGACCAGGGGAACATAGCGGACGAACTGCAAGGTGTCGCCGAGGCCCTGCTCACCGTAGAGCAACAACCTGCGGCCCTCGAGCGGCGAGCCGTCCCAGCGCGGGCCGGCGACCTGGGGCATCGGCAAGTCGTCGCAGGCCAGCCGCGATTCGAACTCTTGCCACCCCTGCCGATAGCGCCCCTGGGCCAGCCACACGAAGGCGCGATTGCGATGCGCTTCGGCGTAGTCGGGGTTGATGGCCAACGCTCGCTCGAAGGCGGTCAAGGCCTCGTCGGCGCGGCCCAGGTGGCCGCAGGCCACGCCCAGCCGGCAATGCGCGCCGGCATCGCCGGGATCGAGCGCGAGCGCCCGGCGATAGCTGTCGATGGCTTCCTCGTAGCGGCCGGCGTCGGCCAGCAGGTTGCCCCGGTTGAAATGGCCGTTGGCGTAGTCCGGCGCCAGCGCGAGGGCTCGATCGAACGCGGCCAGGGCAGCCTCGAGTTGCCCATCGTCTTTCAGCGCCAACGCCAGATTGTTGTAGACCTGGACAGACGGTCCGCCGAGCGACAGCACCGCTCAAAGCTGGCCGCCGCTTCGCGCGGCGCGCCGGCCGCTTGCTGCGCGGCGCCCAGGGTGACGTGATACATGGCGCTCGCCGGATCGATGGCCACGGCCTGGCGCAGCGCGGCGACCGCCGCGTCGGCCTGGCGGCTGCGAAATTGGGCGACGCCCAGCTCGTGCCAGGCGTCGGCCGATTGCGGCACGGCCTCGACCAGTTTCCGATAGATCGTTTCGGCTTTGAGGTACTCGCCGGCCGAAAGATAGTGCCGGGCCTCGGTCATGAGTTCGCCGAACGTGGGCACAATTACCTCGGACAGTCGAGCGGACGGAAATCGCACGCGTCCAGTCGGGCCGCCGCGGCCAGCGCGGCTGGCGCGCGGCTCACTGGCCGGCCGTCGACGGCTGCGGCGGCTGGTCCGGCGCGCTTGGGCTCATGGCGGCGATCCACTCGCGCACCAACTCGGCGCCTTCCTTGTGCACCATCCGTTTGCCCAGCTCGGGCATCATGATGCCTGGGTCGAGCGAGGTAAGTCGGAAGGTCATGATCGACGCGTCGGGATTGCCGGGAACGATGTCGAACTCACGCCCCCCGGTGCCCCGGCCCGCGGCCACGGGCGTCTTGAAGATGCCAAATTGCGTCGGCGACTTCTGCGACGCGGTCAGGTCGAGCCCCGAGTTGCGTGCCGGGCCGACGGGGTTGTGGCAGTGGGCGCAGTTGATTTCCAACCAGGCCCGCGCCCGCTCGTCGAGCGAGCCGGTCGAGGGATCGTTCCACACGGCCAGCCGCGGCGCATCGCCGGGCTCGACCGCGCCGGTCAGCGCCCGCACGCGCGTCCAATGGGCCAGTTGATTCTCGGTCCCCTGGGCGTAGGCAAAGTCGCGGTTGAGGTGCCGGGCCTTGGGGCCCAGGGGCTCGATCGTGTCACCCTGCTTGTGGCAGCCCTTGCACTGGTTGACGTTGGGGACGATGTAGTTGTTCGTGCAAGGCTCACCTTGGGCGTCGATCCAGGAGGCGTCGATCGTGTCGCCGGCCACTTCGAGCGTGGCTTCGGTCTGCTCGGCGTTCCAGATGTAGGGCAGCCCAACCCAACCGTCGGCCTGGTGTTCGAGAATCCGAGTCTCCAGCAGCCGACGGCCCTTGGACGGATCGCGGGCGTCGACCGGGTAGGCGAACGTCTTGGCGATGATCGTGCCGACGGGAAACTCGAAAGGACCGTCCGGGCGATACTCGGCCGACTTGCCGGGCGGCATTTTGACGAAGCGGAACTTGTCCGTGTAGTCGGAGAACAGGGGCGAGTTCAAGTCGTAGGGAATCACGCCCTCGACCGGCTGCTGCGTGCTGCCGTTGCCGACGAACAGCTGGTAGTCGGAGAGCTTTTCGAGCGGCCCGCCAGGGGTTTCGCTCGAAGTGCCGCAGCCGGCGGCGACCAGCGCCGCGAGCGCCAGCGCGCCGCCAGTGCGGCATTTCGCATTGCCTTCGCGCCGCGCGGGCGCAGGCGGATTCACACGCAGTCATTTACTTCACACCGGCGATCTTCACCGGACTGAGCTTGGGGATCTCGCCGTCGAAAGGCTTCAAGTCGGTGCTCACTTTGTCGCGCTCCTTGTCGAGCGCTTCGGGGTTGCTGAGGTCGAGCGAAGCGTACTTGAAATCCATGAACGTGGCATCGCCGTTGTCGGCGATGCGGATGGCCGAATTTTCCGGCAATTTGCCGTCGGCATACTTCGGATCGACGACGCCGTCGTAGGCGATCGAGGGCAGATTGCCTTCACCCGTCAGCGCCGCGAGCAGCGTCGGCAGATTGCCGCTGGGCTTGTCGCCGCCGCCGATGAAATGGTTGTCGTGAATGTAGATCGCTTCGCAGTAAGGATCGTAACCCGTGTCTTTCTTGTATGGCTTCCCGGTGGTCTCGTAGCTGATGATCGACAAGCTGACCGACTGGTTGTTTTCGATCGTGTTGTCGAACACCTCGACCTGGCGGTTGGCCATGATCATCACGCCGGTGCCGGCCGGCACGCCCGCCACGGCGGTGCCCTTGGCGGCGAAGTTGTCGTGGTTGTTCTCGACGATCTTGTTATTGTACACCCGGCAGTGGTGGCCGATCTTCTTCGGCAGGTTGGGCAGCGAGAAAACCAGGATTCCGCCGGTGTTGTTCGTAGCCGTGTTCTCATAGACGTCGGCGTTGACCGAGTTTTCGATTTCGATGCCCGCCACGTTGTTCTCGGCCGTGCAGCGGCGCACGATGATGTTTTCGGACTGGCCCACGTAAATGCCGGCGTCCGAGGCGTCGCTGACCTTGCAGTCCTCGATCAAGACGTTCTGGCTCAGCACGGGGTAAAGGCCGTAGGCGCCGTTGGTCTCCTTCTGGCCACCGGTCCAACTGACTTGAACCTTGCGGAAGGTGACGCCGTCGCAGCCGTTGACCTTGATGGCGTCGCCCTTGGCGTCTTCGATCGCCAGGTCTTCGATGGCGAACTTCTCCTTGCCCGTGGCCAGGATGCCTTCACCGCCGGTGCCCTGCTGCTGCTCGGCGAAGCTGAGAATCGTCTTGTCGGGGCCGGCTCCGCGGATCGTGATGTCGTTGACGTCGCACGACAGCGTGGAGGTGAACGTGAATTTGCCGGGGCCGAACTCGATGGTGTCGCCCGGCTTGGCGTTGATCGGCGCCGTCTCGGCGCGCTTTTGCACGTCGGCGCCCGCGTCGATTTTCGTGACTTTGCCGGGGCCGGCCGAATCGCTCTTGGCGCACCCGGCCACGACCAGCGCGGCGCAAACGAGACCCACAACAGGTGATCGAAAGATCTGCACGGCGAATCTCCTATGAAGCGGTTGACGAGCGAGCGACGGGCCAAACGCGCAGTCGTGCCGGTATTGGCCGGTCGCCACGAAAGAATTGCGCGCCCTCGAAGCGACCATTATAACCGAGTTTCCCCCCTGCCCAGCGCCGCAGCGCGGCGATTTCTGCCCGTTTCGCCCGGCCTTTTCCCCCTTCGCGGCGCGAAGGGCCGCGACCCGGCCGGCGAGCTGGCGCGGCCGCTGCCGGCTCCGTTGCTGGCAGCCGCTGGCTGCCGTATGCTGGTTCGCATCTTATCCGCATTGTCCTCCTCGCCCACCAGCAAACCAGGAGCGCCAGATGATCAGGCAAGCCGTTGCCCTCGCCGTCGGATTGTTCATCGTGGGAGTTTTCGCCATGGCCAAGGCCGATAACGTCGCTGGCAAGTCGGAGGCCAAGTCGGCCCGCCAACTGCGGCACGTCGTGCTGTTCAAATTCAAGGACGGCACGACGGGCGAGCAGATCCAGGAAGTCGTCGACGCCTTTCGCCGCGCTGAAGACCAAGGTCGACGCCATCCAGGATTTCGAATACGGCACCGACGTCAGCGTCGAAAACAAGTCCGAAGGCTTCACCCATTGCTTTTTCGTCACCTTCCGCGACGAAAAGGGGCGCGACGCGTACCTTCCGCACCCGGCCCACCAGGCCTTCGGCAAGCTGGTCCGCCCGCGGCTCGACAAAGTCCTTGTCGTCGACTACTGGGTCGAACGTTGATGAAACGATCCGCGACGAAGCGCCAGCGGCGCCAGGTGGCGAGCCGGGGAGCGTGAGCCCCGGGATTCGTCGACGCGGCTGGCATTCAATCATTCCAAGCTTCCCGTCGGCAAGAGCGGTAAATCGAACTTCTGGAGGCGGTGCGATGCACACCATCAGCAAACCATGGGCGACGCTGGGGCGAATAAGTTTGTTGGCCGCGATCGCGCTGGCGCCGCTGGCGGCGACACTGGCGGCCAATGCGCCGGTGAAGCTCGACACGGGCCTGATTTCCGGCAAGCGATTGGGTGACGACGGTCCGGTTCGCGTCTACCAGGGCATCCCCTACGCCGCGCCGCCGGTCGGCAAGCTCCGCTGGCGTCCGCCCGCGCCGGCCGCCTCCTGGCAAGGCGTGCGCGAGTGCGTCGAGTTTGGCCCGACCTGCCCCCAGAAGCCGTACCCGGCCGGTTCGATGTACGCTTCGCCGCCGCAGCCGCAGAGCGAAGACTGCTTGTTCGTGAACGTCTGGACCGGCGCCCAGAAGCCCGAGGAACGGCGCCCGGTCATGGTTTGGATCCACGGCGGCGCGCTGACGCGCGGTTCGGGCTCGCTGGGCTACTACGACGGCGAGGCGCTCGTGCGCCAGGGCGTGGTGCTGGTGACACTCAACTACCGGCTGGGGCCGTTGGGGTATTTTGCCCATCCGGACCTGGCGAAGGAAAACGAGTACCACTCGGCCGGCAATTACGGCGTGCTCGACCAGATCGCGGCCCTGCGGTGGGTGCAGCGGAACATCGCGGCCTTTGGCGGCGATCCGTCGCGGGTGACGATTTTCGGCGAATCGGCCGGCTCGTGGAGCGTGTGCGCGCTGTTGGCCACGCCGCTGTCCAAGGGCCTGTTCCAGCGGGCGATCGGCGAAAGCGGCGGCTGCTTCAGCCCCATGCAATACTTGAAAGAAGCGCGCAACGGTTTCCCGCCGGCCGAAGCGATGGGCGCGAGCCTGGCCAAGCTGCTCGGCTGCGATCGCGCCGACGACCAACTGGCGGCGATGCGCGAGAAGCCGGCCGAGGAAATCCTGGACGCCGCCGCCAAGGATCCCGCCCAGGCCCGCACCCGCGCCGTCGTCGACGGCTGGGTCTTTCCTGACGAGATCGCCACGATTTACGCCCAAGGCCGGCAGCACGCGGTGCCGGTGATCGTCGGCTCGAACGCCGACGAGGGCACGAGCCTGGTGCCGCCGGCCACCGTCCCCACGACGGTCGACAGCTTTACGGCCGCGGCCAAGAAGAAATACGGCGACCTGGCCGACCGCTTTGCCAAAACCTATCCGGTCGCCAGCGACAGCGACGTGCGAGCCGCGTACCTGCACGCCTTTCGCGACGAATGGTTCACCTGGGAGATGCGCACCTGGGCCCGCATGATGGACCGCGCGGGCAGCAAGGCCTTCGTCTACTATTTCTCGCGCGTGCCGCCGCGGCCCGACGCGGAGAAGTACGGCGCCTATCACGCCGCGGAAATTGCGTACGTGTTCGACAATCTGGCCCGGCTACCGTGGAAGAGCATGCCGGAGGACCGCGCCCTGTCGGAGGCCATGTCCGGCGCTTGGGTGCGCTTCGCCACCAGCGGCGATCCCAACGGGGGCAGTTTGCCGGCCTGGGCGCCCTACGACTCGCGGCAGGAGAAATACCTGGAGTTCGGCGACCGGGTTCGTCCCGGCGAGGCCCTGCTCAAGGCCGAGTGCGATCTGGTCGACGACACCATCGCCCAGCGGCGCGCCGAATACGCGAAGACTCCGTAACGGCGCTAGCTGGCAGGCTGCGGCGTGGCGGGCTCCCGCGTCGCATTTCGCGTCCCCAAAAGTCCCGGCGCCACGCCCAGCGCCGATCCACCCCCCCCTGGCATCTTGCCGGCGGGGGGCTGGCCAGTGAGAATGCTACGAACGCGGAAAAGGAGGCGTTCATTTATGCTCTTATCCCCCGATCATTTATCGCCAGGCTCGGCGATTGCCGAGCCCCCGACCGCAGGCTGCGGGATCGTGCCAGACAGCCCTCGCGACCCGATGCAGTTCACGGCACCGGTCGTGCGTGCCTCGGATGAAGAAGAAGACGTCGATGAGGACGAAGAAGTCGACGACATTGGCGAGGTCGCCCCGGCCGAGCAAATCGACGACTTCGACGAAGACGATTTCGACGACGATTTCGACGACGATTTCGAAGAAGAATCCGAAGAAGACGAATTGGCCGCCGATCTCAACGAGGATTCCGACGGCAGCGACGAGGACGAAGAAGATCTCGACGAAGACGAGTTCGACGACGCGTGAACGGCGTCTCGAGGAGGCCAGCCCACCGCGCCGGCGCAGGCACCATTCGTCGGGAGCACGTCGTGGCACGTCGCGAGGCGGAAGCGCAGCCGCGGCCCGCTTTTCTGTTTGCCACCTGCCAGGTCGGCGCCGAGCGGGCACTGAAAGCCGAGGTCGGCCGCCGCTGGTCGAACTTTGCCTTCGCCTATTCGCGGCCCGGCTTCCTCACGTTCAAGCTGCCGAGCGAGCATGCGCTGGCGGACGACTTTGACTTGCAAGCGGTCTTCGCCCGCGCACACGGCTTCTCGCTGGACAACGTGAGCAGCGCGGACGCGGCCGAGCGGGCCGCGGCGCTGTGGCGTCTGGCCGAAGGTCGGCCGCTCGAGGCCCTGCACGTCTGGCAGCGCGACGCGGCGCCGGTGGGCTACCGCGGCTTCGAGCCGCAGGTGACCGCCGCCGCGCGCGATGCGGAAACGGCCATCCGCGCGGCAATGCCTGCCGGCGCGGCGCTGTCGCGCCGGACCGAGCCCGGCCAGTTGGTGCTCGATTGCGTCCTGGTCGAGCCCGAGCAGTGGTGGGTCGGCTATCATCGTGCCCGCCGCGGTCCCTCGTGCGACCCCGGTGGGCTGTGTGAAATCGTGTCACCCCCCGACGCCGTGTCGCGCGCCTATTTGAAAATGGAGGAGGCGCTGCGGTGGTCCGAGCTGCCGATCGAGCCGGGCGACGAGTTCGTGGAAATCGGCTGCGCCGGGCGGGGCGAGCCAGGCGCTGTTGGCCCACGGTTTACGCGTGGTGGGCATCGACCCCGCGCGGGTCGATCCGCGCGTGCTGGCGAACCCCAACTTCACGCACATCCGCAAGCGCGGCGGCGACTTGCGGCGGCGCGAGTTCCGCCGCGCCGCCTGGCTGGCCGCCGATATGAACGTCGCCCCGTCGTATACGCTCGACACGGTCGAAGCCATCGTCACGCACCCGACGGTGAACGTCCGCGGGCTGCTGCTGACGCTGAAATTGCTCGACTGGAATTTGGCCAACGAGCTGCCGGAGTACCTCGCGCGCGTCCGCGGCTGGGGATACGGCCACGTGGCGGCGCGGCAACTCGCACACAACCGCCAGGAGGTGTGCGTCATGGCGCTGCGGAAGCGGCAAGCGCGGCGTAAATCAGGCGCACGGCGGGGCGTGCCATGCCGCCAGCGTGGTTTGAGCGCAGTGGCCGGGCGGTGGAGATCCGCGCGGCGCGGTTGTACCGCGCTTTGGGTACTTGCTTCAGTGGATGAGAACGCCGGAATAGAACTTTTGCCAGCCGGCGGCGGTTTCGAGCAGCAGGGCGCCGTCGGGGGCGATGCCGGCGCAGCGGCCCGTGGTGCGCTTGGCGCCGACTTCGACGGTCAGTTGGCTGCCGACCTGGTGGCACAGCTCGCCGAAGCGGCGGCCGAACGCTTCCGGCCGCGCGGCCGACTCGCGAATCGATGCTTTCAAATTCGTCACTAATTCGATCAGCAGCGCCGTCCGATCGATCGAACGGCCGGCCAGCTCAGCCAGGCTCGTGGCCCGCGCCCGCACGTTGTCCGGCGCGGCGGCAAGATCGTTGTTGACGTTCAAACCGATGCCCACCACGTGCCGCCCGCCGGGCAGCACCTCGATGAGCACGCCGGCCAGCTTGCGCCCGGAGACGAATACGTCGTTGGGCCAGTGCAGCCCGACGCCCTGGCCGGCCACCAGGGGTTGGACCGCGTCGACGATCGCCACGCCCACGGCCAGCGACCGCTCGGGCCGGGGCTCGCCGGCCAGTTGCCAGTCGGCCGGGTCGAATAACAGGCTGAACGACAGCCCGCCGTGACTTGTCCACCAGCGATTGCTGCCGCGGCCGCGGCCGGCCGTCTGCTCCTCGGCCACGACGAGCAGCGGCAGCGGCCCAGGGTCGGCCAGCCGCGCCAGCTCGCAGGCCCGATCCTGCGTCGAGCCCAGCGCGAGGTGGTATTCGACCCGAGCAATCGCGTTACAAGCGGCGAGTCTTTCGGGGGAAAGCCGGTCGACTGCTGGCATGATAAACAGGACCAGGTTCGAGGGGAATCGTGGCTGCGGCAGCCCGTTCGCCATGCTAGCAGTCGGCGAGGCGCTGGCTCAAGTCGCGCGCGAGCAGGGGCGGCGCCGGAATGCTGCCGGTGGCGGGCCCCAAACGCGGTTGCCCTTGACCGCGCCGTCGGGCATTGGTATTCAGGGCGCCCTAAAGAACTCCGCCACGGCGGATTTTCCCCTCTCTCGTACTCGGTTCCGAGCTTTGAAGGCCACCCTCTCTTACACGGCCTGGTGTCTGCGCGCCCTCGTGGTCGCGTCGTGCCTGTGCGCCGCCGGCGCCGCTTATGGGCAGCGGGTGCAGTTCAACTCGATGGTCGATGAAGGGTTTGGCGGCGTCTCGTCGCCGCCGATGTCGCCCGTTTCGCCGCCGCCGGCCCTGCAGCCGACGGCGCCGCCCGCGTGGAGCGGCGGCACGACGCCCGCGCCGCTGACGCCCGGGGCCACCGCGCCGCCGGCGTTCGATCCCTATGGCTCGCCGGCAGCCGCGCCGCAGACGGCCCCGCCGTTCAACCCCTATGCCCAGCCGGCTCCCTACTCGCCCTACGACGCGACGCCCTACTCGCCGACGCCGCAGGCCCTCTATCCCGAGGGCATCCAGGCGCCGCAGCTCTACCCGCAAAACGGCTACTCGTTCAGCCAGGCCACGCGATTCTTGCAAGAGGTCCGCCTGCGCGACACTCAGTTGCTGGGCCTGGGCGGCCAGCCGCTTGCGGTCAACGATCTGGATACGTCGGCCACGTTTGCCGTCCCGGTCCTGCGCACCAGCACGCCGTTCTTGTTTACGCCCGGGTTCGGCATGCACTGGTTCGCAGGGCCGCTGACCGGACCGCCCGACTTTGCCGACCTGCCGCCGCGAACGTACGACGCCTATCTCGACACCGCCTGGCACCCGCAGGTCACGCCCTGGTTCGGAGCGAACCTGGGCGTGCGCGTCGGTGCCTACACCGACTTCAACACCTTCAACACGCACAGCATCCGTATCATGGGGCGCAGGTTGGGCGTGCTCACGCTGACGCCCACGTTGCAGATCGCCGCGGGCATCGTGTACATCGACCGCGTGCTGATCAAGCTGCTCCCGGCCGGCGGCATCATCTGGACCCCCAATCCCGACGCCCGCTACGAGTTCCTGTTTCCCAACCCGAAGCTGTCCCGGCGCTGGACGACGATCGGCAACACCGACGTCTGGGTCTACGCCACGGGCGAGTACGGCGGCGGCTCGTGGACGATTCAGCGGATCGGCATGACCGACCAGGCCGACTACAACGACATTCGCGTTGGCGGCGGCATCGAGGGCTTCGGCTATCGCGGCATGCACGCCTTCTTCGAAAGTGCCTTCGTCTTCAACCGCCAGATCATCTACCGCAGTGGCACGCCGAACTTCAATCCTTCGAACACCGTCGAGCTGCGCGGCGGCTTGTCGTATTGACAGCCGGCGAGCGGCCGTTCTTTTGGCCCGCGCGTACGTGCACGCGATCAAAATCCGCGCAGGGCGGCTTTTGTATGAAGCGCGCGCTTCCCTCCGTTGTCATGCTCCCGCTGTGGGTAGCAGTGGCATACGGGTGGATCCGGAGAGTCCGGATTTCACCTGGCCTTGCGCTTGATGGCCCGCTGCATGGCGGTGCCCATGTCGGCGGGGCTTTCGGCGACTTCGATGCCGGCGGCTTCCAGGGCGGCGATCTTTTCGGCGGCCGTGCCTTTGCCGCCGGAGATGATCGCGCCGGCGTGGCCCATGCGCTTGCCGGGCGGGGCGGTGCGGCCGGCGATGAAGGCGGCCACCGGCTTGGTGACGTGCTGCTTGATGAAGGCGGCGGCCTCTTCTTCGGCCGTGCCGCCGATCTCGCCGATCATCAGCATGGCCTCGGTCTTCGGGTCGGCCTGGAACCGCTTCAGCAGGTCGATGAACGACGTGCCCGACGATCGGGTCGCCGCCCAGCCCGACGCAGGTCGACTGGCCCAGCCCCAGGCTCGGTCAACTGCCAGACGGCCTCGTAGGTCAGCGTGCCCGAGCGGCTGATCACGCCGACGGGCCCCGGCTTGTGGATGTAGCCGGGCATGATGCCGATCTTGCACTCGTCGGGCGTGATCACGCCGGGGCAGTTCGGGCCGATCGAGCGTCGAGCTCGCTGCGCTTGACGATCTCGAACACGCGGACCATGTCGAGCACCGGCACGCCCTCGGTGATGGCCACGACGGTCTTGATGCCGGCGTCGACGGCCTCGAGGATGGCGTCGGCCGCGAAGGCCGGCGGCACGAAGATCATCGTGGCGTCGGCGCCGGTCTCCTCGACGGCTTCGATCACGGTGTCGAACACCGGCACGCCATCGACCGTCTCGCCGCCCTTGCCGGGCGTCACGCCGCCGACGACCTTGCGTGCCGTACTCGATGCAGTCCTTGGTGTGGAACTGGCCCGCCTTGCCGGTGATGCCCTGGCAGAGGACGCGGGTGTTCTTGTCGACGAGGATGCTCATGGCGATCTCTTGACGTTGAGTTGCGAGTGCGAGCCGCGTGAATCTGGCTCAGGCGTGTCGCCTGGCGGCGGCGACGACTTTCTTGGCGGCGTCGGTCAGGCCTTCGGCGCGTGATGATGTCCAGGCCGCTCTCGGCCAGGATCTTGCGGCCTTCGTCGACTTCGGTGCCTTCCAGCCGGACGACCAGCGGCACGTTGAAGCCGACCAGCTTGTAGGCGTCCAGGATCGCCTCGGCGATCGTCGTGCAGCGCATGATGCCGCCGAAGATGTTCACCAGCACCGCCTTGACGTTCTTGTCGTCGAGCAGGATGCGGAAGGCCTCGGTCACCTGCTCGACGTTGGCGCCGCCGCCGACGTCGAGGAAGTTGGCCGGCTCGCCGCCGTGCAGCTTGATCAGGTCCATCGTGCTCATCGCCAGCCCGGCGCCGTTGACCAGGCAGCCGATGTTGCCGTCGAGCTTGACGTAGCTCAGCCCCGCCTTGCCCGCGCGGACCTCGGCCGGCTCTTCCTCCGCCAGGTCGCGCAGCTCGGCCAGGTCCGGGTGGCGGAACAGGGCGTTGTCGTCGAAGGTCATCTTGGCGTCGAGCGCCAGCAGCTCGCCGGCGCCGGTGACGACCAGCGGGTTGATCTCGGCCAGGCTGCAGTCGCACTCGACGAACACGCGGCAGAGCGCCTGCATGAATTTGTCGGCCGCGCGGACGCTCGGCGCCCGTGAGGCCCAGCTTCGCCGGCCAGCTTGCGGGCCTGGTAGCTGAACAGGCCCGCGTCGGGATCGAACGGCTCGCGAAAGATGCGTTCGGGCGTTTTGGCGGCGACCTCCTCGATGTCCATGCCGCCTTCGCTGGAGACCATCAGCACCGGCCCGGCGCTGGCGCGGTCGACGACGATGCCCAGGTACAGCTCGCGGGCGATGTCGCAGCCCTGCTTCGACGAGCACCCGGCGGACGACCTGGCCGGCCGGGCCGGTCTGGACGGTCACCAGCTGGTTGCCCAGCAGGTGCCGCGGCCACGTCGCGGGCTTCGGCGGCGCTTCGGACCAGTTGGACGCCGTGCTGCTTGGGGTTGTCCTTGAGCGTGCCCTTGCCGCGGCCGCCGGCGTGGATCTGGGCCTTGACGACGGCCAGCTTGCCGCCCAGCTCGTCGAAGGCGGCGGCCGCCTCGTCGGCGCTCGTGGCCACGATGCCGCGCGGCACGGCGACGCCGGCGTCGCGGAGGATCTGCTTGGCTTGGTATTCGTGGATTTTCATGCGCGTGGCCGCTTCGTCGTTTTCGCTCGTCGTTTCGCCCGTCGTGGGCACGTTCGATGCCGCGAGCCGGTGGGTAAGCCGGCGATTATAGGACCGCCCGAGCGAGAGGGTCAATGGGCGGCGCGGCCGGCGGCGCGCATGACAGCGATGTAACTTTTCGGCTGCCGCAATCGGGCACACAGCATTCAGCGCACGGGCAAACCCATGCCGTCTTGAGGTTGCTTGACCCTGTCAGCAGCCGGTCTTATAGTTGGCTGCATGGCGACAAAACCGACGGACCTCATGGCCGCGATGAGTCAATTCGCCGACCGGCTCAAGATGCGCCGCGCGCTCGACGAGCGTGGCTTGCGGTTCACGCCGCAGCGGGCGGCCGTGTTCGACTACCTGCAGGGCGTCACGACGCATCCATCGGCCGAAGAAGTCTATCGGGCCGTGCGGCATAAGATGCCGCGGATCAGCCTGGCGACGGTCTACAACGCGGCTCGACGCGCTGGTCGAGGCCGGCGTGGCCACGAAGCTGACCGCCGACGACGGCTCGGCCCGCTACGACTGCCGGGGCGAAGACCACTATCACTTGCGCGACGTGGAGAGCGGTGAAATCCACGACCTGCCCGTCGACTTCGACCCGCAACTGCTGGCCAAGCTCGACCCGTCGCTCGTCGGCCGCCTGGCCCATGCCGGCTTCGAAGTCACGGGCTATCGCCTGGAAGTGTTGGGGCGCTTCGCCAAGTAGAATCGGCACGAGCCGGGGCCGTATCCCGCGTCAGCTCGACGCGCAAGCGAGGGAGCGATGCGACGATTCTGCGATTCCCCCTTCGCTTGCCCGTTGGGTTAGTGGAGGAGTGGACAGAGGCTACTTCGCTTGCCGCCCGCGCTTGATCAACTGCTGGAACTTCGCCAGCGGCAGGGAGTTGGCTACGTCGGACTTTGTCAGGCCGGCGCGGCGGGCCTGGTTGATGCCGTAGCGCAACACGCCGAGGCCGCCGGTGCTGTGGGCGTCGCTGGAGATCACGATCGGGATGCCCAGGCCCTTGGCCGCGGCACAGTTCGCGTCGTTCAGGTCGAGCCGGGCCGGGTTGGCGTTGAGCTCCATCATCTTGTGGTGGACGCGGGCCCGCTTGAAGACGGCGTCCAGGTCGACGTCGTACGGCTGGCGGCGATTGAGCAGCCGGCCCGTCGGATGGGCGATCGCGCGACACGTAGGGATTCGAAATCGCGTCGAGCATCCGCCGCGTGATCTCTTCGCGCGACTGGTTCTGGCCGTAGTGCACGCTGGCCACGACCCAATCGGCCTCGGCCAGCACGTCGTCGTCGAGATCGAGCCCACCGCTCTCCAGGATGTCGACCTCGATCCCCTTGAGCACGCAAAAGCCGTCGAGCTTGCGATTCACCGCGTCGATCTGCCGCCACTGCGCCCGCAGCCGCCCGGCGTCCAGTCCGCTGGCCATCGTCACGCGCTTGGAGTGATCGGTAATGGCGATGTATTGCAGACCCAAGCCCCGCGCCGCGGCGATCATCTCTTCGAGCGAGGCCTTGCCGTCGGTCTCGGTGGTGTGCATGTGCAGGTCGCCCCGCAGGTCGTCGAGCTCGATCAGCTTGGGCAACGTGCCGGCCTCGGCCCACTGGAATTCGTGCCGCGCCTCGCGCAGCTCGGGCGGAATCCAGGGCAGGTCGAGCGTGGCATAGACCTCTTCTTCCGTCCGGCCGGCGATCCATTCTTCGTTCTTGCCGTCGACGCGGAACACGCCGTACTCGTTGATCTTCAGCCCGCGGTCCTTGGCCAGGCCGCGGAGCACGATGTTGTGGTCCTTCGAGCCCGTGAAATAGACCAGCGCCGCGCCAAAGCTGTCGGGCGGCACGACGCGCATGTCGACTTGCAATCCGCCGGTCAGGCGAATCGCGACCTTGGTCGGTCCGCGGCCGATCACGTCGCCCACGTCAGCCATCGCGGCAAAATGGTCCATCGCCGCCTCGACGTCGGTGGCGATGACCAGGAAGTCCAAGTCCCCGATGGTCTCGCGCCGCGCCGGTAGCTGCCGGCCACTTCGATGCGCTCGACGGGCGGACATGCGGCGAGCCAGGCCTTGATCGATTGGGCGTACTGGTCGGCGTCGGCCCACAGCAGGCGTTCTTCGGCCGTCATCGCCATGGCCAGCCCGGCCAGGATCGTTTCTTCGGTTTTGGCGGCGAAGCCCTTGAGCTTGCGGATTTCCTGGGCCTCGCAGGCGGCCCGCAACTGGTCGAGCGTGGCGATGTTCAGCTCGTTGAACAGCACGGCCGCCTTCTTGGGCCCCAGGCCAGGAATACGCAGCAGCGTCAGCACGCTTTGCGGCACTTGCGCTTGCAGCTCATCGAGCATCGCCAGGCTGCCGGTAGTGGCCAGCGCGGCGAACTTGTCGGCCAGGTCCTTGCCGATGCCCGGGATGTCGGTCAGCTTTCGCTCGGGGTCGGCGACGATAGCTTCGATCGGCTCGGGAAAGTCGCGCACCGCGCGGGCCCCGTTGCGGTAGGCGCGCACGCGAAACGGGTTGGCCCCCTGAAACTCGAGCAGGTCGGCCACCAGGTCGAGCACCTCGGCCATGCGGGCGTTGTTCATTGGGGGAATCATATAGGCTGTGGGCTTGAGGCTGTAGGCTGTGGGTCGGAAAAAGGGCAGCCGCGGCAAACGGCAGGGCGCGTCGGCCGGACGGGACTGACTTCGCGGCTGAAAGACGAGCTTTTTTGGCGGGTGCGCGGGCGCGCAAAAAAACTCGCCTGTCCGCCGCTAGGGGGCGAACAGGCGAGCTGGGTCTCCGGAAAGTCGGAGCGTCGGTTCTTGGGCTGCGGGACCTATTGCTTGCGGGCCGAACGCCAACCTTGGTCGCTCAAATCGGTCGACTGCGGGGCGGACGCCGTCGACACGGGCCGCATGGCCACCGAGCGTCGCAGGGGAATCGCCGTGGACTGGTCGAGCGCGTCTTCCGGATCGAGCGACCGCGGCACGCCGCTGGTCGTCGAGTTCGTCGTACGCGGCGGCAACACGATCCGCGATTGCGGCTCGGGAGCTGGCTGGCCGCTGGGGTTTTCGAAGGTCTGATTCGGCTGAGTTTGCTCCGACGGTTGCGGCTGCGACGGCGCCGGGTTCGACGGGTAGGCCGACGCGGGCGGCTGACTCTGGAACGACGAGCCGGGCGTGCCCAGCGGGGTCGGCGCGGCGGCCGGCGCTGGGCTATACGTTTGGGGCGCCGGAGCCGGGGCCGCGTAACCGGCCGTCACGGCCGGAGCATAACTCGAGGTGGTCGGCGCGGCGTAGCTCGCCGTGCAGCAAGCCGGAGCAGCAGCCCCGACCGCCGGAGCGTAATACGAAGCCGCCGCCACCGGGGGCGCGGCGCGCAAGCGCCCGTCGCACACGGCGAGGGGCAAGCCGGCGCGTAGGCGGCGACCACCGGACGATACGAGGTGTACGGCACGAGCCGGGCCGCCGTGACGTAGGTCGTCATCGGACGCATCACGGTCGTCGGGCCGAACAGGCCACAGGCCGGCGTCGGCCGATAGGCCACGACCGGCGTGTTGTAGTAGACGGTGCGATAGCTCACCTGCGGCACGTAGCTCACCGTCTGCGCACGGCGCGGCACAGGCCGAGCCGCACGGCGACGGGCAAGCCGGCGCATAGGACGCCACGTACGGAGCGTAACCGACCGCGTACGGCATCACCGGCGCCGGCGCGTAGCCCGCCACGACGGGCGTGCCACAGCCCTTGCACCAGTGGAAGATCGCGTACGCCGGCTGGGCAGGAAGCCAGGCCAACGTCGCGGCCGCAAGCGCCACACCAATTCGTTTGTCGATCATGGTCACTCCCCGAAAAAAAATGGTCCCTTCATGCTTGTTACCGGCGACGCGCGGTGGTGTCAACGATTCCGCGCGGCAAAGCGATCATTTGGTAGAACTTTTCGATTGAGCAAGCTTCGCGCAAAGTCGCGGTCTGTGCGCTCTCGGGAATCCTTGACGGCTCGACAAGCATACTCGCGGTGCTAGCGACGAACCGACTGGGTTTGTTGGGTATCCATTCCACGGACTTGCGCCTGCGATAGCGTAGGACGCAAACCGGGCGCCGCCGGTAAAAATCGGCACCGCACCGTCGGACGAGAGACAGGCCCTGCTGCAATCGAATGTCGCCGCGCAGCACGACCGGCGCTATCGTTGCTATCGGAACGCGAGACACTTGGGCTGGCGGCTTTGATTCACGCCGTGCGGCGTCAGTCGACCAGGCGCTGCAAGATCACAGGACCATGCAATCCGCCGCCGCGCGACTCGCGCTCGAAGGCCGCGGCCCGCGCATGATAGGGCCCGGGCCAGCCGGGTCCCGTGCGGTGGGCCCATTCCTGCTCGACGCGGTCGGCCGTCAAGGCGTTGGCCAGCGTGTTGGCCACCTCGATCTCCAGCTCGTGCGGCGCGGCATCGTCGATCGCCGGCAGCTCGACGGTCCACGGCTGCCAAAGCACGTCGCCAATCACGTTACCGTCGAGCCGCACGCGGGCCGCGAAATCGACGCGCCCAGCTTCAGCCGCAATGGCCGCCCGCGCCAGGCGTCGCCCAAAACGAACTTCCGCAGATACGCCACGCGCCCCGAGAAATCGGCGTCGATTGCCACGCTCCAAGCTCCCAGCTTGATGTCGGTAAACGGCGCCGAGTCGATCGGCACGACTTCGAAATCGTGCGCGCCGACCCGGTGCTCGACGACTTTTCGCGCTTGCCAGCCGTCATCCCAGGCCAGCGACTCGGCGGCCGCCCGCCGCGTTGACGGCTTCAGCTCATGCTCCTCGACGCCGAAGACCAGCACGAGCGATTCGCCCGGGGCCAGCTCGACAGGCACGCGAGCGCGCACCTGTTTGCTCGCCGGCTTCGTGCCCTGGACGGCGTGCAGCTCGCCGGTCCCCGGCACGAGCTCGGCCACGGTGCCGGGCAAGTCGATGGCGGCCAGACCACGATACGCTGCGCCGCCTTCGTTGAACAACATCGCCAACCCGCCGCCATCCCAACGCCGCAGGAGCGCGCGAACCTCTGGCCCGGCGGGCTGCATGTCGACCGTCTTGGGAACCGCGGCCAGGCGCTCGGCGATCTCCGCGGCATTGGCGACGCGAATCACCTGGCCGCCGGCCCGCTCGAGCTGTTCAAGCCGCGCCGCGGAGGCCGGCGTCATCCACTGGGTCGGTCCCACGAGGACCGTCGGATAGCGCGCTTCCGCCAGCCACGAGTGCCTGCCCGTCCACGCGGGCTTGCTCCAGCCAATCGTCATCGACGACGTCGAAATCGCTCTGCCGCTCGAACAGCGCCTGGGCCAAGGCATCGTGCACCTGCACCGCCGGGCCGGCCGCACCGGTAGCCCACGTGTCGCGGATCGGCAGGTACAAGGCCGTGTCGACAACCGGCTTGCCACAGCTCAACACGTAGCCGAGCCGCGCCACGTAGCGATGCCAGGCGGGCAGCAGATCCCATAGCGGGTCGACCGGGCCGAAGTGGGGCCGCTCTCCCGGCATCAAGTGATCTTCGGTCGACAGCGGGTAGCAGCCCGGCACCAGGACGTTCACGCCCCGCACGTATTGAAAATCGACAAGCCATTTCATCTGGGCCGGGGTCAGGCCGTTGCCGTAGACGCAAAACGATTCGGACAGGGCCAGCGCGGTGCCATTTTGATGGGCGGCCGACGAGGCGAATTTGGCGAAGTGATGGTTCGCCCGGCCGGGGAAGACCTGGCGCCAGATGATGTCGACGCCCGGCACGTCCATGGCCCGCAACTGGCGCATCACGTGGCCGTAGCCGTACTTGGCCGAGCCCATCGTTTCGTCGTCGCCGCCCAGGTGGCCGCCGTGCGCCAGGCCATGGCGGCGGCACCAGTCGCGCAAGGGCGTGAAATACGCCTGGCGAAAGCGATCGGACCACAGGTCGTAGAAGTCGACGCGCGCTTGCTGATCGGACCGCGACAATTCACCGGACCCCGCTGCGCGAAACGCTTCGAGCCTGTCTTCGATCTTGTAGTCGAACCGCTCGTGGAACAGCCGGCCCAGGTCGCCTGACCAGGGGATCTGGCGGCCCGGCGCCACGTATTCGACCGCCGGCTCGTCGGTGAACGCCAGGCGAATCGTGTCGCCAAAATAGCCGCCCACGGCGGCGCGGTAGCGCTCGTGCGTCAGCGAAATGAAGGTCTCGGTCGAGCGCGGGTCGAGCATGTCGGGCCGCGCCGGCCGCCTGGCCAGCGACCAGGTGCCGCCGGCGGCGCGGTGCATGATTTGCCCTGCCAAGTCGGGGCGCGCGGCGACCACTCGGCCGGCCGCCTGTCCCGAGGGCCAGCCCCCTTCGTCGTACAGCCAATAGTTCATGCCCAGCGCCGCGGCTTGTTCGACGGCCACGCGGACGCGATCGAAGAACTCCGGCGACAGGTAATCGACGTCCATGCGGTTGCCGGTCGAATCGGGACGAAACTCGCGCGGCATCGGCACCACGCATACCGCGCGGGCATCGTGCGCGGCCATGTCGCGCAACTGCGCGAAGTTTCTGCGGCTCCAACGGCGCATTCCACAGCCAGAAGTACGCGGGCCAGAAAATCGCCTCGGGATTTTCGAGCGCCGCGACGGCAAACTCCCGCGGGGCCACGGCTTTCGCCGCGGGCGGCGGCACCGACGCCTGGCTCACGGCACACGCCAGCGCTACGTAGATGCACGCCCCCATCGGTCATCTCCGCGCCTGGTCTTCGTAGCGGTCGTAGAGCGCAAAGAGCATCTCGCGCAGATTGCCCCGCGAGGCAGCAAAAGCCCGGGCGACGCACGGGCGATCGATCGCGCTTTGGCCCGGCGGCAACAGGTGCTCGGTAATCTGTTCGGCCAACGCAAGCGACGTTGACGTCGAAGCCAGCGTGGGAAAACCGGCGTCGCGGTGGGCCGTCACGAGCAATCCCCAGCCGTGCCGGCGGCAGGCGCGATTCAACGCGCGGCGGCCAAGCCAGCCGAGCTGCTCGTAGCCGTCGACGATCACAAGCCTGCGCCGCGGCACGCGCCGCTTGGCGCTGCCAGCCGCGCGGCAAGCGCCGCTGGCGGTCGTGCAAGGCAAACACGGCCGCCGGCCGGCTCGCGGCGGCCAAGGCTGCGACCAGCGCGGCCACGAGCGTCGACTTGCCCGAGCCGTGCGGGCCCACGATCTGCCCGCGCCACCCGGCGGCTGCCAGGCTTTCGACCAGCGTGGCGGCGCTCTGTCCCTGCGGAAAGCGAAAGGCCATGGCGCCGGGCCGAACGAAGCGGGTCGAGAACGGATTCGACGGCGTCATCGCCATGGGAACGGGGCTCACGTCACCACCTCTTCTTCGGGCACCGGCACGCTGCCGAGGCGAAATGGCTCTTCGACGTACAATTCCTTGCCGCGATCGAGAAACACCCGCACGCGCACGCACCAGCGAATCTTCACGATCGAGCCCTCGTAGCTCATGGGGCTGTTGGGCAGCCGGGTATGAAACGTCCGCAGGCGGCGCAGGTCGAGCGGCTCGTCGCTGGTGGCTTCGATCCGCTCGAAAAAGTGGACCGACATGTCTTCGTCCCCCTTGCCCTCGGTGTGCCACAGCACCGACAGCTCGGCGGCCCGCAGCGCCTCGACGTCCACGCCCTCGACCGAGTAATGCCCGCGCAGCTCGTCGCGCGGGCGAAACACGCGATCGTGTCGCTCGAGCGTCAGATTGATTCGCGGATCGTTCACGGCTGGTCCTCCCGGAAGAGGACGCCCATCGTGCCATTGGCCGGGTTGACGACGATTTGAAACACGCGCTCGTAGTCGGGCCAGCCAACGACGCTGGCCTTGACGATCAGTTTCCAGTTCACTTCGTTGTGGCCCGCCTGGAAGGAGTGCATGGCGCCGGGCGGCACGCGGATCTGGCAACGGCTCTCGAACGGCAGCCCCTGGTGGATCTCGAAGTTGTCGCGCACGAAACAGCGCCGCTGAAAGACACGCTGCGTCTCGGTGCGGGTGTCGGTTCCCTGGCGATACGTGGCCTTCTCGTCGCAGGCCAGCCACAGCTCGATGGATTTCATGGCCAGCCGCCCCGCCTGCGAAACGAACACGTCGTACGGCTTGCCTGGCGTCAGCGGATGTTCGGAAATTTCGACGCGCGTCGGGCCGACTCCCGTCGTCAGCATCACCTGTCGCAGCACGTACACCGCCAACCACACGCCGCCGCCCAGGAACACCAGCGCCACCACCACCAGCATCCAATCGGGTGCTCCGCGAGCGATGCTGCTGATCGCCATGACGACGAACACCACGACCACCGCGTTCCACAGCAGGCAAGCGACCCCCGCGGCGAACAAGGTCCAAGTCCGTGACGTGTCGATCGGCAAACGATAAGCCAGCGTCGTGCCCGGACTGTTCGTCAGGTTGGCGTCGGCCGGCACGGTGGGAAACTCGGGCTCGTCGACGGGGCCTTCGAACAGGTCGGCCTGCGCGGCCCGCTGTTCGGCCAGGGCGCGGCGCTCGGCCGAGGAGTTCCAATGGACCAGCGTATAGGTCAGCCGCCCGCCGCCGATAACGATGAACGACAGCGGAATCAGCAGCGACAGGTACAGCCACCCGCTGTAGCCCCGCACCAGCACCGCTCGATGGGGATTGAGCGGGTCGTACCAGCACGGGTATTCCTCGCCGACCTCGAAGCGGTCGACCACGGCCTGGGCCGCCGCGCGGTCGGGTCCATACAACTTCGTCACGTCCGATACGTCGTCCTCGACGTATAGATGGTCGTCGACGCGATAGCGAATGCGAAACTCGGGGCGATACATGGGCGGCTCGCTTTCGCTGGCCGGCCGCTCGCCCACCTCCTTGGCCAGCACCACGCACGTCGTGGGCTCGAACTGCCGATTGGCCCGCCACTCGGGCCACACCAGCACCACGAACATGAACACCAGCGCCGCGCAGCCCACGGCCAGGAAAATGCCGAAGAACAGCGCTTCGCCAAAATTGCCGAAGGCCTGCGAGCCGGTGCGGCGGTGGCCGCGTTTCTTTTCATAGAGGCGAAAAAAGCGGGCCAAGCGTGGCAAACTCCCCATCGAGTGCAGCAAAGATTCCCCGGCGCGCGAGCCCCAGCGCCGCCGAGCCAGCCGCCGCGGCTTCTGCAGAGGCGGCGTGCGAACATTATAATCGGCCCCAACGACCAGGCCCTGCGCAGGCCGCCCCGCTTGAACGGGTTCCCGCACGCCGCGCCGTCGCACGACTGGAATGCACCATTTTGACCCGCCGCACCAGGAAGGACAACCACATGCCGTTAACCGACGCGCAGGGACGATCGAGCCCGACCTGGATTTCGCGCGGACTGCGAAGCATCGCGGTTTGCGTGGCGGCGTTGGCCGGCCTGACGGCGGCCCGAGCCGGCGATTGGCCGCAAATCCTCGGCCCGCACCGCAACGGCATCGCCGACGGCGAGCGGCCGGCCGTCTGGAGCGGGGCTGGTCCAAAAACCCTGTGGCGGCGGGAAGTCGGTCGCGGCTTTGCCGGCGTGGCCGTGGTGGGCGGCCGCGCGGTGCTGTTCAATCGGCTGGGCAACGAGCTGGTGGCCGAGGGGCTCGACGCAGCCGGCGGCCAGTCGCAGTGGAAGGCGACCTTTCCGACCCGCTACACCAGCTCGATCTCCGAAGACGATGGCCCCCGGGTCGTGCCGCTCATCCACGAGGGGAGCGTCTACCTGCTGGGCCCCGGCGGCGAATTGGCCTGCGTCGATTTGGTCAGCGGCAAGCAGCGATGGTTCCGCCAGGTGTTCAAGGAGTTCCACGCGCCCGACGGCTACTTCGGCGCCGGCAGCAGCCCGATCGTCGCAGGGGACAAGCTCCTGTTGAACGTCGGCGGCAATGGCGGGGCCGGGCTGGTCGCGTTGTCGCTGGCCGACGGTTCGACGGTGTGGAAAGCCACCGACGAGCTGGCCAGCTATTCGTCGCCGGTGGCCGCCACGATCGGCGGCATGCGCCAGATCATCTTCGTCACACGGCTGAATGTCGTCTCGGTCGACCCGCGGACCGGCGCCGTGCTGTTCCGCTTCCCCTTCGGTGCCCGCGGCCCAACCGTCAACGCGGCCAATCCGCTGGTGCTCGGCGATCACCTGTTCGTTTCGGCCAGCTACGGCGTGGGTGCCCAGTGGGCGAAGATCGGGCGCGCGGGGCGACGACGGAGTGGGAAAGCGACGACGTGATGTCGAGCCAATACACCACGTCGATCGCCAAAGACGGCTACCTGTACGGCATCGACGGGCGGCAAGACGTGGGCGTGGCGCGGCTGCGGTGTTTCGATCCCAAGACCGGCAAAGTCGCCTGGACCGAAGAGGGTTTTGGAACCGGCAACCTGATTCTGGCCGCCGACAAGCTGCTGGTGATGAAGACCGACGGCGAGCTGGTGCTCTTCGAACCGAAACCCGACAAATACCGGCCACTGGCCACCGCGAAGCTTTTCGACACGACCGTCCAAGCCCTGCCCGCGCTGTCCAACGGCCGCCTGTACGCTCGCGACACGAAGACGTTGAGGTGCGTTGCCGTAGGCCCGGCGGATTGAGCGCGATTTCCCACTGCCGACTCGAACCCGAGGACCAGCGAGGCCCCACCTGACGGACCCTGCTCGCGCGTCGGGTTAGTGGCGGCACTGCCAGAGGCCCTTCCGACCTACAGCCTCCCGGCAATCAACCTTCGTTCGATCACCGCGAAGATCCCTCGCGCCACTTCCTCTTTCGGTCCCGAGAAGGCGTCGACGACGTTCCCCTCGCGGTCGAGGATTTCGACGGAGTTGCGCGTCGAGTGCATGGCTTCGGGGCCATTGAGGACCATCAGGTCGCAATGCTTCTTTTCCAGCTTCGCCAGCGCTCGCAGGCGATGGTCCTCGGTTTCCAGGGCGAAGCCGACGAGCCACTGGTGGGTTTTCGTGGCGCCCAGCGTGGCCACGACGTCGGCCGTTTCGACCAGGTGCAGCAGCAGCGGCTCGCCCGTCTTGGCGATCTTGTTGGCGGCCACCATCATCGGGCGGTAGTCGCTGGGGGCGGCCACGCCGACGAGGCCGTCGCAGTTGGGGAAGATATTCTGGCAGGCTTCGAGCATCTGCTCGGTCGAGACGACTTCGATCACGCGCGCGGCCGGGGGATAGGCGACGTCGACCGGGCCGCTGACGATCGTCACGTCGTGGCCGGCAGCCAGTGCCGCCTCGGCCAGCGCCTTGCCCATCCGCCCGCTCGAGGCGTTGGTCAAATAGCGGACCGGGTCGATGTACTGCCGCGTGGGGCCGGAGGTGATGAGAATGCGCGCCAAGGCATCGGTCCCGTCACGAGCCGGTTCAAACCACCTTGGGCTTGCGCAGCAACTCGCCGATGGCCTCGAAGATTTTTTCCGGGGCGGCCATGCGGCCGACCCCCTTTTGCCGGCAACTGAGCCAGCCCTCTTCGGGATCGACGAAGTGGATGCCGTCGCGGCGCAACTGGGCCACGTTGCGCTGCACGACCGGCTTGTCCCACATTTCACAGTTCATCGCTGGCGCCAACAGCACCGGGCCGGTGAAGCTCAATAGCAGCGTGCTCAACAAGTCGTCGGCCAGCCCGTAGGCCGCCTTGGCCAGCAGGTTGGCGGTGGCCGGGGCGACGCACAAGAGCTGGCCCCGCTGGGCCAGCTCGATGTGGGCTCCCAGCGGATGGGCCGTTTCGTCGAAGATCCGCTCGAACACGGGGCGGCCCGTGAGCGCCGCGAACGTGGCCGGTCCGATGAACTCGCGCGAAGCGGCCGTCATCACGACCGACACGTTGGCGCCGGCCTGCACGAGCTGGCTGACCAGCGCCGCCGTCTTGTAGGCGGCGATGCCCCCGCTGCAACCGATCACGATTTCGCGGCTGGTCATGAGAGCTGGTGGATGTTGTCCGTGTGCCACGGGTGGCTTGCGCTCCCGTGCTTCGGCACTGCTGGGCAAGCCAACAGTGGCACCCGCGCGGCACTGCTAGGCAAGCCAGCAGTGGCACACCGTGGGAGGAGCGACGTGGCCCTACAGGTTCGTGAGGTCGAGTTCCGGGGGTCCGCCGCCGGAGTCTTCGCCGGTGATCTTCAACTGCTGCGAGGTATCCAGGTAGATTTTATCCTGGATGATTTCCTGGATCACGATTTCCAGCTTGTTGTCGGTTTTCAGGTCCACCAGGGGCCGGCTGCCGGCGTTCAAGGCCACGAGCCGCTTCTGAATCAGGGTCGACAGTTTGAATCGGCCGCCGACCTTGTTGACAATCGCTTCTTCGCGAAGCTCATCGAGCATGGTTCAACCCTCTTGGGACCGGATAATGTCACAGATTTCCTGAGCCGCGCGTTCGACGTCGTCGTTGACCACCTGGAAACGGTAGCGGTCGGCCTGCTGCAGCTCGCAACGGGCCACCTCGAGCCGGCGGCGGATCGACTCCTCGCTCTCCGTGCCGCGGCCCCGCAGCCGGCGCTCCAACTCGGCGGGCGAGCCGGTGTGCACGAAGATCGTCAACGCGGCCGGATAGCGCTCCAAGACCGCCATGGCGCCTTGCACGTCAATCTCTAAGACTATCGACTTGCCAGCTGCCAGGCTAGGGGCGACCTCGCTTTCCAGCGTCCCGTACCAGTAGCCCCCGCCAAAAACCTCGAAGCATTCCAGGAATTCCCCCCCGCGCCGCCGCCGCTGGAACTCCTCGTCGGAGAGAAAATGGTAGTCGACCCCCTGGCGCTCCCCGGGCCGGGGCGGCCGCGTCGTCGCCGACACACTGACGGCGACCTCCGGGCAGCGCTCGAACAGCCGCTTCAGCAGCGTCGTCTTGCCGACGCCCGACGGCCCCGAGATGACGATCAATTTGCCAGGGGAGGGAGGCATGAGGCTAGAGACCGGAGGTTCAAGAAGACAGCCGCAGATGCGGCCGTCGCTTTCTACGAAGACAGACAAAAATGCCGGCGGCGTCTGCCGCTTCCTTATGGGCCGCCGGCCTCATCCCTCGCCCGCGGGCATCACTCCACGTTCTGAATCATCTCGCGAATCCGCTCGATGGCGGCCTTGATCTCGATCACGTGGCGGGCGATCGTCACGTCGTTGGCCTTCGAGCCGATGGTGTTGGTCTCGCGAAACATTTCCTGCGTGAGAAACTCCAGCTTCCGCCCGGCGCTATCTTCCAGTGCCAAGGTGGCGTGGAACTGCTCCAGGTGGCTGCGCAGCCGGACGATCTCCTCGGAAATGTCGGTTCGCTCGGCGAAGATGCTGACTTCGCGGATCAGGTCGTTGGGGTCGAGCGTGATCTGGTACTCGGTCAGCGTCTTGGCCAGCCGCTCGGTCAGCCGGCCGCGATAGGCTTCGGACACCTGGGGCGCCGGGCTTCGATGGCGTCGAGCTCGACGGCGATCGCGCGGCCGTTGGCGTCGAGGTCGGCCGCCATGGCCCGGCCCTCTTCGGCCCGCATGGCGGTCATGCCGTCGATGGCCGCCTGCAAGGCCTCGCCCACCAGCGGCCAGTCCTGCGCCAGGTCGAGCGGCGAGTTGAGATTCTGATTGACGACGCCGGGCATCAGCAGCAACGACTCCAGGGCCACCGGCTCCTTGAGCTTCCAGGCCTTGTGCAGCTCTTCGAGCTGCTGGCGATAGCCGCCCAGCACGGCGGCATTGATGTAGTAATCGTCGCAGGCTCGCGAGCGATCGATCCGCAGCGAAACCTGGACCGTGCCGCGCTTGATGTGGCTGCGCACGAGCGTTTCGACTTGCGGCTCCAGCGCGCTATAGCCCTCGCCGGCCCGGACCACCAGCTTGAAGTAGCGGCTGTTGATCGTGCGCACTTCGGCTGCCACCGCCAGGTCGGCATTCTTGCGGTGCGCCTCGCCAAAGCCGGTCATGCTCAACAACAAGGAACCAGCCTCCGGTTTCGGCCGCTCAGGGGATTGCGTCGTGCAGCGTGAGCGGGAGTTTGCCCGGCCCGTCGTCAGTGGGAGTGAACATCGCGCCCACGGGCCAGTGGCCGCGGCGCGAAACCGCTATTTCGCTTTGTCGCTTTCGCTGGCTGGCGCGCTCTGGGAGCTGGGGGCAGTCGTGGCCGGCGCACTCGTGGAAGCGCAGCGCTGGAAGCGCAGCGCCTGGAAGGCGCACTGCTTGATGGTTCACTGCTTGATGGTTCACTGCTTGATGGTTCACTGCTTGATCGTTCACTGCCTGCTGGCTCACTGCCGGCGGGCGCGGCGCCGCTGTCGGCCGTGGGCGCCGACGTGGCCGGTGCGCTGGACGAGGCACCGGTCACCGGGGCACTGGAGCCCGGCGCGCCCAGATTCGGCGATAGCATGCTGCGGCTGCCTTCGTTGAGGATCTTGACCGAGGCGGCGCAGAGGATGATCCAGAAGGCGGCCACGAAAATCGTGATCCGCGTGAACAAGTCGCCCGCCTTGGTGCCAAAAGCGCTTTGGCCGCCGAGCCCTCCGAACGCGCCGGCCAAGCCGCCCCCCCGGCCCCGCTGGATCAGCACCAGCAGGATCAAGAACACCGACGTCACGAACAACAACACCATGAACAAGGCCGCAAGCATAGGCTTATCTCACTCGCTGGTTGATGGTCGCTAGGGGCCGAAGCGTTGCGCCGCCGCTGGCAGGATGCTTCCTCCTGAAGCTGGGCGAGCATCGGCTTATTCGGGCCGGGCGGCGGCCGCGATGGCCAAAAACTCCTCCGCCTTCAGGCTGGCGCCGCCGACCAGGGCTCCGTCGACGTTCGGCCGGCTCATCAGCTCGGCCGCGTTGCCGGCTTTCACGCTGCCGCCGTAGAGAATCCGCACTCCCTCGGCAATCGCGGTATTGTAGCGATCCGCCGCGATCTTGCGAAGGTCTAGATGCACCTCTTCGGCCTGCTCGGGGGTGGCCACCTGGCCGGTGCCGATCGCCCAAACCGGCTCGTAGGCAATCACCACGCGAGCAAACTGCTCGCTCGAAAGCTGGGCCAGCGAGCCGGCGAACTGCTGGCGGATCACCGCGCCCGTGCGGCCGGCCTGGCGCTCGGACAACTGCTCGCCGACGCAGACGATCGGCACCAGGCCGGCGGCCAGGGCGGCCGTGGTTTTCTTGAAGACCTCGGTGTCGCTCTCGCCGAGGATGTGCCGCCGCTCGCTGTGGCCCAGGATCACGTAGTCGCATCCCAGGTCAACGAGCATCGCGGCGCTGATCTCGCCGGTGTAGGCACCATTGGACTCGTGGTACAAGTTTTGCGCGCCATAGGCCAGGGCCGAGCCGGCCACGGCTTCGCGGACGGCGTCGAGATAGACGCTCGGCGGAAAGACGGCCAGCTCGACGCCGCCAACGTCGCCTGCCCGCGCGGCCACCGCCGAGGCCAGCGCGACGGCGCTGCGCGGTCGAGATTCATCTTCCAGTTGCCGGCAACGAGCGGGCGTCTCATGGCGGTTCAATCTTCCCGGGGCGACGAAATGGTTTTGCCCAGCAGTTCCGCCAGGCGGCGAATCTGCGCGGCCAGCTCCTGGTATTGCCCGGGCAGCAAGGCCTGGGGGCCATCGGACATGGCTTCCTCGGGGCAGTCGTGGACCTCGATGTGCACGCCGTCGGCCCCGGCTGCCACGCCCGCCAAGGCACAGGCCGGAATCAGGTCGGGCCGGCCGGTGGCGTGGCTCGGGTCGACGATGATCGGCAAATGCGAAAGAGCCTTGCAGGCCGGCACGGCCGCCACGTCGAACAAGTTCCGGGTCGCCGGGTCGAAGCCCTTCACGCCCCGCTCGCACAGCACGACGTTGGGATTGCCCTGCGAGAGGATGTATTCGGCGCTCATCAACAAATCGACGATCGTGGCGCTCATGCCGCGTTTCAGCAGGACCGGCTTGTGCAGGCTGCCGACTTCGGTCAGCAACACGAAATTTTGCATGTTGCGGGCGCCGATCTGAATCATGTCGGCGTATTTGTCGACCAGTTCGACGCGGCGCGGGTCCATGACTTCAGTCACCACCGGCATGCCGTACTTCTGGCCGGTGTCGCGGAGGATCTTCAACCCCTCCTCGCCCATGCCCTGGTAGGCGTAGGGGCTGGTGCGCGGCTTGAACGCCCCGCCCCGCAGCACGTTGGCGCCGGCGGCGCGAACGCTGCGGGCGATCGTGTCCATCCGCTCGGCGCTCTCCACTGCGCAGGGCCCGGCGACCATCGCCAGGTGGCCGCCGCCGATCTTCGTGCCCGCCACGTCGACCACGCTTGGTTCGGGATGCGCGTCGCGGCTGGCCAGCTTGTAGGCCGGCAGCACGGAGATCACGTCGGCCACGCCCGGAATGGCGCGGAAGCGCGACGGCTGCAGCTGCGACTTGTCGCCGATCACGCCGATGATCGTGCGGTGCGTGCCGCGGCTCAGGTGGGCCTGCATGCCGTAGGATTCGACGCGCGCGATGACGTGGTCGATCTGCTCGTCGGTAGCGCCGGATTTGAGGATGATGATCACGGCTTAATTCTATTCGACGGGGGCCATCTTGGCATACGAGCCCAGCACGTCCAGCCGGATCGCCTTCCGCCCCAGCGCCGTGATCGCCCGGCGAACTCGCGCGTCGGATTCGTGCCCTTCGAGCTCGACGAAGAACAAGTAGCCCCCCTCGGGCCGGGCGATCGGAAAGCTCTCGATCCAGGTCAGGTTCAGGCGGTTGCGCTTGAAGACGTTCATCGCGTCGGCCAGGGCCCCGGCCCGGTGGGCGACTTCGAACATCAGCGCGCACTTGTCGCTGCCGGTGCGCGGGCCCGTCTCGTCGCCAATCACGGCAAAGCGGGTGAGGTTGGCCTTGTTGTCCTCGATGTCGGCCGCCAGCACGTCCAGCCCGTAGTGCACGCCGGCCTGCAGGCTGGCGATGGCCGCGGCGCCGGGCTTGTCCTGGGCCAACTGAGCGGCCGTCGAGGTGCTCGTCACTTCGATCGTTCGCGCCGCTGCCAGATGCCGGGCAAGCCAATTGCGGCATTGCGACAGCGCTTGCGGCTTGCTGTAAACTTCCTCGACCTCGGCCCGCGCCAGCGACCCAACAGGTTGTGGTGGATGCGCAATTGCACTTCGCCGCAGATGCGGGCCGGCATGCGGGCAAACATTTCCAGCGTGTCGCCTACGCGGCCGTCGGTCGAGTTTTCGATCGGCACGATGCCGAAATCGGCGTGCCGCCGGTTGATCTCCTCGAACACGGCCGCGATCGTGCTGACCGGCACCAGTTCGACGCTTTGCCCGAAGCGGTGGATGGCCGCCAGGTGGCTGTAGCTGTAGGCCGGACCCAGGTACGCCACGCGCAAGTCTTTTTCCAGCGAGCGGCTGCCGCTGATCAGCTCGCGAAAGACGGCCCGCACGCAGCGTTCGCCCAGCGGACCCTTGTTGATCGTCGCCAGCCGGCAGAGCACTTCGTCTTCGCGGGCCGGGGCATAGGCGGACAGTCCGGTGTCGTTCTTGAGTCGACCGATTTCCAGGGCGATTTTGGCCCGCTCGTTCATCAGCTTGAGCAGCTCCTGGTCGACCCGGTCGATCTTGGTTCGCAGGCCCGCTAGCGTGGGTCCCCGGGAATTGGTAGCCGGGGCGCTGTTTTTGGCAGTTTTCTCCTTGGCCATACGGACTGGTTCTCATTTCGGGCGTCCGGAGACGCGCCGCAGCAGACCCGGCGAACTTGGGCAAAAGGTTGACCACCTTGTACTTGGGTCAAATCGGAGTGTCAAGCGCGCGGGGCGTTTCGAGCGTCCGCTCCAGGGACGCCCGCGCAGGCGGCCGAATCGAGGCGCCGGGCCCGTTCGCCGATCCGCGGGCGGCTGCCCGCAGGCTGGTCGCTCGGTGCTGTCAATATGGCAAAAGGTCGCTCTCGGAAATTTGCTGCGTGCCAAAACGGCAGGAAGAACTGTGCACCGCACACTTTGCGTCCTGAACGCAATCAGGCGCCGACTCGTAAACTATTTAACTATAGCTCGTTATGTCGACGCCTCTTGGCCCGCTCGGGGGCGGCATACTCTTTGCTTGAGGTGTGCGGCGGGGTCGTGCCTCGTGCGGCTCGCGGTTCATCCAAGCGCCGCGGCGGACGCGGCACTGCTTCGATTTCAAAATTTCAAATCCTTCCCAAAGACATACACGCGGCCGAGCCTGGCAAACTGCTCGGCCGCTTCGAAATCAGCAAATCACCGTTGAAAGGAGCACTCAATGGCTCGTACCGGCGAAAAGATCATCGGCATCGACTTGGGCACCACGAACTCGGTCGTCGCGGTCATGGAAGGCAAAGAGGCCAAGGTCATCCCCAATCAGGAAGGCAATCGCCTGACGCCCAGCGTCGTGGCCTTCACCGACAAGGGCGACGTCCTGGTGGGCGATCTGGCGCGCCGCCAGGCGATCACCAATCCCACGCGCACGATCTACTCGATCAAGCGCTTCATGGGCCGCCGGCACAACGAAGTGCAGACCGAAGAAAAGATGGTCCCCTACGAGATCGTCGGCGGGCCCGATGACTACGTCAAGGTGCGCGTCGGCGACAAGGATTACACGCCGTCGGAAATCTCGGCCTTCACGCTCCGCAAGCTCAAGGAAGCCGCCGAGGCCTACCTGGGCCACAAGGTGAACAAGGCCGTGATCACCGTGCCGGCCTATTTCAACGACGCCCAGCGGCAGGCGACCAAGGACGCCGGGCAGATCGCGGGACTGGAAGTGGCCCGCATCATCAACGAGCCAACCGCCGCGGCGCTCGCCTATGGGCTGGAGCGCAAAGAGCACGAGAAGATCGTGGTGTTCGACCTGGGCGGCGGCACGTTCGACGTCTCGGTGCTCGAAGTGGCCGAGGGCGTGTTCCGCGTGATCAGCACCAACGGCGACACGCACTTGGGCGGCGACGACTTTGACGAAGTGCTGATCAACCACGTGGCTGACGAGTTCAAGAATCAGACCGGCATCGATCTGCGCAAAGACACGATGGCCCTGCAGCGGCTGCAAGAAGCCTGCGAAAAAGCGAAGAAGGAGCTCAGTTCGGCCAGCAGCACCGACATCAACCTGCCCTTCATCACGGCCGATGCCAACGGGCCGAAGCACCTGCAGATCAGCATTACCCGCAGCAAGTTCGAACAACTGGTCGACCACCTGATCGAGCGCTGCCGCGGTCCGCTTACCCAAGCCCTCAAGGACGCCAAGCTGCAGCCCAGCGAGATCGACGAGGTCGTGCTGGTGGGCGGCTCGACGCGCATCCCCAAGGTGCAGGAGCTGGTCACCAAGATGTTCGGCAAGGACCCGCACAAGGGGGTGAACCCCGACGAAGTCGTGGCCGTGGGCGCCGCGATCCAGGGGGGCGTGCTGGCCGGCGAAGTGCAGGACGTGCTGTTGCTCGACGTCACCCCGCTGTCGCTGGGCATCGAGACCGAAGGCGGCGTGATGACGAAGCTCGTCGAGAAGAACACCACGATCCCCGCCGAGCGCAAGCAGACGTTCAGCACCGCCTCCGACAACCAGACGGCCGTCACGATCCGCGTCTTCCAGGGCGAGCGCGAAATGGCGGCCGACAACCGCCTGCTCGGCCAGTTCAACCTCGAGGGCCTGCCGCCGGCGCCGCGCGGCATTCCGCAGATCGAAGTCAAGTTCGACATCGACGCCAACGGCATCCTCAACGTCTCGGCCAAGGACCTGGGCACCAGCAAGGAACAGACCGTGCGCATCGAACAGTCGAGCGGCTTGAACGAAGCCGAAATTCAAAAGATGCGCAAAGACGCCGAGCTGCACGCCGAAGAGGACAAGAAGCGGCGGCAACTGGCCGAGCTGCGCAACCAGGCCGACTCGATGGTCTACCAGGTCGAAAAGCTGATGAAGGAAAGCGCCGACAAGCTCCAGGCCTCGGACAAGGCCCCGCTCGAGGCGGCCATCAACAAGGTCCGCGAAGCCGCCAAGGGCGACAACGCCGATGCCATCAAGAGTGCCGTCGGCGAGCTCGAACAAGCCTCGCACGCGCTGAGCAAGACGCTCTACGAGTCGCGCCAGGGCGCCGCGGCGGGCGCCGGACCCTCCGGCCAGCCGGGCGACGGCAAGAAGCCGGGCGAGGAAGAGGTCGTCGACGCCGAGTTCGAAGTCAAGGAGTAACGGCCGCCGCCTCGCCGGCGCACGGCGCACAAGCTGCTCGGGGCAGGGAGACGAGGCACGGTGCTGGAAGCGCGAACGAATCGAAACGCCCGCCTTCCAGCACCGGTTGCTCCCTTCGCTGGGCGCACGAAAGCGTTCCCTCCGCCTTTCTTAAACTCATAGCGGTTCATCCATCATGGCGATCCGATTCGAAAAGCTGACGATCAAGGCGCAGGAGGCGGTGCAGCGGCGCAATCGCTGGCCGCCGATCGTGGGAATCCCCAGGTCGAGGCCGTCCACCTGTTGCGCGCCCTGGTCGACGAAAGCGAAGGGGTCGTGCGGCCGATCCTCGACAAGATCGGCGCCAACCGCGACAGCTCGACAAGATCATCGACGCCGAGTTGAACCACCTGCCCCGGGCCTCGGGCGGCGCCCAACCGACGCTCGGCGACAGCCTGGCCAAGGTGCTCGAGGCGGCCCAAAAACAGGCCGGCACGATGAAGGACGACTTCGTGTCGACCGAACACTTGCTGTTGGCGCTGGCCCAAGTCGACACGAAGGCCAGGAACGTCCTCAAGCTCAACGCCATCGACGAATCGGCCGTGCTCAAGGCCCTGCAAGCCGTCCGCGGCAGCGCCCGCGTGACCGACCAGAACCCGGAAGAAAAGTTCCAGGCCCTGCAAAAGTACGGCATCGACCTGGTCGACCGCGCCAACCAGGGCAAGCTCGACCCGGTGATCGGCCGCGACCAGGAAATCCGCCGCGTGATCCAGGTCCTCTCGCGGCGCACCAAGAACAACCCGGTGCTGATCGGCGAGCCGGGGGTCGGCAAGACGGCCATCGCCGAGGGCCTGGCCCTGCGGATCGTGGCCGGCGACGTGCCCGAAAGCTTGAAGAACAAGCGCGTGATCGCGCTCGACCTGGGCGCTTTGATCGCCGGCACGAAGTTTCGCGGCGAGTTCGAAGAGCGGCTCAAGGCGGTCTTACGCGAGGTGCAGGCCGCGGCCGGCAACGTCATCCTGTTCATCGACGAGCTGCACACCGTGGTCGGCGCCGGCGCCGCCGAGGGGGGCAGCGACGCGGCCAACTTGCTCAAACCGGCCCTGGCCCGCGGCGAGCTGCGCTGCGTCGGGCGCCACGACGCTCGACGAATACCGCAAGCACATCGAAAAAGACGCGGCGCTGGAGCGCCGCTTTCAGCCGATCTACGTCGGCGAGCCGTCGGTCGAGGACACGATCGCGATTCTGCGCGGCTTGAAGCCGCGGTACGAGGCGCATCACAACGTGCGGATCAAGGATTCGGCACTGGTGGCCGCGGCCAAGCTTTCGCATCGCTACATCACCGACCGCTTCCTGCCCGACAAGGCGATCGACCTGGTCGACGAGGCCATGAGCCGCATCGCCATGGAGCTGCAAAGCGTGCCGGCCGAAATCGACGAGGTGCAGCGCCGCTTGACGCAGCTCGAGCTGGCCGACCGCCAACTGGCCGAGGAAACCGAGGAGCACACCGTCGAGCAGCCGCGCCGAATTGCAGGAAGAAATTCAGGAGCTGAAACACAAGCTGGCCAGCCTGCGCGAACAGTGGGAGTCGGAAAAGCTGGGCCTGGGCAACGTCCAGGGCACGCGCCAGGAGTTGCAGCGCGTCGAAAACGAATTCAACCACATCCAGACCGAGATCAAGGAACGCCAGGCCGCCGGCATGCCCGTCAGCGAAGCCGACTACCAGAAGCTCTACGAGCTCGACGTGAAGCGGAAGCAGCTGCTGGCGCAGGTCGAAGAACAGAGTGCCGAGGAGGCCGAGGAAGCGGCTCCCCAACCGGGCCGCCGCCTGCTGCGGCAGGAAGTCGGGCCGGAGGAAATCGCCGAAGTCGTCAGCGCTTGGACCGGAATCCCGGTGACCCGCATGATGGAAACCGAACGGGCCAAGCTGCTGGTGCTGGAAGAACGGATCCACCAGCGCGTCGTCGGCCAGGACGAGGCGGTCGAGGCGGTGTCGAACGCCGTGCGCCGCAATCGCTCGGGCTTGCAGGATCCGAACCGGCCGATCGGCTCATTCATCTTCCTGGGTCCCACGGGCGTCGGCAAAACCGAGCTGTGCAAGGCGCTGGCCGAGGTGCTCTTCGACGACGAGAACGCCATGGTTCGCGTCGACATGAGCGAATTCATGGAGCGCCACACGGTCAGCCGGCTGATCGGGGCCCCGCCGGGCTACATCGGCTATGAAGAAGGAGGCCGGCTCACCGAGGCGGTCCGCCGGCGCCCCTATTGCGTCGTGCTGCTGGACGAAGTCGAGAAAGCCCACCGCGACGTGTTCAACATCCTGCTGCAGGTGCTCGACGACGGCCGCCTGACCGACAGCCACGGCCGCACGGTCGACTTCACCAACACGCTGATCGTGATGACCTCGAACCTGGGCAGCCAGTTGATCCAGCAGGTGGCCCAGGAGGGAGGCAGCGAAGAGGAGATGCGCGAAGCGGTCCGCGGCGTACTGCAGACCGCCTTCCTGCCGGAGTTTCTCAACCGTGTCGACGAGACGATCATCTTCCACCCGCTCCAGCGCGAGCAGATCCGCAAGATCGTCGGTCTGCAGGTCGAGCGGCTGGCCCGGCAACTGGAACAGAACGGAATGCGACTGGAAGTCAGCGACGAGGCGCTCGACGAGATCGCCAACGAGGGCTACGACCCGACGTACGGTGCGCGGCCGTTGAAGCGCGTGATCCAGCAGCGCATCCAGAACCCGCTGGCGGGTGAGATCCTCAAGGGCCGCTTTGGCGAGGGCGTGACGATCCGCATCGACTACCGTGGCGGCGAGTTTACGTTCGAGCGCCTCGACGCCGAATCGAAAGAGCCCGCCACCGCCGGCCGGCGATGAAATGGGTCCCTGCCGCGCCCTCACGACTCGCAAGGCGTCGCGACCCGTGCGTGTCCGCCCGTTCGCTTGCGTCTTGGCAGAACCCGCGCGCCGCAAAAAAAATGCCGCCGTTGCGCTAGCGATCGCTTTCACGCAACTGAAAGCGGTCGATGATGGCTTCGGCCCCGGGCGTGAGATTGCGGATTTTGGCGGCGATCACGCTCTTTTCCGAGACGGTGGCCTTCTTCAACCGCTTGGCCAACTGTTGAAGCTTCTTACGGCGATGGCGGCGGCGCTTGATCTCTTTGCCGCGTTCACTGATTCCACCCACGTTTTCCGACTCCTTTGCCGCCCCGTGCGATGAGCGACCTGACTAGAGGGCCATTGCGATCTTGGCAAACCCCTATTTCTAACCGGCTTCCGACGGCAGGTCAACGCGGCCGTTGCCGCGGTCGAGCCGGGTGAATTCGGTCGCTGCCGTAGCCGGCACGCTCGGACGCGTCGGCGTGGGGCATGATCTCGACGGGGCGTTGCCCTGGGACAACGCTTGGGGTGGCCCGTTGCCAATTGGCAACGCCTGGGGCGCGTTTTCCGGCGAGAATCCTCCGTGGCACGCCTCGTGCAATATGCATCTCGACAGTTCGGCCCCCATGATCTGCCGCAATGAAGGCCATAAAAACCATGCAAGAATTCCTCGATAAAGTCCGCCACTTTTCTGCGTCCGAAGATGGTCCGACCGCGATCGAGTATGCCGTCATGCTGGCGGCCATCATTGCCGTTTGTGCGCTGGCGGTTTCCTCGATCGGGGGCAAGACCAAGACCCTGTTCCAGAACGCCGCCAACTCGACTGCCAGTTGATCACCGCGAAGGCAACGTTCCCGCCAACCAATTGCCCTCCCGTCGCGCCCGGCCGGATATTCTCACCTTCCGCGCCGGGCGTTTTTTTGCGCCCGTCGAGCCGCTCAGCCTGTCCCTAATAAACCCGGCGGCTCGATGGGCCATCGGCCCTTGCGGTCGCAAGTTTGCCCGTCGCGCACTAGAATTTCAGCACCGGATGGGTGGCCGAGTGGTCTAAGGCGGCAGTCTTGAAAACTGCTGTACGGGAAACCGTACCGGGGGTTCGAATCCCTCCCCATCCGTTTGGCGGGTGCCGCGGCCGCTCTTGGCGCGGAAGCGATGCTCGCGGGTCTTGGGGAGGCCGAAATCCTAGGCTGGCTCGCGCGCCGGTTGCCCCGGTTCTGGCCCGCATGCAAGGATTCGTCTCGTCCCTCGAACGAGGAACTTGACAAACACATAGCGCTGGCCCTAGCTTGCTCATTGCTCGGCTGGGTGGGGGCACCGGAATCTTGCTTGCAAGGAGGGACGCTCGTGCGGAAATCCATCGCCGTTGTGCTGTTTAGCGCGATTTGTGTTTTCGCCTCTGCCGCCAGTCAGCTCAGGGCGTCGGTCGTCCCGCCCATCGGCCTTGCTCCTGGCTCGCAGTACCAGTTGATCTTCGTCACGGCCGACCCCCACACGGCGATCAGCTTCGACATCGCCGATTACAACACGTTTGTATCGGAAGAAGCCGCGCTCAGTTCGGAGCTGCCAGCCGGCGCGACGTGGAACGCGGTCGCCTCGACCGACACCGTCGACGCCAATGTCAACGCCCCGTCGGGCACCTTGCCCGTCTACAACACCGCGGGGCAGGAGGTTGCCGCCGCCGGCGTGGGCATCTACCTGGGCGCCCTCAATAACCTCGTCGGCTTCGACCAGTTCGGCGGCGTCGCCACGGAAGCTCAGGACAACGACGTCTGGACGGGCTCGGACTCGACGGGCACGGGTATTCCCGGCGCCACGCTTGGCGGAGCCGGCGACGCCGAGGTCGGACAGTTGGCGCTCGACGCAACCTGGTTGGAACTGATGACGGAAGTGAAGGTCGCCGAGGTTGCCTATTCGCGGCCGTTTTATGCCCTCAGTTCGCCCATCACGGTTCCCACGCCCGAACCGGCTTCGGCCGTGTTGGGCTTGTTCGCGTTGGCCGCCCTGGCAGCTTTGGGGATCAAGAAGCAATGGCCTCGCAGGGGTGCCTAGGCCGGCAACCTGCTGCCCCCCTGTCGGTTCCTTGAAAAGTCGCCAGGTCCCGCCGGCCGACTCCGCGGGGCGATCGGCCGAAAAAAACCTTAAAATTTTTCCTGGCGCCGGGTGCGCGCCGGGGAAGTCCTTGCTATAATCGGCGTGCATGTACAAATGCGCTCGACGTGCCGGGCAACCGATTCGGGGGCCCCGGCAGCTAGCGTGCCGCGCCACTGTGGCTCGTTAGGACGGTTGGACAGCGTTTGGCGGGAAACGGCTAATGCGTTTCAATCATTCGCCCCGTGTGACTTTTCTCGCGACGTTCCTGGTCGCGCTCATCGTCCTAGCACCGGCGGCGCTGGCCATTGCATTGCCCACGATTGACGTCGAGGTGGGACCGGTCGGCAATCTGATGTCGGTCAACGAGAGCACGCTGGCCAGCAACAGCGCCTCGGTGGTGCAGAATGTGGACGGCTCGGTGACGTTCATGAACGGCTCGATCACCTGGCCGGGCGTGTGGGAGTGGGACTGGACCAACCTGACCGTCGACACCGATCCGGCCGTCAGCAGCGTATTCGGCTTCACGAACCTGGGCGCGTCGCCGATGACGTTTATCGTCACGGTCGACCTTCCGATTGCTCCGATCCCGGTGGGCACGCTGATTGGCGGCTCGATGTCGGGCTCGGTGACCGACGCGAACGTCAACGGCCTGGGAGGCGTGAGCACGGTTTCGCCAGCGGCCCTGTATACGGGCCGCATCGACGGCACCAACTTGGTCGGGCTCGCTGAACTACACCCCGATCCCTATAGCACGCCCGCCTTCGGCTTCGCCGGCGACAGTTCCAGCATTGCGCCGGTGAGCTTTGGACTGCCGGGCCCCACCGTGCCCGGACCAGCAGTGACCACGAGCATCGGCATTCAAAACGAATTCAGCTTGTCGCCCGGCGACATCGCCTCGATGACTAACGTGTTCATTGTCCAGCCGGTGCCCGAGCCGTCGAGCCTGGTGCTGGGAATGCTCGGCGCGGCGGCGTTGGCCTGGATTGTCGCGCGCGGGCGGCGACGCGCCGCGTGACGGTGCACCGCGCGACGAGAAGCGAATTCGCCGGCCTGCTGGTCGGCGTTTTTCATGCGCCGATGACCGGCGAACGTCAGAGCCGCGAGAGCCTCACGAAACGAGGGTTCGGCCGAATCGACCGGCTGCGCCAGCCCGACCCGCCTGAAACCGGTCCTCCCGCGAGCAACGTTCACTTCGCCGCGAGTAGGCCCGGCACGGTGGCGGTGGCGCCCTCGCGGAGATTGTTGTCGTGCACCAGCACTTTCTGGTCGCTGACGAAATAGTCGGCGAATTCGGCCACGACCAGGTTGTAGCAGACGGCCGGCGTGTCTTCGCTGATCGAGTCGATCGCCAGCGGGCCGTGCGGCGTGTGCAGCCGTTGGCCCGGCTTCAGCTCCTTGGCCATCTGCCAGCCGACGCCCGAAACCCAGAACGGGTGGCCGAGCGTGGCGCGAATCGTTTCGCCACCAACCGAGATGGCCAGCACGGGGCTGGGCGGCCGCACGGTGGTCACCAGCACCGGCTTATAAGCCAGCTCGCCCGTCTCGACGTCCTGGGCCAGCACGCAATCGCCGGGCACGATCCGTTCGATCGCCATCGGACCCGTGGCGGTGAAGACTTTCGTGCCCGCGACAAAGCAGGATTGGAAGCGGATGCGGAACGGGCGCGGCAGGGCTTGCTGGGAATGCGAGTAAACCTGCCTGGGCGGGCGATAGACGTCGTTGTAATCGTACCACCAGTCCCACCATTTTTGCGGATCCGCGGGCAGGTTGTTTCCCGTCGCTCGCTCGAGTGCCGCGGTGACTCGGGAATTGACCGCCTTTTTGACCGCGTTGGCCGCTACCTCCCGCTGGGCCCACTCAATGTCTCGCTCCATGGTCGGGTCGGGAATGAACCGAGCGGAATTGCCGTAGCGTTTCGAGATCACGATATCGCCCGACGCTCCGCCGGTGGAAACGAATGCGTTGTCGGCCAACATCGAATGTTGGACCACCGCCAGGCGGTGAACGGGCTGGCCGCTCATCAAGTAGAACTGGTCGAATTGCACGTCGGTGGGCAAACTCAGCGAACCGATCATCGTGGGCACGTAGCTGTACAGCGACCGCGACCGCAAGACGCTGGCGGCTGCCGCGCGGACCTCGGGACGCGGCGCCAGCAGGGCGTGCCGCGTGAGCGAATCGGTGGCCGCCTGGCCCGGCATCTTGCTGAGGCTGTCCACCACGGCCTGGCCGACTTCGGGGAAGCTTTTGACCGTCAGGGCTTCAAGCGCCGGGATCAGCGCCGGATCGTCGATCGACCGCAACGCGTCGAGGGCGCCGGTCTGCCTGGCCTGGTTGCCAGTTTCGACGTCGGCGCGCAATTGCAATAGCCTGCCGTCCCACGATTGCCGCGCAGCGTGCCGCGTCGCGCTGGCGCTTCCGCAGGGCGGCCTCTTGGGCGAGCGACACGAACATGCCGCGATAGCGCGTCAGCTTCAGCTTCTTGATCGCCTCTTGCGTGTTCGGCCCGTAGTAGAGCGTGAACAAGAGCTGCGCCCGCTCGAAGTCGGGCAGTCCCGTTTTGGCGCACCAATGGGCGAGGTCCAGATGATCCGAGGGGATCGGCCGAACTCTTTGCAGCAGTTTCCGATACCGCTCGACGCGCCCGGCACTGGCCGCCTCGCGGGCAGCCTCGTCGACCGGCAGCCAGCGCGTGCCAACGCGCACTTCGCCCGATTGCCAATGGGCGGGCGCGTAATCGGGATTCGCATCGAGCGCGCGTTGCAAGAACTCGGCGCGTTGGCTCGTGTTGCCACGGGCTTCGGCCGCGAGGGCCTCCTGGACCCATTGGGCCGCCTCATCGCTGCCCCGGTCCGCGGCGGCGTCTTCCCGCGCGGGAACCTCGGCGGCGGCAAGCGCGGGCGGCCCATAGCATGCCGCCATGAACAGAATCGCCGCACCGCACCTCCAGTTAGACAATCGCATGACGGACCTCCCAGGTTCCGCACAAGCTCTTGCGAATGGGACTGCGCCCGAATCGGAAACGTAGTCCTCATTTGTTGTCTACGTCGGTCGAAGGTGGGGGTTCGCAGCTAACGAGATCGACAGTAAAGTCGCGCGTCGGGACGCTGCGGCGCCAAGCCATCAAGGGGAAAACCCTGGCCCAGACGCGCTTGCCCGTGGACCGATGGCCGCCGCGGCGTCTCAGCAACCAGTGCGACGCTCCGGTCGGGCTACCGAAACCGCTCCAGCTCGGCGCAACACGGCTTCGCTCATCACGCCGACGTGCTGGGCCACGATCCGGCCGCTCTTGAAGATCATCAGGGCCGGGATCGACGACACGTTGTAGCGGCCCGCCAACTGCGGGTTCGAATCGACGTTCACCTTGGCCACCTTGAAGTCGCGGGCCAGCGCTTCGATCGTCGGGTTCATGCTGCGGCAAGGCCCACACCAGGGGGCCCAAAAATCGACCAGCACCGGCTCGGCGGAGTCAAGCACTTCCGTCTTGAAGTTGAACTTGTGCAATAGCATGGCTGGCCCTTCCACGCATCCGAGGACGATGAGGCTCGTTACTCCATTTTACGCGGCCCTGGAAATAGGGCGGTTTTTCGACCCCAGTGGGCACGATTCCCGGCGGCGGCGGTGAAAAAACAAACCCGTGGGCCGCCAGCCTATTCACGGCCGGCGTCGCTCAACACGGGGCGCAGGCCCACGGCGTCGTCGCGCAAGCCGCGAGGGGCGGGGCGGCGATAGCTGCTGGTGAGCCGTTCGGCGGGATCTTTCCAACTGCCGCCGCGGAGCACGCGACGCTCGGCGTCGCCGCCGGCCAGCCAGGCCGAGCCGTCGGCCGGATGCCCGTGTAATCGTCGTGCCAGGCGTCGGCACACCATTCCCATAGATAGCCGTGCGCGTCGTACAGCCCCCAGGCGTTGGGCTTCTTGGCGCCGACCGGCGGATCGTTGCCCGCCGCGTTGTGCGTGCTCCAGGCGTAATCGCTCAGCGCGGCCGCGTCGTCGCCAAACGAATAGACGCCCTTCGTGCCGGCCCGGGCGGCGTACTCCCATTCGGCCTCCGACGGCAAGCGGACCACCTGGTTGTCGCCGATCAGCCGCGCCGCGCGGAGCCGCTCGGTCGCCTTTTGGCAAAAATCGACGGCTTCGTCGTACGACAGCATCTCGACGGCGTTGCGGGCTCCCTTCCAACGGCTCGGATTGCTGCCCATGACGGCCTGCCACAGGTTTTGCGGCACTTCGTAGCGGGCAATGGCAAATGGGCGCTGGACGGTCACGCGGTGCGGGGGCTGCTCGGCGGGCTGGCCCTCGCGGCGGCCCATCTCGAAGGTGGCTGCAAACGCGCCGCGGCCGGGCGTGATTTCGACGAACTCGCGGCGAAACCGTTCGAGCAGGGCCCGCTCGTCGGAACCGCCGTCTTCCTTGTTGGCGGATTCGGCAGTCCGCGGTTCGTCCGCCCGTGGTTCGTCCGCTCCGGCCGAAACGAAGGCCAGCGCCATCACGGCCAGGCGCCACGCCACACCGACTCGCCGCCGCGCCTTCATTCAATCACCTTGCAGCCCGCAGCCGACAGCCCACGGCCTTGACGCATGTCAGCTCGCCTTGCCATTGCCTGCTTCGGCCTCGGCCGGCACGGTGAAAAAGTGGCCGCTGCGGAACGCCTCGGCCATGGCCATCGGCACGTCGGCTTCGGCCAGGATCACCTGGGCCCGATTCTCGGCCACGCGGGCTTTCATCTCCTGCTCGCGGGCAATGGCGTTGGCCCGGCGCTCTTCGGCTTTGGCCCGGGCGACGCGGGTGTCGGCTTCGGCCTGGTCGGCTTGCAGCCTGGCGCCGATGTTCTCGCCGACGTCGATGTCGGCGATGTCGATCGAGACGATCTCGAACGCGGTGTGGGCGTCGAGGCCGCGGTCGAGCACGGCTTTGGAAATGTTGTGCGGGTTTTCCATCACTTCCAAGTGGCTTTCCGAAGAGCCGATCGAGGTGATGATGCCCTCGCCGACCCGGGCAATGATCGTCTCTTCGGTGGCTCCGCCGATCAGCTGCGCCAGGTTGGTGCGGACCGTGACGCGGGCACGGATCTTCAACTCGACGCCGTTCTTGGCGACCGCGCTCAGGTTCGATTTTTTCGATTTGACCGGGTCGGGGCAGTCGATGACCTTGGGATTGACGCTGGTGCGGACCGCCTCGAGCACGTCGCGGCCGGCCAGGTCGATGGCCGCCGCCCGATCGAAGTCCAAGTCGATGTCGGCCCGATGGGCGGCGATGATCGCGGCGATCACGCCCGGCACGTTGCCGCCGGCCAGGTAATGGGCCTCGAGCCGCCGGGTAGTGATGCCGCTGCGCCAGAGCCGGCCTGCATGGCCATGATCTTGGCGCTGCATGATCACGCGCGAGTCGACCTGCCGCAGGCTCATGCCGATCAGGCTCGAAAGGCTGATGTGGGCGTTCGACATGTACGCCTGGAACCAGAGCCGGCCATAGGCGATCACGGCCACGGCGAACATCAGGATGACCATCACCAGGATGCCGATCGCGGCCACGATCCACCACGGCATCGATTCCGGATTGGGGCCGAGCGCTTGGCCCATCAGCAGCGGCCAGATGCGATTCATGTTTGCCAACCTCCCACGATTGGATCGACGCGCCGTGCCGGGAAGCGCGCCGAGGTTATTCGATCCAGCCGCCGCCGAGCACTTGGGGGCCGTCGTAACAGACGACCGCCTGGCCCGGCGCGACGGCGTATTGGGGCTCGTCGAAGACGACGCCCAGCCGCCCCCCTGCGAGCACCCGGACGCGGCCCGCCACAGGCCGGGCATTATAGCGGATTTTGACCTGGCAAGGGCGGCTCGCCGGCCGGCGGATCGACCAGCCAGTTTGCACGGTCGGCGGTCAACTCGCCCCGGGCCAGGTCCTCGGCGGCCGCCGAGCACGACGCGGCGCGTGTCGCGTTCCAGCCGGACAACGAACCGCGGCTCGCCCAGGGCGATGCCCAGCCCCTTGCGCTGGCCGATGGTGAACCGCTCCAGCCCGTCGTGCCGGCCCACGACCTGCCCGTCGGTGGTCACCACGTCGCCCTCGGCCGATTCGCCGCGGCGGGCATGGATGAACTCGGCGTGGTGGCCGCTGGTGACGAAGCAAATCTCCTGGCTGTCGGGCTTGTCGGCCACGCCGAGACCGAGCTCGCCGGCCAAGCGGCGGATGTCGGCTTTCTGGTAACCGCCCACCGGCAGCAGCATCCGCCCCAGCAGCCGGCGATCGATACCGAACAGCACGTACGACTGGTCTTTCCCCTCGTCGACGCCCCGGCACAGGCCCGGTCCGCCGTCGCCGCCCAGCCCGGCGATCAACCGGGCATAGTGGCCCGTGGCGACGAACTCGGCGCCCACGCTGTCGGCATAGTCGAACAGCCGGCCGAACTTGATCCAGTTGTTGCACTGCACGCAAGGGTTGGGCGTGCGGGCCGCCAGGTACTCGTCGATGAAATAGTCGACGATGCGGCTGAACTCGCGCTGAAAGTCGATGGCGTAAAACGGCATGTCGAGCCGATCGGCCACCCGCCGGGCATCCTCGGCGTCGCTGGCGCTGCAGCAGCCCTGCTTGTGGTCGAGCCGCCCGCTGACGACCGGCAAGGCCGAGCCTGCCGATGCCTGCGTGCCACACGTCTCGACTGGCGGCTCGCCGTGCCGCATGAAGACGCCGATCACTTCGTGCCCGGCCGCGCACAGCAAGTGCGCCGCCACGCTGCTATCGACCCCGCCCGACATGGCCAACACGACGCGCGCCATGGAACCGTTGACTCCAAACTCGCAACAGGAAAATCGCCAGCGAGACATGCGAACGCTGTGCGTTCAAGTCTAACGGTCTGGCAAACTTGGGACAACCGCCGCCCACTGAAGCTCATTCCCTTTGTTATTTCGTTCTTCGTGTCTTTGTGCGCTTTGTGTCCTTCGTGTCTTAAAGATCCGGCATCCCTTGGTGGGCGCTGGGCGGAGCCGGGATGGATAGCGGGATTGTTTTAACACGACGACACGACGACACGACGGAGGAGAAGGTTTGAAGTGGCTTGGCTTCGCTTGAATGTCAGGGGCCAGCGATGGGTGCCACGGGCGGCTGCGCAGCAGACACCCGTGATGGTTGCACTGCTGGAAAAGCCAGAGAGTGGCACCCGGCATGCGTTTTGTAGGTCCGGCCGTGGCCTGACAATCGGACTGCCGCGGTTGGTCATGTCAGGCCACGGCCGGACCTACAAAACGGAAAAATAAAACGGCGGCGGTGCGTGCTTGCGCGCGCACCGCCGCCTTGACGAAAAACGCTTCGTGCAGCCGCTCGTCCGTACTCGAGGGCCGAGGCGTGTTCTTGGGGTTTTGGTTTTTTGCCTCGGCCGTTACGCGGTCGAGCAACACACCGGGTGACACCGCAAATCACGGCAAGGGGTGTTCTCGAGGTCTGTGTCACCGACCACTCGAGCCCATCCGTGGGGCGGACCTGTCGGGTCGACCCGAAGCGGGGCAGGCAGGCGAGGCTTGAGACCTGAGGCTTGAGGCCTGAGGTAAGAAGAACTCGTCGAACCGACCCGGCGGCGGTGCTTGGGCGTCTGCGAGCGCTCGCAGATGCTTTCAACAACGCCACACATCGCTCCAGGAGAGGCGGCTCGGGAATGCTGCCCTGTGGCTTCGCTCCGCCGGTTTTATCAGGCCAGAACTATCGCCTGCCGACTTTCGCTACTCTTGGCATTCTCGCAAATGGCTTTCGCGGCAACGCACACCTCAGCCCGATTCAGCTACGCGAAGTATCGCGGAACGCGCGGCTGATTTCTAGGGGAAGAATTGGCCACTGAAGAAAAGGAAAATTCACCGCGGAGGACGCGGAGGACGCAGAGGAGGAGGGAGCGGTTTTTAACACGACGGCACGACGGCACGACGGAGGAGAGGAGGAGGAGATGGATGGAGGGAAGGAGAGGAGGGAGAGAAGGCTGATGTTGAGTCAAGAGTTCAGTCGGGTGGAAATGATCCTTGGAAGACGCTTCCAGACGCCCTGCGGTATTCGTGGGCGAGCATGACTTCGGCCTCGGGGAACAGACGCCGGGCCTGGCGCAGACGGTTCCTGTCATGGTCGGTCACCTGTTGCGTGTCGATTTCATCGGCCAGCACGCACACATCGGAAACGCCATCCTCGCCAAATGCCCAGATCTGCAGCGGCGCGAACGGCCTGCTTGCCGGGATACGTATAGGCGATGCCAACGGCCGCGCCGCGGCGCTGGCGGATGCGCCGTTCGCCATCGATGAAGGCGTGTCGTTGACGAATCCAATTCAACTGGTAAACCACCCACGCCAAGAGAACGCATATCAGGGCGGTCCCCACGAACAGCGTCCGCAGGCGGAAGCGGAACCAGCGGGGTTTGAGAATGCCGGCCATCAACTTGCCGCTGTCCGGTCGATCGGTTTTGCAGCGGGCCTCGACAGCGATCAACCGACCAAGGGCGCTCGGACGCGCTGTCCTATTTCTTGGGCACGAGGCGGGACAGCCCGAGCGTCGCCCAGGAAGTGGCTGCGCAGGTGATCGGCGTAAGCAGCTTCGAGCTGCCGGGCTTGCCGTCGGGCGTCGATCGCGAGGTCATCGGCCAACTGCCGTCGGGCTTTTGCGTGGCGACGAGGAAGTCGACTGCCCGCTGGATCTGGGGGCGTTCGAGCGTGTAGCCGGCCAGCGCCAGGACGTAGAGCGTCTGGCCGGTGGCGTAGGCGTCGCTGGTTGGCACGTCGGCGAGCTGGCTCCAGCCGCCGTCGGCGCACTGCAGGGTCAGCAGCTCGTCGACGGTCGATTGCATCTCATCGCGCGGCCGCCCGGCGCGGGCCGCCAACAGCACCTTGAAGACTTTGTCCTGCAGGTTGGGTAGCTGGGCCGCGGCCAGCCAGGCCCGCGCCTTGGCGAGTGCCGCGCACTGCGACTCGGGCGCGTCGGGAGAGGTTTCGCCATCCAGCGCCATGATCAGCCAGGCGTGGTCGGTGGTCTGGCTTTCGTTGATCGGCGGCCGGCTGAGAAAGTACTCCCACGAGCCGTCGGCTTGCTGCTTTTGGAGAATCTCGTCGGCGATCAGCCCCAGGGTTTGCTTCTGGCCTGCGGTCAGCGAGCTCATCGAGCGGGCGGCCACCGCCATGAACGCGATGCCCACGTTCACGCCCCGGCCTTGCGGCCGCGGATCGGGCGGGGCCGTCGGATCGTTGAACAACTTGGCCTCGATCAGCTTTTCCTTGCTCGCCAAGGTGGCCTCGAGCGTGCCGGTGACGAACTTCTTGTCGATCGCATAACCCTGACCATCGGCAGCGCTCAGCGCCCACAACGGCATCGGCGCGTGATGGCAGGCCGCGCACTTGCGCCGTGTTGAGCCAGGCCGCGCTTTCGGTTTGCAGATAGCCGATGGCGCGATCGACGGCCTGCTGCACCTGCTGGGGCGAGGCCGAGGGCGAAGCGGGCGATTCGTCCGCCAGCGCGAGCCGCGAAAGAGCCACTCCGAGAACGAGCAGGGCGAAACGAAACGAGCGAGCCATGAACGATCTCCCGCGAGAGAATCTCCGGCCAGACCGACCTGGTTGATTCTATACGGCCGCCGGCTGAGTTGCGACAAGGCCGAGTGGCAGGGCCCATGAAATGAGGGGGCGAAAGACGAGGGTTCGCCCTTCGGGAAGCAGCGTGCAGTCAGGGGGTCGTCAAGTCGCGTCTGTTTGTCGAACGCTGTTGTAAGCCGTCCGAACATCGGCGCCAAAGAACAGAACGGCCCCAACGAACAGATTCGCTGCCAGCCCGATCAGGGCCTGCGGCGCACTGAACGAGGCACGGCGAGCCCCCACACGGGTCGCGAAGAGGCCGACAAACCTGAAAAAAGGCCGGCAACACGCTGGTCACACACGACCTCCCCACAAACCCTAACAAAACCCTAACATTTGCCCTTTACAATTTGGGCAAAACGACTGGACGACGGCATTTACGGCCCTGGTGGGCTGACGGCGGCGGCGCGTGATGAACCATACGGCTCGGCAATCGGCTCTCGGCGGGCCGTCGACTTCGGCCGGCGCGCGGCCGGTTGGCTTGCTGCATCGGCGCTCGCTCGCCGCCTTGGTCGGCTGCACGGTCGCTTGCACGGCGCTGGCCGTGGCCGGCTGTGGGCGGCGCGACGACAGCACGATTCGCATCACGGGGTCCGACACGATGGTCGGGCTGGCGGCGGCCTGGGCCGAGGCCTTTCACGCCGAGAATCCTGACGTGATGCTGCAAGTCAAAGGCGGCGGATCGGGCGTTGGCATCGCGGCCCTGTGCGCCGGCAAGGTCCAGTTGGCCACCGCCAGCCGGCCGATGAAGGCCAGGGAAATCGAACGGGCCCGCGAAAACACCGGCCGCACGCCGAAGGAGTTCATCGTGGGCCGCGACGCGCTGGCGGTCTACGTGCATCGCGACAACCCGCTCGACTCGATCGCGCTAGCGGACCTGGCCGAGATTTACGGCGAGGGGGGCACGATCACGCGCTGGGAGCAGTTGGGAATCGACAACCAGGGGTGCCGCGACGGCGAGATCATCCGCGTCAGCCGGCAAAACAGCTCGGGCACGTACGCCTATTTCCAGGAGGCCGTGCTCGGCAAGAAACGACAATACAAACAAGGGGCCACCTCGCAAAGCGGCTCGTCCGACGTCGTGGCCCTGATCTCGAACACGCCATGCGCCATCGGCTACAGCGGCATGGGCTACAACAGTCCGAAGGTGAAAGTGCTGAAGATTTCCAAGGAAAAGGGGAGCTTTGCGGTCGAGCCGACGGTCGAATCCACGGTCGACGGCAGCTACCCGATTTCGCGGCCGCTGTACGTGTACACGCTGGGCGAGCCTACCGGCTTGTTGCAGGACTTCATTCAATGGGTGCTCGGGCCCGGGGGGCAGAAAGTCGTGGCCGACGGAGGCTACGTGCCGGCCAACCGCAAAGCGTCCGACCGGTGACGACCGGCTGCTGAGCGCCGACTGGCGGGCGAAAGCGAAACGCGAAGCTTGATCATGGCGACCGATACCTCCCAACTCGAAACCCCCGCGCCGCGGCCCAGCGGGGGCGGCCTATCGTTCTTGCGGCGGCTGCCGGAAATGGCCATCGAAGGGCTGATCCACATTTGCGGGTGGAGCGCCGATTATTTTCGTGTTCGGCATCTTCTTCTTCGTGCTCCGCGAAGGGGCGCCGCTGCTGTTCGGCGGGCTCGACTTCCGCGAGTTCTTCCTGACGAGCGACTGGAACCCGGTGGCCGAGACGCCGCAGTTCGGCATTCTCGGCCTGCTGGCCGGCACGGCCTCGGTAACGTTGTTGTCGATGGCGATCGCCGTGCCGTTGGGGCTGGGCGCGGCGGTGTTCGTGTCGGAATTCTCACCGCCGGGGTTGAAGGAGTTCTTGAAGATCGCCATCGAGATGCTGGCCGCGATTCCCTCGATCGTGTGGGGCTTCATCGCTTACGTGCTGCTCAATCCGATCATCATCGCCGCGACCGGGGCGCCGGTCGGCGTGAATATTCTCAACGCGGGGATCATCCTGGCGCTGATGAGCGTGCCGGTGATCGTTTCGGTGGGCGAGGACGCGCTGAAAGCCGTGCCCGATTCGTACCGCGAGGCGGCGCTGGCCTTGGGAGCCCGGCGGTGGGAGATCGTCTATCGGGTGCTGTTTCCGGCCGCCAAGAGCGGGCTGCTGGCGGCGGTGCTGTTGGGCGTGGGGCGGGCGATCGGCGAGACGATGGCCGTGCTGATGGCCACGGGCCACGCCAACCAGGTGCCCCACAGCGTCCTCGACCGCGTGCAGACGCTGACGGCCACGATCGCCGCCGAGCTGGGTGAAACGGTCAACGGCGACCCGCACTACCGCGTGCTGTTCGTGATCGGCATCCTGCTGTTCGTCATCGCCTTCGTCGTGAACCTGACGGCCGACCTGGTGGTCCGCGGCATCCGCGGCAAGCAAAATGCCTGACACCCGCGCCGCGCATTACCGCTATTACGTCGCGTCGCACGCCGGCGCCGCAGCCAACGGCGCGCCCGCCAATGGCGCCGCGACCCACGGCGCGGCGGGCAATGGATCGGCGTCGGACGGCTCGCGCGAGCGTCCCCTGGCAACGCTGGGCGAAGCGCTGTCGCGGCATCGAGGAGCGCCATGCGGGCGAGTCGCCCAAGGTGCGCCGGCTGTCGGGTTACGACCGGGTCGACATCTGCAAGATCGATCGAGCCCACGGCGAGCGGCCTGCCAGCAAGTCGCCGCGTTACCGGTTCTACGTCGACCCGGTGGGGGCGACCGCCGTTCGCGGGATGGGCAGCGACGCTTTCCCGTGGCCCAGCCTCGAAGCGGCCCTGGCCGCGGTGGCCCAATTGGACCGCGACGGCGCGATCCCGCTGGCGCCCGGCGAGCACCTGAGCCTGTCGATTCGCGAAGTGTTTTCGGCCACGTCGGTCGACCGCATGAAGCGGCGCCACGAGCACGTGGCCCGCGCCGTGCTGCTGGTGATGACGCTGATGCTCGTCGTGCCGCTGGCCGCGATCCTGATTCACCTGAGCGTGCGGGCCTGGCCGATCCTGTCGCCGACGTTCATCTTTACCAACCCGAGCAACAACATGACGGCCGGCGGCATCTGGGCGCCGCTGATCGGCACGTTCTACCTGGTGTTCATGTCGCTGCTGCTGGCCGCGCCGATCGGGGTGCTGGCTGGCGTTTACCTGAACGAATATGCGGGCGACAACTGGTTCACGCGGATCGTCAACCTGGCCGTGGTGAACCTGGCCGGGGTGCCGAGCATCGTGCACGCGCTGTTTGGCGTCGGCGCGTTCGTGATGTTCGCCGGCATGGGCGAGTCGGTGCTGGCGGCCAGTTGCACGCTGGCCATCATGACGCTGCCGGTGATCATCACCAGCACCAAGGAGGCGCTGGCCAGCGTGCCCACGACGTTTCGCGAGGCCTGCTGGAACATGGGGGCCAGCCGCTGGCAGACGATCCGCACGATCGTGCTGCCCAACTCGATCAGCGGCATTCTGACCGGGGTGATCCTGCAAGTTTCGCGGGCCGCGGGCGAGACGGCGCCGATCTTGTTCACGGGGGCCGCCTATTACTTGACGGTGCCAAGCAAGGGGTGGCGGCATTTCCTGCCCTATTCGCTCGATGACGGCTGCATGGCGCTTTCCTATCACCTGCACGTGCTGCTGACACAGGTCAAGGGCGCCGGGCCGGAAGACGTGGCCGCCGGCCGCTCGCTGCCGCTCGAGCAATTGCAATACGGCACGGCGGTGATGTTGATCGGCCTGGTGCTGGCGGTCAACAGCGTGTCGATCGGCCTGCGGTTCTACCTGCGTTCGCGGAAGAAGTGGTAGCGCATGGGCTCGATCGGCATCGACATCGAACACTTGAGCGTCCGCTACGATGGGCACCAGGCACTGAACGACGTTTCGCTCTCGATTCCGCCGAACGAGATCTTCGGCATCATCGGCCCGGCCAACTCGGGCAAGACGACCCTGCTGCGGTGCATCAACCGCACGATCGACTTCGTCGGCTCGGCGCGGGTCGAGGGCACGGTGCGCGTGGGGGGCCAGAACGTCCGCCAGGTGGCCAACGTGTTTGAGCTGCGGCGGCGGATCGGCATGGTGTTTCCGCTGCCGGTCGGGCTGCCGCTGTCGATTTACGACAACGTGGCTTACGGCCCGCGAATGGCCGGCGTGCGGCGCGGGCGAGCTCGACGCGCTGGTGGAGAAATGCCTCCGCCAGGCGGCCCTGTGGGACGAGGTGAAAGACCGTTTGACGCTGTTGGGCACGAAGCTTTCCGGCGGCCAGCAGCAGCGGTTGACGCTGGCGCGGGCCCTTTCGCTGCGGCCGGAGATCCTGTGTCTCGACGAGTTTTCGATCGCCATCGACCCGGTGACGACCATGAAGATCGAGGCCGTGCTGCTGGAGCTGCGCAAGGAGATGACGATCGTGCTGGTGACGAACCTCGTGCAGCAAGCGCGGCGGCTGGCCAACCAGACGGCCTTCCTCAACGGCTCGCGGCTGATCGAGGTCGGCGAGACGCAGCAACTTTTCACCAAGCCGGTCCAGCAGTTGACGTTCGACTACGTGACGGGGAACATCGGGTGATGGGCGACCCCGTGTACAGCATTCGCACGCACGATCTGAATCTCTGGTACGGAGATTTTCAGGCCCTGCGCTCGATCGGCGTGAAGATTCGGCAGTCGTGCGTGACGGCGCTGATCGGCCCCTCGGGCTGCGGCAAGACGAGCCTGTTGCGCTGCTTCAACCGCATCAACGAGCGCTACGGCAACGTGCGCACGACCGGCGAGATTTCGATTCTCGGCAAGAACATCTACGACCCGGACGTCTCGCTGGCCGAGCTGCGCAAGACGGTGGGCATGGTTTTCCAGCGGCCCAACCCGCTGCCGATCTCGATCTATGAGAACGTGGTGTTCGGCTTGCGGGTCCACACCACGCGGGGGGCGATCGACCGCCGCCAGCGCGACGAGCTGGTCGAAACGGCCCTGCGCGACGTGTTCCTGTGGAACGACGTCAAGGACAAGCTGCACCGCAAGGCCACGCTGTTGACGCTCGAACAACAGCAGAAGCTGTGCATCGCCCGGCTGCTGCCGCTGAAGCCGCGGGTGATCCTGATGGACGAGCCCTGCTCGGCGCTGGACGCCGCGGGAACCCAGGCCATCGAAACGCTGATCGAAACCCTGCGCGAAACCTATACGATCGTGATCGTGACCCACAACATGGGCCAGGCCGCCCGGGCCAGCGAAGAGTGCATTTATATGCTGCTGGGCGAAGTGATCGAGCACGGCACGACGAAGGACATCTTCCTGCACCCGCAGCGGAAGGAGACCGAGATGTACATCGAGGGGCGGTATGGTTGAGGCGTCGGGCTTCGGGCTCGAAGCTTTTGGGCACTCTCTTTACAGGACCACGCGCTTTGTAGAGACTTGTACTGGAGGCCGCCGAGGATGGGCAAGGCCTCGCGAGCGCTCGCAACCGTGATCCCTCAATGGCCAAGCAACTTCCGCGGCAAATCGACGGTCTCAAGCAGAAGATCCTCTTCGTGGGCACGCTGGTCGAAGAGGCGATCGCCAAGGCCATTTCCGCGCTGATCAATCGCGACCGCAACCTGGCCAATACCGTGATCGAGGCCGACGCCGAAATCGACCGCATGGAGGTCGACGTCGAGGAGGAGTGCCTGAAAATCCTGGCCCTCTACCAGCCGGTGGCCGCCGATCTGCGGTTCGTCGTGGCCGTGCTCAAGATCAACAACGACCTGGAGCGGATGGGCGACCTGGCAAAAAACATCGCCAAACGGGTCGTGTTCCTGGCCAACTGCGAGCGGTTCGACTTGCCCGTCGATTTTCGCGGCATGGCGGCGCGGGCCCAGTCGATGGTCAAGGAAAGTCTCGACGCGCTGGTCAATTCCGATCCGGCGTTGGCGCAGAACGTGCCGCACGGCCGACGACGAGGTCGACTTGCTGCGGCGCAAATCGAAAAGCAAATCGAAGAGCAGATCGCGGCCCATCCCGACCGCACCGAATGCCTGTTGCGGCTGTCGTCGGTCGCGCGGCACCTGGAGCGGATCGCCGACATGGCCACGAACATCGCCGAAGACGTGATTTACATGGTCGAAGGCGAGATCGTCCGCCATCACCGCACGACCGAGCCCATGTAAGCGGCTCGATTCCAGCAGACCGCTATGAAAGCTCGTTGAAAAATGCCTTCGTGGCATTTTTCAACCTCGCGAAGTGCGGAGCAAAGCTCCGCACCGCTCGCAAAATAACGACTTACGTCGCTGTTTTGGGATCGCATCCCTGCGATCACACAGCCTGTTGAATACTTCAACAGGCTGCTAGGGCAGCGGGTTTCCGCCCTGGAACATCTGCTGGGCCATGCCAATGAACTGCCCGATGCCGGCCACGACCGAATCAGGCAAGACCAGCTCGGCATCCAAACCGCTGCCGCTCACCCGGGCCGCCAGTCCGATCGGCTCGGTTTCGGCGAACTGCGGCAATTGAATGTTCATTTGTCCGCCGCCGATATTGCGAATGAACGTGTCGGCCCACTGCAGCAGACCCTGCGGGCTGAGGTAGGCCACCCACTGCGACCCTTTGGGCAGCAGGGCGTTCGTCTTGGCGATCCCTTCGTCGGCTTCCAGTCCCTTGGCCTTGGAGCGGACATGGGCCACGACCTTCTTCAAGTTTTCCTTCGAATAGGCGCCGACGACGTGTCGAGCGTCGGCCGCAGCGAAGTAGATTTTGAGCTTGCCATCTTTGCCGAACATCCAACTGAACATGCCGCGCGCCTGCTCGGCCGCGGGATTGGCTTCGTCGATGACGGCGCCGACGTTCGTCGTCAGCTCGATGGTCTTGAGGTCGTCGACCATGATGTCGGCCACTTCGTAGAGCGGCTCTTCGGTCTTGGGGTTCTTCGCGCCGCTGGCGAGCGCCGCGGCCATCTCGCGCGTCGCGGCCAGGTACTCGTCGGAAGACTTCACGGTTTGAACCGAGGCCGCGCTGGCGTAGATCGAGTTGCCGGGCTGGATAAGGCCCAGCACGCCGGCCGCGCTCACTTCGGTGGCGCGCTGCCGCGCAGCGCCGCCTCGAGCTTCTTGCCAGCTTCGGCGTCCAAACCAAATTGCTGCAGGCCCATTTCGGTGAACTGGTTGATGAGCTTGGCCATGTCCGGGCTGAACGGCACTGCCACGCCACCGTAGGCGATCGCGAATTTGTCCTCCGGCACCCCGGCCAGCAGCGGATAGCTGGGCAGCTTGACCCCCTTGGCCCACGCGGCCAGCTCGCCCTCGGGCTTGAACGCCAGCCGCGCCCACGTGCAAGGCGGTGTTCTTGTCGATCCGGATGCCTGCGGCCATGACGGTCAACTGTTCGTCGGCCGCCAGCAGCACCCGTTTGCCCAAGAGCATCATTTCCTTGAGTCTGGCTTGCGACAGGCCGCCCACGTCCGCGTCGTCGTCGCCGTTGGGGTTTTGATCCGCCCCGGTGTTAGCGGCGTCGAGCAGCGCGACGATCTTGGCGACCAGCATTTTCTTGCCGGCCGGGGTGACCACGGCGGCGGCGTGTTGCTGGTCGAGCCACTTCTTCAGGGGTTCGACCGTGGAGGTGACGTTCTTCGACGTGGCCAGCACTCGCTCGAACAGCGTCCGCTGCTGCGGGTCGCCCAAGACGGCGAAGTTTCCCTTTTTGGCCGTCAAGCGCGGCATGCCCGAGATCATGATCTCGGTGATGGCCGCGTCGGCGTCCTCGGGATTCAATTGGCCGATGAACTCCTGGTAGTCCGTGACCGGCACGAAGCAGACGAACGACAGCTCGGCGTCGGCATCGTCGCCCGTGGAGAACGCGGCCAGGGCGATGCCCCCTTTTTCGTCGAGGCCCGCGTCAACGCCCGTGAACTGCTTGGCCAGGGTCAACAGGTCGGGCACCGGCAGTTGTATCTTCTGCGTCAGCGCCTGGGCCCGCTCGTTGGCCTCGCCGATATCGCGAATGATCGCAAACCCCAGCGCGTCGTCGGGGATGACCGACAGCGGATCGGCCGCCGCCAACAGAGTCGCCGCCGTGATGAGCCACGCGACCAACGCGACGGACAATGTGAAGTAGCGAGTCATGCGAGTCTCTCCTTGGCAGCGACGGCGCTGCGCCCTTGTGGACCGACCGTTCCGATTCGCTGGCTGCCACGGGTGGCTTGCCCATCCGCGCTTCTGCCCTGCTGGACAAGCCAGCAGAGGCACCCTGCCTGAGATCGCACAGTAAGCCCACGGGTTCCGGTCGTTTAATGACGGCCGGCTCATTGTATCGGTGGCCCGGCCCTGTCGCCAGCAGTGTGGGGGTCATCCGCAGGCCGCGCCGCGGGCGGCCTCCCGGTGGCCGTCAGGTTCCGAGCGTCGGCAGTCGCATCAACTGGAGCAAACGCCGCGCCGCGGCCTCGGCGAATTGGCGGTCGTTGACGTGCAGGTCGAGTTCGTGGATTTCCAGCCGGGGGCCGCTGTGGCGGAGTGCCGCGAACAGGGCTCGCCGCGCCGCCGGATCGTCGAATGGCTGGCCCGCGCCGTCGATGGCCGAAACGCCGCGCCGGCAGGAACACGGCCACGGGCCCGGCAGCCGCGGAGAGCTTGCGTCCGATCTCGGCGCCGATTTGCGCGCATTCGTCAGCCGTCGTGCGCATCAGCGTCACGTTGGGATTGTGATGATAGAACGTGCGGTTGGCGAACTGGCGGGGCACGGTCGGGGGGGCGTGAAAATTGACCATGTCGGTGGCCCCCACCGAGACGACTTGCGGGATGCCGCGGCGGCCGGCCGCCGTCAGCCGCTCGCTGCCGGCCGATAGCACGCCGCCCGCCAGCTCGTCGGCCAGCTCGGTCGTGGTGATGTCGAGCACGCCGGCAACGAGCTCCTCGTCGATGAGCGACTCCATCGCCTGTCCACCGCTGCCGGTGGCGTGAAACACGAGTACCTCGCAACCGGCCTGCTCGAGCACCGCGCGGGCATGCTCGATCGCGGGCGTCGTGACGCCGAACATCGTGGCCGCGACCAGCGGCCGCTCGTCGCCGCCGGGTGGCGCCGGGCAGTGGAAGAGAATCATGCCGGCCATGGCCCGCGCCGCTTCGCCCAACACCTCGCAGGTCACGCGGTTGAGCCCCGCCAGGTCGACGATCGAGTTGAGCATCAGGATGTCTTTGTCGCCGATATAATGGCGAACCTGCCCGGAAGCCAGCGTGCTGACCATCAGCTTGGGGACGCCCAACGGCAAGGCGCGCATGGCCGCGGTGCCGATCGTGGTGCCGGCCGATCCGCCGATCGCCAACAGGCCCGCAATGCGGCCCTCGTGAAAGGCTGCCGCCGCCCAAGCCGCGGCACCCTGCCGCAGGCCGCGCTGACCGCGGCGCCGCGGTCGCCCGCCGCCGCCAGGGCGGCCGGTTCGGCAGCAGCGGCGGCGAGAATCTCTTCGCGGCCGATGTCCGGTTTTACCGCCGGCGGCGCGAGCGTGCCGGCATCGGCCAACCGCGTGGGCACGCCGTAGCCGGTCAGCAGGTCGCGGACATAAGCGGCTTCGCGACCCTTCGTGTCGAGCGTCGCCAGCACGATCACGTCGCCCACGACCCGCTTGGGCTGGCTGTCGTTTGCCATGTCCGTTTGAAACTCGCCCCTGGTCGCGACGTCAGCAGAACGGCACCCCTTTGGCCGGTCAAGGCGCGCTCGGCCTCAACGCCATTGGAGCGTGCGCAGGGCGCGAGCGTCAACGGGCCAGTAGATCTTCGACAAGCTGCGGAACCATCTGCACGCGCGCTCGAGTTCGCCGCGGACGCGGCTCACCGCCGCGGCGAGCCGGTCGAGCTGCGACTGGCGAGCCAGGCGTTCCAATTCGGCCGCGGCCGATGCCAGGCTGTCGGCGGCCAGGTTTGCGGCGACCCCCTTGAGCGTGTGCGCCCGCACCGTCAGTTCCGCCAGGTTGGAACTGGCCACGGCCCGGTCGATGGCGGCCATCTGGTCGCCAGCGCGGCGGCTGAACTTGTGCAACATCAGCGCAAAACTCGCGATCGTCGACGCACCGCGCCAACAGGCTGCCCGTGTCGAACGGACAAGCTGGCGGCCCGTCGGCGGCGACATCGGCCGGACAAAGGGCCAGCGGACCAGCAGCCGACGCGGTGTTCGAACCGATATCATGCGGAGCCGTGTTCATGCTGCCACTCCCGAGGAACGGAATCCGTCGCGACCGGGCTTGCGGTTCCTTGCGGAGCGCCGTTCCACCGATCTTGCCGGGGCGGCCAAGCGAGCCCGCTTGCCGCCAGAGGGCATTCTCAACTCTACCATTCAGACGCCCCCCGCCGTGCGGCTTGCGACGGTTGTGCGACATCGAGGGGCGCGAAGCGTTTGACGGCCGGGTTCGAGCACGCTTTCGGCGGCCGATTGAAACGGTTAGACTGGCATGAACGATCGTCGATCACCATTGAGAAGCCAAACGAGGGGCAGCGTGAACCAGGCCGTGGGAACGTGGTCGCGGGTGGAAGTCGCGGGACACGAATGCGACGTCTATCGGCCCCCGCGCGCCATCCCGAGCGCCGCGTCGTGGTCTACTTGCACGGCGTACACTTGAATCGCCTCGACGACAAGCCGGCTTTCACTCGGCAATTCGACCGTCACGGCCTGATTGCCGTGTGCCCGCGCGCGGCGCGTAGCTGGTGGTCGGACCGGATTTGCGAAGAATTCGATCCTCAGATCACGGCCGAGCGTTACGTCGTCGAGCGGCTCATGCCCTGGATCTTCGAAGCGTTCCAGGCCGAACCGCCGGCCGTGGCGCTGCTGGGCACGAGCATGGGCGGCCAGGGCGCGCTGCGGTTCGCCTTCAAGCATCCGCGGACCTTTCCCATCGCGGTTGCCATTTCGCCGGCCATCGATTTTCACCTGCGGATGGACGAAGACGACGAAACCCTCTCCCAGATGTACGCCGATCGCGAAGCCGCGCGGCAGGATACCGCGACGCTGCACGTCCATCCGCTCAACTGGCCGCGCAATGTCTGGTTTTGTTGCGACCCGGCCGACCTGCGATGGCACGAAAGCGCCGAGCGGCTGCGGATGAAACTGGCGGCCCTGGGTATTCCGCACGAAGTGGACCTTGACACCACGGGCGGGGGCCACGGCTTCGAGTACTACAATCGCATGGCCGAGCCGGCGCTGGAGTTCATCGCCCAGCGACTCGAAGCGGAACGCCTGCGCGTCAACTGAGCGGACGCCACAGCCGCAGCGGCCCGTGATGGCGGCGCACCGCCGCCAGCAAATCGAGCAGGTGGTCGTCCACGTCGCCGTGCAACTGGGCCAACGCCGCTTCGATCGCGGCGAAACTGTCTGGCGGATCGGCGAGTGCAACCGTCGGCTGGATCACCGTCGACTGGATCACCGTCGGCTGGATCACTGTCGATTCGGTCGACGACGCCGGGACCGACGTGGACGAGCTGGCCAGTGCGGCCGGGATCGCGGCGGACGGCGCGCCCGCCGTGCTTGGCGCGAACGGGCCGGTGGGGTTGGCAATGAAGTGCAGTATCGCGCCGGTGTTATTCCTTGAAGCCGTGGCGTCGCTGGCGTTGACGATCCCGTTGCGGTCCAGGTCGAGAACGTTCCAAACCGGCGTCACTTGGAACGGCGAACTGATGTTCAAGCGCGTCTCGGTGACGTCGCTGGCATTGACGACGGCCGTCGACGCAGTGTCTCCCAGGCCCGTGTCTCCTCGCGCGCTGCCGAAGTAGAACACGTCGGGGGCCGACAGGCCGGTGTTCGCCGTGCCGAGCACGTCGACTTCCATCCAGGTGTTGAGGATGGAATCGTTGTTCCACACGATCTCGACGCGGTCCGAGCCGTTCGTGCCGGCACCCAGCCGCACCGAGATGGCCACCGGCGGGGCGCGGCCGCCCAGTTGCTGACGTCGTTATAGGTGCCGGCGCTAAGACGGACGGTGCCACCTTGAACGTGATGTCGCCGCTGGCCAGGTTGATGCCGGCATGATTGCCGATGCCGCTTTGCAAATCGACCATGATGCCGGTGATGCCGTGGCTGTAGCCCGACACGTTGGCGAAGCTGGCCGTGCCGACCCCGTTGAAGCCGATCTTGTCGCTGGCAATCGCCAGGTCATCGCTGGCGTTGATGGCTGCGCTGTTGTTGTCGTATGTCGTGTTGTTATAGAACAGGCGGTTGCCCAGCACCTGGCCCGAGAGCACGCTGGCGTTGATGGTGGCGGTCGCGGGCGAGCTCGACAGGGCGCCGGCGGTGGCCACGACCGAGGCGGTGAGCGACGAGACGCCCGGCCCGCCGACCGTGTTGTCGTAATTCACCAGCCGCAGCACGCGCTGGTAGTTCGCCACGCTCTCGCTGCCGGTCAACGTGAGCGCGCCGTTGGAGTAGCTCGAAGTGATGTTGACGCCAAACACGCTCGGAACGGACAGGAGGTCGCCGGCGTGCGGCGCGGCCAAGCTGACCGTGAGCGAGGTCAAGTTGGTGATGCCCCCGGACACGTAGATCGCGGCATCGGCCATGTCGGTGATGGGCACCGGCCCGCTATTGGTCCACGACGATGAAAAGCCGTTGCCGGCAATGGCGCCGTTCAAGTCGACGATCGGCGGCGCGAGGATCGAGATCGTGGCGTCGGCCTCGGCGCTCGTATAGGTGCCGTCGTTGGCTACGACGGCGACCGTGACGGTCGGATCGGGCGGCCCGATAATGACATTGTCGTAGCGGATCGTCCGCAGCACCGTTTGATAGTCGGCCAGCGTGTCGCTGCCGCTCAAGGTGAGCGTACCGGCCGCGAAGCTGATCTGGATGCCCGGCGCACCGCTGTTGTTGGCCGTCAAGGTGTCTCCGGCATGCGGCGAGACGATGCCAGCCGTCAGCGACGCCAGATTCGCGCTCGACGGATCGACAAGCGTGGCGGTTGGATCGGCGATGGTGACACCGCCCGAGCCGGTCCAGGTGTTGCTGAATCCACTGCCCGAGCCGGCGCCGTTCAAGTCGACGACGGGCCCAGGGCTGCCGATGTTGATCGTGGCGTTGGCGGCGGCGCTCGAATAGCTGCCGTCGCTGGCCACGAGCGCCACGTTCAGGCTGCCGACGCCGGGGCCGCCGCTGGTGTTGTTGTAAAGGATCGTCCGCAAGATGGCCTGGTAGTCGGCTGCCGAGTCGGCGCCGCTGAGCGTGAGCGTCCCGTTGGAAAAGCTGACGTGGATGGCCGGATAACTGGCGTTGTTAGCGCTCAGCGTGTCGCCCGCGTGCGGGCTGGTGATGGCCGCGGTCAGTTGCATCAGGGTGGTCGAATCGCTGTCGGTCAGCGTGGCCGCGGCCGGATCGGCCACGTGCACGGCGCCGCTATTGGACCACAAGCTGGTGAAACCGGTTCCCGAGGCAACACCGTTCAAATCGATCACCGGCGCCGACAGGTTGACGATGAACTGGCTGCTGGCCATGGTGTTGTCGACGTTGCCGGCCAGGTCGACGATGGGCGTGCCCGTGGTCAGCACGTCGAGCTCGTACGAGCCGCCGACGGCGGTCAGGCTGGAGAGGTTATTGAGCGTCCAGGTCGTGCCGCCATCGCCCGTGGTGACGCTCTGCGCCGGTCAGCAGGTTGCTCGCGCCGCCGTTGTACGTGAGTCGCAGATCGGTCAGGTCGACACCGCTGACCGATTCTCCGAACGAAATCGTCATCTGCGACACGGAGCTCAAGTGCGGATTGGGCAGGACCGGCGTGATCGACGGCTGGGGCGCGATCGTGTCGACCCGGATCGACAATGCCGGAGGGCTCGCTGACACGAGCTTGCCGGATTCGAGCTGGGTCACCGTGATCGAGTGAATCGTGTCGGCCAGCGCCACGGTGCCGTTGGTCGTTACCAACGTGGTCGTGCCCGCGGCCGTGGCGGTGCCGATCAGCGTGGCATCGGCATAGACCGAGACCTGCGCGCCGGCGACGGTGCCCGTGACCTGGAATTGCAGTTTGGCAGCAGCGCCGTTGTTGTTGAGTTTCGTGATGCCGTCGGACTGCGAGGCGCCGGTGTCGCTCGAGCTGTCGAGCGTGATGCCGGTCGGCGTGGCGCTGGTGGCCGCCTGGTTGCCGAAGTTCTGGGCGGTCAGGTTGTCGCCGGCGGCCACGACGACGCTGTGCTTCCCGCTGGCCGGCACGGTCGGGTTGAACGACGACTGCACGACCTCGGCAATCGGAAACGAGCCGGGCACCACGCCGGTGAACAGGTAATTTCCGTTCACGTCGGTGGTCGTGCTGACGTCGCCGGTCTTGATTTGGAGCGACCAACTGGTGAGCGTCCCCGTGTGGATGCCGCTGTGGTTGACGACTTGCAGTTTCCACGGCGTGGCGCTATTGGGATTCGTGCCGACCAGGGACGACAGGGCACTGACCGGAGCATAGGTGCCAGTGAACGGCGCGGTGCCGGCGGAACTGTACAGCAAGGCCTGGTCGTCGAACACGGTGCTCGTGTAGTTGTGGCCGTTGCTCCCGCCCACCCGGTCGGCCAGCGTAATCACGGTGCCCGAAGGGCTGATCAAGTTGATCGTCAGGTCGCTGTCGTGCGAATCGGAGATATTGACCGTCACGTTCACGTCGATGATGTTGCCGGTCAGGCCTGAGACGGTGAGGTTCGAAACAGCCGTCGCGCCGTTGGAGATGGCCTTGGGCGTGTCGGTCGAGGGGAGAGTGGTCGTCGTCTGCGGATCGAGGGCGCCGTTGTTGTTGAGGTCCTCGTAGACGGTCCAACCCGAGAGCCCGTTTTCGCCGCCGTCGAGCGTGCCGTTGCCGTTGGCGTCGTTGAATACGGTCCCGGAAACCTGCGCGGTTCCGACCAGCGAGGGCACGAGCAGATTGGCGATCGGGCTGCCCAGCCCGGTGGTCAGATCGTAGCCGGGCCCGGCCGGGTAGCCATTGTTGCCGCTGACGATGTCGCGAAACCGGCTGCTAGGCAGCGAGTAGACGGCCGGCATCAGATGCGCCGAATCCAGCGCCGGCAGATTCTCCAGCTCACGGCCCTGATCGACGATGGCCAACAACCCCGCCCAGCAGGGCGCGGAAAGACTGGTGCCGCCGACGATGATCCAGCCGCCGGCGCCGGTGTACGAGTCGTAAACGGCCACTCCGCTGCCCGGATCGGCTTCGAACGACACGTCGGGAATCGTGCGTTTCGTGTTACTTTGCGTAACCACGCCCGACTGGTAAGCCGGCTGGGACTCGTAAGTGCTGATGCCCCCGCCGGTGCTGCCGTAACTGTTGTTCCAGACGGTCTCACTGGTGATGTTGTTCTGGCCGTTGAGCGTGATCGACGTGCCGCCGACGGCCAGCACGTTGGGCGAATAGGCCGGATAGCCGCCGGGGGCGCCGTTGTCGCCGGTCGACACCGTGAACACGACGCCCGTGTGATTGGTCTGCGTCGTGAAGATCGAATCCGTGTTGGTTTCAGTCGAGTACTCGCTACCGCCCCAACTGCAGGAGACGACCGACACATTGGAAATGCTGGCGGCATAGTTCACGGCCGCATCGAGGTTGTTGTTAAAATTGTCGTTGGCTTCGACCAGCACGATCGAAGCCGCCGGCGCCAGGGCGTGGACCCACTCCACGTCCAGAGCTTCCTCGATTTCCCAGCCGCCCGTGGGATCGGTGGGCACGGAAGCCGCACTGCCGCCGGTCTGCGACACCTGCGAGAAGCTGGGCATCGGCAGGCCGGGAAAGAACTGGTTGTGAAAAACGGCCAGGTCGGCGGCCATGTTGGGGTTGTGAAAGGCGTCGACGATGGCCACCGTCTGGCCCGCGCCGTCGCCCACGATCGTGCCGCCGGCAAAGGTGATCTGGTCGACGCCGTAAGCGTGGCCGATTTCGGCCGGAGTGAATCCACCGTGAAAAGTCAGCGGGTCGGCCGAAGCGGTCGAGAGCAGCGCGTAATTGGTGGACGCGTAGCCGGAGACCGACAGCAACTGCCGCTCTTCGAGGATCTCGCACCCAAGGCGCGGGCGAGCCGTGCTCGCAGCAAGCAAGCGATTTGCGCAACTCCGTTTAGATCGCGCCTGGCGAGCTCTTTTCATCTGCCTATTGCTCTCTGCATTCCCGTCGCTCGCCAAGCGTCGGGGCCGCCAGTGCGGACGCAAGGAAAGCCAATGCTCCACGATAATCGGTCGGGCCAAGTTTTTGCAAGCTTTTTCGTGCGCCTTTTGTGCAAAATAAGCGCAAAGCCCGCGGTGGGCGACGAATCGGCCGGCCCGAGCGGTCGTGTCTCGCCGCCCCAGCATGGGGCGGCACGAGCGCCTCCGCGCCCCCCCACATCGGCGATTACTCCCGACGCGAGTTTCGGCAACTGAGATAGCGCCGTTGCCGGCTACCCTCGGACTTCGGTCCAACGTGAGAGTTGCCTGTCGACTCCCAGGGTCAGGCAGGTCTCGGAGCGGTCCGTCCGGCTGGCGGGAGGCTGGGTGTGAAACAGACGATCGCCGGAGAGCATCGTCACGCCGAACCAGAAATGTTCGTTCTTGAAGTGGTGCAGCCGGTGATTGCGCCACAGCCGCATATAAATACCCGAGCGGGGCACGTACGCCGTGTGAATCAGGTAGTGCAGCCATTCGTAGTTCAGAACCAGACTGAAATAGACAGCCACGCCCGTTAGCGCTTGGGGAGTCGGCAAGGCCAGCACCCAGAGCGCCGGCAAGCCGGTCAGGTAAAGCCAGATGATATGCGGCGGAGTGATGCCCAGGTGGGGATGCCACGGATTGCGGTGATGGTTGCGATGGTTGCGGCAGACGATCGGGTTGATTTCCCGCCCCCACAGAAAGAAGGGCTTGAGGTGCAAGAGCAGCACGTGGACCAGCCACTCCTGCAGTGGCCACCAGGCGACCACGGCGGTGACAATCAACAAATCCCACCGATTCCAGCGGCCGGCGATCAAGCGGGCCATCCAGGCAAACACGATCGCCACGAACAAGACTCGCGGGGTGGCGAGGCGAAAGAAATCCGCGCCGATTCTGGCGATCGAACTGGAAGAGGCGAAGGCGCGCGATTGCGCGGTCAGTTCCGCCGCCTCGGCGTCGGTGGAGCTGAAGCGGCGGAGCCAGATGAAGATAAACGTTGCCGCGAAAGCGTATGCGGCCATCCAGGGCCAGTTGGCTACGAGTGCTGAAAAGCTCACGTCTCGATTCCCTCCATGCGGGACATGCGTGTCCATTGACGCCGACGACGCACGCCTTCGAACCGTATTTGACACATCCCGCGGGGTTTGATCCCGCGGGTCCGTTTCCGAACAGGTCGAGCATCAGAATGCCGCGTTCAGGCAGCGCGCGTCACGGCCAAGCTTTCGGTGCCTTCGATGGTTGCCGATTTCCGTAGTCGCTCGACGTAAAGACCCAACAAGCTCGCGGTATCCTTCAAACGGAACAGATTCGGATCGCAGCGCAGCGAAATCGCCAGACGGCGATTGTACTGCGAGATGGAAAACGTGGCCCGCGTCTTGGCCCGCAGCGGCGGCACGCCGGTGATCTCCTCGAGCACGAGGTCTCCGCAAACGACCTGCCCGAGCTTCCTGGGCAACTGCGCCGTGAAGCGCCGGCTTGGATCGGCCGCATTGGAATGCACGGCCGTCGCCAGGCAACGATTGCGCGACAGGAAGAACCGCAACAGCCCCGGAGTTTGAGAAGCCACGAAGACCAAGTCCATGAAGGCCGTGCCCGACCGCAGATGCTTGATCATTGCCGTTTCGTTGCGTATGGACTGCAGCAGTTCTGATGGCAAAGAGCAGTCGCGAATGGTCCGAGCCAGGAAGGTATAGCCGGTCAAATTCGCAGCCGGCATTTCATAGTCGTCGCCGCTGCGCAAGTCGGTGGGCATCATGACTCTCAGCCAGGGCCGCTTCAAGAGCCGCCGCAGCATGGTGGATCCCTGCAACCGATTCCAATCTTCCAAAGTCAGGAACAGGTCGCGCAACAAGAGATCGTTGGGCGTGACGCCCCGGCTATTGGCAGCGTCTCGCAATTTCTGATGCTCGTCCCTGGCGAACGAAAACGACAAGAAACCGGGAAAGTCAGCCGCATGGCTGCCAGCGATCCTAACGGGCGGAATCAGCGCGGCTGGCTGCCGGGCCACCATTTTCCAACATTCCTTCATCGCCAGCCGCAAAAGGCCGCGTCGCATGGCGCGGCCGCGACGCCAAGCGAACGTTGCTTTCGGGAGCGCAGCAATTGCGGATCGACCGATCCAAACACGGGGCGCTCGCCCAAACTTGTCGTGCGAATGCCATAACCGGCCAGCAAGTCTCCGATGAAACGATAGGCTCCAGTGCCGTCGCAGCAGGCATGGTGAAACTGCAGTAATACCGTCGCCCGTTGCACGCCCTGGCGAACCCAGACGCGCAAGCCGATCTCCCGGGTCAGATCGATCGCTTCACCGTAGCGGCAAGCCATGGCGGCCTCTTCCGATCCCCAGTCGCAATCGGGCCGCTGCCCGCTGGCCGCGACCCAAAAGGGGAACTCGCCCCTGCCCGTTTCAATCAAGGCTCGCAACAGTGGGTGTCGATCGAGCGCTTCGTCCAAGGCACCTTCGAAGGCACCGTGCTCGATCTGGCCATGAAAGCGGAGTTGGATGAAGAAGCTCATCGGATAACCAACCTGGTCATCCGCGAGCATGAAGAGCTCGATCGGGCTCACTCGCAGCGGGAACAGGCGCTTTTGGGCAGCCAGCGCCGCGAGCGTAGTTGGGTCCGACACGTTGCCTTCTTCGCAAGCGAGCTCGCGCTGCTTGCATCACAGACCGGAAAGGGGAAGCCACCTGAAGACCTCTTCTTTGCCATCACTATCGTCATCGGCGACAAGGCCCGGAGAGTCAAAGACCGGATATTCGGGGTCGAATGGTTCGGAAGGAATAGGCGCAGCCGCGCGCGAGCTACTCTGCCTGCACCGCTAGCAGTATTGCCAACGTACGGAGGTTGTTGCTGCGTGAGCTGAGCAAACGGCGGTGCTTTGGCGAGCTGTGCCGGAGCCAGCACGCGAAGCGGCAAGATGGAGATGAGCTTGTGGGGGCGCGAGTCGACGTCACCACGTCGACGTCACCACATTGTCGTGTAATTCTTGGGAGCCGCAGCCGGCGGCTTGCCGAGCTTGCGCCGCCGCGATCGCTGGCGTCCGTCGGCCGGACCGGCCGTGTGCGGCTTCCGCTGCGGCGTTGACGGCGCCGCAGCTTTCGCGGACGGGGTTGCCACGGCCGAAGCCCGCGCCGCGGCTTCGTAGGGCGGATGGTCGTTGCACACCGGCGTTTTCTTGCGCTGCAGTTTTTCGATCTCGCGCAGATGCTCTCGTTCGTCGTGATCGCAGAACGACACGGCAACTCCGGATGCTCCCGCCCGGCCCGTGCGGCCGATGCGATGAATGTACGTTTCCGGAACGTTGGGCAGATCGAAATTCACCACGTGCGAAACCTCGTCGATGTCCAGGCCTCGCGCGGCGACGTCGGTGGCGACGAGCACGGGCGTGCGACTCGACTTGAAGTTGGTCAAGGCCCGCTGTCGCGCGCCCTGGGTCTTATTGCCGTGGATGGCCTCGGCGCGAAACCCGGCTTGCGAAAGATATCGAGCCACGCGGTCGGCGCCGTGCTTGGTGCGCATGAAGACCAGCGTGCGCGTCATCGCAAATTGCTTGATCACGTGCTTGAGCAGCAGCGGCTTGTTCTTTTTGGTGACGAAATACACCGACTGTTCGATTTTCCCGGCCGCGTCGCTTTGGGCTTCGATCTGCACGCGCACCGGATCGGAAAGGATGCTGCTGGCTAGTTGGCGAACGTCGGGGGGCATGGTGGCGGAGAATAGCAAGGTCTGCCTGCGAGTGGGCAACTGGGCCACGATCTTGCGAATGTCGCGGACGAAGCCCATGTCGAACATCCGATCGGCCTCGTCGACGACGAGGATTTCGATCTCGTCCAGGCGGACGATCCGTTGTTGCAGGAGATCGAGCAATCGGCCGGGCGTGGCGACGAGAATGTCGAGCCCGTCGCGGATCGCTTTGGCCTGCGGTTGCTGGCTGACGCCGCCGTAGATGACGGCTTGCCGCAAACCCGTATGGCGACCATAAACCGAGAAGCTTTCGGCGATTTGCGTCGCCAGTTCGCGCGTCGGGGAGAGTACGAGCACGCGTGCTCTCCGCCCGCGGCCCTTGTGCTGCGCCTTGGCGAGCCGATGCAGAATCGGCAGGGCAAAGGCGGCCGTCTTGCCGGTGCCGGTCTGGGCCACGGCCACGAGATCGCGGCCAGCCATCACGTGGCCGATCGCCTGTTCCTGGACCGGCGTGGGCGTTTCGTAACCCTCGCCGGCAACCGCCTTGAGCAGCGCGGCGTTCAATCCAAAGTCTTCGAACTTCATCCATTCTCCTAGAATAAAAAAAACGTTTCTTCGCCTGGCGGATGTTCCGCGAAGCGCGACACCACGTAACGTTCCTTGCGCGGCGCCGTCTCGTGACGAAAGGCGTCAAACCTGGCGAGTTTCGCCAACCCACAAGGAACCTGGCTTTGGCCGCGGCGAGTGTGGATTGGGCGCAGACGCCGGCCACGAGCGGCATGGTGGAAAAGAAAATCTCGTCCAACACTAAAGTGCGACGAGACAAAATCGCGGGCCAGCCAGATGGTCGCAGACACGCAGTTTCGCGTATCCCACGCCGGGCGGTCGCCCCAACCAATTAAGACAGCCAAAACTTAGTCCGGCTGCTCTCGCTACAGCTTTACGCCACAAGTATAGCACGCACGGCAACAGAGTCCAAGCGGTAAATACGCTCGGATTGGGCTATGGGGCAGGCGGCGTCCACGCCAGCCGCAAGTCGGCCTCGGGCCGCCCAGGCTCTGAAAGTCCTTGCAGTCACGGTAAGAGCACTGTCAAGCCACCCTTTTTTAGCATGTTGGTTGCGCGGGCAATTACCGATTCGATCTCATTGCAGGCATGGGTTGTGCTGGAGGAGCGTCATGGGGTCATGGGCGCTGCGGGAACCGAGCTTGACTGAGACAATTCGTCAATCGATCCAGAAACGCCCATGGGCAAGCGCCTTCGTCGACCAGCTGGCCGGTCGAGGATCTGCGCAGGCGCTGCCGCGACCACTGAGGTTCGAACCAGATCGTTGCAGCAGCAACCTCCCGGGCGCGGTTTTCCCGACAATAGACACAGCCGTACCGTCGCTCGGGAAGTTTAGGCCGCTTCCGTCGGTGGCCCTTGCTGAAAACAGGGCGGCCGACGCTGTGCTCGTGGTATCGCCAAGCGCCATTGGGGCATCCCCATGCCGGTTGACTTGGTAGCGGTAATGGTGACTTCGTTTGTGTTGCCGGCCGCGTCGGTGGCCGTGGCCGCAAACGTGATCGTGCCGTCATTCAAGCTGCTGACGTCGATACCGGCGATAAACCAGTTTCCGTCGAGGCCGACCGTGGTCGTATAAACGCCGCTCGAATTGACGCCATCGCTGGCGAGCAATGAGACCACCGCGCCTACTTCGCCGGTGCCGCTGACCTCAACAGCGAAAGTATTGCCAGCGTCAATCGGGTCCGTGACGCTCGAAATGAAGACACCCGGAGCGACGCTGTCCTTCAGGGCCGTGAGGCTGACGGCCGAAATGTTGCCGCTTGAGTCCGCGGCGGTGGCGGTGAACGTGAGCGTGCCGTCGGCCAAGGTGCTAACGTCGATGCCGCTGATGGCCCAGGTGCCGCCGGCGCCGATCGTCGTGTCATACGCATTCGTGACATTCGCGCCGTCGCTCGCAACCAGGCTGACCGTCGCGCCGACTTCACCGGTGCCGCTGGCCGCGGCGCTGTGTTGATTCAACGACGAGATTGGGTTCGACACGCTGTCGAGCGTGACCGCCGGGGCCAAGGTATCCTTGGTGGCGGTGAGGCTGCTTTGAGCGATGTGGCCCAAGCCGTCGTCGGACGTTGCCGTGAAGGTGATCGGGCCGTCGGCCAGGGAGAGCATGTCGATCCCGCTGATCGACCAGGTCCCGTCGGCGGCGACCCAAGTAACGTAACTCGCCGAGGTATTCGTGCCATCGCTGGCCACGACCTCGATTGTAGCGCCCACCGGTCCGACGCCGCTGACGGAAACCGACGCGGCATTGAAACTGTTGATCGGGTCCGTGACGCTCGTCAAAGCAAAGGTCGATTTGGTGGTGTGCACGATGCTCACCGCGGCGTTGCCGGCGGCATCGGTATCGGAGGCGTAGACGGTGATCGGGCCGTCGGCCAGCACCGAGACGTCGATGTTCGCGATCGACCAGGCCCCGCCGGGACCGACGACGGTGGCTTGGACGGCCGCGTAGAGGCCGTCGCTGACGATGAGCACGACGGTGGAGCCGGCTTCACCCGTGCCGCTGGCCGAGAGGCTCTGATCGACGGGAGACGTGACGGAACTGATCGTCACGGCCGGGGCGACCGTGTCCTTCACGGCGCTTTGGCTGAGCGATGTCACGTTGCCGAACGCGTCGGTCGCCGTGACAAGCAAGGTGATCGTGCCGTCGGCCAGCGCGCGCTGGCGTCGATGCCGGTGAACGACCAGGTGCCGTCGGCGGCCACCGTGGTCGTGAAAACCGCCGTGACGAGGCCGTCGCTGGCCGAAAGTGTCACGACGGCGCCGGGCTCGCTGGTACCGCTCGCCGCGATGTTGTGCGCGGTGACGATGTTGATCGGATTCGTGAAGGAGGTGATCGCCAGGGCCGGCGCGATCGTATCCTTGGCCGCCGTGAGGCTGCTTTGGGCCGAGTGGCCGAAGTTGTCGTAGGCCGTGGCCGTCAAGGTAATCGTGCCGTCGGCCAGGGAGAGCACGTCGATCCCGTTGATCGACCAGTTGCCGTCGATGCCGACCGAAGCGGTGTAGGTCAGCGAGGCGTTCGTGCCGTCGGTGGCGACCAGTTCGATCCAGCCTCCCACCGGGCCGGTGCCGCTGGCCGTCACCGAGGCGGCATTGTAAGCGTTGATCGGATTGGTCACGCTCGTCAGCGCGACGGTTGACTTGGTGGTGTACGCAAGGCTCACCGCGGCGTTGCCGGCCGCATCGATCGCCGTGGCGTAGACGGCAATGGAACCATCGTCCAATCCGCTGGCGTCCCAGCCCGCCGCCGACCAGGTGCCGTCCGGGGCAACGATCGTGGTTTGGACGATCGCGTGGAGGCCGTCGCTGACGATGAGCAAGATGGTCGCGCCGGCTTCGCCGGTGCCGCTGGCCGTGCCATTGGAGGCGATTGCCAGATCGAGCGGGTCATTGACGAACGTGATCGCCACGGCGGGGGCGATGGTGTCCTTCACGGCGGTCATGCTGGTCGTGACCGATTGATTGCCGGCGTTGGTGGCGGTAGCAGTGAACGTGATCGTGCCGTCGGCCAGCGCGCTGACGTCGATACCAGTGATGGACCAGGAGCCGTCGGCGGCAACCGTCGTCGTAATTGGGCTCGTGGAACCCATGCCGTCGTCGGCAACCAGCGTGACCGTTTCGCCTGGCTCGCTGGTCCCGCTGACCGTGACATTGTGGGCGGTGACGGCGTTGATCGGACTGGTGACCGCGGAAATCGAGACGGCCGAGCCGGCGGTCTTCGTGGCGGTGATACTGGCGGTGGCCGTATTGCCGACCGCGTCGACGGAGGTGGCGGTGAACGTGATCGTGCCGTCGTTCAACAGGGACACGTCGATGCCGGTGATCGACCAGGTGCCGTCCACGGCGACCATGGTCGTGTAGGGCGTCGTGGCGTTGGTGCCGTCATCGGCAACCACCGAAACGAGAGTGCTGGCTTCGCTGGTTCCGCTGACCGTCACGTTCGTCGCGTTGGCGGAGTTGATCGGATCGGTGACCGCCGTGATCGCCACGGCCGGTGACATGGTGTCTTTCGTGAGCAGCAGAACGTTGGTGGTCGTATTGCCGGAGGCATCCGTGGTGGTGGCGGTGAGCGTGATCGTGCCGTCGTTCAATATGGACGCGTCCATGCCGGTGATCGACCAGGTGCCGTCGCCAGCGACCATCGTCGTGTACGGCGTCGTGACGTTCGTGCCGTCATCGGCAACCACGGAAACCATAGTGCCGGCTTCGCCAACTCCGTTGACCGTCACGTTCGTCGCGTTGCCGGAATTGATCGGATCGGTGGCCGACGTGATCGCCACCGTCGGTGCCACTGTGTCTTTCGTGGCCGCCAGGCTGTTGGTAGCGGTATTGCCGACGTCATCGGTGGAGGTGGCGGTGAACGTGATCGTGCCGTCGTTCAACGAGGACACGTCGATGCCCATGATCGACCAGGTGCCGTCGAAGCCGACCACGGTCGCGTAGAGCGTCGTGGCATTCGTGCCGTCGTCGGCGACCAGCGTGATCTCGGTGCCGGCTTCGCCGATTCCACTGACCGTCACGTTCGTCGCATTTGCGGAGTTGATCGGATTGGTGACCACGGTGATCGCCACGGCCGGGCCTATCGTGTCCTTCACCACCGCGACGCTATCGCTGGCCGTGTTGCCCAGCGCGTCGGAAGCCGAGATGGTGAACGTGATCAGACCGTCGTTCAGCGCGCTGACGTCGATGCCGCTGATTGACCACGTGCCGTCCAAGCCGACCCCTGCCACAATCGGCCCCGTCGAGTTCGTGCCATCGGCGGCAACCAGCGAAACCGTCGCGCCGGCTTCGCCGGTGCCGCTGACCGCCACGTCCGTCGCGTTGAAGACGTTGATCGGGTTGGTGACCGAGGTGATTGCCACGGCCGGTGCCACGGTGTCTTTCGTGACCGCCAGGGTATTGGTGGCCGTGTTGCCGGCGGCGTCCGTGGAAGTTGCCGGTGAACGTGATCGTGCCGTCGGCAAGGGAGCTGAGATCGATCCCGCTGATCGACCAGGTACCGTCGGCCGCGATCGTTGCGACGAATGGCGTCGTCATGTTCGTGCCGTCGTGGGCAATCAGCGTGATCGTGGCGCCGGGTTCGCCGATTCCATCGACTGTCACGTTCGTCACGTTGACCGAGCTGATCGGATCCGTGGCCAACACGATTGCCACCAGCGGGGCCACGGTGTCTTTCGTCGAGATCACGCTGCTGGAACCCGTATGGCCGGTCGTGCCCACGGCGCTTGCCGTGAAGGTGATCGAGCCGTCGTTCAGCGCGGTGAGGTCGAGGCCGGCGATCGACCAGGTGCCGTCCCCGGCGACGATCGCGACCACCGGCGAAGTGCCGTTCGACGTATCGCTGGCCACCAGAGTGATCGTGGCGCCGACTTCGCCGCTGCCGCTGACCGTGATATTGCTCGCGTTCGCGGCGTTGATGGGTCCCGTGACCGAGGTGATCGTCACCGGCCCTGCGGGGTTGGCGATAAAGTGCAGCGTGAAGCCGCTGTTGCCAGATGAAACCGTACCGTCGCTGGCATTGACCAGCCCGCTCTTGTCGAAATCGACGATGTTCCACACGGGCGTGACCCCAATGGCCGGCGACAAGTTCTTTCGCTGTTCGGTGACGTCGCTGGCGTTCACCGTGATTTGGGCGGCCGAATTCCCCAAGCCCGAATCGCCCACGGCACTGCCGAAGTAGAAGATATCGGCGCGGCCAGGCCCGTGGCGGCGTTGGCGGCCAAGTCGACCTCGAGCCACTGGTTCTTGATGTCGCCCGCGTTCCAAGTGATCTCGATGCGGTCGCTTCCACCCGTGCCGCCGCCAAGAATCACCGAGAACCCGGAGGGCGTGGGAGCGGTGTTCCAGTTGGCGAGTTCGTTATAAGTGCCGGGCGCGTAGGCCGGCGACGTGTGGAACGTGATGTCGGCAAGCGACATGCTGCCATGCGTGCCGAGGCCGCCAGCCAGGTCGATCATCACGCCCGTGATGCCCTTGCTGAAGCTCGACACGTTGGCAAACGAGGCCGTGCCCACCCCGTCGAAACCGATCTTGTCGCTGGCGATCGCCAGGGCGTCGCTGGCCGGCTCGATGGCCGTGTGGTTGTTGTCGAACTTCGAGCCGTTGTAGAACAATCGGTTGCCCAGCACCTGGCCCGTGAGCACCGTCGCATGGATCGTGGCCGTCACCGGGCTGCTCGTCAGTGTGCCGTCGGTAGCCGTCACGCCTGCGGTCATCGAGCTGACGCCCGGTCCGCCGGACGTGTTGTCGTAGTTGATCAACCGCAGCAGCTTCTGGTAATTGGCCGCCGAGTTGCTTCCGGAGAGCGACAGCGTGCCGGCCGAATAGCTGCTCGTGATGCCCGTGATGCCGAACAGGCTGGGCACGCTCAGCACGTCGCCGGCATGGAACGACGAGAGCACGACGGTCACGCCAGTGAGGTTCGCCAGGCCCGAGGGGAGCCTGATCGAGGCTTCGGCCATGCCGGTGATCGGCACCGGTCCGCTATCGTACCAGCCGGCCGTGAAGCCCGTGCCCGCCAGGCCGCCGTTTAGGTCGACGATCGGCGGCAAAATGACAGTGGCGGTGGCCACGTTGCTCAACAGGGTGCCATCGAAAGCCTGCAAGTCGATCGACAAGCTATCGACCAGCGGGCCGCCGGCGCTGTTGGTGTACTTGATGGTCCGCAACACGGCCTGATAATCGGCCAGCGAGCCGCTGCCGCTCAAGGTCAGCGTGTCGCCGGCGAAGCTGACGTTCACCACCGCATGCCCGGAGTTGTTAGCAGTCAACGTGTCGCCCGCGTGCGGGCTGGCTAGCGCCGCGATCAACTGGACCAGGTTCGTGGCGCCCGAATCGGTTAGCGTGGCGTTGGCCGCATCGACGATCGTCACCGGCAAGGCCGCGAAACCGGACCACGAGGAGGTGAAGCCTGTGCCCAGCGCGGCCCCGTTGAGGTCGAGTTCGATTGCCGGAGGCTGAGGATCATCGTTGAGAATCGCGGCGTTCGCCGTGGCGGCGCCAGGTTCGATCGTGGCATTCGTCGGCGAGCCAAGAGTCAGCGAAAACGTCTCGTCCGGCTCATAGGTCGTGTCGCCGTTGACTAGCACCGTGATCTGCTTCGAGATTTCGCCGGGATCGAACGTTAGCGTGCCGCTGAAAGCCAGGTAGTCGTTGTCTACCACCGAGGCTGTGCCGTCAGCAGTGGAATACTGGACAGTCACTGGCACGGCCGAGACTGCCGACAAGACAGCCGTGAATATGAATAATGTCGTGCCGGTTTGGCCTTCCGGGCTCGCCAGATTCGAGGGCATCAGCGCGATCGCTGGCGGCGCGGACGGCGGATGGATCGTGCCAACGCCGGTTTCTATGCTAATCGTGGCGTTGACCGAGCTCGCCAGGTCGACCAGGAAGGTTTCGTCGGCAGCGAGACCGGGGTTAGCCGGAATCGTGACTGTGACGTACTGTGACGTCGCGGCGCCCGGGTTGAACGTCAGAATGCCGCTGGTGGCGATGTAATCGATGCCGGCAATGGCCGTATCGTCGACCGTGGCGAATTGGACCGTGGCCGGCAGTTCGGTGATCCCGACAAGCGTGACCGCGAACACCGCGGCGACCGTGTCGCCGAGCATCGCCGGCGCGTCGACCGCCACACCGCCGATCGACAACGAGGGAGCCGCGTCGTCGTTGAGGATTGTGCCGACGCCTTGCGAGTCGGCCAGCGTCGCACCCACGGGATTCGTAAGATTGACGATGAACGACTCGTTGGACTCGAACGACGTATCGCCCAGCACGGCGATCGAAACGATCTGGCTGACGACTCCCGGTGTAAAAGTCAGCGTGCCGCTTTGAGCGACATAATCGCCGTCCGAGACCGTGGCCGTAAAGTCGGCCGTCGCGTAACTCACCGTCACCGGTGTGTCAGCGATATTCGATAAGCTGACGGTGAACACGAACGGCGTCGTGCCCGAGTCGCCCTCGTTGATTGCTGCGTCGCTGATCGACAAGCTGAGCGGCGAATCGTCGTCCTGGATCGTGCCGGTCGCCGTGGGAGTGCCGATCACCGCGCCTGCGGCGGAACTGAGATTCACCGAAAAGGTCTCGTCGGGCTCGATGGTCGTATCGCCGTTGACCAGCACGGTGATCCCTTTCACGGTCTCGCCGGGCGCGAACGTCATGGTGCCGCTGGTGGCATCGTAGGCGTTGTTGGCCACCGTCGCCGTGCCATCGGCCGTGAAATAGGCCACCGTCACGGGCGTCGCCGAGCCTTCCGACAGGCTGACCGTGAACACGAAGGCGGTCGTGCCCGAATTGCCTTCGCTGGCTGAAACGCTGTTGATCGAGACGACGGGCGTGCCCAACGGGACAATCGTCACGTCCAACGGGACGAACGAGAAATCCACGGGCGTCAACGAAGGCTCGCCGGGGCTGGGAACGCCGTTGGGATCCAGCGGATCGAACAAGAGCGTCTCGGTGCCGTTGCTCGGATCGAAAAACAGCGAAGGACTGAAGGTCGCGATGCCGCCGGCGTCGGCATGCACGACGAGCGTCCAGATCCGTTGCCCGGCCGTGGTATTGGGCGGCGCCGTCAATGCGGCGCCGGCCGCGGTGATCTCGCCCGGCGTGCTCAAATCGCCAGTCCGGGTAAGCGTGAATTGCGGAGCAAATACAAACGCTGGGTCAGGCTGATTGGCCGCGTGCGAGCTGGCTGTCACCGAAACGTGGCTCGTATCATACGCGACGTTCAGCACGGCTGCGAAAACACCGGGCAGGGGGTCGGCGGGGTTGCGGATGTCTTGAACGTACGCGGCGAGCTTGAAATCAGTGCCAGCAGCCACTGTGGCATTGGCGCCCAGGGGGTCGCCCTGCAGATCCTCCGCGACCAGCGTGTACTGCACCCAGGGCGTCGGCGGAACGGTCGCGCTGTTGACAGTCAGCGTAAACGCCTGAGCGTCGTGGTAGTAACTGCCATCGTCAGCATGGGCCAGCAGGTTGACCGTGCCAGTGAAGCCGGCGGCCGGTGTCAGTGTGACGGTGGCTGTGTTGCCGCCGCCGGGGGTCACCTCGACGGTGACGTTCGGGGGCGTCGCGTTGAAACTGGCGGCGCCGCTGACACTGAACGTCGGCGACCCTACAAGATCGACGGCGGTGAGCTGAAAACTGACGGGTTGATTCTCGGTGGTGGTCTGGTCGACGACGGGATTCAAGACCAGCGGCGCTAACGACGACGCGACAGGGGCGGACACGCTCACCGTGAAGCTTTGCTGAGCCGTCGTCGAGTCGGCGCCGGTGCCGGTGACGGTAATCGCGGCGTCGCCGACGTAGTCGTTCGGCTCCCAAACGTGCAGCACGGCGTCTTCGGTGTCGGTGATGAGCGCGGCCGAGTCGATCGTCACCGGGTTGATCGCAAGATGCTGCCCCAGCGACGGTGAAGTGGGCACGTTGAGAATCTGGTCGTAGATATCCTGGCCGGTGACTAACTGGCCAAAGATCGTGAAGTCAAAATTCAGGAATTGCGGGTCGTCCGCCAAGGGGCTATTCGGCGCGGTTACAAAGAATTCGGACGTGGCCGTCCCCGGGCCCGCGTTGGCCATCCCCAACATGCCCGGGCTGTTGTACGTGGCATCGACGTTGAACTCGTCGGGCAGGATCGTCGTGTCCGATTTTCCGGGGGTCTCGAGAATCCCGCCCTGAATCAGAGTGAACGTGGGGTCCGTTTCCATCCGGTAGATGGATGCCCCGTCGTAGAGCCCGGCGTTGACCTTGTCGATGATGCCCTGGACGGTTTGCGGCGCGATGTTGGCAAACAACTGAAACGTCATCGTGCCGGAGAACGGGTCCCCGTTGACGTCGGTTCCATCGACCGTGAGCTGGAGCGTCGGATTGCCGGAGAGGACCGACACCTGGACGTTTGGATCGCTGCTGGTGGCCGTGTAGGTGACTGGCAGCCCCCCGTCGGATCCGACGACGGGTACGTACAAGTCTTTTCCGGCCGGCACGTCGAACACTCCGCCTGCGTCGGGGCCCACGATTGGGTCGAGCGTGACACGGGTGACTTCGATCGACAAGCTGCTGCCGTTGAGCGTAGCAGCGATATCGGACAATGGCACGGGCGAAGCCGAATCGAACAGTTCGACCTGCTCGAGCGGATTGGCCGTGATATTGGGAACCAGCCAGAGCGTTCCGGCCTGGCTGGCATGTATCGGCACGCTGAACAACAGCTCCTCGGCGCTGGGGGCGGGAGGCAATAGGTCGGTGTCCACGCCGCCGATCGAGCTGAGCGTGCCGGGCACCGAGGCGTCACCGTCGGGGTTCACCTGGAAATCAGCGCCGTGGGCAATCGAACCATTGACCGTGATCAACGACGAGTCGTAGCCGATATCGAAATAGGCCTGGAGCACGCCTGGCGTGGCAGGCTGGGGACTGCGAATGTCCTGGACGAAGGCCTTCAGAACGTAGTCTTGCCCGACGGCGAGCAAAGGGACCGCGGCGCCACCGGCGGCCGGGTCGAACTCGAACCGTAGCCCCGTAGTCGCTGTCAACAATCGCCGGCATTCCAACGGCTCGAGACGCAACTGGGTCCGCCCGGAAACCGATCCGCGGCGAGCTTCGCCCAGTGAGCGCTTGGCGTGCTTCTTTGCGCCGGCCTGTCGATGAAAACACTTCATGGGCGTTCCTTTAACTCCCTCGATGGAGAGGGTTGACCGGATGGGTGACCGACAGCAAGCCGGATTCTTGATGGAGTGCGACCCGAAACGGCGTGGTCAAAACCAGGTTTGGCCATGCCTAGCTGGCCGTCATCATCAAAGCCTCGATTTGAACCGCCAGCGGCGTCGTCAGGCCGTTACGACCCTTGATCACGGATTTCGATCAAGGCCACTGAAACAGACGTGGCTCGTGCCGACAAATGCGGGCGCTGACGACATCCGTCATTGTGGCGGCTTCCTTGCACGGGTAAGCTAACGATGCGGCTTCGAGTAGTCAAATAAGATTTTTTGAGTTCGACCTGAAAGCCCGGCCTTCCCAAAAACGGCACGTCCGAGACGCCATCAACACCTGGCGGCCAGTCCGGGAGGGGGAGCTGGAGCGAATGGCGCATAACTGACGGCAACAGTTATTCGTAGCGCGATCCGAAAGATCCGATGGCATTTTCTGAGGCCGCCGAAGAAGGAAGGCGTCTCCAGCCAGCGGAACTCGACGCCTCAAGCGTTTTGCGGGAACTGAACGAGGCCAAGTTGCGCAACGACGCTCGGCCGCGCACGTCGTGTAGCGGATCGACATCGTGGTTCGGCTGGTGATTGAGAAATTCACCCGGGGAGTCTGGCTCGTCGTGATGCCGATTGTCGTGTAGCGCGGGCGCTGTAGTCGTGGCAGGAAGCTCCAGATCAATGACCGCGCTGAAATGAGAATTGCCCGATGGAGCCTGGAGCCCGTGTAGTCCTTATGGGGCTGGCCTCGACTCGGGCAAAGTTTCCAAGATGCGAAAAGGACTGGAACCTGCACAGTTCCGCCGCTTGCCGGCCCGGTGCGCGACGAGGAGGCTCCATGTTTCGCGATGAATTCACGGCTATTCCCCAGCAAATACGGTTGACCTTACGATTCCTTCAACTAGGATCGAGAGCCGAGAAGACAACCTTGGAGAGGGGGGGAGGCCGTGGACCGACTCAAGGGATTGGGGTGGCAAAAAAAACCTGTCAGGGAGGCGGCGATCTTCTAGCTGATGTGGGAGCACACCATGTTTCGTTCCGGTAATCCATCCAAGACGCACAAGCACGCCCGACCCCGCCCGGGCGCCTGTTGCGCTTGGAATCCCTTGAATCGCGCCACATGCTGAGTGGCGTGGTGATGATCTCCCTGGCTGGTGGTGACCTGCACCTGGACGGAGACGCCAACAGCAATTCAATCATGCTGCAGGCCGACCCGGCCACGCCGACCACGTTTGTCGTCACTGGCTTGAACAGCACGACGTTGCACTTCGGGGCCGTGGATGTTCCCTCACCCTTTTCGATCAGCAACGTCTCGCACGACGTGGACGTGAGCCTGGGCGACGGCACCGATACGTTCGACTTCGAGGGGCCGGCCGCCGGGGGCGGAAACTCCACCGTGCTGGGCACGCTCAACATCACCAGCGGCAACGGAATCGCCACCAACACGCTGCACAACGTCACCGCGCCTGCGATCGTCATCAACAACGGCACCGGCAGCGCCAACAACATGCTGACCAACGTGACGGTCTCGGCCGTAGACCTGAACATCCACAACGGTCAGGGCGAAAACACCGCCACGCTGACCAACGTTACCGTCGACATCGGCAATTTCATTTCGGGCGGCGGAACGGGGAACCGCACCACCACCATCAGCAATTCGAAGTTCGAAGGCACCGCGACCATCAATGGCGCGAACGGGGCATCGACGATCACGATCAACAACACCTATTTCGACGCCAACCTGGGTGGCCCGGCCCTGACGGTCAGCACCACGGCCAGCGGCCCCGCCGAGTCGACGTTCACGGTGCAAGATGCGCCGGGGGGACATGCCACGACGTTCGGCGCCGGCCCGTTCGTGAAGAACGTCGCGTTGAACGATCAACTGATCATCAACAACACCGGAGCCGGGGCCGGCGGAACCGTCACGCAACTCACCGGTCCCAATGCCGCCAGCCCTGTCGTGGTGTACGGCAATATCCGCTTGTCCAATGCCCCCAACTCATCGGCAGCCAAGTACGACATCTTTTCCCTGGCGAACGCCGACGTCGTGGGCGGGGTCACGATCATCAACAACGGCGAAAGCTCCACGCAAACCTTCATCACCAATAGCAAGATCGGCACCCAGTTGACCGCGGGCACCCCCGCTCCGCTGCTGCTCAACAACAGCAGGGGCGCCGACTTGTTCAGCATGTCGGGCACGTCGTCCGTCCCGTGGGGAATCAGTATCGACAATGACACCGCCGACAACGGTGCCATGATGTTCGGCAGCACGACCCAGGTTTCGGCGGGAGCCAGCATCGGGACGCGGCCGCTGGGCGTGGCCCATCCGAGCGGATTCGGACTGATTCTCAGCGGCGATAGTGCCGTCGACGTCGTCAGCATCACGGGCGCCACCATCGGAGGCGGCCTGAACGTCGGCACCGCGGCTGGAAATCGCGGGCTCGGAGCGGGCGCCAACTCGGTGACCCTCACTTCGACCACGGTCAACAATCAGGGCGTGGACGCGAACCTGGCCGGGTCCGCCGGCTCGCAAACTCTCGTCCTCAGCGGCAGCATCGTCAGCGCGCTGGCTTACAACACGGGCGCATCGGCCGACACGCTGAGGATCCTGGGCTCGCAGATCCAGACGTCCCTTAACGTGACACTGGGCAACGGCGGTGACACGGTGGAGCTGCGCGACGGCACGCCGGCCCTGCCGCTGCTGCCGCCCGACAGGTTCGTTTCGACCGTCGTCATCAACACCGGCGCCAATCCCGGCGATACGGTGACCAAGGATGCCGACGTCGATCTGTTGGATTGGGGAGTCATCTAACTTGTCAGGACATCGCGAGTCACCCTAGCAACCTTCCTTGCTGACAGGCGATCGCAGGCGATCGCAAATTCGTAGATCCGGGCGTCGCAGTCGCAAAGATCGCGACGCCCGGCACTGTCTTGCCGGCGAGTTTTTCGAGCTGAAAGCTTCGCGAGCGCGGCGGATACTCACCTCTAGATTCACATCACGGGACGCACGGCAATGGGGAATGGGCTTCGAGGAGAATCTGCTGTTTTGGGAAGAGGGAAGCGCGGGCAGCGACGCTTGCAATCGCGCGATCGTCTGAGCCCGCGGACGCTCCGTCTGGAACCGCTCGAGTGCCGGCGATTATTGGCGCTGACCACCGAACTGCGGTTCGAGTTCGACCCGGCGGGCGGCGGCGCCGCGGTCGCTTCGCTCACGGTTGGCCAAGATTACGTCCTGAAGGCCTTCGTCCAGGACATTCGCAGTCCGCAGCCTGCCACGCCGGGCTTGCGCCAGGCCTATTTCAATATCACCTACGACTCGTCGCTGGTCACGGTCGGTGCGATCATGCACGGCGCCGACTTCGATCTGAACTCCGCTGGCGACACTTCGGTCGCCGGCACGCTCAGCACGATTGGCGGCGCGGACACCGACCAGGTTCCTCCCGCACCCAACACCGAGGAACTGTTGTTCAGCCTGCCGGTACACGCGGATCAGCAGGGAATGCTTACGCTGACGCCGAACATCACGACCGATTTGCTCAAACAGGTCTTGTTGTTCAACTCGGCGTCGTCGGTGCCGTGGTCCGATATCGATGCCACGCTCAACGGCAGCAACAGCCTGGAGATCGACGTCAACCCGGCGGGGCCTCCGGTCAATCACGCGCGGCTGGCGCCGACCATGCCGTCTCCACCCTCGAAGACACGCCGTACGTATTCTCGGCCGCCGACTTCGGCTTCAGCGACCCCAACGACGCGCCGCCAAACAATTTGATGGCCGTCGAGATCACCACCCTGCCCTCCAGCGGCAGCCTGAAAGACAATGGCTCGACCATCTCCGCCGGTCAGTTCATCCCGGTGGCCGACATTACGTCGGGCAAGCTGATCCTCACGCCCGCCACGAATGCGAACGGCACTCCCTATACAACCTTTACTTTCCAGGTGCAGGACGACGGCGGCACCGCCGGCGGCGGCGTCGACACGGATCCGTCGCCCAATACGATCACGGTCAACGTCACGAGCGTCAACGACGCGCCGGCGGGCACGAGCAACACCGTGACCACTCTCGAGGATCAGGCGTACACGTTTGCCGCGGCCGATTTCGGTTTCAACGATCCCAACGACACCCCGCCGAACAGTTTGCTGGCCGTCACGATCGCGAGCTTGCCGGCCGTCGGCACCCTCAGCGACAACGGAACTCCGGTGACCGGCGGACAATCCATCCCGCTAGCCGACATCACGGGCGGCAATTTGAAGTTTGCTCCTCCGCCGGGCCTCTCGGGCACCTCGCTGGCTGCTTTTACTTTCAAAGTGCAGGATAACGGTGGCACGGCCAACGGCGGCGTCGACACCGATCCCTCGGCCAACACGCTGATCATCGACGTCACCAGTGTCAACGACGCGCCGGTGGGCACGCAAAACTCCGTAACGATCGCGCGGGATTCAACCTACACGTTCGCCGCCGCCGACTTTGGATTTACCGACCCCAACGACACGCCGCCGAACCAGCTCGCGGCGGTCAAGATTTCCACCTTGCCCACGGCGGGAACCTTGACCGACAACGGCACCGCGGTCAGCGCCGGCCAATTCATCTCGCTGGCCGATATCAACGCGGGCAAATTGCAATTCGCGCCCGCCGGCGGCGCCACGGGCTCGCCCTATGCCGTGTTCAACTTCCAGGTCCAGGACGACGGAGGCGTCGCCAATGGCGGCGTCGACACCGATCCAACGCCCAAAACGTTCACGTTCAACGTGATCGCCGTCAACCAGGCTCCGAGCGGAGCGGACCACACGGTGACGATGAACGAAGACGGCTCGTATGCGTTCGCGGTGGCCGACTTCGGGTTCAGCGATACGGCCGATAGCCCGTCCAACAATCTTCAGGCGGTCAAGATCACGACGTTGCCGGCGGGCGGCAGCTTGACCGACAACGGCAGCCCGGTCATCGCCGGCCAGTTCATTCCGGTGGGCGACATTAGCGGCGGATTGCTGGTGTTTACGCCGGCGCCCAACGCGAACGGGAACGATTACGGCAACTTCACCTTCCAAGTGCAGGACGACGGCGGCACCCAGTTGGGCGGCGTCGACACCGATCCGACGCCGCGGACGATGACGATCGACGTCGCGAGCATCAACGATGCCCCGTCGGGTGCCGACAAGACCATTGAGATTCAACAGAACACGCCCTACGCGTTCGTCGCGACGGATTTCGGCTTCACGGACCCCAACGACACGCCCCCCGACGCCCTGTTGGCCGTCAAGATCACGACGCTTCCGGCGGCCGGCAGCCTTGAGCTGTCTGGCAGTCCCGTCATGGTGAACGACGTGGTGCTGGCCACCGACATCGCGGCCGGCAACCTGATATTCACCCCCGCTCCTGCGGGCGTGGGGATGCCCTACGCCATGTTCGACTTCCAGGTGCAGGACGACGGCGGCACCGCCAGCGGCGGCGTCGATACCGATCCGACGGCACACACCCTCACGCTGGACGTGTTCGCGGTCAATCAGCCCCCCGTGGGCACGGATAACACGGTCACCACGCTCGAGGACATGCCCTACACATTCGCGGAGGCCGACTTCGGCTTCACCGACCCGAATAACACGCCGCCGAACAATTTGCTCGCCGTCGAGATCACCACCCTGCCCGCGGATGGCGCGCTGACCGACGATGGCGTGCCCGTCACGGCCGGCCAATTCGTCTCCGTGGGCGACATCTCGAGCGGAAAGCTCCAGTTTGCGCCGGCACCTGACGGCAACGGGGCTTCCTACGCGTCCTTCACCTTCCAGGTGCAAGACGACGGCGGCACCGCCAACGGGGGCACCGATCTCGACCCAACGGCCAGGACCATGTCGATCGACGTCACCAGCGTCAACGATGCGCCCGAGGGCGCCGATCTGGTGATCCCGGTGTTGGAGAACGCGAGCCACACGTTCGCAGCGTCCGACTTTGGATTCAGCGACCCGAACGACTCGCCCGCCAACAATCTGTCGGCTGTCATCATCACCACGCTGCCCACGGCCGGCAGCCTGACACTCGATGGGGCCGCGGTCACGGGCGGCGATTCGATCGGCGAGGCCGACATTTCGGCCGGCAAGCTCGTGTTCACTCCCGACCCGAATGCCATCGGCAGCCCGTACGCGACGTTCACCTTCCAGGTGCAAGACGACGGCGGCACGGCGAACGGCGGCGTGGATACGGATCCGACGCCCAACACCATTGCGCTCAATGTCGTCCAGCTCAACGTCGCCCCCACGGGCGCCGACAACACGGTGACGACGCTCGAGGATACGCCCTACACGTTCAGCGAGGGCGATTTCGGCTTCAGCGACGCGGGCAACACGCCTCCCGACAACTTGCTGGCCGTGATGATCACCACGCTGCCAGCCGACGGCACGCTAGTCGACAATGGCGTGCCCGTCACGGCCGGACAATTCATCGGGGTGGGCGATATCTCGGGCGGCAATCTTCTGTTCGTTCCCGCGCCCAATGCCAACGGCACCTCCTACACCAGCTTCACGTTCCAGGTGCAAGACGACGGCGGCACCGACTTCGGCGGCGTCGACACCGATCCGACGCCCAGAACCATGACCCTCGACGTGACGTCGGTCAACGACGCGCCGTCAGGGGCCGACAATACCGTGACGACGCTGGAAGACGCCGACTACATTTTCTCGGTGGCCGACTTCGGATTCAGCGACACCAGCGACACGCCGCCCAACAATTTCGTGGCGGTGCAAATCACCACGCTGCCGACGTCTGGAACGTTGACCGATAACGGCACGGCCGTCACGGCCGGCCAGTTCATCCCCGTGGCCGACATCATGGCCGGTCTGCTGAAATTCACCCCGGCGCCGACGGCAACGGCACGCCGTACGCGACGTTCACGTTCCAGGTGCAGGACGACGGCGGCACGGCCAGCGGCGGCCTCGACACCGATCCGACGCCCAACACGATGGCGATCGACGTCACCAGCGTCAACGACGCGCCCCTCGGCGCCGATAACACGCTGACGATTGCCGACGACGCGGACTACACTTTCAGCGCGGCAGACTTCGGATTCTCCGATCCCAACGACAACCCGCCCAACAGCCTGTCGGCGGTCCTCGTCACCACGCTTCCCTCGGTCGGTACGTTGTCGAACAATGGAACGGCGCTCAACGCCGGCGATTCGGTCGCGGTGGCCGATATTCTTGCGGGCAATTTCAAGTTCACACCGCCCGGCGGCGTCACGACGACGAGCTTCACCTTTCAGGTGCAGGATGACGGCGGCACGGCAAATGGCGGCGCCGACACCGATCCCACGCCGCGAACCCTCGCATTAAACCTCGTGCTGGTAAACCACGCTCCAGCGGGCGCCGACAATACCGTAGCCACGCTGGAAGACACGCCCTACGTGTTCGTTACCGATGACTTCGGATTCAGCGACCCGGGCGACACGCCGCCCGACGTCTTCCTGGCCGTCGAGATCACCACGCTACCCACGTCCGGCACGCTGATCGACAACGGCACGGCGGTCACGCCGGGGCAATTCATCCTGGTCTCCGACATTGCCTCCGGGCTGTTGACGTTCAATCCCGTGGCCAATGCCAACGGCACGGCGTATGCGAGTTTCACGTTCCAGGTGCAAGACGACGGCGGCACGGCGAACGGCGGCGCCGATCTCGATCCGACGCCCAACACGATGACCGTCGACGTTACGAGCGTCAACGACGCGCCAAGCGGCACCAGCAACACGGTGACCACGCTGGAAGATACCGCCTTGGTGTTCGCCGAGTCCGACTTCGGCTTCAGCGACGCCAACGATAATCCGCCGAATGGCTTCCTGGCGGTCACGATCACCACGCTGCCCGGCGCCGGCACACTGGCCGACAACGGCACCGCGGTCACCGCCGGCCAGAGCATTCCGCTGGCCGACATCACCGGCGGCCTGCTGACTTACGCGCCGCCGCCCAACGGCGCGGGCTCAGCCCTGGCCACGTTCACTTTCCAGGTGCAAGACGACGGCGGCACTGCCAATGGCGGCGTCGACACCGATCCGACGCCCAAGACGATGACGATTGACGTGACGCCGGTCAACGACGCGCCGTCGGGGGCCGACAACACCGTGACGACGCTGGAAGATTCGGATTATACGTTTGCCGCGGCCGACTTCGGCTTCAGCGACGCGACCGACAATCCACCGAACGCCTTCCAGGCGGTCACGATCACCACGCTGCCCACTGCCGGTACGTTGACCGACAACGGCACCGCGGTCACGGCCGGCCAGTCTATAACCGTCGCCGACATCACCGCGGGATTGCTCAAGTTCACGCCCGCGGCCAACGCCAACGGCACCGCTTACGCGAGCTTCACGTTCCAGGTGCAAGACGACGGCGGCACGGCCAATGGCGGCGTCGACACCGATCCGTCGCCCAAGACGATGACCGTCGACGTTACCAGCGTCAACGACGCGCCGAGCGGCACCAGCAAGACGGTGACGACGCTGGAAGACTCGCCCTATAACTTCACGCAGGCCGATTTTGGGTTCAGCGACCCCAACGATAGCCCGGCAAACTCCTTGCTGGCAGTCAAGATCACCACGCTGCCAACCGCGGGCAGCCTGACCAACAACGGCGCCGCGGTCACGGCTGGCCAGAGCATTTCGCTGGCGGACATCACGGCCGGCCACCTGACGTACACGCCCCCGGCCAACGGCGCCGGCTCGGCCCTGGCCACGTTCACCTTCCAGGTGAAAGACGACGGCGGCACGGCCAATGGCGGCGTCGACACGGATCCGACGCCCAAGACGATGACCGTCAGCGTCACCAGCGTCAACGACGCGCCGGTGGGCAGCAACAGCTCGGTGACCACGCCGGCCAATACGGCTTATACCTTCCAGGTCTCCGACTTCCCGTTCAGCGACCCCAACGACACGCCGGCCAACACGCTGATGGCCGTCAAGGTCGCGGCGCTGCCGACCAGCGGCACGCTGACCCTCAGTGGCGCGGCGGTCGCCGCGGGCCAGGCCATCGCCGTGGCCGACATCACCGCAGGTCACCTGGTCTATCAGCCGCCGAGCGGCGCGGCGGGCTCGCCGTTGGCCACGTTCACGTTCCAGGTGCAAGACAACGGCGGCACGGCCAATGGCGGCATCGACACCGACCCGACGGCGCACACCATGACCCTGAATGTCACTGCAACGCCAACGCCAGCCTCTTCGGGTTTTGTCTACGTCGACCTGAACAGGAACAGTGCGAAGGACTCGACCGAGCCGGTGCTTGGCGGCATCCTGATGACGCTATCGGGAACCGCCTCCGACGGCACCGCCGTGAACACCACGACCAGGACCATCGGAGACGGATCATACTCGTTCACGGGACTGGCTGCAGGGACGTATAGCATCTCGGAACGCAGCCCGGAGCGCTATTCGACGGTTTGACCGCGGCCGGCAGCCTGGGAGGCACCAGCGGCACGAACCTGATCAGCAACATTTCGCTTTCCGAGGGCGCGGCGGGAACGGGCTACAACTTTAGCGAGGCCGGCCCCAGCGTGATCACGATCAATCTGTTCCTGGCCTCGACCCCCTCGGCTCAAGATCTTTACGACAAGCTCGTGGGCTTCAACCGATTGGGCGCGGCCGCCGCTGCTGCTGCCCTGGCCGCGCCTCAAGCGAGCCCGGCCATCACGACGAACTCGGCCCCCGCGACCAGCTCGCCCGCGGCGTCCCCCGCGACCAGCTCGCCGGCGGCATCTCCCGCGGCGGCACCGTTGGCGTCCAGCCTGCTGGCGTCATCGAGCAACTCGGCGTCGAGCGATGCATCGGCCGCGTCTGACGGCGTTGGGCAAACCTCGGATGCCACGAGCAGCACACCGTCCGAGGCGTCCTCGCCGGCTGCCGCGGCGGCGGCTCCCTTGACGTCGAGCGACGCGAGTCAGGCCTCGGTCATGGCGGCAAGTTTGCTGCAAACGAGCAGCGCCGGCGATGGCGAATCGGCTGCCGCACCGACGGCATCGGACGTCTCGAGCGCATCGGACGTATCCGCGGCCGCGGAATCAGACTCGTCGGCTGCGGAGGCCACGAACGCGGTCGCCAGCAGCGACACGGCTGCTTCGGACGACGAGTCGACCGAGACCCAAGCGGTCGACGAGGCCTTGAGCGACGAAAGCGACTGGAGCGATCCGGCCGACGCGGCGATCGCCTGACACCAGGGCGGCTCGGCGAACCCGTGCCGCGCGGCCGGTGCCTAGAAGCGGTATTCGCCGCCGACGCTCAAGCCCTGGATCCACAGGTCGGTTTCGCGAAAGGCGAACAGGGGCCCGGGCGTGCCTGTCAACGGTTGGCCGCCGCTTTGCGACGGGTTGACGAACGTGCTGATCTGTGCGCGGGCCGCGCGACGCGGCTCCAATAGATGACGTCGTAGCCGACCATGACGCGCAGGTTGGGCGTGAGGTCATAGCCCAGCTTGAGCTCGAGTTGGGGCACGAGCGTGAAACCCGTGTGGTTATAGGTGCCGATGTTCGTCGGCATGGCCAACAATCCGCCGGCAGACGTCACCGGGGCTCCTCCGACCGGCGTGGCGACGCTCGAGCCGTTGATCGACACGTGCTCCCAGGTGCCGCCGATTCCCAATCGCCCGATAGCGGTCAGGCACCAGCGGCTCCAGCGGCTTTCGCTGATCATGCCCAGGTCGGCCCCGTTGAAATTGTTCGCGCCGCTGAAGGAATCGGACGTGTTGAACTGCGTGCCCACCGGCAGCTGGCCCCCGGTCGTCGTGATCGCGTCGTTGATTGACAGGTTTTCATTCAGGTGCAGGTAGCGATAGCCGAACAGGGCGTCGAGACGGAAATGGCGATCGCCGCATCCGTCGAAGCACAGCAGGTTCCGCGTCGCGTAAAACCCGGCACCAGAAAGCTGCTGGTCTCCGAGGCGCTGATCGTTCCCTGCGACACGTTGGGATAGGCGATGACGTTCGAGTCTTGCAGACCGGTGGACAGGTTGAAAAACGGACGGGCCAAAATGGGATTGCCCGTCGACGTCTGGTTGAAACTGGCGGTTTGCTGGCCCAGGATGAAAAACTCGCCCTGCAGCCGCGAATTGGGGCCCAGCCACGTTCCCACCACCACGCGGCCGCCCGAGCGGGCCGCGTCATTGAGATTCTGGTTGCCAAACAGGACGGTGGTGTTCGGCTGGCCAAGGACGCCCGCGCTCGCCTGGGGAGTGCCCGAGGGGCTGGTCGTCACCAGCGGCGGAACGCCGTCTCCCTTGAGCCACCACAACAGGTATTCGCCGCGCGCATAGATCGGTCCGCGGCCACATCCCCCACAACGGTTGAAGCAGGGACCGCAGCATCCGCCGTCGCAGCCGTACGCCGGGACAGGCCCGTAGGCATCGGGGCCAAAACCGTCCATCATCGGGTCGGCGTAGGGCGGCGGCGGCGGACCCGCGTCTTGATAGACCATCGGCGGGCCGGGGACTTCTTCCGTGTAAGCAGCGCGCGACGCGGGCATTGCCTGGCCGCGGTCGTAGCGTGCCTCGGGGCGCGATGAGACGGCAGACCCGTACCGCGGCCGAACGGGACGGACCGGTTCTCCACGAAAGTCGTCCTCGCGGCGAGGTGCTGACCAGTCATCGAGGGGTGCCGCATGCAAACCACTCGATGCCAGCAACAACGAAGCCGACAAAGCCGCGAACACGAGGCACCGCCTGCTGACCATCGAACCACCCTCGCTGATTCCGATTCGTCTCACGATCGAGCCGGCAGCTACCACCGCCTCGTTCGAGGGCGGCTGGCTCTGTTCGGCACGGGCTCGTGACTTGTATGCTCCGCTTGAATGGCCATCGCGGCGCATTCGTACTCGTGGGAGTCCTCGACGACACCATCTTCGGCGTTAGAACCTGTGCAGTTTTAACAATTCGTATAACCGACAAGGTTTCGCTGATCCGGAATCTCCCAGACTTGTCGCTAGCAACGCCTCGACAGCAGCGGAAATCGGGCGTTGCCACCGGCCAACGACGCCTGCGGCCACACGCTCGTCCAGGCGACTTGAACCGGGCTGCAATGATCGCCGAGGGCTGAGCTCGCGGCCACGAATCCAGGGGGGATTGCACGGCCCCGGTTTTCTCGTGGGCGATTGAGCGGCGCCCCCGGTCGGAGCAGGCCCGCTGCCCGGCGCGGCCAGGATATGAGCGAATCACGGGCTTTGTTGACAACCCCCGCGGCCGCCGTTAGTCTAAAGTCAGAACAGAGTTAGCGCTTCTCTCCGATCGCATGGGGGCGGTTCTTCCCCAGCAACTCTTCTGGGCTCGCTGTGTTGCCTGCCAGCAGTTCTCTGCAAAATGAGGACCGGCTGCGGCAGCGCTAAGCCATGACAGTCAAAAGGGTTCAAGCCAAGAGAGTTGTTGATGACAGGCGAGAGCAGTACCTTGGCATTGACGCCCAGGCGGGGAGCGTCCAAGCCGCGCGCGAAGTGAGCTGGCGACGAGGAACGCGTTCGGCGCCCCGCCGCGCAGAAAAGTCGCCTTTCCGATTCCAAAAGTGAACTCGAAACCAAAGACGCGAATACGCGATGGCCACTAAAAAAGTGGATTTTGCCGAGATCCTGATTCGCCAGGGCACGATCAGCTCCGACCAGCTCGCCGAAGCCGCGCGCGTCGCGAAGTCGTCGGGAAAGAAGGTCGCCGACACGCTCAGCGTGCTGGGCTACGCCACGGGCGACGAGGTGATGCGCGCGGTTGCCAAGGAACACGGACTCGACTTCGTCGATCTCAACGAAGTGGTCATTCCGCCCTCGATCGTCGAGCTCGTGCCCGAGTCGGTCGCCCGCGAGAACGCCATTCTGCCGATGGCCGAGGAGGACGGCGCACTGCACGTCATCGTCAGCGACCCGCTCGACCTCGATACCTTCGAAAAACTGCGGTTCATCTTGAATCGCAAGGTCGATATCGCGGTGGCGCACCCGCGAAGCGATCCTCGAAGCGATCAACCGCCATTACGGCCAGATGGAGGACCAAAGCGCCGACTCGATGCTGCAGGAGTTCACCGACACGGCCATCGACTTCACCGAAACCGAGCAGGAGTCGCACGGCAAGGAGGAAGTCGTCGACGAGACCAGCGCCCGATCGTGCGTCTCGTGCAACTGCTGATCCACGAAGCCGTGCAACTGCGGGCCTCGGACATCCACGTCGAGCCGTTCGAAGACCGGGTCCGCATTCGCTACCGCATCGACGGCGTGCTGGTCGAGCGCGACAGCCCGCCCCGGCGGCTGCTGGGCGCCTTGTTGTCGCGCATCAAGATCCTGGCGAATATCGACATCGCCGAGCGCCGCCGCCCCCAGGACGGCCGCATCAAGGTAACGGTGGGCGAAAAACAGCTCGACCTGCGGGTCAGCATCCTGCCGACCAACCACGGGCAGTCGGCGGTCATGCGGCTGCTCGACAAAGACAGCATCCGGGTGGGCGTCCGCCAGCTAGGCCTGTCGGAAAACGATTTTAGGCAATTCAAAAACCTCATCCGCCGACCCAACGGAATCATCCTGGTCACGGGCCCGACCGGCTCGGGCAAAACCACCACGCTGTACGCCGCGCTCAACGAATTGAACCGCCCGGATCGCAAGATCATCACGGCCGAGGACCCGGTCGAGTACTACCTGCCGGGGGTCAACCAGGTGGAGGTGAAGCACCATATCGGTCTCGATTTCGCCAAGATCATCCGGGCGATGCTGCGTCAGGCCCCCAACGTGATTCTGGTCGGTGAGATGCGGGACTCTGAGACGGCACAGATGGGTATTCAAGCGAGTCTGACTGGACACTTGGTTTTCAGCACGCTTCACACGAACGATGCGCCCGGTGCCATTACACGTATGATCGACATGGGTGTTCCCGGCTATCTGGTGGCCAGCAGCGTGATGGCGGTCTTGGCCCAGCGTCTGGTGCGCGTCGTGTGTTCCAAGTGCAAGCAGCCCTTCGTGCCCAGCGACGCCACTTTGGAGTCGGCCGGCATCACTGCGGATATGGCCTCCGGCGCCCGCTTCATGAAGGGAAAGGGGTGCGGTCACTGTTCGAAATCGGGCTATCGCGGCCGTATCGGGATCTTCGAGTTGATGATGATTACCAACAAGATCCGCGAGCTGGCGTTCGCCGGTTCGTCGACTCAGGACATCCGCCGGGCCGCCCTTTCTCAGGGAATGACACCACTTTACGACGATGGGATCCGCAAGGTGCTCAACGGCACGACCACGATCGAAGAGGTCTTCCGCGTCTCGAAGAGAGTGGAGCATTAAGAAACGAGAGCCGCCGGTTCGGTCCACCCGAATGGGCCCCCGGGCGCGTCGGTGCCGAGCGGCCTGCCCGAGGGCGGCCAAATGCCGGGCGCCGCGGTTAGAAAGCCCGGCACGGCAGAGGACGAGACGGCTGGAAAGGCCACACGAGATGGCGCAGGCGGCGCTTCGGCTCCAGGGAGCGCCGACCGCGCAGGGTGGAATTTTGGCGATTTAACGCAACGAAGGGTTTACCAATGGTTTCCGCCGGGCGAATAATCGTCTCGGAACATCCTTAAAAAGTTTGGCGCATTGTCGCCTCCGTTGCTCGCACGCAGAGGGGCAGCCTGCCGGGCAAAGCCGGACCGCGATTGGCCGGCCGACCCGCACGGGCGCGGCGCGGGCGATTATGGGGGCGATCCCTTCACGAGCGCCGGCGGTGACGAGCACACAGGGTGACGAGCACACAGGGAGAGGAGCTCAAGCGTGGCGACGACTGAAACCGTCCTGATCGACAAGCTGCTGCACGCGGTGGTCCGCCAGGGCGCCAGCGACCTGCATATCACCGTGGGCCAGCCGCCCGTGATCCGCCACGACGGGCACATGGTCAAGCTCAAGACCAAGGTGCTCGAGCCGTCCGACACGATGTCGCTGATGAAGAGCATCACGCCCGACCGCTGCCAGCAGGAGTTGCAGGCGGTGGGCGGATCGGACTTTGGGTTCGCCTTCGGCGAGCTGGCCCGGTTCCGCGTGTCGGTGTTCAAGCAGCGCGGCAATATCGCCATGGTGCTGCGGCAGATCCCGGCCAAGCTGCTGACGATGGAGCAACTCGGCTTGCCCCAGGCTTGCGTGCGGCTGATCCAGCGGCCGCGCGGGCTGTTCCTGGTGACCGGCCCGACCGGCTCGGGCAAGACCACCACGCTGGCCAGCATGATCAACTACCTCAACGAGAACTTCGACCACCACATCATCACGATCGAAGACCCGATCGAGTTCTACCATCACCAACAAGAAGTCGACGGTCAACCAGCGCGAGATCGGCGTCGACGTGCCCAGTTTTTCCGAGGCGCTGCGGCGTGCCTTGCGTCAGGATCCCGACGTGATCCTGGTGGGCGAGATGCGCGACCTGGCCACGATCGAAGCGGCCATCACCGCGGCCGAAACGGGCCACGTCGTGTTCGGCACGCTGCACACGACCGGCGCCCAGGGCACGGTCAACCGCATCATCGACGTCTTTCCGACCAACCAGCAGGACCAGATCCGCACGCAGCTTTCCACGTCGATCATCGGCGTGCTTTCGCAGGCGCTGATCCCCAAGATCGGCGGCGGGCGCGTGCGCGGCCTACGAGATGCTGGTGTGCACGCTCGGCCATCGCCAACCTGATCCGCGAAAACAAGACGTTCCGCATCACCTCGGCCATCCAGACCGGGGCCAAGCACGGCATGCTCCTGCTCGACGACTCGCTGTTCCAACTGTGGCGCGAGCAGAAATGCGCCAAGGCAGACGTCATGGCCAAGGCCCAGATGCCCGACGAGCTGGCCGCCCGCATCGCCAATGCCGAGCGCGGGATGTTCGACGAGGAAGACGACCCCAAGAACAGGTCCAAGGACGATCACTAACCGCAGGACGACGACAACCGCCACCCCGAACTTAGCTATCAAGGTCCCGTTTTCGCATGGCGCATTCGCCGCATCGGCCAGATCCTGGTCGATCTGGGCTTCATCACCGACGACCAGCTCGAAGCGCTGCTCGAAGAGCAGCAGAAGCGCCCCGGCCAACTGCTGGGCAAGGTGGCCGAGAGCGAGAACCTCATCAACGAGGAGCAACTCGCCCAGGCGCTGGCCGAGCAGTGGGGCATGCAGGTCATCCACCTGGCCGACACGGTCATTCCGCCGAACGTGCTGGAGTTGGTCACCGAGGCGATGGCCCAGATGTATCGCATCGTGCCCATCAGCTTTCGCGACAACACGCTGACCATCGCCATGTGCGATCCGCAGAACTTGGCGATCCAGGACGAGCTGCGCACGTTCCTGGGCTACGACATCCGCGCGGTCGTGGCGACCGAGCGCGACATCCTCAGCGCGCTCGACCGCTACTACGCCTCGGACTCCGAGAGCGTCGAGAGCCTGGTGCAGGACATGGACGCCGACGAGGAGCTGGCCAAGGCGGCCGAGGCGGCCAGCGGCGACGGGCCGATCGACCTGACCAGCGTCGAGGCCCTGGCCGACAGCGCCCCGGTGCGCAAGCTGCTCAACATGGTGCTGCTGCTGGCGATCAAGGACCACGCCAGCGACTTGCACTTCGAGCCGTTCGAGGACGAGTTCCGCATTCGCATCAAGGCCGACGGCGTGCTGTACGAGATGGTGCCGCCGCCGCGCCACCTGGCCTTCGCCATCACCACGCGCATCAAGGTGATGGCCAACCTCGACATCGCCGAGCGGCGCCTGCCGCAGGACGGCCGCATCGAGCTGACCGTCGGCGGCCACCCGGTCGACCTGCGCGTCAGCGTGCTGCCCACGATGTTCGGCGAAAGCGTCGTCATGCGGGTGCTCGACCGCTCGGTCGTCTCGCTCGACCTGGCCAAGGTGGGCATGGACGCAGCCGACGCTCAAGGGCTTCCGCGAGGTGATGCACAAGCCCAACGGCATCATCCTGGTCACCGGGCCCACCGGCTCGGGCAAGACCACCACGCTCTACTCGGCGCTCAGCGAGCTGAACAAGATCGAAGACAAGCTGATCACGACCGAGGACCCCATCGAGTACGACATCGACGGCATCATCCAGGTGCCCATCGACAGCTCGATCGGCAACACGTTCGCCCAGTGCCTGCGGGCCATCCTGCGGCAGGACCCCGACAAGATCCTGGTGGGCGAAATCCGCGACCTGGAGACGGCCGAAATCGCCATCCAGGCCTCGCTCACCGGCCACATCGTGTTCAGCACGCTGCACACCAACGACGCGCCCAGCACGGTCACGCGGCTGCGCGACATGGGCATCGCGCCGTTCTTGATCACGGCCACGGTCGAGGCCATCCTGGCCCAGCGGCTGGTGCGGCGCGATCTGCACGCAGTGCCGCGAAGAGTCCGTGCCCATCGACCGAAATGCTGCAGGATCTGGACCTCACGGCCGCCGACGTGGCCGGCAAGACGTTCTATCGCGGCAAAGGCTGCGACGCCTGCAACAACACCGGCTACAAGGGGCGCGTGGGCCTGTTCGAGCTGATGATCATGAACGACGATCTCCGCGACCTGATCATGCACAACGCCTCGCGCGACGAGCTGCGCGACGCGGCCCGCAGCTACGGCATGGTCACCCTGCGCGACGCGGGCATGAACGGCCGCCTACGACGGCCTGACCACGCTCGACGAAGTGATCCGCGAAACCGTGCTCGACGCATAATCATCCGATCGCGCCGCGACCACGCAAGACAACCGCATACGCGAACCGTACACCGATAAACCGTACACCAAGCTTCCCCGGGCAAGCGGGAACCATTCAGGCGAAGGACATCGACGATGCCAACCTATCAATTCGAGGCCATGGACTCCACCGGCCAGGAGATCAAGGACGTCATCGAGGCGACCAGCGAGGAAGAAGCCCAGGCAACGATCCGCCAGATGGGGTACTTCGTCACCAAGATCGCCGTCAAGAAAGCCGCAAGAAGGCCGCGGCCGACAAGGCCAAGGGCGGCCGCAAGCGCGCGTTCGCCATCGGCGGCGTCAACAGCAAGGTGCTGACCACCTTCACCCGCCAGCTCTCGATCCTGCAGGACGCCGGTTTGCCGATCTTGCGCAGCCTGCGGATTCTCGAGGCGCAGTGCCAAGCCGGGCCGCTCAAGAACAGCCTGATGGACGTCTGCGACGAGATCGAGGGCGGGTCCACCCTCTCCGAGGCCATGGCCAAGGCCCCAAGGCCTTCGACCGCCTGTACGTCAACATGATCAAGGCCGGCGAGGCGGGCGGTGCGCTGGAAATCATTCTGCAGCGCCTGGCCGAGTTCCAGGAGCGGTCCCAGTCGCTCAAACGCAAGATCAAGGGCGCGATGGTCTACCCGGTCGTCGTCGTCTCGGTGGCCGTGGGCATCTTGACGTTCATCATGATCAAGATCGTGCCCTCGTTCGAAAAGATCTTCAAGGATTTCGACACCGAGCTGCCGCCGATGACGCTCGTGCTGATCGCGATTTCGAACCTGGCGGTCAACTACTGGTACCTGATTCCCGGCATCCCCGTGGTGCTGTTGCTGTTCATCAAGCTGATTCGCAAGTTCAAGGCCGGCCGCGTCGGCTGGGACATGTTCATGCTCAAGATGCCGATCTTCGGGCCGCTGGTCGAAAAGAACATCCTGGCCCGCACGACCCGCACGCTGGGCACGCTGGTGTCCAGCGGCGTGCCGATTCTCGAGGCGCTCGAACATCACGCGCGAGACGGCCGGCAACGCGGTGTTCGAACATCTGTTTGGAAAAATCTCGGAGTCGATTCGCGAGGGCGAAAGCATCGCCAAGCCGATGAAAGAAAACTCCAAGATGCGTTTTCATCCTCTCTGCGCATTCTTCTGGTTCTTCTTCATTGCCGGGCCGGTCGGGCTGTTGTTGTACATGGGCCGTATGAATTCGCGCGTCGTCGACGACCTGACGGTCAACATGGTCGACGTCGGCGAGGAGACGGGCGAGCTCGATACGATGCTCTACAAGGTGGCCGACACCTTCGACGAAGAAGTGTCGGTGCTGACCGAAAGCCTGGTCAGCCTGATGGAGCCCTTGTTGATCATCGTGCTGGGCGGTGCCGTCGGTTTCATCGTCATCGCGCTGTTCATGCCCCTGGTAAAGCTGATCACCGATTTGAGCAAGTAACACGCACCGCCGTGCGCGCCGCCCGATGGCGAGCCTCCGGGCCGTCAGCCCGGGGGTGTTGCCTTGGGGACGTTCCGCGGCGGAATCATGCCGCGGGACCGCCGCCCGGGGCCCAATCGCCCGGCGAGCGCCCGCGGGAAGCGCGGCGCCGCCAAAACGACCGGTACCTTAACACAGGACGCCAAAGCCATGCAGCCAGCCCACCCGTTCGCCCCCCGCGCGACCGAGCGTCGCCCCGCCGCCCGCGCGGGCTTCACCCTGACCGAACTATTGGTCGTGATCTCGATCATCGCCGTGCTGGCCAGCCTGGGCACCTACGGCGCGATGCGGCGCTCGACACGGCCAAGCAGGCGCGCATCAAGGCCGAAGTCGATCAAATCGACATGGCGCTGAAGGCGTATCGCGAGAAGTATGGGTCGTATCCGCCGTGCAATTTGACGAATCCCGCGTCCAACCAGGCGTTGCAATCGCACATCGCGCGGGTGTTCCCGCGGTACAACTTGACGTAGTTTGCAGAACGACTTGCAGCTTGCCGGAGTCTACGACCCGTCAGGTCCTTCGAACAACTTTCGTCCGGATCAAGCTCTCGTGTTTTGGCTGCAAGGTTTCAGCGCCGATCCGCAGAATCCGTTCATCACCCCGGCTGGCACGCAAATCGTCGGAGGTATGGTCCCGAACCCCAACGTCAAGGCGAGCGTGACGCCCTTGTTCAATTTTGACAAGACGCGGCTATACCAAGTTCCCTCCGCCGCAGGCGCGACGCCGTACATCAGTCCGAGGATGATGGTGGGTCAACTCCCGTCCGGGTTAACCGTGGTCCCCGTTGCCTCTTATTTCCCCGTGGGCACGACACCGCCGAAATCCAATGCGGCTCCTTACCTCTACTGGGATCCGGGAATTACCACGATAAGCGGCATGACAACGACTTCGAGCTTCGGCAGCATTCAAAACAGCGGCGGGACGATTTCGCTAATGCCGAATTCATTCAACTCAACAGGCGCCGTGCAAATCTTCACCAATGCGGGCGTGGCCGAGCCATACTGGTTCGACGCAAATAACAACATCACGGCGGACGCCACCGAGAACTGGGCGAACTACGACTCGTTCCAAATCCTCTCCGCCGGCCTGGATGGCAAGTACGGCGGGACCACCGTGACCACGGGCCGCCTCTATCCGACCGGCCTGAACTACGACCTGACGAACCTGGCGGACAACGACAACCTGGCGAACTTTGCCACCAAGGCGCGCCTGGGAGACGCCATACCATGATGCCAACTTGCGTTACCCGTCGCTCTGGCGCCGCCCGGGGCGGCTTCACGTTGATCGAGTTGTTGATCACGATTTCGATCATCGCGCTGATGGCCTCGATGCTGGGGATTGCCGTTTATTCGGCGCAGGAGACCGCCAAGGAAGCCAAGACCAGGCAGCTCATCGCCAAGCTCGACGCCATCATCAAGAACCGCTGGGAGCAGTACCGCACGCGGCGCGTGCCCGTGTCGATTCCGGCCCCTGACACGACGAATGCGACGAACTACAAGGCTTGGAAGCTCAACGTCGCCCTTCTGAAGATGTACGCACTCCGCGATTTGATGCGGATGGAATTGCCGGATCGCTGGAAGGATGTGACGAACGTGCCGGTTGCCCCCATAACGTTCAACGCAGCCAGCAACAACCCCCAGTCCTTCCTAGCAGCACCCCAATTGCCAGGCCGTCCGTTTCTCAAACGTATCTGCGACATGTCCAGGCCGCGAGAAAATCAAATCGACTTACGCCCACAGACGATTATGCAGGGCGCAGAATGCTTGTACCTAATCGTGATGGCTGCTCTTGCAGAAGAAGGCGATGCTCGCGAGGTATTCCGACCGTCGGATATCCAAGACACCGATGGCGATAGCATTCCGGAGTTCGTCGACGCCTGGGGGAAGCCTATCAAGTTCCTCCGCTGGGCACCGGGCTTCCAGTCCTCTGAACTGCAAGTTCTCTTTCAGGCGAACGCCAGTGGCTCTGGGACCATCAACATCACTGGGCCGGGGCTGAGCAGCGATCCTGGTGTATACATTGGCGGCGCGGTTATTGAAATCGACACGACTACAACTGGAAACCCGTTCGATCTCAGCAAAACCGCCCGCATTACGAACTACAGTGCCGGCACGCTAAGCCTCGCTGCGACCGCCGCCCGCATCGGTCGCCATCGTTCTCGGGCACGGTGGCGATTTTAGGACCCGACCCGCTTGATCCGATCAAACAATATCCTCCATCGCTGCCGTCCGGGTTGATAACATTGCCGCCGACCTTCGCGACCTACCCACTTATCTATTCAGCGGGTCCTGATAAAGGATACGGCATGTTTGCCCGCCACAAACGGGCCATTCTCAATGAACCCGTTCGCACCCCAGGTCGACAACGTCACTGGGAAAAACACGCTGCTCGGGAGCTGCTCGCAATGACCCATCGGAGTCGGGCGGCTGGGTCGACAATATCCACAATCATCTGACCGGGATTGAGGTAGCGGCCATGGCATCTCTCATCAATTTCATCGCGATTCGACACGACTCCGCACGCGCACAGTGCGTTCGCTACGGCTTTACGCTGATCGAGCTGTTGGTCGTGATCACGATCCTGCTGATGGTCACGGCCGCCGCGATTCCGATCATGGCGCCGGCGCTGGAAAACCGCCGCCTGCGCGAAGCCAGCCGGCTGGTCGCCAGCTTCATCCAAGGCGCCCGGTCGCGGGCCATCCAGACGGGCCGTCCGGTCGGAGTTCGCTTCGAGCGATTCAACGGCTTGCCCTTTGCCATGCGGCTCACCTATGTCGAAGTGCCACCGCCCTATTCGGGTGATACACCAACTTCAATGATGCTAGTATCACCCAGCGGCCAGATTACCGGTTTCTTGAACAGTGTTGACACGCAATGGCAGAACCTGGTTCGCGTCGGCGACACCGTGACGCTTGGCTATCATGGAATGACGTACGTGATTTCCAGTGTCAGCGGTGTCTCCTACGGACAAACGATCTCGACGGCGCCCAGCTCCTCCAACCCCTGGCAACTCGCCACGACCAACGGCAACCCGATCAATCTGCCGGCCGGCTATGGCAATGGCGTGCCCTTTCAGATCATTCGCCAGCCGGTGCGCAGTCATCAGCCGCGCCGCTGCAACTGCCCGAAGGCACGGTCGTCGACATCTACAATTCCGCGGCCTCTACCTCCAATCCTGGACTGGGAACGCTCACCCTCTGGGCGCCCGACTACGCGCCATACGACCCCTATTTCACGTTCTCGCCGAACGGCTCGATCGATTACGAAGCCATGGATACAACGGCGAGGACGCATCCGATCGGACCCATGCTTCTGCTGATCGGCCGCCGCGAGCTGATGCCGGACGTGAACAACAACAATGACTTGAATGCGATACCGACGACGTCCCAAGAAACCAGGTATCTACAGAACTTCTGGGTAAAGGTTGACTATCAAACGGGACACGTGTCCGTGACAGAACTTAGCCGCTACGATTCGACGCAACCGACTCCTTTGATGACGATCCGCCGATTCGCCCAGCAGGGCCAGAGCACGGGAGGACGGTGAACATGGCGCGTGGCATGCTATCGCGTTTCGACGCTCGTGCTCGCAGGGGCCGGCGCGGGATCACGCTGTTGGAGGTGCTGATCTCGATGGGCATTTTGGCCGTCGGGCTGTTGTCGATCGCCGCGCTGATCCCGGCCGGACGCCTCGAGATCATGCAGGCCGTCAAGCTCGACTACGCCAGCATGGTCGGCCGCGGCGCGTTTCGCGATCTGCAGATTCGCGGGTACCTCAATCCGACGATGTGGCAGTACGGCACCCCGGCTCAGAATGCGTATACGCCCGGTCCGCCCAACAGCTTCAATATCCGCTTGGCGGCCACCGGCTCGATGGCGCCGGCAGCCGTGATTGACCCGCTCGGTTACTTCGCGAACAACCCGTACGGGCCGCGATTTCCCTACATGCCCAACAGCCCCTTGCCGGGACCCACGACTCCGTTTCTGCACGCGCATCTATGTCGCCCCCGCATCGAGCGCCGTACTGGCGGACCCGATCTTCCGCTGCGCCGCCGATTTGACGCTAACGCCGACGCCGCAAGGCCAGGATTTTCCGCCGTTCCAGCTCACATTTCCGGTTGGCCAACCGCCGATCACCGAAGTCGCCCCCGTACCGACCAACAACAGCGCCAGAGAAGCGTGCTTCTGAAGGAAATTATTCGTGGATCGCGACAGTAGTCACCGATCCGACTTCCTCGGCCTTGAGCAGTGAGGTGACCGTATCGGTGGCCGTGATCTATAAGCGCGACTTGAGCGACCCGGTCAACTCTCCGTCGGAGCGAATTCTTTCCGCAACCTTACCGCTGCCGATGCCTACACCACCTGCCTGGAATGCGGAACTGGTGCTGAGGGTCAGTGGTGTACCTGAGAATAAGCTGGCCCGACCTGGGCAATGGATCATGCTGGCCGGCAGGCTGGCTGCGTCGCCCAACTATCAATACAGCTACTGGTATCGCGTTTTGTCGGCGGACAAAGCCGCGCCGGCCGACGGGACGTACGGCTACCAGCACCAGTTCATCACGGTGTCCGGACGCGACTGGCCGGCGAGCCTGATTTCCACGCCGTCTGTCTGGGTGATCGACAACGTCATCGCCGTTTACGAAAAGAAAATGCGGCTGGAGATTCCCTGAAGTCGAACGCGGATGGGGCAAAGGGTCTGCGACGAGACCGCCAAGGGGCGGCGGCTCGGCGCGAGAGGAACGAGAGGTACGAGATGTCACGTTTGCCTGAACCGCTTCGCTGCGGCTCCGCCCCGCAACGCGCGGGCAGCCCTTGCCGAGATGCCAGCCCGCCGGCCCCTGTGTGCCACTGGCTACGCCAGTGCCTTTCAGAGAGTTCCTCCGTCACTAGGGTTCGGCACTGGCAGAGCCAGTGGCACACGGGAAATCCTGTAGCCGGGGTCCGCGACCCCGGACGCCCTGAGCGGACGGCGGCCTCACGGAGGCCGGCTGCAGTGTGCCACTGGCTACGCCAGTGCCTTTCAGAGAGTTCCTCCGTCACTAGGGTTCGGCACTGGCAGAGCCAGTGGCACACGTTGGTTGAGCATGGCAGAGCCAGTGGCACAAGGGAAATCCTGTAGCCGGGGTCTGCGACCCCGGAAGCCCTGAGCGGCCGGCGGCCTCACAGAGGCCGGCTACAGTTCGACGGCCGGGTGCCTCGCGGCGGGGCGTGCTGCTGCTGGTGGTGCTGAGCATGTTGGCGCTGTTTGCCCTGATCGGCGTGACGTTCGTTTTGATTGCCGGGCAGCATCGCCGGGCCTTGCGAGCCGAAAGCCGGGTCGAGCAGCACGGCGACGACTACCGCAAGCAGCTCGACAGCGTTTTCGCCCAGATCGTCCGCGACGTCGCGCCGCAGCCGGTGGCCGGAACGCAATCGACGGCCATCTCGTCGATTGCCTATCACAGCCTGCTCAACGACATGTACGGCACCGACGGCGTGAAGGGGACGGTAAGTACGGCGTATTTCGTGTCGTCGACAGCCAGTCCAAGCGGCCCGACGCAGCTCATCGACCTGCAGTGCACGGCGCTTTCCAACCTCTTGAATCCGGCTTTAGGCCCGAGTGGGTACTATCAGTTTCCGACGCTAACGCCGACAGCCACAGTTCCGGCACAAGTTCAGACGCCGGGTTACTTCAACGGCTGCGTGCTGACGATGATCGACGGCCCGGCTGCGAACTACAGCACGCGGATCGTCGGCTGGGGTTACAATAGCGGCACCTTCATCTATACGATTCGCATTCTGGCCTTCGACGGCTACAACGCTTACAACTCCGGCGAGGCCACAGTGCCGGCCATCACCGGTAACTTCGTCATCAATGGCCGCCCTTTCAACGGCACGGGCTTTGGGTTCAACACGAATGTGACGGGCGCGGGCCAGACCCTTCTCGGCGCAAGGACAGCAACAGCAACTATTACGCCCTGCTGCCCAACGCCCGGTACTTTCAGCCGAACAGCCCGTACACGTTTTTCGGCGGCATCGGTGGGGCGGACGAAGACTACGACGCCTGGGATCTGCAGAACATGTTGCTGGCCCAGATGCCGATCAATCCGACGGTCACCACTCCGTCCGCGATCACCCCTTCGCTGCACCGGCCCGATTTGATCGCGTGGTGGAAGGGGCAAGCGACCCAATGGAGTGCGCAGGTCGCGCGCAGGCAATGTTGCGTCCGATGGGGCCCTTTACGATCCAGGGGGCTGCGTCGAACATCACGCCGGATCATCCGAACTTCACCGGCAGCAACCCCGCTGGCTCGTTCGATGCCGTCAACGGCCCGTGGGACGTCGACAATGACGGCGACGGAATTCCCGACAGCGTGTGGATCGACGTGGGCATGCCGGTGCAGACGGCGCCCGATGGGCGGCAATTCAAGGTGCTGGCCGCGCCGTTGGTGCTCGATCTCGATGGCCGGATTAACGTGAACGCTCACGGCAACGTGGCGCAGATCAGCGGTTATACGCCGGCATCGACCATTCCAGCCAACTACTATGCATCGGGAACCGTGCCGACGGTCCTTCCGGGACAAGGCTACGGGCCGGCAGAGATTTACCTGTCCCCTCCCGGAAGCACTTACGGGATCAGCACGACGCAGTTGCCGTCTTGTTTCAGGCTCGGTATTCCGAAGCGAATACCACTTTGAACTCGGCGACGTATACGATAGGTGCGGCGACGGCTCCTTATCCGGGCCTGACGCAGGCTGACGATCCGCTGAGCGCGATCAAGCAATTCGAGTATCCGCCCACGACGACGACGACGCTGTCGGCGTTTGGCACGCCGCCCGACATCTGGGGACGCGGCACGTTGGCTCTCGATCTTCGCGGCATGCCCCTGATGTACTCCATGGGCACGCTCACCGACACGATCGACGATCCATACGAAATCAACCTCAGCCGCCGCGCGGTTCGTTCGTCGCTGTCGCCGAGTGCTCCCACGCACGGCGACGACCGCTGCGGATGCCCCGTTCACCGCGGCCGAGCTGGAGCGGTTGCTGCGGCCCTACGACATCGACGCCACGTCGTTGCCCGATCGGCTTCGCAGCATCGTCGATCCGACAAACACGTACTTGCTGCGAAATTTGCTCACGACCGACAGTTACGATTTGCCGAGTCCGAATATCTTGCCGACGCGAGATTTGATCAATGCGGCGAACACGGCAAGCCTGCCGATGGTGTCGCTGAACTTCGTGGACATGCTGAAGATTCGCATGCAGGGCGTGTACACCGGCAGCAACCTGGCGCTGGAAATCCAGAAGATGCTGCCGCCCGAGGTGATCGCCGGGCAGCGTTTCGACCTGAACCGCCCATTCGGCAATGGCCGCGACGACAACAACAACTATGTCGTCGATGAGCCGGGCGAAAGCGAAACCGTGATCTGGCAGAGCACGAGCAACGCCCCAACGTCGTTTCAATCCGCCGCCCCGAACCTGACCAACGGCATGGCCGTGAGCCCCAGCGGCGGAACGACCGCGAACGACTATCTCTTGGCCAGGCACCTCTTTGCCCGCCATCTTTACGTGATGATGATGGTGTTGAAAGACAGCGGTGCAACGCTGCTGATTGACGGCGAGGGTGGTATCGCGGGACCAAGTCCGTCGGAAGAGACGGCCCGGGCAATCGCTCAGTGGGCCGTCAACGTCGTCGATTTTCGCGATCCGCGATTCGATCATGACGCCGTTCGAATACGACGTGAACCCATTCAACGGCTGGAGCGTTGACGGCGAGCTTGGGTCGAGTGACGACGCGACGAACCCGACCGGCGGCTGGTCTGGGGCTGCGAACGACCCGAGTTGCTGATCACCGAGACGCTGGCATTCCACGATCGGCGGACGGAGGACCTGCCGACCGATAGCTTCAGGCAACGTCAGGGCCACACGTGTTAACAGCCCATGGCGATGAACAAGGACCCGACGTTCGACCAGCGGCTGCGGCCGAGGGGTTCGCTTTTCGTTGAGCTGTACAACCCGTGGCCAACGTACTTGTCGAACACGAACGGCACACCCGCGGCCACGGAGGCTCCCGGCGAGTTTTACACCATCAACACGAGTACCAATGCCGCCACTGGCGTGCACCTCAACATGACGTCGCTCGCCGGCAACTCGCCCGTGTGGCGGCTGTTGATCGTCAAGCCGGGGAACGCGCCCAATGGCCAGCCATATGACCCGGATGATCCCGTAGCGGCAAATCAACTGCCAATGGGTAACATCGAGCGGAGCGTGTACTTCACGGCGTCGGCCCCGAACATTGCGGCGATCGCGAATGACGGGCAACCCTACTTCACCACCTTTGCGACGATGGCACCATTGCTGCCTGGCCGCTACGCGGTTGTCGGCTCCGCTGGTCAGGCAGGGCTCAACATTGCCGCACCGCCGACCTTCGTGAACACGGTTGGGCGCTTGCAGACGCGGGCGGCTTGGCTCAAGACGGAAATTCGACAGGAGTTCGGCAAATCGTATTGACCCCAAACCTAAACGCAACCAACCAGGGCCAAGTGCAGATCAAAAACAACGGAAAAACGCCCACGGAGCCTTCGGCGACGGACATCCAAAACCCGGTCGCGGTCGTGATCAACCGCAGGCTGGATCAAACCGCGACTCCGGCTACGGGGCAGCCCGATTCGATTTCCGTTTCGGAGCCGGTGCTTGGTTATGATTCGATCGCAACCGCTGGCGCGACATGGAACCCGCCCAGCGCGATGTACCCCGAAGGGGCATACTCGCCGGCATTTGACACACCGATCGACCAGAGCAACACCGTCTTGACGGGCGTCAACCTTTCGGGCACGACCCCGAGTTTTCGTTACATCCACTTGCAGCGGCTGGCCAACCCGCTGGTCGCCTGGAACCTGACGACGAATCCATATCTGACAGTTGACACGATGCCCGTTGCCCTGACGGTGTTCAACGGCGCCACGAACGCCCCCGGCGATTCGGACGGAACGAACACGACCGGCATTGCTTCCTTCCAGCGCGGCGATACCGACAATAACTACAACAACAACCTCTGGCGCCGCGAGTCGGCCGTCACGCCCATTCGGGCAGCCGTGGCAGGTTCGGCAACGCACAACTTCGACTTTGTCTTGCAGCATTCGCTCGGGTATCTCAATACGAACTACGGCGATTACAGCACCGGCACCGCATACAAGCAGTCAACAGCCCCAGTGCCGGCGTACGCAGGTGCCCCGAACTCGCTAAACGGGACGCAGCCCTTTCCGTGGTTCAACTGGAATAACCGCCCGTTCGTCAGTCCGCTCGAGTTGATGCAGGTGCCGAAGAGCCGGTCGTCGAGGGTGTTGGCCGACTACAGCCCGTTCGAAGTGAACAGCGGCAATCCGTCGGCACCGCAGGGGGGAATTTATAGCGGTGTCACCAACCTTCCGCCATTGCCGTATAGCGGGCATCTCTGGGACTTGTTTCAGTCGGTCGCCCCGACGGCAGGCAACCCTCCGGCGACGACTGATCCGCGCCTCTACGGAATCCTTGAATACGTGCAAGTGCCCTCGCCGTTCGTAGGCACCGAAACCGAGCTCAATCCGCAGACGTTCTCGACCACACTTCACAATGAGCAAGCGTCGTTCTCTCTTTTCCATCCACCTTTCAACAAGGTCTCGAACTACCGTGACCCTGGCCGCATCAACATCAACACCATTCCTAGCGACAATGCTTCGAATTCGACGTCCAGCGTATGGAATGCAATTTTGAGCGGCCGTGCTGTCAGCTGGCCAATTGTCGTTCGCGAGCCGACAGCAAGGTGGCGCGACACTTGGCTCATGGCCGACACTCATCGCGAACCCGTTTCGCTCATTCTCTGGCGCGTCCGCTGCTATCGCCGAACAGTCCCAGAATCTTAGCACGCGAAAAGCGATCGACGTCACGTTATTGCGCGCGTCGAATCCGGACACGAATAATCCGGCCAACGATCAGCCATTGTTCACTTACACTTCCGCTTCTGCTAGCATGTCAGATGATCCGACTCGCAATTCCTACTTCCGCTACAACAACCTGCAACGCCTCGGCAGCGTCGTCACCACGCGCTCCAACGTCTATGCGGTGTGGATCACGGTCGGGTATTTCGAGGTGACGCCGAATTCGGGCGGGGTCGATGCGGGGCATCCGGATGGGTATCAGCTTGGACAGGAATTGGGGGCCGACTCGGGCGAAATCACGCGGCATCGGGCTTTCTATATCTACGACCGCACGATTCCCGTCGGCTTCGAGCCGGGACACGATCATAATTATGAGAAGGGAATTCTGCTCAAGCGGGTGATTGAATAGAGGCTGTGGGCTGTAGGCTGTAGGTAAGAAGAAGAAGAAGAAGAAGAAGAAGAAGAGAGCTGTGACTCGCTGATGACGGGATTGGTTTCTGGGGATTCGGTAATGATGCGCGCTAGGCTCGTCGTCGGCGACCGATTCTCTCCCACAGCCCACAGTCTACCGCCCACAGCCTCTGCCCTGCGTCCCTCCGGCCTCGGGCCTCCCGCCTGCGGCCTCCTGCTGGCCCTGGCCTGTCTGCTGGCTGGCGCCGCGCTGGCCCGGGCGGCGGATGCGGCGCGGCGGCCGAACGTGCTGGTGATTTGCTCCGACGATCACGCGCCGTACGTGATCGGCGCTATGGAAACCGGCTGGTGCGGACGCCCAACCTCGATCGGCTGGCCGCCGGGGGCGTGGTGTTCGAGGGGGCCTATTGCAATTCGCCGGTCTGCACGGCCTCGCGCCAGTCGTTCTTGACCGGCCGCTATCCGCGTTCGATCGGCGTGACGCAGTTGCAAACCGCCCTGCCGGCCGACGCGCCGACGATGGCCGGGGCGCTGGCGGCCGCGGGCTTCGACACGGCGGCCATCGGCAAGATGCACTTCAACAGCCCGTTGAAGCACGGCTTCGACCTGCGGATCGACATGCCCCAGTATCACGCCTGGCTCAAGGCGCAGCCGGCGGCCGAGCTGCCGGCGGGCGTGGCGGTTCAGCCGCCGTGGCATCCGTTCAAGGATCCGGCGCGGGTCTGGCTCAACAGCGAATGCCGGCCCGTGGGCCAGGTCGATGCGCAGATGGACGCCAGCTACTTCGCCCAGCAGGCGGCCGACTACCTGGCCGCCGCGCCGCGAAACCGTTCTTCCTGCTGGTCAGCTTCTACGAGCCGCACTCGCCGTTTCGCTTTCCGGTGGAGTATCGCGGGCGGCACGCTGCCGCGGAGTTCACCGCGCCCAAGCCGGGGCCCGAGGACGACGACCAGATTCCGGCCGAGTTTCGCGACTTGACGGAAGGCGAGAAGCGCGGCATCGCGGCGGCGTATTACACGTCGGTCGAGTACATGGACGCCTGCGTCGGCCGGGTGCTCGATGCGCTAACGAAGTCGGGCCATGACGACGACACGCTGGTGGTCTACTTGAGCGACCACGGCTATTTCCTCGGCCAGCACGGCCGTATCGAAAAGCACTCCAGCTTTGAGGAGGCGATTCGCGTGCCGCTGGTAATGCGACTGCCCGGCACGATTCCGCCGAAGTCGCGGACGCCGGCCCTGGTCGAGCTCGTCGACCTGGCGCCGACCCTGTTCGAGTGGACGGGCGTTTCGGCCACCGGCCCGCTCGATGGCCGCAGCCTGGTGGCGGTGGCCGAGGGGCGTACGGCGAAGCACCGCCAGCGGGTGTTCGTCGAGTACGCGCAGAACGACGAGGCCATGGTCCGCGACGAGCGGTGGAAGCTGGTGTACGAGCGCGGCCGTCGGCGGCGCACCGACGGCTACGACACGGACCGGCCCCTGGTGCCCGACCAGTTGCGGCTTTACGATCTGGCGGCCGACCCGGGCGAAATGCGTAACGTGGCCGACGACCCGGCCAACGCCGCGACGGTCAAGCGGCTGACGGGGCTGTTGGCGGAGCATCTCATGAAGACGGCCCGCCGGCCGCAGCGGGTGACCGAATCGAGCCGATCCACTGGTCGTGCTCAGCCAGTGCGTGCAGCCGGACGACATCGGCCCGGCGCAGGGCGACTAGGGCCCTGGATGTGGCGGGCCCAGGTCCCGATCACAATAACCGGTCGCTAGCCGCACAGTTGCTTCGGGCCGCTCGCCTCCACCGCGACCTTGAACACGTTGTGGGGCGCCAGATCCGGTCGGGTCGGAAACAGCAGGCCGGAAGCCTGTCGCAGAATCCAGGAGAAGGCTGGCCCCACGCCCCGGCCATAGATATAGCGGCGGTCGCCGGTGCAGCCGAGCAGGCTCTTGAATTCATCGGCCGTCTGGCCCACGTGTATGACTCGCACCGGATCGGAAGGCGTGATCCATTGCCTGATAAACCAGGTTGAAATAGAGATACGTCTCGGTGCTCTGACTGTAATCGACTCCCATGAACAGGAAGTGATAGACCGGCCCATCGACCAGTTCCCAGGTGAAGCCGATCAAGTGGTCTTCCCGGTAGGCCACGGTCAGGGCCACCTGACCGGGTAATTGCCGAGCCAGCTCGAGAAAGAAGTGATGCGACAGCACTTCGAGTCTCGTCTCCGAATTCGTCACGACCGCTTCGTAGAGTCGATGGACCTCTGGCGTGTAGACGCGTCGAATATCGCCGAGGCTCGTCAGACGCACGAGTCGGCAGCCAGCGGTGGCGAACTTTCGCTGCGCTCGTTTGATGTTGGTCCGGTAATGGGCCTTCAATGCGGCAAGATATTCCTCGAAGCAAGCGAAAGTTGCCTCCATCTCGTACATCGGGGGAGAATCGACGCGGACGTAGCCCCGCCCTAGCAGATCGTCCATGTCGGAACGCTCCTTCTCACCAAACTCCTTGAACACGATGAGTCGTGCACCCTCGCGCCGGGCCAGCTGCTGCATCAACAAATCGAGTTGTTCCAGGATGCGCGGCCGATCGGCACGCGGCGCGAAGGCCAGATGGCTTTGGCCCGCTGAGAACGGCAGACCACACATCAGAATCTTGACTTGGGTCAGGCTTGGAACCAGTCTCCCCAGCCAGGCGGCCCTGTCGCGAATGGCTGGGCTTGCCAATGAAAGCAAATCGACCGGGTACAGGCACAGGCTAGCGCAGGCGGCCGGCCTGCCGTCGCATGCACGAATAAGTGCGTGAAACATGCGGGCCGGCTCTGGCAGCGTCCGCTCAAGGGCCCGCAGGAATTCGGGCTCCAAGAAGCAAGTCGGCGTGGTGCGACAAACTTCGTCCCACTCGTCCATGGGGACGGCGTCGATCGACTCGTAGAGGCCTGCAATCGGATCCATGGTCACCTGTTGAGGTTAAGCGAGCGCGGGGTACCCGCCGGGTCTTCGGATCGCTCCACCGGCTGCCCAAAGCTGCGCAGCCGAGCGACTTCGAAGCCATACTGGTCCGCGAGCGATCGCAGCAGGTGCAGGGTTTCGGGCGACAAGTCCGTTCCGATGCTGGTATTGCGCAGGTGTCCGGCCAGAGTGAGCATCATCGTTTCCGCCATGCAGGCGTAAACCAAGCCGGGGCCAAGCCCAAACTGACTCAGGACTGAACCGTCCGGGACCGCGATAATGCCCCCGTCGATGACGAGGACGTCGGGCCGGGCGACTGTGACTTGTCGGCTCACGTTGGCGGGCCGCGACACGTCGCAGACGACGGCGTGTTGCTGAAGGTCTTCCGGTCCGATCAAAGTGCCGGCGTCGCTGGTCGCCGTGATAACCAGTCGGGCTCCTCGCACGGCCGACTTCGTCTCCTGCGTCAGAACCAGCCAGCCGGTGCGTTCGAGCTGGGCGATCGCTTTTTCCCTGGGGCACGGCAGACAAGTAAGCAGCCTGGCAGCGAGGGTATGTGGTTTGAAGCTCATGCCCTCTGCATGGCGTGCAGCGATGAAATCAACCAGGTCGGCGGCTCGTGCCAACAATCGTTCGCGGACATGGCTGCGCGATGAATTGGGATTGCCGACCAGCGTAAGCCGGCCCACGTCTTCGGCCAGCATCAGCGCCATGGCTCGACCAATCGCACCAGTGGCTCCCAGGATGGCGGTGTTGAGAGGGCCGTCGTCGCGATTCTCGGATAGGGCCACAGCCATGCGAGCAGCCTCGGCCGAGGCGACCGCAGCGTAGGAATTGCCGGTGGTGACGGGCACTCCCTCATCCCTGACGGCTCGACCGCCCAGGGTGACGATGGAGGTAAAGGCACCCAGCCCTACCATCTCTGCACCTCGGTCGCGGGCCAGGTGGAGCGCGGCGCGGACATAGTCGGCCGCATCTTCCTTCCGCATCTCCACGAATTGCTCCGCTGTCCTGGGCAAAGTGATGAATTCGCCGTAAATCGTCTCGCCGGTTTTCGCGACCACTCGGCCATGGCTCACCACGAACGGCTTCACGAGCCCGGATATCCTTCGGACCACCTCTTCCAGCGAATGATCGTCCAAGTAGGCAAATGACGAGTCGAAATCAACGGCGTTGCCATAGTCCAAGGGGTGCATCAGAAAGGCAAAGCGACGCTCGGCAGGGCGAGGTTTGACGTGGACCCACGGCTTATCCGGAGCAGTCGCCCGCACCAACGGGTGAGGTTCGCCTTCGATGATCGACGCCAGGATGCGACCGGTATCGCCGGTCGCAAACATCGCCAGCGCCCGCTCCAGGGCACTCAGCAGCCGTGCACACTGCGGCCAGGTCATGGTCAGCGCCGGCTCGATGCGGATCACCGACTTGCCGTTCAGCGTTGGAGCGACGCGGACCCCTTCGACGTTTAGCATGTAGCTTGCAAATAACGGAGTAAAAAACTCTTGTTCGAGAGCCACGCCCAGCAGGCTCTCGGGCCACTGCAGCCGGTCGCCAGCGAATCGAATCCCCAGCAGGAAGCCCCGCCCGCGCACCTCGGCGATTAGCCGGGGATAGAGGCGTTGCAATTCGAGGAGGCCGTCCTTGAGCCGGGATCCATTGCGTTCCACGCGACGAACCAGGGCGTTGTCGTCACTGGTCAGCATCCGCAGCGTGGCCAATCCAGCCCGGCACGCCAGCGTATTCGCCGCAAAGGTAGAAGAATGCCTCAAGGCGAAGCTCGCGGTATAGGCTGACTCGGTACAAAGCATGGCGCCGATCGGCATCAGCCCGCCGCCCAGCGCCTTAGCCAGTGCCATTACGTCGGGTTGGACGGCTTCGGACATGCAGGCGAACATTTCGCCGGTTCGTCCAAGACCCGTTTGAGTCTCGTCCAAGACCAGAAGGACGTCGGCACGCGTGCAGAGATCACGCACTTCCGTCAAGTAACCGGCGGGCGGAACGGCGACGCCACCCTCGCCTTGAATCGGCTCGACCAGGAAGGCGGCGTAATAGCCGGGACGCGTTTCCAGCTCATGACGCAGCGCTTCGACGTCGCCATACGGGATGGAGTGGAAGTCACTAGTGGGAGCGCCGAAGCCCTGCTGGTAATGCGGATTGCCGGTGGCCGAAAGGGCTCCGAGCGTTTTGCCGTGGAAGCTGTTGTGTGCGGACAGAATGCCCATGCGGCCGGTGGCGACCCGGCACAATTTGATACAAGCCTCAACCGTCTCGGTGCCGCTGTTCGCGAAGGTCACATAGCGCAGATTCGACGGAGCAATGGCCAACAACCGCTCAGCCAGCTCACCGGCGGCATCAAGCAGAGCAGGTTGCACGAAGCTCGGTTCGCCGTTCCGCTGCACGTCCAGCAGGCTCTGCCAGATTTCGGCGGGGTTGAAGCCGAACGGCAGCGCCCCATACGCGGCGATACCGTCGAGATAATGTCGGCCGTTATCGTCGATCAATTCGCAGCCTTCCCCACGCACGAACCGCTTGTCCAGCCACAAGCTGGCCAACAAGTCTGCCAGGTGAGGATTGACGCAGCGAGCGAACGGATGCGGCTCGACCCGCTCCAGATGGAGAGAAGACAGGTTCGGCAGCGGCCGGAGTGTCTCGCCGACTAGCTGGGGCAGAACGTCAATCGGTGAAGTGCTCATGCGAGCTTCTCCCTATAGCGGATGGAGCGATAGACTCGGGTCCGCGGCTCTGTTTCCGCAATTGACGTTACGCGCGCAAGGGAGCAATTTTGTCGCAAGGGTTTTTCAGAACGAACGCGGGGATGGGGATATGGAACACTTCCGCGATTTAGCCGGGACCCAATGCCCGCCGGGAACCTAGCCCACGACTTCTGACGTTAGCGAGTCAAACAGGATCAAACTCCGGACCCCGGGGGGGCAGGCTCTGTCTGCGGCTCGGCCTACCCAGCCGGCGTGACGCTTGCCGAAAACTCCAATCGTGCCATGATGCCGCTGATCGCTCAGCGTTCCTCAAGAGCCCAACAGATTAGGTTCGGTAATTGCCCAAAGCGCGCGTCGGCGACTTCGCGAATTGCGCCCAGTGCTTGGTTCGCCATCGGGGCCTCATTGCGCAAGTCGGGCCGATACGTACATCATCCGGCTAAAACAATCTAGTCCAGTCTTGCGCTAGCCTTTTGACGGCGCGGTGTCGAAGCGACCTGTGGGACGGTCCTCGGGACGTGACGACTGCCGAGATCGAGGGCGATCATTCTGCCCCGTGCTGCTCAGATGACTGACCCATTTGGTGGGTATTAGATCGGTGTCGAGGTCCACAGGGCGATAGCCTTCATTGCGGAATCGGCAAGCACAAAAGCTCTGCCGAGCATGGGTTAAGGAGATGATTCCGAGATCACGACCCGGTTTTTGAGACAGCGAAAGCGTGCCGGAAACTCAAACGCTCGATGGCACGGGTAGGCTTACGCGCCGTTCCGCCGGATTCGTCCTGCCGCTTACTTTGAGAATCCAACCATTTTGGCTTCGAGTTCAATTCGTTCCGACCTGTGCACAAGCAATGCGCGGAATCGCAATTCGGACGACGAAAGCCGCGCTAGTCGGGCTTGGTTGGCCTCGGGCTTGACGTGATCCAGTCGCGCATCCTTAGCGCTAACACCGGGGCGACGGAATCGTAGTTGCTGAGCACGGCAACCACGTAGCCGTCATCCGGGTACATAAAAAACGATGCGCTGATCCCTGGGAATCCCCCGCGATGCCCGACGACGGCGTGCCCATTCACGGGCTCGATCTGAAATCCGAATCCAGATGCATCCTCTCCGAGCCCGGTCTTTGCCTGGGCGCATCATCGCGAGTTTCGTGGAGTCGGCATCGAGTATCGTGTGGCCGAGCAAAGCCGCGGCAAACCTGTGCAAATCCTCGACGGTCGAAAAGCTGCCTCCGGCCGGACTCCCCTTCACGACGTGAAGTTTGAGATTGTCGTGCCGAGCGCGTAGTTCTTCGGGCGTTTCAGCCCCATCACGCGTGAAGCCGATGGCCAGGTTGTCGATCGGCTTGTCCGTCTCGAACGCTCCGGTGTTGCGCATGCCGGCTGGCCCGAAGACGTGCTTGTCGAGATAGTCGTAATAGTTCTCCCCTGAGACTTTCTCCACGATCGCGCCGAGCAAACAGTAGCCGGCATTGCTGTAGCTCCATCGGCTTCCGGGTTTGAACCGGAGTGAGTCGTTTTCAAACAACCTGACGAACGCCTTTACCGACCGAAGGCGTTCGCGCTCGTTCTTGTAGCGCGCGTTGAACATTTCGCCGAGACCGCTTGTGTGCGTAAGTAGATGGCGAATCGTCACCTGCTCTCGGACATCCTTGTTTGCGTAATCCGGAAGGTGTTGTCCGACCGTGTCGTCGAGTGCGAGTTTTTTCGCTTCGACCAATTGCAACACCGCGACACCGGTAAACATCTTTCCTGCCGAAGCGAGATTGAACTTTGTATCGATTCGATTCAGCGCACCGCTGACATGGTCGGCTTTGCCCCAGGCCTTCTTGAAGATCACCTTGCCGTCCTTGGCGACGAGCGCGGCGCCGGAGAACTCGTCTGCGTCGCTCAACCGCGTCAACATCGCGTCAAAGTCCATGAGGGCCTCGATTTCAGTCGGCCGAGGCTCAGTGCCCTCGCTCTGCGGAAGCTTGCCGGGACGAAGGCCGAACTCGGTGATAGAAAATGGAGATTTGGTCGAGCCTCGGACAATCAGGTTGACCCAATTCCTGCTCAGTTTCTCGCGCCCTGCGATCGAGATGGTGTTCGGACTAGCCTGTTCGATGGCGGCGGCCTCGAGGCCGCGCGTCATCAGGTAAACCTGATAGTCGCGCAGTGCGCGGCGCTTGGCAACCGATTCCGGGTCAGTCGACAGGTGCATCTGCCGCATGGTGTCGTAGTTACCCGAATTGAACGCTTCGAACCATTTGCCGCATTGCGCCGAGGCCCGTCGATGGAAATGGCGGCGTCGTCTCTTCCGCGGAAACCTGGCGGCAATTGCTCGCGAGGCCGCATAAGAGGACCAAAACGAGGACGACGATGTGTGGTCGCGAGAGGACTCTCATGAGCGTTCTCCAGTCGGGCCAATGCTCATTGGGTTCAGCGGGTGCGTATTGTTCCGCTAGATATGTTGCCGCTGGCCGCCAAATCTTGCGAAAAATCGGATTTCAGCCTGGGGATGGACGTACGCCGACTGACCGGCGCACGCTTCGCCGCAACGCGCCTGCTCGGCCACGCCTTTTGGCGCTTGCCTGCAAGTTGGCTATCCTATTAGCTGGCGTTGATGAAGCCCTGGATGTGGCGGGCCCGGCGAGTTGCGCGTTCGTCGAGCGTTTCTCGGCGGCGGGCCAAGATTTCGCCAGACACATCGAAAAATGGGTGGACCCTGTAGAATGAAAACGGCCAACAGATTCAACTTCAACGGCAGGTGGTGGCGAGGACTAACCGGGGAAGAGAAGCATGAAATGGTGGCCCGTGCGGTTGCGGCTTCGCTATATCGGCTTGACCGCGGTCGCGCTCGTGCTCGCGTGGTTCGTTTTTGGCCGTCTATGGCCGCGGCCGCTTGGGGGGCCGGGCGAGTTGCTGGCGCCGACCGGCCCGTTGTTGGTTGGCAGAACGTCGTACCACTGGGTTGACGACGCTTCGAAGCTGCCAGATGCCGATGAACGTGCGAAGCGCGAGGTCATGGTGCACGTCTGGTATCCCGCGGAACCGTCGCGGGCCGATGCGACCGCACCCTATATTCCCGGATTCGCGACGGTCCAGGCCGCAGTCGGCGCAGATGCGCTCCGCGATGCAGCGGGTGACTCCTACGAGGGACTTTCGACCGCGCGGACGCACGCCGTCGCCGACGCGCCGATAAGTCCAGGCGCTGCCAAATACCCCGTGCTGCTGTTGACTCACGGGTTGAGATTCAACTCTCTGGGCTACACCATGCTCGGCGAGGACCTGGCGAGTCACGGCTACGTCGTGGTCGGGATCGATCATCCCGTGACGGCATTCGCCGTGGTTTTTCCGGACGAGCGCGTCACGCTGTTCAACGAGCCGTCATGGACAAAGCGCACCCCAGAGGAATCTCGCGATTTCGAGCGCCAGGCGCGTGCAGTGGTGCGCCGAAGACCTGGTGTTCGTGCTCGACCAGTTGGTGCAGCTTGAATCCGGCACGATTCACAGCCCGTTTCAGGAGCGTCTCGATCTCGATCGGATCGGAGTGTTTGGCCATTCGTTTGGCGGACGGGTGGCGGCGCGAGCGTGTCAGCTCGATGATCGGTTGAAGGCCGGCATCGTCTGCGACGGGTTTGGGCGCAAGATGACGATCGACAAGAAGCCCAACGGCAGCACCGTCGAGCAACCGATGATGGTGCTCTACGCGCGGAGAGTTCCCTTGCATGGGTGGGCCCGAGCCCAAGCATTACTACAAACGCCGGGGAGCGACCTGGAAGCCGAATTGCACGCCGCGCGGAAAGAATTTTGCGATAGCGTGATAGGTGGCAGCTACGAAGTCACGCTCAACACGCCTGGAATCGTTCACGAGAGCTTTAGCGACATACCGCTTTTGGAAAGTGGCCAAACCGAAGCAACCCGCCGAAGCCGCAAGCGGGCAATGGAGATTACCCGTAGCTACACGCGGGCCTTCTTCGACCGTTACTTGCTCGAGCACCCGGCTCCACTTCTCGACGACGTCCCCTACAGCCCGGAAGAAGTCGAGCTGACGCGCCACACGTTCTCCGCGCAGTGACTATCCCTATCTCATACGGTGACCGTCGCGTGACTCTTGTGCGCGGGATCGATTGTCCACTGCCGCCGTTTTTACGTCGTCAACGGCAAGGCCAGCCCGTACAGCCGCATCACCCCATCGTTTTTCGACTCTCCCATCAATCCAGCGTTTTTCGCGCCGCTGAGATCTCGCTGGCTTGCCGCTGGCCATTCGCAGACGTCTTGCCACGACGCTCCCGGCCGGCGGTCTTTTGGCGCCTGGCCGCGGGTCGGCTATCCTATTAGCTGGCGTTGATGGGTGGGCCGTGTCTCTGCTGTTCGGCTGGCTGGGGGTGGCATGGTGGACGGCTTGTTGCGAAAGGGGCGAAGCGCACGCCTGGCGGCGGTCTGCCTGGCCGCGGCGATGGGCCTGGCGGTCGTCGCGTCGCGGGCCATGGCCGTCGAGCCCAAGCCGATCGACTTTGCTGGCCAGGTGCTGCCGATTTTGGCCGAGCACTGCTTCCAGTGTCATGGGCCCGACAAGCAAGAGTCGAGCTTGCGGCTGGACCAGCGCGACCGGGCCTTGAAGGGGGGCGACTCGGGGCCCCTGCTGGTTGCCGGCAAGAGCGACGAGAGCGAGCTGGCGCGGCGAATCCGCTCGACGGACGACGACGAGCGCATGCCGCCCGCCGGGCCGCAGGCCAAGCCGCTGTCCGACGGCGAAGTGGCCACGATCGTCGGCTGGATCGACGCGGGCGCCCCCTGGCCTGCAGGCAACGCGAAGTCGAGCCATTGGTCGTTTCAGCCGATCGTGCGTCCGGCGATTCCGGCGGTGCGCGACGCGGCGTGGCCGCGAGGCGCGATCGACCGGTTCGTGCTGGCCCGGCTCGAAGCCCGCGGCCTGTCGCCGGCACCCGAGGCCGATCGTTACACGCTGGCCAAGCGGCTGGCGTACGACCTGGTGGGCCTGCCGCTCGAGCCGGAAGAGGTCGATGCTTTTGTCAACGACACGTCGCCGGGGGCGTATGAGCGGCTGGTCGAGCGGCTGCTCGAGTCGCCTCACTTTGGCGAGCGCTGGGGGCGGCGCTGGCTCGACCTGGCCCGATATGCCGACTCCGACGGCTACGAGAAAGACAATCCGCGGCCGGATGCCTGGCGGTTTCGCGATTGGGTGATCGAGGCGATCAACGCCGACATGCCGCTCGACCGTTTTGCGATCGAGCAGTTGGCCGGCGACCTGCTCGACGGGGCGGGGCCCAGCCAGCGGCTGGCCACCGCTTTTCACCGCCAGACGCTCACCAACACCGAAGGCGGCACCGACCAGGAGCAGTTCCGCGTCGAGGCGATTTTCGACCGCATCGCCACGACCGGCACCGTGTGGCTGGGGCTGACGGTCGGCTGCGCCCAGTGCCATTCGCACAAGTACGATCCGATCTCGCACGACGAGTATTACCGGCTGTTCGCGTTTTTCAACAATGGCGATGAAGTCGAAAGCGAAGTGCCGCTGGCGGGCGAAGCCCTCGACCGCTGGAACGCCGAACGGAGCGACGCCGAGCGCAAGCTGGCCGCCCTGGCGCCGAAACTCGAGAAGCGGCGGGCCGAATTGCTCGCCGGGCTGCCGGCTTGGGAAGCCGAGCTCGCCAAGGGGGGCGAACGGCCGCTGGCATTTCACCCGGTGGAACTGGTCAAAGTCGAATCGAGCGCCGGGGCCGAGATCAAGCAACTCTCCGACGGGTCGCTGCTGGTGACCGGGAAGAATCCGGACGTCGATCGCATCACGATCACGGCCAAAACGGATCTCGACGGCGTCACCGGGTTCCGGCTCGCGGCGCTCGCGCACGATTCGCTGGGCGGCCGCGGCCCGGGACGCACCGAGCATGGCAACTTCGTGCTCAGCGAGTTTCACGCCTCGGCGGCCAGCAACGACCAGTTCGACAAGGCCGATCGCCTGGCAATTGCCCAGGCCGACGCCGACTTTGCCCAGAACGACTTTCCGCCCGCGGCCGCGATCGACGGCAAGGAGCCAACCGGCTGGGCGATCGGCGGGCAGACGGGCCGGGATCACGCGATCGTGTTCGTGCTCAAGCAGCCGCTGGCCGGCCGCGAAAAGCCGTGGTTGCAATTGGTGCTCAATCAGAATCATGGGCAGCAGCACACGCTGGGGCGGTTCCGCCTGATGGCCACGACCGGCAGCGATCCGCTGTTGGGCGTGCCCAAGAACATTCGCGACATCCTGGCCGTGGCCGCGGCGAAACGTTCGGCCGAGCAGAAAACGGCGCTCGACGATTATTTCGCCGGCCGAGACAAGAAGACGGCCGACCTGGCCGAGCAGGCTCGCAAGCTCAAGGAGCGGCTGGCGGCTCGGCCGGTGATGAAAGTGCGCACGATCGTCCAGCGCACGAGCGAACCGCGCAAGAGCCACCGCCTGCACCGCGGCGACTTCCTGCAGCCCGAGGACGAAGTCGCGCCCGGCACGTTGGCAGTTCTGCCGCCGTTGGCGCCGCGCCGCGCCGGCGCGGCTGACCGGTTGGACCTGGCTCGCTGGCTGGTCGATCCGGCCAATCCGCTAACGCGGCGGGTGCTGGCCAATCGCCTGTGGGCCAACCTGTTTGGCCGCCCGCTGGTGCGCACGCCGGGCGACTTTGGCGTTCGCGGCCAGCCGCCCACCCATCCCGAGCTGCTCGACTGGTTGGCCGAAGAACTGGCCGCGCACGGCTGGAGCCGCAAGGAGATGATCCGACTCGTCGTCAGCTCGGCCACCTACCGCCAGTCGTCGGCCGAGCGCAGCGACGTGGGCGATGCCGATCCGCTCAACGACCTGGTGCACCGCCAGAACCGTTTTCGCGTCGAGGGAGAGATCGTGCGCGACCTGGCGCTGGCGACCTCGGGCTTGTTGGCCGACAAGGTCGGCGGGCCAAGCGTGTTTCCGCCGCTGCCCACCGACATCGCGGCCTTGAGCTACGCCGGCAACTTCAAGTGGAAGACCAGCGACGGCGGCGACCGCTATCGCCGCGGGATGTACACGTTTTTCAAACGCACCGCGCCGCACCCGAACCTGACGGCGTTCGACTGTCCCGATTCGAACACCACCTGTGCCGAGCGGCAGGTATCGAACACGCCGTTGCAAGCCTTGACGACCCTGAACAACGAGGTGTTCGCCGAGGCGGCGCGGGCCATGGCCCGGCGGCTGCTCGATGGGCCTTGGGCCGACGATCGCCAGCGGCTGGCGCGGGCTGCGGCTGTGCATTGCCCGGCCGCCGAGCGACGCCGAGCTGGCCGCGTTCGGCGAATTGCTGGCTGCCGGCCGGCAGTGGTACGCAGCTCATGCCGACGAGGCCAAGGCCGCGGCCGGCACGCCTTCGAGCGGCGCGAGCAGCGAAGAAACCGCCGCCTGGACCGCCACCGCCCGCATGATGCTGAACCTCGACGAATTCCTGACGCGCGAATAGAAGGGTCTCGAGCAATGCGCACCGACCGCTTATTGACACCATCCCTGGCCGAACCGGTCAGCCAGTGCCGCCGCGAGTTCTTGACCAGCACGGCCAGCGGCCTGGGACTGGCGGCGTTGGGTGCGGCCTTGGCCGGCGACGGCGTGCTCGGCGCGGCAGCATGCCCACGCCGCGCTGCCGGCTGGCGTCGAGCCGCTCGTGCCGCGGCCGCCGCACTTCGCTCCGCGGGCCAAATCGTGCATCCTGATCTTCATGGCCGGCGCGCCCAGCCAGCTCGACTTGTTCGACCCCAAGCCGAAGCTCAACGAGCTAAACGGCCAGAAGATGCCCGAGTCGATGACCAAGAACGTGCGGTTCGCTTTCCTGAAGAAAGACACCGCCACGCTGATGGGCACCAAGCGCACCTTCCGGCGCCACGGCCAGTGCGGCATGGAGCTTTCGGACTTGCTGCCCCATCTGGGCTCGGTGGCCGACGACATGCTGCTCGTGCGGAGCATGCACACCGACCAGTTCAACCACCACCCGGGCCAACTGCTCATGCAGTGCGGCCGGGCCGCCTTTGGGCTGCCGGCGATGGGTGCCTGGATCACCTACGGGCTGGGGAGCGTCTCGCGCAACCTGCCGGGCTATGTCGTGCTCACGGCCGGCCGCGGCTCGAGCGGCGGGGCCACGCTGTGGCAAAGCGGCTTCCTGCCGTCGGTCTATGCCGGCGTGTTGTTTCGCAACCAGGGCGAGCCCGTGCTCAACCTGCAAACGCCCGAGGGCGTGCCCAACGCGCTGCAGCGCAAGGGGCTCGACGTGCTGGGCCGGGTCAATCGGGCCCACTACGAAGCGATGCACGACCCGGAGATCGCCAGCCGCATTGCCAGTTACGAGCTGGCCTTCCGTATGCAGTCGGCCGCGCCGGAGCTGATCGACCTGTCGGGCGAGACGCAACAGACGCTCGACCTGTATGGCCTGGATCGCAAGGAGCCCGACTTGAAGGCCAATCGCGCGGGCGGGCCGGGGCAGTATCGCTCGTTCGCGGCCAACTGCCTGCTGGCGCGGCGGATGGTCGAGCGCGGCGTGCGGTTCGTCAACATCATCCACGCCTCGTGGGACCATCACTCGAATCTCGACGTCGAGCTGCCCTTCAACGCCGGCATGGCCGACCAGCCGATCGCCGCGTTGATCAAGGATCTCAAGCAGCGCGGGCTGTTCGACGAGACGTTGGTGGTGTGGGCCAGCGAGTTCGGCCGCACGCCGCTGGGCGAAAACCGCGGCGGCTCGGACATGGTGACCGGCCGCGACCATCATCCCTACGCCTTCAGCATGCTGCTGGCCGGCGGCGGCATCCGGGGCGGGCAAGTCTATGGCCAGACCGACGACATCGGCTGGGCCCCGGTCAAGGATCCGGTGCACGTCAACGATTTTCAAGCCACGCTGTTGCACCTGTTCGGCCTGGACCACCTGCGGCTGACCCACCGCTTCCAAGGCCGCGACTTCCGCCTGACCGACGTCGCCGGGAAAGTGATTGGCGAGTGGGTGGCGTAGCAGCGCGGCGGCAGCGGCCACGGATGTTTCCGGTTCCGGTCCGACACGTAGAAGCGTGAGGACGCGGCAAAACCGAGAGACGCTCCAGATCATCCAGGGTGCGGCGTTCCAGTCCTTTCCTAGTTATCAAGATACTGCTCGACGGGATACGCATTTCCTGTTTCGTGCAGTGATCCATCGCGCCGATCAAGGATAAACGGCGCGTTGCCGGCTAGCGGGTCAGCTACGTCAGTCGATCCTGGCGAGCAAGCGGCATCGTAGAAAAAAACCGTCCAAAGCTGCGCTCAACCGTCTGGTTCTCGAGCAACCGTAAAGGAATTCCACAAGCCCGCTCCAGATTTTGGACGTAGCTCCGAGCAGCTCGTTTTGCGTCGGCAAGGGTGAGCATCCTTCGTTCCTCATTCTGGACCTGTGATCAACAGCCCGAGACCCGTGAAACCGTCGAATGACGCAGGTCTTCCTGTTTGGCCATCAAAGAACTTGACAACGCCCCGCTGGTTGACGATGGCGTTGAAAACGTGACCAACCCTACCTGCTCGTTTCTCCGAAGCCGAAGGTTACTGGTTCGAGTCCAGTCGCGGATATTCGACGCAACCGAACACCGAAACGCAACTTACGTTACCTGCCCGCGCGTGGTAGTGCGGCCCGATATGCTCCGACAAAACGGTAAACTACCGTTTGACGGCGTTTCAAAGTAGCGGCACCGGGCGGCCGAATTTGGTGGCGCTAGGTTGGTAAAGATCTCCCCTCAGCGATGGGGTTCATGCGATCAATTGGTGCGTCGGCGTCGACGTTTGGCATCACGTCGTTTGACCTCGGGCTCGCCAAAGGCATCTTGGACGCGACGGTTACTGTAAATAGCTAAGAAAGGCCTCCGGGCGGGGCCGCCCTCGTTAGACGACCCCGCCTCGATTTGTTCGATTCTGCGTGCAAAAGAGAATCCTAGCGCTGGCCCTTCCAGTTTCCGGAAACTCACGAGTTCGGCCGTTGATGCCCTCGTGTCCACCTGACGATTCGGATCCCTCCATCGTGCGCTTTAGAGCCAGCCCAACTGCCAGCGCCAAGGCAAACGCGCCCATGATTGGAAGGCCAATCCCAGCCGCCGCTGCCAGAGAACAGAGCGTGATGTAGATCGCATTGAGTTTCTGCTCGCGGCACCCATTGGTTGGGTCCTCCCATGAAGTGAGTCAAGCACGGGATCGAAAGCGTTTGTGGCGTCGAGCTTGACCACCCTCCCATTCGCGCTGGCCTCGTTACGCCGCGCACTAAGCTGGTCCTGTCAAGTGACGACGCCCATTCTCCTCTTCGGGCCTCGATGGGCCAGAACCCAATGCGGGCTGTCTTCCTCAAAGATCCACGTTCACTGCTTTGCCGCACGGTCGGCGCCAGGCCGGAGTAGCCGACCAGCTTGCGCGACGTGGGAAAGCGGTGGACGTCATCCACCGCCGCCAGGAACGTCAGCGAGGCAATCCGACCCACCTTGGGCATGGTTTTCAATCGCGTCGCACGCGGTTCGTTCTTTTCACGCTCGGCGAGCTGCTGATCAAGCTCGCGGATCGACTTGGTCAACGCCAGGAAGCTGTCGTAGTAGCGCCGCCACGATGTGCATCATGTGATCGTGCTCGAATCCGGCCGCAAACAACCGTTTCCAGCCGGTCTGGCGTGGACAAGCTCGCGCCGGCAGCCGCACGCCCGTCTGCCGCAGCATGCCACGGACCACGTTGCACAGCTTCGAGCGGGCGAGACCAATTGCCGCCGAGCCACCAGCAGCCCACGCAGCTCGCGGGCTTCCGGACCCGGCATGTGCACCGGATGCGGCAAGCCATCGAGCCGCAACAGCTCGCACAAGATCTTGGCGTCGATCTTGTCCGTCTTCCGCCGGCTCTCGGCGATCAGCTTGACTTTCGCCGGATTGACCACGGTTACCTGCGCTCCCAGCTTCACCAGTTCGTCGTACACCCAGGCGGTTTGATTGCCCGCCTCGATGGCGATTGCCAATCCGCCGCGGCGGAGCTTCCTCACCAGACACCCCAAAGCGCCTCTTGGCCGTCGCCACGGGACCCGCCCACAGCTTTCGCCCTTTTTCATCGGTCACGTACGCATAGCTCGACACGCCTGCCAGATCGATGCCACAATAGTTCACGGCCGGTCTCCTTCACGTTTGGGGTTCTGACGCAGACACAGCAAACACGTGTCAGCATCCTAACCACCGAAGCGAGACCGGCTCACTTCATAGCTTCTCCTCTTCTCTTGTTTGGTTTCTGGCTGCGGGCGTGTCGAGGTTGCGCAGGATTGGCCGAGTGCCTGGTGCCCTGAGCTACGCTGCTTCGCCTTGATAAGCCAGCCAGCTTTCCTCCAGCTCAGCGCGCAGCTGGGAAATCCTCGCGCTGCTCAACTTGAACTGTCTCGCCACATCGCATGTCGATTCGCCCCTGGCCAGGCTCTTGGCAATGCGGCGGTTTCTGCGCGACAGTAAACGAAGCCAGGCGGCCAGATCGATCCGTGCAGCCGCAGTTTCGGCCGGCCCGGCACGCCGATCTTCCACCAGGGCAGCCCGCCAGTTGCCCTGCGTGTCGTCAAACGTGTCCAGCGACTCGACGACGTTCCCAGCACCGACGTCCCCCGAACCGAAACGCGCCGGTCGGGACAGAACGTCGACGGTCCTCGAGCGGCCACCCGGTTGTCGTCCGGCCCGGACTTGGCGAATCGCGTAGCTTGCCAGCGGCGTGACGAAAGCTGCGTGTGGCTTGCCGCGCTCGACTAACCGCAGGAAAGCGATATAGGCGCTGGCTACAACTGCCTGGACCAATTCAGCTTTGAGCTCCGACGGCAGACGGCGAAAGGCGTACTCCGCCTGCTGGCAAATCGCGGGAAGCATTTTTAGGAAGCGATCATTCGCGGCTGTCCGCCGATCCGGGCTTGGCTTCTGGACAATGGCGATCATCATGGCAGCGACCTCCTGGGAAAGAGACCGCCCCCAGTCGGGCGGTCGTGTGGGGAAACACAACCGCCCGGGCACCGTGCCAAGGCGATACGCAAGACGCCGCAAGAGGGCGGCATGGCGCAATGAAAAAGCCCACAGAGCGACACGATGAGTGTGGCCTGGGGGCTGGCGCCCGACGTCGGTCAGACGCTAGGCGGGGTCCTCATCTAAGATGCCCGGTATTCGGCTGGAATTAAGCTGCCCCTGCTTGCAGTGAAAGTCGGCGCGTTGTACGCGCTACAGAACTACCGCGGATTTATTGTCGGCAGGCGGCCTGGATGGCTGCCGGATCGCGGACTTGGGTTTGAATCTGCACGATGTGAGACACGATGGGTCCTCCCGTGAAATAGGAGAGGGGCTGGGGCCAATTGGGCCCAAGCGATGACGGCGGGATAGTTATGGCGCGGCAGAAGTATCGGGCCGGAGGCTCGCTGACAGCGCAACGATCCTCATTCATATGCCGGAAATTCGACGGGTATTAAGCCGGAAGCTCGGCTACGTTGTTCAGGAATCGTGAACAAAGAGCGCGACCAGCAGAGCGGGCCCCGCGGGGCTACCTTCGGCGCAAAGGGTGACTTAAACGTCGCCGCCGTCGCCAGCCGCAAGCAATCAACCCGGTCAGGCCGGAAGCGGCCAACACTATGGTGCCCCGCTCGGGCACGCCAAGCGCGAAGGGCGAAAAGCTGTCGACGGTGAACGTGACGGTGTGGGTGTTGGCGTCGATGACTTCGCCCGCGACTTTTTCCCAGTGGCTGTGGTCGACAAAGTGCCACGCGATCAGCTCTGATTCCGGCGTGCCGTTCAGCATGGTCGGGTCGTAATGCAGGGTGATCGTGGCGCTGCCAATGAACGTTGCCCGAGAACGACAAGTCCCAGGCTTGCAGAATGCCGCCGGCGTCAAAGGCTAGGTTCGTGCCGGCGAACTGTTGGAGCTGATCGAGCGAGTCGGCTTGCAAGTACGTCTCGGTCAACGTGCCCGCGGCGGTGACGTTATCGAAAGTCGCGTCCAGGCCGCCGTGGCCATTCAGGTCGCCGGTGATCGACGATTGGACGTGGGCGCCCGTATCGACGTTGCCGCTGCTGCTGTATTCGGGCAGCGAGCTTGCCAAACGGAACCCGGTGGTCTCCTTCCCGTTCAAAAAAAAGGAGCCCCGGAACGAGGATGCCAGGGCGACCGAGGATCCGCTCCACGAACCCCCGCGCACACTCCGATACGAACTGCTGACTAAAGCCTCGTTCCATTGAAACACATTGCCACCCATGTCGTACAGCCCGTAGTGGCTGGCCGCGTCGGTATAGGTGCCCACATTGGTCAGGTAGTTCTGGCTGCCGCTGTAACTCGTGGAGCCTATGACAGCGAAAGCGCCGCTGGGGGTCCTGAAGTTCCCCGTGTCGGGCGTGCTGCCCGGCATCGCCGAAATCGGGTTCGTGTTGCTGGAAAACGGGTACTGGTAATACCCGCCCGCGCCGCTGTTGAGCGTCGGGTCGTAGTACGCCGCCTTGTACCACTCGTCTTCGCTGGGAATGAAGTTCGTGGCGTCGGCGTTGCGCGTGATCGCGCTCAACGCGGCTTGTGAGGTGGCTCCGTTGAGCGTATACGCGCCGGTTTCCGTAATGCCCGGGCCCTCGGCTCCCGTCGGCTGCCCGTTCTGCAGCCAGTTAGCGAATCGGGCCGCGTCGCCCCAACTGACCCATGCGATTGGCAGATTGGCCGAAGACCCTATCACGCTGTACGTATAGCCGCCCGAGCTGCCGCTTTGGGCGACGCCCGCGATGCGGAGGTCACTGGCCATCAAGGCGTTATAAAGACCGTAGCTGTCGGTGGCCGCCACGGAATTCAAGAAGGCCGTGTACTGGCCGACCGTGACATCGTACTTGTCGATGCTGTAGTTGTAGGCCACTGCGCCGTAGTGCTGGTCACCGGCAGTGAATTGATCCCCGTCCGCAGGATCGGCCGCGTTGCCCGCGTTGCGACGGGCACCCAATCGATCGTGACGGCCGAGGCCGATGGGAGGGCGAAGAAGCAGCTCGCGCAGACGAGGGTTGTCGAAGCGAAGATGCGGTTTATTAGCGACGTCCGTAAGGAGTCGGCGAGGCAAGACTGGCGACCAGCCCCACCAACCAAACCGCATGCAGGGCAAGGCCCGGAGTATTACCGACGGCCATAGGAGTGTCAAGAAGCTCCGCATGGGACATCCAGCCGAATACGAATTGGGCGCAGCTCGCACTTCTCGGGTGACAGCACATTGAAATGTAACGGGTTGCGTCGTTTGCTGGCGTGAAGCTGAAGAAGAGGGTCTCCGCGGGTAGAACGAAGTTGTGCTAGCGAATCGTTCACACCCCGACGGGAGACCCAGCCATGATGATGACCCAGGAGCGTGCGTTTCTCAAGCGCAGCGGCAGTTGCGGGAAATCGAGCAGTTTGTGGAAGGGGCGGTGACCGACCGCCAGCGCATCGACCTGGTTGAGCGGGGCTTGATGGCTCAGCTGTTGGAAATCGGACGGACGATGCTGGAAGGCTTCGTGGCCGCACAGGGAGACGGCGACGCGGGGAAGGAACTGCCGGCCGGCGAGCACACGGTTCGCCGTCTTGATGAGCCGCACACCCGCCGTTATCTGTCGATCTTCGGCGAATTGCGGATTCGGCGGTGCATCTATGCGGTGCGTGCGGGCCAGAAAGTCGAACGCTGCCCGCTGGATGAGCAGTTGGGGCTGCCGGCCGGCGAATTCTCGTACGTGTTGGAAGATTGGCTGCAGCGGCTGTGCGTGAAGGAGTCGTTCGCCGAGTCGGTGACTTCCTTGCGAACCTTGTTAGGGTTGGCGCCTAGCCAACGAGCGGCCGAACAGATGAACCAGCAGATGGCCGAACACGCCGAGAGTTTCACCCTCCAGCATCCGGCCCCACCACCGGACGAAGAAGCCGAACTCCTTGTGGCCACGGCCGACGGCAAAGGTGTGCCCATGCGCCGTCCGTTGGAAGAACGGGTGCGTCGCGGCCCCCGACGCGGCAAAGGTGAAAAGGCCAATAAGAAGCAGATGGCCTACGTCGGCGCGGTATACAGCATCGACCGCTTCCGCCGCACGGCCGACGAGGTGGTGAATGAGATCCGCGCAAGAAATGCGCCGCCGACCGGCCGGTGCCGCAACATAAACAGGTCTGGGCCGAGATGACACGAATGGCGGAAGGTGATTCATGTACGGGCCGTGAATGCGTGTTTATCGAGATGGCGATCGCCTGTCACGAGCGAGACCGACAGCGCAAGAAGACCTTGGTCTGTCTGATGGATGGTGAGGCGGCGCTGTGGAACGTGCAGCACGAGTGGCTCTCGCGCGCCGTGGGCATTCTCGATTTGTTCCACGTCTTGGAACGACTGTGGGATGTGGCCCACGTGTTTCACCGTGAAGGGAGTGGCCAGGCGGCCGAGTTCGTCAACCACCACCTGCGCTTGTTGCTGGAGGGGAAGGTGGGCTACGTGATCGGCCGCTTCAAACGGCTGTGCGACGAACACGCCTTGCGCGGGGCGCGGCGACGCACTGTATCCGCCGTGATCGGCTACTACGAGAACAATCGACAGCACATGCGGTATGACGAATACCTGGCGGCGGGCTACCCGATCGGCAGTGGCGTGGCCAAGGGCGCCTGCCGGCACGTGGTGAAGGACCGGCTCGAACGAACCGGCATGCGCTGGATGGTTGAGGCGCCGGGCCATGCTCCACCTACGAGCCATCTACCTCAACGGCCAATGGGAAGAATTCGTGAACTACCGCATCGAAGCTGAACAAGCTGCGCTATATCGGCGCCATGCGGCATAGAGAAGTGCGAGTTCGCCCATACGAATTGACGTTTCTAAGGGAGCCCCACGTCGAGCGAAGAGTCAGTCCCCAGAGCAGAGATTACGGGCGACCCGCCGGACCCGCGATTATTTGCGGCAATTCATCAGCAAGCGGTTCGCCACGGCTACGCCTCAGGGTTTCCCACCTTTTCGCGTCCTCGTCACGGCTACGAGTCCGTACTTATTCACTGCGGTAGCGCGGAGGTTTGCGAGATTGGAGTTGTTGAACTATCGCCGCCGACCAATTGAGCGATCCGGCAGGTCAGACCATTCCGCCACAATCACCAATCGAGCGACATCTCTTTCAGGTGGGCGTGCAAGCGGTCGAGGGCGCCAGATTCGCACGGCCGATTCGTGCGACGCCGCGCCGCGAGAGTCTGGCCGTCGGCGCTCGGATGGGCGGCCACGACGGGCGAATGGAATCGAAGCGTAAACAGCTCAGCCAGGCCGCCATCGTCGCGCTTCCACAGCCGAATCGTTCGATCGGCCGAAGCGGTGGCGATGAGGCGGCCCTGGCGATCGACCGCGATCGAAGTCACATTGGCGGTATGAGCCTGAGCCCGTACCAACACCTCGCCGCCAGGGTTCGCAAAGACCCTGATCTTGCCGGCTTCGGTTCCCGCGACGACGATCGATTCGTCACCGCTGAAAGACACCGCGTTGACGGAATCGGCGCTTTCGACGAGCCATTGGCCGATTACTTTCGTCTCGTTCGCTTTTACCAGCATACGGTCCCGTCACGGCATCCGGCCGCCGCCCATACTCCGCCTGCCGCAAGGCATTCGACATTGCCCAAGCCGGTCAACAGGTCGAGCGTTACGACGCAGGGCGGACCCAGCGACTTCGATCGTCAACGCTGAATGGCTGCAAGGCCTCGCCTTCGAGCAAGCGATTTGCATCGACCAGATTGGCAGCCCAAAACACCTTGCCATGGGCCACCATCGCACCGAGCTTGAGCTTGGGTTCCTCTGCATGTTGAATTTCGGTGCCGGCAGCCACGTCCCACGTGGCGACGGTCGAGTCATCGAGCCTGGCCATCAGGCGGCTTCCGTCGGCCGCCATCGTCATGTGACGCACGGATCGTCTCTTGATTTTCTGATCGGCTCGCCGCACATCGCGCCCATCGACCCTGTCCCAGATGTCAATTGGATCTGCGTCCCACGCGATCCGGCCAAGGTCGCTGGAGACCGCGATCTGATCGATGCCCGGCGACGAAGCCACAAACGACTGGACGTCGCTGTTGCTTAACTGATAGACGGCGGTGGACATATTATTGGTCACGGCCAGGTGCCGTCCTTCCGCCGACAGCGCAAAGCGGGTGTCGCCCGTACCGGCGTGCGACACCGTTGCGGCCAAACGACCGCTGTCGGCATACCACACTCGCACCTTGCGGTCATCCGCGGCACTGCCAACCACCAACGTCCCATCGCCGTTGTAGGCCATTGGTTGATGTCGCCGATGAAAATCGAGTGGGCGGTGTCGTCGTACATCTCTTGCAGTATTCGTTTGCTGGCGCTAGGGCGAATTTCCACATGATGCGACACCGCCACCGCCATTGTCTCACCCAGTGGGCTGAGGAACAGTGCTATCGGCTTAACATCCACATCGTCGGTTGGCTCGAGTTTCTGTCCCGGCAATACGTACATCCCGTCGTCGGTGGAATACACGATTTCCCGCTGCGGGGATCAACGGCCAACTGGCAAATGGTTGAGGTCGCGGCATGCGTAGCAACCTGCGACCATTGGGCCGCCAAATCCCAGCGGCGAATCATCCGATCCTCGCCCGCCGAGTAGAGGCTCATGCCATCCGGTGAGAATTGGAGGTGATTCACCGCGGCTTGGCCATGCACTTGCCAGCGAGTCGAGGTGGGCTGCGATTGACCGAGATCCCAACGAAACAACTCGCCCCGACGGGTGCCAACGACGAGCCACTGGCCTTTTCCGTCGGGACTGAGTGCCATCGAGGCGCACACCATCGGGGGCAATCTGCTGGTCCTTTCGCAGGGCCCTGACAAGATTGCCGGCCTGGCCCAACCCCATGACCATCGGCAGCCGCCGTTCTTCCTCGCCGCTGTTCGGGTCGACAAACAGAATCGCGCACAGGACGTAGGCTTGGGCGTTTCTTTGAGCTAGCAGCAGGCAGCGAACCGTCGGGCATGAAGGCGAGCGTCGAGATTCTCGCCATTTTGGAAAGCGGCGTCTGCTTGATGACGTCCAGGCTAATCAGACATTCGGCGGCTTGGCTGCGCAATTGTGCCAACTGATTTGCGGCCGGGGCCAACCGCGCCGCGTCGCTTAGGTCGGCGAGGCTCTGGGCCACCCAGCCCTGTGGCCGGTCGGCATTTCGTTGACTAGTCCGATTCACGGCGACGTATACCGGTCGGATTCGGCGATTTTTCTGTCGGCCGCTGCGGTCGCAAGGGCGGCGGTGGCCTCGGCCTCGTTGGCCTTGGCCAGCCAGTAGTATCGTCCCCCAGGCGCCGTGGCCAACAAGAGCATGAAGGTCGAGACAATCGCCGAGCAGTCCGGGTACCCGGTGCCGCCGAGACCGACAAGCCCAGGCATTGCGCCGGGCTGTCGAGCAGCGCCGCCAACAGGGCAGATCGGCCAGCCAATGTTCCAGGTCGCTGGCCAGGGCGCCGCCGCCGAAGCGTAGCACTGCGCGGGCTAAAAGCACCATCGCCTTGAGACACACTGCCTGAAAGCACGGCGGGCACGCGCTTATTGACCTGCCGTGGAGGGCGGAACGTGCCCTGCTGGACTCTTTGCAACAGTTCCTTCGGCGGGCAGTCCGCGAAAGGCCGCTTGCCAGTGCGCACCGAAGTCAGAGTCGAGCCCAGTCCATACACGTCGGTGTGCGGCCCAAACTGGTCGATGCGGCCGGCGGCTTGCTCGGGGCTCATGTAAGCTGGCGTGCCAACGGCCGAGCCCATCGTCGTCGGATCAGCACCGCTGTCGGAAGGCTGGACCATCGATTCGGCGCACTCGCCGTCCGTGCTCGGTCGGCCCAGCGGCTTGGCCAGTCCCCAGTCGACGACCAGCGTTTCGCCGAACTTGCCTAGCATGATGTTACTGGGCTTGAGGAATCTCGGTGCAGCACGCCGCGGCTGTGGGCATACTCGATTGCGTTGCACACGTCTTTCATGTGCCCCAGCAGCTTTCGGAATTCGAGGCTCCGCTGGCCGGGGTCGCGACCGGCGATGTCCGCCTTGTGAAATCGTTCCAGGCCGTCCTGCAGGCTATCGCCGCGGATGAATCGCATCGCGTAATACGGCCGGCCTTCGCCATCGGTACCCAGCAGATACACGGGCACGATTCCCGGATGCTCGAGCCGAACCGGTGATTTCGGCCTCCTGGATGAATCGTGCCCGGGGGCTGGGAGAACGTCGTCGGCATGTCGCGCGAGAATCTACTTCTGAGGGCGACCTCGCGATTGAGTTGCACATCGCGAGCGACAAAGACTTCGCCCAGGCCCCCCTTGGGCAATCGAGCGGGAGCACACGAAACTGCGGTCGATCGTCGCTCGGCCTTGTCAGACGGCCGGCCCCCGCGTCGATGCGCCTGGTCGTGGCCGCGCGACAGAGTCGAGAGGCAAGCCTGCAGCTCCGGATCGGAGATGTGGGCGAGCGTTTCTGGAAGCGCGTCGCTGGAACTGATCGCCGCCAGGCTCTTTTCGAGGTTGTGAAAGTCGGCGTTGGAGATGCTTATCGAGCAGCACTCCAACAGCCCGTGCTCCTCGTCGCCGAGCGAGCCTTCGGCGCAGAGGATCTCGCCCAAGGACTTTTGGCGGTCGACCACCGAGAACGGGCTCGCTGACCGACCACACGGGTACGGGCGCTGATAAAGTCCATCTGCAGCGCCAAGGCACCAAACAACAGGTTGCGATCAGCCACCATCGGAGGCCGTGCCCATTCCGAGAATACGCCGGTCTGATTGTAGCACGCACGACGCGCAACATGAGAGCCCTCTTTTAGGCTCAAGCGTTTTTTCTGAGCGGAGACTGACCGCACCAGCCAGTTAGGACAACAGTCGGCGACAGCGGCGGCGGTAACATCAATCAAGGCAGCAACCTACATGCGGACAGCGGCGTGGCCTCGGACTTGTCCGTCCCGTCGTCATCGCGGGCGATCACCAGGCGGCCCATCGTGGGCGAGGATCTTCTTGAGCATCTGCCAGCCCAGACCGTACTCTGCACAGGCACGGCGCTTGCTCAACTCGTTCGTCAGCACCCGCCGACGAACCTCCTCCAGAACTCCATGTCGGATCGCACTCCGGTGCCTCCCTGCAAGGTTGGAGAAGATAGGGACCAAAGCCCCCATCTTCTCAACCCGCAGAGGTGCACACATGTGCGCCGCCAAATTAGACCGCCGCGACACTTTCCCCGCGCCGCCGTTTCGACCGCCGTCAACATCGGGCTCAGTGTTTTCTCGGTTTCCTGGCCCGCCGACTCGGCGGGATCTTGCTGGTGACGCGGCTCAATGTGCTTCGAATTCCGATCCGGGCCTGGTTAAGGACATCCTCGTCCTCTGTCACGATCCAGACGAAGTTTGCGCGAAACATCATCGCAGAGATCTCGAATACCAGCTGCTTCAAGTCGGCGTCGGGCTGAAGCTCGCCATCGTCGCGCGCTTGACCCAGCGCACGATAAACTGCTCAACCCACTCGCCTTGAAGCTTCATGACCCGGTCGCGGGCCCGGCCAGGATGTGGTGCAAGCTGCCCGCCACGGTCGCAAAGAAGCAACCACCCGGATAGACCCGCCTCGCTAAGTGCTGAAAAAAGGCTTCGGACAACGCCGCGACGCGAGCGATCCCGCGGAGCGAATCGGGGGTTTTGCGAATCACGTCGGCTTCAAAGATCTCGGCGGCCACGTCGATGGTTGCCAGTTCGAGTTCCTCTTTGGATTTGAAATGCACATAGAGCCCGCTCTTGCTCATACCAATGTGCCGGGCGAGATCGCCGATCGAAAGTCCTTCCAGGCCATGGGTTGTGGCCAGTCGGGCGGCCGCGTCAAGGATGGTGCGGCGGCTCTCCATGCCATCCGCGCGTGACTTACGACCCGTTGGCGGTGCATGGGTTTCGGGAATTTTGGTTTTCTTGGGTGTGTGCATGTTGACATTCTAGCACGATCGGTCGTATTATCAACAAACGATCGGTCGTGCTATTTATCGTTCACTCGTTTTTCAGGGAGATTTCGCATGTCCACCATCAAAGCCGCCCCGGCCAACCAATCTCAGTCGGCCCCCGATTACGCGGTGGTGAAGCAGCGGCAGCAGGCGACCTGGGCCAGCGGCGACTTTTCCGTCGTCGCCGCTCGTATTCTCTATCAGGCCGAGCAACTCTGTGAGACGGCCGAGTTGCAGGCCGGCTGGCGGGTACTGGATGTCGCCACTGGGAGCGGAAACGCAGCGCTCGCGGCCGCACGGCGGGGTTGCGACGCAGTCGGCATCGACTATGTCCCCACGCTGCTGGAACGCGGGCGGATCCGGGCGGAGGTCGAACGCCTATCGGTAGATTTTCGGAAGGGGATGCTGAGCAACTCCCATTTCCGACGGCCACATTCGACGCGGTATTGTCGATCTATGGCGTAATGTTCGCCCCGCACCATCAACTCGCTGCCGCCGAACTGGTAAGGGTCTGCCGTCCAGGGGGCCGAATCGCATTAGCGTGTTGGACGCCGGAAGGATTCATCGGAGAAACATTTCGACTGTTTTCACGCTATCTTCCTCCTACTCCTGGTCTGCAGCCACCGGTCCGCCGGGGCGATGATGCGTATCAGCGGGAGCTCTTCGGAAACAGCGCGGCGTCGGTGACGAGTTATCCGCGGACGGCAATTTTTCGTTACCGGAGGCCGAGGAAAACGTCGACTTTTTCCGTACCTATTACGGCCCGACGCTGCGCGCGTTCGATTCGCTCCCGGCTGAGCGGCGAGCGGCTTTGAGTGACGACATGATCGCGCTGGTGCACCGTTATGACCGCAACGCGGGCACCGGTCCTGTTGCGATTGCCGCCGATTACCTCGAAACCGTCATCATCAGGAAGTGATTCGCCGTCTTTGGCCCGGGCCCTAATCCGTCAGGGCACAGTTTGAGATTGCAACGATTTTTTAAGCGCTTGCCCCAGACAAAAAGGAGAAACATCATGCATCGCCGTCAATTCTTAACATCGGTCGCCGCAGGCGGGGCACTTGCCCTGGCGAGTCTTACCTTGCGCGCCCACGAAACGTGTCGCACGTTCGCCTCACCTGGGGAAGCCCGCAAATCGCCGCCCGAAAAACTCGCCTACGTACTCGGTAATTACACCGGGACAGGGCTCAAAAAGCCGGACTACCTGCGACCATCGATCTAGACCCGGCGTCGAAGACCTATTCGCAGGTGATTCACCGACTCCCGATGCCGAACGTCGGTGACGAATTGCACCACTTCGGCTGGAACGCGTGTGGCAGCTGTCACGGGGAACGGGCCCGCAGGTACCTGGTCATTCCTGGACTTGTCTCGGGCCGCATTCATGTCGTAGATACGGCCGGCCCGGGTCAGCCAAAACTACACAAAGTGATCGAGCCGGCCGAGGTCGTCCGCAAGACCAAACTGACCGCCCCTCATACCGTTCACTGTCTGGCCGATGGGCGAATCATGATTTCGATGCTTGGCGACGAGAACCTCAACGGCCCAGGCGGTTTCCTGATCCTCGACGAAGAGTTTGAGATTGCCGGTCGATGGGAGGCGAGAACCGAGGGGATGTATTTCAACTATGACTTCTGGTACCAGCCTCGGCACAACGTGATGGTCAGCAGCGAATGGGCCGCCCCGAGTACCGACGCCCGGGCTTCAATATCGCTGACGTGAAGGCCGGGAAAATATGGCCACCACTTGCATTTCTGGGACTGGTCGAACGCAAGATTGCCAAGAGCATCGACCTCGGCGAAAAGGGGATGATCCCGCTCGAAGTTCGCTTCCATCACAACCCAGCCAGCCCGCATGGGTTCGTGGGAGCGGCTCTGTCCAGTGTCATGTGGCACTTCTTCAAAGACGGCGACGACTGGAAGGCAGAAAAGGTAATCGAGGTAGAGGGCCAGGAGAAGAAGGGCTGGGACTTCCCGGTTCCTGGTCTACTCAGCGACCTTGTGTTGTCGCTGGATGACCGCTGGCTGTACTTCGCGAACTGGTTTCACGGGGACGTTCGACAATATGACGTCAGTAACCCGTCAAAGCCGAAACTGACCGGCCAGGTTTGGGTCGGCGGGCTGCTCGGCAAGGCACCCAGGTTCCGCGACACGGTTCCCAACGGCGGTCCACAGATGCTGCAATTGAGCCTCGACGGCGGCGGCTCTCCGTGACCGACTCGCTCGTCAGTGGCTGGGACAACCAGTTCTACCCAAACATTGCGAAGAATGGATCCCTGATGCTGCAACTCGATGCGGACACGGAGAACGGCGGGCTGACACTTAACGAACGGTTCCTGGTCGATTTCGGCAAGGAGCCGAAGGGCCCGCCCGGGCTCACGAAATGCGGTTTCCCATGGGCGACTCGACGTCGGACGTGTGGAGTTGAGTTGCAGCGGTCACAGGGACAGCGGATGGCCCGCACGATTTCGTTCGGGCTCTCGCGACATGAAGCGGGCACCACGTACAGGATGGGCGCGGCATTTGGCGATCGACTGCTGGGTGCGAGGGTCGATCAAGGTGGCGGCCCGCTGGGGCCGTAAAGACGCGTCGCGCACGGTGTTCATGAGTGCTGCTCCCCGCGGACGACCTGGCCGCTCGGCTGAGACTGGTGGAACTCGGCCGTGAGCTGTTCGCTGACCGCCTGCCCGACGCCTGCTCAAGAAAGCGGCTGGCGTCGCGGCAAGCCGGGCCGGCGAAGCCGCGGGTTTCGAGGCGGGTTTGGCCGGTCGGCGAGATCACGATTTCGATGGTCTGGGTCATGGGGCACCTCCGCTGACCTGGATCGTCAGCTTGATCGAGCCGTCGGCCAGCCCTGTTCGGTGACGCTGTGGCCCTGCTTGCGGGCTTCGAGCTTGGTCTTTTCGGCGGCGTAAGCCTGCAGGAACTGGTCGAGCCGGGCCTGCTCGCCCCAGTGGCCGCCAAAGTTATCGAACTGCACCTGGCCGCTGGCCGTGTGGCAGACCAGCGGGTACTTCCAGCCGGGCAGCTGCACGGCCAGGCCGGTGGCCTCGCCGGAGTAGAGCTCGACGGTGCGCTTCGACGGGCTCGGGCAGGCCGAGCCGTCGGCAGGCGGCCTGGATGCCTGCCGGATCGCGGACTTGGGTTTGGATCTGAACGATGTGAGACACGATGGGTCCTCGGGTGAAAAAGGGGAGGATGGCTCGGGTGGGATTCGGCCAAGCTGAGGCGCCCGTATGGCGCGATCCAGAAGCCGAAGCATTTGCCAGCGGCAGGATCGCCGATAGCTTGGCGATCCTCAATGGAATATGCCAGCAATTCGGCGGGTATTAAGCCGGAAGCTCGGCTTGCCTTGTTGAGCCAATAAGGCGCGGTCAGCAGAGCGGGCCCCGCGGGGCTACCTTGGCCGCGAAGGGCGATTCAGCGCCGCCGCCAGCGCCAGGCGGATCTAACGTCGCTTCCGTCGCCAGCCGCGCACGATAAGTCCAGCAAGGCCGAGCGCAGCCTAACACTGACCTTGGTGGAATTGACGAATAGCCATTCCAGTTCCCGAGCCATCGACGGCAGTCGGTAAGATGAATTAGTCAAGCTGCCGTCTTAATTTAGAAAGTCCTGCACGACGGTGAACTCGCGCACCTGCTGGCTCGACGGCTCGTAGCAGCGCACCGTAATCCGCAGCCCGCGCAGCGGAGCGGCAAAGGGAGCCTGAGTGTCATACTCTAGATAGTCGTCGACCACGCCGTTCGTCGAGCCGCTAACGAGATCGTCGAGGCCGTTCATGCCAGTGTCGGCATTGTGGGCGGAATTCTCCTGAATGCCGTTATTCTCATAGTGCAGCGACCAGGTATCGTAGGTGTACGTGGTACTTCGCGCCGGCGAGTTGTTACTCACCATTCCGGCGACGGGCAGCACCGGGCTAAGATAAGTCGATCCACCGGGCAAAACCGACCTCGATTGCGACTGATAGAACTGAGGAATCGTTCCGCCGGGCGTGTAGGTGAGTGGGTAGCCCAGGTCGACGTAGGCCCCATAGGCGGAAGGGGTCGTGATACTCGACAGAGTCAGAGTCGGCAAAAACTGACTGAACACACCGGGGTCGCGCGGCTCGATGGCGATGTTGTTCGTGGAATCGTACAAGATCGGCGCGTTCGGGTCCCACACCTGCACGTCGAAGGCCAGCACGTTAGTCAAAATAACGTCGTCGCCAGTGCGAACACCTGACACAGAAAACGGAACCAACGTCGCGCTCGTTGACGGGGCGGGGGATGCCAGCGTCGGACCAATGACTTGAAAGGGAAACACGCCCCAATGTCCGAAGCGATTCTCGCGCTTGGTCAAATCACCGAGCGAATTTGGAACCATCGTCGACGTCGCACTTACATAGCGCGCTGAGAGGTCGTTGTAATCGTAATAGCGTCCAGGAGTGGGAACGCTGGGAGACGGAATCAACGTCTGCGGCAATCCCGGCACCACGAGTAGCGCACGACGATAGAGGGTAAACAACCGTGTCGGCGTCGCCGTGCTAGGGTCGAGGATTGGCTCATTGCCTGACTGAGCCAGGAAATAGACAACCTCGGCAGTCTGCGACTCATAGACGTTATTCGTTGCGGGATAGAGTCTCCCTACGAACGGCTCGCCGCGGCTGCGGACGGTAAACATGATCGCATCGTCGACGTCGCCCAATAGCGAACCAACTCCTGAACCGACAGGCGTGCTGTTGAGGGAATAAAAACTATCGCTCGCCGGGCCATCGATGATCTCGAAGTAGCCCGCGTCGTCTTCGGGGCGCATGGGCAGGTTCATTTTGGCGGTGGCGCCGATCAGGTCGGTTTGCAGGCGGTTGCGGCAGTTGCGCATCCGGTCGGACAGCTCGATCAGGGCTCGGCTGGCGGAAACCGATGAGGCCATTGTCTGAAACAGCGTCGCGACCGCGCCCATCATGATGAGCGTGATTGCCAGCGAGACCAGCATTTCAATCAGCGTGAATGCCCGGCGGTTCATCGTACCTCCCCGGTTAATACGAAATGCCACATCCTCAGGACGACGGACCAGCGCGGCGCGATAAAAAGCGCGAACATCGTCAGCACCGCCGCCGCATAGGTCAGGCCAAACAGAACGCCAAGCCTGAATTGCGGGATTCGCATAGAGAAGTGCCCAACCTCCAACCTACTTTCCGCCGTTCGCCCCGGCAAGCTGGACGCGAGTACATCCGGGGCGACACGGCCCACCAGACTGGCCCCTGACGGCGTCTAAGCGCCAGGGGCGACCGCTTTTTGGGCCATTGCCCCCAAGCGGCTTTCCTGGGGCATCCTGGGCCCGGTATTTGAAAAACCGCTGGCCTGGGGCGACTGGCCCAAGCTGACTGGCAAGCGATCTTTGACAACTTGACGCGGCCAGTAGAGGGAGGCCTCGCGGGGCTGCCTTGGCCGCGAAGGGCCAATCGCGTCCTCGCCTTTCCCGCTCCTCATCAAGTCGCCACGCGACCCCGGTTCGACATGATCTCTTTTCCAGCGGCGCTCGCGTGCCATGGAATCGAGGCTTTTACCCGACGCGACCAGCAGAGCGCGGCCCTGCGGGGCTACCTTGGCCGCGAAGTGGCGTCGAATTGGGCGCCGCATCCCACCCCGGCTACAGTCGCGACACCGGCTGCACTGTCGGCTTGCTGATTCTAGTGGTGACTTTTCCGATCTTCATCTACGGGCTACATCGCGCTGACCGGCTGCAAAAACGCGATGCAGAAGCCGGGGCTCAGCTCGCACAGAACGATGGGAAGCCAGAGAACCGCCCATTTGCGATGCGCTGATCGGGGGCAGTTGAGCTGGTCCCTTTATTTGGTCCCGCTCTGGGCGCAAGTGAAGGGAGCGACTCGTGGAGCTGAGGAGGATTCTGTCGGCGTAGAACCGGAAGGCGCAGCCGCCACCTCGTCAACGACTATTCAGCGGAAGGTGTCGCCAGCCGCTGCTTAAGTTCCAAGGTCGGGGGGTAGCTGGAGTCGTGGGAGAGGGATTTGGACAACTCGTCCAACGCGGCTGGGCGGTTGTCGTCGGCTAATCGAGCCAAGGCGATTTGATAGTGCACGGCGGCCGGGTTGGCGCCGAGCTTTTCGGCGGCGGTGAAAGCGGCGATCGCCGCCTCGATGTGATTCGCGGCTTGCTCGCACACGCCCAGGTTGAAGCGGCACTCGGCACTTTGCGGGGCCAACGCCACGCACACGGTGGCGGCGGTCAAGGCCCGCTCGAAGTCTTGCTGGCGATAGGCGCACTGCGCCAGGTAGAAATGGGGCCACAGCAGGTCGGGCTCCAACTGGATGGCCCGCTCGAACTCGCCGCGAGCCGCCGCCAGTTCGTCGGCTTGCAAGTGTGCGCGGCCCAGCAGGCAATGCTCCCAGGCAGTCCGCGCCGCGGGCAAGGGGCCTGTCGCCGCCGCTTCGTCGCCCTCTAACTCGGCGCGATAGCGCCGCCGGGCCAGCTCGAGCGCCACGTTGGGCCCGCACAGCGTCTCGGCCTGCTGCAGAATCTCTACGCGCCGTGCGGCGCTGGTCGTCGCGTGCCTCGGCGCCGCCAGGCGGACTGCGCAACTGCGACCACAACAACGCCAGATCGACGAAATCGTTGCGCAAGCGGGCCGAGGCTTTGTCGTCGGCCTGGGCCAGCCCGCGGGGAGCGACGTCGTCGCGTCGCTGCCACAGCTTGGCGCAGGCGGCCGCCAGCTCGCGCTGGCTGGCGGCGGGCAAGTCCTCCAGGCCGTCGATGAAGCGCAGCCGGGCGACCAGCCGATCGAGCGCGGCGGCGGTTTGGGCCCGCTCGGCGGAGAGGAGCCGGGTTTTCAGGGCCTGCTGCAAGTCGGACTGCCAGGGAAACCAGCGAATCGCCTGGCGCCCGGCCAGCGCGCGCTCGGCCGCGGCGGTGAACTCGCGCTGATCGAGATGCTCGCCCGCTTCGGCCAATGCCAGCCGTGCCGCGCGAACGCGCTCGGCGTGAAACGCCACGGCCGTGCCCAGCACGACGACCAGCGCCGCGACGCTGCTGGAGGCGAGCAGCAAGGCGTGGGGCTTGCGGCGCCGCCATTTTTGCCAGCGCTCGGCCAGGCTGTGATTGGCCACGCCCCGCAGCGGCAGGCTGGCGAGGTGGCGGCGGAGATCGGCCGCCAGTTGCCCCGCATCGGCATAGCGGGCCGCGGCGTCGCGCGCCAGGCATTTGTGCAACACGTCCTCCAGGCCACGGCTGACCAGCGGATTGGCGCGCCGCAGGTTTCGCCGCGAGTCGGTCTCGTCCTCGACGGGCAACCGCCCGGCCAGCGACTCGTACAGCAAGACGCCCAGCGAGTAGATGTCGGAGCGGCCGTCGATCGCCAGCGGCAGCGGTCGCCCCTCGCGCACGGCGGCCGTGCCCAGCACCTGTTCGTGCGACATGTAGCCGCGCGTACCGCCAAGGCGATCGATCGACACCGTGCCGGCCGGCGCAACGTCGCGGGCCAGGTGGAAATCGAGCAACATCGGCTGTCCGTCGGCAGCCAACAGCACGTTCGACGGCTTGATGTCCAGGTGTACCAGCCCGCGCTGATGGGCATAGTGCAAGCCATCGGCCAGGCAGGAGCCGATCCAGCAGATGGCGTCGACATAGCTGGCGCGGCCGAGAAAGGCCAGGGCCGGGCCGCCGACGGTCGGCGCGGACGATTCATGTAAATCGCTCGCCTCGCTTTCGAGCCGCGCGACGATGTCGCTGCCGCGCCGCTGGGCCGGCGCAATGGGGCGCAGGGCCTGCAACAGCACGGCCCAGCTCGCCCCGCCCAAATACGGCATGCACAGCGCCCGCAGGTTCTGTTCGGGAAAATCCTGCACGAGGTACAGCGGGGCCACGTGCGTGTGTTGCAGGCGCGCCAGCGACAGGTGTTCGTCGCCGTGGCGGGGCGTGAGCTTGACGACCAGCGGGCGATCGGACAGCGAGGGCTGGATCGCCAAAAAGACGCGGCCTTGACCTCCGCGGCCAAGCTCGCGCACGAGCCGCAGCTCGCCGATCTGATCGCCAACTTCCGGAAACGTCGCCGGCGGCGGCTCGGCGTCCATCAAGCGGTGGCAATCCAGCACGATCGCCAGCGCCTGCTTCCAGCGCGGAAAGCGGGCATAGATTTCCTCGCTGACGACGCGCTCGCCCTGTTCTTCGCGCAGGCAAATCTCTTCGAACACCAGCCGCACGGCGGATTGCTCGCGGTCGGCAAGCGCCGGGTGGCGCGCGAACCAGGTTTCGGCCCGCACGTCGCGGCCGGCGCCGGCGGCCTGGGCCATCTCCTCGACGGCCGCCGCGGCCAACCGCTCGAGCGGCTCGTCGCCAGCGCGGACGCCCGTGGCGCTTTGGGTCGTGGGCGGGTTCGACGGTCCGGCGTTGGCGGGGCGGCTGGCGTGAGACGTCATGGCGCAACGTGAGAGGAGCCGCTTAGCGCGTCGGGCATCCGTCTGCCCGCAATCGCGCGACGCGATGGGCGATATCGTACAAGATGCGGCGCACGCTGCCTTCGTGGAGCCCGCTGTGGCGCGCGATGTCGGCGATCGACGCCCCCTGGCGCTTGAGATGCAGAACCTGGTAATGGGCCGGGGGGCAGACGTCGAGCATCTGCCGCCACAGCTCGTCGGCGTAGAAATTTTCGCTGACCCGCGCCGACTGCTCGGCGGCCAGCACGTCCATGTCGTGCTGGGGCATGGTCACCTCGCGCTCGAGCGCCGTGCGGTGCTGGCGTATGCGGTCGATGAAGCGGTTGCGCGTCATCTTGACGAGAAAGGCCCGCAACTGATCGACGTCATGAAAGCTCCACTTCGATTTTCGCAAGCCGTCGAGCACGTCGGCCCACACCGATTGCACGATGTCGGACGAATCGAACTTGGCACGCAATCCGTTCGACAGCCGGCGGCGAATGACCATTCGCAGGTAGGGCTCGAAGGTCAAAAAGACCTGCTCGGCGGCGGCCGGATCGCCGGCGTTGAGTTTCGCGAGCAACGCGTCGAGCGGACCGCTCATGATCAAACCGTGGTGTGGTGCAAGCGAGTGAACAGCCACGACGACGATTCTTCCTCGCCGAACTCCTCGACCGCGCCCCGGCCGCGGCGCTTGAGATAGGCTCGGCCGCCCAGCGCCGCGACGATGGCCACGCTCGTGGCCAGGGCGTACGGTTCGGCATTTAGCTCCTCGAACCACAAGGCCACGTGATTGCCGAGCTTCTCCATGTCGTTCATCACGGCGTCGATCGCGGTGTCGACGGCCTCGAAGTTCACGGCCATGCTGGCCATCAGCCCCGGGCGGCCGAAGAGGGCCGCTTCGACCGTCGACGGCGCGAACGAGACGGCCGGCGCCAGCGCTTCGCGCATCGTCACGACCTGGGGCCGCGCGACGGCGCGATGATCGAACCCGCCCAGGCCGTCGGCTCCGTCGACCGGGTCGCCGCCGCCGGGCACGGCGTGCGAATCGAGATGAGGAATCGTGCCGGCTGCCAAGGGCGTGCCGCCGACCGCGTCGCCGCCGGCGCGAGCCGTTGCGCCCGTTCCCGGCAGCAGCAGCGCGCCGGTAGCATGTGCCGTCGCGGCAGAAGCCGTCGCCGCGGCCGTGCTATCGGCCACCCCCAGCTCGGCCGCCGTGGTCGATACGTGAGCCATCACGGGCATGGCGCCGGGAGCGGCGACAGCACCGGGCACCAGCGCACTGCGCGGCGGTTGAGCCGCACTGGGCGGCGCCGACTCCGGGCCTTCATCGGCATGGTTGTAGGCGTTGTTCTGAACGTCGAGATCACCCGGCATGTCGCTCTTCGCGTGTGACGGCTGGCTCTGCGGGACTGGAGCCTGGGCATAGGGGTCGATGCCGAACCTGGCAGGCTGAACGACGACGAACACCGTGGTAACAACCGAATTGCTGATCGCATAGTCGATCGTCACCAGCGACGCGCCGCCACCAAACAGCGTCCCGCCCAACGGCAAGCCGAATGCGGGCGCCAAGGACGTATTGGCCGACAGACCCGAGGGCTGCGTGATCGGCGAAAGTTCGTGATCTTCGTAAGCATCGTGATACGCCGGAGCGCCGACGAAAGTCGCATCGGACGGAGGACAGCCAGCCAGCGAGCCGCTGCCTGTTTCGAGATTGCCGGCGGCGAGATCACTATTGGCCAGGTCGTTGCCGGCCACAGGCGTGGCCAAAGGCCGACGGCGCGGCGGAGTAATAATAGCCGGGCGAGGCGTCGTCGAGCGAGCTGGATGTCTCGAAGGGCCCGAGTCCAAAACCGCCGCCGACATCGTCGATCGCCAGTGGCGCGTGGCTCAGCGTGAGCCGCGCTTCGAGCGACTCGACATGAATGCGTTTGCCCCCCGATGCACGGCTCGGCCGGCGGCCACGGGACCGCTTTCGCGTCCTTCGCATTGGGTGTTCCTCGTCACACGAAATGATCCGAGAGGGGTGACTTTTATCCTAGTTCTCTCGCTCGTTTGCTGTCAACTGTTTTTGGTTTTGGTTTTATCTTGCAAGCGGCACCGGTGCGCGCGTCTCCAGCAGGGACGCACGAAGAGGCGTTCGATCATGACGCCGCGTTTCAGCGCGGAAGTTCGTGGTTTTTTTGGGGGCGACGTTCTTGCCGGCCGACGCGCGACGGGCGCCGATGCCTTGGACAGTAAGCGAAATGCGCACCCAGCCCGTGGGCGCGTCATGGCTCTGCGACCGCATGTCCTATGGAATAATCCGGATTTTGCGCGCGCTTTTTGCGGTTTGATACGTTTCTACTGATAGCCGGCCGCCCAAGGGGCTGGAGAAAAAGGGGCATGAGGCATCGAGAGCCGTTCGACGGCGAAGGCGGATTGCTTGGCGGAGGTACGGCCGCGGGCTCGCGGATTGGGGGAGGATCACGGCGCTCCATCCTTAGGCGTGCATTAGGGTTGCGTGCTGCGTTGATCCGCCAGTCCTGGCGGTTTGCCCCGGGTCGAATCGACTGGGATCGCGGGGAGTCCCGACGTCCCCCGGGTTATCCAATCGCGAACCGTGTCGAGCAACAGCAAGCCGTTAGGCCTGCCGCTCGCCCCAACCCATTGCATTTCTGATTTCCTGATTCCAGTTCGGCCACGCTTGCGGAGCACCGAGCCATGGCAATTTTGCACGAATCAAAACTCCGATCGTCGCGGCGTCGCCGCGGGTCAAGCCGTCGGCCCCAGACACTCGCCTCGCGCCGCTGGCGCGGCTTCGAGGCGCTCGAAGGGCGGGCCGTGCTGTCGGCCCTGTCGGTGATCGAAGCCAGCCCGTTTTTCGTCGAGCCGGATTTGAACGCCGTGGCCGCGGTGACCAACTCGACCGTGCGCGGATACACGCCCAGCCAGGTCGCGCAGGCGTACGGCTTCAGCTCGATCTCGTTCAATAGCGGCACGGTGACGGGCAATGGCGCCGGCCAGACCATCGCCATCGTCGACGCCTATAACGATCCGAATATCGTTAGCGACCTGCACGTCTTCGATCAGACGTTCGGCCTGGCCGATCCGTCGAGCTTCTCAGTGGTCAACCAGGCTGGCGGCAGCCGACTGCCCACGACCGACTCGGGTTGGTCCGAGGAGATCGCGCTCGACGTCGAGTGGGCCCACGCCATGGCGCCCGGGGCGAATCTTCTGCTGGTGGAAGCCAATTCCAGCTCGATCACCGACTTGATGGCCGCGGTGAACTACGCCCGCAATGCCTCGGGCGTGTCGGTGGTTTCCATGAGCTGGGGGAGCAGCGAGTTCTACAGCGAGACTCAATACGACACATACTTCACCACCCCGACAGGTCACACCGGGGTGACGTTCATCGCATCGGCCGGCGACAGCGGCGCGGGCGCGAGCTGGCCGGCCGTCTCGCCGAACGTGTTGTCGGTCGGCGGCACGACGCTGCAGATTTCCGGCAACAGCTACGCGGGCGAATCGGCTTGGAGCGGCAGCGGCGGCGGATACAGCCAGCTCGAAAGCGAGCCCAGCTACCAGCAGAGCGTTCAGACCAGTGGCCGGGCTTCGAGCCCCGACGTCAGCTACGACGCCAACCCCAACACCGGATTTGCCGTGTACGACACGGTGGCCACCGGCGGGCGGACGGGGTGGTTCCAGATTGGCGGCACGAGCGCCGGCTCGCCTCAGTGGGCCGCCATCGTGGCGATCGCCGACCAGGGTCGCACGCTGGCGGGCCTGAGCACGCTGTCGGGCACGCCGAGCCAAATCTATAGCCTGGCAACTTCCGCTTTCCACGACATTACCTCGGGCAGCAACGGCTACGCAGCCCACAGCGGCTACGACCTGGTGACGGGGCGTGGCAGTCCGATCGCCAGTGCCGTGGTCAGCGGGCTGGTCGGCAACTCGACGGTTTCGACGACCCCCACGCAGCCGCCGACGCAAACGCCTGCCCCGACGCGCTACGTTTACGTCTACGAGTGGATTTATTGGAACCATCGCTGGTGGCTGGTGATCATCCGAGAGCCAGCCGCCGGCGCGGCCGATAGTGAAGGGAACATCGACGGGGCGATGGACCAGATCACGGCCGCGATCGCCGGCGGGGCGACCCACCCTGCCCCGCTGGCGACGGTGGGGTCTTCCTCCGCCCTGGCAACCAACGCAGAACAGACTGCGCAAGCGAGCCATGCCGCGCAGCCCGCGCTGCTGACTGCCTGGACTGACACGGGCGTCGGCGCGACGACGCACGACGAGCAACCGGCCGCGACCGCCATCAGCGCGTGGCTGGGCGAATCGGAATCAACCGACGCTCCGGCGGTCGACGCCGAAGATCCGGCCGCCGCGCCCACGCAGAATGCGGCCCCGGCAACTCCGCAGGAGTTCATTTACCAGGCGACGGGCGAGGGGTCGCTCGCCGCGGCCCGCGACGTCTGCTTCGGCGATGCCGATTGGATGCCCGAAGCGCCGGCGGCCGTTGCGCCCGTGGTGGATTCGCTCGACGATCGCCAACTGCACGTCGCCGGCCTGGCGCTGGCTTTGGCGATCGGCGCCCAGTGGGGCGCGCCGACTCGGATGATGCAACGAGCGTGAACGGCCGCGGCGATCGGCGAACGCTCACGAGAAAATGGAACTTGCTCGATCGCAATTGAGGTTTTCGGGAACGAACCACGCATCTCTTCGAAACGCGCGGCAGGCCAGCTTTCATCTCGTCAGGCCAACCGCCGCCGCGGACCCATTCGGGGCAACATTGACGAGGCAACCTTCAGGAGCAGACCATGAGTAGCCGACGGAACAAACGATACTTCTTCCGATTTCGCTCGCCCGAGGGGCTGGAGCGGCGCGACCTGTTGTCGGGCCACAGCATCATGGGCCCTTTCGCCAGCTTCCTGGCGGCGGAAGTCGCCGAACGTCAATTCGCTGCGCAGGCAAACCCCGTCGCCGCCGCTCATGCCCAGGCGTTCAGCTCGTTCGGCGCGTGGGCAACCAACCAGACCGTGCTCACGGCGACGCTCACCGATGCCACGTCCGGCGCCGCGGCCAACGTAACGTACAAGAGTTACACTGCCAGCGACGGCACGACCGAAACGGAATTCAAAGCCTCGGTCACCGGGGCCGACGCCAACACGACGCTCGACGTGGCGGTCGACGGCACGGTAGTCGGGCAGATCACGACCGACGACAACGGAGCGGGCAGCCTCGAGCTGTCGAGCAATCCCGACGATTCCGACGAGCAGCAACTGCCGGCCGATTTCCCCACGACCATCGCGGACGGAAGCGCGGTGACCGTGGGCTTGCTGAGCGGCACGTTGGCCGTGCCAACTTCGATCGGCGGCGGTTGCCACGGCGGCGATGGCGGCGAATCCGATCACACGCGGCTCTCGACGCCATTGACCGACAGTTCATCGAGCGCCACCGGCGGGGCCGTCTATTCGACCCACACCTACGATGGCACGACGACGACCCGGTTCGCCGTCCGGGTGCGGGGCGCGACGGCCGACTCGACGCTCGACGTGGCCGTCGATGGCACGGTGGTCGGGCAGATCATGACCGACGGCAACGGCAACGGAAGTCTCGTCCTGTCGAGCGACCCCAAGAATGCCAACGAACAGCCGCTGCCGGCCGACTTCCCAACGGTCACGGACGGCTCGACGGTCACGGTCGGGTCGTTGAGCGGCACGATGGCGACTGGCGGGCACGGATTCGGACACTTCGGACACTTCGGACGACGTCGCTAACCATGACCGGATCGTGCGGAGGGGCACGTTCCTGAAACTCGTAGTTGCTCCTCCGCACGGCCGTTTCAGGCACCCGTAAAATCGAGCACCGAGGAGGCTCATCATGAAAGCTTTAGCATTTGTTGTTAGCGCCGCCATCGCCCTGGCCGCTGCGGCGCCGGCGCATGCGCGAGCGCGGCGGCTGCGCCGGCGGCAGTGGGCCGGGAGGAATGTCCCTGTCCACCGGCGCGACCTCGCTGGCGCCCCTCTATCAACAGGCATACCAACAGGCGTACCTGCAGCAGCTCCACTACTACCAACTGCAGCAGTTGGAGACGCAGCGGCAGTATCAGCAGTACCTGCAGCAGCGGAACTACCTGGCGCAGGAGCAGCAGGCATCGGAGCGCGATCGTCGGGCAGCGGCCCGCGAGGAACATCGCGCGGCGGAGCTGGCCCGTCGCGAGGCGGCCAAAGCCAAGCAGCGAGCGCGCAACCTGGAGGCGCGATTGGCGTCGCGGAAAAAGGACTCCACGTAGAGGCAGTCGCTCCAGGAGGGCCGCGACGCGTCGGCGTCCGCGGCTTCCGGGGAGGTTCTGAGAGATTGGCCGCCAGGCGGCTCGTGCGATTCACTCGCCCTTCTTGCCGTCAGAGTGACGCATGGCCGCCTGGCTTTCTTTTTGCCGGTCCGTCGCAGGCCGGATGTCTACGGCCACACGCCCCAAATCGCGCCCCGCCTCGCTGACGTCGGCGGCTCTTCGGACCGGCCGCGGAATTACTGTACACATGGACACTCTCTGCGTAGAATAGGAGGTAGCTTCTTGTACGAGGACGGGCGTCGTGATGGTGACCAACGAGGGCGTGGCCAATTTGCTGACGGAGATCGCTCGACTGCTGGAGGTCGAAGGCGCCAGTCCGTTTCGCGTCTCGGCCTATCGCCGGGCGGCGACGACCGTGCGACGCTGGCCCCAGCCGCTGGCCGAGATTGTCGCCAGCGAGGGCACGGCCGGCCTGGAGCGGCTGCCCTCGATCGGAGATTCGCTGGCCGGCAAGATTTCCGCGATCGTGCGGCGCGGCTTCTCGCCCGCGCTCGAGCGGCTGCGGCGTCGACACCAGCGGCTCGATCTGTTTGCCACGCTGCCCACAGTCGGGCCGCGGCTCGCCGAGCGGATCCACGGGTTGCTGGGGATCGACTCACTGGAAGACCTGTTTGCCGCGGCGGCCGACGGCCGGCTGCGGCGGCTGCCGGGCATTGGTCGGAAGCGAGCCGAAGCGGTGCGTGAAAGCCTGGCGGCCCGACTCGAACGATCTTCGCGTCCGACGACGCCGCGCCGCGCGATCCACGAGCCGTCGGTCGCCGACCTGCTGGCCCTGGACCTCGAATACCGACAGAAGGCCGCGCGGGGCGAGCTGCCGTTGACGGCGCCGCGCGCGTTCAATCCCACGCATGCCGCCTGGCTGCCCGTCTTGCGAGCCACGCGCGGCGGCCGCCATTTCGCCATGCACTTCAGCAACAGCGCGGCCAGCCACCGCCTGGGTCGGACCGCCGATTGGGTCGCGATCCACTCGGACGACAAACGGGCACCGGGCGTTTGGACCGTGCTCACGGCCCAGCTCGGTCCGTTACGCGGCAAGCGGATCGTCCGCGGACGAGAATTCGAGTGTCAGCGGCACCATGCGGAGCACGTGGCCGTTCAATTGTCGCTGCCGATTGACAGCGCCGGCGATGAATCCGGGCTGTAGCTCGCCTTTTCCAAGGGGCACGGCACACTTGGGCCGCGCGAATCCTTAGTACACTAAATGTTGAAAAAAATATTTGGGAAATCTTTACAACATCTGACTCGCTGATATGATGCATCCCGCTCGGGCGGGGGCAACCCTCCTTGCACGCGACTGCGGATTGGAATTGGCCAAAAGCAATCTTCATGTATCCAAAGGAGCCGCCAATGACTCGGATGCAACGTCGTATCGGACTGTTGAAGGGGGTTTGCCTGGCAGCGGTCGTGTTGGCTGTGGTCACGCCGGCCCTGGCCTTGCCGGTGAATGTGATCTTCACCATCGAAAGCAATATTAGCGCCGAGAGCTGGTCGGGGACGGACGACACCTACGGCACCTACTCGCCGCAATTCACCGGCAGCCTGACGACGCCCGTAGCGGGCAATTTCGTCGTCAGTTTTGACCCTTCGACGGACACTCCGACGTCGATTCAGTTGGTCAGCAATTTCAGTGACCCGAACAACAACAACGGTTACTTCGGGCTGCAGACCAATCCGGGAAGCTTCTTGCCCTACGGCACTCCGGCGAATCTTGGCGGACAATCCGGGCCAATTCAATTCGCGATTCGCGATCTCGTCTGGAACTTCAACAGCCCGGTTTTGAATGCCACCAGCACTGCCGGCCTGACCAGCACCTACGACCTGGTTTACGACCATACCATCGGCGCACCTCAGACGACGGCGTTCAAAGTCACCGCGGGCGGCATTGACGTCACGACCGCCAGCGCAACCGGCCACTCCACCTACGTCAACTCGATTGACAATATCGATACCGGTTCGACTTGGACGCTTAGCGAGTCGGCCGCCGGCTCCGGCGATTGGACGCTGACGCTCAACGGCGCGTACACGTACGGCTACGACACCGGCGAAACAACGGGCACGCTGCAAGCATCGGGCATCATCACGTCGACCGCCCATTATGCCGTCGGGACCACCACGACCGCTCCGAACGTGAACACGAGCACCGGCAATGTCGTCGACGTGCCCACGCCGACCACCGATCCGGTCCAGCGCAAGTCCTGGGCGGGGCCGGCACGACCGGCGGCATCACCGCCGACTTCCCGCCGACGATCACTCCCGGCGCGATCACCGTGCAACAGGTGCCCGGCATCACGTCGTTGACTCAAGCCGCGGTCGACGCGGCGCAAGCCAATCCGATCTTCGCGCTGTCGACTGCCGACAATGCAATCGGGGCACCTCAGATCTGGAACGTCGACTTTGCCGGCAACCTGAACGGCGGTTCGGCCACGCTGACGTTCAATTACGACCCGTTGTTGCTGCCGCCGGGGACCGACCAGTCGCAACTGGTGATCTGGCACTTCAACCACAACACCAACGAATGGGAGCACACCGGGGCCGGCGACGTGAACATCGGGGACCACACGATCAAATACACGACCGACAGCTTCTCCCCGTTCTCGCTGGGCACGCTGGCCGTGCCTGAGCCCTCGACGATCGTGCTGGCCGGCTGTGCCCTGGCGTCGCTGGCGGTCGTCGGCCGGAGACGGCGGCGCAAGTCGGTTGCCCGCAGCTAGCTCGACGCACGCATCGACAAATTGCACCGCGAGCCGTTCGTCGCCGAACGGCTCGCGGTGTTTTCTTGCTTCGCAATGGCCGCGGCCTAGCGCCTCATGGAATAGAGCGCCGGATCGTCGATCACCCAGGACGTCGACCAGTTGCCGTTGTCGCCGCTGATGATGTTGAAGAAGTAGGCGTCGAACCGCTCGGCGCGAAAACCGTAAGGGAATTGCGACGAGAGGTGGTCGGAGGGCCGCAGATCGTCGATGCCCTCGTGGGCATAATAATGAATCTGCCCGTCGGGCGTCACCGACATGCCCAGCGTCCACCAGCCCGGCTTGCTGATTTGCGGCCCGGCGAAATCGTGTCCCTGGGGCCCGCCGCGCAGGATCATGCGTGCCGAGTCGGGAGTTTTGGCGCCGTCGCCCTTGACGAAGTGGATGAACATGCCTGGCCAGTACGGCTCGAGTTTCGTGGCCGAGCCGCGCCGCCCGACGCGCTTGGTGGTGTACGCCTGGCAGGCGATGCGGAACCCGAAGGCCGGGCCGGTGCGCTGTTCCCACTCGTCGAAGGGGGGCACGTACACGCGAACCACGACGCTGGGCGAGGCCGCAGGGCTGATCGGGCCCTCGAGGCCGCTGACGTTGACGATCAGGTCGTCCTGCTGGTTCTGACCGCTGAACCTACCGGGCACGCCGGTTTGCATCGATCGCAACAGCAGCGCGCCGGTGCTGCCGGGGATGCCGCCCTCGGGCGTGGCCACGCGCTGGATCGTGTCAGGCTGGCCGCGTTTCATGCCTTCGAACCAACGATTATTGGCCGATTGGCCCGCCGGCAGCCGCTGCTGATCATCGTTCTCGTAGCTGCTCTTGGGCAAATTGAGTCGGTAAACCCATTTGGGGTCTTCGAAGGTATCGCTCGATCGGGTCGAGTGCGAGCCGGTGCCGGGCACCAGTTGGGCCCGTGCCACGCTGCTGAAGGCCGCGGCGGCAAGCAGCAAACACGCGACACGCGTCGCGCGGAAACGACAGGAACGACTGATGATCGTCATGGCATCCCCTTCGGATAAAACGCCGGAGCAGATGATAAGAACTTTCTGGGGCAATGCGGTCGAGGGACCGAATCGGCGGCTGCACGCGCGTCAGGCCCGGCCGCAAGGCAGCCGATCGCGCGACGGCCACTGGCGCGCGATTGTCGGCCTACCAGCGATATTCGAAACCCGCGTTCACGCCGTGGATCCAGAACCCGGAGTCGTGGTAGGCAAACGCCGGGCTGGCCTGGCCGACCAGCGTGCCGCCGTTGATTTGTGTTGGATTGACCGTCGTGTCGATCGCGTCGCCCGAGCGCTGCACGCGATTGATGTAAATGAACGTATAACCCATGACCAGCCGCATGTTGCGGGTCACGTCGAAACGCAAATTCGCGTTCGCTTCGGGCATGACCGCGAAGACGTCGCGATTGTAGGTGCCGATGTTCGTCGGCTGGGTGAGAAACCCGCCGACGTTCGTCACGGTCGTGCCGAGAGTCGTCACCGTGTTGTAGCCGTTGATGTAGACGCGCTCGGAATTCTCGCCGAAGGCGCACTTGCCCATCAATTCGATCGACCAGCGGCCAAAGTACTGGTAGCCTTTGAGGCCGATCTCGCCGCCATTGAAGATGTTGCGGGCGCTGAACACGTCCTGGCTGGCCAACGTCGCCGTGGAGAATGGGCTGGTTTCGGTGAACTGGTCGTTGATGATGACGCTGTCGGACAGCCGCAAGAAGCGGTAGCCCAATAGCCAGTCGAGCCGCCGCTTGGATGTGAAGTCGATCCAGATCAGCCCGCGGAACAGCGCGCGGCGCCTTGCAGATCGGCCGTGGTGCGGACGTCGATGCTGCCGGTGAGCACCGGCACGCCGGGCAGCGTGGCCGGATAGGAAACCAAGGCGGAGTCCTGCGTCGGATTGCCGAGACTGGGATCGACGTTGAGAAACGGACGGGCGATGATCCCGGTGGTGTCGGTCGAGGCGAAGAAATTCGAGTTTTGTTGCGACAGGGCGAAGTACTGGCCTTCGACGCCCAGAAACTCGCCGTCGATGAGCCAATAGCCGACGTTGATGCGACCGCCGTTGCGCGTTTGCTGGTCGACGCGCTCGTTGCCGTACAGGATCGACGTGGTCGCGCTCTCGGGCAGCACGCCGGCCTGTGACGGCGGCGTGCCAGGCGGGCTGGTCGTCACCAGCGGCGGCAGCGCATTACCCTTTCCCCACCAGGTAAGATAGTCCGCCTGCACGAAGATGCGGCGGTGCGCTTGCGTCTCGGCCCACAGGTCGTTGAAGCGGCAGGCGCGAGCATCGCGGCGCGCGTGGTGGCCACCCATGAGCGAGGGCATGCCGTCGTCGCAAGCGCCCTCGCAGCCGTCGCCTTCGGCCGCGCCCTCGAACGCGTACTCGCCGGACTCGGGCATCTGGGATGTCTCGTAGGCCGTTTGCCCAGCGAACACCGGACCGGAGACCGCGGCGCTTTCGGCGGCTGCGCCATGATCGCTGACCCAAATGCCTTCGACCGATTCGGGCGAGGCCAAGGTGGGGCCGCGGCTGGCGTGGTTCGGCATCGAATCGGAGGCAATCGCCGAGGCGTTGCCGTAGCCACTGATTGCCGATTGGCCCCAGGAGGCTGCATTTGCGCCGATCAAGGTCGCTAACGCCATCGTTAATCTGGCGACGAATCTCACAGTCATCCCCCCCAAACCCCATCCGTCTCTAACGTGTGTAGCGGACGTAGCGCTTCGGCTATGTGTATCGATTCGACCGATTCAGCCGATAATTCCAGACAAATCCGAATAATTGACAACGTCGCCGCAAGGCTTGAAACCGCCGTATATTGCCCAGGTTCGACTGAGACTAGTGCATCGGAATGCCGCTGACCAACCGTGGCGGCCAATCTTCAGGAAAACCGGTTGTAAGGCGCCGCTTCTGCGATAAACTAGCAGATTCTGGGGGACTCGAACCGAGCGCGGCGCAAGCAAGCCCGCGCCGGCTTGCTTTCCCGCCGTTCTTTCATGCAAAGGAGCCAGCCGCGTGAGCGCCAAAGACATTCAGATCGAAGAGCCCCAAGCCCCGCCTGCCGGCGCCGAGATAGCGGCGCAGCGACAGTCGGTCCAAGTCGACATTTCAAAGGCGGCAGGCTGCCTACTCCAATTTCTGTCGCGTCACCGGCACACCCGAGGAGTTGATCATTGATTTCGGGCTGAACACGCAGCCGATGGGCGTGCCCAGCGAGCCGATCGAGATTAGCGAGCGAATCGTGATGAACTACTTCACAGCCAAGCGGATGATGGCGGCTTTGCAAATGTCGCTGCAGCGGCACGAAGCGGCCTTCGGCATCCTGGAGACCGACGTGCAGAAGCGGGTGATGCCGGGCATGATGCGTCCGGCGACGCCGCCCCGGTAGCGCGGCAAGCAGCCGTAAAACCACAGCGCCCGAATGGCTTTTCCGGGCCGGACAGCGGCTCGCCGTTGGCCCCCTTTCGCGGCCGCCCTTGCAGGCGGCCTTTTTTGTTGCGCGGCTCGGGCGCCGGCGTGGGGCTCTCCCGGGGGGGCGGCCGTCTTATCGCGGTGGTGCCGGTTCTGCCTGCGCGATCCTCACAAAGAACGCTATCGGAAGACTTTGCGCTCATTGAAATGCCCCCGCACTTTGTGTAGTCTGAAACTTCAGGAACAGCCGGGTCGTCGACAACCTTTCCCATCGAAACGCTGCTCAGCCGCGAAGAGGCCTCTCGCCAGCGTTGAGCGCCAAAGGCGGTATCCACAGGGCGGTCAGCAATAAAATCCCCCTAATTTCGCGACTTCGGTGTAACGCCGCGTGCCAGCCAGGCGTGATCGCTCAAGTCGTTTGCGGCCGCATTCGACGACCCGCAAGTTTTCACGCGTCAGGCACACGATCGGCGTACGGGGCAAACTTCGAAGAGGCAGGCGGAAGAACCGAGAACCATGAAGAATCGCCGGAACCGCACCACATCTAACAAACGTTCCTTCCAAAAGCGCAAAACTCTGAGTGGCACCTTCGGGAAGCGATTCCCCCTAGCCACGTTCGAACGACTCGAACAGCGTGCGCTGCTGACCACCAGCCCGCCCACCCCGTGGGTGCAGTACACGCTGGTGGCCGAAGACATGAACGGCGCGCCGCTGGCCAACCAGACGGTCACCGCCGGCACCGACTTCAAACTGGCAGCGTTCGTTCAGGACATCCGCAATCCGGCCGACGCGCTGCCCGGCGTGTACTCCGCGGTGCTGAACGTATCGTACGACACGAGCCGTGTTTCGGTGACGGCCAGTTCGCACGCCAGCAACCAGCCCGATCCGGCGTTTGTCTTTGGCCCCCAATTCACGTTGTTGCCCAGCGGCGACTTGAGCACGGCGGGCCAGATCACCGGGGCCGGCGGCACGAGCCCCACGACGTCAGCGCCCAATACGACCGATCCACAACTGATCTGGACTCTCGTGGTGCACGCCAACGCCAGCGGCACCGCGACGTTCACGCCGTCGCTGTTCACCAACGTCGCTCAGGGGATCGAGACGCTGCTTTTCGATCCGATCGACCCCAACGGGACTCCCAACCCGGGGGAGCCGTCGTTGACATCCGACGATTTTTCGTTCGTGCCGCTGGACGTGACGATCACGCCCTCGGCGACGCCCGAGGTGTCGATCGGCGACCTGTCGCTGGCCGAAGGCAACGGGCCGGGGAACACGAATTTCGTATTCACGGCCACGCTTTCCAGCCCGACGAGCCAAGTGGTGACGGTCAGCTACGCTACGACCGACGGCACGGTGCTCGCCGGCAGCGATTACGTCGGCACGAGCGGCACGATTACCTTCCAGCCCGGCACCACGACGCAGACGATCATCGTTCCGGTGATCGGCGATACGCTGAACGAGCCCGACGAGACGTTCACGCTGGCCCTTTCGTCGCCCGCCAACGCGACGCTGGCCGCCCAGAGCACGGCGGTCGGCACGATCACCAACGACGATCCGCTGCCGAGCGTGTCGATCAGCAGTCCTGCGGCGGTTGCCGAGGGCAACTCGGGCACTACGCCCATCGTGTTCACGGTCTCGCTGTCGGCCGCCAGCGGTCAGGCGGTCACCGTGGCCTTCGCAACGGCCGACGATACCGCCACGACGGCCAACAGCGACTACGTCGCGACCAGCGGCACGCTCACCTTCTTCCCCGGCGATATGCAGAAGCTGGTCACCGTTCTCGTCAACGGCGACACGGCCATCGAAACCAACGAACAGTTCCATGTAACCCTGTCGAGTCCCAGCAACGCCACGCTCAACGCCGGCGCTGCCAGCGGAACGGGCACGATTCTCAACGACGACGGGCCGCACTTCTCGATTGCCGGCCCGCCGCCGACCGCCGAGGGCAACTCGAGCCAGACCGCGTTCGTGTTCACGGTTTCGATCGGCACGCCGGATCCCAACAACACGACGACGGTCGCCTTCAACACGGCCGATGGCACGGCCACGACGGCCAATAGCGACTACCAGCCCACCAGCGGAACGCTCACGTTCGCGCCGAACGAGACCTCGCAGACCATCACGGTGCTGGTCAACGGCGACACGAATTTCGAAAACGACGAGACGTTCGTCGTCCAACTGCACGACCCGTCCAACGGCGCCACGATAAGCGTTGGCCAGGCCACGGGCACGATCCAGAACGACGATGCCGCGCCGTCGGCCGGCTTCATCACCTCAACGGTTCAACACGCCGAAGGCAACGCCGGCCCGACCCTGGTGCTGCTGACCGTCACGCTGTCGGCTTCGAGCACCACGCAGGCGCTGGTTGGATATGCCACGGCCGACGGCACGGCCACGACGGCCAATAGCGACTATCAGCCGACCAGCGGCACGCTGACCTTCGCGCCCGGCGCGACCAGCGCCGTCATCACGGTAGCGATCAACGGCGACACGACGAACGAAGCCGACGAGACTTTCCACGTCAACCTGTCGGCGGCCGACGGCAGCGCCACCGTCGGCGCGCCGAGCTCCGTTGACGTCACGATCCAGAACGACGATCCCCTGCCCTCGCTGAGCATCGGCCCGGTGACGCACGCCGAGGGCAATTCGGGCACGACGAGTTTCCTGTTCACGGCGACGCTCTCGGCCGCCAGCGGACAGACGATCACGGCCGGCTACGAGACCAGCGACGGCACGGCCCTCGCCGGCAGCGATTATACGGCCACCAGCGGCACGTTGACTTTTGCGCCCGGCTCGACGCAGCAGGTCATTACCGTGCTGGTCATGGGCGACACGCAGTACGAGCCCGACGAGCAGTTCAACGTCGACTTGACGAACCCGGTGAATGCTTCGCTGAACAACTCGACCACGGTTGGCACGATCACCAATGACGACGCCGTGCCCACGCTGGTGATCAATAACGTCTCGCACAGCGAGGGCAATTCCGGCACGACGGCGTACGTATTCAGCGTTTCGCTTTCGAACCCCAGCAGCCAGTCGATGACCGTCACCTACACGACGGTCGACGGCACGGCCACGACTGCCGACAGCGACTATGTCGCCGCCAGCGGTACGCTCACGTTCGCCGCCGGCGACACGTCGGCCCAACTGATCACCGTGCTGGTCAACGGCGACGTCAAGCCCGAATCCAGTGAGACCTTCAAGGTCCATCTCACGTCGAGCGATTCGAACGTCCAAGCCGCCGACGGCACGGGCACGATCACCAACGACGACAATCCGCCGACGATTAGTCTCGCCAACGTGTCGCACAACGAGGGGGACTCCGGCACGACTCCGTTCGTGTTCACCGCCACGCTGTCGGTCATCAGCGGCCAGACCGTGGTCGTCGGCTACAACACGTCCGATGGAACCGCCACGGTCGCGAACAACGACTACCAGGCCACCAGCGGCACGCTGACGTTCGCCCCGGGCACCACGACCGCCACGATCACGGTCCTGGTCAACGGCGATACGTTGCAGGAACCGGACGAAACGTTCTCGGTGAACCTGCAGAGCCCGGCCATCAACGGCCTCATCGCCGTTCCCTCGGCCACCGGCACGATCGTCAACGAAGCCACCGATACCGTGCGCAGACGTCGCCATCGAGTCTTACGGGCATCGCCTACGTCGACGTCAACAGGGATTCGGCATTCGACGGCACGGAAAGGGTGTTGCCCGGCGTCAGCGTGTCGCTTTCGGGCACCTCGGCTTCGAACGCAGCGGTGTCGCTGCAAACGCTGACCGATGCCAACGGCGCCTATTCGTTCGTGAATCTGGACCCGGGCACGTACCAGGTCAGCTTCACTACTCCCAACGGCTATAACGGTGGCAGTACGAGCATTGGCAGCCAGGGAGGCCAGGCTTCGGGAGCGGCGTATTCGGTGACCCTTGCGGCGCCGGGCGGCATCAGCGGCACGAACAACAATTTCTTCACCAGCGGCCTGGCGGCGGGGCAAGCCTCGCAGCGGTTGTTCGTGGCCTCGTCCATGGGCACCTCGTCGTCGGGCACGCACACGACCAACGTCGCCGTGACGTCGAAGCCCATCGCGATCAATTCGACCAATCAACACGCGGTGACGATCGGCGGCTCGGGCGAGGCCGGGGCCAGTATCTTGGTAGTGGCCAAGAATGGCGCCCAGGTCACCAACGCGGTCACGACGACCGTCGGCGCGATCAACACGTGGAGCGCCACGATCGACGCCAGCAGCCTCAGCGACGGCACGATCACCTTTACGGTGACCGCCACCATTTCCGGCGCCACGGCACAAGCCACGAGCACGGTCCAGAAGGACACCGCGGCGCCGGCGGTCTCGCTGACCGTGGTGACGCCATCGACCGTCAATGCCTCGCAAGTGGCCAATACGACCGCCAGCGGCACGGCCGAGGCCGGCGCGACGGTTTCGGTGGTTGTCGGCGACGGCGCGCACTCGACGACCGCCCAAAGCACGACCGCCGACGGCAGCGGCAACTGGTCCATCAGCGGCATCAACGTTTCGAGTCTCAACGATGGCACGATCACCTACACCGCAACCGCCAAAGACGCGGCCGGCAACACCGCGACGTCGACCCGCACGGCAACCAAGGATACGGTCGGCCCGGCGCTGACGATTTCCACGGTCACGAGCCCAATCAATTCGTCGACCACGCTCACGAACATCTCCGTCAGCGGCACGGGCGAGGCGGGCACCACGGTCAGCGTGATTGCCTCCAACGGTGCGGTCACCAGCCCGGCGGCGACGACGACCGTCGCTTCGGACAACACCTGGACCGTCAGCGGCCTCGACATCAGCGCGCTGGCGGACGGCACGATCACGTTCACCGCTTCGGCCAGCGACACGGCCGGCAACACGACCACGGCCACCGACACGGCTACCAAGGACACGGTGGGCCCGGCGTTGGCGATCACCTCGGTGCCCGCCGCGATCGACCTGGCCAGCCAGCACTCGGTGTCCGTAAGCGGAACCGGCGAGGTCGGGGTCACGGTGACGGTCCATGCCACCGACGGCACGAACAACACCGGCGACTCGACCGTGACCGTCGATTCGAATGGCACCTGGACGGTGAGCGGAATCGACGTCGGCGCCATGCGCGACGGCACGGTCATATTCAGCGCCACCGCCACGGACGCGCAAAGCAACAGCACGACGACGACGTCAAGCTCGATCAAGACGACCGTGGCGATCACCGCCGTGACTTCGCCCGTCAACAGTGACAACCAGAGCAACGCTTCGGCCAGCGGCACCGGCCAGGTCGGCGCCAGCGTGACGGTCGTGGTCACCGACAGCCTCAACGCGTCGTCCACTCCAATGACTGCCACCGTGGCTGCCGACGGCACCTGGTCGGTGACGGGCATCGACCTCAGCAGCCTGGCCGATGGCACGCTCACCTTCACGGCCACGGCCAGCGACGCCTCGAACAACACGGCGTCGCGCAACCTGACGTCGAGCAAGGACACCCAGGCGCCCAGCGTCACGTTGACGACGGTGACGACTAACATCAATGCCGCGACGGTTATCAACGCCACGGCTTCCGGCCACGGCGAGGTCGGGGCCACGATCACCTTGGAGGTTAGCGACGGCACGACCTTCGTCAGCGAGACGACCCAGGTGGTGCCCGACGGAAACTGGGTGATCACCGGCATCGATTTGACGAGTCTGGCCGACGGCACGATCAGCTACACCGCCACGGCCCACGACGCCGCCGGCAACATGGCCACGACAGCGCCATTGACGGGGACGAAGGACACGCTGGCGCCGCAACTGGCGATCGCGTCGGTCAGCGACCCCATCAACTCGCTGAACGAGACGTCGGTCGTCGTTTCGGGCACCAGTGAAGAGGGCGCCGTGGTTTCGGTTCATGCCGGCGACGGCACGACCACGATTGCCGACCAGATGGTCACCGTGCCCGCCGGCGGCAGCTGGTCGCTGATGCTCGACGTCAGCACGCTGAAATCCGGATCGCTGACGTTTACCGCCACGGCCAAGGACGCGGCGAACAATTCGTCTACCGACACGCACACCGCGACCAAGGTGACGGTGGCGATCTCGTCGGTGACCGACCCGATCACGATCGCCCTGCAAACGAACACGACGGTCAGCGGCACCGGCGAGCCTGGCGCGACGATCTCGGTGTCTGCTACCGACGGCAGCACGACGACCGCGCCGCTGTCGACGACGGTCGCGTCGGACGGCACGTGGTCGATCGATGGCCTCGACGTCAGCGGTTTGCTCGACGGCCAGATTACATTCACGGCCGACACCACCGACGGCAATAACTTTACCGACGAGACCACGCAGACCGCGACGAAGGTCACGATTTCGCTGACGGCCGAAACCCCCAATCCGATCACCGCGGTCAACCAGACGGCCGTCCAGCTCAATGGCACCGGCGAGGTCGACGCCACGGTGACGCTCCACGTGACCGACTCGAATGGCGGCGCAATCGCCGATCAGTCGACGACGGTGGCGGGCGACGGCACCTGGTCGTTCAGCAATGTCGACGTGACCGACCTGGTCGACGGCGATATCACGTTCCACATTACGGCGACCGACGCGAACAGCAACTCGGCAAATTACTTGCTCACGGTGAACAAGGACACTAGCGTCCAGGTCGCGATCGCGCCGATCGCCGACGCCATTGCCTCGGCCAACGAGCAAGCCTTCACCGTCAGCGGCACGGCCGATCCCGATGCCACGCTGTCGATCGCGGCCAGCGACGGCACGATCACGACGATTTCGCAGGCCGTGACGAACAACGCCGGTGCCTGGACGATCAACCTCGACGTCAGCTCGCTGGCCGATGGACCGATTACGTTCACGATCACGGCCACCGACGGCGTGGGGAATTCGAATAGCGCGATGGCTCAGGCCACGAAGATCACGGCCACGATCCAGCCCGTGATCGACCCGATCACGATTGCCGCCGCGCAGAGCACTGCCGTCAGCGGCACCGGCGAAGTCGGCGCCACGATGTCGGTGATCGCCAGCGACGGCATGCACGACACGGCCCCCGTGATGGTGACGATTGCCGGCGACGGCACGTGGTCGCTCAACGTTGACGTGAGCTCGCTCGATGATGGCCTGATCACGTACACCGCCACGAGCACCGACGCTCAGAACCGGACCGACACGGTGACCACCAGCGCCACCAAGACGACGGTGGCGATCACGTCGATCACGCCCAATCCGATCAATGCGGCAGGCCAGACGGCCGTTTCCATCAGCGGCACCGGTGAGCCCTTGGCCACGGTCGTCGTTACGTTGACCGACACCTCAACGGGATTGATCACCCTGCCTGGCACGGCGATCGCCGCCAATGGAACCTGGTCGATCGATAACATCGACGTCACCGCGCTGGTCGACGGCACGATCACGGCGACCGCCGTTGCCACCGACGGCAACACGAACACGGCGCAGACCGTGACCACGGTGGAGAAGGATACGACGGTCCAGGTCGCGATCACGCCGATCGCCGACCCCATCACCTCGGCCAACGAGCAGGCCTTCACCGTCAGCGGCACGGCCGACGCCGACGCCACGCTGTCGATCGTGGCCAGCGACGGAACGACCACGACCGTTTCGCAGGCCGTGACGAACAACAGCGGCACTTGGACGGCGGACGTCGACGTCAGCTCGCTGGCGAACGGCCCGATCACCTTCACGATCACGGCGACCGACAGCGTGGGGAACTCGGTCGACGACTCGGCGGGGGCCACGAAAATCACGCTCGCCGCGGCGACCCCGGCCTCGATCGTGATTGCCAATAGCCCCGCCTACAGCCTCAGTGGCACGGGCGAAGCCAATGCCTCGATCTCGCTGACGGCCACCGACGAGCTGAATAACTCGATCGGGCCGGTGACGGATACGATCGGAAACGACGGCACCTGGACGCTCAGCGGCATCGACCTCAGCACGCTGGTCGACGGCACGATCACCTTCACGGTCACGAGCACCGACGGCCAGCCGCTGACCGACACCGTGACCGTGACCGCCACCAAAACGACGGTCGCCATCACCTCGATCGCTCCCAATCCGATCAACCTGGCGGGCCAGACGGCCGTTTCCATCAGCGGGACGGGCGAGCCCTTGGCCACGGTCGTTGTCACCTTGACCGATACCAGCACCGGCTTGATAACGCTGCCTGGCACGGCGATCGGCGCCGACGGAAACTGGTCGATCGATAACATCGACGTCAGCGTGCTCGTCGACGGCACGATCACCGTGACCGCCGTTGCCACCGATGGCAACATGAACACGGCGCAGACCGTGATGACGGTCGAGAAGGATACGATCAATCCGAGTGTGGCGATCCAGTCGGTGACCGACCCGATCGACGGTAGCAACGCCGCCAACACCGAAGCGACCGGCACTTGCGAGATCGGTGCCACGGTGTCCGTGATGGCCAGCGACGGCACGAACAATTCGGTCCCGGTCGATGCGATCGTGGACGGCGGCGGCAACTGGACGGCCAGCGGCATCGATGTGACGGGCTTTGACAACGGCACGATCACCTTCACCGCGACCGCCACGGAC
>CAWBCP010000008.1:0-446301 GCA_963787355.1 uncultured Planctomycetaceae bacterium
CGAGTCGGCCGCTGCCGCTGGCAAAGCGGCCGAGGCCGCGACGGCCGCGTCGCGGGCGGCCGATGCGGCGGTGCTGCCGGGCGACTGGCCGCTGGAGCGGATCACGCTTTTCGACGGCAAGACGTACCAGGGGCTGGTCGAGTCGGAAAGCGCGTCGAGCATCGAGTTCACCGAAGTTCGCCGGCCGCGCGGCAAGCCGATGTTTCTGGTCGTGCGGCCGATCGATCGCAAGGCGATCGCCCATTGGGAGCGCCTGCCGCGCGACGAGCAGGAGCAGTTGCGCTCGCGGTTGATGCGCTACAAGAACCGGGCGCTGGTCGAAGGCCGGCGGATGGAAGACCTGGCGATCACGCCCTCGCGCCGCGACGGGCGGCTGGTGTGGAACTACCAGGGCAGCCTGTTCACGGTCGAAAGCACGGCCGACGAGGCGATGACGCGGCGGCTGATCGTGCGGCTGGGGCAAATCTTCACCGCCTATCGCCAGTTGTTCCCGCCGCGGTGGACGGCCGGAGGGCGGGTACACATCCGCATTTTCGGGGCCACGGCCGAATACCACGCGGCGCTGGCCGAGTTGGGGCTCGACATCAAGAACCCCGCGGTGTTTCTGGTCGATAAGAACGTGATCCTGGCCGGCAGCGAGCTGAACCGCTTTGACGCCGAGTTGGAGGCGGTCAATCGCCAGCATCGGCAAATCAAGCAACAGCTCGACGCGCTGGTGGCCGACATGCCCGCGCGGCTGAAGGAGCTGGGCGAGACGCTGACGAAAAACGGCGTGCCCGCCGGCGAGCGGCAGAAGATCGTGGCGGCCGAGCAGCGTAAGTGGGAAGACCAGCGCAAGGCGGCGCGGAAGAAGATCGTGGTGCTCGACCGTAAGAACGCGGCCCGGTTCGACGAGGTGGCCGGCCAGATGTTCAAGCGTCTGGCCCACGAAGCGTTTCACGCGTACCTCGAAGTCCACGTTTATCCGCGCCAGGTGTACGACGTGCCGCGGTGGCTGAACGAAGGGCTGGCGCAGACGTTCGAGACGGGGCTGCTCGAGGCCGACACGCTGCGGATCGACGTGCCCAACCCGGCGGCGCTGGCCGAGCTGCAAAAGGATCTGCGCTCCGACGAGCCGCTCGAATTGTCCGAGCTGCTCAATGCCGGCAGCGACACGTTCCTGTCGGGCCACGCCACGGGCGCGCGGCGGCTTCGCGGCTGTATTACTATTCGTGGGGGCTGGCCTGGTACCTGGCTTTCGAGCAGGGCGTGTTCGGCACGCCGCCGTTCGACGCCTACCTGAGCCCCGCCGCCGCCGGCCTGCCGCCCGTCGAGCGGTTCGAAAAGCTGGTCGGAATGCCGCTCGACGAATTCCAGACTCGCTGGCGCAAAGCGATGCTCGAGTTGAAGGGCATGCCGTAGCTGCGGCGGCAATCGTAGCCGGCCTCCGTGAGGCCGGCCGATTTCGCCGCTGCCCCTCTCCCCCTCGCGGGAGAGGGACCGCTCGTCGGCTGGGGCCGACGAGCAGGGTGAGGGGCGCGAGGAGCGCGTGGCGTGTCGGATCGACTCGCAGGTGCAACCCCTGACCCGGCGTCGCTGCGCTCCGCCACCCTCTCCCGCAAGGGGCGAGGGAAAGCAGTCGCTGCCCCTCTCCCCCTCGCGGGAGAGGGACCGCTCGTCGGCTGGGGCCGACGAGCAGGGTGAGGGGCGCGAGAGCGCGTGGCGCGTCGGATCGACTCGCAGGTGCAACCCCTCACCCGGCGTCGCTGCGCTCCGCCACCCTCTCCCGCAAGGGGCGAGGGAAAGCCACGCGCCGGGGCGACTGACTCCCGCTACAGAATCCTTGCCTTTCCGACCCACAGCCCGCAGCCCACAGCCTCTCCTCACATCATCTCCAGCGGGTCGATGTCGACGATCCACAGGACTTCTTCGGGCGGCTTCAGCTCGGCGGTCACCTGGCGGACGACCTGGCGCAAGGCGGCGCCGTCGGCGGCTTGGAGCTGGATTTGATAGCGGTGGTTGCCGCGCAGCTTGGCGATCGGCGCTGGCGCGGCGCCCAGCACGCGCCACGTGAACTCGGCCGGCGCCAGCGCCGCGCAGTTGCTCGGCCACGGCTTCGGCGAATTCGCGGGTCGTGACGTCGCTGGGTCCGCGAACGACCAGGCGGACCATGCTGGAAAACGGCGGATAGTCGAACTGCTCGCGAATCGGCAGCTCGCCGCGGGCGAACGTTTCGTAATCGTGGCGCACGGCGGCTGCGATTGCCGGGTGGTCGGGGCTGAAGGTTTGCACGAGCACCCGCCCGCCGCGCTCGCCGCGGCCCGTGCGGCCGGCCACCTGCGTCACGAGCTGAAAGGTGCGCTCGGCGGCGCGGAAGTCGGGCAGGTGCAGGGCGGTGTCGGCATTGATCACGCCCACCAGCATCACGTTGGGAAAGTCGAGCCCCTTGGCGATCATCTGCGTGCCCAGCAGGATGCGCACCTCGCCTTCGCGAAACTGCCGCAGGGCCCGTTCGTGGCTGCCCGGCTTTTGCATGGTGTCGGTGTCCATCCGCAGGCAGGCGTGGCGGGGAAAGCGGGCCTGCACCTCGGCCTCGAGCCGCTGGGTGCCGAAGCCGGCGTAGCGGATGCCCTCGAAGTTGCACTTCGGGCAGGCGTCGGGCGCGGGCGTGTGGTAGTCGCAATAGTGGCACAAGGCGACGTGCTCGCGCAGATGGTGCGTCAGCGCGATCGCGCAGTGGGGGCATTCGACCGTGTGGCCGCAGGCCGGGCACTGGATGTGGGTCGAGTAGCCGCGGCGATTGAGCAACAGGATGATCTGGCCGTCCTCCTTGAGCGTGGCTTCCATGGCCAGGGCCAACTGGCGGCTGATCGCGCCGCGGTTGCGGCGATCGTGGACTTCGCTGCGCAAGTCGATCGTGCCCACCGCCGGCAGCGGCCGGTCGTAGACGCGCCGCGGCATCGACACCAGGCGGTACTGGCCCGCGGCGGCGCGTTGCCAGCTTTCCAGCGAGGGCGTGGCCGAACCGAGCACCAGCGGAATGCGTTCGGCGCGGGCCCGTTCGAGCGCGACGTCGCGGGCGTGGTAGCGGGGGACGACATCCTGCTTGAACGTCGATTCGTGCTCCTCGTCGAGCACGATCAGGCCCAGGTGGGGCGTGGGCGCGAAGACGGCGCTGCGGGCGCCGACGATGACCGGCACGTCGCCGGCGGCGATCCGTTCCCAGTGGCGGCGGCGCTCGACGTCGCTCAAGTGGCTGTGCAACAGGGCCACGCGGCCGAAGCGCGAGCGGAACCGCCCCTCGGTCTGCGGCGTGAGGCTGATCTCTGGCACCAGCACGATCGCCTGGCGGCCGAAGCGGAGCACTTCCTGGATGGCCTGAATGTAGATCTCGGTCTTGCCGCTGCCGGTGACGCCGTGGACCAGGATCGTCTCGTGCCGGCCGGCTTCCAAGGGCGCGAGGATGGCGGCCAGGGCCGGGCGCTGATCGGGGTTCAGCTTCAGATGGTCTTCGCGGGCGGTGGCGGCCGTCTCGGCATGTTGCGAAGCGTCGAGGCGCTCGGCGGTCAACAGGACGAGGCCCTTGCGCGCAGGGTGCGGATCGGCACCAGCGTGCAGCCGGCGGCACGGGCGAGGCGCCGATCGGCAAGGGGCCACGCGCGGCGGCCAGGGCTTCGACGATCGCCCGCTGTTTGGCGGTGAGTTTGAGCTCGGGCAGTTTGGCGGCCACTTCGCCGGGCAGCGAGACGAGCTGGGTCGCGCGCGTGCCGGCTTGAAAGCGAACGCCGGCCGGCACCAGCGCTTCGAGCACCTGGGCCCAGGTACAGAGATAGTAGTCGACCATCCAGGCGGCCAGCCGCAGCATGGCCGGGCTCAACAGCGGCTGGCGATCGACAAGGCTGTCGAGCGGCTTGAGCCGCCGCGGCCCGGCGGGGCGGTTGTCGATCGCGATGCAATAGCCGGTGGCCAGCCGGTCGCCGCGGCCAAAGGGGGCGCGGACGCGCTGCCCGGGCGCCGACCTGGCCGCGAAGGTTTTCCGGCACGAGGTAATCGAACTGCTGCGACGGCCCCGTGGCGAACACGACCGCGGCCACGAGCCGCTCGCCGGCATCGTCGAGCTCCCAGGGAGCCGGGCTAAGATCGAACAGGCTCTGTTGCTCGGCGGACATGGTGGTTTGTCGGCGATTGCGTTGCGAGTGGCGCGGGCGATGAGATGGCCGTCTACCATCTTAGAGTATCGAGCCGGCGCGGACGAAGGGCCGGGTCTTGGCGGTGAAAATGAGAGAAGGCACCGCGGAGAAGGCGGGGCAAGAGACGATGCAGGGAAGTTTTTTTTCGATTGGATGGCGAGCCCAGGGCGTGAGCCGGCGTGAGCCCTGGGATTCGTGGCAGACGCGGTTGGGCTGAATGAAGAAGCGGATGAGGAAGTGCCGGCGTCTAGCCCCTTCAGGCTGCTTCGAGGTCGGCCGGGGCGACGGCCTTGTTTTCCCAGGTCTCGGTCCACAGGCAGCCGGCCCAGGAGAAGCCGACGCCGAAACCGGCCATCAGCGTGCGCGTGCCGCGGCGCAGGCGGCCGCTGGTGCGCAGCTCGTCGATCACGATGGGAATCGTCGAGCTGACCGTGTTGCCGTACTGACGCAAGATCGTCGGCATGCGGGCTTCGTCGAGATGCAGCTCGTTGCGCAGCTCGTTGAGCAGTTTGTACGTGGCCTGGTGGACGATGTAGACGTCGATGTCGTCGTCGGTCGCTTCGCCGCCGGCCAGCACGCGATCGACCATCGCCGGGATCGTGTCGAGCGTCAGCTTGATCAGGCCCGGACCGTCCATGTAGAGCTTGCTGGCCCAGCGCATCTTCGGTGCGCGGCTGCAGGGCGTCTTCGGCCGCGCGGGCCCCGCCCGAGTTGACCAGCAGGGCGTCGCCGGCGCTGCCGTCGGTGCCGAACTGGAAGGCCGAGAGCGATTGCGTGTCGGAGGCCTCGATGAGCGTGGCCGCGGCCGCGTCGCCGAAGATCGTGCGCAGCGAGCGATCGGCCGGGTCGATGTACTTGGAGTACGTTTCGGCCGTGATCAGCAGGATGCGCTGCGCGGCGCCGGAGCGGATCAGGCCGTCGGCCAGCGACAGGCCATAGACGAAGCCCGAGCAGCCGAGGTTGAAGTCCAACGCGCCGACGCTAGTGGGCAGGCCGAGGCGGTGTTGCAAGAGGCAGGCGGTGGTGGGCAGTGGGTAGTCGGGCGTTTGCGTGCAAAACAGCAGGAAATCGACGGACGAGCGGTCGATGCCGTGCTGTTTGAAGAGCTTTTCGGCCGCCTTGACGCCCAGGTCGCTGGCGCACTCGCCGGGGGCGGCAATATGCCGCTCCTGGATGCCCGTCTTGCTGTAGATCAGGTCCAAATCCCACTTGGGGAACAGTTTGCCGAGCTCGTCGTTGGTTTCGACCCGTTCGGGCAGATGGATGGCGACGGGCCCGATGGCGGCGTATTTCACGGAGGCGAGCCTTGAAAAGCAGTTCAACGTGGTGGCTATCCGGCGGATGATACCCCGAAACGCGACATGGCCGCAAGGTTTCCGCGACCGCTAAAGCCGCCGGCCGCGCCGGTGGTTGGCACGAGGCGCGATCTGCGTGGAACCGTGCTGGCCGGCCGAAATGCGCCGGCGCGGCTCGCGTGCCGCGATCAAATGCCGCCGTGCGGCCAATCTTGACGCACACCGCGGCGGGCGGCTACCCTTCGCCCGCCCCAAAACTCATTCTACGCGGCGGCTGCGATCTTGGCTGTCGCAAAACGCTCGAACCGAGGATGCCGTCCCATGCAATGTCGTGCCTGCTGGTCCGATCGAGCGGAAGTCTGGCGGCCGGGGGGCTGGCGCGGCTTGGTGGCTCGACTGCTGCTGCTGGCGCCGGTCAAGTGCCGCCATTGCTTGCATCGCTCGTGGGTGCCGCTGTGGCGCGCCGGGCCGGAGGCAAAGGTGGCCGGCGGGCCGCCGAGGTGTCCGAAGCTTGCGCCTGCTCCCACGGCGAGCGATCCGCGCGGCGAGTTGCCTGCGCCGGGCGGCTTGAGGGCGGATTCGCCGGTCTGTAGCTGGCCTCTGCGAGGCCGGCTCTTCGTTGCCGTTGGCCACCGTGGGGTGGGTAATCCTTGCTGGCGCGCCGGGGTCGCAGACCCCGGCTACAGGCGTCATCAGGCGGTTTGGCGGCGGGCCTCGGCCAGCTTGGCGCGGATGGCGGCGTAGGTCATGGCGGCGGCCAGCAGGTAGACGGCCGAGGTGGCCATGGCGATGCCGCGGACCCCGAAGTAGTGCATCAGCACCACGTCGCCCACGACGTTCAGCAGCAGGTTGATTGCCCCGATCGCCAGCACCAGGCGGTTCCCCTCGAGGCTGGCCAACAGCCGGTAGCCGAGCATGACCAGCACGGCAAACGGCAGTTGGGCCAGGTAGCAAAGCTGCACGTCGGCCACCGCGCGGGTCGTTTCGGGCGTGAAGGCGCCGCGCTGGAAGAGCAGCCGCACGAGCGGCTCGGAGAAGTGCGCCAACAGGGCCACCGCCGGCACCGCCCCTGCCAGGATGCCCCAGCCGTAGGTCGTGATCGTCCGCTCGAGCACGTCCCATTCGCGGGCCACGATCATCCGCGAGAACTTGGGGAACAGCACGGTGCTCAAGTTGACCGCCACGATGGCGATCACCAGGGCGATGATCTTGTTGCCGTACATCAGCACCGAGACGTTGCCGCTCGACAAGCTGGCGGCCAGCGACTGATCGACCACCAGCGAGCTGCTGGCAAACAGCGCGGCCAGCGCGGCCGGCGGCGTACTGATGGGCGACGCGGCGCAGGTCGTCGTCGAACCCGCTCAGACGCGGCCACTGCCACAGGCCATGCCGCCCCAGGCCGGCGATCAGCAGGGCGAGCTCGGCGGTGAAGCCGACGAGCGTGCCCGCTGCCAGCGCGAAGATGCCCCAGCGCGGCGCCAGCATCAACAGCACCGCGAACGTGCCGGCGGGCACGGCCAGCGCGGCGGTCGACGTGACGGCGAAGCGTTCGCGAGCGTCGAGCACGGCGGCCGCCACGCCCGACAGGCCGTTGACCAGGATGATGCCGACGACGACGTAGAACAGCGAGGCGGCCAGGTCGAGCTTCGCTGGGTCGAAGCCGGTGCCGAGCCAGCCGAGGATCCAACGGCCGCCGAGCGTGACGGCGACGGTCAGCACGGCCAGCGAGGCGATCGCCGCGGCCAGCACGCCGGCCACCAGCCGAGCGCCCGCGGTTTCGCCGTCGCGCGCGAGCACGCGGATGTAGGTGGGAATGAAGCCGGCGGCGAACGAGTGGACGACGACGCCGATGACGAACGACGGCACGAGCACGGCGATCAAAAAGGCGTCGAGCTGGTCGCTGGCGCCGAAGCTTCGGGCCACGAGCCAATCCTTGGCAAAGGCGGTCAGCTTGACGACCACGGTCATGGCGGCCAGCAGGGCGGCGCTGGTCAAAATGCGGCGGTGGCTGGGCGCGGTGCCACTCGGCGCCTTGGCGGACGCGTCGGGAATGGCCGCCTCGCGGTCGAGCATGGTCAGGCCGATCTGCGGAACACGAATTGATTGCAGCCCGACTTGCGGCCGCAGGAGACGAGCTGCTCGCGGATGAAGCCGCGACCCTCGACGAAATCGCACACGGCCATGGGCGTGGCCGTTTCGAACGGGTAGCCGCCGATCCAGTCGAGCATGTCGTGCCACCACGACATGCCCCGCAGCCGCGCGTAGCCGCGGTAGCGGGCCAGCGGATGGCGGAGCAGGGCGACGTCTTTGGCGAACGCGCCGGCCACGCGCGCCGCGATCTGCGGCGCGGCCACCAGCCATTTGAGCGGGCCGGGCAGCGTGACGTACGTCCGCTTGAGCAGCGTGTGCAGGGGCGACAGCAGCGGCTGGTGATTGTAGATGGCCACGAAGAGTTGCCCGCCGGGCGCCACGCGCGCCGCGGCGTTGTCGAGCGCCTGCCACAGGGCGCCGGTGTGGTGCAGCACGCCCCAGGCATAGACGACGTCGAACGTGCCGAGTCGGTCGAGGAACTCGCGGTCGAGCACCGAGCCTTCGAGCACCGTCCAACCATCGTCGTTGGGGGCGAAGCGGTCTTTCAACTGCCGCGTGCAGTCGACCGAGCGGGGATCGAAATCGAACGACACGACCCGCGCCGAGCTGTCGGGCGGCGAGGCTGAACAGGCCGCTGCCGCTGCCGGCGTCGAGGAACGATTTACCGGCCAGATCGGCCGCGGCCAGCATCGACGTCAGCGAGTGCTGGGCCTCGACGATTTGTTCGCTGGAGAGCGATTCGAGGAAGGCTTGCCAATTCTTGCCGAATTCGAACCGCCGCCCTGGGGCGACTTCGCCTGCGACGGCGCTCGGTGAGCCTTCGCGGGGATGGACGGCATCACCAGTCACTCGAAACGCCTCGCTGAAAAGATCGATCAGGGCTACCGCGAGCCGTTGGCTCATGACGGCGTGTGCCACTGGCTCTGCCAGTGAGATTCTCGTCTCGGTGTCCGGCACTGGCAAAGCCAGTGGCACGCAATCAGCACTGACAAAGCCAACGGCACGCGTCCAACGCCGGCAGGCAACGTTCGCCGGTCCACGCGGCCGACGCGATCGGTCAATTGGGCCTCTGGCGGTCAATTTTTTCCGCTCGACTTCCGGCCCCCGCGCGGCCGAATACTAGCTGGTAGGCGCCATCACTCGACAACCGCCAGGGAGAGGCGACGTTGTTCAGCCATCTTAAGTATTTATACCTTGCCCATCTTTCCAAGCCAGTCGGCGATCGGACGCTCTACCGCACGATCGGCAAGACGGGCGCGCGAAGAATCCTTGAAATCGGGCTGGGGCCGACGGCCCGCACGCTGCGGATGCTCGACCTGGCCGCGCGTCGCGCGGGGGGCGAGGCGACGCGGCTAGCGGCGATCGACCTGTTCGAAGCCCGAGCGGCGGAGCAGGGCGGTTTGTCGCTGAAGGAAGCGCACCGGGCGTTCAAGGGCGCCGCCACGCAGGTGCAACTGATTCCCGGCGACCCGGCGGCGACCGTGCCGCGCGTGGCCAACGCGTTGGGAAAGAACGACGTGGTGATCCTTTCGTCGCAAATCAGCGACGAAGCCCTGGCCGGCGCCTGGTTCTACCTGCCGCGAATGCTCGAAGCCACGAGCGTCGTGCTGCGCGAGTCGATCGGCGCGGACGGACAAAGGCAATTGGCGCCGATCGCCCGCCAAGAGATCGAGTCACGGGCCGGCGCCTCGCGCCGCCGGGCGGCCTAGGGCCGGGGCTTTCCGACTCCGTCCGCGAAGGCACGCCGTCACGAGCCCGACGCGCCAGCGAGGGCCGCCTTCGAAACTAACCCGACGCGCCAGCGAGGGCCGTCTTCGTGCCGGCGGTCGAGGAAGGCAACCCTCGCTGGCGCATCGGGTCAGTGGGGGAGGGGAGAAAACGGGCTCACGGGGGCATCCTTGGCTGGAACCTGCGGCCCCTTGGAGGTGTCCAGAGGTGGTGTCCGGCCAGTCGGGCGGCGCGGGGGGGCGAGGCTGGAACTCGTGGCTTGGGGGGCTCATTCGACTACGCCCGGAGCTTGCCGCTGTGGTAAAATGGCGGTGTCGAAAAATGGGCCGCTCGATCGACAATCTAGTGCCCCCAGCGACGAATGACTTTCGGGCGGCCGCGCCGGCAGAGCCAGCGCGGGCGCGGCGGCTGCCGCGGCCAGTGACCTTGGATTTGCACCCCTTAGCGGCGGACGCGCTTCCGTGCCTCAAACCGCGCCAGCAAGACTCCCTGACCTGACGCTCGACGTGACCCCGTCGGGATCGAGCGTGCTCGACGACCGCGACGCGCGGCCGGTCGAGCTCGTCGAAGGCAGCGGCCCGCAGATCACGACCGAAACGACCAGCATCCTGCGGGGGCGGTTGCGGGCGGCGGCCGGGATCCTGTTTTTGGCCTTTGGGTTGTTCTTCGTCTATCGGCTGATCACGGGCAGCGGACCGGGCGGCGCGGACAACCTGACGTTCTATCTGCACGCCCTGGTCACGCTGGTGCTGGGGCTGTCGTTCGTGCGGCTGTGCCAGCGGTGCCAGATTCCGCTGGGGGTGCTGCGAGCCTACGAGGCGGCGATCTTTGGCCTGCCGGTGGCCTACTTCGTGCTCTACGACTATCGGCTGTTGACGATTTCCATCCGCCGCGGCCAATTGCCCAATCCGCTGCCGTTCTGGATGGGCATCGTGTTCACCTATGCCATCTTCATTCCCAATAGCTGGCGCCGCGCGGCGGTGGTCATCGGCCTGATCGTACTGACGCCGATGCTGCTCATCGGCTACACGGCCGCCACGAACGAATCATTCGCGCGCGCGATCACCGGGGACACGGGCTTTCTGGTCGAAGTGACCATCATGCTCGGCGTCACGTACTTGTGCAGCGTGTACGGCACGCACACGATCAACAGCTTGCGGACCGAAGTGTTCGAGGCCAAACAGTTGGGCCAGTATCGGCTCTGCCGGCGGATTGGCGCGGGCGGCATGGGCGAGGTCTATCTGGCCGAGCATCAGATGATGAAGCGGCCCTGCGCGATCAAGCTCATCCGGCCCAGCAAGGCGGCCGATCCGCAGGCGCTGCGCGCTTCGAGCGCGAAGTGCGGGCCACGGCCAAGCTGTCGCACTGGAACACGATCGAGATTTTCGATTACGGCCGCACCGACGACGGCACGTTTTATTACGTGATGGAATACCTGCCGGGATTGAGCCTGGCCGAGCTGGTGGAAAGGCATGGCCCGCTGCCGCCGGCCCGCGCGATCCATTTGTTGATTCAGACGTGTGACGCGCTGGCCAAGGCGCATGCGCGGGGGTTGATCCACCGCGACATCAAGCCGGGCAACATATTCGCGGCCCAGCGGGGCGGCGTGCACGACGTGGCCAAGCTGCTCGACTTCGGGCTGGCCAAGCCGCTGTCGGCCGACACCGAATCGGTACACCTGACGCAGGAAGGCTCGATTGCCGGCTCGCCGATGTTCATGTCGCCCGAGCAGGCCCTGGGCGACAGCGAGCCCGACGCCCGCAGCGACATCTATTCGCTGGGCGCGGTGGCGTATTACCTGCTGACCGGCGTGCCGCCATTCGACGGCGACAAGGCGATCAAGATCATCCTGGCCCACGCGCAGCAGGCGGTCGTGCCGCCGTCGCGCTTGCGCAGCGAGATCGGGCCCGACCTGGAGCAGGTCGTGCTGCGGGCCTTGGAGAAGAAGCCGTCTGATCGATTCCAGAGCATCGTCGAGATGCGGCATGCGCTGGCCGAGTGCGTGGCCGCCGGCGGCTGGACGAGCGAAGACGCCGCCCGCTGGTGGCAAGCCAACGCCACGGCCGACGCGCAAGCCGAAGCCATGGTGGCCGCCGCGCTGGTTTGAGACGAGCTTAGCCGCGGCTGACGAGCCGGGCGACTTCAGCGGCCACGCGAGCGAAGACTTCGTCCCAGTGGCCGAGCTGGCTCTGGCGGAACAGACGCATCGACGGATACCAGGGGCTGTCGCTGCGATCGAGCATCCACCGCCAGTCGCAATGGGCCGACAAGGCCAGCCACACCGGCGCGCCCAGCCCGCCGGCCAGATGCGCGATCGCCGTGTCGGAAGTGATCACCAGGTCCAGGTTCGCGATCACCGCAGCCGTTTCGAGAAAGGCGCCGCCTTCGTCGAGCCGCGGGCCCAGATCGATCACCTCGAAGGGACACGCGGCGAGTTGTTCGCTGCCGGCACCTTTCTGCAGGCTGATCAGTCGGACGCCAGGAACCGCGGCCAACGGAGCCAGCCGCTCGAGCGCGAACGAGCGCTGCCGGTCGAACACGTGTTTGGCGTTGCCTTGCCAGCAGACACCGATGCGAAAGCCGTCGATCGCGGCTAGCTCGCCGCGCCAGCGCTCGACCCGCTCGCGCGAGGCGACAAGGTAGGGATCGGCGCGCCAGTTGGGTTTCCGACAGCCCCAGCTTGTGCGGCAGGCTCATCAGTGAGCACTCCAGGTCGTATGCCGGCAGGGCCTCGCCCGCGGCGACCAGCGCGTCGATGCCGGCCACGGTGGCCAGCAGCGGCGCGAGCGGCTTTTGGCACTCGACGACGACGGTGGCGCCTTGCGCCTTGACGTCGGCGGCGTAGCGAATGAACTGCAGCGTGTCGCCCAGGCCCTGTTCGGCGTGCAGCAGGATGGTGCGGCCGGCCAGCGGCGAGCCGTCCCAGCGCGGCGCGTTGAACCGTGCGCTCGCAAAAACCCTTGCACTGCAGCCGCCATTCGTATTCGGCCAGCCCGCCTTGGACGTCGCCCTGGCGGATGCGAAACGTGGCCGACGAAAAGTGGGCGTCGCCCAGCTCGGGGTTGAGCCGCAAGGCTTGCTGGTAGCACGCTTGGGCCTCGGGCCAACGGGCCTGGGATTGCAGGGCCGTGCCCAGCACGTTGTGGGCTTCGGCCGAGGCCGGGTCGAGCGCCACGGCGCGGCGGAGCGAGGCGATCGCCTCGTCGTAGCGGCCGACGTCGCGCAAGATCGTGCCGAGGTTCAATTGCGCGGGAGCGTACGACGCATCAGCGGCCACGGCGGCCTCGAACATGGCCAGCGCCTCGTCGATCCGCTCGCGGCGGCAGAGCAGGTTGCCAAGGTTCGTCATGGCCTTGAGATAGCCGCTGTGCGCGGCCAGCGCCTGGCGGTAGGCGACCTCGGCCTCGTCGAGCCGCTCGAGCTCGACCAGCGTGTTGGCCAGGTTGTAGAAGGCCTCGGCCCCCTGCGGGTCGGCGGCGACGGCATGCTGGAAGGTGGCCACGGCCTGGTCGAGGCGGCCGGCGTTGCGCAGGGCCGTGCCGAGGTTGTAATGGGCCGAGGCCGAGCGCGGCGCCAACTGGACCGCGCGGCGCAAGGCGGCGATTGCCTCGTCGTGACGCGCGAGGCCGCTGTAGGCGGCGCCCAGGTGGCTGTAGAAATCGGAGGCGGCGGGCCGCAGGGCCACGGCCCGCTGGAGATGTTCGACCGCCTCGCCGAAGCGGGCCGACTGCAAGTACAATGCACCCAGGAAGTGCCAGGCGTCGGCCGCGGCCGGATCGTGGCGCGAGGATCTGGCGATACAAGGGCTCGGCCTCGGCCAGCCGGCCAGCGCGGTGGTGCTCCAGGGCGGTGGCCAGCGTTTCGGCCGTCGTCGGCATGAATCGTGTCTTCCCCTTGCGGCAAGGTCCTCTTTTGAATCTAGCATCTTTCGACGCCCAACGAACCGACCCGCACGCCGCGGGCCTTCGCCGGACCGAGCAGCCGCGCGGGCCCGAGGCCGGCAGAGCCAGCTTGGCGGCGTGTCGTTTGCTTATCGACCTGGCGGGCGAGGGCGCCTGGCAGATGGCCGTCGACGAGGTGCTGTTGGAGAGCGCCGCGCGCGAGGGGCGCTGCGGCCTGCGGTTTTATGGCTGGTCGCGGCCGACGCTGTCGCTCGGCTATTTTCAGCGGCACGCCGATCGGCGCAGCACGCGGCCAGCCGAGAGTGCCCCCTGGTGCGGCGGGCGACCGGCGGCGGCGCGATCGTCCACGACGCCGAGTTGACCTACTCGCTGGCGCTGGGCGAAGGCCATCCGCTGGCGGCGCAGGCCGAAGCGCTCTATCGGGCCACGCACCGGGCCATCGTCCGTGCGCTGGCTGCCTGCGGCGCGGCGGTCGAATGGGCCGGCCCGGCGGCTGGTCCCGGCGGCCCGGCGGCGCGCGCGGCGGATGAGCCGTTCCTGTGTTTTCAACGGCGCGGGCCCTTCGACTTGTTTTTGGGGGGCGCAAAGTGGTGGGCAGCGCCCAGCGGCGGCGGCGCGGCGCGGTGGTGGAACACGGCAGCGTGCTGCTGGCAGGCTCAGCGTGCGCGCCCGAGTTGCCGGGGATCGGTGAGTTGGCGGGCGGCTCGCCGACCGCGGTGCAATTGGCCGAGGCGATGGCCGTGGAGTTGAGCCTGGAGCTGGGGCTGGCGCCGGAGCTCGGCGAGTTGTCGCCGGCCGAGCGCGCGGCGGCCGAATGCTTAGCAGGCGAAAAGTATGGCCGCGACGCCTGGAATCGCCGACGCTAGCGGAGCGACGGTGGCCGCTGGGAGTCTTTAGCCCGTGCGGGTTGGTGGTGCCGGTCGCCGCACCGGGCCCAATCGCACAGGGCCGCTCACAGAGGGCCGAGCCGGTCGCTGTTGCTGAGGGAGTTTGATCTCGATTAATTCTTCGTCATCTGCGGAGCAAGGCGGTGGTTTTTTGCGCGGCTCGCGGCGATCGCTTCAGCGGGCTTTATCGGGCTTTCGGCTGCATTTTGCGCAACGGGCGGGCAAGGGGATTTTTCTTGCGCGATTTGATCTACACTGTCGTTCTACGCATAATAGGTTGTTGGGCTGATCGTGGCACTCATTTCACGTTATTCGTTCATCGGAGGATCGGCCCTAGAAAAAAGCTTCATCCACAGTTCGCCTGATCGCGCGGAGCTGTCGATATAAATAATATGTGTGTTCGTTCTGTCCGCACTCGTCATGGTTTTCCTCGGGCGGTTTTGCGGAGCGGTGCAGGACTATGGATTTGAAGCTGCGGGTATTGGAAGGAAAGAACGCTGGGCTGGAAATCCCCATTCCCCACAAGAAGTTTCTGGTGGGGCGCGCTGAGGATTGCCACCTGCGCCCAGGCAGCGACCTGATCAGCCGCCATCATTGCGTGATCCTCGTCGAAGACGGCTACATCGGCGTCCGCGACTTCGGCAGCAAGAACGGCACCTACGTCAACGATGAACGCGTCACGGGCGAGCGCGAATTGAAGGCGGGCGACCGGCTGACCATCGGCCCGCTGAAATTCGAAGTCAACGTCATCCATGGGCTGGCCGCCAAGAAGCGGCCGCCGGTGGGCGATATCAAGGAAGCCGCGGCCCGCACCGCGCACGACGCCAGCCAGGATTCGTTTGACGTCAACGAATGGCTCTCCGGCGAGGCCGAGCCAGAAACCACCGCGACCTCGGTGCGCGACACGGCCACGTTCAGCGATACCGACTCGATCGACATGAGCACCACTCAGACGGGCGCGGGCGAGACCCCCGCCGAGCCGATCAAGGGTCCGCACGCCAAAAAGACTCCGGGCAAGCTGCCGCCGATTGCCAACACGAGCAAAGACAGCCAGTCGGCCGCGGCCAACGCGCTGAGCAAGTTTCGCAAGAAGCGTTAGGCTGCATCGCCCGCGAGACGGCGGTTCGAGCGCATCGACCGGCTCGAGGAACCGTCGACGGCGGATTGGCGGGGAGTTGTGGGCGGTACGGCGGCGAAGCACAATGGCTGTTTTCCTCACCCGCGCCACCGACAGAGGATTTACCGCGCCATGCCTGCCGACGAAGAGGCCCTGCGCCGCCGCTATCGCGAGTTTCTGGAACTGATGCCGCTGACGATTGCCATCGCCGGCTTGCCACCCAGCCAAAGTCCGTTCAACTTTTCTGCCGATCAGATGGAAGTGCGGACGACGACGTTGGCCACGGCCTTCAAGCTGGCCCGACAACTGGTTCGCGACGCCGTCAGCGGCAATTGAAGGTCCGGACCGGCCGGCACGAGGCAAAGCCCCGTTGCAGGCGGATGAGCGTGGCTGGCCAGCTCAGCTTGTCGGCCCCAGGCGGCCTTTCTATACTTGTAAAGTCGGGTGGATTGGAGGGGTTGGCGACCGGCGGTAAGTCTCCTTGGCGAGTGTCTCGATTCATGCGGGCAGCCGGAAAAAAGACGAAAAAAGCCGCCCTGCTGGGGCTGGCTTTCGATGCCGAGGACGGCCATACGCGGCTGACGCGGGGTGAGAATTTCACGCTGGCCGGCGGCTCGCAAGAGACCCATTCGCAAATGCAGGAAACGGCCATCAAGCTGAACGAACAGCTCGACCGCCGCGGCCAACGTCTGGAAGACGTCAGTCTCGGCCAACTGCGCGACATGCTCGAAGCGATCCATCGCTAGGGGATCGTCAAAATCTCCATCATTTAGAGCCGATGGGCAGTGGCCCCGGTTTTCGTGCAGGTGCACCGGCATCGCAGAGGCCGGCTACAGACTCGTGCCGCCGCTGGCTGGTCCGGCAGGGCGGAAGGCACGCCGGCGCGGTGTTCCGCGGCACGAGCGTGTTTCGCGCCACGGCGCCCGTCTGCAGGCGGTCGATTTTCTGGCGTTCTGGCGGGCATCGGCTTAGAATGAGCGGCGGTATCGGGTGTGCCCCGGCTGAAACTTGTTGCCGGCCGGGGCGGTATCTCCTATTGGCCAGTGATCGCCAGGACTGTCGAGGACCGGTTTGACGCTTGACACGGGCCAGGTTCGCGCGTTGGTCACACGGTGCTTGGGCGGCGATCAGTCGGCCATGGTCGAACTGGTCGACGCGCACCACGGGCAGGTGTTCGGGCTGTGCTACCGGATGTTGCGGCACCGGCACGATGCCGAGGACGTGACGCAGGAATCGTTCGTCCGCGCACTGCGCAGCCTGGCCAAGTGGGACTCGACGCGCGAGTTCCTGCCGTGGTTGTTGGCCATTGCCGGCAATCGTTGCCGCACGCTATTGGCCGAACGGATGCGACGGCCGCCGACGACTTCGCTGATCGAACAGCTCAGCGACGACGCCGACGAACTGGAGCGGGCGCACGGCCTGGCCGAGGAAATCGAAATGGCGCTGGCCGGCCTGCGCAGCGAATATCGTGAGGCGTTCGTGCTGTTCCACGAGCGCCAATTGAGCTATGCCCAGATCGGCGCCACGATGCAGTGCCCGCTGGGCACGGTGAAGACGTGGGTGCATCGGGCGCGGCGCGAACTGGTCGCGCAGTTGAAGATACGGGGCATCGTGCGGGAGCCAGGTGAATGCAGTGCGCAGAGTTTGAAGATCGGTTGAACGCGGTGCTCGACCAGCGGCAGCGGCCCGAGTGGGACGCCCAGCTGCGCGGTCACATGGAGCGCTGCCCGCTGTGCCACGAAACGGCGCGGGGCTATCGGGCGATGCTCGACGGCTTTTGCGTGCTGGCGGCGCCCGAGCCGCCGGCCGAGATGGCCGCGCGCGTGCTGGGCGAGCTGCGGCCGCCGGCGTCGCGCGGGCGGCGCGTGATGGTCGCCTTGGCCACGGCCGCGGCCGTGCTGGTGGCGATCGTGCCGCTGTGGCGCGGGGCGTCATCGCCCGTGCCGGTGCCCGAGCGGCGTGTATCGTCGGCTGGGCCCAACCCGGCCTTGGAGAGCGTGCGGATGGCGTGGCAAACGTATTCGCCGGCGCCGTCGCTGTTGACGGGCGAGGGTCCGCCGCGCGAGCGCTATTCGAACCTGGCCAAGGAAACGGGTCAAAGCCTGGCCAGCGTCGTGTTGTACGTGCCCGGCGTGGGCGGGACGGGCGGAGGCATTCTGGCCGCCGACGATTCGAGCGCCGGCAGGAAAGCGGGCTGGGCCGGCGCGATGAGCGAGGGCCTCAAGCCGCTTACCGATTCGGTGAGCCAGACGTTCAATCTGCTGCTGGGCGCCTGGCCTTCTGACGAAGCGAACTCCCGCTCCTGACCGTCGCGGGCGGCAGGATCGCTACGAGCCGTAGGCGCGGCGCATTCGTCGCCGGGCGGGGGCGAAAAGAACGACACGAAGCCGCTTCGGCCGGTGTGTTTGCCCCATCGGCATTTCTTGGCCGATCCGCACGCACCGCTAAAACCCGACGTTTTTCCTAGTCGTTCAACTCCCGCGCGGTGGGCCGCCGATCTCCCCTAGGCGTAAGATTATAGGGGCTCTGGGAAAGATTTGCCGGCGCGGGCAGTTTGGCCTTCACACACAGAGGCTGCTCGCGGCTCGGGCGAAGTGGGAGCCCCGCCAGACAACGCTACCAAACCTGGAGGTCAGGAACTTGGCCAAGAACAAGAAGAGCGTGGCCGTCGATCAGCGCAATCAGGCTGACCGCCGCAGCGACAATGAGCGGCGGATTAGCGCCGCCGCGGTCACTGTCGAACGCCGCAGCGGCCAGCGACGCGAGAAAGTCAATCGCCGCCGCCAGATCGACCCCACGACTTGCGAGCGCGACTACACCGACGCCGAAATCGAGTTCATGCACGCCCTGGACCAGTACAAGCGCGCCAGCGGCCGCATGTTTCCCACGTGCAGCGAAGTGCTGGAAGTGCTGATCGGCCTGGGCTACGAGAAAAAGAACGCCCCGATGCCGAGCGAGCCGATCGCCGAGCCCGACGAAGCGATCGAGCACCTGGCCGGCGTGTAAAGCGCCGCGGAGTGTGACCATTACGACGTGTGCCACGGGCGGCCGCGCAGGCGGACTGCCCGTGCCGCGATTCTTCGGGCCGAGCGGGAACGTTCCGCGCTTGGCCGGGCGCACTGGCGAAACGCTGACGCCAGTGCCTTCTGGTGCGCCGACCAGGCGTAACCGTCAGGGGCTAGCAACGGGTGCCACGGGTGGCTGCCTAGCAGACACCCGTGAATCTGCACTGCTGGACAAGCCAGCAGCGGCGCGCTGCATGACAAAAGGCGCGGTGGGTCCCCCCGTGCCATCGTCGTGGCGCCAGCATGTGTGCCTGCCTGGAATGCTGGTTTTCGAGCATGCTGCGAATCGCGAGAAGCGGATTCCTTCAAGCCGCGCGGCGCGGCGCTGAAACTGCTCTTGCTCGGTGGCGCGGCCGCCGATATGGTCTCGCCTTGCGTCCTGTCTTGCGCCGCGGTCTTCGCGCGGCAAATCACTTCGAACGTCCGAGGAACGGTGCGGCCGTGTTCCCCTTCGAGCACACGACGTCTCGCCCTGATCGACCGGCTGGAAGGCTCTGCGCGCCGTTGCTGGCGTTGCTCGTGGCCGCGGCCTGCGGCTGCAACGTGCTTTCGCACAGCCGCAACACCGAAGGCGTGCGGATGTACGACCAGGCCTACTACCAGGGCGCGCAGCAGCGCTTCCAGCAGGCCATCCAGGCCGATCCCGGCAATCCCGACGGCTATTACAACCTGGCCCGCACCTACCATCAGCTCGGCAAGCTGCACGGGCAGCAGACCGACTTGCAACAGGCCGAAAGCTACTATCACCAGTGCCTCGACCACGACCCGAACTTCCCCGATTGTTATCGTGGGCTGGCGGTGCTGCTGGTCGAGCAAGGCCGCAATGCCGATGCCTTCAAGCTGATGGAAGGCTGGGCGGCGCAATCCATCCAACTCGGCGCCCAAGATCGAGCTGGCCCGGCTGTATGAAGAGTCGGGCAATCGCGACCTGGCGAAGAACAACCTGATCGAGGCCGTGAACGTCGATCCCACGAATGCCCGGGCACTGGCGGCGCTGGGCAAGCTGCGCGAAGAGTCGGGCGAGTCGCAGCAGGCGCTGGCCAACTACCAACGTTCGCTGCAGCTCGATCCGTACCAGCCGCAGTTGGCTTCGCGGATCGCGGCCATGAACATCTCGACGACGGCGCCCGTCGTCACCCCGCCCGACGGCACGCGGATCGTCACCACGCCGCAGACCGATGCCGGTGCGGTAGCGGCGCTCCGGCCCGCCCCATCGCCAAATGGCCCTGCGGGGCCTACAATGGGTCGCTTTCCAGCCTGCGTGCATTTCCAGGCTGTTCTTCCGGCGCTGCGATGGCCAAACACCGATTGATGACGCCTGGCCCGACGGAGGTGGGCGAGCCGGCCCGGCTGGCGATGGCTCGCCAGGTGCGGCACCACCGCACGGCCGAGTTCCGCGCGCTGTTTGCCGAGGTGCTCGCCGGGCTGCAGTACGTCTTTCAAACCGATAACGACGTGGTCGTGCTGGCCAGTTCGGGCACCGGCGCGATGGAAGCGGCCGTGGTGAACCTCGTACCGCGGGCGCGAAGGCGATCGTGCTCGAGTCGGGCGTGTTCTCGCGGCGCTGGGGCGAGATCGCCCGCCGCTTCGGCATCGAGGTCGTGCGGCACGAAGTCGCCTGGGGCCAGGCCGTCGAAGCGGCCGACGTCGAGCGGCTGTTGGCCGAGCATGCCGACGCCGTGGCCGTGTTCGGCACGCTGATGGAAAGCAGCACGGGCGTGGGGCATGACATCGAGGCGATCGGCCGGGTCGTGGCCGCGAGCAACGCGCTGTGGGTCGTCGACGCAATTTCCGGCGCCGGCGCGATGCCGTGCTACACCGATCGCTGGGGCATCGACGTGCTGGTCGTCGGCTCGCAGAAGGCGCTGATGACGCCGCCGGGCCTGGCGTTTCTGGCCGCCAGCGAAGCGGCCTGGCAGCAGATCGAGCGCGTCGAGCCGCAGGCGTTTTATTTCGATTTGAAGTTTCATCGCCACAAGCTGCACGGGGCCGCCGGGCCCGATACCCCCTGGACGCCGGCCAACACGCTGATCGCGGGGCTGGCCGAATCGCTGCGGGCGATTCGCGGCGAAGGCATCGAGGCCGTGTGGGCCCGCGCGGCGCGGATGGGGCGGATGGCGCGGGCCGGGGTGCGGGCGGTGGGGCTCGAGCTGCTGGCGGCGCGGCCGGCCGAGGGGATGACGGCAGTGCGATTTCCCGCGGCGATCGACGGCAAGAAGTTTCTAGCGCGGCTCGAAGAACGGTTCGGCGTCAAATTGGCCGGCGGGCAGCTCGAGCTGCAGGGGAAGATTTTTCGCATGGCCCACTTCGGCGCGATCGACGAGCTGGACATCCTCGGCACGCTGGCGGCCGTCGAGCTGGTGCTGGATGAAATGGGGCACGCGGTGGTGCTGGGCAGTGCCGTGGCCGCCGCCGCCCAAATCGAGCGGGCCGAGCGGGCGAACAAACCGTGAGTTGTCGTTGTCATCTTCTGACGAGGCCGACATGCCGAAAGTGATCGTATTGGACAAGCTGGCCCCCGAGGGGCTCGAGCTGCTCAAGCCGCCCCGGGTATCGAGCACGAAGTCGCGCACGGGGCTCAAGGGGGACGAGTCTGCGCGGCGCTGGCCGAGTCCGACGGCGCGATCTGCCGCAGCGGCGTCAAGATCACGGCCGACGTGCTGGAAGGGAACCACCGCTTGAAGGCGATCGTGCGGGCCGGCGTGGGCACCGACAACATCGACTCGAAGGCCGCCACGCGGCTGGGCATCGTGGTGATGAACACGCCGGCCGGCAACACGCTGAGCACGGCCGAGCACACGATCGCCATGATGCTGGCCCTGTCGCGCAACATCGCTCCCGCCTTCCAGAGCCTCGAGCGAAGGCAAGTGGGACCGCAATCGCTACATGGGCACCCAACTGGCCGACAAGACGCTGGGAATCGTCGGCCTGGGACGCATCGGCCAGGCCGTGGCCGCGCGGGCCAAGGCGCTTGAAATGCGCGTGCTGGGCTACGATCCTTTTTTGTCGAGCGAGCGGATCAGCGAGCTGGGCTTCGAGCCGGTGCCCAGCGTGGCCGCCATGCTCGGCGAGATCGATTACCTGACCGTCCACACGCCGCTGACTGACGAGACGCGCAACCTGATTGGCAAGCCCGAGCTGGAAAAGTTGAAGCCGGGCGTGCGCCTGATCAACTGCGCCCGCGGGGGCATTTACGACGAGAGCGGCGCTGGTCGAGGGTTTGCAAAGCGGTAAGCTGGGGGGCGTGGCGCTCGACGTGTTCACGAGCGAGCCGTGCACCGACAGCCCGTTGTTCGGCATGCCGGGCGTGCTGGCCACGCCGCACCTGGGCGCGAGCACCGAAGAGGCGCAGGCGCAGGTGGCGGTGGAAGGCGTGGGTCTGCTGGTCGATTTTCTTACCACCGGCGCCATCCGCCACGCGGTGAACATGACGCCGCTCGACGCCAAGACGCTGGCCGAGCTGCGCGGCTATCTGGAGGTCGGCTACCGGCTGGGGCTGCTGATGGCGCAGGTGGAAATCACCAACCGGCAAGCGCTGCAAGCTGCAATACCGGGGCGAAGTGGCAAGCAAGAATACGAAGCTGGTCACGGCCAGCTTCGCGGCGGGCTTGTTGGCGCACGCGCTGGACGAGGAGATCAACATCGTCAACGCCGAAGTGCTGCTGCGCGAGCGGGGCATCGAGCTGGTCGAAGAACGGCGCAGCGACATGGGCGCGTTCGCCAGCGTCGTGCTGGCCGAGATCGAAGGCGAGCAGGAAGTGCACAAGGCCGGCGGCACGGTGTTCGGGCTGAACATGCTGCGGCTGGTGCAGCTCGACGACTTCCGGCTCGACGCGTATCTGGACGGCGTGCTGATGGTGTTCACGCATCACGACGTGCCGGGCATCATCGGCGCGGTGGGCACGATCTTTGGCACGCACAAGATCAATATCGCGCAGATGGCCGTGGGTCGCGAAGCGAAGGGGGGCGAGGCGATCGGCGTGTTGAATCTCGACCAGGCCCCGCCACAAGCGGCGCTCGACGAAGTGCGCCGCCATCCGGCGATCACAAGCGCCTACGTGATCAAGCTGCCGCCGGCCGGCGAACGCCCCGCCTGGCTGGCCGGCTAGAGTGGCTGGTCGAGCGGCTGCTCCCCCGCGCTGAACTCGCCCCCTTGCGGGAGAGGGACAGCTCGTCGGCTGCTGCCGACGAGCAGGGTGAGGGGGCGAGCCTGCGTGCGGCGCGAGCCCTGCACGTGCCGGCATGTCACCGCGCGGCGCAGCCGAATGGTGCGGCGTGTCACCGCGTGGGAGCAACCCCTCACCCGGCGTCGCTTCGCTCCGCCACCCTCTCCCGCAAGGGGCGAGGGTTAGCAATTGCCCTCGCCCCCTTGCGGGAGAGGGACAGCTCGTCGGCTGCTGCCGACGAGCAGGGTGAGGGGGCGAGCCTGCGTGCGGCGCGTGCCCTGCACGTGCCGGCATGTCACCGCGCGGGGCGCAACCGAATGGTGCGGCGTGTCACCGCGTGGGCACAACCCCTCACCCGGCGTCGCTTCGCTCCGCCACCCTCTCCCGCAAGGGGCGAGGGTGCGCTCGCCGGCTGGTGCCGACGAGGGTAAAGCATCTGCACACGCTTCCGACCTGCGTCGGCGGGGCGGGCGTGGACTACGGGTGGTTGACGGGGGTGTAGGCTGGTGGGTCGCTGGCGGGGAAGGATTCTTCCGACGCTTCCTGGACGATCGCGTCGTCGCTCTTGCGCGTCCATTTGGTCAGTGCCGTCGTGAACAGCAGGGTCGAGTCGGCCGCGGCCACGAACGAGTGCGGCTCGCCCTCTTCGAGGAACAGCAACTGTCCGGCGGACAGCCACTGGGTCAGGTGGCCGATGGTCATGGCCACGCGCCCTTCGAGGCACTGCACGGTCGTGGCCCCGATGGGATGGTGCTTCGAGCTTTCGTGGCCCGCCGGGCAGACCGCCCGCACGACCTGCAGCGCTCTCGGCGTCGACGAGCAGCGTGGTCTCCAAAGCGTGTTGGCCGCCCTCGGGCAAGAGATTCTGCACCTGGCAGGGGCGTCGCGGGGGAGTGCTCATGGCTCGTCTCCTCTTGGGGGCCGGGGCGAATCGGCGTGGCAAGCGTCTCGTCTCATTTTGGGGACAAGAGCAGCGCCATTCAACCGTGAGCACAACGCGTGCCACGCCGAATCTTCCTGGAATAGCCTTCGCGTGCCCGCGTCGGAGGTCAATCCCGATGCTTCAGCGAACCGACGACAGCTCGCGGTTCTGGCTCGACGGCGTCCCGGCCGGTGCGTAATGGCCGGCCACGAGGTCGCGCAACAGCCACCAGGCGATCCGCGGGTTGCTGCGCATTCGCGACAGTGCGTAGGGCAGGTATGCCTTGCCGTAGGGGACGTAGACGTGGACGCCGAGCGACAACTGATCGGCCAGCAGCAGCGGGTCGCGCGTCGGCAGGCCGTAGAGCAGCTCCAGCCCGCAGGAGGTGTTGGCGCGGCGCAGGCTTGCGACGGCTTCGGCAACCAGCGGCGCATCGTGGCTGGCCAGCGCCACGTGGGGCACCTTGCCGGCCAGCGCGTCGACGACTTCCAGAAAGCCGCGCCGCAAATCGCGCTTCGGATCGTCGGGGTCGGGCCACTGGCCCTTGACGACGCGGACGACGACTCCGCGCTCGGCGGCCCAGCGGGCGTCGGCGAGGCTGCGCCGCCAGCGGCCTGGCAGCGTGACGCTGACGTCAGTGCCGCGTTCGATCAAGCGTTCGGCCAATTGCCGCGAGCGATCGGCTGTTTCGGGGGCCAGGGCGTCGAAGTGTACGCGCACCCGGCCGCGGGCGGCGGCTTCGACGACCTCTCCCAGCAGCTTTTCGGAAAAGCCGAGCGAGGGCACTTTGATCGACAGATACGAGTGAGGGCGGCCAGCCAGCGCGGCGGCCGCGGCCAGGTAGTGGTCGGCAATCGCCCGCGGCAATTCGTCGAGGCCGTCCCAATAGCCCAGGGTCGCGCCCAGGCCGCGCTCGGCCAAGTGGTCGGCCACGGCCAGCGCATCTTCGAGCTGGTCGCCGGCGATATACGCCTTGGCGGCTCGGGCGGCCAGCGGCCGCAGGCAGCTCGATATCAGGCGGCGAATGGGCGTCAGCATGGGAGGCCGGAGGCTGGGTTGAGGCCGGAGGGCGGGCATTCGAGGCCCGTGGCCGGAGGCTGGAGGCCGGAGGGCGGGCACGCTTCACCGGGTGGAGCTGACGGCGATTGGGCGGACGCGGCTTTCGTTTGGCGGCGCTCGCGGAGTTTAACCATCACGTCGGCGGCCAGGGCGGCCAGGCCGCGCAACCCGAGCGGATAGATGCGCAACGAAATGCAGGGGCGCTCGGTCGAGGTCCAGACGCGGGTCCACGCTTCGGCGCGGCCCAGGAACTCGTAGCGCGATAGCCCGGCTTCGGCCGCGTAGCGGATGGTGTCGCGCATCAGCAGGATGCCGGGCGAGCAGGCGGCGAAGCGGTCGTCGTAGCCGACCTTTAGCAGCCAGAAACCGCCGCCGTGTTCGATGGCCAACTGCATGGCGGCCACGCGGTCGCCGATGCGCAGGAAGCAGACCCTGAGGATGCCTTCGGTGCAGGCTGCTTCGAAATACTGCCGGTAGAAGACGGCCCGCAGGGCGTCGTGTGCCAGGGCCGTGCCGGTCGCGCCTTTCCAACTGTTGGCCTCGACGGCAAAAGCCGCGTCGACCAGCGCGGCCAGCTCGTTCAGGTCGGGCGTGTGGATTTCGGTCGTCACCTGGCCGAGCTGTTCGGCCTTGCGCCGTGCGCGCGCAGGTCGCTGCGGCGCCCGGAGTTCAAATGCGATTCGGGCTCGAGCCAACGGTCGTCCAGGGCGATGAACGGGCACGAGGCTTGCGGGCGAGTGATCGTGATGGCGCGCAGCCGGAAGGCGCGGCGCAGCAGCCGCACGGCCGGCGAGTCGGCGGGGATGCGCTGGCAGACGAGCGGCGTGCCACAGCGGGCCAGCGATGCCACGACGCGGGCCAGGGCCCGTTCGTCGGCCGCCAGCAGATCCATCGGTTCGAACAGGTCGCCCACGGTGGCCAGGAGTAGCCGCGGCACACCGGCAAGCCGCCGCTTGACCAGGGGAGCCAAAGCCGCCAGCCGATCGCCGCGGCGGGCCGAAACGATGTGCGGCATTGCATCGGCGCCCAGCGTGGCAAACCAGGCCCGCACCCAGGCGAACTGCAACTGCGGCTCGCGGACGGCCGTTCCCAATTTGCGCCAATCGGCTTCCAGGGCGTCGACTTCGTCGATCGAGCGCGCACAACAGGGCGCAGCGGCAGCGGGCGCGAAACGTCGGCGCGTGGATCGAGGGTCGTCACGGGGGCCATACGGCAAGGTTAGCCCACGCTGGCGACGATTCTCGGCGCCATCGCCTGGCTGAGAAGCGAACCAGGTTGCAGGCGTCAGATTCGATACGACCGGAACTGCTTTCGCCAGACTTCAGGTTTCGCTGACCGAAAATCTCAACTGGGCTTCGCTGGATTGCCGATCGCTCTTGCGGTCCCAGGGCGTGCCGCGATTGGCGGCCGCCGGGTCCACGTCACGAACCGCCCCGCGTGGGCAGCCGCCGGGGAGCACCCGCATGACCTCAACTCAGATCGATCTCGACTCGCTGATCGCGGCCACGATCCGCAAAAGTCCCCACTTGAAATCGCACAAGCTGCAGGTCGAAATCCAGCAGGGTCACGTCGTGCTGCGGGGCGTGGTCAATTCGTACTACACCAAGCAGATGGCCCAAGAGACGCTGCGTCGCATCGAGGGCGTCGAGCAGATCGAAAACCAGTTGGAAGTCCACTGGGTGTAGGAGGCGAGCCGACGACGGTGTTGGTCACCGATTGGGCACCGCTCAACTGTTGGCTGCGCATCGCGACTTGATCGTCCGCGACCGACACGCCGCGGGCGTGAAACGATTCAGCCCAGGGCGACGCCCTGGGTCGCAGGTCGTCGCGATCGGCAGTCGATGCCCTGAAGGGGCGAACACAAGCGAGCGCCGGTATCGGTGTTGCGCCCTTGCAGGGCTGCGATGGCACGCGGGACGGCTCATTTCACCCAGGGCGTTGCCCTGGGCTGACATGTGTGACGCCTGCGGCGTCGGAGCGAAGAATATCTGTCCCGCCGAATCGCTTTGTTCCTCAATGACGGGCGCACACTGCTGGACAAGCCGGCAGCGGCACACGATGTCGGCGTGCGCTCCCTTGGAAGGGGCATCGGCTAGCACGTGCGCGGCGTGGCGGCGCGGCCTAAGACGGCTTCGCTGCGATCGGCAAACGCGTGCAAGCGCCCGTCGACGTCGTAGCGGGCCAGGGCTTGTCGAGCGGCGGGCGACAGGCCGCACAGCCGCAGCAAGCCTTCGGCGGCTGCAATCCGCGCTTCCACGGCCAACAGCTCGTCGACCATGCGAACGTCGATGTCCGGCATCTCGTCGAGCTCGAGCACCAGCCGGTTGGTGAAGTTCTGCTCGAGCAGGGCCCAGACTTGATCGGCCAGCGGCTTGGGACCGGACGCTTCGAGATCAGCTTGCCGCGGGCAGACGAATAGCCAGGCGGGACCGCGTTCGACTTCGAAATCCCAATGACGCGCAGTCGATACGAGAACCATGGAACGCCGCTCCGTCAGGCGTGTAAAGATGTCCGCCTAAGATGCCGCCTATTGCACCCGAGGTTGGGGGGCGCGAGCCGTCGAAGCGTGGGCTCGCGCAACTTGTGCATCATAATGCCTGGCATCAAACTGGCAAGCTCGCGGCGCGAAAAATGGCCGCCGAGGGGCCCCTTGATCGCTCGCCGCGCGGGCCCGATACTTAGCGGACTCGACATCGATCCGATGCTATCACTCGAAAGGAACTCCCATGTCGCGCTCCGGAGCGGTTACGTTCAAAGGTACCCCGATGACGCTGGCCGGCAATGCCGTCAGCGCGGGCCAGCAGGCTCCCGATTTCAAGTTGCGTAGTTTCGGCAAGGAAGGGCTGACCGCCACCACTCCGGCCGACTTGAAGGGCAAGCCCACGCTGATCAGCGTCGTGCCTTCGCTCGACACCCCGGTCTGCCAGGTTCAGACCAAGAAGTTCAACCAGGAACTGTCCGCGCTGGGCGATCGGATCAACGCGGTGACGGTCAGCCTCGACCTGCCGTTTGCCATGAACCGCTTTTGCGGGGCCGAAGAGATCAAGAACATGCGGTCGTTGAGCGACTATTTCGACAAGAGCTTCGGCCGCAACTGGGGCATGCTCATCGAAGAGCTGCAGATCCTGGCCCGCGGCGTGTTCGTGCTCGACAAAGATGGCAAGGTCGTGTACGCCGAGCAGGTCAAGGAAGTCGCTCAGGAACCGAATTACGAAGCGGCGATCGGCGCGCTGAAGGGAAACCTGTAATCGCCCGCGCTTGCGCGGATTCGTGCCAGGCCGCGAAGCGTGCGCCGGCGACCCGATTGACCGACGCGCGCGCTTAGCGGACCGGCAGAGTCCGCCGCTGGACGCTTTCTTCGCGCGCGATCACTTGGCGCGCCACCTGACGATGGGCGTCCGCGCGGCTTGCACTTCGTCGGGCCGGCTGATCGGCGTGGTGTGCGGGGCTTCGTGCAGCAGGTCGGGCGGCTCCTCGGTAATGCGGAACAGCGCCTCGGCGAAGGCGTCGAGCGTTTCCTTGCTCTCGGTTTCGGTCGGCTCGATCATCATCGCCTCGTGGACGATCAGCGGGAAGTAGACCGTCGGGGCGTGGAAGCCGTAGTCCGAGCAGCCGCTTGGCGATGTCCATCGCCGAGATGCCGCGGTCGTTCTTCAGCTCGCGCGGCCGAGGCGACGAACTCGTGCATGCAGCGATCGCCCTGCGGCACGGGCAGGATGTGCTTCACCGCGGCTAAGCAGGTAGTTGGCGTTGAGCACGGCGTTTTCGGCCACGCGCCGCAGCCCGTCGGGCCCGTGCGTGCGGATGTAGCAGTAGGCCCGCACCAGCACGCCGACGTTGCCGAAGAACGCGCGCACGCGGCCGATCGACTTGGGCCGGTCGTAGTCGAGGCGGTAGCGCGTCGCCGTCGCGCACGACCACGGGCGCGGGCAGGTACGGCGCCAGCTCGCGGCTGACGGCGATCGGCCCGGCGCCGGGCCGCCGCCGCCGTGCGGGCCGCTGAACGTCTTGTGCGGGTTGAAGTGCATCATGTCGGCGCCGAAGTCGCCGGGCCGGGCGATGCCCAGGATGGCGTTCATGTTGGCGCCGTCCAGGTAGACCAGCCCGCCGGCGGCGTGGACCAGCTCGGCGATCTCGGCGATCTGGCGGTCGAACATGCCCAGCGTGTTGGGGTTGGTGATCATGAACACGGCCGTCGGGTCGTCGAGCTTCGCGGCCAGGTCGTCCAGGTCGACGTAGCCGGCCGGCGTGCTCTTGACCGTCACTGTGCTCGAAGCCGGCCATGCGTGGCGCTGGCCGGGTTGGTGCCGTGGGCGCTGTCGGGAACCAGCACCTTGGTGCGCTTCGCTTCGCCGCGATCGCGGAAGTAGGCGGCGGCCACCAGCAGGGCCGTCAGCTCGCCGTGCGCCCCGGCCGCCGGCTGCAGCGAGACGGCGCGGCAGCCCGGCGATCTCGGCCAGCATCTCCTGCAGCTCGTAGAGCAGCTCGAGCATGCCCTGCAGCGTCGCCTCGGGCTGGTAGGGGTGCAGCGTCGAGCAAGCCCGGCAGGCGGCCAGCCGCTCGTTCCGCTTGGGGTTGTACTTCATCGTGCACGAGCCGAGCGGATAGAAGTGCGTGTCGACCGACATGTTCAGCGTCGACAGATTCATGAAGTGCCGCACCACGTCCGGCTCGGTCAGCTCGGGCAGCGGCGGCGGCGCGTCGGCCAGCGCGCCGCTCGGCAGCAGCTCGTCGAGCGGCTCGCTCGGGCACGTCGCACGCCGGCAGCCGCATGGCACGGCGGCCGGGCTTCGACAGTTCGAACAGCAGTTGCGTGGCTGCGGGTGTTACGCATGGGCAGGCTGTCGACGATCGAGTGCGGCACGGCCAGGCGCAGCGGCCAGCGCGTCGATTTCGTGCCGGGTCCGCTTCTCGGTGACGGCCACGAGGAAGCAGTCGGCCAGTTCGGGATACCAGCGGCCCAGCGGCACGCCGGCCAGGAAGCCCGCGTCGCAGGCCGTCGGCCAGCAGCTCGCTCGACGTCGGCCCTGCGCGGTCGCGGACGACGAACTCCTTGAAGATCGGCTGCCGGAAGGCCAGCTCGAAGCGGCGCGTCGCGTCGCAGAGTCGCTCGGCGGCGTAGTGCGACTTTCGCAGGCACAGCTCGGCCGTCTCGCGCAGGCCTTGCGGCCCGAGCGCGGCCAGGTAGACGGTCGCCCGCAGGGCGAACAGGCCCTGGTTGGTGCAGATGTTGCTCGTGGCCTTTTCGCGGCGGATGTGCTGTTCGCGGGTTTGCAGCGTGAGCACCCAGCAGCGCTTGCCGCGGCGGTCGACCGTCTGGCCGGCGATGCGGCCCGGCATGCGGCGCACGAACTGCTCGCGGCAGGCCATGATGCCCAGGTACGGCCCGCCGAACGCATCGGGCTGCCCAGCGATTGGCCTTCGGCCACCACGATGTCGGCACCGTAGTCGCCAGGACGCTTCGAGCAGCCCCAGGCTGATCGGGTCGACCGCCACGATCGACCAGCGCTCCGGCGTCGTGGGCGATCTGGCCACGAGCTGCGTCGACGTCTTCCAGGCAGCCGAAGAAGTTCGGATGCTGCACCAGCACGCAGGCCGTGTCGGTCGTCGACGGCGGCGGCCAGGTCTTGCGGTCGAGACGGCCCCGCGGGCGCGGCGACGGTGACCAGTTCGGTGTCGAGGTTCGCCAGGTACGTGGCCAGGATCTGGCGGTATTCGGGATGCACGCTGCCGGCGACGACGACGCGGCCGTGGCGGCCGGTGGCAGCTGATGGCCATCAGCACGGCTTCGGCCGCGGCGCTGCCGCCGTCGTACAGGCTGGCGTTCGAGACGTCCATGCCGGTCAGCTGGGAGATCAGCGTCTGGTACTCGAAGACGCCTGCAGGTTGCCCTGGCTCACTTCGGCCTGGTAGGGCGTGTACGAGGTGTAGAACTCGCCGCGCGCGGCGATGGCGTCGACCACCGCGGGAATGAAGTGGTCGTAGCTGCCGCCGCCGAGGAAGCAGACTTTCGCCCCGGCCGGGCATTCCTGGCCGCCAGGTCTGCCAGGTGCGGCCGTCAGCTCCATCTCGCCCAGCGCCGGCGGAATCGCCAGCGGGCGCTGGAGCCGCAGTTCGGCGGGCACCGAGGCGAACAGCTCGTCGATCGAGCCGACGCCGATCGCCTCGAGCATCGCCTGCTGATCTTCTGGTGTGTTGGAAAGTACGGCATCGTGCGTTAGTGTTCTTCTTCGGCGAACTGCTTCTGATAGGCCTGGTAGTCCAACAGGTTTTTCAATCGCTTCGTCGCTCAAGCGAACCTTGACGATCCAGCCCTCGCCGTAGGGGTCGTCGTGCAGCAGTTCGAGCTTGTTGGAAGCCGCCGTTGATGTCGACCACCTCGCCAGCGACGGGGCTGTACAGATCGCTGACGGCTTTGACCGATTCGATTTCGCCGAACGATTCGCCGGCTTTCACCTGGCGCCCCACCTCGGGCAGCTCGAGGAACACCAGGTCGGTCAGCGCCTCGACGGCGAAGTGCGAGATGCCGACAGTGGCGACTTCTGGCCCGCGCTGTCGTGGTCGACGTGAACCCACTCGTGGGTTTTGGCATAGAAGAGTTCTTGCGGCTGCACGGCTGGTGTCCCTCGTTAGGGTTTGGCTGTTTTGGGGCGGCGATAAAACGGCAGCGCGACGCTGGTGGCCGGCACGAGCGTGCCGCGGACGTCGATCTGAAAGGGGTTGCCCGCGGCAGCCAGCTGGGGCTCGACATAGCCCATGGCGATCGGCCGATCGAGCGTGGGCGAGAGGGTGCCGCTGGTGACGCGGCCGACTTGGCGAGCGTCGGCGAGCACGCGGTAGCCTTCGCGAGCGGACGCGGCGGCCTTCATTTGCCAGCCGATGCGGCGCGGTCGGTCGGTTGCCTCGCGCAGCTTCACGAGCGCGTCGCGGCCGGGAAAGTCGCGGCCCTCGAGATCGACGGCAAAGCCGAGGCCGGCCTGGAAAGGATCGATCGATTCGTCGAGCTCGTGGCCGTAGAGCGGCATGGCGGCTTCGAGCCGCAGCGTGTCGCGCGCCCGAGCCCGGCGGCCATCCCGCCACGGCCTTCGGCAGCCATCATCAGTTTTTGCCACACTTCCTGGGCCGCATCGGCCGTCACGACCAGCTCGCAGCCGTCTTCGCCCGTGTAGCCGGTGCGGCTGATGAGCACGGAACAGTCGCCCGATTGGGCCTCGGCGGCGTGATAGTAGCGCAGCGATTGCGGATCGACCGACACCAGCGGCGCCACGATCTCGAAGCGCCCGCGGGCCTTGCACGGCGATCATGGCGGTGTGGAGCGTGACGTCAAATACTTCGGCATCGAACGGGCCGCTGTGCGCGACGATCCAGTCCCAGATCTTCTGGCGGTTGCTGGCGTTGACGACGAGGCGGTAAAGTTCGTCGCCGTCGGAAGCATTCGGCAGCCGATAGACGAGGACGTCGTCGAGAATGCCGCCGGCTTCGTTGGTGATGAGCGAGTAGCGGACCTGACCGGGCCGTATGCCGGCGACGCGACGCGTCAGCAGCGCCTCGAGCAGGCGGCCGCCGCCGGAGCCGACGAAGGAAAAGCGGCCCATGTGCGAGACGTCGAACAGGGCGACGGCCGCGCGGCAGGCGCGGTGTTCGGCCACGATCGAGCTGTATTGGACCGGCATCGACCAGCCGGCAAAGTCGACCATCCGCCCGCCATGCGCGACGTGCCACGAGTGGAGCGGGGTTTCGGCCAGCGTGCTGGTCATCCGGGTAGGGTCCCCGAAGAAATACGAGGGCGCTCGCCCCTTAAGGATCGTACGATCCGATCGGCGTTCGAGAGCCAACGAGATGCCAAGGAAGCAAACGACAACGGTATTGTAGCGGCGCGGGGAATCCTTGCCAGGGGTTGGGCGTTGAGAGGCACGGCTGGACAAGCCAGCGGTGGCACCCTGCGCCGTCAACCGTGGCATTCTCGGGTGGCACTGGCATCTCTTGCCAGTGCGGCGCATACCGTGGTGGTGAAACCATGCACTGGCGAGACGCCGGTGTCACGACAAACGTGAGCAAGCTAATTGCGGCGCTTGGATTTGCCCTTGCCCTTGGTACGCGATTTTTTCGTCGCGCGGGCTTCGGCCCGTTGCTGCTTCGACTTGCGATCCTTTTTCGTCATGGGCGGGCGCGGACGACGCTCGGCGACGCGGGCCACGATGCGCAGATCGAGCTCGCGGCGGTCGACGTCGACGCGGGCCACCACCACGCGCACGCTGTCGCCCAGGCGATAACGGTTGCCGGAGCGATAGCCGCTCAAGGTGTGCGAGGCGCGATCGAAGCGATAGAAATCGTCGGCCAGCGATGAAACGTGCACCAGGCCTTCGGCCGGCAGCTCGGTGCCTTGCACGAACAGGCCGAACTCCTCGACGCCGGTGACGACCGCTTCGAGCTCGAGCCCGACGCGCGAGCTGAGGTAGTCGAGCAGCTTGACCTTGACCAGCTCGCGCTCGGCGTCCTCGCTGCGGCGCTCGCGGTCGGAACAGTGTTCGCCGAGGACGGCCAGCTCGCCGAAATCGTTGCGCGGCTTCTTGCCTTTCAACAGCGCGTCGAAGAGGCGGTGGATCGTCAGGTCGGGATAGCGGCGGATCGGCGAGGTGAAGTGCGTGTAGCACTCGCTGGCCAGCGCGTAGTGGCCTTCTTCCTCGGGGCTGTAGACGGCCCGTTGCAGGCTGCGCAACAGCGAGTAGTTGACGGCCCGCTGTTCGGGTTTGCCGGCCACGTCGGCCAGCAGTTTTTGCAGCTCGAAGCGGCTTTCGAGGCTCTCGATCTTGAAGCCCAGCCCGGCGACGAACTCGGTGAGGGCCTTGAGCTTTCGCGGGTCGGGGGCCTGGTGGACGCGGCGAAGGGACTTGAGGCCGGCCTCGTGCAACAGCTCGGCCACGGCCTCGTTGGCCGCCAGCATGAAGTCCTCGATGATCCGGTGGCTCTCGGTGTTGACGACCAGGTGCGCGCCGCACACGCGGCCGTCGGAGTCGAGATCGATTTTCACCTCGGGCATGGTGAGCTCGAGCGCGCCGCGACGAAACCGCCGGGCCCGCAAGATGGCGGCCAGCTCGCGCATGCGGCCCAACAGGTCGTGCACCGCCGGGTCGAGCTTCTTGCGCCAGGCGTCGGGGTCGGCCAGGTAGGAGTCGACCTCCTCGTAGGTGAAGCGGCGGTCGCTCTTGATGGCGGCCAAGACCGGCTCGGTGTCGACGCGCACGCCGTCGGGCGTGAACTCGAGGAACACGCTCTTGGTGTAGCGGACCCGCTCGGGCTGCAGGCTGGCCAGGCCGTTGGAAATGATCTCCGGCAGCATGGGGATCACGCGGTCGGGCAGATAGGTGCTCGTGCCACGGGCCAGCGCCTCGCGGTCGAGGGCCGTCTTGGGCTGGACGAAGTGCGAGACGTCGGCAATGTGCACGCCCAGCCGCCAGTGGCCCTTGGCCGTGCGCTCGAGCGAAATCGCGTCGTCGAAGTCGCGAGCGTCGACCGGGTCGATCGTGACGGTGACCAGCCCGGTCAGGTCGCGGCGATCGTCGCCGATCGATTCGTCGAAGGCCTCGGCCTGGCGCCGGGCTTCTTCCTGGGCGTCGTCGGCGAACTCGCCCGGCAAGTCGTACTCGCGAATGATCGACAGCGTATCGACGCCCGGCTTGCCGCGGGGGCCGAGCACTTCGGTGACCACCCCCTCGCCGTCGTGCGCGTGGGTGGGAAAGCGGACCATCTCGATGACGACCTTGTCGTCGCGCCGCGCGTTCTTGGCGGCGGGGTCGCCCAGCAGGATCGGGCGGGCGAAAGGCATGCCGTCGATGCGGACGTAGGCCTGGCCGCCCTGCTCGAAATAGGTGCCGACGAACTGGTGGGTTTCGCGCTCGATGATCTCGATGATCTCGCCCTCGGGATTGGGGCGGCGCGATTCGGTTTTTTTCTTCAGCCGCACGAGCACGGTGTCGCCGGTGGCGGCGTCGAGCGTGTCGTGGGCGGCGATGAAGATGTCTTTGGTGCGATCGGCGCCGGCGCGCTGCCGGCGGGGCGCACGAAGCCGAAGCCGGCCTCGGCGCGGCGGAACACGCCGGTGACCCGATAGCCGCCGCCCGCGGCGCCGCCGTCGTGGGCAGCCGGGGGGCCGACGAGGTGGTTGGCCCCGTAGAGGAGCAGCCCTTTCTTCACGAGCTGCTTGATGGCCCGCTTCAGATCGCGGTGGTCGTCCTCGGTCAGTTCGAGCCGCTTGGCGAGCACCCGGGGCTTGAGCGGTTTGTAGCCGGGTTCCTTGACCAGGTGCAGCAGGAGTTTTTCGATTTCTTCAACGCGCATCGGGATGCGGACCTTTCAGAAGGAGGAGCACCGTGCCGCTTGTGGACTGATTACGCTCCTTCGTCGTGAGGGCGTTCATGCTGGCTTGGCCAGCAGTGCGGAAGCACGGTTGGGCAAGCCACCCGTGGCACCCGACAGAATCCGGGCCGTCGTCGGTGCCAGCAGGACCGGTCGGCAAACTAGCGAGATGAATTGCCGCGATGCGGATTGCCGGCGCCTCCCTTGTAGAGTTTGCGGCCCAGGGCGTGATGGAAGTTGGTCCAGCCGCTCTCGACGTTCGGATCGTCGCGCATGAGCTGGTCGAATGAATGAATCTTGGCGTCGAGATTGTCCAGATGGTGCAGCGCCACGGCCTCGAGCGTCATCGGCAATTTCGGGCTGCCGTATTCGTACTGGCCGTGGTGGCTGACGATCATGTGCTTCAGCCGCAGCACGAGCTCCTCGGGCATGGCCTCGCCCGAGAGGCGTTCGGCTTCCTTGAGTTTCTTTTCGAGGATACCGACGGCCATGACGACGTGTCCGATGAGCTGGCCTTCGTCGGTGTAGGAGAAGTCGCGGTCGTAGGAGAGTTCGTCGACCTTGCCGACGTCGTGCAGGAAGGCGCCCATCAGCAGCGCGTCGGCGTTGATCGAGGGATAGAGCGGGGCGACGCGGACGATGAGCTCCATGAGGTTGACGATGTGCTCGATGAGCCCTCCGAGGTAGGCGTGGTGGTTCTTGATGCCGGCCGGGGCGCGGCTGAGCTTGCGCATGAACTCGTCGTCCATCAGGAAGCATTCGGCCAGGTTGAGCAGGTGCGGATCGCGAATCTTGCGGAGCATGGCGCTCAGGCGGCCGACGAACTCGTCGATTTCCTTCGAGCCGAGGATCAAGAAGTCGTCGAGATCCACCTCGCCCGAGGGGGCCTTGTGGATGCCGGTGGCGATCAGTTGGATCGAGCCCTGAAAGAGCTGCGTGGTGCCTTCGACGCGGACGTAGTCGCCGTTGTCGAAGCCGCGGTAGTCCTGCTCGCTGGCGTTCCACATGCGGGCGCCGATCGAGCCGCTGCGGTCGGACAGCTCGACTTGCAGATAGAGGTTGCCATTGCGGTTGGGGCGAAGTTGTTTTTCGGAGGCCAGGAAGATTTGATCGACCGATTCCTGGTGAGCCAATTGGCTAACGTAACGACGCGACATTGAGGACTTTCTAAGTACGCCGAAGGGGCGTAGCGAGGGGCGGAATTGCCGTGGGAGAATCTAGTAGGATTTTAGGACGGCTGCGGGAGGGCTACAAGGGCCGCGCCGGGCCGGCACGCGTATTGCCGGCGAGGTTTAGCGCCGAATTCTCCGCCTGCTGACGCGTTCTGCACCTGCTTGTGTTGTCGCTTGCGTTCCCATTGTCGATTTTCGGCCCGCTGGCATACAATCGCGCTTTGTCCGTGAAACTGCCCGCGCCCTTGAAGGATCCCCGCATGGCCAAGGCCCCGCAGACCGCGATCACGCCTACCCGCGCCGACGACTATCCCGAGTGGTACCAGCAGGTCGTCCGCGCGGGCGACCTGGCCGAACAGTCGGCCGTGCGCGGCTGCATGGTCATCAAGCCCTGGGGCTACGCGCTGTGGGAGAACATGCAGCGGTGCTCGACCGGATGTTCAAGGACACGGGGCACGTCAACGCCTACTTTCCGCTGTTCATCCCGCTGAGCTTCCTGGAGAAAGAGGCCGAGCACGTCGAGGGCTTTGCCAAGGAATGCGCGGTCGTGACGCACCATCGGCTCGAGGCCGGCCCCGATGGCAAGCTCGTGCCCACCGGCAAGCTGGAAGAGCCGCTCGTCGTGCGGCCCACCAGCGAAACGATCATCGGCGCCACCTATGCCAAGTGGGTCAAAAGCTATCGCGACCTGCCGATCCTGATCAACCAGTGGGCCAACGTCGTCCGCTGGGAGATGCGGACGCGGCTTTTTCTGCGCACGACCGAGTTTCTCTGGCAGGAAGGGCACACGGCCCATGCCACGCGCGAGGAAGCCGAGGAAGAAACACGCAAGATGCTCGACGTCTACGCCACGTTCGCCGAGGATTACATGGCGATGCCGGTGATCCGCGGAGAAAAGACGGCCGGCGAGCGGTTTCCCGGCGCGGTGAACACTTACAGCATCGAAGCCATGATGCAGGACCGCAAAGCCCTGCAGGCCGGCACGTCGCACTTTTTGGGCCAGAATTTCTCCAAGGCCCAGGAGATCAAGTTCCTTTCGGCCGAGGGCGCGAGGAATTCGCCTGGACGACCTCGTGGGGCGTGTCCACGCGGCTGGTCGGCGCTGGTGATGACGCACGGCGACGACGACGGGCTGGTGCTGCCGCCGCGGCTGGCGCCCGAGCACGTCGTCATCCTGCCGATCACCCGCAACGACGAGGAGCGCGGCCCGGTGCTCGAGTATTGCCAGAAGCTCAAGAGCGAGTTGGCGGCGCAAAAGTACGACGGTGCGCCGGTGCGAGTGATCGTCGACGAGCGCGATACGCCGCGGGCCGACAAGAAGTGGCAGCAAGTCAAGCGCGGCGTGCCGATCTTGATCGAGATCGGGCCGCGCGACATTGCGGGCGATACGCTGATGCCCAAGCGGCGTGACGAGGCGACCGGCGAAAAGAAACCGGCCGTGCCCCGCGGCCAGTTCGTGGCCACCGTGGCCGGCGAGCTGGCGGCGATGCAGCAAAACCTGTTCGACCGGGCGCTGGCCCATCGCGCGGCCCACACGCGCACGATCACGTCGCTGGCCGACTTCGAAGCGTTCTTCACGCCCGCCAGCGGCGAAAAGCCGGAAATCCACGGCGGGTTCGCGATATGCCATTTCGTGGAGAGCAAGGAAACCGCCGAGATTCTTGGCAAGCTCAAAGTGACGATCCGCTGCATCCCGCAGGCCGACGAGCCGGGCTTCGAAGAGGCCGTGCCCGGTAAATGCGTCTTCACCGGCCAGGAAACGACCCAGCGAGCGGTGTTCGCCAAGGCGTATTAGAATCGAAGGATGGACGGGAGTGCGGGCGCGCGTCTGCCCCCATTCGTCCTGTTTCTTCTGTCATACTCTTCCTTCGTGCCTTCGAGTCCTTCGTGCCTTCGTGTTTGAGTTTTACGTTTTCAACTCCAGGGGACGTGGCGCATTCGTCGGCGCCAGGCGCGGCGCGTCTTGAAGTTGAAAACGCATCAAGGAAGAACACAACGGCACGAAGGACACGAAGACACCAAGGACGAAGGCAGGAAGAGGAGCAGGAGTCCATGGGAATCGAATGAAGAAGGCTGGAGAGTGAGCGTGCATGGGCGAGGTTGGGGCGGCCGATCGAGTGCTGTTGATTCTGGCGGCGTTCAGCCGGCACGAGGTGGCGCTCGATTGGGCCCTGGGGCGGGCCATCGAAGCCTGGGGGCCGGCGGCGCTGACTAGCCCGCGGTTCGATTTCCGCGAGACCGATTATTACGAGCCGACGATGGGCGCCGACATTCGCAAGACGTTCTGGGCGTTCGAGCGGCTGGTCGATCCGGGCGAATTGCCGCGGTTGAAGCTCGAAACGAACCGCTGGGAAGCGGAGTACGCGGCCGAGGCCGGACATGCCGAGCCGCGGCCGTTGAATCTCGACCCGGGCTACCTGACGGCAGCCAAGCTGGTGTTGGCCTCGACCAAGGATCATGCCCATCGTGTCTATCTTTCCGACGGCATTCATGCCGAGGTGACGTTGTTCTATAAAGACCGCCGCTGGCAGCATCGCGACTGGACGTTTCCCGACTACCGCCGCGACGACTACCAGCGATTCTTTTCCGAGTGCCGCGACTATCTGCGGCAGACGCAGCGCCAGGAGCGGCCCCGATGAGCTGGTTGGTTGTCGCCGCAGCGGTGCCGAGCCTGGTGGTCTCGTGGTGCGTGGCGCTCGTGATGCGGCGGCTGGCGCCGCGCTGGGGGTTGGTCGATCGGCCGGGGGCCCACAAGGTCCATGCCAAGGCGACCCCCTACGGCGGCGGCGTGGCGATTTGGGCCGGCGTGGTGGTGCCCTTGGCCGCGGCCCAGGCCGCGCTGGGGGTCTGGTCGCATCGGCAGAGCGCGCAGGGCGACGGGCGGCTCGACCTGTCGTGGCTGGGATCGTGGGGCGAGCGGCTGGCCGATTTCGTCGAGCCGCACCTGGGCGGGCTGGAGCAGCGGGCGGCGGATCTGTGGTTGTTTCTGGCCGCCGGCACCGTGTTGATGTTGTTGGGCCTGGCTGACGACGCGCGCAAACTCGACTGGCGTTTTCGGCTGGGCATCGAGACGCTGGTCGCGGCGGCAGTCGTCTACGGCCGCGGCTGGACGTTGACCTTGTTCGTCGATTGGCCGGCCCTGACGCAGGTGCTCAGCGTGTTGTGGATCGTGGGGCTGGTGAATTCGTTCAACATGCTCGACAACATGGACGCGCTGTCCGGCGGCGTGGCGGCCATCGCCGCGGCCATGCTGGGCGTGGTCATGCTGCAGACGCCCGAGGGGGCCGGCGGCGAGCCGCAATTGTTCGTAGCCGGCTTCTTGTTCGTGCTGGTCGGCGCGCTGGTGGGCTTTTTGTTGCACAATCGCCCGCCGGCGCGGATCTTCATGGGGGACGCCGGGGCGTACTTCGTCGGCTTCGCGCTGGGGGTGATGACGATCCTGGCCACGTTCTCGGGCGAAGGAGTGCCGCGGCACGCGATCCTGGCGCCTTTGTGCGTGTTGGCTGTGCCGCTATATGATACGATCAGCGTCGTCTGCATTCGCCTGGCCGCGGGCCGTAGTCCCTTCGAAGGCGACACGAACCATTTTTCCCATCGCCTGGTGGCATTGGGTTTGACGAAAACCCAGGCCGTGTTGACGATCTACCTGACGACCGCGGCCTGCGGGCTCGGCGCACTGTTATTGCACCAGGTGAACCAGGGCGGCGCGGTCGTCGTGGTGTTGTTGATCGCCTGCCTGCTGTCGGTGATCGCGATTTTGGAAACGACGACGCGGCGGCGGCGGCCGTGAGTATTGCAACGAGTCGTCTGTAGCCGGGGTCGTTGACACCGGGCGATCTCGTTGCGACTTTCGGCCTCGCAGAGGCCAGCTACGGCGATCGCCGAATCAGAACCAACGATTAACGTCCACGAAGGCACTGCTGGACAAGCCAGCAGTGGCACCCGATTTCGCGAGCAAACAATAGTACCCGCTTTGAAATCGAGTTCCAAAACTTCACGAAAGGCTCGAGTTGACGAGCCTGCGCCGGCGGCGGCCGCGCGGCCGGGCGAGTTCTTGCGCTCGTGGCTGTTGGCGGCGCTGGTGGCGCTGGCCGTGGCGCGGCCGCTGTTGCCCAGCGAAGGGGTTTCGTGGCTGGGCGACGGCCAGCCCTTCGTCATGCTGTGGCTGGTGTTGGCCGCGGGCTGTTGCGTGCTGGCGCTGACCGAAGGCGGCCTGGCCCGGCCGTTAGGCTGGATCGACGGGGGCGTGGCGGCCCTGGTGCTCTTCGCGGCCGCCAGCGCCTGGCTCGGCTCGCGAAACAAGGCCGACGAGATCGAGCTGCACCTGGTCAGCACCGGCAGCCCCCGGCTGGCGATCAACATGTTGTTCGAATGGCTGGCGCTGGGGCTAGTGTTCTTCCTCACTCGGCAACTGGTGCGCACGCGGCGCGAGGCGCGGTGCTCGTGGCGGTGATGATCGCGCTGGCAGCGGCGCTGGCCGTGTACGGTTACTACCAGGTGTTTGTCGGACTGCCAGCGGCGCGGGCCGAGTACGCGGCGAATCCGGACGAGGCTTTGAAGGACGTCGGCCAGTGGGCCCCGGCGGGCTCGGCCGAACGGCTGCGCTTCGAGCGGCGGCTGGCCAGCGACGAGCCGATGGCCACGTTCGCGCTCACGAATTCGCTGGCCGCGCTGCTGGCGCCGTGGCTGCTGGTGGCGATGGGGATCGCCTGGGGCCAGATGGCGGCCTTGCGCCGCGGCGGCGCACCAGGCGTGGTTGCGGCGCGGCTGCGCGCCGCGCTGCTGGTCGCGACGATCGCCGTCATCGCCGGCTGCTTCGTGCTCACCAAGAGCCGGGCGGGCTACGCAGCATTGGCAGCGGGGGTCGTGGCGTTGCCCTTCGTGATGGGCGTGGGCCGGCGCTGGTTGAATTGGAAGCTCGCGGTGGCCGCGGTGCTTGCGCTGGTCGTCGCGCTGGGCGCGGCTGCGGCCCTGGGTGGGTTCAACGGCGAGCTGCTCGGCATGGCGGGGAAATCGTTCGCTTATCGCTGGGAGTATTGGCAGAGCACGATGGCGATGATCGGCCGCTATCCGTGGCTCGGCGTGGGGCCCGGCAACTTCCAGGACTACTACACGCAGTTCAAACTGCCCGAGGCGAGCGAGGAGGTGCGCGACCCGCACAATTTTCTGCTGGAAATATGGGCCACGTGCGGCACGTTTGCCTTCGTAGCGCTGGTGGAAGTGTTGGCGCTATTCGGTTGGCGGACGTGGTTGGGGCCGGCGGCCCCGCTGGACGGCGCGCCCGATGCCAAGGGCTCGAAACCGTCCGACGCCGCGGCACCGGCCCATGCGAATCGCCAGGCGGAGTTCATGCTCACCGGCGCGGCGCTGGGCGTGGGCCTGGCGTTCGTGATCGGCCCGTCGGTCGGGCTGCCATTCTCCGGCGAGCTGGCCGTCGTGGTGCTGGCGGCGGGCGGCGCGGTGGTGGCGGTGTTGTGGCCGTGGATCGTCGGAGGCGGGCTGGCGCCGCGGCTGCCGGCACTGGCGCTGGCGGTGTTGGCGATCGATTTGCTGGCCACCGGCGGCATCGCGATTCCGGGCGTGGCCTGCACGTTCTGGATGTTGATGGCGCTGGGCGTGAACGAGCTGGCGGGGGAACAAACGGCGCCGGCCCCTTCGGCCAACGCCTGGCGGCAGCGGCTCGTGCCGGCGATCGGGCTGGCGGCGGCTTGCCTGGCGGCGGCCGCCTGTTACCGCTATGCCTTCGGGCCGATCATGCAGGCGCGGGCCGCGATGTTGCGGGCCGACGCGGCGGGGGCGAGTTTCGAGGCGCACCGCAGAGCCTATCTCGAGGCCGCGCGTGCCGATCCGCTGTCGGCCGATGCCTGGACGGCGCTGGCCGAGCTCGAGCTGGGCGCGCTGCGCAGCGACCGGCTGCCGGGGACGGCACTTTCGGAGTTCGTCACGGCCGCGGAAAAGGTCACCGAGCTACGGCCCCACTCGGCCGCCACCTGGGGGCAGGTCGGGCGGTGGTACATCGAGCTGTACGAGCGCAATCACAATCAGCAGACCGCCAGCGCCGCGGTGGAGAATTTCAAGAACGCCGTCGAGCTGTATCCCAATTCGGCGACAATGCGGGGCGAATATTCCTTGGCGCTGGCTGCCGCCGGCGAGTCGGCCGCCGCGCGCCGGCAGGCGAAACGCGCGGTGGAGCTCGATGGCGCCACGCCGCACGTCGACAAAAGAATTCCCGGCAAAATTCGCGCCGCCGTCGAAGCGCTGGCCGCCGAGGCCGGCTAGGGCGATGGACCGATGCGCCCCGCCAGGCGGCGCGCGTTGACCGTCTCGCGCGGGGCGACTTAGAATTGATCGAGAGGGCCGGCGCGAGCGTGAGGCCCATTGAACGTGGCGGTTTCTTGGAAGTTGTTTCCGGAAGGTAGCGCGCGTCGGGTGCCGCTGCTAGCTTGTCTAGCGGTGCTGATCGCGGTGATTTGCCCTGCTGGACGAGCCAGCAGGGGCACCCAGATTCGGGTAAACACCTTTCTAGCGCAGTCGAGGCGAGGCGGAGATGAAGGCATCCCACGTGGCGATCGCGGGTATTTTGGCGGGCGTGGCCCTGGGCGGCGGCATGAGCTTCGCGCGTTTCAGCCACTCGCCGCCGCTGCGGCTGGAAAGCACGGTGGCCCATCAGGTCGGCAACCAGCCGGCGGTGAAGGTCGATCACGCCGACTGGGACTTCGGCGTCGTCGAACGCGACACCGAGCTGCGCCACGCTTTCCCCGTCACCAACGTCGGCGGCAGCACGCTGACGCTCGCCGACGCGGGCACGACCTGTACCAAGTGCACGATCGCCAGGCTCGACAAATCCGAGGTTGCGCCCGGCGAAACGGTCAACGTGACGATCGTCTATCGCACGACCTACCTGCAGCCCAATTTTCAGCAGACCGCGTTTCTGCGCACCAACGATCCCCAACGGCCGCGCATCGAGCTGCGAATTTCGGGTATCGTGACCAGCCGCTACCAGGTCGTGCCCGATGGTTTCCAACTGAACAAGGTTTCGGGCAGCGAGCCGCATTCAGCCAGCATCATCGTCTACTCCTATATTGCGAAGAAGATCGACGTGGTGGGCTACGAGTTCACCGGAGCGGACAGCGCGTCGCTGTTCGAAGTGACCAGCCATCCCGTCGCGCGCGAAGATCTGGCCGAGCCGCGCTCGAAGGCGGGGTGCAAGGTGGTTTTGACGACGAAACCGGGCTTGCCCTTGGGCCCGATTCGTCAGACAATTCGCCTCACCCTGGCCATGGAGGGTAGCGACGATCGACCGGTTGTCGACGTTCCGGTGCAGGGCATGGTCGACAGCGACATTTCCGTGGTCGGCGCCAACTGGAATGCCGATCACGCCCGACTGTCGCTGGGCATCGTCAAGGCCTCCGAGGGCGCGGCGCACACGTTGATGCTGCTGGTGCGAGGAAAGCACCGTGAGGACGTCAGCTTCCGCGTCGCGAAGGTTGAGCCGGACTGGTTGCAGGTCAAGCTCGGCGATCGCTCGGATCTCAACAGCGGCGCGGTGTCGCAGACGCCGCTTGTGATCGAGGTACCCAAGAACGCACCGCTGGGCTCCCATCGTGGCAACGATCAAGGCAAGTATGCCGAAATCCTGCTCGACACGACGCACCCCGACGTCAAGCAGGTCCGCTTGTACATTCGGTTCAGCGTCGTGCCGTGAGGCCCGCGCGCTGTCGAAGTCGCGCGCCGTGTTGCCGACGCCGGCGCAACGCTCGGATGCGGCAGTCTTTTCAAATCACCGGCTGGGAACGGATCTGCACCATGAATGATCGATCGACACGCTGCGCGCGGCCATGGCGGCGCTCTTGGGCATCGCCCTGTGCGGCTGGACCGCCGGTTGCGGCAACCAGGCGGCCAGCGATCCGCTCGAGGCATCGACGACCGCCGCGCGCCCCCCGAGCGGCAGGCCGTTGCCCGCGGCGAAGTCGAACAAGCCGGCTACACGGCCGGCGGCACCGAGAAAAAGAAATACGACCCGGTCGAGGAAAACGGTAAGTTCTTCGAAGGCTGGCCGAAGCCCAAGCTGGCGCTGGTGATCAGCGGACGCCAGGAAGGCTACCTGGAACCCTGCGGCTGCGCGGGCCTGGAGCGGCAGAAGGGCGGGCTGAGCCGCCGCTACACGTTCATCGAAGAGCTGCGCCAGCGCGGCTGGCCCGTGGCCGCGGTGGACGTCGGCTCGCTGGTGCGCCGCTTCGGACACCAGGCCGAAATCCAGTATTCGATCGTCGCCGAGGCGCTGCGCAAGATGGGCTACGGCGCGGTCGGGTTCGGACCGGCCGACTTGCGGCTGTCGGCCGGCGAAGTCGTGGCCGCCGTGGCCGGAGCCAAGCCCGAGGACAGCATCTTCCTGTCGGCCAACGTCAGCCTGTTCGGCCTGACGCCCAAGGTGCGCTTCATCGAAGCGGGCGGCATGAAGCTGGGCGTCACCGCCGTGCTGGGCAAAGAGTACCAGGCACAGGTCAACAACCCGGAGGTCGAGATCGCGCCGGCCGCCGAAGCGCTCGAGGCCGTCGTCGGCGAGTTGAAGGATTGCGACGTGCGGATCCTGCTGGCCAACGCCACGACGGAAGAGGCTACCGAGCTGGCCAGGCAGTTTCCGATGTTCGACCTGGTCGTCGAGGCGGGCCGCATCGACGTGCCCCGCGAAAAGCCGGTGAAGATCGAGGGCACCAAGGCCGAGCTCGTCGAGATGGGCGAAAAAGGGATGTACGTGATCGTGGTCGGCTTCTACGACGACCCGAAGCAGCCGATGCGCTTCGAGCGGGTGGCGCTCGATTCGCGCTTTGCCGAAGCGCCGGAAATGAAACAGCTCATGACGGCCTACCAGGATCAGTTGAAACAGCTCGGCTGGGAGGGACTGGGCCTTAAGCCGGTGCCGCACCCGCGCTCGAAAAAGGGGGACGAGCTGGCCGGGGCGTTCGCCTCGGCCGCCAGTTGCAAGGAGTGCCATCCCACGGCCTGGAACGTGTGGAGCAAGAGCAAGCACGTGCAGGCCACCGAAGCGCTCACGAAACTCGACCCGCCGCGGCAGTACGACCCGGAGTGCATCAGTTGCCACGCCACCGGCTGGAACCCGAGCGAGTTCTTTCCCTATGTCGGCGGTTTCGACAGCCTGGAAAAGACGCCCGAGCTGGCCGGCAACAGTTGCGAGAACTGTCACGGACCATCGGCCGCGCACGTAGCCGCCGAAACGGCGGCCCGCAAGAACCAGGCGAAGATCGACGCCGAGCGCCAGGCGTTGAAGCTGACGGTGGCCATGGCCCGGGACAACGTGTGTGCCAAGTGCCACGACCACGACAACAGCCCCGACTTCAGCGGCAAGGACGCCCAGGGCCGCGACAACTTCGACACGCACTACTGGCCGAAGGTCGAGCACAAGGGCAAGCGGTAGCGGGGGCCGCGTGAGCATCGCATCCCCCGTGTGCTACTGGCTTCGCCAGTGGGTTCAAGGCCTGCTCAAGTGCTGCACTGGCAGAGCCAGTGGCACACGAGATCGGGGGCCCACCGTTTGCCGCGCCAGGCGTCTATCGCCCGGCGCGGATTTCGAAGATGGCTTCGACTTCGGTGGTGATGCCGCCGGGCAGCGAACCCATGCCCACCGCGCTGCGGGCGCCGACGCCGTGGTTTTCGCCCCACACGTCGCGAAACAGCTCGCTGCAGCCGTTGATCACCTGCGGGTGCTCCTTGAAATCGGGCGCGGCATTGACCATGCCCAGCACCTTGACGACCTGCACGACGTTGTCGAGGCTGCCCAGCGCTTCGCGGAGCGAGGTCAGGATGGCCAGGCCGGTTTGCCTCGCGGCTCGGCGGCCGCCTTCCAGGTCGACCTCGGCGCCGACGCGGCCGGTGAGCATCGTCCCATTGGGCAGCAGCGGTCCGTGCCCCGAAACGTAGGCCATGTTGCCCGAGATCACCACCGGCTTGTAGACGCCGGCCGGCTTCGGCGCGGGGGCAGTTCGAGCTTCAGTTCGGCCAATCGCGATTCGGCGCTCATGGGGTGGTCCTTCTGCTGGTGAGTCGAGTGATCGATTGCCTGGACGGTCGTGGAGTGACATCTTAGCACACCAGCGCGGCCAGGTAAGCCGGTGGCGATTTCGGCGATGACCAGGGTGGCCCAGGACAACGCGTTGTCCGGGTTCCGCAGGGACAAGAGCGCATCCCAAGGGGACGCGCGGTGCCAACCACACCTACGCGCCGGCGCCGATGCCGTGCTGCTTTTCGTAGGCGGCGATTTCGCTTTCGTGGGCCAGCGTGAGGCCGATGTCGTCGAGGCCGTTGAGCAGACAATGGCGGCGGAACGGCTCGACGTCGAAGGGGATGGCCAGGCCCGCGTCGTCGGTGAGCTGGCACGTTTCCAGATCGACCGTCAGGCGGTAGCCGGGTTTGGCCGCGCGGCGGAACAGGTCGTCGACCTGCTGTTCGTCGAGGCGGATCGGCAGCATGCCGTTCTTGAAACAGTTGTTGTAGAAGATGTCGGCGAAGCTGGGCGCGATGATCGCGCGGAAGCCGTAATCGCCCAGGGCCCAGGGGGCGTGCTCGCGGCTCGACCCGCAGCCGAAGTTGCGCCGCGCGACCAGGATGCTGGCGCCGGCCACCGCGGGCTGGTTGAGCTCGAAATTCGGGTTGGGCGAGCCGTCGTCGCTGAACCGCCAGTCGAAGAACAGGAACTGGCCGAAGCCGGTCCGCTCGATCCGCTTGAGGAACTGCTTGGGAATGATCTGGTCGGTGTCGACGTTGGCCCGGTCCATCGTGGCGACCAGGCCCGTGTGCTTGGTGAAAGGTTGCATGGTGGAATGGCGTGTTGGGGATCGATTCTGTCAGTCTCGTCGGCGAGCCCCTCGCGTGAGGCAGGCTCGGGCGGTTATTTTTTGTAATTCCACTGGCGGACGTCGACGAAGTGGCCGGCGATGGCGGCGGCGGCGGCCATGGCGGGCGAGACGAGGTGGGTGCGGCCGCCTTTGCCTTGCCGGCCTTCGAAGTTGCGGTTGCTGGTCGAGGCGCAGCGCTCGCCCGGCTCGAGCTTGTCGGGGTTCATGGCCAGGCACATGCTGCAGCCCGCCTCGCGCCACTCGAAGCCGGCCTCCTTGAACACGCGGTCGAGCCCCTCGGCCTCGGCCTGGCGCTTCACCTGGCCGCTGCCGGGCACGACCATCGCGCCGACGCGCTAGGCCACGCGGTGGCCCCGGGCCACGGCCGCCGCAGCACGCAGGTCTTCGATGCGGGCATTGGTGCACGAGCCGATGAACACGCGGTCGATGGCGATTTCGTGGATCGCCGTGCCGGGCGCAGGGCCATGTAGTCCAGCGCACTGGTGACCGCCTTGCGATCGGTCTCGTCGGTCACGTCGGACGGGTTCGGCACGCGGCCGGTCACCGGGACGACCTGGCCGGGGTTCGTGCCCCAGGTGACTTGCGGCGATACGTTGTCGGCGTGAAACGATAGCGACGTATCGTACGTCGCGCCGACGTCGGTCGGCAGCTTGCGCCAGCGGGCCACCGCGGCGTCGAAGTCGCGGGGGACGAAAGGCCGGCCGCGCAGATAGTCGAACGTCTTGTCGTCGGGCGCGATCATGCCGCTGCGGGCGCCGGCCTCGATCGTCATGTTGCAGACCGTCATCCGCTCTTCCATGCCCAGGGCGCGGATGGCGGTGCCGGTGTATTCGATGGCATAGCCGGTGCCGCCGGCGGTGGTGAGCTGGCCGATGAGGTAGAGAATCAGGTCCTTGGCCGTGACGCCTGGCGCCAGGCGGCCGTCGATTGCCAGCTCCATGGTCTTGGGCCGGCTTTGCAGCAGGGTCTGCGTGGCCAGCACGTGCTCGACTTCGCTGGTGCCGATGCCGAAGGCCAGGGCGCCGAGCGCGCCGTGCGTGGCGGTGTGGCTGTCGCCGCAGACGATCGTCATGCCCGGCTGGGTGAGACCCAGCTCGGGTCCGAGCACGTGGACGATGCCTTGCTGGGGATCGTCGAGATCGTAGAGGCGAATGCCGAACTGGCGGCAATTCTCGCGGAGGGTGTCGACTTGCTGTTTCGAGATGGGATCGGCGATCGGCAGTCCGCGGCCGGTGGTGGGCACGTTGTGGTCGGCCGTGGCCACGGTCAGCTCGGGCCGCCGCACCTTGCGGCCGGCCAGCCGCAGGCCCTCGAAGGCCTGGGCACTGGTGACTTCGTGGACGAGCTGCAGGTCGACGTAGAGGATCGTCTGCCGGCCCTCTTCGGCCGAAACGACGTGGTCGTCCCAGATTTTCGCGAACATGGTTCGCGGTTGGTTTGGAGCGGTCATGGGTGGACTGATGAAACTTTGAAGGAGGAAGCGGGATTCAGGCAGGCTGACAGCGGGCCAAGGGCGACATTGCCAGGCGCGGTCCGAACGTGTGGCCGCGCTCCTAGAGTATTCTATGATACTGTCCTGGAGCCGCGGTCGAAAAGTGTCGCCTTTTTGCCGGATTAGACCGAGAACCGCCCTCGCAGGTTCGCGACCCAATCGATTTGTTCCATTCGCCTGGGCAGACCGAACGAGCGACAATTGAGCATCTGCGGTCTATACGGCACACGGAGTGCAGGCACCGCATGTTTCACGAGCACGGATTCGTTGTGACCGCGCCTCTCCTGGGCGGCCGAGAATGCGACGGGATCGTGCGGGAGCTCGCCGGCATAAAACTTGACGGTGCCGGCACGCGAAACTTACTGACGTCGGCTTGGTGCGTCCACCTAGTCGAGTTGATTCGCTCGCATCCGGACGTCGTTCCATTTCTGCCGGCCTCGGCGGTGGCTGTCCAATGCACACTGTTCGAAAAGTCGGCGGAGCGAAATTGGCTCGTCTCACTGCATCAGGATCTGAGCATTCCGGTTGCCGAAAGGATCGAACACGCCGCAATCATCAACTGGTCCGTGAAAGAGGGCGTGCTGTTCGCTCAGCCGCCGGCATCGGTGCTCGAACGGTTGGTGGCCGTACGACTCCACCTTGACAATTGTGGAACGGATGACGGCCCCTTGCGCGTAGTCCCCGGTTCACACCGATTTGGTCGATTGGACGACGAAGCGGCCAAGACGAAGCGGCAAGAATCTGGCGAAATGACTTGCCTGGTTCCGCGCGGGGCGGGTCTTCTGATGCGTCCGCTCCTGCTGCACGCGTCCTCGAAGGCTGGCGCCGGCAGCCGACGACGCGTGCTGCACTTTTTGTTCGGCCCGGTGAGGCTTCCCCTTGGGCTGCGCTGGCCGCTGGCGGTCTAGCGCATCGACGCGTGCGGAGCCTTCTCTGCGAGCACTGCTGCGGCGCACCGCCTACTTCGGTTCTTTCGCGTCTTCCTGGCCGGCGGCGACGAAGCGGTAGCCGGTGCCGCGGACACTCAAGAAGTGCTTGGGGTGCGCGGGGTCGAGCTCGAAATACTTGCGCAGGTTGACGATGAAGTTGTCGACCGTGCGCGTGGTGGGCATGTGCGACATGCCCCACACGTGCTCCAGCAGCTCGGCCCGGGTGACGACCAGGCCCTCGTTTTCGGCAAAGTAACGCACCAGCTTCATCTCGGTGTGGGTGAGCCGCAGCGGCTGGCCGTCGACCGTGACGTCGAAGGTGTCGAAGTTGACCTTGGCCCGGCCGAATTCCAGCGTCGGCCCGACGGCCTTTGACCCGGACCGCGCGGGCGATTTCGAGCGGCGGGCGATCAGGTTGCGGGTCATGCTCAGCAGCTCTTCCAGCTCGAACGGCTTTTGCAGGTACTGGTCGGCGCCGACGTCGTAGCCGCGGACGCGGTCTTCGACCAGCGAGCGGGCGCTGAGCATCAACACCGGCACGTCGCTCCCTTTTTCGCGCAAGGCCTCGCACACGGCGTAGCCGCTCATGCCGGGCAGCATCAGGTCGAGGATCACGAGGTCGAAGCCTTCGGGGTGGTCTTCGAACAGCGCGAGCGCGGTCGGGCCATCGCCGGCGGTGGCGACGTCGTAGCCCTCGGCTTCGAGGTTGTACTTGATGCCGAAGGCCAGGTGCTGCTCGTCCTCGACGACCAGGATGTGTTTCATAGCGCCGGCCCGCTGGCGGACTCGCCCGGCCGCGCCGGGTCTGGGGAGCGACGGAGGTATTCTATCAGCCTGACGGTGAAACAAGAGAGCGCCTGTTCTCGGATGTCGTGAGCCTGGTGGGAGCTAACCGAGCACGTTCTCGTGCCTTGCGACGGGCGGTTCGACGGGGGGCGGCGGTTCGGGCATCGCGCGGGAAGCTGGACCTCGAACACGGTGCCGCTCGAGCCGGCGCGGTCGCGGACCGCGATCTTGCCGTCGAGCCGCTTGACGAGCGTGCGGACGATGAACAGCCCCAGCCCGGTGCCCGACTGCGAGCGTTCCAGCTCGCTTCCCAGGCGGACGAAGCGGCCAAAGATCTTTCGCCGCAGCTTGGCTGGAATGCCGCGGCCGTTGTCGGTGATTCGCGTGACGATCGTGCCCGAGCCGTGCCAATGGGAATCGACTTCGACCAGCGGTTCGGAGCCGCCGTACTTGACGGCGTTGTCGATCAGGTTGCGAAAGATCATTTCCACGTCGATTGGCCGGGCCCGCACGACGGCCGGCTGGGCGTTGATCCGCACCGTCTCAAGCGGCAAATGGTAGCGGAGGCAGGCCGTCTGGGCACAGTCGACGAGCATCCGCGACAGCTCGACGTCGCCGACGTCGGCCTCGACCGGCTGCTGGTCGAGCCGGGCCGCGTCGAGCATGTGGTTGATCAGCGTGTCGAGCCGCTCGACGTCGTCGAGCATCACGTTGAAGAATTTCGCCTGCTGCTCCTCGGTGACGCTGCGGCGGGCCAGCGTCTGCAGGTAGAGCTTCAGCGAGGCGATGGGCGACTTCAGCTCGTGGCTGACGCTGTCCATGAAGTTCGACTGCCGCTGGTTGAGCCGGATGCCCTTGATCGAGATCAGCAGGTACAAGACCACCCCCACCAGCAGCAGGACGAGGAAGATGGTGCCCATCAGCATCAGCACCCAGAACAGGGCGCGCTGCTCGACTTCCTGGACGGTCAGCAGGATCCAGCCGACGATCAGCGTGACGACCAATACGATCATCACGACCGCCAGGGTGATCGGCCATCCGTAAGAAGCACGCATGCAGGGTCGCCCGAGTGAGGGGGTATTCGAGTGTGGTGCCAGCGGCAAAGGTCGCAGCGGCCCTGAGCCTAACGCCAGCATGACCGGCGTCAAGCGGCGGGGGCCGCCCGTTGCGGCGTGCACTCGCCTGGCGGCTCAGCGGGGGCTGCATCGCGTTTTTCGGCGTTGCCGCACGGTCGCAGCGTTCAATTCTACGCACTCGGCACGCGAGATGCTTCCCTGGTTGCTGGCCGCGGCGAGGGCTGGCCCCCACAGGGCCCCCTGCTAGCGGCTCGAAGAGGCGGCGCCGGCACCACTTCAGTGCGACTCGCGTCCGGGGAACTTCTGGCCGGCGGCCGAAACTGCGATTGTAAGAAATGGAAAAAGGGACGACTATGTTGCACGCTCTGGGCGGAACTTCCTCTCGAGCGCTAAGACGTTTTCGGTCCCGCCGTCGTGGGATGCGAGGCAATCCACTTGCCTGACTGGCACGGACGCCGGTCGACCCGCAAGCCCCGTGACGCCCTGCCATCCGCGCTCGAAACAACAACAAGGAGGTTGCCCGAGCGATTGTCCGTGCCGCGCTTCGTCGCGGCGGCGGGGCCCGCTCGGACTTTTTAGGCGTCTGTTCGACGCCGACACCAATTCAACCGCTCGCGCAGCCGTCGTGCGTGCGCGGCGGCGATGACGGCCGGCAGGGATTGCCGGTCGTGGGGCGGAACTTTCCACGGAGGGAACTATGGTCGCGGTGCATCTGGCAGCCCTGGCGTTGGCGGTGTCGGCCCCAGGCGAGACCGTGCTGTTGGACTTTACGGCCCCCTGGTGCGCGCCCTGCCGCTCGATGGAGGGCACGCTCGACGAAATCGAGCAGGCCGGCTACCCGGTACGCAAGGTGAACATCGACCGCGAGCGGTCGGTGGCCCAGCAGTATGACATCCGCAGCATTCCGGCCTACGTGCTATTGGTCGACGGCCAGGAAGCTGGCCGGCTCGTCGGCGCCGTCGCCGTTCCGAGATCATCGACCTATATGCCCGCGCGGGCGTGGGTCCGCACGGCCAGCGCACGGGCGATCGCCCGCGGCCAGTCGCCCGACCTGCCGCCGAGCGTGCCGGTGGCCGGGCAGTTCGAGCGCAACCCGCTAACGCCGGCCCGCGCCGCGGGCTTTGATGGCGCCGGCGCCAGCGGCGACGCCTCGGGGGTCACGTCGCAGGCCTTGATCGAATCGAGCGTGCGGCTGAACATCGCCGACCCGGCCGGCTCGTCGTACGGGTCGGGCACGATCATCGATGCCCGGCAGGGCGAGGCACTGGTGCTCACCTGCGGGCACATCTTCCGCGACTCGAAGGGGCAGGGGACGATCACGGTCGACCTGTTCGGCGCCGGCGCGCAAAAGCTGCCGGGGCGCGTCGTGGCTTATGATCTCGACAACGACATTGGGCTGATCGCCATCCAGCCGGGCGTGCCGGTGCGCGTGGCGGCGGTGGCGTCGAAGGGATGCCAGGTGGCCAAGGGCGACCGCGTGACCACGGTAGGCTGCAACAATGGCGGCCCGGCCACGGCCGTGGTCAGCTCAGTCACGGCGATCGGCAAGTACCTGGGTCCGCCGAACGTGCAGGTGGCCGGCATGCCCGTGCAAGGCCGCAGCGGCGGCGGGCTGTTCAATGCCCAGGGGCAAGTGATCGGCGTGTGCAACGCGGCCGATCCGGCCGACCAGGAGGGGCTTTATGCGGCCTTGGCCACGATCCACGCGCAGCTCGACAAGTCGCAATTGTCGATGGTCTATCAAGAGCGCCCCGTGCCGAGCGTGACGCCGGCGGTGGAAGTGGCGGCCGTCAACACCTCGCTGCCAGGCCCAACGGGCGCCATGCCGGGGCCAATGCCCACCGCGGGCCGGCTGCCGCAGCCGGGTCCGATGGCGGCCATGCCGACGGCGCCGGGCCCAAGTCAGCCGATGCACGTTGGCCCGGGGCCGAGCGCCGACGGGCTGTCGGATCGGGAGCGGGCCACGCTGGCCGAGCTGCGCAACCGGGGCGACGGCGCGGAGGTGATTTGCATCGTCCGTTCGCTCACCAATCCGCAAGCCAAGAGCGAGGTGATCGTGCTGGACCGCGCCAGCCCGGCGTTTCTTCAGCAGCTTTCGGCTGATAGCGCCGCGCAGGATGCCCGGCATCTGACGTCGCTAAGGCGCACGCAGCCGGCGAGTATTCGCACGGCCGAGCGGGCGGGAGCCGCGACGCGACGGTGAAACGCGCCGCGAGGACTGCGGACCAGCAGCGGGTTTCCGTGCCAAAGTGCAGCCCATTCGACAAAACAGGCTGCGCGCGCGCTGCGGCGCATGGAAAAGGGCGCTCACGTCTTCCTGCTCGAAAGGACCAGCTAACTAGCAGAAGATCGTGAGCGCCCTGTCAATTCAAGTCGTGGACGCGCGAGTCAAACTCGGCGACGGGCGACTCGCCGGCGCAGCAGCGAGGCCGCGCAAGACGCTGCCCCGATTCCGAAAAGCAGCGCCGGACGGCTCCGGCACGGGAATCGCCGCGTTGTAGATTGCCAGCACGGCGTCCGTTTGTTGACCAACGGGCGCACCGGTGAAGTCGGCGGTGGCCCACGTGTCGAGCAGCGGCGGGGACGTCACGGTCAATCCGCCGGGGTACGAGGCGGTGAATGTGAAGGCGAAGCCGTAAACGCCGTCGCCTTGCGAGTAGTTGAACAAGAGTTTTTGCAGTTCGTGCGGGTCGGTGCCCTTGACGTCGAAGCCGCCTAGCGACGGGTCGTTGCCGTACAGGTAAATCGTCGGCGAGGCTTGTAACCGGTCGTAGATTTCGACGTACGTGCTCTGGTCGGAGGGATCAGGGCTTGAGCCGTGGTCCGTGTGGGATGGATCGACAAAGGCCGGCACCGCCGCGCCGCCGTTGGAATACAACAGCGGACTGACAATGTCGAAGGTGAACGTGGGCGTGCCGGGAGTCCCAAAACTGAAATCGCCGAACGCGAATCCTTCGATCGAGCCGATGCTCCCGTCGGGGTTGGGATCGCCGAACTGGTCGTAGAAAATGTTCAAGTCGGGGTAGCCGTCGAGCGGCGCCTCGGACGATGGCGTGATCTGGCTTCCGGCAAGGCTGAGGCTGAAACCGTGCGCCCATGCATCGGCGGCCGTAGCTGCCAGTGCAAGGAAGCTGATGCCAAAGAGGAACTTGCGCATTTGAAAAACTCCAAAAGTTGTCGGTCTTTGATTATTTCACCGGACGGGCAAAATTCGTGTTGCTGTACCCGTCCGGCCCGGTTCCATTGGCAACGTCCTGTTGAACCCACGACAGAAAGGTCTCCAGTGTAATCGTCTCCGCGTGTCCGTCCGCGTAGAGATAGTTCGCGCAGGTGTCGTGCCGCTGGGGGTTGATCTCCGCAGTGATGGTTGACATGACCAGGCCGTGCGAAATGTCGCCCGGCGCATACCAACTCGAAGTATGGACGTGATCTCCCTCGATGCGCACCGCATCGGAACCCTCGAACAAGACAATCAGGCTGTGGGTCTGTTTGATCTTGTTGATGTTCAATGCGTAGTACTTCTTGTCGGGAGTTTTGAAGGCCACGTATTCGTTGATGACGTAGCTCGTGCCGGGATGACCCTGGACATCGACGAGACGTTTCACGCCCAACGGGTCGTCGGGACAGAGCCGCATGGAGTCGACGTCCTCTACGAACGGTGCGATCGTCTCGGTCCACGAGAGGGTATCCCCGGCATGGTAGGTCCAGGGAAAATGGCCCTCGTGGGTGTCGAGAAACTGTTCCATCGCAACCCCAAACTGATGCAGATTGTTCAGGCATTTCGAACGGCGCGCGGCCTCGCGTGTGTATTGGACGGCCGGTAGCAGCAGTCCAATCAGCAGGCCGATGATCGCGATGACCACCAGAAGTTCGACAAGCGTGAACGCGGGGCTTCGCCCGCGTCGGCAATGCGAGCGCGATGTGCAGCAATCCATCGGATGGAACTTCGCAGGGGGACTGAGAACGATGCCATGCGGATGCTCGCTGCCAAAATGATTCGGCAGTCAAGCGTCCAACGAAGACGAGGCAACGAACTCAGACGCGAGGCGGGGGTATCGGCGGCGCGAGGTCGGCGGAGGGGAATAACGAGCCTTCGGCGTGCAACCACTCGACAACATCCCATTGGAATTGCCAGGCGACCGGCGGAGCAACGGGCAATACGGACCCACAGGCACTCCATAGAGTCGTCATGCCTTGGCACTGCATGGCAAACACTCCGATCGCGAACCGGGTGCCCGGAGCTTGGTGCTCGTGACCGGCGGGGTGATGGCCGTGGTCGTGCTTGGCGCAACAGGAGTGGTGCCCGGGGGCCTGGCAGTCCGCATGGTCGTCGACAGCCGCCAAGGCGGCAACCAGCTCGGCGGGAGGCTCGACGTGATGGTCGATTGCCCACGCCAATCGCTGGGCTGGCGTGAAACAGCAGCAATGGCTCCAACATTGTTCGGCGCTCGAACAGCCGCAGGCATGATGCTGACAGGGATAGGCGCCGCCGTGCGACTTGGCGGTTGGAATGGGGACAGGCAGCCCGGTCGCGGCCAAGACGTAGGCGAAAAGCGAAATGCCCGCCACCCATCGGCGGTGCCAAGAGCGATCAAATGCCAGAAGTCGGGCCAACAAGCGCATGTCGATGCAGGCGGGGTGAACGAAAGCCTGCTCGCCAGAGGAGCGAGCGGGCTGGGATGAACCAATGGACGTCAACGTCAGAAGCACTGGCGTTGAGTCGATTCCATTAGCATCTTGAGGTAGGAGGACGAAACGCGGCCGACCAAAACGGCATCCGTCATAGTGTTACCAAGGGCCGGCCCGATTTGCAAGCATTTTGCCGCAAAGTGGCAAAAAACACCGGGATTTGCCGGTGCCTGCTTGGGAACGTGGCACCCTTTCGAGAAAAACAGGGACGGGAGTCGGTTTCTTGAGCTGTCGGCGAACGTCTTCAAGTCGTGTGCAAAACGACGCCCGTCCCCGTCGTTCAGCGGCCCGCGTCCGCTCGTTTGCCGAGGTTGCCGCCTGGCGGTAGGCTTGTTGGGCGGGCGAAGACTCCAAGGCCGGCAACACCCGAGCGGGCTGTGATGAAGTTGTTCTGCGTGCGGCATGGCGAGACGAGTTTCAACGCCGAGGGCCGCATCCAGGGGCAGCTCGACAGTCAGCTTTCGGAGCTGGGCTGGCGGCAGTGCCGCTGGCTGGCCGATTATTTCGCCCCGCTTTCAATCGACGCGGTGGTGGCCAGCCCGTTGAGCCGGGCGCTCGACTCGGCGCAGGCGATTGCCGAGCGGTTGCGATTGGAAGTTGTCGTCGAGCCGCGGCTGGCGGAGATTCACGCCGGCATTTTTCAGGGCCTGGCCTGGCGCGACATCGACGCGCGGTTTCCGGCCGAGGCCGTGCGGTGGCGCAGGCCAGGATCCCGACTTTCGCATACCCGAGGGGGAGTCGCGGCGCAGACCTGATGACGCGCACGGCGCGGCCTTGCGATCGATTCGCGAGGCCGGCTATCGCCAGGCGATCGTCGTGGCCCACGGCGGCTCGCTGTCGGCGGCCTTCAAAGCCCTGCTGGGCATCCCGGCCGAGCACAACCCGTTCGCGTTGTTCAACGGTTCGATCAGCACGGTCGTGTGGGACAAGGATTTCAAGTTGTTGACGCTGAACGAGACGGCCCACCTGCGCGACGAGCAATCGGGCGGGGGGGATTTGTAGGCGGGGTGGAATGCTGCTGATGGCGCGCACGGCAGACGCGCGCTGCCCGCCGCTGTCCGGCGGCGCAACGTCGACTTCGAGAACATCACCGCTCGATTTCGGCCATCGCTTCTTCGGGGATGTTGAAATTGGCCGAGACGTTTTGCACGTCGTCGTGGTCGTCCAAGCGCTCCATCAGCTTGAGCACCTTGCGGGCGGTTTCGGCGTCCAGGTCGATCGTGGAATTGGGGATGCGGGTGATCTGGCTCACTTCGGGCGTGATGCCCTTGGCCGACAGCGCCGTGCCGACTTCGGCGAACAGGCTGGGGTCGCAGGTGACTTCGAACTTGTCGTCGACGCGCTTCACGTCGTCGGCGCCGGCTTCCAGGGCGAATTCCAACAGCGTGTCTTCGTCGACCTGCTCGGGCGAGACGAGGAACAGCCCCTTGCGCTCGAACATCCAGGCCACGCAGCCGGTGGCGCCGAGCTTGCCCTCGGCCAACTCGAAGATCTTGCGAATCTCGCCGGCCGTACGGTTGCGATTGTCGGTGAGGATTTCGCACAACACGGCCACGCCGCCGGGACCGTAGCCTTCGTAGAGCACTTCTTCGAGATTGCCGCCGTCGAGCTCGCCGGTGCCGCGCTTGATGGCTCGTTGGATGTTGTCCTTGGGCACGCTGACGGCCTTGGCGGCGTCGATGGCGTAGCGGAGCTTGAGGTTCATGTCGACGTCGCCGCCGCCGCTCTTGGCAGCCACGATGATGGCTTTCGAGAGTTTGCTCCAGAGCTTGCCGCGCTTGTTGTCGATGAGGGCCTTCTTGTGCGCGATGTTGGCCCAATGGGAATGACCGGCCATGGAATATGCCTCGACTGCGTATCGGTTTTCGTGACGGATGATTTCGTGGGCGATGGACTCGGGCGGCAAGACGTCCGTGGTTGAAGCCGCCGGCGGTTTTCAATTCTTTGGCGGTACGGCGCGGGCCTTGGCGATCTTTTCGCGGGTTTCGGCGACCTTGTCGTCTTCCTTGCGTTTTTCGAAGGCGGCGATGGCCCGGTTCCAGGTGTCGATGGCCCCCGGCGCGTCGCCGGCTTTCAGTTGGGCCTCGGCCAGGTGGTCGAGAATCGTGCCATCGGGATCGTCGCCCGCGGCGGCGGCTTTCAGCTCGGCAATGGCTTCGTTCAAGCGGCCCAGGCGGAACAGCACCCAGCCGAGACTGTCGCGATAAGCGATGTTCTTGGGCTCGGCGGCCACGGCCGTGCGGATCATTTCCAAGGCCCGATCGAGATGCTTGCCCGAGTCGGCCCACAGGTAGCCGAGGTCGTTCATGGCGCCGATGTCTTCGGGAAACTCGTCGAGCACCTGTTCGACCCATTCTTCGGCTTCGTCGAGCTTGCCTTCGGTGGCGGCGATGTTCGAAAGGATCAGCCGGGCCTCGTGCATCACGTCGCGGGCTTCCTCCGAGTCGTGCTGCTTGTCGAACCGCGCGATCGAGGTCTTCGTAGCTCTGGCGGGCCGACTCGTAGCGCTTGGCGTGGTATTCGATCCAGGCCGCGCGGCCGGCGAAGCGGGGCGAATCCTTTTGCAACTGCCCGGCCTTGCGGGCCGCTTCCAGCGCCTCTTGGGTGCGTCCCGACATCTCCAGCGCACCGGAGAGATAGAAATAGACCGGGGCGTTGTCGGGCGGCACGATTTTTTCTTCCAGCCCGCGCTCGAAGACCTTGACGGCGTCGGCGTACTGGGCGGCGGTGAGCAGTTCGAGTCCCCAGGCGACGCGCGCTTCGGCCGGGCGGCCCTTGTCGGCTTTCAGGGCCGCGTCGAACAGGGCGTTGGCGGCCACGAAGTCCTTTTGTTCGACCGCCAGCGTGGCGGCGGCCAGCCGCGCACCGTAGGGGAGTTTGGCCGGCTCGGCGTCGAGCCGCCGGCGGGCTTCGGCCACGACGGCGCGGGCCATTTCGGGATCGTCGGCCAGCGAACTTTTCGCCTCGCCCAGCGTGGCCCCGCGGGCGCTCGGCGGTCTGGCCCAGCAGATCGAGCACGCGGCCGGCGTTCTTTTGGCGGCGATAGACGTCGACCAGCGCGGCCACGGCCTCGGCCGGCGGGCGGTTCTTCTGACGCTCGACCAGCGCGCGGTAGATCGGCTCGGCCCGGTCGAGCTGGTCGGCCTGGCGATACTGTTGGGCCAGCTCGTAGGCCAGCGGCACGTTTTCGGGGTCGGCGGCGTGGAGTTTTTCGAGCCGTTCGATGAGTTGCCCCTGCTGGCCGAGGGCTTCGAGCACCTGGCCCAGCAGTTGGTAGGCGCCGGTGCCCTGGCTGGTGTAGTGCTTGTCGAAATACGTTTCGAGTTTCGCCAGCGCCTGGGCGGGCTGTTTCTGTCGGGCGTCGACGCGGGCCAGATTGTACAGGTGCAGGGCCTCGTCGGGCTTGATGGCTTGGGCCTTCTCGAAGGCGGCCAGCGCGTCGGCCGGCCGGTTCGCTTCCAAAAACACCTCGCCAAAGAGCTGGTACGTCAACTCGGCCTTGCTCAACAGCGCCTTCTGCATCGTGGCGTCGAGACCGTACTCCTGTGGCGCGGCCAGCGCCTTGGCCACGTCGTCGAACCGCTCGGCAGCCTGGTCGTACTTTTTTTCGAGGAAGTAGAGCCGGCCCATCTCCATCCACGTCAGCACCGCGGCGGAGTTCGGCTTTTCGCCGCTCGCGCGCGACAGCTCGAGCGCCTTTTCATACAGCCGCAGGGCCCGCTGGCTGTCGCCGTCTTCGCTGAGGTTGATGGCCAGGCGGCGCAACAGCAGCAGGTCGCTGGGATCGTGCTCGGCCAGCAGTTGCGCATAGCGCACCGCTTCGGCCTGGCGATCGAGATTGAACGCCAGCGGCACGATCTCGCGCAAGGCCGAGACGGCCGCCGGATCGAAGCGAAAGCGCGCTGCGTAGTCGCGCAGGGCCAAGGCGTAGTTTTGCTTCTGTTCGGCGACGCGCGCCGAGGCGAACAACGCGTGGGCCCGCACGCGATCCTCGTCGCGCGAGCTGCGCGGCGCTTGGGAACGAAGGGCTCGATCGGGTCTTCCAGCTCGTCGCTGCGATCGAGGGCGGGCGGGCCGGGCGGCGGGGCCAACGGCGCCGCGGCCACGGGCACCTGGGCGGCGGCCGCAGCGGGCGACGAGGCCGGCGGGTCGGCCAGGGCCTGCATGCGGCCAACGAGCATGAGGGCCACGAGCATCAGGCAGGCGGGAAGTTTTGTTCGCATCGGGGCTTTCGGGCGGGATTAGGGGACGCACCGCGCTGGGCGAGCTCACCGCGCGCGCCGGGGGTTCAGCAAGCGTGGCGTGCCGGCGGTCCACGCGGGGGTGGGGCCTGACCGCCGGCCGGCTGCTTGCCATTTTAACGCATCGGCAAGCGAGGCGGCACTGCGGCTTTTAGCGCGGCTTGCGCTTGGCGAGCGTGCCGGCGGCCCGTTTTTTGGCGGCGGCGGCTGGTTTCTTCTTGCGGTCTGAGGCAGCCGCGGCTTTGACGGTGCCGGCGCGCTTTTCCGGGCGTTTGGCGGCCTTCTTGGCGGCTTCGGCTTCCTTCTGCTTGCGCTTGGCTTGAGCGGGGCTCGGCTTGGCGGCGGCCGCCAGGGTCGCCGGCTCGGGCGCCGGTTTCTTGCTGGGTGCGCTTGGGGAACCGTTCCTTGGCGCTGGGGGCGATCGACAAGAGCAACTCGCGGAGCGACGTGGAAAACGGATTGGCGAAAAAGTCGGCCCCCAGTTCGTGCAGCAGGCTGGCGAACTCCTGCCCCTTGCTTTTGGGGATGGCCCGCTCGATTCCCGGCACGATGCCGTGGGCCGCGTCGGCTTCGCTCATGGCGCCAAGCACGTACAGTGCGCCCAGCGTGCCCTTGTCGAGCGGAATGGCGTGTCCGCCCAGGGCGGTTTGCGTGGCGTAGCCGACGACGAACGGGGTGATGAGCGGCACTTTATGCAGGCGTTTGACCGCGGCGCCGATGTTTTGTTTCTTGAAGTGCTCCAGGTCGAACGAGTAGTCCGACTCGAAGACGCTCTGCAGAATGCTCTTGAGCCGGGCGGCCGACTCAAGCGGCTCGCTGACCTTGTCGATCACTTCGGCCAGCTCTTTGGCGGTGCTGACGCGAATCTCGTTCCAGTCGAAAAACGCCGAGCGAGGCTTGCTCGAATTGGGCGCGGGCCACGTCGAGGTGGGTGTTTTCCAGGCAGCAGGCGAACAACAGCGCCTCGAGCAGCGGCTGATCGCCCTTGGTGGCCGTGTACTTGTGCGAGCGCTTGAGGACCTTGTGGATCTTGTTCAGCAAGGCGGCGCGGTTCGGGGTAGTCATGCTCACTTTCCGGGGGAAACGTCTCGAATAACAAGTGCGGGGGGTCGGGCGGGGCCGGGGCTGTCGGCAAGGGCCAAACAGGCAATTCTAACTTGAACCCTCGGCCTCGGTCGGCGGCTCGGCGGCCGGCGGCTCATCGGACGGCTCGACAGGCAGTACAGACCGCAGAATCCGACTGATCTCGATCGAATGCTTGACGCCCATGTCGAGCACGAACACCAAACGGGGGGTATAGCGGGTATCGATCCGCTTGGCAATCTTGGATTGCAGGTACCCGGCCGCGTTTTCCAGGCCGCGCAGGCTGAGCTTCTGCTGGGTCTCGTCGCCCATCACCGACACGTGCACCTTGGCTTGCCGCATGTCGGGCGAAACTTCGACATAGGTCACGGTCACGTCGCGAATGCGCGGATCCTTCAAATCGGTCAGGATCGCCATGCTGACGACTTCGCGAACCGCTTCGGCCGCCTTTTGAACACGTCGAGAGGTCATGAAAAATCGGTTGCCGCCAGATTCGCTTTGCCAAGACGCCAGTTGATAATTCGCAAGCGCGAAGGATCGAAGAACGAAGAAGAATGAAATAGCCACGGAGGCCAGGGAGATCACGGAGCGAGAAAGAATCACGGAAAGAGAGTAATCGTTAACTCGGCGAGCCCCGGGGCGTGGGGATTGCCGCGCTGGCCGCCGAACGTCAATGGAACAAAACTTGAACCCGCGCGGTCGTTGAACGATCGGCAAGTCGACGCATCCCGGGACTCACGTCCCGGGCTCGCCAACGAACGGGTGGATATCCTTCTCGAGGTCCTTCCTCTCGGTGTCCTCCGTGCCCTCCGGGGCTTGTCTTCTTTCTTCTCCTGCCTCTCATCCTCAGAACGTGCGGGCGACTTCCTCCACCTTGTATGCTTCGAGGATGTCGCCTTCCTTGAGGTCGTTGAAGCCGCCCAGCTTGATGCCGCACTCGAGCCCTTCGCGGACTTCGCGGGCGTCGTCCTTTTCGCGCTTCAGCGACTCGATGCTGTAGTCGCCGATGATGCGATTCTCGCGGATCAGCCGCACGCGGGCGTTGCGCTGGATATTGCCGGCCAGCACGCGGCAGCCGGCGATCGTGCCGACGCGGCTGATCGTGAAGGTCCGCTGTACCAGCGCCCGGCCGAGGTCGATCTCGCGATGCTCCGGCTCGAGCATGCCCTCGAGCGCGGCTTTGATGTCGGCGGTGAGCTTGTAAATGATCTCGTAGCGGCGAACCTGCACGCCGCGGCATCGGCCAGCGTGCGGCGCGTTTTCGTCGGGCACGACGTTGAAGCCGATGATGATCGCATCCGAGGCGTCGGCCAGGTGGACGTCGGCCTCGGTAATGCCGCCGACCGTGGCTTGCAGAATCTTGATCTTCACTTCCGGGTGGACGAGCTTGGAGAGCTCCTTCTGGATCGCTTCGATCGATCCGCGGACGTCGGCCCGCAGGATGATATTGAGCGTTTGCACCACTTTCTGGCCGAGCCGGTCGAAGAGATTTTCGAGCGTGACGTGCTGAGGGCCGGTACCCAGGACGGCCAGGCGATTCTTGCCTTCGCGCGATTCGGCGATTTCGCGGGCCAGGGCGATGTCGTCGAGCGTGTAGAACCGCTCGCCGGCGGCCGGGGCCACGTTCAAGCCGGTGACGTTGACCGGCATGCGAGGGGCCGGCCTCGGCGTGGGTCTTGCCGGGCACGAGCGTGTCGTACATCGCCTTGACGCGGCCGTAGGCCGATCCGCACACCAGCGCATCGCCGATTCGCAGCGTGCCGTTCTGCACGATCAGCTTGGCCACCACGCCGCGCCCCTCGTGCAGCTCGGCTTCCAGGCAGGTGCCGACCGCCGCGCGGTGCGGGTTGGCCCGATAGTCGTGCAGCTCGGCCAGGGTCAGCAAGGTTTCCAGCAGCTCGTCGATGCCGGTGCCGGTCGTGGCGCTGGTCTTGACGACTTCGGTGTCGCCGCCCCATTCGGTCGGCAGCAGGTCGTTGGCCGCCAGTTGCTGGTAGATGCGCTGCGGGTCGACGCCGGGCAGGTCGATCTTGTTCAGCGCCACGACGATCGGCACTCCGGCCGCCTTGGCGTGGCTGATCGCCTCTTCGGTCTGCGGCATGATGCCGTCGTCGGCCGCCACGACCAGCACGGCGATATCGGTGACGTTGGCGCCGCGGGCCCGCATTTCGGTGAAGGCTTCGTGGCCGGGCGTATCGACGAAGGAGATCTTGCGGCCGTCCTTGTCGATCTGGTAGGCGCGGATGTGCTGCGTGATGCCGCCGCTTTCGCCGCTGACGACGTTGATGCCGATGATGCGGTCCAACAGCGACGTCTTGCCGTGGTCGACATGGCCCAGGAACGTGATCACCGGCGGGCGATGCTCGAGCAGCGCGGGGTCGTCGGGCTCGTCTCGCAGGGCGGCGAGCTTTTCTTCGGCCACGTCGACCGCGTGCTTGAAGTCGATTTCGACGCCCAAGCTCCACGGCCAGCAAGCTCGGCCATTTCCGCGTCGATTTCGGAGTTGATGTTGGCGTTGGCCAGCGTGCCCAGGCCGAGGAGTTGGCGGAGCACCTGCGAAGCCGAAACGCCGACGGCTTCGGAGAAGCTGCGGACGGTGCAGGGGAGTTCGAGCGTGATTCTGCCTTTGCGCGGGGCCGCGGTGTTGGTGCCGGTGCGCTTGATGACGCGCGAGCTCGAGCGGCGGCGTGGCGTGGCCGCCTCTTCTTCATCGGTGCGCTGGCGGTTGTCGTTGCCTGCCCGGCGGCGGTTGAGCTGCCGCTGTTCGCGTCCGACTAGCAGGCCCGGCTCTTCGCCCTGACCCTTGGTGGGGTGGACGCCGCCGCGGCCGCGCCGCGTGAGCGGGCCGCCGGCGGGCAGCGGGCTGCCGGCTGCCGGCTTGCCGCGGGCGGCGGGACGCTCGCCGCGGGCTGCGCGGGCTGGCCCGGCGGCCCGCCGCCGGGCTCTTCCTCGCGGCGTTTGCCCTGCTGTTTGCGAACGTGGTCGATCAGCGGCTTGGTGCCGCCGCGGCTGGCTGCCTTGATGGCGTCGATCGGCAGCCGCAGGTCGGGCTTCTGCGCCGACTTCGTCCGGCGGCGGCGCGGCCGGTTCGGGAACCGTCGGCATGGGAGCCAGCTTGATCGTGGCGCCGGGCTTGGGCGGCGGCGCCTTGGCGGGCGTCTCGCCGTTGGTCGGTTTCTTTTTGGCTTTGCTGCGATCGGCCAGGACCGGCACTTTTTCGGCCGTGCCGGTCGGGGCGATGTAGTCTTCGCGGCGCACCACGCCCGTCTCGGCGGCGTCGATCGTGGCCGAGGCCGTGGGGCGCGACTTGCCTCCCTTGGCACTGGCACCACCGGCCATGTAGGCCTTGACGCGGTCGGCTTCCTCGTCGGTGAGGCTGGCCAACGCCGACCCCTTGCCGGTGACGCCGGCCGCCGTGCAGATGTCGACCAGCACTTTGCTGTCGAGCTTAAGTTCTTTCGCTAGTGAGTAAATACGAACGGGCAAACTTTGGCCCTCCCGCGTTGCGAGTCGGCGCCCAACTCGGCAGCGCCGAGTGGGGGCAGGACTCTGTAGAATACCTTAATTCATTGTTTAGTTCTCCCAGATGCGGGCAAATCAAGCTTCGGCCGCCGGCGGGGTGGCCGCTTCGCCGCTGGCCGTTTCCTCGCCTGTGGCAGGAGTTTCCTGGCCTTCGGCAGGTGTTGCGTCGCCTTCGGCTGGTGTTGCGTCGCCATCAACGGGCGGCGGCGCCTCGCCGGCCGCTTCGCGCGCCTGGCGCTCGGCCGCCTCGGCGGCTTCGGCCGCGGCCGTGGCCGCCTCGATGCGATCCTGTTCGCGCTGGCGACGCCGTTCGAGCGCCGCGGCCGCTTCGGCCTCCTTGGCCTTCTCCTCGGCCTGCTCGATGATCGCCGAGGCCTGCTCCTCGTTCAGCTCGCCCATCTCCATCAGGGCGTCCGGCTCGATGATCGACAGGTCGTCGTACGACAAGAAGCCCTCGCCCACGAGCTTCTCGCTCAGGCTCTCGTCGACGCCCTCGATCGCACGAGAAGCCGACCACGGCCCGCTCGATCGACTCGTCGAGTTCCTCGCGGGTCATGATTTCGATGTCCCAGACGCACAGCTTGCTGGCCAGGCGGACGTTCTGGCCGCGGCGGCCGATGGCCAGCGACAACTGGTCCTCGCGCACCAGCACGATGGCCCGGCCGAGCATCTGGCAGAGGATCACTTCCTCGACTTCGGCCGGCTGCAGGGCGTTGGGAATGAGCACCTGCAGGTCGTCGCTCCAGCGGACGATGTCGATGCGCTCGCCGGCCAGCTCGTCGACGATGTTCTTGATGCGGTTGCCGCGCACGCCGACGCAGGCCCCGACGCAATCGACGCGCTGGTCGGAGCTGCTGACGGCCACCTTGCTGCGATAGCCGGGCTCGCGGGCCATGGCGCGGATTTCGATGACGCCGTCGGCGATTTCGGGGATTTCCTGTTCGAACAACCGCTGCACGAGCTGCTTCTTGGTGCGGCTGAGGATCACCTTGACGCGGCTGCCGGCCTTGCGGACTTCGAATACCGTGGCGCGGACGCGTTCGTTGGGGTGGTGCGTTTCGCCGGGGATTTGCTCGCTGCGGGGGAGGATCGCCTCGACGTTGTTGAGCGAGACCGTGGCGGCGCCGCCTTCGTAGCGCTGCACGACGCCGGTGATCATCTGGCCGATCAGCTCGTGGTATTCGTCGTACAGGGCGTCGCGCTCGGCCTCGCGAATCTTCTGGATCATCACCTGCTTGGCGGTCTGGGCGCCGATGCGGCCGACGGTCTCTTCGGGGTCCAGCGGGGCGCCGTTGTGCGTGCCGCTGATCGAGCCGTCCTTGCGGTCGATCTGCACGACGATGTCTTCTTCCTCGCCGTATTGTTTCTTGGCGGCCGAGACCAGCGCGGCCTCGATCGCGGTAAACACGACTTCCTTCTCGACGTTCTTGTCGCGATGGATGGCATCGACGATTCGCAGCAGCTCGTTGGCGTTCATGATGGAGGGTTCCCCTGGGGGGCGAAATCGAATTGTCGGGCACGCGTGGATCGGTACGAATGCAGGTGGGTTTGCCCGCCGCGAGGGTTCATAACTCCCTCGCCGTCGCGGCCACCCGTCGACCGAATGAACGGGCCCTCAGCGGATTGTAAAAACGACGCTCAGTATCGAATCGAAGGCATTTTTCCTGGACGATGCTCGGTGGTTATACGTATCGGTTACGCGTACTCAGGGCGGGGTGCCGACGGTTAGGCTGGCGGCATCGCGGCGCACCCAGTTCTCGCCGGTGGCCGGATCGAACAGGTGGACGCGCCGCACGTCGACGCCCAGTGCGACGCGATCACCCTGCTGGATGCCGCTGCGCGAGTCCAATTTAATCACTACGCAATCGGGGTCGCCCTGGTGCGGCTCGCCCGCGGATGGCGAACGCTCGAACGCGGGCGTGCCGGGCTCGGCCGGCGGAAGCTCGACGGTGGCAATCGTGGCGTCGCCGAGCATTTCCACGAGCCGCACCGTGCCGGCGGCGGCATTCGCTGCGCCCGGGTCGGCCAGCCGCAAGTCTTCGGGCCGTATGCCCAGCACGGCATCGGCATCGCGCGGCGCATGGGCCGGCGAAATCCGCTCGGCCAAGGGGAGCGACCAGCCGCCGCGGCGGAAGCGCAAGCCGGTGCCGGCGGTCTCCAGGCGTCCGTCGATGAAGTTCATCGACGGCGTGCCGATGAATCCCGCCACGAAGCGGTTGGCCGGCCAGTCGTAGACTTCCATGGGCGGACCGACCTGCTGGATTTGACCTTCGTGCATCACGACGATCCGCTCGCCGAGCGTGAGGGCTTCGACCTGGTCGTGGGTGACGTAGATCATCGTGGTTTGCAAACGCTGGTGCAGTTGTTTCAATTCGCGCCGCATTTCGACTCGCAGTTTCGCGTCCAGGTTCGACAGCGGCTCGTCGAACAAGAACGCGGCCGGGTCGCGGACGATCGCCCGGCCCAGCGCCACGCGTTGGCGTTGCCCTCCGGAGAGCTGCCGCGGGAAGCGCTCGAGCAGGTCGTCGATCCCCAGCGTGCGGGCGGCCTGGTGGACGCGCTCGGCGATGGCGTATCGCCGCGCGGCCAGCTTGGCCTTACGCGCCGGCGGCAGGGCCCACTGCCACAGCCAGCCCCAGGGGCCCACGCGGCCGCGGAGCTCCAGTCCAAAGGCCATGTTCCGGTACACGTTCATGTGCGGATACAGGGCGTAGTTCTGGAACACCATGGCGATGTCGCGGTCCTTGGGGGCCACGTCGTTGACCCTGCGTCCGCCGATCGTGATCGTTCCGCTCGACAACTCCTCCAGGCCGGCCACCAGCCGCAGCGTCGTGGTTTTGCCGCAGCCGCTGGGCCCGACCAGCACGAGAAACTCCCGATCCAACACCTCCAAATCGATCCCGCGAACCGCCGCCACGCCACCGGGGTACACCCTCGACACGTTCTCGAGGACCACGCCCGCCATCGTCGCCGTTTTTCCCGGGTTGGTGGCCCTTTGCCGCCGTGCGCAGCAGCACCGTGGGCCGCCGGGCGGGACAACAAAAGCCGTTTTCGCTACACAACTTAGCTAAATGCGTAATCCGGTAAAGATATCGGTGGTCGGGGGAGGTGTCAAGCGACGAGCGGGGGGTCGTTGAGGCCCCCTGGCTCGGCGGGCGTCAACGTCGGCGCTGGTCGAGCCGCTGCCGCCGAAGAGGCTGGAGCGATCGGAGGAAGCTGCGGGGCGGTTCTTGGGCCGGGCGAGGCCGCGGCGACTCCTCGCTTAGAATGATGGAATGAGTGACAGCCGCCATCGCTGGTTGCCCCGCTTTTCGCTGCGCGCTGATGGAGGCGCTAGCGGTGTTTGGCTTCTTCCTGGTGTGGAATTTTCCGATGATCCTCTATCGCCATGACAGCCGCTTTAAGATTCGCCCGCTTCACCTACAGCCCGCAAGCGAATCGTGGATCCCAAGGGAATTTAGACGCGCCGTCCGGGCAATTAAGTCTGTTGAGCTCGAGTCGCGATGTCGAAAAGCTGGACGGCCAGCAGCAATGGATTCATTGCACAGTAGATTGGGACCGGCTAGCGCAGGTCTTCGACCTCAAATCTCCGATAATGTCGGATTAGACTCACCCGCTACTAATGACACTGCCGGCTTGACACTGCCGCCCGGCGTTTTTTAGGATTGGTTGTTTCTCGGGTTGTGCAGCGAACTTCTGGGTGCTTCCGCGGCAGGCGGCGGGCCCACTAGCGAAACAGGTCGTGCCATGGCTGTTCCTAAGCGAAAACAATCGAATGCCCGCACGGGGAGCCGGCGGGCCCATGATGCGATCAAGCCCAAGCGGCTCGAATACTGCCCGCAGTGCAGCACGGCGGTGCCCTCGCATCGGATCTGCCCGAACTGCGGCCACTACATGGGCCGGCCGATGGTCGAGATCGCCGAGGAGTAGGGTCGAAGGGCAGGATTGCCGAACCTCGTGTCCCACTGGCCTTGCCAGGGTGAGCCGAGTTCGGACGCTCGGCACTGGCAGAGCCAGTGGCACACGGGAACCACACTCGTCGACCAATCGGCGGAGCGGCGACTACCGAGCCTCTTAGGGAGTTGGCTCGGGTGACAACGATGACTCGCGGCGCGAACGCGCGGCCGTCGGGTCTTCGACAGTCCAGGGTGGGGGAGCGCGACGGTGACGAAAATCGCCTTTCTGTTTCCCGGCCAAGGTGCGCAACAGGTCGGCATGGGACGCGCCGCCGCCGAGTCGCTGCCGCCGGGTGCGAACTTTACGATCGGGCCAATGCCATTTTGGGCTACGACCTGGCGCGGCTGTGTTTCGAAGGCCCGGCCGAAGAGCTCGACTCGACGGTCTACAGCCAGCCGGCGCTGTTCGTCACCAGCCTGGCGGCGGTCGAGCTGCTGCGCAAGAACGTGCCCGACGTGGTGCTGGCTTGCGAGGCGGCGGCGGGGCTGAGCCTGGGCGAATACACGGCGCTGGTGTTTGCCGGCGCGATCGAGTTCGACGCCGGGCTGCGGCTGGTGGCCCTGCGCGGCGAGGCCATGCAGGAAGCGGCCGACGCCACGCCCAGCGGCATGGTCAGCATCCTGGGCCTGGAACGCGCGCAAGTCGAAGAGCTGTGCGAGCGGGCCCGGCAGGGCGAAATCCTGCAGATCGCCAACTTTCTCTGCCCGGGAAATATCGTGATTTCGGGCACGAATTCGGCCTGTGAGCGGGCAGCCGAGATGGCGGCTTCGGCCGGGGCGATGAAGGCCGTGCCTTTGGCCGTGGCCGGGGCGTTTCACACGCCGATCATGAACTCGGCCGTCGAGCGGCTGCGAGCGGCGCTGGCCGAGACGCGGATCGCGCGGCCGGCGATCCCGGTGATTTCGAACGTCGACGCCATGGCCCACGACGATCCCGACGAGATTCGCGAAATCCTCGTGCGGCAGGTGGTGGCGCCGGTGCGGTGGGAAGAATCGATGCGCAAGTTGCTGGCCGACGGGTACGACCAGTTTTACGAAGTGGGCCCGGGACGGGTGCTGCGCGGGTTGCTCAAGCGAATCGAGCGGCGCACGAGTTGCCAGGGGGTGTTTGATTAGAGCGGTCCCGGCAGCGGAAACGGGGTTTTCGAGGGAAGTCGGTTTTCCACGGAAGATTTTAGAGTATGAGCACTTCGGGTGAGCGGCCGCTGCACGTCGACTTGAAGGGGCAGACGGCGATTGTTACCGGCGCTTCGCGGGGCATTGGCCGGGCGATCGCGCTGGCCTTGGCCGATGCGGGGGCGCGCGTGGCTTGCGTGGCCCGCAGTGCCGACAAACTGGCCGAAACGGTCGAAGCGATCCGCGACTGCCGGCGGCACGGCCGAAGTGCATGCCTGCGACGTGACCGACTCGGCCAGCGTGCAGCAGGTGGTCGACGCCGTCACGGAAAAGTGGGAGAAGCTGCACATCCTGGTGAACAATGCCGGGGTGACGCGCGACACGCTGATCCCGCGGATGTCGGACGAAGACTGGGACACGGTGATCGACACGAACCTGCGCGGCACGTTTTTGTTCACCCGCGCCGCCACGCGGCCGATGATGCAAGGGCGTTACGGCCGGATCATCAACATCGCCAGCGTCACCGGGCTGATGGGCAACCCGGGGCAGGCAAACTATGCGGCCTCGAAGGCGGGAATCATCGGCATGACGCGATGCGTGGCCAAGGAGCTGGCCAGCCGCAAGATCACGGTCAATGCCGTGGCACCGGGCTTCATCGAGACCGAAATGACAGCGGCCATGGGCCCGGGCGTTTTGGACGAGGTGAAAAAACGAATTCCGGCAAAGCGGGTGGGCCAGGCCGAAGAAATTGCCTATGGCGTGCTGTTTCTGGCCAGCGGCGCGGCCAGCTACATCACCGGCCAGGTGCTGGTGATCGACGGCGGTTTGTTTTGATCGGGCATGGCGAGCTTCGGCGCAGGTCAGGCTGGGGATTGGCCGGGGTAAAAGCGGGTCCCGGCCAGTCGGCTGGAGAAACGACTGCGGCCCCCCTTTTTTGCGTTCGCTGTGACTTGCGGCAGCCGGCCGGCGTCTTTAAAGGCTGAGAACCCTCTGACGAAGTGCTCGTATGGACAGGAGCGGGGAAAGATTCTATCTTGACCTGTCTTATGGAAATCCTCTATTTTTGGATTGTTTAACCCCAGCAAGCGGGATGTACTTCCAGGATTTGGGTTAGTTGGGAACGGGAAGCGAATGCGGACTTTCCGATATTGAATCAGTTGGAGGATCGTGAAGGTGGCGAGTGTTCAAGAGCGTGTGATCGATATCGTCGCCGAGCAGCTCGGCGTCGACAAGGAGAAAGTGACGCCGGAGACGTCGTTCGTCAACGACTTGGGGGCAGACTCGCTCGACACGGTTGAGCTGGTGATGGAGTTGGAAGAAGAATTCGACATCACGATTCCCGACGACGCGGCGGAAAAGATTCAAACCGTGGGACAAGCAGTCCAATACATCGAAGCCTCCCAGTCGTAAGATTGAAATGAATTCATGAAACGACGCGTCGTGGTAACCGGGCTGGGAGCAGTCACTTCGCTCAGCTCGCAGGTCCTTGATCTCTGGAAACGAATTCTCGCCGGCGAAAGCGGGATTCATCGGATCAAGCTGTTCGACACCACTGGACACAAGGTCCATTTTGGTGGCGACATCTACGATTGGACCGCCGGCGACTACATGTCGGTCAAGGACGCCAAGCGGATCGATCGCTTCACGCAGTTCGCAATGGTCGCTGGCATCGACGCGGTGCGCGACAGCGGCATCGACTTCTCGAAGATCGACCCCTTCCGCGCCGGCGTGATCCTGGGCAGCGGCATCGGCGGCCTTCACGAAATCGAAACACAAGTCGAACGCCTGCTGCACAAAGGCCCCGACAAGGTCTCGGCCTTCACCATACCGAAGCTGATGCTCAACGCGGCCAGCGGGCAGATTTCGATCGAATACGGCCTGCGCGGCCCAAACTATGCCGTGGCCACGGCCTGTGCCAGCGCGACCAACGCCATCGGCGACGCCTTCAAGTCGATCCAATACGACGAAGCCGACGTGATGATCACCGGCGGCAGCGAGGCGGCCATCACGCCCATGGGCATCAGCGGCTTTGCCAACATGCGGGCCCTGTCGGAGCGCAACGACGAGCCCGAGAAGGCCAGCCGGCCGTTCGACCGGGGCCGCGACGGCTTCGTGCTCAGCGAGGGGGCCGGCATGCTCGTGTTCGAAGAGCTCGAACACGCCAAGGCCCGCGATGCGAAGATCTATGCTGAAGTGCTCGGCTACGGCGCCAGCGCCGACGCCGGACACATCACCCAGCCCGACGAAGCCGGCATCGGCGCGGCGCGGGCCATGAAGCGGGCACTGGAAGACGGGCAGCTCGAGCCGAGCGAGATCGCTTACATCAACGCCCACGGCACGAGCACGCCCTTGGGCGACGCGGCCGAGACGAACGCGGTGAAGAAAGTGTTCGGCGAGCACGCCAGCAAGCTGAGCATTTCCAGCACGAAGAGCCAGTTGGGGCACTTGCTGGGGGCCAGCGGCGGGGTGGAGCTGGTGTTGACCGTGCTGGCAGCGAAGGAGAACACGGTGCCGCCGACGATCAATCTCGACGAGCCGGACCCGGCCTGCGACCTGGATTACACGCCTTACCAGCCGCGCGAGCGGAAGATTGCCGCCGCCATGAGCAACAGCTTCGGTTTCGGCGGCCACAACGCCTCGGTCATCATCGGCCACCTCCGCAACGGCCACCGGGCCGCTTAACGCGGGCGCGGGAGCCTCGCACTGGCAGCGACAGCATGTCCCCTCGAGGCGGCTGTCCGACGCTTCCCCACGGCCAGCCCAGGCGGCAGCCAGCATGGGTCCCCGGCCTGGCGGGCGCTTGTCGAAAGCGCAAAAGCGCGCCGGCGGCGACGAATCTCGGAACCGCCGCGGTTTTGCGCGGTTTCATTTCATAGGGGAGCGTGCCGTGCGGATCGCACGGCCGCCTGCTCTCCAAGGCGGATCCCATCCAGCGTGCGCGAAGGTCCGCACGCGACTGCCTCTTGGCGCGCTTGTTGTAATGCGCCAGATGTGGCCCTTCGCAGGGGCGTTTCGCCGATCGACCAGGCCAAACACCGATTGGAGAAGACTTATGAGCAAGGTAGTTCTGTGGATTGCCGCATTGGCGATCGTGGCGGCCGCCCCGTCGCAAGCCTGGGCCCAGCGAGGCCGCGGCGGCTTTGGCGGCGGATTTGGGGGCGGCAACGTGTTTCTGCTGGGGCAGAAGTCGGTCCAGGATGAGCTGAAGTTGTCCGAGGACCAGGCGAAGCAAGCCACGGCGCTGACCGAAAAACAGTGCGCCTCGATGGCCGGCCTCCGCGACCTCGGCCAGGAAGAGCGCCGCGCCAAGTTTCAGGAGCAGGCCAAGGAGAGCGACAAGGAAATCGCCACCATCCTCAAGCCCGAGCAGCTCACGCGGTTCAAGGAAATCGCGCTGCAGCAGCGCGGCCCGGCGGCGTACGCCGATCCGGAGGTGCAGAAGGTGTTGAACCTGACAGCCGAGCAGAAGGAGAAGATCGGCGAGATTCAACAGAGCATGGCCACCAAGCGCCGCGAAGCCTTTCAGGCTGGCGCCGGCGGTGATCGGGCCGAAGCCCGCAAGAAAATGGAAGCGCTCAATGCCAGCACGGCTGAAGAGATTCAAGGCGTGTTGACCAGCGAGCAGAAGGAGAAGTTCAAGACGCTGACCGGCGCGGCGTTCAAGGGCGAGATCACGCGGCCGCAGTTCCGTGGCGGCGGGGCCGGTGGTCGCGGTCGCGGGAATGCCGCCGCGCCGTTGCGGCACGAACATTTCAGCCTGGCCAGCGCCGCGCCGCCCACCGAGGCGGCCGGCCAGCCCGTGGCCGACGAGGCGAGCGCCGAGCGCCGCACGGCCGACGACAAGGCTGCCGACGACGACAAGGCACCAGCCAAGCCGGCCACACCGGGCGGCGCGCGCGACGGCATGCGTGGCCGCGGCATGCATGGTCCGGGCCCCGCCTTCGGCGGCGGGTCGCGGCGTGGTCGTGGTCCTGGCTTTGCGCCGGGCGGACCTGGTCGCGGTCCGCAAGCGTTTGCCGGCTGGCATCGGCATCGGCACCATCGCCGCCACCATCGCTACGCGGGCCCAGCTTTCGCGCAAGGGCGCGGTGGGCAGTTCGGCGGCGCTTGGGGTCATCATCGCCACGGCGGCCCGCACTGGGGCTACGCAGCCCGCGGTCCTGGACAGGGGCGCGGATGGCACGGCCACGCGCACGGCCGCGGCGGGCACGGTTTCCATCACGGTTACCATCACGGCCACCGGCAGTTTGCCGCGGCGCAGGGTCCGCACGGCTTCGGTCCGCACGCCATGGGTCCGCACGCCATGGGTCCGCACGCCATGGGTCCGCACGCCATGGGGCCGCGCGGTTTCGGCGGACGCGGCGTTCACGGCGGTCCGGCAGCCGGGCAACACGATGGCCACGCATTTGCCGGCGGTCCGCGCGGTGGACACGGCGGCCATCCTTTCGCCGCGCACGGTCGGCATGGCGGCCCTCCGCACCACATGGCCAGTTGGCGGCACCACCCGCAAGGTCATGGGCCCGGCCACGATCGCGGTCCGCGAGATCATCGCCCAGGCGACCGTCGCGGTGACAGCGAGCGGGGAGGCGATTGAGCGCCACGGTGCGCCGAAGTCATCCACGGACGCTCTGAGAAGAGGCTCGGTCGTGCAACAAGAAGCGCGGCCGAGCCTTGTGCGTTTTTCTGATCGAGCCGCGGGCGCCGGGCGCGGTTTTTCCGGGGATTACCGCGATGCTATCACGCCAGGCCGATGCCGGCGCCAATTGTGGTAATGCAAGGTGTGCGGTCGCGGCAGTTCGGCGGCACGCACGCGCGGCGGCCACTTGACTTGGTTTGCCAGGTCCCCATACTCAGCACGTATACCAACGGCATGCCCTAAGGGGCCGACCACGGCGCGTGTAACCAACGGGGTGCCACTGCTGGCTTGTCCGGCAGTGCCGAGCGCACCGGTAGACGAGCCGCCCGTGGCACCCGACAGATTGCGACCGTCGGTCCACCGGCGCGGCGGTGTGGCGGATTCGCCGTAAGCGGAGCACTCGATGGGACGAGCGAAGATCACGATCGTGGGTGCGGGCAACGTCGGCGCGACGACGGCCCACTGGTGCGCGGCCGCCGAGTTGGGCGATATCGTGCTGTTGGATATCCCGCAAGTCGGCGACATGCCCAAGGGCAAGGCGCTCGACCTGATGCAGGCCTCGCCGATCGTCGGCTTCGACGCGACGATCACGGGCACGAGCGATTACGCCGACACGCGCGGCAGCCAGGTCGTGGTGATCACGGCCGGCATCGCCCGCAAGCCGGGCATGAGCCGCGACGACTTGCTGGCGACCAACGCCAAGATCGTGGGTTCGGTGGCCGAGCAGGTGAAGGCCACGAGTCCCGAGGCGATCATCATCGTGGTCAGCAATCCGCTCGACGCGATGGTGCAGCGGGTATTGCAAGTGAGCGGCTTTCCGCCGAAGCGCGTGCTGGGCCAGGCGGGCGTACTCGACACGGCCCGTTACCGCACGTTCCTGGCGATGGAGCTGGGCGTCAGCGTGGAAGACATTCAGGCGCTGCTGCTGGGCGGCCACGGCGACACGATGGTGCCGATGCCCAACTACACCTCCGTGGGCGGCATTCCGGTGACGAAGCTGATCGACGCCAAGCGCCTGGAGGCGATCATCGAGCGGACGCGGGCGGGCGGCGCCGAGATCGTCGGCCTGCTGAAGACCGGAAGTGCCTACTACGCGCCCGCGGCGGCCACGGCGCAGATGGTCGAGGCGATCATTCGCGACAAGAAGCGGGTGCTGCCGTGCGCCGCCTATTGCGACAAGGAGTACGGCGTGGGCGGCTACTACGTGGGCGTGCCCATCATCCTGGGCGCCGAGGGGGTGGAGCGAATCATCGAGTTGGAGTTGTCCGCGGCGGAGCAGGCGGATTTTCAAAAGAGCGTTGCCGCGGTGAAGGAACTCGTCGCGGCGATGAAATCCTTGCCTTTGTGATGCGTGCGCGGCGGCGGAGCTGCCGACGGCGATCACCTTTCAGGACGAACGGTAGCGCGGGCGATTGCTAGCGGCGCTAGCACCGTCGGTGCGGTCCACGAGGCGATTTTTTGCGCCGGCGTTTCGCCTCACAAAACGTGCGGCGGCCGCCCAGAGACACAAAATAGCCGCTGGCGTTGACAGTCGAAAAACACTGGGGTAGAGTCCCCGACTTGTTTCTCAGGAACTTACGTTTTCGACAGGCACGGAGCACGCCAGCAAACTGGCCGAGTGTGATAGGTGAGTCGAACTGGGCGGCTGCGTTTGGAGTCTTGTTTTCAACGAGTCTCGCCATGTTGCTCGTCAACTCGCTTGTGGGTGCGCTGGGGGGGCGGCCGTGTGCCGCCGATCGCCCCTGGCGGCCAACTCTGGTGCCAACCCGCGAAAGGATCGCAGCTGCCGGGCCGTTCCCGCGCTGGCCATCGTCTGCCAGCTTGTCCCCCCTCGTTTCTCCTGCGCGGCGCGGTCTTTGCCACGTTCACGCGCCGCCCCGCTGCGTTCCCTGCGGCCACTGGATTGGCTCGATGAGCCCGTAGCATGAGCCCCCACCTCCAAGGCCGCTCGAAGCCGGCACGATTTTTACGACCCACCCTGACCCTGGTGAACACCACGAAATGAATCGCCTGCAAAATCTGGTTGACGACGAATTGACGGCGCTGTTGCCGCCGGGGTTGGCCGAGGAGCCGGCCGCCCGGTATCTCGACGAATCCCAGGACGTTCACGCGATTTTCACGCCCCTGCACTACGAGCGCAACTACGCCTATCCGCTCGTGGTCTGGTTGCACGGGCCCGACGACGACGAGCGGCAAGTGACGCGGATCATGCCGATGGTCAGTGCGCGGAACTACGTGGGCGTGGGTCCGCGGGGCACGCTCGAAAGCGCCGCTCCGCTGGGCGGTTTCCGTTGGTCGCAGCGCCCGCGGCACATCGCGCTGGCCGAGCGAGGCGTGTTGGCGGCGGTCGCCGAGGCGCGGCGCTGGCTCAACATCGCGCCGGAGCGGATTTTCGTGGCCGGCTTCGGCTGCGGCGGCACGATGGCCTTTCGCATGGCGCTCGACCACCCGCGGCTGTTTGCCGGCGTGTTGTCGATCGGCGGCGCCCTGCCCACCACGCAGCGACCGTTTGCGCAACTGCACGGCGCGCGGCGGCTGCGCGTGTTTCTGGCCAGCGGGCGCTACAGCCAGCAGTGCCCCGAGCAGCGAGTCTGCGACAACCTGCGTCTGCTGCACGCGGCCGGCATGTCGATCAACCTGCGGCAGTATCCCTGCGGCGACGAGCTGACCACGCACATGCTGACCGACATGGACCGCTGGATCATGGAGCAAGTGCTGGAAAGCTAGCTGTCGACGCGAAGGACGCCTGGCGGCTTGGCACGAATGGCAGCCGCGCGCGACGATCCGAAAGCGGCACTGCCGGACAAGCCACCGAGTGGCACCCGGCGCTGAATTGTCCGAACCTAGCCACGGGTGCGACGGAACGCCGTTAACCGTGACATTCTCGGGTGGCACTGGCATCTTGCCCGTGCAGCCCATGCCATGGCGCCGCCTTGCACTGGCGAGACGCCAGTGCCACCGATAAAAGCGGGGCAAGCAAAGGTTAACGGCGTCGGGTGCCACGGGCGACTGCGTAGCAGACACCCGTGATTTTGAACTGCTGGGCAAGCCGGCAGTGGCACCCTGCACGGTCCAAAGCAAAGACGGGTGCGCCGCTTCGCGGGCACCCGTCGACACGCACGTTCCATGATTCTGTTGGCGAGGGCGTCGTTTAGCGCTGGCTCGTGTGCGGCTTCAGCGCCGATGAACCGGGCCACGACGCCGCTTTTGGCGCCGGTCGCTTCCTCGGGAATCGGCAACAGCGGCGGCTCGTTGGCGGCGCTGCCTTCGTCGGGCGGCGCAGGCGCGGCGGGCGCGGACGGAGCGGGCATCGATGGCGGTGTTTGCCGGGTGCAGGCCGGGCACACGTTCTCCACGACCCAGCGGTACGACGGCACTTCCTTGACTTCCTCGTGCTTGACCAGCTTCTTGCGCATGCGCACCGTGGCGCAGGTCGGCGTGTAGACGTGCTTCTTGCAGCCGCACTCGTCGTAGGTCACGCAGTGATCGCTGGGGCCCGGAACGCAGACGTCTTCGCATTCGCAGCCGTAGGTCACCTTGCTGACCTTCTTGGTTTCGCAGATCAGCCGGCAAACTTTCTGGCACTCGCACTGGCAACCGCAGTGCTCGCAGCAATCGGCCGCGGCGCGGCTGGTCCAAGCCAAGGCCAGCGTCAGCGCCAGGGCCGAAAAGATGATCGTTTTCATGCTACAGTTCCTTGTGCGCCGCGCCGTCGATCTGACTGGGATCTGGCCGACGCCCCCACCTCCGTGCCCGACGGCTCCTGGCTGTTATGTTCATCGGGCGTGGCAGAAGACGGGCTTTCCCTTTGATCGCCTGGCGCCGCAAGCTTTCGCCTGCCGGTAGAACGTTCACCGCGCGACTCTTTCTAGGCGGAAAGGTCGCCGATATGATGGTCGTGGGGCCGGTCGGGTTTCAACGATGAGGCCACGTTGGTCCGGTTATGCCTACGGATCGCGTGGGCGCGACTTCGCCGAACGTGCGGAACGAGCGGCGAAGCACGTTGCCGACCTGCCTTTCGAGCGATCAAATTTCAGGTGAACAGCCGGGGCGGCTTCGAGCCGAGCGGCGTTGGCCCCCGGTCGTGGTTGTCGATACGCTTGGTTTCTTGTACTTCGCGGCCGCGTGAGAGGTAAGGCGTCATGAAAATGGATCACGAGCAGCAGATGGCCCAGGCCGAGGAAGTGCTCGGCGACGCGATCGACGAGGTCGGCTTTGCCAAGGGGCTGTTTTTCGGCAAGTACCTGGGCGAGCGGCTTCTCGATTACCCCGATCTCGATCACGACGAGCGCGCCGACGCGATGGTGGCCGAGCTTGGCCGCTATTGCCGCGAGGAGATCGACGCGGCCGCGATCGACCGCGACGCCGAAATTCCCCAGCGGGTCATCGACGGGTTGGGCAAGCTCGGCGTGCTCGGCGCCTGCCTGCCCCCGGAGTTTGGCGGCGGCGGTTTCAGCCAGACCTCCTATTGCCGCATGATCGAAGTGCTGGGAGGCCACTGCGGCAGTACGGCGCTGTTCGTCAACGCCCATCACTCGATCGGCCCGCGGGCCCTGGTGCTGTTCGGCACGCGCGAGCAGCAGGCGGCCTGGCTGCCGAAGATGGCGACCGGCGAGTGGATCAGCGCCTTCGCGCTGACCGAGCCGGAGGCGGGCAGCGACGCGGCCAACGTGCAGACTACGGCCACGCCCTCGGCCGACGGCAGGGGCTACGTGCTCAACGGCCAGAAGCGCTGGATCACCAACGGCGGGGTGGCCAAGGGGCTGACCGTGATGGCTCGCACGCCGGTGGCCGGAAGCAAGGAGACGAAGGTCACGGCGTTCCTGGTGTCGCCCGACATGCCGGGCTTCGAGGTGGTGGAAAAGCGGATGCCCAAGTGCGGCGTGCGGGGCACGGCCACCAGCCGGCTGGCGTTCAAGGACATGTTCGTGCCCAAGGAAAACATCCTGGGCAGCGTGGGCAAAGGGCTGCGGGTGGCGCTGACCGTGCTCGACTTCGGCCGCACGACGTTCGGCGCCAGTTGCACGGGCGCGGCCAAGCGGTGCATCGAGGCCGCCACGCGCCACGCGCTGACGCGCGTGCAGTTCGGCCAGACGCTTTCGAACTTCGAGCTGGTCAAGGAAAAGCTGGCCTACATGCAGGCTTCGGCCTATGCCATGGAGTCGATGACCTACGAAACGGCCGCGCTGATCGACTCGGGCGCGGGCGAGTTCATGCTGGAAACGGCCATGCTCAAGGTGCTCTCGACCGATCAGTTGTGGCGGATCGTCAACGACACGATCCAGATATTCGGCGGCAAGGCGTATTTCACCGACGAGCCGTACGAGCGGATGATGCGCGACGCGCGGATCAACATGATCGGCGAAGGGGCCAACGACGTGCTGCGCGTGTTCACGGCGCTGGTGGGCATGCGCGACGTGGGGCTCGAGTTGAAGGGCATCCTGGACGCGGCGAAAAAGCCGCTGCGCAACCTCGGCAAGCTCAGCGGGTTTGCCGGCCGCAAGATCGAATCGTACTTCAGCTCGCCGACGGTCGACGTGCACAACGCGCAGCTCGAGAACGAGGCCCTGCGCCTAGGTAAGCTGATCGGCGTGTTCGGTTCGCAGGTCGAGGCCGTGTTGCGGCATTACCAGGAGTCGGTGCTCGACCGCCAGTTTCAACTGGCGCGGATCGCCGACAGCGCCAACGAGCTGTACGCGTGCTCCTGCGTGTTGCGGCGGCTCGACAAACTCGTGGGCCACGGGCCCTTGGACGAGGCCGGCAAGCTGGAGCTGGCCACGGGCCGCTACTACCTGCAAACCGCCGAGCGGCGCATTCATCACCATCTCGACGACCTGTGGGTCAACGACGACGAAGAAACCACGAAGCTGGCCGACATGGTGCTGGAAAAGTACCGGCGGTAGTGCTAAGCCGCCAGCGTCGACGGACGCGGACGGTGCGACCGGCGTCAGGTTCGAGCGCTTGCCGGAGATTCGTCGAGCGCGGCGAGCAGTGTGGCGACGTAGTCGCCGACGTCGGCCAGCACGGCATCGCGCGGCTTGCTCGCGGCTTCTGCAACGCGGCGGACGATGGCCGAGCCGACGATCAGGCCGTCGGCCACGGGTGCCAGCTTGCGCACGTGCTCGGGCGTGCTGATGCCGAAGCCGATGCAGATCGGCAGGGTCGGTCTGCTCGCGGAGCCAGCCGACGTTGTCGATGAGGCTTTGCGGCAGCTCGGTCCGTTCGCCCGTGATGCCGGTCACCGAGACGTAGTACAAAAAGCCGGTCGAGTCTTTCGGCGATCCGCAGGGCCCGCTCGCGGGGCGTGGTCGGCGTGACGAGCTGGACGAGGCTGAAATCGGCCCGGCGGCAGATTTTCGGTCAGTTCGCCGGACTCGTCGACCGGCAGGTCGGGCACGATCGCCCCGGCCACGCCGGCCGCCCGTGGCGTCGTCGACGTAGGCCGCCAGGCCGTGGCGATAGACGATCGCGTAGCTGACCATCGTCACGACCGGCGGCGGCAAGCTCGCGGGGCTACGCCGGCGAGCATCTCGAAGATCGCCGCCAGCTTGACGTGCTTGTCGAGGGCCCGGGTGTAAGAGGCCTGGATCACCGGCCCGTCGGCGATCGGGTCGCTGTACGGGATGCCCAGCTCGCACAGGCTGGCGCCGCGGCGGGCCAGCTCGGCCAGCACCGCGGCGGTGAACTCCAGGTCCGGATCGCCGGCCGTAACGAAGGGCATCAGCGCCTTGCGGCCTTCGCTGCGGAGCTTTTCGAAGAGGGCGTCGATGCGGGACATGCGTACTGCGGCTAGAGCGATTCGGTCACGGTCTACTTCTTCGCCCGCTGGGCCATCAGGCGGGCGATCTCGGCGGCGTCCTTGTCGCCGCGGCCGGAGAGGCAGACGACGATCGCCTGCGTCCTTGGCGGCGGCCGCGGGCCAGTTCGCATGGCTTTGGCGATGGCGTGCGAGCTTTCCAGGGCCGGCAGGATGCCTTCGGTGCGGGCCAGGGTGTCGAAAGGCGTCCAGCGCCTCGTCGTCGCGGCAGGCGGTGTACGTCACCCGGCCAGTCTCTTTCCAGTAGCTGTGCTCGGGGCCGACGCCCGGATAGTCGAGGCCGGCCGAGACGCAGTGGACGTCGCAGGTCTGGCCGTCTTCGTCCTGCATGACGTAGCTGTAGCTGCCGTGCAGCACGCCGGGCTGGCCGAACGACAGGGGCGAGGCGTGGTCGCCCGGCTTGTCGCTGCGGCCGCCGGCCTCGACGCCGACCAGCGGCACGTCGGCTTCGGTCGACGAACGGATAGAACATGCCGGCCGCGTTGCTGCCGCCGCCGACGCAGGCCACGACCAGGTCGGGCAGCCGGCCGATCTGCGCCGGCACTGCTCGATCGTCTCGCGGCCGATGACCGATTGAAAGTCGCGGACGATCACGCGGAAACGGATGCGGCCCGACGACCGAGCCGAGGATGTAGTGCGTCGTTTCGACCGAGCTCATCCAGTCGCGCATGGCCTCGTTGATCGCGTCGCGCAGGGTCCGCGAGCCGCTGGTGACGGGCCGCACTTCGGCGCCGAGCAGCCGCATGCTTTGCACGTTGGGCTGCTGGCGGCGGATGTCTTCCTCGCCCATGTAGACGACGCACTCCAGGCCGAACCGGGCGCAGGCCGTGGCGGTGGCGACGCCGTGCTGCCCGGCGCCGGTCTCGGCGATCACGCCGGCGCTTGCCCATGCGGACGGTGAGCAGGGCCTGGCCGAGCGTGTTGTTGATCTTGTGGGCGCCGGTGTGGTTGAGGTCTTCGCGCTTGAGATAGATCTGCGCCCCGCCGCACTGCCGGCTCAGCCGCTGGGCGTGGTAGAGCGGCGAGGGGCGGCCGACGTAGTTGCGAAGCAGGTCGTCCAGCTCGGCCTGAAACGCCGGGTCGCGGCGGGCTTTTTCGTACTCGGCCGTCAGCTCGTCAAGGGCCCGCGATGAGCGTTTCGGGCACGTAGCGGCCGCCGAAGGGGCCGAAGCGGCCGTGCGCGTCGGGAACGTTGGCGGCGGCAGGTTTGGAGGCGAGCGACATGGCGGAACTGTTGACGATGGCGGGCTCTGCGTGAAGCGTAAATTGTTATTGTCGCTGCCCCGCCAATTGACCACAAGGGCCGCGGATTCTTCCCTCGCCCCGTGCGGGAGAGGGACCGCTCGCGCTTGCGCGAGCAGGGTGAGGGGTAGGCGCTGCCAGAGGTCATGGCAATCAACAGACGCCGCGGTGCAGGACTCGGTTCACGCGCGGTTTGGATTTGGTCGCCGCAATCGACTGCAACCCCTCACCCTGCTTGCTTCGCAGGCTGTCCTCTCCCGCAAGGGGCCAGCGGGGTAGCCACGCAAGAAATCGTCGTGAGCCGGGGCGGAGTTGGTCCCACATTTTGATTTCTTCCGGCTCACATTACAGCGGCGTCGAGGGATGCCCTTCGCGGACGACTAGCGGCAGCACCTGGGGCTGGTAGATCTGCGTGTAGGCGTGGGCCTTGCGGTGGGCGTCGATGGCTGCTTGCGATTCCCACTGCTCGGCCAGCAGGAACTTCGTTTCGTCGGCCGTCGAGTGGTAGGCCTCGAAGCGGTGGCAGCCGGGCTCGGTGCGCGAGCTTTTGGCGGCTTCGGTGAGCAGGGCTTTGACTTTGTCGATGTCGGCCTTGTCTTTGACGGTCAGCCAGACGTGCAGGTAGAACATGGCGGCGGGCCTCCTGGCGAGTTTCTTGGTTTGCCCGCTAATGTACCGCCGCGCCGCCGAGGCCGCCAGTTTCCGTCGTGTCGGCTTGCTACCGACGATTGTTGCCGGTCTCGCGTAGAATGCGTGAGCCGTGCTGGCCACCACGAACGCGACGCGCGAGCGAAGGCTTTTCGGCAGCGCAGGTTCGCTTGGCAGGTCGCCCTCGCTTGCGCGTCGGGTAAGTGTGAAGAGCCCTCGCTTGCGCGTCGGGTTCGTGGGGGGAGAGCCCTTGCTTGCCCTTCGGGTTCGCGTGCGGCAGGTGACGCACTCCTTGCTGATCGAGGTTCCCCGTGCCTGAATTGCCGGAAGTGGAAACGATGCGACGCGGACTGCTGCCGATCGTGGGCAGCCGGATCGAGGACGTGCGGCCGGCGCGGTGCGCGAAGCGGCCGATCGCGATCGAGCCCAAGCCGGCTGCGCTGCGCCGCCGGGCGATTGGACGCACGATCGCGGGCCTCGAGCGCATCGGCAAGCGGGTGGTGGTGCGGCTGGACGATGGCCAGGCGATCGTCTTCGAGCCGCGGATGACTGGACTGGTGCTGCTGGCCGAGCCGCCGACGCGCGAGCACTTGCGGCTGCGGATCGCGCTGGCCGGTGGGCCGGCCGAGGAACTTTTGTTCTGGGACCGGCGCGGGCTGGGGTCGGTGCGGCTGGTGACGCCGAAAGAATTCGACGCGCGCTATCGCGACGGGCGGATCGGGCCGGATGCCCTGGCGATCGACGCCGACCTTCTTCGCGAGCGGCTGGCGGCCAGCCGGCGGGCGATCAAGGTGGCGCTGCTCGATCAAAAAGCGCTGGCCGGCGTGGGCAATCTGTACGCCAGCGAAATCCTGCACCTGGCGGGCGTCGACCCACGACGGCCCTGTTGCCGGCTGCGCGGCGAGGAGTGGGAGCGTATCCATGCCGCGATGATCGAAGTGCTGGAAGCCGCCATCCGCCACGAAGGCTCGACGCTGGGCGACGGCACGTATCGCAACGCGCTCAACGAGAGCGGCAGCTACCAGAGCCAGCACCGCGTGTACGACCGCGAAGGCGAAGCGTGCCGCGCCTGCGGCCGGGGAACGATCAAGCGGATCGTCCAGGCGCAGCGGTCGACGTTCTTTTGTCCCGCGTGCCAGGGAGGAAAGCGCGCGGCGTCGGTTGCCGGCCGGGGCCAAACACGCATAAGGCCCTAAAAGTAGGGCACCGGTTCTTCACAGCTTCGTGCGCCCTCGCTGAGAAAAATCTGTTCTTGCTTCTCTTGGCCGTCTATCTTGAGGACGAGCGTGGCCTCAGTGCTGGGTGCGATCGTCTGCGACCTGCGAAGAATTAGTGAACCATCCCAAACTTGCGCAACGTCGATCCGCTCGCCGGCGATCAGCAAGTAAATCTCGACGTCTGCCGAATAGCCGTTTGGCCAGTGCTGACCCATGCTGGATCCAGAACTCCGAAATCGAGCGATTGCCTACGCGAAGTTATCTGGGATTGAACTCGCTTTGGAAAGCCCAATTGGAAAGGGACAAGATGGACGTGTGTGGGAGTCGAATCGAAAAACGGCTATCAAGGTGTTTGAGAGGCAGGTCGCCTACGAGATCGAACTGGACTGCTATCAACGTCTCAAGAGTCACAACATCATTCGCCTGCAGTAGTTCTCGGTCCCCCAGCTTCGACGTTTCAACAGCGAACTGCTAGTCATCGAAATGAGCATCGTCACGCCGCCCTACATTCTAGACTTCGCAAAAGCCTGGCTCGACCGCCCGGCGGATTATTCGGCCGAGACCATGGCCGATCACGATGAACAGGGGCGGGAGCTCTTCGGAGACCGCTGGGCAGAGGTCCGGGCGCTCGTCTGGAGCCTTCGCCAGTTCGGCATCTACTACTACGATACCAAGCCGGGGAACATTCGGTTTGGGGATGAAGGCTGGTTTGAACAATGAGCGAGCCGACGGTACGGTTCAGTTTGCGGCGGCTGTTTCTTTGCGTCCCGCTCATCGCGATATTGGGCGGAGGGTGCATTGAAGCAGTCCGCCGCGCGCAATTTGCCGCGGAACAATCGTCATACGGCGGGAAGCGTTTTTCACGTGCCGAGGCTGAAGGCATTGCCGGTCGGGCGCTTCCAAATCTCCCTGATGGCGAGTTTCGGGATTCCTCAAAGTAGATCGTCAAAATGGCTGATGCGCCCCCTAAAAGTTGCTTCCCTCCCGGCCCTGGTGTCTAATAGCCGGCAGCCGAGCTGACCAACCTCAACCATCCCGCACCGCTTTCCATGGAGGCGAGCCATGTCGCACATTCGTGTTTGCTCTGATTGCGAAGGCGCTTCGCACGTTTCGCGCCGCGACTTTCTCAAAACCGCCGGCACGGCCGCCGTGCTGGCCGCCGGGGCCGCGCCGCTGGCGGCAAGGGCCGCGGTGAACATCGAGAAGGACGCCTCGCCCGAGTCGGTCGCCAAGCTGCTCTACGAATCGCTCAACGACGCGCAGCGCAAGGAAATGTGCTTCGCCTGGGACTACATGGATCCGAAGCGCGGGCTGTTGCGAACGCGGGTCGCGAACAACTGGAACATCACCGAGCCGGCCATCGGCAGCGACTTCTACACCAGCGACCAGCAGGCGATGATCCGCCACATCTTCGAGCACATCATCCAGCCCGAATGGCACGAACGGATCTACAAGCAGCTCGAAGACGACGCCCAGGGCTACGGCGAAAGCCAGAGCATCGCGCTGTTCGGCAAGCCGGGCGAAAAGTTCGAGCTGGTGATGACCGGCCGGCACATGACCCTGCGCGCCGATGGCAACAGCGCCGAGGGCGTGGCCTTTGGCGGACCGATCTTCTACGGCCACGCGGCCAGCGGCTTCAACGAAAAGAAGGACCATCCGGGCAACGTCTTCTGGCACCAGGCGCTGGCCGCCAACAAGGTGTACGCCATGCTCGACGAGAAACAGCGCAAGCAGGCGCTGGCCGACAAGCTGCCGCACGAGCAGTCGGTCGGCTTCCAGGGCCCCAACGGGGACATCCCGGGCATCCCGGTGGCCGAGATGTCGAACGATCAGAAGGGGCTCGTGCAGGAGGTGCTCAAGAAGCTGATCGAGCCGTATCGCCAGACCGATCGCGACGAAGCCATGAGCTGCTTGAACGGGCAGGGCGGGCTCGACAAGTGTTCGCTGGCCTTCTACAAGGAAGGCGACATCGGCGAAGACCAGGTGTGGGACTGCTGGCGGCTGGAAGGCCCCTCGTTCGTCTGGTACTATCGCGGCGCCCCGCACGTCCACGTGTGGGTCAACGTGGCCAGCGACCCGAGCGTGAAGCTGAACGCCTGAGCGATCGGCAGCATCTCAAGCAACGACTTCAAGCCGGCTTTCCGTCGAGGCGCGGGAGGCCGGCTTTTTTCGTGTCCGCCCTACTAACCCGACGCGCGAGCGAGGGAGCGACGAACGGACGCCCTCGCTTACGCGTCGGGTTCGTGGGCGGGGGCCCTCGCTTGCGCGTCGGGTTCGTGGAGGCAGAGTGAGGCGCGGAAGCACGAGTGCTCCGCTCAGGGCGTCGTGGCGGGGGCTTCCAGCAGGCGCGGAGGGTCGCGGCGGGGCTTGAGATCTTCGAGATTGCCGCCCGTGGACAGGCACCGTCGAGCTTGAGCTGATCGGCGCGAGTCCAGGGCAGTCGCACGGTGAAGGTGCTGCCCTTGCCCAGCTCGCTTTCGAGCGTGATCTCGCCGCCCAGCAGTTTGCACAGCTCTTTGACGATCGACAGGCCCAGGCCGGTGCCGGAGTATTCGCGGGTCATGGCGTCGCCGCCGTTGAGCACCGACTTGCCCTGGCGGAATTTTTCGAAGATGGCCACCTGGTCTTCCGGGGCGATGCCCACGCCGGTGTCGGCCACCTTGATGACGAGGTCGTTTGGTCCGCCGTGTTCGGCGCTGACCACGATGCGGCCCCCTTCGGGCGTGAACTTGATGGCGTTGGACAGCAGGTTGTTCAGGATCTGCTGCACCTTGGCCTGGTCCTGGAACATGTCGGGCAAGGCCGGCTCGATCTGCGTTTCCAGGTCGATGTTCTTGCGCTCGGAGAGCGGGCGGGCCATGTCGCACTGCGCGGCCATGACGGCGGCGATCGAGAAGTCGGACAGCCGGACTTCCATCTTGCCGCTTTCGATCTTCGCCAGGTCCAGAATGTCGTTGATCATCTCGAGCAGCACTTTGCCCGAGGTCTGGATGTTCTTCACGTAGCGGCGTTGCTTGTCGTCGAGCGAGGCGATCGACTCGAGCACGTCGCTGAAGCCGATGATGGCGTTGAGCGGGGTGCGCAGCTCGTGGCTCATGGTGGCCAGGAAGTCGCTCTTCAGGCGGTTCATTTCGTAGAGCCGCATGTTGGCCTGCGCCAGCTCGTCGACCTTGACGTTGAGGTTTTCGTTGGCGTACTTGAGCTCTTCCTGGTTGGTGGCCAGTTGGCGGAGCATGCGGTTGAAGGCCGTGGCCAGCCGCTCGAACTCGTCGCCGGTGTGCAGCTCGGCCCTTAGGGCGATGTCGCCGCGGCTAATGCGGTCGCTGACGTCGCGCAGGTGTCCGAGCGGCTTGACGATCACGTAGCGGACGATGGCATACGAGGCCCACATCGCCAGAAAGACGGTGAAGATGGCCGTGCCCAACAGCACGGCGCGGTTCTGGCGGGTGGCGGCCTGCGTCTTGCCGTCGGGCAGCGAAACCTTGAGCACCGAGATCAAGTCGCCAATCTCCTGTGGCGGCACGCCGGCCACGCCCAGGTTCAACGCCCCGTGGCAGATCACGCAGCGCTGGTTGGTGACGCGGATGGGGGCATAGTACTGGTATTCGGGCTGGCCGGCGACCGTCACGCGGCGCTCGCGAAACTCGGGGGTGGCGCTGCCGTCGGCGGCAGGTGGCGGCGGCGGGTGGTTCATGAACTGGGCCAGCGTGTCCCACTCGAAGTTGTCTTTGGCGCCGGCTCGCTCGGACACCGGGCGAATGAATTCCCAACGGTATTGGCGGCGGGCCAGCCCTTCGCCCAGGTCGCGGACCAGCTCGGCCGATTTCTCGCCGAACTGCTGGTCCTGCTCGTCCTGCCAGCGGCTCCAGTGGTGCATGACGATCGTCGTCTCGACCAGGCCGCGGGCGCTGCTCGCGGCTGGCTTCGTAAACCAGCTCGTCGGTGCTGCGACCGTACCACCAGAAGCTGCCGGTGATGAGCACGAACAGGCAGCCGCCAAACAAGAAGCGGCATTTCCGCTCCAAGCTGGTTTCGCCCAAAATGCGCTTCAGCGAGCGATACGACATGCGTGGGAAGGGGGCTCGTAGGAAAGGTTTTCCCAGTTCCTATAGTTTACGGGAACCACCGGCGGAACACCAAGAGGAATCAGCAGGCCGGAGGCCGGAGGCCTGAGGCGGGAGGCCGGAGGCGGGAGGCCTGAGGCGGGAGGTCGGAACAAGCGAGCGCCGCGGTAAAACATGGATGGCGAGCCCCGGGCATGAGCCTGGGGATTCGTGGCGGCCGCGCGAGAGCTTGAATTCGCCGGCGAGGGGGGAATTCACCTGGCGAACTTTTGCTGGCAGGGCGCTGTCATCGCTGGCGTTACCATGCTTTGCGTCACTTGCCGTTCACATCCCAAGGGAGGCCAATCCTCATGACCCATCACGACCTCATCGAGCGGTACGCGGCGGGTGGCGCCCGATTGGCGCCGGCCATCGCCGGGCTCAATCGGCAGCAGCTCAACGCCTTTCCGGTGCCGGGCACCTGGAGCATCCAGCAGATCGTGCTGCACCTGATGGACAGCGACCTGATCGCCTCGGACCGCATGAAGCGCGTGGCGGCCGAAAACGAGCCGACCCTGATCGGCTACGACGAGACGGCCTTTGGCAAAAACCTGTTCTACGATCAGCTCGACGCGCAGTTGGCTTGCGACATCTTTGCCAAGAACCGCCAGATGACCGCCGAAATCTTGCGCCGCCTGAGCGAGGCCGCCTTCGCCCGCACCGGCAATCACAACGAGCGCGGAGTCGTGACGCTGGCCGACCTGGTCGAGACGTATGCCGGCCATTTGGACCATCACCTCAAGTTCATCGAGCAGAAGCGGCAGCTGGTGAAGTAAGAACCTATCCGAGAACCGTTGAGGGAGAGGGGGACAGTCCCATTTTGCTGCGAAGACTCCGCAAGATCGGGACAGTCCCCGGCGGTTCTCGGATAGGTTCTAAACGGTCACCCGGGACGCGCCCGGGGGCGTCACGCGCCGGGGGCGTCAGGCCCCTGGCCGTGCGCAGCAAAATCGAGCGTCGCGCCAATAATCCCCGGGCTGACGCCCGGGCCGCGCCATGTTGCGTGGGCTGCGCGTTGCTTGGGGGCGGGCGGTTGATTGTCAGAACGACGTCGGGCAGCCTTCGGGGCCTTGCGGCTCGATCTGGATCGTGATGTGGTCGATGCCGAAGCGGTCGTGCAGCGCCGGCGCAGGTCGTCCAGCGCGGCGTGTGGCTCGCGGCCGGCCTCGAGACGGACGTGGGCCGAGAGCGATTCCATGCCGCTGGTGATCGTCCAGATGTGCAGGTCGTGAACCTCGCAAACGCCGGGCGTGGCGATCATGGCGCTGCGCACGTCGTCGACGTTCAAGTGGCCTGGCGTGCTCTCCATCAGGATCGAGATGGCCTGCTTGACCAGACTGCCACGACGAATAGATGACCAGCAAACCGATGGCCACCGAGGCCACCGGGTCGGCCCAGTTCCAGTCGAAGGCCCAGACCAGGGCGCCGGCCACCAGCGTGGCCACGCTGCCCAGGGCGTCGGTCAGCAGGTGCAGCCAGGCGCCGTGGATGTTGAGGCTTTCGCCCTTGCGAGCCGTGCAGAGGATCGCCAGGCCGACGCATGTTCACGGCCAGCCCGCCGGCGGCGATGCCCATCATCAAGCGGGCCGGCGACCTCCTCCGGCGCGCTCAGGCGGCGGACAGGCCTCGATGAAGATCACGATCGAGATGGCGATCAGCGTGGCGCCGTTGGCCAGGGCGGCCAGGATCTCGGCCCGGTAGTAGCCGTAGCTGTGCTGCGGCGTGGGCGGGCGGCCGGCGATCCAGGCGGCGAACAGGCTGAGGCCCAGCGCCGCCGCGTCGGAGAGCATGTGCCCGGCGTCGGCCAGCAGAGCCAGCGAGCCGAGGCCAGTCCGCCGACGATCTCGGCCACCATGTAGCCGACCGTCAGCGCCAGCGTCCAGGTCAGCCCCGAGCGGCTGCGGCCGCGGCCGCCCGCGTGGGCCGAGTGGCCCTCGTGCCGATCTCCATGCCCGTGATAATGCACGACGTCTTGCTCCACTCGTTAAACCGCGATGACCGGCCATGGCTAGGCCGCAAAGCAGTCGTGACCACAGCTCGCTGTTCGCGGCAGCCCTCGGGCCTCTACTTCAAAAACGTCGTCGTGTAGGCCTGCTCGACGTCGACGGCGCCGGGCTTGAGCTGGCTGGTCTCGACCAGTTGCTCTTCGAGCTCCTGCCAGCGGCGGCGCGACATGGTCCCGACGCCTTCCTGCTCGGCGGTGCTGTCCATCACCAGCGGACGCAATTCCTGGGCGCCGAACTCGAGGATGTCGAAGTCCATCTCCTTGTTCAAGCGTGAATCAGCTTGTTGGCCGCCTCGGGCGACTCGATGTAGCGGGCCCAACCGCGCACCGAGGCGGAAACCATTTTTTCCACGATCCGCGGCTGATCCTCGATCTCGTCTTCGTGCGTGAACAGCACGCTGGCATAGGGGTTGAAGCCCAGGTCGGAGACCATCAGCACTTGCGGGTCGCCCCCTTGCTTGCGGGCCACGAACGGCTCGCTGAAGACGTAGGCCTGCTGGGCGTAGTCCTTGTGGAGCAGGAATTGTGCCACGTTGCCCGAGTAGGGGACGATCTTCACGTTTTCGAGCTTGAGCCGCTTGCGGAGGAAGTAGGAGAACGGGGTGCTGTTGGACATGGCGATGGTCATGTTCTTCAGGTCGTCGAAGTCGCGGATGCCGCTCTTGGCATGCACCATGATGCAGCGGGGGCTCATTTGCAGGGGGGCCATCAGGGCCACGATCGGCATTTCCTGGGCGCGGCCCAACAGCAGGTTGTCGGCATTGACGACGCCGAAGGTGACGGCGCGGCGGGCCACCTGCTGCAGCACGGGCGTGTCGGGTCCGCCGGGAATGATTTTGACGTTCAGCCCGGCCTGCTGGTAATAGCCTTCGGCCAGCGCCGCGTAGTAGCCGCCGTGCTCGGCCTCGGGAAACCAGTTGAGCTGCAGCGTCACCTTGGGGAGCGAGGGATCGATGGCCGGGCCCGGCTCGTCGTCGGCCGAGGGCTTTGCCTTCGGTGCCGCCGCGTGCTTTGCACCGCCTGGAGCCGAACCGCCGCGCGAAGCATCGCCACCGCCGCCGCAGCCGGCGGGGTAAACGGCCAACGCGGCCAGCGCCACGAGCGCAAGCGCCTGGAAACCGCGGAAAGAAACGAAGAAATAAAGCATGCCATGAACGGGTCCCTCCCTGGTGGTTAGTTGACGGCGTCGCGCGTGCGCGGGGCGGCGACGTGCCAGCGCGCCAGCACGGTCGAGCCGAGCAGGCTGACCGCGGCAAAAATCGCCACGCTCAACACGGTCGAGGCCAGCACCGCGGCGAACACGTAAGACGTATCGAGCCGGCCGTTGGCCATCGACAACAGCGTGCCCAGGCCCATGCTCTCGGTGCCGTAGCCGGCGAACAGTTCGCCGACGATGGCGCCGATGACCGACAGCCCGCACGAGATCTTGGCCCCGGTGACCAGCTGCGGCACGGCGCTGGGCAGCCGCAGCACGAACAGCGTCTGCCAGCGCGAGGCGTTGTGGATGGCGAACAGGTCGAGCAGGTTTGGGTCGACGGTGGTCAGGCCGGCCGTGGCGTTGGTGATGATGGGAAACAGGCTGAGGATGAACGACACCGCCACCACGCCGCCAAAACCGTTGCCGAACCACATGATGAGCACCGGCGCGATGGCGATGATCGGCACCGTCTGCAGGAAGATCGCGTAAGGATAAACGCTACGCTCGATGACGCGCGACTGCGAGAAGACGAGGCCCAGCAGCAGTCCATCGGCCAGGCTGAGCGCGAACCCGCACAAGGCCGCGCCGCCGGTGAGCTGCATGGCGCGCAGCAGGTCGCCGGCATGCTCGCGCGCCGCCGCGAGCACGCGCGCCGGCGGGGGCACCAGATAGGCCGGTAAGTGCCAGACGACGACGGCCAGTTGCCAGGCGGCCACGACGATCGCGAAGAACACGACCGGCGGCAGCACCAGCCGCAGGCCGCCGGCCAAGAGCGACTTCATGCGGCCGTCCTCCGCAGGCAGCTTGCCACTTCGCCGGCCAGCAGCGCGAAGTCGGCACGCGAGCGCAGCGCGGCCTCGCGCGGCATCGCGAAGGGCACCGCCACGTCGGCCACGATCCGCCCGGGCCTCGGGCTCATCACCACGATCCGCTGGCTGAGGAACACGGCCTCGGCAATGTTGTGGGTCACGAACATGCCGGTCCAGCGCCGCTTGCACCACAGTTGCATCAGCTCCTCGTTGAGCGCCTGGCGCGTGATGTCGTCGAGCGCGCCGAACGGTTCGTCCAACAGCAGCAGTTCGGGATCGGTCACGAGCGCGCGCGCCAACGACACGCGCATTCGCATGCCGCCCGACAGCTCGTTGGGCCAGCGGCGGGCGAAATCGGCCAGGCCCACCAGCTCAAGCGCCGCCGCCACGCGCAAAGCGCGCTCGGCAGGGGCGCCGTGCTCGAGCTCCAGCGGCAAGCGCACGTTCTGCTCGACCGTGCGCCAGGGGAGCAGCGTGGGATCCTGAAACACGAACGACAGCCGGGTGCTCGCGCGGCGGGCGACTTTGGGCGGCTGGCCGGCTACGAGCAGGCTGCCGCCGGTGGGCGCGGTCAGCCCCGCGACGAGCCGCAGCAGGGTGCTCTTGCCGCAGCCCGAGGGTCCGACGATGGACACGAACTGGCCGCGCTCGACCGCCAGATCGATGCCTGCGAGCGCATGGATGGGGCCGCGAAAAGTGACGTCGAGCCGCTGTGCGTGCACCAGGGGTGCTGGATGTGCCACGATAGCCGTATCTCGCGCGAGCGAACGGGTGTGCGAAAACCACGGTTTTGCCGAAGTATACGCGTACGCGGCGAAAAAGGGAGGCGCGAGCCGGCGCGGCCGACGGACCAGACGCCCGCGGAGTCCAAACGCCCCCGGGCGCGTTGCTTCCGGCGGCGGGCGAGGTATGATTCAACTAGTTATTTAGTTATTTCGCGTCGATTGCGCTTCCGCATCTCCGCATGGGCCCCGCCCCTTGAGGGGGCGACTCTTCCGTCGCATCGAAAGGCGCTTTGCATGGCCCGTCACCGCTCGATCGTGGCGCTCGCGTTGCCGCTGGTGCTGCTGCTGCTGGTGGCGGCGCTGGGCGGGGGCTGTGGGCCGATGGCCGCCTCGTCGCTGGCCGAGCAAGGCCTGCGCAAAGCGCGGGCCGGCAAGTACGACAAGGCGTTGGCCACGTGCGAGGAAGCCCTGCAGCTCAACCCGCGCGACTACCGGGCCTACAACAGCCGCGGCACGACGTACTATCTGCGCAACGGCGCGGGCGACTTCGATCGGGCGATTGCCGATTTTGGCGAAGCGATCCGCCTGGCGCCCACCAATGCCGACGCCTACTACAACCGCGCGCTGGTTTATCGCGATCGGGGCGACGGCGAGCGGGCCGAGGCCGACGAAACGAAGGCGCGCGACCTGGACGTCGAGATGAAGGAGACCTACGCGCAATTGCCCGCCATTACGCCGCCGGCAGCGCGGCCCCGACCGGCCAGACCTCGCTCGACGGCAAGGCCGACAAGGACCAGCCGCAGTCGGCCAGCGAGAAAGTCGAAGAGTACGAGGAGTTCCTGCGTCTGCGCGATAAGTGGGGGTCGAAGAAAGTCGAGAAGTCGGCGCCCCTTGGCGGCGGGCTTGGCCTGCCCGCCGGATCGCCGACGGGCGGTGCCTTTGGACAACCCCCGTCGCGCACTCGCGACTTTGATTCCGATTCGAATTCCAGCGACGAGACGTACTCTCCGTTTGGCGAGGGGCGTCCGCTGCCGTCGTCGGGCGTGCCGAGCCAAGGGGTCCCCTTGCCGCTGTCGCCGCCGGCGCTGGGTAGCGGCGGATTCCTCGGCGCCGACGACACGACGCCCTCGCCGCGATTGCCCAGCGACCTGGCCCCGCCGACGGACGCCAAGAAGCGCACCCGTGCCCCCTCGGTTCGCATGCCTGCGCTGCCGCGCGGCCAGTACGGGCCCGACGAGGGCACGCAGACCGGCGTGCGACGTCCTATCCCGACTCCGTTCCCTCAGTATCAGCCGCGGCCGGCGGGCATCCCGCGCAGAGCGCTCGAGGGCGACGGGGCGAGGTTCCCCACGCCGTTCAATCCGGGCAATCCGGGGCCCAATCCGCGCGTGCAGCCGCGGCGAATGACGATCGACGACTATCCGTGATCCGCATGCGCTTGGCTCGGCAACTGGCCTCACTTGCCGCGGCGACCGGCCTCAAAGAGGCTGGCTGCCGCGTGGCCGGCTGCCGCGTCTTCAAGCGGCACCGCGGTCGAACGCCAATTCGGCCAATAGGGCGCGGTGATAGGCCGCGTCGCCGAACAGCACTTCCGAGGCTTTCGCGCGCTTGTAGTAGAGCTGCAAGTCGTGCTCCCAGGTAAAGCCGATGCCGCCGTGGACCTGCACGCCCCGGTTGGCCACCTCGCGGGCCGCATCCGAGGCGTAAGCCTTGGCGATCGACACGTGGCGGGCCGCCGAGGCGGGTTCCGCATCCAGGGCCCAGGCGGCGTAGTAGACGGCCGAGCGCGAGCTTTCGGCCAGCAGCAGCATGTCGGCACACATGTGCTGCACGGCCTGGAAGCTGCCGATCACCTTGCCGAACTGCTGCCGCGTCTTGGCATACTCGACCGTGTCGGCCAGGATCCAGCTCATGCCGCCCAGCATGTCGGCGCCGACGGCCAGCGTGGCCACGGCGATCGAGCGCTGCAAGGCCCGTGGCGCCTCGGGGCCGACGGCCAGCACGTCGTCGGCGGCAATCGATGCGCCTCGAAGTCGACGTCGCACAGTTTGCGCGTAGCGTCGAGGCCGGTCGTGGTGGTGAGCTTGACGCCCGCGGCACCGGGCCGCGCGGCGAAGACGCCCAGGCCGTCGGGCGTTCGCGCGACCGTGAGGATGACGTCGGCCGAGGCGGCGTCGAGGACCAGCGACTTGCGGCCCGTGAGCTTGAAGCCGCCGCCGGACGGGGCGGCTTTCAACTGCACGTCGGCTGGGGCCCACAGCGTGTCGGGTTCGAGCAGGGCGACGGCGCCCTTGGCGGCGCCGGTGGCCAGCGGCTCGAGGTGGGACGACTTGGGCGCGGCCGCGGCGGCCAGCGTGGCCGCCCACACGGTGCCCAGGAAGGGCCCACTCATGCAGGCACGGCCGACTTCTTCGGCCACGACGGCCAGCTCGACGACGCCCAGGCCCAGGCCGCCGGCGGCCTCGTCCAAATGGATGCCCAGCCAGCCCTGGTCGGCGATGGCCGACCACAGCTCGGCGTCGAGCGCCGTGTCGGTGGCCATCAGCTCGCGGACGCGTTTGGCCGGGCACGTGCGGGCGAACAGCTCGCGCACCGTCTGTTGCAACAGTTTTTGCGGCTTGGAGAGATCGAATTCCATGGCTGATATCCTTCGGTAGGTCGTGGTTCGGTTGGCTTGTCGTGCCGTGTGCCACTGGCTCTGCGAGTGCCTGACTTCTCTTGGGACTTCGACACTGGCTAAGCCAGTGGCACACGGTGTTGAGATTGCGTTGTTGTGGACTGCGAACCTTTCGCTGGCTGATTCCTGCGCAGGCGGCTAATAACTGCGGGGCAGGCCGAGCACGCGCTGGGCGATGATGTTGCGCTGCACTTCGCTGGTGCCGGCTTCGATCGTGTTGCCGCGCGAGCGCAGATAGTTGTAGCTCCAGCGGCCGTTGTCGAAATCGGAAAGCATCGCCAACGGGCCGAGCACTTCCATCGCGATCTGCGCGTTGCGCTGGTTGAGCTCGCTCCAATACAGCTTCTGGATCGAACCCTCGGGGCCCGGGCGCCGGTTTTGTTCAGGTTGCTCAGCGAGCGGGTCGTGTTGAGGCGGAACACTTCCAGGTCGACGTAGGCCTGCGCCAGCCGCTGCCGCAGCACGGGGTCTTGCAGCGCCGGCTTGCCGTGGCGCTTGAGCTTGCGGGCGTGCTCCAGAAGGGCGTCGAGGTTGCGCTTGAAGACGACGTACAGCCCGGTGCCGAGGTTGGCCCGTTCGTTGCTCAAGGCGGTGATGGCCACGTTCCAGCCGTCGTTCACCTTGCCCAGCACGTTGGCCACGGGCACGCGAACGTTGGAGAAGAACATTTCATTGAAGCCCGAGTCGCCCGACATCATCTTCAGCGGGCGGACCGTGATGCCGGGCGATTTCATGTCGACCAGCAGGCTGGTCATGCCCTTGTGCTTGGGCGCGGCCGGGTCGGTGCGCACGACCAGCAGGCACCAATCGGCGATGTGGGCGTAGCTGGTCCAGATTTTCTGGCCGTTGACGACGAAATCGTCGCCGTCGAGCACTCCCTTGGTTTCGAGCGAGGCCAGGTCGCTGCCGGCGTTGGGCTCGCTGAAGCCCTGGCACCAGACCTCGTCGCCCGAGAGGATGCCGGGCAGATAGCGTTTCTTCTGGGCGTCGGTGCCGACGGCGATGATCGTGGGCCCGACGAGCCCCTGGCCGATGGTCCCCATGCGTTCCGGCGCATCGGCCAGGGCCAGCTCTTCCTGGAAGATGGCCTGTTCGATGAACGAGGCGCCGCGGCCGCCGAATTCCTTGGGCCAGTTGATGCCGGCATAGCCGCCGTCGTACAGCTTCCGCTGCCAGGCTTTGAGGTAAGCGTGATACTCGTGGGCCGAAGAGGCGTTCTTGACCGCCTGGCTGCTCTTGGCAGGCAGGTTGGCCTTGAGCCAGGCGCACAGCTCGTCGCGAAATTTTTGTTCGCTTGCTGTCAAACCGAGATCCATGGCAAGGACCTTTCGCTAGAAGTGGAAGATGACTGTTTTGGAGGTTGTGTGTTAGAGAGTTCTCGTCAGACGATTTTGTCTTCCAGGGCGATGTCGGCGCTGGTATGCCCGACGTGGCCGGTGCACGCGCTCGACGGCCTGCCACAACAGCTCGGCCACGTCCATCACGCGGACGTCGCGGTCGCCTTTGCGGGCGTTGATGCCGTCTTCGAGCATCGTCGTGCAAAACGGGCAGCCGACGGCCACCACCTCGGCGCCGGTCGCCAGCGCCTGGCGGGCCCGCTCCTGGTTGACGCGCTGGTTGGGCGGTTCGTCGATGAAGCTCATGCCGCCGCCGCCGCCGCAGCAGAAGCCGTTTTCGCGCGACTCGGCCATTTCCGTGGGGGCATGGCCGGTGGCGAGCTGCACCAGTTGTCGCGGGGCGTCGTAGACGCCGTTGTGCCGCCCCAGGTAACAGGGATCGTGGAACGTGACTTTCGGGCCGCCGGCTGCGTGCGGTTCCAGCCGGCCCTCGTCGACCAGCCGGGCCAGGTACTCGCTGTGGTGGAACACTTCGTAGCGGCCGCCGAACTGAGGGTATTCGTTGCGGAAAGTATTGAAGCAGTGCGGGCAACTGGTGACGATCGTCTTCACCTGGTGGCGCTCGAGCGTGGCGATGTTTTCCTGCACGAGCGTTTCGAAGAGGAACTCGTTGCCGATGCGGCGGGCCGGGTCGCCGGTACACTTTTCCTCGCGGCCGAGGATGGCGAACTTGACGCCCGCCTTGGTCAGCAATTGGGCCACGGCGCGGACGATCTTCTGGTTGCGCTCGACCAGCGCGCCGCCGCAGCCGACCCACAACAGCACGTCCGCTTCGCGCGTCGGCCATCGTGGCGATGTTCAGGCCTTGGGCCCAGTCAACGCGCGAGAACGAGGTGCCGCGGAACGGGTGGCCGCGCGTTTCCAGCGAATTGACGGCCTGCTGCATCGTGTCGGGAAACTCGGCGTCTTCCATCACCAGGTAGCGGCGCGTGTCGACGATCTTGGGCATCTGCTCGATCGCCACGGGGCAGGCTTCGACGCAGGCGCCGCAGGTGGTGCACTCCCACAGGGCCTCGCTGGAGACGGCGGGCGTGGCGCCGATGAACGGCTCGGCCAGGCCGCGCTTCGCGTCGCCGGCCAGATGTTGCAGGTCGAGAATGATGTCGCGCGGCGACAGTGGCTTGCCCACGCGGTTGGCCGGGCAGGCCGCCGTGCAGCGGCCGCACTCGGTGCAGGCGTCGAAGTCGAGCAGGTCTTTCCAGGTGAACCCGGCCAGGGCGTTGATGCCCAGCTTTTCGGAGGTCTCGAAATCGATCTTCCGCAACGTGGCGCCGATCGGCGCCAGCCGCGAAGTGTAGATGTTCAAGGGCGAGGTAAGCACGTGGGCCATCTTGGTGTAGGGAGCCCAGGCGATGAAGCCGAACACCAGCAGCAGGTGGGTCCACCACAGCGTGGCGTGCGCGGTCTTCATCGCGTCGACCGACATCAAGGGCCGCGAGACGGCCGCCACGGCGTTGCCCATGGGGGACCAGGCGCCCAGGGGTCGTCGGTGGCCGCGATTCGCCAGCCTTCGACGAGAAAGCCAGTGGCAAGGATCACGAAGATCACGACCAGGATGGCCGATGCCTCCCAGGTGTAGACGAGCTGCTTGGGCCGGGCCAGCCAGCGGCGTGCGGCGGCCATGCCGATGCCGATCATCGCCAGCCCGCCGAGAATGTCGACGAACAGCGACTGGAAGTAGAGATAGAATTGGCCGCGCATGATCGGGATGCCGAAATCGTAGTCGAGCATCACGACCGTAGTGGCGATGGTCAGCGTGATGAAGCCCCAGAAGATCATGGCGTGCATCGCGCCGGGATAGGCTTTGCGCCAGGTGCGCAGTTGCAACAGGCCGTGCTCGAGGAGCAAGGCGATTCGCTCGAGCGGCCGATCGAAGCGGTTCTCCGGCTGCCCGCGGCGCCAGGCGCGCACGCGGCAATAGAAGCCGTAGCCGGCCACGAGCAGCGTCGGCACCAGCAGGGCATACATCGGCCAGGCGTGGCTGATGTTCCAGAAGACCTGGCGTGTTGCTTCTGCTTGCGGCACGTTATTTCAATTTCGCCAGCCGCTCGCGCAGGGGTCCGACTACTTTCTGGTAGTCTTCGACGATGCCGAAGCGGCAGTGTTTGAAAATGGGGGCGTCCGGGTCGCGGTTGATCGCGCAAATCGTCTTGGCGTCGGCGATGCCCATGATGTGCTGGCTGGCGCCGGAGATGGCGATCGCCAGGTACAGCTCGGCGCGACCTTCTTGCCGGTCTGGCCGACTTGCCAACTGGCGGGCACCCAGCCGGCATCGCAGGCAGCTCGCGAGGCGGCCATCTGCGCGCCCATCACGTCGGCCAGCGCTTGCAATTCCTTGAACGGCTCGGGCCCGCCCAGGCCGCGGCCGCCGGAGACGATCAGCCGGGCTTCTTCCAGCCGCACGCCTTCCTTGGCCTCGACGTGGCGCGAGACGAGCTTGACGCGCTCGTCGGCTTTCAGGTCGAGCACCAGCGGCATGATTTCGCCGGGCGAGCGACCCGCCGCCTCGGCCGGTTCGAGCGCTCGCGAGCGCGCCAGACGACGCCGGGCGAGCGCACCAGCGCGATCACGGCCGTCGCCTTGCCGCCGTAAACGCCGCGGCGGATGCGCAACTGATCGGCTTCGAAGGCGATGTCGACCGCGTCGCCGCCGGCACTGCCGCCCAGGCGATGGGCCAGCCGCGGCGCGAGCTCCTGGCAGTAGGCGTCGTTGCCCAACAGCACGGTCCGCGGAGCGAGCTGCTGGCAGATCGTCGCGAGTGCGGCCAGCGTGGTTTCCGGATGGTACTCGGCCAGCAGCGGATGATCGGCCACGGCCACCGACTCGGCCACGGCCGCGGCGCCGCGGGCCAGGTCATCGCCGGCCGGCGCCCAGAATCACGGCGCGGAGCTTGCCGCCGGTGCTATCGGCCAGGCGGCGGCCGGCGCCCAACAGGCCTTGGGCCGAGCGATCGATTCCGGCCTTGGCCGGCAGGATGCAGACAACGTCGGGCACGATGGTTTCTCGGCGAGCCTGGGCTGCGAATGAACGGAACGACGAGCGAAACGGTGACGAACGCGACTACAACGAACGGAGGACTTCGGCGATGCGGGCGGCAAAGGCATCGAGCTTCGCGTCGAGCGTCTCGCCTTCGACGAACTCGCACTGGGTTTCTTTTTTGGGGATGAACAGCTCGGCGACTTCGGTATAAGGGGCCGCCGGCTCGACGCCCAGTTCGGCGACGCTCCAGCGCGCAGCGGCTTGCGATACGATTGCATGACGTCGCGGGTCTTGGGGATGCGCGGCACGTTCTTGTCGTGGTTCGTGATCGTGGCCACCAGCGGCGTGCGGACTTCGTAGACTTCCCAGCCGGTGTCGGTCTGGCGTTTGACTTCGACCGTGCCCGGGGCCGAACCCGGGGCCAGGCTTTCGGCAAAAGCGATGCACGGCAGGCCGAGCTCTTCGGCCACCAGCCCGCCGGTCTGGCCCGCGCCCCAGTCGCCCGCCTCGCGGCCTACCAATAGCACGTCGAACTCGCCCAGCTTGCGGGCCGCGGCGGCCAGCGCGCGGGCCACGGCCAGCGGGTCGGGCGTGCCCGGCGCTCGTTGGCCACCAGCACGGCATCGTCGGCCTTGAGCGCCAGCGCCTTGCGCAGCACGTCTTCGGCCGAATCGGGCCCGAAGGACAAGGCGGTGATCTTGCCGCCATGCGTGTCGCGGACTTGCAGGGCGGTCTCCAGCGCGTTTTCGCAGAAGATGTTCGTCACCAGGTTCGCGCTGCCGCGCTCGGCCTCGCGCGGCGCCGTCGACGCGAAAGTCGCGGGCGGGGATCTCGGGATCGAGGATCTGTTTCAGGCAGACGAGGATGTTCATGCGGGTCTCAGCTTCCGGCGTCGCACAGCAGGCCGCCGGCGGCGATGTTCGAGATTTCGGCGATCACTTGCTCGCTGGTCAGACGCCCGCCGGGGCGAAACCAGCGCGGAAGCCAGAGCAGCGTGCCGAACAGGCTGAACGTGGCGACCGTCGTGTTCACCGGCTGCAGCCGGCCTGTGGCGGCCAGTTCGTCGAGCGTGCCGCGCACGAAGTCGAAATAAACCCGCTTGCGGTCGAGAATCTGTTTGCGGTGTTTCGGCTTGAGCCCCTCGATTTCGTCGGTGAGGATCGTGATCGCCTTGTTGCCCTCGGTCAGCAGGCGGCCGTGCCGGGCGACGATGTTCTTGAGGCGCTCTTCGGGATCGGCAATCGCGCGCGAGGGCTCGATGACGGTCGATTCGAGCCGGCCCATGGCATAGTCCATGATGGCGAACAGCAGGTCTTCCTTGCTCTCGATGTAGTAGTACAGCCCGGCCTTGGTCAGCTCGACGGCGGCGGCGATGGAGCTCATCGAGGTGGCGTCGAAGCCCTGGGCGTGGAAGATTTCGGCGGCCTTGGTGTAGATTTCGACCGTGCGGTCGCTGTCGGCGGCCAGGGCCGGCTTTTTCGAGGTCTTCACGGCTGGTGCGAGCCTTGAGCGGGGGAAGGGAAGGGGGCCAGGGGTAGCGAAAAGCGCCGGAAAAACCGGGGCCGAAAGGAATTCTACCGACCATCCGGTCAGTAGATGAGAACCCAAAGCAGGGCGGAGGTCAAGAGGGCAACTCTGGAGCCGGGCTCTGCGGGCCTGGCATGCGGGGAGAATGTCGGCCCGCCACACCGCTGACCGGAGACGGGCCCTCGCTTGCGCGTCGGGTTCGCGAGCGGCCGCCCGGCGGCAGAAAGCGGCTCGCCTGGCGAGTGGGTCGGGTCAGCCGGCCGGGTCGGGCTTGGGCGTGCCGGGGGTGCGCAACTGCTCCAGCGAGCGGCCGAGGCGTTTTCTCGGTGCGCGATCAGCGGACGGGCGGTCGGCGGGCGTGTGTTCGAGGGCTCGCGGGGCGGAATCACGCAGGACGGCGGCCAATTGCGGGTGCAACGGTTCGCTGCCCTCGGCGGCGCCGCCGATTTGCTCCACGGCGTCGGAAAAGCCCAACAACACGCTGCGCCGCACGCTTTCGCGAATCCAGCCGAACACGCCGATATTGCTCATCGCTTCACCGTGATGGGGTTTGCCGCGGGTGCGCCGCCTGTGGCACCCGGACCAATTGGGACGGGCGGTCGCCAGGGGGCGAAATCGTACCGCGGGACCAGCGGCGGCAAAAGGGCAGTTTGAGGCCCTCGTCAAATCCCGCCGCGGCGCTGGGCGTCGGCTGGCGGGGACGAGCTAGCAGCTTGGCGGCCGGGCCCTTTCGCGGCCCTTGACCGGATCGTGAGCGCCGGCATCGCGGCGCACGAAGGGCTGCCGTTCGGCCGGCCGAAGGGGTTGTTGGGCTGGCTGACCGCTGAACGGCTAGCCGGCGGCTCGGCTTTCCTGAAATTCCGGTAAGCTTTGGCAAAAGGATTACGAGCGGGCCCGCGTCGGGTAGGATGGGCCGACGGCGCAGTGACGGGAAGAGCGGATTTCGAGATCGCGTAGGCAAGAACGTTCCAACCATCCGAGGAGAACTCAGCCATGCCAGTCGTGTTTCGATCTGTGGTCGCCATCGGCGTCGCGTTGATGTTGGCGCTGGCGGTTTCGTATGCGGCCGACGAAGCCAAGGCCAAGCACACGATCAAGGAAGTGATGAAAGAGGCGCACAAGAGCGGCCTGTTGAAGAAGGTGGCCAGCGGCAAGGGCACCAAGGAAGACGCCGAGAAGCTGGTCGAGCTTTACGAATCGCTCGGCCAGAATCATCCACCCAAGGGGAGTCCCGAGAGTTGGAAGAGCAAGACGAGCGCGCTGTTGGAAGCAGCCGAAGAAGTCGTCGCCGACAAACCGGGTTCGCACAAGAAGTTGGAGAAGGCCGCAAACTGCGCCGAATGCCACAAAGCCCACAAGGGCGGCTGATCGGTCGCCCGGCCCGATTCGTATCCGGGTGCCACGGGCGACGTTCCCTCTGGCGCAAGGGCCGAGGATGGCGACTGGAGGAGGCGCGCCGCACATGACCCGGCCGCGATTTGTCCGCAGGGCGCTGACGCTCGTCGAGCTGCTGGTCGTGATCGCGATCATCGGCGTGCTGGTGGCGCTGTTGCTGCCGGCGGTGCAAGCGGCCCGCGAGGCGGCGCGGCGCACGAGCTGCCAGTCGAACCTGCACCAGATCGCGCTGGCGGTGCACCAGTACTACGACACGCACCGGGGCTACTTCTTCCTGCACCATCCATTTCTGGCCGACGTCAACGCCCAGGTGGCCGCGGCCGATTCGTTCGCCGAAATCTATTGGGAAGACAAGCTGCAGCCGTATATCGGCGGCCGCCTGGCGAACGATCCCGAAGCGCTGGCACGGGCCGGCATCACCGATGACCAGATCTATCGCTGCGCGGACGATCTGTCGGCAATCGCGGCGTTCTTCGACGACGCGGGAGCGATGGACGGCCAGGCGAACCGCACCAGCTACCTGCTGAACTCGCTGCTGAGCCACAAGACCCGCCGCTACGGCTTCTGGACGTTCAAGCGGTTTCAACTGGAAGTCGGCACGTCGCGGTTCGTTTGTTTCTCGGAGCGCAACGCCGAGGCCTTCACGCCGGATGCCGGCAACGACCCGCGCCAGGACGACTATGACATCTGGCTGGGCACGGGCATCATCGGCCCCTGGATCGCCAGCGAGCGGCACGGAGGCGCGGCCAACTACCTGTATCTCGACGGCCACGTGGAAACGAAGCTCTGGGAAGAAGCCGTGGTCGACATGTACCCCGACAACCTCGTGTTGACCGAGGATTCGAGCTACGGGAACTGAAGCCTGCGACGTGGCGGCGCGGCGAACCCTCTGCTTTTGCCCTCCCACGGTGTAGAATCGCATGGGAGCGAACCCGGCCTCCCCGGGGCAGGCTCTGTTCTGGTGGTTAGTTCGGTGCCACGGTGTTTTGCGGCGCTGTCATGATCCTGCTGGTCGATAATTACGACTCGTTCACCTACAACCTCGTGCAGCGGTTGGGCGAGATCGATCCTGCGCTCGATTTGCAGGTCCACCGCAACGACCGCATCACGCTCGATGAGATCGAGCGGCTGCGCCCCTCGCACCTGATCATTTCGCCCGGGCCGTGCACGCCGAGCGAGGCGGGCATTTCCTGCGCGGTGGTGTCGCGCTTTGCCGGCGAGATTCCGATTCTGGGCGTGTGCCTGGGGCACCAGGCGATCGGCCAGGCCACCGGCGCCACGATCGTCCGCGCCAAACGCCTCATGCACGGCAAAACCGATTGGATCCACCACGACGGCCAGGCGCTGTTCGAAGGGTTGGAGAATCCGCTGGAAGCAACCCGCTATCACAGCCTGGTGATCGACCCGGCGACGCTCAGCCCCGATTTCGTCGTGGCGGCCTGGAGCAACGCGCCCGACGGCTCGCGCGAGATCATGGCCATCCGCCACAAGCATTTTCCACTGTTCGGGCTGCAGTTTCACCCCGAGAGCTTCTTGACGCGCTCGGGCACGCGGCTGCTCGAGCGGTTTCTGGCGGTCCCTTCGCCCAAATCGAACGCACGCGGCGCCGAACATGCTCAGCGTTGAAGCGGCATTGGAGCAGGTGCTCGCAAGGGCCAGGCCACGACCGCCGGTCGTGGGCTCGCTGGGCGAAGCGCTGGGGCTGGCGCTGGCCGAAGACGTCGCCAGCGACGTCGACTCGCCGCCGCACGACAAGTCGGTGGTCGACGGCTACGCCGTGAGTGCCGCCGACCTGGCCGCGGGCGCGGCGGTGCTCGACGTGCTGGAAGAGGTCACGGCCGGCGCCGTGCCGACGCAGGCGATTCAACCCGGCACGGCGGTGCGGATCATGACCGGCGCGCCCCTGCCGAGCGGCGCCGACGCGGTGGTGATGATCGAACAGACCGAGGTCGTCGATTCGCCCGAGCGCGGAGCGGCGCCGCTGGGCCGCGTCCGCATCGCCAACCAGAACGTGACCGCCGGACAGAACATCATGCGCCGCGCGGCATCGATCGCCCGCGGCGACGTGGTGTTGCGGGCCGGCGCCCTCATCGGTGCGGCGGAAGTGGGAGTCTTGGCCGAAGTCGGCTGTGCTCGTCCGCGGGTCGTGCCGCGGCCGACCGTGGCCATGTTGTCGACGGGCAACGAGCTGGTCGAGGCGAGTCGAAAACCAGCGGCCGGCCAGATTCGCGACAGCAACGGCCCGATGCTGGTGGCGGCCTTGCACGCGGCGGGCGCCCAGGCTGTCGATCTGGGCATCGCGCGCGATGACGCTCGCGCACTGGGCGAACGGATCGAACATGGGCTGTCGTGCGACATGCTGGTGATTTGCGGGGGCGTGTCGGCCGGCGTGCTTGATCTGGTGCCGCAGACGCTCGAGCGGGTGGGCGTGGAACAGGTGTTCCACAAGGTGAATATCAAGCCCGGCAAACCGCTGTGGTTCGGCGTCCGCGGGGCGCCGCGGACGCGGCTGGTGTTCGGGCTGCCCGGCAATCCGGTGAGCAGCCTGGTGTGTTTCGAGCTGTTCGTGCGGCCGGCGATCGGGCGGTTGGCGGGGCGCGGCGACGCGGGGCTCGCGGAAGTGTCGGCCCGGCTGGCGCGCGACTTCAACCAGCGGGGCGACCGCCCGACCTACCATCCCGCGCGGCTGACGAGCGAAGGCGGCCAACTGGGCATCGAACTGCTGCGCTGGCAGGGCTCAGGCGATTTGCGCTCGCTGGTGGATGCCAACGCGCTGGCGATTTTCGCGGCCGGTGAAACGACGTTTCGCGCCGGCCAACAAGTGCGCGCCGTGCGGCTGCCGCGATAGCACACCTGGCGGCCGGCGGCCGGCAGCATTCGATCGCCGGGCGCCAATGCTGGCTTGTCCGCCCCATGCTCTCTGCAAGCGGCTATCCAGGCACGGCACGGCTGGGCAAGCCAACCGTGGCACACGGGATCGATGGCGACGGGCCGCACCGTGGCAGTCCGCGGCAGCAATCCCAATCGCTCTGGGCAAGACCCGCCAATCGGCATACGCTAAAGAGCATGCAAGCTGCGCAAACGATCGCCGCGCCGGCCCCTCGCACGTCTCGGGCTCGACCTGCCGCCGCGCCTGTTGAGCGCACGGTGTGGTGGCAGGCGACCTGGTTTCTGGCGCTGGTCGGAAGCGTGTTGAGCTGGCTGGCGCTGCCGCCGGCGGACTTGTGGCCCTTGGCCTGGCTGGCGCCGGTGCCTTGGGTGCTCTTGATGCGCCGCACGCGGCTTGCTGGACGGCGGCCGTACCTGGTGATCTGGCTGGCGGGGTTGGCGCTCTGGCTGGCGACCTTGTATTGGATGACGCTGCCGCATCCGGCCACGGCGATCGGCTGGGTGGCGCTGTCGCTGTACCTGGCGTGCTACCTGCCGGCGCTGGTGGGCATCGGGCGGATCGCCGTGCAAGGATTGCGTATTTCACCAATCGTGGCTGCGCCGCTGGTGTGGGTAGGGCTCGAATACTTGCGGGCCCATCTGCTGGGCGGCTTCGCGATGGCCTCGATCGCGCACACGCAGTATCGCTGGGTCGAGTTGATCCAAGTCAGCGATACGTTTGGCTTCTACGGGGTCAGTTTCGTGGTGGTGTTCGCGGCGGCGTGTCTGGCGCGGATGGTGCCGATGTCGGGCGAGCGGCTCGCGCTGTGGCCGCTCTTGCCGCTGGCGACGCTGTTCGGCGCGGCGCTGGCGTATGGAAGTTTTCGCGTGCACCAGCAGACCACGCGGCCGGGGCCCAAAGTGGCGCTCGTGCAAGGCTCGATCGACATCGACATGAAGTATGACGAGAAGCTGGCCCAGCAGATTTTCCAGCAGTACTACGGCTTGTCGCGGCGGGCGATCGAAGAACACCCGGACCTCGACTTGATCGTCTGGCCGGAGACGATGTATCGCGATCCCTGGTACGCGTTCGCCGCGGATTACCAGCCGCCCGCGGATGTCGCCTGGACGCCGGCGGAAATCGAAACCCGCTCGCGCGACGGCATCGCCCTGGTGGTGCGCCGCTTGGGCGTTGCCTGCTTGTTGGGCATCGACACCGTGCACTACCGGCCGGGCGGTTTCGACCACTTCAACTCGGCGCTGCTGGTCGATCGCGGCGGGCAGGTGCGCAGCCGCTACGACAAGGTGAACCTCGTGCCGTTCGGCGAGTATGTGCCGTTCGCCGACGTGTTTCCCTGGCTGTACCAGTTGACGCCGCTGCCCAGCGGATCGGCGCCGGGCGAGGGTCCGCAATCGATGGAGCTCGACGCCGGCGGTTCGACGGTGCGCATCGTGCCGAATATCTGCTACGAAAACACGCTGCCGCATTTCGTTCGCCGGCAGGTGACCACGCTGCGCGACCGCGAATACGTGGAGCCCGATTTGCTGGTGAACCTGACGAATGACGGTTGGTTCTGGGGTTCGGCCGAGCTCGATTTGCACCTGGCCTGCGCGATCTTTCGGGCCGTGGAGTGCCGCAAGCCGCTTTTGATCGCGGCCAACACCGGTTTTTCGGCGGCGATCGATTCCAACGGCCGACTGCGGGCCAAAGGGCGCCGCCGGGCCACCGACCTGCTGATTGCCACGCCGGGGATCGATTCGCGCCGCAGTTGGTACCTGGCCGTGGGCGATACGGGAGCCGCGCTGTGCCTGGCGGCGACGGTGGGGATTATTGCGGCGGGGGCTTTGCGGCGGCGAAAACTGCGGGCAAAGGCCGGCAGCGAGGCCGGCCAGGCCGCAACCGGGTAGGCCATCGAGCGATCGCCGCAGGGCCCATCCCAAATACCCTAGATTATCGAGTTTTAAGCTTTCTCATTGACTTACGAGGGGCCGGCCAATTATACTGGGCGAATATCTGGCCTCGGCTGGATTTATCTCCTGTCTACTTACCAACTTGGCTCGCCGGCGAGACGCCCGTTCTGCGGTTCGTGCGCGGCAGATTTTCTCGATCGACAAGCCCAAGCTTTTTGAGCCAAGCGGCAGCCTTTGAGCGTGCCCCCCCGTGACGTGCTTGCGGAAGTGAACGTATGAACCTGATCGGCAAAATCTTCGTGGTGCTCATCCTCGTGATGAGCCTGGTGTTTGCGGCCTTTTCGATCGCCGTGTACGGCACGCACCAGAACTGGAAAAAGGCGGCCAAGGACGCCGACGAAAAGCGCAAGGCCGCCATGCAGCAAGTGGCGCAGGCCGAAGAGGAAAAGACCAACCTCACCAAGCAGATCGAGGCCGAGCAACTGGCCAAGCGCGAAGCCCTGCAAAAGCTGGAAACCCAGCGCGACGAGCTGGCCAAGCAGCGCGACGAAGCGGCCAAGCAACGCGACGTGCTGGTGGCCAAAGACAAGGAGACCGTGGCCGCGCTCGACGTCGCCCAGCAAAACCTGGCCAAGCTGACCAAGGAGGTCGACGTGCTGCGCACCGACATCCGCACGGCCGAGGCTGATCGCGACAAGCATTTCGACAAAGTCGTGGACCTAACCGACCGCATTCACCAGGCCCAGGGCGAGCTGCGCCGGCTCGACGAACGCAACCTGCAGCTGGCCTCGCAGGTGGCCGCCGGCAAACGCGTGATGGACGCGCATGGGCTGACCAAGGACACGCCGGTCGACAATATTCCGCCGGCCATTCGCGGCAAGATCCTCGCGATCAACCGCGACAACATGGTCGAGGTGTCGCTGGGCGAAGATGACGGGCTGCGGCCGGGCCACACGCTGGAAGTCTTCCGCGGATCGAAATACCTGGGTCGTGTCGAAGTGCTGCACGCTTCGCCCGACCGCTCGGTGGGCAAGATCCTGCCCGGTTTCAAGAAGGGCGTGATTCAGAAGGACGACGATGTCGCCACTCGGTTCAAAGTCAGCTAAGAAGGAAGCGGCGCCCAAGCCCGGCAAGGCCGACAAGGCAGCGGCAAAAGCGGCAGCCAAGGCCGAAAAGGCCGCGGCCAAGGCGGCCGCCAAAGCTTCCAAGGGAGCCAAGACCCCGGCGGCGCCCCCTTCGGCGACGCGCGGCATCGTCGTCGAAAAGGCCAGGCCCGACATCTACACCGTGATGCTCGCCATCGCGCTGGTGGCCCTGCTGATCGGCTGCCTGATGCTTTACCTGGAAATGAGCATCTACGACATGAGCATCAAAGCCAGGCTTTGACGCACGGATGCAAACTGGGCCGCTGCCGGCGGCCGCGACCAAAAACTCTAACCCGCGCGAGCACGGATGCTCTCTCGACTCTTCGGATTGCTGGGCGCCGACCTGGCGATTGACCTGGGCACGGCCAACACGCTGGTAAGCGTGGTGGGCGAGGGGCTGGTGCTCAACGAGCCCTCGGTCGTGGCCGTCGAAGAGGGGACCCATCGCGTGCTCTCCGGCGGCCGGGCCGTCGGCCACCTCGCCCGGCAGATCGAAGGCCGCACGCCGCAGTCGATTGCGGTGGTGCATCCGATGGCCGGCGGCGTGATCGCCGATTTCGAGCTGTGCGAGGCGATGCTCCGCTACTTCTTGCGCAAGGCGCACAGCCGCGGCCTGCGGGCCCGCCCGCGCGTGCTGGTGGCCGTGCCCGGCTGCATCACGCCGGTCGAGAAGCGGGCCGTCTTCAACAGCACCCAGCGGGCCGGCGCCGGCGAAGTGCTGGTGATGGGCGAGGCCAAGGCCGCGGCGATCGGCGCCGGGCTGCCGATTGCCGAGCCGGTGGCCAGCATGATCTGCGACATCGGCGGCGGCACCACCGAAGTGGCCGTGCTCAGCCTGGGCGAAGTCGTGGCCAGCCAAAGCGTGCGCGTGGCAGGCGACGCGATGGACCGCGCCATCGTCGGCTACTTGCGGCGGCAATACAGCCTGCGGATCGGCACGGCCGCGGCCGAGCGGCTGCGGATCGAGATCGGCAGCGCCGCGCCGTTGGACGATGAGCTGTCGGACGAAGTTCGCGGCGTGGACGCCATCAGCGGGCTGCCGCGCAAGGCCGTCGTCACGAGCGAAGAGATTCGCGAAGCGCTGGAGCCGCCGCTGTCGGAGATCGTCGACGCGATCAAGGCCACGCTCGACGGCACGTCGCCCGACCTGGCGGCCGACCTGGTCGACAACGGGCTGGTGCTGGCCGGCGGCGGCGCGCTGGTGCGAGGCCTCGACCGTTTTCTCGGCGAACAGACCGGGCTGCCGACGCGCGTCTGTGCCGAGCCGCTACTGGCCGTGGCGCGAGGGACGTACATCTGCCTGGAGCACGTCGAGCGGTGGCGCGGCGCGATGCACTCGAGCGACGAGGACGTGTGAGTCTGTAGCTGGCCTCTGTGAGGCGGGCAGCCGCTGTAGATGGCCTCTGTGAGGCCTGCGAGAAAACCGAGTCGCTGCCGAGAAGATCCGCGGTCACAGACCCCGGCTACCGGCAATGCCAACCCTGGAGCACGGATGCTCCGAGAAGAACGCTATTTCGATTGGCGCGAGCTGGCCGACGAGCCGCCGGTTGCCGAACAGGCGGTCGGGCCGCGCGGACGGTTGCGGCTGGTGTGTTGGGCGTTGCTGGCGGCGCTGGCGCTGGTCTTCGGCCGCGCGGCGCAGTTGGAGTTGGCCGACGGCGCGAGCTTTCGCCGGCTGGCGGCTCAGCCGCTGGAGGAGGAGGTCGTGCTGCCGGCCCCGCGTGGGCAGATCCTCGCGCACGACGGCACGCCGTTGGCCGCCGATTGCCAGGCGCGGGGCGTGGCCGTGCAGTTTCGTTACCTGCAGCAGCCGCCCGACGTGGCCTGGCTGCGGCGCCAGGCACGCTCGCGGCTGTCGCCGGCCGAGCGGCACAGGCCGACCGCGTGGCCGCCATGGAAGCCACCGTTCGCCGGGAGCTGGCTGAGCTGCACGAGCGGCTGGCGGCGCTGTGCGGCATGCCGGCGTCGGAGTGGCTCGCGCGGGCGAGGCGGATCGATCGCCAGGTGACGGCCCTGGCCGCGCGGGTCAACGCGCGGCGATTGGCGCGCTATCATCAGCAGCAAGAGCAGCTCGACGACGAGACGCCAGACGAGCTCACGGCGGCCGCGATCCTGGCCGGCTTGTTCGCGCCGCCGGAGCGGCTGCCGCCACGCCCGATCGTGATTGCCGAGCAGGTAGCGTGGCATCGCCTGGCGGGCGACGTGTCGAACGCGGTCGCGGACGAAATTGCGGCTAACCCGGCATTGTACCCGGGCGTGAAAGTGGTCGAGTATACGCGGCGGGCATACGCGAGTGGCTCGTTGGCGGCCCATCTGATCGGCCATTTGGGCCCGTCGGACGCGGCCGGCGGCGAGTCGCCGGATGCACGGCGCATGGGCGCGATGGGCGTCGAGGCGCGCCACGAGACGACGCTTGCCGGCCGGCCCGGCGTCGAGACGCGTTTTACCGATCGCCGCGGCAACGTGGTCGAAAGCCGGGTGGTTCGCCCGGCGACCCCGGGCGGCGACGTGGTGCTATCGATCGACGCGTCCTTGCAGCGCACGGCCGAGTCGCTGCTCGACCGCAGCTTGCGCCGCGGCGATGACGGGGCCGAAGGACACGGGGCGCGCGGCGGCGCGATCGTGGTGCTCGACGCGAACTCGGGCGAAGTGCTGGCGGCGGCCAGGCGCCGCGCTTCGACCCGAACTGGTTCGCCGGCGGCGACTGGCGGGCGGCGGCGGTGCTGAACGACGCGCGGCGGCCGCTGTTCGATCGCGCGGCGCGGATGGCGATTCCGCCCGGCTCGGTCTTCAAACCGTTGACGGCCGTGGCCCTGCTGGAGCATGGCGTGGTCGAGCCCGGCGAGACGTTCGACTGCCAAGGCTATCTCGACGAGCCCGAGCGATGGCGCTGCCAGATCTTCCGCCACACGGGAGTGGGGCACGGCGAAGTGACGCTAGCCGACGCCTTGGCGCAGAGCTGCAACGTGTACTTCTTTCATCACGCGGCCGACCTGGGCGGCGCGCGGCTGGTCGACTGGGCCGGGCGGTTCGGCTTCGGACGCCCCAGCGACAGCGAGATGGCCGGCCAGAGCGCCGGACGCTTGCCGACGGCCGAGGAGCTGCGCCACCGGGCGAGGCACGCAACCTGGCGGTCGGGCAGGGGGTGTTGACAGTCACACCCTTGGAGATCGCCCGGTTTTATGCGGCGATTGCCAATGGCGGCTACCTGCTGACGCCGCGGCTGGTGCGCGACGCGATCGACGACGGGCCGCCCGAGCGGCGAGTGCCCGCGGCCGCGAGCTTGTCCGACAGCGGTCGGGTCGAAGGATTGCACGCCGCAACGCTCGAGGCCGTGCGCGAAGGCTTGCGACGCGTGGTCGAAGACGAGCGCGGCACGGCCCACCAGGCCCGGCTGACCTCGGTGGCGATTGCCGGCAAGACGGGCACGGCCGAGACGGGCGGCACGTTGGGAGACCATGCCTGGTTCGCCGGCTACGCGCCGGCCGAGGCGCCGCGCGTGGCATTCGTCGTGGTGCTCGAGCACGCTGGAACCGAGGGCGCCGCGGCAGCAGCGTTGGCCAAGAAGCTCGTCGAGCGCCTACGCCAATTGGGCTACTTCGGACAAACGCGGACGGCCGAAAAACCGCCCTCCACGGGCCAGGGTTGAGGCCCGATTTTGCCAAGCCTTTTGGGCCGGCCAGCAGGCCGGAAAATGAGGCCAAAAAAGGTCTCGAAAGCGGCTGCCAGAAGCCGCGAAATCGAGTAGAATTCAGCGTCGGCCGAAAAGCCCCGTAGAGGCCCTCTGGCGAGCTTCGGTCGTTCTTCGCAACTCGCTCGCGAATAATGGTTTATGGCGACCTTCGCGAGCCGCTCCGGGCGTTGTTCGCCGGGGCATTAAAAGGTATATTTGCGGTTCACTCCCGCGCGCTTGGTTGGGGCCCGCGGCAAGCGCGCCCCCGAGCGGCTCGCCGGGGGACTCCTAGCGCCTCGGGCGCACCCAGTTGGAAAGGACGAATCTTGGCGACCAATGGCAACGGGCCCGACGACGGCGCGGGTCTTCCTGGGGATGGCAACCCCATGAACGGTCGGCTGATCGACATGCCGATCGAGGAAGAGCTCAAGGACAGCTATCTCACCTATTCGATGAGCGTCATCGTCAGCCGCGCGCTGCCCGACGTGCGCGACGGGCTGAAGCCGTCGCAGCGGCGGATCCTGGTGGCGATGAACGATTTGAGCCTGACGCCCGGGGCCAGCCGCGTCAAGTGCGCCAAGATCTGCGGCGACACCAGCGGCAACTACCACCCGCACGGCGAGGCGATCATTTATCCGACGCTGGTGCGCATGGCCCAGGACTGGAACATGCGCCACGTGCTAGTCGACAAGCAGGGCAATTTCGGCTCGATCGCGGGGCTGCCGCCGGCGGCCATGCGATACACCGAAGCCCGCATGTCGTCGATCGCGGCCATGATGCTCGACGACTTGAAGCTCGACACGGTCGACTTCATTCCCACCTATGACGAGCGGCACACCGAGCCGACCGTGCTGCCGTCGCGGTTTCCCAATTTGCTGGTCAACGGCGCCAACGGCATCGCGGTGGGCATGGCCACCTCGATTCCGCCGCACAACCTGGGCGAGGTCTGCGAGGCGATCGTCCGCGTGATCGACGAGCCCGAGCGTGTCGATCGACGAACTGTTGGAGATTTGCCCCGGCCCCGATTTTCCCACCGGCGGCATCGTCTGCGGCCGCACCGGCATTCGCCGCGGCTATCACACGGGCCGCAGCACGATCACGGTGCGGGCCCGGGCCCGCGTCGAGGAGTTCGGCAAGCACCGCTTCCGCATCGTGGTCAGCGAGATCCCGTTCCAGCAGGCGCGCGACCGGGTCGAAGAGCGGATCGCGATGTTGGTGAACGAAGACCGCATCAAGGGCATTTCGGCCATCCGCAACGAGAGCGACCTGAAAGAGCCGGTGCGGCTGATCCTGGAGCTGAAGCGCGACGCCGATCCCGACGTCGTGCTGAACCAGCTCTACCAGTTCTCGCCGCTGCAGGAGTCATTCTCGATGATCTTCTTGGCGCTGGTCGACGGCAAGCCGCGGACGTTGTCGTTCAAGGGCTTGCTGGAAGAGTTCATCCGGCACCGCGTGAACGTGATTCGCCGGCGGACGCAGTTCCTGCTGGCCCGGGCGCGGGCCCGCAAGCACACGGTCGAGGGCTTGCTGCTGGCGCATGCCAACATCGACGAGATCATTCGCGTCATCCGCTCGTCGGCCAGCCAGGCCGAGGCCAAGGCGCGGCTATTGGGCATCGAGGCGCCGGCCGCGATGATGCGCCGCGCGTTGGGCGACGCGGGGTTTGCCGTCTTCCAGTCGGAGCGCGGCGAGCGCGACGCCTACTCGCTCACGCCTGTGCAGGCCGAAGCCATCCTGCGGATGACGCTGGGCCAGTTGGTCAACCTGGAACAGGAAAAGCTGGGCGCCGAGCACCAGAAGCTGCTCGAAGAAATCACCGAATACCTGCGAATCCTCTCGGACGACGCGATCATCCTGGCCATGATCCGCGACGACTGCCTGGAGCTGAAGAAGAAGCACAACGACGAGCGCCGCACCGAGATCAGCGGCGAAGAGATCGGCGCCATCGACCTGGAAGACTTGATCGTCGAAGAGACGATGGTGGTCACGATCAGCCACAACGGCTACATCAAGCGGACCGCGGCCAGCACCTACCGCGCGCAGCATCGCGGCGGCAAGGGGATGAAAGGGGCCAAGGCCGAAGATGAGGATCCGATCGAACACCTGTTCGTCGCCAGCACGCACGACTACCTGCTGTTCTTCACCAACCGCGGCAAGGTCTACTGGCAGAAGGTGTACGACCTGCCGCAGTTGAGCCGCGAAAGCCGCGGCCGGGCGGTGGTCAACCTGTTGAACTTCGCCGAAGGCGAAAAGGTGGCCGACTGCCGGGCGATTCGCGACTTCAACCAGCCGGGTCACTACCTGATCATGGCCACGCGCTCGGGCCTGGTGAAGAAAACGGCGCTCGACAAGTTCAGCCGGCCGATGAAGGGCGGAATCATCGCCATCAAGCTTCGCGACGAAGACGAGCTGGTCGACGTCGCGGTGACCAAGACCGGCGACGAAGTGGTGCTGGTCACGGCCCGCGGCATGGCCATTCGCTTCAGCGAGTCGGATGCCCGGCCGATGGGCCGCAACACCAGCGGCGTCAAGGGCATCAACCTGACGAAGGGCGACAGCCTGGTGGGCATGGTCGTGGCCGAACCCGACGCCACGCTGTTGACGGCCTGCCTGAACGGCTATGGCAAGCGGACGCAGATCGGCCCCAACAGCCCGTTGGCCGCCGGCGAGGGCGAGCCCCCGGGCGACGACGAGGCGGCCGAAGCCGCCGAGCCGGCGGCCGAAGCGGCCGGCGAGGAGGAAGGCGAGGAGCAGGCCTCGAGCGCCAATCGCTACCGCACCCAGCGGCGCGGCGGCAAGGGTTTGCGCGACATCAAGACAACCGAGCGCAACGGGCCGGTGATCGGCGTGGCCTGCGTGCGCGACGACGACGAGCTGCTGATGATGACCGCCCGCGGCAAGATGCAACGGATCGTGGCCGGCGAAATCAGCGTCATCGGCCGCAACACGCAGGGCGTGCGGATCATGAGCCTCGACGAAGGCGACACGCTGGCCGCGGTCGTGCGCGTGCCGCGCGACGAAAACGACAATGGCGCCGCGACCGCTTCGCCGGGACCCGCCGCTACTGGTCCCGTCGAGCCGGTCCTTCCATCGCCCCAAGCGTCCGCAGATAGGATGGACCAGACGGACGACGACGTGGACGAAGCGGACGAGACCGACGAGACCGACGAATAATCTCCCCCGCTGGTGCACACGCGCGGAGCCCTGATTCTTCGGGGTGCCGCGGGTGGCTTGTCCACCTGGTGATGGTACACTGCCGGTCACGCCAGGCAGCGGCATCACCGTGGGAGCCCGTGTGAGAGCCGGAGCCCGTGTGAGAGCTCGACGGCGTCGGTCAGTTGTTCGCCGGTGCGCGGTCACTTGGGGTTTATCGAAGACACTTGTTGAGGTTGGACCTCGCGGTCCACCGACATGGCTCGCCGAGCACTCATCACGGGCATCACGGGGCAGGTTGGCGCCTACCTGGCCGAGTTCCTGCTGGGTAAGGGCTACGAAGTTCACGGCATGGTGCGCCGCGCGAGCACCGAGCGCTTCGAGCGGCTCGAGCCGTTTCGCCGCGGCTGCACTTGCACCAGGCCGATCTGCTCGACCAGCTTTCGCTGGTCACGCTGTTGGATCACGTGCGGCCGGCCGAGGTTTACAACCTGGCGGCCCAGTCGTTCGTGCCCACCAGTTTCGTGCAGCCGCTGCTGACGGCCGAGTTCACGGGGCTGGGCGTGACGCGGGTGCTCGAGGCGATTCGCCTGGTCGACGCGTCCATCCGCTTCTACCAGGCCAGCAGCAGCGAAATGTTCGGCCGCGTGCGCCACGAGCCGCAGAACGAAGAAACGCCGTTCTGGCCCCGCAGCCCCTACGGCGCGGCCAAGGCCTACGGCCATTGGATCACGGTCAACTATCGCGAAAGCTACGGCATGTTCGCCTGCTCGGGCATCCTGTTCAATCACGAGTCGCCGCTGCGCGGCAAGGAGTTCGTCACCCGCAAGGTGTCCGATTCCGTGGCCCGCATCAAGCTGGGGCTTCAAGCGACGCTGCGGCTGGGCAACCTCGACGCGCAGCGCGACTGGGGCTTTGCCGGCGACTACGTCGAGGCGATGTGGCTGATGTTGCAGCAGGACGAGCCCGACGATTATGTGATCGCCACGGGCCAGAAGCACTCGGTTCGCGAGCTGGTGGCGACGGCCTTCGGCCACGTGGGGCTCGACTGGCAGCAGCACGTCGAGGTCGACGCCTCGCTATTGCGGCCGGCCGACGTCAACACCCTGTGCGGCGACTTCACGAAGGCCCGCGAAAAGCTCGGCTGGCAACCGAAAGTAACTTTCCGCGAGTTGGTCGAGATGATGGTCGACGCCGATTTGGCCCGGGTGGCACGGGAGATCGTGGGGTAGCTGCGCGCCGGCTAACTCAAAACCCTCGGTCGATGTGACCAAAGCGCGAAGATTCGCCGACGCTTGATCGGGCCGTCGTCCCGAAAAATGGGTCGTATGTTCGGACGACTCACAAAACGCATGAGATTGCAGGAAAGATGACCGCCTAGTCGCTTAGCCACTCAACGTAGCGCGGGGAAGGTACTTTTTTGCAGCCTCTTTTCCAACCAGCTCAGGCATGACTTCACAGACAAGGCGACCGATCGAACCATTGGCATAGAGGTCAATATCCGCCAGACCTTCGCCGATGGCCTTAGCCCGGGCTTCACCCTTCAAATGAGCCGTTAAGTTCAACAACAACTCGCCATATGCCGCGCCGGCTACGAGGTAGTGCAATTGGGTCGTGAAGCTATGATTGCAGCAAGAAGTCGGCGTCACGCACTCCAGGTCACTCAGCAGAATCTTGTACAGTGCTCGAAGCTGTGCGAGCGGATCGTCCGACAATTGACGGGCGGCGCTAACGTGTTGCCGGAACTCATCGGCCGAACGGATCGAGATTTGCACGAAGTTAGCTCGCTCGAACCGGGACAAGCTCCCATCGACGTTTCCAAGTGCTGCAAGCGTCGCTAGCGCCTGTAGACCATTGCCCGGCGTCGATTTCGAGAAACGCGCGAGCCAGGAGCGCTTCTTGGAGCGAAGCGCCTCGAAGCCGGTGCTTCTGGATTATCGCATCGACATCTTGCGGCCCAAAAGCCGGAACCCATCGCCCCTTAATGGCTTGGCCGTCGGACCATTTGATCTCAGTCTCACCGAAGCCCTCATGCAGTTTCCATTCAAGCGTCAGAAGCGCCGTGCGAGAATCAATAAATGCCAAGTAGCCGGTCTCGTCGAATGGTTTCAACCTGCGCAATTGATCGAGCTTGTCTGGATAAAACCGGGCGACGAAGTCGGGCCGAACTTCTGCCAGCGAATCGACGATCGCTTTCGCGCTGGTTAGGCCCTGCGGCCCACCGGATGCAGCGAGTGCTGCTTTGAACTTTTGGCCACGTTCATAAAGCGGCTCCAGGTGCCGCCAATACCCGCGCGGGTTGTTGATCTCCTTCACCAGACCCGTCGCTGCGTAGGGCAGTCCATCGGCCGTAGCCAGCACGATCGTTGGGAATGCCTGGATTGCGTACCGCTCTTGCAACGCCTCATAGCGCTCTTTGCGACCCTTGGGCATGGCCTCGGCGGCCAAGTTATCGATGTCCAACAGTACAAAGTGCGGAGCGGCCAGCTCAATAAACTCGCGCTGGCTAAGCGTCTCTTTCCACAGTCGCCGACACGGAAGACACCAATCCGTGCCGCTGAAGTCGATCAAAATGTCCTTCCCCTGCTGTTTGGCTGCGGCCACCGCCTCGTCAAACTCGTGCAGCCAATCGTCATCCGCGGAAGCGAAAGCCGGCAGAGCAACCCAGCCTAAGACCTGAATGACAAGCCATGTATGACGTAGTAGCTGGCGCTGCATTAAAGGCGTCCCGAAGACTCCAGGGAATGCCGTCAGTATAGCAGGGGCGGCGGCTCGGTTCGCTTGGCAGGATTAGAACTCGGTGCTGGAAATCGTTCCTTTGCCGGGGCTCCCAGCAGGGCCAGAACGCCCAGAATTGGCAGCCGAGCCTCATTCCGACAAAAGGGCTGCCTTTCCGAGACGCCAAAACGGTCCCGTCAAAGGGATGAACTTTTTGACGACGGCAGCGCGAGTCATCAAAGGGTCGATTCTCGGGACAAGTCAGAAAACGTATGGCAATCGAGACCTGCGGCACAACCTGCCCATAACTACGGCCGTTTTTCTCTGAGCTTTTCAGCTAACATCTCCTCGTCGCCCTTGACGAGGTTGCCGTCGGGGTCCATCAACAGTGTCGTGGGGACTCCGCCGACGCCATACGCTTCAAATGTCTTCCCTTCGCCATCGATCAAAATCGGAAACGGCAGCTGCTTGCCGCCCCATTTCGTGTCTACAATTGACGCCGCCAAGCGGTCAAACTCTTCCATTGTTCTGACGTCGTCGTTCCAGTTGTTGCAAATGGCGAGGATCTCGAACCGGTCGCGATCGGTTTTGTGCTCCTCGTAAAACTTCGATAGCTTGGGCAGGCCCACGTTTATGCAGGGCACGCAGCTCAGACCCCAGAAATCGAGCAACACCCACTTTCCGTGAAAATCTGCCAACTTGACGCTCTTGGGAACGCCGCGAGCGTCGGTGATCGCCAACTCAGGCGGTCTCTTTCCATAAAACCGGGAAAAATAATCGAGCGTGTCGGAATCGCTGGGCACGACGTCGAGCAAGCCCACATCAAGCGCGGACCGGCCAGGGGGGACGTCAATCCGAATGCCAGCAAGATACTTCGGCATATCGACTGGAGCATCTCTGTTCTTGCGCTGGATTGGCTTGGGCATATGAGCGTCGGGCAACTCACTGTAGACATCGAGATCAAACTTTCCGGGCGGGAGCAGAAACGAAAACCGCCCTTGGAGTGAGCCACAATGGATGAATTGCAAATGGTTCTCCATGTCGCCGGGCGGATGGATGACCACCATGGTCCAACCGGGCGTTTTTTTGGCGTCGGAGCAATAGACGTTGCCGGTCACGCGGACTAAGGGCAGGAGGTTGACTGTGACCGGCTTGTCGGCGGCCCTTTTCTCCACCGCCACAATCGCGCCATACTGCTGCGTGCTGTCGGTGACGAAGATCGAGACTCGCGGGCGTTTTTCGACCATTACCTTGAACTGGCCAGCTCCCATTGGCGATGCCAACCGGTGTGGATACGGTTCCAACACTCCTTCGTCCTTCCAATACTTGCCCAAATTCGCTTGGTCGACCTTGATGAACTTGCCCGCGTCGTCCCATTGCTTTCCATTGGCAGACCAGAACGTGGCCGCCACGAAGTTTTCGACGGGCTTTCCTTGTTCGTCGACTACCTTGCCATGGATTTCCCACGATTCATTCGTCTCGGCGGCGTATACCGCTGTGACGAGCGCTAAGATCGCCAAGAGGTTTGCGATAGCTTTCATGCCCAGCTCCTCAAGGTCAGAGTTCACCGTTGCCGTACCGTCCGACCCGATTATCGACTCGCCCAACCACCTCGTCGAGCTTCGTAGCCCACTTTCTGGCCCGGTTGCGAGTCGCGCTGAAACCAGGTGCCAGGCAGCCACGCCATCAGGCCGTCGAATTCGTGCTGGAAACCGTTCGATTTCTAGCTCGTCTCAGAAACCGTAAAACGGGTGGTTTTACCGGAATCCCGAGAATAGTCGGCTTGCTGGTTCATGACCTGAGCGGGAAGGTGCACTATAATGGCGGCGATGAGTGACGCCCCGAAACGCAGCTGGCCACGGTTCTTAGCTAGGGAGTTATTCCTTGCGGTCGCTCTCGTCGCGATGGGAATGGTTCCCGACGTTCTAGCCGATGACCCACGAATGTCCGGCGAAGGGATCGAGGCGCTGATCGAGACACTTGTTTCGCCCAACGAGGCTCCATACATCACGTGGAGCGGGAGAATGGGCAGTGCAACGACCGTCAAATACCCCAAGGAATACGATCACGATGCCCAGGAACGTGTTTCGGCGGCATGGCTGACGCTCCGGGACGCTGGAGCTCAGGCGTTTCCATACCTAAACACACATAGTGAGGATAAGCGATATAGCTTTACGAAACACTGGAACTTCTCCGTCGGAGAAGCTTGTGCCCTTATTGTTCGATGTCACCTGCAGCCGTTTCGGTTCAGGGTTGTGGAAGCGGGCGATAGAGTGACCGAGGCCTATGCGCTTTCGGCCGGACTACGCTAAGCGCCATAAGCTAAGCGACCCGACGGAAGGAGCGAAGTGGTGGGAGACTCATAAGGGCAAAACGTTACTTGAGTTGCAGATCGAGGCGATTGAATGGACCATCGCATGGGAAACAAAAAAACCCAATCGATATTACAAGGATGAACTCGCATATTTGAATGAGTTTCTAAAAATTGCCCGCAAAGCTTCCAGGCCAATTCCGCCTTACGATCCATTCGCCCGGTAGAGGTGGCGACTGAATAGTCGACCACATAACAGTCTGACAGGATTCGCGAATCTATTCCCGCAAACCGTTCCTTTGCCGAGACAAGTGGCGGCGACTCTGAGGGCCCACGAAGCCCTGGGCCATCAACTCCTATGAACTCGTCTCAGCAATCAAGGTGCCGAGAACTCGTCCGAAGCGACGAACTTGGGACGGGCAGCCCGTCAGAGTGATTGCGCGCATCGGTCCGACACACGACGCGAGGAAGCAGCGAGGTGCGACGGGTTGGAGATCCACGATGTGCGGCAGCCGTGACGCTGCTTCACGCTCGCAACTGGGCGCCGTGGGCTTTGGCGGTGGCGGCGACGACGCGGTCGCGGGCCTGGTCGGCTTCTTCGCCGGTTAGGGTGCCTTCGGCCTTGCGCAACACGAGCGTGAACAGCAGGCTTTTCTTGCCGGCGCCCAGGCGCTCGCGGTCGCGATAGACGTCCTGAAACGTGATCGACTCGCCGTAGGGCGCGGCGGCCTGGCGGACCGTCTGCTCGACGTCGCTCCAGCGGACGCTCTCGTCGACCACCAGGTTCAGGTCGCGAGTCACCGAGGGATAGACGGGCGGGGTGGCGTACTGCGGCACGAGATTGGCCACGTCGACGAGCGTCGCCAGCCGAAGCTCGGCGACCGTCGTCGGACCGCGCAGCTCGAACGCCTTGAGGGCTGGCGGGGCCGCTTCGCCCAGGTAACCCAGCAACTGTTTTTTGCCATCGGCGGCCACGACGTGCAGCTCGGCCGAGCCTGCGAGTCGAGCAGCGCTTGCTTTGTCGGGCCGACGGCCAGCGAGACGGCCGGATTGAGCGCGGCCAGCAGGGCTTCGACGGCGCCCTTGACGGCGAAAAAGTCGCCGCCGCTGGTGAGGCCGATCATCCGCTCCTCGACGGGCAGCTTTTGCTCGCGGCTCGGCAGGTAGACGTGGGCAATCTCGAACAGCTCGATCACTTCGTTCGACAGCGATTCGTTCGTTTGCCGGGCGCCGAGCAGGCTGGGCACGAGGCTGCGCCGCAAGCGGTCGGCCCGCCGCAGCACCGGCAGCGACGAGCACAGCGGCGGCTCGCTGGTCCAGGGGCTGAAGGCGACGGACCACGGCTCTTCGACGGCGCTCAGGGTCATCGCCTCGTCGTAGCCCGCGCCGACCAGAACCTCGCGGACTTTGGCCTGCACGCGGTCGAAGTGGCTGCGGTGCGAGGGGGCCATCGGCACGCTGACGTCCTCGGGAATCTTGTCGTAGCCATGGATGCGGGCGACTTCTTCGACCAGGTCGATCTCGCGCGCGATGTCGCGGCGCCAGGAGGGCGGGATGACTTCGACTTTCGCCGCGTCGGCCAGAAGCTCGCAGTTGCCCAAGGCCGCGAGGATGCGCCGGGCCGTCGGCCGGCGGCACGTCGATGCCCAGCACGCGGGGCAATTGGGCGAAGCGGAGCGTGATCGGCTCGCGCTCGTGCGGCGGGCGGCCGACGTCGATCGACGCCTTCGGCCAGCTCGCCGCCGGCCAGCTCGAGGATCAATTCGACGCACCGGCGGCTGGCCCAGTCGACCCCCTGCGGGTCGAGACCGCGCTCGAAGCGGTACGACGAATCGCTGTGCAGGTTGAGCTTGCGGGCCGTGTTGCGGATCGACAGGGGATCGAATTCGGCGGCTTCGATCAATAGCTCGGTGGTGCGCCCGGAGACTTCGGTGTCGGCGCCGCCCATTACGCCGCCCAGGCCGACGGCCCGCTTCTCATCGGCGATGACGCAGATGGCTTCGTCGAGCGTGTAGGTCTTGTGGTTGATGGCCAGGAAGGTCTCGCCGGCGCGGGCCTGGCGGACGACGATTTGCCGGCCGGCCAATTTTGCCAGGTCGAAGGCGTGCAGCGGCTGACCGCACTCCATCAGCACGTAGTTGGTGATGTCGACGACGTTGTTGATCGCGCCGATGCCGATCGTGGCCAGCCGCTTGACGAGCCAGGGTGGGCTCGGCCCGACCTTGACTCCGCGCACCACGCGGGCCGTGTAGCGCGGGCACTCGCGGGGATTGTCGACGCGGACCTGCGTCAGCTCAGCCACGCGCGGAGCGCCGGAGCGCGGCTGGGCCTTGGGTATCGTCAGCGGACGGTCGAAGAGCACGGCTGCTTCGCGGGCAATGCCGACGTGGCCCAGGCAGTCGGGGCGGTTGCTGGTCACTTCGAGATTGATGGCCAGGTCGTCGCCCACCGCGTGGGTGTCTTCGTGGTTGAGGCCGGCCATCATCAGCCGCTCGGCCAGTTCGGCCGGCGTGACGTCGAGCTTCACGTACTCGTTGAGCCAGTTCCAGGAGATCAGCATCGGCAATTCGCTGGGAACAAGGGTAGCATCGTTTCGTGTATCGAGTGGCACGGGCTTCGCACGTGCGCGCTCGGTTTTCGATCGTACAGCACTGGCAGAGCCAGTGGCACACGGGAGGTGGCTTTGTCGGCCCGCGCGGGGCAGTGCATCCCCGGGCTCACGCCCCGGGGCTCGCCATGTTTTTCTGTTCTGTTTTCCTCCGGCCTCCGGCCTCCCGCCTCCGGCCTCGCCTAAAACTGCCTCAAGAAGCGGACGTCGTTCTTGTAGAACTCGCGGATGTCGGAGACGGCGTGGCGGCGGGCGCAGACGCGCTCGACTCCGATGCCGAAGGCGAAGCCCGTGACTTCCTCGGGGTCGTATCCGACGGCCGCCAGCACGTTGGGATCGACCATGCCGGCTCCGCCCATCTCGATCCAGCGGATGGCCCCGCCGGCGCCCCGGTCGTGCCAGCTCATGTCCACCTCGACGCTGGGCTCGGTGAACGGGAAGAACGAGGGCCGGAAGCGAATGTGCACGTCGCCCCCCAAGAAGCTGCGGGCGAACAGCCGCAACACACTCTTCAAGTCGGCCATCGTCACGCGGCGATCGACCAGCAGGCCCTCGATCTGGTGGAACATCGGGTAGTGGGTGGCGTCGGCCGTGTCGGGGCGATAAACGCGCCCCAAGGCGATCACGCGCACCGGCGGCGGCGTGCTTTCCATGACGCGAATCTGCACCGTGCTGGTCTGGCTGCGCAACAAGAGGGGCGCGGCCGCGCCGGCGGTTTTCTGCGCCGTGGAGAGATAGAAATTCTCCAAGGGGTCGCGGGCCGGGTGCGAGGCGGGGATGTTCAGGGCCTCGAAATTGTGCCGCTCGTCTTCAATCTCGGGTCCGCCGGCCACGCTAAAGCCGAGACGCCCCATGATGTCCTTCAATTCTTCGATGGTCTGGGTGAGCGGGTGGACGTGGCCCAGGCGAAGCCGCTTGCCGGGCAGCGTGGGATCGAAAGGTGGCGAGACTGTCGCACTTGCCGTCAATTGAGACGAGACGCGCAATTGTGCGGATGCGTAGATGTGTTGGATTTCCGCCTTGGCGGAATTCAGGCGTTTGCCCGCCGCGGGTTTGTCGATCGGCTCGATCGCCCCGAGCCCTTTTTGCACCGCCTTCAGCCGGCCGCTCTTGGCGCCCAGGAATTCGACGCGCGCGGCTTCCAGGGAGGCAGCATCCTCCGCGGTGTCGAAGGCTTGCTTTGCATCGGCGACGAAAGCATCGACGTCAGCCAGGAATTCAGCGAGCGCCATAATGAGCGGATTGTAGAGGAATACCCCTGCGCATTTCAAAGCAGCGAAGCGCGGCACTGGCAGAGCCAGTGGCACACGGTCATCTTGCGTCGCCCGCTTGTGCCGCGTCAGGCCGCCAGCGCCGCTTTGACGCGTTCGACGACGGCGTCGAAGCCGGCCGGGTCGTGGATCGCCATCTCCGAGAGCGACTTGCGGTCGAGGCCCAGGTTGGCTTTTTCCAGGCCGTGGATGAACTCGCTATAGCGCAGGCCGCGCTCGCGCACCGCGGCGTTGATGCGGATGATCCACAGCTTGCGGAACTCGCGCTTGCGGACGCGGCGATCGCGAAAGGCGTAAACGCCGGCGCGGACGAGCGTTTCCTTGGCGGTGCGGAGCAGGCCGCCGCGGCCGCCCCGATAGCCTTTGACCTTCTTGAACAGCCGCTTTTTCGCCTGGTTGCGCGGCACCTTTGGTCGTTCTCATGGCAGTCTGCCTTTACTGGCTCTCGCTCGCACGTCCAGGCCCCCGCCCAAAAAAAGTCGGGCAGGCGTTGTACCGCCCGCGTGCGTGACGTTGGCTGACGAATGCGTCTCCCGTGCCCGGTTAGTAGCTGTTGCCGGCCAGCATGGTGACGATCTGCTCGGTGAACTGCTTGTCCAAGACCTTGGTGCCGCGCAGCAGGCGCTTGCGCTTGTGGGTCTTGCGGGCGGCCAAATGGCTGGTGCCGGCCTGGCGATGCTTCACCTTGCCCTTGGCCGTGACGCGAAACCGCTTCTTGACGCCCTTGTGAGTTTTTTGCTTTGGCATGGCTGGGGTGACGCCGGGTCGAAGGGACAATCGAGGTCCGAGGGAATCTGAATCCGTCATTATAGAGGAAACCCAGGGCGGCGAAAGGGGATTTTGCCAGGCGAAAAACGCACGATGGCGCCACGCCCCGAGTGCAAGCGATTGAGGGGCGCCGCGAGGTGCTTTGCGTCCGCGGGCTCACGCCGGGGGCTCACGGAAACAGGGCGCCGCCGGTTGCGCTAACGCTTGGCCGGGAAGTCGTGCTCGTAGCGCTTGAGCACGGCTTCGGGCGACTGGCGGGTGAGATAGATCTTGCCGCGGATGGGCTTGGTTTCGCCGGGCGCCAGGCCGCCGATGCGGAAGTCGCTGTGAACGCAGGTGATCACGCCCTGGAACAACTCCTGGTAGGGCTCCCAGGCCGAGGCCATCGTCCAGCGGCCGTCGGCCGACGTGCAGCCGATCAAGCCGTGGCTGGGCACCAGCGCGCTCAGCGGCCGCGGGTTGACGTCGTTGCGATCGATGCCCGGCGCCGCGTACACCTGACCGGGAGTGTAGCGGGCCTGCGTGGCCCAGGGCTCGGTCGGCAGCCGGGCGACCCGGCCCTCGAGCACCACGAAGCACCGCGGCAGATAAGTCTCTTGCGTGCGTCCGGTGAAGCCGGCCACGCGGATGCAAGGCTGAGCCCAGGCGGCCTCGCTGGCCTTTTCGGTCGGATTGTGGGCGGTGAGGCGAAAGTTGACCGCGTCGCTTTCGGCCGTGATCTCGTGACGAACGACCACGCCGTCGGCCAGCCGGCACTCGAGCACCAGGGACTCTTGCTCGTCATCGGCCGAGACGAGCCGCGTCGTGTGCTTGATGACGGTGTCGTGCCAGTCGCGGTCGGTCGAGCCCGGCCGACAATAGGCTTCGAGATAGTTGACCGTGAGCTTGCCGCCCGGGATGGCGGGCTGTCCGGCGGCGGCCTCGATCGCCAGTAGGTTGTCGACCCAGGCGATGCGCAGCGGGGCGCGTCGGCGGCCTGGCATGCGCTGGCCAGCAGGGCGGCGGCGACCAGCGGCAGCCGGAACAGGGCCGATCGCGAAATTCGCGCGGCGCGGGCTCGGCGGTGGGCGGCGGCGGCGGTCACCGGGGCGCCAGGATGCAGACGATGCGCTTGCCCTGGTGCGAGGGAGGAGCCTCGACCTTGCCGACCTCTTCGAGTTCCTTGATGACGTGGTCGATCACTTTGCGGCCCTCTTCGATGTGGGCCATCTCGCGGCCGCGGAAAATGACCGACACGATCACCTTGTCCTTGTGCTGCAAGAAGGTGCGGGCCTGGTTCAGCTTGAAACCGATGTCGTGCTCGCCGGTCTTGGGGCGGACGCGGATTTCCTTGATCTTGCTCTGGTGCGTGTGGCCCTTGGCCTGCCGCTTGCGCTGCTGGTACTTGAACTTGCCATAGTCCATGATCCGGCAGACGGGCGGGCGCTCGTTGGGAGCCACCTCGACCAGATCGAGATCGGCCTCGCGCGCCTTGGCGAGCGCTTCGTCGGTGTTCAGAATGCCAAGCAACTCGCCATCGGCGGTAATGACTCGGACGGGTGAGATGCGGATCTGCTCGTTGATCCTTTGGTTGCGGTCGATACGAATACCCTTTCCAATAGACCGTGTTGCGGGGAAGCGTGACGCGCGCTGCTGACGCCCAAGCGCGGCCCACCGGGGCGCCGGCATGCCGCGCCGGCCGCTCGGCGGTCCCGCGTGCAATTCCAGCGCCAATCGCCAATACGGAATCTTGACGTTCGGCGCGCTATCCGTCAACTAGCTTACCTCGACTCGGCAAGCCTTGGCGGCAGGCGCCAGCGATGCTGCCGCCGCGGCGGCGCAACCGGCAAAGTCTGCGCCAGCGGTTCGGCTTGTCCGTTCTGCCGGCCGGCGCGGGTCGCTCCGGGGGGCTCGTCGAGCTAAGATTTCAGGATGGCGGCCAAACCGGGCGATGCCGCCGGCCGCTTCGTGATTTTTCGAGGATTCGAGGGAGAATCGGGACGATGCGACGATGGTTGTTGGCCTTGCTGGCACTGGGCGCTGGCGTGCTGCTGAACGTGTCGATGGAATTGGCTTCGAAGTCGCCCGCCAAGCCGGTCGTGCACACCGTGGCCCGGGTGACGAGCGCCCGGCGACGCTCGACGATCTGGCCGCGGGGCGGCTGACGATCGTCGACTTGTCGTGGCCGCTTTCGGCGGGCGGCGTCTACTGGCCCGGCGAAAACTACAAGCCGTTCGAGCTGCACACGATCGCCACGCTCGAGCGCGACGGCGTGTTGTCCAAGGCCTTTGCCTCGCCCGAGCACCTGGGCACGCATCTCGACGCACCCAACCACTTTGAGCGCGACCGGCCGAGCGTTGACCAACTCGAGCCGACGCAACTGTTCGGGCCCGGCGTGGTGATCGACGTCGAGCCGGCCTGCTCGTCCGATGCCGACTATCGGCTATCGCTGGACGACGTCAAGCATTTTGAGGAAGAGCACGGGCCGATCCCAGCCGGGGCGATCGTGCTGGTGCGGACCGGCTGGGGCAAGTTCTGGCCGAATGCCACACGCTATCGCAACCAGGACGTGATGGGCCGCATGCACTTTCCCGGCATTTCGGCCGAGGCGGCGACGTTTCTCGTCGACGAGCGGAAAGTCCGCGGGCTGGGCATCGACACCTTGAGCGTCGACCACGGGCTGTCGCGCGACTTTCCCGTGCACCACGTGCTGGGCAAGGCCGGCCGCTGGGGACTGGAAAACCTGGCCCGGCTCGAAAAGTTGCCGGCGGGCGGGTTCACGCTGTTCGTAGCGCCGATGAAGATCGAAACCGGCAGCGGCGGGCCCGCGCGGGTGTTCGCGATCGAGGGGCGGTAGGCCGGAAGCGCGCAGCGCGGCTTACGCGAGCGCGATTGTAATGCCTATCCTGTCTTGTCGGGTGCCAAGGGTAGCTTTCCGACCCGTGGTTCCGCACTGCTAGACAAGCCAGCAGTGGCACCGAACGCCGTTAAACGCGACATTCTCGGGTGGCACTGGCATCTTGCCAGTGCAGCGCATTCCATGGCGCCGCCTTGCACTGGCGAGACGCCAGTGCCACCGATAAACGCCAGGCAAGCAAAGGTTAACGGCGTGGAGTGGCACCCCGCGGACGTTGTGAAAACGTCGATCCCTCCGGCCAGCAGCCTCCGCCCTGCCGGCCTACTTTTCCGCCAGCAGCTCGCGGATTTTGGCGGCCAGGTCTTCGCGCAAGGTGGGCGAATAGCCGACGTGGATGTGGCGGATGACCCCTTTGCCGTCGAGGATCACCAAGGTCGGCCAGCCGTTGATCTCGTACTTCTTGTTGATCGCGTTGTCGTCGTGGGGACCGTTTCGCAGGTTTTCGTACGGCAGCTTCATGGTGTCGATCACGAAGTGGGCGTCGTCCAGCTTGCGGTCGTTGTTCATGCCCAGCAGCGCGAACGGCTGGCCGTCGAAGTCGGCCGCCAACTGCTTGAGCTGCGGCATCGAGCGGATGCACCAGCCGCAGCCGCGATACCAGAAGTCCAACAGCACGACCTTGCCGCGATAGTCGGTCAGTTTGCGCGGGCTGCCTTCCAGGTCGGTCGTTTCCCAGTCGGGCGACGGCTGGCCGATTTGCTTGCCGAATTTTTCGGCCGACTCGATCTCATAGCTGCGCGAACGGACGAGCGAGGCGAGCTTTTCCTCGAGCGCGCCTTTCAGGGCCTCGACGGTCAGCTTGCCGTCGAGCTCCTTGAGTTTGGCTTCGGCCTGGTCGAACAGCTCGGCGGTGTGGGCGAAATCCTGGCTGGCCCGGTCGGTCAACTCGTCAGCCGCGTCGCAGGCGGCGAAGAACCGGTCGCTTTCGGCCGCCAGCGCCGCCAGCTCGTCGGCAGGCAGCTCGCGGGTGTCGGCCAGCTCGGCGCTGCGCACGGTCGTTTCGCCCTTGCGGCTGGCCGGCCAGCCTTGCTTGTACGTGCTGACGAATTTGGTCACCAGCCCGCGCGCGGCGTCGAACGTGTAGTCGCGCACGGTCGAGAGCTCGTAGATCGGGTCGAGGGCGCCGTGGGGGATTTCGACGAGCCGCCACGTCGAGGTGCCTTCGGCGGGCGCCTTGTCGGGCGCGGTGAACGAGCGCGTCTTGTCGTCGAGCGTCACGTGCGATTGCCAGCCGGCGGCCAGACTGGCCTCGTCGTGCGCCAGCGGCGGAAACAGCTCGCTGGCCGGGTTGTTGTACTTGACCGAGCGGTTTTCGCTCATACGGCCTTCGGCGTCGACGTCGACGTAGCACTGCGAGGTGCGATCGCGCTTCGTCTCCTTGCCTTGGTTCTTGTAGACGCTCGTCATCTTCTCACGCACCAGCAGCCGCCAGCCGCCATTGTCGGCGGGCCGCACGACGTCGACCGTCCACTCGAAGGTGTAGTACGAAGTCGGCTTGTCGTCTTCCGATTCCTTGGGCGCATCGGTCGAGTGATAGACCAGCTCCATGCCAGGCTTGAGCTTGTAGCGCGGCAGGTCGCCGGCCCGCGCGGACTTTGCCGCGCTCGTCAGGGCCAGCGGGAGCAGCGTGCAGAAACCGAACACCGCGGCCGCGCGGCCGTAGCGACGAACGAAAGACGATCGCGATCTCATGGCCTGCTCCTTATGTGTTCCGCGACAGAGATGTGCCCATCGCCCGGGGGCGGCGCCTTCATTGTGGAGCCGGTGGATTGGGAAAGTCAATTGATCGCTCGGCGAGGGCCGGCCGGACCTGGAGAAAACGCCTCATTCTTGCCGGCCGCCGGGCCGGGCGATAGATTTGAAGCTTCTTGGGCGGGTCCCTTCCATTTGCCCCCGCCCGCTTCCGTCGAAGGAGATTCTTTCATGGCTGTCGTCGATGGCGGTACGCTCGTGGCCCGGGTGTTGGGCGAGCAAAAGGTGAAGTATTTGTTCGCCATCAATGGCGGCCATCTGTTTCCGATCCTGGCCAACATCCGCGAGCTGGGCATCAAGCTGATCCACATGCGCCACGAGCAGGCCACGGCCTACGCGGCCGACGCCTGGGCCCGCACCACCGGCACGCCGGGCGTGTGCTGCGTCACGGCCGGCTGCGGGCTGACCAACGCCGTCACTGGCTTATGCGTGGCCGGGCTGACCGGCAGCGCCGTGGTGTGCCTGTCGGGGCAACACCCCTTTGGCGAAGACGGGTTGGGCTCGTTCCAGGAAGCGTACGGCACGGAGATCTGCGGCAGCTTCAGCAAATTCACGCATCGCGTGCTCGACTGGTACCGGATTTCGTTCGACGTGCGGCAGGCGTTTCGCGAGGCGATCGCGCCGCCGCAGGGCGTGTCGGTGATCGAGCTGCCGACGAACATCCTTTATCACCAGGAGGACGAAGTCGACCAGGTGCCAGGGGCCAAGGTGTACGATCCCGACGAACTGCGCTCACAGGGCGATCCGCGGGCGATCGAGCGGACGGTGGAAATGCTGGCCCGCGCCGAGCGGCCGCTGCTGGTGGGCGGCGACGGCATCTTCTGGTCGAAGGCCGCGCCGAGCTGGCCGAGCTGGCCGAGCTGACGCGGACGCCGGTTTACACGCGCCGCGCGGGGCACGGGGCGATGAGCGAGGACCAGCCGCTGGCGGTGCAGGGGGCCTGGAAAAAACCGTTTACCGGCCGGGCCGACCTGGTGATCGCCGTCGGCTTTCGTTTCTGGAGCGGCGAAAAGTTCGGCCAGCCTCCCACCTGGAACGGCAACGCCAAGTTCGTGCAGATTGACGCCACGCCGTTGCGCGTCGGCTGGCAGGTGCCGGCCGAAGTGGCGATCGTCGGCGACCCGAAGCTGACGCTGCGGCAACTGATCGATGCGGTCAAAGCGCGGAAGAAAGACTTTGGGCCCAACAAGAACGCCGCCTGGCTGGAGGAAGTCGGCAAGGCCCGCGACAACTTCCGCAACATGGTCCGCGAGCGCACCGAAAAAGTCCGCAACGAGTCGCCGATCCACCCCGACCGGCTGATCGGCGACCTGGTGAGCGTGGTCGACAAGGATGCCACGATCGTGATCGACAGCTTTACGCTTTCGGGCTACATCAGCCACTGGTGGACGGCGCGGTTCCCGGGCCAGATCGTCGACGCGGGGCCGCTGGCGCCGGTGGGGCACGGCGTGGGGATGGCGATCGGCGCCCAGTTGGCCCGCCCGGGCAAGCAGGTGGTGGCGGTGGTGGGCGACGGCGGCATCGGCATCGGCGGCTGGGACATGGAGACGGCCGCGAAGTACGGCATTCCGCTGGTTGTGGTGCTGTGGAACAACAGCTCCTGGGGGCCGAGCTTCGAGCAGATGCCGCTGTTGAAAGACCGCACCGACCCGTTCGACATGATCCCGGGCATTCGCTACGACAAGATCTTCCAGGAGCTGGGCTGCCACGGCGAGCACGTGGAGAAGCCCGACGAGATCGTGCCGGCCCTGCGGCGGGCGCTGGCGAGCGGCAAGCCGGCCGTGATCAACGTCGTGGGCGACAAGCGAATCGGCCACCCGACCTTGGGCGGGAATTTGCTGGGTTCGACGCAGGTGTAGCGCGCCGGCGTTTTAATCGCGCGGCCAGGGGTACTCGATGTACTTCGCGGTTGTCTCGGCGGCTTCGCGGCCCAGCAGGCGGGCGATCATGTGGAAGGCCATGTCGATGCCGGCCGCCACGCCGGCGCTGGTGACGACGCGGCCGTTGTCGACGACGCGCGGCTCGGCCAGCACCGTGGTCCTGGCGCCTGTGCCCGCAACTCGCCGAGCGCCAAGTGATGCGTGGTGGCCGACAGGCCGTCGAGCAATCCGGCCTTGGCCAGCAGCAGCGAACCGGTGCAGACCGAGAGCACGAACTCGGCCGCCTGCGCCCCGCGCGAATCCACTCGATCACGGCCGCGTTGTCGAGCAACGGCCGGGTGCCCTGGCCGCCGGGCACCAGCAGGACGTTGATCGGCGGCGCGTCGGCAAAGCTGTAGCGCGGATTGACGCTCAATCCGTTGCGGGCCGTGATCGGGCCCGGCTTTTCGCCGACGGTGAACACGTCGAACGCGCCGTCGGCCCGCTTGCCGGCCACGGAAAAAACCTCGAACGGCCCGGCGAAGTCGAGCACTTCGACGTCATCGAACAACAGGATGCCAACGGTGCGTGCCATGGTTTGTTCACTCACCAAACGTACTCAATCCCGTAACTGAAACAACCGCTTCAGCGCGTCGAGCAGGCCGTGGGGCGGGCCTTTTTCGGCTTCGCTGCGCAACGATTCCAAGGGCGGGTGCAACAGCTTGTTCACCAGCCGCTCGAACGATTGCTCGATCTCGCCGCGGGCTTTTTCGTCGAGCTCGGGCAGCTTGTTGAAGAGCCGGCGCAGCTCGTCGTCCTTCGGCTGCTGCCAGCCTTCGCGCAAGTCGCTTGATGATCGGCGCGGTGGCCCGATGGTGCAGGTCGGCCATGAAGCGGGCCGTCTCTTGTTCGACGATGTGGATGGCCGCGGGCAGCTCGCGGTCGCGGTCGCGGCGGTTGCGCTGACAGGCGGCTTCCAGGTCGTCGAGCGTGTAGAGATAGACGCCCAGGAAGTCGCCCACGGCCGGCTCGAAGTCGCGGGGAATGGCCAGGTCGAGCACGAACAGCGGCCGCTGGTATCGGGCCGTTTCGATCTGCTGGAACGCCTCGCGGGTGACGACCGGCTGGCTGGCGCCGGTGGTGCTGATCACCAGGTCGGCCTCGACGAGCAGCTCGTGCAGCTTCTCCCACGGCTCGGCGCGGCCGCGCCAGCGCTCGGCCAGTTGGGCAGCCCGCTCCTGGTTGCGATTGACGACCGTCACGCGATGGGCGCCCTGATCCTGCAGGTAGCGGAGGGTTTCCTCGGCCATCTCGCCGGCACCGATGACGACGATTTGCTTGTCGTCGAAACGTTCGAAGATCTGGCTGGCGAAGTCGCCTACCGCCACGCTGGGGATGCTGACGCGGCGCTGGTGCAGCGTGGTTTCGCTGGTCACGCGGCGGGCCACGCGCACGGCGGCCTGGAAGATGCTGTGCGTGAGGGGGCCGGTGCTCTGGCGGTCCTTGGCCAGCTCGTAGGCCTGCTTTACTTGCGAGAGGATTTGCGGCTCGCCGACGACCATGCTGTCGAGGCTGGCGGCCACGGTGAACAGGTGGCGCACGGCATCTTCGCCGGTCCGTTCGAACAGCTCGTCGAAGATTTCAACCATCGGCACGCGGTGGAAGTCGGCCATGAACTGGGCCACCTGCTCGTGGCTCGGCCCGCCGTCGGGCAGCTCGCTGGCCGTGTAGATTTCCACGCGGTTGCAGGTCGACAACAGCACGGCCTCGGCCGCGGGGAACCGCTCGCGAAGCGAGGCGAGAGCCTCGCCGACCTGGGCCGGGCTGAACGCCAACCGCTCGCGCACGGCCACCGACGAGTGATGATGGTTGCAGCCGATCATTTGCACCTTCATGACCGGCCTCCCAGGATCGAAGGCCGCATGCTTGGGTGGCAGTGGTGCCCCGCCAGTGCTGTTTGCGTGTCAAGTGAGGTCATACACTGGCAAGATGCCAGTGCCACCCAGCAAGGGCGCGTCGGTGCGAGGTCGCGCGACGGCATGCGCTGCACTGGCAAGATGCCAGTGCCACCCGATGACGCAACGGGCAAACGTGCCATGCCAACTTGCGGGACGGCTTGCTTTTGGCCGCTGTGTTGGGTGTCGACCAACAGCAGCACGGCCAGGGCCAGGACCAGGAAGGCGAAGCTGACGACGGTCAGATAGGCGACCTTGCGGCCGCGGCGCGCGGGGCGATAGACGCCGTTGAAGATGGCCGCCGCCACGAGCCAGGCCAACATCAGGCCCGAGCTCCAGATCACTGGGTCGCTCCAGGGCAGGCCCTCGGCCCGCTCGCGGTCGCCGACGTTGAGAATGATGCCGGCCAGAAAGCCGATGCCGACGGCCAGGACCGAAATGACGATCGCGCGGCTGTTCACTTTTTCCAGCCATTCGAGACTCGGCAGCCGCAGCGCGCTCATCGGCGGCAGTTTTCGCTTCAGCCGCCGGGCCTGCACGAGATACAAAATGCCGGCGACGAATCCGACCATCACGGCCAGCGTGCCCACCAGCAGGGCCACGCCATGCACGGCGCCCCACAGCCGCAGCGCCGGCTCGGCGCGAAGGGCGTGCGATCGGCCAGGTAGGCCCCGCCCACCAGTCCCAGCGCCAAGGGGAGCATCATCAGGCCGAGCTCGGCGCGCGGATGGTAGTAGGCCAGGTACAAATAGGCGACCACCAGCAGCCAGGCGGCCACCAGGCACCAGTCGAAGCCGCTGGCCAGCGGCGAGTTGGCGTTTTCGGCCACGCGATAGCCGAGATAGAGCGTGTGGGCCAGCAGGCCCGCGCCGACGAAGCCGAGCATCAGCAATTGCCGCGAGGCGGTGTGCCAATAAAGGTGCGCCACCTCGAGCAGCCAGGCCACGGCGTAGCTGGCGGCAAAGCAAGTCAGGCTGATGCCGGAGATGAACGATGTCATGGGCGTGCGACGCCATGGCGTCGGGACCGATAGCGCTTTGAGAGCGGGCGAATCTTGGGCCGGCCTCAGGCTTCGCCGTCGAGGCCGTATTCCTTGAGCTTCTTGTGCAGCGTGTTGCGGTTGATGCCCAGCTTCGTGGCCGCCTTGGTCTGCACGCTGTCGCAGGAGGTCATGACCTGGGCGATCAGCTCGCGCTCGACGCGGTTGACCACCTTGGCATGCAGATTGTCCTCTTGCGGGCTGGCCGAAGCCAGGCCCTGTTGCACCAGCTCGAAGGTGAGCGTCTCGAGGTCGACGGTGCGCGGGCGGCTGCTGGTGCGCGCCTTGGGGCCGCCCAGCACGGCCTCGGGCAGCAGGTCGCAGGTCAGCTCGTCGCCGGTGGCCATGACGACGGCCCGCTCGACGTAGTTTTGCAGCTCGCGAACGTTGCCGGGCCAGTGGTAGCTTTGCAAGGCGGCCAGGGCCTTGGGCTCGATGTGCATCACGTAGCGGTCATTTTCTTCATTGTAGACGGTGAGGAAATGACCGATCAACTCGGCAATGTCCTCGGGCCGCTCGCGCAAGGGGGGCAACTGGATCGGCACCACGTTGAGCCGGTAGTAGAGGTCTTCGCGGAACCGCTCGGCTTCGATTTCGGCCATCAGGTCGCGGTTGCTGGCGGCCACGACGCGGGTGTCGACGCGCACGGTTTGCGTGTCGCCGACGCGCTCGAACTCGCGCTCCTGCAAGACGCCGCAGCAGCTTCACTTGCAACTTGGGGGTGGTGGAGTTGATTTCATCGAGAAAGATCGTGCCGGTGTGGGCGGCCTCGAAGCGGCCGGTGCGGTTGGCGATCGCGCCGGTGAACGATCCGCGGACGTGGCCGAACAACTCGCTTTCGAGCAGGCTCTCGCTGAGCGCGCCGCAATTGACGCGCACGAAGGGTCCGCTGGCGCGGCCGCTCGTCTGATGCACGGCCTTGGCCACCAGCTCCTTGCCGGTGCCGGTTTCGCCCAGCAGCAGCACCGAGGCGTTGGAGCGGGCGACCTGCCGCGTCAGGCGAAAGACCTTCTGCATGGCCGGACCCGAGCCGATCAAGCCCGGGATCGGCGGGCCCGACTCATTCTGCTCGAAGGCACGCAGCGAGTTGCTCATGGGTGGGACGCAGGGCGAGGTCGCGGGGCGGCGCGCTTTTGGCGGCGCCGGGAATGTCATGTCAGGAGCCGGCCAGCGAGCCTTTGTGGTGCTCGATGGCGTCGAGGATGGTGGATAGCACGGCGTGGGTATCGGCATCGCGGCCGGCGTTGGCGTTGTACAACTCGTATTGATGGAGGATTTCGCCCGTGGTCAGCAGCAGGCCATAGCGGGCGGTCGAGGTGGCGAAGGCCGCCGCGGCCGCCTGGCGCGTGGCCAGCGGCTGGGTCTCCAGATCGGCCAGGTCGACCAGGTTGTGCTGCGCGTTGGCGGTGCCCAAACGGCCCAACAGCGAAGCGGCCTTGGGCGTCAACGGCGGCGAGGCCAGGGCCTGGACGATGGCCGGCTCCTCGCGGCGCACGTCGAATGCTTTTTGCGGGCGGTCGGCCAGTTGCGTCAGCCAGTCGACGGCCGCGGCGGCTTCGGCCAGCCGCTCTTCGGCCGGCACGTGCCAGCGCTTCGATCGCGCCAGGACCTCGCCGACGAACAGCTTCATCTCGTCGTCGTTTTGCGGCTGCAGGAAAACCTCGGTCCGCGGCACGCTGCGGGCGAAGTTTTCGATCCGCTCCAGCTCTTCCAGCGGCGCGATCAGGCCCACGGGCAGCAGGTTCGTGCGGCGGTCGCGGCGCAACTGGGTCATGAACTCGTCGATGCTTGGCCGCTCGATGCGCGAATGGACCAGCGCCAGCTCGTAGTCGGGCGAGTGGACCGCCAGCTCGAAGCCGCGGCGGCCGTTGGTGGCGACGTCGGCCTCGTAGCCCAGGCCGGCTGCCAGCCCGGCGAGCTTTTGGGCTTCTTCGATCAGCGGGTGAATGATGAGGATGCGGGCCGTGCCGTAGGAGGCGGCGAAATAACCGAGCGCGTCGGTCACCTGGCTGGAACCGGCGAACGGCTGTGTTGGGTTGAGCAGCATGATCGCGCCCACGGCCGCGAACCGCAGCCGCCGATCGGGGCTTTGGGCCGCCAGCACCAGGGGGCTTTGCGCGCCGCCGCCGCGCACGAGCATGGCGGGGCTTCCGACGTCGCCCAGGATTTGGGCCGCGGCCGCCGCCGCGCCGTAGTCGCCATCGGTCATGGCGTGCACGAGCAAATCTTCGACGACGCTCGGGCCGAAGTAAGCCGCGATTGAGTAAGCCGTGCCCGTGCCCTTGGCCAACGGCTTATCGAGCCCGCCGCGCACTTTCGCGCCTTGCAGCAGGGCGGTCAGGTAGAGCCGGCGCCGCTCGGGCTGCTGGGGGTCGAGCCGATAGAGCTCGCGCGCCAGGCGCGTGGCCTCTGCCAGCGCCGCGCCGCTGGGATCGTAGTAGAGCGGCATGCTCTGGTGCCGCTTGCCGTTCCAATGCCAGATGGCCACCGGGGTTTGCGGGCCGTCGCTGTCGCCGCGCGATTGGGCGAGCGCTCGCCGAGCGGCATATTCCAGCAGCCGCACGGCTTCGGGCCCGCTGGGCGCTTCGCCGCTGGTGCGCTTCGAGCGCCCAGGCGGCCGTGGCCCGCAACTGCGGAGTGCTGGCCGGCGAGATCCGTTGAGCCAACAGCGGCGCGGCGGCCTCGGGAGCGCGCAGCCGGCCGAGCACTTCGACGACTTGGGTCTTCAGCGCCGCGTCGGGCGATTCGAGCACGCCCACCAGCGGCGCCACGGCGTATTCGCCGAGCTCGGCCAGCACGTCTTTGGCGGCCGGAAATGCAGCCGCGCCGCTTGGGGTCGGCCAGAATCGCCACGAGCGGCGCGACGGCCGCTTCGCGGGCCCGCAATAGCGCGAAGGCGGCCTGCGCGCGGGCGTTGGGATCGAGGTCGCTCAGCGCTTTGGCCCAGGCGGCCAGCCGGGCGGGGTCGCGGCGAAATGCTTCGGCCGACTTGAGCAGGTCGTCGACGTACGGGCCCAGCAGCGCTCCGAGTTTCGGATCGTGCGCCAATTTGATCAGCGTGGCCGAGTGGACGCGCTCGGCCAGGGCGGCCTTGGCGGCCGGGTCGAGTTTTTCCGCCACCAGCGTGTCGACGTACGGCTTGGCCAGCTCGGCCTGGTCCAAGTCGACCAGGATGTTGATCGCCCTCAACAGCTCGGCGGGCGTGGTGGGGTGCGATTCGAGCACGGCCAGCACGGCCGGATCGCTGGGCTCGGCGGATGGGGTCTCTTCCGGCTCGGCCTCGGGCTTGGCGCGCCGCGCGGGCCTGGGCTTTTCTTCCTTGGGGGCTTCGTCGAGCGGGATGCCCTCGTCGGCCGGCGCCGGCTCTTCTTCGGGCATGGCGTCGGTGCCTGGCTCCTCGGCCGGCATGGCGTCGGCGGCGGGCTCCTCGGCCGGCATTTCGGCGGCGGGCGTTCGGCCGGTTCGGCGGCGGCCTGGGCGGCACGGCACGGCGCGCTCGTGGCCAGCATGACGGCCAAGGCGCCCAACAGGATGGCCATTAGTGCTCTGTCAAAGCCAGATTTTCGGTTCAGACTTACCGCGACGCCAACGCACTGCTGGACAAGCCAGCAGTGGCGCCCGTATCCTTGGCGTCGACAAAGCAATAGGACGTTCAGGTTGCGAAGGCGATGTTGCATGGCGGCCGCTGCTCGCATGGGAAGGTCGTTCAAGAGCTGCCTACGCCCGAGCGCGGCTGCAAGGCCTGCTCGAGCTTCTGTTTCCAATGGCTGAGTTGCCCGGCGACCTGGTCGGGCCCGGTCGAGCCGTGGCTGGTGAACGCATCGACGGCCCGCGCGCTGCCGAGCACGTCGAAAACGCTTTCGTCGAGCGAGGGCTCGACGGCGCGGAACTCGTCGAGCGACAGTTGGTCGAGCCGCACGCCGCGATCGAGCGCCTTGCGCACGAGCTTGCCGACGATGCCGTGGGCCGTGCGCTGGGCGATGCCCCGGCGGATCAGGCTTTCCATCAGCGTGGTGGCGTCCAGGTGGCCGTCGTCGAGCGTGGCGGCGATCTGCTCGCGGTTCAGCTCGGCGGCGGCGACCAGCGCCGCGGCCAGCTCGAGCGATGCATCGACCGTGTCGAACGAGTCGAATATCCGCTCCTTGTCTTCTTGCAGGTCGCGGTTGTAGGCCAGCGGCAAGCCCTTGATGAGCACCAGCAGGGCCGTCAGGTTGCCGACCACGCGGGCCGTCTTGCCGCGGATCAATTCGAGCACGTCGGGATTAACTTTCTGCGGCATGATCGACGAGCCGGTGCAAAATGCTTGCGGCAGGCGAAGAAAGTTGAATTCGTCGGTGGACCAGATGATCCACTCTTCGGCCCAGGTGCTGAGGTGCTCGGCCACCATCGACAGGCAAAAGGCGAACTCGACCACGAAATCGCGATCGCTCGAAACGTCGATGCTGTTGGCCGCCACGCCCTCGAAGCCCAGCCGCCGGGCGACCTCCTGGCGATCGATCGGCAAGCTCGTGCCTGCCACGGCCGCGGCGCCCAGCGGCAGCACGTTGGCCCGCCCGCGGCAGCCGGCCAGCCGGTCGCGGTCGCGCTCGAACTTTTCGCAGTAGGCCAGCCAATAGTGGGCGGCCAGCACCGGTTGGGCCCGGCGCAGGTGTGTATAGGCGGGCAGGATGCAGCCGGCGTCGGTCTCGGCGCAGACCCACGAAGGCGGCCTGCAGGGCCACCAGCCGCGCGTCGATGCGGTCGATCGCCTCGCGGACCCACAACCGCAGATCGGTCGAGACCTGGTCATTGCGGCTGCGGGCCGTGTGCAACTTGCGCCCCACCTCGCCGAGCCGCTCGACGAGTGCCCGTTCGATGTGCATGTGAATGTCTTCGAGCTCGATGTTGAACTCGAAGCGGCCTTGCTCAACTTCGCGGCGGATGTCGCACAAGGCTTGCTCAATTCGCCGGCATTCGTCGTCGGTGAGCAAGCCGACGTGGGCCAACATTTGGGCATGCGCGATCGAGGCGGCGACATCGTGCGCATAAAGGCGGCGATCGAAGCTCACACTTTCAGTGAACTTCTCCACGCGGCGGTCGGTCGCCTCTTGAAAAACGCCGCTCCAAGCCTTTTCGGCCACGCGATGCTCCCGGTCAAAAGCGCGCTAGGGGCGTCAGGTAAAGCGACCTGCCAGCTACGCCAACATATTTACTGTAAACAGCTTAGGAAAAGGTGTCAAACCTCCCCGAGCCGCCCGGCCGCCCGAGCGTTTCGGGCCGAAAACGCGGCCACCTCGTCGGTCGAGCTGGGAGGGACGTAACGGTTGCTCAAGCGATTGGCAGCCAGCGGGGTTGTTTCGCACGCTCGTTGGGCATTTGCGAGCCCGCGCATCGATCGATTACGATGACCGCCGCGAGCACGTTCGACCTTTCAAACAACGGCATTCGTCGCCAGGCGCTCAACTCGACAGATCGCTCATCCAGGTGGGAGTCTCTTCAATGGCAAGTCTCCAGGGCAAGACACTGTTCATCACCGGCGCCAGCCGCGGCATCGGCAAGGCCATCGGCCTGCGGGCGGCCCGTGATGGGGCCAACGTCGTCGTGGCAGCCAAGACGGCCGAGCCCCATCCGAAGCTGGACGGCACGGTCCACACGGCCGTCGCAGAGCTGGAAGCCGCCGGCGGCCGCGCGCTGGCCTGCATTACCGACATCCGCTTCGAGGAGCAGGTTCAAGCCGCGGTCGACGAGGCCGTGGCGAAGTTCGGCGGCATCGACATCCTGGTGAACAACGCCAGCGCGATCAGCCTGACCGGCACGCTCGAGACGCCGATGAAGCGCTACGACCTGATGCATAGTATCAACACGCGGGGCACGTTTTTGGTCTCGAAGCTCTGCCTGCCGCACTTGTTGAAGGCCGCCAACGCGCACATCCTCAACATCTCGCCCCCCTTGTCGATGGAGCCGCGCTGGTTCGGAAATCACGTGGCCTACACGATGGCCAAGTACGGCATGAGCATGTGCGTGCTGGGCATGGCCGAGGAGTTCAAATCGCGCGGCGTGGCCGTCAACGCCGTGTGGCCGCGGACCGTGATCGCCACCGCGGCCGTGCAAAACCTGCTGGGCGGCGACGAAGTGATTCGCCACAGCCGCAAGCCCGACATCATGGCCGACGCGGCCCATGCCATCCTTACCCGCAGCAGCCGCGAGTGCACGGGCAATTTCTTCATCGACGAAGAACTGCTGCGGTCCGCCGGCGTCAGCGATTTCGGAAAGTACTCGGTGGTGCCGGGCGCGGAGCTGGCGCAGGACTTTTTCGTCTAAGCAATCACTAACCCAACGCGCAAGCGAGGGCGAGTCGAGAGGAGCCCTCGCTTGCGCGTCGGGTTGGTGTGGGAAGCATGCGATGCCTTCCGGCGCCTGCCGGGCGTGGAAGGGGCCCGCTAACAAGCAGCCACCATGCGGTCGCTCTTACAGCCGCCAGGAAAGAAAGGCCAGGGCGACCATGATCACGATCATGAACAGCAGGATCATGATGCCCAGCCGCAACGAGTGGGCCAGGATGACGTTCATCGCCTCGTGCCGGGTAGCCGAATAAACCAGGCTGATCACGACGATCAGCGGCAACGCGAACCACAACTGGTTGACGGCGGCCAAAGGTAGCAGGGCGAGCAACATGATTTCAGGAAACGCAGCAGGTGTCGCGGGCCGCAAGTGCTTGCCCGCGGGCCGGGTGGTTTTTAGGGGGAATCGGCGGGGCCCGACTCGCGATCTTGTTCTTGGCGCTTCTTCTCGGCGCGTTTGCGTTCTTCTTCGGCTTCGTACATTGAGGGTCCGCCCCAGGCGTCGTAGATCACCAGCACATTGAGCAGCCCGGCGATCGTGGTGTAGACGGTGCCCAGGTCGAAATAGACGTTGAGCGTGCGGTACCAATCGTTCAACTGGGCCATGCTGGTCGGCGGCGCCATGAAACCGCCCAACAGCGGATCGTGGCCGTGGCGAACCAGGTAGCTCTGCAACAAGGCCGGCAGGGCGGGCAGGCCCACCCAGATCTGGCACAAGTAGTAATAGCGCGTGTCCTCGGGCGTCCACGAGGCATACACGGCCTTGCCGTCGCTCAGCGCCAGCCCGAAGAAGTAGATACTCAGGATCGAAACCAGGAACAAAAAGCCCTTGGCCATGCGCCCCTGATAGAGATGGCCCAGGCCGGGAATGAGAAAGGCCAACCCGGCCGCAATGAGCGGGTCCTTCAGCTCGACCGCTTCGGCCGGTGGCGGATTCGACGGTTCGGCAACGGCCTTCGACACGTGAGAGCAACCTTGAAGCGAGCACGAGGATGGACGCGACAGCCGGCGTTCGCGAGCATGCCATTCTAGCCGCGTGGCTCGGGGGGAACTAGAGCAGGGGACCGGGGGAAAGACGAGAGCAGGGGAGCAGGTGAACGGGGAGGCAGGGCGCTGCTGGCTGCTGACCTGATCTCCTGCTCTGGCTGAGCTCTGGTGTTCTGGCTACGCCCTGGCCATCGTGGTGATGACGCCGAGCTCGCGGTAGACGCTCTCGACGGTGGGCGATTCGATCTGCACCAGGTTGTCGCCGGCTCCGGCCAGCAGGGCCAGGTCGGCCAGTTGCTTGACGCGCCGCGGGACGCCGCAGGAGAAGTCGTGCAGCGAGGCGAGCGCGGCGTCGCTGAAAACGGGGGTCGAGCGTCCGGCCTCGTGCAGGGCTTGCTTGACGAAGGCCGCCGTGTCGTCGGCCTCCCAGCCGTCCAGATCGATGCGCAAGTCGGCCAGCTCCAGGATTCGCGGTCCCAGGCGGTGCAGCCGCGAGTTTTGGGCGGCCAGGATGATCGTCAGCCCGAGGTTGCCGCCGTCGAGCTCGGCCAGGCGCATGATCTCGTCGTGCACGCCGGCGCCGGCCAGCTCGGCGTCGTCGACCAGCAGGATCGTGGCCAACTGTTGATAGCGGTTGGCCACCAGGTGGTCGGTCACCAGCCGCACCAGTGCGAAATCGCCGATGTCGCCGGACGGTTCGGCGCCCAACTGGCTGGCCATCGTCCACAGGAACTCGCGCAGCGACGAGCCGGCCGCTTGCAGCAGCACCACCTGGCGGCCGATGCGGCCCAGCCGTCGGGTGAACTGCTCGAGCAACTGCGACTTGCCGCTGCCCGACTCGCCCAAGAGCAGTCCCAGCGTGCGCCGTTCGTCGACGAGGAAGTTCAACCGCGCCAGGGCTTCTTCCTGCGAGGGCCCCTCGAAGAAAAACCGCGGGTCGAAGTTGCCGCGAAACGGCGCACAACCGAGGCCCCAATAGGCTAGGTACATGGCTTTCTCGCGCGAGAGCGGGACGGGCTTGGACCAACGAGGCATACGGTTCCGTATCCTTGTTTTCTTCGGTAAGATTCTTGCTAGCGCATGAGACAATCCGAGGTGCTGGCATCGCCGCGCGGCTGCGGGTTGTCATGCTAAACCCCGTGTGCCACTGGCTGTGCTGGTGCTGGAGCCGTGTGCCACTGGCTTTGCCAGTGCGATATCAAACGGCAGCTTCAGCACTGGCAAAGCCAGCGGCACGCGGTTTGCGCAGCATCCGCCGGCAATGGTTTGAGCGTCGTCTGATGGCCGACCGTTATTTCGTAGCCTCGCCCGTCGACGGTGCGCGGGCCGTGCTGGCTGGGGCCGAAGCCCATCACCTTGCTCACGTCATGCGGGCCGCCGCGGGCGACGAAATCGTGGTGTTCGACGGCAGCGGCAGCGAGTATCGGGCCCGCGTCGAGCGCATCGACCGCGCCCAGATCGAGCTGGCGATCCTTTCGCAGGCGGTCGTCGACCGCGAAGCGGCCGCGCGGATCACGCTAGGCGTGGCTCTGCCGAAAGGCGAGCGGCAGCGCTGGCTGGTCGAGAAAGCCGTCGAGCTGGGCGTCGAGCGGCTGGTGCCGTTGGCAACCGAGCGTGGGCTGGCTCGCGAAAGCGTCGCCGCCGTCGAGCGGCTGCGGCGGGCGGTCGTCGAGGCTTCGAAACAGTGCGGCCGCAACCGGCTGATGGAAATCGGCGCGCCCGAAGGGCTGGGCGATTACGTGAGAGCGAATGCCGGCGCGGCATTGCGGCTGATCGCCGAGCCGGGAGCGGCGGGCATTGCGGGGGTGGTCGAGGCGTTTTCGCGCGGCTGCGGCGAGCGGCCGGTGGCGGCGCTGGCCATCGGGCCCGAGGGGGGCTTTACGGCGACGGAAGTGGACGCAGCCCGCGCGGCCGGCTGGCAGGCGGTGGGTTTGGGCACGCGGATCCTCCGCGTGGAAACGGCCGCGCTGGCGCTGGCCGCCGCGGTGATCACGCCGTTCGAGTGAAGTCTTCTGCAACGCGCCTTGGAATTTTGGGTGCCAAGGCTGGCTTGTCCAGCGGTGCCTTTCGTTGGCAAGCCATTTGGTGATTTGCACGGTTGGACAAGCCAACGGTGGCACACGCGAGCCTTGCCGATGGCATCCTCAGAAGGACCGCCTAACCAGGCCAAACGCGGGTTGATTCCGCGGCTCGGACGTGTTGTACTCGATGGCGCGGTTCCAGAATCTTTCAGAGGAGTTGGGCCATGTCGACTTCGGTTTTGCCGCGCATGATGTTCGTCGCCCTCATGTCCATCTGGCTAATGGCGCGTGCGGGCCTGGCCGACGAAGCCTCGCTGCCCGTGGCCACGATCGACGGCAGCGGGCCGGGCTGGCGGCGCTGGGGGGCGACGACTTCGTGAACGTCAATTGCGATCCGGAAACGTGGACCTGGACGGCCGAGGGCGTGCACTGCACCGGACAGCCGGTCGGCGTCACGCGCTCGAAACAGCCGCTGGTGAATTTCGAGCTGGTCGCCGAGTGGCGCCACTTGCGCTCGGCCGGCAACTCGGGCATTTTCCTGTGGGCCTCGCAGGCGTCGCTCGACAGCCTTGCGCGGGCAAGCTGCCCGAGGGAATCGAAGTGCAGGTGCTCGACCACGGTTACACCGAGAAGTACGAGAAGCAAACGGGCAAGAAGGCCGACTGGTTCACGACGCACGGCGACGTGTTTCCGACCGGCAACGCGAAGATGACCCCCTTTGCGCCGGCGGCGCCCAACGGCAAGCGCAGCTTTCCGAGCAAGCAGTTGAGCAAGGGCGTCAATCAGTGGAACCACTACTACGTGCGGGCCATCAACGGCGAAGTGCGGTTGTGGGTCAACGGCCAGGAAGTTTCCGGCGGCACCGGCTGCCAGCCGGCCAGCGGTTATTTGTGCCTCGAGTCGGAAGGCTCGCCGGTCGATTTCCGCAATTTGCGGATTCGCGAGCTGCCGTGAAGGCCGCCAGCCGGGCAAGCAGGCGATTCGCAGGCGATGCGCGACCGCCGAGCGGCTGACAACCGCGGGGCATTCGTCTACACTACGGCAACCCCGCCACGAGAATCCCGCCTTCGTCCTTGCCAGCCTGACAGCGGAGCCGATGCCATGTTGAGCGTCTTGGGAACGCGCGTGCGGATGTGCGATGGTTTGACGCGGCGCGAATGGATGCGAGTCGGCGGCGCTGTCGCTGTTTGGCGGCATGACGATGCCTCGGCTGCTGGAAGCGTCGGCCCGGCAGGGCGCGCTGAAGCCGGGCAAGGCCCGTAGCGTGATCTTGTTCAACCTGCTCGGCGGGCCGAGCCATATGGACATGTTCGACATGAAGCCCGCGGCCCCGGCGGAGATTCGCGGAGAGTTCCGCCCGATTCAGACTTCGCTGCCGGGCGTGTCGATTTGCGAACACCTGCCGCGGACGGCCCGCTGGATGCACCGCGCGAGCCTGATTCGCACGGTGACGCACAACTACAACGCGCATAATCCGCTGGCGATGCTCACCGGTTGGACCGGCGGCGAGAATGCGCAGATCCACGCCAAGAACACCGACCCGCCCGACGTCGGCGCGATTTGCCAATACCTGGGGCTCGGCCCGCGGGACGTGCCCGGGGCGGTGTGCATGCCTTGCTATCCCGGCTGGGCGAGGGGATTCGCCGGCCCGGGCCCTACGGTGGCTACCTGGGCAAGCAATACGATCCGTTCTTTTCGTTCTGCAATCCGACGTTCGCTCGCAAGCCGCGCGTGCCGAATTACGACCCGGTGCGCCCGATCGGCGCGCCGACTGATCGCCTCGCTGGCCGCGCTGCCGGAGATGACGGTCGACCGGTTCGACCGACGGCGCTCGCTTGTCGAGCAGCTCGACCGCGGCTTTCGCGCGATGAATGATTCGCCGCGCGTGGAGACGATGAGCCAGTTCGAGCGGCAGGCGTATTCGCTGCTTTCGACCAGCAAGACGCGCGACGCCTTCGACCTCTCGAAGGAATCGGACACGACGCGCGATCGATATGGCCGTAACCTGAGCGGCTCGAGCTTGCTGGTTGCCCGCCGCCTGGTCGAGGCGGGCGTGACGTTCGTCAGCGTGCACGCCGAAATCTTCGGCGCCAACGGCCACTCGTACGACATGCACGAAAACAACTTTGGCATGCTCAAGGATGAAAACCTGCCGATTCTGGACATGGCGTTTCCGGCGCTCATGCAGGACCTGGACGATCGTGGACTGCTCGACTCGACGCTGGTCGTGGTGATGGGCGAGATGGGCCGCAGCCCGCGGATCAATGCCAAGGCGGGGCGCGACCACTGGCCGCAGTGCGGCTTCAGCCTGTTGGCCGGCGGCGGCGTCAAGGCCGGCGCGGTCCATGGCGCCACCGACAAGCAGGCCGCCTACCCGACGCGCGATCCAGTCTCGCCCGGCGACGTCGTGGCCACGATCTATCACCTGTTGGGCATCGATCCGCAGATGACTGTGCCCGATTTGACCGGCCGTCCCCTTGCCATCGCCCACGGCGGCCAGCCGATCTGGAACGTGATCGCCTGAGAGACGGTCACCATTCTGAGATCGCCGCTGGGATGCCAGCAAGAGCCTCGGCGGTTGCTCGGGCAGCATTGCAAGTTGCCGAAGAGAGCCGCGATCCATCGTCAGCCTTTCGGCAGCAGACGAGTCAGCTCGACTCGCGATGCACTCAGCGCCGGCGAGAAGGCGGGCAGGCAGACGGCGATGTACTCGGCGCCGCCGGGCGCGGGCGTGCTGTAGGCCACCCACTCGCCGGCCGGGATGACGATGGCTTCGCCGGCCGCCACGTCGAGCTCGCCCTCGGCGAGCCGCACATGCAGCGTGCCGCCCAGCACGACGGTGTACTCGTCGAACTCGGGGTGCTGGCCCGGCTCGGACCAGCCGCAGGGGCTCTTCATCCGCGCCATGCTCACCGCCGTGGTGCCGGTGTTGACGCGGCCGATGAACTCTTCGATCGACTTGGGGGGCGTGCCGGCGGCCTCGATGACCGTGGGTTTCGCGATATGTCGGGCCATGAAAGTTGCTTTCGCTCGTTGTTCGGCGGCGGGTGGTTGGGCGGCAGGGATGGTGCGGGGGCTTGGACGCCCTGGCCAGGGCCGTTTATGTCGCTCTGCCGGCCAACTATACTGGGGAGCGATCGTGGCCGCCAAGGGTTCGTGCCCAAAGACTCAGGCCGAATGCCGGCCAATCGCTCCCGCCTCGTTCGATTTCGACAGCCGTGAGGAGACACCCGATGCGCGTGACGGGCTTGTTGGTTCTGGCCGGCACGGTGTTGCTGGCCGCGGCGGCGATTGCCGACGATCAGCCGCTGGCGTTCGTGGGGGCCAGGATCATTCCGATCGACGGGCCCGAGATCGACAAGGGCACGCTGGTCGTCGCCAAGGGCAAGATCGTCGCCGTCGGGCCCGAGGCCGACGTCGAGATACCCCCCGAGGCCAAGAAGATCGACGCGGCCGGCAAGATCATCATGCCGGGGCTGGTCGACACGCACAGCCACATCGGCGGCAGCGGCGGCCTGGGAGGCGCCGACGGCAGCGGGCCGATCCAGCCCGGCGTGCGGATTTACGATTCGATCAACGTGCTCGACTCGGGTTTCAAGCGGGCGGCGGCCGGCGGCTTGACCACGCTCAACGTCATGCCCGGCTCGGGCCATCTGATCAGCGGGCAGACGATTTATCTCAAGCTGCGGCTGGTCAAGCCCAAGAAGGTCGACGACTTGTTCATTCTCGAAAAGGATGGCTCGCCGATGGGCGGCTTGAAGATGGCCAACGGCACCAACTCGATGCGCGACGCGCCGTTCCCCGGCACGCGCGGCAAGAGCGCCTTCCTGGTGCGTGAGCAGTACATCAAGGCCCGCGAGTACCACGACAAGGTGACGCGCGCGGCCGGCGACGCCAGCAAGCTGCCGCCCCGCGATTTGAACCTGGAGGGCCTGGTCGAAGCGCATGCAGGGCAAGCGCGTCGTGCACCACCACACGCATCGCCACGACGACATCATGACCGTGTTGCGGCTGGCCAAGGAATTCAACCTCCGCGTCGTGCTGCACCACGTCAGCGACGGCTGGAAAGTGGCCGACGAGATCGCCAAGGCCGGCGTGCCCTGCTCGGTGATCGTCATCGATTCGCCGGGCGGCAAGCTGGAAGCCCGAGATGCTTCGCTGAAGACGGGCGGCGTGCTGGAAAAGGCCGGCGTGCTGATCGCGTTTCACACGGACGATTGGATCACCGACTCGCGGGTGTTTCGCCGCAGCGCGGCCCTGGCCGTGCGGGCCGGCATGTCGCGCAAGGCGGCGCTCGAAGCGCTGACGATCGCCGGGGCGAAAATGCTGGGGCTCGAGGACCGCGTCGGCTCGCTGGCGCCGGGCAAGGACGCCGACTTCGCCATTCTCGAAGGCGACCCGCTGAGCGTGTATTGCAAGACCCAACAGACCTGGGTCGACGGCGTGAAGGTGTTCGACCGCTCGGACCCGAAAGACTATCTCTACGCGGTGGGCGGTTACGGCGCCGGCCACGACCAGTCGCCGTATCTGTGCTGCTTCGACGATCAATACCTGGGGAGTGCGAAATGAGGCGTCCTATTGCCACCGGTTTGTTGATGGTGCTCGCGCTCGTCGAGTTGCGCCGCTTGGGCATCGGCGCAAGTCGCGGTGCGCGGCAAAACGGTCTACACGATGGCCGGCGCGCCGATCGAGGACGGCACGATCGTGGTCGAAGGCGGCAAGATCACGGCCATCGGCCGCAGCGATCAGATCGCCGTGCCCAAGGGCTTCCGCGTGCTCGAGGCCAAGGTCGTGACGCCGGGGCTGGTCGACGCCCACGGCACGGTCGGCTTTTCGGGCATCCTCAATCACGCCCACGACCAGGACCAGCTCGAGCACTCCTCGCCGATCCAGCCCGAGCTGCGGGCGATCGACGGCTACAACCCGCAGGAAGACCTGATCGAATGGCTGCGCAGCTTCGGCATCACCACGGTTCATACGGGACACGCGCCGGCGAGCTGATGTCGGGGCAGACGCTCGTGGCCAAGACGATCGGCCACACGGTGGACAAGGCCGTGATCGTCGAGTCGCGGGCCGTGGCGGCCACGGTCGGCCCGGCGGCGCAAAAACGGGCGGCAAGTCGCCCGGCACGCGCGGCAAGACGATGGCCATGCTCCGCAGCGAGCTGATCAAGGCCCGCGAGTATCAGGAAAAGAAGAAGCGGTCCGATGCCGAGGATTTCAAGGGCGATCCGCCGGCGCGCGACCTGCGGCTGGAAACGCTGGGGCGGGTGCTCTCGGGCGAGCTGCCGCTTTTGGTCACCACGCAGCGCGGCGCTCGACATCGCCAGCGCCTTGCGGCTGGCCAAGGAGTTCGACATCAAGATCTGGCTCGACGGCGCCAGTGAGGCCTACATGCTGGTCGACGAGATCAAGGCGGCCGGGGTGCCGGTGATCGTTCATCCGACGATGACGCGGGCCTTTGGCGAGCACGAGAACCTGAGCTTCGAGACGGCCTCGAAGCTGGTGAAGGCCGGCATTCCCGTGGCCATCCAGAGCGGCTACGAAGCCTACGTGCCCAAGACGCGGGTCGTGTTGTGGGAAGCGGCCGTGGCGGCGGCCAACGGATTGTCGTTCGACCAGGCCCTGCGGACGATCACGATCGACGCCGCCAAGATCCTGGGCATCGCCGACCGCGTCGGCTCGTTGGAAGTGGGCAAGGACGGCGACGTGGCCCTGTACGACGGCGACCCCTTCGAGTACACGTCACACTGCGTGGGCACGGTGATCGACGGCCGCGTGGTGAGCGAGACGGTTCGCTGAGCGAGCAGAGGGCGCGACCCAGCGCGCCGGCGGGGTCGAGCAGGCGGAGAGCATTGATGCGAGTGGCGATTTCGATTCCGGTCCACGAAGCGCCGGCCGTTGTTGCCGATCAATGCCGCAACATTCTGGGCTCGACGGGCGACGCCTGCATCGTGCTGCACGTCTCGGCCAATATGCCCGAACTGGCCGATCGAGCCGCCGGCGAGCTGTCCGACCTGATTCGCGACGGCCGCGTGCTGCTGAACCCCACGCGACTGAAGACGCACGGGCACAACGTGCTGGAGTCGCACGTCGCGAACTTCACGCACCTGGAGCAGATCGGCCATCCCTTCGAGTATTTCTGCCTCGACGCGAGCAACAGCCTGATGATTCGCCGCGGGCTGGCCGAGCACGTGGCCCGCTTCGATGCCGGCTTGAAGGTTTCGCGCTACGACCTGGCGGCCAACACCTGGCACCTGCCGCACGTGCGGGCCGACGAGCAGATGCTCGCCTTGATGCGCGTCTTGGGCATCCCGGCCACGGGAATCGTCGGCTCACAGGTCGAAGGCAGCTTCTACCGTCGCAGCCTGCTCGGCGAGCCGATACGGATGATTCGCGAGCACTATCGCGACTACGCGTTGCGCGCCGTACCCGAAGGAGGAAGTGCTGCTGTCGACGGTGTTCTATCACATGAACCCGACGGTGCGGACGTTCGCGCGGCCGTACGTCTATTGTCCCTGGGGCCGCAAGACCGGGTTGATCAAGCTGCTCAAGACCCGATCGCGACGCGATTACGACGTCACGGTGCGCGATATCGACTTGCTGCTGGCGGGCAAGCACAAGAAATGCCGCGACGGCGGCCGCGACGTGTACGGCGTGAAACGCGTGGCGCGGACGATGGAGTCGCCCGTGCGCGCAGTACATCGGGCGTTTGATGCGCGGCGAATGTGCGACCGCACCGTAGGCGGCGGGTCTCACAGGTCGTGACGGTGGGCTATTGCTGCCCGCGGGACGGGTATCTATTTTCCGGCTGCCGGTTTGTCGCTGTCCTTCTCGCCGGCCTTGACGATGCGGCCGAACATCTGGCCGCCGTGATTGGCGCCGCTCCAGGTGCCGGCGTATTGATCGCGATAGACGAGCACCCGGGCCGTGAACGTGCCCAACGGCGGCACCAGCACGTCGCTGACCGTGATCACCGGAGTGTCGCCGGCCCATTTCACTTCCAGGGCCAGCGGCAGCTTGACGTCGTGGTCGGCGTACTGGATGCGGGTTTCGAACGACCAGCGGCCGTTTTTCAGCTTCGACACCTTGCCCAGCGTGTAGCGGTCTTCCTTCAAGGGCTTGTCGAGATCCTGGCCGTCGACGGTGAAGCGGCCCACGAGCGTGGCGCCCGACATGGTTTCGCCGAATTGTTTTTCCAGCTCTTCCTGGCTGGCCTGCGGTTTGTTGGCGGCGTCGTTTTGCTGGGCCGCGGCGGTGGCGGCCATGGCCAGCAGGCAAGCGATCGCGGCGAAAATGGTGCGCGTCATGAAAAATCGCGTCATGAGAGAGTTCCTCGCGGTTCAATTTTCCAGTCATGAACTTTGCAGTCCCAGCATTGTAGCGCGCGGGCCGCGGTGTTTCGAGCGGCAGCGTGACGTCGTGGCTGGGCCTTGTCGCTGGGCCTTGTCTCACCCTCGCCCCTTGCGGGAGAGGGTGGCGGAGCGGAGCGACGCCGGGTGAGGGGTGGCGGGCGCAGAGGTTTTGGGCGTTGCGGCGGGGTTGCGCCCCCTCACCCTGCTCGTCGGCATGAGCCGACGAGCGGTCCTCTCCCACGAGGGGAGAGGGCGCGGCGGCGCGGTGCTTAGATATGTTTGCGCGGTGGCGACGGCGGCGGGTGTTTTCTTCACCCTCGCCCCCTTGCGGGAGAGGGTGGCGGAGCGGAGCGACGCCGGGTGAGGGGTGGCGGGCGCAAGGTTTTGGGCGTTGCGGCGGGGTTGCACCCCTCACCCTGCTCGTCGGCATGAGCCGACGAGCGGTCCCTCTCCCACGAGGGGAGAGGATGCGGCGCGCGGTGCTTAGATATGTTTGCGCGGTGGCGACGGCCGCGGGTGTTTTCTTCACCCTCGCCCCTTGCGGGAGAGGGTGGCGGAGCGGAGCGACGCCGGGTGAGGGGTGGCGGGCGCAGAGGTTTTGGGCGTTGCGGCGGGGTTGCGCCCCCTCACCCTGCTCGTCGGCATGGGCCGACGAGCGGTCCCTCTCCCGCGAGGGGAGAGGGGGAGCGCGTGCGGCTGGGGCACGCAGTTTCTCCTCCCTCGTCTCTCGTCGGGAACGGCTGCGCTACTTGCCTGCGGCCTGCTGGGGCGTGCCCTGTTCGATCACGGCGTCGACGTTGGCGGTGAGCACGACGGCCTGGCGGTTGGGGCCTTCGAGCAGGATTTTGCGGTTGTCGCCGCGCAAGACGTTGTTCGACAGGACGATGGCTTCGGTCGTCGCCAGGGCGTCGACACGGATGGCGGCGACCTGGCCGGCCGTGGTGTAGATCAGGTTGTTGGCGACCACGTAATCGCGCGTGGGCGATTCGGACGGATCGCCGTGCGAATCGTTGATCGTCACATTGGCGTTCCATACGTAGCGCGGCTCGTTGCCGTTGGGCTTGCGGCCGTTTCGATCGAAGACGTTGCCGGTGACCACCAGCCCCACGCAGTCGGGTGCCCACAGGCCTTCGCGGCCGCTGGTGCGCACGACGTTGTCGGCGAAGATGCAGTCGTGCGAGCCGCGCTCGATCGTGACGCCGCGCGAGCCGTTTTCGAGCATCACGTTGCCGCGGCCGACGACGTCGTCGCAGGTTTCGACGAAGTAGCCGCCCATCTTGGCCCGGTAGATGCGATTGTCCGTGATCTGACCGCGCCGGCAGCGATAAAAGTGGGTACCGTCGGACCGCGAACGTTCCAGCCGGCAGCCGGCCACGACGAAATCCTCGACGAAGTAAAACGCCACCAGCCCCTGGTCCTCGCGTTGGCTTCCCTTTCCCCCTTCTCGCCCGAGAGATAATCGGGATAGCGGTTGCAGCAGTTTTCGATCACCACGTCGCGCACCCACACGTCGCGCGCGAGGTGTTCCTGGTCGCCGAAGATGCCGATGCCGTTGCTCGACAGGTTGCGGAATTGCATGCCGCGGATCGCGACGCTGGCCGAGCACCCGGTCAGGTGGACGCCGCGCACGTTGACGCCGTCGGGCCACGACTCGTTGTGGCCGACGATCGCGCCGCCGTCGAGCGTGACGTGGGCGACGTCGTGCCCGTGAAATACGGCTCCATCGGCCGCGGCGTCGGACCGCACCTCGAATATGGCCCCTTCCATGTGCAGCCTCGAGCCGCTCGGCAACTGCCAGCCGTGCTCGTCGACGGCGTAGGTCATTGCGGGGAACGCGAGCGGCTGGCCCGCTGCGGCCGCCGCGTCGATCGCGTGCTGGACCTGCTGTTGATAGGAAACCGAGCCGTCGCGGACGAAGCCCTGGGGAAGGAATTCGGCCACCGACCGCGAAGCCTGTTGGCCGCGAGCCGCGGCAGCGCCGGCCAGCAGCACGCACAACATCAGCGAGCAACGAGTGCGGTTCACGATGGCGATCTCCTGCGGCAGGCGACGGGACAGGGATTTGCGCCGGCGTCCTGTTTGGCCAGCGTGCCAGGCACCCAGCCTAACTTCTCGCGGCTAAAGATTCTTGAAATACTCGACGGCCAGGGCGATTTCGGCTTGCGGATCGGTCGCTTCGCTGCGGGCGACGATCGTCGCGTAGCCGCGGTAGCGCCGCTCTTCGAGCGCGGCCAGCAAGGCCGGAAAATCGGCCGAGCCGCGGCCCAAGGGGACTTCCAGGCCCCGGCCCCGCGCCATCGCGCACGCCGTCGCGGGCGTGCACGTGGACGATCCGCTCGCCCAGCGCCTCGACCGCCTCGCGCGGCGAAAAGCCGTTGATGATCAGGTTGCCCGGGTCGAGGTCGGCGCCGACCGTGGGCGGCAGCTTGTCGAGCAGGGTGGCCAGCTGCGGGCCGCTTTCGCTGCCGGTCTGGGCGGCCAGGATGACGCCGACGTGCTGGCCGTAGTTGGCCAGCTCGCCGAGCGACTCCAGCAGCATCTGCCAGCCGCGGCCGTCGGCCTCGTCGGGCACGCGGCCGATCTGGTTGACGACGACCGGCGCCCGCATGTCGGCGGCGAACTTCATGGCGGCTTTCGTGGCGGCGATGCGGCGATCGAGCTCGTCGGCCACGTCGTAGCCGCGCCGCGTGTGGAACCCAACGGCCGAGACGCCAAGGCTCGAATCTTCGAGCAGCCGCTTCAGCTCGCGGATGCCGGTCTGGCCCAGCTCGTGCGGGCGGACTTCGCCGCGGGCATCGAATTCGACGCCGGCGGCGCCCAGCCGAGCGGCCGTGCCGATCGCCTTGCGGACCGGCAGCCGCAGGCTGGCCAGTTGAATGCCAATCTTGATCGGGGGCACCCGGGGCTCCGTTGGGGCGTGGGAAGGAACGCCGCGTTATCGCCGCTGCCGCGCACGATGCACGAAACGTGTACTGATTGTAACGCTCGCTGGCGGCGCGCCCATCGACCGCTTCGCGGCGCATAATTAAAAGGAGGGTCGCCGGCGGCGCCGGCGGTTAGCTGTAGCCGGCCTCTGCGAGGCCGGTGCCCTCGTGATTCGCCGGGGTCACAGCCCCCGGCTACAGCCTGGTGAGCGAACGAGAGTCCCGGGGTCATAGACCCCGGCTACAGACGCGCGGGAAACTCCGGGGCCATGGAGCCTGGCTTACAGAAAGTTGTTGGGCGCCGCGGGGCTTTCCGCCTACAGTGATACCATGCACGCCAAAGACCAAGCACCGACCGGGCTGACCGTGGCCGATGTGGCGCGGTTCTTCGACGCCTTCGCGCCGCCGGCGCTGGCCGAAGAGTGGGACAACGTCGGCTTGCTCGTGGGCCGCGGCAACCAGGCGATCTCGCGCGTGATGACCTGCCTGACCATCACGCAGGCCAGTGCTCGCGAGGCGGTCGACGAAGGGGCGCAGTTGATCGTCAGCCATCACCCGCTGCCGTTTCGGCCGCTGCGGCGGCTGACGGCCGACAGCGGCGAGGGTTCGCTGCTCTTGGCGTTGATCGAAGCGGGCATCGCGGTGTTCAGCCCGCACACGGCGTTCGACTCGGCACGGCAGGGGATCAACCAGCGGCTGGCCGAGGGTTTGCAGTTGGTCGACGTGGCGCCGTTGGTGCCGGCCATCGAACCGGGGCAGGGGGCGGGACGCCATGGGCGACTGCCGGCGGCGGTGACGCTGGCCGAGCTGGCCGCCGCGGTCAAGCGGCTGCTAGCGATCGACCATCTGCAAGCGGTCGGGCCGCTCGAGCGGCCGGTCGAGCGCGTGGCCGTGGCTTGCGGCAGCGCGGGCGAATTCATCGGCCCGGCGCGGGCTGCCGGCTGCGATTGTCTGCTGACCGGCGAAGTGCGCTTTCACGCATGCCTGCAGGCCGAGTCGTTGGATTTGGGGCTGGTGCTGGCCGGACACTTTGCCAGCGAGCGGTTCGCGGTGGAGCAATTGGCCATGGTGCTGGCGGCCGAGTTTCCCGAGTTGGAAGTCTGGGCCAGCCGGTGGGAAGCCGATCCACTTCAGTGGTTGTAGCGATTGAGGGCGGCGTCGCCCTGGTCCCCGGGGGGAACTTCCGCCGCCCTCGTAGCTCGCCTCGGCGGCGAGTTGGTCTACAATGGTGAGACTCGGCACGAGGCGCGACGGGTCAACAGACGACAGCACGCGGCGACCATTCACGATTCACGATCCCCAGAGCGTCATCCATGCCGTGCAAATTCCTCACCGCTCTGCCGGTCTACAACGAAGCGGCCCACGTCGACGCCGTGCTCGACCAGGTGCTCCGCTATAGCGCTGACGTGCTGGTGGTCGACGATGGCTCGAGCGACGGCACTGCCGAGCTGCTGAGTCGCCGCAGCGACGTTCGCGTCGCGACGCACGAGCGTAACCGGGGCTATGGCGCGGCCCTGCGAACCGCGTTCGATCATGCGATCGATCATTGCTACGAGGTGCTGGTGACGATCGATTGCGACGGGCAGCACGAGCCGCAGCGGATTCCCGAGTTCGTGGCGGCCGCCGCGCAAGCGGACATCGTGTCGGGCAGCCGCTACCTGCAGCAATTCGCCAGCGACACGGCCCCGCCCGAGCAGCGGCGGCGGATCAATGCCGAGATCACGGCCGAGCTGAACCGCCGGTTGGGCCTGCGGTTGACCGACGCCTTTTGCGGCTTCAAAGCCTATCGCCGCGGCGCGCTCGAACAGTTGCACGTGACCGACGACGGCTACGCCATGCCGCTCGAGCTGTGGGTGCAAGCGGCCCGCGCGCGGCTGGCGATCGTCGAGCTGCCGGTGCCGTTGATTTATCTCGACGAGAAGCGGTCTTTCGGCGGAGCGCTGGATGACGGGGCCACGCGGCTGACCTATTATTATGAGGTGCTCGATCGGGCCCAGCGGGCCGCGGTCGCCGCGCCGCACGTGCCGCGCAAGCAGTCGCTCTGCCGGGAGAGTGCCGAATGAAGTGTATGAACGAAGCCCTCGAGCACGTCCGCCTGCGAGCGCCGCGCGAGGACGGCGGCAAGCTCGTCGATCCGCCGCTGTCGGCGATCGGCGAAATCGTCGAGCACAACGTGGCCGTTCGGGCGGCTTACGATTACGACGTGCAGGGCGTGCCGCTGCTGCGATTGGCCGAGCAGGCTCGAAGCGAGCTGGTCGAAGCGGCCTGGCAGTACACGCGGGCCTACCGCGACGTGCCCGAGAGTGCTCGCCGCGGCAGCCGGTTGTTTCTGGCCGGGCACCAGCCGCAGTTGTTCCATCCGGGCGTGTGGTTCAAGAATTTCGTGCTCTCGCAGTTGGCCCGCCGGCACGACGGCGTGGCGATCAACCTGGCGATCGACAGCGACACGATCAAGAGCGCGTCGCTGCGGGTGCCGAGCGGCACGCCGCACGATCCGCGCGTGGAACTGATTCCCTTCGACCGGCAGACGGCCGAGATTCCGTACGAAGAGCGGGCCATCGTCGACCGCGACTGCCTGGCGGCCTTTGGCGAGCGGGCCGCCGAGGCGATTCGCCCGCTGGTGAGCGACCCGCTGGTGCGCGCGTTCTGGCGGCTGGTCGTGGCTCGGTCGCGGGCCTGCGACAAGCTGGGCGAGTCGATCGCGCAAGCCCGGCATCAGCAAGAAGGGGAGTGGGGCGCCGTGACGCTCGAAGTGCCGCAGAGCCGCGTTTGTTCGCTGCCGGCATTCCATTGGTTCATTTGTCATTTGCTGGCCGGGCTGCCGCGATTGTGGGACGCTTACAACCGCTCGGTGGCCGACTATCGCCGCGTGAATCACGTGCGGAGCACGGCGCATCCCGTGCCGGACCTGGTCGCCGAGGACGACTGGCTGGAAGCGCCCTTGTGGATTTGGGATGCCGGCAATCCGCGCCGTCGGCGGCTGTTCGTCCGCCAGCGCGGCGACGAGATCGTGCTCTCCGACCGGCAGTCGATCGAAACGCCCTTGGCGCTGTCGCCCGAGGGGGACGCCGCCCGGGCGGCCGAGCAGTTGGCGGCACTGGCCGCCTCGGGCATCCGGCTGCGGACGCGGGCGTTGATCACGACCTTGTTCGCGCGGCTGTTCGCCGGCGATCTGTTTTTGCACGGCATTGGCGGGGCGAAATACGACCAGGTTACCGATTTGCTGGTGGAGCGATTCTTCGGCCTCAAGCCGCCGTGTTACATGACGTTGACGGCGACGCTGCGGCTGCCGGTCGCCGGCCACGCCACGCCGCCGGCCGGCGATCCGCACGGCGTCGAGCGCCAGTTGCGCGAGTTGACGTATCATCCCGAGCGCTATCTCGATCCTTCGGCCGACGGCGCCCGCGAGTTGGTGGCCGAGAAGCGGCGCTGGATCGAAAGCGTGCCCACGCCCGAGACGGCCCGCACGCGCTGCCACCAGATCATCGCCGCCAACCGGGCCATGCAGCCGTTGGTCGACGACCAGCGGCGGCGGCTGGTGGCCGAGAGCACGGCCGCGGCCGAAAGGCAGCGTGCCGAGCACATCCTTGGTTCGCGCGAGTATGCCTTCTGCCTCTACCCGGCCGAGCCGCTCGAGCGGCTGATGGAAGTCCCGGGGGCGTGAAATCGCACCGTGAATTCGACCTCGCGGTCGGATTTCCCGTGGCAACGTCCCCTCGCCCCTTGCGGGAGAGGGTGGCGGAGCGGAGCGACGCCGGGTGAGGGGTGAGGGCGCGAGAGGTTTTGGACGTTGCGGCGTGGCGGCGCCCCTCACCCTGCTCGTCGGCGTGGGCCGACGAGCGGTCCCTCTCCCGCAAGGGGCGAGGGTGAAGGCGCGTGGCATTCTGCTCAGACGCGCATAGGTACCGGCGTGCCGACGCGCGCGTGAGGGGCGGCGCACGATATTCCCTCGCTTGCGCGTCGGGTTCGTGGAGTTCGGCCAACGACTTCTAGCGGCGAATCAACAGTTGCCTGGCTTGGGCGACGATGTTGTCGGCGGTGAAGCCGAAGTGCCTGAAGGCGGCCGACGAGGGGGCCGACGCACCGAAAGTGTGCATGCCGATGAAGTGGCCTTGCGGGCCCAGATCGCGCTCCCAGCCTTGTTCGACGCCGGCCTCGACCGCGATCCGCGCGGTGACCAGCGGCGGCAGCACGCTCGCGCGGTACGCTTCGTCCTGCTCGTCGAACAACTGCCAACTGGGCATGCTCACCAGCCGGGCCCGCACGCCTTCGGCCAGCAGCCGCTCGTAGGCGGCGACGCACAGCGACACTTCGCTGCCGGTGCCGATCAGGATCAGCTCGGGCAGGGCGCCTTTTTCGGCCTCGGCCATGATGTAGGCCCCGCGGGCCAGGCCGGCTGCCGAGGCGTATTTCGTGCGGTCCAGGGTCGGCAGGTTCTGCCGCGACAACACCAGTGACACGGGGCGATTCTCCAGCGGCATGATCACGCGCCACGACTCGGCGACTTCGTTGGCGTCGGCTGGGCGGATCAAGAGCATGTTGGGAATCGCGCGGACCGCGGCCAGTTGTTCGACCGCCTGGTGCGTGGGCCCGTCTTCGCCCAGGCCGATCGAATCGTGCGTCAACACGTAAATCACGGGCAGGCGCATCAGGGCGGCCAGCCGCATCGACGGTCGCATGTAGTCGGTGAACACGAAGAACGTGGCGCCGAAGGGACGCAGGTAGGAGAGCGCCATGCCGTTGAGCGCCGCGGCCATGCCATGCTCGCGGATGCCGAAGTGGAAGTTGCGGCCGTCGTAGCTGCCGGCCTCGAAATCGCCCGCGCCGTCGAACGTGAGATGGGTCATCGTCGAAGGCGCCAGGTCGGCGGCGCCGCCGACGAGCCAGGGCACGTGTTTGGCGATGGCGTTGAGCACCTTGCCAGAGGAGACGCGGCTGGCCAGCCCCTTGGCGTCGGCGGGAAAGCTGGGCAGCTCGCGGTCCCAATCGCCGGGCAGCTCGCGGGCCTGCATGCGGCGCCAGGTCTCGGCCAGCTCGGGATGCGCTTTGTCGTAATCGGCCGCAAGCTTCGTCCAGGCGTCGTGCGCCGCCTTACCGCGGGCACCAAAACCAGCCGCAAAGTGGGCAGGCACCTCGTCGGGAACGAGAAAATGCGCGTCTTGCGGCCAGCCGTAGACGGCCTTGGTGGCGCGGATTTCGTCTTCGCCCAAGGGTGAGCCGTGCGCCTCGTGGGTGTCGGCCTTGTGCGGCGCGCCCCAGGCGATGATCGAACGGACGATGATCATCGTTGGCCGGTCGTCTGTTTCATGAAACGATTTGTACGCCGCGCGCAGGGCGTCGAGATCGTTGGCATCGGCCACCTTGACGACGTGCCAGCCCAGGCCCTCGAAGCGCGTGGCCACGTCGTCGCTGTAGGCCAGGGTGGTGTGCCCCTCGATCGTGATGTGGTTGTCGTCGTAGATCCAGCAGAGGTTCGACAGTTTCAAGTGCCCGGCCAGCGAGGCGGCCTCGTGGCTGATGCCCTCCATCAGGTCGCCGTCGCTGCACATCGCGTAGACGTCGTAGTCGAACAACTCGAAGCCCGGGCGGTTGAAGCAGGCGGCCAGGTAGCGCTCGGCGATGGCCATGCCCACGCTGTTGCCGATGCCCTGGCCCAAGGGGCCCGTGGTCGTTTCGACGCCGGTGGTCAGCGCAGTGCTCGGGGTGGCCGGGCGTGAGGCTGCCGAGCTGGCGGAAGCGGCGGATTTCGTCCAGCGGCACGGCCAGCTCGCTGGTCACCTTCGCGTCGACGACCCGCTTGACTCCGGCCAGGTGCAAAAGCGCGTAGAGCAGCATCGAGGCGTGGCCGCAGGAGAGCACGAAGCGGTCGCGGCCGGGCCACTGGGGGTTATCGGGGTCGTAGCGTAGCACCTCGTTCCACAACGTGTAGGCGACCGGCGCCAGGGCCATTGGGGTGCCAGGATGCCCGCTGTTGGCCGCCTGCACCGCGTCCATGGCCAGCGTGCGGATGGTGTTGATGGCCAAAAGGTCGAGCGAAGAAGCCGAGGCAGCGGCGCGTTTTTCGGTCCGGGTCGACATGCGGAGTTCTGCCGTGTGGGGGTGCGTCTCGGGGCTGAATGGAAGGGGGCGTGCGGGGGGCGGAAAGCCGCGCAGCAGGGAACCGGCAATTGCCGGGCCAAGTGCGCATGAGTTTAGGGGGCGTCGTGCGGAGCGTCAACGTACAAGACCGACGGTTCGGACGTGCCGGGGGCCACGGGTGGCTTGTCCACGCGTGACTCGTCCACTGCCGGACAAGCCAGCCGTGGCACCTTGCGTGACGAAAAAGCCTGGTCGGTACGGTTCGCAGGGCTTGTTATCCGCGTGAAGTGGGGCGGCCGGCGAAATATACTGACAGCATGTTTGGGCAAGCCAAATGCCCTTCGGCATGCTGCGCTTCGGTGCCCGGGCAGGATGACTGCGAGGTGTGGCGATGCGATATCGACAAGGGACGTTGGCGCTGTGTGCCGCGGCGATCGTCGGCTTGCTGGTGGGCCGTGCCGTGCCGGCGCCGGCCGCCAAGGAGCCGGCGGAAACCGACAATCAACCGGCCGACAGCAAACCGGCCAACGCGCCCGGCGGTGGCGAAAGCCTGGAAATGCGCGACGCGCGGGCCCAACTCCAGTTGGCCGAGACCAACCTGCGGAAGGTCCAGAAGACGAACGAAAAATTTGCCAAGACGCTGTCGGCGGCCGTGATCTCCGAATACGTCGAAGACCTGGCCATCGCCAAGACGCAATTCGAAAACGTCAGCCGCGGCCAGTTCGACCAGTTTCCGACCTGGCTCAGCGCGGCGAAGTCGAACTGGAAATCGGCCGACGCCCACTACCGCAATGCCTATTCGGCCAGTCAGCGGCAGGCGGGCTCGGTCGATCCGATCGACCTGCAGCGGCTGCGGCTGCGCGTCGAAGTGACGAAGCTGCAATACGAGGCGGGATGACGCTGGCCGAAGCCCCGGCCGAGCGCAAGATGCAGTGGCAGATCTCGGTGCTCAACGACGAAGTCCGCGCCTGAAGGTGCAGACGTCGCGAATCACCCCGCAGACCCGCGTGTATCCCTGGAGATATTAGAAGAAGGCTTCAGGCTTCAGGCTTCGGCTGCGCGTGGCGAGCCGGGAACGTAAGCTCCCGGACATCGCGGCGCTACACCTCGCCTCTTCGCTCGATTGCTAGCGTTGCTGGCGCGCCGTTGTTTTCAGTCCGGCTCAAGTTGCCATGCAGCGCCGGTCGATCTAGCAGCGCGTGCAGCGCGCGTCGGCAGCTAGCGGAGGATCGCCAGCGCCGGAGGCGCTTGGATCGAGCGGATCAAGCGGCGGAAGGGATTCCGATGAACAGGCGACAACTCATCCGCGCCGGTTTCGTGGGCCTCGGCGCGGCGATTCTGAACGGCTGCCGCAGCAACCAGTTCGCCAAAGTGCTGCACCCGGGCGACAAGCAAATGGTCGGCAGCCACGCGGCCGGCGGCGAAGCCTTCAAGCCGCTGGTCGACGAGGCCGTGGGCAGCCTGCTGGCGCGGCATGCCGCGCCTCAGCCCCAGGTCATGCCGGTCAGCTCGCCGGGTCCCGAGGCCATCGGCCGCCCGCCGCTGCGAATCTGTTTCGTGGCCGTCGAGAACAAGAGCGCGGAAGAAATCGGCGACTTCAAGGACCAGATCTACCAGATCATCGACACGCGAATCGTCGAGTCGCACGTCTTTCAGCCGGTCAACAAACGGTTCGTCGACGCCGGGCTCGAGCAAACCCGGCTGCGGCCCGACCAGCTCTTCGTGCCCGGCAATATGCGGGCCTTTGCCGCGGTGCTGGAAAAGCAGGGCCAGCCGTTCGACTTTCTGCTCTACGCCACGCTCACCTCCGGCACCACGCGGGAGAACAAGAACTACCAGCGCGATTACCTGCTGACGATGGAAATGATCGACATCCACTCGGGCAGCTACGACAAGCAGTCGGCCACGATCAGCAAAGGCTATCACCAGACGCGCATCGGACGGATGCTGGGGTGAGCGGCCGAGCGCAAAAGATTTCGGCGGCGGGGCCTGCGAAGCCGCGAGTGCGCCGCGGCCCGCCACGGCGGGTTTTTCCATGAGACTGCGCATTGATCGCTCGCGGCGGCTGGGTTCTGGCGATCGTCTGGCTCGCTGCCGCGCTGGCCGGCTGCGCGACCTATGCCGATCGGCTCGGCGAGATTCGCCAGGCCTTCTACGCCGGCGATCTCGAGCGGGTGACCGAGTCGATCGACCGCTCTCTGGCCCACCCGCGCCACGACGGCGACGTGTTGAAGCTCGAGCGGGCGATCGTCGACCTGTCGGCCGGCCGGTCGCGCGAGGCCGAGGGCCGGCTGCGCGAAGTGCGCGACCGCTTCGACCACCTGGAGCAGGCCAGCGCCGCCGAGTCGGCCCTGTCGATGCTCAGCGACGAAAACGCCAAGGCGTATGCCGGCGAAGATTACGAAAAGGTGCTCATCCGCTCGCTGCTGGCGATCTCGAACCTGATGGGCGACGGCGGCGACGCGGGGGCGTACAGCCTGCAAATCACCGACAAGCAGCAGCAGATCATCCAGGCGGCCGTCGACAAGGACGGGAACAACCCCAAGCTCGGCTACAAGCAGGTGGCCTTGGGGCCCTACATCCGTTCGGCGGTCCGCGAAGAGACGCACACCAACTACGACGACGTCGCCCGCAGCACGGCAATGGTCGTCAGTTGGCAGCCCGATTTTGCCTTCGGCCGGCAGGACCTCGATCGGGCGCAGCACGGGCATCACTCGGCGCCGGGCAACGGCGTGTTGTACGTGTTCGCCCTGGTCGGCCGCGGACCGCACAAGATCGAAACGGTCGAGGTGCCCAGCACCGTGTCGCTGTTGATTGCCGATCGCATTTTGAGCAACAACAACACCTACACGCTGCCGCCGACGATCGCGCCGATCAAGGTGCCCAAGGTCGTGGTGCCGGCCAATCGCGTCGACGGCGTGCAGGTGGCCGTCGACGGGCGCTTTTCGGGCACCACGGCTACGATCACCGACGTCGGCCGCATGGCCCTCGAAGAATACCAGGCCGTCTACCCGCGCGTCGTCGCCACGGCCGTCGTGCGGCGCGTCGTCAAGAAAGCGGTCGTCTACGGCACGAAGGAAGTCATCGGCGGACGGCGCAACTCGCTGTTGAACTTCGGGCTCGACGCGCTGGGCGTCGCGTGGGAGGCGACCGAAGCGGCCGACACGCGATCCTGGGGCTTGCTGCCCGAGAAGATCCAGGTGTTGCGGCTGGAGTTGCCGGCCGGCAGGCATCAACTGGCGCTGCGGGCCGCGGCCGGCAGCGTAGCGCTGGGGGGCGAGGCGGTGCAAAGCGTAACGATCGAGAATGGCCGCAACACGTATGCACTAGCGACGTTTCCCGACGAAGCGCTGGTCGGCCAGATCGCGACGAATCGACCCTAGCTCGTGGCCTCGTCGATGCCGACCGGCTCGATGCCTTCGGGCTCGCGGGTTTTTTCGTTGATGATTTTCCAGGTGGCGCCCATTTCGCGCATGGCGCGGAAATCTTGCGGGGCGTAGACCACGTCGAGCTGCGGCGTGGGCAGGGGCTTGTTGGCCATGCGGGCATCCATCGCGGCGTCGAGAACGCCGGTGGTCAGCAGCGTGCGCTCGACGGGGTAGGGGGGCCGGCCGTGGCGGAAGTGGTCTTGAATGGCGTGCGACAAGGCACGGAACAGGTTGCGGTTTTGCCACACGCCGACGTAGTAGGCTGTCGAGCGCGGCTGCGGCTCGCCGGCCAGCCGGCAGGCGAAGTTCCAGCGGACGCCGCTGTTGCCGACTTTCATGGCCACGCCGCGCAGCCCGTCGCGGTAGCGAATGAGAATGGCATGGATCGGCACGTTTACGCCGCCGGGCCCTTTTCCGCCCGCGCGAAGGAATTTCACCAGGGGGTCGTCGGCGCCCAGCTCGGCCGCCATGGCCGCGGCGGCCAGCTCGTTCGACCACTTGCCGGCGGCGGCTGCCCGCCAGAGGGCGTCGCCTTCGAGGAACTCGACTTCGGCCACGCCCGTTTCGCCGCCCTTGCGGGCTTCGACCTGCGACTGCAGCACCTCCAGGGCGTGGAAGTCGTAACTTTCCAGCCCGCCGCCGTGGATCGAGACGGCTTCGACGATCTTGGCCTCGGGCGGCAATTCCAAGGGTGGCCGCCGCTGGGCCAGGGGCACCGAGCTGCCGGCCATCAGCGGGATCTTCATCGCGCGGGCCGTGTCGACCATTTCCTTCGCCCAGTCCCAGCGGTACGACAAGTGCTTGTCGTTGAACACCGGCACCGTGCGGCCGCTGGAGCGGAAGACGGCCACGATCTGGTCGAAAAACTGTTTGCGGGGATATTGGACCTGGCCCTTGGCATTGGTCGGATAATTGCCGTGCTCGCCGATCAGCAATACCGCGTCGGCGGCCAGGCTGGCGCCGCCGGCGGTCAGCGTCTCGGCAATCGAGGGGTACATGGGGATGTGGAACTGCTTCGCGACGTCGCGCGACATGTCGCCCTTGCCGATCTGGTCGACGTACATGCCCATGATTTCCATGTTCGGATGGATCACCTGTCCATTGAACAGGTAGGGCACGAGAAAATTTTCCAGGATGACGTGGGCATGGCTGCGAGGAAAAAAGGTGGTGATCACGGCGGCCACCTTCATCCGCCGCTGCTCTTCGGCGGCGCGCAGCCAGCGTGGATGCAAACCGATCAGGCCGGCGCCGGCCGCGGCCGATGCGCCAGCAGCCAGAAACTGGCGGCGGGTCGAACGATTCGTGGACATCGCTTTTGAGACTCCGAACTTTGCGGTGGGCTGGCGTGTCGGACTCGCGGATCGGCGGGCGGGAGCGCCGGGCGGGCTGGTCGCCGCAAGCGCACTTGTGGCGGGTTCACTTCGTTGGAATGTGGCGGGTTCACATCATTGGAATGGACGCGGCGGCGGTTTGCAAGCGACGCGCCGTGGGCCGCCGCACGGCAGCGGTGGAAGAATGGACGTCCAGCGGTAAAATGAGAGTGTCATGAAGCCCCCGCCTAGCAATCGCAAGCCGCCTCGAAAGCCGCCTCGCAAAGGCCCGCCGCCCGCGGCCGCCGTCGGCGTGCGGGCGCCCGACTTTCGGTTGGGTTGCACGGCGCGCCCCGATATCGACTGCGCGGGAAGTGTCGCTCGACGACTATCGCGACCGCTGGCTGATCCTGATTTTCTATCCCCGCGATTTCTCGATGGTCTGCCCCACCGAGCTGACCGCGCTGGGCCGGCAGTACGAAGAGTTCCAGCGCCGCGATTGCGACATCATTGGCATCAGCACCGACTCAATTGCCAGGCACGAAGAGTGGATCGCCGCGCCGCGCAGCCAGGGGGGCCTGGGCGGGCTGCCTTTCCCGCTGGCCAGCGATCCCGAGGGGGCCGTCTGCCATACCTACGGCGTCTACCTGCCGCGGCAGAACATGGCCCTGCGCGGGTTGTTCATCATCGACCCCAATGGCGTGCTGCAGTATCAGGTCGTTCACAACCTGAGCGTCGGCCGCCGCAGCGACGAGGTGCTGCGCGTGCTCGACGGGCTGCAGACCGGCGGGCTGTGCCCGGAGAACTGGGGGCGCGAGGAGCCCACGCTCGACCCGGCCCGCGTGTTGGGGCCCAACAGCGTGGTCGGTCAATACCGCATCGAGGAGCAGATCGGCTCGGGCACGTTCGGCGTGGTGTTTCGGGCCCGCGATCTGACGCTCGAGCGGACCGTGGCGCTGAAGGTGTTTCGCTCCGCGGGCGGCAACGCGCCGCGCCAGGTGCTCGACGAAGCCCGCGCGGCGGCCGCGCTCAATCATCCCAACCTGTGCACGGTGTTCGCGGTCGACGACAGCGACGGGGTGTCGATGATCGTGATGGAGCACGTCAAGGGCCAGCCGCTGAAGAAACTGCTCACCGAGAGCAAGCTGTCGCTGGAAGACGTCAAGCGGATCGCCCGGCAGATCGCCGTCGGCATGGCGACGGCCCACGCCCGTGGCATCGTGCACGGCGATTTGAAGCCGGCCAACATCATGGTCACCGACGAGGGGGTGGCCAAGATCATGGATTTCGGGCTGGCGCACCGCGAGGCGGTCGGCGCAGCGACCGACGAGACGGGAAGCTGGGAAACCGCCGCGCCCAACGGCCTGTCGGGCACGCCCGAGTACATGTCGCCCGAGCAGGCCCGCGGCCGGGGCGCGACCTCGCAGAGCGACGTGTTCGCGCTGGGGCTGGTGATCTACGAAATGGTCAGCGGCGAGAAAGCCGTGAAGCCGGGCAACTTGCTGAGCGTATTGCAGCAGATCGACACGCTCGAGGCCGAAGCGCTATGCGGGGGGCATGCCCGAGCCGCTGGCCACGATTCTACGTCGCGCGTTAGTGACCGACGCCGCCGAGGCGCGATCACGATGAGCGACATCGTCGAGTTGCTCGAATGGCGCGACTACACGATCACCTCGGCATGAAGCTGCCCAAGCGACCGTGTCTGCACTTGCATGATGCTGGCAAGCGAGCGTTCTTTCCCAAACGAACCCAGCGGCCCGCGCGACGGCGCACTGGCATACGGTCATGCGCTGCCGAAGATTCCTCGCTTGCCCGTCGGGTTAGTTTGGGGAGAGCCCTCGCCTGCGCGTTGGGTTGGTGGGGGAAGAGGTTTTGCTTGGTCGTCGGGCTTGCGTGACTTCGCACTGGCAGAGCCAGTGCCACATGGAATCACTCCGCGGCCGAGCCGTTTGATTCGTTGGCGTGCGCGGGCCGCGTGTACCACCAGGCCAAGGCGATCATCACGGCTTGCAAGGGCAGTCGCCAGAAGTGTAGCGCGGGATTGACGTCGGGGAAGATCTCGCGGGTGTGCTGGTAGGCGTAGATGTTGGCGGGAAAGACCGCGATCAACAGCGCGATCAGCCCCCAGGCCGCCGGGGCGAAGTGGCCGGCACGATGAGCAGCGCACCCAGCACGATCTCGGCCGCGCCGCTGGCGTAGACGCAGGCCGCGTGCAGCGAGCCGGGAATGTAGTCGGGCACGATCTTGAGATAGAACGCCGGGCCCGTGAAATGGGTGATGCCGACCGCGACGAAGAACGCGCCGAAGACGAACCGCAGCAGGGTCTTGAAAAGTCGCATGGTGGGGGTCCGCCTGGCGCCGCGATGTCGCGTTTGACTCGCGTTTTGCGCATTTTGGCAGCTTTTTCGAGCGGGGCAATGCCGCGGGGGGCCTGGCCGGGATGCGAGCCGGTCCGGGGGCTGTCGCGCCCGGCTCATCATGTCGTGACCTGCCGCGATTCAAGCGGCCGATTTTCTTTCGTTGGATGGCCCCTTGATGGCTGCGGCTTGATAATGTTAATTTTGAGGGATTTTAGATGCCGGGCGGGCGGTTCGCCGGTCTAAAGGCCCGCAGTCGGTCCGTTTTTCGACAGGTAACACCAGCGTGCCGCGTCGCGACGACATTCAGACGATTCTGCTGATCGGCTCCGGGCCGATCGTCATTGGCCAGGCCTGCGAGTTCGACTATTCGGGCACGCAGGCCTGCAAAGCCCTGCGCGAAGAGGGCTACAAGGTCGTGCTGGTCAACTCGAACCCGGCCACGATCATGACCGACCCGGGCATGGCCGACCGGACGTACATCGAGCCTTTGACCTGGGAGGTGGTGGCCAAGATCATCGAGGTCGAGCGGCCCGACGCGCTGCTGCCCACCTTGGGCGGCCAGACGGCCTTGAACCTGGCGATGGAGCTGGTCGAGCACGGCGTGCTGGAAAAGTACGGCGTGGAGATGATCGGGGCCCGGCCCGAGGTGATCGAAAAGGCCGAAAATCGCCAGCAGTTCAAGCAGGCCATGGAGCGGATCGGCCTGTCGGTCTGCCAGGGCGACACGGTGCACAACCTGGCCGAGGCCCGCGAGCTCTTGCAGCGGATCGGGCTGCCGTGCGTGATCCGGCCGAGCTTCACGATGGGGGGCAGCGGCTCGGCCGTGGCTTACAACCGGGCCGATTTCGACGCCCTGATCACTCGCGGCCTGCAGCAGTCGCCGGTGGGCGAGGTGCTCGTCGAGCAGTCGATCATCGGCTGGAAAGAATACGAGATGGAGGTGATGCGCGACGCCGACGACAACGTCGTGATCATCTGCTCGATCGAGAATTTCGACCCGATGGGCGTGCACACGGGCGACTCGATCACGGTGGCCCCCGCGCAGACGCTGTCCGACAAGGAATACCAGCGGATGCGCGACGCCTCGCTGGCCGTGATCCGCGAGATCGGCGTCGAGACGGGCGGCTCGAACATCCAGTTCGCCATCCATCCGCAAACCGGGGCGATGATCGTCATCGAGATGAACCCGCGGGTGAGCCGCTCCAGCGCGCTGGCGAGCAAGGCCACGGGTTTTCCGATCGCCAAGATCGCGGCCAAGCTGGCCGTGGGCTACCGGCTGCACGAGCTGCCCAACGACATCACGCGCGAGACGATGGCCTGTTTCGAGCCGACGATCGACTACGTGGTGACGAAGATCCCCCGGTTCGCCTTCGAGAAGTTTCCCGAGGCCGACGCCACGCTGACCACGCAGATGAAAAGCGTCGGCGAGACGATGGCCATTGGCCGCACGTTCAAGGAGTCGTTCCAGAAGGCGCTGCGCGGGTTGGAGGTGGGCAGCTTCGGCTTTGGCTGCGACGGCAAGGACCGCTGGGGCACGAGCGAGCAGCCGACGCGCGATGAGATCCGGGCGAAGATCTCCACGCCCGGCGACGATCGCGTGTGGTTCTTGCGATACGCCTTCAAGAGCGGCATGTCGGTCGACGAGGTGCATCAACTGACGCGCATCGACCCCTGGTTCCTCGAGCACCTGTGCGGAGATCGTCGAGCTGGAAGAGCGGCTGCGCGAGGCGGACGGGCTGGAGCGGGTCGACGACGGCGCTCATGCGCGAGGCCAAGCGGGCCGGCTTTTCCGACCGGCAGTTGGCCACGATCTGGGGCACGAACGAGATGGCCGTTCGCGGCGAACGCAAGCAGCGGGGCATCGTGGCCACGTTCAAGTCCGTCGACACCTGCGCCGCCGAGTTCGAGGCCTACACGCCCTACTACTATTCGACCTACGAGGACGAAGACGAAACGCCCGCCAGGCCGGCCGGCACGCGCCGCGTCATGATCCTGGGCGGCGGGCCCAACCGCATCGGCCAGGGCATCGAGTTCGACTATTGCTGCTGCCACGCCAGCTTCGCCCTGCGCGAGCTGGGCATCCAGTCGATCATGGTCAACTCGAACCCCGAAACGGTCAGTACCGATTACGACACCAGCGACCTGCTGTTCTTCGACCCGCTGACGACCGAGGACGTGCTGAACATCTGCGACCGGGTGCAGCCCGACGGAGTGATCGTGCAGTTTGGCGGGCAGACGCCGTTGAACCTGGCCCGGGCGCTTCGACCGCGGGCGTGCCGATCATCGGCACGTCGGTCGACACGATCGACGACGCCGAGGACCGCGAGAAGTTCCAGCAGTTGCTCAGCCGGCTGGGGCTCAAGCAGCCGCCCAACGGTATCGCCCGCACCACGGCCCAGGCCCGGGCCGAGGCGGCCAAGATCGGCTACCCGGCGCTGGTGCGGCCCAGCTTCGTGCTGGGTGGGCGGGCGATGGAAATCTGCTACGACCAATCGCAGCTCGAGCGGTTCGTGGCCGAGGCGTTCATCGTGGCCCAGGGACAGCCGGTGCTGATCGACCGCTTTCTGGAAGACGCGATCGAAGTGGACGTCGACGCCATCAGCGACGGCACCGACGTGGTCGTGGCCGGCATCATGGAGCACATCGAAGAGGCGGGCGTCCACTCGGGCGATTCGGCCTGCGTGATTCCGCCCTACAGCCTGGCCGGGCCGATCGTGGCCGAAATCCGCGACGCCACCCACGCCCTGGCCCGCAAGCTGCACGTCGAGGGGCTGATGAACGTGCAGTACGCCATCAAGAAGGAAGACGGCCACCAGGTGCTGTACGTGCTGGAAGTCAATCCGCGGGCCAGCCGCACGGTGCCGTTCGTGTCCAAGGCCACGGGCATGCCGGTGGCCAAGATGCCGCCAAGGTGATGACCGGCGTCACGCTGGCCGAGCTGGGTTGCGACACGGAGCCGGTGCCCGGACACGTGTCGATCAAGGAAAGCGTGTTTCCGTTCCGCAAGTTCGTGGGCGTCGACATCGTGCTGGGGCCCGAGATGCGTTCGACCGGCGAAGTGATGGGGATCAGCGAGCGGTTTTCGATCGCCTTTGCCAAGAGCCAGTTGGCGGCCGGCACGGTATTGCCGCGCGAGGGGACGATCTTCATCAGCGTGGCCGAACCGGCCAAGGACCACATGGTGGGCCTGGCCCAGCGGCTGTCCCACATGGGCTACAAGTTGATGGCCACCGAGGGCACGGCCCGGCGGCTGGAGACGGCCGGCATCGAGGTGCGGCACGTGAACAAGCTGCAAGAGGGGCAGCCGAACCTGCTCGACTACCTGGTCGACGGCGGCATTCAACTGATCATGAACACCCCCAGCGGCAAGGGCGCACGGACCGACGAGGGGAAGATTCGCGCGGCGGCCGTGGCCCGCGGCGTGCCGTGCATCACGACGATCCAGGCCGCCGACGCGGCGGTGAAGGCGATGGAAGCCTTGCGCGACGAAGAGATCAGCGTGCAGGCGTTGCAAGATCGGCTGGACTCGTTGGCCGTGCGGAAGTAAGTCGCCGCGACGCTTACCGCGTCTTCATTTGCCCGCACGCTCGCGCGAGGCGTGAGCGACTTGCAGGGCCCAGCCGGTGGTCGAGAGTTGCTGGGCGTAGCTGTCGGCGCCGGCCGGCCGGGTGGTGGCGGGCCAACTGCCGTCGGGCGATTGCTCGGCGAGCAGGTACTTGCGGCCGCGGGCGATGAAGGCCGACAGCTCGGACGTCGGCTGCTGCGCAGGCCAGGGCCAGCACGACCAGGGCCGTGTCGAACACTTCAGGCGGCGAATTGACGAACGGGCCCCAGCCGCCGTCCGGCGATTCACCTTTGCGCAGCAGCACGGCGCTGCGCTCGCGCATTGCCGGCACCTCGTCACCGGTCGCCTCAGCCAGCGCCAGCAACGAGGCCGCGGCATCGAGCACGTTTTTGGGCTCGGTCGTTTCGAACCAGCGGCGAGCCTTGGCCAGCGGCACGGCGTACGTCTTCGGTCGGCAGCCGATAGGGTGCGGATGCTGGTCGCGGTGGCCAGCGCAGGCCGTAGGTGGCGGGCGAGCCGATGCTGCCGGGCACGTCGGTCTGCCAACTGCCGTCGGGCGATTGCAGCGGCGCCACCAATGCGGCGGCTTTCACCAGTGCCCGCGCTCGACCGGCATGCCGGCGTCGAGGGCGGCGGCCAGCGCGGCGGCAAATTGAATCCGCGCAGCTTCGTGTCCTTGAACGGCCCGTCGGGCCCGTTGGCATCCCAGCGTTCGGGCGAGGCAAGAAAGGCCAGCGTGTCGGCCAGCGGCTTGCGATCGGCCAACTCGCCCGCCTTCGCGGCTGTCAACAGCCCGTGCAACGCGTCGCCATTGTTGTGGCACGAGAAGCACTTGTTCTCGCGGGCCCACTTGGGCACTTCGACACTGAGAAACGCGACGGCCCGCCGCTCGGGAGTGATCAGCTCATCGGCCAAACCGGTGGCAATTGAGCCAACCAACAGCACGAGAGCCAGCAAACCACGCATTTGGGACCTGCAATAGCAATGAAGATCCTGAAGAATCGCCGAGCCGCGCACGGTTCAAGAGGAAGCACTGCTGGACAAGCCGGCAGTGGCACCCAACTCAGGCCGTATTCTCCGACCCGAAGCCCGACGCCTCCGATCCGACCTTCAGCCAACAGCCTACAGCCTTCCCCTCAAATTCTCTCCACGATCGTGCAGGTGGCCATGCCGTGGCCGATGCACATGGTCTGCAGGCCGAGCGTGCCGCCGGTGGCTTCCAGGCCGGCGATCATCTTGGCGAACAGGCCGGCGCCGGTGGCGCCCAGCGGGTGGCCGTGAGCGATGGCGCCGCCCCAGGGGTTGACCTTTTCGGGATTGGCTTTCAACTCGCGCATCCAGGAGATCACGACGGTGGCGAAGGCTTCGTTGATTTCGATCCAGTCGATGTCCGAGAGTTTCAAGCCCGCGCGGGTCAGGGCCTTGTGCGTGGCGGGAATGACGCCGGCCAGTTGCAGCGTGGGATCGTCGCCGACGGCGACGCGGGCCAGGAAGCGGGCCCGGGGGCGGAGGCCGTCGCTCAGGGCGACTTCGCGGTCGGCGAGCAGCACGGCGGCCGAGCCGTCGGAAATCTGGCTGCGTGTTGGCGGCCGTCACCACGCCGTTGCCGTCGGGGCGAAAGACCGTCGGCAGGCTGGCGATCTTGGCCGGGTCGAGCTTGTCGCGAATGCCCTCGTCGCGGGCAAGCGTCACTTTTGCACCGGCGGCGTCGAGGCCGGCGGTGGGCACGATCTCGCGATTGCGGTTCTCGCGGGCCGCGAGGCTGGCGCGGCGGTGGCTTTCCATCGAGAACTGGTCGACGTCCTTGCGGGTGATCTTGTACTTCTCGGCCATCCGCTCGGCGCTTTCGCCCTGGTGGATCAGGTTGAAGCGGGCCAGCTCGGGGTTGAGCTTGTCGAGCGAGCCGACGTCGCTGAACATGGGCACGCGGGTCATGTGTTCGACGCCGCAGCCGATCGTGTAGAAGGCGTCGCCGGCGGCGATTTCTTCGGCGGCGAAGTGGACTGCCTGCTGGCTCGAACCGCACATGCGATTGAGCGTGACGGCGGGCACTTCGACCGGATAGCCGGCCAGCAGCGTGGCCAGGCGGCCGATGTTGGCCCCCTGTTCGCCGGCCTGGCTGACGCAACCGGTGACCACGTCCTCGATTTTCGCCGGCGAAACGTTGGCTCGCTCGACCAGCGACTTGAGCGAGCCGGCCAGCAGCGTGTCGGGGCGGACGTCGCGAAACGCGATCCCCTTGCGGCCGAAGGGGGTCCGTACGGCTTCGATGACGACGGGTTGTGGCATGGCGGTGATCCTTCGCGGTTAGCGGTGCGTGCCAGGCCGCAGGCGAGTGGCGTGCCGCCGCGGCACGGCGTAGAGGTTGCTGCTTAAATCTTATCGGCGGTGTTCAAGGCCGCGGCGCGGGCATAGTAGTCGCCGTACTTTTCTCGCAGGGCGGTTTTCAAGAACTTGCCGGCCGAGGTGCGGGGGATTTCGTTGGCAAACTCGATGGCGTCGGGCAGCCACCACTTGGCGAATTGCGGCTGGATGAACTCGATCAGCTCCTGGGACGTGGCGCTGCGTTCCTTCTTCAACACCACGATGGCCAGCGGCCGCTCGGCCCACTTGGGGTGCGCGGCAGGAATCACCGCGGCTTCGGCCACGGCGGGGTGGCCCATCAGGGCGTTTTCCAGCGCCACCGAGCTGATCCACTCGCCGCCGCTCTTGATCACGTCCTTGGCCCGGTCTTGCAGGTGCAGGCAGCCGTACTGATCGATCGTCACGATGTCGCCGGTGCGGAACCAGCCGTCTTCGGTGAACGAGGTTTGGGCGTCGGGCCGATTGTAGTAGCCGCTCGCGATCCACGGCCCGCGCACTTCGAGCTCGCCGACCGTGCGGCCGTCCCAGGGGACGATGCCGTTTTCGCCGCGAGCGCGGATCTCGACCATCGGGCAGGGCCGGCCCTGCTTGGCGCGGAAGGCGTATTGCTCGTCGCTCGACTTTTCGAGTATTCGCGAAGGCATGCTGCCGATCGTGCCGATGGGGCACAGCTCGGTCATGCCCCAACTGTGCAGCAGCTTCAGGCCGTGGCGCTCCTGGAAACCTTCGATCATGCTGCGCGGGGCGGCCGAGCCGCCGGTGACGACGGCCCGCAGCGAGGAGAGGTCGTACTTGCCCGGCTCGGCGTCGAGGATTTGCAGCATGCCCATCCAGATGGTCGGCACGCCGGCGGTCACCGTCACGCGCTCGCGCACCAGCAGGTCGAGCAGGCTGGCCGGATCGAGGTGCGGGCCGGGGAAGACCTGCTTGGCGCCGACCATCATGCAGCTATAGGGCATGCCCCAGGCGTTGGCGTGAAACATCGGCACTACGGCCATCACGGTGTCGGTCTCGCCGAGGCCCAGGGTGTCGGTCATGCCGCTGGCCATCGAGTGCAGCACGATCGCGCGGTGCGTGGCCAGCACGCCCTTGGGCATGCCGGTGGTGCCCGAGGTGTAGCACATGGCGGCGGCCGTGCGCTCGTCGAGGTCGAGGTATTCGAACTTCGACTCGTCGGCCGCGGCGACCAGTTGTTCGTAGTCGATCGTGCCCGGCGGCAGCGGCTTTGCGGTCGAGCGGACGACGATCACGTGTTCGAAGCCAACCTCGTCGCGGAACTTTTCGAACAGCTCCCAGAGGACTTCGTCGACGATCACGGCCCGGTCGCCGGCGTGGCTGGCGATGTACGTCAGGTCGGTGGGGTGCAGCCGCAGGTTGAGCGTGTGCAGCACCGCGCCCATCGAGGGGATGGCGATGTAGGCCTCGTTGTGCTGGTAGTGGTTCCAGCAGAAGGTGGCGACGCGGTCGCCCTGGCGGATGCCCAGGTCGCCGAGGCCGACGGCCAGCCGCTTGGCCCGCGGGATCATCTCGCCATAGGTGTAGCGATGGATCGACTTGTCGGGCAGCCGGGTGACCAGCTCCCGGTCGTGGTGCAATTGTTCGGCCCGCCGCAAGATCCAAGGGATCGTCAACTGACAATCCATGATCAACCCATGCATGAGTGGCAAACCCCCCTCGTGTGAAAAGCCCGGGCCGAATGAATAGAGAAAAATCGCGCAGAAATGCCGCCGGAGACCGCGGCAAGCGTGCGTTCTGGCAGAACTGCCGCAGCGCCTGCCGCCAAGGGAATTGTAGTCGACCGCCAGGCGCCGCAATACCCCGGCGATTGCAGACCGCTTAGGCTGCGCCGGGCGGGCGGACGGCCGCCAGCGGCAGGCGGTTGTCGCGGGCCCAGGCCTCCCACTCGGCGGCGGTGCGGGCGGCGAACTTCCCTTTCAGCTCGTCGTAGGTTCCTTCCGACAGCGCTAGCAGCTCCTCGAGCCGCGCCCAGAACTGCGGTTCGAGCGCCGCCACGGCCAGCCAGCCGTCGCGGGTGGGGTAGAGGTTGTAGTTGGGGAGCGTGCCGGCCAGGCGGCCGCCGGGTTTTGTGACCCCGTAGCGCAGCGGCAGCCGGAAGAACTCGAGCGCGTCGGCGATCGGCACGTAGCTGAAGACGCCGCAGCCGATGCGGGCCCGCTCGGCCAGCACGGCCAGGGCGTGAGTGACGGCCGTCTGCGCACGGCCATGTCGGCCAATAGCGTGGCGGGCATCTGCGGTGGCGAGACCAGCCCGACGACGGCCTGGTAGGTGAGATCGTGGCCCGTGGTTTCCACGTCCGGCGGCGCATGGCCGACGATCGCCACCTGGCAGAGCCGCTCGAAGCGGGCGTGCAACGTTTGCCAGTCGAGGCCCAGCCGGGCGAGCGAGGCCGGCAGGGTCGAGGTGACCAGCAGGTCGGCCGTGCCCAACAGCTCGTCCATTTGTTCGCGCGCGGCGGGATCTTTGAGATCGAGCCGCACCGCGCGCTGCCCGCCCAGCAGGTAGCGATAGAAGTCTGGCGAGTTGGTGGCCATCGGGTCGCCAAACGGCGGTTCGACCTTGACGACGTCGGCCCCCCAGCGGTCGAGTTGCGAGACCGCGGCCGGGCCGGGGAGATTGAAAGCGGTCGTAACAACCTTAGTGCCGAGGAGTGGCTGCATCGCTGTCCTTCATTTCGTGTTTTTCCCAAACTAACCCGACGCGAGCGAGGGCCCTTTTCACTAACCCGACGCGCGAGCGAGGGACCGCCGGAAGTTCTCCCTCGCTTGCGCGTCGGGTTAGTGACGAGATTGCAATGGGAACTCAAGAAATCCCATCCCGCCTTATCTTGGGCCGCGGGACAGGCGGCTGGCAAGGGCCGCACGATAGACGCTGCTTGATTTTGGCGGCGGCGACTGCCAGATTGAGACCGCCGTCTCTCCACGCACTCCTGAGCGCGAAAGGCACTTGCCATGTACGACGTCGATCTGCCTGCCGGGCTGGTGCCCAAGGATGCCAAGGCGCGGACCGCGGCCACGGTCTGCTTTCTGGAGGGGCCGGCCTGGCACCCTGGGGGCGACCTCTATTTCAGCGACATCACGGGCAACCGGATTTTGAAGATGGCGCCCGATGGCGCCGTGAGCGTGTTTCGCGCCGACAGCGGCCGGACCAACGGCAACACGTTCGACGGCCAGGGGCGGCTCATCAGTTGCGAGGGGGGCGAATTCGGGCCCGGCGGCCGGCGGCGCATCGTCCGCACCAACGTCGACACGGGCGACGTCGAGGTGCTCACCGAACGCTTCGAGGGCAAGCGCTACAACGCGCCGAACGACGTGGTTGTCGATCGCCACGGGCGCATCTGGTTCACCGATCCATACTATTGGACCGATGTGGCGAGCCTCGAGATGGGCGACGAGGCGGTGTATTGCATCGAGGGCGACTCGGTGCGCGCGCGTCGTATCGCAGCCCGCGATCGGCCGGCCCAACGGGCTGGCGATCACGCCCGACGCGCGGACGCTGTACGTCGTCGACAGCGACAGTCGGCCGGGGGGCAATCGCAAGATTTGGGCTTTCGACGTCCGGGATGACGGCACGCTGGCCGGGCAGCGACTGGTGTTCGACTTTGGGCGGGGCCGCGGCGGCGACGGCATGCGGCTCGACCGCCAAGGCAATCTGTGGATCGCCGCCGGGGTGCAGAAGCAGCGCCACGCGAACGAAACCGACGAAGTGCGCACCGGCATCTACGTCGTCTCACCGGAAGGAAAGCTGTTGGGTCGGATCCCGATTCCAGAGGACGTACTGACGAATCTCACGTTCGCCGGGCCCGACTTCAAAACGCTGTACGTCACCTCGGGCAAGACGCTGTTCAAGATCGAAGTGGCCACGAGCGGCTATTCGCTGTGGCCGCCGACGGCGTGACGAGCGCGCGGGGCCGGCAGTTGACGGCACTTAGCTACTGGGCGGTCCACCGCTAATGGATTCGTCGGTCGCGCGCCGCGCACCGCGAGCCAGCAGCCAGCCGGCAAGGATCGAGGCCGTCGGCAACACGCTCACGACCGCCAACAGCAGTTGGGCGGCCAGCGATTCGTACCGGCGATGCGTGACCAGCGCGCTCACTAAACCCTCGATGCCAACGGCCACGATCGAAAACAACCGAGTCATGCGTGCACTCCTTTTCTCCACTGAAGTTGGGCGCGCGTGCCGTGCGCCGCGCCAAAGTCCGTAGGGCCGCGGCCGAAGATTGCAAATCGTGTGCCGGGTAAGCTATTTTGGCCGTCTGGGAAGGCTCCGTGGTTTGCACTCCATCGCGGCGCGGTGCGCACCGCCTGGGCCCCATCTTTTTTGGCGCAAGCGGGTTGCCAGCGTCGTAAGATCGTGGGCAGGGGGTGCCCGCCTCGGAGGCATGTTTTCCGACGTCCCGATCGGCCGGCCCGATCGACAGCCACGGGGTTTTGCACATGAACGCCGTCGTCAACGCCATGCGGCTGGTCGTGGTTTTCGTTTTACTGGGGGCGCTATTCGCGACGCCGTCGGCCGCCGCCGAGAAAAGGCTGAACGTGCTGTTCATCACGGTTGATGATTTGAACGACGCGCTGGGCTGCTACGGCCATCCGCTGGTCAAGTCGCCCAACATCGATCGCCTGGCGGCCGAGGGCGTGCGCTTCGAGCACGCTTACTGCCAGTTTCCGCTGTGCAGTCCGAGCCGCGTGTCGCTGTTGACCGGATTGCGTCCGGGTACGACGCGGATTTTCGACCTGCGCGACTGATTTTCGCGACCACCTGCCCGACGTCGTGACGCTGCCGCAGGCCTTCAAGCGCCAGGGGTACTTCGTGGCCCGCGTGGGCAAGTTGTTTCACTACGGCGTGCCGGGCCAGATCGGCACCAACGGGCTCGACGATCCGCGCTCATGGGACGAAGTGGTCAATCGCGCGGCCGCGACAAGGACGAGGAAGACCGCGTGATCAACTACACGCCCAAGCGCGGGCTGGGCTCGGCGATGTCGTTCTACAAGGCCGAAGGCACCGACGAAGAGCAAACCGACGGCCGCGGCGCCACCGCGGCGATCGAGTTGATGGAGAAACACCAGGACCAGCCGTTCTTCCTGGGCGTCGGATTCTACCGGCCGCACACGCCCTACGTGGCGCCAAAGCGTTATTTCGAACTCTACCCGCTCGACAAGATCAAGCTGCCTTACAATCCGCCCGACGACCAGGACGACATTCCTGAGCCGGCCGAGCAGATTCGCCCGCTCAACTACGGACTGTCCGAGCAGCAACTGCGCGAGTGCACGCAGGCCTATTTCGCGGCGATCACGTTCATGGACGCGCAGGTCGGGCGGCTGCTCGACGCGCTCGATCGGCTGAAGCTGGCCGACAAGACGATCGTCGTGTTGTGGGGCGACCACGGCTACTTGCTGGGCGAGCACGGCCAGTGGATGAAGCAGAGCCTGTTCGAGGAATCGGCCCGCGTGCCGCTGATCATCTACGCGCCGGGAGCCAAGGGCAACGGGCACGCCAGCCCGCGAATCGTGGAAACGATCGACATCTATCCGACGCTGGCCGCGCTGTGCGGAGTCGAGGCGCCCCGGGACCTGGCGGGCGCAGCCTGGTGCCGCTGCTGAATGACCCTGACAAGAAGTGGGACCGCCCGGCGTACACACAGGTGCAGCGCAAGGGGTTTCCTGGGCGCAGCGTGCGGACCGAGCGGTGGCGCTACACCGAGTGGGACCACGGCAAACGCGGCAAGGAGCTGTACGACCACCAGGCCGACCCGCGCGAGTTCAAGAACCTGGCGGGCGATCCGAAATTTGCCGCCACGGTGGCCGAGCTGCACGGCTTGCTGGCCAAGGTGTTTGCCGACGATCGCAAGTAGTTAGCCCGCGCCGGACAACTGAGGCGGTTGAAAGCTGTAGCCGGCCTCTTTGAGGCCGGCAGGCGCTGGCGTGGTTTACCGGGGTCACAGACCCCGGCTACAGATGAGGCCGGCAGCGACTGAGTGGGCTCCCCGCGGGTCGCAGACCCCGGCTACAATGGGCAAGCACCGCTCGTTGCGAGTCGGGGTGGCCGGGTGTAGCATGGCATTCGCGCGTCAATAGTCGCGTGATTCGTTGGCGTCCCGCCACAAACCTTGCCCCCCGATCGTGAATCCTGCCATGCGTTCTTGCTCCGTTTGCGCCGCTCGTCGGAGATCGATTCTCGTGCCGGCGCTCGCTGCGTCGCTGCTGGTGGCCGCCACGGCTCGTGGCCAGCACGGTCTTTTCGACAAGTCGGCGGTGAATCCGGCCGACGAGGCGTACATTTTCACGCCGCCGGGCTTCGAGCACGAAGGCAAGGTGGCGGTGGCCGAAGGCCCGACGGCCGGGCGGATCGAAGTCACGATTATCGAGGCGGCCACCGGTAAGCCGACGCCCTGCCGCGTCAACGTCGTGGGCCCGGATGGCAATTTCTACCAGCCCAAGGAAAACCCGCTGGCGGCGTTCAGTCTCAATGGCAAGTGGCCCGACACGCTGGCGGGCAATCGTCCATCGAAGGCGCCGATCCGCTACTTCGGCCACTTCTTCTACACCACCGGCACATTCGCCGTCGACGTGCCCGAGGGGGCGGTGCGCGTCGAAGTGTGCAAGGGCTTCGAATTCCGCCCGAAGGTCGAAAGCGTCCAGGTAGCGGCCGGCCAGACGCAGGCCGTGAAGATCGCGCTGGCGCGGACCGCGCCGATGGCCAAACAAGGCTGGTATTCCGGCGATCCCCACTTGCACTTCATTCGCGCCAGCGACAAGGACGACGAGACGATTTTCGATCTGCTCGAAGCCGAAGACGTGCGAATGGGGCTGGTGCTGGCCTTCAATGAAAACACCAGCGCCTATCCCGGCGTGATGCCCGAAATGGCTACGCCGCAACTGCGCGGGCTGGGCATGAAGTCGGTGCGCAAGCGGGGCGACTACCAGATTATCTCGGGCCAGGAATATCGCAACGGCGTGTTCGGCCATTTGAACCTGTATCTGCGCGACGGCCTGGTTTACGAGGGCCTGCAGTTCGATCCCAACGTCGGCCCGCTGTTCGGCACGATCGGCGTCGAGACGCGGCAACAAGGGGGCTACGCCTTTCATGCCCACGGCGGCTACGGCCTGGAGATTTGGGCCGACCTGGTGCAAGGCGCTACCAGCGGCGTCGAGCTGTTGCAGTTCGGCATCTACCGCGGCATCGGGCTCGAAGGCTGGTATCACGTGTTGAATGCCGGCTACCGCTTTGCAGGCGTGGGGGCCTGCGACTATCCGGCCTGCCGCAAGCTGGCCGACTGTCGCACCTACGTGCACCTGGCGGGCGAGCCGAACTTCAAGGATTGGCTGGCCGCGGCGGCCGAAGGACGCAGCTTCATGACCAGCGGCCCGCTCATTCTGCTGGAGGTCGACGGCAAGCTGCCCGGCGACACGATCGAAACGCCCGACGACAAGCCGCGTTCGCTGAAAGCCCGCGTGCGGGTGTCGAGCGAAGCGGCGCCGGTGACCGACGTGCAACTGGTGGTCAATGGGCGGGTGGTCGCGGCGCTTGAGGCGGAGCCGAAGGCCGGCGGCGGGCAGTCGCTCGAGCTGAGTCGCACGATCGAGTGCGGCGAGTCGAGCTGGATCGCGGCCCGGGCGTTTTCCAAATCGCCCAGCGGCAGCGCCGACGCCGAGTCGCACACCAACCCGGTCTACGTCCATCTGAACGGGCGGCCGCCGTACCATCAGGCTGACGTCGATTGGCTGATCGCGCGCATCGACGAGCAGATTGCCGACCACGAAGCCCGCAAGGTGGCGGAAAAAGCGGCGCCAATCGACTATTTCCGCCGCTCGCGCGAGCTGCTGGTCGAGCGCAGCAAGCGGGCCGCCGCTGAAGCCGTCGCCGCCGCGCGCCGCGACGCCCGCGACCGAACGCACGGCGAGCGTGCCGGTGCCCGGCGATCCGACCGGACAATCGCTGGATGAGTTCCTCAAGCCGGTGCCGGCCAAATCGCCCGAGGAAGCCCTGCAGAGTTTCGAGACGCACCCTGGCTTTCACATGGAGCTGGTTGCCAACGAGCCGGAGGTGGTCGATCCGGTGGCGGCTTGCTTCGACGAGTCGGGGGGCATGTACGTCTGCGAGATGATCGATTACCCCTATCGCCCCAAGGAAGGCCAGGCGCCGCTGGGCCGCGTGCGCTATTTGCAAGACACCGACGGCGACGGGCGCTATGAAACGAGCACGGTGTTTGCCGAGGCGATCGTCTGGCCGACCGGCGCGGCCTGCTGGAAGGGAGGCGTGTACGTGGCCGCCGCACCCGACATCTGGTACTTGAAGGACACCACCGGCGACCACGTGGCCGACGTGCGCGAGAAGGTGTTTACCGGCTTTGGCGATCGCAATCAGCAGGGGGGTGTCAACAATCTCAACTGGCACGTCGACCACGCGATTTACGGTTCGGCCTCGACCAACGGCGGCGAGATTCGCCCGGCCGACAACAAGGACACCCCGCCGATCGTGCTGTCGGGCCGCGATTTTCGCTTCGACCCTGTGACGCGCAAGTTCGAAACCGTCAGCGGCCGCAAGCAGTTCGGCAACGCCTTCGACGATTGGTTCAACCGCTTCCTGTGCGACGAGTCAGAGCCGGGCGCGCACGTCGTGCTGCCCGAGCGCGTACCTGGCCCGCAACCCGCAACTGGCGGTGCCGGCTGTGCTCAAGGATCTGTCGACGAACGTGACGCCGATTTTTCGCATCAGCCCGATCGAGCGGTGGCGCGAGATTCGCTCGAACCGCCGCCTGGCCGCCGGCGTGCGCTCGCCGAGCTCGTCGGGCGTTAGCCACAACGTGATCGACGCGGCCGCCGGGCTGACGATCTACCGTGGCGACGCTTTTGGGCCTGAGTACCGCGGCGAGTTGTTCGTCGGCGATTCGCAGAACAACTTGATCCACCGCCGCAAGCTGACGCCCAAGGGCCCGACGTTCGAGGGGCATCGGGCCGACGCGAACACCGAGTTCGTGCGGACGACCGACATCTGGTTCCGGCCGGTCAACTGCATCAACGCGCCCGACGGCACGATTTTCGTGCTCGACATGTCGCGCGAAGTGATCGAATCGGTGCACATCGCGCACGACGTGGTGGCGCTGTTGGACTTGACCAGCGGCCGCGACAAGGGGCGTATCTACCGGCTGGCTCCCGACGGGTTCAAACCGCCCGCGCGGCCGCGGCTGGGCCAAGCCACGATCGAAGAGCTCGTGGCGGCGCTCGAGCATCCCGGGGGCTGGTGGCGCGACACGGCCTCGCGGCTGATCTTCGAGCGGCAGGACCCCGCGGCGGTCGAGCCGCTGCGCCGCCGGCTGGCCGAGTCGAAATCGGACGTGGGCCGCATGCACATCTTGTGGTGCTCGAAGGGTTGGGCGCGCTCGAAGAGCGCGAGCTGCTCGCCGGGTTGGCCGATCCCTCGCCCGGCGTGCGCGAGCATGCCGTGCGGCTGGCCGAGCCGCGGCTGGCTGCTTCGCCGGCGCTGGTCGGGAAAGTGCTGGCGCTGGCCGACGATTCGCAGCCGCGGGTCCGCTTTCAAGTGGCCTTCACGCTGGGCGAGTCGAACGACCCGCGCGTCGTGGCGGCGTTGGCGAGAATTGCCGAGCGCGATGCCGGCGACACCTGGATGCGCGCGGCCGCGCTGTCGTCGGTGGCCGAGCGGAGCGACGCCCTGCTGGCCGCGCTGGTGAAGGACACGTCGTTTGCCGCCGGCGGCTCGGGGGCAAGCTGGTTCGAGCAGCTCGGCTCGATCGTCGGCGCCCGCAACCGGCCGGACGAAGTGCAACAGGCGCTCGACACGGCGGCCGACGGCGAAACCGGCTCGGCGGCCCGGCGGGCCATCGTGTTGGGCCTGGGCGCCGGACTGCAACGCGCGTCGAACTCGTTGGACGGCGCCCGGCAGAACGCCTCGCCGGCGGCGGTGAAGATGCTCGACGGCCTGGTCGACGAAGCGGCTCACGTGGCCGCTGATCACGAAGCTCTCGACGGGCGCCGGCAGGATGCCGTGCGGATGCTGGGTTTCGCCGGCGGCAAACGGGCCGCCGACGTGCTGCTGGGGCTGCTGGTGCCGGCCACGAGCGAGTCGCTGCAACTGGCGGCTGTCCGCACGCTGGCGCGTTCGAGCGATCCGCAGATCGCGGCCGGCCTGATCGCGGCCTGGCGCCATTCGCCGCCCAAAGCGCAGGAAGAGATCATCGGCGCGCTGGCCTCGCGCGAAGCCTCGGCCCTGGCCCTGTTGGATGCCTGCACGCAGGGCGAAGTGACGCCCGGGCAGGTGACCCGTGAAGCCCGCGCGGCGCTCGTGAACAACCGCGACGCGGCGATCCGCGCTCGGGCCGAGGAATTGTTCGGAGCGGCTGCCGGGCCGCGCAAGGAGGTGCTCGAGCGATATGGTTCGGCCCTGGAGCTGGCCGGCAGCGCGGCCCGCGGCGACAAGGTGTACGAGCGCGAGTGCTCGGGCTGCCACCGCCTGGGCGAGCGTGGCGTCCAGGTCGGCCCGAACCTGGCGCCTGATTCGCAACCGCACGCCGCAGGGCCTGCTCGAAGCGGTGCTCGATCCGAACCGCGAGGTGGCGCCGGCCTTCGTCAGCTATACGCTGGTCGACGACAGCGGCCGCACGCTCACCGGGCTGGTTACGGCCGAGACGACCGCGAGCATCACGCTGGCCCGCGAAAAAGGGGTCACCGAGACGATCCTCAAGGCGAACATCGAGCAGATGCAATCGAGCGGCAAGTCGCTGATGCCCGAGGGGCTGGAAAAGACGATCGACCCGCAGTCGATGGCCGACCTGCTGGCCTTCTTGAAGCAGGTGCAGTACGACATCGGCACGTTGCCCGATTTCGTCGAGCCGGCCCAGCAATGAGAGAGCGGATGCGAAGCCGGCGATCCATCGGCAGTTTGTTCATCGTCGTCGCGGCGCTTGCCGCGCAGGCGTCCGTCGCCGAGCCGGCTTCGCTCGAAGCGGTGCTGGCCGAGCCCGTGTTGCCCGTCGGCCAGCCCTTGCGCGAAGTTCGCGCGTTCATCGCGGCGCGGGTGCCGGAGGTGCCGCGGGCCACCGATCGAACCCGATGGGAAGCGACCGCCGCCCGGGTGCGCCGCGACATGCTCGACCAGGTGGTGTTTCGCGGGGCGGCGCGGGCTGGCGCGAGGCGGCTTGCCGCGTCGAGTGGCTCGACACGATCGCCGGCGGGCCCGGCTATCGGATTCGCACGTTTCGCTACGAATGCTTGCCGGGCATGTGGATTCCCGGCTTGCTCTACGTGCCCGACGTGCTGGAGGGGCGCGTGCCGGTGGCGCTCAACGTCAACGGCCACGCGCCCGAGGGGAAGGCGGTCGGCTACAAGCAACTGCGGTCGATCAACCTGGCCAAGCGGGGAATGCTGGTGCTCGACGTGGAGTGGTTCGGCATGGGGCAGTTGCGCACCGACGGCTTTTCGCACTACCGCATGAACCAGCTTGACCTGTGCGGCGCCAGCGGGTTGGCCCCGTTTTACCTGGCGCTTGAGCGGGCGATCGACGTCGCCGTGGCGCTGGAGCATGCGGACCCCGGCCGCGTCGCCGTGGCGGGCCTTTCGGGCGGCGGCTGGCAGACGATCCTCATCAGCTCGCTCGACCCGCGCGTCGCGCTGGCCAACCCCGTGGCCGGTTATGGCGGATTGAAGAGCAATATCCTGTTCGACGACATGGGCGACTCGGAGCAAGCCCCGTCGGACATGGCGCTGGTGGCCGATTACACGCACCTGACGGCCCTGCGGGCGCCGCGGCCGACGCTGTTGACGTACAACGCGGGCGACGACTGCTGCTTCAAGAGCGGCCACACGCTCGAGCCGCTGCTGGCGGCAGCCCGGCCCGCGTTTGCCCTGTATGGTGCCGAGTCGAAGCTGCGGTCGCACGTCAACCACGATCCCGGCACGCACAACTTCGAGCGCGAGAACCGCGAGCAGCTCTATGCGATGCTCGGCGACTTCTTTTATCCGGGCGACGCGAAGTATGTTCGGCAGGAGATCGACTCGGAGGCCGAAATCAAAACGGCCGCCGAGCTGCACGTGCCGCTGCCGGCGGACAATCTCGACTTTCATCGCCTGGCCGTGCAGGTGATGAACGCGCTGCCGCCGCGGTCCGCCCTGCCGACTTCGCGATCGGTCGCCGAAGCCTGGCAAGGCGACCAGCGCGAGCGCTCAAGGCGCTGCTCAAGGTGTCGAGCTATGAAGCGATTGGCAAGGCCGAGAAATCGGGCGATGCTTCGACACGCTGGAAGCTGACGCTCGGGGATTGGACCGTGCCGGCCGTGGAACTGCGTGCTTCGTCGGGCGACAGCCCTCCGACGGCGGTCGTCGCGGCCGATGCTGGTCGGGCCAGCGTGGCCGACGCGTGCCGGCGGCTGCAGGCGGCCGGCTGTCGCGTCGTGGCGGTCGATCCGTTTTTGTGGGGCGAATCGAAGATCAAAGCCCAGGATCCCGGTTACACCTATCCGCTGATGGTCGCGGCGATGGGCGAGCGGCCCTTGGGCATTCAAGCCGGCCAACTGGCCGCGGCCGCGCGGTGGTGCCAAACGCGCGATCCGCACAAGCGGGGCGTGACCCTCGTGGCGCACGGGCCGCGCTCGAGCGTGGCGGCGCTGGTGGCCGCGGCGGTCGAGCCGGCGGCGATCGCCCGCGTCGAGCTGGCCGCCGCGCCAGGCCACGCTGCGCTCGCTCGTCGAAGACGATCGCACGGTCGAGACGTCGCCCGAGCTGTTCGCCTTCGGGCTGTTGCCGGCCTTCGACGTGCGCGAGCTGGTGGCGCTGGCCGCGCCGCGCGCGGTGGTGTTTCGCGAGCCCGACGATCGCTTGCGGCGCGAGTTGGCGCCGCTGGCCGCGTGGTATGGCCTGCTGGGCGGTGCCTTCGAATCGGGTCGCTGAATGGGCTGGCCCCTTGGCAGCAGCCTGGCGGGCTTCTGTCGCGAGCGTGGGCCGGGTTCTTCGCGGGTGGATGCGGGTTTTGCTGGTCGCGCACCGCCGCCGGACGGCACAAGGTGCATAGGCGGTATTTCACGGCGGCCTGCTGCAGTCGGCCGCGCGCCGTGTCCGATCAATAGGTGTCCGCCGGGCTCGAAGGCCCAGCGGCTTTCGCCCGAGGGGCACCAGGCAAGCGGGCGCGGCCAAACTTGAATCTTTTCTACGGCTTGGACCGAGGCGGGGGAGGCTCTTTGAACACGCTCAGCATGTTACTGCCGGTCTATAACGCTCGCGACGATTTGCAGCTAAGCGTGGGACGGTTGCTGGACCTGGCGGCCGAAATGAGCGACCGTTTCGAATTGTGCGTGCTCGACGACGGTTCGACCGACGATACGGGCGATACGCTGAGCCTGTTGGCTGCCTGCTATCCGCAGATTCGCCTGGTCCGCCACCCCGTGCGGCTGGGACTGGCCGAATCGATCCAGACGGGGCTGGACAACAGCGATTGCGAGACGATCGTCTTCGGCCACGGCCAGTACAGTCTCGACCCGTACGATCTGCTCACGTTGTGGCGGCTGCGCGACGTCGAGCGACGGGCGGCCGACGCGTCGCGCGGCGTGCCCACGGTTTGCGACGACTGGCTCGAGCGGCTGGAAGCCGTGGGGAGCGCCGTCCGCTCGGACGCGCCATGCGGCAGCCCAGTACCAGATGATCTGCCGCTCGACGTTCGAGCAACTGCAGTTGGAGCAGGTAGCCGAGGTGCTCGGGCGGATCGACAGCGTCGAGCCGGGTTGGGGCAACCGCCTGCGGCCCAACTTCATCGGCAAGTTCAAGCGCTTCGCCTGGCTCGAGTAAGTTGGCAGTGCCGGCCCAGCGCCGCGGCGGGCTGGCCATGGCCGCCGTGCCTCGACACGGACGGATGCCCCGTTTTTTCCGGCGTTTTCGGCGAAAAAACGCCGCCGCCGCTCGCGCTGCCCCGTCGCATCCACCGCAGCCCCGTGATAGTCTTGAATGGTTGCCTCGGCGGAGGGGGGAGGCGCCGCGTCGGCGCTGCCATCGATTCGGGGGTTGCGAGTGAAGTGAACCTATGAAAATCGCCGTGATCGGGACCGGCTACGTGGGACTTGTCACCGGGACGTGCTTTGCCGAAAGCGGCAATGACGTCACCTGCATCGATATCGACCGCGACAAGATCGCGCGGCTCGAGGCCGGAGAGATTCCGATCTACGAGCCGGGACTGGCCGAGTTGGTCGCCGCCAACACCGCGGCCCGGCGGCTGAGTTTCACGACCGACCTGGCCGAGGGGGTGGGCTCGGCGCAGCTCGTGTTCGTGGCCGTGGGCACGCCCAGCTCGCACGACGGCTCGGCCGACCTGTCGAGCATTTGGGCGGTCGTCGAGGCCATCGCGCCGCACTTGGACCCGGAGGCGATCGTGGTCATTAAGAGCACGGTGCCGGTCGGCACGAACCGCGCGGTTTTCGAGCGGCTCGAAAAACTCACCGGTCGCCAGTGCGACGTGGCCAGCAACCCCGAGTTTCTCAAGGAGGGGGCCGCCATCGAGGACTTTATGAAGCCCGACCGCGTGGTCGTCGGCGTGCGGCGAGCGGCCGTGGGCGACGCGATGCGGGCGTTGTACGCGCCGTTTCTGCGGACCGAAAAGCCGTTTCTGGCGATGTCGCCCGAAAGCGCCGAGATGACCAAGTACGTGGCCAACGCGCTGTTGTCGACCAAGATCAGCTTCATCAACGAGATTGCCAACCTGTCGGAGCGGATGCAGGCCGACATCAACGACGTGCGCCGCGGCATCGGCCACGACAGCCGCATCGGCTTCGCCTTTCTGTTTCCCGGGGTCGGCTACGGCGGCAGTTGCTTTCCCAAGGACGTGCGGGCGTTGGCCGCGATGGCGCGCTCGACCGGAATCGAGCCGCGCGTTCTCGAGGCGGTCGATGCCGTGAACACGCGGCAAAAGTCGGTCGTACCGGAGAAAATCGAGGCCCACTTCGGCGGCAAGCTGGCCGGCCATACGGTGGCGGTGTGGGGGCTGGCGTTCAAGCCGCGGACCGACGACATTCGCGAGGCACCGGCGCTAACGCTCATCGATCGGCTGCTGGCCGGCGGCGCCAAGGTCCAAGTCCACGACCCCGAGGCGATGGAAAACGTGCGGCAAGTCTATGGCCGGGCGTTGTCGTATGCCGACACGCCGTACGCCGCGCTGGAAGGGGCCGAGGCCCTGGCCATCATGACCGAATGGAAAGCGTTCCTGCAGCCCGATTTCGCCCAGATGCTTTCGTTGATGAAAGCGCCCGTGATTTTCGACGGCCGGAATCTGTACTCGCCCGCGGCGATGAAGGCCGCCGGTTTCACCTACCATTCGATCGGCCGCGCGACCGTTGGCTGAGCGCCGCGCTTGCAGGCTACGGCCCGGCGGCGCGCTGGGCATGGCGGCGGAATTCGGGCTCGTCGAGCAGCACGGCTTCGCGCGTCAGTTGAAAAACGAGCGGCGTGGCCGGCCAGCCGAACGCCCCCAGCAAGCGATCGAACTGATCCGCCGGGCAGGTGCCTTTCAAGTCGACGAACGTCAGCCGCTCCTCCCGGTCGTACAGATTGCCGTCGACTTGCCAGGCCGGTTCGCCCTGGCGCGATACCCACACGAACGCCCCATCGGGCTCGCAAAACATCTGGCCCAGATCGCTCAGCCGCCCGCAGGCGGTCTCGAAGGTGCAATCCATCGGCGTGCGGCCAAGCGTGTCGGGCGGCACGGCCAGCGTTGGCGTCGGGCGGCCGGCCAGCTCGATCACCGGACCCGGCGAAGCAGCCGCGGGCCGGGCGTGCACGGTGATGTAAAAGCGGTACATGGCAATCCTGTAGCTGGAGTCTGCGATCGCGGTATCGTGCGTCGGTCACCGATCGCAAAGAGGCCGGCTAAAGTTCGGGTGGATCCTCACTCGGTGCCGCTACTTCGCTCACGAGCCAGTTGAGATAACCGCGGCTGCCGGCGACGACGTCGAACGCCAGGATCTCGGGCACTTCGTAGCTGTGGAGGCGGTGGATGGCCGTTTCGACGGCTTCCAACAGCCCGCGACGCGTCTTGATGACGCACCGCCATTCGGTGCCGCTTTCGATGGCGCCCTGCCAGCGGTAGGTGCTGGTGATGGGCCCGCCGATTTGCACGCAAGCTGCCAGGCGGTGCTCGACGAGGTGGCCGGCGATGCGTTCGGCTTCTTCGCGGCTGGCGGTGGTGGTGACGATTTGAATCGCGTCGATCATGCGAGTCCTCCCTTGTTGCCGTTTAGTGTAACCGACCGGGGCGGCGTTCGATTCATCGCCCGCGGGCGGTGGTGCGTTCATTCCAGATGGCCACGGCGATCACGAGGATGCCGACGATCACCAGCCGGCTGTTGGCGTTCAATTGCCAGGGGACGTCGCTCCAGGGGACGTAAAGCTTGCGCGACACGAACTGCAGTCCGATGTCCAACAGCGACATCACGGCCACGCCCAGCAGCGTGCGGCCCAGACCGCCCGCGCCGCCGGTGACGCGCGTGCCGCCCACCACGACGCAGGCGATCGTTTGCAGCTCGATGCCGCTGGCAGCCGTCGGCACGGCCGCGCCGCCGCGGGCGCAGTAGACCAGCGCCACCAGGGCCGCCATCAGCCCGCTGGCCGTGTACAGGGCCCATTCGACGCGGCCGATCGGCACGGCGGCAAAGCGGGCGGCCACGCGGTTTTCGCCGATGGCAAACAGGTAGCGGCCGAACCGCGTGTGGTGAACGACCAGCCAGGCCGCGGCCAGCGCCGCCGCGAATAGCCACAACTGAGTCGGCATGCCTGCGAGCGAGTCCTGGCCCAGCGCCGTGAAGGATTCCGGCAGCCCGGCGATTCGCTGGCCTTTGGAAAGTGCCATCGCCAGGCCGGAGTAAAACGCCATCGTGGCCAGCGTGGCCACTAGCGGGGCCACGCCCATCGTCACCAGCGCGGCGTTGGCGGTGCCGGCGACGAGCCCAGTGGCCAGTGCCGCGGCGCATGCCAGTTCGAGCGGCCAGCCGTGTTGCCAGGCGAGGCCGAAGGCGACGCTGGCCAGCGCCATGGTGGCGCCGACCGACAGGTCGATGCCACCGGTGAGGATGATGGCGGTCATCACCGCGGCCACGCGCGCCGACTTCACCCCAGGGGCGCCACATGTCCAGCACGGCCGCCGGACGGACGGCCTGCGAAGCCACGAGCCCCGCGGCCGCCGCCAGCAACAGGGCGGGCACCAGCAGCGGGATCGCGCGGCGGAGCACCGATTGGGTCATCGTTCGATCCTCCGCCAGGCCCGGTCGAGCAGGATCGCGACTAACAGCAGCGAGCCGGTGACGAGCGAGTACCGATAGGGCGAGATCTCCCACAGCACCAGGGCGTTGTAGATCAGGGCCAACAGCAGGGCTCCCAGGCACACGCCGATCACGCTGCCGCGGCCGCCCGAGATCGAGACGCCGCCGATCACGGCCGCCGAGATGGCCCGCAGCTCGTAGCCGCTGCCCATACCCGACTGCATGGCGCCGGTCTGCGAGAGTTCGACCAGGCCGGCCAGCGCCGCCAGCAGGCCGCCGGCACCGAACGCCGACAGCCACGTGCTCACGCGCGAGATGCCGGCCAGCCGCGCAGCCGTGGGGCTGGCGCCGTAGGCGATCAGGTGGCGACCCGAACGAAAGTGGCCGAGCGACAGGTACATCGCCAGCGCGGTCAGCAAGCCGGCGGCCATGGCGCCGTTGATGCCGAAGATGCTGGCGCTGGAAAGTCGCGACGAACGCGGTCGGCAAGTCGGTGATCGTGTCGCCGCCGGTCAGCGCCACGAGCAAACCGCGGTAGATGGTCATCGTGCCGAGAGTGACGACGATCGGATGCACGCGACCGCCGAGCGCCAGCGCCGCGTTGGCCAGCCCGCCCGCCGTGCCCACCAGCAGCGCGGCCGCGACGGCGCCCGCGATGGCCAGTCCGCCCGGCCAGGGCAGCTTCAGCACCAGTCCGCCGACCGCGGCCGAGAGGGCCAGCAGCGAGCCGATCGAAATGTCGATGCCACCGACGAGAATCACCGTGGCCGCGCCGAGCGACAGGATGATCCACATCGCGGCGCTGGAGGCCAGGCCCGTGAGATTGTTCCGGCTCAAGAAGGCGTCGTTGGTGACGGCCAGCGCCGCGAACAGGACGGCGATGGCCGCGGCCAAGGCCAGCTCGCTGCCGAGGGCCGCCGAGCGTCCGCCCCACCGCGGGCCGATCGGCGGGCGAGCGCCTGGAACGCGCGGGCGTCCCGGCAGCGGCGGTCTCTGGGCCGTTGCTTGCCAATGCGGACGGCCCGGCGGGCAGGGCTGCCGCGGCGATCGTCTCGGGCGCGGTTTGCTGGGGGTCGAATTGGCCGGCCACGCGCCCCTGGCGAAAGACCACGACCCGGTCGGCGTTTTCCATCACTTCCGGCAGGTCGGAGCTGATCAGCACCACCGCCGTGCCGCGGTCGGCCAGTTCGGCCAGCAGCCGATGGATTTCCGGATTTCGCGCCGACGTCGACGCCGCGAGTCGGCTCGTCGAGCAGCAGCACGGCCGGTTCGGCCAGCAGCCAGCGGGCGAGCACGACTTTCTGCTGGTTGCCGCCAGAGAGCTCGGCGATCGGCTGTTCGGCGTCGCGACACTTGATGGCCAGCCGCTCGATCATGGCGGCGGTCGCGGCCCGTTCGCGCGGCGCTGGCCAGCGGGCCGCGGTGCCAGCGGCCGAGCGTGCTGACGACGGCATTGGCGCGGATCGACAAGCCGCGGAACACGCCTTGTTGCAGGCGGTCTTCGGGCAGATAGGCCAGGCCGGCGGCGACGGCGGTCGACGGCGAATCGATGGCCGTCGGGCGGCCGTCGACGTGCACGCTGCCGCCGGCGGCGGGCTGGAGGCCAAACAGCGTGCGGGCGAATTCGCTGCGGCCGGAGCCGACGAGTCCGTAGATGCCCAGCACTTCGCCGCCGCGCCTTCGAGCGAAATGCCGGACACGCGGCCTTCGACGTCGGCCAGGCGTTCGACGCGCAGTCGCGTCGGGCCCGCCGTCGGCGGACGGCGCGAGCGCGTGGCGGCCATCTCGGCGGCGCGCTGGCGGCCCACCATCTGGTGGACCAGGCCCGCGCGATCGATCGCCGCTCGTGGCCCCGACCAGACGTCGTGGCCGTCGCGCAATACGGTGATGCGGTCGGCCAGTTGGAAGATCTCCTCCTGCCGATGCGAGACATAAAGGATGCCCACGCCCGCGGCCTTGAGCCGTTCGATCTGCGTGAACAGCCAGGCGGCTTCGCGGGCCGTCAGCGGCTGGTGGGTTCGTCGAGGACGAGCACGCGGGCTCGTTCGGCGACGGCGGCGGCGATTTCGGTCAGGCGGCGCTGGGCGACGCCCAGCCGCGCGGCCGGCTGGGTCACGTCGAGCGGCTCGCCGAGCAGGCTGATGGCGCGACGGGCCCGCTCGTAGACGGTGCTCCACCAGACCAGGCCCGCGGCCCGCGTCGGCAAGCCTTGCGCCAGGGCCATGTTTTCGGCGACCGACAGGGTGCCGAACAACTCGGCTTCCTGGTGCACGGTCGTGATGCCGTGGCGGCGAGCATCGAGCGGGCCCGACCAGGTCGTTTCGCGCCCATCGAAGCGGAACTGCCCGGAGTCGGGGGCCAGCAGTCCTGCGATGACGTTGATCAGCGTGCTTTTGCCGGCGCCGTTTTCGCCGACCAGGGCGTGTACCTCGCCGGCCAGCAAGTCGAACGAGACGCCCGCCAGGGCCGTCACTCCGCCGAAGCGGCGGGTCACGTCTCGCAGCTCGACGAGCGGGGCGGCGGCGTTCACGATCGAAGGGGGAAAACCCAGATGCAGGTAAGGTGCTCGGCGAGCAGGGCGAACGCGCCGGATTCTACCCGATGCGCGGGCCGCGAGCGCCAATGCGAAACCGGGCGGCAGCGATTGCCGCGCAGGGGAGCGAGCCGCGGGGCTATTGAACGGCCGCCGGGGAGCTGTCGCTGGCTTCGGCCGTGGCCGGGGCGGCTGGCTTTTCGGGCTTGGCCGCCGCTTCCTTGATCCTGTCGAGGTCGCGCTTGGCCGATTTGAGATCCTGCGCGACCGTCTTGTCGTCGGGCGCGGCCGTGGCCAACTCCTCGCGCAACGCGATCGGCGCTCGTAGCTGACAGCGGCCTTGTCGGAGTCGCCGGCCCCTTTTTGCAGTTTGCCGAGCGCGACCAGGGCTTCGGCCAGCCGCGTCTTGTAGTCGACGCTGTCGGGCCGATCGCGGACGAGCGTTTCGAGCGTGTCGCAGGTTATCCGCAATGCCCCCATCGCATGTTCGTTACGATTGGCAAACGAATTGAACAGCGCGGCGATGCGGTACAGGGCCGCCAGGTCGTCGCGGAAACTCGTGGCCTGCGGATACTTCTTGGCGAGGTCTTCAAAGTTGATGGTCGAGGTCGTGACGACGCCGAACAACTGGAAGGCATGGGCATCGCGCTCCTTAGATGTGCCGTCCTTGATTCTGGCCCAATCCAGCGGCGGCACCAGCCGCAGCGCGGAATCCTGCAAGCTGGGATAGCGCTCGGGGGCGATATCGGTCCGTTTCATCCGGCCGAAAATCGTTAATCCGGCGAGCATCGATTGAATCGAATCCTTGGAGCCCATCTTGGCTTGCAAGGCAGCCAGGCGGAAATCGGCGCCGGCCGCTTCGGGCAGGAAGTCTTCGCCCTCGTCGGCAGCGTGTGCCGGGGCGAAGGTCTTGTAGTAGCTCACCAGCGGCTCCATCAGCTCGACGCGCAGGGGCTCGGCGTCTTTCAGTCTGGCGTTGGTGAGCACGGCGGTGTCGAACGCGTCGATGACCCGTCTCGATTCACGAAACGCGGCCAGGGCCTCGTCGCGCTGTTGGTCCGCGCGGTTGCGCGCGGCCGATGCCTGGACGGCGACGAACGTCGAAGCGGCGGCCAAGGTCAGGCTGGCGGTCACTAGCAGCGAGATGAGAACGGTCGTCAGCGAAATGCCGGCCCGACGAGCGCGGCGGCACCCTGAGAAACAATGCGTACGCATGAGTCAGCCCAAAACAGCGGAGGGGAAAAGGGAAGAAGTCCATTCTGGCCCCCGTCCACTTCGGAGTCAATCGAACCGCTCGAAGCACCGAGCGGGCGGGCGGCGCGGGGGGGAAATTGCCGGTTCGTGCTGGCTGACGTCACGCCCGGCGGCGCACCTCGAATAACGAAACTGTTAGCTCGGCGGCGGCATCGGAGGATACGTTCACCAGGTCGACCAGCTCGGCCGCCAGTCCGGCTTCGCCGCATGCCTCGGCGAACCAGTCGGCCGGGCGCCGCAGGGGATCGGTCACCAGGCCCAAAGCCGCGGGTGCCAGCGTGGCGGCCAGCGTGCGGGCGATCAAGGCGGCCATGGGGCGCTCGTAGAGCACATCGGCGGCGACGACGACGTCGAACGTGCCCAAGTCAGCGGGCAGACGGCGCCAATCGACGAGCCGGGTGTCGACGCGATCGAGGCCATTGGCCAGGGCGTTGGCGGCGGTGAACTCCAAGGCGTTGGCGTAGTAGTCGGTGGCCAGCACGTCGAAGCCGGCCTCGGCGGCGGCGAGGCTCGCCAGCCCGATGCCACAGCCCAGCTCCAACAGCGAGCGGCCCCGGCCCGCCAGGCGGGCCACGCGCTCGGCCAGAACCCGCGAGCTGGGCCAGCAGTCGGCCCAATAGGGGATGCGTTCGTCGATGGCGAAGTCTTCTTCGCTGAACAGCTCATCGACGCTGCGGGGCGCGCGAGCCGGTAGAGCCGGCCGGCGACCGTGATTTCGGTCGCGGCCAGCTCGAACCGCCGCCTAAGTGATTCCAACAGCTCGCTCAAGGGTCGGCCACACGTGGGTTCGCGTTGCCGGAAGTTTTCGCACCAGGGCCTTTGGCCGGGCGAGCACGACGCCCCAAGCGGGGCCTCGCCCGGCCGAACGATCGACGCGGCGGTGCCGGCCGCGTCAGACGGCGGCGTCGCCGGTCTCGCCAGTGCGAATCCGCACGACGCTGGCCAGGTCGCTGACGAAAATCTTGCCGTCGCCGACCTGCCCGGTGCGGGCCGAATTGAGGATCGCGTCGATCACGGTTTGGGCATTCGAGTCGGAGACGACCACTTCGATCTTCGACTTGGGAATGAACTCGACGGCGTACTCGGTGCCGCGATAGGTTTCCATGTGCCCCTTCTGGCGTCCGAAGCCGCGGACGTCGGTGACGGTCATGCCTTGCACGCCCTTGCCGTTGAGCGCGTCCTTGACTTCTTCGACCTTGAAATGGCGGACGATGGCTTCGATCTTTTTCATGGCTATTCCATCCTTCGTAATGGTGAACCGCGTATATGAAATTGCTCCCGAACTCGCGATTGGAATTCGTCGAGCGGGACGCCAGACTGTTTTGGCGTCGGTGCCACCACTTAAAGCAACCGCCGTGCCCAGGTCCGCGCCGAAGTTCTTAGAGGACCCTGGCGAATCATCGTAACATCTTTACGGTACGGTTGTTGAAGATTTTCTGAGCCGTGCGCACGTCGCAGTGCCAAGGGGTTGACGATTCGCGCCGCTGCAAACGGCCGCCGCGCCGGCTCGAGCGCTATCCCCGCGGCGGCCGGCTGTTTTTGGCGTGCGCAGGCGGCTTTTGCGGCTTTTCGCGCCCGTGGAACTCGAGTCACAGGAATGAGACAGGAGGCTGTGGGCTGTAAGGCTGTAGGCTGTAGGTCGGAAAAAGAGGCTCCGCTGGAGTAGCCTTTGATTCGTGCCTAGGCGTCGGACGCGGATGCGACGGAGCCCGACAGAGCGGTCGGCGCTTTTGTGGCTGTCTTTGCGGCCCATTCGGCTCTTTGTCCCGCTCCGCGAGGTTCTCCGCTCCGGCCCACAGCCTGCAGTCCACAGCGTACAACCTCAGCGAAAGCTTCCGCCGTCCAGGCTGTGCTTTTTCATCAGGCGGTAGAGGGTGCCGCGGGGGAGCTTGGCTTCCTGGGCGGCGGTGCGGACGTCGCCGTGATGGCGCACCAGCAACTCGGTCAGATACTGCTGCTCGAACTCGGCCAGCCGCGCGTCGCGCAGCTGGAAGTAGCCGACCGCGCCGGTCGAACGCCCCTCGCCGGCCGCGGCCACCAGGTCGTCGGGCAGGTCGTCGAGCTCGATCAGTGGGCCCTTCGATAGGGCGATCGCGCGGCGAATCACGTTTTGCAGCTCGCGCACGTTGCCCGGCCAGCGATATTGGCTGAGCACCTGGTAGGCTTCGGGCGTGATGCTTTTGATCGAGCGGCCCATCTCGCGGCTGTAGCGGTGCGCCATGTACTCGGCCAACAGGCCGATGTCGTCGCCGCGCTGGCGCAGCGGTGGCAGGTCGATCCGCACCACGTTGATGCGGTAGTAGAGATCCTGGCGGAACAGGCCTTGGCGGATCATTTCGTCGAGGTTGCGGGCCGTGGCCGCCACGATCCGCACGTCGATTTCGATTTCCTCGCGGCCGCCGACGCGGCGGATCTTCCGCTCTTGCAGGGTGCGCAGCAGCTTGGCTTGCAACAGCAGAGGCAGCTCGGCCAGCTCGTCGAGGAAGAACGTGCCCCGGTCGGCGAACTCCAACAGCCCGATCCGCCGGCTCTCGGCGCCGGTGAAGGTGCCTTTCTCGTGGCCGAAGAACTCGCTTTCCAGCAGGTTCTCGGGAATCGCCCCGCAATCGACCGGCACGAACGGCCCGGCGGCGCGGCGGCTGCGGCGGTGGATGCTGCGGGCCACCAGCTCCTTGCCGGTGCCCGTCTCGCCCACCACCAACACGTCGACGTCGGAATGGGCCACCTGTTCGATCGTGTCGAACACTTTGCGCATCGGCGGGCAGCCGCCGATCATGTCGTCGAAACTGTAGGGCCGCTCGACCTGGCGGCGCAACAGCTCGTATTCGGCGCCCCGCCGCCGCGAGCTCAGCAACCGACGGGCGCTGGCGGCCAGTGCCTCGGCCTTGACCGGCGCCGGCAGGTAATCGCCGACGCCCGCGCCAGGCTGGCGGTGGCCGACTCCAGGTTCGGCCGCGAGGCAATCACGATCAGCGGCAGCTCGCCGTCGAGCGCGCGGACGTCGTCCAGAAACTTCAGGTCGGCCGCCTGGGCCGGATCGATGGTTGCCACGACGAGGTCGAACGAACCGTCGACCAGCCGCTTGAGCGCCGCGGCGGTCGTGGCCACGGCGGCCAGCTCGGGCGAGTCGAGCGCGGCCAGCGCCTGCTGATAGCGGCTGGCGGCCGCCTCGTCGGGCTCGAGGATCAGGATACGTGGCTTTTTCATGACGGTCCTCGCCCGGCCGCCGGTCGCGCGCGTAGTCGTCGAACGGCCCGTTCGATCGGTGGCGCGCCCCTTGGTCGTGCGGCAGCGGCGCGAAAAGCGGTCCGCCCGAAACGCTTCGCTACACCGCATAGCTTCGGCACTTGGGTCGCGGGCGTCAACGGCGCGCGGCAGCAATTCCTCGCTCGGCCTTGTCGCCGGGCCCAATCCGGGTGCATCGCCGTGGCGGTTGGTTTATACTGGGCTCGCCGGGCTGCCAATCGCGGTCGACCGGCCCATCCGTGTCCGTCCCGCCAGGCATCCGCCCCCCCCGACAATCCCCCATCCGCGAGAGCTGTCCCGATGAAAGCGTGCCGCCTGCTGTTTTGTTCGTTCGCGATCGTTTTGTCCGTGGCCTTGATGGTCGCGCCGGCCGCCGTGCACGCTGCCGACGCCGCGCCGCCGCTCGAAAAGCGATTCACCCCGCTGGCGGGTTTTGCCGTCGAAGAGGTCGTCGCGCCCGACTCGACCGGTTCGCTCGTGGCAATGAGCTTCAACGAAGCGGGCGACATCATCGCCTCGCGCGAACGGGGTCCGCTCCTGCTGGTGCAAGACAAGAACCACGACGGCACGTTCGAGACGATCAAGGACTTCTGCACCGAGGTGAACAACTGCCAGGGCATCCTGGCTTGGAACGGCCACGTGTTCGCCGTGGGCAATGGCCCCTCGGGCACGGCCTTCTACCGGCTGACCGATGCCAACGACGACGGCACCGCCGAGCGCGTCGAAACGCTCTTCAAGTTCAAGGGCAGCATGGGCGAGCATGGGCCGCATGCGCCGGTGCTCGGCCCGGACGGCCTCGTTTACATCATCATCGGCAACCACGCCTTCGTCGAGCCGGCGCTGGCCGCCGCCAGCCCGCACCATCATTTCTACAACGGCGAGCTGATCGCGCCGAAGTACGAAGACGCCAACGGCCACGCCTCGGGCATCAAGGCGCCCGGCGGCACGGTCGTGCGGACCGACACCAACGGCAGCTTCATCGAGTTGTTCGTGGGGGGCTTTCGCAACGCCTACGACTGTGCGTTCAATCGCGACGGCGAGTTGTTCACGTACGACTCGGACATGGAGTGGGACGTCGCGCTGCCCTGGTACCGGCCGACGCGGGTCAACCACCTGGTGCCCGGGGCCGAGTTCGGCTGGCGGAGCGGCTGGTCGAAGTGGCCGGAGTATTACGTCGACAGCCTGCCGGCGACGGTCGATATCGGCCGCGGCTCGCCGACCGGCGTGGTGTTTTACGACGGCCGGCGGCTGGGCGACAAGTACCGTGACGCGTTTTTCATGTGCGACTGGTCGCAAGGGCGGATCGTGGCCGTGACGCTGGAGCCGTCGGCGGCCACGTACAAGGGCACGGCCGAGATTTTCCTGGAAGGCCAACCGCTCAACTGCTCCGATATCGACGTGGGGCCCGACGGTTGGCTCTACTTTTCGGTGGGCGGCCGCAACACGGCCGGCTCGATCTTTCGCATCGTGGCCACCGCCGAGAAAAGCAAGCCCGCGCCCGCGGTGAGCGGCCAGGGCATCGCCCGGGCGATTCGCCAGCCGCAGCTCGCCAGCGCCTGGGCCCGGCATGCCGTGGCCGACGTGAAGAAGGAGCTGGGCGACTCGTGGGGACCCGCCCTGACGGCCCTGGCCGTCAACGGCCAGGCGCCGGCGGCCGACCGCGTGCGGGCGCTCGACCTGATGCAGCTTTACGGTCCGGCGCCGGCGAACGATTTGCTTGTCGGCGTCTCGAAAGACCAAAGCGCCGCGGTCCGCGCCAAGGCGACCTACCTGTTGGGCGTGCATCCGACGCCCGGATCGAACTCGCGGCTGGTCGAGTTGCTCGACGATGGCGACGCCACGGTGCGCCGCCGGGCTTGCGAGGCGCTGGTGCGCGGGGCATCCGGCCCCCTTGCCGAGACTGCTGGCCTTGATGGCCGAGCCGCACCGCTTCGTGGCCTGGGCCGCGCGGCGGGCGCTCGAGCGGCTGCCGATCGACGAATGGAAAAGCGCCGTGCTGGCTTCCAACGACCCGCGGATCTTCATTCATGGCTCGGTCGCCCTGGCGGTGCTCGACGCCGATCGGGCCACGGCCGCGGCGGTGCTGGCCAGCAGCGACAAATGGCTCGACAAGCCGCTTTCGGAAGACGACCTGTTGGACCTGGTGCGCGTCGTCGAGTTGGCGCTGCACCGCGGCGGGTTCACCGGCCAGGAGCAAGCCGGGTTGCGCAGCAAGCTTTCGAGCCGCTTTCCCACGCACGATTGGCGGCTCAATCGCGAGCTGGTGCGGGTGCTGGTGATGCTGCAGGATCCCACGCTGGCGCCGCGGATCGTGGCCCATTTGAACGGCAAGTCGCCGCTCGAAGAGCGGATTCAGACGGCCGTGCTGGCGCGATTCTTGACGGTCGGCTGGACGCCGGAGCTGCGCGGCGAGCTGCTCGACTTTTACACGCTGGCCCGCGCCTACGAAGGGGGCAACAGCTATCGCGGCTATCTGACGAACGCCGCCAACGACGTGCTCAAGAGCATTCCGCCGGCCGAACAGTTGGCGCGGATTGCCGAGGGCGCGAAGAATCCGGCGGCCGCGCTGGGCATCGTGCAAAGCCTGTCGGGCAAACTGACGGCCGAGCAGTCGGCGGCCCTAAGAAAGCTCGACGGCGAATTGACGGGCGACCGCTCGGACCTGGCCCGCGAGCTGGCCAAGGCGGTGATCGTGGCATTGGGCCGCGGCGACGAAGCGGCGATCGCCTACTTGCACGAAGTGTTCGAAGCCCAGCCCGATCGCCGCGGCGACGTGGCGCAGGCCGTGAGCACCTATGCCACCACGCAGGGCCGGCGGCCGGCCGATTGGCCGCTGTTGGTCCGCTCGCTGAGCGTGGTCGAGGGGTCGACGGCCCGCGACGTGTTGCGGGCCCTGGCCAAGTTCCCGCAGAAGGACGACAAACCCACCGATCAGCGGCAGGTGATCCTGCTGGGCCTGAAGCTGGGTGACGACGGCGGCCGCGACGCGGCGCTGCTCCTGCAGCGCTGGACCGGCCAGAAGCCGGCCGAGGCCAGGGCACCGTGGCCTGGCGTGTTGGCGGCGTGGCAAAAGTGGTTCGTCGAGAAGTATCCGGACCAGCCCGAGCCGGTGCTGCCGGTCGAAGCCGAGGGCACGAAGTGGACGTTCGCCGAACTGGCCAACTTCCTGGCCAGCGACGATAGCGCGACCGGCAACGCCGAGCGCGGCGCCGCGGTGTTCGAGAAGGCCCAGTGCATCAAGTGCCACCGCTATGGCACTCGGGGCGAGGGCATCGGTCCCGACCTGTCGAACGTCGCCAAGCGCTTCGGGCGGAAAGAGATTCTCGAGTCAGTGATCTTTCCCTCGCAGGTGATCTCCGACCAGTTCGCTGCCAAGGCCGTGCTCACCACCGACGGCAAGATCTACACCGGGCTGGTCGGCCAGACCGGCGACGGCGTGGTCGTGCTGCAGGCCAATGCCGAGAAGGCCAACGTGGCCAAGGCCGACATCGAGTCGATCGTGCCCAGCAAGAAATCCGCCATGCCCGACGGGCTGTTCAACCAACTGACGCTGGCCGAAATTGCCGACCTGTTCGCCTACATGAACCAGCCGGCCAAGTGAAGGTTGTTGATAGACAAGCGGTGTTGACTGTCGCGAGGGTCCCACTGCTGGCTTGTCCAGCAGTGCGGCAGCAGGCGTGGTCCAGCCGTCCGCCGCACGCGAGTCTGTTGAATGGAACGAACGTAGGAGGGAATCGTGGTGAGCGATCGTCGCGCATTCTTAGGGCGTGCTCTGTGGGCCTCGGCCGGCGCGATTTCGCTGGGGAGCTTTGCTCGTCGCCTGCTGGCGGCTGAAGCGGGGGCGGACGTACCGATCACGATTCGCTGGCTCGAGCGGATGGCGGGCGCGAACAAGGCCGACGCAAAGAGCGACGCCATCGCGCTGCCGCCGGCGGGGACGGCGATCGTGATTTGCGACATGTGGAACTTGCACTGGTGCAAAAGCGCAACGCGCCGCTGCGGCGAGCTGGCAGGGAAGATGGCCCCCCTGATCGACCAGGCCCGAGCGCGGGGGATTCACATCGTGCACGCGCCGAGCGATACGCTCGATTTCTATGCCGACCATCCGGCGCGCAAACGGGCCCTGGCCGTGCCGGCCGCCGCGCCGCCCACGCCCATCGGCGGCTGGTGCTCGCTCGAACCGGCGCGCGAGGGCAAGCTGCCGATCGACGACTCCGACGGCGGCTGCGACTGCCAGCCGCAGTGCAAGAACTACAAGGCCTGGACGCGCCAGCACCCGGCCATCCAAATCGCCGAGATCGATTTCATTTCCGACGACGGCCGGCAGGTCTACAGCTACTTCGTCGAGCAGGGCATCAAGCACGTGCTGTACGTCGGCGTGCACACGAACATGTGCGTGCTGGGCCGCTCGTTTGGCATTCGCCAGATGACGAAGCTGGGCTTCAAGACGCTGTTGGTGCGCGACTTGACCGACACGATGTACAACCCCCGGATGCGGCCGTTCGTCGAGCACGCGGCCGGCACCGAGCTGGTCGTGCGGCACATCGAAGAACACTGGTGCCCGACGCTGGCCAGCGCGTCCCTGGCCGAAGGGTTGCGGTGATGCGCCGAGCGCGGCCGGGCCAACTTGTCGCGCGCGGTTTGCTGCGGGTCGCGCTCGGCGCGAGCCTGGCATGGTGGCATGGCGTGCCGGTGATGGGCGCCGAGCCGCGCCGCCTGCGCCATCCGATGCGAGCGGCGCGGCCGACGCGGACGAAGGGGCTGAAGCCGGCGAAGACGACGAGGCGAGCAACTATCAAAGCGGCCTGCTGGCCGCGTACGCCGGGGCCGACGGTCTTGCGCACCGCCGGCTGGAAGAGCAGGTGGCCTTTGAGTGGCCGGCCGGATCGCCCGACCGCCGCGTGGCGCCCGGCGCGTTTCGGGCCCGCTTCAGCGGCCGGTTGCAAGTGCAAGTGCCCGGCGAGTATCGCCTGTTCGCGTTCGCGGCCGGACGGGTGCGCGTCGAGTTGGCCGGCAAGGAAGTCGTTTCCGGCGCAGTGCGCGAGCCGGGCTGGCTTGACGGAGAGCCGATCGAACTGGAGTACGGCTTTCACCCGCTGGTGGTCGATTACCAGCGAACCGACGAGCCGGCGCAGATCGCGCTGTTCTGGCAAGGCCCGCAGTTTCAGCTCGAGCCGCTAGCGGCGCGGTGGTTGTTTCACGAGAAAAAAAATGCGACGTCGGAAGCGTTCGAGCGCAGCGCACGGCTGGTGCGGGCGCTGCGCTGCGCGGCGTGTCACGAGATGGCCGGCGAGCGCGAGCCGCTGGCGGCGCCGGCGCTCGATTGCCTGACTCGCAATTTGTCGCGGGCCTGGCTCGTCGACTGGCTGGCCGAAGCGGTCCAGGACCAGCCGGTGGCGGTACATCGGCGCGCGTCGCGGCGGATGCCGCACTTCGGCTTCGATCGCCAGGCGGCGGCCGACGTGGCGGACTACCTGTTTTCGGTCTCAGAAGACCGCTATCAACCGCCGCCGAAAGTGCCGCCGCCCGCGCCGGCCAAGCGGACGAAGAGCGACAAGGCCGCTGACGACGACAAGCCGGCCGTGCCCAGCATCGAGCAAGGGGCCGAACTGGTGCGCAGCCGCGGCTGCCTGGCGTGCCACCGCGTGGGCAGCCTGGGCAGCGAGGGCTTGTTTGGCGGCGGCGAGTTGACGCGCATCGCTTACAAGCGGCCCGACGATTTTTACGCCCGCTGGCTGACCATGCCCGCGGCCATTAATCGCGACGCGCGGATGCCCGCCTTTGCGTTGGGCCCGTTCGAGCGGCAGAGCGTGTCGCTGTATTTGCAGACGCTCAAGAGCCCGCCGCCGCCGGCCGAGTTCTCCGGCCCGACGAACATCGAGCGCGGCCGAGCGCTGGTTCGCCAGGCCGGCTGCGCCAATTGCCACCGCCTGCCGAAAGCCGCTGGCATCGAGCCGATGGCAAGGCTGAAACCGTTCGACCCCGCCTCGCTTGACGGGCGATCAACGTGTCTCGACGCGCCGGATGCTGCCCGCGGTCGCCCGGGCTTTCGGCTTTTGCCGGACGAGCGCCAGGCTGTTATCGCGCTGGTTACCGAAACGACCCGCACCGAGCCCGCGTCGCCCTGGCAGGACGCCCGCGATCTGTTGGCCGAGCGCAACTGCCTGGCGTGTCACGCACGGGGGCTGGCAGCGGGAATATCGCCGCAACTGCCGGCCGTGGCGGAGGCCGACAACAATTTGCGGGCGATCTTGCCGGCGCTGGTGCCGCCCGCGTTGCACGGCGTGGGCGACAAGCTGATCGCTCGGGCACTGGAGGAGGCGATCACGCGCTCGGCGGCCCCGCGCCAGCCGTGGCTGCGGGTCGAGATGCCGCGCTATCGTTTGCCGCCGGAAGAGACGGCGGCGCTGGTGCGCCATTTCGTCGCGGCCGACCGGGTTCCCGAGCGGCCGGCCGACGGCCAGACGCCGTGCACGGGCGAAACGCAATCGGCGGCCACGCTCGAAGCGGCCGGCGCGGCTGGTGACGGCGACGGGCTTCGGCTGCACGAGCTGCCACGCGATCGGCCGCTGGCAGCCGCAAAAGGTGGCCATCAACGCGCAAGGCGTGAACCTGCGCAAGATCGGCACGCACGTCCGCCGCGAGTGGTTCGATCGCTGGGTGCGCAACCCGGCGCGGATGGTGCCGCAGATGGAGATGCCGGCGGTCGTGCAGCCGGTGCGCGGCGTGCTCGACGGCCGGCTCGACGAGCAGTTGGCGGCCGTGTGGTTCGTCGTCAACCACGGCGACTTCACGCCGCCGCCCCCGGCCGCCTTGCGCGTCGTGCGGCGTTCGAACCTGCCGGACGCCAACGAGCGGGCCGCCGTGCTGACCGACGTCGTCGAAGTCGGCGGCCGGGCGTTCGTCAAACCGCTGGTCGTGGGCCTGCCGAACCGCCACAACGTGCTGTTCGACCTGGCCAGCGGCCGGCTGGCGGCCTGGTGGCTGGGCGACACGGCCGCCGAGCAGACGCCCGGCAAGAGTTGCGCGCTGGCAGGCCGGCGGGACGCAATTGCTGCCGACCGTCGAAGCCGCGTCGCCCGAGGACGCGAGCGACCTGGTGCTCATCGCTGGTGGTCGCCGCGTCGCGGCGGCGGTCGAGGGCCAGTACGTCACGGCCTTCGATCGCTTCGAACATACGCCCGCCGGCGGCGTGCGGTTCGCCTATCGTCTTCACTTCGACCTCGACGGATCGGTCCGCGTGGTGCATCTCGTCGAGGAACTCACGCCGCTAACTGACGCGGGCCGTTTTTCCGGATTCCGCCGCCGGATCGAAATCGAAGGGCTGCCCGACGGCGTGACCGCCGAACTCGCGGCGCTGGCTGGCAAAGTCGAGCTGCATGGCGATCGCCGCAAGGCAAGTCTGAATGTCCGCGCGGGCACGGTCGACGTGACCCTGCACGAACCCCAGACGCGTCAACTCGTTCGCTCGCCGCGGGGAGCGTGCGTCGTGATTGACGCCGCGCCCCGGGCGGTTGCCGTCACGCTCGACTATCGCGTCGAGGCGACGGTCGACCAGTTTCCGCCGCTGCCTTCGACCGAACAGCCTTTGGCGAAGGAAACGCTCGACGTCGTGCCCGGGTTCGAGGCCGTGCGGCTGCCGCTGGCCGATCGGGCGATGCCCACCGGGCTGGCGTGGCGGCCCGACGGCACGCTGATCGTTTCGTCGCTCGAAGGGCGGGTGTGGCTGGCGCGCGACAGCGACGGCGACGGGTTGGAGGACGCGATCGTGCCGTTCAGCGACGAGCTGGCCGCGCCCTACGGCGTGGCGGCCAGCGGCGCGGCGATCGACGTGATCAACAAGTATGGATTGTTGCGGCTGTCGGATGACGACGACGACGGCCGGGCCGACCGCACCGAGCTGCTGGCCTCGGGCTGGGGCCACACGCTCGACTATCACGATTGGGCGATCGGCCTGCCGCGCGACTGCTCGGGCAACTATTACGCTTCGCTCCCTTGCCAGCAGGACGATCGCTCAGAGGCCGCCGCGGCGCTGCGCGGGCAGGTCGTGCGGCTGGTGCCGCGCGAGCCGACGGCCGACGATCCGCGGCGCTACGCGATCGATCCGCTGGCGGCGGGCTTGCGGTTCCCCAACGGCATCGCACTGTCGCCCGACGAAGACCTGTTCGTCACCGACAACCAGGGAAACTACACGCCGTTCAACGAGCTGAACCACATCGTGCGCGGCGCCCGCTACGGCTTCATCAACCGCCTCGAGAGCAAGCCGGGACTCACCCCGCCGTTTCGCCCGGCGGCCATCGAGATTCCGCATCCCTGGACGCGGAGCGTCAACGGCATTTGCTTTCTCGCGCCGGCGGAGAAACGTGCCGGCGACTTGAGGCGCAGAGGGCAACGCTCGAATCGCCGACGCGCCCGTCGCAGCGCCGCTGTTCGGCCCGTTGGCCGGGCAGATCGTCGGTTGCGAGTACGACACGCGGCGGCTGGTGCGGATGAGCCTCGAGCGCGTGGCCGGCGAGTGGCAGGGGGCCGTCTATCCGCTGTCGATCGAGCCGGCCGCCGGCCAGCCGACCTTCGAAGGCCCGTTGGTGTGCCAGGTTTCGCCGCTGGGAGACGTTTACGTGGGCAACATCCGCGACAGCGGCTGGGGCGCGGGCTCGAACACCGGTTCGATCGTGCGGCTGCGGTGGCGCGGCGACCTGCCGGCAGGGATCGCCGCAGTGCGGGCTGCGGTGGAGGGGTTCGCGATCACGTTCACGAAGCCCGTGGATCGCGGCCGGGCCGCGGACGCGGCGTACTACGCGGTCTCCTCGTTTCGCCGGATTCCGACGCCCAACTATGGCGGCCCCGACCACGACCGCCGCATGGAGACGATCGCGTCGGTCACGGTGTCCGACGACGCCCGGCAAGCGACCCTGCGGCTGGCCGACGTGCGGCCCGGCTTCGTCTATGAATTCCACGTCCGCAACGTTTCAAGCGAGAAGCAGTTCTTCCCGGCCGAGGCGTACTATACGCTGAGGAAGAGGCCGGAGGCGGGCGGCCGGAGGCCGGAGGATTGACGAAGAAGAGACGACCAGGCGACAAGCAACACCTTGGGCCGAGCAACCAATGACCTTGCCCTTGCGGAATCCTTTCCGACCTCCCGCCTCCGGCCCCCGGCCTGCGGTTTAACCATGCCCCTCGACCTCCTCGTTCAACACGGCACGATCATCGACGGCACGGGCGCGGCGCGGCGCACCGCCGACGTCGGTATTTCCGGCGGGCGAATCACGGCCATCGGGCGATTGGAGGCGGCCACGGCGCTGCACACGATCGACGCGCGGGGACGGATCGTGGCCCCGGGCTTCGTCGACGTTCACACGCACTCCGACGGCTGGCTGCTGAAGTCGGCCAACTTCGTGCCCAAGACGAGCCAGGGCATCACCACCGAAGTGCTGATGAGCGACGGCATCTCGTACGCCCCCGTCACGGCGGAGAACTATCGCGACTGGTTCATGTACCTGCGCTCGCTCAACGGCTTGCAGCAGGGGGATTATCAAGGTTGGCGGACGATCGCCGACTACCTGGCGATCCTCGACCGCCGCACGGCGCAAAACGTGATTGCCGAAGTGCCTTACGCCAACGTTCGCGTGCTGGCGGCCGGCTGGCGGCGCGGGCCGCTCGACGACTCGCAAATGAAAATCGTCCGCCGCGAGATCGAACGGGCGATGGACGCCGGCGCCGTAGGCGTGTCGACGGGGCTCGACTACATCTCGGAATGTTTTGCCACCACCGACGAGCTGGTCGAAGCCGTCGCGGCGATCGCCCCGTGGCGCGGGCTGTACGTGACACACGTTCGCTACAAGAAGGGGACGCTGGCGGGCGTGAAGGAGGCGATCGAAATCGGCCGCCGCGCGGGCGTGGCCGTGCACATTTCGCATCTCAAGGCCGGCTCGCCCAAGGAGGCCGATGAAATCCTGTCGTACGTCGATCGGGTGGCGGTCAACGAAGTCGACTTTTCCTTCGACATCTACCCCTACCTGCCCGGGTCGACGATGCTCAACTACTTGCTGCCCTACGAGGTCTGGGAGGAGGGGCCGTTGGCGGCGGTGGCCAGGCTGCGCGAGCCGGCCGTGCGCGAGCGATTGGCCGTGCTGCTCGAATGTTTTCTCGTGCCCGTCGACAAGATTTCGCTGGCCTGGCTTGCGGGACGTGATAGCGCCGTGCACCAGGGGCAAAGCCTGGCGCAGTTTGCCGCCACCGCGGGCAAGTCGCCGGCCGAGGCGCTGGCCGATTTGCTCATCGAGGACAACCTGGCGGGGCTCTCGGTCCTGCACACGGGCGACGACGCGTGGATCGAGCCGTTCTTGCAGCATCCGAAATTCATGCTGGGCAGCGACGGCATCTGGTTTGCCGACGGCCAGGTGCACCCACGGGTTTACGGCTCGGTGGCGCGCATCCTGGGCCCGCTGGTTCGCGAGCGGAAGCTGTTTTCGCTGGAGTCGGCGGTGCAAAAACTCTCCGGCACGCCGGCCGAGCGGTTCGGGCTTTCGGATCGCGGCACGATCGTCGAAGGCGCCGTGGCCGACCTGGCGATTTTCAACGCCGAGACGATCGTCGACCGGGCGACGTACGAGGCCCCACACCAATTGTCGGTCGGCATGGAGCACGTGCTGGTCGGCGGCGTGGAAGTTTTTGCAAACGGGCAGGCGATCGAGATTACCGGACCCGAGCTGCCCGGCAGGGCGGTGCGATACAACGCGTGAGGCGCTATTTGACCGTAAACGGCAGCTCGACGGTCTGGCTTTCGATCTTCTTGCCGACCGGGGCGAAGACGTCGACGTCGAACGCTCGGCCGATGGCGTTGGCGGCCAAGTCCTCAAGCGCCGTGTCGGCCACCAGGCGGTAATTGCCCGCGGCCCAGGGCTTTTTGGGCGTGAAGCGCCAGCGGGTTTCGGCCTCGGCGAGTTCGACTTGCCCAGCGACCGGGTGCTCATTGGAGTCCGTCACCGAAATCAGCCGCTCGGCCAAGGCATGGTCGAGTGGTTCGCCGAAGGCGACTGTCAGCGGTTCGCGGGTGTCTGCAGCCGGCGGCGCGAGTTTCCACCTGGCCGGGTCGATCGGCACGTCGTCGGGCGGGCCGGCGTGAAACGACTTGCGCGCCGCGGCGGCCAGCGGGTTGCCGGCGGCGTCGGGCCAGTCGGCATCGACGACCAGCGTGTAGTCCTGGCCCTCTTCGAGCACCGGACCGAACTCTTCGCGCGGCTTCAGGCCTCGCTTCACGCGGCCGGGATCACACAACAGCGTGAACCGCCGCTGGTCTCGATCCCACAGCTCCTGGCCGAGCTCGAGAAACGCTCCCTCGACTTCGCTGCCCTCTGCCCGCAGCAGGTGAACGTGGCGATACGCTTCGCCGCGGCTCATTGGGGCGGAGAAGTGGATGTAGAACTTCAGCTCGTTTTCCGGCAGGGTGTCGCTCGTCGGGTAGACGTGCGTGACGCTCGTCGGGGCGCTTCGACACGCGCGGGCATATCGAGGGCGAGGTTCAAGACGCTGGTTTTCGATCCCAATGGGCCGCGATCGAACGCGAGTTGATAGGCGAGTCCCGGCTCGAGCGGATAGCGGGGAGTGAATCGTACCTTGCCGTCGGCCGTTTCATATTCCCCGGCGACGTTCGGTGCATCGGGGACGCCACCCACCACGATGCGAAAGACTTTACCCCGGGCATCGGCATCAAGTTTGTCGAAGGCAGCCACTTCCTTGTCGTCGAGCCCGCGGACTTCGACGATCGGCGGCGAGCCGTCGTCGAGCTTGACGATTTCGATGCTCGCTTCGCCGGCGGCCGAGGCGGGTGAAGGCTGCGCGGCAGATTGCGGACCGCTCGCTAGCGGCGCCCCGCAACCGACCATCGACAGGCCGCAGACGAGCAGCAGCCCCGGTTTCGAGATTCGGCAAACGTCCATGGCACACCGCCTGAAAACGACGCACGGGCGGCCGCTGGCCACCCGTGCGCCGCTCGAATCACGTTGTCAGAATCGAACTCAAACGCGGAATGCGCCCTTACGGCAGTTGGATCGACTTGAGCGCCAGTGCGCCGGTGTCGGACTGCAACAGGACCAGGGCGTGGTCCTTGTCGAGCCGGTCGAGCTCCTTGACGCCCTTGAGATCCTGGATCGTCTCGTAGGGCAGTCCGGCCGTGCCGCCGCCGCTGACGTGGTTGGTGATGCCTTGGGTCTCGTCGATCTTCTCGACGTCGACTTTCATCACGCCCCGCGCCTGTTAGAGAGCAACAGATAATCCTTGCCCCCTTTCTTGTAGACGATCATGTCGAGCGGACGATTGCGATTGCCCAGCTCGGCCACGGTCGTGCCCTTGACTTTCGAACCCGGCTTGAGGTCCGAAAGCGGGAACTTGACCAGCGGGGTGCAGGTGTAGGCGGCCAGCACGTTGGGCTTTCCGGCGATGTCGAACACCGCCAGCGTACGGACCGGGGCCTTGGTTTCGAAGCGGCCGTGGGCGCCGTGATAGATCTCGACGCTGGTGCCCGATGCGACCTTATCGAAGGGGAAAGGGATCACGCGCAATTGCGAGCCGAACTCTTCGTTCGATAAGCCCGCCACGATCACCTGGCCGCCCGCGAATTGCAGGTCGGTGGTCACGTCTTGCCGGCCCTTGTCCGAGGGCGCGTTGGGAAGCGGGGCCGACGAATAAAGGACGTCCTTGAGCGAGACTTCGCTCAGCTTGCCCGCGGAGTCGACGCGGACGATCGCCGCTCGGGCATCGGGGCCCTTGCCGCGCGAGACGGTCAGGTAGGTGCTGCCGGTCTCGGGGTTGACGGCCATGTCGTTGACGAGAATCTGCTTGGGCTCGGTGCCGAGCAGGGCCGCGATCTTCTCGTCGACGTTTTCGATCGCCAGCGGCTGGGCGGGGCTGCCGGCGGCGCTGTCGCCGGTGGCAATGGCAAACACCGTGGCGCCGGCCGTGTCGCCGACCAGCAGGATGCCTTGCGGGGCGAAGGTGGCCGGGCCCGCCGATTTCAGCACGGGCGTCCCCTTCTTCATGCCGGCCGTCAGATCGGCGGCGCCGGCCGCGGTGAACATCGCCGCGACCAGCGCGGCGCTGAGGAACCAGGTTCGCTTCGACATGATTGTCGTCTCCTTGTCATTTGAAATGATTCTGAATCCTTCCGATGCGACAGCTTTCGACCGCGGCGGAGGCTACTTCTTTTCGCGGGTGGCTTCCCAGTCGAAGCTGCGTTCGTTGTCGCCGAACTTGATTTCGATCTTGCCCTTGATCGCGTCGCCGTCGAGCTTGCCCGAATAGTGGGCCGTGAATTTCTGGCCGTTTCGTTCGTTGACGACGTTGAACGAAACTTCGTCGCTCTTGAACGTGCCGTCGCTGATGTCGGTGCTCCGCTCGCCGCGCATGACCTTGCCGGTCAGCTTGTCGCCCTCTTGTTTGAGCGTGACGCTCGATTCGCGCTTTTCGCCGTTCTGCGTGGTAAAGGACCATTTCCAGGTGCCGCTAGGGTCGGCCGCGCGGGCGATCGCGGATAGCACGACGAGGGCGGCGGCCGCGGCCAGCGCGAATTGCAGGGATCGTCGCATGATTCGTGTCTCCACAAAAAGGGGGTTGGCGTGAACGGGGTTGGCGAATGGACAAGGCTGACGTCGCCTGTCACGGGGCGTCAACAGGCTGGCGTCATCTTGACACGCCCCGCGCGAGCGTCAAACAATTCGGCCACCCGCGCCCCGGCCCGAAATGTCCAGCCGCCGGCCGCGCTATTCCCCACCCCCGAGGCGGCGCAGCTCGGTGGAGGAAACATCATCCCGAAAGGTCGATTCGGGCACTTGTTGGGCCAGTTTTGCCAGCGAGGGGGGCAAGTTGAGATCGGACACGGTGTGAAAGCGGCCCTCGAACTTGCGGCCGAACACCAGGAACCGGCAGCCGAGCGCGTCGATCTCGCCGATGGCGGCCTCCATGGCGGCCGGCGAGCCGCCGTAGTAGCGCGGCTCGCCAATCCGCTCGATCGTGTCGGCGCCGACGACGAACGTGGCCCCGGGAAACAGCCGCGCCTTTTCCACGAACCGGGGAGCCCAGGTGAGAAACAATCGCTGCTCGGGCGCAAACTGCTGGGTTCGCTGGGCAATGTCGATGAAATCGAGCGGCAGCTTGTCGACGTTGGCGATCGACGTTTCGAACGCCACGGGCGTGCCCAGAATCTGGGCTGCCAGCTCGGCCATCCGCTCGTGGCCTGCGTGCAGCGGGTTGAATGCTCCCGGCATGACAGCTCGTGGCCGCTCGTCACCGCTCGCGCTGGCTGGCACGAGCTGTCGGGTGCCGGCCAGCAGCTCCTGCAAGTCGCGGCCAACCGTCGCGGTGCGTGGCTCTTCCAGGCGCTCGCCGCCCGACAAGGGAACTTCGACGCGGGGTTCGACTCCGCACGCTTCGGCCACCAGGTTCAAAAGCACCCCGGCCACGAGCGACTCCTCCCCATCGCGCGTTCGCCCCGTTTTTTCGAGCACCAGCGAAACGACGGCGGTCGTGCTCGGCGTCTGGTAGGCGAAGTGGGCTCGGTGCTCGCCTCGCTTCGGCCGATCACTGGCCAGGCTGGCCGTGCAACTGACGCCAAGGGGTTGCCCGGCCGCCGGGTCGTAGATTCTGGCCTTGAGGAAGGCGGCCATGGCCATGGCCCGGGCCGTGGCCTCCGTGCAGAAGTGCTCGGGCTCGTGGCCCAGCCATTCGGCCAGCGCTGCCGCCGAATAGGGGACCGCGGCGGCCAGGATCGAGCGCGAGGCGCCGGCGGTGCCGACCAGCGCGCTGATCGCCCGGCTGCCGCCGCCGGTGACGGCCAGCACCAGCCGATGGCCGCTGCCGTGAACCGCTTGCGCCAGTTGATGTTCGGATGCGGCGGTCATCGTGCCTTTCTGTAGCCGCGGTCCGCGACTGCCGGACTTTTGCGCTGCGGGCCGGCCTCACAGAGGCCGGCTACAGGGATTGGGCGTTTCGTCAATGTAGTCCTTGGGGCGCGCCCGGCAAGCGGCCGGGGCCGGGCCGGCGGCGGCGTTTGAAAAATCTGCAAATTCCACCAATACGGCCACAGCGGCGGCGAAATACAGGAGAGCCCGTCAGTCCCCCAGGGGGCAGTCCGTTGGGGAATTCACGTACAGTCACCGCGCAACCGAGTGTGGGAGGAAAGCGACTATGATCAAGAAAACGTTGGTTACCGTGGGCGGGCTGAGCCTGCTGATGGTGTTGTTCTTCGGCCGGGATGCTGTCAGTTACGTCCGCACCTCGTACGGCTGGGTGCGCGACTCGGTCAAATCGCAAGTGCCGATCGAGTTCGAAATCGAGCGGGCCCGGCGGATGGTCAAGAACCTGGTGCCCGACATTCGCCGCAACATGCACGTGATCGCCCAGGAAGAGGTGGAAATCGAGCGGCTCGACAAGCAGATCGTGCGGACCGCGGCCACGATGGACCATGAAAAGACCGAGATCATGAAGCTGAAGACCGACCTGGCGACCGTCCAGCCGGTCTATCACTATGGCGGCCGGGCTTACAACGTGGCCCAGGTGAAGGTGGATCTGGCGAATCGCTTCGAGCGCTACAAGACGCACGACGCGACGCTGGCCAGCCTGCGCGACATGCAGGCGGTCCGCCGCAAGAGCCTCGACGCGGCCCGCCAGAAGCTCGACGGCATGATCGCCGCCAAGCGGCAGCTGGAAGTCGACGTGGAAAACCTGGAAGCCAAGTACAAGACGGTGCAAGTGGCCCAGACTTCGGCGCCCTTCAACATCGACGACAGCGAGCTGGGGCGCGTGAAGGACTTGATCACGGAAGTACGGACGCGGCTCACCGTCGCGGAAAAGCTGGTCAACGCCGAGTGCGATTTCGACGGCGAAATCCCGGTGTCGGCTCCCGAGACGGAGAACATCGTCGACCAGGTGACCGAGTACTTCAACTCGCAACCCGCCGACGCGCCGGCCGCCGAGGCCCAAATCGCCGAAGCGCCGACCACGACGCAGTGAACCCGGCGCTCTCGGCCGCGCGCATCAACGCCAAATGGCGATCCCCGGGCGGCATGCCCGGGGACCGCAGGGCGCGGCCCCTGGGACAAGAACACGGGGCCGAACCTAGTCGGGACGTGGGACGATGGCAGCCGGGCGAGCCGATTCGGGCAGACGACAGCGGGACCGCGCGGCCGCCCGGCGCGGTGGCCCGGCGGGGCTGCGATGGCTGGCGGGGCAAATCGGCGGTTTTCTCCAAGATGCCCGCGTGCTGCGCTGGCGGCAGCGGCTGATTGAGGCGATCGAAACGACCGCGAGATGGGCCCAGCAATCCTGGGGGCGATTCGAGGCGAAGACCATGATCAGCGCGGCCGGGCCTCTGTCAACCGACTCGACTGGTGGCGTACAATGGACTCCTAGTGCCGTGAACATCGCCGTCTGCAAATCTCGCTTCCTGTTATGGGTCGACGCGGTCGGCGGGTTTTTCGTTTGCCAGGGGGCCGAGGTGCGGCTGGGCCAGGCGGCCCCGGACGGCGGGGTGGAAATACCCTTGCTGGCCGACTTGTCGCGGCACCACGCCACGATCCGCCGCGACGACGAAGGCTACACGATCGAGCCGGTGCGCGACGTGTGGGTCGACGAGCGGCGGATCGAGACGACCACCTGGCTCAACGACGGCAGCGTGATCCGGCTGGGCCGGGCCCTGGTGATGCGTTTCAGCCGCGCCCCACCCGCTGGCGCCTCGGCGCGGCTCGATTTTCTGAGCCATCATCGCACCCAGCCCTCGGCCTCGGCCGTGTTGTTGATGGCCGATACCTGCGTGCTGGGGCCGGCAGCCACGAGCCACGTGGTGTGCCGCCACTGGCCCCACGAGGTGGTCCTCTATCGGCAGCACGGCGGGCTGTTTTGCCGCAGCGCCACGCCGCTGGAGATCGACGGCCAGCGTTACGAGCGGCAGGGGCCGCTGACGCCGCGTTCGCACGTGGTGGGGGAGCCGTTTTCGTTCAGCCTGGAGGAAATCTGATTTGGGCCGCGGAAGGGGCGATGTCATAATCTGGAGATCGAGGGCGCCCCTTTGGGGGGCCAAAAAACGAGGCGGACCTCGCACTTCCCGCGAAACTTCACGAAAAAACTTTCCAGAAGTCGATGCGACCGGCGAATACACCATGTCGAGTTACCGCGATAGCCGCTCGGGAAGCGAAGGTTGGCCATGTTCTGGCGAACGCAACACACTGCCTGCACGTTAACTGGCACTGATGAACCGATGGACCCAGCCGGCATCCAACACGACAGCCACGCCCAGCGGGCCCCGCTGCGCTTCACGTATGCCAACGGCGATCGTCCGCTGGCCGGCTACACGATCAAGCGCGGCATCGGCCGCGGCGGCTTCGGCGAGGTCTATTTCGCCGTCAGCGACGGCGGCAAGGAAGTGGCCCTGAAGCTGATCCGCCACAACCTCGACGTCGAGCTGCGCGGCGTCGGCTCAGTGCTTGAACCTCAAGCACCCCAATTTGATCGCCCTGTACGACGTCAAGCAGGACGAGCAGCGACAATAGTTGGGTGGTGATGGAATACGTCACCGGCGAATCGCTGGAAGACGTGATCCGCTCGTCATCCCAACGGGCTGGCGAGCCGAGGATGCCGTCGAGTGGATGCAGGGCATCGCCGCCGGCGTGGCCTATCTGCACGACCACGGCATCGTCCACCGCGACTTGAAGCCGGGCAACATCTTTCGCGACGACGGCCAGGTCAAGCTCGGCGACTACGGGCTCTCGAAGTTCATTTCCTGCAGCCGCCGTAGCGGCCAGACCGAAAGCATCGGCACCGTTCACTACATGGCGCCCGAAGTGGCCAACGGCCGCTACGGCAAGGAGATCGACATCTACGCGCTGGGCATCATCCTGTACGAGATGCTCACGGGCCGAGTGCCGTTCGAGGGGGAGAGCGTCGGCGAAGTGCTGATGAAGCACCTTACGGCCGAGCCCTCGCTGGCCGACGTGCCGCCGGCCTACCGCGAAGTGATCGCGCGGGCGCTGGCCAAAGACCCGACGCGCCGATTTTCGAGCGTGGCCGAGCTGGTTGCCAGCCTGCCGCCATTGGCCGCCACGATGGCCTATCGCGGGCCGTTGGTGCGAAATGTCCCACCACCAGAAGCGTCGCCAGCCGCCGCGACGCCGGCCGAAGCGCTGCACGAGACCATGGCCTTGCCTCCGAATCCTCCGCACCAGGCCCAAGGGGCCGGCGAGAGCGAGGGGTCAGGAACCGGCGCTGGGCAACAGGCTGCCACTCCACCAGGGGGCGCCGCGGCGCCGCTGGCCGCGGGGTCGGTTTTTCTGGATGACGAGGAGCCGATCTGGCGCGCCATCCGCGACGGCTGGCGAGCCACGCGCGACAGTTGGGATCGCTTCAACACGCCGACGAAAGTCGGCCTGGCCGTGCTGGGCATCGTGATCATCGCCAATCCCACCACCTGGAATTTCGCGCTGCAATATGGCACGCCGCTCTTGTTCCTGTACGTGCTCTATCGCATTGGGCGCTCGGTCGTGATCTACCAGGAGCGCCGGCGGGCGATGGAAGGCGGCGTGGCCAGCGACTCGTCGGCCGCCGGGCATTCGCGTCCGCGCTGGGCACCGCCGCCGCGCCCGCAGCAGCCAGCCCCCCCCGTGCCGCCGCGTTCCGCCGACCTTGATGCCACGGCCTACCAGCCCGCGGGGGCCTGGCCGTCGCCGGGCGACTGGCGCAAGTCTTCGGCCCGGCATTGGAAGCGATCGTCGCGCCGCTGGCGGGCCAAGGCCACGCCGGCGCCTGGTGGTCAAGCCGGCTCGCGAGCGGCTGGCCGAGCTGGCCGGATCGCTGGTGTTGGCCGCCGCGATCGGCGCGCTGATGAGCCTGGTCGTAATGTTGTTGCAGGGTGGCGGCATCGCCAAGGAACAATATGCGTGGTTGACGATCACCAGTGTCATCGGCTCGTGGGCCGTGCTCGTGCCATCGAAGCTCTGGGAAGGCCGGCCCGGCGACGCCGTGTTGCGGCGCCTGGTGATGCTCGTGGCCGGATTGGCCGTGGGCGGCGCAGCCTACCTGGCGGCCACGGCGCTGATCGCCACGCCTGATTCACCGGCCGCGGCGTTGCCGAATTCGCCCCGGTTTCACATCAGCCACGCGAGCCACTTCAGCACGCCGTTTTACGACGTCAACGGTACGCCGCTGGCTTCGGCGTACCTGGTGTACTTCGGGGCCCTGTTTGCCGCCTTCCGCTGGTGGAGGCAGGCCGACCCCCTGCGGCGCACCCGGCTGAGCGTCTGGGGCACCGTGGTGTGCGTGGTCGTGGCCTGGCTGGTCGACGCGTTGTGGGCTTTTCCACAGCCGTGGGGCCTGCTGGTGGCGGCGATCACTTCGATTTCGGTGCAGTTGGCCAGTCCGTTCGTTTCCGACGACCAGCGCGTCGCCGGGCCCGCGGGCTCGGCAGCGGAGTAGCAAGCGATGTTTCCCCTAGGCACAATCTCGATTCTGGGCAGCGTGCTGCTGATCGTCGTGGTCGGCTGTCTGGCCTTGAAGCTGGGAGCAAAGCTGATCGGACTTGTCACGCGGATGGTGCCGCTGACGCTGCTGGGCGTCGTGGCCATCGTGGCCGGCGTCTGGCTGTTCACGTTCCATCCTCGCGTTCAAGTCGACTGGGACGATGACGGGTCGCTCGAGGAGCGGCTGGAAAGGAAGTTCGACGAAAAGTTCGACGGCGACTTCGATTTCGACCGTTTCGCGCCCGAGGTGCGGGTCGACGTGCATCCGCTGGAACGGATGCGGGAGTCACGCAGCTTCCGGGCACTGCACGATGTGCAGCCCTCGCGCTGGGTGATGGTCGTGCTGGGCACGATCCTGGTGATTTCCGGGTCGATGTTGGCGCGTCGCGGGCGGGTGCGTCCCGCGCGGTCCGGGTGTTCACGGTGTTGGGCGTAGCGGCCGTGGCCTTCGCGCTGTTCTCGTTCCTCAACACGCCGCCGCGCCAGGTCGTGGTTTCGCCGCATGCGGTTGCTCACGGCAGCCACGATCGTATCGTCAAGAACATGTCGACGCGCTCTGCCCGATCGACCGGCGACGTGGCGGCGCCAGCGGCGTCGGACGATCCGCTACGAGCCCGGCGCCCGCACCGCGCCAAGCGCCCCAGCGGCCGGCCACCGCTCCATAACGCGGCCAGTGATTCCCTCGACGCGCTGCCGCCGCGGGCCGGAGAGATTCCGGTGGCGGCCGAATTGAGCCGCGCCCAATCGGATGAAAAGACAGCGGATGCCGAGAAGCAGCCCGAGGCGAGCGCTGCCAAGCCCCCCGCGGACGCGGCGCCCTGGAAGCGCCCGTGCCCCCGGCACCCGCAGAAGCGCCCGCGGCGGCGGTAGAAGCGCCCACGACTTCGACGCCCGCCACCGCGACGCCCGCCGCTGTGCCGCCCGCCGCTGCGGCGCCGAGCGACGGGGCACGGCCGGCCTGGATCGATGCGCCGCCGAAGCTGGTCAACACGGTCTACTCGATGTCGATCCGCTCGGGCCTGTATGCGTCGCTGCCGGAATGCCAGCGCGAGCTCGACGTCGAATTGAAGCGGGCGGCCGATCAGTACATTTGCGACTGGCAGAAAGACGAAGGCGCGGCCGAGCTGGTCGACGTGTCGCTCGATTACCTGCACAAGCAGGTGAAGAAGGCCGAATACAGCGAGATCATCGAGTCGGAGTCGGTCGGCCCGATGCACCAGGTGTATGCCTTGCTGCAGTTCGACGACGGCACGCGGGAAGATTTTCGCCGCGTGCTGCACGAGGCGGTGGTGACGAACCGGCTTTGGTACGCGGGTTCCGGGGCGGCGCTGGTTTTGGCGCTGTTGGGCACGCTGTACGGCTATCTGCGGCTGGATTTACGCACCGGCGGCGCCGACAAGGGGCCGTTGCAACTGGCCGCCACGCTCGTGGCCTTGATTGTCACGGCCGGAGTGCTGCTGGTCCGCTGGGCAGTGCCGTTCTGAATGGCGGTGTGTTAAGATACGTGGCTGCGGAGCCGCTCGCGCCATTCGAGCGCGAGCGGCTTTGGCGTGACGAGTCTTTTAGCGCACGTGCCGTTTGACGGTTCTGCCATGCCTTTGGCCCATAGCGACCAGGCGCTTGTGAATCGAATTCGCGCCGGCGAAAGCACCGCCTGGAACGAGCTGATCGCGCGCTTCGAGGGGCGCCTGCTGGCGTTCGTCGAAGGGCGGCTGGGGCGCCGCTCGGCCGGCGAAGACGTCGTGCAAGAGACGTTCCTGGGCTTTCTGACCAGCCTGCCGAATTTCGAGGATTCGCGCCCGCTGGAAAGCTACCTGTTCTCGATCGCCGCGCACAAGCTCACCGACCATTTGCGCCGCGAGGGCGCCGGCCCACGTTGCCGCTGGCTGCCGGCTCGAGCGGGGCGAATGGGAGCCGCCCGATCGCGGACGCGCCGTGTCGAGCGCCATGCGCAGCCGCGAGCGTCGCGGGCTGGAAGAGACGGCGATCGTCGAGGCGCTGGCCGAACAGCTCGAACGGCTGCGCGGCCGCGGCGAGTTTCAGAAGCTGGCCTGCCTGGAATTGTTGTTCGTGCGCGGCTGGGCCAACCGCGACGTGGCCGCCGAGCTGGACATGTCGGAACAGACGGTGGCCAACTTCAAGTTCGAGTTTCTCGCCCGGCTGCGCACGCTGGTTCGCAAGCAGGGCTTGTCGGAAGACGTGTTTCCCGAATTGCAGGAGGGGGCCAGCTAGACAAGCCGTAGCCGGCCCGCGTGAGGCCGGTGAGTTGGTGGAAGCCGCGGGGTCACTGACCCCGGCTACCCAATGCGAGACCTCAAGCGCGGTGCATGCCATCATGGCCAAAACCGTCAGCCACGCCGATCTCGAAGCCTATCTGGACGAAGCCCTGCCGGTCGAGGCTATGGCACGGATCGAGCGCGCACTGCGCGATGACGCGAAGCTGGCCGCGGCACTGGCCGCGATCAACGCCCGCCGCGATTCGGGCGTGCACTCGTTGGGCGAAATCTGGCGGCGGCATCACTTGAGCTGTCCCACGCGCGAACAGTTGGGCAGCTTTCTGTTGGGCGTGCTGGCCGACGATCTGGCCGGGTTCGTGAAATTCCACCTGGAGACGTCCGGCTGCCGCACCTGCCGGGCGAACCTCGACGACCTGAAGACGCGGCAATCCGACGAGCCCGCGGCCGTCGACAGCCGCCGCAAGAAATACTTCCAGTCGAGCGCCGGGCACTTGCGCAGCGCTGATCGCGCTGCCGGGCAACGCGGCGGAGCCGCAAACCGGTGGTGCCGCTTGCTGGCGGCATTCGGCGAGGCCACAATGATAGTCCCCGATGGATGTCCGCGCGCTGCGCGCCGCTTGCTCTTTCCCCCCAAGTGAAAGGCGACTCCCGTGATCTGTCGAGCGACACTTGCGTTGGGTCTGGCGGCCCTCGTTTGCATCGGGCGCGCCAGCGCCCTCGACCTTTCCAAGGCCGTGGTCGTCGCGCCCGACGATCTGAGCGTCCAAGAGAAGAAGGCCGTCGCGATGCTCGTCGACGAGGTCGAGCGGCGGACCGATATTCGCTGGAAAGTTGAAAACGCCTGGCCCGCCGGCGAGACTCCCGTCGTGGCCGTGGGGCCGAAGTCGTCGCTTGCTGGATTCGCCGGCAAGTTTGCCGACTCACTGGCCAAGGAGCCCGGCGGCGAGGCCGCCGAGGGTTTTCGCATTCGCACTTCGCCCACGGCCGTGGTCGTGGCCGGCAACGATGCTCGCGGGGTACTGTTCGGCGTCGGCTACCTGCTGCGACATCTGCACATGGCCGCCTACAAGATCGCGCTCGACGACGGGACGCACATCACGACCGCGCCGCACTATCCGCTCCGGGGGCATCAGCTTGGCTATCGCCCCAAGACCAACAGTTACGACGCCTGGGATCTGCCGGTGTGGGAGCAGTATTACCGCGACCTGGCCGTGTTCGGCTGCAATGCCATTGAGCTGATCCCGCCGCGCAGCGACGACGCGGCCACGAGCCCGCACTTTCCCCGGCCGCCCATGGAGATGATGGTTGGCATGTCGCGGCTGGCCGACGAGTATGGGCTGGACGTGTGGATCTGGTATCCGGCGATGGATCGCGACTATGGCAATCCGAAGACGGTGGAGTTCGCCCTCAAGGAGTGGGAGCAGGTCTACAAGGCCTTGCCGCGGATCGACGCCATCTTCGTTCCCGGCGGCGACCCGGGCCACACCGAGCCCAAGCACCTGATGGCGCTGCTGGAAAAGCAGACCGCGCTGTTGCACAAGTATCATCCCAAGGCCCAGATGTGGGTTTCGCCGCAGGGCTTCAACCAGGCGTGGCTCGACCAGTTTTACGAGATCGTCAATCGCGAGCCCGAATGGCTGGGCGGCATCGTGTTTGGCCCGCAGGTGCGCGAGAGCCTGCCGGAGCTGCGCCGGGCGATTCCGGCCCGTTATCCGATTCGCCACTACCCCGACATCACGCACAGCCGCCAGTGCCAATATCCGGTGCCCGACTGGGACGTGGCGCACGCGGTCACTTCGGCTCGCGAGTGCATCAACCCGCGGCCGCTGGGCGAGGCGTCGATCTTTCGCCTGTTGCAGCCATACACGATCGGCTTTCTCACCTATTCCGAAGGCTGCAACGACGACGTCAACAAGTGCGTGTGGAGCGGGCTGGGCTGGAATCCGCAGGCCAGGGTGGACGACATCCTGCGCGAGTTCGCCCGCTACTACATTGGCGACGACTACACCGAGAATTTTGCCCAGGGCCTGATGGCGCTCGAGGGCAACTGGCAGGGCGAGCTGCTCACCAATCGCAACGTCTACACCACGCTCGCTCAGTTTCAGGCCATGGAGCGCGACGCCCCCAACCACGTGCTGAAGAACTGGCGCTTTCAGCAGGCGCTTTACCGGGCCTACTACGACGCCTACGTGCGGGCCCGGCTGGTGCGCGAAACCGATCTCGAAGAGCGGGCCATGGAGCGGCTGCGCGACGCCCCGCGCGTCGGCGCCGTGCAGGCAATGGCCGAAGCCGAGCGGATTCTGGACATCGCCGACGAGCGGCCGGCGGCCGACTGGCGCGCCCGGGTGTTCGAGCTGGCCGACGAGTTGTTTGCCAGCATCAAGATGCAAACCAGCGTGCCGCGGTACAAGGCCATCAGCGTCGACCGTGGCGCAACGCTCGATCTGGTCGACGTGCCGTTGAACAACCGGCTGTGGCTCAAGGAGCAGTTCGCCCAACTGCGCGACCTGTCAGTGGAAAGCGAGCGGCTGCGGGGCGTCGCCGCGATCGTCAACTGGACGGACCCAGGCCCCGGCGGGTTTTACGACGATCTGGGCAAACTCGGGCGCCAGCCGCACCTGGTGGTGGGTCCCGGCTTCGAGCGCGATCCGGCGTTCCTGTTTTCGTCGCACACCGGCTTTGCCGGCTTCGGCCCGGTACGCAACTCGTGGAAGGATCACGCCGAGTCGATGCTCGACGCGCCGCTGCGGATGCATTACGACCATCTCGACCCGAAGGGGCAATACAAGATGCGCGTCGTGTACTACGGCGACGGGCTGAGCAAGAAGATCCGCTGCGTGGCCGGCGAGAACGTCGAAGTCCATCCGCTCGTTGCCAAGCGCGTGCCGCCCGGGCCGGTCGAGTTCGACATCCCGCCCGATGCGACCCGCGACGGCCGGTTGGATTTGCGCTGGTATCGCGAGCCGAACCTGGGCGACAACGGCCGCGGCTGCCAGGTTTCGGAGATCTGGCTGATCAAGAAATAGGGGCGTGCCGCATGGATGACGCGCGTCAGCCGATGCGCGTCATCAGGCAGCGGGCCGCGACTTTTCCGCGTTTTCCAGGAGGAGATCCTTCGATGCGACGTTGGTTGGCGATCGTGTGGTGCGTGGCCCTGTTGACCGCGGGTTTTGCGGCCCGCGCACGGGCCGAGGACGACCTGCACGTCGGCACCGGGGCCGCGAACCTCGAGGCCGACGACTCGATGGTCATCGCCGGCGGCATCGGTCCCGGCAAGGCCACGGGCCAGGAAGGCCAACTGCGGGCCGTGGCCGTGGTGATCAAGAAGGCCGAGCTTGCGCCGGTGGCGATTGTCGCTTGCGACGTGCTGTTCGTGCCGGGCGATTTGGTCGATCGGGCGCTGGCGCGGATCGAAAAGTCGACCGGCATCGCGGCCCAGCAGGTGCTGGTCAACTCCACGCACACGCACCACGCGCCGTCGGTCACGGCAGTTCACGGCTATGGGCCCGACGAGACGTTCGTCCGCCGGTTGGAGGACGCGATCGTTCGCTCGGTCGAAGAGGCCCACGCGCATCTCGGCGGCTCGCCGTGCGAATTCGTGTTCAAGCTGGGCGAGGAAAGCACCGTGGGGGCAAATAGCCGGGTGTTGTTGAGCGACAACACGATCTGGTGGACCGGGCCGATGAACGACCCGCTGCGTCACACCGGGCCGTTCGATCCACAACTGCCCGTGCTGGCCTTCCGCGGCCCCGGCGACAAGCTGCAGGCCGTGATTTACGACCACTCGACCCACACCATCGGCACGCGCCAGCCGGGCGTCCGCTCGCCCAGCTTCTATGGGCTGGCGGCCCAGGAGCTCGAATCGCAATTGGGTTGCACGGTCGCGTTTCTCGAGGGCGCCTCGGGCTCGACCCACAACATCACGGGGGTGCCGGTCGACGAAGCCGTGCGGCGGATGAAGCGGGCCGTGCTCGACGCGCTGGCCGCGGCCGAGCCGCGCCGCGTGACGAAGCTGGTTTCGATCAAGCGGCCGTTCGCGTTCAAGGTCCGCACGTTCGACGAATCGGTCGAGGACGAGAAAGTTTCGCGCTACTGCCGCAAGAGAATCCCCGCCGGGGCCGACGGCGTGATCCAGGTGTTTCGCGACATGCGCAAGAAACTGGCGCCCGAGCAAGGCAAGCCGCGCGAAACCGTGATCCAGGCGATCGCCATCGGCGACGTGGCGATCGTGGGCGTGCCGGCCGAGTACTTCACGATTTTCGGCGTCGACATCAAGAAGCGTTCGCCGTTTCGCAATACCGTCGTGGCCGAGCTGGCCAACGACTGGGTTGGGTATCTCCCCAATCTCGAGGCGCACCAATTGGGTGGCTACCAGACGTGGATGGGGCTGCACAGCTACGCCGAGCCGGGCACGGGCGAGCGGATGGCCGACGCCGCGGTCGACTTGCTCGGGGAATTGGCCGGCCGGTGAGCACGATGCGCAGGGCACGAGCGGACAGCTTGCGAAACGCTTCACGCCGAAACGCCGCGGCCGCCGTGGCCGTGATCGCCATCGGCTTGCTGTCGAACTCGGCGCAGTCCGCCGCGGCCGACGAGCCGCGGACCACGCCGCTTTCGCCCGAAAAAGAGCTGGCCACGTTCCAACTGGCCGACAGCCGGCTGGTCGTCGAGCTGGTGGCCAGCGAGCCGCAGCTCGACAGTCCCGTGGCCATCAGTTGGGACGAGCAGGGTCGGATGTTCGTCGCCGAGATGATCGACTATCCGCTGGGCCCGAAGTCGGGCCGCGTGCCGCTTGCTGGAGGATCGCGACCACGACGGCCGCTACGAGCAGGCCACGGTATTTGCCTCGGGCTTGAGCTTTCCCAACGGCGTGCTGGCCGCGCGCGGCGGCGTGTTCGTGACCGCCGCGCCCGACATCCTGTTTCTCCGCGACACCAACGGCGACGGCCAGGCCGACGAGCGCCGCGTGGTGCTGACCGGCTTCGCCGAGGGCAATCAGCAGCTCCGCGTCAACGGGCTGACGTGGGGGCTCGATAACTGGATCTACGGCGCCAATGGTCGTTCGGGGGCGCGATTCGCCGCCCGGCCGATCCGCCGGGCGCGGCCGTCTCAATGGCCGGACGCGACTTTCGCTTTCGCCCCGACGGCAGCGCGTTCGAGGCCGTCAGCGGCCAGAGCCAATTCGGCCAGGCCTCGGACGATTGGGGCAACCGCTTCATCTCGTGGAACACGATCCCGCTGCGACACGTGCTGTTCGACCAGGCGTACATCGACCGCGCCCCGCTGCTGGCCGGCGAAGCGGTGCGCAATATCGCCGAGCCGGCGGAAACCGGCCGCGTCTATCCGATCAGTCCCCGCCCGCAAACCTTCAACCAGGAGCGCACCGACTATTACAACGCCCTGTGCGGGCTGACGATCTTTCGCGGCGACGCGCTGGGAACCGACTACCGCGGCAATGCGTTCGTGGGCGAGTCGCTCTTGAACCTGGTGCATCGGCGCGTGCTGACGCCCGACGGGCCGTCGTTCGTCTCGCGGCGCGGCGAGCACGCGCGAGTTTTTGGCGGCGGCCGACCCTTGGTTCCACCCGGTCTATATGACGACCGGCCCGGACGGCGCGTTGTACATCGTCGATTTCTATCGCCGCTGGGTGGAACATCCGGCATTCGTGGCCGAGCGGTTGCGGGGCGGAGTCGATTTTCGCCAAGGGACCGGCCACGGGCGAATTTGGAAAGTGAGCCGCCGCGAAAACACCTGGCCGCCGCGCGAACTGCCCCGGTTGGCGGGCGAGCCCGTGGCAGGGATCGTCCGCCATCTCGAATCGCCCAACGGCTGGTTGCGCGATACCGCGGGGCGATTGATCGTCGAGCGCAACGATCCGCAGTCCGCACCGCTGGTGCTGTCGGTCGTTGCCCGCGCCCGCCTGCCGCAGGCCAAAGTTCACGCGCTGGGGGTCTTGGAGGCCTTGGGCCGGCTCGACGACGCCACGCTGTTGCAGGCGATGGACGATCCCGAAGTGCGCGTGCGGCGATTCGCCATTCGCCTGGCTGCGCCGCGGCTGGCCGGCTCGCCCAAGCTGCGCGAAGCCATGATTGGGCAGATCGCATACCCGTCGTCGCTGGTGCGCTTCCAGGTCGCCGTGGCGCTGGGCGAAGTCGAAGGGCCCGACAAGCTCGCCGCGCTGGTCAAGCTGGCCGGCAACGAGGCTTCCGATGGGTACGTGCCGTTGGCCATCGAAGGCAGCCTGGGCCGCTCGGCCGGCGAATTTCTCGTGGCCCTGGTGCGCTCGGACGCCGCCTGGCGGCAGCGGCCCAGCACGGCCGAAGCTCGGTTTCTCGAACAGCTGGCCCGCTGGGCTGCCTCGCTCGACGATCCTCCGGCGCTGGCGGCGTGCCTGGACGTCGTGGCTCCCGAGCATCCACAGGCTCCCGTCGCCCGGCGACCTGCTGATCCTGGCGGGCGTCGGCCGGGCGCTGGCCGATCGCGGGCAAGCGCCGCAGGTGCTTGTTGACGATCCGCCAGCAGCAGCGCGGGCCCACCGCGCGGGCCTGGCCGCGGCGGTCAGCTATGCGCGGGCCGTGGCTGCGGACGAGAAACAGCCCGCGGCTGCTCGGCTGTCGGCGGTCGACGTGTTGGGGTTTTTTGATTCCGCGTCGGGAGCGACGCTGATTACGCTCGTCGAGCCTGGTCGGCCCCAGGACGTGCAGTCGGCCGCGGCCGCGGCGCTGGCCGGCGCCGACGCGGCGACCGCCAAGGCAGCTTTTGCCGCCTGGCCGAAGTTGACGACCACGACCCGCCGCGGCCTGGTGGCCAGCGCCTGCGCAGGCCGGCATTGGCCGAGGCGCTGGTCAGCGCGATCGAAGCAGACGACATCGCGGCGCGGGAACTCGACGCCAGTGCGCGGCAGGGCCTGCTGGCGATTCGCGACCCCGCGTTGGCGCCGCGCATTCAAGCCGTCTTGAAGCTGCCCGAGGGCTCCGAAGATCGCCGGGCGGTCGTCGCTCGCTTCGAGCCCCAGCTAACGGCCGTCGGCGACCGGTCCCGCGGGGCGGTCGTGTTTCAGAAACAGTGCAGCGTCTGCCACCAGGTGCAGGGGCGCGGCCAGCGCGTCGGGCCCGACCTGTCGGGCATCGGCAGCCGGCCCAAGGAGGCGCTGCTGATCGACCTGTTCGATCCCAACCGCCAGATCACGCCCGACTTCCTTTCTTACACCCTGGTGACGCGGCAGGGCCAGGTGGTCACCGGGCTGCTGGCGGCCGAGACGGCGACCAGCGTCACACTACGTCGGGCCGAAAGGGGCGCAGGACGTCGTGCTGCGATCGCAGATCGAAGAGCTTCGCTCCAGCGGCCGCTCGCTGATGCCCGAGGGACTGGAGCAGACGCTGGCCGAGGGCGACGTGGCCGACCTGCTGGCGTTCCTGGCCCAGCCCGATAGCCGGCTGTTCGGCGAAAAGTGATTTCGCCGGCGGCTGCAACGCGTGCCGCATTTGCCGGGGATGTCGGGCCCGGCCTTGGCGGTTGTAGCGATTGTACCGGGCGTGTGGCAGGAGAAGTTTACCGAATTGATTCAAGATTCACGCTGCGCGTCTGGCACGGAAAGCTATCTTTGGCTACACATCTTTGAAGAGTCTGCATTCGCAGACGGACAACTGGGAGACAGCATCATGATCGGCCACTCGGCTTCGATGCTCGTGGCGCTGGTCAGCTTGGCCACCGCCGCGGACGTGCGCCTGGCCTCGCTTTCGCATCGGCAGATGGCGGCTGGCCAGACGTTCGAGATTCAAACCGCCGACCGCGTGTTTCGCGGCCAGATGATCGACCGCCACACCGGCGAGTGTCGCATGGCCATTTCGCGCGACGGCGACACGTTCGGCCGCCCCGCCAAGGTGTATTTGCTGGGCGCCACCGCCGGCCCGCAAGGCCAGCAAATGATGGTGCTGATGCGGCAAGTGAAAGTCGGCCTGAAGATGGAGCTGGGCATGGGCGACCTGGAAGAGAGGAATCGCCAACTGACCGGTGAAGTCACGGCCATTCGGCTGGACTGAGCGGCAGTCGGCTATTTCACGATCGTCCAGCGCGGTGGATCTTTCGGTCGCGAAAATCGGGCGGCACCGTTTGCCGCGTGATCTCGCGGACCCGGGTGGCCGGCAGGGCGTCGGCTTCGAGCTTGAACCGTCGGGCCGCGGTCACGAGATGGATCGTGCCGCCGGGGCTCATCGCGTCCAACAGCCGCCGCACAAGCTCGACGTAGTGCTCGTAAGCGTTCCACTTGCCGTGGTGTGGCGCGGCGCCGGATGGCGGGGCCACGACGGCCAGGTCGAACTGCGGCCCGCGACCCCGATCGAGCGATTCGACGAATTCAGCCGGCTCGGCGACGATCAACGACTCGTCGCACTGCCGCGGGCCATTGAGCCGCAGATTCGTCCGCGTCCAATCGAGCGCGCCGGGCGATGCGTCGACGGCGGTGACGGAGCTCGCCCCACCTGCCGCGGCCGCCACGGAAAACGTGCCGGCGCGGGCGAACAAATCGAGCACGCGTCGTCCGGCTGCCTCGTCGCGAATCCGCCGCCGCAACAGCCGCCGATCGAGCGGCAGGCCGGTCGCGGCCGCTCCCAGTCGGACTTGATAGGCCAGGCCGTCCTCGTGAACCTCGACGGCGCTTGAAGGCCGGCGCGGCGAACCGATAGCCTGCGGGCCGCGTGGCCGTGCGAGCCACACGTCACCCTCCGCCACGCCGAGCGTCTCAGCGATCAGGCCCCGCATCCGCTCGAGCCACAGCTCGTGCTCGACGTCGGTCCGCGCATCGGTCCGACGGGCGCGGCAACCACGACCTGGCCTTCGTACCAATCGATCGACAGGCCCACGCCGGGTACGTCGCGATCGTATAGCCGGTAGCAAGTGATGCCCTGCCGCCGAGCCCAGCGGTGCCAGTGTCGGGCCATGCGCGCCAAGCGGTTGGCAAAGTCGGCGGCCTGGCTGTCGCCGTGAAGTCTGCGCGAGCTTGGGCGTCGACGGCGAGCCTGCGAGTGCCGGCTCGGATGCGGGTCGCTCGATTTCAAACCGCAGCAGGCGGCACTCGATCGGCCCGTTGAACAGGCGAATTTGCCGGCTGGGGCGCAATCCGATCGCTTGGGCCGCGGCGGGATTGCCCGAAAGCAAGTGGGCCGAGTAGCCCTGCCAGTTCCGCGCGAGCGTCTGGCCGATCCGCCGATACACGGCCGCGATCCGCGCGGCTTTCATCCGCTCGTCGTAGGGCGGATTCGTGACCAGCGTGCCCGTGGGAGCCGGCGGCCGGGCGTCGTCGAAGTTCGCGACGGCCAATTCCATGTCGCTCGCCACGCCGGCCCGCACGCCATTGGAGCGAGCGGCGGCGATTGCCGCGGGATCGATATCCCAGCCGCGAATCGGGAATTCGAGACGCGGCAGCGCGGCAGCGCGGGCGGCGGCCAGCACGCCCTCGTGCAGCGCGCGATCGAACGCCGGCCAGCGCATGTAACCGAATCGTCCTCGAATCGTGCCCGGCGCGATCTGCCGGGCCGCCAGGGCCGCTTCGATCACGAGCGTGCCCGAGCCGCACATGAAATCGGCCAGGGCGGACCGCTCGTCCCATTGGGCCAGCCGCAGGATGCCGGCGGCCAGCACCTCGTTGAGCGGCGCTTCGCCGGCCGCGGTGCGATAGCCGCGCTTGTGCAGCGAGTCGCCCGAGGAGTCGAGATAGACCGTCACGCGGCTTTCGGCGACGTGCAGGTTGATGCGCAAATCGGGGTCGTCCCGATCGACCGAGGGGCGCGTGCCCGTCGCACCGCGAAGTTGATCGACGATCGCGTCCTTGGCCCGTTGCGCGACATACAGCGAGTTGGTGAAGATCGAGCTGCGCACGACCGGGTCGATGGCCAGCGAGCCGCCGGCCGCCAGGTGGCGGCGCCAATCGACCTGGCCGATGCCGCCGTACAGCTCGCGTTCGTCGTGGGCATTGAAGGCGTGGATCGGCACCAGAACGCGGACGGCCGTGCGGAGACAAACGTTGGCCCGCACGAGCATCCGCCAGTCGCCGCGAAAGGCCACCGCCCGGCGGCGCTGGCGAACTTCGGCGCCGCCCAGCGCCTTCAGCTCTTCGGCCAGTACGCCTTCGAGGCCGAAGAAGGTCTTGGCCACGAGATCGAAGACGCCAGTCGCGTTGAAGATGTCAACCACGCGCGCGAAACTCTCCGGCCGCGATGAACTGCGCGAATCTGCGGGTCAATGGCGTAAACGGCCCTTGCACGGTGGCTCAACACGCTTTTGACGGCCATCGACAGCTCGCCGAACGTGCGGTGGTATTCGACGATCTCGAACAACGGGTCGTAACCGAATCCGCCGCTGCCCGCCTCTGCAAGGCGGATGCGCCCCGTGCAGCGGCCGACGGACGTGGCCCGCGGCTGCGCCTTGCGGATCGGCCAGGGCCAGGCAGCAGACGAAGTGGGCCGTACGCCGCGCGGGCTCGACGCCGGACAATTCGGCCAGCAGCTTGCGGCGGTTGGCTTCGTCGCTGGCCGCGGCTCCGGCATAACGGGCCGAAAACACGCCGGGCGCGCCGCCCAGCGCGTCGACCGCCAGCCCGCTGTCGTCGGCCAGCACCCAGCGGCCCAGATGTTCCGCCTGGCGCGTGGCTTTCAGCCGGGCATTTTCCTCGAACGAGCTGCCCGACTCGGTGACGTCGAGGGCCGTGGGAGAATCGACCAGCGAGCGGATCGGCAGATCCCAGGCCGCGACCAGGTCGGCCAGCTCAGCCGCCTTCTTGCGATTGGCCGTGCCCAGCACGAGGGGCTCGAGCGATGCGGAAGACTCGGCGTGCATCAGAGAATGGCCAACGGGTTGCGGCGTTCTTCGAGCGTGCCGCGCGTGACGCCCACGCGGTTGGCGGCTCGCAGCGAGGTCCAGACTTCGCGGCCGCCCAGCTGGCCGTCGACGAGCCGGCGGTAGAGATCGAGCGTGCGGGCGATTTCGCCGGCCGGGGCGTCGTCCAACAACTCGACGCGAAAATCGCTGATGCCCCGCGCCACGAGCCCGGGCACGGCCTCGGCGGCGCTTTGCGGGGTGGCGTTGAACAGCGTGTTGCGGCAGCCGACGTCGGCCGTCAGCTTGTGCTCCATGCCCACGCGATCGCGCAGCTGCACCTCGTGGACGTCGCAGGGCCGGCCGCAGTTGTGCTTGTTGGTGCCGGGCGAAACGACGGCGCAAAACACGCAGTGCTCCATGTGAAACATGGGCATGTGCTGGTGCACGACGACTTCCAGCCGGCCCGGCGGCACGGCGGCCACCAGGTCGAGCAACTGCTCGCGGTTCAAGTCGTAGGAGGCCGTAACGCGAGTGGCGCCGGCCGCCAGCAGGTGGGCGACCGACAGCTCGTTGGTCGCGTTGAGCGAAAAATCAGCGATTGGCCGCTGGCCTTCGTCGGCGAAGAACCGCAGGGCCGATAGATTTCGCACGAGGATCGCGTCGGCGCCGTTACGCACGAGCGCGAAAGATGCCCATCTCGCCCGGCTTTTGGATGCGAGGCGTGGCGATGGCGATTCGGGCCGCCGCGGCGTGGGCCGTTTCGACGGCTTCGGCGTACTGGCGGATGTCGGCCAGGTCGGCCATGACGCTGGTTGCGCCCGCCGCGAGCGCCGATTGCAACTGGTCGAGCGAGCGGCAAAGGACGTGCAACTGGGATTCGCGGGCCGCCGGTTGCTGGGCGGCGGCCATCTCGCGGCGCAAGGCGTCGACGACGCCCGGCTCGGCCAACGGGCGCGGCGCGGGCGGGCCAGCGCATCGTCGAGCCGGCGGACCAGCTCGTGGCGCATCGCGCCCAGCACGCTCAGCGGCGCCATCGGCTGGCCCTCGATCCGTGCTTCGCATTGTCGCAACACGTAGGCCGTGCCGCCCAGACGGCCAAATTGCTCGGCGGCTACGTCGGCCGTCAGGGCGTGCTTGCGAGCAGCAGCCAACGGCTCGGCCGAGGCCACGCGGCAGGCGACGCCGTCGTCGGTCGTGGCCCGCACGACGAGCGGGCTGCCGACGGCGGCTTCGACTACCAGGTCGATCGGCATCCGCCGCGGGTGCCGCGCTCCGCTGAACGTTTTGCGCAGCCGGCTGGTAAGTTGCGGATCGTCGGTTTTCCAGACCTTCTGCCCGGCGTGCAGCCGAGCGAAGTCGATGGCCCCGCGAGCGAGCGCCAGTTCGACGATGCCCGCCGCCGCGGCTTCGTCCAGCGACCGTCCGCGACTGAAAACCTCGAACACGCGGCCGCCTTGCTCGGGCGGCTGGTCCTGATGGCCCGGCAGGCGGCTGCCTTCGAACACGATGCCGTCGCCGCGTTGGATCGACGACGACAGCTCGACCGCCACGCGGCCTCGCGCCGTCGAGCAAACGCGGCCCACGAGCACGCCTCGCTTGGCCGAGCTGGTGGCCGGCACGAGCCGCTTGTGGTCGCAGCCGTCGAGCCAGCCGTGCGAAAAGCCGCGCGAAAAGGACAGCTCCATTTCCTCGACGTCGCGCGGCGTGAACTCGGCAGCATGGCCGGTCGCGGCGGCATCCAGGGCCCGGCGGTAGTGCCGCGTGATGTTGGCCACGTACTCGGGCGTCTTGAGCCGCCCTTCGATCTTGAAGGACGTCACGCCGGCGGCGACCAGCTCGGGAATCAAGTCGTAGGCCGCCAGGTCTTGCGGGCTGAGCAAATACCGCTGCTGGCCGAGGTCGACGTCGTGGCCGTCGCAGATCAACTCGTAGGGCAAGCGGCAGGCCTGGGCGCATTGGCCGCGGTTGGCGCTGCGGCCGCCGAGCGATTCGCTGGTCATGCACTGGCCGGAATAGGCCACGCACAGGGCGCCGTGCACGAACACCTCTAGCGGCATCGTCGTCGCGCGGGCGATCTGGCGAATCTCGTCCAGCGCCAGCTCGCGGGCCAGCACGACGCGCTCGAAGCCGAGCGACTCGACGGCGGCGATCGTCTCGGCGCTGGTCAGCGTCATCTGCGTCGAGGCGTGCAGCGGCAGATCGGGGCAAATCGCCTTGATCAGCCGCGCCGCGCCGATATCCTGCACCAGCACGGCGTCGGCGCCGCTGGCGGCGACGCGGCGCACCAGGCGCTCGACGTCCGCCAGCTCGTCGCTGAAGACGAGAGTGTTGAGCGTGACATAGCCCTTCACGCCGCGGCCGTGGAGGAAGGCGAGCAGTTCGTCGAGCTCGTCGAGCGGAATGTTGGCCGCCCGGGCGCGGGCGTTGAAGCCGGCATCGAGCCCGAAGTAAACCGCGTCGGCCCCGTTTTCGACCGCCGCCACCGCGCACGTGCGATCGCCCGCCGGAGCCATGAGCTCCAGGGGAGGAGGTGCATTGACATGCAGCGAAGGTGTGGGCATCGGACGAGCCGCAATCGAAACGGCGAAACGCAGTCGGATCGATTATTCTACCAGTTGCGGCCCGACGGGGCAGTGGATCGACGGATGACGAGCGCCTTCCAAACGCCCATTACTTCGCCGGCAGGGCGAAGGGGTCTTTGTCCGCGTCGCGGTGCCATTGGTATTCGGTGCCGTCGGCGATTTGCTCGGCGGTCTTCTGGCCGTACAGCCGCGCGATCACGGCCAGGGCCATGTCGGTGCCGGCCGAAACGCCGGAGCTGGTCACGCGGTCGCCGTCGTCGACCCAACGGGCTTCGCGAACCCAGTTGACTTTGGGGCCTTGTTCGACGGCGATCGAAAAGTAGCGTTTGTTCGAGGTGGCGCGGCGGCCGTCGAGCAGGCCGGCCTTGGCCAGGATGGCCGAGCCGGAGCAGACCGACATGACGATTTCGGCCTTTTCAGCCCGCGCCCGCAGCCAGGCCAGCAGGGCCTCGTTTTTCACTTCCTTGAGCGTGCCGAAACCGCCCGGCACCATCACGAGGTCGAGCGGCGGGCAATCGTCGAGGCCATAATCGGCCACGACCGAGGGTCCTTGCGTCGAGGTGACCGGCCCGGCTTTCTCGGCGACCATCACGATCTTCAACCGAGGCCCGAGGTTGCCGAACATTTCGGCCGGGCCATACACGTCGAGCAGCTCGAAGCGCGGATAGAGCACGATGCCCAGCGTGCGAAGTTTCTTTTCGGCCGGCTTTTCAGCGGCGGGTTTGTCGGCCGTGTCCGTGCCGTCGGCCGCCGGCGCCGCACGGCCCATGACCACCAGGAATGCGACGAAAGCGAGCGCCGCGATGCGACGGGTGCGAGAAGCCATGCGAGCAACCTCCGAAGCAGTTTTGGTGCGAATCGCCAACAGCCACCGGGGGGAGCGGCACTTGAAGCTGAGTATACGACCGACAGCGCCCGACGCAATGAAGTTCGGCGCTCGGCGGCGAGAAACTGCCTCGCCTGGCCGCTGCGTTTCAAAAACGCTAGTAGGTCGACGGCTTCGGCTGCGGCGTCGGGTCGCCGTAGGGCTGATCGGAGTTGGGTCCGGCGGCGGCCATATCGCGAAGCACCGAGCGCACGGCTGCACAGCCGGATAGCGCCAGCGTGAGCATGAACAAGATCAGGGCGAGCCGCCGCCACATGAGAGAGATCCCCGGGGAAGCGCTTGGTTGTCATGATCTTTATCGACGCGGCACTCGGGGCCGCGCCAATTCGATCGCCAGCAGCCAGTCAGGCCGCAAATTATCGCGGCCACATGCTAGCACGGAAAAGCCGACCCGAAGCGCGTCACTTCGTCGGGACGGCCAGCTCGAAGTACACGATCCGGTTCTGGTCGTCGCCCCCGCCGACGTCGGCGGGCGGTACCAGCAGCTTGTCGCCCAGCAAAGTGCGGGCGGCAATCTGGCCGTCGGGGCTGGTCGCCAGGAATTCGGCGGGGTGCACGAACACGATCGGCAGCTTATTCTCGCGCGAACGGGCCTGCACGATCGGATCGTTCTTCTGCGGGCCGAACATGCCGCCGGAGGGACAGAGGATGAAATCGGCTCCGCCCGTGCGATAGCGGCTGACAATGTTGGGCCTGGTGCGATCGGCGCAAATCATCACGCCCATGCGGCCGTAAGGCGTCTGGAACACCTGCGAGACGCTGCCGGGCGTGTTGCGCACCAGTTCGTGGCCCAACTCCTGTTTGCGATATTTACCGACGAGCGAGCCATCGGGCCCCAGCAGCACGGCCGTGTTGTAGCGGGCATCGCCGTCGGCTTCGAGCATGCCGGCCAGCAGATGGATTCTCAATTCCTTGGCCAGGGCGGCCAGGCGGCGGAAGTAGGGGCCGTCGGGGATCGGCTCGCCCAGCGCGCGGTAGGTGTCGGGCGGGATCGATTTGTCGGCGATGGCGTAGCCGTCGAGAAAGCACTCGGTCGTGCAGACGATCTTGGCGCCCTCGGCGGCGGCCTGGCGAATCATCGCCTCGGCGTGCCCGTAGTTGGCCTCCTTGTCGCCGCGAAGCCATTTGAGCACGATGCCCGCCACGCGGACGGTTTTGGTATCGCTCGGCGAATTGCCGGCGGGCTCGGCGGCCTGCGCGCGTGCGGACGCCGCGATCGCGATCGCGATCGCCGCGGCCAGACAAACTGCGAGTTTTAGATTCGTTCGCATTGCCCTTTTTCATCCTGAAGCCCGAGGCCTGACGCCCTGAAGCCTCTCGTCCCTACCCAAACAGTTCCACCAGCGGCCGGCCTTCGCTCACGCGGTGCGGGCGCTGCTGGCGGTCGTGGATGACGGCGTCGGGCGGAATGCCCAGGGCGTGGTACATCGTGGCGATCACGTCTTCGGGGGCGACAGGGTTATTCTTGGGATAGGCCGCGTGCTGATCGCTGGAGCCGTACACCTGGCCGCCGCGGATGCCGCCGCCGGCCAGCACGACGCTCTGGCAGGCACCCCAATGATCGCGACCCGCCGCGGCGTTGATCTTTGGCGTGCGGCCGAACTCGCCGAGCATCACCACCAACGTTTCGTCGAGCAGCCCGCGGGCGTGCAGGTCTTCGAGCAACGCCGAGTAGGCCAGGTCCAAGGGCGGCAGGCAATACTTCTCCTTGAGCATCTGGTAGCCGGTGATGCCGCCCAGCGAGCCGGTGCCGCCGTGGTTGTCCCACACGTTGGCCACGTTGCCATCGGGGCAAATGTAATACCAGACGATCGTCACCAGGCGGACGCCCGACTCGACCAGCCGCCGGGCCAGCAAAAAGCTTTCGCCATACTCGTTGCGGCCGTAGCGATCGCGCAGCTTGTCGCTTTCGCGATCCAGTTCGAACGCGCCGCGGGCTTCGCTCGACATCAACATGCGGAAGGCCTGCTCGCGAAATTGCTCGAGTCCCGCGCGCCGCCCGAGGGGCCGCGCTGTTGCACGACCCGGTCGTATTGCTCCATCAGCTTGAGCAGTCCCTGCCGGGCCTGCAGGCGCGAGGCGTCGAGGCCTTCGAGCAGGTCGAGGCTGTGCGGCGCCCGCTCCTTGACTTCGCCGGGCGGCTTGAGCTCCATCGGGTCGTGCTGCGCGCCGAGGAAGCCGGCGTAGGTGCCGGTGTAGATCACGCCGTCGTGGCCGATGGGCCGCGGGATGGTGACGCCAGCCGGCAGGGCTTGCGGCGGGGTGAAGTACGAGACGACGCCGGCGGCGTTGGGGAAATCGTGGCGGCTCCGCTTGTTGCGGGGCACGGCCAGGGTGTTGTCGATCTTGCCGGTGAGCGTGTGGTAGACGCCCACCTCGTGCGCGTTGCTCGGATGGGTGTACGAGCGGATGATGGCCATCTTGTCGGTATGGCCGGCGACGTTGGGCAGCTGATCGCAGATCTGAATGCCGGGCACGACCGTGTCGATGGGCTTGAACTGGCTGCGGATGCCGTCGGGGGCCTCCGGCTTCATGTCCCACATGTCCTGCTGGGGCGGCCCGCCCCAGAGATAGACGAGGATGCAGCTTTTGGCCGTGGCCTTGGGCGCGGTGGCGGCCGCAAGGCTGGAGCGTCCGGCCCCCAGCAACCGCGGCAGGGTGAGGGCACCCAACCCCGCGCCCAAGCGGATCATCGCGTCGCGTCGATGGAGCATCGGCTTCGAGCCTCGGCTGGGGATGCAGCGGTCGGATCAAGCGCCGCTTATCTTACCGCGCGGACAAGAGTCTTTGAAGCAAGGGCGCGAGCGAATTGGCCGGTGCCGGAACCGGCCTGCCCGCTAATTGCCAGGCGGCCGGCCGATCGCCAGAATAAGGTCCGGCCCCGCGCGGGCAGGCGTTGTTTCGCACGGCGGCGGGCTTGTTCCAAAGAATCGCGGATCCCGAGACTCACCGATCATGACCAAGAGAATGAATCGCAAATTCACCCTGGCCGCGCGGCCGGTGGGAATGCCCAAAGCTTCGGACTTCAAGTTGATCGAAACGCCGGTGCTCGAGCCCAATGCCGGCGAGATGATCGTGCACGCGCTGTACATCTCGGTCGACCCGTACATGCGGGGCCGCATCAGCGGCGCCAAGTCGTACGCCGCGCCGGTCGAGATCGGCGGCGTGATGGTCGGCGGCGTGGTCGGTGAGGTGGTCGAAACGAACAACCCGCGGTTCGCCATCGGCGACATCGTGCAGGGGGAGTTCGGCTGGCAGGAATATACGATTTCCAACGGCAAGGGGGTGCGAAAGATCGATCCCAAGATCGCGCCGATCTCGACCTCGCTGGGCGTGCTGGGCATGCCCGGGCTGACCGCCTATTTCGGCCTGCTCGACATCGGCCAGCCGCGGGCGGGCCAGACGGTCGTCGTCTCCGGCGCGGCCGGGGCCGTGGGCTCGATCGTCGGGCAGATCGCCAAGATCAAGGGCTGCCGCGCCGTGGGCACCGCAGGCAGCGACGACAAGGTGGCCTGGGTCAAGGAGCTCGGCTTCGACGGCGCCTTCAACTACAAGACGACCACGAACTATCTCGACAAGTTCAAAGCGCTGTGCCCCGAGGGAATCGACGTCTATTTCGACAACGTCGGCGGCGCCGTGACCGACGCCGTGATTCCGCTCTTGAACACGCACGCCCGGCTGGCGATCTGCGGGCAGATTTCGCAGTACAACCTGGAGAAGCAGGAGCAAGGGCCGCGGTGGCTGTGGGCCCTGATCGTCAAGCAAGCCCGGGCCGAGGGTTTTCTGGTGTTTCAATTCGCCGACCGGTTCGCCGAAGCGGCCGTGGAGATGGCCGGTTGGATTCGCGAAGGCAAGCTGAAGTACAAGGAAGACATCATCGACGGGTTCGAGAACCTGCCGCGGGCCTTCATCGGCATGCTGGAAGGCGACAACACCGGCAAGCGCCTGGTCAAAGTGGCCGACCCGACGGGATAAGTTTACCGGCTGACGTTCCGTGCGGCAGAAAAGCGGTTGCCCGACAGTCGGCGAGCCCCGGGATCTGCCCGCGCCACGCATTCGCGTGCCGAGCGGAATTGGGCCAGAATCTACACCGCCGCGCCACGGTAGATCATCGCGGCCGGCTTGGCGCGGGCATTCAGCTCGGGGGCGGCGTTCTGGTGGCCCAGGATCACGAACTGGTCGCCGGCGGCCAGCACGACGTCGGGCTCCGGCGCGCGGCGCAGCGAGCCGTCGGCGCGGCGGATCGCCACGATCACGAACCCGCCCGTTCCGGCGAGCTCCACATCGCCCACCCTGCGGCCGACGAGCTGCGAGGTCTTGCCGATTTCGATTTCGCTCAGCTCCAGGCCAATGCCCTTGAGCTCTTCGGCCAGGCCCATCATGCCCTTGGTCTCCATCAACAGGTCTTCGGCCGAGGGGCGGATGATCATGTGGCCGATCTTCGTGGCGCCGATCAAGGCCGGCAACACGACCCGATTGGCGCCCGAGCGCAGCAGCTTGCGCTCGGTCGAGGGGGATTCGGCGCGGGCGATGATTTCAATCGTGCCGTTCAGCTCGCGGACGGTCAGCGTGACGAAGACGTTGGCCGTGTCGTCGGGCAGCACGATGGCCATCACGCGGGCCCGGCCGATGCCGGCGGCGTGCAGCGTGGCTTCCTCCGCGGCATTGCCCTGCAGGGCCAGATAGCCGGCGGCCTGGGCTTCGGCCACGCGCTCGGCGCCCGCGTCGAGTACGACGAACGGAAAGCGGGCCGCGGCCAGGTCGTGGGCCAGCATCTGGCCGACGCGTCCGTAGCCGCAGACGATGACGTGATCACTGAGACTATCGATGCCCTTGCTCATGCGTCGGCTCCCCAGAACGCGGTTGATTTCCCCTTCGGCCAGCATCTGCACGAACCCGCCCACCACGTAAATGCCCGACGAACAGCCGGAGATGATGATGCCCATCGTGAACAGCTTGAGGGTCGGGTTGTCGAGCGGCTGGGTTTCGCCGTAGCCGACGCCGAACACCGTGATCACGACCATGAAAATGGCATCGATGAACTGCCACCCGGCCAGCATGTAGCCCAGCACCGCCACGATGCACGTGCCGCCAAAGAACAGTGCGCCGATGATGATGCGCCGCACGGAACTATTCATGCCCGAGACCGGCTGGAAGGACGCATGGGGTGGTTCGCACGAGCGGGCGAAAGGCGATGCAAGAGGTCCCAGGGGTGCAAATGCCGGGCCGCGACCCATGAGGTGGCCGGCCTGCCCGGCGCTAAGGCCAACGAGCGCAAGGGCTTGCTTGCTGCGCGCTCGAATGGTTGGCTCGCTCGCTCGGCGTCGCGATGCCCAATTTCTACGCGGCGCTCTCCGCGGCCGCGGGCTCGGCCGGCGCGCCGTCAGGCCTTCGCCGCAGCGTGAGTCTGCGCCGAGCAGCCAGCGCGTTCAGGTCGACCAGCTCGGCGCGATCGCCGGCTTGCGACACCAGGTCGCAGATCGTTTCGATCGAGCGAAACTCGGGGTCGACCACGTACAGGCACGACGGGTGGCCGAGAAAGTCGAAGGCCGCGCCGTGCTCGATGGCCCAGCCGACTCCCAGCCGCAGCGCGTCGAGAAACGAGTCGAGCTTCCAGCGGCCGCCGCGAAACGCGCCGATGTCGCTGATCGGGCTCATCGGCACCTCGATCAGCCCGGTCGGATAGACGAACGGCTGGGCGTTGGCCTGCGCGGCGACGATCGCCTCGAGCTGGGCGGCCGTGGCCTTGGGCGCGGGCTGGCCCATGGCGTGCGGCGGGTACAGGCTGCTGACCCAGGGGAAACCCAGGTCCAGGAGCATCTTCTGGATGTCGGGCCGATCGACCAGGCCGGTGGCGAAACCGCCGGGCGTGCGAAAGCCGGCCGCGTCGATGCCGATCCGCGTCTTCAAGGCCCGTTGGTCAGCCGGATGTTTTCGCGAATGACTTCGGCCGGCGCTGTCCCTCGATCAGCCACGGCGAGCGGCTGAAGCGAAACTGGATGTCCTCGCTGCGCGTGGCCCTGACGTTGACGTGATCGTAGGTGTGATTGCCGACCGGATGGCCGGCGGCGACGATCTCCTTGAGCCAGTCGACGTTCTGCTGCTCGAGCACGCGACCGACGCAGAACATGTGCAACACGCCGCCATGGGATTTGACGCGGCGGCAGGCTTCGACGGCATAGCGTTTTGTCTCGTCGTTGAGGTTCCCTTTCTCGTAGTCCCAGCGCATTTCGTCCCAGACGGGGAAATTGCGGCTCATCTCCAGGTCGAGCGTGACGGCGATTTGCGCCTTTTTGGGCCCGGCCGCCGGTTTCGGCTCGTCGGCGCGGCGCTAGCCCGCGCGTGGCCAGTGCTGCGCAGCCGGCGATGCCCGAGGCGAGGAAGCGGCGGCGAGAGGGGAAGATGTTCGAGTTCGTCATGTCAATCGATCGCCAACTCTAGTGCTCGGTCAAAGCCAGATTTTCGGGTTCAGGCGTGGCGTAAAGCCAACGCACTGCTGGACAAGCCAGCAGTGGCACCCGAATTGTTGGCATCGATAAAGCTCTAGCAGGTTCCCTTCATTGTTGTTGTCGGGCGGCTTCCAACGTGTTGACCAACAGCATCGTGACCGTTAGCGGGCCGACGCCGCCGGGCACGGGCGTGATGTAGCCGGCCACCTGGCTGGCGGCCGCGAAATCGACGTCGCCCAACAGGCCAGCCGGGGTCCGATGCATGCCCACGTCGATCACGACGGCGCCAGGCTTGATCATGTCGGCCGTGATGAATCGCGGCTGCCCGATGGCCACGATCAGGATATCGGCTTGCCGCGTGAAGGACGCGAGGTCGCGGGTCTTGCTGTGACAAACGGTCACCGTCGCATCGCCGCCGGCCCCGCGCTGCATCATGAGCAAGGCCATCGGCTTGCCCACGGTTTCGCTGCGGCCCACCACGACCACGTGGCGGCCGGCGGTTTCGATCTGGTTGCGGATCAGCAACTGCTGGATGCCATAGGGCGTGCAGGAGATGAAACGCGGATTCCCCTGCACCAGCCGGCCGATGTTTTCGGGATGAAACCCGTCGACGTCCTTCAGCGGGCTGACGGCCTGCAGCACGCGCGCGACGTCGATCTGCCTGGGCAGCGGAAGCTGCACGAGGATGCCGTGGATAGGCTCTTCCTTGGGCCGATTCAGCTTGGCAATCAGCGCGAGCAGCTCGTCGGACGTGGTGTCGGCCGGCAGGCGGAACTGCCGGCTCGCCATGCCGACTTGCTCACAGGCCTTGACCTTGTTGCCGACGTAGACTTCGCTGGCCGGGTCCTCGCCCACCAGGACAGTGGCCAGGCAGGGAACTTCGGCGTTGTTTTCGATGAACTCGGCCACCTCTTCGCGGAGCTCATCGCGGATTTGCCGGGCGAGTTTTTTGCCGTCGAGGAGGATGGCCGTCACGGCGAGCCTTTCGTGCGAATGCCCCGGAGGCGCCAGCGTTGGCCCCTTGCCGCGTGCATTTTAGCCCAGCGGCGGCCGAGCGACTATTGCTGCCCGAGATGGCCATCGCTCGCGGATGCGTCTGCTTACTAACCCGACGCGCAAGCGAGGGCTGGCGTGCGAGTTCGGCCGGAGCCAGATGAGTTCTCCTCGGGTCAAGCATCAGACGGAGTTGCCCTCGCTTGCGCGTCGGGTTCGTGGCGGGGGCGGCTGGTTGGTAGGCCAGAGCAGCAGCCCAGGCGGCTGGGCCCCTTCCGCGAGGCCAAACCGCGGTGGCCGCGCCCTGTCTGAATCGATATAGTCGATTGACAAACGGCCGCGAGCCGAATAAATATTACTATGATGCTTACCATGGTAAGCATTGGCCAAGGCTTTGCCTCGTTTCGAGTCCTTTTCCCTCCTTTTGATTCACCTCCGACCCATGGCCGACCAACCCAAACTGAGCCCCGTTGAAACGTTCAAGAGCCAGAGCAACTACCTGCGCGGCGACATCGCCCAGGAGCTGGTCGACGGCAACGACTTTTTCGGCAAGGACAGCATGCAACTGCTCAAGCACCACGGCACCTACCAGCAGGACGACCGCGACGCCCGGGCGCGGCGGCCGCGGCGAGGCGGCAAGGTCAAGCCGGGCAAGGCATACACGTTCATGGTCCGCACCAAGATTCCCGGCGGCAAGCTGACCAGCGAGCAACTGCTGGCCGAGCTCGACCTGTGCGACGAGGTGGGCAACACCACGCTGCGCATCACCACCCGCCAGGGGTTGCAATTGCACGGCGTGCTGAAGAACGACCTGTAGGAAGACGATCCACCGCATCAACGAGGTGCAGCTGTCGACGCTGGCCGCCTGCGGCGACGTCGAGCGCAACGTCATGTGCTGCCCGGCGCCGCATCAGCACGACCGCGTGCGCGGCCAGATGCAGGCACTGGCCGATCGCCTGGCCGCGCATCTCTGCCCGCGGACCACGCGCCTATCACGAGATCTGGCTGACCGATCCGCGACACGGGCGAAGAAACGCTGGCCGGCGGCGGCAGCGAATGGCCACGAGATCGAGCCGATCTACGGCCCGACGTACCTGCCGCGCAAGTTCAAGACGGCGATCGGCCTGCCTGACGACAACTGCGTCGACCTGTACGCCAACGACCTGGGGCTGATGGCGATCGCCGAAGGCGAGCGCGATCGTGGGCTACAACGTGCTGGTCGGCGGCGGCATGGGCGTCACGCCAAGCGCGAGAAGACCTTCCCGGCCGTGGCCCAGCGGATGGCGTTCATTCACGCCCGACCAGGTGCGTCGACGTGGCCACGGCGATCATCAAGGTGCAGCGCGACTTCGGCAACCGCTCGGATCGCAAGGTGGCCCGGCTGAAATACCTGATCCACGACTGGGGCCTGGACGCGTTCAGGGCCAAGGTCGAAGAGTATTACGGGCGGCCGCTGGCCGAGCCGCACCCCGGACGACGTGCACGGCTTCGACGACCACCTCGGCTGGCACGAACAGGGCGACGGCCGCTGGTTTTACGGCCTGAACGTGGAAAACGGCCGCATCCACGACGAAGACTCGCTGCGGCTGAAGACGGCCCTGCGGGTCGTTTGCGGCACGCTGGCGCCGGGCATCCGCCTGACGCCGCACCAGAGCATGTTGTTCACCGACATCGAGCCGGCCGCCAAAGGCCAGCTTGAAGCCATCTTCCGCGAGCACGGCGTGAAGCTCGACGACGAGATTTCGGCCGTGCGCCGCTGGTCGATGGCCTGCGTGGCCTGGCCGACCTGCGGGCTGGCGATCACCGAGAGCGAGCGGGCCCTGCCGGGCATCATCGACCAGCTGGAAGTCGAACTGGCCAGGCTCGGGCCTGTCGGACGAGACGTTCACGGTCCGCATGACGGGCTGCCCCAACGGCTGCGCGCGGCCGTACAACTCCGACATCGGCCTGGTCGGCAAGGCCGCGGGCCGGTACACGATCTTCGTCGGCGGGCGGCTGCTGGGCGATCGGCTCGAACTTCAACTACAAGGACATGGTGCCGGCGGCCGACATCGTGCCGACGATCGCGCCGTTGTTGGCCTATTTCAAGCACGGCCGCGACGAAGGCGAAACCCTGGGCGACTTTTGCCACCGCAAAGGCAAGGACGACCTGCTCGCCTGGACCGATCAGTTCGTGGCCGAGCGGCAGTCAGTGTGACGTCAGTCGTGCTTCGTGTGCCACGGGCTCTGCCAGTACCCAAAATCTGCATTAACGTCGCACTGGCGGAGCCAGTGGCACACGAAAAGCGGCGCACAAACCGAAACCCTTGGCACGCGTGTTCGCGATCGACGCCGTTTGGGAAAACAAGGGAGTACTCCGACCGTGCAGCCGCTCGCGCCGTGGATGCGCTACCTGCTTTGGTTCGCCGGCTGCTACAACCTGCTGGTCGGGCTGACGCTGGTCGTCTTTTATCACGAAGCGTTCAAAACGCTCAACCTGTTCGGCGAAAAACCGCCGCTGATGCTGTTCGTGCAGTTGGTGGGCCTTCTGGTGGGACTGTTCGGCGCCGGCTACATCATCGTGGCTCGCAACCCGGTCGAAAACCGCAACGTGCTGCTGTTGGGCCTGCTGAGCAAGGCGCTGGGGTCGGTGCTGGGCGTCGGCTACGTGGTGCTGGGCCGGCTGTCGCTGGGCTTCCTGGTGCTGCTGTTCTTTTCCGACATCATCTACCTGCCGCCGTTTGCCGTCATCCTGCGGCGGCTCTATCGGGCCGCGGCCGCCGACTCGCGCTGAAGGGCTGCTTGCCGGGCCGTGAACTTTACCGGCAGTGACTTGAGCCCGCGCAAGACCAGGCCCGAACGCCAGGTGAGCGCCTCGGGTTCGACGGCCAGCCGCAGATCGCTGGTGCGTTCCAGCAGCAGCGCGATCGCGACCTGCGCCTCGAGCCGCGCCAGCGACGCGCCCAGGCAGAAGTGGATGCCCTGGCCGAAGGCCAAGTGCTTGTTGGGTTCGCGGGTGATGTCGAGCACGTCGGGATTGGCGAACTGCCGCTCGTCGCGATTGGCCGAGGCGATGGCGGCGAACACCGCTTCGCCCTTGGAGATCTTCACGCCGCCCAGCTCGACGTCTTCCAGGGCAAACCGCTCGGTCGCTGTCTCGACCGGGGCCGAAAAGCGCAGCAGCTCCTCGACGGCCGATTTGATCAGCGCGGGATTCGAGCGGAGCAGCTTGAGTTGATCGGGGTGTTCCATCAAGGCCAGCATGCCGCTGGCGATCAGGTTCACCGTCGTTTCATGGCCGGCGATGATCAACAGAAAGATCATCGACAACAGCTCGTCGTCGCTGAGGCTTTCGTTGGCTCCGTGGGCCTGGACCAGGGCCGTCGACAGATCGTCGCGCGGGTTCTTGCGGCGCGACTTGACGAGCTTGCGCAGATAGCGGAGGAAGAAGAACACGGGCGGCAAGGCCCGAAATAAGCTGATGCCGGCCGTAGCTTGCAGGATCGCGCTCGACCAGCGGTGGAACTTGTGGCGGTCGCCCACGGGAATGCCGAGCATTTCGGCGATGATCGTAGTGGGAATCGGCAGGGCGTACTCGCCGATCAGATCCATCTTTCCGCGGTGCGCCGCCTTGCTCAACAGCTCGTCGGCCAACTCGGCCACCCGCCCGCGCATGCCTTCGACCAGCCGCGGGGAAAATGCCTGTTGCACCAGCGTTCGCAGCCGCGTGTGATCGGGCGGATCGACGTCGAGCATGTTTCGCGACAGCGGCTTGAACATCGACGGCATCCAGGGCAGCTTGGCGATCTGCTCGGGCGTCATCACGCGCAAGCCCTCTTTGACGAACCGCTCATCCTTGAGCACGGCCACGACGTCGTCGTAGCGCGTCACCAGCCAGGCCGACTGATGGCCCGGCAGCGCCACCCGATGCACGGGCGACTCGTCGCGCAACCGTTTGTAGTAGGGAAACGGATTGGCCTTGAACTCGGGGCTGGCAATGTTCACCGAGGCGTCGGGCTGCATCATGGCACCGTATTTCGATTAATCGAAATAAATATATTGATGAGTCTAACATTGTGAAGTCGCGGCCGCAAGAGGTGCTCGCGGCCGATTCGGACGAGCCGCATTGTACACGGGAGAGAGGGAAACCCTAAGAAAATAGGGGACGCCAGGCTTGATCGGCCGCAGTGCGCGTGCTGCTTAGCCCGCGCCGCCGGGGAGCAGGCCGAGCTCGGCGGCTTTCTGGCTCATGGCGTCGATGACGAACTGGATGTGCTCGTCGAGCTCGACGCCCAGGTCGGCGGCGCCGGAGGTGATATCTTCGCGGCGGACCGCGGCGGCGAAGCTCTTTTGCTTCATCTTCTTTTTCACGCTGCTGGCCGTCATGCCGGCGAGGCCCTCGGGCCGCACCTTGGCCACGGCGGTGATGAAACCGGCCAGCTCGTCGCAGGCATAAAGGGCCTTGTCGAGATCCGAAACGCGCGGGCAGTCGGTCAGGTAGTCGGCGTGCGATTTGATGGCGTAAATCACGTGCTCGGGATACTCGCGCTCGGCCAGAATCTTCGAGCCCTCGAGCGGATGGTCGGGCGGGTCGGGCCAGCGCTCGTAGTCGAAGTCGTGCAAGAGGCCGACGATGCCCCAGGTGTCTTCGTCGGCGCCGAATCGCCGGGCGTAGGCCCGCATGGCGGCTTCGACGGCCAGCATGTGCTTGCGCAAGCTGTCGCTGGCCGTGTACTGGCAGACCAGCTCCCAAGCCGCCTGGCGGTCCAAGACTAACTTCCTTGCTTTGTGCGGGCCGTGTCGTCGCTGGGCGGAGAGTTGAGCGGTTCGGGCACGACCGCCTGTCCGGTGTCGACCTCGACCTCCGGCGGAGTCGCTTCGCGCCACGGCTTGTGGGCCTGGTAGCTTTGCAGCTCCTTGCTGAGCTGGCCCTTGAGCTGGTCGTTGCCGAGCTTGACCGCCTTTTCGGACCACTTCATGGCTTCGTCGAAGTTGCCCGTCTCGGCATAGGCGGCGGCCAGCGTGCTGAGGATGTGGGCCTGCTTGAACTCAGTCACTTCGCAGGCCAGCGTGGCCAGCTCGATCGAGCGTTTGCCGTTGCGCAGGGCCTGGTCGGGCGAAGTGGCCAACAGCCAGGCCAGGTTATTGAGCACGCCGCTGTTCTTGGGGTCGATGGCCAGGGCGGCTTCGTAGTCGGTGACCGCCTCGGCCTGCTTGCCCAGGCTGAGATAGGCGTCGGCCCGGCCGCGAAAGCCAGTGGCGTTCTTCGGCTCGGCTTCGATTACCTGGCCGTAGGTGGCCACGGCCAGCTCCGGCTTCTTGCTGATCTGGTACAGCCCGGCCAACTGCAACAACACTTCGGAGCTGTCGGGCATGGCCTTGCGGAGCACGGTCAGATCGGCCAGGGCCTGGTCGTATTTGCCGATGCTCGTGAGGATGCTCGCGCGCAGTTGCAGGGCCGCCGCGGCGCGGGGCTGCAGCTTGAGGGCCTGGTCGACGTCGTTCGAGCGCGGCGTTGATGTCGCCCTTGATCGCGCGGATGCGGCCCCGCTGGGTGAAGGCATTGGCCGAGGCGGGTTCCAGCGCGATCGTCTTGGTGAAGCTGTCCATGGCCTCGTCGAAGCGCTGGGCCAGGGCCAGGGCGATGCCGCGGGCCTCGAAGGTTTCGGCATCTTTGGGGTCTGCGGTGATCGCGGCGTCGAAGTCGGCAATCGCCGGCTCGAGCTCGTTGTGGGTCAGGTGGTACATGCCGCGAAAGCGGAGCACGTTGGCGTCGCCCGGCATCAGCGCGACGGCCTCGTCGTAGTCGGCCCGCTGCTTGTCGGGATCTTGCTGCAGGTTGGCGCGGATCATCAGGGCCTTGGCCTTGGTCGGTGCGTCGTCGGACAGCCGCACGGCTTCGTTGAGCGCGGCCAGCGCTTTCTTGGTTTCGCCCAGGTGGGCATTGAGCCGGCCCAACAGGTATTGGGCTTCGGCCTGCGCGGGATCGATCTTCAGCGTGGCGTCGAGATCCGCCAGGGCCATGGCGACCAGCTTGCGGGCCCGGCCCGGCGTGACGGGGCGTTCGAACAGCTCGAGGCACACCAGCTCGGCCCGCTGTGAAAGCGTGCTGGCCAGCAGGCCATTGGCGAACTTCATGTTGCCTTCGTCGAGGCCGGCCTCGATCGCCTCGTGGCAGAGCTTGACGACCTCGTTCAAGTCGTTGGAGTTCTCGGCCGAGAACTTGATATCCGTGGCCTTGTCGAGCAGGTCCTGCCCTTCGTTTTCGGCCCGGGCCGTGACCGCGAACGAGAGCACGCACAGGCACAAGAGCGCTTGGCAGAATCGGGGGCGACATGGCAGCTCCTCGCTTTGAACTCGGGGGTCGGCGTTGGAACTTCGGTGGGCCCACTGGGGGCGGACATTATGACGCGAAGCGCCGCACGATGCTATGCGAGTTCCGTGCCGCCGCCCCCTGGCGGTTTCGACCCTAGCCAGCGCGGGCCCGTCGGGCACCACGGCGGGCGGCCCCGAACCGCTTTGGGCGCTACGTTTTTCGAGGCGTCGAAAGCGGGCGGCCGGCATGGGGACGTTGCCCCAATTCTACGCTGGCTCACCGCCAGAAGCCACGCCGAGGCTTACAGCGGAGCCGGCAAATCGCGGCGCCAGAAGATGACGCTGGCCGCCAGGTAGGCCGCCAGGCCCAGCCCCACCAGCAGGCAGTCGTACCCCAGGCCGCCCAGCTCAAAGGGGCGCTCGCCGCGGACGCTGAACGACCAGGCAAAGGTCGCATTGCTGACGAGCACTTGCGGCTCGAAGGGGGTGAAGAACGACGTGTACTTCAGCCAATGATAGCCGGGGGCTGCCAGGCCGATGGCCTTGGCAATCAGCGACAGGGCGTAGAAGCTGCCCACGATGCCAATCGTCCGCGAGCGAATGTCGCTGGCCGAAGAGACCATCGTGGAGATGCCTGCCAGAAACACGGTCAGCGAAAGCAGGTTCAAGGCCGCGGGCACGAAGACGCGAATCTCGACCGGATCGTTGAGCGTCACCGTGGCCAGGCCCGTCGCGGTGCCCGCCAGGGCCGCGGCGGCCAACAGCACGGCGCCGGCCAGCGTGACCGTGGCCTGGGTCCACAGCGTGGCCAGCCGCGTCACCGGTTGGGCCAGCAGCATCTCCATCGTGCCGCGGTTCAGCTCGCCGGCCACGGCGTCCGACCCGCGCGAGATGCCCCACACGCTCACCAGCAACAGGATCACCGGGTCGTCGTATTCCAGCGCGATCCGGCCCGCCCCGGTCGACAACTGGGCGATCGAGACGGGCATCATTTTCTCGACGAAGTTGGGCAAGAAGGAGAGCATGCCCTGCACCGATTCCTGGGTGAAAAAACTGCTGATCCACACCCGCAGCCAGTGCCCGACGAACATCAGCACGAGCGAGCCGGCCAACAGCCAGCGGGCTTCGCGGATCGATTTTCTCCACAGCGCGAGGTTCATCGGCACCGCCTAGTTGGCGTGAAATTGGTCGTACAGGGCCCGCAGGCCCATGGGCTCGATTTGCACTTCCGACAACGGCAGCGTGGCCAGCCAGCCGAGCAGGCCCGACAGCTCGCCGGGCGTTTCGATCAGCAGGTCGCCGGCGTCGGTGGTGGCCAGTTTGACATGGCCGTTGAAACTTTCGGGCAGGCTCGGCATGGGGCCGGTCAACTGGGCGCGGATGCGGTGCTGGCGCATCAGCGTGGCGATCACTTGCTCGTGCACCAGGCGGCCGGAGCGCAGGATCAGGGCCCGGTCGCAGACCTGCTCGACTTCGGAGATGACGTGCGAGGAGAAGATCACGGTGCGGCCGGCGCGCTTGGCTTCGAGCACCAGCTCGGCCACGTCGCCGCGCACGGTGGGATCGAGATTCGAGGTGGGCTCGTCGAGGATCACCAGCGGCGTGTCGACGGCCAACGTGACGGCCAGGGCCAGCTTCTGCCGCATGCCGGTCGACATGGCCGCCACCGGGCGTGCCAGCTCGAGCCCGAACCGCTCGGTGGCCAGCTCGATGGCCCGCGGGCGGCTGCCGTCGCGGCGGACGGAAGTGAAAAAGTCGATGACGTCGCGGGCCCGCATGGTGCGAAACAGCCGCGCTTCGCCAGGCAGGTAGGCGACGCGGCGATGGACCTCGCAAGCCTGGCGGTAGCAGTCGAGCCGGTCGATCGTGGCCGTGCCGGCCGAGGGGCGCAGAAAGCCCATCATCAGCCGCAAGAGCGTGGTCTTGCCGGCGCCGTTGGGCCCCAGCAGGCCCACGACTTCGCCCTGGTTCACCTGGAACGAGAACGAATCGAGCGCGGTGAACGAGCCGTACCGCTTGGTGAGGCGCGGGTTTCAACGAAGTCAGACAAAGGAGTCACCAAGCGCAAGAGCCGCAGATGAGCCAGCGACCCTCATTGTTTCCCGGCGCGGGGCGGTTTGGCAAGCGAGGATCAGATGAGGGGGGAAACGGCGCGATGGGCACCACGGGGTCCACACGCGAAATCGCGCGCATTCGCGGGCCATTGACCCACGACACGACAACGATCGTGGGCAACGCGGCTGGGTCGAACCGGCCGTTCCTACCGGTTGAACAAGAACGCAGGGCTGTTAATCAGGGCCCAGGCGAGGTCCTGGATGCCGGTGAGGCGTTCGTTCTTTTGCTGCTCTGCACTGGTAGCCACGGACTTGGTCAGCCGGTTCCACTCGGGATCGAGCGCGTGGTAGTAGGCGGCCAGCTCGGCTTTCTGCGCGTCGCTGCGAGCTTCGGGGGCCAGGGCCACGATGGGGGCGATTTTTTCCGGCAGCGTCGAGGGGCTCAGCGGCCGCTTGGCGTTTGTCACCGCCACGCGGAACTTGCCCATCGTGTGCCGCTCGTCGTACTGCTGGTCGAGCGTCAGGGTCAGCAGGCAGCCGCCGGCCAGGTTCAAGTCTTCCTTGATCTCGAACACACCCGCGTGGTCCTTGCCCGTTTGCGGAGAAATGGCCCAGTGGGTTTCCGGCTTGCCGTCGATGGCGCCTGCGATCGCGTAGCCTTCCTGGCTGAAATCGGCCGTGGCGCTGGCGAAGGTTAGCGGTATGGCTTTGGCCGGGTCGTCCTTGGGGGCGGCCGTGGCTTTGATCTCGGTGAGCGTCACGTTTCCGTTGGGCGCCCGGCCGGGACCGCTGGAAGGAAGTTTGGCGTCGGCCAGCAGCTCGAGCCGGATGCCGGTCACGTCGGCCAGGTCGGTGGCCAGCTTGATCGTATAGCTGCCGCGGGCCGTGGGGCCTTCGACGAGCACGGAGTTGTCGGGCTGTTTGGCGAACGTGGCGTTCATCGAGGAGGTCATCTCGAGCGGCTCGGCCACGGTCCAGGCGATCCCTTTTTGTTCGGCTTCCCAGGCGGCCTGCTTGGCGTCGAGCGCGGCTTCGCGCTGGGCCAGCTCGGCGACCAGCCGGGCATGTTCGCCGCCGCTGGCGTGCATCGCCTCGACGCCGGCTTCGATCTCGGTCGGCTGCGGCGGACGCGACAAGATGCGCATGAAAACCTCGTCGACCACCTTGGCGTCATTCGGCTCGGAAGCCACGAGCCTGGTCAGGTCGTTCTGCGGATCGGCGATCGCATCGGCAATCGTCGGGCCGTTGACCAGCGTCATCACCGGGCCCAGCATCATGCCGCTGGAGCGCTCGCACTCGCAGGCACTTTCGCGGGCCGGGCGGCCAAAGACTTCGAAGAAGCCGCTGGGCAGTTTCAGGCCCACGTCGGGCAACTGTGTGGCGCGATAGCCCGCGGGCACGCCCGGCAGGTGGCTTACCGAGCCGGTGGTTCGCTGGATGGCGTCGTAGAGCACTTCGGCCGGCAGGCGGCGGGCCATGGCGTGCGAGAAATTGATGTCGTCGTCCTGATTCCACTGGTTCGTGGTGATCGAAGCCTGGTAGGTGCGCGACTTGCAAATCGTGCGCAGCATGTGCTGCATGTCGAAGCCGCTGGCGACGAAATCGGCCGTCAGCCTGTCGAGCAGCTCGGGGTTCGAGGGCGGATTGCCGGCGCGGATGTCGTCGATCGGGTCGATGATGCCGCGGCCGAACAAGTAACCCCACAGGCGGTTGACGTAGCTCTTGGCGAAATACCGGTTCTCTTTCGAGGTGACCCATTTGGCCAGTTGCTGGCGGCGCGTCGCCGACTCGGCGCCAGGTCTTCGTGCTGGTAGGGGAAGTCGGGCGCGGCCGGTTTGCCGGTGCCGCCATGGGTGACTTCGCCGGAGCCGCTGTCAAAGATGTCCTCGACCAGCGGTTTGCCACCCTCGACGGCGCTGCCGCCGATGGTCTGGCTGCCCGCCACGGGGTCGGCTTTGCGGCCGACCTGGGCGAAATAGGCCGCCAGGTGATAGTACTGTCCCTGCGTCCAGCGCTCGAAGGGATGGTCGTGGCAATGATTGCAGTTGAACCTCACGGCCAGGAACAGTTGGGTCGTGTTCTCCATCGTCTCTTCCGGCGTGCGCAGCACCTTGAAGTAGGCGGCCGGCGGGTTTTCGACCGTCGAGCCGCTGGCCGTGAGCACCGAGTAGACGAACTTGTCGTAGGGCATGTTGCTGGCGATGGCCTGCTTGATCCAGCCGCGCAGGGCGAAGGAGCCTTCCTCGCCCAGGAACTTGCGATTCACCTGCAGGAGGTCGGCCCACTTGTTGGTCCACATTTCGACGTAGTCGCCGTCGCCGAGCAACTGATCGATGAGCTCGTCGCGCTTCAGCTTCGTATCGCGCTTGTCGGCCAGGAAAGCCCGCACTTCGGCCGGCGTGGGCGGCAGACCGGTCAGGTCGAGCGTCACGCGGCGGATGAAATCGGCATCGGTACACAGCGGGCTGGGCAGCGACTTGACGCGCTTCAGCTTGCTATACACCAGCTCGTCGATGTAGTTGTTGGCGGGCACGTCTTTCCATGCGTAGCCCTGGCGATTGCCCATCACGGTGATCGTGGTGGCCGTGTAGGCGCCTTCGAAGCGGGCCAGCACCGGGGCCTCGCCGCGGCGAATCATCGTGACCAGGCCCAACTTGTCGTTCTCGGCCACTTCGGTGTTGCCGCTCTCGATGAAGGTTTCCAGCGTCACGTCGCGCACCGCGCCATCGCCGTACGTGGCCAGCACGCGCATCTGCTGGGTCATGCCCGGCAGCGGCACGATCGGGTTCTTCGGGAACAGCTCGATCGACGTGACCCGCGGGCTGTCGAGATCGAGCTCGACGCCGCTGCCGATCCACGAGCGAATCAGCTCGTAGTAGGGCTGGCCCGCGGAAGTCAGCACGCCGCCGACGTGCGGAATCACGCCGGCCGGCTTGAGCAGCATCAGGCTCTGGTCGGGCGCCGCGCGGTTGATCCGCCGGCTGGCGATGTCGTCGACCAGCGCCCGGTGATCGAACAGCGGGTCGTAGCCGCGCAGCGAGAGCTTGAAGCCGTTCTTTCCATTGAGCGAGCCGTGGCAGGTGCCGGCATTGCAGCCCATCTTCGACATGGTGGGCATCACGTCGCGGACGAAGCTGACGTGGTACGCGCTGGCCTGGCCCGCGACCTTCAGCGGCACGACCAGCGATTGGCCGGCCAGTTCAAAGGTGATTTGCCCGTCGCCGTCGGTCTTGGGACGCACGACGCCGGTCGGCGAAATCGAAGCCAGATCGTTCGCCACATTGGCCGTGGCCATGCGGGTCACGTCGAGCCGATCACCCGAGGCCAGGCTGGCCGTGACGATCATCTGGGCGTAAGCGTACTTGCCGTTCAGCTCGACTTGCGCCGGATTGGCTTCCAGCGAGACGATCTTGGCCCCCTCGGGCAGCTCTTCCTTGGCCGCCAGCGCGGGAACAGCGAGACCGACTAGTGCGAGGATCGCCAAACCCAACGCAATCGTGAACTGCTTCATGGCATCTTTCATTTCGTGTGCCACTGGCTCTGCCAGTGCCGCCTTGCTGGTTTTCGTTGTCTCGACGAATCCTGTGTTTCAAATCCGGGCTGATTTGCTTATTTGGCCGCCGCCACTTTCGTGGCTCCATTGGGCACGGGCGAAAATTCCTTGACGAGCTTGCCCGTCTCGGCATCGTTCAAACGGACCAGGCCGTCGAAGCCGCCCGAGGCGACTCGCTTGCCATTGTGTGAAAAGGCGACGGCATAGACGCCGCCGTGCTGGCCTTCGAGCTTGTGCAACAGCTTGCCGCTGTCGGTTTCGTAAATCCGCACCTCGCCCGTGCCGTCCAGACTGCTGCCCACCACGAAGCGGCTGCCGTCCTTGTTGAACTTCACGTCGTAGATCCGTCCCGGCGCGGCTTCGTAAGCCTTGATCAGGTTGAAGTCGTCGCCGATCACGCGGGCCTTGGTCCGCAGCATCTGGTAGATCTTCGGCGCGCCGTCGGCCCCGCCGATCAGCAGCTCGTCCTTGCCCGGGCGGCGATCGACGGCCGCCAGGCCGCCCTTGAGTGCGCCGGGCGTGATGCTGGTGATGTTGTCGACGAACCGCTGGGTGGCCACCTCGACGAGCTTCATCGAGCGGTCGCGGCTGACCGAGATCACATAGGTGCCCTCGTTGGAGAACACGGTGTCGAGCACCCAGTCGCTGTGAGCGCCCTGGTAGAGCACCTGTTTGCCGTTGGCCGCGTCGATGGCCCGCAGGGTGTTGTCGGCGCAGCCGAAGGCGATTTTCGAGCCATCGTGCGACCAACTGACGCCATAGACCGTGTCGTACGTGACCGGCAGCGAGTAGCGAAGCTTGTGGGCCGCGACGTCCCAGACCTGCACTTCGCCCAAGCGGCCCGGCGAGCCGCCCGTGACGGCCAGCGACTTGCCGTCGGGCGAAAAGGCGGCCGACTCGACGCGCTCGCTCTGACCGACCAGCCGCGCCGCGGGGCCCTCGCCCACGGGCCCGTCGTCGTTCATGGCGAACAGCAGGGTTTCGTGGTAGCCGCTGACGGCCAGCAGGCTGTCGTCGGGCGAAAAGTCGAGGGCCGTCAGCACCGGCGCCCCTTCGTAGATTGGCGGGTGCTCCATGTCGATGACGGCGCGGACCGACATCGGCGTGTCGTCCTCGGCGCCTTCGGCGATCCACTGGCGAATTTTCTTGAGCTGGTCCTCGGCGAGCGGCTCCTTTTCCTTGGGCATCTCGGCCTTGCCGCCGTCGGGCGTGATCTGGCTAACCAGGTAGCTCGCGTCGGGCTTGCCGGGCACGATGGCCGCCTGGCCACTTTCGCCGCCTTTGACGAGACCGTCGCGGGCCGTCATCACGTACTCGCCCTCGGCCTTGGCCGGCTGGTGGCAGCCCTGGCAGTGGACTTGAAAGATCGGGCGGATGTCGCGGAAGTAGCTGACCGTGGCGGCCGGCTTGGCCGCGGGCGCGGCCGGCGGGTCGGCCGCCAACAGGGGCACGGCCGACAACAACGTCCAGGCGGCCGAACAGAGAGCAAAGTTTCGCGGAGCGATCATCGAGACTCTCTCGCGGGGTTCGATTCTTCGAGGATGATTCAGGCGGGCAACCGGGCCGGTTCGCGGTATTGGGCGCTGGTCCACTCGCGAAAAACGCCGGTCGTACATTCAAGGCATGGCGAACAAGAGGCCTCGCGATACCCGCTGGCAGCGCGAAACGTCCCAATCAGCGAATATACACGTTGCACGGGCAGGCTGGCAAGGAAATTCGCGGCGAAAAAGACCAACGGCGATCACGCCCAAGCGCCGGCGACGCTTGGTCTTACGCCGCGATAAGCGGGCCACCAACCCGAGTTCATCGCTCGTCCAAGGCGAAGGCTGGCTGGCCGCCTCAGCGTTTGCCGAGCTTTCGAGCGTTGAGCTGCTCGTCGGGGATTTGCAAGTCGGCCAGAATCCGCCCGCCGATGACGGTCTCTTCGACGATCCGCGGCACGTCCTCGAGGCGGACGTGACCGTACCAGATGCCCTGCGGATAGATGACCACCGTGGGGCCGAGCTCGCACTGGTCGAGACAGCCGGCCGCGTTGGCGCGAACCAGCGGCCCCAGCCCGCGACGCTTGAGCTCGGCTTTGAGCGCGTTGCGCAGCGCATCGCTGCCGTCGGGATTGCAGCAGCCGCGCGCGTGGCCCGGCTCGCGGCGGTTGCAGCAGACGAACAAGTGGCAGGTGAACGGGGGCATGGGTGCGAAGGTTGACGTGCCGTGGACGACCGGCGATCACGTTTGCGCCGCAATTGCGAGGGCGCTGATTTGATCGCCGCGCCTTTGAACAAATACCCGTGCGTGGGGAGTGTCTTGCGCAGATAGAATTCTTCGAGCTCGAGCGATTGGAACGGCTGGCGGGCGACCAGCCGGCGGATGTCGCGGTTGAGGTGGCAGTTGCCCCCCACGAGGCGTTGCGGGCCGTTGAGGCGGTGCTGCCAGCGGCCGACCTTGGGATCGGGGCTCAACCCGTGTTCGAGCACCAGGAACCGGCCGCCGGGCTTGAGCACGCGGTAGATTTCGGCCATTGCCCGATCGACTTCGGGAATGCTGCACAGCGTGAACGTGCTGACGACGCAATCGAAGCGGCCGGCGTCGAAGGGCAGGGCCTCGCCGCCGGCGATTCGCTTGTCGACCTCGAACCCCGATTGCTCGACCAGCGCTTGGGCCCGGCGGTGCATGCCGGGATTGGGGTCGATGGCCGTCAGCCGCCGCACGCGGTCGGGATAGCAGGGCAGGTTCAAGCCGGTGCCCAAGCCGATCTCCAGCACGTCGCCGCTGGCGTCGGCCAGCACCTCGCGGCGATAGGCGGCCACCAGCGGGCGGTCGAGGGCCGCGTTGCACAGCCCGGGAAGAATGAATCGCGAATAGAAGCCCATGACGAGTCGGTTCACTTGGGCCAGGTGGCCGTGGGATCGAAGTTCATGATCGACGAGGCGGGCTGCTGGGGAATCTTGGGCCGCAGGTAGGGCTTGTCGGCCGCCTTGTGACAAAGATAACAGCCTTCCAGCAGCGAGCGATAGGTGGCCTCGAATTTGGCGACGTCCTGCGTCTTGAGGGTCTCGCCCATCTGCATGGCGGGGGTCATCTCGATGGCTTCGAGGATTTCGGCCAGCTTGATCTCGCGGCCGGCGTTGTCTTTGCGCACGGGAATGATCCGCACGGCCCATTTGATGTGCGCGAGCGTCTCCTTCCAATAGAAGTCGGCCAGTGGCCAGTTCTTGCTGCGGCCGGCAAACCACAGGTTCGTGAAGTGATAGTCGACGTCCTTCATGGCATGCGACTGGTCGGGCACGACCGACTTGAGATGTTCGACCTCGGCCTTTAGCGCCGCCAGTTGGTCCGCCGGCTTCGCGGGAGCTTCGGCAGCGCGGGCCGCCGCAACGCCCGGCAGGTCGCGGCCGCGGAGGTTGCCCCACAGCAGGGCTCCCAGGCAGCACCCTGCGATGAAGGCCGGCGTGAAAAAATAGAGCCGAGATTTCATGGTTGGTCTCTCAGGTTGAGGATCGAGTGGCCCGCAGCGCGAGACGTGTTTGGGGAGTCCCGCAGGCGCGGGTTTGGCAGTTCAATTGTACATCTCGCCAGGGGGAAACACTGCGCACGCGGCACGCGGCGAAACGACTCGCAGCGGCTATGGTAGACTGGGTCTCCCAAGTTCAGTTTTATGCCGAATGAACGCGCGTGGCTATCGCGCGGCCTGGCCGCGGGGCCTACCCGCTGTGTAGGGGTTTCTTGAGCATGGCGACCGATCCTGTCTGCGGAATGCACGTCAACGAGGCAACCGCGCTGCGGGCCGAGCGGGACGGCCAGACGCTTTACTTCTGCAGTGACGGATGTCGGCAGACGTTCCTCGCTCAGCCCACGGCCACTGGCACGAAGGGCGAGCAGCCGGCCCACGATCAACAACACGATCATGCACATCAGCACCCGCACCAACAACGGTCTCGGCCCGAGTCAAAGGGGCCTGCGCCGGCGGCCGCGTCCGGCAAAAAGGTGATCTACACCTGCCCGATGCACCCGCAAATCGAGCGGCCCGCGCCGGGCGCTTGCCCGATCTGCGGGATGGCGTTGGAGCCGAAGGTCGCCGTGGCCGGCGCGGAGCAAGACGACTCCGAGCTGCGCGACATGACGCGGCGGTTTTGGGTGGCGCTGGTGTTGACGATTCCCGTGTTTCTGCTGGCCATGTTGCCGATGGTTGGCCTGCGCGTGGATGAGTGGCTGGGAGCCGCGTACCCCTGGGTGCAGCTCGTGCTCGGCACGCCGGTGGTGCTGTGGGCCGGCTGGCCGTTTTTCGAGCGGGGCTGGCGGTCGATCGTCACCTGGAATTTGAACATGTTCACGCTGATCGCCCTTGGCAGCGGCGCGGCGTATTTCTACAGCCTGGTAGCCGTCGCGTTCCCCGCGCTCATCCCCGAGGCATTCCAGGAGCACGGCCACTCGGCGGTCTATTTCGAAGCCGCGGCCGTGATCGTGACGCTCGTGCTGTTCGGGCAGGTGCTCGAGCTGCGGGCGCGGCGGCGAACGGGCGGCGCGATCCGCGCGTCTTGTCGTTGGCCCCGCCCGTGGCGCGGGTGGTGCGCGAGGGGACCGAGCGCGAGGTGCCGCTGGACGAGGTCCGCGCGGGCGACGTGCTGCGGGTGCGGCCCGGCGAGAAGATTCCGGTCGACGGCAAAGTCAACGAGGGGCGCAGCGCGGTCGATGAGTCGATGATCACCGGCGAGCCGCTGCCGGTCGAGAAGCAACCGGGCGACCGCGTCATCGGCGGCACCGTGAACCAGACGGGTTCGTTCTTGATGATGGCCGAGAGCGTGGGCGCGGACACCGTGCTGGCGAAAATCGTAACCATGGTGGGCCAGGCCCAGCGAAGCCGCGCCCCGATCCAGCGACTGGCCGACGTAGTCGCCAGCTATTTCGTGCCGGCCGTGGTGGCGGTTGCCGTGATCACGTTCCTGGTTTGGGCCATCGTGCAACCGGAGCAGCCGGCTCTGGCCTGGGCCTTCGTCAATGCCGTGGCCGTGTTGATTGTCGCTTGCCCGTGCGCGTTGGGGCTGGCCACGCCGATGTCGATCATGGTCGGGGTCGGCCGCGGCGCGAGCGAGGGGGTGCTGGTCAAGGACGCGGCCGTGTTGGAAACCATGGAAAAGGTCGACACGCTGGTTGTCGACAAGACGGGCACGCTCACCGAGGGGCGCCCCCGCTTGACCGAATGTGTGGCGGCCGGCGCATTCACCGAGGAGGAGTTGCTGCGCCTGGCGGCCAGCGCGGAACAAGTCAGCGAGCATCCGCTGGCCGGCGCCCTTGTTTCGGCCGCGAAGGAGCGGACGCTCGCGCTGTCGCCGGCCGAGGATTTCGACTCGATCACCGGCGGCGGCATTCGCGCCCGCGTCGATGGCAAGGCGGTGCTGGTCGGCAAAGACGCGCTGCTCGCAGAGCGCGGCGCCGAGGGCCTTGCCGCCTTGCGACCGGGCGCCGAGGAACTCGAGCGCCAGGGCGCACCGTGATGTACGTCGCCGTCGACGGCCGGGCGGCGGGGCTGCTGGCTGTTGCCGATCCGATCAAGCCGTCTACACCGGAAGCCGTCGCGGCGCTCCATGCTCTGGGCCTGCGGATCATCATGCTCACCGGCGACAACGAGCAGACCGCCCGCAGCGTTGCCGAAGAATTGGGCATCGACGAATTCGTGGCCGGAGTGCGGCCCGACGAGAAATACGAGAAGATCAAGGCCTTGCAAACCGGCGGCCGACGTGTGGCGATGGCCGGCGACGGCATCAACGACGCCCCGGCCCTGGCCGCGGCCGAGGTCGGCATCGCGATGGGAACTGGAACCGACGTGGCCATCGAGTCGGCCGGAGTGACGCTCGTCAAGGGCGATCTGCGGGGCATTGTCAAGGCCGTGATGCTCAGCCGCCGCACGATGCGCAATATCCGCGAGAACCTGTTTTTCGCCTTCATCTATAACGCGCTGGGTGTGCCGATCGCCGCCGGCGTGCTCTATCCGATCTCGCACCACCTGCTGCTCAATCCGATGATTGCCGCCGCCGCAATGAGCTTCAGCTCGGTATCGGTCGTGGCCAACGCCCTCCGCTTGAGGACGGCAAGGCTGGCCTGAGTCGACCCGGCGGTTGCGGCTTCAGACGGCCGCGCGTCGTGCGCGGCGGCGGCGGCGCGCGGCCAGCGCAAAAAGTCCTGCCAGGGCGAGGGCCGCCAGCACGACGCCGTCCGGCTCGGGCACGAAGATGGCTTGAAAGATTTCCAGGCTCGTGCCCGGGTTGCCCTGCCAGACCACGTGGTTGCCGGAAATCTGCGGGTTCGTGCTGTCATAGGGCGTGTTGGTCAGTTGCGTGACTTCGTGGCCGTTCCACAGGTAGATTTGCATGTGCTGGCCGTCGGAGCCCTGCCAGACGACGTTGTTGCCGTCGATCCGCGGGTACTGGTTCAGCGTTCCGCCGGAGAGCTGGTGGACGGTGCCATCGTAGAGAAAGACCTGATAGTTGTTGAACGAGCCGCCCCACCAGACGACGTTGTCGCCGGAAACTTGCGGCGCGAAGTCGGCCACGCTGTCGTTGGTCAATTGCGTCGTCGCCGCGCCGTCGTACAGAAAGATCTCGCTCTGGCTGCCGTCCGCGGCCGTGCCAGTGTACCCTTGCCACGCGACGTGCGATCCGGAAATGGTCGGCGTGTTCATTGCCAGCGTGCTGGACGCGATCGGCACGACACTCGTGCCGTTGTAAAACAGGACCTGCTGGTCGGGTGTGCTGCCGGTGACCCATACGACCGAGCCGCCGTTGTCGGCATTGGGCGAGCGGTCGACCACGGCGTTCTGGCTGAGGTTCGATACGGTTGTCGAGCCGTTCCAGCTCATGATCTCGACGGCGTTGCCAGAGCCTTGCTCCCAGGCGACGAGATTGCCGGAGATCGTGGGGTTGCCGTCCTGAACCGCGTTGTTGCTGAGCGGCGTCTCGACGGCGCCGCCCGCCAGGCTCAAGAAGATGACTTCCTCGCTGGCGCCGCTGGAGCGCTCCCAGACGACGCCGCCGCTGGAGACGTGCGGGTTCTGGTCCGGCAGAGCATTGCTGGTCAAGCAGGTGGTCGACGTGCCGTCGTAGCGGAAGATTTCGTAGTCGCTGCCGCCGTCGGTGCCGCCCTCACCCTGCCAGACGACGTTCGAGCCCCAGACTTGCGGCTTCTGGTCGACAAGGCTGTTGCTGGTCAGTTGGCTGACCGTGAACGGAACGGCGGCGCCGGCCTGTGCCGTGCAGAACGCGAGCGACAACAGTGCCACTGGCAGGCTGCAGCCCGACGTCTGCCACACGTTTGTTTGTCGTGCACGTCTCATGGAGGATCAGCCGGGATAACGGGGCCGCAAGAGCGGGGCGGTTGGGCGCCGCGCGTCGTGCGAGGTCCGCGGCCGCAGGCGGTGCGGCGCGAAGGGTTACCGTGGAGCAGAAGGTCAAGCGCCGCGAAGAAGTTTGGGCGAGCGACACCACGGTCGAGAAAAAAATCGGCAGAAGCCTTCGACTATAGCCCGGCAGCAGGCGACAATCAAGGCTGACGCCGCGAGCGATCGGCCGTCGCAGCGCTGGGCTTGTCTGGCGGCCCGGCGGCTGGCACCTGGGATTCGCGGGCTGCCAAGAACGTCCAGCGGGCGACGAACAAAATAGCGATCGAAGATGCCGGTCCGGCGAACGGCCGACGTGACTGTTCATCACACGATATTGCAGGCGATTACCGACAAGGCGGGCGCATCGCGATGATCAAGGCCATCGGCAATATCGGCTTCGCCGTGGCGATCCTGTTGTGCCTGGTCGGGCTGTCGAGCGCGATCTCGCGGGTCGTCGTGACGGTCGAGTATCTGGCCGATCCGGCGTTCGTCATCGATTCGTCGAACGAGCCGCCAGGGGCGACCGGCTTTAACGCCCGTTACTACCAGCACCCCTATTTGACGCTGGTGCATTCGCTGCCTGGCATTCTGTTCATGACGCTGGGCCCGGTGCAGTTCGTGCCGAGCGTGCGCAATCGCTTTTTCGCGCTTTCACCGCTGGTCGGGGCGGGTGTTCATGCTGGCCAGCCTGGTGGGCGTCGTCTCGGCGCTGTTGTTCGTGGGGCGGCTGCCAGTGTTCGGCAGCCTGTCGACGAGCGTGGGCGTGGTGTTCGCCGGCACGCTGTTCCTCGTCTGCCTGGTGCAAGGTTACCGCACCGTGCGGCGGCGGCAGTTCCTGGTGCACCGCGAGTGGATGATCCGCACGTTCGCCATCGGGTTGGGCATTTCGATGTTTCGCGTCTTGGTGCCGGTGCTGATGATGCCGCCGCTAGAGGCGTCGTTTCCCGAGGCCTGGGATGCGTCGGTGTGGCTGGCCTTCGGCCTCAACACGCTGTCGGCCGAAGTGTGGATCAACCTCACGCGCGCCAAGTTGCGCGAGCGCGCGATGGCGCCCGCGCTGGCCTTGCAGACGCGGTGAAAGCGGCAGTCCGGTAGCCCGAGTCGTGTGGTTCGCCCATGTCGGAATCTGCTGCTACGGGTGCCTGCGCGGTGTGCCGGCGAGAACCTTCGCACGGCAGTCTCAAAGCGTGCCAGCCGCGTCACCCGAGCCGGCGCATCAGCGACGCGACTCACGCTCGGCCGGCCGCCTTTTCCATGGCCGGGCTGTATTTGCCGCTGCGGGCGGTGCCGTTGCATCGTGCACGATGCAATAGGGCGGCTTGGGCTGCTTTGACATTCGCCGGCTGGCCGCGCCAGGCTTTCAGGGACGGCTCTTGCAGGGCGCGGCCGTAGGAGAAACTCACCTCCCACGGCTGCGGACCCAGGGCGTTCATGGCGTTGAGATGCTCGGTGGCCCGCACGGGACTCTGGCCGCCGGAGAGAAAGACGACGCCCGGCACCGCGATGGGCACCGTGCGGCGCAGGCAGCGCAGCGTCGCCTCGGCAACCTGCTCGACGCTGGCCTGCTGGGGGCACAACGTGCCGGAGACCACCATGTTCGGCTTGAGCAGCGACCCTTCGAGCACCACGCGCGCGGCGGCCAACTCGGCATAGACGTTTCGCAAGGCGGCGGTCGTCACCTCTTCACAGCGCTCGATCGTGTGGTCGCCGTCCATCAGCACTTCCGGCTCGACGATCGGCACCAGGCCCGCCTCCTGGGCCAGGGCTGCGTAACGGGCCAGCGCGTGGGCGTTGGCCTCCAGGCAGTAATCCGTTGGAATGCCCGGGCCGATCGTGATCACGGCCCGCCACTTGGCAAACTTACGCGCCGAGGGTTCGATATTCGGCGAACCGCTCGCGGAGGCCGTCCAAGCCTTCGGTGACCTTTTCGCCCGGGAAACCGGCCAGTGGCTTGGCGCCCTTGTCGACCTTGATGCCCGGCAGGATGCCTTGCTGGGCGAGCACCCCGGGCAACGGCCGGCCGTCGCTGGCCTTCTGGCGGATGGTTTCGTCGAACAGGATCACGCCGCTGATGAAATCTCCCAGGCCGGCGGTCGTGAACAGCAGCTCGCGGTACGCGCGGCGGTTGTCTTCGGTCGAGGCGACGTCGATCCCGTTGAACCGTTTTTCGATCGTGCCGGAACTTTCGTCGGCAGCCAGGATGCCCTTGCCCTTGGCGACCATCGTCCGGGCGACGGATTCGAGCTCGCTGGTGTTCATCGCTCGATCTCCCCTTCGAATTGCGACGGTTTCGGTTTCGCGCGCGCCCGGCTCACTTGCTGGCGGCCGCTCTTCGCGACGTGGCCCGCGCCGGCGGCTGCTTTTCGCCGAGCTGCGACTCCATGTCGATGATCTCGCGGGTCGTCTTCAAGACAGTATCGGGGTTGAGCGAAATGCTGTCGATGCCGCAGGTGACCAGGAAGCGGGCGAATTCGGGATAGTCGCTGGGCGCCTGGCCGCAGATACCGATCTTGCGGCCGCAGGCCCGGACGCGGCGGATGACGTCTTCGATCGAGCGCATCACGGCGGCGTTGCGCTCGTCGAACAGGTGGGCCACGATCTGGCTGTCGCGGTCCAGCCCGAGCGTGAGCTGGGTGAGATCGTTGGATCCGATGGAGAAGCCGTCGAAGATTTCGGCGAAATCCTCGGCCAGGATCACGTTGGCCGGGATTTCGCACATCACGTAAACCTCCAGGCCATTGTCGCCGCGATCGAGCCCGGCCTCGTGCATGACGGCCAGCACCTGCTTGCCTTCCTCGACGGTGCGGCAGAAGGGGATCATCAGCTTGACGTTGACCAGGCCCATCTCTTCGCGGACCCGTTTCATGGCCTGGCATTCGAGCAGGAAGGCCTCGCGGTAGCGCGGGTCGTAGTAGCGCGATGCGCCGCGAAAGCCGATCATGGGGTTTTCTTCCTTGGGCTCGAAGGTCTCGCCCCCCAGCAGCCCGGCGTATTCGTTGGTCTTGAAGTCGGAGAGCCGCACGATCACGTCTTTCGGATAAAAGGCGGCCGCAATCTGGCCCACGCCCTCGGCCAAGGCGCTGGACGAAGTAGTCGGGCTTGTGCGGGAACGCGCCGGTGAGCTGAGCGATCTTCTGCTTCGCCGGTCCGTCGGCCAGCGAGTCGTAGCGCACCAGCGCCAGCGGATGGACCTGGATGGCACTGGAAATGATGAACTCTTCGCGCGCCAGCCCCACGCCGTCGTTGGGCAGGAAGGAAAGCGCGAACGCCTGGTCGGGATTGCCGACGTTCATCATCACGTGCGTGCGTGGCCGCGGCAGGTTGCCCAGGTCGAGCACCTCGCGGCTGAACTTGAGCAGCCCGTCGTACACCCGGCCGACTTCTCCTTCGGCGCAGGAGACCGTGATTTCCTGGCCGTCGGCCAGCACGGCCGTGCCCCGCTCGGTGCCGACGATGCAGGGCACGCCCAGCTCGCGGCTGACGATGGCGGCATGGCAGGTGCGGCCGCCGCGATTGGTGATGATGGCCGAGGCCATCTTCATGGCCGGCTCCCAGTCGGGGTCGGTCATGTCGGCAACCAGGATTTCGCCGGGCCGAAACTCCTGCAAGTGCTCGGGGTTCTTCACGACCCGCGCCTTGCCGGCGCCGATCTTCTCGCCGACGCTGCGGCCTTCGAGCAGCACGCGCCCCGATTGCTCGAGCCGATAGATTTCGAGCGAGGTCTTCTTGTGCGCAGCGCGTGCACCGTCTCGGGCCGGGCTTGCAGAATGAACAGCTCGCTGGTCTTGCCGTCCTTGGCCCATTCGATATCCATCGGCACCGGGTGGCCGGCCTTGGCCGAGTAGTGCTCCTCGATCAAACAACCCCATCGGGCCAGCGCCAGCACGTCGTCGTCGTCGAGACTCAGTTGCTGCTGGTCCTCGACCGGCACCGGCACGATCCGGGTGCTGTGGCCGCCGCGGGTGGTGTAGATGAGTTTTTCCTGCTTGCTGCCGACGTTGTGCTTGAGGATGGCGCGGTGGCCCTGCTTGAGCGTGGGCTTGAACACCAGGAACTCGTCGGGATCGACGCGACCCTTGACCACGCTTTCGCCCAGGCCGTAGGAACTGTTGATCAGCACCACCTCGGCAAAGCCACTCTCTGTTTCGAGCGTGAACAACACGCCCGCCGAACCCAGGTCCGAGCGAACCATCTTTTGAATGCCGACCGACAGGGCGATCGCCGTGTGGTCGAACCCCTTGTCGACGCGGTAGGAGATGGCCCGATCGGTGAACAAGGATGCGATGCACTCCCGGCAGGCTTCGAGCACCGCCCGAGGCCCGCGAACGTTGAGATACGACTCCTGTTGGCCGGCGAAGCTGGCGGTCGGCAAGTCTTCGGCCGTGGCGCTGGAACGGACGGCGGTGTCGGTTTGCGGGCCGTATTGCTCGCAGAGCTGGCCATAGGCCTCGACGATTTCGCGCTGCAGATCGTCGGGCAGCGAAGCGGCCAGGATGGCGTCGCGGACCTTGTGGCCGCGCTCGGCCAGGGCCGTATAGTTGCGGGTGTCGAGTCCGCGGAGCATCGTGGCGATGGTCTGGTCGAGACCGCTAGCTTTGAGGAAGTGTCGATAGCCATCGGCAGTGACGGCGAAGCCGTTGGGGATGCGGACGCCCTTGGAAGTCAGCTCGCGGTACATTTCGCCCAGCGAGGCGTTTTTGCCCCCGACCAGGCCCACGTCGCCGATGCCGATGTCCTGGAACCAGCGAATGAAACGTCGTGTATTCATCGACCACCTCTCCTTTCGCCTGGCGCGGTTTTTCGTGCGAGCAACGAGTCGGCCTGCCTGCCAAGGTGGCATTTAGCAAGTCCTGCGCCGGTGGTCCCTTGCGAGTTTGTTATCCGCAGAGGTCTACTCGCCGCGGTGCCGTGTGCATTGGCCATGCGATCTGCCTGGAAACGACCATTGCCAGGCCGGGCTGGAATGGCACATTGTGCGCGTAAACGCACGTTATGCCAGGTTCGCGGCCAAATGGCGAGCTTGCATCTCGGGCCGAGAAGCGAGCGGCTCATCGAGGCGAAGGGTTTAGGCATGCGACATGCAATTTGCCGCCTTTGGCGACTGGCACGCACGGCGGCAAGGTTTACGAGGCTTGCGGACGAACATCATGGAAAACCCGGAAGTTGCCCAGATCTTTGACGAAGTCGCCGATCTGCTGGAATTGGAAGGCGAGAACCCATTCCGCATTCGAGCCTATCGCCGGGCGGCCGTGACGGTTCGCGACCTGTCCGAGCCGATAGCAAAGATCGTCGCCGAGCATCGCGAGCGGCTGGGCGAGCTGCCCGGCATCGGCCAGGACCTGGCCGGCAAGATTGCCACTGTCGTCGAGACTGGCGACCTGCCCCTGCGACGAGAGCTCGGTCGACAGGTGCCCTCGGGCCTGCGCGCGCTGATGACGGTGCCGGGATGCGGGCCGAAGCGGGCCATGCTGCTGCACAAGCAGCTGAAGGTGGCTTCGATCGACGACCTGCGGCGGGCGGCTTCGCGGCACGCAATCCGGGAGCTCAAGGGTTTTGGCGCCAAGACGGAAGACAATATTCTCAAGGCGCTCGACGAGCTGCCGCAGTCGAGCCAGCGGATGTACCTGGCCGATGCGCAATCCTACGCCGACGCCGTGTTGCGGCATTTGCAGGATTGCCCGGGCGTACTGCACATCGACATGGCCGGCAGCTATCGCCGCCGCAAGGAAACGGTCGGCGACCTCGACGTGCTGGTGGCCGCGAAGTCGGCGAGCAAGGTGATGGAACGGCTGATTCACTTCGAGGGCGTGTCGCAGGTGCTGGCCCACGGCGATACCAAGTCGTCGGTCCGCCTGCGTAGCGGATTGCAGTTGGATCTGCGGGCCGTGCCGGAGGCCTCTTATGGCGCTGCCTTGCTGTACTTCACCGGCTCGAAGCAGCACAACATCATGATCCGCCGGCTGGGCGTCGATCGCGGCTTGAAGATCAACGAATACGGGGTGTTTCGCGGCGCCCGGCGGATCGCGGGGCGGACCGAAGAAGAGGTCTATCGGACCGTGGGGCTGCCGTGGATCCCGCCCGAGCTGCGCGAGGGCGCGACGAAATCGAGCTGGCCCGCGCGGGAACGCTGCCCCGGCTGATCGAGATCGGCGCGATCCGCGGCGATATGCACATGCACACCACCGCCACCGACGGCCGCTCGTCGATCGAAGAGATGCTCGAGGCGGCCAAGGCGCGCGGCTATCAGTACATCGCCATCACCGATCACTCGAAGCGCGTCACGATGGCCAAGGGCCTCGACACCCGGCGACTCACGCGCCACTGGGCCGCCATCGAGCGCGCCGCGGCGGGTATCCGCGGCATGACGGTGCTCAAGGGCGTCGAGCTCGACATCCTCGAAGACGGCAAGCTCGATCTGCCCGACGCGGTGCTGGCCGAGGCCGATTGGGTGGTGGCCTCGATCCACTATGGCCAGAACCAGTCGCAGCGGCAGATCACGCGGCGGATCGTCGGCGCGATTCGCAGCCCGCACGTCGACGCGATCGGCCATCCTACCGGCCGCGTGATCGGCAAACGCAAGCCGTACGCCGTCAACCTGCCGGACGTTTTCAAGGCGGCGGCCGACTACGGCTGCATGCTGGAGATGAATGGCCAGCCCAGCCGACTCGATCTCGACGAGATCGCCGCGGCGGCCGCCCACCGCCAGGGCATTCCCCTGGTGCTGGGCACCGACGCCCACTCGACCGAAGAGTTGCGGTTCATGCAGTTCGCCGTCTATCAGGCCCGCCGTGCCGGGCTGGAAGCCAAGGACATCGCCAATTCGCGTTCGCTGGCCCAGTTTCGCCGCCTGATGAAGCACCCGCCCGGCGGTTGAGCTTCGTCGCTCATTCCCACAGGAACCAACGCGGTTTGGCTTTTGGGCCGTAGCTGAGGCCGAACTGGCGCATGGCGACCTCGGTCACGCTGCGGACCGCTTCCTCGACGGAGTCGGTGACTAGCAGATGTTCGTAGTCCGTTTCTTCGATCATGCCGACTTCCACCAGGCGGTTTTGCAGGAATCCGACCAGGGCGCCCAGAACTCGCGACCCATCAGCACGATGGGGAACTGCTTGATCTTGCCGGTTTGCACCAGCGTGGCAACCTCGAAAATTTCATCGAGCGTGCCGAAGCCGCCGGGCATGGCGATGAAGGCATACGAATACTTGACCAGCATCATCTTGCGAACGAAAAAGTGACGGAACGTGATCCAGCGGTCGAGGTAGTTGTTGGGCTGCTGCTCGTGCGACAGCGCGATGTTGCAGCCCACCGACGTGCCGCCGACCTCCTTGGCGCCGCGGTTGGCGGCTTCCATCAGGCCGGGGCCGCCCCCGGTCATGACGGCAAAGCCGGCCTGCGCCAGGCGCGCACCGATGTCGCGCGACATCGCATAGGCCAGATGGCCCTCGCTCATGCGGGCCGAGCCGAATACGGTGACGCACGGCGGCAGGAAGTGGAACGCCCGAAAGCCGCTCAGCATCTCCAAGAAAATGCTGGCGGCCTTGCCCAGCTCGAAGCCGCGATTCTGGGGGCCTTGGAAAAACCGCACCTCGTCGGCGGCCGGCGTGCCTGACTCCCAGCAGGCTGCGGAGCGGATTGCAGGCTGGGGCGAATTGGCCACCTGCTTGGCGGGAATCGACTCACTCATTCAGACTTGCTCCCGGGCTGCCGAGGGGAACCGCTTCGAAACGGCATCGCGCCGCCTTCACGACCTGATAGCCGCTCGCCAGAACCGGTTTCAAGACATACCATCGACGGGCGGCGGATCGCGCGAGGCTCATTCGATTGTAAGCGGACGCCCGCCCCGTCCACCACGTCGCGCCGTGCGCGGAAGGATGTGCCCTGTGGTGGTGCGAAGTCGCCGGACCTGGGCGAACAACTGTCAAATTACCGCGCCGGCCGGCGCGGCGGGTATCGCGATTTCCGAGCGGTTTCTGCCGTCATGCTTGGCGCGATAAAGGGCGACGTCGGCGGCCTGGATCAGCGCAAACGCGTCGGCCGCCGAGTCTTTGTCCGCCACGGCGACCCCCAGGCTCATGGTGGCGCGAACGGTGCCGCTGGGGGTCTGCACTGCAATTCGGGCGATGGCCGCCCGCATGCGTTCCGCATGGGCAATCGCGTTCGACCGATCGCAGCCGGGCAGCACGATGAGAAACTCTTCGCCGCCATACCGCCCGATCGAATCGTAGCGACGAACCGATTCGCGCATGGCCTTCGCGGCAGCTCGCAAGACTTCGTCGCCCGTCGGGTGCCCAAACGAATCGTTGATCTGCTTGAAGTGGTCCAAATCGGCCATGGCGACGGCGAAGGACGCATCCTGGCGTTGCGCGCCCCAATTCATTTTCGAGGATATCAAGAATCGCGGCGCGGTTCCAAAGGCCGGTGAGCTGATCGTGGCTGGCCTGGTCGCGAAGTGCTTCGCGCGCGTTGATGAGCTGTTCCTGCAGATACAAGATTCGCTTGCCGGTTCGCAGCCGAACTTTCAGCTCGGCAGGGGCGAATGGCTTGGTGACATAATCATCGGCTCCCGCGTCAAGCCCCGCGATGATGTCGTCTTGAGCATGCTTGCCGGTCAGCAAGAGGATGTAGGTGTACGGCTCGGGCTTGTTCTGGCGAATGTCGTGGCAGAGCTGCGTGCCGTCCACGCCCGGCATCATCCAGTCGAGGACCGCCAGTTTCGGCGCGTCGGGCGACAACAGGATCTGATACGCCTCGTAGCCGTCATTCGCCACGATCACGTCATAGCCCCAGCGGCGCAGCGACGATTCGAGCAACCGCAGCGCCACCAACTCGTCGTCAGCTATCAGCACCTTCATGATTGGGCTCCCGCGGATGCCTGGGACAAGTCCGAGACGAGACGTTCGAATTCCAGTTTCAGGGCGGACAGCGATCGATGAGCATCTTCCGCATCGGTCGTCCGAACGGCGTCTTCAAGACTTGCCGCTGCCCGGGCCGCAGGCACGGCGCTGATGCTCTGCATGGCGCCCTTGAGGGCGTGGGCGGCCCGTTCGACGCTCCGGCCGTCCTGGCGAGCCACGCCGGCCTCGATTTCGGCCATCAGTCGAGGCGCTGTCAAGAAAGAGATCGATCATTTCGTGCAGCAAATCCCAGTCGTCCTCCACGCGCGCAAGAGAGTCGCCATGTCGATCGTTTCTGGAGCATGGGTTAGGGATTCATAGGAAGCCGTGGAGAATGCGGGGGGCCGCGCTTCGGGTCCGGCGGCCTCGGGCCGCGCCGTGGGATGGGCGTCGCCGCAAGCTGCCGTCAGGCGCTCGATCGTCGCCAGCAGTTCGTTGACCTGGACGGGCTTGCTCAGGTAATCGTCCATGCCGGCCTGGAGACAATCTTCGCGGTCGCCTTTCATGGCGTGCGCGGTCATGGCGACGATCGGTGTGTGTTCGCCCCGGGGGGCTTCCAGTTGGCGAATCCGGCGCGCCGCTTCGATGCCGTCCATCTCGGGCATCTGCAAGTCCATCAGGACCAGGTCGAATTGCTGCGTGGCGATGGCCTGGATGGCCTCTTTGCCGTTGTGGGCAACGACCACGGTATGGCCCCGCTTTTCAAGAATTCCGACCGCGACTCGCTGATTCACGACGTTGTCCTCGGCCAAGAGGATGACCAGCGGTCGGGAGGGATTCAGATCGACGCCATGGTCCGTGCCGTCGATCGTCGGGGTGGCGTGAAGGGAAGCTTCACTGTCCCCGGGTCCCCGGAGCACGTTGATCAGGCAGTTGAAGAGGTCGGATTGCTTGATCGGCTTGCTCAAGCAGGCTGCCACGTGGAGGTTCCTGCAACGCTCGTCGTCGATCTGGTTCGAGGATGACAACAGGATCAGCGGTGCCGCCCAGAGCCGCGGATTGGCCTTGATCTGCTGGGCCACGGAGATGCCGTCCATGGATGGCATTTGAACGTCGAGAATCACTAGTCCGAACGGGGTTCCCCGGTCGCTTGCCTGTTCGAGCGCGGCCAGCGCGGCGGCGCCACTGTCGACGACGGTCGGCGTGAGGCGCCAGTTTCGCAACACTTCTTCCAGGATCTGGCGGTTCGTGGCATTGTCATCGACCACCAACACGTGCAGGTCGTGCCATTGCTTGGGCAAGCTCACCGGGCGACGCGGCGAACCACCCTGCAAAGCCAGCAGCGTGGTGAAATGGAAGGTGCTTCCGCGGCCCATCTGGCTCTCGACCCAGATCGTGCCCTGCATGACGGCCACCAGTTTCGAGACAATGGCCAGGCCCAGACCCGTGCCACCATAGAGCCGCGTAGTGGATTGATCGGCCTGTTCGAAAGCTTGAAAGATGCGTTGCTGCTTTGCGGCTGGAATGCCAATGCCGGTATCCGTGACGCTGATATGAAGGCAGACGTCATCGCTGGTCTGCGACTCGACGGCTGCGCGAACGACGACTTCGCCGTGCTCGGTGAACTTGATCGCATTGCCGACCAGGTTGACGACGATCTGGCGAAGCCGCACGGGATCGCCCACGACCTCGACGGGGACGTCCGCTTGCGTGTGGCAGGCGAGCTCCAGACCCTTGGCATGAGCGCGATGGCCGAGCGCCTTGATGGTGTCGTCCAGAACGTCCCTGAGATTGAACGACACCTCGTCCAGGCTGAGCTTGCCGGCCTCGATCTTGGAGAAGTCGAGAATGTCGTTGAGCAGCGTCAACAGCGAGCCGGCGGACGATTTGACGGTTTCCAGGTAGTCGCGCTGCCGGTCGGTCAGGTCCGTGTCGAGCGCCAACTCGGTCATGCCGATGATGCCGTTCATGGGCGTGCGGATTTCGTGGCTCATGCTGGCGAGGAAATCGCTCTTGGCCCGGTTTGCCGATTCGGCGGCTTCCTTGGCCCGTTGCAGCTCGGCCTCGCTGGCGCGAAGTTCCTCGGTCCGCTCGACGACGGTTTGCTCGATTGCGCCGTTGGTGACCTCCAACTGCGCCGTCCGCACCGCGATCTCGCGCAGCTCGTTGGTGCCCTGGACGCAGGAGCGAATCAGAAAGACGTCCTCGAAAACGACCCAGCCGGAGTGTTCGAGCCAGCGCCACGGCGCCGTCAGCACGCCGAAGACCGATTGCGGCCAGTAGACGCCCCGAACAAAGTGATCGGTTGCAATAACGAGCGTGGCCGTCAGCAAGACCCGCCAGTCGCGATAGAACGCCAGGAACGCCAGGGAGCCGAAGACGTGAAAATGGGTTTCGATCCGCCCGCCGCAAAGATGGATCAGGACCGCTGAGTTGAGCATCTGGGCCACGGCAATCGCCTGGCGGGTCAGCGTTCTTCCCGGTTGAAACAGCGCCAACGCGATCGGCAGGCTATTGATGATTCCGGCCAGGAACACGGCCGCCCAAACGTGCGGGTGCACGTGGCTCTGGGCGATGTTCCAACTTCGCGGCGATATCCAGATCGCCGCGCCGATCCCGGCCACCCATTGAAAGAGCAGCAGGGCCGCGAACATCCGGTCGGTGCGCACGAAGATCGCGTGTTGGTGTTCGCGGAACAATCTGTCAGCGCGGTTGCGAGCGGCGACGCCGAGATCGGATTCAGGCACGGCAATCGACATGGCTGGACTCCTATTCTTGTTCCGACGTGGCGGCAATCGGGCAGCCGAAGACAGGCGACTTGGCGGCAGGCCGGAGTCGCGTCGGTCAGGCACGACTCGATCGCCGACCGGCCAATGTTGTCTCCCTCGTGGCCGCGTGACGCGGTGATCCCGCCGTCGAATAGCAGGTCTCCCCGTTCGCTGTACAACAACGCCTGGCCGGAGGTCGTGGCGCGAAAGCGGCGGGCCTCGACGCCGTCGAGGTCGTGAACGACGTGGACGCCAGGAATCGCGGCAGCCGCTTGCACCAGATCGCTCTGGCGCCAACTGGCATCGCAACCGGCCGGTTCGAGAAACAGGACCCAAATCGTGACCGAGTCCGGACATCGGGCCACGATCTTCTCCAGCTCGCCGAGCGTTGCCCGGGTGCAGGGGCAGTGGGGGTGTGCAAACAGCATCAAGGTAGCACCCGTCGGCTGAGGGCGATCTGGCTATCGGCGGGCCAGTGCGCGGGGGCTTCTTGACGTTCCCCAGGCGCGTTTTCGTACGAGGCCAGCAAGGCCAACCCGACGCACGACGCTCCGATCCAGATGAAGCACGCGGCCAACCGCCAGAAATGCCACCCCGAGGCGGGCAAAACCGGGAATGTGAGCTGGCGCTCCATAAGTCATCAACCGGGCGCAGGTGGGAGTATGGCGGGCAGGCGGCGGGAGGGACTAATCGGCATCGGCGGGGTGGAAGCGCCACGGCGCACTGCCTCACTGCAACCATAGGCCAGCAAAAAGGCGCTGTCGCTTCGGGTCAGGCTTTGGCGGCCGGCACAGGGCGCGGGCGCGTTCATGCAGAACGCGACGGATGTGCCGGCGGCAAAACCGGCCTGCACGGGCGATTCGCCTGAGAAATCCGAACGCGCCAAGAGGCGTGGGCTTTGCCGGATCGCGGTAAGAACGCACTAGCCGGGGAGCTAGCCCGTGTGCTGAAACGCACTCACGACGGCCGCTCGGAGAGCACGTGGACTAGAAGTTGCGATCGCGTTTCGGGCGAACGGTACAGCCGCTGCGTGGCCTTGTGAAAATCGTCGGGCTTGGCGTGGTAAATGTCCATGAACGACTGCGGATTGCGGTCGACCAGCGGGAACCACGAGCTCTGGATGTGCACCATGATGCGGTGGCCTCGGCGAAACGTGTGGTAGGCGTCGGGCATCACGTATTCCACCTTGGTCACCTTGCCGGGCTCGAACGGCGCGGGCCGCTCGTAGCTGTCGCGAAATTTGCCGCGCATCACCTCGCCCCGCACGAGCTGCTGATAGCCGCCCATCTGAATGCCCGCGGGATTGGGTTCGGGGTTGGGAAAGTCGCCCGAGTAGACGTCGATCAGCTTCACGACCCAATCGGCATCGGTACCGGTGGTCGAGACCAGCAGGCTGGGGGTGATCGGCCCGGCGATCGTCACGTCGTCGGCCAACGGCTCGGTGGCGTACACCAGCACGTCGGGCCGCGTGGCGGCGAAGCGCTGATCGTCGACCATGTGCTCGGTGGTCATGCCGGTAGCGATGTTGGGAATGAAGGGCACGGGTTTGGCTGGGTCGCTCACGTATTCGTCGTAGGTTTCGCCGGGGGTCGAGGCGGGCGGATCGAAGCTCAGCCGGCCGCCCGGGTGGAAGTACAAGCTTTTGGGGGTCGTCGTCTGGGGCGGCCAGTGGTCGAACTTTCGCCACTGGTTCGTGCCAGTTTCGAAAACGTAGGCTTCGGGCAGTTCGGGGTCCTTGTCTTCCTTGAGGAAGTGCTTGAGGAAGGGCAGCTCGATCGAATTGCGATAGAAGTCGGCCGTCTTCTGGTGGAAGGCGACGTTTCCCAGGTGGTCTCCGTCGCCGGCGTGCCAGGCCCCGTGGGACCAGGGGCCCATGACCAGAATGTTGTAGGCGCCTGGCGACTTGGCCTCGGTCGAGGCGTAGACGTGCAGGGCCCCGTAGAGATCTTCGGCGTCGAACCAGCCGCCCACGGTCATCACGGCGGGCTTGATGTTTTTCAGATGCGGCAGGATGTTGCGCCGCTTCCAGAAATCGTCGTACGTGCCGTGCTCGTTCAGCTCGTCCCAAAAACTCACGCGCTTTTCGAAGTGGTTCTTCTGCACCTGGTCGAGCGGCCCCAGGTTCAAATAGAACTCGTAGCCGTTGGGCGTTTCGTAGTCGAAGGGGATCGGCGACTGCCGCGTGGGCTTGGTGAGCGGCTGGCCAAAGAACGACAGGAAGCGAAAGGCGTGGGCCAGGTACAGCGCGCCGTTGTGGCGGAAGTCGTCGCCGATGAACCAGTCGCTCACCGGTGCCTGGGGCGAAACGCACTTGAGCGCCGGATGGGCGTCGATCATGCCCGCCGCCGAGTAGAAGCCGGGATAGGAGATGCCCAGCAGGCCCACCTTGCCGTTGTTGAGCGGCACGTTCTTCACCAGCCAATCGATCGTGTCGTAGGCGTCGGTGCTCTCGTCGAAGTCTTTGGAACCCTTGTCGGTCAGGCAGGGCCGCACGTGCACGAACTCCCCTTCCGAACCGTTGCGGCCGCGCACGTCTTGATAGACGAAAATGAACGCCTCCTTGGCATAGTACTTCATCGGTCCGCGTGGCGACGAGGGATAGTTGCTGGCCCCATAGGGCCGCAAGCCGTAAGGCGTTCGCGTCAGCAGGATCGGGTACGTTCGCGAGGCATCCTTGGGCACGTAGGCGGCGGTGAACAGGTGAGTCCCATCGCGCATCGCGATCTTGTATTCGTGCTTGGTGTAGTGCTCCTTGATGTAAGCCTCGTCGGCCGCGAAGGGCTTGTCGGCCTCCTTGGCAGCAACAATTCGAATCTGCATTCCGAGCGAGAGAGCGACGAGACACAGCGACGGTATCAGGCGAACAGTGGACATCACGGACCTGCAAAAGGTTGCTGGGAGTAGGGGCGGCGAGGGTCCGCGACCCTCGATTCGGCATTTCACCCTACCAGGATAACCTGGGCAGCCAGGCCCTGCATCGGGGTGGCCGACGACGGCGAGCTGATCCACAAGGGGATGGCGCGGATCGCCTCGCTCACTGCTCCCGCGATCCTGTCGCCGAGGCGAGACTCACGGCGAGCCGCAGTCGACCAGCTTGCCGGCTTCCTCGTCGAGGACTTGCAACTCGAACAGGGCGTCGGCCAGGAACATCCGGTCTGCAAGGTCGATCGCCGATGGCGATCGCTCGGCAGGCGCTTGCCGCTGCGCTTCGGACCCCGGCAATCGCGACTGGAAACGCCGCCCCTCGCCGTCGATCCACCTGCGCGCCTTCGTCAGCCAGCGGCAGGCCTCGTCGTGTTGTTCCAGGCGCAGCGTGGGCCATCGCCAGGAACAAGGCGGCCCGCGCGTTGTCGGCCTGGACCACTTCCGGCGTGCCCAGACCTGCGAACAGGGCCATGCGGTTCGATTGCTCGACGGCCTGCAAGACTTTGAGCGCCTCTTCGTACTGGCCGGCCCGGTAGAGAGCCGCCGCCGACGTTGGTGCGCTTGCGCAGCGAAGTCGAGCCGCGGGTAGCCGCGTCCTTCGTCAGCGCCACGAGCTCGCTTGGATCATCGGTCGCGTCGGGTCGCAGCAGGCAGACGCGCAGCGGTCCAAACGCCACGCAGTTTCGCCGGCGGCACTGCTCGATCACGGCGCGGCAATCGTCGCGATAAGCAGCGAGATTGCCAAGCTGCAGGTTGAGCCGCGCGCGATCCGCCAGCAGGCGAACGAGGAAATCCAAGTCGCGATCATGTTGGGCGTCGCTGCCGACATTCTCGACGATGGCCGCGGCCTGATCGAGGGCACCGAGTGCGTCGCGGAGTTGTCCAGCCGTTCGGTCGAGGCGGGCATCGTCGAACTGGCACCAGGCCACCGCATAGCGGCCCTCGACGTAGTCGGGTCGCTCGCGATGAATCTGCTCCCACAACTGCCGGCGCTCGCGCTGCAAGGCCAGCGCCCGCTCGAAGTCGCTCTGGAGGAACAACAAACTGGTCAACACGCGGGCCAGGTCTGCCCGATAGCGCGGCCGATCGGGGTGATTTGCGATCAACGATTGCAGGATGCGGCGTCCGCGCGCCAGCAGTTGTTGGGGGTCGTCGGAGGTATCGGGTGTTCCCGCAGCGCAATAGAAATTCGCCAGGGCTTCCTGGGTTTCTGCGTTTTCTGGATGAGCGGCGGCCAGCGGTTCGAGGATCGCTCGCGATTTGCGGTACGATTCCCGGCTCGAGCGCCTCCTGGTCCGCGTCGAATTGAGCGTCGCCCAAATCGAAGTAGAAGACGCCCAGGTCGCGCTGCCATTGGAGCGGCGGGGAACTGGCGGCCGCGAGCAGTTTCTCCTGGACCGCGCAGGCGCGAGCGAGCATCGTCACGGCGGCCTTTGCTTCGTTATCCATGCGGCACTGCTTGCCCAGCAGATTGCACGTTTGCGCCAAGTTGCGCTGGTACTCTTGCAGCTCGGGATTCTCGCGACCGATCTGCTCGAGCATGCCGACCGCCTGCTCGAGCGCCCGGCGCGCTTGAGCCGTTTCGCGCGACTGGGCGTGCAACAGCCCCAGCCGGCCAAAGCTGGCGGCCAATTGGGTGCGAAACTCCAGCTTCGCGGGACTTTCGCGAGCCAGCTTCGCCAACAGCGTGTGGGCTTGTTCGTACCATTGCAGCCGTCTGTCGAGTCCTGGCTGTTGGTTGCCCAGCAGGGCGTAGCTTTCGGCGAGCTGGTTGACGGCCTGGCGGCCATATTCGAGGTTCTTTTCGGCGCGCTCGCGCTCGCCTTGGGCTTCGTGCAGGTTGGCGACCGCGCGTTCCTCATGGAAGAGGGCCTGCTGGCGGAGCGCGTCGATCGCGAACGCGGCCGCGACGGCCGTGATCGTGACGATGACGAGCAACAAGGAGAGGGCCGTGCTCAACGCGGCGACGACGCGGTTGCGCTTGGCCCAGCGCCAGGCCCGGCCCCAGGGCGCGATGGGTCGCGCGACGACCGGCGCCCCCAGCTCGAATCGCCGCAAGTCGTCGGCCAGCGCCTGGGCCGTCCGGTAGCGCCTGGTCGGGTTCTTTTCCAGGCACTTCATCACGATGGTTTCCAGATCGCGCGGCAGCGACGCGTCGAGCCGGCGCGGAGAGATCGGGTCTTGCTCGAGCACTTGCTTCAGGGTGTCCAGCGTCGCGGCCGCCTGGAACGGCGGCCGGCCGGCGAGCATCGTATACAGCACGGCGCCCAGGGCGTACACGTCCGACTCGCGGCCCACCGCGTCGCGCGTGCCCACCGCCTGCTCGGGCGGCATGAAGCTGGGCGTGCCCAGCACCTGGCCCGATTCGGTCAGCGTGGGCTCGCCGCCGACGGCCAGCTTGGCCAGCCCGAAGTCGGCGATCTTCGGCTGTCCGGTCGCGGTCATCAACACGTTCGAGGGCTTGATATCGCGGTGCAGCACGCCCGCCTCGTGAACGAAATGCACCGCCTCGGCCAGCACGCGCACCAGGCGGGCCGCGGCCAGCGGCGCGAGCGGTTTGCCGCCGGTGAACTGTTCCAGCGTCGAACCGTCGACGTACTCGATGATCGCGCAGCGCACCCCGCAGTGCTCCAGCAGGTCGTAGATCTGCACGACGTTGGCGTGTTGCAACCGAGAGAGGATCGTCGCCTCTTGTCGCTGGCGGCCCAGTTGCCGCGGATCGATCGACAGCAGCGACGTGGCCTTGATCGCCACCCAGCGATCGACCGAGAGCTGGCGGGCCAGGTAGACGACGCTCGAGCCCCCGCGGCCCAGCTCACGGACGATCTCGAATCCCGGCAGTTCGAGATTCCACGACGGCTGGCCCGCGACCCGCGCGTCGGCCAGCGACGAGGCGTCGGGCAGGACGCCGTCGAGCTCGAATTCCAGCGCGAGCTGGGCGGCCAGGTCGGGGAACCGCCGCTGGTACTCCTCCAGTGACGGCGCCTGGCCAAGCTCGCGGCGCAAATGCACCTCGCCGCAGATCAACACCAGGGCTTCTTCAGCGGCTGGCGCAGATTCGCCCAGCGAGTCGAAATAGGTTTCGACCCAGACTTGCTGGCCGCTGCGCCAACGATCGCACTGATCGTGGCGCAAGAGATCGAGCCACTTCGAGCGCGAAAACTGCCGCACCGCCGCCAGGGACGCGTCGATCGAGTGCAGCGCCCGGTCGGACTCGTGGAAAGTCGCCACGATGGACTACCCCTCGATGCATTCCAGATCCAAGCGATCGGCGATCACTTCGACGGCGCGCTCGTATTGCTTGCGGCGCGCTTCGGCGGAGCCCCCCATGGCCGAGGCAATATCGGCCCACGTTTCGCCGCGGACGCGGTGCCGGGCGATGGTCCGCTCATCTTCGTTCATCATCTCCAGCGCCCGGTTCAACAGCTCCTTGCCGATGGCATGGCGAGCCGCATCCGGCCACCCCGAGGCAATCGTGGCGCATTGGTTGTTCTCGGGGCTCGAACGGCGCAAATCGCGGCACTGGCGAAAATGGGCCCGGGCGTGCATCGCCAGCTTCTTTTCGGCCATCTTCATCAATAGCGCCACCAACTGGCGAGGATCGTTCAAATCGAAGGCGCCGGTGGCGGCGCGAAGAAAGAAGCTGGCCAACACGGATTGGCAGATGTCCATCGAGTCGAAGTGCCGCCGCAGGCGCGGATCCGACAACCGCGTTCGGATCGCGACCCGAATGGCCATCTCATACTGCCGCACGATTTCGCAAGCCGCGTCGGCGTCGCCACGGCGAATGCGCTCAATCAACTCGCTGAATTCGTTTGTCGTGGCCATGGCCGCGGGGTCTCTGGGGGGAAGTCTCGCGGTTTATTTTAATCCCTAAAAACGCGGGTTGCGACCCATCGAGACGGATAACTCGCGACACCGGTTTCAATAGCGGCGGCGATAATCGTGATGCTCGTCGGCCGGAGAACTGGCGGCTTCACTCCCGGCGCAGGCACCAGAGGACGGCGTTTTTCATCAGCCGCCGGTACATCGGGTGCTCTACGCGCCTCGCGCGTGTGGCCGTTGGCCAGGTGGCACAAACGGCCTTTGCCCGGCTCGTAGGCCCAGCCGGCCGCCGCCACTTTGCCGTCGTCGGAGCGGTTCTTGAGCAGCAGGTGGACCTTGTCCTTGTCGTAGGGAGGAGTGTGCTGCTCGTCGGCGACCGAGAAGTCGCTCACGCCGTGCGTGATCGGATGCTTCGGGTCGACCACCTCGACGCGAAACCGCTCGAGCGGCCCGTGGCCAATGTAGCGGCCGCCGACCAGGTCGAGATAGCCGCCCGAGGGCGGATACAAGCCCATCGAGTTGTGCAGGTTGAGAAAACCGCCGCCCCGTTCGACGAAGCGCACGACGGCGTCCTGTTGTTGCTGGGTCATCCACATATACTCGCTGCCGGCGCCGGTCTGCGGACGCTGCAACCCGTCGCGCAGGATCACCAGCAGGTCGACCTTGGCGAGGTTCTCGGCCGAGAGGGCCCGCACGTCGACCGTGAAGTGCGCGTTGACGCCGGTCTCGTCGAAGACGCGAGGCAGGCACTCGGTGATGTAGCCGGGCTCGTGCGGCTGGTCAGCGTACAATACCAGCGCGTGCGGGCCATCGGATGGTTTTGGGTCGGACGCGCCAAACGGCGCGAGGGGCACGGTCATTTCACGGTAGACGTGCTCGACGTCGTCGCTCTGCTGCGCGTCATACGGCGCCCACACCAGGTGCTCGGCGCTGATGCGCACTTCGCTTTGCAATTGTTCGTGCGGCCGGCCTTGAGAAATCACAAAGCCGACCTGGCGACGCAACTCGGTCAAAAAACCCAATTGCCGGTCGAGCGCATCGGTCGCCGCCCAGGAGCCAAAGCCCGGCACGACGTAGGGGGCGTGCAGGTTCTTGAGCTTCGCCAGCGCCGCGACCCATCGCTTGGTATCGCTTCCGGAAAGGCTCGTGTGCGGTCCGTTGACCACGAGCGGGCCGGCGAACAAGACGCCTTGCTCGGCGAGGTGCACGGCCGCGCCGCCCGGGGCGACGATGCCCTCCAGCGGGAGCACTTCGAGGCGATTGGGCCCGCTGCCCAACACGGTCGCGGTCGAGATCGATTCGATTCGCTTGCGCTCGGCGAGAGCCCCATCTTTCACCAAGGCCGCGGCCAGGGCGGGCGTGGTCACGAGCTTTTCGATGCCGCGCTCGAACAAACGCCCGACGATCGCGGCGTCGCCGTCGCGGACGTTCGTGAGCACCAGCGTGCGCGGCGGCTTCCCGGAGAGGCGCTCGACTTCGGCCAGGAATCGATCGGGCTCGACGCCGCGCGGCAAGTCGATCAGTACGGTCCGATCGCCAAGCACGACCCAGCCGCAGTTTGCCGAGGTGTGGCGATTCGCAAAGCCGGCCGCGAAGACGCCGGGAACGACTTCGACCAGGTGGGGCAACAGCGGCGAAGCGACCGGCGTCCAGCGCGCCGCTGCGCTCGAGGCGGCGAAGGCCGCGGGAGTCAAAACCTGCGTCTGCACGACGTCGCTGAACTCGCTCAGCTTCTGGCCGTACGTTTTGGCATCAGCATGATTGCCAAAAGCCGCACGAAGCTTTTCGCGCTCCTCGAGACTGGCAAACGGAAACAAATACGTGACTTCGCTCCAGTTGCCGACATCGGCGACAAACGGGCCAATCGGGCGAAAACCGTGCTTGCCGAGCAGGCTTGCTCCGGCGGTGGTCATGAAGCTGAGATAGTCGGCCGTGCGCGCCAGGGGCACGCGATGACGCTCGAGCACCACCCTTGCGGCCGATAGCGGCAGCTCGGGCGGTTCGGCCCCGTCGGCCAGTCGCAGGAACTGACTCTCTTCGCCCGCCAGCAGCGGGTCGCGCAGCCTGGCGAATTCGGCGAAGCGCTCGTTTTTGCCGAGCGACGCCACGGCCGCGTCGTAGGCCGCCATGTCGTCGTACTGCCAGATCGTCACTTGCTCGTACTGGTTTCCGATCATGGTCTTCCACCAACCGACCATGCGGCCGCCGGCCGCGCGAAACAGCGGCAGCCCGCGGGTCTCGATCAGCTTGTCGTACTCGGCGATTCGGTCGGGTTTCACGCGAATCAGCCACTGGCCGTAGACTTTGCCGGCCGCGGGTTCGCCGGCGGGCGCTGCGTCAGGCCTCGATTGCTGCTCGGCGCGAAGCGTCGCGGTCGAGGAGACCATGACCACGAAGGCGGCCAGGACCGCCGACACGACCCAGCGCGACGATTGCAAGAAGTCACGGCACGTCATCATCCCGCCCTCAGCTTTCTCGATAACTCTCTGGATGGCCTTATCCATGGCGAAGCCAGTCGATGATCTTGTCGGCGATTTGCTCGCCGGCGTCTTCCTGCAAAAAATGGCCGGCGCCCTCGATCGTGGCGTGCGGCTGATTCGCCGCGCCGGGCAATCGTTTTTGGAACGGCTTGTAGCCGCCGGCGGTTACCGCGTCCTTGTCGCTGAACAGCGTGAGCACCTTCCCCGGCCACTGGGCCAGCGTCTGCCAGGCCTGGCGGTTGGCGGCCGAGGCCGGATCGTCGGGCGTGATCGGCACCAGCGCCGGAAAGACGCGCGCGGCCTCCTTGTAGGCATCGCTCGGGAACGGTGCGTTGTACGCGGCGATCGCCTCGGCCGAGAGCGGCGTCGTGCAGCCGCCCCGGACGATGCCCCCCACGTGAAAGTCGGGCACCGTCTGCGAATAGTCGAGCCACTTCAAAAAACCCTCGGTGGGCTTGTGCTCGCCCGTCGGCAGCCCCGTGTTGGCCACGATCAGCCGCGCGAACCGCTTCGGGTTGTCGGCCAGTACGCGTAGTCCGATGAGCCCTCCCCAGTCCTGCCCGAACAGCGTGATGCCGTTCAAATCGAGCGCGCGTATGAAACCGTTCATCACGTCGACGTGGAGCTGGTACGAATAGTCCTCGCGGCGGGCCAGCTTGTCGGAGCGCCCGAAGCCGATCAAGTCGGGTGCCACGCAGCGATGCCCCGCGGCGGTCAGAATTGGGATCATCTTTCGATACAAATAGCACCACGTCGGCTCGCCATGGATCAACAACAAGGGCGCGGAGCCCGGCGGGCCTTCGTCGACGTAATGCACGCGCAGGCCGTCGACCTCCACGTAGTGCGGCTCGTAGGGAAAGTCGGCAAGCCTGGCGAAGCACTCCTCGGGCGTGCGCAGAACGCCCGGCTTGACTTGGACCGGCGGGGTGGTGGCGTGGCTCATCGTTGCTGGCTCCTGACTGTAGCCGGCCTCGGTGAGGCCGACGGTCTTCACGAACGCTGCCGGGGTCACAGACCCCGGCTACAGGATTGGAATCGGCTGTCACGCACGCTGAGTCTGATCCTTGCCGCCTTTGAGCACGTCGGTCGGCATCGGCATCGCGCGCACTCGGACTCCGGTGGCCTGAAAAACCGCGTTGGCCACCGCCGGGGCGATCGCGATGATCGGGGTTTCGCCGGCTCCGGCCGACGGCAAGTCGCGCCGGTTCAGCAGCACGGTGTCGATCGCCGGCACGTCGTCCATCCGCGGCACGAGATACTCTGAAAAGCTGGCGTTGGTGATTGTCCCCTCGGCGAAATCGATGCGCTCGCGCAGGATCGCGCCCAGGCCCATGATGACGCAGCCTTCGACCTGCGAGCGCAGGTTGTTCGGATTCTGGATGGCGCCGCACTCGAAGGCCTGGCAGAAGTGGCGGACTTTGACGTTGCCGGTTCGTCGATCGACTTCGACCTCCGCGCACGCAGCCACGTACGAGCCCTTCTCCGTGCCACAGGCCAGGCCGACGCCCCGGTCGGCAGCCCGATTCTTCCAGCGCGCGGACCAGTCGAACTTTTCCGTGGCGGCCGTCAGCACGTCGCGCAGCCGGCCGTCCGGCAGGTGAGCCAGGCGAAACGCCAGCGGCTCGGCGCCGGCCGCGGCGGCCAGTTCGTCCATGAAACACTCGCGGGCGAAGGTGTTGGCCGTGGAGGCCAGGGCCCGATACGATCCGCTTCGCAGCGGCGCGTCGCAGGCCACGTACTGCGTGCGGACGTTGGGAACGCGGTAGGGCGTGTCCAGGGCCGAGCCGCCCGAGTTGTAGTTGATGAACTTCCAGGCCAGCAAACCGCCCTTGGCGTCCAGCCCGGCGGCGGCCTCGATCAGGCCGGCCGGCCGGAAGTAGGCCCAGGTGAACTCCTCGCCGCGCGTCCAGCGCAGCGACACGGGCTTGCCCGAACCCTTGGCGAGGCGGGCCGCTTCGAGGGCCACTTCACCGGTGTGCTTGCCGCCGAATCCGCCGCCGGCGTCGGGCACGATCACGCGGACGCGGTCGGCCGGCAGGTGAAAGGCGGCCATCAATTCGCCCCGCACCCGCAGCGGATTTTGCGTGCCCGTCCAGACGGTCAGCTTGCCATCCTGCCACTCGGCGACCGCCGCTCGGGGCTCCATGGGGGCGTGCTGGATGTAGGCGACTTCGTAGCTCGCGCTGAGGGTCTTGCTGGCCTCGGCCATGCCAGTGTCGATCGAGCCGCGCGTCGTGCCGCCGCGTCCAAAGCTGCGGCCACCGGCAGCCCCGTTCGAGGCGGCATGCTCCTTGAGGTATTGAAACAGCGTCTCGCTCGTGGGCTGCTCGGCCGCGGGAGGCGTTTCCCATTTGGCGGCCGCGGCGAGCTGGTCGATCGCCTTCGCGGCCAGCCAGGTCGACTTGGCCGCGCAGCCGACGAAATCGCCGTCGCGAATGGCGCTGACCCCCGCGATGGCTTCGGCCGGTGCCAAGTCGAGCGACGCGAGGCGAGCGCCGTAGGCCGGCGGCCGCAGGATTCGACCGTAGAGCATGCCGGGCCGCGCGACGTCCGCGGGATAGCGATGCGTCCCGGTGACCATCGCGTCGATGCCGACCTTGGCGGGCGAGGTGCCGAGCACGTGCCAGTTCTCGGCCTGATCGAGCTTGACGCCGCTGCTGGACGCGCTATCGACTTTCGACTTCAGGGCCTCGTCCTTGGCCAGCTCGGCGTAGGTCACCCCCCGATTCGTTTTCGGATCGACGATGCGGCCGCCGGCGACGGCCAGCAAAGCGGCTTCGGCTTGCAGTTTCTCGGCGGCCAGCTCGACGAGCACGCCTCGAGCGGCTTTTGCAGCCGCGCGGATCCTCGGGACGGTCCGCGGGGTGGTGCCGCTGCCCGAGGTGCCGCCGTCATTTGGGCACAGCTCGGTGTCGCCCATCACGACGCGCACGTTGGCCATCGGCAGCCGCAGCTCTTCGGCCGCGGCCTGGCAGATTTGCGTGCGCGAGCCTTGGCCGACTTCGACCTTGCCGGTGAGAATCGTGACCGTGCCGTCGACGCCCACGTGCAGGCGCTCGGCGGTCGTGGAGCTGGTGGCCGTGCGGCTAGAGACGCTGCCACGGCGTTTGGATTCCTGTGCCAGCGCCACCCGGCGCGACCAGCGCGATCACGATTCCGGCGCCCAGCAGTTCCACGAACTCGCGGCGGTTGTGCGTAAAGTCGTAGGCGGGCCCGACCAACAGCTCGAAGCGCTCGTCCTCGATCGGCTCGTCGGTGATGAAGTCGCGTGTCATGACGCGCCTCCTTGGGCGGACAGGGCAATGGCCCGCTCGGCCGCGGCCAGCAGGTTCGGATAGTTGCAACAGCGGCAGAGGTTTCCGCGCATGGCCGCGATGATTTGTTCGCGCGTGGCATCGGGGTGCCGCTTGACCAGCGCAACGATCGTCATGATCTGGCCCGGCACGCAGTAACCGCACTGGGCGGCCCCTTGTTCCACGAAGGCCTGCTGCACCGGATGCAGCCCGTCGTCAGCCGCCAGGCCTTCGATCGTCAGCACGCTGCGCCCGCGGGCTTCGGCGATCGACGTGATGCAACTGCGCGTGGCGGCGCCGTCGAGCAAGACCGTACACGCGCCGCATTCGCCTTCGCCGCAACCATACTTGGTGCCGGCCAGCGCCAGCTCCTCGCGGAGCACGTCGAGCAGCGGTCGCTGGGGATCGGTGACGACGCGGGCCGCGCTGCCGTTGACGGTGAACTCGATGGTGGCATCCATGAGAGTTCTCAGCCGAAGGGATGTGGACGGGTTCTCCGCGCGCCCATTATTGCGACTTCGCGCGGGAAGCTACAAAAAGTGCCCCGCACGGGGACCGTGCGGCCCGCGAGCGAGAGCCTACGGGCCGACAAGCTCTCGAAACCGCGGCGTCCGGTCGAGGATTGCGGCCTGTTCGACCGACCATTCCGAATAAGCTTCGCCGACTTTGATCTCTTGGAGAAACTCGCTCCATTCGACCCACCGCACCGCCTCGACTTCATCGCGATTCAGCGTCGGCTCCGTGTCGACGAGACCCAGCAAGATCGGGCAGATCTCGTTTTCCATGATGCCGTCCCGCGTGAAGCAATAGCGGTAGGGGGCCACCTCTTCGAGGATGGTCGGATTCAGGCCCAATTCGAACATCAGCCGACGCCGGGCCGCCTCGACGTTCGATTCGCCCAGACGCGGGTGGCCGCAGCAGCTATTCGACCAGATCAACGGCCAGGTTTGCTTCCTGACGCTGCGCTGCTGCAGCAGAAGCTTCTTATCGGTCGCGCGGAAAATGTAGGTGGAAAACGCGCGGTGCAGCGGCGTCGTTTGCCCATGGACATCCGTCTTCGGCATCGTGCCCAGCACGCGATTCTGGTCGTCCACCAGGACCACGACTTCCGGATCGGCCTCGGCCGAAGCGTCGTGCGAAGAGACGCCGTTTTTCATCATGTCCGGCCGGGCAGAGACACTAGAATTCGTTGAGTGGAAGCGACGCGATTCGTAGGCCTTGCTGCCGCCCAATCGGAAGCCGCCAGGCGGGCCAAGTCACGGCATCGAGCGTCGAGGTTAGGTAAGGGCTAAGTCCTTGCAGCGTAAGTGGGCGATACAAGACTCGAACTTGTGACCCCTAGTGTAGTGAATCAAAAGTCCGGGCTATTTGGATCCCCGCATTTCCGCAGATTGTGGCCAACACGCGGCCCGAAATGAAGGCGGCGATAATGACCCGAATTAGTGAGGCACTACACTAGCTTGTCGAGAATGTTGTGGACAGAGAAATCCCTGCTGCTTTTTGCAGTTGCGATTTCCAGGTTTTACATAGATTCCAGGTTTTAGCAAGTATTCTGTCATTGGTTCTGTCATAGGTGATTCACCGACACCGGCGGTCCGTCTGTGCCGGAGCGCCGCCAGTCTTGAGCCAGACGGATGAACGTCAACAGATGAGTGGTGATTCCTGCTTTAGCAGCTCGGACCAGAATTGCTGGTCGGTGCGGACCTTCCTCGCAAGGAATTCCCGATGTTCGGCCTGAACTGCCGGGCCCTCGATCGTGGCGAGCGCCTCGTCGGTGAGGTGGCCGAGAAGACCCGCGGCAGCGAGTAGCGGTGCCAGGTCACATCGTCGAAGCACGTGCGAGCGATGATCGCGTGGTTTCGCCACACGCCGTCCCAGGTCGTGTCGTAGGAGAAGTCTCGTTGGAACCGATGCCATGCCAGCGGACGGCTCATATGCAGGATACGAACGCCAGTGAAGAATGATTTGACGACGAGCGAGGCCTCGGAGGCTCCCCATCTGCGCAGGAGATGAACTCCACGCTACACCCGGATAGAGGGCGCGGGCAAGAGATAGGGGGCGCATGCAGCGCGGTCACAGCGCGATACGGCGCAGGGCAATCCCGCCGCGCCACCGTGCAGAAAAGTAGCCCCGCTGTGGGCAGAGTCTGAAATCGGCACCATGCAGTCGCCAGCCAAACATCCGGTAGCTGCGGATGTCTGGGGAGACGATCTGCGCCAGTTTCAAGAGCCACCGCGGCGCAGCGGTCGAGACAATTGAGAGCGACGCGCTGATGCGCGTCGAGATAGCAGAGCACATTGCCCTGTGCCGTGCGCGAACCGGCGTTTCGCGAATAGGCGACTCCGACGCGCTGCGGGTGTCGTATCACACCGGAGACGCGGATCGTCGATCGCGGCGCACGAACCGTCGGTCGAGCCGTCGTCGACGACGATGATCTCGTGCAGGGTGCGCATGTATTCCGCCACTGACTCGAGGGTGCGATGCAGCTCATCGCCCTCGTTGTGAGTCGTAATGATTACGGAAATCTTCAAAGGCGAAACTGCGGCGTGCCTGGAGACGGTGCTGGGGCGAGTGAAGCGGCGCACGCGCGTACCGGCAAAAACCGCGACGGCCGCGATAATCACGCGCAGCACTCCGAGCAGCAAGTAGCTTCTAAAATCTCCCCATCCCCGGGGTCAGGGCGTTGGATGTGGAGCTGGCATGAGGCAAGTTTCCTCTTTAAGTTGGTTGTTGTCAGTTTCAACGACATTCACCATTTGAGCGTGTCCGCTCACCCAGAACTTGTCCATGGCTTTTCAATGTAATTGTTCCTTGGCCTCAAGGAAAGGAGGTTGAGGGGAGGCAGATTGCCATTGTTCACAACATCATTGTAGAGTGCCTCGAGCGGCTGGTAGCCGGGGTCCAAATGACTAGGCTCGGTGAGGCGTGCATGAACTTCCAAAAACGGTGGTTGATCGGGCGATAGCCGCGCCTCTCGACGAAGTTTCTCGCACACGTTGATCAGTGCGGCTTGCAGTGGGTCGGCTGCCGATGGCCCCCGGTCCCAACGGGACAAGCAGAAACGCCGCGGCTTCGTTGTCGCTGGCGTTTCTTCGGTGTACGCGTCGAAAGAAGAAAAGGCACGAACCTGGGTTCATCAAGTTGTCCTGATTGGCTAGAATCCCGCGTACGAGACAGGTAGAAAGACAACCAATGGGCTGTCTTTGCCAGTTACATCTTTGCAAAAAAATGTCGACGTGAGGTTGTTGTAGCCATTCGATCGTGTCCTGGAAAAGGCGCATTGCAACCTGGACATAGCTGTTGTTCGTATCGCTTAATCAGTTGCCAACTATCTGCGATCACGAACGCTCCTTCGGGCCGATGAAAGTAACGACAGCGACGTCACTCCGCCACCTGCTTGATCCGGACCGTGAGAGAACGCGGATAATCCTTGCCGCATAGGCGGGCGTGTCGGTCGGGATCGCAACTCGCGGTTGGCTGAAACCGCATCGGCTGTCCAATCGATCGCGTACTCGTTGCCCGCAGCGGCAACTGGGCAAACGTGAGCTGGCTGGCCGATCGGCGTTGATGGACGCGTCGGATACTCGACATAGACGTTCTGGCACCATCGGCGACGTTGCCCAGCGTGTCGAAGAGTCCCAGGCGTTCGGCGAAAATGAGGCCGACTGGCCAGGTGTGTCCACCGGCGTTGTCGATGCAGCAGGTGTAATCCGCAGCAGATTGGGTGCATAGCCGAAGAATCGCGGAGTCGTTGTTCCAGCGCGACAGGCGACTTCCCATTCCGCTTCGAGCGGCAGCCGGGTAGCCCGTGCGGGACAGGCAATCGTCAAAGGGAGCCTTTCGCGAGGCGCTCGCCGCGGGATACGTCATTTGCGACTCTGGAAGCCGGTCGCGTTCGCTTAACAGCCGGCAGAACTGCTGCGCATCGCGCCAGGTCACGGCGTTGACGGGGCAATTCCCCGAATCGGCGAACTCGTTCAGGTACTGCTTGTACTCTGGAACTACGGCGAGATACTGGTCCTGGGTGATCTCGGTCGCGGAGATTGCGAATGACCAGTCAATGTTCGCCGTCCACTGCGACTCGTCGCTGGCGTCGCGCCCGGTTCGCTCTCAGGAGAGCCGAGCACGGTCGCCCCGGGCGGATTCGCGATGATCATCGTGATCTGGCTTGGGGTGACGTACCAGCCATAGCCGGGGCGCATCCCAAGCTGTGCCAGTTCGCTGCGCCCCTGGTTCAAATCCGACGCCTGTGTTAGCTGCTGCAGTGCCCATTCAGCGGCGCAGTGAACGCCAGGGTCCTTATCATCGCGATAATGCCTGAGCAGAACCTTGGCAAAGCGATTATTCGTGCGAGACATCCGCTTGATGTCCTCCGAGCTTGCAGCAGCCAAGATCACGGCTTGCCGCACGCCCGAATCATCGTACTGGTCGATGTGCTCCACCCAGTTTAAGGGCGCACTAACTTCGCGGAAGTAATTGCAAATCAAGCTGCCTATGCGCGGATCTGCGCTATGGGCTAGCGATGACCAGAGGATACTTGTCATTTCCGAAGTGATACAGCAGGATGATGGCATTGGCCTTTTGTTTCGCCAAGCGATCCTTCTCCTCCTCGCCAATTCCGTCGGGAATGCGCTCTTCGGCCCTGCCCACTACGACCGGTCGCAACGTTGCCGCATGTTCGTCCAATCGTTTGGCGAAGATGTCGAATTGGCGCGGAGCTGATTCTAGTGCGAGTTCCAGTAATTGTGGCGTGTCGCCCTGCGCATACTGGGCCAGTGCCGTGGCAGCCAGGATGCGCTCGCTTTCCGGTCGTTTCGCGTCACCGAAAGCGACTGCGCAGCGGCTTGACCAGCCATTGCTTGATTGGGGTGAAAGCTTCGACCCACGTGGCGAAATGTGCCGGATTCTCGGCCGCATCGCGCAACACCTGCGCAGCAAGATCTCGGCAACTCCGCTCCATCGTTCGTCGTCGCGCGACCGACTTCAATTGGGCCAGCGCCGCGGCGGCGCAGTCGCGGGTCGGGATCGGTCATCGGAACCGAGACCGTTGCCCAAAGCGTTGGCATGAGCAGCTCCAATTGGTTGTTGTCGGCCAGTACCTGTGCAATGGCCAGTGCCAGTTGCGGGTCGGCGTTCAAGAGGTCTGGGAAAAGGTCATCGGCTCGAAGCTCGCCAACGGCTGCCAATCCCAGTTTCAATCGAACGTAGGGTTCGCTATGCTGCTGCTGGGTGGTCAGCTCCGAGGTGAGTAGTGGCACGACGCGGCGTCGATCAGCAGCCAGCCGCTGCGCGACGGTCTGCAGGTCGCGGCTGTCGCTGGTTGTCGGCGCAGCGACGACGCCCTTGCGCGCGTGGCGGCAATTCGGTCAAACACCACGAACGCTAATAGGATGCCTGCCAACAGCACGATCGCGCTGCGCCACCGCATGACGCCGCGTCGCCGCGAGCATCACCGACCTCTCCGGCCGCTTCCAATGTTGCTGTCGCGTGAATGCCAGGATCGTGGCCCATTCCCACAACGACGGTAGTTGACGGGCATCGTGGCTGGCAGCGTAGCTAGCCGAATACTCAGCGAGCTTCAATTCGGCGCGTCCACGGTAAGTGCGCCGGCGACTTTGGTTCAGCCAGTCTCGGATTGCACAACGAGGAAGTCGTGTGTCAACTGATACGAGCGAACGGACGATTGGGCGGCATCGACGGAACCCAACCCAGCGTGGCTCGCCTGTCCAATATCCGATGGCGTGATCAGCCGCAATTCATGATCGAGACACTGCAGCAGTGCAGTAAACGCGGTTGGATCATCCTTATAGCCAGAAGCCGCTTGGAGGTCGGATTCTAGAGACCAGGTGGCCGCGGATGTCGCTGCCTGCTTGGGGGAGCAAACGCTCGAGCACAAGCCGAGCAGCATTTCGGTAGAGCCGCAGCTTGGGAGAGGATGAGCGACGATCGAATACATCCTCGAGAAACGCGGTACCCAGGCCTCGCGTGCCGCCAAATTGGCCGCGCGGCAGGCGTCCACGGGCACAACTTGATCATTTCCACGAAGATGCACAGGCGGACCGGGACGACCCAACCGTCTTCCGACAGCTCGTCGACCGCAGATTGCACGAACCGTTGTTGTTCCGGAAGACAATGTGCCGGATCCGAGACCGGCGCCGGTAGGCAATCCCGAACGCCGACAAGACGTTTGCCGCGTGCGCCCGATCGAACAAATCGACGGCCGCAGCGTTAACTCCCTCGGTCAGTGGGAGATCGAGCTGTTGAAAGAATCGAGTCGCGGGCATCCAAAAATCGTCGCGCACCAGGACGAGCACTTGAATTCGGCCGCCATCGCACTGGCGCAATGCTTCGACGAGCAGCGTCGACTCGTCCTGGCGGCGCCCATGAAGCCATTGCTCGAATTGATCGAAGACGATGACGAGTTTTTCGTTTTCATGGAGATAAGGACCCTCCCGCAACTCGGCGAGCATCTCTGGCAGGTTAAGTTCGGAGGGAAGTTCGGGAAACCGCTGTAGTATTTTCTCCCTCAAGGCGGCCTCGGTTCTGTCTGCCGTCGAATCGATGATCAAAGATCTCACGGTTCCGGGTAGGCACGGCGGGATGCCGGCCCGAACCAGCGACGACTTCCCACAGCCGCTTGGGCCATAAAGAAGGCCAACGCGGAACGTCTGGCTCGAATCCAATGACCGCAGGTTCATTTCCCAGAAACGCACTTCGGTGGGAATGCCGTGGCGGTCCCTGGGGCCAGGGGAGCAGCCCAAGAAAGAAGTCCCGATCACTGGCGTCGAACGATCGCAACCCCTTGGGCACGACCGTCATCGCGGACTGTCCGGCTTCGTCGCTTGCAGCAACACTGCGACACGCTATCGCTTGGGCTTAGGTAAGCGCGAGGATCGTCGGAAAGCTCCGAAGCCGATTGGTAACGCTCGCTCATCCGCTTCATCATGCAGCACGCGGACAATGCGCGCGAGTTCGGGCGGAATCGCGGCGTCAATCTCCAACAGGTCTGCAGGCTCGCGATGACAGATCGCGTCGAGCAACTCCCGCTGGTTGGCGCCGGAAAATGGCAAACGCCCGGAGAGCCGCACGATACATCGTCACTCCGACGGCCCACAGGTCGGTGCGGGCATCCAAGCGGTGGGTCTCGCCGCTAGCCTGCTCCGGTGCCATATAGGGAACGGTGCCGGCGACCTCGGGCGACCGTCGTAAATCGGCTAGGTTCAAAGCCAAGCCAAAGTCGGTCACGCGCAGGAACATGCCCGTGGTGTAAGAGAATATTGGCCGGCTTCAGATCGCGGTGAATGAGGCCATGACGATGGGAATGCTCAAGAGCCTGAACAACTTCAAGAATCAGTTCGGCTGTTCGGCCGGGCGAAAGCGGGCCGCTGCGGAGCAAGTCCTCCAGGGACCGGCCATCCACATACTCCATGACCAGGAACTCGTCTCCATCGGCGTCAGGCAGGATCGCGTGGACCGCCACAATGCCGACGTGGCGCATCTGGGCCGCGGCGCAGCTTCGGGCAGCAGGCCGAAACCGGGCGGGAGCATTTGCTCGGGGTCGCGCCGGAAGACTTTGATGGCGACGTTGCGGGAAAGCTTCGAATCCCAACCCTGATAAACGTGTCCAAAGCCACCGCTGCCAAGCAGTCGTTGAATGGAAAACGTTCCCAGTTGAGTAGGCACAAAATGTTCGAAATAGAGAAACTTGACGAGCCGCGCGACAGTCCGGAAAGCGCTCGCGATACTCTTCCAAGCGCGGATTCTCGCCTCGCCTGGCCCTGAACTCCATCTCGAGGCTCACCAACTCGCGGAAAAGTGTCGTCCGGCTCTGGACTGATGTCGATGCGATGATTTCCTCTATGTTCAGCAGCTCTCCGCGATCGAGCGCCTCAGCAAATTTTGCGCAAGCGGCATCAGTCATCAGGACCGCGTCAACCGACCTTCGGATATGAAACCGGGTCGTGCTACCGATGGGGACAACAGGCGATGTCACCGTCGTGCGCGGAATGATTCGGATCGTCCTGCTTCGGGCCAGGCGGGGCCGAGGAGGGCCCGTTAGCATATCCGTGCAGTAGCTTGATCAGCTCGCGGAGCAATTGCGGGCGACGCGACTGCGTCGATGCGTGACAAGTACGCATCAGTATCAGGAACCTCGCCGCGTTTTAGCGCCAGTTCTCGAACTCGTCGCACAGTTGATCGAGTTGACGCTCCAACGCCAGCGGCATATCGCGCGAATCTGCCAGCCAATCGCTCATCCGTTGAAGTCCCCATCATCAGCTATGCTGGCCCACTCGTGACGAATCCTGCGGAGTTTTCGCTCAACAGTGCTGACCGAACAAGCGAGTTGACGACCAATCTCGTCGTTGGTGTAGCCTTCCATCTTCAGCAGTGCGATCGATTGCAAGGTCGAGTCGCCGAGGCGAGAGATCAAATCTCGAAAGGAATCAACCGCGGCGACGTAGAACGCCGGGGTTGGCTGATTGCTTGCGAGATCTGCCAACTCCATCGGATCAAGTTTGCGAACGCCCTCTTTGGAAGGACGGCGCTTTTGACGATTCTCACTCCTCACGCGCCGGCTGATCTTGCGTTGGGTGATCGCAATGAGCAGGCGCCAGAGATCATTGCTATCGGAAAGTTGCGGGAAGCGACCCTTCTCGGCAGCCCGGTAAAAGCTGGCGAAGGCGTGGCGCAATGTCGTCTTCGTCTGCAGCTCGGTCGACACGCTGGCGATTGAGTTTTCGGCGCAAATCCGACGAGTCGGTGATAATACCGCTCCCAAAGTTTCTGAGCCGCGACGCGATTTCCGGCCTGCAGCTCAAGCACCCAGTGCGTCGTCGAATCGGCCACCAACGTCCCCCTTACCCGAGCGCCAGAGCCGCCAAAATGGGCTAGCTAAGATTCCCCGAGCAAGGAGTGATTGTAGTCGGCTGGCAACGGCGTTCAAAGCATTTTTCCCCGTTTGGGCGACACTCAATGCCCCGCCGACGTCGACCGACCCCAACTTCTTCCGGCGGAGCGAACCAGACCGACGCGATTTAGTCCTCGGGAACATCATCCAGCCACAGCGCCACGCCGTGCCGCCGCAGCCGCCTCCCGATTTGCTGCCGGCAGACTCGGCCCTCGGAGGTCTCGTCGCGTTTGGCGGCTTCAAGTTCGGCCATCAGCCGCAGGATTCTCGAGACGATAAGGGCCCGTTGCTCTCCGGAAAGCAGCTCCTCCCGCGGCCCTAAAGCGTCGGCGAAATCTGTCATTGTGCTTGTCGAAGGTGGATTGGAGTGCATGAAACGCCTCGTCGAGTCCAGTCCGAACAGTAGTCGGCGCAGCCAAGACTGCTGAAACCGCTGTGATCTCGCGTTGTCACCGAGTTGGCCGCAAGCGTGCAGGCAACAAGAGGAAGCGTTTGGAAACGCCCGTTTCCCTCTCCTATGGATATGCCCCAATCCGGCCCTAACCCAGCACGGGTAATCCGACGTTTTGAACGTGAGAAAACCGATCGTGCATGGCTCTGCGGTTCGTTCGCTGCCAGCCCCGTCGTGCCTCCTGGGTAACCTCCTCCAAGCAGGAGTTAACGACGCGGTCCAACATTTTTTGCAGAAACGTTTGGCAGATGCGGGGAGGAACGTCCGTTCGGGCATTGAATCGCAAGGAGGAGGCGAACGCCGGGCTCGCTGACCAGCGCCGGCGTTGACGTCCTCAGGCGAACAGCGTCGAGGGGCCGCTGGCGGAAGGTGTGGGAAGTGGGGTGTAACGTGGTCGCAGCCGTGCTGAAAGTGGGCTCCATCGTACGCGACCGAGTATTGGGCTTTGAGTGGAAAGTGGTCTCGATGGACAGCGGCGATGCTCTCGAAATCGAGCACAATCAAGTTGTCGTCAAAGTTTCAACGTGGGACGTCGACGTGGCAGAGCTAAACAGTGACGTTGCAGATTAGACCGGTTTCTTCGCCCCATCGATCGATTTGTGCGGCACCAACATCGCGATTGGCCGTGAGGTTGTCGACTTCGCGGTATGAGCCGTGCGCGGTTCGCGTCGGGTATCAGACAACCGGTCGGCCCATGGGCCGCCGATCCGGTTGACCAGCAGCGCATTCAGGCTTTGCCAACAGCACGCTCTTCGATCACGGCAGCCGCTGGGCGCATTCAGCGTGTTGACGCCTTCGGCGTCCGCGAACTTCTCGCCGTACAACTCGGCGATAGATACCATGGTTGCTCCACTTTACCTCACGATGGTTCACGTCGAGGCCGTCGTCGCCAAACGTGCAGGTAAAGGGCCGAACGCAGTCCACCGCTCATTGGAACACTGCTCAGTGTGCCTACAGAGGCCATGAAGGAGATGTCGTTCACCTCCTCGAAGTCGTATCGCTTGCTCAACTCACGTTGACGGTTCGAGGCAAGGCGCTTCATGGTCTTATCTAACGTAGTCAGTGAATCGAGGGCGTTCGCCGGTGCTTGTACAGAATCTGGCGAGCCCTGTTTGCAGTCCAAGTCATCCACTTTCACAATTGCTCGTCACAGTGCCACGAGGACGCACGCAGAGTTAGTGACCGAGCACGTGCTGAAGCCCGCATTGGGTGCCGGTCGCTTGGAAATGTCGCCTCGCTCTGTCGTTCGCGCTGACAAAATCAATCTGCTCGAACGCGCTTGCACCAATGCGGCGGAAGACGATCGCTGGAATTGGGGTGCAAAGACAGTCAAGCGAGATAGCCGTCGACCCGCGCATACTGCGCACACCCGAGAGGAGCCGAGAACGGTGCGCATTGACGTTTGACTGTGCGCTTGAAGGGAATAAGAATGCACGGGCATTCAACTATCAGGGTGCCCTTACTCAGCAGGCAAGTTCTATTTTGCGGCCCAGCTTCTTTCACTCGATGGAGGCGACCATGTGCTCTACTTTTCGCCACAGTACTGGTTGTGTTCGCAACGTCGACGGCCTTTGGTGATGGCGTAGGAGAGATAGTGAATTACGCGATGTCGGACTTGCCAAAGGCAATCGATATGACAATCGAGGACGAAGTGTTCATCGATGTAGGCGTCAAGCATGCTGACGTCACGAAGTTCGGCTGCGTGCGAGCAGTGGTGATGTGACGGTGAGGGCCGTTGATCGCGGCGGCGACGTGATTCTGGTTGTCTCGCCAAACCATCTTACCGCCAGCTCACTTGTGTCCTGGGGATACGAGTTGGCCGACGGTACCGACGGCGGGTACCTGAACTTGGCGATCGAAGTCACCGAAGCCGAAGGTCAAGGCCAATCCACGGGACAGCCGTCGGGTTCCGCAGGCTCTGCACTTAAATGTCCGTGCAGGGACTACTTCACTTTTTTCGATGAGTTCCGGCTTCGACGTGCGTCGGGCACTGCCGACATCGCCGGGAAAAAGCACAAGCTGACGTGCACGGGATATGAGACGATTTGGGTAAACGTGCTGCTGGGATCACAGCGAATTAGCGGCTGGGTCTACGAAGAAAAGGAACATCATCGTCAGTGGCACTTCAGCAAGGGTCCGGTCGGAGCTTTGCATTCCTACATCGTGTCGACGCGACGATCGGACAATGACGACTGGACGATTTACGCGCGAACAGGCCTGCGCGAATGCGACAGATCCTCTGACGAAGCGCAGCCAGCGACCAGCGGCACCACGTCGACGGCAGAATGCTGTGACGGGAATGCCGACTCAGCGGGGTCCGGCTGTAGCGCCGACGTGGAAGTTGACCGAGTGGGCCGCAAGCTGAGAATTCATGGCACCGTTAAATGCGGCTGCGACTGTGATATCGACATCACGCTCGATGGCGTGAACGATCATGCCGAAGTAACCTGCCGCTGCGGAAGCGTGCGGTTCAAAGTCCGCGCCACTCGCGTGAACGATTCCTGCATTAAATTGGAAACGAAGGTCGCTAGCCGCTGGGTCGAGATCGGTGAATTCTGCCTGTAGCAGCTAGGGACGTAATGTCGGCGAATGGACCCGAGGGCGCGATGTCTGCGCAAGCGGCGTCGCGCCTTTCCCATCTTCGTGCATTCTTTGCCTGGGAACGGCCTTAAGCCCTGCCGTCAAATTAGAATGAAGGTGGGCATCAGCGATTGTCGAGAACTGTGGCCGTGAAGGCTACGGATTGAAGCTGGCAGACGAATCACGAACTGTCCGCAGCCAGGTTCGGCGACAACCGTTATGCCAGCCCGTTGGCTCCATTTTGAAACTTCGCCTCTTGGCCGCAGTGGGCGATACAAGACTCGAACTTGTGACCCCTAGCTTGTCGAGCTAGTGCTCTAACCAACTGAGCTAATCGCCCTTGCGTCCGTTATCGTAACAGGGCTGGCGGTGACAACAAGCCCCGCGACGGGGTGCTTCGCCGTGCGATGGCTCGCGTGCGGCACTCGGGGTCGCGGCGGCTCGCGCCCGATGGCAAGCAGCTTGCGAACTTCCCGCACCTTGCGGGGCGAGCGAGTGCCCGGCTCTGGGGCCGTTACGCGTCCTCTCAAGCCATCACCTTCAGGAAGGCTCGCTGGAACTTCTCCATCTCTGCGGCGGTGCCGATCGTCACGCGGACGTGGGTCGGCCAACTGGGCCAGACGCGACCAATGTAAATCTTTTCGCGGCGCATCGCCAAAATCACTTCCTCGCCCGGCCGCTTCACGTCGACCATGAACTTGTTCGACGCCGACGGCACGTAATCGAAACCGTGCTTGTCGAGAAACGCGAACACGTCGCCGCGAATGTCGGCGATGATCTTACGCCGCGTCGGCACCAGGTCGGGCGACTTCAAGCTGGCCGTGGCCGCCACCATGGCCGTGATTGGCAACGCCCCGGAGCTATAGGGCTTGACGCGGGCCAACAGCTCGGGCCGCCCGATCGCGGCGCCGGCGCGCAGGCCGGCCATGCCGTAGATTTTGGAAAACGTGCGCAGCAGGATCACGTCCTTGCCCGAGGCCACCAGGTCGTTGCGCAGCTTGGCGCCGCTGATGTGCGTGTAAGCTTCGTCCAAGAGCAGCACGGCGCCCTTGGGCAGATTGTCGACCAGCCAATCGATGTCGGCGTCGGGCGTCAACGTGCCCGTCGGGTTGTTCGGATTGCAGACGTAGATCATGCCGGCGTTCGAGTCGGTGGCGGCCATGGCCCGGACGTCGTGCGCGTAGGTCTTGGTGAGTGGCACGCGAAAGGTCTTGGCGCCGATGAACTTGGCGGCATATTCGCCCGCCTCGTAGCCGGGATCGCAGACGACGAAGCTGCGCGTGGGCGAGGTGAAGGCCAGCACGCTTTGGGTCAACGGCGGCGCTGGAGCCGGCAAAGGGCATCACGCAGTCGCTCGGCAGGCCCGCATCGGCGGCCATGGCTTCGCGAAAGTCGTCAGTGAGGTTGTACGAATAGCGGCCGCCCTGCTTGAGCACCCGCTCCATGGCCTCGATGGCCTCGGGCGCGGGGCCCAGGGGGTTCTCGTTGGCGTTGATCTTGACCGCGTCGGGCGGCATGTCCTTGACGGCCGACAGTTGGGCGAGCGCCGCCTCGCCGTAGAACGGGAGCGTCGCGGCGCCGCCGCCCAGCAGCAGGGCAATCTTGCCAAAGTCGCGCCGCGAAAAGCCGCGCCGCAGAAACTCCTGCTGGCGGGCCTGGGAGAGTTGAAGTTCCATCGAGCGGGCTCCTATGCAAAGCGTCGTGCCCTGGAGGCAAGCTGGTCCGATCCCGCCCGGATCGACGAGGAGCATTGTACACGAGTCGCTGGCGTCTCGCGCTGTGTGCAGCTTGGAATTCGCGGGCGTCCCCCAACGACTTCAGACTGCTGGCTTCAGCCTTGTCGGAAGCTGGCCGGAATCTATACTTTGCGACAAGGCGCACTGTCTGCACCGTGCAGGCGAACTCCGGGTGCGCCGCGGGCGTCCTTGAGCTTGGCGCCAAGGCACCGCGGAAGGCCGAGCTGGCAAAGCCAGTGGCACACGCGTGGTGGCGATGTGGCGCACCCCAAAGAGCCATTGTCGGAGGGGGTTCTCTGGGGCGTTTAGCGACGCGGCGCCGGCCGGCGCCCGCACGCACGCACGACAACCAAAACGGATTCTTTCATGCTCAAAGTCAAATTACCCGACGGGTCGGTGCGGGAGTATTCGCGGCCGGTGCGGCCGATCGAGATCGCGGCGGAGATCGGGCCGGGGCTGGCCAAGGCCACGCTGGCGGCGGACGTCGACGGCAAGGTCGTCGGAGCGGCCACGCTGCTGCCGGCCGATGGCGAGGTGTCGCTGCGGCTGCTCACCAAGAAAGACGCCGCAGGCGCTGGCCGTCATGCGGCACTCGGCGGCCCACGTCATGGCCCGGGCCGTGATGCGGCTGTTCGACGGCGTGCAACTGGCCTTCGGGCCGACGACCGACAACGGCTTTTACTACGACTTCGAGATGAAGCGGCCGCTCGCGGAGGAAGACTTTCCGGCCATCGAAGCCGAGATGGCCAAGATCATCAAGGCTGACGAACCCTTCGAACGCCTGGAAGAGCCGCGGGCCAAGGCGATCGAAATCTGCCGCGACCTGGGCCAGACGCTCAAGGTCGAGCACATCAACGAAGGGCTGGCCGACCACGCCACGCTGTCATTCTATCGGCAGGGAGAGTTCTTGGACCTCTGCCGCGGACCGCACATCCCCTCGGCCGGCGCGATCGGGGCGTTCAAGCTGCTGTCGATCGCCGGCGCCTATTGGAAGGGGGACGCCTCGCGCCAGCAGTTGCAGCGGCTGTATGCCACGGCCTGGTTCTCGCAGGCCGAACTCGAGGAACACCTGAAGCTCGTCGAAGAGGCCAAGCGCCGCGATCACCGCGTGCTGGGCAAGCACCTGGAGCTGTTCGCCACGAACGCGCAGATGGTCGGGCCGGGGCTGGTGTTGTGGCTGCCCAAGGGGGCCACGATTCGCGGGCTGTTGGAAAGCTTCGTGCGCGAGGAACTCGCCAAGCGCGGCTACCAGCCGGTGTACACGCCCAACATCGGCCGCATCGAGCTGTACCAGACCTCGGGCCATTTTCCCTACTACGCCGACAGCCAGTTCAAGCCGATCGTGATGTCCGACGACGAGCGCGTACATCCTCAAGCCGATGAACTGCCCGCACCACATCATGATCTACAAGTCGAAGCCGCGGAGCTATCGCGATTTGCCGGTGCGGCTGGCCGAGTTCGGCACGGTGTATCGCTACGAGCAGACGTGGCGAACTGGGGGGCATGACGCGCGTCCGCGGCTTCACGCAGGACGACGCCCACCTGTTTTGCACCGAGGAGCAGGTGGCCGACGAGTTTCGCGGCTGCATCGAGATGACGCAACTGGTGCTCTCGGCGCTGGGCATGGACGATTACCGCGTGCGGCTGGGCTTCCGCGATCCCCACAGCGACAAGTACGTGGGCAGCGACGAAACCTGGGCCCATGCCGAAGCGGCGCTGGAGCCGCGTTTGCCGCGGGCTGGATCTGCCCCACCTGGACATCGAGCGCGGCGAGGCCGCCTTTTATGGGCCCAAGGCCGATTTCGTCGTCTCCGATTGCCTCGGGCGCGAATGGCAATTAGGCACCGTGCAGCTCGATTACAACCTGCCGGGCCCCGAGCGGTTCGCGCTGGAATACGTCGGGCCCGATAACCAGCCGCACCAGCCGGTGATGATCCACCGCGCACCGTTGGGCTCGCTCGAGCGGTTCGTGGGCGTGCTGATCGAGCACTTTGCCGGCGCGTTTCCATTGTGGCTGGCGCCGAACAAGTGCGCGTGCTCACCGTCAGCGAAAAGTCGGAAGCCTACGGTCGCGAAATCGAGCAGAAGCTGCGCGCGGCGGGCTTTCGCGCGACCGGCGATTTTCGCGCGGAGAAGCTGGGCTCGAAAATCCGCGATGCCCAACTGGAGCTGATTCCCTACATGCTGGTGGTCGGCCCGCGCGACGCCGAGCAGGGCACGGTGTCGGTGCGCGACCGCATCGACGGCGATCTGGGCGCGATGCCATTCGACGCGGCGCTCGACAAGCTCAAGGCCGAGGTGGCCGCCAAGCTGGTGCGCCAGGTCGTCAAAATGCGCGCCAGCGGCTTGGGCGAGCAGGGCGAAGCCCACGAATACTGAGCGTCGCTTCGTCGGGCGGGGGGAGTCGCCGCCGGAGGCGCCGGTGGTAGCGGTTGCGCCAGCGCGAGACTCGTTCGGCGCGGGAAAGAGTGCGGCCGCACCCCCCGCGCGCGGCCGCGAACCCCATGCCGCCCTTCGCCGCGCACTATAGTTTTGTTGCTACCTCGCAAGGATCGAGGCGGCCTGGCGACCAAGGGCAGCAACCATGACCGAACCTTCTCCTCCGAGGCTTGCAGCGCATGCCGACGGGGCTCTCGACGATCGTTGCAAGCGCGATGCGCGCTACCTGCACCTGCTGAACTCCGATCTGTTCGGCGTGGGAATCGGCGATTTCTCGGGCAACATCCACGACGCGAACCAGTCGTTTCTCGATACGTTCGGCTGCACCCGCGACGAGCTCGAGCGCGGGCTGCTGCGTTGGACGGACATGACGGCTGCCGAGTATCAGTCGCTCGACGAGATGGTGCTGCGCAAAGCGCGCGCAAGGGCGCCAGCGGGCCGTACGAAAAGGAAATGATACGTCGCGACGGTGCCCGCGTGCCCGTACTGGTGCACCTGGCGGTGGCGCCCGACGACCCGGAGATTCTCGTCGCTTCGGTGATCGATCTCAGCCGGCAGAAGCAGGCCGAGGAGGCTTTGCGGCTGAGCGAGGCGCGGTTTCGACTGCTCGTCGAAGGCACGTCCGAGTACGCGTTTTTCATGCTCGACCCCGTTGGCTGCGTCGCGACGTGGAGCACCGGCTGCGAGGCGATCATGGGCTACCGGGCCGACGAGGTCGTTGGCCGCTCGTTCTCGCTGTTCTACGTTCCCGAGGAGGCGGACGACGGCAAGCCGCAGCGCGACCTCGAGCAGGCCCAGCGAGGCCGCTCCGAGGTTGAGGGGTGGCGGATGCGAAAGGGCGGCACCCGTTTTTGGGCGCACGTGACGACGATCGCGCTGCGCGAGGGGCCCGACAAGCTGCTGGGATTTGCCCGCATCGTCCGCGACCTGACGGAGCGCCGCCGCTCCGAGGCGCTGCTTTCCTCGACGCTCGACAACGTCATCGACGGCGTGATCGGCATTAGCGCCGAGGGGACGATCGAATCGTTCAACGCGGCGGCCGAGCGCATGTTCGGCTACGGCGAAGCGGAAGTGATCGGACAGCCGCTGGGCCTGCTTCTGCCCGAGGCGCATCGGGCCGCCGCGGTCGCGGCGATCGAACGCTGCCTCGGTGGCGGCGCGCAGTTCGCCGTCAACCCGGGACCATTGGCGGTCGGCCGGCGAAACGGGGGCGTCGAATTCCCCATGGAGTTCGCCGCCAGCGAGTTCGTGCTCTACGACCAGCGGCACTTCACCGGCGTGGTCCGCGACATCACCGAAAAACGCCAGCTCGAAGACCAGCTTCGCCAAGCACAAAAAATGGAGGCCGTCGGCCAACTGGCCGGCGGCGTCGCCCACGACTTCAACAACCTGCTGACCGTCATCCTCGGCTACGGCGAAATCCTGCTCGATGGCCTGGAGGACGACGACTCCATGCGCGGACCGATCAACGCCATCTGCGAGTCGGGCACCCGGGCCGCCGGCCTGACCCGGCAGTTGCTGGCTTTCAGCCGCCGTTCGGTGCTCGAGCCGAAACGGCTCGACCTCAACGCGCTGCTGCGGGAAACCGAGAAGATGCTGCAGCGGCTGATCGGCGAAGACGTCGTGCTGTCGACCGTGCTGGCCGACAAGCTCGACTACGTGATGGTCGATCCGGGCCAGATCGACCAGGTGCTTATGAACCTGGCCATCAATGCCCGCGACGCGATGCCGCAGGGCGGGATGCTGACGATCGAAACGTCGAACGTCGAGCTCGACGCCGACTACGCCCGGCTGCATCCCGAAGTGCAGCCCGGCCGCTACGTCAAGCTGACGATGACCGACACGGGCTGCGGCATTCCGCCCGAGGTCAAGGCGCACATCTTCGAGCCATTCTTCACCACGAAGGAAAAGGGCAAGGGCACCGGCCTGGGCCTGGCGACGGTGTACGGCATCATCAAGCAAAGCGGCGGCCACATCGAGGCGTACAGCGAGCTCGAGTACGGCACGACGTTCAAGATTCTGCTGCCGGTCGCCGAACAACCCGACGCCGCGGCGGGCGATCATGCCGAGTCGGTCCCCGCGCACCACGGCGACGAGACGATCCTGGTCGTCGAAGACGAGGCCGGCGTCCGCAGCATGGTGGTTCACTCGCTCGAGCGCCAAGGCTACAAGGTATTGCAGGCGGCCAACGGTTTCGACGCGCTCGATCTGGGTCGCGACGATCGCTGGCACGTCGACCTGCTGGTGACCGACGTCGTGATGCCCGAGATGAACGGCCGGCAACTGGCCGAGATCCTGCAGATGCGGTTTCCGGAGCTGAAGGTGATGTTCATGAGCGGCTACACCGACGACGCGGTGATCCGTCACGGCATCCTGCAGGCCGAAGTCACGTATCTGCAAAAGCCGTTTTCGCCGGCGGCCCTGGCCCGCAAGGTCCGCGAAGTGCTCGACCACGAGCCGCACGCCTTGCCGCGCCTCGACGCCCGGCCCTAACGGATCGACCGTGCAAATTTGTCGCGTGCCACGGGTGGCTTGCCCGCCCGTGCTTCTGCACCGCTGGACGAGCCAGCAGTGGCACCCTGCATGACGAAAAGCGCGGCCGGCTCGCGCCCGCGACCGTTTTGCCACTTCCCGCACGCCGGGGTAAGATGAACTGTAGAGTTGCTCGTCTCTTCGCCTGCCAAATCGGAACCGACCGCGATGCCGCGCCGAACGCTGTGGATCATGCTTGCCGTGGCCGTGTTTTCCCTGGCCTGCTATGAACGGGCCGACCACAACCGCTACGGGCGGTGGTTCTCAGAGGTGCTGGAGACGATCGACCGCCACTATCTCGAGCCGGTCGACGACCAGAAGCTGTTCGAGGGCGCGCTGGGCGGCATGGTGCGCAGCCTCGACGACTATTCGGCCTTCTTGCCGCGCAGCGAGGCGTCCGGCTTTCAGGAAGCACTCGACCAGCACTACGGCGGTGTGGGTATCGAAGTGACTCTCGATCCCAGCGACAGGCAGTTGACGGTCATGAACCTGATGGCCGGCTCGCCGGCGGCCCGCTCGGGGCTCAAGTCCGGAGACAAGATCATTTCGGTCGACGGCCAGCCGACGGCGAAAATGGAATTGAACGACGTCGTGCGGCTGTTGCGGGGCAAGCCCGGGGCGGCCGTCAACCTTGGCGTCCGCCGCGGCGACGAGGAAAAACAACTCGACTTTCAACTCGTGCGGGCCGTGATCCAGATCGATTCGGTCCGCGGCTTCAAGCGCACCGGCGGCGGCGACTGGAACTTCTTCTTGCCGGGCGACGACCACCTGGGCTACGTGCGGATCGAATCGTTCGGCGAGTCGACCGTCGATGAATTCGAAGCCGCCATGCAGCAGTTGACCAAGGGGAATTGCCGCGGCGCGATCATCGACCTGCGTAACAATCCTGGCGGCCTGCTGGACGCGGCCGAAGAGATTTGCGACCTGTTTCTGCCCGCTGGCAAGCTCATCGTCAGCACGCGCGGACGCAACGGCCGCGGCGAAAAGGATTACCTCGCCACTGGCCGGGGACCCTACCAAGAGCTGCCACTGGTGGTGCTGATCGACGACCGCAGCGCCAGCGCCAGCGAAATCGTCGCCGCCTGCCTGCAAGATCACCAGCGGGCCACGATCGTCGGCCAGCGCAGCTGGGGCAAAGGGACCGTGCAGAACGTGATCCCCCTGGAAGGCGGCAAAAGCCTGCTCAAGCTGACGATCGCCAGCTATTGGCGGCCCAGCGGCAAGAACATCCATCGCACGTCCAAAAACGACGATTGGGGCGTGACGCCCGACGCCGACTGCGAAGTCAAGCTCGACGAGGGCCAGCAGGCCCGCTGGTTTCAGCGGCAGCGCCAGCGCGACCGCGAGACGCCCGGCGAAACCGCCTCGGCCGCAAGTGCCACGCCCGCGTCCGCCGACGCCGCGCCGCCGCCAAGTGCCTTCGATCCGCAACTGGAGCGGGCCATCGAAGTGCTCAAGGAAAAGCTGGGCACCGCAGGCAAGCCCGCCGCGGCCTGAATGTGCCCGCGGCGCTTGCGTTCGAAGAGCTCGCGACGCCAACGGCTCACTGTGCGTGCGGGGCCGCATTCTCGACGCCGTCGTTACAGCTTGACGGCGGCTGTTGCAGTGGATTGCAATTCTTTCGCGGCGGGCCCCCCTTGCTAGCGGCCCGTCGAGCGCGGCTTGGCCCATCTTGGCGGCGGTCGCAACTCGTTACGCCGCTTGAGCGCTCGCCGCGCCGCCGGCGACCCGGCGGGAAATAAACGATCGAGCGGCCCACGAATTGCTTCCTGGAGCCCGCGTGGTTGGCCGCACGGTTTCGATCCCGTCTTGAGTGCGGCCGGACTTTCCCGTCCCAGCCAATTCTCGTTGGAAAGGAATGCACGCGTGGCACGCTCCCTTCATTGCACCCTCGTCGGAGTTTCGGCCATGAGCGACCCCTACGGCCCCCAACGCAAGGGTTTTGAGGACCTCGTCCCCTGGGCCGACCCGTACATTGCCGCGCTGATCGACAAGCTGCGCCGCCAAGCGCCGAGGAAGACGAACTGCTGGCCGACGACGAGTCGTGCGAGTGGTCCGAACCCGCCGGCGAATTGCCGCCGCCCTTGGGCGATCAGCGTGATACACCGTGGGAGGCCGACTGGTCGCCCCGCAACTGGCCGCGAACTAGCGCGGTTGCAACTACCCGTCGGACCCGCCCATCACCGTGCGCATTTCCGCGGCGGTGAAGAACGAGCCGGCAATGCACACCAGGTGCTCGGGGCCGGCCAGCTCGGTGGCCAGCCGCCAGGCGGCTGCCGGATCGGCAGCCAGGTGGCGGTTCGTCCGCGGATGGGTCTCGGCCAACCGCAGCAGCTCGTCGGCCGGCATGCCCCGGGGGTTCGTCTGGTAGCGCGTGAAGATGACCGTGTCGAATCGCGGCAACAGCAGGTCGAGCATGCCGCGGGCGTCCTTGTCGCGGCTGGTCGCGAACACCAGCAGCCGCGGCCCGGGGGCAAAGCTCTCGTCCAGCACGCGAACCAGGGCTTCGATCGAGGCCACGTTGTGGGCCGCGTCGAGCACGACGGTCGGCCGGCGGGCGAGCACCTCGACGCGAGCCGGCCAGCACACCTCGGCCAATCCGGGGCGGATCGCCGCTTCGCCGATGGTGATGCCTTGTCGCGCGCAGCTCTTCGAGCGTGGCCAGGGCCACGGCGGCGTTGGCCGCCTGGTGCTCGCCGAGCAAGCCCAGCGTCAGATCCCTCAGCGAACGCCCCCCTTCGCCGCCGTGCCAGCGGAAGTCCATCCGGCCAAATGCCGGAGCCGACTCCAAGTGGCGCGGCGGCCGGTATTGGAAGTCGAAATCTTCGCCCAGTTGCACCAGCCGGCTGTGCTGGCGGCGGGCCACGTCGGCCACCACCCGCCGGGCCTCCGGCTGGATGACGCCGCTGACCACGGGCCGCTGGTGCTTGACGATGCCCGCCTTTTCGCCGGCAATGGCGGCCAGCGTGTGGCCGAGCTGCTCGGTATGGTCGAAGCTGATGTTCGTGATCACCGAGACCAGCGGCGTGCAGATGTTGGTCGAGTCGAGCCGCCCGCCGAGTCCCACCTCGAGCACGGCCACGTCGACCTGCTCGGCCGCGAAACGCACCAGGGCCAGGGCGGTGACGATTTCGAAGTAGGTGGGGCTCATCACGCTGCCTTGTGCGCCCCCCGGCAGGGCGTCCATGGCCTCGATCACCGGGCGCAGCGCTCGACCAGCGCCACCAGCTCGTCGCGCGGGCACATGCGGCCGTCGATCATCAACCGCTCTTCGACGCGGTCAAGATGGGGCGAGCTGTACAACCCGGCCCGCAATCCGGCCGCCGACAGCATGCTGGCGATCATGGCGGCCGTCGAGCCCTTGCCCTTGGTGCCGGCGACGTGCACGATCGCCAGCCGCTCGTGCGGATTGCCCAGCCTCGCCAGCAGCTCGCGCATCCGATCGAGGTGAAAGGCGCTGGTCATACGGCACCGCGATCGTGCGCTCGTAGTCGATGCGAGCGGCCAGGAAATCGAGCGCGCCTTCGGCACACGCGGGATTCGATCGTTGCATGCGGAGTATCAAGCGGGCAGGGAAGGCGGGGCCGCTCGGCGCGAGGGGGCGAACCGCAAGTGCGCGGAAACGAACCCCTTCCGGCAGTCCACACGCCCGGCAAGCACCCCCTGCTCGGGCGTCAAGACTGGAAGTGTACTCGAAAGGGGCAGGGCTTGTCTTGGCACGCCCAAAAACGGCGGGTCGAAGCGGTTTTTTGCGGCCGTTCTGGCCCGTGGCGGGGCCTTCTTTAGTCGGCCATGGCGTCGATGGCCTCGCCGCCAGCCCGCGTGGCTAGGGCCCGCCACAGCGCCGGGTCGGTCGAGTCGGTAAAGGCGTGCACCGAGCCGTCCATCATCACCGCGTTGACGACGCCCGCATGGTAGCTGCGGGCCGTGATGGCCGCGTAGCTCAGGTCGGTCAACGAGCCGCCTTCGCTGATGCCCACGAAGTCGACGTCGGCGGTGACGCCGCTGGCCGTGCAGGGGACCGGCGTATTGGGCGGGAAGGTGGCGGTGAAGCCGGTCTGGTTGCACTTGCCGTCGCCCCATTCGCTGTGCGCCTTGTTGTCCGTGAGCCGCGGCGCCGAACTTCACGTTGCCGCCCAGGCTGCAGATGTCGGACGGCGAGGGGAGCGTGGCAGTGGCGGCCGTCGAGCCCGAATAGTATCCCTGCCAGGCTTTCACTTCCGCCGCCGCGAGGGTCTTGCTCAAGCCGTCGGTGAACTGGCCCGCCCGCAGCCGGCTGTTCATGTAAAACTGCGCCGGGCGGCGACGTCTTGGCGGTGGGGTCGAAGATCATCCACGTTCCCAGGTTGAAGGCGTACGTGGCCGGATACGAGTTCGGCGTGCCGTCCGACTTGAACTTGCCCACGTCGTTGACTTCCGACGGGCAGACGAACAGCGGGATGCGGATGCTCTGGATCGGCTTGCCGTCGGGCAGGGACTGGTCTTCGTTGCTCGACGGGGTGTAGAACACGCCCAGGTTGCCCTCTTCGACGTAGGGCAACAGACGAACGAAGGCCGAGACACCGTTCGATTTGTCACCGACGGTGCCGCTCCAGCCGATGCTGGGTGGGAAGGCGTGGCGTGCGGCTTCGAAGTTGTGCAGGGCGAGCCCGACCTGGCGGAGGTTGTTGGCACAGGCCGAGCGGCGGGCGGTCTCTCGGGCGGCCTGTACGGCCGGCAGCAACAGCGCGACGAGCACGCCGATGATGGCGATGACGATCAGGAGTTCGACGAGCGTAAAGGCGGGGCGGGGCGAGCGGCGTCGGGCGAGCATGGCGGGCGGTCCTGACATTGAGACTCAGTATCAATATGTGGAACCGCCAGTCTAACCGCTGCCGCCGCCCCGTCAACCGGATCTGCTGGGCGGGTGGCTGATTTTCGCCGTGGTCCCCCGCGCCCGCACGGCCGACCGCTGCTCCGGGGCCTGTTTCTGCTACCTTGAGCCCCCGCCGCGCGTTTGAATTTGTCGACCGTGGTCGGCGTCGCGGGCCGCCCGAGCAACTGCCCTAAACTGAAGCTGGGATTGGCTTTTTCACAGCGCGTGCGTCGCCGTCCGGCATTCCGTGAGGCGCGCGTAGCGTGTCGACGGCGTGTCGGGTCGGCAGGGCGTTGCTTGCAAGGGATTTTTGCCTTCCGTATAGTGGGTTTTTTGGCGACTCTCGGCGCGGGGCAAGCAGGTGCCGCAGCGAGGGTGGCGCAGACCGAACTCTTGTCCTGGCATCGACGTAGAGACGTTGAGCCGGCACAGGATCGCCGCAAAACCATCTCGTTGCGGCCGCGGTTTTCTCCAGCGTACCCGAAGATTGAAGCGTTCAATTGCACCTGCACCCCCCAGGCCGGCGCCGATACCGCCGTTCGGAGCGGGCCACCGATAGGAGCGTCCGCGAACATGGATTCAGAAGTCATCGTCGAGACGCGGAACCTCTCCAAGGTCTACCGCGATTTCTGGGGCCGGCAACGCGTGCGGGCCTTGAAGGCCCTCGATCTGGAAATCCGCCGCGGCGAAATCTTCGGGCTGTTAGGACCCAACGGCTCGGGCAAAACGACCACGATCAAGCTGCTGTTGGGATTGCTGTTTCCCGACAGCGGCCAGGCGCTGGTCTTCGGCCGCGATGCGACCGACGTCTCGAAAAACGAACGTCTGGGCTATCTGCCCGAGGAGTCGTACTTGTATCGATTCCTCAACGCCGAAGAGACGCTGGACTTCTATGGCCGGCTGTTCGACATGCCCGCCGCGGTGCGCAAACAGCGGGCCGCCGAGCTGATCAAGATGGTGGGGCTCGAGCGGGCCAAGAAGCGGCAATTGCGCGAATACTCCAAGGGCATGGCCCGCCGCATCGGGCTGGCGCAGGCGCTGATCAACGACCCCGAGCTGATCCTGCTCGACGAGCCGACCAGCGGGCTCGATCCGATCGGCACCCGCGAGATCAAGGATTTCATTCTCAAGCTCAAGAGCCAGGGCAAGACCGTGCTGATGAGCAGCCACTTGCTGGCCGACGTGCAGGACGTTTGCGATCGGATCGCGATTTTGCACGACGGTGAATTGAAGGAGCTGGGGCGCGTCGACAGCCTGTTGAAAGTTCGCGACGAGACCGAGATTCGCGCCCGCGGCTTGAGCGACGCGACGCAGGCCGAGATTCGCGCGGTGATCGAGCGCGCCGGCGGCGAGGTGATGACGATGGACAACCCGACGACGACGCTGGAAGAGCTGTTCCTGACGATTGTCCGCGACAGCGAGGCGCGTCCCGGCCGGCGGGCCAAGCCGGACAAATGATCTCCGCGGTGGGAATGCGGCACACACGGGTTTGGAATGATCGAATGGGCGACGCGCCGCGGCCACATGCCGCGGGCGTGATGCCCAGGGGCCTACGCGGCGGAGCATGAGGCGGATATGGTTCTCACGGACATCCCGGTATTCACCGAGTGGATCAAGGACGCCCTGCTGGTCTTTCTGGAAGCCGCGGGCGTGCTGGGCTTCGTGGCGCTGGTGTTCGGCTTCCTGGTGGCTGCTTTTCGCTACGGCCCCGTGGGCGGCGGCGATGCCACGTATCGCGTGCTGCGTAACGCCCTGTTCGATTTCCTGGCCTTCTCGCCGCGGCGCGTCCTGGCGCTGGCGCGGCTGGCGGTGCAGGAGTCGCTCCGCCGCCACGTGTGGATCGCGCTGGTCATCTTCGGGCTGATCCTGCTGTTTGCCGGCTGGTTTCTCGACGCCAACTCGAACGATCCGATCGCGCTCTACCTGAGCTTCGTGCTTACGGCCACGACCTACCTGGTGCTGCTGGTGGCGCTGTTCTTGAGCGCGCTTCAGCCTGCCGACCGACATCAAGAACCACACGATCTACACCGTGGTGACCAAGCCCGTGCGCGCCGGTGAAATCGTGCTGGGGCGCATCGCAGGCTTCGCCGCGATCGGCACGGGCTGTTGATCGTCATGGGCCTGGCGAGCTACCTGTTCGTTCACCGCGCTGAGCCACACGCACGAGGTCGAGGTGGCCTCGCTGACTGCGCCGGCCGAGGGCTCGGAGGGCCAGCGCGAAGGGCGCACGACCAAGGCGGACAATCACTTCCACCAGCTCGTGCTTCGTCCGGACGGCACCGGCGAAACCGTGATGGAGCAGCGCCACTTCCACAAAATCACTTCCCGCACCGAAGGCGACAAGACCAGCTACGTCGTCGGCCCGCCCGAAGGCCTGTTCGAAGCCCGCGTGCCGCAGTACGCCGACACGTTGAAATTCAAGGACCGCGCCGGCAAGGGAGCGGAGCGGGGAATCAGCGTCGGCAAGGAGTGGAAGTACCACAGCTACATCGAGGGCGGCACGCTGGCGGCCGCCATCTGGACCTTCTCCGACGTCACGCCCGAGCGCTATCCCGACGGCTTGCCGCTGGAGATGACGATCCGCGTCTATCCGCTCCTGGAAAGGCGACATCGAGAAGGGCATCGGCGGCACGCTGATGGTGAAAAACCCGCGCACGGGGCGGGCCAGCGCGACGTTTCCGTTCGTCGCCAAGGACTTCTACGTCGACAAGTTGGAGATTCCCCGCAAGCTCAACGATTCCACCGGCCAGCCGCTCGATTTGTTCGACGACCTGGCCTCCGACGGCGAGCTCGAGGTCGTGGTGCAGTGCGTCGACGACTCGCAATACTTTGGCGTCGCCCGCGGCGACTTCTACCTGCGTGGCGCGACGCGTCGTTCGCGGTGAACTTCATCAAGAGCTTCACCGGCATCTGGATGCAGATGCTCTGGTGACCAGTTTCGGCGTGATGTTCAGCACGCTGCTGAGCGGGCCGGTGGCCATGCTGGCCACGATGACCGCCCTGGTGCTCGGATTGTTCCGCAGTTCATCGTCGACGTGGCCCGGGGGGGCCATCGAGGGGGGCGGGCCGATCGAGTCGTTCGTCCGGCTGATTCGCCAGCAAAACGTCACGACCCAGCTCGATCCGGGGCTGACGACCACGATCGTGCAGGGCGCCGACAACGTCTTCATGTCGTTCATGACCGCGGTTACCGGATTGCTGCCGGACTTCAGCAAGTTCAACACCATCGATTACTGGCCAAGGGCTATGACATTCCGCCCGACGTGGTGCTGGTTCAGATCTTCAGCGGTCTGGGCTTCCTGGCGGCGGTGTTTGTCATTGGCTACGTTTGCCTGCGAAACGCGCGAGGTCGCACGATGAACCAGCGTCAACGATTCATCCGCAAGATCGTCTATGCCGTGGCCATCGCCGCGCTGCTATTGCCCCTGTCGTGGCTCAGCCAGCCGGCCACCACCGACTCGAAGGGCGGCGGCTGGCCCGCATGCGCGACGCCGACCGGCTGAGCCAGGCCGATCTGGGCGAAATCGACCCGACCAGCGAAACGATCAAGCTGGCCACGCTCGGCATGCGCGGGCTGGCGGCCAACATCCTCTGGGAGCAAGGCCAACGAGTACAAGACGAGAGGAGGATTGGACGAGTCTGTCGGCCACGCTCGAACAGATTGCCCGCCTGCAGCCGAACTTCATCAGCGTCTGGCAGTTCCAGGGTTGGAACCTGTCGTACAACGTGTCGGTCGAGTTCGACGACTACCACGACCGCTATCACTGGGTGATCAAAGGCATCGACTTTCTCAAGAAGGGCATCGAGTACAACCATGACGAGCCGCGGCTGCTGACCGACATCGGCTGGATCATCGGCCACAAGATCGGCACGCGCCGACGAGCACGTGCAGTATCGGCGGCTGTTTCGCGAAGACGACGACTTCAATGCCGCCAGCACCGCTGGCCCAGCGCGACAACTGGCTGGTCGGCCGGCAATGGCTCGCCAAGGCCGAGGACGTCGTGGCCCAGGGCCGGCCCATCAAGGGCAACTCGCCGCTGTTGTTCTACTCGCGACCGGCGATGTGCCTCATCAAGTACGCCGAGGCGCTGGAAGAGGAAGGCCGCTTCGGCGAGGTGGCCAAGAATGCCTGGCTCAAGGCGGCCGAAGGCTGGACCGAATTCGGCAATCGCGACCTGCCCACGCAGTATGGCCACTTCATTCGCCTGAGCGAGAAGGAAGAGTTCGACCAAAAAGCCAGCGCCGCCCGCGACAAGCTCGAGCAACTGGCGCCCGGCCTGCGCGAGCGAGTCCTTGTCGAACGGGTCTCCGCGCTCGATGAAAAGCAGCGCGAGGCCTATGGGATCCCGCCCGCGCAGCGCAACCAGGAACAGCAGAAGCTGATCTCCGACATCGCCAATCAACTGTTCGTCACGCACCTGGACGTCGCCGAGCACGTGACCGGTGAAAACCATGTGCGGGCTTTCGAACTGGCCGAGGAGGCCTCCGAAGCCGAGGTCGTCGCGCAGCTCATTTCCAACGACCGCGACATCGTGAATTTCGAGTCCTGGGCGCTGCGCTGCCGCTTCGAGCCCGAGGACGACACGCTGGCGGCCCGCAAGGCGATGTACGACGGCGACAAGGCCTATTTGGCGGCCCAGCTTCCGCCGGCCGGCGAGTTCTACGTCGACGGCATCAAGAACTGGCGCAAAGTGCTCGACAAGTACCCCGAACTGCTCAAGGATTCGATCATCACCGATGACTTGATGAGCTCGATCAATCGCTACCGGAACCTCCTGCACCAGTTGGCCGAGGAGTTTCCCGATCCGTTCATCCTGCAGGACGTCATCGATGCCGACGCGGCTACCAGGGCTCCGGGCCTGCCCGCCACCAGCTCCGAACAGGAGGGCGAGTCGGCAGCCGAAGGCCAATCCAAAGCATCGTCCGAGGGCGCCGCCGACCAGCCGGCCGGGGCGAACCAGCCCGCCGAAACGCCCAGCAAGTCGAAGTCCGATGACTCGGCGCCGGCCGCGGAGCCGACCGAGGCCCCGCCCGACGAAAAGGCCGCCGACGAAAAGCCGCCGCAGAACGGGAAAGAAAACGGGAAAGAGAAATGAGCGCCGGGCGACCAGGGACGTCTCCGGGTGGATCGGCTCGCCCAGGCGGCGCGGCTCAGACGCCGTGGATGATCACGGTCTTGAGCTCGGTCATCTCGGCGACGGCGTAGTGCGGCCCCTCCTTGCCGAAGCCGCTCTCTTTCAAGCCGCCATAGGGCATCAGATCGGCCCGCCACTGCGGCCCCCAATTGATGTGCAGGTTGCCGCTGTCGACGCCGCGGGCGAACTGGATGGCCCGGCTGATGTTCTCGGTGAAGATGGCGGCCGCCAGGCCGTAGGGCGAGTCGTTGGCCAGGCGAATCGCCTCGTCGATCGAGTCGGCCCGCGACAGCGCCACCGCCGGCCCGAACAGCTCGTCGCAACTGATCCGCATTCGCGGGTCGACGTCGGCCACGAGAGTCGGCTCGTAGATCGTGCCCCGGCGCCGGCCGCCGGTCACCAGCCGTGCGCCGGCCGTCACGGCCTCGTCGACCCAGGCCGCCACGCGCTTGGCATCGGCTTCGCGGACCATGGGGCCCATCTGGGTGCTGGCATCCAATTGATTGCCGGTGGCAATGGCTGCCACTTTCGGCTTGAGCAGCTCGACCAGCTCGCCGTAGACCGGCGCCATCGCGATCACGCGCTGGGCCGAAATGCAGACCTGGCCCGCGTTGGCAAATCCGGTGGCCACCGTGGCCGCGGCGACTTTTTCCAAGTCGGCGTCGTCCATCACGATCAACGGGCTGTTCGAGCCGAGCTCCATCGTGACCCGCTTGATGCCGGCCGCGCGGCAGATCTGCTCGCCGACGTCGCGGCTGCCGGTGAAGCTGATCTTGCGGACGCGCGGGTCGCGGCAGATCGCCTCGCCCACCGTGCCGCCGGAGCCGGTGAGGCAGGAAATCGCCAGCGGCGGCAAGCCGGCTTCCAGCAGGATCTCGACCATCGCCAATGCCGACAGCGGCGTGTCGCTGGCCGGCTTGAGGATCACGGCGTTGCCCGCGGCCAGCGCCGGGCCGATCTTGTGGCAGACGAGGTTTAGCGGAAAGTTGAAGGGCGTGATCGCGGCCACGACGCCGCAGGGCACGCGCAGCGTGAAGCCCAGGTTGCCGGCCGCGCCTGGCGCGCCGTCGAGCGGCAGGACCTCGCCCCGAAGTCGCTTGGCCTCTTCGGCCGATAGCTCGATCGTTTCGCGGGCTCGCGAAACTTCGGCCAGGCCCTCGGCCAGGATTTTGCCCTCCTCGGTGCTGATCAGCCGGCCCAGGCGTTCGGCCCGCTGGTGCATCAGCTCGGCGGCGCGCTTGAGGATCAGCGAGCGGTCGTAGCCGCTGGTGGCCCGCATCACTCGGGCGCCTTCGACGGCGGCGGCCAGGGCCCGTTCGACGTCGTCGGGTTCGGCGCGGGGGACGGTGTCGATCAGCGTGGCGTCAAAGGGGTTCGTCACTTCGATCTGCACCGGCTTGCCGATCCACTGTCCGGCCACGAACATCTTCATGACGGAGGGTCCTTTCGGGGGATTGCGGCGCTTGGAGTATCGATCGAGCCGACCACGGCCCGTGGGTCGACCTTAAAAGCGTATGGCGAACGCTGCCTGGCGGTCAAGCGGCGCGGTTGGCGGTGCTGCTCCGTACTAACCCAACGCGCCAGCGAGGGAAGTGGTAAGCGTGCGGGCATCCCTCGCTTGCGCATCGGGTTAGTGCCGCGCGGCCCGGTTGCTTGAGCATTCACGCGCCTACGGGTAAGCTCAGCGGCATGCACGCTCCGCGCCGCATCGTTTCGCTGATTTCCAGCGCCACCGAGATGGTGGCGCTGTTGGGCCGCGGCGAGGCGTTGGTGGGCATTAGCCACGAGTGCGATTTTTCCCCGCAGGTGAACGGCAAGGCGCGGCTGACCCGTTCGCTGGTCGACGCGGCCGCGCCGAGCGCGGCGATCGACAGCCAGGTGCGAGCCATGGCCGAGAGCCAGGCGGCGCTGTATGAGATCGACGTCGAACGCTTGACCGAATTGGCGCCCGAATTGATTCTCACCCAGGCCCAGTGCGACGTTTGCGCAGTGCGCTATGCCGACGTATTGGCGGCGGTCGAGACGATGCCCGCGGCCCTGCGGCCGCGGGTCGTGGCGCTCAATCCGCAAAGCCTGCACGACGTGTTCGACGACATTGTCCGCGTCGGCGAGGCGATCGGCGCGGGCGACTGCGCGGCTAGCGTGCTGGCCGAGCTCGGCCAGCGCGTCGAGCGGGTCCGCCAGCGCTCGGCCGAGCTGACCGGCGGCCGGCCGCGGCGCGTGGCCTGCCTGGAGTGGATCGCCCCGCCGATGCTGGCCGGCAACTGGATGCCGCAGTTGATCGACTATGCGGGTGGTTGCTGCCCGTTGACCGTTTCCGGGCGGCATAGCAGTTACACCGCTTGGGAAGAAATCGTCCGCTTCGATCCGGAGGTGATCGTGATCATGCCCTGCGGCTTCGACCTCGACCGGGCCATCGTCGAAGCGCAGACGTTGCCGGGCCTGGCCGGTTGGGATCGCCTGGCGGCGGTCCGCGAGCGGCGCGTGTTCGCGGTTGACGGCAACGCGTATTTCAACCGCTCGGGCCCGCGGCTGGTCGACAGCCTGGAGATTCTGGCCCGGCTGGTGCATCCCGAAGCGCTGGCCACGCCCGCCGACGGCGGCCGCGCGTGGCGGCGGCTGGAGACCGAAGCCGGCGGCCTGGTGCCCGCGGGCTAAAGGCCCCCTCGTTCGCTTGACGAAACGTTCGTGTTTGACATTTTCCCCGCGCGAGGAACGCATCGTGGCCGAATTGGACGAACTGCTGCGGGTGCCGCCCGACACCAAGGTGAAGCTGAAGGACCACCCGAGCGATGCCATGGGGTCGTACCGCTCGAAGGAGGAGGCCGCTGAAAAGCTCGACAAGGACGTGGTGAAGCTGGCCGACCTGCAAGACAAACTGTATGCCAAGGATACCCACGCGCTGTTGATCGTGCTGCAGGGGATTGACGCGGCGGGCAAGGACGGCACGGTCAAGCACGTGATGTCGAGCGTCAACCCCACCGGCTGCGAAGTGCACAGCTTCAAGCAGCCGTCGAGCGAAGAGCTCGACCACGATTACCTGTGGCGCCACGTCAAGGCGCTGCCGCGGCGCGGCAACATCGGCATCTTCAACCGTTCGCACTACGAAGAGGTGCTCGTCGTGCGGGTGCATCCCGAGCTGCTGGCCAAGGAGAAGGTGCCCCGGCTGAAGAAGAGCGACAAGATCTGGCCCGAGCGGTTTCGCCAGATCAACGACTTCGAGCACTACCTGGTGGAAAACGGCATCGAGATTTTGAAGTTCTTCCTGCACATCTCGAAGGAAGAGCAAAAGAAGCGCTTCCTGGCGCGGCTCGACACCCCGGAAAAGCTATGGAAGTTCGACGCCAATGACGTCCAGCAGCGGGCGTATTGGGACGCCTACATCGACGCCTACGAAGACATGCTGAGCAACACGAGCACGAAGCACGCCCCCTGGCACGTGATCCCCGCCGACCACAAATGGTTCGCCCATGCCGCGGTGGCCGACATCATCGTCCGCAAGCTGGAATCGCTCGACCTGGAGCCGCCCAAAGTCGACGAAGCGAAACAGAAAGAGATCGACGCGGCGAAGAAGCAGTTGGAGAAGGAGTGAGGCCCATCTCTACGCCTTGGCAGCCAGCGGCTTTCTGGGTCCGGCGTTGCGGGTGGCTTCGCTGGCGGCGGCGGCGTAGGGACGGAAGTTCTCGTGGAACAAGCGGGCCAGCTTTTCGGCCGTGCGGCGGAAGGCGGCCCGGTCGCTCCAGGCCCGCTCGGGACGCAGGATGTCGCCGGGCACCCCCGGCACGACCAAGGGGATTGTCAGGCCGAAGATGTCGTCCTGCTCCGAGGGCGCGTCGATGATCGTGCCGCGGTGGATCGCGTCGATGATGGCCCGCGTGTGCGCCAGGTTGATCCGCCGGCCCGCGCCGTACGCACCTCCCGACCAGCCGGTGTTGACCAGCCAGGCTTGGGCCCGATAGGTCCGCAGCCGCTCGGCCAGCATCTCGGCGTAGCGCGTGGGATGATAGACGAGAAACGCCGCCCCGAAGCAGGCCGAAAACGTCACCTCCGGCTCGACAACGCCCACTTCCGTGCCGGCCACCTTGGCCGTGTAGCCGCTGATGAAGTGGTACATGGCCTGTTCGGGCGACAGGCGGCTCACCGGCGGCAGCACGCCGAAGGCATCGCACGTCAAGAGGACCACGTTCGAGGGGTGGCCGGCCACGCAGGGAATCTTGGCGTTGGGAATGTAGTCGATCGGGTAGGCGGCCCGCGTGTTCTCGGTCAGCCGCGAGTCGTCGAAATCGACTTGCCGGGTTTCCGGATCGACGACCGTGTTTTCCAGCACGGCGCCGAAGCGGATGGCGTCGTAAATCTGCGGCTCGCGCTCGCGCGAGAGCTTGATGCACTTGGCGTAGCAACCCCCTTCGATATTGAACACGCCGTCGTCGCTCCAGCAGTGTTCGTCGTCGCCGATCAGCTTGCGGGCCGGATCGGTCGAGAGCGTGGTCTTGCCGGTGCCCGAGAGTCCGAAGAACAGCGACACGTCGCCATCGGCGCCTTCGTTGGCGGCGCAGTGCATGCTGAGCACGCCCTGGCGCGGCATCAGGTAGTGCATCAGCGTGAAGATCGCCTTCTTCATTTCGCCGGCATATTCGGTGCCCAGGATCACGAACTCGCCGCCCGCCAGGTCGAGGCTCACGCTGGTCGGCGAGTTCACGCCCGGCGTGGCCGGATCGGCCTCCGCGGGGCCGGCGTTGTAGATCACGTAGTCGGGCTGGCCAAACGAGGCCAGCTCGTCGGCCGACGGCCGGATGAGCATGTTCCACATGAACAGCGCATGGTAAGGCCGCGCGCAAATGACGCGAACCTTCACACGCCGGCGCACGTCCCAGCCAGCATAGCCATCGATGACGTACAGCCGCGGCTGCTTGTTGAGAAAGCTGACCGCCTGGCGCTTCGCGCCGTGAACGAATCGGCGGGCAGCTTGAAATTGACCGGGCCCCACCAGACGTCGGCGTCCGCGCGGCCGTGATCGACGATCCGCTTGTCGCGCGGCGAGCGGCCCGTCTTCGCGCCCGACAAGGCGGCCAGCGCCCCGGCGGCCGTGATCACCTCGCCATCGAGGGCTACGCCGTGCTCGTAGAGCAACGCCACGGGCGGATTGCACAGGATGTCGTAAACCGTCAGCCCATAAGGTCGCAAATCGACCCGACTATCCGTCGTTGCTGCCATCGTCGAATGGTTTCCTCCGGCGCCTCCGCCAGGCAGCGCAGAACGAGACAAATTCGTGGAGGCGTGAACGTCGTGCGCGGCAAAGACTAGCGAGACACCGCGCGCGTTGACCGGGTTATGGCGAGTGCTACGCGCGTACGCCACTACGATTATAAGCGGTCGGGCGGCTTTCGACTTGGCCAAACAGAGGGGTCCGGGCCAAACGCTTATCGGCAAGGGGTTGCCGTGGCTCGCAAGCGCGCCGCGGTCAGCCGTCGTTGGCCGTGCGGGGCGGCTTCGAGCGGGCGGGCGGCTTCTTCGTGGCGCGGCGCCGAGCGGCCGCGTTTGCCGGCCTTGGCAGCGGGTTCGTCCACCGCGGGCTCCACGTCGGCCGCTTCAGGCGGCTGGCCATCGGCTGCGCCGGGCGGCTGGGCGCCCGGGAATTGCGCGGCAGGGGGTTCGACGCGCGGACCGCCAGCGGGCGGCGCCCTGCCGGGTACGCCCGGTGCCAGCCCCGGATTGGCCAGTTGCGGGCCTTTCGCCCGGCGGGCGGGTTTGCCCGGCAACGCTAGCTCGTTGGCCTCGTCCGGATCCAGCATGCCCGAATCGACCAGCATGTAGCCGGCCCAAAACAGCGGATGATCGGCATTGCGGGGGTCGCCGGCGGGCAGGTTCTTCTTGATCCGCGGTTCATGCTCGACGTCGAGCGGCGTGTTGACGGCCACCCGCACCGCCCGCTGCCAGGCTTCGGCCGGGCTGATGTGGGGTAGCTCCTGGGCCAGTTCGCGAACGACCTCCAGACCGGCGGGGCCTCCATTGCGCCAGCGGCTGATGAAGACGGTTCGCGTGCCGCTGGCCAGCAGGCCCGTGAGCGACAGAAACAGCTCCTGGCCGCCGGCGTGGCCGCGGCGCAGCGCCGTCTCGGCTGCCGTGTGGAAGCCGGGCAAAAGGACTTGCTCGGGCCCGCCCCAGGGAAGGTCGAGCCAGCTGGCCAGCGGCGCCGCTTTTACCGCGCTCGGCAGCGGGAATCGGTGCCCAGTCGTAAGGGCCTCCCGAGGCGGTGATGTCGTCGAGCACGATCAATTCGTCGACGAGCATGCGATAGATATTCGAAGCCGCCGGCAGCGAGCGCGGCAGCGGCGGTCCGGCGTCGACGGCGCGGGTCAGCTCGTCGACGCCCGCCGCGGATGCCGCTTCGTCCTGGCGCGGATGGAGCTTGCCCACCACGATGCCGACCCGCGGGTGCGGCTTGTGCCCGCCGCGATAGGGAACCGCCAGGCCCACGGTGGGCGCATCGCGCACGCGGGCTTGCGAGATCAGCAGCTTCTGCCGTTCGGGTTTGCCGATCGGCAGCGCCTCGAACGGCAGATACCAGAGCACGCCGTCGGGCACGATGGCGATCTCTTCGAAGTTGCCGGCCAGGTCGACGCCCGAGCGCTCGAGCAGCAGGCTGACGATTTTCGAGCCGGTCGCGCGCCAGCTCGTTTTATCCAGGTCGGCCGGGGGGACCTCGTGGTTCGCGTCGAAGTTGCCGATCTCGCGCAGCAGCTGCGCGATCTGTTTTTGCAGCAGGGCCGGCGACTGTACCTGCCAGGCGGCGTACTTGTCGTGCGCGTACAGGAAGCCGTAGAGGTTGCGGCTGGTGGCGAAGAAGGACATCAGCACCTGCCCTTCGGGCAGGCTGGCTTGCACGTCGCGCGTCGTGCGCTGCGGCGGAAAGAGCATGTCGGCCGGTTCGCGGCGGACGGCGATTTCGTGGAGGATCGCCTCCTGGACGTCGCTGATCTCGGCCAGCCGCGCCAACTGGGCCGCCTGCTCGCGCCGGCCCGGCAAGGCCGGATCGACCAAGGGCATGGCCGCCAGGCCGGTGCGCAGCTTGGCCGCTTCCTGGGCGAGCTCGGCGTAGTGCGGATAGCGGGACAACAGATTCTGACGCTGCGTCAGACCGTTTTCGCCCAGCAGCTCGAGCGGGCCTTCCAGCACCCAGCGGCAGCGAGGTGAGCCTTCCGCCCAGCGGCAGCGTGTTGTAGAAGCGGTGGCGCCGCGCGCGGTCGGTGATCTCCAGCGCCAGGTCCTGCTGCTTGGTGTGCTTGATCACCGCCTCGAACCAATGTTCCAGCGGCGCGTCGTGGGGCGTGGTGAGCATCGCCAGGCAGTCGAGCGGGCTCCAGGCCCAGTCGCCCGCGCCGGGATCGCGCAATAGCCCCTCGTAGAGCGACATGCCGACGCGGTCGCTCAGGTCGCCGTTCAGATAACGGCTGTCGGCCAGGGCGATCTGGAACGTCCACGGCGAGGCATTTTTTTGAAAGGCCAGGGCCGTGGCCAGCGCTTGCGTGCCGGCGGCCTCGTTGCCGGCCTGGTAAGCGGCGACCGAGGTCAGGTAATTCATCCGCGCACCGAGCTGGCTGATCGACAGGTCGCTGCGACCCACGAGCGAGCGGGCTGTTCCCAGCAGCGCCGTGGCGTCGGCCGTGTCGCGCAGCGCCAGCAGGCTTTCGGCCGCCGACAGCAGCAGCGAGGCCTGCAGATGCCGATAGTTGTTGGCGCGCGCCCAGTTGGCCGCCGGCAAGAGCCCCGGATACGGCTCCTTCTGATTCAACAGCAAGTGCGCGAGCAGCCCCAGGCGGAACGCCTCTTCCATGACGCTGGGATTCGGGTAGTTGACGCAAACGAACGTGGCTTCCTGGAAGTAGCCGCGGGCCGCCGCGAAATCGGCGGTCTCTAGCGACAACTTGCCCAGCTCGACCAGCGCCGTGCTGGTCAGCGGGTGATCGAACTCGCCGCCCACGATCAGCGAGCGCAGCAAGGTGGTCTTGGCTTGGGCCAGTTCGCCGGCGGCGGCCAGAGCGCAGCCCAGCTCGACGTCGATCCAGGCTTGCGACCAATGGTTCGGCACGCCGGGTCGGCGCGACAGCGCCTCGACCACGTCGACCGTGATCGGATCGAAGCGGCACAGCGGGCCGAGGATTTCCTTGCGACGGCGGATGGCCAGGGCCGTGCAGCGGACGATTTCGGCGACGTGGGCGGGAAACATCGTCGCGGGCCGCACGACGCCCCCCTGGATGAACGCGGCGTTATTGTTGATCTGGCCCTGCGTCATCATGTAGGTTTCGTCGAACCGTCCCACATGCGTGCCGCGGCGACTCTGTCCCCAGGGCGCGCGCGCAGCGTGCCCACCGTGGCCGGAATGATGGCGGCGGGAAACTGCACGCGCATCATCCAGTTCGTATTATCCAGGTAAAGCTTCAGCGCCGTGTCGTAGCTGGCCAGCGCCTGCGTGAGTTGGCCGAGCTGATAGTAGGCCTCGCCGGCCATCGTGTAGAAGCAGATCGAGTCGATCCACAGCGAGGTGCCGAACTTGATCGCGCCGCGCTCTTCGCTGAGAAACCCGGCAAGCGCGCTGCGGTAGTCGCCGTCGTACTGCAGCGGCAGCGTGGTGAAGTAGAATCGCGTCGGCAGCGTGTCGCCCGGCGCGACTTGCGCGTGGGCCGCGTCGGGGCGGGCCAGCACCAGCGCCGCCACGACCAGGGTCCCCAGACACGGCAGCCACCGGCGGCCTCGAGCGCTTTGGAGCATGGCCATAACTCCCGCCGCCCAGCGAGCTCGTCGAAAAAAGCGAGCTCGTCGAAAAAGGGGTGCGACTGCTGGCATGTCCAGCAGTTTCATTGTATCCACCCACGCGCCAGGCCAGGACTTGGTAAGCCCGCCGGGCACCCCTGAGCCGTTCCGATTTTTTTCAAATGCTGGCCTCTCGAACCGCTGGCCAGCCGCCATCCCCGTTTGCCAGCAGTTGCCAGCAGCACTGGCATGTTGCGCTGCGGCACAGCCGGGGGGCGATTATCTAATTTTCCCAGTTTGAGCGCACGACTGCAAGCAATTTGCCCTCGAACGCGCGGGCAAAATATCCGACGGCGGCGCGCACCGCCGCAGGTTTGGGCGAAATCCGAAAACTTTTCCAATGCCCTGAAAGTCTGCCGATTCGGTTGGCCGATAACCGTGGTGCGGATTGTAGCGGCCGCGGCGGGTTTGTCGGTCGGCTGGGCCCAAGCGGCGACGCTTCGCGCCGCTCGACGACCGCTGCCGCCGGGGCGCCGGGTTTCACGGAGGAAGCGGGCGATGCGTCAGACACACCAGCGGAGGCAATCGTGGCGGCGGCACGCTGTATAGCGTGGGGCTGTGCGCGAGCTTGGGCCTGACCGGCTGCCAGGTCGACGTCGGTGGCCAAACGCTCCCCAGCGCCTATTATCAACTGGACGACATCCAGTACTTCCCGCCGGGACCCGAATTCAAATTGTCGCGCGAGGCCGCGGCCCAAAAGGCCTTCACCGAGAGCAAGGCGGAGGAAGCAAGGTAACAGCTTACGTGGGAAAACAGTGCGGTGCGGCGCGGCGGCCCTGGCGGCCGCGCGCAACGCCGCACGCGGAGTTTCGTCGAACGCCACGACAGCCCGAGCTGGCTTGCGCGCTCGGCGTGTGCCGAAGCAGATTCGTGCACGCCGGTCGACGAGTCGTCGTGGCGTTGTGGGGGGACGACGCCCTCGGCGGCTGACGTTTGAGATGCCGCGGCCCAACGAACGTTGGGTGCGCGAGTTCGAGCGTCAGCGGCCGGGGGGATTTTTTTACGCTTTTTTTCCAGGCCCGCGGCCCGGGCTTCGCCCCAAGAATTTCGAGTCGCATGATGGATCTGCAGTTGACCGAAACCGCCCAGCGCTGGGCCAACGACATTCTGGTGTGGGTCGGCTTCGGCACGATGGTTGGCCTGATGGCCAAGGCCATCATGCCCGGCCGCGACCCGGGCGGAGCGGTCGCCACGCTGGCCATGGGCGTGGGCGGCACCGTGATCGGCTGCAGCGTGCTGATGTATTTCAGCAACGGCGAGCGGATCACCCCCATCAGCCCGTTGGGCTTCGTGGTGGCCACGCTCGGCGCGTTCAGCCTGCTGTTCTTCTACCGCCTGCTCGGCGGGCGGTTCTTCGTCGAGGGCGATCGGGGCCTGCAAGGGCGGATGCCCTACTATGGCCGCCGCGGCCGCTATTCTCGGACGTCGCGCATCGACGACTAGCAGCCGTTGAAGTATTCAACAGGCTGCGTGATCGCAGGGATGCGATCCCAAAATAGCGACGTAAGTCGTTATTTTGCGAGCGGTGCGGAGCTTTGCTCCGCACTTCGCGAGGTTGAAAAATGCCACGAAGGCATTTTTCAACGGTCTGCTAGGCCCCAGCCGCCAGCCAGCGCTTGGCCGTACGCCGCGCCCGCATCAACTGGGCCAACGGAGCGCCGGGCGCGAAGTGCGTGTAGCGCCAGGCCGTGCGGGTTTCGCTCAGCCAGTGCCGCTTGCACGCGAGGTAATCGGGCCCAAGATCATCGCGCCGATCGCCGCGTTGGAACGAGTCTTCGATCATGCGCGCTTGCAGCACGCTGCCGGCCCCGGCCAGCTCTGGACATCGGTCATAGCCGGTCCGCAAGCCGAAGACGCGGCCCCCGAAATGATAAGCATAGTTGAAGGCCACTGCTCGACCGCCGACATAGAGCAGGTTCATGTCGAGCGCGGCGGCCTCGGCGGCGCGGGCATGGCAGGTGTGCAAAAAGGGGCGAATGGCGGCGTGGCTCAACGTCGTGCCGGTCTGGGAGGCTCCTTGCCAGCTCGCCTCGGCGAGCCGCTCGCACGTTTCGTACAGATCCCAGCGCGGGTCGGCCTGGCCGGCGCGCGCCCGGGCGGGACGATGGCGAACGAAGCGCAAGGGGCCTTGCGCGGACAGCTTCTTTTCCGAACGGCGGACGTTGGTTCGCCAGTGGCTCGATCGCGAGCCCCAATAGCCGGCCCAATCGCCATGTGGCGAAAGGTCGACCAGTGCGCTGGTCGCGCGCGGCTCGGCCAGCACGGCCAGGTGCGCCGCCTCGAGGGCCTGCCGGGTGCGGCCCTGGTCGGTTCCCAGCGCGTCGATCCACGCCATTTCGATCGCGTCCCAATCGCGCGGCGTGCGGCCGATGTGGTCCAAGCCCGCTGCCAGCGTCAACGACGGGTCCGGGCCGATCGGGCCGTAGAAGCTTCCCCAATCGTCGAGCGGGTACCCCAACACGCGAAGCGCTGGGAAGCGCGGCCGTTTGCGCACCACCAAGGGCAGGATGCCCACGATCCGCCGGCCACTCTCGACGACCAGCACGCGCAGTCGCCCAGCGGCGCCAAAGTGGCTCCAGTAGGCGTCGAACCAGTCGAACGTCTGAAAAAACGAGGCCTCCGGCGTCTGCGCGGCCAGCGCGTTCCACTGTTCGGCAAAACCAGCCAGGTCGTTGCAATGATTGATCTCGTGGACGACGAGCATGCGTTAGGCGCCGCGGGGTCGCAGCAGCTTTACGGCCGATGGGGGGCGGGGTCAGGGCAGCGATCCAACAACGATGCAAGCCCGATGCCCAGCAGGACTGCTGCCCGCGCCGCAAGCGGCCTTTCGCCTAAGACCCGTGCTCGCAGCCGTTTTCGAGGGTCGGGCGGCAGGTGGCGGCGGCCACAAGGTGGCGAAAATGCAACGACTGACCGGGGCCGCGCGATGCCTCAGGTCAACGCGTGGCGTCTGGTCGGCAGCGGAACTAGCCGGCCCAATGCGGTGTTGAATGGGTGTGCAAGACGGTATTCTTGATGAAGGGCTGGCGCGGACAGGTTTTGACCATCACATATGAGGGCGTTCCCATGGCTGGGTGGCGTGGTGTGGCATTGAGCGGCTGGGCGATCGTGCTGTTGACCAATTGGGCTCTGGCGGCGGGCATGCAGCCGGCCGACGCGGCCCAGCACGTCGACGAGCTGCTGGCCAAGGAGCTGTTCGGCGGCTCCGAGGGCACGCCCCACGCCCTGACGGCCCTGGCCGATGATCAGACGTTTCTGCGCCGCGCCTCGCTCGACCTGATCGGCCACGCCCCCACGCCCGAAGACATCACGTTGTTCAGTCTCGACACGTCGAGCGACAAGCGCGTCACGGCCGTTGATCGGCTGTTGGCCAACGACAAGTTCGGCGAGAACTGGGCCCGCTACTGGCGCGACGTGATCTTTTATCGCCGCAGCGAAGACCGCTCGTTGATCGCGGGCCCGGCGGTGGTGAAGATGCTCAGCGAAGCCTTTAACGGCGACGAGCGCTGGAACGAGATTGCCAAGAAATTCATCACGGCCAAGGGCGACGTCCGCGAGGAGGGCGCTACCGCGTTGATCATGGCCCAGATGGCCAGCCCCGAAGACACCACGGCCGAAATCTCGCGAATCTTTCTGGGCATCCAGATTCAATGTGCCCAGTGCCACAATCACCCGACCGACCGCTGGAAGCGCGAGCAGTTTCACGAGCTGGCGGCCTTCTTTCCGCGGATGGCCGTGCGGACGGTGCGCCAGGGCGAGAAGCGCTCGTTTGAAATCGTGTCGGTCGATCGCGAGCGGCCGGACAAGGCCAAGAACAAGCCCAAGCGAGGCCATCTCGAGCACCGCATGCCCGACCTGAAGCATCCGGAGGAGGAAGGCAAGCTGATGCGGCCCGTGTTCTTCGTGACCGGCCAGAAGCTGGCCGTCGGCGCGACGGACGAGGAGCGCCGCGAGAAGATCGCCGAATGGATCACCAGCCGCAACGATCGTTGGTTCGCCAAGGCCTTCGTCAACCGCATGTGGGCCGAGCTGGTGGGCCACGGCTTTTACGAGCCGGTCGACGACATGGGGCCCGACCGGGCCTGTTCGGCGCCCAACACGCTCAATTTCCTGGCCGAGCGCTTCGCCGGCAGCGGCTATGACGTTAAATGGCTGATGCGCGTGATCACGGCCACCCAAGCCTATCAGCGCGACAGCCGCTCGCGCTACGAAGAGGGTGAGGCGCCGTTCGCGGCCAACTGTCCGCAGCGGCTGCGGGCCGATCAACTGTTCAATTCGCTGTCCGAAGTGATGGGCTTCGACGAAGCGGCACTGGAAAAACGTGGGGGCAAGAACGATTATCGCGCCGCGCTGGCCGGCCCGCGGGGCCAGATGAACGCCACGTTCGGCTACGATCCGAGCGAGCGGCGCGACGAAGTGGTCAGCTCGATCCCGCAGGCGCTGATGCTGATGAACGGCCCGGCGATCAGCCGCGGCCTGGCCGGCAACCAGCCCAACACGGCCTTGGGCAAGCTGCTCAAGGAAACCGATGACGATCGCGGCGTCGTCGAAGAGCTGTACCTGCGCTCGCTGGGCCGCGAGCCATCGGACGAGGAAGTCAAGACTTGCCTCGATTACGTCGGCAAGGTCGGCAAGCGGGCCGAAGCCTTCGAGGACGTGCTCTGGGCATTGGTCAACTCGACCGAATTCCTGCACCGCAAATAAAAACACACCGCCCTGGCAAACACGGCGCCGCGATCGCGCGGCGCCCCTGGGGAACAATCACGAGGAGCCTGACATGAGCCTGCATCTGCGGCATCAAATGGAAGTGCAGTTCGGACGCGGCGGCACGATTGGCCGGCGCGACTTCCTCCGCGGCATCACGGCCGCCAGCGTGGCCGCCGGCACGCTCAGTTGGCGCGAGCTGGTGGCCTTCGAGGCCCCGCAAATTCGCCAGCGCGGCCGGGCCTGCATCCTGCTGTGGATGCAGGGCGGACCCAGCCACTTCGAAACCTTTAGCCCCAAGCCCGATCATCCCAACGGCGGCGAAGTCAAAGCCATTAGCACCTCGGTTCCCGGCATCGAAATCTGCGAATACTACCCCGAGTTCGCCAAGATGATGCACGAGGCCGCCATCATCCGCTCCATGTCGAGCAAGGAAGGCAGCCACCCGCGGGCCACGTACCTGATGCACACCGGCTACCTGCCCACGGCCAGCGTCAAGTATCCGACCTTCGGCTCGATCGTCAGCCAGCAGCTTCCGCATGCCGACTTGGAGCTGCCCGCGTTCGTGCGCATCGGCGGCCGGCTGCAAAACTCCTCGGGCGGCGGCATTTTGGGGGTCGAGTATGATCCGTTTCTGATGCCCGTGGCCGGCAAGCTGCCGACCAACGCCGAACCGACCACCGACCTGGCGCGCTACAACCGGCGCCTGGGCCTGCTCGGCAGCCTGGAACATACCGCGGTCAACAGCAACGCCAAGCAAGAAGTCTCGGAGCATCAGAAGCTCTACACCAAGGCTTCGCGGATGATCCAGAGCTCGCAGATGAAGGCGTTCGATCTCGATCACGAGTCGAGCGAAATCCGCGAGGGCTATGGCGACGGCCAGTTCGGCCTCGGCTGCCTGCTGGCCCGGCGGCTAGTCGAGACGGGCGTTCCCTGCGTCGAGATCGTCGTCAACGGCTGGGATACGCACCTCGACAACTTCCCGCGCACCAAAGAGCTGGCCTCGCAGATCGACGGCCCGATGGCCTACCTGCTCAAGGACCTCAAGCAGCGCGGTCTGCTCGACACGACGCTCGTGGTGTGGATGGGCGAATTCGGCCGCACGCCGAAGATCAATCCCCGCGCCGGCCGCGACCATTATCCCAAGGCGTTCAACGTCGTGGTGGCCGGCGGCGGAACGCGCGGCGGGCAAGTGATCGGCAAGACCGACGAAGCCGGCGGCGAAGTGACCGATCGGCCGGTCGGCGTGGCCGATCTGTTCCAAAGCTTCTGTCAGAGCCTGAAGATCAACCCCAAGCTCGAGAACATCGCGCCCAACGGCCGCCCGATCAAGATCGTCGACGGCGGCAAGCCGGTCGACGAGCTGTTCGCCTGAGCTCCGCAGGCTCTGTAGCCGGCCTCTGCGAGGCTGGTGATCGGCGGGAAGTTCCTTGGATCGCTTTGCCCCGGGGTCACCTCACCGGGGTCACGGATCCCCGGCCACAGGACGCTTCAAACGGCTGCTGAAGAGCCGGGCTTGGAAATCGACGCCGCGGCAAGGTAGCATGGCAGGCATGAGCTCTGCCGAACAGCCCGCCGACCGCCTTCCCAGCAAGACCCAGCGCCATTTCGACTCGCTCGAGCAAGAGGCCTTTCTCAACCTCTGGCGGACCTACGATCGCCTGCACCAGCTCGAAGAGTCGCTCTTCAGCCGCTACGATCTGACGCCGCAGCAGTACAACGCCCTGCGCCTGCTGCGCGGTGAAGGAGGGCGCAAGCTGGCCACCTTGGCCTTGGCGGCCCGGCTGGTCTCGCGCGCTCCCGACATCACGCGGCTGCTCGACAAGCTCGAAGAGCGCGGGCTCGATCGAACGCGAGCGCCCCAGCGATAACCGCCGCGTCGTGCTGATCGGGCTGACAGCCGCCGGCCGTGGCCTGCTCACGGATCTCGACCAGCAGGTGCGCGCCTGCCACGTGCACCAGTTGGGGCACCTTTCCGAGGAAGAGCTGCGGCAATTGATCGCTCTGCTCGAGTCGGCGCGGGCTCCGCACGAAGAGTCGAGCAGCCCCTGGCGGCCGGCGTTATAATGGGCCCGCGATAACCGCCGCTGCCTGCCAGGCCGCACGCGCGGCCCGTTGGCCGGCGCGGCCGACTGCCAGCCATTCCGACGAGGTCCGCATGGCCCAAGAGAAACCGGTCTTGCCCGAGGTGCGTCGCTTCGACGCGGCCGGCGGGGCGCGGATTTACCGCATCACGTGCGAGGCGTTTCCGGGTCTGGCAGTCCATGTCTATCTGCTGCTCGAAGCCGGCGAGCCGACGATCATCGACGCCGGCAGCGGCTTCGGAGCCGCCAACGAACAGTTGCTCGCCGGCCTGGAACGGGTCCGCGGCGAGTTCGACGAGACGGCCACGCTGGCCGACGTGCGGCGGATCATCATCACCCACGGACACATCGATCACTTCGGCGGGCTGGCGTTTCTTCACGAACGAGCGCCGCGGGCGGAAATCGCGATTCACGAGCTCGACGTGCGAATTCTGACCGGGTTCGACGAGCGCGTGGCCGTGGCCAAAAAGGCCATCCGCCGCTTCCTGCAGGAAGCCGGCGTCAGCGGCGACCTGCTCGGCGGCTTCATGGACGTCTACGGATTCTCGAAGAAGAACGTCCACAGCCTGCCGGTCGAGCCGCACGCTGGTCGACGGCCAGGAGCTGGACGGGTTGCGGTTCGTCCACACCCCCGGCCACTGCCCGGGTCAGGTCTGCATCGCGCTGGGCGAGGTGCTGTTCACGGCCGACCACGTGCTGCCGGAAATCTCGCCTCATCAGGCCCCCGAAAGCATCACGCCCTATACGGGCCTGGGTCACTACCTGCAATCGCTCGACAAGATCGGACGCTTCGAAGGCGTCGAGCTGCGCTGGGGGGCCACGGGCAGCCGATCACGGACGTCTACAAACGCGTGGGCGAAATCCGCGACGGCCACCGCCGCAAGCTCGACAAGGTGCTGGCCGTCATCCGCGAATCGCGCGAGCCCCTGACGATGGATCAGATCTCCCGGCAGCTCTACACCCACGTGCGCGGATTCCACGTGCTGTTGGCGCTCGAAGAGGTGGCAGCCCACGTCGAGTATCTCTACCAGCACGGCAAGCTGTCGATCGCGAATCTCGACGAGTACCAGCGCGAAGAGAACCCGCCGATTCGCTACGTCGTGGCGTGACGGGCGGCGCGGTTTCGATCGGCGTGGCACTGGCGTCTTGCCAGTGCGGAGACAACGCGCGACAGCCGACGCACTGGCGAGATGCCAGTGCCACCAGGGACGAAGCGACGGCGTAACCCTATATCGTAAAGGGGCTCTGCCAGGGGCTGGGCAGATCGCAGCGCTCCAGGTCGGTCGCCGCGGCCGAGGCGCGGACGCCGTTGCGCTCGATGTAGAAGCCGCCGGCGCCGTCTTCGCCGACAACGGTCCAGATCTGTCCCAGCTTGAGATCGCGAACCGTTTCGCCCGTTCGGAAGGTGATTGCCCAGAACATGACGCGCTGCGCCCGCGGGTGCCAGGTTGGAATATGGCCGCCAGACCGACGGCCGGGTGACGAGAAACCAGGTGCGGAGGGACCATTCAGGACGAATGGCCCATTCGCGGGGGTACTTTCCCGAATTCGCGACCACTTGTCAACGGAGTTTTTACCCCCAATGACACATAGCTGTCAGCGGAATCGGGGGGGGGCTGTCAGGCAGGCGGCGCCCAGGGGGACTATTTCTTGAGAGCTACCGGCAGCCGGTCGATTTTGGCGGCCAGAATGAAATCGTTTTCCGACAGGCCGCCGATGGCGTGCGTGTAAATCTCGATGGCCACGTTGCGGTACCCTTCCAGGTGCAGGTCGGGATGGTGGCCTTCGTCCTCGGCCACTTGGGCCACGCGATTGAAAAAGTCGATGCCTGCCATGAAATGCTGCACGACCCACGATTTGCGGATCCGCTGGTTGTCGTGCACGAGCTTCCAGCCGCTGAGCCTTGCCAATTGCGCTGGGCCTCGTCGAGCGTGTACTTCGCCACGCCCCCCTCGCACGGAACGCACTTCTTGCCGGTCAATTGTTCGCTGGTCAGTGTTTCCATGATCGTGCTCCTCGGAGAAAGATGGCACGGCTGTTGAAGGATTGCTGCAGGCCCTGGGCGCGGCGGGCTGTCGCTGCCAGGCGCCTCGCTAGTGCCATTATCGGGCGAGTGGTCGGAGCGTCAAATCCAAGGGACCGCACGGCGGAAATGCCGCGTGGCGGGTGGGCCCGATCGCCTGGCGGGAGGAAGCGGCGGTCGCCGTGGGCGCGACTTGGCCGACAGGACGGTCGCGCGAAAAGAGCCGGCGCGGCGAAGCCGATTTGGGCGGCTCGGCATTGCGGGGAGCCGGCGAGCCGGCCACGGGCGGCCGCAGCGGATTGAGCCGCCGCGACTTCTCGACCAGTTGCACCAGCACGCTGGCGTTGAACGGCTTGCGCAGGAAATAGACCCCGTCGCCGTTGGGCTGCTGCCGGCGAACCACGTCGGGCACTTGCGCCGCCGAAAGAAACATCACCGGCACGTCGCAAATGCCGGCCAGCTCCTTGAGCTCGTCGCAAACCGAACGGCCGCTGCGGCCGCCGAGGTTCACGTTGGCAATGATCAGATCGGGCTGGTGAAGCGAGGTTGCTTTTTGCGCGGAATCGGCATCGCGCGGCACATTGGCAGGTGTAGCCTGCCTCGCCGAGGATGTCGGCAATCCGACTGAGGATTTCCGACTCCTCGTCGATCGCCAACACCGACATCGCCCCGCCTGTTGCCTCGTTCATAGCTCGCCTGCCGTCGCGATCTGATTTCGTCGCGGCTGGGCCTTTTGCCCAAAGCGGGCCGACGACGTCTGTTCCACTACGATTGTATTCGACGGGGACAGTCGATTTTCTTCACGTGATTTTTCCATACTACGTAGCCGGCCATCTTTGAGTCACCTGCAGAATCGTTATTTTGGTACTTTTCGGCCCTGGCGGCTGAAAGGCTTCGACCCCACTGCCCGCGGCGGATAAAATGCTTGACGGGGCTGGGGGGCGACTCGGACATTTGAAAATCGGCAGCTCCGCCGTCCACGATCGTCCCAAGCTTTTTACGGCAAAATCCCCTTAAGGGTTTGGCAGGGGGTCGGCAGAGGAGGCCCCGTCGAATGGCGGTTGCACAGGGCAGGCCGATCGTGGGGCCCGTCGCGATGGCGCTGGCTGCGGCTTGGCTGCCTGCGGTCCTGGCCCAGCGCCCGCGGACCGCTCGAACGCCGACCAGGCCGATCTGCCGGCAGTGATCATCCGCGTGCATTCGAGCGATCGGCGGCCGTTGACCACCGTGCTGGGTTCGATCGTCAAGGTCGAGCCCGTGATCGGCGCTGCGGGCTCGCCGCCGGCCGACCCGGCCTGCCATCCCGACTGCGGGCGCCACGCGGTCGCCGGTGCCGATGGCACGCTGTGGTTCGACGATCTGCAGATGGATCAGCGCTACACGATCTACCTGGAATCGAAATTCCACCTGGCCAAGGCGGTGTCGGTCGTACCGAAGGTCCCGCGCGCGATCCTGGACGTCGTGTTGCCGCGCGAGCCGCCAGCGTTCGACGAGCGCAGCCGGATTCTCGGCCTGGTGCTGCTGCCCGGGGGCCAGCCGGCCGTCGACGCCCACGTCGTGGTGAACAACGTGGCTTCGCCGGTGCGCGCCGGCCATTACGACTCGGAAGCCGCCACCGACAAGGAAGGCCATTTCGTGCTCAACGGCAGCGGCGCCTGGGCACCGTCACGGTGAGCGTCGACGCCGAAGGCTGCGTGCCGCAGATGCAGTTTCCCGTGACCGGGCGCTGAAGCTCAACACGCTGCAGCTCGTCGCCGGGGCCACGGTCCGCGGTCGCGTGCTGCGCGACGCGCAGCCCATGGAAGGGGTAATCGTGGCCCTGTTGCCGCTGCCGGAGATGCCCACAGTCGGCATGGCTCAACGCATCTCCGCTACCGCGATCTCCGTGCCGCGGTACGCGACAACCGACGCGCGGGGCCGTTATGCGTTCGAGCACGTCTATCCCGATCGCGAATGCCAGGTGTTCGTGCCCATGGCGGCCGTGGCGAAGCACAACTTGTTCGCCCATCGCCAGCACATTCACTCGGGCCGCTCCGGAGCGACGACCGAGGCCGCCGAGCTCAACCTGCATCCGGCGCACCGGCTGACGGGCCAGATCGTCACCAGCGACAACCGGCCGCTGCCCCCTGGCGCGATTGTCGTGCTGGAGCGGACTCGGGTGCGCGACCTGCAACGCTCGGCGATCGACGGCACCGGGGGGTTCTCTTTCGATGCGGTCCCCTCGGAATCGGTGGTGTTGTCGTTCCATACTTCCGGCAATCAAGCCGTGCCCGGCTATCGGCTTTCGCGGAAGAATTACAGCATCCATCCGACGGCGGCCACGTTGTGCGGTTGGGTCGACGACGATCGACAATTGCTGGTGTTGTTCGAGCCCGGAAGCGGCCCGCGCTACGCGGCTGGTGCAATGAACGCCTGGCCCGGGGCCGCTGGCGTGGTCGTTCGGGGCAACGTCGCCATCGTCCAGCAGGTCGTCGTGCAGAGAAACGGACAGCGCGTGGTGGTGCGCCAGGCGATTCAACAGGGAGCGCGCGGGCCCACTGCGCGCGACCTTCAGCCCTTGAGCGGCGTGACCGAGGATGACTTGTCGCGGATGGACATGCTGCCGAAAACCGCCCCCAGCCGGCGGTAGTCGGCCGCCCCGTTCTTTCATGCTGGGTGCCACTGCTGGGCTTGTCCAGCAGCGCGAAACGACGGCTGTCTGCTGCGCAGCCGCCCGGGGCACCGTTGCCTGCCCCTGACAATCAAGCGAAGTCTCTTAGTTGGGCGTCCCCTGGATGGCGTCGAGACGCCGGCCGTGCGGTCGCAGCCGGATCGGCGGTGCGATAAAATGCCTCTCATGCTCCGCCCGCCCGCAAGCCTTTTGTTTGCCGCGCTCGCCGCGCTGTTGTCGACGACGCTGGCGTCCGCCGCCGGGCCGCCAGTCGCCAACGCGCTGGTTGGCAACGTGAAAGCGCCGGACGGCCGCCCGCTCGACGGGGCGCTGGTGTCGATCGTCGGCGCTCGCCCACGGGCCGGCGCCACGCTGGCCAGCCCCTGGTGCTACGCCGACTGTGGCCGGCACACGCGGAGCCGCGAAGGGGGGCAGTTTGCCATCGGCGGCATCGACCCGGTTTGGCTTTACGACGTGTACGTCGAAGCGCCCGGCTACTTGCCGCAAACGATCGAGCTCAATCCGCGCTGCGAGCTGCCGACGACCGTGCGGCTGTACACGGCCGACGATCCGGCGCTGCGAGTGGTCGGGCGCGTGCTCCATCCCGATGGCCGGCCGGCCGCCGGCGCGGCGCTGAAGGTCGACGATTTCGCGCTGGAAGGCTCGCAGACCGGCGATTGCCAGATCGACCGCCGAGTGCGGGCCGACGACGACGGCCACTTCGCGATTTGCGCCACCCGACCGGTCAGCCGAGTGACCGTGATGGTCAGTGACATCGGCACGATGAAGCAAAAGCAATTTCACCTCCGCCCCGGGGCGCGGACAATATCCTGCAGCTCGCCTCGGGTGCCAGCATCACGGGCATCGTGCTGCGCAAGGCGCGGCCGGTGGCGGGCGTGGCCGTCGTGCTCAGTGGCTTCGATCGGCCGGGCGCGCCCTGGCCGAAACGCACGAGGACACGACCGACGAGGCCGGGCGATTCCGCTTCGAGGGCGTGCTGCCCGGGGGCGAGTTCCGGCTGTTCACTCGCATGGGCTCACCCGCGGAACAGCACCTGGCGTCGATTCCCCGCGACGTCACCGCGCCGGGCGACCGCCAGACGCTGGAAGTGGCCGAGCTCAACCTGCACCCCGGCCATCGGCTGCGGGGGCGGGTGCTGTTTGCCGACGGCCAGCGGCCCGCAGACGTGCTGGCCGTGCTCGAGCGCTCGACTGCCGGCGACGAACAGCAGCAGCCGCTGGACGCCAACGGGACATTTACGTTCGAGGGCGTCCCCAGCGAATCGGTCGTGCTGTGGTTTCGCACCGCGGGGGCCAATCACGTGAGCGGCTACCGGCTTTCGCCTCAGCACTACAGCCTCGACTACTTGCTGCGGGCCGCGCTGTGCGGCCGCGTCGACGACGACCTGGAGCTGATCGTGCTGATGGAGCCGGGTGCGGCCACGGCCTACGTGCCGGGCGAGTTTCGCCGCCGCCGCCGGCTGGCCCCGACCGATGGCCGCCTGGCCGATCAGCAGCGGATCGAAAGCGATCCGCTGCGCGGCGTGCCGCCCGAGCTAGTGACGCGCGTGCCCGCCCGCGGTGAACGGTGAATTTCAAGGGCGTGCGTCAGTGCAAAGCATGCTCTGCTGGCCACTGGCTCTTTCAGTGCCGGTATCGCGAGCAGTTCCATTCACTGGCAAAGCCAGTGGCACACCCGTGGGACACCAGGCTTCATGCTGGCGTGCGCGGCCGTCAGTGCCAGGCGAAGTCGCCGGCGTTGACGCTGGGCAGGTGCGTGACGCCCATCAGGTAGCGGTCGATGGCCCGGGCGGCTTCGCGGCCTTCGTGAATGGCCCACACGACCAGCGACTGGCCGCGGCGCATGTCGCCGGCGGCGAACACGCCCTCGACGCTCGACATGTACGCTTCGTTGCACTTGACGTTGCCGCGCGGATCGAGCTCCAGCGCGAGCTCGTCGATCGCCCCGCGCCGCTCGGGGCCCACGAAGCCCATCGCCAGCAACACGAGCTGGGCCGGCCACACCTTTTCGCTGGCGGGCACTTCGCGATAGGTTTGCCGCCCGGCGTCGTCCTTGATCCACTCGATGTTCACCGTGCGCAATCCCTGGACGTTGCCGGTCTTGTCGCCGAGGAACTCCTTGGTCTCGATGCTGAACTGCCGGTCGCAGCCTTCCTCGTGCGAGGTGCTGGTCCGGAAGATGATCGGCCAGTAGGGCCAGGGGCTGGCGGCCGGCCGCTGGCTGGCGCGGGGAACGGGCCCACGTCGGGCGGCGCGGGAACAATTCGAACTGGGTCAGGCTGGCGCAGCCCTGGCGGTTCGAGGTGCCCGTGCAGTCGCTGCCCGTGTCGCCGCCGCCGATGACGATCACGTGCTTGCCGGTGGCGGTGATCTGGTCGGCGACGGTGTCGCCCTGGTTGATCTTGTTCTGCTGCGGCAGGAACTCCATGGCAAAGTGAACGCCTCGCAGCTCGCGGCCCGGAATCGCCAGGTCGCGGGCGTGCGTGGCCCCGCCAGTCAACAGCAGGGCATCATAGTCGCGCCGCAATTCGGCCACGGGCATGTTCACGCCGACGTTGGCGTTGCAGCGGAACTCGACGCCCTCGGCCCGCATCTGGTCGATCCGCCGCCAGACGCGCAACTTTTCCAGCTTGAAGTCGGGGATGCCGTACATCAGCAGGCCGCCGGGCCGGTCGGCGCGCTCGAAGAGGGTGACGTGATGGCCGGCGCGGTTGAGCTGTTGGGCCGCGGCCAGCCCGGCCGGGCCGCTGCCCACCACCGCCACGCGCTTGCCGCTGCGCGAGGCGGGGGGCTCGGGCACGATCCAACCTTCCTCGAAGGCCCGATCGGCTATCGACATTTCGATTTGCTTGATGGCCACGGGGTCTTCGTTGATGCCCAACACGCAGGCCGCCTCGCACGGCGCCGGGCAGACGCGGCCGGTGAACTCGGGAAAGTTGTTCGTGGCGTGCAGCCGCTCGATCGCCTCGCGCCAATGGTCGCGATAGACCAGGTCGTTCCAGTCGGGAATGATGTTGCCCAGCGGGCAGCCGGTGTGGCAGAAGGGGATGCCGCAGTCCATGCACCGCGCGCCCTGCGTGCGCAGTTCCTCGGCCGGCAGCACCTTGAGGAACTCGTTGTAGTGCTTCAGCCGCTCGGCCACGGGCTCTTTGGGCACGTAGGCGCGCGGGTGGTTCATGAATCCGCGCAGGTCACCCATGGGCCACCTCGACACCTTCCGAATCCCGCATCGCCTGGGCTTCCTCTTCGAGCTTTTTCAAGGCCAGCTTGTAGTCGGCCGGCATCACCTTGACGAATTTCGTGATGGCTTGGGGCCAATTGTCGAGCACCCAGCGTCCGGGTCGGCTGCCGGTATATTCGACGTGCCGGCGGACCAGCGACAGCACGGTGTCCTGATCGGCCGCCTCGTCGAGCGTTTCCAGCTCGACCATTTCCTTGTTCACCAGCGGCGGGAAAGTGCCGTCGAGATCGAGCACGTAGGCGATGCCGCCGCTCATGCCCGCGGCGAAGTTGCGCCCGGTCTTGCCGAGAATCACGGCCCGGCCGCCGGTCATGTACTCGCAGCCATGGTCGCCGACGCCTTCGACGACCGCGTTGGCCCCGCTGTTGCGCACGCAGAACCGCTCGCCGGCGATGCCCCGCAGGTACAGCTCGCCGCTGGTGGCGCCATACAGCACGACGTTGCCGGCGATGATGTTTTCCTCGGGCACGAACGTGCTTTCGCGGGGCGGATAGACGATGATCTTGCCGCCGGAAAGGCCCTTGCCGCAGTAGTCGTTCACGTCGCCCTCGACCCGCGCCGTGACGCCGTGAACGCCAAAGGCCAGCAGGCTTTGACCGGCGCTGCCGCGGAAGTTCAGCTCGACCGTGTCCTCGTTCTGGAAGCCGCCGCGGCCGTAGCGCTTCGTGACTTCGCTGGAGAGGATCGTGCCCACCGTGCGATGCACGTTGCGGATCGGCAGGTCGACTTTAACCGGCTCCTGGCGCTCGAGCGCCGGCCGGCACAGATCGAGCAGCAGGGTCATGTCGAGCGACCGCTCCAGGCCGTGATCCTGCGGCTGGGCGCAATAGGTCAGCACGTGGTCGGGCACTTGGGGCTTGTGCAGGATCGACGAGAAGTCGAGGCCCTGGGCCTTCCAGTGGGCGATCGCCCCGCGCATCGAGCCGGTCGACGCGGCCCACCATCTCGTTGATCGTGCGGAAGCCGAGCCGGGCCATGATCTCGCGCAGCTCCTCTGCCAACAGGAAGAAGTAGTTCACCACGTGCTCCGGCTGGCCGGCAAACTTCTTTCGCAACACGGGGTCTTGCGTGGCGATGCCCACCGGGCAGGTGTTCAGATGGCACTTGCGCATCATGATGCAGCCCATCGTCACCAGGGCCGCCGTGGCGATGCCCCACTCTTCGGCGCCCAGCATCGCGGCGATCGCGATGTCGCGGGCGGTGCGCAACTGGCCGTCGGTCTGCACGACGATCCGCCCCCGCAAGTCGTTGAGCACCAGCACCTGGTGCGTCTCGGCCAGGCCCAGCTCCCACGGGGCGCCGGCATGCTTGATCGAGGTTTGCGGGCTGGCGCCGGTGCCGCCGTCGTGGCCGCTGATCAGCACGACGTCCGATTTGCCCTTGGCCACGCCCGCGGCCACCGTGCCCACGCCGATTTCAGCGACCAGCTTCACCGAGATGCGGGCATCGCGATTGGCGTTTTTGAGGTCGTGGATCAACTGCGAGAGGTCTTCGATCGAATAGATGTCGTGGTGCGGCGGCGGCGAGATCAAGCCCACGCCGGGCGTGCTGTAGCGGATGCGGGCGATCTCCTTGTCGACCTTGTGGCCGGGCAGTTGGCCGCCTTCGCCCGGCTTGGCGCCCTGGGCCATCTTGATCTGTAGTTCCTTGGCGCTGACGAGGTACTCGCTGGTGACGCCGAAACGGCCGCTGGCCACTTGCTTGATGGCACTGCTGCGGCGGTCGCCGTTGGGGTCGGGCTGGAAGCGGACCGGGTCTTCGCCGCCTTCGCCCGTATTGCTCTTGCCGCCGATGCGGTTCATGGCGATGGCCAGCGTCTCGTGCGCCTTGCGCGAGATCGAGCCGTACGACATGGCTCCGGTGGCGAAGCGCTTGACGATCTGGGCGGCCGGCTCGACTTCGTCCAGCGGCACCGGCACGTCGGCCGGTTTCAACTCCAGCAGGCCCCGCAGGGTCAGCAGTTGCCGCTGCTGGTTGTCAATCAACTGGCAGAACTTGCGAAACTCCTCGCGGCTGTTGAGCTGCGTCGAGTGCTGCAAGCGGGCGATGACGTCGGGGCTGAAGATGTGGGCCTCGCCCTTGCGCCGCCATTGGTACTGGCCGCCCACGTCCAGGTCGAGCGTCTGCGGCACTTCGGTGCGCGGGTAGGCGTGCTCGTGGCGGCGAATCGCTTCTTCGGCCACGGCCTCGATGCCGATCCCCTCGATGCGGCTGGCCGTGCGGGTAAAGAATTCGCCCACGAAGGCGCTGTTCAGGCCGATGGCTTCGAAGATCTGCGCGCCGCGATAGCTGTGCTGCGTCGAGATGCCCATCTTCGACATGACTTTGAGCAGTCCCTTGCCGATGGCCTTGATGTAATTCTTCTCCAGCTTTTCGTAGCGGAACGTGTCGGCAATCTGGCCGTCGGCCAGCATCTGCCGTAGCGTGCTGAAAGCCAGGTAGGGGTTGACGGCGCCGGCGCCGAATCCGGTGAGCAGGGCAAAGTGGTGCACCTCGCGGGCTTCGCCGGTTTCGATCACCAGGCCGCAGCGCGTGCGGCTCTCTTCGCGCACCAGATGATGGTGCACGCCGCTGGTGGCCAACAGCGCCGGGATCGGCACCATCTCGGCGTTCACGCCGCGGTCGGAGAGGATCAGGAGCGTGACCCCGTCGGCGATGGCCTGCGAGGCCTCCTGGCGCAGCTCGTCCATGCGACGGCGCAGCCCCTCGGGGCCGGCGCTGCGCGGGAACAGCGTCGAAAGCGTGCGGCTCTTCAAGCGGTTGAGATCCAACTGGCGAATCTGCTCCAGTTGGGTGTTGGTCAGGATCGGCTGCTCGAGCCGCAACAGCCGGCATTGCTGGGGCGTTTCTTCGAGCAGGTTTCCTTCCGAGCCGATCGTCGTCACCAGCGAGGTGATGATCTCCTCGCGAATCGCGTCGAGCGGCGGATTGGTCACCTGGGCGAACAGTTGCTTGAAATAGTTGTAGAGCAGTTGCGGCCGGTCGGAGAGCACGGCCAGGGGCGTGTCGTTGCCCATCGAACCGATCGGCTCCTGGCCGTTCGTGGCCATGGGGGCCATGAGGATTCGCAGATCTTCGAGCGTGTAGCCGAAGACGCGCTGCAGCTTGACCAGCGGCTCTTCCAGGTGGCCGTTGACCGAGGCCACGGCCGGCAGATCGGCCAGCGACAGCAAGTTTTCGGCTAGCCACTGGCGATAGGGACGCTTGGCGGCCAGGCCCGATTTGATCTCGCCGTCGGTGATGATGCGGCCCTGCGACGTGTCGACCAGGAACATGCGGCCCGGGCGCAGCCGCCCCTTCGACTCGACTTCGTCGGGCGGGATGTCGAGCACGCCGGCCTCCGAGGCCATCACGACCAGCCCGCCCTTGGTCACCCAATAGCGGCTGGGGCGCAGCCCATTGCGGTCGAGCACCGCGCCGATCAGCGTGCCGTCGGTAAAGGCCATCGAGGCCGGGCCGTCCCACGGCTCCAACAGGCACGACTGGTACTCGTAGTACGCCTTCAGCGCGTCGGCCATGCTCTCGTGGTTTTGCCAGGGCTCGGGCACCAGCATCGACATCGCCTCGGGCAGCGAACGGCCGGTGAGCACCAGCAGCTCGAGCGCATTGTCGAAGGTGGCCGAGTCGCTCGCACCCGGGATGCACACGGGACAAATCTTCTTCAAGTCGGCGCCGTACTTTTCGCTGGCGAACATGCTTTCGCGGGCATGCATCCAGTTGACGTTGCCCCGCAGCGTGTTGATTTCGCCGTTGTGCGCCAGGTAACGAAACGGATGGGCCAGGTCCCAGGTGGGAAACGTGTTCGTGCTGTAGCGTTGGTGCACCAGTGCCAGCGCGCTGGTGAAGCGCGGATCGGCCAGGTCCGCGTAGAACGGTTCGACCTGGTCGGCCAGCAGCAGGCCCTTGTAGACGATCACCCGCGACGACAGGCTGGGAACGTAGCAGTAGTCTTTCTGCGAATGTTCGCTGTCGTCGATCTCGATGGCGTGCCGCTTGCGAATGACGAACAGCTTCCATTCGAGCATGTCCGCGGGGGTCGTGCCGCCGCGGGCGATGAACACCTGGCGGATGACCGGCTCGACGTCGCGGGCCGTGCGGCCCAGCACCGAATTGTCGATCGGCACGTCGCGCCAGCCGAGAAACGTCTGTCCTTCTTCGGCGACGATCCGCTCGAAGGCCGCTTCGCACGCTCGGCGCTGGGCCTTGTCGCGCGGCAGGAAGATGGTGCCGATGCCGTAGTCGCCCGGCTTGCCCAGCGTGATGCCGGCCTGGGCGGCCAGGGTTGCGAACAGCTCGTGGGGGATTTGCGTGAGGATTCCGGCGCCGTCGCCAGTCAGCGGATCGCAGCCGCATGCGCCCCGGTGGGTCAGGTTGACGAGAATCTCCAAACCCGAGCGGACGATCTCGTGGCTTTTCTGGCCGCGCATGTCGACGACGAAGCCCACGCCGCAGGCGTCGTGCTCAAGCGCCGGGTCGTACAAGCCTTGCCGCGGCGGCAGGCCCTGGTTTTTTTGAAGTGGCCGCATGGCGTTTTCCTTCGCGCTGACGATGTCCTTACGCGTTTGGCCCCTGGATAGGAATGGCTGGCCCGAAAGGTTCGATTGGCGCCGCTTTTGAAAGGGAAGTCACGGGATCTGGTTGACGACGGCCTCTTCTTCCTCTTCGGCGACCTCGACGCTTGCCGCGCGTCCGAGGTTCGCTCGCTTGTGTCCATTGCCGGCGGCGGCGTGCCCGGCGACGGCGTGCCCAGCGACGGCGTGCCCGCGACGGCGTGCCCGGCGACGGCGTGCCCAGCGACGGCGTGGCTGTCGCCGGTGCTTGGGTCGGCGGCCAGCGCGTGGCCGTTGCGGACGTCGAGGTAGCTGCCGGCGGCGGTGGCGGCCTCGGCAGCGGAGCTTGGGTCCGCGTCGCCGTCTTGCGGCTCGCTGCGCAACAGCTCGATGAATCGCCGCGCCGTGGCGCTGAGCTTCTTGCCGCGGCGGTGAATGACGCCCAACGGCCGCACCAGCTCGTCGCTGGCCAGCGGAACCTGGACCAGCGTGCCCGCCTCGACCTCGCGGCGCACCGTGGGTTCGGGCAGCAGGGCCACGCCGGCGTCGATTTCGACGGCGCGCTTGATGGTCTCGATATTGTCGAATTCCATGGCCACGGTGGCTTCCGCGTGGTGCAGTTGCAGCACGCGGTCGATTTCGCGGCGGATGGTCAGATCGCTGTCGAAGCCGATCATTTTTTCGCCCGCCAGCTCTTCCAGCGGCAGCGTCTGGCGGCCCGCCAGGCGGTGGCCCGGCGCACAGACCAGCACCATCGGCTCTTCGCGCCAGCCGATGGCGTCGATCGTCCGCGACGGCGCGGGTAGCTCACCAGCCCCAGGTCGGCATGATCCTTTTCAATCGCGTCGTAGAGGCGGTGCGGATGTTGATATTCGAGGCGCACGTTGGCCTTGGGATACTGGCTGAGGAACTTCTGCAAGTAGCGGTTCATGTGGTGCAGCCCGACTGAGTAGATCGAGACCACGCGCACGCGGCCTGCGACCTCCTCGTGCAGCGTGCGCACCTGGTCGACCAGCGCGTCGTAGCGCTGCACCAGTTTGCGGCAGCCTTCGTAGTAGGTTTCGCCCTCGGGGGTGAGCACGAAGGGGCGCTTCGAGCGGTCGATCAACTTGACTCCCAGGCGGCGTTCGAGCTGGTTGACGACCTGGCTGGCGCCCGACTGGGAAATGCCGTTTTCATCCGCGGCCCGCGAAAAACTCCGCCATCCGACGACGTCACAAAACACCTTGAGCGATTTCAATTGCATGACACGGTGCGCCCTAATGAATTTATTGAATAGAGCACGAACGCAAGATTTGAATCGAACATGTTACGGTAGCCGCTCGGCCGGGCCCCGTCAAGCATTTTTTTGACATCGCGCCGAGCGGCGCATTTCGGCCGGCGGAGCGGCGTTTTTCACCAGTGGCACAGCGCACGCCCGTGAAGCAGAACGACTTAGCACGGCCGCGCCGACAAGCGCCGATGCCGACGCTCGATTAGTTTTCCTGCTAGGTCCCCAAAGCTAGCAGAAAACAGGGGCGCTAGCGAGCAACCGCCGGGACAACTAGCGGGGCCCTCCGCTGGCGGCTTAGCAGGTGGCGGGTTCGGCGTCCCCTGCAAATGGGACGGGCCTCGTGCGCCGCTACTTCTTGTCGGGCCGCACGATGGGACGGTAGGGATGCTTGCGCTTGGAGAGCACCGTCGCATGAACGATCTTGTCGGGCTGGCCCCCGCGATCCGGCTGGATGCGGCGCAGCTTGGCCAGGACGTCCATGCCCTCGACCACGCGGCCAAACACGGTGTGCTTGCCGTCCAGGTGGCCGGTGGGCAGGAAGGTGATGAAGAACTGCGAACCGCCGCTGTCGCGTTGGCCGTTGTTGCCCATGCTGAGGCTGCCGCGAAAATGGTCGCGGTGGTTCTCCTGGACACACTCGTCGGGAATCGTGTAGCCGGGGCCGCCGCTGCCGTCGCCACTGGGATCGCCGGTTTGGGCCATGAAACCGGCCAGCACGCGGTGGAAGCTCAGGCCGTCATAAAACTTCTTCTCGACGAGGCTGATGAAGTTGGCCACGGTATTGGGGGCTTGGTTTTCGAACAGTTCGACGACAATGTCTCCCTGGGTCGTTTCGAGCTTGACCCGCGGCAGGTTGTCCGCTTTTTCCTCGACCGCGCACAGCTTCTGTTCCTTGGCCCATTTCTCCTTGTAGGTCTCGATCTGCTCCAGATACTGCTGCGCGGGGCGAGTGATTTGCTGGCTGTCGTTGGCCAGTTTCAAGTATTTCTCGGCGTTCTCGTAGTCGTTGACGGCAAAGAAACTCACCCCGGCCAGCAGGTTGAATTGCGGCGCCTCGAAATCGTGTTCCGTCAGCAGGCGCGCCAGCTTGGCCGCCTTCTCGAAGTCGTCGGCCTGCACGAACCCCAACAGGTTGGTGAACAGAAAGCTGTTGAGCTCCTTGTTCTTGTTGGGGGCCGCCAGGTATTCCTTTTCGCCCGCGGCGAGCACCGGCGGCAGCTCGTCCTGGGCCTTTTCCATGATGTCGTTGAACTCGGCCAGCAGCGCCTCCTTGTCGGCCGAGGCATCGTTCTTGTAGAGCTGCTGAATCTGGTACATCCGCGCCACGCGCTGCTTCCAGCCCTTGTAGAGCGTGGCGAAATCGGCGGCCGGGGCCGCGTCGGCGGACGATGCTTTGGCCGAGGATGTCTTGGCCGCGGCGGTTTTGGTTGCGGGCGTTTTGGCCGAGGACGTCTTGGCGGCGGGCGCCTTGGCCGCGGGCGTTTTGGCCTCCTCCTCGGCGACGGCGGCCGAAACAAGCGCCAGGCCCAAGGCCACGGCCAGAATCGAGCGAACAAGCATGGCGCAGAATCCTGAATGAGGGCGGGCGGCCCGCACGCGAAGGGACAATTGACTACGATCTAGCATAATCGAGATATTGTGCTCGACGGGAGCGTAAATTCCAACCGCCGGCCCGCGCTGGTCCGCGGGCCGGCGGTGTAATCCTACGAATCGTGACATCCAGCAAGAAGGCCCGCCCCCTCGTGGCACGCCAGCGAAAACCTGCTTCCAAGCCGCCCCGCGATCCGCTCGCGGGCCGCGAGCCCTCGGAGCTGCGAATCATCGGCGGCAGCATGCGCGGACGCCGCCTGGCCTACAGCGGCCAGGCCCACATCCGCCCCATGAAGGAACGGGTCCGCGAGGCCGTGTTCAACCTGGTTGGCCCGGCGGTCGTCGGCAGCCATGCGGTCGACCTGTTCGCCGGCACCGGCGCCCTGGGGCTGGAAGCCCTCAGCCGCGGTGCCCGGCGGGCCACGTTCGTCGAGCGCCATTTTCCCACGGCCGACCTGGTGCGTCAAAACGCGGCCGCCCTGGGCGTGGCCGATCGCGTCCAGATCGAGCCGGCTGACGCTATCATCTGGGTCGCCGGCAACCATCTGGCCGCCGATACCCCCTGGGTGGTGTTTTGTTCGCCGCCGTATGTGCTCTATAACCAGCGCGAGGCCGATCTGCTCGCGATGCTCGGCTCGCTCGTCGAAAGGGCCCCGCCGGCGAGCACGCTGGTCGTCGAAGCCGACGAGCGATTCGACATGAGTTGCCTGCCGCGGGCCGAGGAGTGGGACGTGCGTCGCTACCCGCCGGCCGTGGTGGCGATTTTTCGCACACGCGCCAGGGGGGCCATCGGGTTCTTGATTCGATGACGAAGCCGTTTGTCGACCAGCGAGGAGTTCCTCAATGGACGTTCGCAACCTGGATCGCATGGCCAGCTTCACGACGAAGGACGGCTCGCAAATTCGCGAGCTGCTGGCGTATCGCAACTCGTCGATCCGCAAACAGAGCCTGGCCGAAGCCCGCGTGCCGCCGGGTGTGACGACGGCCGCCCACTATCATCGCCAGACCGAAGAGATTTACTACGTCCTCGCCGGCCGCGGCCGGATGCGGATCAACGAAGAAACGACCGAAGTAACGGCGGGCGACGCGATCGCCATTCCGCCCGGCGCCGAGCACCAGATCACCAACACCGGCGACCAGGAGCTCGTATTCCTCTGCTGCTGCTGCGCCGGCCTATGAGCACGAGGACACGGTGCTGGTTTAGCAGACGCAAAACGTGCGTTGATTCTTGCTCTTCGTCGTGCCGTCGTGTCGTTGTGGTTATTTGCCGGCTTTAAAACTACCACGACGGCACGACGGCACAACGAAGAGTTTGCAACCCCGAAGTCGTTCTTGTCATCCCTTGGTGTAGTGAAGCGAGTCGTGACGCGGCAGATGCTCTACTACGTCCTCTCCGGCCGCCGGATGATGCGGATCAACGAGGAAGCGACTCCCGTCCCCCTTTTCAGGCGTCATCGCCGCCGCCGCTGAGCTTCTTGCGCAGCGTGGCCCGGTGGATGCCTAGCGTGTCGGCGGCCGCGGCGCGGTTGCCGGAGGTGCTGGCCAGCACGGTTTCGAACAAAGGCGTCTCGACGCGCGACAAGAGAGATTGATAAAGGTGCCCGGCGACCGAGCCTTGGGCCAACTGCTCGTCGGCCCAGTCGCAGACGGCGGCTTCGAGCCGATCGGCAGGCGATGGCGCGGCCGGCATTTCGCCCGGCGGCGGCAGGTGCGCGGCGGCCACGCGCCCGCCGCGGGCCAATAGCGCCCCATGCTCGACCGCGTGGCGAAGCTGGCGGACGTTGCCCGGCCAGCGCCGGCGGCACAATTCGGCCATCGCTTCGGCCGTGAAACGGGACGCCGAACCGGTGCCGCGCGTCGCCCGCTTCAAGAACCGCTCGGCTAGCAGCGGGATATCCTCGACGCGCTCGCGCAACGGCGGCAGCGCGATCTCGAACGCCGCCAGCCGATAGAACAAGTCTTGCCGCAAGGGCGACGCCTCGCCCGCGTGGACGTCGCGATTCGTGGCGGCGATCACGCGAAAGCTCGTGGCGCGGGCTGCCGTCGCTGCCGACCGGGGTCACTTCGTGCTGCTCCAGCACGCGCAACAGCTTGACCTGCACGCCGGGGGGAATGTCGCCGGCCTCGTCGAAGAACACCGTGGCGCCGTCGGCCAGCTCGAGCAACCCCTGCCGCGAATCCTCGGCACCCGGTGAACGCGCCGCGCACGTGGCCGAACAGCTCGCTCTCGACCAGCGTCGGGCTGAGCGAAGCCAGGTGAATCGGCACGAACGGCTCGCTGCTGCGGGCCGAATGGCGATGGATCGCGCGGGCCACCAGCTCCTTGCCGGTGCCGCTTTCGCCGGTGATCAGCACCGAAGAATCGGTCGGCGCCACCAGGGCGATCCGCTTGAAAACCTCCTGCATGGCTGCGTCTGGCCGAGCAGCTCTTCGCCGCCGTTCTGCGGCGCGGCCGCCAGCCGGGCCTCGGCAGGCGCGATGGGCCAACGCCCGATCGATCACCGCGGCGGCCTGCTCGAGGTCGAAGGGCTTGGGCAGATAGTCAAACGCCCCTTGCTCGATGGCCCGCACGGCGACGTCGAGATTGCCGAAGGCGGTGATCACGACGATCGGCACTTCGCCGGCATGCTCGGCGAAGTGTCGCATGGCCGACAAGCCGTCCATGCCCGGCAGGCGAACGTCGAGCACGACCAGGTCGGGCGGGCGGCGCTCGACCGAGGCCAATCCCTCTTCGGCCGAGGCGGCCACGCTGACTTCGTGGCCCGTCTCGGTCAACAGCCGCTCCAGGCCCCAGCAAATGCTCTCTTCATCGTCGACGATCAGCACGTGGCTCATGGTTTGCCTCGACTCATCGGGTGTCACGGGCCGGCGGCCGGCTCGAGCTGTTCATGGGTTTCGGTGACGCCGGCGGCCGCCTGGGAACGGGCGTCGTCGGCTGGCTGCGAGGGCAGCACGACTTCGAACGTCGTGGCGCCCTCGGTCGTGCAATGGATCGTGCCGCCGTGCGATTCGGCGATCTTCTTGGCCACCGTCAGGCCCAGGCCGATGCCCTCGGGCTTGCCGGAGGCGAACGGCTCGAACAGCCGCTGGGCCACTTCGGGCGCCGGGCCGGGGCCATTGTCGACGACGCGGATGATCGTGGCCGCGGCGGTTTGCGACAGCTCGATCCGCACCCAGCCGTCGCGTCCCGCTGCTTCGATGGCGTTGACGGCCAGGTTCAGGATCAATTGGCGGAGCTGTTCGGCATCGGCCGACAGTGGGCAGGGCGCCGCGTCGGCGTCGCACTGCAACGCGACGTCCCGATGGCGGCAGGTCGGCGCGACCAGCGACACCACGTCGGCGACGATGGCCCGCAGCTCGCAAGGCTCGCGCTTGGTTAGGGTAGTTTGTCCGGCGGTCAGGAACCGCTGCAGATGTTGTTCGGTCATCGTCAACTGGCGCAGCGCCACGGCCAGGCTGTCTTGATCGACGTCGCCGCAGCGGCGCTGGTGAAGCTGCACGGCCATGCGTGCTCCGGCCACGCTGTTGCGCAGTTGATGGGCCAGCCCGCCGCTGAGCTGGCCCAACAGCGCCAGCCGTTCGGAGCGTTTGATCACGCGGCGCATCTCTTCGAGCTGGTCGCCCAATGCGTTGACGCAGCCGATCAGGTCGCGCAGCTCGTCGTTGCGCTGGCCCAGCGGAACGGGTCGGAAATCGCCCTGCACCAGCCGGCTCAGTTCGCGGCGGACTTCCAGAATCGGGCGGCTGAAGCGGCCGGCGATGGCAAAGGCCATGGCGATCACCACGCCCAACAACCCGGCCCCGACCCACAGCGGCGGATAGGCGGCCTGCCAGCGGGCTTCGCGCAGCACGCCCTGCGGGTAGAGGATGTGCAGCCGCATCGTCTCGCGCTGCGCGCCGCGGGGCGCAGATCGATGGCGGTGTGAAAATAGGCCTGCCCGCCGAGCTCGACGCCCTGGCCAAGTTGCACCTGGTCGCGGGGCGTAACCGTCTGCGGCAACGAAGCGGGTTCCACCTCTTTCAGGCTGGCCGCTTCAACCGCGCCCCGACGGTCGGTCAGCACGAACTCGGCCCCCGACAGCCCGCGGGTCTGTTTGAGCACGGCGTCGGTGAGCGGAAAGGTGGCGTCGGCCAGCGTGAGGGCCACCTCCTGCAATTGGTGTTCGATTTGCCGCTGCGTGCGGCGGGCCGACAAGTAGGCCTCCAACAAGCTCAGGCTCACCACCACCGCCAGCATCACGGCAGCGAAGGGAAACAGAATCTGGTACCGCAACGGCCAACGCATCAAGCAGCCCTCGTCGACGAACGTGTCTCGCGCCCAACGGCCATCTTAAACCGTGGACCGCGCCAGCGGCAAACAAGGCCCCTGGGCGGCGATAGCCCCCTTTTTTGCGACCCGCGCGCTGCCTTCCGGTCGCGTCATTCGCCATTCGAGCGGCGCCTGCGCGAGGCAAGACTGGACGGGCCGAAGGAACTGCTCTCCCCGGTTGAGCACGGCGTCTGGCGGCAGCGGTGCCGCCACGGGCCACTCCCTAGGCCCCCGCCAAGCGGTCGAGAAGCGGCGAAATCGGCACTGCTTGCGGGCGTTAAAGTCGACTTAGTTTTCCCCGGCGCGCGCGGTCGCGCCCTTCCTCCCGCTATTGGCCGCCGAAGCGGTCCGCTGGCAAATCGGGGTCCACTCAGTCGCCGCGGTTTTCCGATTCTTAGGAAGTGCACCGCGAGAACGGACTTTCGGCCAACCCTCGAGCGCGCGTCCTCCGAGCGCCGACGGCTGCGCGACGTTGTGCCCGAGCTGCCGCTTTCGCGCCCGAGTCGTGAGCGGTTCGAGGAGTCGAGCGGATGAGACGCAAGTCAAGCCGGCGAAACGCCGTCTGGCCCTACCTGGGCGTGCTGGCCTGTTTGTTCGCGCTGAGCGTGACGGCACCGCGCGCCTGGCAGCGGGTGGCGCGGCAGACGCCGTTCGACGGCGAGCCCGCGCGGCCCCGGATTGCCAGGTCGAATGCGCCGAGCGAGCATCCGACGCCCGCGCGATCGCACGCCAGCGTCGCGATCGACGTCTCGCCAGCGCGAATGGACGCGGTGCGACAACCGCCCGTCGAGCCGGTGAACCGCGAGACGGCCGCCGCGGCTGCGGATTCGAATTCGCAGCCGCCATCGGTCGGCCCGCTGCTGGCGGCCCCAGAACAGCCCAAACTCGCGCCGCCGCAAAACGCTCCGACCGCAAGCGAATTGGCGGTCAAGACAAGCGACGCGACAGAGAATGACCGGGCCGCCAGCGATCGCGATGCCCCTGTCCAAGAGGCACCCGCCGCGCCCGAAGCGCCCCGCAACGAACCCGCCGACGAGCTGGCTGCCGATGTTCCGCCGGCGCCCGCCCAGGAAAACGTCTCGCGGCCGACCGCGTTGATCCATCGGTTCGAGGAACTGGCCGCCGACCGCCGCACGGGCCATTGGGCCAATGAGTGTCTCGAGGCGATCGCGGCCGTGTGGCCGACGCCGCCGCAGCCGACCTCGGCCCGCGACCCCGACGTGCTCAAGCTCCGGCGGCTGGCCGCTCGCGAAATGAGCGCGGGCGGAAACCCGCAGTTGGCGACGATGGCCGAGCGGGCCCGCTGGGCGCTGGTCCGCTGGCTCGACATTCGCGATGCCGTGGCCGAGCTCGACGCCGCGCCGACGGCCAAGACCTCAGACGACGCGACGAAACAGGTCGCCGCGTCTCTGTCGGCCATCGACAAGCTGTCGCTCAAGGGCATCGCGGGCGGCGAGTGGCGCAACTTTCTGCTGGTCGATCGGCTGCGGCTGCTGACCAGCGAAGTGGCCAGCCCCGAGGCGCGCTGCGCGGCGGCCCGCCGCGTGCTCGATCGTTTGGACTCGCCGCGCCTGACGAGCGGGCAGCGACGGTTCATCGCCCAAGAGCCGGTGGCCAGCTTACGGGCCGCGCTGGCAGGCTGGGCCGCCGAGCCGGTGGCGCCGGCGCGCCTGCTGGCCGACGTCGAACGCTACGAGCGCAGCGGGCTGCCGAGCGACGCCACGAGCGTGGCCAACGATCTGCGCGGGTTGAAGTGGTCGGATGCCGGCGGCGCGGCCCGCGTCAGCGAGCAGCTCGACACCCATTATCGCAACGCGAACTTGCGCGTCACGGCTTCGGTCGCGCTGATGAACCGCCTGGTGCCGCAACGCCGGCCGACGGAGGCGCCCGTCTACGACACCGTGGTCGACGTGCCGGTCTACGGCAACAGCTTGACTTCGACGCGGCTGAAGGTGCTGTTGGTTCCCGATCCGCAGCGGATTCGCATCGGGCTGGAAGTCGACGGCAAGGTCGATTCGAACACCGTGGCCACGAGCGGGCCGGCGACTTTTTACAACCAGGGCCGCTCGACGTTCGTCGTGCAGAAGCTATTCGTGCTGGGACCCTATGGCCTGACGGTGTTTCCGGCCAAGGCCAACGCCGACGCCAGCGGCACGTACCTGGTGTCGATGGACACGAACTTTGACGGCGTGCCGCTGTTCGGCGGCATCGTCCGCAACATTGCCCGCTCGAAGCACGACGAGCAGAGCGGTCAGGCCCGCGTGGAAGTCGAGTACAAGCTTTCCGAACGGGCCCGCAAGGAGCTCGACGGCGAGATCGGCCCACGATTGAGCCGCCTGGTCGACAAAGTCGAAAACAAGCAGTTGGCCCTCGTCAATCGCCTGGGGCTGGAGCTGGTGCCGCTCGAAATGGCCACGACCAAGGAGACGATCGTCGCCCGGGCACGGCTGGGCAATCCCCGGCAACTGGGGGCGCACACGCCGCGGCCGCGCGTGCCGGCCGGTAGTTGGTTCAGCTTCGAGATCGAGCAATCGGCCTTGAACAACCTGTTCGAGCGGCTCGAGCTCGACGGCCGCACCTTCGAGCTGAGCGAACTGTTCCGCTGGCTGGCCAAAAAGTTGGACCGGCCGCAACAGGCGAACCTCGACGAGCTGCCCGAGGGGGTTCGCGTGACGTTCGCCGAGCGCGATGCCGTGCGCGTGCGAGTGGCCGACGAGCGCGTCGAGCTGACCTTGTCATTTGCCGAACTGGTGCACGAGCGGCGGCGGTTTACGAACTTCAGCGTTCGAACCACGTTCCAGCCCGAGGTCCGCTCGCGGCAAGCCGTGCTGGTGCGCGACAGCGGGATCAGCCTGGACGGCAGGCACTTGAACACGCGGGCCAAAGTGCCGCTGTACACGATCTTCAGCAAGGTCTTTGCCCACAGGGACGAGGTCCCGTTGCTCGACGAGAAGATCACGCAGGACTTGCGGCTGTCGGACCTGGCGCTGACGCAGTTCACGCTGGACGACGGCTGGATTTCGCTGGCTTACGGCACGAGCCGAGTGGCCACGCAGCGCGCCCGCCCTGCGTCGACGAGCGGTTCGCTACCGGTGCGAAGCCGCTAAGCTCTGGCCACCCGCTTGGTCGACGCGCTGCATTTCGTGCTTTCTCAGCAATGCTGTCATGCGCGGCGAGGTTGTCCCCTGAGTAAGAATCCTCAGAATCGTTCAAAGCTGCCCGGTGCTCATGCCGATACTTTCCCAACGATGGAGGACACTTTCCGCCGTTGTATCGGCGAATAGGTTTTACGTGCTAGCAAAGGAGAGCGGCATGGTTCGCCCTGCAACTTGGCTGTCGTCGGTTACCATGGGCTTGGCGTTGGCCTGGCAAGCGTCGCCGTGCTCGCCCAAACCATTCTTCCGGAAAACAAACAGGCGTCGGCCAAGTTGGCGCCGCACGACGACGCTCGCGAGTGCGACGACGCCGAGTGCGACGACGCCGAGTGCGATGCGGCCGAGCACGATGAGAGCACTCCGTGCAAAGGCAAGTGCAAGGGCGAGTGCAAGTGCGAGGGCGAGTGCAAGTGCAAGGGCGAGTGCAAGTGCAAGGGCGAATGCAAGTGCAAGGGCGAGTGCAAGTGCAAGGGCGAGTGCAAATGCCCAGCGGCCAAGGCCGATTCGAAGCCTGAAGCGACCGTCGACAAGGATGTCGTGCCAGCCTCGATCGACTCGGTCGACGAAGCGGATGCGGACGACGAAACGCCGCCCGTCGCCGAGGACTTCGGCACCAGCAGCCACGTCGGCAACGGCGTGGCCGAAGTGCCCATCTCCGAGCTGATCAAAGAGCGCTACCCCAACGGCTCGGTGCGCATCGAGCGCCGCGCCACGCAAGACGCACAGGGCAACTACGTCAACCACGGCTCGTGGAAGATGTGGGACGAACGGGGCAACCCCGTGGCCCAAGGCTCGTACGACATGGGCAACCGCACCGGTCTGTGGACCCGCTGGTATCGCAACGGCCAGGACGCCGAGCTGTTCGGCCAGACGCCGTACTCGCAATTCCCGGCTCCGTACATCTCGCAGGCCTCGTTCAAGCACGATCAGCTCGACGGCTTGTGGACGATTCACGACAGCAAGATGCGCAAGATCAGCCAGATCCGCTTCGCCGACGGCAAGCGGCACGGCACGGCCAACTGGTGGTTTGCCAACGGCCACAAGATGCGCGAGATCGAATATCGCGACGGTGACCTCGACGGCCAGTACCTCGAATGGAATCCCGAGGGCAAGCTGACCATCAAGGACACCTACCAGACCGGCCATAAGCTGGCGGCGAAGCTGAGCAATCATCCCAATGGCTCGAAGAAGTCGGAAGGCATGTACTTGTTCGCCAAGGAAGTCGAACAGAGCCCCGACGACTGGTGGAGCTGCAAGCTGATGGTCACCAACCGGGCCGGCCACGAAGAGCGGCACGGTGCCTGGAAGAGCTGGTACACCAACGGCCAGATCCAGCTCGAAGGCAACTACGAGCACGACGTGCAAGTCGGCACGTTCACCTGGTGGCACGCCAACGGGCAGAAAGCGCAGGAAGGCCGCTTCGACCACGGCAAACAGGACGGCGTCTGGACCTGGTGGCATGCCAACGGTCAGAAGTCGATCAACGGCGAATACACGCACGGCAATCCGACCGGTCGCTGGACCTGGTGGAAGGAAGACGGCCGCGTCGTGCAATCGGCCGACCTGTCGCACTCCGACGGCGTGGCCGTCGAGACCCTGCCCACGACGCCCGGCGACAGCCTGATACCGCGGCCGAACGTGCCTACGACGCGGGAGAAGTCGTTGTTACCGCGGGCCCAGGCACCCTCGTTCGGCAAGCCCATCAAACGCTAGAGCGCGACGACGGTCGCACGCGAAGCAATCGAAACCCGCCGGCCGCGCCATGGCCGGCGGGTTTTTTTTTTGCGCTTCGAGCACGGCCGGCTCGGCCGGTCGGCCCGCGGAGCCGCTAGCGGAGAATCGCCTCGGCCGGCAGCCCAAGGCTGCCGCGAAGAGCCCGCGATGCGGGCCGAAAAAAGGCGTTGGTTCGGGGTGAAAATCGCCCTTGACCCGGTTTTGCGATTCTCATATCCTCCCGCCTCACGACGCCGGACGGCGAGGGGCCACGCCGAAAAACGGGGCCAAATCGAGCGTTCGGCCGACGGCAAAACAATCACGACAATCCACGTGGATCGGTCTGCACGGGGAAGGCCCCCTGGGCTTTCCTGCGGACCACGAAGCGGTCCGTTGGCATGGACGCCGGCGGTACGCTTCGGAAGCAAGCTGGCTGCGGCGCGTGGGGTCGAGAGTAGGGTGCGCAAGCGCCGCGAAGCGTCCAATCGCTCCCGGATAAGGTTGTTGTCCTCTGCCCCCCTGGGACACAGCCTTTCCGGGGGCCTTTTTTTTGCGCCGTTGCCCTGCCGGGCAGATCGCCGCGCACTCGGGTGAATCGCGTCGCGTCGCTACGATGCCATCCGCAGCACCAGCGTGAAGCAAGCGCCTTCGCTCGACGGCTCGTGGCGCAGATCGCCGCCCATTTCGCGCGCGCAGCCGCCGGCACAGCGCTAGTCCCAAGCCGACTCCCGGCGCCGAGTGGGCCGCCTCGTGCGCCGACTTGCCAAACGGGCGAAACAGCAATCGCCTTCCGCCAGCTGAGATGCCCGGCCCGTGGTCGCGCAGGCGAATCCAGAGGCGGCCGTCATTCTGAGTCATCGACAGTTGCAGCGTGCGGTCGTCTGCCGTGGCCGCGTATCGACACGCATTGTCGACGAGATTGAACAGAATCTGCTCGACGATGGCAGGATCGGCCTGCACGCGGCGTTCCAGCACGCCGTCGGCCGGCTCGATCGACAGGGCCAGTTGGGCGTGCGCGGCGCGATCGGCCAGCCGCTCGGTGGACACGTCAAGCAGTTCGCGGACGCTGACAGGGGACGGCCGTTCGATCCGGCGCCGCTCCAGTCGGGCGTACGCCAGCACGTTGGCCACGAGATGTGTCAACCGCTCAGCCTCGACGCGAAGCGCGTGCGCAAGTAAGCCTGGCGCCGGTCGTCGTCGCTGACCATGCCTTCGCTGAGCATTTCGGTATACATGCGAAACGTCGTGAGCGGCGTGCGCAGTTCGTGGGTAACCGCCGAGACGAACGCCGCGCGCCGTTCGGCCAGGCCGATCGCGCCGCCCAGCAGCGCCGCCACAGCCACCGCCGCCACGGCCATGGCCGTCCAGGCGATGACCAACGACAGCCGCAAGGGCGACAGCAGCGCGTCCGCCTCCGCGACACCGGCTGCCCCGGGGATCAACTGCACCGGCAACGATGCCAGGCGGCGAACGTCGGCTACCTGGCTTGCGTCGACAATCGGCTCGACGGTCTCCTGCGGGAGCAAGTCGGCAACTTCGTCCAGCAACTCGCGCCGGATGACCGGCCAATCGAGCCAACAGCCTTGCAACACCGTGCGACTTCCGAAGACTGCGCGGCGCAGCAAGACCAGCTCGCCGTCCAGCCACCGCGGCGTCATGATCGATGCCCGGGCTTCGCCGGCCGACGCCTCCTGCGCGTCGTCGCGCGGATTCGGCAACGCCGGTGGCGCCAGCGCGCTATTTGACATGATGAAGCGTTGTCGCGCCTGAAACTCCGTTTCACTGCGACCGAGTTGGCCGTTCGAGCTCGCTCGTTGTCGGTCTGCTTGAGCGGGGAACGAAGCAATCGAAACCGCCGCCGGCTCGGCCTGCGGCAGTTCGGCCAGCAGACGGGGAACGTCGACCAGTTTTTCCATGCGAGCCAAAAATGCACGATAGCGATCGATTTCGGCGCCCGCGACCCCCGAGGGCGAGGATCCTATGGAGGGGGGCAATTGCGGCGAGCTGACGTGTCCCTGCGTATCGATCTGAAAGTGCATGCGAACGCCGTGCGGCGGCGGTACGAACAGCGGCCCGCCCGGGTCGTTGAGCGGCGCGGCGATCTCGTTGGCCTCGGGGCGAATGAATCGGGTGCCGGGCCGCAACGAATGATAGTTCTGCGGCGGCCGGGCCTCTTCGCCCAGCAGCGGGGCCACGAACGAATCCATCCGCCAGAGCGCCAATCGCACGCGCTCCTCGAGATCGGCACGGCGGCTGGCCGCGATCTGATCGCGCTCGGCCTCGAGCGCCGAGACGCTCAGCCAGCCCACCGCCAAGGCCGTCGCCGCCAGCAAGGCCGCAAACGCAGTCCAGATTTGCCAGGCACGACGCATGGGGGGCTCTCGATTCAGGCAGAGGCCGGAGGAACGGTGGGCACGGCCGGCGCGGCAAACATATAACCTTTGCCGCGCACGGTCAGCACGATGCGGGGATCGTTCGGATCGTCGCGGAATTTCTGGCGCAGCCGGGCGACGTGCACGTCGATCGTGCGGGTCGACAATCCGCGCGGATCGAGCTGCCATACGCGGCGCAGCAGCTCCTCGCGCGAAATGGCCCGGCCAGCGTTGGCCGCCAGGTAGCGGAGCACCTCGGCCTCCTTGTCGGCAAGCTGGAAGCGCGCCGCCGTCGGAAAATCGCACTTCGCAGCGGGCCAGATCGGCCACCACTCCCGGCAGCTCGATCCGCGCGACGTCGCGAGGCCGCTCCGGCGTGCGCCGCAGCACGGCTTCGACCCGCGCCAAGAGTTCCTTGACGCTGAACGGCTTGACGACGTAGTCGTCGGCACCCAGGCGAAGCCCCGCGACCCGATCCTGCTCGTCGCCGCGAGCGGTGAGGATGATCACTGCTTGCGTGGGGCGCGCCTGCCGTACGGCGCGCAGCAGGTCGAGGCCGTCGCCGCCGGGGAGCACGAGGTCCAACAACAGCAAGTCGTACGACCGCGAAAGCGCCAGCTCACGGCCCACATCGCCGCGAGCCGCCTTGAAGATTCGATAGCCGGCATGCCGCAAGGCGTCGACGATGCCGCGGCGAATGGCGGCATCGTCTTCGATGACGAGAACGGCCTGGGGTGACATGGCGAGCCTAATTCGACGGGACGTATCGCTCGTACTGGTACTTTAACATCTTCGACTCGCCGGGAGGTATCTTCAACGTCCAGCGGATGCTGCCGGACCGCTCCACCAGCTTGAGCCGCGTGGGATCGACGCGGGTCACGCCGCCGTCGCTGGCTGAAATGGGCCGGCCGGGCACGGGGTTGGTGATCACGACGTCGACTTCGCGCTGCTCGAAATTCTCAAGCTTGAGAACCCCGCCCAGGGTGACCAGGTCGAGTGACACGTCCTTGGCGGGCAAGAGGACTTTGAACTTGCGATCGGTTTCTTCCTCCTGCCTGGCGTGGGCGACGTTGACCGAGGTAGTCAATGGAATCTCGCAGCGCCCGCCGCGCGGCGTGTAGCGCAACAAGTCTTCGCCCAGCGGCTGATCGTTGCTCAATGCCAAGCAGGGCCCGGTCGTCCACGCGCTGTCGGTGTCGTTCTGCAACACGAGGAAGTGCTGGATTTCCTCGGGCGGCGACCAGCGATAGATGTGAGAGTAGTTGATCCGCTTGACGAGCAACGTGACGATGGCCCGTTCGCCGCGCCGCACGGTGAGGTCTTTCTTGGTGTACACGGTGTAATCGCTGCCGCCGGCCGTTTCGAGCTGGGGCAGATTGCCCAGGGTGGCGGCCAGGCCGGCGTCGGTGGGGGCCGCAGGTTCGGCGGCCGGGGGCCCCGCGCGGCGGTCGCGATTGAATGGATTGGCGGTCGAGGAATTGCTGGCAATAGCCGCGCGGTTGGAGATTTGCGATTGCAGCCCGGGCGGAGCGACCGCGGCGCCGAGCGTGCGTAGCGCCTGCCTGACCGCCAGCGGCGCCAAGTACCCGGTGTGCGTGAAGTGCGGCACGCCCACGACGAAGTTGACGTCGCAATGCACGAGATCCTCGGCTTCGTTCACCAGCGTGCCGCGCAACGTGAGCTCGGCCGTCTGGTCGTCGTTGACGACCAGCGAGTATTCGGGAATCCAGGTGATTCCCTCGCGAAGGTAGGCCATGCCGATTTCGGTGGGCCCGGCCGCGCGATCTTCTCCGCCATCCCGGGCGACGTGAATCCGTAGCGGCAGGTCGAACACCTGCATTTTTAGAATGCCCTTCACCGGCACGGCAAAGCTGCTGCCCTCGCCCTCGAGCACGGCAAAATCGGGTCCCAGCGACACGAGCTTGCCAGCCGCGGTCCGCTCGGCGCCGTGATGGCGGTACGTGAATTCGACGTTGAGCAACAACGCGGCCTCCAATCGCTTGTGGACGGTTTCGAGGCTTTTGCCCACGTCAACCCCGTCGAATTCGACGATCTCGCCCGGTCCCGAGCCGACCACGTCGACGAACTCGTCCTGGCGGGCGGCATAAATGGCCAGCGTGCCGAATTTGGCGGGCGGGATTTCCTTGGCCAGGCACCAGCCTTGGTGAGGCGTCACCGCTGCTTGACGGACGAAGAATCCCAGCCCGTTCTTGAAGACCGCCACCGACTTGGTTCGCGGCTGCCAAACGGACGCCGAGCGTGCGTCGCGGTCGGAGGGGGGACCGCTTTCCGCGCCCGAGTGCGCGAGACGAAAACGCCAGGATCGAGGCAGCGATCATCGCCAGCAGGGTGGTTCGCGCGGACATGGTAGGCTCCCAAGAGTTGTTGCTGTGGGTCGAGCACGTTTTGACTCGGTGCTGCTCTACAGCGGATCCTACCGGCAACGAACCTCCCATGGTGTAAACGGTTTGTAACGACCTCGCGCGGCTTCTTATCCAAGCAAGGGGCAGTTGTCGGGGAGCTTCATGACAAGGGCATGTGGCAGCACCTCGAAGCGAAACCGAGTGCCCGAGATAGGCTCGCCGTCGAGGTTGATTTGCAGCGCCTCATCGGTCTCGATTTCCAGCCAGGCCACTCGGGCGTGCACGAGCTGGTGATGAACGGCGTCGAGGCCTTCGCAGCAACAAGGTGGCCAGGGCCGCGGGAATCTCCTCGTTCGCTAAGCGGGGCAGCAGTCGGACGTCGAGCAATCCGTCGTTGAGGAGCGCTTCAGGACAAAGCGGATGCCCGCCGCCGGCTTGCCGTCCGTTGCCTACTGCCAGGATCAGAAACGCGCCCTGCCAGTCGAAGCCGGGCCCCGCGAGTCGCCCGCTGGCCGGCCGGATACTGTTGAAGTGCGTCAACCCGGTGATGAAGTACGCCGCGCCGCCGAGGATCCTCTTCAGCTCGTTGGGAGTGGCCACCGTCACCTGGGTGCCGAAGCCGCCGGTGGCGACGTTGAGGAAGTGCTTCCCGTTCGCGTTTCCGACATCTACGGCCGCGCTGCGTCCGGCGACGGCCAGCCGCATCGCGCCCGCGGCGTCGAGCGGAATCTGACAAGCATGAGCCAAATCGTTGGCCGTGCCGAGCGGCAAGATGGCCAATGCCGGGCGCGGTGCCCCGGGAGCGGCCGCTTCAATCAATCCACAGACGACTTCGTTGACGGTGCCATCGCCGCCGCCGGCAATCACGACGTCGTAGCCGGACTGCGCCGCCTCGCGCGAGAGCGCAGGCGCGTCGCCGGCTTCCCAAGTGACGCGCACCTCGACGCGCACGCCCTCGTCGCGGGCGGCGCGGACGGCGGCCCGCACGTCGTCGCGCATCGCGGCCTTGCCGTGCAGCACCAGGCAGGCGGATCGTTCAGAGGTCATACCGCGTTCTCGGAGGCCGTTCAGCGCGATAGACGTCGGTCGGCTGCGGCGGAAGCTGGCGGCCCAGGGTGAACGGCTTGACCAGCACCGCGCCGGCGATGAAGCCGCCGATGTGAGCCGCATAGGCGACGCCATCGGCCATCCCGCCGCCGCCCAGCATGCCCAGGCTGCTGACCACCTGGAACAGGAACCAGATGCCCACGGCCACGTAGCCGGGCACCACGGTCAGCACGCGGAACAAAATCACCCGCACGCGCCGCTTGGGATACAACACGAGATAGCCGCCCATCACCGCCGAAATCGCGCCCGAGGCCCCCAGGCTGGGCACCAGCGCGCCCGGCCCATTCAAGTTCACCAGCACGTGGCTGAGCGAGGCGATCAAGCCGGCCAACAGGTAGAAGACCGCGTAGCGCAGCGTGGCCCATCGCGTCTTCAACGTTGTCGCCGAAGATCCACAAGAACCACATGTTGCCGAGGATGTGCGCGATGCCCCCGTGCATGAACATCGAGGTCAGCAGCGTCAAGTAGACCGACACGGGCGTGGGCGGCAGTCCTGGGAGCTGGACTCTTTGGCCGTCGGCGGTCTCGACGATGCGGGGCTGGTCGCCGGCGTCCCTCGATCCGCTGGCGATGCGGGCGGGCACGGCGGAGAACTCGTAGGTGAAGCGTTCGTCGCTGCCCATTTGTTGAAAGACGACGAACACCAGCACGTTGATCGCGATGATCACGTAGTTGACCACCGGCTGGCTGCGGCGGTCGGAGTTGTCGTCGCCGAGGGGAAATACCATGGCCGCGTTCCTTGGGATCGTTTGGGGGGCCGCTGCTGCGGCCGGGGACCACGGTCACACCTGGCGCGAGGATGCGTGGAGGACGGCCCCACAACGGCTACATGCCGGAAATGATAGCGTATCGCACGCCCGCTGAGGCGGAAAAAACGGGACGGGCGCCTCGGCCACGCCCGGCACCCAGCCGTGCTTCGCGTCGGCAAGTGCGCATGATCCGAGCCCTGGCAGATCGCAGCAGTCGCAGTCTCTCGGTCGGAACAATTCGGGTATAATCGACGCCGCGCTGTGGCGACGGATGGTTTAGTCCAGCGCGTGTCGAATGATCGACCACAAGCGGCTGTTTATTTGCCTCGCATGGATGCCGCCCACACGAAGCTCGACCTCGACGTGCTGATCTTCGGCGGCGGCTGCGCCGGGCTGTGGCTCGTCGACGAACTTCGCCGCCGTGGACTGCGCGTGCTGCTCTTGGAAAGCGGCCGGCTGGGGAGCGGTCAAACAGCCAGCGCGCAGGGCATCTTGCACGGCGGCCTGAAGTATTCGCTGGGCGGAATCCTTTCGCCCGCGGCACGCATGGTCCGCGACATGCCCGAGCGCTGGGCGGCCTGCCTGGCTGGCCGCGCGGAGCCTGACCTTTCGGCCGTGCGGCTGCGCAGCAGCATGGGTTGCTACCTGTGGCGCGGCGAATCGCTGGCCTCGTGGGCCGCGATGCTCGGGGCCGTGGCGGGGCTGACCGTCAAGCCGGTGCCGATCGACGACGGCTGCCGCCCCGCGCCCTTGAAGGGCTGCCCCGGAACGGTGTATCGCCTCGACGAGCCGGTGATCGACACGATCAGCTTCCTCGGGGTGATGGCCCGGCGCAATCGCGGCGTCATCTGGAAGATCGAAGCCGGCGACGGGTTGAAGTTCGAGCGGAGCGCGGGCGGGGCGGGTGTCGGCGTGACGTTGCGCCATCCGCGTACCGGTTTGGCCGTAGGATTGAATCCCGCGCGCGTCGTCTTGACGGCGGGTGAAGGCAATGCCCTGTTGCGGGAGTTACTGGGGCTGGCGACCGCCGCGGCGCAATTGCGGCCGCTGCACGTGGCGCTGCTGCGCGGCGAGCTTCCGCCGCTGGCAGGTCACTCAGTCGCCGGCACGTCGACCCGCGTCACGATTACCTCCGACGTCGATGCCCGCGGCCGCACGGTCTGGCAGCTTGGCGGCAAGCTGAGCGAAGACGGCGTGGCGCTGGATGGGCCGACGTTTCTGCGGCACGCCCGCGAAGAGCTGGCGGTCGTGCTTCCCGGTTGGCAGAGCGGACCGGTGGAATGGGCCTCCTATCGCGTCAATCGGGCCGAGCGCGCCACGCGCACCGGCGCCATGCCCGGCGACGTGCAGATCGTCCGCGAAGGTCCGGTGTGGACCGTCTGGCCGACCAAGCTCGTGCTTGCCCCGCGACTGACCGACTGCCTGGCCGACGAGCTCGACGTCGACCCGACGCCTCGCACCCCGCTTGCTGGCCTGGCAGATCGCAAGGAAGCGCATGCAACGCCTTGGCAAGCCGAACTGGCCGCGTTCGATTGGCCCACGGCCGACGTGGCTGATGCGCCTTGGAATCGGGAGCTGACATGGATCTCCGACGTTTAGCCGCCACGGGGCCGCCGGTCAGCCCGATCGGCTTCGGCGCGTTCAAGATCGGCCGCAACCAGCGGACGAAATACGGCGCGGCTTACGAACTGCCCGACGACGCCCAAGTCGCGCGGTTGCTGAACGCGGTGCTCGACATGGGCATCAACTACATCGACACCGCGCCGGCGTACGGCACGAGCGAAGAGCGGATCGCGCGGGCCATCGGCCATCGGCGGGGCGAATACACGTTGTCGACCAAGGTCGGCGAAACGTTCGAGGGCGGCGTCTCGACGTACGATTTTTCGGCACCGGCTATCCGCTCCAGCGTCGAGCGCAGCTTGCGCCGCCTGCAGACCGACGTGCTCGACCTGGTCTTCATCCACTCCGACGGCAACGATCTGGCGATCCTGGAGGGGACCGACGCGGTGCCGGCGCTCGTCGCGTTGCGCGAGGCCGGGCGGGTCCGCGCGATCGGACTGTCGGCCAAAACCGCCGCCGCGCCGCGGGCGGCGCTCGACTGGTCCGACGCGATCATGGTCGAGTACCACCTTGACGACCGCTCGGCCGAAACGGTGATTGGCGAAGCGGCGGCGCGCGGCTTGGGCGTGGTGGTGAAAAAAGGGCTCGCCTCGGGCCGGCTGCCGCCCGTCGCGGCCGTGCCCTTCGCGCTGGCGAACCCGGGCGTGTCGACGCTGATCGTCGGCTCGCTGTCGGAGGCCCATCTGCGCGAGAATCTGGCCCTGGCGCGGCGCGGCGGCCCGTGCGGGGTGACGCAGCCGCGTCGGCTCGCGGTTCCCGCGGCCATTCTCTCTCGGCGCCGCGCTGCTTATACTCGATTGCGTGTCGCGACACCGCCGGATGCTCGCCCTTGGAGGAAGTCGTCATGAAACGCCCGCTCGCACGATTGGCGATGGTCTTTTGTTGTGCCTGGGCCGCGCTGGCTGCTGCGAGTGCCGCGTCGGACGATGCGTCCGCGCCGCGCCGGCTGGTGATCAAGGCAGGCCGGCTGTTCGATGGCACGGCCGACACCTATCGCACCAACGTGCTGATCGTCGTCGAAGGCGAGCGGATCAAGGCGGTCGGCACCGCCGACGAAATCTCGCTGCCCGAGGGCGCCGAGACTATCGACTTGTCGAATGCCACGGTCCTGCCGGGCCTGATCGATTGCCACACGCACCTCGGCAACCGGGCCGACCGATACGACGAAATGCTCAAGTTCGAGACGACGCCCAATCACCGCGCCTTCGCCGCGGTGGTCAATGCCCGCACGACGCTCGAGGCCGGCTTCACGAGCGTCCGCGACGTCGGCTCGTCGCCGTTCCTGGCCGTCGACCTGCGCGACTCGATCGACGAGGGATACCTCGTCGGCCCACGCATCATGGCCAGCGGGCCGGGAATTTCCATGACCGGCGGCCACGGCGATTTGAACCGTTACGCGCCGCAGGTCCGCGTGACGACGTTTCCCGACGAGAACGATTTTCGCATCGCCGACGGCCCCGACCAGATGCGTCGCGTGGTCCGCTCGCAGTTCAAGCACGGCGTCGATTTGATCAAGGTACACGCCTCGGGCGGGGTGCTGTCGCGAGGCGATTCTCCGGGCGCCGCGCAATTCACGATCGAAGAACTCAAGGCCGCGGTCGAAGAAGCCCACGCCGCCGGCCGCAAGGTCGCCGCCCATGCCCACGGGGCCCAGGGCATCAAGAACGCGATCGTGGCGGGCGTCGATTCGATCGAGCACGGCAGCTAGATCGACGACGAGGGAATTCAGCTGATGCTCAAGCACGGCACCTGGCTGGTGGCCGACATCTACAACGACGATTACCTGCTGGGAAAGGCGATCGAGTTCAAGCTGCCGCAAGAATCGATCGACAAGGAGCGGGCCCTGGGCCAGGTGCAGCGAGACAACTTCGCCCGTTGCCGTTCAGGCGGGCGTCAAAGTCGCCTTCGGCACCGATGCGGGCGTCTATCCGCATGGCGACAACGCCAAACAGTTCTATCTACATGGTCAAATACGGTCTGACGCCCGCCCAGGCCATCCGCGCCGCCACGTCGCGACGCCGCCGAGCTGTTGGGCCGCTCGAAGGACGTGGGCCGCGTCGCGCCGGGCTTGTACGCCGACATGATCGCCGTGGCCGGCGACCCCTTGAGCGACGTGCAGGCGCTGGAGAAGGTGGGCTTCGTGGCCAAGGGCGGCGTGGTCGTCAAGGACGAGATCTCGTCGCATGCGCGGCCGTGAATGCGGATCGCCGCCGCCTGCTCAACGTGCTTTAGCGCCCTTGGTTCAACACTTCGCCGACGGCACGGGTGAACGCGCCCGCAGCAGGCGAGGGCCGACCGTGTTGGCGATGAAATGCACCGCGCCATTGGCGGTCAGGGCCGCGGCTGCCGGTCAGGTTTCGAGGTGTCCCGGACGATCGAATCGCTATTTCGCCGCGGCGGCTTGCTCGCCGTAGACCTTGGTAACCGGCAACAGCACGCGCGACGCGGCCGAGGCGGCGTGATGCACGCTGTTGTGGGCTGGCACCGCCTGGTCGATGCTCTTCACCGGCTCCCAGGTGTTCGAGTGCGGCTCGAACCGCGGGTTGTTGCTGCTGGTCACGTGAATCGCGATCTTGTGACCGCGGTTGAATACCAGCGCCGTCGACCAGAGGTTCACCCTGAGCGGGTAGACTTTGCCTTTTTCGGCGCGGACCATCTTGTCGAAGCCTTCGCGAAAGCGGAGCCGCGCCGCCTGGTCGAGCACCAGGGCTTCGTAGCCGTCGGGGTAGACGTCGACCAGCTTGACCGTGAAGTCGGTGTCCTCGGCGTCGGTGCTGACCATCAGCTCGGCGATGACCGGCCCGACGATTTCCACGGCTTGTTCGAGCGGCTCGGTTTCGTACTTGACGACGTCCGGCCGGCTGCTGACTTCGCGCTGGTCCATCGGGCCCAGCGGGATCATGAGGTTGTTGCCGCCCACCGTGGGCACGGGGTTCTTGGGGTCGTAGACGTACGTGTCGACGGCTTCGGCCGAGCGGGCGTCGGCCGTTGGCGCGGCGGTCGACAGCCGATGGCCGGCCTCGAGGTAGTAAGGCGTGACGTCGGCCTTGGGCGGCCAGACGTCGCTCGTGCGCCACACGTTGCCGGGGGCCTGGGGGTCGCGGGTGTCGCCCATCAGGTAGTAGCGGACGGCCGGCTCGCGCTCAACGCCGTTGTCGGCCCCCTTGAGCCAGTGGTCGAACCAGCGGTGGGCGAAGTTGCCATTGGCTATCCGGCCGGCGTTGTCGGGATATTTCAAATCGCCGGCCAGCTTGCCGTGGCCGAAGGCGCCCATCACGAGCTTCTGGTTGCCGCGGGCCCCCGGGCCGCCCTGGTATTGCAGGCCGACGAACGCGTCGATGTCGCCCTGGCTGAAGATGTCGTACCAGCCGCCGACGTTGACGCTGGGCGTTTTGATCTGGTTGAAATAGTGGTGGATGTCGCGCTTGGCGAACGATGCGTCGTAGGGCTGGATGATCGGGCGCGGCACGTCGGCCGGCGGCACGCCCTGCTTGCGCAGCCATTCCTCGTTGAGGTTTTTCAGGAACACGCCGCCCGGGTAGCCTGAGTAGTGATACGTGCTGCCGTGGGCGACGTAGACGAAGGTGCACAGCAGGTGCGGGGCGCCGGCCATGGCGGCCAGGTTGGCAGTGATGCCGGTGGCCGAGCCGCCGACCATGCCCACCTTGCCGTTGGACCACGGCTGGGCGGCAGCCCATTCGACCGTGTCGTACCCGTCGTCCATGTCGTCGATAAAGGCCCGGTAGGCGCCTTCGCTGGCGAAGCGACCGCGACAATCCTGTACGACGCGGACATAGCCTTGGCCGGTGTATTCGCTTTCGGCCTTTTCGCGCGCGGCGGTCGTGCCCTTGTTGTAGGGCGTGCGCGTGAGCACGACCGGCCAGGGCCCGTCGCCCTCGGGCAGAAAGACGTTGGTGGCCAGCTTCACGCCGTCGCGCATCGGCACCATGACCTCTAGCGATTCGGCCAGGGCGACGGCCGAGGCGAACAGCGCGATCAGAAACGCAGCCGCGCACGATGTCGCCGCCAGCGGTCGCGTGTGGGATTTGGTGGTCATGCGAATGTCCTCGCGATGGGAGATGCAATTGGAAGTGCGCGCCTGCGTATTCGCGGCACGCGGCCGCCGGCCGCCGCCAAGCGCGGATTATCAACCGCCGTGCAAGCCGGGTCAACGGATGGGCCGGCGATGCCCCGTTGTTGGATGTTTGCAGGCACGCAGGTCCAACCCGATTTTTCCGGGCCAGACGGCGCCTACTTCCGCACCGCTTCGGCTTCGAGAAAGTGATCCACGCCGTCGGCCTTGGCGATCACCACCACGCCCCCTTCGCTGACGGTGAAGCCGCGGGCGCGGTCGTGCTCGTGGTCGAAGCCGATGTGGGTGCCCGGCGGAATGCGCACGCCCTTGTCGATGATCGCCCGGCGCACGCGGGCGTGGCGGCCGATGTCGACCCCGTCGAGCAGGATCGAATCCTGCACGTGGGCAAAACTGTTGACGCGCGTATTGTTGCCCAGCACCGAGCGCTCGACCGTGCCGCCGGAGATGATCGAGCCCTGGCAGACGATGCTATCGAGCGCCTGGCCGCGGCGGGCATTGAAACCCTCTTCGGCGAACACGAACTTCGGCGGCGGGAACATCGGCAGGTAGGTGCGAATCGGCCACCGCTCGTCGTACATGTTCAACTGCGGGTCGACGGAGATCAGGTCCATGTTGGCTTCGAAGTAGGCGTCGAGCGTGCCCACGTCGCGCCAATAGTCTTCCTTGCGGTTTTCGTCGAGAAACGGGAAGGCAAACACGCGATGAGTGCCGATGATCGGCGGGATGATGTTGCGGCCGAAGTCGTGGACGCTCGCCGGCCGTGTGGCGTCGAGGCACAACTGCTCGAACAAGAACCGGGCCGTGAACACGTACACGCCCATCGAGGCGTAAATGTGACTGGGATCGCCGGGCACCGTGGCCGGATCGGCCGGCTTTTCCTGGAAGCCCCGGATGCGCTGATCGTCGTCGATTTCGATGACGCCGAAGTGCCGCGATTCGCTGGCCGGGGCCCGCAAGGCGCTGACCGTCAGGTCGGCCTGGTTTTGCTTGTGATAATCGACCAGCTTGCCGTAGTTCATCTTGTAGATGTGGTCGCCGGCCAGGACAACGACGTAGTCGGGTCGCTCCTTTTCGAGCGTGTAGATGTTCTGATAGACGGCGTCGGCCGTGCCTAGGTACCAGTGCTCGTCGATCCGCTGCTGGGGCGGGACGACGTCGATGAACTCGTCCAGCTCGCGGCACAACAGGCTGCGCCAGCCGAGATTGATGTGGCGGTCGAGGCTCATCGCCTTGTATTGCGTGAGCACGAGGATGCGCCGCAGCCCGCTGTTGAGGCAGTTGGACAGCGTGAAGTCGATGATCCGGTAGGCTCCGCCGAAGGGCACCGCCGGCTTGGCGCGATCGCGCGTCAGAGGTTCCAGCCGCTCGCCCTTGCCGCCTGCCAAGACCACCGCTAGCACATTGTCCATGCCGCTTGCTCCTCGTTGTTATCGGTCCTCGAGTTCTGGGCTCTCGTAATCTTATCTGCTGGCGGCGATTGGCTAAAGGGTCGAAGTCCGCCAGAGTGTCACAATCGGCCGCGCGGCACGATGCAGGATGCCGCTTTGCGATACGGCGCATCGAGAGACCAGGCTGCTAGTGCTCGGCGCGGCTAGCGCTCGGCGCCGCGGCCCAGCGCCTTGGTCGGTTCGTCGCCAGCGGCCGGCCGCGACGAGCGGCCCGCGTCGAGCCACTGCCGATGCCACAACTCGAAGAACAACAGGCCCCACAGCCGATGACCGTGGTCGGCGGTGCTCGCGGCGTGCTCGGCCAGCAGGCCCTCGACCGCGCCGGGACGAAAATACCCGCGAGCCAAGGTCGAGGGGTCGAGCAATACGTCGCGGGCCAGCGTGCCCAGCTCGCCGCGGAACCATTCGGCCAAGGGGACCGCAAAGCCCATCTTTCGCCGCCTCGTCACCTGCCGAGGCAGCAACTCGGGGAAGGCCTCGCCGAGAATTCGCTTGGTACGGCGGCCGCGCAACTTGTACGAAATCGGCAAGGCCGCGGCCAGTTCGACGACCCGATGATCGAGAAACGGCGCCCGGCATTCGAGGCTCGTGGCCATCGAGGCGACGTCGACCTTGGTCAGCAGGTCGCAAGGCAGATACGTGAGCACGTCGGCGAGGCTGGCGGCCGTCACCCGATCGCGCAGCCGGCAGCGCCGTTGGGCGGACGCCAGAAAGGCATAAGGGTCGGCGTCGGGCAAGTCCGCCAGGAACGCATCGCTGTACAGCGCCGCGCGGGCCGGCTCGTTGAATAACGAGACCAGCTCCAGGTAGCGGCGCCCGGGCGGATAGCGCAGCGCCTCGGCCAGCCGGCCGGCACGGCGCAGCATCGACCGCGGCGGGCGGCCGCGGCCTAGTCGTTCCCACCACCGCGCGGCCGCCAGGCGATTCAACGGCGGCAGCCGATCGAGCGCGGCCGCCAGCCGCACGGCCTGGTAGCGCAGATAGCCGGCGAACAGCTCGTCGCCGCCGTCGCCGGTGAGCGCCACCGTGACGTGCTCGCGCGATAGCTTCGACACCCAATACGTCGGCACGGCCGAGCTGTCGGCAAACGGCTCGTCGTAATGCCATACGAGCTTCGAGAGCACCTCGGCCGAGCGCGGCTCGACGATAAACTCGTGATGCTCGGTGCCCAACCGGGCGGCCACCTCGCGGGCGTAGGGCGTTTCGTCGTAAGCGCTTTCGGCAAAGCCGATCGAGAACGTCTTGACCGGCGCGGCGCTCAGCCGCTGCATCAGGCCCACGACCAGCGACGAATCGACACCGCCGGAGAGAAACGCCCCCAGCGGCACTTCCGATTCGAGCCGCATCCGCACGGCCGAGGTCATCAGCTCGCGCAGCTCGGCCGCACAGTCGGCCAACGGACGCTCGAGCTGGCGATTGAAGTCGACGTGCCAATAGGGCTCGACCGTCCAACGGTCGTCGGCGAACACGCCGTAGTGCCCCGGCGGCAGCTTGGCGAAGCCGCGCAAGATCGTTCGCGGGTGCGGCACGTATTGATACGTCAGATACTCGTCGAGCGCCTGAGGGTCGAGCTGCCGCTCGATCCCCGGAATCTCCAGCAGGCTCTTCAGTTCGCTGGCAAACGCCAGCCGCCCGGCCTCGTGGCGGTAGTAGAGCGGCTTTTCGCCCAGGCGGTCGCGGGCCACCACCAGCCGGCCGTAGCGTTCGTCCCAGATCGCCAGACCGAACATGCCGTTGAGATGATCGAGGAAGCCGAGCCCCTCGTCTTCGTAGAGATGGACGATCGCCTCGGTGTCGCTGGCGGTGCGAAACCGATGGCCCGCGCCTTCCAGCCGGCGGTGAAGTTCGTGATGGTTGTAGATTTCGCCGTTGAAGACGATCCACACCGAGCCGTCTTCGTTCGAGAGCGGCTGATGGCCGCCGGCCACGTCGATGATCGACAGCCGCCGCAGCCCCAGCGCCGCGCCGGGCACCGCGCCATAGCCCGGCCGATGGCGCAGCTCGCTGCGATACGCCCCCGCGTCGTCGGGGCCGCGATGCGCCAGCACGCTTGTCATGCGGGCCAGCACGTCGGGCTCGATCGCCAGTCGAGCATCGGTCCAGACTGCGCCGGTGATTCCGCACATGAATGTATTTCCAGGCGATCGAGCCGCAACCCGGTGCCGCGAGTACGCCGTGGCGTGCGGCATGGGCTATTTCGTGTGCCACGGGCTACGCCCGTGTGGCGCTGGCCAGCGTGGTCTTCACTGGCACAGCCAGTGGCACGCGAGGTCGTTCAACCACGCGCCACTAGTTCACGGTACAGCGCCGCGTGGGCGGCGACCATTGCGGCCACGGAGAAATCGGCAGCCACGCGGGCGCGAGCGGCCTCGCCCAGCCGCTGGGCCAGGTCGCCGTTGTCCAGCAACCTATTGGCTGCGCGGGCCAGGCCGGCCCGATCGCCGAGCGGAACCAGAAAGCCGTTTTCGCCATCCACGACCAGCTCGCCGCAGCCCGGTGCGTCGCCGACCACGACGGGAATGCCGGCGGCCATGGCCTCGACCAGTGAGCCGCGCAGTCCCCCTCGTCGCCGGCCTGCCAGAACAGGTCGCACAGCCGCAGGATCCGCGCGGGGTCGGCGCGGGCCAAGAAAATGGACCTTGTCGTCGATATGGCATTGGCGGCGAAACCGCTCGAGGATCGCCCGCTGCGGCCCGTCGCCAACGACGAGCAGGTGCACGTCGGCGCGAATCACCTTCAGCAGATCGGCGGCCCAGATCAGATCCTTGATGCGCGATGCCAGCGTCAACTTCGCCACCGAGCCAATCAGCCGCGCGCCGGCGGGCAAACCCAGCTCGGCCAGCAGGGCGGCGCACGACTCGGCGAGGTGCGGCAGCGGCGCAAGCGGCTCGACGCCGTCGCGCACCAGACGCAACCTGGCGGCCGGCAGCCCCTGGGCTCGGGCAAAGTCCGCCAGCCACTGGCTGTTGACCAGCACCGCGTCGGTATAGGCCAGCAGCCGCCGCGCGGCGAGCCTGCGGCGCCACCCGCAGAGCACGCTCCCGTGGCGCAGCGAGGCCACGATGTGCGGCACGCCAGAGGCCAAAGCCGCCAGCCGCCCAGGCGTGGCCGCCGCGTCCCAGGCATGTGCCACGGATGGCCGCAAGGCGTGCAAGTGCTTGCGCAATTGCCACCAGGCTGCCGGATCATTGGGCGTGCGGCCCTCGATGATCGTCAGCCGCTGGCCCAACGCGGCCAACTCGGTGAAGTTCGCGCGCCGCGGCGCGACGGCGCAGACGTGCATCTCGAACTCGTCGCCGCCAAGCCGTGAGATCACTTGCGCGAGCTGCTTGACCGCGGCCAACGGGCCGCCGGCCGCCGCGATGTGCACGATGCGTGCGGTCATTTCCAGCGCCCCGGCTCGAGGTCCGCTTCATCGAGCGCCGCCACGTACGGCAGGTTGCGATACGCGTCGCAATAGTCGAGCCCGTAGCCCACCACGAACACGTCGGGAATCGGGAACACGACGTGGTCGGGCTCGAAGTCGACCACCTGCCGGCCGATTTTCCGCAACAAGACCGCCGTGCGCAGCGACCGCGGCTCGAGGGCCTGCATCTGGGCATGGAGCGTGGCCAGGGTGCGCCCGGTGTCGAAAATGTCGTCGACCAACAGCACGTCGCGGTCGCGGATGTCGGGCAACAGCGCGTCGTTGATGACCAGCTCGCCGGGCCGCGTGGCGCCGCCGCGGTAGCTGCGGGCCTGCACCAGGCCCACGCGCAGCGGCAGATCGAGCCGGCGGATCAAGTCGGCCACGATCACGATGCTGCCGGTCAACACGGCCACGACGGTCAGCGTCCGGCCGGCGTAATGCGCGGCCACCTCGGCGGCCAGCCGCTCGATGCCCGCTTCGAGCTGCTCGGGAGTGAGAATCTGCTTCAAGAAGCTTTCCCTCGGTTGGGTCGCGGGTCTGTCGAGCGGTCGAGAATCCGCGACGGCGTGCGCCTATTGTAAGAATCCGCCGGAAGGTCGAATAGGCGCGCCGTTCCTGGTCGCGGGCGTCGAATCCGCCAGTTTTGCTCGCTCAAACACGCGCTGCGGCCGTGGTTTGACTCGCGCTTGCGGAATTGGCCATGCACGCCGCTTTGGGCTATCATGAACCGTCGGCGCTCGCGGGGCAGGCGCCCGAACGGCGACGGCCTTACCCATGCGCGATCGAGGCAGCGAAGGTCATGATCGGGGGCGGCACGTGCAGGCAAAACTGGTGGTCGTCGGCGGCAAGGCGATGGCCCGCCAATACGACCTCGATTTGCCGACCGTGATCGGACGCAGCCGCAGCACCGATCTGACGCTCCGCCATCCGCTGGTCAGCCGCCAGCACTGCGAAGTTTTCGAATCCAACGGCATGCTGATGGTCCGCGACCTGGGCTCGCTCAACGGCACGTTCATCGGCGACATGCGGATCGCCGAACAAGCGATGCCCGTCAAGCCGGGCGACTTGCTGACGATCGGCCCGGTGACGTTTCGGGCCGTTTACAAGTCGCCGGGGCGCCGCGCCAAGGCGGTCGATTGGGACGCCAGCGGACCGACGCTCGATGCCCCGCTGCCAGGGAAGGACAAGCCCCAGGGCAAGCACCGCGGCAAGCGCGACACCGACGGCGACGCCATGGGGCCGCCCTCGAATAACTGATGTTCCGCCAATCGCTCCGCTGGTCGCCAAATCGCCAGGCGCCGCGGGAGTACCCCTTGCAAGGATTGTTCGCGATGCAAGAGTTTCGACGCAGGATGTTGTCCGTGGTGCTGGTAACGGCAACGTGTTGGAGCGCGCCGCTCGGGGCGGACGAGCCGCCAGTGAGCGCCGAGGCGACGCGCGATGCGGCAGCACGCGCACGTCCCGCGAATCGCCTGGCCAAGGAGACGAGCCCCTACCTGCTGCTGCACGCGCACAATCCGGTCGACTGGTACCCGTGGGGCGACGAGGCGCTGGCCAAGGCCAAGGCCGAGAAGAAGCTGATCTTTCTGTCGGTCGGCTATTCGAGCTGTTATTGGTGTCACGTGATGGAGCGCGAGTCGTTCATGGACCCTGACGTCGCGGCCATGCTCAACAAGCACTTCGTGTGCATCAAGGTCGATCGCGAGGAACGGCCCGACATCGACGAGATTTACATGCAGGCGCTGCACATTTATTTGCAGCTCATGGGCTCGAAGCAGGGGGGTGGCTGGCCGCTGTCGATGTTCTTGACGCCCGACGCCAAGCCCTTGATGGGCGGCACCTACTTCCCGCCTCGCGACAAGGATGGCCGGATGGGCTTTCTCACCGTGCTGGCCAAGGTGCAGGACGCCTGGGCCGGCGACCCCGAAAAATGGCAGAAGACGGGCGATTCGCTGGCCGACTACACGGCCGAAACCCTGCGGCAGCGGCCGCTGTTGCGAGCGCCAAGCTCGAGCTGGCGCTGGTCGACGCCACGCTGGCGGCGCTGGTGAAGCGCTACGACGCCGTGTACGGCGGCTTTGGCTTCGACCCGGCCAACCCGCGGCGGCCAAAATTTCCCGAAGCGCCGAACCTCGTCTTCCTGGCCGATTACGCCCGGCGGCACAAAAGCCAGACCGCCACGAAGATGCTCGTCGGCACGCTGGAACAGATTTCGCAAGGCGGCATCCGCGATCACGTCGGCGGCGGCTTTCACCGCTACAGCACCGATCGCTACTGGCGCGTGCCCCACTTCGAAAAGATGCTTTACGACAACGGCCAGTTGGCCAGCGTCTTCAGCCAGGCCTACGAGCTGGCCCCGCGCGACGACTTCCGCCGGGCGGTCGACGAGCTGGCGACGTTCGTGCTGGGCGAGCTGGCCGACGAGGGGGCGCCTTCCATGCCGCCATCGACGCCGAAACCGATGGCCACGAGGGGCGCTATTACGTCTGGGATCGCGCCGAGGCGCAAGAGCGCGCTGCGCCCGACGAGTTCGCCCTCTGGTCGGCCGTCTATGGGCTGACTGGCAAACCGAATTTCGAGGAGCACTACATCCCGCTGCTGGCCAGGCCGCTGGCGGCCGAAGCCGCCCAGCGCAAAATGGACGAAGCCGCCCTGTATGCCCGCCTGCGGGTCGCCAACGATAAACTGCTGGCCGTGCGCTCAAAGCGCCGACGGCCGCTGGTCGACACCAAGATCATCACGGGCTGGAACGGCTTGATGATCCGTGGGCTGGCCGATGCGGGCCGCGTGTTCGAAAATGACGCCTACAAGGCGGCCGCCGCCCGCGCGGCTGATTTCGTCCTCAAGCACGCCCGCGATGGCCAGGGCCGGCTGCAGCGCACCTATGCAGCCGGCCAGGCCAAAGTGTTGGCCTATCTGGACGATTACGCCTACCTGGCCGACGGACTGATCGCGCTGCACCAGGCCACCGGCGACGAACGTTGGCTGCAGTCGGCCGGCGAGTTGACCGAAGCGCAGCTCCGCTTGTTCTGGGACGACCAGGTGGGCGGGTTCTTCTACACTTCGAGCGAGCACGAGGTGCTCATCGCTCGCAGCAAGCTGCCGGTCGACGGGGCCACGCCCTCGGCCGGCGCGGTCGCGGCCGGCAACCTCGTCTACCTGGCCCCGCGCTCGACAAGCCCGAGTATCTCGAGCGCCGTGCGCCGCTGTCTGCGTTCGAGCGGGCCGCTATTGGAAGAGAATCCCGAAGCGGTCGTGCAGACCGCCGTAGCGTTGTCAGCCTGGTTGGAGGCCGGAGGCGGGAAGTAGAGGGCGGAGGCGGGAGGCCGGCACACCGGGGTCCCGAGGGAGCGCGCGCTCGCGCATTGAGAAAGCGTTGCCTCGAAGCCATACCGCAGCGGCAGTTTTTCTTCCCTCCGGCCTCCGGTCTCCCGCTTCCGGCCTCTCACTGTGCTGGCAATAGTTTCGCCCGCTCGGCTTCCTTGCGATGGACGCCGTAACAGTAGGTGGCTTTCTCATCGGCAGAGCTGACGAGGACCATGTCGGGCGGCAGCTTCGTTTTGGCCAGCGGCCAGGCGCGCTCGTCGTCGATGGACCAGCGGCGAAGGTTGTCGGCGGGAAGCTCGGCACCTTGGGCGAAAATCGTGCCGGTGTCCTTGTCGATGCCGAGCCACTGAGAAAACGAGCGCATGGCGAACCTCGCGTGGTGACCGAGTTGATCCAAGTCACCGGCGAGCCGTTAACGTACCGAGGGCCCGCTTCCGCCATGGTGCGACGCCGATTGTAGCCCAAAGAGGCGGCCGATTGCAGCCCGAAAAGTCCGTCGGCGGCAGATGTTTTTCCGCGGCGCTTGCCCGCCGGGCGCGAGCGAGGTCCAATCGAGCACCTGCACCGTCCATCAGGCCAGGGCCCGCTGCCGTGCTCTTGTTCAAGAAGAAATTCCTGCCCGCCATCCGTTCAGGGGAGAAGACGCAGACGATCCGGCTATGGAACGTCTGCCGCATGAAGTCGGGACAACGCAGCTATATTCCCGGGGCCGGCTACATCCGCGTCGAGTCGGTCGAGCCGGTCGAGCTGGCGGTGCTCACCGACGAGGACGCGCGTCCCGACGGCTTCGCCACCGCCGACGCCCTGCGCCGCGAAATCGAGCTGCTCTACGCCGGCCAGTTGGCTGCCGGACATCGTGCCTACCGCGTCCGCTTCCGGCTGCTGCCGCCCGACGAGCAGGCCGCCGCCGTGGCCGCGCGCAAGGCCGCCAAGCGCGCCGCCGCCAGCGTCAATCCGCCGCCACGCCAGCCGACGCTCGATGCCGCCGGCACCGCGAAGGCGCGGCGCGGTCAAGGATTGAGCATGCGGCTGAAGCCTTGGGCAATGGCTTGCGGGTCGTCGGAAACCCACAGCGCGAGCGTGGCCAGGATCGCCATTCCAGCCAGCACCAGCCAGACGCCGTGGGGCTGCAGGCGGACGCTCGTGCTCTGCAATCGCTCGCGCAGCGCCGCTTCGAGCCGTCGCCAGCCGCTGGCGCTCTGGTCGTAGCTGGTGGCCACTAGCGAGATGTTGGCCAGCGGCGGAAACGTTTCGACGTGAAAGCCGATGCGCACCAGCGGCAGGTTCACCGCCCGGCCGGCGAACGCGGCGTCGCCGTCGAGCCGCCGCACGGTCTCTTCCAGCAAGGGCCGTAGCTGTTCCATCGTGATGCCGTAGATCACCAGCCGCGGCCGGCTGAGGATGACCGCCAACAGCAGGCTCAGGGCATAAAAACTGGCCATCAGCAGCCACACGTAGGCGCCGAATTGAGCCGCGGCCTCCAGCGGCATGAACAACTGCAGGGGACCGACCACGACCAGGCCCCCCAACGCCAGCCCCAGGGCCAGCGTCTCGCGCGCGCCGCCCAACACCACCGGCCGCCGCGCCAGGTTCAAGAGCCCCACGAACACCAGGTAAATCGCCAGCGGGCCAAAGGCCAGGCAGGCCGCGAAGGGTTCCATCGGTTCTGCTCTCTTGGTCCGTGAGTGGGGCCTGCCAGGCCGCAAGCGCTCGAGGCGGCGTGTTCGGCTGGCCCGTTCTTCACTTCTTGACCGCTTGTTCCAGCCAGGTGCTGACGACCCAGCCGACCTTGGCTAGCGACAGCGCGCTGCAGCGCTCGGCCGTGTCGGCGCGGGTGTGCCAAGCGGGGTAGTCGAAATCGATGATGTCGCAGCAGGCGATGCCGCCCATGTCGTGCAGGCGGATGTGATCGTCGTTGACGTTCCAAGCCCGGCCGCTCATGAACTCGCGCACGCCGAGGCGTCGGGCCGTGCCCCAGATCTGCTCGACCAGGGGGCGCGTATCGGGCCAGGCGAGGCTATGGCGGTCGGGATAGATCTGCAATTCGGCGTCGGCCACCATGTCCAGCAATACGCCCCAGCGATAGGCATAGCCCTCGTGCCCCGCGGCATACTGCCGGGCGAAATACTCGGCGCCGACGAAGTAGGGATCGCGTTGCTCGTCGAACACGTATTCTTCGGCGTCGAACAAGGCGAAATCGACTCCCAGCTTGCCGGGCAGCTCGCCCATGCCGTGCGCCATTTCCATCAACAATGCGGTGCCGCTGGCGCCGTCGTTGGCGCCCAGGAACGTGCCCCGGCGGTCGGTCGGGTCGCGGTCGGGGTAGGGCCGCGTATCGTAATGTGCGCACAGCAAGATGCGCTCCTGGCGCTTGGGATGCCAACGGACCAGCAGGTTGGCCATCGAGACGGGTTTGCCATTGGTGGGGTCTCGGATGGCAAATCGTTGCAGCTGGACCTCGCCGCCCAGCTTCTGGAAATGGTCGGCGAGCAGTTTCTGCTGCGCCGCCATGCCAGTCGAGCCGCTCACGCGCGGGCCCAGGTCGCAGAGCTTCGTCAGGTATTCGTATGCGCGGCGCCGTTGAAGGGGATGTCATCGAGCGCCAGCCGCAAGCGCGCCTGCGGCGCGCCGCGCACCGTCGAGGCCGGATCGTGAAACGCGACCAGATATACGACCAGCAGGCAGCCGCCGACGACCACTGCGGCCAGCAGGAGGGCCTGGGCCGAGAGTCGGGCGCGCGGCGTTTTGTCGGCTGGCGTCATGCTTTCATTCTAAGTCGACCGCGCTCTAGGGCCTAGACGGATCAAACCCTTCGGCGCGCCGAAAGCGACAGCTTGTGAGCTATTGCCGGCGGGGATAAAATCGCCGCGAGTCTACGATTTCACGCGTGGCACGCGCGGGTCCGCCCGGCCCTGCAAAATGAGCATGATCAGCGTCAGCGAAATCACCGACCTGCAAACCCGCTGCGTCGCCGAGTGGCATGCCGGGCCGATGGCCAATCCGTACACGGGTTTTTTGCACACGGTCTGCCGCCAGCACACGTTCAACTACCTGCTCTGGCACGAGGAAGACATCGCTCGCAGCCCGCAGGCGAGCACCGAGCAGATCGCCGCGGTGAAGCGGGCCATCGACGGGTATAACCAGCAGCGCAACGACGCAATCGAAGCGATCGACGCCGAATTGCTCAAAGAGCTGGCCGCTCGCCAGGTCGTGCCGCAAGCCGGCGCACGGCAGAACACGGAAACGCCCGGTAGCACGATCGATCGGCTTTCGATCCTGTCGCTGCGGCTGTATCACATGCAGGAACAGGCCGACCGTGCCGACGCCAGCGAAGCCCATCGGGCCAAGGCCCGCGACCGCCTGGTCATCCTGCGCGAGCAACACCGCGACTTGTCGCAATCGCTGGCCGAGCTGTTGGACGAAATCTTTGCCGGCCGCAAGCGGCTGAAGGTGTATTTCCAGTTCAAGATGTACAACGACCCGACGATGAATCCGTACTTGTACCGGCAGGGTGGCAAGCCGGACGGGGCGTGAGCTTGGCGCGTTGGCGTGCCTGGCAGCGTGTGCCACGGCCGGCTCGCAGAGACAGCCGCGCCCGCGCGAGACGGACGTCAGCAATCATGCGCCGCACGCTCGAGTTGGCTATGCGGTCCCCGTGTCGCGCTGGCGCCAGGCTTCGTAGAACAGCACGGCGGCGGTGGCCGACACGTTCAGGCTGTCGGCCGAGCCCAGCATGGGCAGCTTGATGGGTGCGATGTCGTCGGCGCGCCAGGGGTCGCTCAGGCCCGCGGCCTCGCTGCCCAGCACGATGGCCACGTCGCCGCGCAGATCGACGTCGGTGTAGAGCCGCCGGGCGTCGAGCCGGGCCGCGAAGATCTGGCAGCCGCGCTCGCGCAGCCAGGCCAGCGTCTCGTCGGTCGTGGCGTGGCAGACCTGCGTCGTGAATAGCGTGCCCAGGCTGGCGCGGATGCAATTGGGATTGTAGAGGTCGGTGCCTCCGCTGGCGGCAATCACGGCCGAGACGCCCGCGGCATCGGCGCTGCGCAGCACGGCCCCCACGTTGCCCGGTTTTTCCAGTCCTTCGAGCACCACGACCAGCGCATCGCCTTCGAGCCGCAAATCGGCCAGCGTGCGGCTCGGCGTTTCGGCCACGGCCACCACGCCCTCGTGCCGATCGCCGAAGGCCAGCTTCTCGAACACCTCGGGCGCAACGTGATAGACCTGCGCCGGCAGGCGTTCGAGCCCGTCGAGCACGTGCAGGCTTTCAGCCGATTTGCACAGCGGCACGCAGGCGAAGACCTCGACGAGCGCCACCCCGCCCTCGATCGCCAGCAGCAGCTCGCGGGCCCCGTCGATGACGAAGCGGCCCTGGCGCGGCCCGCTGGCGGCGGTCGCGCAACTTCGCGGCCTCCTTGACCCGGGGATTGTGCAGACTGGTGATTTCCTTGACGCGCATCGAATGGCGATGTGGGTGCTGAATCTGACTGGGGCTGATTTCGTGTGCCACTGGCTCTGCCAGTGCCTTCCCGACGTTTGAGCATGGCGGCACTGGCAAAGCCAGTGGCACACGAGTGGCGATTTCCCTCAGTCTCGGGGCTGACGCTGCCGGCCTCGATGGGCGCTGAAGCGGATCGCGGCGCCGGCGTGCAGCCAGCCGCCGGCAACCGACGCCAAGGCCATGTCGAGGCCACTGATTGTACCTTCGTCGCGAAGCTCCGGTTTCTTGGCTAACACTTCCCTCATGAAGTCGGAGGGATGCGCCCACTCGCCCGAGTGGCACGTGAGCAACATGAACGCCGGCCGGCCGCCCGCCAGCTCCAGGCAGCTCGACAGCAGCTTGCCGAAATCGGTTTCCAGCTTCCACACCTCGCCGTGGGGGCCGTGGCCATAGGCGGGCGGATCGAGAACCAGGCCGTCGTAGCGCCGCCCGCGCTTCAGCTCGCGGCCAACGAACTTCAGCGCGTCGTCGACGATCCAGCGGATCGGAGCCTCGCTCAGGTCCGACAGCAGCGCGTTGCGCCGCGCCCAGGCGACCACGCCGGGGGCCGCGTCGACGTGGGTCACCTCGGCCCCGGCCGCGGCCGCCGACAACGTCGCGGCGCCGGTGTAGGCGAACAGGTTCAGCACCCGGACCGGCCGCCCGTGGGCCCGCACCTGTTCGGCGAGCCAGGTCCAGTTGTCGGCCTGTTCGGGAAAGACGCCCACCTGGCCGAACTCGGTGAGTTTCAGCTCCAGCGCGAGCTCGGCAAACCGCAACGGCCAGCTTTCCTCGATGGCTGGCGACCAGCGGCCCCTACCTGCCTGGCGGTCGTAGCGGGCATCGGCCCCAGCCCAGCGGGCCGGGTCGCGCCGCTCAAGTCCCTCGGCGGCCGGTGCCGGGCGATCGAGCACCCAGCGGCCAAACCGCTCGAGTTTTCGCCCCTGGCCAAAGTCGAGCAGTTGGTATGGATCGCGGGGGAGCATGCGTCGGTATTTCGCCCGGGGAAAATTCGGAAGAATGTGCGCTGACTGGCCATCATAATGCGTATCGACGCCTGGAAGGTGCCACGGGTGGCTGTGCAGCAGACACCCGTGGCACACGAACACGCCCGTTGCAAAGCGCCGCGCTTCCTATCCGCGATTCCGCTCGCGCTTGGCGGCCGTCTTGCGCTCAGGGCGGTAGCCCTTGGCGGGCTTCGAGCGGATGTGGTCGCCGGACGTTTGTTCCGTCAGCGAGCGGGCGGCTTCCTGGCGGCGGCGGTCGAGCGCCGCATGCGGCGGCTGCGCGGGGATCAGGCAGTCGCAGCCCGAGCCGATCAGGTCCTGCCGCCCGGCCTGCTCCAAGGCGCGGCGAACCTCGAAATAGTTCTCGGGCTTGAAGAACTGCATGAGCGCGCGCTGCAGCTTGCGGTCGCGGAGGTGCCGGGCGATGTAGACCGGCTTCTTGGTGAACGGGTCGAGGCCCGTGTGGTACATCGAGGCCGCGATGTCGAACGGGCTGGGGATGAAATCCTGCACCTGGTCGGGGCGATAGTGATTGCGCTTGAGGAACAGCGCCAGGTCGATCATCGAGTCGAGCGTGCTGCCCGGGTGGCTGGCAATGAAATAGGGGACCAGAAACTGCTTCTTGCCGGCGGCTTGCGAAGCTCTGGCGAACTCCTGGCCGAACTTCTCGAAGTCGTCGTTGGCCGGCTTTTTCATCAGGGCCAGCACGGTCGGGTCGGTGTGCTCGGGCGCCACTTTCAAATGGCCGCCCACGTGGTGCTCGGCCAGCTCGCGCATGTACTCGGGGCTTTTGCGAGCCAGGTCCATGCGAATGCCCGAGGCCACGAAGACCTTTTTCACGCCCGGCGTCTGGCGGGCCTGCTTCATCAGCTCGACTAGCGGGCCGTGGTCGGTGCCCAGCAGCTTGCAGACGGTTGGGTGCACGCAGCTCAGACGGCGGCAGCGGGCTTCGACCTCCGGGCGGCTGCAGCGCATCTGGTACATGTTGGCCGTGGGGCCGCCGATGTCGCTGACGATGCCTTTGAACTGGGGATCGGCCGCCATCTGGCGGATTTCGCCCAGCACCGACTGCGGGCTGCGGCTTTGGATGATGCGGCCTTCGTGGGCCGTGATCGAGCAGAACGTGCAGCCGCCAAAGCAGCCGCGCATGATCTGCACCGAGTCCTTCACCACTTCATAGGCCGGAATCGTCTGGTCGCGGTAGCTGGGGTGCGGCTTGCGCGTGAAGGGCAGGCCATAGACGCGGTCCATTTCGGCCTGCGACAGCGGAATGGCCGGCGGGTTGGCCACCACCGCTTCGCGATCGTGATATTGCACCAGCCGCCGGGCGTTGTAGGGGTTCGTCTCGTTGTGGGCGATTTTCGTCAGCTCGCTGAAAGCCCACTTGTCGGTCGCGACGGCTTCGTAGCTGGGCAGCGTGAGCGTGTCTTCCGTGGGCGGCGATTCCTTGGCCCCCAGCCGGTAGGCGACGCCGCGCATGTCGCGCAGATCGCGCACGGTCTGGCCGGCCGCCAGGCGATGGGCGATCTCGACGATGCCCCGCTCGCCCATGCCGAAGACCAGCAGGTCGGCCTTGCAATCGAGCAGGATCGAGCGGCGCACCTTGTCGCTCCAGTAGTCGTAGTGCGCCAGCCGCCGCAAACTGGCCTCGACGCCGCCGGCGATCACCGGCACGCCGCGATACGCTTCGCGGGCCCGCTGGCAATAGGCGAGCGTGGCCCGATCGGGGCGGCGGCCGATCTGGCCGCCGGGGCTGTAGGCATCGTCGTTGCGGCACCTTGCGGTTGGCCGTGTAGTGGTTGATCATCGAGTCCATGTTGCCGGCGCTGACGGCAAAAAACAGCCGCGGCCGGCCGAACGTCCGCCAGGCGTCGCAGGCGTGCCAATCGGGCTGGCTGAGGATCGCCACGCGAAAGCCTTCGCTTTCCAACAGCCGCCCCAACAGGGCCATCGCAAAGCTCGGATGATCGACGTAGGCGTCGCCGGTGACGAACACGACGTCAACAGCCTCCCAGCCGCGGTCGAGCATTTCGGCGCCGACATCGGCAAGGGGGGCGTCGCAGCGGGGCGCGCCGCCCCCCGCCGGGCGGCCGACGCTAATATCGCCCAGGACGGGCAGGCTCGAATTCGAAGTTATCGAGGGCATTTGCAAGGTGCGGCGCAAAAGCTTGAATTTATCGCGCCGCCAGTGAAGTGTGGATTGAGCAAGGCAGCCAGGTATTCTACCACTGGCGGGTGCGATCTAAAAAAGGGGGGGACGGGAGACGTTTTTTTCACTCATGCCTCGTTAGCGGCCCATCGATGTCCTGAAAAACGACTGCCGTCCCCCCTTTTTCATTCCGCCGTCGGTCTACAATGAAGCGTCGTCCGGCCAACTTTGCCCCTGGCGTCAATCACTTTTGCTCGAACGAATCATGTCCGAACCGCGATCCAAGTATTCCCCCCGGCTCATCTTAGCGGCCATCATGCTCGCGCTGTTGGCGTGGGCTGGCTACATCGCCGCCGGTTCGTACTGGGTGGCGCGAGAACAACTCGAATCCCTGGCGGGGCGTGATCGTGCTGCTGTCGATGGCCGTATTTCTCGGATTCTGGCTGTTGGCCTTGTGGGTGCAAAGCCGTCGCGGCCCGCGGAGCAGGCCATAGCTCTCTGCTGCACGGCCTGCCGACGTCCCTGCGCCGCCCTCTCCCCTCGCGGGAGAGGGACCGCTCGTCGGCGCATGTCGACGAGCAGGGTGAGGGAGGCGGCGCGACCGAGCAACCCCGCTTGAGCGCGTGCCTGGCGGATGTTTTCGCGGAACTGTCACTTGGCGCAAGCGCGCGTCCCGGCCCGATCGCCGAAGGCGGGCTTGCGCCACCACTTAGGCCCCACCCGCCGCCGCCTGCTCCGACCCCGCCGGTGGGTTCTTCCGTAGAATCTGCTGGCGAATCTGAATTGTTCACCCGCGGCGATTGCGGCATAATCGCGGCCGCTTCGTCCGACGGTTTCACGAGCGACGTCGCGCAGCCGCCCCTCGTCTTTCGGCGGCCCGCGGGTCGCTCGTCGCAAGACGCAAAAAAAGCCACACGCGAGGCCCATCCACCATGGCGCACGTCGAAATCACCCACGCCCGGTCGTTGCGGACCGCGGCGCCGGCCACCGCCTCGGTCACCGGCTTGTCGATTGGCCAATACCTGATTCGCCGTCTGCAAGACTACGGCATCGGCCACGTGTTCGGCATTCCCGGCGACTACATCCTGCAGTTCTACTCGATGCTCGACGCCAGCCCGCTGGAGATCGTCACCACGACGCGCGAGGACTGCGCCGGGTTTGCCGCCGACGCCTATGCCCGCGTGCACGGCATGGGGGCGGTTTGCGTCACGTACTGCGTGGGAGGGCTGAGCCTGTGCAACTCCGTGGCCGGGGCGTATGCCGAGAAGTCGCCGGTGGTGGTGATCACCGGCTCGCCGGGCTTGAAGGATGCCACAACAACCCGTTGTTGCACCACCGGGTGCGCGATTTTCGCACCCAGTACGACGTGTTCGAAAAGCTGTGCATCGCCGGCACCGACCTGGACGACCCGCAGACGGCGTTCCACGAGATCGACCGCGTGTTGCACGCCGCGGCCCGCTACAAGCGGCCGGTTTATATCGAGATTCCCCGCGACATGGTGGGCGTCGTGCCCGAGGCGCCGCATCGCTTCGAACATACGCACCTGGTGAGCGATCGCGAAGTGCTGGCCGAGGCGGTCGCCGAGGCCGAGCGCTGGCTCAATAGTTGCCAGCGGCCGGCCATCGTGGGCGGCGTGGAGATCCATCGTTTCGGCTTGCAGGACGAGCTGTTGGCCCTGGCCGAAGGCTCGCAAATCCCCATCACCACCACGATGCTCGGCAAAAGCATCATTCCCGAAACCCATCCGCTGTTCGTTGGGCTGTACGAAGGGGCGCTGGGCAACACCGAAGTCACGCGGTTCGTCGAACAGAGCGACTGCCTGCTGCTGTTGGGCACGTTCATGACCGACATCAACCTGGGCATCTATACGGCCAACCTCGACCCGCGGTGCTGCATCTACGCCACCAGCGAGCAGTTGCGCATCCGGCATCATCATTTTCATGACGTGCTGTTGGCCGATTTCATGCGCGAGCTGGCGGCCCGCCGGCCCCAGCCGACGCGGCGGCCGATCCCGCGCGTCCAGAGCCTGGCCACGGAGAAGTACGTGCTCGAGACCGACCGGCCGATTCGCATTTCGCGGCTGATCGCCCGGCTGAACGAATCGCTGACCGACGAGACGATGGTGATCGCCGACATCGGCGACGCGCTGTTCGCGGCCACGGAGCTGGTGATCCGCGGCCGCACGGAATTCTTGAGCCCGGCCTATTACACGTCGATGGGTTTTTCGATTCCCGCGGCCCTGGGCGCCGAGATTGCGCGGCCGGACTTGCGCTCGGTGGTGATCGTAGGCGACGGCGCCTTTCAGATGACCGGCAGCGAGCTGTCGACGCTCATGCGGCACAAGTTCCCGGCCATCGTGATCGTGCTCGACAACGGCGGCTACGGCACCGAGCGCTATCTGCACCCTGGTAAGTTCGCCTTCAACGAGATTCAACCCTGGGCGTATCATAAGTTGCCCGAAATCTACGGCAACGGCCGCGGCTACCTGGTGCACACCGAAGGCGAGTTCGACGCGGCCCTGCGGAGCGCCTCGCCGACACGACCAACCTGAGCCTGATCCACGTCAAGCTCGACCCGTCCGACCACAGCACAGCGCTCGAGCGGTTGACCGAAAAGCTGAGCAAGCACGTGTAGTTCGGCTGGCGCCTGCGCGGCTACGAAAACGAGCCCGACGCGCAAGCGAGGGTTCTTCGTTCAGCGTCCCTCGCTTGCGCGTCGGATTCGTGTTGTCGGGTTAGTGCAGAAGAAGAGCCTCGCGATGCTGCGGGGAGTTTTCCATGCCCCGATTCTCTGGCGAAGTCATCGTGATTACCGGCGCCAGCTCGGGCATCGGGCGGGCGGCTGGCCGAAGAGCTAGCAGCGCAGGGGCCAAAGCTCGTGCTGGCGGCCCGCAATGTCGAACGGCTGGAAGCGGCCGCCGACGCCTGCCGCCGCCGTGGTGCCGAAGCAATCGCCGTGCCCACGGACGTGACCAGCCAGTGCAATGCGCCGCCCTGATCGAAGCGGCCATCGCCCGTTTCGGCCGGCTCGACGTGCTGGTGAACAACGCCGGCCGGGCGATGTGGGCCCGCTTCGACCAGTTGGCTGACGCCTCGGTGATCGAAGACCTGATGCGCGTCAATTTTCTGGGCGGCGTCTACTGCACGCACGCGGTGCTTGAACACCTGAAGCAGTCGCGGGGATTGATCGTGGCGCTGGCCAGCATCTCGGGCCTGACCGGGGTGCCGTTGCTCAGCGGCTATGCTGCCAGCAAGCACGCTATCATCGGCTTTTTCGAGTCGCTGCGGATCGAACTGGCCGAAAGCGGGGTCGGCGTGACCATCGCGGCCCCCGACTTCGTGCAATCGGAGATTCTGGAGCGGGCAACCGGCAAGGACGGTCTGCCGCTGGACCACAGCCCGCTCGAGCAGTCGAAGTTGATGACCGCCGAGGCCTGCGCCCGGCGGATCGTGCGGGCAATGGCGGGCCGACGGCGGCTGGTGTTCACGTCGCAGCGATCGGCCTTTGCGCTGGGGGAAACTGCTGGCGCCGAAGCTCGTCGACCGCATCTCCCGGCGGGCCGTCGGGGACTGAGATTCATCGACGCGCAAGTTCCCCGGGGGAACTACTTCCTTAGTGGAATCGCTATTGGGGCCAGCGACCGGCAGCGGCTAAGATTCCCCGCAATCGGCCGCCCGCTGGCGCCGCCAGCAGGGCTCGAAATGCCGCAAGCCGCCCGCCGTCACGCCGCTCGATGAGACGAAGCGATGTTGAAGCTCAAGCCTGATGCCCGCATCCTGATCGTGCGTCTGACCGCCATCGGCGACGTCGTCCACGCGATTCCGACCGCCTGTGCGCTGCGCGAAGCGCTGCCCGGCGCCTTTCTGGCCTGGATCGTCGAAGGCCGCCCGGGCGACGTGCTCCAGCGCCATCGGGCACTCGACGAAGTGATCGTGATGGAGCGCCATTTCTGGAAGTCGCTGGCCACGATTCGCGCCATGCGCCGCCGCCTGCGCGAGCTGCGCTTCGACGCCACGATCGACATCCAGGGCTTGAGCAAGAGCTCGATCACCGCCTGGTTGTCGGGCGCGCCGTGGCGCGTGGGCTACGACGGGCGCGACGGGCGCGAAGTGAGCCGCTGGTGCAACAACGTTCGCGTGCTGCCGAAGACCACGCACATCGTCGATCGGAATCTCGAGCTATTGCAGCCCTTTGGCATCGAGCATCCGCGCGTGCGGTTCGACCTGCAGGATACGCCCCGCGACGCGGCCACGGCCGCGCGCGTGCTGGAAGAGCGGCAACTTCTCGATCGTTTCGCGCTGGTGAATCCCGGGGCCGGCTGGCGGTCGAAACGCTGGCCTCCCGACCGCTACGCCGCGGTCACCCGACACCTGGGCCAGCGCACGGCATGGAGTCGCTAGTGGTCTGGGCGGGCGACGAGGAGCGCGCCTGGGCCGAGCAGATCGTGGCCGGCTCGGGCGGTCATGGCCGGCTGGCGCCGCCGACGACGCTCAAGGAGCTGGTGGCGCTGGCGCGACGCGCGTCGCTGTTCCTTGGCTCCGACAGCCTGCGCCGTTGCACCTGGCTTCGGCGGTCGACACGCCTTGCATTGCCTTGTTCGGCCCCACGCCGGGCGAGCGGAACGGGCCCTACGGCCCGCAGCACGTCGTGCTGCAAACCATGCTGCCGCCGCCGACCACGCGCAACAAGCGCCGCAGCGACACCACGGCCATCAACGCCATCACCGTCGCCCAAGCCTGCGTCGCCAGCGACCAGCTCGTCGAGCAAATGCGCCCGAGCGCAGCGCAGCGCGCAGGATACGCGCACGTGGAGCGACACGTTCCCCAACCCGCTCAAGCGACCAGCTTGCGGGCCATGATGGCGCTGGCCTGGCCTTGCGGGGTGACGTTGACGGTCAAGAAACTCTGGCCCGGATCGGTCGGCTCGGTCACGACGGCCAACGGGCAGGCGGGGTCGGGGGTGTCGTAGTTGAGCACCTTGAACAGCCGGTCGTGCTTGAGGGCCAGGATGCTGGCGGCCAGCTCGATCAATCCGCTGCCGGTGCCCAGGTTGCCGAAATAGCTCTTGGCGGCGGTCACCGGCAGCCGGCTGGCGCGTGGCCGAACACGGCTTGAATCGCCCGCGCTTCGTCGGCGTCGCAACTGCGCGTGCTCAGGCCATGGGCGTGCAGGTGGCCGACGTCCACGGGCTGGCAGTCCGCGTCGCGCAAAGCCGCCTTCATCACGTTGACCAGCGCCGCTTCGCGGCGCCCCACGCCGTGGGCGTTGGTCACCGAGCTGGAGGCCGTGCCGATCAGCTCGCAGTAGATCTTGGCGCCGCGGGCCTGGGCGGATTGCAATTCCTCGAGAATCACGGCGCCGGAGCCTTCGCCCAGCACCATGCCGCTGCGGTTCAGGTCGAACGGCCGGCTGGCGCGGGCCGGGTCGACGCCGTTGGCAGCGACTTCTTCCTGCGTCAGCGTGTGAACCATCTTCATCGGGTGGACGCGGGTGCCGGTGGTGCCGGCCACCATGATGTCGGCACTGCCGCGGACGATCGTGCGAAAGGCCTCGCCTACGGCGGCATTGGCCGAGGCCTCGCGCAGCGTGACCGAGTTGTTCGGCCCCCGCAGGTCGTTGTAGATGGCGACGTGGCTGGCCGGCATGTTAGGCAGGTACTTGAGCAGCCACAGGGGTGTGACCTGCGGCATGCCGTCGGCGGCCCAGCGCGAAAAGTCGAAGTTGCCGCTCTCGTCGAGGCAGCGGAGGATGCCGGCCGTGAAGTCGTCGGGCAGCGTCAGCATGTAGTCGGAGCCGAACACCACGCCGACGCGGTCCGGGTCGACTTTCGAGGTATCGCCAAGGCCCGCGTCGGCCAGTGCCTGTTGAGCGGCGGCCACGCCCATCTGCGATTCGCGGCACATCACTTTGAGGCCTTTGCGAATCGCCTTCTTCTTTTCACCTTGGAGCGGGCCGAAATTCTCGATCGCCCCGGTGAACTCGCGGGCCTCGCCGGCGAACGAAGTCGGCAGGTAGTCGATGGGCACAGCTTGCATCGTCGCCACGCCACTGCGGCCGGTCGACAGGGCGTCCCAGAACGTTTCCAGCGAGCTTCCCAGGGGGCTGACGACGCCCATCCCGGTGACGACCACGCGACGCGAGCTATGCGATATCATGTGCCATTGCGCCTTGGAAACGGTGCGCTTTATAATTCGTCGAACAGCGATGGCCGACTTAAATGCTTACGTGCGTCCCTTAGTGTAGCGGCATGCGACTTTTCCGGCGACGGGGGCACGGCTGACATTTCCGACAGGCGGCGTAGTGTTTTCGGACGGTCGACTAAGCCCTCCTCGTATTTCGGGTGTCCACGGGTGGCTCGGTGCGCCCGCGATTCCGCACTGCCGGACATGCCAGCAGTGGCACCGAACGCCGTTAACCGTGACATTCTCGGGTGGCACTGGCATCTTGCCAGTGCAGCCCATGCCATGGCGCCGCCTTGCACTGGCGAGACGCCAGTGCCACCGATAAAAGCAAGGTTAACGGCGTCGAGTGGCACCCTGCATGCGGGCGCAAGCGTGATCACTCGGCTAGTAACGCGGCCCGTACGTGGCGGCGTTCCGCTGCGCGGGGGCCAGCGCCGACGGGGGGCTGGCGACCTTCCCCTTGCTTTCCACGAATACCAGCATCTCGGCCCGCGGGGGCGAAAAGGCCAGCGAGCTGAGCGTGCTGGGCGTGGCGGCCACCGGGGCCGGACCGATGCCCAGGCTCACCAACAGCACCTGGTCGGCCGGCCAGCGAAAACGCTCGTGCAGCCGCGTGCAGATGCCCTGCGGCACTTCGATCTTGAGCGCTGCCCGCGCACTGATGGGGTCGACACGTCGATCTGCACGGGAATCATCTTTTCGATCTGGTCGACTTCGCAGCGAATCACCGCGTCGACCACCTTGCCGTCGAGCGACAACAGCGGGCTGAACTCGAGCTTGAAGCCCTCGTCGAACTTGCGCCATCTGCGGCTCGAAATCGCCCCAGCCGTCCGGACTTCAGCAGCACGTCGCGCACGTAGTTGCGGGCGCGGATGGCCGGCACCTGCGGATTGGCCGTTGTTGACCATCAGGTGCGGCGTGCTGTGCTCCTGGAAGTCCTGCGGCGCGCAGGCGGCCGAGAAGCAGGGCAAAATCTTCCTTGGCCAGCAGCCAGGCCTGCACGCCCTGGGTCTGCGTGTTGACCGGGTGCAGCATCTTGTGGGCCTTCTATCGCCAGTTGGGGCTGCCCAGCGTGATCACGCGCATGCCGAAGGCCTGCGACTCGGCCTCGGTGTTGACGAATCGATCGACCAGGTCGGAAACGATCGCGTGCATCTCGGGCGTGTGGTACATGCGCAGCCGGCGGTTGTCGATGTTCAGGAAGGCCACCGGGGCCGGTGTGCCACGCCTCGTAGCCGGTCTCGCGCAGAATCCAATCGAGGATCGCCTGCTCGGGCCGGTTGGTGGAGGTCACGCGCGCGGTGTAGGGAGTGATGTCGTAATCGCGCGATTCCTGGCCGGCGTCACTCGGCAGCGAATCGGGGCCGGGAGTGACGCGAGCGATCGGGGCATGCGCCGTGGCCGGCACCACGCCGGGCTGACCCGCCGACTCCAACGGCTGCGCCGCGGGCAACACAGCCGATTCGCCGCTGGTCCGCAGGATCGTGCTCGACGTGCGCCACTTGAAGTTGCTGCCGCTCGATTTGGTGGCGCTGCTGGGCGGTGCGGTGGCAGCCCCAGCCGAAGGCGCCGCGCTGGCCGGCGCGGCTGCTCGCGGCGAACTGGCCGGCTGCAAGGGAATCTGCGTGCGCACTTGCGCCTCGGCGGCGGTGACTGCCAGCAGGGCCGCGGCAGCCGTCATCAGGCACTTCATCGACATAAGCTCGGCCTCCTTGCCTTGCTCGCGCTCTCGGCCCTTGAACCCGATTGCCCCCGAGCAGCGCCCTCGCGGGTCGCGAGTATAGAAAGGCCGCAAAGGCTCCACAAGGGCGGCTGAGGGCGCCGCGTTGGTTTCCACGCGGTTCCGGGCAACGGGCTGGGCTGTGCCCGGCTTTGACGCTAGCACCGAGTCGCTATCGCGAGCGATCGTGGTCTTCGACGGTCAGCTTGCCCAGCGGCCGCTTCACGGCCGCGGGGCGCCGTCGAGGTTCGCTGGTGGCGTGCGCTGGGCTTGGGCTGGCTCGACTCGGCGGGCGCCGAGCACCTGGATCGTCACGTCGTCGATCCAGGCTTCGCCCAGGCCGCACAAGGCGAACGTCACGGCCATCTGGCCGCTGTGGCCGGCCGCGCGATAGCAGGTGAATTGCCGCCACTCGGCCCCATCGGTGATTCGCAGCGCCAACGGTTCGCCGCCCAACGTGTCGACGACCAGCAGGCCGTCGACGCTGCCGGCGATAGGCTGCTTGATGCGCGTCCAGCCTTGGATCTGCACGGTCGCTCCTTGCTCGACGTATACCGCGGGGCTGGTGATCCATAACGGCGGCGTCTCGATGGGGCCGGGCTTGCGCCTGGGGATCGGCGGCCACGACGGCCAGGTGCAGGCTCATCCGCCCGCCGTGCGGCTTGGCCGGTGCTAGCTCGACCCGCGAGGTCAGCGGTGCCTCGGCGTCGGTGTGGCCCGGCTGCCCGGTGCGCGGTGCTCGAAGTGGCGCCAGCCGGCGGCCCGCATGGCCGAGAGGTCCTCAAAGCCCCCTTCGGCCAACAGGTTGGGCCCGCGAGCGGCCAGCATCGCGTCGTGCTTGAAGCGGTAATGCTCGGGCAGCGTGACGAAGCTGGCCGTGAACGGATCGACCAGGGGCGCCGCGCCAGGCGGCACGGCCTGCTCCCAGTGGATGCGCTGCAAGATGCGCAGGGCCTGCTGTGCATAGCGGGCCTGATAGTAGGCCTTTTGCAGGCTGCCGGGCTGCGTGCTCTTGAGCGAGGCTTCGCACTCTCCCAGGCTCTTCAGAGCCGCATCGCGCAACCGCCCGGTTCCCTCGCCGACCAGCGCGTGTCCCATGTCGGCCAGCCGCCGCTCGGTGACTTCGCTCTCGACGAGCTCGGCATTGGCCACCTCGCGCGCCATTTGAGCGGCGCGGGCCTGGGTCTTGGCGATGCGGTTTCGCAGGGCCCGAATCACCACGTCGTCGCGCGTGAAGACCACCAGCGAGTCGTACTCGGCCACCAGCGATCGTTCGTCGGCCTCGCCCAGCGCGACGCGCGTGCCGCCGCTCACTCGCCGTGAGAACAGGGGCCGAAAACTGGTCGGCGACAGCTCGTAGGCGTTGTTTCCTTCGGGCACGCCGGAGACCACGAAGCCCAGCGTGCCGACGGCCGTGTTGCCCATCACGAGCTGGCTGTGCGGCGGTTGATAGATGGGCAACAGCAGCCGGCTGCGATCGGTCTCGATGACCGCGCCGGTGACGTTCTTGTCGGTGGTGTCGGCGCTGCGGCGAAATTTCCCGAGGCCGGCCAGCGTTCGACGAGATCGAGCTCCAGGTTCAGCAGCTCGAGCGTCGCCGCTCGCCGCCGAGCCGCCGGGTCGGGCCGATCGAGCCGGTCGCGCGAGCTGAAGATCAGGCCGCGAGCCCGCGAAGCCAGCGCCGCGTGCACGAGCATCCGCAGTTGGATCTCGGCCAGGACGACGCTGGGAGCCTGGCCGCCGGACAATAGGGCCATCTGCTCCAGCAGCCGCGGCGAGGGCTCGGTCTGGATCGCGGCCCAAAGCGGCGTGCCGGCGCGGGCCAGCCGCGCGCGGTCGTGCAGCCAAGCCATGTAGCCGGCCAGCGGCATCGAGGTGCCCAGCGGCTCGCGACGCGCCACCTGGATGTCGACCGCGCGGGTGTAGTCGCGAACGTCGGACTCGGCATCGCAGATGAGAGGCCGGCGGCGCGGGTCGGCAGCCTGCACGAGCCTGGCCCAACGGCGCGTGGCCTCGAGCTCGGCGGTTGCCAGTCCAGTGCCCAGGTCCCAGGCCAGCACGGGGTCGAACTCGGGGCCAATCGCGGCTGCCGGCGGCGCGCCTTCGCGGGCTTCGAGCTGGTTGGCCGGCGGCGGCGGGGCAACAAGCCACATGCCCACGCTGGCGGCCTCGTTCAGCAGGCCCGGCGACGGCACCTGGCCCAGGCGCACGCCGTTGAATCCCAGGCTTTGCAGCCGCGCCAACGGCTCGCCGCGATACTCGACGATCCGCGGAAAGTAGGGGCGGCCGTCGACCAGCAGCAGCGAGCTCTTCAGCTCGACCTTGGGCACGCCCCGGCCACCGGGCCACGCCGCGGCCGGCGCCTTGGCCGAGGGCCCTGCCGGGCAGCGGCTGTCCGGCGGCTGCCAGTTGCGGCCCGGCCGCGACCGCGTCGGCTGGCACCACGCCGGCGATCTCCAGGTCGTCGACCAGCACGTTGGTCACGCCCGGGCCGCCATAGACGTTCAACAGGATGCGATCGATGTAGGCTTCGCGCGAGTCCACGTCCGGGCCGAACTGGGTGCGCAGCACGCGGGTTTGGCGCTCGACCAGCAGCGGCAGGTTGTCGATGCCCAGTTGCTGCCAGGTGCCGACTTGCTGGTAGTCGGATCCGCGGACGAGCATGGTCAGCGGCTCGCCGGTGCGGCGATCGACGGAGTGCGGCAACACGACGCGAACCAACAACTGAAGGCCGCCGCGATCGCTTTTGATCCAGATCCGCGGAGCCAATTCCGCGATCACGCGGGCCGAACCGATGGCGCGGCCAAAGTAGACCGCCGCGCCATTGTCGCCGCGGATTCGCACATGCTCGCACCAGCGCCCGCCGTGGGCCCCCTGCTGGATGCGCTGGTGAACCTCGACCCGATAGCTGGCATCTCCTGAAAGCTCGGCCAGGCTGGGCTCGGGGCCCTCGAAGTCATCGCGAACCACCTGCGCGGCACGAGCCAGGGCCGGCAGGGCGGCTAGCAGGGCCAGGCTAATGACGACTCGGGCCGGCATGGGTGAAACGTCGAGGCGTGGAAGCGCGGAGGCGGAGTAAGACGCGAGCGGAGCGGGGGCGCGATGCGCGCGGCACCAGCGGCGGGGCGAAAACGCATCAGGCCCCAGGGCAGCGTGCTGCAAAGTGTAAGTTGAGCTTGTATCAGTGTTTGTGAAATCGGACCAGATCAGGTGTTGCCTTTTTCCGCCGTCCGGCCACTGGGCGCCTGATCGGACCGGATCGCCGCAAGTCGTTGTGTTCGTGGGCCTTGTGAACGTGGCGGCAAGGGCTGGCGGAATTCCGGCACGTGGCGTGCTTCAGAAGCTGTCACGAAGCTAATTCCACCTGCTACCCCAGAGAGCCTCCCCGCCATGAGTGAAGCCTCGCGTGCCACCCGGCGCCAGACCGATGAGATGCCAAGCGACGTATTGGAGCTGGTGGCCGCCGTGTCGCACCTGCCCGCCGAGCATCGCCCGCGGGTCGAGTTGGCCCTGTTTCGCGTGCTGGAAAGCACCAAGCGGCGGCGACGCATCCTGAACCTGGTTCAGGAGGCCCTGGGCCAGTTGCGGCTGGACATGAAGTACCTGATGTTCGACTTAGAGGCCACCCGCCGCGAGCGGGACGAATATCGCCGCAAGAGCGAAGGCGCGTGAGACTTGCCGCGACCGCTGGCCGCGATCGCCGGCGGTGCTGAAGCCAGAGCCAAATCGGGGCGCGTTGCGGGCCATCCGGCTGCAATACTATGATGAAGTTTGGACGAATCACTTGAACTTTCCCAGCGTTCGGAGGCCACGGGAAAGACCCCGCCGGCGAGCGGGATGGATCAGATGGAGCCTGGCTAGACATGGTCGAATTGTCTGCTGAACAATTCGCTCAGGCGCCTTCGACCTGAACCTGCTTGACGAGCGCCAGTTCCAGGAGGTTTTAGGTCAGATTGGCAGCCGCGAGCTGTCTGGGCCGGAGTTCCAGCAGCTTTTGCTCCGCCGCGAGCTATTGACCAACTACCAGGCCGAGCGGCTGCTGCGCGGCGACCGGACTGGCTTCTTCTACGGCCAGTACAAGGTGCTGTACCTCATCGGCACCGGCACGTTCGCCCGCGTCTATCGCGCCTGTCACCACACCAGCGGGCAGATCGTGGCGCTGAAGGTGTTGCGCCGCCGCCACGCGGAAGACGCGGTGCAGGCCGAGCGGTTCCAACGCGAAGGCGAAATGGGCGCGACGCTGAAGCATCCGAACATCGTGCCGATCATGGAAGTGGCCTCCGACGGGCCGAACCACTTCCTGGTAATGAAGTTCATCGAGGGGCGCAATCTTCGCGAGTTCATCAAGATTCGCAAGAAGTTCGCCCCGGCCGAAGCGGTCCGGCTGGTGGCCGACATCGCGGCCGGGCTGAGCTACGCCTTCGAGCGCGGCATTTGCCACCGCGATTTGAAAATGTCCAACGTGCTCGTCTCCAGCGTCGGCCAGGCGATGCTGCTCGACTTCGGCCTGGCGGCCGCCGAATCGGACGATGCGGCCAACTCGCAAAACCCCCGCACGATCGACTACGCCGGCCTGGAACGCGCCACCGGCGTGCGCAAGGACGACCCGCGAAGCGACATCTACTTCCTGGGCTGCATCTTTTATCACATGTTGACCGGCACCTCCCCGATCGTGGAAACGAAAGACCGCATCCAACGCTTGAGCAAGAGCCGTTTCGAGGACGTGGTCAGCATTCTCGAGGTCGACGCCGAGATTCCCAAGCCCATCGCGACGGTGGTCAACCGCGCGATGGAGCTCAACCCCACCGAGCGCTACCAGTCGCCGGGCGAGATGCTCATCGATCTGCGGGCCGCGATGCAGCGGATGAACGCGCCGCTGAGCGTGCCGGCCGCCGCCGAGGGAGACGCCGCCGCCAAATTATCCGCCCCCCCGGCCGCGCCGACGCACACGCTCATGTTCGTCGAGGCGAACATCGGCATGCAGGACATTTTTCGCCAAAGGCTGAAGAGCCACGGCTACCGCGTGCTGGTGCTGGCCGACCCGGAGCGAGCCTTGAGCCGCTTCGATAGCGGAACCAAAGCGGCCGACTGCGTGATCTTCAGCACGGGCGATCTGGGCCGCTCGGCGTAGAGGCCTTCAACCGCTTCGGCGAGGGGAAGCACACCGCCGCCATTCCGGCCATGCTGCTGTTGGACGAGCACCACCACGACTGGAAGGACCAGGCCAAGCTGGCCGACCATCGCGTCGTGGTCACCATGCCCATCAAGCTCCGCGAGCTGCGGGCCGCCCTGGCCAAGCTCGTCAAGGCCGTCGCCGCCCATTAAGAAGCGGTGCCAGGACCGCTCTTCCAGGCGCTAGTTGGCCGCGGGTTTCTTGTCGAGCTCGATGCCCATCTCGCGCATCAGGGCCTTCATGTCTTCCCAGACCTCTTTCTTGGCGGCCGGGTTGCGCAGCAAATAGGCCGGGTGATAGGTGCACATCACGCGGATGCCGTGGTAGTCGAAGAACTTGCCCCGCATCCGGCTGATCGATTCTTGGGTGCCCAACAGGTTTTGCGCCGCCACCGCGCCCAGGCAGCAGATGAACTCGGGCCGGATCATCGCCAGTTGGCGGTCGAGAAACTCGCGGCAGTTTGCCGCTTCTTGGGGCAGCGGGGTGCGGTTGCCCGGCGGCCGGCACTTGAGCACGTTGAGAATGTAGACGTCGCCGCGCTCAAGCGTGCAGGCTTCGATGATCTTGGTCGAGCAATTGCCCGGCGCGGCCCACGAACGGCTCGCCCTGGCGGTCTTCGTCGGCCCCGGGCGCTTCGCCCAGGAAGCACAGCCGGGCGTGCGGATTGCCGACGCCGAACACGGTTTGCGTGCGGGTCGTGCACAGTTCGTCGCACAACGTGCAGCCGGCAACCTGTTGGCGAATGCGCTCGAGCGAGTCGCCGTCGACCGGCGCTGGCGCGATCGTCGTGGCTGGTGCGGCCGATGGGGCCGTCGTGGAGCGAACGGGAGCTGCGCCCGGCGAAGGGATGGCGGCATCGGCCGGCCTGGTCCCCGTCGGCGCGCGGCGCCGCGGCTTGCCGAGCTGGCGAACCCCCGGCGCGTCGAGACTTTCCAGCGTCTGGATCGCGGCCTTGGTTCGTGGTCCGTCACCTGCTGGGCGGTCTTTCGCCATGGAAAATCGGCCTCCTGAACGATTCGAACAACCACGGTATTTCGTGGTATTGGTGCTGGCTTGTTCGCTTATCCAGCAACGTCGGTCCTCGCGCGGGGAGGATGTCACGAGATTTTAGGGCACGCGTCGCTCTTTGGCGAGCGGCCGCTGGGCGTCGTCGTCGGCCTCGTCCGATCAAAACCTGGCGATTTGCGACCGTCCCACGTCGGCCGACTTTGTGCTGCTTGCCGCGTCTACTATGATGAGGCGGGTCTGAAGCTTTGACGGCGCGCAATTGCTCGCGCGCCCGCCGACCGCCGACTGGAGGCCCCGCGGCGGGCTCCATGCACCCGGCAGTTCTGGCGAAGCGGGCGCCGCTGGGCCATTTTTTCGAAGCGCAAGTCGGACATGGGCATTCCACAAGTCGTGATCGTCGGCCGGCCGAACGTCGGCAAGTCGAGCCTGTTCAACTGGCTCGCGCGCAAGCGGCTGGCGATCGTCGACGACACGGCCGGAGTGACCCGCGACTCGGTCACGTACCTGATGTTCGAGCGCGAGCGGTATTTCGAGCTGGTCGACACGGGCGGCATCGGCTTCGAAGATCCCGACAACCTGACTTCGAAGATCGACGAGCAGATCTCCGCGGCCATCGAAGCGGCCGACGTGATCCTGTTTGTCGTCGATACGCGGTCCGGGCTGACGCCGCTCGACCAGGAAGTGGCCCGGCGGCTGCGCTACGTCGACACGCCGGTGGTGTGCGTGGCCAACAAGGCCGACGACCAGTCGATGGATACCCAGGCCGACGAGTTCTACAAGCTGGGCCGCGGCAAACTGATTTGCGTCAGCACGACGCAGAATCGCGGCCGGCAGCAGCTTTTGGACATGATTGCCGAGCGGCTGCCCAAGCCCGATCGCGACGAGCGGCGGGACATCGAAGAGCCGGCCATGAAAGTGGCCATCGTCGGCCGCCGCAACGTCGGCAAGAGCACGCTGGTCAACACGCTGGCCCAGGCCGAGCGGATGATCACCAGCGAAGTGGCCGGCACCACGCGCGACAGCGTCGACGTGCGGTTCGAGCTCGACGGCAAGACGTTCGTGGCCATCGACACGCCCGGCCTGCGCCGCAAGAAGAGCATCACGACCGACGTCGATTTCTACAGCACGCACCGCGCGCAGCGGAGCATTCGCCGGGCCGACGTGGTGCTGATGTTCTTCGATCCCACCGAGCGGATCAGTAAAGTCGACAAGCAGCTTTGCGAATACATCACCGAAAACTACAAACCGTGCATCCTGGTGGTGAACAAGTGGGACCTGAAGGCCGGCAGCATGCCGACCGAGAAATGGGTCACCTACCTGCACGACACGTTTCGCACGATGTGGTACGCCCCGATCGCCTTCATCACCGGCCAGACGGGCAAGAACGTCAAGGCGCTATTGAACCACGCCCAGATGCTCTACCGGCAGGCCCGCCAGCGCGTGGCGACGGCCGACATCAACAAGGTCGTTCGCCGCGCGATCGAGGCCAATCCGGCGCCTCTCTTTCAGAACCGCCGGCCGAAGATCTACTACGCCACGCAAGTCGGCACCGAGCCGCCGACGGTCGTGATGTTTACCAACGAGCCCAAGGCCTTCAGCGAGCCGTATCGCCGCTACCTGCTGGGCGCACTGCGCGAACATTTGCCCTTCGCCGAAGTGCCGATCAAACTCTACCTGCGGAAGCGACAGTCGGGCGACCGCCGCGCCGACATCGAAACCGACGCCGACGAAGCGCCGCCGGTGTACGTGCCGCCGGCCGATGACGATTCGCACCTGTTCGACGATCCGCAGATCGACGAGCTTCCCGAGTCGATCGACGAAACCCACGTCGTCGATGAAATGCCGAGCGGCCAGGGCAGCGGCGACGAAGGCCCGCGTGAAGAGGGCTAGGTGCCGGTGCTCGATGTTAGCAGACCGGTGAAAAATGCCTTCGTGACATTTTTCAACCTCGCGAGTTGTGGAGCAAAGCTCCGCACCGCTCGCAGAATATCGACTTACGTCGCTATTTTGGGATCGCATCCCTGCGATCACGCAGCCTGTTGAATACTTCAACAGGCTGCTATGGAATCGCGACGCGCTGCGGCAGGGGCCGCTCGGCGGCCGATGCGGCTTGGGCATCGCGCCACAACGAGCGAGCGGCGGCCCAATAGCTGGGGAAAACCGTGTCGCGGTAGGGCGAGTCGGCCGGCAATTGCGCCATCAGCCGCCGATGCGCCTTGCCCAGGTTGTGGTACGGGATGCCCGGGAACAGGTGGTGCAGCGCGTGATAGCGCAGCCCCAGCGGAAAGAACAACTCGGTCGTCAACGGATTGCCCGTCAGGTTCACCGAGTCGGCCAACTGTTCGGCGTGCGACATTTGATCGCCCGTGTTGCGATAGCGATGGGCCACGAGGTTGCGGATATAGTTGAGCGCCAGCACGAACGTGGCCAGGATGTACATCTGCACGATTCGCGTCCAGGGGAACAGCCCGACAAGCACGACCAGGAACATGCCGGCCACGCGGAGCGAGCAGGCGAATTCCAACAGGGCCCAGGCCCGTCGCGGGGCGTTCCTGGGAATCGTAAGCCGGTGGCGAAAATTGATCACGTAGCTCGACATGTGCTCGAGCACGAACGCGCGCACCTTCGGGTGGACGAACGACAGCGGGCTGAAGAGCAGCCGCAGGGCGATATAGGCCGGCAGGAACGGCACCTGGGCGAAGAACAGGAAGATGTCGCGCACCGGCCCGGCGCCAGCGGCAGGTATTCGCCGTCGCGCTCGGTGCCGTAGTGCGTGCTGTTGTGATGGTCGATGTGGTTCTCGTAGAAGTGCGAGGGCATCACCATCGGAATGCCGCACAGCAGGTTCCAGCCGATGCGGAAGCTGAGCATCTGGCCGGCCCGCATGTGCGTGATTTCGTGGACGTAGCTGCCGGCGCGAAACAGCGCGAACCCACAGACCACGAAGGCGCTCAATTGCAACGGCGAGAAGGCCGCCGCGCGAAAGTAGACTCCCCGCGCAGCCATAACCCACCAGCAGGGTCAACAGCAGGTCGGTCCAGTAGATTGCCGGCCGGGCGACGAACAGGTCGCTGACGATGGCCCGCGCTTCGTTGATGGCCTCGGCGGGCGATCTCGAGGCCGCTGGCGTGCCGCTCGAGAGCGGCGGCAAGGAGTTGGCAGTGACGCTCATGGCTGGCGGCTAAACGACGATCTGGAGAATCACGAATGGCTTCCCTGGGCAGCGGCGTGATCAACTCCGTTTGGACCTGTGAATTATCGGCAGGGCCGTTCGAGGGGTTTAAGGTTTAACGACTAGGAGCTGCCTGCTAAACGGGGCGGTTTCTTCCGCCCGGCAAGTATAGTTCGCTGGGGGTGGTCCCTTGTGGAGGGGCTCGCCGGGGGCTATGATTTTCGGTTTAACTCCTTGCAACACCAATAGTTTCCTCGGGTGCCCAAGCCCTTCGGGGCAGGCTTTGACTGCCATGCGCCACGTGCTGTCGGCGGTTGTCCAGAACGTTCCCGGAGTGCTGGCGCATGTCTCGGGCATGCTGGCCTCGCGCGGCTACAACATCGACAGCCTGGCCGTCGGCGAGACCGAAAACCCCGATCTGTCGCGGATGACGTTCGTCGTCGTGGGCGACGACAGCGTGCTGGAGCAGGTCCGCAAGCAGCTCGAAAAAATCGTCACCGTCGTTCGCGTGGTCGACGTCAGCTCGCAGGACTTCATCGAGCGCGACCTGATGCTGATCAAGGTCCAGTGCGCCGACCGGCCACCGCAGCGAAATCCGCGAGCTGGCCGAAATCTTCCGCGGCCGCATCGTCGACGTGGCCGCCAGCGAGGTGATCGTCGAAATCTCGGGCCAGGAACACAAGATCGAGTCGTTCATCGACCTGATGCGGCCCTTCGGCATCGTCGAGCTGGTGCGCACCGGGCGGATCGCCATGGTCCGCGGCCGGCGGTGCGCCGGCCGAGGCCCCGCAGGTCGCCGCGAAATAGTCCTTACTTCGAAGCTGCGCCGCCGCGCCACGGGGCGCTTTGATTGACGCCGTGCCGCGCGGGCGCCATTCCGACCACACCCCCCGATCGTCTTCCGTTTTGAGGAGCTTGTGCGATGATCAAGATGTATTACGAAAAAGACGCCGACCTGGCGCTGCTCAAAGACAAGACGATCGCCATTCTCGGCTATGGCTCGCAGGGCCATGCCCACGCGCACAACCTGCGAGACAGCGGCTGCAAGGTGGTTGTCGGTCAGCGGCCCGGCAGCGCCAACTACGAACTGGCCAAGAGCCATGGCTTCAATCCCGTTTCGGCCGAAGAAGCCACGAAGCAGGGCGACCTGGTCAACATCCTGCTGCCCGACGAGGTGCAGGGCGACGTCTACCGCCAGTCGGTCCGCCCGCATTTGAAGCCGGGCAACATCCTGATGTGCTCGCACGGCTTCAACGTCCACTTCGGCCAGGTCGAAGCGCCCGAGGGGGTCGACACGGTGCTGGTGGCGCCCAAGGGCCCCGGCCACCTGGTGCGCAGCGAGTTCGAGCGCGGCGGCGGCGTGCCCTGTTTGATCGCCCTGAGCCCCGGCGCCAGCGAAACTTCGCGGGCCCTGGGCCTGGCCTATGCCAAGGGCATCGGCGGCTGCCGCGCGGGCGTCATCGAGACCACGTTTGCCGAAGAGACCGAAACCGACCTGTTCGGCGAGCAGGTCGTGCTCTGCGGCGGCGTCAGCGCGCTGGTCAAGGCGGGCTTCGAAACGCTGGTCGAAGCCGGCTACCAGCCCGAGATGGCCTATTTCGAGTGCATGCACGAGCTGAAACTGATCGTCGATTTGTTCTACCAGGGTGGGCTCAACTACATGCGCTACAGCGTCTCGAACACGGCCGAGTTTGGCGACTACACCCGGGGCCCGCGCATCGTCACCGAAGAGACGCGCAAAGAGATGAAGCGGATCTTGGAAGAGATTCAGACCGGCAAATTCGCCCGCGAGTGGATTCTGGAGAACAAGGCCAACGCCCCGGCGTTCAAGGCCATGCGTCGCCGCGAGCGCAGCCACCCGATCGAAGAGGTCGGCCGCAGGCTGCGGCGGTTGATGTCGTGGATCAAGTCGAAGGAAGTATGAGGGGAGGCTGTAGTCTGCGGGGCTGCAGGCCGTAGCTAGGAAGGGGGCGCAGGTGGGAGTGTCATGAGCACTGCGATCGAATTCAGGCAGTTGTTTACCGAGCTGAAGCCGGGGGACCGGGTGGAGGTGGTGCACGAGGTGAAGGTCGGGTCGTCGAAGACTTGGACGACCACCACCGTGGGCACGGTGGTCGACACCGAGCGGCGCCGCCAGGGCTTGCATTTCCGCCGCGCCAGCGACGACAAGGTGTTCGCCGACATGATCAAGCTCCGCCGCGACGACGGCGAGCTGACCACGATCACCATGGACGAATTCACCCGGCTGCGAAGGGTGGAATAAGGCGCCGCTTGGCCTGGGCGGCGGGCCTATAATAGAGACGATCGCCCCGATTGGCTCTCGGTTGCCGCCATGACATCCAATCCAGACACTCCCCGCGCCTGGTCGCGCGTCACGAGCGCAACTACGAGGCCAATCGCTTCGTCTATCCAGTGCTCAGCCGCCGCTCGGGGGGCATCTCGGTCGGCGTCAACCTGAATCCTGACAAGGTCTGTAACTTCGATTGCATCTACTGCCAGGTCGACCGCACGCGGCAGAGCGAAACCCGCTTCGTCGAAACCGAAGGTTTGGTTGCCGAGCTCGAGAACATGCTCGCGTTGGTCGCCAGCGGACGGCTGTTCGAACAATCGCCCTTCGACACCACGCCGGCGCCGCTGCGGCGGCTCAACGACGTAGCCTTTAGCGGCGATGGCGAGCCGACCACGTATCGCAATTTCGACGAGATCATCGCCAATTGCGCCGCCGTGAAAGACCGCCTGGGCTTGCACGACGTCAAGATGGTGCTGATCTCCAACGCCAGCATGTTCCACCGCCCGCACGTCGAACGGGGACTGGCGATTCTCGACGCGCACCAGGGCGAAATCTGGGCCAAGCTCGAAGCGGGCACCGAAGCCTATTACCAGCTCGTCGAGCGAACGCCGATCCCGTTTCGGCAGGTGTTGGACAACATCGCGGCCGCGGCCCGGGTGCGGCCGCTCGTGATCCAGTCGCTGTTCATGAAGATCGCAGGCGAGCCGCCCTCTGCCGACGAGTTGGCGGCCTTCTGCGACCGGCTGAACGAAATCACGGCCGCCGGCGGACAGTTGAAGCTGGTGCAGGTCTACACCGTGGCGCGGCCTCCGGCCGAAAGTTTCGTCACGGCGCTGGCTGATACCGAAGTCGACGCCATCGTCGAGCTGGTCAAGTCGCGCACGGGCATTCCGGCCGCCGCGTTTTACGGCGTGCACGATTGACGCCAGCAGAAGCGTCCGACCGCGGCGCTTGGCATCTCACTCCGGCAGCGGCTGGCCCTTCGTTTCGGGCGCAAAGGGCAGCACGAACAACCCCAGCAGGAAGATGCCGCACATCGTCACGCCGGCGTACCGCATGGGCATGGCCTTGTCGGCAAAGACGACGCTCGTCAAGTAGCCGAACGTGTACGGGCCGACGGCGGCCACGAAGCGGCCGACGTTGTAGCAAAACGAAGTTCCGGTGCTGCGCAGCCGCGTGGGAAACAACTCGGGAAAGTAAATCGCGTAGCCGCCGAACAGGGCCAACTGGCAGAATCCCATCAGCGGGATCATCCAAAAAATCTGGCTCTGCTTGTCCATCGTTCCAAACACCATTGCCGTGCTCAACATCGCCAGCACGAAGGCAATGGCAAAGGCCGGCTTGCGGCCGATGTGCGGCGTCAGGCGGCTATAGGCCCAGATGCCCAGGAAGCCGCCGACGTTTTGCAGGATCGAGGTCATTGCAATCCAGAACGAGACCTTGTCGGCGATCACGGCCGGCGCCAGCCCCGCGGACTGATACTGCTCGGTGAACACGCGGCGGAACAGATCGAAGCTGAAGAATCCGATTCCCCACAATCCGACCACGCCGGAAAACGCCATGCACATGCCGACGATCGCGTTGCGGCGCCAGCGCGGATTGCCGAACAGCTCGCTGTAGGAGCCGAGCCTCGGATGGCCGCCGGCTTCCGAAGCCGCGGCACGCCATCGCTCGGGCTCCTTCAATCGCCGGCGAATCAAGATCGCCAACAGTGCCGGAACGGTGCCAACGACAAACATCACGCCGCCAGGCGTGCACCGGTTCGCCCGAGATGCTCAGCGACTCCAGTCCGCCCGCGCTTTCAAGCTTTCCGAGGCCAAGACTGATCAACGCCGCGCGTAATGTTGCCGACCGCCGACAGGGCCTGCAGCAGTCCCAAGGCATAGGGCCGGGCCCGATCGGGCATCACCTCGGCCACCAGCGACACGCCGACCGCGAATTCGCCGCCCACGCCTAGCCCGGTCAAAAACCGGTACAGGGCAAAGTCCCAAAAACCGACCGACAGGGCGCTTAAGCCGGTGCACAGCGAGTAAATCAGGATTGTCCACAGCATCGTTTTGGCGCGGCCGATGCGGTCGCCCAGCACGCCAAATCCCAGCCCCCCCGAAGCCCATCCAACCAGAAAAATCGCCGTCGCCAGGCCGCCATAGTAACCCACATTTTCGGGCGTCGGCTCTCCCGACGTCGTGGTCAGCAGCTCTTTCATCGCCGGGGCTCGCGCCAGCGTGAACAACTGTTGGTCCATCGTGTCGAACAGCCAGCCCAGGGCGGCCACCGCCAGCACGAACCAGTGGTAGCGGGTCAGCTCGGAATACCAAGGCGCGGGCCGTGCACTCATGCGGGCGTGTACCTTCCGGAGCGAGAGGAGGGCCAGTCTTGCAGCGCAATTCTTCGGGGGGCGAAGCGGATATGGTACACCACGGGCCGGACCCGTGCGACCATCGATCGGCACCGCCGGCCGAGTCGCCTCCGCGACCCGCGCCGGGAAACATCTGGCAATAAGCTTCAAAAAAGTCTTGACGGCGGCGGCAATCCGCTCTATCGTAAAGTGCAGTGCAGTCTTCTCGGATTTCGCACGGACGTTTTCGGCTAATGATCTAGCTTTTGAGAGTCGCAGCGGCGGCTTGGGTGTTCGCGCCGCCTGGCCCAGACGGGCCGTCTCTATCGCGACCCTCTCGACCAACAGCAGTTCGACATTGCGGGTTGCTCATGCGCGCCAATCTTTCGGGCCGGTGCGCCGTGAGGGGCAGATCATTCGGCAATCATCGAGTTTTTATGAATCGTACGAAACGAATCCGGCCTCGCGCTCTGGTGGTGCTCATTTGCATCGCTGCGCTGGTGCTGTCGGCTTCCGGCAGCGCCTGGGCCGTCGACATCCAGGGCATACGCGAAGGTTCGACCGATCTGCCCTTCGTCAACATGATGCTTCAGCCCGCGGCGGGCGGCGACCCCTACGGATTTGAAGTCTTTCCAGGCTACACGTATTTCAATATTGGCGCCATCCTGGATACCGGCACGAGCGGCATCGTCGTTACCGGGGACGAGGCGTTTGCATTTGACGTGCCGCTGGAAGACAACGACACGTTTTTCGATACAGCCGTCGGCGGCCTGAGCCCCTACTGGGTCACTGCGCCGATCAACATCGGCCTCGCGCCGTCCAATAGCCTGACCGCCGGGGATATCTCGCAGTATCAAACTGCCTACACCATTGCGCTGTCGAGCGTGCGGGTCGAGGCGGGTCCGCAGAACCCAGATCCGGAACAATTCCAGTTCGACGTCGCCGGCATGCCGGTGCTCGCCGGCAAGACCATGGTTCTCGACGTTCGCGGGGCCAACGCCGGCACCGACTATCTGCGTACCTACGTCTACGGGCCAGGCGCGCCCGCCTTCAACGGCAGCGATACCGACCCGGGCATTCCGACGACGAGCCATCACGTGGCAACCAGCTACGCCGATTTTTCATCCTTCACGTCCGTCGACCCACTCGGCGCCCCGCCGCCCGCGCTGGCGCACAATCCGTTCATCGGCGCCAATCCACTCGACCCGTCGCCGCCGGCGAACAGCCCGCCGGGGGTCAGCGTCAGCTACGGGGGGCTTCATGCCAGCGGTAGCTTCCTGTTCGACAGCGGCGACCAGGTCGCGTTCATCTCCTCGAACATTGCCAGCCAGTTGCACGTTCGCTACGTGGCAGGCACCGAGGGCACGACCAACCCGCAACTCGAAACGTTCAATCCCAGCGATCCCAACGATACCCACCTGATCGACTCTCAATTTGTAACCGCCATTCAAGGGCTCACCGGCAGCGTTTTTGTTGCGGGTTTCGACCTCGACAGCCTGACGCTGCACACGGTCGAAGGCAGCGCGGTCGATTCGGATCCCAACAATCTCAATTTCCTCGGGCGCCGGTTGTGGTGTTCGACTTTCAAGTCGAGGACTCAGACGGCAACATCATCACCCTCGACGGCGACCTGGGGATGAGCTATCTGATTCCCACGCAAGACATCTTCCTCGACGCCAACGGCGATCCCTATCAGGACGGGCCCATCAGCAGCGGCGCCTTCAACTGGGTGACGTTCGACGAGACGACCGGCATCCTGGGCCTCGACCTGATGACCGTGCCCGAGCCGGGTTCGCTGGCGCTGGCAACCATCGGCGGCATGTTTTGGGCCTGGCTCGCATGGCGGCGGCGCCGCAGCCGCGGCTGACAGCGACACCGCGTACGTCGAGCGGCAAGGCGGTCTAACGGCCCAGCGCCGCCACGACGCGCTCGGCTGCCAATTCGCCGCCGTGGATGCAATTGGGAATGCCCACGCCGTGGTAGGCGTTGCCCGCCAGCGCCAGGGTCGGCCATTGGGCTGCCAACGTCTCGATCCGCTCGACCCGCTGGGCGTGCCCCACGTGGTACTGCGGCATCGATGCCGGCCAGCGGGAGATTTCCACCAACAGCGGCTCGCCGCGGGCGCCGATGAGATCGGCCAGCTCCTCGGTGACGATGCTCCGCAAGGCGGCGTCGCTCAAATCGGCCAGTTCGCTCTGGCAAGCGCCCCCACGAACACCCGCAACAGCACGTCGCCTTCGGGCGCGCGGTCGGGAAACTTCACGCTGGAAAAACTGGCCGCCAGGATCTTGCGGTTTTCGTGCGCCGGCACGACGAACCCGAACCCATCGAGCGCGTGGGCGATCTGCCCGCGGCGATAAGCCAGCGTGACGATCGACGTGCCGGCATACTCGATCTCCTGCAGTTCGCCGGACAACTCGGGGGCGAAGCCTGCCACGAGCCGGCCCGCCGCCGGCGCTGGAGTCGCCACGACCACGGCGTCGCAATCGAGCGTCTCGCCGCCGCCGCCGGCCAACTCAACCTGCCAACCTCCGCGCTCGGCGGGCGAGACGCGTTCGACCGCCGCGCCCAACCGCACGCTGCCGCTGGGCAGCCGCGCGGCAATGGCCTCGATCAGGCTCGATAATCCGCCGCGCGGCGTGACGAACAGCCCGTAACGGGCCCCGCTCTCGGAAGTTGCGCCCGCGTCGTCAGCCGATTGGGTCGCGCGGCGGGCGCCGCGGATCAGGCCGCCATAGCGGCGCTCCATTTCGACGAACCGCGGCAGCGTGGCCTCGACGCTCAGCTTTTCCGGGTCGGCGGTGTAGATGCCGGCCACGAGCGGCTGCACGATGCGTTCGAATGCCTCGCGCCCCAGTCGCCGGCGGGCGAACGAAGCCAGGCTTTCGTCGCCAGTCTCGCGCCGCCGAGCCACGAAATACTCGCCGACGAGTCGCAGCTTGCCGAGCGCGCTTAGGATCGGTGTGGCGAGCACCGGCCAAATTCGCGTCGGCGCCATCAGCAGGAATCCATCGGGCAGCCGCTCCAAGCGACCGCGGCAGACGACCATGGCGTTGCGCTGGCGGGGCGCGGGCAGGCGCAATTGATTCTCGAAGCCGATTCGCCGGCACAATTCCAGCGCCCAGGGCACGCTGGTGATGAAGCTGTCGGCACTGCGCTCGATGAGGAATCCGTCGCGGCGCAGCGTGTCGATCACGCCGCCCAGCCGAGTGCCGCCCTCCAGCAGCACGACGTCGAGCGACGGCTGCAGCTCGACCAGCCGGTGCGCGGCCGCCAGCCCGCTGATCCCACCGCCGATGACGACGACACGTTTTTGATTGGCGCTTGGTTCGTTCAAGTGTTCAGCCGAGGGGATTCATTGGCATCACCGGTGGTTCGCACGCAACGCAGAGCGCGGTTTCCTGCCGCCATACTAACCCGACGCGCAAGCGAGGGAGAATCAACCACGGACCCTCGCTTGCGCACTTGCGCGTCGGGTTCGTGCGTGATGCACTGGCCCAATTCAGCGCTGCCCTGCTTGCGTCCGTTCGGCAATCCAGTCGCCGATGATCGCCAGCGCCTCGAGGGCAAAGGTTTCTTCGATCTTGCGGTATTCGGCCGGCGACCCGGTCTTGCTGTGCTGGAACAAGTGGTTCAGGCCGGCCAGCTCGCGGACCGTGAAGTCGCGATTGCCGCCGGCCTTGAGCGCGGCTTCGATCGGCGGAAGGTTCTGCTCGGGGTCGACCTGCAGATCGTGCTCGCCATTGAGCACCAGCACCCCGCAGCGCACCGGCGCAGCGCCTTGGCCGGATCGTGTACCAGGAAATAACGGAACCAGGGGGCCACCAGGCTTTTGGCTTGCGCGTCGCTGATCGCCTCCACGTCCTTCTTGCCCTCGGGCGTGGTGGCGGCGGCCGACGCGGCCTCGACCAGCACGTCGCGAATCTGCTGGCGGGCTTTTTCCGCGTCGGGCTCGGACTTGAGAATCGCGAACGCGCGCTCGTTGGTCGTGCGGGCCGCGGCGATCGCCGCCGGGTCGGCGTGCTGGGCCTTGAGAATCAATTCGGCCTGGCGAAGGATGATCTGCTCGCCGTTGACGCCGGTGCCAGCCAACAGCACGATGAAGGCCACGTTCTTGGAGCGGCTAGCCGCCAGCGGCGCGATGATACCCCCCTCGCTGTGGCCGACGAGCCCGATCTTGCCGGGATCGATTTCCTTGCGGCTCTTGAGATAGTCCACGCCGGCCAGGGCGTCGCCGGTGAAATCGTCGGTCGTCGAGGTGGCCGGATCGCCCGTCGAACCGCCGACGCCCCGATCGTCGACGCGCAACACGGCGATGCCGCGGCGCGTCAGGTAGTCGGCCAGCACGAGGAAGGGCTTGTGTCCCATCACGGTTTCGTCGCGGTCTTGCGCGCCCGAGCCGGTGATCAAGAGCACGGCCGGCGCGGGCCGCGGCGCGCGGGCAGGGTCAACGTGCCGGCCAGCGTCACCTTCGCGGCGCGATTCTCGTACGTGACTTCTTGCACGTCGTAGGGGTACGGTTTCTTGGGTTCCTGCGGCCGCTCGTCGCTGGGCTCCTTTTCGAGCCGCGCCAGCTTGAGCGGATATTCCTGGCCGGCTTGCTTCCAAGTGCCCTCGAGCGCGCGGCCGTCGGCGCTGAGTGTGCCTTCGAATGACGCCTGCAGCCGCTTGGCTGCCAGCTTGAGGGTGTCGCCCTCGCGCGTCGCGGTGTCGAAGGGGATGCCCTTGGCGCCTGGTCGGGGCTGTCGAGCGTGGCCTGCAGCCCGCCCTGCTTGTCGGCCGCGATGCGGAACAGCACGCGCAGCGCGATGCCGCCGGCCTTCAGCTCACCTTGCCACAGCCCCACGGCCGATTTGGCTTGGGTGGCCGCGACGGTCTCGGGCGGCGCGGCCAGTGCTGCCGCGGCGATGGCCAAGACCAGCGGCGCCAGCGCCAGCCCGGCGCAACCCCGTGCGGACAAGCGTATTGTTCATGATGTGCGATCCGTCGACAAAGTCGTGAAATCGTGCTCGCCTGCGTCGGAGATGGCCGCGGCCACGCGGCCGTTTGACGCGAGCACCTGGCCGAAAGCATAATAGTCGCCTGAGCCGGAAACAAACGGAAAGTCGCGTCCCCATTTTTTTAGCGGAGAGTCGATCGATGAGTTTGCGATCCTTGACGATCGGTGCTTGCGTCGCCGCCGCCCTCGTTGCGAACGTTCGCGTCGCGCGGGCCATCCCGCCGTTCTGGAAGGAATTCGAAGCCAAGTACGTCAAGCCCGACTCGGCCGACGAGAAGGAAAAAGCCTTTGCCGCCGCGGCCGAAAACGCCAAGACCGGCAAGTGCAACGTCTGCCACCTGGGCAGCGACAAGAAGATGCGCAACGCCTTCGGCAAGCAGTTGGCCATGCTATTGAAGAAGGACAACTTCAAGGCCGACCGGCTGAAGAGCGAGGGCGACAAGGCCAAGGCCGAAATCGCCGCGGCTCTGGAGGCCGTGGCGGGCATGAAGTCGGGCGACGACAAATCGCCCACGTTCGGCGAGCTGATCGCCCAGGGCAAGCTGCCCGGCGGCGAAGCGGCGCCGGCCGAAGCCGCCAAGCCGGCCGAGCCCGCGCCGGCACCGGCTCCCGCTCCGGCCGCTGCCAGCACGCCCTCGCCGGCCGCGCAGGAGGCGATCGGCAAGATCCAAAAATTCGGCGGCACCGTGCAAGCCCTGGCCATGAACGACGACTCGCTGGTTGTCGACTTCCATCTGGGCGGCACACAGCTCAACGACGAGGGCCTGGTCCTGGTCAAGGAGCTGCCCAAGGTTGTCCAGCTCGACTTGAAGGACACGCAGATCACCGATGCCGGGCTCGTGAACCTCGAGCCGCTGGCCACGCTCAACCGCCTGCACCTGGAAAAAACCAAGGTCACCGATGCGGGCCTGGAGCACCTCAAGAACCTGGCGAATCTCGAATATTTGAACCTCTACGGCACCGAGGTGACCGATGCCGGCTTGGAGCACTTGAAGGGACTCAAGAACCTCAAGAAGCTCTACGTCTGGCAAACGAAGGTCACCGACGAGGGCATCGCCAAGCTGAAGGAAGCCCTGCCCGGCGTGACGGTCGTGAAATAAGGCCGCCAGGCCACCCGCCACGCATCAAAAAATGTTGATCTCTGGGCCGAAATGGGTTACATTTCGGTTTGGACCGCTGCCTCCCCGCCCACGCTCCTTCCCGCCCAGGCATCGCACATGGTGTGCGCTTCGTTTCATCGAGCGAGTTGCAGTCTTGCGCTGGTGGCAATTGCCATCTTGGCGCTGGACTCCGCCGGCCAGGTTGGCGGCTGACGAAACGCCGAGCGAGCCCGCGGCGGCACTGGTGGCCGGCGAGGTGAACTTCGAGCTCGACGTGATGCCGATCCTCACCGCCGCCGGTTGCAATGCGGGCGCCTGCCACGGCAAGGCCCGGGGCCAGAACGGCTTTCAGCTTTCGCTGCTGGGCTTCGACCCGGACTTTGATTTTGCGGCCATCGTCGAGGAGGCCCACGGGCGGCGCGTGTTCCCGGCCTCGCCCGAGCGCAGCCTGTTGCTGCGCAAGCCGACGCTGGCGATGCCCCACGGCGGCGGGCTGCGGCTGCAGCCCGATAGCCCGGAATACGCCACGCTGCGGCGCTGGATTGCCGAGGGAATGCCGCATCGCCGCGGCGGGCCGACGCTGGCGCGGATTACGGTCGAACCGGCCGAGCACGTGCTGGCCCCCGGCGCCAGCGAGCGGCTGCGCGTGCTGGCCCATTACAGCGACAACTCAGTTCGCGACGTGACGCGGCTGGCCGACGTGCAGTCGAACGAAGCCGGCGTCGTCTCGGTCGAGCGTGCGACGGGCCTGGTCACTGCCGGCGCGTTGCCGGGCGAGGCGAGCCTGATGGTCCGCTACATGAACCAGATCGCCACCTGGAACACGGCCATTCCGCTCGACGGCCCGCGCGACGCCGCGGCGTACGCCGCCTTGCCGCGGGCGAACTTCATCGACGGCCACGTGTGGGATAAGCTCGAGCGGCTCGGCATCCTGCCGAGCGAGCCGGCCGGGGACGCCACGTTTCTCCGCCGTGCGTATCTCGACGTGATCGGACGCCTGCCCACCGGAGACGAGGCCCGCGCGTTCCTGGCCGACGCTTCGCCCACGAAGCGCGCAGCAACTGGTCGACGCCCTGCTCGAGCGGCCCGAGTATGCCGACTTCTGGGCTAACAAGTGGGCCGACCTGCTGCGCCCCAATCCGTACCGCGTGGGCATCAAGCCGACGATGGTTTTCGATGCCTGGATTCGCGACGCCTTCCGCCGCAACCTGCCCTACGACCAGTTTGTTCGCGAGCTGGTCACGGCCTCGGGCAGTGCCTGGCGCAACGGGGCGGCCACGCTGTTTCGCGATCGCCGCACGCCCGACGAAATCACGCCGATCGTCACCAACTGTTCCTCGGCATCCGCCTGGAATGTGCCAAGTGCCATCATCATCCGTTCGAGGTGTGGGGGCAGGACGACTTTTACAGCCTGGCCGCGTATTTCGCTCGCCTCGGCGCACAAGGGCGAAGGCATTTCGTCACCGATCTCCGGCGGCGAGGAAGTGATTTTCCTGGCCGAAGGCGGCACGGTGTCGCACCCGATCACGCACGAGGCCATGGCGCCGCGCCCGCTGTTCGGCGCGGCCCGGGCGATCGAGCCCGGCGAAGACCCGCGCGAGGCACTGGCCGATTGGATCACCTCGCCGGAGAATCCGTACTTCGCCCGGGTGGCGGTCAACCGCGTGTGGGCCGACCTGATGGGCCGCGGCCTGGTCGAGCCGGTCGACGACATGCGGGCCACGAACCCGCCCGCCAACGCCGCGCTGCTGGCGGCGCTGGCCGACGACTTTCGCGCATCGGGCTTCGACAACAAGAAACTGATCCGGCGGATCATGACGTCGTACGTCTATGGCCTGTCGTCGACGCCCAACGAGCGCAACCTTTCGGACACGCGGAACTACTCGCGCCACTACCGGCAGCGGCTGCGGGCCGAAGTGCTGTTGGACGCGGTCTGCGACACGACGGCCGTGGGCGAGGAGTTCGCCGGCGTGCCGCCCGGCAGCCGCTCGATGGAGATTTGGACCCATCGGGTCGAGTCGCTGTTTCTCGACGCCTTTGGCCGCCCCGACGGCAACCAGGATCCGCCCTACGAGCGCTCGGCCGACGCCACGGTGGTGCAGGCCTTGCACCTGATGAACGCGCCGAAGCTGCATCGCAAGGTGACCAGCGACGAAGGCCGCGCCGCCCGGCTGGCAGCCGCTCACGACGAGCCGCGGGCGATCGTCGAAGAGCTGTACCTGGCCACGTATAGCCGGCTGCCGACGGCCGAAGAAGCGGCGCAACTCGTGCAACTCTTCGAACAAAGCCAAAACCGCCGCCAAACGACCGAAGACCTGCTGTGGGCACTGATCAATACGCCCGAATTCATCTTCAAAGATTGACAACGGTCCTGCCAGGAACATCCCAGGAAGGCTTAGCCATGTCGCTGCATCGGAACTGCGAAGGAATCACGCGACGCGATTGTCTGCAACTCGGATTGGGCGTGTTGGCCGGCGGCAGCTTCGTGAACCTGTTGGCCGGCGCGGCCCGAGGCGCCGAAGCGCGAGCCAGGCCGGCGCCCTGCCCGGTGCCGCGCCGCGCGGCGGCCGGCCAACTGCATCCTGATCTGGATGGACGGCGGGCCGACGCACTTCGAGACCTTCGATCCCAAGCCCGAGGCCCCGGCGGAGATTCGCGGGCAGTTCAAGCCGATTCGCACCAAGATTCCCGGCGTCTACTTCTCGGAGCACATGACCCGCCTGGCGTCGATCGCCGACAAGATCGCGGTCGTGCGCAGCGTGTGCCACAACCAGGGTAACCACGGTGCCGGCAATCATTACATGATGACCGGCGCGCCGCCGCGGATGCCCGTTGGCTGCGGCGCGTTTGTCAGCTTCCATCCGAGCATGGGTTCGGTGACGGCCTACGAGCGGTCGGCACCCGAGGGTTTGCCCGCGTATTTCTCGATGCCCAGCATGTCGCGCTCCGGCGGGCCGAACTTTCTGGGTGCCAAGTATGCGCCGTTCGTCGTGGCCGACGATCCCAACGGCAAGGCGTTTCGGGTGCGCGACGTGGCGCTGCCCGAGGGGCTCTCCGACGATCGCTTTCATACGCGCCGCGATTTGCGGCAGCTCGTCGACCGCTTTCAGCGGATCACCGACAAGGCGGCTGCCGACCCGGTCGCGCCGCTCGACGAGTATTACCGCCAGGGCTACAACCTGATGACCAGCGCCGCGGCGCAGCGGGCGTTCGACATCCACAGCGAGCCGGATAAGGTGCGCGACGCCTACGGCCGCAACGCGTTCGGCCAGCGGGCCCTGTTGGCCCGGCGCCTGGTCGAGGCCGGCGTGCCATTCGTCACGCTTTACGACGGCGGCTGGGACCACCACTCGGATATCTTCACCGGCTTGCCGAAGAAGCTCGCGCCGTTCGAACACGCCATTGCCGCGCTGGTCGAGGATTTGGAAGCTCGCGGGCTGCTCGAATCGACGTTGGTGGTCGCTTTGGGCGAGTTTGGCCGCACGCCGAAGATTTCGCAACTGGCCGACCGCTCCAGCCCCGGACGCGATCACTGGGCCAACGCCATGTCGATCTTTTTCGCCGGCGCCGGCACCCCCGGCGGACAGGTCGTCGGCGCCACCGATCGCAACGGCCACTCGGCCTGCGAGCGCGTGCTGGCGCCGGAGAACTTCGTGTCGACCGTCTATCGCAAGCTGGGGATCGACCCGGGCAAAATCTACCACACGCCGCTGGGCCGGCCCGTCCACCTGGTGAGCGATGCCACGCCAATCGCCGAGTTGATGGGTTAGGGGCGGGAGTCTCGGGCGAGGTTCGGAGGCATTCGAGCGTGTTGTCAATTCCGAATTCTCCTCGACAGCGACGGTTCGCGCGGCGCGTCGCACGAGCCGCCGCGACCATCTTGCTGTTGGTCTGCGCGAGCGGAGCCGACGGCGCGGGGCCGCAGGCCACGTCGCTGTTTCCTGCCGGCGGAATGCGCGGCACGACCGTCGAAATCACGGCCGGCGGCAACCTGCCCAACTGGCCGCCGCAAGTCTGGGTCGACCGCGCGGGCGTATCGATTGCGCCGGCTTCCGACCGCGGCAAGTTCACGGCGACCATCGCGCCCGACGCGGCGCCGGGTTGCTATTGGGTCCGCATCCACGACGCCCAAGGGACCGCCGCGCCGCTGCCATTCATCGTCGGCACGCTGCCCGAAGTCGTCGAGCAGGAGCCGAACAACGCGGTCGATCGGCGCAAGCCGTCGAAGCCCCCGCGGCGATCGTCAACGGCAAGCTGGGCTCGGGCGGCGACGTCGACGCGTTCAGCGTCAAGCTCACCGGTGGGCAGACGCTCGTCGCTTCGCTGGTGGCCAATGAAATGCTGGGCTCGCCGGTCGATGCCGTGCTGGAAGTCGTCTCGCCGCACGGCGAGGTGGTCGCCTTCAACCACGACGAGCACGGGCTCGACCCGCAGATCGTCTACACCGCCCCGGCCGACGGTAGCTACGCGGTCCGCGTGTTCGGTTTTCCCTCGGTGCCGAACTCGGCCATCGCGCTGGCCGGCCGCGAGTCGTTCGTGTATCGGCTGACGCTGACCACGGGTCCCTTCGTCGACTATCCCTGGCCGTTGGCGGTGACGCGCGGGGTCGAGTTGCGCGTCGAGCTCGTCGGCTGGAACATTCCCGACGCGCTGAAGACCGTCGCGGTGAAAGCCGAGGGCGAGACGGCGCTTGTGGGCGGCGGACAGCTTGCCGGCGCCGACACGCTCGTGGTCGAGCCGCATGCCACGGCGATCGAAGCCGAGCCGAACGATCCGGCCGCGCCGCAGCCGATCGAGCTGCCGGTCTCGATCAGCGGGCGGATCGCCGAGCGCCGCGATCGCGACGTTTTTGCGTTCCAGGCTGCCAAGGGCGAAACGCTCGTTTTCGACCTGCAAAGCCGCACCCTGGGCTACGCCCTCGACGGCGTGCTCGAAGTGACCGACGCGACCGGCAAGTCGCTGGTGCGGGTCGACGACGTGGGCGGCTCGCGCGATCCGCGGCTCCAGTTCGCCGTGCCGGCCGACGGCACTTACCGCGTCCTGGTCAGCGACCTCAACGGCGCCGGCGGGCCGCGGCAGGTGTACTTGTTGCGGGCCACCCGCGCGGCGGCCGATTATGAAGTGAGCGCCGACGCGAATGGCTACGTGCTGATGCCGGGCAAGCCGCTGGAAATCACACTGGCCATCACCCGCGAGCACGGGTTTGCCGAGGAGATCGCCTGTCGTGTCGCGGGATTGCCCGAGTCGGTGACGGCCGCCGGCGTTACGTCGCCGGCCAGCGGCGAAGGGGCCAAGACCGTGAAGCTCAAGCTCGAGTCGAAGAATGTTGCGTTCTCCGGGCCGATCCGCATCGAATGTGAATCGACCGGCGCGACGAAGCGAGCACACACGGTTACGGCCGCGATTGCCGAGCGCCCAGCCCGTACGGCCGACATCTGGCTGACGGTTTTGCCAACCGGGCCGTAGTGGATCGCAGAAACCGTCGCACGGGTGGACAAGCCACCCGCGGCACCCAAGAGGAGGACTGCCATGGACCGGACGCTCGTGAACTTACTGGCCGTGCTGGTCGTCGCCGCGCTGTTTGGCGCCGGGCCTGGCCCGGCGGTTTTGCGTGCCGACGAGCCGCAAATCGTCAAGCAGGATTTTGCCTCCGATCCGCATTGGGACGGGTTTCGCAATCGCCTGATCGCCGACGAGCCGCACGTCACGCGGCAGGATTTTGGCTATCGACGCACGAACCATGCCGGCGGCAAATCCCCCGGTGAAATCGGCGGCTTCGTGCAGCGCTCGGCCACGCCAACCTGGTATGCCAAGGTGATCGAGCCGCGCACGCTCGACGATCGCCTGAGTGCCAGCGGCAAGCTGGCGGTCCGCGAGGCACAGGGTTCGAGCGGCTTGCTGTTCGGCTGGTTCAACGACAGCTCGCGCGGCTGGCGAACGCCCAACTCGCTGGGCGTGCGCGTCGACGGCAACGGCGGCAAGTATTGGGTCTTCTACGAGTACGGCACCAAGACCTGGGAAACCGGCGGCGGGGGGGCCTTCGAGGGCGAGCAGTACCAGCGCACCAAGACGCCTCCCTTCAAGGCCGACGGCAGCGTGCACGCTTGGTCGATCGACTACGACCCGGCCGGCCACGGCGGCGACGGGCTCGTCACGTTTCGCATCGACGATCGCACCTACACGGTCGCGCTGGGGAAGGGCCACCGCGCCGCCGGCGCCACGTTCAACCGCTTCGGCATCTGGAACGTGCAAACGTCGGGCAAGGGCGCCGAGATGTACCTCGACGACCTCGTGGTCGACGGCCAGCGAATGGCGTTCGATGAAGACCCGCGCTGGGAAGCGGTCGGCAACGAGGCCCGCTTCGCCGAGCAGGTCTACCGCCCGTTGCAAAACTTCGGCTACAGCGCCACCAGTCATGCCGGCGCGGCGGGCGAAATCGGCGGCATCGTCTTCCGCGACGAAAAGCCGGCTTATTACGGGCGCCCGTCGGGCCGTTCACGCTGGCCGACGCGTTTCGTGCCTCGGGCACGCTGGCGTTCGTGCGGGCATCATCCGACAGCGGGGCCTACTTCGGCTTCTTCAACGCGGCCAGCAAGCAGGCCAACGACGTGGCCGAGAGCACGGCAAGGCAAAAGAACTACCTGGCGACTCTATTGGAAGGCCCCAGCCGCGTGGGCCACTACGTGCGACCCAGCTTCGGCGCCGCCGACGGCCGGGGCGCGACCGGCGGCACGTCCGAGGGCTGGCCCGTGCTACGGCCCGACGGCCGCACGCACCGCTGGTCGCTCGCCTATCGTCCCAACGGGGACGGCGGCACGATCGCCATGACGCTCGACGATCGGGCCTACACGATGGATCTCTCGCCGGAGCTGGTGAAAGCCGGCGCCACGTTGGACCGTTTCGGCATCTTCAACATGCAATCCGGCGGCCAGTTCGTTGAGATCTATCTCGACGACATGAGCTACACGAGGCGATAGCGGCGTGCGGCCAACTCGTAGACCCGTGTCATCACGCCGTTGGCCTCGCGCGATCCCTTGAACACGCATTTCGCAAGATGTTGCGCGAAGTAATCTCGCTTGCGACGGCCAACGCACACCACGACGCGACCAGCACGGCGATTCGGGTTTTCGGCCGTGGCCAGCTCATGGTTGCTCACGCCTTTTGACGGCTTCCGGGCGATCAGCCCAATAGCAAGCGCGATTGCACGCCTTGCTCGAAGCCAGGTCACGCTCGCCCGGCGAGAGAAATCTCGCGAGCTTGAACGCTCAGCCTTGCCCTTTGGCCGGCTGCGCGGGCTGGACGTCGGGGGTGGGGCCGGCGCCGGGGGCGACGTCGATGGCGCGGCCGTTCGACTCGCTGGCCCGCTTGTTGATCGAGGGGCCCAACAGCTCCTCGATTTCGGCCTCGTCGAGCACTTCGTGCTCGTCCAGCGCCGCGGCCAGCTTTTCCAATTCCTCGCGATGCTCGGAGAGCAGCTTCGTGGCCCGCTCGGCTGCGGTGTGCAGGATGTCGGCCACTTCCTCGTCGATCAACTGGGCACTGTGTTCGCTGAACTCGCGCTGCTCGTAGATTTCCTTGCCCAGGAAGGGGTGCTCCTCGCTGGTGCGATAAGCCACCGGACCCAGCCGCTGGCTCATGCCCCAGGCCGTGACCATCCGCCGGGCCAGCCGCGTGGCCTGCATCAGGTCGTTCTCGGCCCCGGCGCTGTACTCGCCGTAGATCAGCTTCTCGGCCGCGCGGCCGCCAAGCATGAAACACAGCCGCCCGTGCAGCTCCGACTCGCTGATGTTCAGGCGGTCTTCCTCGGGCAGCAACTGCGTGACGCCCAGCGAACGGCCGCGGGGGATGATCGTCACCTTGTGAACCCGATCGGCGCCCGGCACGATCCAGGCCAGCAGGGCGTGGCCCGACTCGTGGACGGCCGTCATCCGCCGTTCCTTGACGCTTAGCACTTCTTCGCGCTTGGGACCCATCAGCACGCGGTCGCGGGCGTGCTCGAAGTCGTCCATGTCGACCTTGTCTTTGCCTTTGCGCGTGGCCCACAGGGCGGCCTCGTTGACGAGGTTGCGAATGTCGGCGCCGGTCAGCCCGACGGTGCCGCTGGCCAGCCGGTCCAAGTCGACGTCGTCGGCCAAGGGCACCTCGCGAACGTGGACCTTGAAAATCTCGAGCCGGCCCTTGTGGTTTGGGCGGTCGACCGTGATGTGGCGATCGAAGCGGCCGGGCCGCAACAGGGCGGGGTCGAGCACGTCGGGCCGGTTGGTGGCGGCCAGCACGATCACCGACTCGTTCTGGCTGAAGCCGTCCATTTCGCTCAAGATCTGGTTGAGCGTTTGTTCGCGTTCGTCGTGGCCGCCGCCCAAGCCCGCGCCGCGGACGCGGCCCACGGCATCGATTTCGTCGATGAACAGGATCGAGGGCGAGGCCTCCTTGGCGGTCTTGAACATGTCGCGGACGCGGCTGGCGCCGACGCCCACGAACATCTGGATGAACTCGCTGCCGGAGATCGAGAAGAAGGGCACTCCCGCCTCGCCCGCCACGGCCCGGGCCAACAGGGTCTTGCCGGTTCCCGGGGGGCCCATCAGTAGGATGCCCTTGGGCACGCGGCCGCCCAAGCGTTGGAACTTTTCGGGGTTCTTGAGAAACTCGACGACTTCCTCGAGGTCGTGCTTCACGCCTTCCAGCCCGGCCACGTCGGCGAACGTCACCGGCTTGCTGCTGGTCTCATAGCGCTTGGCCGGGCTTTTGCTGAAACCGCCCAAGATGCCGCCGCCCATGAACTGGTCGCGGGCCCGGCGGATCATGAAATAGATGAAACCGGCCAACAGCAACGGGGGCACGAGATACAACAGCAGCAACAGGCCGAGGTTATCGCTGGCGTGCTCGGCACTGACGATGACCTTGTTGTTGCGCAGCTCCTTGTCGAGCTCCAGGTCTTCGTTGACGATCGGCGGCAGATTGACGGTGAACTCGTCCTTCAACTGCTTTTCGACGGGCTTTTCGTCCTTGCTCTTGGGCGGTTCGACCACCTTGGGAGCCTTGCGAAAGCTGCCGACGACCTGGTGGGTGTCGACGAACTCGACCTCCTGGATGTTATCCTTGGCCAATTGGTCGCGGAAGTAGCTGTAGTTGATGCTCTCGCGCTGGCTCCCCTTCTGGCTGAAGATGAACAAACCCAGCAGAATGGCCGTCAACAGCAGCGCCAACCCGAAGCTTTGCGGGTTGATGCGCGGTCGGGGCTGGATCTTGGGGACTTGCTGGCTGGGGCCGGCGGGCTCTTCCATCGACGCGGTTCCTCGGGGGCGTGCTTCTCGTGAGGGGACACACGGGCCGTTGGCGGCCGAATGCCGCACGAATTGTATCCCACAGCGCTGGGTTTTTCGACCCCGCGACGCTCGTCCCGGCCGGTAGGACACCGCTCGTGACGCCGGTTTTGAGCATCGCAGGCGTTGCACGGCCCCACGGGCACGCCAGCCACGATTCGGCGAAAAAACGGGCTGATTTGCCAGCCGCCCTCGGCCCGGACATCTGGCTCGCTCGGCAGTGATCAACCCGAACGGCGCCAAATCGCACGGCCCGCTCGCGCGTGCGCCCCGCCTGCGCGGCGCGTCAGCCTGGCGGCGCCTGCCGCGATGCGCGCGCACGGCGCGACTTGACGACCAGTTGCAGTTCTTCGTAGCGCGTGCCGCGAGGCAGCTTTTCCAGCAGGGGCCGCAGCCGCGTCGGCGGATCGTCGCCGAGCAACCGCTCGATGCGGGCGATCCGTTCCGGCGCCAGGAACCAGGCGGCTTCGACCGGGTGCCCCTCGTCGGCAGCCCGCAGGGCATGATCCAAGACCACTTCGCTGGCCAGCGAACGCGCCGCCGCGCACTCTTCGGGCGTGAAACCGGCAGCCAGCATGCGCCAGGTCCAGTAGTGGCTGGGCGGAGCGGCCGATGGCGCCTCTGGGGGCCCAGCGGGCATCGGTGCCGGCGAAGCCGAGGGCTCGCCGGGCTGGATGGCGTCGGCCGCGCGCGAGGGGTCGTCGGCGGGCGCCGGTTCAGCGCGCTTTGCCGATTCGGAAAAATGCGGCGTTTCATCGGCCGCGGGTTCGGCCGCTGCTGGCTGGCTGGTGAGAAGCTCCAACAGTTGCTCGCCGTATTGCCGCACCTTGGCTGGTCCCATGCCTTTGATGGCCAGCAGGGCATCGGCCGTTTGCGGTCGCCAACGGGCCAACTCGTCGACCAGCGCGTTCGACATCACCACGTACGAGGGGACGTTGGCGGCGCGGCGCGTCTCGTCGCGCCATGCGCGAACCGCTGGACCAGTTGGCGGTCGACGGCCGGCGCGGCTGCTGGCGCCGGCGCCGAGGCCGTCTTGGTTTCGCGCGATGGCGTGCTGAGATCGTCGTTGCCGGGCATGGCCGGTTTTGCATCATCGCCATTCAACTTTTGCCACAATTGGCCGCTCAGGGCGAGCACGACGTCCTGCACGCGGCCGCTCATTACTTCGGTGCCGCTGGGCGTCAACTGCAATACCGGGCGAAAGGGCTCGATCTCCTCCTCGGCCAGCAGGCGAGCCGCCAGCAGCGCCTCGACCAGCTTGACCACTTCGGTTTGCGTCAGATAGTTGAGCAGGCCGAACGTGCTCAACTTGTCGAGCCGGTTGCGCTCCACCTTCTTCGAGCGCGAGCCGCACAGCATCTGCGACAGCAATTGCTTGCCGCAGCCGCGCCCGCGCGGGCCACCCCACTCAGCGCGATCCGCGCCGCTTCGAGCGCCCGGCCCTCGGCGGCCTGCTCGACGGGCCGCGCCGGGTCGCCGGCGGCCGGGCGGCTGCAATTGTCGCAATGGTTGCAGTCCGCGGAGCCCGTCTCGCCGAAGTAGCGCAAAATCTCCTTTTGACGGCAGGAGCCGCTGCGGGCGAAGCGCAGCACGCGCTCGAGCCGCTCGTATTCGGCGGCCTTGTGGGCTTCGAGCGATTCGAAATCGATCTCCAGGCTGTCGAACGCGCGGCCCGCGTCGGCCAAGTGGATCGCCCGGCCGCGAAATGGCGGCACGTAGTCGAAGGCCGCCAGGGACGCCAGCTCGCGCAGGTGGCGCGACAAGTCGCCGCTCGACAGATCGGTCAGCTCGCGCAGCAGCTCGCGCGGCTGGAAGTAGTGCCACGCGTTGCGATTCGCGCCGACCAGCCGCTCGACCGCGCGGACGACCTGCCGCTTGACCTTGGCCTGCTGCGGCAGCAGGTCGACCAGCGTGGGCAAATCGCTGTTGATGCGCGCGGCCGCCATGTTTTCGGCCATCTCCAGCCGTTCGAGTGCCCCGGCCGTCTCCAGTAGTTTTTCGCAGGCCCCCACGCCTTCGGCGCCGATCTGCAGGCCGAGCGTCTCCTTGACTTCTTGCTGCGTCATCTCGATCGGGTTCTGCCCCAACGAGCAGAAATAGTCGTAGACGTCCTCGACGACTTCGCGCGGGATAGGCGCTTTCGATGAAGAACTCGTGGATGTTGCGGTCGCCGCCGCCGAACAGCAACAAGCACCGCGCCGTCTGGCCGTCGCGGCCCGCGCGGCCGGCCTCCTGGTAGTAAGCTTCGAGGCTGCCGGGCAGGTTGTAGTGGACGACGAAGCGAATGTCGCTCTTGTCGATGCCCATGCCGAAGGCCAGCGTGGCCACGGCGATCTCGGTGCGGCCCTGCATGAAGGCGTCCTGGGCCGCGCGGCGCTGGTCGGGCGCCAGCCCGGCGTGATAGACGCTGGTTGCCCGGCCGGTGCGGGCTGCGATGCGCTCGGCGAGCTCCTCGCACCGCTTGCGCGTCGAGGCATAGACGATGCCCGAGCCGGGCGTCTCGTCGAGAAAGCCGAATAGGGCGGCGTCCTTGTCGCGGTCGGTGGGGCAGGGCTCGACGGCATAAAACAGGTTCGGCCGCGCGAAGCCGGTGATGAAAATCCGCGGCTCGCGCAAGTTGAGCATTTCGACGATGTCGCGGCGCACCACGTCGGTGGCCGTGGCCGTCAAGGCGATCGTCGGCGGATTGCCCACCAACTCGCGAAACCGCCCCAGCCGCGCGTAGTCGGGTCGGAAATCGTGGCCCCACTCGCTCACGCAGTGCGCCTCGTCGATCGCCAGCAGCCGCAGCCGGCTGGCCCGCGCCGCCTCGACGAATCGCGAGCTGCGGAACCGCTCGGGCACGACGTACACCAGCTTGTAGTGGCCGGCGGCCATGTCGTCCAGCCGGCGGTTCAGCTCGTCGGGCGCCAGCATGCTGTTGATGAACGTGGCCTTCATGTCGCGGGCCACCAGCGCGTCGACCTGGTCCTTCATCAGGGCGATCAGCGGCGAGACGACCAGCGTCAGCCCGTCTTGCGCGATGGCCGGCAATTGATAGCAGAGACTCTTGCCGCCGCCGGTCGGCATCACGCAAAGGCAGTCCTGGCCGGCCAGCACGGTTTCGATCACCTCGCGCTGGCCGGAGCGGAAGCTGGACAGCCCGAAGGGAGCGAGATAGGCTTCAAGGCCGTCGGTTGCAAGGGTCATGGCGCGCGTGCGGGTTTATCGTCGTGTTGGGCGGTAGACCAGCAACGACTGGCCTGCGCCGCGGGAGCGGCGCCCCGGTTGACTATACGCATTTTAGCGGAGCCGCCCAAGCCAATGGCCCGATTGCCGCGGGAACCTGAAAGGCGCGCGAGCCGGCGCGGCGTGGTGGCCGTGGCGGTGCGCGGCGAGCGGTTTCTGGCGATCTGCCGCAGCGCGCAGGTCGTGGCGCCCGGCGCGCTCTGTTTTCCCGGCGGCGGGATCGAACCGGGCGAAAGTCGAGCGCCAGGCCGTCGAGCGCGAATTTCGTGAGGAGCTCGGCGCGGCGGTTGAGCCGTTGGAATGCCTGTGGCGCAGCACGACCGCCTGGGGCGTCGAGCTGGCCTGGTGGTTCTGCCAACTGAGCGAAGCGAGCTCGCTGGCGGCCAATCCGGCCGAGGTGGCCTCGATCCACTGGCTGACCAGCCAGGAGATGCTCGCGCACGAAAAGCTGCTGGAGAGCAACCGCGCCTTTTTGCCGCGCTGGCCGCCGGCGCGTTCGTGCTCGAGTAGCGCGGGGCCCGGCCGGACGCTACGGCTTGCCTGGCGATGGCGGCCCGAAGAACCGCCGATTGAAGATTTCCGGGTCGAACGGGTCTTTCGGCGCGAAGTCCTCGACGTCGCCCCGCTCGGGTGCCGGACGCATTACGAGCTGGCCGTGGACGCGGGTCAGCCGGTAGTTCGGCGGCGGCGCATTCGCGGCGCCGGCCGCGGGCGCCGCGCCGTCGGCGTTGAGCAAACCCATTGGCGGCGCGTTTGGATCGGCTACGGGTTTGCCGGCTGCCGGCTGCGCCTGTTCGAACGGCGGCTGGGCGCGGCCCTTGATGGCTTGCAACAGCGGCGCGCTGCGATCGGACAGCGACGGCTCGGCCGGCGGATCGTGCACGCCCGCCACCAGGTACACCCATTCGACCAGTTGCCGGTATTGGGTCTGTTCGCGACCACTGAACACGGGTGACTTCAACGAGCCGTGCGGGCGAATTGGCGCGGTCAGCAGTTTGCTGGCCGCGGGTTTCTCGCGATCCACCAGTGCCAGGGCGGCGGCCAGGTTGCGCTGCGTGGCGTTGCGGCCGGTCAGCCGATTGGGAGCGATCCGCTCCAGGTGCAAGGCGCCGGCGCCGCGCGAAGCATGACAGCCCCCTTTGGCGCAGTAGTTGAGCAGGAGCGGCTGAACGGTATTGGTGAAGCTCGGCATCGCACCGCCCGGCAAGCCGCGCACCATCGTGTCGAGCGGCTGGCTCGGCGGCGCCTTGGCCGCGGCCGGCTCGGCGTCGCACGGTTGTTCTCGCTCCAGCGCCATCCGCCGCTCGAGGAGAGGAATCTTTGGATGTTCCGAATCCAAATTGCGTGCAGCCGCGACTTCTTTTTCAGCCGTTGCGAGCAAGCCGTTCTTCAGACACCACTCGGCCAGGTCGAGGTGATCCTGGACGCGGCTCTCGTCGATCGCGGCCCGCTTGGCCGTATAGCACTCTTCGAGCGTGCTGCAGACGGCGGCCACGTCGGTTCGGCGGACCGAGATTTCGGCGTCCTTCAGCTCGACGTCGTAGCGGTCGCCGGCCGCGGTGATGGTGCCGGCGATCAGCTCGCCATTTTTGAGTAGCAGCACGCCCTCGCGCGGCGCCAGCGCCAGATCATCGGCAACGGCGGCGAAAAAGGACGTGACGGAGGCGCAGAACAGCGCCGCGACGAGAATCTTCCTCATGGCGTCCAGACGGTAGAAAGCGGCACGCCCTGGGTCAAGCTCAATCGGGAGGGTGCACGGTAGCGCGGCGGCGGGTTTATCGTCCGCAAAATACCCATTTTTTGCCGAGCATGGTTGCCGGGCCGGTTTTTCACTATCATGGAGGTGCCGCCTCCCCCGCGAGCGGCTGATTCACGGGACGATCCGAGCCTCGCTATTGCTTGCGCGACTGCTCTCGCCGCTATGGCCATCTTGCAACTGATCAAAGGATCTGGGCAAAGCGAGGATTTGCCGCTGGCCGAGGGACGCACGGTCCTGGGCCGCCATCCCGATTGTGACGTCGTGCTCGAAGCCGCCAGCGTCAGCCGGCAGCACGCCCAGATCATCCACGAAGAGGGCAAGTTCTACGTCGAGGACTTGCACAGCCGCAACGGCACCTTCGTCAACGGCCGCCAGATTCAGGGGCGCCAGACGCTCGAAGACGGCGACCGCCTGAAAATCTGCGATCTGTCGCTGGCCTTCTACCTCAACCAGCCCAGCGACCACCTGCCGGGGGCCAACGGCGACGGGTCCTCCTTCCTGGTCGTCGATGACAACTCGCCGATGGCCACTTCGACCATCGTTTCGAAGCTCGAAGTCGGCCGCTCCAGCGGCGCCGGCGTGCGGCTGGCCGTCAACCCCGAAGTCAAGCTGCGGGCCATGATCGAGATCGCCCACAACCTCGGCAAGGCCGTCAGCCTCGACGAAGTGCTCGGCAAGCTGCTGGACAGCCTGTTCAAGATTTTCATCCAGGCCGACCGAGGGTTCGTGATCCTGCGCGGTCCCGACGGGGCACTGGTGCCCAAGGCGATCAAGCATCGCCGCGCCGACATGGAAGACCAGGTGCGGATCAGCCGCACGATCGTCAACCAGGTGATGGACACGCAAGAGGCGGTGTTGTCGGCCGACGCCGCCAACGATTCGCGGTTCGACAGCAGCCAGAGCATCGCCGACTTGCGGATTCGCTCGGTGATGTGCCGCGCCGCTGGTCGACAGCGAGGGCTCGTCGCTGGGCGTGATCCAGGTCGACACCAGCGACCAGCGGCAACGGTTCCAGAAGGACGATCTCGAAGTGCTGGCCAGCGTTGCCTCGCAGGCCGCCATCGCGGTCGACAATGCCCAGCTCCACGAAAACTCGCTCCGCCAACAGGCGCTCGAGCACGATCTCGAGCTGGCGCACAAGGTGCAGCGCGGCCTGCTGCCGGCGGCGCCGCCCCAGTTGCCCGGCTATTGCTTCTTCGATTTTTACGAGCCGGCCAACCAGGTGGGCGGCGATTACTACGATTACATCGAGCTGCCCGGCAACCGCCTGGCGGTCGTCGTCGGCGACGTGTCGGGCAAAGGCGTGGCCGCGGCGCTGGTGATGGCCAAGCTTTCGGGCGAAGTCCGCTACTGCCTGGCCAGCGAAGCCGATCCGGCGGCGGCCATCAACCGCATCAACGCCGGCTTCAGCCGCAGCGGCTGGCAGGATCGGTTCGTCACCTTCGTGCTGGCGCTGTTGGATGCCGACCGGCACGAAATCACGCTGGTCAACGCCGGCCACATGGCCCCGCTGTTGCGGCACGGCGGCGGCAAAGTCGAGCCAATCGGGGAAGAGGAAACCGGTCTGCCGCTGGGCGTCGACGCCGACTTCAAGTATCAGAGTTACACGCGTGAGCTGGCCCCCGGCGATTTCCTGGCCCTGTTCACCGACGGCATCAGCGAAGCGATGAACACTAGCGGCGAGCTGTACGGTCTCGACCGCCTGCGGACGCAGTTGGCTGCCGACAGCCCGCGCGTTTCCGAGTTGGGCCGGTTGATTCTCGACGACGTGAAGCGCTTCGTCGGCGGCCGCCCGCAGAGCGACGACATCTGCCTGGCCTGTTTCGGCCGCACATTGAAGTAGCGCACGACTGTGGGCCGGTCGCCGGGGCCTCACGCCAGATGTTCGCGGCGCAGGGCCAGCAGGCTTTCGACGATGGGCTTGGCGCGGCCGGCGGCGTCGACCAGGCCGCCATGGGCGAAACGGTGCGGGGCGGCGTCGCTGAGCTGGTTCCAGATCACGGCCTGCACCGGCTGCTTGGCCAACAGCACGCCCAAGAGCTTTTCGGCCCAGGCCCGCTGCGTCTCGGGCGAAAGCTGCGCCGCCAGCCGCAAAGGGGATCGGCCGCGCGGGAACCTGGGCCAGCGGGTCGGGCGCCTGGCTGCTGGGAATCACCAGCGACACGAGCAGGGGCAGGCCGAGCGTGCTCCAGCGGTCGAGCTGGCGGCCGAACTCCAGCACGTCGCGCGGCTCGCTGCCGTGGGGCGCGTAGCCGACGTTGATCTCCAGCCCGATGCCGGCCAGTCCCAGTTCGGCCCGCACCAGGGCATCGGCGAAGTGCAACGGCGGCAGCTCGCAATCCTCTCGGCTGATGAACGAGCCCCATGGCTGGTCGATCGTGATCACGACCGGCGCCCGTGGATCGACGCGGCGGATGGTTTCGATCGCGATCACGGCCAGCCGCAGCCGCTCTTCATCGTCTTGTTCGAAGTCGTTGGCGACGTTGAGCCGCGCGGCGCACTGCCAGAGCTGCACTTTGCCGCGGTAGCGCGAGACGACGGCCTCGACGTGCGCGGCCACGCAAGCACGAAAACTCTCGCGCTCGTCCTCGCCCCACAAGTACATCCAGTCGGGCAGCGACCACTTGTCGATGGCCACCAAGGGACCGCTGGCCACCTTCAGCCCGTGGGAGCGGCACCATTCGATCTGCCGGTCGCTGGCCGACCAATCGCGCTTGTCCTCGCGGGCCTCGACGTCGCGCCAGGCCAGCGGCACGACGGCCGTGTTGAACGCCGGCAGCACCTTTCGGGCCAGCGCGTCGCTCGGCAGCCCGCTGCCCAGCTTGACGCCCAACAGCGTGCCCAGCTTGCCGCCTTGCTGATGGCGGGCGGCCAGGGCCTGCGCGACGTAGGCACTGTTCCAGGCGTCGATGGCGGACAGCGCGGCGCCGATGGCCTCGAGCGCCCGGCCCGCGGCGGCCTGCGTGTCGTCGCGGCGCGTGGCGGCCCACGACAGGTGCTCGCGCGCCGCGGCCAAGGGTGCACGGACTTCGCCCGGCAGCTTCATGCCGAGCGCCTCCCAGGCGCCGAACTGGTTGCGCAGCCGATTGAGCGTGCCGCGCGCGAGCTCGACCTCCAGGTGGTAGGGCTCGTCGCGCTCCATCAGGCTGGCAGTCGAAAGCATCAGCTCGCCGTGCCCCTCGACCGCGCAGGGGACGAACAGGTTGCCTGAATCGCTCTCGGCGCGCTCGACGGCCAGAATCTGATCGGTCCACCAGGCTCGCGAGCGCCACGGGATCTCGTCGGGGCCAGAGAGATAGACGCGCTCGACAACGTCCGCGGGCAAGCTCTGCGCCGCGGCACCAGGAATCGCATCACGCCCATCGCAGCGGGCATCCTCTGGGAAATTGCAAGCGCCGGATTGATCTCGGCGCGGCGAGAAACCCGCTCCCGAAAGCTCAGAACGCGCGGCGCTTGCCTGTTTGAAAGCGAGTCTACCCCAGCCGCTGGTGCCGATCAACCGGCGGCGCGCCGACCCCCGTCGAGCCAACACGCGCCGCATACGCTCCGCGGCCAGCAGGTTCGGCGCTGTGCCCGGGTGTGGTATACTCCGGCCATGTCAGCCCCCGTTCTGGAAACCTCGCTCGACGATCTGCCCGTGCGCCGCGGCAAGGTGCGCGACGTCTACGACCTGGGCCGCGAGCTTTTGCTGGTCAGCACCGACCGCATCAGCGCCTTCGACTGGATTCTGCCCAGCGGCATCCCCGACAAGGGACGCGTGCTCACGCAATTGAGCGCTTTCTGGTTCGACAAGCTGGGCGAGCCCAACCACATGCTCGAAACCGACGTCGAGCGGATGGAACTGCCCGCCGGCGCCGACCGGCCGATGCTTGCCGGCCGCACGATGCTGGTGCGCAAGACCGAGGTCGTGCCGATCGAGTGCGTGGTCCGCGGCTACTTGTCGGGCTCGGGCTGGAAGGAATATCGCCAGCAGGGGACGGTCTGCGGCATTTGCCTGCCAGCCGGTTTGCGCGAGAGCGAGCAGTTGGCCGAGCCGATCTTCACGCCGGCGACCAAGGCCGCCAGCGGCCACGACATGAACATCCCCTTCGAGACGATGGTCGAGCAAGTGGGGTGCGAGGTGTCCGAAGAGCTGCGCCGCCGCAGCCTGGTCGTCTACCAGCGCGGGGCCGAGTATGCCCGCTCACAGGGCATCCTCATCGCCGACACGAAGTTCGAGTGGGGCCGCCTGGGCGACGAGCTGATTCTGATCGACGAAGTCCTCACGCCCGACAGCTCGCGTTTCTGGCCGCTGGAGGCCTACGAGCCGGGCTGCGGGCAAGCCTCGTTCGACAAGCAGTTCGTCCGCGACTGGCTGGAGACGACCCCTTGGGACAAGAACAGCCCCCCGCCGAAGCTGCCCGCCGAAGTGGTCGAGAAGACGCGCGCCAAGTACATCGAAGCCTACGAGCGGCTGACGGGCCGAGCGTTTGCCTGGAAGTAAATCCCGGGTGGCACTGGCGTCTCGCCAGTGACGCAAATCCAGGTCATTCACAGGGTGGCGCCGGTGTCTTGCCAGTGCCTTGTGCTTCTCGTTCCCTCCGACCTCCGATGGCGATCCGGGTCGCCACGCCAGCGATCAGGCCAAAGAACGTAGCAAGCGCGCAATGACCCGCGAGCTTGCGATTCGGATTCACGATGTACTGGACTGAGGAGGAGAGCATCAGTGGAGAAACGGCAACTGGCGGGATTGCCGTCGGGGCTGTCGTGTTGGGCACGGTCGGCGGGGCGGCGTTCGTCGTGGTTTCGCTGTCCTCGGACGAATCGCTTGCCCGCGTGGCGACGGGGGCCGAAGGGTACGGAGCGTAGACCGTCACCGGAGCGTACGGGGACGGGTTTGAGATGCTGGTGTACGTCGAAGTCGATATCGAGTTGAGCCACTGCGACGTCGGGAACAAGTCTTCGTGGCCCGATAGCAGGGCCACGTAGAGGTAACCGCCGGTCACCAGGGCAAAGGCGGCCCACGCGGCACGTCGCCTGACGTCCCCGAATAGGGCCGCGACTGCCGCCAGCGGGACCGCCATGAACGTCACGAGAAATACCGCGCGGCCCCAGAAGTTCGTGGCGGCGGTCAGCCCCGCCGCCAGGATCGCCGCGTAGGCCGTGATCGCCAGCAGGGTCTTGATCGAGAACTTCATGGCGAATCCTCGGAGGGATTGCGTGCCGCGGCCACGCAACGGGTTCGATTCCCGCGTGAGCGGCATTATACGAGAGGGTCGTGCGCGACACGAATGTTCGCCGCGTGAGAGCGCCCCGCTGGGGCTTTGCAACGAATGGGTGCGCCGATACCACCAGGGCCGTTGGCCCTGGCTGCAAGCAGGTTGGGCCTCCGGCCCACAGTCCGCGAAATCCGAGCCCCGAAGCCCAAGCTTCGAAGTCCGAGGCCCCCTTCAAAGCCTTCGTCCTCACCGCCCCAGCGGTCGGACGCCGCGGATGCGGCCTTCGGGGCGATGGCGGTCGAGCGACACGGGATCGGCCGTTTCGAACGAGCCGACGTTGCCGGCCGCGTCGCGCATTTCCAGCCGCACGTACACCGGGTCGGGCACGCGGCTGTCGAGCCGCCAGCGGTAGCTGCCGCTGTTTTCCAGGCCGGTGGCGATCGGCGTCCAGGGGCCTTGCAAGGCGGCGCTGTACGACAGCGTGATCGGCCGCGGCTCGGGCTGATTGTCGCTGGCGGTCCACCCGATCACCAGCTCGCCGGTTTGCAGGTCGACATCGGCCGCCGTGATGCGGCACACCGGCCGAGTCAGGTCGACGCCCAGCCAGATGTCGGGCAGCTCGCCCGCGGCCGGCGGTCGTCCGCCCAGGCCGTTGCCGCTTTGAACTGCCACGCGGAAGCCATAGAGCCCCTCGCCGTCAACGGCGACCGAGATCGGACTGCGCTGGTCGTTGTCGACGCCATAGCTGGCCCACGTGCGGCCGCCGTCGCGCGTCCCCCACAGCTCGACTTTGCCCACGCCCGATGGGCCGACCGAATCGATTTCGTATTCGAGTTCGAAGTTGTGCGCGTTGATCATTTGCGGATGCGCGGCGTCGGCCCGCGCGGCCGGCTCGGGCTGGCCGATCGTGCGACTCGAACGGCTGACCGGCTGCGCGGTGGCGTTCTGATTGCCCGTGCGCCAGGCGGAGTCGTCGGCGACACTGCCTGTTTGCGGCTCCGAGCCGAGCGTGCGGGCCAGCGGCTCGCCAGTCAGCCGTTCGGCGGGCCAGCGCGTGGCGGCGGCCGACGGGTTGCTTGAGTTCTGCGCCGCGGCGCCAAGTGGCGGCGCGGTGGGCATGCTTTGCGACGGCACTGTTTGCGACGGCACTGTTTGCGAGGGCACGCCGGCCGTTGGCGCCGCGGCGGAATCGGCTTTGACGATCGCCTGGTTGACCGCCGGATTGCCGGCCGTGTCGGTGATTTCGGCGCGCACGAACAGGATGGCGCCGGGTTCTTTTGGCCAGAAGCGCGTCTCGCCGGTGAGCGTGTGGCGCATCGCTTCGCTGGGCGCGTCGACGGCGACCTGCTGCCAGATGCCGCTCGAGCTGAGCTGGTATTCGAGCTTGAAGCTGCTGGGCTTGAGGTTCGGATCGACGGCTTGCCAGCGGGCGACGATCTCGCCCCCTTCGCCGCGAACGGCCGTCAGCTCGAGCCGCGGCGCGATCGTGTCGACCGTCACTTGCAATTGCGCATCGAGCGCCTCGGGACGCGCCGCCCCCTGACCATCGAGCGTGCGGATGCTGAACCAATACTCGCCGTCGTGCGGCGCGCGAAACACGAAGGCGCCCTTGTCGGGCTTCACGCGGCCGGCTGACTCCCAATGCGCTCCCTGGTCGGTCGACACGTGCAACTCCACCTCGACCGGCTGCTGCGCGGGGTTTTGCACCGGCTCGATGCGAAACGGAATCGTGAAGGCGTTCTGCCGCGTGGCCGTGATGATCGGCGTCGGCTGCAGGGGATCTTTGGCGGGCGGCGGCGCCTCGGGCGCAGCACTGGCAACGGCCGCCAGCGTCGCCAGCAGTCCGAGGGTCGCGGTGCTGATCGCCCTTCGGAGAAATCGCATGGTTTAGTCGTCCGCCTTGTGGCAAGCGGGCCGATCGGTCCACGGTTTCTGACGCCACGCTGCCAGCCATCATGCGCGCACCCACGGCGCGGAAGGCGCGGCTATCTGGTTTATCGGGCGCCTCGATCTTGACGCTTGAGCAAGACTTGAGGGCGGCACCGGGGGGCGAAGGAGGGGAAGGCTGGAGAAAAGTCCTGCCGCGTGGCCATTTGTCCACTCGGGAGGGCGCGGTGAAAAAAACCGCTCCGCAAGCGGGCCGCCGCTCGCAGGCTCAACCAGTCACGCGCGGGCTCGGGCCACGACCTCGACGAACTGCCGGGCCAGCCGCTCGATCGATTGGAAGTCGCCATCGGCCACGGCGCGGACTAACGAGCGAGCCGCCGATGCCCAGCGCAAGGCGCCGGCCTTCAAGAAGTCGGCCGCCGTCTCGAGCGTCACGCCGCCGGTCGGCATCAAGCGCGACCTGGGGCAACGGACCGCCGAGCGCCTTGAGGTAAGCCGGGCCCGTGATGTCGGAGGGAAAGATCTTCACGATGTCGGCGCCCGCCTCCCAGGCGGCGAGCACTTCGGTGGGCGTCAGCGCGCCGGGCATGACCAGCTTGTCGTAGCGGCGGCAGAGCTTGATCACGTCGAAGCTCACGGTGGGCGAGACGATGAATTGGGCCCCGGAAAGCAGGGCCACGCGGGCTGTTTCCGCGTCGAGCACCGTGCCGGCCCCCAGCAGGATCTGGTCGCCCAGCCGCGCGGCCACGTGCTCCAGCGCCTGGTGCGCTTGGGCACGGTGAACGTGACTTCCATCACGTCGACGCCGCCGGCCAACAGGGCTTCGGCCACTTCGGCCAGCCGTTGGCCGCTGGCGGCGCGGATCACCGCCACGATGCCGCTGCGCGCGATGCGCTGGAGATCCGTTTGCTTGCTCATCGTCGCGCCCTGCTGGGGTTCGGCCGCCTTCACCCTTCGCCCGCCGCGCAGGCCTGCGGGTGATCGAGCGGGCGAGCGGCGGGTCGGTTCAAGGCTAGTCGCGTGGCCCAGGTTCTGTCAAACAAAGCACCTGGGGGCTGGGTGAAACGTGGCGTAAGGGTTTAGGGCGAGGGCGTTCGCGTGGCGGAAACCCCCGCTGAGCGAAGCGATTCTGGACGTTTTACCACCGCAAGTGCATAATAGTCGTACGCGGCGGGGTCGTGCCGGAGGGGGGTGGCGACGCTAGCTGCCCCCACGCTTCGACGGTCGTTCGATGCTCGATTATTTGTCGAACCCCTGGGTGATGCTGGTGGTCGTGTCGGCGCTGGTGGCCATGTTGGCTGCCGGTGGTCTTTACGCGATCGGCAGGGTCCGCAAGGAGATCGACCGCAAAGAGCCTCCAGCCAGCGAGTGGCTGACGAAATTTCAAGAATTGCACGCGCAAGGTGAGCTAAGCGACGAGGAATACCGAACAATAAAGGCTATGCTGACAGATCGCTTGCAGCGGGAGTTAAACAGTACGGACAAACCGGCTTAGTGCCGGTTGTACTCCCGGCGCAAGAGATTCGGCTCGGGGGGAATTCCAAGGTTCCCGAACAAACGGCCGCGGCCTCGCGCTTGCGTGGCTTGGCAGGCGATCGAGTCAACGACGGGCGACGCAGTTTTAGAACAACGAAATCATTCGCGAACGGACGTACGTGAACTGACCTGCTCGAACCAATTTTGGAAATGACAGGGAAGCGTTTGGCCGATGCAATGACGCGCCTTTGTGGCCGCTCGAGCGACACCTTCGATTATCTCTCTCATGGTGAGCACGCGACCGTTTCACCTGCGAGGGTTCACTAAAAGGAGTAGACATGCCCTCAGGTAGGGACGTCAACGCTGGACGGCGCGGCGGCGGCACCACCAAGAAGAACGCCTTCTGTTCCTTTTGCCGCAAGAGCTACCGCGACGTCGGCCCGCTGGTCGAAGGACCCGGCGACGTCTACATCTGCGGCGAATGCATCGAGCTGTGCCAGTCGATCCTCGAGCAGGAACGCCGCCGCCGCGGCACCAGCAAGCAACTCTTCAGCAACGTGCCCACGCCGCGCGAAATCGTCGACGCAGCTCGACGAATACGTGATCGGCCAGGAACACGCCAAGAAGGTGCTCGCCGTCGCCGTGCACAACCACTACAAGCGGCTGATGCTCGGGGCCGAGGACTCCGACGTCGAAATCGAAAAGTCGAACATCCTGCTTGATCGGCCCGACCGGTTCCGGCAAGACGCTGCTGGCCCGCACGCTGGCCAAGATCCTGCAACGTGCCGTTCGCCATCGGCGACGCCACGACGCTGACCGAAGCCGGCTACGTCGGCGAAGACGTCGAGAACCTGCTGCTGAAGCTGCTGCACGCCGCGGACTTCGACCTCGAAGCGGCCCAGCGCGGCGTGCTCTACATCGACGAGATCGACAAGATCGGCAAGACCAGCCAGAACGTCTCGATCACCCGCGACGTCTCGGGCGAAGGCGTGCAGCAGGCCCTGCTCAAGATGCTCGAAGGAACGGTGGCCAACGTCCCGCCGCAAGGGCGGCCGCAAGCATCCCGAGCAGCAGTACATTCAGATGGACACCACCAACATCCTGTTCATCTGCGGCGGCACGTTCGTCGGGCATCGACAAGATCATCGGCAAGCGACTCGGCAAGCGCACGATCGGCTTCGGCCAGGAAAGCGGCCTGCGGGCCGAGAGCGACGTCTGCAAGCTCTTGCCGCAGGTCACCAGCGACGACATTCTCGAGTTCGGGCTGATTCCCGAGTTGGTCGGGCCGCTTGCCGGTTATTTCGGCTTTGACGCCGCTCGATGCCGACGCCTTGGTGCGCGTGCTCACCGAGCCGAAGAATGCCTTGGTCAAGCAGTATCAGCGGTTGTTCTGCGATGGAGAATGCCGAGCTACAGTTCACCGAGGACGCATTGCTGGCACCATCGCCCACAGGGCCAGGTCAAGGAGACCGGGGCCCGCGGTCTGCGGTCGATCATCGAAGAGGTGATGCTCGACATCATGTACGACCTGCCCGAGCAGGGAACGGCAGCCGCTACATGATCACCAAGGATGTCGTCAAGGGGCGCGAGCCGTTGTTCCCGATCGCCGAACCGAAACACAAAAGCGCGTAACGTTCAAGCCCGCGCGCTCTGCACAAGAGCCCGCGGGACCTTCGAGTTCGCGCTTCCTACAACGGCAACAGCCCGGGACGAGCACGTTCGCGTCCCGGGCGTTGTTGTTCTTTTGTCGCCGCGATTGGTTTCCTCACCGCCGTCCGATCAGCCAGCCGCTGGCGGCCTGGCAGGTACCAGCGCACCGACCCATCATGCCAGTTTCAGCAGCCCCCGCGCTTCCTCGCAGCCCGCCGCCGGGCGGCCGTACTCGCTGGCGGTGACACGGGCCAGCGCCACGAGCTGACGCCAGCGGAACGCGGGCCGTGCAGCGGCGAACTCTTCGCTCACGGTGCGATAATACTTCTCGCCGTGCAGCGCCCGTCTTCGCTGATGGCGTACTTGAGCAACACGTCGAACAGCGGCCGCGGCGGATGGCCCAACTGGCCGTAGCGGGCCGCGATGGCCGCTGCGTGCGATTGCAAATTGCCGCGAATCGCCGCGTCGAGCTCGGCCAGTAGCGCCTCGGGTTCGCTCGCGGTGACGTGGTTCAAGTAATAGGCGACCGGCAGCGGCGTGGCCTCCAACATGGCTTCGCCGCCCAACTGCGAGCGGTCGATCGCCACGTGGAATGCGCCCCAGGATCAAGCAGGCAAACTGGTTGCGTGCGGTGCCGACGCGGGCCATGTTGCGCCAGGCGTTGGCCGAATCGGAGCCATGCACGCCGATCGAATCCCCGTGCACGCTGCCGACCGGCTTGCCGGGCCACTCCTGGCTTGGCTTGCGGCCCGGATCGCGCAGCACCAGTTGATTGGCCGCCAGGGCGATCGCCTCGCCGATGGCATCGGGCGCAAAGCCCTCGGCCAACGCCGCGCCGACCGCATCGGCGGCCACGGCCGGTGGCGAGCTGAAGATCGTCATCGAAAGGGCCTCGACCCAGGCGTCGTCGGCCGCGCGTGTGCCGGGCGTGCGGCCAGCCAGGCGGTGCTCGTCGAGCACCTTGGGAAGCACGGTCCGCGGCTCGTCGCGCGTCGGGCTTCCGCCACGCTTTTCGGTGTCGACGCAGTAGCGAATCGATTGCCGCAACAGCGTGTGGGCATGCTCGCGGCCGATGAGGCCCAACAAGTCCCACGCACGGTACGGCATCACGACGCGGTGCACGTCGGTGCGATCTTCGATCGTGCATAGCAGGGTGTCAAAGGCCTCGTTCGGCGAGCCGGCGGCGACGGCCGCGAAGGCGGCTTCGGCCGCCTCGACGTTGCCGCGCGCACCACGCGCCCGAATGGCCTCGGCCTGGTCGCTGCCTTCGGCGGGTTTGGCCTCGACCGGGTGGAGCACTTCGCCCTGGCGGCCGCCATGTTCGTGGATGCGGTTCGTATTGCGATAGAGAACCTTGAGCACCGGCAGCGGCCGCCGCTCTTCGGGCAGCTCGCGCGCCATGTGATAGGACGGCGCCAGGGCCATCATCGTGTGGAAGCCGACATAGTCCTCGCCGCCAAACGTGCGGGCATTGGCCAGGGCCGCCGCGGCCACCAGCGATTCGAGGCTGGTGCCGTTGTTGAGCCGCTCGACCAAGATGGGCATGAGCCGCTCGACGGGCGTTTCTTGCAAGAGAACCACCAGCGGTTCGAGCGGGCCAAACGCCAGCGGCGCGGCCGACTCTTCGGCCCAGGCCACGCCCAACCCCAAGTCGCCGGCCAGTCCGGCGCCAACAGTGGCGGCGACCATTCCCTGGCCCACCGCAGTCAAGAATTCCCGACGCGTGCGTGGAGCATTCATGACAAGTTCTCCCGCCTGGAAAGGATTGCGCTGCCCGGAACGGCCGCCTTACAGTAAGAATGCCCGATCCACCGCTGGCGCGTCCAGTAGCATACCCCGGAACTGCCCGCGGCTCCAAATGGTTTGTGCCGGGGGGCACGCCTGAAAACGGTGCCAGCAACCGTTTTTTGGCTCACCGCAGGCCGGCTATGCCTGCTTCTCCCGCTCGTGCAGCGCGGCGTGCTGCTTGGCATCGTGCGGGCGGTTGTCTTGGCCGGGATCGGACGAAAACTCGATGCGGTCGACGAACTTGACGTTGGCGCATTCGTCGATCTCGGCGGTGTGGCAGGCGGCGAAATCGGGGATGAAAAACCGCACCGGGCCGCCGGCCGAGGAGGGCAGGGGGGCGCCGGCGAGGCGATAGATCAGGATCGCCCGCTGGCGGACTGCCTCCAGCGGAATGCTGGCGTGAAAATCGTCGCGCGAGGCGTGCAGCGTGAGGTATCGGACCGACGGCTTGGGCCGAACCAATGCGACGAGCGCGGCCAGCCGCACGGCATCGCCGGCTCGCTTGGGATCGAGGCGGCTGACGTCGGCCACCTGGAACTTCGGGTCGATCGCTGATAAGTCGTCGAACGACAAGACGGCCGGACGATCGACTTCGCCGTCGAGGGTGAGCGTGGGGTTTTGCATGGCTGCTTCGGAATGGACATTCCGCTGAGACGCGTTTCATCTTACGCGATCGGCGGGCGAAAATAAAAAACGGGCGCCGCCCGGCATGACCGAACGACGCCCGTGTTGGCGTTCAGCGGGTTGCTCGCGGGCATCCGGCCCGTCAATCCTTTACGAGCAACCCATGCTGTTTCCGCAATTGTGGCACAGATAACAATTGCCGTTGCGGACAGTAATCGCGCCGCAGTTGTCGCAACTGGGGGCGTCGGTCTGGAAACTGGCGAACTGCTCGGCCCGGGTGGCGAAGTTGCCGCCGTTCAGGTCGACCTGCATCACGCCGGCCCGCTCGAGCAGCGAGGCATTGGCGATCTTGGCCGCGGTCTTCTTCGCCGGCTCGGACTGCCTGGCAGGCTGGCGGGGCCTGGCCGGCTCGGCTTTGGCGGTTGCCGCGGCGGGCGATCCTTCGCGGTTGGCTGGCTCGCCGGCCCTCGTGGCGGCGAGCCGCGGCTCTGTTTCCGCGTCTCCCAGGGCGGGCGGCTCGCCGGCGGCGGGCCCTTCGGCGGTCGTGTGGCCCTGCATCGCCTCGCGGTAGCCGGCGAGGAACTCGATGCCCAGCCAGCGGAAAATGTAGTCGACGATGCTCTTGGCGATGCGGATGTCGGGGTTCTTGGTGTGCCCCATCGGCTCGAAGCGCGTGTGCGAGAATTTGCTCACGTACACTTCCAGCGGCACTCCGTACTGCAGGCTCATCGACACCGCCGTGCCGAAGCAGTCCATCAAACCGCCGATCGTGCTGCCCTCCTTGGCCATCGTGATGAACAGCTCGCCGGGGCGGCCGTCATCGTACAGCCCGACCGTGATGTAGCCCTCGTGGCCGGCCACGTTGAACTTGTGCGTCACGCTTCTGCGGGTGTCGGGCAAGCCGCTCGCGGCGCGGGATGGCCGTCTGGCGGGCGGCGGCCTTGTCGGTTTCGGTGGCGGTCGACAGCGGCTGGCTTTCCTTCGAGCCGTCGCGATACACGGCCAGGGCCTTGAGGCCCAGCCGCCAGCCTTCGAGATACGCCTCGGCAATGTCTGCCGGCGTCGTCTCGCGCGGCATGTTCACGGTCTTGGAGATCGCGCCGGAAAGGAACGGCTGGGCGGCGGCCATCATCCGCACGTGTGCCTGCCAGGCGATCGAGCGCGAGCCCTTGCGCGGCTGGAAGGCACAGTCGAACACGGCGAGATGCTCGTCGGCTCAGCTCCGGCGCCCCCTCGATCGTGTCTTCGCGGTCGATGTAAGCCAGGATCGACTCGATCCGCGGCTGGTCGTAGCCCAACGTTCTTCAGGGCCAAGGGCACCGTCTGGTTGACGATCTTCAACATGCCGCCGCCGGCCAGTTGCTTGTACTTCACCAGCGCGATGTCGGGCTCGATGCCCGTGGTGTCGCAGTCCATCAGGAAGCTGATCGTACCGGTCGGCGCCAGCACCGTGGCTTGCGCGTTGCGGAATCCGTGGCGGCGGCCGCTTTCGAGCACCTGGTCCCAGACGGCGCGGGCCGCTTGCGCAAGTACGAGCGGGCAGGCCGCGTCGATCGCCTCGGCCGCGTCGCGGTGCATCTGCATCACCCGCAGCATCGGCTCGCGGTTCTCGGCAAAGGCGTCGAACGGGCCGACGGCCGCGGCCAACTCGGTGCTGGTAAGGTTGGCCGAGCCGTGCAACAGCGCCGTGATCGCGCCGCACAAGCCGCGCGGCGCCGGCGAATCGTACGCCAGCCCGCTGGCCATGATCAGGCTGCCCAGGTTCGAGTAGCCCAGGCCCAGCGGGCGGAAGCGATGGCTGTTCCCGGCGATCCGCTTCGTCGGATAGCTGGCATGGTCGACCAGGATTTCCTGGGCGACGAAGAAGATGCGGCAGGCAGCGTGGAAGCCGGCCACGTCGAACGTGCCGTCGTCGCCGGCGGAACTTCATCAGGTTGATGCTCGCCAGGTTGCAGGCCGTGTCGTCGAGGAACATGTACTCCGAACAGGGGTTCGAGGCGTTGATCCGCCCCGAGTTCGGGCAGGTGTTCCAGCGATTGATCGTCGTGTCGTACTGCACACCCGGATCGCCGCAGCTCCAGGCGCATTCGGCCATCTTGGCCAGCACGTCGCGGGCGGGCCAACTGGGCCCGCTACGGTCGGGATCGGTCACCCAGTGGGTCGTCCACGGCTTATTCTCGACGGCCGACTGCATGAACTCATCGGTCACGCGGACCGACAGGTTGGCGTTCTGGAACAGGATCGAGCTGTAGGCTTCGCCGTTGAAGTTGGCCTCGTAGCCGCCTTTTTCGATCAGCAGCCGGGCCTTACGCTCTTCCTTGGCCTTGCACTCGATGAACTCCATGATGTCGGGGTGCCAGACCTTGAGCGACTGCATCTTGGCGGCGCGGCGCGTCTTGCCGCCGCTCTTGACGACCGCCGCGATCTGGTCGTAGACGCGCATGAACGACAGTGGGCCCGAGGGCTTGCCGCCGCCGGAAAGCTTTTCGCGGTGCGAGCGCAAGGTCGACAGGTCGGTGCCGGTTCCCGAGCCGAACTTGAAGAGCATGGCCTCGCTGCGCGCCAGCTCCATGATGTCTTCCATGTCGTCGCGGACGCTCTGAATGAAACAGGCCGAGCCCTGCGGATATTCGTAGGGGTTTTCCGGCTGCTCGACGCTTTCGCTTGCCGGGTTCCAGTGCCAGTTGCACTGCGAGCCCCGCACGCCGTAGACGTGGTACAGGCCGACGTTGAACCACACCGGCGAGTTGAAGGCGCCGTATTGGTGCAGGCACAGCCAGCACAGCTCGCGATAGAACCGCTCGGCGTCCTCGGCCGAGGCGAAGTAGCCGTCCTCCAGCCCCCAGTCGGCGATCGTGCGGCACACCCGGGTGATCAATTGCCGCACGCTGTGTTCGCGTTCCGGCGTGTTCACTTCGCCGTAGAAGTACTTGCTCACCACGACGTTGGTGGCCAGTTGGCTCCAGGAGGCGGGAATCTCGCAGTTCGATTGCTCGAACAGCACTTCGCCTCCTTCGCCCTTGATAGCCGCGACGCGCAGCTCCCACTCGACCGTGTCGAACGGGTCGGCCACGTCCTCAGGACAGAAGATGGCCTCGATGGCCAATGGCACCAGCGCCGATTGATCGACTCCGCGCCGCCGGGCGGCGGGCCGAGAGGACGCTGCGGAGGGTTCGAGCTGGGACATGGGTTTCTTGACCGCGTGCGCGCCGACGGTTGCCATCTATGTAGCTCCTTCTAAAAAGATGGGGCATCCTGCTCAATATACATCCGTATACTATATCCGATCGCCAGCGGGCGAACTGAAGCTCGTGGCGTGCTGGCAGTGCAACCCTAACATTAACCCCCGCATAGGGGGATATCCGCTCATGGAATCTGCACATCGACCACAACATATTGTAGCAGGTGCCCCCTTTACCACAATATACGGGTGCGATGGGTCAAAATCTTAATGACTTTTCCCCACGCGTCAATCAGGCCCTCACATTTCGCCCAACGGCTTGCCAGCGGCGAATTTGGGCGCCGGCGGCCGCGCGGCGCCTCGCGCCGCCGCGGCTGCCGGCCATGCTGGATGACCCCCGCTTTTACCGACGAATCGAGACAATTCCGCCGGCAAGAAAAGTCGCCAGGGGTGCGGCGAAGATTTCGAGAATTTTTTTCCGCCCGCGCGCTCCTTTTAGTCCAACCTGGGCAGTCTGGAAAATCGTCGCCGCACTTTGGGAGAAGCACGCTCGCCGCTGCGCGGCTTGCCACCAAGAAGTCGCGCCTTGGCACGCGCGTTGCCATGCTCGATCATGATGTGAAGCGTGCGCACGACGACGATCGATTTCGTTTTCCAACGCCAGGAGCCCGAGCAATGGAACGGCGAGACTTTTTGCGAAATGCCACCGTGGCCGCCGGCGCCGCCAGCCTGGCCGGCTCGCTGGCCGACGCACAAGCGCGTGCTGCAGACGATGACCAGCGCCAGGGCGTGCCCCAGCGGACGCTGGGCCGCACGGGAGTCAAGGTGTCGGCGATCGGCCTGGGCGGCTATCACATCGGTACGCAGCGCGACCCGCAGGACAGCGTCCGCATCATCCGCACCGCGATCGACGAGGGTATCACCTTTCTCGACAACTCCTGGGACTACAACGCGGGACAGAGCGAGCTGCGGATGGGCAAGGCGCTAGCGGACGGCTATCGCGACAAGGTTTTCTTGATGACCAAGTTCGACGGCCGCACCAAGAAAAGCGCCGCCGAGCAGATCGACGAATCGCTCAAGCGGCTGCAAGTCGACCACGTCGACCTGATCCAGTTCCACGAGAACATCCGCCTGGAGGACCCCGACCGCTTCTTCGCCCCCGGCGGCGCCGTCGAAGCTTGTGTCGCCGCACAAAAGGCCGGCAAAGCCCGCTATATCGGCTTCACGGGCCACAAGGATCCGCTGGTGCACCTGCGGATGCTCGACGAAGCCCGGACAGCGGGTTCCGCTTCGACGCCGTGCAGATGCCGCTGAACGTGATGGACGCGCATTTTCGCAGCTTCGCGGGGCACGTGCTGCCGGTGCTGGTCAAGGAGCAGATTGGCGTGCTGGGCATGAAGCCGCTGGCCAGCGGGGCCATCCTCGCCAGCAAGACGGCCACGCCGATCGAGTGCCTGCACTACGCGTTGAACCTGCCGACGTCGGTCGTGATCACCGGCATCGACAGCCTCGAAATCCTCAAGCAGGCGCTAACGGCCGTGCGGCACGTTCAAGCCGATGTCGGAAGGGGCGGTGGCCAAGCTGCTAGACCGCACCACCGCGGCCGCCGCCGGCGGGCAGTACGAGCGGTTCAAGACCGACAAAACGTTCGACGCCACGGCCAGCCACCCGGAGTGGCTGGGGTAGCGGCGTCGGACGATTTCTGCCTGGGCGTTCCTCGCACGTTAGCCAGCCGGCTTGGGCGGCTTTTGGCCCAGCCTGGCTTCATACTGCGCCGCAAAGCGGGCCTCGAGCTCCGGATGGCAGAGGAAGCACTGCGAGTCGGGCCGGTCGTGCTCCCGGCACCAGTCGCCCTTCCTCTGGAACGCGGCGGCGACTTTGGCGTTGCACTGGCCGCAGAGCTCTTCGGGCACCCCGTGCTCGTCGCACCACCAGCCGTCGTGAGTGTGGCGGTGGTCGCCGTCTTCGGCCGTGGTCGCCGCGTCGACTCCGTTCGCGGCCGTGGCTGGCGACGATGGGCTTTGCGAGCAGCCCAAAGCTAGAGACAGTGCCAGGGCGGCCCACGTGAGCGGCAGGTTGGCAGATGTTCGGTTCATCGAGCTTTCCCTCCTGGAGAATTGCGCGTTAAGGGACTGAAGAAACGAATTGTGCATGCACCTTGTGCACTTGCCCGGCCGGAGCGTCGGGTGTGTCGCGCCCTGCCGCGCGGTTGAAGATCACATACAACACGCGCAGCACCAACAGCGACATGATCATCGCGCCGATCACGCCGCCGATGACCACCGTGGCCAGCGGCCGCTGAACTTCGGCTCCCATGCCCTCGCTGAAAGCCATCGGCAGGAAGCCCAGGCTGGCGACGAGCGTCGTCATCAGCACGGGCCGCAGCCGCGTGACGGCTGCCTGGCTGACCGCCTTGTCGAGCGGCAGGCCCCGCTCGCGCAATTGGCGGACGTAGGAGACGAGAATCATGTCGTCGAGCACGGCCACGCCCGACAGCGCGATGAAGCCGACGCCCGCGGAGATCGAAAACGGCATGTCGCGCAGCCACAGGGCGAAGATGCCGCCGACCCAGGCGAAGGGGATGCCCGTGAACACGCGCAGGGCATCGACCAAGTTGCGATAGGTCAAATAGAGCAACAGGAAAATCAACGCCAGCGCCAAGGGCACGACGATCAACAGCCGCGTGCGGGCGCGCTGCAGGTTCTCGAATTGGCCGCCGTACTCGATCCGGTAGCGGCCCGGCGGCAGGGCGACCGCGTCGGCGATTCTTCGGCGGGCCTCGGCCACGAAGCTGCCCAGGTCGCGGCCACGGACATTGGCCGTGACGGTGATCCGCCGCTGGCCCCACTCGCGCGTGATCGTCGAGGGCCCCTCGACGACGTCGATCGTGGCCAACGCGACAGCGGAATCCGCTCGCCGGAGGCCGTGTTCAGCAGCATAGCCCCGATCGCCTCCGCGCTGGCGCGAAACGCCTCCGGCAGGCGCACGACCAGCGGGAAGCGCAACTGGCCCTCAACGATTTCGCCGACTGGCTTGCTGCCGATGGACTCGACCAAGTCGAGCACGGCCTGGGCCGAGACGCCGTAGCGGGCGACTTGCTCCTGGTTGACCTTGATCTCGAGCATCGGCTGACCGGTGATCTGCTCGGTGTTGACGTCGACTCCCCCGGGGATGGAGCGCAGCACGGCCTCGATCTCGTCAGCTTTCTCGACCAGCACGTCGAAGTCGTCGCCGAACAGCTTGACGCCCAGGTCGGCCCGCACGCCGGAGACCATCTCGTTGATGCGCATCTCGATCGGCTGCGAATAGGCCAGCCGCTGGCCCGGCATGTCGCGGAGCGCCTTGTCGAGCAGCTCGGTGAACTGTTCCTGCGTGCGCGCCTTGCTTCCATTGGGTGCGCGGCTTGAGCGTGATGAAGATGTCGGTCAGCTCGACGCCCATCGGGTCGGTGGCGACTTCGGCCGTGCCGATCCGGCTCCAGACGTGCTCGACCTCGTCGGGGAAGGTGGCCAGGATGGCCCGCTCCATCTCGGTGTTGTAGCGGATCGACTCGTCCAGGTCGGTGCCGGCCAGCCGCACGACGCTGATGGCGATGGCCCCTTCGGACAGCCGCGGCACGAACTCCGAGCCCAGGTGCGGCGCGATCAGCCCGAAGGCCACGATCAACACCGTGGCCGCGAATCCCATCACGGCCAGCTTGTTGTGCATGGCAAATTGCAGGATCGGGTAGTGAATCGCGTGCGCCAGCCGCATCAGCAGCGGCTCGCGCTCGGCCGGCTTCTTGGGCAACAGCAGGCTGGCCAACACCGGCATCAACGTCAGCGACAGGACCATCGAGCCGGCCAGGGCGAAGATCACGGTCAGCGCCATCGGGCGGAACATCTTGCCCTCGATGCCCTCGAGCGTGAGGATCGGCAGGTAGACGATCATGATGATCAGCTCGCCGAACAGCGTCGGCTTGCGGACCTCGACGGCCGCGTCGCGGATGATCTCCAGGCGGCTCTTGCCCGTGCGGTCGTGGGCCAGGTGGCGCACGCAGTTTTCGACCATCACGACCGAGCTGTCGACGATCATGCCGAAGTCGATGGCGCCTAGACTGAGCAGGCTGGCGGCGATGCCGAACCGCAGCATGCCGGAAAAGGCGAACAGCATCGACAGCGGAATGGCCAGGGCGACGATCAGCCGCCGCGCGCAGGTTGCCGAGGAAGGCAAACAGCACGGCGATCGACCAGCAGCCCGCCCTCGAACAGGTTCTTGCGCACCGTGTCGATGACGTGGTCGACCAGTTCGGTGCGGTCGTAGACCGGCTTGACTTGGACGTTGGGCGGCAGCGTCGGCCTTGATCGCGTCGAGCTTGTCCTTCATGGCCCAGGTGACTTCGTGGCTGTTTTCGCCCATCAGCATGAAGCCCAGGCCGAGCACGACTTCGCCTTGGCCGTCGGCGGTGACGGCGCCGCGGCGGATTTCGTGGCCGATCGTCACCTCGGCCACGTCGCCCACGCGAATCGGCACGCCGTCTTTGGCCGCGACGACGATCTGGCGGATCTGGCTCGATGTTGGTGGTGCGGCCCAGCCCCTGGACCAGCAGCATGCCGCTGGGCTGCGTGATGTTGCCGCCGCCGACGTTGAGGTTGTTCCGCTGGACGGCCTCAACGACTTCGTCGAAGGTCAGGCCGTGCTTGATGAGCCGGTGCGGATCGATGCGGATCTGGTACTGCTTCTCGTAGCCGCCCCAGCTGTTGATCTCGGCGGTGCCGCGGACCGTTCGCAGCGGCGGCTTGATGACCCAATCGTGGATCGTGCGCAGCTCGGTGAGGTCGTCGCCCTGGCCGGTCACGATGTAGTGAAAGACTTCGCCCAGGCCGGTGGCGACCGGGCCCATCTTGGGCCGGGCGATCCCCGGCGGCAGACTCGACCGTGGCCAGCCGCTCGTTGATCAACTGCCGGGCGAAGTAGATGTCGGTGCCGTCCTCGAAGATCACCACGACCTGCGACAGGCCGAACTTCGAGATCGAGCGCAGTTGCTCCAGGCCCGGCAGGCCGCTGATCGCCTGCTCGATCGGAAACGTGATCTGCCGCTCGACTTCCTCGGGCGCCAGCGCCGGCGCGACGGTGTTGATCTGCACCTGCACCGGCGTGGTGTCGGGAAAGGCGTCGATGTCCAACTGGCTGAGCGAAACGGCGCCCGCCGCGGCAGCCGCCACGAAGCCGAGGATGACCAGCAGCCGGTTCCGCAGCGAAAAGTCGATGATCGCTTTGAGAATGTCCATCGAGCTATGTGCTTCCAGAGTTACAGGCCGTCCCGTGGCGGTCTGAACCTCGTGGCGGGCAGTCTCCTAGTGTTCGTGGCAGCCGCAGCCGGCGCCGAGATTGCTTCGCAGCAACTGGGCCAGCAGCACCGAGCTTCCCTTGGTGGCGATCACTTCGCCGGGCAACACGCCCGCCAACAGCTCCACGTATTGGTCGTCCTTGGCCCCGATGCGCACCTGGCGAACGTGGAACACCTTGGGGGCGTCGGGCTTCAGGTAATCGCGATCACGAACGAAAACGAAGTTGGCGTCGGCGGTGGATTGTACGGCTTCGCGCGGCACGACCATCGCCTTCGGCTCGGTGCGTAGGATGATCTGTCCGGTGCCGAAAATCTTGTCCCGCAACTGCCGATCGTGGTTGTCGAGCTTGACGCGCACCTGCAGCGTCCGGGTCTTTTCGTCGATGGCGGGGCTCACCCAAGAGATCCGGCCCGAAGCTTCCTGCGAGCCGTCATCCGCGGCGGAACGCGACCGGCAGCTCGCGGGCCGCGTATTTCGCGTCTTCCTGCCGCACGCTGAGCAGTAGCCACATCGAGCTGGGATCGGCGACCGTGAACAGCGGCGAGGTGGTGCTGACCACTTCGCCGGCCACGACGTCCGAGGCCACCACCGTGCCATCGTAGGCGGCGCGAATCGGAATCAGGTTGTTGGTCTTGATTCGCGCCGGCAGCGACTCGACCAGCGACTGCGGGATGCCCAGGAATTGCAGTCCGTCGGCAATGCGCTTGGGCTGCTGGCCGTCGAGGCCCTCGGGCACTTCCAGGCCCATGTTTACCAGGGCCTGCCGCGTGGAGATACAGGCGATCTGGGCGTCTTCCAGGGCGGCGCGGGCGTCGCTGACTGCGCGTCCGGCGACGCCGCCGATTTCGCCGGCACGCGTCAGACGGTCGGCCGTAATCTGGCAAAGCCGTCGTTTGACTAATGCGTGCAGGAACTGCGATTTCGCCTGGCCGGCGGCCGCCGCGTCGACCAGCGCCAGCACGTCGCCGGACCGGACGTCGTCTCCGAGGGTTTTGAGGACGTAGGCCACGGTGCCCGCGGCGCGTGGCGAGAGGTGCGCGATGCGCGTCGGGTCGAACACGATTTCACCGTTGGACGAGATGGTATCGGTCATGGGGCGCTCTTGGACGACGTCGACGTCGATGCCCGCCTT
>CAWBCP010000009.1:0-955695 GCA_963787355.1 uncultured Planctomycetaceae bacterium
TGGTGGCCGCCTCGCGCGAGGCGAACTGAACGCGGCTCTTGTGCAGGTTGTTGCGGCTGTTGTTTTCCGGCCGGGCCACCAGCGCCAACGGCTTGACGGTGTCATATTGCGGCCGCGCGGGCTGGCCGCTGACTTGAGCCAACTCGGGATGGCAGATCACGCATTCCATGACGCGGTGTTGGCGGCAAAAACCGAACTCCTTATGCCTGGGCAGCAACGTCACGTCGCACTCGACACACTTCGATTCGGGCACCAGGTCGCCGAACACCAGTCGTCGGCCGTCACAGCCGCGGTGCCAAACAGCTCCGAGAACTTCGGCATCTTCCAACCCGTATGGTGCCCCAGGTACAGCACGCCGCCGAGCAGGCAAAACACCAGCAGGTTGGCGGCGCGGCGGACCACCGATTGAAGCTGCTGGCGGCCCGGGCTTCCGGCCCCGGCCTGGTGACCGGCGGGCGGCGAGCCCAGCGAACGCGCGGGACTGGCGGAAGTGGTGGACATGGTTTCTCTCTCCCAACGAAGGCTCGAAACAGGCCCCGCAGCACGGCGGCTCGCTGCCGCGTAGTGCGGACTTGCGCTGGCCCAGGGATGCGCTCTGGGAAAACAGGGCGCGGTCGTCGACGCTAGGATGCCGTAGATTCATCGCGCGAGAGTCGATACGCCCGAGCCGGGCGGACTAGCATGCAGAAGCGTGGTCGCCACAAGAGACAAGTGGCCGGCAGGTTGCCGGGTGGCGGCCTCGAGGCGGAGGGATTCGCCGAGCGGTGGAATGCGGACGGCCGCAGCCAGATCGCCGCTGGTACTGGGGCAGGCCGGCGAGCGCTCGCTGCCGGCCGCGGTGGACGAAACGCTGCGGCACCCGCTTTGCGGCTGCGAGATGGAAATCTGCACGTGATCGCAACTGCAGGGCTCGGCAACCAAGACGCCGGGCACCGCCCACAGGCCCTCGTGGGGCGCCGAATGGCCGTGGCCGGCGCACGACCACTGGCCATGATGGGACCCCGATTCGCTCGGGCGATACTCGCAGCATATGCAAGCGCCGGGCCCGAGATCAATGCACAGCGAGCCATCGCGGCCGAGGCACAAATACAAGGGCGACGCACTCCAGGAGAGGAATTGCGTCGCCACCAGAGCCAGTGATAGCAGCGATTTCGCCATGGTCAACCCAAGCGGCAAAGTTTACCCAGATAGTTTTCTATCGACAAATCGACAGTCGGTCAATGAGCGTTTCCGCGGCAAGATTTCGCCAGATTGGCAAGTTCGCGTGAAATCGGCCGCGCGATTTTTGGGCTACTGCGCCTCGTCCGGCCGCTTGATGGCCCCTTCGACGGGGCTCTTGGCGCCCTCGGTGTACTTGGCGCCGATCAAGGCGTACGTCTTCTCGGCGCGGGCTTTGAGCTTCTTGAGGGCTTCGGGAAAGTCCTCGTCTGCCACGTTCTCGTCGCAAAATGCACAGCAGCTCTCGAACGTGTAGCCAAGCTTCTTCCATTGGGTCATGCCGCCCGGCGTGATCTCGTCGGTCACCGGGCACCAGACGGTGCTCATGGCCTGCATGAAGTTGTTGACGAAACGCTGCTTCTCGGCGGCCTTGGCGTACTTGTCGGGGTCTTTGAAGAACTTCTCCTTGGCGTCGGGCTTGCTGCCGCGATACTTCACGCCCTTGTATTCCCAACTTGGCAGCTTGGGGTCCGAGGGCTCGAGATACACGGGGCACAAGTCGAGCGATTTCTGCTTCTCGGGAATCTTCACCTTGTCGAGTATCACCGCGTCGGCCGGCAATTGGGCCCAGGCTCGAGCGGGCACGAGTGCCAAGAGTGCCAACGCCAGCAGCAGGTGTCGCGAGATCATGATTATCGTCCTCTCATGCGCCGCCGGCCAACGCGGCCGCGGGTGCTTGTCGATTCTCAGGTTTTCAACGGGTCCACGAAACGTCACCTCGCACGGGCTCACGGCAGGCCGAGCGCCACGTATTTGCCGTCCGAAGTCGACAGCACGATAAACTGTTTGCCGTCGGCCAGGTAGGTCATCGGCGTGCCGCCGGGCGAGGCGGGCAGGGCGATTTCGGCCACCACCTTGCCGTTGGTCTTGTCGAACGCGCGCAGCACGCTGGCACCGCCGCCGGCCCGGCCACCGCGCCCGCCGGCGCCTTGACCGATGAACAGCAACGTCTTGGTCAACAAGGGACCGCCGCCGCCGCCGCCCAGCGGACCCACGTCCTTGCCCACCCGCTTGCTGATGAACTCGCGCGGGCCGTCGCCATGGGGGACCATCCAGGCGTGCTCGCCCGTGTTGAGGTTGATGGCCGTGATGCGGCCCCAAGGCGGCTTGAACAGCGGCAAGCCCTGCGGACCGGCCAGGTAACCGCCCAGTGCCGGGCCGCCGCGAACGTAATCGAGATTCGAGCGGGCCGGGTCGGGCTTGGTCAGCTTGACCACGATCGGCGCGGTGATCGAGGGGATGTAGAACATGCCCGTGTCCGGATCGAAGGCGGCGCCCCACCAGTTCGCCCCGCCGGCCCAGCCCGGCAGGTTGATCGTGCCGCGCTCCGTGGGCGGCGTGAAGATCGGGCCGTGGTCGTACTGGTCCAATATCTCCTTGGCTTCGGCCAGCAGCTCGGGCGTGAAGTCGATCAGGTTCTCTTCGGTCGAGCCCTGGCGCTCGAAGGGCGCCGGCTTGGTCGGGAAGGGCTGCGTGGGCGATGTGCTTCTCGCCCGGCACGTTCGTCTGCGGCACCGGCCGCTCTTCGATCGGCCACACCGGCTTGCCCGTCACGCGGTCGAACACCCAGGTGAAGCCGGTCTTGGTGATCTGGGCCACGGCCTTGATCGGCTTGCCATCGACTTTGATCTCGCACAACACGGCGCGCCCGGGCAGGTCGTAGTCCCACAGCCCGTGGTGCACGGTTTGATAGTGCCAGACGCGCTTGCCCGTGGCGGCCTCGACGCAGACCAGCGATTCGGCGAACAGGCCGTTGCCCAGCCGATGGCCGCCGTACCAGTCGTTGGTGGGCGTGCTCAAGGGCAGGTAGAAGTAGCCCAGCTCTTCGTCGGCGCTCATCATCGTCCAGACGTTGCCGTTGCCGGTGTATTTCCAGGAGCCGTTTTCCCAGGTGTCGTTGCCGAACTCGCCTTCCTGTGGAATGGCGTGGAAGATCCAGGCCGGCTTGCCGGTCCGCACGTCGAACGCCTGCACGTCGCCCCGCGGCGCTTCCTTGTATTGCGGGCCGTCGGAGATCGACGAGCCCACCACCACCACGTCGCGGCAGATTACCGGCGGCGAAGTCATGGCGTAGTTTCGGGCGTTGACGGCCAGCGGGATGGCCTTGGCCAGATTGACTTTGCCGCCTTCGCCGAATTCGGAGACGGGTTTGCCGGTCTTGGCGTCAATGGCCCACAATTGGGCGTCGTGCCGTGCCGATCAAGAGCCGCTCCTGGCGGCCGTCGGTCCAATAGGCCAGTCCACGATGGACGAAGCCCAGGTTCGTCGGGCGTCCGGCCTTATAGGCTTCGGGGTTGAAGACCCACAATTGTTCGCCGGTCTTGCCGTTGATGGCCGCGACTTGCGCGAGCGACGTGCTGGTATACAGCGTGCCGTTGACGGCCAGCGGGGTCGCACTCGGTGGCGAATGACGTCAGTGCGCGCGACGCCTTTTGCAGCGGCAGGTCGGGCGAGTCCCACGTCCACAGGACCTTCACTTGGCCGACGTTGTCGGCGTTGATCTGGTCGAGGGGCGAATACTTGTTGCTGCCCAGGTCGCCGCCATAGCAGCGCCACTGTCCGTCGGAAGTTCCCACTTCGTCGGCGGCCGCCACGGCCCCCAGCGAGCCGATGGCCACGATGCCCAGCAACCACGGCACGAACCGCCTGAAATTTCGAGCCATAACAATCCCCCGAGGAGTAAGTGCGCAAGATCAGCGTGTACACCGTGCGTGGGGATGGGGGGTCCGCCAGCGGCACGGCGCGCGGGCGTCCCGAAGCGAACATTATGGTATGCCCACCGGCCGCATTCAATCGGGCGGCGGCCATGGCTGGATCATCCACCGAATCTAGCAGATTCGCCGGGGTCTGTCGCCAAGGGGGAATTGCGATGCGGCCATTCCGCTAGCGGCCCAGCCACCCGGCGAGCCAGCGGCGGGCACGCTGGGCCGCCGCACCAGCCAGGCGGCCATCCACGCCAGGCTGTCGAGCAGGCCGATTACCATGGGCGCGCTCATCAAGACGATGAAGATCGAGACCAGATTGGCGAACGCGGAGGTCCCGATGGTGGTCGGCCGCGCGGCGGCCTGAGCCGTGACCAGCCAGCGAACGCCACCGGCGAACAACGCGATGTAAAACGTTGCCAACAACAGCGAGGCGATGCTGAAACGCAGCGGCGTATCCGAGCGGCTGCGTGCCATCCAGACTACCGCGAGAATGCCGCATCCCAGTCCCGCCGTCAGCACGACACAGAAGACCGCGCCAAAAGCCGCATTCGTTTTCGATGAAATCCACATCGACAAGATCGCGAACCAAAGCAATCCTTTGAAGAGTTGCACGGCGAGCCGACGGTGCTCTTTTTCGACCCCTGCCTCGATGGCAGATCGCTCTCGCAGCCCCTCGAGCACATCTTGCAGCCGGTCGTTCGTGGTATCGCGATCGGACACGCCACTTTCCCCCGCAAGAGCGAACTCAGCCGCCGGCGGACACCCGCTCCCGCGGATTCTCCAGCCAATAAAGCCGCCCGTCCTCGGCTCCGCCCAGGAAGTCGGGGACGCCGTTGGCGTCGAAATCGACGATGGTCGGGCTGACGTCGTGGCCTTCGATGTTGCTGTTCGGCCAGCGGGCCTGCGGCGCTGGAATTGCCAGCGGCCGGGCTGCTGCCGAGCTGCTCGAGCAAGATCGGCGTTCGAAGAGTTGACCAGCAAGTCGAAGCGGCCGTCGCCATCCCAATCGGTGACGCACGATTTTCGCCGGCCGCTGCCGCCGGCGCCGCTTGATCGTTGAGCCGCAGCGGCTTGCCGTCGGCGTCGGAAAGACTCGCCGCGGCGGAAGGAGCACAAGTTTTTCGCCGCGCCGGGCCCGTTCGAAGAGCGCAAAGTAGCCCTCGACGTCAAGCATCGCCAGGTCGGGCAGGCCGTCGCCGGTTGAAATCGTAACACCACCGGCGTGGTTCGCCATTGGGTGGCCAGCTCCTTGCCCTCGGGATTCCACCAGGTCCAGGCGGGTTTGGGGGCGCGGCCGTCCCACTCGACTTCGATCGGCTCGCCGGCCGCCAGGCGAACTGGCGCGTGCGCGGGCCGAGGTTTTTCAGCCAGCTCGACGCGGCCCAGGATCGAGTTGAACACGATGTCGGGCAGCCCGTCGAGATTCCAATCGGCCACCGAAAACGTCGTGTAGCCCCACTTGGCTTCCGCCGGGCCTTGGATGCTGCCGTTGGGGCCGGCCATGATGCGAAATACCCGCCCGCCCGCCTCCAGCCGCTCGGGCGCCGACCCGCGCGGCCGGGCGACGCCCGGGCCGCTTTCGTTGGTCGAACAGCTCGATATAGCCGGCCGTGTTGCCCGAGACGATATCGATATCGCCGTCGCCGTCCCAATCGAAACCCACGGGCGTGGCCAGGGCGCCGCATTTCAGCTCGTCGGTCTGCTGTTGAAAGTAGCGCGGCGGCAGAAAGATCGGCACGTGGTCGTCCGACAGCCGGCCCGTGTTTTCCAGCAGGGCCACACGGCCGTCCTCGTCGCCCACGACCAGGTCCGCGTCGCCATCCTTGTCCCAATCGAACGCGATGGGCACGATCATCTGCAAGTCCATCGCCAGCAACTGGCCCGAGGCGGTTTTCAGCCGGCCGGCCGAGCGATAGCGAGGTTGCTTTCGATCGCCGACGTTCTCGAAATAGCTGAAGCGATCGAGGAACTCGCCGCACGCGAGATCGAGGTCGCCGTCGCCGTCGAAATCCGCGAAGTTCGGTGTCGGGCAGCCGTAGGTGTCGATCGGCCGGCCATCGGCTTCGACGAGCCGCGGACGGTCGTAACGCGGCGCCGACTCGCTGCCCACGTTTTCGAGCACGTAAATGAAGCCGTGCAGCGGGCCGTTCGTCCAGCGCCCGCTCGCATCGTAGGCGTCGTCCCAGCCGTAATCGCTCCAGTCTTCGATGGCCACGACGAGCTCGAGCTGGCCGTCGCCGTCATAATCGACCAGCCGCCATTGGTTGTGGCGAATCTTGTTGGCCCGGCCGTTTTTCGCGTTGCCTTGCGGGACATGAATCGGCAGTGGCGCGTGGACTTGAATCTTGTGATTGAGACCGGATGTCGCGAACCCCGGATATTCGAGGCCTGGCGACAAGACGCGCAGCTTGCCGTCGACGTAGCTTGGCAGCACGTAGTGCACCGTCGCGCTCAGCCGCCGCGCGGGCCGGAACACGGGGAACTTGGTCGTGTCGCCCGTGGCGTTCTCGAACAGCCACACGCCATTGGATGGTTTGTCGGGGCAGGAGACGATCAGGTCGAAGTCGCCGTCGCCGTCGGCATCGCACGGCACCGGCCACGCCCACAGGCCCACGCCCAGGTCGACCGCCAGGCCCGGGTGATTGTACTTCAGCTTGACCAGCTCGCCGGCACGCGCGGGCGCCGCGATCATCGCGATCATCGCCAGCACGATCGTGAGCTGCAAACCGCGCATGCTGGCGACCGACTTCTTCTTTCTGTAGCGGGGGTCTGTGACCCCGCAGCACTGCCGTCGGACGTTGCCGAGACAAGAGCCGAATTCGCAACCGCTATGGCCGGCGATACGCGACGCGGAACCGCCGCACGGGCGGCTGCTCTTCGTCAAAATAGTCCTCGAACGCGGCCGTTTCCAGCCCGTGCTCGGCCAGGGCGCGCAGCTCGCCAGTCGTCAGCGGCCAGGGCATCGAGCCCGGCTCGTCGTGCTCTTCGCGCCCGCGGGCCACGACCAGCAGCGTGCCGCCGCGGGCCACGAAGCTTGCCAGGTGGGCCATCGCCTGGGCGCGCAGCTCGGGCGGCAAGACTTGCAGCGTGAAAATCTCGACCACCAGGTCGAAGGCGCCGTGCCAGGCCGCTGGCGGGTGCAGCAGGTCGGCGGCTTCGTAATCGACCGCGCTGTCGGGAAAGCGGCGGCGGCACCAGTCGATGGCGGCGGCCGAGACGTCGAAGGCGGTCACCTGAAAGCCGCGCGCGGCCAGCGCTTCGGCGTCGTCGCCCAACCCGCAACCGACGACCAGCGCCCGGCGGCCGTGCCCTGCGACGTCGCCGCGCCAGCCATTGGGCCAGGTTCGGATTGACCTGCTGGTCCGCCCAGGGGATTTGAGCCGCTTCGCCGGCGGCCGCCACGTAGATCTCTTCGAACCAGCCGACCGCGTCGCCCCGCGCAAGCGACTCGCCAGCCAACCGTCGGGCACGAGCACGATCGGGCTCGGACATGATAGGTGACCCGTTTCGGTTTGCCCGTCTGCCACTGGCTATGCCCGTGTGCCACTGGCTATGCCAGTGCGCAGTTCACTCGGGCATTCGGCACTGGCATAGCCAATGGCACACGGTACTCCTTCAACCGCTCACGCGATCCACCGCTGAGCTGTCGTTCAGGCGGTGAGGATGCGGTCGATCTGCACCTTGGTGTAGAGCTGGCGGTGGCCGGTGCGGCGGCGGAAGGTTTTGCGGCGGCGGAACTTTTGCACGACGAGCTTGGGGCCTTGCAGCACGCCGACCACCTTGGCCGTCACCTTATGGCCGTCGAGCATCGGGCCGCCGAGGCTCAAGTTCGAGCCGTCGCTGTGGGCCACGACCTGGGGGAACTCGATCGCGTCGCCCGCCGAGGCATCGCGATAGTCGATGACCAGCTCCTGTCCCTCGGTAACCTTATATTGCCGCCCGCCGTCGATGATGATTGCGTACATGGTTCGTGGGTCCGTCTGAAGCGACCGATTGCGATGATTGATGACGGATTCAGCAGCAGGCCAAAGCCCGTCGATTCGAGCCTCTTAATGTACCGTTTTCGGGCTGGTTGGTCGAGGGCTTTCCAATCGCCGTTTCACCCCACGGGCGTCTTGACCTCGCGGCCCTGCGTGTCGTGGCACTCGATCACCAGGTGCTCGGGCGAGACCCCTTCCAGGCCGAAAATCTGCACTTGCAGCTTGTTTTCGTCCTCCAGCCGCGACAGCTCGCGACGCTTCTTGTTGTTCAGGTACGTGGCCACGTCGTCGGCCACGGTGACGCTCACCTTGGCCACGTCGGCATGCTGCGTGGCCAGAATCAGCAGCCGCACCACCTCGATGGCCATGCTCTCGGCCGTCTTCACCACGCCGCTGCCGGAGCAGCCGGGGCAATCCTTGTAGACGCTGCGCTTCAGGCTCGGGCGGATCCGCTGGCGGGTCATCTCGATCAGGCCGAAGGGGCTGGTGCGAAGGATCTTGGTGCGGGCCCGGTCGCGCTTGACGGCGTCGCGCAAAGCCCGCTCGACGTTGCGGCGGTGCTTCTCCTTGCGCATGTCGATGAAGTCGTTGACGACCACGCCGCCCAGGTCGCGGAGGCGGAGCTGGCGGGCGATTTCCTTGGCGGCCAGCAGGTTCATCTGGTAGGCGGTTTCTTCGGCCGAGTCGTCGGCGCGGAAGTTGCCGCTGTTGACGTCGATGGCCACCAGGGCCTCGGTCTGGTCGATGACGATCGAGCCGCCCTGGCGCAGCGGGACGTTGCGCTGGTGGATCTTGGCGATTTCGTCTCGAGGTTGTACTTGTGGAACAGCGGCTCCTTGCCTTCGTAGAGTTGCAGGCGGTTGACGTAGCGGGGCATGACGATCTGCAGGAACTCCTTGGCCCGTTCGTAGGCGCTGGGCTCGTCGATGTAGATCGTGTCGACGTCGCCGGTGAAGATGTCGCGGATGGTGCGGATGATCATGTCGCTTTCTTCGTAGATGTCGACCGGCGCCGGATACTTCTTGATCCGCCGGACGATGACCTTCCACAGCCGCAGCAGGTAGGCCAGGTCGCGCGACAGCTCCTTCTTGGTGCGGTCGATGCCGGCGGTGCGGACGATGAAGCCCAACGCCCTTGGGCGGGTTCAGCTCGAGCATCACGTCGCGCAGCTTGCGGCGCAGCTCGTCGTCTTCGATCTTGCGCGACACGCCCACGCGGCCCAGCGCCGGCATCAGCACCAGGTAGCGGCCGGGAATGCTGATGTAGGTGGAGAGCGTGGGGCCCTTGGTGCCGATGCCTTCCTTGATGACCTGCACCAGCACTTCGTCGCCGCGGCGGAGGATGTCCTGGATCGGCGGCTTGATGCGCGGTCGGGCGCCGGGCCGGGGCGGGCGGCGGCCCCGCCGCGGGCGATCGTCCTCGCCGGGCACGTCGTCGTTTTCGTCGCCCAGGTCGACGTCGGCCCGGGCCCGCGAGCCGCCGTCGAGCGGCTGGGCCGGATCGAAGCCTCCCTGGCGAAAGTATTGCGGCTCGACGTCGCTGATGTGCAAGAAGCCGTTGCGGCCGACGCCGAAGTCGACGAACGCCGCCTGGATGCTCGGCTCCAGGTTGACGACCTTGCCCTTGTAGATGTTGCCGACGTAATTGTCCTGCGCTGGTGCGCTCGATGTAGAGCTCTTCCAACACTCCGTCCTCAACGATCGCGATCCGGCATTCTTCCGGCTGCGCGACGTTGATCAACATTTCTTGCTTCATTCTTTTGATCTGCTTTCTGGTTTTCGGCCGCTGGCTGGCGCCCATCGGGCGCTCGCGCGGGCGGCTTTGGCGCGGAAGCAACACGAATTGCCCAAGCGTTCGATCGCTACACGACCGCTTCGGGCAGGATCTTCTTCAGCTCCTCGCGCAGGTAATTCTTGATGTCTCGTGCGTGTTCCATCGCCATGACCCGCTCGGCCACGGCCTGGCACTGCGGAATGGTCAGGGTGCGACAGAGTTTCTTGATCTCCGGAATGGCGCTGGGCGTGACGCTCAAGCGCCTCAGCCCCAATCCCAACAACAGCGGCGTGTAGAGCGGGTCGCCGCTCATCCGGCCGCAGATGTTCACCGGCACGCCCTTGGCATCGGCCGCCACCAGGGCCATGCGAATCAGCCGCAGCACCGAGGGATCGGCCGCGCTATACAAGCTGGCCACCTCCTTGTTGCTGCGATCAGCCGCCAACGTGTACTGCGTCAAGTCGTTGGTGCCGATGCTCAGGAAATCGACCTCTTCGACGAAGTGGTCGATCATCAGCACCGCGGCCGGGGTTTCGACCATCATGCCCACCGGCAGCCGGGCGTCGAACGCCACGCCCGCATCGTCGAGGTCTTCCATCACGTCGGCCAGCACCATCTTCGCCTGCCGCAGCTCCAACAGCGTGGTGACCAGCGGGAACATCAGCCGCACGTCGCCCAGCGCGCTGGCCCGCAGCACGGCCCGCAACTGCGTGCGAAACGTGGGCAGGTTCTTGAGCGACAAGCGAATGCTGCGCAAGCCGAGCGTCGGGTTGCGGGCTTCTTCGACGTCGCCGGTCACCTTGTCGGCCCCCAGGTCACAGGTGCGAATCACGACCGGCCGCTGGCCGATGGCGGCGATCACCTCTGCATAAGCCTGGTAGTGCACCTCCTCGTCCGGCTCGCTGTCGGCCCCCAGGTAGAGAAACTCGGTGCGATACAGGCCGATGCCATCGCTGCCGCGCTCGACGCAGTGGGCCACCTCGTGGGGAAACTCGATGTTGCCCAACAGCTCGATGCGCACCCCGTCGATCGTTTCGGCCGGCAGGTCGCGCAGCGTTTCTAACTGCGCCGCCCGGCTGATGTTCTCTTCGACCTCGTAGCGGTAGCGGGCGACCGTTTCTTCGTCGGGCTGCAGGATCACGAGCCCCTGGTTGCCGTCGATGATCACCAGGTCGCCGCCCGAGACGTCGGTCAGGAACAAGCCGGTGCCCACCACGGCCGGAATCTCCAGCCCTTCGGCGACGATGGCCGTGTGGCTGCCCGGGCCGCCGATTTCGGTGGCAAAGCCGCGGACCAGCGAGCGGTTCAGGTTGGCCGTCTCGCTGGGGGTAAGATTGTGGGCCAGCACGATCACCGGCGAGACCACTTGCGAGAGCTCTTCGCGGCGCAGGCCCAGCAGGTTGCGGAGCAGGCGTTTTTCAATGTCGAAAATGTCGTTGGCCCGTTCGGCCAGGTAGCTCGACTTGATCGACTGAAACACTTTGGCATAGCGGCGCAGCGCGCGGCTGACGGCGTACTCGGGCGAGTAATGCCGCTCGCGGATCATGGATTCCAGCTCGCTGCGCAAGGCCGGATCGCGGAGCATCTGCAGGTGGGCCGAGAAGACTGCCGCGTACTGTTCGCCCAGTTCGCGGGCCACGGCCTGGCGGTTGCGCTCGATTTCGGCGCCGGCGGCGTCGATGGCCTCGGCCAGGCGTTCGAGCTCGTTTTCGACCGCGTCGCGCGCGACGAACCGCCGAGGGATGCGAAATCCCTCGTTGTCCATCACCAGCGCCTCGCCAACGGCCACTCCGGGCGAGACGGCAATCCCTTGTAATTTCTGCATGTGAAACTACCGGCGACGCGCGGCCGCGTTTGCGGCTGCTCGCACGCGAAGTGCGGAAGCAACCGCTCGCGCCGGGCGCGCGTCCCGTTTCAGTCGCGCTCAGCCGCAGAAACGCGCCGCGCCGCTGGCCGAATTGTTCGGCCACCGGCGAGCCACGCGCTGGCGGCTGGCCACGACTCTCACACCTTGGTTCCCAGGCAGTCGCTCGGGGGCGCAATCGGCTTCATAAGGTTGTGCGCCGCGAGCACCGCGCTGGGAACGCTTGAATCAGTTAAACGGTTCCATTCTCGTCAAAATTGCGTGACACCAGCCCGACCAGGGCCTCGATCGCCGCCTGCGCATCGGGCCCGGTGCAATCGATCTGCAACTGGCTGCCTTCCACGGCCGCCAGCGTGAGAATGGCCAGAATGCTCTTGCCGTCCACGCGCTCGCCGCCTTTGATCACTTCGATTTTCGACTCGTACTGGCTGGCCAGCTTGACGAACAGGTCGGCCGGGCACGCGTGCAGGCCCTGCGGGTTGGTTATCACGACCGTTCGTGTCACCGTGCCTTCGCCCATGTCCAGCCATTCACCCCTTTGCTCCGCTCGGCGCGCCCAAGGCGCCGAGGGTCGGCGGGCGCAAGAGCGGACCGTTGGCCGCGCGCCTCGTGCCGCTTAAGGCCGACTGCGCCAACCAGTCTAGGAAACAAATCCGTTGTTATCGGCTTCCTCGAGCAACTGCCGAATGTCGTCGGCCGTCGTGGATTGCTTGAGGAACTTGCAGAACGTATCGTCGCGCAATTGACGCGAAATGTTCTCCAAGGCCCGCAAGTGGTCGCCGGGCCGGTCGGGCGGAGAAATGAGCAGGAAGAAGAGCTGGACCTTTTCGCCGTCGAGGCTGTTGAAGTCGATGCCTTCGCTGCTGACGGCGACCGTTCCGACCAGGCGTTGCACGCTGGGGTGTTTGGTGTGGGGGACGGCCACGCCGCGGCCGATTCCCGTGCTGCCCAGCTCTTCGCGTTTCAGGATCGCCTTGACGATGCTTTCCTGCTCGTTCGGCGCGATCTTTCCGGATTCCTCCAGGGCGCCGATCATTTCGCGAATCGCGCCCTCCTTATCTTCTGCACGCAACTGGGCGCGAATCGCCTCGTTGCTGACAAAATCGCCAAACTTCATAACCCTCTTGTCCTTTCTCGTCGTCGGCACCGCGCGGCGCCGACCCCACGGCACGCTCTGGCAACGGCACGGCCTCACAGCGACACCGTTTCACGCGGCCGTGTCCCATGCCCTGGGGGCGCGCCGCGGCTCGATCATTCGCCGCTCGGCTCCTGTTCCAACGATGCTGTCTCGTGGCGAACCGTCGTCGCGCGATGATGGTTTTGAACCTTTTCTTTGTACTTTCGCAATTGCTGCTCAAGCTTGTGGATCACCCCGTCCAGCGCCGCCATCAGGCTGGTCGACTGCTCGGCAGCCACGAAATCGTGCTTGTGTTCGGCCGAAACCTTGATGTCGACCGTCGGGTTCTCCTCGTGCTCCAGGTCGACGGTCACCTCGATGGCCGCCAAGCGCTCGAACAACCGTGCCAACTTTTCGACCTTAGCCGTGATCTTGCCGCGAGTCGCGTCACTCAAATGCCCGTGTCGAGCTGAGATATTGACTTGCACGGAGTTGCACTCCTGGGGCTTAACTCGAAATTCGGCTTCGCCTTGCGGACATGGTCTCCGCACCCTCGGAAGCACGCTATTTTACCCCTGGCCCGCGCAGCCGACAAACGCACTTGCCGCGGGAAAACCGCACGCCCCCGTTCGAGGCGACGGCTCCAGTGTAGCCATTTGCCCGGGCCACGAAAGGGGGTGTCGCGGGCCGCCTGATGCCCAGGCGGCCGCCCGTGCGAGGGCTTGCCGTGCGCTTGCACCCCTGGCGGTTGCCAGCCCGCGCCGCGCGCCACAGCGGCAGAACGAAGGGATGAGGACCGGGCTTGCCCAGCTACGAGGACGCCTTGTCTGGGCCCCGCGGGGCCGATTTCCCTCGCGGCGAGTTGCCCGTGCTGCGCGGCACGATCTCCCCCTTTTTCAGCTTCTCTTTCCATTTCTTCACTTTGCCGGCCCGCGCCATGGCCGGCTCGGTCGGATTGTAGCCGTGCGTGGCCGGCCCGGTGATCAATTTCAGGTTTTCGATCGCCAGCACGCGCACGTCAAGCGAATCGAGATTGCTCAGCCCGTCGACCAGTTCGGCGTCGGCCCCTTTGCGCAGATCGTCGGCCGAGTAGCCCCACAGCATGCGGTAGAGCTTCGCGGCCTCGGGCCCGCGAGCTTTTCGTACGACTCGCGGACGCGGGCGGCCGTTTCGGGGCCACGGGCCACGGCCTGGCGCAGCTCGTCGAAGTACGCGGACCAGGTCGCCCGCTCGTCCTTGTCGTTGAGGGCTTCGATGCAGGCGTCGAAATCGCCCAGGTAGCCGAGGCTGCGGATCGCCAGCGTGCGCACCTCGCGGCGGCGGTGGGTCGATTCCTCGCGCATCACGAGCTCCACGGGACGATCGGGCTGCAACAGCGGCTCGATGGCCGCCGTCGCGCCGCGCTCGTATTCGCTGATCGCGTCGTCGGTCACCCACTTGGGAAAATCGCCGCCAGTGGGTTGCTCTCGGCGACCGGTGGCCAGGCGTTGCCGGGCGGGCGCTTTCAATTCGTTCGCCGCGGCGCCGTCGCGGATCCGCAGGGTGCCGCTCTTGGCATACAGTTCGACGGCCAGCGGCGCCGGCCCGGCCTCAGGGTTCTGGCCCGGCGGCAGCACGTGCCGCACTTCCAGCGCCGCCTCCGACTCCGGATCGACGAACGTCAGTTGCACGTCCGTGTCGCCGAGCTTCAGCTCAAGCGGGTTCGCCGCCTTGCCGCCGTTAAGCATCAGGAACTTGCCGTAGTCGATCGCGATGATTGGCACGCCCGCCTCGCTCCAGCCGGCCAGCTCGAACTTCGCCGGCCCGTCGCACTGGACCGTGATGCTCGAGCTGAGCGTGATCGCCGGGCGGAACAAGGGGAGCGACATCAATTGGTCGCCCTTGGCCAGGGGCGACATTGAGGCCAGGCGGGGCCAGTTGGCCGCCGCGGAGTCGAATCGCAGCAGCACGTCCTTCTTCGAGGTGAAGCGGCCGAACCCGTCGGCCGGCTCTTGGCGGACCGGGGCTGCCGCAGCGGCCCGAGCGTCTTTGGGCATCGCCTCGTCGGTGGGCGGACTGGCCGCAGGCTGGGTCGCCGGTGCACTGGCGTCGTCGATCGCCAACGGCGGCGGCGCATCGGCGTCGTCGCTCGACGGGGTCGTGGCTGCAGGCGGCTCCGGTGCGGTCGGCGCGGTCGCGTCTTCGGCTGCGCCGGCCGGCGGCACGATCGCCTTCGGCTCGGAGATTTCGTTGGGGGCCGGAGTCGGCTCGGTGGCCGGTTCGGTCGTCGGAGTGTCAACCGAGGGCGCGTCGGCGGCCAGATGCGGTTCGCCAGCGGCCGCTTTCTCGCTGCGGTCAGTGGGAGCCTGGTCGCTCGATTTCTTGTCTGCCGCCTGTTTGTCGGTGTCGTCCGACGCCGCGGCTGCCTCCTCTTCCGCTGCGGGGCTCTGCCACAGCGTGGCCACCTGCCGGCGGAAGCCAGCGGGCCCAAAGGCTGCCAGCGCCTCCAAAAGCCACCAACGCGCCGACGGCTACCATCGCCGCCACCGGCCACCAGCGCCGCCGCGGCTCGCGCAGGTAGTCGGGCACTTCAGGCCGCGCTCGGCGCGCGCCCGCGGCGGCGGACGGACCTGCTGGAGCGGCGGTCGGCGACGTGAGCGGAGCGGTCTCGTGCTGGATCGGCGGGGCGTCAACGTGCGTGGCCAGTTGATACATCCGTTGCCGCGATTCGGCGGCGATCTCGGCCGGTTCGCCCAAGACGAGCGTGAGGATTTGATGGCAGCTTGCGACTTCGGCCAGGTGGACGTCGGACTCGAGGCAGATTTTTTCGAACTCAGGCACCTGCTCGGCCGGCAGGGTGTTGTCGAGATACTCGGCCACCGTGTTGGGATCGCCCCCCAGGCCGCGGCCCATCAGGCTCGGCGTGCCCAGCCGCAGGCGGCGCATGCAGTCGCGCGTGCGATGCACCAGGTTGCTGGCGAACTCGCTCTCCTCGATCTTCTTGCCGACATCCTCGGCATCGTCGGGTTCGAGGATGTCGTCCAGAAAGGCGAGCATCGTGCGCAATGTCAATCGCATGGCTAGTCGTTTCCCTTGAAAGAGTCGGATCGCAGGGCCGCGCTCCCCCGGTGCGAAACCTTCGTCCGCGACTTCCCCCGGCTCGAAGGCTTCTTCTATTGTTAGTGGGCCCGGGCCGCCGATTCCGTACAAAGCCGGCGGCAAAAGTTCTGCAAAAAATGGGCAATGCGTGCCGCTGGCTGCGGACTCGGCACGTCCGTCAGGGGGAGGCATTTGGGCCCGCGGGGCGAGGGCCGCACACTTTTTTCAGCGACGATTTTCACGCGCCCCGATTGGCGTGTAGAATTGGTGTACCTGGGGCATCATGCGCCTTGTCGCCTGGAGTACCCACACTTCTCCAACTTTCTTAGGTTCCGCGTCTGTGAGCTGTCACGATCGCATCCGCCGCCAGCAGATCATCGAGCAGGCCGAGGGTTACCTCGAGCTGGGAATGCCGACCCATGCGCTCGACGTGCTGGCACGGCTGGGGGGTGACGATCTGCTGACCGATCATGCCTTGTATCTGCAAGGCGAATGCCTGCGATCCATGGACCGCTTTGCCGAGGCCGTCGAGCCGCTGGCGCGGGCGGCCCAGGGGAATCCCGAGGGGGTGCACATCTGGCTGGCGCTGGGCTGGTGCCACAAGCGGACCGGCCGGCTCGATTTGGCGATCGAAGCCCTGGAAGAGGCGCTGGCCGCCGACCCGGCCGATGCGCTGGTGCACTACAACCTGGCCTGTTACTGGAGCCTGGCGAGCAACAAGCGAAAGGCCCTGGCCCATCTTTCCCGGGCCTTCGACCTGAAGGAAGACTACCGATCGATGGTCGCCAGCGAGAGCGACTTCGACCCCATCCGCAACGACCCCGCCTTCCAAGCCCTGGTGCGGGTAACGGTCTAGCCGGCATCTCCCCGTTTCTTCTTCACTAACCCGACGCGCAAGCGCGGGAGTCCAACCTCACCGAGCTCGCCCTCGCACGCGTGCCGGGTTAGTAGCGCGCGCTCCCGTCGGGGTTGGTACGTGCGAGGCCATTGCGGCGCCTTTCCGAGCTGAAGCCTCGGGCCTTAGGCCCAAAGCCTCGTCCTTAAAATCCCCAAGCCGCTCCCATCATCACGCCGTGCAGGATCAGGCTGCCGTTTTGCTTCACCTGGGCAAAGCCGGCGTTGTCGGCCAGGTAGGGGAGGAACTGGTTGTCGCTCAGGGCCAGGCCGGCCACGCCCACCACGCGGTAGCCGATGAAGGCGCGCATGTTCTCGGTGACGGCGTAGTTGAAGCCGAAATCGAGTTCGCCCAGCATCGCGATATCGCTCTTGTGCGCGTAGATGTCGAAGCCCTGGGTACCGTCGCCGGCGTAGAGCTGGTTGCGAACGTTCATCTGGTTGACGAACAGGCCCACCTTGGGCAGCAGGAACACGCCGAACCGCGGGGTCCAGGCCCAATTGAAGAACGCGCCGACCTGGCCGCCGAACAGGTTGTTCGTCGAGCGCGAGCTGAGATAGGCTTCGTCGGCCCCGCCGTTGTCGCCGAACTGCTCGCCAAAGTGCACCGAGCCGTACGTCAGCCGTTCGTCGAAGCGGAAATAGCGGAATCCGGCCAGGGCGGCCATCTGGAAGCGGCCCGTGTTGATCAGTTGCGATTGGATGAAGTTGAGCTCGACGTTGTTCACCCGGTCGTCGCGCCAGATGCGCTGGTCGGGCGAACTATCGAAGAAGTAGCTGGCCGGGTTCGAGCCGATCATCACGCTGCCGCTCTGGGTGAGGAGGTTGATCGGCGTGCTGACACCGCCCGGCGGCGAGACGTATTCGGCGAAGCCGGTCATGGGGCCGACGCCCCAGTAGGTGAGGGCCATGGCCGGTCCGCAGCAGCCGCAGAAGCCGTAGCCGACGGTCACCTGGCCGCCGCCGGCCCAGTTGGCGCCGGCGTTTTGCGTGTTCAGCACCTGGTTGGCGTTGTTGCCGGTTTCATAGGAGGTCCAGAAGGGGTTGGCCCGGTTGCGGCCCATCACCAGCCCGCCGACCATGCCGAACACCCGCGGGCCACAACAGTTGTTGCAGCCGCCGCCCGAACAGCCGACGGCCGAGTCTTCCCACATGGTGGTGGGCGAGCTTTGCGCCGCGCCGAACGCTGCCCCGGGAATGGCCGTTTGGGGCGCGAGCATCGGCGTGGGCGTGAAGAAGCTGGGGCCCGCCGGCGTGAGCATCGGCTGCGTTTCGTCGTAGTCGGCCGTCGACAGCACGGGGGCCGTCGTGGGCAGCGGGAGCAGGGTGGGCACGTCGTACGTGTCGATTTGTGCCTGGGCCACGACAACTAGCGCTAGGTTCGCCCACAGGACGAGCGCAATCGTCGAGAACGATTTGATCACGACAGACTCCTTTCAGTTTGCTCAGCGCTTCTGGCACGCCACCTCCCGTGGCGCTGCGAGCTGGAAGCTTCTCCGCCAGGTCTTCGAGACGAAGACCGGCGGAAGCACGCGGTAGGAGTCCGTTCCTTCGATCCGACAATCCCTTCACTTCCATACAACCCATCGTCCGTCGTGATGTGCGCAATTGGACGATTGGTCTTGATGCGCCGATTTTTTCGTAACTCCGTCGCGCCGTACGGAGCTACTGGCGCGATCGGCATACGCGGCGCACTGCAAACGAGCGGAGGCCCAGGAAAATCCAGTACAATCCGCCTCATGACCAGCGGCACGATCCCTACAAGCTCGCCGTGGATCGCGCGCCGCCCTGGGGTCGAAACTGCCCGTAATGATCGCGCCGGGCGGCGCTGGAAATGCCGGCCGAAGCGCTCGGCGGCCACCCCCGCGAGCGCCGCGCGTGAGAAGCTTTGACGCGCGTGAGGCGCGTGCCTGAAACTCCGGGAATTGCGCCGAGCCGGACGGCCGATTCGCGCGCCGCGCCGGCCTGGCTTGGCCGGCACAACCGCTACAGCCGGGCCGAACCGCGGATGTCGAGCGACCGCCGACGGCCGGCGCCGCGTCAGGCGTCGGCCACTTCGCGGGCCAACTGCTCGTAGTCCTCGGCGCCGTTGGAGCCCGGCGCGTAGCCGAAGATCGACTGGCCGAAACTGGGGGCCTCGGCCAGGCGGATGTTCCGCCGGATGCGGGTCTGGAACGTACGGGCCTCGGCCCAGCAGGTGCGCGGCTGCCGCGTTTCGGCAAAGAACCGCTCGACGTCCTCGACGACTTCCGAGGCCAGCCGCGTGCCCGACTCGTACATGCAGTAGACGACGCCGCTGAGCTTGAGCCGATCGTTGAGCCGCTTGGCGACCAGGTCGATCGTTTGCAATAGCTTGCTCAAGCCGTGCAGGGCCAGAAAGTGCGGCTGCAAGGGGAGGAACACCTCGTCGACCGCCGCCAGCGCGTTGAGCGTGAGGATTCCCAGCGACGGCGGGCAGTCGATGAGCACGTAGTCGAACGCCTCGCCGCACGCGGCCAGCTTGTCGCGCAAGATCACCTCGCGGCCGACCACGCCGACCAACTCGACTTCGGCGGCGGCCAGGTCGATGTGCGAGCCGACGACCCACAGGTTTTCTTGCGTCTCGCGCCACACGTCGGCCAGCTCGGCGTCGCCGGTGAGCACGTCGTAGACGCTGCGCTCGTCGCGCGCCGGCTGCAAGCCGAGGTGCAGCGTGGCATGGGCCTGCGGGTCGAGGTCGATCAAACACACCCGCTGGCCGGTGGCCGCCAGCGCCGCGCTCGAGATTGACGGCCGTGGTCGTTTTGCCCACGCCCCCTTTTTGATTGATGATGGCAATCGATCGCATCGGAACTCCATTTCCAAAGCAGTCAGCGACGTGGCAAGCCGTTGCAGCCGGCCAAGATTATAGCGGCAAGCCGGCGAAGGCGGGAGCCGGAGTTTAGGCTCCAGACCTCGGGCTTCGGGGAGGAATGGCGGCAGGCGATGGGCCCAGGATTACAAACTGCCGCGCCAGGGCTCGCGTCAGTGCGCTGTTTTCCGACCCGAAGCCTGAAGCCCGAGGCCTCACCTGATATGACAGCTCGCCTGGCCGCGCTTTTCCAAGTACTGCTGGTGGTACTCTTCGGCGCGGTTGAAGGTCGTGGCCGGCACGATCTCGGTGGCGATCGGCCGCGCGTACTTGCCGCTCTGTTCCAGCCGCTGCTTCGCGGCTTCGGCCGCGGCCTGTTGCGCGGGCGAATGATAGAAGATGGCCGAGCGATACTGCGAGCCGAAGTCGGGGCCCTGGCGGTTGCAGCTGCGTGGGATCGTGATTGTCCCAGAACACGTCGAGCAACTGCTCGTAGCTCACCTCGGCCGGATCGAACTCGACTTCGACCGCCTCGGCGTGGCCGGTCCGATCGGTGCAGACTTCCTCGTAAGTCGGGTTGTTGGTCGTCCCGCCCGTGTAGCCGACGGCGGTGCTTTTGACCCCCTTGGCTTGCCGGAAGGCGGCTTCGACGCCCCAAAAACATCCCGCGGCGAAAGTGGCTTTTTCCATGTCGGGTCTCCTCGTTTCGTTCTGGTCGCCTGAATTGTCGCACGCCACCGAGCCCAGGCAAGGGCCGCAGGCGCATCCCCCACTAACCCGACGCGCCAGCGAGGGCTCTTCGTACGCGCTCCTCGCTTGCGCATCGGGTTAGTGAGGGAGGGAGACGAGGAGTCCTCGCTGGCGCGTCGGGTTAGCGTGTATCGCGTTCAGATGAGCGGGCCCTTGCCTTTGTGGCGGCGGCAGGCCGATAGCTGGGCGACGTGGAACGACTCGTGCGTGGCCATCAGGTGCGCACCCAGGTCGCCAAGCGTCTTCAGGTTGGTGGACTTGAGCAGCTCGACGGGGTGCGGTTGGCTCATGGCTTCCTCGGTGGCGGCTGGCAGGCTTCGCTGACGCGGCGATGGCCCGTCTCGATGGCCGCCAGCAGATCGCCCACCGTCGGCCACGGTTGGGGCACCTCGGCCGGCTTGCTCCCCGGGCTGAACCAGACGTGCCACTCTTTGGGGCACTCCGGCTTGAGCCCGAAGAGTCGACCGGCATAGTCGGTGGCCACGGCCAGGTGCCCGAGGATCCACACCGGCGGGTTGGCGCCGGAAAGGGCGCGCGGCCCAGGTCCGAGTCGTCGAGATCAGCCGCGATGGTGCGGATAAGATTCAAGTTGAACTGGTAGAGCGTCAACTCGCGTTCGAACATGGCGCGGGCTCCTCGAATCGGAAAGGTGGTTGCGAACTTCGAAGGCAACCCGGGCCTGGGGGGGCGGGTGCATTGTAGCGAGCGGCCGGCGCCAGGCGAAATCGGGTCGGTCTTCGCAGCTTGCGGCGCAAAAAAAGCCCGGGAGGCTTTTGGCCCCCCGGGCTTCGTGGAAATCTTCGCGCGCCGCGTGCTTTACCGGACTGCTTCGTTGAGCATCTTGGTATTGGGCACGCTGCGGCGGTTGAGCAGGCCGTCTTCGTCGGTCTCGATGACCGTGGCCACCGGGCCGACTTCACGGACGGTGCCTTCCATGTGGCCGACCGTCACGTGGTCGCCGGCATGCGAGCCGCTGGCGAATGTAATAGCCGGCCAGGATGCCCGCCATCACGTCGCGGCCGCCCAGCCCGAAGGCCAGGCCGAAGCCCACGGCCACGGCGCCGAAGGCGATCAGGATCAACTGCTCGAGCAGGGCGAACTGCACGCCCAGTTGCTTGAAGGCCGCGATGAAGGTCAACAGGGCGAACACGTAGTAGCAGCCGTTGGCGAGGTACTCGGCATACGACAGCCCCACGCGGTCGGCGCTGGTGGCCACCACGCCCCGCAGGAACGTGGCCACGAGCAGGCCCACGACGATCAGCACCGTGGCGACCAGCAGGTTGGGAATGTAGTGGACGATTTCCTGCATGGCGTCGCTGACGGCCTGCAGGCCCAGAATGTTGAAGCCGGCCATCAGGAACACGCACATCAGCAGCCAGAAGACGATCGTGCCGATGATCGCCGGCACGTTGCGCTGCAGGCCCATGTGGTGCATCGAGTCGGCCAGGCCGCTCTGGTCGGCGGCGCTTTGCAGGCCGAGCTTTTCGGCCAAGGTGGTGATGGCCTTGGCGACGAAGCGGGCCACGACGTAGCCGATCACCAGCACGACGACCATGGCGACGATTTTCGGCGCCACGGCGATCGACTGTTGCCAGGCGTTTGCAAAGCTGTCGGTGACCGCATCCCAGGAGTTGTTGAAGGTGGTAGTTACCGTTTCCTTGGTTTGGTCGACCATGGTCGATCCTTCTGCGAAAGCCAAGAGATTCATGACTGTTCCTCTGTAGCGAGAAGTGGAGCTAATGGGTCCGTGCCGCCGGCGACACGCCGGCCGCTTTGGTTTCGTGTTTGCGTTGGGAGGGTGCTGCGACCATTCCCTTCGCTTGAATCCGCCGCGGCCACGCGCCGCGGCAAGTTCGGGTTATCGTTTCGTCCCGCCGTTTTTGCGGCGGCCGGTTTTGGAGCTTGGTTCGTAACGTCCGCTGATCGTGAACACGATGGCCCCCACCACGGCCCGCGCGAAGTGCACCAGCGCCCAGGGCAGGGCCTTTACCGCCAGGTCGATGAACTGCGCAATCACGAGCGAGCGGTTCACCCGCTCGTGCAGCTGCGCGTCGAACTGCGGCGGCGGCGGCGGCACTTCCAATTCGGCGAGTTGTTCGAAAAGGTCAGGGGCCATGGCGGCGTTCCATCGGGTCAGGTGGCAGTTTTTTCGGTGACTTGTTCGGGAAATCGTTTTTGCAGTTTTTCGCGCGCCGGGAGAGCCGCATCTTGCAGGCGCTCACCGACAGGTCGAAGATCGCGGCCAGCTCCTCGTAGTCGTAGCCTTCGGCATACTTGAGGATCAGCATGGCCCGGTCCTCTTCGTCCAGAATCTCCAGCATGTGCATCAGGTCCAACGACAGACCGCGTTCCACTTGGGGTCGCGTTGGCTGTTGCTGTTCCCATTGCTCTTCGCTGGCGGTGTCTTCGTGTCGTTGTCGGCGTCCGCGTCCGCGGCGCATGCGTCAGGCAGGTGCGCACCGCGATCGCATGCACCCAAGTGGCATACTTGGAGCGGCCTTCGAAGCGGTCGCGGTTGAGAAACAACCGCACGAAGACCTCCTGGGCCGCGTCGTTGGCGTCCTGCTCGTTGCCGAGCAAGCGGTAGCAGATTCGCCACACGCGCTGGCGGAATCGCTCCACCAGCGCCACGAACGCAGGTCCGTCGGAGCCCTCGCGGGCCGCTTCGTCGGCCAATTGCTCGTCGGTACGTTCGGTGATTTCCAACCTCAGATACCCCGAAGCAAGCATGGCACGCACGCGAGCCGCATCCCTGCACGCCCTCCGCTAGATTGGTTGCCGGCGGGCGAGGGTTCGGTCACAAAAAGCGTGCGCCTGAAAGCCTTTTGCCGCAGTGAGATATGCCGAAAAACAGGCCTTTTCCGCCGTTTCCGGTTAAATCGGACCACATGCCCATTTTACCGTCAAGACCAGTGCGGCGGGCCGCGCACAGCGGCAATGGCGTGGTTCGAAACGCAAAACGCCCACTCCACCCGGTGTGCCGACAATGCACCGCCCAACCAAGCCGGCGGGCGGCGTGCTGGCCGGCTTAGCCGAACCCTTGCGAGCAGTTTATAACCAACAGCGCTATGCATCGCCGCTACACCCAATTGCTCGCCGCCGCGCTCGCTCTGGCATGCACGATCGTCCACGCCGCCGAGCTGCGCGTGGCGATCTGGGTGATGCACCCCGACGGCACCGCGCTGCGCAGAATCGCGCAGGTGCCGGGCTACCGCGAGCACACGCGCCGGCCTGGTCGCACGATGGCCGCCGGCTGGCGTTCGCCGCGCTTCACGTTTCCAACGGCACGGCGAAGATGTTCGTCGTCAACGTCGACGGCAGTGGGCTGGCCGAGCTGGGCGAGGGCGTGATGCCCGACTGGTCGCCCGACGACAAGCAGATCGTCTTCGCCCACGGCGGCGAAGTGATGGTGCAGAATATCGACGGCAAGGGGCGCACCGTGATGGCCAGCGGCAACGGACCTCGGTGGTCGCCCGACGGCAGCAAGATCGCCTATACAGAGACGCGCGGCCTGCGCGTGCTCGATCTGCTGAGCGGCGAAGAGCGCGGGCGGATCGACGTGCCGGTGCGCGACGTCTCGCCCGGATGCGATTGGTCACCCGACGCCCGGCGACTGGCGGTCGTCGCCCGCCGCGGCGGCCAGCGCGAGCTTTTGCTCGTCACCGCTGAAGGTCCCATCGAGTTGACCAGCCGGATGACGCGCAACATCGACGGCCGCCTCGCCTGGTCGCACGACGGCAGGTACATCGTTTTCAGCTCGGGCCGCATCCTCTACAAGCTCGCGCCCGAGGGGCGAGGGACGCAGATCATTCCCGGCCAGAAGGGTCGCAGCGTCGAACCGTGCTGGTCTCCCGACGACCAGTGGCTAGCCTTTTCCGGCAACCACCCAGAGCCGCAGAAGTGAGAGCCCTGTATTCGTCCCTCGCCCGCCAGGGCAAGGGAATTCGACGGGCAGTCCGATGGACCGCTCGCCGGTCCGAACCGGCGAGCAGCGTGAGGGTTCGGCCGCTCGCGGGTCATTGCATCCGCTCGCCGCTCGCGCCCCTCACCCGGCGTCGCTGCGCTTCGCCACCCTCTCCCGCCAGGGGCGAGGAAATTGGACCGGCAGGGTATGATGGAATTGATGGCTGAATCCGATTGCTATTCTTCGGCTACTGGGCTCCGCCGGCTGCGATTGCGCTTCGGCCTGCGCACGCTGCTGGTCGTGCTGACCTTGGCCGGAGTTCTTTTCGCCTGGATCACCAGCGCCCAGCGGCAGCGCGAAGCCGTGGCGGCCTTGCGATCGTCGAACCCCGCCGCCCTGGTGGCCTACGATTTCGCCGTCGACGACTCGGGCGAGGCGAAGAGTTGGCTCATCCGCCACCTGGGGCTCGACTTCGGCGCCTCGCCCACGCGGGTGGACCTGTTCTATCCGACCGACGCCGACATGGCCCAAGTGGCGCGGATTCGCAGCCTGCGCTCGCTATACCTGTTGCGAGCCATCGACCTGTCCGACGCGGGTCTCGACGGCCTGACGAAGCTCGGCCATTTGCAAAAGCTGACACTCGTCGACGACGACCAGCTCACCGACCGCGGCCTGGCAGCGATCGGCCGATTGGAGCAACTGGAGATCCTGCGGCTCGACATCCCGCGCACCGCCACCGACGCCGGCCTGGCCGAGTTGGCCAAACTAAAGAATCTCACCGAGCTACGACTCTGCTTCCGCGGCGAGGTCCGCGACTACCCCGGCGACCATGTCAGCCAAGCCGGCATTGCATCGCTTCGCAGTGGCTTACCGCACTGCCGCATCACGATCGTCAGCGATCTGTCGCTGGCTGGCCTGTGAGCAGAAATTGCAGGCGGCCGCTCACCACTTCAACCCAAACTGCTCGCCGCTCGGCGGGCCGCCGATGCCGCCGCGCAAGGGCGTCTTGCGCTTCTTCGGCGCCGGCCGCAGGGTTTCTGGCTCGGCGAGCTCTTCGGCCGATTCCTTCGCGGGCGCCGAGGGCCGGGCCTCCAGCGCCTTGAGCGACAGGCTGATCCGCTGCTGCTCGGGATCGACCGACAGCACCATCACTTCCACGTCCTGGCCCTCTTGCAGCACGTCGCTGACGCGGAACACTCGCTTGTGCGACAACTCGGAGATGTGAATCAATCCTTCCACGCCGGGACCCAGCCGCACGAACGCGCCAAACTCCATCAGCCGCGTCACGCGGCCCTGCACGCGGCTGCGGGCCGGAAAGTCGCGGGCCGCATTGACCCACGGATTCTCGGCCAGGTCGCGAAAGCCGAGGCTGATCTTGCCAGTGGCCGGATCGATCTTCTGAATTTTGACTTTGATCTTCTGGCCGACTTCCAGCACTTCGTTGGCGTGCTTCACGCGGTCCCAGCTCAACTGGCTGACGTGCACCAGGCCGTCGACGCCCCCCAGGTCGACGAACGCGCCGAAATCCTGCAGGCTGCGAACCGTGCCTTCGTGCGTCTGCCCGACTTCCAACGAAGCCATGAGCGCTTCCTTGGCCGCCGCCTTTTCGCGCTCGAGCACGGCCCGGCGGCTGAGCACCAGGTTGCGCTTCTCGGCGTTGGCCTCGGTGACCACGCAGTGGAACTTTTCGCCGACGAACTGCGACAGGTCCTCGACCCGGTACATCGACACCTGGCTGGCCGGGATGAAGCCGCGGAGCTGGTTGACTTCGCACTCCAGCCCGCCCTTGTTGTGGCCGGTGACGCGGGCTTCGACGACCATTCCCTCGGCCACTTCCGACCAGTCGCCGACGTCGATGGCCCCGCCCGGCAGAATCAGCTCATAGAGCCCCTCGGCCGGATTGAAGCGGCTGACGACCAAATCGAGGGTTGTGCCCGGCTCAGGCGGTTCGACGAAGTTCTTCAGCGGCACGACACCCTGCTGCCGGCCGCCGATCTCGACGAACACGTTGTCGCGATGCACCGTGACGACGCGGCCCTTGTGGCGCGATTCGACTTCCAGCTCGGGCGCCGGCGCGTCGGATGCGCTGGTGCTGATGATTTCCTCGAGCGATTGGCCGCCGAGGGCTTCGAGGTATTCGGCCTCCAAGTCGGGCGACAGCTCGGCCCGCACGTTCGGCGGATCGACGGTGCGCGTGGGCAGCTCGATGGTGGGCTTGGCTTCGCGAGCCCGCTGGTCGCCGCCGCGCTTGTCGCGCCTGCGCGGACCGCGCCCGCCGCCGTCGTCGCGCTGGGGGCGATCGCGTTGCGGGCCCGCTTCGCCCACCCGATTCGGCCGCGCGCTGGCCGCATGCACGGCGGCCTCGGTTGCTGGCGGCGCAGTTTGAGCGGCCGGCTCGCCGGGGGCTTGAGTGCCTGTCGACAGGGCGGCTGCCTTGGCCAACAGTTCGGCCGGCGGGGCCGGCAGCACGGGCGTGGGCACGGCCGGCGGCGCCTTGACGCCGTAGCGCTGGGTGCCGATGCGAATGCCGGCGGTTTTGCGCGGCGGCTCCCCCTGGCCGCTGGAGGGCGGCTGGGCCGCGGGCTGCTCGGCGGCGGCCGGCTGGGTGGCTGGAGCTTCGCTCAGCGGGGCAGGGGGGCTGGCCGCAGGCTCGCGCTGCTCGCTTTCCGATGGATCACTCATCAGGACTTGTCGCTGGACGCTGTGGGAGTGCGGATGGTAACGACCCGAACAGGCGGGGCATTTTAGCAATCGTACCGGCAAGTGTACAATCGAGCCAATGCAACGGCTCCCCCCAGCGCCCGACGCTCTCGGACGCGCCGTCGAAGGCCGATTCGTCAACAGCGATGCCTGCCGCGGCGCACGGTTCCGTCGTGCGCCGGTGAACACGCCGTGAGGGAGCCGCGTCCGATGCCATTCGACCCGCAAGCCTGCGCTCCCGCCGTGGCGGCGCTTTGCGCGCTGCGCCGACGAACGAGCTGGGCCCGGGCAGGCCCGTGGCCAGCGTGCGGGCCGCGCTGGCGGCGCTCGACGTGGCCGCCGTAATGGCGCCGCACGCCGTGAAGGATCGCCAGATGGCGGCGGCCTGCCTGGCGGGCCTGTGGCTGCGCTTCGATTGCCTCGACGAGTCGCACCGCATCAGCCAGGACATTGAAACGCCCACGGGCAGCTATTGGCACGGTATCATGCACCGCCGCGAAGGCGATTTTGGCAACGCGAAATACTGGTTCCGTCGCGTGGGCGAGCATCCGGTGTTCGAGCCGCTTGGCGCCGCGGCGCGTGAGCTGGCCGGCCAGCGCCCGCCGCGGGCGGCCCGATTCCTGGCCGAACAGCCGGGGTGGGACCCCTTCGCTTTCGTCGACTTGTGCCAGCAGGCGGTCGCCGCGGCCGAGCTTGGGCCGCTGGCCGTCGCCGTGCAGCAGCGAGAATGGGAACTGCTGTGGGATTTTTGCTACCGCGGGGCGATCGACGGCTGATCGGCCCGCATAAGACGCTTGGGGGGAGGCTGCCAGAGGGCTCGGTCAGCTCGCGTTGACGCTGAACCGGCGAACAGCTAACAAGACAACCGGCAACCGATCGGTCGCGTTCGGCCGCTGCCTCGGCAATTCTTCGGTCATACGTGCCATGACGTTTCAATTCCTCTGCCCGCAAGGGCACCTATTACAGGGCGAAGAAGCGCACATGGGAATGGAATGCCAGTGCCCGCAATGCGGCACGGCGTTCATCATTCCCACGATCGAAGGCGCGCGCCCCGCGACGGAGGGGAGCGGGGCCACGGTCGAGCAGTTGACCGCGCCCTTGCCGGACGCCGATCTAGAAGTCGACGCACTGCTGCCCGATCCCGCACCGCCACCGCCCGAAGACCAACCGGCCTATACTGAGCTTCCCTTTTCGGCGGCGCGCGCCACCTACGTCGAGGTCGAGGTCGGCGGTTTGAACGAAGCGGTCGTCAACGAGGCGCTGCTGCACATTCCCTGTCCCAACGGCCACGAACTGGAGACGCCGCCCGAGATGATCGGCCGTCGGGCCAAGTGTCCCGAGTGCGGCGTCGAATTTCGCCTCCGCCGCGAAAAGAGCATCGAGTATCAGTACCAGCAAAAGCTGCTCGACGACAAACGGGCCCAGTTCTGGTTGCGCGTGGCGATCTTCACGGCCGTCGTCGTGGTGATGGCAATCGTGGTGATGATCGTGGCGATGGTGATGTCGTAGGGCAGAAAGGCTTCGGGCACCAGGCTTCGGGCTTCCGCTTGGAATGGCGAGCCCAGGACGTGAGTCCCGCGACAAGGCGGCGGGACGACGCGGCGGACCAATCAGGATCACTTCCGGGGCCAATGGCATGTCGAGCGACGCGGCGGCCGCTGATGATTCGCCAGCCGCGTCGGATGTCGAGCACGGCGCCGCCGATGCGGCGGTCGCTCAAGCGCAAAGTCCCGCGGCCGGCCGCATGTGGGTCGTCGTGGCCGCGGTCTTGTGGAGCTCGAGCGGGCTGTTTGCCAAGGCGCCGACGTTTGCCGACTGGCCGGCCGACCAGCGCGGGGTGCTGCTGGCCTTTTGGCGGGCCTTGTTCGCCGGCTTGCTGCTGTTGCCGTTCGTTCGCCGGCCGCGGTGGGACGTGCGGCTGGTGCCGTTGTGCCTGACGTTCGCGGCCATGAACCTGGCCTACCTGTCGGCCATGACGCTGACCACGGCGGCCAACGCCATCTGGCTGCAGAGCACCGCGCCCTGGTGGGTGTTTCTGGTCGGCGTCGTCGTATTGCGCCAGCCATTCTGCGCAGCGAGCGCCTGCCGCTGATGATTGGCGGGCTGGGAATGGCGATCATCCTCTGGTTCGAAGTGCGCGGGCAGGCCCAGGCCGGCGTGCTGTGGGGGCTGGTCTCGGGTTTGACGTACGCCGGCGTCGTGATGTCGCTGCGCTGGCTGCGGCAGTACGACCCGGTGTGGCTGGTGGCCGTCAGCCACCTGGCCACGGCCGTGATGATGCTGCCTTACGTCGCGTATCTGGGCATCTGGCCCACCGCCGCGCAGATTCCGATCTTGGCCGCCTTCGGCATCTTCCAGATGGCCGTGCCCTACGTCTGCTTCGCCCGCGGCCTGCGTTCGATCACCTCGCAGGAAGCCACTGGCATCGGCCTGCTGGAGCCGCTGCTATTGCCCGTGTGGGTGTATCTCGCGTGGGACGAGCAGCCCGCGACGTGGACGCTCGTCGGCGGCGGGCTGATTCTGGCCGGGTTGGTGCTGCGGTACGTCGTGCCGATGCTGCGGGCCCGGGAGGGCTCCAAGGCGAGCTGACCGATTCGGTACCTTTCACCGGCGGCCTGCCCAGTGTGCCACTGGCTCTGCCAGTGCTGCACGCGGCCACGCGACCGTGTGCCATGGCTCTGCCATGCGCCCACCTGATGCACCATGCGAGCCGCTCGGTGTGCCACTGGCTTTGCCAGTGCCGATCCTAGGCGGCGCCTCGGCCGCCGTCACGACGGCAGCCTCGTCATGGAAGGAAGGTCAGAATCGCGCGATTCGTCGCCGGCGGAAAGGTAAAATCTGGCTGACGACCACTTCCATTCGACCGCACGATGACACAAACCTCGCTTCACGGGATTCATGTGAATGTAGTCCATCGACGCTTCGATCGCTGTCGCGCTGAACAGGTTGCGGTCAAAGCCAGGTCCTGCCTGCCAGAATCGGAAGCAGATCTTGCCCGGACGTTCCGTGACCAACAGCCGCTTCAACAGCGGTTGATCGAACTGCGAGAGCCTCGCTTTGACCCATTTGGAAAATGGCGGCTTGAGTCGCGCCAAATATCGGCTGATTTGTTTGCCGCTTTTGGGCAGGGTCAGAAGGTGCACGTGCTCGGGCATGAACACGAACGCGATAAGTGCGACTCCTGTCTCGAGCCCGGCAGCATCAATACCTCGTGCCAACTGAGACCTCCAGGCATCGTTGGTCAGCAACGGGGTACGGTGGAAGCAGGAAAATGTCAACTCGTGCAAGCGTCCCGGTTCGTGGTAGTGGTGAACGCGCTTTCGATCAGGCATGACCCTAACCACTTTGGACCAACTCGAAAGGTCGCACTGCCACGGCCAGTGGCACACGGTGTTTTTCAAGGGGGTCGCGCGAACAGCTCTTTGACGAACTCGCAGGACGGCACTGGCGGAGCCAGTGGCACACGGTTGAAGCACAAGGGGCACGAGCCATTCCAGACTTCACGCCCGCATTATTTGATTCCCGCTCAGCCGTTTTACCAGGTGCCGCATTTCCAGCACGCTGATCGTCGATAAGACCTGGCCCGTCGGCAAGCCGCTGGCGGCCACGACCGAGTCGATCGTGGTCGGCTCGGCGGCGACGTGCTGCAGGACTTGCTGCTCGATTTCGTTGAGCAGCAGCTCGGCCGGGTGATGGATCGTCTCGCCGGCGGCGCCCGTCGCCGGGGCCACCAGCGGGCCGAGTTCTTCCAGGATGTCGTCGGCCGTTTCGACCAGCTTCGCCCCGTCGCGGATCAAGCGGTGACAGCCCTGCGCCATGCGATTGTCGACCCGCCCGGGCACGGCGTACACCTCGCGGCCCTGTTCCATGGCGTGCCGTGCCGAGATCAGCGCGCCGGAATGGGTCGAGGCTTCGACCACCACCACGCCCAGCGACAAGCCGGTGATGATTCGGTTGCGCTGCGGAAAGGCGCCGGCCACGGGCGGGCTGTGCGGCGGCATTTCGCTGACCAGCGCGCCGTGGGCAACGACGTCGGCGGCCAGCTCGACGTGCTCCGGCGGATAGATGTTCAACAGGCCGCTGCCCAACACGGCCAGCGTGCGGCCGCCCGCGGCCAAGGCCCCGCGATGGGCCGCCGCGTCGATGCCGCGCGCCAGGCCGCTGACGATCGTCACGCCGGCGCGGGCCAGGCTGCCGGCGAGCCGTTCAGCCTGCGCCAGGCCGTACTGCGTGGCGTGCCGCGACCCGACGATGGCAATGGCGATGGCATCTTGCGGCAGGATCTGCCCGCGCACGAAGAGGATGCCCGGCGGGTCGTGAATCTCGCGGAGCACGCGCGGATAGGCCTCGTCGTGCTCGGCCAGCAGCGCGATGCCGCCTGCCGTGCACAGCGCCAGTTGGGCCTCGACATCGATCTCGTCGCGGGCCACGGCGATCCGCCGTGTCAATTGCGGCCCGATGCCCGGCACGCGCCGCAAGTCGGCCGGCGCCGCCGAGAGCACGGCTGCCGCCGTGCCGAACGCTTCCAACAGCGCCTTGCGCAGCCGCGGACCGACGCCCTCGACCATCGACAGCCGCAAGGCGTCGGCCAGCAAGGCGTCGCACTCGGAAGGCGAAGAGCCGGCCACGATCACCTCGATCCAAAGGACCCGTAAGCTGACTGTCGAAAGGAGCAGGCAACTGACTGTGCTAATTTGTCGGGCGCCACGGGTGACTTGTCCACCCGCGTTCGCGCACCGCTGGACAAGCAAGCACTGGCACCCAGCGTGACGCGATGGTCAGTCCACTAAAGTGTTCGGATTGTTCAACCTTCCAGCGCCGCGCGCACGTCTTGTTCGCTCACTCCTTCGACCAGCTCGACGTGGCCCAGCTTCGTGGGCAGCACGAACCGCAGCCGGCCGTGTTCGGTTTTCTTGTCGTGCTGCATCGCTGCCAGCAGCGCGTCGGCGTCGAGCTGGCCGGCAGCCACGGGCAGCTCGAGCGCTTCGAGCAGCTTGGTCTGCCGCGTGATGAACGACTCGTCGACCCGGCCCAGCCTCGCGGCCAGGCGAGCGGCGCACTGCATGCCGATGGCGATCGCCTCGCCGTGCAGGTAATGCCCATAGCCGCTGGTGCTTTCCAGCGCGTGGCCGAAGGTGTGCCCATAGTTGAGCACGGCCCGCCCGCCGGTCTCTTCGCGCTCGTCGGCGGCCACGACCTGGGCTTTCAACTGGCAACTGCGGGCCACGACGTGCTCCAAGGCGGCCGGGGCCCGCGCGTTCAGTTCGCCGGCGTGGCGCTCGAGCCAGGCGAAGAATTCCAAGTCGAGGATCACGCCGTATTTGACGACTTCGGCCAGCCCGGCGCGATACTCGCGGCCGCCCAGCGTGATCAGCACGGCCGTGTCGACGAGCACTCCGGAAGGCTGCCAGAAGGCGCCGACCATGTTCTTGGCGCCGGGCAGGTTGATGCCCACTTTGCCGCCCACGGCGCTGATCGACTTGCGCCAACAGCGTGGTCGGCACCTGCACGAAGCGCAGGCCGCGAGCAAAGGTGGCGGCCACGAAGCCGGCCAGGTCGCCCACGACGCCGCCACCGACGGCCACCACGACGCTCTTGCGATCCGCGCCCACGGCCAGCAGTTGATGCCACAATCCGGCGGCCACGTCGATCGACTTCGAGCCTTCGCCGGGCTCGATCACCAGCGTGTCGACGGCATCGCCCAGTTTTCCTTCAAGGCTCGTGGCGGCGGCGACGGCGTGCGGCCGCTCGACGTTGCGATCCGTAATGACCACTGCCCGCGATGGATGGCACCAGCCTTCGACCAACTCGCCGAGCCTGGCCAGGTTGCCGGTGCCGATCTCGATCGGATAGCTTCGCGTGCCAAGCTGGACCTCGACGGTCGTCACGAGGGGACTCCCAGAATGTCAGGAGCCGGCCCCGACGCGATCGATGTCAGCCGGCGTGACCCTGATCTGGCGCTGAAAGCCGGTGTGAACGCGAATGTATTCCAGTTCGGCGGCGTGCTGGGGATCGGAGTGCAGCCGCCGCTCCACCTGGTACTTTTCTTCGGGCTCCAGGTCGTCGTATGCTTCCGGCCAGATGGTCGTGGCCTCGACAACCAGCGCCTCGCGGTAGGGGTCGAACTCGTTGGGCATGGGGGTGGCAAAGGGCTTCGAGAATCGGATGCGGGTGGCCCGTTTGGCCATCCTGTGCGGCTTGCCCAGCTAGTATACTACCAGCGCGGCGCGTGGCTAGTGGGCCGGTGCAGGCGCGGTTTTTCTAAGATCGACCAGGCGGCCAAGGACACCCTGTCAGCATGAATCGTGGCAAACTCGTGATCGTGGCCATCGTGGTCGTGGCCTTGGCCGCCGCCGTTTTCAGCACCTGGTATCGCTACCGCGGCCAGCATCGCGCGATGGATTATTGGGCGCGAGCACGGCTCGCTTGATCGCCCAGCGCCGAGGTCAAGCTGTTCGAGCTCGACGCGGGCGATCCGACGCCCATCGACGAGGTGCCAACACCCGGCCCGGTGGCCGACGCAGCCGGTGCTGCGACCGACAAGCCTGAGGCCGAAGCCGCGGGCGCCGCCCAGCCGGCCGCGGCGATGGCCGACAAGCCCGAGTTCGCCTGGGTCGAGTTCGGCGATTTCGCCTGGCAGGTGCTGGCGACCAAAGAGGGGACCGGCGCCAAGGGGCTGAGCAACCTGCGGGCGGCCTTGGTGAGCGACACGACGTTCGACTGGCGGGCTCCCGTTGCCAATGGAACTGAACCCAACTGGAACTACGCCATCGTGGTCAACGACGGCCGCGATTGGGCCACGATCCTGTTCGATTTCGAATCAGGACTCGTGGCCCTGACTGGCGGCCGCAAGCTGGCCCGCCTGCTGCCCGAGGCCTCCGACGACTTCGCCCAATTCTTTCAAGAGCAATTCCCGGCCCCGCCGGCCACCGAGCCAGCCAGCGAACCGGCGAAAGAGGAGCCTGCGGCGACGGCCGAAGAGAAGCCGAAGGTAGAACCCGCCGAAGCCGAGGAAAATCCGCCCGGCGAAGAGGCAAAACCGGCCGACGCGCCGGTTGCACCCCGTGAGCGAACGGAAGAATGAAGACGACCGCGGAGCGTGCAGAGAAAGCGCTCGAAGAGGTCGGCATGCCGAAGCGGCCTAACTGGCCGGCTTGCAACGCGGCCTGGGCCTGTTCGACCTCGCGATAATAGTCGCGCCGCTCCAAGAGCCGCGCCGCTTCTTCGTCGAGAATCGCGATCACGTCGCGGTGCAACTGCAGGGCCGAGGCGGTGACCTGCGCGGTGATCGGGCCCTCGATCGTGTCGCGGATCGCCCTGCGCCTTGCTGTCGCCGGCGGCCAATAGCAGGCACTGCCGCGATTCGAGGATCGTGCCCACGCCCATCGTGATCGCCAACCGCGGCACTTCCTTCTCGCTGCCGAAGAAGCGGGCGTTGTCGCGCACCGTTTCCTCGGTGAGGGTCTTGAGCCGCGTCCGGCTGCCCAGCGACGAGCCGGGCTCGTTGAAGGCGATGTGCCCGTCGCTGCCGATGCCCAACACCTGCAGGTCGATGCCGCCTTCTTCGGCGATCATCCGCTCGTACTGCTCGCAGTAGGCCTCGAAATCGAGCGCCCGCCCGTCGGGCACGTGGGTATCGCGGGGGTCGATGTTGATGTGGTCGAACAAGTTCTGCTGCATGAAGTAGCGGTAGCTTTGCGGATGCGAGCCGCTCAGGCCGACGTATTCATCGAGGTTGAAGGTGACCACGCGCGAGAAGTCGAGCCCTTCCTCGCGGTGCAAACGGATCAATTCGGCGTACATGCCCAACGGCGTGCTGCCGGTGGCCAGCCCCAGCACGCAGGTCGGCCGTCGCCGCACCAGCGTGGCGACGACCAGTGCCGCCCGGCGGCTCACCCCCTCGCGATCCCTTTCCACGATCACCCGCATCGCTCGCTGCTCCCAAGATGCTCGTCTGGCTGCTGTCCGACAACAGCCTAGTTCAACGACCCGCCAGTGCCAATGGTCGGCGCCGTGCGCGTCCGAGGAGAGCCCTTGGCCGGGGAAATCTCCGGCTTTTCTCGACGTTTTCCGCCGCGAGTGGTCTAGGTCGCCGCGGCGCCGGGCGGTTACAATCCGCCGGTTTTTTTCGTCGCCCTTTGGCTCCGTCGCTTTTGGGGCCGTGTCGCGCAGGGAGGAATCGCTCATGGCCAGCCCGGCATTCGCCCGCCAAGCCGTGTTCACCGTCGCGCTTGTCGTGGCTGTGCGCTGGTGGCCTCCTCCCGTTCGGCAAGCGCCGAGCTGCGCCCGCGAGGCAGCGGCCGGCCAGCCGCCCTCGGCAACGGCCATGCAGAACGACGCCATGCTGGCGGACGTCGCGTTTGTCGACGCCGTGCAGGGCTGGGCCGTCGGCGATCGGGGCGTCGTCTGGCACACCGACGACGGCGGCGCCCACTGGCAGTTGCAACCTTCGGGCGTCGACGCGCCGCTGGCGAGTATCTGTTTTCTCGACGAGCGCGTGGGTTGGGCGGCTGGCGGAGCGACGCAACCGTACACCGGCTCGACCAGCGCCGTCATCTTGCACACGCGCGACGGCGGCGCACACTGGACGCGCCAGCGCGAAAGCTATTTGCCGGCCATTCGCCGGATTTGCTTTTTCGATTCGGCCCACGGCTGGGCCATCGGCGAGCCGTCGGCGTATTTCCCGTCGGGCGTGTTCGCCACCACCGATGGCGGCCGCAGTTGGTCGGCCCTGCCGACCGGCGGCACGCGCCGCTGGCTGACAGGCGACTTCATCGACCCCGACACCGGCGCCCTGGCGGGCCGCACCAGCGCGCTGGCCGCGGTGCGCCGCCGGGCCATCGAAACCCTGCCCAGCGATTACGGGCTGCGGGCGCTGCGGCGAATGGAGTTGCTGGCGCCGGCCGGCGGCTGGCTGGTGGGCGATGGCGGGTTGGTGCTGGCGACGCAAGACCTGGGCAAGAGCTGGCAGACGCCCGAGGGCGAGATGCCCGCCGCGGCCCGCCGCCACTTCGATTTCGACGCCCTGGCCGTCAAGGGCGCGCACGCCTGGATCGCCGGCACCCCCGGCACGCGCATCCTCACCACCGCCGACGCGGGCCGAAGCTGGTCTCTGGTGCCGACCGGCCAGCCGCTGCCGATCCACGGCCTGGCCTTTGTCGACGAGCGCAACGGCTGGGCCGTGGGCGAACTGGGCACGATCCTGGCCACGCGCGACGGCGGCCGCACCTGGCGCCAGCAGCGCGCGGCGGCGCGCGCACCGCCTATCTGGGCCTCTATGGCCGCGAACAAGAGATGCCGCTCGAACTGGTCGCCCGGCTGTCGGCCGACGAGGGCTACCTGGGCGTGATGGAAATCCTCAGCCGCCACGACGTCGAGCGCGGCACCGCGCCCTCGGGCGACGCGACTGCCCGGGCGCACGAGGCCCAGGTGCTGGCCGGCGGCAGCGCGGCGGCGCAACCTGGCGATTTCCGCTTCGCTCGGCCGAGCTGATGCTGTCGGCCGAACAACTGGTCGAAGGTTGGAACCAGGCCAACGACGGCGGCGCGATCGACAAGCTCGAAGCCCACGTCGTGGCGCGGCTGCGCATGTGGCGGCCCAGCGTGGTGTTCACCAGCTCGGCCGACGTCCGCGGGCGTGACCCCTTGGGCCACGTCGTCAACCAGCTCGTGCTGCGGGCGGTCGAACGCGCCGGCGACGCGGCACACTACCCCGAACAGATCGCCGAAGCGGGGTTGGAGCCCTGGAAGGTGCAAAAGGTTTACAGTTCGCTGCCCGCGGGCCAGTCGGGCACGGCCAACGTGACGACCAGCCAGTTGGCCACGCGGTTGGGCCGCTCGGTCGGCGAACTGGCTGCGGTGGCCCGCGGCGTGCTTTGCGGCGAGCTGGCCGAGCCCGCGCCCATGCTTGGTTTCCGCTTGCTGGTCGATCATGTTCCCCAAGGGGCCGGCCAGCGCGACTTCTTCAGCGGTATCGCCATCTCGCCCGGTGGCGAGGCCCGCCGCGCCCTGGAAATCACCAGCGAGAACAATCTCGAGGCCATGCGCCGCGAAGCCCAGATGCGGCGCAACCTGCAGGCCATCCTGGCGCGGGCCGACGGCGACGAGGGCCGCGACGGCCGCTTGCTGGCCGATCTCGGCGAGCAGACCCGCGCGCTCCAGCCGCCGCGGGCGGCCGAGGTGTTGTGCCAATTGGCCGAGCGCTATGCCCATAGCGGTCGCGGCGAGCTGGCGGCCGAATGTTTCGCGACGGTCGCCGAGCGCTATCCGCGCGAGCCGCTGGCCGCGCGGGCGCTCGAGTGGCTGGTGCAGTATTACGCCAGCAGCGAGACCCAATGGCGCGGCCGCGCCGGACAGCAAATCACCGTGGTGCGCACCTCGGCCGCCGGCGATGCGGCGCTGCCGACCGCGGGGCGGGGGGGCAGCGTGCGAACCGCCGGCGGCGTGGCGGCCGCATCGGGCGAGGTCAAGCGGGCCAGCGCCATCTCGGCGCCGCGCGCGTCGAGCAGGCCGCCGGCCTGACCGGCCAATTGCGCGGCACGGCCGACGACCCGCAAGCCAAGGCTGCCGTGTTCGCCAAACAGTTGGAACAGCTCGATCCGGCATTCTTCGGCGAACCGCAGGTCCGCTTCCCGCTGGCCGCGGCCCATCGCCATCAAGGTTTGCCCAGGCAGGCGGAACGGTTCTACCTGGCGCTGCGCCACAGCCGGCCGCACGACGCCTGGTGGGCCGCCGCGCAAAGCGAGCTATGGCTGGCCGAACGCCAGGGCCAGCCCCCCAAGCCGCTGTGGAACTGCCCGCGCGCGGCGTCCAAGCCCCGGCTCGACGGCCGGCTCGACGAGCCCGTGTGGCGGGCCGGCAACGTCGTCGAGTTGCGCAGCCCGATCGGCGACGACAAAGCGTGGCCCGGCACGGCCATGCTGGCCTACGATGCCGAGTTTCTCTACCTGGGCGTGACGTGCCGCCACGCGCCTGGCATGAAATACGAGGCCGACGAGCGGCCGCGGCCGCGCGACGCCGATCTGTCCGATCGCGACCGCGTCGAGCTTCTGATCGACGTCGATCGCGACTTTGCCACCTATTACCGCCTGGCAGTCGACCATCGCGGCTGGACGGCGGAAAGCTGTTGGGGCGATGCCAGTTGGAACCCCGACTGGTTCGTGGCCCACTCTGCCGACGAAGCAAGCTGGACGATCGAAGCCGCGATTCCGCTCTCCGAGCTCACCGGCCAAGCACCGAGAAAGGCGCCAGTTGGGCCGTCGGCATCCAGCGCACCGTGCCCGGCGTCGGTTTCCAAAGCTGGACCACGCCCGCCGCGCCGGAGATTGCGCCGAGGGTTTTGGGCTGCTGCTGTTCCAGTGAAGCAAAGCGGTGGCACTGGCATCTTGCCAGTGCTTTGGTCGTCACGACTCTGCACTGGCAAGATGCCAGTGCCACCCTAAACATGCTGGCGCCGCGCCAATGCCACGATCGCGTCGCCCTACCGCTTGGAGAATTGCCCTACCGCTTGGAGAACTGCGTGCCTTTGCGGGCGCCGCGCAGGCCGTAGTGCTTGCGCTCTTTCATGCGGCTGTCGCGCGTTAGCAGGTGGTTGTGGCGCAAGGGGTCGAACGTTTCGCTGTCGAACTTGATCAGCGCGCGGGCGATGCCCAACATGCAGGCGCCGCTCTGGCCCGAAATGCCGCCGCCGTGCACGCGGATGGAAATGTCGACCGCGCCCTGCTTGCCGCTTTTGACCAGCGGGGCCAGCACGTTGCCCCGGTCCTGCTCGTTGACGAAGTACTCGTCCAGCGGACGCTCGTTGATCAGGATGGCGCCGCTGCCGGGCCGCACGCGGACGCGGGCCACCGAGGTTTTGCGGCGGCCGGTGCCCAGCGAGTCATTGGCCTTCGATACTTTCACGGTCGACATCGGAGTCGTTTCCTCAAAAACCTGGTTTGAATTTTCGGGCTGAGCGGTTGCGAAGGCGCTCAAAAGCGGCCTCACTTCACGGCCAGCTCTTTGGGCTCGGGCGTTTGGGCCTGGTGCGGGTGATCCGGGCCGGCGTAGACCTTCAGCTTGTCGAGCATGTGCCGGGCCAGCTTGTTCTTGGGCAACATGCGGCGCACGGCCTCGACGAGGATCAGCCCCGGCTGGCGCTCGAAACGGGTGCGGGCGATTTCGCTGCGCAGGCCCGGGTAGCCGGTGGTCCAGGTGTACTGCTTTTGATCCCACTTCTTGCCGCTGAGCACGATCTTGTCGGCGTTGACCACCACGATGTAGTCGCCCGTGTCGACGTGCGGCGTGTAGGTGGGGCGGTGCTTGCCCATCAGGATCACGGCGATCTCGCTGGCCAGGCGGCCGACGACCTTGCCTTCGGCGTCGACGAGCCACCACTTTTGCTCGAGCTCGCCGGCCTTGGCCATGTAGCTTTTAACGGTTGCCGTCTTCATAACCGACTCGCGACTCTTTAAGATCATGCCAGCAGGCGCACGTCGGGCGCCTTGGCCGGGCTGTTTCCATTTGGGCGAAACCACCAATTTAGCGGCCCCGCCCCAAGCGTTCAAGGCGGGTGGCGGCCGAAAGCGCCACTGGCCCATGGAGGCACGCACCGCCAGCAGCCGCCAAAACGGGCAGCCGGCCGCCGGACGTTGCCCGCGGGAACTTCAAAATTCGTCCAATCCGCCGAGGGGCTTTCATGATTGTTGCCGCGGTACGCGAGACTTTTCCCGGAGAGCGCCGCGTGGCGCTCGTGCCCGCGGTGATTGCCGGCCTGGTCAAACTGGCCGGCGAAGTGCGCATCGAGCGCGGCGCCGGGCTGGCCGCCGGGTTTACCGACGAGGCCTACGCTGAAAAAGGGGCCCAGCTCGTCACGCGCGAAGAGGCCCTGGCCGCCGATTGCCTGCTGCAGGTCCGCTCGCTGGGCACCAATCCCCAGGCCGGCGCTGCCGACGTGCCCGCGCTGCGCGACGGGCAGATCGTCATCGGCATGTGCGACCCGCTGACCGCGCCCGAGGCGGTCCGTACGCTGGCCGAGCGCGGCGTGACGCTGTTTGCGCTGGAGCTGGTGCCGCGGATCACGCGGGCCCAGAGCATGGACGTGCTCAGCTCGCAAGCCACGATCGCCGGCTATCGGGCCGCGCTGCTGGCGGCCACCACCCTGGGTAAGCTGTTTCCCATGCTCACCACGGCCGCCGGCACGCTCACGCCGGCCAAGGTGTTCGTGGTCGGCGCGGGCGTGGCCGGTTTGCAGGCGATTGCCACGGCGCGGCGGATCGGCGCGGTCGTCAGCGCCTACGACGTGCGCATGGCGGTGAAGGAGCAGGTGCAAAGCGTCGGCGGGCGGTTCATCGAGATGGCCATCGAAGGCGGCAAGGCCGAAGCGGCCGGCGGCTACGCCAAGGCGATGGACGAAGACTTTTACCGCCGCCAGCGCGAGCTGATGACCAAGGTGGTGGCGCAGCACGACGTGGTGATCACCACGGCCGCCGTGCCGGGGAAAAAGGCGCCGACCTTGATCACCGCCGAGATGGTGGCCGGCATGGCGCCCGGCTCGGTCATCGTCGACGTGGCGGCCGAGCGGGGCGGCAACTGCGCGCTGACCAAACCGGGCGAGACGGTGGTCGAGCACGGCGTGACGATCTTGGGCCCGGCGAATCTCCCCTCGGACGTTCCCTATCATGCCAGCCAGATGTTCGCCAAGAACGTGACCACGTTTTTGGCCAACATGGTCAAAGACGGCCAGCCGCGGATCGACACCGACGACCAGATCATCCGCGAAACGCTGGTGGCCCGCGACAAGCACATCGTCAACAAGGCCGTTCGCGAGGCGTTGGGGATGGACGAGCTCATGTCGAGCTACGACACCCGCCCGCCGATCGAGCTGGAGTGAGCGCCTACACTTCGGCCATCGCCCCGACCAGCTCGTTGAGCGATTTCTTGGCGTCGCCGAACAGGATGGCGCACTTGGGCTCGTAGAACAGGGCGTTCTCGATGCCGGCAAAGCCGGGGCTCATGCTCCGTTTGAGCACGATCACGCTTTGGGCCTGGTCGGCGTTGAGGATCGGCATGCCGAAGATCGGGCTGGAACGGTCCGTGCGGGCGGCCGGGTTCACCACGTCGTTGGCCCCGATCACCAGCACCACGTCGGTCCGCTCGAACTCCTTGTTGATCTCGTCCATCTCGACCAGCTTGTCGTAAGGCACGTTGGCCTCGGCCAACAGCACGTTCATGTGCCCCGGCATGCGGCCGGCCACCGGGTGGATGGCGAACATCACTTCGCCGCCGCGCCCCTCGATCAACTCGGCCAGCTCGGCCACCTGGTGCTGCGCCTGGGCCACGGCCATGCCGTAGCCGGGCACGATGATCAGCCTGTTGGCGTAGGCCAGTTGCACGGCCGCGTCTTCGACCGAAATGCTCCGCACCGTGAGCCCCGCGACCGACTTCTTGGCGCCGCCAGCGACTTGCTCGGAGCCAAACGCGCCAAACAGCACGTTGGTGAACGAGCGGTTCATGGCCTTGCTCATCAGGATCGACAGCAAAAAGCCGCTGGCCCCGTCGAGCGCCCCGGCGATGATCAGCACGTTGTTGCCCAGGGCGAAACCGGTGGCCGAGCTGGCCAGCCCGGCGTAGCTGTTCAAGAGCGAGATCACGACCGGCATGTCGGCCCCGCCGATGGGAATCACGATCAGCACGCCCACGCCCAGCCCGATCAGCACCATCAAGTAAAAGAAAAACGCGTGGCCCGACCAGTCGCTGGGCCAGACGATGAGAAACAAGAACATGCACACGGCGGTCAGGAACAGCCCGATGTTCCATTGATTCTGGCCCGGGTAAGTGATCGGCGCGCTGGGCAGCAGCTCCTGCAGCTTGGCAAAGGCCATCAAGCTGCCGGTGATCGTCAGCGAGCCGAACAGCACCTCGAAACCGAGCGCCGCCATCTCGATGCGGTCGATCTGCTGGGCCGAGACGTGGGTGATGAAATCGTAGTGCGAAATGCCAACCAGCGTGGCGGCCAGCGCGCCGAAGGCGTGCGAGATGGCGGTTCGCTGCGGGATGGCCGTCATCGGCATCCAGATCGAAATCGCCGCCCCGATGCCCGAACCGAGCACCAGCCCCAGGATGATCCAGGTGTAGTCGACGATCTTGAAGTCGATCAGCGTGCCGACCACGGCCACCAGCATGCCGATGGCGGCCAGTTGCATGCCGCGGCGGGCTTTTTCCGGCGGCGTCAGCCCACGCAGCCCGAGGATGAACAGCACGCTGGCGGCCAGGTAGCAGGCCTGGATGATGAACTCCCGCCCGGGTCCGCCGCCGACGGTCGTCGGCAGGGGAGGCGCCTTTTTGGCTACGGCCCCGAAGGCCGACAGGAGTTCGTACACGCTCGGCATCAGGTTATTTCTGCTCGTGACGCTTGAACATCTTCAGCATGCGGTCGGTGATCATGAAGCCGCCCACGACGTTGATCGTGGCGGCCGTCACGGCCAGAAAGCCCAGGAAGGTGCTGAACTTGCTGAACTGGGCGCCGGCGGCCACGATCGAGCCCACCAGCGAAATGCCCGAGATGGCATTGGTAGCCGACATCAAGGGCGTGTGCAGCAGGGCGGGCACCTTGGTGATGATCTGGTAGCCGACGAATCCGGCCAGCACGAACACGTACAGCCGCAGGAACGTGATGCCGATTTCGCCGCCCGTGGTGTCCTCGACCGCCAGCAGCAGGTATTGCGTCAGGCTGAGCATCGGTCCAGGTCTCGCGGTGTGGCCGGGTGTGCGATTGGTGAAAATGCTACCCGCTGGGGCGTCGCTTTCGCAAGGGGCCCCGCGGCGACATCGCATTGGACGGTTGCGCCGTATGCGATGCGTCCGCGACGGCGGGCTCGGCGACACTTCGAAGGGCTATGGGCGGCGCAAAGTTCTTGCCGCGAAGCCGGAGCCGCCCCTGGGTTTTGACCGTCAATTGCACCCAGGCCGCGCCGAGCCGCGAACGGTCGTCGAGGCCGAATTGTCGGCCACGGGTTTCTTCAGGTGCTTGTCGAAGAAGGCGAACAGGGCTGCTTCAGCCCGCTGGGCGTCGGCCCCCTTGAAGCCGTGGCCGGCGCCGTCGAGCGCCAGCAGCTCGACTTCGACTTCGGCCGCTTGCAGCCGATCGCGGATCCAGGTCGCCTGCTCGAACGCCACGTAGGGATCTTTCGTGCCGTGCAACAGCAGCGTGGGCGCGGCGTCGGGCGTGACCCAATACAACGGGCTGGCCACGACGTGCCGCCGCCGAGCGTGCTCCAGGTCGCCGCCCAGGAACAAGGGGAGCACTTCGGCCGCGTCGACGCTCTTGCCGTACGACTTCGTGAAATCGCTCGGGCCGTAGTAATTGACGACGCACGTCACGGCACTCGACGCGTCGGCGTTGCCGCCGTCGCCTTCGAACTCGTCGACACCGGCCGTAACGCCGAGAAACTGGGCCAGGTGCCCGCCGGCCGAATCGCCGACGGCGCCGATTCGCGCCGGGTCGATGCCGAACTCGTCGGCATGAGCCCGCAGCCAGCGGACCGCCGCTTTGACGTCGTGGACGGCGGCCGGGAACGGGTACTGGGGCGCCAGGCGATACGTGGCCGTGGCCGCCACGTAGCCGCGCTCGGCCAATTGGCGGCAGAGCCCATTCCAGCGATCTCGTTTGCCTGCCCGAAAGCCGCCCCCGTGAATGCACAGCACGGCCGGCCGCCGCGGACCCGCCTGTTTGGGCCGGGCCAGATTGAGCTGCAGGTGCTGGCCGTCGGGGTTCGTATATTCGAGCCCCTCTTGGAACACGATTTCTGCGGCGGAGCATGCTGACGAGAGCAGCAGCACCAGCATCGCGGCCACGGCCCGGCGGGCCAAGGTATGTTTTCTCACCGGAAAAACCTCGAGGGTTCGTCGTGGGCTCAGCCAGCGAATCGCCGGCGGCCGACCGCCGCGCCCGAGTATGGCTGGCTGGCGCGAAGCTGTCCAGAATCGGCAGCTTGGCGCGGGGCGGACCGCCCCAGGCCCGCGCTTTGACAGACGCCCCGCCGGGCGATAGCCTCTAAGAGCTTCAGGGACCTGTGATTTTTTTCAAAACCCGCCATCGTATCCTGCCTACGGAGGTTCCCCACGATGAAACTCGCCGTTTTGTTCTCGTTCGCTCTGCTCGCCTTCGCGGTCGCGCGGCCGGCGTCGGCTGCCGGCGAAAAATCGCCACTCGATTTCAAGATGGACAGCCTGGCCGGCGAGCCGGTCAACCTGTCGCAATACAAGGGCGACGTCGTGTTGATCGTCAACGTCGCCAGCAAGTGCGGCCTGACTCCGCAATACAAGCAGCTCGAAGAGGTCTACACCAAGTACAAGGGCAAAGGCTTCGAGGTCCTCGGCTTCCCGGCCAACGAGTTCGGCAAGCAAGAGCCGGGCACCAACACCGAGATTTCGACGTTCTGCACTTCGAAGTTCGGTGTCGATTTTCCGATGTTCTCCAAGATCGTCGTCAAGGGCGAGGGCATCCACCCGCTGTATCAATTCCTGACCTCCAAGGAAACGAACCCCGGGCTGGAAGGCGAAATCAAGTGGAACTTCGAGAAGTTCCTGGTCGGCCGCGACGGCAAGGTGGTCAAGCGGTTCGACCCCCGCACCAAGCCCGACGATCCGGCCGTGATCGATGCGATCGAGCAAGAGCTGAACAAGAAGTCGTGAGCCAGGCGGCTTTCGACGAAGGCAGCCGAGTTCCCCGGGAGATGAGCCGCCAAGCGCGCGGTGGCGTCTCCCGGTTTTTTTGCGCTATCGCGCCCGAGTTACGTAGTCTGATTACACACCGACCCGACGGCACCAGCGAGGGAGTCGCATGCGACGGCCCTTGCTCGGCGCTCGCGCGCGTGCCGGGTCGGTGAAACGCGAGGCCACGCCCCTGATGCTCGAAATCGTGCTCACGCGACCGGGCGAGTTCGCGGCCCGCGAAACGGCCCCGCCGCGGCCCCGCGCCGGCGAGGCCGTGGTGCGCGTCCGCAGCATCGGTGTCTGCGGCACCGACCTGCACGCCTTCGCCGGCCGCCAGCCGTTCTTCGACTACCCGCGCATCCTGGGGCACGAGCTGGGCGTCGAGATCGTCGAGCTGCCGGCCGAGGCAATACGCCCCTGCGGGCCGCTGGCCGTCGGCGATCGCTGCGCAGTCGAGCCCTACGTCCACTGCGGCACGTGCAACGCCTGCCGGGCCGGCCGCTACAACTGCTGCCAGACGCTGGCCTGCCTGGGCGTGCACGTCGACGGCGGCATGCGCGAGCTGCTGAGCGTGCCCGTCGAGCTGCTGCACAAGTCCGAGACGCTCGCGCTCGATCAGTTGGCGCTGGTCGAGACGCTGGGGATCGGCGCTCACGCGGTCGAGCGCGGCGCGGTGGCCGGGGGCGAGCGCGCGCTGGTGGTCGGCGCCGGGCCGATCGGGCTGGCCACGCTGCAGTTCGCGCTGTTGGCCGGCGGCGAGGTCACGGTGCTCGAACCGAACGACTTCCGCCGTCGATTCGCGGCCGGCTTCGGCGCCGCCGCGCTGGCCGGGCCGAACGGCGCGCTCTACGACGCGGTGTTCGACGCCACGGGCAACGCCGCCTCGATGGCCGCCAGCCTGGCCCACGTGGCCCACGGCGGGCGTCTGGTGTTCGTGGGCCTGGTGCAGGGGTCGGTGGCGATCGACGATCCGCTGCTGCACCGCCGCGAAGTCACGCTCTACGCCAGCCGCAACAGTTGCCACGATTTTCCGCGGATCATCGACCTGATCGAAGCCGGGCGGATCGACACGCAGCCTTGGATCACGCACCGCCTGGCCCTGGCCGACGTGCCCGAAAGATTCACCGGCCTGCGCGAGACGCCGGGCCTGGTGAAAGCCATGATTCACGTCGGCTCGGCAGCGTAGAATGGAATCACTCGCAGCGCCGCGGCATCCGTGTCGCTTGCGGCTCGGCAGCGACCCCAGACGGTTCTCCATGCACCCGATCCAGATTGCCCCATGGATTCTGTTCGCGCTCGCCGCGGCCCCGCCGCCGGCCGGCGGGCGCGTCGATTTCGCTCGCGAAATCCGGCCGATTCTCCAGCAGCATTGCTTTCGCTGTCACGGTCCGAAGGAGGAGGAGGCGGGATTGCGGCTCGACGTGCGCACGGCGCGATGGCAGGCGGCGTGAGCGGGCCGGTGATCGTGCCCGGCCACGCGGCCGACAGCCTGCTGTGGCAGTTCATCACCGGTCGCAACGAAGACAAGGTGATCATGCCGCCGAAGGATCGCGGCGCACGACTGAGCAACGCGCAATGCCAACGGATTGCGCGGTGGATTGACGAAGGCGCCGTATGGCCCGAGCCCGCCGCGATGGCGCCCGGCGCCGCCCTGCCGGTTCCCGGGTGCCGCCATTGGGGCTGTTGGTTTCGGCGGCGACGTTGAGCGAGGGGGCGTCATGGATCAGGCCGCCGATGCCTTGCAACAAGCGCTCGCCTTTCATCGTGCCGGCGATCTGCGCCAGGCCGAATTGCTTTACCGACAGGTGCTGGCCGCCAACCCGCGCCATGCTTCGGCCTTGTACCTGCTGGGCACGCTGGCGCTGCAATGCAACAACCCGAACGCGGCCGTGGCCTTGCTCAGCGACGCGGTCCGCGTCGACGGCGGCCAGGCACTCGTGCACGCGGCGCTGGGCCAGGCCTATCAAAAGCTGGGGCAGCCGGCTCCGGCGGTCGAAAGCTACAGGCAGGCGATCCGCCTGCAGCCCGACTACACCGAGGCACGCATCAATCTCGGCTACTTGCTGCAAGCCGGCGGCGACACGGCCGGGGCGATCGAGGCGCTGGCCGAGGCGGCGCACCGCGACCCGACCAGCCCGCTGGCGCAGCACAACCTCGGCACGCTGCTGGCGCTGGCGGGCCGGCCGGCCGAAGCGGCTGCCGCACTGGCCGAAGCCGTGCGGCTGCGCCCGACTATCAGGAGGCCTATTACAAGCTGGGGCACGTGTTATATACGCTGCGGCGCTACGACGCGGCGGCCGCGGCGCTCGATACGGCCGCGCGGCTCAATCCCGAGGCCGCAGCGGTCCGCTCGGGTCTGGGCACGGTCTACCAGGCCCAGCGGCGCTATGCGGAGGCTATCAACGCTTATCGCGAAGCGATCCGGCTGCAGCCGCAAAATGCCGAAGCACATTACAATCTGGGCACCGTGTACTGGGAGCTGGGCCGCTCAGCCGATGCGATCGAATGCTACCAGCAGGCCCTGCGGATCGAGCCCAAATTCTTCAAGGCCATGATCAACCTGGCGGGCAGCCTGGCGCAGGCGTATCGGCCCGACGAGGCGGTGCTGGCGGCCGAAGGGGCCATCGCGCTCGACCCGCGGTCATCAGTCGCCCTGGCCCACCTGGGCGCCGCCCTGCAGACGCAAGGCAAGATGGACGAAGCCATTGATGCGTTGCGGCGCATCGTCGCGCTCGATCCGACCGATGCGCGGCATCACGGCAACCTGTTGTTCGCGCTCAATTGTCATCCCGGCTACGACGCCGCGACCGTGGCTGCCGAGCACCGCGCTTGGGCCGCCCGACATGCCGAGCCGCTGACCGCGGCCGCCCGCGCCGCACGCCAATGACCGCGGCAGCGAAAGGCGGCTGCGCGTCGGCTACGTGTCGGCGAATTTCCGCCTGCACGCGGTCAGCTTCTTCATCGAGCCGCTCGTCGCCGCCCACGATCGCCAGCAATTCGAAATCTTCCTCTACTCCGACGTGGCCGCCTATGACGCCACGACCGAGCGCTATCGGGCCATGGACCTCCAGTGGCGCGACATCGCGGGTCTGCCCGACGAGGAAGTTGCCCAGCGGATTCGCGAGGATCGGATCGACATCCTGGTCGACCTGGCCGGCCACATCGGCGGCAACCGGCTGTTGACGTTCGCCCACAAGCCGGCGCCGGTGCAAGTGACCTACCTGGGCTACCAGAACACGACCGGCATGTCGGCCCTGGACTATCGCCTCACCGATGCGCACGCCGACCCGCCGGGCCAGACCGACGAGTACTACAGCGAGCAGCTTATCCGCCTGCCGGGCAGCTTCTTCTGCTATCAGCCGCCGGCCGACGCGCCGGACGTGAACGAGCTGCCGGCCTTGTCGCGCGGTTACGTCACGTTCGCTTCGCTCAATCACATCAACAAGCTGACCGACGAGGCGTTTCGCGCCTGGGCCCGGATATTGAAGGCGGTGCCCGATTCCCGGCTGCTGGTGCTGGCCTACACGGCGGGCGAGCTGGAGCGGCACATCCGTCAGTTGATGGCCGGCCAGGGTGTTGAGGCGGAGCGGGTCGAGGTCGTCGATCGCCGGCCGCACGCCGAATACATGCAATTGTTTGCCGCCGCGGACGTCGCGCTCGACACGTTCCCGTTCAACGGCCACACGACGGTTTGTGACGCGCTTTGGATGGGGGTGCCGTCGGTTATGATGGAAGGGGACCGCTACGCCTCACGGTTCGGCGGCAGCGGGTTGGTGACGCTCGGACTGCAGGAGTGGATCGCTCGCGACGCGGACGAGTACGTGGCAATCGCGGCGAACATGGCGGGCGACCTGCCGCGGCTGGCCGAGCTGCGGCGGACGCTGCGCGAGCGGCTGGCCGCTTCGCCGCTGTGCGATGCGGCCGGCTTTGCCCGCAAGCTCGAAGCCGCCTACCGCCAGATGTGGAATACGTGGTGCGCCGCGGGCGGCGATTGACCGATGCCTCTGGGGCGGCGACAGGCTCGGCGCAGTCGGCCCTCTTTTCGAAATGCCTTCTCAACAGCACATGGCGACCGTCGACGAAACCCTGCAGGCGGGCTTGGAGCATCAGCACGCCGGACGCCTGGCCGAAGCGGAACGCGCTTACCGCCAACTGTTGGCCTCGAAACCCAACCACGCGCCGGCGATCTACCACCTGGCGACCGTCGCCCTGCAAGCCGGCAAGCCGCGAGTCGCCGCCGATCTGCTATCGACCGCGATACGCATCGACGGCGCGCAACCGACCTACCACGCGGCGCTCGGCGATGCGTTGCGGGCATTGGGCCGCGCGGGCAACGCGCTGGCCTGCTACCGCCAGGTCGTGCGGCTTCGCGGCGACGACGCCGCGGCCCACAACAACCTGGGCGCGCTGTTGCAGAACCAGGGCGACCTGGCCGGCGCTGGCCAGCTACGAACAAGCTATCCGCATCGACCCGCGTTATGCTGACGCCCATTTCAATCGGGCCGCGGCGATCGAGCGGATGGGCGCCAAGCGGACGCCGCGTCGGCGCTGGGCCAGGCCGTGGAACTCGCCGCCCGCCGACCACCAGGGCGCTGGAAGCTGGGGTTGCTCTACGAGGCCTTGGGCCGGCGCGGCGAGGCGATCGCGCAGCTGGAGATGGTCGCCCGGGCCAGGCCCGATTGGGCGGCCCCACAACGAGACCTGGCCATTGCCTTGCAAGAGAGCGGCCGTTTTCTCGACGCCATCGCCTGGCATCGTCGGGCGATCGCGCTGGAGCCCGACAACGCCGTGGGGCATTTCCAACTCGGTAGGGCGTTGTGGTGCGCAAGCGACTGGCCCGCGGCGATTCGCGAATACGAGGCAACCGTGGCCCGCGAGCCGGCGCACTTTTACGCCTGGCTCAACATGGCGGTCACGCACGCGCGGATGCTTCAGCCCGATCGGGCGTTGGCGGCGGCCCACCGGGCATTGGCCTTGCAGGGCGACTCGGCCGCGGCCTGGAGCGAGGTGGCCGTGGCCCAACAGAGCCGCGGCGAGATCGCGGAGGCGATTGCCGCGTTTCGCCGTGCTCTGGAACTCGATCCGTCGAGCGCCGCGCGGCACAGCGAGCTGCTGTATGCCCTCAACTTCGATCCGGCCTGCGACGCCGCCGCGCTGGCGGCCGAGCATCGCGCCTGGGCCGCGCCACGCCGAGCCGCTGACGGCGGCCGCGGCGCCTCACTGCAACGACCGCACCGGCGACAGGCCCTTGCGCGTCGGCTATGTCTCGCCCCACTTCCGCCATCACGCCGTGAGCTTCTTCGTCGAGCCCGTGATCGCCGCTCACGACCGCCAACGCTTCGAGGTATTTCTCTATGCCAACACGACCCGCTCGGACGCCACCACCCAGCGCTACGGCCAGATGCCGCTCGCGTGGCGCGAGATCGCCGCACTCGACGACGACGCGGCCGCGCAAACGATCCGCGACGATCGCATCGACATCCTGGTCGACCTGTCCGGCCACCTCGCCAACAACCGACTGCCGCTGTTCGCCCGCAAGCCGGCGCCGGTGCAGGTCACGTATCTCGGCTATCAGACGACGACTGGCATGTCGGCCATGGATTACCGCCTCACCGACCCGCACTCCGATCCGCCGGGTCTGACCGACGAGGACTACACGGAGAAGCTGGTCCGTCTGCCGGGCAGCTTCTTTTGTTACCAGGCGCCGCCGGGTACCCCGGAAGCCAACGAGCTGCCGGCCGCCGCCAGCGGGCACGTGACCTTCGCTTCGCTCAACCACGTCAACAAGTTCACGCCCGAGTTGTTTGCCGCCTGGGGCCGGATTTTGCGGACCGTGCCGAATGCGCGGCTGATGGTGCTGGCCTATACGCCGGGGGAGTTGGAGCACAAGTTGCGGCGAATCGTGGCTGAGCAAGGCGCCGATCCCGCCCAGGTCGAGGTCGTCAATCGACGGCCAGGGCTCGCTTATTTTCAATTTCATGCTTCGATCGACATCGCGCTCGACACGTTCCCGTTCAACGGCCACACGACGGTTTGTGACGCGCTTTGGATGGGCGTGCCGTCGGTTATGATGGAAGGGGACCGCTACAGCTCGCGGTTCGGCGGCAGCGGGCTGGTGACGCTCGGCCTGCAGGAATGGATCGCTCGCGACGCGGACGAGTACGTGGCGATCGCGGCGAACATCGCGGGCGACCTGCCGCGGCTGGCCGAGCTGCGGCGGACGCTTCGCGAGCGGCTGGCGGCCTCGCCGCTGTGCGATGCGGCCGGCTTCGCCCGCAAGCTCGAAGCCGCCTACCGCCAGATGTGGCACACCTGGTGCGCCACGGGCCGCGATTGAAACCCTTCCGGCTGCGGCCGCCGTGGCGTGTGTCCGTTCGTGCGTGTGAACCTCTTGTCCGTGTAAGCTGCCCAGCGGCCACAAGTCGATGCCCAGCATTGCCCCCACGTTGCAAGCCGGCCTGGAACACCAGCGCCGGGCGCCTGGCCGAGGCCGAACGGGCCTATCGTCAGTTCCTGGCGGCGCACCCGAACCACGCGCAGGCCATCTACCTGCTGGCCACGATCGCCATGCAAGCCGGCAAACCGGCCGTGGCGGTCGAGCTATTGAAGACGGCGATCCGCATCGACGGCGGCCAGGCGGCGTTTCACGCCACGCTGGGCGAAGCCTATCAGGCGCTCGACCGGGCGGCCGAGGCCATGGCCTCGTATCGCCAGGCGCTGCGGCTACGGGAGGACTTCGCCGCGGTGCACAGCAACCTGGGCATGCTGCTCCAGAGCCAGGGCGACACGGCCGGCGAGGCGGCCAGCTTCCAGCAGGCCATTCGTTTCGACCCGCTCAACGCAATGGCCCACCACAACCTGGGGGTCGTTTGGCAAGTCTCCGGCGACTTCGAGCGCGCGGTCACGCAGTTTGCCGAAGCGGTCCGCTTGCAGCCCGCGTATCGCAACGCGCAGCTCAAGCTCGGACAGGCGCTGTACAAGCTGGGCCGGGCTTCCGAAGCGTTGCCCTGGTTCGAGGCGGTCGCCGCGGCCAGCCCCGATTGGGCTGCCGGTCACAGCGCGTTGGGCGTGCTCTACCAAGGCCAGAAGCGGCACGCGGCCGCCGCGGCCTGCTACCGCCGGGCCATCGCCGCCGATGCTAGCCATGCCGAAGCTCACTACAACCTGGCCACCGTGTTGTGGGAGCTCGAACGCCATCTCGAATGTGTTGCCGCTTATCAGGAAGCCATCCAGCTCAAGCCCGCCAATTATGCCGCTCAACTGAATATGGGCGGCGTGTACCTGCGCATGGGGCGTCCCGACGAGGCCGCCGCCGCTGACCGCCAGGCGATCGCCATCCGGCCGCGGTCGGCGCCGGCCTGGGGTCAGTTGGCCGGCGCCGTGCAAACGCAAGGCAAGATGGACGAAGCCATCGCGACGTTTCGCCACGTGATCGCCCTCGATCCGACCGACGCGATCAACCACAGCAATCTCGTCTATGCGCTGAACTTTCATCCCGGCTACGACGCCGCGACCGTGGCTGCCGAACACCGCGCTTGGGCCGCCCGACATGCCGAACCGCTGACCGCGGCCGCCCGCGCACCGCACGCCAACGACCGCGGCAGCGAAAGGCGGCTGCGCGTCGGCTACCTTTCGAGTCACTTTCGCCACCACGCCGTGAGCTTCTTCATCGAGCCGGTGATCGCCGCCCACGATCGCCAGAGGTTCGAAGTCTTTCTCTACGGCGACGTGCCCGAATGCGACGCCACGACCGAGCGCTATCGGGCCATGGAGTTGCAGTGGCGCGACATCGCGGGTCTGCCCGACGAGGAAGTTGCCCAGCGGATTCGCGAGGATCGGATCGACATCCTGGTCGACCTGGCCGGCCACATCGGCGGCAACCGGCTGTTGACGTTCGCCCACAAGCCGGCGCCGGTGCAAGTGACCTACCTGGGCTACCAGAACACGACCGGCATGTCGGCCATGGACTATCGCCTCACCGATGCGCACGCCGACCCGCCGGGCCAGACCGACGAGTACTACAGCGAGCAGCTTATCCGCCTGCCGGGCAGCTTCTTCTGCTATCAGCCGCCGGCCGACGCGCCGGACGTGAACGAGCTGCCGGCCTTGTCGCGCGGTTACGTCACGTTCGCTTCGCTCAATCACATCAACAAGCTGACCGACGAGGCGTTTCGCGCCTGGGCCCGGATATTGAAGGCGGTGCCCGATTCCCGGCTGCTGGTGCTGGCCTACACGGCGGGCGAGCTGGAGCGGCACATCCGTCAGTTGATGGCCGGCCAGGGTGTTGAGGCGGAGCGGGTCGAAATGGCCGACAAACGGCCGCGCCGCGAATATCTCGAATTGCACCATCAAATCGACGTCGCGATCGACACGTTCCCGTTCAACGGCCACACGACCGTTTGTGACGCGCTTTGGATGGGGGTGCCGTCGGTTATGATGGAAGGGGACCGCTACGCCTCACGGTTCGGCGGCAGCGGGTTGGTGACGCTCGGACTGCAGGAGTGGATCGCTCGCGACGCGGACGAGTACGTGGCAATCGCGGCGAACATGGCGGGCGACCTGCCGCGGCTGGCCGAGCTGCGGCGGACGCTGCGCGAGCGGCTGGCCGCCTCGCCGCTGTGCGATGCGGCCGGCTTTGCCCGCAAGCTCGAGGCCGCCTACCGCCAGATGTGGAATACGTGGTGCACTTCAAGCGGCCGCTGAGCCGGTCGGCTCGTTCGGCGTCAGCGTTTTCCTGTCACATCATCGAAGCGGATTGGACGATCGATGCCGAGTATTCCCGAAACCTTGCAAGCCGGACTGGAACATCATCGCGCCGGCGAGCTGGCCGAAGCCGAGCGGCTGTATCGCCGCGTGCTTGAAATGCATCCCAGCCATGCCGGAGCCGTGCACCTGATGGGCCTGCTGGCTTATCAGGTGGGCAAAGTCGAGATGGCCGAGAGCCTTCTGCGCGATGCCATGAAGCGCGATGCGTTTAACGCGGCCTTTCCGGCCGACCTGGCGGAGATCTTCCGCGAACAAGGCCGCTTCGACGAGGCGCTCGACTTCTATCGCAAATCGCTGGAACTCAACTCCGAGATCGCCCAGACGCACCACAACTTCGCCACGCTGCTCGAGCGCACCGGCCAGTCCGCGGAAGCCGAACAAGCCTTTTTTCGCGCTTGCGAACTGAACCCCGCGCACTCGGCGCGCTGTTGGGCCTGGGGCGGGCCGCCGAAGCCGCAGGCCGCCGGTCCGAGGCGCGAGCCGCGTACGAAGCCGCAGTGCAGGCCCAGCCGACCAGCGCGGAAGCTTACCTGGTGCTGGGAAAATGCCTGGCCGCAGGGGCTGACTGGCACGGAGCAGTGGCCTGCTTTCAACGGGCCGCCAGCCTTTCCCCCGATTGGCCCGAAGCACGCTACCGGGCGGCCGAAGCGCGGCTGGCGCTGGGCGACTTCGAGTCGGGCTGGCGCGACATTGCCTGGCGGCTGCGCGCCCCGGGTGTCGCCGATCGCGTGCCGTCGCTGCCCTTGTGGAACGGGGCCGAACTGGCCGGGCATCGGCTGCTGGTCTGGGCCGATGGCAGCCCCGGCGACACCCTGCAACTGGTCCGCTACGTGCCGCTGGCCGCCGAGCGCGGGGCCGAGCCGCAGCTTTGCGTCCCGGTCGAGCTGCATGGCTTGTTCGCCGATGCGGGATTTCCGCACCTTTATCGCAGCGACCAGCCACCGGCCGACAGCCACCTGCAAGCGCCCCTGAGTTGCTTGCCGGCCATGCTGGGCACGACGCTGGCCACGATTCCCAACCGCGTGCCCTACCTGGCCGCCCGCGAGGAACTGGTTGCCAGCCGCCGCCAGCGGTTGCACGCCGACGGAGAGTTCGTCGTGGGCGTGGCCTGGCAGGGCGAGCCGTCGCGCGAGCACGACGCGCTGCGCTCGATTCCGCTGGCCGAGTTTGCGCTGCTGGCCGCCGTGCCGCGCATGCGCTTGGTGAGCTTGCACCCGCGACAGGAAACCGACGCGACCGATGTTCCGGCCGGGCTGGTGCCGCTGGTCGAAGTGGAAGGCGTGGACGCGGCGGCTGATCGGTGGGTCGAGGCGGCCGCGACCGTCGCCGCCTGCGACCTGGTGGTGACGGCCGAGACCGCAATCGCGCACCTGGCCGGCGCGCTCGGCGCGCCGGTGTGGGTCGCGCTGTCGACGGCGGCCGATTGGCGCTGGCTCGTGGGCCGCGACGACAGCCCCTGGTATCCCAGCATGCGGCTGTTCCGCCAACGCACGGTGGGCGCATGGACCGAAGTCTTTGCCCGGATGGCCGGCGAGCTGGCGGCGCGGGCGGGCGGCGCGGGCACTTCCTGAAGCCTTTGGCGAGCGCCTGCGGGCGGTTACGGCGATGGCAACTTCCGATGAAGCAATCCAGACGGCATTGGTACACCACCAGGCCGGGCGGCTGCGCGAAGCCGAACACATTTACCGCCAGGTGCTGTCGGCCAACCCGCGACACGCCGCGGCGCTGCACCTGTTGGGGCTGGTAGCCATGCAATCGGGTCGTCCGGAGGCGGCCGAGCGGCACATCGCCATGGCGATCCGGCTCGACGGCGGCCATGCCGCCTACCATGCCAACCTGGCCGAGGTCTATCGCCGACTGGGGCGCCTCGACGACGCCGAGACGTCGTACCAGCAGGCGCTGCGCCTGCAGCCGAACCTCGTCGAAGCGCAGAACAACCTGGGCACGCTGCTGCAAACCCGCGGGCGGTTGGCCGATGCCGAAGCATGTTTTCGCAGCGCGCTGGCGGCGCAGGCCCGATTATGCCGACGCCCGCTGCAATCTTGGCACCGTCTTGTACGCGCAAGGCAATCGTGCGGCCGCGGCCGACGCGTTTCGCGCGGCGATCGCTGCCGCTCCCAGAAATGCCAAGGGTCACTACAACCTGGGGCTGGTGCTGGCGGCGCGGCGAGCACGAGGCCGCGCGGGCGGCCTTCCAGCAGGCCATTGCCTGCAACCCGCGCGATGCCGACGCGCACGCGGCGCTGGGCGACGTCTTCGACAGGCTCGGCCAGCTCGACCGGGCCGCCGAGCCGTACCAGCGGGCTCTCGCGCTGGCGCCCAAGCACCTTCGCGCAGCTCAACGGCCTGGGGCTGGTCGCGCAACAGCAGGGCCGGCTGGACGAGGCGCTGGCTTACTATAAGTCCGGCGCTGGACGTCAACCCCGCGTGCGCCGAAGCCCACTACAACTGGGGCACGCTTTTCAGCCAGCAGAATCGCCCGCTCGAGGCGGCCGAGAAATATCGCCAGGCGATCGCCTGCAAGAAGGACCTGGCCGTCGCGCACTACAATCTCGGCACGGCGCTGCAGCATCTTGGCCGACTCGACGAAGCGGCGGGCGCCTATCAAGAGACCCTGCGGCTGCGGCCCGATTTCGCCATGGCCCACAACAACCTGGGCAACGTCTACAAGGCGCAAGGCCGCTTGGACGAGGCCATCGCCTGCTACCAGCGCGCGCAGGCCGTCGAACCCGACCATGGCGAAGCGATCAACAATCTCGGCTCCGTGCTGCAGGAGCAGGGCGATCTGGCCGGCTCGGTAGAGCAATTCACCAAGGCACTGCACGTGCGTCCCGGATTTGCCGAAGCGTATAACAATCTCGGCGCCGCGCTGCAGGAACTGGGCGCGTGGCGCAAGAGCGTGGCCTGCTACGACAAAAGCCTGCGGCTGCGACCCAATTTTGCCGAACCGCACTACAACCGGGCCCTGGTCCACTTGAGCCGGCAGGATTTCGAGCGCGGCTGGGCCGAGTTCGATTGGCGAATGCAGTGCCTCAAGTACCCGCGGCGCAGCTTCGAGCAGCCGCAGTGGCAGGGCGAACCGCTCGCGGGCCGTACGCTGCTGGTTCATGCCGAACAGGGATTTGGCGATACGCTGATGTTCGCCCGCTACCTCGGGCAGCTCGAACGCAGCGGTGGTCGGGTGCTGTTCGAAGTGCAGCCCGCCTTGCTGCCGCTGCTGCGGGCCTCGGGGTTTCGCGACCTGTACGGCGCCGGCGAGCCGTTGCCGGCGTTCGATCTGCACGTGCCGCTGCTGAGCGTGCCGGGCTTGCTCGGCGCCACGTCGGAGTCGATCGTTGGCACGGCGCCCTACCTGGCAGCCGATCGCGAGCGGTTGGAAGCCTGGCGGCCGCGGCTGGCGGCGCTCGAGGGCTTCACCATCGGCATCGCCTGGCAGGGCAACCGCGAGTTCGCCTCCGACCGAAGGCGGTCGATTCCCTTGTGCGACTCTCGCCGCTTGCGGCCATCGAGGGCGCGCGGCTGGTCAGCTTGCAAAAGGGGGACGGCAGCGAACAATTGAACGACGTCGGCCCGGCGTTCACCGTCCAGTCGTTCGCCGGACTCGACGAATCGGGGGGCGCGTTCATGGATACGGCGGCCATCATGCGCGGGCTCGACCTGGTGGTCACGTCCGACACGGCCACGGCCCACCTGGCCGGAGGGCTGGGCGTGCCGGTGTGGGTCGTGCTTTCCAAGACACCCGAATGGCGCTGGTTCCAGGAGCGTGAAGACTCCCCCTGGTATCCGACGATGCGGTTGTTTCGCCAGCGCCAGGCTGGCGACTGGGACGACGTCTTCGCGCACGGCCGAACAACTCACAGCACACATGACGAGCCAACGATGACCACGCTGGAAACCTTGCAACAAGCCTACACGCTGCACCGCGCGGGCGACATCGATCGGGCCGAGCAGCTCTATCGCGACGTGCTGGCCGCCGAACCGGCAAACGCCCAGGCCCTGCACCTGTCGGGCGTCATCGCCCACCAGCGCGGCCATTACGACAAGGCGGCCGAGCTGATCGAGCGCGCCATTTCAGTCGATCCGAGCAACGCCGACTATTTTGCCAACAAGGCCTCGGTCGAACTGGCGCGCCGGCGACAAGCTGGCGGCGATCGGTTCGCTGCAGCGGGCGCTGACGCTGGTGCCTGGCGACGCCAGGCTGCACGAAAAGCTGGCGTTCCTGCTGGCAGGTGAGAAGCGCTACGACGAGGCGGCCGCCTCGTTCACTCGCATCGTCCAGCTTTTTCCGCAATCGGCTGCCTCGCATACGAACCTGGGCAACGCGCTGGCGAGCAGGGTCGCGCCGAGGAGGCGGTCGAGGCGTTTCGCCGCGCAGTGGCGCTGGACGAGAACCTGGTCGAGGCCCACGACGGCCTGGCCGGTGCGTTGCACGCGCTGGGCCTCCGCGAAGAAGCCATCGCCACGTATCGCCGCGCGATCGAGTCGAACCCCGGCTACGCGGCCGCGTACTACAACCTGGCCATCGTGCTGAAGGAGGCCGGGCACCGCCGACGAGGCACTGGCTGACTATCGCCGCGCGATCGAGCTGCAGGGGGAATTCGTCGAGGCCCGCTTCAACCTGGCGAACCTGGCCCGCGAGAAGGGGCTGCTCGACGAGGCGCATGCCCAGTTGGAGGCCGTTTTGCGCCGGCGGCCCGACTTTGCCGAGGCCCATTGCCAGTTGGGCATCGTCTATCACGCGCAGGGCCAGATCGAGGCGGCTCGGGCCGCGCTGGCAACCAGCCTGCGGTTTCGTCCTGACCTGGCCGAGGCCCATGCCGAACTGGGCGACCTGGCCCGCGAACAGGGCGATCTCGAGCGGGCAATCGCCGCCTACCAGCAGGCCCTGGCATGTAAACCCGACTTCACCGTCGCGCTCAACAACCTGGCCGTCGCGCTGCGCGAGGCCGGCCGACTCGACGAGGCCGCCGCCGCCTGCCGCCGGGCCATCGCGCTCGACCCGAAGTGCGCCATGGCCTACGGCAATCTGGGCCTGATCTTGGCGGATCAGCGGGAGCTGTCCGAGGCGATCCGCTGCCATCGCGAAGCCATCCGGCTGGCGCCCGAGATGGCCTTGCTGCACAACGCGATGGGCGTGGCGCTGGAGCGCGACGGCCAGTACGAGGCCGCGCGTGGCGGCGCTCGACGAGGCCCTGCGGCTGGCGCCCGACCTTGCCGTGGCCTACAGCAACCGCGGCGGCGTGCTCAAGCAGCTCGGTCGCCCCGACGAGGCGATCGCCGAATTCGAGCGCGCCTTGGCACTCGACGCCGGCTCGATCGAATCGCAGAACAACCTGGGCCTGGCCTTGCAGTCGGCTGGACGGCAGGCCGAGGCGCTGGAAGCCTACCAGCGGGCGCTGGAGCTCGATCCAGACTCCTCCGAAACCCACGAGAATTTGGGCCGCCTGATGATTTCCGAGGGACGTTTCGACTCGGCACTGGCCCATTACGAGGCGGGACTTCGCGCGCAGCCCCAGCGAGCCTCGGCACATCACAATCGGGCCTTGACCTTGTTGTCTTTGGGCGATTTCGCTGCCGGCTGGCCTGAATTCGAGTGGCGTTGGCAATTGGGCAACGCGATGTCCCGCCCGCCGCTTCCGGAGTGGGACGGCTCGCCGCTGGAAGGGCGCACGATCTTGCTCTACTTCGAGCAGGGCGCGGGCGACACGCTGCAATTCGTGCGCTACGCTCCCTTGGTCAAGGCTCGCGGCGGCACGGTCGTGCTGGCGGTGCCCGATAAGCTGCACCGCTGTTGAGCCGCTGCGCGGGGGTCGATCGCTTCCTCGAGCCAAACGGGTCGCTGGCCGGTTGCGACGTGCAGGCGGCGCTGATGAGTCTGCCGCGCATCTTCAAAACGGAGCTGGACACGATTCCCAACGACGTCCCGTATTTGTCGGCCGAGCCCGAGCTGGTCGAGCGCGCTCGCGCGCCGAGCTGGCCGCCGGGGAGCCCTCGCCCGTCGCGCCGTTCCGCGTGGGCATCGGGTGGCAGGGAAGCCCCGTTTATACGGGCGACCGCTTCCGCTCCATCCCGCTGGCTGAGTTTGCGCCATTGGCCGACGTCGCGGGCATTCGGCTGGTGAGCCTGCAAAAGGGGTTGGGCAGCGAGCAGATCGCGGGCGTTGACTTCCCCGTCGAGGACTTTTCTGGTCGGCTCGACGAGACTGGCGGCGCCGTTTTGCGACACGGCCGCGGTGATCAAAAACCTCGACCTGGTCGTCAGCTGCGACACCTCGGTGGGCCACTTGGCCGGCGCTGGCGGCGCCGACCTGGTTGGCCCTGCCGTTTTCGCCCGACTGGCGCTGGTTGCTGGATCGCGAGGACAGCCCCTGGTATCCTACGGTTCGCCTTTTTCGGCAGTCCAAACTGGGGCAATGGAGCGACGTCTTCCAGCGGATCGCCGCCGAACTGGCGCTGCTGGTCAAGCGCCATGGGCAGTCGGCTCCGCGTGGCAAGTGACGCACCGTGCAAAGGATTCTTGTTTCTTACCCGTTTGCGAATAAATCTGCGGCGGCACGGCCGCCGTCCTTCTAGACTACAGCCTCAAGCCTCGAGCCCACAGCCTTCTCCGGAGACCCTCGCCATGGCGGTCGATACGAAGCATGTCTCGGGTCGGCGGACGCTCCACTTCAACAACCACGAGGAGGTGCTCGACGAAGGCGCGCTCGCTGTCCGGCAAGCCGGTCAGGCAGTTGGGCAACTGGTCGCTGGGCCAGATTTGCGAGCACCTGGCCGTGGCCACCAACTCGGCCATCGACGGAGCAGCATTCAAACCGTCGCTTGTCGTGCGGCTGGTCGGACCGTTCTTGAAGAAGCGGTTCATGAAGGGCCCATTGAACCCAGGTTTTCAGCTTCCGAAGAACGGCGCCGCCATGATTCCCGGCCCGACGGAGACAGCCGCCGGCATCGCGGCGCTGGAGCAAGCCGTCGAACGCCTCAAGCGCGAGCCAACGCGCAAGCCGCATGGCGTGTTCGGGCCGATGACGGCCGACGAATGGGACCAGATCCTGCTGCGGCACGCCGAAATGCACATGAGCTTCATCGTGCCCGAGGAGTGACGTTTCGTCGCGCCGCACCGTAAACGTTGAACCCGTACACTGGCGAGACTCCAGTCCCAACGTCAACGTGACGCAATGGCCATGATCGACACCAGGCACGTTCGCGGCCGGCGGCGGCTGCGATTCGCCGACTTCAACGACGTGCTCGGCGAGGTCCGCGCACTGGCCGAACGCCCCACGCGGCCCCTCGGCAACTGGACGCTCGGCCAGGTCTGCCAGCACCTGGCCACCGCCATCGAAGTGAGTATCAGCGGCGGCGCCGACATTCGGGTGCCGCTGAGGGCACGACTGCTGGCGCGGCTGGCGCACCGCCGGATTTTGAAAAATGGGCTGCCAACGGGCGTCCGACTGCCAGGCGAGGGAGCGGCTCGGTTAATGCCTGGGCCCACGAGTAACGCCGATGGCGTGGCGGCGCTCGAGCGGGCCATCGAGCACTTGCGGTCGACTAGGACGCGGCATCCGCACCCCGCGCTGGGGCGGATGAATGTCCGCCAGTGGAACGCGTTCCACCTCCGCCACGCGGAGCTGCACCTCAGCTTCATCCTGCCCGAAGAGCTGGCGCCCGGGCCGCGCTAGCGTGCGGCTGCCTGCTGGGCGCCGCCGCGCCCTCGCAGCCCCATAGCGGGCCAGTCCGCGGCGGCCGGTTCGGCCGACTTTGCCGTGCGAAGGGGAGTGAGCTAACTCGGTAAACGGTCGAGCACTGCGGTGGGGCGGGGGCGTTTTTTACCTGCTTTTTACATTGCCCCGACTTGACGGTGACAACTCGGTTCGCGGCGACTTCTAAAATCAGTCGAGTGGTTGTAATGCGCCAGGCACAGGGGTCGCTCGGCGAACAGACGACCGGCAAGTACGCTCCACCAACTCATCCCAGGACGGCAGAGAAACGATGGCACCGCAACTCGCAGCTTTAGAACCGAACGTCAGCCAACCACCGCAAACCTGGACTTTGCCTGAAGTTGCTCCGGACGTGAAAGGCCGCGACGTTGACGACGCGTCGCGGGCCGCCGCCGATCGCTGGGCCGGCGGACTCGACTGGCCGGTGGTGATCTGGATCGCCGTCGTTCACGCCGGCGCTTTGGCCGCGCCATTCGTCTTCACCTGGAAGGCACTGGCGCTGTGCCGCGTTTCTCTGCTGGTTCACCGGCTCGATCGGCGTCTGCATGGGCTATCACCGCCAGTTGACGCACGGCAGCTTCGCGACCTATCGCCCCATCCGCTGGCTGCTGGCCTTGATCGGCGGCCTGTCGGGCGAGGGCTCGGCGCTCACCTGGGTGTCCAACCACCGCAAGCATCATCTCTACAGCGATCACGATGGCGACCCGCACACGCCGCGAGACGGTCGCTGGTGGAGCCACATGTTGTGGTTCATGCCCGAGATGGGTCGCAAGCACCACGCCGACCTGGCCGAGCGCTGCGCCCGATCTTGCCAAGGACCCTGTGATGCGCTTTCTGCACCTGGCTTTCCTTCCCTCGCATATGGTTTTGGGGACGATTCTGTTCGCGATCGGCTATTTCGGCTGGAATGCCTACACCGGCTGGTCGTTCGTGGTGTGGGGCATGTTCGTGCGGCTGGTGTACGTGCTGCACGTTACCTGGTTCGTGAATTCGGCCACGCACATTTGGGGCTATCGCAATTACGAAACGGACGACAACAGCCGCAACCTGTGGTGGGTGGCCCTGCTGGCCTTCGGCGAGGGCTGGCACAACAATCACCACGCCTTTCAGCGGATGGCCCGCTCCGGCCACCGATGGTGGGAAATCGACGTCACCTATTGGGCCATTCTGGCGCTGGAGCGGCTGGGCCTGGCGTGGAACGTCGTCAAGGAAGTGCCCCAGCACCAGCACAAGCCGCGTTAGCCGGCTTTCTTGGACCTTTCGAGGCGAGCTTGGCCGACGGCGTTGCACGCTCATGGCCGACGTGCGGCAAGGTCTGCCGATCAGGCAACCGCTGCCGATCGCGATTCCTTTGCCGCCGCCCGCTTGACGAAGCCCCTGCGCGCCGCTCCCCGCTGGCTGGTAGCTGAAAGCGCCGACGTTGCCGATCGCGCGCCATAATCGGTACTCTGCCGCACGGCTTAAAGGCCCCAGCCGCTGGCGGACGATGAGCGCCTTCGAGGCGTTGCGTTTTCACGGGTCCGAAGCTCGAGCGAGGGGTCACTGCCATGCGTATGCGTGCTGCGTTGGCGTCGGTTGGATTGGCGGTCATGATCTGGGCCGCCGCATCAACCAGCGCCCTGGCGTTCCATCACCATCGAAGCTGCTACGGCTGCTACCCGGCGTGCGGCACCTTTTACGGCGGCTATTCGAGCTGGTGTTACGGCGGCTGCGGATACGGTTACGGCGGCGGTTGCGGTTACGGCCGCGGTTGCGGCTACGGCGGATGTGGATCGGCTGGCTGCTATGGCGGCTGCGCCCCGGCCTGTGGCGGATGCCACAAGTCGTGCCATCTGGGCCACAAGCTGCATCGCTTGTGTCACTGCGGCTTGAGTTGCTTGAAGCACAATTGCTGCCGCTCGTGTTGTAGCTCGTGTTGCAGTTCGTGCATGTCGTCCTGTGGCAGTTGCGGCGGCTGCGATAGCGGCTGTGCCGGCGGCGGCTGCTCCACGTCCGGCAGTGGCACGGAAACGATCATCAACGACGGCCCCGCGCCGCGCCGGAGCCGCCCGCGCCCGCGGCCGGCACGTCGACCAACCTCGACCAGCTTTCGATCCCGACGGTCGAAGCCAGCCGGCAAGTGACCCCGCACGAACAGCTGGCCAGCAAGCCGCGCGAATTCCAGCTCGTGGCCAGTGCCACCCGGGCGCGAGCCAGCGGCTCGGTGGCCTTCGAAAAGGGTCTGACCGCCTACCGTCAGCATTCGCTCACCGACGCCGCGGCGTCGTTCAACATGGCGTCCGAAACCGAGCCCGAGAACGCCCTGTATCACTACTACCTGGCGTTGGCGACCTACGAGCTGGCTGGTGCCGAGGCGGCCTCCGACACGCTGGAGAAGGCGGTCCAGGCCGAGCTCGCCGAGCCGGTCAAGGACTGGGGACGGCGGATGGAGCGGGTCCAAGGCCGCGGCCGGGTGTGGATCGAACGAGCCCGTCGCGACGCGGGGCTGGTCCGCTAGAAGCGCGACGCGCCATGAGTCAAAATTCCGCCGCTCGCTGGCCAAGGTTCTGGCCGGCGGCGGCGGTTCGCGTTTCTGGGGGACCTCGCGCGGCCGTTCGCCTGCTCGCGCCGCCGGGCCTCGGTCGACCGCGGCCGGCAAAAACCTTGCTCGATTTGCGGTTGCAAGCGTGCGCTCGCCTGATAAACTTACTTGCTTAGTTTGGTAACCCAGTTCAAGGTAGGGATCGTTCTAGCCGTTTTGGCCGTGTCGGCGCTTCGCAGGTAAAGGGAAAAAACGCAAGAAGCATCGATCGGGCCAACATAGAGAAGTCGCGGAAGCAGATGTCCATCACGAAAGAGCGAAAACAAGGTTTGATCGGCGACTTCAAGTGCGCCGACAACGACACGGGCTCGCCCGAGGTGCAAATCGCCATATTGACCACGCGGGTCGGCGATCTGACGGAACACCTGCGAACGCACAAGAAGGATTACGCCAGTCGGCGGGGCCTGTTGATGATGGTGAGTCGTCGGCGCCGTTTGTTGGATTACCTGAAAACGGTCGATCCGCAACGCTACCTCGACGTCATTCGCCGCCTCGACATCCGCAAGTAGGCGCCCGGCAGGGCACTTCTTCCCGACTTGCGTGTTGGCATTCGAAGGGGGCCATCGGTCGAGCGTGATGGCCGTATTTTGCGGCCGCCGGCGCCCCCCAAAGCACGTCAACGCGTCAGCAACAAGTCGGCCGAGAAGCTCGCAGCCAGCCGTGGCGGCACGAGCCGCCGCCAGGGGCGCGTCTTGGCGGCCAGGCTGGCAGCCTTCTCTGGATTGCCCGAAACAGCAAAATGCCCGGGCGCGCCTTTAGAGCATTGGCCGCGCCAAGCGCCACGCCCGGCTGGAACCGCACATTTTAGGTAGGACAAAACATTGAAAGTACGAGTAGAGAAAACCTTCGGAAGTAGCATCCTCTCCATCGAGACCGGCTATCTGGCCAAGCAGGCTGCCGGCAGCTGCCTGGTGCGATACGGCGATACGGTCGTGCTGACGGCCACGGCCGACGGGCCGCCGCGACCGGGCATCTCCGACTTCTTTCCGCTGACGTGCGACTATCGCGAGCGGACCGCGGCGGCCGGCAAGTTTCCCGGCGGCTTCTTGAAGCGCGAAGGCCGCCCCACGATGAAGGAAACGCTCACCAGCCGGCTGATCGACCGGCCGATTCGCCCGCTGTTCCCCGAGTGGTTCCATGACGAGGTGCAGGTGCAGTGCTTCGTGCTGGCCAGCGATCGACAGAACGACGCCGACGTGCTGGCGATGAACGGCGCCTCGGCGGCCCTGGGCCTTTCGCCCTTGCCGTTCGATGGCCCCATCGGTTCGGTCCGCCTGGGCCACGTCGACGGAGCGTTCGTTCCCTTTCCCACCCAGGACGAGCTGGAAGAGAGCGACCTGGACATGATCGTCTCGGGCAGCAGCAGCGCGATCCTGATGATCGAGGGTTTCGCCCGCGAGATGCCCGAGGACCGCATGCTCGAGGCGCTCGGCGAGGCGCATCGCTACGTGAAGGAAATCTGCGCGTTGCAGACCGAGTTGTTCGCCAAGGCCAACGTCGAGAAGCGGCAGTACGACGTTCCCCCCGACGACGGGTTGTTCGACCGGCTCAAGGCGCACTATTTCGACGAGCTGCGCCGCGCCAAGCAGACCGTCGGCAAGCAAGCCCGCGCCGACGCGGTGGCCGAGGTGAAGCTGCACGCCACGGCGACGATCATCCCCGACCCGCTCGCCGAAGGGGCGATTTCGCCGGTGGCTTTTTCGCGGGCCTGGCATGCCCTGGAAGAGAAGGTGGTCCGCGACTTGATTCTTTCGGGCACGCGGGCCGACGGCCGCGACTCGAAAACGCTGCGGCCGATCGAGTGCCAGATCGACGTCTTGCCCCGCGTGCACGGTTCGGCCGTGTTCCAGCGCGGCGAGACGCAGGCCCTGGTCACCGTCACCCTGGGCACCGGCGCGACGAGCAGCGCGTCGACGGCCTGATCGACGAATACTCGAAGAAGTTCATGCTCGACTACAACTTCCCGCCGTTCTCGGTGGGCGAAGTGCGGCCGATTCGCGGCCCGGGGCGGCGCGAGATCGGCCACGGGGCGCTGGCCGAGCGGAGCGTCAAGCCGGTGCTGCCCGATGCCGAGACGTTCCCCTACACGGTCCGCGTGATCTCGGACATCCTGGAGTCGAACGGATCCAGCTCGATGGCCTCGGTGTGCGGCGCCACCCTGGGGCTGATGGCCGCCGGCGTGCCGATCACCAATCCCGTGGCCGGCATTTCCGTGGGCCTGGTCAAGGAAGAAAGCGGCTGGACCTTGCTCACCGACATCATCGGCGACGAGGACCATTACGGCGACATGGACTTCAAGATCGCCGGCACGCAGAACGGCATCACCGGCATCCAGCTCGACCTGAAGATCAACGGCATCAGCGAGGAGATCATCAAGGCCACGTTGGCCCAGAGCCGCGAGGCACGGATCGAGATCTTGCGCAAGATGCTCACCGCCATCCCACGGCCCAAGAGCGAGATTTCGATGTGGGCTCCGCGGCTGCTGCGGACGCACATCCCGCCGGACAAGATCGGCGCGCTGATCGGCCCGGGCGGCAAGACGATTCGCTCGATCCAGGAGTCGACCGGCGCGGTGATCGAAGTGGAGGACGACGGCACGGTGACGATCGCCTCGGCCGACGGCGAAAGCGCGCAGGCGGCCCTGGAAAAGGTGGAAGGCCTGACTGCCTCGGTGCAGATCGGGCGGATTTACCGTGGCCGCGTGACCAGCGTCAAGGATTTCGGCGCCTTCGTCGAGATCATCCCCGGCAAGGACGGCCTGGTGCACATCAGCGAGCTGGCCGACGACTACGTGAAGAGCGTGGCCGACGTGTGCGGCGTGGGCGATGAGATGAGCGTCAAGGTGATCGCCATCGACGAGCAGGACCGCGTCAAGTTGAGCCGCAAGCAGGCCATGCGCGAAATGAACGAAGCCACGGCCGGCAAGAGCGAATAGCCGCCCCCACTGCGGGCGTTTTGAACGTCCGACCGCGCCGGATTTGGCGCGGCCGGACATGTGCGCCGTTGGATCGAGCGCCCGCGGGCCTGAATTGGGGCCGAGCGGGCGTTTTTTTGTCCACAAGCCATGATGAACCAACCGCATCCGCCCACCGCCGAAGAAGTCAACAAGCGGCTCATCGAGCAGTACACCGAGATCGCCGCGCTGGCCGGAGGGCTGGCGCACGAGATCAAGAACCCGCTGTCGACGATCTGTTTGAACATGGAGCTGTTGGCCGAGGATTTTGCCGCGGCAGACAACCCGCGCGACCGTCGTGCGGCCGCCAAGATCGCCGTCGTGCAACAGGAATGCCAGCGGCTGCAAAACCTGCTCGACAATTTTCTCAACTTCGCCAAGGTCCGCACGGTCCGCTTCGAGGCCTCGGACCTGAATCGCGAGGTGATGCGGGTCGTCGAATTCTTCGCGCCCAAGGCCAAAGAAGCTCAGATCGAAGTGATCTGCTACCTCGACCCCGACTTGCCCAGCGTCGTGCTCGACCGCGAATCATTCCACGGCGCGTTGATCAACCTGGTGCTCAATGCCCAGCAGGCCATGCCCCACGGCGGCCAGCTCGTGCTGCGCACCATGACCACGGCCACGGGCGTGGCGCTGGAGCTGATCGACACCGGCGTGGGCATGGACGAAAAGACGGCCAACCAGATTTTCGATGCCTTCTTCTCGACCAAGCCCGGCGGCAGCGGGCTGGGCCTGCCGACCACGCGCAAGATCATCGAAGCCCACGGCGGCAAAATCCGAGTCGAAAGTGAGGTCGGCCGCGGCACCAAATTCACCATCGAGCTGCCCTTGCCGGCGCGGCTGACGGCGATGGCTGACGGGAAGGTAACTTGATGCGCCGCGCTGAAAACGTTTGGCGGAAACGCGCCGAGACACGTCGCCACCTAGGAGCGGCCACACGGCGCCTCTAGCCGCTCGCGGGCCCCTGGCGTATCATCGACTCGCATGGTGAGCGCCGAAACCACCAAAGCCGATACGCGCCGCTGCCGCGGGAATTCGGGTGCTGATCGTCGACAACGAAGCTTCGCACGCCGAGGCGGTCGCCGAAAGCCTCGAGCGCGTGGGCTACGACTGCACCGTGGCCACCAGCGGGCCCCAGGGGCTCAAGCGTATCGAGGACGACACGTTCGACATCGTGATCACCGACCTGGTGATGAATGACGTCGACGGTTTGCAAATCCTGGCGGCCACCAAGGAAAAACTGCCCGACGCGGAGGTGATCCTGGTTACCGGCCACGGCACGATCCCCTCGGCGGTCACCGCCATGCAGCAGGGGGCTTTCAACTATCTGCTCAAACCGCTGGACCTCAGCCAGCTTCGGGCCGTGGCCGAAAAAGCTTCGGCCAGCCTGCGGCTGCGGCGGCAGAATGCCGAGCTGAATCGACGGCTCGACGAAAAGTTCGGCTTCGAGGGGGTCATCGGCAGCAGCCCGCAGATGCACGACGTGATCGACCGCCTGAAGCGAATCGCCCCGACCGACGCCAGCGTGCTGATCCAAGGCGCGACCGGCACCGGCAAGGAGCTGGTGGCCCAGGCCATCCACCAGAACAGCCCCCGCAAGGCCAAGGCCTTCGTGGCCCTGAACTGTGCCGCCTTGAGCGAGAACATCCTGGAAAGCGAGCTGTTCGGCCACGTCCGCGGCGCGTTCACCGACGCCTCGACCGATCGCGTCGGCAAGTTCGAGTACGCCCACGGCGGCACGCTGTTTCTCGACGAAGTGGGCGATATGCCCATCGCCACCCAGATCAAGCTGTTGCGGGTGCTGGAGAACAGCGAGATCACGCGGGTAGGCTCGAACGAGGCGATCCACGTCAACGTGCGGATCCTCTCGGCCACGAACCGCAACCTGGAAGAGTCGATCGCCGCGGGCACGTTTCGCAGCGATTTGTACCACCGGCTGAAAGTCGTCACGATCAACCTGCCGCGGCTGGCCGAGCGGAGCCAGGACATTCCGCTGTTGATCGAGCACTTCTTGAAGCAGTTCACCCGGCGGCACCACAAGCAGGTGCAGAGCGTGTCGGCGGCGGCCCGGCGGCGGCTGATGGCCTACGACTGGCCGGGCAACGTCCGCCAGTTGCGCAACGTGATCGAAAGCATGGTGGTGGTCGACTACGACGGCGTGCTCGACCTGGACGACCTGCCGAGCGATCTGGCCGGGCCGGGCGAGGGCGCCGACGACGCGCGGGGCGGCAACCTGGCGGCCCTGGTGGGCAAGCCCTTGTCCGAGATCGAGCGCCTGTTCATCGCCGAAACCCTGCAGCAAACCGCCGGCAACCGCGAAGCCGCCGCCGAGCTGTTGGGCATCGGCCAACGCACGCTGTACCGCAAGATCAAGGAATATCAGCTCTAGGATTGATGGATCGTACGCACGGCGGCACCACGATGAACGAAATTCGCCAACTATCGGCCAGCGTGATCAACAAGATCGCCGCCGGCGAAGTGATCGAACGCCCGGCGAGCATCGTCAAGGAGCTGATGGAGAACGCGGTCGATGCCGGCGCGCGGCGGATCGACGTGGTGGCGGAGCAGGGGGGCCTCGAGCTGGTCCGCGTCACCGACGACGGTTCGGGCATCGCCGCCGAACAGTTGCCGCTGGCCGTGGCCAGCCATGCCACGAGCAAGATTCGCGATGCCGACGACCTGTTCCGCGTCCGCACGCTCGGCTTTCGCGGCGAGGCGCTGGCTTCGATCGCCGAAGTCAGCCGGCTGGTGCTGCGCAGCCGCACCAGCGAGGAGGCAGCCGGCGCGCAATTGGAAATCGCCGGCGGAACGTCGCAGGGGATTAGCCCCTGTGGTTGCGCGGTGGGCACCACGGTCGAAGTGCGGCAACTGTTTTACAATACGCCCGTGCGGCGCAAGTTCCTCCGCTCGACGCAAACCGAGATGGGCCACCTGGGCGAAGCTTTCATCCGCGTGGCCCTGGCCTACCCGCACGTCCATTGCACGCTTTCGCACAACGGCCGCTCGCTGTACGACCTGCCGGCGGCCGGCGACCTGCGGGACCGCGTGGGCGCTTTCTTCGGCCATGACCTGGCTGCCGACCTGATCGCCGTGGCCAGCCAGGAGGACGACGTGCGGCTGGCCGGCTTCGTGGCCAGCCCCAGCCACAGCCGCGCCAACGCCCGCCTGCAGTACCTGTTCCTCAACGGCCGGGCGATTCGCGACCGGGCCTTGCAGCACGCCTTAGGCGAAGCCTATCGCGGGCTGCTGCTGACGGGCCGCTATCCGATCGCTTTCCTGAACATCGAAATGCCGCCCGAGGCGGTCGACGTCAACGTCCATCCCACGAAGCTCGAAGTTCGCTTTCAAGAGTCGGGCCGGCTGTACAGCCAACTGCTGGGCACGCTGCGCACCAAGTTCCTTTCGACCGACCTGACGGCCCGGCTGACGGCGCCCGACGAGGGCGAAGCAATCGCCGGCGTCGATCCGGCACGGGCCGAGGCGATGCGCCGCGAGCTGGTCGACTGGGCCAAGGGCCAACTGGCGGACCTGGGCGAAACCGCCGCTGCCGAGCAAGTCGCGGCATCGCCTGCGCAAACGACGTTCGACGCTGCCTGGCAGCAGCCGCACAAGCCGCTGGAGCTGAACCGGCTCGACCGCCGCTGGGAACCGGCCAATCCGCGCGCGCAGTACGAGCACGCGGAAGCTCCCGCTGCGAGCGCAGAGCGCCGGCTCGACGCAGCCGACAGCACCTCGCCCCGCGCGCGGCGGCGCTGCAACTGCATAACCGCTATCTGATCACCGAGAGCGACGACGGCATGGTCGTTATCGATCAACACGCGCTGCACGAGCGGATCCTCTACGAGCAGCTGCGCGAGCGGGTGCTCGCCGGGGCGCTCGAGTCGCAGGCGCTGTTGGTGCCCGAGCCGATCGACCTGTCGCCGGCCGAGGCGGCCGCGGCGCTGGCCTCGCGCGACGTGCTGGCGCAGCTGGGGTTGACGATCGAGCCGTTCGGCGGCGACACGGTGCTGTTGTCGACCTACCCGGCGATGCTGGCCAATTTTCGCCCGGCCGAGGTGTTGGGCGAGCTGGTCGACGAGCTGTTGGCTTCGGGCAAGCAGCCCGAACGGCGCGACGTGCTCGATTCGCTGTTGCACATGATTTCGTGCAAGGCGGCCATCAAGGCAGGGGACCGCCTGAGCGGCGAAGAGATCACCGCGCTGTTGGAGCAGCGCCACCTGGCGCAGGATACCCATCACTGCCCGCACGGCCGGCCGACGGCCCTGTATTTCAGCCGCGAGGAGCTCGACAAGCAGTTCAAGCGCACCTGAGTCGAAAGAAACAGGGGGGACGGGTGTCGCTTTCGGCCGATGGCCGACAGACGGAGCCTGGCCGCCGATCGAAGGCGACTCCCGTCCCCGTTTTTCGAGTCGCGCCGGCCATCATCCCAAACAGCTGCGAGTGCCGCCTTTAGCTTGTCGATTGTCAATCCAGGTTGTGCGGCAAAAACCTCTTCAAGTACATCGAAAGTAAGATATGATTCTCCGCGCGGTGTCGAATCCCATTGCTCCGCGGTCACTGTCCACCGCGAGTGTAGATGAAAACACAGATAGATCAGTCAACAGACGGAGGCACATATTGGCCTCGTTCAGAAAGCAGGATTCAGAAAAATCCGAACCGACCCAGACCCAGCCAGCGTTCTGCGCCTCCGCCTTATATACGCTGTCCATCAAGACCGTTTTTCCTGTGCCACGAAGGCCCGTCAGGATCACGTTTTTCAGGATTTGCTCTTGCCTCAGGTGGTTCCTGAACTCTTCGATTTGGGCCTCACGACCGGCCAGAAATGGTGGCGGATGGCCGGCCCCGGGCTTGAATGGATTCTCGATAGCTTGCATTGGAAAAATCCTTTCTTTTCTGAATATTATGGCCACGCATATATTGCAATAAACTCATTGATGTCTATAATATCATAATCGTGAATGGCAGTCAATGACGAGCAGGCGGATTTTTCCATGCGAAAACTGACCACCGAAAGATCCTTGCGGGGTAGCCCCTGGGGGCGTGGCTCACGCTATAATCGATTTTAGGCGCCATCCGCCAGGCCGGGCGATTCGTGCCGGAAGCGATTTCGTCCCCGCCGGTGCCTGCCAACCCATAACCGCATCGCGCCCTTTCCCGACCTGCAGCTCCCGAACCATGATTTGCGTCAGTATCGCCCGCGGGCGGCACCGCCACGTGATTGCCGAACACCGCCACCTCGTGCAACAAGGTGCGCAGTTGGTTGAGCTGCGGCTCGACTACATCGGCGGCGAAGTGAATTTGCGCCGCCTGCTGGCCGATCGGCCTTCGCCGGTGGTGATTACCTGCCGCCGCGAGCGCGACGGCGGCAAATGGCAGGGCACCGAAGAGCAGCGGCTGATGCTGATGCGCAGCGCCATTGCCGAGGGAGTCGAGTACGTCGACCTGGAAGACGACGTGGCCTCGTTGATTCCCCGTTACGGCAAGACGAAGCGAATCATCAGCCTGCACGATTACCGCAAGACGCCCGACGATCTGGAAGAGATCCATGCCCGGTTGTCCGCGCTCGACGCCGACGTCGTGAAGCTCGCCACCACGGCCAACCAGACGCACGACAACCTGCGGATGCTCCAGCTCGTGGCCCGCGCCAAGGTGCCCACGGTCGGCATCTGCATGGGCGATATCGGCACGCCGTCGCGCATCCTGGCGGGCCGCTTCGGCGCGCCATTCACGTTTGCCACCTTTCATCACGAGCGGACGTTGGCGCCGGGCAGCTCAGCTTCCAGCAGATGCAGGAGATCTACCACTACGATCGCATCGACCGCGACACGGCCGTGTACGGCGTAATCGGCGACCCGATCGGCCACAGCCTCAGCCCGATGGTGCACAATGCGGCGTTCCGCCGCCTGGACATCAACGCGGTGTACGTGCCGTTTCGGGTGCCGCGCGAGCACTTGTTGCAATTCCTGGCGGATGCCCCGGCCCTGGGCATTCGCGGGCTGAGCGTCACGATTCCCCACAAGGAGGCGGTCGTCAAGAAGCTCACCTCGAAGGACGAGAGCATGTCGGGCGTCGGCGTGGCGAACACGCTGACGTTCGCCGACGGCAAGCTGGTGGGCTACAACACCGACCATCAGGCGGCGCTGGAAAGCCTCGAGCACGCGCTGGAAGAGCACCACGGCCAGAAGGGGAAGCTGGATAACCAAACGGCGCTGGTGCTGGGCGCCGGCGGGGCCGCCAAGGCCATCGCCTACGCGCTCAAACGGCTGGGCGCCAATGTGGTCGTCGCCGGCCGCACGCCGCAGCGTGCAGGGCAACTGGCCACCGCGCTCAAGTGCAAAACGCTTGACTGGGGCAGCCGCCATTCGATTCAGCCCGACGTGCTGGTCAATTGCACCCCGGTGGGCATGCACCCCAACGTCGACGCCACGCCCTACGACAAGCACCACCTGCGCCCCTCGATGATCGTCTTCGACACGGTGTACAATCCCGAGAACACGCTGCTGGTCAAGGATGCCCGCAGCCAGAGCTGCACGGTCGTGACGGGAGTCGAGATGTTCGTCCGCCAGGCCTGCCTGCAATTCAAGCTGTTCACCGGCGCCGAGGCGCCCAGCGACCTGATGCGCGACGTGTTGAAACGGGCTACGGGCCCAGCGAAGTACTGAAAACGGTTCCTGGCGCCGTTTCTTTCCATGAACGTGGTGTTGATCGGATTACGCGGCACTGGCAAGACGAGCGTGGCCCGGCTGTTGGCCGAGCGGCTCGGCTGGCCCTGGTTCGATTCCGACGAGCGGATCGAGGCGCTGGCCGGCAAGTCGATCGCGAGGATCTTTGCCGAGGACGGCGAAGAGGCGTTCCGCGATTGGGAAAGCCGTGCGATCGCCGAGCTGGCGGCCCACGACCGCGCGGTGCTGGCCCTGGGCGGCGGAGCCGTCGTGCGCGAGGCCAACCGCCAGGCGATCCGCGCCGCCGGCACGGTCGTCTGGCTGCAAGCCTCGCCCGAGACGCTTTGGCGGCGCATTCAGCAAGACCGCGCCACGGCCGAGCGGCGGCCGAACCTGACGACCTCCGGCGGCATAACCGAGATCATCGCTACCTCGCAGGCGCGCGAAAAGTTTTATCGCCAGTCGGCCGATCACCAGGTCGATACCCAGGGAAAGACACCCGACGAGGTTGCCAAGTTGATCGTGGGCCTGGTCCGCTTGTCGTGAAGCGGCTCGGAAGCCGGCCCCTCGCTCGGCTTCTGGGAAAATGCGACACCCTCCGTGAACGCCGTTCTTGCCATCCCGCTGCCCGCGCGCCTCGTGGCCCTGTTTGCCGCGGGCCTGGCGGTCGGCGCCGCGATCAACGCGGCCGTCTACCTGCTGGCCTTCAGGCCGCTGGGATGGAATCCCTGGATCTCACGAGGCGGGACCGCCAAGACGCGCGCGACTGGCGGCGCCGGCTGCCGGTCGTCGGCTGGTGGTTCGCCCGAACCCAACGCGAAGCCCGCGAGCACGGCTTTTGGCTGCGCGCCGCGCTGGTCGAAATCGTCACCGGGCTGTTGTTTGCCTGGTTGTACCTGATTGAAGTCGAGCACGACCTGCCCCGGTGGCTGATGGCTCCGGCGATGCTGCCGCCGGCGGCGCTGTTGTCGGAAAACGTGCCGCTCGTGCTGCACCTGCGCTACACGGGACACCTGCTGCTGGTTTCGCTGATGCTCGTGGCCTCGCTGATCGATTACGACGAGCAATTGATTCCCGACGCGCTGACCGTCTGCGGCACGCTGGCCGCCCTGGTGCTGGCGACAGTCTATCCCTGGTCGCTGCTGCCGGCGGGCGACTGGCTGGTGAATGGGGCGCGGGCCGTGGAGTTCATCACGTTGGCTTCGCCGCTCGAGTGGCCGGCGGCGCTCGGCGGCTGGCCGCAGGCGTGGGGGCTGGAAGTGGCGCTGGGCTGTTGGACGCTGTGGTATGTCGCCTTGCTGCCGCGGTATTGGAACGTGAGCCGGGGCTGGAGCGTGGCCTTGCGCCGTCTTGCGCGGCGGCTGCGGCGCGAGCGCTCGACCTGCACGCTCTCGGCCATGTGGCTGGCCGGCGGCGCGGCGATCGCGGCCGCCGCCTGGCTGGCCCCAGTGGCCTCGTGGGCGGCGCTCGTGTCGGCGCTGGTCGGCATGGCCGTCGGGGCGCTGCTGGTGTGGGTCGTGCGCGTGGTCGCCGGGTTGGCGCTGCGCGCGAGGCGATGGGTTTTGGCGACGTCACGCTGCTGGCCACGATCGGCGCGTTTCTCGGCTGGCAGGCGGCCGTGGTCGTGTTCTTCCTGGCGCCGCTGGCCGGTGCCGTCGTCGGCATCGGGCAGCTTTTCTTACGCGGCGCGCACGAAGTGCCTTATGGGCCGTTTCTGTGCCTGGCGGCGATGGTGACGTTCCTCGGCTGGCCGACGATCTGGCACGTCGTGGACAACTATTTTTCGATGGCGCCGCTCCTGGCCGGCTCGCTCGGCGCGTGCATGGTGCTGATGGGGCTGCTGTTGTGGATCTATCAGACGCTGCGCGACCGGATCGCGGCGTGGGGATCGAAGGGTTCGTAATTGTTCCTGCTCCGCGAGGTTTCGTCGATGATCGGTTGGTCGCGCACGCTGTCGGATCCTTTCAGCCAGCCGGCCACGCTGGCGCGGGCCCGCTACGGCGTGATCGAGATGGTCGAGGGCCGCCTGGCCGCAATTCATGTGCGCGCCTGGCCGAAAATCATTTCGACTCTGGAGATCGCCTGGCTCGGGCGAAGGTGGCACGAGCGGCGCTTGGGCGACCGCTGCCTGATCTATTACAACCAGCCGCGCCGCCATCCGAATTTTCTGGTGCTCAAGTATACGGTTTCCAATCGCGGCACGACCTTGGCCACGTTTCAACGTGGGCTGGCGGTGCTCGACGAGCTGGCGCGGCTCAAGCACAGCGACGCGATCCTGTGCGACGTGTGCAACTTGCGCATCTCCGAGCGGCTGCTGGCACGCTGGGGCTGGGAGCCGCACCGGCCCAGCCGCTGGCACCGCCATTACATCAAGCGCTTCTGGGGCGTTTATCCGCCGCCGCGAAGCGATCTGTTCGAAGGCTGCCCGCTGGCAACCGCTGCCAGCGATCCAGGGCAAATTGAACTTGTGGGGAAGGGGGGGTAACGCTACGATCCGCACCTTATCACATTGCGCCACTGGCCAACGGTCTCTGCCGCGGCACTTCGCGCGCCCGGCGGCCGACCGTTCACTTCTGGTTTTCGTTCGAACGCGAAACGGCTTTTCAGGAGACCTCCGAATGCGCGGGCTCGCGTGCGCGACCTCGCTCGTATTGCTCGTGTTGCCGCTGGCCGGCGGCTGCGCGAACAGCTCCTACGCGCTGCAAAAGCAGAACCAGACGCTCACCCAACAACAGCTCGCCCTGCAACAACGCAACCAGGAGTTGCAGAACCGCGCCAATACCCTCGATCACGACAACCAGGAACTGGCCGCGCTGTTGGCTCAGAACCGCCAGCAGTCGAAAGTGATCGAAGATCAACTGGCAGCGGTTCGCGATCAGTTGGCGACCACGTCGTCGCAACTGGCGCAGGTCCGCGACGAGAAACAACTGACCGAAAAACAGACCGAAGCGCTGCTGGCCTCGACCAAGCGCCGCGCCGGCGCCCGGATTACGGCCAACAGCAGCCTGCAGAACAGCCTGCCCGGCGTGAACCTGCCCGGCATCGAAGTGCGGCCCGACGGCGACGTGGTGCGCATCGAGCTGCCTGCGGCACGGCTCTTCCAACCGGGCTCGACCGTGCTGCAACCGGTGGCCGGCACATTGCTCGACAGCGTGGCCGCCGAGATCGCCCGCGCCTATCCCGATCAAAAGGTGGGGGTCGAAGGCCACACCGACGGCGACCTGGTCCGCGGTACCCAAGGCGGCGACAACCAACAGCTCTCCGTATCCCGGGCCACGGCCGTCTACCAGTACCTGGCGGCCCGCAACCAGTTAACGGCCAACCGCATGTTCATCGTGGGCCACGGCGCCAACCAGCCGGTGGTTTCCAATGCCACGGCCGCCGGCAAGGCCCGCAACAGCCGCGTCGAGCTGGTGATCTACCCCGAAAAAGCGGCCGCCGGCCACTGACGTCGGCGTGCGCGGACGCTTCCGCGGGCGGCAGTCCGCAGCCCGGCCGACTATAATGGCCCGAGCGAACCTCGCTCGCCGCAGAACGCTCTGCACCATAAGGACGTTCTTGGCGAGCCCAGGGCGTCAGCCCTGGGATTTTTTTCCCGTCGGTGCGCAGTCGCTGGTCGGGCGGTCAGCATATCCCCGATTCTCAACGGCCGGTTGGCTGGAATGCATTCATGATCGCCATCATCGACTACCAGATGGGCAACCTGCGGAGCGTGCAAAAGGGGTTCGAAAAAGTCGGCCACGAGGCCACGATCACCAGCGACCCCCGCGCGTTGGCTGCGGCCGACAAAGTCGTGCTGCCCGGCGTGGGCGCGTTTGGCGATGCGATGCACGAGCTCAAGCGGCGCGAGCTGGTCGAGCCAATTCGCCAGGCCGTGGCCGCGGGCAAACCGTTCTTGGGCATCTGCCTGGGGCTGCAGTTGTTATTCGACGTGGGCTACGAAGGGGGCCGCTTCGAGGGCCTGGGCATCGTGCCGGGCGAGGTCGTGCGGTTCGAGCTGCCGCGCGAATACAAAGTGCCGCACATGGGTTGGAACCAGCTATCGATGCGGCAGAGCTGCCCGTTGTTCGAAGGATTGTCCGAGGGGGTGCACTGCTACTTCGTGCACTCCTACTACGTGGTGCCGCGCAACCCGGCGGTGATCGCGGCGGAAACCAGCTATCCCAAGCCGTTCTGTTCGGCGATCTGGCGCGACAACCTGTTCGCCACCCAGTTCCACCCCGAAAAGAGCCAGCGCGACGGTCTGCGAATGCTGAAAAACTTTGCGGAATTGAGCTAACTCGCGTTGTAGCACAACCCGCGAGACCATGGCCCAATACCGCGCTTGACAGTTTTGGCCGTCAGGGCCTACGATTAGTAGAAGTTCCCCTCCTTTCTGCTCTCCCTCCCACGCTCCTTTCGGCCCTTCTGCGATGGCCAAGACACTGCGCCAAGCCACGTTTGCCGGCATGTCGTTCGACGCGGCCGCCGAACCGACGGCCGATGCCGCCGTGCGCGAGCGAAGCCGCGCCGAGGCCGATCCGCCAGCTAAGCGGGCGGTAAGCGCCGACAGGCGCGGTGGCCAGACGCCCGATCGTCCGGACGAACACCTCGACGATGCGCCCCCGAATTCCGCCGCGCCGCCGTCGCTGGCCGGGCGATCGGTGTGGGTGGTCGACGCCAACTCGCTGATTTTCCAGGTTTTTCACGCCCTACCGGAAATGACCAGTCCGCGGGGCGAGCCGGTGTCGGCCGTGTTCGGCTTCACGCGCGACATGCTCTACCTGTTGGAGCAGAAGAAACCCGACTACCTGTTCGTGGCCTTCGACACCTCGGAGCGGACGTTCCGCCACGAAAAATTCGCCGCCTACAAGGCGCAACGCAGCGAGATGCCCCTCGACCTGGTGCCGCAGTTTCCGCCGATCCGGCGGATGCTGGCCGGGTTGGGCGTGCCGGTGCTCGAGCTGGCCGGCTTCGAGGCCGACGACCTGCTGGCCACGATCGCCCATCAGGCCGCCGAGCTGGAAGGCACCTGCTACCTGGTCACCGGCGACAAGGACGCCCGGCAACTGATCAGCGAGCAGGTCAAAGTGTACAACGTCCGCAAGGACCAGGCATATGACGCCTGCGCGCTGGAGGCCGACTGGGGCGTCCGGCCCGAGCAGGTCGTCGATTTTCAGTCGCTGGTCGGCGATGCGGTCGACAACGTGCCGGGCGTGCCGCTGGTGGGACCGAAGGTAGCCGGCGAGTGGCTGAAGAAGTTCGACACGCTCGACAAGCTCCTGGCCCATGCCGATGAGCTGCCCAAGGGCAAGCGCAAGGACAACCTGATCGCCGCCCGCGAACAGGCGCTGTTGAGCCGCGAGCTGGTGCGGCTCGATCGCCACGTGCCGATCGCCATCGACTGGGGCGCCGCTGCGCGTCGACGGCGTCGACCAGCGGGCATTGGCCGAGCTGTTCGTCGAGCTGGGTTTTCACAGCCTGGCGGAAAAGTTTCATTCGCTGCCCGAGCGGCGCGTCGACAGCGGCTGGAAGGTCGACTACCAGACGATCGCCACGCCCGAGCAGTTGGCCTGGCTGGTCGACGAGTTGGGGCGGCAAAAGCTGATCTCTTTCGACACGGAAACGACCAGCACGCGTCCGCGGTGGGCCGAGATCGTCGGCTATTCGTTTTCGTGGGACGAGGGGAAGGCGTATTACGTGCCGGTGCGCGCCACCGCCGGGCAGCCGCAGTTGGACCCGGCCGAAACGCTCACTGCCCTGCGGCCGATCCTGGAAAACCCGGCCATTGAAAAGTTGGGGCAGAACCTGAAATACGACATGGTCGTGCTGCGCGCCGCCGGCGTGGAGCTGGCCGGCGCACGATTCGACACGATGGTGGCCAGCTACCTGCTCGACGCGGGCGAGCGGAACCACAATCTCGACGAGCTGGCGCTGCGCTACCTGCACCACACCACCACGAAGATCAGCGAGCTGTTGGGCACCGGCAAGGCGCAGAAGCAGATGGACCAAGTAGACGTGGCGCAGGTGACGCACTACGCGGCCGAAGACGCCGACGTCGCCTGGCGGCTGCGCGACGTGCTGGCCCGGCGGCTGGCGACGGCCAATCTCGACACGCTGTTCGACACCCTCGAGATGCCGCTGGTCGAGGTGCTGGTCGAGCTGGAATCGAACGGCATCCGCATCGACGTCGCGCGGCTGGCGGCGCTGAGCGCCCGCTACGGCGTGATCCTCGAGCGCCTGGAGGGCGAGATCCACGAGTTGGCCGGCCGACCGTTCAACATCGGCTCGCCCAAGCAGTTGCAGCAGATCCTGTTCGAGGAGCACAAGCTGCCGATCGTCAAGAAAACCAAGAGCGGCGGCAGCACCGACGCCGACGTGCTCGAAGAGCTGGCGCTTCTGCACCCGCTGCCGGCGAAGATCATCGAATACCGGCAATACGCGAAGCTCAAGAGCACCTACGTCGACGCGCTGCCGCAGATGGTGCACCCGGAGACCGGCCGCGTCCACGCGTCGTTCAACCAGGTGGTGGCGGCCACGGGCCGTTTGAGCTCGAGCGATCCGAACCTGCAAAACATCCCGGTGCGCAACGAGACCGGCCGTGAAATCCGCACGGCCTTTCTGCCGGCGGCGCCCGGTTGGAGGCTGCTGGCAGCCGACTATTCGCAGATCGAATTGCGCGTGCTGGCACATTTTTCGGGCGATGTCACGATGCGTGCGGCATTCGAGCACGACGAGGATATTCATGCCCGCGTGGCCAGCGAGGTGTACGGGGTGCCGTTGGAGGCGGTGACCTCGGAGATGCGGCGTGGGGCCAAGGCGGTGAATTTCGGCGTGATTTACGGGCAGAGCCCGTTCGGGCTGGCTCGGCAGTTGAACATCGAGAAGCAGCAGGCGGCGGAGTTCATCGAGGCGTATTTCGCACGCTACCACGGGGTGGAGGAATTTCTGGAACGTGTACTGGAAGAGTGCGCCGCCAGTGGCTATGTTAGTACCATCCTCGGCCGGCGTCGCGCGATCAGCGGCGTCAGGCGCGGCGCGTCTCGCCTGCGAAACCTTCCCGAACGCACAGCGATCAATACGGTCATCCAGGGTTCCGCGGCGGACCTGATCAAGCTGGCCATGATCCAAATCCATCGCCGCCTGCGGCAACAGCGGTCTTCCGCGCGGATGCTCCTGCAAATCCATGACGAACTGGTGTTCGAGGTGCCCGAGCGCGAGCTCGATGCGCTGGCGCACTTGGTATCCGACGAGATGGTCCGCGTGCTGCCGCTGGACGTTCCACTGAAGGTCGACGTGAAGTGGGGAGACAATTGGGGCGAGTGCCAGGCCTGGGGCTGAACGGACACAGGGAGACGAATTCGCAAATCACTGGGCCGGGAACCGCCGGTCGCGCCGACGTGCGGCAATGCAGCGCAACAAGCCACGTTTGATCGGACTGGTCGGAGGGATCGCCAGCGGCAAGAGCTACGTCGCCGAACAATTCGAGCGTCTGGGCGCCGCGGTGGTTTCGGCCGACGCTTGGGCGCACGAAGTTTTGAAGTTGGAAGAGGTGAAACAAGCGCTCCGCGACCGCTCGGGCGCAGAGCGCGTTCGACGAGAGAGGTGCGGTCGACCGGCGGGCGGTGGCCAAGATCGTGTTCGCGCCGCCGCCGGACGGGCCGCGGGAATTGGCATTTTTGGAATCCGTAACCCACCCGCGAATCGGAGAACGACTGCGGTGCCAGCTCGCGGCCCTGGCCGAACAAGGTTCGGCCGAAGCGATCGTGCTGGACGTGCCGCTGTTGGCCGAAGGCGGCTGGCGGGTGTTGTGTGACAAGATCGTGTTTGTCGACGCGCCGCGCGAGTTGCGGCTCGCGCGGGCGCTGGCACGCGGTTGGACAAGGGAGGATTTTGAGCGTCGTGAGGCCCTGCAGGAATCGCTGGAAACGAAGCGCAAGCTGGCCGATGTGGTAGTAGACAGCTCCGGTCACGGAGAATCGGTCTCAGCTCAAGTCGAGCGTTTCTGGCGCACGCTGCACGCGGCCCCGCCCGAGTGAACGAAACCCCACCCGCCCAACGAGCCCGCGGCGCAAAGCTCGCCGCCGTGCGTGAGTGAACTGCTAGAGTCGAATCCGAAATCACCTGTCTCCATGTTCCATTTTTTACCCGCCGCTTGCACCTTCCGTGTGCCAGCTCGAATGACTTGTCAGGAGCAATTCCGATCATGACCGACATGAAGAGCACCAGCGCTCGCAAAACGCACAAGCCGCACGCTACGGCCGACGACTACGCGCAGTCCGCCGATGGCGAGCCCTTGAGCCTGGCCGAAGAACTGGCCGACGAGGCCGCGCACATGGGCGACGAAACCCATGATCGCTACGAGCAGATCAAGCAGGGCGACATCCACATCGCCGAGCTGCAGCGGATGAGCATGCCGCAGTTGATCGAACAGGCCCGCAAGGAAAACCTGGCCGAGATCACGGGCATCAAGAAGCAGGACCTGATCTTCAAGATCCTCAAGGAACGGGTGAAGCTCAATGGGCTGATGTTCGGCGAGGGGACGCTGGAGATCCTGCCCGACGGGTTCGGCTTCCTGCGCAGCCCGGACTATCACTACCTGTCGTGCCCCGACGACATCTACGTTTCGCCGAGCCAGATTCGCCGTTTCGGCCTGCGCACGGGGGCCACGGTGTCGGGGCAGATTCGCCCGCCCAAGGAGAACGAGCGCTACTTCGCGCTGTTGCGCGTCGAGGCGATCAACTACCAGGATCCCAACCAACTGGCCGAGAAGGTATTCTTCGACGACCTGACGCCGCTGCACCCCGACCAGCGCGTCGTGCTGGAAACGGGGTCCGACGAAACGGCCATGCGGGTGGTCGACCTGATCGTGCCGATCGGCTTCGGCCAGCGCGGCCTGATCGTCAGCCCGCCGCGGGCCGGCAAGACGATCCTCCTGCAGAAGATGGCCAAGAGCGTGCTCGCGAACCATCCCGAGGTGTACGTGATCATGCTGTTGATCGACGAGCGCCCGGAAGAAGTCACCGACATGGAGCGGCAGGTGAAGGGGCCCAACTGCGAGGTGATCAGCTCGACCTTCGACGAGCCGGCGGCGCGGCACATCCAGGTGTCGGAGATGGTCATCGAAAAGGCCAAACGGATGGTCGAATACGGCTACGACGTGATCATCTTCCTCGATTCGATCACGCGGCTGGCGCGGGCCTGGAACTCGGAATGCCCGCACTCGGGCAAGATTCTTTCCGGCGGCGTCGACGCCAATGCCCTGCAGCGGCCAAAGCGATTCTTCGGCTCGGCCCGCAAGGTGGAGGAGGGGGGCTCGCTGACGATCATCGCCACGGCCCTGATCGACACCGGCAGCAAGATGGACGAAGTGATCTTCGAGGAGTTCAAGGGCACGGGCAACCTCGAGATCGTGCTCGATCGCAAGCTGGTCGACAAGCGGATCTGGCCGGCCATCGACATCGGCCGCAGCGGCACGCGGCGCGAGGAAATGCTGATGGATCCCGAAGAGCATCGCCGGGTGTGCATCCTGCGGCGGGTGCTCAACGACATGAACGGGCCCGACGCCATGGAGCTTTTGGTCACCCGGCTGCAAAAGACCAAGACGAACGCCGAGTTCCTGATGAGCATGAAGTCGTAGCCGCCGCACCCTGCATCTTCCCGCTGCCACGCGAGACAATCCTCCTGCGGAACATCATGGGAAGCGTGTTCGAAGGCAAATTGACGGCTCCCCAGGGTTCGTTGGCGATCGTCGTCTCGCGCTACAACCAGTCGATTACCAGCCAACTGCTGGCCGGGGCGCTCAAGACGCTCAAGGAACACGGCGTCAGCGACCAGCGGATCGACGTGGCCTGGGTGCCCGGCGCCTTCGAGATTCCGCTCGTGGCCCACCGGCTGGCGGCCAGCGGCCGCTACCAGGCCGTGATCTGCCTGGGCGCCGTGATCCGCGGTGAAACGACGCACGACCAGCACATCAACCGGGCCGTGAGCGTCGGCCTGGGCGAGGCGGGCCTGCGCACCGGCGTGCCCGTGCTGTTCGGCGTGTTGACCTGCGACACCTTGGAACAGGCGATCCATCGCTCGGGCGGCAACGTAGGCAACAAGGGCAGCGATTGCGCCTGGCGGCCCTGGAGATGATCAACCTGCTGGAAACGTTGGCCTGAAGTCCGCGCGACGACGAGTTCCCGGCACCCCGATTCGCACTCGACCACAGATGACACGCCGCACCCGAGCCCGAGAAGTCGTGTTGCAGGTCCTCTACCAGGACGACCTGAACCCGCAGCGAGACCCGGCCGATCTCGATCGGTTCGTGCGCAACCGGTTGCACGCGCCGGAACTGATCGAGTTTGCCGGCGCCCTGGTTGACGGCGTGCGCCGCAATCGCCCGGAGCTCGATGCCCTGCTGGCCCAGACGGCCGATCACTGGAGCCTCGAGCGGATGGCCGCCACGGACCGCAACCTGCTGCGGCTGGGCGCCTACGAAATCCTTTACTCGGACACGCCCGGCCGCGTCGCGATCAACGAGGCGGTCGAGCTGGCCAAGCGGTTCGGCACCCGGCAAAGTGCCCAGTTCGTCAACGGCATTCTCGATCGGCTGCTGGCCGGCCACGAAAAACAGGATTGAGCCGTGCCGGCGCTCGCCGACGCGCCATTTTCACTCCAGGAAGGCTCCGCACGCCGCGATGGGTTTTTTCGACAAGCTCAAGCAGGGTCTCAACAAGACCCGGCAACTGCTCAATACCGACGTCCGCGACCTGTTCAAGAGCGAAGGCCGGCTGGTCGACGACGCCTTTCTTGAGGAGGTACTGGCGGCGCTGATCAAGACCGACATGGGGGTTCCGGCCGCCGACGCGATCGTCAAGGAAGTGGGGGCCCGCTACCGCGCTCGCGTGATGCACATGGACGAGTTCCTGGGGGCCGTGAAGGCCAAGCTCAAGCAACTGATGGCCCAGGACCCCCAGCCCATCGAGCTGGTCGCCAAGGGGCCCACGGTGATCATGGTGGCCGGGGTCAACGGGGCCGGAAAGACGACGTCCATCGCAAAGCTTGCCTATTCGTTCATCTCGCAAGGCAAAAGCGTGGTGCTCGGCGCGGGCGACACCTTTCGGGCCGCGGCCGTCGAGCAGCTTTCCATCTGGGCCGACCGGCTGGGCGCCACGATCGTCAGGGGCGAGCCTGGCAGCGACCCGGCCAGCGTGGCCCACCGGGCCGTGGCCCTGGCGATCGAGAGCCAGGCGGACGTGTGCATCGTCGACACGGCCGGACGGCTGCAGACGCAGCAAAACCTCATGCAGCAGTTGACCAAGATCCACCGCGTGATCGGCAAGCAGATTCCCGAGGCGCCGCACGAGGTGCTGTTGGTGCTCGACGCCACGACGGGCCAGAACGGCATCAGCCAGGCGCGGCACTTTACCGATGCGGTAAAGTGTACGGGCATCGTGCTGGCGAAGCTCGACGGGACCGCCAAAGGCGGCGTCGTCGTGGCGATCCGCTCGCAAGTCGGCCTGCCGGTGAAATACGTCGGCATCGGCGAACGGCCCGAGGATCTGGCCACGTTCGTTCCCGACGAATTCGTCGAAGCGCTGTTCGACGATCTGTCCGGCAAGCCCGCGCGCTAAACTGCGCGTGTCGCAACGCCTGTTGCGCATCGTCGGGCGCTGCGATCGCTTCGTTCGGCAAGGTCGCAAACCGGCCCTGTGGGGCTTGTTTTTGCCCATTCCAACGCGGGGCCGCGGGGGCAACCGCGCGCAACGGGCGGATGTTCAGCACAGCCGGCAAGTCTTTCCAAAACCCGGCGCGATCCAAACCTCAGGGCCCAATTAGCTCGTCTTTCACGTGAACTCGTTTCAAGCCGTACGTCGATAGCACCAGTGCGTAGTCGAATCGATACGTGGCGGCGTTCGTTCGATCACGCGCAACACGGATTGTTCCATCGAGCCTCACCGGAGTGGCAACCGCCCTCCCCGCGCATCAACGGATTGGAGAACGGATATGAGACTTTCGAAGTTGGCATTGGCCGGAGCCATAGCCGGCTTGTTGTCGGCCGCGGCCGCCTACGGGCAAACCGGCGTTTGGGAGCCCGCCTCGATCGAGAAAACTGCGTTCGAGTACAGCAATTACTACGCGCAGGACTACGATGAAAAGGCGGGTGCGAAGGAGGAGGGCGTCGAGGGTGAATCGGCCGCGGCTGCGGGCGTTCCCCAGGAAGCCCCCGCGGAAGATAGCGCCGGCAACGGCGCCGGCACGCTGTTGAATCCCTGCTGCTGCCTCGGCGAGCAGTGGAAGCTTTTCGATGGCCCGTGCTTGAAGTGCAATAACATCAACGTTGCCGGGTGGTTGGCCCAGAGCTACACCTGGAACACGGACAGCCCGCCGGATCGCTTCAACGGCCCGGTGACCTGGACGGATCGGTCGAACGATTACGAGCTCAACCAGCTCTACCTGTTCGCCGAGAAGACGACCGACACCGGCGGATACGGCACCGACTTCGGTTGGCGCACCGACATGATGTTCGGCACCGACTATCGCTTCAACACGGCCTCGGGCCTGGAAACGCGTGGTCAGTTCACGTCGCCGAAGATCAGCACGCTGCGGTTCTACGGCGTCGCGTTCACCCAGTTCTATGCCGAAGTGGCCGTCAATGACTGGAAGGTCAAAGTGGGTCACTGGTATGCCCCGGTAGGTTACGAAGTCGTGCCGACAACCGGCAACTTCTTCCCCAACCTGCCTTATACCTTCCAATACGGCGAACCTTTTACCATGACTGGCGTCATCGGCACGAAGCAAGTCAATGACAACGTGTCGTTCAGCGCCGGTATCCAGCACGGCTGGGATAACTTCGACAACTCGAACCCGAACTGGAGCTGGGTCGGTGCCTACACGGAGAACTTCTCCGACGGCGCCTCGCTGGCCATCTCGAACACGGCCGGCCAGGAACCGAACCAGAACTACGGGACCAACGGCTCGACCTCGTTCCGCTACCTGCAAACGAACGTCTACAGCCGCCCGCTCAAGCAGATCAACGAAAACCTGACCTACGTCGCGCAGAGCGACTTTGGCTACCAGAACGCGGCCCTGGTCAACGGCGGCCACGCCTGGTGGTACGGCTTGAACCAGTACTTGTTCTACAAGGTCAGCGATTGCATGACCTACGGCATCCGGGCTGAATGGTTCCGCGACCAGAACGGCTACCGCGTCGGCGGCTTCCTGGGCACTACGCCCAACGGCAGCCTGCGTGGTCTGTCGGGCAACCGGTCGGGCTACTTCGGCAGCTTCTATGAAGTCACGATGGGTGCCAACTACAAGTACAGCGCCAACACGACGATTCGGCCTTATGTCCGCTTCGACTGGTTCAGCGGCTTTTCGTCGAACCCGGTCGGCGGCAATCCGGATCGCCCGTTCGCGGCCGGCTTCGGCAACAGCCAGACGTTGCTCGGTTTCGACGTGGTTACGCTCTACTAACCTGGGTTGTCACCGCCTAGATAGCCAGGAAGTTGCAAGAGCGGGGCTTCGCCAAAGTGGCGAAGCCCCGCTCGTTTGTTTGCGGCATGGCGCATTCGCGCAAAGTGGCACGGGCAGCAGGCTGCCAGCATCGATTTGCATAATTGCGCTTCGGCCGGTGACTGGTTTTTGGGCATCGCGGATCGTGCTGCGGCTTGCCCTGACGGTGCTCGCTTTGCCCCCCACGGCGCTCAACCCGTTAGGCGATTGAGAGATCGCGCGCGGGCCTCGTCCGGGAGAAAAAGTCGGCGGCGTTGGCACGGGCGTTGCTTAACAGACTGCCGTCAATGACGCGATGGCCTGAAAAACGGAAGTCTCCTGGAAGCGAGGACTGCCACCCTGACCAGACCGCCTGACAATTCAGCGTGAAACTTCGGCTCTTGCCTGGGCCAGAAGACGCCCCACCGGCTTGGGTAGGTCTCCGCCTAACCTGCCCAAGCCTGGGGCCTTTTTTATTGGTAGTCTGCCCGTGCCCCGCGCGCCAGACGAGCGGGCGATTGCTCCAAGCCCCTCGTCAAGCTAGAAATAGATCATCTCCGCGCGCTACCTCTCGGCCCAATGCCCCTGGGGGTTGGTCCTCCAACGCCGGCTGCCCCGGGAAGCCCTGCCGTGTGAGCTTTCGCGCGAGCGTTTCGCGTCGGTTAACGGTCTGGAGCTGGATTTCCATGAAGCTGATTATTGCCATCATCCAGCCAACGCGGCTCGAGGCCGTCAAGGCGGCCCTGACCGAAGTCGAAGTCTTCCGCCTGACCGTCATGGATGTGCAAGGCTTCGGCCGCCAGAAGGGGCACACCGAGGTCTATCGGGGGCACGAGATCGCCGTCAACCTGCTCCGCAAAGTGCAACTGCAGATTGCCGTCAACGACGAGTTCGTCGAGCCCACGGTCGGCGCCATCATCAAGGGCGGCCGCACCGGCAAGAGCGGCGAGATCGGCGACGGCAAGATCTTCGTCCTGCCGATGGACGATTGCATCCGCATCCGCACCGGCGAGCGCGGCGGCGAGGCAATTTACGCGCCGCGCCGCGGGCAGAACGAATCGCATGCGCGTGGCAGGCCGCCAGCGCAAGCTCCGGGATTCCTGGCAGCGCCCACACGCCGGCGCCTCGCCCGGTTTCCCGCCGGCCGCCACGATCAGCCGCCGATGCTTCAATCGACCCCGGCGTAATCTTTCACGCCGCCGGAAACTTCTTCGCCGCGGCGCTTGTTCGGCAGCCATTTGCACAGCCCGATGCCGCCAAAGTACAGGCCCACCAGCGGCGCCAGCATCATCATCATGCTGTAGGGGTCGCCGCCGGGCGAGAGCACCATCGCGGCGATCGCCATCAGCAGCACGGCGATCCGCCACTTGGCCAGGTAGATTTGCACGTTGAAAACGTGGATCCGCTCCAGGAACAACATCACCAGCGGCAACTGGAACGCGATGCCGAAGCCCAACGGCAACATCAACACGAAGCTGAGCCACTCGCTGATCCGCGGCTCGAGCTCCTGCCCCATCGACTTGGTGATGCTGAAGAAGAAGCCCAACACCGGCGGAAACACGGCCGTAAAAGCCAGCGCCGCCCCGGCGATGAACAAGCCCACGCTCACCGGCAGGAACGTGTGAACGTACCGCTTTTCGTGTGGGTACAGGCCCGCGGCCACGAACGACCACAGGAAGTAGAAGGCGGCCGGGCTGGCCACGATCGCCCCGAACAACAGCGCCGCCTTGATGTAGATCATGAACGATTCCTGCACGTTCATCGCCCGCAGCTTCAAGCGATCGTCTTCCGACAGCGGGTGCCAGACGAACAGTCGGATGAGCTGTCGCTTGTCGATGGCCGGCACTTCGCCGGGTGCGGCCGCCGCTGCCTTTTCGGCCGCCGCGTTGGCTGCGGCCGCGGCCTGGTCGTCGGCCGCCGCCGCGGATTCCGGCTTCTTGGGTGCCGGCAGCTCGACCGAGTCGAACTTGCCGGGAAAGGACTTCTTCAGCTCGCCGAGCATCTGGCTGGGCGAGACGAACGCTTCCTGCGGGATCAGCTCGTCTTCCATGACCAGCTTGTGGATCGTCGGGTTGCCCCGCAGCTCGGGCGGCACGTGGTTGTCGATGTATTCGACGGCTTCCTGGCTGTAGTACGTCTTCAGGGCACTCTCCAGGGGCGATTGGATCCAACGCACGATCGTCGGCGCGAAGTACAGTCCGATCGCGAATCCGATCGCCAGGCTGATGACGGCCTTGAACAGGCTGGAGTGCAGCTCCTCCAGGTGCTCCCCGAAAGTCATCGAGGTGTGCTTGAATAGATCGTCTTCGTCGTAGCTATCGGCCACGGGTACAACCTCCCACGCGAAAGCATGTCGGGGGGCGAACCGTCCAAAGCCGTTGAGACGAGGGCAAGAGGTGCCGTCGGGAGGGTTCGGATCAATAATACCACTGGTTTTACCAAGGGGCAACCACATCTGGCCGCCCCGGCGGCGGCTTTTGCGATATAGTTATGAAGGGATATTCCCGCTGTGCGGCAGCGCCGGCCGGCGATCGCAGCGGCTCGGCCGTGCGCGTTCTGGTCTGCGTGACGACGGTGCGCGGACCCGTGCTCGCGCTGGCCTGTTCGCCGCCGCGTCTGCCGCCTGAGGACGCTCATGAATCCGCTCTATCCGTTGGCGCTTCCGGCCTATCTTGCGGCGTTACCTGTGGGGCGGCCGGCGCCTGGAGTCGCTCGGCAAGAAGCTGGGCGAGGGAAGCGACTACGCCGAAAGCTGGGAGATCGTCGATCGCCCATCCGATCAAAGCGTCGTGGCCGCCGGTCCCCTGGCCGGCACGACACTGCACCAGCTCGTCGACGAGCACGGCCGCGCCCTGTTGGGCCGCCATGCCGGCGCAGCGCGGTTTCCGCTCTTGTTCAAGTTTCTCGATGCCCAGGAGCGGCTCTCGATCCAAGTGCATCCCGATGATCGCCGGGCCGCCTTGCTCGATCCGCCCGATCTTGGCAAGACCGAAGCCTGGGTCATCCTGGCGGCCGCGCCGGGCAGCTATCTCTACGCCGGATTGCGGCGCGGCATCGATCGGCACACGCTCGAGCGCGAAATCGTCCGTCATACCTGCGAACTGTGCGTGCAGCGGATCGAACCGGGCGCCGGTGACTGTTTTTTCATTCCCGCCGGCGCGGTCCACGGCTTGGGGCCCGGCCTGCTGGTGGCCGAAATTCAGCAGGCCAGCGACACCACGTATCGCCTCTACGATTGGGGACGTCCCGGGCCCGACGGCCGACCGCGCCCGCTGCACGTGGCGCAAGCGCTGGACGCGGTTGATTTCCAGTTGGGCCCGCTGGCCGCCGCCACGCCACAGCCGACCGCCGATCCTCGCTTCGAACGGCTCGTCGAGTGCGATAAGTTCGTGCTCGACCGTTGGCGACTCGCGGGGCCGGCGACTGCCGGCGGCGACCAGCGCTGCCACATCCTGGCGGTCGTCGATGGCACGCTCGAGGTCGCGGGCGACGTTGGCGGACCGCTCCAGCGGGGCGAAGTCGTGCTGCTGCCGGCGGCGCTCGGACCGACGAGCGTCACGGCCGGCCAGGGCACGGTCGTGTTGGATGCCTACTTGCCGTGAAGGTGGCGACGCTGGGCCGCCAGGGCGAGGTGCTAGCGTCGTCCTGCCATTGCCCGCTGGCAATCGGCGGCGGACCTTTTCGACTTCTTCCGCCCGAGCGCGCCCCCATAATTGGCCGCTCATCTCCGCGGTTCGCCACTCGATTGGCCAGAGCTGCCGTGACGCGGCAATCCCGTCTTCGTTCCTTTTCTTTCGCCGGCTCCCAAGCCGACCAAGCGCACCATGGTTCGTCCCGCTGCGTGCCTGATGCTGTTGGTCGCGCTGGCTAGCGGCTGCGCGGGAACCGGTGTGTCGAGAATCTTCCACCCGGGCTCGGCCTATGCGCAGCAGCGCGAGGCGGAGCGTTTCGATCCCTTCCCGGCCGCCGACGTCGGCCCTGAAATGTGGGCGCGGCCTTTGGCTTACATTCGCCCCGCCACGCTGACCGAGCGGTCGCAGAACGAAATCACGTTCGAGGAGCGATTCGGCCAGCCCGCGCCGCCGGGCACGTACAAGCTGCCGAAGACGCCCCTCTATCGCCAGCAGATTCCCTACGTGCCCGGCGCCGCGCCCCCGGCGGTGGGCATGATCGCGCCCCCGCCGGCCGGCACGGTCATCCCACAAGGCACCCCGGTAGTGCCCCTGCCGCCGGGCACCCCCGCGCCGCCCTTCACGCCGTAACCCTGTGGGGTTCGTGCACGCTGTGCCGATTGGCCACCCACGCCACGCCTGGCGTGCTATGATAGGGGGCTCGCCAGCCCGTGCTCCCAATCACTCTTGCTGCCAGCCATGCCCACTCACCACCAGCCGCCCGCGCATCCCGCCGTTGCTGAGGCCCAAGGCCCCGAGCGCCTGCAAAAAATCTTGGCCTCGGCCGGCTTGGGAAGCCGCCGGCACTGCGAAGAGCTGATCGCGGCCGGACGAGTTGTCGTCGACCGACGCGTCGTCACCGAGCTGGGCACGCGCGTCGATCGCCACGAGCAGGAGATCCGCGTTGACGGCGTGCCGCTCGCCGAGCCACGGCTGGTGTACTTCATGGTCAACAAGCCGCCCGGCTTCGTGTCGACCAACCGCGATCCTTCGGGCCGTCCGCGGGTGATTGACCTGGTGCAGTACGGCAGTCGGCTGTTCACGGTCGGCCGTCTGGACAAGTCGAGCGAGGGGCTGATCCTGGTGACCAACGACGGCGAGCTGGCCAACCGCTTGACGCATCCGCGCTACGGCGTCGAAAAGACGTACCAGGTCGAAGTGGCCGGCACGCTCGATCGCGACGAGTTGAAGCGACTGCGGCACGGGGTGCGGCTGGCCGAGGGTTTTGCCCGCGTCGTCTCGGCCAAGGTCGTCCGGCAGTATCGCCACAGCACGCTGTTGGAGATCGTGCTGGCCGAAGGCCGCAACCGCGAGATTCGCCGCCTCCTGGCCCGGGTCGGCCACAAGGTCGAGCGCTTGAAGCGGACGGCACTAGGACCGTTGCGACTGGCCGAACTGCCGCCCGGGCACGTACGGCCGCTCGAGCACGACGAGATCCGCCGGCTGAAGCGCGCCGCGCGCGCCGGCGGCCACAAACGGCCGGGCGGCCGTAGCGCGCCTGCGGTCGCGCCCAAACCGGCCGGCCCCAAGCCAGCCGGCCCCAAGCCAGCCGGCCCGAAACCGGCGGGACTTCGACGTTCGATCATCGGCGCCGACAACGAACCGCCTCGACGTTTCAAGGCAGCGCCCGCCAAAGCGAATGGCAGCAAAGCGAGCGCCGGTAAAGCGAACGTGGGTAAAGCGAGGCGCGGGTGGGCCAAGACCGCGGCACTCCAAGACGATCGTCGTCAAGTCGCGCGGCGCCAGCGTCGGACATGGCAAAGGGCGCCGTACCGAAGCGCGGATGATTCCTTTTGGGCGCTCGATCCACTCGCTTGGCAGCCTCGACGGCGGTTTGTACGATTGGGGCCAATGCCTGGCGCTGCTTTTGGCCCGCCGCTCTTTTTTCCACGAGACCGCTTCGATGACCCCGCCGCTCGACGCCGCTCACTACGCCCATCAGGCGTGCCAGTTGCGGGTCGCAGTCGTCTCGAACGCGCGAATGGGCCGCGACACGTACCGCCTGCGGTTCGAAGCGCCCGAATTGGCCCGGCGGATCGTGCCGGGGCAGTTCTTGATGCTCCGCCTGGCCGGCTGCGACGATCCGCTGCTGGGCCGGGCCCTGGCGCTGTACGACACGGTGCTTGACGAAGGCGCGACACCCGTGGGCGTCGAGGTCGTCTACCTGGTGGTTGGCAAGTTCACGTCGCGGCTGGCGCGGCTGCCAGCCGGGCAGCAGCTCGACGTTTGGGGGCCGTTGGGCAATGGCTTTGCGCAGCGGCAGGACTGCGAACACCTGGTGATGGTGGCTGGCGGCATCGGTCAGACGCCGTTTCTGGCGCTGGCGCGCGAGCAGTTGGGCCAGCGCCGTTATGGCCGGCCGCCGCGGCTCGCGACGAGCGTCGCGCGGGTGACCCTGTGCTACGGCGCCCGCACCAAGGATTACCTGGCTGGCATCGAGGACTTCGAGCGGCTGGGCGTCGAGGTGCGCACCGAGCACCGACGACGGCTCGGCCGGTCATCAGGGACTCGTGACCGAAGTGGCCGCCGAGGTGCTCGACGAGTCGCCGCAGGCCCGTCTCGTGGCCTGTGGGCCCGAGCCGATGTTGGCGGCCGTGGCCCGGCTGGCGACCGAGCGGGGCGTCGCGTGTCAGGTGTCGCTCGAAACGCCGATGGCCTGCGGCATCGGCATCTGCTTCAGTTGCGTGGCCCGGGTGCGCGAAGCGGGCGGTAGTTGGGATTATCGCCGCACGTGCGTCGAAGGTCCCGTGTTCGACGCGACGCAAGTCGAATGGTGAATTCTTCCCAGCGCTTGTCGGGGCCGGCTACCGAGCAGCGCTGCACGCGCACGCTTGCCGGCCTGGCAGAGCGAGCCGCCCGACTACGTCTTCTTCGCCTTGGCGGCTTTGATCGCCGCCGAGAGCCGCGATTTGACGCGGGCAGCCAGGTTGGCGTGTACGATGCCGGCGGCGGCTGTCTTGTCGAGCTTCTTGGCGGCCAGGCGAAACTCGCTCGTGGCCAGCTCGACGTCGCCCGAGGCGGCCGCTTCGCGGACCTTGCGGACCTGGGCTTTGAGGGCGCTTTTGGCGGCCCGATTGCGAGCCCGCCGGACGAGATTCTGACGGTTGCGTTTCTTGGCGCTGGCTGAGTTGGGCATAAGGTCGAAGGCGATTGGCTGGAGACGTATGGGCACGGAACGACGCGACGCGAATCAACCTTTATCGCGTAATTTCGAGACCTTGTCCAGTGCCGCTGGCAACTCGCGGTAGCCGAACTCCAGACCTGCCAGCTCGTTGAGGTGATTTTCGGCCCGATCCAGCAATTCCTTGCCCTGCTTGTCGCCGTTGCCGAGATACTTTTCGGCCAGGGCCAGGGCCAACTTGCCGCAGCGATACAGGGCCAGCTTCCGCTGGTCGACCTCCCGGGCCGAGATTTCGGCCAGCGAGGCCTCGTAGTTGGTCATCGCCAGCTTGTATTGCTTGATCTGCTGGAAGCACTCTCCCAGTTCCATGTGGGTCTGGGCCTTGCGCTTGGCGTCGCCCAATGCTTCCTGAAACAGCTTGATGGCTTCGTTGTGGTTGCCGGCCCGCTTGAGCCGCAGCGCCAGCTCGAACTTCAACCCCAGGTTCCCCGGATAGCGCTCGCTGCGGCTGCGATAGATGTCGGCCTCGACTGAGTTCATCTGGGCCTTCATCTTCTTGGCCAGCTCGATCGCCTCGGGCGTTTTCTTGGTGGCGGCCTGCTGCTCGGCCACTTTCAATTGATGGCGGCCGCGGCGAAGCTGGCAGTCTTCGAGCCGCTCGCGGATCGCGATGTCGCCGCCCGACACTTCCAAGGCACGCTTGAGCACGTCCTCGGCCTTGTCGTGGCGTTCTTCGCGGGTGTGCAGGTCGGCCAGCTCGACGTAGAGGCTGACGTCGTCGGGCTTTTTCGAGATTTGCCGTTCCAACTGCTGCTCGGGCGACAGCTTGGCGACGGCCTCGGAGCGGAAGTCGGCTTTCATGGCCTTATCGGCCATGACGTCCACGCTGTTTTCGGCCCCCTCGTAGCCGCCGTGGCTGATCGTTTTTTCAATCGCCAGGTCGGCCACGGCCTTGGCGGCTTCCTGGTCGCCGGGCTTGGCCTGTTCGACGCGGTGCCAACAGGCGATGGCCTGGTCGAACTCGCCGCGCCGCGCCAGCGTGCGTCCGCACTTGCGATTGACTTCCGGGTCCTTGGGGTCGTGGTTGAGTGCCTGCTTCAGGTAGACCAGCTCCGAATCGTCGTACTTCAGCGTGTCGCAGGCCTCGGCCATCGCCACCAAGGTCGAGATGTCCCAGGGATTGAGTTTGAGGATCTCCAGCCCTGTCTTGATGATGGCGGTGGAATCCTTGGAGTAGGCGGACTTCTTCAGGCTCCCCTTGAGCAGGTTGAGTTTCGGGCGCTGGTGAAACCGGCCCCCTTCTTGTTGTCGTTGTACTTCTTGACCAGGTTGTTGAGGAATTGGCCGATGTACAGCGGGTTCGCCGGGTCGCCGGCCACGCACATCTCGAACATCTTCGTCGCGTAGTCGAAATCGCCCTTGCTGGCGCCTGTGCGAGCCGTGCTCGAAACATTGCTGCAGGCGGCGGCGCTTGCTGGGGTCGAGCGGTTGCCGGCCGGATGTGCCTGGTTCGTCGGGAGCCACTTTCGTTTGTCGCGCCTTTTTCGGAGGGTCGAATCGAGCGATAATCAACATTGGACGACTCGCAACCCTTAATTTTAGCCGCGGCAGACGCTTAAAACAACGCACCGGCCTCACCGCATGACGCCACCCACGGGCAAAGTCTTTCTGGTCGGCGCCGGACCCGGCGACGCGGGTCTGATCACTTTGCGCGGCTGCCAATGCCTGGCCGCTGCCGATGCGGTCTTCTACGACTACCTGGTCAATCCGCAGATCCTCGCGCATGCCCGGCCCGGCGCCGAGCTGGTGTGCCTCGGCCGCCACGGGCAGGGGCGCATCCTGCCGGTCGACGAGGTCAACGCCCGCATGGTCGAGCTGGCCCGCGCGGGGCGGAATGTCGTGCGGCTCAAAGGGGGCGATCCGGCCGTCTTCGCGCACGCCGCCGAAGAAACCGCCGCGCTCGAAGCGGCGCACGTCGCTTACGAGATCGTGCCCGGCATCACCGCCGCGCTGGCCGTGGGCAGCTATGCCGGCATTCCGCTGACGCACGGCGACGTGGCTTCGGCCGTGGCGCTGGTCACCGGACAGGAGCGGTGTGGCAAGCCGAGCGAGAGCCTCGACTACGCGGCGCTGGCCGCCTTTCCAGGCACGCTGGTGTTCTATATGGGCGTCACGACCGCGCGCCACTGGACCGCCGCGCTGATCGCCGCGGGCAAATCACCCGACACGCCGACCGCCATCGTGCGCCGCTGTTCGTGGCCCGACCAGCAGACGAATACCTGCACGCTGGCGAGCGTGGCCGATGAAATCGAAACGCGCCGCCTGCGGCCGCCGGCGCTGGTGGTCGTAGGCCCGGTGGCGGCGCTGGCCCGCGAGCACGACTGGTTCAGCAAGCGGCCGCTGTTCGGCGCCCGCGTGCTCGTGACGCGCTCGGCCGGTCAGGCAGCGAGCCTGGCCGCCACGCTGGCCGAATTGGGGGCTGAAGTGCCGTGGCAGCCGGCCATCGAAATCGGCCCGCCGGAAGACTTTGCCCCGCTCGATCGGGCCATCGCCCAGCTCGATCGCTACGACTGGCTGGTGTTTGCCAGCACCAACGGCGTGCAAGCGTTCTTCGGCCGCCTGCTGGCCGGTCGCGATCTGCGAGCGCTGGGCGGCGTGCGGCTGGCGGCCATTGGTTCGGCCAGCGCCGATGCGTTGGCGAAGTACCATCTGCGGGCCGACCTCGTGCCGGACGCGTTTCGCAGCGAGGCTTTGGCCGCGTCGTTGCGCGAAGAAGCCACGTCGGGCAAGCGATTCCTGCTGGTCCGCGCCAGCCGCGGCCGGGAGGTGCTGGGCGAGCAACTCGCGGCAGCCGGCGGGCGCGTCGACGAGGTCGTGGCGTACGCGAGCCGCGACGTCGCCGCGGCCGATCCCGATGTCGCCGAACGCCTGGCCGCTGGCCAGATCGACTGGATCACCGTGACCAGCTCGGCCATTGCCCGGTCGCTCGTGCGGCTGTTCGGCGATGAGCTTCGCAAATCAAGGCTGGCATCGATCAGCCCGCTGACATCCTCGACGCTGGCCGAGCTGGGCTACCGCGTAGCCGCCGAGGCGAGTAGCGCTACCATGGACAGCCTGTGCGAAGCCATCCTAGCGGCGCATGCCAGTCACAAGAGCGGTTAAACCGGCAAACTCGCTGCCCTTTCGCCACTTCGCCTGGTCGCCATACGGGTTGCCAGTGCGACAATCGTCTGCCCGACTTCGCGTTGCGCCGTTTCGTCCGGCGCCGGCAGCAGCCTGCCAGCCCGTTTTCATCCAGCGCTCGCCCGAGCCCTGCCGACCTTGTTGAAGGGTCCGAGAACCGACCCTTCCAATAGGTCCCGAGGCATCGCAACACCATGCGCAGTCGTTTGGCAAAGGGCGTTTTGAACATCTCGATCGAGGTTCTAGCAACCGGCGACCGCCAGCCGCCGCTGGAGCATGACGCGACGCTGTCGATTATTCGGCTGGCCGAGCTGCTCGATCGCTACCAAATGCCGGCCACGTTTGCCGTTGGCGAGCCCGCCCCTGCCGCGCTGCTCGGCCGTCTGGCCAGCGACGATCGGGGACACGAGATCGCCCTGCTGGGTGACGGCAGTTGGCTCGCCGCGGGCCGCGGCCGCCTGGCCCGCGAACTGGCCGCGCGACTGGCCGCGATTCGCCAATGGGACCTCGAAGCGACGACGATCGTGCTGGCCGGTCAGCGGGCGATCGAACACCACGATCTGGCGGTCCGCCACGGTATCCGCGCGATTCGCGCGTCGAGCGCCGTGTTGCCCAGGACGTCTCGCCAGCCACACGCCGTGCGGTTTGGGCTCTGGAGCTTGGCGGTCGGCTGGCGCTTGCCTTCGACGCGCTGGTGGGGCGGTGGAGCGAGGGCAGCTCGCGCGCGGCTCGACCGAGCGATTGCCGAGCGGGGTGCCTTCGGCCTGGCCATCGACGCGGGGCGATTGGCCGAGCGGGGAGCCGGCGGCCTGCGCGTCATCGAGCGGGTGCTCAAACACGCGGTACGGCGGCGCGACGATGGATCGCTCGATGTGTTGACGCTCGGCGAAACGGCCTGCGCGGCTGTCCTCCCCGGTCGCCAGCCGGCCCACGCGCTCGATCCTGCGGCCTGCGGCGTGATGGTTGGGGCGCCTGCTAGGACGCAACGCTGGCCGGCCCGGGTTGGCGTCCCTACAGCCGCGTCGGGCAGCAGGCGCATGCGCAGCGTTCACGTCTGCTCGCGGTAGGTGCTCCAGCCCAAATAGGCCAGCAGCGCGCCGCCGACCACGAATGCGATGTCCATGGCCGTGCTGGCTCGGCCGAAGGGAAGTTTGACGGCCAAATCCAATCCAAACACCAGAATCAGCAGACCCGCTATAACCATTCCTGAAATGGTTAGCACTCTCGGCATTTCACGCGGGTCCCCCAAGGGCTGGCAGTCGGCCGATAGACGCACTAGTATAGTTCACGCTCCAGCGAGCGCAAACCACGGTTAACCGGCGAAAAGGCGGCCCGGCAACCCATTTAGCGCGCGATCGACAATCGAGCGATCCAGCGCGCGCGGCGCGCGAGCCGCCTTGGCCGTCCAGGATGTGTGCCATGTCTGAAGCCGAAACGATCGAGCCGGCGCAATGGACGGCCTTTCGCTCCGCCATGCCCGTGGCAGCCAGGTGGGCCTACTTCGACCACGCGGCCGTGGCACCCTTGCCCGCCAGCGCCGTGACAGCCGTCGAGCGCTGGGCCCGCCAGGCCACCGAAGAGGGCGACACCCTGTGGCCCGAGTGGAACCGCCGCGTCGAAGAAGCCCGTACGCTGGCGGCCCGGCTGCTCGGCGCCGATGCCTCGGAGATCGCCCTGGTGCGCAGCACCACCGAGGGCGTCGGCCTGGTGGCGGAAGGCTATCCCTGGACCGAGGGGGACAACGTGGTCACGCTGGCCAACGAGTTCCCCTCGAATCTCTATCCGTGGATGAATCTGGCCTCGCGGGGGGTGGAAACGCGCCGCGTCGATGCCGAGGGGGGACGCGTCGACCTGGCGCAGCTCGAAGCCGCCTGCGACGGCCGCACGCGAATCATCGCCGTCAGTTGGGTCGGCTACCTGAGCGGCTGGCGGATCGCGCTGGACGACGTGGTCGAAATCGCCCGTCGCAAGAACGCGCTGGTGTTCGTCGACGCCATTCAAGGCCTGGGCGTCTTTCCGCTCGACGTGCGGGCCACGCCCATCGATTTTCTGGCGGCCGACGGGCACAAGTGGCTGCTGGGTCCCGAGGGCGCGGGGCTGTTCTACATTCGCCGCGAGCACCTGGATCGGCTGCGGCCGATCGGCGTCGGCTGGCACAGCGTGGCCCACGCCAGCGACTATGGCCGGATCGACTTGACCTTGCGTCCCTCGGCGGCCCGCTACGAAGGGGGCACGCAGAACATGGTCGGCTTCCTGGCACTGGCCGAAAGCCTCGAGCTGCTGCTGGGCCTGGGCCTGGAGGCCATCGCCGAGCGGGTGCTGGCCATCACCGACCTGGCCTGCGAACGGCTGCACGAAATCGGCGCCGTCGTGGCCTCGATCCGCGAAGGCGACCATCGCTCGGGCATCGTGTCGTTCGAGCTGCCCGGCCAGGACGCCGGCGCCGTGCGGGCCCGCTGCCTGAAACGCGGGGTGGCCCTGGCCGCCCGCAGCGGCAAGCTGCGGATCAGCCCGCACGCCTACGTCGACGAGAACGACGTCCGCCGACTCGTGGCCGGCCTGCGCCGTTAGGCAGCGCCCGTTCCCGAGACGATCCCGGCGCTCCAGCGAGGGTGCCCTCGCACGTGTGCCACTGGCTCCGCCAGTGCGAACCTGCTCGGCGAGCTCCCTCACGCTGGCAAAGCCAGTGGCACACGAACTCCCGATCGGACGTGAACCCTTGCTGGCGCGAAGGCTGTCTGCAAATTTTTTCCAAGCCGCGCTTGCATTTTATGACATCCGTAGTAAGATGGCGGCCGTGGATTATGACGGTGGTCGTATTTCTCGCGAGGAAGAGCCATGAGCAAGCGCCGTACAGGGCCGCGGGTGTCGGCCGGAGAAATGGAAATCTTGCAGATGCTGTGGCGGCTGGGCCCGGCCACGCTCTCGCAGGCCCAGGCGGGGCTCGCGCGCAAGATCGGCTACACGACCGTGCAGACGCGGCTCAATCGCCTGGTCGACAAGGGCGTGGTCACCCGCACCGCCGAGCGGCCCGCCCACTACGCGGCCGCCATCCAGCCGCTCGACGTCAGTGCCCGGCACCTCGACCTGCTGCTGGAGCGGGTCAGCGGCGGCAACGTCGTGCCGCTGGTGGCCCACCTGGTCCGTGACAGGGCCCTGACGGCCGCGGAAATCGCCGAGCTCAAACAGCTCATCGCCGAGGCCGAGCAGTTGGGGGGCACGGCCAAGCCATCGGGCAATAAGAACAGCACACGGCGGGGGCCGGAACCCAAATCGCGAGGAGGCCGATCATGAACACTGCCGCTTTCACGTTCATCGAAGCCCTGGGGCGCACCAGCTTGTGGCTCGCGGCGGCCGCCCTGGCCGCGGCGCTCGTGCTACGCCTGGCCCGCGTGCGTTCGCCTGCCGTGCATCGCGCGGCGTGGCTCGCCGCGTTGATCGTCGGCTGGACGTTTCTGCGCTGGCCGCTGGGCCTGCCGTGGTACGAACCCGCGCCGCCTGCGAGCATGGCGGCTGTCGAAACGCCACGGGTGTCGCCAGCAGCGTCATTGGATCCGATCATCGAGCTGGCGCCGGGCGGCATGATGGCTGATCCGCAGCCTGCTCCGTTCGACGGGCATGATGCGGCGCTGCCGCTGGCAGTCATGCCGCTGGAACCGATCGCCTCGCCGGGGTCCCTGGCCCCCGCCGCGGGCGATCCGAATGCCGATCGCGCTGCGGATTGGCATTTCGACTGGCGAACCGATGGGGCCGTGGCGCTTGCGGCGCTGTGGCTGTTGGGCGTCATCGTGATCGTCGCGCGCTGGGTCTTCGGGTACGCGCGATTCGTGCGGCACGTTCGGCGGATCGCGGTGGCCGAGGATCGCTGGAGCGAAGCGTGGCGGCGAATAACGGCCGAAGCCGGAGTGCGGCGGCCGGCCGGGCTGCGGTTCACGCACGAGCTGGGGCCGCTGGTCTGCCGCGCCGCGGGCCGTTACGAGCTGCTGGTGCCGGCCGAGTTGTGGCGCGAACTCGACGACGCGCAGCTGCCGCGCGATTCTGCGTCACGAGCTGCGCACCTGGTACGCGGCGACCTGTGGAAGTCGCTGGCCGCGCGGGTCTTGGCTTTGCCGCATTGGTTCAATCCGGCGGCCTGGTGGGCGGTGCGCCGCTTCGACGAAGCCGCCGAATGGGCCTGCGATCTGGCCGCCACTGGCGACGAGCCGGCTACGGCTTACGCCCGGGCGCTGGTGCGAATCGGCGAGACCGCCGGCACCCGCACCGCCTACGGCCACGCCATCCGCGGCCGCACGCTGGCCGCCCGCGTGCGGCGTTTGCTGGCCGCCGGGCCGGCCGAGGACACGCGCAGGAAGAAGGTCGCGTTGGCCGCGCTGGCAGTCTGTCTGGTGATTGTGCCGCTGGTAAAGGTCGAGCTGGTTGCCAAGGAGCCGGCTCAGAGTCCGGAGCAAGATCTACGTTTGGCGCAAACAACCCGAGTCTCACCCGCGTCCGCGCCAACGACCGCCGGCCCCACGGTAAGTCCCTACTTAAACCTGCTGCAAGACGGCGAGGGTCCGGCGCAGCAGTCTGGCGAAGTCTACCAGACTCCGGAGGAGCTGGTTGATGCCTTGAACCGCTCCCATCCCGCGCCGTCGAAGGAACTGGCCGCGGCGCAACAGAAGCTCGTCGAAGCGGCCAAGCGTGGCTTCGAGACGACCCAGGCAGCCCATCAAGCCGACACGGTCGCGTTCGAGCCGGTATGCGTCTGGTCCGAGCGCTGGATGGAGGCTGCGCTGGATGCCGCTACCACGCCCGCGCAACGACAAGCTGCCGTCGAAGCGCAATTGGAGCGAATGAAAAACTGGCAATCGCGAATTCACAAGCTTGGAGACGAGGGAATGCGGGGCGGTGAAGCCAACAACATGGCGACGGTCGACTATTACGTTGCCCGGGCCGAGCGGCGGCTGGCGCAAGTCCATGCCGAGTCGTTCGCCCAGAGGATGATCCGCAAGGGCTACGCCCCGCCCGCGAACGGGTCTTTCGCCGCACCTGGCCTCGCGGTCCAGCCGCAGCATCCAGCGGGTCCGATCGCGGAACCGGCAAGGGTCCAGCCAGCCACTCCGACCAAGCTGGCCGCCGCGCCGAACATCGCAGCTCGCAAGGAGCAGCGAGGAATCGTCGAGGCGGCCAGACGGGCGTTCGACGGCGCGAAAATGGAATTGGATTCCGGACAAAGTGCCAACGTCGAATCGGCATGCATCTGGTCGGAGCGACTGGCGGAGGCCGAAGCGGCGGCGGCCCAAGACCCGCTCCAGCAGCGTGCGGCCTATGAAGCCAATCTGAAGCGGCTGGCCGAGCTGCACGCGAAAGCCAAGGCGCTGGCCGAGACGGGCCAAGGCAAGCGCGAGATGCTCGACACGGCCGACTACTACGTCGCCCGCGGCCGCGAGCGTCTGGCGTCGACCCAAGCACCGCCTGCGGGCGCGACTCCAACTTCGTCGCGCCGGATGGCCAGCTTTCCTGCCGAGCCCCTCTCATCGACTCCGCTAGTCCAACCGCTCGCCCCGAACGCGGCCGACCCATTCGCGCCGGCGGGGACGCCCGCAACGCCGACACCGTCGCGGCCGATGAAACGAGAGGTGCCCGCAACGCCAGCGCCATCGCAGCCCCGCGTTCCGAGTCCGAACGATTGGGCGACACCGGCACAGGAACCCACCAGCGCGTCGCCGCTACGCTACGAAGGCCAGACGTTCGAGCACTGGGTCGCCCAGGCCAAGGAGGAATTGAGCACCGAGCGGCGCATTGCGGCGGTCCGCGCGCTCGGCGCCTTCGGCGCAGCCGGTATGGCCCGCCAGGCGATCGGGCCGATCCTCGACGTGATGCACGACTATCCAGTATGGACGGCGGCGAGCCGGCCGCCCGACGGCAGCATCAGTGGCGCTGCCCTGGTGGCTGCCCGGCATATGCCGGCCGGCGAAGCCGTCGCGGCGCTGGCCGAGGCGCTGAGGAAGGGCAACGTCAATCAGCGGATGTTTGCCGTCAACGTGTTGCCCAACCTGGCCAAGGACTCAAAAGATGTCGTGCCGCTGTTGCTGGAAACCGCCGCCAACGACCCCGACTCCACGGTGCGCATGTTTGCTCGCACTGCGGTAGCCGCTGTCGAGCCGGAAAGTCCGCGGACTGTCGAAATGTTGCGCAAGGCGCTTTCCGGCCCGCAGGGGGCCGATGTCATGCACGCGATCGCCATAGCCTCGGGGCGCGGTGGTGGCTACAGCATGATTGGACCAGACGCGCTGAGCTTGGTCCTGCCGCCGCTGATACAGTTGGCGCCCGAGGTGATCGGTCTGCTTGACAGCAGCGACAAAGATATTCGCGAGACGGCGAAGGGTCACCTAGTCGCCATGGGCCCGCCGGTGATCCCCGCCCTGGAAGAGGCCGCCAAGGGCGACCCGAAGCTGGCCGAGAAGGTCGGCGAAATCATCGTAGAGATCCGCAGCCAGGAGAAGTCCGCCGAGCCGAAGCCGGTCACCGCGCGCTGATCCGGAAAGCTGCTTCACAGCGCCGCCGACCCATCCTCCACCGGGCGAGCCCCGGGTGTCAGCCCGGGGATGGATCGAAGCACGGTGCGCACCGCTTCAACGAATCCCCGGGCTCACGGCCCCGGGGCTCGCCCGCGAAAACTTTGTTTTCCTCCGGCTTGCGTTGATCCAAGTGTATTAGTACACTAATACACATGGCCCAACGCTTGCTGTTTCACGTGCTGCCCAGTTCGGGCGTGCCGATCTATCGGCAGCTCGTCGACCAGGTCCGCCGCCACGTGGCGCTGGGGCGGCTGCGGGGCGGCGATTTTCTGCCCTCGGTCCGCCAGGTGGCCCTGGAGATCGAGGTCAACCCGATGACCGTCTCCAAGGCCTATTCGCTGTTGGAGCGCGAGGGGCTGGTCGAGCTGGTCCGCGGCCAGGGCATGCGGGTAGTCGAGCGCGACGGCGTGGCCGATGGCGTGCCGCTGCGCCAGCGGCAGGAACAGATGATGCCGCTGTTGCGCCAGGCGGCCGCCGAGGCCGCGCAGCTCGGCCTCTCTCCCAAGCAAGTGCAGATCCTGTGGAATCGCGTCCTCAAGGAGCTGACCCCATCATGAACGCCGAAGCGGTGCTCGAACTGCGCGGACTGTCGAAGCTTTACGGCAATCACCCCGTGCTCGACCGGGTCGATCTGGCGCTCCGCCGGGGCTCGGTCGTCGGCCTGCTGGGCAAGAACGGCGCCGGCAAGACCACGCTCATGCGCTGCGCCCTGGGCCTGGCGAAGCCGGACCACGGAGCGGCGCTGGTGCTGGGCGAAGTCGCCTGGAACTTGAGCGCCAGCGCCAAGCAGGCGATCGGTTACGTGCCGCAAACCCCGCAGCTCTACCCCTGGATGCAGGTCCGCCACATCCTCGAGTACGTCGGCTCATTTTATCGAAAGTGGAATTATGCGCTGGTCGAGCGGCTCGTGCACGCGTGGCAAATCCCGCCCACGCGGCGGGCCGGCACGCTGTCGGTGGGCGAATTGCAGAAGCTGTCGATCATCGCCGCCCTGGGACACGAACCCGAACTGTTGGTACTCGACGAGCCCGTGGCCGCGCTCGACCCGGCGGCCCGCCGTGAGTTCCTCAAAGTCGTGCTCGACATCGCCGCCGGCGGCCAGCGGAGCGTGCTGTTCTCGACGCACATCACTTCCGACCTGGAGCGCGTGGCCGACCACGTGGCCATCCTGCAAGCCGGGCGGATCACGTTCTTCGGCGAGCTGGGCGAATTGAAAGACCAGATCAAGCGGCTCGTGCTGACCGCCGAGGGCGCCCTGCCCGAGCGATTCAACCTGCCGGGTGTGGTGCGCCAGCGGATCGAAGGCCGCCGGGCCCTGGTGACCACGCGCGCGGTGACGCCCGAGCTGGTCGAAGAACTCGAATCGACGTGGGATGCGACGGTCGAGGTGCAGGACTTGAACCTGGAAGAAATCTTCCTGGAGCTGCACGATGAGTAAGTACGGGCGCGTCGCACAAACGTATCTGTACCGTCCGCGTTTTTGGACGTTCGCGGCGGTCTATCTGCTGATGGTCTACTGGTGGTTCAGCGGCATCGACAAGCCGCTGTGGATGTTCGCCTCGGCGAATCTCGGCGCGCTGGCAGGCGCGTTTCTGGCGCTGCACCTGCGGCGGCAGTTCGGCACCGCGGCCGCGCGCGTCGTGCCCGGCTTCGCGGTGCCGCACTTGCTCGTCGGCTTCGTGGCGGGCTTACTCGTGTGGCTGGTCTTTCCCGCGGTCTGCGTGGCGATCGGCCAGTGGCCGCCCAGGGCGCTGGCGCTGACACGCGCTTTCCGGATTCGCGATCGCACTGGTGGCTTGCTGGCCGCGCACGATCATCCTGCTGGCAGCGCTGCCGGTCATGCTGGCGGAGCTGATGCAATGGTCAAGCGTTCCCGATAACTGGCTGGGGCGGCTGCTGGCCCTGCACGAGCTGGAGGCGACGGCGGGCGCGCTGGCGATCGCGCTTGTGGCTCAAGCCACCGCCGCCTGGGCGCTGTTGCGGCTCGACGATCAAAGCGGCTCGGTTGACGACTTGGCGCTCGACGAGACGGTTGCCCGTCAGCCGAATCGCTTTCAGCAGTTGCGGCTGCAATGGCGCGACGCCACGATTCGCCGCAGCCTCGCGGCTGGCGCCGGACTGCTTTGGAGCGTTCGCCGTTGGCGCGTGGGCGTCGCGGTATCGTGGCAGCAGTTCGCCCTGCCGGCGATCGTCGTGCTGGGAGTGTTGGTCGTGGCCGTGATGCTGGGCGGCACGCCCTGGGGCACCCGCGAGGGATGGCTGGGATTCGCCATGGCCACGATGTTTGCCACCACGTCGGTAATGGTGGTGGGCCCATATGCCTCCTGGCATGGGCGGCGCCATTGGCTGGGACAGGAATTGCTGCGTCCCGTGACGCGAAGAGAATACCTGCGGCAGTTGGCCGCTGCGCTGGCGATCGACGTTGTGCTGTGGACCGTGCTGGCGTCGGCATTGAGTGCGGCTGTACTCTCCGCAATCTTCAAAGCTGGCGGCTTGCACGAACGGCCCGAGCCGCTGATCGAAGCCCACTTGGGCGTGCTGTGGAGCCTTGCCCTGGCGTTGTATGGAATCGCCCTGGTCACGTTCGGCATCCGCTTCTGGATTCCGACGATTGTCATGCTGGCCGGCCTTTGGGCAGTCGGCTTTTGGAGCGTCGTCATTCATCGCGAGTATCAAAACAAATCTGCCGTCGGGCCAACTTGGCACGACCTCTACTGGTTTGTTGGCGCTTCGGCAGTTTTGGCGTTCCTATTGATCGCGGCCGCCTATCGTCGCTGGCTATCAGCCGATCTGGTGTGAGCGATCTGCCATGCGGCGGCCACAGCCGCCTGGCGATTGCATGGTCAGGGCCTGCTCGCGGGCCTGGCAACGGTGAGCTAGAATTACGCAGTGCCCCACGCGTCTTCTGGCTCGGCGAGTTTCCCCCATGACCAATTCCGATTCGCGCGTCGCCGTCTATACCGGCTCGTTCGACCCGATCACGCTGGGACACTTGAACGTTATCGAGCGATCCAGCAAACTCGTCGATCGGCTGGTGGTGGGCATCGGCGTCAATGTCGAGAAGCAGTCGATGTTCTCGCCCGACGAGCGGGTCGAGCTGGTGTGCCGCACGGTGGCCCATCTGAAGAACGTCGAGGTGCACTCGTTCGCCGGGCTGGCCGTACACTTCTGCCGCGACTGTGCGCGCGGGTGCTGTTGCGCGGCGTGCGCTCGTTGGGCGATATCGAGACCGAGTTCACGATGATCATGGCCAACCGCAAGCTCGATCCCGCCGTCGAGACGGTGCTGTTGATGGCCGACGATCAGTATTCGCACATCTCGAGCTCGCTGATCAAGCAGATCGCGGCCCTGGCCGGCGACGACGAGCTGGCGCGGTTCGTGCCCAAGGAAGTCGTGGCCGCCATCCGCGAAAAGATGACCGGCTGAGGGATCGCAACGGCGAGCCGCGCCGATGGCGAGCCCCGGACGTTCGATTAAACCGCCGCAGCGTGCCGCACATCGTCCCCGGGCTTAGGCCCGGGGCTCGCCGGACGCAATGCTGTCGGCGCGGAACACATCATGCTGCCGCGCGCGAGTCTCAGTTCTTCCCCGTGCCGTCGCCATCTTCCTTATTCAGGTGGCGGCGCAGGTAGCGGGCGCGCTCGATGTTGCGGTCGGCCGTGTCGAGCTCGATGCCGCGCAGCTTTTGCAGGTGGGCCGGCTGCGTGTGGATGAACAGCTCGTTGAGCGTGGGAATCTGCAGGTCGCTGATCAGGCCCAGGTTCACCCCCATCCGCACGCTGGAGAGCAGGTGCATCGTCTCTTCGCTGCTGATGGTCTGGGCGTTGCGGAGGATGCCGTAGGCCCGGCTCACCTTGTCGTGCAGGTTTTCGTGGCTTTCGCGGACCAGGAAGTCGCGGGCCCGCCGCTCGTAGTCGATCAAGACGGGCACGATGTCGCCGACCTGCTTGACCAGGTCGGTTTCGCTCTTGCCCAGCGTGATCTGGTTGCTGATCTGGTAGAAGTCGCCCATGGCCTGCGAGCCTTCGCCGTAGAGGCCGCGGACCGCGAGGCTGATTTTTTGCAGGCTGCGAAACACCTTGTCGATTTGCCGCGTGATGACCAGCGCCGGCAGGTGCAGCATCACGCTGACGCGCAGGCCCGTGCCGACGTTCGTGGGACAGGCGGTCAGAAAGCCGAGCTTCGCGTGATAGGCGAACGTGACTTGCTCGGCGATCAGGGTGTCGATCTTGTCGATCTGCTGCCAGGCGCTTTGCAAGTCGAGCCCGCTGTGCATCACCTGGATGCGCAGGTGGTCTTCCTCGTTGATCATCAGGCTGACCTGCTCGGCGCGGTCGATGGCCACGCCACGGGCGCCCTCGCTCTCGGCATGCTCGCGGCTGATCAGTTGGCGCTCGACGAGGAACTGGCGATCGATGCCTTTCAGCTCGTTGACGTTGACGTACTCGAGCTCGCCCGACTCTTGAATCTGCAGGACGCGGTCGCGCAGCAGGCTCTCGATTTCGGTGCGGTCGGACTGGCTGGCGCGGCTGATGAAGGGGAACTCGGCCAGGTTGCGCGCCAGGCGGATGCGGCTGCTGATGACGATGTCGGACTCGGGGCCGGAGCCGCGGAGCCATTCACCGCTGGTGCGAACTAGTTCGTTGAGATCCACTGCAGTTCATTCCGCCGCCGACGGCCCGGCGGGTTATCTTTCGTGGGCTTATTCTTTAGCGGGCTTGTTCTTCTTGGTCGACGCTTCCTCGATGCGGCGAATGTCGTCGCGCAGCTGCGAGGCGCGTTCGTAGTCTTCGGCGCCGATCGCCTCTTTCATGTCGCGCCGCAGCCGAATCAGTTGCGTGCGCTTTTCGGTTCCCCCGGCGTAGCGGGCGGGCTTCTTGCCGACGTGCTCGGTCTCGCCGTGGATGTTGACGACCAGCGGTTCCAGCTCGGAGCTGAAGCAGACGTAATCGTAGGGGCAGCCCAGCCGCCCCTGGTTGCGGAACTCGTAAAACGTGATGCCGCAGACGGGGCACGAGCGCTGGTCGAGCTTGGCCAGCTCTTCCGCGGTTTGGCCGACGGCCAGTTGCGAGGCCAGCACCCCGGCCAGGCTGGGTGCCACGCCGGCCGGCTCGTCTTCCGATTGGGTCAGATACTGCCGCGCGTGCTCTTCACACAAATGAAGTTCTTGCGGCTTGCCCTTGGTCAGTTCCGTGATATGGAAGGTGGCCGTCTTATTGCACTGCTGGCACTTCATGGAAGTCCCCAAGAGCTGTCTGAAGCGTGAGGCCGCTTCGGCACACGCACGCCACGGCTGCCGAGAGGGCCCCTCAGACCAATTATATCTACGGGGAGCGTCAAGTCAGTGGGATTCTAGCAGTCGCCCTAGGGGTGTCAAGGCGGATCGCCGCGCAGCCGCGCACGACCACCGCGACCACCGCGTTCGTCTACCCGCGCGCCGCGGACGCCCGCGCGTTGTGACCCCATCGGGCCCTTGTTAAGCTACAAACCGAGTGAACCCGCGCCCCGGCGAAGCGTGTCTAAGGTCGCGGTCGCGCTGGGTGGCAGCCCGAGGGGGTTGCGCTTGGGCAGCCGCGGTTTCGATCGATGAAACATTTTCCGGATTTTGCCACATTTTGCCGCCTGGCCGACGGTGTCGAGCTGGTGCCGGTCTATCGCCGCCTGCTGGGCGACACGTTGACGCCCGTGTCGGCCTTCCACAAGATCGACGCCGGCGCCACGGCCTGCTTGTTCGAGAGCGTCGTGGGCGGCGAGAAGGTGGGCCGCTACAGTTTTCTGGCCGCCGATCCCTTCCTGCAGATCGAAGCCCGCGGAAACCGCGTCACGGTCGCCTCGGCCGCCGGCCGCGACGAGTTCGACTGCGACGATCCGCTGGAAGAGCTCAAAACCCGCGTCGAGGCGATCCGCTCGGCCACGCTGGCCGAGCTGCCCCCGTTCACCAGCGGCGCCGTGGGCTACGCGGGCTACGACGTGGTGCGCTACAGCGAGCACCTGCCCAGCGCGCCGGCCAACGACCGCCAACTGCCCGACCTGGCGTTCGCCTTCTACGACCACATGGTGGTCTTCGACCACGTCAACAAGACGAACGTGGTGGTGGCGATGGCCCGGCTCGACCGTTTCGGCGACGATCTCCAGGCGGCCTACGCTGACGCCCAGCGACGCGTCGACCAGATCGTCGAGCGGCTGGAAGGCGGCGGGGCCGACTTGCCGCCGGCCGATATCGCGCCGCTCGGCGAAACGTCGATCGCCTACCGCTCGAATTTCGAGCAGGCCGAGTTCGAACGCGCCGTCGAGAAGTGCGTCGAGTACATCCGCGCGGGCGATATCTTTCAAGTCGTCATCAGCCAGCGCCTCGAACTGGCGATTCGCAGCCACCCGTTCGAGATCTACCGCACGCTGCGAGTCGTGAATCCCAGCCCGTTCATGTTCTATCTGCGCACGCCCAGCGTGACCTTGGTCGGCAGTTCGCCGGAGATCATGGTCCGCGTGGTCGGCGGATGCGTGACCGTGCGCCCGCTGGCCGGAACGCGCCGCCGCGGGGCCACCGAAGAAGAAGACCGCCGGCTGGCCGAAGAACTGCTGGCCGATCCCAAGGAACGCGCCGAGCACGTGATGCTGGTCGATCTGGGCCGCAACGACGTCGGCCGCGTGGCCCGCTACCGCTCGGTCGAGCTGACCGACGTGATGACGATCGAGCGCTACAGCCACGTGATGCACATCACCTCGAACGTCACCGGACAACTGGCCCAGGGACGCGACGCCTTCGATGCCCTCCGGGCTTGCCTGCCGGCGGGCACCGTCTCCGGAGCGCCCAAGGTGCGGGCCATGCAGATCATCGACGAAATCGAGCCGCACCGCCGCGGGCCCTACGCCGGCGCCGTCGGCTACGTCGACTTCAACGGCAACATGGATACCTGCATCGCCTTGCGAACGCTCGTCGTGCAAGGCGATCGGGCCTACGTTCAAGCCGGCGCAGGCATCGTCGCCGACAGCATCCCGGAGGCCGAATACCAGGAAACGCTCAACAAGGCCCGCGGACTGCTCAAGGCCATCGAGATTACCGAAGCGCGGCTCGAAGGACGGAAGTAATCCTTCCGTGTGCCGTTGCTGGCTTGTCCAGCGGTGTATTCGTTTGCCGTGGAATCGGTCGGCGGATCGCACTGCTGGACAAGCCAGCAGTGGCACACCCCATCAAACACAGTGACCATTCCGGCGCCATGCACATTGATTCGGTGGAACTCGTTCGCGTCCGCGGCTTGGATCCAAGCGATGAACAGGCGGCAGATGCCCTTGAGTCGATCTTCGTGGGCATCACCAGCGATGGGGCGACGGGTTGGGGCCAGGTCGCCCTGGGCGCCAGCCCACAGACGTGCGACGAGTGGGCGACCGCGGCGTTTCTTTGCTTGCGCGATTGGCTGGCGCCGGCCATCGTGGGCCGCGCGATCGACTCGGGCGACGATTTGCAGCGTGCCCTGAGTGCGTTCTCGGGAAACGCGCGGGCCAAAAGCACGCTCGACCTGGCCTGGTGGAACCTGTCGGCAGAGGTGCGCTCGGTGCCGCTCCACCGAATGCTTGGCGCCGAGCAAAACGTCGTGCGGCTCAGCCGGCGGATTGCTCGCGGCACGGACTTCGACCTCTGGATGCCCGAAGTCGAGGCTGCTTATGCGGCCGGATACGCGGCGGTGGTGCTCGAAATGCGGCCCGGCTGGGACGTCGAAGTGTTGCGGGCCGTGCGGCGGACGTTCGGCTCGCAGCCGCTGGGCGTCGACTGCGACGCCGCTTACACGCTGGCGGCGCGAGAAATGTTTTTTCGGCTCGAGGATTTTTTTCTCGATTGGATCGAGCAGCCGCTGCCGCCCGACGACCTGGTCGGCCACGCCATGTTGCAGGAATCGCTGCGCACGCCGATCGCGCTCGAGCAGTCGATCACCTCGCTCGAGCGGGCCGAGCACGCCATCGACCTGGGCGCGTGCCGGCGGGTGAAAATCGACCTGGCCGCCGTGGGCGGATTGACGCCGGCCGTGGCCATCGGCAAGGCCTGCCAACAGGCGTCGATCGCCTGGAGCGTGAACGTGCCGCGGCAGCTTCTGCCGGCCACCGCGGCACTGGCCCTGGCGGCGGCGGCGCCCGATGATCCGCCCGCTGAATTCTCGGGGTTCGAGCCTCCGCGGTTCATCTCAACCGCCCCGGCGGGCCTCGATCAGCCATTCGCCGGCGGCAGCGTCACGCTCGATGAATCACCGAGCAGCGTTTCGGTGGATCGAAAGGCGCTCGTGGATGCCGCCGTCGAGCACGCCGTGATCGGCTAGCGGCGCGCACTGCGGCCGATTTCTCTCGGGGTGGTGCCGCGCCGGCCCATTGCCAGGGTGGCGAATGTTTCCGACAATGCTTCACTCCGCCCCTCAGCGCCAGGCGCCGCCACGCATCAACCCGAACGGATCGAACCCGCCATGATTTACGTTGTCGCCGCGATCGAGCTGGTTGAAGGAAAACGCCAGGAGTTCCTGGCCGTGCAGCGCGAACTGCTGCCGCTGGTCCGCGCCGAGGCGGGCTGCATCGAGTACCAGCCCACGGTCGACGTGGCGATGAGCGACAATCCCAAGACGCCGCCGCGGGCCAATTGCATCATTATGCAAGAGAAGTGGGAATCGCTCGACCACCTGAAGGCCCACTCCGTGGCGCCGCACATGAACGACTTTCGCGCCAAGACCAAGGGCCTGGTCAGCGGCGTCAAGATCGACGTTTTCAAACCCGCTTGAGCCGGTCGAGTGCGCGGCGCGCCGTGCCGCCGCGGTTCGCCTGGCCGCTCGACAATCCTCCCTAGCAAAGAGCACGAAGCATGAGCTCGATCATCGATATCCAGGGTCGGCAGATTCTCGACAGCCGTGGCAATCCGACCGTCGAGGTCGACGTCACGCTCGTCGACGGCTCGTTCGGACGCGCGAGCGTTCCCAGCGGAGCCAGCACCGGCGTGCACGAAGCCTGGGAGCTGCGCGACACCAAAGAGAAAAACGTCTACCAGGGCAAGGGCGTGCTTACGGCGGTCGAGAACGTCAACAGCCAACTGGCCGACGCGCTGGAAGGCATGGACGCCCTCGACCAGGCGGCCATCGATCGGCGGATGATCGAGCTCGACGGAACCGAAAACAAGAAGAACCTCGGCGCCAACGCCATCCTGGGCGTCTCGCTGGCCGTGGCCCACGCGGCCGCCGACTTTTGCGGGCTGCCCTTGTTTCGCTACTTGGGCGGGCCGGGGCGCGGATGCTGCCGGCGCCGATGATGAACATCATCAACGGCGGCCAGCATGCCGATAATTCGGTCGACGTGCAGGAGTTCATGGTCATGCCGCTGGGCTTCGACAATTTCTCCGACGCTCTGCGGGCCGGCGTCGAGACGTTTCACTGCCTGAAGAAAGTGCTCAAGGGCCAGAAGCTCAATACGGCCGTGGGCGACGAAGGTGGCTTTGCCCCCGACTTGCCGAACAATGCCGCGGCCATGGAGCTGATCCTCGAGGCCATCGGCCAGGCCGGCTATCGCGCGGGCGAGCAAATCTGGATCGCGCTCGACGCGGCCGCCACCGAGTTCTACGACGCCAAGACGAAGCGCTACGCCATCGACGGCCGCCAGCTCGACGCGGCGAGCATGGTCGACCTGCTGGCCGGCTGGGTCGACAGGTACCCGATCTGCTCGATCGAAGACGGTTGTTCCGAAGACGACTGGGAAGGCTGGCGGCTCCTGACCGAGCGGCTGGGCAAGCGGGTGCAACTGGTCGGCGACGATTTGTTCGTCACCAACACCAAACGCTTGCAGCGCGGTATCGACGACCACGTGGCCAACAGCATCCTGATCAAAGTCAACCAGATTGGCACGCTGACCGAGACCATCGAAGCCATTCAGCTCGCTCAGCGCAACGGCTACACCACGATCACCAGCCATCGCAGCGGCGAGACCGAAGATTCGACGATCGCCGACCTGGCCGTCGCGCTGTCCACCGGTCAGATCAAGACGGGCAGCGCCTCGCGGACCGACCGCCTGGCCAAGTACAACCAACTGCTGCGCATCGAAGAGATGCTGGACGACACCGCCACCTACGGCGGGCCCTATGTCCTGCGCAAAGAGCGCTGACAAGCTTTCGCCATCGCGCCAAGCGAGGGTGGCACTGGCATCTTGCCAGTGCTGAAGCCGACATTGTGCACTGGCGAAACGCCCGTGCCACCCACGCCCCTAACCCTTGATTGCCTCGCGGTCATCGGTGGCACTGGCGTCTCGCCAGTGCAAAGCGGCGCCATGGCATGAGCTGCACTGGCAAGATGCCAGTGCCACCCGAGAATGTCACGGTTGACGGCGTTCCGTGCTGCCCACGACGCAACTGCCGGGCAAGCCAGCAGGGGCACTCATGCAGGAATTCGCGCGCGGTGGTATCATGCGGCGAGGGATACTCATTGCCGGTGCGTTCATGTCACAACCCTCCGACGAGTCGCGTGCGCCCCGGCTGGCTTGGGCCGACTCGGCCTGGTTCTGGGTGATGGCCTTTTGCGTCGCCGGCGCGTTGGCGCTGCTGGTGATTTCGCCGAAATACGCCGCGCGGCAGCGGCGGCTGGAGATGCAATATCAGGCCCGCCGCGAGATCGAGCGCCGCCAGCACGAGGGCGACAGCGGTCCGCGCGAGCGCGGCGAGGAAGGCGAGGCGCCGCCGCCGGCCCCCGGCGAACTGATCATTTCGCTCTGGCCGCTGCTGGCGCTGTTCGCCGTGCTCGGCCTGGTCTCGGCCGTGATGTGGTGGCGCACGATCTACCGCCGGCCCGCGAGCGGCGGTGCCGAGCCGCCGCCAGGCGGTCCGCGGACGAACGGGAATGCAATATGACCTGGCTCGTGGAAACGCCTTGGCCCAGCGTGGCGCTGGGGCTGGTGCTGGAGATCATCCTGGCGATCGCGCTGGTGCGCACCGGCCGCGGCACGATCCTGGTGGCGATGGTCCTGGTGCTGGCGCTGACCGGGGGACTGGTCGTGCTCGAGCGCGTGGTCGTCACGCAGACCGAAGAGGTCGAAAACGCGCTCGACGCGGTGGCCGCTTCGCTCGAGGCCAACGACGCGGCCGCCGTGTTGGCCGGCTTCACTTCCAATTCGCCGCGCCGCGGCGAGGTCCAAGCGGCGCTCGCGCGCGTCACGGTCAAATCGGCCCACGTCGGCGGCGACCTGGAGGTGCGCTTCAACGAGCTGACGATTCCGCCGTCGGCCTCGGCCTATTTCACGGGCGTGGTCGAGGCCCACGACCGCAGCGGCACGATTCCCTACGAACGGATGATGCGGCGGTTCAAGGTCACCCTGCACCGCCAAGGCGACCGCTGGCTGATCCACGACTTCAGCGAGCCGGAAAGCCGCGGCCAGCGCGGTCCGTGAAATGCCGCGGCCCCCTCACTGTGCATCCTTCGGGTGCCGCACGAGGAGCTCTTCCTTCTTGACGTCGTACCAATAGACGTCGCCGGGGGGCAGCGGGGGCAGGTCGACGCCGTGGTCCTTGATGATCGCTTCCATGAACTCTTCCTGCGAGGCGGGACCTTTGTTGTCGTGCGCGGCCTTGTAGAGCTTCATGGCGTTGGGAATCTGCACCTGGAAAGCGATCATGTCGCGGGCGGTGAACAGGGTCGCGATGGGCGTCGTGACGAAGCCGGGCCCGCCGTAGTCGCGGCCCTTGGCGCCCACGCCCACGGCGGCTTTTTCGCTCGTGCCTTCATCGCCCGCCGGCGGCGCGGCCGTGGGTTGGGGCTCGGTCGGCTGCGCCGGCGCCGGCTCCGGCGTCGCAGGCTGGTTCGGCGCCGGCTCCGGCGTCACAGGCTGGTTCGGCGCCGGCTGTCCGGGTGCTGCTTGGGGCGCGGCGGCCGCGGCCGGGTTGGCGGGCATCGCCGGGTTGGCAGGGTTGCCCGCGGGGGGCTTGGCGTTCGGGTCGCCGGCCGGCTCCGGTACGGGCGGCGGCGCCATGTGGGCCTCGGATGGTGCTGCGTCGGCATCGGCCACCGGCGCGCTCGATTCGCAGCCCGCCAGCCACAACGCCATCAGCACCGCGGTCAGTCCCCATACGATTCTCATGCCTCTCTCCGTTCGCAAGAAGTTCCTGTCGCGGTCGATAACACGCGTCATCGGTGCCAATCCCTCGTGGCGCGCCCCGCCCGCGCGCTCACAGATCAATACCTGCTAGTTGCGGCGAGCGGTTTCGCCCGGGCCGCGCAAATCGAACCGCCAGTGCTCCATTTCCGCCAATAGGGGGCGCTTGGTCAAGTCAAAATCGAGCGGCGTGAGCGTGATGGCCCCTTTTTGCAAGGCCGAAACGTCGGTTTCGTGTGGGGCTTCCGGCTCGGATGTGTCGGAAACGGCCCAAAAGTAGCTCCGCCCGCGGGGGTCGATCCGTTTTTCGTATTGCTCGCCGCTGCGCACAGTCCCATCGGCACCACGTGCACCGCGGGCTGCGCGGCCGCCAGCGCCGCGACTGGGATGTTCAAGTTGTAAAGCTGCGGCGCGGTGCCCTTTTTGGCCAGGATCTGTTCAATGACTTCCGCGCGCCAGCACTGCCGCCGCGATCGACGTCGCCGTGTTCGCTGAATTCGAGCGACACCGCCACGCTCGTGAGCCCGAAGAAGGCCCCCTCGATGGCCGCCGCCACCGTGCCCGAGTAGAGCACGTTGATGCCCGCGTTCAGTCCGCCGTTGATGCCGCTGACGACCAGGTCGGGCATGCGGGGGCAGTACTCGAAGATGCCGATCTTCACGCAGTCGGCCGGACTGCCCTCGACCGCCCAACCGCGCCGCTGTCGGGCTTCGAAGACTTCCTTGACGACCAGCGGGCTCAAGTAGGTGATCGAGTGCCCCACGCCGCTTTGCTCGGTGGCCGGCGCGACGACGTACACGTCGCCCAGCCGCTCCAGCTCGCGCTCCATCGCCGCCAGCCCCGGCGCGTAGATGCCATCGTCGTTCGTCAGCAGGATCAGCAAAGCAGGCGGGTCCGCAAAGGGAGCGTTCGGCCCCGTTCCGAGCAGGCCGTCGGCAAAGACGCCAATATACCGGGCATGGCGAACGACCGCAAAGGGCCGCGCCCGCGACTAGGCGACCTGCCGCAAAAATCCTATAATCAGTTTTTTGGCACCCGTCCGGCGGACGGGTTTTTCTTTTTACTCGCTGGCATTTTGCGATCCTGATCGTTTCGTGAAGCGCACGAAAACTCCGCTGGCTGAAACGGCCGCTCCGCTGGTCACGGACGAGAAAGTCCTCATCCTGGACTTCGGCTCGCAGTATGCCCAGCTCATTGCGCGGCGGGTCCGCGAGCAGCACGTCTACTGCGAGATCGTGCGGCACGACATCACGCCCGAGCGGGTCCGCGAGATCGCCCCCCGCGGCATCATCCTCTCCGGCGGGCCGGCCAGCGTCTATGAAACCGGCGCGCCCAAGTGCGACCCGGCGCTGTTCCGGCTCGGCATTCCCGTGCTGGGCATCTGCTATGGGATGCACCTGGCCTGCGAAGCGCTCGGCGGGCGGGTGGATAGCGCCTCGAAACGCGAATTCGGCCGCGCCGCCGTGCAGATCAACTGTCACGAAAAGCTGTTCGAAGGCGTGCCCGCGGCGATCGAAGTCTGGATGAGCCACGGCGACCAGGTGTCGGCCATGTCCGAGGGCTTCATCCCCCTGGCCGAAACCAAGACCTGCCCGGTGGCCGCCGTCAAGCACGAGTCGCTGCCGATCTGGGGACTGCAGTTTCACCCGGAGGTGACTCACACGCCCCTGGGCTCGAAAGTGCTGGGCAACTTTCTCACCAAGATCTGCGGCTGCACGGGCACGTGGCGGCTCGACGATTTTGCCGACCAGGCGGTCGAGCGGATTCGCAACATGGTGGGCGACGATCGCGTGATCTGCGGGCTGTCGGGCGGCGTCGATTCGTCGGTCGTGGCGGCCTTGATCTATCGGGCCATCGGCTCGCAGCTCTCCTGCATCCTGGTCGACAACGGCCTGTTGCGCAAGGATGAAGCAAAGTCGGTGATCAGCGAGTTCTCCAGCCACTTCCGCACCGACCTGCACGTGGTCAAGGCCGAGACGAAGTTTCTCAAGTCCCTGGCCGGCGTCACCGATCCGCAGGAGAAGCGCCGGCGGATCGGCCACGCCTTCATCGACTGCTTCAGCGAAGAGGCGGCCAAGATCGCCGGCGCGAAGTTCCTGGCCCAGGGCACGCTCTATCCCGACGTGATCGAGAGCGGCGCGGCGGCCGACGGCCCGGCGGCCACGATCAAGCTGCACCACAACGTCGGCGGCCTGCCGGCCGACCTCAGCTTCGAGTTGATCGAGCCGCTGCGCGATCTGTTCAAGGACGAAGTCCGGGCCCTAGGCGCCAAGCTGGGCCTGCCGGAGGAAATCGTCTGGCGGCATCCGTTCCCCGGACCCGGCCTGGCCGTGCGCTGCCTGGGCGAGGTGACCAAGGAGCGGCTCGACACGCTGCGCGAAGCCGACGCCATCGTGGTCGGCGAGATTCAAGCCGCCGGACTCTACCGCCACACCTCGCAAGCGTTCGCCGTCTTGCTGCCCGTGCAAAGCGTCGGCGTGATGGGCGACGCCCGCACGTATGAAGACACGGTGGCGGTCCGGGCCGTCACGACCGAAGACTTCATGACGGCCGACTGGACGCACCTGCCGTACGACCTGCTGGCCAAGATCTCCACCCGCATCATCAACGAAGTCAACGGCGTCAACCGCGTCGTCTACGACATCAGCAGCAAGCCGCCGGCCACGATCGAGTGGGAGTGAGCGGCACGCCGCACGGACCACACGCGGCGATCGCGCGCTCGGCAATCATGCGCTCGGCGATCATGCGCTCGGCAATCGCGGCTCGGCGAGCCCCGGGCGTGAGCCCGGGGATTCGTTGCCGCGCCAATCAGCAATGCGCCCCGAATCCCCGGGCTGACGCCCGGGGCTCGCCATCCGTGGTGCAGTTGCGCTCAACGTGGCGCGATCAGAAACGCGCTCGGCGCTGCGCGCTCAGAATCGCGCGCTGTCGACCAGGAAGTTGCCGTTGTTGGCTACCGGCATCAGCGGCAGCCAGTTCTTGCCGGCCACGGTGGCGCTGCGGGCCGCGCCGCCGAAAGTGAATTGCAGGCCAAAGGCCAGGTACCAGCTCGACTCGTTCGCGGCCAGCGGGCCGACCCCGGCGCTGGGGTGCATGTACTGCATGTTCGAATAGAGCGACCACGACTGGCTGATGGGGGCCACGATGCTGCCGCCCAACAGCAGGTTGCCCAGGCTGCCGCCCGCGTAGGGGCTAAGCCGCGCGGCGTCGGGCACGCCGATCCACAGCCAACTATCGGCGCCGCCGGGCCGCCACTTGTGGTGCCAGAAGAAGTTCGCCTGGTTGACCGCGCGGGTGTGGACGGCCGTGCCGGTCCAGTCGAGGTTGGCCGCCCCCTTGTCGCGCAGCGTGGCCCACACGCCCCACTCGTTCCAGGGGCTGCTGGCGAAGGCCAGTTGTCCGCGCCATTGGCCGAGCGTCGGATTGACGGCGTACGCGCCGAACGCCTGGTTGAACATCCAGTCGTGCACGAAGCCGTAGCTCCAGTTGGAATGCTCGTCGACCCGCTTGAAGAAGCCGAGCGTGACGAACGTCTGCTGCTGGGCCGAGTAGGGGTCGAGCGTGGGCCAGTAGAGAGGCCGGCCGTTCCAGTCGTAGACGCCGTAGCTGCCGCCGATCTGAAACTGGATTCCCGTGGCATCGCTAATTCCGCCCAGCCGCGACGCGTAGTTGAAGCCGAATGACCCGCCATCGTTCGACGTGGGGCCGCCCCAGTAGTGCCCGCGGTCGCCCACGCCGTGCCACGAGTCGAGATCGGCGAACAATTGCAGCCCGCGCGTCCAATGATCGATCGGCGGCTGGGCAAAATCCTCGGAAACGATCACCGCCGTGCCCGGCGGCGGCGCGGGCAGCAGGCCGGGGTAATAAGGCGGCGACATCATGGGCGCGAACACCGGCCCCGGGGCCGGCACGATCGGCACCGCCGGCGTGTAAACGATCGCCGGCGCATCGGGCAATGGCGGCTCCTCGCCGCCCGACGGAGCGGGAAGCGCAGGCGCCGAGGGTGTGGGAGCGGGCGGCCAGGCAGTCGGCGGCACCGCGGCAGACGGAACGGGATTGCCGAGCTCCTGCGCCACCGTGGGGCGCGCGGGCAACACACTGGCAATGCAGGCCACGACAAGGGCCGGCAGCGCGCTGCATCGCGCGCGTGAACGACGAGCAGGGTCTCTGGCAGGTCCGGACATGGGTGCAAAGGGTACCCACAGTCCGGATTGCGATGCCAGAGCGAACGGCCCCGCCGGCGCGCGAAGCCGGGATGAATGCCGCGACGGGGCAGCTTTCGGCAGGCAAAAAAGAAGCGAGGCTGCACTTTGCCGAGTGCAGCCTCGCCCTTTCACGTCACGCGATTGTCCACGGCCCACTGTTGCTCAGCAGGGCCGAACCAACCAGAACCCAAACTCTAGTGCAGCCAGCTGTCGACCAGGAAATTGCCGTTGTTGGCCACGGGCATCAGCGGCACCCAGCAGTTGCCGGCCACGGTCTGGCTGTACGCCGCACCGTTGAGGTAGAACTGCAAGCCGAAGGCGATGTACCACGAGGCTTCGCCCTGGCCGACGTTGCCCGAGGCGGAGCTGGGGTGCATGTACTGGAAGTTGCTGTAGAGCGAGACGTAGTCGCTCATGGGCGCGATCACGCTGCCGCCGACGAGGAAGTCGCCGAGGTTTCCGCCCAACACCGAGTTGAGGCGGCTGTCCTGCGGGATGCCGACCCACAGCCAGCTATCGGCGCCGAAATCGTACTTGTGGTGCCAGAACAGGTTGGCCTGGTTGATCGAACGCGTGCTGAACAGCCCGCCGGTCGACGTGGTGCTCGTCGCGCCTTTGTCGCGGAGCGTGGCCCACACGCCAAACTCATTCCAGGCGCTGGTGGCGTAGGCGACCTGGCCCCGCCATTGGCCGAGCGTCGGGTTGACGGCCTGGCTGCCAAAGCCCTGGTTGAACATCCAGTCGTGCACGACGCCCCAACTGAACGCGTTGCGTTCGTTGGCCCGCTTGTAGAAGCCCAAGGTCAGGAACGTCTGCTGCTGGGCCGCGGTCGTGGTGAGCACGCCGGTGTTCGTGGGCCGGCCATTCCAGTCGTAGACGCCATAGCTGGCACCGCCCTGGAAGCCGATGCCCGTGGCCTCGCCGAAGCGACCGAGGCGGTTGGCGTAGTTGAAACCGCCGACGGCACCGTCGTTGTTGCTGCCGCGGCCGGCGGGGTTGTGCTGTCGCCCACCCGCGCCATGAGGCCATTCCTCCGAAGACGATCAACGATCGCTTCGGGCAGTTGTTGCAAATCGGGCACAGGTCGAAGCAGTCGGAACAGCTGTTGCACGAGTCGCAGAAGTTCGACCCGCAGCCGCAGGCGTTGCCGGCCGTCGCGCAGGCATTGCAGTTGCCGGGGGCCGCATTGTAGTTGCCCGGGACTTGTTGCTGGGCTTGCTCGTCGGGCGGCGGCGGAACGTTCGTGTCGCCCGTGAGAAAGTAGCTGTCGTTGCTCGGCGCGTAGTATGACGACATGTCGGGCGGTTGCGGAATGACAACCCGATCGCCGGCCAGCTTGAAGTCCTGCGAGCGGGCCGAAACCGCCAGCAGGAGTCCGATCGCGAGCACGAATGCTCGGCCAAGAAAGACACGCATGATTCGCCTCCCTGCAAGATGTGGTGGGGAACGACGGCCGTCCTGACCGCCATCGGGTTGGTTGTGACTTGCACCGCCAGTTCGAGCCAAGGGCCTCGCCCGGTCGTTAGGTCTCGTCGAACGCCTGCCGGGGCCAGGGGTCCCCTGGCTTGGATGCCGACGCGGCTTCCGAGTCGATCGACGTACGAAGATTCCGGACGAGTGTTGCATGCCCCTTCACCGCTAACGATCGGACAACCGTCAAGACCCCAACACCATTTTCAGAGCCCTAAGACTAAGCGGAAACTTGCGCAAGCTCGCCGCAGCCGGAAAACTTTACCCCTTAGGCACGAGCGAACCTGCCCCGGCGGCTCGAGGCTCGAAACTGGGCTGATTTTGCCGGTTTCGCCGCCGACTGCCCGATCGCGCTGCGGAAGCTGTAACGGTTGTACGGATTGCTGGCGTGGCGCATGCTCTCGGCGCGCGGCCCCTGTCCGACCGGGCCCATCGGCTCTAAAATGCTGCACCTCGACCCGCCGAACGCCCGCGCCTTGCTGGGGGAGGCCGCTCTCGGCGAGATCGCGGCGACTCGAATCACAACGGCCACCTGCTGCGGTTGACGATGGGCCCGCAATATATCTATCAAATCGCCGAGCTGACCAAGAAGCACGGTCAGCGCGAGGTCCTCAAGAACATCTGGCTCGCCTTCTATCCGGGCGCCAAGATCGGCGTGCTGGGGCGCAACGGCTCCGGCAAGAGCACCTTGCTGCGAATCATGGCCGGCATCGACCGCGAGTTCGACGGCCAGGCCGCCCTGTCGCCCGGTTACACGGTCGGCTACCTGCCGCAAGAACCGCAGCTCAACCCCGACAAGAACGTGTGGGGCAACGTCGAGGAAGCCGTCGAGCCCACCCGCGCCATCCTGCGCCGCTACGACGAAATCAACGGCCGGCTCGGCGAAGACATTTCCAGCGACGAGATGGACAAGCTGCTGTCCGAGCAGGCCAAGGTGCAGGACCTGATCGAAACGCACAACGCCTGGGAACTCGATCGGCAGATCGAAATCGCCATGGACGCCATGAACCTGCCGCCTGGCGAGTCCGACGTCAAAACCCTCTCGGGCGGCGAGCGGCGCCGCGTGGCCCTGTGCCAGATCCTGCTCGAGCGCCCCGACCTGCTGCTGCTCGACGAGCCGACCAATCACCTTGATGCCGAGAGCGTCGCCTGGTTGGAGCGACACCTGGCCGAGTATTCAGGCACCGTGGTGGCCGTGACCCACGACCGCTACTTTCTCGACAACGTGGCCGGCTGGATCCTCGAACTCGACCGCGGCGCGGGAATTCCCTGGGAAGGGAACTACTCCTCCTGGCTCGAACAGAAGAAGAACCGCCTCGCGCAGGAAGAGAAGGCCGCCAGTGCAAGGCAGAAGACGCTCGAGCGCGAGCTGGAGTGGATTCGCCTGGCCCCCGCGCGCGGCAGGCCAAGAGCAAGGCCCGCATCAAAGCCTACGAACAAATGTCGAGCCAGGAGTTCCAGGATCGCGACGCCGAGTTGGAAATCCAGATTCCGCCTGGCAAGCACCTGGGCGACCTGGTCGTCGAGGCGCAGAAGGTCAGCAAGGGTTATGGCGATCGGTTGTTGATCGACAAGCTGAGTTTTCGCCTGCCGCCCGGCGGCATCGTGGGCGTGATCGGCGCCAACGGCGTCGGCAAGACGACGCTGTTTCGCATGATCACGGGCGAGGAAAAACCCGACGGCGGCCAGATCAAGATCGGGCCCACCGTCGAATTGGGCTACGTCGACCAGAACCGCGACGCGCTCGCGCCGAACAAAACCGTCTACGAAGAGATTTCCGGCGGCCACGACACGCTGGAGATGGGCAGCCGCAAAATGAACGCCCGGGCCTACGTGGCCCGCTTCAATTTCCAGGGCCAGGATCAGCAGAAGAAGGTCGGCGACCTGTCGGGCGGAGAGCGCAACCGCGTGCACCTGGCCAAGCTGCTGCGGTGCGGCTGCAACGTGCTGTTGCTCGACGAGCCGACCAACGACCTGGACGTCGACACGCTACGGGCCCTGGAGGAGGCGATTCTTAGCTTCGCCGGCTGCGTGGTCGTGATCAGCCACGACCGCTGGTTCCTGGACCGCGTGGCCACGCACATCCTGGCCTTCGAGGGGGACAGTTACGTCCATTGGTGCGAGGGGAACTTCGACACCTACGAAACCCAGCGCCGCGAGCGGCTCGGCATCGAGGCCGAGCAGCCCCATCGCATTCGCTATAAAAAGCTGCAACACTAACACATTGTTGGAGCAAGTTTGTGTCCCACTGGCTCGGTCATCACGGACTGCGCCGGTGCGCAGACGGCTGGGTGGCAATGGCATCTTGCCAGTGCAGAGCACGCGCGTTCATTTCCAAGATCGAGCCGCGCGAGGCGAACTACCGCAAGGCGGGCAGTGTCCCCAGAAGCAGCGCCGGCGGTGCGCCCGGTAGCCTTCAGCGGCGACTCTCCGAGCGAGGGTGAACCATGGAACCATTCGAAACCAGCTCGACCCAGACTTCGCCGCCGGTGGCGGGTCCCGCGCCGCGAATGTGGCCGGGATTGGTGCTGGTGGGCTTGTTCTGGACGGTGGTCGCGATGCTGCGCGTGTTCGACGTGCAGATATCGACGAATTTCCTCACGACGATGGGCTCGTCGCGGCTGTTGGCGGTCGTCTTTTCCATCTGGTGGCTGCTGAATCGCCGCGTCGAGATGTCGGAGCGGTTCTTCGACTGGTTCGTCGTCGTGGCCGGCGCAGTCGTTACGGGCATGCTCAGCCATCCGTCGATCGGACTGATCGGCATCTTCTTCTTCGGCTTGCCCCTGGCCATCACGGCCTGGGCCGTTTGGCTGGTGCTCGCCAAGCGCCTGGTCGCCCGGCACGCGCTGCGCGGGCATGGTGGCGCTGTCGGTCGTCGTGTGGGGCATCCAATTGGCGACCCGCGTCGACGGCATCGACGGCAGCAACAACGCGCAAATCAGCCTACGCTGGCGGCCCACGGCCGAAGACCTCTACGTCCGCCAGCGCGCCCAGCGGGCGACCGAAAATCTCGCCGCCGGCGCCGAACCTGTGACCCTGCAAAACGGCGATTGGGCGGAGTTCCGCGGGCCGGACTGCCTGGGTGAGTGGCACGGGCCGGCGATCTCCACCGACTGGAACGAGCACCCGCCCAAGGAAATCTGGCGACGCAAGATCGGCCCCGCCTGGTCGTCGGTGCTCATCGTCGACGGCCGGCTGTACACGCAGGAACAGCGGGGCGAGGCCGAAGCGCTGCGCGGCGCTGGAAGCCGCCAGCGGGCGGGAAATCTGGGCCCATGAAGACCGCGTCCGCTTTTCCGACGGCCAGGCCGGCCGGGCCCCGCGCCACGCCGACCTTTTCCGACGGCCGCCTGTACTCCTACGGCGCCACCGGCGTGCTCAACTGCGTTGACGCCACGACGGGAAAGCTCCGCTGGACGCGCGACGTCGCCGCCGATTGCGGTGCGCCCTTGCCGATGTGGGGCTTTTCCAGCTCGCCCCTGGTGACCGACGGACTGGTCGTCGTGTTTGCCGGCGGCCCGGATGACAAAGGCCTGTTGGCCTACAAGCTCGACGACGGCGAGCCCGCTTGGACGGCCGCCACGGGCCCCAACAGCTACAGCTCGGCTCAACTGGCCGCGATCGACGGCGTGCCGCAGATCCTGTTTTTCAGCGACGAGGGGTTGGTGGCGATCGAGCCGGCAACCGGCAAGCTGCTGTGGAAGTACGACGCGCCGCGCAACGGCATCTGGCGCGTCGATCAGCCGCGGCAGCTCGCCGACGGCGCGGTGCTGGTCGGCTGCGAGGACCTGGGCCTGATGCGCCTCGAGATCGACCACGTCGACGACGCCTGGACGCCAGCCGAAGCCTGGCGGTCGCGAGCCATGCGCCCGGCCTACAATGACTTTGTCGTGGCCGACGACTGCGTGTACGGCTTCGACGAAGCCATTTTCTGCTGCGTCGATGCCAAAACGGGCAAGCGCCTCTGGAAAGCAGGCCGCTACGGGCACGGCCAGGTACTGCTACTTGCCGACCAGGACGTGCTGTTGGTCATCAGCGAAAGCGGTGAGGCGGTGCTCGTGAAGGCCGATCCCAAGCGGCACGAAGAGCTGGGCCGCTTCCAGGCCGTCAGCGGCAAAACCTGGAACCACCCGGTGATTGCCCACGGCCGGCTCTACATTCGCAACGACCAGGAGATGGCCTGCTTCGAGCTGGGCGAACCGTCGGAGGTCGCCGCGGCCGGCGGTGCCGATTCAGCGCCGCGAGGCGTCGCCGGGCAGTAAACGGGCGGCTTCACCGCGGCGATAGAGCCGATACAGCGCCAGCTCGGCATCGGTCGGCGTGCAATCGGCCGGCAGTTCGCGCGGCTTGTCGACCAGTTCGAGGTAGTAGGGTGCGTCTTCGGCACCCGGCCGACCATCGACCGTCGCTTCGATGTAGAACATCCGGCACAGATAGGCCTGGGGACTCCAGGCCGTGCGCATGGCCAGCGGAATATTGAGGCGCGCGTGCGGGCCGGCCACGCGGCCAATCTCGCGGACGTCGTGAATCAACCGCTGGTCCCGGCAGTTCCTGCCCGCCCACAACGGCGAGAAGAGCACGGTGGCCGCCACCGCGCCCATCGCGAGGCCCCGCAGTCGTCCGCCAAAACGTTCGGGCCAGCGCCACTCGACGGCCCGCGTCACCATGGCACCGATTTCGGGGGCCGACCACAGTGCCAGCGCCAGGCAATAGAAGGGCCAACTGGGTGCCGCGTAGTAGCCGGTTTGCTTGGGACTGAGCATGATCGGCAACGATCCGCTCATGGCCGTCAGCAGCGCAAACAGCGCCGGCCGACGCAGGTTGCCGGACACCGCGTGGGGCGCGTTTCCGCCGAGACAGCCAGACGCAAACGGCAGCCACGGCTGCCGAGGGGGCCAGGTCCTGCCCCAACACCCAGGGAAGTTTCAACTGTCCCAGCCGCGAGATGACCGGTTCGCGAACGCCTTGCAGGCTGCGCACGACCTGGTGGTGATACCAGGTTGCCAGGAACTCGCGCGAGTCGTCGCCCACGGCCAACGCCAGTCCGACGGCCATCAACATTGCCGCCAGCGCCACCTGCACCGCCGCTGCCCGCCGCCAGCCCACGCCTGCGAGCGTCAAGCCGATCAAGGTTGGCGAAACGGCGGGAAACAGCGCGACGGGCCCCTTGCACAATACGCCCGCAGCGATCGCCGCCGCCGCCAGTGCGGTCCAGCCCAGCCAGTGCCAGGAATGAGGACGATGGGACGCCCCTGCGGGTGCCACTGCCGGCTTGTCCAGCAGTGCCGTGCCCGGGGTCGTTGAACCTTCCGATCGATCGGTCGCACTTGAGGGAGTCGCGGCCCGCAGCGAGGCGTAAACCGACAAGGCTGCGAACAGCCCCAGCACGTTTTCCAGGTAGTTGTTGCGGTAGATCCAAGGCCAGGCGGGCATCAGCATCCACAATCCGACTGGCAGCCAGCTTAGCCGGGCCAATCGCGGCTCGCCCGCGGCCAGCCGCTTCCAGATGAGCACGATCACCAGCACCAGCGGCACGGCGGTCAGCGAAGAATAAATGCGCTCGACCCACCACCGATCGCCCACGGCGCGAAACACCAGCGACTCCAGGAAATAGCCCAACGGCGGGTGCTCGTAAAACACCCGGGCCTCGTTGTAGCGCGGGTGCCAGAAGTCGCCGAGGCCCACAGCCATGTTGCGGGCCACGGCGGCGTAGATTACGCCGTCGAGCGACATGCCGCGCATCACGGTCGAGGGAAACAGCAACAGAAATCCCAGCGCCAGCACGACCAGCCAGGCGGTCCCGACTCGCGGGCGGTTGTCGGCGGCGGGCGTGGCGGGTTCGCTCATGAATCGAGGGCAGCCGGTTCGGCGGGACGCCGCGGGGTGCTCGCGCCGGCCAACTGGCAAGCGCGCAGCGCGAGCGGCGAGCCAGGGATGTACCGGGTTTGTCGATTTCGAGCAAGATCAGCCGGGCGTGGCGTCTGGCGTTTTTCGCCATGGCACTTCGATGCCCAGCGGCAGCCGCGGCCCCGTTGCCCTGCCGTTTGCAGGCCGCCCCTTGACCGTGCTGCCGGGTTGTTCCTATATAGAGGTCGAGGCCTTGGACGCCGGCCGCCACGGGGGCAGCCGGCAAGCAGGCGACGGTTTCTCAGAGCCGGGAAAGGGTGCGGTGCCGTGACGATCATTCGAGTGGGTGCGACCAAGAAATATTCGGAAGGTTGGGAAGCAGCATTTGGCCACGGGAAGCGCAAGAACGAACCCGCCAGGCCGGCCAAGAGTGCTGCCAAGAGCACGGCGAAGAAGGCCACGGCGAAGAAGGTCGCCAAGGCTTCGACCAAGAAGAAGCCCGCCAAGAAGAAGGCCAAGCGCTGAAGGTGCAATGCCTGGAGGTGCCATTTCGTCCCATTGCTGGCTCGTCCGGCAGTGCGGAAGCATGCGGAGACAGGCCGCTCGCGGTCCCCTGACGTGCAGCGCTAGCGCGAGCAGCTCTCGTTGCCGAGTGTGTCATGCAGCTAGACGGCAAAGTCGCGATCGTCACGGGCGCCGGCGGCGGCGGGTCGGGCCGCGCCATTGCCCGCCGCCTGGCGCGACGACGGCGCCGCGGTCGTGGTGTGCGACGTGAACGAACCCGGCGCGCGGGCCACGGTGCGCTTGATCGAATCGGCCGGCGGTCGGGCGGCCTCGATCATGGCCGACGTGGGCGTCGAAGACGACGTCAAGCGCCTGTTCGAGTTTGCCGAGCAGACGTACGGCGGCGTCGACGTGCTGGTCAACAACGCCTCGGCGCCGTATCCGGACCAGGGGCAGCTCAGCGGTTGGTTTCCTGCCATCCAGGTGGACCTGTTGGGCACGATGTACTGCACGCTACGGGCCGTCGAGGCGATGCGCCGTCGCGGCGGCGGGGCGATCGTCAACATCGGCTCGACTTCGGCGGTGGGCCACGGAGTCAAGCATTCCAATTCGCCGGCCTACGACGTGGCCAAGATCGGCGCAATGCGCCTGGCCACGACCCTTGCGCCGCTGGCGGCCAGCGAGAGGATTCGCGTCAACTGCCTGGTGCCCGACTGGGTCGCCAGCCCCGAGGTGCAAGGCTATTTCGACTCGCTGTCGCTCGACGAGCGCCGCCAGCAGGGCGTGCCCGAGCAATTGACGTCGCTGGAGGAGATTGCCGACGCGGTGGTCGAGCTGGCGACCGACGAGCGCCTGGCCGGCCGCGTGATGGTCTGGTGGAGCGGCCAGCCGCGCCGCCTGATCTGCGCCGGCGACCCCGGCCACGACGGCTGGGATTGAAAACGGCTCCTGGCACCGTTTTTTTCTGCGTTACACCCGCGACAGGTATTCGCCGGTGCGGGTGTCGACTTTTACCATCTCGCCCTGCGACAGGTACTCGGGCACTTGCACGACGAGGCCGGTCTCCAGCTTGGCGGGCTTGTTGCGGCTGGTGGCCGAATTGCCGCGAACGCCCGGGTCGCACTCGACGACTTTCAGCTCGACGACCACCGGCAGTTGCAGGCCCACGCACTCGTCGTTGTACATCAGCGCTTGCAAGCCCTCGAGGTTGTCGGTCAGGAATCGGGCCTCGTGCTCGATGTCCGCCAGCGGCAGGGCGTACTGGTTGTAGTCCCCGGTATCGAGGAAGTGCATGTGCGAGGCGTCGGCGTACATGAACTTGATCGGACGCCGCTCGAAGTTCGCCTCGCCCAGCGAATCGCCGCCGCGCAGAACGATGTCGACCTTCTGTTTGGTCACGATGTTGCGGGCCCGGAACTTGTAGATCGTGGCGGCGCCGCGGGCCGAAGGGCTTTGCACGCTGACCGATTCGATGATGCACGGCGCGTCCTGGTAGTTGACGACCGTGCCGTTCTTGATGTCCTTGGCGAGCATAAAACTCCGTTTACAGCAGCGTGCCCGACTGCGGGTCGACGCCGACGCCGCCGGTGAGCTCGACCAGCGCGTCGAGCACGATCAGTAGCGCGCTGGGGTCGAGAATCTCGTCCATTTCATCTTCCGCCTCCGCCTCCTCTTCGCTGGTTTCCTCGAAGTGCAACAGGTCAAAGCGGGCGTCGAACTTGGGCAGCCGCGCCAGCTTCGCGCGTTCCTCGTCGTCGCAGACCGACCCCTTCAGCTCCTGGCTGAATGCGGCCGCTTGCTCGACCACTTCCTCGCCCGACTCGAAGCTGATGTCAACCGCCGCGTAGTCGTCGGGCGACATCACCGTGATCGAGTCGAAGCGGCCGTCCTCGTCGGCCTGCGCATTGGATAGCACGAAGCGGTCGCTCAGCTCGCCGAGCACGCGTTCGACTTTCTTGAGCGTCGGGCGTTTGCAGGAATCGAACAGCACGAAATAGGTTTCGCGCCACTTGTAGTCCTGCCGTTCGAACGTGGACATAAGCCTTCTCGAATCTCAAACCCTGGGGCGACAGGCTTCGCCCTCGGACCGCTTCGCCCGGGTCACGGCTCCCACTCTTCCTCGGGCGGTCCCAGGCCCCCTTGCCAGGTCTCCAGGGCCCGCAACATGTCGTCGCGTTCCTGTTGCTTGGCCCACACGGACTCGCCCTGTTCGAGCCGGACTTCGTATTGTCCCTCGCGTTCGCAGTCGTCGGCTCCGCAGAAGTGCGGCGTCGCCGAGACCCACATCACGCGATACAAAGGGACGTGTTTGTCGTCGACTACGCAAAAGATGGACATCGCGTCATGACCCTCACGAACCCGCCTGCCGCCGGTTCGCCCTGGCAAGCCCCTGCCCGCGCGGACGAGCCGCCGGTCGAGGCACAGGACGAGAAAACCGGATTATAGACACATCGACTCACAGTTGTCCCAGCTCGATCGATCGGCGCGTGGCGGCCTCGACGGCAGCCATCAGCAATCCGCGCAGCCCGCCGGCCTCGAGCACTTGCAGCCCGGCAATCGTCGTGCCGCCGGGGCTGGCGACCCGGTCCTTCAACACGCTGGGGTGCTCGCCGGTCTCGACGACCATCGAGGCGGCCCCGCGAACGGTTTGCGCGGCCAGGGCGGCGGCCACGTCGCGCGGCAACCCCATCCGCACCCCGCCGTCGGCTAGTGCTTCGATCATCACGTACACGAACGCCGGCCCCGACCCCGATAGCCCCGTGACCGCGTCGAGCAGCTTTTCCTCCACCGCGAAGGCCAACCCTACCGCCGAGAGAAGTTGGGCCACGAGCTGAGCGTCGGCGGCCGTGGCCCGCGGTCCCGGGCAATAGGCGCTGGCGCTCTGACCGACCAGGCACGGCGTGTTGGGCATCACGCGAACCAACCGGGCCGCGGGGGCCAGGCTGTCGAGCGCGGCCAGCTTGACCCCGGCGGCGATCGACACCAGCAACTTGCCGCCGAGCGCCTTGCCGGCCGTCTTGTCGAGCGCCGCGCGAACCTGTTGCGGCTTGGTCGCCAGCAGCAGCACGTCGGCCGCGGCGGCCACGCTGGCGTTGTCGGCCAGCGTACGGCTGCCGGGCACGGCCTGGCGGAACCCGGCGGCCGCGTCAGGCACCGGGTCGGCGGCTACGATCCGCTCGGCGGCGATCAGACCCGAACGGACGAACCCGCTGGCAAGCGCGGGCCATTTGGCCGGCGCCGATGAAACCGATCGATTGGTCGAGCATATCGGGACAGACGTTCTTCGTGCTAACGCGCGGGGATGGGTGCTATTGGCAGGCGTGGCAGCACGGTCACCCGCTCCCTCGAATTGGGTGGTGACGCGCAAGCATCGCAAAGCGGTGCCGCGCCAGCGTTTCCTAATCTAAGGCCCGCCGGGGGTTATGTGCAAGGAACGTTGCACGCCCCGCTGGCTATTTCCGCGGTTTTCGTGGGCCCCGGGGTTCAACCGAAAGGCGCCCAAAGCAAGATGCGGACAAGCGCTCTGGACACGCTCGCCCGTTTTTGCAAACCTCACGACCCACTTCTCCAGGCGGCCGCCGGCCCAAGTCCGACCAGCGGCACGCCAGAATAACGTCCGCGGCAGGAGTCCCTGCGGTGAAACGCATTTCGCAATCGATCGCGCTGGCCACCGTCAGTCTGCTCGTTTGTGCCGCGGCGCGGGCCGACGAACCGGCCGCTGGCAAGCATTGGTTCGGGCTGGGCGGGCACAAACAAGCCTCGGCCGAAACGACGAACGCCGCGGGCCCGTCGAAGGCGTCGCGCGCCATCGCCACGTTCACCTCGGCTCCCAAGCGGCTGATGTCCAGCACCAAGAACCTGTTCGTCGCGAAGAAGAGCTCGACGTTGGCAGAGCGATCCGGCACCGGCTCTCGCCGCTCGAAAAAGGCGAAGCCGCCGGAGCCCGGCTTCCTGCAATCGCTATTTGCCCCCAGCGAGCCATCGCCTCCCAAGACGGTTGGCGATTGGATGCGGCTCGATCCGGTCCGCCCCTAGAGCCGCCGCCGGGCACGCTCCGCTTGGCGGCATTTCGATCCGCGCCGCCTCGCGATCCGCGGGTGTTGCCGGCCGCCCAAGGTATTACAATGGGTTCCGGGTGAACCCCGGGCACCGTGAAGAGGGGGGGCGGCGGATGTTCGCGCGACGCTGGGCCGCGACATTGTTAATGGCCGCGCTGGTCGCGCCATCCTTGGCGGCCGACGATGGCATCTTCGTCATGACGGCCGACGGCGCCCGCGAGCGCAAAGTCGTGCAGGTCGATGGGGCCAGTTCGCACGGCTCGCCGCGCTGGTCGCACGACGGCGCGCGGCTGGTCTTTGACACGTATAACGACACCACCGCCGAGCGCAAGAGCTACGCGGTGAACCTCGACGGCACGAACCTCGTCGATCTGGGCATCGGCGGCCCGGCAGACTGGTCGCCCGATGACAAGCAGTTGGTCTTCTTCAGCGAAGGCGGCCCGATCGACGACGGCGTGTGGGTGGAGAACGTTGACGGCAGCGGGCGGGAATGGCTGGCGTCTGGGGCCTGGCCCCGCTGGTCGCCCGACGGCAGCCGCCTGGCCCTGTGCGACGAGCGGAATCTGAAGTTGCTCGACCTGGCCAGCGGCCAGGAGCAGTTGCTGCTGGACGTGGCGTTCGCGCAGCGGCCCGGCTCGTTCGACTGGTCGCACGACGGCAAGCGTCTGGCCGTGATCTCGCGCCGCCAGGGGAACGGTCCGCGCGAGCTGCTGATCGTGGCCACCGACGACAGCCAGCCACAAGTGACGTTGCGCCACGCGATGAACGGCAACTTTGGCGGCCACGTCAGTTGGTCGCCCGACGACAAGAAGCTGATCATGACGGTCGAGTCGTACATCCACGTGCTCGACGTGGAAGGGACGGGCGAGCCGAAGCGGCTGGGCGGCCAGGAGGAGAAGAGCCGCGACCCCAGCTATTCGCCCGACGGCAAGTGGATTGCCTTTGCCCGCCGGCCCCGATGACTTCAAGGGGAGCTGCGCCGATGAACTCGCGCCTCGTGACTTGCCGCCCCGTCCGTCGTACCCGGCACGCCGGCACTTGGGTGGGGGCCCTGTTGGCGCTCGCGGCAGGATGGGCCGCCGCGGCGGCCGCCGAGGCGCCGCGGGCGATCTTCGTCATGAAGCTCGACGGCAGCCAGCTCCGGCGGATGATCGAAGTCGAGGGCTACACGCTCCACGGCGAGCCCGACTGGTCGCACGACGGCCAGCGGATCGCCTTCGACGCGTCCGGCGGCCCCGGCGGCGCGCAGCGTTCGTTCATCGTCGGCACCGACGGCAAGGGGCTCGTCAGCCTGCCCGAGTTCATCAACCCGCGCTGGTCGCCGGACGACAAGCAACTGGCGTTTCATGACTGGCATGGCGTGTGGGTGCAGAACGTCGACGGCAAAGGGCGCGAGCGACTGGCCGACGGCGTTTCGCCGCGCTGGTCGCCCGACGGCAGCCGGATTCTCTACGGCGCCTGGCGGAACGTGAAGGTGCTCGATCTGGTCGAGGGCACCGACCGCGAGCTGCTCGACGAACCGATGGCCGAGATCTACACCGGCATGGGCTGGTCGCCCGATGGCCAGCGAGTCGCCTTCGTGGGACGCCGCGACGGCCCGCGGGAGTTGTGGATCGTTTCGGCCGCCGGCGTCGCTGGAGGGGCAAAGCTGCGGCTGGCCGGCACGCTGGGAGGCGCCGTTGCCTGGTCGCCCGATGGACGACGGCTGGCCGTGGTCGTCGACGGCAAGATCCACCTCGTCGACCCTGACGGCGACGGGCCCGGCGACCTGCTGGCTAACCAGGAGGGCAATAACCGCGACCCCGCTTTCTCGCCTGACGGCCAATGGCTGGCGTTTGCCAGCGACCGGCGCGAGCCGGCCGGCTCGCCGCTGCCGGCGCCGCGGCGATCGTTGAAGCTTCAGCTTGCCGTCAATCATGCCAAGGGGAGCATCGTTTACGGCGCCGGATTCACGCCCGACGGCGGGCGGCTGGTGCTCGGTGGCGATCCGGTGAGTGAGGGGGTGCAGATCTGGGACCTGGCCAACAACACGACGCGCGAGCTGGGCGGCAACGGCATTTCGGTTTACATGCTGCCCGACGGCCGGCACTTCGCCACCAACTGGCTGGGCCCGCTCGTGCAGATTGTCGACCTGGAGACGGGCGACGTCAGCGCCGAGTTCGACCACGGCAACACCGTCCGCACGGCGGCCGTGTCGAAAAGCGGTCGCCGGCTGGTCTCGGGCGGGCTCGACAAGGTGCTGCACGTTTGGGACATCGCCACCGGCCAGCGCGGCGCCTCGTTCACCGGCCATGCCAACTGGATCACGCGCTGCGCAGTTTGCGGCCGACGGCCGCGAAGTCTATTCCTGCGGCGAGGACCAGAAGGTCTTCCTGTGGAGCGCCCAGACCGGCAAGACGCGGCGGACGCTCGATCATCCGGCGACCGTCTGGGGGCTGGCCGTCTCGCCCGATGGCCGGCAGATCCTCACCGGCACCGGCGGCACGTTCGTCGGTTCGCCGACGACGTTGATCATCAACCAGGGCGACGACAACCTGTTGCGGCTGTGGGACTCGGCCAACGGCCGGCTGATTCGCGCCATGAGCGGCCATACGCACGCCGTTTACACGGTCGACATCGCGCCCGACGGGCGGACGGCCGTCTCGGGCGGCTGGGACGGCACGGTGCGCCTGTGGGATCTCGAAACCGGCGCCGAGCTCGACCGCGTCGGCGGCTGGAAAGGGGGCGTGATGCGCGTGTTATTCTCGCCCGACGGCAAACAGGTGGTGGTCGGGGCGGGCGTCTCGCGCCAGGTGCGCGACATCGTCGACTATCCTGACGAGCAGTGCCGGCTGTTCAAGGTCGTGGCACCCGAAGCAAAGGAGAAATGATGCGCGTGCAAACACGATCGCTGTTGGGATTCGCCGGCTCGATGCGCCGGGCCCGAGAAGCGCGTCGAAGCGGGCGTGCCGGTGCCGCGGCGATCCTTTTGGCGTTCTCTCTGCTGCCGTGCATCGGGCTGGCGAGCAGGGCGGCCGCGGCGGACGACGCGAACTCCGCACCGCGATCGATATTCGTGATGAAGCCCGACGGCAGCGACGTGCGCAAAATCGCTTACGTCGAAGCGTTCAAAGCCCTGGGCCAGGTCAAGGGGCTCGGCTGGCCGCGCTGGTCGCACGATGCCAAGAAGCTGGCCTTTACGGCCACCAGCTCGAAGCCCACGCGATCTCTGACGATCGACGTCACGGGCCGCGACCTGCTCGACCTGGCGCCGGGGCCATGCCCGATTGGTCGCCCGACGACAAGCAATTCGTCTACGAAGTGCCCAACGTCGGGGCCAAGAGCATTTGGGTGCAGAACGCCGACGGCAAGGCCGGCAGTTGGTTGGCTGAAGGCGCCGCGCCGCGGTGGTCGCCCGACGGCAGCCAGATCGTTTCGCTCGCGCCGCTCAAGCTGCTCGACGTGGTGACCGGCACGACGCGCAATTTGCTCTCTGGCGATGAACTCGGCGAGGCGGTCGGCTGCGACTGGTCGCCCGACGGCAAGCGGCTGGCCGTGGTCGTCGAGAAAGACGGGCACCGGCAGTTGGCGATCGTCAATGCCCAGGGGCGCAACGCGGCGTCAAGATCCGCTTGCGCGGCGAGTTGCACGGCGGCTTGTCGTGGTCGCCCGACGGCAAGACGCTGGCCGTGAGCCTGTTCGACAAACAGCAGCAGGCGTACCGCCTGCACCTGCTCAGCCCCGATGGCGACGACGCGCCGCGCGCGATTCCCGGTCAGGAAGGGGACAACCGCGAGCCGGCCTGGAGCCCCGACGGCAAGCTGCTGGCCTTTGCCAGCTCCCGCTCGACGGGTGGTGCCCCGGCCCTGGCTCTGGAGCGCGGCGGCGTGCAGCTCAAGCTGGTCCGCGCGCACGACAAGGGGGGCACCGTCTACAGCCTGGGACTCTCGCCCGACGGGCGAACGGCGTTCTTGGGCGGCGACATGTCGCATCGCGGCATGCAGGTCTGGAATATCGACGACGACGAGGTCGTCAGCCAGATCAACGTGCCGGGTATCTTCGTGGCCGTGGCGCCCGACGGGCGGCGGGCCGCCTGCGCCGAGTTCCTGGGGGGCGACGTGCAACTGCTCGATCTGGACGACGGCTCGATCGTGCGCGAGTTCCGCCACGGCGCAGGTCATTTCGCTGGCCTTCTCCGCCGACGGCGCACGGCTCGTTTCGGCCGGCATCGACAAGAACGTGTGCGTGTTCGACGTGGCCAGCGGCGACGAGCTGACGCGGATTCACCATGCCGAAGACTTGAAGCAGGTCGCGCTGTCGCCCGACGGCCGGATGATCGCCTCGACCTCGGGCGACAAGAAGCTGTACTTGTGGGACGCCAAGGGCGCGGCGCTGCGCTCGATGGAGCATCCCGACACGCCCTGGTCGGTCGCCTTCTCGCCCGATGGGCGGCGCATCGCGAGCGGCACGGGCGGCACGCTGATCGGCAAGCGCAGCGACATGTCGGTCGACGTGTCGAAAGACAACTCCCTGCGCGAATGGGACGTGGCCACGGGCAAATTGCTGCGCACGATGCCGGGCCACACGAACGTCGTGGCCAGCCTGGCCTACTCGCCCGACGGACGGCTGATCGCCAGCGCCAGCTTCGATCGCAGCTTGCGGTTGTGGGATGCCGAAAGCGGCCGCGAGCTGAGCCGCGCCACCGGTGAGGGCTGGTTCACCAAGGCCATCTTTTCTTACGACGGCAAGCGCATCCTGGCCAGCGGCGGTGCGCTCAAGGACGTCGCCAAGAGCAAATGGTTCGAATTTCCCAACGAGCGCGTGCGGGTATACGACATCGTCGCCGTGCCGCAAGCAGGAGCCAACAAGAAATGAACGCCTCGAAACAACGCCGCGGAGTCATGCTCCCCGCGTGCCTTCTCGTGTGCCACTGGCTTCGCCAGTACAGCGCCACGCTGATCGTCGCTCTTGCCGCCACGGCAGCAGATTGTGCCGAGCCGCCTGAGAACACGTATCCCCAGGGCCGAATCTACGCGAGCATCTTCTTTCACGACGGCGCCACGTTTGGCCGCGAGGTCGTGGCCGTCGACCCGCAGAGTGGCGCGTGCGAAACGGTGGCCAAAAACGGGCTCGACCCGCGCGTTTCGCCCGACGGCGGGTGGGTCGCCTATTGGACCATGGTGCCGCGGACCGATCCCAACTCGACGCAGACCGACGGTGAGGTGTGGGTCAAGAAGCTCGAACCCGAGACCGCGGCGATAAAAGTCTGGGCAGGCGACGGCGCACCGCGGGCCGTCTGGTCGCGCGACGGCTCGCGCGTGATCGTCACCGCCGGGGTGCATGACAGCGATCGCAAGCGGTGGCGGAACTCCCTTTCCCTGGTCAACCCTGAAACGTCCGAGACCGAACCGCTGGACTTGCCCGACAGCGAGCGCGTGGTCGACTGCGCCCATCACAGCGACTTGCGGCTGATGGAAACGTCGCTCGGCGGCCAGGGCATGTACACCGTGCTGCCCGGCAAGTCGCGCAAGACCATGATCACGCACATGAAGCAGAGCGACTACCACGGCCGCTTCTCGCCGGACGACAAGCGCCTGGTCTTCCTGCGGCGCGAAGCGCGGAAGCTGAAAGTCTGCACGGCCGACGCCGACGGCAAGAACGTGCAGGTGGCCTTCGTGGAAAAAGAATTGACGTGCCCTGAAGACGTCGGCTGGTCGCCCGACGGCAAGCGCGTGGCGGTCGTGTTGTTCGATTGGACTCTCGACGAGCAAGGGCGCAAGTAATGCGCGCCGGCGAAAATCACAATCATCGCATCGCCATCATGGACCCCGACGGCGGCAACTACCGCGAGTTGAAGCTCGACCGCGCGGTGAGCGAGATCAGCGGGATCGACTGGCGGTGAAGCACCGTCGTTTGTTGGATTCACGCCGTTCTTCGATTGACGCCGTCCGCTGCCGTTAAGAATCCCCGGGCTGACACCCGGGGCTCGCCATGCAATTGAAATGCAATTGGATCCAATTGCTTCTTGCATTGGCGCGAGCCGGCCGAAATGCTACCCTCGCCGCGCTTTTGACGGCATGGAGGACTACGTTATGCTGGCGCGTGCGGCGATACGGCCCCTGGCGGTCGCGGCTATCCTGCTATCGTGCCTGGGCTGCGACCAGGCCACCAAGCGACTGGCCATCGAGCGGCTCAAGGGACGGCAGGCCCAAAGCTTCTGCGGCGATCTTCTGCGGCTCGAATACGCGGAGAATCCCGGTGCCTTCCTGGGCGTCGGCGGGCAGCTCGGCCCGGCCATGCGGTGGGTGCTGCTGGTGGGCGTCAATGGCCTGCTCACGGTCGGCATCGCCGCGGCGCTGGTTGTCGGTCGGCGGATGTCGCCTTGGCGGCTGGCCGGCTGTGGGCTGCTGGTCAGCGGCGCGGTGGGAAACCTGATCGATCGCGTCCGATTCGATGGTCTGGTGATCGATTTTCTCAACGTCGGCCTGGGACCGCTGCGGACCGGCATTTTCAACGTGGCCGACATGGCGATCATGGCCGGCGCCGCCCTGGTAGTGCTGGCCCCGGCGGCGCGGGCCGGCGCCGGCGAGCAGGCCGCGGCCGGCTGATGGGGCAGATCCCCCGCGACGCCGGACCTCGATCGGACCCTGCCGGCAACTTCTACCTCGCCAGTGCTCGATCGAGCCGTCGGCCAGGCCTGGCGCTCGCCCATCGCCAGGCTCGCCGCTGGCCGCAAGGCGAGCGGGATTCGGCTTCTTTTTCTTTTGTGACGCGGCCGCGTTGCTGGTCGTCCAACTACTGGGCCGACCACGCTTAGTCGTCAGGGACTAGCAACGGGTGGCGCGGGCGGCTGCGTAGCAGACACCCGTGATTTCGTGCTGTTGGACCAGCCGGCACCGACACCCCGTATGACAGAACGGCGTGGTCAGTACGCTAAGACAGGGATGTACCGCCGGCTGCGGCGAACCTATGATAGGGGCACAATTCCCACGGCACGGCGCTCGATACTTGGGCATTCGGGCGTTTCGAAACGGCTGTTTTTCCGACTTCTTCGGCGAGGTTCGTCTCTTGGGCGTTCGACGCTTGACCGCCGCATGCCTGGCAGCAGCACTGGTTTCGATGCTGTGCCCGCCGCCGGCGCGCTCCGCCGAGCCCTCGCTCCTGCAACAGTGCCATCCCTGGGGACGTTTTGCCAAGGGTTCGTGGCGGCGCGTCGTGATCGTCACCGAAACGTTCGACGAGCAGGGCAAGCTCACCAACTCGAGCACCACCGACAGCAAGACCACGCTCGAGGAAGTCACGCCCGAGCGCGTCACGCTCCGCATGGAAGTCACGATGGAGGTGGCCGGCCAGAAGATCCCCAGCCAGCCACAGGTCGTCAAGCAAGGTTATGCCGGCGAGAGCATCGGCCAGACGGTGTCGGTCAAGCAGCTGGGTGGCGAAACGGTCGTCGTCGAGGGACGCGAGATTCCTTGCCAGAGCGAGGAGATCGAAGTCGCCAGCGGCGCCGGCAAGGACGTCACCCAGATCAGTTTTGCCAATCACCCCACGCCCGTCGTGCTCAAGCGCAAAACCACGACGATCGATGCGGCCAGTGGCCGCACCACGCAGGAAGCGACGAGCGAAGTGACCGCGCTCGACAAGCCCGTGCTCGTGCTCGACGGCATCCAGACCGGCTACGCCGTGCGCACGGTGCAGAAGAACGAGCACGGCGTGACGACGACCTGGGCGGAACACGTTCCCGAGGTGCCCGGCGAAGTGGTTTCGCAAAGTTCTCGCAAGCTCGATCCCAAGGGGCGGATCGTGCGCCGCAGCACGCTGGAACTGGTGGGCTACGGCTTGGAAGACGAGTCGGCCAGTCGCGAACCGCTGCGGCGACCCTCGCGGCGCACGAAGCGGACGCGGTAAATCGGGTAGCCGCCTAATTTGCCTCGTTGCGAGGAGTTGCCCGAGTCGAACTTGAACCCCGTTGGCGGGGTTCTATAATAGACGGCTGCATCTTGCAGGGCCGCATTCCACTCGCCCCGCCTTCGAGTTCCGCTCCATGTCCGGCGTCCCCGACACGTTCAACGGCTACCACGTTTGGCTCGGCATTCCCCCGGCCGAACAGCCGCCCAACCACTATCGACTGTTGGGGATCACGGTTTTCGAAGCCGATTTGGACGTGATCGACCACGCGGCCGACCGCCAGATGGCCCACGTCCGCACCTTCCAATCGGGCAAGCACGGGGCGCTGTCGCAGCAGATTCTCAACGAGCTGTCGGCCGCGCGGCTCTGCCTGCTGACGACCGAAAAAAAGGCCAGCTACGACCGCGAGCTGCGGGCCAAACTCGACAGCGCCAAGCCAATGACCGCCATGCCCGTGGGCCAGGCCGTGCCCAGGGCGCAGTCCGGTGACGCCGGCCAAGATCGTATCGCCGCCCATGGCCGCGCCACGGCCGGCGCCAGCGACCTCGTCCGCGGCAACCGCCAAAACGATGGCTGCCACCGTCGCACCGTCGGCAGAGGTGGCCCTCGACTTCGAGCCGATCATGCCCGACTTGCCCTCGACCGGGTCATCGACGTCGTACACGATGCGGCCGCGGCGTCTGGGCCGCCGCATCGACTGGCGCCGGTATATCTCTTGGGGGATTTTCGCGGCGATCGGCATGCTTTCGCTGGCGGCGATCTTCTACGTGGTCGGGCTGGTGCGAACGCTGAACTGGCAGGAGTTGTGGGAGGGATTGGATCCGCTCGAATCCCCGCCGTCGGCCTCCCGAGAGTTGACCTCCGGTTCGCCGGTGCCCGCGGTTGAAGCACCCCGGCCCGAGACTCCGCAGTCGCCCGGGGGCGAATCGACGCCCTAGCTGGCCATCGTCGCAGGGCCTTCAGGGATCACTTCGTCGGCAGACGACTCGATTCGCTGCGGGCGTGCCTGGTGATTCTCGCGATCGGAATTCTGCGCGTGTTCCAGGTTTTCCCTGACACGCGCGGTCGTGCCCTCCGCTCATCCTGGGGCAGCGATTTTGGCAGCCCCGTGCGTTGCCAATGTGCCCTTTCGGCCTCATAATCCTGGATTCACCTTGTGTCATCCCGGGAGGCCGAATCCGTGCGAAATAAACTCACTTCCCTGGGCATTACCTTTGACGACGTGCTGCTCGAGCCGCGCTACAGCACCGTCGTGCCGGCCGAAGTCGACGTCGCCACCCGGCTGACGCGGAATATCAGGCTCAACATTCCGCTCCTCAGCTCGCCGATGGACACGGTCACCGAGAACGAAATGGCCATCGCCCTGGCCCAGGAGGGCGGGCTGGGCGTGATCCACAAGAACATGTCCATCGAGCGCCAGACCGAAGAAGTCGACAAGGTGAAGCGCAGCGCCAACGGCATCATCACCGATCCCGTGACGCTGCCCCCCGATGCTAGCGTCGGGCGGGCCCGCGAAGTCATGGATCAGCACAACGTCTCCGGCGTGCCGATCACCACGGCCGACCGCAAGCTGGCGGGCATCATCACCCGCCGCGACCTGCGATTTCTCGAAGATACTCAGCTGCGAGTCTCCGACGTGATGACGCGCGAAAACCTCGTTACGGCGACGGGGACCGTAACGCTTGAGGAAGCTGAGAAGATTTTGATGGCAAAAAAGGTCGAGAAACTTTTGCTGGTTGACGAAAAATATACGCTGACCGGACTCATCACGATCAAAGACATCGACATGATGAAGCGGTTTCCCAATGCATGCAAGGATGCACAGGGACGCTTGCGCGTCGGTGCCGCCATCGGAGTGCACGACTACGAACGGGCCGAAAGCCTGCTAGCAAAGGACGTCGACGTGCTCGTGGTCGACAGCGCGCACGGCCATTCGGCCAACGTCATCGAGACCGTCAAGAAACTCAAAGAACGCTGGAACATCGACGTGGTCGCCGGAAACATTGCCACCGCCGAAGGCTGCAAGGATCTGATCGCCGCCGGCGCCGACGCCGTCAAAGTGGGCATCGGTCCGGGGTCGATCTGCACCACGCGGATCATCTCCGGCGTCGGAGTGCCGCAGATCACGGCCATTTTCGAAGCCGCGCAGGTGGCGGCCAAGCACGACGTGCCCATCGTGGCCGACGGCGGCATCCGCTACTCGGGCGACCTGACCAAGGCGCTGGCCGCCGGGGCGCACGCCGTGATGATCGGCGGGCTGCTGGCCGGATTGTCGGAAAGTCCCGGCGAGCAGATTCTCTACCAGGGGCGAAGTTTCAAAGTCTATCGGGGCATGGGATCGCTCGGGGCGATGATGCAGGGCTCCAGCGAACGCTACCGCCAACGCGGCAGCGAACGCAGGCCAGGCAAGCTCGTGCCGGAAGGAGTCGAAGGCCGGGTCCCCTTCAAGGGACCCTTGAGCAGCTTTGTCTATCAACTCGTCGGCGGACTCAGGGCAGGGATGGGGTATTGCGGCACGCAGACGATCGAACAACTGCGCACCGATACCCGCTTCATCCAGATCTCCGCCGCGGGCGTACGGGAGAGTCATCCTCATGACATCGCGATTACGCAGGAAGCGTCCAACTACAGCACCCAATACGTCGCTGGCGACAGCTACGGCGGCTGATCGCCGCGGCCGGCCGTCCGATGGCCGGGCCAGCCAGCGCGGCTGGCTGCTGGCGGCGGTGCTGGTGGCCGGGTCGCTGACGGCCACCGTGGCCGCGGCCTCTGAAGCGCCAAGCGTGGCCACGGCCGCGAAACTCAAATGGCGCCGCGCGGCATCGTCGCCAAACAAAACGTCGATGCCGCGGTCCGGCAGACTGCCGCGGCGGTGCGCGAACCCGCAGCGCCGCATCGCGCTCGGCCAAGCGCACCGTCGGGCGCATGCCTGCGCCTGCTTCACCGAGCGCGCTTGCGCGACGCGATCCTGCAAGTCAGCTCCGATCAGCCGCTGGTCGATCCTTTTGACGATCCCGAGGCGGCCCGTGCCGACGCGGGAAAGCAGGAAGCGCCGTCCGATCCTTTTGCCGCTCCCGGAACCCAGCCGGCGCCCGACGCTGGCCAGCCGCCCGCGGCCGATAGCTTGCGTGCCGAGCCGCCGCCGTTCGAAGACAACGTGCCCGAACCGCCCCGCGGCGAGGAGCCGTCGACGCAAGGACTGCTCGAGGGGCTGAGCACGCCCGGGGCCATTACTTGCGAAGAGTATCAGTCCGAGTGCCGCCGCATTGGCCGCGAAATGGAGGCCCGCGACATTCGCCAGATCGTCGTGGGGCTGCGGATCGAAGGCATCGAGAATGAAGACTTTCCCTGCGAGTGCCCGCTGTACGGCGCCGCCTACGACGGCCGTCACTTCGCGCCGATGACGTTCACCTGGAAGGCGACCGGGGTCTGCCACAAGCCGCTGTACTTCGAAGATGCCGAATTGGAGCGCTACGGCCACTCCTGGAATCCCGTGGTGCAGCCGTTCCTGTCGGGTGCCCACTTCTTCGTGTCGATTCCGATCTTGCCCTACAAGATGGGGTCCTCCGCCGCCCTGGAGTGCATCTACTCGCTGGGCTACTACCGGCCGGGCAGTTGTGCTCCGTTCATGATCGAACCGTTCCCGCTGAGTCTCCGCGGGGCGTTGTTCGAAGCCATCGGCGCGACCGGCTTCACCTTCTGGTTCTGGCCCCCGTGATTCGTGCGCCGGCTGGATCTTGGCGCAACGCGTCGAGTGTTTTCGCGGGTGGTCGATCGCGGCCACCCGCTTTTTTTTGCGGCGGCTGCGATCGAGATCGGCGCACCGCGAATTGGCGGCGAAAATCATTTCGGGCATGCGCCCGCGGGGACTATACTGGCCTGCACGTGGCAGGCGGTTAAAGACCGGGGGGCGCTCGGGTGGCGATTCGTTTGCAATGCCGCGCTCTGCAAGGCCGTGCTGGCGGTCAAGGACGAGTTCGCCGGCAAGCGGGGAGCCTGCCCCAAGTGCAAGGCGTCCCTCCAAGTGCCCGCTACGGCGGACACCGCGGCAGCTCAGGCAAGCGCGTCGACTACGGCGTCGCCCCCCACGGCCGCCGCCGCGCCGTTGCTACCGCGGGCCGCCTCCAAGCGCCGCGCGGCCGGCGGCGCCGTCGCGGCGGCTCCGAACGTGGCCGCGCCGCCCGTAACGGCCCCGATCGCGCTCATGCGCAACAAGGCGGCCTTCGGGCGCGAACTGTTGGGTGGTTTTCGCCACGATATTGCCCGGGTCAAGGTGTCGCTCCTCTATCGATTGGGAATCGTGTTCGCGGCGCTGGTCATGATTCTCCTGCCCTTGGCCTACCTGGGGGTCATCGGCCTGGCCGCATCGGCCGTCTACTACCACTGCGCACACCATGCCGCGCTGTTGGAGATGGGTACGGGCCGCGCACGGCTGTTGGCGGCGTTGCTGTACGTCGCACCCGTGGCGGCTGGCGGCATCCTGGTGCTGTTCCTGCTCAAGCCGCTTTTTGCCGGCTCGGCCAGCGGCGGCCGCACGCGCTCGCTGACTCGCCAGGGCGAGCCGCTGTTGTTCGCCTTCGTCGATCGGTTGTGCCAGGCGGTCGGAGCGCGGACCCCGGCGCGAATCGAGATCGACTTCCAGCTCAACGCCGCGGCAGGGCTCGAGTCGCCCGTGGGCAAACGGCTGGTCCTGCGGATCGGCGCACCGCTGGTCGCGGGCCTCGACACGGGACAACTGGCCGGCGTGCTGGCACACGAATTCGGCCACTTTACGCAGGGCACCGGCCTGCGGCTGACGTACCTGGTGCGCGCGATCAACTACTGGTTCGTCCGCGTGGTCTACGAGCGCGACGGCTGGGACCAATGGCTCGAAGGAGACCGCCAACGACTGGGACGTTCGCGTGGGCTGGATCTTGCGAATATCACAATTGTGCGTCTATCTGTCGCGCGGCATCCTTTGGCTGTTCATGGTCGTCGGCCACGCGGCCAGCGGCTTCATGCTGCGGCAGATGGAGTTTCACGCCGACGCGCACGAGGCCCGGCTGGTCGGGGCGGCGGGGTTCGAGTCGACCACGCGGCGGCTGGCACGGTTGCGCGTGGCCTACGAGGCCGCGCTGCGCGACTTGGGCCAACTGATCGATCACGGCCGGATGCCCGACGACTTGCCGCAGCTCATGCTGCTGGAAGACGCGGGGCTGTCCGACGAGCTGCTTGCCTTGATCGAGAGGCACCAGCGGGAGACGAAGACCGGCTGGTTCGACACGCACCCGGCCGATCGCGACCGCGTCCGCAGGGCGGCCATCGAGGCCGGCGAGGCGGCCTTCGCCAATCACCGGCCGGCCACGCTCTTGTTCAGCGACTTCGCGGCGATCGCCCGCAACACGACGTGGGACATGTACCGGGCTTTCTACGGCAGCCGCTTTCGGCCGTCGCTGATGCAGCCCACGGCCGAGGTGCTAAAAGCCATCGACCCGCGCCAGCAGCAGCAGCGCGAGCCGATCGAGATCGATTGAGCCGCCGGGCGCACTAAAAAACCGCCAAGCGACCCGGGCTTGGCGGTTGTTCGTGATTTGGTCGCAGGTTGTGGCCCGCGTTCGGCGGCGCGGGCCGGTGAAAAAAATCGCCCGCTAGCGAGAGTTGTTACGGCGTACGGCGTTGCCGTAGATATGTCCAACCCGCGAGGGGCGCTCCAAAATCGGCATTTGTCGGATTTCCCGACGCGGCATCCTGGCAGCATGTGTATTCGGCGGCGCCACGAAGGGCGCCGCCGCAACGAGCAAGAGTATCCCATAGCGTGCAATCATGAGTTTGGCCCTCTGATCCGTTCTGAATGTCCCAGTCGCGTATTGATTGGACGCGGGGGGTCGGCGGCGCGAACGTCACCGGCGAACGCCTGCGCGGCGACCGTCCCGTTTCCCATGCATTGCGATCGGCAGACAGCCGCCGGCGATTTCGCATAAAATGGCGTGCGCACGCCCGGCGGCGAAAATCGACTGCCGAACGTGAGGGAAATGATCCAGCTATCGAATGCGTCGGCCGCTTTCAAGCCGCGACCGTCGCGCGCCTCTGTGACGAGCGCGCCTGCCGAGGGCCGTTGCCAGCGCCTGCGGCGGCCCTGAAGCGCCGTGCCGCCCAAGCCGGCCATTCCGAAGGTGCAGACTATGAAGACCGTCACGATCACGCGACAACAGGCGCGCGAGATCGACCGCCAGGCCGTCGAGGTCTACGGCATGACTAGCGTCATGCTCATGGAGAACGCCGGCCGCGGCCTCGCCGACCGCCTGGCGGCGCTGGGCATCGCCGGACCCGTCGTCGTCTGCGCCGGTGGCGGCAACAACGGCGGCGACGGATTTGTCGCCGCCCGCCATCTCGACTTGCGCGGATTTGCCGTGCGCATGGTGCTGCTGGCCGATCCAAGCGGGCTTCGCGGTGACGCGGCTCTGAATTTCCACGTGCTCGAGCGCAGCGGCGTGCCGATTGTTCGCCCCGTCGTCGACGCCTTGCCCGGCGAGTTGGCCGGTTGTGCGTGGATTGTCGACGCGCTGCTGGGAACCGGGGCTCGGGGCGATCCCCGGCCTCCCTTCGATCGGGCGATCGAGGCCATCAATGCCAGCGGCGTGCCCACGCTGGCGGTCGACCTGCCCAGCGGACTCGATTGCGACACCGGCCAGGCGGCCTTTCACACGATTCAGGCTCGGCATACGTGCACGTTCGTGGCCCCCAAGAGCGGGTTCCTGGCTGCCGGGGCCCAGCAGTACACCGGCACGGTGCACGTTTGCGACATCGGGGCGCCGCGGCGGCTGGTCGAGGAGATTCTGGGCGGGCCGGCGTGCTAGTCGCGGAGCCCGCGGCGGGGCATGCCAAGCCGCAAGCGTTCGCGACAGTCAGCGGTTTGGACGGCGCATGCGGCGGGTTGCGTTGCCGGCCGCGGCTATTCGGCCGGCGGCGGCTCGTATTCGAAGTCCTTCCACTTCATGGGCCGGCGGAAGGGCTCGACGCGCAGCACCACGACGCCATTCTGAAAGATCCGCACCGTGCCGTTCGATTCGCTCACCGCCACGGCCACGGCGTTCGTCTTGCGACTGATGGCCGCCGCCGCCCAATGCCGGGCCCCCAGGCCCTTGGGCAGCGTGATGTTATCGGCCGGGGCATCGATGTAGCGGGCCGAGGCCTCGACGGTTCCCTCGGCCGAAACGACAATCGCCCCGTCCAACTGGGCGATCTCCTTGATCCCCTCGCGGACCCGCGGGTCGTCGAGGTCGCGCTCCTGCCGGCTGTAGCCTTTCACCGGGTCGAAGCCGACCGGATGGCTGCTGGCCAGCACTTTGCGCGCGTCGCCGACGACGAACAGCGTGCCCACCGGTTTGCCCTCGCGCCCCTCGCGGCCGATTTCCACGGCCATGTCGACCACCGTCTTGAGCGTATCGAGCGGAACCCGGGTCTCCAACTGGCGCAGGTCGCGGGCCGTCAACTGTCCCAGGTGCTCGCCCAAGTGGATCAGGCTGACCGAGTCGATCGTGCCGGCCTCGAAGCCGCTGTAGAGCGCCACCACCTGGGCCCCGGCCGCCAGGATGTCGTCGGCCACGGCCTCCAGCAGCGCCTGCGTGAGCTTCTCGTGCACCGGTGCTTCGGGCATCTTGAGCACCACCGTGGCCAGCCCGGCGTCGGCGGCGCCTTCGAGTTGATCGGGCAAGTCGGCCGCGATGAGAATCTTCTCTTCGCCGGCGTGGGCCTTGAGCTGTTCCCAGTCGGTTGGCCCGTCGAGCAACAGCATGATCGCGTCGGCGTCGGCTGCCTGCGAGAGCGTGGCGGCAGCCGCGAAAATCATCTCGAATTGTTCGGTAAAGCGAAACGTTTTCATCGTGCGAACTGGCTGCCGCTTTCGGCGCCGTGCCAAGAAAGGCCGCGCGCTAGGTGCGATGGCACCGCAATCGTAAGGCTTTTCGAGAGCTTCGGCAACGCCAACGACGCGACGCCGGCCAAGCACGCGGCGCGGTCGAGCCGACCGCGCCTCGCAGCGGGCGACTACTCCGAGATTGGCGCGGCGAAGCGCACTCACGGGCTGCTTCCCCCTGGCCTTCGACGAGCAGGTGGCTGGGCGAGAACTCCGCGTCCTTGAAGACGCGGTTGTGGTAGATCGCCAGGCCGTGCAGACCGTGGCCCAAGGGCCCGATCGACCAGGTCATCGTGCTGTTGTTGAGCATCAGATTGGCCAGGTAGTCGGCGGCCCGCACCATGCGCGGGTCGAGCAGCTCCTCGTCGGTCAGCGAGAAGCTGATCCACTCCAGGATGTGGCCGGTCGAATTGAGCCGCGCGTTCAGGTCGGGATTGTCGCCGCGGCGAACGAAAAACTCGGTGCTGAAGCTGCCGTCGGGGTTCTGCAGGCTGAACGTATAGCGGTGATAGCCGCTGACAAAGGCCTGGGCTCGGGCGAACTCGCCGACGATCGGCTTGCCGCGCTGCAGCCGTTTGGAGATGGCATAGCTGAAGCCCATCAGCCGGTGCGAACCGCCGCAGGCCGCCCCGCGAATCGGCTGTTTCAGCTCCTCCTGGATCAGCCGCTGGATCGACCACTCCTGCCCGTCGGGCGTGAACCACGTGGCATCGGAATCGAGATAGTGGGACAGCCCGATGAGCTTGAACGTCAGCTCCTCGCCGGCCACGCAGCTTGCCTTTTCCTGCTCGATCAGGTCGGCCAGCGTGAACTGCTTGCCGCCGACCATCATCGGGTAGTCGCTCTTCAGGTGCGACTGGGCGATATAGGCCAGGAACTGGCCGGCGTGCCCTTGCACGCCCACGCCCCGGCGGCCCTCGATCTTGTCGCCGTTGAGCAGGAACATCTGGTAGCCGGCACACGGGTAGTTGTAGCACAGCCAGGCGATGGCATTGACCTTTTCGCCGCCCGGGCCGCCTCGGAACAGTTGCTGGTCGACGCCGTAGGCGACGATGGCGTGGATCACTTCCCAGGGATTGTTGTCGCGCGTGTTCTGATCGCGCGGATAGTACATCGCCAACACTTGCTGAATCTTGTCGCGCAGGCCAGTCAGGTCCGAGGCCTTCAGCGGTCCGGCGGGAGTCGCCGGCGCGGACGGCGCACCGCCGAGCGTCGGGGTCGCCTGCCCATACGGGGACTGCCACGAGTAGCTGCCGGTCTTCGTGCTCCGCGGCGCCAAGGCCGGCGGGCTCATGCCGGGCACGCTATAGCCTGGTCTCGACGCGCCAGACAATCCGGGCGCCGGCGCGACGAATCCGGGGCTGTTAACCGCCGGCAGCGACGAGCCCGTGGCCAGCGCTGACGGCGGGTTGAGATTCGACGCATGGTATCGCGGCGGGTTCAACACCGGGTTGAACACCGGCACGCGCTCGATCGGGGGCGCCGCCATCGACCAGGGATTGGCCGGCAGCTCGCGCGCCGCGGGCGCCCGCAATGCCGATTGGAAATCGGTCGGAGGGTGGGGCTCGGCCAGGTGCACGTCCAGCGTGCTCGTCGCGCCGTCGGCCAGCCCGACCAGCGCCTCGCGAGGGTCGCCGCTCAAACAGTCCGAGGCAATCAGCACCGCCAGCGGGCAGGCAACCAACGTGAACGTCGAGAGGACGGCGTAGATGAACCACGGCTGGCTTACAAACGAAGGACGCATTCAAACTCCTCGCGGGGCTCGATGGTGGCTCTTTCAGGGTGGACTGTCGCGGCCAGGATGACTTTGCCGGAAGCACGGACCCTAGCGTCTGCCGGCGGCACCCGATCAGCGCCCCCGGTGGCCCGTCGGAGTATTTCTATCGGAGCGGCGCGCCGACTTTGATCACGGCTTTGAACCGTTTTCGCCGCCGCCGCCGGCTGCCGGTTTTCAGTCGTCCGGAAGGGAACGCCTTTACCGTGCGGTCCGCCTGGCACCGAGCACCGTCGTGCACGGTTCGCGCGATGTGCGGGCTAAGAAAAGCGTGCCGTCTTTAGCGAATGCCAGCGCGCAAAGATCGCTGCCGACGGCGAGATTTGCGGACGCGCGAACAGCGCTTTCAGGCCAGCCGCACGGCCGGCACCGTTCGTCGCGCGTGATCCGGCCCGGACGCCGCGCCTAATAGATGCTGCGGCGAATACGCTCGGCCAGGCTGACTTCCGGCGCGTCGCTCTTGCCCGTGGCCGCGTATTCGCGCCAGGCCTGCACGTTGTCGCCGAAATGATGACCGCTGACGGCCGTCAGCGACTCTTGTGCGAGGGCTTGCATGGCCGGATCGGCGTCGGCCAGCGCTTCGGCCAAGGGCGCCAGGGCGGTGGTTTCCTTAGTGTGCCCCATGGCCCGTACGGCGGCCAGCCGCACGTCCAGATCGGTGTCGCTGGAGATGACTCGCGTCAGCTCACGCACGGCATCGGGCCCGCCGCGCTCGCCCAGGAAGCGGCAGGCAGCGCGCCGTGTCTCGAGGTCATGGTCCGACAAGGCGCCGACGATCGCCGCGGCCGCCTCGTCCTGAGGGTAAACCGCCAAGGTGCGCAGAATGTGCCGCCGCAGCAGAGGCTCGCTCTCGTTTTGCAGCTCCTGGCACAAGCGGGTCACGACTTCCTGCTGCTCGGTGGAAGTCTTCTTTTTGGCCTTCTTGGCCAGCTCCTTGTACTCCTTGATGCGGTCGTCGGGCGTCTTGACGTGGCTCACGTATTCGCTCTTCGGCTCCCTGGAGAACAGGTCTGCCACGTTTTCGACCGTCTGCGCAGCCGGACACCGCGGCCAGGCACAGGCCGATCGCCAAGGCTGCCAGGTTGTGCCGCGAACCGTGCATGCGAGGGTACGAGGTGAATCGCCGGCGCTTGGGGGGCGACAATGCCGCCCCGAGATGAGGCCGCCCTTGTAGCAAATCGGCCGAAATCTCGCCAGCGGAGAATCGGCCGCCCCAGAACCCGCCAACCGCGTGTCGGCTCGCGCACTGCTCGTAGGCGGGCTTACCTGGGCGACGTACACTAACTCAATGGGTTCAGTCCGCCGCCATCGCCGGGCGATCTTCTGGTCTCTAGCGGCCGCGGTGCTGGCCGTCAGCGTGCCGCTGCTAGCCGCTGATCCCCGCTCGCGCCTGCTGGCCGCCAACACGCTGCTGCTGGTGGCCGCGGTGTCGACCGCTAGCGTGGCGCTGGGGGCACCGCTGGCATTCCTGCTGGCGCGGACCGACGCCATCGGGCGTCGGCCGGCGATGCTCGCGCTGGTGGCGCTGTTGTGTTTGCCCCTCTACCTGCAGGCCGCCGGGGCTCAGGCGGCTTTTGGCCTGCAAGGCTGGTGCACGGCGCTGGCGGGCAGCGGCGTGCTGCTGGCCGGCTGGCGGGGAGCGATCATCGTCCACACGCTGGCCGCGATTCCCTGGGTGGTGCTCGTGGTCGGCGTCGGCTTGCGGTTGGCCGAGCCGGAGCTCGAGGAAGAAGCGCTGCTCGACGCCGGGCCGTTTGCCGTGTTTCGCCGCGTCACGCTGCGCCGCTCGGCCAGCGCCGTAGGCGCGGCGGCCCTGTGGGTCGCCGTGGCCACGGCCGGTGAAATGACCGTCACCGACCTGTACCAGATTCGCACCTACGCCGAGCAGCTCTATACCGAGTTTGCCTTGGGCGACGCGATCGGTGCGCCGCCCTGGCGGTTCGCTCCCAGCGTGGCGGCCGTGGCCTGGATTGTCGTCGCCGGGTTGTGGCTCGTCAGCCGGCTCGTTCCGCCCGATCGGCAACTCTCGGTCCGCGCGTGCCGCGTGTTTCGGCTCGGCCGCTGGCGGCTGCCGGCGGGCCTGGCGATGCTGGCCGTGGTCGGGTTGCTGGCCGGCGTGCCCTTGGCCAGTCTGCTGGTCAAGGCCGGGATGGTCGTGACGCGCGAAGGCGCGCAGTTGGCCCGCCATTGGTCGGCCGAGCAAGCCGCATCGCTCGTGGCTAGCAGCCCCGCGCGCTTCGGGCGGGAGTTCGTTTGGACCGCGGCTTGCGCGATTCCTGCCGCCACGGCAGCGGTGGCGTGTGGCGTGCCGCTGGCTTGGTTTGCGCTGCGCGGTAGCTGGCGGGCGGGCCTGGCCGCTACCGTGGTCGCCGTGGCGCTGGCCGTGCCCGCGCCGCTGTTGGCGCTGGGCTTGATCGCCGTGTTCAACGATCCGGCCCAGCCCTGGCTGATCGAGTTGTACGACCATTCGCTGGTGCCGTTGTGGTTGGCCGAACTGGCGCGGGCCTTGCCGCTCGTGACGCTGGTGGCCTGGTACGCCCTGCGAACCATTCCCCGCGAGCACCTGGAAAGCGCCGAGTTGGACGGCGCCGGCGCGTGGACGCGGTTCGTGCGCGTGGCCGTTGCCGAGCGCTGGCCCGCGCTGGCTGCTAGTTGGCTGGTGGCGCTGGTCGTGGCCTGGGGCGAACTGGCCGCCAGCATCCTGCTGACGCCGCCGGGGGTCATCACGCTGCCCATCCAGATTTTCGGGCTGATTCATTACGGAGTCGACGACCAGGTGGCGGCGATTTCGCTCGTTCAGTGCGGGCTGTTTGTCCTGATTGCCCTGGTTTTGGCGGCCCTGGTCCGCCGCGCACGAGCGAGACCGTCTGACACCAGCGGCATTGCAATGGCCGCGTCGCGCGGGCCCGTGTTATCATGGCACTTATGCGGTGTTCTTTGGCTCTAAAGCGGTTGTGCCGCCGCGATCCATTGGCGTGGCTGGGCGCCTGGGCGGTGCTCGTGGTCCTGCTGGCCTCGCCGCGCACGCATGGCGCTGGAGCACGTGATCTGCAAGCGCGACGGCCACCGTGAAACGATCACGGGCCAGGTGACGGTCGAAGCCCAGGATGGCGGCCTGCTGGTGCTTACCAGCGACGGCGCGCTGGTGGCCGTTCAGCCCGAGGAGATCGTCGAGCGTCGGCAAGACGACGAGCCGTTCCAGCCGCTGTCGCGCGAGGATCTGACCAAGCAGTTGCTGCGCGAACTGCCCGACGGCTTCAACGTTCATCCGACGGCGCACTACCTGATCTGCTACAACACGTCGCGCGAGTATGCCGTCTGGTGCGGGGCGATGTTCGAGCGGCTGTATCGGGCGTTTACCAACTCGTGGACGCGTCGCGGCCTGAAGCTGCACGAGCCCGAGTTCCCGCTGGTGGCGATCGCCTTCAACACGCGCGACTCGTACGTCAAGTTTTCGCAGGCCGAATTGGGCAAGGCGGCCGAGTCGATCGTCGGCTACTACAGCTTGAAGACCAACCGGGTGACGATGTACGACCTGACCGGCGTCGAGTCGCTGCGCAGCGCCGCCGACCGCCGCGCGTCGTCGGCCCAGATCGGCCTGATGCTCAGCCGGCCCGAGGCCGAGGGCCTGGTGGCGACCGTGATTCACGAGGCCACGCACCAGATCGCTTTCAACAGCGGCCTGCAAACCCGGTTCTCCGACATCCCGCTGTGGGTCAGCGAGGGAATCGCCGTCTATTTCGAGACGCCCGACCTCGACAGCTCGAAAGGCTGGCGCACGGTGGGGGCCGTGAACACCAGCCGCCTGGACCGCTTTCGCGAGTACCTGGCCCGGCGTCCGGCCAACTCGCTCAAGTCGTTGATCGTCGACGACAAGCGGATCCGCGACACGCGCACGGCCCTCGATGCCTACGCCGAAGCCTGGGCCTTGAACTATTACCTGATTCGCCACCGCCCGCGGCAGTACGTCGCCTACTTGCAGACGCTTGCGCAGAAGAAGCCGATGTTCTGGGACGACCCCGAGACGCGCTTCAAGGATTTTCAAGCCGCCTTCGGCGACGATCTGGGCAAGCTCGATGCCGACTTCCTGCGGCAGATCCAGAAGCTGCACTAGGCGGGTGACGAGTTGTCCGGACCATCGTGGGCCGAAGGCGCACAGGCCGAATCGATCGCAACAGCCGGCCAGCACCGCCGAGCGCGTCGAAAATCGCCCACGCGCTTGGCCCGTGCACCACGTTTCGCAGGCTCGCGCGTTAGCTATAATCGGGCTCAGTTTAGCCTGCGACCGCATTCCCGCCTGAAACCTGTTTGAAGGATCCAGCCATGGACCACGACCCCGCCTCGCTCGACAATGCCGCCTCTTCGCGCCGCCAGTTTCTCAAATCGTCGACCGCGGCGGTCATTGGCGGGGCGATGGCCGCCAACCTGCTCGTCAGCCGTTCGGCCCACGCCGGCGGCAGTGACATCTTGAAGATCGGCCTGGTCGGCTGCGGCGGCCGCGGCACCGGGGCCGTGGGCAACGCGTTTGCCGCCGATCCGAATACGAAACTCACGGCCGTGGCCGACGCCTTCATCGATCAGGCCGAAGGCAGCCTCGCTCAGCTTCGCAAGACGGCGCCCGAGCGGGTGGCGGTCGAAAGCGATCACGTGTTCGCCGGCTTCGACGCTTACGAGAAGCTGCTGGCCACGGACGTCGACGTCGTGATCCTGGCCACGCCGCCCCATTTTCGCCCGGCCCATCTCAAGGCCGCCATCGCCTCGGGCAAGCACGTGTTCTGCGAAAAGCCGGTGGCCGTCGACGCCCCCGGCGTGCGAAGCGTGCTGGAAACGACCGAGGCGGCCCGCAAGAAAAACCTGGCGATCGTCTCCGGCTTGTGCTACCGCTACGATCCGCCGAAGCGCGAGCTGATCCAGCGCGTGCACGACGGCGCAATCGGCGACATCCTGGCCATGCACGTCAGCTACAACACCGGCACGCTCTGGTATCGCGGCCACGATCCCAAGTGGAGCGAAATGGAATACCAGCTTCGCAACTGGATGTACTACACCTGGCTCTCCGGCGACTTCAACGTCGAGCAGCACGTCCACAGCCTCGACAAGGCCGCCTGGGCCATGCGGGATGAACCGCCCCTGCGGGCCACGGGCCTGGGCGGCCGCCAGGTGCGGATCGACGAAAAGTGGGGCAATATCTACGACCACTTCGCCGTGATCTATGAGTATGCCAACGGCACGCGGCTGTTTGCCAACTGCCGGCAGATGGACGGCTGCTCGCGCGACGTTTCCGACCATCTGTTCGGCACCAAGGGAACGGCCGAAATGATGAAGGCCACGATCGAGGGCGCCAATGCCTGGCACTATCACGGCGCCAAGCCGAACATGTACGAAGAAGAGCACAAGGCGCTGTTCGCCAGCATCCGTTCCGGCAGCCCGCTGAACAACGGCATCTACATGGCCCGCAGCACGATGTTGGCCATCATGGGCCGCATGGCGGGGTACACCGGCCAGACGCTCACCTGGGAGGAGTGCCTGGGTTCGAAGGAAGACCTGACGCCGGCCAAGTACGAGTGGGGCCCGATCAAAGTGCCGACCGTGGCCATGCCGGGCCTGACGAAGTTCGTGTGATCCGGGGTGGCACTGGCATCTTGCCAGTGCGAAATGGGTTTTGCGTTCAAGCAGCACTGGCAAGATGCCAGTGCCACCCAAGCAGCGAGGCTGCCACTCCCAGCCCCAAAGCCGGCGCGAAGGAGAGAAGTAAAGAGGACGCGAACATTTTTAATAGGTTCGCGTCCCCTTTAGTTCCTCTTTTGGGCGGTTGCGGACCTGTGGTCGGTTTTTACCGTTATTGCCATACCACCGCCGCCGGGTCTTCAGGTCGTCGTGCATTATGCCGTAAAACACCAGCAGAGCGGTTTCGATCCGCAGATTGAAGAAGACTTGTTGCAGCATGCGGAAGCAGCGGGGGTCTATTTTGGGGGAAGGTAGGCCGCGCATGGTCCGATATTTCCTTGCTATTTTCAAAACGCACTGGTGCTGTTTACCGAAATCGCAGTTCCGGCTTTGGCAATTATTCGCCGTCATTACCGCTATTGGCGCCGGCTTCGCGATAATGCCGGAGATGCCCATCGTTGGAACATCAGTCTGTGCCGTGAGTCTCACGATAGTTCTGGCAGCTCTGCAAAGCGGTCTTAAGTTGAGATTCGCGATTCACGTAGTCGTCTCTTTCCTTGCGACAGTGTCCTCTGTGCTGGTGGGAAGCATAATTGGCGAGGTATTTGCGGGACCGTTGCGACTCACTGCTATCAGTATGGTAGCGAGCATGGCACTGGCGTGTGTCGGCGTCGTATACTTGAGAGCGAAATGTTGCTTCCGTTACAGTGAGATAGTGGGCGGCCTATGTCTTATCGAACTCTGCGCCGTATTGTTTGTCTACGTGACCGAAGACGAACAGAGTTTTTGGTGGGTGTATGTCATACTCTGCCAGTTGGTGAATATCCTTGCAGTGGTACCTCCGTTAGTCGCATTGATCATTCTGCGCCGTGGAATACACGCGATCGTGGTCGCGCTATCCCGAAACGCGCTGTGGGTGTTCTAAAAGCACAAAGTATCTTGGCAATGTGCGTCCAGAGAAGCCCTAGGGTGAGTATCACGCGTTTGGGTTGAGGAGTTGAGGAAAGGACGTTTGTTTGGGGTTTCTTAGTTCGGAGAAATAAAGGGGACGCAAACGAATGGCATCAAGTTAATGCGCATCCCGTTTCTGCAACAGCTGTTCGCGAAGCTGGCGTCGAGGGGTTTTCATGAGGGGATACTCCTTGGGGCGTCGTTTGCGGGCACGTGGTTCTAGACGATTGGGAGAAATAAAGGGGACGCAAACCTGTTTTTGGCGGGCTGGCGTCGGCGAGCAGAATCGCGGGCATGCCGAGGACCTGACGCACCATGGAATACACGTCTCGCCCCCGCGGGCACCTGTGACGGCCGCCGGGAGACAAAGTCCCTCGTGCGGTGGAAAGCGACAATCGGGAGAAATAAAGGGGACGCAAACCTTTTCTTGCCGGGCTGGCGTCGGCGGGCCGAATCGCGGGCATGCCGAGGACCTGACGCACCATGGAATACACGTTTCGCCCCCGCGGCCACCCGTGACGGCCGCCGGGAGGCAAAGTCCGTCGTGCGGCGGAAAACAGCTCCCACTTGAAGTTAGCATTCAGCCCGCGCGAAGCTGCTCCTCGACCCGGCGAATCGTTTCTTCGAGGCTGATCGTGCCGCCGCGCAGAGGCATGGCGGCGGCGCCCGCCATCCACGACTCGATCTTCTTGTGCGCCGAGATCACGGTGCTGTGACTCCGCTGGCCGAAGTACGTGCCGATCTCGCTCAGCGGCGCCCGCGTGTGCTTGCGCGCCAGCCACATCGCCAGCATCCGCGGGTGGCTCACCTCGCGGGCCTTGGCGCTCGACTGCAGGCTGTCGGGCGACAGCCCGAACACGTCACACACGGCCCGCTCGATGTCGGCCAGCTTGACCACGCGTCCCTGGTGGTCGATCAGGTCCGAGAGCGACTCCTGGGCGATGGCCAACGTCAGCGGCCGGGCATGCGCGAGGCTCATCGCTTTGAGCCGCTTGATGGCGCCGGCCAGCTCGCGCGACTGGCTGATGAAGTGCGAAGCAATGAAGGCTTCGACGTCCGGCCCGATCGCCAGGCCGAGCCCCTGGGCCAGTTGGCGAACGATTCCGCGGCGCGTCTGGTAATCGGCCGGTTCGATGCGGCAGACCATGCCGCCGGAAAGCCGCGCCGTCAATTCCGGCCCCAGCGACTTGAGCGCCGTGGGCGCCCGGTCGGACGCCAGCACGAATTGCCGCCCAGCCCGCGCCAGCGTATCGATCGTGTGCTGCAACTCCGTGATCGTGGCCCGCTTGTCCTTGAAGAACTGCAAGTCGTCGATCGCCAGCAGGTCGAGATCGCGGTATTTGCGGCGGAAGATCGGCATGCCGCTGCCGCGCAGCGCTTCGAGGAACTGGCTGGTGAACTGTTCCGCCGAGAGGTAGACGGTGCGGGCCCGCGGATGGCTCTGGCGGTAGGCCGAGCAGATGCCTTCGAGCAAATGGGTCTTGCCGGTGCCCGTAGGCCCGTGAATGACCAGGGGCGAATAGGTGCCGGGCTGCTCGATGGCCATCTGCGCGGCCTTGTGAGCCACGCAATTCGAGCTGCCCACCACGAAGCTTTCCAGGCTGGCCAGCCGCCGCACGCAGCGGGCCGGCCGCGGATCGTCGCGGTGGCCATTGGACGCGGCGCTCGAGCAGGCGCGCAGCCGGAGCCGCCGCGGCTGTTGCCGACGGTGCCGGCTCGCAGGCGGGCGCGGACCCGGCGGGTTGAGGGGCCGGGGCCGCGCTGGCCGGCTGCGCAGCGACGCGAAACTCGATCGCCAACGGCCGCCCAGCGGCTGCCAACGCCGCGGCTTCAAGCTCTTTGCGAAAATGGGCCCGCAGCCAATCCTGGAAGAAATCGGTCGGGGCGCTAACCAGCAGTTTGTCGCCGCGGACGGCCATCTGCGCCGCGCCGAACCAGACTTCGTAGCGATCCTTGCCAATCCGCTGGGCCAGGCAAGCACCGATCGAGGACACGATTTCCCTATCGTCCATGGTTACTTCCTGTAAATGGGATCGCCTGCGCACAACGCGACCGCCCGGTAAACCACGATCCTTGATGGCTGCGCCCAATGCGCCCGTGAATCTGAAGGCGCGGTATGCAAGATGCCCGACCGTTTTCCTTGCGACGCCTTGCCGAGCACCAGCCAGACTGGCTGCACGGGCCGTCGCTTCCCCCGCACGAATCGCCGATTGTACTTTCGCTAGCGGTGCTGTCAAAGGGCCCCACCGCGCGCCTAGAGTCGCAGCGCGACTTGCGACGATCGCGCGCGAAAGATCGCCGAGAAACATCGGATGATCGGCGGCGGCGCGTCGACGGAAGATTTTTTTGCCGGCGATTCTTTCACTCGTGGAAAACCTGTTTGCTCGGCGCCGCGACGGTTTCTTCGGTCGTCGGCCGCTCGGTCCAACGTCGTCGCCCGCGACGACTTGCGCTGCGCCGAGACGCGCGGCGATTTTCTTGCACGACGTTGCCGCTCACGCGCTCGTGCATTTCTCGGCGTTTCACGTGGCGCGCACATACACGTCGCGCTGGTCCCAGGGGATGAAGCCCGCCGCGGCATAGACGCGCATTGCCGGCTCGTTCGCCGTGTCGACCGCCAGCACCAGCCGCTGACGACCCGCGCATCCGGCCAGCCACTGCGCCTGCCGCACTACCGCCACGCCATAGCCGCGGCCGCGAGCCTCGGGCACGACCCCCATATAGATCAACTCCCATTGATCGTTCTGGGGCCAGTCCGCGATCAGCAGGCAACCGACGTCGACGCCTTCGCGCGACGCGATCAGCCATCGCGCGGGGTCGAAGACTCCGCTGGCCCGATAACCGGCCAACACGTCGTCGATCGGGCGCGCCGCGTCGATTGCCGGACAATCGAGCGAACCCGCGTAGGTACGCTCGACAACCGCGCCCAACCGCCGCTCGTTGCCGGCAAAGGATTCAAACGTCAAACCGCCATCGGGCGGAGAGGTCGGAAAGCTGGCCCGCAGGCTAACCAGATACACGAGCTGGCAAACATGGCGAAACCCGGCACGCGCGAGTGCCTGCGCGTCAGGGCCGTTGTCTTGCTTTGTCAGTGCCCGGGCCAGCCGCACCCCGCCGCGATCGAGTTCTTCGCCAACCCGCTGCAGCAAAGCGTCGCAGGCCGTCTGGCTGGCGCCGGCCGCGCAGGGCACCTTGACCAGCGCCGTGTGTCCGGGCTCGACCTGGGCGAGCACGGCGGCGATGAGCCGCCCCTGGGAGTAGGCGACCCACAGGCCTGCCAGCGGTTGCGTGCGGCTGCCGGCCAGCAACTCGTCGATTCGCCGCTGGCGCTGGTCGTGGGCCACGTCGGCAAGAACCAGCGCCAGCGCATTGCGCTGGTCGGCCAGCGACGCATTTCTGATTTCCAGCGAAGGCTGCATGTCAATCTCGCCGCAATAGCGCTCTTTCTGGCACGCCAAGTGCTCGTGGACCGACTGTCCGATTTTGTCGGGTGCCACGCGTAACTTGCCCACCCGTGATTCGTGCACTGCTGGACAAGCCAGCAGTGGCACCCTAGATGGCAAAATAGCGTAATCAGTCCACCCGGCGCCGCAGTGCTGCCGTGCGGTCTGTGTGGCCGCAGGCAAGAACGAGTCACCGCAGGTTCACGGCCATTCGAAGAACTCCTATAATAGTGCCAAATGGCAGGCCACGAGAACCACCACGAGGTGTCACCATGAAATGCACATCCCTGGCACTGGCGGCGGCACTTTGGGGAGCGATCCTTCTCAGCGATGCCGCGGCACAGCCGATCCTCAATCGCGTCGAGCAGTTCATCCGCGACCAGATCGACGCCGGCCGCCCGCCGGCCGCGGCCCAACCCGCGCAGCCAGCCGCCGAGCAGGGCTACATGGGCCTGGTCGCCGATGACAGCCAGGAACAGGGACGCGGGGTGCGCGTGGTTGACTTGACGCCGGGTGGTCCGGCGGCTGCCGCGGGCATCGACAAGGGAGACGTGATCACGGCGGTCGGCGGGCAGGGCGTCGGCGTGATGGCCGACGTGGCCCGCGTCGTGCAGGGCAAGCCGCCCGGCACGCGGCTCACGGTCACGCTCCTGCGCGGCGGCAACGAGCGGCAGGTCGACGTGACGCTCGGTCGTCGCGGCCAGCCAGCCCAAGGACCAGTAGAAGAGGTGCCGCCGGGCTTGCCGGGCGCGGCACCCGCCTCGGTCGAGACGCTTCCGCCTGGGCCGCGCTTGGGCATTCGCACCATGCCGGTGAGCGAAGACGTTCAGCAACAGAACAACCTGCCCGACGCGAACGGCGCCCTGATCGTCAACGTGACCCCCGGCTCGGCCGCCGAGAAGGCCGGGCTGGCCGTGGGCAACGTCATCCTGGCGGTCGATGGCAAGCCGATTGAAACACCGCAGCAACTGGCCCAAGCCATTCGCGGCGCGCAAACCGGCGAAGTCGAGTTGACTTATGTCGCCGGTGGCGACGCCACGCGCAAGAAAATCGCGCTCGACACGGGACCGGCTGCCACCGCGCCGCCTGCCACCCTGCCGCGCCGCCTGCCAGCGAGCCGCCGAAGCTGGAGCTGCGGGGGCGCCCCGTCGCCACGCCGCCGGCCGCACTGCCTCCGGCGACCGTCCCGCCACCGGCCGACAACGCCGTGCCCGTGCCTGCCGAACAGGCCGATCGCGCCCGGCTGGAAGAGCGCATTCGCCAGTTGGAAGCGCGCGTGCAAAAGCTCGAAGAAAGCGTGGCCCGCGACCTGAAGCAGTAGCCGCGGCGGCGGCGCGGGTGACGATCGCGTCGTAGCGGCGTCAAAAGCGGCTCATTGCCAGCTCGACTTCGTAGCGCGTCAGGGGTTGGTTGCGCGCAGGACATGTGCCGCGCAAATTCGCATCTCGCTGCGGGCCTTGCCATTCCACTTCACTTGGAAGAGGACCAGGTTGGGGTCGGTCGTCTGCTGCCGAACGAACTTGTACCGCGTGGTCACCAGGCCGATGATCTTGCGCGGGTCGCCGGTGGTGCCAAGAAAGGCGATGCGCGTGACGTGCTGCTGCCTGTCGAAGTAATAGGTCAACGATCCGGCCAGGTCGTCGGGGTGCGTTCCGGTGACTAGCGGCACGCGGTAGCCCTGCAGATCGAGCTCGGCCAGGCTGGCGGTGACCCGCGGCCAGCGGGCCATGACCCATTGCGGCGTGACGTCGAACCGCAGCACCTCGCCGAGGTCGCCGGCGGTGGCGCCCTCGATCGGCGCCTTTGCGGCATTGACTGCTCCCGCGGCGCCTGGCGCCGAGGCAAACGCCCCGTTCCCCGCGCCTGCCGTCGTGGCGAAACCCGCAGGCGGCGCAGCGCTGGCCTCGCCAGCAGGCGCTTTGAACTGCGAGCTGATCGAAGTCCACAAGCCGTTCGACGAGCTGGCCAGGTACGGCAGGCCAATGGCCCCCACCACGACCGTCAGGAAAAAAAGCCGCTTCAACATTCTTGCCGCCTCCACACCCGTTGCGGCGCTTGTGGCCCGAGCGTGTGGGTTGCTGCGGGGTGCCACTGCTGGCTTGTCCAGCAGTGCAGCGTGACGGGTGGACAAGCCACTCGTGGCACCCGACAAGTCACGAAAGTCGGCCCACGCGTGGCGCATCGATGTCATCGGCTGTCGGGCGACGGAGGCTTGCCCGCCGCCTGCTGGGAAGCGCCAACTTGCCGGAGGCGAGCAATCGTTTCGCGGCGCTTTACCGGCGCGCGACGCGCAACCCTCAGGACACGCTCTATCGCCAGCCTGCCGAGGCCCACAACAGGATCGCCAAGATGGCGGCCACGATCAGGCCGAAGGCCAGCGCCGCCCAACCGAACAGCGAGCCGACGATGCCCTCGGGCGCCCAGGGAAAGGGGCCGTCGCCGGGGCCGCTCACCGCGTCGGGCGCGCTCGCAGGGCCGTTGGCCAGAGCTCTGGGTTCTTCGGCCAGGATGGCGTCAATCGCCTCGGGCCGGGTGTCGAGCAGCGCGGCGGCGTACTCCAGGTCGGTGAAGTACGCCTCGCGCTCGCGGCCCAGCTCGATTTCCAAGGTATCCAGCATGTGCTCCGTTTTTTCCCGCGAGTAGCGGCGGCGAAGCTGCTTCAGATATCCTTGGAAGTCGCTGTCGTCGAGCGCCGCGTCGAAAGTGGGCCACTGGCCCACCAGGTGATGGGCGTTGTGGGCCAGGATTTTATGGCGGCACAGCGCCGAGATCGGCTCCAGGCCCATTTCCGCCGCCTGCACGCCCGCTAAAATCAACAGCTTGTCGCGCACCAGCGGCTGGCCGCGCGTGGCTGGCGCGGGCCAGGTGCAGGTACGTACCCAGCATGCGATCGGCTTCGGCCATGGAAATATCGTGGCAACAGGTTTGTCGAGGAGCCCGCGCGTGAGTCGCCTCATTGCGCTTCAATATCCCATCGCGGCGACGATGCGGCAAGTTTCCGCCGCGCGTGATGCCGCGGGCCGATGAAAACGGACGAAGCGGAACCCATGGCCCAGACGATTGCCGTCGAACTCGATGATTACCGCTGGTTGATCGGACCGGAGGTGCGCGGCTGGCTCGAAGCGGCCGCGGGCAGCAGCGATCCCTCGGCGGCCGAGGTGGCGCGGCTTCGACGGCACCTGTCGCCCGAGCGCGCGCATCTGGTGCTCGAGCAGGCGGCGTTGCGGATCAAGGCGCGGGCGAAGTTCGCGGCTGCCGAGCGAATGTTTTTCACGCCCCGCGCGCTGGAGCAGGCCACCGACGAGATCGTGGCCGCGCACAAGGCGCGGGCGCTTCGACGGCCGCGCGCTCGACTTGTGTGCGGGCATTGGCGGCGACTTGATTGCCCTGGCAGCCCGCGGCGAAGCGATCGGCATCGACCGCGATCCCCTGACGGCCCTGCTGGCCACAGCGAACTTGCGAGCGGCCGCCGAACGAGGCTTGCCACCTGGCACGAACACCGCCCGCCCGTCGAACGACGTCCGCGTGGCCGATGCCTGCCAGGTCGACCTGTCGGAGTGCGACGCCTGGCACATCGATCCCGATCGCCGCCCGCCGGGTAGGCGCACGACGCACGTCGCCGCCAGCGAGCCGTCGGCCGATGCCATTGAGCAGCTGCTGGTCCAAAACCCGCACGCGGCCATCAAGCTGGCGCCGGCGGCCGACGTGCCGCCGGATTGGGCCGAACGTGCCGAGCTGGAATGGATCAGCCGCGGGCGCGAGTGCCGGCAGCTTGTCGCCTGGTTCGGCCATTTGGCAGGCGAGCCGGGGCGTCGCCGGGCTAGCGTGCTGGCGGACGATCGTGCGACGCCGCGCTCGATCGTAGGACGTGCCGACGAACCGCTTGGCGTGGCGCCGGCCATCGGGCGCTATCTGTACGAGCCGGATGCCGCCGTGCTGGCCGCGGGCCTGACCGCGCGCTGGCGGCCGAGCACGGCCTGGCGGCGATCGCCGCGGGCGCGGTCTACTTGACGGCCGACGCGAGAATCGTCGACGACGCGCTGGCGACGTTCGAGGTCCAGGAGGTCGTGCCGTATCGGCTGCGTGAATTGAAGTCCCTGCTCGCCGAGCGGCGCATCGGCCGCCTGGAGATCAAGAAACGGGGGGTGGGGATCGACCCGGCCGAGGTTCGCTGCAAGCTCGCCTTGCGCGGCAGCAAGTCGGCCACGCTCGTCGTGGCCCGCATCGGCCGCCGCGTGGTGGCTATCCTGGCCCAGCGAGTGACGATCGACGAGCACCGCGCTGGAGAAATGTAGCCGGCATCTGCGAGGCCGGTGATTTCGCGAGGGCTACGGGGTCACAGACCTCGGCTACATAATACGGGCTAGCGACGGGTCGTCGGCTTGGCTTTGCCGGCTGCGCGGGGCGCGGCGGCTGGCGCGGCCTTGGGTTTGGTCGTGGCCGTCGACTCGTCGTTGAGCAGCTTCTCGGTGAAGCGGGTCACGTAGTGCATGCTGCTGCCGGCGCCGTTGAAGCCGATCACGTGGCGGTCGAGGTCGAGCTGCTGCGACAACACGCGGCCCGCCACGATATCGAACCGCACCGTGCCGTCCGAAAGCCGCTGGATGAGCTGCGCTTCGATCGATGGGTCGTGAACCGGCGTAAGGACCTGCGAATCGACGTTGATCGTCGCCACGCCATGCTCGACCTTCACGAGCGTGAACTTCTGCCGCGTCTGGATCTGTTGCGGCCGGCCATCGTTCTGCCGGACTTCGATCTCCAGCGGGCTCGACCAGCTTTCGCCCACCGCGATCGGGTGGTCGGCCAGCGGCATCGTCATCTGCGTCGAGACGCTGGCCGGGTTGGCGCGCTTTTCCTGGCGCTTGAGAATCTTGCCGCGGCTGTCCATCGTCACCACCGTCAGCGGCACGCCGACCGCGCGGGCCGCCTCTTCGTAGCCGGGGGGAACTTGCTTGTCGGTCGCGCTGTTGTAGTGAATCTCCTTGCGGCCCTGGATCTTTTGCCGCATGTCGATGCTCTCGACCGAGTGGGTGAACGTCACCAGGCCGTCGTCGGCCACGTCGTTCACCTGCCAGGTCTTGATCGAACGGCTTTGCGTCTCGGCCGTCTGCGAGGTGCCCTGGATCGTCGTTTGTACGTTTGCCCGCTGCACGACTTCGCTGCGCAGCACCTCGTTGGGCGAGAACCTGTATTTCAGATCATACTTCTTGGCGTTGTCGTTGCCGCCGCCTGCTTCGTCGTTGTCGGAATCGGCGTCCGACGGTGCCGGATCGGCGGGCGCGGGGTCTGCCGGCTCGGGATCACTAGGGCCAGGCTTTTCGGGCTGGCTGTCGGATGTCGCCGACGACGGGGTCGGATCGGGCGGCGGAACGTCGTCGGCGACCACGACGGTATGAACGGCCAGGGCCACGGCCAGGCACGCGGCCAGCGAGAACAGCTTGACCATGCTCGCATCCTTTCGAGTGGTTTGGCTAATCGGGCTCCGAGCCAACCGCGGCGTCGCGGCTTGGTCACGGGCCACGGGTCAAGTGGTTTTGATCTTCAGGTGACCGCCCCAGCCCAGCTTTTCGCGCAGCGTCCGGTAGTAGCTGCGCCCCGGCAGTTCGACGAGCTTGAACCGCGCCTCCGAGCGCTGGACTCGAACTCGATCGCCCGCCTCCAGCTTGCACACCACGCGACCGTCGGCCACCAGCGAGGTGCCCTCGTGCGGCGCCGGTACGACCACTTCGTACGTTCGGGCTGCCGAGTCCACTACGGGGCGGTTGGTCAGCGTATGTGGGCTGATGGGCGAAATGACGAAGGCTTGCAAATCCTGACGCAAGATCGGCCCGCCCGCCGACAAGTTGTGAGCGGTCGAACCGATCGGCGTGCTGATGATCAAACCGTCGCAACTATAGGTCGTCACCCATTCCGAGTCAACGTAGAGATCGACGTCGAGAATGGCGAACGGCGGCCCGGCCAGCACCGCGATTTCGTTGAGTCCCAGCCGCTCGTGAATCACCTTTCCCGCGCGCACCACGCTGGCTTCGTACATCAAGTGTTCGATCACCTGCCAGCTACCCGAACAGATTGCTGGCAAGTGGGCCACGAAGTCGTCGGGCGCGAGATCGGCCAGGAAACCCAACTTTCCCAGGTTCACCCCGATCACAGGGCGCTGCTTGCGTCCCATCTGGTGCGCGGCCCGCAGCATCGAGCCGTCGCCGCCCAGCACGACCGCCAGGTCGAAGTCGAGTTGGTCGAGTTCGTCGCCGTCGCCGATCCGGCGGAAGTCGACGTCGGCCTGTCCACAGAGCAAGCCGGAGATCCGTTCGGCCTGCCGCGCCGGCTCGCCCTGTTCCATGCTGGCCAGCAGCAGCAGCTTGAGCCGCTTGCCGCTGGCAGCGGAATCGGAGGTGGCGCGCGGGGCGGTCATATCGTTCGATCATAGAAGAACGCCGCGGCCAGCGGAAGTGCGCGGCGCCGGGTCGCACGGCGGGCCCCTGCGCGTGGCCGCTTATGACCCGACGCGGCGGCGGGGCGTGGCTTGGACGCCGAGCTTGGCGGCCATCTCGCGGCACGTGGCGGCGATCCCCGCGGCGTCGAGGCCCAGGTCGGCCAGTTGTTCGCCGCGTTCGGCGTGCTCGATAAAGCGATCGGGAACGCCCAGCCGGCGGACATGGGCACACGGCAGGCCGGCGTCGGTGGCCGCCTCGACCAGGGCGCTGGAAAAACCGCCCAGCACGGTCCCTTCTTCGACCGCCACGACGAACGGGCTGGTGCCCACGGCCCGCAGCAGGGTTTCGGTGTCGAGCGGCTTGGCGAAGCGGGCGTTGATGACGCCGACGTCGAGGCCTTCGTCGCGCAGCGCCGCGGCCGCCTTGACGCAGTTGGTCACCAGCGTGCCGCAGGCGATCAACATGCCGTCGTGGCCCCAGTCGATCACCTCGGCCCGGCCCAATTCGACGGGGGCGCGGGCCGCGTCGATGGTTTCGGCCGCCGCCTTGGGATAGCGAATCGCAAACGGCCCGTCGTGCGCAAGCGCCAATTCGAGCAGCCCGCGCAGGTCGAACTCGTCGCCGGGCGCCGACACGACCATGTTGGGAAACAACCGCATGTAGCCCAGGTCGAACACGCCGTGGTGCGTCGGCCCGTCGGGACCGGTCAGCCCCGCGCGATCGAGCAGGAACGTGACCGGCAGGTTTTGCAGGGCCACTTCCTGGAAGATCTGATCGTAGCTGCGCTGCAGGAAGGTGCTGTAGATGTCGACGATCGGACGCAGGCCGGCTTTGGCCTGTCCGGCGGCAAAGGCCACGGTGTGCGACTCGCAAATGCCCGTGTCGAAGAAGCGATCGGGGAATTCGCCCCGCACCGCTTCGAGCTTCGTCCCCTGGCACATGGCAGCCGTCATGACGGTGACGCGCGGGTTGGCCCGCATGGCTTCGGCGACCGCGCCGCTGGCCACATCGGTGTAGGCCTTCGACGAGCTTTTCTTGAAGGCCACGACGCCTTCGGTCTCGCAGGTGAACGGAGCGGGCGTGTGGAAGTAGACGGGGTCTTCGGCGGCCGGCTTGAAGCCGTGCCCCTTCTGCGTGACGACGTGCAGCAGCACCGGCCCCGGCACGTTCTTGACCATCGCCAGGTACTTGCGCAGTTGCGGAATGTTGTGGCCGTCGATTGGGCCCATGTAGCGGAAGTTGAGCTCTTCGAACAGCATGCCGCCGTGCAAACCGGCCTTGATCGATTCCTTGACCTGGGCCAGGAAGCGCTCGGCCGGGTCGCCCAACAGCGGCACCTTGTTGAGGACCTTGAGCACTTCGCTCTTGAGGCCCGTGTAGAGCGTGTTGACTGCGCAGCCGGTCGAGATACTCGCCCAGGCCGCCGACGCGCGGGCAGATCGACATCTGGTTGTCGTTGAGAACGACGAGCAGCTTCTTGCGCAAGCCGCCGGCATTGTTCATCGCTTCGTAGACGATGCCCGAAGGGAACGCGCCGTCGCCAATGACCACCACCGCGTTGCGATCTGCTTGTCCGGGGATCAAATCGTCGCCGCTTTTGAGTCCCAGGGCCGTGGAAATGCTCGATCCGGCGTGGCCGGTCATGAACAGGTCGTAGTCGCTTTCGTGCGGGTTGGGATAGCCCATCAGCCCGCCCTTGGTGCGGATGGTGCCGAACTCGTGGTAGCGGCCGGTGATCAGCTTGTGCGGGTAGATCTGGTGGCCGGTGTCCCAGATCAGCCGGTCGCGGCTGAAGTCGAACGTGGTGTGCAGCGCCAGGCACAGCTCGACGACGCCCAGGTTCGAGGCGAAGTGGGCCGTGCGCGTCGAGACGAGGTTGCACAGCACGGCTGCGCATTTCACCGGCGAGCTGTTCGAGCTCCGCGGGCGAAAGCTTTTCCAGGTCGCGCGGCGAATCGATCTTCGACAGCAACTGGTCCATTAGTGGTTCCTGTCCAAAACGTAGTGCGCCAGCGCTGCCAGCCCATCGGCGCGGGCCGAGCGGCTCGAGCGCCTGGCAGGCTTCGGTCACGAGCGACCGCGCCTGTTCGACGCTTTCGTCGATCCCCCACACGCCGGGAAAAGTCAATTTGCCGCGATCCGAATCCTTGCCGGCGCGTTTGCCCATCGCGGCCGCGTCGCCGCGGACGTCGAGCAAGTCGTCGGTGATTTGAAAGGCCAATCCCAGCGCGCGGCCATAGCTCACCAGCGCGATGCTGGTCGGTCCGCGCGCCGGCGACCAGGGCGCCCAGCTCGAGCGAGGCCAGAAACATCGCGCCCGTCTTGCGGTGGTGAATGGCCTCGAGCGCGGCGGCGCCGGCGCCTCGAAAGCGCCGGCCAGGTCGTCGGCCTGGCCGCCCACCAGTTGCGTGGCGCCCGCGGCTTTCGCCAGCACGGCACAGGCGTGCGCCGCGACGTCGGCGGGCCGCACGTCTTCGGCCAGGACCTGGAAAGCCAGGGTCAACAGCGCGTCGCCGGCCAGAATCGCCGTCGCTTCGCCGAACGCCTTGTGACAGGTGGGCCGGCCGCGGCGCATGTCGTCGTCGTCCATGGCCGGCAAGTCGTCGTGGACCAGCGAATAGGCGTGCACCATCTCGACGGCGCAGGCCGCCGGCAGGGCCGCCGCGGCCGAGCTGCCGCAGCCTTCGGCCGCCAACAGCACCAGCATCGGCCGCAGCCGCTTGCCGGGCGCGAACAGGCTATAGCGGATCGCCTCGCGGAGCGCCGCCGGGCAGCCACTGTCGAAATTCGTATACTCGCAAAGCGCAGCGTCCACCCGCGCACGCGCGCTGCTGGCTGTAATTCTCGAGCGAGAAAACGACGCTTTCGATCATCGGACGACTTCGAACGGTGGTGGCGATTGTTCGAGAAGAATGCAACTCGCGGACCGAAACAGATAGCAGTTGCTTCGAAACAGGGATTTCCTTAGTGCAGGGTTCATTCTAAAAGAGCTGCTGAGAGTCGTCTACGTTTTCTGGCGAAGATTGCCCGCGATCTGCGCGAGATCGGCGCCGCGACCTGGCATGATGCTTTTCTTCCAACGAGAGCGCCTGATCATCAAACGGTTCGCTATGAGCTTGACCGTCAGAATCGACGCGGTTTAACAATTCGATCTTGCGCTCCGCGTTCTCCAGCAACTGGTAGCACTCGCGCAAGAGTCTCACCCCGCGCTGGTAGCGCGCCAGGCTGTCGGCCAGGGGCGTTTGCCCCTCTTCGAGTTCGGCGACGATCGTCTCCAACTCGGCCAGCGCCTGCTCGAACGTCGGCTGCGCGGGTTGGGGTTCGGAGCTTGTCATGGCGGCGAAGAATCTCCCGTTTCAGGCAAGGATTCGACGCTCTCCACGCGGCTGGTGAATTGCCCGTCGGCCAGCCGCGTTCGCACGCGCTCGCCGGGCGCCGCCTGGGCGGCGCGGCCCAGCGGACGTCCGTCGTCGCGCGTGGTCAAACTGTAGCCGCGCTGGAGAACTGCCAACGGGCTGAGCGATTCGAGCCGCCCCGCGCGTTGGGCGACCGCGCTTTGGGCAACTTCAACGCGTCGCGCGACGCCGCGTCGCAAGCGCGCGTCGAGCTCGTCGACGCCGCGCTCGGCCAGCCGCACGCGCTCCAGCGGCCGGCGAAACGCCCGGCAGGCCGCCAACGCGTCCAATCGCGCGCGGGTCGCCGTGGCGCGACGCGCCAGCGCGCGCTGCGCAAGCGTTCGCCTTGCCGCGCCAGAGTAGGCCCGCACTTCCTCGGCCGCCGGCACGATCCGTTCGGCTGCTTCGCTGGGCGTCAGCGCGCGAACGTCGGCCACCAGGTCCGACAGGGTCACGTCGATTTCGTGGCCCACGGCCGAGACGACCGGGATCCGCGAGGCGTGAATCGCGCGGACCACGACTTCTTCATTGAAGGCCCACAGGTCTTCCAGGCTGCCGCCGCCGCGGCCCACGACCAGCACGTCGACCTCGACGGCCAGCCGATTCACCAGCGCCACGCCGGCGGCGATCTCTTCGGCTGCGCCGTCGCCTTGCACGCGCACCGGCACCACCAGCACGTGCACGCCGTGCCAGCGGCGGCGGATCACTTCCAGAAAGTCGCGCACCGCGGCGCCAGTGGGGCTGGTGACGAAAGCGATCCGCCGGGGAAACCGGGGCAACGGCCGCTTGCGCTCGGCGGCGAACAGCCCCTCGGCCGCCAGCCGTTCGCGCAGCTTGCCGCAGTGCCTGCTCCAGCGCGCCGACGCCTCGTGGCTCGATCCGCTCGATCACCAATTGATAGCTGCCGCGGGGGGCGTAGACGTCGAGCGAGCCCTGGCAGAGCACTTCGAGCCCGTCGTGCAGGTCGAACCGCACCCGGCTGGCCGCCGACCGCCACAGCACGGCGCGAATCTGGGCCGCGTCGTCCTTGAGCGTCAAGTAGCAGTGGCCGGAGCCGGGCCGCGAGAAGTTCGAGATTTCGCCGCTGACCCACACCGAGGGGAACTCGCCTTCGAGCAGGGCCTTGATCGAACCGGTCAACTCCGAGACCGACAACACGCGATCGGCGGGCGAGGTGCGGCTCGGCGAATAGAGTTCGTCGTCAATCGACATGCAGGCGGTCCGGCGGCTCGCGGGGTTCGCGGTCGGTAGCCGCGAACTGTTCATCCGTACAATCATACCGACGGCTTGTGCGGCATGCCATGCCCCGCTGGCGGCGCTAAGCCGCTAGCGGCGACGGCGTGCTGTGCGCCGCGGTGGCAACTGGGGTGGCGGCGTGTCGGCCAACTCCGGGTGCAGCACCAGCCAGCCGGGCTGGGGGCGCACCGGTACTTCGTCGAGCTTGGGCGTGCCCGCCTCGGCCCAGGCCTCGGCTTCGCACGTCAAGCGGTTGAGCACGGCCTCGACTTGCCGGCGATAATGCTCGACCCCCTGGCGATCGAGGTTCGGCGGAATCGTCATGGCCGGGCTCACCACGCCGCGGGCCCGCGTGCCGGGGCGCGGAATGGCGAAACGGTCCCAGCTTCCCAGCCGCCACGGCTTGTCATAGCCCAGGCCCATTGCCACCAGCGGCATGCCCAGCTTCGACGACAGGTAGATCGGCCCCTGGGCCAGCACGCGCCGCGGGCCGCGCGGGCCGTCGGGCGTGATCGCCAGGTTCATGTGCCGGCTCTTTTCGATCAGCTCGCGCAGCGCCGCGCCGCCGCCGCCGAACGTCGAGCCGCGCACGAACTCGAAGCCAAAAAAGTTGGCCACGTCCATCAAGATGTCGGCGTCGCGATGGCGGCTCAACAGCATCGCCAGGTTGCAGTGCCCGCGCAGGTACAAGGGGAGCAGGATGTTCTCGTGCCAGAAGATATAGATCTTCTGTCCGCGATAGCGCGGGTCGACCGGGTCGACGGTCGGATCGTAGAAGGCGGCCTTGTAGTCGAGCGTCGACAGCCAGGTGCGAAACACGGTCGCAGCCAGCAGACTGCCGAGCTTGATGCCGAAATACTTGAGAGGCTTTTTCATTCGCGGCTTCCCTGCCCTGCGTTGTGAGTTCGCTTGCTTCCGTGTGCCACTGGCTCTGCCAGTGCGAATGGAATATCGACGTCGAAGCACTGGCAGAGCCAGTGGCACATGGGAGAGAGCGAAATCCGTTCCTATACTTTACGGCCACTCGCCGGTAAAAACTTCCACGGCCGGGCCGGTCATGTACACGTGATTGTCCAGTGCCCATTCCAGTTCCAGGTCGCCGCCGGGCAGATGCGCGAGGATTTTGCGATCGGTCCGCTTGGTCAGGTTGCCCGCCACGCACACCGCCGACGCCCCCGTGCCGCAAGCCAGCGTGATCCCGCTGCCGCGCTCCCAAGTGGCCATCGTGACTTCGCCAGGTGAGTGCACGAAAACGAAATGCACGTTGATGCGGCGCGGAAAGATCTTGTTCTTCTCGATATTCGATCCTATCAACACGGCGAGGCCGTCGACCTGTTTGCGCGGCGTTTTGTACGGTATATCTTTACCTTCCTTGTCTCCGAATACATCCGCGAGCGACTCGAAATGCTTACAGAAAAACGTGGCGTGCGGGTTGCCCATCGAAACGCATGTCATGCGCGGATCGAGTCCAAGGAGCTTGAGGGCGACGTCCGCCAGCATTTCCTTTTGCCGATCTTCAACGTGCTCCTCAATCGGCACATCAATCACCCGCGCGTCCGGTGGACCGCCGATGTCGACGGGAATCTTCGCCGCTTCGAGGATCGGCTCGCCCATGTCGACGCGCACTCGGGCGACCTTGCCCGATTTGATCTCCAGGTCGAGCGCCAGCACGCCGGCGCCGGTTTCGATCTTTAGCTGCTCTTTCTGCGCGATGCCGTGGTCGTAGACGTACTTGGCCACGCAGCGAATGCCGTTGCCGCACATTTCCGATTCGGAGCCGTCGGCATTGAACATCCGCATCCGCGCGTCGGCCACTTCCGATGGGCAGATCAGAATCAGCCCGTCGCTGCCGACGCCAAAATGCCGATTCGAGATCCACTTGGCCAGCGTCGCCGGATCGTCAGGCGTCTCTTCGTGGAAGCAATCGACGTAAACGTAGTCGTTGCCGGCTCCGTGCATCTTGGTGAATCGCATGGCAACGCGTCGTCGATGAAAAGAGGAGGGCCGCCTCGCAGACCGCAGATACGCGCCCGGGCATGCATCTCAATCAGGGACACGCCCGCGTGTACCGCCAGGTTCGGCGCGTATTCTAGGGCCACTCGGCAGGGCGGGCAAACCCGCTTTTTGCGGCCGTTCAGCCGCACAGGTCGATATGTCCGCCGCGCTCGTCGCCAGGAGCAGGGCAGGGGGGTGGCGGCGAATCGCCGTGCTGGGCACTTGCAGGCGGCGGGAACCGCCACGCCTGGCGACCGTCGCCGTCGCGGTTGTCGGTGGCCAGGTTATCGGCGTCGGGGCCGTCGACGCCTGCCGCCCGATCGGCCCGGCGGCCGGCCTCCACGCGTTGACGCTGCGCGGCGGCATCGAGCGCCGCCCGCGCGACTTCGGTGCCCGCGCTTGCGCCAGCGCGCGCCGAGGCGCTGGCGGCAATGCCGCTTGCCGGCGGGATGTTCATGGTCGCACCACTTCACGGAGATTCCGTTGAACTATCGGCGGGGCGTAAACGGCCACAGCGATCGGCTGGCGGCCGCCGAGGCGGGCTCGGCCTCGCGATCGGCTTGCAGTTGCTGCAATGCCTGGTTGGCCACCGGAAAGGCTTCGGCCCGGGCCACAGGATGGTCGAGCGTGCCGTCTACGTGGATCGTCATGATCTGCTGGCTGGCCTGCTTCATGATGCTGCTGACGACCGGCACGTTGCCCCGCAGCACCTTGGTGTAGAGCTGCAGATTGATCGGGTTGGTCTGGCCGTCGAGCGTCACTTCGCCGTCGCCCGAAAGCGTCAGCGCGTCGCCGTTGAGCTGGACCGACTTGAGATAGACGTGTTCGCCGCGGATGTCGAACGCCAGGTCGCTCTCCGTGAAGGCGTTGGTCGCTGGCGGCTTGGCGCGGACGATCGCCAGCAGGGAAACCATCAACGGCAGCTCGTAGACGTTGGCCTTGCTCAAGTGGATATTGCCCGAGCCGAACAGGCTATCGGTGCGGCGCATGCCTTCGAGATTGACGTCGCCGCGCAGCTTGCCGGCCAGCTTGCGATGGGTCGGCAGGTTGTCGCGGGCGAACTCGGCCAGGTCGAGCTCCGAGAACGTGGTGCTCAAGTGGTAGCGCGGCACGGGGCCGAACTCGACGAGGCAATCGCCCGAGAGCAGCCCGCCCAGCAAGTGCGCGGTCACGCGGCGGTTGCGGGCGCCGGCTTGCCGCGATTGCGGGCCCCAGTCGCCGAGCACGGCGCTGCCGTTGTTGAACGACAGCGGCCCGGCGCAGTTGGTGAATTGAAAGTTCTTGTACGTCAGGCTGTCGAGGTCCAGTTCGCCGCGGCTCGCGTAGCGCGAGCCGTTAGAGCCGCCGGTCAGGCGGATCCGTCCGTCGATGTTCTCCAGCAGCGGCCCGACTTGCAGGCTGGCCTTGTGCAGAAACACGTTCACGTCCCAGCCGGCCGCCAGCGGCACCTCGGGCCGCGGCTTCTTGAGGTCGACGTTGCCCTCGAAGTTGATCGCGCCCTTGGGCTTCAGCTCGGCCACGGCGTGTTTGAGCGCCGCCGGCAGGGCCGCCACGAGCTCGCGGTCTTCGCCGTGCAGCCGCACGCGGTCGACCGACAGCTTGCGCAGTTGCAACTGCCAGCCGCCGTCGGCCAACAGGTCGCACGTGCCGTCGGTGTGGATGTCGGTGCTGCGGTGCGCGGCGTAGATCTTATGCAAGTCGGCGTGGCCGTTGTGATAGTGGATCGAGCCGTCGACGATCTGCATCAGGTAGGGAAACGCCACGGGCTCGATCGACGTGCCCCAGGGCGTGGCGTTGTCGTGCGGCGGGCTCTCGATGTCGACCGCACCCCGCTTGGGCGGGTGGGCCCAAAGTTCGACGTCGGCCTTGCGGATACGCGAGTCGTAGCGGACCTGGGCCGTCAGATTGATCTTGCCGTGCGGCTGCAGCGAGTCCCACAGCCGCCGCTGGCTCTCGTCGGGCAGCGCGGCCCGCAGGTCCTCGTCGAGCGGCACGTTCTTGCCCTGGATCGTCATCGCCAGCACGTCGGCGGCCTCCGAGGTCGCCAGGCTGCCCGCCAGGCTGACGAAGCCCGTGCCGTTGGTGCCGGTGACCGGCGGGGCGCCGTTTTGTCCGAACGACCACTGGCCGTCGTGCATCGTGAGCGTGCCTTGCAGGTTTTGTAGCTCGTAGCGGAACTTGTCGTACTTCACCGAGCCGCCGCCCAGCGTGACTTGCAGGTCCTGATGCACGTCGCGCACCTGCGGATTGTCGCGCCACAGCCGCATGGAGAAGCCGAACGTGCCGCGCGGATCGAGCGAACGCAGCATGTCGCGCGTGCGCGGCTTGACGAGCGCCGCGTACAGCCGCTCGTCGAAGGGAAGCTTCTCGCCGCGAACCACGATCGAGCCGGTAAACCACGGCCCGGGGTTCAAGAATTGCCCGGATAGCGTCACCGGCAGCGAGCCGCTGTGAGCCGTGATCTGTACGTCGAGCACTTGGCCCCTCAGGGCCAGCGTGCCGATTGCCCGCGTCAGGCGATAAGGGAAGCGATGGCAGGCGAACGACACGTCTTCCTGCCCGCGGACGCTGCGGGCGACGAGCTTGGGCGTCCACGCGCGGCCGTCGAAGGCCAGCTCGCAGTCGAAGTCGACGTGCCCCTCGGGGTCGTAGTTCGCCCAATAGGTCCGCCACGGTTCCGGCAACCCTGCCAGCCACGAGCGGTCCAGATGGACCTGCTGGGCGTGGGCTTCGACGGTCAAGGGACTGTCAGCCGAGTAGCCGTGGCGTTCGAACCGCGGCACGTGCCAGCTCGCCTGGCCCTGCCGTGCCCTGAGGTCCGTCACGCGCACCAGCTCGTTGTCGCAATGAAACGTGGCCCGCAAGTCGGTCAGCGGCATGGGCAGCCGCGCGTCTTCGATCTGGCCGTGGGCCACCTCGCCGTCGACCTCGAATCGCGGCGCGCTCTTGGCGTCGCGGCCCGAAAGCCGAAAATCGAGCTGCACCTGTCCGCGCACCGCCGCGCATTCCTTCAGCCGGTCGGCAACGTGCTCGGGCAGCCGGCGCGAAACTCGGGCGAGATGGTCAGCGATTCGACGTGGCCGCCGACCGACCAGCGACCGCTGGCCGGATCGACCGCGCCGGTCAGGTCGACGCGGCCCACGTGCTCGCCGATCAAATGTCCGGTCAGGTCGAGCCGGCCCGGTTCGCCGTCGGCTTCGTCGGCCGGTTTCAGCGAGAGGTTGAGCTCGCGCAGCGTCAGCGTGCGCGAAGGGTTCTTCACCGGGTCGAAAATCACGACCATGCCGTTCTCGATCGTCGTGGGCGGAGGCGGCCGATCGAGCCGCTTGGCGGCCAGCAGCCTCTCGAGGCTGTAGGTGTTGTCCGCGCGGCGCGTGGCGCGGAGCACTGGCCGGCCGGCGCGGACCGCCGTGATCGTCGGATCACCCGAGAGCAGCTCCTGGGGACTGGTGCGGCAGCTGAGAAACAGCTCTTCAAAGTAGACCAGCTCGGGCTGCGGTCCCGGCGCACCGGGTTCGCTGATCGACAGACCGCGGCAAAGGATGCCGTCGCCGGCCAGGTGCGCCGATTCGAGCTGCACGGTCAGGCCCGGAAAATGCTCGGCGATCTTGGCCTCGACCTTCGAGCGCACCACTTCCTCGACCTTGTAGAACACCTTGCGATAGATCCACGGCGACGCCGCCAGCGCAACCACCACCGCCAGGGCGATGCCCCACTTGAAGAAGAACCAGCAGAGGTTGACCAGTCCCTTGGTAATCGTTGCCGTTCCTTTGGATTTCTGTCGGGCCGCCGAGGGCCGGCGTCCCGCGCCCGGGCGAGCGCGATTCTCAACCACTCGGCTGCGCCGTGGCCGACGGTGCCTCGCTGCCAGCCCGCCCCGCGCCGCCGATCACGCCTGCGGCCAACACCGCCAGCGCCAGCATCGCCGGCTCGCGATAGCGAATCGAACCGATGAACACGATGTGCAGCAAGGTGATGTAAACCGCCGGCAGCCAGGCCAGCATGTACGGCCAGCCGCGCGGCGTGAACCGCCACACCCCCACCAGCGCAAGCACAGACAGCGGTACGTACGTGGCCAGCACCACCAGCCGGATACTCCAGCGGCTGAGCGAAGCTTCGTTGGGCCACACGTTCCAGATCCGCACCAGCTTCACCAGCGCCAACTCGAGCACGCGCCGCGGATGGTCGCGGATCCAGTCGATCGAGGCCCGGCCGATTTCTTCGTTGAGGCGATACTCGAACGCCGCGCCGCCAGCTCGGGCTCTGCCGCGTGCAGCCGCTCCTCGAACGCGGGTACGAAGTCCATGTTGCTGCTGCCGTCGGCCTTGGGGTTGAGCCCGTCGTACAGGCTGGCGCCGGTCTGCAGCGTGGTGGCCACGAAATGGCCGGTAACCCGGGCGTTGCGAATCCACCAGGGGAGCATCACGAGCACCAGGGCGGCCAGCATCGCCGCGCCGATCGCGAGTTGGCGCCGCCGTTGGCCGCGGTCGATCGCCAAGGCCACGGCCAGGGCCAACGGCGTGAATAACAGCCAACTAGGGCGAACCAGCGTGGCGTAGCCGCCAGCCGCGCCGCCGGCCAGCGCCAGCGCGCAGACCGCGCCACGGGTCGAGGCGCGCCAGGCCGCGCTCCACAGCGCCAACTGGGCCAGCATGAACGAGCAAAACGGCGCTTCGCTCAAAATGAAAACGCTCGTGGCGATGGCCCCCGGATAGAACGCCGCGATCGTGGCTGCAATCCGCCCCGCGCGCCCGTCGAAGAGCACGCTGGTCCACCAACCGACGATGCCCACGGCTGCCGCGCCCAGGATCGCTCCCAGCGCGCGGCCGGCCATCACCGGCGCATCGTCGCCGCACAAGCGAAACACGATCGCCAGCAGCAGCGGATAACCGGGCGTGCGAAACACTTGCCGTTCGCTCGTGCCGTACTGGTAGGGATCGCCGCGGGCGATCGCCTGGCCGAGCACCCAATAGCCGTCGCTGTCGCCGAAGAAGAAGCGCTGGCCCGCGGCCAGCCGCGACTCCCACCCCCAGGCGGCGACCAGGCGCACCACCAGCGCAAGCGATAAGATCGCCAGCCAAACAAGTTTGGCGTCTACTCGAAGCATGTGGCAGCGACGGCTTTGCGGGCCGCGGTCGGGGTAGGGGGCGGGCAATGGTACGCGGCCCGCGCCAGCGTGGTCAAGGCAACTTGAATCCCCGCGCGAAGCGATTCCTGGCGCCAGTTCAGACCGCCACCGCCGCGCATCGCCAACCGGCGTGAAGCTGGGTCGAGTTTCGCGAGCGCGCGCGTTGTAGCAGACGCAGCCAGCAGGCAGGGGCGCGAAATTGCCCGAAATGTCTATCTCGCGTCGGTTTACTTGCGCCTTGCCCGCTTGTATACTCGGGAAGCGGCCACGCGCTCAGGGATGCCTGCACGGTCGATCGCGGCGGCGATCGGTCGCGCTTGACCCAGCTCGCCTGCTTTCGCCACCACGACCGCCAGCAAGTGCACCAACTCTTCGGGGAACCCAGGCAATGAAGTCGAGCGGAAAAATCTTTTGGGCCAGTTTCTTGACCCTGATCGCCGCGGGCATGGGCTTCGCCGTCCGCGGCAAAGTGCTCGGCGAGTGGGAGGCTCTGTTCGGGTTCACCAAGACCGAATTGGGCATGATCACCGGCTTTGGCCTTACCGGCATGGCTTTCACGATCATCGGCTTCAGCCTGTTCGCCGACCGCATCGGTTACAAGGTGATCCTGATTGGCGCGTTTCTGTTGCACACATCGTCGGCCTTCGTGACCATCGCCGCCACGCCCATCTTCGAAGCCTGGGGCAAGGATGCCACGAAATGGTGCCTCTACATGGGCATGTTCATGTTTTCGCTGGCCAACGGCATGTGTGAAGCCGCCATCAACCCCTTGGTGGCCACGCTCTATCCCAAACAGAAGACCAAGTATCTCAACATCCTGCACGCCGGCTGGCCCGGCGGGTTGATCCTCGGCGGCCTGCTGGCCTTCGGCTTCGTCGGCAAGACCGCCAAGCTCGATATGCTGCGCTGGGAAATCCCCATGTTGTTCTTCCTTGCTCCCACGCTGTGGTACGGATTCATCGTCATCAAGGAGAAGTTTCCGATTTCCGAAGCGCGGGCCGCAGGCGTCAAGTTCGGTCAGATGGTTGCCGAATTTGCCGCCCCGATGCTCCTGTTCCTGCTGTTTCTGCACGCCCTGGTGGGCTACGTCGAATTGGGTACCGACAGTTGGATCACGAACATCACCGAGGACAAGCTGGCCGCGATCGGCATCGACAGCGTGCTGCTGTTGGTCTACACCGCGGGCTTGATGTTCGTGTTGCGATTCTTTGCTGGCCAAATCGTGGAGAAAATCAACCCGCTCGGTTTACTTTTCGTCAGCGCTCTGTTTGGCTGCGCGGGCTTGTACATGATGGGCGGCGCACTGGCAGGCTCGGCGACTTGGGGCTTGCTCGGCGCGGCGACGATTTATGGCATCGGGAAGACATTCCTGTGGGGCACCATGTTGGGCGTGGCAGCCGAGCGCTTTCCCAAAGGTGGCGCCCTGGCGATCGGTGCCATGGGGGGCGTCGGCATGTTCTCCGCCGGATTGCTGGGCAGTCCTGGTATCGGCTACACGCAAGACGTCTTCGCCTCGCGCAAACTCGAAGAGCTCTCGCCGACTGTCTACCAGGAAGTCAAAGCTCCCGAGCCGAACCGGTTCCTGTTCTTCCCGCCCGTCAGCGGCCTCGACGGCACGGCGGTCGAAAAGTTGAAAGAGCAGGAAAGCCCCGAACTGGGTGTGGTCGAAGAAGCCCGCGACTACGGCGGCTCGCAAGCTTTGAGAGTTACGGCCGCGATCCCGGCCGCCATGGCCGTCGGCTATTTGCTGTTGCTGCTCTACTTCCGCGCCACCGGCGGCTACAAACTGGTTGAAATCGGCCCCGGCGGCGCCGAACGCGAAACGACCCACGAGCCCACCGCTGCCGAAGCCTATTACGACGACGCCCCGGCGGAACAGGCGTAAGCCGGACGCCGGAAGTCGGAAAGGAAGCCGCAGGGCGGGAGCGCGGGGGCTTGGCCTCGCACCGCAATGCAGCGCGTCGAGTTCGTCTCGATCCGGCCGGATCCGCATGCGCTCGGCCGCGGCATCCTCCGTTCCTACCTCCGGCCTCCGGCCTCCAGCCTCCGGCCTAACACGAGCTCATGGCCGCGGCGCACCACTTCGATCTCGCCCGGTGCGGTTAGCTTTCCAGCGCTGTTCGCCAGGGCCAGCTCGGCCATTTGGTCCCACTCGCGGTAGCCCATGTCGCGCCTGCGGCCAGTTCTGGCGCCGCCACAGGGCGACGAACAGCTCGCGCACCAGGTGACGCGGGTGGGCGGCCAGCATCCGGCAATCGAGCACGACCTGTGTCGAATCCGACTTGCCGTGCACGAGGCGCTCGTTCGAGCAGCTCGCCCGCGGCTTCGTCGATGACGGCCTGCGCTTCGCCGGCCACGGCCGCCAGCCGCACCAGGGCATCGGCCACGCCCGGCCCGTAGTCGCGTTCCAGTTGCGGCAACAGATCATGCCGCAGCCGGTTCCGCGTGTAGCGGCGCTCGGCGTTGGTCGCATCCTGGCGAAACGGCTGTCCGAGCGCCGAAAGGTATTCGAGCACGTCGCCCCGGCGCACCGTCAACATCGGCCGCACGAGCGTCACGGCCTCGCTAAGGCTCCGCCGGCGGCGGATGCCGGCCAGCCCGGCCAGCCCGGTGCCGCGCAACACGTGGTGCAGCACCGTTTCGGCCTGGTCGTCGCGGGTGTGGGCGGTGGCGATGCAACGGGCCCCGACTTGCTCGGCTGTCTGTTGCAGGAAGGCGTACCGCTCGGCCCGCAGGGTTGATTCCGATGAGGCGGCGGCCTGGCCATTGGGCAGCGGGCATGGGCTTCGCCCGACGAGGCAGCGGACGCCCAGCCGCTGGCAAAGGTCTTCCACGAACGCCTGGTCGGCCTCGGACTGCTCGCCGCGCAGGGCGTGGTTGAAATGCCCGGCGACCAGCCGCGCCGGCTCGCCAGCCAGGCTTTGCAACGCCCGCACGAGGGCCACGCTGTCGGCCCCGCCCGACACGGCGGCCAGCACGATCACGTCGTTCCAGCCGGCCGGCGGCCAGGCCTCGGCCAGTTTGCGCTCGAATGAGTGGGCGGTTTCCATGATGATCAGGCCCGGCGGGTGTCTGGCGTCCGAGCGGTCACCGGTTTGCCAGTGTTCAGTAGAGCGGATCGTCCCGCCCCGCGCATCGTACAGCTCGGCGGGGCGCCGTAAAGCCTCTAGCTTGCCCAGGCGACATAAGGCTGCAAGGCGCAAGTTCCATCCGCTGGCGGTCTTAGATAGCGGCGAAAAGAGCCGCGGTTGATTTGCAGGCGAAGAAGATTGTGTTAGGATGAAGCTGCAAGGTGCGCTAGGGTAGCTGCGCAATTCGAGCCCCGCTTGGGCAGGAGGTGCACAGCCTGGGCCTGAACGCGGCTTGTGGACCATACAACGTCAGTGTGCCTTCGGGGCTTTGAATCCGGAGGAGAGTTGCCACCGCTGGGTGGTGCGAGTTGTCGAACGGCTCTTGAAGCGGTGAACCAGACAAAGCGATTTGCGGGAGTTCGCAAGCACGATGTATCTGCTAGCAATTTTGCGATTCATCCTTGACCTGGTGTCGGGGATCGGGGCCGCGGCCCCGCGGGCTGGCGCGTTTGAGAAGCGGGCCAATACGGTCCGTCGTTCTCGTGCTCCAGGCCGGCGCACGGCGACTTCCGCATGAATGGATGAGCATGGCTAACGTCTTGACCGAGGTTTCCCGGAGCGTCGCCTGGCGCGACCGGCGGAGCCTTGGAGGATCGAACCATCCCCTACATTTCGTGTTCCGCCTTGTGCGGCGATGGGCCGGCATCGCGGAACTCTGTCCAGCACCAGCCGCCAGAGTCTCTTCGACGAATTGGCAGTCGCGTCGGTCGTAGTCTGAGCGTTCAGATTGCGGGGTATCGTTGACGGTCCCGCGTGGACCTTCGGCGCCGCGGCAGCCGTGTTCTCGCGCCGCTTGATTTGGCGGTCGTGGCCTCTCTCTCCGCCAGGGCGGATCTCGGGCAGCGTGTCGAAAACGCCGGCCCCGCGGCCCGTTTCGCCAAAGCTCCCGGGGGGTGCTCTGCCAGATCGAGGGAGATGAGCGGTGGACATGAACTCCTTTTACGTCGTCTTGCTGGTGGCCGTCGTGGCGCTGCTGACGTTCGTGGGCACGAAGCTTCTCGATCGCTTGCGCCGCAAGGACGTCGAAAGCGAAGCCCGCGAAATCCTGGCCCGCGCCGAGCGCGAAAGCAGCAACCGCCGCAAGGAGGCGGAGCTGGAAATCAAGGAGATCGCGATCCAGCAAAAGGCCGAGGGCGAGCGCGAGCTGGCCAAGATGCGCCAGGATCTGCACGAACGCGAGCGCCTGCTCGACAAGCGCCAGGACGCCACCGAGCAGCAGATCGACCAGTTGCGCCGTCAGGAAAAGATGGTCGAGACCACGCAGCGCAAGCTCACCGAAAAGATCGAGGAGACGAACCGCCGCAACGAGGAGCTGGCCGGCGTGCTCGACACCGAGCGGCAGACGCTTCACCAGATCAGCGGGCTGAACCGCGACGAGGCGGCCGGGCGGCTGATGGAAATGCTCGACCGCGAGCTGCAGCACGAAGCCGGGGCCATGATTCTCAAGCACGAGCGCAAGATGGCCGAGGTGGTCGAAACCAAAAGCCGTGAAATCCTGCTCTCCTGCATCCAGCGCTACGCCGCCACCCATACGGCCGAAACCACCACCAGCACCGTCGACATTCCCAACGACGAAATGAAAGGCCGCATCATCGGCCGCGAAGGCCGCAATATCCGGGCCTTCGAGAAGGCCACGGGCGTCGACGTGATCATCGACGACACGCCCGGCGTGGTGATCGTCAGCGGTTTCGACACGGTGCGCCGCGAGGTGGCCCGCATGGCGCTCAACAAGCTGATCGCCGACGGGCGGATTCACCCGGCCCGCATCGAGGAGCTGGTGGCCGAGACGCAGGCCGAGATGGAAGCGCACATCCAGAAGCGCGGCGAAGAGGCGGCCCAGGAGGCCGACGTGCCCGGCTTGCACCCCAAGATCATCCACCTGCTGGGGCGGCTCCGCTTCCGCACCAGCTACAGCCAGAACGTGTTGCGGCATTCGATCGAGGTCGCCTTCCTCACCGGCCTGTTGGCGGAAGAGATGGGGCTCGACGGGCGCCTGGCGCGGCGCTGCGGCCTGTTGCACGACATCGGCAAGGCCGCCGACCACGAAGCCGAAGGGGGCCACCCCAAGATCGGCGCCGAACTCCTGAAGCGCTACGGCGAGGGGCCCGAAGTCGTCCACGCGGCCCTGGGCCATCACGACGACATCCGCGTCGACCATCCCTACACCGTGCTCGTGGCCGCGGCCGACGCCTGCAGCGCCTCGCGCCCCGGCGCCCGCCGCGAAACGCTCGAGCGCTACATCAAGCGGATGGAGGAGCTGGAAAAAATCGCCACCGGCTTCGAAGGCGTCGACCAGGCCTTTGCCATCCAGGCCGGCCGCGAACTGCGCGTCCTCGTCAGCAGCAAGGACACCACCGATGCCTCGGCCGCCAAGGTCTGCCGCGACATCGCCCGGGCGTTCGAGCAACAATTGACCTATCCCGGCGAAATCAAGGTGACCGTGCTCCGCGAGACTCGCGTCACGGAGATTGCGAAATAATCGGCTTCGCGCCGCCTAACCTGCGAGGGAACCGTAGCGTGCGGCTACTGTTGATCGGGGACATCGTCGGCAAACCGGGACGACAGATCGTCGTCCGCTCGGTTCGTGGGCTGGTCGAACGCGAGGCGATCGACCTGGTCGTGGCCAACGCCGAAAACTGCGCCGGTGGCTCGGGGCTGACTCCGGCCAACTACCAGGAACTGATGGCCGCCGGCGTGGATTGCATCACCCTGGGCGACCACATCTATCGTCGCCGCGAAATCGCCAGCGTGCTCGAGGCGCAAGGCGAACATCGTCAAGCCGGCCAACTTTCCTTCCACCGCGCCGGGCCGCGAGCTGGCCTTGCTCACGGCCCGTAACGGCGTCCGCGTGGCGGTCTTCAGCCTGCTGGGCCGGGTATTCATGCGGCCGGTCGATTGCCCCTGGACCGCCGCCGACCGCGTGCTGGCCGCCGTGCCAGCGGACGTGAAGGTGATCCTCGTCGACTTTCACGCCGAGGCCACCAGCGACAAGCAGTTGATGGGCCGCTACCTCGACGGCCGCTCGAGCGCCGTGCTGGGCACCCACACGCACGTGGCCACGGCCGACGAATGCATCCTGCCCGGCGGTACGGCGTTCCAGTGCGACGTGGGCATGACGGGCCCCTACGACAGCATCCTGGGCCGGCGGGTGGATCGCGTGCTAGAATCGACGCTGACGTTCAACCCCACGCACTTCGAGGTGGCCACTGGCGACGTGCGGCTGGCCGGCACGATTGTCGATGTCGACCCCGAAACCGGCCGTGCCACCGCGATTAAGCGAATCTGCGTAAAGCAGGAGGAGATCCCACTGCCAGCCGCGGCCAGAACTTCGCACGACGAGGCGAGCTAGCTTCGCGTGAGCTCGTGTCGAGCCGCCAGCGTGAGCCGGTGGATGGCGTCGCGGCGCCGTCATGGCTGGTTTCATCGGTCCGACAGCTTACGCAGCCGGCTGGCCCACGCGCGTGGCGGCCGCTTGCTGTTGTAGAGTCAGCGCTGGAACCGCTCTTGCACGACCGAATTGGCCTCGCTATGCTCCGCATCCCTTTCATGGATAGACGCGATTCTCCGGTGGTCGTGGGAGAACGGTCCGCGCTTCGCCGCCGCTCACGTTTTTTGGCGGCTGTGGTGGGAGGCGGACTGGTGGCCGTGCTGGCTGTTGCCAGCCAATTGCGGCCCGACCCACGCGGCTGGGGAACGCACGAGCAACTCGGTTTACCGCCCTGCACGTTTCTGTCGGTGGCGGGCATGCGCTGTCCGGCTTGCGGCATGACGACCGCCTGGTCGAACGTCATGCACGGCCGCGTCGCGGACGCCCTGCGCGCGAACACGTCGGGCACGATCCTGGCGGTGGTGACCGTGGCCGTGGCCGGCTGGACGCTGGCCCTGGCGATTCGCGGCCGCCGGCTGGCCTGGCAGCCGGGCGAAACGACCGTGGCCGTGGTGGCGGTGGCCATGACGGGATTGATGGTGGGCGAGTGGGCCGTGCGGCTGCTGGTGCGCTGAAATCGAGTGCAAGCGGCACGGCTCCGCAGTCGGCCCGACCGGGCCGATCGACAGGAACAGACAAGGACGTCTTCCGTTTCTATACGCCGGCTTTGCGAGGGAGCGCACGATGGATCGCTTGCGAGGGCACGTCCGGAACCTGGCGTTGGCGCTGGCGGCGGCCGGCATGGTCGCCGTCGTGGCCAGCGGCTGCAACCTGATGGCCACGGCCATGTACGTCATCCAAGGCACGAATTCGCCGGCCGAGTTCAACGGGCTGCGCGGCAAGCGGGTGGCCGTGGTTTGCCGCCCGGTGACCTCGCTGCACTTCACCGACTCGAGCGTCTCGCGCGACGTCGCCAAGCAGGTCGGCGCGCTGCTGGCCAAGAACGTGTCGAAGATCAAGCTCATCGATCAACGCGAAGTCTTCGAGTGGGCCGACGAAAACGTGTGGGAGGACTACGTCGACATCGCCAAGGCGCTCGACGCCGACATGGTCGTGGGCCTCGATCTCGAAGAGTTCAGCCTGTTTCAAGGCCAGACGCTGTACCAAGGCAAAGCCAACGTGCGGATCATCGTCTGCGACGTGACCAAGGGCAAGGAGCCGATCTTCGAGTACAACCTGCCCCAGACGGTCTTCCCGCCCAACGGGGCGATCCCGGCCGATTCGCCCGAGGCGCAGTTCCGTCGCCAGTTCATCAACTACTTGGCGCGGCGCATCGGAGTGTTGTTTTACGATCACGACTCCAGCGTCGACTTCGCCAGCGACAGCACGGCGCTGATCAACTAGAGCGCCGGGGTCGATCTTGATGGCGAGCCCCGGGGCGTCAGGCCGGGAATACGGTGGCTGGACGCGACGGTAGGAGAGAGGCAATCGCCGAGCGCACACCGGGGGTGCGCGATTCGCGACGTGTTTCGAGCCGCTACAGCTTCGGCGGTGGCCGCTTTTGCGGGCGGTTGATCATCCGCGCCTTCTCGTCGCGCGGCTGGCGCAGCGCGTTGTTATTGTTGGCCGCGACCTTCGGCGGCGCATTCACGCCGGTGTAGACCTCTTTCCAGCTCCAGCCCAGGGGCTCCTTGAGCTCGTTCTCGGCCAGCAAGGCCCAGGGCGTGCCGGGGTGCTCCTTGACCACGCGCTCGAGATACATCTTGGCTTGCTGGGCTTCCTTTTCGGTCTTGCTGCCGGTGTTGATCTCGTCGGAGTGCACCAGCCGCCAGGTGTCGTTCTTGGCATCCTTGAACTGCAGTCCGCGGTTGGCCAGCATCGCGTTGTAGCCTTGCGTGCGAACCTTCACGGCCAGCAGCCGCCCCATCGACAGGTCGTAGCCGGCTTGCCAGCGCGGCCGAGTCAAGCGCGTGCGGTCTTTCTCGCCCTGCTTGAGGATCTCGTACAGCCGTTCGAGCTTCGGCTCGAGGATCGCCGCGGCTTGCTGCGCCTTTTGCATCCGCTGGACCAGGTCGGCCTCGCTCCGCTTGGGAAACCAGAGCTCCGGATCCTCCATCGGCACCACGGTCGCGACCTGGGCCGCTTGCACCAGCGCCAGCCGCGCCTTGTTTTCGTTCAGCAGCCTGCCGTATTCCTTGAGCGTCACGTAATCCGGGCGGTAGCTGCGCATCACCTCGGGATCGAAGAAGCGGCTCAACTGGGCCGAGAGCACGGCCGTTTCGCCGCGGCTGATCGCCTTGCGCTGGTCGCGATTGGGATGCACGGCCCAAAAGATGCCGCCCGTCTCGTAGCACAGCCGCGTCAGGCTGAAGGGGCCGAAGCCCGAGTCGATCGGGTCGTCGGTCGGCTCGCCAATCTGCACCAGCTCCGGCTGGCACGATTCAGGCCCCTGGTCCACCATCGGCCAAACCGGCGTCTGATCGAACTTCGGATCCGGATCGACGTACTTCACCGGCGCCTGGCGGCGGCCAAACGGCGCGGGCACGCCGACGCAATAGACCGGGATTTCGAACTTGCGGCAGACGGTGATTGCCCGGTCGACTTCGCGTTCGTCGTTGCCGGCCTCGTCGGTGAACACGACCAGCATGACGTTGCGGCCTTGGGTGCGGAAGCTGCGATAACGGTCGACGGCCTCGATGACGGCTTCGAACGTGCGCTCCACGCCCGTGGGGTCGGTGCTCATGCCCGCGACGGCCTGTTTGACGGCGTCGACCTCGTCGGTCGGCTTGGGCGTGAGGAACGAGATCCGTTCGCCGAAGGCCACCACGGCGCTCAACAGCGGTTTGTCTTCATACTTCTTGAAGGCCGGATTGCCGCTGGCCTCGATCACACCCAGCTCTTCGTAAATCCGCTCGAAGCGTTTCTCGAGTTCCGCCCGCTGGCGGGCCAGGCTGCCCGACTGGTCGAACAGCCACACGACCAGCGTGCGGCGCTCTTGCAGGGAGCGGAGGATTTCTTGCGTCAACTGGTCGATGGCGCCGGTGGCGCTGGTGGCGCCGACGCCGGCGGCGCCCTTGATCGTGAGGTTCTCGGCGAAGTTCAAGCCCGTGGCCACGCTGATCTCGTCCTGGATGCGGATCGGTTCGATGCCGATCGGCGCGTCGCTGACTTCGAGCTGGCTGGGCGCGGCGGCCGTCAGCGCGAGCGCCGGCGCGGCCGAAACCAGGGCGTCGCCCACCACGTTGCCCGACGAGCCGATCGCTTCCTGCGGCGTATCCGAATAACTGAAGTCGTCGGGAATCGCCATCGGCTCTTCTTCCTGCGGCGCCGTGGTGGTCACCAGGCTCAACAGCTCGGCCCGCTGATCGATCGCCCCGCCGACCAGGGCCACGCCAATCAGGATGACCAGGTGCACCATCAGGCTGGCCAGCCAACTGGGCGTATCCCCATCCAGCGGCGAATCGTCGGCGACCCGTCGCGCGGTCCACCAGGCGTGCAGTCGCGAGAAGACTTTCACGGGTGCGGGCTTTCGGGGATTTTTTTAGGGCCAGGCGTGCCAGACTCCCTGGGGGGGAGAACCTCTATTGTCTGTCGGCCGCCGCCGGGGTGCAATCGCGGGGCAAATCGTGGCTGGCGGGGCAAAAAACGTCCGCCGCAAACCGGCCTGGGGGGTGGGAGCAAGCGACGAACGCCAATTTGCCGCAGCCTTATTCGGTCCGTGGCCGGTCATTTATTGCACGACTTCCCCGCGACCCGGCAACAACCCATTGTCGACCCCGCCGCCGCGTCGCCGTTTTTTCAGGCGGCCTCCGCCGAGGAAATTCGGCGAAAAATGCTCGCCGCGGCCCGCGATTTGACGCTTCCTGCCCGGTCCATTTAGGATAGCTTTAGCGCCCTTCTTGTCTCGGTTTTGCGCGACCAAGTCGACCAATCTCACAAGGCATCCGAGGTGGCCCATGCGTCGCTCGCATCGTTTGCACGCGGTTTCCGCGGTCGAAGCGAATCGCATGCGGTGGCTGGCCGTTCTGGCGGCGCTGCTTGTTGCGCTCGTGCCGGCCGCGCTGGCGTGCGGCGCCGACGAGGAGGAAAAGCCGCCGAAGCCGGAAGAGGTCAAGATTCGCACCGCCGACGGCCTGACGCTGGCCGCCACGTTCTACGGCAGCAAGCTCGGCAAAAAGGCGGTGCCCATCATCCTCCTGCACGCGCTCAAGGGCAGCCGGTCCGACTTCGACGAGCTGGCTCTGAAGCTGCAGCGCGCCGGACACGCCGTCATCGCGCCGGATTTGCGCGGCCACGGCATCGACCGCGACGGCGAGCTGCGGCCCGAAGACTATCCTGCCATGGTGGCGTTCGACGTGGAAGCCGTGAAGCGGTTTCTGATGGCCAAGAACAACGCCGGCGAGTTGAACATCGACAAGCTGTGCGTCGTGGGCGTCGAGATGGGCGCGGCCGTGGCGGTCCATTGGGCGGTGCTCGACTGGAGCTGGCCACGGCTGGCGACCGGCAAGCAAGGCCAGGACGTCAAGGCCCTGGTGCTCATCTCGCCCGAATGGGCCTTCAAGACGCTGCGGCTGCACGAAGCTGTCACCGAGCCGAGCTTTCGGGCGCTGTCGCTGTTGATCGTGGCCGGCAAGTCGAACAAGAAGGACTACACCGACGCCAAGCGAATCTATAATTCGGTGGAGCGGTTTCACGCGGTTCCGGCCGACGATGACCCGCCGGAAAAGCAGACGCTCTATTTTCGCCTGCCCCAGACCAGCCTGAGCGGCATGCGGCTGATCTACGAGAAGCGTTTTCAGGTCGAGCAGATGATTCTGAAGTTCATCGACTTGCGGCTGGCCAAGCAGGACATCCCCTGGACCGACCGCAAAGGCCCGCGCGATTAGCGAACCGACGGTAACCACAAAAAAGCGTAACCGCGCTCACCGGCTGGCGCCGCGTCCGCTTCGCGGCTAGGCAGGTCCTGCCGTAGCGGTCGATTACACGAGCGGGCCTACGGCCGCACCGGCACCAGCTTCAAAGGTGCCACGATCGGCGGTGCATCGTCGTCCGGCGGGCCGCTCTCGACAGGCGAAGGCTCATGCTCGCCCGCGCCGCGGGATGGAATCTTCAGCGTGGCGCCGATCGGCAACAGGTCGGGACTCGACAACAGCGGCCGGTTGAGCTCGAAGATCTCCAGATAGCGGTCGGCTCGCCCCAGGTACGCGGCGGCCAGCCGCGACAGCGTGTCGCCGTCGGCCACGACGTGCGTCCGCAGCGCGTCGGCCGCGGAAGGCTGCGGCCAGGCCGGGCTCGACACCGCCTGGCCCTCGCGATCGCCCTCCGACGGGGCCGCGTCGATCGGCTCGAGCAGGGATCCCACCGGGTTGAAGCTGCGTTGAAAGGTCGGCCCGCTGGGGTCGCTCTCCGAGGCGATCGCAGCCGCCGTCGGCTCGGGGGCGCGCGGCGCCTGCTGGGCGTTCATCTTGCGAGCCCAGGCCGCGCCCACCGGGATGCGGCGTTCGACGTGCTGGCCGAAGGGTCCGCCTTCCGCTGCCGAGTCGATGTCCCGGCTGTCCTTGCGGAAGAAGAAGGCCGAACTGGCGCCGGTGGCCAACACCGACAATACGACCATCATTTTTTTCCCGACGCGCATCTTTGACTGCTTCTTCCGGGGAGGCAGCTTCATGGGTGTCTTCGCAGCGCGAGGTCGAACTAGATGCCTCCAGCCATGTTCTCCATCGGAACGCCGCCGCCGGCCATTCCACACGGCCTGGCTTTTTTCGATAAATTGATTAAAGATCGGGTGGGCCGGTAACAAACGGCGCGAATGCTCGGACAAAAGCGCACACGACAGGCGCGCTCCGGAAGGGCGTTTGGCGTTCCCAGCGTGCCGCCAGTCCGGCGGCCGGCGCAGCCATTCGTTGGCGAAATGCCTGGGCAGCGGGCGGCCTACTTGTTGCCCGCGGCGGCTGCCGTCATGCCGCCGGCCGCGCGAACGGCCTTGGCCGAAGGCTTCTTCATCCACAACAGCACCGGCGCCGCGATGTACACCGAGCTGTAGGTGCCGGCGATCACGCCCACGACCATCGCGTAGGCGAACGCGTGAATACCGGGGCCGCCGATGGCGTACAGGATGATGCTGGCGATGAACACCGTGCCCGAGGTGAGCAACGTGCGGCTGAGCGTGGCATTGACGCTCAGGTTGATCATCTCCGGGGTAAGGTCGGGACTCTTGCCGCGAACCTCGCGGATGCGGTCGAAAACCACGATCGTGTCGTTGATCGAAAAACCGACGATCGTCAACAGCGCCGCCACCACCGCCAGGCTGATCTTGAACGGGTCGACCAACAGGAAGCCGAGATACTGCGACAAGTACGCGCTCATCGCCAGGAAGGCGATCGTCACCAGCACGTCGTGCACCAGGGCCAAAATCGCTGCCAGCCCGAAAATCACGTTTTGGAAGCGCACCCAGATGTAGATCACGATGATCACCATGCTGGCCAGCAGGGCGTACAGCGGCGATCAACTGCGTGTCGCCCGCCACCTTGCCACCAATGCGATTCGACGCCGGAAACACGGGCGTCTCGTTGAACTCGGTCTGGATCGCCGCCAGCAACTGCCGGGTCTGCTCGGGCTTGAGCGTGGTCATCAGCGTCCACTCGCCAAACGGCTTGTCGCTGCCGGATTCATAATTTGGGTTTTCCAGGTCGATGGCCGCGTCGGTGAGCTGCAAGTTGGCCAACTGGCGCTTGACCATGTCCTCGAGCGCGTCGTGGCTGATTTCTTGAGGAAAGGTGAGCGTGACGCGCGAGCCGCCGATCATGTCGCGGCGCATGGCGGCCACGGCCGCACTCTCGGACTCGATTGCGCCGGAGGAATCGGGCTGCGTGGCCCCAGCGGCCGCTTCCGCGGCTGCGTCGGTCGCCGGCGGCGCGGCGTTTTTCGATTCGGCCTTGGACTCCGACGGGGTGGCCGGCTCATCGGGCTTCGATTCGGAAGCGGCTTTGCTTTCCGACTCGGTTTCGCCGGCGGGTTTGGCCTCAGCATCCGGCTGGGCTTCGTCGCCAGGTTTCGTTTCCGTTGCCGCGGGCTTCTCGGCCGGGGCGTCGGCGGTTTTCGCGGCGTCGGCTTGCGCTACGACCAAGGCCGCCAGCGCCGCCTCGCGTCCGGCGGCGGCCACCTCGATGTCGGCGGCTCGCGGCGCGAGCGAGGACGACTTGCCATTGGCTTCGGGCTGCTCGGACTTGCCGGATTCTTCGGCTGGCTGCTCCGCTGCCGGCTTTTCGGTGGCTGGCGGCGTTTCGGCCGGCTTCTCGGCGCGGGTGCCGCGGGTTCGCTGGACGGCGGTTCGGTCGCTGGTTTTTCGCCGGCGCATCGCCGGCTGGCGGGTTATTTTCGCCCCGGGGGTTGATGAGCGCCGGGCCTTCGGCCGCGGGCTTCTCTTCGGGCTTCGCCTTTTCGATCAGCGCCACCTCGCCGTACGACATCTTGTACGTCTGCAACTGGCCGGCGAATTTTTCTTGCAGCAGCTTCTCGACGTGCTGGATGTTTTCGTCCGAAGTGTCGATCTTGAACTCGAGGTTGTTCTCGCCCACGCTGCTGACGGCCACGTCGGGCAAGTCAGCGACCGCGGTGCGCACGTCGGCGATCTTGTGCGGCTTGTCCTGGTCGAACAGCATCTGCACGCTCGATCCGCCAGTGAAGTCGATGTCGAGAATCTCCGGCCCGCGCACGACCGTGGCCACCAGCCCGATGGCGATGATCAGCACCGAGCCGGCGATCGCCGGCGCTGCGCCAGCGAATGAAATCGATATTCGTGTGGCCGATGACGTGCATCATCGTCAGCCGCGTCAGCCAGCGCTGCTTCTCGGCCACGTCGAAGATCACGCGGGCCACGAATACCGCGGTGAACAGGCTCATCAACAAGCCGATGATCAGCGTGACGGCAAAGCCCTTGATCTGGTCGGTGCCCACGACGTAGAGCACGGCGGCCGAGATCGAGCGTCGTGACGTGCGAGTCGACGATCGTCGACATGGCGCGGCCGAAGCCGTTGCGGATGGCCATCCGCAGCGAGGCCCCGCGTTCGGTTTCTTCGCGCATGCGCTCGTAGATCAGCACGTTGGCGTCGACCGCCATGCCCACGGTGAGCACCAAGCCGGCCAGGCCCGGCAGGGTGAAGGCTGCCTTGATGAGGATCATCAAGCGCCACGGTGACCACCATGTTCATGCGCCACGGCGATGTCGGCCACGATGCCGCAAAAGCGATAGTAAATGGCCATGAAGATCAGGATCGCCAGGGTCGAGATGGCGATGGCCATCGTGCCCGGCGGATCGTGTCCTTGCCGAGTTGCGGGCCGATGAGCTGCTGGCTGATCGGCTCGGGGCGCAGCGAGGCGGGCAGGCTGCCGGCGTTGAGCACGCCGACCAGGAACTCGCACGTACTCCTCGCCAAAACTGCCTTTGATGATGCCGCGTTGTCGTGGATCGTGCTGTTGATCGTCGGCGCCGAGATCATCATGTTGTCCAGGATGATGCCCAGCATGCGATAGAAGTTGTTGGCCGTGTCGGGCAGGTTGTGGCTGGTCAATTGGCCGAACTTGACGCCCCCCTCGGGCTTGAAGGTGAAGCCCACGCAAATGCTGCCTTCGGCGTCGGTCTGGTAGGCACGGTCCAGGTCGGCCCCGGTGACGCTGTAGGGGTCGATGCGGGCCAGGATTTCGAAGCCGCCGCCCTTGGTCGGCCGCAGGTGGCCGCCGCCCCGCAGCACGTCGGGCCCGGCCTTGACCCAGCGGCCGGCCAACTGGCCGCCCAGGTAGACGTCGTTGCCCACGGTCTTGTCGGCGGCGCGAATCAGTTCGCGATCGTCGGTCTCGTTGGCCACGATGTGGAATTCGAGCTTGCCGCTGGTGCTGATCCGCTGCTTGATCTGGTCGACTTCGCTCTTTTCGATTTCGGGAATGATGACTTCCAACTGCTCGGCGCCGTACTGGCGAATCGTCAGCTCCTTGACGCCGCTAGGATTGATGCGGCGGCTGACCGCCGCGATCAGCTTCGGCATGTCGACGGGCGTCTGCTTCTGCGGCGCGACGTGGTATACCAGCACGGTGCGGCCGTTCTCGGTGCGCGTCGCGGTCCGCTGCAACGCGATGTCCGAAGTGTTCCTCAGATCGGCCACATCCGCTTCGATCCGCGCAATGTCGACCCCCTGGGGCACCGCGATTTCGAGCTGCTCGCTGCTCGTGGGCGTGGCATCGAGCCGTTCGCCACCCATCTCCCGCAGCGCTTCGTTCACCCGCACCACGGCCGACTGCATCAAGTCGCTTTGGGCCTGCTCCTTGTCCACTTCGTAGATCAACACCACGCCGCCGCTCAGGTCGATGCCGCGCTTGGGCGGCCAGCCCGCCACGCATACCGCGACGCTGGCGATCAGCGTGAACAGCACCAGCCCGATCTTGAACGAATAGTCGGGCATCCGCAGTCGGCGGGCCAGCAGGTTGCCCAGCCCGAACGAGCCGACCACGACCCCCGCGGCGATGCCCAGCTTCGCGCCCACGGACATCGACGGTTCCGCGGGCACGGCGTTTTCGGCCTGGGAGACGATCCAGGCCAGTGTCTGATACCAGGACATGAGAACCATCCTTCGCCTTGATGAATCGAGGGGCCGGCTGCGCCTGCGCGCCGCGGGCCTTTAGCTTGCGGGTTTGTCGCCGACCGCCTCGCCGCCGAGCACGCGGGCAATCGAGCTGATGGTGACGCGGATTTTCGTGTTGTTGGTCTCGTCAATCTTGAGCGTGACTTCGTCGGCGTCTTTCTGCACGTTCATCACCACGCCGTACATTCCGCCGATCGTCACGACGCGGTCGTTTTTCTTCAAGGCCTCGAGTTGCGCCGCTGCGCAGCCTGCTTGCGTCGCTCGGGCCGCAGGATCATGAAGAAGTAGAGCGCAAATGCCAGCAGGACCGCCGGCAGAAAACTCATCAGTCCTGACCCCGGATTCGCCTGGCCGTCGGCCGGGGCCTCGGCCTCGGCAAGCAGCAATGGCAATTGCTCGTAGAGACTCAAAACAGTCGGCCCCCTGGGTATCTCGGGCTGGTGAAGCCGCACCGGCGAGTGAACCTGTGCGCGGCGCGGGTAATCTGGCGTTCATGGAAGCGTGCGCGAAGCACCGAAACAAACGCTCACCCTAGCGCTAGGTATCTTAAAGCCATACCTCGAAAGGAACAAGGGCACTCGCACGCGCCCTGCGCCACGGGCCTTTGGTCTCGTTCGGTCAGGCCGGCTGGCTGCTCCACCGCGCCAACCGCTCGTCGGCCCAGGCGTCGTACGAACCGGTGGCGATCGCCGCCCTCGCGTCGATCAACAGGCGTTGATAGAACGTCAAGTTGTGTGCCGAGACGAGCACCGGGCCCAACATCTCCCCGGCCATGAACAAATGCCGCAGGTAGCCGCGGCTGTGGCGGCAGGCCGGGCAGGGGCAACCCTGCTCCAGCGGCCGCTCGTCGCGCTCGTATCGAGCATTACGCAGCCGCAGCGCGCCCTGATCGGTAAATGCCAACGCATTGCGGCCGTTGCGCGTTGGCAACACGCAGTCGAACAGGTCGATGCCGCGGCGGATCGCTTCAACCAGGTCCTGCGGTCGACCGACGCCCATCAAGTAGCGCGGCCTGTTCGGCGGCAGCACGGGCACGACGGCCTCGAGCACGCGGTACATTTCGGCCGGTGGTTCGCCGACGCTCAGCCCGCCCACGGCGTAGCCGGGGAAGTCGAACTCGATGAGCTGCCGGTGCAGGCCACGCGCAGCTCGTCGTCGAGCCCGCCTTGGACGATGGCAAACAGCGCCTGGTCCGAGCGCTTATGGGCGGCCAGCGAGCGGCGAGCCCAACGCACGCTTCGCTCGGTCGCCTCGCGCACCCGTTCGCCCGCGCTCGGCAGGGCGACGACATGGTCGAGCACCATCGCCACGTCGGCCCCCAGCGCCTCCTGGATGGCCACCGAGCGCTCGGGTGACAGCTCGAACCGTGCGCCGTCGAGATGCGAACGAAAGGTGGCTTGCTCCTCGGTGATGACCGCGTTTTGCGCCAGGCTGAAAATCTGGAAGCCGCCGCTGTCGGTCAGAATCGGCCCGTCGAAGCCCATGAAGCGGTGCAGGCCACCCAGGGCCGCCACCACTTCGTGCGCCGGGCCGAAGCGCCAGATGATAGGTGTTGGCCAATACCATCTGGCGCCGGTGGCGCGGAGCATGTCGACCGAGAGGCCCTTGACCGTGGCCTGGGTGCCCACGGGCATGAAGGCCGGCATGTCGACGGGGCCGTGCGGCGTGTGAAACCGGCCCAGGCGTGCCGCGCTGATGCGATCGACGGCCAGCAGCTCGAACGAAAACAGCGCCGCCATGAGCCTTGTTTTGCCGAGAGCCCCAACCGCCAAACGTCCCAACCGCCGGGGTGTCAATCGCCGCGCAGCTTGAGGCCCTGGACCTGCAGCTTTTCGCGCACTTCGTTGAGGCTCGTGACGCCGAAATTCTTGCACTCGAGCAGGTCGTCGCCCGTGCGCCGCACCAGCTCGCCGATCGTGTTCAGCCCCAGCCGGATCATGCACTTGCGGGCACGCACCGACAGGTTCAAGTCGGCGATCGGCCGATCGAGCATGGCCTGTTCGTCGGCCGACATGAACTCGGGCTCGAACGCCGGTTCGGGCTCGGGCTTGATGGTGGCCAACTGGCCCAGCGACAGCCCCTTCGAGGCCAGCATGTCGCGGATTTCGACCAGCGAAGTCTCGCCGAAGTTCTTGCTGGCCAGCAGTTCCTGCTCGGTGCAGCGGGCCAGGTCGCCCAGCGTGTGGATGCCCATCTTTTGCAGGCAATTGCGGCTGCGCACGCAGAGCTCGAAGTCGCTGACCGGCACGTTGAGCACCTGGCTGGCGCGGTCGCGCCGGCGCTGGGCATCTTCGTCGTAGAACATGTCGCCAGAGGCCTGGGCGTCTTCAAGAACAGCCGGTGCCCGCGCGTGGTTCGGCTCGGCGTCGAGGACCCGCTGGTAACATTGCTGGGCGCGGTCGAACTGCTGGCGATCTTCGTAGAGCACGCCCAAATTCAACAGGGCGCCGACGTAAGTGGGAAACTGTGCGACGGAGCGTTCGTAGAGATCGAGGGCGATGTCGTCATTTCCGCGACGGTCGTTTTCCTTGGCCAGGCCAAACAGCGCGCCGGCGTGGTTCGGGTCGGCTTCGACGGCCCGCTCGAACAGGGCCACGACTTCGGTGGGCTTTCCGCCCAGGACCGCGACGGTGGCGCCGCGTTGATAGAGGTATTCGGCCGTCTGCTCGACGGCGCCGTGGAGCGAGTCGAGCGACTCCAGCGCCGCGGCCGCGTTGCCGGCGATCCGCTGCGCTTCGGAGCGGCCCAGCACGCAGTCGTCGTGGTTGTACCCGGCCTTGGCCGCCGCGCCGTACGCGGCGATCGCCGCATCGTACTGCCCCTGGGCGAAATAGGTCTTGGCCAGGTAGAAGTGGCCAAGGCCCCGCCGTCGCCCGACTTCAACGCCTCGATGGCCGCCGAGTAGCGCCCCAGCAGGTAATAACAAACGCCCAGGCGAACCGAGGCTGCCGGGCTGCGGTCTTCACGCAACTCGAGCTCGCCCACCGCGTCGCGCAACTCGCGATACTGCGCCTGGTCCTCGGCGACCGTGTGGACGATGTGCTTGATTTCTTGCGGTCCGAACGGTCCGCCGCTGAGCACTACTTGTTTCAGATCGGTCTCGGTTCCTTGCGCCATTCAATCGCTCTCCCAAAAAACAACGATCGCCGAAGCACCCCAGCCGCCGGGCCGCGACGACCCGTACGCTGACCGACAGGGCAGCCCCCGACGGCAGCTCGGACCGAATTCGGTAACGTACCAAAATCCAACGACTTGCGACAGTCTAAAAGATCGGGCCGGCGGGCGTCAATCACGGGGAAACCACCGAACCATCGAATACGACCGAACGATCACGGCGAGCCCCGGGCGTGAGTCGCGTGCGTCCGGGGATTGTCTTGCACCATGCGACGCTTGGAAGACAATCCGCGGGCTCACGCCCGGGGCTCGCCACGGTTTGTCGCTGGAAACCCCCGGCTCGCCGAGAATGCGGTTGCCGGCGACGCAGAAATCGCGCCCGCCGCCGAGCCAATTATAGCGCTCGGGCAAGCGCCGCTTGCCCGCGACGTCACCGGGTGACGTGCTTGGTGTCGAGCGAGAGCTTGTTCAGGCCGATCGAGTGCAGCATGTCGACGACCTTGATGACCTCCTCGTAGGGGAGCGTGCGGTCGGCGGCCAGGAACGTGGTCGGCTTTTCCTTCTCGCTGAAACCCTCCTTCAACAACGAGCGCAACGCGGCTTCGGTCGTGGGCTGCGAGTTCAAGTAGAGCACCACTTTGCCTTCCTGCTCGCGGCGCAGGAATAAATGCAAGGGCAGGCTGTCGTCGGCCGCCATCGCGGCGCTGACCGTCTCGGGCAGGTCGACTTTGATCGGCGCCGAACCGACGATCGCGGGCACCGTGATCATGAACACGATCAGCAGCACGAGCACCACGTCGACCAGCGGCACCACGTTGATGCTGCTCAGCGCGCTACTGTCGTCGTCGGCAAAATCGGATGAGGGGCCTGCCATGATCGTGTTCCGCGAAAAAGTGCCTCGACCGCGGCGTGCGTTCCGGCCGCCGGCCGCAAGTCGTCATTAGTGGACCGGCTGGCTGGCCTGCGCCGCCGGACGGCGCTCGCTGCGCATCGTGGCCAGGATTTGATGCGCGAGCGAATCGGTCTGAGCCAGCGTCTCGCGCACCTTGCGTTGAAAGATGTTGTAGGCCAACACCGCGGGGATGGCCACGAACAGCCCGAAGGCCGTGGCGATCAGGGCCTCGAATACGCCGGCCATCACCGCGTTGGGATTGGCATCCGTGCCGCCAGCGGTGAGGTCGTTGGCTGCCTTGATGATGCCCAACACCGTGCCCAGCAGCCCGACGTAAGGGGCGTTGGAACCGATCGTGGCCAGGATGTTGAGCCGGGCCTCGAGCAGCGGCTTGACGCGGGCCTTGGCTCCCAGCATGGCTTCGCTGCAGGCCTGGGCCCCGCGCGACACGGCCGCCAGTCCGGCGGCCACCACCACGCACTCGATGGCCTCGCTCTCGGACACCATGTCCCAGGCCGCGCGCAGGTCGCCGGCCCGCAACAGTTGGTCGAGCCGGGTGCCCAGCGCCTCGCCGTCGACTTTATTGCGCCGCAGATAGAGGATGCGGTCGACGATCGTGGCCACGCTGATGAAGTTGACGATCAGCAGCAGCCACAAGACCCACTCGCTGCCGACGAAAGCCACTTTGAGGAACAGTTGGGTCAGCATGACGCGCGAACCCCTCGGGTGATGAATGACGTGAATGCCTCGCGGCGCGGGCGAAAACGCGCAAAGGGGAGGTACAGCGCAGAAAGTTCCCGCCTGCGCCTTGCTCCCCGGCGTCTGGCCCGGTGCCTCGTTCCGATGTCCTTAGTCTAATTGAGCTTTCAATATAAGAGAATCCAAAAAACCCCCGCGGCCGACGCCAATTGTGTTTTTCACGAGCCCTTGCTGCTGGCGCCGCCCCACCCACCTCGCTGGCGGGCGCGGGATGTAACCCGGCAAAAGCCGCGGGACATCTCTGGCGTTCACGAATCACATGCCATTCGTGACCCACCGCCAAGCATCCACGATAGGCCTGGTCCGCTTCGGCGCAGGTATAACGGTTTCGCGGGCACCGAATCGAATCCTCGCTTGAACCAGGAGGTCGCCATGGCCGATCCAACGCCGCAGCAGCCGCAGGCCCAAGAGTCGCCGGCCCCCCCAACCACGAACCAGCCCACTGGCAGTCCGAAGCCGAGGCATCTCGTCCGTCGCGTTGTCTTGACGCTCGTGGCTCTCGTTCTGGCGCTGGTCGCCTATCTGCTGGCGGGGCCCGCGCGGATCGATCCGGTGGCCTACGATCCGCCGCCGATCCCGCCGCTTGAAGGCCCCTACGAGCCCAACGATCGTTTGAGATCGGCCGAAATCATCGCCGCCGGCCAGGTCCAGGGGCCCGAGGACGTCGACGTTGACTCGGCCGGCAACATCATCACCGGCACGGCCGACGGCCGCGTTGTTCGCATCGACCCGGAAGGCAAGCTCGCCACGATCGTCGAGACGGGTGGCCGCCCGGTTGGGATCGCCCGAGCGCCCGACGGCAAGCTGATCGTGGCCGACGCGGTCAAGGGCCTGCTGTCGATCGCCGAAGACTGCACGATGACGACGCTGGTCGCCCGCACGGCCGACAACCCGCTGGGCTTCGCCGACGACGTCGACGTGGCCAGCGACGGGATGATCTATTTTTCCGACGCCAGCAGCAAGTTCGGGGCCGACCAGTACCTGCTCGACATGCTCGAGAGCCGGCCGCATGGGCGGTTGCTGCGCTACGATCCGGCGAGCAAGAAGACGAGCACGCTGGTCGACGAGCTGTATTTTGCCAACGGCGTGGCCTTGAGCCAGCACGAGGATTTCGTGCTCGTGGCCGAGACATACCGCTATCGCATCAAGCGCTACTGGCTCAAGGGCGAGCGGGCCGGCCAGGTCGACACGTTCATCGACAACCTGCCGGGCTTTCCCGACAACGTCACCTCGAACCGCAGAGGCAACTTCTGGGTGGCGATTTTCAGCATTCGCAACGCGGATGCCGATTGGCTGGCGCCGCGGCCGTACGCCAAAAAGGTACTGTCCAAGCTGCCGGCATTCATGTGGCCCAAGCCCCAGCCGTACGGCTTCGTGGTCAAGCTCGACGAAGCGGGCCAGGTCGTCGAGACGCTGCAAGACCCCAGCGGCGAGCCCCTATACGCGATCACGTCGGCCTTCGAGCGCGACGGCTGGCTGTACTTGGGCAGTCTGCAGAACGACCGCATCGGCAAGTACAGGTTGCCGTGAGGACACCTCTCGCCGGCCTCATGGAGGCCCGACCCCTGCGCCGTCGCCTAACGAACCCGACGCGCCAGCGAGGGCTCTTTGTCCGTTCCCCCTCGCTGGCGCGTCGGGTTCGTGCCGGTGCGGTCGGCAGCCGAGGGAAGAGAGAGCCAGCGGTGGGAGTCGAACCCACAACCCCCGCATTACGAATGCGGTGCTCTGCCAATTGAAGCTACGCTGGCAAGTATTTTGGTGTCAGTTGGTTGCGGTAATTTCCTGGTTGCAAAAATCGCGACGTGGCCAGCACCGCGACCCTCGCAAACTCGACCAAACTAGGCGAAATCTTCCGACGCTTACGCGGAAGAGCACCGCATTCCAAAACGTGCTCTAATGTGACTGAAACTAAGAGTTTAACCGTGCGGCAGGGCTCCGCCAAGACCTGCCGTTCCCCGTTCGTTCCCCGCCTCCAACATTGACGCGTTTCAATCCTTGGTGCGAATCGCCGAAGAACGCTCAAATCAAGTACGCTAAATGCCCAAAATCCGATCGATGAAACCTCCCCGCCAAATCAATGGTGCGGCAGGGTCATTTGCTTTTCCGCAATTGATGATCGCCACAGGCATACGGGCAACTGCCGGCAGATCGTCGGGGGTGCAGTACAGGGCTCGGCTGCCGGTCTCGCCATCTGTCGGTTCGATGCAGATGATGCATTCTATCTTTTTGGCTGCGACGGAGATTGGAATGTAGTGACGGACACGTGGCATCAATCACTGGACGAAGCAAAGAGGCAGGCTGAGTTTGAATATGAAGGGATTTCAAAAACCTGGCAAGAGTGGCCACGATCCGGAGGTATTGATGGCGTCGAAAGCTGAAGCACACGTAAGCCAGTCACTTCGCGAACTTGTTGCAAATCTTGCCCCTGGCGACAGCATCTTGGACTCGCCAACGCTTCGGGATTTCTTGTCCGGCCTGGACTTTTTTCTCACCGAGGTTCTCCAAGAAATCCATTCGGAATGGAAATACGAGAGTTTGGACGGCATATTCCCATTGATTGCACGAAAGACCGGCGAACTCGAAGCCGAAGTATTTGGCGAGAGTATCTTGATATCCGATCAGACGCTTACGCCGATGCACGTTGTGCTTCAAGCATCCGCATCCGGCGACGAAATCTCGTGGCTGGAATTGAATCTGGGCGAAGTCGGTCAACAGGGCATGGTACGTACGCCTTATCAGTCGCCGACTACTGCAATGAAACGGGTCTATAGACTCTCCGAACGTGACCCGGCCGCGATTGAATGGTGCTACAAAGCGGGATTTGGCGAGCGGCGTCTATAAGGATTCTAGGGCGCACGCGGACCGACAGGGTTTAGCTAGCGCCTCGAAGATTGGGCCATTTGGCGTCGTTGGGAAACGGCGTTCCATGAGGGCAAAACACCGCACGAAACGCATCCCGCCTTGCCCGATGACAAAGAGAGACATTTGCAGTTGGAAAGTGAATTGAAAACGCTCCTGACGGTTGATCCCGTTCACGCATTGCGTAAGGTGGCCCAATATCGCGTTAGGCACGATCCGGGATGGAGCGGGCACGGATTTCGTCCGTTGGAAGTGCAGTGAGATGATCCGAATTGATCTCGTACATTCTTCCGCCGCAATCGAGGATGAATTCGTATGGGCGACCCATTCGTAATCAAGTCGGTCAGATCGGATATGGCGCTGGCCTTCACTTTCTGGGAAGGCGATTACTTCACTGTCGAACTTCAAGGCAAAGAGGTTTCAGCCATTCGACGAGTTTGGGGATACACGGACTGCCAATCACTCGTGGGACTCTTGTATCACCTAGCTCAACAAGAACGTGGTTGGACCGATTCGGCCGAATGGGCGTCCATTGAGTCCGATTTTGCTTTGCGATTTCGCAGTGACGCCCTGGGCCACGTGTTTGTCCATGTCGAGATGGCACACAATCGCGGTGCCGAGGACTGGTCTGTCAAAGCTGAAATCGAAACCGAGTTGGGCCAACTGCCTACACTCGCGAAAAACGCGGCCGATTTCTTCAACGGCGTCAGTTGAGTGCTAGTCGGCGAGCAGGTCGCAAATGCCGCAACGAAGGGCGTTTGCCAACGCCTCGATGTTGTCGATCGATATGTTCCGCTCGCCGCGTTCGACCGACCCGACATAGGTTCGGTGCAGCCCAGCACGGTCCGCAAGTGCCTCTTGCGACAGGCCAGCGGCGACTCGGGATTTGCACAGATTCTCCGCGAAAACCTGGCGGGCTCGACCTGTTCGCTTGGCAGTCATGGCAAGGTGCAAGGTGTCACCTTGATGACTTTAGGTCTACATACTATAAGTAGCACTCGGTCGAAGGAGCAGGATGTTGCGACGATGGGCTTGGACGCACGAGACAACGTCAAACGGCGCAATAAGAGGCCGGCTCGCCGGCTGTCGCTGAAGGATCGGACGAAGTTTTCTCCCAGCGAGATCGCTCAAATGTGGGGTGTCGGCCCCGAAAGAATTTTGGCACTGATCCACCGTGGCGATTTGCCGGCAACGAACGTTGCACTGAACCCGACCGGCCGTCCACGTTTCCTCGTGTCAGTCGAGGACATCAGGGAGTTTGATTTGCGACGGAAAGTTGCAACGCCACCCCCGGTCCAACGACGAAGGAAATCTCGGAAGTCTGATGTCCCGCAATTCTTCTTGCCAGATGGGACTCGAAACAAGAAGCTGAAGGTGTAGAGGGAATATCATTTTCGCGCGACTATTGCTGAACCTCTCGCTCCGAGGGTCGCGGTGCTGACGAGCGGGGCACTGTAGGGCTCTGTGAGGCTCTGTAGCGCAGGCCGAGAGGTTGCCTAAAGCCAATAAGAGGCGGTATTTACCGGAGAATACGAAAGAAAATGCAACCGCATGCTTGTAATTACGAATGCGGTGCTCTGCCAATTGAAGCTACGCTGGCGAAGACGGTTGAACTCGGGATTTTACGTCGAATCCGGCCGCGCAGCTAGAGGGCCTTTTGATGGGGAAAAACTGTGAACATCCGCGAGGTACGCGGCACGGAACTGCCCTGGCGCGCGACCCCGACTTGGGCGAGCTCCTAAGAGACCCGCCCAAGTCGTTGGGCGTCCTTCTGGCTAGCGGAATAGCCAGATCGCACGTTGGATCCTGAAAATCCGCGCGCTCGGGGGGCGTGCGCAATCGCGGTAACGCAACACCCCCCAACAGCGCGCGTCGGGCTACGCCGTTTCGCTCACGAACTGAAAGCCGTGATAGGCCTCGTTGCCGTGTTCGGTGAAGTCGAGCCCTTCGAGCTCCTCTTCACGCGACACCCGCAGGCCAATCGTGTACTTGATGCCCAGGAAGCAGATCGCCCCGGTGGCGATGCACCAGGCGAAGACCGAAGCCACGCCCGTGGCCTGGGCGATCAATTGATCGGCGCCGCCGCCGAGGAGCAGGCCCAGTTGCGGACCCGCTTCGCCGTTCCAGCCGGAGAACAGGCCCAGCGACAAGGTGCCCCATGCACCGCACACGCCGTGCACCGAGATGGCGCCCACCGGGTCGTCGATCTTCAGTTTGTGCTCGATGAACACGACCGACAACACCACTAGCACGCCGGCAATGCCGCCGATGGCGATCGCGCTGGGAATCGAAACCCACATACAGGGGCACGTGATGGCTACCAGGCCGGCCAGCGCGCCATTGAGGGCCATCGTGGCTTCCCACTTCTTGAACATCAACTTGGCGGTAATCATGGCCGTGATGGCTGCGGTGGCCGCGGCGGCGTTGGTCGTCACGGTGATGTGGGCGATATCCAGCGATGCAGCGCCCATCGTGCTGCCGGGGTTGAATCCGAACCACCCCAGCCAGAGGATGAACACGCCCAGCGTTACCAGCACCAGGTTGTGGCCCGGGATGGCCTTAGGCTTGCCCGAAGCGTCGTATTTTCCGGTGCGCGGGCCGAGCACCAGGGCGCCGACCAGGGCCAGCCAGCCGCCGACGCTGTGCACGACCGTCGAGCCGGCAAAGTCCCAAAAGCCCTTCTCCGCCAGCCAGCCGCCTCCCCATATCCAGTGGCCGGAAATCGGGTAAATGAGCAGCGAGATGATGGCGCTGTAGGCCATGTAGGAGTGGAACTTGGTCCGCTCGGCCATGGCGCCCGAGACGATCGTGGCGGCCGTGGCGGCAAACACGAGCTGGAAGAAGAACTTGGCCTCCAGCGGCACGGACGACCAACTCAGGGGATCGAAATTCGTCGTGGCGGTCATCACGCCTTCTTTTTCGACCTCGGCGGGCACCTCCTTCAACATGAAGCCGCTTTGCCCGACGAAGCCATTGCCGATGCTGAACATCAGCCCGAAGCCGACCAGCCAGAAGGCCAGCGTGCCGAAGCAGAAGTCGCACAAGTTCTTCATGCAGATGTTGACGGCGTTCTTGGCGCGCGTCAGGCCGGTTTCGACCAGTGCGAAGCCAGCCTGCATCCACATCACGAGAAACGCGGTGACGAGCACCCAGACCGTGTCGAGCGCGACGCTCAACTCTTCAAAGGTCTTGTTGACGCCAGGCAACTTGACGACCTCGGCCGCTTCGGCCTTTTCTTCTGTGGCGACGACTTTGTTCTCCTCCTCTTCGGCCAGAGCCCGGCCGACGGGAATGAACAACAGGCTGACAGCCAGCGCGACGAACAACGCCGCAACAAAACGCGTAGTGGGAGTGATCACGTGAAACCTCCGCCGATACAGAAGGACAGAAACGGACAAAGGCGCGCAGCGCGATCCCAAATGGGGCGCAGTGCGGGCGCCGACAACACACTAAGTGCAGGGACGACAAAGAAGCTTGGGCGCCGCCGGCCGATCAGCCGTCGCGGACGCCGCGTGCAAGGCAGCTCCTTGAGACGCACAGGCCCGACGCAAGCTGCCGGCCGGCGTTTCCCGGCCAGCCAGCAAACGCATCACACGCGCGGTGCTCAGCGCCGTCGCCGCTCGCTGGGAGCGTCCGATAGAGACCGTCCTTGGTCGTCGGGTTCTTGCTGAGTGGCCGCGACACGCCCTGTACGTCCCGATTTCAATGGGAGACGAACTTCAAGGAAAAAACGCCGACGGCCGTGTTAGCAAGTGATGTGCCAGCGGCGCTGTCAGTCGGGTGCGGCGCGGCCGTAAGGCCGTTGGCATCCAAGAGTTTACAGTGGCACATCGAGGCCAAAGCTTTTCGCTCCCAAGGCGCCCCGAGGGAACGCTTGCCCGTTGGTTGGGCAGCCGCCGTCGCGATTCGCGGCAAGCGGTTTTAGAACCAGCCCTGGCACTGCAAACGATCGAGCAAACCGCCGGCGGCGGCGGTGGCGCAACGCAAGGACGCAGCGTGCCGTCGCGAGGTTTGGGCGGCAACCGGACGCAACCGTTCCCCACCCTAGGGGTGCTCTGCCGGCCCCGGCGCCAAGCAGGCGCAAGAAAAAAGGGGCCTCTGATGTCGCCAAAAACGTTTGGCGTTGCTGGACGGTTAGGGGCAAGGTAACGATCCGGCTAATGTTCATCAGAGGCCCCACGGGCCGCTCTGTTGTGGCGTCCAAAGGGCGACGCCGGGCAACCTCCTAAGCAATGCCAGTGCCAGTCGATTTTTTGCATTGGGCAGCGGCGGTTGTATGAGGTTATCTCGTTCCCTGATAAGGACATAAATATTGCGTTCCAATTCGAGACAATGCCGTCCAGAACGTAGACTCGTGGCGCGTTCCGCTTCACTTGCGGCGATATAGCACAAACACAGACGACGCATCAGCATGCGCTGACTTCTTGCGGCCGGACAATCTCGAAATGAGACGAACCCTTCTTTTGCATCCGCTCACGCTCGCGGGCGGCGGCACGCTTTGGCGTTTGCCGCGTAGTACTAAGGAAGCCAGCCGCTGCCGACTCCTGGCCGAGCCGCGGTTCGCACGGCGTCTGCCGCGTCGCCCGCGGGCGACGGTCCGCGAACTGGACGGGCTTCGCCAATTCCGCCGTGCCCTTGGGGGCCGGGGTCTGTTAGATTTCACCAGCCGCAAGCTGGTTATCGTCTCGGTGAGAAAGGTGAATGCACGCCGATGCGCTTGCGCCGCCGCGCGGTGCGCTTCGTGAATCGATTGGGAATGGGGCACGCGAGGAGAGTGTTTTGGCGTCGCAGATTTCCTTCATCAGCCCCACCGCCGACCGCGTGTTGATCGTCACCAACCCGGTGGCCGGCTCGCGCATGCGCCGCGAAACCATCCACGACCTGGTGGTGCGGCTCAACGTCGTCGGCCTGCGGGCTGAAGTGATCGACGACCTGACGCTGCTGGCCGACTTGATCGAAGCCCACCGTTCGGCCGGACGCTTGCGGGCCGTGGTGGCAGCCGGCGGCGACGGCACGCTGGCCGAAGTCGTCAACCGCGCGCCGCACGACGTGCCGCTGTGCGTTTATCCGCTCGGCACCGCCAACCTGCTGGCCGGCTATTTCAAGCTCGAGTGCGACGCGCTGGCGCTGGCCAACACCCTGGCCGAAGGCGCCACCGTGCAGCTCGACGCGGGCAACGCCAATGGCCGTATTTTTCTCTCGATGGTCGGCTGCGGCTTCGACGGCGAAGTAGTGCAACGCCTGCATGCCATGCGTCGCCGGCCGCCACATCAGCTATTGGACCTATGCCCGACCGATCCTCGAAGCCATCCAGAGCTATCCGTATCCCGAGCTGCGAGTCACGTGCCAGGCCGTCGACGGCCAGACGACGACCACGAACTTGACGGCCTGCTGGGCGTTCATCGTCAACTTGCCCGTTTATGCCGGCGGCTTGCGGTTGGCGCCCGAGGCCGTGGCAACCGACGGCCGGCTCGACGTTTGCACCTTCGATCGCGGTTCGTTCTGGCACGCGCTGCAAATACCTGGGCTTCGTGGCGATTGGCCAACACCGCGTGCTGGCGGATTGCTCGTTGTCGCGGATCGAGCGCGTGCGGATCGAATCCGATTCCCGCGTGCCGTATCAGCTCGATGGCGATCCGGGCGGCGTGTTGCCGTTGGAGATCGAGGTGTTGCCGGGCCGGCTCACGTTGGCGGCGCCCTATTCGCGGCTGTTGGCGTTGGGCCTCGAGCCGGCAACGCCCCAGCGCCCTGCGGGAGCTCACTAGGTGCCAAACAATCCTGCCACGATCGCCCATTACCACGCCGGCCGCGGCGTGCCGCTGCTGGTGATCGCCGGCCCCTGCGTGCTGGAAACGCGCGAGCTGGCGTTGGCGATTGCCGAGCGAGCTGCGGCGGATCGCCGAGCGGCTCGAAATCCAACTGGTCTTCAAGGCCTCGTTCGACAAGGCCAACCGCACCAGCCGTCGGCTCGTATCGCGGGCCGGGGATGGACGAGGGGCTGGCGATTCTCGAGGCGGTGCGGCGAGGCCACGGGGCTGCCGGTGACGACCGACATCCACGAATCGCCCCAGGCGGCGGCCGGTGGCCGAGGTTTGCGACCTGCTGCAGATTCCGGCGTTTCTGGCCCGGCAGACCGATCTGCTGGTGGCCGCGGCCCGCACCGGCCGCGCGGTCAACGTAAAAAAGGGGCAATTCATGGCCCCCTGGCGACATGCAGCACGTGGTGGGCAAACTCGACGGGGCCGGGTGCCGTAATATTCTATTGTGCGAGCGGGGCACGTTTTTCGGCTACGGCCGGCTGGTCAACGACATGCGCGCCATCGGCCAGATGCAGGCCCTGGGCGTGCCGGTCGTGTTCGACGCCACCCACAGCGTGCAGGAGCCGGGCGGGCTTGGGCAGCTCGACCGGCGGAAATCGTGCCATGGTCGAGCCGTTGGCTCGCGCCGCGGTGGCGGTCGGGGTCGACGGCGCTGTTTTTCGAAACCCATCCGACTCCCGATACGTCGCCCAGCGACGGGCCAAACATGGTGCCGCTTGGACCAGTTCGGCGACCTGCTGGAACGGCTCATCCGCATTCGCGATACGGTGGAGACTTTGTAGTGACAGGCGGGACCGAGAAACTTCCCAGTGCCGGCGCGGCGGCGCCGCCCACCAAACGCCTGAACACGCGGCGGGTCGCCGGCGCGATTTCGCTCGCGGCCCTCGCCGGGCTGACGCTCTTCTGGGGCTGCGGCACCAAACCGTCGGCCAGGTCCGGCCACCACGGGCCGGCGTCGCCATCGCGCTCGCAAACGGGGCTCTTCGATTCGGTGGCCGACAATCTCGATCGGCTCGAAGAGTTCGACACCGACGAAATCTTCGCCCAGATTTGCGATCGCCTGAACCAGTGGAACCTGCAGGAGAAGCCGCAGATCGCCTGGAACAGCGATCCGCTGATCGCCGAACTGCCCGAGGCGGTGCGGCGCTCGTTGAGCGTGAAGATGATCGACTCGATGCGGTTTTACCGCCCCGACGCCCGTTACCTGCAGGAATCCATCTGGCTGCGCGACGCCTCGCGTCAGGCGCGGGCCGACAAATTCGAGGACGTGGCGGTCGCCGAGCGGCTGTTCGATTGGACGGTCCGCAACATTCAACTCGAATCCGACGACGTCGCCGAATCGCGCCGCGGCCTGCCGCATCGGCCGTTCCACACCCTGCTGTTGGGCAGGGGCATGGCGCGGGAACGCGCCTGGGTGTTCACGCTGTTGGCCCGGCAGCAGGGTCTCGACGTGGTGCTGTTGGGCATGGGACAGCCCGACGGGCCGCTGGCCGAGCCGTGGTTGCCGGCCTTGGTCGCCGGTGACGATCTGTACCTGTTCGATTGCCGCCTGGGACTGCCCATTCCCGGCCCCGAGGGGCGCCCGGTGGCGACGCTGGCCGAGGTGGCCGCCGACGACAGCCTCTTGCGCAAGCTCGATCTCGATGCCGAACATCCCTATCCGGTCAAGGCCGCGGACTTCGAGCACGTCGTGGCCTACGTCGAAGGCTCGCCCTTTGCGCTGTCCAAGCGGATGGCCTTGGTCGAATCAAGGTTGGCCGGCAAGCGCAAGCTGGCGCTAACCTCGCCCGGGGCCACGCTGGCCGAACGGGTGAAGAAGATTCCGCACGTCGACGGCGCGAAGCTCTGGCAATGGCCCTTCGACGTGGCCGTCGCGCAAGCGAAGCAGACGGGCGACGAAATGCAGCCCCGCGAAATGTGGGTCTTCAGGATGGCGCCGGATCTGTTCAAAGCCCGCGCGCTGACGTTCAAGGGCGCCTATGACGGCGAAGAAGGCGCAAGCGCTACTACCTGCAGTCGCGGCCGCCCGATTCGGTGATCGACGGTTACAAGCTGCCCGCGAAGGTCGCCCAGCGCTATCGCCCGGAAGACGTTTCGCGGATCGAGGCGACGAACGTCGTCACGTTGCGCCGCGTGCGGCAAGACTCCAGCTATTGGCTGGGGCTGGTCGTGTTCCAGCAGCAGGATTACCCGACGGCGGTCTTCTTCTTCAACAAGGGCACGCTCGGCGAGTCGCCCAACGGCCCCTGGACGGCCGGCGCCCGCTATAACCTGGGCGCACCTACGAGGCCACCGGCGAGCTGGCCAAGGCGATCGCCGAGTACGAAGCCGACGCGTCCTCGCCGCAAAGCGTGGGGAGCCGCCTGCGCGCCCGGCTGCTCAAAGAGAAAAGTCAGCCCGAGGCCACTGCCGAAGCAGTGCGCGAGTGGACTGGCCACGCGATTCCCTCATGCCGGGTGCCACTCTTGGCGCGCCTCTGTCATGCCGGGTGCCGCTGCTGGCTTGTCCAGCAGTGCCGATTCACGGGTGTCTGCTGCGCAGCCGCCCGTGGCACCCGCTGCCCGCTAGTGGCAAATCGACGCCTGCGCGCCGCTAATTGGCCACCGGCTCGCGCGTCGTGCCGGTGCGGTCGCGAAACCGCTCCACGGCTTGCCGCGCGGCGCGCTTGTCCATGCGGGTTTTCAACACCCGCACGATGTCGTCGGCCGACATGTTGCGCTGGATCATCTCGATCTTCAGCGTGGCTTCCATTTCGTCGAGCTGCGTGCGGCGATAATAGATGCGCCATGACGATCGTCACGATCACGATCGTGGTGGCAATGATGGCCGCCAGGCCCAGGCCCATACCGCATAGCGCGATGAACTCGTTGCTGAAACGAGTTGTCGTAAAGTCGCTGCTCATGGCTTGGCACTCCGCAAAAAAGGCCGAATCGTGTCCCGCGCTCGTTCGCGGCCCGCTCGCGAAAGGTTATTCGCTCGTTCGCCGGGGTTCTTTGGGTGGCAGTGCATTATAATCCCGCCAGCCGCCCGTTGCGCAGCGCCAAGGGCGCGACTTGTCGGCTGGTGGCCTGCATTTTACAATTCGACGGCTTATCGGGTCCGGCATTTCTTTGCCCCGCGGGTTCAATCGTCTTGCCCCTCGTGAATTGGCCCTTTCTCCGGATGCGGACCGACGCAAGGAACTCAAAACCATGCTCAAGCGCAAGCCGGTCTTTCCCCACGTGATCGAGATGAACGTCCAGGCGGGCCAGCGCCTGGGCTGCAACGTCTACCTGGTCTACGACGACCCCCAGTGGCTGCTGATCGACGTCGGCTACGAGGAGACGGTCGACGAGATCATCGAGCTCATCCGCCAGCTCGATTTCCCCCTGTCGCACTGCAAGATGCTGATCGCCACGCACGCCGACGTCGACCACATTCAGGGGCTGGCCAAGATCAACCAGTTGCTGAAGACCAAGATCGTCGGCCACCCGCTGGCCGCCGAGCCCCTGGCCAGCGGCGATCCGATCAAGACGTTCGCCGAGATCGCCGCCCAGGATATCCATCTGTCGATGCCGCCGGTGAAGCTCGACGCGCTGGTCGACGAGGGCGACACGATCAAAGTCGGCAAGCTCAAGCTCGAAGTCTGGCACACGCCGGGCCACACCGACAGCCAGCTATCGTTCCGGCTGGGCGAGCTGCTGTTCAGCGGCGACAATATCTACCGCGACGGCTGCGTGGGCGCGATCGACGCCCATCACGGCAGCGACATCCCGGCCTTCATCCGCTCGCTGAAGCGGATTCGCGCGAGCGACGTCAAATGGCTGTTGCCCAGCCATGGGCCGATCTTCAAGAAGGACGACAAGGTGCTCGACAAGACGATCGCGCGGCTGGAAACCTATTTGCACATGGCCGACTTCGGCACCTGCGCCGTCGACTGGCCCCTGATGGACCAGTGGGACGAAGAGCTGGCCGCGGGGAAATTGCCGGAGTGAGCTCGCGACCGAGTGCGTCGCATCGCCGCGCTCGCCGCCGCGCCACGATTGTCACCGCCGTGCTCGCGATGGCGAGCCGGGGGCGTATGCCCCCGGACACGCTCGAGTCGCGTTTTGGCCCCGCTTCAATTGCGCTCGGACCAAATGCCTGCTAGCAGCGCCGGCACTGCTGGGGCAACGCGATCGATGGTGCCATCAATCCCCGGGCTCATGCCCGGGGCTCGCCACGTGTTTGCTGTTGACCGACGAAGGGGGGCAATCGCGTTTCAATCTCTGCCGGTTCCGGAAAATATTCCCTCAATGCCGGTTGTGACGGCTGCCGAAGAGAGTAGCTAGACCCAAGTCAACGCGCACGCCGCCTCGGGGGGATTTTCGTTCGCGGCGTGCCACGAGCGTCGACTGCTCGTCCAAAACAACTCCAGGGGGGAGGTTTCTCGATGATCCGCCGGACCTTGCTCGCGCTTGCCTGCGCGGCGGGGCTCTGCGTGCTCCTGTCGGCCGACACGGCCCAGGCCCAACAAGCCTTCGGCCGCCAATGGGGACGCAGCTACAGCACCCGCGATTGGAACCGCTTGTACCACTACCCGTACGTCTATTACCCGCAGAACTTCTGGTCGAGCGAGTACTTCCAGAGTTCCGACGACCTGTACTACCGCTATCCGCCCGAAATGCGCGTGCCGGTGTACAACAAGCGCTGGCACAACATGTATCCGGAAGGGGCCCTCTATCACTCGGGGCACCACTTCATTCTGGATACGTTTTGAGGGGAGGCTTGAGGCTTTAGGCCACAGGCTATAGGTCGGAAAAAAAGGGCGCCCTGGCGTTGCCCGGGGACGGGCCGGCTGCTCGACTCGAAGGCTCCTTCCCGAAGCCTGAGGCCTGGAGCCTTTAACGTCACGCTCCGCCGGCTGCGAACTCGTAGAGCGCATCGCTGGCGCGTTCCAACTGCGCTAGCTCCAGCCATTCGTCGGCCGTGTGGGCCTGGTCGATCGAGCCGGGGCCGAACACGATCGACGGCACGCCGGCATGGGCAAAGGCCGCCGCGTTGGTGCCGTAGGGCACGCCCACGATGTGGCTGTCGATGCCCGCGCGGCGCACGGCCGCCAGCAGCGCCTCGCCCGGCGCCTGGTTGTCGGCGTCCGACAGGCCAAAGCCGATCAAAAACGGCGGCTCGTGCTCGACCCCTTCGTCGCCTCCCAGCTCGCGGGCCACGAAATCGATCACCTCGCGCTGAGCCTCTTCCGGCTTTTCACCCGGGATCAAGCGGCGGTCGATTTCGATCGTCGCGTGGTCGGGCACGGTGTTGACGCTCATGCCGCCGGTGATCGTGCCCACGCTCAACGTCGGACGTCCGCAGAGACGATGTTCGCCCAGCCGCGGCGTCGCCTCGCGGGCGTAGCGCTCCAGCGCGGCCACGACGCGGGCCATGCGATAGATGGCGTTGTCGCCCAGATGGGGCTGGGAGCTGTGCGTCGCCCGGCCGTGCGTGTGGCAGCGCCAACGGACGACACCCTTGTGCGCCACGACGACCTCGAGCTGGGTCGGCTCGGCGACGATCGCCCAGTCGGGCGGACGCGGAAAGATCGAGCCGCTCGTCGACCACAATTTCGCCAGCGCCGTGGCGCCCGAGTAGCCGTGCTCTTCGTTGATGGTCGCGGCCATCAGGATGGTGGGCATTCCGCTGGGCCGGTTGGCGACGAGGCGAGAAAAGGCGCCGAGCATGGCGGTCAAGCCGCCCTTGATGTCGCACGCTCCGCGGCCGTACAGGCGGCCTTCGCGGACCACCGGCGTGAAGGGCTCGATCTTCATGCCGTCGACCGGGACGGTATCCTGATGCGCTTCCCAGAGTACCAGCCGGCCCCCTTCGTCGCTGGGCACGGCGCCGTCGAGGCGGGCCACGATGTTATCGCGCTTCGGTTCGACCGTCTCGCGCTGGTAGGGCACGCCCAACTGCTTGAACAGCGCTTCGAGATAATCGGTAACGCGGTGCTCATAGCACTCGGGCCCGGCCACCGGCTTACCCATCGGGTTGACGCTCGGCAGCGCGACGAGCTCGCTGAGCGTTCGTGTCAGATCAAGTGGCATGGCGCGAAGGGTCCGACTGCGGCGGTGGGCTCTGGGTGGGGGTCGCGACAACTTCACGATCATCATAACGCTTGACCGCCGCGCCGCGACACCACCCAACGACGCGTGGCGAGTAACCGATCTGGCGAGCCGGGGGCGAGCCGGTGTGGGCCCCCGGTTTGGCTGACTATTGACGTCAGTGTGCAAGATTGGCCGCCGGCAGCGGCAACAAATCCGCCGGCTCACGCCCCTCGCCCCGCCACCGTGTCGGGGAATCGCGCGTCGCTGCTTGGCGGCCGGCCCTGGCTGCTTGACCGCTTTCGGCGGGGCCGATAGGATTTCGACTGCTATTCAAGAAGACCCGAAAGGGTCTTTTCTTCGGGCCCACTTTGTGACAAGATTCACAAAGTTTGCCCGCCCGGAGCACGCATGGAACCTGCCGTTCTGCCGATTTTCTTGTTCGCCGCCATTGCGGCCGCCGTCGCGGTGGTCCTGCTGGGCGTCAGCGCCCTGATCGGGCCGAGCAAGACGGGCCGGGTCAAGGAGATGCCCTACGAAAGCGGCATGGACCCGATCCACGACACGCGGCGGCGGTTCGACGTGCGGTTTTATCTGGTGGCCATTGCCTTTTTGGTCTTCGACGTCGAGTTGTTGTTCCTCTATCCCTGGGCCGTGGCCAGCCAGCAGCCCCAGGGCATCGACGCCGCCGTGGCCCAGGGTTGGGTGCAGAGCCGTGGACTGGTGTTCGGCGAGGCGATGACCTTCATCGCGCTGTTGGGCGTGGGCTTCATCTATGCCTGGCGCAAGGGGGTGTTTCGATGGCGATAGACGTGCCCGAAAACGTGGTTGTCAGCCGGCTCGACGCGCTGGCCAGTTGGTGCCGCAAGAACAGCCTGTGGCCGATGCCGTTCGCCACGGCCTGCTGCGGCATCGAGCTGATGGCCACCGGCGCCAGCCGCCACGACCTGGCCCGCTTCGGCGCCGAAGTGATGCGGTTCAGCCCGCGGCAGTGCGATTTGATGATCGTCGCCGGGCGGGTAGTGATGAAGATGCTGCCGGTGCTGCAGCGCATCTGGCAGCAGATGCACGAGCCGAAGTGGTGCATCTCGATGGGGGCCTGCGCGTCGACCGGCGGCGTGTTCGACACCTATGCGGTGGTGCAGGGGATCGATCGGTTCATGCCGGTCGACATGTACGTGCCCGGCTGCCCGCCGCGGCCCGAGCAGTTGATCCAGTCGATCATCGATCTGCAAGACAAGATCCAGGCCGAAGGAACGATCACGGGCGCGAGTTCGCGGCCCGCTCGCGCCAGCAGCCAAAGCGGGCCCTGGTCGAGCTGCCGGTCATCACGCTGCCGCGCGGCGTGAGCCATTTGCCGCAAGGCGTTCGCGTCGAAGACTGATGGTTCGAGGGCAGAGCAGGGGGGCCGACGCGATGATCGAAGCCGAGACAGTCGAGGCCGTTCGCCAGGCCTTTCCAACCGCCCGCGTCAGCGAGTTTCGCGGCGAAACGCGCGTCGTCGTGGCGCACGAGCAGTTGCGCGGGCGCTGGAAATGTTGCGCGACCGCCGCGGCTTCGACCTGCTGGTCGACATTACGTGCGTTGACTACTTGAATTACCGCGACGCGGAGAACCGCTTCGGGCTGGTGTACCTGCTGGCCAACACGGCGACGAACGAGCGGATCACGATTCGCGTGTTCCTCGACGAGCCCGACCTCGCGGTGCCTTCGGCGGTGCCGCTGTGGGAAGGGGCCAACTGGATGGAGCGCGAGGTGTGGGACATGTTCGGCATCCGCTTCGAGGGGCATCCCGACTTGCGGCGAATCCTGATGCCCGACGAATTCACCGCGTTTCCCCTGCGCAAGGATTACCCGTTGCAGGGGCGCGGTGAGCGGCACAACTTCCCGGTCTTGCACCGGGCCGAAGGCTGAACGAGCCATGTTGGAGAGATAGTAAAACCTGGCGCAAGCAAGCGCCGCACGTCGAGCGCATCCGCCCTCGCATGCGCAGTCGGGTTCGTGGAATTGCAGCGACCGCGTTCTTAACAGTGAAAGAGCGGCACATGGCCGTCGTCGAACCCAAATCGACTGTCGAGGATCTGGCCAAGGCCGAGGCCCACGATTACCTGTGGACCTTGAACTTCGGCCCGCAGCATCCGGCCACGCACACCACGCTGCGGCTGGTGCTGCTGCTCGACGGCGAGCGCGTGGTCGACGCGATTCCCGACATCGGCTACCTGCACTCCGGCTTCGAGAAGCTCGGCGAGTATCTCAACTACAACCAGTACGTCACGGTCACCGACCGGATGAACTACATTTCGCCGATGGCCAACAACGTGGCCTGGCACGGCGCCGTCGAGAAGCTCTTGGACCTGGAGCTGACGCCCCGCTGCAAGTACATCCGCACGATCGTCGCCGAGCTGTCGCGGATCAGCGACCACCTGCTGTGCAACGGCGCCGTCGGTCTCGACACGGGCGCATTCACTTACTTTCTCTACGCCTTCTACCAGCGCGAAGTGCTGTACGATATTTTCGAGACGCTTTGCGGCGCACCGGTTCACCAACAGCTACACCCGCGTCGGCGGGCTGATGTACGACGCCACGCCGCTGGTCGTCGAAAGGATTCGCGCCTTCCTGCGCACCTTTCCCAAAACGCTCGAAGACATGGAGCGGCTGCTCGATCGCAACCGCATCTTCGTCGATCGTACCAAGGGCGTCGGCATCCTCACCAAGGAACAGGCCATCGCCCGCAGCGCCACGGGGCCGATCGCGCGGGCCAGCGGCGTGACCCGCGACCTGCGCAAGGACGAGCCGTACCTGGCGTACAAGGACTTCGATTTCCAGGTGTGCTGCGCGACGGCCGGCGACTGCTATGCCCGCTACCTGGTGCGGATGGCCGAGATGCGCGAAAGCCTGCGGATCGTCGAGCAGGCGATCGAGAATCTTCCTTCCGGGCCGGTGAACGTCGGCGAAGACGAGCGCACCACGCTGCCCCCCAAGGAGCACGTTTACAAGACGATCGAGGGGACGATCTCGCACTTCGAGATCGTGATGACCAACCGCGGCTTCAGCGTGCCCAACGACGAAGTGTACGGCGCGATCGAGGCGCCCAATGGCGAGTTGGGCTTTTACATCGTCGGCGACGGCACCGAGGTGGCCTACCGGGCCCGCTGCCGCCCGCCGTCGTACATTCACTTTGCCCTGTTCCCGCAGCTGATCCGCGGCCACACGTTGAGCGACGTCGTGGCCGTGCTGGGCAGCTTGAACATCATCGCCGCCGAACTCGACCGCTAGTTGCTCGAGATCCGATAGCCAACCTGCCTTTACGACCGACCCACCATGGCCACCGCCGAACGGATCTTGACGCCGGAAATGATCGAGGCCATTCGGGCCTGCTTTCCGCGCTATCCGACGCGGCAGGCCGTGACGTTGCCGGCCTTGCACGTGGTCAACGAGCGGCTGCGCTGCGTGCCGCTGGCCGCGGTGGTCGAGATTGCCGAATTGCTCGAGCTGGCGCCGGCCGAAGTCCAGGACACGCTGTCGTTCTACGGCTTCTTCAAGCAGGAGCGGCCGCACGGGACGACGCGGGCCTGGGTCTGTCGCTCGATCAGTTGCGCACTGCGCGGCGGCGAGGAGATTCTCGCCCACCTGTGCCACGCGGCCGGCGTCGAGCCGGGCGGCACGACGGCCGACGGCAAGCTGACGGTCGAGTCGGCCGAGTGCCTGGGCGGCTGCGATTTCGCTCCCTGCATGCTGGCCGGCAAGGAGCTGCACAAGAATTTGACCAAAGAATCAGCCGACGCGTTTTTGCGTCGAGCGCTGGAAGGAGAGTAACGCAAAGCCATAGCCAAACCCTCTCCCGCAAGGGGGAGAGGGGGAGTACGAAGACAACAGGCTTCCCTCTCCCCTTGCGGGAGAGGGACAGCTCGCGAAGCGAGCAGGGTGAGGGGTCGAGTCTCGCACGAAACACCACCCCCCTCACCCGGCTTCGCTTCGCTGCGCCGCCCTCTCCCGCAAGGGGGAGAGGGGGAGTACGAAGACAACAGGCTTCCCTCTCCCCTTGCGGGAGAGGGACAGCTCGCGAAGCGAGCAGGGTGAGGGGGTCGAGCCTCGCACCGGGGCAAGACAACACAACACAACGCGACGAGTCGACGGATCATGCCTGATTTCGAGCCGATATTGCTAGCCAACGTGGGCAAGCCGAACAGCCATACGCTGGCCGCGTATGAAGCGGCCGGCGGCTACCGCGCGCTCAAGAAGGTGCTGGCCGAGATGACGCCGCTCCAGTTTCAGGAAACCGTCAAGTCGAGCAATCTCCGCGGCCGCGGCGGCGCCGGCTTTCCCACCGGGCTGAAGTGGTCGTTCCTGCCCAAGGAGCATCCCGGCCCGATCTACATGTGCATCAATGCCGACGAGAGCGAGCCGGGCACGTTCAACAACCGCATCCTGATGGAGGAAGACCCCCACCAGGTGCTCGAAGGCGTGATCCTTAGCTCCTACGCCACGCGAGCCCGCACGGCCTACATCTATCTGCGCTATGAGTACCCGTTGTCGTACGACCGCCTGCAGGCGGCCATCGACGAGTGTTACTTCGCCGGCTACCTGGGCGAGAAAGTGCTGGGTCGCGATTTTTCGCTCGACATCTATTTGCATCGCGGAGCGGCGGCCTACATCTGCGGCGAAGAGACTGGCCTGATCGAAAGTCTGGAAGGCAAACGGGCCTGGCCGCGGATCAAGCCGCCGTTTCCGGCCGTCGAAGGCGCGTTTCGCAAGCCGACGGTCGTCAACAACATCGAAACGGTGGCCTGCGTCACCCAGATCGCGGCCCGCGGCGTCGAGTGGTTCAAGAGCATCGGCGTCCCCGCCGATCCCAAGAACCCCCGCGACCCGGGCAGCTACGGGCCGAAGCTCTACTGCCTGAGCGGGCACGTCAACAAGCCGGGCTGCTACGAAGCGCCGCTGGGCATCACCTGCCGGCAGTTGATCGACGAATACGGCGGCGGCGTGTGGAAGGGCGCAAGGCCAAGGCGGCGATTCCCGGCGGCATCAGCATGGGCCTGTTCACCGAGGCGGAACTCGATACGCCGCTCGACTTTGCCGGCCCGGGACGCGTGGGCTGTCTGGGCTTGGGCACGGCGGCGGTGGTGGTGATCGACGAGACCACCTCGATGGTCGACTTCCTGCACAACAGTTGCCGCTTCTTCGCCCACGAAAGTTGCGGCCAGTGCACGCCCTGCCGCGAAGGGACCGCCTGGTCGCTGCGGATGTTGGAGCGGATCAAGGCGGGCAAGGGGCGCTGCGCGACTTGGACCTGCTGCTGGAAATCGGCGATTCGATCGGCATCATCCCCGGCACCACGATCTGCGGGCTGGCCGACGGCGCCGCCTGGCCGATCAAGAACGCTATCCGCAAGTTCCGCGGCGAATTCGAAGAGTACATCAAGCGCACCAACCCCACCGGCTACACGCTGACCGACGCGGCGGAAGCCCTGCCGGTCCTCTCCGGGCATTGAGGTGAATGACGCTTTTGGGAACGAAGAAATGATCGACTGGCCGCGACAGCAGCATGTGAATCTTCGCCCCACGATGGCACTGGCCGTCGCATGCGCGCTGCTGGTGACGGCAACCTTGCGAGCCGCGGAGAAGGGCGACGCCTCGCGCGATTTTCATCGGCCGCTGAAGTCGCTGGCCTCGGCCCGGACACTGCTGGGCGAAGGCTGGTTCGAGGCGCCGGATGGCTTGGTTATCGAAAACACGAAGGACCTTTCGGCCCTGACGCCGAAAGAGCGAAGCGTCGCCGAGGGCGTGGCCCGCGCCATGATTTCCGAGAAGGTCGTCGCGGTAGGCGACTTCAGCTTCACGCGCAAAGACGTGCCCAGAATCGTCACCGTGCGAATCTACGTGTTCGAGGACGCGGCGGCGGCGCAGGCGTTTTGGAAGAAACAACAGGAAATGCCAGGTTGGCAGCAGCACTACGAAAAAATGACGGGCTTGGGGGACGCGGCGTTCAAGAGCATCAAGGCCAGGAAAGAAAGCGTCCTCAAGAACAACGTCTGGCTAACGTCCCACCAGCTCCACGAGGGCGACGACTTCCATCGCGTGCTGGTGCACTACCTGGACCAGATCGGCAGCGAGCCCAAGGCGGCCAAAAAGCCCTAAGTCGAAAGCGATTCTTATGCCCACGGTCATCGTCGATGGAAAAGAGATCGAGCTGGCGCCCGGCGAGCGCTTGAACGGCATTCAAGCGGCCGAGAGGGCCGGCATCGACATCCCGCGCTATTGCTGGCACCCCGGGCTGTCGGTGGTGGCCAGTTGCCGCATGTGCCTGGTCGAGGCCGGCACGCGCAATCCCGAGACCGGCGCCATCACGATGCAGCCCAAGCTCGTGCCCGCCTGCCAGACTCCGGCCGTCGACAACACCGTGTTCGTCACTAACAGCGAGAAGGTCGAGCACAGCCGGGCCATGGTCGAAGAAGATCTGCTCATCGACCACCCGATCGACTGCCCGATCTGCGACAAGGCGGGCGAGTGCTACCTGCAGGATTACTATTTTCGCTACGGCCAGGATTCGCGCCGCGCCGACATCCGCCCCTTCACCAGCCGGCGGCGCGAGATGGGCGAAACCGTCACGCTGTTCGTCGACCGCTGCGTGATGTGTACCCGCTGCGTTCGCTTCACCCGCGAAATCAGCGGCGCCAGCGAGCTGTTCGTCATCAATCGCGGCAGCCACGAAGAGATCGACGTCTTCCCCGGCTTTCCACTGGCGAACAAGATGTCGGGCAACGTCGTCGACCTGTGCCCGGTCGGTGCGTTGGGCGACAAGGACTTTCTCTATCAGCAGCGCGTGTGGTTCATGAAGAAGCATCCCGGCGTCTGCACCGGGTGCTCGACGGGCTGCTCGATCGAAGTGGAAGAGAACCTCGACACGGTCTATCGCCTCAAGCCGCGCACCAACCCGCACGTCAACGAGTGGTGGATCTGCGACGAGGGGCGCTACGGCTTTCACCACGTCCACAGCGACCGCCGGCTGACGAACGTCGTGGCCCAAAAGGATGGCCAGCCGACGGTGCTCGACTGGGCGGAAACGATCCCCCAGGTCGACCGCCGCATGCGCTCGGCGGGCCACGTGGCCGTGCTGCTCTCGCCACACCTGACGATCGAAGAGGCGTACCTGCTGGCGCGATACGCCCGCGAGGCTGATCCCGACGCGCTCGTGGCCTTGGGGCCCGTGCCCGTCGAAGGCGCCGACGAGACGTTCAAGAACGGCTTCACGATTCACGCCGAAAAGTGCCCGAATCGACGCGGCGTCGAGGAGATCATCCGCCACGTCATGGGTCGTGCGCCGACGATCGACGAGGTCGTGGTCGCGGCCGAAGCCGGCGAGCTGGGCGCGCTGTGGGCCAGTGGCGGCTACAAGAGCGATTGGATCGACGAGGCCGCGGCCGACCGGTTGGCCGCGGTGCCGCTCGTGGTCGTGCAGGATCTGTTCACCTCGCCATTGAGCGACCGCGCCACGTTCGTGCTGCCGGGCGCCGCCTTCGCCGAACGCGGAGGCTCGTATGTCAACCATGCCGGTTGGCTGCAGAGCGTACCTTGGGCGATTCGTCCGCCGGCCGGCGTGCGCGTCGAGCTGGGGCTGTACGGCCAGCTGCTGGCCATGCCCGGCATGGTCAAGGCGCGGCGCGTGTTGGACGACATCGCCCGCGAGATCCCCTATTTCGCGGCGGCAAGCGAGCCGATCGGCCCATTGGGCGTCGGCCTGGCGCCGGCGCGGCGGTCGAAGCGGCGGGGGCAAAGTGATGGCTGGAGGCTGGCACGTGCTGAGCGCGATCGACTGGACCGGGCTGATGCCGACGTTGATCTTGCCGCTGGTGAAGATCGCGATCCTGGTGTTCGCGCTGTTGACGGCCGCGGCCTACCTGGTGTTGTTGGAGCGTTGGATGGCCGCCTGGGTGCAGGATCGGCTGGGGCCCAACCGCGTCGGCATCCCGCTCACCCGGGTGCGGCTGTTCGGCCTCGGCCAGCCGCTGGCCGACGGCTTGAAGTTCATCTTCAAAGAGGAATACACGCCGGCCCACGTCGACCGGGCGCTGTACATCCTGGCGCCGATCGCGATCATGACCGCGGCCTTGTCGATTTTTGCCGTGGTCCCATTGGGTAGCGTGCTGCCGATCAACCTGCCGGGCGTCGAGGGGCCGGTCCAATTGATCGTCGCGCCGAACGTCGACGTGGGCATGATCTACATCTTCGCCTTGAGCAGCGTGGCCGTGTACGGCGTGATCCTCGGCGGCTGGGCCAGCAACAACAAGTACAGCTTTCTGGGCGCGCTGCGCTCCAGCGCGCAGTTGATCGCCTACGAAATCCCGCTGGGCCTGGGCATCCTGGGGGTCGTGCTCGCTTCCGGCTCGCTGCGGTTGGAAGACATCATCAACGCTCAGGCCCAAAGCGGCGTGTGGAACGCGTTCGCCCAGCCGCTGGGCATGAGCGTGTTCCTGGTGGCGGCGTTTGCCGAGGCCGCCCGGCTGCCGTTCGATCTGCCCGAGTGCGAACAGGAGCTGATCGGCGGTTATCACACCGAGTACGCCGGCATGAAGCTGCTGTTGTTCCTGATTGCCGAATTCCTGCACATGGTCGTGGCGGCGTTTCTGATCGTGATTCTGTTCTTCGGCGGCTGGCATTTCTGGGGCATGCCGGCCGAAGTCGCGGGCGAGTCGATCGGCTGGCCGCTGGCGCTGGCACGGCTGGGCATCATGCTGGCCAAAGTGCTGCTGGTCATCTTATTCTTCATGATGGTCCGCTGGAGCTGGCCCCGGTTTCGCTTCGACCAGTTGATGAACCTCGCCTGGAAGGTGATGTTGCCGCTGGGGCTGGTGAACCTCGTGGCCGTGGCCTCGGTGTACGAAATCCTGCACGACGAGCCCGAGCTGGGCGCCGGCGAGCGGGTCGTACTAGTCGTGGGGGTCGGCTGGGCCGTGGCCCTCGTCGGCTGGATCTGCGCCGCGCTGACGGCCCCGCTGCACACCGACAACCGGCCGCGGCGCGACCTGTTCTCTCGCCCCGACGACGACCTGCCTCCCAGCGTGGGTCGCCTCGCCGCTGCTCACCTGCGACAATCCGCCGGCGTCGGGCCGATTCCCGCGCCGCTGGCAGGGGAGGGCAGCCCGAAGCGGCCGTTATAAGACAGGAACTGAGCGAGACCGCCGCGCACGCGGCGAACCGCAAGCAACCCAACCATGAAACCCAACGACCCCAAAATCAAGTGGATCGAAGAGCCGAAGCTCGGGCTGGCCGGCAAGATGTACTTGCCGCTGTTCGTGCAAGGCTTGACCACCACGACGCGGCACCTGTTCGGCCACAAGGTGACCGTCAGCTTTCCCGAGGTGCGGCCGAAGATCGGCAACCCGTTGATCTACCGGGGCGTCCACCGGCTCAACAAGGACGCCGAGGGCCGCGTGAAGTGCGTGGCCTGCTTCCTGTGCGCCACGGCCTGCCCGGCCCATTGCATCGACATCGTGGGCACGGAAAGCCCCTGGCCCGACCGCGAGAAATATCCCGAGAGCTTCACGATCGACGAGCTGCGCTGCATCTTCTGCGGCATGTGCGAAGAAGCCTGCCCGGTCGATGCGATCGAGCTGACCAGCCTGTTGGACCTGACGGGCCGCAGCCGCGAAGAGATGATTTTCGACAAGGAGAAGCTGCTGAGCGTGTACGACGAGACGAAAGACGCCGAGCCGATGAAGTCGACGGCCCTGGGGGGCACGCTATGAACGAGCTGCTGGCGATCGTCTCGGCGGCCACGGTGCTGCTGGGGCTGGGGATCTGGCTGATGATGCCGCGCGGACGCCACGCGGGCCGCGCGCTGGGCACGCTGCTGATCACGGTGGCGCTGGGGCTCGTGGCATCGCAGATTCCCCGCGTCGGGGAATGGGCCTCGAGCATCGTGTTCCACATCCTGGCCGCGGTCACGGTGCTGGCGGCCGTGGCCACCGTCACGTTTCGCAATCCGGTCTACTCGGCCATCTGGTTCGCCATGTCGCTGACGGGCACCGCGGGCTTGTTCTTGTTCGACGGGGCGCAGTTTCTCGGCGTGGCCACGATCGTGGTCTATGCCGGAGCCATCCTGGTCACGTTTCTGTTCGTGCTGATGCTGGCTCAGCCGCGCGGCCAGCGCCCTACGATCGGGCCGGCAGGAGCGCGGGCCTGGCCGCCGCGACCGGCGCGCTGGTGGTCGGCATCCTCACGGTCAGCATCGCCGGCGTGTTCCAGAATCCCGAGGTTGCCGAGCGGCCGCACGCCGCCCCGCCGCAGGCAGCGCTCGACGCCGAGATTCTCAACGAGCATCACGTGGCCCTGCTTGGCGGCCAGCTATTCAGCCGCTACCTGCTGGCGGTCGAAGTCGCCGGCACGCTGCTGTTGGTGGCCCTGGTGGGCACCGTGGCCATCGTGGCTCAGGTCAAAAAGCCGAGCGAGGGCTCCTGGCATGAATGAACTGGCGCTGTTGCAAAACTATCTCGTGGTCGGCGCGCTGCTGTTTGGCATCGGCCTGGTCGGCTTTTTCAGCCGGCGGAACATGATCGTGATGTTCCTCTCGGTCGAGATGATGCTGCAGGGCGTGTCGGTGAGCCTGGTGGCCTGGGGCCGCTACCACAACGATTGGGGCGGCCAGATGCTGGTGATTTTCATTCTCACCGTGGCGGCCTGCGAGGCGGCGATCGCGCTAGCCGTCGTGCTCACGCTGTTCCATCGTGCCGGCTCGCTCGATATCGCCGTCTGGCAGAACCTCCGCGAAGCCAACCAGCCGGCCTTTGCCGACCGCGAAGCGCCGCCGGGCCCGCTCGAGACCGAGCCCATCTGGCCGCACCTGACCCCCGCCGGCATCGAGCCGGCACACGACTTCGACGACCTGACGCACCGCTCGCACATGTGAGCGGAAACGTCGCTAAAGACTCACGCCGTTAAACAAACATGACCGGCCCGATTCCCACCTTGCTCGTGCTGATCCCCGCCCTGCCGCTGGCGGCGGCCGTCGTGACGGCAATGTTCGGCCGCGCGCTCAAGGAAGGCGCCCGACGTGCCGGTGATCGTGGCGCTGTTGGCCTCCTTCGTCTGCAGTTGCCTGCTGTTGTCGAACGTGGCCGACCAGAGCGCCCGCACCGAGCTGGAATGTGGCTGGGAAGCGACCGTCAGTCTTTGGCATTGGGTTAATATTCCCGACGCCATCGCCACGCCGCCGGCTGCCTGGCCCGCCGCCGACCCCGAAGGCGCGGCAGCCGACGTCATGCCCGCGACGCTGCCGTTCACGATCGACGTCACGCTGCGGGCCGATGCCCTGACGGCGATCATGCTGGCCATGGTCACGTTCGTCTCCTCGCTCGTGGCCATCTACTCGGCCGGCTACATGCACGATGACCGCGGCTACTGGCGGTTCTTCGCCTACATCGGGCTGTTCGTTTTTTCGATGACGATGCTCGTCTCGGTCAGCAACTTCGTGCTGCTGTACGTCTTTTGGGAAGCCGTCGGGCTGTGCAGCTATCTGCTGATCGGCTTCTGGTATGAAAAACCCGCGGCGGCCGCGGCCGGCAAGAAGGCGTTCCTGGTCAATCGCGTGGGCGACGTCGGCTTTGCGCTGGCCTTGTTCCTGCTGTGGACCACCTATGGCACGCTCGACTTTCACGACGTGCGCGGCGTGGCCGGCATCCTCGGCCAGACGAGGCTGGCCGACCCGTCGTTGTACGTGGGCGGCGGCGTGGCCACGGCGATTTGCCTGCTCTTGATGCTGGGGGCCTGCGGCAAGACTGCGCAGTTCCCGCTGCACGTCTGGCTGCCCGACGCCATGGAAGGCCCCACGCCCGTCAGGCGCTGATCCACGCGGCCACGATGGTCACGGCCGGCGTCTACATGGTCACCCGGACCACGCCGCTGTTCGCGGCCTCGGTCGACGCGCAAGAGGTCGTGGCCCTGATCGGCTTCACGACCGCGGCCATCGGCGGCGTCATCGCCGTGACGCAAACCGACCTGAAGCGCGTGCTGGCCTATTCGACCATCAGCCAGTTGGGCTACATGTTCCTGGGCCTGGGCGTGGCCACGGTGGCGGGCATCACGGCCGGCATGTTCCACCTGTTCACCCATGCGTTCTTCAAGGCCCTGTTGTTCCTGGCGGCCGGCAGCGTGATGCACGCCATGGGCGGCGTGATCGACATTCGCCGCTTCGGCGGGCTGCGTCGGCTGATGCCGATCACGCACTGGACGTTCCTGTTCGGCGCGCTGGCCTTGTCGGCGATCGTGCCGTTCGCGGGCTTCTGGAGCAAGGACGCCATCATGGCCGCGGTCGCCGAGAAGGGGCACCACGTGGCGCTGTTCACCTGGTTGTACTGGGGTGCGCTGGCAGTGGCCTTCCTCACTGCCTTCTACACGTTCCGCGCGTTCTTCCTCGCCTTTTACGGCCCCGAGCGCATTCCGTACGAGGCGGGCCACCATGCCCACGAATCGCCGCCGGCCATGACCGGCCCGCTGTTGATGTTGGCCTTTTGCGCATTGGTCGTGGGCGGCTATTTCGAGTACACCGAGGGTTTCGCCGAATTCATCAAGACGACGCCCTCGCTGGCCTACCAGCTTCGCGAGCCGCTGGCCACGGAGCCCGAGCTGGTGTCGCACTTCACGATCGGCCTGGTGAGCACGATCGTGGCGGTGGCCGGCGTCGGCCTGGCCGCCTTTCTCTATCTCGGCGAAGAGACGCAGGCGGTGCGGCTGCGACGCTTGCTCTCGCCCCTGTACTGGCTGTCGCACGGCAAGCTGTTTTTCGACCAGATTTACCAGGCGCTCATCGTCTGGCCGCTGTGGCTGTTGGCCCAGGCCAGCTACTGGTTCGACCGCTGGGTGATCGATGGGCTGGTCAATGCCGTCGGGCGGCTGCCGCTGTGGATCGCCGCAGGATTGCGGCCGCTGCAAAGCGGGCTGGTGCAGTTTTACGCCCTGGCCATGCTGTGGGGCGTCATCGTGCTGATCCTCACGCTGCTGTTCTGGCCGACCCTGGCCGTCACGACCGAGCCGGCCGGCGCCGATACCGAATCCCAACAACAAGCATCGCAATAAAACACGCTCGCGGAGATCGACCTTGCCAACCATGTCAGCACTTCTCGTGGCGACGATCCTCATGCCGCTGGCCGGCGCGCTGCTGCTGGTGGTGTTGGCTCCCAACGGCGCGGCCACGGTGCGCGAAAGCGCCCTGGTCACGTCGATTTTCACGCTGGCCATGACCGCCGTGCTGCTCTTCAATTACACGCCCAAGACCACGCCCTATGCCGCCGTCGATCAGCCCTGGCTGGCTCCCTCCAGCGGCATCGAAATCCAGTTCAGTCTCGGGCTCGACGGCCTAAGCGTGTGGATGTTCGGGCTGTCGGCGTTGTTGCTGTTTACCTGCGTGCTGGTCAGTTGGACTGCCATCGTCGAGCGGCCCGCTAGCTTCTACGGCCTGCTGCTGCTGTTGGGCTCGGGCATGTTGGGCGTGTTCGCGGCCCGCGACATCATCCTGTTCTACATCTTCTTCGAGTTCACGCTGATTCCGCTGTTCTTCCTGATCGGGGTGTGGGGGAGCGAAGAACGGCGCTACGCGGCCATCAAGTTCTTCGTCTACACCCTGGCCGGCAGCCTGCTCACGTTCCTGGGCCTGCTGGCCATCGTGCTGTGGGACTACAACCACTCCGACAGCGGGCTGATGACCTTTTCGATCGCCCGGCTGACCGAACAGCTTGCTTACCACCCGATCGCCGCGCCGTACCAACTGTGGATCTTCCTGGCGCTGTTCGCGGGGTTCGCCATCAAGGTGCCGCTGTTTCCGCTGCACACGTGGCTCCCCTTGGCGCACACGCAGGCCCCCACCGCCGGTAGCGTGATCCTGGCCGGCATCCTCTTGAAGATCGGCACCTACGGCTTCGCCCGCTTCAGCCTGCCGATGCTGCCGGATGCCGCGGCCACTTGCATTCCCTGGCTGCTCGGCCTGTCCGTGGCCGGCATCCTCTACGGCGCCCTGGTGGCGCTGGTGCAAACCGACATCAAACGGCTGATCGCCTACTCGAGCGTCAGCCATCTCGGCTTTTGCATGCTGGGCCTGTTCGCGCTCACCAGCCTGGGCGTCGAGGGCGGCATCCTGCAGATGGTCAACCACGGCCTGTCGACCGGCGGCTTGTTCGCCGTGGTGGGCATGATCTACGAACGCTACCACACCCGCGAAATCAAGCAGCTTGGCGGCCTGGCACGCCAGACTCCCGTGCTGGCCTTCTTTTTCGTGCTGTTCACGCTTTCGAGCATCGGCCTGCCGGGGCTCAACGGCTTCGCCGGCGAGTTCCTGGTGCTCATCGGCATGTTCGAGCGGGCCTGGACCGCCCCGGCCGCGCTGATTGACTACCGCGTGATCGCCGTGGCCGCCGTGTTCGGCGTCGTGCTGGGCGCCTGGTACATGCTCTATCTGGTCCAGCGGGTCTTCTTCGGTCCGCTCATCGAGCCTCAGGGCGATCATGCCGGCCACGGCGTGCGCGATCTGGCGCCGCGCGAGGTGCTGGCCCTGGCACCGCTGGCGGTGTTCATCTTCTGGATCGGGCTGCACCCGGAATTCTTCTTGTCGCGGATACGGCCGGCCCTGGGCCCGTTGGTCGAGCGGGCCGCCCAGGCGCTCGACGAGCGCGACAATGAGGCATCCGGCGCGCTGGCCGTGCGGCCCCAGCAAGGAGGCGCAGCGCCGTGCTGAATGAGACACTGTACTTGTTGTTGCCAGAGATCATCCTGGTGCTCTTGGCCACCGCCATCTACTTGGGCGGCGCGCTGCTGCCGGGCCGCGCGGCCTGGAGTTGGCTGGCCGGCGCCGCGATCGTGCTGGCCGCCGTGGCCCTCTATCAACAAGGGCGCAGCGAGCACGTGCAGGCCATGCTCGAAGGCGGCAGCGTAGTGGGGGCGGTGGCCGTTGACGCGTTCTCGAGGATGCTCGGCTACGGCGCCCTGGCCGCCGGGCTGGTGTTCGTCATGCTCTCCGCGCGCTGGTCGCTCGACGGTGAATCCTCGGAGTTCATGGGCTCGCTGCTGTTGATCGTAGCCGGGTTGATGCTCATCCCGCTGGCCGCCGACCTGGTGACCCTGTTCGTGGCCTTGGAGCTGGTGTCGATTCCGACCTATGTGATTCTGTTCATTGGCCGCAGCAAGAACATCCTCGAAGCCGGCACGAAATACTTCTTCCTGAGCGTGCTCTCTTCGGCCCTCGTGCTCTACGGATTCAGCTTCCTCTACGGTGCCGCCGGCTCCACGCGCTTCGTCGACATCGAGCGTGCGTTAAGCGGTTCGGGCGAGGCCACGACCTCGCCAGCCGAAAACATCCCGGGCAACGCGCCGGCCGCTGCCTCCGACTCCGAGCCCGCCGCCGTGCCGCTGGCCCCCTTCGCTTTGCTGGCCTTGATCCTGATTTTCGCCGGGCTGGCCTTCCGCCTCACGGCCGTGCCGTTTCACTTTTATGCACCCGACGTTTACCAGGGCACGACCAATCCCAATGCCGGGCTGCTGGCCGTGGCCCCGAAGATCGCGGGCCTGGCGGCCTTGGTGCGGCTGGCCTTTCTGTCGCCGGGGCTCGAGCAGTTGGGGTGGCAGCTTTCGCTGGCCATCGCCATGGTCACCATGTCGCTCGGCAATCTGCTGGCCCTGTGGCAGACGAACATCCGCCGGCTGATGGCCTATTCATCGATCGCGCACGCCGGCTACATGCTGATCGGCCTGGCCGTGGGTTTTGCCACGGCGCGCGGCGCCAGCGAAGCGGAACATTTCGACGGCGTGGGCGCGACGTTCTTCTATTTGCTCGTCTATGCCGCGGCCACGGCCGGCACGTTCGCCGCCTTGAGCTACCTGTCGAGCGTCCGGCGGCAGGTCGACGCGCTCGACGACCTGGCGGGCCTGGCCGGCAGCCATCCGAAAACGGCCGGCGCGATCGCGCTGTTCATGTTCTCGCTCACCGGCCTGCCCCCCTTGGCCGGCTTCTGGGGCAAGTTCATGCTCTTCACCGGAGCCCTGGGCGTCGACGCGCGGCCCGATGCCGACGGCGGCCTGGCCTCCTGGTTCGTGGCCCTGGCCATCGTGGGCGTGGTGAACGCAGCCATTTCGGCCGGCTATTATTTGCGCGTGGTGGGCGTGATGTTCTTCCGCCCGGCGACCATTCGGCTCGAGGCCCGCGGCGGCCCGGGAGCAGCCTGGGCCGTGGCCGTGTGCGCCGTGGCCGTGATCGGCATCGGATGTTTCCCCGGTGCAGCGATCGACCAGGCCACCCGCGCCAGCCAGAGCTCGCGAGCGACTTTCATCGAGCCGCCTCCGCTCCCGAATGCAAATGCGTCGAAGGGCGGCGAACCGCACGCTGCAAACCCGGTCGCCTTGACGGCCCCTCGGCGTGCCCCTGCTGGCTTGTCCCAGGGTGCCACGGCCGGCTTGTCTCGGGGTGGCCCTGCTGGCTTGTCCAGCAGTGCCGCAGCACGCTTGGACGAGCCACCCGTCGGACCCGACAATCCGAAACGGTCGATCCGCTAATTAATCGCAGGATTTGCCGGTGCCGGTGCAAGGTTGAGTGCGCGGGAGCGCCGCATTGGTGGAGCCGCGCCACGGCGGCGAGTATGCTAGAAGGAGTCGGTTCCGTCCGGCTCTTTTTCTTCTGGTTTGTCAACATGCCTCGCTCGCGCACGCTCGCCGCCGACCTGGCCAAAGTGCTCAACGATGCCCAGGCGCCGGTCTATGTCGTCGACGACTGGCGGCAGATCGTGTTCTGCAACCAGGCCTGCGCGGCGTGGACGCGCACCAAGGTCGACGAGCTGGTGGGCCAGGCATGCGCTTTCCGCACGCCCAGCGAGCCGGCCGTGCCTTCCAGTGTGGCGGCCGAACTGTGTCCGCCGCCTGCCGTCTTTGCCGGCACCGCCACGTCGGCGGTCGTGGCCGTCAGCCGACCCGACGGCAGCCAGGCGTTTCGCCGCGGCCATTTTTTTCCGCTGGGCCAGGGCGACGACGAGTGTCCGGCCGTGATCGCCGTGCTGGAAATCGTCGATTGCCCGGCGCCGAGCCTCGACGAGGCCGCCAATGGCCCGCCGCCCGGCGACGGCCAGTTGCACGACGCGGTGCGCCGCTTTCGCCGCCAGATGGCCGGCCGCTTCGGAGCCGACAGCCTGATCGGCACCAGCCCGGCGATCGCCAAAGCGCGAGCCCAGGTCGAGCTGGCTGCCGGCTCGAAGGCCAGCGTGCTGGTGGTCGGCCCTGCCGGCTCGGGCAAGGACCACGTGGCCCGCGCGATTCACTACGCGTCGCTGCCCGCGGCCGCGCCGGCCATGCTCGTGCCCCTGGATTGCGCGGTGCTGGAAACGAACCTGTTCCGCTCGACGCTCCGCGCAGTTGAAGTCGAAACTCACTGCCGCCCGCCAGTCGGGCGCGACGTTGATGCTCAACGACGTGGATCACCTGGCCGGCGAGGCGCAGGACGAGCTCGTCGAGCTGGTGCGCGGCGCGGCGCGGCCGCTGCGGATCGTGGCCACCGCAGAGAGGTCGTTGACCGAGGCGGTGCGGGAACGGAAGTTCTCCGCCGCGCTGGCCGCGGCTTTGGCCACGATCACGATCGAGCTGCCGCCGCTGGCCGAGCGCACGGCGACGTGCCGCAACTGGCGCAACTCTTTCTCGAAGAAGCCAACACCGGCCGCTTGAAGCAGCTCGGCGGCTTCACCAGCGACGCACTCGACGCGCTGGCCTCCTACGGCTGGCCGGGCAACGTCGACGAGCTGGCCGCCGTCGTGAGAGCGGCCCACGAGCAAGCAGCCGGCGGCGAAGTCACTACCAGCCATCTCCCCAGGAGGCTGCAACTGGCCGCGCACGCTGTCGAGCACGGTCCGCGCAGCGACGCGATCGACCTCGAGGCGCTGTTCGCGCGCATCGAACGCGAACTGATCGAACGGGCCCTGAAGCGCTCCAAGGGCAACAAGAGCAAAGCCGCGAAGCTGCTGGGCCTGACGCGACCGCGGCTCTATCGCCGCCTGGTGCAACTCGGCCTCGAAGAACCGTCCGACAAAAGCGCTGCCGACGAGACGCCCGACTTCACCAGCGAGGACGAGTGAAGCGCCGCGCGGGTTGTCAAAGCGGCGGGTCGCTCTTAGGATGGCCTCTGCGGTCGCCGAATTGTGGATCGCACGCCCGAAGGTCATGATGAACGGCTCGACGGTAATCCTTTGCGAGCGGACGCTCAAGTGGGCCGCGGCCCTGCGCCGGCACCTGCCCGCGGCGGTCCGGCTGCGCCAAACGCGCGCCCTGGCCGAGTGTGCCGCGGAATTGGATGCCGCACCGACCAGTTTCGTGGTCGTCGAGCTGAGCGAGGCGGGCCTGCCGCGCGTGCTGGCTTTTTTGGCCGAGCTGGCGCGGCGCTGGCCCCATGCCGCCGCTCTCGTGGTGGCCGAGCGCCCGCTGGCCGAGCACGAGTGGCTGGTCCGCGAGGCCGGCGCGGTCCACTTCGACGTTTCACCGCGGGCAGCGGCCGATTGGGCCCGCATCGCCCAGAACCATTTTCGCCGCGCGCCGCAGCAGGCTTCGCCGCTGGCGGCGCTTGCAGGCCAAGAGTTGCCCTGGGAGGAAAGCTAGACCATGGTCGATACGCCAGCCGACAATACCGCCGTGAGCGAGGCCCTGCGCGACGTCGTCGACCCCGAGTCGGGCCGCAGTCTCGTCGAAGCCGGGCAGGTGCGCGACGTCGTGATCGGCGGCGACAGCGTGCGGCTGACGCTGGCGCTCTCGTCGCACGCCGCGATCCTGGCCGATGAGGTCGCCGGCCAGGTGGCCGATCGGCTGCGCGGGCGGTTCGCCGGCTTGAAGGCGGTCGACGTCGAGCCGCATCTCGAACAGCAGGGGGTGGAAAAAATCGGCCAGATCGGCTTGCAGGCCGCCAGCGTCGTGGCGGTCGGTTCGGGCAAGGGGGGCGTCGGCAAGAGCACGATCGCCGCCTCGCTGGCCCTGGGGTTGGTCCGGGCCGGCAGCCGCGTGGGCCTGATGGATGCCGACGTCTATGGCCCCAGCATTCCGCACCTGTTGGGTGTCAATCGCCGGCCCGAGGTGGTCGACAACCGAATCCAGCCGATTGAAGTTGCCGGCTTGAAGGTGATCTCGATGGGCTTTCTGGTGCCGCCGGGCGAAGCGGTCGTGTGGCGCGGGCCGATGCTCCACGGGGCGATCACCCAGTTCCTCCGCGACACCGCCTGGGGCGAGCTCGATTATCTCATCATCGACATGCCGCCGGGCACGGGCGACATCGCGCTGACCTTGTCGCAACTGCTGCCGCTCAGCGGGGCCGTCGTCGTCTGCACGCCGCAAGACGTGGCCCTGCTGGATGCCACCAAGGCCGTGGCCATGTTCCGCAAGGTGAACATCCCGATCCTGGGCATGGTCGAAAACATGAGCGGCTTCGTCTGCCCCGACTGCGGCAAGCGTTACGACATCTTCGGCAGCGGCGGCGCCAAGCGCCGCGCCGCCGAGCTCGACATTCCGTTTTTGGGCGACGTGCCGATCCAGATCGCGATTCGCGAATCGGGCGACGCAGGGCGCACGGCCGCCAACTTCGACGACCCCGCGGCGGCGCCCTACCTGACGGCGATCTGCCGCAACCTGGTTCGCAATCTGGCGGCCGCTCGGTCCCTGTCGGTGCCGCTGCCGACGCTCTGAGCGGCACGTCGTAAGTCATTTTCCCGTTGGCAGTTAGGCTGCTATTCCGCCGTGGGTTGGCGGCCTGTGACGTCGGCCGGAGGGCGCAAAAATAGGGCCGCCCGGACTCGTCAGCCCGGGCGGCTCTTTCTCGTCGCGTTCTGTCCCGCTCACGAAGGCGGGCGGTTGCGGCGGCTCGAAAGCGCTCGCAAAGGAAAGCTACTTCTTCTTCTTCTTCGTCGCCTTGCGCTTCGGGGCAGCTTTCTTGGCAGCAGCTTTCTTCTTCTTCTTGGCCACAGTCCGTCCTCCTAAAAAAGTTTTGGCAAGATCCGTCTCGGTGACCTCCAAGTCACATGTTTCCTCCGAGCGAGTCTTACCCTGAACAAAACCAAAGTCCGCGTCGAGAGCCAAGCGCTTGCTCGGTGCTCGCGACCACAAGACTTCTAACACACACGCGAGTTCAGGAAAGATCTGAAGAATAGTTGTAACGAATTTAAAGAATAGTGCAACACGATTTCAGCAAAAACTTGCCTCGCGCGAAAGTTTTTTTGTCTGCACTGATCGCGCTGCACCGAGCCGCGCGGTGGAGTGCGCGCGCTCGTTGAGCATGCCACGACGATCTTCGGCGCGAGCCATGAACTTCGAAAAGCCGCGCGACTATGTGCGTTGCGAAACCGCGCGCCGCGCCATGATGCCGCGCTCGTCGAGCGCGCCACCACAAGATGGAAGTCTTCCGCGAGCATCAGCCGCGCATAGAAGCGACGCTGCCGCGTGGCTCAATAGATCGCCACGGTCGTGCCGTCGCGCAGGCGAGCGGCCGGCTGCCGTCCCCGCTGCTCGAAGCCCAAAAAACGCCGCTTTTCAGGCATTCGCGAGCGAAGGTAGAGCGTCTGCGCCACGGTGCCCCGCGCCGCCGCGCCCGCTTGGGACGAGAGCGACCAGTCGCTGAGAATCTCGTTCCACGCGGCGCTGCGGTGACGATGCTTGATGTGGATCGGGTCGAAGCCGTACCACGATGGGCGATGACGCACGACCGCGAAGCCGCGCTCCACGGCCATCCGCCGCACCTGCTCGTTCAACTCGACGCCCGGCGGGCGACTTCGTCGAGCGTAATGCGGCTGTGCGGAAAGAAAATCGTCCGCATGAAGGTGAAGCGGGCCCGCGAAAGGCCCGCCAGGTTTTCGACCGGCAACAGCGTGACCACGGTGCGGGCGTTGATCGCGGCCAGCCGGTCGAGGCAGGCGCCGACCCAGCGGACGATTTCTTCGACGGGCTCTTCGTAGAGCAGGTCGTTGCCGATATCGGTTACCAGCGCCGCGGTCGGCATCGCCGGCCAGCGGGCCAGCTCTTCCCACAGCCCGCATTCCAGGATGCCCGGCAAGGCCCGGCCGAAAAGACTGCTCGTGCGGCCATACGAGCGGCCGTGGCCCAGGGCGCCAAAAACCGACAACGGCCGACCCCAGAGCCGGGAAGCCGTTTCCAGGACGGTGCCGATGCCCTTGGTCAGGTTGCTAGCGCCCAACAGCACGGCGCGCCGCTGGGCCGCCGCGACAGCCGCCTCTGCCCGCACGGTCCTCTTCAACGCCATCTCCCAAAACCGCCCGAAGGGCCCAAGTCCCTGACGGTGGCATAATTGGTGTAGGCCAGATAGCCGAAAAACAGCGCCAGGAAACGGTCGTCCCACTTGAGCAAGGCCACGGCCGCCAGGGCCCCGGCCGTCAGGATCGACACGGCCAGCGCCTGGCGAAGTCCCTCGTGGGGGTTAGCGGCCTCGAGCAGTTCGGCGCGATGCGGCCGCCGTCCAAGGGATAGATCGGCAACAGGTTGACGAGTCCCCAATAGATATTCACGAATAGTAAGGAGCCGATCAACTGATTCAACTGCGGCGAACGGAACCCCTCGAAGCGGATCGGCATCACCGACGGCCAGACGAATTGCAGGTGGTGGCCCGAGGCCGCGATCAGCGCCACGACCAGCCCCGCCAGCAGAAACCCGGCCAGCGGCCCGGCCAGCGAAATCATCAACTGCACGACCGTGTTGTGGTAAGTGGGCTGGTAGGCGGCCAGGCCGCCGAAGGCGTGCAGCGTGATTCGCGGCTCCCAGCCTTGCGCCCGCACGACCACCGCGTGCCCCAGCTCGTGGACGACGATCGACAAAAACACCGCGCCGACCCACACCAGCATCTTCGCCGGATCGTCGCTCGCACCGCTCAGGCCCAACAGCACCGCCGCCGCCCAAAAAAACGGGTGTACGCGCACGGGGATTCCGAGCACGTGGAAGTTGAGGTCGTAGGCCGTTCGCGGCGGCTCGTTGAACACGCTGGATTCCCGCTTCGAGTGGATCGGCGATTCGGGGTGACGTGACGGCCCCGGCGGACGGCGCGACGTCGTCCCACAAACGTATTTTACCATGCCGCCCCCGCCGGCGCGCGGCGGCGCTCGAAATGCGCAAGGCTCAAGCCGCGGCGGCCACCGTGCTTGGGCGGACCGCCGCGTTGACGTCGGGCACATGATGCGGGCCGGCCAGCAGGCTCGGCCGTCGGCCAAGCTCGGCCACGATATACTCGGCCCGCGCGGGCCGAAGCGCCACCGTGCCCCACCTCGGCCTTGAGCCGCTCGAGGCGCTCGACCAGCCGCTCCCGGGCGCCCTTGTCGGTCAGCCATTCGATCGCGTGGCGGGCGATCTGCGGCGACTTGTCCTGGCAGGTGAGGTACTCGGGGAACAAGGCTTCTTCGGCGTCCGGCCCATCGGGGTCGTACGGCCGGGTGTCAGCCGGAAACAGCTCGCCGGCGGCCAGCAGGTTCACCAGCGTGATGTACTTCACCTTGCGAAACCGCGCCTGCACGCGGTAGGCCAGCGGCGAAATCCAGTACAGGATCACCGTCGGCGTTGCGCGGTATAAGCAGCTCCAGCGACACCGAACCCGACACGGCCAGGCAACAGTCGGCCAACTCGATCAGCTCGGCCGTGCGGCGGACGAACACTTCGATCGGCAGCCCGCTGGCCGCCACCGCGCGGCGCGAATCTGCGCCTGGTGCGGCTTGAAGCTGGCAATCGCGAACCGCACGCCCGGCACCTGGCGCGAATCAGCCTGGCGGCGCGAAGGAAATACTCCAGGTTGTGCTCGACCTCTTGCGTCCGCGAGCCGGGCAGGATCGTCACCAGCGGGCGGCCAGGGTCGGCGTGCTGCCGCAAGAAAGCTTCGTCCAATCGCTGCGAGGAAAGCTCGTCGAAGTAGGGGTGGCCGACGAACGTGGCCCGGCAGCCGCGCTCGGCGAACCAGCGGGCTTCGAACGGCAAGCCGCACAGCACGTGATCGACAAACCGGCGCATCTTCTTGATCCGCCACGGCGCCCAGGCCCAGATCTGCGGCGGCGCGAAGTAGAACACCGGAATGCCGTGGGCCTTGGCCCGTCGGGCGATCCACCAGTTGAAGCCGGGATAGTCGACCAGCACGACCGCGTCGGGCCGATGATGGCGAAAGTAGCGGTCGGCCCGCCCGGCCAGTGCCAGGAACTTGTGCAGGTTCACCAGGACGCGCAAAATCCACATCACGGCCAGCGCGGTCAGGTCGGCGTGCAGTCGGCAGCCGGCCTCGGCCATCTGGGGCCCGCCGTAGCCGACCGCCTCGAGTTGCGGATCGCGCTGCTGCAACTGGCGAATCAGGTTCGCGCCATGCATGTCGCCGCTCGGATCGCCGGCCGAAAAGAAGATTCTCATGGCCGGCTTATACCGTGCATCGGCCGCCGCGGGCAAGAGAAGGCAGCGGCCGCGAGCTAGCACCGCGCGTGGTAGCGGCTTCCAGGCGGGAGCAATCGGCGGCCGCGGGCGAAGGTGCGCGGGGCGGGCACGGCTGTCTCTTTCAAAGCCAGCCGTGGCACCATGAGTCCCGGCGGTCGTTTTGAGTCGGCGCGGGCTTCGACTACAGCGGTTGGTGTGGGCCGTTCTCGGCCGCCGCGGCTTTTGGCGCCAAGGAGCGCGCGGGCGATGCTGCCCCGGGCCAACTCGAAGCGTGCCGATTCACTCGACCGAGCGTTGGCAAGCTCGCTGGCCAGGTGCGGTTCGAAGCGACCGTCGAGCCAGGCCGCTAGCGCTCGGCCGAACAGGTTCAATGCGTAGGGGCCGCCTTGCGGCGGCAGCCCTTGGGCCAGCAGCAAGCGACAAACGCGAAACCTGCGGTGGGCCACGATCGCCGGCAGGACGCGAAAGGCTCCGCCCGACACGCGCGATGCCAGCCACGGCCTCGCGCCGTGCAGCCCAGAACAGCTCGTCGCCGCCGCGGCATTCTGCGACTTCCGACCGCGGCGCGACCGAATTGCCCCACCGCGTGACCAAGCTGGGCGGCCAGCGATCGCTCGGATTCGGCGAACACGAAATCGCTTTGCGAGAGCCGCGCGATCAGGTGCGGCAGGTAGCGCATCGACAACAATGAGCCAGAGGGAACCCCCAATACCAGGTCCCCCCGCGAGGCGGCCACTCCGGCGGTCAGCGCGGCGCTGGTGCCGCGGGGCTCGCCAAATCGAAGCACCGCGCCTGCGCTGGTGTCGCTGGCCAGCGATTGCAACCCGTGGGCCTCGGCGGGAGTCGAGCCGTCGTCGACCAGAATGATCTCGTAAGGCAGGATCAATCGGTCCAACTCGCCGACAAGCTCGGCGATCAACCGCCCGGCAGAGGCCGTCGCGTCACGGCACGGCACGATGATGGAATAGTGAACCATTGGCGGGCCTCGGCAGAATGAAAATCCCTTTCGGCGCCGAGCGAGCACGAAGTATCCCCTCGCGCTGCGGTTGGCGTAAAGTGCAGTTCGTGTGCCAGCGGGAAGAAAAATGGTGCGCGCGTTTTAGAGAAAACCGCCAGAAACGTGCGGCAAATCGCTGCCGCCATGAACGATCCCTGCGTCCACCGCGGCATAAGCGCACCAAAAAGGGGCATTCTCGCGTGTCACGCGAGAATGCCCCGTGCGATCGTTTCTGGATAGGAGCCGCCAGGCTTTCGGCCGCGCGAATTCCAATGGCTGCAAGTTATGGCAGCCGTGACCGCGCTACTTGCTGGCAGACTTGAATCCCTTCGACGGATCCTTGAAGATCAGCTCGACCAGCGCGTCGCCCGAGCTCTTCTTGGCCTTGGCCAGGCAGTTGCCGCAGCAAAAGCCGACCTCCACGCCCGCCACGTCAATCGACTTGCCGGCGGCGCACGGCTTGGCGGTGAACGGGCAAGCGGTCTGCTTCAGTTGGTCGGTCTGGGCCAGTTGCAGGTTGGCCTTGGCGGCATATTTCGACGGGTCCTTGGCGAACGCCTGCGGGCACTTGTCGCAGCAGAACTGAACTTTGCCGCCGTTGAAATCAGCCGTTTTGTCGGCCTTGGCAGGCTGGCCCGAAACGGGGCACTTCAGTGCCGGCGCATCGGCGGCACGCAACGCATGGGCAACCAAGAGTGCGACGACCATAGCTGCCGCAAAACAGAGGCGAGATTTCATCGTGCTGGTCCTTTCCGAAAATTTGTCAATTTGACCGGGGCCCACAGTTTAACGAGTCGTTTCGGGTGACGCGAGGTTTTTCGCAGCCAAGTGGCGAAAAATTCCGCCCAGCCGCCCCCGCCCCTCTTCGGGCGCAGCCAAGGCCGAGAGTTCGAGCGATCCAAAAGCGACCGTAAACTCTCAATCATCCACCGACTTACGACAAATCGGCCGCGTCCACTCCTGCGGTCGGCCTGCGGAGTGCGAGGCCGTGCCGAGGCGCGGCCAAGGCCCGGCGCGAGATTGTTTTCGGCCGTTACAAGCGGCAAAGTCAAACAACTTTGCCCAGGCTGACTCGGATTGCCGAAAAACCATCCGGCCCGCGATTACTGCTGGCTGCCAGCGGCCCCGCGGGCCATCAGCAGCAGCTCCAGGTAGCTGCGGCGTTCGCTGTCGACCAGGCCCAGATGATCGGCCACCGCCAGGATGACGTCGCGCGCTGCCGCGAGGTCGGCTTCGCCCGTGACGATTTCCAGCTCGACGAAGTCGCCCAGGCCTTCGACCTCGTCGATTGCCATCTCGAGGGGCCGGCCCTGCCAGCGGAGGGTAGAATGGCGGCGCACCTTGCGGACCTCGGCCACGCGGCTGAACCCCAGGGCTTCCAGCAGGGCGGCGGCATCGGCGGCCGCCGCCGCGCCGGTACCCAGCGGCACTTCGATCTCGCGGCGGGTTTTCGTCTGCGAATCGAGTTTCGCGCCTTTGTAGGTAATATAGTTGTCGTCGCCCACCCGCCGGATCCGCAGGGCTTCGTCGGTGCGGGCAAAGTCGCGCGCGGGATGAGCATAGTAAACGTCGAGCTGCTCGATCGGCTCATCGGCGCGTTCCACGACGCCGGCCGCTCGCTGAGCGAGTGCCTCGCGGTCGGCCAGACGGAATTTCTGTTCGACTTCAATCGCCATGATCCCGCACCGATCGAGTACAAAGGCAGAAACCTGCCGCTTTAGTCGCTGCCGCGCCACGCGTGGCGAGACCCAAGCGAGCCCCAATTCTCAGGAGCCGCGACCATGAATGCAACCGCCCCCGGCCAGACGCAATGGTGCGCCCTTTCGATTTGGGCCTTGCTGGCCGTTGGCGTGGCGCTGCTTTATGTCTTCTTCGTCGGCGGCCGCTCGGGCCCGCGCGGCACCACGGGGCCCATGATCGGCCACAAGTTGGGATATCTCGAACTCGAACCGCTCACCGGCGACAGCAAGCCGGTTTCTGCCGACGATCTGTCGGGCCGCGTGACGCTCGTCAACTTCTGGGGCACCTGGTGTGGCCCGTGCAACCTGGAGTTTCCCCACTTGCTGGAATTGGCGGCCCAATTCGACAGCCACGACGATTTTCGGATCTATCCGGTAAGTTGCGGAGTCGACGCGGACGCCAAGCTCGGCCCGCTGCGCGAGGAAACCGCAGGCTTTCTCAAGGCCAAGCAGGCCTCGATTCCAACTTACGCCGACCAGAACCGCGCCAGCCGCATGGCGCTGGTTGTCGAGCTCGACCTGCCCGGCGGCCAATTCGCCTATCCGACGACCGTCATTCTCGATCGCACCGGCCGGGTCCGCGGCGTTTGGGTCGGCTACGAACACGCCGACACGTCCGAAATGCGATCGCTCATCAAGGAACTGCTCGCCGACCAACCGACCCGCGCCGGCGCCGGTTGAATCCGGCGGCGCGGCGACACGACGCCTAGCGAAATACACGGCCGATGTTCTCTCGAATCGTTGCCTCGCACGCCGGGCCGATGCTGGCCGCAGCATGTTTGCTGCCGGGCATCTGCCCTGGGCTTGCCGTTGCCGAAGAAAGCCAGGCTGCCGACGAGCGGTGCGCGCTGGCGATCAAGCTCGTCGATGCCGACTCGGGGGCCAGTCTGCCGGGCATGATTCGCATCCGCGACTCCGCCGGGCGCGGCGTGGCGATCGGCGAGCTCCTCAATCGCGGCCAGGGGGTCGAGGACGAGGGCCCGATCCACCAGTGGTGGGTCCTCGCCGAACCCCGCACGATCGCCGTCCCCCGCGAAACGCTCGTCGTGGAAGCTCTCGCGGGCCTCGATACCGAACGAACCGAACGCACGCTCGATCTGGCCGGCCGCGAAAAAGCCGAGCTGGAAATCCCGCTGGTGCGCTTCGGGGCCGACCACCGTCGCCACTTTCGCGCGGGTAACACCCATCTGCACCTTCGCAAGCTGAGTAAGACCCAGGCCGAGCGCGATCTGCGCGAGGTGCCGCGATCCGACGGGCTGGACGTGGTGTTCGTCTCGTATCTCGAACGCGCCGGCGACGATCTCCAGTACACGAGTAACCACTACACGCCCGACGATTTGCGCAGGCTCTCCGACGACCACGTGCAATTCGGCTATGGCGAAGAGCATCGCCACAACTTCGGCTCCTACGGCGAAGGCTACGGCCACGTGCTGCTGCTCGACATTCCGCGCGTCGTCCAGCCGGTGAGCATCGGCACGGGCATCGCCAAGCGCGGGCCCGACGCGCCGCCGCTGCGGGCGGGCATCGACGAGGCGCGCCGGCTGGGCGGCAAGGCCGTGTGGGCCCACAACCGCCTGGGGTTCGAGAACATTCCCAACTGGGTCACCGGCCACTTGCAAGCCAACAACATGCGCGACGGCAACGACCACGGCAACTACGCCGATCCGTACTATCGCTACCTGAACATCGGCCGGCACGTGCCGCTGGCGGCGGGCACCGACTGGTTCATCTACGATTTTTCGTGCGCCTACGTGCTGGCCAAACGGGCCCTCACGCCCCGCGAGTGGCTCGACCGCCTGGCGGCCGGCCGGTCGACCATCACCAACGGGCCGCTGTTGGAGTTCGCGGTCGACGATCGCGAGCTGGGCAGCGTTCTCGACCTGGCCGGCCCGCGCGAGGTCGCCGTTCGTGGCCGCGCCGTCGGGCGCAACGATTTTGCGCGATCGAGCTGGTCGAAAACGGCAACGTCGTCCGCGTCGCCCCCAGCCGCAGGGAGGGGGGCCACTTCGTCGCCGAGCTGCAAGTCAGCCTGCCTGTCGACAAGCCGTGCTGGCTGGCCATGCGCACGCCGTACCAGCAGGCCACGGGCGGCAACGACCCGCGCGGCTACACGCAGAATGAGTTCGGCGCCCGGTTGTTCGCCCACACGAGCCCCATTTACCTCCAGTTGGCCGGCCGAAACGTCTTCGATCGCGCCACGGCGCGGGGCCTGATCGACGAAATGCAGGCCGATCGGGAACGAATAACCGCCCAGGCGGTCTTCGACGACGAGAGCCAGCGCCGAAGCGTGTTGGACGTTTACGAGGAGGCGATCAGCGCGCTGTCGAAGCGATTCGCCGCCGCTGGCGGTCCTGCCGCCGATTGACCGCTTCTCATGGGGCATGGGTGGGGCGCTATTGGTCATTGGCAGGGCGCGTCCACTGTTCGTTGTTGGCGGCAGACTCCGTGGCCTATGTTTGGTTCTGCAGCTTCTGGCACCTCATTGGATTTTAGGACGCATCGACGGCGTGCTGTTGCACCCCAAAACGCCTCGTGTGCCGGTTGCCGTCGTGGACCCCCAACGCGTCTCGCGGAGTCAAATCCGTAAGTGGAAAAGGCGCCGGCTTTTTGCAAGTCTTTGGCACCTTCTTCGATCGCTCGACGAGCTGGCTAGGGTCCGCTGGTCGGCTCGCCGGCTCGGATGGGCGGGCGCTCGGACTGGCGAAACCATTGGTCCCAATTGCGCATCGATTGCGAATCGCGCAAGGCCGCCCGATTGCTCTGCCACGTATGGCGCACGAGCGACGCCATTTCGCGATCGAGATTCTCGTGCAGCGGCCACAATTGGGCCAGCTTGTCGGCGCTCTCGGCGAACTTGCCCTCGCGGTTGAGCACGATCGCCTGTCCCGCCAGGCCAAACGACTTGTATTGCACTTCGGCGTCGTTGAAGCTGGCAAACTCGCTGAAGATCTGCATGGCCCGCGCGTAGTCGAGCTTTTCCAGGTAGAGCAGCGCCAGCCCCTCCCCCGCACGGCGGGCGTACGTCTTGTCGTTGGGGAAATTCTTGGGAACGCTCCTCCAGCCAGCCTCGGTGTTGACCATCAGGGCGTAGATGTACTGGGCTTCGGCCGTGTCGTGCACCGTGATGCTTTCGTCGTCTTCAGCCGCGCCGCTGACCAGCGGCCTGGCCCGCGTCGTCCACGCCAGCACCAGGCCCAATAGCAGCGAGCCGACGACCAGCGCCCAGCGTCCAGCGCGGCCGCGGCGCACCGCGGGCATGGCGGCCGTTTTCATCGCGGCGCCCAGCCGGCGCGTCGCCTCGCGACGGGCTTCGACCGCCGACAGCAGCTCGTCGCCGCCCCAGCCGGGAAACTCGCTCAGCGGGTCGTCGCCAAACAGCTCGATCGACACCGATCGCAAATCGTGCAGCAGCTCGCGGGCGTTGGCGTAGCGCCCTTTGACGTCCTTGGACAGCATCTTGTGGACGATGCGCGACACCGAGGCCGGCATGTCGGGCCGCAAGTGCTCCAGCCGCCGCGGCTCGGCATTCAAATGCTGCACGGCGACGCTTAGCACGGTCTCGCCGCGAAACGGCGTCTCGCCGGCCAGCATCTGGTAGCAGGTGACTCCCAGCGAATAAATGTCGCTGCGCGGGTCGAGCGGCCGTCCCTCGATCTGCTCGGGGCTCATGTACAACGGCGTGCCCATCGTGATGCCGGCCTGCGTCAGGTTCGAGCGCCGTCTCCTGGCCATACAGTCGGGCCAGGCCGAAGTCGGCCACCTTCACCTCGCCGCTGGCCGCCAGCATGATGTTCTCGGGCTTGATGTCGCGGTGGACGATGCCCTGTTCGGCCGCCTTGTTCAGCGCCGCGGCCACCTGGCGGGTGATGTCGAGCACGCGGGCCAGCTCGGGCGATCCGCGCCGGGCCAAGAACTCGGCCAGGTTCAGCCCCTGCACGTATTCCTGGGCGATGAAGTGCACGCCGCCCACGTTGCCCACTTCGTGAATCTGCACGATGTTGGCGTGCACCAGTCCAGCCGCCGCGCGGGCCTCCTGGTGAAACCGCTGCACGTAGGTCGCGTCGTGGGCCAGGTTGCTCTTGAGCACCTTGACGGCCACCTGTCGGCCCAGCGAGAGCTGCGTGGCCAGGTAGACCTCGGCCATGGCCCCGCGGCCCAAGCGCCGCAACAGCCGATAGCCGGCCAGCTCGCGGCCAGAAATATCGATTTCGCCGGCACTATCGGTCGCGGCAGGGGGCGATTCCGACATCGCATTACCCAAGGAAAAAGAGCCTCGTTCTCAACCTGTGGCGATCCTTATCCAGTATGGAATCCCGCGGGCGGCGAGGCAACCGACCAAGCCAGCCGAGACGGCCATCGATCACAATTTCAGCTCGAAGTAGATCAGCGGGACGTCGCGATAGGTCGCTCGTCCGACCTCGCGGAAGCCACATTTCCGGTAGAAGTTGCCCGCGCCAGGGCCCCCATCGTAAGCATCGAGGCGGATCGCATCGCTCGGCCACCGGATGGCGATCTTCTTTGCCGCATCGAGGCGCATCCGACCAATTCCTCGACCTTGCAAAAGCGGGTCGACGGCCATCGACAGCAAGTAGAGCGGCCTTTGGCTGGCGCTAAAGTACTTCTTGTCGATGGCCCACGGCTTTTTGGTAGAATACGCTAACGTTGCGATGACCTTGTCCCTTCTCTTGGCAACCAGCAGTGTCGAGCTTCGCATGGCAAAGAGGACGCCTCGTTCAGAATTGGTACGTGACCAGGGCCCTTTCCCGAATCGCGACGTCAAATCGTGGGCGACTGCCGTTCGCAGCGCCACGATTCGCGTGGCATCTTCGGCGCCGGCGACTTGCAATCGTATTCCCATTTCACGATCGTCAACGTGGTTGGTAGTCAGCTTGATGGGTGCCGTGGCGACGGCGTGTTTCGCGCCGTGCTCGCTCGCTGCGACCCCCGCGCCGGAGGCGTTGCACCTGCACGCCCGCAGCCGGGTCGCGTCCAAAGGCCCCGAGGGCGCCAGCACGTATCACGTGGCCGACAAGACCGTCGACTGGGCTGGCAGCAAGACCGCGCTGATCATTTGCGACATGTGGGACGATCACTGGTGCCGCGGCGCCGCCGCCCGCGTGAACGAGCTGGCCGTGCCGCTGAACAAGCTGGCCCGTCGCGCGCGAGCGGGGGGTGCTGGTCATCCACGCGCCGAGCACGTGCGTCGATTTTTACAAAGACACGCCCCAGCGCCGCCGCGCGCAGGCCGCCCCCTACGCCAGGCCGCCGGTGCCGCTGTCGCAGGCCGAGCGGTGGGGTACTCGCTGGTGCTGGCCCGACCCGCGCCGCGAGGGGCCCATGCCGATCGACGACTCCGACATGGGCTGCGACTGCCCAACGCCCTGCAAGATCGCCTCGCCATGGACGCGCGAGATCGCGCTGATCGACATCGAGGAGCCCGACGCGATCAGCGACGATGGTCAGGAGGTGTACAACCTGCTCGAGCAGCGCGGCATCGAGCACATGCTGATTGCCGGCGTGCATCTGAACATGTGCGTGCTGGGACGCTCGTTCGCCATCCGCCAGATGGTCACGCTGGGCCAGGACGTGATGCTGGTCCGCGACCTGACCGACACGATGTACAACCATCGCATGAAGCCCTTCGTGGACCATTTTACTGGCACCGACCTGGTCGTCGAGCACGTCGAGCGCTACTGGTGTCCGACCATCACGAGCGCCGACCTGCTGGGCGGATCGGCGTTTCGCTTTCGAGATGATAAGCGCGAGTAGCGCCGCCGGCGAGGGGACGCTCGTCAGGAGCCGCCTTGGCGACGGCGGGGCTCAGCCGCCGCGGTCGCCCGGCGAGAATTTTACGTTGCCGGGATTGATCAAGGTCTGCGTCTCCTTGATCAGCGTCGAGAGCTTGAGCACGGTGAGGGTGAACTCGGTCAGGGCCTCGTAGCCGTCGGGGCCGACCCAGACATGGCAGTCGCCGTTGTGGCCGACGTAGCAAGCGCCCTTTGGCACGTCCCGCTTGCACCCGACGTGGAACCAGCCGGGCTGGATTCGCTCCAATTCGCGCTCGATCGCCTCGACCTTGCGGCGCACGTTCTTGGCCAGCGGCGAGAGTTCGCGGCTGGCCGGGTCACCTTCGGTGCAAAAGTCCGCATCGTTGGTCGTGATCACGCGATTCTCGAAGTCGTGCAGTTGTTGGGCGTCGCGGCTCTCCAGCTCGTAGAACAATTCCGACTCGTTGCGCAGGTCAGCGTTCGAGGCCATCTGCTCCTTCAGCTCGTGGGCCAGCTCGCCGAGCAGCTCGGCCGACGGCATGTCCGCTGAGCCGAAAGCGCGGCGATAGGCGATCCGCAGCAGTTGCAACTCAGTGGGATCGATCACCGGCGACATGCCCCACTGGGCCACGGCGGTGCGTGAGGCAAAGATCTCGGGCTGGGTCACCGCCGGCGGTCCCAGGTCGAGCAGCGCCGGCTGTGGCCGAGTCGGTGATCTGCGTGGTGCCCTCGCGCAAGTTGACGTGCCAGGGCAGGGCGGCGGGGTTTTTGGCGAACGTGGCGAGATTGGCCAGCACTTGCTGGTACTGCAGCTCGGGCAGGGTGCTGCCTTGGTTGACCGTCCGCTGGCGGAGCCGTCCCGCCGTGCAGCCAGCCGAACAGGCCAGAGCCATGCAGCAGATGATCCAAGCCAGACGCATGGACGTCCCTGGAAACGCCGTGAGGATAGTGTAAGCGCGCAGACTATGACGGTTCTATCGGCTATATCGGCGGCTGGTCACCCGGGCGTGAGACGCGATGACGATCTTAACTCGGCCGGGGCAAAGTGGTTTTGCCCAAGGTGCCTGGCTTCCGTGGCTATTGGCCTGCGCGAACCGGAAGTGCCGGCAGCCAGTCGCTAGCAGCCGGGGGACGCAAGGCAGCCGGGGTCGAGGCTATTGGTGGGAAACCACGAGCTGCACGACTGGAACGAGTCACTGCAATCACTGCACACGTCGCCGCGTCAGATGATTCCTTCGTCTCGCAGATTGGCTCTCTGCCGCTCGTCGAAGCCAGCCTCCTTCAGGACTTCGTCGGTGTCGCAGCCGTGGGGTGCCGCCGCGCGGCGAACGCGAACGGGCGTTCGGCTCATCTTGGCCGGCGGGCCTTCGGTTTTGACCACCGCGCCCGAGGGCTGCTTCGCGGCTTGAATCGTTTCTCGGGCTTGAACGTGTGGATCGTGCACCATTTCGCCCGGCGTCAGAATCTTCTCCACCGACAGGCCGATGCCGGCGATCGCTTGGACGATCTGGTCGCGCATGCGCGGTTGGCAGAAGTCGGCCAGCATCTGATCGAGCTCGCCGCGGCGCGCGACGCGAGCGGGAATCGTCGCGTAGTCGGGATGTTTGGCCAACTCGGGTCGGCCCAGCAGTTCTGCCAGCTTTGCCCAATGCGTGTCCAGCAACACGCCGGCGTACACCCAGCCATCCTGGCACGGGAAAACGTTGGCCGGCGCCACGAACGGATACACGTTGCCCAACCGCGGCGTCGGCAGCCCTTGGGCGGCCAGCGTGGGCTGCCCCGTGCACGAGGCGACGGTCGCGTCGAGCAGCGACACGTCGACGTGCTGTCCTTCACCGTAGGTGTCGCGATGCTTCAAGGCGGCCAGCGCCGCGAAGGCGGCGTGCAGGCCCGTCACCTCGTCGGAGAAGTAAATCGGCGCCTTCATCGGCGGATCGTCGCCGACGGCATTCAGCCACATCAGGCCAGACATCGCCTGGGCCTGCGGATCGTAGCCGGGCCGGTGGCTGTACGGTCCAAACTGCCCGTAGCCGCTGATGGAAACGTAAACCACGTCCGGGTTGACGGTGCGCACGTGTTCGTATCCGCAGCCCCACTGCGCCATGCGGCCCGGCAAGTAGCTCTGCACGACGATATCCGCGTCGCGGGCCAGCTCAAGGAAAACGTCGACCCCGCGCGAATCCTTCAAATTGAGGGCAATATTGCGCTTGTTGCGGTTCACGGCCGCGTGAAAAAACGACACCGGAGGATCGGCCTCCTCCAAGAACGGCGGCAGGCGATGGGCGACGTCGGGCGACCCGAGCACTTCGATCTTGATCACGTCGGCGCCGTAATCGGCCAGCATTCCCGCGCACCGCGGGCCCGCCCAGGTCGAGGCGACCTCCAGCACGCGGACTCCGTGCAATGGCCCCCGAAGGTCGTCGCGGGCTTCGCGATAGAAATCGCTGGAGTCGAGATCCCGTCCCTCCATGAATTACCTCGCCGCCTTGAGGTTCGATCGATGTGCAATCGCCGGAGCGACGCCGTATCATAAATCGCAAGGTGCCGCGCCACAATCAATTTGCCCGCGATGGGGCTGCGCGGCCAGCCGCGGCGGGCGGCGGGAGCGATGAGCCAATGATCGACCGATTTCTGATCCTTGATCATGACGCGCCCCGGCCCGATGCCGAGCGGGTCATCTTCTGCGACGGCAGCGGCGGGGCCTTGTTCCGCGAAGGCAGCGACTTGGACTTGAGCCATTGGCGTCCGAACCGCACGCCGGCCGAGTACCGAGCCGACACGTCCACGGAAATCTGTTTTCGCTTCCTCGATCGGCCGATTGCCGCGCCGTGGACGTTGGCGGTCAACAACCATCTCGACGTCGACGGGATGCTTTCCGTTTACGCGCTGGTGCATGCCAGCCAAGCGCTCGTCTACCGCCGCGCGATCATCGAGGCGGCCGAGATGGGCGACTTTTGGGGCTGGGGCGAACCGCCGGCGCAGCGGCTTTTTCAAGGGCTGACGTGGTTGATGAACCGCGGCACGAGCGAAGGCTGGCCGCTCACGAGCATCTATGAAGAGGCATTTGGCCGCGTCGCGGCGCTGGTCGACGGGTCGGACCCCGAATGCGCCGAAATCGAAGCCTCGCTCGAGCCCTTGCGACGGGGCGTTCAACTGGTCGAAGAGGGCGCGATCCGGCGGCGAGGGCTGGACGCTCGTTTTGCGCAGTACGTCGTGCCGACAGCGGTCGTCGAGGACGACATCGACCGTGCCACGTACATCCCCAAGTTCAACGAGCGGATTTCCGCCAAGGGCTTGTTATGGCCGCAGGCGCGAGCCGCGGTGGGACGACCAGCGCCTCTGCCTGGTTTCCGTGGAAGCCGCCGCCGGCCTCTGGCATCACGACCTGTGGTTTCCCGGCTACTTGTGGGCCGACGTCGAAGACCGCTGGACGATCCCGGGCATGAATTATCGCAACGGCATGGAAAGCTACGATCTCGATCTTCCGGCCCTCGATCGGGCCATCGAGCAGCTCAATGCTTTCGAATCGGGCGCAGGGCGTTGGAACGTTGGCAGCGGCGCAGTTCATGTTTCACTCGACGATCCAGAGCCAATTCCCCGTGGCGGCCCGAGTGCTCGACGCCGAGGGGCGTCCCGTCGCCAGCAGCCTGTCGCCCGACGAGGTCGCCGCCACGCTGCTGCCGGCGTTCTCGCAGCTTTGACGCGCCGAGGCTCGCGCGTCGATTTTCGCCCTCAGACGATCGATCAATCCTTGAGGCCTCGCGGGTCGGGCTTGGCAAGCTGCAGGCGGACGAGATCCGTGTGCCGGGCGACGACGGTGGCATGCCGCGGCTCGTCCGCCACGTTGACGGTTTCGTGGGGATCATCCTGCAGATCGTAGAGCTCGCGGGCGACGATCGAGCCGTCGCGCCTTCGCCATTCGACGTAGCGCCAGCGATCGCTGCGCACGGCCTGACCCAACAGCGGCCCGGTTTGCCCCGGGTTGCGCGGATAAACGTGCAGCGCGAAACCGTCGGTTTGCCGGGGTTCGCCGCTGGCCGTTGCTCGCAAGACGCCGGCCAGGCTATCGCCTTGCAGTTGGGCTGGGCGCTCGATGCCGGCCAGGTCGCAGAGCGTGGGATAGATGTCGACGAATTCGACGATGTCGCGTATGCGTTGCCCCTTGGGCAGGCCAGGCGCCGCGAAAATCAGCGGGGCGCGCGTGGCCTGCTCGTAGTTCGTATGCTTGCACCACATGCCGTGGTCGCCCAGGTGCCAGCCGTGGTCGCCCCACAACACGATGATCGTGTTATCGCCCAACTCGAGTCGGTCGAGCTCGTCCAGCACGCGGCCGAGCTGCGCATCCATGTAGCTGGTCGCCGCGTAGTAGCCGTGAATCATGCGACGGGCCGCCGGCTCGTCGAGCGGGCCGGAGCTGGGGATGCCCTGGTATTGGCGAAGCTCACCCCAAGAGGTTGCGGCGAAGCCCGGCGCGCCCGCGGAGGTTTCCGCTCGGCCGGCATCGGCAATTTCTGGGGATCGTGCATGTCCAAGTACTTCTTCGGCGCACAAAACGGCAGGTGCGGCTTGAGGAAGCCCACGGCCAGGAAGAAGGGCTGGCCGCCGTTTTCCTTGGCTGCCCGCAATCGCCGGATGGCTTCGGCGGCGATCTGGCCGTCGGAATAGGCGTCGTCGTTGACGTCGGCCGCCTCGACGGGAGCGCGCCGCGGGGCAGGCGTTCGACCTTGCCGGGCGACTTGTTCTCGAACCGGGCCTGCTCGCGCGTCAGGGCCGCTCGGTTCTCGGGCAGCAGGTAGTGCACGGTCTTGGCACCCCAGTGGGGCACGCTCCAGGACGCGGGGTCTTCGTGGTTTCCGTGGCCGACGTGGAAGATCTTGCCCAGCGCCTCGGTTTTCCACCCCTGGCTTTGGAAGTGTTGCGGCAGCGTGACGGCGCGGGGCACGCTCGTGCGAAAATTGGTGCCGAGGTCGTAAATCCGCAGCGTTTGCGGACGCAGGCCGGTCAAGACGCCGTTGCGCGAAGGCGCGCAGACCGCCTGCATGCAATAGGCGCGCTCGAACAGCGTGCCGCGCGCCGCCAGGCGGTCGATGTTCGGCGTTCGGGCCAGCGCGTCGCCGTAGCAGCCAACGGTCGGCTTAAGATCGTCGACCGCGATGAACAGCACGTTGGGGCGCTTCGCCGTCTCGGCCGCTTGGGCCAGCCCGGGCAGGGCGTAGTGGAGGCAAACGAGCGCGGCCAGCATTCTCGCACGGAACAACATGCTATGGACCCTCAGCAGCCAGTCGGCCGGGCTGGCGCCGTCCCGTGCCCTCGCGTCCTGTTAGCGAGTCGCCGAGATCCTCACGGGCCACTTCCGCCAATTGCAACAGCCGCTTGACTTCGTCCGGTTGGGCGGTGGCGAGGTCCTTGGTTTCGCCGACGTCGGCCTCGAGGTTGTACAGCTCGGGATGCGTCAGCTTGCGTTGCTCGTAGGGCACCGGCAGGCCGTCGTGGCCGCCGGGGCGGCCGCCCAGCGTGCGATACGTGTGCGGCAGGTGAAGCTTCCAGGGGCCGGCCATGACGGCTTGCAACTCGTTGTTGGCCGTAGTAGACGAAGTAGGCGTCATGCGGGTTCTTCGCCCCTGGCGTCACCGGCCAATAGCGGCCAGACGTTCAGCCCATCGATCTTGTGGCTGGGCAGCTTCGCGTCAACCAGGTGGGCGATCGTCGGGAGGAGATCGATAGTCATGGCCGGCGGGTCTTGCACTGTGCCCGCCGGGATCTTGCCGGGCCAACGGCGCGATGAACGGCTCGCGGCAGCCGCCGTCCGAGCATCGTGCCCTTGCCCTCGCGCAGCGGGCCGGCCGAGCCGGCGTGGTCGCCATAGTAGAGCCACGGCCCGTTGTCGGACGTGAAGATGACCAGCGTGTGCTCGTCCAGGCCATTGGTCTTCGAGCGCGTTGAGCGATTTCGCCCACCGACCAGTCGATCTCCTCGATCACGTCGCCGAACAAGCCGCGCTGGGTCTTGCCGCGAAATTTCTCGCTGACGTGCAGCGGCACGTGCGGCATGCTGTGGGCCACGTAGAGCAAGAAGGCCGGTGCGTGCATTGCGCTCGATGAACCGCACCGCCCGCTCGGTATACCACGTGGTAAGCTGGCTCTGTTCTTTCGGCGTCACGGGCGTGATCGCGACTTTGGCCGCCTCGATCAGCGGCAGATCGGGATAGCCCTGCCGCTTGCGTTGCTCGGGCGGCAGGTGCAGATAGCCGGGGTGCAGCGGCCACATGTCGTTCGAGTAAGGAAGCCCAAAGTATTCGTCGAAGCCGTGGCGCGTGGGAAGGAACTGGGGCGAGTCGCCCAGGTGCCACTTGCCAAAAACGGCCGTGGCGTAGTCGCGCTGCTTGACCAGCTCGGCCAGCGTCATTTCGTCCGCGTTGATTCCGACTTTCGATCCCGGCCCCAGCGCGCCGCGGATGCCGACGCGATTCGAATAGCAGCCGGTCAGCAAGGCCGCCCGCGAGGCCGAACAAACGGCCTGGGCCACGTAGAACCGCGTGAGCCGATTCCCCTCGGAAGCCATGCGGTCGAGATTCGGCGTAGCGTAGCCCCGGGCACCATAGACCCCCAGGTCGCCATAGCCCAGATCGTCGCAGAAGATGATGACCACATTCGGCCGCGCCGGCGGATCAGCCGCCAGGCACCGCGGCAGCATCACGGCCGCGACGGCCAACGCCACCAGCCAGGCCCAGCCGCGAGAGGGCAGGCAATTCCTCACGGGACGACATAGCGACGCCGGTTTCATGGTCGTGCGCATCTGGCAATGTCTCCAAAAAACCATCCGCAGGCCAATAGTAACCGGTCCGGCGTGCGTTCGCTAGTTTTGTAGGAGAGCATCGCAGGCACTGCATGGCGACTCGGGGGCGGTCGAACATCTGGCGGGCATAGCGGCCGAGATTGTCGCTTCGCGTCCGGCGCGTCGGGGACTGGCCGGCTACGCATCCGCTGCCCCGATAGCTACGCGGGATCCGTTGGCTACAATCCTGTTAGCCAAATCACGTGAGTTCTCGCTCGGGGAATACGATGGCTCGTTCCCACAGGAGGGCCGCAGGTGGACAACTATTCCGACTTCGACGGCTTGGGTCTGGCCGAGCTGGTGGCGACGAAACAGGTTTCGCCGGCCGAGCTGGTCGAGGCGGCCATCGCCCGCGTCGAACGGCACGACCCGATCTTGAACGCCGTCGTCTACAAGGGTTTTGACGACGCCCGGGCCCGCGCCAAGGGCGAGCTGCCCGACGGCCCGTTCAAGGGCGTGCCCTTCTTGATCAAGGACCTGGCCATGCCGGTCGCCGGCTGGCCGCGGACTTCGGGCAGCCGCTTCGCCCGCAATGTCGTGGACGCGGCCGACGGCGGCCTCACCGCCCGCTACCGCGCCGCCGGCGTCATCCCGATCGGAAAATCCAACACGCCGGAATTCGGCATCACGGGCACCACCGAAAGCGCCCATCTCGGACCCTGCCGCAACCCTTGGAACCCCAAGCATATCGCCGGCGGCTCGTCGGGCGGCGCCGCCGCGGCGGTGGCCTCCGGCATGGTGCCCCTGGCGCACGCGTCCGACGGGCTGGGGTCGATCCGCATCCCGGCGGCGTGCTGTGGCCTGGTGGGCCTGAAAGTGACCCGCGACCGCAATCCGAATCTGCCCGACGGCTACGACTACGTGGTCGGGCTGGTGGTCGATCACGTGGTGACCCGCACCGTGCGCGATTCGGCCGCCATGCTCGACGCCACCGGCTATCGCGAGCCGGGCTCGCCCTATGCCAGCCCGGCGAAGTCGGGACCTTATCTCCAGGACGTCGGCCGCGGCCCGGGCCGATTGCGGATCGCCTGGTCTGCGGAGACCCCGAGCGGCCGCCCGATCAGCGATGAAGTGCAGGCGGCGCTCGCCCACACGGCAGAGCTTCTCACGCGCCTCGGCCACGAGGTGTTCGAGCGCGGCCTGGGCATCGACTACCGGGCCCTCTATGCCGCGCGGGCTCCGGCAGGCGCGGCCAACTTCGCGGCCGGCATGGCTCGGCTCGTCGAACAGATTGGACGCGAGCCGGAGCCCGACGAGCTCGAGCCGCTGACCTGGTCGGTGTTGGAGGCGGGCCGCAAAGTGAGCGGCGCCGAAGCGCTGCGCGGCATGCACGAGCTGCGGATGCTCAACCGCAAGACGCTGGCCGCGTTCGAGGACATCGACGTCTACTTGTCGCCGGTGATGGGCGAGCCGCCGCCGGAGATCGGCCACATCGACCCGGTCCACCTGGAGCCGCGCGAGTTGTACCGTCGGCAGAACCGCGTGTTCCCGTTCACCCCGCCGTTCAACTTCTCCGGCCAGCCCTCGCTATCCCTGCCGCTGGCGATGTCGGCCAGCAACCTGCCCATCGGCATGATGTTCACCGCCAAGTACGCCGACGAAGCCACCCTCTTCCGCCTCGCCGGCCAGTTAGAGAAAGAATCGCCGTGGGCGGACCGCAGGCCAGCGATTTGGGGATAGGGGTGGGTGCCGGTCGTGGGACGGTGGAATGATCCCGACGCTGTGGCGTTCGACCGACGTGTGGGGCAACCCTGCGTTGGCGTTTCATTTCGGTGCAGGGTAGATTTCATAGAATCGGGATGCATTGCCCACGCATTGCAGCAAAGGTACAACCCGCTTGCTGAAGAGATTTCTGTCCAATGACAATTTGGGCACGACTGCTTACCAAACTGCGCGGTGGCATCTTCCGCAGAACACGTTTCTCGGAATACGACGTGACCATCGCCGAATGCAGCGAGGCAATCCGCGTCGACCCCCAAGATTCCATTGCCTATGACAAACGCGGCGCTGCCTGGACTTGCAAAGGCGAATACGACAAGGCCATCGCCGACCATTCCGAAGCCATTCGCCTCGACCCGCAACACGCCGAAGCCTATTACAACCGCGGCCGGGCGTGGGCTGGGAAAGGCGAGTACGACAAGGCCCTCGCCGACTGCAACGAAGCCATCCGCCTCGACCCGCAATATGCCCGTGCCTATGCGGGTCGTGGGTCCAGCTGGGCTGGGAAAGGCGAGTACGACAAGGCCATCGCGGACTTCAACGAGGCGATCCGTCTCGACGCACAAAATGCCGGAGCCTACATCGGTCGCGGCCTCTACTGGCATCAGAAGGGCGAGTACGACAAGGCCATCGCGGACTTCAACGAGGCGATCCGCCTCGATCCGCAAGATGCCAGAGCCTATTACAATCGCGGCCGCGCCTGGACTCAGACACGTGAGTACGACAAGGCGATCGCGGACCATACCGAAGCCATCCGGCTCGCTCCGCCACATGCCAAGGTCAAGCGTGGCACGGTATCGGATCAACAAATCAATTTGATGAATCTTCAGTCCCGTGCTCGTTACACCCGCAGCCTGGCCTGGGCCGGGAAAAGCGAGTACGACAAGGCCATCGCCGACTGCACTGAAGCCATCCGCCTCGACCCGCAATTTGTCGATGCATACGTCGGCCGCGGCAGCCGCTGGGATAGCAAAGGCGAGTACAATAAGGCCCTCGCCGACTTCAACAAGGCACTCCGGATCGCCCCGCAGTCTGCCGATGCCTACCACAACCGCGGCAACACTTGGGTACACAAAGGCGAGTACGACAAAGCGATCGCGGACTATTCCGAAACGATCCGTCTCGATCCGCTCGACCCCCGTGCGTACAACAACCGCGGCATTGCATCGAAGCGAAAACGTGACTATCAGAGCGCCGTCGCGGACTATACCGAAGCCATCCGCCTCGGCCCAGGCACTGCCACTCGCTACACCGCTTTCGCTTGGCTCTTGGCAACCTGTTCTGACGGTCGATACCGCGACGGAGCTAGGGCCGTCCAATTAGCCGAAAAAGCGTGCGAACTTACGGATTGCTCGGATGCTGATAGTCTCTACGTCCTTGCCGCCGCACACGCCGAGAACGGAAATTTTTCTGATGCGGTCTCGTGGCAACGAAAGGCTCTCGATTTGGCCGCCCCAGATAAAAAGGCCGACATCCTTGCGCGCATCGAATTGTACCAGGCAGGTAGGCCCTACCATGAGGAGTGAATCCCCCTTTATCGGGTATTGCGAATTCCGTTCGGCCTCGTCGACCGAAGTCTCGAACCAGGTACTCAAGGACGCCGTGTCCTGAGCGCACAATCGGTTGCTGCCATCCCACTTCGGCCCGATACACCGATGGCCGCCGAACGGTTCTTGCGCCGGAACTCCCATTCGGGATGATAAATGACGTGAGCGCCACCACTCGCCAGGGACTGGCCGCGGGGCCGGTTGATCGCGCGCGAACGAGTGTCTCTAATGAATGCTGCTTGAACCTGGTCGACGATTCCGGCCGGCAGGGACAAATCGCCGGCACGATTTCTGCCCGCAGGAGTTTTGACGTCATGCGAGGACTGATGGTCGGGGCGATCGTGTTGACTTGCACGGCAAGCGGCTTCGGCGCTGAGCCCGCCTCGACCGGGGACAAGTGTCTCACGGTGCTTTCCAACAACGTGGGCATCTTTCCGCAGCACATCGTCGCGCTGTATCCGCCGAAGCTCAAGGAGAAGAAAAGAGAGATCGTTGCCGACGAGGAGGAGCGGGCGGCGCTGTTGGCACGGGCCTTGATGGCGGCTGAGGGCGATCCCGACGTCGTGCTGTTGCAGGAAATCTGGTCGGTCAAGGTGCGCGATCGACTGATCAAGGACCTGGCCGGGGAGTATCCCTATTACAAGCATCCGCCGACGATCGGCACGGGGGCGGCCGTGCTGCAGGCTTCCGGATTGGTCGTGTTCAGCAAGTATCCGCTGGCGGATTTCGCCTTCAAGGAATTCACCCGGGGCATCGGCGAAGACAAACTGGCGCGCAAGGGGATCGTCGGCGTCCGGCTGACGAAAGAGGGCCGCAGCGTCGCCGTGTTCACGACGCACCTGCAAGCGGGCGGAAAACGCGATCCATCGGTCAAAACGGACCAGCTTCGCGAATGCAAGGAATTCATTCGCGAGTTCGTGGGCGACCACAAAAACGAGATTGCCGTCCTGGCCGGCGACTTCAACATCCGCTCGACCGACCCGGAGGCATACGACGAAATCTTCAAGCAGCTCGACCGTGCCCACGACAGCTACCAGGAGCGGCTCGGACCGCTTACGACCACGACCCGCAAGGAGGAACAACCGAAGAAGCGGATCGATTACCTGTTGACCTTCGGCGACGTCGAAGCCGCATCGACGATAGTCGACCCTGCCGGACCGCGCATCTCCGACCACCTGGCCGTGCTCGGCACGGTTGCCCTCCAGTGAGCGGCGGAAGGCAACAGGCAGCAGGGCAGACGCTCAGATTTTCTGCATCGCGCGGCCAAGCGCGATGATCGCCGGCGCCATGCGACGAGCTGCCGCGATGTTGTCGCGCCCCCTGTCGCGCGGCGCGACAACGACTACTCCAGCGGTACCTCCGCTCCGTCGTCCTTCTTCAGATACGGCTTCCGCACTTGCTTTCCCTCGGCCGCCTTGATCTGGCGCACCCAGATGTTTCGGAAGCGTGTCGGGTTGCCATGATCCTGCAACCGGATCGGCAACCGGTCCGCATGCTTCGTGTACTGCGGCGGCCTCGTGTACGGCGTGTCTCCCTTGAGCGCGAAATGATTCAGGATCAGGACCCCGTTTTGCAGTGCCGTGATGTAAGCCGGCGACTGCAAGGATCCGTCGTCCTTGAACCGCGGCGCCGTCCAGATGACGTCGTACACGTTCCACGTCCCCGGCGGTTTCATCGCGTTCACCGCTGGCGGCGTTTGCTTGTAGATTGCCCCTGCCTGTCCGTCGAAGTACGTCGTGTTGTTGTACGAATCGAGCACCTGGAGCTCGTACGCGTCCATGAAAAAGACGCCGCTGTTCCCCCGTCCCTGTCCGCTGCCGGTCGCCGGCGTCGGCGATGACCACTCGATGTGCAGTTGGCAATCGCCGAATCCCTCCTTGGTCCGGACGTCTCCCCGGCCGCACACCATCGCCCCGTTCTCGATCTTCCAGTTCTCGGCGCCATTCCATGCCGAGAGATCCTTCCCGTCGAACAGCACCACGGCATCCGACGGGGGCCCGCCATTCTCCCCCGGCGTCACCACCGCCGGTTCCTTCCACTCGATCCCATTGAGATATTCGTCCCCGCGCCGGCAACACGGCACAAGTGATGAGCAATGGAACGAGAAAACTAATCGGCCACGCTGCGGTCTTCATTGGTGTGGTTCCTGGGTGGAGTGAGTGGTTCAAATGGTAAAGCGAGTGACAATGCGTCAATTGCAGCCAACAGGGGAATCGATATTAGCGCTGACTTCGGTGGCCATCATAGGGTCGGCGTGCAGCTTTTGCCAATCCGCAGGCCACTCGTCGGGGGTTGGCGGAACGCGTGAGATCTGCCACCTCTTCGAACGAAGAGCAGAACGCCGACGTCGGCAATCTCCCAGAGATAGAAGTGCCGCAACCTGTCAACAGGCGATCAGGTAAACTGTAGCTTGCCGTGCACCGAAATCGCCCTCATCGCCTCCCGCGCGGCGCCAACAGCCACAACACGGCCGCGACCGGCACGAGCATCACGAGCAGCCTGGGCCAGCGGGCGGCGATCACCAGCGCGACCAGCGAGCCGATCAGGGCCCAGCGGGGCAACGTGGCCAACTGCGGGAAGGCGAACCACCAGATGCCCATCACCAGGCCGATGCGCAGGCAGGCCGCCGACCAGGTGGGGTCGCTTTGATGGATCGTGGCGGCCCCCAAGGCTAATAGCACCAGGGCAATCAGGCCGATCGTGGGCCGGTGCATGCGGCGGGCCTCAGTCGATGATGCGGCGGCGCCGCTCACAGCCGATCGAGCGCGTCGAACCAGCGGACCAGCTCGGCCATTTCTTCGGCGGTCAGGTAGCGGGCTTGCTCGCCAATCTCCACGACCGTGACGGGGTACTTGGCCTCGCGCAGCTTCTTGATCGTGGCTTCCACGGCGGCCGCGTTTTCGCTCTTGCTGGCCAGGGTCGTGTAGAAGGCCAAACGGTGCGTCGGGTCGCTGGCGGGCACCTGGGCCAGGCGGGGCAGGGGGGCGTCGACCGCGGCGATCGCCCGAAAGACGTCGGGATTCAACAGGCCAACGAGGTACGCCATGGCGCCGCCGCCCTGATGGCCGTGGATCACGACGCGGGCCGGATCGGTCGTGTAATTCTTTTGCAGCTCTTCCAGCGCGCGGCGGACGAAACGGGCTTCGGTCGGCTGCCAGCGGGCCTTGTCGGCGCCCTTGGGCGCCAGCAGGATGAAATCGTGCTGCTCGCACAGCGGCTTCCACAGCTCGACCAGCTCGTCGCTCTTGAACCCGCCGGGCGCGTGCAGCCACACCACCACGCCGTGCGGCTGCCGCGGATCGTACGACTCGGGCACGTAGGCCAGGCACTCATTGGCGAACTCGGGCACCTTGATCGCGATCACGCCCGTGGCCGGGCGTGCGGCGTCGGCCTCGGCGGCCAGCGGCTCGTGCGCCGGCGGCAGCTCGGGCGGGATGGTTTCGGGCAGCTTGCCGAGCTTGCACTCGACCGACAGGGTTTCGTCGCCGCGGCGCAGTTCGAGCTTCACCGTTTCGCCGGGCGCGAGCGTGGCCATTTGCTCCAAGACTTCATCGTAGGTCTTGACCGGCTTGCCTTCGAACGTGGTGAGGCGATCGCCCGCTTTCAGTCCGGCGACGGCGGCGGGGCTGTCGGGATAGACGTAGCGCAGCGTGGGCGACTCGGGCTCGGCATCCGTCGGGGGGCGCATGGCCAACAGGCCGACGAAGGGGAACTCATAGGGCTCGATCGTTTCGGCCAGCTCGACCTGGCGATCGATCCGCTGGTCGCCGCGCAGGGCCACGATCTGCACGGTGTCGCCCGCATAGTGCCGGCCCAGGGCGTGCTTGAGCTGGGCCCCGCGCGTGACCGGCTGGCCGGCCGCTTCGATGATCGTGTCGCCCGCGCGAAAGCCGGCTTTGTAGGCCGGGCCGCCCGCGCGCACGGCGGCCAGCAGGGCCGGCGGGCCGTAGAGGTCGGGGGTTTTCAGGTTGACGCCGAGCAAGCCGGCGTGCAGGTCGCGGCCTTGTTTCATGGCGTCGAGCGAAGCCAGCACGCTTTCCAGCGGGATGGCAAAGCCGATGCCCGAGTCGTACCACTCGACGCCGGCCACCTCTTCGCCGCCGTCGGGCGACATGGGCACGAGCACGCCCAGCACGCGGCCGGCGATGTCGATCAAGGGGCCGCCGTAGTTGTTGGGCGAAATCTTGGCATCGGTCTGGACGGCTTTGCCCCAGATGCGATCGAGCGCGCTGATGATGCCCACCGAGACGTTCGGTTCTTCGGCCTCGAAGGTGCGGCCGACGGCCAGGGCCCACTGGCCCACGCGCATTTCGCCGCGGGGCACGGCCTCGGTGACCGGCAGCGGGGCGTCGGCCTCGACTTTCAACAGCACCAGCATGCGGCTGTGGTCGGTGGCCACGATTTTGGCGGCGCGGCGCGAACCGCCGGCCAGGGTCACCAGGATCGAGTCGGGCTTTTGCGCGAAGTTGAAGGCGCTGGAGATGATGTAGCCGTCGGGCGAGACGACCAGCCCGGTGGTCGGGCCGGTGCCGATGAGCACCCCGCCGACGCGCTCGAGCCCGCCGACGGTTTCGATGCGCACGACCGCGGGGGCGACGCGGGCCAGCGCGGCCTTCATGGCCCGTTCTTCGCGCTGGTGGAGCGATTCGTCGGCCGGCGCGCGCACGGCCACGGCCGCCAAGGCGGCCACAGCCAGCGCAAATGGAATCAACGTAGTTGACCGCGCGATCGTCCGCTTCATGGCGTTTTGGTCTCCGCGGGGGCGGGTTCGACTTGCAGCTCGACTTCGACCAGCTCCTGCCCGCGCATCACGACCAGGCGCACTTTGGAGTCGCGTTCGATCCGCGAAAGCTCGTCGCGCAGTCCCTTGCACGAGTGGACCAGGTTCTGGCCGACGAACACGACCAGGTCGTCGGGCTTCAGTCCCGAGCGTTCGGCCGGCGAGCCGCGGCGCACCTCGTCGACGAAAGGCGGAGTCCGCTCGAGCACGTCGGGCACCATCACCAGCCCCAACCCGGCCAGCTCGACGGCCTCGGCCGGGCGGGCTTCCTGTTCGTCGGCCGCGGGGCGCGACTTGCCTTCGAGGATCTGCTGCACCGAATCGCGCAGCTCGTCTATGGGAATCGCATAGTTGAGCCAGATGTTGTTCTGGGCGTTGCGCAGCTCCTTGCCCAACAGGCCCACCAGCTCGCCCGTCTGGTTCACGAGCGCGCCGCCGGCGGCGCCGGGGTTGTTGGTCATGGCGTCGAGCACGTAGACGGGGCCGTGGTAGGGCGTTTCGAACGTGCCGCGGCGGGCGTCGAGCCGCGTCTTCACGGCGACGGTGCCGTGCTGCACGCTGGCCGGCTCGTCGCCGGTGGCCACGCCGAACAGGTTGCTGAAGGCCAGCACCCGGCTGCCCGTGTCGGCCGGCACGGCGGCGGCCAGATCGAAGTAGGGCAAATCGGCGGCATCGATCTTCAATACGGCCAGCTCGATGCGCGGGTCGGCGCCGACGAGCTTGGCCTCGAACTTGCGGCCGTCGTCGAGCGTCGCCGTGATGTAATCGGTGTCGAGCACGTAGCTGAACACGGTCAGGATGTGGCCCGCCGGCGAGATCAAGAACCCGCTCTGGTACGATTCGAGCGAGCGGACGCCGCCGGCGCCGTAGATCTTGACCATCTTGGGCTGGACCGTGGCGATCGCGTCGGCAAACGTGTCGTCGCCGCGGGTTGGCGCCGCGGCGAACCAGCAGGCCAGCGCCACCAGCGCCACAGCAGCGGCGCCGGGTTCGCGCGGCCGCGCCATAAGGCGCCGCGCGCGGGCGGCCGGCGGTCGGCTACTTCTGCGGCGGTTGTTCGAACGTGTACTCTTTGCATTGATAGACCTGGGCGAAATCTTCGCCGTGGCGGACTTCGATCCGCGTGGGCAGCATCCGGCCTTCGATCTCCTGGTACTCGCTGAAGTATAGTTCGCAGGGGTCGGTGTCTTCTTCGGGGTACATTTCCAGCGCCGCCAGTTGGCCGGTGTCGGGATCGAACATCAACCGGCACTCGATGTCGGCATGTGCGGCGGCCAGCACGTCGAACAGCTTTTCGTGTCCCTCCAGCGGCGCGGTGCCAAGGTAGTAGACCTCGCCGAAGTTTTCCGGCCCGGTGATGAGGAACCGCCGCCACATGGCCAGGGCCACGAGCATGCCGCCGCTGGCCGGCGGGTCGAGCCGTGCGCCAAGCTGGCCTTCGATCTCGACCCCTAACTGGCCCGAGGGAAGCCGGATGGCCGCCTGCTTGTCGGACAGCTCGAAGCGCACGTCGTCGGCAATGCCGCTGCGGCCGGCCAGCGTCCAGGCGCCGCTCAGCGCGCTGTAATCGCCGCGGGCCACGAAGGCCTTCCACACGCGGTCGCGGTTCAACTGGTTGAAGTAATAATTGACGTAGCCGGGCCGCTCGATGTAGTGCTCCTTGACGATCGCCGGCAGCGGTGCGGGCTTGGCCGGCGCTTTGAGCCGAGGGATGCCTGGCTTTTTCGGCCCGCGCGGCCGGCCGTCGGGGCCATCACCCGGCTTGTTGCCGTCCTTCTTCTTGCCGTCGGGCTCTTCGCCCTTGGGCTGGGGCATTTTTTCGGGGTCGATCTGCGGGCCGCCCTGCGCCAGCTCGGCCAGCTCGGCTTCGCGGTGCAAACCGCGCAGCCGCACGAGCACGTCGAACCGCTCGGCCTTGTGCTGGAAAGACAGCGGCACGCGCCAGCCTTTGGGAAAAATGCCCAGCACGTTCTTGAAGGCATTGACCGTCGAGATCGAGCGACCGCCGAAGCTGAGCATTTCGTCGCCGTAGCGCAGGCCGCGGCGGAAAGCGTCGGACTCTTCCAGCACGTCGTCGACCACCACCCGGCGGTTCTCGTCGCTGCGCACCTGGGCGCCCAGCGTGGCGTGGTCGACGATCCGCCCGCTCTTCAAGTGGCCCAGAAAGTTCTTCACCTGGTTGATCGAGATGGCATAGCCGACGCCGACGTTGACCCGCCCGCGTTTTTCGAACGAGCCGCGGCCGTTGATGCCGATCAGGCGGCCCTCGGCGTCGAACATCGGTCCGCCGGAGTTGCCGGGATTGATGGCGGCGTCGGCCTGAATGCAGTCGGTGTATTCCAAAATCGAGCCGGCCGGGTACTGGTAGCGATGCACTCCCGAAACAACGCCGTAGGCCACGCTGGGATGAAAATCGGTAGCCAGCAGGAACGGGTTGCCGATCGTGAAGCAGGCGTCGCCCGCGCGGACCTTGTCGCTGTCGGCCATCTCCGCGTGCGGAAAGTCGTCGCGGCCCAGCAGCTTGACGAGCGCGACGTCGCCCGTGGGATCGAGCCCCACGATCACCGCGTCGTAGAGCTTGCCGTCGGCCATGCCGCACTTCATGGCCACGCCGGTTTCGTGGGTGACGTGGAAGTTGGACAGGGCATAGCCGTCGGGCGAAATAACGACGCCCGAACCGCCCCCCTGGCCGCCCTTGGCAAAGATGGCGATCGTGGCCTGGCTGGCCGTTTCGACGACTTCGACGCGAGCTCGTTCGGCCTGGAGAACCAGCGGGTCGACGTCGGCGCGGACTTCGGCCGCCAGCCACACCAGCGCCAGGAGTGCCAGAAGCCATCGCATCGTGATCTTCCGTCGGGCCAGGGTTTTCATTTCGTCACGCGGGCCTCGGCCAGGTCGAGCCGGTCGCCGATGTCCAAATCGCCGCCGTAGTCGACGAAGATTTCCAAATGTTTCACGCCGGCGACGTCGACTTCCAGCTCGCGAGCGTCGTCGGCGGCGCGGACCTCGCCTTGCCACAACACGTTGCCGCCGTCGCCGCGGAACTCGACGTGCACGTCGCCCCCTTCGCCTGCGCTGTCGTCGATGCCAATCACGGTTTTCAATACGCGGAATTTGCCGGGAAGGCGGTAGGCCAGCGTGCTGCGGCTGGCCAGTGCCAGCCCCTTGGCGTAGGTCTTGCCGTCGAGCTTGAGCGGCTGCTGGTCGAAACCCCTGTCGCGGCGCAACGCGTAGTACTCGCTGACCGCCGCCGGCTGGTCCTTGAAGCCGAAATAGGGGACGTACTTGAACGACTGCGGCACCAGGTCGCTCAGGTAGGCGATCTTGCCGGCCGAAAAGTCGAACCGCGCGACGTCCTCCAGCGGCAGCGCGAGCTTCGCGCCCGCGGTCGTGGTCATCTGCAGCCGCCCGTCGGCCAGCGCGATCGAAGCCAGCGCCAGCGCGTGCCGTCGCGCATCTCGACGATGCCCCGCGGCTCGGGCGGTTCCGCCGGTCGGGCGTGGAAGTACACGATGCCGTCGATCTTGGCGCGCTTGACCGAGCGCGGCTCCTTGTCGAGCTCGAATTGACAGGTGGCTTCGTCCAGGTCGCCGACGACGCCTTCCAGGTAATCGATGTTGGCGTTGTTGCGGACGACCAGCAAATCGCCGCCGGCCTTGGCGGCCAGCACGTCGGCCCATTGGGCGGCCAGCTTTTCTTCGGCCGCGGCCGGGTCGCTGAAGCGCACCCAGCGGATCGATCGGGTCGGCAGCTCGATCTCGGCCCCGCCGATCGCGAGCTTCGCTTGGGCGCCGTGCACCGTGTAGCTTCCGGCGGCCAGCGTCGAATCGTCGACCAGCTCGACCCACACCGCGCGGGGGGCCGGCTCGGCCTGTTCGGCGCGCGGCCTGGCCGAGGCCAGCGCGGAGAGCGGAAACGTCTGTGGCCCGGCGTCGGTGCCCAGCGTCAGCTCCTGCGAGTCGAGTTTTTCCACGCGGCCGACGGCCGAGCGGCCGTCGAGCGTCTTCGCTTCGAACTCGGCGGGCGCGGCGGCCAGCGCCGCGGCGAGCAACGTGCAGATCATCATCAAGTGTAGGCCCTATTTGCCCTCGGGTTGTTCACTGTCGCTGGCCAGCTTGCGGAAGTATTGCTCGATGACGTCGCGATAGTGGGCCGGAAAATCCTTGCCGATTTGCTGCAAGGCCTCGTGGCGCTGGCGGGGCGGCAGATCGCCCCAGCCGCTCTCGTTGCCGATCGGCTTTTTGGCCACGTCGCCCGGGCCCTTGCCGCCCATGGGCATGCTGTCCGGGGCGGGTTGCGAAGGGCGCAAGGTGCCGCGGCCCGAAGCCGCCGCCGCGGACGCCGCCGCTTGTTGCTGTTTTTCCAATTCCTCGATCAGCTTGTCGAGCGAGGCGATCACGCCGTCTTCGACTTCCCGCACCTTGGGGCCCGCGCGGCCCAGGTCGAGCCGGCGGCGAATGTCGCCCATCCGCCGCGAGATGTGGTCCAGCGACTCGTCTTTCAGCCCTTCCAGGTCGGCCTGCATCAGCCGGGCCAGCGAGACGTAGCGCTTCGGCAGCCGCGGCTCTTGCTCCAACAGCCGGCCGATGGCCGCCAGCCCCCCTTCGCGCTCGAGCGCCTCGTGATGCAACACGGCCTGGTAGAACAACAGCGCGGCCGGATCGACCACGTCCTCGGGCTTGAGGTCCTTGAGCTGCCCGGCGGCCTCGTCGACGAGCGACTGCTGCACGAGCCATTGCCCAAAGAGGAGCCGTAAATTCGCGCGCTCCAGGGGTTGCGTGTTCTCGTCGGCCAGCCAGGCGACGTCGGGCAAGGCCACGCCCTCTTGCGGGCGCGAGCAGAATTCGACGAGCGGCTTGGCGCGCGGGTCGCCGGCGGCCAGCGTGACGGCCAACGTGTCGAGCAGGTGCGCTGAGTTCTCGTCGCTCGTCGCGCTCGACCACAACGTGTCAAGCTGGGCGCGGGTGGCGTCGTCGACGTCGCGATCGGCCAGCCAGGCCAGGGACGCCTCGCGAACTTCAACCGCAGCCGGCAGCTTCCAACTGGCCTTGCGGGCGAACTCGGCGTTGGGCCGCGCGTCGGCGGCCAAAGCCGGCGCAGCGAGCAGCGCCACCGCCGCAAATGTCAGACTTACCTTAGATCGAGCGGTCATCGATTTCTCCCTAGCACGATGTCGCGCGTGACTTTGTGGATCCGCTGCTCGCGCTCGGCCAGCCGCTTGAGCGCGTCCAACAGCTCGGGCCCTTCGGCTTGCTCGGTCTTGGTCAGCGCGGCGTAATGCTGGGTGCGGGTGTTGACGCGCATCTGCAGCGCCGGATCATCTTCAGCTCCGATAGCGTGTCGACCAGCGGCGGTTCGCCCATCTCGCCGGCCATCTGCGGCTGGCCTTGCTGTTGCTTGTTCTCCAGGTCCTTTTGCGCCTTTTCCAGCGCCGCGATCATTTCTTCCAAGGCGGTGATCACGTCTTTCTCAACGCCCTGGGTGATTTCGCCGACCTTGGCCTGCTGCAGACGGTCGACGATCTGGTTCATGTCGATGCGCATTTCGGCCACCGCCTCGGGAAAGGCGACCGCCGAGCCTTCCTCGCGGAGGACGGACAGGGCCTTGTCGGCTTCGGCCGCAATCTGGGCCTCCTTGCGGCTGAGGCGGCCGGCCTCGATCTCGTCGTCGCGGTCGCGGTCGGTCTCGGCCACCTTGTCGAGCCGTTTGGTGCCTTCGTAAACTTCGACCTGCAGGTCGAGCATCTTGCGAAAGCGGGCTTCCAGGGCCGCCAGGGTGCGCGACATTTCTTCCTCGCGCAACTGGCGGAGGATTTCTTCCAGGTCGGCCTTGGCCTGTTCGAGCTCCTTGATGGCCTCGGTCTGCTCCTTGGTGGCTTCGGTGCGCTTGGCCTCTTCGAGCCGCTTTTGCGCCTGCTCCATCCGCTTTTGCGCCTGTTCAAGCCGTTTTTGCGCGGGCGATTCTTCCGACTGCTGCTGACTGTCGGACGAATCCTGCTGGCCGCCGGGCTGCGCTTCCTTTTGGTCGCCGTCCTTCTTGCCGCCATCCTTCTTGTCAGCGTCCTGTTTGTCGGCGTCTTGCTTGTCGGCGTCCTTGCTCCTCCTTTTTGTCGGTGTCCTCTTTGTCTTCCTGCTGCTCGCCGTCCTTCGATTCTTTCTTGTCGTCCTTGCCTTCGGACTTTTTGTCGCCGTCGGAGGGTTCGCCGTCGGACTTGTCGCCTTCGGATTTCTTATCGTCCCCTTCGCCGGGCTTCTCGTCCTTGTCGGAGGGCGGTTTCTCGGCTTGCTTCTCGTCGAGTGGTTTTTGGGCCGTGTCTTGTTCGAGGTCCTTGGCCAGCTCGCCGGTCTTGTCGGACAGCTCGCCCTGCTGGTCGGCCAGCTTGCGCTGGTCGGCGCCGCGCGAGGTGTCGCCTTGCAGCCCCTTCTGCTCCTTGATGAGCTTATTGACGCGCTGCAGGTATTTGCGGACGCGCTCCTTTTCCGATTCGATCCGCTTGCTGCGATCCTCGCTGAGCAGCAGCTCCAGCAGCTTGCCCAGATCCTGGTGCAGCTCGCCCTGATTCTTGACGACCGCGGCCAGCCGCTCCTGCTTGAGCAGCTCGACGAGCGCGTCGAACTGCTGGTCGATGTCGCGCTGTTTGCTTTGGGCCACCGCCTGGCGCAGCAGGGCGGCGCGGCGGGGATCGGTCGAGGCGGTCAGCTCGGCCATCCGCAGCAGCAGCCGCTCGAGCTCGCGGAAGCGGCCCGCCACCTGCTCTTGTTCGACCGCCAGATTCCCCTCGGCCGACGGTGTTTCACCGCCGGCTTTCGGCCCGGCGGCGGCATCGGCGGCCTTGGGCTTCGCATCGGGCGAATCGGCGTCGGCTTTGGCGGCGTCCGCCTTCTCCCCGGCAGCGCCCGGTTCGTCGGCAGCGGCCAAAGGCAGCGCGCAAGCCACCAGGCAGCCCCAGGCGAGCCAGGCGAGCCAGGCGATCAACCAGCGGTTATTCATCGGACGCTTCTCCCAGGCGGCACGGCCGCGACCCCTTGCCCAAGGGGACGCGACGGCGCGGATTCATTCGATCAGGTCGCGGAGCTTCTTCTTTTGCCTGGCCTTGGTTTCGTCGCTGATTTTCTCTTGGGAACTGATGATCTGGCGGAGCATGTCGACGACCTCGTTGAACGTCTCCAATTCCATCATTTTATCAAGGACTTGCTTCATCTCGACCAGAATCGCGTCCGCCTCGGCCAGGGAGGCCTTCTGGGCGGCAGCCGCCAGTTGGGGGTCTCCCAGTTGACCGGAAAGCTGCTTGAGCCGCTCTTCGAGCCGCGGGAACGACTCGGCCACGATCCGCTTGAGCGGTTCGGCCACGCCGTCTTTCAAACGGGCCTTCAGCTCTTCGATGTCGATGCGGTTGTTAACCAGCTCGTCGCGGATTTCGTCGAACGCCAGGGCCACTTCCATGGTCTCGTGCGCGCTGCGCTCGGCATTCTGCAGGACGCGCTCGACCTGCACCGTCGGATCGGCAATCCGCGGGGCCGGCTCGGCTTCCTCGCCCGGCTCGCGCGGCGGCACGTCTTTGTCGGACTCGGCTGCGGCATCGGCCGCCTTGGGCACGGCCACGCGGGCCAGCAGGTCGCGAGTTTCGGTGAACTCTTCGATGATCGTCTCGAATCGCCGCCGCAACTGCAGCTCGCGGGCTTCGAGCATCGAGCGCAACTGCTCGGCCGTGACCACGTCGAGCGTGTAGTGCTGGCTGGTCCCGACGTTGGGGCCGCCTTCGAGCGTCGAGCCGTCGGCCGCCGCGATGGCCAGTTGCAGCTTTTGCTTGGGCTGCAACTCCAGTTCGCGGACTTCCAGGGCGTCGGCCACGGCCAGCTTTTCACGGCCCTCGGCCGCCGCGCCGAACGGCCGCTGGCGCGGCGGGGCGTCGTCGGCATGGAATTCGAACCAGATCTTGTCCACGCCATAATCGTCGCTCACCTCGCCGCCCACGGGCAAGAGCGCTTCGGGCGTGATCGCGGTGCCGATGCCCTTCAATTGCACGTCGACCTGCGGTGGCTCGTCGGCCACCGCGGCCAGCGCCAGCCGCACGGCCTCGCGGCTGCGAATGCCATCGGCGTCGTGCAGGTTGAACAACAGCGTCCGGTCGGCATCGAGCCGGCCCAGCTCGAGCTGGAAGCCGGCCTTGGGCTGGCCGTGCTCGGCCAGCACGTCCAGCCGGCTCGACTGCGGCGCGTTCTCATCGGTGACGTCGTCGACGTCGACGGCCACCAGCGGTTTGTTGGCCTCGGCCACGAGCGTGATCTCGGTGCCGCGGGGGATCTGCACCAGCCCGGCGACGCCCACGTCACGATCGTCGCGATGCATGTAGGCCGGGTAGCGGCAGCGGAGCGTCATGCGGCCCAGCGTGGGGCTGTCGACGACGTCGAGGTGGTAGGGCCCCTGGCGATCGTCGCCGCCCCGAACGTAAAAGTCCAACGGCGCCAGCACGGCTTTGAACGTGTACGTATAGGGCTGGAAGGCGTCGCTGCCCGGCGTGACCACGCCCTCGCGGCTCATGTTGTCGCGGCCCCGCGAGCCGTCTTCCGTGGTGTAGCGCACTTCGACGATCTCGGGAACGACCCGGCCGGGCGCGGCGTCGGCGTTGACGACCAACCGCCAATCGCTGCCGCGGGCGATGCGCACGTTCCCCTGTTCGTCGAAGCCTTCGATGGCCAGCCGGGTCGAGCGGGGCCACAACTCGTTGCTAAGCGCCAGGCTGCGGCGGGCCCACACGGCCAACGCATCGGGCGCCAGCACGGCCAACGCCACGATGGCCCCGGCCAGGGCCACGGCCAGCGCGATGCGGCGGGCAAGCGGCGCGGGGTTGAAGATCCGCGCGAGATCGACCTCGGCCAGCCGCTCGGTCGCCTCGCGGCGGGTGTGGTCGAACATCGCGGGGTTGAAGCCGGCGTCGTGCTCGGTCGTGTGACCCAGCTCGACGGCCGTCAGCAGGCTGTCATGAAACTGGCGGAAGCGGCGCTCGACCAATAGCGCCAGGTTCTTGTCGCTCAACCGCACCAGCAGCCGCTCGAAGACCAGCCGCACCAGCACCCAGGCCACCGCCACGCCCACGAGCACCAAAATCGCGATCCGTAGCGGCCGGGGCGGCTCGAACGTCCAATCGAGCGCCAGGCTAAGCCAGAAGCTCGGCCAACACGACCAGCGTCACGGCCAGCCCGTCGGCCCAGACGTACGCCCGAATGCGCCGGCGCAGCCGCGCAACAGCGCGTCGATGGCGCCTTCCGAGCGCCGCGGTCGTCGTTCGAGCTGGGTGGTCATGGGATGTCGCTTTCCTCACTCTAACCCGACGCGCAAGCGAGGGTCTTTGGTCGTTTGTCCCTCGCTTGCGCGTTGGGTTCGTGTGTGGGAAGACCTTCGCTTGCGCGTTGGGTTCTTGTGTTTGTTATGGACGCTTCGATCTGTTCAATGCGGTCTCACTCGCTCAGGCCAGCTTCGCCAGCCGGCGGATCAGCCATTCCAATGACAGCAGCCCGCAGATCGCGATCAGCAGGCCGCGCAGCCAGTCGTGTTCGAATTGCCGGTCGGTCAGCCCGGCCAGGTAGGTGACCTCGGTGCGATCGCGCAGTTGGTTGGCCAACGGCGGCTTGCCGCTGCGACCCAGCACCGCCTCACCGCCGACGTAATACTGTCCGCCCGTGCGGCTGGCGATTTCGCTGAGCACGGCGTCGTTGCGCTCAGGATTCTCGCGCTCGATGTCGGGCACGCGCACCTGGATGCGCCGCGCGAGCTGTTCGCCGCCGCTCTCGGGAATGGCCATTTCCAGCCGGTAGGTGCCTTCGACCAGGGCCGTGAACTGGCCGACGTACATCCCCTTGCGCGCCGGATCGGCGGTCAACTGCAAGGTTTCGCTGGTGCTGTCCGGCCGCACGACCTCCAACGGCACGCTGGGCAGATCCAAGCGGCTCGAACTGGGCGTTGCTCAACTGGGCCCGCACCACGACCGTGTTCCCCAGCAGGTAGCGATCGCGGTCGACCAGCAGCATGCCGCGGCTGGAGCCCAACAGCAGCCGGCCTTGCGAAACGTGGCGGATCAGCTTGGTGTAGAACTGTTCGAAGTCGCTGTCGTCGAGTGCCCGCAGCCGCCACATCTCGCCGCTGGCCAGGTAAAACACGCGGCCGGCGCCGTAGAACTGGCCGGCCATGTAGATCGGCCGCGCGTCGAGGGCTCCGGCTTCGGGATCGGAGTAGCGGGCAAAGATCGTGGCGCCGGGCTTGGCCCCGCGGACGGCGTAGTAGCCGTACACGCCGGGGAAGCTCGACCAGATTTGCTGGCTGCGCGCGGCGCGTGTCGCCCAGCCAGAGGAACTCGGCTTCGAGCCCCTCGCGCGTGAAGTCGAGCGGCCAGGGGGTGGTCGAACCGTAGCGGCCTTCTTCGATCAGCGTGATGCGGCGATTGAACTCGACGGGGTACAGCCCGCGGACCTTGGACATCTTGGGATCCTGCACCCAGCGGTCCATTTCGACCGGTCCGGCCACGACGACCAGCCCGCCCGCCTTTTCGGCAACCCAACGTTCGAGCAAGTCGATGCGCCGGCTCGACCTCGCGCCAGTCGGGATCGAAGGCCACGATCGTGTCGTATTCGAACAGCTCGGCCGCCGTCGAGGGGAACGCGGTGAGCAGTTGGTGAGCGTCCTGCGAGACGCCTTCGGCTGGCGCCGACTGCAGCCAGACGTCGACCACCACCTGTTTGTCGCGCTGCAACTGGTTGCGGAGAAACGTGTATTCGCGCGTGGGGCCGCTGGCCACGAGCAGGACCTTGGTCTTGCGGTCGACAATCTCGACGTCGGCTTCCTGCTGGTCGTCGGTTGGATTGCTGTCCTCCGGCGGCGCCTTGACCCGCAGGCGGTACATCTGGCGGCCAGTCTCGTTGGGCGTGATGTCGAACTTCACGGGCACGATCTCGCCGCGGCCACCGAGCGTGACGCGGTTGCTGGCCACGAGCTTGCCGTCGTCGGCCTTGCCCGCGGCGGCCGGCCGCGAGGACAGCTCGACCGTGACGGCCCGGTCGGAAAGCCCCTCGGCCTGCAGGTAGCCGGTGATCGTGAAGCTGTCGCCGGGGTAAGCGCGGGCCGGGGCTACCAGATCGCTGACCCGGACGTTCGCCGCGCGGCGGTCGGCGCCGATGCCGACGGTGAACACGGGAATCTTGGCGTCGCGGGCCGTGGTGACGGCGGCCGAGGGATCGATGCCGGCGTTCTGGCCGCCGTCGCTGAACACGATTACCCCGGCCAACGGCGCGGATCGCTCTTCGTTGATCGCCTGGCGCAGCGACTGGCCAAGCCGCGTCTCGGTCCCCTGCGGCAACAGCCGCTCGGGCCAGCCGGCCGGCACGGTTGCAGCGGTCGAAGTTCGCTCGGTCGCCTGCACCGCGGCAGTTGGCGCTTCGGAGCCCGCGGCGCCGGACGAGGTGTCTGGGGCGCGCTTGGCAAACGAGGCCACGCGGCCCAGGTCGGCGTCGAACCGTTCGAGCACGACGTCGTGCTTGGCGCGCAGCGCGTCGAGCAGCTCGCCCTCGCCCAGCACGCCGACGACCTGCTCGAGCCGGTTGGGCTTGGCCGGCACGGCCGAGCCCGTGGCGTCGTGCAAGCCCATGCTCAGGCTGGTATCGACCAGCACCACGACGCGCGAGTTATGGACGACCTTGGTCTCGGTCCGTTTTTCCAGGTGCAGGAAAAATACGAGCAGAGCGGCCAGCGTGCCGACGCGCAGCACCAGCAGCAGCCAGGCGACGCCGCGGCGCAGCTCGAGCGTGTCGCGGCGAACCATCCACGCGGCCAGCGCGACGATCGCCAGCGCCGCCACGCCGAGCACCAGGTACTGCCAGCGCTCGCCGAAGGCTTGCAGCCGGCCCAGTTCGTAGGTCGTGCGGCTCGTGGTGTCGGCCAACAGCCTCGTCGGCGTCAGCAGCGAAAGTGGGGCCATCAGCGCGCACCCTCCCTGGCCGGCGGATGGTAGCTGCACACGTAGGCCAGTACCTGCTCGACCAGCAGCACCGCGATCAGCAGATAAAGCAGGCTGTCGCTCAAGTTGAATCCAGCCAGTTGCTGCGGGTTGTAGTTGATGTCGCCCGAGCGATGGTATTCATGGCGGATCGGCCCGAGCACGGTGGCCAGTTGGCGGCTGTCGAGCTTTTTCAGGTTGCCTTCGTCCGGCGCGACGTTGAAGGCGAAGCGCTCGACGTGCGGCGCGCCGTCGGTGGCGGTCAGTTGGGCCTGGTAAATGCCGCCGGCGTCAGTGTCGGACAGCGTCGCGGTCGCCGCGGCGGCCGCGGGAACGGCATCGACGGCCACGGTGCCGCCGCCGGCTTCGCGCGGCAGCACGAACCGCACCTGTGGCAGGTAGCGGGCCACGTCGAGCGAGACGGCCAACGGCGTGCCGACCAGCCGCGAGGTGTCGGGATGGCGCGAGGCCGAAAGATAGGACTGCATTTCCAAGAGCGACACGACGTAGCTGGGATTGTCGCGACCCCAGTTGTTCCAGGCGCCCAGCGACGTGACCAGCGGCGACGCCTTGGTAAGCATGACCACCACCCGGCCTTCGCCAAGTTTCTTTTCCACCGCCAGGGGCGCCTTGTTGCGCAGCCGGGCGATCACCTTGACGCCCGATTCGGCCGGAGGCGACCAGTTCTTCTCGGCGGCGAAGTAGCGGTTGATCGTCACGGCGCTCAAGAAGCTGTTGCGCTCGCCGGCGAAGACCGAGAAGATCGGATGGTCGGTGACTTCCAGGTCGGGCGACTTCTCCAGGCGGTCGACCAACAGCTCGGCCACGCCGGCCAGCGGCAGCGGAAAAAAGCCTTGCCCGTCGCGGTAGAGCTCCTTGTTGAAGAACTCGGCGCGCGACAGCTCGCCCATGAAAATGCCCAGGCCGCCGCCGGCCTTGACGTAGTTCTCCAACGACTCGATCTCGCCCTGTTCAAGCCGGGCGATATCGAGCAGGTAGATGGTTTCGAAGCCTTCCAGCGCATGATCGCGCAGATAGCTGGGCGGCTCGATCTGCGGTTTCAAACCGCTCGTGATCTTGCCGCCGGGCGCCAGGGCCGTGGAGAGAAAAAAGGCGTCGCCGGCCTGCGCGTCGCCGTCGATCACCAGCACGTCGACCGCCTTGGGTACGTCAACGACCAGCGAGCGGCTGTTGTCGGCCGCCACGGAGTCTTCCTGGAGCCGGGCCGTGATTTCGTGCTCGCCGGCCGTGGCAAACAGCGCGGGCACGCGCCGCGTGACGCGCTTGCCCGCAGGAATCTCTTCGATGACCAGCGCCGGCCGGGCGTGGCCGTCTTCCTCGAGCGACACGGAAACCTGCCGGGCCGGCGTGGTGCCGAAATTCTGCACCGCGACTTCCACCAACAGCGGCACGCCCGCGGCCCGCACGCCGGGGCCAGGCCGCAGCGTGGCGATGGCCAGGTTGTCGTGGCGCGTGTCGACGCAATCGACCAGTTGCAGTTGCACGCCGGACTGTTCGAGCCGTGCCAGTGCCTTGTTCAAGTCGGCCGGCTCCTGCCACTGGTTGGCGCGGAAATCGGAAACGAAGTAGACCACGCGGTCCTCGTCGTCGGTCTTGGGCGGCAGGCGGTCGAGCGCCGCCAGGGCATCCAGCGGCCCGGCTGCCGTCTCGGAAGTCGCCAGCGGCCCCAGCACCTGCTCCAGCCGCTGTTGGAAGTTGGCGTCGAGTGGTTCGGACAGCATGTCGGGCTGGGCGCCGGAGGCGGCGCGGCGGGCACGGGAGAAGCGGATCAGCGTGAACAGTTGCCGGCCGTCCCGATGCTCGGCCTGGCCGGCCAGCCGGGCCACGACCTCTTTGGCTTCCGTGAAGGCGCTGGTGTCGCCCCAGTGGTCCGACATCGAGAAGCTGTCGTCCAGCAGCACGACATGATGGGTGCGCGTGCCGCCCAACAGCCCGAAGCTGTTGCGCACCAGCGGTTGGGCCACCATCAACACCACCGCGGCCACGGCCAGCATCCGCACCAGCAGCAGCAGGAGTTGCTTGAAGAGGATCGATTTTTGATGCCGTTTCTGGCTGGCCAGCAGGAACTCCATGGCCGCCCACTTGACGCGGCGGTGGCGCATCAAGTTGATCAAGTGGATCAGGACCGGCACGCCGACCAGCGGCAGGCCCCACCACAAGAACGATTCATAGAGGAAGCTGGACATGGAGGGTTATCGCAACGTTCCTTGCCGGTTGCTCAAAAAGGCCGCCAGGGCCGCGCCCAAGGGCTGGCTGGTGCGCACCAGGGCGTAGTCGACGCCGTTGGACGCGCAGCCGCGCCGCACCTCGTCGAGAAACGCGCCCAGCGCCTCCAGGTAACCTTCGCGCAGCGCCCGCGGGTTGCAGGCCAGGTGCTCGGGCAGCTCCAGGCCCTCGAAGCGCGTCGGTCCGTTGAAGTCGAAGTCGAGCTCCTCATCGTCCATCACGTGGAACACCAGCACGTCGTGACCTTGCTGGCGCAACAGCCGCAGCCCCTTGAACAAGCCCGCGCGATCGACCAGCAGGTCGGAAATCAGCACGAACACGCCGCGGCGGGGATAGGTCTCGGCCGCGCCGCGGAGAATGGCGAACAGCTCGGTCTTCTGCTTGGGTTCGCTGGCCGCCAGCGCGTCGGCGATCGTGGTCAGGTGCGTGCGCTTGGTGCGCTGCGGCACGCGGACGCGAATCGCCTCGTCGAAGGCGATCGCCCCCACGGCGTCCTGCTGGCGCAGCAGCAGGTAGGCCAGCGAGGCCGCGAGCGTGGCGCCGTATTCGTATTTCGTCAACGGCCCGGAGCCGTATTGCATGCTGCCCGAAACGTCGACCAGCAGCACGGCCCGCAGGTTCGTGTCTTCCTCGAACTGCTTGACGTAATAGCGGTCTTGCTTGGCCCAGACTTTCCAGTCGACGTGGCGCAGGTCGTCGCCGGCGCGCGTACTCGCGGTGCTGCAGGAACTCGACCGACTGACCGAAGTAGGGGCTGCGGTGAATGCCGGCCAGAAAGCCCTCGACGACGTGGCGGGCGCGCAGATCGAGCCGGGCGATGCGGCCGATCGCCTCAGGATGCAAAAATCTTTTGGAAGCGGACATCGCTCGTCAGCTCGTCTTCCTTGGTGGGCGTAATGGCGATCAGCCGCTCGACGATGTCGTCGGGCGTGACGCCTTCGCTTTCGGCCGCAAAATTGACGACCAGCCGGTGCCGCAGCACCGGTTTGGCCAGGGCCTGGATGTCGTCGGTCGCGACGTGCGTCCGGCCGTGCAGCAGGGCCCGCGCCTTGGCGCCGAGGATCAGGAACTGCACGGCCCGCGGGCCGGCGCCCCAACTCACCTGGTCGGCGACGAAGTCGGGCGTGCCCACCTCGCCCACGCGCGTCTGGCGCACCAGCGACAGCGCGTAGCGGATCACGTGCTCGGTGACCGGCACTTCGCGGACGATCCGCTGCAGGTCGAGGATCTCCTCGGCGGTGAGCACCGGCCTCGACGTGGTCGACCAGCGTGGTCGTCGTGCGCCGGGCGATCTCGAACTCTTCGCTGAAGCTCGGATAGCGGACGAACACCTTGAACATGAAGCGGTCCTGCTGCGCCTCGGGCAGCGGGTACGTCCCCTCCTGCTCGATCGGGTTCTGCGTGGCCAGCACGAAGAACGGGTCGGAAAGCTTGTGCCGCACGCGGCCCACGGTCACCTGCCGCTCTTGCATGGCTTCCAGCAGTGCCGCCTGCGTCTTGGGGGGCGTGCGGTTCATTTCGTCGGCCAGAATCACGTTGGAAAACAGCGGGCCCTCGAGAAAGCGGAACTCGCGGCTGCCGGTCGAGCGGTTCTCTTCGATGATCTCGGTGCCCGTGATGTCCGGCCGGCATCAGGTCGGGCGTGAACTGGATGCGGCTGAACGACAGGTTCAAGGCCCGCGACAGCGTGCTGATCATCAGCGTCTTGGCCAGCCCGGGCACGCCCTCCAACAGGCAATGGCCGCGGCTGAACAGCGAGATCAACAGTTCTTCGATGACCTGGTCCTGGCCGACGATCACGCGGCCGAGCTGCTGGATGATTTTTTCGCGGGCGTCGCCCAGGCGGCCGATGGCGGCCGAGTCGTGAACGTTAAGCGTGTGGTCGGTCATTGGGCGGATGGATCCTCGCGTTGTCGGTTGCCTACAGGATTTGGAGTTTGTTGGGGGCGGCCGGGGTTCGGCTGCGGCTGGCCATGCGCACCCTGCGCGCATGGCGGCCGTCGGCGGCGCCGCCCGCAGGGTCAACGTTGGTAGATCGGCAGCGCGCCGCTGTCGAGCTGCAGGATGGTCAGGTTGATGGCGGTGGTATAAATCGGGCCGATGTAGCCTTGGTTCCAGACGACGTACTTGCCGGATTCGGTCGCCTCGGCCGCCAGCTTGCTGAAGACTTTGTCGCGATAGGCCTCCCATTCCTTGCCGCCTTCGCGGTACAGGACCTGGGCATAGTAGTAATGTGCGTAGTGCCAGTGGCCGAAGCCCTGGTTCGAGATGTCGGCCAGGTTGCGCCGGCAGTAATCTTGCAGCTTGGGGACGTACTGGCTGTCGTAGTCGCCGGCGTTGAACAGGCAGGCGATGGCCGCGGCCGAGATGGCCGGACGCCCGCCGCCTCCCTTGGAACTGTATTGTACGCCGCCGTCGGGCAGGGTGCATTTGCGGATGTAGTCGACCGCCTTGTCGATGATTTCCTTGGGTACGGCGATGCCCGCGTTGCGGCAGCCGCGCAGTCCCTGCACCTGGGTGATGGTGGTCGAGCCTTCGTCAAAGTCGCTGCCATCCTTGGCGCTGACATAACCCCACCCGCCAGCGGCGGTCTGGGCCTGGCCGGTGAAGACGACGGCCCGGGTGAGCACGTCGATCAACTCCTTGCGGCGGCTTTCGTCCTCTTCCTCGCCGAGCACCTGCGAGAGGAACAGCATCGAGTACCCGTGGCCATAAGTGTAACGGTCGTCGCGCGTGGGGTCGCCGATCAGGCCGTTGGCGCGGCTGCGCGAGAGCAGGTAGTCGACGGCCAGGCGAATGTTCTTCGAGTATTTGCCTTGCGTGGTCGTCGATCCCTCGGAGAGCAGGGCGATGCCGGCCAGCGCGGTCATGGCCGTCGGATAGCGGCCGTCGGTGGCCGTCCAATGGCCCAGGCGCGACTGCGTGCTGGCCACCCAGTCCAGCCCGCGCGAAACGAGCTTCTGGATCTTCGGGTCGCGCGCGTCGCCCCGCGCGGCAGCCGGCCCTACCGCCAGGGCCACGAGCGCCAAGGCGGCCAGCGCCAGCGGATAGCCCAATCGCCTTGCCCCCAGGTTGTTCATCGTTAGCGCTCGCTCAGGATTTGACAGGATCGGTCGATTCGGGTTTGTCATTGGTTGTTGGGGTCCGTCTTGCCGCCGTCGCCTGGTTTCGCGTCATTCTTGTCGGCCTCGGGCTTCGACTCCTGGGGGCTGGCATCGCCGGGCTGGCCGTCCTCGGCCGCTTTGGCTTCGCCGGGCGCCTGGTCCTCGAAGGAGAGCGTAATCACCCTCGCGCCCATCGAGAGGGTGACGACGTGCTCGGACGCGTCGCCTTCGATATCGAAATTCGAGAGGCTCGCACCCGGCGACTGGTCCTTCTCGTAGACCACCCGGCCGGTCCGCTTGTCGATGCACAGCACCGACGTGCGCGGATCGCGAACATTGGCCGCCGCGCGGTGGACTTGCCGCACGAAGACCAGCACCGGCAAGTCGACCGGCTGGCTCAGCAGCAGATGCTGCGCGATCACGGCCGGCGCGGGCCATTGCGGCTTGCCGCTGGCCGCCTCGAAGGCGTAGATGTGGCCGCTGACCATGGGAATGTTGGCCCCGCCGGGTGCCGGGTGAACCGTCATGTTCGGCTGGTTGCGGGCCGCGGCGCTGGTGACCAGCAGATGGCTGTCGCGCGATCGCAGCAGGTAAATCGCCGACAAGCCGGTTTCGGGCTCCAGCTTTTCGTCGACGATCGGTTTGCCGTCGGCCAGCGACAACAGCACGAAGTGGCCGCCTGGCTCGAGCGCGCCGACGAAGTCGTCCGAAGTGACCGCCACTTTCGAGCCCAGCGCCAGCGTGCGCGACCAGACCGGAGCATCCGCCCACATGTCGCGCATCTCGAGCACGCACTCGCGCTCCTTCTGTTCCCAGGAGAGCAGCGAGCGGCCCAGCGTGGCGACGCGGCGATTGAAGGGCACCACCTGCCGCGTGCCGAGCAGCTCGCCCGTGGCGGCCCGCAGCACGAGCGTCTCGCCGTCGGCCGGCGGGGCCACGAACAGCAGCTCCTCGTCGCCAAACAGGTCGTTGCCCAAGCCGACGTTCTTGCGCGTCCAAAGCGTCTTGCCGGACAGCGGGTCGACGCAGTGCAGGTCGTGCAGCCGCTGGAAAAAAATGCCGTCGTCGTCCAGCGGTCCGAGGCTGGCCAGCCGGCGCGACAACGAATCTTCCGAGACGACCCGGTTGCCGCCCCAGGCCAGCGGCACGGCCCGCGAGATGATCGAGTGGTTGGTGGCAAAGCCGCCGATCTGGTCGTTGAGGTCGTGCGTCCAGAGGATGCGATTGGCCGAGCTGTCGCCGGGCCGCAGCGTGTCGACCGCCATCAACTGATCGCCGCGGGCGACCACCAGCAGGCCGCCGTTGGCACCCACGTAGTTGGGCGCCTGGTTGTTGTACACGTTGGCGTTGGCCACGCTCTTGCGGGCTCCCTGCTCGGTGAGCGGAATGCGGAACCGCCGCGTGCCCAGGCCGTCCTGTGCCACCAGGCACAACTGGTTGTCGAACGAGAGCGACACGTCCTTGAACAGCGGACCCGTGGGGCCGGAAATCTCCACGTCGACCGAGCGCCTGCGCGCGGCTGGTGATCTGGCGCGGCTGCGGACCGTTTCTTCGTGCGCCGTGACTTTGCCGCTGGGCCAAGGCTGGCTGCCGGCAAGCCAGCTGGCGATCGGTCCGTCGTTGGGAAGTTCGGCCGCCAACTGGGCGCCGGTCTTGCCATCGCGGCAGGGGACATCGGCAAAACGGCCGGCCAACTGGCGGTAGTAAATGGCCGCCAGGTCGGCGTGGTCGGCCTCGGCCAATAGCGTGGCCATCTCGGCCGCCGCCGCGCCGGCCACCGCCGGATCGCTCGAACGCTCGCGCGCCCGCAGCAGCAGGTTTCGCTCCAGCAGGTCGTCGCGACCCAGCCGGGCCAGCAAGGCCTCGCGCGCCTGCGCAGCGGCCGGATGCGCGCCGAACACGCTGAGAAACTCACGGAGGTCTTCGGCCGAGGCAGCCTTTAGGGCCCGCGCCAGCCGCTCTTCGACGGCCGCGTCGATCTGGCGGCGCTGGTCGGCATCGGCCGCCTCGCCGAGCGCTTCGAGCCGCACGCGCAGCCAGCGGTCGCGGCGCACCGACAGCCGCTCGTCGAGGGCGTCCAGCGCCAGCGGTTCGTCGGCATCGACGAGCTTCAGGTAGGTTTCGAACGCCTCGCCCAGCTCGCCGGCGGCCTGCAGCCCAACGGCCTTGAGCCGCCAGAACGTGAGCCGGTCGCGCGGCTGGTCGATCAGCTTGTCGAGCTCTTCGAGGCTGCCGCGGTTGGCGGCGAAATCGGCCGACAGCGCTTCCAGCAGGCTGTCGACCAGTTGGCCGCGGGTGGCCTCGTCGGGCCGCAGGCCGTACGAGCGGCGGAATAGCTCCACGGCCTCGCCCAGCGCGCCTTGGTCGAGCTTCACTTCGCCCAGCGAGGCCAGCGCCCGCGGGTCATCGGGGTTGGCTTTGAGCGCGTTGGCGATTTGCAACTTCAGGGAGTCGATCTGGAAATAGGCGTCGACGTAGTCGACTCCCTGCGACAGCACGTTGCCGCGGTAGCAGATCAGGTTGCCCGGAATTTGACCGCTGCGCGAGCGGGCCCGCGCTTCGATGCGGCCTTCGCGGAGGTTGATCTTGGCCACTTCGGCGGTGGTCAGCGGCAGGTAGTAATAGTCGCCGCTTTGGAATCCGCGGCCGCTGGGCAGGCTGCCGGGGGGTAGCTCGATGGCGTCCCACGCGCTTTCACCGTCGGCCAGCTTCAAAGCCGCCACCAGGTTGCGGCCGATGAGGATCACGTTGTGGTTGTGAATACAGCCGACGTACAAGGCGGAATTGCGGCCCTCCTTCCACAGCTCCTTGCCGTCGACCAGGCTCAGGCAGTAGATCTGCTCGGTTTCGACCGGCGTGATGATCACGCGGCCGTCGGAGATCGTCACGCTGCCGTCGGACCAGTGTTCGTTGGCCCGCCGCTCGGTGCCCGGATACATCGGCCGGTTGACCGAAAAGCGGTCGATCGGAAACTGCTGGGCCCGCGGATACTGGTAGCCCCACAGCAACGAGCGGGTCGTCAAGTCGATGGCCACGATGGCGCCGGCCGAGGTGGGACACACCAGCACGCCGTCGGCAAAGCTGGGCGAAGCGCCGGCATTGCGGCGGAACGGATCGCCCAGCACGCCAGGCTGCTCGACCACGGCCAGTTGTTGCGACCATTCGAGCGCGCCGGTTTTGGACGACAAGGCCACCAGGCGGATTTCCTGGCCTTTCATTTCGGCCAGCGCGTACAAGTGGCCCGCCAATGGCAGCGGCGGGCCAAGGAAGAAGGCCCCGGCCAGCTTCGGCTCGTCCTCGCCAGTGGTGCCGCCGACTTCCCACTTCAACTTGCCCTGCGTGGCGCAGCTCGCGAGCGGCCAGCCGGTTGGTGCCCCGCGGCGCCCGATTGCGTGCGGCGGCCGTTGGGAGCCACGGTATAGCGGATATTGGTCGTCACGCCGGCCAGGCCGAGCTCGTCGATGTAGTAGATTTGGCTGCCGTCGCTGGACAGCGTGCCATAAACCGCGTCCTCCCACACCCGCTGATCCAGCGCGTACATCAGTTGCTGCGAGCCGGGAGAATGCTGCTGCAGGCTGCCCACCTTCAAGAACTGCTCGAGCGCGCCGTCGATCGCCGGGTACTTCCAGACGAGCTTGCCGTTGTTGAAATCGACCGCCTCGATGCCAAAGGCGGTGCGCATCACCACGACGTCGCCCACGGCCAGCGGGTGCAGGCTGGGCAGGGCGACAATATCCTGGTTCAGGTAGTCGTGATGCACCTTGCCGATGAATTTTTCCACCACGTCGTCGTCGGCCACGCGCTGCTGCCAGCGGACGTTCAACAGCGGCTGGCCGCCGGCGCTGGCGGCGTTGCGGCTTTCGTCGCCGCGAAACATCGTCCACTCTTCGGCGCTCGTGCTGCGCGCGAGGTGCTGCGGCCCCAACTTGTCCTCGAGCCAGGCGACCGCCTGCGCGTCGCTTGCGAACAACGCGGCCGGCTTGCCGGCGATCGTCAGATCGCGCGCCTCGTTCGAACGCTTCAGTCGCAGCAACGTTTCGCGCGAGCGATCGGGCTTGCCCGCCCGCAGCCAGCTAGTGGCCAGCGTTAGCGACAGCGCCGGCTCGAGCCGCGCGGGCCGCCGGAATGGCGCGCAGCCGCTCCAGCGACAAGGCCGCCGCCAGCGGCCGGTCGTGATCCAGATGGTGGCGGGCCAGCAGGAACGTCGCCTCTTGGCCGGCGTCGGTGTAAAAGAACTGTCGCGAGACTTCGGCCAGGTCGGCGAGGTTGCCGGCGCCGGCGGCCTCGGTGAGCAGTTGGCGCGCGGGCCCCGAACTGCAGCTCATAGCTGGCGCGGCCTTCGGCCGGCAGCTCGGCGATCAACCGCCCGGCTTCGGCTTTCAGGCTGCGATAGACCGGCTCGTCGGCTGCCGGCTTGAAGAAAAAATCCTCGGCGTTTTCCAACAGCGCGCCCAATAGCCGCACGCCTTCGCCGAAACGCCGCTCGCCCAACAGCTCCTGGGCCAGCTCGAGCCGCCGCTTGGCCGTGCGATCGGGGGGCAGAAACACGCCGTCCAGCCCCAGCTCGTCGTCGCCCGTGTCGGGGGCCGGCCGCAGGCCGCCGCGCGGGCGGAACCTTTGGGCAACTCGAATCCCCGGTGCCGGCGGCTGCCCGCCGTCGGCCGGCAGAGAATCGGTAATTACGGAAATAACGAGGGCGCCGGCGACCATCAAAGCGAGGACGACAGCACGTCGGGTGCCAATTGTCCGTCGCTGCATGGGTGCCTCCCTCACCAGTGAGACGCTGCGCTCGTGGTCCGCGACTCCATTCACTCCTTGACGCCTCGCCGATAAGCCAGGCGCGTGTCTGCCGGTTCGCGACCCGCGGCAGTTGGCGTGCTCCTCGATCCGCTCTGTTCCCGTCCCGCCTGGAAGTGACCGAAAACGAGCCGGCCGGGCCGCTCCCTGCCCGCAATCGACCAGCCAACAGATTATTCTACCTTCAGGGCTGCCTGTTCACAAGTATTGGCTGCTGCGGGCTTTACTGGCGAGCCATCGGACCCCCGGCGGGCGGCTGCCCGCGCGGCGCGTGGCGTGCACGCTTGGGTGGCACCCGCGGACGGGGGCAAATCGAGGCACCCGGGACCGCGGGGCGATTGTTGGACCGGTGAAGCGGTCCCAGTTCCCGCGCTCAGTCCGATGCGTGCCAACGCACCAGCCACGGCACCCCGGCTCGCGGCGCCGCCGAGAGCGGGATCGGGCCAGGGGACAATCACTTTCGCCGCGCGAACGAGGGTCCGAAGAGCCCCCTCACTCGCAAACGGCAGGCCGCGTTTTTCCTTGTTTTTCCGGGACAACACGGCTTTTGCGGCTTGCAATTTTGGGCAAGTCGATTTTAATCATCGCGTCCACCCGTAGCGGACCGACGTGTTTTTTCACTCCCCATGAAGCCCGCAAGGAGGGTTCCACACTATGGCGAAAGCCGCAACCGCAGCGAAGAAGGCTCCGTCGAAGTCGGAGGTCACCAACAACATTGCCGAGGAGACCGGTCTGACGAAGAAGCAGGTCACGAGCGTGCTCGAAGCGCTGGCCGGCGAAATCAAGAAGAGTCTGTCGAACAAGGGCCCCGGCGTGTTCGCCGTGCCCGGCCTGGTGAAGATCGAAAAGAAGAAGGTGCCGGCCCGACCGGCCCGCAAGGGCGTGCCCAACCCGTTCAAGCCGGGCGAGCTGATGGATCAACCGGCCAAGCCGGCCAGCGTGAAGGTGAAAGTCCGCGCGCTGAAGAATCTCAAGGACATGGTCGCCAAGACGTAAGCTCGGCGGCCCGCGGCGGCCGCTCGGTAAGCACTCGCCCACGCCGGCGTTCGCGTGGAATGAAAGCGAGTCTTGCCGAGCGGCCGTTTTTTTGCGCTGACGTACGAGCGCGGACCCGACGCCGGAGCGAGGGATCGGGGCTTTTACCTTCGCCTGGAAGAAACCGCGGCCAATCCGGCGCCGACCACTTTTCACTTGGCCCGTTTGTGGACCACCAGGACCAGGCCGGTGTCGGGCTTGCTGGCGAACTCGGTGGGGCGTTGGCGGGTGATCAGGTTGTAGCAGAGCTTGAGCGTGTCGCCGTCGAGCTGGTAGATGCCCTTGAGCGTCTGGTTGTTGACGTCCAGGTCGATCTCTTTGGGCGTTTTGGTTGAATCGACGCTTTTGACCGTGCCGCTGATCGCCTCGCCTTCCTTGGGCGTGAGCGTATAGGTGTCCTTGCTGAACTCGCGGATCGCGCCGTTCATCCGCTCGACGACGTTGCCGTTGTAGTGGAACGACTCGACGACCCACTTGCCTTGCAGTTTTTCCAGGTCGGGATCGGCGGCCTCGGCGCGGGCCAGTCCGGCCAGCATGACGGCGCAGCAGATTCCCGCGGCACGAGTTCGAGGCTTCATGGTTTCGCGCGCCCTTGCCAATCGATCTCACACCCAGACGCGCCGGCCCCCCAGCGCGTCGGTTGCGAGCGAATATAGCAGGGCCAAACGCCACTTTCCACAAATCGAAACAAGTTTCGTGCGCCGCAGACAAGGGCCGTGCGCTGGCGGATGGCGGCGGACGCTGGCGACCCCGGCGTTTTTCTGCGGTTTCGCCGGCTTAACGCCGGCGGCGCGACGGTTTGACAATCGGGACCTCGGGGGTACGATGATCGGGACTCGAATGCGCCGAGATTTCACGGATTTTCAGCCAAAAAACGCGAAGGCCGCCGACCGCGGTGCTCCCCGCCACGGCGAGCGGCTTTCGACTTCACTTCAGGGAGGCGTCTGGCCGCGATGACCCAAATCGAAAGGGCAAGAGCAGGAGAAATCACAGCCGAAATGCAACGCGTGGCCCAGCGCGAACGGCTCGAACCCGAGTTGGTCCGCAGCGAGGTGGCCCGCGGCCGCATGGTCATTCCGGCCAACAAGGTGCACCTGGCCAAGCGGCTCGATCCGATGGGCATCGGCGTGGCGGCCTTGACGAAGATCAACGCCAACATCGGCAACTCGGCGGTCACCAGCGACATCGCCGGCGAGTTGGAAAAGCTGCACACCGCCGTCCACTTTGGCGCCGACACGGTGATGGACCTGTCGACGGGCCGCGACATCGATGCCATTCGCCAGGCGATCATCGACGCCTCGCCCGTGCCCATCGGCACGGTCCCCTTGTACCAGATGGTGCAGCAACTGGACGACATCTGCGACATGACGCCGCAGCATTTTCTCGACATGGTCGAGCACCAGGCCCGCCAGGGCGTCGACTACATGACCGTGCACGCCGGCATCCTGCTCGAGCACTTGCACCTGACCACCGGCCGGGTGACGGGCATCGTCAGCCGCGGCGGCTCGCTGATCGCCAAGTGGATGATGCACCACCGCCAGCAGAACCCGCTCTACACGCACTTCGAGGATTTGTGCGACATCATGCACGCCTACGACGTCACCTGGAGCCTGGGCGACAGCCTGCGGCCCGGTTCGATTGCCGACGCCAGCGACGCGGCGCAGTTCGCCGAGCTCGACGTGTTGGGCGAGCTGACCGAGCGGGCCTGGCGGAAGAACACCCAAGTCATGGTCGAAGGCCCCGGCCACATTCCCATGGATCAGATCGACATGAACGTTCGCCGGCAGATGGAAATCTGCCACGAGGCGCCGTTCTACGTCCTTGGGCCCTTGGTGACCGACATCGCGCCGGGCTACGACCACATCACCAGCGCCATCGGCGCAGGCGCTGGCCGGCTGGAGCGGCGCGGCGATGCTCTGCTACGTGACGCCCAAGGAGCACCTGGGCCTGCCGGAGAACGACGACGTGAAGCAGGGTGTGATCGCCTACAAGATCGCGGCCCACGCGGCCGACGTGGCCCGCGGCCGCCGCGGGCGCGCGACCGCGACGACGCGCTGTCGAAGGCCCGCTTCGAGTTCGATTGGAACGAACAATTCCGCCTGGCGCTCGATCCCGAGACGGCCCAGCGGATGCACGACGAGACGCTGCCGCAGGATACCTTCAAAAGCGCCCACTTCTGCAGCATGTGCGGGCCGAAGTTCTGTTCGATGAAGATCACCGAAGAGATTCGCCAGATGGAAAGCGAGCGCCCGCTGGCCGTGATCGCCGCGAAAGAGTAGCCGTCGCGGCGGCTCTCACCGCCGGCTGGCCAGCCAGACGAATAGGGCGACGATGGCCGCTACCGTGGCCACGAGGCCGCCCACCACGATCCAGGCTCGCTCGTTCATGTCGGCAAACGGCGAGGTGACCACCGGTTCGCTCGAGCGCACGGCGCGACCGTCGCGGAAACGGTGGCCGCACCATTCGCATTCGCTGGGAAACTCGGCCCAAAACGGCTCGTCGCAAGTGGGACACAACACGTGATAGCCCAAGCCCTCGGCCGTGGCCGATTCGGCGATCTCGGCTTCCACCGGCAGGTAGGCCGGCGTGAAACCGCTGCCGGCTGTCTCACAGACCGGGCAACTCGTCAGCCGCGGCCGACCGCAGTGCGGGCACCTCGGCCAATCGTAGGGCAGCTCCTCCTCGTCGTCGAAGTCGTCGGCTTCGGCGTCCATGCCTTCGTCCGAGCCGCCGCCGCGCTCGGACGCTGCCGCGCCGGCCGGCGCGTTGCGCCAGTCGCCCGGTGACAACCGGGCGGGATACTCCCGATCGCGGCGGGCAAGTCGACGGGCGACGAGCACGTAGCTGACCGCGACGAACGCCACCACCAGGAACACATTGACGCTCTCGCTGCCGCGCCGGCCTTCGAACAGCCGATTGGCGCCGAAGAAGATGGCGGACCACGTGACCAGGTAGAACAAAACGCTCAGCCCGAATTGCAGGGGGCTCTCCGCGCGGGTCGACGCGATGCTGCGGTCGAAGGTCATCGCCACCTGGCGGGCCTCGGCCGCGTCGTCCTCGTGAACCACGACCCGGGGCGAGGTAGGCAAACCCAGCGGCAGGTCGCCGGCGGCCCCTTGCAGCAGGTCGTTGGTGACGTAGGCGAAAATGCCGCGCTCGACCAGCGCATTGGCCAGCAGATGGGCCTGCTGGGGGTTGGCGGCGGTGTAGATCACGCGATGCGTGTTTTTCATCGGCTCCGCTCGGGCGAATCACGGTTTTTCGAAGCGCGGGGCCCAGCCGCGTCCCTTCCCCGGCTCCATGGCGCGGGCGCTAAGGGGCCGCAAGTCGCCCGCCGCACAGGCTGGAAATCTTCGCAGCCACAGCATAGGCTGAACGCTCGTTAGATTGTACGCGCGTGGCCCGCGCGCTCAAACCCGCCTTTCCACCATCCCGCGAGTGATCCACCCATGTTGCATCGAACTGCCAATCGCGTCCGACTGATCGCCCTGTGTGCCAGCGTCGCCACGATCGTGCTGGCCAGCGCGGCCCGCGGCGATGCGCCGCGCGTGCTGCCCGAGGGCAAGCTGCCGCGAGACAAGCGGCTTGGCGAACTGAAAGATCTGGATGGTTATTTTCCGTTCACGCCGGCCGAGAACAAGGAGGCCTGGGAAGCGCGGGCCGAGCAGGTGCGCGCGCCGCATTCTCGTGGCCAATGGCCTGTGGCCGATGCCCGAGCGCACGCCGCCCAACGCCGTGGTGCACGGCAAAGTGGATCGCGACACCTACACCGTGGAGCGCATGTTTCTGGAGAGCTATCCCGGGTTCTACGTGACGGGCAGCTTGTATCGGCCCAAGGGCAAGAGTGGTCGCCGGCCCGGCGTGCTCTGCCCGCACGGCCATTGGTCCAACGGGCGCTTCACCGACACGGATCCGAAAGAATGCCGCAAGCAGGTGGCCGAGGGCGCCGAGCGGTTCGAGACCGCGGCCCGCTCGCCGTTGCAATCGCGGTGCGTGCAACTGGCGCGAATGGGTTGCGTCGTGTTCCATTACGACATGATCGGGTATGCCGACAGCCAGCAGCTTTCGTTCGAGCTGGCGCATCGCTTCGCCAAGCAGCGGCCCGAGTTCGATACCAAGGAGAACTGGGGGCTGTACAGCACGCAAGCCGAGCTGCGGCAGCAGAGCATCATGGGACTGCAGACCTATGACTCGATCCGCGCTCGATTGGCTGAGCGAGCTGCCCGACGTCGATCCGGCGCGGATCGGCGTCACCGGTGCCAGCGGCGGCGGCACGCAAACGTTCATCCTCTGCGCGATCGACCATCGGCCGGCGGTGGCGTTTCCGGCCGTGATGGTCTCGACGGCCATGCAAGGCGGCTGCACCTGCGAAAACTGCTCGCTGTTGCGCGTGGGCACGGGCAACATCGAGTTCGCCGCCCTGATGGGTCCGCGGGCGCTGGGCATGAGCGGCGCCAACGATTGGACCAAGGAGCTGGCCACCAAGGGCTTCCCCGAGCTGAAGGCCCACTATGCGATGCTCGGCGTGCCCGACAAGGTCGAGGCCAAGGTGATGCTGCAGTTCGGCCACAACTACAACTACGTCAGCCGCGAGGTGATGTACCAGTTCCTCAACAAATACCTCGACATCGGGCTGCCCGAACCGGTGATCGAAGAGGACTACGTGCCTCTGAGTAAAGCGGAAATGACCGTCTGGGACGCCGAGCATCCCAAGCCGCCCTCGGGCGACGACTTCGAGCGCGCGCTGGTGAAAAGGATCACCGAGGCCTCGGACAAGCAGATGGCGGCACTGGCCCCGCGCGACGAGGAATCGCTGGGCGACTTCCGCGAGATCGTTGGCGGCGGCATCGACGTCGTCATCGGCCGCACGCTCCCCGCGTCCGACGTGCTCGAATACGAGCCGCTGACGGAGAATCCCAAGGGCAGCTACACCGAGTATGGCTCGCTGGTGCGCAATCCGCCCCAGGGTGAAGAGCTGCCGGTCGTGATCCTGCATCCCAAGAAGTGGACGAAGCGGGTCGTCGTCTGGCTCGACGAAAGGGGAAAGGCGGGGCTGTATGGCAGCGACGGCCAGCCGCAGCCGGCCGTGCGGCAACTGCTCGACGCCGGCGCGGCCGTGATGGGCGTCGACCTCGTTTACCAGGGCGAGTTTCTGGCCGGCGGCAAGCCGCTCACCGAAGCCCGCAAAGTGGCCAACTCGCGCGAATTCGCCGGCTACACGTACGGCTACAATCCGTCGCTGTTCGCCCAGCGGGTGCATGACGTGCTGACGGTGGTGTCGTTCTGCCGCACCTATGCCGACGAGCGGCCGCAGGTCGACCTGGTGGGGTTCGGCGTAGCCGGTGCCTGGGCCGCCGCGGCGCGGCGCAGTCGGGCTCGGCGGTCGCCAAGGCCGCGATCCATACCGGTGGGTTCCGGCTGGCCGGCGCGCGTTCGACGCGCGACGTGAACTTCCTGCCCGGCTCGGTCAAGTATGGCGATCTGCCGGCGATGCTGGCGTTGGCTGCGCCGCACGCCCTGTGGCTGGGCGGCGAAGGACCGCAAGCGCCCGCGCTGATCGCCGCCGCGTACCGCGCGGCAGGCGCCCCGTCGTCGTCGGTCAGCATCTACAACGGTGCCGACGAGGGCAAAATGGCCGCCGCGGTGAAATGGCTGCTGACGCCGTAAACGGCATCATCGGGCACGTCGGGCCCGAAACGGACCGCCGGGAAACACGAACAGGCTCGCCGACGATCGGCGGGCCTGCTTTCCAATCCGTGCCCAGCCTTGCAAGGCGGGACGGCGCCCAAGCTGGTCTCCGCGCGGCTCTGGGTTGCCGCGCGGTTCGGTTTGATGGCGTTAGATCTGGGGGCGTTAGATCTGGGTCTGTCGGCCGAAGTGGCGCTGCGCCAGTTCGTAGCGGTTGGCACAGGGGGCGGCCGTGTCGATCCAGCGGTCGACCAGGGCCGTCAATTGCTCGTCCATCCAGCGGTCAAACGCGGCGAAGGACTTCAGTTCGGCGACCGCCGACACGATATCCTGCTCCTCGACTGCCCAGCGAGTTTTCGCATTGTTTGTCATGATCGATGCCCTCCCGTTCCAACCTAGGCGTCCAACGCCGCCGTTTGTTACTCGCGGATGGTGACCGTCGTTATTGCAAACGCCGGTCCGATTTTGGCAAATTTTTACGTCAACGCCCTTACTACGTTTGACACCCCGAGTTAGTTCAGGTTCGCGCGGCCGGGGCCCAACTACCACACGTCGACAAAACGCTACAACTCGGGCCAGGTGCGTCGTTTTAAGGCACTCCCTTGCGAGATCGTGATTTTTCGCACGAGCTCGCCGATTTCGCTCTCCGCGCGCCCGCTGGGCGCCCCCTGTCGGCAATACACTGCGGAATCGCGCTTCCGGCAGGCAGCGGCTCAACCGCCTGGCCGGCGGTTTCCACCGGGGCGCATCCGGACCGTTTCGGAGCCCGCTTCAGCGCGCCGCGCGGCGGCGGCGGCCTCGCAGGATCACGCCTCCGAAGGCCAACAGGCCGATGCTTCCCAGCGCCAACGAACCCGGCTCGGGGATCAACGTGATGGGCCCGTAGCTGGCCACGGTGGCGACGCTGCCGTCGATGACCTGCGCCGTGGTTGCGGCCCAAAGCGTGGCATCGGTCTGCACCACCAGCAGCGCACCCGACTGGCCCGGCAGAATCGTGCCCAGCGCGCTGAGCGGCGGTCCGATGAACGAAAAGCCGATCGTGTTGCCCGAGGGGCCGCGGTCGCTCACCGTGGGGGCGATGCCTGCGCCCGGCGAGAGATAGCTGACGTCGGTCGAAAAGCCGGCGAAACTGTTGATCGTGATCCGCTCGATCTGGTCGGGGCTCGCCAAATCGTTCGACAGCAAATAGGTGAACGTCAGCCCGCCGTAGGGATTGCTCGGGTCGCCGCTAATGACGCTCGAGGCGAGCGTGCCGCTGAAGGTGGCCGAAGAAAAGGCCAGCGGAACGCCGGTGCCGCCGATGACGGTGCCGCCGGTGGGCTCGTTTTCGCCCACGGCCGTGATCGACTGTCCGGCCGAAATCGGCGTGGCGCTGGCCGGCGCCCAGCCGACTGCCATTGCGGCGAGGCCCAGTGCGCCACGTACGGACCACGCCCGAAGAATTCTTTCAAACGTGAAACGCATCAGCGCCCCCTCCAGCTTCTTCTCGGTCGCGACGAACTCGTCTGCCCTCATTTCATACTGCTTGGAGAGATTCACAGGACCAGCGCCATTCCTGCTCGATTTCGCGTATGCGCAAGCGTCGTGCATGATGCGTGCGGATTGCATCGCGCACGTTGCACGGAGACGAATTCCGCAATAACGTCATCATTGTTCGAAAAAAACGTAGACAGGGACTATCGGGGCGCGCTGCTTTTTCCCGCGTTATGAGCGCGATGGCGAGCCGGCAAGCGTGAAGCCGTGTGACGCTTCGCGCGATGCAACCAATCACCGAGAGCGCGCGCCGTGCCCGCTTTGGATCGCGATGACGCTCGACGTGGGGGGGCGGCCGGGGCCGAGCGAGCCGGCTAGATCGCGCCCTACTTCCCGTCGCCGCCACGGGCCCGCACGGCGTGCTCGATGATTTCATCGAGCGAAACCTTGCCGTCGGCGTTGGCGTCGAGCTTGAGGATCGCTGCGGGCGCGGCTGCGATCTCGTCGCCGGAAAGATGCCCGTCGTGGTCGGCGTCGATCGCGCCGAACAGTCCGGCCATCTGCCCGCGGCCGGCTTCGGCCGAACGGCTAGCGCTGGAGGCGCCGGCCTCTGGACGCACTTTGCTCATGCCTTCGGTGAACTCTTCGAGCGACAGGGCCCCGTCGCCGTCGCTGTCGGCCCGCTTGATCAGACGCTCGATCATGGGCCGGCGCTGTTCAGGCACTTCCTCTTCCGTCAGCTTGCCGTCGCCATTGCGGTCCATGCGTTTGAAGAGCTGCGCGGCCTGGCGCCCTCGGGCGCTTCTTGGCACCGGTTTTGGCGGGCTTGGCCGGCTTGGTTTTGGCCGGCTCCACTTTGGCTGATTCGGATTTCTCCGATTCGGATTTCGCCGCTGCCGACTTCGACTTCGATTTCGATTCCGACTTGGGCTCGTCGCTCTTGCGGGCCGCGGCAGCCGCGGCGAATGCCCGCAGGAATTCCTTCTCATCGAGTGCGCCGTCGCCGTCTTTGTCGCCGCGATCGATCAACTGCTGGAACCGCTCGCGGCGCGGTTCGGGCACCTCGCTCGTTGCGATCTTCTTGTCGCCGTTGGCGTCCAGCCGCTCAAACATGTCGCGGGCGAAGCGGCGGGCTTGCTTGGCGTCGACCGGCGGGGTCTCGGCGGGCTCGTCGGGCTTCAAGGCCGCGGTGAATTCGTCGGCCGTCAGGCGACCGTCGGCGTTCTTGTCGCCCAGCCGCAGCAGCCGCTCGAACAGCCGTTTGTTGTCGGCCGCGATTTCGTCGGTGCTAAGCTGGCCATCCTGGTTCTTGTCGAGCGTGGCGAACAGCGCCGCCGGGTCCTGCGCGTCGGCCGGTTTTTCGTCGGCCAGCACCACGCAGCCCAAGCCCAATGCCGCCGCGGCGGTCAGCCATCCCATCGATTTCAACACGGCACGTCTCCTCGACCAGGTTTGCCAGAATCTCGCAGGTCGCCTTTGCCAGCCTCCGCGCGCAGGCTTCGAGGCGTCTGAAGGATGAAACCATAGAACGGCAGATGGGTTTCGTCGCAAGGATAGCGAAATCCGCCAAACGCGGAAAGTTGAGCGATTTGCGCACCATGTTATTGTAATAGACCGACCCATCGTCGGGGGCTAGCAACCGGTGCCACGGGCGGCTGCCTTGCAGACACCCGTGATTTCGCACTGCTGGACAAGCCAGCAGTGGCACCCGACGCCGTTAACCTTTGCTTGCCCCGCTTTTATCGGTGGCACTGGCGTCTCGCCAGTGCAAGGCGGCGCCATGGCATGGGCTGCACTGGCAAGATGCCAGTGCCACCCGGGAATGTCACGGTTAACGGCGTTCAGTGGCACCCCGCATGGCGGAACGGCGTGGTCAGCCCGGCAGCGGCCCGGGCGCCGCGCGGCCGGCTGCCAGCATGCTCCCGGTGAACGACCTTGTGGAGGCCGCGGGGCGTTTCTATAATCCGCCGCCGCAAAAGCAGGCTCGCGGGCCGGTGTGGCCAAAACGCAACGCGCTGCCTGGCGGCAACAGCCCGACGCCAAAGTCTCGCCCGGCGGGCCTTTGCGCGGGTTTCGATGCAGTGCCCGGAGGACTTGAGTTTTTTATTCAATTTTCGACGCCGATCCGGTCGATACCAAGGGTGCTAAACTTCCGCGCTCGCGAAGTCGGTCCCCTGACATGGAATGCGGCGCCGGTAAGCACTTTGTTGTGTTGACAAGGACGAAAGGATTCGTGGCAGCAGCGTGCTGATTCCAAGAGGTTCGTCGGACAACTAGCTTTTCACCCCTGGCCCGTCCGGGCCGCCTGTCCGGCGCACAAGCGAATCAGAACTGCCCGAAGCCCCGACGCTTCCTTGGTCAAAAACCGGCGTAGTTCCAGGTATCTTTTTAGGATCGGCAAGATCTGCTTGAGCAGACGGCTGCCCAGTGTTTGCGGCTGCGTTCTGCCGTGAAGTAGTCTTTGCCTGAGGGGAGAGAAGTCATGCACATCTACGGCCCATCGCAAGTTCACGGCGCTCAACCAGTCAACGCCCCGCACGCCCCGCGTGCCGCCCAGCCGTCGACGGCGGTCGAATCGCACTCGATCGGCGACCGCTTGGATATTTCCGAAGCCGGCCAGATCGCCAGCCGCCTGGCCGAGCTGCCCGAAATCCGTGCCGACCGCGTCCGCGAGCTGCGCGCCGCGATCGACAGCGGCGCCTACGAAACCGCCGAGAAGATCGACACGGCCGTCGAACGGCTGCTGGACGAGATCGCCTGAGGCGGCTTTGGAATTCGCTAATGGACCGCCCGTCCCGATTTGTCGGGTGGCGCACGGGTGGCTTGCCCACGCGTGATTTCGCAGTGTGGGGCAAGCCCGCAGCGGCACCCTGCATGACAAAACCGAGAAGTCGGTTCCCTACGATCCGCCGGCTTGCAATCGCGCGGCGCCGGCCTACAATCAATAATCATTCTTGATTGGTCGCCGTGTTGTTTTTTTGATCCGTGCGCGTTTCGACGTGCACGGGTCAGGCGGGGCGTCGATGAGCGAAGATTTCTCGCTGGGAACCGTGCAGGTGTCGCTGCAGCCGCGCGAGCGGTTCGAAGAGTTCCTGCAAAGCCGCGGCAAGCGGATCACCCAGCAGCGCCGCGAGATCGTCGACGAGGTCTTCAAGCGCCACGACCATTTCGACGCCGAAGACCTGATTCGCCACGTGGCCGGCGGCGGCCGCCGCGTCAGTCGCCCCACGGTCTATCGCACGCTCAACGAGCTGGTCGAGGCCGGGTTGCTGCGGAGCATGAGCCTGGGCGGCCGCACCGTTTACGAGCACGACTACGGCTATCCGCAGCACGACCACCTGCACTGCGAAAAGTGCAACAAGCTGATCGAGTTCCACAGCGACGAAGTGGCCCAGATCGGCGATGCCCTCGAGCGGCAGTACCAGTTCCGCGTCACCGGCCACCGGTTGATCTTCGACGGCATCTGCGCCGACTGCCGGGTCCAAAAGCGCCCCACGCGGAAGCTCGATCTGGTATAGCCGTAGGTTCCGCAGGCACTCGTCTACTAACCCGACGCGCAAGCGAGGGAAAAGTGCGCGCGACAGAAGCGCGAACTGCGCGCCGTCATTTCGTTGAGCGGTGCTCCCTCGCTCGCGCGTCGGGTTCGTGTTTTGATCGCTACACGCGGACGTCGGCCGAGTCGCTGGCAGCGGCGGGGTAGCGCTTTCGAATCGGCGCGACGACGTCCTTCAAGAACGCGTCGACTTGCTCGGGGGCCCGGCCGACGAAGGCGGCCGGATCGAGGGCGGCTTTCAGGGCGACGCCCTTGAACGCCGGGTCGGCCGACAGCCGCTCGATCAAGTCGTTGGCCCCGCCTTGTTCCTTGACCACGGCCGCGGCGGCCTGGCTGTGGCGGCGGATCTGCTCGTGCAACTGCTGCCGGTCGCCGCCGGCGCTCGTGGCGGCCATCAGGATCGCCTCCGTGGCCATGAAGGGCAACTCGGCATCGAGGTGGGCGGCGATCACTTTGGGGTAGACCACCAGGCCCGCGGCGACGTTTTGATATAAGAGCAGGATCGCGTCGGCGGCCAGCATGGCTTGTGGAATCACCAGTCGGCGGTTGGCGCTGTCGTCGAGCGTGCGCTCGAGCCATTGGTTGGCCGCGGTGGCCGCGGCGCTGGTTTCGAGGCTCATCACGAACCGCGCCACGCCGCAGATCCGCTCGGCCCGCATGGGATTGCGTTTGTAGGCCATGGCCGAGGAGCCGATCTGCTCGGCCTCGAACGGCTCTTCCAATTCCTTGCGGCTTTGCAACAACCGCCAGTCGGTGGCCGCCTTGCTGGCGCTTTCCGCGATACCCGACAGGGCGGCCAGCACCTGGGCATCGACTTTGCGCGAGTAGGTCTGGCCGGTGACGGGATAGGTTTCGGCAAAGCCCATCTTTTCGGCCACGAGGCGTTCGAGCTGCTCGACCTTGGCATGGTCGCCGGCGAATAGCTGCAGGAAACTGGCCTGAGTGCCGGTCGTGCCCTTGGCACCGCGAAGCTTCAGCGTCGCGAGGCGGTGTTCGATTTCGGCCAGGTCCTCGACCAGGTCGTACATCCACAGGCAGGCCCGCTTGCCCATCGTCGTGGGCTGGGCTGGTTGCAAGTGGGTGAAGCCCAGGCAAGCCAGGTCGCGATGCAGGCGAGCGAAGTTCGCCAGTCGATCGATCGCCGCGGCCAGCCGCCGGGCGATCAGTTGCAGCGAGTCGCGAATCAGCAGCAAATCGGTGTTATCGGTGACGTAGCAGCTCGTCGCGCCCAGGTGGATGATGGGCCGGGCTTCGGGGCAGGCGTCGCCGTAGGCGTGGACGTGGGCCATCACGTCGTGCCGCAGGCGGCGCTCGTAGTCGGCGGCCTTGGCGAAATCGATGTCGTCGACCTTGGCGCGCAGGGCGTCGAGTTGTTTCTTGGCGATCGGCAGGCCCAGTTCGGCTTCGGCTTCGGCCAGCGCGACCCACAGCCGCCGCCATGTGCTGAACTTGCGCTGCGGGCTCCACAGCTCGGACATCTCGGCCGAAGCGTAGCGGGTGGCCAGCGGGTTTTCGAACGTGTCGGCGGCGGTCATGGGCGGCATTTCATGTTGGCTGGGCCTCGCGACGGGCGGGTCCGATCGCTTACCGTACCAGCCGTGCGGCTAGAGTCAAAGAGCGACGCGCTGACTTTCTTCGTGCGCCACTGGCTCTGCCGCTGCCGCAAACTCCAACGACGCTGCGCACTGGCAAAGCCAGTGGCACACGGCAGGTGACGCCATTCGGCATTCAACGCTCGTTCTCACATGTTCGTCAAATCGTCGCCGCCGCCGGCCGCGCCGAGCAACAGGTCGAGCGCGGCGGCCAGTTGCGGCGCGTGCGACTCGTCTTGCACGTAAATCCGGCAGATGCGATGGCTGGAGGGCAAGTGCCGAAAGAGTTGATCGTCCGACAGCGGCCGGGGTTCGCCGCGGGCATCGTCCCAGAAGAAGTTCTGGCCGGCGGCCGGCCCCCGGGTATCGGGGCGATGGATGTGCCGCGCCAGGTCGACGCGCAGCGGCAATTCCTTCATCCCGGCCGGCAACAGCCCGCGCAGCTCCTGCTCGACGAAATCGGCATGGCTGAAAATGCTGCTCCGCTCGGTCTCGGCCGCCGTGAACACGAGGTTGCGCTGGCAGGCCATCTTCCAGGGAACTTCGCGATTCAAGAACTTTTGCCACCGCGCGCCCAGCGCTGCTTGCGCGGGTCGTCGCTCGAGCGCCAACGGCCGACGTCGACCAGCAGCGACCACTCGGTGAACCGGCGGTAGTCGTCGAGGCGTTCCATCGGGCTGCCGTCGAACAGGAATTCTTTGCTCTCGGCAAACAGGTCGGCCAGCGTCAGGTCGATGGCCCGCACCGTGCGATGGAAATAGATCGTGCGAAACAGGTCGGCTCGCACGCCCATGAACTGCACCAGCGCCGCCATGCCGCGGCTGTGGATCGTCAGTCCCTGGGGCGTGAAGAAGCTGTAGTGCAACAGCCGCGCCAGGTCGAAGGCCCGGGCGTTGTAGCCCGACATGTACGCGTCGCGGAGCACGAAGTCCATGTTGTCGATCGTGTAGATGCCGCTGAACAGCGATGCGCAACAGGACGAGCCACCGCGGGCGGGCGGCCGCATCGTCGCCGGCCGCGGGCCGCGCGATCAGAAAGGCGATCTGGCCGGGATCGAGCCGTTCGCCGGGCGCGAGCTGGCCGTTGGGATTGCGCCGTATGCCCGCCAGCAGCTCGCCCAGCTCGTGGCAGATGATCGCGCTGCCGAGCGTCTCGTGACTGAGGCCGAAGCCGCGCAGGTAATGATCGTCGAAAAAGTGTCCGAACGGTCCGTGGCCCACGTCGTGCAGCAACCCGCCCATGCGCACCAGCGATTCGACGTAGCCGCGGCTGGGCACGTCGGGGCACACCTCGCGCAGGCTGTCGTACAGCGCGGTCACGGCGCGGCTGCCCAGGTGCATGACGCCGACGACGTGTTGAAAGCGCGTATGCTCGGCGGTCGGAAACACCCACCAGGCGGTTTGCAGTTGATGGATTTGGCGCAGCCGTTGCACCCAGGGGTGGTCGATGATCTGCCGCTCGGCGACCTCGCCCGCGCCGACGCGCCGCGCGCGAAACGAAGGGGATATAGCCGTGGATGGCGTCGTGGCTGAGGTTTTCGCTGCGAAAGTCTCGCATCCTGCGTTCCTGAAGCAAAGCTGCCTGGCCCCGGGGGCGTGCGGCCAAGGCGGCAAGCAATTCTATCGGCTTGGCCCGCCGCCGGGCAGACGTCGCCAGGCGGCCGCCGCCGCCGGCGGGCCATCGACCACCTCGGCCGGGGCGTGCCCGCGCGAGCCGTCACAGGCCGAACCGTACAACGCGCAAAGACCGGCCATTTTGACGCCGCCCAGTTGGCCTCGGCGCGTGCTTGCACCTCTTGCGGCTTCGCGCGGAAGTGACTGCTCGGTAAGCGGTATGGTGGACGCGGGGGGTATTGATTATTGCCCTGGAGGCAACCGATCTTGTACCATGAGCGGCCCCGGGGGCGGTCTCGCGGGCGCCACGCTTCGAGCGTCGGCATCGTTTGGTCATGGAGGTTCTGCCGTGTCGCGAGTTTCGAGTTGGGCTTCGCTCGTCTTTTTGCTGCTCGTGCTGCCCCATAGCGAAAGCCGCGCCGCCGTTCCCGCGGCCGAGACGCTGCTGCCCAATACGACCAAGGCCTTTCTGGCAGTTCCCTCGATCGACGCGGTCCGCGACCACTGGAACAAGACCGAGCTGGGCCAGTTGATGAACGACCCGACGATGAAGCCCTTCGTCGAGGATCTGCGCCGCCAGTTGCAGGAAAAGTGGACCAAGACCCACCAGCGCCTCGGCATCCACTGGGAGGACCTGGAAGGCGTGACCTCCGGCGAAGTGGCGGTGGCCGTCGCGCTGCCCGTGCCGACCGAGTCGGTGCTGGCGGTTCTGGCCGACGTGACCGGCCGCGAGAAGGAGACCGAAGAGCTTTTGCAAAAGCTTCACCAGAACCTGACTGCCCGCCGCGGCGTGCGGCACGAGCGTCAGGCGCTGGGCACGAAGATCATCGTATATGACATTCCCAAGCACGAAGAGCAGCCGGCCGCTCAAGTGGCCTACTTCGTGAAAGACGACCTGTTGGCGGCGGCCGACAGTATGAAGTTTCTGGAGACGCTGGCGGCCCGCGCCGGCGGCGGCAAGGCCGACAGCCTGGCCTCGCTGGCGGCCTTCGACGCCATCACCAAGCGCGTCAAGAAATCGGCCGGCGAGTTGCGCGCCGACGTGCGCTGGTTCGTCGAGCCGTTCGGCTACGCCGACGCGATGCGGCTCGAGCGCACCGAGCCGCGCAAGAAGGGGACCGACATGCTGAAGATCCTCCGCGAGCAGGGCTTCACGGCCATCGAGGGGGTCGGCGGCTTCGTCAACTTCGCGCCCGAAGGCTACGAAGTGCTGCACCGCTCGTTCGTCTATGCCCCCGGCAACCCCGCGGGAGTCCAACGCTTCACGCTGGCGGCGCGGATGCTCGAATTCCCCAACTCCAGCGGCGGCGAACCGTTCCTTCCGCCGGCCTGGGTGCCGCGCGACGTGGCCACCTATGGCGCTTTCAACGTCGACACCAAGAACGCCTTCGAGAGCTCCAAGACCCTGGTCAACGCGGTCGTGGGCGACGAGGTGTTCGAAGACGTGCTCGACTCGATCAAGACCGACGAGAACGGTCCGCAGATCGACGTGCGCCGCGAAATCATCGCCCACCTGGCCAGCCGCGTGACGATTATTTCCGATCAGCAGCTGCCGATCACGCCCAAGAGCGAACGGATGCTGTTCGCCATCGGCGTCGACGACGAAGTGCAGATGGCCGATGTCGTGCGCCGCTGGATGCAGAGCGATCCGGACACCAAGCGCCGCGAAATCAACGGCCACGTGGTGTGGGAAGTGGTCGACGAAGAGGCCGAGCTGCCGATGGTGACCATCGAAAACAGTCCGAATTTTGCCGGTGCCCCCGCGAAGGACGAGGCAGAGCCGGAGGAAGAAGAAAAGCCGCTGTTGCCCAACTCGGCGGTCACCGTGGCCCACGGCCATTTGTTCGTCGCCTCGCACATCGACATCCTGAACAAGGTGCTCTCGCCGGTTGAAGAGCGCGAACAGCTGGCCCGCAGCGTCGACTTCCAGCGTGTGCAGGAAGAGCTGGCGAAAGTGTCGATGCCGAAGCAGTTCGGCCAGATGTTCACGCGCACCGACGAAGCCTATCGCGGCACTTACGAGCTGTTCCGCACCGGCAAGCTGCCGGAGGCCGAATCGATGGTGGGCAAAATGCTCAACAACCTGCTGGGCGACGGTCAGGAAGGCGTGCTGCGGACCCAGCGGCTCAACGGCAGCAAGTTGCCCGAGTACGACGTGGTGCGCCGCTACCTCGGCCCGGCCGGCGTCAGCACCACGACCGAAGCCGACGGCTGGTACATCACCGGCTTCCTGCTGAAGAAAGCCGACCAGTAGAAAAAACGGCGCCAGGAACCTTTTTCGAGCCCAGCCGCCCCGTCACTTGAGCGCGTTTCGCGCGCGGTCAGCTCATCTTGCGGACGATCCAGTCGCCCAGCTTTGGCCAGAGCTGATTGATCGCGAACACCAGCCGCGCGCGGCCGGGCACGACCAGTTCGCTCCGCCCCCGCTCGCACGCTCTAAGGATCTGCTCGGCCAGACGATCGCTTTTCAACAGGCCCACTTTCACGCCACCGCCCGGTTTGCGGGCGCTGGGCGGCAGCCCGGCCACTTTTTCGGCCGGATAGCTGCGCGGCTCGTCGCGGGCGATCGGTCCGGGCGAGACCAACAGCACGCGCGGCCCGCGATCGCCCAGCTCCAGGCGCAACTGCTGCGAGTAGGCGCTGACGGCGAACTTCGTGGCCGAGTAAGCGCCCATGTAGCGGGCGGCCGTCTTGCCGGCCAGCGAGCCGATATTGACCAGCCAGCCGCGCGACGCGACCAAGTGCGGCATCGCCGAGCGGGTCATCCGCACCAAGGCCACGAAGTTCAGCTCCATCAGCTCGGCGAACTCCTCGGGCGAGGTGGCCGCCGCTTCGCCGCGGGCCGAGCGGCCGGCGTTGTTGACGAGCATGTCGAGACGGCCGAGAGCGCTCGATGGTTCTTGCCACCAGCGCGTCGACGTCCTCCTGGCGCCGGACATCGGCCGGCACGGCCAGCACTTCGCCGCCGCCGGGCAGCTTCGATAGCTCGTCCGCCGCCGTGCTGAGTTTTTCGGCCCCGCGGGCGGCAATCACGACCCGCGCGCCGCGGCGCACCAGCGCCGCGGCAATCGCCCGGCCCAGGCCGCTCGAGCCCCCGGTGATGATCGCTACCTTGCCTTGCCAGGCGTTCATGGGGCTTGCGGCGCGACGCTCACACGCTGCGCAGGGTATAGGGCGCCCGTTGGGCCCGGCTGAGCATGCCGTCGGCCTGGCTGTCGCCGACGAACTGCTCCTTGGCGGCGTCCCAGGTGAGCTTGCGCTTCAGGCGGATGGAAATGTTGGCCAGGTGGCAGGCACTCACCGAGCGGTGCTGGCTTTCGACGTCCGAGATCGGCCATTTGCCGTACATCCAGGCTTCGAAGAAGTTGCCCATGTGGTCGCCCATCTTGGCGGTGTTGCCTTTGTACAGCTTTTCGACCTCCGCCATCACCTTTTCCTTGAGCACCGTGTCGGCGTCCTGTTCTTCGATGACCTTGCCGGTGATGCGACCGCGGTTGACGAACAGCCGCCCCTTTTCGCCCTCGAACAACACGCCCTCGTCGCCGGGCGGCTGGGCCAGCAGTTGCACGTGCACGTCGCCGGGATAGATGAAGTCGACCGTGACGAACTTCGGCGTGTTGAAGCCCCCCTTGATTTCGGGAAGCTTGGTCGTCGTGCCGTCGATGGTCAGCGGACCCGAATCTTCGCAGTCGAGCGCCCAGTGGGCCACGTCCATGTGGTGCGCGCCCCAGTCGGTGCAAATGCCGCCCGAGTATTCATACCACCAGCGGAAGCGGGCATGACAGCGCTCCGGACAATAGTCGACCGCCGGCGCCTGGCCGAGCCAGAAATCCCAGTTGAGCCCGTCGGGTACGGGCTGCGCCATGAACGGTCCGCCTTGCTCGGTCGACAGCGGAAGCTGCACGGTGACTTTCTTGATCTTGCCCAAGTAGCCGCCGCGGATCGTGGCCACGGCCCGGCCGAACAGGGCGAACTGGTCGCCGCGCTGCTGGGTGCCGACCTGCATCACCTTGCCGCTCTTCTTCACCGCCGCCACGAGCTGCTTGCCTTCGTCGATCGTCAAGGTCAACGGCTTTTCGCAATAGACGTGCTTGCCGGCGTCGAGCGCGGCCAGGGCGATCTCCGTGTGCCAGTGGTCGGGCGTGCCGATGGTGACCGCTTCGACGTCCTTGCGGTCGAGCAGCTTGCGATAGTCTTCGAAAATGTCGGCCTTGGCGAAGTGCTTTTCCTTGGCCCGCTCGGCATGTTGCCGCTGGACGTCGCAGACCGCCACCACGTCACCGTGGCCGCTAGCGCGGCGGGCGTCGCCGGTTCCTTGCCCGCCCAGGCCGATGGCGCCCACCACGGGGCGATTGTTTTTCGACTCGTCCGCGCGAGCGGCTGGTCGCCCAGTAGGGCGTCGCGGCCAAGGCGGCCAGCGAGGCCGAGGTTTGCACGAAACGGCGGCGGGTAACACGAACGTTCATGGCGGGTTGTTCCTGGGTGCGTAAAAACAAGCGTCTCTTCGCGGACCAGTGTACTGGCGGCGGCAGGCCAATGCCAGCGGGTGGGGTGCTCGGAGGCGGGGCCAAGGCGCTGCGAGAGGGGGTGGATTCCGCAGCCGCGCGCCAGCGTCATTTTTCGATCGCGCGAAACTTCGTCACCCGCCAGTGGACTTCGAAATCGGCTCCCAGCACGACGCGGTCGTACCGCACCGGGTACCCCAGCTTGGGGTCGAACTGGGCCCACATGTCCATCTCCGTGATCTTCGGGTCATGCAGCGACGCGGCGGGGTCGCGGGCCATCTCCAGTTCCCGGCCGATCGTGTCGAGCATGCCCGGCACCGACCAGTAGTACCAGGTGCGCTTTTGGCTCGGCTCGACGCCGCCGCGGATCATGTGCACCACGTCGCCGTCGCGCACTTCGACGTGAATGTTGCCTGAACGGTTGCCGCTCAGCTCGATGTCGAGATCGTAACTGGCCGGGCCGCCCGCGTCCCAACGCTTGACGGCGGCTTCGTAGGCCTCTTCGGTCAACCGCGGCGGCGCCTCGCGCGTGGCGATCAGGTAGGCCGCCACTCCGATCGCCGCCAGCAGCACGCCCAGGACGATGCCCAGCACGATCGGACGCAAACGGGACTGGCCAACGGCGCGGTCGCGGCGGGCGGCGATTTGTTCACCAGCGAGCGGACTCGGAATCGGCTGCTGACATGGGCAGGGCACCAAAAAAAACGAACCCGGCGCGCAAGCGAGGGCGCGCTAATGCAGCTTGCTGCCCGCCTTCAGTTGCGCGGAGTTGGTTTGGGAGTATGCAAACGCACGCGGCATGCTGGCCAAATCTTATCCCATCCGCTAACGTGAGGCCAATCATGCAAGGTTCCACCACGGCACGCCAGCGCGCGCGAACCAAGATCATCGCCACGGTCGGCCCGGCCTGCCGTGCGCCCGAGCAGTTGGCGGCGCTTGTCGAGGCGGGTGTCGACGTGTTTCGCCTGAACATGGCGCACGGCTCGCTCGAGCAGCACGACGCCGTGCTGGCAGCGATTCGCGCCGTGAGCCAGCGCCTCGGGCAGCCCCTGGCGGTGCTGGTCGACCTGGCCGGCCCCAAGATTCGCCTGGGCGAGGTGGCCGGCGGCGTGGTCGATTGCCTGCCCGGCGTCGATTTTCGTTTCGTCCGCGGCCGGACGCAGCACGAACGCGATTTGACCTGCACGTACGAGCCGCTGGTCGACGAGCTGCGCGCGGGCGACAGCGTGGTGCTGGCCGACGGCACGGTGGTGATGAGCGTGGTCGACAAGGCGAGCGACTCGGTCCGCTGCCGCGTCGTGCAGGCGGGCCGCCTCCGCAGCCGCCAGGGCATCAACCTGCCCGGAGTGAAGTTGAGCGCCCCGGCCATGGATGACGCCGACCGCCGCCACGCGATCTGGGCGGCCGAGAATGGCATCGACTTCGTCGGCCTGAGCTTCGTCCGCCGGGCAGCCGACGTGGCCGAACTCAGACAGTTATTGCGCGACCGCGGCTCGGCGGCCCGCGTGGTCGCCAAGATCGAAAAGCAGGAGGCGATCGACGCCTTCGAGGCCATCGTCATCGAGGCCGACGCGGTGATGGTGGCCCGCGGCGACTTGGGCGTGGAAATCGACGTCGCCCAGGTGCCGGTCGTGCAGAAGCGAATCGTGGCCGAGTGCAACGAGCACCAGAAACCGGTGATCGTGGCCACGCAAATGCTCGACAGCATGCAGCACAGCCAGCGCCCGACGCGGGCCGAAGCGACCGACGTGGCCAATGCCATCCTCGACGGCGCCGACGCCTGCATGCTTAGCGGCGAGACGGCCATCGGCGAATATCCGCGCGAGGCGGTGGAAACGATGAACCGCATTGCGCTGGCCACCGAGGAGTTTTTTCGACACGGCGCACCGCAGCCGCCGGGAAACTTTCGCGCCGACGGCTTGAAGGAAGTCACCGCCGCGATCGTCTACGGCGCCGGCTGCGTGGCGGCCGAGCTCGACGCCCGGCTGATGATCGTGGCCAGCCACTCGGGCGCGACGGCGTTGGCCATGTCGAAGCAGCGCAACTACGTGCCGACGGTCGGCGTGAGCGACGTGCCGGAAGTCGTGCGGCGGATGTGTCTGTTCTGGGGGGTGATTCCGCTGGCCGACGTGCCGACGGGCAACAGCCAGGAGATGTTCGACCGCGTCATGACCTGGGCCTGCACGGACGGCACGCTCGAGAGCGGCGATTACGTCGTGATGGTCGCCGGCACGCGCATCGGCGAAATCGCGCACAACCAGATCGTGGTCGACCGCGTGCCGTGAACGCGGTTCAATAAGAGTGCGACAAAACTGAAACTTGTCGGCGAGGCCGGGGCGTGAGCCCGGGGCTCGCCATCCGTGTTGACGCATTGTTGCGGGGGAGCGACAGAAACTGCCGAGCATAGGAAACGAGACCATGAGCACCTTCGAAGTCATGAAGCAGAGTTTTGCCTTCAACCGGGGTCGTACGCTGGCGCTGTGCGATGAGATCGCGAAACTTCCCGATCCAAACAAGGCGCTGGCCTTTCGGCCGGGGCCCGCTCGGGCGCACGTGGCCTGGCAGTTGATGCACATCGGCGTGACCGAAGAGCTGTTCGCCTCCGAGCGGCTGGCGCCCGACAAGCCCGGCAAGTGGACTGAGCTGTGGCCGCGGTTTCGCGGCGGCAGCAAACCGGACGACGACGTGCCCACGCTGGCCCAAATCCGCGACCTGCTGGCCGCTTCGCGCCAGCGGCTGCTCGAGACCCTGGCCACTTACAACGACGACCGCCTGGGCGAAATCCCCCCGGCCCTGGCCGAGCGCAAGCTCACCATGCGCGACGTCCTGTTCCTGCTGAGCTGGCACGAGTCGCACCACCAGGGCCAGGCTCACGCGACGTTGAATTCGTATAAGGCCGTGGGCTGAGCACTATGGGTTGAAGGTTAAGAAACAGGGGGATGATTACCGAAGGAAGTTGGGATGCGCGCGGCCCGGGTCGAGGCTGCCATCGACAGCAGCCATGCCGCCAGGGCGTCCCTTCCGACCCCACAGCCCACAGCCTCAAGTCTTCAGTCTCTCTTCAGTCTCCTTTCTTCAGCCTTCCATTGACTCTCCCCCGGCTGGACGGGTATCGTGACGGTTGTACTCCTCCCTGGTCGGACCGATGCTTCAATTGCGCCGCTATCGCCGAACGACGCTGGCATTGCTGGCTGCCTACCTGGCGGCCACCACGCTCGGCGATCTGTTCCATGATCACGATCATGGGGCCGCGGGCTGTTGCCCGCGCGGTAGCCTGCGCGGATCACGACCACGAATCCGGCGACGTCGACCACGATCATCCTACCCGCCAGTCGGCCGATGAACACGGCTCGGCGCTTCACGGCGACGATGGTTGCGCCGTCTGCCGCCTGGCCGGCCAGCGGACCGTGCCGGCGGCGGCGGTCGAGCCGCTAACGGCTGGCAACGTCATCGCCGAAGTCGCGGTGGCGCAACCGGCCCAGCCGATCGTTTCTTTGCGCGGACCACGCACTCCCGCGCCCCTCCGTCGCTCGCCTGACGCCCGATCGGTAGCGCGACACGTTTTCGCGCGCCCCTGCATTGTCGGCGCGCGAAGTCTGGCGCGCTTGCAATGCGCCAGCGCGCTCGTGAATCTTGCCGGTCGGGCGATTCCTTCGTTGTTTCCTCCTCGCGCGCCCCTGCGCGGAACCACGAATCGCGAGGACATCCTTGTCATGGCACCCCTGTTATTCAAGCGACGCGGCTTTACGCTCATCGAGCTGCTGGTCGTGATCGCGATCGTCGGCTTGCTCGTGGCGCTCCTCTTGCCGGCGGTGCAGGCGGCCCGCGAGACGCACCGCCGCGGCCAGTGCGCCAACAACTTGCGACAGACCGGCCTGGCGCTGGTCATGTTTCACGACACGCGCGGTTATTTCCCCAGCGCCTACCTGACCGAGCCCGGCGGCGTGATGGGCCTGCCGGACGAAAACGGCGACGCCGGCCCGGGCTGGACCTGCCTGCTGCAGGTCTTGCCGTACCTGGAGGGGAACAATGCCCGCGCGGCATTCGATTTGAAGTCGCCCTGTTGGTCGCCGTCAAACGCCACGGCGGCCCTGCAGGTGATTCCCACCTATTTGTGCCCGTCGGTCAGCGAGGTGTCGCGCTCCTACACGGTGGTCGACGCAAGCGGCACGGCGCTGGCCGAGTTCTCGCGCAGCCACTACGTGGCCAACGCCGGGCAGCTCGACTTGTGGACGATCCCCGACGCCGACCTGTCGCGGATCGCCAACGGCCCGTTCTATCGCAACAGCCGCACGCGAATCAAAGACATCACCGACGGCACGTCGCACACGGTGTTCTTCGGCGAGCGGACGCCGCTGCGCAGCCCGGCCACCTGGGTGGGCATCGTGCCCGGCTCGGTGACCTGTCCCGGCGCAGTGTTTCCGGGCGCCGAGTGCGACGTGGCGGCGCCGCAGATCAACGTGCACAGCGGCCCGGGCGAGTTCGAGAACCCGCCGGTCATCGAGCCGCCCAACAACAGCTCGGGCTACGCCGACGAGATGCACGCCGAGCATCCCGGCGGGTGCAACGTGCTGTTCGGCGACGGCAGCGTGAGGTTCGTGCTCGAGACGGTCAACCCGGTGCTGTGGGCCGCCTGGGCCACGCGGGCCGGGGGCGAGGCGGTCGACGGCCTCGAATTGTGATGTCCTTGCCGGGGGGACCCAACTATGCACACGAACCGTGGGGCCATTGCCGCGCTGGCGTTGGCGGCCGTGGTGGTGGCCGGCTGTGGGCGGCCGCCGCAAGTCGGCGCGCAGAATCGCCGCCTGGTCGAGTCGCTCAAGACGGCCGTGATGGCCCGCAACCCCGAATGGCTCGATGAGAACGCCAAATTGGTAAAAGCCAAACACGAAAAAGGCGAGCTTGACGAGGCGAGCTACGCGGCCTTCGAGTCGATCGTGCGCCAGGCAGAGGCGGGCGACTGGGACGCGGCCCAGGACGAGGTGATCGCGCTGTCGAAGGCCCAGTAGCGCGGCCGCGGTGGCAGTGGGGAGGCGGCCATGGCTCGATGGCCCTGCGAGTTGCCGGCCTGCGCATAAAGTAGGGGCCAGGCGGCCGGCGAGCTTGGAAAGCCAGCGCCGGTTCGATAGGTTAGAAAGAGAGAGGGCTCGACGGCGGCGTTTTTGCCCGCACCGCGGGAATCCGACAGGAGACACGACGATGTTCGGTAAGTATCCATTTGCTTCGCGCCGCGATTTTCTCACCGCCGTGGCATGCGGCGCCGCCACGTGCATGGCCGGCGGCGCGTTTGCCGAAGAGCTCGCCCGCACGCCGCGACAAACCGAAGGCCCGTTCTATCCCGACAAGCTGCCGTTGGACACCGACAACGACCTGATCATCGTCAACGACGACCTGACGCCGGCCGTCGGCGAAATCACGCACTTGACGGGCCGCATCCTCGACGCCACCGGCGCGCCCGTGCGCAACGCCCTGGTCGAAATCTGGCAGTGCGACAGCGGCGGCGCCTACATCCACACCGGCAGCGGCAACCGCGAAGCCCGCGACAAGAATTTTCAGGGCTTCGGCCGCTTTCTCACCGGCTCGAGCGGCGAATACTACTTCCGCACGATCAAACCGGTGCCCTACCCGGGCCGCACGCCGCACATCCATTTCGCCGTGAAGAACAAGGGCCAGGACAAGTTCACCACGCAGTGCTACGTCAAGGGCCACTCGCAGAACGACCGCGACATGGTGCTGCGGATGACGCGGCCCAAAGAGCGCGAGCTGCTGATGGTCGACTTCGCGCCGCTCAAGGCGTCGCGAGTCGGCGAACTGGCCGCGAAGTTCGACATCGTCCTGGGCTACACGCCCGAGGCGTGACGGGGGGACGGCGGTACGTTGCGACGACCCGCCGGGCAACGTCGGCAGGCTCCCGCGACCGGTTAAGAGCCGACGACCTGTTACGGTTTACCTTAACGGTAGAAACCGAATGGCCCGAGTCATTTCTTCGCCCACAAGCAGCGCGCACGTGCCGACTTTCTCTGGTTGTTGGGGGCGCGATTTGATAATTTGAAGGTGGGCAGCCGCCCTGGTACATAGTCAGACGGCCGCCGCTGACAAACGATTCGTCACCGTCAACTCCGCCGAGGGCGTCAGCTTGGACCTTCCGCGCAATCCAACTCGCAGCGTTCGCATCGGCTCGGTCACGCTCGGCGCCGGTCATCCGATTGCCGTGCAGAGCATGACCGCCACGCACACGCAGGACGTCGCGGCCACGGTCGCGCAGATCAACGATCTGCAGGCCGCCGGGGCCGACATCGTGCGGATTGCCGTCGACAGCAGCAAGGACGCCGAGGCGCGTGCGCCGAAATCCGCGACCAGACCACCGCCAACCTCTCGGTCGACTTGCAGGAAAACTACCGGCTGGCCGCCGCCGTGGCACCCCACGTCAACAAGATTCGCTACAACCCAGGCCACTTGTATCATCACGAGCGCGAAAAGCCGTGGCAGGACAAGGTCAAGTTCCTCGTCGACGTGGCCGGCGAGCACGACTGCGCGATCCGCGTGGGCGTCAACTGCGGCTCGGTCGATCCGGCAAAGCTGGAGCTGGTCGACGCTCGCGATTCGCTCGAGCCGATGCTCGCCAGCGCCTGGGAGCACTGCGAGCTGCTCGATCGCCTGGGCTTCGAGCGCTACTGCGTGTCGCTCAAGGATTCCGATCCGGCCAAGGTGATCGAGGTCAATCGCCGCTTCGCCGAGCGGCGTCCCGACGTGCCCTTGCACCTGGGCGTGACCGAAGCCGGCATGCCGCCCGAAGGCGTGATCAAGACGCGGATCGCCTTCGAGCAGCTCATCAGCCGCGGCATCGGCGATACGATCCGCGTGTCGCTCACCGTGCCCAATGCCCGCAAGAGCGAAGAGATCGCCGCCGGCCGGCAGATTCTGGCCGATATCGCCGAGGGGCGCGTCCGCAGCGTGGTCGATTACGGGCTGTCGACGTTGAATATCATCAGTTGTCCGAGCTGCTCGCGGGTCGAGAACGAGGCGTTCATCGAACTGGCGCAAGATGTAAAGGAGCTAACGCGTTACGCCGCCGAGCATGCATTGACGATCGCCGTGATGGGCTGCCGGGTCAACGGCCCGGGCGAGACGGACGACGCCGATCTGGGCTTGTGGTGCGGGCCGAATTTCGTCAATCTCAAGCGCGGCAGCCAGGAGCTGGGGGCCTATCCCTACGACGCGATCCTCCCCCGCTTGAAGCAAGAGCTCGACCAGTTGATCGCCCAGCGGACCGCCGCCGCCAGCAACTAACGGCACCTGGCAAAAGTGACCCCGCGCCCTGCCTGCCAGTGCTAGCACCAGCAGGCTGGGTTTCGCAGCACTGGCGGAGCCAGTGGCACGGGAGAGGCGTCGTTGCCTGCTCAGTTGATGAAAGGTCACGGATGACCGCTCGTCGCGCACTTCCGCTGGCACTGCTCGTGGCGCTGGTTGCCGGCTGCGCCGCCTGGAACCGGGCCCCGGTGCTTCCCTCGCGCCAGCATGGTGCTCGACCAGTTGGTCATCTTCAGCGATTCGCCGCTGCCGCAGCATCACCGCCTGCTGGAAGAGCTGCGCACGCAGCGGACCCAGCTGAGCACGAAGCTCGGCCTGCCGATCTCCGACGAGCCGATTCACGTGTACCTGTTTCCCAGCGCCGAAAAGCTGGCAGCCTACACGCGGCTGCACTTCCCGGCCCTCGTCGGGCGGCGGGCCTACTTCGTCGAGGGCGATACGCGGCTGAACGTCTACGCCTACTGGGGCGATCGCGTGGCCGAAGATTTGCGCCACGAAGTGGCCCACGGCTACCTGCACGCGGTCGTGCCGAACCTGCCGCTGTGGCTCGACGAGGGATTGGCCGAGTATTACGAAGTGCCGCGCGGTCAGGACGGCGTCAACCGCGCCCACGTCGAGCTGCTGGCCGGCGAGCTGTCCGAGGCCTGGCGCCCGACCTGGCGCGGCTCGAAGCGTTGCGCGACACGACCGAAATGACGCAGGCCCAATACGCCGAAAGTTGGGCCTGGGTGCACCTGATGCTGGAAACCTCGCCCGCGCGGCTGCAGGTCGTGCGCGAGTACCTTCAAGCGCTCATCAAAGGCCAACCGCCCCCGTCGCTCAGCGAGCGGCTCGCGCGCAGCGATCCGCGCATCGCCGAGACGCTCGTCGACCACCTGGCCATGCTGCGTCAGACCTTGCGATAGATCGTGCCCGCGTCGACTTGCTCGAAGCCGAGCCGCTCGAACAGGGCTCGCGCGGCCGCGTTGGTCTCCTCGACGTGAACTTCGACCAGCGAAACGCCCCGGGCATGCAACTGGCGCAGCGCCTCGCCCAGCAGGTACGTGGCCAGTCCCTGGCGGCGGCGCGGGTCGGCGACTTCGAGCCCTGCCATGCCGGCCGCCTGCACGCGCCACGTACCGGCCATCGTTTCCATGTTCCAGAAGTTCACGGCCGCCAACACGGCTCCGCCGCGGTCGACCAGCACCGCGCGCGTCCGATCGAACGGCTCGAACAGGCAAGCTTCCCACCAACTGCGGCTCGGCGGATCGACGGATAGCTCGATCGACGTCTGGCGGCGAATCAGGATTTGCTGCCGGTCGATCGGCGGACGGAAATCGCCCAGGTCGCGCTGCAACACCAGCGATCGCACGGCCGGCCGGTAGCCGGTCTCGCTGTAGATCGCTTGCTGCCGCTCGTCGGAATCGAGCACCCCCGAAAGCTCGCTGCCTCCGTAGAGCCCGAAGTAGAAGGGCGCCAACAGCAGGCTGCCGCCGCCGTGCAGCGTTTGGGCGCCGCCGGCGCAAGTAGTCCTCGGCACGGCCGACCAGTTCCCGCGCCACGGCCAGCTCGATTTCGCCCCGCAGCATGACCATCGCCGTGGCGCCCTCGGCCGTGCTAAGCGACTCGTGATCGGGCGTGGGGCCGAAGCCGGCGTGGGCAAATCCCACGATCGATCCGTGCTCGTCGGCCACGATCAGCCCGCGGCGGTCGAAGAACGGCTTGGACAGCACGAACCGCTCGAACAGCGCGGCCGACATCGGCTGCATCAGTCCGCGCTGGGGCGGCTGGCTGCGCCACACGTCGGCCAACTGCGCGATGTCGGTGTTGCGCAGGGCACGAAAGCGGATCGTGGCTCGACAGTCGCTAGCCATTGCTGTTGGAATCCAAGTCGACGAGCACCCACTCACCCTCCGTGCGAACTTCGTACCGCGGCTGCACGATCCGCCCCGTCGGCAGATGGCGGCCACTGGCGACGTCGAACTGCCACCCATGCCAAGGGCAAGTCACGATGCAGCCCTCGAGGGTTCCCTTTCCCAGCGGACCGCCCTGGTGGGGACAGACGCCGTCGAGCGCGAAGAACGCTCCCTCGATATTGTAGAGGGCCAGCACACGCTCAGCGACCACCAACTCGCGCGCTACCCGGCGGGCAGTCGGCCAGCCGCGCTACGGGTCTCCAATTCGCCATCGCTTGCAACCGTCGCGCCATTCGTCCGGCGCCATTCGGTGAGATTCTCGCGGCCTCGTGGGCCATTCATCCGCGTGCCACTGGCTCTGGCTGTGCCGGCCAACACCGGGTCTCCAGCACTGGCAGAGCCAGTGGCACACGGGGCAAATCCCGCACCTTGTGCTTTCGCACCCTACGCGGCCCGCTCGCGCGACGCCGCGGCGCGCCGTGGCCGGTTGTCCTTCCAGCGGCGGTGCACCCACCAGTACTGCTCGGGCGCCTCTCGAATCGTATGCTCCAACAGCCGCGTGTACCACCCGATGATGGCCGGCACCGTGCGCATTTCGGGCCCGGCGGTGCGCGGGTCGAGCCGGCCCTGGCTCCCCACCCGCACGTGCAGCGGGCCGCCGATCCGCCGGGCGTAGCAGAAAACGGCCGTCGCTTCGCTCGACAGCAAAAACAGCGCGATCGCCTTGTGGCTCGAAGCCGGGCGGCCGAAAAAATCGACCCAGCAACCCTTGGGCCCGGCGTGCTGGTCGCCGAGGATCGCCAGAATGCCGTTCGATTCCAGGATCGCGTCGATCTGCCCCGAGCTGCCGGTCTTCGACAGAATCCGCTGGCCCGTGGCGCCGCGGAAGCGGTTGACGTAGCGATCGAGAAACACGTTGTCCAGCGGCCGGGCGATGGTCCAGGTGGGAAAGCCCAACAGCCCCAGGATGTAGGCCGACAGCTCGAAGTTGCCGTAGTGGCCGCAAATCAGCAAGGTCGGCCGATCTTCGAACGCCGCGCGAATGATCTCGTCGGCCCGGTCGAGCTCGATGTAGTCGCGCCAGTTGGTTTCGTGAATCTTCCGCCGCGCATGGACGATCTCGACGAACATCACGAACAGGTGTTCCCACATCCCCAGCCGCAAGTCGCGCAGGCCGCGCTCGTCGAGCTCGGGGAAGGCATGGCGCAGGTTGTCGTCGACGACCGCGCGGCGAATCGGCACCTGGTCGCAAAATAAAAGCGCCAGCCGCCGGGCCCAACGCACGCACAGCTCCAGCGGCAGCGCCTCGACGACGCACACCAACAGCCGCACGGCCACATAGCCCAGGTAGTCGACGACGAGGCGGACGGCGGTTCGCACGGGCAGCAAGTTCCAGCTCGGGGGCGGGCTCGAAAGCGGAGCGGGCTATTGTGCCAAGCTTGCACCCCCGCGGGAATAGCGGTTCGCGATAGCAGTCCTTACAAGCGCCAGGGCGCCAAGATTGACGTTGACAGCGACCGGTCGATTGGCGACCCTTGCGCCCCTTCACTTCGAATCCAGCGCGGGCCTGTCCGCTGTCGTTTGGCAGCCCTGCGGCGATCACCTTTCAGGAGATACTTCGATGCGATGCCCCGACTATCCGCACGATCGGTGTGGCGATTTGCCGCCGGCTGCCTGGCGCCGCTGGTGCCCGCTGGCCGCGCTTTGCTTGATCGTGGCCACGATCGCCGGTTGGACCATCGTTGGGCGATCGTCGCATGACACGGGGCCGCGGATCGTCGATGCCATGGCGGGCGAAGTGTGGATCGGCGATGCCCCGATGCCGCAAGATGACGAGTTCGTTGTCGTTCGGCCGGCCGGCTTTGCCAGCGAGCTGGTCGACGCGCCGGTTTTCGGCGAGTTGCTCGACGGTTGCCCGCATGATCTTCCGAACGCCATGGGCGCCGCGTGCGAGGCGTGCCAGGCCGCGGCAAGCGATCTGCCACGCGAGCTCCATTTGCGCCCTGATTACATCATCGACCCGCCCGACATCCTGTTGGTCGATGTCCAGGCCGGAGGCAGCGAACAATCGCTGGCCGACGAGGCTTGCGGCGAGCGGCTGGTCAACCCCGACGGCCGGATCGACTTGGGCGAAACCCTCGGTTCGGTCGAGGTTGGCGGGTCGCGTCTCGACGAGGCGCCGGCGCGGATTCTCGACGTGATTCGCGCCGTGCTTCCCAACGCCGAAGTTGAGGTGTCGGTGTTCGCCCAGAACAGCAAGGTGTATTACGTCATTCTCGAAGGCGGCAAGGACGGAGACCTGGCGGCCCGCTTTCCGGTCGTGGGCGACGAGACGATCAAGGACGTGTTGGACCAGGTGCGCGACATGGTGCCCGAGGAGCCGCTCGAACAGAAGCATCTGTGGGTCGCGCGTCCGCAGGCAGGCGGCCAACACAGCGACACAATCCTGCCGATCGACCTGAGCGAGTCGCCCGACGGCGGCGAGCTGGCCGACTGTCCGATCGAGCCCGGCGACCGCCTGTTCGTCGCCACCCCGCCCGACTTCTGGCAAACCGTCGGCGTCATCCTGGCCACGACCTGGCAAGCGCTGTCGGAGAATCCCGGCGAGGCGCCGTTGGGCAACGACCGCAGCCCGCCGCAGGCGCCAGAAGCTCCTTGAGCGGGCCGCCGCGTGTTGGTGCCATCAGGCAGAGTGCCCGCTTGTTACTTGCGACGGCAGCCTGTCTCCTTGTTCCTTCCGCCGGGCCGAACGAACCCGACGCGCAAACGCGGGAGTGATCTCCAATCGCCCGCATCCTCGTGCCGCGTCGGGTTGGCCGGCAGCTTCGCGAAACTCCCTCGCTTGCGCGTCGGGTTAGTTTGGCCCGGGACAGGCCCCCTCAACGAGACCGCTGCACGCGAGTTGGCAGCTCGACCTGGCCGGGGGAGGGTCGGTTCAGGATCTCGTCGATTCGTTGCAGCGAGAGCGCAACCTCGATGTTGGCTTGATCACACTGCGACAGCCGTTCTTTTTCCTGCAAGAGCACGGAGCGCGCTTCTTCGTGGCGGCCAACGTAATCGAGCGCGAACCCCAGGAAGTACGGGTGGCGAATGACCGGCATGATATCTTCAACAGTCTGGAACTGATCGAGATAAGCGATTCCCGTGTTTAACAGCAGCGGCCCGACCGTCCGCTCGAATCGCCGGCGAAAGTTGTCCTCGTAGCGGCAATTGAACGTTTCCTGCGTCATCCGATCAGAGTGACTCAGGTAACAGTAGGAGCCGGTCGGGATGGCGACCTTTTCCGGAAAAGTAGCGTCGAACAGCGGATCGATCTTGGGCGAAGTGGGCCACAGTGCGACGTCGTACCGGTCGCCATCGTGTGGATCGACACCGACACGATGTGTACCACTTCGCTCGACGCCCATCGATGGAAAACAGAGCGCCGCGAGCGGTCCGAGGAAAACCCGCGCTGACGAAGCACCTCTCCAAAAACCTCTCTCGCCAACGGATAAAATTGAGCCGCTTTCATCGCTCGTGGTAGATCTCCTCGGCGGATGGGTCGTCGACGCGATGACATCAAGGGAACTACAATGCTCGCTTGATGTAGGCGAACGCTATGATGCGGGCTTGAAAACAACGCCAAGATCCGGCACTTCCTGTAGTGCGGTCTTTAGCGTGCTCGACATCAGCAGTGGAAACGGCCAGCCCTTGATTCTGAACAAATGATGGTTGGCAACGCGCGCTGGATCAACGGGAGAGGGACCGCTCGTCGGCTCGTGCCGACGAGCAGGGTGAGGGGCAACCCTGCGCCCGTCGTCGCGCCAACTCACACGCTGCGACCCCTCGTCACGCTCCAACCCCCCTCACCCGGCGTCGCTTCGCTCCGCCACCCTCTCCCGCAAGGGGCGAGGGTGAAAAAAAAGAGCCTGCGGCTGGACGCGCATGAAAAATGCGTATCCGGCTACAGGCTCTCGGGGATACCGGCGCGTCGTTCGCCCGACTCTTTGAGATACCCACGCGAACGCCGCCAGCTCAATCAAAACCGGCCAGCCGCTCGCGCGGAATCGAGTCCGCATGTCTGACGTCGAAGCTTAGCGAACCGACCGGCGCTTGTCAGCCCGCAGTTTTCGGCCACCCCTGGAATGCTCGCGCTCCGGCAGTCATTTCGACTTCTTGCGGGCCGCCAGCACTGGGTCGCTCTTGAGCGGCAATGGGATGGCTTTGCCGGTTTCGGCGGCTTTGTAGATGGCCAGGATGATCTCGACCGAGCGGCGGCCTTCGTGGCCGTCGATCCCTGGCCGGCGGTTGTCGCGGATTGCGGCCAGCACGTCGCGAAACTGGGCCGTGTGGCCGTGATGGCCGATGGCCGCCGGGTCGCTCGCGCCGCCGGCCGTGCTGGTGCGGGCCGCCATCCGCTCGTGCACCGCCGCGTCGCCGCGGGCTCGCTTGGCAAAGTCCCAAGCCACGACGTCTTCCTCCTCCATCGCGGCGCTGCCCTCGGAGCCGTGCAGCTCGATTCGCTTCAAGTAGCCGGGATAGGCGGCCGTGCTGGCCTCGATCACGCCCAGCGCGCCGCTGGCGAACCGCAGCGTGGCCACGGCCGTATCTTCGACCGCGATCCGCTCGTGCGCGAGCAAGCCCGTGTGGGCCGTGATCTCGGCGACGTCGCCGGCCAGCCAGGCGAGCAAGTCGACGCTGTGGATGGCCTGGTTCATCAGGGCGCCGCCGCCATCGAGTTCCCAGGTGCCGCGCAGGGCGCCGCTGTCGTAATAGGCTTGCGTGCGATACCACTTGACGTAGGCGTCGGCCAGGGTGAGCCGGCCAAAGCGCCCCGCGTCGACGGCCCGCTTCAGTTCGATGCTGGCGTGATGGAAGCGTGAAGGGAAGATGGCCGAGCACTTGACGCCGGCCTTGTCGCACGCGTCGATGATCTGGTCGCAGCGCTTGAGCGTAATCTCCAGCGGCTTCTCGACGATCACGTGCTTGCCGGCCCGGGCCGCGGCCACCGCCGGTTCGAGGTGCGCGCCGCTGGGCGTGCCGATGGTGACCACGTCGATGGCGTCATCGGCCAACATTTCCTTGAGCGTCGGATACGCGCGGCAGCCTTGCGCCGCGGCGAACCGCTGGGCGGCCGCCGGCACCGCGTCGAAACAGCCGACGACGTGCGCGCCGCGAATGTCGCCGATGGCGCGGGCATGAAAGTTCGCGATCATGCCGCAGCCGATGATGCCAAAGCCCACGCCGCGCGATTTCGCCACAGGTGCCGCCTCCGAGAGGTGAGTCGAACAAGTCCGCGTGAAAAGCGGATTGTAAAAGCCGAAGCACGAGGGTGCCAGGGGCGGGCGCAAACCGCGACGACCGCGCGGTCGCGCTCGCGGGTCACGCCTTGCCGAAGGCCATGACCCACAACTCGACCACGGCCAGCGAGTTGACCATGACATGGATGGCCAGCGGGGCGACGAGGCGATGCGTCTGGCGATAGGCGTAGCCCAGGAACAGGCCCAGCACGGCCAGCGCGATCGGGTCGGGTCCGTGGCCGAAGTGCATCAGCCCGAACAACACGGCCACGGCCACCAGCGGCGAATAGCCGGGCAGGGGCGGCTCGGCGCCCTCGTCGCTCTGCATGGCGAGGCTCTGCCGCTTTTCCAGCCAGCCTTGCAAGAACACGCGAAACAAGAACTCCTCGGCCAATGGCGCCGCGCCGGCCGCCAGCCCGCTGATCACCAGCAGCACGCCCACACGGCCATCCGTTTCGGCCAGTTTCAACAGCGGATGCTCCGAAGGCATGCCGAAGAATTGCGTGAAGATGAGCTGCAACCCATACACGGGCAGCACCGCGGCCAGGAACAGCCGCACCGCCAAGCGCAGATCGGCGCCCAGGCGAGAGAAGTCGAGACCCAGGTCGCGCGCCGTCGCGCCCGAGCGGACCGACAAATAGGCCAGCGCCGCCACGAGCCACTGCAACCGCATGACGAGCACGGCCACCATCGCCGAAACCGACGGCGCCGCGCCGGGCTGGGCGCCGCCCGCGAAGGCCGCCTGGGTGACAACTTCCAACACGACAAACAGGACGAGCACGACCAGCAGATCGATCCCCGCCCAGGGAACCGGCCGCCGCGGCTCGGGCGGGGCCGGCCGTTCTCCGCGTTGCCAGGCGATCGCCAGCGAAACCCAAGTGAGCGCGCTGGCGACCGCCAGTCCCGAGAGCACGAATGCGAGAACGATGCGAAGGTCGAATACCATGATCGGGGCGGCCGGGTTTGCTTCGCGTGCCGTTGGATTCGGTTACCGCTGGCCTTGCCAGTGTGGCTCATCGTCGCGGATGGCGGCACTGGCGGAGCCAGTGGCACACGGTGGCACACCAGGCAGCGGCGGACCCCTGAAGAACCCTACCAGAACGGCTAGCGGCGCAACAGGGCGATCGCGCGGTGGATGTAGATGCCGCCGGAGTAGAGCGTCAGCAGCACGGCGCCCAGATGCTGGCCGCGAGCGCCCAATCGAAGGCCTCGCTCCGCTCGTCGCCCAGGTAGAGGGCCAACAGGCACATCACGGCGGCCAGGCACTGCACGACCATCTTGAGCTTGCCCGACATGCTGGCCGAAAAGTCGGCGCCTTCGCCTTCCAGGTAGCTGCGCAAGGCGGTGACCAGCAGCTCGCGGCCGACAAGGACCACGGCCATCCAGGCGGCCACGCCCGAGGCCGGCTCGGCCACCAGGAAAATGAACGTGCCGCAAATGATGATCTTGTCGACGAACGGATCGAGGATCCGCCCCAGGTTGGTCACCTGCCCGTAGCGGCGGGCCCAAAACCCGTCGAGCCAGTCGGTGCCGGCGGCCACGACGAACACCACCAGGGCCGCCAGGTAATAGTGAAGGGCGATCAGCACGAACAGCACGATCGACAGCAGCAGCCGCGCCGCCGTCAACTGGTTGGGAACGTTGAACAGCGGCTGCTGGCGGACTTGCTTGTTCGTGACGACCGACACGAGACCCGCTCCCGTTTTAGCGTGGTTTACCGATCGCGACCCCGACTAAATCATACTCGCTGGAGGCCACGATTTCACAGTCCACCAGTTTTCCCGGACGCAATCCATGGCCGGTGACGTACACGGCCCCATCGACGTCGGGCGCGTCGGCATAGCTGCGGCCGATCCAGGCGTTCTTCTCGCCCGGCACGGCCCGATCGACGAGCACTTCCAGCCGGCGTCCCTGTTGGGCCTCGTTCCAGGCAAAGGCGATTTCCTGCTGCACCGCCATCAGCCGGTCGCGCCGTTCGGCTTTGACTTCCTCGCTCAGGTGGCCGTCGAGCCGGGCCGCCGGCGTGTCGGGCTCGAACGAATAGGTGAACACGCCCAGCCGCTCGAACCGCTGCTGCCGCGCGAACTCGACCAGCTCGTCGAACTGCGCGTCGGTCTCGCCCGGGAAGCCGGCGATGAACGTCGTGCGCAGCACCAGGTTGGGGATCCGATCGCGAAGCTTGGCTAGCAGCGCTTCGGTTGCCTGCCGGTCGACGCGGCGCTGCATCCGCTTCAGCAGCGTGTCGTTGATGTGCTGTAGCGGCAGATCGAGGTAGGGGATGATCTTCGGGCTACCCGCGATCACGCTCGATCAGCTCGTCGTCAAAGTACATCGGGTACAGGTACATCAGGCGGATCCAGTCGAGCCCTTCGACCTGTTCCAACTCGCCCAGCAGCTCGGCCAGCCGCGGCCGCCCGTACAGGTCCAGGCCGTAATAGGTCGTGTCCTGGGCCACGATGATCAGCTCGCGCACGCCGTCGGCCGCCAGCTCGCGGGCTTCGGCCACGACTTCTTCCATCGGCTTGGTGGCGTGCTTGCCGCGCATCTTGGGGATCGCGCAGAACGTGCACAGCCGGTCGCAGCCCTCGGAGATCTTCAGGTAGGCGAAGTGCCGCGGCGTGATCCGCAGCCGCTGGCGATCGTCGAGCGGCCGCGACGGGGCCGGTTGGAACACGGCCCGCTGCTCGTCGAGCCCGCCCATCAGCCGGTCGGCCACCTTCGTGACCTGTTCGCGGCCGAACACGCCCACCAAGTGGTCGATTTCGGGCAGCGTTTCCAGCAAGCGCTTCTTTTTCGCGCTCGGCCAGGCAGCCCGAGACGATCACACCGCGGATGTCCCCCTTGCGCTTCAGCTCGAGCATTTCGTGGATCGCGGCGTACGATTCTTCGCGGGCACGCTCGATGAAGCCGCAGGTGTTGACGACCACGAAATCGGCCCCGGCCGGCTCGCTCACGAGCTGGTAGCCGTCGAGCTGCAGCAGGCCCAGCATCCGCTCGCTGTCGACCAGGTTCTTTGGGCAGCCGAGACTGACGAACGAATAGGTGCCCTTCGTGGCCTTTCGGTCGCGGGAAGTCGGTTTGTCGAGCGGGGTCGTGGCCAAGGGGGCGGTCCGAGTGGGCGGAACGAATGAATCCGCTTGAAAGGGGCGCAACGCAGGCAACTGAGCAACGTTGCCTCAATCGTACCGAAATGATTCCAGGCTGGCGAGGGCGCCCTCACGAACCCCACGCGCAAGCGAGGGCCCGTGGTTGGTGCTCCCTCGCTTGCGCGTCGGGCTAGTCGGGGGCGGCCGAAAACCGGGCCTTGCTTTTGGCGGCGCCGTGACTAGGATAGTGTACATAAGTACATGTATGCCATCCGGCAGGCGAGGTGACCCATGCTCCCTGAGCTGACGCAAACCGAGTTCTCCACCGTGCTCGACGCGGTGGCCATGGACCTGTTGGCCGATGTCGGCGTGAGCGGCCCGCCGGTCGACGCCCTGCGCATACGCGCGGCGGCTCGATCTGGCGGTCGCCTGGGACGCCGAGCAGCAGGGCAGGGGGCGGATCGTGCGGCTGCGATCGTTTGGCCGGCAGCAGTCGCACGGCTCGATCCTGTCTGCGCCCGATCCGCGCCCCGAGCGGTTGCAATGGGCCGTGGCCCACGAGATCGGCGAGACGTGTGCCTACCAGGTGTTCGAGCGGCTGGCGGTCGATCCGCGCGAAGCGGCGCCAGGCGCGCGCGAAATGGTCGCCAACCAGTTGGCCGCGCGGCTGCTGCTGCCGCGCGACGGGTTCGCCGAGGATGCCCGTCGCGCCGGCTGGGACTTGCTGGCGCTCGAAGCGGCGCTACGCCACGGCCAGCCACGAGCTGGTGGCCCGGCGGATGCTCGATTTCGAACCCGCGATCGCGATCACGATCTTCGATCACGGCCGCCGCACGTTTCGCCACGGCAACTTGGCGCGCCGCGTGCCGCCGCTGTCGGCCGTCGAGCAAATTGCCTGGCTGGCCGCCCACGACCGTTCGCAGCCGGCGGTCAAAGCCGACTCGACCTGCCGGGCGCAAGCCTGGCCGATCCACGAGCCCCAGTGGAAACGCGAGATCATCCGCACCGAGTGGTTCGCCAGCGACTGGGAGCAGTACGAGAACGACTAGTGGACTGACTTCGCTTGAATGTCAGGGGCCAGCCACGGGTGCCTCGGGTGCCACGGGCGGCTGCGCAGCAGACACCGGTGATTTCGCACTGCTGGGCAAGCCAGCCGTGGCACCCCGCATGACAAGATCGCCCGGTCGGACGACTAGCGGCTCCCCGATCTGACCGCTTCATCGAGTTGCCAATACAGGTCGTCGATTAGAAACGGCTTGCTGACCACCGCGGCGATGCCGGCCGCCTGGGCGCGGCGGATGTCGTCGCGGCGCGGAAAACCGGCCAATGCGACCAGCGGGGCGCCGGCGGCGGATTGACGAACGCGCTCGACCATGCCGATGTCGCCTAGCCGCGCGGGATCGGTATCCCACACGATCGCCGCCGCGGCCGGCGCGCTCCACGGCAAATCTTCGCGGACCACCAGCGGCTCGTAACCAACCAGCCGGCACGTGTCGGCCAGTGCCGCCGCCGTTGCGGCGCCCCGGGCGACGATCACCACCTGCCCGCTGCGCCGCGCCCGCGGACGCTCGGCGGCGGCCAGCGTCTCGCTCTTCGGCCGAGGCGGTGACCGGCAAGGCCCACACGGGTCGCTCTCCGCGGGCCAGCGCCGCCAGCTCGCGCGCAAGCGCGCCGGCCATTGATGCTCGTAGCTGGCCAGGCAGCCGGCCGGCGGGCGCCCGCTGCGGGCCTCGCCTTCGCACCAGTTGCCGGCCATGCGCCACACGCGCGCCAGCGGGGCCAGCCCGCGAAGCGCATCGAGCGCCGCCGTCGACCACTCGCCGCCGCGGGCTTCGGCCAGCAGGATCAACTCGGGCGCGTCGGCCCGCGCTTCCAAGCGTCGCGCTACCTCTTCAAAGCTGGCGAATGGCTCGACGGCAACGTCCACGTCCGACGGCAATGTCAACGCGCGGGCCGCTTCGTCTGGCAACCGCCCGATGACAAGCACGGATAACGTGGCCACGGTTCGCATCCTTGACGAGCCCCTTGCGGCGATGTTCTATGCCAACCGGTTTTCGAACTCGGCGATCATTTCGTGGGCCGACCGGGCATCGGGCGCGTGACGCAAGCCGTCGACGAACCCCGGATCGGCCAACAACCGGCTGAGCCGGGCCAGCACCCGCAGGTGGCCCATGTCGTCCACCGAGCAGATCAGAAAGTAAATGTCGGTCAGCGCGCCGCGCGGCGCGCAAAAGGGATGCCGCGGTCGGTGCGACCCAAAGCCAGAAAAGGGCGATCGAGGATGCCGGCCAGCGGCCGCCGCGGGTGAAGCAGGGCCACGCCGTTTTCCAAAGCCGTGGGCACCATGTCTTCGCGAGCCCGCACCGCGTCGGCCATCTTGGTCGTGTCCCACAGCCAGCCGCTGCGCCCGGCCACCTCGACCAGCGACGTGATCACCGAGCCGCGGGTCCGCGCCGGCAGCGGGATGGCGATGGACTCCAGCGGCAGCATGCCGGCAATCGAGATCTCGGCCTGGCCCTCTTGGCCGCCGGCCCGCCGCAGCGCGCCTTCCATGTGCAGCAGCTCCGCGTCGCTCGACAGTCCGATCCGTTCTTCGAGCCAGTGGTGCACCTCGGCCGCCGAGAAGCGCCACGAGCCGGCCACTTTGCCCCGGCAGCTTGCCCCGTTCGGCCAGCTTCAAGACCTGCGCCGCCTCGACGTGCAGATAGCTGGCCAGGCTTTCGACGTTGAAGTCCTCGTCGACCATTTGCTAGCGAAGGGGGCAGGTAGATGGCGAACGGCGCGCGCGGAACGGAGGCCGCCGCCGGGCGATGGCCAGCCCGACGGGTGCGTGCATCATTCCGCAAGCACGCCCGTTTGTCCAGGCGAAGCCGGCCCGAAATCGCGACCACCCATGCCGCTCGAAACCGCTCTTGACGCCGGGGCGGAAATCGCCAGAATCCCGCCACTCGTGGCCGCACGAAGCGAACTCTCCAATCGACACCTCGCGCGGCCGCCGCAGCTTCGCCACAAACGGCCGGGCGGATCGCGCCCCGGACCGTCAACAAATCCATACGCTTTCCCAACGCACGCGCGACGGCATGGAGGCCGGCGCTCATGTCGCTATTTGCACCATCAACCGACGGCGTCAGCTTGCCGCCAGATCCTCGACGACGCCCACATCGCGCCGGGTGACGACATTCGCGCCCGCTCGGTATCGTGCGATTCGCGCGCCTGCCGGCCGGGCGACGTGTTCGTGGCCATTGCCGGCGGAAAGCTCGACGGCCACGACTTCGTCGCCGACGCCGTCGCTCGCGGCGCCAGCGCGATCGTTGCCCAGCGGCCGCTCGACGTGGCCGTGCCCACGTGCCTGGTGGACGATACGCGCGAAGCCTTGGGCCGCATCTGCCAGCACCTGGCCGGCAACCCCAGCCAGCAGTTGCGCGTGATCGGCGTCACCGGCACCAACGGCAAGTCAACCACCAGCCACATGATCGCCGCCATATTGCGCCGCCGGCTATCGCACGGGAATCACCGGCACGCTCGGCTACGACGATTCGGTCCATACCGCGCCTGCCAGCCTGACGACTCCGCAAGCCTCGGAGCTCGCCGAGTGGCTTGGCCGCATGGTCGCCCATCGGGCCACGCACGCGGTGGTCGAAGTCTCCAGCCACGCAATCTCGCAGCAGCGCGTGGCAGGCGTCGAATTTCGCTACGTCTGCCTGACGAACCTGCGCCGCGACCATCTTGACTACCACCAAACGCTGTCCAACTACCACCGTGCCAAGACCGCGCTGTTCCAGCAGGTGAGCGCTGGCGGGCTGATCGTCATCAACGCCGATGATCCGGCCAGCAGCGAGCACGCCCCGCTCGTGCCCGGCGGCGTGCTGACCGTGGGCATCGACACGGCCGCCGAAGTAACCGGCCGCCTGCTCGAACGCTTCAAGAGCGAGCAAACGTTCCTGATCGAGGCCGGCAGCGTCTGCGCAGCGGTACGCACCGCGATGATCGGCAATCACAATATCCACAACGCGCTGCAGGCCGCCGCCGTGGGCCTGGCCGAAGGCATCGACCTGCCCACGATCGCCCGCGGATTGGAATCGGTAGGCCACTTGCCGGGCCGATTGGAGCGGATCGAGTGCGGGCAGCCGTTCGGCGCCTACGTCGATTTCGCCCACACGCCCGACGCGCTGGCTGCCGTGCTGGCGGCGGTTCGCGAGGTGACGGCCGGGCGGCTGATCTGCGTGTTCGGCGCCGGCGGCAATCGCGATGTTCCCAAGCACCCGTTGATGGGCCGAACGGTCGAGACGCTGGCCGACCTGGCGATCGTCACCAGCGACAACCCGCGGCTCGAAGATCCGCGGGCGATTGCCGCCGACGTGCTGGCCGGATTCTCGCAGCCGGGCGACGCCCGCTGGATGCCCGACCGCGCCGAAGCGATCACCTATGCCTTGTCGCTGGCCGGCCCCGACGATTCGGTGGTCGTGGCCGGGCGCGGGCACGAGACGCACCAGGAAATCGGATATCAGCGCGTGCCGCTCGACGATCGAGAAATCGTGCGGCGGCACCTGTACAACCTCGAGCCCGCGTCGCGTTACGGCGGGCTGATGACCGTAGCCAATTCATAAGAACTCGACGATGCGCGAATTGACGGTAAAGCATTTGCACGAGATCGTCGGCGGCCGGCTGCGGCTGGCCACGCTGGCGCCGCCCCAAGGCGAGCTGGCCCGCGTGGGCCGCGCCGTGACCGACAGCCGCCAGGTCCACGCCGGCGACGTCTTTTGGGGACTGGCCGGCACCCGCTTCGACGGCGCCGAGTTTGCCAGCGAAGCATACGACCGTGGCGCCTCGGGCGTCGTCGTGGGTCGCAAGTACGTGCAGCCGGCGCCGGGTTGCTGGAGCCTGGAGGTCGACGACGCCGTCGAGGCCTTGCACAAGCTGGCAGCCTGGAATCGCCAGTCGACCAGCGGCCGCGTGGTCGCCGTCACCGGCAGCGTCGGCAAGACCACGACCCGGCAGATGATTCACGCCGTGCTCTCCGAGTCGTTTCACGGCTCGGCTAGCCCGAAGAATTTCAATAACCACGTCGGCGTGCCGTTGAGCATGCTGGCCATCGATCCGGACGACGATTTCGCAGTGCTCGAGCTGGCGGCCAGCGCGCCGGGCGAGATCGGTCGCCTGGCGGCCCTGGCCGCGCCGCACGTGGGCGTGATCACGCGGGTGGGCAACGCGCACCTGGGCGGGTTTGGCTCGCTCGAGGCGGTGGCCGCGGCCAAGCTCGAGCTGCTGGATCACCTGCAGCCCGGCGGCTGGTCGGTGCTGTGCGGCGATGACGAGCGGCTGCGCCGCCTGGCGGCTGGCCGGCCGAAGACCGTGTGGTTCGGCCGCGCGCTCGACAATCACGTCGTGGCCACGCACGTCGAAAGCAGCCAAGGACGCCTGCGATTCACCGTCGATGGGACCGCCATGGCCGTGGGCGTGTGGGGCCGCCATCACCTGGCCAGCGCCTTGGCCGCCGTGGCCGTGGGTCGCATCTTTGGACTGTCCGACGTCGAGATCGCCCGCGGGCTGGCCAACTTCGAGGCCCCGCCGATGCGCTGCCAGATCAGACGAGCCGGCGGCGCCACGATCATCGACGACACCTACAACGCCAGCCCAATGGCCATGCGGGCCGCCTTGGAGCTGTTGCGCGATATCGATGCACCCGGCCGGCGGATCGTCGTTTGCGGCGACATGCTCGAGTTGGGTTCGATGGCCGACGAGCTGCATCGCCAGCTCGGCGAGCACGTGGTGACCGTCTGCGGCGCCGATCTGCTCGTGGCTTGCGGCGAGCATGGTCGCGACGTCGTGAGCGGCGCACGGGCGGCCGGCATGTCGGCGGCGCGAACCGTGGTCTATCGCAACGCGCAAGATTTGCTCGAGGCCTGGAACCCGGCGCTGGGCGAGGGGGACGTGGTGCTGGTCAAGGGGTCGCGGCTCTTGGGCATGGAGAAGATCGTCGAGGCGCTGGCCGCAGGCCAGGCCATGCAACTGGCCTGAATTCAACCATTCACTTCACGAACCGTACACATGTGGGTCCCATCGTCGGTGTAGAGTTTGCGGGAACTCGACACTACCCTCCCTCCTGGGTAGGAGCATTACCTTGCCGGAATCAGCGGTTACTGGGTCGACCGCTCCGGCAAGTGCTTCGCGATGGGACTCAAGACTGAGCGCCGGGGCGGCGTCTTGAACCGCCGCTCCGGTTGCTCAGGGAACACCGCCGGCCGCGGACCGCTGGCCAAAAACCAGCAGGTCGCCGCGGCCGGCGTCACCTCGGCAAGCGGGCTCGAACCGGCGTCAGCTCATCCCGCCGTCCTCGACTCCGCGCGTTCAATCATTCAACAGGACCGCGCCGAATGTTAGTCTGGCTGCTCGACGCCATGCTCGGGCACGGGCCCGGTGGCGCCCTGGGAATGGGCAAGATCACGCTCCGCGCGGCCTTGGCCGCCGGCGTGAGTTTCGCCCTCGCCTTGGCGCTGGGCCCGCGGTCGATCGCCTGGCTCAAGGCGCGGTTTCGCGAGCCGATCAAAAGCGGCTCTGCGGAAGTCGAACGCCTGCACGCCGCCAAGCGGTTCACGCCCACGATGGGCGGCCTGTTCATCATCGCCACGCTGGTCATCGCGGCGCTGGCGTGCGGCGACCTGTCGAACGCTTACCTGCCGATCGTGTTGGCCGCGGCCGTGGCGCTGGCCGCCTTCGGGCGCGGTCGACGACATGGTCAAATTGCGGACCGCGGCGCACGGTCTGCGCGCGCGGACGAAGCTCGCCGCGCAAACGGCAATCGCGCTGGCGGCGGCGCTGGCCATCTTTCACGTGCACCGCGACGCGGGCGTCGACTTCGCGCTGCGTTTGCCGCTGGTCGGTGGGCAGCTTGAGCTGGGCTGGCTGTTCGTGCCGCTGGCCACGGTGGTGATTGTTGGCTCGTCGAACGCCGCGAACCTGGCCGATGGCTTGGATGGCCTGGCCGGCGGCTGCCTCGTTTGCGCCAGCGGCGCGCTGGCCGCCGTCGTTTATGCCGCCGGGCACGCCTCGTGGGCCGGCTATCTGGGAATCGCCCACGTCGAAGGCGCCGGCGAAATGCTGGTCGTCGCGGCGGCCACGATCGGCAGCTTGCTCGGCTTTCTGTGGTTCAACTGCCACCCGGCCTCGGTCTTCATGGGCGACACCGGCTCGCTGCCGCTGGGCGGACTGTTGGGATTGTTGGCCGTGATCGCGCGGCAGGAGTTGTTGCTGGCAATCATCGGCGGCGTGTTCGTCGTCGAGGCGATCAGCGTGATCGTGCAAGTCGCGTCGTTTCGCGCGCTCGGCATGCGCGTGTTCCGCTGCGCCCTTGCATCATCATTTTCAATTGGCCGGCTGGCCCGAGGACAAGATCGTGGTGCGCTTCTGGATCGCAGCCGCGCTGTGCGCGCTGGCGGGGCTGGCGGCGCTGAAGACGCCCACGGGTCCCCCGTCACAGACGCATTGGGCCGGGGCAACGCGCGAACTGAGCGCAATTCAACGCTAGCGAGCGGTTGAAGTCGGTGTCGCGTGGCACTGGCTCTGCCAGTGCAGATTCAAACGGGTCTACGAGCACTGGCAGAGCCAGTGGCACACGAACGGACGTCGACCGCCAGTCCGCGAACGCCAAGAACGCCCAAATTTCGCCGAACTATTGGTAATCGACGGGTGTCTAACCGACGAGCGGCCGCGATCGAAGCGGGCCGCCTCGAGGAAACAATGAGAAACTGCACGGAACATATCGTCTTTGCCGGCGGCGGGACCGCGGGTCACTTGTTTCCCGGCCTGGCCGTGGCCGAGGAGCTGGTGCGCTCGGTGCCCGGCATGCGGATCACGTTTGCCGGCGGCGGGAAGCCGCTGGAATCGCGCCACGTCCGCGCGGCCGGCTTCGAGTCGATCGCGCTGGCCTGCCGGCCGTTTCCGCGGCGTGCTCGTGAGGCAATCCCGTTTCTGGCCGACCATATCACCAGCTATTACGCCGCGCGAAACTTGCTGCGCGAGCAATCCGTGGCGCTGGTCGTGGGCCTGGGCGGCTATGCCAGCGTGCCGGCCGCCCGCGCCGCGTCGCGCGCGGGAATTCCGCTCGTGCTGCTGGAACAAAACGCCGTGCCGGGACGGGCCACGCGCTGGCTGGCGCCGGCCGCCGAGCTGATCTGCTCGGCATTCGAGGGCATTCAATCGCAACTCAAGTCGGGCAGCCGCGTCCGCGTGACCGGCAACCCCCTGCGCCGCGAGTTCGTCGAGCTGGGCACTGCCGCGCGGCAACTGCCCGATCGGCTCGGCTCGAAACGCAAGCTGGTCGTGCTGGGCGGCAGCGGCGGCGCGCAAACGCTCAACGAGCAGGCGCCGTTGGCGCTCTACAAGGCCGGCGAAGCCTTGCGCGATTGGCACATCGTGCACCAAACCGGCCAGCGCGACGTGGCGCGGGTCGGCGAACTGTACGCGCGGCTGGGCATCACCGCCAGCGTGCTGCCGTTCGTTGACAACATGCCGCGGCTGCTGCGCGGCTGCCACCTGGCCATCAGCCGCGCGGGCGGCACCACGCTGGCCGAGCTGGCTGCCAGCGGCGTGCCGGCGATCCTGCTGCCGTTTCCTCGCGCGCTCGACGACCATCAGCGCAAGAATGCCGAGGTGTTCGTCGCCGCCGGCGCGGCCCGCTTGATCGACGAGCGACAAACCGACGGTCGGCTCGACAACCGGCTGGCCTCGGCCGTCGTCGAGCTGGCCAGCGATCACGCCGAACGCTACCAGATGGCGCAAGCCATCGCCCGCCTGGCCCGCCCCCACGCCACCGCACGCATCGTGCGCACCATCACCGCGATCGTAGCCGCCCGCCGCCAACCGAGCGCCTGACGCACGTGCCGGGTGCCCCAGATATTGCCGCGCGCGTGTCGTGGCACTGGCGTCTCGCCAGTGCGATGCATCACCACTGCCCGCGCAGCACTGGCAAGATGCCAATGCCACCCGAGAGGTCCAACGGTTAACGGGGCAGCAGTGCCCTACGCTTCGCTGCCTTGCTGTTTGAAACCACCGTTGCCTGCTAGCGGCAGCATGCATTGACACGCGGCGCCGGTCCTCCGTATGATCCCGCCCGCAAAATCCCGCACCGCTCGCACACCCTGGCAGGGCCATGGACGGCACGAATCCCCGGCGGCGTCTTTCGATTCTCGATCGCGGCGGCGCCGACCCGGCCGACGCGCGGCGAGTCCACCTGGTCGGCATCGGCGGCTCGGGCATGCGCTCGCTGGCCGACGTCCTGGCGGCGGCCGGCTGGACCCTCAGCGGCTCGGACGCCAATCGCGAGGCACTGGACGGGTTGCCGTTCGCGGTCCGCGCCGGCCACGCGTCCGAAGCGATCGACGCCCGCCTGGAAATGGTCGTCTACAGCGACGCCGTGGCGCGCGGGAACGTCGAACTGTTGCGGGCCCGCGAATTGGGAATCGAGACGCTCAGCTATCCCCAGATGCTCGGCCGGCTGTTCGCCGAGCGAAGCGGGGTGGCGGTTGCCGGCACGCACGGCAAGAGCACGACCACGGCCATGGCCGGCGAGATCCTGGCCACCGCCGGACTCGACCCGACCGTGATCTGTGGCGCGGCCCCCTTGGGGCGCACCACCGGCGGGCGGCTGGGAGGCGGACGCTGGCTGGTGGCCGAGGCCTGCGAGTATCGAGCGAACTTCCGCTTCTTGAAACCACGCTTGGGCGTGATCCTGGGCATCGAGGCCGATCATTTTGACTGCTTCGGCTCGAAGCGCGAACTGGAGGCGGCTTTCGCCGAGTTCGCCCAGGCGCTGCCCGCCGACGGCGTGTTGTTGGTACGCGCGGATTGCCCGGCCACGCGATCCGCCACGGCCGACGTGGCCTGCGCCTGCGAGTCGTTCGGGTTGTCGGCGGCGGCCACCTGGCGGGCGACCGAGCTGCGCGAGCGCCGCGGGCTGTACTGGCTGCGAATTCGCTGCCGCGACCGCCTGGTGTGCGACGTCAAGCTGCGCCGTGCCGGGCGTCCACAATGTTTACAATGCCCTGGCGGCCGCGGCGTTGGCCAGCCACTCGGGCGCCGACGGCAGCGCGATCCGCCAGGGGCTGGAGCGGTTTCGCGGGCTGTCGAGGCGGCTGGAGCTGGTGGCCGAGGGAGACCCGCTAGCGATCGTCGACGATTATGCCCACCATCCGACGGCGGTATCGGCATCGCTGGCAGCGGTGCGGCAGATGTTCCCCGGACGGAGGGTGTGGTGCGTGTTTCAGCCGCACCAGGCCTCGCGGACGCGAAACCTGTTGCACGAATTTGCCCACAGCCTGCAAAATGCGGATAAGATCATCGTGACGGGAATCTTCCGCGCTCGCGAAACCGAGGGGCTCTCGGGCGAAACGACCGCCGAGCAACTGGCCCAGCGAGCGGCTGCCGGCGGGCGCGAGGTGCACTACCTGCCGTCGACGGGAGAGGTCGGACACTACCTTCAACGCGCGCTGGCGGCGGGCGACGTGCTCGTCACGCTCGGCGCCGGCGACATAGGAAAGGTCGCGCATGACCTTGGCCAAGGGATTCGAACATTGCGTCAAGCAGGCTGAGCCGCTGGCGCCGCACACCTGGTTCCAACTGGGTGGCCCGGCCGAGTACTTCGCCGAGCCAACGAGCGTCGACGAGCTGCAGTCGCTCGTGCGCCGCGCCGGTCAGGAGGGGCTGGCCGTGCGGCTGTTGGGCGGCGGCTCGAACATCCTGGTGCGCGACGAGGGCGTGACGGGCATGGTCGTCAGCCTGGCGGCTGGGGCTTTCGGCGAAATCACGGTCGACAAGCAAGTCGTCACGGCCGGCGGCGGCGCAAAGCTGGGACAGGCCATCTCCTCGGCCGTGCGCGAGGGACTGGCCGGGCTGGAAACGCTGGTCGGTATTCCCGGCACCGTCGGCGGCGCGCTGCACGGCAACGCCGGCAGCCGCGGCGGCGATATCGGCCAATGGACCTGCCAGGCCACGGTCATGACCCGCGCCGGCGAGATCCTCCAGCGCAGCCGCGAAGAACTGGTATTCGCCTACCGCGAAAGCTCGCTCGACGAGCTGGCGATCCTCTCGGCCCAGTTCGAGCTGGAACGCGAAGATCCGCAAGAACTCACCAAGCGCATGCAGAAACAGTGGATCGTCAAGAAGGCCAACCAGCCGCTCGGCCATCAGAGCGCCGGCTGCATCTTCAAGAACCCGCGCGGCATGAGCGCCGGCATGCTGATCGAACAAGCCGGCTTGAAGGGCGCCCGCCAAGGTCAGGCCGAAGTCAGCGACCGGCACGCCAATTTCATCGTCGCCGACCCCGGCGCCACCACGGCCGACGTGCTCAAGCTGATCGAGCGGGTGCGCGAGCGGGTGCTCGACCGACTGGGCATCGAACTGGAGACCGAGATCGAAATCTGGTGAGCCGCGACGACGCGGCGGCCCGCGGGCTCGTGGCAACGGGCCAGCACGCGCACCAAGTCAAGGAGGATGCCATGTTCGAAAGCCATCAATCGAGCGCGCTCGACGCGGACCCGCTCGACGTCGTCGTGTTGGCGGGCGGCGATTCGCCGGAGCGCGAAGTCAGCCTGCGCAGCGGCGCAGCCGTTGCCGCTGGGCTGGCAGCCGCCGGGCACCGCGTCCGCCGAGTCGATCCGGCCGAATGCCCGTTCGGCGCACGTGGACCGCAGCGCGGTCGACGTGTGCTTCATCGCGCTGCACGGCGGGGCAGGGGAGGATGGCCGCGTGCAACAGCAGCTCGAAACGCTGGGCGTGGCCTACACCGGCAGCGGGCCAGGCGCATGCCGGCTGGCCATGAGCAAATCGGCCGCCAAGCGGCGGTTCGTCGAGTGCAACGTGCCGACGCCGGCCTTTGCGGTGGTCGACGTGGACGTGCCATCGGCACAGCTGGCGCGCGTCGCCGCGCCGCTTGGGTTTCCGCTGATCGTCAAGCCCGAGTCACAGGGTTCGAGCATCGGCGTTTCGCCGGTTCATCGCGAGGGCGATTTGGCCCGGGCGGTGGCCGTGGCCGCGCGCGTCGATCGCCTGGCGCTCTTCGAAGCGTTGGTGCGGGGGCGCGAATTCACGCTGGCCGTGCTCGACGACCGGCCGCTGCCGCTGTTGGAAATCGTCGTGCCCGAGCCGATCTTCTCCTACGAAGCCAAATACGCCAGCTCGCTCACCGAATACCGGCTCGACTTCGAGCTGGCGCGCGGCGCGAGCCGAGATCGTGCGCGTCGGGCTGGCCGCGGCGCGGCGCTGGGCACCGCGGGGCTGGCGCGTCGACGTGATGCTCGACGAGCGACAGCGCGCCTGGGTGCTGGAAGTCAACACCGTGCCGGGCATGACCGAGCGCAGCCTGGCGCCGCTGGCGGCCCGCCGGGCGGGTTTCGATTTTCCGGCGCTCGTCGACCACCTCGTGCGCCACTGCCGCCTGCCGGCAGCGGCGCGTTGCGGCAGCGCGTAAGCCATCACCATCGTGCGTGCGAAAACGTGAGTGCCAAGAAACGACAACCCGACGCCGCCGATGCCGCTGGCCGCCCCAAGCCGAGCGCGGCCGCCCGCCGTTGGCCGCTCGTGGTCGGGCTGCTGACGCTGGTCGTGGGTGGGGGATCGTACTTCGTGTGGGCACAAGTCCGCGCCCACGTGTTGTCGTGCGCCGAGTACCAGCTCGATCCGGCCAAGATCGTGCTGACGCCCATGCCAGCCTGGATTCACTCCGACATCAAGGCCGACGTGCTCCGCGATGCCAGCCTGGCCGGGCCGTTATCGCTGCTCGATGACGAATTGACGGTGCGGATGGCCGGCGCGTTCGCGGCCGATCCGTGGGTGGCGCACGTCGAGCGGGTGAGCAAGCGCTACCCGGCTGGGCTCGAAGTGTCGGTCATCTATCGCCGCCCGGTGGCACTGGTGGAAATCGAAGACGGCAAGTCGGCGCTGCCGGTGGACGGCGAAGGGGTCGTGCTGCCGACGCAAGATTTCTCGGCCGCCGACGCCGACAAGTATCCGCACATCGCCGAAATCCACACCACGCCGACCGGCCCGGTGGGGACCCGCTGGGGCGATCCGGCCGTGGCCGGCGCGGCGCAAGTCGCCGCGGCCTTGGCCGACGACTGGCAGTCGCTGGGCATTGTCCAGATCGTTCCGGCCGGACAGAAGCCGGGCCGCAGCGGCGTGGAGTACATCTTTGATTTGGTGACGCGCGGCGGCACGCACGTTCACCGTGCGCCGGCGCCGACCTGCCCGGCGAAGCTCCGACCCGCGAGAAGCTCTCGCAGTTGAAGCGTTACGCGGCCCAGAACGGCGGCACGCTCGATCAGCCCGACGGCGCGATGCTCGAAATCCGCGGCGACGGCGCGATATTGGCCCGCCCCCGCCCCGAAGTGAAGCCGCTGCCGCAGTCCGAGGAATAGTGCAGCGAATCACGGCCCCACGCGTACGCGATCGAGCGTTCGTCCCACAGGCTGATGCCGTGGTGGGCTCGCGTATCGCGGAGCCGGGCCCACATGTCCATTCCATTGTCGGCATTACTTCGCCGCATATTCCCCCGTGGCGGCCGCGATCGAGCTGCCGTGGTCGAAGCGGTGGCCCTGCTCGGCTAGCAGTTGCTCGAGCGCGGCCAGCAGCACGAACACGTTGGCCGGGCGCGACCCGTAGCCCATCAGGCCGATCCGCCACACCTTGCCCTTGAACGCGCCCAAGCCGCCGCCGATCTCGATGCCGAATCGCTCCAGCAGACCGCCGCGCACGCGGGCATCGTCGACGCCTTCGGGAATCCGCACGGCGTTGAGCATCGGCAGTTGATGGCCGCTTTGGGCCGTGTACTCGATGCCCAGCGCCGCCAGCCCGGCCTTCAGCGCCCGGTGGTTTTTCATGTGCCGGGCGAAGCACGCCGGCAGACCCTCCTCGTGGACCAGCCGCAAGGCTTCGTACAACGCGTAGGTCATGTTGATCGGCGCCGTGTGGTGATAGACGCGCTCGCGCCCCAGTACTTGGCCAGCATCGTCACGTCCAGATACCAGCTTTGCACTTTGGTCTTGCGGGCCAGGATCGTCTCCATCGCCCGCGGGTTGAACGACACCGGCGCCAGCCCCGGCGGGCAACTGAGGCACTTTTGCGTGCCCGAGTAGATCGCGTCGACGTTCCACTTGTCGACTTCCACGGGCACGCCGCCCAGCGCGGTGACGGCGTCGACCAGGATCATGGCGCCGGCGTCGTGCGCGAGTTTTGCGATTTCTTCGATCGGCTGCCAGGCCCCGGTCGACGTTTCGGCCATCACGATGCCGATGACTTTTGGTTTGGCCGCGGCCAGCGCCGGCTTGAGATCGGCGGGCGCGAACACTTCGCCCCACGGCTTTTCGACCTTGGTCACTTTCGCGCCGGCCCGTTCGGCCACGTCGGCCATGCGTCCGCCGAACACGCCATTGACGCACACGACCATCGAGTCGCCCGGCTCGATCAGGTTGACGACCGCCGCTTCCATGCCGGCCGATCCGGTGCCGCTGACGGCGATCGTCATCGGGTTGGTGGTGACGAACAGCGCCTGCAGCATCCGCTGCATGTCGTTCATCAACTCCAGGTAATAAGGATCGAGATGCCCCACGGTTCCCTTGGCCAGCGCCGCCAGCACGCGAGGATGGATGTCGCTGGGCCCGGGCCCCATCAAGATTCTCACCGGCGGGTTCAAGGGCGGGGCTACGACGCTTGGTCGGTTCATAGCGGGGTACCTGGAGAAAGGTTGGCAAGCAGGGGTGGTTTTCGGGCGCCAACTTCGCGAGGGCACCGCGCGGCGTCCCTCAGCGTTGAAGCGTTCCTCAGTCTTCGGGCGGCTTTTCGCGCACCGACGCGCTGATCTTCTTGAACGTCGGCGTGCCGGACTGCTGGCACCATTCGAACAGGGCCGACTCGGTGGTGGTCAGCGTCGCGCCGGCCGATTCCATCCGCCGCAGCCCGGTCTGGTAGTCGATCGCATAGCGCGAGCCGACCGCATCGACCGGCACGTACACGCGATAGCCGCCGGCCAGCAGGTCCAACACCGTCTGCTGCACGCACACATGCGCCTCGATGCCCGAGACCAGGACCTTGCTGGCACCCGACTCGACGAGCCGCTCGGCAAAGGGCTCGCAGCCGCCGCAGCTAAAGGTCGCCTTGCTGGGGATCGTGCCCAGCCGCGCGCCGAGCTCGCCGACGGTCGGGCCCAGCCCTTGCGGATACTGCTCCGTGGCCAGGGTCTTCAGACCCGTGGCCTCGGCCCCGTCGAGCAGGCGGCGCAGGTTCCAGAGAATCCGCTTGGCGTCGGCGATCAGCGGCATCAGCTTTTCCTGGACATCGACGACCAGCAGCAACGTGTCGGCCGCCGACATCAGCTCAGGGCTGCGGGCGAGTGTCTTGGAAGGGTTCATGGCGCCAGCATAGCCGATTCGCGGGCGCTCAGCTATCGGCTCTTAAGTGTTGCTGGGGTTTTCGTTGTGCGCGAGGCGAGGGGCCCGCCGAGTGCGCGGCCGCCCGCCGTGCGAGTTGAAGACAAGCGAGCAAGCGGCAAACATATCAACGCCCGTTCATTAAATTTGCTTGCAAGATCGTTAATAGCTTGGGATAATCACCGGCGCCTACCTGCTGCCACATGATTTACATGGAAGAGTGTGGCCCCGCCCGAACATCGTTGGGAGTACGCGGATCATGACCAACGCATTGACTCGAACCATTGCGGCTCTGGCCGCCACGCTGATGCTGGCCGCAAATGCTCTGGCCGCAACTGCTTCGGCCACCGACGCCAAGCCGCTGAAAGCGCCCGGGTTGGGCGATCCCGGCCAGTTGGCCGAAGTCGTGATCGACAGCGGACGCAACGTCGACGGCGGCTTCAAGCTCGATGGCCAGGATGCCCGAGGGCAGTTGGTCGTCAGCGGCAACTACTCCAGCGGCCAGGTGCGCGACCTGACCGGCTCGGTCAGCTATGAGGTGGCGCCCGAGGGCATCGTGACCGTCGAGAAGTCGGGGCTGGTGATTCCTCGCGGCGACGGGGCGGCGACGATCACGGCCAAGAGCGCCGCCGGTCCGGCCGGCTCGATCAAGGTGGCCGTCGAGCATTTTGGCAACGATCCGCTGGTGAACTTCCCCAATCAAATCGTGCCGATCTTTACCAAGCTCGGCTGCAACAGTGGCGGCTGCCACGGTAAGGCCAGCGGCCAGAATGGCTTCAAGCTGTCGCTCTTGGGCTTCGAGCCAACCGAGGATTTCGAGCACCTGGTGAAGGAAGGCCGCGGCCGGCGGCTGTTCCCGGCCTCGCCCGACAAGAGCCTGTTGTTGCTCAAGCCGATCGGCGAGCTGCCCCACGGCGGCGGAACCCGGCTGGAGGTCGATTCGCATTCATATCGATTGATGCGTCGGTGGATCAAACAGGGCATGCCCTACGGCAATGCAGACGATCCGACCGTGGCCCGCATCGAAGTCTTTCCGACCGAACGGACGATGCCCCAAAACGGCCAGCAGCAGTTGCTCGTGATCGCCCACTATACGAACGGCGCTACGGAAGACGTGACGGGCACGGTGAAGTTCGAGCCCAACAACCCGGAGCTGGCCGAAGTCAGCGCCACGGGTCTGGTCAAGACGCTCGATCTGACCGGCGACGTTGCCGTGATGGCCCGCTATCAGGGGCAGGTCGGCGTGTTCCGCGCCACGATCCCGCTGGGCGTGCCGGTCGAGAGCACCCCCGAGCCGAAGAACTTCATCGACGAATTGGTCTTCAAGAAGTTGAAGAACCTGGGCGTGCCGCCGTCGGCCGTGTGTGACGACGCGACCTTCGTGCGCCGCGCGGCGATCGACATTGCCGGCCGCCTGCCGACCAGCGAAGAGACGCAGAAGTTTCTGGCCGACACGACCCCGGCCAAGCGCGAGGCCTGGGTCGACACGCTGCTGGCCAGCACCGACTATGCCGACTATTTTGCCAACAAGTGGAACTCGATCCTGCGCAATCGCCGCCGCAACGAGACATATGCCCGCGGCACGCGGATCTTTCACGACTGGATCCGCGACAGCCTGCACGCCAACTTGCCCTACGACCAGATCGTGAGGCAGTTGCTCACGGCCACGGGCGAGATCGGCCAGAATCCGCCGGTCGCCTGGTATCGCGAGGTGAAGGACACCAACGAACAGGTCGAGGACACGGCGCAGTTGTTCCTGGGTTTGCGCATCCAGTGCGCCCGCTGCCATCATCACCCGTTCGAGAAGTGGAGCCAGCAGGACTACTACGGTTTTGCCGCCTTCTTCTCGCGGATGCAGCGCAAGCCCGGCGTGCAGATCGGCGAAGACCGCGTCGTCTACAACCGCGGCACGGCCAGTGCCACCAATCCCAAGACCCAGCAAGCCGTGCCTCCAACCGGCCTGGGCGCCAAGCCCGCGTCGATCTCGACCGAGGACGATCCGCGCCAGGCGCTGGTCGACTGGATGGTGTCGAAGGACAACAGGTTCTTCGCGCCAGCCCTGGTGAACCGCTACTGGAAACACTTTTTCAGCCGCGGGCTGGTCGACCCGGAAGACGACATGCGGGTGACCAACCCGGCCACGAACCAGGAGCTGCTCGACGGCCTGGCCAAACATTTCATCGACGACGGCTTCAACCTCAAGGACCTGATCCGCACGATCTGCACGTCGCAGGTCTATCAGTTGGCCTCGACGCCCAACGACTACAACGCCAACGACAAGCAGAACTACTCGCGCTACTATCCCAAGCGGCTGCCGGCTGAAGTGCTGCTGGACGCCATCGACCAGGTGACCGAGTCGAAGACCGGCTTTGGCGGCGTGCCGACGTCGACCCGCGCCGTGCAACTGCCCGACAACGGCTTCAATTCGTACTTCCTCACCGTGTTTGGCCGGCCCGAGTCGACCAGCGCCTGCGAGTGCGAGCGGTCGTCGGAGGCCAACTTGGCGCAGAGTCTGCATTTGCTGAACTCTTCGGAAGTGCAGGGCAAGCTGTCGGCCGCCGGCGGCCGGGCCGCCCAACTGGCGGCCGATACCAAGACCTCGCGCGAAGACAAGATCCGCGACATTTACTTGCGGGTCTATTCGCGGCTTCCTCAGCCGGACGAAACGGCCGTGGCCATGGAGCACCTCTCCAAGGCCAAGGACGAAAAGCTCGCCTACGAGGACATTCTTTGGGCCCTGTTGAACACCAAGGAATTCCTGTTCAATCACTAGTGTTCGCCGGGTGCCGCTGCTGGCTCGTCCGGCAGTGCGGAAGCACGCGTCGGGCAAACCTCGCGTCGCACCCCCCCAGCTTGTTAGAGCCGGCCAAGTAATTCCCACCGAGGCGATCGCGGTGACTATCCTAGAACGATAAGGCCGCGCGTCGCGGCGCCCGCCCCGCCCAAGCGGCCGCGGCGCGACTGCCTGCAGACGACCCACCGAGCCCTGGCGGCTCAAACGACACGCTTTGGCGTCCCTCCCCACGAATCCAGGCAAGATCCCTCCCCGCAGGTGACGAACCGTGAATGCCTCGTGCCCGCTCCGCGTCGTGTTGTTGACCATCTCGATGAGCTTCGCCGCCGCGGCGTGGGCGGAAGATGCGAAGCCGATCGCGATCGGCGAGGTGAAGCACGAGGGGGCGGTCGACTTCGAGAAAGAGGTCCTGCCGCTGTTGGCCAAGAACTGCCTGGCCTGCCACAACGCCAAGAAGGCCGAGAACGCGCTCAACCTGGAAACGCCGCAGACAATTCTCCAGGGGGGCGATTCCGGCCCGGCCGTCGTGGCCGGCAAGAGCGGCGAAAGCCTGCTGCTGAAGGCCGCCTCGCACCTGGAAGAGCCGTTCATGCCGCCGGCCGACAACAGCGCCGGCGCCGTCAACTTCACCAGCGATCAGCTCGGCCTCATCAAGCTGTGGATCGATCAGGGCGCCACCGGCGAAGTCTCCGCCGCGCGGCCCATCCAATGGCAGCCGCTGCCGCCGGGCATGAACCCGATCTACGCCGTGGCCATCACCCCCGACGGCCAGTACGCCGCTTGCGGCCGGGCCAACCAAATCTTTGTTTACCACGTTCCCTCCGGGCAGCTCGTCACCCGGTTGACCGATCCGTCGCTCGTGAAGTCGGGCCTGTACGAGAACCAGGGAGTCGCGCACCTCGACCTGGTGCAGTCGCTGGCCTTCAGCCCCGACGGCGACCTGCTGGCCTCTGGCGGTTATCGCCAGGTCAAGCTGTGGCGCCGCCCACACGACGTTCACAAGGCCGACCTGGCCGGTGGCGCGGCCGGCACGGATACGCTGGCCATCAGCCCCGACGGCAAATGGGCCGCCACGGGCGAAGCCTCCGGCGCGATCAAGCTGTGGGAGGTGGCCGTGGGCAAGGATCCCAAAACCCTGGCCGGCCATTCGGCCGCGGTAACCAGCTTGCGGTTTCTGCCGGATAGCTCGAAGTTCGCCTCGGGCTCGGCCGACAAGACGGTTCGCTTGTGGAACGTGGCCGACGGCGCGGCGGTAGCGCAGGTGGAAACGCCCGCGCCGGTCGCGCGCTGGCGCTGGTGGCCGACGGTTCGCAAGTGGCCGCCGGCGGTGGCGACAACCTGATTCGCTTGTGGGCGCTGCCGACCGAAGCCGGCGGAGCGTTTCAACCCTCAGGCGAACTGGCTGGCCACGCGGGCGCCGTCACGGCCCTGGTGGCCTCGCCCAGCGACAAGTCGCAGCTCGTTTCGGCCAGCGCCGACGGCACCGTCCGCCAGTGGAACCTCGGCGAGAAGAAACAGATTCGCGAAATCAAGCATGGCGCCGCGGTGACGGCGCTGGCCGTGCGCCCCGACGGGCAGCAGATCGCCTCGGCCGGGGCCGACAACGCGATCAAATTGTGGAACGCTGCTGACGGCCAGCCCTGGACCACGCCCGACAAGAAGCCTTTGGCGGCGATGAAGGGCGATTTCCGCAGCCAGTTCCAAGTCGCGCAGTTGGATCGCGCCAAGGCTGCCGCCGCGGCCAAGGTAGCCGACGACCAGAAAGCCTCGACCGACGCCGAGGCCAAGATCATCAGCACGGCCGCCGCGCTGACCGCGGCCACTACGGCCAAGGAAGCCGCCGCCAAGGCCAAAACCGAAAAGGCTGCCGCCGTGAAAGCGCCGACCGACGCCAAGGCCGCCGCCGACAAGGAATTGGCCGACGCCACCGCGGCCGCCAAAGCCGTCACGGAAAAGTCAGCTCAAGCCAAGGCCGCCGCCGACAAGGAGGCGGGCAACGCCGACCTGGCCAAAGCCGCCAGCGAGGCCAAGACGGCAGCCGACGAAGCCGACAAGAAAGTCAAGGAGCTTGAAAAGAAGGTGGCCGATGCCGCTGCCGCGCTGGCCAAAGCCACGCAGGAATCGACGACCGCCGAGGCGGCCAGCATGGCGGCCGACCAGGCCGCCACGGCCGCGGTCGCCGCGATCAAGAAGGCCGTCACCGACGTTCCCCTGGCCGAACAAGCGCTCGCTGCCGCGCAAGCCGCGCTGGCCAAGGTCGAAGCCGAGCACAAAGCCGCCGCCGAAGCCGCGGCCGCCGCCGAGAAACCGGTGCGGGCGCTGGCCTATTCGCCCGACGGCGCGCTGCTGGCCAGTGCCGGTGACAATAATCTCGTGCGCACCTGGACCACCGACTCCGGCTCGCCGGTCGAAACGTTCGCCGGCCACAAGGCCGCGGTCGTGGCTGCCGGTTTCGCGCCCGACGGCTCGCTCGTTTCGGCCGCGGCCGACGGCGGCGTGACGCTCTGGAATCAGACGCCCGCCTGGACGCTCGAGCGGACGATCGGCAGCGCCGACGATCCGACGACCTTTGTCGACCGCGTGATCGCGCTCGACTTCAGCCCCGACGGCAAATGGCTGGCCACCGGCGGCGGCGAGCCCTCGCGCTCGGGCGAATTGAAAATCTGGAACGTCGCTGACGGCTCGCTGGTGCGGGCCATCCCCGACGCGCACAGCGACACGATCTTTGGCCTGAAGTTTTCGCCCGACGGCCAATACCTGGCTTCCTCGGGGGCCGATCGCTTCGTCAAGGTGTTTCGCGCAGCCACCGGCGAGCACGTCAAGTCGTTCGAGGGCCACACGCACCACGTGCTGGGCGTGGCCTGGAAGTGGGACGGCAAAGTGCTGGCCAGTTGCGGCGCCGACAACGTGATCAAGCTGTGGGACTTCACGACCGGTGACCAGATTCGCACCACGGCCCCCTTCGGCAAGGAGATCACCTCGGTGCGGTTCGTCGGCGCCCAGCCGCGGCTGCTGGCCTCGTCGGGCGACAAGAAGCGTGCGCGAACTGAACTCCGACGACGGTAAAGTGGTGCGCTCGTACGCCGGCAGCGGCGACTTCATGTATTCGACAGCCGTCAGCGCCGACGGCCAGATTGCCATCGCCGGCGGCCAGGACAGCGTCCTGCTGGTGTGGCAGATCGACGCGGACAAGCCGCTCAAGAGCTTCGCCGCGCCGAAGCCCGCCGAGAATCCCGCCACCAGCAAGACGGCGGGCAATTGACGCGCCCCGACGCGCCTGCTCACAGCTCGCCCAACAGCGTCAGCCGCAGCAGGTTCAGGGCGCTTTTCCCGGCGCGGGGAATCCAGATCGTGGGGTGGCCCAGGAGCGTCGAGGCCTTGACGCTCACCTTGTCGCGCGTGGCCAGGGCGAAGTGATAGGGCGTGTCGGCCCGCTTCGGGCCGGCGGGCGGAAAGGGGCCGATCGCCAAGGCATAGTCGGCGCCGGTTTGCTGGCGGCAGCGACCGGCCAGCGCCTCGGTCACCTCGCGCGACAGCTCGCCATGGCTGGCTACCAGGTCGCGCGCGTCAGCCAAATAGGCTTCCAGCATTCGCGGGGCGTGAATGACTTGCCCGCCCAAATAACTGCCGCGGCCACCGTCGGCGACGCGCCAGCCACTCGGCCAACTGGCCGCCGGTGCCCAGTTCGACCGTGGCCAGCGTCTGGCCGCGCTCGGCCAGCAGGCGAATCGTGGCGTCTTCCAGCTCATCGTCTTCCTCGCCGAACACGAGCGCGCCGAGTTTCTCGCGGATCGTGGCCAGCGTGGGCTCCATGGCGGCGCGGCACGCCTCGGCCGTGGCGGCGGCGGCCGTGACGCGCAGCGTGATCGTGGCCGCGTGTACGGTGATGCCCACCGACGGCTGGCGACCGCGGCGAATCAAGTCGGGCAGCATCTGCTCGACGTGGCTTTCGCCGGCGCCGAAGCACTTCAGACGATGGTGCCGGATCACGCTTGCGCGCCGGTCAATGCGGCGATGGCCGGCGCCACGCTCTGGCGAAACATCTCGAACATTTCGGCCGGCACGCCGGGCAAGGCGAACACGTGGCACGCCCCGCCCCCGGCACGCGCGACGTCGAGCCAGATGCCCGGCGCCGTGCCGTTCGGATTGAACACGATCTGGCTGCCGGCAGGAAACAGGGCCTGCACCCGGTTTCGCTCGGGCATGTCGCGCTTGTGGCGGGCGAACAGGCCGCGGATGTATTCGAGCGACGCTTCGTCGAGCACCAGCTCGCGGCCCGAGACGGCCGCCAGGGCGTCGCGCGTCAGGTCGTCGGCCGTGGGTCCCAGCCCGCCGGTGGCCACCACGACGTCGGCGCGATCGATGGCCGCGCAAACACGGAAACGTTGGCCTCAAGGTCGTCGGCCACGGTCGAATGGTAAACGACCCGCACGCCCAGTTCGCCCAGCCGCTCGCTGAGCCACTGGCTGTTCGTGTCGAGCCGCTGCCCGCTGGTCAGTTCGTCGCCGATCGAAATCACTTCCGCAATCATCACTTCTCTCGCGTTTCGGTGGGACGGCGTGCCCGTATTCTGCCAGACGCGGAGCCGCCAGGCCATCGGCCGCTTGCCGCGATGGCGACCGCGCACCGCACGCCGGGCGTTGTTTCGGCCGTTGCCCCCGGGTCGTATACTTCTTATTGTCCTGCCCGGCAGCGGCCCGCGCACGGGTGGAGCGCGGGCGGGTTGCCAGGGTTTTGACGAGGGAACGCCACGTTCATGGCACGAATCGAGCTGCCAATCGACGGAATGACGTGCGAGCACTGCGTGCGCACGCTGACCGACGCGCTGGAAAAGGTTCCCGGCGTGCGATCGGCGAAGGTCAGCCTGCGCGATCGCAAGGCCGTCGTCGAGTCGCAAGGCGCCTGCCCCCGTACCAACTATTGTCGGCGGCCGTCGCGCGGGCCGGCTATACGGTCGTGCCAATGACTGAAACGATGGCGATGGACGCCGACATGTTCCCGCCCAAGCACGGTTCGGCCGCGGCCGCTCGTGCCGTGCCGCCGCCATTGCCGGGTGCGCCGCGAACCCCCGCGGCGGGCCCCAAGAGCTCGACCACGAGCAAACGCCCGGCCACCGCCGGGAGCTCGACGACCGAGGTGATGCCGGCGGCCAGGTGGCAGGCAGCGCCCGAAGACGACGTGCCGCCCTCGGCCGGCCGCGAAGGCGAATTCCTGCTCGACATCGAAGGCATGCACTGCGCCAGTTGCATCGGCCGCGTCGAAAAAGCCCTGGCCGCGGTGCCGGGCGTCGAAAGCGCGCACGCCAACCTGGCCACCAACCAGGCCGTGGTCCGCTTCGAGCCGGGCCAGGCCGACGCCGCCGCTTTGGTCGAAGCCGTCGCCGGGGCCGGCTACCACGCCACGCTCTACGACCGCGCGGCCAGCGGGCCCGCCGACCCCACGGCCCGCGCAGCCCGCGAGGCGGCCCGCTGGGGCTGGCGGCTGTTGTGGAGCGTGTTGTTGCTGGTGCCGATCGTCGCGGAGACGTATCTCGGCGAATCGCGGCCCATGGCCCTATGGAATCCGCTGTGGGAGCAGTTGGCGTGCGCCACGCTGTTGCAGGCCTACGTCGGCTGGCCGTTCTACCTCGGAGCACTGCACCGCGCTCGCCGGCTGGGCACCAATATGGACACGCTCGTGGCCATCGGCACCACGGCCGCCTACGCGTCCGGCGCGTACGAGGCGCTGCATGCCTACGGCGCGAGCGGCGGCATGTCGACGATGCACCTGATGGACGCCGGCATCATCCTGACCGTGATCACGCTGGGCCGTTACCTCGAAGCCCGCGCCAAGGGTCGCGCTTCGCTGGCGATTCGCAAGCTGCTGGAATTGGCGCCGCCGGCGGCCAACGTGCAGCGGGCCGGCAAGATCGTGACGGTGTCGCCGGCCGAAGTGGCCGTGGGCGAAACGATCGTCGTGCGGCCGGGCGAGCGCGTGCCGCTCGACGCGCTCGTCACTTCGGGCCGCTCGAGCGTCGACGAATCGTGGTTGACCGGCGAGTCGATGCCGCTCGACAAGAGCCCCGGCAGCCGCATCCTGGCCGGCACGATCAACCTGTCGGCGGCGCTGGCGGCCCGCGTCGTCCGCACCGCCGGCCAGACGGCACTGGCGCAAGTCATCGAGCTGGTCGAGCGGCGCAGGAATCGAAGACCGACGTCGAGCGGCTGGCCGACTGGGTCGTGGCGTGGCTCGTGCCCGGCGTGCTGGCCGCAGCGGCGGTGGCGCTGAGTGGCCTGGGGCGCGGCCGGAGATTGGCCGATGGGCGTCGAGTGCGCCGTGGCGGTGCTGGTCGTGGCCTGTCCGTGCGCGTTGGGCCTGGCAACGCCCACGGCGATTCTCGTGGCCAGCGGCCGCGGCGCCGAATTAGGCATCCTCGTCAAAGAGGCGCATGCGCGCTGGAGCTGGCCGGACGCACGACCACCGTGGTGTTCGACAAGACCGGCACCCTGACGCGCGGCAAGCCCAAGGTAGTTCAGATCCTGCCGGCCGAGGGCATCAAGGCCGACGACCTGTTGGCCACCGCCGCCGCGGTCGAACAGCTCAGTCGCCATCCGCTGGCCGAGCCGATCGTTGCGGCAGCCCAGGCCAAGGGGCTCATGCTGCCGCCGGCCCGTAACCTGGAAATCGTTCCCGGGCAAGGCATTTGCGCCACGGGGCCCAACGGCGATCTGCTGGTCGGCAACGAGCAGATCCTGGCCCCCCGCGGCATTGCCTTTCCGGCCCGCAGCCAGGCCGACGTGGCGGCCATGCGCACCAGCGGACAGACGCCCCTGGTCGTGGCCCAGGGCAGCGCTACTTGGGCGTGATCTGCCTGGCCGACGTGATCGCGCCCCACGCCCGCGAGGCGGTCGACGAGCTGCAGGCGCTGGGCGTGAAAGTCGTGCTGCTCTCGGGCGATCACCGCACGATTGCCCACCGCGTGGCGCGCGAAGTGGGCATCGATACGGTGCTGGCCGAAGTGCTTCCCGATCAGAAGCAGGCGGTGGTGGCCAGGCTGCGCGGCGCGGGCCAGGTCGTGGCCATGGTGGGCGACGGCATCAACGACGCGCCGGCCTTGGCCGCGGCCGACGTGGGAATCGCCATCGGCTCGGGTTCCGACATCGCGATCGAAACGGCCGACGTCGTCATCACGGGCGACGACCTGCGGGCCGTGGGCCGCACGTTGGCCCTGGGGCGCGCGACCTTGCGCACGATCAAGCAAAATCTCGGCTGGGCGTTCGGCTACAACTTGCTGCTCATTCCGCTGGCCGCCGAGAGCGCTGGTGCACGTGGCGGGTATTCGACTGCCGCCGGTGGCGGCAGCCATGGCCATGGCGCTCAGCAGCGTGTCGGTAGTGAGCAACAGCTTGTTGCTCAGGCGCCGCAAGTTGGACTGAACCTGGCGCGCCAGCGCGCGGCGGCTGGTCGATGGCCCGCGTGGCGAGAGAAGGCGCCTGAAAATTCTCTTGTGGCGAAATGCAAAATTGAACTTGTAATTTTTGCGCGGGTACGTAATATGAGGTTCAACCAAACGAGTTGGTTTGGTCAATTTGGCGCGTGAGCCGATCGACGAGGCCGTCCCCAGCTCGGCACCGACCGCGGCCAGCGCCGACACGAAGTTAGGAGGACGTACGGTGGCCAAGAAGAAGAAAGCAGCCAAGAAGAAAGCGACCACGAAGAAGAAGGGCGCCAGAAGAAGAAGTAAGGCGCACCGCAGGCGAGGGTCGCAGTGGCGGCCTTCGCCCGGCTAGAACCGACGAGAAAGGGGCGCTCGATGCCTGATTTCGAGCGCCCCTATTTTTTGCGCACTGCATGCCGCCAACTCGCGGATTGCCAAGCCGGCATTCCGGCCCAAATCAATCCGACGGGAACGGCACGGGTTCGCCATTGAACTCGGACAGGGCGTTGCGGGCGGCGCGTTGTTCGGCTTCTTTCTTGTTGCGGCCCCAGGCGGCCTGATACTGGGTGCGGCCGATCTGCGCGGCGATTTTGAAGCACTTGCTGTGGTCGGGCCCTTTTTCGTCGAGCAGTTGATAGGTGGGCGTCGAGCCGTGTCTCGCGCTGGGCCATCTGCTGCAACAGCGACTTGTAGTTGCCGCCCAACTCGCCGGCGGCGGCCAGTTCGATTTCCGGCCCCATGTACCGCTCGATGAACCCACGGGCCGCCGAGTCGCCGCCGTCGAGATAGATGGCCGCGGCCAGCGATTCGAAGACGTCGGCCAACAGCGACGGCGGTACGCTGGGATGCGAACGTCATGCCCTTGCCGAGGATCAGGAATTCCTGCAGCCCCAGGGCCTCGCTGATCTTCGCGCACGTCTGCCGGCTGACGACCACCGACTTGATCTTGGTCAAGTCGCCTTCCAGGTAGTCGGGATACTGGCGGTAGAGCAGCTCGCAGACGACGGCGCCCAGGATGGCGTCGCCCAGGAACTCGAGCCGTTCGTTCGAAGCCAGCCGATGCTGGGCGCCAGAGGCATGCGTCAAGGCCGCCGTGAGCAGCGACTTGTCGCGAAACGTGTAACCGATGCGCCGCTCGCAGCGCTCCATCTCGGGAACCTGGGCGTCCGTCGGGGTCGAACGGACGGTGTGCGGCATCGCAAGCTACCTTATTCTAACAGCGGATGCGGGTGGGACTTCTAAACGTAACCCTAGCCAACGAACCAGTTTTTGTCAATCTGAGATCGTCGCCTGCCAGGTGGCCGATCGGGGTGGCCTTTGCCCGCGCCACTCCGTACGATTTGTGCGGGATTGGCAAATTTTAACCATCACGCCCCCCCTAACGAACCCAAGTCGGCCGAACCGCCTTCCCCCAGCCAGCGTATTTCAAAACTAGGGCCATCGGCGCCCACACGACGAATCGCAACCCACCTCTGAACAACTCCACTTACACCAGCCTTATTCTCAAGGAGGGACAGTTATGTCCATCAGTCGGTTTCGCGGCAATTCACGCCTCGTGGTTGCCCTTGCCCTGTTGGCGGCCTTCGGCACCGGCGGCTTGCTGATGCGCAGCGGCGCCATCGGGCAGGAAGCGAAGAAGGAAGTCAATCCCCAGGCGCTTCGCTTTGCCCAGGAGCTCTCTTCCGCATTCAGCGATGCTGCCGAGATCGCCATGCCCTGCGTGGTGACGATCCATTCGCGAACCAAGACCCACACGGTCGCGCACAACCGCAATGGCGACGGCCATGGCGAAAGCCCCTTTGGCCGCGGCGAGAACCCCTTCAAGGGCACGCCCTTCGAAGACCTGTTCAACGGCCGCAACCCCGAGGGCTTGACTCCCCAGATGCCCCGCCGCGAAGGCATGGGCTCGGGCGTGATCATCGACCGCAAGGGGATCGTGCTGACGAACAATCACGTCGTCGAGGGAGCCGATGAAGTCACGGTTCGCCTGGCCGACGGACGCGAGTTCAAAGGCGAAGACATCAAGACCGACGTCCACACCGACCTGGCCGTCATCCATATCCGGGGCGCCGGCACGCTGCCGGCCCTCGCGCTGGGCGACTCCGACAAGCTGAAAGTCGGCGACTGGGTGATCGCCATCGGCAACCCGTTCGGCTTTGAGCAGACCGTCAGCTCGGGCATCATCAGCGGCGTCGGACGCGAGCTGGGGCACTCGGCCAGCCGGGCCCGGTTTCTGCAAACCGACGCGGCCATCAACCCGGGCAACAGCGGTGGTCCACTCATCAACCTGCGCGGCGAAGTGGTCGGCATCAACACCGCCATCGCCAGCAATAACGGCAGCTTCAACGGGCTGGGCTTTGCCATCCCGGTGAACGTCGCCAAGTGGGTCACGACCCAGTTGATCAACAAGGGCTCCGTGCAACGGGCCTGGCTGGGCGTCAGTCTCGACGAATCGCTCGACCCGCAAATGGCCGAGAAGTTCGGCACCCAGTACGGCCATGGAGCCCTGGTGACGCAAGTCCTGCCGAAGACGCCGGCGGCTGAAGCCGGTTTCGAGCCGGGCGACGTGGTCACGAAGTTTGCCGGTCATCCGGTAAAGGACCGCAGCGACCTGCAGAGCATCGTCGAGCGGACCCCCGTCGACACGGCCCAGGAAGTCGAGGTCGTCCGTGACGGCAAGACCGTCACCTTGAACGTCACGCCCAAGGCCATGCCCAAGGACCTGGGAGTCGCGGGACGCGCGGGCCGTCCGGGCCGCGCGACGCCCGAAAGTTCATCGACCTTCGAGTCGGATGAGGTCGGCTTGGAAGTCGCCGATCTGACTCCCGAGCGGGCCGATTCGCTGGGCGTCGAGGGCACCAATGGTGTCGTCATCACCAAGGTCGATCCCGACAAGGCGGCGGGCGAAGAGGGCCTCCGCCAGGGAATGCTGATCTTGAAGGTCGGCAAGACCTGGGTCAAGAGTGCCCAGGAGTTCGAGGCGGCCATGAAGCACGAGACGCTCAAAAACGGGATTGTCCTGTTGGTTCGCAACCAGGCAGGTGCCCAGCACTTCGTGCTGTTGAAGGAGTGAGCGGTTTCGCGCGGCTGCGCGCGAGCGGCCGCTCGCATGGAAATGCGGTTGTCTTCGAGGGGGCGCACCCGACGCAGGGGCGCCCCCTCTTCTTCGCCCCGCGAGTGCGGCGTGCGACAGCTTGACCGACGCGGGGTCGGTGACTAACAATTGCCCACAGCGTCACAACCTGCAACTCGTGCTGCCGCAAACTGTTGTGGCCGGCCCCCCAGGCTCGAAGCCGTACCATGCCGCAGTTGCCACGCCTGGCGATCGCCTCGATCCAGCCGCAAACCGACCGCACGCCCATGCTGTGGGCCGTGCTCGCCGCGCTGGAGCACTGCGGACTGCGAGTGCAACATTTTCTTTCGCGGGCCTGCTTCACCGCGCACGACGGGGCCACGACCATCACCGGACGCCCGCCGCGTCAGCTCGATAGCTGGCTGATGAGCGAAGAGGCGTGCCGGTCGGTCTTCGTGCGCGGGTGCCGCGCGAGCGACGTGGCCGTGGTCGACGGCAGCTTCGCGGCGCCGCCCTGCATGGCTTCGGCCGCCGGCAGCGAGCTGGCGACGCTCTGCCGCTGGCTCGACCTGCCGAGCCTGGCGGTGGTCGACGTGCGGCAGGTCAGTCCGTGCAGCCTGCCCGCGCGGAGCGAGCCGATCGAGGGGCTGCTGCTCGACGGCGTGCGCGACGCGGCCGAGCTGGCGCGGTTCCAGACCCAGTTCGAAATGTTATGGCAGGTGCCGGTCGTGGGCGCGTTGGGCGAAGTGGCCGTGCTGCGCGAGGCGATCGCAGCCTTGCCACCCGGGCGGCCGCCGGCGATCGAGCTGTGCCGGGCCTTGGGCGACGAGCTGTTGCGGCACGCCGATCCGCAGCGGATTTACAGCCTGGCCGCGCGGCGCCGCTTTCCGTGCTGCCGGATTGTCGAGGCGGACATGCCGCCGACGGGCCAGCCGCTGCACGTGGCCGTGGCCTACGACGACGCGTTCTACTGCTACTTTCCCGACGCGCTGGACATGCTCGAAGCGGGGGGCGCGACGATCACCGATTTCTCGCCGCTGCGCGACGAGCGGCTGCCGCCGGGCGCCGACGTGGTCTACATCGGCTGCGGCCATCCCGAGCTGTACGCCGCCACGCTGGCCGAAAACGACTGCATGATGCTGGCCCTGAAGAACCACCTCTGCTGCGGAAAGCGGATGTACGCCGAATCGGGCGGGCTGGCCTATCTGTGCCAACAGATCGAGCTTGCCGACGGCCAGACCTGGCCCATGGTCGGGGCCTTGCAGGCTACGGCCCGTTTCGAGGCCTCGCCGGCGCCGCCGACGCCGTTGGAGCTGACGTTGGCTGGCGACACGTGGCTAGGCCCGTCGCCCCTGGCGCTGCGCGGTTATTTGAATTCGCGGTGGAGCGTGGCCTCGCCTGCCGGCTTGCAGGGTTGTTGCGCCACGGCCGGGCACGAACTCGACGTGGTCGGGCGCCATCGGGCGCTGGGCAGCCGGCTGCACCTGAATTTTGCCACGCAGCCGAAGCTGCTGGGCAGTTTTTTTTCGCCCTACCAGAAAGCCTCCGCGGCGACGCCGCCGGCATCATTGCCTCCCGGCTAACTGTCCGTCGAAGGATTCTGTAGCCGGGGTCTACGACCCCGGGGTTCTCCGCGGTCCATCCACGCGATCTCACCCGGCTGGCGCCAGGCCGGCTACAATTCTTCAAGGCGCTGCGCGGCACTTTCCGGCTTTGACACGTTTGCTGGGCCCTACGATACTCATGGATTCGATCACGCTTCGACGCGGCCAGGCATCGGCTTATGACCAACACGCTCTACCTGCCCGAACTTCGCGAAATGCTGGCCGAAGACAACGAGGCCGAGCTGCGCGAATTCTGCGTCGCCTTGCACCCGGCCCGCACGGCCGAGTTCATGGAAGGACTCACCGCCGACGAAGCCTGGAACGTGCTGCGCCACGCCGATAACGAGACGCGGGCCAAGATCTTCGGCTACTTCGACCGCGACAAGCAGGTCGAAATCGTCGAAACGGCCGATCGCTCGGAGATCGGCAAACTGATCGCCGATCTCGAGCCCGATGATCGCGTCGACATGCTCAAGAGCGTCAACAGCCAGGTCGTCGAAGAGCTGCTGCCGTTCATTCCGGCCGTCGAACGCCGCGACATCCTTCGCCTGCAGTCCTACCCCGAAGGCACGGCCGGCGCCGTGATGACCACGCACTATGCCAGGCTCGGCGAGGGGCTCACCGTACGCGAGGCGCTGGAAGAGGTCGGCCGCCAGGCGCAGGAGCTGGAGACGATCTACTACATCTACATCGTCGACGACCAGGAGCACCTGCGCGGGCTGGTATCCGCCCGGCAGTTGGTCTCGGCGATGGGCAAGCCGGACACGCAGATCGCCGACCTGATGGAGTGCGACCTGGTGGCCGTCGACGTCTCCGACGACCAGGAGGAAGTGGCCCAGGAAGTGGCCCGCTTCGACCTGCATGGCCATTCCCGTCGTCGACAGCGAACGGCACATGCTGGGCATCATCACGCACGACGACGTGATCGACGTGTTCGGCGAGGAGGCCACCGAGGACGCGCACCGGATGGGTGCCGTGGCGCCGATGCCATCGGTCGAGAACTATCTGGAGGCCGACTTCCTCACGATCTGGTGGAAACGCGCGGTCTGGCTGTCGTGCCTGTTCGTGGCCGAACTCTTCACCTTCACCGCCCTGGCGTTTTTCGAGGACGCGATCAAGAAGATCGTGGCCCTGGCGCTGTTCGTGCCCCTGTGCATCTCGACCGGCGGCAACTCCGGCTCGCAGGCCGCCACGCTGATCACCCGGGCCATGGCCCTGGGCCAGGTGGGCATCGGCGACTGGTGGCGCGTGCTGCGGCACGAGCTGCTGATGGGCCTGGCCCTGGGGTGTACGCTGGGGGCCATCGGGTTCGCGCGGGCCTACTTCACGCCGGCCAGCGTGCTGGGCGACGCCGACGCTGGTCGGCTGGCCCTGGTGATCGCCGGCAGCCGTCGCCGCGATCTGCCTGTGGGGAACGCTCGTCGGCTCGATGCTGCCGTTGATGTTTAAGCGGCTGGGGATCGACCCCGGCTACGCCTCGAGCCCCTTCGTGGCGACGTTCGTCGACGTGACCGGCATCTTCATCTACTTTTCGATGGCCCAGGTGTATCTGTTATCGCCGAAGTGAAAGAACCGCCGCACAGCCGCGTTCCGCATACCAACCCGACGCGCCAGCGAGGGAGAACTGCCAAGGCGTAAAGCGCCCTCGCTGGCGCGTCGGGTTAGTGTAGGATGAGCACGCGGGCCGCTCGCGGCGCTCGGCGCGAACTTCATTCGCCGGGGCGGGCTCTTATGACGAGCGAGATCAACTTGGCAATCCCCAGGACGACCGAACCACGATGGCAGAGCTAGGCGTCAACATCGATCACGTGGCCACCGTGCGGCAGGCGCGGCGAACGACCGAGCCCGACCCGGTATGGGCCGCCACCTTGGCCCAGTTGGGCGGGGCCGACGGCATCACGCTGCACCTCCGCGAAGATCGCCGCCACATTCAGGATCGCGACCTGCGCGTGCTCCGAGAGACGGTCACCGTGAAACTGAATCTCGAGCTGGCCGCCGCGCCCGACATCGTGGCCATCGCCTGCCAAACGCGGCCCGACCAGGCCACGCTCGTGCCCGAGAAGCGCGAGGAGGTGACGACCGAGGGCGGCCTCGATTTGTTCGCCAGCCCCAAGCGCGTGGCCGACGCGATCGCCGCCTTGCGCGCCGCCGACATCGAGGTCAGCCTGTTCATCGACCCCGACTTGCGGCAGATCGACGAGGCCGCCCGGCTCAAGGCCGACGCCGTCGAGTTGCACACCGGCGAATTTGCCCTGACTTCCGGCGAGCAGCAGGCCGCCGAACTGGCCAAGCTGGTCGCCGCGGCCCGGCATGTCCGCTCGCTCGGCCTGACCCTGCACGCCGGTCACGGGCTGACCTATCGCAACGTCAAGCCGATCGCCGCCATCGACGGCATGTCCGAGCTGAACATCGGCCACAGCATCGTCGCCCGCGCCATCATGGTCGGCTTCGAGCAAGCGGTGCGGGAGATGAAGAAGCTGGTGGATTGAACGAGGCCAGCAAGAGGGGAACGCGCCCTCCAAGGGCCGTCGGTTTGCCACTTCGCCGCCGATCCCGCTATGATGCTGGACGCATAAGGAATTCCCGCTTTTAACTTCGCGAGCGAGCGACGCTATGGCGACCAAGGGTGAAGCATTTGCCGGGCTGTCGGTGGCGATCACGACGCCGTTTCGCGACTCGGGCGTCGACTACGAGGCCCTGCGCGAACAAATCGAGTTTCAGATCGCCGCCGGCACGAACTGCATCTGCCCGGTGGGCACCACGGGCGAATGTCCCACGCTCAGCCACGAGGAGCACGAGCGGGTGATCGCCTCGGTCGTCGAGTTCACGGCTGGCCGGGCGAAGGTCATGGCCGGCACCGGCTCGAACAGCACCACCGAGGCCCTGCGGCTGACCCGCTTCGCCGAAAAGGCCGGCGCCGACGCGGCCCTGGTCGTGGCTCCCTATTACAACAAGCCGACGCAGGAGGGTTTTTACCTCCATTACAAGGCGCTCGCCGAGGCGGTGGGGATTCCGATCTGCGTCTACAACATTCCCGGCCGCACCGGCAAGAACATCGAGCCCGAGACGATTGCCCGGCTGGGCGAGCTGGCCAACATCACGATGGTCAAGGAAGCCACCGGCTCGATGGACCAGGCTTCGCAGATCATTGCCACCTCGAACCTCACCGTGCTCAGCGGCGACGACAGCCTGACGTTGCCGTTGATGGCCATCGGGGCCCGCGGCGTGATTTCGGTGGTGGGCAATATCGTGCCCCGGGACGTGATCGCGCTGGTCAAGGCGTTCGACGCGGGCGACCTGGCCGGCGCGCAGGCCTGGCATCGCAAGCTGTTCCCGCTGTGCCGCGACATGCTCGGCCTGGCCACCAATCCCATTCCCATCAAGGCCGCCATGCGGTTGCTGGGACGCGACACCGGCATCTTGCGGATGCCGATGACGCCGCTCGACGCCGCCGGCGAAGCCAGGCTGCGCGCCACCTTGGGCAAGTACGGGCTGTTGTACGCGCTTTGCGCCTTGCGCTTCGAGCATCACCCGGCAGCGCCGCACGCGCCGGATGGCGGCGCGGGCATCTTGCCGCTGCTTTTCTCCCGTCACGACCGGCAGGCTCGGCACGACCGGCCTGGCCCGGCGCGCCTTGATGGCCCCCGAGTTTCTCAGGAAAACCCGCGCCGACGGTGACCTATAGTTCAAAAAGCGGGCCCTCAGCGGCCCGACTTTCGACTTCGTGCACAAGGGAATTGCATCGTCATGCCGTTTGCCGATGCCTGGTCGTGGCTTGACTCGGCGCCGCTGTTGCTCGCGGTGGTGGCGACGCTCGGCTATTTATTTGGTCGGCGCCGCTCGCGAGTGCAATTGACACCCCTCAGCGGGCGGAACGAGATCACGCGCGCTGGCCGTGGCCCGCGAACTGGAGGCGGTGGCCGAGCGGCTGCACGGTGCGCTGGCGGCCCACGTTCCGGCCGTGATGAAGTTCAGTGCCCGACTCAAGCGGATGGAGAAAACGCAGAACCTGTCGTGGCAGGAGCTGTGCGACCGGGCTGACGAGCTGCTCAAGCCGGCCTTGCGGCTGAGCACCGAAGTATCGCACGCCTACGCCGCGATCGTGCAACAGATGACTCACCTGACGACGTTCGCCGAGCTGCGGATCGATCCGCTCACCGGCGTGTGCAACCGCCGCTCGTTCGACGACTCGCTGCAGACGTTCATCACCCAGCACGAGCGCAGCGGCGAAACGTTCGCCATGGCCATGATCGACATCGATCATTTCAAGAAGGTCAACGACGAGCGCGGCCATTTGCACGGCGATCGGGTGTTGCAGGAGCTGGCCCAGTATATGCGTGCGTGCGTCCGGCCGAGCGACGTGGTGTCGCGCTACGGCGGCGAAGAGTTCGTCCTGCTGATGCCGCGAACCGACCTGGCCACGGCCTGCAACCTGTGCGAACGCACGCGGGCCGCGGTCGCCGCGAACCTGTCGGTGACGGTGAGCATGGGCCTGGCCGCGTCGCTGCCGGCCGACACGAGAGACACCCTGCTGGCGCGGGCCGATGCGGCGCTGTACCTGGCCAAGGGCGAAGGGCGAACTGCGTCTACTTCCACGAAGGGCTGCCGGCCCGCATCGTGGGCATCCACGTGGCCGACGCGTCGAGCGAGCAGGCAGCCAAAAAGCCGCGCCCGGCCACGCCGCCACTCTCAATCGTCGGCGGCAGCCTCGACGAAAATATCGACGCCTGCTGTCGCGGCGAAGCCTCCTAAAGCGGGCGCAGCCAGCCCACTCGGGCCTGCCGCACTGCTGGCTCGGCAGTGGAAGGCCGTTGCCAACGGACGGCCTCTCTTCAATCTGCCGCTCTGGCCTTACGGGCTGCGCGGGTCAGCCGCCTGGATTGCCTGAATTGCCGCACTCAACTCATCGGCAATCTTTCCTCAAGCGGTATCATCGTAACGACGAAGATTCTAGAGACGCTCCGGCATCGGCTGGGGACGGCTTCGCACTCACGGCGTCTGGCTAGCTATGGCAGCATCGAACACCAGCACTCGCACCGCAAGCGGCGGGATCCTGCAAACCCTGGCCGATCGGATTGCCGACTTCGGCGGCCTGGTCGTGCGCTGGATCGAGACGCTCGGCGACATGTCGCTGTTCTTCTTTCGCACGCTGGCGTGGCTGGTGACGCGATTGCCCCGCGCCGACACGCTGCTGGCGAACTTTTACCAGATCGGCGTGTTGAGTTTTCCCGTCGTGGCGCTGACCGGCATGTTCATCGGCATGGTGCTGGCCGTGCAAAGCCATTCGCAGTTCCGCCTCATGAACCTCGAAACCCGCTTGGGCGCGGTGATCAACATGTCGCTGGTGCGCGAGCTGGGACCGGTGCTGGCGGCCACGATGCTGGCCGGGCGGGTCGGTAGCGCCATGGCCGCCGAACTGGGCACGATGCGCGTCACCGAGCAGATCGACGCCCTGGCGAGCATGGGGGCCAGCCCAATCCAATACCTGGTGGTGCCGCGGTTCATGGCCTGCCTGATCCTGATTCCCACGCTGACGATCATCGCCGACTTTTTCGGCGTGCTGGGCGGGGCCGGCTATGCCATCTGGGGCCTGGGAATCGACTCGAACCACTACTTCCAGAATTCGCGCGACTTCGTCGGCGCGTTCGACCTGTTTTCCGGCGTGTTCAAAAGCCTGTTCTTCGGGGCCGCGATCGCGCTGGTCAGTTGCTACCGCGGCTTTCATTGCGATCCCGGCGCCGAGGGCGTCGGCCGCGCCGCCACCAGCGCCTTCGTGATTTCCTTCGTGACGATTCTGATCCTCGATTTCTTCCTGGGCATCTTGTTGGATAACGTTTATTCGATGATCTGGCCTGAAGGAACGCGGTTGTTTTGACATGGTTCTTGCACGCTTGACGGCAACCAACACGCTCGACCACACCCAGCCATCATGATGACCGGCGACGAAACCAGCCAGTTGGCCCAGCGGTCCGGCCGCGCGCTCGTCGAGCTGCGCGGCGTCGACGTGGCCTTCGGCCGCAACAACGTGCTGCGCGGCATCGACTTGAGCATTCCCGCGGGCAGACCGTGGCCGTGATCGGCGAGAGCGGCTGCGGCAAGACCGTGATGCTCAAGACGATGATCGCGCTGGTGAAACCCACCCGCGGCGAGGTGTTTTTCGACGGCAAGAACCTCGGCCGCTTGAGCGACGTCGAGTTGACGCGCGAGCGGACCCGGCTGGGCTATTTGTTTCAGAACGCGGCCTTGTTCGACAGCCTGACCATTGGCCAGAACGTCGCCTTTCCGCTTCGCGAACACACCGACAAGAGCGACCAGGAAGTGCAAGAAATCGTGATCGCCCGGCTGGCCGAAGTCGGTCTGCCGGAAAGCATCCTTGCCAAGAAGCCGGCCGAATTGTCGGGCGGCATGCGCAAGCGCGTGGGGCTGGCCCGGGCGCTGGCGCTCAATCCGGAGCTGATCTTTTACGACGAGCCGACCACGGGGCTCGACCCGATCATGAGCGACGTGATTAACGAGCTGATCTTGCGGACCCGCTCGCAGCATTCGGTGACCGGAGTGGTCGTGACGCACGACATGCGCACGGCGGCCAAAGTGGCTGACCGCGTGATCATGCTCTATCCGCTCAGCCGGCTGAAGCCCGACGAGGGGCAGATCCTCTTCGATGGCCCGCCCGACAGAATGGATCGGGCCGAGGACCGTCGCGTGGCACAGTTCGTCAAGGGTGAAGCCGGCGAGCGACTGATGGAGCTGCGAAAGATGGCCGAGTTGAAGGTGTAGAATGGCGCCACGCGGGACAAGCAAAAGCAAGCCGGCGCCGGCTTCGTGCCGCGGCGGGCCAGGTCTGACCAGACGGACTGCGCAAGAAAGGTAGAATTCCTGTTCCGCGAAGCGCGTTCGCGCGGCGGAACCAGATAGCTGCGAAACCATGGACGAACGGGTCATTAAATTCCGAGTCGGGATCCTGGTGGTGGCCAGCTTGCTGCTGGCCGGCATCCTGGTGCTGCTGGTGAGCGACCCAGCGCCTGGATCGGCGGCTACACGATCCACATCCACTTCGATGACGCGCCCGGCGTCACCGAGGGCACCCCGGTTCGCAAAAGCGGGATCCTCATCGGCCGCGTGACCCGGGTCCGCTTCGCCGAGCAGGGGGGCGTGATCGTCGATGCCCACATCGAAAGCCACGTGAAGCTGTACCGCGACGAGGTGCCGCAGGTGAGCGGGTCGCTGTTGGGGGGCGACGTCGTGATCCAGTTCGTCCGCCGGGCCAAGCCGCCGGCCGCCGAGCGGGCCGCCGAGCGGCGAGCGGGGGCGACCGTCGTCAACGTGGCCCAGCGCAGCACCCCCGTGCCGGCCGAGAACCCGCACGAGGAAATTCAAAACGGCGACTATCTCGAAGGCACCGTCGCGCCAACGCCTTCCAGGTGATCGGCAATCTCGAGCACGAGTTGGGCAGCGCCATCACCTCGATGTCGACCGCCGGCAACGAAGTCAGCAAGCTGGCAGCCAGCGTCAACCGCATCCTGGAAAGCAACGACGACCAGATCAACCGCATCGTCACCAAGACCGAGGCCACGCTCGACGCCTTCCAGCGTTCGCTGGCCGACGTAGAGGACGTGCTGGGCAACCCCGAAGTGCGCGAAAACCTGAAAAAGACGCTCGCCGAGTTGCCCCAGTTGCTGGCCGACTCGCGGACGGCCGTCTCGACCATCCGAACGACCGTCGAATCCGTCGATCGAAACATGACCAACCTCGAGGGCTTCACCGGGCCCTTGGGCGAGCGCGGGCCCACGATCATCTCGAACATCGACAACGGGCTGATCCGGCTCGACGCCCTGCTGGCCGAGATGTCGGACTTCGGCCGCAAGCTTAACAGCGGCGAAGGTTCGCTCGGCCAGTTGATGCGCAGTCCCGACCTGTACCAGCACTTGAACCGCGCGGCGCTTAACATCGAGCGGATCAGTTGCGAGCTGCAGCCAATCGTGGCCGACGCCCGCGTGTTCGCCGACAAGATCGCCCGCCACCCCGAGGTGCTGGGAGTCCGCGGCGCCCTGCAGCGGAGCCCCGGCACGAAGTAGGGACATCCACCACCGTAACGGTTTCTCGGGTGCCACGGGTGGCTTGCCCACCCGTGCTTCGGCGCCGCTCGACAGCCTGGCAGCGATAGCCCGCGTGGCAATCCATTGCGGCGTCCGGAGGACCCGCGCGGATCGCAGCCGGCCCGAAGCAGCGGACCGTCACTAGTTGAACAGTCCGCCGGGGCGCGACGTGGGCGGCGGCGAGGCGGGGCGTGGCAGTTCGGTGCCCAGCGGCGGCGCGAAGCTGGGCGTTTGCGATGGCGGCACCGGCATCTGCGGCGGCGCCGCGCCGTGGCGGAGATTTTCGGCCCGGCTCAACAACTGCTGGCTGGGCACGATCATCTGCGGCTTCAACTGGTAGTCGACCACGCGCTCGTCGCGAATCTCGCCGGGCACCAGGTTCTCGCTGGCGAAGTCCAGCACCGGGTATTCGTACCAGGGCGTGGGAATCGGCTGCATCACGGTAAGCGTCTCGTAGCCGCTGAGCACCAGCCGCACCTTGCGCGTGCCGTAGTAGACGAAGCTGGTCGAACAGGGCGTCGTGCCCACCGGGTAGTCATCGACGTACACCAAGGCGCCGGGCGGGTTGCTGCGGATCGTCAACCGCCGCTGCACGCAGCCGGTCGCGCCTGCGCAGCCGATCGCGACCAACAGCCAGACGAGGCTGCGGCGCAAGTGCGAGCGCAGTCGGTCGCAAAGGGTGCTCAAAATGGCAACGGCGGAAATCGAGCCCAAGACGGGAACGTGATGGCTTCCCCCCCGCGACGGCCGAACGGCCGGGCTGGGGAGTATAGGGGCCGCGCCGCGCCGCCGCCAGACCGCCTTCTTGCGCGGCAGCCGTGGCCATGCGGAGGCCGCTGGCGGGCCTGCCGCAAGCCCCCTGCAACGCGGCAAACTGGCGAGCCTGGATCAAGCCAGACTCTATTCCGCAAATTACAGCCAAGTTAGAATGAGCCCGGGGGGCTAGCAGACAAGCTGGGCAATTGCAGGCCGGCAGCAACGAATTGCAAGCAACGGGAGTGTTCGGCGCGCACCTTCGGCCCAGGGCGGTGGGGCGCGCTTTCGGCACTTTTTTTCGTTGAAAATCGGGCACGTGAAACTTTGTCGCCGGTCGTTTTGGGGCGGCGCGCAGTCGCTTGGCGCAGTTGAAAACGAACATGAGCGAACCGGCCGTACTCGCGGGAGGGCGCATGCCGCGCTGGTGCACGCCGCGTTGAGCGACGTCGGCCTGCGCCGCGCCAACAACCAAGACTCGTTCGCCGTGCACCTGGCCGGCGACGACGTCGATTGGTATCGCCGCGGCCACCTGCTGATGGTGGCCGACGGCATGGGCGCACATGCCGCCGGCGAGTTGGCCAGCAAGATGGCCTGCGAGAGCATTCCCCACACGTATCGCAAGCTCACCGACCGCGGACCCGCCGAGGCCGTGCGCCGCGCCGTCCAGACCGCCAATACCACGATTCACGAACGCGGCCAGGCCAACGCCGAGTTCCAGGGCATGGGCACCACTTGCAGCGTGCTCGTGCTGCTGCCGCGCGGGCGCTCGTGGCCCACGTGGGCGACAGCCGCGTCTATCGCCTGCGCGGCGGCAAGCTCGAACAGCTTACCTTCGATCACAGCCTGGTGTGGGAAATGCAAGCCGCCGGACAAATGCCGCGCGGCGAGGTGGCCGGCTTCATCCCCAAGAACATCATCACCCGCTCGCTGGGACCGCACGCTGACGTGCAAGTCGATCTCGAAGGGCCGTTTCCGCTCGAGATCGGCGACACGTTTCTCATCTGTTCGGATGGCCTGAGCGGCCAGGTCAAGGACGAGGAGATCGGCGCCCTGCTAGGCGCTCGAGCCGGCCGAAGCGGCCCGGGCCATGGTGGACATGGCCAATCTGCGCGGCGGTCCCGACAACATCACGGCCGTGATCGCCAAAGTGGGTTTCGTTCCGCCCGACGACGAGGCCGAGGCGCCCTCGCCCGCGCCGCCGGCCGCCGGCCCGGCCGTGCACCCGGCCGTGTGGGGCATCATGGCCTTGTGCATTATCGTGGCGGTCAGCCTGGCGGCTCTGCAGTTTTACATGGCGGCTCTGATCGGAGGACTGCTGGCCGCCGTGATGGCCGTGGTGGCCCTGGTGCAAACCACTAGTCCCGCGCCCCCGGGCGAGACGTTCACGATCGGTGCTCCCTTGGGCAAGGGCCCGCACGCCACGTTCGACTGCACGCCCGACGGCGAGTCGGTAGCCGTGCTGTGCCAGATGGCCCAGCAGTTGCGCGAGGCGGCCAAGGAGGAACATTGGACGCTCGACTGGCCGCGGTTCAACAATTTTGGCGATCAGGCCCACGCGGCCTTGCTCCGCGGCGATTTCGGCGACGCGATTCGCCAGCATGCGTTGGCGATTTCCTTCATGATGAACGAGCTGCGCCACCAGCCTTCGCGCAAGGACAAGCACAATCGCACGGTGCTCGACAGGTGAGCTTCACCTGAAGCTTTTCGGCGCCTGACGGCAGATTTGTCGCCCTGGAGCCTTCAAGCAGCCAGCCGCCGCGATTCGCTCGGAGCCGGCGACGCCGCGTGCAACGGCAGCGAAACATTCGAGGCCGCGCCGCCAAACCGCCACATCGTGCCCGCCAGACAGGCGTACCAGGCGGTCGTGCCAATGCCCAACAATCCGATGCGGCCCGCGTATTTGAAGAGCACGTAGTGAGCCAGGATCAGCACCGCGGGTGCCACGGCGGCAAAGGTGGCCCAGCGCGGATGCCCTTGCGCGCGAGCCACGCCGCGATGAATACCACCGAGGGCAACGCCATCACGAAGTAGCTGCCCCGCGCGATCGAAAAGACCACCAGCGTCGCGGAACAAGCCAGGCCAAAGCCCGCCATCCGTGCCAGCCAATCGCCCTCGCGCGCCGCGCGATAGGCCACGGCCACCAGCGCCAGCGCCGCCGCCACGCGCACGGCCAGCAGCAGGCGGTCGACCAGCACGTTGTCCATCAACAGTCCGGCGCCGCCGGGGCCCAGCTCGGGGGTTCCCTCGTCGTCGACGCCACCGGCGAACTCGTAGCTGGCCCAGTTGCCGGCCCGGCGGACGGCGTTGGCGAAGCTCTGGTTGCGGGCCGAGTAGTTATCTCCAGCCAGCTCGTCGCCCGTTGACGTTTCTGCGCGGATCGCCAGCCGCGTCCAGGTTTCGAGATGGCCGAGATTGGCGCGCCAACCGACCAGCAACGCCGGAATGAACAACACGGCCAGCGCCAATCCACTGGCGGTTCCCAACCACGCGCCACCTGCCCGCGCAAGCGACGATCGATCGCCCCGATGCCAGGCCGCGACGAGCTGCTGGAACAGGATCACGGCCACGGGTATCAGCGGCGTCACCTTGAGCACGATGGGCAGGGCCAGCACGGCGCCGCCCAGCCAGGCTCGCGCCGCCGAGCGGCTTTCGACGAGCAGCCGCAGGCCCAGCAACAGCAGGTACAGCTTGGGCACGCTCACTTGTCCGCGCTGCAGGCAGTTGAAGATCGGCACGATCACGGCGGCGGCCGCGCACCAGGCGATCCACGGCGGTATGCGGCCGAAGGGGTCTCCCTCGGGCCAGCCGGGCAGCGCGCCTGCGCCAGCCGCACGCATTCGCTGTAACAGCCCCAGGCGGCCAGCGCGCTCGCGATGAACCACACGAGCACCTGTGTCTCGCTTGGCAGCACGTGCAACGGCGCCAACAGCATGGCGAACAGCGGCGGGTAGAGATAGCGCCAGCCGCGCGGGTTCGTGACCTCGTAGGGCTCGCGACCGTCGAAGAACGCGGCCCCGGCCTCGGTGTAAACGGTCAGGTCGGTCCGGTGTTCGCCCGGGTTGGCCGGGTCGTACACGCCGCGGGCGCGGACGTCGACCACTCCCCAAACGGCGAACACGATCGTCAGGACCATGGCCCACTTGCGGCGCTGGCTGAAGCGCGCCTTGCCAGGCGGCTCGTCGGGCGGCAGGCAGGGATCATGAACGTGGAGGCTCAACGGTCGCGGGCCTGGCGGTTGGCGTGGCTGCTTCGCGGGGACAAGCGGGATGAGAGCAGGGGGCCAAACGCTATCGCGCCGAAGCAGTTGCGTCAAGGCCGACGTGACGCGGCGTCGCGGCGGCTCCTGTATTGCCCCCGCGCACGGCTTCTTGCTACACTTCCCGCCCCGCGCGCCCCGCGGATCGTCCCGCTTTCTCGAAACATCCTGGCACTCGGGCTGCCCGCGGACTGCGACAAGGAGGTCGCGCTTTGCTCTCGAAGTGGCCGATCCGCAATAAGTTCCTGATTGGCATCAGCCTATTGCTGGTGATCGTCGCCACGCTGTCGTGGAGCGGGTTTCACGGCGTGTACGCCTATCGCAGCCTGGTGCGCAGCCTCAACAGCCGCGCCAACGAGCTGCCGCTGGCGGCCGAGTTGAGCCGCGAGGTGAGCGAGCTGCGCGTGCTGGTGGGCAGGATTCGCGTCGAACAGGCGGCCGGTGAAGACGAAAACCCCGGCGACGCGCCGAACGCCGCCCAGTTTGCCGACGCCCTGGCCCAGGTTCGCGCGGCCCTGGAAACCTACCGGGCCGAGCTGGACGCCAACATCCGCGACGACTTGCGGATCACCGATAATCGCGGCGAGTGGCAGACCGTCCACAAGATCGATGACTCGGTCGACCGCATCCTCGAAGCCACGACCCCGTCCGATTGGATCGCCGACCACGCGCGGATGGGCACCGTGCGGACCGAGCTGCGGCGGCTCGAAGACCTGTCGTGGGAGTTGCCCAGCTTTCTGCACCAGCGCATCAAGGACTTCGCCGGCGAAGTGCGCATGCAATACCGGGCGTTAATCATCCTGACCTGGATCACGACCGTGCTGGGCGCCGGGCTGCTGGCCGTGTTCATCCGCCTGTTCTACAACTGGATTTTTCGGCCGCTGCGGGTGCTGGTTACCGGGTCGCGCCGCGTGGCCGCCGGCGAGTTCGGCTACCGCATCATGCTGGACACCGACGACGAGATGTCGGAACTGGCCGACGCCATGAACGACATGACCGCGCGGTTCGAAGCCATTCGCGACGAGCTCGATCGCCAGGTGCAGGAGCGCACCAAGCAAGTGGTCCGCAGCGAGCAGCTGGCCAGCGTCGGCTTTCTGGCGGCCGGCGTGGCCCACGAGATCAACAACCCGCTGGCCTCGATCGCCTTGTGCGCCGAGTCGCTCGAAGGGCGGATCGGCGAGGTCCTCGGATCGGACTCCCAGGGCGCAGACCGGCGGCGACGTCGTGCGCAACTACCTGCGGATGATCCAGGAGGAAGCGTTTCGCTGCAAGGGAATCACCGAGCGGCTGCTCGACTTCTCGCGCATGGGCGACGTCACCCGCCAGAGCACCGACCTGCGGGAGCTGGTGCAGGGCGTCATCGACATGGTGGGCCACCTGGGCCGTTACCACGACAAACAACTCGAGCTCACGCCGGGCGATTCGCCGCTCGTGCCGGCCAACCCGCAGGAAATCAAGCAGGTGGTGCTGAACCTGATCACCAACGGGCTGGACAGCTTGTCGCCCGGCGGCACGGCTGCAGATCGCGGCTGCACCGCGCGGCGCGCAAGCCGAGCTGGTGTTTGCCGACAACGGCTGCGGCATGACCGACGAAGTGCTCGAACACCTGTTCGAGCCGTTCTTCACCCGCCGCCGCGCGGGCAGGGCACCGGCCTGGGCCTGTCGATCGCCTACCGCATCGTCGCCGACCACGGCGGTCGCATCGAAGTCCACAGCGACGGGCCGGGACGCGGGTCGCAGTTCCGCGTCTGCGCTGCCGCTGGCCGAGCAATACAAGGAGCACGACCATCGCTACCAAGCCGCATAAGCGCCTGAAGCTGCTGTTTGCCGACGACGAGAAGTCGCTGCAGGAGCTGATGAGCCGTCGAGCTGCCGCGGATGGGGCACGAGGTGACCGTCTGTCCCGACGGGCTGACCGCCGTCGCCGCGCTCGAAGCGCAACACGCTACGACTGCATCCTGGTCGATCTCGACATGCCCGGCATGTCGGGCATCGAAGTGATCGCCAAGGCCAAGGAGCTCTCGCCCGCACACCGACGCGGTCGTGCTGACCGGCAAGTCGTCGCTGGAAACGGCCGTGGCCGCGCTTGCGCCACGGCGCGTTCGACTACCTGACCAAGCCCTGCAAGCTGGTCGAGCTGGAAAGCGCTGCTCAACCGCGTGGCCGAAAAACGCGAGCTGACGAACAAGTACCTGGCCCTCAAGCGGCGGCTCGAACGGCTCGAAGGCTCGAGCGCAGCTCGTCGGCGACAGCGCCGCCGATGGAGCAGGTCCGCACGCTGATCGCCAAGGTCGCGCCGACGAACTCGACGGTGCTGATCCTCGGCGAGACCGGCACCGGCAAGGAGCTGGTGGCCCGCGCCGTGCACGACCAGAGCCTGCGGGCCGATCATGCCGTTCGTGGCGATCAACTGCGGGGCCTTGCCCGAAAGCCTGATCGAAAGCGAACTGTTCGGCCACCGCAAAGGGGCAGCTTCACCGGGGCCGACGAGCACCGCGTCGGGCCTGTTCGAGGTGGCCGACGGCGGCACGCTGTTTCTCGACGAGATCGGCGAACTGCCCAAGGCGATGCAGGCCAAGCTGCTGCGGTTCCTGGAGAGCGGCGAGATCCGCCGCGTCGGCGAGAACGAGTCGTTCACGGTCGACGTGCGCGTCGTCTGCGCCACGCACCGCGACCTGGACGAGATGGTCGCGGACGGCGAGTTTCGCGAAGACCTGATGTTCCGCATCAACACGTTCGAGATCCACCTGCCGCCGTCTGCGCGAGCGGACGCGAGGACGTGCCCCAGCTGGCCGCGCACCTGCTGGCCCGGTTCCGCCGCCCCGCGCACGCCGCGACGAGGCGTTCACGCCCGAGACGCTTGCGGCGCTGGGCGAGCATGCCTGGCCGGGCAACGTGCGCGAGCTGGCCAACGTGATCGAGCACGCCACGATCCTGTGCGACGACGGGCCGATCGCGGCTGCGCACCTGCCCAGCGGTTCGAACGCGCCGCGCGGGCAGCGCGCGGCCAGCAGTTGAAGACCGTCCGGCGGGCCGCTGACGCTGCGCGAGATCGAAATGCAGGCCATCTACCAAACTCTCGACCGCCACGGCGGCAACAAGCCCAAGGCGGCCGACGAACTCGGCATCAGCCTCAAGACGCTCTACAACAAGCTCAACCAGTCGAGCGGCTCACTCGAGCGGTCGGCCTGACGAGCGGGCCATTTTCCGGCGATTCCTTCGATTTCTCCGCTATTTCCCGCAAAATTGAGCGCACCCGCCGCGTGCTACAATTGCGCAGGAATTGTCGACCTCGAGTGTCGACGTTCGCGCCGACCCTGCCATTCGTGAAAACTGACGGCCGTCAGCGCAGAATCATTCTGCCAGTCGAGGGACCGACGCAGCCGCACACGGAAGTGCCCACCCCAAAACACTTGGAACTCATTCGGGAGGGCCTGTCATGAGCGTCAACGTCGAGCGGGTCATTGGCCATGAACTTTCACACTTGCGCAGCCACTGGTGGTGGCTGTTGCTGTTGGGCGTCCTGCTGGTGGCCTGCGGCACGGCCGCCATCGTCTTCCCCTACGTCACCGTGTTGACTTCCGTCGCCATCGTCACCGTGATCGGCGCGATGCTGCTCGTGGCCGGCGCGGCGACGATCGTCGGCGCCTTTTGGGCCGGGCGCTGGAGCGGCTTGCTGCTGCAACTGTTGGTGGGCATTCTGTACACCGTCAGCGGCATGGTGATCATCAACAATCCGGTTGCGGGCACCTTGACGTTCACGGTGTTCATCGCCGCGTCGTTCATCGTGCTGGGGACCTTTCGCCTCGTGGCCGCGCTGGTGCTGCAATTTCCGCAATGGGGTTGGGCCGTGCTCAACGGTGCGGTGACGCTGCTGGCCGGCATCATCATTTTTCGCCATCTGCCGGAAGATGCCCTGTGGGTCATCGGCCTGCTGATCGGGTTGGAATTGCTGTTCAACGGCTGGATGTGGATCATGCTCTCGCTGGGCTTGCGCAGAATGCCGGCCGACGCCAACCAGCCGGCTCACGTTGGCTGAACGCCCGCTGAATAGGCTGCCCCCTCTCTCGCCGGCTCGCCGGGGGAGAGGGGCTGAGCCTAGCTGGCGCCGCGACGCTGCCCGCGCAAGAGCGTCTTGAGGGCCGTGCGGGCCGCGTCCCAGTTGCCGGCGCGGGCGTCGGCCACGATGTGCGCCAGGGCGTCGAAGGCTTCGTCGGAAAGCTGCGCCTGGGCGTGCAGCCTCTCGATTTCCGCGGCCGATTGATCGACGAGCTCGGTCCGCTTGGCGGTTACGGCGGTCCACAGGGCGTCGGCCGCCGCCAGGCACTCGCGGTTGCCGGCAAATTGGGGCGAGCGACCACAGCCGGCGCCCAATCCGATCACCAGCACCACGGCGACCACGGCCAGGCCCGTGCGGCAAAACACCTTTCGCCGGCTCGCCGAATTCGCCGCACGGCGGTTGGCCCGGATGTCTGGCGTCATCGCGATCATCGTGGCGATCCTCTCTGACTCCGCGACCGCCATCAGTCGTCCCCTTCCCAGCCGCCGTTCACCACGTCCTGCATGTTGCGCGTCGACAAGGCGACCCACAGGAACGGGTCGATCTCCTCGACGATGAACCGCACCGCCGCGTCGCCGAACAGCACGTTGCAGCCCCCGGCGCATGATCGCCCCACATCTGGTCGGTGTGGCCCACCGGGTTGTTGGGCGCGTGAATGATCACTTGCGGCCGGTCGTGCGTGTCCGGTCCGCTGTGGGCAGCCACCGCGCCGCCGCTGTTGCAGTCCGAAGTGAAGGGGAACTTGGGACACGTGGCGCTCCACGGTGGCACGCCGACCCACGTCTTGTCGCTAAGCGTCGAGCTGTGCTCGCCCATGAACACGGTCTGACTCAGCCCGTCGGTAAAGTGCTTCGCGCTGCAGCCGGGCGTTGCGAAAGAACGCGCCTTCGATCATGGCTTGCGTCGTCTGCCCGCCGGAGGTGACCGTTTCGGGCTGCGTGAAATCGTTGTAGGCGATCTCGCGTCCCCACGGCTGGTGAATGCCGGCGCTGGTGACGTAGTGGGAATGGGCGAGCCAGATTTCCGGCGAGTAAGGATGCGACCCAACCTCGTTCAAGTCGGGGTTCCAGGCAGTGCCGGTGTACTGGTCGACCGAAAAACCGTCGTTGGGCCCGGCGACCGAGGGGCACAGATAGATCGAGACGCGCGTCTGCGCGGCGGCGGCGTTCTCTGGCGCCCAACACGGTGCGCGAAAGTTGAACCGGTCGTACAAATTCTGTTCTTCGATGAACGGCAACAGCAGCGCGCCCCAAGCAAAGCCCGAGGGGCCGTTGCCGTTGCCGTCGGGATAGCTCACGCCAGCCTGCGTGCCGCTGGCCAGCGGGTCGCCGATGTACGCCGGCGGATAGACCTGGGCCAGGTCGTGATAGGTCGACAGGGCGAGCCCGATTTGCCGCAGGTTGTTGGCGCAGCTCTCGCAGCGCACCGACTCGCGCGCCTGCTGCACGGCCGGCAGCATGAACGCCACGAGCGCACCAATGATCGCGATGGCAATCAGCAACTCGATCAGCGTGAAACCAGGGCGGCGCGATTCGAGCGACTCTTCGTGCAAGGCCGGCATTTTCTAACCCGTTGACTACTTGAAGGAGCCCGGCCGCGAGCTGCGCGGCATCCCCGCCTGGATTGGTGCTTTATAACTTAATTGTTTGGTCTGTCAAAAATTATTACGGAATTGCAAGGTTGCGACAAGCCAAGGCGGCCGGGAGCGGCCAGGACTTGGGACGCAGGATACCGGCTTCCCAAGGGCCTCTGAACGGGCCGCTAGGCCACCTGGGGGCTGATTTCGCCCAGCGAGACGGTCGAGTCCACTTCCAGCCCTGTTGGCCGGCCGTCGGGGCCATCTGCCAGGCGGAAAAGCACCAGGTCGGCCCGGAGCCCCCGGGTGCAATTCGGCCGGCTCCAGGCTTAACAGCCGTGCCGGGTGATGGACCGCCATGACCGCGGCCGCCAGGTCGACGCCAGCGAACCGCATGACGTTGGCGATCCCGTCGCCGATGGGCCGCGAAGCGCCGGCCAGCAACTGGTCCTGTCCGGCGACCACCAGCCGGCCGTCGGCGAGCATCTCCAACTCGCACAGCTCGGCCCGGTAGCGCCCCGGGGCAGGCCGGCCATGCCCGACACGTCGCTGACCAGGATCACCGCGCGGGCGTCTTCGCGCGGACGAACGACTTGACGACCGCGCGGCGGCAGGTGATGGCCGTCGACGATCAGGCTGGCCATCAGCCGGTCGTCGGCCAACTGGTCCCAGATGTAGTTGGGGTGGCGCGGCAGCATGCGGGATGGGCGCCGTTGCCCAGGTGGGTGCTCAGCCGGGCGCCGGCGTCGACCGCCGCGCGGATCTGGTCCGAGTCGGCCGCCGTGTGCCCGATGGCCACCACCACGCCGCGTGCGGACCACGCGCTCGATGAACGCGGCCGCCTCGGCGATACTCGAGGCGACATGGTGACGATCCGAATCACGCCCCCGGCCGCGTCCTGGAGCCGCTCGGAACTCGTCCCAGTCGGGCGGGCGGCAGTGCTGCCAGCGGATGTGCTCCGCGGGGGCCGTCTTCGCGGCGAGATGTAGGGCCCTTCGAGGTGGACGCCGGCGACCGCGCCGGCCACGCCGGGCAATCGACTCGCAGGCAGCCGCGATCGTCGCCAGCGCGTGTGCGATCACCTCGAAGCTGGCGGTAGTGAGCGTGGGGCAGAACCGCGTCACGCCCGAAACGCCTCTTGCCGGCGCACGATGGCCGCCACCTGTCTCCGGCGTCAGGTCCGGCGAGCTGAACTCCTGGCCGCCGTAGCCGTTCGACTGGATGTCGATCAGTCCCGGCGCGATCCAGGGCAGATCGCGGCAGGCTGCTTCGTCGCCCAGGTCGCGCACCGCTTCGATGCGTCCGCGGGCCATTTCGATCGCCACGCCGCGGCGGGTGAGATAATGGCGGCCGGTGATCGACGCGGTGCTGGTGGCGTTCATGGCGGGCGAGACGGTTGCTGGCGCCGGAGCGGCTGAGGGCGGCAGTCCAGCGTTCGCGGTACGAGTCCGGAGGCGCAGGCGCGGCCTCGGCACCAATCGTACTTGGCGCGTGGCTCGTCCGCCAGCCGACCGGCCGCACCGCCCTGGCGGACGGACTCTGCTATTTCGTCATGCAGGGTGCCATTGCTGACTTGTCCGGCAGTGCGAAGTCACGCGGCGTCTGCTGCGCAGCCGTCCGTGGTACATCGCGAGCCTGCAACAGTCGACCGAAGTCGGTCTACTAACGCGCGATGATCATCGAAGGCGGCGACGCTCGCCACCGCAGCACGTCGTACGTATTCGAGCCCCAGAAGGTCGAGTAGGGCATGTATTGCGGCGACGTCGAAACCATCGGGCGGCGTGTTCGAAACGCCGTACCACTCGCGCGAGGCCAGCCGTTCGCGGCGCTGATCGGCCCGCTGCTCGGCGCGGCGACGGATGGCCAGCTTCGGATCGGCGTACCGCTTCAGCTCCTGCTGGTAGTACCACATGTCGGGAGTCGGCGTGACCGAACCGGCCGAGATTTCGTTGCTCGGTGTGGCCGCATGATCGCGGCGTAGACTGAGCGGCGCTCCTGCGCAGCGCAGCGATAGGCCGGGCCAGCGGCAACCAGCGCCAGCAAAACCAAGAGCTTGCGGGACATGAGAGGTTGTCTCCTGCGGAACGTCGCGGTGGAGGGCGTCGGTCGACCGGGGCGGGGTGGCAAGCGCGAGGCGGGACGTGGGGGCGGGGCAGGCCCCGTCGGCGCACTGCGACCAACGGCGCGCGCCACGGCGGCTTGTCTAACAGTCGATTCGGCCGGTCGATGGGCGCGGGATTAGCGATTCTGCCGTTTCGCCAGCCTTGCCAGCGGCGGTTCGCCCTCAAGCCGCGATCATGCTAGCGGCGTGGCCTTGGGACTGACGAATTGGCGATACAGCCGTTCATCGCCGGGCACCACCAGCACGTAGATCACGCCGCTGCCGTGCCAATAGCCGACCGCCTTGCCGCCGGTCGTCGACTGCGGCCGGTCAGGGGGACCTCCGGGCAAGCTCTCCGACGCGCCGCGAACCGCGTACAGCATCGCCTCGCTGCCGTCGCCTCGCACCAGGCGGATGGCCACGCCGGCCGTCGTGCTCAGCGGCTGCCAACCGCCGACGCTACCCAACACCCCGGCGGGAACGGCATATCCGCGCGGCAATGGCTGGCCGCCGCGCCAGGCTTCGGCCTTCACACTCAGGCTCTCCTGCCAGCGATCGGCCATCACCTCCCAGGGCACCTCGGCGCGGGGCCGCAGCAGGTCGCTGAAAAAGAGGGCCACGAGAATCACGGCGGCCGCCGCCAGGCTCGAAGCCGCTGCCAGTCGCCAGCGCCGGGGGCGCCGCGGCCGACGCATTTCGACCGACGCCGCCGTCAGGCCCGGCTCCGCCTGCGTGTCGCGGCCCGCGCCGGCGGCAGCCAGCCGAGCGGCGATCCGCTGGGCCAGGCCGGCCGGAACGCTGACGTCGGACATCGCGGCCGCCACGGCCGAATCCCACCGCTGCACGCGCTCGTAATAGCGACCCGCCGGCTCTTCGCTGGCGACGCGCTGGGCGACGTCGGCCAACTCGGGCGACCGCAGGTCATCGCTCTGCGGGCGGCAGGCCTCGATGCCCTCGATCGTCCGCCGGTCCGGCTGGGAGTCGTGCGTTGCGCCGTGCTGGTCCATGTTTGCCTGTCGTATCGGGGGATTGCCTGTCGTATCGGGGGCTGTTTGGTGCCGCGACTGGGATAGCGACTCAGCCCGACTCGCGGGCGACAGTTACACCATAATCGCTAGTGCCGTTGACGTGGAGACGACTTGCTACCGGCGGGGAGCTCGGGGGTTCGGCCAGCGTGCGGCGCAGGTGGGCCTTGGCGCGGGCCAGTCGGCTCATGACGGTGCCCGGCGGAATGGCCAGCTCCGAAGCGATTTCGCGATACGCCTTGTGTTCGAAATAAAACATGAGTACGACCGTTTTGAATTCGTCGGCCAGGCCGTTGATGGCTGCTTGCAGTTGCTCGCTGTCGAGGGCCCTGTCGAAGGCTTCGTCGGCCGCCGCGTCGACCAGGGCCCTGGTATCGATTTCGGGCAGGGCCGCCGGCAGCGGCCGCTGGCGGCACGACTTCAAATAACAATTCCGCAAAATCGTGAATAGCCAGCTCCGCGCGGAGCCCGCGTCGCGGAGCTGGTCGAGTTTTTCGTGCGCGACGAGGAACGTCTGCTGCGTCAGATCCTCGGCATCGGCGACCGAGCCGCTCAAGCGGTAGGCATAACGAAACAGCACTGCGTGGTGGTCGTTCACCAGTTGGCCGAGATCGAGCCGCGCCGCACCATCAGCCATGGCCCGCCCTTCCTTTAGTTAAGAGACGCGCGGCGGCGCGATTATTCCCGCCGGCACTGGGCCGCGCGGCCGCCGCGATTGGCCTCTCTCGAAACATCGTCAGTATACGTACTCGACGGGTCCTGCCCAGCGTCGCGCAGCGGGGCAAAGATCGCCCATTTCGCGCTGTTTCAACGAGATCGCCCGCGAATTCCTGGCTTTTCTGCTGCCATTGCTGGCTGGCCCAGCAGGGCATATTGCCCCGCCGCCGTGACCGATTGCGCCAGCAGCTACCCCGGCAGAAAACCGTCTTTGCCTTCGCCCGCCCGCCAGCTACACTCCTCGCCCCCTGACGAGCCGCGAACGGGGGGAAGCTGCGGCTTGCTAACGGCCCAGTCAGGTTTTCTCGACAGCATGGAAATCGTTTTTGACCCCACACAAACAGGGAAGGTAAGCATATGAAAGCGATGCGAGTCGTGTTGATTGCCGGCGTGGCGCTGGCGGCCGTGGGATGCGGCAAGTCGTGGACACCGGGTCACTCGGCCACGCCGGCCACCTCGGCCGCCAAGGCCAAGCCCGCCAAGCACGAGCCGGTCGCCACCCAGGTGGACCAGGCCGAGCGAACGATCGAGCTGCAGGCGCAGTGCGCCAAGCACGACATCGATCAGATCACCGCCGAGGCCGAACAGGCTTTGCGCGATGCCAAGGACCATGCGACGGCCACGGCCAAGCAACACACGCAGGACTTGTCCGAGCTGTCGGCCGAGCTGGCTGAAGACGCCAAAGATCGGGCCGAGGACATTCCGGAAGCCGCCGACGAGGAGATCAGCCGCCAGATCAAGAAGCGGTTCCATTTCCCCAACAAGCATCCGGTCGTCGAGGAAGATACGTCGAGCGAGAACTAAGCGTTTACCCTTAGGGGCATTGTCAAACTGCGGTGAATAAACAGGCCGGACCAGCGCCTCAAGCGCGCTGGCCCGGCTTTTTTTTCGAATCGAGGCGTCCGCGGGCTATTTGGGGGAATAAAAACGTCCCGCCGGGGATCACCCTTTAGAGAGCCCGAGCAGGGAGGTCCTGCGCGGTGAATCACGTCTAGTTGAGGAAAAAGAGCCATGAAGAAGTTAGCGGTATTAGCCGTGCTGTTGAGCTTGGGCATTGGATTCGTGGGTTGCGAACAAAAGAAGAAGACGGACACCCCGGCGGCGCCCCCCGCGACGGATGCCGCGCCCCCGGCCGAGCCGGCGAAGTAACTGCGGCTCGCGCAGCCTTCAAGCCCGAGTCAAGTGGCTCGAAGCAAACCAGGAGCCGAGACGCCCGCGCGTTCGCGCGCGGCGCGTCCCTCCTGGTTTTTTTGCGCTGCCCAATACTAACCCGAAGCGCAAGCGAGGGAGAGCCGCTGCACCGCCCTCGCTCGCGCTTTGGGTTAGTAGGGGAAGGGACTCCCTCGCTGGCGCGTCGGGTTAGTAAGGGACGATCCGCCGAGCCGGCCGGTCAGCGCTTGGGCCGTGGCAGGCGCCCCTTGCCGCCGCGCCGCCGGCGACCGCCGCCGCCCGAGCCGCCGCGGGCGTCGACTTCGGCCACCTTGCTGCCCAGGGACGAGCGCATCCGTTCGATGCGGTCGCGAATCGTGGCGGCCCGCTCGAACTCGAGCGCTTCGGCCGCAGCCATCATCTCGCCTTCCAGCTCGGTCAGGAATTCCTCGGTGACGTATTGCGCTTCGTCGCTCCGACCCACGGCCGCGTTGGCCTGGGCATGCGCCGATAGCCTCGGCCTCGATGCCCGCGCGGATGCTCTTTTTGATCGTCTCGGGCGTGATGCCGTGCTCCGCGTTGTAGGCTTCTTGCAGCTTGCGGCGGCGCTCGGTTTCTTCGATGGCCCGCTGCATCGAGTCGGTCACCCGGTCGGCGTAGAGCAGCACCTTGGCGTTGACGTTGCGGGCCGCCCGGCCGATGGTCTGCATCAGCGAGGTTTCGCTACGCAGGAAGCCCTCCTTGTCGGCGTCGAGGATCGCCACCAGCGAAACCTCGGGCAGGTCGAGCCCCTCGCGCAGCAGGTTCACGCCGACCAGGGCCTCGAACCGCCCCTCGCGCAGTTCGCGCAACAGCTCCACGCGCTCGAAGGCGTCGAGCTCGCTGTGCAGCCATTTGCAGCGGACGCCCTTTTCGGAAAGATAGAACGAAAGGTCTTCGGCCAGCCGCTTGGTGAGCGTGGTCACCAGCACGCGTTCGCCGACGGCCGCTCGCTCGCGAATTTGCTCCAGCAGGTGCGGCACCTGCGTCCGCGCCGGGGCTCACCTCGATCACCGGGTCGAGCAGCCCCGTGGGGCGAATGACCTGCTCGACGAATTCGCCGCCGGTCTGTTCCAGCTCGTACGGCCCGGGCGTGGCCGAGACGTAAGATCACCTGGTTGATCTTTTGCTCCCACTCGTCGAACTTCAGCGGGCGGTTGTCGAGCGCGCTGGGCAGCCGAAAGCCGTGCTCGACCAGCGTCGACTTGCGGCTGTGGTCGCCGGCGAACATGCCGCGCACCTGCGGCACCGTGGCGTGCGACTCGTCGACGAACAGCAAGTAATCGTCCGGATAGAAATTGAACAGCGTGTGCGGCGTCGAGCCGGGCGGGCGGCCGCTCAACGGCCGGCTGTAGTTCTCAATGCCCGGGCAAAAGCCGACTTCGAGCATCATCTCGATGTCGAAGCGGGTCCGCGCGTTGAGCCGCTGGGCCTCCAGCAGCTTGCCGTGGTTCTTCAGCTCTTCGAGCCGCTCTTCGAGCTCCTGCTTGATCGAGTCGATGGCCGCCGCGATCCGCTCCTCGGGCATCACGAAGTGCTTGGCCGGGTAGATGAACAGCTCCTCCTCGGGCGGATCACCTCGCCGCTGGTGGGATTGATGATCGAGAGCTGCTCGACCTCGTCGCCCCAGAACTCGATCCGCAGGCCGAATTCCTCGTAGCTGGGCCACAGCTCGACGCAGTCGCCGCGGACCCGGAACTTGCCCCGCGAAAAATCGACGTCGTTCCGCTCATACTGCACGTCGACCAGCTTCATCAGCACCGTCGTCGCGATCGACCGTCATCCCGCGGCGCAGCCCGATCATCATCGCCTTGTAATCCTCGGGCGAGCCCAAGCCGTAGATGCACGACACGCTGGCCACGATGATCACGTCGCGGCGGCTCACCAGCGCGCTGGTCGCGGCCAGCCGCAGCCGGTCGATCTCCTGGTTGATCGAGGCGTCCTTCTCGATGTAGATGTCGCGCTGCGGAATGTAGGCCTCGGGCTGGTAGTAGTCGTAGTAGCTGACGAAGTAGTGCACCGCGTTGTGCGGGAAAAACTCCTTGAACTCGGCGTACAGCTGGGCCGCCAGCGTCTTGTTGTGCGACAGCACGAGCGTCGGCCGCTGCACGGCCTGGATGACGTTGGCCATCGTGAACGTCTTGCCCGAGCCGGTGACGCCCATCAGCACCTGCTGTTTGCGCTCGCGCGCAGCCCCTCGATCAGGGCCGAGATGGCCTGCGGCTGGTCGCCGGCGGGCTGGAAAGGGCTGACAAGCTGAAAGGGCATCGAGCGGTTCCGCGCGGTTGCAGGCGATTCCAAGGTTGGTCTGAAGCCCGGGCACGATCCAATCGCCCCGGCAGGGCCTGTAGCGCAGGCGCCCATTGAGAAGGATACGGCATTGCCGCGGCGGCGGCTACTGGGGCGAAGTGGCGGCGGGTTGCTTGCCGGGGACTGTCCCGATTTTGCGGAGTCCGCGGAGCAAAATGGGACTGTCCCCCTCTCCCCCAGCGGTTCTCGGATAGGTTCTTAGTTCAATTTGGCTGAGCAGCGTGCTGGGCCACTATAATAACCGGATGTGAAAAGCCGATGCTCGACGACGACAAAGCGGAACGCTTCACCGCACTTCGGCGGTCGGATACGTATTATGCCGCTCAATGACAGCCCACGCCCCGTGACGGCATTCGTCCTCGTTGGCGTGTTGTTGCTCGAAGCCGGACTGGTCGTGTCACTGCGTACGCTTGGGTAAAAAGGGGACGCAAACCTTTTATGGCGTGACAAAAAGGTTTGCGTCCCCTTTATCTCTCCCACCCACAAATTCCGCGATAGACCCCTTTTTTTCACGCCGTTTATTTCACGCTTTATTTCACGAACAGAAATAAAGGGCGAAGCAAACCTATTGGAGACACAAACGCCAACTCTCGCGGCTCATGGCCCGGCGACGTTGCCGGTTTCCGGCAGGGGACGCAAATACGGCTTCATGCGCTCCAGCGTCTTGGGGCCGATGCCGCGGACACGCTGCAATTCTTCGACGTCGGCAAACCGCCCTTCGGCGGCGCGCGATTCGACGATCCGCTTGGCCAACGTCTCGCCCACGCCCGGCAGCACCGAGAACTCGGGCCAGTCGGCCTCGTTGATGTCGAGCTGAAACTGGGCCGTGCCGCGCGGGCGCGGTCGATCTCGATCACCCGCCGCCCGGTCGCCTGGCGCACGATCCAGAAGGCGGCAATCGCCACGATCGCCGCCGCCACCAGCGCGCCGACGACCGCCTGGTCGAGCCGCCGCAGCAGCGGCCGTTGCTGGGGTCGATTCGAGTTTGGTGGAACAGGTTTCACCGGCGTGGTGCGTCCGAGCTATCGAGTCAGATGACGAGTCAGCACGCTGCTGGTCGGCCCGGCGGCCAGCGTGCTATTATGGTCGACAAGTTGCCCGACGGGAAACAATTGGCCCCGGCGAGACGTGCGTGACCGGCGATTTTCGACAGATCGAGTGGGACGCGGCGGTCGAGGAAGACTGCCGCGAAATCGTGCGGCTGGCGGTGCGCGAAGACTTGGGGCGGTTGTTCGATTGGACGACCGTCTGCCTGGTGGCCTCGGGCGCCGTGGCCCGCGCCGCGGTGGTGGTGCGCTCGGCCGGCGTGGTGGCCGGCTTGCGGGCGGCCGAGGTGGCCCTTGCGGACATGGACGCCCGCGTCGCCTGGCGGCCGGAGGTCGACGATGGCACCGCGATCGCCGCCGGCCAGACGATGGCCAGCGTCGAGGGCCCGGCCCGCAGCCTGCTGACGGCCGAGCGGATCGTGCTCAACCTCATCGGCCGACTGTCAGGCGTCGCCACGCTCACGCGACGCTACGTCGACGCCGTGGCCGGCACCCGGCGCGCATCTACGACACCCGCAAGACGACGCCCGGCTGGCGGCTGATGGAGAAGTATGCCGTGCGCGCCGGCGGCGGGCACAACCATCGCAGCGGCTTGTTCGACGCCATCCTGATCAAGGACAACCATCTGGCGCTCGGGCGCCGCGGCGAGCGGCGCAGCGCACATGACCCCCGCCGAGGCCGTGCGCCGCGCTCGGGCGTTCGTCGAATCGATGGCTGCCGGCCCGGCAGCGCCGCCGATGATCGTCGAGGTTGAAGTCGACACGCTGGAGCAGCTCGCAAGCGTGCTGGCCGCCGGGCCCGACATCGTGCTGCTCGACAACATGCCGCTGGACACGCTGCGCGAGGCGGTGGCCATGCGCGACCGCCTGGCGCCGGCGATCGAGCTGGAGGCGTCCGGCGGCGTGCGGCTCGACACGGTCGCCGCGATTGCCGCCACGGGCGTCGAGCGGATCAGCGTCGGCGCGTTGACGCATTCGGCCACGTCGCTCGACGTGGGGCTCGATTGGCTGAGCTGACGAAAAGCTCGTCGGCGAACGGCCGCAGGCCCGCCAGGTGCTCGCCGATCCGCTACCCCCGGCACGACCGGCACATCCGGCCTGGCGCTGAACGAATCGCTTGGGCCCAGCGCAATGGGCTTTCCTGCGTTTGACCCTCGTTTCAGTTGACCTATGTTTTCTTGCCCTTGCGCCCTGGGGAGAGGCGCGGGGGCAACGCGCGGCGCGGCGGGGAAGCTGGGAGCTTGAGGGGACCCTGCCGCGCCATTTTGAACCACCAACCAACACGCGCAACCTCTCGTTGGCCACGCGCAAGCTCGAGCCCAGGCAATCCGGTCATGGCTAAAAAAGTGCTGCTCTGCGATGACGAGATTCACATCCTGCGGGCCGCGGAAATCAAGCTCGCGCGGTCCGGCTACGAGGTGCGCATCGCCCGCGACGGCCAGGAAGGCTGGGAACTGATCGAGCAGGATCCGCCCGACGTGTTGGTGACCGACGTGCAGATGCCGCGCGTCGACGGGCTGGAGTTGAGCCGCCGGGTCCGCAATCACCCGGCCACCAAGGACCTGCCGATCGTGATGCTCACGGCCAAGGGCTTCGAGCTGGCATCCCGCGAGATGCTCGACGAGTGGCGGGTGTCGAAGATTCTGGCCAAGCCGTTCAGTCCCCGCGAACTGGTGCGGCTGATCGACGACATCCTAGGCGTGGCGGCGGCTTCCGCCTCGTAAAGGCGGTTGCTGCCATCGTTTTCTTGCCCGTATCGGGCGGCATTCGCGGCGGCCGCGCGCTTCGAACGCTCGTGCCATTCGACGTCAGGCGACGATCTCGTAGCCTTTGCGTTGGGCGCGGGCTTGCCAGCTTTGGGCCTCCGAGTCGCCGACGATCTGCTCGGCCACGGGGTCCCAGTTCAGTTTGCGGCCCAGCCGAATGGCGATGTTGGCCAGGTGGCAGGTCGTGATCGCGCGGTGATGCGTGAACACGTCGGAGATCGGCTGCTTGCGCGACTTGACGCAGTCGAAGAAGTTGGCCATGTGGCTGGTCGGCTTGCCGCCATAGAGCTTTTCGATCGCGTCGTCGGGCAGCGGGTGGTCCTTCAATTCTTCCACCGGCTTGCCGGTCAGTTCGCCGCGGCTGACGAAGATCGTGCCCTTGTCGCCTTCGAAGGTGACGCCGTTCTCGGTGTCGTGGCGGATTCGATTTCGGTGCCGTCGCCGTATTTGCAGCTGATCGACAAACTCGGTGGCCGTGTTGTAGCCGTTGGGAACATTCGGAAACTTGGCGGTGCCCTCGACCGTCACCGGGCCGGTATGCTCGGCGCCGATGCCCCACGTGGCGATGTCGACGTGATGGGCGCCCCAGTCGGTCATCTTGCCGCCCGAGTATTCGTACCACCAGCGGAACTCGTAGTGGCAGCGCTTCTCGGTGTAATCGACCAGCGGGGCCTGGCCGAGCCACATTTCCCAGTTGAGCTGCGGCGGGATGGGCATCGGCTCGAAGGGCCCGCCGGTCGGCCCTTCGCCGATGGCGCATGTCGCCTTGCGGACTTTGCCGATGCGGCCGTCGCGAATCATGGCGATGGCGCTCGAGGAACCGCTGGCCCATTTCGCTGCGCTGCTGCGTGCCGACCTGGAACACGCGGCCCGTCTCCTTGAGCACCTTGCAGATCTGCTTGCCTTCCTCGATGGTCAGCGTGAGCGGCTTTTCGCAGTAGACGTCCTTGCCGGCCCGCATGGCGTCGATGGCGATCTTGGTGTGCCAGTGGTCGGGCGTGACGATCGTGACGACCTCGATATCCTTGCGATCGAGCAGCTTGCGGTAGTCGCCCAGGACGTCGGCCTTGCCGCCCGACTTTTCGCGGCCCCCCTCGGCGTGGTTGCGATCGACGTCGGCCACGGCCACGATGTCGCCGTGGTGCATGATGCCCTTGTACAGCCCGTTCCAGCGGTCGCCCGTGCCGATGCAGCCGACGATCGGCCGATCGTTCTTGCTCTGTTCGTTATCCGCGGCGCGTGCCGATGTGAACCAGTAGGGCGCGGTGAAACCGGCCGCGGCGGCGGCCGTAGAGGTCTGCAAGAATCGGCGGCGGGTGGGGGTCGGCTTGGTCATCGGCAAAGCACCTGGGCAAAAGATTGCGGGAGGAAGAATCAGACGGCGGGACGATTCGCGATTGCAAGTTCAAGTCTAGCCGCAGCGGAAGCCGGATGCAAAGGCGCCCGCGCACGGGCATGATCCACGAATTTCGCTGCGACGGCCGATGGCAGGGACCGCCGATCGCGCGGCGCTAGCCCGGCACTTCGACCAGCGTGCGGTCGATGCTGGCAATCGTCGGCCGGCCGGCCAGGGCCATGTCGAGGTCGAGCTCGCTGCGGAGGATCTCGAACATCTGCTCGACGCCCGCCTGGCCGCCGACGGCCAGGGCCCAAAGATACGGGCGGCCGACCAGCGCCGCCTTGGCGCCCAGCGCCAGCGCCTTGAGAATGTCGTTGCCGCGGCGGATGCCGCCGTCGACGAGGATCTCGGCCCGGCCGCCCACGGCGTCGGCCACCTCGGCCAGCGCACGGCAGGTGCTCGGCGTGCCGTCGAGCTGGCGGCCGCCGTGGTTCGAGACCACGATCGCGGCGGCGCCGTGGTCGACCGCGCGGCGGGCGTCCTCGGCGGTCAGGATGCCCTTGATGGCCAGCGGCAAGGCGGTGATCGAGCGCAGCCAGTCGACCGCTTCCCACGTCAACCGCGAGTCCCAAATCTCGGCGATGTACTTCACCAGCGCCGAGCCCTTGTCGGTCGCCTGCATGTGGTCGAGCCCCACGCCTTCCAGGTTCCTCCAACCCATGCCCTCGGGCAGGGCGAAGCGATTGCGCGTGTCGCGGTCGCGGCGGCCCACCAGCGGCGCGTCGACCGTCAGGCACAGCGCCCGATAGCCGGCCGCTTCGGCCCGTTCGACGAGCCAGCGGGTGACCTCGCGATCGCGATAGCAATAGAGCTGGAACCAGCGAATCCCCTCGGGCGCGGCCGCGGCGACTTCCTCCAGGCTGTAGGTGCCGGCCGTGCTCACGACCTGGATGACGCCAGCCCCGGCGGCGGCGCGGGCCACGGCCAACTCGCCCTCGGGATGGGCCAAGGCGTTGAATGCGCACGGAGCCGTCAGCACGGGAAACGTCAGCCGCTGGCCGAGCAACGTGGTCGCCAGCTCGCGCGTGCCGACGTCGACCAGCACTCGCGGCCGCAGGCGGACCTGCTGCCAGGCGCGGCGATTCTCGCCGACCGTGACTTCGTCGCCGGCCCCGCCGCGGTAATAGTCATAGACCATCTGCGGCAGCTTCTGGCGGGCCTGCTCTTCGAAGTCGTGAAGATTGACGGGATCCATCGGCCGCTCGATTTGGGCTGTTCTGCCAGGCGCTCGCTCACAAGGCTAACAGATGCCCGGCGGGTCAAAAAGCCGGACCACACTGCCTGGAAACCGCGAAATTCGGCTGGGCGACAGGTCGCGGGCCATGCATTAAGATTAGGAGCCCCCGCCGGGCGGATTGGCAGGGCCATGGGATACCACGGGCTGCGACGCCCCAGGGCTCGCCGGGCTCGTTGCCGCGGTCGTGCTGGCAACCGGATCCACAGCGTTGATCAGATGAGCCGTTAAGTTCTTCATGCCAGGAAAGGGACGAACGATGACCAAAACCATGTTGAGTGTCTGCACCATGCTGACTGCACTGGGAATCGTGGGCAGCGTGCGCGCCGCCGACGAGCATCCAGGCGGCGAAGCCGTGGCCGTGCTGCTGCCCAAGGCCGGCGGCGACGGCGTCCACGGCACGATCCTGCTCAAACAAGAAAAGGGCTACGTGCAAGTCACCGGCCAGGTCGACGGGCTCAAGCCCGGCAAGCACGGCTTTCACATTCACATGTATGGCGACACGCGGTCGGCCGACGGCCTGTCGACCGGCGGCCACTACAATCCGGAAGGCCACCCGCACGGCTCGCCGACCTCGAAGGAACATCACGAGGGCGACCTGGGCAACATCGACGCGGGCGCCAATGGCGTCGCCAAGGTCAACGTCAAGGCCGAGGGTCTCGAATTGCACCACGTGCTCGGCCGCGCGATCGTCGTGCACGGCAAGGCCGACGATCTGAAGTCGCAACCCGCCGGTGACGCCGGCCCGCGGATCGCCGTGGGCGTGATCGGCCTGGCCGAACCGCCGAAGAAGTAGCCCCCAACACACTGGCCGCAAGTGGCTGTATCATCAGGCGAGCCTCGAGGCGCACAGCGCACGCTCGAGGCTCGCCTTTTTTTGTCGCTCGGCTTGCCCCCTCTGTTTCAAGCCCGGAAGGCGCGACGCCGTTAACCTTTGCTTGCCTCGCGTTTATCGGTGGCACTGGCGTCTCGCCAGTGCCAGGCGGCGCCATGGCATGGGCTGCACTGGCAAGATGCCAGTGCCACCCAAGAATGTCACGGTTAACGGCGTTCAATGGCACCCAGATTCGGTTTTGAAACAGCGTCTTCGTGCGTCGGGCAAAGAGCACGACATTTCCGTGCGCGGCTATTCCGTCGCCGCCACGGCTTCCATGACCAGGTCGAACAGGCGGTCGACCTCGCGGCGGGTCGCCTCGTCGAGCACGTAGCCGACCGGCCCGCGGACGTGCGTGCTCGTGAAAATGCCCTGGCGCACCAGCAAATGCTTTTCGACCGCCAGGAAGGCATCGAGACTCGTCTCCAGCGACACCAGCGCCGCCAGCGGCAGCCAGATGCGCTCCGCCCGCGGCTCGTCGTCGTTCGTCAGGGCCTGCCAGATGGCGACGATCGCGTCGACCAGGTCGGCGCCGGGCATGGTGCCGACGATGCCCCGGCGAAAGCTGTCGACCAGCGCGATGCCGCCGCTCCCCTCGAAGACCCGCGCCCGCCCGCCCGTGGCGTGCAGCAGCTCGGAAAGCCGCGGACCGATCGGCACCGCCTCGGGCTTGAACAGCACGCGCGGGCCGAACTCGTCGAACAGCCGCGCGAGCAGCTCGACGCTCATCGGCCGGCCCACGTATCCGCTGGCGTCCTGGACGATGACCGGGATTTCCACGGCCTTCAAGATCCGCCGGTAGTATGCCAACAATTGCTCCTCGCCGAGACTGACCGAGATCGGCGGGATGGCCATCACGGCGTCGGCCCCGGCCGCTTCGGCATGCCGGGCGTGGCCCTCGGCCAGGTGGCTGCTCTCGGCCCCGGCGCTGACGACGACGACGCCCCGCTCTCGGCCCCAGCGGCAAGCCGCCTCGGCCAATTCATGGCGCTCGAGGCTCGACAGCCGCAGCACCTCGGAGACCATGGCCATCACCACGCCGTCGGCCCCGCGATTGAACAGCCAATCGAGCTCGCGCTCGAGCGTGCTGAAGTCGATCGATTCGTCGGCCCGGTAGGGCGTCTGGAACACGCATAGCACGCCGGCCAGGCGCGATTCGGAGTTGGGCGGCGATTCGGAGTTGGGCAGAGGTTCGGACACCGGGCGAGCTCGTTCTTGTCGCGGGAGCAGATGGTCGACGTTCGCAGCAGAGGCCCATCCACTAAACCGCGCGTTCGCCCGCTTGGCAAGCCTCGACGCGCGACCAGCGCGGCGCGAAAAACGATCGCGGCCGCACCGACTCGAGGGCCGGCGCGGCTGCGATACGCCTCGAGAGGAGGCCGGATCGGCCCGGCGCTGACCGCCGCCCGGCCTCCTGCGTTGCTCGTGCGCCCCCACGCGGGGCGCCAGAAATGGCTACGCCGCCTTGCGTTTCGTGGGTTGGCTCTTGGTGGCCGGACGCAGCTCGGCCAGCACCCGCGTCACGACCGCCTCGGTGGCCAGGCTGATGATTTCCGTCTGGGTCTTCGGGTCGAGTGGAATGCGGCCATTATGGGCGGCGGCCAGTTCGCGGTGCACGATCTCCAAGGCCCGCGAGCGGACGTAGCCGCGTGCTTCGGCGATCCGCATGGTGGTGGCCCGGCGGCGCACGCGATTGAGCACGGCCGGATAGCTGCGTTCGGCCACGCCGTCGGCCGTGCGCCGCGTGCAGCGCGCATTGAACTTCCGCGTCAAGAGATTCCACAGGCCCATGGCGACTCCTTTGCCTGGTATCCGAGTCCGTTCGGCTGGGTGATCGAGATAGCCGCGCGAAGGGCCGGCGAGGGGCCTTCATTGAGACAGCAAGCTGCTGGTCGTCGTGCGGCTGCTAAGTTCATCGATCGAGCGGCCGCTCGATCTTCAACGCGAACGCGTGCGCCAAGCTGTTTCTGCCCGGCTTTCCCAGATCGCCGCGGCGGCGTGTCTGTGGCCTTGACCTAAGTGCTGTCATGTCTTAAGTTGCGCGATCGAAGGCGGTCTTGGGGCGAGATTCGCCCCGACTCTGCCGATGAAAGAATTGGCCCCCACCGTGCCCGGCCCTAGCGGTTGCGACACGTCGGGCGAGCCGCGACCGCTCTCGACCGCGCGGATACGATTCCGCAGGAGAGAGCGTCGATCACCGGCGCCGTCGCCAAGAGGCTAAGGCAGCGGATTGCAAATCCGCCATCGTGGGTTCGACTCCCACCGGCGCCTTTTTTCGTTCGCGAAGGATGGTGCGCTCTGGCGTCCGTGGCCACGCCCAACCCGATACCAACAGTTGACGCGGCCGCGAATCGCATTCGATACTGGCGGTAGACGTGATGCTTGCACTGGTCAGGGAACTGTGAAGGTCCGCGGAGTCATCAAGCGATCGGAGGCCGACGGCTGGTATTGGGTCGCGACGCGCGGCAGCCATCGCCAGTTCAAGCATTTGGTGAAACGCGGACGAGTTACAGTTGCCGGCAAGCCATCCGATGACCTCGCCCGGGCACGCTTAAGAGCATCTGGACGCAAGCCCAACTGAAAGGTGATTCGTGATGCGCTACGCGGTGGTTGTCGAGCAAGCGGGCGAGAACTACTCAGCTTACGTTCCGGATTTGCCGGGCTGCGTAGCCACGGGCAGGACAGTGGAAGAAGTGACCGGCGAGATACGCGAGGCGATCGCGTTCCACCTGGAAGGACTGCGAGCAGACGGCCTGCCAATTCCCGCTGCGACCAGCGCCGCTCAATACGTGGACGTGCCCGTCCAGAGCTAGCACGCCCGCCCCATGACGACGCCTGGTGCCTCCCGTTTATTGATTACGGAGGCGTTGGACGTGCACGCCTCCGTCATGTCGCGCTTCATGCGCGAAGATCGTGACGTCTCATTGGAAACGGCTGGCAACCTGGCCGATCATCTCGGACTTGCATGTCCGAGCCTGGGGCTTGAGCACTTTCGCGCTCCCGATTTTTCCGCCCGCTAAAGCCGCGGGACATCACTGCCTAGCCGGGCGGGGTCAAAAGTCCGGTTGAATACCCGTGATTCTCGAAAGCGCACGAGCCTGTCGCATCGGGTTGCACAACCTCGCGCGGTTTCTACTTGCGCCGCCGCGAGCGTTCGCGCGTCCGCCATCTTTAGTGCTTCGCTCAAGCACGAACTCGCACCAAAAAGCACGCTTCCGCGCGCCGACTGCTGCCTGCTGCAGACGTCGCGTTGTGGGGCGGGGCGCGGCGCGATGCTTGGCCGGCGGAGCGAGGCGCCTAGCCCGCCGTCACGAAAACGCGGCTTTTGCCGATTGTGCGGGGCTCGGGAATAAGGAAGGAGACTGGATTCGCGCCCCTGTTCCCATTGGCCTAGCCCGGGCGCCCCGCAGGAAGGCCCCGAGTTGTTTTAGATTGCAATGTGCGAAATCTATTTTGGCCGCGAATACCCTAGTTTTTTGCTGCTCTCAAGGAAAATGGTTGACGGATAAAAAACGCCAAGTATCATGCTCGGAACGAGATGCCCGACGGTTGAAGGGAATACTAATGGCACGGGTCGCCACGTCGACCCCGTGGCTCACACGGTCACCTTCGCGGCCGACCATTTCTCGCCGATCGTCGTCGCGCCTGTATCGGAGCCCGCCTCAGTGACGTTCGCCGGATTCGGATTGCTGGGGCCGATTGCATTGGCCTGGCGCCGAAGGCGCGTCTGTTGGCCCTTTCCGGAGGATCGCTAATGCCGAAGTCAATCGCGGCTTCTCGGCGCGGCTCGCTGCTCGCGTCAATACAATCACGGCTGACGATCACGCGATGGATCGCGTTTGTGGCGTCCCTAATGGCGCTCTCTGGTGGTGCGATTGCGGAGACGTATACGAGCTTGACATTTCCGGGTGCCAGTTTGCGCACTGTCGCTTGGGGAGTCGATGGCAACAACGTCGTCGGATATTATCAATTGTCCGAAAGCAACGCGACGACTCACGGGTTTCGATATAACGGCTCTTCGTTCACAACTCTGAACGATCCTCTGGCTGATCAAACGTTTGCCCTCGGGATTTCTGGCACCAAGATCGTCGGCGAATACACCACCGCCTCCGGCGCTTCGTTCGGCTTTATTTTCAACGGGACGTCCTATTCGACGTTGTCGGGACTCCCGGCCGGCGCTTCAAATGTCAACGCGCGAGCCGTCTCTGGCAGCAATATCGTCGGTACATACGACAGCTCTGACAGCTCAGGATCGCACCAGCACGGCTTTTTTTATAACGGTTCAAGTTACACGACGCTCGACGATCCGTCGTCCGGAGGCACTATCACAATTCTCGGATACACAATTGATGTGCACGGAACTATCGCGAGAGGCGTTAGCGGCAGCAATGTCGTCGGATCTTACTCGACCGCAGACGGCCAATCTGTTCATGCCCATGGCTTCCTTTACAATGGCTCGTCTTACGTGACGCTGGATTACCCTTTGGCGGGTGTCAGAGATACCGTCGCGACAGGGATCAGCGGCAGCAACATTGTCGGGTATTATACCAACTCCTCTGGCACACACGGATTCCTCTACAACGGGTCGTCGTACGTGACGTTAGACGATCCGGCCGCGTCACACAACGGCGTCAACACCAACGGGACGATTGTTTCCGGCATTTCTGGTTCGAAAATCGTCGGAGTGTACAGCAACTCGTCGAATCTGGATGTCGGCTTCATTGCCGACCTGAGCGCTGCCGGAACAGGACAAAATCGAACCGTGCTGGTCAGCGGCGGCGTCGGCACTGTCAGCGGTGCCCAATTGACGTTCGATAATGTGACCACAACGGGCTCTGTGACGAGCGACTACTTGGACGCTTCTTCGCTCGACCAGCTTCAGCAGTTCGTCGGCACGAACCTGGCCTTCGACGCTGGCGGCATCCTGCAAGCCTGGGACTTGAGCTTCTCGGGCACGTTTAGCGGCAGCGTGACCGTCAGTCTGCACTATGACCCGACGATGCTAAATGGCACGCCCGAGTCGCAACTCGTCTTGTGGCACTTCGTTAACCACAACCATTGGGAAAAAGTGGCCAACGAAGTCATCGACCCCGTCAACCACACGATCTCATTCACCACCACCAGCTTTTCCCCCTTCGTACTCGCCCCGGTCCCCGAGCCAAGCACGGCAGTGCTGGCCGTCATTGGCCTCGCCGGCCTCATCGCGTGGGCCTGGCACGGCGCCGCGTAGCCTAACCTTCCGCCTCCCTGGCCTTCGCCGCCTTGATGGCCTCAAGCCCCGCCTCCACCTCATCCGGAGCCGTGGCCCGATAGGCTGGAATGCCACGGCAGTCAAAACAAGGCGCCAGACAACCCGCGGCCACTAGGTCCTTGACCGCTTGCCGTCGAAGGTCCTACGGTAGCTAGGAAATGCTCGCCGGCGTATACAAGTCGCCTCGGCGAGCCGCTAGAATTGAGGGCCGTGCGGCGGGCGGGCGGCCGGGGTTGGAATCCGCCGGCGCGGCGCCGCCGGGGCGGTACGTTTCTTTCAAACGCTTCGTGGGCAGCAACGGTCCACTAAACACTGCCACCAGCAAACGGGAGCGCAACCATGTCGGCCAAAGAGCACGAATCGGATCGGCGCGGATTCCTCAAGGCGAGCGTGTTGGCCGCGGCCGGCACCACGTTGATGGCTCAGTCGGCCCAACCGGCGGAGCCGGCCGGCGGTTCGACCGACGACGCGAAGGCTGCGGCGCCGGGCGCGATTCCGCTCCGCCCGTTCGGCAAGACCGGCCGCAAGCTGCCGATCCTCGGCATGGGCGGGTCGGCCATGGTCGGCATTTTTTCGGCCGCCTATGGCGTCAAGCTGCTCGGACTCGACCAGCGCGTGGCCATGGTCCGCCACGCCTACGATCGCGGCATCCGCTACTTCGACACGGCACGCGTCTACGGCGAAAGCGAGTCGATCATGGGACGCGGCCTCAAGGGCGTGCGCGACGAGTGCTACGTCGCCACCAAGTGCCACGTCGCCGACCCGGCCAAGGTCCGCGAGTGCGTCGAGACGTCGCTCGCCGAACTGCAGATGGACTGCGTCGACTGCATCCAGTTGCACAGCCCGGCCATCGAGCGCGTGGGCTTCGACGGCGCCATGAAAATCCACGCCGAGCTGGTCAAGCTGCGCGACGAGGGGCTGTGCCGCTACCTGGGACTGACGACGCACGTCGCCTTCGAGACCGTGCACGAGATGATCAAGACCGACGGTTTCGACCAGGTGCTCTTGGCCTACGGCTATTTCCGCAAGGGCATGGACACGATGCTGTCGAACAAGAAGGTCGAATATCGCGAGCTGTGCATGGCGGCCGCGCACCGAGCGCGGCATGGCGATCGTGGCCATGAAGGTGATGGGCGCCAACATCCTCAGCCACAACAGCCCAAAAATTGGTGCCCGATTTCGAGGCCGAGCGTCGCGCCCGGCTGCCGGCGGCCGCCATCCGCTGGGTGTTGCAGGACGAAGCGCGTTTCGCTGTTGAACATCGGCGCCTCGATGCCCAGCGACATCGACGACAACCTGGCCGTGCTGGGCGGCAAGCTGGAGTTCACTAACGAGGACCGTGAACTGTTGGCCGACTTTGCCCGGCAAGCGTACGAATCCGAAGCGATCAAGAAAATGGCCGTGACCTGACAGGCCGGTCGCTCGAGGAAGCGGCGAACGGCTGCGCCCGCATTTTGAGGCGTCAGATGAAGAATCTCCTGTTCGGCGGTTTCCTCGTTTTGTTCGGCCTGGCCGCCACCGCGGCTGCCGCCGATCCCCGGCCCGACGCCACGGCCAGGCGGCCCAACGTGCTGTTCATCGCCGTCGACGACTTGAACCACTGGGTTGGCTACCTGGGCCGCAACCCGCAAACGATCACGCCCAACATCGACCGCCTGGCCGCTCGCGGCGTTCGCTTCACGCAGGGTTACTGCGCCGCTCCGGTCTGCAACCCGTCGCGGGCCGCGCTGATGTCCGGCCTGCGGCCGTGCGACTTCCGGCGTCTACGACAACGGGACGACTGGCGAACCGTGATCGCCCGAAGACCTGACGCTGACGGCCACCTTCCGCAAGGCCGGCTACTTCGTGGCCGGGCCGGGCAAGATCTATCACGGGGCGTTCACCGGCCGCAGCGAATGGGACGATTACTTCGGATGCACGCAAGGGCAAGCGATCCCAAACCCACGGGCGACACGGCGTCGGCGGCATCAAGTTCGCGCCGCTCGATTGCCAGGACGAGGACTTGCCGCGAGTACCAGATCGTCAATTACGGCATCGAGCAGTTGGACAGCGAAACACGACAAGCCGTTCTTCCTGGCCGTCGGCCTGCACAAGCCGCACATGCCCTGGAACGTTCCGCGCAAGTACTTCGACATGCACCCGCTCGAACGAGATCGAACTGCCGCCCATCATGGCGACGACCTGAACGACGTTCCTGCCGGCCGGGATCAATGGCCAAGCCCGAGGGCGACCATGCCGCAGATGCTGGAGTCGGGCCGCTGGAAAGAGGCGGTGCAGGCCTACCTGGCCGCGATCGCGTATGCCGACGCCAAGATCGGCCGCTTGATCGACGCGCTCGACACAAGCGCCGTACCGCGACAACACGATGATCGTCTTGTGGGGCGACCACGGCTGGCACCTCGGCGAGAAGGAGCACTGGCGGAAGTTCGCCCTGTGGGAAGAGGCCACGCGCGCGCCGTTGATCTGGGTCGTGCCGGGCCTGACGAAGCCGGGCGGCGTCTGCGAGCGGACCGTCGACTTCATGAGCATCTATCCCACGCTCACGCGACCTGGCCGGCATCGCCACGCCGCGGCACGTCGAGGGCCGCAGCATTCGCCCGCTATTGGCCGATCCGCGTACGGCCTGGACCGATCCGGCGGTCACGACCTACCAGTTCAACAATCACGCGGTTCGCAGCGAAGCCTTCCGCTACATTCGTTATGCCGACGGCGGCGAGGAGTTCTACGACGAGGCGGCCGACCCCTACGAGTGGACCAACCTGGCCGGCGAGTTGCGCGTGGCCGCCGACAAAACCGCGCTGGCCAGGTACCTGCCCATGAAAAACACGCCCAGCATTTCCGCCAAGGCGGCCGGCAAGCCGAATCGCCCGGCCAAACAAGCCGCCAGGCGAGCCAGGCGGGCCAATGCCAGCGGCAATCCTTAAGCACCTCGTGCGAACCGATCGAGCCATGCGAAGCTGCCTGATACCGTGCGTGCTGGTCGTCGGACTGCTGGCCACGGGGGCCCGGGCGGCCACGCGGCCCAACGTCGTGTTCATCCTGTCCGATGATCTCGGGTACATGGACATCGGGGCGAACAATCCCAAGACGTTCTACGAGACGCCGAATATCGACACACTGGCGAAGCGCGGGAATGCGGTTCACGCAAGGTTACGCGGCCTGCCAGGTTTGCTCGCCCACCAGGGCCAGCATCATGACCGGCAAGTATCCGCCGCGCACGGGCATCACCGATTTCATCGGAGGCAAGCGCGAGGGCCGCCTCAAACCGGCGCCCAATCAGGATCATCTCGCGCCTGGAAGAAGTGACCATCGCCGAGCAGTTTCGCGACGCCGGCTATGCCACGTTCTTCGCCGGCAAGTGGCACCTGGGCGTGGGCGAGTATTCCCCCAATGCGCAAGGTTTCGGCCCCGGGCTGACCGGCAGCGGGCAGTTCTACTATCCGCCGAGCGACGTGCCGCCGCCCGACTTGCGCGACGATCCCAAGACCACCGATCGCATCGCCAACGAAGCGGTCCGCTTCATCGAGGCGCATCAGGACGCGCCGTTCTTCGCCTATTTGCCGTTCCTGGCCGTGCACACGCCGATCAAGGCCGCGCCAGACGCTGGTCGCGAAATACGAAGCCAAGCAGAAGTCCGCGCCGGCCGACGCTTGGGGCCAGGAGCGCGAGCGAAAGGTCCGCCTCGTGCAAAACCATGCGGTCTACGCCGCAATGCTTGAGCAAATGGATGCGGCCATCGGCCGCGTGCTCTCGGCGCTCGAGCGCGCGGGACTGAGCGAGCGGACCATCGTCGTCTTCACTTCCGACAACGGCGGGCTGTCGACGTCCGAAGGCCATCCGACGTCGAACATGCCGCTGCGGGCCGGCAAAGGCTGGCCCTACGAAGGCGGAATTCGCACCCCCTGGATCATCTGCGCGCCGGGCGTCACGAAGCCGAATACCCTCTGCCAGACGCCCGTGATCACCAACGATTTCTATCCGACGCTGCTGGAGCTTGCCGGGCTGCCAGCCGCGCCCCAGCAGGCGCCGACGGCGTCAGCCTTGTTCCGGCGCTGGCGGGAGGCGAGTTAGCGCGGCCGGCGCCGCTGTTCTGGCATTACCCGCACTACGGCAACCAAGGGGCGCCCTTGCGGCGCGGTCCGCGACGGCGATTGGAAGCTGATCGAGTGGTACGAAGATGGCAGCCTCGAGCTGTTCAACTTGCACGACGATCCGGACGAGCGCTACGACCTGGCCGCCGAGCGCGCTTCGCTGGCGCAATCGCTGCGCACAAGCTGGCCGCATGGCGTGCCGAAACGCATGCGAAGATGCCCACGCCGAATCCGGACTTCAAGGGCCAGAGTGCGCCCGCGGCCGGGCGGAAATCCGGTCGCTAGCCGGGCAATTGCTCCCGTGCGCCCGAAGGAAACTTGAGGACGAGCGGACGTTTCGACGCGCCGGGCCGCACTGCGGCTGATCCGTTAAAACCGCGCGGGCCAGCGGGGCCATTCGCCGAACACGCGATTGCCGGCCGCCAGGAGCGAATCCGTCGGCCCCTCGTCGCCCCGCTCGCTCGCCAGCTCGTCCGCGGCCGATACGACTTCGTCGTTGAGAAAGTCGCTCTCGGCCAATTGCCGGAAGCAATCGGCCGTCTTGCTCGAGTTCGCGTTGCCGCCGCTCGCCAGGCGCTCGAACAGCCACGCCGGCGCGCTCGCGGAAGCCGGCGTCGAACTGCCGGAACCAATTGCCGTGGCCGCCAGGCCGCTGCTGATGCCGCTGTCGCCTGTGGGGGCGAAAGGGGCCGGTGGGGTTGGCGATGAAGTGCAGCGTGAAGCCGCTGTTGCCAGACGACACCGTGCCGTCGCTGGCATTGACGATGCCGTCCTTGTTGAAGTCGACCACGTTCCACACGGGCGTGGTGCCGAATCGGCGACGAAAGATTGTTGCGCTCTTCGGTCACGTCGGTGGCGTTGACTGTGATCTGGCTGGCCGTGTTGCCCAAGCCCGATTCGCCCACGGCGCATGCCGAAGTAGAAGATGTCCGGCGCGCTCAAGCCGGTGTTGGCGTTGGCGGCCAGGTCGACCTCCAGCCACTCGTTCTTGATGAGGCTGGCGTTCCAGGTAACCGCAAGGCGGTCGCTGCCGTCCGTGCCGCCGCCCAGGATGACCGAGAAGCCCGACGGCGTGGGGGCCGTGTTCCAGGTGCCGATGTTGTTGTAGGTGCCTGCTGAATAAGCGGGCGACGTGTGAAAGCTGAAGTCAGCGAGCGAAATGCTGCCATGCGCGCCGATGCCGCTTTGCAAATCCACCATCACGCCCGTAATGCCGCTGCTGAAGCTCGACACGTTGGCAAACGTGGCCGTGCCGGAGCCGCTGAAGCCGATCTTGTCGCTGGCGATCGCCAGGGCGTCGCTGGCCGGCTCGATGGCCGTGTGGTTGTTGTCGTACTTCGAGCCGTTGTAGAACAGGCGGTTGCCCAGCACTTCGCCCGTGAGGACGGTCGAGTTGATCGTGGCCGTCACCGGAGCGCTGGTGAGCACCCCGTCGGTGGCGGTGACGCTGGCGGTGAACGAGCTGACGCCCGGGCCGCCGGAAGTATTGTCGTAGTTGAGCAGCCGCAGCAGCTTCTGATAGTTGGCCACCGAGTTGCTGCCCGACAGCGACAGCGTGCCGGCCGAGTAGCTTTGCGAAATGCCCGAGATGCCGAACACGCTGGGCACGCTCAGCACGTCGCCCGTGTGGAAGGTCGACTCGACGACGGTGATGCCGGTGAGGTTCGCCAGGCCCGAGGGGGCCGTGATCGTGGCATCCGCCATGTCGGTGATCGGCACCGGTCCGCTGTTGAACCAGCCGGCCGTGTTGCCCGTGCCGCCGACGCCGCCGTTGAGATCGAGGATCGGCGGGAACGTGACCGTGGCCACCGCCACGTTGCTCGACAGCGAGCCGTCGGACGCCTGCAGATTGATCGTAGAGGCTGTCGACCAGCGGGCCGCCGGCGGTGTTGGTGTACTTGATGGTCCGCAGCACGGCCTGGTAGTTGGCCAGTGTATCGCTGCCGCTCAAGGTCAGCGTTCCGCCGGCGAAGCTGACGGCGATGCCCGGCGCCGCGCTATTGTTGGCCGACAGCGAATCGCCCGTGTGCGGGCTGGTGAGCGCGGCGGTCAACTGCGTGAGGTTCGTGCCTGCGGGATTGTCAAGCGTGGCCTCAGCCGCATCGACGATAGCCACCGCAATAGCCGCGAAGCCGGTCCACGACGAAGTGTAGCTGGTGCCGGCCGCCGCGCCGTTGAGGTCGAGCTCGTGCAGACCGAACGTCACCGTGAAGCTCTGGTCGCTGCTGGGCACGACGACCGTGTGGCTCGCTGCGCCGCCGTCCGACCAACTGAGGAAATCGTACGTCGAGGTGCCGCTGATTTGCGTCTCGGCGGCGATCGTGTGCTGGAATCCAATGATGTCGTCGACGACGAACGGGGTTTGCTTGACGATGCCGTCGACGCTGAGGCTGAGTCCACTCGGGATGCTGTCGAAGCTGACGTTGACCTTGTCTGGATAGAGCAGGACCGAGGTCGAGGTGCTCAACCCCGTCGAGTCGGTCACGGTGAGGATGATTTCGTAATAGGTCGTGTCCTGGAAGTCGTGCCCCGTGGTGGGAATCGTGAGCGATCCGGAGGTGGTGCCGTCGAACGGGCCGCCCGCGGGATGAATGTGGGTGTCGTGGTGAAACAGAATCGTCCAGGAGAACGCGCTGGCGGAAAGCGTGCCATCTTCGGCGTCGGTCGCGCTTCCCGAGTAGTCGATCACGTCGCCGGCGCGAAAGATGCTGCCGTCGCTGGGCGTGAGGATCGTGGGGACCGGCGGGGTGCCGACCGTGATGTCCAGATCGCTGGCCAGGTCGGAGGCGGTGCCGTCGGAAACCGACAGCAGCACGACGTAATGGCCCGCGGCGGTGTAGGTGTGCGTCGGATTGGCTTCGGTGGAAGTCGTTCCGTCGCCGAAGTTCCAACTGTACGTCAGCGTCGCGCCTTCGGGGTCGTAGGAGCCGGCGCTGGAGAACGAGACCTCCAGGGGCGGTTGCCCCGACTGCGGCGTGGCGCTGTCGACCGCCACGGGCGGCTGGTTGGTGATCGAGTAGCTGATGCGATGGATGCCCGCCTCGTTGGGCACGTGCTGATCGTTGAACCCGATGTCGACGTAGTACAGCGAGCCGTCGGGGCCCTGGAGGATCTTCACCGGGTCGCCGACCGCGGTCGTGTCGGGCGTGCCGTCGGACGGCCAGAAATTGACGACGTTCGAGACGTTGCCGTTGGCGTCGAACGTCAGCCGCTTGAGCGTGTTCTGCACGTAGTCGCCGAAAAAGTAGCTGCCGTAGTACTCGCTGGGGAACTGCGTGCCGCGATAGACGAAACCGCCGGTGATCGCCGCGTCGCGGCCGTTGTGCGGATAGGAGTAAATCGGCGGAGTCGTGCCGGGCACGCCGCCGTCACCTTCTTCCAGCGGCCAGCCGTAGTTCGCCCCGCGGGCGCCGATGTCGAGCTCCTCGATCGCCGTATTGGGATCGTTGCCCCCGACGTCGCCGATGTACATCACGCCCGTGACCGGATCGATCGACATGCGGTACGGGTTGCGCAGCCCATAGGCCCAGATAGCGTCCTTGTTCGGCCCCGCGCCGTCGTAGAACGGATTGTCCGTGGGCACGGTGCCGTCGCTGTTGATGCGCAGCACCTTGCCGCGAAACGTGGTCAGATCCTGGGCCTCGGGCGGATCGAAGTGCTCGCCGGTGGTGAAATACAGTTTTCCGTCCAGGCCAAAGGCAATCGCGCCGCCGTGGTGCTCGCCGTTGGCGTCGCGGTCGTCCTGCCACAGTACCAGCTCGCTGCCGGCGACCGTGCTGTTGCCGCTGGCGGTGAAGCGCGACAACGTGTCGCGGTTGTGCTGACCGCTAAAGCCGTGCGTGTAGAACACGTAGTAGTAGCCGTTCTGCGCGAAGTTCGGATCGAGCGCGATGTCCATCAGCCCTTGCTCGCCGAACAGCAAGCTATAGTCGATCGTCAAGAACGGCGTCGGATCGGGCGAGTTGGCCCCAGCCTGCACGACCCACACGTGGCCCGTCAGTTCGCCGACCAGCATGCGGCCGTCGGGCAGAAAGGCGATCGTCGTGGCCGCCGTGATGTCGGGCACCACGACTTCGTTGACGAACGCCGGGTTGATGGCGTTGACCGTCACCGCGGCCGAGGTTGCCTGGTTGCCGTCGGCATCGCTGGCGACGGCCACCAGCGCGTGCAAGCCGTTGCTCGCGGTGGTCGAATCCCAATTGACGCTGTAAGGCGCCGTCGTATCGGTTCCAAGGCTCACGCCGTCGGCGAAGAACTCGACGCCGCTCACGCCCACGTTGTCGCTGGCCGTGGCCGAGATGGTGACGACGTGCGACACGGTTGCGCCGTCGGCGGGAGCCGAGATGGCGACGCTCGGCGGTGCGGTGTCCGGGGCGTCGGTCATGCCGACGGCGACCGCGGAATACGGCCCCAGGTTGCCCGCCGAGTCCGCGGCCCGCACGCGGTAACTATAAGAGGTGCTGGCGGCCAGGCCGCTGTCGCCCAACGAGGTTGTCGTGGGCGTGCCGATTTGCACGTAGTCGGGGTCGCCAGGTCCCTTGCGCTCGACGCGGTAGCCGGCGACTTCCACGTTGTCGGTCGCCGCGGTCCAAGCCAGGTTGATCTGGTGGCTGCTGACGGTCGTCGCGCTCGAATTCGTCGTGCGCTGGGCGGCTCGTTGTCGGGCGTCGCGGCGACGGGCGAATTCATGTCCGTGGTGATCTGCGCCGCGCTCAGCGCCCCGTCATAGATGCGGACTTCGTCGATCAGGCCGGTGAACTGCTGGCCGTACAGGCTGTCGCCGCCAATTTGCACCGGGTTGGCAGAAGTGAGAATCGTGCCGCTGAGCGCCGAGTTGCCGGCTTGCGCACCGTTGACGTACAGCACCAGGTTGGTGCCGTCGAAAGTCAGCGCCAGGTGGGTCCAGGCATTGGCCGTTATTGGCGCCGTGCCATAAGCGTTCAGGGTCGACGAGCCGATCGTCGCGCCGCCGGCCGGGAGGCTGCTGACGGCCGAGGTCGCTTCCAGGTAATAGACGTCGGTGCCCTTGTAAATCACGTCGCGCCATGCGCTGCTGATTGTCGTCGGCTTGACCCAGGCTTCCAGCGTCATGCCGGTGGTCAAATCGAGCGAGGCCGAATCGGCAATCGTCACCAACGAGCTGATGCCGTCGAACGACAACGCGTCGCCGTACTTGCCGGCGGTCGACCAGGTCGTGCCCGACGCGGTTCCCGCGTTGCCGTGTCCCGACAAGTCGGCCAGGCTGGTGCCGCTCCCCTCGTCGAACCCGTACGCGGCCACCAGCACCGCGGGCGTGGCGCGATCTTCCAGCGCCTCCAACTGCAGCGATCGCGGGCGAGGCTGCGCCCCTTACGCGCAGGAAGCCTGCAAACCCGGCGGTGCTTACGCAGGAGGCGTTGCCGCATGGTGTGCAGTCCTCGTTGGTTGGCCTATTGGCGAAGAATGAGTAAGACACGGCCTCCTCAGGGGAGTCCATAATCCGAGAAAGTAGGTAGATTAGATAACAGGTGGCGGAAGTGTCAACGTTGGCTCGCGCCGTTTTTCTTGGCAAACTACCTCGCTTTGGCCGCCGGCGCCCCTTCTGGGTAGTGGCCTTTTTTACGGGCCAAAGATTGACAGCAGGCTGGCGATCGCTTACACGTTATCTCGCTTTTTTCTTGACGCTATCTTGCGTGCGTTCGCGTGGTCGCAATCGGCTTTGCAAAACGTGGCCTGAACCTGGGGGCAGGAGGGAGCTAGTGATGAGCTGCGCCTTTTCGTACGTGCCAAGACAACTGCTGCTGATCGCCGCCTGGGCCGGCATCTTGATCGCGGCGAACAGTGCTCTGGCGGCGAGCGTGAATGTCCCCGGCCAATACACCTCGCTGGGACCGACGTACACGATTGGCACTTTGGATTCGAACGTCACCGGCGGGGGCGGAGAATCGGGCCTCTTCACGCTCGACAACACGTATCGCTATCTGCTCGACGATGCCGCCGGGCGCGAGTTTCGCGTCTTCCAGGTGATCACCTACGACGACGAGCCGGTGACCTGGCAGGCCGACGTGATCACCGGCCCAGGCGTGGCCAATCACACGGGCACGGTGGTCGACGTGCCGTCGGGCGGTTGGGACTATGAATCGTCGACTGGCAACGGCGGCGGCGATGACCTGTCGCCGTTTTATGAAAGCGACACGGCCAACAATCCCAACACCGGCAACCCCTATCGGTTCCCGGGTCTCAGTTATCCGGCGCTGCACACCGCCGACGGCACGAACCCGGGTACGATGTCGACCAGCGACGCGCCGGGCCTGGGCGGGGCGAACCATCAGACGCTTTTCGAGACGTACATTGCCTACGAAGATGCCGACCTGCTGGGAGCCATGGTCGTCGACGTGCTTGCCGGCTACTCGTGGGGCGTCCAGACCAATGGCGCGAGCGTCCTGTCAGGAATCGCGCCGACGAACATCACGTACTTGGCAATCGACAACACCAAGCTGCAAGAGCTGCAAGATGCCCTGGACCGCAGTGGGTACAGCGACTGGATCGTCGTCTCCAACGACGTCATCCTGATTCCCGAGCCCGGCACGATCGTGTTGGCGTTGTTCGGCTTGGTAGGTTTCGGTCTCGGCGCTCGCTTCGGGCGGCCCGTTCACACGAAGAACTAACCAGGCACGGCGGTCAGACCGCGGGTGCTCGTGCCGGCGCTTCCAGCGCGCCCTCTGGCCGTCATGTGTGGCCACACTCGAAGACGCTGGCCCGCCGAAAAGTGGTTCCTGCGCGGCGCGCGAGGATCAAGGCTCGGGGCGGCGTCGCCATCGTGCCGCCCGGCGAAGTTCGTCGGTGCAGCCCTCCAGCTCCGCGGGCACTGTAAGATTAATCCGCTGCGTTTTCTTGATTTGTCCTCTTTCAGCCATTCTAATGGTCTGCAAGCGCCCCGCTTTGGGGGTGCTCATTGCGAGAACGGCCGAGATGGAGCCCGCTAATGAACGATCGAACGCTTGGATTGCGGATCGGCGCCTCGGTTCTGGCCGTGGCGTGGCTTGTCATTTCGAGCGGCGTGAGCAATGCGGGCCAATACAGCGTGCTCCACGTTTTCACCGGTGGCCAGACGGACGGTTCCGATCCCCAGGGCGGGCTGACTTTGGTCGGTTCCACGCTCTACGGCACGACGCACGCCGCAACCCAAACCAACGTGGGCACTCTTTACTCGCTTGAGCTCGACGGCAGCAACTATCAGGTGGTGGCGGCGGCCCAAGTCTTCGGTCCACTCAGCTCGCCGAGTGGCGACCTCGTGGCCTCGGGTTCGACGCTCTACGGCGCGACCTACGGCAACGGGTTGAACGCCCTGCCGTCGGGCAACGGGACGGTCTATTCCATCAACACCGACGGGACCAATCTGCAACTGCTGCAAAGCTTCATCCATGACGCTCCGACGGGTGGCGCGTCCGACGGCGGGCTGGCGATTTCCGGCACGACCCTCTACGGAGCCGGCCGTACCGGCGGAGCATCTGACGACGGCACGATCTTCTCGATCAACACGGACGGAACCGGCTATACCATCTTGCACTCGTTCGCCGGTTTCGCTGCCACGGATGGCATGGCTCCGAGCGGCGGTCTGCTCCTCGTCGGCTCGCAGCTGTACGGCGCAACCGCCTCAGGAGGCGCGACGAATAGCGGGACGATTTTTTCCATCAACACCGACGGCAGCAATTACCACTCTTTTTCTCCGCCGGGGTCTGGACTGAATGGCGTGTCGGGGCTTAGCGACGGCCTGATCGCCGTCGGTTCAACGCTCTACGGCGTGGCTAAGCACGGAGGCACTCACGATCACGGCGCCGTCTATGCCATGAACCTGGATGGAACCAACTTCCATGTCGTGTACTCGTTCAACGGCCCTGGCATTGACGGAGGCTATCCTTTCGGCCACCTGACGAGCATCGGTTCGACGCTGTTTGGCACGAGCGAGGGGGATACTACGAATGGGACTGGTGGAACCCTGTTTTCAGTCTCCACCGACGGCAGCAATTTCCAAGTCCTGCACACCTTCGTGGGCGGTCCAAGCGACGGCCAGTATCCGCAGGCCGGTCTGACGGCCGTCGGCGCGACCGTCTACGGCACGACGGCCTCCGGCGGCACCGGGTCCGGCACTGTCTTCGCTTACGTGGTCCCCGAGCCGGGCACGATCGTGCTGGGCGCCATCAGCCTGCTCGCGCTTGGCCTCGTCGCCCGCCGCCGGCGATTTCTCAGGCAACGCTAGAAGCGGCTGGTCGCCGCTACTGCTGGTTTTCCACCGGCGTGATGTCGTCCACTTCCCCCTCGTCGCCGCGGGGCAATGTGACGATCGTGGCCGCGTCGAAGTCCGTCCGCGGCAGCTCGATCGAGCGGACCCGGCGATTGGCGTGCGTGTGGAAGTAGTAGACGCGGTTCTTCGTGTCGGCCGCCGACGTCCACTGCGTGTAGTCGAGCGCCACGTGGCCGTCTTCGACCCCGCGCACCGAGCCCCGCGGAATGTCGAAACCGTCGAGCACGTGGAACGCCTGGCGGACCGCCTGCGGACCGTTTTCGCCGGGCATGGCCGAGCGGCTCAAAAAGGCCGCCCGCACGAACCGCGACGGCGGCGTGAAGTCGCCGGGGATGCCCAACAGGCCGCTTCCCTGGCCGAACGCACTGAGCTGCAGCCCGCCCAGGCTTGAAGGCGCCGCGTTGGTCGCGGTGAGATTCAGGTAGTTGTTGAGGTTCTTGAGCTGCCAGTCGAAGTCGGGCGCGTTGGTGATCACGCCAATCGGATCGTCGGACAAGACCGGCCGGCCGCCGATGTATTCGATCACCAGCGAATGGCCTCCCGCGTCGTGAACGACGTAGTGCACTTCCGGGCCCGAAGGCCAGCCGGTCATCGTGACGTCGGCCACCTTGACGGTCGCGATCGCCGCGCGAACCTCGTCGACCGTGGCAAAATTCGTCAGGATCCAGGTCAACAGCTCCCACTGGGCCAACGTGCGCGACTCGTCGCCGGCCGAAACGGTTTCGTATTGGGCGTAGTTGGGCATGTAGAACATGCCGCCCGCCAGGCCGCGTTCGTTGATTCCGTCGGCCAGGACCGGCTGCTGCTGGCTGTTCATGCCGACGGTGCCGTACCGCGCGTGCCACTCGAGGCCCGTGCGGCCCGATTTGGCCGTGCCGTGCAACGCCAGGTTTCGCGGAATGATGATCACGTTCGAATCGAGATCGGCGTCAAACTCCAGCGTGCGGGCATAGACGACCGCGCCGTCGCCGGCCGTCAGCCGGATGCCGGTGCATGCCCAAGCCGGCGCCGTGGGCGCCGCCGCCAGAATTGCCAGTCCAGCCAGTCGAACCAGTCTTGACGCGTTCATCGAATCGCTCTCCAAGCCGACGTTTCCGATCGATCCGCCGGGAAACTCCGCGGCGGCACTCAATCCATAGCTCAGAATCGCTTGCCACGGCCGTCGCATCGCGGTCGTGAAGCCTGCGCCGTCGACAGAACCGTTACTACCAGCACGGTGGACCTCAACCATCGGAAAACACCCGGTGAAAAACATCGCGAATCGGCCGTCGACCCACCTCATTGGCTGGGTCGAAGTAGGATTTGCTTGGATATTCGTGCGCGGGCGGGCGCAACGCTCTTCAACTCTCACGCACCCTTTCGATTGCCGTGTCGATCTATCTACGAGCTTTCTGGAACTCTTTGCTTCCCGACGACCTGCGTCAGGATCCAGACACGCTGCGCCAAGCTATGCGCGTGGTGGCGTTCGACCTGGCGATGTTCATTTGGGTGATCGTGTTCTCCACGGTGTACAGCGTGCTGAACGCCCCCAAGTGCGCGTCCACGGTGCTGTTTGGCGGCGTGGTGCTGGCGATCATCCTGTTGGCCCTGCGCCGCGGAATGCCGCCGTGGCTCGCCGGCACACTGTTTTGCGGAACGGCCTGGGGCGTGTACACGGTTCTGGCGTTGTTCACCGGCGGAGTCGCCTCGCCGGCGGCGATGTGGTTCGCGTCGGTCCCCGTCCTGGCGATGTTCTTGTGCGGCCCGCGGTCGGGAATCTTCTGGACCCTGGCCAGCGTGGCCACGGCCACACTCATGGCCATCGCCCGCGAGTACGGATTCCAGTGGGAGAATGAATTAACGCCCGCCAGCTTGCGGTTCATCCAATTCTCGGGCCTGGTCGGGCTGGTGTTGTGCGTGCACCTGTTGATGTCGGTGCTCCGCAAATTGGAGCACCATGCCCGCCAGGTGCTGCGCGAGGCCAACCGCCGCCTGGCCTTCCAGGCTTCGACCGACGGCCTGACCGGTATCGCCAATCGACGCAGCTTCGACCACGCGCTGGAAGAGGAATGGCTCTCTCACCAGCGCGCCGAGTTGCCCCTGTCGCTGGTGCTCATCGATGCCGATTACTTCAAGGAATACAACGACGCCTACGGCCACCTGGCCGGCGACGACTGCCTGCGAATGATGGCCCGCGTGGTCCAGGCGGGCATCAACCGCGGCGGCGACCTGGTGGCCCGGTATGGCGGCGAGGAATTCGCCGTCATTCTGCCCAACACGTCCGAAGCCGGCGCGTCGGCCGTGGCGAAAAAAATCCAGGAGTCGGTCAAGGCCCTCGAAATCCCTCATCCGCGCTCCCCGGTCAGCCGCTTCATCACGATCAGCATCGGCACGGCGACCGCCGTGCCGACGCGCGAGGCTTCGCTGCTCGACTTCGTGCACGACGCCGACGTGGCGCTGTACCAGGCCAAGGAAAGCGGCCGCGATCGCACCGTCCAACTCGCTCCGCTGGCGCCGGCTTTCGGCTGAACCGCGAAGGGATTCCGCATCGGCTGGCAAGCCGGCGAACCGCGGCACGCTGTCGACGGCACTTCATGGCCTTTGCCCGAGGCGTTAGAATCGGCATGGAGCGCGTGTCGCGGTCGGCACGGCACTCGGCTCGTCAAGCGCGTTTTCCCGGCTGGCGGAAAGCCATGCAATCGATTCTCATCACCGGCGGCGCAGGATTCATCGGCAGTTGGCTGGTGCGATTGTTGCTCGCCGAGAGCCGCTTTCGCGTCGTCAATCTCGACAAGCTGACCTACGCCGGCAACCTCGATTCGCTCGTCGGTGCGCTCGACGATCCGCGCCATACCCTCGTTCACGGCGACGTCGCCGACCGGCCTCTGGTGGCGGCACTGCTCGACGAGCACCGGCCCAGCACGATCATCCACCTGGCTGCCGAGTCGCACGTCGATCGTTCGATCGACGCCCCGGCCGCGTTCCTCGAAACCAACGTCGTGGGGACGTTTCAATTGCTCGAAGCAGCGCTCGACTACTGGTCGGCGCTCGACGCGCCGGCCCGCGGCGCGTTCCGCTTCGTGCACGTCTCGACCGACGAGGTCTACGGCTCGCTTGCCGAGGGTGCCCGCTTCACCGAAACGACCCCGTATGCCCCCAATTCGCCGTATTCAGCCTCCAAGGCCGCGGCCGATCACTTTGCCCGCGCCTTCCACCGCACCTATGGCCTGCCGGTGATCACGACGAACTCGTCGAACAACTATGGGCCGTACCAGTTCCCCGAAAAGCTCGTGCCGCTAATGATCCTGAACGCGGCCGAGGGCAAGCCGCTTCCGCTCTATGGCGACGGGTTGCAGGTGCGCGACTGGCTCTACGTCGAAGACCATTGCCGGGCCTTGCTGGCCGCGCTCGATCGCGGCGTTCCCGGCGAGGTGTACAACGTCGGCGCCGACTGGCCGTCACGAACCTCGAGCTCGTGCTGCCGCTTGTGCCAGCTCGTCGACGAGCTGTGCCCCGCCGCGCCGCGCCACCCCGCGTCGTCGCTGATCACCTTCGTGGCCGATCGACCGGGTCACGATCGACGCTACGCGATCGACGCCGCCAAGGCCCGCCGCGAGCTGGGCTGGCAGCCGCGAGTCAGCTTCGAAGCCGGCCTGCGGGCGACCGTCGCCTGGTATCTCGCCAACCCGACCTGGCTCGAGCGCGTGACTTCGGGCGTTTACCGCCGCGAGCGGTTGGGACTGCGGATCTGAGGCTTGATCGTCCGGCAACCGGAGTGCGTGGTTCAGCCGCCCATGTCAACCAGTCGATTCAACAAGGGCATCATCCTGGCCGGCGGCGCCGGCAAGCGGCTCTACCCCGTGACCCGCGGCACCAGCAAGCAACTGCTGCCGGTTTACGACAAGCCGATGATCTATTATCCGCTCTCCACGCTGCTGCTGGCGGGCGTGCGCGACGTCCTGTTGATCTCGGCGCCCGACGACGGCCCAAGCTTCCAGCGGCTTCTGGGCGACGGGTCTCGTCTGGGCATCTCGATTCGCTACGCCACGCAGGCCAGGCCCGAGGGGCTGGCCCAGGCCTTTCGGATCGGCCGCCCGTTCATCGGCGACGATCACGTCATCCTGGTGCTCGGCGACAACATCTTCTTCGGCCAGGGCTTTCAAGACATTCTCGCCCGCGCCGCGGGTCGCGACGCCGGTGCGACGATCTTCGCCTATCCGATCCACGACCCACGCCAGTACGGCGTCGTCGAGCTGGACGCAGCGGGCCGCCCCGAATCGCTCGAAGAGAAGCCGGCGGTGCCAAAATCGAGGCTGGCGGTCACGGGCCTCTACTTCTACGACAATCAGGTCGTTGAAATCGCCGACGGCTTGCGCCCCTCGGCGCGCGGCGAGCTGGAAATCACCGACGTCAATCGCCGCTATCTCGAACAAGGCCAGCTTCACGTGGAGGTCTTCACGCCGCGGTTTCGCCTGGCTCGACACCGGCACTCACGAATCCTTGATCCAGGCGGCCAACTTCGTACAGACGATCGAAATCGCGGCAAGGCATGAAGATCGCTTGCCTGGAAGAAGTCGCCTACAACAAGGGCTTCATCAGCGCCGCCGAGCTCGATCGATTGGCCGCTGCCGCGCCGCCCGACTATGCCGCCTACCTGCGCAAAGTGCTCGCTCAGCCGCCCCAAGTAGCCAACCGCCGCGGCGCCTGACGTGGAATGCCTCGCGTCCCGCGGGGGCGAGCCCCGGGCGTGAGCCCGGGGATTGGCAGCGCGCATCGAGTCGCCGGCTGCATCCCATTCGGCGGCTGCATCCCATTCGGCAGCGCGATTCGCTGCGATCTCGGCCGCGTCAGGCGACTTTTTTCAGCCGGCTGACGACGAGCGTGATGTTCTGGCCGCCGAAGCCGAAGCTGTTGGTCAGGGCGTGTGTCGCAACGCGCTTCGCGGGCCGCGTTGGGGACGTAGTCCAGGTCGCAGTCGGGATCGGGGTTGTCGTAGTTGATCGTGGGCGGCAGCACGCCGTCGCGGATCGCCAGCAGGCAGATGATCAACTCCGTGGCCCCGGCCGCGGCAATCAGGTGGCCCATCATGCTCTTGGTGCTGGAGACGGGGATCTGGTAGGCCTGCTCGCCCGAACGACCTTCTTGATCGCCAGGGTCTCCACCTTGTCGTTGACGCTGGTGCTGGTGCCGTGGGCGTTGATGTAGTGGATGTCGTCGGGCGTGAGCCCGGCGTCTTCCAGCGCCATCTTGATGCAGCTGCATGGCGCCGCGGCCCTCGGGGTGGGTGTCGGTGATGCGGAAGGCGTCGGCCGTCGAGCCGTAGCCGGTGACCTCGCCGTAGATCTGCGCCGCGCGGGCCTGGGCGTGTTCCAGCTCTTCGAGCACGACCATGGCCGCGCCTTCGCCCAGCACGAAGCCGTCGCGGTCGCGATCGAACGGGCGCGAGGCCTGTTGCGGGCGCGTCGTTGTTGGTGCACAGGGCCGTCAGCAGGTTGAAGCCGGTCACGCCGAACGGGTGGATCATGCTGTGCGTGCCGCCGGAGAGCATCACGTCGGCCTCGCCGCGGCGGATCGATCTCGATCGCCTCGCCGATGGCCTGGCTGCTGGCGGCGCAGGCCGTCAGGCAGTTGGCATTCGGCCCCTGGGCATTGAACAGGCCGGCCAGGTGGCCGGCCGGCATGTTGGGCTCTTGTTCCAGTTCGATCGTCGGGTGCAACCATTCCAGGCCGGCCTTGGTGAACAGCGCCAGGTCGAACTTGCCGTCCTTCAGAGCGGCTGGTCATCATCTGGGTGAAGCAGCTGAAGTACTGCTGGCCTTCGCCGCTGCCCAGGTAGACGCCAAACCGGGCCGGATCGAGCGGCGCGTCGAAAATGCCCGAGTCGCGGACCGCCTTTTTGGCGGCGCCGGCGGCGAACTGGTGTGGCGGCCGCGTAGCTCCCAGGCCTCGGCGTCCTCGCCCACTTCGGCTCACGTCCCAGTCGCGGACCTCGGCCGAGATCTTGGTGGGAAAGCGGCTGGCATCGAAGATCGAGGTATAGCCGACGCCCGAGGCGCCTTCCTTGAGCCCCTGCCAGACGCGCTCGACCTCGGTGCCCATCGGCGTCACGCAGCCCACCCCAGTAATCACCACGCGCCGTCTCATCGATTGCACCTTGTTAAGTGACACCTTTACAGGCAGCGGGCGATTGTTCGGCAGCCAGCAGGCTGGCGGGCACCTGCAACGGGCTGCCGTCGGCTCGCGCCCGACGTCGAAGACCCGCAGCAGCCGCAACATGGCCAGCAGGTTTGCCGGATCGAACAGCGACTTGCCGGCCGCCTCTTCGCCGAGGTGGGCGAAGAAGACTTGCACTTCGGCCTGCAACCGCTCGCCGACGTGGCTGGTGCCGCTGACGATCGCCCCATCTTTGTGGATATCGTCGATCGTGGCCCGGTAGGTGAGCGTATCGCCGGGAACGGCCGGCAGGTGGAAGGCGGCCTTGGCCACCTTGGCCAGCACCACGCGTTCCTCGAAGCCGCCGTGCTCGGCCACCAGCAGGCCGCCGGTCTGGGCGATGCCCTCGATGATCAGGCTGTTGGGCATCAGCGGGGCACCGGGAAAATGGTCGTGCAGGTGTTCTTCGGCCAACGAGACGTTCTTGACGGCCACCGCGTGGCGGCCGCTTTCGAACTCCAGGAACCGATCGATCCAGAACCAACGCATGATTCGACCCCACGCTCCGGTCTGCCTGGCCCGCGGCGACTGCCCTGGCAGGATGCCCGCGACCACTGGGCGTCTATTTCTTCCTACTCCGGTTCTTCCTACTCCGGCCGCCGGCCCACACCTCACGCTCCGACCTTGGTCTCCACATACCGGCACATGTCGCCGCACGGTCAGCAGGTTGCCAAAATCCTGCACCACCGGATTGGCCGAAAAGGCGGTCAGATCGGCAAACGCCATGCGGGTCTTCAATTGTTCCAAGCCCTCGGGCGTGACCCGGCCGTTTTGCACGTACTGGGCATTCGTCAGGATGTCTTCGGGGAACAATTCCCCGCGGGGAATCTTGATGTCGAACGCTTTCTCCAGGCGAAACACGATATCGAGAAAGTCGATCGACTCGGCTCCCAGGTCGCCCACGAGCCGCGCTTCGGGCGTGACTTCGTCTTCATCCACGCCCAGCGCATCGACCAGCGCCCCCTGCACCTTCGAAAACACCTCGTCCTTCGTCGTCTCCATCGAACTCTCCTTCGAGTCGGATCTTCGATTTGTCAGGCTCCCAGGCGGCTTGGCCGCCGGCAGTTTGCCTGCCGGTCGCCGCAGCGCTTGGGCTTACTAATGTCGGCCGAAGCCGTTAACCGCGGCGGGCTCAGACGGTCGCTCGCTGGGCGCGGTCCTTCGCAGCATGAGCAACTGCTGCTTCAAGCTGCGTTTGATGTATTCGTCGGTCGAGGCCAGTTCCGGCCGGGTGTCGGCCAGATTCGATCGCTCGAGCACCAGCCGCCCGCTGACGGCCGGGCCTTCGGCGATCGTGCCCTGCACGTCGAGTTGTGTCTCTTGCCGGTCGTGCTTCAGCAGTGTTGCCGAGACGGTCAACACCTGCCCGGGCGCCACGAAATTTCGAAACCGCAGATTTCGGACCTGTTTGAGCGTAACAATGCTGTGGGTGAAATCGTCGGTCACGCGAATCAGCCAGGCGCCGGCCTGGGTCATGGCCTCGAGCATCATCACGCCCGGCATCACGGGGAACCTGGGAAAATGATCGGCCAGGTACTCTTCGGCCATGGTCAAGTTCTTGATGGTTGTAATTCGGGTGCACCGGCTCGATGTGGACGATCTGGTCAACCAGTGTGAAACGCATTGGCTGGGATCCCGAACTCAAGGAACGGTCGAGCTTTAACCGCTCACCACCCTCGCGCATGCAGGCCAGCGGCGGCGCCGCGGCCGCAAAATCGCCGCTTTGATTATCGGCTGCCCAATCGGTAAAGTTGACTAAAGGTCAGGGGTCAGTCTAGCTTGTTCTGCCGACGGCTTCAACGCGGGCTGGCGGTGGGCGCAACTTGTGCCACAATATACGGTATGGTTCGCAAGCGGTGCCCCGAGGCGGCGGCTGCCCCCCGGCCGACCCGCCCCCTGGCCATTGACGGCGAGTCGCCCGAGTAGGGGTTGCGATGGGACGATGGCAGCTAGCGAGGCTGGCGGCTGGCCTGGCTCTGGGCCTGACCTGGTGGCACCCCGCGCCGGCGGCTGCTCCCGAAACCCCGCCACCGCGGATCGCGGCCTTTCTGAAAAAGTGCGAGTCCTCGCGCCGCGGCACGATCGCCCAACTGGAGTTCGCGCTGCGGGGTCTGGAGGCTCAGCGGCCAAAACCGCGGGACGCCGCGGCGCGGATCGCCAAGATCAACGACGAGCTGCGGATCTTGCGGGCCAACCAGGAGCCGTTCGTGCCTCCGCTGTCCTTTCCGCTCGAGGCCGGCGCGATCGGGCGACTGCCGCGGCTGGGTGGACACGTCGAGCAGATCGTCGGCCCGCGCGAAGTGCTGCTCCGGGCGACCTTTCCGTTGAAGGTCCGGACGGTTCGCCGCTTCGCGCCCCACGGCGAGCTCATCGAGCAGCAAGTCGATTTGCTGATCCGCGGACTGGAGACGCGCGATCTGAGCGAAGGCTCCGACGTGGAGCTGTTAGACGTCTTCGAGGTCGATCGCAAGCATTCGCTGGCGACCGAAGACGGACGCGGCCAGAGCGTGTGGGTGGTCGGCACGTTCGACATGAAGACCGTCGAGCCGTATTTCCGCGCGGCAAAGGCCCGCAAATAGCCGCCCTTGGGTGGCTTCCAGTCGAGGGAAACGCTCCTTCGCTCAGCGGCCCGAACGGCCGAGTTTTTTGCCGTCGGTCGAGCCTGTATTCCGCGAATTCAGCGGAATAGCCCCTAAGGGGGAACCGCTTTCTCTAAGCGGGTGGTCTCTGTCGGGGGGGCGGCGTAATATTATGGAAGTCGGGGCCCTCGTGGTCGACGACAAGGCGCGGGTCGTCATTCAGAGGCGGAGAACCGAGACGCGCTATAGGGGAGAAAATGACTATCAAGGTTTTGATTGCCGACGACCATGAGGTCGTCAGGGCCGGCCTGAAGACGTTGCTGGCCGGCACCGACATCCGGATTGTCGGCGAAGCTTCCACCGGCGAGCAGGCCGTGAAGATGGCGCTCAAGCAAGAGCCCGACGTCGTGCTGCTCGACATCCGCATGCCCGAGGGTGATGGGCTCAACGCGTTAGGCCGGATCAAGCTCGATCGGCCCAACATGCCCGTGCTGATGTTGTCGACGTACGACAATCCGACGTACGTGGCGCGGGCCGTGGCCTTGGGGGCCAACGGTTTTCTGTTGAAGGGAATCGCGCGCGACAAGCTGATCGAGGCGATCCACACCGCCGCGGCCGGCGAAAGCGCCTGGACGCGCGACGAGCTGCGCCGGGTCACCGGCGCGTTGGCCACGCCGCGACTGACCGCCGACGTCGAAGTGCCGCTGACGCAGCGCGAAAGCGAAGTCTTGCGGCAGCTAGCTTATGGCCTGACCAACAAGGAAATCGCCCTCGCGCTGCACATCAGCTACGAGACGGTCAAAGAGCACGTTCAACACATCCTGCGCAAGATCGGCGTCTCGGACCGCACCCAGGCGGCCGTTTGGGCAGTGCGCAAAGGCCTCGTCTGACGCCGGGGCCATGGCGCGATGCGATTTCTCCGCGACGCGGTCGCGCGAAAACTGCCAGTCCGTGCCTTCGATTTCTCGCGACCCGCCGCCCAAGCGCGGGCAGTGCCGGCAGCGACCCGACTCGGCTAAACTAGGGGCCTCACCAGGCGGTTTTGGCACGCAGGGTGCCGCTCACGCCGTTAACCGTGGCCTTCTCGGGTGGCACTGGCGTCTGCCAGTCACGACGGTGGCCTTCTCGGGGTGGCACTGGCATCTTGCCAGTGCACCGCATACGGTGGGGGTGACACCTTGCACTGGCGAGACGCCAGTGCCACGACAAACGTGAGGCAAAACCTCCGAAGCCCCCGTTTCCGTCTCGACGACCGCCAAGGACCGACTTCGTGGCCAAAGCAACCGACATTCGAATCGTCCGGGCCGAGGCGTCGACCCAGCGGATCGACTACCGCACGCCGATCAAGTTCGGCGGTCGCGTCGTGACCGACGTGTTGCTGCTGGACGTCGAATTGGACGTCGAAACACGCGACGGCCGGCGCGGGCAGGGCAGGGGGTCGATGCCGCTGGGCAACGCCTGGGCCTGGCCTTCGGCCAACCTGAGCGCCGAACAGACGCTCGCGGCCATGCTGGCTTTCGGACGCCGCGCGGTCGACGAGGCACCGGCTTGCCGGTCGTGCGCCCATCCGCTCGATTTGACCACCGAGCTGGCGGCCGGTCATGCCGCGATCGCCGCCGAAGTCGCGCACCAAGCGGGCTTGAGCGAGGCGATGCCGCGGCTGGCCCAGTTGGTGGCGGCCAGCCCGCTCGAGGCCGCGATCCACGATGCCTTCGGCCAGGCCCACGCCCAAAACGCCTACAACCTGCTGGGGCCCGAGTGGGTGAGCGCCGATTTGGCGCACTATCTTTCCAACGATTTTGCCGGCGAGTATCTCGATCGCTACACTTCGCGCCAGCCGAAGCCGCGGATGCCCCTGTATCACCTGGTCGGCGCGCTCGACCCGCTCACGGCGGCCGACGTCGAAACGCCCGTGGGCGACGGATTGCCCGAAACGTTGGCCGAGTGGATCGTGGCCGACGGGCTGACGCACTTGAAGATCAAGCTGGCCGGTGACAACCTGGCCTGGGACGTGGATCGCGTGGTGGCGGTCGAAGCCGTGGCCGCCCCGACGCAGCAGCGTCGCGGCAAAAGCGAGTGGCACTATTCGCTCGACTTCAACGAGAAATGCCAGAGCGTCGACTACGTGCTCGATTTTCTGCGGCAGCTCGAAGCCCGCTCGCCGGCAGCTTTCAACCGCGTGCAGTACATCGAACAGCCCACGCACCGCGATTTGCGGGCGCATCCGGAAAATCGCATGCACCAGGCGGCCAGGATCAAGCCGGTGGTGATCGACGAATCGCTGGTCGACCTGGAGAGCCTGCTGCTGTGCCGCGAGCTGGGCTACACGGGCGTGGCCTTGAAAGCTTGCAAGGGACATACCGAGGCGCTGTTGATGGGCGCGGCGGCGCAGAAGTACGGCATGTTCCTGTGCGTGCAGGATTTGACCTGCCCGGGCCGCTCGTTCCTGCATTCGGCGAGCCTGGCGGCGCGGCTGCCGACGATTGCCGCCATCGAAGGCAACGCCCGGCAATATTGCCCGGCCGGCAATCGCGACTGGGCCGAACGCTATCCGACGATGTTCCGCGTAACCGACGGCACGCTAGGCACGAGCGTGCTGGATGGCCCGGGGTTGGGCTATTGAACGGTGCCGAGTGTGCCACTGGCTCTGCCAGTGCAATCTCCTAGCCGAGGTTCCAAACACTGGCAGAGCCAGTGGCACACGATGCGCCGAAGCATGCCTCAGCCGCGCTACGCTCGCCGCCTGGCGGCTTTGCGGCGTTCGACTTCGCTGAGAATGATCTTGCGCAGGCGAATGCTGCCGGGCGTGACTTCGACCAGCTCGTCGTCGTCGATGTACTCCAGCGCCGCTTCGAGCGTCAACTGCCGCGGCGGCTTCAGCAGGATGTTGCGGTCGCTGCCGCTGGCCCGCATGTTGGTGAGCTTCTTTTCCTTGGTCGGGTTGACGGCCATGTCGCCCGTACGGCTGTTCTCGCCGACGATCATGCCTTCGTAGACGACGTCGCCGGGGCCGACGAACATTTCGGCCCGTTCCTGCAGGCCGTCGAGCCCGAAGGCCACGGCCTTGCCGGCGGTCATCGACACCAGCACGCCGTTGCCCCGTCCGGCAATCTCGCCCTCCAACGGGCGATACGACTCGAAGCGATGGTGCATGATCACGGTGCCGGCCGTGGCGTTGAGCAGCCGCGTCCGCAAGCCGATCAATCCACGCGCGGGGATCGAAAAGGCCGCGTGCGAGAAATCGCTGCGGTTGTTCATCTCCAGCAATTGCCCGCGGCGGGCGCCGACCAGTTCCATGACGACGCCCAGTTTGTCGTGCGGCACCTCGACCACCAGCGATTCGAACGGCTCTTCGGTGATCCCCTTGCGATCGTGCAGGATCACCTGCGGCTTGCCGACCGACAACTCGTAGCCTTCGCGGCGCATCGTTTCGATCAGCACGCTCAGGTGCAGCAATCCGCGGCCGGAGACCAGGTAGCTGTCGGTCCCCGGCACGGGCGCCACGCGCAGGGCGACGTTGCGCTCCAGCTCTTTCATCAGCCGGTCGCGCAGGTGGCGGCTGGTGACGTACTTGCCTTCGCGGCCCGCCAACGGCGAGCTGTTGATGCTGAAGATCATTTTCAACGTCGGCTCGTCGACCGCCACGCGCTCCAGTGCGCGGCGCTCGACGGGGTCGCTGATCGTGTCGCCGATCTCGATTCCTTCGAGCCCCACGACGGCCACGATGTCGCCGGCCTCGGCCGACTCGACTTCCTTCCGGCCCAGATTGTCGAACGTGTGCACCGAGGCGACTTTGCAGGTGGTCGAGCGCTCGTCGCCCTGCATCAGCGCGACCTGCTGCCCGCGGGCAATCCGGCCCGAGAAGATCCGCCCAATCGCGATGCGGCCGACGTAGTCGGACCAGTCGAGCGTGGTGACGAGCATCTGCAGCGAAGCCTCGGCATCGATCTCGGGCCCGGCAATCCGCTCGAGCACCAGGTCGAGCAGGGGCTGCATCGACGTGCCGGGCTGGCTCGGGTCGTGCGTGGCGTAGCCGTCGCGGCCGCTGGCAAACACGTAGGGAAAATCGGCCAGCTCGTCGTCGGCGCCCAGCTCGAGAAACAGCGAAAAGACTTCGTCGAGCACCTCGCGCGGCCGCGCGTCGGGCCGGTCGATCTTGTTGATCACGACCAACGGCTGCAGGCGGTTTTGCAGGGCCTTGGTCAGCACGAAGCGCGTCTGGGGCATCGGCCCCTCGGCCGCGTCGACCAAAACCAACGCGCCGCCTGCCATTCCCAGCACCCGCTCGACCTCGCCGCCGAAGTCGGCGTGGCCGGGCGTGTCGATGATGTTGATCTTCACTCCGCGATAGGGGATCGAAATGTTCTTGGCCAGGATCGTGATGCCCCGCTCGCGTTCCAGCTCGTTCGAGTCGAGGATGCAATCGCCGACCAACTGGCTTTCGCGGAACTCGCCGCTTTGGCGCAGCAGGGCATCGACCAGCGTCGTCTTGCCGTGGTCGACGTGGGCGATGATGGCAATATTGCGAATATCGTTGCGTCGCATGGAGTTGCGCGGGTCGGAAAGGAGCGGGGGGGCAGCCGCCGAGGGCCAGGGCGCAGGCGGTAAACACTTCATTATACGGGGCAGCAGTCCTTTGCGACAGCCTGCTGGCAAGCGGCCGAACTCTGCGTGTGCCCGAACCGCTCAGGCTTCGCGATTTTTCCAGTTTGGCAAAGTGTGAGTTTAGGGAAGACGCGCAGGCATATTTTGAAAAGTCTTCTCATTCGTCAAAGTCGAGCGGCCGATAAAGGGACCGACGTACCCGTACTTTGTTCTCGTAGGACTACGACCATGTTTGGCCGCATTGCCTGGTTTGCCGCAGTTCTTTCGGCCGGCCTCCTGTTGCTCGCGACCGGGGCATTGGCCCAGGATGATATCGAGCCGACGCCGGCCCAGCCCCGCCGGCCGCTGACCTTGAGCGAACGGCTGCAGCACTTCCGGCAAGACTTGTTGGGCGATCCGGCTGGGCCAAACGGACCGCGGCGGTTCAAACAAGACGACTCGCAACCCAACGAGCGGCGGACGATCATCCGCTCGGGCCCGTCCTATCGGCAGCCGACGACGCGGCAGCGCAATGTGCCGATCGTGCGCGAAGTGCCAGCGAATCAACTGCCCGCCCCACCGCCCGACCCGCCGATCCTGACGCCGCCCCGAATGAAGGCCCAGTCGGCGCGCCGGGCCAAGGCGGGCGTCGGCGCCGAGGCGATCGACACGGACAGCGCTCCGATCGAGATCCAAGAGGCCGAGCCCGCGCTGGCCGATCCGTTCGATGCGCCGCCCACCGCGCACCGCGCGTCACGTGCCACCGCCGCGAGACGCCTCGCCCGACGACAACCTGGACGAGGCGCAGACAAAGCGCGAGCCGCGGACGGCCCGCGCCACGCCCGTCACCCCCGTCGAACCCGCGAGTTCGCACCACGAAGATGACAAACAAGCGCACCGACGAACCGACCGAAGGCGAGCCCCAGGCCGGCGTCGAGCATCTCGGCGAGCCATCCGGCAGTCGCGCCGCGGCGACCGACGTGTTGTTCACGGCCGAAAGCCCCGTGGTTAGCGTCGAAGCCGTCGGCCCGCGCAAGGTGCTCATCGGCCGCGAGGCGCAGTTCGTCGTCAAGATTCGCAATGCCGGCGCCGCGGCCAACAACCTGATCGTGACGATCAACGTGCCCAACTTTGCCGAGATCACGGGCCTGGACGCCAGCGTCGGCGCCGTCGATCCGCCGGGGCCCGGCGAGCACCGCCAACCGCTGTCGTGGAAGATCAACCGCCTGGAAGCCAAGGTGAGCGAGACGCTCGTCCTGAAACTCGTGCCGCGCAAGAACACCCCCTTGGACCTGGGCGTCCAGTGGACCTTCACGCCCGACGGTTCCCAGACGCTCGTCGAGGTGCAGGAGCCGAAGCTGACGATGACCATCTCCGGCCCCGCCGAAGTGCTCTACGGGCAATCGAAGATCTACAAGCTCACGGTCTCGAATCCCGGCAACGGCGATTCGGAGAACGTGATGGTCGGGCTGCTGCCGATCGGCAGGGCCTCGGAAAGCTCGGCCACGCACCGGCTCGGTACGCTGCGGGCCGGCGAGAGCCGCAGCATCGACATCGAGCTGACCGCGCGGCAGTCGGGCCCCATCACGATCAAGGCCCAGGCGTTTGCCGACGGCGGGCTGCGGACCGAAGCGGCCGAGCAGGTGCTGGTGCGCCGCGCCAGCCTGCGCGTCGAAGTCGAAGCGCCAAAAGTGAAGTACGCCGGCACGGTGGGCACCTACAACATTCGCGTCGTCAATTCGGGCAACGCCACGGCCGAGAACGTGCAAGTCTCGGCCATGCTGCCGCCGGAGGCCAAGTACATGTCGAGCACCGGCGGCGGGCGGCTCGAGCCGCGGCAAGGAAAAATCGACTGGCTGGTCGGTACGCTGCAGCCGGGCGGACAGCGGACCTTCGAGGCCCAGTGCGAGTTGAACGCGCCGGGCGAGAACCGCATGCAGTTCGTGGCCGTGGCCGACGGCGATCTGAGCACCTCCACCGCCGCGGCCACGCGGGTCGAGGCCTTGGCCGATCTGAAGCTCGAAGTGCGCGATCCGCAGGGACCCGTGGCCGTCGGCGAAGACGCCATCTACGAGGTCCACGTCCGCAACCGCGGCACCAAGGCCGCCGAGCAGGTCGAGCTGGCGGTCTTCTTTTCCGAAGGCCTCGAGGCCGCTTCGGCCGACGGCGGGGCACACGAAATCGGCGCCGGCCAGGTGCTGTTCAAGCCGATCATGAGCATCGGGCCCGGCGAATCAGCGGTCTTGCGCGTGCGGGCTCGGGCCGATCGGCCCGGCAATCATCGCTTCCGCGCCGAAGTGGTCTGCCAGACGCTGGGCACGAAGCTGGCGGCCGAGGAAGCCACGCAGTTTTATGGCGACGACACGACGGCCGTGCAATCCGGGCCCGCTCGGCCTGCGGCGGCCAAGCCGCGCGAAGAGTCTCCCGTGCCGCCCAGCGAACCGGCACCGATCGAGCAGGCCCCCGCGGCGTCGGAGTAGCGGGGGCCGCGCGGAACTCGCCGAGTTCTGCTGCCTGCTAGCAGCGCCGCGCCAGCCCGCGCAAAGCCATGCTCCGCTTGCCAGTTAGCCCGTTGCCGCCGCCCTTGGATCGGCCCACCGATAAACAAAGGTTTGTCGGTGGAGGCCTGCCCGCTATAATCCGCCGCCTTTCTCCGGGCAGCGCCGCGCGCGCTCCCTGCGGATGCCGATTTCGTTCCTTCGATCCCCTGCTTGCAAATGCGACTGGCCCCCACGATCACACTATCGCTATGGGCGTTGGCCCTGGGCGTGCTGGCTGCCGGCTGCGGCACGACCAAGTGGTCAGACTCCCCGCGCACGGCCACCGAGCAACTGCTGATCTCCGACGCCGTCGACAAGGCGGTCGCCGAGATCGACTTCGGCGCGCTGGCCAACAAGTCCGTCTATCTCGACACGCGGTTCATCATCACCGCCATCGATCAAAACTACATCATCAGCACGCTCCGCCAGCACATGCTGGCCAGCGGCTGCATCATGCACGACAAGGCCGAGGACGCCACCTATATCGTCGAAGTTCGCTTGGGCTCGGTGGGCACCAACCGCCAGGATTTGCTGTTCGGCATGCCCTCGACCACGGTCCCAACCGTGGGTCTGTTGCCCAGCGGCGCGGCGACGATCCCGGAGATCGCGCTGATGAAGCGAACCAACCAGCAGGGCGTGTGCAAGATCGCCGTGTTCGCCTATTCCCGGATGTCGGGCCGGCCCGTCTGGCAGTCGGGCAACCGGCAGGTCGCCAGCCGGGCCAAGGATATCTGGGTGCTCGGCGCCGGGCCGTTCCAGCGCGGCACGATTTACTCGGGCACCGCCTTTGCCGGCGAGCACTTCAGCATGCCGCTGGTCAGCGCCGATTCGGCCGACAAGCAAGACAACGACGGCGAAGGCACGGTGCTGAAGGACGAGAAGGTGTTCGATCCCGAGGAGTCCGAGCTGGCAGAAAAGTCGGACGACGCGGGAGTGAGCAACGCCAGCTACAACGGGCCGGCGTCCAAGGGTGACTCGCGCGGGCGCCGGCGGCTGACGGCAACTCGGCGAAGCCGTCGGCGGCGCCGGCCCCGGCCGCGCCCGATTCCAAGCCGGCCGCTGCTTCACCCGATGCCAAAGCATCTGCCGATTTGACGCCGCCCAAACCGGTCTACACGCCACCGCCGCCGCCGCCGGTCGCGGTTCCGCCGACCGTCCACCCGGTGGCCGGTCCGCAGGGCAACCTGACGTCGCAGCCCGCCATGCAGCCGACGGCCAATCCGGCCGCGACCACGGCCGGCGCCATCCAGACCTACAACCTGGCCCGCGACCTGTTGGACAAGCAGAAAACCGGAACGGCAACCACGTCCGGCGAATAGTCCCTTCGCGAAGCGGCCTCACTTCATGGTTTCGAAGCCCAGCGGCTCGTCGGCGCAGGGGATCGCGGATGCGGATGGCCAGCTTGCCCTCGAGCAGATCGTCGATCAAGCGGCCGACGACCTCGGCGCCGCCAACCGCGTCCCAACAGGGGCGGTTCGGCGTCGCCATTGCCCTCGGCCAGCCCCAGCCGATAGGCCACCAGGTCGCGCACGTCGCTGGCCGTGCCCACGATGCTCGGTGCCAACTCGGCCGAGCGGCAGATGCTGCCCAAGGCCGACGACAAGAACTGGCCGAGCACCGTCAACTGCGAGGGGCCGTCGCGCTGCATCGGTTGCGGGCACTGGTCGTCGGGAACGGCCAGGGCCCGCTCGACGGCTTCGGCCAGTTGCGGGATCGCGCGCTGCAGGTCGCCCCGCTCCATGCCCCGAACGGCCCGGATCTGCTTGGGGTCGGCGCTGCGACGCTTGGCCAGCTCGATGATCAGGTCGTCGCGCAGCACGCGTCGCGGCGGGCAGTTGCGGCGGTGCGCCTCGCGCTTCGCGCCACCGCCAGACCTCGCGCACGATGGCCAGCCCGCGGCGCGACATGCCCGACGTGCCCGAGACTTTCCACCACCGCTCGTCGGAGCGGGTGGCCTGGACGTCCTGTTTCCAGCCGGCCATCTCCGACTCCATCCAATCGCCTCGCGCAGCTCGACCAGCCGCTTTTGCAGCTTGCCGGCCATTTCGGCCAGGTAGCGGACGTCGTCCAGCGCATATTCGATCTGGCCCGTGCTGAGCGGGCGGCGGCGCCAGTCGGTGCGCGTTTCGCCCTTGTGCAGCCGCAGCCCCATCAGCTTCGAGAGCAACGAGCCGTAGCCGGCCGGATACTCGAAGCCGACCAGCCCGGCGGCAATCTGCACGTCGAACAGCTCGTGGGGGGGCCGGCCCGTGGCGGCCAGGCAGAACAGCAGCTCTTCGCGGCCGGCGTGCACGATGGTCGCATGGCCGGGCGTGGCCAACACTTCCCAAAACGGGGTCACGTCGCGAATCGGCTGCGGATCGATCACGGCCAGCACGTCGCCGGCGGCCACCTGGATCAGGCACAACTCGGGCCGATAGCTGTGTTCCGAGACGAACTCGGTGTCGAAGGCGATCGTCTCGGCCGTGGCAAGTCGCTGGCAAAGAGCCGCAAGCTGCTCGTCCGTGGTGACGTGATCGTGGTGCACGCGGATGAATTCGTGGGCTAGGGCGCGAGGCGGTGCGGCGGCGGAGGCAGCGGCCGAGGCTCGAAAAATTCGTCGCGGACTGCCCCACAGCGCCGGCGCGCCATTTCCGTTGGCGACGCGGCGAACCGCGGCGGCGCGGTCCGACTTCGACTACCCTCCCCATTCTAGCAGCCGCCGGGCGTCTGGCCACGCCGGAAACCGGCCGCCTCAGTCGAGAAACAGCCAACTGTTGAGGGCCAGGATCGGCAGCAGGACCAGGCAACTGTAGATCAGGTAGCCGAAGAAGCTCGGCATCGGCACCCGCGACTTCTCGGCGATCGTCTTGACCATGAAGTTCGGGCCGTTGCCGATGTAGGTCATGGCGCCCATCATCACGGCGCCCACGGAAATGCCCTCCAGCAGTGGTTCGGACACGCCGGCCATCAAGTGAGGCGCACCGGCGGAAATGCTCTCGGCGGTCTTGAAGAACACCAGGTACGTGGGGGCGTTGTCGAGCACCGCCGACAACCAGCCCGTGGCCCAAAAGAACTTCTGCGACGTGTCCAGCCCAGGCTCGCGCCGCGGGCGTTGAGGATCTCCAGCGCCGGCTGCATGGCCACGAAGATGCCGATGAACAAGGCCGCCACCTCGAGAATCGGCACGAAGTCGAAGTCGTTGGCCTTCCGCACCGCCTGCGCGCCGAACAGCAACGACAGCGCGACCAGCGCCAGTTGCGTCGCTTCGCGAAGATAGACCCACGGATGCCAGCCGGTGCCCGGCAGCGGCTGGGCCGGATCGAGCAAGGCCACCGACAACACCACGCCCAGCAGCAGCGGCGCGTTGGGCCACAGGCCCAAGAATTTCATGCGGCGCACGATGCTTTCGTCGATCGCGATGTCGCGCTTCGTCTCGTGCGGGTAGAAAAAGAAATGATCGACGAAAAAATAGACCGCCAACAGTGCGCCGTTCACGAACAGCCAGCTCTTCCACAGCGAGAGGGTCCACAGGAAGCTGACGCCGTTCAAATATCCGAGAAACAGGGGCGGGTCGCCGATCGGCAGCAGCAGCCCCCCGCAGTTGCAGACCACGAAAATGAAGAACACCACCGTGTGGGCCACGCGCCGGCGGCTCGCTGTTGGTGTCGAGCAGCAGCCGCACCAGGAGCATGGCGGCCCCGGTCGTGCCGATCAGGCTGGCCAGCAGCCCTCCGGTGGCCACGATCGCGGTATTTGTCAGCGCGTGGGCCCGCAGGTCGCCTTCGATGCGGATGCCGCCGCTGATCGTGAACAGGCTGAACAACAACACGATGAACGGGATGTACTCGACGATCGCCACGTGCTCGAGGGTATCGAGGGCGCGCATGAAGCCGGCGGCCGGATGCGCCAGGCTGATATAGAGGAGCGTGATCAGGGCCAGCGAGGCCGCGACGTAGAACTTGTTACGGTTGTGCTCCCACCAATGCGAAGTCCAAGGCACCAGCGGCAGGATGGCGATCGCCGCCAGCAACAGCACGAACGGCGCGACGGCCCACACGTGGGCGACTTCGACCGCGGCGGCGTGCTCGGCGTGTTCGGCGTGCTGGCCTTCGGCCGGAGTCATCCAGCCGGCAGCGGCTGCCAGGCCGTACAGGGCCACGAGCAGCGCCAGGGCCAGGATCACCATTCTGTGGGGATTCGATTTCCAGGCGCCCGGCGGCATCGTTACGCGTCTCGTGGCAATGGGGCACGCGACCGACGGTTGCCGCCTGCGTCGGTTCCCGAAATGGCGTTCCGTTCGGTCCCAAGAGAACCGATGAGGCCGCGAAAATCAAGGACCCGCGCCGCGCACGCCGCCGCGTTCGACTCGCGCGCGGGGCACGCGTCTGCTAAATTCAGCGCTGCTGGCTACAATGGCTTAGCGCCGCCGCACGTTGCGGCGCGCCCATCGCTCCATCCTCAGCAACCGAACGAACGTGGAAGTCTGGCTGCGCACGAATCGACGCGTCGTGTTGGCCGTCATGCTCGTGCCGGCGACTGGCGCTCGTCAGTTCGCTGTTAATCGCCGTTTTCGCCGGTCGCAATTGGATCCGCGTCACGGGCCTGGTGTTGGCCGTGCTCTCGGCGGCACAGATCGTGCAGCTGCTCCGGCAAATGCGCCGCCCGCGGATGGCTTATCGCGCGGGCGAGCTGCTGTTGTGGCTGCGCGGAGCGGCGCCGATTCACGTGCCGATCGAAGTGGTCGAGTGCTTCTGGCTGGGCCAGGCCCCCAGCCTGCTGCCCGGCAAGCGCCACGAGCACACTGAGGCGGCCGCGATCGTGATTCGCCTGGCCGAACGGGCCGCCGAGTGGCGCCACCAGGACGTGCGGCCGCAGTTGGGCGCCTGGTGCGAAGGCTACGTCACCATTCGCGGCACCTGGTGCGAGCCGCTGTCGATCGACGTGGTCAACCGCCTCAACCGCCGCCTGGCCGAAGTCACCGGCCGCTCGACGGTGGCGGGTTCGTCGACCGGATGATAAAACAGCCCGCGTCGTGGGCCGCGCCGTGGGCAGATCGGCACCCCACGATCCCGGCCGATATTTCATTCCGACACCCACCGGAACGCCAGCATGACGCGGCTGTTGGTCAGCGTTCGCGATGCCCAGGAGGCCGAGATCGCGCTGGCATCGGGCGTCGATTTGATCGACGTCAAGGAGCCCAGCCGCGGTTCGTTGGGCGCTGCCGACGCGGCCACGCTGGCGGCGATCGCGCGGTGCGTGGACGGCCGCGCTCCGCTGAGCGCGGCGCTCGGCGAGCTCTTCGAGGCGCGCTCGACCGCCACGCTGCCGGCCGCCTTTCGTTTCGCCAAGTTTGGGCTGGCGGGTTGCCGCGCGGCCCGATTGGATCGACCGCTGGCGCACGGCCCTGGCCGAGCTGCCGCCCGCCGCCGCCGGGGTGGCGGTCGTTTATGCCGATTGGCGCCAGCAGCGGCGCCGCGCCGGGGGTGGTGATTCGCCAGGCGGCCCGGCTCGGTTGTCGGGCGGTGCTGGTCGACACGTTCGACAAGCGGCGCGGGACGCTCGTCGATCACCTGTCGCTGGCCGAACTCGGTCGATTCATTGGCAACGTTCACGATCGGGGGCTGCTGGCGGTCGTCGCCGGCGGTCTCGATCGGGCAACGATTCGCGACGTGCTGGCACGACGGCCCGACTACGTGGCCGTCCGCGGCGCGGCCTGTGCCGGCGACCGGCGGGCGCGGCTCGACCGTCGCCGGGTCGATGAACTCGTCGCGCTGGTCCGCTCGGCACGCCCGAATTCCGCATCCGGCACGGCCGCGCCGCTCGAGGCGCAGTTGAGGGCCGTTAGGACGTGCTATAATGCGCAGCCCCCCTTCGCGAGCCGTGCGGGTGGCTGCTTTTCCATTAAAATGCTTGACAAAGCAGCCAGAGGGGAAATACTCACGTACTCTGCGCCGGGGCGGCCGATCTCGGGCCGCCGGCCGCCAATCGCCCATCCGGCTGGACCCGGCCCGAGCGATCTTCGACCACGATGCAAGGAGCAGCACCGTGCCTGAAACTGTTTTGGAAGCGATCAAGTTGGGGCTCTGGGATTTCGAGCCCAGGGAAATCGAGTCGCACGACTTCAACGCCTGCGAGGCCATGCCCGGCACGCCCGGCAAGCTGACGGCCTTGGCCGAGCGGGTCCGCCTGGGCCTGCCGCTGTGGCACCCGCTCGACCGCCAGGATAGCGAGGAAGAGCCGCTCGAAGCGGCGCGCTAGGGGACCAACCGCCATCGTTGGTCGGGTGCGATTTTGGGGGGCCTTCCCACCCGGTGATTCTGAACTGCTGGACAAGCCAGCAACGGCCACCCGGCGAGTTTCCCAGGCGAGCCTTTGCCGCTAGGATGGTAGACGACGCGAGTGCCCCCAGCCTCGCAGGCCGTTCTTATCCAGCTCACGTGGGCCGACGAAATCGTCGCCCGCCCGAATCGAGACATTGAGGACCCTGCGATCATGCCTAGCTTGTCGATCAGCACTCCGCACGCACTTGGAGCCGAGGAAGCCGCCTCGCGTTTGAAAACCTTTTTCGAGAAGCTCAAGGAGCGCCACTCGGACAAGATCAGCAACCTGGAAGAGTCGTGGGACGGCAACCACCTTAACTACGCCTTCTCGACGTACGGCTTCCACATCAAGGGCGACGTCGACGTCGAGCCCAGCGAAGTGAAAGTCAACGGCGTCCTGCCGTTCGCGGCCATGATGTTCAAAGGCAAGATCGAGCAGACGGTCCGCGAAGAGCTGGAAAAACTGCTGGTCTAAGGCTTTGTCAACGCCAGCGTCCACCCGGAACTTTCCTGTTCACTCTCCGGCCGGCACGATCGCGATGTGCTTCTGCTCGTGGCGGAACGTCAGGCCGGTGCCCTCGAGCACGGCCGTGAGCAGTTGATCGAGGTCGGCGTTTTCGACTTTCACCGACACGAGTTGCCCGGTGGAAATGCCGGCCGCTTCGATGGCGTTCTTGTCGAGGCGGATGTCGAGGTTGAGCCGCCGGCTCAATTGGCTCAACACGCCGTCCAGCGCCGCGTTTTCGACGACCAGGCGATGCGTTTGCCGCCCGGCCGCCGACGTGGCGCGGCGACTGGTGGGCGGGCGCAACGACTGGCCGGCGGCTGCCTGGTCTTCGGCCAGGCCGACCAGGCGGACCTTGTTGCCCTCGACGCTCACCTTGGCATCGGGAAACTGCTTGCGCCACCGCTCGGCCACGGCGGCCGGGTCGCGCCCCGCCGGATAGTCGCGCACCAGCGCAACCGCCGCTGGTATCGGCACCAGATCGACCTGGCCGCTGGCGCCGATCTGAAACGTCAGGTCGAACTCGGCCGCCACGAGCGTCAGCCGGTCGACCCAGCTCAGCGGCGGCAAGTCGACGGCCGGCCAGAGGTCGTGAGGAATCAACTCGCCGTGGGCGATCGTCACGCCCGCTTCGCCGGCCAACTGGCCGACGAGCTGCCGCGGCTCGGACAGCTCGTCCCAACGCCACGCATGCGCTGTCAACAATTTGCGCCGCAGCCGCGGGCCCGCTCGCCGCGCGTTGTCCGTTCGCAGGGCCGATAGCGTGCGCGAGCTTGCGGGCCGTCTCCACGGGTCCCAGGTACGCGACCGGGCCAAGCTGGCTGTAGCCCAAGTGCGCCCGCTCGGCGATCCGTCCGAGGATGTTGGCCAGCGGCTCGGGCGAGAGCGTCAGATTGACGGGCTGCTGGGGATCGACGCGGCGGTCGAGCACGATGGCCACGTGCTGCGACGCCCGCAAGCTTTCGAGCCCCCGTCCCAAGGGCGTGCTGGTCCAGGCCAGGCTGACGGACGAGTCGAGCTGTTTTTCGAGCGCCGTGCCGGTGGACCAGGCGACCGGCTCGGCGGCGCATGCGGGCGCTGATGAGCAGGCAGCCGGCCGCGGCGAGCAGCGCCGCGCAGGCGCCGCGCGAGCAGACTTCAGCCTTCATTTTTTTTCGTCGGTCGTTTGGCCGGAGCATGGCAGGCATGAACTTCATTTTCCGCGAAAAACCAGCCATCGAAAAGCGAAATCCCCGGCCGTGGGCGCCGGCTTGGGTCTGGTCAAACGTTTTCTTCCGATTAGTCTGGAGGTATGGAACCGGGCTGGGGAGCGGCGGACCCCTTGCTCGTCTGGTGCTGCCGTCCCCCCGTGACAGGAAACTCGCCGATGCCACCACACACCCGCACGCCGTTGTTGCACCGCTTGTACCGCGCGTACCTGACGGACCAGGACTTGGACCGGTATGCCCAGCGGGTGGCCGAGCGCTACACGATCGGCACCTTGGAGCGGCTGACCACGCTGGGCGACCGCCTGGTGCGGCGGGCCGCGGCGTTGGCACTTGGCCTGTTGGCCGACTACGAGTCGAACGCCGTGCTGGGCCGCGCCCTGTCGGATCGCGATCGCGGGGTGCGAATGCTGGCCGAAAACGGCATCCGCGCCTTATGGTGCCGGGTCGGCACGAGCGGGCAGCAAGAGCGGCTGCAGGAAGTGATCGATCTCAATGGCAACCACCGCTTCGACGAAGCCGTCGAGGCGGCCTCGCGGCTGATCGACGAGGCCCAGTGGCTGGCCGAAGCCTGGAACCAGCGGGCCGTGGCCTATTTCAATCTCGGCCGCTTCGCCGAAAGCGCCCAAGACTGCAACCAGGCGCTGGAGATCAACCCGTATCATTTCGGCGCGGCCACGGGCCTGGCCCAATGCCATTTGCAGGTCCACGATCGCCGGGCGGCGCTGGTCTGCTTTCGCCGCGCCCTGCGGCTCAATCCCAACCTGGAAGGCGTGCGAGCCCAGATTCTCTACCTCGAACGGGCGCTGAAGAAGAACCCGTAGCAATCGATCCGGCGCCGCCGCGCTCTGGAAAATTGCTGGCTCGCCCGCGTACACTCTCGGGCATGGAAGACGATCCGCGGGCGGCTGGCGGGCGATCCGGGCCCGTTGTTTTGATTCTGGGCGCGGGCATCAATGGCTGCGCGCTGGCGCGGGAACTGGCGCTCAATGGCGTGGGCGTGTGGCTGGTTGACCTGGCGGATATCGCGTCGGGCACGACGTCCGGGTCGTCGCGGCTGATTCATGGCGGGCTGCGGTATCTGGAATATGGCGAATTGGACCTGGTCCGCGAATCGCTGGCCGAACGGGGTCGGCTGCTGCGGCTGGCGCCGCAGTTCGTGCGGCCGCTGAAGCTGTGGATTCCGGCCGCCTCGCGGCTGGGCGGCGCCGTGACGGCCGTCGGGCGGTTCTTCGGCTGGAAGTGGTGGCCCCAGCGGCCGCCCGCCGAGGGGCGCGGCGACTGGCTGATCCGCGCGGGGCTGGCACTGTACGACGCCTACGCGCGCGACCCGCTGCTGCCGAAGCACGGCACGGCGCGGGTGCCGGCGGCCGGGGCGCCGCCGGTCAACGAGGATCGCTACGGCTGGCTCAACTCCTATTACGACGCGCAGGTGGAATTCCCCGAGCGGCTCGTGATGGCGCTCGTGCACGACGCCCGGCGGTTCGCCGAAGCGCACGGCGTGCCGTTGGAGGTCTTCACCTACCACGCCACGACGCTGCGCAGCACGACCGCCGAGATCGCCAGCCTGCCGGGCGTCGGCGACGACAGCCCGACGCGAACGCTCGAGCCGGCGATGATCGTCAACGCCACCGGCGCCTGGGTCGACGAGACGCTCCAGCGGCTGCACGTGCCGGCCCGGCGGCTGATGGGCGGCACCAAGGGGAGCCACCTGGTCTCGTTCAACCCCCGGCTGCGCGCGTTGCTGGCCGGCGACGGCATTTATGCCGAGGCGCGCGACGGGCGGCCGATTTTTCACCTTGCCGTTGGGCGACTGCGTGCTGATCGGCACGACCGACGAACCTTTCGAGGGCCCGCCCCAAGATGCCCTAGCCACCGACGCCGAGCGCGATTACCTGCTGGCCTCGGTCAACGCCATCCTGCCCGAGGCAGCGCTGACGGCGGCCGACGTCGATTTTCATACGTGCGCCGTGCGGCCGCTGCCCTACGTCGACGCCTCGACGCCCGGCTCGATCACGCGGCGCCACGCGATCGTCGAGCAGCGCGACGCCCCGCTGCCGATGGTTTCGCTCGTGGGTGGCAAGTTGACGACGATGCGCTCGCTGGCCGAAGAGGCGGCGGCCGTCGTGCTCAAGCAGTTGGGCCTGCCCGTCACGGCCAATTCGCGCGAGACGCCGATCATGGAGTCGAACGCGTATCCGCGCGATCCGTACGAGCGGACCCGGCAGTGGCACGAAGTCGCCCGCGAGACGCGGTTCGCTCCCGAAAGCGTGGCGGCAGTGGCCACGCTGTACGGCGGGCCGATGGGGCCGCTGTTCCACGCCCTGGCCGCCGACGGCGATCATTCGCTTCTCGACGATACGCCGCTGCCGGCCGCCTTTGCCGCCTGGGTGATTCGGCACGAGCACGTGCGGACGTTGGCCGACCTGGTTGAACGCCGCTTGATGCTTCTATACCATCAGCGGCTGACCGGCGCCTGCTTGCGGCGCCTGGCCGAGCTGCTCGCCGCCGCCGGCCGCATTCCCGGCAATGCCTGCGAGCGGGTCGTCGCCGACGAAATCGCACGCTTGCAAGCGCGCTATGGCAAGCGGGTCGAATAACCACACCATGCCTCAGCAATATATCCTGGCGCTCGATCAAGGCACGACGTCGAGCCGCGCCATCGTGTTTGGCCACGATGGGCGGATCGTCTCGGTGGCGCAAAAGGAGTTCGAACAGATCCTGCCGGCGCCGGGGATGGTCGAGCACGATCCCGACGCGATCTGGTCGTCGCAGCTCGACGTCGCCCGCGCGGCGCTCCAGCGTGCCAAGTTGTCGGCCGCCGACCTGGCGGCCATCGGCATCACGAACCAGCGCGAGACGGCGATCCTCTGGGAGCGCGCCACCGGCCGGCCCGTCGCCAACGCCATCGTCTGGCAAAGCCGCGTCAGCGCGCCGATCTGCGACCGGCTGAAAGCCGACGGCCTGGAGCCCCTGTTTCAGCAGAAGACCGGGCTCGTGATCGACGCCTACTTCTCCGGCACCAAGATCAAACACTTGCTCGACACCGTTGACGGGTTGCGGGCGCGGGCCGAGCGCGGCGAAATCCTCTTCGGCACGGTCGACAGTTGGCTCATCTGGCGATTGACCGGCGGACGCCGCCACGTGACCGACGTCAGCAACGCCAGCCGCACGCTGGTGTTCAACATCCACAAGCTCGATTGGGACGACGAGTTGCTGACGATTCTCGGCATTCCACGGGCCATGCTGCCGGAGGTCTGCCCTTCGAGCGCCGTGCTGGGCCAAACGGCCGACGAGTGGCTGGGCGGCGCGGTGCCGATCGCCGGCTGCGCGGGCGATCAACAGGCGGCCACCTTTGGCCAGGCCTGTTTCACCCCGGGCACGGCCAAGAACACGTATGGCACCGGCTGCTTCCTGTTGTTGAATACCGGCCCGACGCCGGTCGCCTCGCAGAACAAGCTGCTGACGACGATCGGCTGGCAGCGCAATGGCCAGGTGACTTACTGTCTCGAAGGCTCGGTGTTCATCGGCGGGGCGGTCGTGCAGTGGCTGCGCGACGGCCTGGGAATCATCAAGCAGTCCGTCGACGTCGAAGCGCTGGCCGGCAGCGTGAGCGACTCGGGCGGCGTGTACCTCGTGCCGGCGTTCGTGGGCATGGGCGCGCCGTATTGGGATGCTTACGCCCGCGGCGCGATACTGGGCATCACCCGCGGCACGACGGCGGCCCACATCGCGCGGGCGGCGATCGAATCGATGGCCTTCCAATCGCGCGACTTGCTCGAAGCCATGCAGCGCGACAGCGGCGTGAAGCTCGCCGAGCTGAAAGTCGACGGTGGCGCCTCCGTCAACGACGCCCTCATGCAATTCCAGGCCGACATTCTCGACACCACGGTCCGCCGCCCGCAGGTCGCTGAGACCACGGCGCTGGGCGCTGCCTACCTGGCCGGGCTGGCGGTCGGCTTTTGGCAGGACGAGGCTGAGGTGGCGCGGAATTGGGCCCTCGATCGCGAGTTCAAAGCCGCGATGGGCGACCAGGAGCGCCAGCGGCGCTATGCCAAGTGGCAACGCGCGGTCGAGCGAGCGCTTGCGTGGGAGGAGCCGTAGCGATTCGTGGCGCGAGTTGGCAGCGTTGTGTGCCGGCCAACTCGGCGCTGGCGCACCTCGGCCTTGGGTGCCACGGCTGGCTCGCAGAGACAGCCGTGATCTCGGCCGGCACGGGAGTCCGCTGCGCGGCCGCCCGTGGCGTGAGACTTGGTCGCACTGGGGTCTTGCCAGGGCAAGGCCTCTCGAGAGAGCACACGGCACTGGCAAGATGCCAGTGCCACCCGAGAACGTCACGGTTAACGGCGTTCAGTGCCACCCACCCATTCACCGGCCTCGAAGAGGCCGGCTACAGTTCCCTGCCCTTTACCGCATGGCCTGGATGGTTTCGGCCGAGTAGCGGGTTTGGTTCTGATTGAAGCGGCCCAGCGAGCCTTCGTCGGCGAACAGGTAGACGCGGCCGTCGGCGCCGAATACGCCGAACTCGCGCCGGCCGGGTACGGCCACCTGGCTGTCGACCGCCAACACCGGATCGTTGCCCGAGAGCACGGGGCTGTAGCGGTCGGGGTTGGCGAGGAACTTTTCTTTTTCAGCCGGTCCGAGGAACAGGTAGGTGCGGCCGCGGTGGACGACGCCCCAGGTCTTGTCGCCCAGCGCCCACTGCTTGGCTTCGACAAGCGTCACGGGGCAGTACCCCTCGAGGCCCACCGGCGGGCAGCCCGGCGGCAGTTGTGGCAAGGGCGGTTGCGGCGGAGCCGCTTGCGCGGGCGGTTGCTGGGCCACGGCCGGATTGGCCCCGACGGGTCCTTGCGGCGCGTAAGGGGCCTGCGGCTGCGTCGCGGGCGAAGCCGGTCCGCCCGGCGCGGCGCCGTTTCCATAAGCGGACGGATTGGCGGCGGCGGCGCTGCCGGCGGCCGCGGCGGCATACGGTGCGGCATTGCCGTACGTCGGCGCGGCGCCTTGCGCGGCGACACCTTGCGCGGGCGGTTGGCTTTGCGCGGCCGGCTGGCTTTGCGCGGCCGGTTGATATTGCGCGGCTGGCTGGTATTGGACGGGCGTTTGATTCTGGGCCGGCGGCTGCGTTGCCGGGTTCTGCTGGCCGGCGGCTTGGGCCGCGGCTTGTTGGCGGAAGTATTCGGCGTAGCGATCGTCGGCCGGCGCGGCGGCCGCCGGCGGCGCGTTGACCGGCATGTTGGCGTTGGTCGCGACGGCCGTGGCCGGCGACGAGGCAGCCGTGGGGGTCACCGTCGAAGCGCCCATCGCGTCGGTGGCGCGGGCCGTGGCCACCTCCGAACCGGGCGTGCGATTCAGTTCGCGATAGCCGGCGGCGGCGCGGTTCATCTGCGCGATATATTGGCTGGCCGAGGGCGGGCTCTGCACCTGCGAAACCAGCCGGCCGCTGGGCGCGATGATCACGTCGGTCGGCAGCGACGTCACGCCATACAGCCGGGCCGTGGCCGGCATCTCGTCGACGTTCAGCTTCACCAGCACGAAGTTCGCTTCCAAGGCCTTGCCGATGTCGGGCTTGGAGAACACGTCTTGCTCGGTCTGCAAGCAGGCCTTGCACCAGGGGGCCCAAAAGTGCACCAGCACCAGGCGATTCGACTGCGCCGCGATTTGTCGGGCCGTTTCCAGGTTGGGCTGCCAGGGAATCGTGCTCTCGGCACGAGCCGGGGCCACGATCGTGGCCAGGGCGAACAGGACGAGCGAAAGCCGGCGGAAATCGAGCATGGGAATCACCCCTGGCAAAGAAATAGACCTTCTCTTCACCCTGGTATCGACCGCTACAATCGTTGCAGTTTTGCAAAACTTGACGATTGGACGAGGAATGCCGAAGCGGCCGGTTGTCAGCGGCGTCGGGGTGGGGCTGCATGCTGGCGGCCAATGAGCCCCAGCGGCGGGGCCTCATTGGGCAAGCAGGCTAAAGCTTTACGCCTGTAACGGCCGAATCAGAGAAGATATCCGGGCCTGTTGGGCGTCAGACCGGCAGGTGGCGCTTGGCGGGGATAATGGCGCAAACTCGCTTGACAAGCGGGCAAACATGGTTAAGATTGGCCGTAGTAATTAGTTCTGCCAAGCAGGCAGGCGCCTTCGGCCCAGACAGGTTTTTCTTTTGGGCCCCCCCGGCTTTTGAGAGTTGTGATTTCGGGGGACGTGTAGACGCTTCTTGACCTGAACTCCTGCTTCAGAGCGCCCGAATGGGGTCGTCCGGCTGGACGGCCAAGGCTTGGAACAACGGCCGGCGCGCCTGCGGGACGGACTTTTTCACCCCCATGGCAAGTTGGCTCGCGCCGCGAACCATCCTTTGTCTGGCGGCGAGGCCAAAGGCGTTTTCGGGCGCGCTGTTTGCGAACGGCCTGCCGTAGGTTTTCACGATTTTCGTCACGGACGAAAATTGCTTTCTAGTAAGGGCATTCGGCATCGAAGCTGAACAGCCACGCGAACGGTTTCGCCTCGTATGCTACGCGCCGGCTTGTGGTGCGCGCGCTGGGTGCGCCGGCAGCTCCTCCTTCAGGTGAAAAATGGGTAAACGAAAAAAGGGCCGCTCACGAGGACAACGTGGCATGGGAGGGCCCGGCGGCGGGCCTCATAACGGTCGGCCACGTGGCAGCCGCGATGGCCAACGCCGCTTCCGCGACCCGGGCGAGCGGGCCCCCTATCAGGACAGCGAGCCGACCGCCGACAACGGCGAACCGGGAGTCGTCGAGCCCGGCATGGGCGTCCTCGAGCTGCACCCCAACGGCTACGGCTTCTTCCGCAATCCCAAGACCAATTTTCTCCGCGAGCGCAGCGACCCCTTCGTGCCCGGCACGATGATCGACAAGTTCAGCCTCCGCGAGGGGGTGTTGATCAACGGCATGGTCCAGCAGGCCCGCAAACAGCAGGGCCCCCGCCTGAAAGAGATCATCGACGTCGACGGCATGAAGCCCGAAGAGTACGTCAACGTCAAGAGCTTCGATTCGCTGACCCCCATCAACCCGGAAAGCTGGCTGCGGCTGGAAACCGGCCCCACGCCGATATCGACGCGGGTGATGGACCTGTTGACGCCCCTGGGCAAGGGGCAGCGGGCGCTGATCGTCGCCCCTCCCCGCACCGGCAAGACCTTCCTCCTGCAGCACATCAGCAACGCCATCGCCACGAACTATCCCGAGGTCACGTTGATCATGCTGCTGGTCGACGAGCGGCCCGAGGAAGTCACCGACATGCGCCGCTGCGTCGTGGGCGACGTCATCGCCAGCAGCCTCGATCGCGACGTGGAAAGCCACGTCCGGCTGTCGCAACTGGTCGTCGAACGCTGCAAGCGGCTGGCCGAGATGGGCAAGGACGTATTCCTGCTGATGGACTCGATCACCCGCATGGCCCGCGCCTTCAACAAGTGGGTGGGCAACACGGGCCGCACGATGTCGGGCGGCGTCGATATCAAGGCGCTCGACATTCCCAAGAAGCTGTTCGCCACGGCCCGCGTGTTCGAGGAGGGCGGCTCGCTGACGATCGTCGCCACGGCGCTGGTCGACACCGGCAGCCGGATGGACGAGCTGATCTTTCAGGAGTTCAAGGGCACGGGCAACATGGAGCTGGTGCTCGACCGCAAGCTGGCCGACCGCCGCGTGTGGCCGGCCATCGACATCTCGCAGTCGGGCACCCGCCGCGAGGAAAAGCTGCTCGACCCCGAGACGCTGCACGCGGTGACCATGCTCCGTCGCACCCTCTCGTCGATGCACCACGTCGACGCGATGGAACAACTGACCAAGCAATTGGCCAAGTTCAAGTCGAACCGCGAGTTCATCAAGCTGATCAGCGGCGTACAGGCGGATTGACGTCCTGGCGCGCGGCCACGCTCGCGCGACGCACGCGGCCCACCACCACCGTGCGATGGTGCACCTCGCGGTTCACCGGGTCGCAGGGTATCTCTGCCACCACTTCCCACTCGAACGGCAGTTTGCCGGGCGTGGTCAACGGCGTGCGATCGTCGCTGGCCGCGCAGCTCGTCGGTGTCGCCCGGCCGCCGATCGAAGCAGAAGTACGTTACGTCGCCAGGCAGCTCGTCAGCGGCCAACGGCCAGGGCACCTGGCGGATCGGCTCGTCGTAGGCGTATGCGAAACGGTGGTAGACGCGGCCGAGGCTGACCAGCTCGCCGGCGGCCAATCGCGCCTTCACCGCGGCGACTTCCGGATCGAGGTCGTTGGCGCTGTTGGCCCGGGCGTTGAAGATGGCCCCGGCATTGGCCAGGGTGGTGAAGGCAGCGATCGTGGCCAGCGCGATCCACGGCCGCCGGCCGTGCTCGTCGAGCGACGTCCAGATCAAGGTGGCCGTGGCGACCACGCTGGCCACGATCCACAGGGCCAAAAACGCCGCCGGCTGGCGGGCCGACGCGAGTGTTTCGAATCGCCCCGTGCCGGCCGCCACGAACACCGCGCCGCCAACGACCGCGGCCAGCGCCGCTCCACGGAGGAACAAGCGCCACGCGCGGCGATCGTCGAGACAAGAGGCCCAATCCGCGCAGTGCTCGACGACCAGCCCCATCAACACGGCCAGGCAGGGATAGAGCGGCATGAAATAGCGTCCCCGGGCGCCGGAAGCCAGCCACACGCTGGGATAGGTCACGGCCAGCGCCACGACGAGGAACCAGGCTTGCGGCCGCCGCGCGGCCAGCTCGCGGCGGACGTTCGGCTTGAGCAGGGCCAACAGCAGCGGCGACCAGGGCAACAGGCAGGCGAACGTCTCCAGCGGGTAGTTCCACAAGTGCTTGACAAGGCCCGCGGTCGTGAAGCGGTCCTGCGCGAGGCCCGCCCAGATATCGTCGACGGCCCACAAGTTATTGACGGCAAAGGGCAACAGCCAGGCGCCGACCAGGGTGGCAAACACGATCAGGCCCACGCGTGGCCGCGCGAAAAGAGGTATCGCCAGTCGCGCCGCGCGGCCAGGTAAAGGCTGGTGGCCAGGACAAGGTACACCGGCGCTTGCAGCCCCTTGGCCAGCGCCGCCGGCGCGGCCAGCGCGTAAGCCGCCGGCCAGACGTGCGCCGCCGCCCGGCCGCTCAGGTATCCCCAGTGCCACACGAGCAACGCTCCGCCGGCAAACAGCGTAAACGCGGCCTCGGTTTCGCCGAACCGGCCCAGCGTCAGCACCTGCCCCAGCGTGGCATAGATCGCCGCCGCGGCGAAGCTAGCCAGCCGCGAAGTCCAGCTGCGGGCATAAGCATAGATCAACAGCACGAGCGCCAGCGTGGCGCAGGCACTGGGCAGCCGCACGGCCACCAGATCGACGTCGCCCCGCGCCAATCCCACCAGGGCCATGGCCCAACTACCCAAGGGCGGGCGCTCGGGAAACACGGAAGTCTGCTGGCGCGGCACGATCCAGTCGCCGCTGGCGATCATCTCGCGCGGCCGTGGCCCAGCGCGATTCCTCGCCGCAGATCGGCACCTCGGCCAGACGCGTGAAATAAGCCGCCACGACCAGCGCCACCAGCGCACCGATTTCCCATTGGCCAAGCCACCAGCGGACTCGCGCTGGCCAAGTGGGTTTGTCGTCGGATGGATCGTCCATGGCGCAAAGACGTTTGCGAACGGGTTGGGTTCGACGACCATGCGGGGGCGCGGCGGCCCGTTTGGCTGCCAGCCGTGGGTGCGGAGGGTCGCAAAATTCCACTCGCGCGGCAAGACGGGTTTGCCACCCACCCGGGCCCGCCACGCCGGTCGCCGGGAAGCTAGGCAATCGCGCCCCAGCGGGCTAGAATTTTTTCGTGTGGCTAGCCGCCCCGATTTTCCCGCCGGAGGGTAAGCGAATGGCTAGCGGCGACACTGGAAATGTCGTGCCGGGTAACCGGTTGCGGGTTCGAGTCCCGTGCCCTCCGCTTGCCAACGATGCCGTCGCCCTAAGGGGCTGCCGGCTGTTGAGGCGCGCTCCGCCGAGCATTTCGAACGCGCTAATTGACCCTCTTGCGAAAGGCACGACATTGCGCGTCAGTAAGACCATGGCAAAACTCCGAGCTGGAAAGCCTGTGCGGATGTGCACGCTGGGACACTTCATCCCCGCATTCATCCGTCAAGCCGCCCATTTCGGCTATGACTGCATCTGGCTCGACCTGGAACATCGCGCGATGAGCGACCGCGAAGCGCAGTCGCTATTGGCCTATTTTCATCTATGCGACATCGACTGCATGCTCCGCGCCGACGCTTGAGCCAACGCGGCTATACCGATACTTGGAAGACGGCGCAACGGGCCTGATGATTCCACGAGTCTCGACGGCCGACCAGGCGCGCATGCTGGTCGACGCCGTCAAGTTTTCTCCGCTGGGGGACCGCGGATACGACGGCGCCGGGTTGGATGGCGATTTCTACTTGCAAGGGGGTGACGACTACTTGGACGCCGCGAACCGAGAGACGTTTCTCGTGGTGCAGATCGAAACCCCCTTGGCTGTCGACAACGTCAATGAAATTGCCGCCGTCGAAGGCGTTGACGGGTTGTTCGTCGGGCCAGGTGATCTTGGAATGCGCCTGCGCCGCACCGAGACCGATTTGACCCTGGAGCAGTCCCTGCAGCGGGTGGCTGCGGCCGCAAGCAGTCACGGTACGGCATGGGGTTGCCCGGCTTCCTCGCGGGAACAAGTACGACAGCTCCTTGACCAGGGAGCCCAATTGATCGCCTACGGCGGAGATTTTTCCGCCTTCATCGAGATGCTGAAGAACCGTTCTGCAGATTTGGATGCGGTTTACGATTCGTAGAACCTATCCGAGAGGGAGACAGTCCCATTTTGCTCCGAAGACTCCGCAAGATCGGGACAGTCCCCGGCGGTTCTCGGATAGGTTCTTAGTGTCGTGCGAGGCTCGTCCCATGACCCTGGCTGACAAAGTAGCGCTGATCACTGGCGCCGGGCGCGGCATCGGCAAGGGATGCGCGCTCGAACTGGCGCGTGCCGGTGCCGACGTTGTCATCAACGATCGACCTGGAAGTGCCGGAATTGCCACGACCGCCGACGAGATTCGCGCGCTCGGTCGAAACTGCGCCGTCGTCGAGGCGGACGTGTTTTCCCGGCCCGGATGCGAATCGTGCGTGGCAGCCGCGCTGCGGACTGTCGAGCGTATCGACATTTTGATCAGTAACCCGGCCCTTGGCGTTCGGTGTGATTTTCTCGACTACGCCCCCGAAGATTTCGAGCAAGTCATCCAGGCCACGCTTATCGGCGGTTTCCATGTCAGCCAATGCGTCTGCCGGCACATGGTCGAACGGGGCGGCGGTGGCAAGATCGTATTCATCTCCAGCGTTGTCGCCGAGATGCCGCTGGCGCAAAACGTTGCCTATGGCGCTGCAAAAGTCGGACTGAACTACATGGCTCGCGGCATGTCAGTCGAACTGTCGAGTCATCGCATCAACGTGAACGTCATCGAGCCAGGCTGGATCGACACGCCCGGCGAACACGAAGCGTTCGATGATGCCACGATTCGTGCCGAGGGCGAAAAACTTCCTTGGGGCCGGCTGGGCACCCCGCAGGACATCGGCCAGGCCGCGGCTTTCTTGGCGTCGGATGCCGCAGATTATATCACCGGTGCCGTCTTGGCAGTGGATGGTGGATTTCGCTTCAAGGATTGCCGTGCCGCAAACTTGATTCCCACAAGAGACTGAGGCATGCCCGACGAGCCAGGACTCGCGACCGTGGCGCTCTCGGCGGACGTGGCGGGCCCGCATCTGTTGATTACCGGCGGCGTGCACGGCGATGAATTCGAGCCGATGGCGGCGATCAGGCGGCTGATCGGACGCTGCCGCGGGAGCGATTCCAGCTTTCGATTGAACCGCGGAAGGCTAACGCTCGTCCCAGTCGTGAACGCGGCCGCATTTCTTCGCGGCGCACGCACCGCCGACGATGGTTTGGATCTGGCTCGCGTGTGCCCCGGTAATCCACAAGGATCGGTGACCGAGCGCACTGCGCATGCGTTGAGCGAGATGATCCGCGCCGCCGACTATTATATCGACCTGCATTCCGGCGGAGTGCAATTCTCCGTGCTGCCGATGACGGGATACACGCTGCACGCAGACGCGAAGATTCTAGATCAACAGCGAGCCATGGCCCGCGCGTTCAATCTGCCGATCGTGTGGGGCACGGCCAACAATCTCGAAGGCCGCTCGCTTTCGGTTGCGCGCGACGCCAAAGTCCCGGCCATCTACGCCGAGTATCACGGTTCGGGACTATGCGACGTCCAAGGAGTCGACGCGTACGTCACCGGCTGCTTGAATGTCATGCGGCTGCTCAAGATGATCGACTGGGCTGCCCCTCCCTGCCGCGTGGAGCGCACCGTCGAGGATCCGCGACCCGATTCGGGTCACATGCAGGCTTGCAACCCTGCGCCGATCACGGGCTTCTTCGAGCCGGCGGTGAAGCTGGGCCAACACGTCGAATCCGGCACGCGGCTCGGTACGGTGACGGATGCCATGGCCACGCATGAAATCCGCTCGCAACAGGCCGGCATCGTCCTGGTGTTGCGAACTTTCTCACGCGTGATCGAGGGGGAGAGCATCGGGGTTGTGCTGGAGACGGCCGAAATCCAAGCCAACTCATTCTCGAAGTAGGCCGCCCAACAGCGCCCACGATCGCGTTCGGGAACAACCCTTTAAGGTGCCGCCAGCAGCTCGTTCGGCCGCCTTTTTACTCGACCCAGAATATCGTCACCCGTGGCACCCGACGGCCCAATCGGTAAACGGCTGCGTCGGGACTATTGGGCAATGAAATCGTGTTCCGCCAACACCACGCGCACGCCGCCTTGCATGGTCGTCAGCCACAGTTGGCCCGGTTGGAATTCGAAGACGTATGGATACGCCAGCGACACGCCCTTCTCGCGGGCGATGACTACCGGAGTCGTCCACGTCTTGCCGTCGTCTTCCGAGAAAGCGATCGAAAGCTCTTCGCGATGATTGCTGACCGGCGTTTCCGACCAGAGGCGGTCGCCGCCCCGCTTCGGCCACGTCTGCTTGCCTTCGGGAACCGGCCGATTCCAAACGAGCAACAGGCGGCCGCTGGCGAGCCGCTTGAGCAGGCCGGGCGCACTGCTGGCGCCTATGCCGGAGGGTTTCAGAACGCGCCAAAATCGGCCGCCATCGTACGAATAGCCGGACCAGAATTCGCCCCAGTTCGTGCGGATGAGCATCCAGAGTCGCCCGTCGCGAAGTTCGGTCACGGTCGGTTCGGTGACACCGCCGTGATGCCCCGCTCCGCCAAGATCGATCAGGTTGCTTGCCCGCCACGTCTTGCCGTCGTCGGTAGACGAATACGTCAGCACGCTATGTCGACCGGGGTCGTGCAACATCTTCATCGCCGTGAAGACGATGCGGCCGTCTCGAGTTTGAATCATATCGCGCACCGCGCCCGACCAATCGCCGTGCAACTCTTGGATATCTTGCCATGTGCGACCGTCATCAAGACTGCGCATCACCATCGTGGGCAATCGCGCGCCCGGCGCGTCGTGCAGTTTGTCATCCCACGTCCAATGCCGCTCGGCAAGGTTCATGAACGCCGCGACGATCGCATTGCTGCTCGTTCGCAGTACTGCTCGTTCGTTGCTGACCTCGACGTTCACGCCATCGGCAAACAAGGGGCGTGGTTCCGACCAGGTCTGCCCGCCGTCGCCGCTGACGTAGCTCGAACGGCCGTCGATAGCCAGCACCCCGCGATTCGCATGCACGAAAGGTCCCAGCTTGTCCGTCGGCAGGGGTTTGCAATCTGGATGAATCCAGAGAGCCTTCTCTGCCAGACAGACTGCCGGCGCCGCTACCAATACCAGCAAGCATGGGATCGTCAAGACTGTCGATCGTTTCACGTGGCAACTCCTCCCGTCTAATCGTCCGTGACCTGCAGCGCGTACAGGTCCGCATCCTTCAGTACGAACCGCAACCGAACCGGCTGGCCCTTGAGCAAGCCGACGTCCGTACCATTTTTCCACGTCACGATTCGATCGACCGAGTCGCCGAATACGTCGCTGCAGTCGGCCAAGGCAAAGCCCGGGACCGGGCGACCGTCGGGGTGTTGGATTTCGACCCGGATGCCGCCGGCTGCGGAAGTTGCGAAATTCAAATGAACGTGTTGGCCGCCGAAGGTCAACGGTTTGGTGAGCAGCTCACCTCCGCTCATCGGAGCGTTGACCGAGACGAAGCCGTCGAGCCGCAGCGTGTATCGTCGCAGTGCGCTCCCCTTGCCGGTCCAATAACTTTCGCTGGCGTAGAGGGACAGTTCGTTGGCGGCGCCCTCCAGGTCCGAAGCCGTCTCCACGACGTGCCATGCGATGTACTGCTGGCCGTAGTTCCACGTGCCCGGCCGCTCGGAACCCGGGCGCAAGAACGCTTCGTTCCACCGCTTGAATTTCACGCCGTCGCGTCCCGCCATCAGCAGGCCTTCGGTAATCGCAGTGCCGTATCGCTCGGTCGATGAGGAACGTAAACGGCGATGATCCAATTCGGGCAGCGCCTTCATCGAGGCCGACCAGCCGCGGTCGACGTAGCGCGTGGGAAACCCGATCAAGATGTGCGGGGCGCGATAGTAAGGCTTGACCTGATTCGTATAGAGGTGCTCGGGCGGCGAGTCGACGTAGGTCAGATCGTGCGGCTCGCTCCAATGCACCAGGTCGTCGGATGTGGCCGTTCGAATGGCGCGCACGCCCTCGGTAAAGATGCGCCAGTATCCGCGGTACTTTCCGAGCGTCGCATCCCAGAAAGCCAGGTTCTGCGAGTCAAACGCGCCCAGCCCGCCGAGGATCGGCGCAGAACTCATCGGCGACCAGTGAATGCCGTCCGGCGACTTGAACGGGAGCAGTCCGCTGGTGCCGGACGAACGAAAAATGGCTTTGTAACGCGCGTCGGACGATGCGTCGGGATTGTCGTCCTTGAACACGGCCGGGTGACCAGCGTCGACGTTCAGCGGTCCCTCCATTCCGCTGACCACGACGACGTTGTTCTGTTTCGACCCGTCGATTTTGTGCAGCCCCAGATCGGGCTTGCTCCAATGAATCCCGTCATCGCTTTCCGCGTAGCAGCAATAGAGTGGGTGCCGGCCGGAGTCGAGCTTTCCCTGCTGCGCGTCCAGGTTCCACGCCTTGTAGTACATCCGATAGCGGTCGCCATCGCGAAACACGCTGTGATAGCCGCTACCGGTCCCTTCCCACGGAGCGTCGTGCACCAGCGCGATCTCGCGCGGCATAGGGTGGTGGAGTTGCAACCGTGCGCCGTCGGTCAGTCGCTCGATGAGAAAGTCGTCAACAAAAAGTTCGCGACGTGAACCGATGTTCAAGATCGTCTCGTCGGCGGTGGCATCTTCCCCTCGCGCAGTCCAGGGCACCAAGGCAATCAACAGAATCGCTGCAAGCCCGCAGATTGCGACTTGTACTCCATCGGATCCGGCATGAACGGCCCGACGGTTTCTATTCGACTTGAGTCGGTCGGCTGCCTGCGGAAGATCCATGGGGCTCGTATCTCCAGCTTCGGGCGAGTGATTGAGCTTCCGAACCAGTTCGAAGTCAATCGTATCCCCGCTACGGCAGCGACACAACCAAATGCTCGTTCGCCGTCTGAGAAGAATCTGGCTACGGCTTCACGCGACATTGGTCAAGCTGACACTTGCATGGCATTGCCGGCCTTGCGCGACTTCGGCGTGGCGAGCGCTTCGCCGGCGGCCTGGCGCTCGGCGATCACTTGATCGAGCACCTCCAGCACGAGCTCGTCACTCACATCGGTGCAATCGCCGTAGTGCGTGCGCACGCCTTCGCAGACCTGCCCGTCCCACAGACGCACGATCCACTTGGCCGGCTGATAGAACGGGTCGTCGGCCAGCACGTAATCGGGGCCGCTGCCTTTGCGGCCAAAGTAGCGCGTCAGGGCTTGCTTCGAGTCGATCCGCCGATCGGCCGGCAACGACTCGGTCAACAGAAACATCAAACATCCGCGCCCATCGGGTGTTTGATAAACATCGCGGACCAGACGATGCGCGTTGTCGCGCAGATGGAGCAGCGCGAAAAGCGGCACCTGGTGGTAGATGTACACGAGGTCGCTGATTACCCGCTTGATTCCACTCATGACAGGCCTCCTGTAGACTGGGAGTCGTGTGAAACGCGCGACAAGGCGTCGCGCAACGTCACCACGGTTCATCGAACCGTATGGGATACGTGGTTGCTACGGTAGCGGCAAAAGTCATGCTACGATGCTATGCCCCTCAGCGCCCGCTATTTGGCCCAAATGCCGTGGTTATGCTCCGTCGCGGAGACGACGTGCGAGGGCCGGCGTCAAACGGATCGTCGAGGTTGATCGACCGCCTGCTGCTCGTGTTGGCCACGCGGTCCCAGGCGGCCACCCAACCTTCTTGGCCGTGGTGCTCGTGGATCAGGGCGCCGCGCACGGCGGCGCGGGTGTCGTTCGGGGGTTCGGTCATGGCGCGCGCAACCGCTTCCGGCGGCGCGACAGCCACGTCGACCAGTTCCGCGCGCGCCAGTTCGTCAAATAGGCCCCCCAGCCGCTGATACTCGAAGTCGAGCGCCTGCAGACGAATGGCGAGGCACAAGCGATCGTGGGCCCGCGCCAGCGTGGCAGTACGATTGCTTCGCGGCGTAGTAGGCGGCCCGCTGCGCCGGGGGCAGCAGGTGCGGATCGTTGGCGAGCAGAGCTTGAACGACCAGCGGTGGAAAATTCGCGCGAATCGACTTCAAAAGCTGCAGGCCTTGTCGCACGTCGGTCCAACTGGCGCCGGCACGGTCGAGCTCGTGCTGGTAGACCCAAAGCTTCGTGTACGCGTCGAGCTTGCCGGCTAGATCCAACGGGTTGTTGGCGAGCGTCTCGAGCGTCTGTTGCCAACAGGCCAGCACAGGTGAAACCCATTCCGGCGGGTCGTGACTCGCGGCAAAGTCGCGGCACTGATTCAGATAGGCGGCCTGAATCTCGATCGGGGTCATGGTTCGTCCGTCAGCCAAGGACAGGGCCACGTCCAGGTTCGGATGTTGCGATACGATCCGCAACGCTTCGACGGGATCGCGCAATGCCAGCCCCCTCCCCACGGCGCCGCCATGGTTGAGGACCCAGAAAAGCGCGCCGGTCGTGCCGAAGGTGAGATAGGTTCCCAGCGGCGCGCGCTGCGAGTCCTTGCCGATCAGGTGTGCCCGAATCCAGCCCGCGGATGACTGGTCGCGTCGATAGCGGACTCGGGTGCAGAAGATGCCGCGGTGGCTCGTCGTGGAATCGCTGGTGACGTGCGTCAGGTGGTGCGCGCGTTGCGACAATTCGAAGCCCATTGCCGGTTTTGCCCCCGAAAGGCACCCCGAGCCGGCATAGGGCAGCCGCGTGACCAGGTGTGGAATCAGGGCGTCGGCGGCCTTGCTCAGCGGAACCCAGCAGGTATAGCTCTCGTGGTTGCCGTGCGTAACGGCGTCGGGGTGCAGGGGACAAAGGTTCGACTTCGTCAAAGTCAGTTCGATGGTCCCGTCGCTCTGGGCGCGGACGTGTTCAATCGTTTCGGCCAGGAGGCGCTCGCCCACGCGATCGTACAGCGCGACCTGCGCGGCACTGGCGCATTCCGGAGTTCCGTATTCCGGATGGCCGTTGATTTCCCCGTACAGACGCCCGCCGAACTGAAAGAACGTTCCGCCACTGGCTTCCGCACTTGGCAGGTGTCGGTATCGACATGCGGCCTGCAACACCAGGCCGAGCAGCTCTTCGGGCGCGACCGGACGTCCGGACACCCGGCCCGAGAGGGCGTATTCGGTCTCTGAACCCATCACCAGCGGCCGAGATTTGTATTTGGACATGTGGGCACCTGGATCGTGGAAGAAGGCGGGGAACATTGCTCGAATTCGGCTTGTAGATTACTCCGCGCCGCGCTGGCGGTGCTGTTGCAGGAACTGCTCGGCGTTGCCGGCCTCGATCGAATCGAGCGTCCGGTCAGCCGCCTCGGCCAGCCCTCGCAGCTTCTCACGACGGGCCTCGCGGTCGGCGTCTGACGCGGGTTCGGAACCGCCGCCTGCATGAAATTCCTGCTGCTGCTGTTGTTTTTCGCGTTCCATGTGAGTTCTCTCCGAGGGTTGGATGAATGGTTTCATTGCCCGCGATGGGTCGCGGCCTCATGGATGGTGGTTGAGCGGCTGCTCGCGTCGGCTCGCGCAGGCGGTTCGGCCCTGGTTGTGGGTGGCTCGATCTGTGGCAGGCGATCGAGCAGGTCCTCCAGCGAGGTAGCGGTGGACAGCGCGTCGATGCACTCGGCCCGGCCATGCCGCCGCGGGTCGGGCAGTCGCAGCCGCGTCACCGACCACCAGCCGCGACGCGCAGGTAAACAGAAGGCGATCCACGACCAATCCATGTCGTTGACGGCGTCGCCGAACCGGCGCAAGACATGCGCCCGCAGGTACGCGCGCGTATCGGTCGGCGGCTCCTGCGAGAACCGCTCCAGTTCAAGCGGACTGGGCATCTCGGCCACAAGGCCGTCTTCTGCCATCTGAAAGAACAGTCCATGTTCGGGGTCGATATTGGCATATTGCAGATCGAGGACCTTCATTTGCGGAGAACTCCATTCGATCCGCCGCCGACCGCGATGGCGCTGCAGCAGGAAATACTTCAGCCAGTTGTCGCAGCAGGGCGCGAGCCCTTCGACGTCGCGCGACCGCAACAACTCGAGCACCCGCTTCCAGTCGGCCAGAATGGCCTCCAGATCAGGCACGATCGCCGTCAGCAACCCCCGCGCATGGCACTCGGCAACCTGGTCGTAGATGGCCTGCTGGATCTCGATGCTCGTCCGTCGCCGGCCCCGCTGGATGGTCGGCAGCCGCAGCTCGAGCGACAGGTCGCGGCTGATCGTCGAAGCGGCTTGGACGGGGTCTTCAAGCGTAGCCGTCGGGTCGATCGCGCCCGCCTCGCACATGGCGAGCACCGCTTGCAGCGTTCCGGCCCGCAGCCGATTGGCGATGGGGGCCAAGGCCATGTCATAGAAGATGCAATGCAGCCGCGCCAGCCCGTCGGACGCGTGCGGTTCGTTGCGCTGGTTGATCAGAGGCCGGTTGTGCATCGTGCCTTGGCTCCACATCTGCTCGAACCAATCCGTGCGCTGGCTCAACTGAAAACCGCACGAGGGTCGGCCGTTGGCGGCGCCAACCATCCCCTGACCGGTATACAAGACGCTTGTGACCAGGTGCGTGGCCAGGAAGCACGCCAGGTGCGGCTTGCGGCCGCAGACGTCCTCCAAACAACTTTGCGTCGTCAGCAAGTTGAGATGCGAGCCATAGCTGACCAGGCCGTCGCAGTTGTTGGCGATCACCTGCAGCTTCGCGGTGTGCCGCGAGCGGGCTTCGGCCGCGACTTGGGCTTGCGCGCGGCCCGCAGGCCCGCGTGGACGTGCAAGGGGTGGTCTACCGCCGAGCAATGTTCGCTGGTGTTCCATTCGAAATGTCCGCTATCTTCATAGGCGCTCGATCCCGTCGAGCTGAAGAAACGCCGGGCCTTCTCGATGGGCGTGCCCGCGCGCGTCCGACCGCGTGGGAAGCCGGGCACTTCAGCCAACAACAATCGGACCGCATCGTCCACGCTGGCGCCGCGTCCGTCGATCACCAGCGAGTTGGCCAGCTCGAAATCGGCGCCGATGATCTTTTTGACGACGCGAGGTTCTTCGATCGTGCTGCACATAAGCTGGAAAACTCCCGAGAAAACAGATTCATTTCAGGGGGTCGCGCGAACGTACGTCGCGCCGGTGCTCGTCAATGGCCGCACCTCGACGGGGTGGGCATCCTGTGGAAGCGAAGCGACGTACGATTTGACGTTCGCGGGACTGAGCAGCCCAGCGGTACTCAGCAGCTCATCGTCGAGGCTGGCGACGAGATCGTCGGCCGTGATGGCTTGGGGCGTGGCCGTGTCGGGCTCGCGATAGCCGGCCGCCTCGGCAGCGCGGCGAACGACGCTTTCCAGAATCGCCCCGCTGACCAGCTCGCGGCCGTGGATCGCGATCCGCCGGCCGTCGTTGAGCCGAACGGTGACCAGTTCAGAGTATGGTCCCGAGGGGCTGAAGAGCCGGTGAACCAGCGGCCTCGACAGTTCTTCGCGCGGGGCCGCCAGCGGATAGTCGGCGAGATAGCGCGACAGGATCGCCTCGGCCGCGGTGCGGTTGGGCGTGGGGATCGTGATCTTGTAGTCCAGTCGGCCGGGGCGCATGCAGCGCCGGATCGAGCGCGCGGCGCGATTCGTGGCCGCCATGATCAGCACGTTGTCGAGCGATTTTTGCACGTCGTCAAGCAGGCCCAGAAACGTGCCGAGGATCCGGTCGGTGCGCCGCTGCCGTAGTCGCTGCCGCGGACTCTGGCCAGGGAGTCGATCTCGTCGAAAAAAATGACGACGGGCCCATCCTTTGCCGCCTTGCGCGCGCGTCGAAGCGCTCTTTCAATTGGCGTTCGGTTCCGCCCAGCCACATCGAGTAGTCCTCCGAACCGCAGACGCACTGAAACCGGCCCGGCACGCCCGGCATCAGCACCTGCGCGTATTTGGCCGTGCACCGCGCCAAGCGGGTCTTGCCGTTGCCGGGCTGCCCCAACAGCAGGATTCCGCGCTTGCGGGTCAGCTTGAAGCGTGCCGCGGTTTCGGGGTGCTGCAAGGCGAAACCGACGACCCGCTTGATCAGCCGGATCTGCGGATCGAGGCCAGCCAGTTGCGAGAAATCGTCGTCGGGGACGTCGTCGGCGAACAAGTGCGACGACGGCGGTTCGGCCAACTGGACGAACGCCATCCCCGCGTCGAGGTTGAACCCGATCCGGTCCCCCCGCGCCAGGGCCGTGTCGCTCAGCGCGGCGGCCAGCTTGACCGACACGAGCTGCTCCTGGAACCGCACGAGCGCGAGCTGCGTGTTCTCGAGGATCTCTTCGAACGTGCCCACGTGCTTCCAGGGAGAATGGTTGCTGAGGCCCAGGACGCAGCCGCGGTCCTGGCTGAGGTAGACGGGGGTCCCAATGACGACTTCTTCGGGGTTGACCGAGGGATGCACGTTGGCGCGGACCGGCGTCATGCCATCGACATGCACCGTGGTGCGCAGCTCGCCGTTGCGTTCGATCGCCGTGACGGTGCCCAGCAAGTTCGCCGGCTCGCACAAGGCCAGCATTTGCGCCGCATCTGGTCCTGAACACGGCGGCGTCTTGTCAAGCGCCAGGCGATAAGCGGCATTCTGCTGAAGCAAATGCTCACCGGCCGTGCGCCGACTCGTGGCTGCCGCACAACATCTGGCGAAGCGAGTCGTCGTCGAGCGCGGCATCGTCCGGGAGTGTCGCGTTCGCGGTTCGTGTCTTGGTATTGGACATTGCTTCTTTCTCCTGGTCGTTTTTTTGGAGTCGCCGACCCCCGAAACCGATTCGCATCGCACTAGTCCTCGAACACCCAAAATCCGCCGCGCAGCACCTCGCCATTGATCCATCGGAAGCAGCGCACGGGGAGGTGGCCCAGCGCCCGCTCCAGCCGCGGGTCGACACCGCTCAAAAGTCCCACCATGAACGGCTGATAGAACGTCGTCGCCATCACCTGCACGTCGTCGGAGCTGAAAAAGAAAACCTTGTCGAGGCACTGCGCGGAGTCGGCAACGGGCATTCCTGGCACAACCGGAAGGGATGCGTGTGCTCCCAGCCCAAGGTGATCTCGTCGGGATGACCCTCCCGCGCACGCAAGGCGATCATGCTGCGGCGCGCTGAAAGCTGTCTGGAGTGAAGGTCAACGTCGTGGCGGTCGACTCGGTGGTTCCTTCCGCGCTGACCAGACACGTGACCTCGGCAAACACTTTGCCCTCGGCCCGATCGCGGCAGACGTTTCCCAACAGCAGCCCGCCGACTTCACGATCGGGATGCCGGCAGGCCTCCTCGTAGGCCCCTTCCACGACCGAGCGGCCGACAAAAATCGGCATCGCCTCCGACGATGGCTCGTCCCACGCCTCCGCCGCGCGGAAGTCGGCCAACGACCGGCTGACCAGCGGAATCGTCGTCACGCTCGGGCCCAGCTCGAAGCCGCTCGGTTCGTCGGGGGCCGGCTCGCAGGAATCCATGAACGACTGCAATGCGTAGAACAGCGGGCTGTCGCAGTCGTCGCCCTTGGGCGGGGCGACTTCCGCCCGCAATCGTGCCGCCTCGGCGGCGAAATACGCGATGGCGAAATCGCAGGCGAACGGCGCCGTGTCCGCGGTGGGCACCAGCACCCGAAATCCCAACGCCCGACTCGGCTCGCCGTCGAAGCCGGAAAACCGCGGCTCGATTCGCGCCAGTGCGACGTTGGGGGCGTAGCAGTCGACAACGCCGCGGCACAGCGCCTTCCACCAGGTGGCCAGGATCGCCCGAGTGAAGTCAGCAGCGACCAGTTGTCGCTGGGCGACGGCGTTGCCATGCGCAGTCGGTCAACTCCAATCGAAACACGTGCGTTTCGCCGCCGGTTTCTGTCAGAGTCATGGTGCTCTTCCTCTCGTTGAGCAGTAAATGACGCGCGGGGCGGAGTGCGGCGTCGTTCGAGTCGCGTGCAACGGCGCCCGCGCTTGCCACGTTCCCTCACCGCGCCGCCGCGGGCGGTCGGCCATGCCCGCGGCTGCCGGCCGTGACGGACTTGGTGATTGTCATGACGTCGTCCTGTTCGAGAACGTCGCCCACCACGTCGCTGCTGTTGAGGGCCTCGCCGTGATTGTTGCGAGCGCCGTACAGGACGGGCCGGCCCGAGGCATCGACCTCGGGAAGGTGCAGGGCTTGTCTGAGCCGCTCGACCACCTCGCCGATTCTCGCTTCGCGCGGAACGGCTGGCGCCCGGCGGCGGACCTGGCCCGTGAAATCCTCGACCTCAATCGAAAGCGTTTCTGACATGAGATGACTCCTATGCTGACGGTCACTTCGAAACCAACTCCGAGACCGGCGACTCGCCGGGTAAAACCGAACCGAGATCGCTTCCGCCAGCCGCGCGGCCGGCGACGAATTCAAGGTAGATTCCGGCGATGCCTGGATGAGCAAACGACTGGGCCGCGGCAGTCAACTGCCGGCACGCCGCGCGGACGCTGCCGAGGGCGTGCTCCAAATCGGCCGCGAGGCTCTGCGATTCGCACGCGGCCGCGATCAACGCGGACGGCCCAACCAGCTCAGCCCGCGCAAAGCGCAGACCCCCCTGCACCCGGCAGAGGAACTCGGCCACGCCTGCCACCGCTCGTCCGGCTGGCAATCGTGTTCCAATTCGAGCAACCGCGCTCGACGCGCAAGCCGCCCTCGATCGCGCGCAGCGTCAACTTCTCGGCGCATGCGCCAACGACCCATGCCTCGCCGTCGCGTTCGAATTCCAGTCCGCGCTCGGCTAACAACTCCTCGACAAGCTCCCCCTCGGGCGGCGAACCAGGATTCGCGCCCTCGAACCAGCAGGCAAGGCGCGCGCGCGGCGCGCTCTGGACCATCGTCAACGTCTTCGACATGGACGTCGGCCAGCATCGTGACCCCCGATGCGGTCGGCACGAGCCGGGCGTTTCCCGGTAGTTGCGCGGCACGAGACAACAGCTCCGCCGGCGATCGATCACCTGGCCCGCCGAGCGGCCTGCTGGCGACCAACCAGTGGGGCGCTTCAAGGCGAAGTTCAGAACCGGTTTCATGCCGCATGGGTTTCATGGCGTCTCCTCCGCCGGCTCGAGCTGCAGGGACCACGCCGGCCCGCCAAACAGCGGTCGCTCATCCAACGGCTTGTCGACAAAGCTGCGTCCGTACGCGCAGGCGTCGCGGTTCAGCGAATCCTCCTCGCGAAGCTGGCGCAGCCGCCACCGGATCAAATCGTGGAGCGAGCTGACAATCTCGGTCAGCGGCTCCCCTGGCAGAATCTGCAAGCAGATCGCGCCCGTCTGGGGACAAATGTTCGGGTGATGAGGCGCGGGCACGCGCGGCGCGGCGTAGTGGACCATTTGAAAATGGTCCGTGTGCCGGAGGCAGTCGGGCATGAAACGCAGCACGATCGCGTGCTCATCCTGTGGGACGATCTCGCCGTCTGCCGCTCGCCCCAACCCGCGCGTGCGAAAATCGAGTCGAAAAAGCCAGGGCACCGCCTGGCCGAAGCTGCGCACGCGAACGAGCGAATCGCGGCCGCATCGACCCACCAGCTCGGCGTAGCCGGCGTGCAAGAAGTCGGCCGCCACCGGGTCGAAATCCGGCTCGGGGCCAACTTGAGACAGCAACAGCAAGTCGAGTGGGTCGCACGGCACGTCGGGGCGATAGTCGTTCACGATTTCGATCTCCTGGTCGCGCTCGCACGGATCATCCAAAAGCGAGGAAGGCGCTGCGCGACGGCGTTCGCATCCAGGCGCGGTCGCGCGTCGTGAGCCCGATGTCGCGCAGCGAACGAACGGCGAAGCGGCGCAACGATTCTGGAGTTTGCCAGCGGTCGGGTTCCAAGGGGCCGCGGCCGAAAAGCTTGCACGGAATTCCAGTTGCACCCGCTCGCCATCTGCCCAATCGAGCGCGGCGTCGCTCACGTCGTCGAGCGTGAGATCGTCGAACGGACGACCCAGCCCGATCGTCTGCCGCGCGACCTGGTGGTCGAACCGGCAACCGTTGGCCCTGCGCAGCCGCGATTCAAGACGGCGGCCGACGTGAAGGTCGATCGCGACTTCATGGCTGTCGAGCGCGCCGCCGCCGTCGAGGACTCGCAGCGTCTTGTCGGTCATGACGCTGGCCACGGCGGCCCCCAGCAGGGCCGCGGCGCGGTTGGATTGAAGGTTCCCGGAGCCGCGCCCACCACACGGCATTTCGCCGGCCAATTGCCGGTAGAAACTCGCATCCCATTTGCACTCGAGGCAGGCCGCGCCGCCGACGAAGATCTGCACGGTGCCGAACCAGCCGCCCGCGCCGTCGACCGCCCCATCGACCACGGGAACTCCCAGCCGGTAGGCGCACTCGTTGGCCATGACCTGCCGGGCACGCAGCGAATCGAACGCGCCCAGGCATACATCGGCTTCGGCGATCACGCCCAGCGGCAAATCCTCGACGTCGGCGACGATCGCCTCGACTTCGAGTTGCGGCGCGAGTCGCCGCAGTCGATCGGCCGTGACCTCGGCTTTGGCCTTGCCGACGTCGCGGCGATCGTAGAACTGGTTCAGGCAATTGTGCTCCTCGACCGTATCGCGGTCGACCACGCACAGCGCGGCGAGCGCGCCGCGTATCGCCAGGTCGATCGCCGCGTGCGAGCCGATGTTGCCCGCGCCGCATAGGACGACGCGACCGCGCCGCGAAGGATCGCCGCGGGCAGGCAGAACGCGATCAGCGTGCTTGTCGGCTTTCATCGCACAACTCCTTTTCGGGATGCCACGTGGCCCCGGCATCCATCGACGTCGGGTGACCGCACAGGCATTGCGGCGTATACGTCCAGCAATGCTTGGCCTGCTGGGCGTCTCTGGGCGGGATCTGGTGAAAGACGCGGCCGCACCGCGGGCAGGCCACGACGAGTTGCCCGTCTTCGACGCTTTGGCGGCAAACGGCGCATCGCGGCCGCCGAGTGCCAGTTTGCAGGGCGAACGGGCAGACGACGGGCGTCGACTCGTCGCTGTAGTAGAAAGTGCGACCGTCGGCTGCCAGCAGCTCGTCGCGATGCGCCAGGATTTTCAGGCCGCCCAATACAGGATGACCGTTGACCCATATCGAGAGCCCGTCGCGCACCAGCAGGGCCACGCCGTGGGAGCCGCCCCGATCGCCAAAGCGCGCAAGCGCACGCGCCAGGCCCAGGGGCGGCGCCAGGTCGACGACGGGCTCGGCGATCGCCACGGAGTGCCACGCCGTGGCCCCGCCGAGCGAAGATGAAAACCAGAAACTGCTCATAGCGTCGGCCCGCTCTCTTGCTGCTTGAGACTTCACCCTAGCAAGCTCGATATGACCCCTGAATACCCGCCGCCTCCCCAGCGCACCCCCGGCGAGCGCGTGCATCGCTGACGAGGTTCGGTGCCGGCGTCGGGAGGATCGAAATACTTCGGCTTGTCGCCTGGCGATCTCTGCCGCGGATCTTGAGAAGCTTGACGGCGGCACGCACTCGGCCAAGACGCGCTGCCCGGCGCGCGCTGGCGGCCAGCCGCGCCGGCGAGCACCCTCGAGCGCCAACGATTGCTTTCGATGTTCGCGGCGGCGAGAATACTGCCAGGCACCGCTCGGCAACGGATCGCGACCCCACGGGAATGGCCTCCGGCTACGTCAGATCGAGGAGATACAGATGCTGGTTTTCCGGGGGCAGGCTGATTCGGTAACCCAGCCGGTGCGACTCGATGATCTTATTGCTCCATCGCACCCCGCCGCGTTTTGCATAGGCGGTCACGCCGCTGCGCATCAGCCGCTGGCGAAGCTTGTTGACAGCCCGATGCACGTTTCGGATGTCCGCGTCGCCAAGCCCGGCCAGCCGCGCCAGTCCGAAGGCGAGATCCTTGGATCGCACGAAGGCATCGGCGGGCCGCCCATTCGAGCGGCGGGCCGCCTGCATCAACTGCGCGAGGATGCCGAATTGGGCCGGCGGCAGGTCCAGGTCGTCGACGGCCGCGGCCCCGTGCAACACGCGGCCGGCGCCGCCGCTCGACCAGTGCCCGCTGGCGATGATCTCGAAGCTCGAATCAATCTGATAAGGGAAGTCATGGTATGTTTTTTCCTTTCGACCCATTTGGCGGGCTCCCATGCTGGGGCGGCCTGCGACGTCGTTCACCTGCGATGCGGTTGCACCCACATTGGTCCCCGCGAGCCGCCAAGTCACGAGGTCCCAAAAGGCCGCGTGGCTGGGCGCCGCGCGGCGAAGAACGCCATCAACCATAAACGGCGCGCCGCTGGCGCCAGCGCGCGAGTGCGTCGCGCAGATTTCACGCGACTGCACGCGATTGCACGGCGCGACGAGCGGCCACAGGCAAACCCAGGCGAGACAGTTATGTCTTTGAGCAACCAAGACTTACGCGAGCGCATCGCGCGGATTTTCAAGCTCCTGAAAGACGACGATCCGCACCAGCGGCAGAAGGGCTTCACGCGGTTGCACGACGAGGCGGCGATGTTGCACGACCGGATGTCGAGCGAAGACTTCGAGCACCTCATCGAACGAATCGCCTCCGAGCCCAACGCGGCGCTTCGCCAAACGGGCATGCTGGCGTCCATCAAACTTGCCTTACTTGCTGCGCGAGCCGCTCCCGAGCCGGTGGAAGTCGAGCCATCTCGCCACTTGGGCGACTGGTTGTGGGGAGCATTCAAGGAGAAGTCCGCGGTGGTGAGCGTCGTTGATTCGGAGCTGTATCGTCGTGACGAGCCGGCCGAGGTGCAGGTGTTTCGCCGCTTGTCGTTCGATGACTTCCCGCTCACCGAGCAGGAGCACATCTTTCTCGCTCACCAACACACCCATGTCGCCCTGCCCGGCAGCTATAAAGCGGTTTGCGTGATCGGGCGGCCGGGACTCTTGGGCCCGGGCCTTCTCGATGCGATCCGCTACCGTGCGGAGACGGTGGGCGACGAGTCGGACGCACAACAGATGACACGCTTCGGGTTCGACGTTCACCGCCGACCGAAGGATCTGCCGCGCAACAAGATCGATTCGCGCTATCACTACATCCTCGAACGCCCCGGCAATGGCAAGCCTGTCAAGCACCAGACGGCCGATGACGGAGTGCAACGCATCGATTACGGCATCGTTCAACGCTATGCCATCGACTTCTCAGGCACGAAGGTGGTCATCGTCGTCTGCGCGGGCGCATCGTCGTTGGGCACACTGGGGGCCGCGACGTGGGCCAGCTTGCTGCTGTTTCTCAAGGAATCCACGATCAGCATGCCGCCGGACGTGGAGGAAAACAGCCGCATGGAAGCGTTGCTCCGCGTGACGGCCGACTCAACGCTGCGCACCTGGGAGTCGCCGAGAATCGATCTGCTCAGGCTCTATTTCGACGATCAAGTGTGGTCAACCAAAGCGCAAACGTGGACGGCATCTGGCCCGAAGGAAATCACGCTAGTCTATCGCGGGGGCAAGCCGTTGCGAGTGCTCTTTGACGGAGCTCCGCGTGAGCTCAAGCACGGGAGCACGATGTTCGCGATTCTGTTTGCGCTGGGCGCAAGCGCGCTGGAGGGAAACAAGCGGATCAGCATTTCCTTGATCCAAAGTGCGCTGCAGAGCGACTACGGTACGGAGTTGGATACGAAGCAGATGCTCAAAACGCTCGACATGGCACGGCGGCGGTACCTGCGCAACGCGCTTGAATTCGATCGCGAATCGGCTCTCATGCGGTGCGAGGCCCGGCGCGAAAACGTGGACTGAGCCCGCCTGCTTGAGATGAGCTTCCCGCGACGTGACTTGGCTTCGCCGCTGATCCCCCCGGGCAATGCGTTCGGCATTGCCCACGCGGCACGTGGATTTGACAACCCGCTGGTTTCTGTCTAAATTTCGCTTATTGGCGAAATACCGAATTACGGGACCATGAACGAAATCTTCCAAGCCCTCGGCGATCCGACGCGGCGCGAAATCTTGCGGCTGTTGAAAAGCGGCGACATGACGGCCGGCGAAATTGCCGAGCGCTTTCCGCTGGCCAAATCGACGTTGTCGGGCCATTTCGCCGTACTCAAACACGCCGGGCTGATCGTCGCGGAAAAAAACGGCACGCGCGTCGTCTACAGCCTCAACGTCTCGGCGGCCGAGCAGGCGCTGACGGCCGTGTTGAACCTGCTCGACGTCGGCAAGCCGTCCAACAAGAGGTCACGAACATGAAGCGCACGTGGCGCGGGGAAATCCTGCAGTTGCTGCCCATCGCGGCCATGTTCGCGGCCGCGGCAGCGTGTTGGTCGCGCGTGCCCGACCGCATGCCGGTGCATTGGAACCTGCATGGCGAGGCCGACGGCTTCGGCGGAAAATTCGCCGGACTGTTGTTGCTGCCGATCGTGTCTCTGGCGGTGTACGGGCTGCTGCTGTTGGTGCCGCGGTTCGATCCGGGGCGCGCCAACTACCAGACCTTTGCCGGCGCGTACAAGGCGATTCGCTTTTCGATCAGCCTGTTCTTGTCGGCGATTTACGCGGCCACGGTCTTCGTGGCGCTCGGCTACCGGGTGAACATCAACACCATGGTTGGGATGGCGCTGGGGCTGCTGTTCGTGGTGCTGGGGAACGTGATGGGAAAGATTCGTCCCAATTGGTTCGTCGGCGTCCGCACGCCATGGACGCTGTCGAGCAAGAAGTCCTGGACCAAGACGCATCGCCTGGCGGGCTGGCTGTTCATCGCCATGGGCTTGCTGGCCGCGGCCTGGGGGCTCCTGCAGAGCGCCTGGATGTTTGGCTTGATGCTCGCCTTCGACGGCGGCTGCGTGCTGGCGATCGTCGTCTACTCCTACCTCGTGTATCGAAACGATCCCCTGCGCACCGCGCCGGCCAACACCTCGCCCGGAGCCGAATAGGGTGGGGCCGGCCTCCGTGGCGCGGGCAAAGCCGTCGTGCCGCGAACCCTTGAGGCGAGAGGCGCGGATTTACGGGGAATTCAGCTCGGCCAACAGCGCGCGGGCGGCGGCCCCTGGGTCGCCCGCGGCGGCGATGGCGGCGCCGACGGCCACGCGGCGGATGCCGGTTGCCAGCACTTGCGACAGATTGTCGAGCGTGATGCCGCCGATGGCAAACGCCGGCAGGCGAATCTCGGCCTGCACGGCCGCCAGCAACTCGACTCCCGCGAACTCGGCGAACGCCTTGGTCGGCGAGGGAAACGTCGGCCCCACGCCGATGTAGTTGGCGCCGTCGAGCACCGCGCGGCGGGCCTGCTCGATCGAATGGGTCGACACGCCCACCAGCGCCCGCGGTCCGACGATCCGCCGCGCGTCCTTGACGCTCAGCTCGTCCTGGCCGACGTGCACGCCGTCGGCCCGCGCGAGCACGGCCAGGTCGGGCCGGTCGTTCATGATGAACAGCGTCGAAGTGCCGGCGGTTCGCGCAGCCAACAAGCGGGCGCGGTCGGCGAGCTCGCGATCGGCGAGCTGCTTGTCGCGAAGCTGGATGACCGAGACGCCGGCCACGACCAACGCGTCGATAAGTTGCTCGAACGCCTGGGCCGAACGACCGCCGTCGACCAACACGTACAGCCGCGCCGCCGCCAGCCGCTCGAGGCTCGCGCGCGTGATGTCGGCCGCGCGTTCCAGCGTGTACACGCCATAACGCAACTGCTCGAAGTCTGCCGCGCCCGGCGGCGCGACGATCTTTGCCAGCTCCTCCAGGCTGCGCAGCGACTGTTCGACGCGCTTGAAATTGGCCGCCGCGACCGAAGCCAGGTCGGGCCGCGCGCGCTCCTCGGGCGTGCTGATTGCGGTGCCAACGTCGTGCTGGGTTTCGCGCACGGCGTGGCGCTCGGCGGTTGGGAAAACCTGCAAGGCCGCGGCCAACTCGTGGCGAATGGCCTTGGCGCGGCTGGTCAGGTGCGCGTCGTCCAGCGCGAACCGCAAGTAATCCTCGACGACGCGCAGCCCCTCGCTCGCCCGATTGGCCGCCGCATCGGCCGCGCGCAAGACGTCAATCGCTTCCGACTCGGCGATCTCCCCGCGCTGGCGGGCAATCGCGCGCTCGTCCGCGGCGATTTCCCCCGCTCCACTTTCTTCTTCGTGTCCTTCGCGCCCTTGGTGCCGTTGTGTTAGCCCTTCTTCGTATCCAACATCGAAGAGCTCGTCGCTCGCGCGCGATCGAACGTCCTCGACGTCGAGCGGCAGCGGCCCCGGCTGGTGGCCGGCCAGGCGATGGATTTCGGCCTCCAGCGCCGCGGCGTCGAGTCCGCGCTCGGCCAGCCAGGCGGAAACGTCGCTGGGCGTGGCCGCCAGCCCGAGCAGCAGGTGCTCAGTGGCCAGTTCCAGCGGCTGCGGATATTCGATCAGTAGTTTCTCGGCGGCCAGCAGGCACTCGATCCATTCGGCCGAAAAGGCTCCGCGCAGACCCCGCTCCGATTCGGCCAGCGGCTCCAGCTCAAAGCGGCTTTGCACGGCCGCCGCGTCGATGCCGCACGAGGTCGCCAGCAGTGCGGCCCGACATTCGGGCTCGGCCAGCAGGCCCAGCAGAATCTCAGGCAGGTGGAGCGCCTCGCGATCGGCGTAGACGGCAGAATTGCTCCAGCCGGCCGCAACGGCTAGCGCTCGCTCAGCGGCAGGCGTGAATTCGACGTGCATGTCTCTAATCTAGCAGGCCGCAGAACTGCGGAAAGCAGGGGGCAATGGCTGGGGGGAATTCGTACTAACCCGAGGCGCAAACGAGGGAAACGCAAGCGGAACCCCTGCCGTCAACACGCCTTCGATTGAGCGGCCCTCGATTGCCCGTGGCGTTCGTCTGGAAAGACCCTCGCGGGCGCGTCGGGTTAGTGTCGAAAGGCCCTGCCTTGCGCGTCCGGCGGGTGTCGAGGCGCCGCTGGGGTGCCAGCACAGGGACCCCAGACCGCATCCTAACTCCAAGCGGCACTTTCAGTTGCCTTGCTCTAGTGGGTTCTAGGAGTTAGAATTCCGAGGCGTTTTTCCCGACCCAAGCGAGGGGCGCTTGCCCCAGTGGCCGCCAGGATGGCGTTCCCAGGGCGAGCGAGCCGGTGTTGCCATGCGCAGGATGCCGTGGGCGATTTACCTCTGGCCCGGTTTGCCGCAATTGTGGCGGCGCGGCCTGTGGTCCGGCCTGCTGCTGGCGACGGTGTTTGCCCTGCTGGTCGACGTGATGTTGCTGGCCTCGCTGGTGTGGGGCGAACTGCTGAGTGCCTTTGACTTGCGGGTCGGCTGGTCGGCGTTGGGGCTGCTGTGGGGTTTGTCGACGGTGGTATCGGCCCGCTGGGGCCGGTTGGAACCTGCCGCGAAAGTGGTGGCTGCCACGGATGCAATGTTTCGGCGGTCGCAAAACGAGTATTTGCAGGGCAACTGGTTCGAGGCCGAAACGCACCTGGCCCACTTGCTGGCCGTCAACCCGCGCGACGTGGAGGGGCGGTTGTTGCGAGCGACCCTGTTGCGCCACACGCGGCGCTACGACGAAGCGCTCGACGAGTTAGGGCGGCTCGAACGGCTCGAAGACGCCACGGCCTGGCAACAGGAGATCGCGCGAGAACGAACGCAAATTGCTGCTCGGCAGGCGGAAATGGCGGAAGTGGACCGCTTTGCGGCGATCGACCCCCAGGCGCCGCCCGAGCGACAGGTTGCCTGATGAGGTGCCAAAACCGGCCTCAGGCGTATAATTAGAAGTCGCGGCGGCCAGCCGTGAAATCTGCCGGTTGCGGGCGGTTCCTGCACTCGGCCGCGGGCGTTCTGGCCGTCCTTAACGGAGAGCATCATGTACGAGCGATTTACCGATCGGGCCCGCAAGGTCATGCAACTGGCCAACCAGGAGGCCCAGCGCTTCAACCACGAATACATCGGCACCGAGCACGTCCTGCTCGGCCTGATCAAGGAAGGCAGCGGCGTGGCGGCCAACGTGCTGAAAAACCTCGACGTCGATCTGCGCAAGATCCGCCTGGAGGTCGAAAAGCTCGTCCAGAGCGGCCCCGACATGGTCACGATGGGCAAACTGCCGCAGACGCCCCGGGCCAAGAAGGTCATCGAGTACTCGATGGAAGAGGCCCGCAATCTCAACCACAACTACGTCGGCACCGAGCACATCCTGCTGGGCCTGCTGCGCGAGCAGGAAGGCGTGGCCGCCCAGGTGTTGATGAACCTGGGGCTGAAGCTCGAAGAAGTCCGCGAAGAAGTGCTCAACCTGCTCGGCCACGGCCTGGAAGGGAGCGAAGGCAGCGAACGCGGCGGCGAACGTTCGGGCAGCAGCGGCAGCAGCGAATCGCCCAAGGGCGGCAAGTCGAAGACCCCGGCCTTGGACAGCTTTGGCCGCGACCTCACCGAGCTGGCCCGCCAGAACAAGCTCGACCCGGTGATCGGCCGCGAAAAAGAAATCGAGCGGGCCATCCAGATTCTCAGCCGCCGCACCAAGAACAACCCCGTGCTGTTGGGCGAGGCGGGCGTCGGCAAGACGGCCATCGTCGAAGGCTTTGCCCAGCGCGTGGTCGAAGGCAACGTGCCCGAGCTGCTGGCCGACCGGCGGATCGTGGTGCTCGACCTGGCGATGATGGTGGCCGGCACGAAGTACCGCGGCCAGTTCGAAGAGCGGATCAAGGCGGTGATGAACGAAGTCCGCCGGGCGAAGAACACGATCCTGTTCATCGACGAGCTGCACACGCTGGTCGGAGCGGGCGGAGCCGAAGGGGCGATCGACGCCTCGAACGTGCTCAAGCCGGCCCTGGCCCGCGGTGAAATCCAGTGCATCGGCGCCACCACGCTCGACGAGTACCGCAAGTACATCGAAAAAGACAGCGCGCTCGATCGCCGCTTCCAGGTGGTGATGGTCGAGCCGTCGACCAAGGCCGAGACGGTCGAGATTCTCAAGGGCCTGCGCGACCGCTACGAGCAGCACCACCGCGTGCAGATCACCGACGACGCGCTGGTTGTCGTCGGTCGAGCTGTCGAGCCGCTACATCACCGGCCGCTGCCTGCCCGACAAGGCGATCGACGTGATCGACGAGGCCGGGGCCCGCGTGCGGCTGAAGGCCATGACGCGTCCGCCCGACTTGAAGGAGATCGACGCCGAGGTCGAAAACCTCAACAAGGACAAGGAAGAGGCGGTCGCCAACCAGGATTTCGAGAAGGCCGCCGCCCTCCGCGACCAGGCCGACAAGCTCAAGAAGAAGAAGCAGACGATCACCCGCGACTGGCGCGAGAAGTCGCGCGAGGCCGACGGCGTGGTCGACGAAGAAGTCATCGCCGAGGTGGTCTCGAAGATGACCGGCATTCCGCTGACGCGGATGACGACCGAGGACAGCATGCGGCTGATGCAAATGGAAGCCGAGCTGCACAAGCGCGTCATCAGCCAGGAAGAAGCCATCAAGAGCATCTCCAAGGCCGTGCGCCGCAGCCGCAGCGGATTGAAAGATCCCAAGCGGCCCACCGGCTGCTTCATCTTCGCGGGCCCGACCGGCGTGGGAAAAACCTTGCTGGCCAAGGCCCTGGCCGAGTTCATGTTCGGCGACGACGAAGCGCTGATCCAGATCGACATGAGCGAGTACATGGAAAAGCACAACGTCAGCCGCCTGATCGGCGCACCGCCGGGCTACGTGGGCTTCGAGGAAGGCGGCCAGTTGACCGAAAAGATTCGCCGCCGGCCTTACGCCGTCGTGCTCTTGGATGAAATCGAGAAAGCCCATCCCGACGTGTTCAACATGTTGTTGCAGGTCATGGAAGAGGGCCGGCTCACCGACAGCTTCGGGCGGAACGTCGATTTCCGCAACGCGATCTTGATCATGACGACCAACGCCGGCGCCGAGGCGATCAAGAACGAAACCGCCTTCGGCTTCCAGAAGCCCGACGACGACGCTTCGTACGAGAACATGAAGCAGCGCGTCAGCGAGCGGATCGAAAAGGTCTTCCGGCCCGAGTTCCTCAACCGCGTCGACGACGTGATCGTGTTCCGGCACCTGACCATCGACGACTTGAAGCAGGTCGTCGACCTCGAGCTGGGCAAGGTCCGTGAGCGGTTGAGCGAGCGCGGCCTGAAGCTGAAGCTTTCGGACGAGGCCAAGAAGTTCCTGATCAAGAAGGGCTCGAACACCGATTTCGGCGCCCGGCCCCTGCGGCGTTCGATCGAGAACTTCGTCGAAGACCCGTTGTCCGAGGAATTGCTCAAGGGCGAATTCCAGGGCAAGGACACGATCGTGGTCGACGTCAAGGAAGTCGGCGGCAAGCGCCAGCTCTACTTCAACGGCGTGGTCGGCGAAGCCGAAGAAGCCGCCGTCGGCGCCGCCCCGGCAGCGCCCGAAGCGCCGTAGAGGCGTTCACGGTGGCCCGGAAGTAAGAAACACGGAAACCGCCACTCGGTCGCAATGGCTGAGCGGCGGTTTCTGCTTTGTCAGTGCTGTCGATGCTTTGCTATTCGCGAACACGGACGACCGAGTCGTCCACGATGAGCAGCTTGGCATCTGGCGCAAGCTGATCAAAAAATGCAATCAGGCGGTCGACCGCGCAACACCCTCTGTTTGCCAAGGTCGTGTAGGCGCAACACGACGATGCCGGCCGTGCTTGCCGGCGGATACGTGCGAATATCCGCGAAATCGAGATCGAGCGTGACCAAGGTACGCCGCTCGTGCGTACACGCCGCCATTAGGTCCGGATCCGAACAACCGCCAAGATTCTGATCCCGGACGGTCATTGCATCGTGTCCAGCGGCGGCCAGGTGATGGGCCACTTCGATCGGAAGGTTCTCGTCCACCTTGAAGCGCGACATTACGGTGCACTCGAAGGCAAGGCAATCGTTCGCTCGCGCAAGCTCCGCGGCATACGACAAAACGGCTTGAATGTCGTCGGCCTTGATCGCGGGATAGCTGGCGATGAGCTCAGCAGTAGTTACGCCCGCGGCCAGGTTGTCGAGGATCACGGATACCATGACTCGCGTCCCTTTGATGCAAGCCTGCCCGTGGCAAACTGCGGGGTCCACGATGATGCGGTCTCGCCAATTCATGCGATGTCTCCAAGCGGGGTATCTCGAATGATTCTACAATGCTTCGCTGCAAAATGCGCCAGGTTCGGCAAGCAGCCTGTCCGCCGGCCATCTGCCCCGATCATTGCGGCACGCTCGGCGGCGGGGGTACAATACGGCTCGGAAATCGTCTTCGCCCTCGCGTCGCGGAGTGATCATGAATCGCGATTCGGCTCGCCCGCTGGAAATTGTCGCGCCGGCGCTGGAAGTCGGCTCGATGCAGGCGCGCCATTGCCAGGGGATCTCGCGGCGGGCGTTCTTGCAGGCCGGTTCCCTGCGCTGGGCGGATCGCGCTCTGCGCCACCCGGGCTGCCGCCGGCGAAGTGCCCAAAGCTGCGCTCCATCGTATTGGTGTGGCTGTGGGGCGGGCCGAGCCAGCTCGACACGTTTGACCCCAAGCCGCACGCGCCGGCCGCTTATCGCGGGCCGTTTGCCACGATCGGCACGCGCACGCCGGGCGTTCGATTCTGCGAGCTGCTGCCGCGGCTGGCCCAGCGCAGCGATCGCTTTTCGCTGGTCCGCTCGAATCGCAATCTGAGCGCCGATCACCTGGTGGGCGGGTCGATCGCCTTGTGCGGCGGGCCGGCCCGGCCGGTGCAATATCCGCCCAATTTCGGTTCGATCGTGGCCCGCCACCGCGGCGATGCGCCGCTGCCGCCGTTCATTTCGATGAGCCGCGGCCCGGTGGCCGACGGCCTGCGCGCCGATGGACGGCTATGGCGGCGGAGTGTGGGGCAAGGGCTACAATCCGTTCCTGCTCAGTTGCTCGGAAGATGGCGACGTCGAGGTGCCCGCCCTGCGGCTGCTCGACGGCCTGACGCCCGAGCGGCTGTTCGACCGCGAGACGCTGGTCCGCGAGCTCGATGAGCGGCGCCGCGGGCTCGATAGCCTGTCGGCCGACCGCTGGACGCAAAGCCACGAGCGGGCCCACGCCCTGTTGACCTCGAGCGAGGCCCGCGCGGTGCTCGACCTGGCCCGCGAGCCGGCGGCGATGCGGCACCGCTACGGCCACACGTCGTTCGGCCAGAGCTGCCTGTTGGCCCGGCGGCTGGTCGAGGCCGAGGTGCCCTACATCCAGGTGAACTGGAGCCAATACGTCGAGCTGGGCCCGCCGCCCTACGGCTTCGGCTGGGACACGCACGCGCACCATTTCACGATGATGACCGACCGGCACCTGCCGATTTTCGATCGGGCCTTTGCGGCCTTGCTCGACGACCTGGCCGAGCGCGGGCTGCTGGAAACGACCCTGGTCGTCTGCATGGGCGAGTTCGGCCGCACGCCGAAAATCAACAACCTCGCCTCGCGCGATCACTGGCCCGATTGCTATGGTTCATTGTGGGCCGGCGGCGGCGTGGTGCCAGGCCGGGTGATCGGCGAAAGCGACGCGCGTGCCGAGCAGCCGCGGACCGAGCCCGTGTTTCCCGCGATGGTCGGGGCCACGATGCTCGAATTGGCCGGCATCAACTCGGCGGTCCGCGCCGAGCTGCGCGTCTTGGAAGGAGCCCGCGTCATCCATGAGCTGTTGTAACCGCGTCGTCCAAAGCTTGCTGCTTGCCAGCTTCGCGCTGGGGTTGCTGAGCGCGCAGGCGCTTTCGGCCGCCGAGCGGCGGCGACTGACGCACGACGGGCGATTGAAGCGCGATCCGCGCTTCGTACACGCAGGCAGGCAGATCGTTTACTCGCACGTCGAAGGCCCCACGATCATGCGGCTGCTGCGGCTCGACCCGGCCAGCGGCAGGACCGTGCCCGTGGATCCGCGGGCGGCCACCAGCCAGTTCGAGGCGGCCTTTTCCGCCGACGAGCGCTACCTGGCCTTCGTCGAGTTTCGCGCCGTGACCAACGTCAAGCTCGTGATCCGCGACACCCGCGAGGGCCGCGACGCGCTGTTCGACCCCGGCAGCGATCGGGCCCACCTGGGCAATCCCGTGTTCGATCCGCGCGGCGGCCGCATCGTGTTCAGCCTGCCGCGAACCGTCGGCCAGCAGCTCGTGTCGGTCAACCTGCAGGGGGCCGACAAGCGCAACCTGACGACCGAAAGCGAGGCGATCGACGATTGGGCCGCGTTCTCGCCCAACGGCCGGCAGATCGCCTTTGCCTCCAGCCGCGACGGCGACTTCGAGATTTACGTGATGGACGCCCCTCGCTCGGGCTCGGGGCCGGGCGACGCCGGCCCGCCGCGCCGCCTGACCGACAGCCCGGGGCTCGACGTGCGGCCCGTTTGGAGTCCCGATGGCCGGCGAATCGCATTCACCAGCATGCGCGACGGAAATTACGAGATTTACCTGATCGACGCCGACGGCTCGCACCCGCGCCGCGTCACGAACCATCCCGAGCGCGACGACTTTGTCCAATGGCACCCCGATGGGCGACAACTGCTCACCGTCAGTGAGCGCGACGGCGACGTCGATATGTATTTGATCGACTGCGCCGCAGTGATGGTCCGTCTTTAGCCGCTTGAAGGAGTCGACCGTCCCGCATGTCATCCGCCGCACCGCTCACGCTTGCCAACATTGTCGAGGCCAAACGCCGCATCGCCGGCGGAATCTATCTTTCGCCGTGCCCGGAGTCGATTCCGCTGTCGGAAATCTCGGGCTGCCAGGTGTATTGCAAGCTCGACTACTTGCAGCGGACCGGCAGTTTCAAGGAGCGGGGCGCCCGCAACGCGCTGTTGCTGCTCGATGAGACGCAGCGTAAGCGCGGCGTGATCGCCGCTTCGGCCGGCAACCACGCGCTGGGCCTGGCCTATCACGGCATGCTGCTGGGCATTCCGGTGACGGTCGTCATGCCGCGCTACGCACCGCTGATCAAGCGCACCACCTGCGCGCGGCTCGGTGCCAACATCGTGCTCGAAGGCGAAACGTTCGGCGAAGCCTTCGAGCACGCGAAGCAACTGGCGGAGAAGAAAGGCCTGACCTACATCCACGGCTTCGACGATCCGGCGATCATCGCGGGGCAGGGGACCATCGGCCTGGAGATCATGGAACAGGTGCCCGACGTCGAGGCGATCGTCGTGCCCATCGGCGGCGGCGGCCTGGTGGCCGGCGTGGCGCTGGCGGTCAAGAGCACCAACCCAAGAATCAAAATCTTTGGCGTCGAGCCCGCCCGCGCGGCCGGCTTCACCGCGGCGATCGAAGCGGGCCATCCGGTGAAGATCGAGCTGCGACCCACCGTGGCCGACGGTCTGGCGGTCGGCAAAGTCGGCGAGCGGGCCTTCGCCACGGCCGCGCCCTTAGTCGATCGCGTCGTCACGGTGAGCGAGGACGAGCTGGCGCTGGCGATGTTGCGGCTGGTCGAGTTGGAAAAGAGCGTCGTCGAAGGCGCCGGCGCCGCGCCGTTGGCCGCCGCCATGTTCGGCAAGCTGCCGGAAACCGCCAACTTGCGGACCGTGATGATCCTCTCCGGCGGCAACGTCGACCCGCTGATTCTGACCCGCGCCATCGAGCGCGGCCTGGTCGCCGACGGCCGCCTGAGTCGGTTCACCGCCGTGATCAGCGACCGCCCCGGCAGCCTGGCGAAACTCACCGGCCTGATCGCCCAGACGGGCGCCAGCATTCGCGAGATCGTTCACGACCGCACGTTTTCCGGCTTCGACATGGCCGCCGCCCACGTGCTGTGTACCGTCGAAACGGCCGATCGCCATCATATCGACGAGCTGTGCCAACTACTCGAGCGCGAAGGCATCCAAGTCATCCCGCTCCGCCGGCCGGTGCCTGGCCCCAGCGAACCGCCGCGCGCCGCCGGCTGACTCGGTCTGTTTATTCTTCTTCGTGCCGTCGTGTCGTCGTGGTTTGCAACCAATTAATGAACCACGACGACACAACGGCACGACCAAGACTGGAGCGGAAAAAAAGTATTCGGGGTGCCACTGCTGGCTTGTCCAGCAGTGCCGAATGCCAGCAGAGGAGTCGATGGGCGACTGACATTTTTTGGATAGTCAGACGACTAGGACAAACACGTAAAGGACGCCATGACCACCAGCCGGTCATCGAATGACCCAATCGCCCGCACCGCCGAGCACATTCGCGGCTTATTGGCCGACGACAGCTCGGGTCACGATTGGTGGCACATCTGGCGCGTCTGGCAGACGGCGATCGCGATTGGCCGGGCCGAGGGGGCCGACCTGCTGGTCGTCGAGCTGGCAGCGCTAGTGCATGACATCGCCGACTGGAAGTTCCACGGCGGCGACGAGACGCTTGGACCGCGCCGCGCGGCCCAGTGGCTGGCCGGCCTGGGCGTCGAACAACCCGTGATCGATCACGTCAGCCAGATCGTGGCAGGCGTGTCGTTCAAGGGCGCCGGTGTGCCCACGCCGATGCCCTCGCTCGAAGGCCGCGTCGTGCAAGACGCCGACCGGCTCGACGCCATCGGCGCCATCGGCATCGCGCGGGCCTTCGCCTACGGCGGCCACGCCGGCCGGGCGCTCTACGATCCCGAGCACCCGCCCGAAAGCCACGCCTCGTTCGAAGCCTACAAGCGCGGCGCCGGCCCGACGATCAACCACTTTCACGAAAAACTCATGTTGCTCAAGGATCGCATGCAAACCGCCACGGGCCGCCGCCTGGCCGCCGAGCGGCACGCCTTCATGGAGCAATTCCTGGCCCGGTTCGACGACGAATGGCACGGCCGCCGCTAGCGTGGGCTTGTCCGGATACCGTGCGCCACTGGCTTTGAGCTAGAGGCCCTCGCGGCCCGTGTGCGATAATCGCTATATTGTGCTGCCGGCTGCCGCGACGCCTGGCGCCGCGCCGGCCCCGACTTTTTCTCCCGCACGAATGACCCTGCATGGACTCGATTGGCGCGATCATTTTCGACTGCGACGGCACGCTGGCCGACACGATGCCGGCACATTACGAGGCCTGGATCGCGATTCTGGATCGCTATGGTCTGGAGATGAGCGAAGACCGCTTTTACGCGCTCGGCGGCTGGCCGACGCGGCGCGTGGCCGATTTGCTGATCGCCGAGAGCGGCCGCCAGATCGACGCGGCGAAACTCTCGCACGAGAAAGAGGAGCTGTTCAGCGAGACCTTGCACCTGGTGCGGCCGATCGAGCCGGTGGTCGAAGTGGCCCGGCGCGAGCGCGGCCGGCTGCCGATCGCCGTGGCCACCGGGGCGGTGCGGCTGATCTGCGAGCGGATCCTGCGCCAGATCGGCCTGCCCGGCTGGTTCGACGCGATCGTCAGCTCCGAGGACGTCGAGCGGCACAAGCCCTCGCCCGACATTTTTCTCGAAGCGGCGCGGCGGCTGGGCGTCGAGCCGCTGCGCTGCCAGGTGTATGAAGATACCGATCCCGGCGTCGAAGCCGCGCGTCGCGCCGGCATGCAGTACGTCGACGTGCGCGAGCTGCACACCCCGCGCCGCGTGACGCCATAGGAGGGTTGCTCATGTTCGACTTCGCCGCCAAGTTTCCCGCCGGGTTGACTTACGACGATTTTCTCAAGACGCACGGCAGCGAGGAGCATCGCCGCCGCTGGGCCGAGCTGCACGAGCGGATCGCGCTTTCCAACGAGCAGCAGGCGCTCGTGGCCGGTTTCCAGCGCGAGATGCACGTGCTGTGCCTGGCCGGCGCGTGGTGCGGCGACTGCGTCAACCAGTGCCCCATCTTCGATCACTTTGCGCGGGCCAACCCGCGGATCAGGATCCGCTATTTCGATCGCGACACGCATCCCGAGCTGGCGGCCGAGCTGCAGGTTTGCGGCGGGGCGCGGGTGCCGGTCGTGGTCTTCCTGAGCGAGGACGGTTTCGAAGTTGGCCGCTACGGCGACCGCACGCTGTCGAAATACCGCAAGCTGGCCGCCGACCGGTTGGGACCGGCCTGTCCCACCGGCCTGGTGCCGCCCGAGCGGAACCTGATCGAATCGGTGACGCAGGACTGGCTCGACGAGTTCGAGCGGCGCAACTGATTTTGCGCACCTCCGCCCGGCTGCGGCAAAAGCACGGCGATTGAAGATCTCCACTCCCCGCGGCCTGCTGGCGCGGGTGTTCTTTGTCCCTCGCCCCTTGCGGGAGAGGGTGGCGAGCGCAGCGAGCGGGGTGAGGGGTACCGAACCGCGAGTTGTCTAGCCACCCCGCCGCTGCCGGCCCCTCACCCTGCTCGCTTCGCGAGCGCCTCCCTCTCCCGCAAGGGGCGAGGGTGTGCGTCTGCCCTCGCCCCTTGCTTCTGATCATCTGCCCGCGCCCTTCGCTGGTTCGGGCGCTTCGCCGGCGTTTACATTAGAGACACTTCCGGCGATTCTGTGGCTGTTCAGGGAGATTCGTCTCATGCGATCGCGATTTACCGCTGGCGGCTTCCTTCTCTGCGTCGCGTGCTTCGTCGGCCTCGCTCCTGCCGCGGCCGACGACCAATTCGATCCGGTGCGCGAGCGGATCGCCAAATCGCTGGTCGAAACCAACGTGCCGTCGATCGCCGTGGCCGTGGCCAAGGACGGCAAGATCATCTGGGAGCAGGGCTTCGGCTGGGCCGATCGCGAGAACCGCGTGCCCGCCAGCGAGCACACGCTCTACTCGATGGCCTCGATCTCCAAGCCGATCACGGCCACCGGCCTGATGGTGCTCGTCGAGCGCCAGAAGCTCGAGCTGGACAAGCCGGCCAACGACTACCTGGGCGAAGCCAAGCTGCAGGCCCGCGTCGGCAGCGCGGCCGAAGCCACCTTGCGCCGCGTGGCCAACCACACCTCGGGCCTGCCGCTGCACTACCAGTTCTTTTACGCCGACGAAACGCTGCGCCCGCCCGCGCGCGACGAAACGATCCGCCGCTACGGCAACCTGGTGACGGCCCCCGGCGAGCGGTTTCAATACAGCAATCTCGGCTACGGCGTGATCGACTACATCATCGAGCGCACCAGCGGCAAGAAGTATGCCGACTTTATGCGCGAGGAAGTCTTCCTGCCGCTGGGCATGACGCACAGCTCGGTCGACATCGCGCCGGGGCTGGAGCCGCACCAGGCGATCCGCTACACCCCCGAGGGCACGCGGATTCCGTTTTACGAGTTCGACCATCCCGGCGCAGTCGGCCGTATATGCCAGCGCGCACGACCTGGTCCGCTTCGCGCTGTTCCATTTGAAGGAGCACCTGGGCGACCAGCGTGCGATTTTGAAGGACGAGATGATCGACGCGATGCAAAAGTTCACGCCCGACAAGCGCGAGGGGTCCGGCTACGGCATCGGCTGGGGGATCGGCGAAGTCCGCGGCCACCGCGTCGTGCGGCACACCGGCGGCATGCCCGGCGTGTCGACCGTCTGCACCCTGGTGCCGGGCCAGCGGCTGGCCGTGGTCGTGCTGTGCAACACCAGCGAGCCGCTGCCGCACAACCTGAGCGAGGTGATCTTGAAGCAACTGTTGGAAGAAAAGAAGCCGCCCGAGCTGGGCCTGCGGCGCGAGCCGGACGCCACCAGCGGCAGCTTCGAGCCCGACTCGCGGCTGTTGGGCAGGTGGGAGGGCAAGCTGGCCACCTGGCGGGGCGATCTGCCGCTGGTCGTCACGTTCAAAGAGTCGGGCGACGTCCACCTGAAGCTCGGCCGGCAGTTGGAAACGCTCGTCAATCATCCGCGGCTGGCCAATGACATCTTCACGGGCGTGTTCGCCGGGCACTTCGACCACCCCGACGCCCGCGGCCGGCCGTATCGTTTGAATTTGCAGCTCACGCTGCGCGGCGACGTGCTCAACGGCGCCTGCACGGCGACCACCATGCCCGACGGCCGCGGCAGCAACGCCGTCACGCAGTGGCTGGAGCTGAAACGCAACGCGCCGCCCGAAACGGCGGCACCGGCAGCCAGCGGGCAATAGGACCAAGTGTGCGGCGAGGCGCGCTTGGCGGCTGGCGATCGCGGGGCGATTGGCCGGCCGGCGGCGATCACATTACAATGGAAGGACTCCCTCCAACGTGCCATCCCACCACACGAACCGCGGCCCGAACTCCTTCACGCCATGAACGGCCGGACACTTGCCAATCGCTTGCGGGCGACGCTGTTGGTCGCGTTTTTCGCCGCTGGCCTCGTCCCGTTCGCAGCAGCCGACGAGTCAAAGCCCGCCTCCGATGAAACCGCGGCCGTCGACTTCGCTCGCGACGTCGAGCCGCTGTTCGCCAGGCATTGCCTGGCGTGCCACGGGGCGAAAAAGCAGGAAGGCGGCTTGCGGCTCGATGAAGCCCGCGCGGCCTTCGCCGGCGGCGACGTGGGGCACGACGTCGTGCCCGGCAACAGTGGCGAAAGCCTGCTTTATCGCGCGATCGCCGGCACCACCGACGACGTCTCGCGGATGCCGGCCAAAGGCGAACCGCTGTCGGCCGCCGACATCGACGTCGTCAAACGCTGGATCGACCAGGGGGCCAGGTGGCCCGAAAAGGCGCCGGCGGCACCCCACGACCCGCGCGGCGCATTGGGCCTTTCAGCCGCCCGTACGGCCCGACGTGCCGGCCGTGAACGACGCGGCGTGGGCCGCCAACTCGATCGACCGCTTCATCCTGGCCAGGCTCGAAGCCGAAGGGCTCGCGCCTTCGCCGCCGGCCGACAAGGCGACGCTGTTGCGGCGGCTGAGTCTGGATCTGATCGGGCTGCCGCCGACCGTGGCCGAGGTCGACGCCTTTCTGGCCGACGACCGCCCGCAGGCCTACGAGCGGCAAGTCGAGCGGCTGCTCTCCTCCCCGCACTACGGCGAGCGTTGGGGGCGGCTGTGGCTCGACGCGGCCCGCTATGCCGACTGCGACGGTTTCGAGAAAGACAAATCGCGCAACGTCTGGATGTATCGCGATTGGGTGGTCGGCGCGCTGAATCGCGACCTGCCGTACGACCAGTTCATCGTCGACCAGTTGGCCGGCGACCAGTTACCCGGTGCCACGCAGGACCAGATCGTGGCCACCGGCTTCTTGCGTAATTCGATGCTCAACGAAGAGGGGGGCATCGACCCCGAGCAGTTCCGCATGGAAGCCATGTTCGACCGCATGGACGCCCTGGGCAAGAGCGTGCTGGGCCTGACGATCCAGTGCTGCCAGTGCCACAACCACAAGTTCGATCCGCTGACGCAGGAAGAGTATTACCGGCTGTTCGCCTTCCTCAACAACGATCACGAGTCGCAAGTCACGGTCTACACGCCCCAGGAAATGATCGTGCGCGACCGGCTGGTGCGCGACATGCGACGGATCGAAGCCGAGCTGCAAGCCGCCACGCCCGACTGGGCCGAGCGGATGGCGGCCTGGGAGGCGAGCGTCAACGACGATCAGCCCGCCTGGGAAGTGCTCACGCCGGAAACGTACGAGGACGTGGGCGGCGGGGCGAAGCTGAGCCTGTTGCCCGACGGCTCGATGTTGTGTGCCGGCTATGCGCCGACGCATTGCACGTTTCGCGTCACGGGCAAAACGAAGCTGGCGAGCATCACGGCGGTGCGGCTCGAGCTGTTGACCGATCCCAACCTGCCGCGCGGCGGCCCGGGCCGCTCGTTCAAGGGTACCTGCGCTGACGCAGTTGAAGATCGAAGCCCGCCCGCTGGCGACCGATGCCAAGTTCGCCGAAGCGGCGGTGGCCGAAGCCACGGCCGACTACCAGCAAGACGAGTCGCCGCTGGAACCCAACTTCGACGACCGCTCGAAGAAGGACAAGACCATCGGGCCGGTGCGCTTCGCCATCGACGGCAAAGACACCACGGCCTGGGCGATCGACGCGGGCCCCGGACGCCGCAACCAGGATCGCAAGGCCGTGTTTCGCTTGAATGAGCCGGTGGCGCTAGCCGGCGGCGCCGAGATCGCCGTGTCGTTCATCCAGAGCCACGGCGGCTGGAACAGCGACGATCATCAGAACAACCTGCTGGGCCGGTTTCGCATTTCGCTCACCGGCGCGACCGATGGCCTGGCGGCTGACCCGCTGCCGCGGCGCGTCCGCCAGTTTCTGGCGATCCCCCGCGAAGCGCGCACCCCGCAGCAGACCGCCGAAGTGTTCGGCTACTGGCGCACGACGGTCGCCGAGTGGAAGTCGCAGAACGAGGCTATCGAGGCGCTGTGGCACCAATGGCCCGAGGGCACGACGGCGCTGGTCCTGCAATCGCGCGGCAACCCGCGCGAGACGCACATGCTCAAGCGGGGCGATTTTCTCAAGCCGGCCGCCGCCGTCGCCGCGGGCGTGCCGGCCGCGCTGCATCCGCTGCCCCCCGACGCGCCGCCGACGCGGCTGACGCTGGCCCGCTGGCTGGTCGATCGCCGCAGTCCGACCACCGCCCGGGTGGCGGTCAATCGCGTGTGGCAGGCCTACTTCGGCACGGGGCTGGTGGCCACGAGCGAAGATTTCGGCACGCAAAGCGAACCGGCCAGCCATCCGCGGTTGCTCGACTGGCTGGCGTGCGAGTTCATGGACCGCGGCTGGAGCCTGAAGCGGCTGCACCGGCTGATCGTCGAGTCGGCCACCTACCGGCAGTCGTCGCGCGTGACGCGCGAGCTGGTCGAGCGCGATCCGTCCAATCGCCTGCTGGCCCGCGGGCCGCGGTTTCGCGTCGACGGCGAGCTGGTGCGCGACATCGCCCTGGCCGCCAGCGGGCAGTTGAATCCGAAATTGGGCGGGCCGAGCATTTTCGCGCCGATCCCCGAAAGCCTGCTGGCGCTGAGTTACGCGCCGCTCACCTGGAATGCCGAGACGGGGCCCGATCGTTATCGCCGCGCGATCTACACGTTCCGCCGCCGCTCGCTGCCCTATCCCGTGCTGCAAAGCTTCGACGCGCCCAACGCCGATGTCTCCTGCGTCCGCCGCCAGCGCTCGAACACGCCGCTGCAAGCGCTGGCCACGCTCAACGAAGTGATCTTCGTGGAGTGCGCCCGCGGGCTGGCGCGGCGCGTGCTCGAATCGGCCGGACCGAGCGACGAGCAGCGGATCGCCCTGGCCTTTCGCTCGTGCGTCGGCCGGCCGCCGAGCGACGACGAATGTCGCACGCTGGTCGAGCTCTTGAACAAAGAGCGCGGGCGGATCGCCGAGGGTTGGATCAACGCCGGCGAAATCGCCACCGGCAAGAACGAGCTGCCGGCCAGTCTGCCCAAGGGCGTCACGCCGGCCCAGTTGGCGGCCTACACGATCGTGGCCCGCGTGATCTTGAATCTGGACGAGACGATTACGAAAGAATGATGCGTTCATGTGCAGGTTCCTCAGGATATGTTTAACCTGACAGGCACTACCAATCGACATTCATGTCAGGTTAAAACCTGACAGGCACTACCAATCGACATTCATGTCAGGTTAAAACCTGACCTACAAGAAACGTCCCGACCGCTTGCCGAAGCGCCGAAATGTAACGAGCATGAACCAATCAAACACCAGTCATCGCACCCAATCGCGCCGCTGGTTCCTGCAAGAATGCGGCGTCGGGCTGGGCGCCATGGCACTCGGCTCGCTCTTGGCCGACGAAGCCCGGGCCGCTGGCTCCGCCGACCCCCTCGCTCCCCGCCAGCCGCACTTCGCGGCGCGGGCCAAGCACGTCATCTATCTCTTCCAGGCCGGCGCGCCCAGCCACCTGGACCTGTTCGACTACAAGCCGCAATTGGAAAAGTTCGGCGGCAAGCTGCCGCCCGCCGAGCTGCTCAAAGGCTACCGGGCCGCCTTCATCCATCCGCAGTCGACCTTGCTGGCCCCGAAGTTCAAGTTCGCCAAACACGGCGACTCGGGAGCCGAGCTGTCGGAGCTGCTGCCGCACCTGGCCACGGTCGTCGACGATATCGCGATCGTCCGCTCGCTGGTCACCGACGCCTTCAACCACGCGCCGGGCCAGATCATGATGAACACCGGCTCGCAACAGTTCGGCCGGCCGAGCATCGGGGCCTGGACCACCTACGGCCTGGGGAGCGACGCCCGCGACCTGCCGGGCTTCGTCGTGCTCAACTCGGCCAAGAAGGGCACCAGCGGCGGCTCGTCCAACTGGGGCTGCGGCTTCTTGCCCACCGTCTACCAGGGCGTGCCGTTTCGCAGCCAGGGCGACCCCGTGCTGTTCCTGTCGAACCCGCCGGGCATCGACGCCGTGCGCAGCGCGACTCGCTCGACGCCTTGGGCCGGCTGAACGCGATGCGCCTGGCCGAGGTCGGCGATCCGGAAATCGCCACGCGGATCAACTCCTTCGAAATGGCTTACAAGATGCAGACCAGCGCGCCGGCCTTGATGGACCTCTCGGGCGAGTCGCGCGAAACCCTGGAAATGTACGGCGCCGAGCCGGGCAAGCCGTCGTACGCCAACAACTGCCTGCTGGCGCGGCGGCTGGTCGAGCGGGGCGTTCGTTTCGTGCAACTGTTTCACGAAGCCTGGGACCATCACGGCGGGCTGACCGCGGGCCTCAAGGAGCAAACCGCGCTGACCGATCGCGCCTCGGCCGCGCTGGTCAAGGACCTGAAGCAGCGGGGACTGCTCGACGAGACGCTCGTGATTTGGGGGGGCGAGTTCGGCCGCACGCCGATGGTGCAGGGGGGCAACGACGGCCGCGACCATCATCCCAACGCCTTTACGATGTGGCTGGCCGGCGGCGGCATGCAGCGCGGCATCACGCTGGGCGCCAGCGACGAGTTCGGCTTCAACGCCGTCGAAGACCGCGTGCACGTCCACGACCTGCACGCCACGATCCTGCACCTGCTGGGCTTCGACCACACCCGGCTGACCTACCGCTTCCAGGGCCGCGACTTCCGCCTGACCGACGTCAGCGGCGAAGTCGTGACGAAGCTGTTGGCGTAGTCGGCGCGCCTAGCCGCCGCGGCTCATGCGCCGGGCTCTGCGACGCCGCTGCCTTCGCCAAAACGGCCGGCGCAACCGACGTCGACTGCAGATGGTAAGCGACCGCGCCGGGCTGCCATGTGGGGCATTCGAATTCATCGACACCGGCATCGGCGCGCATTAAGATGCTCCGCACGCGGATTCTCGACCCACATCGGCCTCGAGCTGCCTTCTGCCATGATCACCCTGCTGACACTGGCAACGGTTCTGATCACGTTCCTGGTCGTGGCCGGCTTGGGCATCGAGGCGCTTCGTTTGGGCGGCCGTCGGGCTGGGAGCACCCACGCTACGCGCCGCCGTGCGGCGCTGATTTGGATCATTCTGTTCGTCGGCACTATCGCGATGACTAGGGGTGCCGCGGCGGCCGACGACGAAGGTTGGCAATGGCAGGCTGCCGCCATCGTGGCCGTGGTGATCTTTTCGTGCCTGGTGGTTGGCCGCGCGTTTCAATTGCGGTTCAAACGGGCCTTCCTCGCCTGGCTGCCGAAGATGGCGCTCGACCTGGCCGCCGGAGCGCTTGTTTTGATGCTGACCGCGACCCTCGGGCAGACTTTCGTCGGTGGGACAAACTCGATGGCGCCGACCATTCTTGCGAATCACGTAATGGCCAAATGTCCGCGCTGCGGCAGTCCGGCGTTTGGCACTGCAGAGCCGCACGATCGCCACGGCGAGACGCTGATGATTTTCAGCCAGTTCCACACGTTTCAAGTCAACGAGGCCCCGTCACGCGTCGAAGCCGGCGATCAGATAGTCGTCAATCGACTACTGGAGCCCCGGCGGTGGGACGTGATCGCGTTCCGATCCCCAGCCGACGCTGAGACCCTTTACATCAAACGGATGGTCGGCTTGCCGGGCGAAGAAGTCGTGGTTCGCGACGGCCGAGTGTGGATCGATGGCCAGCCCTTGGCGCTACCCGGCGGAATTGGCGGGGTTGGAGTACTTCCACAAGCTGCCGGAGTGGATGGTATTGAACGGCAACCAGGAAAATCCGGCCCAATTGCGTGACGACGAGTATTTTGTACTGGGCGATTTCTCAGAGGCTTCCTCCGATTCGCGCATCTGGCAACGCGGCGCGCCTGGTCATGGTCCGTTTGCCGTGCCCAAGGAGTATATCGTGGGTGTGGTCACCCACATCTACTGGCCGACCAGTCGCTGGCGGGCGTTTCGCTAACCTCGGCCCGAAGTCCGCGGGTATCGTTGCGTGCGACAACCGCAGGTGACGCCGCGACGGCGTGCAATTCCTAGACGAGTTGCAGATGGTGCGCGTCGGTCGCGCGCAGCGCTGGTCGGAGGCGGCGCTGCGACCGGATAAGAAACTCGACAAGGCGGGTTGCCGATCACTCGCCGTCGGGCGGGATGGTGCGTTCGGAACGCTCGCCGCCCGGGACGCCGCTCAGCCGCAATCGAACGGGGCCCGTCTTGCCGGCCACGGCTTCGCGAAACTGCTTGGGCGTGCCCACCGGATTGCCGGCCACGTGGCTGATCGTCATGTTCGGCCGAAGTCCCTCGTGCCAGGCGGGGCTGTTCTCTTCGACCTCCGAGATCAGCACCGAGCCGGGATCGATATCGCGGCGTTGAACCCTGCGATCGAATTCCGACAGGTTCGTCACGTAGTCGACCCGCAGCCCGCGCCAGGCCGGCGGCAGGTTGGTGACGATCGGCTTGCCCCGGACGTGATACTTCGACAGCTCGTGCACGGCCAGGGCCTGGCGGCGGCCGCCACGCTCGATCGTCACCCAGGCGCTGCCGTCGGCCGGCAAGCGGCCAATCGCCAGCAGCAGGTCGTCGGGCTCGACGATCTCGCGGTCGTCGACTTGCGTGATCAGGTCGCCCGGCAGAAAGCCGGCGCGATCGGCCGGAGTGCCCGGCACCACGCTCTCGACGACGACGCCGGGCCGCACCCCGTTGCCGCGCTCGCGGGGCAGGGCCTGAGTGCGCACGCCCAACAGGCCGTACTCGACCTCGCGCCCTTCTTTGAGCGTCTCGACCACCCGCTGAAAGACTCGTCGACGGGGATGGCGTAGCCGGCCGCCGTCTCGTAGCCGGCCGTGGCGGCCAGGCCACGTCGTCAGCCCGATCATCTCGCCCTTGAGGTTCAACAGCGCCCCGCCGCTGGTGCCCAGGTTCAGCTTGGCGTCGGTCTGGATCAGGGTGCCGAAGTGGTGCAGCGTCTGCCTTCCGCACGAGCGGTGTCGCGCATGCCGGGCGTGGGCGGGGCCTTTCGGGCAAGGTTCGAGACGATGCCCCAACTGGCGCTCGGCTGGCCGTCGCGGGCGATGGCATAGGGGTTGCCCAGGGCGATGACGATCTGCCCCTTCTTCAGCTTCGTGGCGTCGCCGAAGGTGATCGGCATCAGGTCGTGCGGCGTCGACTGCCAGCACGGCCAGATCGCTGCGGGGGTCGGCCGCCTACCCGCTTCGCCCGATAGACCTTGGCTCGGCCGTGGTGATCCAGTAGTCGTTTCCTCGCTGTCTTCGCCCAGCACGTGGTAGGCCGTGAGGATCAGGCCGCGGGTCGACCACCACGCCGGTGGCGTACTCGTTGGGGATGAAGTCGGGATCGGTCGGGGTTTGGGGCTCGAGCGGCCGACGAGGCGGTCGAAGGGATCGGGCCGAAATCGCCGCGGCGATCGCGCTCGCGGGCTGACGACCCGGGCGATGGCCACGACCGACGGCTCGGCCCGGGCGATCGCCTTGACCAGCACGTCCTCGATGCGCGGCGGCGGCCTCGAGGCCCGCGGTCTCCTGGGCCCAGGCGAGGCCTCCGGACGGCCCGGCGGCCGACCGATGAGCGATACGGCTGCCGCTGGCCGCAAGCACGGCACCAGGGCGAGCGAATCCGGAACGCGAGTCATAGGGCACTTCCACGGGGGACACGCTTCATCGCTGACACCGGCCCTTCCCAGGGATACGGCCGGCTCCGTGGCACCGCGAAATTGCCCCGTCGCCTGCCCTACTCTTCGGCGGCTGCGTCCGCGCGGCGGTTGCAGCGCGGATCCGCCCGCCGACAGGATCTTCTCCTTGAGTTCTTCGGTCACTGCCGGGTTTTCTTTGAGGTAATCGCGGACCTTCTCACGGCCTTGGCCCAGTTGCAGGTCGCCGTAGCGGAACCAGGCCCCGGTGCGGACGATCAGCTTCTGGGCGATGGCCAGATCGAGCACGTCGCCCTCGTAGCTGATCCCGTCGGCGTGCATCATGTCAAATTCGGCCACGCGGAAGGGGGGGGCCACCTTGTTTTTGACCACCTTCGCCCGCACCCGCTGCCCGACCACTTCCTCGCCCTCTTTCAATTGGCCGATCCGCCGCACGTCGATGCGGCAGGAGCTGTAGAACTTCAGGGCCCGGCCGCCGGGCGTCGTTTCCGGACTGCCGAACATCACGCCGATCTTCTCGCGAATCTGGTTGATGAAGATCACCGAGGTCTTGCTCTTGGAAATCGCGCCGGTCAGCTTCCGCATCGACTGGCTCATCAGCCGGGCCTGCAGGCCGACGTGCGAGTCGCCGATCTCGCCGTCCAGCTCCTTCTTGGGCACCAGCGCCGCCACCGAGTCGATGACGATCACGTCGACCGCGTTCGACTTGATCAGCATCTCGGTGATGTGCATCGCCTCTTCGCCGCTGCCCGGCTGGCTGACCAGCAGCGTCTCCAGCTCGACGCCCAGCTTCTTGGCCCAACTGGGGTCCAGGGCGTGCTCGGCGTCGATGAAGGCGGCGATGCCGCCGGCCCGCTGGGCCTGGGCCACCACGTGCAAGGCCAGCGTCGTCTTGCCGCTCGACTCCGGCCCGAAGACCTCGACGATCCGCCCCCGGGGAATGCCCTGGCCGCCCAGGGCCATGTCGAGCGACAGGCTGCCGGTGGGGATGCCGTCGATCTGCACGGCCGTGGCGGCGCCCAGCGGCATGATGGCCCCTTCGCCAAACTGCTTTTCGATCTGGGCCAGCGTGTTCTTCAGGTCCGGGTTGGCGTCGAACGGCGAAGCCGGCTCTTTGGCCTTCTTGGCCGCCTTGACGGCCGGTGGGGTGTCTTTTGCCATGCGATTGTTCGGTTTCGTGGCGGTGACCATGGTCGGGAAAATTCCTTTTTTTCGGGCACGTGGCGTGGACGCGGCCGGGCCCCCGAGCGGTCGTCGGCCGATAGTGAACGCCTGTATATTATCGGCCGATTCGGCCCGCTGCAAGAGCGCCCGCGGGAATTTTTTCCCCGCCTCCCTGCGGAGGGACATCTTACCAGACCGCTGCCGTCACGGGCGAGCCGTTTTGGGAGCAGGCCGGAGGCGGGCGGCCGGAGGCCGGAGGAAGGAGAAGTTTTAAAAGGCTGTCGTGCGCCTGTGGTCAGCGGCGGTTTGCATTCTGCCTCCGTCCCTCCGGCCTCACTCCCCCTTCAGCTCGGCGTGCCCCAACGGTTCGTGGGTGGGGCCGTCGGGGCCGAGCTGGCTGGAGAAAACGACGACTTCGTAGACGGTCGACAGGCCGCTGGAGAATTCGGCGTTCTTGGTGATCAGCCGGCCCAGCTCGTCGATGCCGCTGGGGCTTTGCCGCACGCGGCCAATCGTCAGGTGGGGGCGAAACCGCCGGTTCTCCTCGCGATAGCCCAGCGGCGAAAGCTCACGCTCGATGGCGTCGTGCAGGGCGATCATCTCGGCCGCGCCCCGGCCCATGCCGATCCAGATCGTCCGCGGGCGATGGGCGTCGGGAAACGCGCCGGCGCCCTTGGCTTCGACGTCGAAGGGGGCAAACGGCTCGGCGGCCCGAACGACCGCCTGGCAAATCGCCGGCGTCTCGACCAGCGGCACGTCGCCCAGGAATTTGAGGGTCCAGTGCATGGCCGCCGGCGCGACCCATTTCACCTTGGCCGGCGCCATGCGCAGCCGATCGATCAACTGGCCCGCGCGGTCCTTGACCTCGACGGGGATTTCGACGGCGATGAAGGTGCGAACCGATTGGGCCATGAATGCGTCGGCATCAACAAAAGTCGAACTCGGGCAAGTTAGCGCGATTCACTATCCAAACGAACCCGACGCGCAGGCGAGGGATTTCTTCGCGAACGATTGGCACTTCTCCCTCGCTTGCGCGTCGGCTTGGTGTCGGAACGTCAAGAGCCGTCGGCCACGCCAGCCCCGCCCACGCCCTCAAAACGACAACATCTGCCGGTAATCGCGCATCCGCTCTTCCAACTGCGGCCGGCCGATCTGTTTCATGCGGTCCAGGCTGAAATCCTCGACGTTGAAGCTGGCCACCACGATGCCGTAGGCCAGGGCCTCCTTGATCGTGCGCGGGTCGGCGGCGCCCTTCGAGGCCAGGTAGCCCATCATGCCGCCCGCAAAGCTGTCGCCCGCCCCGGTCGGGTCGACCACCCGCGCCGTGGGATAGGCGGGCATGACGTAGGTCTCGTCGCGGCTGAAGAACATGGCGCCGTGCTCGCCCTTCTTGATGATCACGAACTTGGGGCCCAGCTCGCGGACCTTGTGCCCCGCGCGGACCAGGTTCTCGTCGTCGGCAAACAGCTTCGCCTCGGCGTCGTTGAGCACCAGCCCGTCGATCCGCTTGAGCAGCTCGCACAACGCGTCGCGCTCGATGTTGATCCACAGGTCCATCGTGTCGGCCACCCGCAGCGTGGCCCGGGGCACTTGTTCGAGCACCTTGAGCTGGGTCTTGGGCGAGCCGTTGGCCAGAAACAGGTAGCGGCACTCGCGGTACGCCTCGGGCACGACCGGCTGGAAGCCGTCAAACACGTTCAAGTGCAGTTCGAGCGTCTGGCGGTCGTTCATGTTGGGCATGTACTTGCCGCGCCAGCGAAACGTCTTGGCCCCGGCCACCCGCACCAGCCCGGCGGTGTCGATTCCCTGGCCTTCGAGCAGTCGCGTATGCTCCTGCGGCCAATCGTCGCCGACCACGCCGACCAGGTGTACCTTGGAAAAGTAGCTGGCCGCATAGGAAAAGAAGACCGCCGACCCGCCCAGCACGTCCTCCCGCGTTTCCGTGGGCGTTTCCACGCTGTCAAAAGCAACCGAACCAACAACGACCAGGGGCATGGAGGGAACCTCGGGGAGGAGCGAGATTAACCGCTGACAAGCAGCACGATTCGACGCGCACGAGCGGGCATTATCGCTAGCCTACGCGCGCTCGGCAAGGACTGAGCGATCGACGAACGCTGAGTGCCTGCACTTCGGCGTGATCCCGAACTGGATTGACAGGTTCCTGACGCACTAGTTAAGTCGTCGATTCGGCCGGTTCTTCCGCAAGCCGAACCTCATCATCGACGACAAATGCGGGTTTGAGGGCGAACTTTTCTGTGCACAGGTGCCCCACAGCCGCTTTGGAGTTGGTAGTGGGGTTTTTATAATGTCTCGTGGCCTAACGTTTCTTACCACGCGAGGAGTCTAGTGAGCATGGCTGCCGATTCGATGCCGCGTGGTGAAGTCCAGAGACGGCTTTTGCACCAGATTGAGCGGGGGCGAGAATTGCTTCGTGGCGACCGCATCTCGGATGGAGATTTCAATGCTTGGTCGACCTCTGCAGAGGATGTGTTGACCCGATTAAATACCGACGGGTCGGTTGCACTGCGGGGCTTCAAATCTGCTGTCGTGCCTCGCACAGCTCAGGAAATGAAGGACTTGTAGGTCAGGTCCCGACCTGACACCGAGGCACTGTGGTCGTTCCTGTCAGGTCGGGACCTGACCTACACAATACTTGCCGACCTGACACCGAGGCACTGTGGTCGTTCCTGTCAGGTCGGGACCTGACCTACACAATACTTGCCGACCTGACACCGAGGCACTGTGGTCGTTCCTGTCAGGTCGGGACCTGACCTACGAAACTGCCCGAGTTGGACTCGGACGCCTTCATTGCCGAAGTGAAGCGGATTCGCGGCAAGAAAAACCCGCTGTCGGTGGCCGCGCTCGAGAGCCTGCGCGACGAACACGCGCGAACCATCGAGCCGGCCCGCGCCCAGGCCGCCGAAGCCTTGCAGCTCGAACGCCAACTCAGAACGTCCGTTGCGGCTTCTTGTCAGGTCGGGACCTGACCTACACAATACTTGTCGACCTGACACCGAGCCGCCGCGGCGGTTCCTGTCAGGTCGGGACCTGACCTACAGAACAATACTTGTCCACCTGGAATTCTTTTTTCTTGTTCGGGCGTGTGCCTCACCCTATTCTGACCGCATGTCCGACTATCGCCGCTACTTCGTCGCCGGCGGAACCTACTTCTTCACGGTGGTAACGGGCGGCCGTGCGCGACTGTTTGCCAACGATGCTGCCCGACAACTCTTGGGCAGCGTGTTTCGCCGCTGTCTGTTGCGAGAGCCATTCCAAATCGTGGCCATCGTACTACTGCCCGACCACTTGCACTCTTTGTGGACCTTGCCGCGCGGCGACAACGATTACTCCGAGCGGTGGCGTTGGCTCAAGAGCGAATTCACCCGCCAATGGCTGTCACTGGGCGGTGCCGAGCCTTCGTCGCGACTCGCGCAGCAACGCGAAGGCCGACGCGGCGTCTGGCAGCGCCGTTTTTGGGAGCATACCATTCGCGACGAGACCGACCTCGAGCGCCACGCGGATTACATTCATTTCAATCCCGTGAAGCACGGCCTGGTTCAGCGACCGCGCGACTGGCCGTGGTCAAGCTTTCATCGCTGGACACGCCTCGGCCACTATTCGCCCGATTGGGGCCGCGACGCCGCCTCAATCGAATTGCCCCACGACGCCGGCGAGTGAATTGGTAGGTCAGGTCCCGACCTGACATGAACGTCCGTGGTGGCTTGGTGTCAGAACGACCGTAGCGGCTCGGTGTCAGGTCGGGACCTGACCTACCAAACTCCGCGAACGAAATTCTTCTTTTTCTCAAGTGGCAATTTCTTCCACTAGAAACCAGGCCAGCCGCTCTGCCATACTCACGCGTAGCTGATTCGGGCTGAGATGCGTGGTGGTCGGGCGTTGAGTTGCCGGGGCAAATAGGCGAATCGTTCTTGGTTCCTCGAACGCTCACGAGCCTCCCCTTGCCGGGGCAACAACCGCTCACCGCCATCTCTCCTGGAGTTTCAGCGTGCGCAAGCACGCGGGCGACGGCAAATCGATCGGGCCGCTCGCTCCACGCTACCGCGCACGTTGAAGTTGTCGCTGCCCACAGCCGCTTCCGCCCACGCGCAGGCAGACGGCCAAACGCCGCGTCAACGGGCCCGGTCTTGTGTTTGAGTTCCTTGGCCTCAAGCCTCGGGTCTCAAGCCTCAAGCCTACGGCCCGCCCCGGGCCGCCCCGACAGATCCGCGCCGTGGCAGGGCTGCGTTGGTCGGTGACACATAGACGCAGACAAAAGCTGCCCACGATTTTGCGGTGTCACCCAGTGTGCCTCTCGACCGTCAACAGCGGCCGGGGCATTTTTTCGCGTCCATCACAAGAACACCGCCTCGGCCTTGGCCAAGCGGCCCGAGAGGAAACGCACGAAGCGTTTTTCCCCATGGCGGCGGCGCGCGCCCACGCGGCGCCGCCGTTGTTTTTTCGGCTACCGGCCACAGGCCTCAGCCTTCAGGGGACAACGACGACGAACAAGACATGGCCGCCGAGCACTTCGATCAGAGGATTTCGCAATGGATGTCCAAACCCCGGGCCTCTACTCTCGCGCCTTTGGCGTCGCCTCTCACCGGCGGCTCCCCGCGGGCCAGGCGGCGCCGCAAGCGGCGCTTGCAACGCGCGCTCAAGAAGAAACTCCTCCGCGTCGGCCTGCTCGTCGCCCAGCAAATCCTTCCCGCCAGGAAAAGTGCCCGCCGCCCCAAGCCGTCCAAGTCGTCGTGAGGTTCCCCGCCATGAAAACCGCCATCCCACATCCCGACTCCGATTTCCCACCGCCCGCCTCCAGCCTCCGGCCTGCTCTCGTGCTTGCTCGCAGCTTTTCAGCCACTCGCGCTCGGGGCGCGACTCGGCGCGCCTTTCCACCGGAAATCCTGGTGCGATTCGTTTTGCCGCAGGGCGCGCGGGTTTTGCCCGATGATGCCGCACATCGAGGCTCGCTACGGCCGCCTTTGCGCATCCGCTCTTGCACCCCCAGGCCCCTCTTCGTCAAGCCGGCGGTGATCCGGCGCTGCAGCCAGCGGGGCAGCAGCGTGCTGATACGGGCCAACGCGCCGCGGCGCCAGGGCAGCATGACTTCGCGGCGGCTTCGTCCTTCCAGCAATCGCTGAATCGCGCGGGCGACTTCTTCGGCCGTCAGGATGCGGCTGCCCGAAAAGGTCAGGGCGGCGCCGGCGTGGTCGAGCTGGTAGTCGACCATCGGCGTGGCCACCGCGTCGGGACAGATCACCGACACGCTCACCCCCTGCGGCTCGAGCTCCTGGGCGGCGGCCAGCGAAAAACCGCGCACCGCGAACTTGCTGGCCGAATAGACGCTGATGCCCGGCACCGGGGCCAAGGCGGCCATCGAGGCCACGTTGACGATCCGCCCGCGACCCTGGCGAACCATCACGGCCGCGGCCGCCTGCGTGCCCAGGATCACCCCCTTGGTGTTCACGTCGAGCTGCATGGCCACGCTTTCGGGCCGCAGCTCGGCGACCGGCTCGACGCGCAACACGCCGGCCACGTTCACCAGCCAATCGAGCGAGGCGAAGCGCTCGGCGGCCACGGCCATCACCCGCGACCAGCTCTCGGGCGAGGCGACGTCGTGCCGGATCGTCGCCACCCGCGCCTCGGGCCAGGCGCACTCGGTGGCAGCCCGCGCGAGGCCGTCCGCGTCGACGTCGGCGGCCAGCACGAAATGGCCTCCCTGGGCCAGCAGCGTAACCAGCCGGCAGCCGATGCCGCTGGCGGCCCCGGTGATGATGGCGTTCATGGGCAGGAGATCACCCGGTTACGGCGACGACGACGAACGGATATCGGCGAAAATCTACCCGGGGCGGTGCCCTGGGCTGGCTTGTGCGACGCTTGCAGCGTCGTTGAGCGGTTGGTCGGCCGCGCCTGCGCAATGCTCCACCGGCAGGCGGTTGCCGCCGCGGGCGGCTCGCTTGGCGCCGCGCTTCCATTCCTTGTTCAGATCCCACTCGTACAGCCGGGTGTCGACTTGCATCGTGTGGCGCTTGGTGACGACGAAGCCGCCGTTGGCCAGAGCGCTGGTCGTGGGCGATGATCCGCTCCATCTCGTCGACGCTCGGCAGTGCGTACTGGCCATCGAGGTAGGCGGCCAGCCAGCGGGTTTGGATTTCGACGAACTTGATGATGCTCGGCACGGCCTGGGCAAAGCCAACGAAGATCAGGTTCGGCAGTCCCGGCCTAAAGGCCCGCTTAAAGAGCGGGAACTGGTTGTCCTCTGCCGCCAGGAACCCGGCGTCGAAGAAGGGGAAGGAAATCTTGTAGCCCGTGGCGTAGAGGATCGCGTCGAACGGCTCGCTCGTGCCGTCTGCGAAGCGGACCACCTCGCCACACAGCTCGACGACGTTCGGCTTGACCGTGATGTCGCCGCTGCCGGCGCGGATGAGGAATTCGCTCGACACCGTGGGATGCGTCTGCCACAGCCGCTGCTGGGGGCGCGGCAGGCCGTAGTTTTCCATGCGGCCCACGGCCAGCCGCACCAGCAGCGAACCGAGCATCCGCTGCGGCCACAGCGGCAGCCAGGGCTGCGTGCGCACCATGGCGTCGATCGGCCGGCCGAACAGGTATTTCGGAATCACGTGGGCCCCGCGCCGCGTGGAGAGCACCAGCCGCGCGGCCACGCCGCGATGGCTCAGCTCGCAGGCGATGTCCATGGCGCTGTTGCCGATGCCCACCACCAGCACGCGCTTGCCGTGCAGATCGTGGGGCGTGAAAGCGTCAATATACTGATGCGAATGGAGCTGGATGCCGTCGAAGCGGCCAGGGAAGGGGGGCTCGGGCCAGCGGGCGTCCCAGTGGTGGCCGTTGGCGACCACCAGCATGTCGAACCGCCGCGCTTCGCCCGTGTCGAGCGTCAATTGCCAGGTGCCGTCGCTCGTGCGCTCGGCCCGTTGGACGCCGGTGTTGAAGCGGATCGATTCGCGCAGCCGAAAGCGATCGGCATAGGCGTTGAAGTAGGCGGCGATTTGCGTGTGGTGCGGAAAGTCGGGGTAGTCCTTGGGAAACGGAAAGTCATCGAACTCGATCGAGTAGCGCGAGGAGTCGATGTGCAGCGAGCGGTAGGCGCTCGACATGCCGTTCTTGTTGCGAAACACCCAATTGCCGCCGATCTGATCGCTCTTCTCGAACGCCGTGTAGGGGATGCCGCGGTCGCCCAGGGCCTTCATCATCGTCAAGCCGCTGACGCCCGCGCCGAGAATGCAGATCGAGGGATAGTTTTTCATCGGCTGGCGTCGGTCGGAGGATCGAAGGCGAACGACTGCACGCGGTGGTTCTGCGTGTCGACGACGTACAGCACGCCGTGGCTGTCGAAGGCCATGCCGTGGGGAATCTCGAACTGCCCGGGCGCATCGCCAGGCTCGGCCAGCTTGCCCAGGCCGGTGAGATACTTGCCGTCGGCGGTGAACAGTTGCACGCGGTTGTTCGTCGAACTGATCCAGACACGGTTCTGGCGGTCGAACAACAGGGCGACCGGGCCGTGCAGTCTGAGGTTGCCGCCGAAGCCGCCGATCACGGCCTCCTTGCTTCCCCAGCTTGCAAGGGCGCGACCATCGCTCGTGAATTTTTGAATGCGACAGGCCTTCGGCTCGGTGGTGTAAAAGTTGCCGTCGCGGTCAAAGGCCCCGAAGCTCGGCCCGCCAACGCGGCTATAGGGTTTGTCCGGCGCGCCGAACTGCCCGGCCGCGTCGCCGTACTCGCCCCACTTGCCGAGAAATCTTCCCTCGGGCGTCAAACGCTGCACGCGGTGGTTCACCTGGTCACAGACCAAGAGCGATCCGTCCGACGCAAAGGCCAACCCGCCGGGCTGATCGAACTGGCCATCGGCGTTGCCCTTGGAGCCAAACTCGCGGACTAGCGCGAAGGCCGGCGCCTCGGGCGGGGCATCAGCCCTTCGCGGCCGATAGACGCTGATCTTGTGGTCCATCATCGCGGCCACATACACCAACCCGTCGCGGTCGACCACAATGCCGCCGGGAAACTCACCGGTCGTCACCTTGCCGAGAAACTTCCCCTCGCGGGTGAAGCGCTGCAAGCTCTTACCAAACGCATCGGTGACAAACAGCTCATCGGCCGCGTTGATGGCCAGCCCGATGGGCGACTTGAATTCCCCGTCGCCGGCGCCCGCACGCCCGAATGCGGCGACGAATTTCGGCGGCGCGATGACGTCAGCTGGCGGATCGGCGGAGAGGGCGCGTGTGGCAATGGCCGTCACGACCAACGCGAATTGCGTCACGCAAAAGAGGCGCCGCATGGAAGGGGCCGTTTTCATGGACGAAACCTGTTCGCTCGCAAGTCGCCGATCCGAAACAAAGCTAAGGAATTACCACGACGACACGACGACACAAAGGTCAACAAGAAACGAATTTGCTGCTCTTCGTGAGCCTTCGTGTCGTTGTGTCGTTGTGGTAAAAAAATTCGCCGCCCAGCACTCGAGGCGAACCGGAGCCGGCGCACTCACCCATTGTATTTTTCACGCGCCCTCGCCACCAACTATTTCTATTTCCTCCGTCGTTTCACCGCCGCTTGCAGCGTGTCCCACTGCTCGTCGCTGACGTCGCTGCAGGTCGTTGAACATGCCGGCGCCTTGCAACCAACTGCCGCCGTCGATCGTGACGCAAGTGCCAGTGATGTAGCTGGCGTAGTCGGACAGCAGGTAGGCGGCCAGGTTGGCCAGCTCGCCATGCTCGCCGTGGCGGCCCAGGGGGATTTTCTTTCGCGGGTCGCGGCCGTCTTCGAGCTCATCGGGGTGCAGCCGCGAGGTGGCGCCGTGGGTCGGAAACGAGCCGGGGGCGATGGCGTTCAGGCGGATGCCGTGGCGGCCCCACTCGGCGGCCAGCGAGCGAACCATCACCAGCGCGCCGGCTTTGCCCACGGCCGAGGGCAGGACGTAGCCCGAACCGGTCCAGGCGTAGGTCGTGCTGATGCACAGCACCGCCCCGGGCGCATGGGTCGCGATCCACCGCTTGCCCAGGGCCAGCGTGCAGTTGTAAGTGCCCTTGAGCACGATGTCGACGACCGTGTTGAAGGCGTTGTAGCTGAGCCGCTCGGTGGGGCAGACGAAGTTGCCGGCTGCGTTGTTCACCAGGGCATGGATCGTGCCAAAGCGTTTTTCTACGCCGTCGAACAGCGCCTCGACCTGGCCGCTGTCGCGGACGTCGCACGGCAGGGCCAACGTGCGACCCTCGGCCGCGGCGCCCAGCTCGGCGGCCGTTTGTTCGACGACTTCGCGACGCCTTCCGCAAATGGCCACGTTGGCGCCCAGCCCCAGCAGGCGCTCGGCCATCGCCCGGCCCAGGCCAGTGCCGCCGCCGGTGATGACGATGGTGCCGCTCTTGGAACGTGTCGGCCGGAAGCATCGAATCGCTGCGCGGCTGGGTGGACATGACAGTGCGGCTCCTGGAATGGCTGCGAGACGGGACGCCCGAGAAAAGCAATAAGGACGCTTGAATATGACGCCTGCGGCCGCTGGAAACAACCAGCCACGGCGGCGGTGGCACGGGGCCGCCGCGGTCGGATAGAATCACGCGGTCGCCATGCCGCCAGCGCCAATGCACCACGAGGTTCGCCGATGCCGATTCACCGTCCGATGCCGCTTATTCTGGGAGTCCTGCTGTTGATGACATCCGCCGCTCTGGCCGCCCGGCCCATGACGCTCGACGACTTGTTCGCCTTCCAGCGCCTCAGCGACCCGCAGATCAGCCCCGACGGCCGGCACATCGTGTACGTCGTGGCGTCGGTCGACATGGCCAAGAACGCCACCACGTCGGTGCTGTGGCTGGCGCCCACCGATGGCGGCCCGCCGCGCCAGCTCACCTCCGGGCCGAAGCACGATCGCCATCCGCGGTTCAGCCCCGACAGCGGCCGCGTGCTGTTCGAGTCGGACCGCTCGGGCGAATCGCAGTTGTGGATCATCGACCTGGCCGGCGGCGAGGCGCGGCAACTCACCACGATCGCCTCGGAAGCCAAGAGCGGCGTCTGGTCGCCCGACGGCAAGCTGGTGGCGTTCGTGTCGGCCGTCTATCCCGAGTTCTCCGCCAGGCCCTACGCCGAGAGCAACGCGGCCAACAAGGAGCGCAAGGAAGCGATCGAGAAGAACCCGGTGAAAGCCCGCGTCTTCGAGCGGCTGTTCTATCGCCATTGGGACTCGTGGGTCGAAGGCAAGCGGCAGCACCTGTTCGTCGTCAGCGCCGAAGGGGGCGAGCCGCGCGACCTGACGCCCGGCGACTTGGACGCCAACCCCACCTCGAGCACGTTTTCGGCCGGCGACGATTTCACTTTCACGCCCGACAGCCAGGCGCTGGTTTACACGGCGCCACCCGCGCGAAGAGGCCTGGAGCACGAACCACGACCTGTGGCGCGTGAGCGTCTCGGGCGGCAAAGCGGAGAACCTCACGGCCGGCAATCCGGCGGCCGACAGCTTTCCGCGCTACAGTCCCGACGGCAAGTGGCTGGCGTATCGGGCGAAAAGCGCGCCGGCTTCGAGGCGGACCGCTGGGAGATCATGGTGATGCCCGCCGCGGGCGGCGCGCCGCGCACGCCAGCGGCCGCGTCGACTTGTCGATCCATACCTTCGTGTGGGGCCCCGACAACAAGTCGATCTACTGCACGGCCGACAAGAACGCCCTGACGCCGATCTTCAAGCTGTCGGTGGCCGACGGCAAGCTGAGCGAGTTCGCCAGCGGCGGGGCCAATGGCTCGCCATCGATCGCCGCCGACGGCAAGCTGGCCTGCCTCCGATCGTATCTTTCGCAGCCGGCCGAAGTCATGCTCATCGACGCCGCAGGCAAGGCGCGCGACGTCAGCCGGGCAAACAAGAAACTGCTGGCCGAGCTGGACCTGCCGCGGCCCGAGAGCGTCAGCGTCAAGGGCGCCGGCGGCGCCGATGCAGATGTGGATCCTCAAGCCGCCGGGCTTCGACCCCAAGCAAAAGTGGCCGCTGGTCTACATGGTGCACGGCGGGCCGCAGGGCGCCTGGGAAGACGCCTGGAGCTATCGCTGGAATCCCGAGCTATGGGCCGCCCAGGGCTACGTCGTCGCCTTGCCCAACCCGCGCGGCAGCACCGGATTCGGCCAGGAGTATGTCGACGCGATCAGCGGCGACTGGGGCGGCAAGTGTTTCGACGACCTGATGTCCGGCATGGCCTATCTCGACAAGCAGCCCTACATCGACACCGCGCGGATGGCGGCCGCCGGGGCCTCGTTCGGCGGCTACATGATGAACTGGTTCGAGGGGCACACCACCGAGTTCAAAACCTTGATCGCCCACTGCGGCGTGTACAACTTCGACAGCATGTATTCGACCACTGACGAGCTATGGTTCGACGAGTGGGAGCACGGCGGCCCTCCCTGGGGCCAGCGCGAGAGTTATGAAAAGCACTCGCCGCACCGCTACGCTCAGAATTTCAAGACGCCCATGCTGATCATCCACAACGATCTGGATTTCCGCGTGCCGGTAGCCGAAGGGTTTCAACTGTTCACGACATTACAACGGCTCGGCGTGCCGACGAAGATGATCAACTTCCCCGACGAAGGCCATTGGGTCTTGAAGCCCGCCAACAGCAAGTACTGGCACGAGGAAGTGTTCGCCTGGTTGAAGAAATACGTCGCACCGGGCGGGAAGGGGTAGCGAGCGAGCGCGTGGGAGCGCGTCGTCAAGAAGAATTTACCGCAGAGGACGCAGGGGGAAGGGGAGGGAAGAGGAAGGAAGAGGAGGGAAGAAGTGGACTTCCCCACAAAAAGTGGGCGCTGGTTAGTGATAGTTGGTAAGTAGTGGAGCGGCTGCGCCGCGATTGTGTTTGGATTTGGGGGAGACGAGGCCCCTCTCCCCCAAGCCCCCTCTACCCTCTTCTCTGTTCCGGCCTTGGTGGACGGCCTCGGGCGTTTGGTAGTCTATTGCCGAGTGGCGCCGCTGGCGGTTGTAGAACACTTCGATGTACTCGAACAGCGAACGCCGTGCCGCGTTACGCGTGGCATAGTGCTCTTGATGCACCAGCTCTTTCTTGAGCGTGGCAAAGAACGACTCGGTCGGTGCGTTGTCCCAACAGTTGGCCTTGCGGCTCATGCTGCACACGATGCCGTGCCGGACGAGGATGGCTTGGAAGCGATCGCTGGCATACTGCACGCCACGGTCTGAATGCGCCAGCAGGCCGACGTCCGGACGCTCCTGTTGGAGGGCCATGTTCAGGGCCGCGGCGACCAGCTCGCTGTCGATCCGCTCGCTCGTGGACCAGCCTACGATCTTCCGCGAGTACAGGTCTCGACCACGGCCAGGTACAGCCAACCTTCGTCCGTGTCGATGTAGGTGATGTCCATCGTCCATGCCTGGTGACGCTTACGGGGCCCGAACTGACGGGCCAGTCGGTTGGGAGCAATGGGCAGCGAATGCCGCGAATCGGTGGTCATCACGCGGAATCGGCGACACGTTTCGGCCCGGATACCGGCGCGGCACATCAGCTTCTCGACCGTCTTGCGATTGCAAGCGTAGCCTTGGGCAACCAACTCGCGATGGATCCGCGGCGCGCCGTAGTTGGCGTGGTGCTTTCGCGTGAATCTCGCGGATGCGGTCCGTGAGCTCGACGCGGCGGCGTGCGGCGCGGCTCTCGGGACGAGCGCGCCAGGCATAGTAACCGCTGCGGCTGACTTCCAGCACGCGGCACTGCACGCCGATCGGCCACACCGTCCGGTGCTCGTCGATGAAGCGATATCTCACGGCAACTCCTTGGCGAAGAAGGCCGTCGCTTTTTTTAAAATCTCGCGCTCCATCAGCAGCCGACGATTCTCCTCGCGCAGCCGGCGGAGCTCGGCCTGGACCCCGGCGGCGATATCCGGCTGCGGCGTACCGTCCTGCGGGAACTGCTTGAGCCAGCCGCGCAGCGAGGCTGGGTCCACGCCCAGGCTCTTGGCCGCGTGCGGAACCGTGTAGCCCTGTTGATGAATCAGACCCACGGCCGATATCTTGAACTCTCGCGAATACTTCCTGCGACTCATCGGCAACTCCTTTCGATGGCATTATGCCATCTCTCAGGAGCGCCCACAAAACGTGGGGAAGGTCAGTGCTTCCGCCCTTGCGGGAGCCCTTCTCGAAGCAGAAGATGGCGAACAGTAACCTGTCACAACCTCATCGATAAGGGCAACTGCAATGAATGCGTTTATTGCTGGCCTACTATTTCAAGCGTTTGGCCTGCTGATTGGAACGATGTTCGCCTATATGGGATACAAGCTGTTCATCAAGGGCACGTTTGAGACGAGCGATGTAGAGGCGGTCTGGAAAGATAAAAAGCTGCTGTTGCGACGTGGCACACCCGGAACAATCTTTGCACTTTTTGGTGTCGGAGTGATTGGGATTGCAGTCCTCAAGCCGTTGGCCGTGGAAAAAAAGGGGGCCTTTTCCATCGATGACGATGTGCTCGCAATCCTTCAGAAAGTCGTAACAAAGCGATTCGTTGACGAGAAAGAATCCATGGCGTTAGAACAATGGATCCAACAGGTTAACCCGACTTTTGAATCGGTAAAATATGTGCACGATACGCATACCAAAGGATTTCCAATGCCCGCTGATGCAATTATGACTAAGCTGGCCGATGGAGAATCGTTGTCATGCGAAGAAAAAATAGTGTTCTTGGAGTGGTACGTGACGACCGATCGCTTGAGAGGGATCCAATGGGACATTGCAAATAGCATAGACTCCGCATTTTTCTTTGCACGGAAACTGGAAGAACCAGAAAAACTACAGCTAAAGGCATGGTTGACGGAAGTCAATGGCGGGCAATTCTCGCACTATTCCGGCACAATTGCTTCAGTCAATCCGCCAAAGGTGATTCGCAAAGACTCAAAAACAAATGTCAATCGATCACTCCCGTCACAAGCTCCGAGGGCACCTTCGCCGTAGGAGTGAACTAAAGGCGATGTAGGGCTATCATCCGCGTGTGCCCTTCATCCGCGATCTCTCCCTAGCCCAACGTGAACGCACGCTCAAAAAAACGCTCAAGGCGTTCTCGCTCTTCTGCAAGCAGAACTTCGACTTTGACCTGTACGCGTACCAGGTCGAGATTGCTGAGGCCTGCCTCTCATCGCTGCTAGTCGAGCCCGTTGATGTCTATTTGAAACTGGCTCGCCAGTCTGGCAAGACGGAAACCGTGACGTTGCTCCTGCGGTTTCTGATCATCTTCTACGTGTTGCTGGTCGGCGATCCGCTGATGGCGGGCATCGCTTCGCCGAAGGGCGAGCAGGCCAAGACCGATACCGATCGCATCAAGAAGTCGCTCGCTGAGCTTCGGGACTCATGGCAGGTCGAGGACCGCGAGTTCAACTCGTACACGATCCGGGCCTATCGATTCGCCAAGCTCACGGCGGAGATCTTCACGTTCTCGTTGGCGCCGACGACGAACAATGAATCGAAAACGCTCAACCTGCTGATCGTTGAAGAGGCCCACAAGACCGACGATCAGAAGCGGTCGGACCAGTTGGATCCGATGCTCTCTTCAACCGGCGGCATCAAATGGATGATCGGCGTCGGTTGCACCCGCATGTGCGACTTCAAGCGGGGCTGCGATGGTGAGCTGGCCCACAGCAAAGCCATCGTCTGCGACGTGGACCGGGTGATCGCGGACCGCCGCAAGAAGTACGAAGAGACAAATGACCCGAAGCATCTCGAATACGAGAAGGCGTTCAATCGGCTCCTCCGCCAGCTCGGCCGCGAGAATCCGGAGATCAAACGGAACTTCTACCTCGAAGACACCATCGAAGCCGACAACTTCGTGGCCCGCGAGCGTTTGCTCTCCTGTGCCCGAGGGAGCGACGTTGCCATCCGGATTGACCGTTTGGGCCTCGGCATCGACTGGGCACGCCGTAGCGACAACACGTGGGCATTCCTGGCCAATGAGTTCAACGACGTGGCCGACATGCTGAAGATCCCGCACGTGCCCTACGAGCAGCAGTGCGAGCTGATCGACGCCTGGCTGAATGAGCCGCGGAAGATGCGGGTGCTGAAGGAGGACGGGACCGTGGCGGAGGAGGAGTTCACGTACATGGAGCGGATTCTGGCGGTCCGTGGCGACTCAACGGGATCGGCCGGGGACGCTCCGATGGAGCTGCTTGGCTCCAAGACGCGGCTGCCGGTCGATGAGGAGAGCCACTTCGTCTTCACGACGCAGAGCAAGAACGTGCTTTACCTCGGGTTTGAGCAGGCCCTCTTCCGCGATCCGGGCGATCCGCTGCGGTTCAGCTATCCCGCCGATCATCCCCTTGCCGGCGAGTTCGAAGAGCAGACCGTGGCGCTGAACGTGAGTATCTGAAGGACGGCGAATACCTGAGCGTCCACCATCCGGATCAAGCCGGAGCGAGGGACAATGCGCCTGATGCGTGTGCATTGGCTCTCGTGGCCGCGGGCAACGCTCAAGTTGGCGAGATCATCGTGCTGTAGGGCGAAAGCACAAATGGCGTTTTTCGCAACGGATTTTTCCATCACCGCGTGACGGATGCTGCCGCAACCAGCACCGCCAGGTCCGGTCGAACGATGTGACTCGAAGCACGCCCCTGCAATGGATTGTGGGGGCTTTTTGAGCTTCTTCTGAGAATTGCAGAGAAACGCTACAATAAGGAGTTTGAGACGGAAGCAATAATCTGGAGTCGTGGAGGACGGAATGGCTAGCGAAACACGCACACTGACAAACGATCTGGATAAAGTTTTGGTGCGCTCTGCAATCTGTTCGCTTCAGACGGCAACACCCGTGCCGTAGCGATCTTGGCTCTCGGAAAAGCGCGAATTGAACAAAGCGACTACGACGGGTGGGATGGCGGTCAATACTATTACACGATCTACATTGAGGTCCCAGAAAGCCTTTACAGCCAGCTCAAGGGTGAGCAGGACAAAATCGAGGACTCGTTTAAAGAACGAGCCGCGGAGATTGTGCGGCTCTATGAGAGCGAACACATTGCTCATTTTGTGATTTCGACTGAGCTGCAAGAAGATCCGCAGTGGCGAGAGAAAGCCAAGGCATGGGTCTCGGGTCAAGGGATTACAAACCAAGGGAGGGCTCGCTCCGATAACATCGCTCCTCGGATTTGCGATGGTCTGCTGTTTCGATCTCAGGCCGAGATTTATCTCTATAAGGCATTCAAGTCGATGGGGATCTCGTTTGCGCCGCTGCCTGTTTTCGTCCGGGGCGGCGAGCACTACAAGCGAATCGAGCCTGATTTCGTCATTCTGAAGGACGGCGTGGTGATGGTCGTCGAGGTGGACGGCGACACCGTTCATAAAGAGACGCCTGCGGAAGCACATGATCGAACGACGATGCTCGCGCATGAAGGTGCTCATGTTGAACGAGTCAACGCAAGCGAATGCGGCTCGCCGGAGAAGGCGAAGGAGTGTGCCAAACGGCTGGCGGTGATTCTTCAGAAGCTGAAGACCTCATATTGAACCAGCCGATTTCGCCGTGCCATGCAGCTCGAAGACATTAGATGAACGAATTCTACGACGACGCGATCTACAACTTGACGAGAGCCTCTAAGCTGCTGTCGCCGCACATGGGTCGCGAAGGCATTGAGGTTGCCAGGGGAGTAGGCAGCAGACCAGTTCGGCCGCCAGCCCGGCCCAATGATCGCGGCGCTTGTAGTGCGCCAGCTCGTGGCACAATACGCCCGTCCACTGCGCCGCCGTCCAGTGACGCGCCGCCTCGACAGGCAGCAACACCCGCGGACGCCTGCCCCAACACCAGATCACCGGGCAGCGGACCGCGTCCGACTCGTAGGCACCAATCGCCAGGCGCTCGAGGCCGAGGCGGGCTTGCGCTGCTCCAAGTGCCGCGGCCACGGCCGCCTCGCAACAGGGCCGCGCCTCGCGCGCCAGGCGGATACCTGCCCATACGCCGCGCCCAGCCGCACGCCCACCAGCAAGCTGGCCGCCAGCCAGGCCGCCGCGAGCAACCCGGCCGCCCACGCCGCGAGGCCCGGGCGAGTTGATTCGCCGCGCGAGTTGACCGAGGCGAGCGACGCGGCCGCTTGCCCCACGGCCGCGGCGCCAGCCCGCTCGTGCTGGCCATCCACTCGTTGCGGTTGAGCGCCGTCGAGCGCTTGCCTGCCGGCCGTCTCGCGCGATTCATCGAGCGGTTCGAAGCGCGCCGGTTCTCTTGGGCCGAAAAAGCAATTGGTTCGTCGGCGCCGGCGGGCACCGTAGCCGTTTCCACACGGTTTGCCGCCGGTTGGTTCGCCGTGGCCGCAGCCTCCGGAGCCAGCACGCCCCAGCCGCGATGGCGAACCAACTGGCTGGCAGCCGGCGCCGCCACCGCGGCGATGAATGTCAGCACCAACACGGCGTGGGCTCGCGCCGGCTGCCGCACGAAGTAGCGGGCCACGATCAATCCGATCGCCAGCGCCGCCGTGCTTTGCCAGGCGGCATCGCGCGCGAAACTCGTCAGCAGGTTCGTCAACTCAGTCATCGCGAAGCTCCTCAGGAACAGCGATTATCGCGGTCGAATCTCCAGCTCTCCAACGTTCTTCACTTCGCCCGGTTCAAGTTTGCCCACTTCGTAGTACGGCTTGCCGTTGGCAAACTGGCCGTTCGTTCGCAAATAGATGGCGGCCCCCGGAATGATCCCTTCGATCTCGAAGCGCCCCTCGGCATCACTCGCGCCGACACCCTGGCGCAGCACCAAGAAGTTGTAATAAGGCAATCGCCGCGCGTCGTCCGGCGAGGCCAGTGGAATCTCGGGCCGCGGCCGGAATGCCAGGATGTTCCTCACCTCGGGCGCACCACCCCGCGACTCAAGACATACCGCCCGCGAATCGTGCCGCACGGCTGCAATCGCAGCTCAAGCGGCTTGCCGTCGGCCGGCGCCGCCACTTCGGCGACCAGCCCGGCGTCGGACTCTTCTGAGAAGAGGAACAACCGGTAGTTCCGCCCGGGCTCGACGGCTCCCATGCGCACGGTGCCGTCGCGGAAGATGACCCCCGGGTTCAGCAGTGCCTCGCCCCTGCCGCTCCAGACGGCCTGCACCAGCGTGACGGGCTTGCCGGACGGATCGACGACGTGAATCACCAGTTCGGGCCCGCGTTTAAGGCGGATCGTGATCGGCTCGGCTTCGCCGCCGGCAGGCACGTCGACGTCCGCCACGCCGTGAGGGAACGACCACAGACCGCCTGGCGGCGCCTCTTCGAGCTCGCGGCGGAAATAGCCGCCCGACGGGGCTCCGACCAGAATGCGCCCGGCTCCGCTGGCGCCGGTCAGCTCGAAGCTGCCGTCGTCGGCCGACTTGACCGGCAGGAACGTGATGTAGGCGCTGCGGCGCTCGGCGCGTAAACGACGTCGGCGCCTGCCACGCCCCGTCCAGTTTGCTCGTCGATCACCTTGCCGCGCAGCACGACGCCGCGGCGAAGCTTGAGGGGGTAAGCGAACGTGCGATCGGGGCCGGCCAGTTGCTCGATATCGCTCGGCCGGATCGGCTGGCGGATCGCCGGATAGCCGAGGGGCGGATCGACGGCCAGATTGTAACGGTCAGCCGGCGGGATGCGCAGCTCGTAGCGGCCGGCGGCGTCACTGGTCGCTTCGGCCAGCGCCAGCCCAGTAGCGACGACGTCATCCTTGGAATAGCGAACGTTGGTCCGCACTCCGGCGATTGGCTCGCCCGTTGTCTCGTCGGTGTAGCGGCCCTCGACCAGGTAGGGCGCCTGGAGCACGAGTGTGAATTCTGGCTTGCGGTAATTGTCCGTCGAGTCGGCGAGTTTGCTGTCGGCATGGGCGACGCGGACCAGGGTCGGCGCGTAGCCCTCGGCGATCACGACCAGCTCGGCCATGGCCGTACGCGGCACGACATTGTCGATGCGGAACGCGCCGTCGGCGCCGCTGGTGACTGCGGCCGGCCAATAGTCGCGCGGGGGCTCCCGCTTGAATTCATCCGCGTAGAGATACAACAACCAGGACTGCATGGCAGCCGAGAGGGTGTCGCTTCCGGTGACGTACGAGCCGATTAACGACACGGACACGCCGCGCGTTCTTGACCGGTTCGCCGCTGGGCGTGAACACGGTGCCCTCGATCGAATACGTTGCCGGGAAGGTGATTTCGATCGGCTCTTGCGGCGCGTCGAGCGCGATCCGTCGCCCGAGGATTCCATACCGCGGATGCCGCAGCACCAATGTGAAGTAGGTGAGGAAGGGCGTCTGCAGATCGGCTTCCGCGACAAACCGTCCCTGCGAGTCGCTCTTTGCCCGGGCCAGGCGGCTGGGGGGACGTGGCTCATGGCGGGCGGAGATCGTCGGGATCTCAGCTTCCAGGTAAACGTCGCACCCGGCAACCGGCTGGCCATCCGGCGCCAGCACGCGGCCCGAGAATGTGTACGCGCTCGGCAGCGGGCGGAGGCTGCTCGGCTTGGGTCTTTGCGGCTGGCGTGCTGTCGGCCCGGGCAGCACCGCGCTGGCATAAGGCGATGGTAGCTACGCCGGCGGTGCTGACCGCCAGCACCACCAGGCCCCAGAACCAGCCGAGCCTGGGCGCGGGACGGCTTGGGTAAGAATGTGGTGGATGCGGCCGGCCAGGCCCGAGCGGTGCCGCAGCGCGGCCATCGCCAGCGCCAGGCCCGGCTGTTCCGCCAGGCTCAACAGCGTGTCGGCATATTCGGCCGGCGAATAGCCGGCGGCCACGGTCCAATCGTCGCAGGCCAGTTCGCTGGCTTGCTCGAGTCGCCGCGTGGCCCACCACGCGAGCGGTTGCCACGGCAGGAGGCAGCACACCAACTCGGCGGCCAGGCTGGCCCAATGATCGCGCCGCTTGTAGTGCGGCAGCTCGTGGCACAACACGCCGGTCCACTGCGCGGCGGTCCAGCAGCGGGCGGCTTCGACCGGCAGCAACACCCGCGGACGCCTGCCCCAGCACCAGATCACCGGGCAGCGCACGTCGTCAGACTCGAAAGCTTCGAACGCCATGCGTTCAAGGCCCAGCCGCATCTGCGCCGCGTGCAGTGCCGCCGCCACGGCCGGCTCCCGGCAAGGCGGCGCCTCGCGCATCAGGCGGACACCCGCCCACACGCCGCGCGTCAGCCGCACGGCCACCAGCAAGCTGGCCACCAGCCAGGCGGCCGCGAACAGCCCGGCGGCCAAGTTGCCACGTTGGGGACGCCTCGACCCGCGAGTCGCGGCCGAGACGAGCGACGCGGCGGCTTGCCCCGCGGTCGCATCGCCCGAGGACCCAGGTTGCGAGGCGACGGTATCGCGTCGAGCGTCGTCGAGCGTGGCTACCAGCGCATCGTGCGACTCTGTGGATGACTCGACGCCCGCGCCATTTGAAAGAACAGATGGCTTGCGAGTGCCGCTGTCAGTGCCGCTGGAGGACGCGACGGATTCGCTGTGCGCACGGCCTGTTCGGTTCGCCGCCGCCGCGGCCTCCGCTCCCAGCATGCCCCAGCCGCGATGGCGAACCAACTGGCTGGCAGCCGGCGCCGCCACCGTGGCGATCAACGCCAGCACGAGCACCGCGTGCCGCCGTGCAGGCTGCCGCACGCCATAGCGGGCCACGAGCAACCCGATCGCCAGCGCCGCCGTGCTTTGCCAGGCGGCGTCGCGGGCGAAACTCGTCAGCAGGTTTGTCAACTCAGCCATCGCGCAGCTCCTTGCGGCGCCGTTCCAGCATCTTGCGCAGCTCGACCAGCTCTTCGGCCGTCAGCCGCTCGTCGTCGAGCAGGTGTTCGAACAGCACCAGCGAGTCGCCGCCGAACATCCGCTCGGTAAAGTGCCGCAGGGCGCTTTTGCCCGCGTCGGTGCGCGAGCGCCGCGGCAAATAGACGTAGCTGCGGCCGTCGGTGCGGTGCTTGAGCCAGCCGGCTTTCTCCAGCTTTTGCATCACTGACAGCACGGTGGTGTAGGCCAGCTCGCGGTCGGCGGCCAGCAGGTCGCGCACCTGGCCGACCGTGGCCTCGCCCAACTCCCAGACGGCCTCCATCACCGCGGTCTGCAATTCGCCGAGACTGTCAAACGATCGTTGGGTCATCCGTGGAAGTCCTCGTGCGGCCGCGGGAACGTACTATGGATCGAAGTACTACGCAATATAGTAACAAAATCGGGTATGTCAACGGAAGCGCAGAATTTTTTTCGCGGCGATCCGCGAGCCTGCGTTCGCCAGAAAAACGGGGGACCGGAGTCGCTGCCGCGAATCGACGTCCTGGGCTACGCCGCCGGCAATCGGAAACGACTTTCGTCCCCCATGTTTCTTCGCGCGCACGTGGTATGCTGGTCCACGCGCCGTGCCGAAGAACGGGCGTCGCGGCGCGACGATTCGGCTGCTTCAGGAAACCAACGGCATGGCTTCGACCACACAGGGCGGCTCGCCGCGGGCGGTGCTCGTCACGGGGGCTTCGTCGGGAATCGGCCTGGCTTGCGCGGCACCTGGCGGCCCGCGGCTGGCGGGTGTTCGGCACCTACCGCAGCTCGCAAGTGGCCGTCGACGGCGTCGAGATGGTCGCCATGGACGTCGACGACGAGGCCAGCGTCAACGCGGCCGTGGCGGCGATCCTCCAGCGGACCGGCGGCCTGGAAGCGGTCGTAAACAATGCCGGCTTCGCCGTGGCCGGCGCGGTCGAAGACACCTCGATCGAAGAGGCCAAGGCCCAGTTGGAAACCAACTTTTTCGGCGTGCTGCGGGTCTGCCGGGCGGTGCTGCCGGTGATGCGCCGCCAGCGCCGCGGCACGATCGTCAACATCAGCTCGCTGGCCGGCGTGTTCGGATTGCCGTTTGCCGGGCTGTACAGCGCCAGCAAGTTCGCCCTGGAAGGCATGACGGAAAGCCTGCGGCTGGAAACCAAGCGGCTGGGCGTCCGCGTAGTGCTGGTCGAGCCGGGCGACTTTCGCACTGCCATCACCCAGCGCCGCCGGCTGGCCGCGGCTTCGGCCACCAACGACGCCTACCGCGAGGCGTTCGCCAAATCGCAGGCCCAGCAGGTGCACGACGAGACGAACGCCCCCACGCCCGAGCCGATCGCCCGGCTGGTCGAGCGGATTCTCAACCACCCCAATCCAAAACTGCACTATCCGGTGGGCATGTTCGGCCAGCGGATCGTCGTGCCGCTGAAGCGCTACCTGCCGCAGCGGGCCTTCGAGTACTTCGCCTGCAAAGTGCTGGGAATTTGAACAGGTCTTTTTTTCCGGGAGTTGACACCTGATGCGATCGATCGCTTGCCGCTGCGTGCCGCTGGCTCTGTCGCTAATTCTAGTGAGTCTTTCCGCTTCCCTGGCGGCCGCCGAGAGCCTGCCGGAGGTCGAGGTGCTCGGCGTGCGCCGCCGCGTTTCACAATGGCGAGCACAACGCCTTCACCGACCTGTGCAAGTTCGGCGGGCGCGACTATTTGACGTTTCGCAGTTGCCCCGACGGGCACATGGTGTTTCCCACCTCGTCGATCCTCGTGCTCGCCAGCGACGACGGGCAAAACTGGTCGCCCGTGCATCGCTTCAGCGTGCCGCGGCGCGACATGCGCGATCCGCACTTTTTGCTGTTTGGCGACAAGCTGTTCGTCTATACGGGCACCTGGTACTGCGGCGCGGCGGCCCCCAAGTTCGCGCGACTTGAACGAGCACCTGGGCTACGCCGCCTGGACGCGCGACGGCCAGCAGTGGGAAGGCCCAGCGATGCTCGAAGGAACTTACGGCCACTACGTCTGGCGGGCCGCGGCCCACGGCGGCAAGGCGTACTTGTGCGGGCGAAGGAAGCATCACTTCGAGCACTCCGACGAGCCCGAGCCGATGAACGTCGAATCGGCGCTGTTGGAAAGCAGCGACGGGCTCGTGTTTTCCAAAGTCGGACTGTTTCAGGAGCGGGCCGGCGACGAGACGGCGTTTCTGTTCGAGCCCGACGGATCGATCCTGGCGGTGGCCCGCGGCGGCGGCCGGACGAATGCCGAGCTTTGCCGCGCGGCGGCCCCGTACCACGAGTGGCAGCGAAGCGACCTGGGACGCCAGATCGGCGGGCCGCTCGTGGCGCTGGCAAGGGCACACGCTGGTCGGCGGGCGGCGCCGGATCGGCGAGGCGGCGGACGGCCCTGTATTGGCTGGCCGACGGAGCCTTGCACGAATTCGCCGTGCTGCCCAGCGGCGGCGACAACTCCTATCCCGGGTTCGTGCCGCTCGAGGGCAACAGGGCCTTGATTTCGTACTATTCGAGCCACGAGCGCGACGCCGCCGGCCGGCCGATCACGGCCATTTACCTGGCCGAGTTGAAGCTGAATGAGTGACGGGGGCCGGTACGGGTGCGCCGCACTGGCAAGATGCCAGTGCCACCCAAAAGAAGGCACTGCCGAGAGCAGCGGCACGCACGATGCACGACGGCTGACCGAAAGCCGTACTGCTATTGCTGCCAGTTGGGTTTGCGTTTTTTCATGAAGGCGTCGATGCCTTCGCGGATTTCGGCGGTTTCCCAGGCGTCGGCCAGGGCCGTGACGGTGTAGTCGAGATTGGCCCGCGCGTCGTGCGTGGCGACGAAGCGGATCAGCGTCTTGGCGTTGGCCACGGCGCCGGGCGCAGGCCAACGCGGCGACGACTTCGCGCTCGATCGCCGCGTCGAGCTCCTGGTGCGTGCCAACCACTTCATCGAGCAGCCCGATCCGGCCGGCGGCCGGGCCGTCGAGCTTCGTGGCGTTGAGCATGATCCGTCGGGCATGGGCCGGTCCGATCTTGGCCACGACGTAGGGTGCGATCGTGGCGGGAATCAGGCCCAGCGTCACTTCGCTCAGCCGGAACGTCGCGTTCGACAGGCCGATCGCCAGGTCGCAAATCGAGATCAGGCCCAACCCGCCGCCAAAGGCCGAGCCGTTAATCCGCCCCAACAGCGGCTTGGGCAGTTCGTTGAGCTCGGCCAGCACGCCGGCAAACTCGGTGGCGTCGGCCAGCCGGCCTTGGCGGGTATTGGTGGCTTGCTGCGTCATGCCCTTCAAGTCGCCGCCGGCGCTGAACACTTCGCCCGCGCCGCTGAGCACGATCACCCGCACGGCCGGGTCGGCAGCTAATTGCCGGGCCGCGGCGGCCAGCTCGCGCATCAAGGGCTGCGACATGGCGTTTTTCGCCTCGGGGCGGTTGAGCGTGATGCGGGCCGCCCCACGCGGTTCGACCGCCACGTCGACAAGTTCGAAGCTGCTCACGGCGAATCCTCCTGGAAAGCGTGGTTTGCCACTGTAAGCGAAATGGTAAGGCACGCCGCGCCGGCGGGAAAGCAGCCTGCAGAAGGCCGGAGGCGGCAAGCAGTACGTCACACCTCGCTACCACGGTGCTGGCCAGCCCGGGGGCTCGAGCCCCGGGATTCGCGCTAAAGTAGCGCGGGTCCCGGGTTCGTTCCCAGGGCGCCCACGCCCCCGGCTCGCCACGCTTGTCTGGCATCGGCAAATACCGTCCGATAGAATCGCGGGTGGCGACGGCCGGCGGCATCTCTTTTCTTCTGGAGCTTTTTCACGTCATGGTTACCGAAGTGCGCGAGGCGAACGACCAGGCGGCGATTCCCGGCACCGGCTTCACCAAGGCCCATCAACTGTTCCGCGAAAGCGTGCGGCAGTTCATCGACCAGGAAATCAATCCCTCCGTCGACGAGTGGGAAGCGGCCGAGCTGTTTCCGGCCCACGAGGTGTTCAAGAAGGCCGGCGATCTGGGCCTGCTGGGCCTGTCCTATCCCGAAGAGTACGGCGGCTCGGGCGCCGACTACTGGTACAACATGGCCCTGGCCGAAGAATTGGCGCGAATCAACTGCGGCGCGATCCCCATGGCCATGGGCGTGCAAACCGACATGGCCACGCCGGCATTGAATCAATACGGCTCGCACGAACTGAAGAAAAAGTTCCTCGAGCCGGCCATCCGCGGCGACGCCGTTTGCTCGATTGCCGTAACCGAGCCGGGCGCCGGTTCGGACGTGGCTTCGATCCGCACCAAGGCCGAGCGCGACGGCGATCACTACGTGATCAACGGCAGCAAGATGTTCATCACCAACGGCGTGCAGGCCGACTGGCTGTGCATCCTGGCCCGCACCACGCCGGGCACGTCGTACAAAGGCATGTCGCTGATCATCGTGCCAGCCGACACCCCCGGCTTTTCGGTGAGCAAGAAGCTCAAGAAGATGGGCAACCACGCCAGCGACACGGCCGAGCTGGTGTTCGACAACGCGCGGGTGCCGGTGGCCAACCGCGTCGGCGAAGAGGGGCTGGGCTTCATCTACCAGATGCAGCAGTTCCAGAACGAGCGGCTGGTCGGGGCGTTGGGCGCCGCGGCCGGGGCCGAAAAAATCTTGAACATGACGATCGAGTATTGCCGGGGCCGCAAGACCTTCGGCAAGCCGCTGATCGAGAACCAATGGATCTACTTCAAACTCAGCGAGCTGATCGCCGAAGTCGAATTCCTCAAGCAGATGTGTTACCAGTGCGGGCGGATCCTGGACCGCGGCGGCGACTTCACCCGCGAAGCCTCGATGGCCAAGCTCAAGGCGGGCAGGCTGGTGCGCGAAGTGGCCGACGTCTGCATGCAGTTCCACGGCGGCATGGGCTACATGGAAGAGTATCCGATGGCCCGCTATTTCCGCGATTCCCGCTTGATGTCGATCGGCGCCGGCGCCGACGAGATCATGTTGGGCATCATCGCCAAGTACGAGGGCATCGCGCCGCCGCGGGGGTGAGTAATAGAACGGAAGAAACGAAGACGATTCGCCACAGAGGTCAGAGGAAGAACGCGAAAGCCTTGGCGAGCCCAGAGCGTGAGCTCTGGGATGCGTGGCAGGGCGGCCATGACGACGACATCCCTTGACGCCGGATCGTCGATTCTTGCTTCAGGGAAATCCCGGGGGCTGACGCCCTGGGCTCGCCACCGTGGCTCGTTGCATTTATTCTCGGTGAACTCCGTGCCCTCCGTGGCTAACTCTCTTCCTGTTCGAAACACGTAATGATCGAGAGCCACACGGTGCGGCGACAGATTTTGCCTTCGCGGCTCGATCGCAAGAGTGATCCGTTTCGCCGCAACCGCGAGTCGATGCTCGAGCAGCTCGACGCCCTCGACAAGCTGCTGGCGGCGGCCCGCGCCGGCGGCGGCGACAAGCTGATCGCCCGGCACCACCAGCGCGGCAAGCTGCTGGTGCGCGAGCGGATCGAGCTGCTCGTCGACCGCGATTCGCCGTTTCTCGAGCTGTCGCCGGTCGCCGCGGCCGGCACCGAATACGAAGTCGGGGCCTCGACCGCCTCGGGCATCGGCGTGATCTCGGGCGTCGAGTGCTACGTCGGCGGCAACGACCCCACGGTCCGCGGCGGCGCCGTCAATCCCTACACGCTCCGCAAATCGATGCGGGCCTTCGACATCTGCGAGCAGAACCGCCTGCCCTACGTCACGCTCACCGAGTCGGGCGGGGCCGACCTGCCGCGGCAGTCCGAAATCTTCCTGCCCGGCGGCGCCAGCTTTCGCCGCCTGACGCAGCTTTCGGCCAGAGGCATTCCCACCGTCTCGCTGGTGTTCGGCAACTCGACCGCCGGCGGCGCCTACACGCCGGCCATGTGCGACTACACCGTGTTCGTCAAGGATCGGGCAAAGGTCTTCTTGGGCGGCCCGCCGCTGGTGAAGATGGCTACCGGTGAAGAGTCGAACGACGAAGAGCTGGGCGGCGCCGAAATGCACTCCCGCGTTTCCGGGCTGTCCGACTACCTGGCTGCCGATGAGCTGGACGCGATTCGCATCGGCCGCGAAATCGTCGCCAACCTGAACTGGAAAAAACTGGGGCCCGCGCCGGCCACCGCGGTGGAAGAGCCGCTTTACGAGGCCGAAGACCTGTTGGGTCTGGCACCGGCCGATTTGAAGATTCCCGCCGACGCCCGCGAGGTGATCGCCCGGGTGGTCGACGGCTCAAGGTTTCACGAGTTCAAGCCGGCTTACGGCGTGAACCTGATCACCGGCTGGGCGCGTTTGTATGGCTACGAGATCGGCATCCTGGCCAACCAGCAGGGGGTGCTGTTTTCGGCCGAGTCGCAGAAAGCGGCACAGTTCATCCAATTGGCCAACCGCCACGGCGTGCCGCTGGTGTTCATCCAGAACGTCACCGGCTACATGGTGGGCAAGCAATACGAACAGGCCGGCATCATCAAGCACGGGGCGATGATGATCAACGCCGTGTCCAACAGCACGGTGCCGCACATCACCCTGCAAATCGGCAGCTCGTACGGCGCGGGCAACTACGGCATGTGCGGCTACGCCTACCGCCCGCGGTTCGTGTTCCTGTGGCCCAACAGCAAGACGGCCGTGATGGGCCCGGCACAACTGGCCGGCGTGCTGTCGATCGTCCGCCGCGCCGGCGCGAAGGCCGCGGGCAAGCCCTTCGACGAACAGCAGGACGCCATGCTGCGCAAGGCCGTGGAAGACCAGATCGAAAGCGAGTCGCTGGCCACCTTCACCAGCGGCCAGGTGTTCGACGATGGCATCATCGACCCCCGCGACACGCGCACCGTGCTGGGCATGGCCGTCTCGGCGGCCCACTCCGCCGAGGTCCGCGGGGCCGAGACGTTCGGCGTGTTCCGGATGTGAGCCGGGAACAGCGACGAAGGAAGACGGACGACGACCGCGGAGGGCGCAGCGGACGCAGAGAAGAAGAAGAAGACGAAGAAGAACGGAATTGAAAGAGAAAAGACGGCCAACAACCGGCGAGCCCAGGTCGTGAGCCGTCGTGAGCCCTGGGACAGGCAGGCCGCGCTTGGGCCGCCCGACGTCACACGCGAACCAATCAGCTATCCGAACACCGAGAATACGGACGCAGACGACGTGAAGATCGAGAGCGCGAGATGACTGCGGCGACGCCACCAACAACGGCCGGCAACGTGAGCCAGGCGAGATCGGGCGGCCGCTGGCGCCAGTTTCGCGATGCGCCGCTGGTGCTGCAGGTGTTTTCGTGCTTTATCGTCCTCGGACCGCTGGTCTCGCTGGGATCGTTATTCGTTCCCCGCCTGAATGCGACCATGGTCCCCTACACCGGCTGGCTGGGGGGATTTCTCTATGCGAACGCGCTGTACTTCACTTTTTCGTTGATCTTTCAAGGCCAAAGGAAGCTCGTCTACGCCGTACTCATTTTCATGGGTCTGTTCGCATTCTTTGGAGTCAGCGACGTCGCCCGTCATCTCTCGGGCGAGTATCGAGATTTCAAGAACCCCTACCTGGAGTTCGCCCCGCTGCGGCCGATGTTCACCGTCGCGTTGCCCGTGGCCTGGCTGATGCTGCTGCTGTCGCCCAGCGTGCGGCAGTGGATTCATGAGAAGCCGGTTTCACAGGGCGAACCGCGGCGACATCAGTTTTCGGTCAAGGACTTGCTGTACTGGATGGCAGTCGTGGCCGTGTTCGCGGCGATCTCCCTGCAATTGTCGAGCCTGGTGCGGCAGCATCGCGAGCAGCCCGCGCCTCAACAGGCCGTTCACCAGGCGCCGATTGCCCCTCTTAAACTAACCCGACGCGCAAGCGAGTGCGCGTCCGTGGACTTCCCTCGCTTGCGCGTCGGGTTAGTGAAGTGCTCTCGATCGCGCGTCGGGTTGGTAACGTCGTCGCCCTGTTCGATTTTGGAAGCCACTTGAGCGATGGGCACGACCATCAACAAAATCCTGGTTGCCAACCGCGGCGAAATCGCCCGGCGGATCATCCGCACGTGCCGCGCGATGGGCATCGCCACGGTCGCGGTCTGTTCCGATGCCGATCGGCACGCACTGTTCGTCGCCGAGGCCGACGAAGCCGTGCCGCTGGGCGGGCTGCAGGCGGCCGATTCGTATCTGCGGAGCGACGCCATCCTCGACGCGGCGAAGAAGACCGGCTCCGACGCCATTCACCCCGGCTACGGCTTTCTGTCGGAGAATGCCCAGTTCGCCCGGGCTTGCCAGGCGGCCGGCATCGCGTTCATCGGGCCGCCGGCCGACGTGGTCGAGGCGATGGGCTCGAAGATCGAAGCCAAGCGGCAGATGCACGCGGCCGGCGTGCCGCTGTTGCCGACGATCGAAGTCGGCGACGAGCCAGCCGAGCAGATCGTGCGAAAAATCGAGTGCTGGCCAGTGCTCATCAAGGCTTCGGCCGGCGGCGGCGGGCGCGGCATGCGCGTCGTCCGCGATCCGGCCGAGTTTGCCGAGCTGCTCTCGGTCGCCCGGGCCGAGTCGCGCTCGGCTTTCGGCGACGCGACGGTGTTCGTCGAGCCGTGCCTCGAGGCGGCCCGCCACGTCGAGGTGCAAATCTTCGGCGACGCCCACGGCAACATCATCCACCTGTTCGAGCGCGAGTGTTCGATCCAGCGGCGGCATCAGAAAATCATCGAAGAGTCCCCCTCGCCGGCCGTCGACGACGCGCTGCGCCGCGCCATGACCGACGCGGCCGTCCGCGGGGCCCAGGCGATCGGCTACGTGAACGCCGGCACCTTCGAGTTCCTGCTCACGCCCGACGGAAAGTTCTACTTCCTGGAAGTCAACACCCGGCTGCAGGTCGAGCACCCGGTCACCGAGTGCGTAACGGGCCTCGACCTGGTGCGGCTGCAGATCCTGGTCGCCGCCGGCGAGCCGCTGCCGGTCGAGGCGCGCGAGGCGAAGCTGTGCGGCCATGCCATTGAAGCCCGGCTGTATGCCGAAGATCCGCGGCGCGACTATTTGCCGTCGGCCGGCGCGCTCGATCGCTTTCGCCTGCCCGAAGGCGCCGACGTGCGGCTCGATTCGGCCATCGACGAATCTGGCGTCGTCTCGCCCTATTACGATCCCATGGTGGCCAAAGTCATCGCGCAGCGCCCACCCGCGCCGAAGCCGCGCGGAAGCTGGCCCGCGCGCTGGCCGGCGCGCGAATTCACGGCCTGCGAACCAATCGCGAGCTGCTGGTGCGGGTGCTCGCGCATCGGGAGTTTCTTGAAGGCCGCACCGACACCGATTTTCTCGTCCGCCACGACGCGGCCGCCCTGTCGGCGCCGCTGGCCGACGCCGATGCCGAGCGATTGCACGCGGCGGCCGCGGCCCTGGCGGCGCAGGCCGAGCGCCGCGCCGAGGCCGCGGTGCTGGCCAGCGCGCCCTCCGGTTGGCGCAACAATCCCTCGCAGTTTCAACAGTGCCGCTTTCGCGGCGACGAGCGCGAGATTGCCGTCGCATATTGCTTCGAGCGCGCCGGGCTGCGGCTGCGCGTTGACAGCCAGGATCTGCCGGACGTACGTTGCGAAAGCGCCACGCCCGATTCGGTGCGGCTGGGCCTTGGCGGCATCGAGCGGACGTTCGAGGTTCATCGCGTCGGAGAGACGTATTACGTCGACAGCCCGTTAGGTTCCTCGACGCTGGTCGAGGTGCCGCGGTTCACCGTGCCCGAGGAGCAGGTGGCCGCCGGGTCGCTGGTGGCGCCGCTGCCGGGGGTGGTCGACTCGGTGAAGGTGCGCGAAGGCGAGGCCGTCGTGCAAGGGCAGTTGCTGCTGGTGATCGATTCGATGAAAGTGCATCATTGGATTTCGGCCCCGCTGGCCGGCCGCGTCGTGCAAATCCACGTCGAGCCCGGCCACCACGTCGAAGTCGGCGCCGTGCTGGTCGTGATCGAATGATTTAAAACCGTATTACCGCAAACGCGCGCCATGCCATCCCGCGCGAGCGCACGCTTGCCGGCTTGGCAAGCGCCCACAATCGCCCCATTGGAGAACGCCCGCCATGCCCGCCCCGCTTCGCATCGCCAATTGCTCGGGCTTTTACGGCGACCGCCTGGCGGCGGCGCGCGAGATGGTCACCGGCGGGCCGATCGATTTTCTCACCGGCGACTATCTGGCCGAGCTGACAATGATGATTCTCTGGAAGGCGCGGCAGAAAGACGCCGCCCGCGGCTACGCCGTCACCTTCCTCCGCCAGATGGAGGACGTGCTCGGCGAAGCCCTCCAGCGGGGCGTGAAAATCGTCACCGATGCAGGCGGGCTCAACCCCGCGGGCCTGGCCGGCGAGCTGCGAGCCTTGTGCGACCGGCTGGGCCTGAAGGCCAACATCGCGCACGTCGAGGGCGACGACCTGCTGCCGCGGTTGGCCGAGCTGCAGCAGGCGGGCCACGAGCTGGCGAATCTCGACACGGGCCAGACGCTGGCCGAAACGGGCGCCAAGCCGCTTTCGGCCAATGCCTATCTCGGCGCCTGGGGCATCGTCGAAGCGCTCAACCGCGGGGCGCAGATCGTCGTCTGCCCGCGAGTGACCGACGCCTCGGTGGTCGTGGGGCCGGCGGCCTGGCACTTTGGCTGGCAGCGAAGCGATTGGAACGCCCTGGCCGGCGCGATCGTGGCCGGCCACGTCATCGAGTGCGGCGCCCAGTGCACCGGCGGCAACTACGCCTTCTTCCGCGAAGTGCCCGGCTTGGAGCATCCCGGGTTTCCGATTGCCGAAATGCATGCCGACGGATCGAGCGTGATCACCAAGCATCCCGGCAGCGGCGGGCTGGTCTCAGTCGGCACGGTGACGGCCCAGTTGCTCTACGAGATCGAGGGGCCGGCCTACCTCAACCCCGACGCGGTGGCCCGCTTCGACACGATCCACCTCGAGCAGGAGGGGCCCGACCGCGTCCGCATCTCCGCGGTGCGCGGCGAGCCGGCGCCCGCGTCGATGAAAGTCTGCTTGAACTACCTGGGCGGCTTTCGCAACCAGATGACCTTCGTGCTCACGGGCCTCGATGTCGAGGAAAAGGCGGCCCTGGTCGAGCGCACGCTCCGCCGCGAACTGGATATTAGCGCGTTCGACGCTTTCGAAATCGACCTGGCGCGGACCGATAAGCCCGACGCGCCGACCAACCAGCAGGCGGCGGCCCTGTTGAAGGTGTCGGTCCGCAGCCGCGACCAGAAACGGGTCGATCGGGCTTTTTCCTCACCCGTCATCGAGATGGCCCTGGCGAGTTACCCGGGCTTTTTCGCCACGACGCCGCCCAGCGAGGCCTCGCCGTTTGGCGTATATTGGCCGACCTTGGTGCCGGCCGACGTGCCGGCGCACGCGGTGGTGCTGGCCGACGGCACGCGGATTCCGATTCCGCCCACGCCGGCGGTGCGCACCGCCGAGATTGCCGTCGAGCCGCCCAAGATTCCCGCGCCGCCGGCCGGGCCGACGCGCCGCGCCCCGTTGGGCACGATCATCGGCGCCCGCTCGGGCGACAAGGGGGGCAACGCCAACGTCGGCCTGTGGGCCCGCGACGCGGCGGGCTACGCCTGGTTGGCGCCGTTTCTCACCGTCGAGCGATTGCGAGAGTTGATGCCCGAGGCGGCCGGGCTGGAGATTCGCCGCTACGCATTGCCGAACCTGCTGGCGCTGAATTTCGTGATCGTCGGCCTGTTGGGCGAAGGCGTCGCCTCGTCGACCCGCTTCGACCCCCAGGCCAAAAGCCTGAGCGAGTTCGTGCGCTCGCGCGAGGTGGCGATTCCGGAGGCACTGCTGGACGGTGCAACGTAGGCGCCAATCGAATAAAACATTGGTGTGCCTAACGAGCCCGTCGAGGACACTTGGGAGCGGTTTCGGGCAATCGTCGAGCGATTTCGCAGCTGGATCACGCCCCGTCGCGACTTGGCTCACGAGGTCAAGGACCAGGAGAAGAAAAAGGAGGGAGAAGAAAAAGAAAAAAGGGACATCACTGAATGGCATCAAGTTAGTGCGCAACTTGCAATTGTGTCGAGGGTTGTCGATGCTATCGCAGCACCGCTGTTCGGGATTCCGATGAGCAGCTCAAACGAGCCGCGATTGAATTCCTCGATGTGCGTCGATTCGCGGTCCTTGGAGCCATCACGCAATTCCTTCGCTGCGGTGGTGCGACAGCAAAGCTTAGTCAATACGACGCGACCGGTTGCGCCTTAAGTTGATGCCATTCAGTGATGTCCCTTTTTCTTCGCCCTGTTGGGATGCGTGTAGAATGGCAACACCCGCTGGGCGGCCAAAAACGCCGCCCGCGCAACCGCGATCGGGGATTTGCTGGCGCGTGCCACAAGCGCATTACGCACCCGGCCGAGCTAGCAGGCTAAGCCAGCAGAGGAGTTTTCTTCAGAGCCCCCGCGTCCTTTATTTCCTCCCAAATCTAAAGCCCTGATAGCCGTGAATTAATTGCGCTAGCCAGCCGCTGCATCAGAGTGTCTCCTTCAAGAGTCCTCGGTCTGCAATAGAAATAATTTCCTAGGTCGTCATTATGTTTCAGTTCAAACTCTACATCTCCAACTGCAAACTTCCAGGTTCGCGAAATTATTCCGTCAACGTGAGAGACTACGTGTGCGTCCAACTCCTTGACGACAAAACGCGCCAGCGATTCACAGTCGTCCCAGGAGTCTACATCGGTCACAAAATACTCAAGGGTTCCATCGTGTCGCTCGATGGGCCTGACACGTGAATGATCCGAGCAATTGTCCATTGTCTTTATTCCAATCCTAAATAGCTCCACGTAATTGGGATAGCGGAGCGTTGGTTGGTCTTTTCAAAAAAACGCCTCCTCAGCAGAATTCGTGGGTGAGTTCTGGCTGAGGTAGTTGTCCAAGTTGATGATACAGCGCGAGTTCGATCGTTTCGTATTCGCGAAAGCCGTACGATTTTCTCATGGTCAGTTTGGCCTTGTTGTTGAAACCCTCGATGATGCCGGCCGAAATCGTGCCTTTGGCGCGGAACCAGTTGAGCAGCAGCGGGCGGTGCTTCCGCAGGCTGCGGGCCACTTTCTTGAGCGGCTCCAGCCGCGAGCGCATCACGCGGGTGCACCATTCGTCGAGGAAGCGGCCGGCCCAGCCGGGCGATTGATATTCCCAGAAGCGCTGGAAGTCTTCGCGATGCAAATAGGCTCGCACGCTTTGCAGGTTGTAGCGGAGCAGCTCGTCGAGCTTGACGGTTTGTTTGTCGGTCAGGTTCTCGGGCCGTTTGAGCAGGCACCAGCGGGAATGCTTGAGCACGGGCTCGTAGCCGTCCTGTTTCATCCGCCGGGCCTCGCCGGCCCGCACGTCGTCGATCGCTTGGCCCAGTTGCTTCATGATGTGGAAGCGGTCGAGGACGTGGATCGCTCCGCCGGCTTGCTCGGCGAGGACTTTGAGATACGGTTGCCACAGATCGCTGCACACGAATCGCAGGCCGGCACAGAACTCTTCGCCCAGCACTTCCAAGCCCCGGCGCAAGCAGGCCGCGGTTCGCTCGCGGCCGATCCACAGCAGCCGCTTGCAACCCTCGTCGATCTGGTAGACCAGCGTCAGATAGTGGTGGCCCCGGCGCCATTGGATCTCGTCGACGCCGATCGCTTGGGCCCCCGACAAATCGCGGTGCACCAGGCCCCAGGCTACGGCGTGCCGCACCGAATCGCGGACGTGTTCCCAGGTGGTGTGGAACACCGTGGCCACTTCCTTCCAGGAGAGCCGCCTGGCCCAGCCGGCCAGGAACCATTGATAGGTCGTGGTCAGCCGGCCCTTGCCCCTCGACCAGGGAACCCGTTCGGCCACCACGCCGCAGCCTGGACAATCGACCCGCCGCAACGCGTAGACGAACACCACGGCGATCTGCCACAGCGGCACGAACTCGAAACGCCTGGGCGCCAGGCGGTCGTAGCCGGGCCGCCGCTTGCCGCAGCCCGAGCAGATCGGTCGGCCGCCCGCCCGCGGTTCGATCGGCACTTCGATCGTCGAGCGGGCATCGTCGGCCCAGCGTGGTTCTCCGTACACGAACGACTTGTAACGCTCGACGCGATTGAGGATAGTCTTGAGTTGCATCCTGAGTCTGCCTTGGCAACGACGAAGTGTGGTAACTCCATCGTTGCCGATCGCCGCTCAGGATGCACTTGTTTGAGGGCATCGACGCGTCTCGCAAGCATCACGTTCCGCACGGGCCGCCCGCTACGGAACACAGAGAAAGGCTAGCCGGGGTCCAGGGGCGGCAATGAGCCCCCTGGTCTGCGTGAACGCAAGAAAACAACGGCGGCGACAGCCGCTCCATAACCTTCGCCGCTACCAAAACCTAACGAAACTCACCCACAGATTCCGCTATAGACCCCATTAAAGGGGACGCAAACTGGGACGCAAACCTTTGTCTTGAAAACGTTGCGTCCTCCTACGCCCGCACCGAGCCTTCTGGCGCGATCCCGTATTGCTTCACCTTGTTGTACAGCGTCGCCCGGCCGATCCCTAGCAGGTTGGCGGCTTCGGGGATGTTGCCGCCGGCGCGGGCCAGGGCTTCGACGATCAATCGCCGCTCCCAGTGCTTCAGATTCAGCGACTCCAGCTCCTCGCCGCCGGCGAGGGTCGCCTCGCGCAAGCCCAGATCGGTCACTTTGATCTCGGGCCCCTCGGCCATCACCACGGCGCTGTCGATCACGTTGCGCAACTGCCGCACGTTGCCGGGCCAGTTGTAGGCCAGCAGCTTTTCGCGGGCCGCCTGCGAGAGGCCCAGCGAGGCGCGGCCGTGCTGCCGGCGAAAATGATCGAGAAAGAAATCGACCAGCATGCCGATGTCTTGGCCCCGCTCGCGCAAGGGCGGCGCCTGCAGCTCGAACACGGTCAGCCGATAGAACAAATCGGCGCGAAACTTTTTCTGCCGCACGTATTCCTTCAAGTCCTGGTTCGTGGCCGTGATCACTCGCACGTCGACCGTGATCTCCTGCCGGCCGCCGACGGGCAGGAACGGGTGGCGCTTCAGGATGCGCAACAGCTTGGCCTGGCCTTCGAGCGTCATCTCGCCGACTTCGTCGAGGAACAGCGTGCCCAGGTCGGCCTGCTGGAAGAAGCCGGCGTGATCGCGGTCGGCCCCGGTGAACGCGCCCGCCTTGTGGCCGAAAAGCTGGCTGTCCATCAGCTCGGTCGGAATCGCCGCGCAGTTGACGCACAACATCGGCCGGTCGGCCCGCGGGCTCGCCTTGTGCAGCGCCCGGGCAATCAGCTCCTTGCCGGTGCCGCTTTCGCCGGTGATCAGCACGCAGCCGGTGGCCCGGGCCATCCGCGTGATCTTCGACTTCAGCTCCATCATGGCCGGGCTCGTGCCGATGATCTCGCTGTGGTCGGGCAGCTTCGAGGCCAGGTTCTGGTAATCGGTCGACAGGCTTCGCTCGCGGCGAACCCGCACCAGGGCCACGGTGGTGATGTTGGCCAGCGAGATGAGGAAATCAAAATCGTTCTGGCGAAACCGCCCGTGTTCGAGGTAAGCGTGGATGGCGCCCAGCACCGCGTCGTCGTGCACCAGGGGCACGCACAGCGCGTCGGCGTACGATTCGATCGTCTCGACCGCGTCGCGGCTGCGCTGGTTGGCGACCCAAATCGCCTGGCGGTCCTGGCAAACCATCTCGGTGAGCGTCTTGCTCAGCGCGACGTGATGCGGCGCGTCGGGGGGCATCACGTGCCACGGCCGCAGCGTGCCGTCGTCGCCCAGCCAGAGGAAGCCGGCCACCGTGGCGTGCGTCCAGTCGACGACCAGCTCCAGCGAAGCGGCCACCACGTCGTCGGGCGATTCGCAGCCCAGCAGCTTGATGCTGAACTGGTAAAGCAGCAGCAGCTCCTGGCGCCGATCGGTGTCGGCCAACGCGGCCAGCGCCTCGGGCTCGAAGGTCTGGCCGACGGGGCGGTTTTTGACCAGCGTTTCGTTCAGCCCGCCGTCGAAGTCCGAGTCGACCGTGGGCGGCTGCTCGGTGAGGTGGAACTCGAACTCGGTCGAGCCGATGCGAATGTTGTGGCCGTCGCCCAGCACCGCCTCGTCGATCTTCTGATCGTTGACGTAGGTGCCGTTGCGGCTGCCGGCGTCGCGAACCAGCCAGGCCCCGCGCTCCTGGACGATCGTGGCGTGGACGCGCGAGCAAAGCGGGTCGCCGATGGCCACCGCGCACTCGGGGTCGCGGCCGATCTGGTTCTCTTCGGTCGGATCGAGCAGAAAGCTCACCCCGGCCCGGCTGCCGACGGTCATCGTCAGATAGATGTACAACAGACGACCTGGGAAGCAGGGGTGGGGAAGGGCGCTGGCACGAGGCCCAAACCGCTAGTATATCACGCCGCCACGGCGGCAGCCCACCGCGCCCCCGTCGCTGGCCCGGCCCTATAATGACCGCGGGAAAAGTGGACAAAGCAGCCGGTCAGGCAGCCACGACAATGACCACGCACGCACCCTCGACCGCGGCAGAGACCACCTCCGGTCTGCTGCTGGTCGGCCACGGCACGCGCGAGGCCGCCGGCATGGAAGAGTTCCTGGCGGCGGCGCGGCGCGTGGCGCGGCTGGCCGGCGCGCTGCCCGTCGAGCCGTGCTTCCTCGAATTCGCCGCGCCGACCATTGCCGCCGGCTTTGGCCGCCTGGTCGAGCGGGGCGTCGATCGCGTGACGGTCGTGCCCTTGCTGCTGTTTGCGGCCGGCCACGCCAAGCGCGACATCCCCGAGGCCGTCGCTCGGGCCGCGGCTGACTATCCGTGGGTCACCGTCGAGCACGTTCCGCACCTGGGCTGCCACGAGGCCATCGTGCGCCTGTCGAACGCGCGCTACCACGAAGCCCTTCGCGGCCGGGCGGCCGCGCCGGCCGACGCGTCGGCGCTGGTAATGGTCGGCCGCGGCAGCCACGACGCCAGCGCGACCGCCGAGATGCACGCGTTCGTTGCGCGCTGCCGCGCCGCGCTCGACGCCCGCGTGGTGCGCACGGCCTTCGTGGCGATGGCCGAGCCGCCACTGGCCGAAGTGCTCGACGAAGTGTCCAGTTTGGGCGTGCAACGCGTGGTCGTCGTGCCGCACCTGTTGTTCGGCGGCGTGTTGGTCGAGCGCATCGCCGCGGCGGTCGCCCAGCACGCGGCCCAACAGCCGAGCATCGAATGGCTCGTCGCCAGCCACCTGGGCGACTCGGACTTGCTGGCGCGGGCGGTGCTCGCGGGCCCGCCCAGGATGCGGCTGGTAGCGGTTTTGTCGAATCGGCGGCCGTGCCGCGCACGACCTGAGGACTGCCGGGGTGCGTATGATGTATCAGTTGCGCGGGGTCGCGCCGCCACGCGGCTGCGATCTAAGCCGTTTGACCGACAAGGCATCGGGCAAGCCAGGCTGATCTTGCATTCGCGGGCCGAGGCGTATACGATCTGTTTTAAATCATTTCGATTGCGGAACTTAGGCTTCCTAGGGAATCTTTTTCGAGGACTTGCGATGAATCGATCTGCCGCCCTGACTGGCCCTGTGCGTGGCTTGCGAGTCGTCATTGGGGCACTGGCCGTCGTGGCCCTGTTGAGCCTGGCCGTGGCCGCCTCCTCCAGTTCGGCGCTGGCCGAAGTGCTGGGTCCTCGCACCGAAGATCGGCAGATCACCCGCAACATCACCCACCTGATCGAGAAAGAGCACCTGACGCGGCACCCGCTCGACAACGAGATCAGCCACCGCTGGATGTCGAACTACCTGAAGATGCTCGACCCGCGCAAGGTCTTCTTTTCGCAGCAGGACGTCGACAGCTTCATGGTCTACCGCGACACGTTGGACGACATGGCCATCAAGGGCGACACCTCGGTGGCGTACCTGATATTCAATCGCTTTCTGCAGCGGATCGACGACCGCGTGAAGCTGGTCGACCAGTTGGTGATGGCGCCGCAGGACTTCACCGTCGACGAAGACATGGTCCTCGATCCCGACGACATCCCCTACGCCAAGGAAGGTCCGGAAATGCAGGACCGCTGGCGCAAGCGGATCAAGTACGAGCTGTTGGACCTGGCCACCGACAAGACCCCGCTCGAAGGCAAGGCGGCCCAGGACAAGATCCTCAAGCGCTACCACCAACTGTCGAAGCGGATGAAGCAGACCGACCACGACGAGCTGCTCGAGATTTACCTCACGGCCCTGACCACGGCCTACGATCCGCACACCACGTACATGTCGAAAAGCTACGCTGGAGAATTTCGAAATCCAGATGCGGCTCAACCTCGAAGGCATCGGCGCCGCGCTCGAAGCGCCCGACGGCGAAACGGTCGTCAAGAAAATGATTCCCGGCGGCGCGGCGGCCAAGGACGGACGGCTCAAGGCCGAGGACCATATCGTCGGCGTGGGCCAGGGCACCGACGGCCCGATCGTGACGGTGACCGACATGAAGCTGAACGACGTCGTCGAAGCTGATCCGCGGCCACCAGGGGACGACCGTGCGGCTGCAGGTAGTCCCCAAGGGCGACACCGAGCCCAAGATCTACAACATCGTCCGCCAGCAAATCGAGCTGACCGACAGCGAAGCCCGTAGCGAGATTTTCGACGTCGGCCGCAAGCCCGACGGCAACGCCCTACCGCGTCGGCGTGATCAACCTGCCCAGCTTCTACATGGACATGAGCGGGGCCCGCAGCGGGCGGACCGATTTCAAGAGCACGACCCGCGACGTGGCCAGGCTGCTGAAGGACTTCAACGACAAGCACGTCGACGCCGTGTTGATCGACCTGCGGCTCAACGGCGGCGGTTCGCTGACCGAGTCGATCAACCTGACCGGGTTGTTCATCGACTCCGGGCCGGTCGTGCAGGTGAAGGACTTTGATGGCACGAAGCAGCAATACGAAGACACCGAACGGCGGCGTGGCCTGGGACGGGCCGCTGGTCGTGCTGACCAGCAAGTTCAGCGCCAGCGCCAGCGAGATTTTTGCCGGCGCGATCCAGGACTACAACCGCGGCCTGATCGTCGGCGACAACTCGACCCACGGCAAGGGCACGGTGCAGAGCCTGCTCGACCTGGGCCAGAAGATCTTTCCGCAGCCTGGCCAATGCCCCGCCGATCGGCGCGCTGAAGATCACGATGCAGCAGTTCTATCGCCCCGACGGCGACAGCACGCAAAACCGCGGCGTCCTGTCCGACGTCGAGCTGCCGTCGCTGCGCAGCCAGTCTGGAAGCTCGGCGAAGCGAGCCTCGACTACGCCATGAAGTTCGACCACGTCGACCCGGTGCCGTACCACAAGTACAACCTCGTCGACAAGCGCCTGGTCGACCAGGTCCAGAACCTGTCGGCCGAGCGCCGCAAGGAGCTCCAAGGACTTCCAGAAACTGACCCGCGAGATCGATCGCTACAACGAGCAGAAGGAAGACAAGCGCATCTCGCTCAACAAGGAGAAGTTCATCGCCGAGAAGGCCGAGCTGACTGCCGAAAAGCAGGAAGAACAGGACCTCGACGAGCTGAACGAGCCAATCGCCCGGTCTGCAAGCGCGACTACTACGTCAACGAAGTGCTGGACATCACGGCCGACTACTGCCTGCTCAGGCGGCCCGCAGGCCGCCGCGCAACGCGTCGCCGCGCCGTCGAGCCGCCTCGCGGCGCCCGCGGCGCGTCAAGCACCCGAGATTGCCGGAATCCCCGACGCAACTCGCCAGGGCTCTGCCTCGCTGCCGCTTCGCGTGCCGCGTGTGAGCCGCCTCACGTCAGCGGGATGCGCAGCCCGTCGTAGGCCAGCTCCATGCCCTCGGGCAGCGCGGCGTTGGTCGCCTCGTGCTCCAGGTCGTGCGATATGTGGGTGAACAGCGTGCGGCGGGCGCCCGCGCGTCGGGCGGCAGCCACGGCCTCGTCCAGGCTGAAGTGCGTCGGATGCGGCTTGTGACGCAGGGCGTCGAGCACCAGCAGGTCGAGCCCCTCCAGCAGCGGCCAGCTCTCGGGCGGGATCTCGTTGGTGTCGGTGCAGTAGGCGATGTTGCCGAAGCGAAACCCCAGCACGCGAAATTGTCCGTGCATCAGCCGCATCGGCGCGACCCGCGCGCCTAGCATCTCGAAGGGCTCGGTCGTGATGCGGCGAAACTCGATCTGCGGCACCCCGCCGCCGTAACCCCGCGCCTCGGCGGCAAACGCGTAGTCGAACGACTTGCGAATCCGAGCCTCGACCGCCTCTTCGCAGTAAACCGGCATCGGGTGTCCCAGGTAGTAGGGGAACAGCCGCAGGTCGTCGAGCCCGAACACGTGGTCGGCGTGGTCGTGGGTGAACAGCGTGGCATGGACCAGCCCGATCCGCTCGCGCAGCAGTTGCGTCCGCAGGTCGGGGGGCGTGTCGACCAGCAGGGTGCCCTCGGGCAGCCCGAGCACCAGGCGCAGCGGAGGCGGTTGTTGCGGGGGTTCGTGCTGGCGCAGGTGTCGCAGCCGCAGCCGATGACCGGCACGCCAATCGAGGTGCCCGTGCCCAGAAAGACCATCTGTCCGCGGACGTCGGCGCGTAACGATCGGCTTGGTCAAAGCTCTAACACCCGCGGGCGAATAGGTTCGAGAGAGGCAGGTTGGGGGCGAAAAACCGTGCGGCGGCCGCCCGGCCGCCAGCGAACAACCGTTATTGACCCTTCGTAAAAATCGTTGTAAATTACGGTGCTTGCAAACCTTGCGCCTTCCTCCCCGCTCGCGCCGGACCGAGCGTTGCCATGCCGCGCGTGCGTCGGACTCTCCTCGAACGGAGCTAGCGAGTCGCCTCTTTATGGAATTTCTGGAAGACCTTTGGGAAACCATCGGCGGGTTGTTTGCTGCCGTAGGCAGCGGGATCGAGCGCTCGATCACCTCGCTGTTTGGCTCATCCAATGCGAGATATATCAAGAAGTTACAGCCCAGGGTCGACGCGATCAACGCGCTCGAGCCAAAATTCCGCGCTATCCGATGAGCAGCTGCGTGACGTGACGATCGAGTTTCGCCAGCGGCTCGAGGCCGGCGCGATCGCTCGACGACCTGCTGGTCGAGGCCTTCGCCGCCGCCCGCGAAAGCGGCCGCCGCCACCTGGGCATGCGCCACTACGACGTCCAACTGATGGGTGGCATGATCCTGCACGGCGGCAACATCGCCGAAATGGTCACCGGCGAAGGCAAGACGCTGGTGGCCACGCTGCCGGCCTATCTGAACGCCCTGTCGGGCAAGGGCGTGCACGTCGTCACGGTCAACGACTACCTGGCCCGCCGCGACATGGAATGGATGGGCCCGCTCTACATGGGCCTGGGCATGACCGTCGGCAACATCCAAAGCGGCATGGACTCGGGCGAGCGGCAGCAGTCGTACGCCTGCGACATCACCTATGGCACGAACAACGAGTTCGGCTTCGACTACCTGCGCGACAACATGCGCCAGGCGGCCCGCGACGACGACAGCTACCCCAAGCACCTGCAGCAGGCCCAGGGCCGGCTGAACTATGCCATCATCGACGAAGTGGACAACATCCTCATCGACGAGGCCCGCACGCCGCTGATCATCGCCGGCCCCGCGCACGACGACGTCACCCGCTATGCCAAGGCCGACCGCATTGCCCGCCAACTGCAGAAGGAGACGCACTTCGAGGTCAAGGAAAAGGAGCACACCGTCCACTTGACCGACGAGGGCGTGCGCGCCGCCGAAAAGCTGGCCGGCGTGGAAAGCTTCTACACCTCGGGCAACATGGAGTGGCCCCACCTGATCGACAACTGCGCTCAAGGCCCATTACCTCTACAAGCGCGACGTGAACTACGTCGTGATGGACGGCGAAATCGTGATCGTCGACGAGTTCACCGGCCGCTTGATGAAGGGCCGCAACTGGAGCGACGGCCTGCACCAGGCCTGCGAGGCCAAGGAAGGCGTGAAGGTCAAGGAAGAAAACCAGACGCTGGCCACGATCACGCTGCAAAACTTCTTCAAGCTCTACGAAAAGATCTGCGGCATGACCGGCACGGCCATGACCGAGGCCTCCGAGTTCTGGAAGATCTACAAGCTCGACGTCATCACCGTGCCCACGAACCGGCCCCTGCAGCGCGCCAACCACCCCGACGTCATCTACAGCACCGAGCGCGAAAAGTTCAACGCCATCGCCGACGAGATCGAGCGGCTCAACCGCTGGGACGTCGTCGAGTTGAAGGATCACACCGAGCAGGTGGGCACGATCACGCGCGAGAGCGACGAATCGATCGAGCTGCAAACCCGCGACAAGGAGCGCAGTCACGCTCGCCCGCGACCAGATCGTTTCGGTGCAGAAGCGCGGCCGGCCGGTGCTGGTGGGCACCGTGTCGATCGAGAAGAGCGAGCGGCTGTCGAACCTGCTCGAACAAGCGGGGCGTGACGCACGAGGTGCTCAACGCCAAGCACCACAAGCGCGAGGCCGAGATCGTGGCCCAGGCCGGCCGCATGAAGGCCGTGACCATCGCCACGAACATGGCCGGCCGCGGCACCGACATCATCCTCGGCGGCAATCCCGAGACCATGGCCTGGGCCCTGCTGCAAGACAAGTACGCCACGCGCCTCGACGTGCCCCAGGAGGAATGGACGGCGCTGATCAAGGAGATCGAAGAGCGCGAAAAGATGAAGCTCGAGGGGCAAGAGGTCTGCTCGCTGGGCGGCCTGCACATCATCGGCACCGAGCGGCACGAGGCCCGCCGCATCGACCTGCAGCTTCGCGGCCGCTGCGGTCGCCAGGGCGATCCCGGCAGCAGCCGCTTTTACCTTTCGCTGGAAGACGACCTGATGCGAATCTTCGCCGGCGAATGGGTGAAGAACATCTGGACCCGCCTGGGCATCCAGGAGGGCGAGGCCATCAGCCAGTCGCATGGTCAGCCGCCGCGTCGAAGGCGCGCAAAAGAAGGTCGAAGAGCGCAACTTCGAAGTCCGCAAGAACCTGCTCGAATACGACGAGGTCATGGACGAGCAGCGCAAGCGCGTCTACGGCTATCGCCAGCAGATCCTCGACGGCGCCAACTGCAAGCAGTTGATCCTGCGGATGATCGACACCCAGATCGAGGAGCACCTCGACGAATTCCTGGCCAGCGACTACGGCACCGACACCTTCGCCGAATGGGCTGCCGGCCGGCTGTCGGTCGAGCTGGACGGCGGCGATTTCCAGAACCTCGATTACGAGTCGGCCTCGCGGCTGGCCAAGGACGAGGCCCTGCGGATGGCCGAGGGCCAGTTGATCGACGCCATCGACGAGAACCTGGCGGAGGACGAAGACCCGCGCGATTGGAACTGGGAGGCGCTGGCCAAGCTGATCTCCACGCGCTGGAAACTGAACGTCCGCGACCGCGATTTGCGCAAGCTCGAGCGCGGCACGATCAGCGAATCGCTCATCGACCAGGTGCGCGGAGCCATCGAAGACATCGATCTGGCCGAAGGCGCCCGCTTCCTCGAAGAAGATTTCGGCGTGCGGACCACCTGCGGCTGGGTGCAGTACAAGTTCGGCGTCGAGCTGATGCCCGCCGAGCTGGCCGGGCTCGAGCCCGAGGCCGTCAAGAAGCTGGTTCGCGAGCGGGCGGCGGTCCTCTACGACCAGCGCGAAACCGAATACCCCGTGCTGGCCGGCCTGGCGCATTTCACCAGCCAGGACGCCAGCGGCCACAAGCGCGTCGACCGCGAGGCCCTGTTGGCCTGGGCCCGCCAGCGGTTCGGGGTCGAGCTGGACGTCGACGACCTGAAGAGCCGCCAGCGCGACGAAATCCGCGGCCTGCTGGTCGAGCACAGCAAGGCCCAAAAGGCGCAAGCCGCCGCGGCCCTGGCCGAAGTGCAGCGCGCAGGTCGACAAACTGTTCAACTCCACCTCGCCCGAACAAACGGCCGGCGTCGCCAGCGGCGGCAACGGCGCGCTCACCTCGCTGGTCGATTGGCTGCGGAGCAGCCTGGATTTCGAATTGCCGCCCGACAAGTTGGCGCGGCTCAACCGCGAGCAGCTCGAGCGTCAGCTCGAGGCAGCCGTCGAAGACCGCTACCGCCCCGAGATGCGCCGCCTGGAGCGGTCCCTGGTGCTGCAGATTCTCGACACCGCCTGGAAAGACCACCTGCTGGCGATGGACCATTTGCGCTCGAGCGTCGGCCTGCGCGGCTACGCCCAGGTCGATCCCAAGGTCGAGTACAAGCGCGAGGGCATGCGCACCTTCGAGCTGATGTGGAAGGCCGTTGCCGAGCGAGTCACCGACCTGATCTTCCGCATGGAACAGCTCGACGAGGGAGGCGCGTCGCCCTGGACCGAGAGCGCCGCCATCCACGAACAGGCGCAAGCCCCCGCCGACATCGCCGGCCAGCAACAAGCGGCCATCGAAGGCACGCAGACCGACAAGAAGCCCGAGCCGATTCGCAACCGGAACCAGCGCGTCGGCCGCAACGACCCGTGCCCCTGCGGCAGCGGCAAGAAGTTCAAGAACTGCTGCATGAAGAAGAACGGCCCACTGTAAAACGGCCCGCGCCAAGGCCCCAGTGTCTCGCCCGTTGGGAAAGGAGTCCCCATCCGATGGCGTGGCTGCTCAACGTGGTTTACCTGCTGCTGCTGGTGCTGGCCGGGCCCTGGCTGGCGCTGGCGGCCCTTCGCAAGGGAAAGTACCGCGAAGGCTTTGCCCACAAGCTGTTGGGCCTGGTGCCGCGCCGCGATTCCCAGACGCGTTGCGTGTGGCTCCACGCGGTCAGCCTGGGCGAAGTCAACCTGATCGCACCGCTCGTGGCCGAGCTGCACGGCCGCCATCCCGATTGGGACATCGCCATCTCGACCACCACGCTGACCGGCTACACGCTGGCCAGGACGCGCTACGCCAGCCACGCGGTCTTCTATTGCCCGCTCGATTTCAGTTGGGCCGTCCGCCGGGCCATCGCACGCGTTCGGCCCGACCTGCTGGTGCTGGCCGAATTGGAGCTGTGGCCCAACCTCGTCGCCGCCGCCCGCGCCGCCGGGGCTCGCGTGGCGATCGTCAACGGCCGGCTGGGCGAACGCAGCTATCGCGGCTACCGGCGGCTGCGGCCCCTGGTCCGCCCGGTGCTCGAAAAGCTCGACTTGATCGCCGTGCAGAACCGCCAGTACGCCGGGCGGTTCATCGATCTGGCGCGCCCAGCGCCCGCGTCCACGTCACCGGCTCATTGAAGTTCGACGGCGCCGAGACCGATCGCGGCCAACGCGGCCACCGCGCGGTTGGCGGCGCTGGCCGGCTTCGCGCCCGGCGACGTCGTCTTTCTGGCCGGCAGCACGCAACAGCCCGAAGAGCGGCTGGCCCTGGAGGCCTTTCGGGCATTGGCCGGCGAGCATCCGGCGCCTGCGGCTGGTGATCGTGCCGCGCCATCCCGACCGGTTCGGCGAAGTGGCGCGCTGCTGGCCGCCAGTGGCCTGGCCTGGCAGCGGCGGAGCGAGCTGGACGAAACGGGCCCCGACGCCGACGCCCGGGTGCTGCTGGTCGATCGAGTCGGCGAGTTGGCGGCCTGGTGGGGCACGGCGGCGGTCGCCTACGTCGGCGGCAGCATGGGTCCGCGCAACGGCCAGAACATGATCGAGCCGGCGGCCTACGGCGCCGCCGTATCGTTCGGCCCCAAGACGCGCAATTTTCGCGACGTCGTGGCCGCGCTGCTGGCAGCCGACGCGGCCGTGGTCGTGCACGACGGCGCGGAGCTGACCGCCTTCGTGCAGCGCTGCCTGGCCGAACCTCCCTGGGCCGCCGAGTTGGGCCGGCGAGCGCAGCGCGTCGTAGCCTCGCAGCTTGGCGCCACCCGCGACACCGCCGACCTGATCGACGCCGTCCTGGCCGGCCACCGGACGGCCGCCTCGCACCGTCTGCATGCCGCCTGATGCTTGAAAGAGGGGGACGGGGAACGGGAGCGCTTCGCAGCGAAACGGCTCCCGTTTCCCTGTTTCCGTCATTCCTTGCCGCTCGGTTCTTCGTCTCGGGCCGCACCGGTTTTGCCGCGGTCGAGCAGCCAAACGATCGGCCACTGCGCGGCGATCAGCAGGGCCAGCACCACGGCGACGGCGGTGATGATGCCCAGCAATCCCCGCAAGAGAGGAATCGCCAGAAAGCTTGCCATCACCGTCACGACCAGCAGCAACGCGGCCAGGCTGAAGCGAATCGGGTTCATACCAGTATCTTACGCCCGAAACACCGAGCCATGCACCGTTGCGAGCCGGCTCGGCGGCTAGCTATAATACGAAGCTAAATCGATGCGGTGGGGCCCGTTGCCGGCGCCGCCGCGGTTCCCGCCCGCCTCTTTTTCGGAGACCCCCACGTGGCACAAGGCAAATATCTGTTCACCAGCGAAGCGGTCAGCATGGGCCATCCCGACAAGCTGGCCGACCAGATTTCCGACGGCGTGCTCGACGCCCTGTTCGCCAGGACCCCTACAGCCGCGTGGCCTGCGAGACGATGGTCACCACGGGCGTGGCGATCGTGGCCGGCGAAATCACGACCAAGGCCGTCGGTCGACTATCCGGACGTCGTCCGCCAGGTGATCCGCGACGTGGGCTACACCGACGACGAGATGGGCATCAACGCCGACACCTGCGCGCGTGATGGTCTCGATCGACCAGCAGAGCCCCGACATCGCCCAGGGCGTCGACGAGGACGACGCAGCCGGGCAAGGACGATCGGCGCCGGCGACCAGGGCCTGATGTTCGGCTACGCCTGCAACGACACGCCCGAGCTGATGCCGCTGCCGATCGCCCTGGCCCACCGCATCATCAACCGCCTGACCGAGGCCCGCCAGCAAGGCGAGGTCGACTGGCTCCGCCCCGACAGCAAGAGCCAGGTGACGGTCGAGTACGACGGCGACCGGCCGGTCCGCGGTCGACACGGTCGTCGTCTCCACGCAGCACGCACCCGACGTCAGCCAACGAAGAGATCCGCGAGTACGTCATCGACAAGATCATCAAGCCCGTGCTGCCGCGCGGAGCTGGTCACACGGCGAGATCACCTACCACGTCAATCCGACCGGCCGGTTCGTGGTCGGCGGGCCGCACGGCGACTGCGGCCTGACGGGCCGCAAGATCATCGTCGACACCTACGGCGGCTGGGGCCGCCACGGCGGCGGCGCCTTCAGCGGCAAGGACCCCACCAAGGTCGACCGCAGCGCCGCCTACATGGCCCGGCACGTGGCCAAGAACATCGTCGCCGCCGGCCTGGCCGACCGCTGCGAGGTGCAGCTGGCCTACGCCATCGGCGTCTCCGAGCCGGTCAGCGTCCTGGTCGACACCGAGGGCACCGGCAAGATCGACGACGAACGGCTCTGCGAGCTGGTCCGCGAGCTGTTCCCGCTCACGCCCAGCGGGATCATCGAGTACCTCGACCTGCGCCGGCCGATCTACCGCAAGACGGCCGCCGGCGGGCACTTCGGCCGCAGCGAGCCCGAGTTCACCTGGGAAAAGACCAACCGCGCCGAGGAACTGGCCGAGGCCGCCGGCGGAGCCATGGCCGCGCGAGGCTGAGGAAGCAGGCGGTGCAAGCGGACACGGATGGACCTCGCGGAGGACGCTTTCGCGCATGGATGCTTTTACGCTTGAGCACCGCGGCATCTGGCCGCGGATCGATTCGCCGGCGGCGCTGCGATCGGCGCGAGGAATGGCGCTTACCTGGCTGACGGCTCTGGTGGCTTGTGCGTTGCTTGTGGCGATTCGCCGCTGGGCGGGCGCACTACTCGTGCCCGTCTGGCGCCGGGCCTGCTGGCCAGCGCCGCGCGGCACTGGCCCTGGCCACCGCGGCCGCGCGCCGCGCGCTGTTGGCCGGTGGCATCGCGTCGCGAGCTCAGCGGCAGGCGATGACGTTCGGCCCGAGCGCCGTGCTCCTGCTGGCCGGCGGCGCTGTCGGTCGGGGGGAGCGAACCGCTGGGCCTGGCCGCCTTGTGGACGGCCGCGGCGCTAGAAGAAGTTTTGAGCCTGCGGCCCCTGTTTCTCCCCGGCACGCCAACGCGCGTCGCTTCGCCCGCCGTCCGGCCCCACAGCGGCCAGCGGCAAGCGCGCTCGTCGATCTTCCGCCAGGCCAACCGCAGGACGAGCCCTTGCCAGACGCCGACAGCCTGCGCTTGTCGTCGGCCGCGGAATGCGCCGGCGGGCCCGCAGCGTTGGAAATGACGACCGGCGCCGAGCCCCTCGAGGCCGGAAATGTCGCAGCAGTTCGTCCGCCGCCAGAACGCCGCAGGCGGCGAAACGATCGAAGGCCTGCTGCGGGTCCGCGTCGCCCGCGGCCAGCGGCACGCGACCGCCCACGTGGCGATCTGCCCGCCGCTGGAGCGCGTGGGCGAGTGCTATGCCGAGCCGTGCGATGGCCCGCCGGCGAGCGTCAAGGTCGCCCAGGTGCTGTGCTACGGCGTCCGCTTCGAAATCAAGCTCGACGAGCCGCCCGACGAACCCGCCAGCGTCGTGGTCGAATTCGCCATCCACGGCGCCGGCCGAGGCCGCCTGACGCCGCGGCATGGTCGCGTGCCGGCAATCTGCGAGCCCTATTCGCTGGCCGCGGCCTGCAGGATGTTGCCCATCGACTCGACGACGTTCGGGCTCGGCACGTCGATCCGGCCGTTGACCAGGAACACGAAATTGTCGGCCAGGATTTCGTCGGGGTGAATGATGTAGTTCGTGTTCTTGCCGATCTGCCGGCCGAAGTCAGGCACGCCGCGCCGGGTCGTACAGCACGGGCCGCTCGTCGACCAGCACCGCCCGCCGCCTGCCGTTGTCGTTCTCCAACCGCAGCAACCTGAACTCCAGGTACTTGAACAACGAGCCGCCGCGCCGGGTCATACGTGGGCGTCTTCGAAAACAGCACCGGCAGCAGCTCCATCGTCTGGCCGTCCTGCGTCACGCTGATGTAGTGATTGTTCACCGGCGCGTCGGGATTCGTGATCTTGCGATCGGCCAGCGGTTCGGGCAGGGCCACTTCGTTGCAGGCATGGAAGCCGATCGAGCCGTACAGCGCCTCGCGCAACTCGGGATTCTGGTTGCTGAGCACGTGGAACACTTCGTGCGGCAGCACGCGATCGAGCTTTTCAAGGGGGCCGTTGACCATCTGCTGCGGCAGCACGATCGCCGGGCCGCGACAGTAGGCCGCGCACACCTTCTTCGTCGCCGTCGGTTTTCACCAGCAGCACGACTTCCGGCAGTCGAAGCTTCCACGGCGCGAGTTTCTTGGCCAGCAGTTCGAGCCGGCCGCTGAGGCGGGTGATTTCCTCGGGCCGCCACGGCTGCACGTGCTGCGAGATGAACGCCAGCAGCTCAGCTTCGCTGACCGTGCGATTGGTGCGGAGCCGCGCCTGGCGATCGAAGCGGCTCATCTGCTTGATGTAGTCGTCGCGCCGGGTGATGGCTTCGATGCCCTGGCGCAGCTCGGCGAACCGCGCGAGCGTGCGGGGGCCGATGCGCACCTCCGCGCCGCGGAGGGCCGACGGGCCGGTCCCCGCCAGGGCGATGGCCGCCGCGACCGCCCACAGGGCGATGCCACGTGCGAGCCGCCGGCCGCGCAACCCGCTGATCCAGGTCGTTCCGCCCTCGCCGTTCCCTTCGTGAATCATCAAAACAGCAGCTCCCATGAAAAGCCTCGGCGGCGCGGCAAAGGCCTCCTGGTCGATCGCCATTATAAGGAACCGTCGCGGCGAAACTATGCCGGTTGCCGCGGGGGCCAACGGGCAGGGGGCGCGGCAGAGTTCGCCGAGCTAGCGCAGCAGCGCAACAAAAAGGTCATGGCAAGTCGATCCGTCGTCTTGCCATGACCTCTATCCTGAAGCGGGACCACGTTGGTCCCGCCCTCCCGACGGGCATGTACGAATTGTATCGGACAACGTGAGCAAAGCTCTTGAATCAATTCTGCGGCCGCGCGTGCCGCGGCCCTCCTCAGGCGGGTTGCCGTGGCGACCCTGCCGGCGTCCCCTCTCTGGCTCTAGAAGCTGGGGCAAACGCTCTGGTTGTTGCAGCAGGCCCCGCCGCGCCGGCCGCCGCAGCCCGCCTGGCACCCGAAGCGCCAACTGGCGTACCAGGGGAGCAGTGCCCAGTCGATGCATATCGTGGCGATACCGCCGTTGCCGCCGTTGCCGCAGGCCCCGCAGGCGTTGGCCGGTCCGCCGACGGCGCCCATGCCGTAGCGATACGGTACGCCGGGCGTCATGTAGCGCAAGCCCATCGGCGGCGGCGCCGAAAAGCGGTCGTACGGCGGCTGGTAGCCCCAACCGGCGGACTCGATGATCGACTCGGACTGTTCGGCGGCGTCACCGTCATCGGCGCGGCTGGCGGACTGCAGGCCCAGCAGCACCGCCAGGGCCGCCAGGCAAATCGTGCCCTTCATGAATTCCCCTCCCCTGGAAATCTTCGTTCCGTCTGGTTCCCCGTCGAGCGGATCGATCGGCCCGGGCGGTGTTTCACCCGGCGTGCGGCCGACCCGCTTTCATGATTAAATAGGCGTTCCTGCGATTCGGGATCGTACCTGGCGGCGAAGCGTTGCCTCTCGCGGCGACTGTAGGACTTATTCGCGTGGATCGGCTGATAACGCTCGTCGACTCGCAACCGGCGCTGGTGTCGCTGGCCGACGCATTGCTCGCGGCCGTGGCCTTGGCGGCGCTGGTCGCGCGGCGGCGGCGATTGGCGGGCACGACGCTGGTGGCTCCCTGGTGCTGGGCAGTCGCTTCGATGCTATCAATCGCCGCGACCGAAATCTTGGTCGGCACGCTCGGCGGACCGTCTGCACCCAAATGGGGCGCGCCCCTCCGCTTTGCCGCCGCCATGTCCAGCTACGCGCCCGTGATGGCCCTCTTCGGTGCCAAGCGCCCGCAAAGTCGCGGCTGGCAGTTCGTCGTCGCCTCGCTCGTGGCCATCCTGGGGCTGCCGGCCGCGCGGTGGGCGCTGGCCGGCGGCGTGCGCGAGATCCACGCCGCGTGGCTTTCGTTTTTAGCGATTTTGACGATTGCAGGCGCCGCCAACGCGCTGGGCACTCGAAACTGGTTTCCGAGCTTGTTAGTCGCGCTGGCCCAAGCGGCGCTGGTCGCGCCCTTCCTCGGTTGGACCGACGCGCGCGCCGGCGCGGCGTTGGGGCCGCTGGTCGCACTGGCCGCGCTGGCCGCGGCCCACCTCCTCGAAGCATTGGGCCTGCCGCGCCCCGCGGCGGCGCGCTCGCCGATCGACCGCCTGTGGCGCGACTTTCGCGACGCCTTCGGCCTGGTGTGGGGGCTGCGCGTGGCCGAGCGCGTCAATGCCTCGGCCACGATGTACGACTGGGACATCCTGCTGGCCTGGCACGGATTCGTCGATTGCCACGACGGCCAGCCGGCCGCCGCCGTCGACGAGGCCGCCGTCGAGACGCTCCGCGGGCTGTTGCGGCGGTTCGTCTCGCCCGAGTGGATCGACGAGCGGCTGTTCGAGCCTGGCTCGCGCTGATCGTCCGAAGTGAGCTACCACGATTGCCAGGCCCGCGGCCTGCTTCTATAACAGCCCCACACGCGTTCGTCGCCGCTCGTCCTTTCGCTTCCCTCGCGCCAAATCGTCACGCCGTGCAACTCCAACGTGAATCGTCGTGGTCCGCCATCTCGTGGGACCGCTGGGGACTGCTCCTGGGGCCGGCGGCGCTGGTTGCCTGGCTCGCATTTGGGCCCCGTGAGGGGCTCACGCCCGAGGCCCATCGCCTCTCTGGCGTGCTGCTGCTAACGATCATCTGGTGGATCACCGAGCCGATTCCGATCGCGGCCACTGGCTTCGGCGCGCTGGTGTTGGCCGTGGCCATCGGCGCCGTTCCCGCCGGTGCCGATGGCAAGCTCGAACCGGCCCGCACGGCCCTGGCGGCCTTTGGCAATCCCACGGTGTTTTTTCTGCTGGGCGGCATGTTCATTGGCCGGGCCATGAGCCGCCACGCGCTGGACCGGCGAATCGCGCTGGCGATTCTGGGCGCGCCCTGGGCCGCGCGCTCGCCGGCGACCCTGCTGGCTGCGGTGGGGCTGGCCGCCGCGTTGATCTCGATGTGGATCTCGAACACCGCGGCCACGGCCATGATCTATCCCGTGACGTTGGGCATCATCGCCGCGCTGGCCGGCGGACGGGGAGCCAGCGACGCCCGCTTTCCGCAAAGCCGCTACGCCTCGGCGCTGTTGCTGATGACCGCTTACGCCTCGTCGGTGGGCGGCATCACGACGCCCATCGGCACCACGACCAACGTCGTGGCGATGGGCTTCTTCCGCAGCGACGAGTATTTCGGCCGGCCGATCGACTTCGGCAATTGGGCCCTGGTCGGCGTGCCGATGATGCTGGCCTTGGGCGCGGCCCTGTTCGTGTGGCTCCGCCTGCTGGCACCTCCGGGCGAACTGGACTTGGAGGCGGCCCGCGCGCATCTAAGCGGCGAGCGTGCGGCGCTGGGCGGGTGGTCGGCCGGCGAGCGCAACACCCTGGCCGTGTTTTTGGCGGTGGTCGCGCTGTGGGTCGCGCCGTCGGTCACCCAGTTGGCCGGCTACGCCGATGCGGCTGCCTGGCTCTCGCGCCACTTCCCCGAAGAGATGGTGGCCCTGGCGGCGCCCGTGGCCTTGTTCCTGCTGCCCGTCGACTGGCGGCGCCGGCGGTTCTCGCTCGATGCCGCCGATTTGCTGAAGATCGACTGGAGCACGCTGTTGTTGTTTGGCTCGGGCCTGGCTCTGGGCGATTTGATGTTTCGCACCGGCCTGGTCAAGGTGATCGGCCAGCGGGCCTTCGACGCCCTGGGCACGAGCGACGAATGGCTGATCACGGCGCTGGCCATCGGCGGAGCGATCCTGCTAAGCGAATTCACGAGCAACGCCACCACCGCCATCGCGCTGATCCCGGTGGTGTGGTCGATCTGCCAGGACGCCGAGATTCATTCGACCGCGCCGCTGATGGGCGTCACGCTGGGGGCCAGCTTCGGCTCGGCCCTGCCGGTCTCGACGCCGCCCAACGCGATCGTCTATGGCTCGGGCCTGTTGCCCTCGCGGCGGATGATCGCCGCCGGCCTCGGCTTCGACGTGGCCTGCGGCATCGTGATCTGGACCACGCTGCGCGTCGCCTATGCCCTGGGCTGGTCGCCGCTCGGGCTGGGATGAGGCGACCGAAAGCGGACGAAAATCGACCAGCACGCCGCCATCAGCACGGCACGCGCACTTGAATCTCGTCGCCCACCACCCGCGCCTCGTAGGCGTCGGTCTTGATGCGCGGGTTGTCGCACCAGGTGCCGTCGCACACGCGGAACCGCCAGGCGTGCCAAGGGCACGTGACCACCCCCCCCTCCAGCGTCCCGTCGGCCAGCGACGCGCCCATGTGCGGGCAAAGATCGTTGATGGCCCGATAGACGCCGCCGCCCAGGTTGAACACGGCCACCAGCCGGTCGCCCACGGGAAAGGCCATGCCGCGCCCTCTTCGATGGCGCCGACTTTGGCGACAGTGACAAATTCCGACATGGTTCAGCTTCGAGCGGGCGGAGCGAAGAGTTTTTTACGGGGGGCAGGCCGCGGCAGAAGAACAACCGCCGGGCCATTTCATCTTAAGCAGCCCGCGCAGTGCCGGAAAGGACCCCACGGCCGCCGAGCGCCTCCGGCGCACGCGGCGGCCTGTCTGCCGCGCCCCGTTTATGCGATAATTGCCGCACTGGGCCCCGTGGCCCGCCTCACGCCTTTCTCCCACCGCGCTTTCGCCCATGCCGCGCTATCGCCTGTTGGCCGTCGACATTGACGGCACGCTGGTCAACAGCGACCACGAGCTGACCGACGCCACCCGCGACGCCATCCGCCGGGCGCTGGATGCGGGTGTCGAAGTCGTGCTGGCCACCGGCCGCCGCTACAGCCGCACGCTGCCCCTGGTCGAGCCATTGGGCCTCAACGTCCCCTTGATCACCGCCAGCGGCGCGCTCGTCAAACGGGCCTCCGACCACCAGACGCTCTACCAGGCCGCCTTCAATCCCGGGCGCTGGTAGGCTGCCTGGCCACGCTTGCCGACGGCCGCCACGAGGCGGTGCTCTACGGCGACACGTTCGCCGACGGGTTCGACTTTTACATCGCCCACGATGGCCCCACGCGGGTCGAGCTGGCCGAGTTCCTGGCCAAGAACGCCGGCTTCGAGCGCGTCTGGCCGCAAATGATGACCGCGCCGCCGCCGGGCATTTTTGCCGGCTTCGCCATGGGCACGCACGACGAAATGCTGGCCCTGGCAGCCGAGCTCGACCGCCGCCTGCCCGAGCAGCTCTCGATTCACGTGCTCCGCAGCCCGCGCTACAGCGGGTTCATGTGCGAGATCGCCCCGCACGGCGTCAGCAAGTGGATCGCCGTGACGCGGCTGGCCCGGCAGTTGGGCATCGCCGCGGCCGAGATCTGTGCGGCCGGCGACGACGTGAATGACATTCCCATGATTGCCGGCGCCGGCCTGGGCATCGCCATGGGCAACGCGTTGGAGTCGGTCAAAGCCGTCGCCGACCGCATCGCCCCCACCCACGACGAAGACGGCCTCGTGCAAGTCGTCGAGTGGCTGTTGGAATAGCCAACACTTCATCGCGCCGGGCCGCGGACGTTAGCCAGCCGCGCGTGGCGAGCCGCGGGCGTCAGCCTGCGGATGCTTCGCCTTGCCACGACGGCCTCCACCACGCGCCGCCGCTCACCCCGTCCACTTCGCCACCTGGCCGCTGCGCAGGGCCAGGTTGCCCAGGTGAGCCGCCGCGGCGGCGCTCGCGCCGGCTTCCGCCGGGCAGGCCGGCTTCTGGCGGCTGCGGATGCTTTCGGCCCAATTGGCCAGGTGCAGCACTTCGCCCTTGGGCAGGTCGTAAAAATCGGCCCCGCGCGGGCCGCTGCCCAGGATCAGCTCGCTGGCCGCGATCTTCTTGTTCCGCTCCGGGTGGATTTCATAACGGCCGCGGTCGAGATACAAGGTCGCCTCGCTGCCCATGAACTCCAGCATCGCGGCGTTGCGGGCGTTGACGAACGTGCCCTCGAAATAGACCTGCGCCTTTTGCTTGGGGTAGTGCAGCAGGGTCTGCACCGTGTCGGGCGTTTCCCACACGCCGGCCGCCTTGAACGCGTCGCCGATCGTGGCGGCCGTCTGCGGATGGTCCAGTCCCAAGAACCAATGCGCGATGTCGACCTGGTGCACCATCAGGTCGGTGAGAATGCCGCCGCCAAAGTCCCAGAACCACCGCCAATTGCGAAAGCGGTATTCGTCGAACGGCTGCTCGCGGGCCGCGCCCAGAAACCGCTTCCAGTCGACCGTCGCCGGGTCGATGTCGTACTTGGTGCGCACCCAGCGCGGGCTGTTGCGGTTCCAGGTGAGGTGCACCTTGTGGATCTCGCCCAACTGGCCCGAACGCACGATTTCAAGACCCTTCTGGAATTGCGGCATGCTCCGCTGCTGCGTGCCCACCTGCACCACGCGGGCGTAACGATTCTGGGCGTCGATCACCGCGGCCGCTTCGCTCAATTCGTGGGTCAGCGGCTTTTCGACATACACGTCCTTGCCGGCCGCGCAGGCGTCGAGCGTGATCGGAACGTGCTGGTGGTCGGGCGTGGCGATGATCACCGCGTCGACGTCCTTGCGGTCGAGCAGGGCCCGGTGATCCTTGGTGGCAAAGGCGTTCGGCTCGGCCAGCGCAGCGTCCGGCCTCCAGGTGCTTGTCCCAAATGTCGCAGACCGCCACGATCCGCGTGCCGGGCACTTCCTTGAGCGCGCCCATCAGTTGCCGGCAACGCCCGCCGGTGCCGATGCAGCCGACGTTGAGCGTTTCGCCAGCCGCGAAGCCCCGCGCCGTGGCCGTGAAGCCCGCCAGCACCAGCCCCGAGGCCAGCCCAAACTGTTCGAGAAACTCGCGGCGATTCTTCGACGGTTTCATGGCAGGCACTCTCAGTACGCTTCTTCCAGAAGTTCCACGATCTCGCTCAGTTTCGGCACGCGCGGGTTGACGCGGACCAGCCGGGTGATGCCCAAGCCTTTTGCGGCGAACTCGGGCAACTGCTCGCGCTGGGCGCCCAGGTCGCGCAGGCGCGTGGGGATGCCGATGGCGCGATTGAGCTTGTCGATGGCCGCCGGCGCCGCGCCGCGGCGTCGGCTTCGCTCAAACCCGTGGTTTCTTCGCCCAACAGCGCGGCCACGCGGGCAAACGCGCGCTGCCGCTGCGGCAGGTTGTAGCGCATCACGTGCGGCAACAGCAGGCCGTTGCCGGCGCCGTGCGAACAGTGCGTCGCCGCGCCCAGCGGATACTCGAGCGCGTGAACCAGTGCCACGCCGACGTTTGAAAACGCCAGCCCGGCCAGCGTCGCGCCCAGCGCCATGGCCTCGCGGGCCGCCAGGTCGTCGGGATGTTCGACGGCCCGCTGCAAGTTGGCGCCGATCGTGGCGATCGCCCGTTCGGCCAGGCAATCGCCCAGCGGATGGCGCCCCTGGTAGAGCGAAACTTCGCCCGGCGGCAGCGGAAAGGCGGCATTGTCAACGGCCGTGTACGCTTCGATGGCGTGCGTCATGGCGTCGATGCCGCTGTCGGCCGTCACCTGGCGCGGGCAGGAAAGGGTCAGCCGCGGATCGACCACCGCCACGCGCGGCCGCAGGTAATTGCTCATCGCGCCGGCTTTGATCTGCCGCTCTTCGTCGGTGAACACGCCGGCCGCCGAAACTTCGCTGCCCGTGCCCGAGGTGGTCGGCACGCAAACCAGCGGCAGCACCGGGCCCGGCACCCGATCCTCGCCCAGGTAGTCGCGAGGACTTCCGCCGTGAGCCAACACGGCCGCGGCCATCTTGGCCAGGTCCATGTTGCTGCCGCCGCCCAGGCCGATCACGCCGTCGGGCTGGAACGATCGCGCGTGGGCAACGCACTCGCCGGCCACGCCCAGCGAGGGCTCCGGCCGCCCGCCGGCAAACACGTCGATCGTCGCCCCGTCGCCCAGCGCCCGCCGCACAGTGTCGCAGACGCCCGCCTCGACCAGCCGCGTGTCGGTGACGATGAGCACCCGGGCGAGCTTCATCCGCGCAACGACGTCGCCGAGCGCCTCGACGGCCCCCGGTCCGAAGATGATCTGCCCCGCCGAGCTGAACGTCCAAGTCGTGCGCATCGCCGTCGTTGCACTCCGCCCTATTTCAAAGTTTGCAGCGCTTCGTGCACGCCGCTGACGATCTTCTCTTCCACCGTCGGGGCCCAGGGCGATGGGAGGCCGTAGTAGACCATGGCGCCGCCCCCCTCGTAGCCGCCTTCGGCCAGCACGCGCCGCGAGGGAATGTAGGCCATCACGTCGTTGGCGTAGCCGGCCACCCAAGTGGATTCAACGCCCAGCTCCTGCTTGAGCCGCAGCGCATAGTCGACGACCACCTCGCCGCCGAGCATCACCATCGTCAACCGCGGCCCCAGCCGCCACACTTCGATCGGATAGTCGTAGCTGCCGGGAATCGAGCGGCCGTCGGCCAGCATGGCCGCGTAGATCTTCGCCCGCGCGGCGACGTAGCGGTCGCTCGAAGCCGCGTCGCGCTCGATCTCCTCTTGGGTTGGCACGTGGGCCAGCTCGAGCGGCACGATGCGCCAGGCCGTCTCGACGTGGCCGCTGATCGGCTCGAGTTTGTTGGCCAGCACCTCGTCGACCGCCGCGGCTAACTGCGCTGCCGTACTGGCGCGCCAACTCGACCTTTCGCCGGGGCAGGGGATTCTGATCGGCCCCGCAGCCGGCAAAGAACAGCGCCGTCGCACCGGGGTGACGCTTTTCGAGCTCCTCCTGGGCAAAGCCCGGATAGTCGCTCGACCAGTCGTAGCCGTCGAGCACCGTGGCATGGCAGGCATAGCCGAATAGCACGGCGGTCAGCTTGCCCTCGGCGTTGGTCACCTTGAGCACCGGCACGTCGTGATCGAATGGGCCTTTCAATTCGCCGGCCGCTCGCAGCGCGGGCACCTCGGGCTCCTTGTTGTTGCGACGATTCGCCGCAAACGTCGCCGTGCCGTGCCCCCACGACAGCTCGCTGGGAGCCAACCGCTCGACCGCCCGGCCCACGACGCCCACCACCTTCGGCCCGAGCGCGTCGGCGTAGCGGTCGACGAGCCGCTGTTGATCGGCGTCGAGCAACTGGTAGTGCAAGCTGCGCAGGTTGCGCCCCACGACCGGGCCGCTGTGCGTGTGCGAACAGAAGATGGCCACGTTGGCCCGCTGAAGCTGGTACTTGGCTTCCAACTGGTGCAGATGGGATTGGTCAAGTCCGGGCTGATGCCGACCAGGTCGAGCGTGACGACGGCCACGCGCGTGCCGCGCGGATCTTCGAGCACCAGGGCCTTGGCGTGCAAGTCGTTCAACAGCCCGCTGGCCGGCCGGTTGCGGGCCCCGTAGCCGGCCATCCACATGAACGTCGCCGGCGTGATCGTTTCGCTGGCCGCGCCCGCCTTCCAGCCGGCGGCGGCCGCCCGATCGGCCGTCAGTAGAAACAAGGCCGTCGCCGCTAAGATCGCGACGAATGACAAGATCAATCGTTTCATGGCGTGATTCTTTCCGGCGTGGCACTGGCATCTTGCCAGTGCTGGTTGGACAAACGAGCGAAACGCAGCACTGGCGAGACGCCAGTGCCACCAACCGTGTGGCACCGCGGTCCCGCCGCAGCGCTCTTGTTTGCCACACCGTACCATCATTTCAACTCGTCTGCTCGCCGAGCCGCAACAGTTTTCTGGCATTGTCGCGAAAAATCTTGGCCTGCACGTCGGGCGTGAGCTGCAACTGGCGGAACAGCGTCAACTGCGGCACCTTCTGCCCCGGCGCGAGGAAATCGGTGCCGAACATCAGCCGGTCGGCCCGGCGGGCAAGAAACGCGCGGCCAAAATCGAGATCGCGCTCGATGGCGCCCGCCCCGCTGCCGGCCGACAGGTCTCCATGAAGGTTCGAATACTTGTCCATCAGGGTGTCGATCGCCCCGCCCGGCGCCACCGGCCCGTCGGGGTAGCGCGCCAGGTCGGCGGCCGTGATGTTGCCCGAGATCGAAGCCCACCAGCCGGGGCCGTGGCCGATGAATTGCGTGGCCGGATGCTGGCGCAGCGCGTTTTCCAAGCCCGGCAGGCCCGGCGCGTCGAGGTTTCGCTGGGCGTCGAGATGAAACAACAATGGCAGCCCGAGCTCGCCGCAGGCGGCATAAATCGTCATGTTGCGCGGGTCGTTCATGTTGACGCCGGGCTTGTGCTCGCCAAAACCCTTGGCTCCGCCGTCGACGTATTTCTTCAGCATGTCGACCAGCCCGCGCAGCCCGCCGCTGTAGCTGGTCCGCGGATCGACCGAGCAAAACGGGATCAGCCGGTCGCGGTGCGGCCTGGTTTCGGCCAGCACGAAATCGGTCGTCAGCGGATAGCTCGACGACTCGGGCGACACGAGCGGCAGCACCACGGCCTGGGCAATGTCGTTCTCGTCCATCCACCGCAGCAGCGCGTCGGCCGAAAGCGGCTCGGTCGTGTTCCAGGTCTGGCCCAGGTGCGTGTGCACGTCGACGTAATGGCCCGCGGGAAAACTGGCGGCGGCGGCAAATCGCTCGGTGGCCAGCATCGCCGCCAGGCCCAGGCCCGCGCCGGCACATAGGAAACCGCGTCGCGACGCCACCGTGGCATTCGTGGATGGGTTGGGTGGCGACATGGCTGGTCCCTCTGGTGGATTCGCGTGGTTTTGGGTTGGTCGCGCCAAGCTCCGAGCGATCATGTTTCATTCAAGCGTTTGGAGAACACGACCAGGTCGTCGCCGTCGGCATAATAGTCGGCGATCGTGGCGGCCTGGCGGTAGCCGTGCTTGAGGTAGAACCCGCGCGTCGGCGCGTAGTGCGGCAGCGACGACGTCTCGATCAACATGATCCGCCCCTGCCGCTGGCCGACCGCTTGCTCGGCATGAGCCAGCAACTGGCCGCCGATGCCGCGAGCCTGGCGCTCTTTGCTGACCGCAATCCAGTATAGATACCAGGTGCGGTCGGTCATCGCGGCCGGCGCGTAGTAGGCAAAGCCCAGCACCTGGCCGTCCTGCTCGAAGGTCACCGAAAAGTGTCCCTGCGCCTGGCACGTGGCGTGATAGTCGCACAGCACTTCGTCGAGCGCCTGAATCTCGTGCGGCTTGAAAACGCCGGTCTGGGCGGCCAGCGCGACGATGGCCGGCGAATCGCCCGGCGTGGTGGCTCGGATCATGGGGTGCGTGCTCATCGATTCGGTCGGCTTCGGCCCGGCTGGCTTCGCTACGACCCCGTGAGCGTAGCATGGCCGCCGGCGCAAGAAAACCAGGCTTGAAGCGACAGGCCCCGCAGCGGGCGTCGCGTCACGGTTCGACTGAATCGGCAAGGCGTCGGCCTTCGACGTCCGGTCCGCTGGCGGCGTCGACGGCGATTCGAAACAGCAGGCTGCCCGCCGCCACCTGGCCTCCGGCCATCACGCCGACGCTGGCCACGATGCCCTCCTGCGGAGCGCGAATCTCCAGCTCTTCCCACTTTTCGGCCGAGCTGTAGTCGGGCTTACCGCGATGCACCGCGCGGGCTTCGCGCCGCAAGGCCTCGATCTGGCCGTCATCGAGCGTCAGGCTGCGCAGCACGTCCTCGGCCCGCTCGACGCGCGCCCGGCTGGCGTTGCGATGGCGCGTGGCCTCGGCCAGCTCGTGTTTCGAGGCGCCGGCCGCGGTCAGCCGCTCGAGCGCCGCTTCGTCGAACAGCAACCGCGAGGCTGCCGTCAGGAAGTCGTGCTTCCGCTGGCCGACGTCGGCGCTGCTGACGGTTGCCAGCACGTGCCCCTTGGCGACGTGGTCGCCCGGCTTCAGGCCGCGCACGACCTGCTTCTCGTCGTCGATCTCGCTGATCGTCGAGCCGAACGCCTCGATCCAGCCTTCGACGGGCGTCACCACTTCCAGCAGGTGGCCGTCGGGAATTCGCGGCGCAAGGGGCTGGCCGGCGGGCTGGCCCGGCGCCGCGGGCCGCGCGGCTGCTCCCTCGGTTCGGCCTGCCGGCTCCTTGGCGGCCGTCTGATAGTAGGCGACCTGCCGCACGGGGCCGTTTCGCGCGACGCTCCAGGGCTGGTAAAGATGGCTGCGCTCCAGGGCAGCCTGGTCTGCCAGGCCCATCAGCCGCCACGACGACCAGCCCACGCCCAGCGCCACGAAGACCAGCAGTGCCGCTACCGCGGCGTGTTGTTTAAGGGTCATCGTCGCGCCCCCGCAATGCGAGCCAACCGCGCGTGATTGCCCGTTCAAAGAGCGTCGGATGGCGAAGGATTATGCAAGGCGTCTGAAAAAAAGGGTGAAAACGGCTGCCGAGGTCCCTATTGCAAGCGACGTGCCCGAGGGCGTCGCCGGCTCCGTGGGGGCCGCCGTCTCGCCATGGTGTGCTCCCCCAAAGCTCGCTAGAATGTGGGCCGGCCGGGGATCAGCGGGCCGCGAGCCCGGGGGCCCATTCACGGATTCGAACAGCTCGTTGGATTGGGCCGCGATGGCAGCGCCGACTACGGAGAAACGCCCCTCAGCCCCGACAGCCGCCTCGAGCGCCGCCCGCACATCAGCCGTATGTGCCCGACAGCGTGCAAATGCCCGAGTTTACCTGGCCGGCGGTGCTCGCCGGCGTCGTGCTCGGCATTCTCTTCGGCGCCAGCTCGCTGTACCTGGTGTTGAAAGTGGGCATGACCGTCTCGGCCTCGATTCCCGTGGCCGTGCTGTCGATCACGCTGTTTCGCGGCCTGGCCAAGGCGTTCAACATCCGCCCGGCCACGATCCTGGAAAACAACATCGTGCAGACCACCGGCTCGGCCGGCGAATCGATCGCCTTCGGCGTCGGCGTGACCATTCCAGCGCTGTTGCTGTTGGGCTTCGACATGAGCCTGGTGCGGGTGATGACGGTCGCCTCGCTGGGCGGCTTGCTCGGCATCCTGATGATGATCCCGCTGCGCCGCGCGTTCATCGTCCAGCAGCACGGCTTGCTGCGCTATCCCGAGGGCACGGCCTGCGCCGACGTGCTGATCGTGGGCGAGCTGGGCGGCGCCACGGCTCGCACCGTATTTGCCGGCTTCGGCCTGGCCTTCGTCCACAAGTTCCTCATGCAGGCCATGCGGTTGTGGGCCCTCGACGTGAACCTGCCGCTGTTCACCAAGCCCTTCTTTCGCGTCAAGGACGATGCCCTGCTGCCGACCGCCGGCAGCCACGGCCTGCGCGGAGGCGTGCTGGGCGGCGAGCTGGCGCCCGAGCTGTTGGGCGTGGGCTACATCATCGGCCCGCGGATTGCCTCGATCATGATGTCGGGCGCCGTGCTGGCCTACCTGGTGATGGTGCCGTTGATCGTCATGTTCGGCGACGGGCTGACGCGAGTGCTCGCGCCGGCGGCGCCCGGGCAGTTGATTCGCGACATGGACGTCAGCGAGCTGCGCGACAAGTACATTCTCTATATCGGCGCCGGGGCCGTAGCCACCGGGGGCATCATCAGCATGTTCCAGGCGCTGCCCTTGATCATTCGCTCGTTGCACGGCGCCTTCGGCGACCTGGCATCCGGCGCCGCCAAGAGCAAGGGCGCCGGCCGCACGCAGCGCGACCTGCCCTTGACGTTCGTGATTTTTGGCTCGGTGGCCCTGGTCATCGCCTTGGCGGCTTCGCCGGCCCTGGGCCTGGGATTCAGTTTCGGCGGGCTGTTGGCGCGCGTGCATCGTGATGTTCGGCTTCCTGTTCGTCACGGTCTCTTCGCGGCTGACCGGCGAAATCGGCTCCTCGTCGAACCCGATTTCCGGCATGACCGTGGCCACGCTGCTGCTGACGTGCCTCGTGTTCTTGTTTTTGGGACACACCGGCAAGATGGCCACGCTCACCGCGCTGACCGTGGCCGCCGTGGTCTGCATCGCCGCCTCGAACGGCGGCACGACCTCGCAAGACCTGAAGACCGGCTACTTGGTCGGCGCCACGCCGCGCCTGCAGCAAATCGCCATCCTCATCGGCGCGCTCACCTCGGCCGTCGTGATCGGATTCACCCTGCTGCTGCTCAACCAGGCCGGCACCGTTTACAGCAAGAACCCCGAGTATCTGCCCACGCGCGGGTCGACGTGACGGATCTGCCTCGCGAGCACGTGGGGGGCGAATACGCCGAAAAAGACGGCACCCTGTACTACGCCCTGCACGTCGGCGAGGGGGAGCACGCCAGCATCCCCGCCGGCAAGTACCTGGTTAACGAGCAGGGTCGGATCGTGTATTTCGTCGACCCGGCGATCAACGGCAAGCTCCGCTTCCGCGACGACGGGGCGCCGGTCTCGAACAAGTTCGACGCCCCCAAGACCCGGCTGATGGCCCTGATCATCGACGGCATCCTCAATCGCAAGCTCCCCTGGGAGCTGGTCCTGATCGGCGCCTTGATTGCCGTCGTGCTCGAGCTGGCCGGCGTGCCGAGCCTGCCGTTCGCCGTCGGCGTCTACCTGCCGATCCAGACCTCCATGCCGATCTTCCTGGGCGGGCTGGTCCGCTGGGCGGTCGACAAGATCAAGGGACAGCCCGACGACGATGAAAGCAGCCCCGGCGTGCTGCTGGGCTCGGGCTACATTGCCGGCGGCTCGATCGCCGGCGTGCTGATCGCCTTTTTCTCGTTCGCGCCGAAGGCGTGGACCGACGCCTTGAAGTTTGGCGTCGGCTGGGGCACCGCAAGCGCCGAGGGCTGGAACCTGGGCGAGTGGCCCGACTGGCCGATTCTCGCGCCCGCCTCGATTCTCTCGATGGCAACCTTCGGCTTCTTGATGATTTGTTTGGCGCTGACGGGATTGGGGGTGATGTTTCGCGCCGCCGCCCAACAGCGCCGCCCCAATGAGCGATGATGCGCGTGGTAAGAAAACCCTACGTTGATCAAACCTGGCCTGAGCCAAGCGAGGCACTTCATGGATCGAAAACTGGCTGCAAAGTCGTGGCTCGTGGGATTGTTGTTGCTGCCTTGGGCCGCTGCCCAGGCCCCCATGGCTCGCGGGGATGAGGGAATGTGGCTCTTCAATCAGCCGCCGCGCAAGCTGCTGATGGAGCAGTACGGCTTCAACCCTTCCGAAGCCTGGCTCGAACACCTGCAAAAGTCGGCCGTCCGCTTCAACAGCGGCGGCTCGGGCTCGTTCGTCTCGGCCGGCGGGCTGGTGATGACCAACCACCACGTCGGCGCCGACTGCCTGCACAAGCTCAGCACGGCCGACAAAGACCTCGTCAAGCTCGGCTTTCACGCCCGCACGCCCGGCGAAGAGATCAAGTGCGTCGACCTCGAGCTGAACGTCCTGATGGATATCGAGGACGTTACCGATCGGGTCAACGCGGCCGTCACGCCGGGCGTCGATCCGGCCGCCGCCCAGCAGGCTCGCCGCGCCATGCGCAACACGATCGAGAAAGAATCGCTCGACAAGACCGGCCTGCGCAGCGACGTGGTCACGCTCTACCAGGGCGGCCGCTACAACCTCTACCGCTACAAGCACTACACCGACGTGCGACTCGTCTTCGCGCCGGAAAAAGACATCGCCTTCTTCGGCGGCGATCCCGACAACTTTGAATACCCGCGCTACGATCTGGACATCTGCTTCTTCCGCGTCTACGAGAACGGCAAGCCGATCACCCCGCCCGACTATCTCCGCTGGAGCAAGGCCGGCGCCGCGGACGAGGAGCTCGTCTTCGTCGCCGGACACCCGGGCCGCACCGACCGGCTGAACACCGTGGCCCATCTCGATTTCCTGCGCGACAAGGTCTTTCCGCGGCAGCTCGAACACCCTGCGCCGCCGCGAGGTGCTGCTGCGCGACCTACAGCGATCACGGCCTGGAAAACGCCCGCCGCGCCCAGGACGAGCTGTTCGGCTACCAGAACAGCCGCAAGGCCCGGCTCGGCGGATTGGCCGGGCTGCAGGATCCGGCCATCATGAGTGCTGAAGATCGAAGACGAGCGCGATCTGCGCCAGGCCGTCTTCAACGACCCCAAGCTGCACGACACGCGCGACGCCTGGGACCAGGTTTCCGGCGCGCTGGGCGTCTGGGGCCAGATCTACGTCGACCACGAACTCTACGAACGCGGCACTGCCTTCAACTGCGAGCTGTACCAGATCGCCCGCGCGCTGGTGCGGCTGGCCGAGGAATCGACCAAGCCGAACCCCGAGCGGCTCCGCGAGTATGCCGAGGCCGGGCTCGAATCACTCAAGCAGCAACTCTTCTCCGAGGCCCCCATCTACAGCGACCTGGAAACGGTCAAGCTGGCCGACTCGCTCGGCTATCTGATCGAACAGGCCGGCGCCGACAACCCCTTCGTCCTGCAGATCCTGGCCGACATGTCGCCCGCCCAGCGGGCCAGCCAGCTCGTCTCGGGCACGAAGCTGGCCGACGTCGCCGTCCGCAAGCAACTGGCCGACGGCGGCCTGCCCGCGATCCAAAGCTCCGACGATCCGATGATCGTGCTGGCGCGGACCGTCGACCCGACGGCCCGCAAGGTGCGTAAGGCTTACGAGGACAAGGTCGAAGAGCCGCTGCGCCAGGCTTACGCCAAGGTGGCCAGGGCCCGCTTCGCCATCGAAGGCGAAACGACCTATCCCGACGCGACCTTCACGCTGCGTCTGGCCTTCGGCCAGGTGAAGGGCTACGAGTTCCAGGATCAGAAGTATCCCCCCTGGACGACGATCGGCGGCGCGTTCAAGCACGCCAACGACCACGGCAACGTGCCGCCCTTCGAGCTGCCGGCTTCGTGGCATGAACACAAGAGCCAACTCGACGCGAACACGCCGTTCAACTTCGTCTGCACCGCCGACATCATCGGCGGCAACTCGGGCAGCCCGGTGGTCAACCGCGAGGGCGAGGTGGTGGGCATCATCTTCGACGGCAACATCCAATCGCTCGTGCTCGACTTCGTCTACACCGACAAAGTCGCCCGCGCCATCTCCGTCCACAGCAGCGCGATCCTCGAGGCGCTGCGCAAGGTTTATACTGCCGACAAGCTGCTCGACGAGCTCAACGGCAAGCGGTAGCCGCGTGGCCGGCTAACCGTGCGTGTGCCAGTGCTGGCTCGTCCAGCAGTGCCCGTTTCGCATCGTGCCATTGCGTGCTCGTTCGAAGTTGTCCGGGAATTTGGGAGGCCATTGAGTGAGTGGGGTTTCCAATCGTGGGCCCACTTCACTTCGCCGCCACGCCGCGCTTCGGGCCGCCTTGCCGCAATAGCGGCAGCACGTCGCGAAACTTCGGCAAACCCCCGACTTCCCCGTCGATCGTCAACTGGTTCGGCGCCTCGTCGGTGATCACCAACACCGTCATCTCGCGCACGAGCGAGCCGATCGATTGCAACTGCCGGGCATCGCTCCCGCGCGACATGCCGGCCACCAGGTCGAGCGTCGGCCCGACGTTGACCCACAGGGCCTTGCTCGTGGTGGGCGTCAGCCGCTTGACCAGCGAATGCGGCGTCTCGCCGTCGACGATCGACTGCTTGGCGGCCGTCGCCCGCAGCGATGCGGCCACGGCGCCGGCCGTGCCGATCACGAGCCCCCGATCGCCCGAGCGCACGACCGCGATCGCCGGCAGGCCGTCGAACTGGTAGCTGTGCCCGGCGCGGCCCTCGATCGTCACTTCGGCCGGCGGTGCCGACGTGCGGGCCCCGAACAAGGCCGCCAGCCCCAACACCTGGCTCCAGACGGCTTCCGACTTGGCCGGATCCTTGACCGCCACCGCCACGCCGATCTCGGGCCAGCCGCCCGGATGTTGCGTTGAACCGGCCGCCGGCAAGGCGAACACGGCCAGCTCGTCGATGTTGTGGAACACCTCGCGGCCCACGTCCATCGCGCTGATCCCCGCTGGGTTGGCAGTTCCCACCTCCGTTGCCTTCGCCGGCGGATTCAAACCCAAGGCCAACACCGCGGCCGCGTTGCCCGGCACCATGGACAGCGAGCGGCCCGTCAACGGCGCCGTGCGAATCAGGGCGTATGCCAGGTTGTGATGGCCGTCCATCAGGTTCACTTGCACCGCGCGGCGATCGCGTCGTCCCGGGTCGTGAGGCTCAAGGCCAGCGACTCGAGATGATCCAGATCGAGCAGCCCGCGAATCATCGCCCCGTCGCGTCCCTGGAACGCCGGTTCGAAGCGCTTGACCAGCCGCGGGCCATCGATGTAGGCGAACACCAGCGGCTGGCCGCTCTGCTGGCGCAGCCGCTGAAAGGCCTCGTTCGACGCCAGGCTCTCGGCTTGCGGATGGCGCAGCCGCTCGACGGCCGCCACGATTTGTTCCCGCGAATCGCCCACCAGCACCAGCCGCGCCGTCAACGTCACCCAGCCGACGTCGCTCAGGCGATACGTCTTGAAACCCTCGACCGGCTCGCCCGGCTCGAGCAGTTGCACGCCCGTTTCGATCACCCCGCGCAGCAGGTCGCAATCGCCCGGATGGACCACCAGCAAGCCCTCGGGCCGGCCGTGCTCGTCGATGGCTGTCACGCCGGCGGCCACGCCGCGAATCTTGTTCAGCTCGGCGACCAGCGCCGGGCTGACCGCAAAATCGGCCGGAAGGTACAGCCCGCCGCCCAGAGGGACCGGCGGCTCTTTGGCCGGCAGCGGTTTGTCGGCCTCGGCGACCAGCCCCAGCATTTTGAGAATTCGCCCCAGGTGCCGCCCGGGCTCGCGCACTTCGGCATAGCCCACCACGTCGGCCGGCATCAGCCGCGCCAAGTCGACCGCAGCCAAATCCTCGCGGACCTGCGCCAGCCGCACTCGGGCCTCGCGCACAAGCTCCTTCGGCGCCGCCGGGTCGTCGACGACACGCTCGTAGGCGGCCGCGGCGCCAGCCAGGTCGCGCTGGTGCGCTTGCAGGTAGAAACCCCGCTCGAACAGCGTCTTCGGCTTCCGCCGCGGCCTTGTCCTGGGCCGTCGCCGGATGGACCAACAAGCCGACGACGCACACGAGCAACAGCAACTTGGGCACGAGCGGGTTCATGGCTCGACTCCTTTTAAGTGCAAGCGGCGGGATGCCAGCGCCTGCCGATGGCGCGCAGGCACGCGGGGGCTGACCCCATATTCGCTCGCCGCCGTGCGATCTTGGCCCAGAGGGGGCCAAAAGTCGACGAAAGAATGGCCCGACCTGGCTGTCCCAGCATGGTGCAAGTGCCTGCACGAGATCGGGCGGCCCAGAACGACCGGTTGATGGCATTCGAGAATTCGAGAATTCAATGCACCGTCACGCCGAAGGCGTGAAACAGGTCAGCCCAGGGCAACGCCCTGGGTCGCCGGCGTACCGACCGTTATTACAAGCCCTGAAAGGGCGCGACGAACCAACGCACGATCTCCTGTCGCGCCCTTTCAGGTGCTTTTAGCAACGTACTTCGCCGCCCGTGGCACCCGTTGCTAGCCGTCAACTATCAAGCGTGGTCGGCCTACTACTTGGCTTCCGCAGACTTCGCCCCCAGCGCCTGCCGCAGGGCCGCGGCCATCCGGCTTTCGACTTCCGGGGCGACCCAGCACCATCCCTGGCTCTCGGCATAACCCTCGCGCGAGGCCGCGTCGGTCGGAATGTACCCGGGCCCGCACTCGCCGTAGCCCACGGCCATGATGAACTGATCGGGCCGTATCCGCTGGGCCATCAACTGATAGCCCACCAGGCTCTCACCCGGCAGAAGCACGAGTTGCGCGGGGCCAAAGTCGACCGCCGCCACGTCGATCTCGTGCCCCTCTGGATGCAGCTTTCGCGAGCTGAGCCCCATCGCCGCCAGCGCCCGCTCGCGCAGCGATTTGGCCGGGTCGGCCAGCACGGCCTGCAACCGCTCGGCCGTCTGCGGGCCTTCGCGGTGCGGCAACACGAGCGCCGCGTGGCGCATCTCGATCTTCTCCAGCGGCTGGCGCTTCGTGGCTTGCCAGGCCTCGACCATGGCGCGGTGCATCCGCTCGGTCAGCCGCCGGCGATTCTCGGGCGAGCCGTCGTTGTACTTGCCGGCCGTCACGTCGCCCGAGCAGCCGGAAAGGTACATCTGAAAGACACCCGGCTCGTCCTGCTGGCGCTGGCCGCGGGCCAGGCCGACGAATTCGCTGGAGATCGCGCCGGTGCCGTAATAGCTCATCGGGTGCGTGGCGTACGCGCTGATCGCCGCCCGTGGCCGCTCGCCATCCCAGAAGCTGATCGTCTTGAGCCAGGGGTCGATCTCGCCTTCGGGCAGGTCGCAAAGCGCCGCGTCGCGAGTCGCGCTGTAACGGGCGAACACCGCCTTGCCGCTGGCGTCGACCACGCGGCGGTTCGAGGCGACGTGCTGGACTTTGGCCTGGCCGAGGCCCAGGTGCGTCACCGGCCGGGCCGAGGCAAGGCTGTCGTGCAAAGCCGCCGCCACGCGCTCGACGGTCCGCTCGTGAAAGTCGAGATCGAGGATTCCGCCTTCCACGCCCGCTTCGCCCAGCAGTCGCTGGGCCGTCAGATCGGCCAGCGGCGCGTCGTGCTGGTGCACGCTGGCCAGCAGCACGCGGTCGGCCGTCGTGCCCGCCGCCTTGGCCAGCGCGTTGCGCCAGCGCGCGTACGCGTCGTTGCGAATCTCACACCAATCGACCGCCGCCAGCACGATTGGCCGGCCCGCGCCCAGCAGCACCACGCCGTGCGCGAACAGCGGATCGTCGACCGTGCGTGCCGGCGCAAAATTGCCGCCCAACAACGGGTGCCCCAGCCGCGGCGTCACGTCGACCCGAAATGAGGCCAGCCGAAACCCCGCGGGCTCCGCAGCCGCCGCGCGGCCCAGCAGCATGGGCAGCAGTAGCAGCGCCAGAAGTGCCACAACAACCGCGCTGCGCCGCGAAAACCGGCCACTCATCGTGTCATCCCAGCGGGTGCGTGATCAACCGGGGCAACGCCCGAAACGTCACGACCCACGATAGCCGACGAGCGGCGCGGAGTCACGCGGCGATGGCGCAGCAAAGCGGCTGCAAATCGAGAAACGCCCGCCGGCGCTATTCCACCCCGTCGCGCTCGACTGCCAGGCGCTTGTACTTGCCACTGCGCCAGCGGGGGATGTCGTTCTTGTAGTAGCCGCTCACCCGGCTTTCGCTGGGGCCGCCGGGCAGGTTGGTCCAGGCTTCGTCGCTGCCCAGGTCGGTGACGAAATGATAGCTGGGCGCGAACGACGCCTCGCGCCTGCGCGGCCCGCAACAGGTGGCCCTGGAACGGCGTGGCGTGGCAGCCCGGCAGGGCCATTTCGCGGGTGTGAAAGCCGAAGGCCCGGCCCACGAAGCGGCTCTCGACAAAACGGTTGGTGAAGTGGAAGCCGTTGATGGCCGACCAGGGCTGTTCCTTTTCGCCGGCCAGCCGCTCGGCGGCCCGGCGGATCAGCGCGGCCTTGTCGCGCCCTCGCCACCACAGCGAATCCTTCTTTTCCAGCAGCTTGTCGATCGCCGTGAGCACCATCGTGGAAAAGCCGACGCGGCTGCACAGGTACAACATCCGCCGCCAGCCGATCCCCTGTTCGTGCCCGAAAATCTCCAGCATCACGTTGCGATACAGCCGCGAGAATAGCGTGGCCTCGTAGCTGTCGGTCGAATAGCTGCAGTCCCACCGCGACAGCCGCTCTTTCACCGGCCGTCGGGAAGGCACGGCAAAAACACCGCCAGCAGGTCGCGGGCTTGCAGGCTCACCACGTCGTACTGCAGGGCCTGCATGTCTGCCAGCGTCACCGGGTTCAGCTCGCTCAACCGCTCGTCAATCCGCCGCTTGCGATAGTCGGGCACGGTCTGCGTCACCAGCATCGGGCCACCGCGGGCATTGATGTTTTCGTTGGCCGTGGCGACAAACCCCTCCGGCGGATCGTAGACGCGCGGCAACACGGTCGTGGGCAGCGTGCCGCGCCAGTGGTTCGTATCGTCCCAGGCCGGTATCGGCAACAGGCCGTTCTGCCCGCGAGGGCGCCGCGGAAACCAGCCGCCGGCCTGCATGCCAATGTGCCCCTCGCGGTCGGCAAACACCCAGCACAGCGTGGGCAACGGGCAGTCGCGGGCAACGTCCATCGCCTCGGCGGCCGTCTCGGCCGACACGATGTCGAGCCACGCCCCGATCGACTGCCCCGCGCCGGATGAACGCCAATCCACGACGACGACAAGTAGTAGCCGGGCTCCTCCTCTTGCGGGTCGCCCTCGAGCGTGCCCACGTCGTTGAAGTAGACGCGCAGGATTTCGGCGCCGCGCCCTTTGCGGACGAGCCGCTCGTCGCGCACGGCGAAGTCGTGCCAGGCGTCGCCGCGCCGGTATTGCCAGCCCGTCGCGCCGCCGGGGCGGCAATCCTCGACGAAGTAGTCGCTCGTGTCCCCCTTCAAATAGGTCACGCCCCAGGCGACGTTCTGCGTACGGGCCACGGCAAACAGCGGGCAGCCCGGAAGCGTGGCGCCCAGCACGTAGTTGCTCGTGCCGTTTTCGCCCCAGTGCAGCTCGGCCTCGTACCAGATGGCCGGCAGGCGGTTGACTTCCAGGTGCGGATCGCGAAGCCAGCAGGGCCGAGCCGGTCGCGCTGCGCCGGGGCTGACGGCCCAGGCGTTGCTGCCGGCCAATCGCGGCAGGTCGGTGATCATTTCCAGCGCTTCGTCGGAAAGCTGGCTGGCGATCTTCACCTTGCGCAGCAGTTCGAAGTCGGCATCGTCGAGCATCGGGTGAAACAGCTCGCGCAGCTTGTCGTCGCCGACGCCCGCGTGAATCAGTTCGAGCAAAATCCGTTCGTTCTGCTGCTGGCCGACGGCCAGGCCGCCGAAGCTCAGCAGGTTGCCCATCAACAGCACGGCCCGCTGGTTCCAGGGCTGCGGCACGAAGCCCGTGGCCCACATCGGCAGCGACGGCCCGGCATCCTTCATGCCGTCGTTCACGCCCTCGCAGTAGGCGGTCAGTTGATCGAAGGTTTCGTCGTCGAGCTGGGCCACTTCCGAGCCCAAATTCAAGTCGAGCCCCGCGCGCGAAAGAAGCGGTCCATCTCCAGCAGCTCGGGCTTGTCGGCGATCAGCTCGGTCGATTGGCCGCTGGCCACGGCCCGGGAGAAAAGCATCTGGGTCGGCCGGTCGATGGCGTGCATGTAGCCCAGGCCATACAGGGCTCCCCGCCAGGAGTCCGCCTCGACGTGGGGCACTCCGTGGATGTCGCGGGCAACGGTGAACCGCCGCCGGGCATTTTTGGTGAGGAGAGGTTTCATGCACGATTCAGGGCGGCGAAGGGCATACCTAAGTGTAACACGCAACTGGCCAATCGGACCGCCTTTGGCGACCGTGCCGGCTGCACGGCCCGACGGCTCGCATCGCTCGGCCGAACGATTACAATTGACACGCTCGCGTCGGCCGGCATCGCGACAATCCCCACGCGCCGCGCAAACCGCATCATCCTCAGCGGACCGTCGCGGCTGTTGGCCGCGGCCGCCGCGAGCTGACGTCTCGACGCAGGCACCCGCGTGCGATAGCCTCTCATGCACGACGCAAGCGACCACAGCACAGTCCGAGGGCGCGCCGTTTCGACTCGGTTGCCTCGCGCGCGGGAAGGTGGGCCGCCCTGGCGTTTCTCGCGCCATGGCTATTAGGTTTTACGTTGTTGATCGCTTATCCGTTCGCGGCCTCGCTGGCCTGGAGCTTCGAGCGCTACGACATGCTCTCGCCGCCGCGGTTCGCCGGCGGCGAAAACTACCGCCGCCTTGCCGAAGAGTTCTGGACCGGCCAGCGCTTCGGCCAGGCCGTCTGGAACACCTGCTACTACGCCGCCGTCAGCGTGCCGCTGTCGATCGCCCTGGGGCTGGGCCTGGCGACGATGCTCTCCTGGGAAGTGCGCGGGCGGGCCATCTATCGCACGATCTTCTTCCTGCCCTCGGTCGTGCCGGTCGTGGCCAGCTCGATCCTCTGGATGTGGCTGCTCAATCCGCAGGCCGGGCTCGTCAACGGCGTGCTCGCGGCCGTCGGTCTGCCGACGCCCGGCTGGTTCAACAGCACGGCCGAGGGATTCTGGCTGCCCGCTTGGCTCAAGGGGCAGGGGGGCTTCGGCTCGAAAGACGCTTTGGTGTTGATGAGCCTGTGGGGCGTCGGCAATTTCATGATCATCTACCTGGCGGCGCTGGGCGACATCCCGCCGCAGCTTTACGAAGCGGCCCAGCTCGACGGCGCCGGCCCGGTCGCCCGCTTCCGCCACGTCACGCTGCCAATGCTCTCGCCCGTGATCTTCTTCAACCTGATCGTTGGCCTGATCCACGCCGTGCAAGCTTTCACCCAGGTGTACATCACCAGCGAAGGGCAGGGGGCCCCGGCCGGCTCCAGCTTGATGCTCTCGCTCTACATCTTCCTGTCGGCCTTCAAGTATCTCGACATGGGCTACGCCTCGGCGATCGCCTGGTCGCTGTTCGTGCTCGTGACGTTGGCCACCGTGGCCCTGTTTCGCTCCTCGCGCTATTGGGTTTATTACCAGGGGGCCGGCCGATGAACACCCCTGCCGACAACTCGCGTCGTGGCCGTTCGACGCTGGCCAAGGCGGCGGCCCTGGCGCTGCTCTTGGTGGTCGTGGGCGGCCTGGCCCTGCTCAGCAGCCACAGTCCGCGCTGGCAACTCCCCGCGGGCCGCAGCGAGGTCGTGTTCTGGCACTTCTGGGGCGGCAAGGATCGGCCCATCGTCGAAGAAATCGTCGACCGCTTCAACGCCAGCCAGCAGGAGTTCTTCGTGCGGCCCGTGGCCATGCCGGGCAACAATCTCGATTTGAAGTTCTTTCTCAGCGTGGCCGGCGCCGATCCGCCCGACGTGCTCAACCAGGACGACCCGATCGTGGCCGACTGGGCCCATCGCGGCGCGCTGCTGCCGCTCGACGAGCTGGCCACCAGCGAGGAATACGCGGCGCTCGGCGAATGGCTGTATCCCGCGGCGCGGCAAATCGGCAGCTACCAGGGCCGGCTATACGCGCTGTGCAACGGGCTCGACATCCGCGCGCTGTACTACAATCTCGACGTGCTGGAAGCGTTCGGGCTCGCGCCGCCCACGACGCTGGCCGAGTTGGATCGCGCGGCGCAGGCGATTTCTCCGCCCGGGGAAAGCGTTCCGCCGGCCCGCTATGGCTACCTGCCCGACCCGCGGCGCATCTGGTCGTGGGGCATCGTGTTTGGCGGGCGGTTTTACGATTTTCAGTCCGGCGAGCTGACCAGCGACAGCCGGCCGATCGTCGAGGCGCTCGACTGGATGGCCTCGTACAGCCGCGCATACGGCCCCGAACAGGTGGCCCGCTTTCGCAAGGGAGACCAGTCGCTGCCCGGCGCGAGCTTTCCACTGTTGGAAGGGCGCTACGCGATGATCATGGACGGCCAGTGGCGCATGGCCGAAATCAGCGCGGTCCAGCGGGCCATGCGCCGCCGCGGAGAACCGGTGCCGCGGTTCGGCGTCGTGCCGCTGCCGCCGCCCCAGCGCGGGCTGCAACAGGCCGGCTGGGTGAACGGCAATTTCTTCGTCGTGCCGCGCGGCGCCAAGAACCCGCGCGGAGCCTGGGCCTTCATGAAATTCTGGAGCGGCTTTGGCGGCCACGAAGCCGAAGCGGCGCGGGCCTCGGCGGCCGGCGGCTGGATTCCGGCCTCCGAGCAGGTGGCGCGGCACGCGATCTTTCGCCAGTACCTGGCCGAAGAGCCGCTGTTCGCCACGTTCGTCGAGTTGGCCGGCAGCCCGAACCAGGTGCCCACGCCGGCCGTGCCCGGGCGCAGTTTCTTCAAGACGAAATCATTCGCGCTGCCGAGGACGCAATGTACAAGCTCGTACCGCCGTCCGAAGCGCTCGAAAACGCCACCCGCCGCGTGCGCGAACGCATGGAGGCCCAGCGTGAAGAGTAACCGACGAGCGCGATTGCTGGCCCATTCCGTGCTGCTCGCCTCGGCGGCAGTATTCGCCGTGCCGCTCGTGTGGATGGTGTTGACGTCGTTCAAACCGGCCGAAGAGATCGCCGCCAACCCGCACCGCGTGCTGCCGCAAAGCTGGCGGCCGGAGAACTATCTGGACGCCGTCACCGTGATGCCGTACTTCCGCTACCTGCGCAACAGCCTGCTGCTGTGCGCCGGCACGGTGACCGGCACGCTGGTGAGCTCGTCGTTGGCGGCCTATGCGTTTGCCCGGCTGCGCTGGCCGCTGCGCGATCGCGTGTTCGGCGTGCTCGTGGCCACGATGCTGTTGCCGTGGCACGTCACGATGATCCCGCGGTTTCTGCTGCTGCGCGACCTGGGCCTCTACAACTCCCTCTCCGCGCTGTCGGGCGCCGACCTTTCTGGGCGACGCCTTTTCGATCTTCCTGCTGCGGCAGTTCTTCTTGACGATTCCCGAAGAGCTGGGTGAGGCGGCCCGGCTCGACGGTTGCAGCGAGTGGGGCATCTTCCGGCGGATCATGCTCCCCTTGGCCCGCCCGGCGCTGGCCACCGTGGCCTTGTTCCAGTTCATCGCCTCGTGGAACGATTTCAATGGACCGTTGCTGTACTTGAACGATCCCGACCGCTTTCCGTTGGCCTATGGCCTCGAGCAGTTCGTCAGCGCCTATTCGACCGAGACGAACCTGCTGATGGCCGCCGCCGTGCTGTTCACCCTGCCGATCGTGGTGCTGTTCTTCTTCACCCAGCGGACCTTCATCCGCGGCATCGCCACGACGGGGCTGAAGGCCTAGCGCGTCGTGCAAATGGAATTGCGGCGACGAGCAAAAAATGAGGGGGAATTTGCTAGGCGCTCCCCCGCGGCACGGTTATAAACGCCCGAATGAGCCGGCAGGTTTGCCTTCGGCGAAATCTCGAATGCGGGTGATAGAAAACGCGACCGGTGCCGCGCGGGCGCGTGTCCGAGACCAATGGCATCGTGAGATCCGCGCGGTCGCCACAAGAGGTGAACGCTAATGAACTCACTTACCCGCTGTGCATTTTTCGTCATGGGCGCGTTGTCCGCCATGGCGACGCTGGCCCGGGCGGACGTGTTTTCGCTGGCGTCGCTGGGCGCGGTCCCTCCGGGAACTCTGGAAGTGCAGCCCAATGGAATCTCGCCCGACGGCGCGGTCGTCGTCGGCACGATTACGACTTCGGCCACGATTACCGAGTCCTTCCGTTGGACGTCTGGCGGAGGGTTTGTCGGTCTGGGCGACCTGCCCGGCGGGGATTCCGCCAGTTCGGGGCTGGCAGTCTCGGCAGGCGGCAGCGTCGTGGTCGGTTCGGCCAGCACGTCGATCGGCACCGAAGCGTACCGCTGGACGAGCGCCGAAAGCATGGTTGGGCTGGGTTACATTTCGCCCCCGCCCAGCGGCGGCCACGGTTCGGCAAAGGCGGTCTCAGCCGATGGCAGCGTGATCGTGGGCGTCAGCAGCCCGGGCACCGAGGCCTATCGCTGGACGAGCGCCGACGGCATGGTCGGGCTGGGCACGCTCGGCGGCGCCGTGAATTTCAGCGATGCGACGGGAGTTTCGGCCGATGGCGCCGTCGTGGTTGGCACGAGCTATGGTGCTTCTGGCACCGAGGCTTTTCGCTGGACTGCCGACGACGGCATGGTGGGGCTCGGTGATCTGCCCGGCGGCATCTTCTCCAGTTCGGCGCTGGCGGTGTCGGCCGACGGCCATGTCATCGTCGGGCGACGCGCAACGGCTACGGCCAACAACGAGGCGTTTCGCTGGACCACTGACGACGGCATGGTCGGACTCGGCCATCTGCCGAACGCGCTCGCTTCCAGCATCGCGTACGCCACGTCCGCCGACGGCGGAGTCATCGTCGGTGACAGCGCCACGCTTTCCGGCGAGACGGCGTTTCTGTGGACCGCCGGGGCCGGCATGGTCGACTTGCAGGAATATCTCATATCCAAGGGCGTGACGGGGCTCGACCAATGGATTCTCACGCTGCGCTACGGCGGTTTCGGCCGACGGCCGCACGATCGTCGGCTGGGGCCAGAACGGCCTCAACTCCGAAGGCTGGATCGCGACCATCCCCGAGCCCTCGACGTTCGTCATGGCCGCTTGCGGGGCGCTGGCGCTACTATCGATCGCGTCGCGTCGCGGGGTTCGAATCGCGGCCGCGCGCCACGTTGCGCGACGTATCGCGCCGGATGCGCCCCACGGTTGAGCACGGATCGATGGGAGCGCAGCGCAAGCTTGGAAATGGAGTCTCGCGCGGGACGGACGGAGCTATCGCTTGCGGTGGCGAATCCGGGAGCGCATGCGGCGCTTTTTGCGACCGAGTTTCCGCCGACCTTTACCCGTCTTCTTCGTGCCCACACGCGACTCCGTCAAGGATTCCCGGTTCAAATCGGCCGGCAGCGCGACGGCGCACCGGCATCGTGGCCCGTTGCTGCCGCGGACCGTGCCGCGCGGACTCGCCCTCGCGGCGCATCCACCCCGGCCGTCTCTCGAGGCATTTGAGTGGAGACCCACGATTCTACCAATCGGACTAGCCAGCTAGCAAGGCCGCTTGATGCACGCTGATGCACGCTTTTCGGACCTGGCGAGCGCCTTTTGCCCGTCGGAAACGTGTTCGGGCGAGCGGCGTGCAATTACCCCGATGAAGCTTCCAAACGCCGTGCAATCGAAACTCGCGGGGCGAATCGAGCAGCCGCGTCAGAAGTGAAGCGAAAGCGCGTGCGGTTCGGCCCGTTTTGCGCCGAAAGCGCTCGTTCGCCGCGGCGGGTTCACGTTGCCGCCGTGTCGCGAGCGCCTCGGCCCCCCCGGCGCAACGATTTGGGCCAAAGCGTCAGCGCAGAAAGAACGCCTTGAACGGCGCCCTAGACGGTGCTCGGTTCCAGCTCGGCGCACCGCTTTTCGCGGTCGCACCATTCGGTCAGTTCGCCGCGCAGCACGCGGACGCTGCCGGGGGCATCGATGCCCAGCCGCACGACGCGCCCATGAACCTCGAGCACGGTAACGGTGATGTTGTCGCCGATTTGCAGTTTTTCGCCCGGTTTCCGACTGAGCACAAGCATGATGGGTTCCCTCCGTGATAGTGAAGGCTGGGAGAAGCAAGTCTCCCGTGATCCGTGGTGGATGGTGCGGTGGGGAAGCAAATCGGATGCCGCCACGCGCGTTAAAGTTCGCGTAGATTTCGCCCATGCCGCAACCCGTTGCGAGCGGCCAATCAACCGCGCAGTCACCCAACCTGCCAGCATTGCCCTCAGCTCGGCTGCATCGGATGATAGCTGTGCCCGGCGCGCCTCAAAATGGCACGTTTGAGCCCCACTCCGCACGGTCGTCGGGCGCTCAGGGGTTGGGCGGCGAAGTGGCGATCAACACCACCAGCGGCTCGGTGCCGGTGTTCTCGATGCCATGCTCGCACCACGGCGGCAGGTAGACGAAGTCGCCCCGCTTGACGTCGCGCTGGCTTCGGGCGAAAGTCATCCGCCCGCTGCCTTCCAGGATCACGTACGTCTCTTCGGTTTCGTGCGAGCCGACCGGCAGCACCGCGTGCGGTGGCACGTAGAACATTGTCAGGCTCATGTTCTTGGACGCCGCCTGCGGGTTCTGCGGATGCACGACCCGCACCCCCACGCCGTGGCAACTGCCGTAGGTCAGCGGCACCCCTTGTTGCACGGTGAGGATCACCGGGTCGACCGGGTGATCGGGCTTGGGAATCGTCGGCGGCTTGCCGCTCGAGTAACCGCGATGGGGCTTGATTTCGACCATGGGTGGGGCTCTTGCAGGTAAGGGGTTGAAGCATGGCTGTCGAGCGCCAGACGCGAGTCTATCGGCGCCGGCGAAGCGCGTCTATCGGCGGGCACGTAGGAAGCCCGGCCAACGCGCGGTTTGCATTGGTTCGATCCTCCTACGTATCATGGCGGTTTCCGCCCACCCCGACGTGATCCCTCCCGAGGACGACTACCCATGCCCACGGCCGCCCGACGCTTGCTCCTTGCCTTGCTGATGTGTGCCTTCGCGACCCTCCAGGCCGCGGCCCAAACCGTTTTTCCCGGCGCCGATTGGGAAGTCGCCCAGCCCGAAACGCAGTCGATGTCGAGCGCGGGGCTCGAGAAAGTCGGCGCCTGGCTCAAGGATCACGGCAGCAAGACCGGCCTGGTCGTGCGCCACGGCCGCATCGTCGGCGAGTGGTATTTCGGCGACGCCACGCGCGAGACGAAGTACATCGTCTTCTCCACCACTAAGTCGTTCTCCAGCACGGCGGCCGGCCTGGCGATCGCCGACAAGAAACTCTCGCTCGACAGCAAGCTGGGCGACTTCTTCCCCGAAGCCAACCCGCCCGAAAAGCGCGAAATCACCGTCCGCCAGATGCTCAGCATGACCACCGGCGTAAAGAACGACCCCGGCATCACCCAGCGCCAGGATTTGTTCACCTACGCGCTCGGCGAGCTGCCGATGGTGTCGCCGCCGGGCACGAAATGGGAATACAACAACGCCGGCCTGTCGCTGTTGGGCCCGACGATCAACAAGGCCACCGGCCAAAGCGTCGCCGAGCTGCTCGAAGACCGCGTGTTCCGCAAGATTGGCATCCCACGCGACGATTGGTCGTGGGACCAGCGCGAAGGGATGCCGCTGCCCTACACGGGCTTGCACGTCACGGCCCGCAGCCTGGCCCGCTTCGGCCTGCTGTTCTTGAACCGGGGTCTGTGGAAAGGCGCCAAGGTGATCTCGTCCGATTGGGTCGCCGAGGCTACGCACGCGTCGCAGGATTTGAACAAGCAATATGGCTACCTGTGGTGGAACAACAGCACCGGCGCGTGGCCGGGCGTGCCGGCCGACGCTTACGCGGCCAAGGGCAAGTTCGACAACGACATGCTTCTCGTGCCCAGCCTCGACATGATCGTCATCCGCCAGGTCGGCGACGAGAAGCAAGACCCCAAGATGAAGATCGCCGAGCTGTTCGCCCTGGCCACCGCCGCCGTGACCGACCCCAGCCCCTCGCTGGCCACGCCCGAGACGCCCAGCGGCCTGGAAGTCGTCAAGGCCTTTCCCAAGCTCCGCTTCAACCGCCCGATCCTGGTCACCGGCGCGGGCGACGGCAGCGGGCGGCTGTTCGTCCCCTCGCAATTGGGCACGATCTACGTCATGCCCAACGATCCCCAGGTTGAAGAGCCGCAGGTGTTCCTCGACATCAGCGACCACGTCGTCTACCAGGACAATCAAAACGAAAAAGGCTTCCTGGGCCTCGCCTTCCATCCCAAGTTTCGCGAAAACGGCGAGTTCTTCGCCTACTACACGCCCACCGGCACGCCCAAGCCCAACACGGCCATCGTCTCGCGGTTCCGCGTCTCCAAGGACGATCCCAACAAGGCCGACCCGGCCAGCGAGCAGGAAATCCTGCGGATCGAGCACCCCTTCTGGAACCACAAGGGCGGCACGCTCGCCTTCGGGCCCGACGGCTACTTGTACATCGCCGTGGGCGACGGCGGCCTGGCCAACGATCCTTACGGCAACGGCCAGAACCGCAACACGCTGTTGGGCAAAATCCTCCGCATCGACGTCGACCATCGAGACCCCGGCAAGAAATACGCGATTCCCCAGGACAACCCGTTCGCCGGCGACAGCCAGGCCCGCGGTGAGATTTGGGCCTATGGCCTGCGCAACCCGTGGCGGATCGCCTTCGATCGCCAGACCGGCACCTTGTGGTGCGCCGACGTGGGCCAGGACCTGTGGGAAGAGATCGACCTGATCACCAAGGGGGGCAACTACGGCTGGAACGTTCGCGAGGGCGTGCACAAGTTCGGCGCCAAGGGGGTCGAGCCCCGGGCCGACATCGTCGAGCCCATCTGGGAGTACCACCACGAGATCGGCAAGTCGATCACCGGCGGCCACGTCTACCGCGGCAAGAAATTCCCCGAGCTGGCCGGCTGCTACCTGTACGCCGATTACGTCAGCGGCAAGGTGTGGGCCCTGAAGTACGACGAAGCGGCCCGCAAGGTCGTGGCCAACTACACGATCGCCGGCAACGTGATGCCGATCATGTCCTTCGGCGAAGACGAGCAGGGCGAATCGTACTACACCACCGACACCGGCCAGATTTACACCTTCCGCCGGGCCGGGAAGTAAAATAGCGGCCGAAAATGAGTCGCTATCCCCGCGATTGAAGCCGTGGTACTGGGTGGTTAGTGTGTTAATCGAGCAATACCAAACCCCGCACTAGAATGCCGGAATGAGCGACCCCACCCGTAAACGTCGACGGCTCTCCGTGCTCCTAGGCACAGCCCTGGCAATTGGATCATCTAATCATCTCTGCCATGCGTATTGGCCAGCGCATTCTTGGACGAATGACAGACCTTCAGAAACCGAGAGGCCCCCGGACCCCGAGCGTGATAGGGTCGAGTCGCTTGCCGTCGCGGCCGTCGTCAAGAAGACTAGAATGAATCGATCCAAGTTTAGAGTGGCGCGACGCGAGAGGGCCAAGGCTGGTCAGTGTATGTGCAGCTTTACCCGTTAATGCCAGGCGGATTTTACATTCTGAAAATGTCTGCAAAAGGCGAAGTTCTTCGCTGGCAAGGGGGAGCCTAGTTGACCACCGTCCCTAAATGCCGCTGGCTGCGATTCTCGCTGCGGACGCTGTTCGTGGTGGTGACGATGGCGGGCTGCTGGCTCGCATATCACGTGAATTGGATTCACCAGCGTCACGCCCTACAAGCTTCAGGACAGGTGGAGGTTGTTGGCCGCACGATATCAGCACCGGGTCTTTTAGGATGGCTTGGAGAGCCAGGGCACGAGGCCGTATTCTTGTACCTTCAGGGCCCGACATCCACTCCGGCAGAAAATCGGGAGATCGAAGGCATCAGGCGGCTGTTTCCGGAAGCGGACGTCGGCTGGCCATTCCAGTTCTCGCCCGACGCGTTTCCTTCACCAAAACCAAATCTCTCGCCCTAAACCCGCCCCGCCTGCACACGATCTTAGGACACTACCCGATTCAAATCGGTAACGGCGATCATCCAGCAACACACACTAACCACCACTAACCACCCAGTACCGAAGCCGTTACCCAAGCTCTGACTCTACCCGGTTTTCCTCCGGCGGTCCTCGGCGTCGAGGCTGCCACGAGACTCGAACTGGTCGATCTTCACTCGGCCCTTTGGAAATCTGGCAAAGACTTCCAGCTCGCCACCCAATGCCCGCACGATCTTCCGTAGCGTCGAAATCTGCATATCCTTTTGTTTCTCGAGCTTCGAGAGGCTAGGCTGCCTCATTCCCAACGCCTCTGCGACCTGCCGCTGCGTTCTGCCTGTCAGTTGCCGTACCTCGCTCAACAGGAGCTCGCCGAGCAGCTCCTGAGCCCGGCGAGCAGCCTTGTCGCGCGTTTTCTTCGTGGTCGTTCGCTTGACTAACTCGTCAAAGGACTTGGCCATTTCACTTTTCCTTCCGTTTTCGCTTGGCCTTCAGCTTGGCCAAGTGCGCGTTGAACAGCGTATCGGCCCTTTCAATCAGTTGCTTGTAGAACCGCTTTTGACTGACGCCGGCCTTATCACCTGCCACCAGCAGAATGCCCGCTCTTTCCGGATCAAACGCGAAAGCAATCCGTAGCACCTGATGCGCTGTGTCAGCGCGAAGTTCCTTCATGTTTGCATGCTTTGAGCCGTTCAGCGTGTCCGCGTGCGGCCGGCCGAGCTTTGGGCCAAGCAGCTTTAACAGCTCGACTTTAGCGATGACTTCCACATGGGCTTCCTGACCCAGCGTGGCAAACCACTCGTCGAACTCATCGGTTGTCGCGACGCGCCACATCGGAAGAGTATAGCCTATAGGCTATACCATGTCAACAGCTTCAAGGCTATTGACGCCCTGCCGGTTTTCTCCGATTCCCTGAGAATAAATATAGGTCGGCCGGCACCACATGCCCGTCTCCGCTGGCCGCGATGAGCCGCCCATGGCTGCTACAATGGCCTCGATGGTCGACGCCACTCCCAATACTCGCCGCCGCTGGCTGCAGTTCAGCCTGCGCTTCCTGTTGCTGCTGATCGCCGTCGTGGCGATCCCCCTGGCTTGGAAAGTCAACCGCGTGCGCAATCAGCGGGCCGTGCTGGCGGAGATCCAGAGGCTCGGCGGGGGTGCGCTGTACGACTACGAGCGCAACTATAACGTCGGCCTTTCGTCCCGCGCCGGTCCGTCGGGCCCGGCCTGGTTGAGAGACCTCTTGGGCGTCGACTATTTCGCCGACGTCGTCGGCGTCAACATCAGCGGGCCGGAAGTGACCGACGAGACGCTCGCCCGGATCGCGGGCCTCCCCCACCTGCAGTTTTTTTCGGCCCAATCGGATCAAATCACCGACCGTGGCGTCGCGATTCTGGCGAAATCATCCAAGGAATTGACAAGCGTCAGCGTGGCGTCGAAGCAGCTCACCGTCACCAGCGTGGATTGCTTGCAATCGCTGCCCAACCTGTATTGGTTGGAATGCTCGGGACGACAGGTCGACGATTCCTGGGTCCCAAATATCACCAATCTGAAAACGGTGCAATGTGTCGAACTCAACGACACGCGGGTCAAGAACGACGGCATTGCCGAACTCGTCCGGATGCCGAAGCTGCACGGCATTTACTTTTGCGACATGGCGATCGCGGACGAGACCATCGATCGGTTGCAAGGCAGTTCGCGTCTGACGCGGCTCGGTCTCCATAATACTAAAGTCACCCCGGCAGCCATCAAACGTTTCCAAACGCGATTGCCAACCTGCATCGTGCGGCAATTCTGAATTTGCAACCGCGCCGATAACCCGCCGTTGCAAGACTACGCCCATGCCATCCATCCACGAACTGCCGGCCGTCGAAGCCCTCGTGCGGCGAGCCAAGATCGACGTCGGCCGCTTGCGAAAACTGCGCAACGCGTTCTACAAGCACCATCGCCCGGCCAGCGAAGCGCTGGCCGAGTTGGGCGATTCGCCGGCGGCGCGCGCCGTCGTCGCCGAACTCGAATTCCACCCGCTCGCGCTGGCCAGCCGCCACGACTCCTCGCGCGACGGCGCCACGAAGCTCCTCTTTCGCACCTCCGCCGGGCTGCTGCTGGAATCGGTGATCCTGCGGCTGGCCAGCGGACGCACGGCGCTGTGCGTCTCCACGCAGGTCGGCTGCGCGGCCAATTGCCAGTTCTGCGCCACCGGCAAGATGCGCTTCGCCCGCAACCTCTCGGCCGCCGAGATTCTCGATCAACTCGCCCAGGCCAACCAATTGCTGGCCGCCGAGAACCGCCGCCTCCGCAACGTCGTGTTCATGGGCATGGGCGAGCCGTTCCACAACGAAGCGCAACTGCACGCGGCCATCGGCGTGCTCATCGACCCCCGGGCCTTCGCCCTGAATCCCAAGCGGCTGCTGATTTCCACCGTCGGCATGCCCGAAGCCATGGTCCGTTCGGCCCGCCGCTACCCCGACGTACGGCTGGCCCTCAGCCTGCACGGCGCCCGGCAGGACGCGCGGCGGCGATTGATGCCGATTGCCGAGCGCTACCCGCTCGCCGCACTGCGCGCGCCCTGGAAGAAGTCAACGCGATCCAGGGCCACCCGGTGATGATCGAATACCTGTTGCTGGCCGGCCTCAACGACAGCGATGCCGACGCCCTGGCGCTCGTCGAATACCTGCGCGGCCTGGCGGTGCACGTCAACCTGATCCCGTACAACCCCATCGACGACGCCCCCGAGCTGACAGCCACGAGCCCCGAGCGCCGGGCCGAGTTCTCTGCCGCGCTCAAAAAGGCCGGCTTGAACGTGACTACCCGCTATTCGCTGGGCGCCGACATCGCCGCCGCCTGCGGCCAGTTGGTGCAGCGCGAAAACACCCGGTCAGCGGCCACCGCGTGATCGCTCTGACGGAGAGAGCGTCGAAAGTCCGGGTGCCACGGGCGGCTGCGCAGCAGACACTCGTGATTTCGCCCTGCTGGACAAGCCAGCAGCGGCACCCCGCAGGACGAATCAGGGCAGTCGGTCTACGACACTCGCCACGTCTGCGTGGCGCACTGCGCAGGGCAAATGGACGATGGATCGAACCAGCCTGGCCGGCCTCGCAGAGGCCAGCTACAGATTCACTTCGCCGCCGCTTCTTTTTGCACGTCGGCAGCCGGGTGCCGACGAGCTTGGCGACTTTCTGCGACAGGTTCTGGGCCACCAGGCCGCTGGGGTCGCAGCCGGCGGCGATGGCGCGGATCGTGCCGCCCTTGTCGATCAGGAAGTTAGTCGGCATGGTTTTGGTTTGGAACGTGTCCCAGCTCTTGCCTTGGGTGTCGACGGCGTACAGCATGTCGAGCTTCTTTTCCGCCACGTACTTTTCCACCTTGGCGTCGGGCTCCTTGAAGACGGCCAGGCTCTTGAGGCCCTTGCCCTTGTAAGCTTCGTGCAAGGCCTGGAAGTAGGCCAGTTCCTTGTCGCAGCCCGAGCAGCCGCAGGTGAGCCGCACGAGCACGGGCCCGTCGGCCGTGAGCCTGGCCAGGTCGATCTCCTTGCCGGCCGCGTCCTTGATCTTGAACGCTGGCGCCGGCTGGCCGACTTTCAAACCCGTCTTCACCGCCGGCTGGCTCGCGGCCGTCGGTTCGGCCGCCGAAACGAGAGAGCAAACCGCCACGGTCGCCGCGATTACGCCAGCCACGATCAGCAGAGAGTGGGCACGTTGCATCGGTCTGTTCTCCGGAAGGTTGGATACGGCGGGTCGAACGTCCGTTTGCCGCGGGGGCACAATCGCGCCAGCCTCGGCTGCGGCGGGGACGTCAATATAGCCGTTCAACGCCCCTGCCGGCAACCACGCGCGATTCGCTCGTGCATCGGGCGGCCGGCGACGGTATGCTAAAACCTTTGGCCGCCGGGGAGCGACCTGGCCCCGCCGCGGCGGCCGGCTGGACGCACCTCCAAGGGATTCGCTTCGGGATGCCACGACCGCCACGCCCGCCGGGACCGCCGCAGCGATTGTTCACCGGCAGCTTTCGCGATTTCCGCCGCGACTTGCTGACCTTTCTCCAGGAATCGGCCGAACTCTACGGCGACGTCGTTTACTTCCGCCTGGGCCGCCGGCCGTGCGTGCTGGTCAACCATCCCGACTTGATCGAGTCGGTGCTGGTCAAGCACAGCCGCAATTTCATCAAGCCGTTTGCCTTCGAGTTCACGCGGCCGGTGCTCGGCAACGGGCTGTTGACCAGCGAGGGCGATTTCTGGCTCCGCCAGCGGCGGCTGGCCGCGCCGGCCTTTCGCATGGAGCGCATCGTCAGTTACGCGCCGCAGATGGTCGAAGCCACCACCAGGATGCTCGCCGGCTGGCGCGACGGCCAGACCCGCGACATCCACGCCGACATGATGTCGCTGACGCTCGACATCGTGGCCACCACGCTGTTCGGAGCCGATTTGAGCGACGAGTCGCAAAACATCAGCGTGGCGCTCAAAGCCGTGCTGCGCAGCTTTTCGGCCAGCTTCAACCGCACGATCCCGCTGCCCAACTGGATTCCCACCCGCCGCAACCGCCAGACCCGCGCGGCCGTGACCGAGCTGAACCGCATCGTGCAGTCGCTCATCGACGAGCGCCGCCGCGACGACCGCCCGCGCAACGATCTGCTGTCGATGATGATCCGGGCCCGCGACGTCGACGGCAGCCGCATGAGCGACGCCCAGGTGGCCGACGAAGCCCGCACGTTCCTGCTGGCCGGTCACGAGACCACGGCCATCGCGCTCTCCTGGAGCTTCTTCCTGCTGGCCAGCCATCCGCCGGTCGAAGCCGAGCTGCGGGCCGAGCTCGACGAGGTGCTCGCCGGCCGGCTGCCCGAGGCCGCCGACCTGGAGCGGTTGAAGTTCAGCGAAGCGGTCGCCCGCGAGGCGATGCGGCTGTATCCGCCGGCATTCATCATCGGCCGCGAGCCGATCGAGGATTTCGAGCTGGGCGGCTACACGATTCCCGCCGGCACCACGGTGTTCATGAGCCCCTTCGTGATGCAGCGCGACGGGCGGTTCTTCGACCATCCCGGCGACTTCGAGCCGCGTCGCTGGCTCGACCACCGGGCCGCCGCGCTGCCGAAGATGGCGTACTTTCCCTTCGGCGGCGGACCGCGGATCTGCATCGGCAACCTGTTCGCCATGATGGAAAGCGTGCTCATCCTGGCCACCGTGGCCGGCCGTTGGTCGATGCGCCTGGTGCCGGGCCACCCGATCGCGCTGTCGCCCGTGTTCACCCTGCGGCCGCGGATGGGCATCAAGGTGGTTGTCTCGAAGCGCGACGCCGGCGAACAAACGGCGCGCCTGCGCCCGACAGCGCCAGCGCGAGGACCTGATGGCCGGCGAACCGTCTGCTGACGACGCCCGCGACGTGCCTCCCAGCGATGCCGTGCGCCAGCGCGAGGCCGTGGCGGCCGCCGACGCCAGCCTGTTGGCCAGCTTCGGCTATCGCCAGGAACTGCTGCGGCGGATGAGCGGCTTCTCGAACTTCGCCATCTCGCTGTCGATCATCTGCATCCTGGCCGGCGGCATCACCTCGTTCCCCGAAGGCTTTTGCAGCGCCGGGCCGGCCGCCATCGGCCTGGGCTGGCCGCTGTCCTGCCTGCTGTCGCTGGCCGTGGCGGCCACGATGGCGCAAATCGCCTCGGCCTTTCCCACCGCCGGCGGGCTCTACCACTGGGCCGCGATCCTGGGCGGCCGCGGTTTCGGCTGGCTCACCGCCTGGTTCAACCTGGCCGGCCTGGTGGCCGTGCTCTCGGCGATCAACGTGGGCGCCTACCAGTTCGCCATCCGCACCTTGGGCTTCCGCCCGCACGAGTGGGAGCCGTCGATCGAGCTGGCCGCCCAGGTGGTCGGCGTGCTGGCGATCACGGCCTTGCAGGCCGCCTTCAACCATCGCGGCATCGGCCTCACCGCCTTGCTCACCGACTTCAGCGGTTATTGGATCCTGATCGTCGCCGCGGCGCTGACCGCGGCGATGCTGGCCTTCGCGCCCGCGATCGACTTCTCGCGGCTGGTCACCTTCAGCAACTACAGCGGCGCCGCTGGGGGCGACGTCTGGCCGGCGACCGGCAACCTGGCCTGGCTGTTCCTGCTCGGCTTCCTGCTGCCGGCCTACACCGTCACGGGGTTCGACGCCTCGGCCCACGCCGCCGAAGAGACGCTTGGCGCGGCCGAGCACGTGCCGCGCGGCATCGTCCGTTCGGTCATCGTCAGCGGCTTGGCCGGCTGGGCCATGCTCTCGGCCGTGGTCATCGCCGTGCCCGACCCCGCCGCCGTCGCCGCCGCCGGCAAGCATGCTTTTCACGAAAGCGTTCGCCAGGTGCTCGGGCCGGGAGTGCTGTGGACCGTGTTGGCGCTGGGCATCGTGCTGGCGCAGTTCTTCTGTGGGCTGGCCACCGTGACTTCGGCCTCGCGGATGGCGTACGCCTTTGCCCGCGACGGCGGTTTGCCCTTTTCCGGCGCGGTGCGGCGCATGAGCGACCGCTTCCGCACGCCGGCCGTGGCCATCTGGACGGTGGCCCTGTTGTCGGTGGTCTTCGTCGTACACGCTCGCGCCTATTCGACGATCGCCGCCGTCGGCACGATGTTTCTCTACATCTCGTATGTGATCCCCGCGGCCTTGGGCCTGGCCGCCTACGGGCGAAGCTGGACGCGCATGGGACCCTGGAACCTCGGTCCGGCGGCGTATCGCACGCTGGCCGTGGTGTCGATTTTCGGCTGCGGCCTGATCCTGGCGATTGGCATCCAGCCTCCCAACGAACAAAACGTGTGGACCGTCGCCGCCGCGTTGACACTGACGGCCGTGATATGGCTGGCGTACGAACGCAACCACTTTCGCGGCCCGCCACCCGCCGTGTTGAGCCGCGCCGCCGCGAGCGACACGCAGTCGCCGGCGCCGTCGTCAACCCCGCCAGCCGAATTGCACGACGAGCGGCGAGCCCAGGGCGTCAGTCCTGGGACCCGCTTGAATCGCCAGATGCCCTAGTCCTCCAATCCTTCCGCGCCGGCGGGAGCGCAACGATGTCGAGCGCGATCAAACTCGTGGGACTCGACTGTGGCTCGACGACCACGAGCCTTGTCGTCGCCGCAGCCCGCCTGGCCCAAGGCGCCTTGGGCCGCGTTCGAATCGCCGATCTCGAAGAAACGTACCGCTCGCCAATCGTGTTCACGCCGTTTTGTGCCGACGTGCCCGAGCGGATTGACATCCAGCGGCTGGCCGGCTATCTCGACGCCTGGCTGGCCGCGGCCGGCATCGAGGGCCAGGGAATCTTCGGCGGCGGCGCGCTGGTCACCGGCCTGGCCGCCGAAAGCACTAACGCCCGCGCGATCACCGAGCTTGTCGAAGCCCGGCTGGCCGATGCCGTGATCGCCACGGCGGGCGATCCGGCCCTCGAATCGTGGCTGGCGTTCATGGGCAACTGCCACGCGCTGTCGCTGGCCAAGCCAGGCGTGCCGATCGTCAACATCGACGTGGGCGGCGGCACCACCAACCTGGCGCTGGGCATCGACGGCCAGGTGGTCGCTGCGGGCGGCGCTCCACGTCGGCGCGCGCCATCTGCAATTCCGTCCAGGCACGCACCGGCTGGCCGCCGTTTCGTCGCACGGGGCCGAACTGCTCGCCGCGCTGGGCATTGAGTATGCCATTGGCGACGAGCTTCCGCTTGCGGACGTCGAGCGGGTCGTCGACTTCTACGTGCGGCTGGTCGAAGCGGCGGTCGAGCGGCCAGAACCTCAAGACCCGATTGCCCGTCAATGCGTGCAACTCGCCTTCGATGCTCCGGCCGATCTGCTGGACCGCGCCGAAGTCACGTTTTCCGGCGGCGTGGGACAATTGATCTACGACCGGCGCCGCGGCAGCCCGCCGCCGACCACGACCGAGTTCGGCGACTTGGGCGGCGAGCTGGCGGCGCGCATCGACCGCTCGCCGCCGCTCGCCGCTCGCTCGCGCGGATTGGAACCCGAGGGGCTTGGCCGGGCCACGGCTTATGGCCTGTTGCGGCATCGCACGGAGCTGTCGGGCGCGACGCTTTACTTACCCGATCCCTCGCGGCTGCCCCTGAAGAACGTGCCCATCGTTGCCCGGCTCGCCGGCGACGCGAGCCTGGCAGACTTCGAGCGCACCGTCATCCTGGCGGCCCGTTGCCGGCCGGCCGGCTGCCTGCAGATCGCCGTCGACGGCCTGCGCATCGACGGGCTGCGCGGGCTTGGCGAACGGCTGGCGCGGGCGATCGAATCGTCCGCGGCCGGCCGCGATCAGACTTTGGTCTTGCTGGTGGGGCCAAACCTCGGCAAAGTGCTGGGCAACTACGCCACGCGCTGGGGCCGCCTGGCACAGAGTCTAATCGTCGTCGACGAAGTGCCGCTCGCCGACGCGCAGTTCGTCCGGATCGGCCGCATGCGCGACGGAGTCGTGCCGCTGTGGCTGTATGCGGTACGATAGCCGTAGACAGCCGACTGATTTCCCGGAGCAAGCTGCTCACCGTGGCAATTCCCAAGCTGACACCGCTGGCTGAGATCGACGTGCCCGCGCCGCGCCGACGAAGTCTACGCGACCGCGGTTTTCGGCCGCGAGTTTCGCTTCAACGGGCTCAAAGCTTTGCTCGGCGCAGCCGACGTCAGCAAGGCCGGCGATCGCCACGCGGGCCTGGCCGCCGGCGATGAACAGACGCGCGAAGCGGCCCGCTCGCTCTTGGCCTCGCTGACGCTCGAGCATCTCTACGAGCGCCCGCTGGTCGACGATCGCGGCCAGGTCGACGAGGTGATGCGCGTCAACTACGACGTCGACCGCGGCCAGCTCGCCCGCGTCGCGAAACGGACGCTCGGCCAGCTCAAGGATCAATTGCTGGCCGCCGCGCCCGACGAGATCGCCCGGATCGGACTGGGGCTCACCGGGCCGATGGCGGCCGCCCTGGCCAAGTTGTGCGACGTTCACGAGCTCGTCTACCTGGCGCGCAAGATGCCCCGCACCAGCCGCGCCCGCACCACGCTGGGGCTTCCCGGCACGCTGGCTTCGCGCTTGCAGCCGAACCATCCGACCGACGATCTGCGCGGCGTGACGCTGCTCGTTTACTGGGGACTCTCGCTGGGTGCCGGCGACGCGCTGATCGGCTTGAACCCGGCCGTCGACAGCGTGGCCAACGTCAGCGCGGCGCTCGTGCACCTCGACAAGCTGCGCCGCGCGGCCGGCGTGCCCACGCAAATCTGCGTGCTACGCGCATATCAAGACCCAATTGGCGGCGCTCGATCGCGGGGCGCCGGTCGAAATCCTGTTCCAAAGCCTCGCCGGCACCGAGCGAACCCTGACGGGCGAATTCGACATCACCGTCGAGCTGCTCGACGCCGGCTGCCGCGCCATCCACCAGCGCGGGCCGCTGGCCGGCGTCACGAGTCAGTTGATGTACTTCGAGACGGGGCAGGGGAGCGAGTTCACCTATGCGAAGCACAACGGCATCGACATGGCCACGGCCGAGGCCCTCTGCTACGGACTGGCCCGCCGCTACGACCCCTTCATGGTCAACAACGTCACCGGCTTCATCGGGCCCGAGACTCACCTCGACAATTTCGAAATGATCGTGGCCAACTTGCAGGACCATTTCATGGGCAAGCTGCTCGGCCTGCCGATGGGCATGGCCCCCTGCTACACGCTGCACTCGCAAATCACGCTCGAAGGCCAGCAGATGGCCACGCAATTGTTCGCGGCCGCCGGCGCCAACTACTACATGGACGTCGCGCTTAATACCGATCGCATGCTGGCCTATTTCGACACCAGCGCCCACGACGACCAGACGCTGCGCGAAATTTACGACCGCCAGCCCGCGCCCGAGTTCCTCGACTGGGCGATTGCGCAAGATCTTCGCCCGCGCCGCCGACGGCCGCATCGTGCGCGGGCCAGCCTGGGGCGATCCGCGGCCGTTTTGTCAAAGCGACGACGAGCTGCGGGCGCTGATCGCGGCGACGCCGGCCGCGCACGGTTTTGCCACGGCCGGCCCACGGCCCAGCGACGCCGTGAGCCGCCAGGTTCGCACGCACCAGGCTGCCGGCCGCGCGGCGATTCATGCCGAGCTCGACGTGGCACGGCTGGCTCGTGTCGCCGACTTTCGCCTGCTGTCGACGGCCGCGGCCACGAAGCGGGACCATCTCGACTCTCCCGAATTGGGAGCCCGGCTGGCCGATGCGGATTTGGCTTCGTTGCAGGCCGAGCACAACCAGGTGCAGATCGTGGTCTCCGACGGTCTCAGCGCCCGGCGGTGCACGAAAACGTGCCGGCGCTGATGGGGGTGCTCGGCGACGCGCTGGCGGCCCACGGCGTTCGCGTCGGCCGGCCGATCCTGGTGCGCTATGGCCGCGTGAAGCTGGCCGAGCAGCTCGCCGCGGCGCTCGACTGCCCGTTGATCGTCTATCTTCTGGGCGAGCGGCCCGGCGGCGATGAGCAGGCTGCCCGCAGCTTGTCGGCCTACTTGGTGTTTCGCCGCGAGCCGTCCGCCGAAACGGCGTCGGCGGCCAAGGCCGCACCGGCGCCGCCGTTCGAATACTCGGTGATCTCGAACATCCACGCCGGCGGGCTGCCCCCCTTGGAGGCCGGCGCCGTCATCGCCGAAAAGGCGTTGCAGATCCTCAACTTCCGTGCGGCTGGCAATCGCCTGGAAGCACTGCTGGCTGGCCCGAGCCGCCAGTCCGAGAGTCAAGGCTAAGACCCAAGGCTGACCAGGTGGAAATGGCGGGGGGGCGCGCACGTTCATACCGCCAACGAATCGGCGACGATGAATTCTTGAAAAAGTTCTTCGAAATGCTTGACACACGTGGCGGCTGGTTACTAAAGTAACGAAGCCATCGTGAATTTCAGGATCACCGGGTTCTGCTCCGGTCCCTTGCTAATGACCTTCAAATAGGGCCCCACTCCGCATCGCGGCCGTCGGCTGCTTTGCGGACACCTCTTCGGCCCTCATCAACCCCGCGGCTTCTCGCCCAGTTTGTCGCTGCGCTTTTTCGCGCGAGCTGGCGACAGGTCGCCACGCATGGCCGCCCGGCCCTCGGCGCGCATCCGGTTTTGTTCGGTTGCGCCCATCGTCGCGCAGCCTTCGAAATGGATTTTCAACAGGGGCAGGGAACCAAGGCATCCAAACGGATTCGATTGATCTATATGCAAATGCAGCTCAAATCCCGATACAACCCGCGTCGCACGGCCAGCGTGCTGCTGCGCCTGGTGGCGCTCTGCGCTGGCGTTGCTGGTCCTCGAGCGCCCCGCGTCCGCGGAGTTGTTCCAATACGCGACCAGCCCGCCGATCTTCACTCCGCCGTCGTATCCCAATACGCCCTCGAACGTGACGATCAGCCTGACCGCAGTCTCGAGCGATCCCTTCTTCGACGAGAACCTGGACGCTTCGGGCGGCGGCACGGACATCATTTTTGGCCACATTTCCGTGTTGAACTTGAATCACAATTTCAGCGGCGTCGTGATTTCTCCGCCGCTCCCCTTCGAGTTCATGATCACGATCAGCGACTACGGTCCGGGCAATTTCGGCCCGCCGGGCGCGAGTTTGCCGCTGGGCGCCGCGATCTTCGACGTTATGGGCACGCTGTCCGGCACGATCGGCCCGGGCAACCAGATGCAGATCACGGCCTCGACCTATACCGTCACGCCGATGTCGCAGCCGATCGCCGGCGACGACTACCTGTTGTCCAACAGCTACTTCATTCCGCCGAGCCCTGGTTTCAGCGGCGGCTTCGGCATTCACGTCACGGCCACGCCCGTGCCCGAGCCGGCCACGTTCGGGCTGTTCGCCCTGGGCATCGTGGTCCTGGCGGCCCCCGCTTATCGCCGTTCGCGCGCCGAAATCGCGGCTGGCCGCCTGAGAGGCCGTCGGCCCCTCGCGGCTGCCCGGTCTTCCAGCGGCGAGTCCTGGCGTGCGGCTCATCGGGCCAGTGCAGCGCGAACGATTGCCTGGCCGGCTCTTCGCCGCGGCCGGCCGTTTTTATCTCCGGCGGGGGGATGCTATAATGCGGGCGATTTCGGGACCGGGGCCTCGGCTTCGCCCGAAAGCTCGCCCCCGCTTCGTCCCATGGCTCGCTGACCACCAGCCTTGCGAGCCGCACGAGGCGAATGGCCCCGCAGGTGACGCGCGATGAACCGCACGACCATCGCCCTGGCGGCTGCCTCGCTGCTGGTGTTTGGCCACGGCGCCGTGAAGGCTGCCGACGGATCGGCCGATGCCAACGCCGACGAATTCGATTCCCGCGTGGCGCCGATCCTGGCGACGCACTGCCGCAAGTGCCACGGCGCGGCGAAGCCCAAGTCGGGACTCGACCTGACTTCGGCCGGCACCCTGCTGCGGGGCGGCGACAGTGGACCGGCCGTGGTGCCCGGCAGCTCGACCAAGAGCTTGCTGGTCGAACAAATCGCCGACGGCTCGATGCCGCCCGAGGGCGAGGACCGGCTTTCGCCCGACGAGCTGGCCGCCATCCGCCACTGGATCGACGCCGGCGCCCACGCCGCCACGGCGGTGCCGACGCAGACCCGGCCGCCATCGGACGCCGCGGCCCGCGAATACTGGGCGTTTCGCAAGTTGACGCCTCCCGCCGTACCCCAAGTCTCCGCCGCGGCGCCGCGCACGCCCGTCGACGCCTTCATCGTGGCGCGCCTGGCCGGCCAGCGGCTGCACCTGGCGCCGCCGGCCGACCGGCTGACGCTGTTGCGGCGCGTGAGCCTCGATCTCACCGGCCTGCCGCCCACGCCCGAGGAAATCGAAGCCTTCGCGGCCGACGATCGCGACGACTCCTACGAGCGGCTGGTCGATCGGCTGCTGGCCTCGCCGGCCTTCGGCCAGCGCTGGGGGCGGCACTGGCTCGACGCTGCCGGCTACAGCGACATCACCGGCGGCGACAACGACGCGGGCATCATCAAGCTGTCCGATGGCAAGTGGAAATACCGCGACTACGTCGTCCGCTCGTTCAATGCCGACAAGCCCTACGATCAATTCCTGATCGAGCAGTTGGCCGGCGACGAGCTGGTCGATTGGCGGCAGAGTGCGTCGTTCAGCCCCGAGACGCAGGAGCTGCTCGTCGCCACCGGCTTCCTCCGCAACGCGGCCGACGACACCGACGAAAAAGAACTGACCACGCCCGATATCCTCCACGGCGTGCTGCAGCGCACCAGCGAAGTGGTGGCCAACAACCTGCTGGGCCTGACCGTGGGCTGCGCCAAGTGCCACGACCACAAGTACGAACCGATCTCGCAGCAGGAATACTATCGGCTCGTGGCCGCGTTTTCGCCGACCTTCAATCCCCAGTCGTGGGTGCCGCCCAAGTCGCGGGCCCTGGCCGACATTTCGCCAAAACAGCGCGCCGAGGCCGAGCGCCACAACGCCGAGCTCGATCGCCAGGTCGCCGAGCTGCGCAAGAGCCAGGCCGACGTCCGCGCTCCAGTGCGCGCCACGCTCGCGGCCGCCAGGCTAGCGGCCATTCCCGAGCCGATCCGCGACGACGTGAAGACCGCCGTCGGCACCGAGGCGGCCAAACGGACCGAAGTGCAGAAGTACCTGGCCGAAAAGTTCCAAGCCTCGTTGAACGTCAGCGACGCCGACGTCGAGGCCGCGCTGTCCGAGGAGCAGAAGTCTGCGATCGCCCAGGCCGACGGGCAGATCGCCCAGCGCCGACGCGCAAAAGCGCACCTGGGGCACGATCCAGGCAGCCTACGAAGTCGGACCGCCGCCGGAAACGCACCTGCTGCGCCGCGGCAATCATGAAACGCCCGGGCCGGTGGTCGAACCCGGTTTTTTGAACGTGCTGTGTTCGGCCGCCTCGTCGCCGCCATCCGCGGCCGATGCGACCGCCCCGCCAACTTTGTCTCCGGCGCCGTATTTCGACGCCTCACCGGGCCCTGCCGGCCAGACGAGCGGGCGCCGCCTGGCGCTGGCCCGCTGGCTGACCGATTGGCAGGCGCCCTCCGGCGGGCTGGCGGCCCGCGTGATGGTCAACCGCGTCTGGCAACACCTGTTCGGCCGCGGCATCGTGGAGACTTCCGAAAACCTGGGCGTCTCGGGCGCCAAGCCGACGCACGGCGAGCTGCTCGACTGGCTGGCTTGCCGCTTCGTGGCCGATGGCCGGCAGGTGAAGCCGCTCATCAAGCTGATCGTAATGTCCGACGTCTACCGCCAGGCGTCGAGCGTCGATCCGGCAACGTCGGCGGGCGAAGCGTCGGGAGAGGCCGTCGACCCGGGCAATCGCCTGCTGTGGCACATGCCGTTGCGGCGGCTCGAGGCCGAGATCGTGCGCGACGCCATCCTGGCGGCCGGCGGGCGGCTCGACACGTCGCTGGGTGGCCCGCCGCTGGCATTGGAGGTCCGCCCCGACGGCATGGTGGTCATCAAGTCCGACGGCAAGCCCGGCTCGGCCGCTTCAAGGCGAAGCTTGTACGTGCTGGCGCGACGCAATTATCACCTGTCGATGCTCAACGTTTTCGACCAGCCGACGATGGCCATGAATTGCCCCAATCGCCAGCAGTCGGCCGTCGTGCTGCAATCGCTGGCCATGCTCAACGACGAGTTCGTCGATCGACAGAAGCCGGCGCATTTTGCTCGAGCGCGTTCGCGCATCGGCCGGCGATGCGGCCGACAAGCAGATTCGGCTGGCATTCCGCATCGCCCTGGGCCGCGACCCCTCCGACGAGGAGTTGGCCTGGAGCGGCGAGCTGCTGGCCGAGCAAGCCCGCGAGGCGGTGCCCCGGTCAATCGCCAGCCGATGCCGCCGGCGGCCCGCTGGTCCACTTGTGCCACATGCTGCTCAATACCAACGAGTTTCTGTACATCCCTTGAAGAACTCGGACGCCCCTCTCAAACCGCGAGCGAACAGCACCATGAGCCGGCCTGAATCCTACTTGCCGACGCTTTCCCGCCGCCAGTTGCTGGCCGCCTCGGGCATGGGACTGGGCACCTTGGCGCTGAGCTTTCTGCTCGACGGCGACGGGCTGCTGGCAGGCGAACCGTCGTGGCGCCGCTGGCGCCGACTTGCGGCCGCGGCCCAGCCATTTTGCCGCCCCGGCCCGCGCGGTGATCATGCTCATGCAAAACGGCGGGCCGAGCCAGATGGAGCTGTTCGACCCCAAGCCCGAACTGAACCGCCGCGAGGGCGAAGTCTACGCCACACGGGTCGAAATGTTTCAGACCGGCAGCGAAGCCAACAAGCTGTTGGGCTGCCCGTTCAAGTTCCACCGCCGCGGCCAATGTGGCATGGAGCTTTCCGAGATCATCCCGCACCTGGGCACGATCGCCGACGACGCCTGCCTGGTGCGTTCGATGCACAGCGAGCCACAACAACCACACCGAAGCGCTGGTGATGATGAACACCGGCAAGATTTTTCCCGGCCGGCCGTCGCTCGGCTCGTGGGTCAGCTATGGCCTGGGCACCGAGAACCAGAACTTGCCGGCCTACATCGTGCTGCGCGATCCCGAGGGCTACAACACCAGCGGCACGCTGCTGTGGCAGAACGGCTGGATTCCGGCCCTGTATCGCGGCACCGAAGTGAGCACGCAAGGGCGCGCCGGTGCTCAACCTGCAGCCGGCCTCGCCGACCAGCCCCGAGGCTCGCCGCCACGATCTCGACTTTCTGGCCCGGCTCAACGAGGAGCATCGCGAGCGCTATCCGCGCGAGAGCGGAGCTGGACGCCCGCATTCGCAACTACGAGCTGGCCGCGCGGATGCAGTTGGCCGACCGGCGCGACGCTCGATCTGGCGAAACGAAACGGCCGCCACGCAAAAGCTGTACGGCCTCGACAACCCCGAGACGGCGGGCTACGGCACGCGGCTGTTGATGGCCCGGCGGCTGGTCGAGAGCGGCGTGCGGTTCGTGCAATGTTTCCGCCGGTCAAGCCGCAGTTCCAGCCGTGGGACGCCCACTCGAACGTGAAGACCGAGAACGAGGCGATCACCGCCAAGACCGACCTCCCCTCGGCCGCGCTCATCAAGGACCTCAAGTCCCGCGGCATGCTGGATCAGCACGATCGTGCTGTGGAGCGGCGAGTTCGGGCGGTTGCCCGTGTCGCAAAACGGCAAGGGCCGCGACCACAACCGCAACGCCTTCAGCCTGATCGTCGCCGGCGGCGGGTTTCAAGCGCGGGTCACGTGCACGGCGCCACCGACGACGTCGGCTACAAATCGGTCGACGGCCGCGTCAGCGTCAGCGACCTGCACGCCACGATCCTCAACCAGCTCGGCCTCGACCACAACCGCCTGACCTTCCGCCACCACGGCCGCGACGAAACCCTGACCGACAGCCCCGTGACGTCCGCCCGCGTGGTCGACGAAATCATCGAGCGGCCGGCCGCGGCGACGTAAACGGCATGGCGTGTAATTACAATTCAGATAGTATTTGCCAAGAATCGGTTTCAAAACCGAATCCGCGTGCAAGCTTCGATCCAGGAATGAATCGCCATGTCACGCTTTCCGGCCGGGCCGAAAGGACGGTTCTTCGGGTTGACGCTGGCGACGCAATTCCGCCATTCTCCGCTCGACTTCATCAGCGAACTCGGCCGCACCTATGGCGACATCGCCTATTGGCGCATGGGGCCCGTGCGGGCCTTCATGGTCAACAGCCCGCCGCTTGTGCGCGAGCTGCTCGTCACCCGCCACAAGAGCTTCTGCCGCCCGCCGTGGCTCGCGCGCCCGCTGGCCAAGATCGACGGCCAGGGACTGGTGCTCAGCGAGGGCGAGCTGTGGCGGCGCCAGCGGCGACTGCTGCAGCCGGCTTTCAGCACGCGGCGCTTCGACACGTACGCCCGCACGACCGTCGACTACACGGCGCGGATGCTCGCGCGTTGGACCGCGGGCACGCCGTTCGACGCGGCCGACGCGATGACGCGGCTCACGCTCGTGATCGCTGCCCAGACGCTGTACGGCGTCGAGCTGTCGGGCAAGGCGGCTCGGGTGGGCGAGGCGGTGCGCGTGATCAGCGAAACGTTCACGCGAGAGGCGAGCAACTTCGTCACGCTGCCCGATTGGCTGCCGCTGCCGGCCAAGCGCCGCAAGCGGTGGGCCATCCGCACGCTCGACGACATGATTCGCACCATCATTCGCGAGCGCCGCGCCAGCGGTGAAGATCGCGGCGATCTGCTGTCGATGTTGCTGTTGGCCGTCGACGAGGAGGGAGACGGCCGCGGCATGAGCGATGAACAAGCCCGCGACGAAGCCATGACGTTGTTCAACGCGGCCCACGACTCGACGGCCGCGGCGCTGGCCTGGATCTGGTATCTCGTGGCCAGCCATCCGGAGGTCGAAGACAAGCTGGTGGCCGAGGTGGATGGCGTGCTCGCCGGCCGGCTGCCCACGCACCAGGACGTCGAGCGGCTCGCGTACACCGAAATGGTCGTCAAGGAGGCGCTGCGCATCTACCCGCCCACTTGGACCTTGTTTGCCCGCGAGGCGGTCGAAGACGTGGAAATCGGCGGCTACGCGGTTCCGCGGGGAAGTTGGGTGTATGCCTTCCCCTGGGTCACGCAGCGCGACGCGCGGTTCTGGAGCGAGCCCGAACGGTTCGACCCGGAGCGTTTCGCGCCGGGCCGCGCCGAATCGATTCCGCCGTATGCCTGGTTCCCGTTCGGCGGCGGGCCGCGGGTCTGCATCGGCGACCGACTGGCCACGATGCAGATGATCCTGATCACGGCCACGGTGCTGCAGAAGTTCCGCGTCCGGCTGGCCGCCGGCCAAGGCCCCGTCGAGCCCGAGCCGCTGATCTCGATCCGCCCCAAAGGCGGCTTGCAGGTGTCGGTCGAGAAACGACCCGAAATGGCGCTGGCCGCTAAATCGTAAGCGTCACTCGGCGGCCGTGTCGCCGGCGACGCGCGGCTCTCCAACGGCGGTCCGCGCCCAGGCCGCGACGAACAGTGCGCCGAACCCCGCGTCGGGCAAGGCCAGCGCGACCAGCATGCCGTCCACGCGCTCGCTTCGATACAGCGCAACTGCGCTGGCGAAGAAGCCCAGCTTGGCCGCGGCCGCCAGCAACATCGCAGGGCGGAAGCGGGCCGGGTCGCTGCCAACCAGCAGGTACATCACCTGCCAGGCCAGCACCGAGCCCAGAAACCCGTAGAAAAACTCGGGATGGTTGATCTCGGGCGGAAACTGCTGGCCCAGCCACTGCTCGAAGAAGAACATCGGCGTCACCAGCAGCAGGCCGTAAACGCCGGCCACCAGGAAAACCCACTTCGCAAACCGCATCGTCGACCTTCTCGTGGCGTGCGAGCGTCCAAGCGCCGCTACGGACTCTTCGGCCGGCAGTAGGAGAGCGTCAACAGGGCATATCCGGTGACCAGGTTGGGGTCGCCTTCCAGCCAGCGGGTGTTCTCGTTCACCCACGAGCCGTCGGGCCGCTGGCGCTTGGCCAGCTCCTCGATCACGTCGTGCCTCCAGTCGTGCTTGCGGCCGTTGGCATCAACGAATTCCTTTTGCCCCAGCGCGTCGAGCGCCTTGCCGAACAGGTGCAGGTAATAGAAGTATCCGCCCGCGCCCAGGCCCGGGTTCTGGCGGACCGAGTAGTGCTTGCGAGCCCAGTCGACGGCGGCCTTGACGCGCGGATCGTCCGCCTTCAGGCCCGCGAAGATCATGCTCTTGAGCGCCGCGTAGCTCATCGAGCCGTAGCTGCGCAGGCCGCCATTTTCGGTCGTGCCGGCCGGGCTGCTCCCCTTGCCAATCGGCGTGTAATAGAAGCCGCCGTCGGGATCCTTGGCTGCGAAGGCCGTGGTGTTGTGCTCGGTTTCCAGGTTCTGGCAGCGCGAAATGAACACCAGCGCCCGTTGCACGGCCGGATCGTCGGGGCTGTCGCCGGCGCCTTCCAGCGCGTCGACCAGGAAGTGCGTGTTCGACAGGTCGGGCCGCTCCGCGCCGCTGTAGCCCACGCCGCCGTAGGAAATATCCGCGGGCGTGCGGCCGTCGTCGTCGCCAAACTGCAAGCCCTTGATGAACTTTTCCGCGTTCTTGATCACCGCGTCGTAGCGGCCGTCGCGATTGGCCGCCGAGAAGCACAAGATGCCCAGGCAAGTTTCGTAGTTGCTCAGCCGCGACTTCGGAGCGTAAATGCCGCCGTCGCGCTGAACCATGCTTTCCATGTACTTCAGGCCCTTGGCCACGAGCGGATCGTCGACGCCGCGGCCGTTGCGCAGCACGCTGCAGATCACGATCGCCGTGACGCCGGGCCCCACGCCCTCGGCGCTGAACGAGCCGTTGGCGGCCTGCGACGTCCGCAAGAATTCGATTCCCTTTTGCACCTCGGCTTCATAAGTGCGCGCGTCGGCCGCGTCGTCGGCCCGCGCCGGGCCAGCGAGGCCCCAGCAAAAAAACATTCCAGCGGCCAGCGCCGCCACACCGGGGATCGTAGTTACTCGCGACATGATTCGTTCCTCTGTCCGCAACGTGAAACCCCTCAACCGGCCATGCGCCGGCACACTGCCTGCCTAACCATAAGTCTAGCTTTGCCGACCGTCGCGGCAAGGATGACGCGCCATCGCTCAAAACGCCGTATTACCGCAAGTCAACAGTGCGCGGATCGAAATTGCCCCCGCCGGTCGCCAAAGGATCATTCGCGCGCGAACCGCCCAAGCGCGCGACGATTTTTTCGCCGAAATGCATGCCCACGGGATGCCGATGGTGCCGCCTTGCGTGCGATTCTGGCACGGCCGATAATACCGTCTCCGAGGTCCGTGAATGGACAGTTCGCACCGTGCTCATCCGATGCATGCTCGAGGACTCGGCGCGGGGATTTGCAGTTGGCCACGCTCGACACGATCGATCGACTCCAGCCGAGCGGCTACGACCGTGCCCGCACGGCGCTGGCTCGCGCGTTCTTCGACTACAACCTGATGGTCTATGCCGCGCCCAACGATCGTCGCCGCGGGCCCGGCGTGGCCTGCGTCTATGGCGCGATCCTCTGGGATTGTCTCCGTTACGGCGAGGTGTCGGTGACGCGCGACGTCGTCGGCGCCGCCTGCTGGCTTCCGCCCGCGTCCGACTTCACGCTCGCGCGGCAAATCGCCGCCGGCATGTTGAAGCTGCCGCTGCACTTCGGGCTGCGCGGCTTCAACCGCCTGGTGGCTTACGACAACGTGGCGCGCAAGCTGCATCACCAGTACGCCGCCGAGCCGCACTGGTACCTGGCGGCCATCGGCGTCGAGCCGCAACAGCAGGGTAAAGGCGTGGGCGGGGCGCTGATGCAGCCGATTCTCCAGCGGGCCGACGCGGCGCGGCTCGCCTGCTATCTGGAAACCCACCGCGAATCGAATGTCCGGCTGTACCAGCGGCACGGTTTCGAGATTTCCTGCCACAGCACGGTGCCCGGCCATCCGCTGCCCATTTGGGCCATGCTCCGCAAGCCCCGTTAAGCCGGTAAAACCGGCCCAAGGCCCGCGGATTCCGCCAAGCCGTGGCCGATCGCCAGTCGATAAATTCCCTGGGGCGCTCGTGGTCCGCACTCGATGCCCAGGCCCACGCTGACCGGGTCGTCCGAAGTGGCATCGCGCGACGCCCTCTCTGGCGCCGTGCCATGATCTAGACTTTCAAGGACGCTGGTTGGTGGCCTCGGTGGCGGCCGATGAATTCAAGGAGACGCCAGATCATGACGCTGCGGTTGCCGGGCATCGGTTGTCTAACGTTGAGCCTCGCGCTGGGCGGCGCCGTTACCAGAGCTTCGGCGGCTGACTTGCCGAGCGAATTCGTCCGGCAATACCAGGCCGCCACCGCCGAATTCACCCGCTGCTACAGCCACGCCACGGTCACCGGCACCCTGTTGCGCGAATACCCGCAGCAAGGAAAGCGGATCGAGCAGCACTGCGTGCTGCGCGCCTCGGGCAAGCGGCTGCGGCTCGACATCACGAACCTCGCGCAGGAGAACATGGACGCGACGATCGGCAAAGTGATGACTTACGTCGCCACGCCGGTGGGCTCGTTGGAAACCTGCGCGGCCCCAAGGCCAAGTTCTTCGAAGACGCCCGCCAGTTGGGCTACGGCGAAGTCCGAGGCGCGAATCGAAACCCTCTGCCCGCTGATGTCGCCGTTCAAGGCGGCCGGGCAGGGGACCGTGCTCGAATTGCTCCAAGGTTCGGGAATCCGCGTGGTATCGAGCCAGCGCATCCACCACGACGGCGAAGAGCTGGTGCGGGTCGTGTTCGACGAACACGGCGGCGCGGCGGGCGCATCACCGTCGTACTTCCTGCTGTCGCCCCAGGAAGGCTGGGCCCTGCGCGAGTATTACCGCGTCACCGGCAGCGGCGAAAGCCAGCGGCTCCGCCGCGGCCGCATCGCCTACGAAGGCATGCACGAAGGCGCGGCCCTGGTCAAGCGGATCGAATGCTGGGACGAACAGGGACCCAAGCGCCGCTGCACGCTGCACGAAGTCGTGACCGTCTCGAACTTCGATCCCACCGAGCCCCGCGACTACTACTTCACATCCTTCGCCTTCTGAGCGGCTTCTCTTCTCCTCTTGCCTTCTTCCATCGTGGCTTCATGCCGTTGGTGGGTTCAGGGGGCTGCCGCTCGGGCCAATGCGCGGTCGATCCGCTCGAGGCTCGTCGGCTTGCCGAGGATCTCCAGGCAATCGTACAGTCCCGGGCCCACGGGCTTGCCGGTTACGGCGACGCGCACGGCGTGGATGACGTCGCCGGTCTTGATCTGCTCGCGCTCGACGAACGCCGCCAGCGCCGCTTCGAGCTGCGCGACGTCGAACGGCTCGACCGCCGTCAGCGCCTCGCGAAACCGTGCCAGCAGCTCGGCGGCTCCCGGCCTTTTCAAATTCTTCTCGAACGCTTTTTCGTCGTAAACGACTTCGGCCAGAAAGAAGAAGTCGGCGTAGGCGATGATGTCGCCAAACACCTTCAGCCGGTCGCCGGCCGCCTCGACGATCCGCGTCAGCTTGGGCCCGACTTCGCACGGCGCCGGTGTCGGCACCAGGCCCGCCCGTTGCAGGTACTTGAGCATCGCGGCCACTTTCTGCTTGGTGGGCAGGGCCTGCATGTAATGGTCCTGGAAGGCCCACAGCTTCTTGGGATCGAAGCTGGCCGGCGCCTTGGTGACCCGCTCGAGCGAGAAGTTGTCGATCATCTGCTCGCGCGAGATGAACTCGGTCTTGTCGTCGAGCGACCAGCCCAACAGCAGCAGGTAGTTGATGATCGCGTCGGGCAGGTAGCCGACCTGCTTCGTAGAAGTCGACGATCACGGGGTTGAACGTCTCGTCCGACGTCTGCAGGCCCAGCGCCTTGGCAATCGCCAGCCCATGCTCGTTGACCAGGGCGAAGTCGCGGTTCTTCAGGTATTTCTCCAGCTTCCGCTTGCTCAGCTTGTTCTTGCTGCCCGGCTCGGCCACGTAGGGCAGGTGGGCGTAAGCCGGCAGGGGATAGCCGAGCGATTGGGCGATGAAGATCTGCCGCGGCGTGTTCGACAGATGCTCCTCGGCGCGGATGACGTGCGTGATCTGGAAATCGTAATCGTCGACCACGCTGGCCAGGTGATACAGGCACGTGCCGTCGGCCCGCTGGATGACGTGGTCCTGCTCGCGGGCCCATTCGAACTCGACTTGCCCGCGCACCAGGTCGTCGATCGTGAGCTTGCCTTCGCGCGGCATCTTGAGCCGCACGACCGATTGGCGTCCCTGGGCCGCGAAGGCGGCCTGCTCGGCGGGCGTTTCGGCCATCCAGCGGCGGCTGTAGAGGAACGGCCGCTTCTCGGCCTGCGGCGGCTTCGCGCTCGGCCTGCGATTTCTTCGGGCGTGGCATAGTCGCGATAGGCAAAGCCGCCGGCCAGCAGCTTCTCCACCGCCGCCTGGTAGCTGCGGCCAGGCGCTGCGATTGATAGTAGGGCGCGTACGGTCCGCCGACTTCGGGGCCTTCGTCCCAATCGATGCCCAGCCAGCGAAACCCGTGCAGGATGGGGGCCAGCGCCGCCTCGACGTTGCGCTCTGCGTCGGTATCGTCGATCCGCAGCAGGAACTGCCCGCCATGCCGCCGCGCAAACAGCCAATTGAACAGCGCCGTGCGGACGCCGCCAATGTGCAAATAACCGGTCGGGCTGGGAGCGAAACGAGTACGAACCATGGCGGCAAAATCTTTCTACGATTCCAGACAGAAGCAGGTGCAAGCCGCAATTATGCAGCAAAGCCGACGAATCGGGAATGGGGCCACGTCGGCACCGCTCAATCGAGCTGCGCGACAATGCCGGCCAGGAAGTTGGCCAAGCGCTCGGAGGCGACCAGGGCGTCTTCCTTGAGCTGCCACATGTCCTTGATGCTCGACGGGCGGCGAAGATCGCGCCGGCGGCGGCGCCCAGTCGGCCGGCGGTACTCTTGCGCTTGACGAGGTTGTCGATGTTGCGCGGCAGGGCCCGTTCCAGCGGGTCGCTGATCGCGCGGATCGCCAGGCAGCGAATCTTCTCCTCGCGGCACACGTCGGCCACGGCCCACGATTCCATGTCGACGGCCAGCGCGGCGTGGTGCTCGGCCAATGCCTGCTTGGCGGCCGGCTCGCCGACGATGCGCTCGACCGTGACGAGCCGGCCCACGTGCAATCCGCGCGGCATTTGTGCCGCGCCGTGCGGCAGGCGAAAATCGATCGCCAGCTTGCGCCCCTGGCTGTCGACGATTTCGTCGGCCATCAAGATATCGCCTTGCGCCAACCGCGGATCGAGTCCGCCGGCAAAACCCGTCGAGATGATCCACCGCGGATGGTGGCCGACGATCAGGGCCCGCGTGGCCCGTGCCGCGGCCTCGGCGCCGACGCCCGACTCGACGACGACGAGCCGCTTGCCCGCCAGCCCACCCTCGCGAGCGACGAATCCCGCGCCGTGCGTGGCCACGACGCCGCTCAGCCGATCGACCAGCCCGCCGGCTTCGATGCCCAGCGCGAACACCAGCCCCACGTGGCAAACCGGCGGCGGCTGCGGTTCGGGCGGACCCTGTTCGGCGGCCGCCTGCGGTTCCGCGGCAGCGCCAGCCGCCTGAGAAGCTGCCCCGCGCAGCGAGTCGTGCGCCTGACCGAGCAGCCAATTACGAAGCAGGGATTGGAACATGAACTCCGGCAATATCTCGGGGTTTTTGCGAGTCTGCTCGCAAGACGTGGTCCAAGCTATTATCTTAGTCCATGCCGCGGTGTTGCTCGCGGGCAAGGGAACCGTTCGGATCGGGCTGCCGACGTGGACTCGACCATTCACATCAAGTACGAGGCGCCAGATCTCGTCTCGGCTCAGCGCTTACATCTGAGGCCGACCCGCAAACGTCTGGGATGGATTATGGTCGTCGGGTTTGTGTTAATTGTAGCCACCATCGCGTCAGCAGTTAGCGGGGCTTCGACGATCACGACGTTGAGCCTCGTGGTGCTGTTTGGGCTTCCCGTGGGCATCGTCCTGGGCATGATACTTGTCGTTTTAACTCTACCTTTGAAAGCACGCCGAGCGATTCGCAAACAGCGAGCACTGCAACACGACGTCGAGATCTCGTGGAACGATCAGGGGGCGTCCACACGAAGTTTGCACGGCGGCGCGACTGTGCCCTGGGAGGACTTTTTGGGCTGGAAAGAGAATAATCGCGTGGTCCTGCTCTATATTTCCGAAAGTCAGTTCTACGTCGTACCGAAACGCGCCTTTGTCGACGCGGCAAGCCTCGAAGCGTTTCGAGAACTGGTCGCACGGAGAATCCGCAGCGGGCCCTAGCTCAGCTGCCACAGCGCCATTTTCAGCGTGTCGCCCAGGCGGCGGTTGACGCCCAGCACGGCGGCCGGCTCGAAGCCGCAGTGGACCATGCAGTTTTCGCAGCGCGGATCGTTGCCGCGGCCGAGCTGGTCCCAATCGGTGTTGTCGATCAGGTCGCGATACGTCTCGTGATGCGCGTCGGTGATCAGGTAGCAGGGGCCCTTCCAGCCCTTGAGGTTGCGCGTGGGGTTGGCCCAGGCGGCGCAGCGCAGCTCGCGCTCGCCGCGGAAGAACTCCAGGTAGATCGGCGAGGTGTTCAGGCGGTAGCCGGCGCAGCAGTTGCTTGGCCTGGCGGAATTTTGCGTGAATGTCGTCGCGGGTCATGAAGATCTGCTGCGCCCCAGCGGGTTCGTCTGCTCGACGGCCGCGTAGCCGTAGGCGGGCGACATCATGAAGCCGTCGACGCCCAGCTCGGTGAGATACTCCAACAGCACGGCGATCTCGTGCATGTCGGTCTCTTTGTAGATCGTGGTGTTGGTGCAGACCAAAAACCCGGCGTCCTTGGCGGCCTTGATGCCTTCGATCGCCTCGCTGAAGACCCCCTCGCGCTCGACGGCCATGTCGTGCGTCGCCTCCATGCCGTCGAGGTGCACGTTCCAGAAGAAGCGATCCGTGGGCTGGAAGCCGGCCAGCTTCTTGCGCGTGAACATGCCGTTGGTGCAGAGGTAGATGTGCTTCTTGCGCTCGAGGATCTTGGCCACGAGCTCTTCGATCGCCGGATAGATCATCGGCTCGCCGCCGCAGATGCTCACGCACGGCGCGCCGCACTCGTCGACCGCCGCCAGGCATTCGTCGACCGTCAGCTTGTCCTTGATCGTCGAGTCATACTCGCGAATCCGCCCGCAGCCGGTGCAGGTCAGGTTGCAGGCGTGCAACGGCTCGAGCATCAGCACCAGCGGAAACCGCTTTTCGCCAGCGAGCTTTTTGCGCAGCAAGTAGCCGGCCATCGTGCGCGTCAGCGAGAAAGGAAATCTCATTGGGCCGTCCTGCGTTCGTGTTCTAGCGGTTGATAACGTGTTCCACGGCCGCCACGGCTTGCACTCGCCTGCGGCGAAATCGAGGCCCCGCAGCCCGCGGCGCCGACGCCGCCAAGGCCAGCAGCGGGAAATAAATCGGGTAGTAGTGGTACGCAGGTAGAACACTTGCGGAAAACCAGTGCCGGTGAACTGCAATTCCTCCCAGGTGCCGTCGGGGCGCTGATGATCGAGCAGATAGCCGGCCGCCCGCTACGGCCGCGGGCTCGACGCGCGGCCGGCGGCTACCAGGCCCCACAAGGCCCAGGCCGTTTGCGAGGCCGTCGTCGGCCCGCGGCCCCGCAGTGCCGGGTCGGCGTAGCTGTCGGGCGTTTCGCCCCATCCGCCCGACGGCTGCTGATGGGCCACCAGCCAATCGGCGCCGCGGACCATCATCGGATCGTCCGCCGCCACGCCGACGGCAGCCAGCCCGACCAGCGTCTGCCAGGTGCCGTAGACGTAATTGACCCCCCAGCGGCCGAACCAGGCGCCGTCCGGCTCTTGCGTCCGCCGGATGGTGGCCACGGCCCGGTCGACGACCGGGTCGCCCAGGCGGCGGCCAGAGTGCCCCAGCATCTCCAGCACGCGGGCCGTCAGGTCGGGCGTGCTGGGGTCGATCATCGCGTTGTGATCGGCAAACGGCACTTGGCATAGAAACTCGCGGTCGTTGTCGCGATCGAAAGCCCCCCAGCCGCCGTCGCGATTTTGCATCGCCAGCACCCACTGCAGGGCGCGGGCACTGGCACTGGCGACCTGGTCGAGCTTCGCGATCCGTTGCCGGGCTTCGGCCGCGCCCGCCGCCACGGCCCGTTCGATCACGCGCAATTCGCCCGAGCCGTCGCCGGGGGCTTCGGCCAGTTCAAGCTGAGCGGCTAGCGCCATCAGCACCATCACCGTGTCGTCGACGTCCGGATAGAAAGCGTTGGCATATTCGAAGCACCAGCCGCCCGGCTCGGCATTGACGGTTTCGGCCCAATCGCCGCGGCGGCGAATCTCGCGTTCGACCAGCCAGTCGACCGCCCGCTGGGCCGCCGGCGTCGAGCATCGAGCCCCGCGGCCGTCAGGGCCCGCAGCGTGATCGCGGTGTCCCACACCGGCGACTTGCACGGCTGCAGGCGGATCGCATCCTGCTCTTCGATCATCAAGCCTTCGAGATGCTCGTGGCAGTAACGCAGCTTCCGGACTGTCGTCGCGGTAGCCCAGGCATCGCAGCGCGATGACGCTCCAGATCATCGGCGGGAAGATCGCGCCCAATCCTTGGCTCTCGGCGAACCGTTCGAGCATCCAGCGCTTCGGCCGCTTCGAGCGCCCGCTTCCTGAGCGGCAGCCAGCCAAGCCGTTGCCAGCCCTTGAGCCCCTGATCGACCAGGCGGAAGAAGCGGTCCCAGCTCAGCAGGCCGGTGCCACCCTTGAGCCCCGGCAGCGCAGCGCGGGCCACTGGTCGGGCGGCTTGATGAACAATTCGGAAATGCCCAGCCGCGCGTCCAACTCGGTCTTCGGCCGGCAGGCCGACATGATCGACAGCGGCACCAGGATCGTCCGCGTCCAGGCACTGACCCGGTACAAATTCACGGGTGCCCAGCCCGGCAACAGGACAACCTCGGGCGGCACCACGGGGCAGTGGTCGTAGGAGATCTGGCCCAACAGCGCCAGGTAGAACCGCGTGAAGCTGTTGACGCAGTCGGCGCCGCCATGGGCCAGGATCGCGCGGCGGGCCCGCTGGAGCGGCTCGCTGTCGGGATCGTGTCCGCTAAGCTTCAGCGCGAAATAAGCTTTGACGCTGCCGCTAATGTCGACCGGACCGCCGGGGTGCGTCGTCCAGCCGCCGGCCGGCAACTGGCTGTCGAGCAAGTAGCGGGCGACCTTGCTGGCCGTTGGCGACGTGTGCCGGCCGAGAAACGCCAGCAGCAGGATGTATTCGCTCTCGAGGATCGTGTCGCCTTCGAGCTCGGCTACCCAATGCCCGTCGGCCAGCTGCGCCGCCAGCAGCCAGTCTCGCGTGCGCACGACGGCACGGCCGGCGGCCGCGAAAGTTTCGCCATCGGTGGCCCAAGGGTTTGGCGCCGTCGCGGGCGGCTGCTCGCCATGGAGGGAATAACCGCGATGTGGCGGGTTCGATTCCATTCCGCATTCCCCCAAGAAAACATCCGTGTCGCCAACGCCTGCGCTCCGGCCGCGTGCCGGAGATAGACGCAGCTTATGCGAAGTTCGCAGAATGGGCAAGTTCAGTGCGGTTGCCACGCGCCTGTTGCGCACGACGCAGGTACAATAGGGACTTGCCAGCGGACGATCATCGCGTGTTTCGCTCGGCCGAGGACGTTCGTCCCGTCTCGCACTACCGTTGGCTTGCCTTCGCCAATGTCCAAACTCGCCACGCGCCCGAATCGCTCGCAAGCTGTCGCACCCTCGGCGCGCCCCACGCTGCCGCTGAGCGTTTGGCTGGGCGCCGCGGCGATCGTGCTGTTGGTGGTGATTGTCTACCTGCCAACGCTCGGCGCCGGTTTCATCTGGGACGACGACATGTACGTGGAGGAGAATCCCACGCTCGATTCCCTCTCGGGGCTGGTTGACATCTGGTTCAAGCTGGGCGCCGTCCCACAGTACTATCCGCTGGTGCATACCAGCTACTGGCTCGAACATCAGCTCTGGGGCAGGCAGCCGGTCGGCTACCACGCGGTGAATCTGCTGTTGCACGCCGCCACGGCCTTGTTGGCATGGCGGCTGCTCGCGCGGCTGGCAGTGCCCGGCGCGTGGCTGGGCGCGGCGCTGTTTGCCGTCCACCCGGTTTGCGTCGAGAGCGTGGCCTGGGTCACGGAGCGCAAGAACGTGCTGTCGTGCGCGTTGGCGCTGGGCTCGATGCTGGCCTATCTTCATTTTTCGCCGCCGGAACTTGCCGACGCGCGAGCATCTGCCCAAGCGGCCAGCGCCAGCCGTGGTCGCTGGTTGTGGTACGCGCTGGCGCTGGTGCTCTATCTGGGGGCACTGGCCAGCAAGACCGTGACGGCCAGCCTGCCGGCCGTGCTGCTGGTGATTTACTGGTGGAAGCGCGGCATCTCGCGGCGCGACGTGGCCCTGTTGGCGCCGTTTTTGGCATCGGCGTGGCGATGGGGCTCGTTACCGTGTGGATGGATCGCACCTTCGTCGGCGCCAGCGGCGCGGAGTGGGACCTTTCGCTGGTCGATCGATCGCTGATCGCGGGGCGAGCCGTTTGGTTCTATGCCGGCAAGCTCGTCTGGCCCTATCCGCTGGTCTTCTTCTATCCGCGTTGGACGATCGATGCGGGCGCCTGGTGGCAATACTTGTTTCCGGCGGCCGCGCTGGCGGTCATCGCGATGCTGTTTGCGGCGCGGCGGCGGCTCGGACGCGGACCGCTGGCGGCCGTGCTGATCTTTTGCGGCGTGCTGGTGCCGGCCCTGGGCTTCTTCAACGTCTATCCGTTTCTGTTTTCGTTCGTGGCCGATCACTTCCAATACCACGCCTGCATCGCGCTGTTGGCGCTGGCCGCCGCGACCCTCACATTGGGCGCGCGGCGCGCGGGCCCGCGGGCCGCGTGGCTGGCGCCGACTTTGGCCGTGGCCATCCTGGCGCCCTTGGCGGTTGTCGCGCGCGCGCGGACGGCCGCCTACCATGACCTGGCGACGCTCTACGAGGACACGATCGCCGCGAACCCCGAGGCCTGGGCGGCGCACGTCAACCTGGGCTACGGCTTGCAGCGCCAAGGCCAGTTCGCGCTGGCGGTCGATCACTATCGCCGCGCTCTGCAAATCAATCCCCGCCAGCCCGCCACGCATATCCGCCTGGGCACCGCGTTGTTTCTTTCCGGGCAGGTCGATGAGGGCGAGGCCGAGATCCGACGGGCGCTGGCCGGCCAGTTGACGGATTCCGAGCGGTCGGTGGCCCACGTGCACTACGGCATCATGCTCAACTTTCAAGAGCGGTTCCACGATGCGATCGAACATTTCGAGCAAGCCCTGGCTCTGCGGCCCGACAATGCCGGCGCCTTGTTGAACTTGGGAGTCGCGCTGTGGGGCGCCGGCCAGCACGACGCGGCCATCGAGCGGGTCCGCCAGGCCCTGGCCGTCAACCCCGCTTCGCCCCTGGCGCAAGACAAGCTGGGCACGATGCTGCTCGATTCATCTCGGTCCGAAGAGGCGCTCGAGCCGCTGAAAACCGCGGTCAGCCTGCAGCCGCTGAACGTCGCCTTTCGCGTCGACCTGGCCCGCGCCTTTGTCGCGGCAGGCGAGCTGGCTGCCGCCGAGCACCAACTGCGCATTGCGCTCGATCTCGACCGCTACAACCGGGACGCCATCTATTGGCTGGGGGCCGTGCTGGAACGGCGCGGCCAGGCCGCCGCCGCCGCGGCGGCGTACAAAGCCGTCCTCAGCCTCGATCCCAACCACGCGCGCAGCCGAAAGCCTCAAGCGCCTCGAAGCCGCTGCGCCAAAAGCGACCAATTGACGCCCGTCCGGACAGCTCAATGCCCGCCTGGCTGTAACCCTTACTGGCCGCGAGGCTGCTTGCCGCCAGGCGATAGCGGTGTCACGCGGAACATTTGATCGGTATCGCCCGCCGGGTGCGGCACTTCCTCCAGCACGCCGGCCGCGACCAGATCCTTGAACACCCGCGGCTGAAAAAAATTGCTGATGCCGTAGTTACCCGGCGCGCGGTACCGCGCGATCTCGTGCCAGGCAACCAGCACGTGCGAGACGTGCCGTTCGGCCAGCGCCTTGTGAATCTCGGCCGCAGTCCGCCCCCGCGCCAGGTCTTCGAAGATCGAGTCGTCAAAAACCGTGTTGTAGAGCACGGGCACGTCGAGATCGAAGGGCGCGGCATCGCCAACCAACAGCGCGCACGTGACGTCGTCGCGATGTTCGTTCAAGTACAAGTGCCAAGGCTCGACCCGCTCGCCATCGACGCGCAGCGTGTCGAGATCGGCCAGGTAATTGTTGTTGCCCAGCGCGCCGCCGGCGATCACCAGCAAGCCGAACAAGAGCCCCAGCGGCACGGCACACCACGCGGTCAGTCGCCAGGCGCGCGAACGGTCCCACGTCGCGCCGACTCCGGCCAGCAGGGCGACGACCGGCAGGATCGGCACCCAGAAGCGGTCGATGCGATGCGTGAACAGCCACCAACAGAGAAATACGAAGCCGCAATAGCCCGCCAGGCCCCAAACCAGCCGTCGCTGCCGCCGGCCGACGATCGCCAGCACCACCAGCGGCGCCGCCAGCGGGCTGATCCAATCGCTCGTCAGGCCGATGCCGGCCAGCCGCGCGGCCAGGTCGCGAGGGTCGAAATTCGGCGGGCGGTGTACGGCGCTCCACTGCTGGTCCTTCTCGGCGGTGCGCGTGCGGCCGTCGAACACGCGGTAGAGCAGGGGGTAGGTCGGGTTGCCCGTCAGCACGGCGTTCTTTACGAACCAGGCCCCGCAGCCCACCGCGCAGCAGAGTGCGAAGACGCCGAACGGCCTGGCCCGAGCCAGCCACGCCGGCCGATTCGAAGGGGACGGCGTCTTGACCGACGCGGCCCGCGCGGCACCAGCGGTGCGCCAGGCGATCCACGCCGCCAGCGGCAACACGCAATAAACAACTGCCGGGTATTTGCAGGCCACGGCCGCGCCGGCCAGAAACCCGGCCAGAGCCAACCAGCGCGTGCGCAGCGGATCGTCGTGGCGGGCCTGCTGCCAGGCCAGCGTAGCATAGAGGGCCATCAGCAGATAAAAGGCAAAAGCGCCGTCGATCAGCGATTGGATCGAGACCAGCGCGATCCAGGGCGTCGCGAGGTAGACGAGCGCCGCGATTCGACCAGCCGAGGGAGTGAAGAACCGCCGGCCGGCAGCCAGCAAGCCCAGGGCCGCCAGCGGCCCGAACGACGCGATCAGCAGCTTGCCAACCAGCGCCGCCCGTCGGCCAGTCGCCGGCCACCACCATGCCGGCCAGGCTGAGCATTTCCGCGCCCAGGGGCATGTTCGCGTAGACGTTGTGGGGAACGAAGCCGATGTGCCCGGCTTGATAGAATTCCTTCGGCGCTTGCAGGTGGTATTCGCGGACGTCGAAGTCGAGCGGCGGCAGCATTGCACCCAGCGCGATCGCCACGACAAAAGGCGCGGCCAGCCATAGCCAACCACGACCGACGAAAAGGCCGTCGCTTTCCTCGGATGAATTCGCTGGTAGATCGTGCACCGCCAATGGTTCGCGGCAGCGCCAGCGGACAAACCCAGCGGCTGCGACGACCGCCGCGCCCGCCGCCGCGAACGGCTCGACGCGCAGCCACCCGGCCAGCCCGGCGGCCAACGTGGCCAGCGACACCAGGTTCAAGCCCACGCCCGCGGCGAACACGAATCGCTCCAGCCGCGACAGCCGTTGGTCGACGCGCAGCCCGCGCAAGGCGAGCCACCCAGCCGCCCAGGCAACGACAAAGATCGCCGCCGCCAGGGCGACGATCGTCGTTCGCTGTTGCAATGCGTGCCACGAGGCGTCGCGCGTCCAGGACTGCCACAATTCATCGGGCAACAACAGCAACAGGAAAAATCGCCAGCGGGCGAACGGCCCCCGCCAGGCCGGCGGCGCCGCCGAGAGCGGCGCGAAGAAAAACAACGCGGCATACACCGCCAGCCACAGCCAGACCAACGCCAGCTTCAGCGGTTCGGTTGCGACCGACGCCGGCATGCCCGGCCGCGGGCCCGGTTCACCGGTTCGGAGGTTTCGCGATCGGGCCACGGATAGAAACGATTCCCGGAAACTGAACGTTCTCGACGGGCGGAAACGGCGGTCCACTGGCTCGCCCCGGCGCCGTTCGCAAGGTAAGGTTATCTAACCGGCCCCCTTGACGAGCTCGCATCGCCCCCCGACGTCGTGCCCGAAGTTGCCTGGCGGCCAAGGCATCGCGCATCGTTGATTCTACCACCAGGCCCAGCACTCGCGCAGCCACGAACCCACTCACCAACAGGTCTTTCCCTCCCATGGCCAGGCCCGCCAAGCTCGCAGGAATTTTTACGCCCAACATCGTGCCGCTCGACCACCACGGCGACATCAACGAGCCCGAGCTGCGCCGCTATACCGATTGGCTGATCGAGCGCGGCGTTCACGGGCTGTATCCCAACGGCTCGACCGGCGAGTTCACCCGTTTCACGCCCGAAGAGCGCCGGCGGATCATCGCCATCATGGTCGACCAGACGGCAGGCCGCGTGCCGATCCTGGCCGGCGCCGCCGAGGCCAACACCCGCGAAACGATCAAGGCCTGCGAATATTACCACGGGCTGGGCGTGCGGGCCGTGGCGATCGTGTCGCCGTTCTATTACAAGCTCAGCCCCGACGCCGTGTACGCCTACTTCAAGGAGATCGGCGACAACACGCCCGGTCGACGTCACGCTCTACAACATTCCCGATGTTCGCTTCGCCGATCGACGTGCCCACCGTGCAACGGCTGAGCGAGGAGTGCGAGCGCGTCGTGGCGATCAAGGATTCGTCGGGCGACCTGCCGCACATGATTCGCATGATCCAGGCCGTGCGGCCCAACCGGCCCGATTTCACCTTCCTGACCGGCTGGGATTCGGCGCTGATGCCGATGCTACTTGATCGGTTGCGACGGCGGCACCAACGCCACCAGCGGCATCGTGCCCGAGGTGACGCGCAAGCTGTACGACCTGACCGTGGCCCGCCAGATCGACGAGGCCCGCGAGCTGCAATTCAAGCTGGTCACGTTGTTCGACGCCATGATCCTCTCGGCCGACTTCCCCGAAGGTTTTCGGGCGGGGCTCGAAATTGCGCGGCATCGACGCCGGCGACAGCCGCCAGCCCTACTCGGCCGGCCAGCATCTGAAGATGGAAACGATCACCCGCACGCTGGCCTGCCTGCTAGCCGAAGAAGGTTTTGCCGACGAACCCGTCGGCGGCTGCCCCGTCGGCGCCGAGCGCGTCGACCCCGAGCAGATCGGCCGAATCGTGCCGCGGCGTGCTGGCGGAATTGAAAGAGCGCGGGCTGGCGTGAGGGGGGAGGCTGGAGGCTGGAGGCCGTAGGCAGGAAAGAAGAACGGCTGCTATGTGCTTGCGCTGGGTTCGCAGATACGCCAGCGCGGGTTGCCGGAGCTGCCGTACGTTCGCTCGCCGACCTCACTCTGCGTGGGAATCCGGCGGCGCCCAGGTTGCTGGTGGCCCCAGACCAGTGTCGCGATAGGAATTCAGCGCCCGCCCTCGTCCTTCAAATCAGGCCCGATCGAATAGATCAGCCAGCCACTGGGAAGTTTCTTGATTCGCAGTGACTGACCGTCGAACGGATCGATTTTGACCTCCGCGGGCAGATCGAGCGTGGCTAGAGGCGATGCATCGGGCGAGTCGGCTGGCTCGCCGTCGATAATCGCATTGAGAACGCGTAAGGAACGGACAAGTGCCATGTCTCGGCACATCGCACTCAAAAATGACGTGGCATCAGACGTCAATAAGACAGTGAGCACACCGCCATCGCGTCGATCGCGGAGCGCCTGCAATTGCGCTTCGTTGTCGGCAAATGGGCGGTCGATGATATCCATTGCGGCATCGAGTCTCGTGAGAAACGCGTAGTAGTCCGTGGCAAATGTGGTTCGCCAGATCACCTCCCTGGAAACACGCGGGCCGTAGAACTCACGAAAGTGTTCCGATCCAACTGCGCGGTCGGCGGCCAACGCCGATCGCCAAAGCCTAGGCGGGTCGAGACGGGCCAGCTCGGCATCAAGCTCGGCGCGAAGCTGTGGCGAAGTTGGACCGGCCCGTAACGCCAAGTCGGCCGCGTGGACTGCCCGCTCACGGCCAGCCACCGCGATCAGAGCACCTGTCATTCCGGGCTCACGCTCGTCGTGTCGGGCGATGCGGAACATCGAGATGGCCGTGCGTAATGAGTCGTCCGGGCGACCGTCCGCAACTTGCCGCATGCGCGGTAATACAAAACGCTAACCGCTGTTCGCGACGGTTGGGCGAATCTTCCGAAAGCCTCATAAAACCCGTCGGTCCCGTTCTCCAGATCGAGTTCAAACTTCGCGTCTTCACATTGAGCTGACTTTTCGACCAGCTCCAGAACGCCCGGATGCTCGAGCAGAACCGCCTCCATCGCCGCCCTGACCGCGGGCGTGATTTCGCCTCGATTCAACGCATCGTGGTCGGGCTCATCCAACGAGTCCAACACCTTTTCGATCGCATCAAGGGCGTCGCGGGCTTGTGCCAACCAGGTTGCCGCGTTCTCTTCTGGCGCGATCGGATCTTGTGCAAGGTCCTTCAATTCGAGCGGTTGATTCATCGCGCGCAGGATGGCTAGCTCACCGTTGAGCCGCGACTGAGCCCGCCACGTGTACGCTACGCCGGCCACCGCACCCAGCACGGCCGCAACTGCAACCACGATGCCAATGGTCCAGCAGAGTTTCTTCAGTGAAATCCGCATTTGTCAGGTGCGTCATTTCTTTCGCAGATACGCTAGCGCCGCGTCCAGCGTTGGGTCGCTGCCGGACTGGTCGTCGACGCCGGGGGGGATGCTGATGTCGGGGTCGATGCCGCGGCCTTCCAGCAAGGTGCCGTCGGGCAGCAGGTCTTGCCAACTGGGAACGGCCACGCGGATGCCGCCGCCCAGATCGTGCGATTTCGGGTTGCCCGAGCTGCCGTAGGTCCGCTCGCCGACCAGCTTGGCGCCCGCGGCACGCATCATCAGCACGAACGACTCGCAACTGCTCATCGTGGCCGGGCCGATCAACACCACCGCAGGCACGCTCACGGCCGGCCGGTCGGCGTTTGGCTTGATCCGCCGCTCGACCGGGCCGCTGAAGCCGTCGGCCGCCGAGGCGTCGCGAGTCTTGTGTCGCGAGTAGACGGCCTCCTGGCGAATGAAACAGCCGGCGAAATCCCGGGCGGGCAATTCGCTGCCGCCGGCGTTCGGGCGGACGTCGATCACGATGCCCGGCGCGTCGCCGAATGTCTTGAGGGCGGCAAAGGCCGGCTCGAGCTGGGCGGGCTCGAGCGACCAACTGCCGATGAGGATGTAGCCGATGCCTTCGGCGAAGCGGCCGACTCCCACGCCACCCGGGTGCAGCTTGAACTCGGGAACTTGCAATTCGATTTGCTGCCGAGACCAATTGACACGCACCTGCCGCCGAAACGTCGCCAGCAGGTCGCCGTCGGCCGCCTGGATCGTCAGGTGAACGTCGCGGGCCCCTTCGAGCGCTTTGGCCAATGCAGCCGCCAGCCGCCGTTCGCTCGTCGCTTGCTCGAAGGCCGCCGCGTGTTGGGCAAACGCCGCGTCCCAGTCGGCCACGCGCAGGTCACGGTACGAATAGTCGCGATCGATCACTTCGCGAAGCCGCTTGACGATGGCCCGCTTTGCCGCGTCGGCCAGCGGGGGCTGCGGCTGTTCCCCGGCGGCCAGCGTGCGAAAGGTGATCGGATAGGCAACGGCCGGCTCGCCCGCGGCGCTCTTGAAATTCTGCGCCCGCGGACAGTTGATGCTCAACGTGTATTTGCGTCCCGGTTCGAGCTTCAGCGGCGCTTCGACGACCCGCGCGCTCTTCCACTCGGGCCTGCCGGAGATGCCGGTGTCGTTGCCGCAGATCGAGAAGCCGGCGCGGCGCATGTCCTGATCGAACTCGACGCGCAGCGTCGCCAGCGCCGGATCGACCGCGTCGCCATCGTCGGGCGAAGCCTTGACCACCTTCGGCGGCGCGGCAGCCAGCGGAGCGGCCAGGCCAGTGACGCCGCAAGCGACCAGCACGGCCATGGCAGCAAGCGATCGCCCCAGCGGCAGCGAGAACGTCCAGGGACGGCGTTTTTCGCGATTCATCGTGGCCTCCTCGTACACGATTCCAGTGGTCTGGCAAGGGGCGTCGATCGCGCCAGGAGCGGGCAGAAGGCGTCCGGGGCGGCGGGCTTTCGTCGAAACGCGACCTATGGTTTGATAGTCCGCAGTTGTCCGCTTTCTTGATCCGCCTCCGCGACCCACCACCATGCTACCAGAAGCACCCCCGGACATGGCCCTGGCGCTGTTGGAAGTCGGCAACTTGACGCCGGCTCTGCTGGTGGCCGACCGCTGTGCCAAAGCGGCCGGCGTGCGGATCCTCGGCATCGAGAGCAGCGATAGCGCGGCGCAGTGCATCAAGCTGGCCGGCACGGCCGGCGACGTGCGCGAGGCGGGCCGGGTCGGCCTGGCGCTGGCCAGGCAGATGGGCACGACGGCCGAGTTGGTCGTGATGGCGGCCCCGCTCGAGGCGACCCGGCGGCTGGTCAGCGCGCCACCCGTCTTCAATCCGCTGTTGGAAATCTACGACTCGCGAGTCCCAAAGGACGATCCCATGAGCACGCAAGAAAGCTTCCACGACGCGATCGGTCTGCTAGAAACCCAGGGGCTGGTCGCGGCGCTGCACGCCACCGACGAAATGCTCAAAGGCGCTGCCGTGACTCTGGTCGGCAAGGAAAAGATCGGCGCCGCTTACGTGACGATCATCGTCCGCGGCGACGTGGCGGCCGTGCAAGCCGCCATCGACAGCGGCCGAGCGACCGTCGAGCGGCTCGGCGGCAAGCTGATCATGGCCGACGTCATCGCTCGACCGCATCCGGAGCTGGCGGCGCTGTTGCCGAAATAAGCACCCAAAAAAGGGCGTCGACGCGCCGACAAACAAAACGACGCATGCCGCCGGATGTTCCAGCGACATCGTCGAAATTGTTTCGTTTGGTCCAGAGCCAGCCGCTGTTGGCCGGCGCTTTGCCGATCGCTACCAGCGGCGGAACAGCCCGCGCCGGTAATACGTCGGGTAGTAGTAGGCCCCATAGTACGCCGGAGCGTAGTACGACGTGACCGCCGGCGCGTAATACGAGGTGGTCACGGCCGGAGCGTAATACGACACGGCCGGTGCATAATAGCTCGTCACGGCCGGTGCGTAGTACGCGGTCGTGGGGGCGTAGTAGCTCGTCACGGCCGGAGCGTAGTACGCGGCCGTGGGCGCATAGTACGTCGTGGTCGGCGCGTAATAGCTCGTCGTCGGGATGTAGTTGGGCGCGTAATACGTCACGTACTGAGCATGAGCGGGCGTTGCCAGGCCGACGAGGCCCAGCGCGAACAGTGCGGCGAACAGAGTCTTCATAGGGTGGGTCCTCCTATTTCAATACTCAAATCTAGCTGAACGAAATCGGTTTGCAACGGCTGGCAACCGCTTGACTATCCATAAAAAATCATTTCGCCCAGCCGCCCGCGGCGAGACCATCAAGGTCCCCACCCCGATTTTCCGGTGCAAACGCGGTGCCGTGCCAGCACGCGATGCCTGCCGCGGCGGCACCAACGCCGACGAAGCGGATCTCTCGTCGCGACTCGAAAGGTCGCCCAGGGCGCTCAGCAGCCCGGCGACGGGGTGGCCCGCGGGGCAGGGCGATCATGAAACGCGTGACCGCGTTCGGCTGACTTTCGACTTCGATCCGACCACCGTGCATCGTCACGATCCGCCAGCACTTCGACAGCCCGAAGCCCAACCCGCGACCTGCTTCGCGCCCCGAATAGAACGGATCGAAGATGGGGGCGCCGCGCTTCGGCCGCGATGCCAGGGCCGTTGTCAGAGACGGCAATCTGCACAAAGTCGCCAAACGGCGATGACTCTTCCAGCGCTACCGACACGCAGCCGCCCCGCACCAGCGCTTCGAGCGCGTTGGCACACAACGCCCGCAGGGCCACGGCGATCTGCGTCTTGTCGGCCATGATCGTCAGCGGGCGGACCGCCGTTTCGAAGATCAGCTCCGTCTGCTGGTTCGCCGCCAGGGGCCTGAGCTCCTCGCAAATCGTGGATGCCAGTTCCGCCAGATCAAATGCCTCACGTTTCAGCTCGGGCGGCCGGGCAAAGAGCATCATGTCGGCGATCATCTCGTGGGCCCGAAACGCCTGGGCGTTGATCGCCGCCAGCACGCGGCGGCGGTCGGGGTCGTTCTCGCCGTTCAGCAGCGTCTGGCGCGGGCCGAAATATTCGCCAGCGGGTTATTGATTTCGTGGCCCGCGCCGTAGGCCAGCTCTTTGAGCGCGTCGAGCTTTTCGCGCTCGAGCGTCCGATCGAACTCGTCGCTCAGCTCGGCCAGCCGTTGGAGCCGTTGGGCCAGAATCCGCGGCTGGCCACACGCCGGCGGCCGCAGCCACGCCACGCGGGCCAGGGCCAGTTGCGAGGCGTACGCCTGGCGATCGATGGGGCAATCGGCCGGCAACTTGACCGCCAGTGGGCCATTCTCGACCAGCGCGATCGCTCGTGCTACGCACGCCGCAGCGGTATGCTCGCCGGCCGCCGCCGGCAGCTCGATTTGCTCGAGTTCGTCTCGGAGCCAAGGGGGCAAAAGGCGTGCGACCTCCTCGCCACGCACGCTCTCGCCAGCCGCCTCGTCGAGCCAGCGGCGGGCCGCATGCACCAGTCCCAGCAACTGGGCTGTCGGGGGATCGACGTCGAAGTCTCTCGCCAGCCGTTCGGCCAGGCCGGCGATGCCCAGCGATTGGGCCGCCAGGAATGCTTGCGAGGCACTCGATTCCGGCGCCCGGGGGTCGTCGGACGCCGGCGCCGCCAATTCATCGACGGCCCGCGGCGCGAGCCACCCGGCCAACTGTTCGACGGTTCTGGGTTCGGCCCCGTCGACCGCGAAAGCACGGCAGGCGGCCCACAATGCCAGCGGCGCGTCGGCGGACATGGCCTGGCCGACGAGCCGCTCGTCTGCCGCGGCCCCAGCCGGCCACGAGCGCCGCGGTAAGCAAGTCGGCCGCCGGGCCCGAAAGCGGCAGGCTTAGACGGCCGTCGCCTGCGACAAGCTGCGGAAGCCAGGGCATGAGCCGACCCCTTCCAAGCGCCGCGCACCACGTGCTCTCGCCGAGCGTGCCAGCCGCTCGAATCGCTCCTGCGCAAGCTGGCGGCGCGTGAATCGACAATGGCATCAGGCAATCGACGCCGTGTGCCCGCGCACCAAGGATTGGCCGAAAACCGATGCCGGCGCGACGGCCTGGCGCCGACGTGCCAGCATCCCGTCGGTGCTTGCAGCCAAGCGCCAACGCCAGCCTAGCGGCTGGTCATGGCCTCGATGTCGAGCAAGCCGCACATCCGCTCGATCAGCGTTTCGACTTCGAACGGCTTGTGGATGAAATCGTTGGCGCCGGACGTCTTGAGGTCTTCGATCTTGTCCTCTTCGACCATGCCGGAGATGCAGATGATGCGCACGTCGTCCATGCTTTTGTCGGTGCGCACCCGCTGGCAGACTTCCTTGCCGTTGATGTCCGGAAGCATGACGTCGAGCACGATCAGGTCAGGATGATATTCCTTGACCATCATGCCGGCGTCGAAGCCGTTGTTGACGGTGCGGACTTCGAAACGGCCATCCTTTTCGAGCACGTCGACGATCAACTCGACCAGTTCCTGGTCGTCGTCGACGATGAGCACTTTTCGCTTGCCGCTTTCCAGGGCATCGGTCGGAATGCCGTTGTCCCGCATGAACGCGTAAAGCTGTTCGCGCGGGATGCGGCGAAAGCGGCTGCCGGGCACGCGGAATCCTTTGAGCTGTCCCGAGTCGAAGCAACGAATAATCGTCTGCTGGCTGACTTTGCAGATTTTTGCCGCTTCACCGGTCGTGAACACAGTCTTCATAGTGCTAACCACCCCTCTCCCTAGCCGATGGTACAGGCTAGTCTAAGCGGGGCTTCCAAAGGCGATTTCTTGACTAAAGAAACCGCCGGAAGCTCCTAATCCTCCATGTCACGCTAGACGGAACCTAGCCTTTAGCTTGCTGCGTCCCTAATGACTTGACCAATTGGCTGTGCTTAAGTCGGCAGTGCGTTTGTATGGTTCCTTCCAAGATTACCGAATTTGCCATGCAGGCCTATTATAGCCCCGCTTTAAGGCGAGTCAAGATGGATATTATCGACGTAAGTTTCTTGATATTGGGCGGTTAAGTCAATCGTTCGAAATCGTTGAAAACCTCGGACTCCGCGGCCTTTCAGGCCCCCCCAAATTGTGTTTGGTGCGCCATGTGCGCCCGACAGACCCCGCCCGAATGGGAATCACGGCCAGATTCTCCCCCCCCGCGTATAACGGGCGGTTTTAGACCGCCGGGGTGCGCAATTACCGGCCGCCCAGGTGGATCATCACCAGCGCCAGATCGGCCGGCGTGATGCCGCTGATGCGGCTCGCCTGCGCCAGGCTTTCGGGACGCACCCGCGCCAGTTTCTCGCGGGCCTCGGCGCGTAGATGGGCGATCGACGCAAAGTCGAACGACGCTGGGATGCGCTTTTCTGCCAGCCGCTGCTGGCGTGCGATGTCGACTTCCTGCGCGCGCTACGTAGCCGGCGTATTTCACGTCGTACGTGACTTGCTCGGCAGCTTCCAGCGAACAGGCGCCCAGCGGCGGATGGAGCGTGACAAGATCGTTCCAGGAAATCTCGGGCCGCTTGAGCAGCTTCGACAGGCTCGCGCCGCCGGCTTGCACGCTGTCCAGCGTGCGCATGGCCTGCGCAATCTCCGCCTCTTTGCGCAAGAGCCGATTCCAACGCTCGGCGCTGGCCAGCCCCGACTGCCGGGCGAGCGGCGTCAAGCGCCGGTCGGCATTATCCTGCCGCAGCAGCAGCCGGTATTCGGCCCGGCTGGTGAACATGCGATACGGCTCGTCGACTCCGCGCGTGACCAGGTCGTCGACGAGCACGCCGATGTAGGCCTGGTCGCGCGATAGCACCAGCGGTCCGCCGCCGGCCAGCGCCAGCGCCGCGTTGGCCCCGGCCACCAGGCCCTGGGCTGCGGCTTCTTCATAGCCCGTCGTGCCGTTGATCTGGCCGGCAAAATACAGGCCGGCCACGCGCTTCGTTTCCAGCGTGGTTTTCAACTGCTCGGGCGGGGCGAAGTCGTATTCGACCGCGTAGCCATAGCGCATGATCTCGGCTCGCTCCAGCCCTGGCACCAGACGCAACACCGCGTCCTGCACGTCGCGGGGCAGGCTCGTCGAGATGCCGTTGACGTATACCTCGCGCGTGTTGCGCCCCTCGGGCTCGAGAAACAGTTGATGCCGATCCTTGTCCGCAAAGCGCACGACCTTGTCTTCGATCGATGGGCAATAGCGCGGACCGCTCGATTGGATCTGGCCGCTGTACATCGGCGCGCGGTGCAGGTTCGCGCGGATCAGCTCGTGCGCCGCCTCGGTCGTGTAGGTGATCCAGCAGGGGAGTTGCTCGACGGCCAGCGCATCGGTCATGAACGAGAAGGGCTGCGGCTCATCATCGCCCGGCTGCAGCTCGGTCTTGGCGTAGTCGATCGTGCGGCCGTTCAAGCGCGGCGGAGTGCCGGTCTTGAAGCGCGCCAATTGAAAGCCGAGCCGCGCCAGCGCGCCGCTGATGCCGGCCGTGGTGCCCTCGCCGGCGCGGCCGCCGGGCGTCTTGGCTTCGCCGGTGTGCATCAGCGCTTGCAGGAACGTGCCCGTCGTCAGCACCACGGCCCGCGCGCGATAGATCGCGTCTCCGCGCACTGCGCACGCCGACCACGCACGCCCCATCGGGCCCCGTTTCGCTCAGCAAGTCCTCAACGACTTCCTGGCGCAGGGTGAGGTTCGGCTGCTCTTCGACGACGCGCTTGATTTCGAGCTGATAGGCTTTCTTATCGGCCTGGGCCCGCGGGCTGTGCATGGCGGGGCCCTTGCGGCGGTTGAGCATGCGGAACTGAATGCCCGTGGCGTCGATCGCCCGGGCCATGGCCCCGCCCAGCGCGTCGATTTCGCGAACGATCTGTCCCTTGGCCACGCCGCCGATGGCCGGATTGCAGCTCATCTGGCCGACCGTATCGCAGTTGATCGTCAACAGCGCCGTGCGCGCCCCCAGCCGCGCCGCCGCCAGCGCCGCCTCCGTGCCGGCATGCCCCGCGCCGATCACCAGGACGTCGTATTCGTAGAGCGAGCTTGCCATGGACGTTCATGATAGCGGGGCCATCGCATCGCCGGGAGCATGATTTCAGCCGCCTTGCTGGGACGCGGCTCCCGCGGTCCGGCGATAGGCGACGAGGAACAGCGCCGCGAACGCCAGATCGACCAGGGCGAAAGCAAAGACGAAGCTCGACACCCGGCCGCCGACGTACAGGATCGGTACCGCGATTCCGAAAGCCAGCTTTTCGACGATCGAGGGCAGCATCATCGGGCGAAAACGAACCGGGTCGCGGGCGATCAGCAGGAAGGCGAGCTGGAAGGCGACCGCCACGCCCACGAAACCATAATAGTATTCCGGGTGCGTGATCGCCGGCGGGGCCTCGATGCCGATCCGCTCCTCCAACAAGTATTGCGGCAGCAGGTTCAGCAGCCCATAGACGCCGGCCACCCCGAACACGATCCGAGCGAACTTCACAGTGGTGTCCCCGCGAAAACTTTTGCGAGTCCGTGCTCAAACCGCTCGGCGTATCGCCGGAGCGACGCCCGCGGCTATTTCTTCTTCTTGCGCGTCGACTCGCGCATCAAGTCGACGAATCGCTGGGCGGCCGGCGAGAGGAACTTGCCCTTGCGGATCACCAGCCCGTAGGTCCGCTTGGGAAAATAGCGCGACAGCGGGATCGCCGCCAGCTCTTCCTCGCCGGTCAGGCAAATGCTGGTGACGATCGAGATGCCCATGCCCAGCGCGACGTATTTCTTGATGACTTCCCAGCCGCCGGCCTCCATCTTCACCTGGTACTGCAGGTCATGCTGCCCGAAAGCATAATCGACGACCCGCCACGTCGTCAGGTGGCTGGGCGGCAGGATCAGCGGGTACGGCGCGACGTCCTTGAGCGTGACCCGCTTGCGGCGGGCCAGCGGGTGGCCGGTGCTCGTGATCAGCATCGGGTCGTACGTGAACATCGGCTGGTATTCGATATCCTCGCGCGGCTCGAGCATCGAGCCCACGGCAAAGTCGGCTTCGTCGGCGCGGACCATCGCCAGGCCGTCGCGGCCGGTGACGTTGTGCAGCTTCAGCTCGACGCCGGGATAGCGCTCGGAGAAATCCTTGACGAACTGCGGCAGCAGGTAGAGCGTGGTCGATTCGCCGGCCGCGATGTCGAGCCGGCCCCCTTCGACGCCCCCGCGGCGCGCCGCAAAGCTGTCGTCAAGCCGATCGATCTGCTCCACCAGCGGCGCGGCCAACTCGTACAGCGTCTTGCCGTCGGGCGTGAGGCTGATCCGCGGCCCGCGGCGCTCGAACAACGGCGCCTTGAGCTCGCGCTCCAGCGCCTGGATTTGCAGCGTGACGCTGGGCTGGCTCAAGAGCAGCCGGTCGGCGGCTTTCGAGACGCTCAGCGCCTGGGCCGCGTAACAGAACCTGCGCAGCTGTTGCAGGCGATTCTGCTTGTAGTACTGGGGATTGGCGGCTCGCGGTTCCATGATAGGTGTGCTCAATGCTGATCATTTAATTGATTCTGACAATACTATCCATTGAAAAGATTATTGTATTCAATCCTTGGGCCGCTCGCTACAGTGACCGGCGGAGTCGCGGACTTGCCCCTTTTTTCAGTTCGAGGAATCGTTGCGATGGCTGCCACCCGATTGGAAACGGTCGACCGCGGGAATCGAGCTCTTGGCCCCCGTCGGCCCCGAGGCCGAACACCTTCTCACCCCCGAAGCGTTGCAGTTCGTCGCCCGGCTCGAACGTCAGTTCGCCGGCCGGCGCCACGACCTGTTGCGCCGCCGCCACGAGCGCCAGGCGCGGCTCGACGCCGGCGAGCTGCCCGACTTTCTCCCCGAGACGTCGCACATCCGCCAGGGCGACTGGCGCATTGCCCCGCTGCCCGCCGACCTGGCCGACCGCCGCGTCGAAATCACCGGACCGGTGGACCGCAAAATGGTCATCAACGCGCTCAACTCGGGCGCCGGGTGTTCATGGCCGACTTCGAGGACGCGCATTCGCCGACCTGGCGGGGCACGATCGAGGGGCAGGTCAACCTTCGCGACGCCGTGGCGGGCACGATCGAGTACACCAGCCGCGACGGCCGCAGCTATCAGCTCGAAGAGCGGCAGGCCACGCTCATGGTCCGCCCCCGCGGCTGGCACCTGGATGAGAGCGCACGTGCTGGTCGACGGCCGGCCGATTTCGGCCAGCTTGTTCGATTTCGGCCTGTTCCTGTTCCACAACGCCGAAACCCTGCTGGCCAAAGGCTCGGGCCCTTACTTCTACCTGCCCAAGCTGGAAAGCCATTTCGAGGCACGCCTCTGGAACGACGTCTTCGAAACCGCCCAGGCCGCGCTCGGCCTGCCCTCGGGCACGATCAAGGCCACGGTGCTCATCGAGACGATCCTGGCCGCCTTCGAGATGGACGAAATCCTCTACGAACTGCGCAATCATTCGGCCGGCCTGAACTGCGGACGGTGGGATTACATCTTCAGCTTCATCAAGAAGTTCCACGCGCGGGGCGATTGCCTGCTGCCCGATCGGGCATGGGTGACCATGAACACGCACTTCCTCCGCTCGTACTCGCGGCTGTTGATCCAGACGTGCCATCGCCGCGGCGCGCATGCCATGGGCGGCATGGCCGCGCAGATTCCAATCAAGAACGATCCGGCCGCCAATGAACGCGCGCTGGCCAAGGTGTGGGCCGACAAGCTGCGCGAGGCCACCGACGGACACGACGGCACCTGGGTCGCGCATCCCGGCCTGGTCCACGTGGCCATGGCCGTGTTCGATGCCCATATGTTCGGTCCCAATCAGATCGCGCGGATCGAACCTGAGCTGGTCATCATGCGCGACGACTTGCTGCGCGTGCCCGAGGGCCCCATCACGCCCGAGGGGCTGCGCACGAACGTCAGCGTCGGCGTGCGGTACCTCGAGGCCTGGCTGCGCGGGCAGGGCTGCGTGCCGATCAACAACCTGATGGAAGACGCGGCCACGGCGGAAATCTGCCGGGCCCAGGTCTGGCAATGGATTCGCCATCCGCGCGGGGCCTTCGCCGACGGCACGAAGGTCACTGCGCTGTTGGTCGAGCAAATCGTCGCGGACGAGCTCGCCCGGCTGCGCGAGGCGATGGAGGCCGAAGCCTTTCGCGACGCCGCCGCCGGCCGTTTCGGCCTGGCGGGCGAACTGTTCCTGTCGATCAGCACCGCGCCGGAGTTCGTCGAATTCTTGACGCTGCCGGCCTACGAGTACCTGGCTTGAGGGCGCGCGCGACAGCCAGCGCAGCCATTGAGAGTTGCTCGATTCGTTACCCAGACGTCGATCCCATTGTGCGGGCATTCGCCCCTGGTCTTCTGGAAATTCCTTCACAGTTGTAAAGGTCACGACCCATGAACCGTCAACGGACCGCCGCCGAACTCGAACGCGAATGGACCCAATCGCCGCGCTGGAGTGGCATCCGCCGCGACTACACGGCCGACGACGTGGCGCGGCTGCGCGGCAGTTTGCACGTCGAACACACGCTGGCCCGTCGCGGCGCCGAGCGGCTGTGGCAACTCTTTGGCCGCGAGCCGTACGTCCACGCGCTGGCGGCGCGACTGGCAACCAGGCCGTGCAGATGGCCGAGGCCGGCCTGAAGGCCGTCTACCTGAGCGGCTGGCAGGTGGCCGCCGATGCCAATAGCGCGGGCCAGATGTACCCAGACCAAAGCCTTTACCCGGTCGACAGCGTGCCGGCCGTCGTGCGGCGCATCAACAACGCGCTTTCGCGGGCCGACCAGGCGCAGCACGTCGAAGGGCGCCGCGAGATCGACTATTTTCTGCCGATCGTGGCCGACGCCGAGGCCGGCTTCGGCGGGGCGCTTAACGCCTTCGAGCTGATGAAATCCATGATCGAAGCAGGCGCCGCCGGCGTGCACTTCGAAGATCAACTGGCCAGCGAAAAGAAGTGCGGGCACATGGGGGGCAAAGTCCTGGTGCCGACCAGCCAGTTCGTTCGCACGCTGTCGGCCGCGCGGCTGGCCGCCGACGTGCTCGACGTGCCCACGGTGCTCGTCGCGCGCACCGACGCCAACAGCGCGCAGTTGATCACCAGCGACATTGACCCGCGCGATCACCGCTTCATCACCGGCCAGCGCACCAGCGAGGGATTCTTTCGCATCGAGGGAGGGCTCGACGTGGCCATCGCCCGGGGGCTGGCGTATGCGCCGTTTGCCGACTTGCTATGGTGCGAGACCTCGACGCCCGACCTGGTCGAAGCCCGGCGATTCGCCGCGGCGATTCATGCCGAGTTCCCGGGCAAGCCGCTGGCCTACAACTGTTCGCCGTCGTTCAACTGGCGGAAGAAGCTCGATGAAACGACCATTGCCCGCTTCCAGCACGAGCTGGGCACGATGGGCTACAAATTCCAGTTCATCACGCTGGCGGGCTTTCATGCCCTGAACCTGTCGATGTTCGAACTGGCCCGCGGCTATCGCGAGGAGGGGATGACGGCCTACGCCGCCTTGCAACAGCGCGAGTTCGAGCGCGAGGCCGACGCGGGCTACCGGGCCACGCGGCACCAGCGGTTCGTGGGCACCGGCTATTTCGACGAGGTGGCCCAGGCGATCGCCTGCGGCTATTCGTCGACGACGGCTTTGAGTGGCTCGACCGAGGAAGCCCAATTCGCCCAACCGGCGGCCTGACGGCAAGTCGCCGCAATCGGGGCAGGGCCGGTGGACACCACAAGAACCCCGGCCCTGCCTGCTTTTTCGCCGTGACGCGAGCCAAGAGCCGCTTGATGCGGCGCCCGTGCAACGTCCCCGCCGAGGCGAAGCTCGCCGGCCGAGCCGATCACGGGCAGTGCCGCGAACCGCAACGCAGTGGTCGAAAGGTTCAATCCCGCGGGCAGGATTCATCCAGCCAGAGGGGAACGGCCAGGCCTGCGCAGTTGGCACATCACCCGCTCGCGGATGTCGTGCCCCTCGCAGGGGGCATCGCCGCAACAAAACTTCAGTTGCGAGGTCAGTTGGATCACTTTTCGGACGAGCGCATCGCGTTGATCAGTGGAGAGCTGCATGGCGTTTCAACGGCGGGGTTTGGAGATCGATCCCTCTCTATCTCTAAAGGCGCTGAATTGGCGAAAAGCGGACGCGAGAATTGAAAAAAATCTCGCCGGGCGCATTTGCGTCGAGCCACGACTATGGACGGCGCGAGCGGCGGGGCTTCCGGCCCAGCGCAGCGCCAGCCGCGACGGTGCATGCCAGCCAGGCGAGTGCCCATGTCGAGGGCTCGGGAACCGTGGCGACGCGGAAGCCGAGATTCCGGTAGTCGTCGCTGGGGTAGACCGAGCTGAAGGAGTAGGCGGAGATATTCAACGCGTTGTTACCCCAATAACCGCCAGCCAGAATCCGAAATGGCGGCTCGGTGAAGATGCCCTCGTTCCACTCCCAAACGTTGCCGCTCTGATCGTAGGTGCCGTAGTAGCTGCGGCTGAGCGGGCCGGCGCTGGCGACCGTCGTGAGCAGGCCGTCCTGCATGTGCCAATCGGCTCCGTTGGCGTAGTTGGCCACGTTGGGGCCGGGATTGCTGATGTTGCCCGAGGCGTCGGCCGTGGCCACGGTCGGATCGGTATTCGAGGCGGTGGCGTAGAGCCAATATCCGTCGCTGTCGCCCCCCTTGTCGGCGGGCTGGTAGAAGCCGGCCTTGTGCCATTCGTCTTGGTTCGGCACGAACCACGTGGCGTCGGGGCTACGCGTGATCGTGGCAAAGTTGCTGGGAGTCGGCGTGCCGCCCAGGAGCGTGTAGGTCCCGGTTTCGGTGTCGCCGGTGCCCTGGCCGTTGTTGAGCCAATTGGTGAAGCGGATCGCCGAATACCAGTCCACGTACGTGACCGGCTTGTCGGCCATGTTGATCCGCGTGAGATACGAGTAGTTTCCGTCCAGGCCGATGCGGGTGATGCCGCCGGCCGAATCGCTGCCCATGTTGGCGTCCCACAAGCCGAGTGGATCGGTGCCGGCTTTGGCGTTGAGAAAAGCGGCATACTGGGCATTGGTCACTTCGGTCGTGCCCATGCGATAGTCGTAGCCAACTGCCCCGCGCGGCGGGGAAAGCATATCGGCCGGGTTACCCGCGTCACCCACGAAGACCGTGTCGATCGAAATCGCGGTGGCCGAGGATGTACTCAGCGCAGCGACGACGGCCATGGCGATAATCGCTCTGTGGATGGCGTTCATTAGCGTTCCTCCTGATTGCCGTACAAGTTGCAAAGTCTGCCGGGCACGGAGTCTAACAGCCCGAGAACGCCCGGTCAAAACTTTTATTTTTCCTGATCGCAATCTGGAGGAGCGCAAGGCCTGCGCAATCGGGCAGCCAGAAGACGGCGAGTCGAATCGTGAATCGCAATCCGTTGCAGACGTGGCTACGTGTAGCGCACCGATCGGTGCTCGGGCTCGAAGAAAGCCGGCAGCAGGGCATCGACCCGCAACAGGCCCGCGCGGGTCAGCTCGACCGAGCTGGCGTCGAATCGCAGGTAGCCGTCGTCGGCGAACTGCTGCCAGGCGTCGCGCCATTCGTCGATCACGTCGACGCCGAACTTGTCGCGGAAGTACGCCACCGACAGGCGCCCCGTCTTGAGCTGCAGGATCAGCTCGCGCACCGAGCAGTTGATGCGCCGTGGGCCGCATCGCGCGATAGAGCGGCAACTCGCCACGCTCGAGGCTGCCGACGTAACCGGCCCACTCCGGCTCGTTCTGATAGTGAACGCCCGAGGCGTGGCCAAAGCTGGCCACGCCGGTGGCCAGCAGGTCGGAGCCGTGCCACAGGTTGTCGCGGTAGCTGAAGTTCACCTTGGTCTTGTCCTTGACCATCGTGTAGGCGCTGGAGACCGAGTAGCCGGCATCGGCCAGGCGATCGAAGGCGTAGTCGACCCAAGCCCGCTTGGTCGGCCAGTCGGCCACCGGCGATTCGACCTGGTTGCCGAGCATGTCGCGCGAATAGACCGTGTTGAACGGGAGCTCCATCTGGTAGATCGTCACGCTGTCGGGCGACAGCTCGATGGCGCGGGCCACGGAGTCCTTCCAGTTGTCCCACGTTTCGCCGACCATGCCGGCGATCAGGTCGATGTTGACGTTGGGAAAGTCGGCTGCCTGGATCCAGTCCCACGACTTGTAGACTTCGCCGGAAAGGTGGGCCCGGCCGTTTTCCTCCAGCACGGCGTCGCTGAAGTTCTCCACGCCCAGGCTCAACCGCGTGACGCCCAGTTCGCGCAAGGCTTTGACCTTGGGCTCCGCGAGCGTGCCGGGCTCGCACTCGAAGGTCACCTCGTCGGCCTCGTCCCAGTTGATGTTGGCCCGCAGGCGATCGACCAGCGAGCCAAGCTGGCGGGCGCTCAAGAACGAAGGCGTTCCGCCGCCGAAATAGACGAAGCGGAACGGCCGGTTGCCCATGATCGGCAAGCGGCTGACCAGCTCGATCTCGCGCGACAGGGCCGCGACGTAGGTTTCGACGTCGGCGGCGTTCTTGTCGGTGTAGACGCGAAAGTAGCAGAACTTGCAGCGCTTGCGGCAGAAGGGAATGTGCAGGTACAGGCCCAACGGGGCCGGTTCGCTGGCGCCCTTGGGCACCAGCGGCGGCGAGCCGAGTGCTGCGCGGGCGGCTTCGAGGCCCTCGGCGGACCATTGGGAAAACGGCGGATAGTTCGAGATGAAGTAACTACCCACCTCGGTTTTGGTCGCTTCGACTGCCATCGTGTCGCGTGTCTCTCTTTCGGTCTGCGCCGCCGCGGCGCTACTTCTTCGCTCCAAAACAGTATAACGTGCCGTTCGTGTTGCCGATGACCAGCCGCCCGGAGGCCACGGCGGGCGAGGCGGTGAAATCGCCGCCGGCCTCGTATTCCCACAGCTTTTCGCCCGTCTTGCGCTGGAGCGCATAAAGCCGGCCGTCCGACGAGCCGACGAACACGCCGCTCGCCGACCACGACCGGCGAACTGTCGACGCGCGACCGCGTGGCGAATTTCCACAGCTCGTGGCCGTCGGCCGGGGCAAGCGCGTACACCTGCTTGTCGCGGCCGCCAAAGATCACGGCCTCGTCCGTCACGGCGGCCGACGAGCGGAAGGGCATGTTCCGCGGCGACTTCATGTTCCAGATCACCTTGGCTTCCTGCCAGTCGATGCCAAAAAAGCTCGAACCCTCGGTGCCAAAAAACACCCGCGTGCCGCCCACCGCGGGCGTCGAGCCGGTTGGCGCGTCGATTTCCACCGTGGCCGTCGCTTCCCCTTTTTCCAGGTCGACGATGTGCAGCTTGGCGTCGCAGCCGGCCAGAAAGGCCTTGCCGTCGACGACGGTCGGCGAACAGCGAATCTGGTCGCCGATCGAATATTTCCACACCAGCTTGCCGGTGGCCGCTTCATGGCAGTAGAGCGTGGCATCCTGCGAGCCGAACAACACCTTGTCTTTGTAGAAGTTCGCACCGGAGTCGATTTCGGCGTTCGTCTCGGCGCCCCACAGCGGTTTGCCCGTGGCGGCTTCGAAGCAATAGAACTTGCCGTCGGCATCGCCGGCGAACACGCGCCCATCGTTGACCGCCGCCGGGCGCTGAAAGCCCAGCTCGGTGTGATAGCGCCACTTTTCCTTGCCGTCGTCCAGGTCGAGCACGTAGAAGTTGCCGTCGAGACTGCCGGCGAACACCAGCCCGTCGGCAATCACGGCCGTGGCTTCGAAGCCGTGCTGCTCGGATGCGAACGTCCACACGACGTCGAGATGCTCCGGCAGCGGGCCGGCGGCCAGCCCGTTGCCCCGCGCGTCGCCGCGAAACACGGGCCAGCGGCTTGCCGGGCCGGACGCATCGACGGCGGGAGGCGCCGCCGCCAGCTCGGCCTCCGAAGCGTCGGCGCTTGAGTGGCCCGCCGCTGCGGCCGACTCGTAGGCCCGCCAGCAACCAGCCAGCGCCAGGGCCAGCAGGCCGGCACAAACCAGCGCCATGCCGGCCAACGCGATGCGCCGTGGCTTGTCTTCGAGATTTCGACGCGCTGGCGACATGGCAAATCCCCAAGCCCGCGAATTGCCACTCTCAGAACGCGGCTTCATATAGTTGTAACAGTTCGGCCTGCTGAACTCGACGGGGATTAAAGCCACCCGTCCATTGCTGCGCGGCTTCGGCAGCCAGCTCGGGCAGCCTGGCCCGCTCGACGCCGCACTCGGACAGCCGCGCCGGCAGGCCGGCTCGCGAGGCCAGCGCGGCGACGAAATCGGCCAGCCCTTCGAATCCGCTGGCCGGATCGGGAAAACCGTTCGAGCCGCCCGTGCCCTCCAGCAGGTCGCGATACCAGTCGCCGAACTCCTGCCCGTTGAAGCGGATCACGTGCGGCAGCATCAGCCCGATCGCCTGGCCGTGTACGATCGCATAGCGCGTCGTCAGCGGATTGGCCAGCGCGTGGGCGGCGCCGAGCATCGAGTTCTCGATCGCCAGCCCGGCGAAGCACGCGCCCAATTGCATGCCGCTGCGGGCGTCCAGGTTCGCCGGCTCGGCCAGCACGCGGGCAAAGTTCTCGCCCAACAGCAGCCAGGCCTCGCGGCTGAAGGCCAGCGATACCGGATTGCGAACCTTGGTGACGTAGGTTTCCAGGGCATGGGCGATGGCGTCGATGCCCGTCAGGGCCGTCACGCTCGGCGGCTGCGAGACGGTGAGCGAGGGATCGAGCAGGGCCACGCGGAACGAGGCCTTCTTGTCGCCGCAGGCCATCTTGACGTGCGTCTTGGCGTCGGAGATCAGGGCGAACGACTGCGTCTCGCTGCCCGTGCCGGCGGTGGTCGGCACGGCGATCATCGGCAGCATCGGTCGCGGGTGGCCTTGCCGACGCCCCAGTAGTCCTGCATCCGCCCGCCGTTGGTATGGAGGAAGTTGATTCCCTTGGCGCAGTCCATCGAGCTGCCGCCGCCCAGGCCAACGATCAACTCGGGATCGTGGCGCCGGGCCGCGGCCACGCCGGCCTCGACGTTGGCGGTGGTGGGGTTCTCTTCGACGCCGTCGAACAGCCGGGCGTCAATCCCGGCGGCGGCCAGCGAGTCGAGGCCCCGTTGCGTGTGTCCGGCCGCGATGATGCCCGGATCGCTGACGACCAGGGCCCGCCGGGCGCCCAACTCGCCGGCCAATGCCCCCAGCGAATCAATCTTGCCAGGCCCGAAAACGATCCGCGTGCGGGGCTGGTAGTCGAAAGGAATCATGCCGAAAGCAAGGTGGGTCAATCGGGCGGGCCAAATTTCATCGGGCGAGATTTCGTGTGCCACTGCTGGCTTGTCCAGCAGTGCCGAAGCACGCGTGGACGAGCCACCCGTGCCATACTTCGAACGTCATGCGTTTCTTGACCGTCTACTACCGTGCCAACGCCAGCCGCTCTTTCGGCAGTTGATAAGCGCGGGCGCGGAACAGGAATTCGACGATGTTGCCTTCGTGCGGCTGCAGCCAGTCGAGCTTGATCGTGGGGATCGGGCCGATGTTCAGGCGGTCGATGTGCACCGCGTCGGTCAACTGCCGCTGGAACTTCGGGTCTTCGGTGATCGCCGTGCAAACCAGCGTGGGGCCGATCGATTCGAGCATCTTGTCCTGCGGGCATTCGACCACCGTGGCGAACGGGAACATGTATTCCTTCTTGGCAATCGCCGCTTCGGGCGAGGCGCAGTGCACGATCACCGGCCGCAGGTACGCGCAGCGCTCGCGTTCTTCCAGCCGCGGGCCGTACTGGCTGGTCATGTCGGTCGCACCACTCTCCTTCAAATCGGCTTCGATCGCGTTCCACACGGCCGCCGCGACGCCGGGAATCGTGAACGCGGCCAGGCCGGCCTTGGGATCTTCGGGCGGCAGCACGGGGATCGGGCCCAAGTCGCTTGGCCAGGGCCGCCGCGATTTCTTTCGTGTGCCGCGAGGCCCAGATGCCCGAGCAGTTGATGCAACCGCGGCCGCTGTTGAGATAGATGCTGTCGGCCATCAGGTCGAGATACTTTTCCCAATCGTCGACCACGTCGTCGCCCAGCAGGATCTTGCTGAAGCCCGGCCCATGGGCCTGGACCTTGGGGTTGCCCTTGTAGCGTTCGACCGTCGGCGGTGCCGCCGAAGATCATGCTCCGCTCGCAAGTTAGCCAGCACCGCCGCGCCGACGTCGCCGCCGCCGGGATAGATCGAAATCGCCTCGGCGCGGAATGCCGCGCTTCGAAGAAGGCGGCCGCCATGCGGTACGGCGTCCACGGCTCCTGCGGGCCGGGCTTGAGCACCAGCCCGATCTGCATGGGAATCACCGGCAGCCACAGCGTGTGGACCCCGGGCGAATTCGAGGGCAGCACCAGACCGACCGCAGGCGACTGGGCCTGGTAGCTGACGACCACGCCGCGGCTTTCCACGCCGTAGCCGTTGCTAAAGATGTCCAGGTCCAGCCCGCGCGTCAGCGCGTCGAGCATTTCGTCCATGTGCGAGAGCACGAAGAAATTCTTCTGCATGTTCGCCTTGGCACATGTGCTCGGGCAGCCCGGTGGAGGCCGACTGCATGTGGGCGAAGTCGTCGGGCGATCTGCTGGCCGTCGCCGATGCGGCAGCGTGGCGTTCAGATACAGCTCGCCGGCCTTCTTGACGCGCTCGATCAGCTCGTCGCAGGGGATGGCCCGCAGGGCTTCGCGGGCCTGGTGGGCTTTGCGCATGTCGCGCTCGAGCAGGCCGCCGTTGGCCTGGCTGACCTTGGCGATCGGCTCGCCGGTGATGAAATGCACGACCTCGTCGACTTCCAGCGAGTCGTACGGCTTGCCCCAGCGCAGGATCGGAATGTTCAGCACGTCAGTCGGTCTCCGTTGGCTCGCTCGCTCGGCGACCCAAGTTGGGCGGCGAGCAGTCGGGGTGCTGCCTCAGTCACTATTCTCGCCTGCCGGTCAATAGACGCCCACCGTCGTGGCCTCGGCCAGCTCGTGGAACGGGCGCACTCCGCTGACGCCGTCCCACGGGTACTTGACGTACGGTTTCTCGCGCTCGCCCTCGTCGCGCTCGAGGAAGCCGGGCACGAAGAACTCCTTGGTCAAGCGTGGTCAGCTTGACGCGGCCGGTCTGGCCGTAGTCGACGACGCGGTCGAAGTCGTCGAAGTCGACGACTTCGAGCACGGCCCGCGGCTGCGGGGCGTAGTAGCAGATCTTGTAGTTCTCGTCGGCGGTCGACCGGCTTGCTGCAGGCCAGGCCCATCAGCGTGTTGCCGTAGGTGGGCGTCATGTAGACGCCGTCCAGAAATTCCTCGGTGGCAAAGCGGGTCCACTGCGGGCGTGAACTCGGTGCCGCCGCGAGAAGATGCCGGTGATGCCTTGCTCGCGGAGCGAGGTGCCGCGCTTTTCCAGCTGCCATGGCCAGCGATTCGAGCAGCTTGGGCGTGGTGAACATGCACTTGATGTCGTGGCCTGCGCTCGAGAATCGTGATCGCCTGGTCGATGCAGTGCTGCTTGTAGGCTTCGAGGTGCTCCATCCAGCCCTTCTTGATGAGCTTGATGACCCACCGCGGGTCGAGGTCGATGCAAAAGCAGATGCCGCCGCGGAACTGCGCCAGGTGCTCGACCGCCAGCCGCAGCCGCCGCGGGCCCGATGGGCCGAGCATCAGCCAGTTGGCCCCCGGCGGGAAATACTCGTCGGGCAGGGTCTTGCTGAACAGCGAATAGTCGGTGCGAAAATCCTCGATGGCGATGCGGCTTTTCGGAATGCCGGTCGTGCCGCCGGTCTCGAAAACGTAGATCGGCTTGTCGGCAAACGCCTTGGGCACCCAGCGCCGCACCGGCCCGCCGCGCAGCCACTCGTCCTTGAACGACTCGAACTTCTTCAGGTCGTCGAACGTGCGGACTTCCTTGAGCGGGTCGAACTTCAGCCGCGTGGCATAATCGAGCCAAAAGGGGCAGCCGGTCGACGGATGAAAGTGCCACTGCACGGTTTCATGGGTGTGCGCGTCGAGCTCGTCGCGCGCCCGTTTGACCGCAGCCTGCAGATCGGCGGGCGAAGCCTCTTTCAGCGTCGTCATGGAAGCTCCTAACTGGGGGCGGGGATCCGCACGGCCAGCCGCGCGCGGCCAGCGGGGTGGGCACTCAGGCGGCCGCAAGCGGCCGATTCACTGAAAATACCCGACTCGACGCGCGAAAACAACGCCCCGGCCGACAGGCTAACAAGGGGGGACTGATCGTTTGCAAAAAACCGGTCAGGTGCCTCATGCTGTGTGCCACTAGCTCGGCCAGTGCGTCGAAGCTCCGCTCGTTCGCGCACTGGCCGAGCCAGTGGCACCCGCAGCATGAAGCCAGCCGCGGCTCATCCGATGTTTCAGCGGCCAAAGGCGTCACCCCTTGGCCAGCCAGGCGGCGATTCTCGCGGCCAATGCGTCGTGCAGGCCGGTGTAAATGTGGTCGGCGCCCGCCACGACGGCCACGCGCAAGCGGTTGGCTTCGCTGGCCGAAAGCTCGACCGCTTCGCTCATGCCCTGGAAGGCATCGCCCGCCAACTCGACCGATCCGTACGTCACCAGCGTCGGGCAACCGACGCGCGCGAGCAGCGGCAACACGTTGTAACGTTCGGCAGGCCCGTAGCGATCGAGATAGCCGGCCGCCGTGACGTAATAGGGCAGGGGAAAGGTGACCCACAACAGCTCGTCGCCGCGGCCGGCCGCGACGCAGGCTGCGGCCCGCTCGAAGGTGGCGCGAAACGCGTCGCCGCGGCGCGAGGTAAGAAAATGCGAATACGACAGCCGCGGCGGCGAAATGGCAACCAGCCGCGCCACCCGGGGCGGCTGCTCGCCGGCCAGCGTGACGATCGCCTTGACGGCGCCCATGCTGTGGCCGAGCAGCCCGATGCGGCGATAGCCGCGGCCCCCGAGGCAGTCGATCCAGGCCGCCAGGTCCAACGGCGCTTCGCTGACGCGCTCGAAGGCCGCCCCTTGCAGCGAGCGCCCGCCGCTCGACGGGCCGGTGCAGATGATGTCGTGGCCGCGGGTGTTGGCCCGTAACACGGCCGCGCCGCCGGCCAGCAGCTTGGGCGCCAGGCCGGCCAGCGTCGAAGCCGCGTAGAAGTTGCTGCCCGTGCCGTGCAGACACAGCCAGCAGTCGACGGGCGAATTGCCGGCAGCGGGCGCATCGGCCGGAGGCGTTTCCAGCGCACCGTGCAAGCGCAGACCGTCGCTGCTGGTGACCGTGAGCAGGGTGACGGGAATCGCGTCGGAAGGCATGGCGGCCCCAGCCGGCTGGAGGGGGGCTGCCGGCCGTCAGCTCGTCGTCGGGTTCGGTGCGCTGCTCAACTGGGCCAGCACTTGCAGCACGCCGTTGAGATGCGCCAGCCGCGGGCCAAAGCGGTCGACGAACTCGTTGAGCACGAACTCGCCGTCCATCAGGGCCTCGGTGTTGTCGTTGATTTCCTGGGTCATGGTGTTGAGGAATTCAACCTGCACCTGGCTGAGGGCCTCGGCCGCCACGCGGCAGTGCCGGGCCAGATCGGGATTCGCCTGCTTCCATTGGCCTAGCTCGGTGGCCCGCTGCCGTTGGGCGGTGCTGAGTTGGTTGACCAGCTCTTCGAGCAGCTCGTTCTGCCGGTCCTGGGCCGCCAGGATGTTGCGCAACAAGCCGGTTTGTTCGGCGACCACCCCCAGGCCGTCGACAGCCTGAGTCAGCTGGGCCCCGGCCGTGATGTCGACCTGGGTGAACAGCGCGGACGTGGGACGCGATTCGTGGCTCATGGACGCCTCCTGACAGCGGGGAATACCGTTCATTCAGTCTAGTCGAAGGGCTTCCGCCTTGCCACTCCCCGCCCTGGGGCCGAGTGCTGGCAGGCGGCGGCTCGCGATTTTTCCCGTCGCGTAGGTTAGGCAATTCCCGTCGAGGCAGCAGGGCTGCCAGCGGGCGCGGCGTCGCCGGGGCTTCCCAGGGCGCGCTCAAGTTGGGAAACCGGCGGCGAGATTGCCAGTCTGGCGCGTCGGCGAGGAAGCCCCGACGCGCTGGCTGACGGGGTTGGGCCTTAAAGTCCCCCATCGAAACGGCCCGATGCCAATCTCGCTCGCTGCTCTCCAGGCGTTCGAGGTCGAGCACGCCATCGACGGCATCAGACGAACAACCTAGCCACGCATTCCGGCCCCCACGAGCGAGATTGCCCCGCATGACAGACTGCGAGCCGACGTCGCAGGTCGCGTTAGGATTTCTCACGGTCCTCCAGCACGATCAGCAAGGCCTGGTAGGCGGTTACTTGATTCTGAATCCGGCCGGCCGCCCCTTGGAATTCCATTGCACGGCTCCCGTCAAGCCGAGCCGGGCGCAACAGATTCTCTTCGGGCCCACGCTCGGTCCGTACCTGTATGGCGAACAGATCGGGCAGACGCTGGTGACCAAGGGATCGCTCGTGCCGCTGGCCATCTGCACCGATGTCGAGCAGGCGCTCGAGCGTGCGCGATTTCGTGGCGCCGCCCTTGGCACTGGTGCTGGGCGACGAGCAGGGCGACCCGAGCCCGGCGGCCTCGGCGAGCGGCTGGCGCGTCGATCAGCCGCAGCGTGCCGCGCCGCATTTGCATGCTTTCGAGCTGGGCGGCAATCGACTGGCCGTGGCCGCCGAGCGGCAAGAAGACTGCTCGACGATCGTCGAACGTTTGCGGGACCTGGCCGGCTTCGACCTGAGCGAACCGTTTGCCCGCATTCGCGAGGCCATCGAAGAGGCGCACAAAGTGGCTCGAGCGTAGACGGTGTCGAAGGCGGAGGACGCGGCGATGAAGGGATGGTCGCGATTGTTTCGCCCGGCAGCCGCGCTGCCCGCCTCGCCCTGCGACGGCGAGCGGCGACTGCACGCCCCCAGCGAGCTGGCGCCGATCGCCGGTGCTCGACCAGACAGTTTCGCCGCGCCGCCAGCACCCGTCGCGGCCGCCGGCGCCCTTGCCGTCAGCTCGTGGCAGGCGGCGCTATCGGTCGCGACGATCGCGCTCGACCCGGCGATCGAGGTTGTCGTCGACGGCGATCTTGGCGCCACGCTGTTCGACGCGGTGCCGCTGGTGAGCGTCGCGCTAGCCGGCGAGAGCGTGGCGGCCGCGTCCGTTTCGTTGACGGCCGGCGATCCCAAGATCCTCAGCTTCCGCTTTGCCCAAGGGGTGCCGTGGCGCAGCGCGGCGTCACTGAAATCGCCGGCGACCATCTCTCTCCGGCAATCCGCCGAAGCGACGATCGCCGCCGAGGCCAACCCGAAGACGCACACGCGGATCAAGCCGCCGGGCGAGATCGTCAAGCTCGAAGACCGGCTGTTCTACGTCTTGCAGCCGTCGCTGGAAACGCTGGTGGGCGTGGGCGCGCTGGAGTTTCCCTGCCGGCCGTTCGGCTACCAGTTCGAGGGCGTGGCATTTCTCTATCCGCGCCATGCGGCGATCCTGGCCGACGAGATGGGACTGGGCAAGACGATGCAAGCCATCACGGCCATCCGCCTGCTCCTGCACTCCGGCGACCTGACGAGCGCCCTGCTGGTCTGCCCCAAGCCGCTGGTGACGAACTGGCAGCGCGAGTTCGCGCTGTGGGCGCCCGAGCTGCCCGTGGCCGTGATCGAAGGCGAGCAAGTCCGCCGGCGCTGGCAGTGGCAGCAAAGCGAGACGCCGGTGAAGATCGCCAACTACGAGCTGTTGCAGCGAGACCGTGAGCTGGTGGCCGAGTTGGGCCTCGAGTTCGACCTGGTCGTGCTCGACGAGGCGCAGCGGATCAAGAACCGCGCCAGCGTCACCAGCGCCTGCGCTCGCGAGCTGCCGCGCCGCCGCGGCTGGGCCCTGACCGGCACGCCGATCGAGAACAGCCCGCACGACCTGGTGGGCATCTTCGAGTTCCTGGCGCCCGGCTACCTGGCCGACGACATGAAGCCGCGGGCGATGGGCCGCGCGGCCAGCGACTACGTGCTGCGGCGAACCAAGGACGCGGTGCTTTCGGATCTGCCGCCCAAGATGTTTCGCGACGCCGACGTCGAGCTGACCGCCGCCCAGCGGGCCAGTTACCAGCGGGCCGAGAACGAGGGGATCGTGCGGCTGACGGAAATGGGGCACGAAGCCACGATCCAGCACGTCTTCGAACTGGTGCTGCGGCTGAAGCAAATTTGCAACTTCGACCCCGCGAGCGGCGAAAGCGCGAAGCTCGAGCGGCTGGCCGCCGACTTGGACGAGGTGGCCGCCAGCGGGCGCAAGGCGATCGTCTTCAGCCAATGGGTCGGCACGATCGATCGGCTCGCCGCGCGGCTGGCGCCCCTGAACCCGTTGGTCTATCACGGCCAGGTGCCCACGCGCCAGCGCGATGGGGTCATCGAACAATTCCGCGCCGAGCCGCGGCGGCACGTGATGCTGTTGAGCTACGGCGCCGGCGGCGTGGGCTTGAACCTGCAGTTCGCCAGCTACGTGTTCCTGTTCGATCGCTGGTGGAACCCAGCCGTGGAAGACCAGGCGATCAACCGCGCGCATCGCATCGGCGCCGCGGGGCCCGTCACCGTCACGAGGTTTCTGGCGCTCGACACGATCGAGCAGCGCATCGACCAGGTGCTGCGCGAGAAGCGCGAAATCTTCGACACGATTTTCAGCGACGTCGAACCGCACGTTCGCTCGGGCCTGACCGAACAGGAGATTTTTGGGCTGTTCCAGCTCCGCTCGCCCCACGGACCCATCGACCTGGTGGCTTAGCGGAACGGGCGCGCGGTTGACGTAAGTCCGTTCGCAAGGTTTGAACGTCGTCGCCGCGCTTGGATTGCAGCCGCTTGTCGCCAAACGAGTTGCGTACGGCCTGCGACGCGAGGCGTTTCGTTTGACGGCAATCCACCGGCCGCCGGGGGCTATCGACAGCAACCGGGCGAGCATCTACACTCTCCCAGTTGCGAGCGGCGGCAACCTTTTGTCGTCGCCCGATTTTGGCGCGCACTCGGCTTCGGCTGGCTGCCGCGCCGAGGCCCCAGTGAACCACACGGTATGGTCGATTCCGACCGACTCTCGGCCGCCTTCGAGACGGCCCGCTGCGATCTGGTCGCGGACAGCGCGACGGCGGGCCACTGGAACGGCGAGTTTTCGAGTTCCCCACTGGCTACCGCGGCGGCGGTCAGCCGCGCTGGCTCTGGTGGATCGCCACGCGCCGACTTCGCACGGCCGCGCCGCCGACCAAGACGGCGAGTGCCGCCGCGGCCGCGCGATCGTCGCCAGCCTGCGCTGGCTGGCCGGCCATCAAAACCCCGACGGCGGCTGGGGCGATACCGTCGGCGGCCCCTCGAACATCGCGGCTTCGATGCTGGCCCGCGCGGCTTTTCGCGCTGACCTGCGTGCCCGCCAATCAGCCCGGCCTGCTGGAACGGGCCGACGCCTATATCGACGCCCAAGGCGGCGCGCGGGGCTTGCGCCGCTACTGCGCGGGCGACCGCACGCTGGCCGCTTCGATTCTGGCCAACTCGGCGCTGGCCGGGCTCATCGCCTGGCGAAGAGTTCCCGCGCTGCGCCCGAACTGGCCTGCCTGCCGCGGCCGTTGCAACGAATCTTTGGCGCGACCGTGGCGGCCCGCGACTTGCCGGCCCACGTGGCGCTGGGGCACGCGCGATTCGTGCACCGCAAATCGTGGAACCCGTTCGCGCGGATCGCGCGACGCTTCGCGCTGGCGCCGAGCCTCGCTGCGTTGCAAGCGATCCAGCCGGCCGACGGCGGTTTTTTCGAGTCCGTGCCGTTGGCTAGCTTCGTCGTCATGGGCCTGGTTTCAAGCGGCGGGGCCGAGCACCGCCTGGTCGGTCCCGCGGTGCAGTTTCTGCTCGACACGGCCCGCGCGGATGGAAGCTGGCCGTTGGCGACGGGCAACTCGATTCGCGCCACGGCGCTGGCGGTCAACGCCCTGGCGGCGGCCGGCGAGGCGATCGACGAACCGCGGCGGCTCGATTGGCTGCTGGCGGCTCTCATCGACGGCGACGAACTTCTCGGCGAACTCTCGGCGGGCTGGTCGTGGACCGATCGTCCGGGCGGAGTGCCGACCGTCGAAGACTCGGCTGCCGTGCTGTTGGCGCTGGCGGCGTATCTCGATCACGACTCGGGTGCCCAGCGCTCGCGGATCGTGGCCGCTGCCGGTCGCGGCGTTGCCGGGCTGGTTGCCGCGCAATCCGACACCGGCGGCTGGACGAGTTTTGGGCGCGGCTCGGCGGGGTTGTTCGAACGCGGCACGGCCGACGTCACGGCGGATGCTCTGCGAGCGCTAGCCGCCTGGCAGCCCATCCTGGCCATCGCGGCCACGCCGACGGCAATCGAGTTGGGCCGGCGGAGCGCGATCGCGATCGAGCAAGGGCTGCGCTTCCTGGCGGCGCGGCAACACGCCGAGGGGTATTGGACGGCGAGTGGGTTCGGCGATCCCGCCTGCGTCGGTCGCGGCAATTCGATCATCGGCACGGCCAAGGTCCTGGCGGCTCATCGCGACTTGCGCCGCAGCGATTCGCCGGCCGTGCGGCGGGCACTCGACTGGCTGGTCGCGGTCAGAGCCCCCAGCGGCGGGCGGAGCGGACAGGCAGCCACGCACACCAAGTGTCCAGCGCGGTCCGCGAGCGTCGAGGAAACCGCCGCGGCCAGCGAGGCCCTGTTAACTTGCGGCCAGAGCGCGCACGACGAGTCGGCGGCCTACGCGGGCATCGGCTGGCTCGTCGATGCGGTGGAAGCGAACCGCCACGAGCAGCCCTCGGCCCTTGGTTTGTACTTTGGCCCGCTCTGGTATGATGGAAAGGTGTACCCGCTGGTCGGCTGCGTGGCCGCGTTGGGACGTGCCGCTAGACGACTCCTACCCCAAACCGAAGCCGCCGCCGCGGCCCAGCCCGCCAAGACCTGAGCTCCAGCGCGTCGAAGAGCCTGACTCGGGCGCGGCTGGCACGAACCGCCGCCCAGCACGCGACAGACCCACCCGACGCCGGAACCGCTTGAGAGGCACCTCACGTGAGCGATGCGCACGCCGCCAGTTCCGATCTCGACGCGCTCGTTGGCTTGTTCTACCCGCGAAGCGAGGAGCTTGGTCGATTCGACGAGGTCGATTCGCACGACCTGAAGCGCGACTACCGCATGCTGTTGGCCCACGACAGCCACATGACCGTCACGGTCGAGCGGTTCCACAACGGGCCAGTCGACGTTCGCGTGCTCGAGACGCAACTCAGCGGCAATCACTACGCCCGCAAGATCCTGTTGGCCCGGCAGTCGGACGGCGTGGTCGTGCAGTTCGGCATCATGCGGCTTGATCTTTCCGCGGTCGGCCCCGAAGTCCGTCGCGAGGTCGAAAGCCGGCAGACTCCGCTGGGGCGAATCCTGATCGAGCACAACGTGCTCCGCGAGGTACACCTGCGCAAACTTTGGCGCGTCACTCCGGGCAGCGAACTGCGCCGCCTGCTGGGCATGGCCGAGGGCCAAGTCACGTATGGCCGCACGGCCATCATCCACTGCAACGGCGAACCGGCCGTCGAGCTGCTGGAAATCGTCGCGCCGGTGTAGCAGGGGCTTCGCGAGCCTCGTCGCGTGACCCTTCGCGCGCCTGCGGGTTAGCGATGACTTCGGGATTCCTCTTCTTCGTTGTGCCGTCGTGTCGTCGTGGTTGATTGCCCGGTCTTTAAATTACCACAACGACACGACGGCACCACGAACAATTAAAACTCTTCAAAAGCGAAATGGCAATTCTACTGACCTTCTTCCGTCGGCAAACAACCCTGGGCCCAGGCAATTATGAGTCCACTGCACGTGTCATCGTGGTAAAATCAGAACGAAAAACGGAATCGACCACAACGACACGACGACACAACAAAAAAAATCAGACGTCGATGAGGGAAACGCGAGTGTTTGAACCAATCGCCGATGAGACGGAGCGCGTTGCCAAACTGGTGATGGATGCGGCGTTCAAGGTGCACCGTGCGTTGGGACCGGGCTTGTTGGAATCAGTTTACGAAATCTGCGTGTGCCATGAGCTGGCCAAGCAGAACGTCCCGTTTGAAAGGCAAATCAGTTTGCCAGTCCTGTACGACGGCGTTCGGTTAGATGCCGATTTGCGATTGGACCTGCTCGTGGCGGGAATCGTGGTCGTCGAGCTCAAAGCGGTTGAGAAAATCAGCCCCCTCCACGAAGCCCAATTGCTGACATATCTGAAGTTGAGCGGCAAGCGGCTCGGATTGCTCATCAATTTCAACGCGCCCGTGCTGAAAGACGGCTTCAGGCGACTGGTTCTGTGATTGTCTTCGTCGTGCCGTTGTGTCGTTGTGGTAATTTACAATCCAAGGAATCAACCACAACGACACGACGACACGACGAACAGTCGACAAAGAGGCATTTCCCCGCCGGTGTAGCAGGAATCCGTGAGGCTTCCGCCGATCTTTCGCACGCGCGTTGGTTGGGGATTCTTCTGCTTCTACGTTGTGCCGTCGTGTCGTTGTGGTTCATTGCCCGGTCTTTGAATTGCCACGACGACACGACGAACGGATTAGCACGCACTTTTTTGAAAGTGGAAACTGAAAGATGGCTTCAAGCGATTGGTTGTGTGACCTCGGCGTTGTGTCGTTGTGGTAATTCAAAACCGAGGAATCAACCACAACGACACGACGGCACGACGAAAAGGCGACCAAGAGGCATATTTCCTCCGGTGTAGCGGGACTCCGTGAGGCTTTCCGTTCGATCGTTCGCACGTCGTGCTGGTTGGGAATTCTTCTTCCGCGTTGTGCCGTCGTGCCGTTGTGGTTCATTGCCCGGTCTTTGAAATGCCACGACGACACGACGAACGGATTAGCACGCACTTTTTTTAAAGTGGAAACTGACAGATGGCTTCAAGCGATTGGTTGTGTGACCTCGGCGTTGTGTCGTTGTCCGTTCCGCCGACCGCATCTTCTGCCAGCGTGCGTAGCACGTCAAGCTGAGGCCATCTCAACTTCGGAGGTGGTCGATGGCGAACAAGCGGCGGGATGCGGGCAAGGAGCGGTTTTGGCGTGACGTGCTCAAGCGGCACGCGGCAAGCGGGCTTTCGGTTCGTGCGTTCTGCGAACGAGAGAAGCTGACGGAGAGTGCGTTCTACGCCTGGCGTCGCACCTTAGCCGAGCGTAACACGGAACCGAAGCTTGCGCGGCGGCGCCGACGTTTTTGCCGCTGAACGTGGTTGACTCATCAGCACGCGACGCGGAGATCAAGATCGAGTTGGTCGGCGGACGCGTGCTGCGATTGCCGGCCACGATTCCTATGGACCGGCTGGCCGAGGTCGTGCTGGCCCTGGAAGGACGGCCCGCGCGATGATCGGCGACCTCGCCCACGTCCAAGTCTGGCTGGCCACCACGCCCGTCGACATGCGCAAGAGTTTTGACGGGCTGGCGGAAGTGGTGCGCAGCTTCCTCGGCCACGATCCGCTCTCGGGCCATCTATTCGTGTTCCGCAATCGTGGCGGCCACCGGGTCAAGATTCTGTGGTGGGACCGCGATGGGCTGGCCATCTATTACAAGCGGCTGGAGCGCGGCGAGTTTCAGTTCCCCGCGCGAATACGCCGGCGGTGGGAAGTGACGCGCGAGCAGCTTCTGCGGCTGTTGTCCGGGCTGAGCATCGCCCAGTCGCAAGCGGGCGTGAAGATTTTTCTTCGCGTCCGAAACGTTCATCGCCCTGCGGGGTATAAACAGGCGATGAGCAAGGACGCCCCTCTGTCGATCGACGTTGCCACGCTGCCGGATGATGTCGCGGCGCTCAAGCAACTCTTCGTGGAAGAACGTCGCCAGCGCGACGCACTCATCGCCCGCATCCGCGAGGAAGCAGCCACGCAGTTGGAAGCTCAAGCGGCGCAGCTTGAAGCGAAGCATGCGGCCGAAATGAAGGCCGCGATTACGGCCCTCTTGCGCCGCTACTACGGCCCGCGTAGCGAATCGTTCGATCCGCGGCAACTGCTTTTGTTCGGCCAGAAGGTCGAGCAGATGCCGCTGGACCCGGCCAGCATTGCCGAAGAAGTCGGGCGAAGCGCTCGTCACGCGGCGGCGTGAAGAACCGCGACAAGCACGGCCGGCAGCAGCTTCCCGAGAGCTTGGAGCGGATCGAGATCGAGCACGACCTCGACGATAAGAAGGTTGCCCGGCCTGCGGCCAGGAGCGTTCGCGGATCGGGGCGGAAGTGAGCGAACAACTCGAATACTTCCCGGGCAGCTTCAAGGTCTTGAAGCATATTCGCCACAAGTACGCCTGCGGCAAGTGCGACGCCGACGGCTACAACCCGAACATCGTAGGCGGCCGCGAAGCCGCCGCAGCCGATCGACAAGGGCTTGCCGGGGCCAAGCCTGCTGGCGTACGTCACGGTCAGCAAGCTGGGCGATCACCTGCCGCTGTACCGGCTGGAGAACATCTTCTCCCGGCAGCAGGTCCACGTGGCCCGCAGCACGATGTGCGCCTGGATGCGAGCGGCCGGGGAGCTGGTCAAGCCGCTGGTCGAGTTGATGGCGACGCGGGTACGGCAATCGCGGGCGATCCACACCGACGACACGCCCGTGCCGATCCAGTCGCCCGGCCAGAAGCAATGCCGCAAAGGCCGCATCTGGTGCTACCTGGGCGACGAAGCGAATCCGTACACGGTCTACGACTACACGCCCAGCCGCAACCGCGACGGCCCTGCCCGCTGGCTCGAAGGTTATCAGAGGTTATCTGCAAGCGGACGCCTACGGCGGTTACGACGGGATTTTCGCGGGCGGCAACGTTGACGAGGTTGCCTGCTGGGCTCATGCGCGCCGAAAGTTCTACGATGCCCAGGACAGCGATGGCCGCCGCGCGGTGCAGATGCTGCGCTCGTCGGAGAACTGTACGCGATCGAGCGTGAGGCAAAGGAGGCCGACGACGATGCGCGGCTGGCGCTGCGCCAGGAGCGAAGCGTGCCAGTGCTCGCGCGGATCAAAGACTGGCTCGACGCCGAAGGCGAAGTCGTGCTCCCGCGTAGTCCCATGGGGCAGGCGATCACGTACGCCAAGAACCAGTGGCAGTGCGCTTACGACGTACACCACGCAAGGCTTCCTCGCGATCGACAACAACGCCAGCGAGCGGGCGTGAAACGCGTGGCAATCGGCCGCAAGAACTGGCTCTTCGCTGGCCACGACGCCGCGGCCGCCAACCATGTGCGGCTCTGGTCACTAATCGCCAGCGCAGAGCGGCACGGCGTCGACCCGCAGCGCTACCTCACGAGCGTTCTGGCCAAGATCGGCACGACGCCAGCCGAGGAACTCAGGCAGTTCCTGCCCGACGTTTGGAAGGTTGAGGATGCGGGGGAGCCTCTCAGAAACTGAGCTCACTCAGCCACTGCTCAAAGTCTTCTTTGCCGTACAGGTAAGGACGATCAGTCGAAGGCGAATCGGCTGCGTAAAGCGAATCAATGGCTCTACGCACTTGCGGATCGCTGATTTCTTCCAATCGTGCAATCCACGGCCGCGCCCACTCTGAAGCACCTTCTGCGCGTAAGTTCCTCGCGGATCAGTGAATCCAGTTTTTGGATGACCTCTTCCTTCGTTGGTGCTTCAGAATGGCTTGACATAGTTGCCCTCCGCATCGAATAAATAATGGATCTTCGGGCCACCAGTCTCAGGACGAACAATCCTGACGCGACCGGACTGGTCTAACGTTTCAAGCCATGTCCGAGTGTTCCCACTTGCTGGATTCCACTCTCGAACCGTTCGTTGCCCAATCATTTCCCCCGGTGTCCTTGGTGCCCTCAGATCACCATACAACCTATATCGGCCATTTTCTAGTTGGCGAATCCCACCCGATCCGTAGGTCTCCGCTTGACGATAGAATTCCTTGAGTCTCGCATATTGAACCGCTGACTCCGCCCCGCTTGCAGTTCGCGGAACGGACACGGCTTCCTCAACATCGACAACAAACCCAGCGAGCGGGCCTTGAAGCGCGTTGCCATCGGCCGCAAGAACTGGCTCTTCGCCGGCCACGACCAGGCCGCCGCCAATCATGCCCGGCTGTGGTCGCTCATCGCCAGCGTCTCGCGCAATTCCTCCCCGACGTGTGGAAGCGCGACGAGGCGGCGGAAAATCCCGCGATGAGTCAAACGATTCAAGATTCGAGGAACTCTTGAAGCTGCTTTGCGGGATCCCAATCTCGCGGCGCGGCAGTTCCGCAACTGTACCAAGGCATGCCTTTGGCAATCCACTGGCTACGCCATTCTTCATGCACGTTAGAACGTCGCTGCAAGTCGCCACCTGCAGAATCGTCGTATCCGAACTGGATACCACAGCACGGGCAAATCTCATCCGAAGGCGAGCCATTCGCCCACGGCTCGAAATTGAGCATGAATCCGCAAGCAGGGCAGTGGCAACTCTTGTTCACGGCCTCCACGGTACACCTCCTGGCTGCGCATTCCAATAGTCGAGATTCGTTGGGTAACTATGCTGTGCGGCATTCGGCTTGTAAAATGTCCTGGTAGTTCCGTTCGCGTTGAATGACCCAAACGCATTCGTTGCAGGATCATAGACTCTTATCGCGCCGTCGGGGCCAATCTTAGTCGGCAGTCCGCGCACTGAGATTCTTGCAAGAATCGCGACGCCTGTTGGGCATACTCTTCCGCGCTCATGGCACCGAAGTCCGCGCCGTGTCGTGCGAAATGATCAGCCAGCGTTCCCGGTCTTCCCCAAGATTCCGCGGCTGTTAGCCCACTGGAGTTCGCGGAACGGACACTTGTGTCGTTGTGGTAATTCAAAACCGAGGAATCAACCACAACGACACGACGGCACGACGAAGAGGCGACCAAGAGGCATTTTCCGCAGACTGATCCACTACCCATGAGCGAATGGCGGCGAGTGCTGCTTGGTGGACTGGGGCTCCTCTTTCTCGTGCCGCCGGTCTATGCGACCATTTCGGATTGGCCTGCGGGGTCCGAGCGGAATGGGATCCGCCTCTGGGACATGGCCCCCGTGTTGCTCGGTCCCGGCCATTTTGTGCTTTATTGCGGCATGGCGCACTCGACGCGGAAAGCGCGGACAGCAAGATCCGTGATTTCAGGCAGACCTGCAACCGCAATTCTCCTCAACTTGTGACCTCGCACCACCACTGGTAAAATCGCCGGTTTGGCTTTTGTTGCACTTGAATTCTCGCGAGGAACTGTCTTTGAACGCCAAGCAAGCGCTGCGCATCGCCGTCATCGGAGGCGATGGCACGGGGCCGGAGGTGGCCGCCGAGGGCTTGAAGGTCTTGAAGGCCGTGGCCGCCTTGGAGAACTTCAAGTACGAGCTCGAGCACTTCGACTTCGGCGGCGATCGCTACCTGCGCACCGGCGAAATCCTACCCGAAGGGGCCGTCGACCGATTGCGCGCGTTCGACGCCATCTACCTGGGCGCCGTCGGCCACCCCGACGTCAGGCCGGGCATTCTCGAAAAGGGCTTGCTGCTGGAGCTGCGCTTTCAGCTCGATCAATACATCAACCTGCGGCCCGTGAAGCTGTATCCCGGCGTCGAGACGCCGCTCAAGGACAAGGGGCCCGAAGACATCGATTTCGTCGTCGTGCGCGAGAACACCGAGGACATGTATTGCGGCGTCGGCGGCTTTCTCAAGAAGAACACGCCCGACGAAGTCGCCAGCCAGACGGCCCTCTACACCCGCAAAGGTTGCGAGCGCTGCGTCCGCTGGGCCTTCGAGTTCACCCGCAAGCGGAACAACCCCAAGAAGATGCTCACGCTGGTGGCCAAGACCAACGTGCTGACTTATGGCCACGACCTGTGGTGGCGCACGTTTCAGGACGTGGCCAAAGAATATCCCGACATCAAGCCCGACTACAACCACGTCGACGCCTGCTGCATGTGGATGGTGAAGAACCCCGAGTATTACGACGTGATCGTGACAACGAACATGTTCGGCGACATCATCACCGACCTGGCCGGCATCCTGCAGGGCGGCATGGGCGTGGCGGCCGGCGGCAACATCAATCCCGACCCCGGCGGCACGAGCATGTACGAGCCGATGGGCGGCAGCGCACCGAAATACACCGGCCAGAACGTGATCAACCCGATCGCCGCGATCAATGCCATGAGCATGCTGCTGGAACACTCCGGACAGCCCAAGGCGGCCGAGCGGGTCTGACAGGCGATTCAAAAGGTCACCGGCACGAAGATGAAAAGCCAGGCCGCCGGCAAGATGGGCTACAGCACCCAGCAAGTGGGCGACCTGGTCTGCGAAGCACTGTAGGAGACGGACTTCGCGCAAATGTCAGGGGCCAGCAATGCGTGCCACGGGCGGCTGCCGAGCAGACACCCGTGATTTCGCACTGCTGGATAAGCCAGCAGTGGTACCCCGCATGACGAATCAGGGCAGTCGGTCTAGTAGTAACCAGGGGCAGTGACCCCGGCGCGAAACGAGAAACGTCCGGCCTCGCTTGAGGCCGGCCACAGGCAATTCGACTCAGCGAGGCCATCATGACGCATCCTCTGTTTGACCTGACGGGCCGCGTGGCCCTGGTGACCGGCGGCAGCAAGGGCCTGGGCAAGGCGATGGCCCGATGCTTTGCCGAAGCCGGCGCGGATATCGTGATCTCCAGCCGCCACGAGAACGAGCTGAAATCGGCGGCTGCTGAAATCGCCGCAGGCACGAAGGCCAAGGTCGTCTACTTCGTGGCCGACATGACCAAGCGCGGCGACGTCAAGAAACTGGCCGGCGACGCCCTGCAAGGCGATGGGCAAGGTCGATATCCTGGTCAACAACGCCGGCAGCAACAAGCCGCAGGCGATCGACAAGATCACCGACGAAGATTGGGACCGCATCCTCGAGTTGAATCTCACTTCGTGCATGGCCCTGACGCGCGACCTGGTGCCCCAGATGAAGGAGCGCCGCTGGGGACGCATCATCCACATCTCGTCGATCATGGGCCTGTCGTCGAAGGAGGAGCGCAACGCCTACTCGGCCACCAAGAGCGGCCTGTTGGGCCTGGCCCGGGCCAGCGCCCTCGACTTGGGCGCCTTCGGCATCACGGTCAACTGCCTGGCCCCCGGGCCGTTCTTGACCGACCTGCCGGGCAGCATTCTGACCGACGAGCAGCGGCGGGTGTTCGCCGATCGCACGGCGCTGGGCCGCTGGGGCGAGCCGCGCGAGCTGGCCGGCCCCGCGCTGCTTCTGGCCAGCGAAGCCGGCAGCTACATCACCGGCACGGTGCTGGTGGTCGACGGCGGCTCGATCGTCAAGACGTTCTGAATTCGGTGCGTGCGGTATCCCTGCCACACTAACCCGACGCGCAAGCGAGGGAGAGAGACGCGCGCCACGCTTGCGCGTCGGGGAAGTGAAGCGGGAGATTTCGGCGCCGGCTGAGTCCTCGGCTCACTTGCGCAGGATCAGCTTGCCGCTGCGCGTGACGCTGAGGCGATAAGTTTCCTTGCCGTGGCGGATCGTGATTTCGCGCTGGCCTTGCATCAGGTCGCGAATCGAGCTGGCGTGTCACGCCCGGCGGCAGGTTCTCGTGCGGCTGGGAGCCGCTATCGGACGCTTGGTCGCAGATCACCGCGGGTCCCCGCGTGAGAACAGGAAAAAGGAGGACGCCTCCGAATTCTTATAGTGTTGTTGAGACTCTGTGTCAACAATCGCTTCCACTCGTCGCACGATCAGCCAATTTTTGTCCTACATAATGCGTTGCAAACAAACAACTTGCGAGTTTCCGTTCGACTCGCAGACAGTTGCTTGACATGCGGGCCCGATCGGCTATCATGGCGTTTTAATTGAGACTTGATCTCAACTTTTGAGCTAGCTCGCCTTCCATCGGTCTCTCACCGATTCGCCCGCCACGCTCTTGCGGCTTCGCGTCGCGCTCTGGGCGAAGGCGGTTCCTCTGCTCGATCGCACGCGGCGGCCTCCGGCTTTTCAGAAAGGAGCGCTACTGCCATTCCGCGTTGCGTGCGCCGGTTGTTTGCTCGTCTCTTGTTCGTCTCTTGATCAGCAAAGGAAAGAATCGCCATGAGAGTCGCGTTGTTTGTCGCTGGATCGATATTGCTCGTGGCCGCCTCGCGCGCCGCGGCCGGCGTCTACTCGTTGGCCGACACGGCCGACGGCTACGTTTACAGCGGCGGAGCCACCACGCCGTTGGCCGCCTTCAGCTTCGGGCCGCCGGGACTGCTGGCCACGTCGCGCACCGCGGTCATCGCGGGCAGCACGCACGACACCGAAAGTTTGCTGTTGTTCGACCTCGGAAATCTGCCACCCGGCATTACCTCGTCGCAGATCGCCTCGGCGGTGCTCACGCTGCGAACGGCCGACGCCTCGTATTACCCGGTGTCGCACGCCGCCGTGCCGACGTCCGCCGAGCCATTCGTCGTCGACTTGTTCGCGGCCGACGGAGCGTGGAGCGGTTCGACGACCTACGACACGCTGCCGCCGATGTCAACCGTCGCGCCGCTCGCGCAAGCGTCGCTCAGCGACACCTCGATCGTCTCCAGCGGACACCTGGTCGACGTGACCTTCGACGTGACGTCGATCGTCGAGAGCTGGGTCGACGGCACGCTGGCCAACAACGGCTTCCTGCTGGCGGGCGACGCGGTGGTGGGCGACGGCACGCCGGCCGCGCTGTTCATGTCGCGGGGCTACGTCGACGGCGGCACGTTCGCCTTCGTGCCCCAAGCCGACGGCCCGACGCTCGTCGTCACCACCGTGCCCGAGGCCGGCTCGGCGGCGCTCGCCCTGCTGGCCGCGCTCGGCGTGGGCGTGGGCTGCATGACCCGCCGGCGACGTGACTCGAACGCGATTCCCCGATAGCGAAGTTTTTCCCAAACCCGCGCCCTGCGGGCCGGGGCGGCCGGGAAGGAGGTGTCCTCGTGAAATGGAAACGGACGACGAACGCGGCGGCCGGCGGCTTTTCACTGGTCGAGCTGCTGGTCGTGATCGCGATCATCGGGGTGCTGGCGGCGCTGTTGCTGCCGGCCGTGCAGTCGCGCGCGAGGCGAGCCGCAGCTCCGCGTGCAAAAACAACCTGCGGCAGGTGGTGCTGGCCTTCGCGCACTATCAGGACAGCCATCGCCGCCTGCCGCCCGCGCAAACCGGCACGGCCACGAGCGACAACGGGCCCTTGCTGATCGTGCTGCCGTTTCTGGAAGAGTCGAACGTCGCCGAGCGATTCAACAACAAGCTGCAGTACAACGTGGCAGACAACGTGGCGGTGGCCAACCTGCCGATCGCGGTCTACGTCTGCCCGTCGATGAACCAGCCGCGAACGGTGCCCGACCCGGACCCGGCGTGCGGCGAAACCGGGGCGGTGGGGAGTTACGCGGTTTCGACGGGCTCGACGCTGTCGTTCGCCTTCGAGGCGTCGTACCTGCCGCCGCACGACGGCGCCATCATCCATCCCCGCTTCGGCGTCACGACAATCCCCAAGATCTCGTGCGCCGACGGCTCGGGCAAGACGTTGATCGCGGGCGAGATGAATTTCGGACTGTCGAACTATTTCTGGTCGGGCTGCAAGCCGGCCCAGACGACGAAGTGGGGCGAGACGCGCTGGGCCGCCGGCTACCCGGGGGTCACCTGGGCGTCGGCGACCGGGCCGCTCAACCCCAGGCGGCTCGAAACCCTGCTCTATTACCAGTTTTACGCCGAGTACGAGTCGTTTCGCAGCGACCATCCCGGCGGCGTGAATTTTGCAATGGTCGACGGCAGCGTACGATTCATCGCCGACCACGTCGAACAAGCGATCCTCCAGGCGCTAGCCACGCGCGACGGGGGCGAATCGATCGACGCCACGAGTTATTGAAGCGACACCCGCCGACTCGGCTGGTCCAAAACGAGCCGTGCGCGGTATTTTCATTCACCGTCCATCAAAGCCGGTTAAGGAAGGAAGCGATTCCATGTTGTACAAGTCGGTTGCATTTTTCCTTGGGTGGTTCGTCACGATCGCAGCGGCCGAGGCGCACTTCGTGTGGCTCGATGCCAAGCCGGCGGGCGACGGGCGCCTGCAGGCCGAAGTCTATTTCGGCGAGCAGCCCGAGCCCGGCGAGCCGCACCTGATCGGCAAAGTCGCGCACACGAAAGTCTGGCGGCGCGACGCGGCCGGTCAGACGCGCGAGCTGAAAATCGCCCGGCCGGCAGACGCCGAGGCGGCCATGCTGACGGGCGAGTGCCCGGCCGCGGCGCCGGCCAGCTTCGAGGCGGATTGCGACTACGGCATTTTCGATCGCGGCCAGGCGCCCGTATTGCTGCACTACTATGCCAAGCATCTGGCCGGCGATTGGCAGCAGGGGGGCGAGGGCCTCGCGCGGTCGCCGCGGCTGGCGCTCGATATCGTGCCGGCGATGGAAGACGGGAAGCTCGCCCTGCGAGTCCTGTTCCACGGCCAGCCGGCGGTCGATAGTGCCGTGGTGGTCGTCGACCCGGCCGGCAGCGAGCACGAATTGACGAGCGACCCGCAGGGCCGCGTGGCCCTGGCAGCAACTGGCGGCCGGTTTGCCGTTCGCGCCAACCATCTAGAGCCCAAGCGGTCGGGCCAGCGCGACGGCAACCATTATGAACAGACGTGGCACTACGCGACGCTGACGCTCGACGTTCCGCCGGCCGCCGCGGCGAAGCGTTCGGCCTCGGCCGCCGAACTGTTGCGCCGAGCCGCGCCGCCCGCGCGGTTTGGAACGAGAGCTTTCCCGGCTTTTCAGCCGACCTGACCGTGTTTGGCGATGGCCAGCAGGTGCCGGCCAAGGTGACGATCGACGCCTCGGGCACGGTGAAGCTGGAGATGCCGCCTTCGAAGCTGGCCGACTGGGCCGAAGAGCAGCTCAACTCGCTCGTGCAGCACCGGATGCCCGAAGGCGAGGTCAGTGACGGCACGATCACTTTCGGCGACGACGACTCGCGGCACCCGCTGGGGCGCAAGATCGACCTGGGCGACGACAACCTGCAGAGCGTCTATCGCGTTCGCGACGACGTAATCCGCGAGGTGAACCGGGCGGCTGGCAGCGACCGCTTCACGATCAGCGTGCTGGAGGTCGAACGCAACGCGGAACAGAAATACCTGCCGCGGGCCTTCACGATGACCTTCTTCGATGGTCAATCGGGGCAGATCAAAGTCAGCTTCGGCTATTGGAACCAGTGGCAGCGCGTCGGCAAGTTCGACCTGCCCAAAACGATCCTCGAGATCGGCGCCCGCCCCGGCGGCACCGCCACGCGGCAGATCGTGTTCGAGAAGGTGAGATTGGAGGAAGGCTGAAGGCTGTAGGCTGTAGGCCGTGGGTCGGAAACAAAGGGCTCGAACCGCAAAAGATAGATGCGAAGCAGCTGTCGGGCTCTCCTGCCTGCCCACAGCCCACAGCCTCTAACTATGCATCCTCGGCAGCGGGTCGCCGTCGCAAACGATCGTGGCTTCGGCGGCCGACAGTGCTTCGAGCCGGGCGCGCACTTCGGCTTCGGGCGCGAAGTGGCAGGCCAACTGCACGTAGGTGCTGTGGTGCCGGGCTTCCGATTCGAACAGGCTGCCGTAGAAATCGGCCAAGGCGCGATCCGCCACGTGATCGCGCAGCAGGGCGAAACGCTCGCAACTGCGGGCCTCGATCAGCGAGGCGACAAGCAATCGGTCGATGGCCCGCGCCGGTTCGCCCGCGCGAATCAACTCGTGCAGCTTGCGGCCATAGCTGCCGGGCTTCTGCGCGAAAGCGGATGCCGCGGGCCTCGAGCAGCGCCAGCACCTGGCCGAAGTGGTCGAGCTCTTCGACGACGATCGCCGACAGCGGGCCGCAGATCTCCGGCTTGAGCGCGCCGTAGGCGAAGATCAGGTTCAAGGCGGCGCCGGCGGCCTTCTTCTCGCAGTGCGCGTGGTCGATGAGGATCGCCGGCAAGTCGGCGTCGACCTGCGCGAGCCAGCGGCGAAGCGTCTCGGATTTGAGATTCAGCACGGCGTTCGCGCGGCCGATCGTCCCTTCGCGCACGCGCGTATGGTCGACCGTGACCGCGCCCTGCGGATGTTTAGCGGCTGTTGGCGTACTCGCTTTCGACGGCGCACGATTCGTCCACCTGTTCGCCGGTCCCGCGGCGGGCGATCATTTCGATCGTGAACCGCGGGGCCAGCCGCTTGAGCAGCGCGAAGATCTTGGCCACCGTGGGCGTGATGACGTAGAGCCGCCTTCGTTCGACGGCCCGGTAGATCTTCTCGGCAACCTGCTCGGCCGTGGCGCTCGACTCGTTCATCAACTGGACGGCCATCTCGTGCTGCGACTGCGTGGTGAAGCGGCCGCTGGCGACGATGTTCGTATGAAAGAAAGCGGGGCAGACGCCGGTCACGCTGACATTGTGCCGCTTGAGCTCGCCGTGCAGCGTTTCGGAGAGCGACAGCACGCCGGCCTTGGTGACGTTGTACGGCGCCATGCCGGGCGGCGAAACGACGGCGGCCATCGACGAGATATTGACGATGTGGGCGCCCTGGGGGTTGGCTTTGAGCCATTCGACCATCGTGTGGCAGCCGTAGATCACGCCGTACAGGTTGATGTCGATGATCCAACGCCAGTCTTCGAGCGCAACCCGGCCGACTTCGCCGCCGACGCCCACCCCGGCGTTGTTCACCAGCAGGTCGAGCGAAGGCCAGGCGGCTTCGAGCCGCTCGCGCAGCGCGCTCCATTGGTTCGGGTCCGTGACGTCGAGATGTTCGACCTGGCCCTCGCCGCCTGCACGGCGAACGAGATTCAAGGTTTCCTCGGCGCCGTCATCGTCGATGTCGGCCAGGGCGATGTGCCAGCCGTGACGTGCCAGGTTTACGGACAGGGCACGTCCCAGGCCGCTGGCCGCGCCGGTGATGATCGCGTATTTTTTGGAGGCCATAAAAAAAGTCCGTTTGCTTTCAAAGTTCCAAGGAGACAATCGCGGGCCTCGCGCTGCCCAAAATCCCACGCGATTTGCCCACCTGCAAAAGGGGTCAAACGGCGCAGAACTGGCAAAATCGCGCCATCTTGGCATTAGCCGTCGAGCGTAACTCTCGGCCTCAAATGCTCATGATGGCAGGCGCGTTGCAAGGCCGAGGGAAGCCTACCTCGCAAATCGCGAGACGGTCAACCCGAGCCCGCTAGGCCGCGCGCCGCGGGCAGGCCGGTCGTGCAGCGCACCTGCGCGGTTTGGGGGCTGGCACAACCGGAGCGATCGGTCGAACGGTTACAGCTTGCCGGCAGATTCACCGCTGGCAATCCAGATTTTCCGGCCGCTCGGGCTGTGGCAGGGGGGGCGATTGCTTTCAGGTCGCGCCGCCGCGGGGGTCGATAATAAGGAATGTCTTCGCACGCGACCCCACCGTGAAGACGCGCCTGCGCCTGCCATTCGTCCCGCCGAGCCCTCCCCGACCAGGGACTTGCACTCTCCATGAATCCAACGACTGCGGTTTCGACGTCTCTTGTGGAACAATGGCGAGCGCACTGCGAGGTGCATCCGCGACGCTTCGTCGCCATCCGCGGAACGCACGCCGTGCGCCGGCGGACCGAGCGCTGGGAAGAGCAGCTCATCGAGCAGTTCACCAGTGACGACGAATCGATCGCCCAGCGAGCCGTGGCCTTGCGCTCGCTGATCGAGCTGCGCCAGGCGACGGCCCGCGACGTGGCGACGTTCTTCGACGTCGATCCGCGCGTGGTGGTCGCGAGCTTGTCGCTATTGCCGCTTCCTCGTCCGCGCACGACGCGCATTTCGCCGGCCGCCGCAGTGGTTCGCGAACCGGCCTGCGCACATCCGGGCCGCCTGACCACCTCTGACGCGGTCACTCCTCGTCCTTGAAGCGGCGCATTTGCTTGATGCGGCTGCGGGCTTGCTTGGATTGGATGCGCTCGGCCACCGCGGCGCGGGTGGGCTTCGTTTTGCGGCGGCGCTTCGGCGGCTGGGCGATCGCTTCGAGCATGGCCCGTAACTTGGCCAAGGCGTCGTCGATGTTGCGGCGCTGGTCGCGGTAGCGCTGGCTGCTGACGATCAGCTCGCCCTCGGCCGTCAGCCGCCGGCCGTAGCGGGCCAGAAAGCGCTCGCGCACGCCGCCCGCCAGCGCCGTGCTGGCCAGGGCCTTCCAGCGCAGCACGGCCTTGCTGCTGACCTTGTTGACGTTCTGGCCGCCGGGCCCCGAACTGCGCACGAAGCTCCACTCGAATTCCGATTCGGGAATCTGGATGTGCGAGTTAACGACGAACACGGGAACCAGCCTGTGATTTCTGGGTGGATTGATTTTCCGTGGCTTCTGCAGCCGGGGTCAGCGCCCCGGTCTGCGCGTGCGCCAACAGCCTCGATACGTGGCAAGCAGAACACCCCCCGCTACAGTGTCATCTCGACGCGGGGTGGCACTGGCATCTTGCCAGTGCGCATCTCCGTTGCCGATCAACGCACCGGCCTCACGGAGGCCGGCTACAGGCCACCGGCCGCGATGAGGTCGGCGACAGGCCGCCTGCCCGAGCGGCCGTCAATGAAGTATAGTAGGCAGGCGCGGAAGCGGGAGGGCGATTCGTGGTTCGTGGTGGTGAGACGATGCGTGGATGGCTGCTCGGATGCGCGGGGTTGCTATTGGTCGTGTCGGCCGGGTGCGTCGACGATTCGCCGCAGCCTGCCGCTTCGGCCAAGGCCGCGACCAAACCCGCCGGGCCCAACGTTGGCAGCGACTGGCCGCGGTTCCTCGGCCCCACGGGCGATAGCAAATCGAGCGAGCGGGGCATTCTCACCCGCTGGCCCGCCGAGGGCCCGCGGGTCGTCTGGACAGCAAGCTTGGGCACCGGCTACGGCTCGCCGGCGATTGCCGACGGCCGGCTGTTTCAATTCGATCGCTTCGTCGATCGGGCCCGGCTGCGGACGTTCCACCCTCAGACGGGCGAGCCGCTCTGGACCTTCGAATATCCCAGCGACTTTCAGGATCTGTACGGCTACAACAACGGCCCGCGCTGTTCGCCGGTGGTCGATGGCGATCGCGTGTACGTTTTCGGCGCCGAGGGGATGCTCCACTGCCTCGGCGCGGCCGACGGCAAAGAACGCTGGAAGGTCGACACGGCCGCCGAGTTCGGCGTGATTCAGAATTTCTTCGGCGTCGGCAGCACGCCGATCGTCGAGGGCGACTTGCTCATCGTGCAAGTCGGCGGCAGCCCCCAGGAGAGCAAAAGCGTGCCGCCGGGGCGGCTCGACCAGGTCGCGGGCAACGGCTCGGGCATCGTGGCCTTCGACAAGCGCACGGGAGAAGTGCGTTACAAGACCATCGACGAGTTGGCGAGCTATTCCAGCCCGGTGCTGGCGACGATCGGCGGGCGGCGGTGGTGCTTCGTGTTCGCCCGCGGCGGGCTGGTGGGCTTCGACCCGGCCAAGGGGAGCGTCGATTTTCATTTCCCCTGGCGGGCCGCGATTCTCGAAAGCGTCAACGCCAGCAACCCGGTCGTGGTCGGCGATCGGGTGTTCATCTCCGAAACCTACGGCCCGGGCAGCGCGTTGCTGCGGGTGAAACCGGGCGCGGCGGAGGTGGTGTGGTCCGACGAAAAGCGGCGGCGCGACAAGGCGATGCAGACGCACTGGAACACGGCCATTCACGTCGACGGCTATCTCTACGGCTCGAGCGGCCGGCACACCGAGAACGCCGAGCTGCGGGCCGTCGAGTTGGCCAGCGGCAAAGTGACGTGGAGCGAGCCGGGACTGACGCGATCTTCGTTGCTGTACGTCGACGGGCACTTCGTCTGCTTGAGCGAAGACGGCACGCTGCGGCTGCTCCGCGTGAACCCGCGGAAGTACGATCCGGTGGCGGAAGCGCACTTGATCGAGAAGCCGAGCGAGCCAAACCCGTTCGGCCTGCGCGGGCGGCGGCTGTTGAAATACCCGGCCTGGGCGGCGCCGGTGTTGTCGCACGGATTGTTGTACGTGCGCGGCGAGGACCGGCTGGTGTGCCTGGAGCTGATTCCCGGCAGCGCGGCGGAGAAGAGAGAGTGAATCCGGGCTTTCCGAAGAGGGCAGGGCACTGCTGGACAAGCCGCGGCACGCGAATTGTTGAGTTGACAAACCACTAGCTTGTCGGCGAGTCGTGGCGGCGCCGGCCTCGAGAGAGCCTGGGAGGGCACGCGGGCAGTGAACTGTACCACGCAACATTTCGACATGGTGGTGATCGGCACGGGGCCGGGCGGCGAGGGGGCCGCCATGCGGGCCGCCAAGTGCGGCAAGACCGTGGCCGCGGTCGAGAAGTTTTACCAGGTTGGCGGCGGCTGTACGCATTGGGGCACGATTCCCAGCAAGGCCCTCAGGCAAGCCATCTATCACGTCAGCCTGTGCAGCCAAAGCTCGATCCAGCGGATCGAGACGCGGCCCCACTTCTCGTTCCCCGAGCTGCTGGCCACGGCCAACGCCGTGATTGCCAAGCAGGTCGCGATGCGCGGCGGGTTTTACGATCGCAACGACGTGACGCTGGTGCGGGGGACGGCGCGATTTCTCGATCCACACACGATCGAGATCGTCGATCCCGATTCGCCCGAAAAGCATCTCACGGCCGAGGCCTTCGTGGTCGCCACCGGATCGCAGCCGTTCCGCCCCAAGGACGTCGACTTCACGCACCCGCGGATCTTCGACAGCGACACGCTGTTGACGCTCGATCGCACGCCGCCGAGCATCGCGGTCTACGGCGCCGGCGTGGTCGGTTGCGAGTACGCCTCGATGTGGCGAAATATGCAGTCGCGCGTGCAGTTGATCAATACGCGCGACAAGCTGTTGTCGTTTCTCGACGACGAGATCATCGACGCCCTGAGCTACCACCTGTCGGAAAACGGCGTGCGCATCTTGCACAGCGAGGAGTACGAGAGCGTCGAGCCGACCGATTGCGACGTGATCGTCCATCTGAAGAGCGGCAAGAAGATCCGCTCCGACGTGCTGTTGTGGGCCAACGGCCGCAAGGGGAACACCGACGGACTGGGGCTCGAGAACGTCGGCATCCAGCCCAACCATCGCGGCCAGATCGAGGTGAACGACCATTACCAGACGTCGCAGCCCCACATTTACGCGGTGGGCGACGTCGTCGGCTATCCGTCGCTGGCCAGCACCTCGTACGATCAGGGGCGGTTCGCGGCCGGCCACTTTTGCGGCGACCCCGACCACCGGCTGGTCGAAGACATCCCCACCGGAATCTACACGAGCCCCGAGATTTCCTCGATCGGCAAAACCGAGAAGCAGCTGACCGACGAAAAGGTGCCCTACGAGACCGGCAAGGCGATGTTCAAGCACCTGGCCCGCGCCCAGATCACGAACCAGATGGTGGGCATGCTCAAGCTCTTGTTCCACCGCGAGACGCTGGCGCTGTTGGGCATTCACTGCTTCGGCCAGAACGCCGCCGAGATCATTCACATCGGCCAGGCGATCATGTCGCAGCCGCCGCCGCACAACACGCTCAACTATTTCGTCAACACGACGTTCAACTATCCCACCATGGCCGAAGCGTACCGCGTGGCAGCGCTCAACGGGTTGAACCGCGTGTTTTGAAAGCGGTTCGAAATGCGTTTCACGCCACGCCAAGCTGCTGGCAGGATCGGCGGGTGCCCTCGAGCAGGGCGGCGTAATCGCAGCTCTCGATCTCCTCGCCGATCAGCTCGACGTCGTAGTAGCCGTCGTAGCCGGCCTCCTTGAGTGCCCGGACGATGCAGGCCAGCGGGATCGCCCCCTCGCCGAGGCGATGGCGATACTGCTCGTCGTCGCGCGGACAGCGGCCGTCGCCGAGGTGCACGATGCCGATCCGCTCGGCGATCTCGCCGATGCGCGGCACGATGGCCGGGTCGTGGCCCAGGTGGTACGTATCGAAGGCGACTTTCAGCCACGGGCTGTCGAGCTCGGCGACCAGGGCCAGCGCCGCGTCGAGCGAGGTGAGGAACGTCCAGTGGCGGGCACAGCCGGGGTGCATCGGCTCGACGTCGAGCGTGATTCGCAGTTGTTCGGCCAGCGGCAGCAGCTCGGCAAGCGCGCCGCGAAACAGCCGCATCGCATGGTTGCGCGTGTGGCCGTTTTGCGAGCCGCTGTAGACGACCAGGTGGCTCGTGCCCAGGGCCGCGGCCAGGTGCAGGGCTTCGCGGCCATCGTCCAGGGCATCGCGATAATCGTGGCCGTCGCCGGTGAATCCGCCCGCCCACAGCAGGTTCGACACGGCCAGGCCGCTGTCGGCCAAGAGCTCGGTGCCCTTGTCTTCGCCGAAGTCGGCCAGCTTCTGCCGCCAGACGCCGATGGCCTCGATGCCGGCGGCCTTGTAGCGCGTGACGTCTTCGTAAAACGACCAACGGAAAGTTGTCATCTCGTTGATCGAGAGCCCCGCCATATGCACTCCGCGCTCCAGCAGCCCCGGCCTTCGCGCGTGTCGGACGCTCGCAGGGGCCAATTGGGCCACCTAGTATGGAGAATCGCCCGGCGGCTGTAAAGGAATCTCTTCGGCCACCAACCGCGCGGATGCTAGCACGCCGATCGAGCGCGGACGCGCGCCCGAGCACAATCGGTTCGTGACGCGGCAAGAAGAGAAACGAGCAAGTGCGGCGGTCGCGGCAGCCAACTCGTCAACGGGCGGCGGCCGGGCGGCGGGCGCGGGCGGGCCTTGCCAGGCTTCTTCTCCAGATTCCAGGCGGTGAGCCAGTCTTCGCCCGAGCGGTGGAGGTGCAAATCGCCCAGCAGGTGTTTTTCCATGTCGTTCATGTGGCCGGCGCCGTAGAAGATGGCGATCTTCTTCTTGCCGGCGGCTATCTCGTCGGCAAGTTTCTTGAGGGCCACCTGGTTGCGGTCCGTGATCAGCGACGAACCGTCGGGGCCGTCGAGCGCCGCCCATCAGGCCGTCGAGGTTCTCGAACTGCTCGGCCATCATCCGCTTCATCGCGCCGGCCCGGTCGGGAGCGAAAAAGGCCGCCAGCATGTCGACTTCCGAGCCCTGCTTGTTCTTTTGGGCCGATTGTTGGGCCATGGCGTGGCCCATCATGCGAAAGAACATCGTCATGAAGCTCTCGTTGCGGTCGGTCATCGACTTGGCCAGCTCGTCGGGCGACATGTCGGCGTGCACCATGTTGTCCTTGGTGTAGTCGATGTACTGGAGCTGGTGCTCCAGATCGAGCATGTCCTTCAGGCCGTTTTGCAGCATGGCCACCGGGTGGCCGCCGGGCTTGGCGCCCTTGGGAACCCGCGTGCCGGTGGGCGCCACCAACTCATAAAGCACGACGTCGTAGCCCTCGAAACGCTTGTTGAGCGCCTCGTAGTACGACTTGTCGCCGACGTGGACGGCGCCGATCAAATCGACCCTTATCGCGCCTTCGCCCGGCTCGGCCGAGCGGAAGTGAACGATGGCCGTTTGCAGGGCCTGCGGCTCGCCGGCCTTGTCGCGCTCGAGCCGGATGTACTTCGATGGGGCGGCCTCGCCAGGGGCCGGCTCCTCGGCCACCGAAAAACGCACGGCAGCCAAGATCACCAACATTGGGGCCAGCAGCCAGAGGGTCGACACGCGATGCGTTTTCATGGGTCGGGTCGCCAGGCGGATCGTGGAGTGGACGTTTGCAAAGCGCGACAGCAGCGAGCCTGCTATCAGCAGGCGCTGCCGTCGGCCAATGCGGGTAATTCGCCGCCCAGCCGCCAATATCGACGAAGCCCTTGGCGGCTGCCAGCTATCGGGCCAAGTATACGCGGCCGGCTGGGGCCCGACAAACAGGGCCGCCACCCCCAGAGCAACCCCGCGACCTCGGCGGCGCTGGACAGTCGGGCAAGAGAGGAAAGCCAACTCGCCACCGCGAGCTTGCCGACCATTCATCCCAAATTGACCAGACTTCTCAGCAGACCTCGGCAGGCGGCCGGAGACTCAGCTTTTTCGGCAAGCTTTGCCTTTCCTACTTAATTCGCGCCACAGGCACGGCCGATATAACCGTCACACGTGAGGGCGCGGATTCTTCGCGGGTAGGCGACTGCGCAAACATTTTGAGCGAGCCAGTGGGATTCGACACATGTTGAGCAAACGCGCGGCAGTTTGGCTTATCGCTCTGGCGGCCTCCCTGGCGCCGGCGGTTCGGGCCCAGGCACAGCCGGCCAACTCGAACCTGCAGTACCAGTCGCCTACGCCCGTCTATGAAAATGGGAGCGCGCCGTATTCTGACGACACGCCCGAGCAGGGCCACGGGTTCAGCCCGTTCAGCCCCGTCCACTTCGAGCCCGACTACGAGATGTTTGCTCCGGCCGAGACCAGCGGTTACGGCAACGGACCGCGGGCCAAGATCGGATACTTCGGCAGCTACGAACGCGTGTTCTGGTCGATCTCGAAGCCGGCCACGGCCACGATCGGCAGCCAGTCGGCCGAAGGGTTCGGGCCTGGCCCCGGTGGCGTCGTCGATCAGTTCAACACGAATACGGCCGACACCGGCTTTCTGTTGGCCAACGGCGCGTGGGGCAACCGCTGGGAGTTGGGTTACGTCGACGACGACAACTACGGCTGGCTGGTGAGCATCCTGGATCACGTCTCCCAGGCCCAGTACCACGTGTTCAACGGCGCCCAGGTTTTGTTCAACGATCCGGGCCAGTTGCTGTCGGGCTTCGCGCCGTTCGTCGATCCGGTGACCGGGGCGACCATCGACCGCGACATCAATAACAACCATATCTTCGGGCGGTTCGGCCAGGATATTGGCGTCGCCAACCCGAATCCGCCCCCGTCGACGATTTTCTTCGGCAACCCGACGCAGCCGGCCCCGGTCGACACGGGCGACCTGGTGCCGTTGGTGCCGAGCTTCTATTGGCTGATTGCCAAGAACGTCACGCAGATCAACGGCACCGAAGTCATGCGGATGTATCGGGCGCCGCGGCTGCACAGCGGCGGCTTCTTCGAACTGCTGTACGGTGTGCGGTGGCTGCAAGTGAACGACACGTTCTTGGTGATGGGCATCGGCGGCCTGCTCGACAACAGCACCTGGTCAACGCGGGCCCAGAACAACATGGTCGGCCCGCAGCTCGGGGCCCGCTTCTGGTCGCAGCGAGGCCGGTGGATCACCTCGTTCGAAGCGCGGCGTCATGGCGGCTGCCAACTTCCAGAACGTCCATCAGATTTCGCAAATTGCCACGCTGCTGGGTCAGAACACCGCCACGCTCAGCACGACGCCCCAGTTGCTTCCGGTCAACCTGGCCAATCCGATCGGCTGGGTCAACAACGCCTTTGCCACCACCTTTTCTCCGGTGGGCGAGCTGCGGCTGAACGTCAGTTACCAGGTCACGCGGGCCGTCGCCCTGAAGGTCGGATACACGGGCCTCGTGGTCGGCAACGTCACGCGGGCCAGCAACCGGGTCGACTACAGCCAGGTAAAACTGATCAGCATCGCGCCCGGCGGCACCCACCAGGGACTGTTCGTCAACGGTATCAACGTCGGGGTTGAAATCAATCGTTGATTCGGCCGGCAGCAACCGCTGGCCGGAGAGGGCGTCGACACCACGGCGAACGGTCGCTGCCGCCGCCTGGTCGCCGCGTTACGAGAGTCTCCGCTCTGCCCGCGCCGCTGCCCGCCGTTGACAGCAGCCCGCCCATCGGCCACCGTGGAACGATGGTTCGTTCACCTGGGTTCTGTCTGCCGTGCTCGCATGATCACGCTCGTCACCGGAGTCACCGGGCTGGTCGGCAATAACGTCGTCCGCGGGCTGCTGGCCGAGGGCCAGGCCGTGCGCGTGCTGGCTCGCGACGGCTCGGACGCGCGGCCGCTGGCCGGGCTCGACGTCGAGATCGTGCGCGGCGACGTCCGCGACCGCCAAGCCGTCGAGCGGGCCGTCTGTGGCGCCGAGCGCGTGGTGCACGCGGCCGCCGACGTGCGCATCGGCTGGACCGGGCTCCAGCGCTCGCGGGCCATCAACGTCGAGGGGGCCCGCAACGTGGCGCTGGCGGCGCGGACCCACGGCGCGCGGATGGTCCACGTGTCGAGCATCGACGCGCTGGGGCTCGCGCAGGGAGACGCCGCCACCGACGAAGACACGCCGGTGGCCGGCGGCGTGCCCTGCCCGTATGTCGTCACCAAGCGCGAGGCGGAGCAGGCCGTGCTCGATCTGGTGGCCGAGGGACTGCAGGCCTCGATCGTCAATCCGGGTTTCATGATCGGGCCCTACGATTGGAAGCCCTCGTCGGGCCGGATGCTGTTGCAGGTGGCGCGCGGTTGGGGACTTTTTGCGCCGCTGGGCGCGAACAGCTATTGCGACGTCCGCGACGTGACGGCCGGCATCCTGGCGGCGATCGCCCACGGGCGGCCGGGACGCCGCTACATCCTGGCGGGCGAAACGCTGTCGTACTTTCAAGCCTGGCGGATCTTCGCCCAGGTGACCGGCGGCACGCCCCCGGTCTTTCCGGCCGGCCCGCTGGCGCAGCTGGCGCCGGTTACGTGGGCGACCTGGTCGGGCGGCTGACGGGCCGCGAGCCCGACGTCAATTCGGCCGCCGCGGCCATGTCGGCCCAGCGCCGCCACGTCTCGAGCGCCCGCGCGCAGGCCGAACTGGGCTACCGCCCCCGCCCGCTCGGCGAAGCCGCCGCGGCCGCCTGGGAATGGTTTCGCGCCAACGGGTACGTGTAGCACACTGTAGCCGGGGTCTGTGACCCCGGCGCCTTTTGTGGGTCCTCCGGCTTCACCGAGGCCGGCTACAGGTGCGCGTCGGGCGTTCGCACATGCTCGGGACGGATGCCGACGCCGATCAGCCGGGCCACGAGGCGCTGCAACAGGCCCGAGCGGCGAACCAGGCGGAAAGCCAGCGGCAGCGAACCGCTCGGGCGACGGGCCGCGGCGGGGCCGAACGTGCGATTGTGGATCGTGGCTTGCATCGATTGGTAGACGCGGGTCGGCCACTCGCGGCGACGCTCGAGGCGAGCCAGGTCGTCGACGCTCACCTGGCCACGCCCGAAGGCCGGCACCAGGATGTTGGCGGCCGCCACCGCGTCCTGCAGCGCCAGGTTGATCCCCACGCCGCCCGCCGGCGACATCGCGTGGGCCGCGTCGCCGATCGCCAGCAGCCCCGGGCAATACCAACGCTCCAGCCGATCGATCTTGACGGTCAGCAGCTTGATTTTCTCCCAGTCGTCGAGCGCCTCGACGGGCTGCTGCAGAAACGGGGCCAGGCTGGCGATGTCGGCTCGCAGGGCCGGCAGCCCGCGGCGCTGGATCTGGTCGAATTCGCCCTTGGCGATGATGTAGCCGCACTGGTAGTAGTCGCCCCGGTCGAGCAGCACCATCATCTTGCGATCGCGAAAGTAACCGAGCGAGTGGCCCGGCGTGTCGGGGTGCTTGGGAATCCGCATCCACAGCACGTCGATCGGCACGCCGAACTCCCGAACGTGCAAGCCGGCCTGCTCCCGCAAGATCGAGCCGCGGCCGTCGGCCGCCACGCTGAGCGGGGCGTGCACATCGAGCGGACCCTCAGGTGTTTTCGCCCGCAGGCCGACCACGCGATCGCCGTCGGTGAGCAAGCCGGTGACCTCGGCCTGCATGTGCAGATGGAACTCGCCGTAGCGGCGGCCCGCTTCGGCCAGGAAATCGAGAAAGTCCCACTGGGGCATGAAGGCGATGAACTTGTAGTGAGTCGGCAGGTGGGAAAAATCCGCGAACGTCGCTTGCTCGCCGTTGATGTTGCCGCGCAGCCGTTCGAGCTGCTGATGGGGGCGCGAGAAGCTCTTTGGCCAGGCCCAGCTCGTGCATCACTTCGAGCGTCGAGGGGTGCAGCGTGTCGCCGCGAAAGTCGCGGAGGAAGTCGGCGTGCTTCTCCAGCACGACCACGTCGATTCCGGCCCGCGCCAGCAGCAAACCGAGCATCATGCCGGCCGGTCCGCCGCCGGCAATCGCGCAGCGGGTTTCGAGCGTCGAAGCGTGCATGCGTCGTCGAAGTCCTCAAGGCCAACTGAAAGGCATCAAAGTATACCCAACGCGCGACGCGAGCCCTGGGATTTCCGCGTATTTCATCCTTCTGCTCTGGGGAAAAATCAGGATCGTCGGTCCACGATCAGCACGAACGTTCCTTCTCAATCTCCCCGCCAACCGATACGATTTCACCAAGCCGCTCGACACGCGACCTTTCCCTCAAAGCGCAACCGCATGAGCCGCCTCGAATCCTCGCCCGCCCGCCTCGAACCCGAGCCGCTGCCCGACAACTTGCGGTCGGTGCAGCCCGGCGGCGGCAACTGCTATCGACTCGAACTGGCCTGGGGCCGCTGGCGGCGGTGGTGGCTGCGGACGTTTCAGCCTGGCTACGTGCGGCGGATGGCCGAGCTGCGCGTCGGCTCGACCGACGGCGCGCCGCACGAAATCCTCGATCCCCGCGACCTCAAATACTGCCGCAACCAGTGCGATTGCTCCTGGCCGCCCGAAGCCGATCTGTTCGCCTGGCGCGATCGGCTCCCCTTGGCTCGCTGGGGACTGGCCGAAGTGCAACTGATGGGCTACCCGCTCGCGGCGCTGGCCGTCGGCCTGGGCTGGTGGCACTGGTGGCTGGCGATCGTGCCGCTGGTGCTGCTGGCGTTCGTGCTCTACTTCTTTCGCGATCCGCCGCGGCGCGTGCCGAACGAACCCGGCCTGCTGGTTTCGCCGGCCGACGGCAAGGTGGTCGAAATCGCCCGGATCGAGCACGACGCGTTCATCGGCGGCCCGGCCGTGCGGATCGGCATCTTCCTGTCGATCTTCAACGTCCACATCAACCGCCCCCGGCCGCCTCGCGGGTCGTTCGCCTCCGCTATCATCCGGGCGAATACCTCAATGCCCTCAACCCCGACAGTGCCCTGCGCAACGAGGCGCTGTGGATTGGCCTGGAGGAAGAGGCCCCGCCCCACCGCCGGCTCGTCGTGCGGCAGGTGGCCGGCCTGATCGCCCGGCGCATCGTCTGCCAGTTGCGCAGCGGCGAGCGGCTGTGTCGGGGAGACAAATTCGGTATGATCAAGTTCGGCTCGCGGACCGAAGTGATCTTTCCAGACGAAGCCGGCCTCGCGATCGAAGCCACGCCGGGCCAAACCGTCCACGGCGGCAGCACGGTGCTGGCCCGCTATGCGACGCCCGACGCATGACAGATACCGGTGCCCGTGCCATCGTGCGCCATCGTGTGTCACTGGCTCCGCCAGTGCGGCCCCACGTAGGACATTGCACTGGCAAAGCCAGTGGCACACGACGGCAAGCCAAAAACCCAACCGGCACAAGCCATGAAACGCATCCGCACGGTCGCCGTGTTTCCCACGGTGTTCACGCTGGGCAACCTGATTTGCGGGTTCTTCGCCATCGTCGTGGCCGCGCGGGTCGATCGCCCGACCTCGCTCGACATCCGGCCGGCCGCCGAAATCGCCTTCAAGCACCCCACGCGCGTCATCGGCGAGCTCGACCCCAGCGACGACACGCACAACATCATGCTCAGCGGCTGGCTGATCTTTCTGGCCATGGTGTTCGACGCGCTCGACGGCCACGTGGCCCGGCTGGCGCACACCACCAGCGATTTCGGCGCCCAGTTGGACAGCCTGTGCGACGTGGTGTCGTTTGGCGTTGCGCCAGGGTTCTTGCTAGTGAAAATGTGTCCCACGTTCACCTTTTCGCACGACAAGATCTGGATCATCGCCGCCAGTTTCGCGGCCTGCGCGGCCTTGCGGCTGGCGCGGTTCAACGTCGAGACCGACGAGAGCGACGACCACATGCACTTCAGCGGGCTCCCCTCGCCGGCGGCCGCCGCCTCGATCGCGGGCTTCGCCATCCTGTTCTACGAGCTCCGCCGCCAGGGCACGAGCCTGGCCTACGCCGAGGACATCGACAAGGTGGTGCAAAACCTCCTGCCCTTCTACGCCTTGCTCGTGGCCCTGCTGATGGTTTCGCGGATTCCCTACCCGCACGTCGTCAACCAGATGCTGCGCGGCCAGCGCAGCTTCGGCCACATCGTGCTCTTGGTATTCGCCTTCGTCGCCATCATGTCGATCAAGGGCTATTCGGTGCCCGTGATCGGCTGCGTGTTCGTGCTCGCCTCGCCCATCAAGTACGCCTTCCAGCGATTGCTGCAGCGCCGCGAGACGCAAGACCCGATCTTCTAGCGACAGATAACCGCTCGCCCCGCCGCTCGCCGAATCGAGCTCGTCCCCGCCGCCAAAAAGGGCTTGTTGACCGCTCATGTTCACCGGACTCGTTCAATGCCTGGGCCAGCTCGTCGCACTGCGCGACGCGGCGCCCGGCAAGCGCCTGACCATCGACTGCCCCGAGCTGGCCGACGCGGCAGTGGGCGACAGCATCGCGATCAACGGCTGTTGCCTGACCGTCGTCCGGCGCGACGGCCCGCGGCTGGCCTTTGAAGCCGGGCCCGAAACGCTCGCCCGCACGAATCTCGGCGCGCTGGCCGTTGGCGACGCGGTGAATCTCGAGCCGTCGCTGCGCGTCGGCGATCGCCTGGGCGGCCACTTCGTCTCGGGCCACGTCGAGGGCCTGGCCACGCTCGCCGAGCGCCGCGACGAGCGCGACTGGTCGACCTTCTGGTTCGCCTACCCGCAGGAGCTGGGCCGCTACATGGTGCCCAAGGGCTCGATTGCCGTCGACGGCGTGAGCCTGACCTTGGTCGACGTCGAGCCCGAGCGGTTCAGCGTGGCCCTGATTCCCCACACGCTCGAGCACACCACGCTGGGCCGCCTGGCCGCGGGCGGCCGCGTCAATCTCGAAACGGATCTGCTGGCCAAGTACGCCCAGAAGGCGCCGACCGAGTAGAATCAAACCCGACAGTTTCGCCCGTGGACGGTACCGCCGGCTTTAGAACGACGGCCCTCCTCTCGTCCTGCATCGCGTTACCCATGCCCGCTCCCGTTGCCAGCCACCAGACGATCAGCTATCTGGGCCGCCGCTTCCGCGAAGCGGGCATCCGGCTCAACGCGCGCCACGGCCAGAACTTTCTCGTCGATCTGAACCTCCTGCGGCTGATCGTCGAACGGGCCCGACTCGAACCGCACGACGTCGTGCTCGAAGTCGGCACCGGCACCGGCGCGCTATCGGCGCTCGCCGCCCCGCGCGTGGCCGCGGTGGTCACCGTCGAAATCGATCCCCGCCTGCGGCAGCTCGCCAGCGAAGAGCTGTTCGGGCTGTCGAACGTCGTGATGCTCGGCCACGACGCGCTCGAGAAGAAAAGCCGCTTCGACCGCCGCGTCGTGGCCGCCGTCGAAGAACACCTGGCCGTCGACCCGGCGCGGCGCTGAAGCTCGTGGCCAATTTGCCCTTCAGCGTGGCCACGCCGGTGATTGCCAACCTGCTGGCCGCGCCGCCGCTCCCCGATTCGATGACCGTCACCGTGCAAAAAGAGGTTGCCGACCGCATCGCCGCCCCCCCGGGCACCAAGGATTACAGCGCCTTGAGCGTGTGGGTGCAGAGCCAGTGCCGCGTCGAGCTGGTGCGCGTGCTGCCGCCCAGCGTTTTCTGGCCGCGCCCCAAAGTCACTTCGGCGATCATCCACGTCCAGCTCGAGCCGGCCCGCCGCGCGGCGATCGACGATCTCGATTTCTTTCACGATTTCGTCCGCTCGCTCTTCTTGCACCGGCGAAAATTCCTCCGCGGCGTGCTGCAAAGCGCGCTCAAGGGCCGCCTCGACAAGCCAGCCGTCGACCGGCTGTTGGAAGTCACCGCGCTAGAACCCACCCAGCGGGCCGACGAGCTCGACGTGCCCACCATCCTGCGGCTCTCATCCGCCACCCGAGCGGCCCTGAACGCAGCAGCTCCGCCGCCGCTCTAGGGCTTTGTCAACGCGGCGCCGATCGGGTCCTGCCGCGCAAAAACGAATCCCGTCCCCGTTTTCCCGCTCCGGCCGATGAACTATGATGAGCCGGACGCCGGGGCCTGCTGGCCAGCGCCGAACGTCTCAACAACCGATCGTGTCCCCGCGACGAGCATGCGATGAAATTCGTCGAAATCAGCGGTGCCCTCCTGATGCAACTGGCCAACGAAGACGAAACCGCCGGCCTGCGCGCCGCGGGAATCACCGACGCCAGCCAGGTGCGCATCAACCGCCAGGGAGATATCGAGGTCCTGCAGAACGGCTCGTGGAGCGTCATTGGCGGACTGCTGGGCGACTACCAGGGCCGGCTGAAGAAGCTGACCGGCATCGATTGGACGTAGCCCACCGACCACGCTTGTTTCTCAGGGGACCAGCACCGGGTGCCACCGAACGCCGTTAACCCTGACATTCCCGGGTGGCACTCTACGCCGTTAACCGTGACATTCTCCGGTGGCACTGGCATCTTGCCAGTGCAGCGCATGCCATGGCGCCGCCTTGCACTGGCGAGACGCCAGTGCCACCGACAAACGCGAGGCAAGCAAAGGTTAACAACGTCGGCTGCCACCCCGGGTGCCGCTGGCGCCTGTTTGGCCCCCATATTGCACCCACCGCGGTCGTGATGGCCGGCTGACCAATTGCAGGCGCTTTAATAGTATGAGTAGTTTGGGATAAATGGTTAATATGTGCTCTCGGTCGTGAGCCAGCGCCCATTTGAGCAATTCCCCCTGCGGTGTTATTCTGTGACGACTGAGCAAGATGGACCGGGACGTTTTGCCGATCTGAGAATCGGCATGAGCTGGTGCGGTTGGCTCGATTGTGCGGTGCTCTAGCGTGAAAGCGTGGCTGTCAAGCAAGACGATATTCTGGCAGGCGGCCGCGCGAACCGATTAGTACAGAGAGATACCGCTGCCCTCTCAACGACTTGCCTCCCCATTAGCTCACCCTAGCCAGAGGTTGGGATAGCCGTGCACCTCGATCATTTGCCTGGAAGCTTCTTTGGGCCTTCCAACCTCCTCGACCTGCTGCGCCACCGCGCCGCCCACCAGGCTCACGACCGCGCTTTCACCTACCTGGTCGACGGCGAAACGGAAGAAATCCATTTGACCTACCAGGGCCTCGACCGCCAGGCCCGCGCCATTGCCGCCCAGTTGCAGGCCATGAACCTGGCCGGCGAACGGGCCCTGCTGTTGTATCCGGCCGGCTTGGATTTCATCGCCGCTTTTTTCGGCTGCTTGTATGCCGGCGTCGTGGCCGTGCCCGCTTATCCGCCCCGCCGCAACCGCTCGATGTCGCGCATCCAGGCCATCGCCGACGACGCCGAGGCCAAGATCGCGCTGACCACCTACCCGGTGTGGGACCGCGTCCAGTCGGTCGTCGACCAGACCCCCGACCTGAAGAAAATCGCCTGGCTGTGCACCGACCAGCTCGCGACCGAGATTGCCGACGACTGGCGGGCCCCCGACGTCCACGGCGACACCGTCGCCTTCCTGCAATACACCTCGGGCTCGACCGGCACGCCCAAGGGCGTGATCCTCACGCACGCCAACCTGATGCACAACTCGGCCTCGATCGCCTACGCCTTCGAGCACACCCGCAGCGGCAGCGGCGTCTTCTGGCTGCCCAGCTACCACGACATGGGGCTGATCGGCGGCATCCTGCAGCCCCTGTACATCGGCCAGGCCAACGTGCTGCTCTCGCCGATGTCGTTCCTGCAGAAGCCGTATCGCTGGCTGAAGGCCATCTCGCGCTACCGCTGCACGATCAGCGGCGGCCCCAACTTCGCCTACGACCTGTGCGTCCGCAAGATCACCCCCGAGCAGCGTGACACGCTCGATTTGAGCCGCTGGTGCCTGGCCTTCAACGGCGCCGAGCCGGTGCGTTCCGAGACGCTCGACGAGTTCACCAGGATGTTCGAGCCGGTCGGCTTCCGCCGCGAGGCGTTCTATCCCTGCTACGGCATGGCCGAAGCCACGCTGATCGTCTCGGGCGGCTTCAAGGCCGCCCTGCCGGTCGTGCGCACGTTCGATGCCGAGTCGCTGGAAAACAACCTGGTGCTCGAAGCCCTGGCCGACGAGGAGGGTGCCCGCGAGCTGGTCGGCAGCGGCGGCAACCTGCTCGACCAGCGGATCGTGATTGCCCATCCCGAAAACCTCACCACGATGCCGGCCGACCAGGTCGGCGAAATCTGGGTCTCCGGCCCCAGCGTGGCCCAGGGCTACTTCAACCGTCCCCAAGAGACCGCCCGCACCTTCCAGGCCTATCTCAAGGACACCGGCGAAGGTCCCTTCCTCCGCACCGGCGACCTGGGCTTCATGCAGGACGGCGAGCTGTTCATCACCGGCCGCCTCAAAGACCTGATCATCATCCGCGGCTTGAACCACTACCCGCAAGACATCGAGCTGACCGTGGGCAAGAGCCACCCGCGGCTGCGGCCCGACAACGGCGCGGCGTTCGCCGTCGAGATCGGCGGCACCGAGCGGCTGGTGATCGTGCAAGAGATCGAGCGCCGCCAGCAGCGCGAAGTGTCCGACGTCTTCGAGGCCATCCGCCGCGACGTCGCCACCGAGCACGAGCTGCCCGTCGAGGCCATCGCCCTGGTCAAGGCCGGCAGCATCCCCAAGACTTCCAGCGGCAAGATCCAGCGCCATGCCTGCCGCCAGGGCTTTCTCGAAGGCACGCTCGAAACGGTCGCCGAATGGCGCTCCTGGGCGCCCGAGGACGGCGCCGAGCCGCCGCGCGCCCGAGCCCGCCGCCGCCGACAAGTTCGAGCCGCGCCGCCCGGACCCCTCGATGACCACCGCCGAGATCGTGCTCGAACACGTCCGCCGCGTGGCCAAGGAACGCGCCGTGGGCATCACGCTCGACAGCTCGATCGTCGAGCTGGGCCTTGACTCGCTCGAGCGGATGGAGATCATCGCCTCGCTCGAAGAAACCTACGGCGGCCGCTTTCCCGAAGACGTCCTGCCCCAGATCGAAAGCTGCCGCGAAGTGGCCGCCGCGGTGGAAACCTACCTCGGCTCGACCCCGCGCTACCCGGCGACCAGCCGGTGATCCACGAGGTGCCGCCCGAGAACTACCGCTTCGAGTATTTCCCCGAGTACCTGCAGCTCCGCGAGACGATGGCCGAAACCCTGGCCGCCGGCTTCAAGAACCCCTACTTCAAGGTCCACGAGCGGGTGATCAACGACACCACGCTGATCGACGGCCGCGAGCTGGTCAGCTTCTCCAGCTACAACTACGTCGGCATGTCGGGCGACCGTCGCGTCGTGGCCGCCGTCAAGCGGGCCATCGACCGCTTTGGCACCAGCGTCTCGGCCAGCCGCCTCGTGTCCGGCGAAAAGACGATCCACCGCGAGCTCGAAACCGAGTTGGCCCGCTTCATCGGCGTCGACGCGGCGCTGGTCTTCGTCGGCGGCCACAGCACCAACGAAACCACGCTCGGCCACCTGTTCGGACCCGGCGACCTGATCGTCCACGACTCGCTGGCCCACAACAGCATCGTGCAGGGCGCGATGCTGTCGGGCGCCCGCCGCCGGGCCTTCCCGCACAACGACTGGCGCTCGCTCGACAAGCTGTTGGAAGAGCTGCGGCCCACCTATCGCCGCGTGGCGATCGCCATCGAGGGCGTGTACAGCATGGACGGCGATATTCCCGACCTGCCGCGGTTCATCGAAATCAAGAAGCGCCACAAGGCGTTCCTCTACGTCGACGAGGCCCACTCGCTGGGCGTGCTCGGCACGAGCGGACGCGGCGTCAGCGAGCACTTCGGCGTCGATCCCCGCGACGTCGACATCTGGATGGGCACGCTCAGCAAGTCGCTGGGCAGTTGCGGCGGCTACATCGCCGGCTCGCCGGCCTTGATCGAATACCTGAAGTACACGGCGCCCGGCTTCGTCTACGCCGCCGGCATGTCGCCGGCCAACACGGCCGCGGCCCTGGCCTCGCTGCGGCTGCTCGAAGCCGAGCCCCAGCGCGTGGCCCGGCTCCACCAGCGCGCCGAGCAGTTCCTCACCCTGGCCCGCGAGCGCGGCTTGAATACCGGCACCAGCGGCGGCTCGGCGGTCGTCCCGGTGATTCTGGGCAACTCGTTCGACAGCATGCAGCTTGTCCGAGGCCCTGTTCACTCGCGGCATCAACGTCCAGCCGATCCGCCACCCGGCCGTCGAAGAGCAGCGCCGCCCGGCTGCGGTTCTTCATCACCGCCAGCCACAGCGAAAAACAGATTCGCGAAACGGTCGACGCGGTCGCCGAGGAACTGGAAAAGATCAACCCTCGCTATCTCACCCCGCCCGTCAGCCGCCCGCTCGGCCACCACATCGTCAGCCCTTCGACCGCCGAAGCACACATTTAATGCGCCACCGCGCGACAACCTGGCTTCGGCTGGTCTGCTGCGCATCGGCGCCGCGATTTCAAGGCCCCGCTTCGCCCACCTGCGCCGACTGATGCTCGAGGAATGCCACGACGCGCGCCTGAGCGGCCGCCTCCTCGCCGAGCGGTCCGGCCGCTTGCATCGCCATGGCGGTCAGCGGCTGCTGCTCCTGTTCGAGGTGCGACGTGAAGACGATCAGCGAACGCTGGAAGTCGTTGACGGGCTCGGCCAGCTCGCTGGCCGTCATGTCGGCCGCCGCTCCCTTGGGCAAGGCCGCGGCCGTCATCGTCGCGGCTAGTACAGGCACCGCGATCGATTCGGGCGTATCGCTTCGAGGCTGACCCGTTTTGCGAATCGCGTCGGCAATGCTCTTGGCCTTGCGAACCCGCTCGGTCAGCGGGCCCAGGCTCCATTTGTCCGATAAATACCGCAGCAGGCTCGTGTGGTCGAACTCGTCGTGCACCACGCCGCGCTCGACCCACGGCGAGATCAACAGCGCGGGCACGCGAACGCCGAGGCGGTCGAACGCATACTCATCGTGGTGCTCGTCCGGAGGCACGGCCGCCGGCGGCTCGGCGTGATCGTAGAAGCCGCCGTGTTCGTCGTACAGGACGACCAGCAGCGTTGACTTCCAAAGCGCGTCATTCCGGCGGATGGCATTGTAGACATTGGCTAGCAGCCGCTGCGCACGTGGCGTCGAGTGCGGCGGATGGTCGTCGTTTTGCTCTCCCTTGAAATAATTCGGCTCGATGAAGGAGTAAGCCGGAAAGCTCGACTCCGGCTGCTGCGCGTCGACGTAGAAACGGCTCATCAACCGATAATGCCAGGCGTGGGAAGGCCGTCGTTGGTGGACCAGCGCGAGGGACTGCGGCACGTCGCCAAAATACACGCGCCAGGAAATGTCCGACTCGCTCAGCCGGTCATAAATCGTGTCCTGGTCGTAATACAGGTAATACGCCGTATCGGTAATGCTTTCTGGCATTGTCACCAGGCCCTTCGACGTACCGGTGTGCACGAAGAAGCGATTCGTCCACGTGGGCCCGGGCACCGACGAGTACCAGTGATCGCAGATCGTGAAGTGCCTGGCCAGCTCGTGCAGGACGGGTAATTCTCCCATGCCGAAGTAGTCCATGATCCGCTGCCGCTGCTCACCGGTCGTCTGCGGATACTCGCGTTCATATTCGGAGACGAAGCCGCTGTTGCCCCCCTTCAGTTGGTTCAAGATATGGTCCAGCTCGTGCTTCGGATCCGGTGACACCACCGGATCATCGGCCTGCCGTTGAGCATACGAATGGCCGGTCGAGTCTTTGTTGACCCGCGGGTTCTGTGGATCGACGCCTTCGAGCTCGGAGTAGATCGACTTGAAGACCCCGAGCATCTGATCGAAGGAGTGGTTCTCGAACATAAGTACGACGACATGCTTGATTCGATCGGCTTGCATACGGCTGCTGCGACTTTCTCGCAATCCTGGAAACGACCTTGGCCACCTTGCTGTATGTCCTTTGCGGACGTTTGCCGCCTAGCACATCAACTCCCCCAGAGCGCCCGCGATTCTAACACGGTACCAACAGACCCGCATCGAGCGCTCGTCGCAAAAGCGTGCGGTCCCTGACCGGCCTCGTCTCTTCCTCCCTCCCCCTCCTCCTCCGCGTCCTCCGCGTCCTCCGCGGTGAATTTTCCTTTTCTTCAGTGGCCAATTCTTCCCCTAGAAATCAGCCACCCGTTCCGCGATACTTCGCGTAGCTGAATCGGGCTGAGGTGTGCGTTGCCGCGAAAGCCATTTGTGGGAGTGCCAAGAGTAGCGAAAGTCGGCAGGCGATAGTTCTGGCCTGATAAAACCGGCGGAGCGAAGCCACAGGGCAGCATTCCCGAGCCGCCTCTCCTGGAGCGATGTGCGGCGTTGTTGAAAGCATCTGCGAGCGCTCGCAGACGCCCAAGCACCGCCACCGGGTCGGTTCGACGAGTTCTTCTTACCTCAGGCCTCAAGCCTCAGGTCTCAAGCCTCGGCTGCCTGCCCCGCTTCGGGTCGACCCGACAGGTCCGCCCCACGGATGGGCTCGAGTGGTCGGTGACACAGACCTCGAGAACACCCCTTGCCGTGATTTGCGGTGTCACCCGGTGCGTTGCTCGACCGCGTAACGGCCGAGGCAAAAAACCAAAACCCCAAGAACACGCCTCGGCCCTCGAGTACGGACGAGCGGCTGCACGAAGCGTTTTCGTCAAGGCGGCGGTGCGCGCACAAACCGCGCACCGCCGCTGTTTTATTCTTCCGTTTTGTAGGTCAGGCCGTGGCGTCAGGCCGTGGCCTGACATGACCAACCGCGACAGTCCGATTGTCAGGCCACGGCCTGCCCTGCATGCAGGGGCTACTCTCTGGCTCGTCCAGCAGCGCAACCATCACGGGTGTCTGCTGCGCAGCCGCCCGTGGCACCCGTGGCTGGCCCCTGACATTCAAGCGAAGTCAATCCACTGCAAACCTTCTCCTCCGTCGTGTCGTCGTGCCGTCGTGTTAAAACAATCCCGCTATCCATCCCCTCTGCGCGCAGCAATTTCCAATTGCGTACCGGCTCGACTTGGCTTGCATTCGCCGCCACAATGGTCGGCGTCAACCGCCTCGACGTTCCCGGAGTCTTTTTTCATGAGCATTTTCCAGCGGCTCGACCATGTTTCCATCGGCGTGCACGACCTCGACAAGGCGCGGCGGCTGTTCGTCGACGTGTTCGGCGCGGCCCCGCTGCGCAACGTGGGCGCGAACGAGGCCGAAGGCTTTCGCTGGGTCACTTTCAAGCTCGGCGGCAAGAAAGTCGAGCTCGTCTCGCCCACTGCGCCCGGCGAAGGGGGCGTCGGCCGCTACCTGGCCAAGCACGGCGAAGGCTTTCATCACCTTTCGATCAGCGTCGAGAACATCGAAGAGGCGGCCAGGTATTTCGAGTCGCAAGGCATCCGCGTGCTCTCGCTCAACACCACCAACGCCGACTGGAAGCATTGCTACCTGCACCCGCAGGACACCCACGGCGCGCTGATCCAGGTCTTTGAAGAAACCCCGCGCACCCTCGCCGGCGCCGACGAGCCGGCGGAGTGAAGGTCGGCGCCGGCGCGGGAAATGCCTTCTTTGGCCGCGTTGGCGCTTGACGCCGACGATTGGCAGGCGATGATAAGCCGCAGGCTGCCCTACCGCGGCTGTCCGCATTCCCGCCGACCGCCCCAACCTCGAACGACTGGCCACGTCCATGATTCGCCCACAAGTCGCCCTCGCCGCGTTGCTATTCGCAATGTTCGCTCCCGGAGTCACCACGATGTCGGCCGCCGAAACCAAGTCGTCCGGCGATACCCGACTGGTCTACGTCGGGACCTACACCGGGCCCAAGAGCCAAGGCATCTATGCCTATCGCTTCGATCCGGCCACGGCCAAGGTCACGCCGCTGGGCGTTGTCGCCGAAGTGAAGAACCCCTCGTTCCTGGCGATCCACCCGAATCACAAGTTCCTCTACGCCGTCAGCGAGATCAGCGACCGCGGCGGCAAGCCCGTCGGCGGCGTCAGCGGCTTTGCCATCGATCGCAGCTCGGGCAAACTCACGCCCCTCAACGAACAGTCGTCCGAAGGCGCCGGGCCATGCCACCTGGTCGTCGATCGCTCGGGCAGCACGGTGCTGGTGGCCAACTACGGCGGCGGCAGCGTGGCGGCCCTGCCGATCGGTGCCGATGGCAAGCTCGCGCCGGCTTCGTCGTTCATCCAGCACACGGGCTCGAGCGTCAACAAGTCGCGCCAGGAAGCGCCGCACGCCCATTCGATCAACGTCGACCTGGCCAATCGTTTCGCCGTGGCCGCCGACCTGGGGCTCGACAAGGTGCTCGTCTACCGCCTCGACCCCAAGCACGGCAAGCTCACGCCCAACGACCCGCCGTCGGCCTCGGTGAAGCCCGGCTCGGGCCCGCGGCACTTCGCCTTTCATCCCACGGGCAAGCACGGCTACGTCATCAATGAGATTCTCTGCACCGTGACGGCCTTCGACTACGATGCCCAGCGCGGCGTGCTGAGCGAAATCCAAACCATCTCGACCTTGCCCGAGGGAGTGAAGCTGGTGCCCGCCTTCAGCACGGCCGAGGTGCAGGTGCACCCGACGGGCAAGTTCGTCTACGGCTCGAACCGGGGGCACGACAGCATTACCGTGTTCGCCGTCGACCCGTCGACCGGCAAGTTGAGCTGGGTCGACAATGCGTCGACCGAGGGCAAGACGCCCCGCGGCTTCGGCATCGATCCCAGCGGCCGTTACCTGTGGGCCGGCAATCAGGATTCGGACACGATCACGATCTTTCGCATCGACGAGCGCAGCGGCCGGCTGACCAAAGTCGGCCCGCAGTTGAAAGTCGGCTCGCCGGTGTGCGTGAAGTTCCTCGTCGACTAGCGAGCAAAACTGTAGCCGGCCTCTGCGAGGCCGGTGCGTTTGCAGGAGGCTCCGGGGTCGCAGACCCCGGCTACCGATGGCGTCCACCAACAAACAGCAACTTGCCGCCGGCGCGTCGCACGCTTCGCTCACGCGGCGCGAGCCTCGTCGAGATCGGCTATTCGAGCCTGTTGGGAGCCGGCGTGGCGACGCTGGCCGCTGGCTCGGCGGGGCAGCCCGACCAGCTTCGAGTCCCGATTCGACGACCTCGCCCGTCCAGCCGGCCACCCCGCGGGCCAAGAGCGTGTTGTTCCTGTTCCTCTTCGGCGGGCCCAGCCAGCTCGACACGTTCGATCTCAAGCCCGAGGCTCCTGCCGAGTGCCGCGGCGAGTTCCGCCCCATCGGCACCACCACCAGCGGCGTGTACCTTTGCGAGCACTTGCCGAAGCTGGCCGAGCGGATGCGACACTTCGCGCCGGTGCGCTCGCTGTGCTGCAATCCCGGCTTCGGCGACCATCGGCTGGCCGTGCACGGACTGCTGGGCGGCATCGACGAATTGCCCCCCGGCGCCACGCTGGCCGCTTCGCGCCGCGATTGGCCCTGCTGGGCCTCGGGCGTCGAGTACGTGCGCCCCGGTCGCGACGGGTTGCCCTCGGGCGTCGTGCTGCCCGGCGACGTTGTCGATCCCGGCACGGGCTTGTACCCCGGACAGAATGCCGGCTTGCTGGGCGCCAAGTACGATCCCTTCCGGCTGCGTGGCAATCCGGCCGACCCGAAGTATCACGTCGACGACAGCCTGCGGCTGCCCGCCGGCATGACCGTCGAGCGGATGGCCTCGAAGCGCATGCTGTTGGCCGAGCTGAACCGCCAGCAAACCGCCTGGCCCAAGCGGTCGAAGCTGCCCCCTACGAAAACAGCCAACGCGAAGCGTTCGGCGTGTTGACCAGCGGACGACTGGGACGAGCCCTGGCCCTCGATGACGAGCCGCAGGCGGTTCGCGAGCGCTACGGCAACCACCTGTTCGGCCAGACGATGCTTTTGGCCCGGCGGCTGATCGAGGCCGGCGTACCCATCGTGCAGGCCAACGTCAGTTACCAGGCGCTGTGGGATACCCACTACAATAACTTCGTCGGCCTGCGCGGGCTGCTGCCGCCATTCGACGCGGGACTCTCGGCACTGGTCGACGACATGGCCGCCAGCGGACTATTGGACGAAACCTTGCTGGTCGTGATGGGCGAGTTCGGCCGCACGCCCAAGCTGGTCATCCCCAACGGCGCGATTCCCCATTTCACCAGCCCCGGCCGTGATCATTGGATGAACTGTTTTAGCGGCCTGTTCGCCGGCGCCGGCGTGCAGGGAGGCCAGGTGATCGGCCGGAGCGACGCGATCGCCGCCTATCCCGTCACCAGGCCGTACCGGCATTCCGACGTGGCGGCCACCGTCTACGCGGCGCTAGGCATCGAGCCGGCCACCGAGATCGCCGACGCCCAGGGCCGCCCGCTGCGGCTCAATAGCGGCCGCGTGATCGAGCGGCTCTATAGCTGAGGCCAGAGGCGGAAGGCCGGAAGTAGGAACGGCCACAGCCTCTCGGCGACCGGTAACGGGTCACGACGTATCGCCAGCTCGTTTAGCAGGGTGGAAGCACGGGTGGACAGGCCACCCGTGGCACCCGTTCTCTTTCCTCCGGCCTCCGGCCTCCCCAAGTGTGCGGTGCGACATCTCGCTCGGTGCTCGCCGCACGGGTGCGCTTTATTTCGCACGCTTGTCAGCGCAACCGCCGTGCAAATGGCCCTTGCTCGCCACGGTACGAGATTTGCCCCCGCGGGCGATATCAGAATTCGCATTCTGGTTCTGATTTCAAAGGCCGTGTGGCAAAAACGTGCAAGGGAGAATCCGATGCGGGGCAATAAGGTGTCGTGGCTGTTAGTCCTGGTTGTCGCGCTGGCGAGCGTTGGCGTTGCGGCCGCCGAGGACTCGCCCATCGGCAAGAAGATTGCCGGTTTCACGGCTCGCGACCTTCACGGCAAGAGCGTCAGCCTGGCTGACTTTTCCGATCGCAAGGCGGTCGTGGTCGCGTTCCTGGGCACCGAGTGCCCGCTGGCGAAACTCTATGCCCCGCGGCTGGAGGAGTTGGCCCGCGAGTTCGCCGATCGCGGCGTGGTCGTCGTGGGCGTCAACTCGAACCAGCAAGACTCGATCACCGAGCTGGCACACTATGCCAGTGAGTACAAGCTCGACTTTCCGCTGTTGAAAGACTTGGGCAACGCCATCGCCGACCAGTTCGGTGCCATCCGCACGCCCGAGGTGTTCCTGCTCGACGGCGACCGCGTCGTCCGCTACTGGGGGCGGATCGACGACCAGTTCGGCTTCCAGGGCAAGGGCATCGCCTACCAGCGCAACGAGCCCAAACGCCGCGACCTGGCCATCGCCATCGAAGAGCTGCTAGAGGGCAAGCCCGTGAGCCAGCCGATCGCCGCCAACCAGGGTTGCCACATTGGCCGCGTCAAGAAGCCCGACGCCAACAGCGACGTGACCTACGCCGGGCAGATCGCCGCGATCCTCAACAAGAACTGCGTCTTCTGTCATCGGGCCGGCCAGATCGCGCCGTTCCCGCTGACCAGCTACGACGAGTCGGTCGGCTGGGCCGAGATGATTCGGGAAGTGACCAGCGAACAGCGGATGCCGCCGTGGCACGCCGATCCGAAGTTCGGCCACTTCCGCAACGACGCCCGGCTGAGCGACCAGGACAAAGAGTTGATCAACCGCTGGGTCGACGAGGGCGCCCCGGCAGGCGATTTGAGCCAGGCCCCCGCGCCGCCGAAATTCGCCGAGGGCTGGCAGATACCGAAAGTCGACGATGTGATCTACATGGCCGACAAGCCGTTCGACGTGCCGGCCAGCGGCACGATCGAGTACCAGCGGTTCATCGTCGATCCGGGCTGGACCGAAGACAAGTGGGTCCGCTCGATCGAGTGCGTGCCTGGCAACCCGGCCGTGGTGCACCACATCATCGTCTACCTGGTGCCGCCGGGCGTCACGCCCACGGGCCAGGCCGGCCGCCTGCGAAGCAACTGGCTGGGCGCGTTTGCGCCGGGTTTGCGCCAGGTGCCGCTGCCCGAGGGCTATGCGCGTTACGTGCAGAAGGGTTCGAAGCTGATGTTCGAGCTGCACTACACGGCCAACGGCACGCCGCAAAAAGATCGCAGCTACGCGGGCTTCGAGTTTGCCGATCCCAAGACCGTGAAGAAGGAAGTGGCCGTGCAGAACGCGGCCAACTTCGCCTTCAAGATTCCGCCGAACGATCCGAACTACGAAGTCGACAGCGAGCTCCAGTTCCGCCAGAACTCGCTATTGCTTTCGGTGTCGCCCCACATGCATCTGCGCGGCAAGGATTTCCTCTACGAGTTGATTTATCCGGACGGCAAGAAGGAAACCGTGCTGTGGGTGCCCCACTATGACTTCGGCTGGCAGACGACCTACGAGCTGGCCGAGCCCAAGTACGTGCCGCGGGGGTCGAAGCTGCACTGCGTGGCCCACTTCGACAACTCGGCCGACAACCTGGCCAACCCCGACCCCAACAGCGAGGTCGGCTGGGGCGAGCAGACCTGGGAAGAGATGATGTTCGGCTGGTTCGAGATGGCCCTGGCCGATCAGGACCTGACGAAGCCGGCCCTGGCCTCGGCCACGCGGGTCAAGGAGTTCATGGCCGAAGCCGGCTCGGTGGCGCTCGACGACCAACTGAAGGCCCAGGCTCGCGCGGCCCTGACCGACGACAAGGCCTTCGAACGGTTCGTCTGGCAATTGTTCGAGTTGGTTCCCCAGTTGGATCGCGTCGACGTGACGGCCGTCGATGGCGACAAGCTGCGGCTGAAGTTCATCAACGAACGGCTGGGCGTCAAGACCGCCTTTCACAGCAAGGCGACGGTCGTCAAGGTCACGGGCCAGTCGCTGGGGGCCTATGCCGAAGGCGACAAAGTGGTCGTCAACGAGAACCTCGGCGGCACGACCGGCAGCGTGATGCGCGGCATGGCCACTAAGGACATCCGCTCGAGCATGCACGTGCCCGTCCAACTAGACGGCCAGCGGGCCACCGTGAATTTCTGGAGCGCCGAGCCCGTTGCCTTCCCGCCGGAGGCCGTCAGCCTGCTGGAGCAAGTCGCCCACCTGATGAGCGAAGCGCGCCTGCTGCGCAGAAGTGAAAACCGCGAAGTCGCGCTGCCGACCAAGCGCGAGCCGCGTTCAAGAGCCCCGCCAGACCCGGCGGGGTTTTTGTTTGCGCTCGCCGGGCTCGGCCGCCCCGTGGTCTTCATGACAGGACATGCGCAAAAAAACGTTTTTTGGAGAGCATGAAAAACGATTCTCAGTTGTCTTGGTCGTTAACCGACGATAGGAAACCGGACAGATGGAATCGCCGGGCGCTGGATGCACCGCGCACGGCGCGAGCTTATAATTCTGCCCAGCGCGGCCTGGGATTTCGTTCGAACGCGCGAACCACTCGGCTAGCGAGCGGATGGCGCTTGCGCCCTTCTAACAAGGAGAACGCTAATGAACCTGCAAAAACTTGCGATTCTCATTGCAGCGCTTGTGGTGGGCGCATTGAGTAGCCCACGTCTCGAAGCGGCCTACGTGGCGCCCGATTTGCCCGTGGGTTCTCAGTATCAATTGATCTTTGTAACCCTTGCATATCAGCCCCAAGCGGAAAGCGCCGACATATCGACGTATAACGCGATTGTCACGGAAGAAGCCGCGCTACACCCTGAGCTTCCCCAGGGCGTAACCTGGAATGCAGTCGTATCGACGCCGACAGTCAATGCCAACGTCAACGCCCCATCGAGCGGCCTGCCCGTCTACAACACGGCCGGTGAGCTGGTAGCGCCGGCGTCCACCGGCTTGTACACGGCGACACACCTGGCTCCGATTTCGGATGCAGCCAACACCTATGGCTCCAATATACAACTGCTGGTCTTTACCGGCAGCAATGCACTGGGCACCGCGCAATCTCCTGCCGGCGGCGGCCTAGACACCTATGCGACCGAAGGTGACTCGTTGTATACGAACTCGGATTGGATCGACATCGCCGACGAGATCAACTATGCCGAGCGAGCGCTCTACGGCCTCAGCTCGCCCATCACCGTGGTGCCCGAGCCGTCAACGATCGCGCTGCTCGTTTGCGCAGCCTGACGATCGCCGCGCATCGGCTCGTGCGACGCCGCCGAGCCGCCGCCTAGTTGCTGCGCCGCCGGCGAGAAGAGCACTACGGCGCCAGCGCGCCGTCGACTTTTACCGGCCTGCTGAAAGGATCGAGGTTTCCGATCAGTTTGTCGGCCGGTGGGTCGATGTAGATCGAGGCTTCCGGAAACCAGCGCGCCACGTTTTGGGCATCTTCGAGGCTCGTCACGATGAGTTCGTAGCGGGGTTGGTCACCGAGCCATTTGCGGACCAATGAAACGTCCCGTCGCGGCGCCGACGTGCGATCTTGGTAGCAATCGAGAACACTGCCGCTATCCACGAACTCGGCCGGCAGACCGAGCAGCGCCCGCTGACGCCGGTTCAAATGTGACTCGACGGTTGCCAGCACGCGCTTTCGCTCTTGGAAGACGTGCACTTGCCACCCCAGCCAGCAAGCGACGACTGTCGTCAGAATGAATAACGTCTGCAGCGAGAAGCGGAGCCAGCGACGTTTTGGCGCGGACATGCTCGAACACTCACGATTCGTCTAGGGCCGCCCAATCCTCCGATATTCTAACAAGGCCACCGTTGACCGTTTGCCGCTGCTTTATCGACCTGTTGGGTGCCATCAGGCCATCATTGCCCGCGCCCTCGCCGGCTGTTAAGATTCTCGGTTTCCGCCGGCCGGGTTGCAGGGCGTTGGTAGGCCCGGGGCGACCGCTGCTTTTCGGCCTTTTGAGACTCCCAAACGATCAGGCATGGCACGCACGCGCAACATGGTGGTGGCCCAAAGTGGCGGGCCCAGCCCGGTGATCAACAACAGCTTGCGGGGCATCATCGAAATGGCCCGCGAGCTGGCCGAGATCGCCACGGTGTACGGTGCGCGGCACGGCATCGAGGGGGTGCTCAAGGAAGAGCTGCTCGATCTTTCCGCCCAACCGCCCGAAGAAGTCTCGCTGCTGCGCTACACGCCGGCGGCCGGTTCGATCGGCACCTGCCGCTACAAGCTGCGGCCCAGCCAGGCCGAGGATTTCGATCGCGTGATCGATGTCTTCAAGGCCCACGGCGTCGGCTACTTCCTCTACATCGGCGGCAACGACTCGATGGACACCGCCAACAAAGTGGCGGCGCTGGCGCGAGCGGGGCCACGAGCTGGTCGGTGTGGGCGTGCCCAAGACCATCGACAACGACGTGGGCGACAGCCAATTCAAGCTCATCGACCACACGCCCGGCTATGGGTCGGTCGCCAAGTATTGGATGCACATGGTGCAAACGGCCAACGAGGAGAACGCCGGCAGCTCGCCGGCCGACCCGGTGCTGGTGATGCAGGCCATGGGCCGCAAGATCGGCTACATTCCGGCCGCCGCCCGCCTGGCCGATCCGGACCGCCAGATGCCGCTGCAAATCTACCTGGCCGAAAGTCCCTGCTCGCTCGAGCAGATGGCCGACCGCGTCAACGACCAGCTTCGCGAATCCGGCCGCTGCCTGGTCGTGGTCAGCGAAGGCTTTGACGTCGGTTCGCTGGGCGAGGTGCGCGACTCGTTCGGCCACACGATGTTCAGCTCCAGCCAGTTGACCGTGGCCCAGGCCGTGGTGAACTACTTGAACCAGGTGGGCCTGGCCGCCAAGGGCGCGGCCCGGGGCAACGTGCCGGGCACCGACCAGCGGCACGCCATCGCGATGGCCTCGACGGTCGACCTCGAGGAAGCCTACAAGAGCGGTCAGCTCGCGGCCCTGCTGGCGGCCAAAGGCCACAGCGGGTTCATGTCGACGATCTTGCGCAATGCCGGTACGATCTACAGCGTCCGTTACGACAAGGTGCCGCTGGCCGAAGTGGCCAACAGCGAGCGGACCTTCCCGGCCGAGTGGATCTCGAAGGACGGCCAGGACGTGACCGACGATTTCGTCCGCTATGCCCGGCCGCTGGTGGGCGACGACATGCTGACGATGCCCTTGGTCGACGGGCGGTTTCGCATGACGCGCTTCCAACCGCTGTACGCGAAACCGAAGCTGCCGGCCTACGTCCCGCAGGCCGACCGAAAGCCGTGAGGACGATACAAGCCATTGGGGAAGACGCTTCCTGGGTGGCACTGGCATCTTGCCAGTGCGAAGTTCCGCGAGTCTTCAAGCAGCACTGGCAAGATGCCAGTGCCACCCAGGAAATGCCAGTGCCACCCACGGAGTGTCAGTGCCACCTGGAAGTTTGATGGCCGCGTAGAGCAATACAGGCAGAACTCAGCAATCCGACGGACCCCCATGTTCGAGATCACCCGCAAGCACGATTTCCTGGTCGGCATCGACTCCGACGGCTGCGCCTTCGACACCATGGAAGTGAAGCACAAGGAGTGCTTCATCCCCAACATCGTCAACTACTACGGCCTGGCCGGCGTGAGCAAGTACGCCCGCGAGGCGGCCGAGTTCGTCAACCTGTATTCCAAAAGCCGGGGCATCAACCGCTTTCCGGCCCTGATCGAAGCGCTCGAGTGGCTGCGCGAGCGGCCGGAGGTGAAGGCCCGCGGCGTTGAAATCAAAATCCCGCAGGGCTTGGTCGATTGGATGAAGAACGAGACCAAGCTGGCCAACCCGGCCTTGGAAAGGGCGGCCACCGCCAGCGGCGACCCTGACCTGCGGCTGGCGCTCCAGTGGTCCAAGGCGGTCAACGCCGCGGTCGGCCAGATCGTCCGCGCCGTGCCGCCCTTCCCGTACGTCCGCGAGTCGCTGGAAAAGCTTTCGCCGCATGCCGACCTGTTCGTCGTCTCGGCCACGCCCAACGAAGCCCTGCAGCGCGAATGGGAGGAGCACGACCTGGCACGCTACGTGCAAGCCATCTGCGGCCAGGAAACCGGCACCAAGAAAGAGTCGCTCGCCAATGCCAGGAAATACCCCCAGGATCACGCGCTGATGATCGGCGATGCCCCGGGCGACTACCAGGCGGCCCAGGCCAACGACGCGCTGTTCTTTCCGATCAACCCCGGCGCCGAGGACGCCAGTTGGAAGCGGCTGTACGACGAGGGGATCGACCGCTTCCTGGCCGGCACGTTCGCCGGCGCCTACCAGGAGAAGTTGCTGGCCGAATTCGACACCTACTTGCCCGAGAAGCCGCCCTGGCTGAAATCGTGACGGGCCGCGCGGATCGAGAGCAAACGACGACAACATAAGGCGCATACCCATGGCAGAACTTTGTGACATCGGCATGATCGGCCTGGCCGTGATGGGCGAGAACCTGGCGCTGAACATCGAGAGCCGCGGCTACCGCGTGGCCGTGTTCAACCGCACCACCAGCGTCGTCGACCGATTTCATGGCCGACCGCGGCAAGGGCAAGAAATTCGTCGGCTGCCACACCATCGAAGAGCTCGTCGCGGCGCTCAAGCCGCCCCGCAAGGTGATGTTGATGGTCAAGGCCGGCCCGCCGGTCGATGAGCTGATCGACCACTTGCTGCCGCTGTTGAGCAGGGGCGACCTGATCATCGACGGCGGCAACACCTTTTACAACGACACCGAGCGCCGCACGCAGTACGTCGAGTCGAAGGGACTGCTGTACATCGGCACGGGCGTCTCGGGCGGCGAAGAGGGCGCGCTCAAGGGCCCCAGCCTGATGCCAGGCGGCTCGCCGGCCGCCTGGCCGCTGGTCAAAGAGATCTTCCAGGCCATCGCCGCCAAGGTCGGCCCCAACGGCGACATCCCCTGTGCCGAATGGGTCGGCCCGCGCGGCGCAGGCCACTACGTCAAGATGGTCCACAACGGCATCGAATACGGCGACATGCAGTTGATCTGCGAAGCCTACTTCGTGCTCAAGCAGATCCTGGGCCTCACCAATGACGAGCTGTACGACGTCTTCGACAATTGGAACAAGGGGGAGCTCGACAGCTACCTGATCGAGATCACCCGCGACATTTTCAGCGTCCGCGACCCGGAAACCGGCGGCTACCTGGTCGACAGCGTGCTCGACACGGCCGGCGCCAAGGGAACCGGCAAGTGGATGAGCCAGTTGGCCCTCGACCTGGGCGTGCCCAGCACGCTGGTCACCGAGGCCGTCTATGCCCGCAGCCTGTCGGCGATGAAGGAAGCCCGGCTGCGGGCCAGCAAGGTGCTGCCGGGTCCCGCGCCGGCGAAGTTCGGCGGCGCCCGCCGGGCCTTCATCGACCAGACGCGCGAGGCCCTGTACGCTTCGAAGATTTGCAGCTATGCCCAGGGCTTCGTGCAGTTGGAGGCCGCGGCCAAGGAGCACGACTGGCCCTTGAAGTATGGCGACATCGCGCTCTTGTGGCGCGGCGGCTGCATCATTCGGGCCGCGTTTCTCGATCGCATCAAGGAAGCCTTCGACGCTACCGCGAATCTGGAAAACCTGCTGCTGGCTCCCTACTTCACCAGCGCCGTCGAGCGGGCCCAACCCGCCTGGCGGCAGATCGTCTCGGCGGCGGTTGCCTCGGGCATCCCGGTGCCGGCCTTCGCCGCGGCGTTGGCCTATTACGATGGCTATCGCTGCCCGCGCTTGCCGGCCAACCTGCTGCAAGCCCAGCGCGATTACTTCGGCGCCCACACGTACCAGCGCATCGACCGCCCCGGCGTGTTCCACAGCGAATGGCTACAAATGCGCAAGCAGCCCAAATGAACTTTACCGCCCGGCGCTCGCGATGGCAGCGCCCATCCGCTTCACGGCTTAGCAGAACCCGCCGCCGCTCGATGACGTTCCTTTCCATCGTTCACGCTTCCGAATGAACCCCATGCCCACCCCGGCCGAATTCCTCGAAAACCTGTTCGGCCTGTCGGGCCAGGTGGCCGTGGTCGTCGGCGGCACCGGCGTGTTGGGCGGGGCGCTGGCCGAGGGCCTCGCCGCGGCCGGCGCCGCGGTCGTCGTGGCCGGCAATCATGCCCAGCGCGGCGGGCAGCGCGTGGCCCAAATCGAAGGGCAGGGGGGGCAGGCCGCCTTCCTGCCGGTCGACGTCGGCCGCCGCGACTCGATCGAAACCCTGCTGGCCGCCACGCTCGCCGCCCGCGGACGCGTGGACATGCTGGTCAACTGCGCGGGCGTGAACTCGGCCAGCGACTATTTCGACGTGGCCGACGACGACTGGCAGCGGGTGCTCGACGTCAATCTTCGCGGTACGCACTGGGGCTGCCAGATATTCGGCGCCAGATGGCCGCGGCCGGCGGCGGCGCGATCCTCAATATTGCCAGCGTCACGGCCGACGTGCCGTTGTCGCGCGTCTTCGCCTACAGCGCCTCGAAGGCCGCGGTCGTGAACCTGACGCAGAACGTCGCCCGCGAGTTGGCCCCCCACGGGGTGCGCGTGAACGCGCTGTGCCCCGGCTTCTTCCCAGCCGAGCAGAACCGGCAGATCCTCACGCCCGAGCGCACGGCGGCCATCATGGCCCAGACGCCGCTGGCCCGCTTCGGCGAGGCGAGCGAGTTGGTCGGCGCCGCCCTGTTGCTGCTCTCGAAGACCGCCGGCAGCTTCATCACCGGCGCCGCCTACTACGTCGATGGCGGCTTCACCGCCATGCGGCTGTAGAGCCCCGAATACCAGCGCGGCGCAAAAGTGGGGGGCTGCTGCTGCGTCCTTCACTAACCCGACGCGCCAGCGAGGGAGAGGAGACGAAGAGCCCTCGCTGGCGCGTCGAGTTAGTAGGGATCTCACGCCGTGCGGATCATGGGGCCGGGACGGTTGACCAGATACCGCGCCCCTGCTCCTGGGCTTCGCGCTGCGCCTGGCGAAAACGGCGCTTCATGGCGTCCGCATAGTGAAAGCCGGGCTCCCACCGCCCCAGGCCGGCTCGCAACAACTCTTCGTTGAGCATCCGCTCGCCGACCCACACGTAGGCCAGGTGGCGGCCGTAGCGGTCGAAGCGCTCGCGGCGATCGAACTCGAGCCGGGCCATGCCGCCGGACAGAAAATCCTCGGTGAACTGGCTGGCCTCGGGTCCGTACGGCTCGACGTCATGATCCGGCTTGACCGTTTCGGGCGTGTCGACGCCGATCAGGCGCACCCGCTCGTGCGGCACGACGACGATCGTATCGCCGTCGACCACGCGCACCACGGCGTGCGGACCCGGTTCGAGCGTGACCTGCCGGGCGAGCGGCTCGGGCGAATACCACAGCCGGGCCACGACCAGCACGACGAGGCCCACGAGAATCGCCAGCCAGCGCACACCGCGGCGACGAAACCGCCGGCGCGGATGAACGAAAGAACGCGGTCGGTCGTCCACGGCGGGAGTGGCTCGGCGGCCGGCTTGTGGATCGACCATGTTCTCAGCTGCAGGGTCCATGCTGCCGGCGTGCCCAGCAGCGGGCAAGCACCGGTGGACGAGCGACCCTGGCACCCGACAAACCAAGACGGGCGATCGGCTAGTTCTTGCTGAAATCGAACTGCTTGGAGTGCTCGCGCCCCAGCGGGTTCTTGATGAACTTCTTGCGACATTCGGTGCACAGGTCGAACCGCAATTGCTCGTAGACGTCGTTGCCGATTTGCGGGTCGGCGGCATCGTCCGAGCGTTGCAGGATCTCTTGGATCTCTTGCAAGTGGTCGCGGTCGTCGTCCAACTCGCCGCTGGCGCTGGGGTCGAACGCCGCGTAAACCTCCATCTTCACGACGTAGCGCAAATCGTCGGGCTCGAGGGCACGCTTGCAACAATCACATGAGTAGTGAATCATCGGCACCTTTCTGCGATCACGCTTGTGCGAGTACTTCAGAAGTACGTCCGCCGGAGTTCATACTAATGCGAATTCCGAAAGCGGAGCAAGGCATTTCGCCCATATTTTTTGCGACATCGCCGAATGCCCGCCCATCGGGAAAAAGCCGCTTGACAAGCCCTGTTCCATGTGCCCTGCACCGGCGCTCGCACGGCAGGGGGTCCAGGGCCACGGTCCAGCGCCAGCGGCGTGGGCGAAAGCCGGCTGTTTCCACCGCGCCCGGCGGCAGGCTTGCGCGACCAGCGCGCGGAGCACGCGCCGAGCGGGGGCTAACGCCCGTCTCATGAATCAAGTCTTTCACCAGTGTGCGGCCGGGGTGTGCGGCGGGGGCGTTTTTCGCCTGCACTAGTCGGCCGATCGTGGCGCAATTAGAATATTCGGGCGGGCCCTCGGGCCGTTTTTCAGCCCAGATGGGGGCCCGCCGCATTCCTGGCTTGACTGCATCGGCGCACGAAATCCGGCGCTGTTGCGCAAGCGATCGAACGGGCGGTCGAGCGATCCAACGTGTTTCGCCGGGGGGATGGTCGATGACGACTGCGGCAGCTATGGGCAACCCGCTCGGTGCCAGCGTGCTGGTGCTGAACCGCTTTTACATGGCGGTCCACGTCGTCAACGTGCGCCGAGCCTTCGGGCTGTTGTGTCGCGACCTGGCCGAAGTCATCCACTTCCAGGAAGGCCAATACGCCAACTACAACTTCGATTCGTGGCGCGAAGTGAGCGAGCTGAGGGCTTCGTTCAAGGAGCCGCACGAAGACTGGATTTCGTCGGTCAATTTCGAAATCCAGGTGCCCCGCGTGATCCGCCTGCTGGCCTTCGACCGGGTGCCCAAGCAGACGATTCGCTTCAACCGCCGCAACGTGTTCGCCCGCGACGGCAATCGCTGCCAATACTGTGGCGCAGCTTCCCCACCAGCGAGCTGAGCCTCGACCACGTCGTGCCCAAGAGCCGCGACGGCGAGACGTGCTGGGAAAACATCGTCTGCAGTTGCGTGGCCTGCAACGTGAAGAAGGGGGGCCGCACGCCCCAGGAAGCCCACATGAAGCTCATCCGCCAACCGGTCAAACCCAAGCGCAGCCCGCTATTGGCCGTCAAGCTGGGCAACCCCAAGTACGAGAGCTGGAAAACGTTTCTCGACAGCGCGTACTGGTCGGTGGATTTGAAGTAGCGCGCCGGCCAGCGCGTTCAGCGCGTCGGCCAGCCCGGAGGGCAATCCCCGGACCAGATTGTCGCCCGGCTGGTGCGCGCCACCGTTATCGCGCTGCGTTGTCCCAGAGCTGACGCTTCCGGGCGCGGCACCGCGACATGCGGCGCACGGCGCAATAAGGCTTGCGCGCGGGTTCTGCCAGCGCTCAATTGAGAGGTTGCGCGGCCAAGCGTCGTCGGGCGATTCGGCCCGCGACGGGCCTCAACCGGCCCCGGCCAGTGGCTCTTTCTTTTCCGTGATCACGGGGCACTGCGGGGCCATTTCGGCATTCAGCGCCGTAAAGTCCTTCCACTCTTCCGGAAGGTTGTCTTCATGGAAAATCGCTTCCACCGGGCATTCCGGCACGCAGGCTTCACAATCGATGCACTCATCGGGATGGATGTAGAGCATCTTTTCCCCTTCGTAGAAACACTCTACGGGGCACACCACCACGCAGTCGGTGTATTTGCATGCGAAGCAGGGCTCGGCAACAACGTGAGTCATTGACTGATCTCTCCTTGTGCGTCACGTACGACGCGATAAACAAGACATTGCTGGCGTCGCCACGGCACGCGCGTTGGACGCCGCGCCGGGCACGACCGCTCGAAACAAGAATGCTCTCCGTCTGGCGGGAGCCTGTCAAGTGCTTGGAACAAAAGCACTTGGACGACGCTTCCACAAGCATTTCGCGCGAATTCTATGAGCCCCCTTTTCGGCTGTCAAGCGCGCATCGACTCGACCGATCGGACGATCGACAACTCCGGCTTGCCTCGCTTTTCGATTCTACTTAAAATCATAGAGATTAAAGGCTTGGGCGGCCTTTGAAGGCGCCTCGGGGGGCAAGCGAGTCGCCGTTCTACCGATTCTGGGGGTATCCGCCACGTGGCCCTCTCCGAGATTGATCGCAACCTGCTCCAACGCTGCCTCGCCCGAAAACCGCGAGCCTGGGAGGACTTCGTCGACCGCTTCATGGGCCTGGTGGTCCACGTCGTCAACCACTCGGCCCAAAGCCGCTCGATGCGCCTCAATACCCACGATCGCGAAGACCTGATCGCCCACGTCTTTCTGTCGATCGTCAAGGACGACCTGGCCGTGCTGCGGAACTTTCGCGGCCAAAGCAGCCTGGCCACGTACCTGACGGTCGTGGCCCGCCGGGTCGTGGTCGCCGAAATGCTCAAGCAGCGCCCCTCGCGCCTCGAAGGCCACGCCGCCGAACCCGAAATGGCCATGGCCGGCGCCGATGCCGAACAGCGGGTCCACGATCGCGACCAGGTCGAGCGCCTGCTGGCCGGGCTCGACGGCGCCGAAGCCAAAGTGGTGCGGATGTACCACCTCGAAGGCAAGAGCTACCAGGAAATCAGCTCGGCCGTCGGCATGCCCGAAAACAGCGTCGGCCCCACGCTCAGCCGCGCCCGCAGCAAGATGCGCAGCGCCGACGGCGCCGCCTGACCGCCCGGACAAGATGCGCGCCACCGGTGCTTACAACACGCGGCGGCGACGCTAATGCGTAGCTGCACCGCGGTTTTGCCGGTTGTTGTCGTCGCGCCGCGCCGCGGCGAGGGCTTCCTGCTGCTGCGAATCATAAAACTCGGCGGCAAGCGGGCGGTGCTTGCCGGCCGAGACGCGTTCCAAGAGCCTCAATACGGCGTCGACGATTCGTGGCTCGGCAGTAGTTTCAAGCCCTGCGGTGCGGGCAGGCCAGGTCGTGTAGCCTCCCAGGTCGTGCTGCTCGGGCGGCGGGATGTAGCCTTCGGCCCCATTGGCTAGCTCCAGGTTCATCGTCGGCAGCAGCGGCGATTGCCCTTTGAGCTTCAGGCCCGTGATGGCAAACACTTCGTTGGGGATGGCCGTGATGCCCAGCTCGCCGATGCGCACGGCCTGCAGCACTAGCTCGGCCGACGGGTGGTCGCGGAGCCAGAGCGCTTGTTCGGCGTAGACTTCGGCCTGGTCCTTGGGGCGGCGGTCGCCGCGCTGGGCGTTGAGGGCCTCGGCCCAGGCGATCCGCTCCGGCGACGGCAGCCGGCGGCCGAGCGCCAGCCGCGACTCGGCCATCGCCAGCTCGATTTCCCGGCGATAGACGACATTCTTCAGCGCCGCCCAGGCGATATCGCCTAGCTCGCCGGCATATTGCTCGCGCGTGTAGCCGGCGCGTTGCGGCCGGGAGTAATCCATCCAGTGCAGGTCGCCGCTGGTGCCTTGCGACATGATGGCCAGCGGGTGCGGGGCATTGCCGCCGTCGCCGGCCAGCTTCGTTTCGAGATAGCGGGCGAAGTCGCCAAAATAGTCCGCCGAAAAACCGCGATTCGCTCCGCCGAAATAGTGCATCGAGTAGTTAGCCAGCACGGCCAGCGACCGCCCGTCGCGCGACTGGATGCTCAAAAGCGTCAGCGCGTCGTCGACGGGCCCCGAGGGACCGAGGTACTTGGGGTTCTGATAGCCCGGGTGCATCATGGCCCGCACCGTTTTTTCGCCGAACGGATCGGCGAAGTCGTTTTCGCTGCGCACCAGCCAGCGGCGGCTGTGCGTGTGGCCGGGCGCGGAGACGACCGTCCAGCCAGCCTGCGCCGGCACGAGCGCGGCGTGTGCCTGGACGAGCCCCTCGACGACGCGCGGGATGAAATAGTCGACGTAGGCGGCATCCTTGCGCGACCCCAGGCAAAAGTCCATCAGGCTGGGGGCGCTGTGCGTGTGCGTGGCGGCGATCACGATACGGCCGGCCGGAATTCCGGCCTTGCGCTCGACGCGGCGTTTGATCTCGTCGCACACGTCGCGAGGCACCATGCACGAATCGACGATGGCGATTGCCAACGTCGTCTTGCCGTCGCCCAGCACCAGGCACCGTGCGTGCAGCGGATCGTCGACGCGATCGCTCGTGGCCTCGAGGAACCCGCCGTTGCGAATGGCCGGCAACACGCGCGGCGAGATGTCGACCGCCGCCGCCCCGGCTCGAAATTCGCCGCCGCTGGCGACGGCCCCGACGGCAATCACGACCGCGGCGGCCAGCCAGCCGATCCTTTGCAGGGCGGGTTGTAATCGGCCAAAGTCGTTCATGGGCGATAGAGGATCTCGTCGAATGCGTACTACTGGCATTGTCAGCGCGAGCTTGCGAGAATGGTCCATGCACTGGCCGTGCCAGTGGCTCATGAGATTCGGGCAATCGAGACTTTCAGCATTGTGGCAGGAGCCGTGCCATGTCGCCACCCGACGCGCCAGATGCATCCGAGCCGCCGGCGGGGGAAATCCTGCGGCGTGAGATGCTGCGATCGGCACTCGTGGCCGGCGTGCTTGTCGGGGGGAAACTACTGCTCGATACGGCGTTTGCCGCCGAGCCCAAATCGCCCATGCCCGATTTCCCGGTTGTCGACAGCCATCAGCACTTGTGGGACTTGAAAAAGTTCCGCCTCCCTTGGCTGGCCAACCAGCCGAAGCTGGCCCACGACTACACGACGAGTGACTACCTGGTGGCCACGGCGGGCATTCCAATCGACAAGAGCGTGTACCTCGAGGTCGACGTCGAGCCCGCCCAGCATCAAGCCGAAGCCGAGATGATCGCCGAGCTGTGCCGCCGCGGGAGCAAGCCGTGTGCCGCGGTCATCGGCGGCCGTCCGGCGTCGGAGAGCTTTCGCGCGTACGCGGCGCCATTCAAGGATCATCCGCACATTCGCGGCGTGCGCCAGGTGTTGCACGGTCCCTCGACGCCGCGCGGCTATTGCCTGGCCAGGCCGTTTGTCGAGGGCATCCGCACGCTCGGCGAGCTGGGCTTGAGCTTCGACGTCTGCATCCGTCCCGGCGAGCTCGCCGACGCGGCCAGGCTCATCGCCGGCTGCCCCGACACGTTCTTCATACTCGACCACTGCGGCAATGCCGACATCCGCCAAAAGGACCAGGCGGCCTGGAAGCGCGACATCGCCGCGGTGGCCCAGCGCAAGAACGTCGTCGTCAAAATCTCGGGCGTCATCGCCAACGCCACGCCCGGCCACTGGTCGGCCGACAACTTGGCACCCATCATCAACCACACGCTGGATGTTTTTGGACCAGACCGAGTGATGTTCGGCGGCGACTGGCCGGTTTGCACGCTGGGTGCCAGCTACCGGCAGTGGTTCGACGCGCTGCGATCGATTGTCAGCAATCGCCCCCAAAGCCAACAGCGCAGCTTGTTCCACGATAATGCAGTGCGACACTATCGTTTGGGGTGACTTGGGCGAGCGGCTACTGAGCGTCGAGCCGCTTATCGCGCGAATTGGGGGCGGAACCGCTTCTGATTTCCCGGTGGTTCAATGCTGGACATGACCCTGGCGGCGGGCGACAATGCGGCTGGCCCTCCAAGCGCACCCGCGCGGTGGACGTCGCGTGCCGCCGATGACGAACTCCGTGCGAAACCTCCCCCCGCAGACAAGGAACTTTTGCCATGATCCGCCAAGCAATCGTGCTGTTGCTGTTGTTGATCGTGTCGTCGTCGGCGCTGGCTCAAGAAAAGGCCAAGGCCAAAGCGAAGAAGCAACCGCCGAATCGGCCCGAGCCGACCGCGGCCGATTACGTCTATGGCAACGACTCACCCCGCCAGCGATTTGATTTCTGGCAGGCCAAGAGCGACAAGCCCACGCCGCTGGTGTTGTTGATCCACGGCGGTGGCTGGATGGGGGGCGACAAGACCGGCTACGGCACGTCGGCCATCCAGCCGTATCTCGACGAGGGCATCTCCGTGGCTTCGATCAATTACCGCTTCATTCCCCAGGCCATGGAGCAGCACGTCGAGCCGCCGGTGAAGGCCCCGCTGCACGACGCCGCCCGGGCCCTGCAAACGCTCCGCTCGAAGGCCAAGGAGTGGAACCTCGATCCGAAGCGCGTGGGCGCCACCGGCGGATCGGCCGGCGCCTGCACGTCGCTGTGGCTGGCACTGCACGATGATTTGGCAGATTCGTCGAGCGGCGATCCGATCGCCCAGCAGTCGTCGCGCTTGACTTGCGCGGCGGTGCTCGGTGCGCAAACCTCGCTCGATCCCACGCAGTTGCGCGAGTGGATTCCCAACGCGATCTACGGCGGCCATGCCTTCGGCTTCGCCGGACAGGGGCGCACGCGGCCGCAGGAGTTTGAACTGTTGATCGAGAACCGCCAGAAGGTGCTGCCGTGGATCAAGGAATACTCGCCGATCGAACTGGTCTCGAAGGATGACCCGCCGATCTACCTCGACTATCCGAACCAGAAGCAGCCGCCGGCGGTGGGTCAGAAGGAAGCCGACCCCACGCACTCGGCGATGTACGGCGTGAAACTTGCAGAGAAGCTGGAGTCGGTGGGCGTCGAGGCGGTCGTCGCCTGGCCGGGCCACGAGGACGCCAGGTACGGCTCGGTTCCGAAGTTCCTGATCGCCAAGCTCAAGGCCAACTAGATCGCGAGCCGGTGTGCGTTTAAAGCCATCGTTCGAGGTCGAACATTTTGGATCGTCAACCATCGACCATCGAACGCGTGGCGGACTGGCTGCGCGAGGCGCAGAGCGCGGTCGTGTTCACCGGCGCCGGCATGAGCACCGAAAGCGGGATTCCCGACTTTCGCTCGCCCGGCGGCGTGTGGCAGCAGAACGAGCCGGTATATTACGACGATTTTCTGGCGTCTGCGGCAGCTCGCTTCGAGTATTGGCGGCAGAAATCCGAGATGGCCGACGATTTCGCCCGCGCCCAGCCCAACGCCGGCCATCTGACGATCGCCCGCTGGGAACAGGCCGGGCGCATCGAGGCCGTGATCACGCAGAATATCGACGGCCTGCATCAGCAGGCCGGCAGCCGCCGCGTGCTCGAGCTGCACGGCACGGCGCGGTGGGTCGCGTGCATCGACTGCGACGAGCGGTACGAGCCGCTGCCGTTGATCGAAGCCTTCCGCGCCCAGCAAGCCGTGCCGCCCTGTGCGGCTTGCGGCGGGCGGTTGAAGAGCGCCACGATTTCCTTTGGCCAGTCGATGCCGATCGACCTGATGCGAGAATCGGTCGAGTTGGCCGAGCGCAGCGACCTGTTCCTGGCGATTGGTTCGTCGCTGGTCGTCTACCCGGCCGCCGGATTGCCCGAGTTGGCGCGCAGCCACGGCGCGAAGCTGGTGATCATCAACCGCGACCCCACCGACCAGGACGGCACGGCCGACGCCGTGATCCACGAGCCGATCGGCGAAACGTTGACGCGGATTGACGAACTGTTGTAGGCCGACTCTCAAGAATAGCCCTCGACGGCAGATCGGGCATTCGCACGACGAATCGCGCACCGCGTCGCGGGCTTGAAGCACGGAGCAAGGCCAGCGCTTCCCAAGGGGGTGCCACGCTTGGCTCGAAGGGACAACCGTGCTCACTGCTGCACGGGTGTCCGCCAGCGGCCACCCGTGGCACCCAACCGCAGTCACGACGTGTTTTCACGTGGGCGACTGACAAGTCTGCAATGACCGCAGCCGGTTGTTTGCCATCGCCGGATCAATTAAAATGCGGGTGCGGCCCAGCCCGCGATTTTCCTGCCCCCACGCGATCCTTCCCGCCACGCGTGTCATGCCTCGATTGTCGACGTTTACCGCCGTCGTGATGCCAATCGTGCTGCTGGCCATGCCGGCCAGGTTGTTTGCCGCCGAGGCGGCCGAGTCGGTCGAGTTCGAGCGGCACGTGCGGCCAATCCTCAAAGCCCACTGTTGGCAATGCCACGGCGAAGAGGAACAGCTCGAGGGCTCGCTCGATGCGCGGCTGGCGCGGTTTCTGCTCGCTGGGGGTGACTCGGGTCCGGCGATCGTGCCTGGCAACCGCGGCGAAAGCCTGCTCTACCAGCGCGTCGCCAGCGGCGAGATGCCGCCGGGCAAGAAGAAACTGTCACCCAGCGAAGTCGAGCTCGTCGGCCGCTGGATCGACGGCGGCGCCAAGACCGCCCGAACTGAGCCCACCACGCTGGCCGCCGGCGACACGTTCACCGAGGAGGAACGCGCGCACTGGTCCTTTCAACCGGTTCGCCGGCCCTGCGTTCCCGTCGTGCGACATGCCGAGCGCGTGGCCACGCCCATCGACGCCTTCCTGCTGGGGCGGCTGGAATCGCAAGGCCTGATGTTCGCCCCCGAGGCCGACCGCGCGACGCTCATCCGCCGCTTGTCGTTCGATCTGACCGGCCTGCCGCCGGCGCCCGAAGAAGTCGAGCGATTCGTCGCCGATCCGGCAAGCGACGCTTACGAACAGCTTGTCGAGCGGCTGTTGGCCTCGCCCGCTTATGGCGAGCGCTGGGGGCGGCACTGGCTCGACGTGGCCGGCTACGCCGACAGCGACGGCTACACGGAGAAGGACGCCGAGCGCAAGTGGGCCTACAAATATCGCGACTACGTGATTCGCGTCGCTCAACGGCGACAAGCCGTGGAACGAGTTTCTCGTCGAGCAACTGGCCGGCGACGAGCTGGTCGCGCCGCCCTACGAGAACCTAACGCCGCGCGAGGCCGATTGTCTGATCGCCACGGGCCTGCTGCGGATGGGGCCCGACGGCACCGGCGACGGCTCGGTCGATCAGAATCTGGCCCGCAACGACGTGATTGCCGACACGATCAAGATCGTCTCCACGTCGATCCTGGGCTTGACGGTTGGCTGTGCCCAGTGCCACTCGCATCGCTACGACCCGATTTCACACGCCGACTATCACCGCATCCGCGCGCTGTTCGAGCCGGCCTATGATCCGGGGCACTGGCGAGCGCCGCCGGCGCGGCTGGTGTCGCTGTGGTCCGACGACGTTCGCCGCCAGGCGGCCGCGGTGGAAAGCGAGCTGGCCGACGTGACGAAGCGGCGCAACGAAGAGCTCGACAAGCTGGTCAGCGACACCTTCGAGCGCGAGCTGGCCAAGCTGCCGCCCGAAACGCAAGAGCCGGCCCGCGCCGCCCGCGCCACTGCCCCCAAGGACCGCAGCGATGAGCAGCAGCAGCTCATCAAGGAATACCCATTTCTCAACGTCGATCGCGGCTCGGTCTATCTGTATCTCGACGACCGGTTGACCGGCTTCAACAAGAAGTGGGACGCATTGACCGAGGAAGTGCGAGTGAAGCGGCCCGCCGACGACCTGGTGCGCTGCCTGACCGAAGTGCCCGGGCAGATCCCGCCGACGAAGCTGTTTGCCCGCGGCGACTTCAACCAGCCGCGGCAAGAGATCGCCCCCGGCGAGCTGGCCGTGCTCAACGGCGGCGGATTTGCGATTTCCCCCGACGATCCGCGGCTGCCAACCAGCGGGCGGCGGCTGGCCTACGCCCGGCATCTGACCGACGGGCGGCATCCGCTGGTGGCCCGCGTGCTGGTGAATCGATTCTGGCTGCACCACTTCGGCCGCGGACTGGTAGCCACGCCGGGCGATTTCGGCGCGCTGGGCGAGCGGCCGTCGCATCCCGAGTTGCTCGACTGGCTGGCCGACGAGTTCACCACCGGCGGCTGGCGGCTAAAACGCTTGCAGCGGCTGATCGTGCTGTCGAACGCCTATCGCCAGTCCTCGCGGCGGCGCGACGAGCTGCAAGCAGTCGACCCGGATAACCGCCTGCTGGGCCGCATGAGCGTGCGGCGGCTCGAAGCCGAAACGATTCGCGACGCCCTGCTGGCCGCCAGCGGCCGGCTGTCGCCCAAGATGTACGGGCCCGCCGTGCCGGTGATGCCCGACGAGGTAGGCCAGATCGTCATCGGCGTCGACACGCGCGACTCGGCCGGACGCCCGACCGGCAAGCACGTGGCCATCGGCGAAGAGCTGTTTCGCCGCAGCGTCTACGTCCAGGTGCGCCGCAGCCAGCCGCTGGGCATGCTCGAACCCTTCGACGCCCCCACGATGAGCCCCAACTGCGAGCAGCGGGCCTCCTCGACCGTGGCGCCGCAATCGTTGTTGATGATGAACAGCAGCTTCGTCGTCGATGAATCCGAAGCCATGGCCGCCCGCGTCGAGCGCGAAATCGGCAGCGACCCGCCAGCCCAATTGCACCGCGCCTGGCTGCTGGCTTTTGGACGCGTCCCGACCGAGGCCGAAGTCACCGCCGGCGTGGCGTTCATGGCCGAGCAGGCCGTGGCCGCCGAGGCCAGCTTGCCGGCCGATCCCAAGGCGCGCCAAAGTCACGCCCCAGCAGTTGGCCCTGGCGCACTTGTGCCACGCGCTGGTCAGCTCGAACGGTTTTTTGTACATCGATTGAGGATCGAGTCGTTTCAGGGTAGGCCAATGTCCCATTTCACGCGGCGACACTTTCTTTCGCAGCAAGCTTTCGGCCTGGGCGGCCTGGCGCTGGCCTGGCTGCTGGGCGAAGAGCGGGCGCGGGCGGTGCCGGTCAAACCGGCGCTCGAGCGGCCGACCTACGATCTCAAGCCGCGCGTGCCTCCGCGACCGCCGCAGGCCAGGGCCATGATCTCGATGTTCATGCAGGGCGGGCCGAGCCACATCGACCTGTTCGACCACAAGCCCGAGCTCACCAGGCGGCACCTGCAAACGTTCACCGGCGACATCAAGTACGACAACGCCGCCGAAGCCAGCGCCAAGCTGTTCGCCAGCCCCTGGAAGTTCGCCAAGCACGGCCAATGCGGCATGGAGCTGAGCGAGCTCGTGCCGCACCTGGCCGCGGTGGCCGACGACATCTGCTTGATTCGCTCGATGCACACCGGCGTCAACAACCACGGCCAATCGATCTTCGCGCTCAACACGGGCCAGATCCAGGCCGGCCGCCCGGCGCTCGGTTCCTGGGTCACCTATGCGCTGGGGAGCGAAAGCCAGAACCTGCCGGCGTTCGTCGTGCTGACCGATCCCAGCGGGCTGCCGGTGCTGGGCGTGTCGAACTGGCAGAGCGGCTGGCTGCCGTCGCTCTACCAGGGCACGGTCGTGCGGCCGCACGAGCCGCGAATCTTGAATCTCGATCCGCCTGAGCATTTGCGCGGCAAGGCCCAGAAGGGCTTTCTGGCCTACATCGAGCGGCTCAATCGCGAGCACCTGGCCGAACACCCCCGCGAGCACGACCTGGCCGCGCGGATTTCCAGCTACGAGCTGGCCGCCCGCATGCAGGTGGCCGCCAAGGAGGCGGTCGACATTTCGAGCGAGAGCGAAAGCACGCTCAAGCTGTACGGCATCGACGAGGACGCGACGCGCGACTACGGCACCCGCTGCCTGATCGCCCGGCGGCTGGTCGAGCGGGGCGTGCGGTTCGTGCAGATCTTCACCGGCAACCAGACCTGGGACCACCACGGCAATATCCAGAAAGGCTTGCCGAACGTCTGCCAGAAAACCGACAAGCCGGCCGCCGCCCTGGTGGCCGACTTGAAGCAGCGCGGGCTGCTCGACACGACGCTGGTCCACTGGGGCGGTGAGATGGGCCGCTTGCCGGTGATTCAGAACGAGAAGAACATCGGCCGCGACCACAACACGTACGGATTCAGCATGTGGCTGGCCGGCGGCGGCATCAAGGGCGGCTCGACCTACGGCGAAACCGACGAGCTGGGCCACAAGGCCGTCACCAACGTCGTCACCCACCACGACTACCACGCCACGCTGTTGCACCTGTTGGGCCTGACCAGCGAGCAAGTCGCCTTCACCCGCCCCACCGGCGTCGGCAGCCTGGTCGAAGCCCAGGAAGGCAAGATCGTCTGGGACATCCTCCAGCGCGGGCCGACGGCGTAAACGTCGCTTGTGCGGCTCCACTCACTTCCCCGCCGCGTCGCGGTCGCTGGTGAACACGATCTGCTTGCCGTCGGGCGACCAGTCGGGGTTGCGGTTCTTGCCTTTTTGATGCGGAATCCAGTGCGCCTTGTCGGTGCCGTCCACGTCGATGATCTGGATGCGGTTGTCGGAGGAAAACACGAGCCGCTTGCCGTCGGGCGAAAACGAGAGAAAGCCGCCGATGTTCGTCTTCCGCCGCAGCACGAGGCTCTTCGCCGCCCCCTGGGCGCTGACGATCATCAGTTGCCGCTTTTCGCCCTTGGCTGGGCGGACGGCCACGGCCAGCCGCTTGCCGTCGGGCGACCAGGCAAAGCCGCGAAACATCTCGTAGTAAGGCTCGTCGAACAGCGCCGTCGTCTCGCCGCTGACCAGGTCGACCACGTGCAGCATGTGGCTGTCGGTCATCGCCAGCTTGCCGCCGTCGGGCGACCAGCGCGGGCTCGACCCTTCGGCGATTTCCGCGCGGCCGTTGCCGTCGAGGTTTTGCACGTAGGTCCGCGCGCGCTGACCGGGAGCCGGATACTCCTGAAAGACCAGTTGCTTGTCGTCCGGCGACCAGGCAGGATACGCCTGTCCGCCGACCTCGCGCAGCCCGCTGCCGTCGGCGTTGACGACGAAACATTTCCGCGACCCGCCGCCGCCAGGCAGAGCCTGGAAGACTACCCGCCCGCCATCGTGCGACCAGCGCGGCGCCGAGTGATCGCTGTAGCCGTCCACTTGCGCGAGCTTGCGGACGCCGCTCCCGTCGACGTTCATCACGTAAATCGCCAAGGGTCGTCGGCCGCACGAGCAGCCGCCGCCCAGCACGGCATCACTACCGCGAGCCCTATGAAACCTGTCAAACGAATGGAGGTGCTCATGGCCGAATTCACAGATCCTTGATGCGCAAATAGGCCCCAAGTGCCGCATTGAACACCGACAGGCACAATCCAATGATATTCAAGATCAGGCCGGCAATCGCCCTCGAGCCACCCGTTTGTCCCTGCGCTTTCAGGGCAAACACGATGCCCGTGATCGAAACCGGCAAGCCGACGATCGGCAGGCACCAGGCGATCAGGGAAGCGACCCCCAACACAAGCGCCGTGGTCGCCTTGCCCAGGTGCCAGCCTGAGGGAGCGTGGAACTGCTGTCGAGCGGCCGATACGGATTGTGCTCGGTCATGATTGTTTCCGGATGATGAACAAGCCTTGCGGTGTCGGCCAACGCTCGGCGGCACGTCACCGATTGTAAGGCGTGGGTAGCTCGAATGCGAACGCCGAAATTCGACCGATTCCGCGTGCCCGGCAACACCGCACAAGGTCTTGGCTTGCTTCGCGGTCCGAGGCGTTCAGGCGATCGCCACGGGCCGTTTTCTCCGCCGCGCGGGGCAGCGACCGCGAGTCCAGCGACTCATTGCCAGGATGCCCACCAGCGCTCGTGTCAAAATGCTGGGCGCGGCCCGAACTCACGATCGCGTGCCGCCCGCACGGGCACCCGAATCGCGGGCGTGCGGCGCGGCCGCCCTCGAATCGACATCCTCGGGCTCGAAGTCGGCCGCACCACGATGACGAATCTGGCCGCAGTCGATAAACTGGCCTCGGCGAGCGTCAACCCGTCCGGCGAGCAAAAAAGGACCGCACCATGTCAGAATCCGAACGGCGAGAATTCCTGGCCGCCAGCGCGATGATCGCGGCCGCCGGCACCGCCGGCCTGGTCAGCGCAAGAACGGCGCAAGGCGGCGACCCGAGCTTCATGAACAACGTTCCCGACCCGCTGTTGGCCGGCAAGGAGTTGCCGACGTTCAAGTTCGCCTTGGAAAAATCGCAGGGCAAGGTGCTGGGCGGCAGCTACGGCAAAGAGGCCACGGTCGAGCAGTTGCCGATTTCCAAGGGCATCGCCGGCGTGTCGATGCGGCTCGAACCCGGCGTGATGCGCGAGCTGCACTGGCACGCCACGGCCGCCGAATGGGCCTTCGTCATCGACGGCCGCGTCCGCACGACCGTCGTCGACCCGGGCGGCTACGCCGAGACCAACGATTTCGAGCCCGGCGACGTCTGGTACTTTCCGCGCGGCCATGGGCACATGCTCGAGTGCCTCGGTGATCGGCCGTGTCACTTCATCCTCATCTTCGACAACGGCTACTTTTCGGAATTCGGCACCTTCAGCATCAGCGACTGGATCGGCCACACTCCCAAGCCGCTGCTGGCCAAGAATTTCGGGCTGCCCGAGTCGGCCTTCGACAGCTTTCCCAAGAGCGAGGTGTACTTTGCCCGCGGCAAGCAGCCGCCCGCCGAACCGGCCACGCCGCTTGCCGGCTGGAACCAGCCGCCGCAGACGCACAAGTACCGCCTGCTGGCCCAGCCGCCGCACGCGACCTTCAAAGGGGGCCGCGAGTGGCGCGTCGATTCGACGCGCTTCGAAATCTCGACGACCGTGACGGGCGTCGTCATCGACCTCGACCCCGGCGCGCTGCGCGAGCTGCACTGGCACCCCAGCGCCGACGAGTGGCAATACGTGATCGACGGCACGCTCAGCGTAACCTTGTTCGGCTCGCACGGCCGCTACCGTATCGAGACGCTCGACAAGGGTGACGTGGGCTACATCCCCCAGGGCTACGGGCACTCGGTCGAGAACGTCGGCTCGAAACGAGCTCGCATGCTGATTGGCTTCAACACGGGCGTCTACGAGGCCATCGATCTGTCACAGTGGATCGCCGCCAACCCGGCCGACGTGCTGGCCACCAACTTCGGCCAGCCGCCCGCGCTGTTCGAGAAATTCCCGCGTCGCGACGTGTTCATCGTCGACAAGCAGGGGTCGTAGCGCGGCGAACGCGCTGAAATCCACGAACCAAGAAAGTTCACCCATGGGCGCGGCGCTTCAATCCGGACCGGCATCTCCCCGCGCGGGCGATGCGCTGCTGCTGGTTGACGTGCAGCGCGATTTTCTACCGGGCGGCGCGCTGGCCGTTCCCCGCGGCGACGAAGTCGTGCCGGCGTTGAACCGCTACTTGCGGCTCTTCGCGACGCGCGGGTTGCCGATCTTCGCCAGCCGCGACTGGCATCCGCCCGACCACGCGTCTTTCCAAGCGCGGGGCGGGCCCTGGCCGCCCCACTGCGTCCGCGATTCGGCCGGCGCGCAATTCGCGCCCGGGCTCGAACTGCCGGGGGAGCTCTTATAATCTCCAAGGCCACCGACCCTATCCGCGAGTCGTACTCCGTGTTTGCCGGCACGGACTTCGACGCCCAGCTTCGCCGGCTCGGCGTCGTGCGGCTGTTCGTCGGCGGCCTGGCCGCCGAGTATTGCGTGCTCGAAAGCGTTCGCCAGGCGCTGGCTCACGGATACTGCGTCGTGCTCCTGGCCGACGCGGTGCGGGCGCTCGATGCCCAGCCGGGTGACGGCCAGCGCGCCATCGACGAGATGGCGCGGCTGGGAGCCGTGGTCGCCGAGTGGAACGACCGGGTCCGCGGGCACGAGCAGCAGCCGGAAACAAAGCAGACGCCATCATGACCATCGAACCAGGCACGAGCGGCCTGCTCACCGACCTCTACCAGTTGACGATGCTCCAAGGCTACTTGGCGCACGACATGCGACAAGAGGCCGTCTTCGAGTTCTTCGTCCGCAAGCTCGAGGGCCGCAATTCTCTCATGGCGGCCGGCCTCGCGCAATTGCTCGAATACCTCCTTCAACTGCGATTCGAGGAAAGCGAACTGGCGTGGCTCGAGCAGCAGGGCTTTGGCCCGACGTTGCTCGACTATCTGCGGGCGTTTCGCTTTACCGGCGACGTGCACGCGATGCGCGAAGGCACGATCTTCTTTCCCGACGAACCGATTCTGCGAGTGACCGCCCCCTTGCCCCAGGCGCAGCTCGTGGAAACGCGAATCATCAACCTGCTGCAATTCCAGACGATGATTGCTTCGAAGGCGGTGCGGATGGTGCTGGCCGCGCCGGGCAAGCAACTGGTCGACTTCGGCCTGCGGCGCGCGCATGGCGCCGAGGCCGGCCTGCTGGCCGCCCGCGCCGGTTACCTGGCGGGCCTGGCCGGCACGTCGACCGTCTTGGCGGGCCAACGCTGGGGCATCCCCACGTTCGGCACGATGGCCCATTCATTCGTCGAAGCGCACGATGACGAGCTCCTGGCGTTCGAAGATTTTGCCCTGGCGAACCCCCAGCGCGCGATGGTGATCCTCGATACGTACGACGTCGAAGCCGCCGCGGGCAAAGTGGTTGAGCTGGCGCGCCGTTCGGCGCCGCGCGGCGTCCGCATCCGCGGAGTGCGGCTCGACAGCGGCGACCTGGCGGCCCTGGCCCGTCGCGTGCGAGCGATTCTCGACGTCGGCGGCGCTGGCGACGTGCAGATCGTGGCCAGCGGCAATCTCGACGAGTTTCGCCTGGCCGAGCTGGTGCGCGCCGACGCGCCGATCGACGGCTACGGCATTGGCACCCGGCTGGACGTGTCCGCCGACGCGCCCTATCTCGAGTGCGCCTACAAGCTGGTCGAGTACGCCGGCAAGCCGCGCCGCAAAACGTCCGAAGGCAAGGCCTCGTGGCCCGGCCGCAAGCAGGTTTTTCGCCACTACGATGCGGATGGCCGATTGGCCAGCGACCGGATCGCCTTGGCGGACGAACCGCCGGAGGGCGGCGAGCCGCTGCTGGAGTGCGTTGTGCGGCAGGGCTCGCGGTGCGCGGCCGCGCCCACGCTGGAGGCCATCCGCCGCCACGCGGCCGGCCAGCTCGAGCGGCTGCCGGCCGCGTTGAAGGTGCTCGACCAGGTGGCCGCCTACCCGGTAGAAATCGCCCCGTCGCTCGTCGCGCTGGCCAGCCGCATGGACCGAGAACAGGCGGCACCCCCGCCCGTAGAGTGAAGCGCCGCCCGTCGGTACGGCGTTTGCAAAAATGCCTGGCCGCCAGGCTCAGCGCTTCCGCCGGCGAGATACGTGCTATCCTGGTTTGAGAGTTTGGCGCACGAGGACTCGCGGCACCGTGCCGCTGGCTTTCACGAGGGACGACGACGGTGGAACTGGCCGGGTTGATTGCCGCGCTTTCACGTCCGGCGGCCTATCCGTTCCGCGTCGAATCGGTCGAAGTCCGCCAGACGCACATCTCGCTCGTGTTCCTGGCCGGAGCGGTGGCCTACAAGATCAAGAAACCCGTCGCGCTGGGCTTTCTCGATTTCAGCACGCTCGCCAAGCGCCGCCACTTCTGCCAAGAAGAGCTCCGTTTGAATCGCCGCCTGGCGCCGGGAGTCTACCAGGACGTCGTGGCCGTAACGCGGCAGGGCGAGCACGTCGCCTTCGAGGGCACCGGCGAGACGGTCGAGTGGGCGGTCAAGATGGAACGCCTGAGCGACGAGGCCACGCTCGAATACCAGCTCGCGCACGGCGCCGTCGACGTAGCGGTCGTCGCCAGCCTGGCCGAGAGGATCGCCGACTTTCATGCCCGGGCCGAGCGCAACGCGCGGATCGCCGCTTGCGGCCGCTTCGAAGTCGTGGCCGCCAATGCCCGCGACAATTTCACGCAGTCGGTCGCGCAACTTGGCGTGGCCGTCAGCCGGGGCGTTTTCGAGCGTCTGCAAGCGCTCACCGAGCTGGAGCTCGAGAAGCAGCGGCCGCTCATCGAGAGCCGCGCCGCGCGCGGCGTGCCGTGCGATACCCACGGCGACCTGCGGCTGGGACACGTCTATCTGCTGGACTACCAGCCGCCGGGCGACGTGGTCGTTATCGACTGCATCGAATTCAACGACGCGTATCGCTTTGCCGATCCGGTGGCCGACATGGCCTTTCTGGTAATGGGATTCAAGCAGCGGCGGCGCGACGATCTGGCACGGGCGTTCGTCGAGGCCTATTTTCGCGCCGCGGGCGACCACGAAGGCCGGCCGCTGCTGCCGCTTTACATTGCCTATCGCGCGGCCGTGCGCGCTAAGGTCGACGGTCTCAAGATGAACGAGCCGGAAGTGCCCGCCGCCGAGCGCGACGAGGCGCGAATCAAGGCCCGCGGCCACTGGCTGATGGCGCTGGCCGAACTCGAGCAACCGCGGCTGCGACCGGGCATGGTGCTCATCGCCGGGTTGCCCGGCACGGGAAAGTCGACGCTGGCCGCCGCGCTGGCCGCGCGCGCCGGCTTCCAAGTCGTGCGATCCGACGTGGTGCGCAAGGAACTGGCTCGTGTCGCGGGCATGGGAGAGACGTCCGCGGCTTTCGACCAGGGGATTTATTCGCCCGTGTGGACCGATGCCACGTACGCGGAATGTTTGCGCCGGGTCGAGGCCGCGCTGTTCGAAGGGGGGCGCGTGATCGTCGATGCCAGCTTTCGCGATGCGGAGCGTCGGCAAGCGATGCTGGATACCGCGGCCCGTTGGGGGGTGCCGGCGACGTTGCTGGTTTGTCACGCCGAGGCCCAAACGGCGCGAACGCGCCTGGCAGCGCGCACCGGCGACGCCTCGGATGCCGACTGGGCGATCTACCAGCGCGCTGCGAAGGCGTGGGAACAGCCGGGAGCCGACGTCTCGCTCGCGCTGTGGGCGATCCGCACCGACGATGCGCAGAACCCAGCCGTCGATCAGGCGCTGGCGGCATTGCAGGACGCCGGGCTCTGGGATTGAGCGTCCCAACGCAGACCGTGTCTTACCCGCGGGCCGGAATGCGGGCGGCGATCAGCTCCAATACTTGTCGGGTGATCTCGCCTTGCCGCTCGCGGTGCTCCAGGTCGATAAGCGATTCCAACGTTTTTTCGGTGTTGCGCGTGGCACCGTCCATCGCGACCAGGCGGGCGGCTTGTTCGCTGGCGAACGAATCGGCCGCGATGCGGTACAAACGGATGAAGGCGTACTGGCTGATCAGCCCGCTCAGCAGCACCGATACGGGGAGCTGGCGATCGTAGGCCGTGGTGACCGGCGGAGCCGCCGCGCGGATCCGCTCCAAATCGATCGGCACGATCTGTTCGTCGGCCGGCACCTGCTCGCTGATCGACTGGTAGCGGTTGTAGACCGCGTGCAGCGCCCCCAGCTTGCCGGCCGCGAACTGACTGTCGACGACCGCGGCCAGCCGCTTGACGACGTCGCGCAGCCCCTGGACCGACGTGGCGGCCGACTGCACCGTGTTCGGCAGGATGCCGCGCGCGGCTAGTTGTCGCGCGCCGCGCTGTCCGACCACCACTAAATGGACTTCGCCCGCGGCCGCCAGTTCGCGCAATCGCCGTTCGGCCAGCGCCAACACGTTCTGGTTGAAGCTGCCGCACAAAGGCTGCTCGGAGGTCATTACCAGCAGCACGGTCGAGGCAGCCTGGCCGGGTGAGACCGCCAGTTCGGCGGTTTCGGGCGTCAGTGCGAGCATGGCGCGCAGCACGACGTCTTCGTAGCGCCGCGAGCTGGCGACGGCCCGCTGCGCACCTTGGATGCGCCCGGCCGCGATGGCACGCATGGCGCCGACGATTTCGTGAATCGTGGCCACGGCCTGGCGCCGGCGTTTGGTCTGTTCGAGCGTCATTTCGAGTCGGCTGGCGGGAAGGTGGCGCGGACGGCTTCGATCGTCTTGTGCAGCCGCCCGCGAATCGCGTCGTCAAGTTCTTGATCGTTGTCGAGCGCCTCGAGCACGTCGGCGTCGAACTCGTCGAGCCGCTGGCATAGCAGCTCGAGGAAGTGGCCGACTTGCGCCAGAGGCAACTCGTCGAGCGCCCCCTCGCGAATGGCGAACAGGGTGACCGCCTCGTGGGCCAGCCGCATCGGCTGCAAGCGCGGCTGCTTGAGCGCCTTGCGCAGCCGCCGCCCGCGCTCCAGCCGGCGGCGCGTCTCGGGTTCGAGCTCGGCGCCGAAGCGGGCAAAAGTCTCCAGTTCGCGCAGTTGGGCATACAACAGCCGCAGGTCGCTGGCCAAGGTGCGCAGCAGCCGTGGCTGCGCCTTGCCGCCAACGCGCGACACGCTCAAACCGACGTCGACCGCCGGGCGCTGGCCCTCGTTGAACAACCGGCTTTCCAGGTAGATCTGGCCGTCGGTGATCGAGATCAGGTTGGTGGGAATGTAGGAAGCGATGTTGCCGGCCTGCGTCGAGGCCAGCGGCAGCGCCGTCAGGCTGCCGCCCCCCAGCCGGTCGTGCAACCGCGTGGCCCGCTCGAGCAGCCTCGCATGCAGGTAAAAGATGTCGGGAGGGTACGCTTCGCGTCCGGGCGGCCGGTTCAAGAGCAGCGAAATCCGCCGGTAGGAGTCGGCATGCTTCGTGAGATCGTCAAACACCACCAACGCGTGGCGACCTTGTCGCATGAAGTATTCGCCGATCGTGCAGGCGGTATACGGCGCGAGGTATTGCTGCCCCGCCGGCGAGTCCGCGTCGGCGGCCACGAGGATCGTGTGGCTCAGAGCATCGTGCTGTTGCAAGAGGCTGATCGTCTCGACGATGCTGGCCTTGCGCTGGCCAATGGCGGCGTACACGCAAACGACGCCAGTCGATTTTTGCGCCAGGATCGCGTCCAGTGCGATGGCGGTCTTGCCCGTGGCCCGATCGCCCAGAATCAACTCGCGCTGACCACGGCCCAGCGGCAACAGGGCGTCGATCACCTTGATGCCGGTGTGCATTGGCTCGCGGACCGGCTGGCGATCGACGACGCCGGGTGCCGCGCGTTCGACCGGCCAGTAATCGGTCGATTGCAGCGACGGGCCTTCGTCCAGCGGGCGACCCAGCGGCATCGACCACACGCCCCAACAACTCGTCGCCAACCACGACGCTGGCCACTCGGCCCGTAGCCCGCAGTTCGTCGCCGGCGCCGACGTGGTCACTGGTATCGAGAAACAACAGGCCGACTTCTTCGCGCCGCAAGTCGAAGGCCAGGGCAGTCAACCCGTCGTGGCGCGCAAGCAGCTCGCCGTAGCGGACCGAAGGGCAGCCGCGCATATAGGCCACGCCGTCGCCCGCGCTGACCACCCAGCCAACCTCGTGCTGGCGGACCTCCCAGTGGATGCCGGCCAGGTCCTGGCGCAATTGCTCGGCCAACTGCTTGGCGGGCTCAACCAACTGCTTGACGGGCTCAGCCATGGTTGCGGTTATTGGCTCCGGCGGCGCAGAGCGCTCCAATTGTCCGGCCAGCGAAGCATCCCACAACCGGCCGCCGATCCGCAGCCGAGCGCCGGCCACCAGGGCAGGGCGGGTCTCGACGGCCAGCTTGACCTTCTGGCCGACGACGGCCTCGACCGCCCGGTTGATCTCTTCGAGCGACGTCGAGTCCAGCGCGGCGGCGGTTTCCACGACCGCCCCGTCGCTGGCCTTCCAGTCGTTTCGCACCCGCGCGTGCTCGGTTTCGGGCAGCGTGGTTAACGAGTCGACCAGCCGGCGGGCCAGTTGCTGTTGCAGGCTGGTTCCGGCGGCCTCGCGCAGCAGGCGCTCGGCCAGCTCGGCCGCCGCGGCGTTCACTTCGGCGCGCAACGATTTCAGGGAGTCCTGCCGCTGCCGCTCGATGGCGGCGCGGGCATCTTCCTGGCGGCGCTCGACGACTTTTTCGGCCTCGGCGATCAGCCGCTGCGCGTTCGGCCTCGGCCAGCTCGCGCGTCTTTTGCAGGGCCTCGTGGCGCTGGCGCTCCGTGTCGGCCAACTGCGACTCGAGCTGTTTTTGCATCGCCAGGGCCTCGTCGCGGGCTTTTTCGGCGTCGGCTTGCGCCTGGGCGATGGCCGCACGGCGCCGCTCGATGGCCGCGCGCAGCGGCCGATACAACACGCGGTGCAGGATGTAGGCCAGCACCACGAAGTTGACGATCTCGAACAGGAACGTCCAGATGTTGAACGTCATCTCGAGCCTACTGCGAAATCATGGATGGCGACCGGGTTGGCAAACAGCAAGATCAAGCTGATCACCAGGCAGTAAATGGCCAGCGACTCGATCATCGCCAGGCCGACGAACAAGGTGCGGCTGATGCGATCCGAGGCGTCGGGCTGCCGGGCGATCGCATCGAGCGCCGAGTCGACCGATCTTCCCTGGGCAAACGCGGGGCCAATCGTGCCGATGGCCACCGTGGCGCCCGCAACGATCATCACCGCCAGCGCGAAGTAGGAATGCGAGTCCATAGCGTCTTCTCCTTGATCAATTCACTTGCTCTTTTGAGCCCGCACCGCGGCGCTCAAATAAACGACCGTCAACACCGCGAAGATGTAGGCTTGCACCACGCCGGTCAAGACCGAAAGCATCATGATCGGCACCGGCACCAGCAGCCCGGCAATCGCCAGCAGCACCGCGATCACCAGTTCCTCGCTCATCATGTTCCCGAACAAGCGGACGGCCAGGGCCAGCGTCCGCGAAAACTCCGTGATGATCTCCAGCGGCAACAAGAGCGGCGTCGGCTCCAGGTAGTGACGCAGGTAGCCGCGCAGACCCGCGGGCCCGGATCCCGTAAAACGGCACCGCCAGGAACACCACGATGGCCAGCGCCGCGGTGGTGGAAAAGTCGGCCGTCGGGCGCGCATTCCCGGCGCCAGCCCCAGCAGATTGGCCGTACCGATGAACAGCGCCAGCGTGACCACCAGCGGAGTATAGGGACTTGGGTCGCGGTCGAACATATCGCGCATGATGCCTTCGAGATGCTCGACCACGAACTCGGCGGCCACCGGCCAGCCCGAACGGCTCGTCGCCAGCCCGAAGCGCACCAGCAGGGCAAACGCCACCACGATCGCCGAGGCGACGAGCGAGTAGACGACCGTCGTGGTCACTTCCACGGGCCCAAGCCGCGCGATCACTTCGGGAAAGACGTGCTCACTGCCCATCGGCCGCGACTCCCAGGCGTCGAACGAGGTGCCAGCGCGATCCAAAAACCGCCCAATGCGGAAACGATCGGGGCGAAGCCCGCGCGGCTGACGGCACAGAAAACCAGCCCGCACATCGCGAGCCTCGCCAACTGGCCGACGGCCAGTCCGCCGCGGCGGCCGCCCGTGGCGATCGAGCGCCGCACGGCCAGCCACAACCAGCCGAAACAGGCCAGGCCCAGGGCCAGTCCGATCGCAAAGGCTGCCAAAAGGTTCATTCGTTCATCTCCTGTTGAACGTGGCGCCACGCGGTGGCGCAGCCGAGGAACAATCCGCCGACCAACAGCGACAGCGTCCAAAAAATGCCCGAAGCGAACCGCACGTCGAGCCACCGCCCCGCCAGCGCGCCGAGCACGGCCGGCAAGCTGACCATCCAGCCGACCGATCCCACGGCCGCCACGCCACGCCAAAACGCCGGGCGGTTGCTGCCGCTGGCTCGCGCGGCCTGCCGGCGAATCTCGGAGACGAAGGGGTCTTCGGGCCCCTGGGGCGTGCTCATTTATGCTTCTCCACGCGACGTAGCTCGTGGACCAGCGAAGCTTGCAGTTCGGCGAACTCGACGCGGGCCCCCTTCTCGCGAGCGCGCCGCGCGGCCAGCATCGCCTCGACGGCATCGGCCACCGCGTCGAGCCGGTCGGCCACCACGGCTTCGCGCGTGACGACCGAGGCCCGCTGGCTCTCCATCAGCAGCACGCCCTCGTCGGCGGCGGCGTAGCGCGTCGGGCCGCCGGCTTCGCGGTATTCGAGGATACACGGCGCCAGCAGCGTCAAAAACGGCTCGTGACTGGGCAACAGACCGAATCGGCCGCTGGCATCGCCGGCCACGAGGCTGTCGACCTGCTTGCGCAGCAGCGTTCCGTCGGGAACCAGGATTTCCAGCTCAAAGCTCATGAGACGATCTCGTCGGCCGAGCCGATCATGTACAGCGCGTTTTCGTCGTGGTCGTCGAGTTTCCCGGCCAGGATGGCTTCGCAGCCGTCGAGCGTCTTTTCCAGCGGCACGCGGCGGCCCGCGTGGCCGGTGAAGGCCTCGGTGACGAACAGCGGCTGGGTGAGAAAATTCTGCAGCCGCCGCGCGCGGCGGACGCTTCGCTGGTCGTCGGCCGACAGTTCGTCGACGCCCAACATCGAGATGATGTCTTGCAGCTCGCGGTAGTGTTCGATCGTCTCGACCACCTGCAGCGCCAGCTCGTAATGCCGCTGGCCCACGTGCACGCTATCCAACAGTCGCGAGGTGGAAGCCAGCGCGTCGATCGCCGGGTAGAGTCCCTGGGCAGCCATGCTGCGCGACAACACGATCGACGAATCGAGATGCGAAAACGTCTGGGCCACGGCCGGGTCGGTCATGTCGTCGGCCGGCACGTAGACGGCCTGCACCGAGGTAATGGCCGCCCCTGCGACCGAGGCGATCCGCTCCTCGAGTACGGCCAGGTCTTCGGCCAGCGTCGGCTGATAGCCGACTTCCGAGGGAAGCCGGCCCAGCAGCCCCGACGTCTCGCAGCCGGCCTGCACGTAGCGAAAGATATTGTCGACCAGGAACATGACCTCTTTCGTCTCGACGTCGCGAAAATACTCAGCCATCGTCAGCGCCGTCAGGCCCACGCGAAAACGCTTGCCCGGCGCGTCGTTCATCTGGCCAAAGACGAGCACGGCGCGCTCGAGCGAATGGGCCTCCTGCATTTCCAGCCACAGGTCGTTGCCCTCGCGGGTGCGCTCGCCGATGCCGGCGAACACGGCCACGCCGCCGTGATCGTGGCTGGTGGTGCGAATCAGCTCCTGCAACAGGATCGTCTTGCCGACGCCGGCGCCGCCCACCAGCCCCGCCTTGCCGCCGCGCCAGCGGAGCCAGCAAGTCGATCACCTTGATGCCCGTCTCGAGAAATTCCAGGCCGCGGCGCTGGTCCTCGAGCGATGGGGCAGGGCGATGGATCGGCCAGTGCCGCTCTGTCTGGGGCGCGCCGATACCGTCCAACGGCTCGCCCAGCGCGTCGAACAAGCGCCCCAAAGTCTGCGGTCCGACCGGAACCGTGATCGGGCGCCCCGTGCACTCGACCGCCATGCCACGGGCCAATCCCTCCGTGTGGCCCATGGCAATCGCGCGCACTACGTGCTCGTCGACGTGGTGCGCGACTTCCAGCACCAGCGATTGCCCATCGCGGGCCACCGAAATCGCCTCGTTGATGGCGGGCAGCGTGCCGGGGAACTCCACTTCGACGATCGATCCGCGGACCGCGACGATCCTTCCTTCGGCCTCGCGTGCAATCGGTTCGCCGTTATCGGTCATTTAGGGGTCCCCATCCCTGCGGTGGCTCGGTTAGCGGACCGTCCCGACGAACCCGCCCCAGTTAGGTACGGGCAGCCGCGCTGGGCAGGTCGGCATGGATCCACTGGCTGGCCTCGTCCGCTTCATGCTCGTCGAAGTAGCGGATCTTGGCCGTCGTGAACGGCTTGCAGAAGACGGCCATGCCGTGCTCCCACTTGCGATCGCCGACCAGCGCCAGCGCTCGACGTCGGCAAAGTGCTTGACGTCGAACTTGATGTCTTCCCACAGCGCGCCCATCTGCCAGCCGTGAAAGTCATGCATCTGGCAGAGGATGCGGACCTTGCCGCGGTTCTTGATCAGCCGCTCCACCTCGGGCACGAACTTTGCGTAGTCTTCCTTGGTCAGCTTGCCGCTTAGTTTGACGGTCAGGATCCTGCCATCAGTTTCAGGTTGTAATTCCACCATGGCCCACCTCCTATGAAACGGGTTTAGAGGATGCCATGCGCTCGCTTGCGCACGTGTTGTACAACGGTGCAATCGCGGTGCCAAGCGGAGCCCGGGCCGGCGGGTTCCTAAAATCTACCGCCGGGCAACGAGTTGCGCCCAGAAGTTGCCAGCACACCGCGTCGGGCGAAACGTGCGAGTTCGCACGCACGCGCCGCGTCGCTTGCCGCGTGGCTCCCACTGCGGTCGAACCTTTGCCGACAACTGCTTTTGATCGCTCGAATGCCGCCTTAAGGGCGCCAGTGGACCCGGACGACGCCGGGCAAGCGGACGAGCCGCTCCGATGGCTTCGGGCGTCCGTGATTCGTAGCGCCGCGTACGCCCCTGCACGACGCAGCGCAGCTTGGTGAGGCGTTCAGAGCGATTGTAAATGGCCGCCGTTCTGAGAACCCGGAAGTCGGCCGCCAGCAGGTCCTGGCGGATTTCTTGCTCGCCGGGAACAAGCCAGCGCACGTCAACCACCGCCACGAGCAGCGCCCGGTTATTGTAAACCACCGTGTGGCCGGCGGCCCGGCCGAGATGGGTGAGGCGTCCGCGGCGTCCGCCGTCGAAATGCTAGTCGTCCTTGGTGGTCGGCTTGGCAGGGCCAATACCGCCCGCCTCGGCGGGGGCCGCCTTGGGCTGGGCCCCTTCCGCTCGCGGTGTCCCCTTCACGCCCTGCTGGCCCGGCGCCGCCTTGAGCTCATCGTCCGCGGGCGGCCCGTTGGCGGCGGCGTCGCCGGGCGGTTCCTGGGGAGCGTCAGCGTCTTCGGCCGGCGGCGGCTGGTCGGCGGCGGCGTTCACGGCCGCGATGGCACTATAGCCGGAGTAGATCGGCAGATGGCGGTAATACACCTCGAGGATGTACAGCGACAGACAGGTCGTGTAGAGCCGGCCGTACTCCATGCCCCAGCGATCACCTTGCGGGCTCCAACTGCCCGCTTCCGGACCGCTGATGGTCTGGTGGGCGGGCACTTCCTTTCGCATCACGCTGTTCCAGTCTTTCCAGATCGTCCCTTCCATGTGATGGGCGACCTGGGTGGCGTAGTACCAGTAATAGACGTCGTGATTGAGGCCGCCGTCGTACTTGATGGGAATTTCGTTGAGCGCCGTCGCCCCCTCGACCAGCCGCGGGTCATCCTGCGCCCAGCCCAGGTATTGGCGGCACAACAGGCCTTCGGCCGTCACCGCGGACGTCGTGGCCGTGTCCTTCCAATAACCGTAGCGGCGCCCGCCGTCGATCTGCGCGGAGTCGAGATAGTCGCCGACGCGCTTGAGGGTTTCCTTCGGCACGCTCAGGCCAGCCATCCGCGCTTTGCAGAGCCATCACGAACCAGCCGGTGACGGATGTGTCGGAGTCCAGCGCGCCGAATATCGCCAGCCGCCGAGGTTCGGATCCTGAGCGGAGACGCAAAAGGCGATGGCATTTTCCGCCGGCCTCCGATAGCGCGAGTCGTTCGTCATGCCGTACAGCTCGCACAGGGCGATCGTGCTCTGGGCATGCGTGTAAAGCTGGTTGTTGAACTCCGTCAGCGGGGTCGTGAACATCCCGTCTTTGTTCTGAAACCGCAGCAGAGCTTCCCAGCCGCGGGCCACCTGCTTGGAGTACTCTCCGCTGCGATGGGTGTCTCCGTGGCCCTGAAAGGCGAGCAGGGCCATGGCCGTGGCCGCCGCGGCGTTGTCGCCCACCTTGCTGGCGTCGGTAAACGGTCCCTTCAGGCTCCAGGTTCCGTCGGACCGTTGTTGCCTGGCGAGCCAGGCCAGCCCAGCCTCGACGGCCCGTTCGGTTGCCGCGGTGCCGCCGTAACGCCCCAGCAGCACATTGCGCGAGCCGATGCGGCGTCCCTTGAGTGCCAGGCCGATCGGCGCGCCGGGGATCGTCGTCGGGCCGGTGAAGACGTTGAGGCCCACCTCGCCGACGCCCGATTTCAAGTCGCCCAATTCGATCGGCGAGGCCAGCGGATCGTCGACCGGCGGAAGGTCGCGCGGCGTGATCATCTCTTCCGGCCCCTTGCCTTCGACGTGGGGGCTATCGCCCTGCAGCACGCTGGGATCGTCGAGCTGGGTGCCTTCGAGCGGCTCTTCTTGCGGCGCCACGGCGACGCCTAAGTCGATGGATTGTAGCTGCGTGCCGACGGCGATCAGGCCCAGCACGATCAGGAGCGTCATGTGAAACACGGAGCTGACCAGCCAGGCCGGGGCGTTGCGGAGGATCTCGCGCAGCTCGTCCGACTCTTCCTCGTAATCCGGAGCGCCGGGGGAGCTTTGAACGAGGATCGGACGCTTTTGGCCGCCGGAATTCGGTACCGCCATCAGGTTGTCCCCGACGTGCTAGCCATGCAGTATCCGAGCGCAAAGCACGCGCGTGGTGAGAGGAATCGCGACGGCCCCCTCTGGTGTGCCGAGGCCAGCAGGCTGTCAACTCTTAAGTCTAACAGTGGGGTACCGAAGCGGCAAGCAAAACACTGGCGGCGACGCCACTTGCGCCGCGTGGGGATGCCGCGGATCGCGTCGCTCCGATCATGACGGTCGCGCGGGAGGCCGAGCGCCGCCGGGGTCTTCCCCAAGGCAGGGTTCCGCAGATTCCAGGCGACTCTCGACGAATGGTCCAAAGACCGATAAGATAAAGCTGGCCGCTAATGCCGCGCGACCCCCTAGGGAGCGCAGGTGGGCGGCATCACGATACAAATCGCGGGGTGGAGCAGCCCGGTAGCTCGCGAGGCTCATAACCTCGAGGTCACAGGTTCGAATCCTGTCCCCGCCATTTTTCGGCCGTACATAGCCCCCGGGTCGCGCTACGCGGCTGCGGGGGTTTTCCGTTGTCGGGTCAAAGGAAGCGAACTCTAATTGATCTTGCCGGCCTAAGAACCGATTGGGCAGCGAACGATGGTCAATTTTCTCGATTCGCAAGGGCGCATCGTCGCCGACGAGCTTCGCGCGTTCATCCGGAGCCACCCGCTCGACGAGAGCGCGAAGCGTCCTCTCTATGATGCCATAGAGACGTACGATCGAGTTCGCCAGACTTCAAACTGTGATCGGGACTTCGCGGGGATCGTCGCCGCCGCGGAGGATCAAGGTCATCCGGTCGGCACATTCGGTCGCGCATTGTTGGCAAATCTCGTGCGCGACTATCCGCCGGCGCAGCAGTCTATTGGCGACCTGCTCACTGCGCCCAAAGCAAGTCTCCGAAGTGGAATTGTGCTCGCGGTTGGCGTCTATACCCCGGACTGCGATTTCAAGCGCGAGGTCCTCCGCGCGGGATTAGCGGATCGATCGAAAACCGTTCGCCTCCAGGCAATTCGGGCAGCCAACCTGGCGCTGGTGCCAGACCTGAGGCAGCGCCGTGAATCTGAAACGGATTGTGAGCTTCAGCGCCTGATCGACGAACAAGTTCAATTCCTGACAGGGGAATATGTCGTCGACCCAGATCCCGGGTCAGTCAAATCCCATTCGTTCTACCGCCGCGTCGAGAATTCGATCCAGCATTTCGTCGTCAACTACGTATTGGAGAACCGTTGGCTACAGCTAGAAGTGGTGCCGCACGCCGGCGGTAGCGTAGACCCATGCACGCCCATTTGGTTCGCCTCGCCGCCGGTCGCTCGCGGCGTGAAGGCCAGGCTCGACCCCCAGCGCGTGATTCGCGCGGTGCTTGCGGGGATCGCAGCGGAAAATGCAGAGCAGGGAACGGACTTCGTGCCCAGCGAGATTCGCTTCGCGCAGACCGACTTTGACTGCTATGATCTCTATTGTGAAGCGGCGCGCCTGCTGACCCGCCAAATAGCGGCCGGCGGGCCATGGCTCGAGTTGATGATCGTCGGTCCCGGACGATGATGAATCAACGCGAAGCTGACGCACCCAAGTGGCGACAGTTCCAATGGTCCCAAATGTGCTTTTCGACCTACACTTGGCGGGTTATGAAGTCTGGATGATTACCGGGAATTCCGCGACTGCTCGAAGCGAGTGCGACCCGCTCCATTCTCCCATAACCCCTGGGTCGCGCTGGTCGCGGCTGCCAAGTCAGAGGGTACCGCAATGACGATCGAGCAGATTCGGAGCACGTACGAAGCGCAACCGTTTCGGCCGTTCGTGATCCATTTGGCCGATGGCAGACAAGTGCCGGTTCACCATCGCGATTTCATCATGGCTGTGCCGAGCGGCCGAACCTTGTTCGGTTGCCAACCGGACGACGCGGTCAACATCATCGACTTGATGCTGGTCACCGACACCGAGTTGAAACCGGCTTCCAACGGATCGCGCAAGAAGCGATGTGGCTGAGGAAACCCTCCGGACTCAGCCAATCGGCAATGGTCGAATGGTTTTCGTTGGAGGCCGATTCGATGCCCTGGGAAATCACGATCCGAACCGCCGATGGGTTGCCGTTGGGTGAGGCGAGGTGGTTCGCGAGCGGATTGCCGATGCATTTCCAGGCGTGCAGTTTTATTGGGAGCCAAGCGGGCTGGAGAAGATTGCCGCATTCCGAGCGACTGGTCAGGAGTTTCCCGATATCCTCCGAAAGCATCTTGAGCGGACGCCGTCAAAGGAACAAGGTGATTTCGAGGGAGACAACTTCTCCGTCCGATTTTACCTGGGAACGGAGGCAACAATCGCCGACGTCGATGCGGATGTTCGCGGCGAGACAAAGCGGGCATTGTCTCACCTTCGGCGGTTGGCGACCATGTGGAACTGGGTCGCGGTGAAGTGCGGGGGCGAAGAGCCGCTTGTCGATTGACGAGCCACTGTACGGGTTGGGGTGAAGGTTCTTCTTCGTGTGTTCACGTGTGCTGCTGGAGCGGAGGCGCCGCCGCATTTTGCGCTGTCAAACGCGCCGGCATTGACGGCTGGCAAACGGATACACGTCGGCAGTCTGAAGCCGAATCGCCATCTGTGGCAATCAACTCGCGGCTCTTGTCGCATCGGGGGGGCGGGGCTGGCTAGATGTCATTGCCAGCAGCGGTGATTCAATCGCTAGTGCGTCATCTTGACATGCGGCATGGGTGGCTGGATACTCCCGCCCGTGACTTGGTCATGGCCTGGCGCCACGGCCTGGCGTACTTTCTCGCGATCGCGACCAGGTTTCTTGCGGAGCATCAATCGCCCAAAGCGGAGGCGGAGCTGCCACTTGCGAAGTTGGGGCATCATGATTGGGCCCCTTCTGTTGATCCTGGTCGGCGGCTGCGGCAGATGCCAGCCAAAACCCTGTCCGCATTCAGGCGAGCAGGGCCGAATCTCGATCCTGTTGCCGCGCCAGCCGCAACCACTGCCGTTGATTTCCTGCCGCCGACGAGCAGCCCGAACAAGTTTGCCTCCGAACCGATGGACCAACAGCAAGTCACCTCGGAGAGTCTCTGGCGCGATCGTCCTTTCAGCGGTGGCTATGCCGTGGGCGCGATGGCCGGCGACCCGTTTCACAGCGGCCACGGCGATGATGCGGTCGGACTCGCCATCGCGAAACGCTACGGCTGGGATTTCGCTGATCATTGGGGAGTTGAAACACGACTCACCGACGCCTGGCTCAACGACTCGACCCGGTTCAATCCCGCTGCAGCGCAGACTGAGCGAGCGTTGCTGTGGGATCTCGATTTGATGTTCTATCCCTGGCGCGAGACGAAGTTCAGACCTTTCTTTGCCCTCGGCGCCGGACTGGTTGATTTCAACATCATCGAGGCCAACAGCCAGCACGTCAGCCAGGTGTTGGCGAACGTTCCCTTCGGACTTGGAGCCAAATACCCAATCAAGGACTGGCTGGTGTTGCGGGCAGACCTGATCGATAACTTGACCATCGGCGGCGGCGGGTTGCCCACGATGCATAACGTGTCCCTTATGGGAGGCGTCGAGGTTCGCTTTGGCGACCTGCGCAAGCACTTTCTACCCTGGTAATCGGGCCATGGTCAATCGGCTGGAACGACTGTTCCGTAGCTGCATCCGAGCGCCGGTTCTGATTGTGATGCCACGTCAGGCATGGCCGAAGCGTGGCAGGGCAATCGCCACGCGATCGTCGGCGGCACGGCCACTTCAGCTCAGCCACCCGTGGGATTCCTGTTCGGGTAGAGTTTCATCATGGAAGGGCCTTTTGCGGACATGGGGAGCGCCTTTCCCTTCCCCCGCGGTGCCCAAGGGGCGCTCGCGGCCGTCGACAATCAATCGGCCTGCGGGCATCCCAGACCCGCTCTGTCGAAGGGACCACTCAGGCGGACGTTGCGGCTGGCAAGTGCTTGGCGATCACCAGTTCGCCGAGCTGTCGGGCGATGTTGATCGTCGTCGAATCGCCGCTGATGTGCCGCGTCACGTAAGTCGCCCTCGATGATCAGGCACAGCTCGCGGGCCGCGGCCCGCGGATCGGCCGCTTGGCCCCGCTGGGCGATTTGGCAGACCACGTCTTCGAATGATTGCTTGGCCTTCACGGCCGCGACGTGCACCGGATCGTGCGGCAAGGGAAACTCCATGGTCACGTTCACGAAGATGCAGCCATGAAAGTCGTGGCCTTCGATGATCTGCTCGACCAGGTCGAACAGCGCGCGTAGTTGGCCCACGGCCGTGCTGCCACCGCGGACGCGAATCATGCCACGCAACGACTGCTGCAGCCAAAGCGTCTGCTCGGCGAGCACCGCCAGCATCAGGTCGTCTTTGCTCTCGAAGTGCTTGTAGAAGGCGGTCTTGCTGATGCCCACTTCCGTGTAGATCTGGTCGATGCCGACGTTGCGAAAACCGTCGCGATAGAACCGCCGCACGGCCGCTTCGATCAACCGCTCCCTAGTGCTCTTCTCGTGGGTCTTCATGGTCGTCAGAATGCCGCGGGTTTACCTCAAGTCAACCTGCAAGTGTACCACAAGTCAACTTGTGGCCCCCCCGGCGCCCATCGATACTACACCCAGGGAGTTCGCACCCGCTATCGACGCGCAAGGTGCGGCAAACCCTCCGAAGGCAATCGTCAAGGCGAAAGCGAGGGCGCGAGATGAAACGCTGGTTGTTTTTGTGCTATGGAGTGGCGGGCCACCTGACCTTCCTGGCGGTCTTTGCTTATCTGGCGGGGTTCGTCGGAAACCTGCTCGTCCCCAAGAGCATCGACGCGCCGGCTGCCGGCGTCGGCCTGATGCAAGCCGTGCTGATCGACCTGTCGCTCGTCGCCGTCTTTGTCTTCCAGCACTCGGCGATGGCGCGGCCCGGCTTCAAACGCCTCTGGACGCGCCTGGTGCCACATCCCATCGAGCGCACCACCTATGTCTGGCTCGCTAATGCCGTCACGGTGCTGCTCGTTTGGCAGTGGCGGCCGGTCGATGCGGTAATCTGGGACGTCGAACAACCCCTGGCCCGCGGGGTTCTGTGGGCCTTGTTCGCGATCGGTTGGCTGACCGTGCCGACAGTGAGCCTGTTGATCAGTCATTTCGACCTGTTCGGGAGCCGCCAGGTGCTGTTGTTTTGGCAACAAAGACCGTACACGCACCTGCCGTTTCGCACGCCGTCGCTCTATCGCTTCGTACGGCATCCGCTCTACGTCGCCTTCTTCCTGGCGTTCTGGGCCACGCCTACGATGACCGAAGGCCATCTGCTGTTTGCCGCGTTCATGACCGTCTACATGATCGGCGCGGCCATGGTGGAAGAGCGCGATCTGGTTGCCCACTTCGGCGAACAGTACCGCCAATACCAGCGCGAAGTCCCCATGTTCGTACCGCGATTGACGCGGGCAAAGGGCGGCGGGCCGCAGCCTGGCGGCGCGGTGCCGTGAGCCGCGCGATCCGGTGCAATCAACGGGCGAATCGCTCGACGTCAGTCTTCTGAGCCCATCGAGATTCGCCATGAAGACGGCTGGCCGAGCTGTGCCGGATCGGCCCCGGCACTCGCGTGCTCGACGTGGCAAGGGGGCAGCGGCAAAACGGCATGCTTCCTGGCGGAGCAATTGCAGGCCCGCGTCGTCGCGACCGACTTGTCCGACGAAATGATTCGCCGCGGGCGGGCCAAAGCCGGCGACAACGGACTCGACATCGAGTTCCAGACGGCCGGCGCCGCCCATCTGCCGTTTGCCGACGCCACATGCGGTGTTGCCATCTGCGAGTGTACGCTGTGCCTGCTCGACAAGGACCAGGTCGTCAAGGAGATGATGCGCGTGGTGCGTCCGGGCGGCTGCTCGCGTTATAGGGCTTGTGCGAGCTTTAAGGGCCGCGGCCGGGAAGAACACTACCGGCCCCACGTGCATCCCCTCATCGGGCCTAGGTAGTGCGACCTATCGTTGTCGTACGGCAACGTCCTGCGTCGAGCGACATTTCGCCGGGCGCCCCCGTCGGCGTCTGCGCACGCGGCGCTCGATTGGCAGATATTTCCCTGCTCACCGAACGGCGACACGATGACGAACGTCGAAACCAGCGAGATTGACGAGCAGCTGCGCTCGGCGCTGTTTGCCAATGACGACTTCAGCCCAGTCGAGCCAAAATCGATCCAGGAGACTGGTTTAAGCGGCTCGTTCATCGAAGGCCTGATATGCAAGTTCCTGGCCAGCGCCGGCACGGCTAGCGGCAGGAACGTCTCGGAGACGATCTGCCTGCCCTTCAGCATCCTCAGCGAACTGTTCAATTCGCTGCGAACCCGGCAGCTTATCGCTCCCGTCGGCGCGGCGCCGTTCAACGATCATTACTATGCACTGACCGAGCACGGCCAATCGAGGGCGGCGAGCTACTTGAAGGCGTGTGCTTACGTCGGTCCGGCGCCGGTGCCGTTGACGCACTACGTCAACGCGGTCCACGCCCAGGCCATCACGTGGGCGACGCCCCGCTACGATCAGTTGATCGAAGCCTTCAAGGGCATCTCCGTCGAGCCCAAGCTGCTGGCCAAGCTGGGTCCGGCCGTCAACTCCGGCGCGGGCATGTTTCTGTACGGCGCCCCCGGCAACGGGAAGTCCACGTTGGCCAAGCGAATCACCAGTTGCTTCGGACAACAGATCTGGATTCCACACGCGATCATCGAGAGCGGCCAGTTGATCAAGTACTACGACGCCGCCTTTCATCATTTGGTCGAGGAAGAAGATGGCACTCAATTGCTGTCCAAGGAGAAAGATGCGCGCTGGCTGCAGATTTGGCGGCCGACCGTCGTCGTGGGCGGCGAGCTCCGCATGGAGGATTTGGAGATCCACCACAGCCGCGAGGGCAATATCAGCGAAGCCGCCCTGCAAATGAAAAGCAACTGCGGGTCGCTGTTGTTGGACGACTTCGGCCGGCAGCGGATCGCCCCGGGCGAGCTGCTCAACCGTTGGATCGTGCCGCTGGAATGCCGCCACGACTTCCTCACGCTGGCAAACGGCAAGAGAATCCAGGTGCCCTTCGAGCAGTTGATCATCTTTTCCACGAACCTCGAGCCCGAAGACCTGGTCGACGAGGCTTTCCTCCGCCGGATCCCCTACAAGATCGAAGTTGGCGACCCGTCGGCGGAAGAGTTTCACTACCTGTTCCGGCTCTACTGCGAGTCGATGGACTGCGAGTATCGCAAGGACGTCGTGAACTACCTGCTCGAAACGCACTACCGCCCAAAAAATCGGGCCATGCGCCGTTGCCATCCGCGCGATTTGCTCAGTCAGATCCGCAGCTTGACGAGGTATCACGACGTGGAGTTCGAGCTGCTTCCCGAATACTTCGACCAGGTCGTGGAGTGCTATTTTGCCATGGTCTTAAAAGAACGGGTCAACCGTGACAAATGACGCGCGGTTTCCCTCGTAACGAGCGTCCCCCCGACTCGCACGGCGTCTCTTTTGATCGTGATGCGACTATGGAACACGAAACTCCCGCTACCGAAGGCTTCAACAAACTCCAGCCGATACCCGGCTATGTCACCAAGGAGTTGCTGGGCACCGGAGGCTACGGCGAGGTCTGGAAGTGCCATGCTCCCGGTGGCCTGTTCAAGGCCGTCAAGTTCATCTACGCCGAGGCGAATTCCAAGCGTGCCTCGAGCGAGCTGCACTCGCTCAATCGGATCAAGGAGGTTCGCCACCCATTCTTGCTCTCCATCGAACGAATCGAGTTGATCGACGACAACGTCGTCATCGTGACCGAGTTGGCCGACCAGAGTCTCAAACGGCAATTTCAAAAGCAGCGTGCCAAAGGATCGGTCGGCATCCCGCCGAAGAGCTGCTGGGGTATCTGCGCGATGCCGCCGAGGCATTGGACTACATCTACGACAACTATTCGCTGCAACACCTGGACATCAAGCCCGAGAATCTGCTGCTGGTGGGCAACCGGGCGAAAGTGGCCGACTTCGGCCTGATCAAGAACCTCTACGATCGCTCGGCAGCCTCGATCGAGGGCCTGACGCCGACGTATGCGCCCCCCGAGTTGTTCGAGGGCAAGCCCAATCGGCACAGCGATCAATACAGCCTCGCGATCGTCTACCAGGAGATGCTGACGGGCGAGTTGCCCTTCGACGGAACCTCGGCGGCTCAGCTCGCGGCGCAGCACCTGCACATGGCGCCTTCGCTGTCCGCCTTGCCCCGCGGCGACCAACCGGTCATCGCCAGGGCCTTGTCCAAGGATCCGGCGCAGCGGCTTCGCGTCCTGCCGGGCGCTCATCGACGCGCTGTTCGCGGCTGGCAATGCCAAATCGAAGCCAAGCGATGAAGCACCGCGGCGCGCAAGCTGGCCACGCAGAAGCCGGCCAGCGCGCCGTGCAACACGCAAGTGTTGGGCGACAAACTTCCCGCGGCCGCGGTCCGCGCCGGCCGCGCCAGTCGCATCCAAATCTCGCACCAGGCTGCCGGCCGTCGAGCTGGACGACGACATGCCCATGCAGCACGAGCCGGTGTTGTTCTTGGGAATCGGCGGCACGGCCACGAATGTGTTTCGGAGACTCCGCCGGCGGCTGCACGATCGGCTGGGGCCCATGAGTACGATCCCGGCCATCGAGATGCTGCTGATCGACACCGACGTCAAAAGCCTCAACCGCGCGACCGACGGTGAGCCTGGTACGGCGCTTGACGGCGATGAGCGATTTCCCATGCCGTTGCGTCGCAGCGAGGCCTATCGTTCGGCGGCCGGAAATATCCTGGCATCGATCAGCCGCCGCTGGCTGTTCAACGTGCCCTACAATCTTGAAACCAATGGATTCCGGCCTCTGGGGCGACTGGCGCTGATCGACCACGCCCGGCGTCTGAACGAACGGCTCCAGCAGGCGCTGGTGCGCATCACGTCCGACGAGAGCATCGCCATGACGAGCCAGGCGACTGGCCTGGAATTTGCCGTGCGGCAGCCGCGCGTGTTCGTCGTCGCGTCGATCGCCGGCGGAACCGGCAGCGGCATGGTGCTCGACGTCGCCTACGCGGTGCGCTCGATCCTGGCCAAGCTCGACCTTCCCGATGCGAACGTCCACGGCATCCTGATGCACTCCACGCCGCAGGGAACGCGCGACCGCGACAAGGCGATTGCCAACTCCTACGCGGCGCTCAGCGAGTTGTGGCACTACAGCCGCCCGGGCAAATGCTACCCCGGCGACCGGGGCTGTGGGCTGCCGGCGTTTCACGGCAACAACCGCACCTTCTCCAGTTGCTACTTTCAGCACCTGGGAGACGACCTGACCGACTTGCAGTTCGACGTCGCGACCGACCCGATCGCCGAGTATCTCTATTCGAGCACGATGACTCCTGCCGCGCAGTTCTTCGACAAGTGTCGGCAAATGGAATTTGTTCGCTGGGGAACCGAACTGACCGAACCCGTGCTGCGATCGTTCGGGCTGAGCCAGTTTGGCGGTTCCAACAGCGAGATTCCCGCCATCATGGCGGAGCTGTTGTGCCGGGACCTGGTCTGTGCGTGGCGCGGCGGAATTCAGGCCGACATTGGCCGGACGGCCGCGCTACCAGGCCCGAATTACGCGGCGTCCGGGACCATCGGGGAGACGCGAAGCATCTGTTTCGCCGACATCACGTCACAAGCCGCCGCCAAAGCCGTCGAGCTGGGAATCGACTTGGAACCGATGAAGTTGGCGGCACGCGAGATTCTCGATCAGGCGCTTTGCTCGGACACGGAATCGTATTTTGCCAATCTGATCGCCGAGCTCCAAGCCCAAGGCGATCGGGCTTGCGGAGAGCAAGTCGTGACCGCCATCGATTCCGCGCTGAGCAATGGCGATGATACGGCACTCGACTCGTTGAATACCGCCTTGAACACCCGCGTGGAAGGGCGGGCGGCAAAACTCGCGACCGCGGTTTGCGATTGGATCTTCGACCTCGTCGATGGACCAGGAGGCGTTGCCGGCGCGAAGCACGCCGCCGAATGGTTTCAAGTCCATCTTCGCGACCTGCAGGCAACGATGGCCGCCGTCACGACCCGCCTCCGCGAGGACGCCTTGGCCCGTCAACATGCCATCCTTCGCGCTCAGCAGGACGATCGCCCCTCGGCGGCGAGAATCTGGTCTCGCAAGAAACAAGTCGAAGACGTGGATGCGCCCCTGCAAGACTACGCCAGGTCGCAAATCGAGCAGGCCCTGGCCTGCGCCGTGACGCGCTGGTTGCGGCTGATCGAAGCGCAGGTCAATGCAGAGCTGGGGCGGCTGCAGACCTTCTGGAAAGATCTGACCGCGCTCGCCGGGCAATTCCAGGTTTCGGAGTCATTCGAAGAATCGCTTGGCTGCTTCGACCGGTCCGAAGACGCCCACGGCGACTGGCAGCAATTGCTCGACGAGCTCGTCAGCCAAAGGGCCGCTCTGGTTGCGGCTCTGGATCACGAGATTGAAAAGGAACTCGCCGTCGGCACCAAAAAACTTCGCTGGTATCTCACCGACGCGCACCCCATCGATACCCAGTTGGCGGCTCCCTTGCGGGCGGCGGCGCACCACTTGGTCCTTTCCTCCATGCAAGACCTGAACACTTCGCGATTCAATGGCAACTCCGAAGCCCTGCTGGAAGCAGCCGACTACCACCGCTGCATCGACGCGGCGCGGTCGCGCCTGGCCGACGAGGCCGCCGGCACGCGGCTGTTGCTGATCGCGCCAAAAGACGCCGATATCACGGCCCTGCGCCAGAGCTTGACCAGCGACGACAAGCAGCACGTGACGATCGTCCACTCGAGCGAGGGCGACTTCATCGCTTGCCAGGAGGCCGAATTGCTCGAGGTGCGAAGCGTCGCTGCCAGGTTGATCGACAACCGGCGCGACTTTGCCGAAATCGCCCAACGCTTGCACACCCGAATCGACGTCCATTGGGACGACATGTTCGTGGCCAGGCTGCCAGAGCCGCTCGAGCACCCAGGCTGCCGCCCCGTCGCCTGCAACGTGAGCGAGGTGACCTCATGATTCCCGCTTGGGTCTTGATCGGATGCTCCGGCCGCGGCGAACGCCCGTCGCGAGTTCCCATCCGCGTGACGCCGTTCCAAGTCGGCCGCCGGACCGACGCCACCCTCTGCCTGGCGCGGCGGTCGGTTTCCGGCATTCACGCCGAATTCGTCCTTGAGGGGGACACCTTGTTCCTCCGCGATTTGCAGAGCACCAACGGAACCTACGTCAACGGCGACCGGATTCACGAGCTGGTTGAGGTTCACCAGGATGACCTGATCCAGTTTGCCGATCTGCCGTTTCGCCTCAGTCGCGAATCGAAAGAATGCGATTCTCGGACGATGCACGAAGACGTCTACGACCGCGCCCTGGGGTTCGTCCAATTCGACAAGCTGCTGAACGAGCGGGCAATCGTCTCATATTTCCAACCGATCGTCGATCTGCGCGACAATCGCACGATTGCCTACGAAATCCTCAGCCGCAGCCGCCTGGTCGGCCTGGAAACGCCCGCCTCGATGTTCTACACGGCAGCCCAGCTCAATATGGAACACGAGCTCAGCCGGCTGATGCGCATCGAGGGCGTCCGCACCAGCACCCTGTTCCCGGACCCTCCGCACCTGTTCCTCAATACGCACCCCGTCGAATTATCCACCGACGGATTCCTGGACATGATGGTCGCCCTGCGCCAACTGGCCATGTCGCAGCCCATCACCGTTGAAATCCACGAAGCCGCCGTGACCGACGTCTCGACGATGAAAGAGCTGCGGGCTGGGCTCGACGAGCTGAACATGCGGCTGGCGTTCGACGATTTCGGCGCCGGTCAGGCCCGGCTGTGCGAACTGGCCGAAGTGCGCCCCGACTATCTCAAGTTCGACCGCGAAATGATCCGCGACATCCACACCTCGCCGCAACGCCAACAGATGCTGGCCCACCTGGTCGAGATCGTGATCGAACTGGGCGTGGTGCCGCTGGCCGAGGGCATCGAGTCGGCCGCCGAAGCCGAGATTTGTCGGCAAGTCGGCTTTCAACTCGCGCAAGGATTTCACTTTGGCCACCCGGCGCCCGTGCCCTCCTACCTGGCGGCGGTCGACGCGCATCCGCTGGCCAGCAGCCTGCGTACGGAGTGAGGCGCCAGCCGCGCCGCCAGCGGGATGGCTTCGCCCGCCCGGCCTCAGCCGGCTCCTCAATCGTCAACGGATCGCTTAGAATCGGGCCGGCAGGGGCGCCACGTCGCGCCCGACATATTCCGTCGCTTCTATGGTCCTTGGGCGAACGATGCGCGTCCTCATCGTCGGCGGTGGGATTGCCGGGCTGACGCTCGCGGCCAAACTGCACCAACAGCGCCGCGAACCCGTCGTCATCGAACGGGCGGATGCCTATGTCGACATCGGCTATGGCATCGGGCTGTACCCGCTGGGCAGTTGCGTGCTGCATGGCCTGGGCGTATACGACGAATTCCTGGCTCGAGGGCTCGAACTGCGACGTTATGAGCTGGCCGACGGTAGGGGCCGCATCCTCCAGCAGCTCGACTTGCAGGAGCTGACCGATAACCTGGGCCCGATGGTCATGACGCGGCGGACCGACCTGGTGGACGTCCTGCGGACCGCCTGCCGCGACCTGCCGATACGCATGGGCACGACGCTCGACGATATCGTGGCCGACGGCGAAACGGTGCGCGTCACGTTCAACGATGGCAGCCAGCACGAGTTCGACCTGGTCGTGGCCTGCGACGGCATTCACTCGCCCTTGCGGGCGCGGCTGTTCCCCGAGCCGGCGCGTTTCGACGCGCGGTGGACCATCTGGACGTGGTGGGGCAGGGGAGACATCGTTCCGCCGGAGGTGTTTCGAGAGTATTGGGGGCACGGATGCTTTTTTGCGCGTACCCCGTACCTGGGCGGTGCATGTTCGTGGCCGGGCTGCCGACCCACCTGGTCGGAAGTTTCCAGGCCAGCCGGGAAACGGTACGCGCTCGACTGGGCGCGGCCTTGGCAGGCCTGATGGACCACGCCGGCGAAGTGCGGCAGGCCTTCGACCAGGCGGAGACGCTCTTCCCCTGGCCAATGTTCGACATCCGGGCGCCCGAGTGGTACTCGGGGCGCGTGGCGCTGTGCGGCGACTCGGGTGTGGCGTTTCTGCCGACGGCCGGCGTGGGGGCATCGAACGCGCCTGCGCTCGGCTGCGGCGCTGGCCGACGAGCTGTCGAAAGTCGATGCGCAGCACGTGCCGCACGCCTTGGAGCTATGGGTCAAACGCTGCCGCCGTTACATCGAGGGCAATCAGGCCGACTCCCGCGCGGCCGCGCGCTATATGTTCGTCGAGTCGCCCGCGCTCGGCTGGCTGCGCGACCAGCTCGTCAAGCTCTACCCGGCCCGGCGGCTGCTGCGTCAGATCATCGAGAGCATGCGGCAACCGTTTTGAGCGCGTCGGTCGGCGAGATAACCGTTCACCGGGATCGCTCGGCGAAGTTTACGGCGCGGGCTGGCGGTTTTCTTGCAACGCTTCGACCACGTGGCAGCATCTTCGCCGCGCCGTCTGCCGGCACTTCGCGAGCGATGACTTCAGCAACCGCTGAACATGCCGCAATTGGGACACGTGCTGTTCGATTTCGGCAAGGCGGGCTTCGATCAACTCCTGCACGTTGGCACAGGAGGGCGCCTGTCCCGTCGACGCGCCCAGCAGCGTTCGAATGTCGTCGAGCTTGAAGCCGATCGACTGTGCGGCGCGGATGAATTGAAGCCGCCGCAAGGACGCTGCACCATACAGGCGGTAGTTGCCTTGGCTGCGATCATCGGGCAGCAACAGTCCAATCCGCTCGTAATAGCGCAGCGTAGTGGCCGGAATTCGTGCTTCGAGGGCCAATTGGCCGATCGTGAATCGTTTTTCGCCGGGCATGAAAAAAAATGGGACGAGCGGCTTGACCTTGCACTTGAGTACAACCTCGATAATACGCTAGCGGGAATCGTCACACCAGCAATCCGGCCGCGCATCACGCCAGAATAGGCTCTCGCAGGAGGTTGTCGCCATGAAGATTCAAGTGCTCTATTTCGCCGGTTGTCCCAATTACCAGGCAGCGATCGATCGGGTAAGCGAGGTCGCTCCACAGGCCGTCGTCGAGGCCGTGGAAGTCACGTCGCAAGAAGAAGCGGTGCGCATGCGATTCCTCGGCTCGCCGACGATCCTAGTCGACGGTGTCGACGTTGAGCCCGACGCCCGCGAGCGGCGCGATTTTGGCTTTACCTGTCGAACGTACAGCGGCGGCGGCGTGCCCAGTCGCGAGCTCCTGGCGGCAGCGATCCCCGCCAGCCGCGCGTCACGGGCACCAACGATTGGCGGACGGCTCGCGGCCAGCTCGATGCTTGTCGCCACGATCGCGACGGCCTGCTGTTGGCTGCCGTTGGCGCTGGCGGCCTTCGGATTGTCGGCCGCTGGCTTCAGCCCATCCTTCGAGGCTTCCCGCTGGTGGCTCCTGGCCGCCGCTGCCACGCTCGTCGGGGTCGGCTTTGCCTCGGTCCATCGCAATCGTTCGTGCTGCGCGCCGCGAACCAGACGCCGGACCCTGGCGCCGCTCGGCCTTGCGGCGGCTTGGGGAATTGGGCTTGCGCTGCTGCCGTTGTATGCCGAACCGCTCAGCGCGTGGATCGAAGGCGCACCTTGCTGTCCGTCATCGCCTTCAGGATGCTGTAGGGAGCGACAAGCGGTCGCGCCCTCGGTCCGGCCGGTTTCGTTCGCCGCTTCCGAACAAGACAAGTCGGTGACGGCCCTTTCCGAAGACGTCCACGAGCTGAAAGATGCCTTCAATGCTGCCAAAGGCACTGCCCGGGTGATGCTGATCGTATCGCCCCGGTGCCCGGTGTGCCGCAGGGCGCGACCGTGGTGCAGCAGCAGGCGCTGGCTCATGTCGACAGCGACAAGACGAAAGTCCTCGTGGTCTGGATCAAGCGGTTCCCCGGCGACAGCTTGCAGGCGGCCCAAGAAGCCACCACGCTGGTATCAGACCCCCGGGCAACGCACTTCTGGGATGCGTCGGGGGCTCTCGGCAAGCTGTACGGAAAAACCCTGAAATTGCCGGGCGGCCGAAAGTTTGCCTGGGATGTCTATTTCGTCTTTGGCCCCAAGGCGGAATGGACCAGTAGCCCGCCGGCTCCCGACTTTTGGATGCACCAGCTTGGCGGAACGGACACCGGCAAGCTGCTGGACGGCGAAAAGTTTCGCGAGGCCATCGCTGCCCAGCTTCCGTAGAACGAAAACCGATTTGGGCTACTGCCGAACTCGGCCAGCCGGCCCTCAATGCGGAAGAGACGCTTTGACGCCCACTTGTCCGCATCGGCCGCCAACAGCCAGAATAGGGATCAGCGATCTCCGAGGCTGCCCATGTTCGAATCCGTGCGATTGATCGACCTCAGCGTGCCGTTGGCGCATCGGGCGGCGAGCGAGCCGATGCCGGCCGAAATCCATTACGTCACGCACGAGGCCGAGGGGCTCGCGCAGATGGAGCAAGCCTTCGGCGTCCGCGCGGCCGACCTGGTCACCTCCGGCGGGCTGGGCTGGGCGGTCGAAGAGATTCACGCCATCACCCACACCGGCACCCACGTCGATGCGCCCTACCATTACGGCCCCACCTCCGAAGGCCGGCCGGCCCGCACGATCGACCAGGTGCCGCTCGAGTGGTGCTTTGCGCACCGGCGTGGTCCTCGACGTGCGCCACTAAAGCGCCGGCGAGCTGATCACCGTCGACGTCCTGCGCAGAGCGCTGGCGAAGATCGACTACCAGATTCGCCCGCGCGACATCGTGCTCCTGCACACCGGGGCCGACAAGCGGCTCGGCTCGCCCGACTATTTCGCCCAGCCCGGGCTGGGCCGCGAGAGCACCTTGTGGCTCGTCGAGCAGGGGGTGAAGGTGATCGGCATCGACGCCTACACGCTCGACCGCCCGTTTGCCGCCATGGTGGCCGACTTTCAGCGAACGGGCGACGGCCGCGCGATCTGGCCGGCGCACTTCGCCGGCATCACGCGCGAGTATTGCCAAATCGAAAAACTGGCGAATCTCGATTTGCTTCCGCGGCCGCACGGGTTTTACGTCTCGTGCCTGCCGGTGAAGATCGAGCGCGCCAGTGCCGCCTGGTGCCGCGCCGTGGCGCTGGTCGACGCCTGACCAAACCATGCGACGACGGTTCCCGCCAAGGGGCCTGGCCTGCGGCCAATTCTCCGCTTCCTTCCCACGGTTCTCGGCGTGGAGCGGCGCCCGGCGTCCTGCTTCACCCAGCGAAGGACGCCGCAAGCGCGGCTTTTTCGTTTGGCAGGCACATCCGGCGCTATAATCGTCAAGGCTCGCGGGCGGCGGAGCGACGCTTCGCCCGTGCCGCGGCATCCTCAACGACATCCATCCACCCTCGCGATTCCTACATGACAACTACCACCAAACCGGCCACGCTGGCCGAGCTGCGCGCCAGCGGCTGGGTCTCCAAGACGGTCAAGCGGGAAATCTACGACAACTTCATGCAGATGCTCAGCCGGGGCGAGGAGCTGTTTCCCGGCATCATCGGCTACGAAGACACCGTCATTCCCGAAATCAACATCGGCGCTGATCGCCCAGCACGACATGCTGTTCCTGGGCGAGAAGGGGCAGGCCAAGAGCCGGCTGATGCGGCTCGCTGGTCCGCTTTCTCGACGAGGAAATCCCCTACATCGACCTGCCCGAGCTCGCCGGTTCACGACGATCCGTACCGGCCGATCACCGCGCGCCGGCAAGCGGCTCGTGGCCGAGCGTCGCGGAAGAGGAGGTGCCCATCGCCTGGTGGCCGCGCGCGGCCCGCTATGCCGAACGGCTGGCCCCGGGCACGAAGTTCGCCGACATCATCGGCGAGATCGACCCGGCCAAGCTGGCCGGCGGCACCAGCATGTCGGCCGAAGAGGCCCTGCACTTCGGCCTGATCCCGCGGATGCACCGCGGCATCTTCGCCATGAACGAACTGCCCGAGCTCGACGAGCTGGTGCAGGTCGGGCTGTTCAACATCCTCGAAGAGCGCGACGTGCAGATCCGCGGCTACCCGATCAACTTCGACATCGACGTGCTGATCCTGTTTTCGGCCAACCCGGCCACCTACAACCGCAGCGGCAAGGTGATTCCGCAGCTCAAGGACCGCATCGGCTCGGTGATCCACACGCACTATCCGCGCGAACGCGACCTGGGCATCGAGATCATGGAGCAGGAGGCGGGCGTCGATCTGGGCGGCGAGTTCCCCGTCGTCGTGCCCTACTTCATGCGGGAGATCATCGAGCAGATCAGCATCGCCGCGCGGGCGCTCGAAGTACATCGACCACCAGTCGGGCGTCAGCGCGCGGTTCAGCATCGCCAACTATCGCACGATGGTGGCCAGCGCCCGGCAGCGCGGCGGCCTTGCTCGGCGAACAGCCGGCCGTGCCGCGGATCAGCGACTTGGGCCACCTCTACTCCTCGTCGCTGGGCAAGCTCGAGCTCGACATGATGGGCAGCCACCAGATGACCGAGCGGCAGGTGCTCGACGCCGTCGATGGCCGAGGCCATCCGCGCCGTTTTCGAGGAATACGTCGACCGCCACGGGCTGGACGAGATCGCCGCAGATCTTTTGCCGAGGGCGTGAAGATCGAAGTCGGCGACATGCTGCCTTCCAGCCACTACGCCGAGCGGCTGAAGCGCGTGCCGCCGGCCTGGGACAAGGCCTTCGAGGTGAACGCCTCGAGCGATCCGGCCGTGCGGGCCTCGTGCGTCGAGTTCGTGCTGGCCGGCCTCTACGCCTCGGACCGCATCTCGCGGTCCCAGCACCACGGGCGGATCGTGTACGAGATCAAATGACGCCACCCCGTTTCCAAAGGCCATCGCCATGAGCGAGCGCAAACGCCTGGGCGGCGTGATCCACACCTACCAGAAGTACAATCCGCACAACTTCCCCAGCCCGACTCAGCCGCCGCCCGACCTGGTCTCGCCGGCTTTCGAGCACATGCTGATCTACGGCAGCATGCGCGAGCTGACCGACGAGGAGCTGGCCCGCGCGGTGCATCTCGACCCCAGCCAGATCGCCGGGCTGGGGCCGTCGCTCGACGCCATCCGCCAGATCCTGCTGGAGCGGAAGCGGAAGATTCTGGAAACCTACGAGACGAGCAAGGTCGAAAAAGCGGCCCGCGACGTCTACGAGCGGCAAGGAAAATCGATCAAGCCGCCCAAGAACCTGGCCAAACGATTCGAGCAGAGTTTTCGCGACGAGCAACTGCGCGAGCTGGAGCGGCTCTGGTATCAGGCAGGCGACGACCGCTCCAAGTTTGCCCGCGAAATGATGATGCTGTTGGCCGTGCTGGGCGACAAGTACCAGGTCGACGAGTTGGCCGCCAAGTACACGTTCACCGGCCGCACGCCGATGACCGTCCCCAAGGCCCTGGAAATCAAGGAAGAGCTGGAGACGATCGACCGGCTGCTCAAGCAGTTGGAAGAAGCGGCCAAGAACGCACAAATCGGGGTGATCGATCTGGACCAACTCGCCGAGTTCGCCGAACCGGGCGACATCGAAAAACTCGAACAGTTGCAGCAGCAGATCGAAGAGCTGATGCGCCACATGGCCGAAAAGCAAGGGCTCGAGCGCGGGCCCGAAGGCTATCGGCTCACGCCCAAGGCCTATCGCCTCTTCCAGGGAAAGCTGCTGGAGCGGATCTTCAGCAACCTCGAAGAGTCGCGCACCGGACGCCACCAGGGGCCGGTCGTCGGCGAAGGGGCCGTCGAGCTGCAGCGGACCCGGCCCTACGAGTTCGGCGACTCGCTCGCCAACATGGACATGCCCGCCTCGCTGGTCAACGCCATGATCCGCGGCGGCCCGGGCCTGCCGATCCGGCTGAAGCAGGAAGACATCGAAATCCACCGCACCCGCAACACGCCCAAGTGCGCCACCGTGGTGCTGATGGACATGAGCGGCTCGATGCGTTACGGCGGGCTGTACGTGCACGTCAAGCGGATGGCGCTGGCGCTGGACGGGCTGATTCGCCGCGAATACCCGGGCGACTACCTGCAGTTCGTCGAGATGTACAGCTTCGCCAAGCCGATCCGCTCGGTCGACATCGCCACGCTGCTGCCCAAGCCGGTGACGGTCTTCGAACCCTACGTGCGGGCCCGCGCCGACATGAGCCGCGAAGACATGAGCGAGCTGTACGTGCCGCCGCACTTCACCAACATCCAGCACGCCCTGCAGATGGGCCGCCAGTTCCTGGCCGCCCAGGACACGCCCAACCGGCAGATCATCCTGATCACCGACGGGCTGCCGACGGCCCACTTCGACGGCCCGATTCTGTACCTGATCTATCCGCCCGACGAGACGACCGAGGCGGCCACGCTGGCCGAGGGCCTGCGCTGCCAGCGCGAGGGGATCACGATCAACATTTTCCTGCTGCCCAGTTGGTCGCAATCAAGCGAAGACGTGCAGTTCGCCTATCGCCTGGCCGAGAGCACCCGCGGCCGCGTGTTCTTCACCGCCGGCCGCGACCTCGACCGCTACGTCGTCTGGGACTATTTGAACCACCGCCGCGACATCGTGTCGTGAGGCGGGAAGAACAGGATGATTGAGTTCGGCGAGGCATCGTTGATTTCATGAGCGAGCCGGCACGGGCGATGATCTATGGCGCCAACGGCTATACGGGCAAACTGATTGCGCGGCGCGGTCGAGTTGGGCATGAAGCCGATTCTGGCCGGACGGAATCATGAGGCTGTCACGGCCCTGGCTGGCGAACTGGGGCTCGAGGCAAAGAGCTTTGCACTCAACCAGCCGGCGCAAATCGCCGAGCATCTGCGCGGCGTCTCGGCCGTGCTGCACTGCGCGGGCCCGTTCTCGCAGACGGCCCGGCCGATGATGGACGCCTGCATCGCGGCCGGCGCCGATTATCTCGACATCACCGGCGAGATCGACGTCATCGAGTGGGCCGCGGCGCGTGGCGAACGGGCCGCGCAGGCCGGCGTGGCCCTGGTGCCGGCGGTGGGTTTCGACGTCGTGCCCAGCGATTGCCTGGCCGCCATGCTGGCCCAGCGGCTCCCCGGGGCCCGGGTCTTGCAACTGGCGTTCGACGGCGGCGGCGGTTTCAGCCCCGGCACCAGCAAGACCATGATCGAGTCGCTTCCCAGTGGCGGCCGGGCGCGGATCGATGGCGAGATTCGCCACGTGCCCACCGCCTGGAAGACGATGGAAGTTCCCTTTCGCCACGGCACTGCGCACGGCCATGACGATCCCCTGGGGCGACGTGGCCAGCGCCTACCATTCGACGAGCATCCCCAACATCGAAGTTTATTCCGCGATGCCGCCGGGCCAGATCGCGCGTATTCGCCGCCTTCGCTTCCTGCTGCCGCTGTTGGCCTTCGGCCCCTTGCAACGGCTGGCCAAGCGCTGGGTCGAGCGGAACGTGAAGGGGCCGTCCGAGCAGGAGTTGGAGACGGCCCGCTCAAGCTTCTGGGGCCGGGTGAGCGACGACCACGGCCAGAGCGTTTCGGCCACGCTGGAAACGATGAGCGGCTACAAGCTGACGGCCCAGACCGCCGTGGCCGGCCTGCAGCGCGCGCTCGATCGCCAGGTGCCGCGCGGCTTTGCGACCGCCTCGCAGGCTTTTGGCCGCGAGTTCATCCTCGAATTCCCTGACACCGACATCCGCTGGGAATGAGCGCCAGCCGCGACGTTAGAAGAAAGCGGGACGCCTCACGCATCCGGCGGGCCAAGACTGTTGATTCCCTGGGCGATAACCAGCACCACCAGGTCGACGATCCACGTCAGGCCAAACGCCAGGGCCACGCGGCCGAGTACGCGGCCGGCGGCTTCGTCCTGCATGGCGGCCAGCAGCCAGCCGGTTGCTACCAATACCACGATCGCCACCGGCAGCACGCAGGCCAACGTGACGAGCACGGAAATCACGCGTCGTGAGAGCAATCGTTTCCTCGCCGCGGGGCCGCCCCAATCGTCCGATTTTTCCAGTTATGCGAGAGAACTGGGGCACTGTCAATGCCGTGATCGCGGCAGTCGCGCGTTTGACTAAGGCGGCCGCGGCGGCCCACAATGGAAACGGAGGCGTGGGCGGCGCGCTTGCGCGGCAGCCGCTTGGGGATTTCAGGAATTTCGCGCGCACTCGGCCGGGGGGACGTTCGTTTGCCCCCGCCGGCCAGCGGAACACGTCTGGGAGAGCGTCATGCGTCCTGCCGGCCGCCAAAGACTGGCGCGGCCGCGCGGCCCGGCCGCGGCGGTTCACGCCGTGGACGCTGCGCACTGCTGGCGGCGCTGGTGGCCACGGCACCGCTACTGGCCGCCGGCTCGACGATCGTCCTCAAAGATGGTCGGCGGCTGACCGGCAACGTCGGCGCCGTCACCAGCCTGGCGGCAAATCCCCAGGCCGCCCAAAACGACATGGCCTCGATCGCGCTGGTCGATGACAACCTGCGGCGGATCTTCGTGCCCACGGCGCAGATGGTGAAGATCGATGAGGTCGAGAGCGGCGAGATCCAGGAAAAGATCGCCGTCCACCACGCGCCGCCCGCCGCGAGTCGGGCTCGCGCGTCAAAGCCGTCGGCCAACTGGTCAATATCCGCCCGTTCGACGAGTTCGGCCGCCGTTCCGTGCGGATGATGACCGACAAGGGCCCGCTCGACGTCGTGCAGGGCATCACGATGGTCACGCCCTTGTGGACCCGGGTCGAGGCCCTGGCCAGCGAGAGGCGGCAAACAGTGGTGTGGGAGATGCGGCTGGCCACCAGCGCCATTCCCCGCGAAACGCTCAAGAAGATCCTGGCCAACGCCATCGACCAGAAGAACCTCGACCAGCGGCTGCGCGTGGCGCGGCTGTTTCTGCAGGCCGAGCGCGATCTCGACGCGCAGCAGGAGCTGGAACGCATCATCGCCGATTTTCCCGGCGAACAGGAGCTGGCCAAGGAAGTGCGGGCCCTGCGCCAGTTGTACGCCAAGAGCATCCTGGCCGAGATCCAAGTCCGCCGCAAGGCCGGACAGCACGCGTTGGCCTATGCCATGCTCGAACAGTTTCCCACCCAGGACGTGTCGGGCGAAACGCTGCAACAGGTCCGCGAGATGCTGACTTACTATCGCGACACCCGCAAGCAGCTCGAACAGGCGTTCGCCGAGTTGAAAACGCATGTCGACGCGGTTTCCAACGCCGCCGCGCGGGCCGAGAGCGAGGCGATCGTCGACGAGATGCGCCGCGAATTCGGCATCAACACGCTCGATCGCATGGCCTCTTACCTGCGTCTGGCCGACGATCCGGCGCTCGGCCACGAGCAGAAACTGGCGTTGGCCATCAGCGGTTGGCTGCTGGGCAGCGACCAGGCCGAGACCAACCTCGGCGTGGCGCTGTCGATGGTCAAGGTGCGCACCGCGATCGTCCGCTACTTGAGCGAAGACGTGAAGTTGGAGCGCACCGCGATCTTCGACGAGCTGCGCGGGCTGGAAGGCACCTCGCTCGACCGGGTGGCCCAACTGATCGCGCACATGAAACCCCCCCTGGAAACGCCCGAAGCGTCCGCCTCCGAACCGGGATTCTACGAGCTGCAAATCCCCGTGGGCATCGACAAAGAGCCCGACGTCACCTACTTCGTGCAGTTGCCGCCGCAATACGATCCGCACGTACACTACCCGACGATCGTCACACTGGGCGGCGAAACATCGAGCGCCCGGCACCAGATCGACTGGTGGGCCGGCGTGCCCGACGAGCAGTACAATCGCCTGGGCCACGGCACGCGCCTGGGCTACATCGTGTTGGCGGTCGATTGGCTCAAGGACGGCCAGACCCGCTACGAATACTCGGCTCGCGAGCACGCGGCCGTTTTGGGCAGCTTGCGCGACGCCTGCCGCAGGTTTTCGATCGACACCGACCGGGTGTTTCTCACGGGGCATTCGATCGGCGGCAACGCGGCCTGGGACATCGGCCTGGCGCATCCCGACCTGTGGTGCGGCGTGATTCCGATCGTCGCCGATTCGGACCGCTATTGCCGCTTCTACGTGGATAACGCCAAGGATCTGCCGTTCTACGTGCTGGGGGGCGAGCTCGACGGCGACCGCACGGTGCGCAACGCCCGCGATCTGGATCGCTACCTGACGCGGCGCTACGACACCACGGTGGTCGAATACCGGGGCCGGGGGCACGAAGACTTTTACGAGGACATTCGCAACCTGTTCGACTGGATGGGGCGCCGCGCGTCGCGTAACTTTTTTCCCAAGGAGTTTAGCGTCGTCACGATGCGCACCTGGGACAACTTCTTCTGGTGGCTCGAAGCCGGCAAGCTGCCCGAGCGGACCGTCGTCGAACCGACGAATTGGCCCCCCTCCCGCGGTGTCACCAGCGCCAAGATCATCGGCCGCGTGCTGCCGACCAACGGCCTGGCGATCACCACCGGCGCGTCGAACGTGACGGTCTGGCTGTCGCCCGAGGTGGTCGACTTCAGCCGCGACATGCAGATTCGCGTGAACAACCATCCGCTCAACAAGAAGCCGCGGGTCGAGCCCGATTTGCGCGTGCTCTTGGAAGACGTCCGCACGCGAGCCGACCGCCAGCACCCGTTCTGGGCCAGCCTGTCGCAGTAGCGTGGCACTGGCATCTTGCCAGTGCCTTGCCAGCCTCTTGCTGGGGGCGGGGCGATTTGCCACGATGATTCGATTGCTTCACCCCCTGTTTTCTATCTAGGCGAGAAGGCATACCGATGGCTGCATTTCCCGAAGTCGAGAAGATCCGTTTCGAGGGTCCCAAGAGCAAGAACATGCTGGCGTTCCACCACTACGACGAAAACGAAGTGGTGGAAGGCAAGCCGATGAAGGACCACTTCCGCTTCGCCGTGGCCTATTGGCACACGTTCCGCGGCACCGGCATGGACCCCTTCGGCGCGGCCACCATGCAGCGCCCCTGGGAAGCGCCGCAAGATTCGGTCGAGAACGCCAAGAACCGCGTTCGCGTGGCCTTCGAGTTCATGCAGAAGCTGGGTGTCCACTTCTACTGCTTCCACGATCGCGACGTGGCGCCCGAGGGGGCCACGCTGGCCGAGAGCAACAAGAATCTCGACGCCATCGTCAAACTGCTCAAGGAAGAACAGCAGCGCACCGGCATCGGCCTGTTGTGGGGCACGGCCAACTTGTTCAGCAACCCGCGCTACATGCACGGCGCCGCCACGAGCCCCAATGCAGACGCCTTCGCCTACGCCTCCGCGCAGGTGAAGAAAGCCATCGAGGTGACCAAGGATCTGGGCGGGCTCGGCTACACCTTCTGGGGCGGCCGCGAAGGCTACCAGAACTTGTGGAACACCGACATGAAGCGCGAGTTCGACCACCTGGCCCGCTTCATGCACATGGCCGTCGACCACGCCAAGGCGATCGGCTTCAAGGGCCAGTTCTACTTCGAGCCCAAGCCCAAGGAGCCGACCAAGCACCAGTACGACTACGATGTCGCCAATTGCATCAACTTCCTCCGCGCCTACGGCCTGACCGACCACGTCAAGATGAACATCGAAACTAACCACGCCACGCTGGCCGGCCACTCCATGCAGCACGAGTTGGAATACGCCGGCAGCCAGGGCTTCCTGGGCTCGATCGACGCCAACACGGGTGACATGCTGCTGGGCTGGGACACCGACCAGTTCCCCACCGACATCTACCTCACCACGACCTGCATGCTCTCGATCCTCAAGTTCGGCGGGCTGCGCCCGGCGGAGTCAACTTCGACGCCAAGGTGCGCCGCGAAAGCTTCGAGCCGATCGATCTGTTCCACGCCCACATCGGCGGCATGGACGCTTTTGCCCGCGGGCTGAAGATCGCCTCCGCGATCCGCGCCGACGGCCTGCTCGACAAGATGCTCAAGGAGCGTTACGCCTCCTGGGACTCGGGCGTTGGCGCGCGGATCGAAGGGGGCAGCGAGAGTTTCGCCTCGCTCGAGAAGTACATGCTCGAAAAGGGGGAGGCCGCGCCCAACAAGAGCGGCCGCCAGGAACTGCTCGAGAATATCATCAACACGTACTTGTAAACAAAAATCGCTGCATCGTTTTTCGTGATGCCAGGGCAGCCGCGCTTTTCGACTGCGCGGGTGCCCTTTTCTTTTGCAGCTAGCGCGGCCTCTTGCAGCTAGCGCGGCAGGGCGTGCCCGAGAAGTGCGCGGGCGATCACGTGGCCAAACGACTTGCGCGTAAAAGTCATTCCGCGGTTTGCCGAACATTAGAAGTTCGTGTTGGGCGTTGCCTCGCGGCACGGCCATTGCAACCATCAGGGCGGCCCTGCGCGCGACCGAAGCGTCGCCGTGGGCCCACGATTCTGGTTTCCTCACCCTCGCAGGATATTTTTATGCAACGAGGTTTTTTGATTGACATGGATGGCGTCATTTACCGCGGCGGCCAACTCGTCGAAGGCGCCAGCGAGTTCATCCGGCAGTTGCAAGCGCTCGACGTGCCGTTCACCTTCCTGACCAACAACAGCCAGCGCACGCGGCGCGACGTCGCCACGCGGCTGGCGCGGATGGGCGTCGATGTCGAAGAGCGGCACGTGTTCACTTGCGCCATAGCCACGGCGCGGTTCCTGGCCCAACAGTTGGCCGACGGCACGGCCTACGTGATCGGCGAAGGCGGCCTGCTGCAGGCTCTGCACGCCAACGGCTACTCGATCGTCGACCACGATCCCGACTACGTGGTCGTCGGCGAGGGGCGCGCCTTCACCTTCGAAATGCTCGAAGCGGCCACGCGGATGATCCTCGGCGGCGCTAAGCTGATCGCCACGAACCTCGATCCCAACTGCCCCACGCAAACCGGCACCCGCCCCGGCTGCGGCGCCATCGTGGCCATGCTCGAAACGGCCACGGGCCTGAAGGCCTTCAGCGTCGGCAAACCCAGCCCCGTGATGATGCGCATGGCCCGCAAGGAACTGGCCTTGACCACGGCCGAAACCACGATCATCGGCGATACGATGGAAACCGACATCCTGGGTGGCGTGCAAATGGGCTACCGCACCGTGCTGGTCCTGTCGGGCACGACGCGTCGCGAAGACCTGGCCCACTATGCCTACCGGCCCGACCTGGTTGTCGACTCGATCGCCGACCTGTGCGGGCTCGACCCCGAGCTGATCGGCGAAGCGCCGGCCGCCGCGGCTGCGCCGTGACGCGCACCGCCAACCCGCGCGTGGCGAGCCCCGAGCGTCAGCTCGGGGATTGGTGGTGCTCACATCGATCCACGAATCCTCGGGCTCACGACCGGGGCTCGCCAATCAATAGTTGAACTCCAGCCCGCGCTTGTGCAGCTCGTCCACCAGGGCCGGCGTGGTGGTGTACTGCACGGCGTCGAAGCCGGCGGCTCGCGCGCCTGCGACGTGGCCGGCAATGTCGTCGACGAAGAAGATTTCCTCGGGGGGAACGCCGGCCAGCCGGGCCGCGCCCTCGAAGATCTTTGGCGACGGCTTGCACGCCCCCAGCTCGTAACTCAGCGCGTAAACGTCGAAGCCGCGATTCAAGAGACCATAGCGCCCCGAGTGGCAGTAGGCCCAATGCGCCGGGCACGTGTTCGACAGCACGCCCAGGCGATAGCCGGCCGCGTCGAGCGCGCCGACGACCGGAAAGATCGACGTGTTGGGGGTGAAGATCTCGCTGCCAGCCAGCAGCAGGGCCTCGAAGTCGGGCCGGCTGCCCGTCTCTCGGCAGAAGATCTCGTAGAAGCCGCGATCGTCGAACTCGCCGGCTTCGTAGCGCAGCTCCAGGTCGCTGGCAAACACGACGTCCCATACCTGCTCGGCCGCGATGCCGGCCACCGCGCCCATCTGGCGGCAGGCCTGCTGGTGATCGAAGCGCAACAGCACGTTGCCAAGATCGAAATACAGGAAGCTGGGTTTGGGCATCAAGAGAAGCCGTTCGTCTGAGACGGGCGCGGGGGTGCGATTCTTCAAAGTTTGCGAATCGAAATGTCCTTGTACCAGGCCTCGCTCGGCTTGCCTCCATGGATCTGCAAGCCAATGAGCCCGCGCTGTTCGATTGCTTCGTCCGGCTCGGTGTAGTCGACGGTCTGCTGGCCGTTGATGGAAAGTTGGATGTGCCGGCCCTGGCAGCGAATGGCGTAGTCGTTCCAGTCGTCTCGCTTGAGAATGCGTTTGATCAGACCCTTGTCGGCCGCGGCCAGCACGCGGTTGCGCCGCGATTCGTCGTACAGCGAGCCCCACCAGCCGTCGCCCAAATCGGCTTGGTAGCCTTTCACCTCGTGGTGGTTGGGAATCCGCTGGCTGCGAAATTGCACGCCCGCGTTGGCGCCTTCGCCCAGGACTTTGAATTTCAGCTTCAACTCGAAGTCGCCGAACTCCTCGGTCGTGCACAGAAACTCGTTGCGCGGGATCGGCCGCTCGAGCGTGCCGGCCACGATCGCGCCGCCTTCGACGCGAAACATCGTTTCTTTGCCCTCCCAGCCGGCCAGCGACTTGCCGTCGAACAGCGGCCGCGTTCCGTCCTCGGCCATAACCGTCGCCGCGAACGCGAAAAAGACGATGCCCGCCACGTATCTCATCATCGGGATGCCCCAGACGCAGAAAGATCGAAGAACGCGTGCCTGCGAGTATTGCCGTCGGCCGCTCGCGAATCAAGCCGCCGCGCGTGGAGCGACGCCTCAACGCGGCTCTGCACGGGCAAAGCCAACAGCCCATTATTGTGCTTCCGGCTCCCGCCTCCGGCCTCGCCGGCGCGAACCGGCACTTGCCGCCGCGCGTCTATCGGATCACAATAGCTCGCTTGTGCCCACCCGATTTGCGGACCATCAGAACTCTCATGGCAAGCTGCGTTTTGGCCTATTCCGGCGGCTTGGACACCTCGGTCATCCTCGGCTGGCTGCAGGACGACGGCTACGAGGTGCACGCAGTCTACGTCGACCTCGGCCAACCGTGCGAAGACCGCGAGGCCACCTTGGCCAAGGCCCGCGCCTGCGGGGCCAAGAGTGCCAGGATCGTCGACGCCCGCGAGGAGTTGTGCCGCGATTTTGCCTTTCCAGTCCTGCAGTGGCAGGCCAAGTACGAGGGTATCTACCTGCTGGGCACGTCGATCGCCCGCCCGCTGATCTCCAAGGTTTGCCTGCAAGTGGCCCGCGAGGTCGGCGCCGACGCCTACGCCCACGGGGCCACGGGCAAGGGGAACGACCAGTGCCGCTTTCAGTTGGCCGCCGAAGCGCTTGACCCGGCGGTGCGGGTGATCGCGCCGTGGCGGATGGAAAAGTTTCGCCAGCGGTTTCCCGGCCGCCGCGAGATGATCGCCTACTGCGAGCAAAAGAAGATCCCGGTCAAGGCCTCGGTGGCCAAGCCGTACAGCTCGGACGAAAACTGCCTGCACATCAGCTACGAGGCCGGGCGGCTGGAGGATCTGTCAGTCAATGGCGTCGAGCTGGTCGACTTCGGCATGACGGTTTCGCCGGAACAAGCCCCCGACACTTCGGAAACCGTCACGATTGGTTTTGCGGCCGGCCTGCCCGTGAGCCTCGACGGCCGGGGGCTCTCGCCGCTGGAGATGGTCAGCCAGCTGAACGCGGTCGGCGGCCGCAACGGCATCGGGCGGATCGACATCGTCGAGAACCGCTTCGTCGGCATGAAGAGCCGCGGCGTCTACGAAGCGCCCGGCATGAGCGTGTTGTACGCGGCTCATCGCTACGTCGAGCAATTGACGATGGACCGCGACCTGATGCACCTGCGCGATCGCCTGGCGCCGGAAGTCGCCGAGATGGTTTACTACGGGTTCTGGTACACCGCCAAGATGGACGCCCTGCTGGCCTTCATCCGCGAAGCCCAAAAGACGGTCGAGGGCCAGGTGACGCTCAAGCTCTATAAGGGCAACCTCGCGGTCGATTCGCGCCACAGTCCGCGCAGCCTGTACGACGAAGGCATTGCCAGCATGGAAGGGGGCGGCAGCTACAACCAGACCGACGCCGAGGGCTTCCTCCGCATCCAGGGCCTGCCCATCCGCGTCCAAGGCCGCGTCAACCCGCGCAAGTATTAAAGCCGCGCAGCGGATTCTTTCACGAACCCAATGCACAAGCGAGGGATCTTCGGCAGTGCTCCCTCGCTTGCGCGTCGAGTTCGTGTCGTGCGTCAAGCGACGCGGCCGCCTTGCGGCACTTCCGCAATCTTGCGGCCTGGCCTAAAATCTATGGAAGTGGGACCGCGCCGTCGGCGAGCGCGGGATTCCACCTGGCAAAACTCTCCAGCCGGCAAAGGTGTGCCCCCATGAACGTGCTGGTGATCGGCAATGGCGGCCGCGAACACGCGCTGGCCTGGAAGATCAAGCAAAGTTCCCGAGTCGAACGGGTGTTCGTTGCGCCGGGCAATGCCGGCACGGCGATCGATGCCGAGAACGTCGACATTTCGTCGACCGATCATGCCCGGCTGATCAAGTTCGCCCAGCAGAACAACGTTCACCTGACGGTCGTGGGTCCCGAGCTGCCGCTGGTCAAGGGCATCGTCGATGCGTTTGCCGACGCGAAGTTGCGGATCTTTGGACCCCGCAAAGCGGCCGCCGAGCTGGAAGGGAGCAAGGTGTTCTGCAAGAACCTGCTCCGCCACGCCGACGTGCCCACGGCCGACTACCAGGTGTTTCGCAACGCGGATCACGCCTCGACCTATCTCAAGGACCGCGAAGACGTGCCGGTGGTCGTCAAGGCCGACGGCCTGGCGTCGGGCAAGGGCGTGTTCGTCTGCGCCACGCGGGCCGAAGCCATGGAAGCGGTCAAACGCATCGGCCGCAACCGCGAGTTCGGCGATGCCGGCAACCAGATCGTCATCGAAGAACGCCTCGACGGCCAGGAAGCCAGCGTGCTGGCCGTCAGCGACGGACGCACGATCGTCACTCTGCCCGCGGCCCAGGACCACAAGCGGGCCTACGACGGCGACACCGGCCCCAACACGGGCGGCATGGGCGCCTATTGTCCCACGCCACTGGTCAACGCCGAGCTGCTGCACCAGATCGAGGAACAAGTGCTCGTGCCGACCGTGCACGCCATGAAGCGCAGCCGACGGCCGTTCAAGGGCGTGCTCTACGCGGGACTGATGATCACCAACCAGGGCCCCAAGGTGTTGGAGTTCAACGTCCGTTTCGGCGACCCCGAGTGCCAGCCGATCTTGATGCGGCTCGAGAGCGACCTCGTCGACCTGCTGGAAGCCACCGTTGACGGCCGGCTGGAAGAACTGGAGCCGCTCCGCTGGGACCCGCGGGCAGCCGTCTCGGTCGTGATGGCCAGCGAAGGTTATCCGGGCGGTTACGAGCGCGGCCTGCCGATTCGCGGGCTCGACGAGGCGGCCAAAATCCCCGACGTGAAGGTGTTTCACTCCGGCACCGCGACGGTCGACGGCCAGACGGTGACCAACGGCGGGCGGGTACTGGCCGTGACGGCGCTCGGCTCGTCGATCGCCGCCGCCAAGCTGCAGGCCTACACCGCCGTCAAGTGCATCCGCTGGCGCGGCGGCTGGTGCCGCAAAGACATCTCCGACAAGGCCCTATCGGCGGCGAATTTCGCCGAGTGAACGGCAAGACACGGCTCGCTCACGCATTCTCCTCGTCGACGTCTTCCGCGTAACCAGGGGGGAACGGATTGTCGGTTGGAGATTCGGCCCGTTCCGACGGGGCTTCCGAAGGGACATCGCGCTCGTCGAGGCCGAACTGGCGGAGCCAATAGCGCACTTCGGCCTCGCTGGCCGGGCCGCTCGGCTTGGCCGTGGTCGGTTTCTTGCGCTGCCGCTCGATGCGCTTGCGAAGCGTGTCGGCATACCACAGATCGCTGTCGACCGGCTTGGCATTGCGGCGCCGGGCGGCGCGGTGCAGGCGATGGTCGCTCGAGACGACCGTCAACCGCCGCGGGCTGCTGTCGGCGGCAATCAACTCCTCGATCAGCGCGTCGGCGTCGCCCCCTTGTTCGGCGAAGCGAACCGTCAGGCCCTGATGAGTGAGCTGTCGCGGCAAACCGGGAGGCGCCTCGCGGGCGTCGAACACGACCGTGGTCTTTCTCAGCACGGACTCTTCGAGCGACTCGGCCAGAAAGTTGAGCAGCGCCCTGCGCGACCGCTCGAGACTTCCGGGTCCGACGCCGCGGCCCAGAATGCCGCTGGCGTGCAGCAGGTTGTAGCCGTCGATGAGCAGTGCCATGCGTGCGCTCGATTTGAGGCCGCCCGCGTGTGCCACTGGCTCTGCCAGTGCGAACGACGCCGTGATGATCGAGCACTGGCAGAGCCAGTGGCACACGATCAATCCCTATCGGCTAACGCGCCTGCACCGGCCGCCACTCGGCGGGTTCGCCAGTGCCGAACTTTACGCGGCCGCCGACGATCACCGTGCTGGCGCGGCCTTGCAGCGTCCAGCCGGCAAACGGCGTGTTGCGGCTCTTGGAGCGGAACTTCGCCGGGTCGACCGTCCAACGGGCGGCAGGGTCGATGATCGTGATGTCGGCGTCGGCCCCGATCTGCAGGGTGCCCTTGTGGATGCCCAGGATGCGGGCCGGATTGATCGTCATCTTTTCGATCGCCGCGGGCCAATCGAGATGCCCGGCTCGATCAGCTGCGTGGCGACCAGGCCCAGCGCCGTCTCCAGCCCCACGATGCCGAAGGGCGCCAGGTCGAGCTCGCGCATCTTCTTTTCCTGCGCGTGCGGCGCGTGGTCGGTGCAGATCACGTCGATCGTGCCGTCGACCAGCCCGGCGATGCAGGCCTCGACGTGCGTCTGCGACCGCAGGGGCGGGCTCATCTTGTAGTTGGAATCGAAGGTGCGCAGGCACTCGTCGGTCAGCGTGAAGTGGTGCGGGCAGACTTCGGTCGTGACGCGCACGCCGCGCCTCTTGGCCCGGCGAATCAGGTCGACGCTGCCGGCCGTGGAGACGTGCATCACGTGCACGCGGCCGCCGGTGGCGTCGGCCAGCGCGATGTCGCGGCTGGTCATCACGTCTTCGGCCACGCGGGCATGCCGGGCAGACCCAGCACCAGCGACACTAGGCCCTCGTGCATCACGCCGCCCTGGGTCAGCTCGCGGACCTCGGCGTGGTTGAGGATCGGCTTGTCGAACATCAGGCAATATTCGAAGGCCCGCCGCATCAACTCGGCGTCGTAGACCGGGGCGCCGTCGTCGCTGAAGGCCACGGCGCCGGCCTGCGACCAATTGGCCCAGCTCGGCCAGTTCCTTGCCCTCGCGGTTCTTGCTGACGCAGGCCACGACGAACACGTTGCAGTGGTCGGCCCGCGCGGCCTGGTGCTGAATGAACTCGACGGTGGCCTGGGTGTCGATCGGCGGTTCGGTGTTGGGAATGCAGGCGATCGAGGTGAAGCCGCCGGCGAGCGCGGCCGCCGTGCCGGTGTCGATCGTCTCGTCCTCCTCGCGGCCCGGCTCGCGCAGATGGACGTGCATGTCGATCAGCCCCGGCGCCACGATCTTGCCGTGGGCGTTGATCACGTCTTCGTCGCCGCTGGCCAGGGCGTCGTAACCGGCGATGCGGCCGTCTTCGATCAGCAGGTTCGTCATGCGGTCCATCTGCTGGCTGGGGTCGATGACGCGGCCGCCTTCGATCAGGATCGGACGTTCTTGTCGCACGGTGGATTCCTTTCTGCTTGGTTTGGCCGCCGCCATCAGCGTTTCCCCAACAACAGCCACAGCACCGCCATGCGCACCGCCAGGCCGTTGGTGACCTGGTGCAAAATCGCCGAATGCGGTCCGTCGGCCACGTCGGGCGTGACCTCCACGCCCCGATTGATCGGCCCCGGCGCCATGATCAGGATGTCGGCCTGGGCCCGCGCCAGCCGCTCGCGGTTCATGGCGTACAGAGTGGGCGTATTCGCGGACCGAGGGGAACGGCCGGGTGGACTGCCGCTCGAACTGGATCCGCAGCAGGTTCAGCACGTCGCAGCGCGGCAGGATCTCGTCCAGGCCGTAGGACACTTCGACGCCCAGCTCTTCCCAGCGCCGGGAGACCAGCGTCGAGGGGCCGCAGACGATCACGTGCGCCCCCAGCTTCTTCAGGCCCCAGATATTCGAGCGGGCCGTGCGGCTGTGGGCGATGTCGCCCACCAGGGCCACGGTCAGGCCCTCGACGTGCCCCCGCCGCTCGCGGATGGTCATGATGTCGAGCAAGCCCTGCGTCGGGTGCTCGTGGGCCCCGTCGCCGGCGTTGATCACGCTGCAGCTCAGGTTCTGGGCCAGCAGGTGCGGCGTGCCCGGCGTGCGGTGGCGGACCACGACCACGTCGACGCCCATGGCTTCGATGTTCTTGGCCGTGTCGACGAACGTTTCGCCCTTCGACAGGCTGCTGCCGGAGGAGGAAAAATCGATCGTGTCGGCGCCCAGCCGCCGGGCCGCCAGCGAAAAGCTGGTCCGCGTGCGCGTCGAGGGCTCGAAGAACAAGTTGGCGCACGTGCGGCCGGCCAGCAGCGGCAACTTTTCCTTGCAGCCGGACGTGGCCGCCTTGAACGACTCGGCACTGTCCAGAAGAATATTGATCTCGGCGGCCGAAAGATGCTCGATGTCGAGCAAATGCCGCTTGTTCCAAGCCTCGGGCACGACTCCCAGGTCGACCACTTCGGTGCTCACGGCAGAGTGTCCCTCACACGGTTGGCTTCAAGGCACGCCGCGGACGCTTGGTGCCCCGATGCCAGAGGCCGTGTCGCGTTCGCCTGGCGGATTCCATCCTTTCGACGAGCGCGCACGAACACCCAGATTCCTTGACAGAAAGAGCCCCGGCCGCGATTCGCCGAGCGCCCCGCTTGCCACACCGCTACCGCACGCACCCGTCTGGGGTCCGATTCTAACGTACGATCGCCAGACTTGCAAAATGTGCCGCGTCGGTCGAGGCTTCAGTCCATCCGCCAACGGACGTTGAACAGCCAGGCCATGGTCGCCAAGGCGGTGCCATCCAGCGCCAGGTAAAACGCCTCGAAGCTGGCGAAAAACAGCCATTCGGCCACCGGGGCCGTCGCCGTCTTGGGCATCCCAAGATCGATGGGTAGGTGGAACGCCGCCGCGAACGGGCTGGTGAAGCTCGCCTTGTAGATCCAATCGGCCACTTGCGTCTCCGGGAAAAACGTCGAGGCGAAAAACGTGATCGCCAGCGGCAGCGTGAACAGCAGCACGATCAGCAGGTATGTCGTCATCAGCGCGATCGAAGTCTTGCGAAACATCACCGAGCAAAACAGGGCCAGGGTAGCCGTCGTCGCGCACACCGTGAGCACGATCAGGAAATAGGCCAGCACCGTGGGCAGGTTCGTCCAATAAGAGTTGACCATCACCACGGCCAACAGCAGCGGCCACAACAGGAACATCGTCAACACGCTCGACACGCGTAAGCCCGAGATGAGCTTGGCCCACAGGATCTGGCCCGGCGAGAGGGTAGTGGTCAGAAGCAGGTCCAAAGTCTCGCGCTCGCGCTCGCTGGTGACGCTGCCAGCCGAAAACACCGGGCCGACCAGCATGTTGAACAGCACGACGTACGAAATGTAATACGGGGCCTGGTCGGGAAAGGCGTACAGGAAGAACGCCATTAGCGGAATGGCCAGCACCATGCTGATCTGGATCACGACGCGCAGCATGAGCGTGCCCTGGCTGAAGATCTCGCTGCGCATCTCCTTGTCGTAGACTGGATTGGCCCCGTCGGGCAGCAGATCGTTGCGCTTCGCCGGCGCGAACAACCGGTCTGGGAACTGGTCGCTGCGAATCACCAGGCCCACGGCCTCCTTGGCTTCGACGTCCAGATCGACGACTTCCTTGCCCTCGCTGCCCACGTCGGGCGGATGGAGCAGCCGGGCCGCGGTGTCGCGAAACAGCACGGCGCAAATCAGCGCACAGATGGCCGGCAACAGCGTGACGGTGAGCATCAGCCGCAGCGAACCCTGATTCTCGAGCGCCACCCAGCAGGCCACGGCCAAAAGCGCCAGCGGCAGGATGACCAGGTAGGCCACGACCAGCGAAGCCGACGTGCGGCGAAAATAGCTGCTGGCCGCCAGGCTGATCATGCCAAACGTGATCACCGACAGGATCAATGCCAGGTAGGCCGCCAAGGCCTCGTAGAGCGACACGCCCCCCAGCGGCAGGCAGAGCATCACGATCGGCAGCGACGCCATCACCAACAGCAGCAAATGGCACAGCGAGGCCAGCAGCTTGCCGAGCACGATCGCGCCGGGACGCAATGGGCTGGCCAGCAGCATCTCGTAGCTTTTGCGCTCCTTCTCGCCGGTGATCGCCCCGGCCGCGAAGCTGGGGGCCATCAGCGAGGCCAGCAGGTACTGTCCCAGAAAAACCAGATTCACCAACCGCCGGGCGGCAATCGGATTGGTCGTCAGGTCGAGCCGTTGCTCTTGCGGCCAGGCCAGAAACACCACCAGTCCCAGCGTGCCCACGTAGAAGAGCAGCAGCAGGAACGCCCGGCCCATCCGCAGATTGCCGAGCAACTCACGCTGCAGCACGGGATTGTCGAACAGGTACATGGAAGTATTCTACCCGGTTTGGGCCGGCCAAGGGTTGTTCGGCGGGCCCGTCGGTCAATCGCTCGTCGTCAATCGTCGAACCCCAGCAGGCGGCGCATTTCGACCAAAGGCTCAAGGTAGGTATCGAGCGGCAGGCTGTCGACAGTCGCCTCGCTCCGCAGAGTCACGCCGTCGACGGCTGCGGCCTCGTCGACGATCGTCTCGACGAGCGTTCGCTGCGCGTCCGCGGTCCACGAGCGACCCAGCCCGGTCGCGCCGCGCAGCCGCGCGGTGGCCAGCGCCAAGGCATAGGCGCCCCAATCGCTGACGCCGGCGATGGGCACCCAGTCGGCCGCCACGCGGGAAACGATCGCGCCCGATCGGCCGTCGCCCAGCGCTTCGGCCAGCAGTTCCCAGGGGTAGCGGCCCATGCCCAACTCGTTGCCGCCATCGCCGATGCCGATCGTCGAGATGTCGAGCTGCCGCCGCCCGACCGCTTCGAACAAACGATGGAGGGGCGCCGTCCAGCGATCGATCGACTGCCCGCGCATGTTGTGGCACACGTCGCGCTCGGGCGGCGGCACTTCGGCGGCGAAACGTTCGGCAGGCACGGCACCGGCGCGCGGCTGGGCCGCCAGCGATTCGAGCGTGTGGCTGGGCGCTGGGCGTTCGATGGCGACCAAATGCGTCAATCGCCCGCCCAGCGGGCTGGCCAGAAACACGTCGATCCAATCGTCGCAGGACTGGAAGGGAAACTCCAAGAGCATTCGCGAATCGAGCCGCCAGGCCGCGCAGCCGGCGGCCAGCAGGGGCAGGGCATGGCGATCGGAAACAAGCGTTACTTCCACGCCCAGCGCCGCCAGCGCCCGCGCCAGGAACAACGCGCCCGGCGGGCCGTCGGTTTCGGCCGTCACGCGATCGTCGACGACGGCGCAGAAGCCGGTGACGATCGCCACCGAGCGCGCCGCAGAGCCAAGTCGCGCCCGCGCCGCGCAGTTGGCCAGCGTCGATCGGCTCGCCACTGGGCAATCCGGACGGCCGCAACGCTGACATCGGCCGGAAGCTGGCCAGACCGCGGCCGCCGGGGTCGCGGTGCACGAGGGCTTCGAGCGCCGGCCAATCGATCGCGCGATCGGCCTCGGCCAGCCGCCCGGCGGCCGAGCGCGGGGGTAAATCGGCAGAACTCACGGAAGGGCTCGCAAGCGGAAGGGGTTTTGATAAGATCATAACCGCCCGGGCCCGAATTCGACGGGCGGGCGCAGGCCGAGGCGGAGTCGCGGCCATTCGATCGCGCGGCATCGCGCCCTCCGAAAAGTGGGCCGCGGGCCGAAATCGCACGAATCGCGAAAAGGGTGGGTTGACAATGGTGGATGGCGTGGAGTAGAAATTGGGATAGATCGTGAAAAATCTCACAATCCTATGCTGGCGATCCGGTTCATCCTCTCAAGGCCCTGCCGCCTCGTGATTTAAGGTGGGTTCGCGGGCCGCCAGGCGGCAGCGCTCCCAGTGGGAACCAAAGCGCAGTCGGCACGAATACGCGGTTCATTCGGATTGATCGGATCACGGCGTTTGCGTCAGGCCTGAGGATTTTTGGGCATGGCAGAAAAGAAGAAGATGTCGGTGGCCGAGATTCTGGCCGCCGCGCGTAAGGCGGATTCCAGCGAAGCGAGCGCCGCGCCTGCGAGCGAACCAGCGGCCGATGACGTTTCAGCCAGCGCTGCCGGCTCGGCCGAAGCGCCGCGCCGAAGCCGGCCGCCAAGCCCGCGGCAAAGACCGCTGGCGGCGCACGGCCGAGCGTGGCCGATATGTTGGCCGCCGCGCCGAGAAGCAGGGCGGCGCCGCACCAGCCACCGCCAAACCCGCAGCGCCTAAGGCCGCAGCGCCCAAGGCCGCACCGGCGGCGAAACCTGCGGCCAAGGCGGCGCCCGCGGCCAAAGCCTCGCCCGCGGCGCCGGTCAGCTCCGGACCGAAAGACACCGGCAGCATCCTGGCCGAAGCGCGCAGCGGCATGAAACCCGGCCCCATGTCGAAGGCCGAAGCGGCGCTCAAGGCGCCGGCAGCCAGGCCGGCGGCTAAAGAGAAGCCGCGGCCCGTCGTGCCGCCGATGCCCATCAAGCCCGACTACGCCAAGCCGAAACCCAAGCCGGCCGAAGAGCCGTCGCGGCGGCGGTTCATGGTGGACGTGATGCTGGGCAGCGCGCTGGGCGTGGGCTTCACGTCGCTAGCCACGACGCTCGGCTTGTGGACGCTGGGCACCGCGCGGTTCATGTTCCCCAACATGCTCATCGAGCCGCCAAGCAAGTTCAAAGTCGGGTTCCCGTCGAACTTCGCGCCGGACAGGTCGAGACGAAGTTCATCCCGCAGTACGGCGTGTGGGTGGTCAACTACGAATACAACGGCAAGCCCGAGATTTACGCCCTGCGCAGCGGTGCTGCACGCACCTGGGTTGCACGCCGAACTGGCTGGAAGGCGAGCAGAAGTTCAAGTGCCCCTGCCACGGCAGCGGTTTTTACAAGGACGGCATCAACTTCGAGGGTCCGGCCCCGCGCCCCTTGGAGCGTTACGCCATCCGGATTGCCGACGACGGCCAATTGGAAATCGACAAGAGCAAGCTCTTTCAGGAAGAGATCGGGCAGTGGAACGACCCTGCTTCCTACGTCGTGGTCTGACGGCCGAGCGCGCATGCGCGGCACGCGGGGGATGCCGCGCCGGGGGCCAGCGCGCGGACCACGGTCGTTCCCATTTCGCGCTCGCCTGCCGCCGCGCCGCACGCGGCTGCCAGGCCGGCCAGGGCAGGGCGGGCACGAGCGCGAACTAACAGGCGGGGCGGTTTTCTCTTTGTTTCGAGGCTGGGTGGTTCCCCTTTTCTATTTCTCGAGCCGCGGTAAACACAACGATGTCGCTGGGCGAAACCATTCGTGAGTCGCAAGTCTGGAAGAGCATCTTCCGCCACCCGATGCCGCTCGATCGGCGCAATCGCATCGTGGTGATGCTGACCAACTTCTTCCTGCACCTGCATCCGGTGTCGATCAAGAAGCAGGGCATCGCGCTGTCCTATACCTGGTGCATGGGCGGCGTGACCTTCTTCCTGTTCCTGGTCGAAACGGTCACCGGCGTGCTGTTGATGTTCTACTACCGCCCCACGCTCGAATGGGCCTACAACGACATCCTCAGCCTGCGCGACGTGACCTCGCTGGGCATCTTGCGCGAACTGCACCGCTGGGGGGCGCACGCCATGGTGATCACCGTCTGGCTGCACATGTACCGCGTGTTTCTCACCGGCAGCTACAAGCCCCCGCGCGAGTTCAACTGGGTGGTCGGCGTGATGCTGCTGCTGCTGACGCTGCTGTTATCGTTCACCGGCTACCTGCTGCCCTGGGACCAGTTGGCCATCTGGGCGATCACGGTCGGTTCGAACATGGCCCGGGCCACGCCGATTCTGGGCCACGAGGGGCCGGGGCAGCAGTTGCTGACCATCCGGGGAATCGACATGATCTACCAACGCGTCCGATGCGCGGTTCGCCTTGTTGGGCGCGCGATTCGTCGGCGAGGAAACGCTCAACCGCTTTTATATCTTGCACTGCATCGCCATTCCGCTGGCGGCCGTCGCTGTTGTTGGCGATCCACTTTTGGCGCGTCCGCAAGGACGGCGGCATCAGCGGGCCGCTGTAGGCGGGCGACGAACGGACGACACGAACGGACGACGACACGGTGGCGACTGGATACCTGGAACGATTTTGACGACGACTCAACCGCAGCGAACCGCATATGCACGGCTCACAAGCTGACTTTCTGCGAAGCATCTCCGGCTTACTCGGCTGATACTACCTGACGCTGGCGGTGATGAACGGCGTCTGGCCTTTCACCTCTGGCATAACCGCCACAAGATCGGCGACGCGATCGTGTGCGGTCGCCGTGGCGATCTTGCATGGTGGCCATCGGTTCGGCCGCCATGGGCGGCAGCCCCCTGGCCTGCCCGAGGCGTGGCGCGATGCGGTCAACCGGGCGACCGGGCCGGTCGTCTACAGCGTGGGCACGACCGGGCTGCTGGCCATCTTCTTTTTCTTTCGGCGGTTCTTCGTGCAGCCCATGGTCGGCTGGAGCCTGCTGAACCTGTCGCTGGTGCTGATGGGCCTGTCGATGGTCGACCCCAATTTCGCCGCCATCGTCACCAAGCCCGACAACGTGCCGATCGTGGGCCTGGTCTTTCTGCTCGGCTTTTTCACCTGGCTGGCCACGGCCAAGGCGGTGGAAAACGACGAGCGGATCAGCCAGGGCCTGCCGCCGCTGGAGAAGCTGGACAACGAAAAGGTGCTGGTCTGGCCCGACCTGGTCTACACCGAGCTGATCTGCATGGTGGCCTTGACGGCGTTATTGCTGATCTGGGGAATCGCCCTGCAGGCCCCCTTGGAAGAGCCGGCCAGCAGCGTCAAGACGCCCAACCCGTCGAAGGCCCCCTGGTACTTCCTCGGCCTGCAGGAAATGCTGGTCTACTACGACCCTGGATGGCGGGCGTGGTGCTGCCGAGCCTGGTGCTGGTGGGCCTGATGGCCATTCCGTTCCTCGATTTCAACAAGAAGGGCAACGGCTACTACACGATCGACGAGCGCAAGTTCAGCTACCTGATCTTCCAGTTCGGCTTTCTCGAGTTGTGGGTGACGCTGATCATCCTGGGCACGTTCTTCCGCGGGCCGAACTGGAACATCTTCGGACCGTTCGAGCACTGGGACCCGCACAAGGTGCTGGCGCTCAACAACGTCGACCTCTCGCAATACTTCTGGGTCGAAGGGCTGGGCCGAGGCGCTGCCGAAGGCCCCCGCGGGCAGCGGCGCTGGTCGCCGAACTGTTCTACATCGTGAAACGCGAGTGGCTGGGCATTCATCGCTGTCTGGTCTACTTCTTCGTGCTGCCGCCGTTGATGGCCACGACGATCTTCCGCAAGTTTTTCGTGCCGCATGGGCTTCATCCGTTTCATGCTGATGGGCAATCTGCTGCTGTTCATGGCTGCGCTGCCGTTGAAGATGGTGCTGCGCTGGACGCTGAACCTGAAATACATCGTTGCCATTCCGGAATTCTTCCTGAACTTCTGATCATTCGCTCCACGGCGCCGCCCTGGCCGCGGCGCACAGAAACACTTATGCCTGCCAACGAACAAACCTGTGCGCGACTCGAAACTGCTGCATCTCATCTTCGGGATCAGCGGGCTGGCGATGCTGGTCACCACGGTGTGGATGCTGGCGGCCGACCACCGCCGCGAGTGGAAGGACTACGTTCGCAAGTTCCGCGACGTCGAGACCTGGATGGCCGATGCCCGGCTGGCCCAGCAGCAGACGGCCGAGTACGAGCACGACGTGAAGGCGGCCGATGAGGAGCTCAAAGCGACCTTTCGCCAGGTGCCCGACGCGTCCCTGGTCAACGAGTTCGACGACGAAGTCGAAAAGAACGCGAAGGAGCGCAGCGAGAAAGTCGACTTCGCGCCGCTCAACGCGGCCTACGAGGAGCTGCGCGACGCCCCCGAGGACAAGCGGCCCCCCTTGCGCGAAAAGTTCCGCGAGCACGTGCAAGGGTTCATCACTAGGGCGAGATTCCGCGAGGACGACCTGGCTTCGGCCAAGAAGTTCGCCAACGCCGACCTCGACGTGCTCCGCAGCAAGTACGAGCTGGGCGTGGGCACCGAACTGCCCAAGGGCCAGCTCGACGACCTTCAGGGGCAGGTAACCGAGGCGATCGAGAACGTGGCAAAGGCCGATCTGGTGGTGCAGGTAGCCAAGACGCATCGCCAGGAGCTGGAGCGGATTTACAGCGCGATGGTGACCGCCGAAACCGACGCCGCCAAGAAACTGGCCGACCTGGAAGATACGCGCAGGCAACTGCTGATTGCCCGCAACGAGCGCCGCCAGAACTTCATGCGCGACGTGGTCAGCATGCCGATTCTCGACGCCTTCGGCGGCACGAAGGTCGACCAGATCTGGCTGCCCAAGCTGACGATCTACAACAACTTCATCGACGTGGCCCGCTTCGATCGCTGCACCAACTGCCACCTGGGCCTGGACAAGACGGCGCCGGGCTCGGCCGTCGAGCCGCTCTATCGCCCGCAGCACGACGTCACGCTCACCATGGCCACGCCGGCCGAGCCGCCGGCCAGCCTGCAAGAAAAAGCGCCCGACGCGCGCACCGCCGAAGATTACGCCCACGCGCTCAACGAGATCTACGGCCTGGAAATCGCGCCGCACGGCCTGTTCGACGCCGACGATGCCATGGTCAGCGTGATCGCGCCCGAGTCGCTCGGCGCCAAGGCGGGCTTCGAGGTGGGCGACGTGATCGCCGAGGTCGGCAACGCCAAGGTGCTCGGCCGAGACCAGATCTTCAACTACCTGATCGAGACGGCCGACTGGGGCCAGCCGCTCGTGCTGACCGTGCGCCGCGGCGTGCCGCAGCCCTATGCCAGCCACCCGCGGCTCGATCTGTTCGTCGGCTCGCTCAGCCCGCACAAGTTGGCCGAAGTCGGCTGCACGATCTGCCACGACGGCCAAGGCAGCGGCACGGCCTTCAAATGGGCTTCGCACTCGCCGAACGATTTTGCCCAGGCCGAGCGTTGGAAGAGCGAGTACGGCTGGTTCGACAACCACCACTGGATCTTCCCGATGTACCCCAAGCGGTTCGCCGAGAGCCTGTGCTTGAAGTGTCACCACGACGTGACCGAGCTGGAGCCGAGCGACCGCTTCCCCGACCCGCCGGCGCCGAAGCTCAGCGAAGGGTTCCATTTGATTCAACAGGTCGGCTGCTTCGGCTGCCACGAGATCAATGGCTTCGACGGACCCAAGAAGCGGATCGGACCTGATCTGCGCAGCGAGCCGAACTACACGGCCGCGGCCGCGGCGCTGATTGGCCGGCGGTGGCTTGAGCGACCAGCAAAAAGCGTGGGCCGAGGACGTTTCCCGCGAGCCTTCGAACGACGCGGCCCGCCACGCGCTGGCGCAGTCGCTGAAGAACGGCGAATCGCTGCCCGGCGACGCGATTTCGACCAAGCGGCTGGTGAGCCTATTGGACGATGTCGAGACGCCCGGCGCGCTGCGCAAAGTCGGTCCCAGCCTGCGCCACGTGGCCAGCAAGCTCGATCCCAACTTCCTCTACTCCTGGGTGCGCAAGCCCACCGATTTCCGGCCGTCGACCAAGATGCCGCAGTTCTTCGGCCAGTGGGACCACTTGGACGGCGAAGGCCTGCACGTCGCTGAAATCTACGAGCCGCTGGAGATTCGCGGCATCGTCACCTACCTGCTGGCGCCAGCCAGCCGTTCGAATATGCCCAGCCGCCCAAGGGAATCGATGCCAAGCCGTCGGCCGAGCGCGGCAAGTTCGCCTTCCAGGTCCGCTGCCTGGCGTGCCACAAACACAGCGACTTCCCGGGCGGCATCATGGAGCAGGGCCCCGACCTGTCGCGCATCGGTGCCAAGCTGGCCAAGAGCCGCAATCCTGACGGCCCCAAGTGGCTGTACACCTGGCTGCGCAATCCGAGCCAGTACCATCCGCGCACGCTGATGCCCAACACGCTGCTCGAGCCGGTCAAGGGGCCCGACGGCAGCCTGACCGATCCGGCCGCCGATATCGCGGCCTTCCTGCTCGGCTCGGGCACCGACTGGTCGCCGGAGAACATTCCCGCCACGGACGAGGTCAACGAGAAGGAACTCGACGCGTTGGCGCTGGAAAGCTTGCAGAACGCCACCACCACTCGCAAGGCGGAAGCGTATCTGAAAAACGGCATTCCCGAAGACCGCCGCGGCGAGTTCAAGGGAGACGAAGTCGAGCTTGTCGGCCCGATGACCCTCGACAAGAAGCTGCGCTACGTCGGCCGCCGCGCAATCAGCAAGTACGGCTGCTCGGGCTGCCACGACGTGCCGGGCTTCGAGGATGCCAAGTCGATCGGCACGGGCCTGGCCGACTGGGCGCGCAAGACGCCCGACAAGCTGGCCTTCGAGCAGATCGTCGAGTACATGAAGCTCGGTCACGGCACGCCCAGCCCGCTGGTGCACGCGACCCACCCCGTGGCCAACGTGAGCGACAAGCGGATCGAGGAGGCCGACGAGGGCACCTACGGCCACATGCACATCGACCTGGCCAACCTGCCGCCCGACGCCGGCTACTTCATGGAGAAGCTGCTGGGCCATCAGCGCGAAGGCTTCATCTGGCAGAAGCTCCGCGAGCCGCGCAGCTACGACTACAAGAAGACGCAAAACAAGGGCTACAACGAGCGGCTGCGGATGCCCAAGTTCACGGTGCTCGACGACGCCAAGCGCGAGGCGATCATCACCTTCGTGCTGGGGCTGGTGGCCGAGCCGCCCGCTTCGCAATACGTGTACCACGGCGACGCGCGGCGCGACGCGATTGCCCAGGGCAAGGAAGTCATCGAGAAGTTCAACTGCACCGGCTGCCACACGCTGGAGATGGATCGTTGGAAACTGGCCTACGATCCGGGCGATTTTCCGTCGCCGGCCACGGTACCCGACTATCCGTTCCTGGCACCGCATTTTTCGCCCGAGCAGGTGAAGGCCTCCGAGGCGACCGACATCCGCGGGCTGCGTCACGCGACGATCACCGGCATGCCGGCCGTCGATGAAGGGGGGCGGCCGCTGCGGCTCGACGAGGACGGGGCCCCGTTGGAGGCGGACGACACGTCGACCAAGGCGTTCTACTCGTTCGTGCTGTGGGACAAAGTGCTGATCAACGGCGAAACCTGGTCGTCGGGTTTGCAGAACCTGCTGGTGCCCGAGTCGGTCGTGGAGAAGAAGTACGAGCCGGTGGGCGGCTTCCTCGCGCGGCTGGCGTATCCGGTGGTGGTGACCGAGGAAAAGAAGGTCAACCCGCAGGCCAAGGCCGACGAGGCTTGGGGCTGGCTGCCGCCGCCGCTGGTCAACGAAGGCACGAAGGTGCAGCCCGCCTGGCTACACGACTTCTTGCTCGATCCGCATGCCATCCGCCCGGCCGTCGTGCTGCGGATGCCGAAGTTCAACATGTCACCCTCGGACGCGACGAAGCTGGTGAACTACTTCGCGGCCGTCGACGGCGCCGAATACCCGTACGATTTCGATCCGCGCACCCGGCAGTCGTACCTGGCGGCCGAAGACAAGTCGCACCCCAACCGGCTGAGCGATGCCTTGAAGATCGTCACGGACAACAATTTCTGCATCAAGTGCCACCTGCTGCAGGACTTCAGCCCCACGGGCAGCGACCGCGCCAAGGCGCCGCAACTGGACGACGTCTACAAGCGGCTGCGTCCCGATTTTGCCCGGGCGTGGATTGCCAACCCGAAGCGGATCCTGCCGTACACGAGCATGCCGGTCAACGTGCCGTACGACAAGCCGGTGAGCCAGGCGCTGTACCACGGCACGAGCGAGGAGCAACTGGGCGGCGCTGGTGGACTTGCTTTTGAACTACGACCGTTACGCGGAGAGTCAGACGAAGATCAAGATCGCGCCAGCGCCAACGGCGCCGCCGCCGGCTGCCGCCGGCCAATGAACCGCACCGAGGGCGAGTACCGCCCGACGCCGAGCAGTCGTAGTACGGGAACGTGAACCATGAACCCACTCAATCGCTTGATAAGTTGCCTGCTGGGGAGCATCGTGCTGGCGGCGGCCGCGTTCGGCTGCAGCAAGCCGGCGCCGCCGCCGGGCGCCCCGAAGGAGCCGCCGGCTCCGGTCTCGATTGATCTGGGTAATGAAACGGCGCCCAAGGAAGCCCCAACCGCCACCAACGAGTCGTCCCCGGCCACGACGCCGCCGGCCGACGATCAAGGAGAACAGAAATGACGCACACGATTTTGCGAATTGCGCTGGCCGCGGCCGGCTTGGCACTGTTGGCCTCGACGGCGGTCGCCGCCGAATGGGGCAATCTCAAGGGCCGCGTCGTGGTCAGCGGCGCTGCGCCGAAGGCCGACGAAATCGTGCCCACCAAGGACCAGGAGGTCTGCGGCAAGCACAAACTGTACGACGAAGGGCTGCTGTTCGACAGCTCGGGCGGCGTTGCCAACGCCGTGATCATGCTCAAGACCAAGAACGTGCCCGTGGCGCCCGAGTATGCCAAGACGGCCAGTGACAAGGTGGTGTTGGACAACAAGGGCTGCCGCTTCGAGCCGCACATCGCCGTCGTGCGGACCACGCAGACTCTGGAGTTGAAGAACGACGACCCGGTGAGCCACAACACGAAGATCGATCCGCTGGTCAACCCCGGCATCAACCCGATCCTGGCGGCCGGCGGCGAGCCGATCGATCAGAAGTTCAACTCCGAGGAGGGGCTGCCGGTGCCGGTGGGCTGCAATATCCATCCCTGGATGCGCGGCTACGTGATCGTCCGCAAGGACCCGTACGCGGCGGTTTCCGACAAGGACGGCAAGTTCGAGATCAAGGACTTGCCGGTCGGCAAGGAGTTGGAGTTCGTGCTCTGGCAGGAGAAGCCGGGCTACCTGAAGAACGCCACGTTCAAAGGGGGCAAGACCGACACCCGCGGCCGCTTCAAGATCAAGATCAAGCCGGGCGACAACGACCTGGGCGACATCAAGGTCAACGCCTCGATGTTCAAGAAATAACGCAACTCAAGAGAGAAGAGTAGAAGCGAATATGCGATACCTGATGACACTTGTGCTCCTGGCCGGTGGCGCGCTGGCCGTGGCTACCGCCACTGGATGCGCCCGCCCAGTGTCCGCCAGTCCGCAAGCCAATACCAAGGTGGCGCAGGAAATCCGCACCAAGCTGGCCGAAGGCGCGCCGGAAGTGGCCGCCGAGGGCGAAGAGGCCGCGTCGACGGGCACCGGCTGGGGCACGCTCGCCGGCACCTTCAAATACGTCGGCAATCCGCCGGCGCGGCAGAAGCTGGCGGTCGACAAGGACACCGAAATCTGCGGCAAGGGGCAGGGAATCCTTGACAATTCGCTGCTGGTCAATTCCGACGGCGGGATCGCCAACGTCGTGCTCTACGCCCGGGTGAAGCGGGTCCACGAATCGGCCCAGCCGCTGGCCGATGACAACTCGGCGCCGCCGATCGAGTTCGACCAGAAGGGGTGCATGTTTCTCACGCACGTGCTGGCCTGCCAGGTCAATCGCAAGGTCGACGTGAAGAATAGCGACCCGATCGGCCACAACACGAAGATCGATCCGGCCAAGGGCCTGGCGTTCAACCAGAACCTGCCGGCCGGCCAGGACGTGCCCTACACGCCCACCGACGAGCAAGCGCTGCCCTCGCCGGTGTCGTGCAGCATCCATCCGTGGATGCGGGCCTACCTGATGCCGCGAAAGGACAAGTATTTCGCGGTCACCAAGGCCGATGGCTCGTTCGAGATTCCCAACCTGCCGGCCGGCGAAGAGATCGAGATTCAGGTGTGGCACGAGCACGGCGCCGGGCCCGGCCATGCATTGGTGCTGCCGAACAAGGACTTGAAGTGGACCAGCAAGGGGCGCTTCAAAGTGAAGCTCGAGCCCGACCAGACGACGACCTTGGCCCTTGAGGTGCCCGAAGCAGCCCTTCAATGATTCGCGTCCCATTCAGGTCGCGGTGTTTCGATTTCTTGCATCCCCGGGGCCTGAAGCCCGCAGCCTTTTTCCAATCCGTCATGAACCGAGTTGACATGAATACCGTCGTGCGTCGCGCGATTGCGTGTGGCTTGTGTGCGCTGGTGCTTTTGGGAGCGGCCGGCTGCGGCAAGACCGACCCGCCCCAATTCCGCTTGAACATGGTGGCCATTGCCCGCCAGCAGTTGCCCCGCGAGCAGCAGCAGGAAGTGGCCAACATCCTGGAAGCCATGTACGGCACGCCCGACGATCCGTACGTGCTGGGCGACACGAAACTCGACATCAAGAAAATCCGCATGGCCGCCGGCCCGGTGAAAAGCGATCAGTTCGGCAATGAGACCGGCTTGTACCGCCGTCACTGTGGCCACTGCCACGGCACGACCGGCGACGGGCTGGGCCCCACGGCCCTGTTGCTCAACCCCTATCCGCGCGATTACCGCCAGGGCAAGTTCAAGTTCAAATCGACCGAGCGCTCGGCCAAGCCGACCGACGCCGACCTGGAAAGGATCCTCCGCCACGGCGTGCAAGGCACGGCCATGCCCACGTTCGACCTGCTGCCCGACGCGCAAGTGAAATCGCTGGTCGAATACGTGAAGTATTTGAGCATTCGCGGCGAGACCGAGCTGCGGCTGATCGACGCCATGGCCGACCTGAGCGAGGGAGACAAGCTGGCGATTGCCCGCTCGACGATCGTCGAGGAGATCTTGCAGCCGATCGTCGAGACCTGGACCACGGCCGGCGACTCGATCATCCAGCCAGTCGAAAAGCCCGAAGTGGAGATAGCCGCTTCGATCGCCAAGGGCGCGAGCTGTTCTACGGCACCAAGGGCAACTGTGCCAAGTGCCACGGCTGGGGCGAATTGGGCGACGGACAGACCAGCGACTATGACGACTGGAACAAGCCGATCTTCGAGCTCACCAACGATCTGCATTCCGAGGAAGAGCGGCTGAAGACCGACAAGGAAATGACGGCCGAAGACCGGGCCGCCATGGCCAGTCACGTCGCGATGCTCTCGTCGGCCCTGACGGCCGACGCGCTGCCGCCGCGAACCGCCACCCCGCGCAACCTGCGCCAGGGCATCTACCGCGGCGGCCGCCGCCCGCTGGATATCTACCGCCGCATCTACGCGGGCATCAACGGCATGCCGATGCCGGCCGTCGGCCCGGCGGCTCCCGGCGCCAAGGGCACGATGGAGCCCGATGAAATTTGGAACCTGGTCGATTACGTGCTGTCGCTTCCGTACGAAGCGGGCACCAGGCCCCCCGCTCAGCCGCACACCACGCTGAGCCAGGCCCAGTTTTAGACTTTTGTCCGGAGAAACGAGACGTGGGAAAGTTTTGGAGCCTGGTGTTCCTGCTGGTGCCCGTGCTGGGCGTGCTCGCCTTCGTGGTGGCGCCGTTGTACAAGCACTGGCTGCCTCACGACATTTCGCAGCACGGTCACACGATCGACCATTTGTTCTATTTCATCCTGTGGCTGACCGGCGCGATTTTCGTCGTCACCGAGGTCGCGCTGTTCTGGTTCATGTGGCGCTACGACAGCGGGGGGCAGCGCAAGCCGGTCAAGTTCACCCACGGTAGCCACAGCCTGGAAATCGTGTGGACGATCGTCCCGGCCGCCGCGCTGCTGTTCATCGCCATCTACCAGATGAACGCCTGGGCCGAGGCCAAGATGCGCAACCCCGCGGCCGGCCCCGACGGCATCCTGGGCACGGCCGACGACATGGCGCCCACGCTGGAAGTCACGGGGCGGCAGTTCGAATGGCGGCTGCGCTACCCCGGCCTCAAGGCGGAGGGCCAACTCGGCGACGAAGACGACATTTTCGTGGTCAACGATCTGCACGTGCCGGTGAACGAAGAGATCCTGATCGACTTGAAGAGCGCCGACGTGCTGCACAGCTTTTTCCTGCCCAATGCCCGAGTGAAGCAGGACGCCGTGCCGGGCATGAAGATTCCCGTGTGGTTTCGGGCCACGGAAGTGGGCACGTGCGACCTGGTGTGCGCCGAGTTGTGCGGCTGGGGCCATTACAAGATGAAGGGCCGGCTGACGGTCGAATCGCGCCCGGATTTCGACGCCTGGCTGGAGAAGAAATACCGCGAACAAACCGCCACGCAAGACACGCAAGTGGCAAAAGAGGAGAGTGAATGAGCACGCTGACCGCTGGCACCCATGCCCACGAACATCCGCACGGCGACGCGCACGCGCATGGCCACGCCGGCAGCTTTCTGACGACGTACGTCTTCTCCCGCGACCACAAGGTCATCGGGATTCAATTCCTGTTCTCGACGCTGCTGTGGTTTTTGGTGGGGGGATTGCTGGCCCTGGCCGTTCGCTGGCAGGTGGCCTGGCCCTGGAGCGACATGCCGGTGATCGGCCGGATGCTGTTTTCGGCCGAGGGCGGCCAGATTTCGCCCGAGTTCTACACCGTGCTGTTCACGATGCACGCCACGGTGATGATCTTCTTCGTGATCATCCCGATTCTGGCCGGGGCGTTCGGCAACTTTCTGATCCCGCTGATGATCGGCGCCGAGGACATGGCCTTCCCGACCCTGAACATGCTCAGCTACTGGTTCATGTGGCCGGCCTTCATCGCCATGGGCGCCAGCTTTTTCGTCGAGGGGGGCGCCGGCCAGGCCGGCTGGACCTCCTATCCGCCGCTGTCGCTCACGGCCCTCAACGGCCAGACGCTGTGGCTGATCGGGCTGACGTTCGTCGGCGTCTCGTCGATGATGGGCTCGATCAACTACATGACCACGATCATCCAGATGCGGGCACCCGGCATGACAATGTTCCGCCTGCCGATGACGATTTGGGCCATGTTCATCACGGCCATCCTGCAGGCTTTCGCCCTGCCGGTGCTCACGGCTGCCGGCTTCATGCAACTGATGGATCGCACGCTGGGTACGGGATTCTTCATTCCCGACGGCTGGTCGGCCAACAACTCGGCCATCGCCTCGGGCGGCGGCCAGCCGCTGCTCTGGCAGCACCTGTTCTGGTTCTATTCCCACCCGGCTGTCTACATCATGATCCTGCCGGCCATGGGCATGGTCTCCGACATAATCTCCTGCTTCGCTCGCAAGCCGCTGTTCGGCTACAAGCCGATGGTCTACTCGATCGCCGGCATCGCGGGGCTGGGTTTCATCGTGTGGGGCCACCACATGTTCGTCTCCGGCATGAACCCGGCCCTGGGGATGACCTTCATGGTGTCGACGATGATGATCGCGCTGCCCAGCGCCATCAAGACCTTCAACTGGCTGGGCACCGTCTGGGGCGGCAACGTCCAGTTCACCACTCCCATGCTGTTCGCCCTGTCGTTCGTCTCGATGTTCATCATCGGCGGTCTGTCGGGCATCTTCATGGCCGCCACGCCGGTCGACATCTTCATCCACGACACCTACTTCATCGTGGCCCACTTCCACTACGTGCTCTTCAGCGGTACGGCGATGGGTGTGTTCGGCGCGATCTACTTCTGGTATCCAAAGATGTTCGGCCGGATGATGAACGACAACTGGGGCAAGGTCCACTTCCTGCTCACGTTCCTGTTCTTGAACGGCACTTTCTTCACGATGCACATCCTGGGCGTCGTCGGCTTTCCCCGCCGTCTGGCCGATCCTTACCATTACCAGACGTTCCACCACCTGCAGCCCTTGAACGGCTTCATGACCTGGTGCGCCATCGGCATGGTGGCCACGCAGGTGATCTTCGCCACGAACTTCATTCTCAGCATGTTCCTGGGCCCCAAGGCCGGGCGCAATCCGTGGCACGCCAACGGACTGGAATGGCAGGCTCCCAGCCCGCCGGGCCACGGCAACTTCGATTTCCAGCCAGTCGTGCACCGCGGCCCCTACGAATACGGCTCGCCGGAAGTCAGCACCGACTACTACCCGCAAACCGAACCGCCCCAAGAGAAGCCCGGCGATGAGGGAACCGAGCCTTCGGCTCATTGATCGGCGTCCTTTGAACGTTTTTCACTGATATAACGCGCTAACGTGTCGCCCACCGTGAACGCCTCGCCGATCCAACTTGAAAGCCCCTGGCCGCATCGCTTCGCCGTTGCCCTGGTGGCGGCCACCTTTCCTCTGATCTGGATCGGCGGGCTGGTGACCACCTACGGCGCCGGCATGGCCGTGCCCGACTGGCCGAATACTTACGGTTACAACTTGTTCCTCTATCCGCTTGCGACCTGGATCGACGGGCCGTGGAAACTGTTCGTCGAACATGGCCACCGCCTGTTCGCATCGATGGTCGGGCTGATCACGATCGGCTTTGTTGTCTCGACCTGGTCCACGCCGTGCCGCCGGCTGGTTCGCGGCCTGGGCCTGGCGGCGCTGGCGGGCGTATTGTTTCAAGGCGCTGGGCGGGTTGCGGGTGATCGACAACGAAGTGCAACTGGCTCGCATTCACGGTTGCGTCGGGCCGGCGTTTTTCGCGCTGACCGTGGCGCATGGCCGTCGTCACGTCGCGGCGCTGGCAGCACGGCGCGGCCGACGAGAGCGCGGGCCTGGAGCCGATCGGACGACTGGCCGTGTTGACCACGCTGTTGGCGTATTGCCAATTGGTGCTCGGCTCGCAATTGCGCCATCTGCCGGCCGGCACCGGCCCGGGCGAGTTTCGCATGGCGCTGGCCTTTCACCTGGGAATCGCGGCTGCGCTGGTGGTGCACATCGCGCTGTTGGCGGCCCGCGTCTTTCGCACCCATCGCCGCGAAGGGTCGCTCGTGCGTCCGGCCGCGGGCCTGCTGGCCTTGATCGGCCTGCAAGTCGTGCTGGGCGCGGCCACCTGGGTGACGAAGTACGGCTGGCCGGCCTGGCTGGGCGACTATGGGTTTGCCGCCGGCTACACGGTCGTGGCCGACGGCCGCCAGCAGGCCTGGATCACGACGGCACACGTGGCCACCGGATCGGCCATCCTGGCTGTGAGTCTGTTGGTCTCGCTGCGCAGCCTGCGATTTGCCTTTACCCGCAAGCGCGTCGAAGCGGCCAGCCCCTGGCTGGCGGAGGCCGCGCGATGAGCACGACCACGCTGGCTTTGGAAGATCGCCGCGCGACACGCTGGTCCCGGCTGTTCGACTACGTCGAGTTGACCAAGCCGCGGATCACGCTGATGGTGCTGGTCACCGTGGCCGTGGCGGCCGTGGTGGCCGGCTGGGGTCCACCCGACGGTTGGCTGCTGTTCAACACGCTGGCCGGCACGCTGCTGGTGGCCACCAGTGCCAGCGCGCTCAATCAATTGCTGGAGCGCGACAGCGACGCCCTGATGCCGCGGACCGCGGATCGCCCCTTGCCGGCCGGACGGCTGTCGACGGGCGAAGTCGCGACGCTGGGCATGGTGACGATCGTCGCGGGCACGGCCTACCTGGCCCTGGCCGTCAATCCCACCACCGCCTTGTTGGGCCTGCTCACTTGGGCGATTTACGTTTGGATCTACACGCCGCTGAAGACCCGCACCGCCAGCAACACGCCGGTGGGCGCCGTCGCCGGAGCCCTGCCGGCCTTGATGGGCTGGGCCGCCGTCGGCGCCCAGCTCGACCTGCGGGCCTGGGCGCTGTTCCTGCTGGTGTTCATCTGGCAGTTTCCGCACTTCATGGCCATCGCCTGGATCTACCGCGGGCAATATGCCGGCGCGGGATTGAAGATGTTGACCACCGTCGACGCTAGCGGCCAGCGGGCCGGTGCGCAGGCGATGGTCTCGGCGCTGGTTCTGATCCCAGTCAGCCTGGTGCCGTGCCTGACGATGCCGGGCGCGGGAATCTACTTTGCCTGGGCCGTGGTGCTGGGCGTCGCGCAGTTGGCTGCGCGATCGCGTTTTTTGCCGGGCGCAGCGAGCGCTCGGCGCGGCGGCTGTTGTTGGCTTCGCTCATTTACCTACCGGCCATGCTGGGCCTGTTGGTGCTGGGTCCGCTGGCGTGAGGTGCGCGATTTTTTCGTTCGATTCGTAACCACGATTTGAGATTCGACTGACATGGCCGAAGCTTCGCTCCATCCCGATTCGCACGCCGCGGCCGGACACGCCCAACACGGCCCGCTGCAATACCATCCCGGCCTGCCGATTCCCAACGGCAAGCTGATCGTGTGGCTGTTCCTGTCGACCGAAATCATGTTCTTCGCCGGGTTGATCGGCACGTACATCGTGCTGCGGTTCGGGGCCCCCACCTGGCCCATCCCCTCCGAAGTGCACTTGAGCGAGCCGATCGGGGCCTTCAACACCTTCGTGCTGATCTGCTCCAGCGTGAGCATCGTGCTGGCCCTGGAAAGCGCACGGGCCAACCGCCCGGGCGTGGCCAAGCTGTGGCTGCTGGTTACCTTCGCGCTGGGCAGCTTGTTCCTGGGCGTGAAGGCCTACGAGTACAACGCCAAGTTCGCGCACGGCATTTACCCGTTCAAGCCGCACAGCCTGATCTATGAAAAGCCCGATCTGTACTACGCCTCGGCGGTGCGGTTGCGTCTCGAGGCGCTCGACACCCAATTGAAGACCGAGGAGTCGGCCCGCCGCGAAAAACTGGCCGAGGGCGTCAACGCCGATGAGGACCCCACGATCGTCGAACTGCAGGAAAAGCAGAAGCTTGTCACCGACCTGAAGGCCAAAGAACAGCAGATCGAAATCAACGCCGCCACGGCTGCCGACCCGGCGGCCCGCCGCGCCGACGTCGCCGCGCTGGCCGACGAAATCATGACTCTGCCCAAGACCCGACATCAACACGAAGAACACGGCCTGAACCACGAACACCCTTGGCTGCGGCTGCCGATCGTGATTCCCGGCGGCAACATGTGGGCCAGCACCTACTTCCTGTTGACCGGGTTCCACGCGTTGCACGTGCTGGTCGGGCTGATCGTGTTCGCCCTCATGGTTCCCATGACGCTGGGCGTCGCGGCGGCCGGGTTCATCGAAAACATCGGCCTGTACTGGCACTTCGTCGACCTAGTCTGGATTTTCCTGTTCCCGCTGTTGTACCTGTTTTAAAGAGCACACACTTTTTCCACGGGCCGCGCAACCTCAAGGATCGCCAGCCCTCGGAGTCCTAGCCCGATGACCGACACTGCCTTTTCGGCCCACGCTCACGACGCCGCCCACCACGCGCCACGGCGACCACGGCGGGATCGCCAAGTACATTTACGTGTTCCTGGCGCTGTGCGTGCTCACCGGGGCCTCGTTCTTCACCTATTCCGAGTACTGGCCGTTCCACGATCAGCCGAAGATCGGCTGGGCCTTCATGATGGCCGTCTCGTGCACCAAGGCCATGCTGGTGATCCTGTTTTTCATGCACGTCAAGTACGAGGCCAACTGGAAATACGTGCTGACGGTGCCGGCCGCCGTGATGTCGATTTTCTTGATCCTGGCCCTGGTGCCCGATATCGGCCTGCGATCGCACTGGCTGGCCGAGGAGCGGCAGGCGCAGATGGCCGAGCCGCCCGAGGCGGACGAGCATGGTGCCTCACGGGTCAAGGCCGGCGAGCCGCACTCCGAAGAACACGCGCCGGCACACCACGAATAATCGGACCGCGAAAACGCCACCCGATCGCGAAGATCGAGCGCGCACCGATCGGGCGCGCAGCGACTTGCAACGCGAACGATTCCACGGCGAAAAACCGCTTCCGCCGCCTGCCGGCCCCCGAGCCGTTGCGTAGAATTCAGCCAACCGGCGCGGCCGCGTTTTTCGACGGGTGTGTCTCGAAGCTTGCGGCCGGCGACGGTATTCCTTGAGGCGTTCGATGAGCGACTCCGCGGCGATTCACGTTTCCCACGTCACGCACCATTACGGCTCGCGCCGGCGCTCGACGACCTGACGCTGGAGGTGGCCCGCGGCGAGATCTTCGTCTTCCTGGGCCCCAACGGCGGCGGCAAGACGACCCTGTTTCGCCTGCTCTCGACGTTGATCCCCATCCAGCAGGGCGACATCCGACCTGTTGGGCTTCGATCTGCGCCGCCAGAACTTCGCCGCTCGCGGCGCGATCGGCGTCGTGTTCCAGGCGCCCAGCCTCGACAAGAAACTGACCGTGGCCGAAAACCTCCGCCACCAGGGCCACCTGTACGGCCTGAGCGGCAGCGCGCTCGGCCAGCGCATCGGACGAAATGCTCCGCGCCTGGGCATCGCCGACCGGCGCGGCGACCTGGTCGAAACCCTTTCGGCGGGCTGCGGCGGCGCGTCGAGTTGGCCAAGGGCCTGTTGCACCATCCGCGACTGCTGTTGCTCGACGAGCCCAGCACCGGCCTCGATCCGGCCGCCCGCAGCGATCTGTGGAACTATCTGCACACGCTGCGCGATGAGCGACGGCGTGACCGTGGTGCTCACCACCCACCTGCTGGAAGAAGCCGAACGGGCCGACCGCATCGCGATCCTGAGCGAAGGCCGCCTGGTGGCGCTCGACACGCCCGATGCCCTGCGGGCCACGGTCGGCGGCGACTCGATCACGATTCGCACGGCCGATGCCCCGCGGTTGGCCGCCGCCATCGGCGGACGGTTCGGGCTGCGAGCCGCAGATCGTGGACGGCGCGGTGCGGCTCGAGCAGGCCGACGGCCACCAGTGGATCGCCCGGCTGGTCGAGGCCTTCGGCGGCCAGATCGAAGCCGTGACGCTCGGCAAGCCGACTCTGGAAGACGTGTTCATCGCCCGCACGGGCCATCGCTTCTGGCAATCGGCCGACGAGGCCGAGGCCGTGGCGGCGAGGTAAATCACGATGGCACAAGCAACCCTGGAAACGACGCGTGCCGGCACGTCACCGACGTTCGCCAGCCGGCCGTGGCTGGCCGCGGCCACGCTTTGCCAGCGCGAATGGGTCCGCTTCGTGCGCCAGCCGAACCGCGTGTTCGGGGCGATCGGCCAGCCGATCATCTTCTGGCTGCTGTTCGGCGCGGGCCTGGGGCAGACGTTCCGCATGGCGGGGCAGGGGGCCGAGGCGTGAGCTACGCCGAATACTTTTTCCCGGCTCGCTGGTGCTGATCCTGCTGTTCACGGCCATCTTCACCACGATCTCGATCATCGAGGATCGCCGCGAAGGCTTCTTGCAGTCGGTGCTCGTGGCGCCCGTGCCGCGGTGGGCCATGGTGCTGGGCAAGATCCTGGGCGGCTCGCTGATCGCGCTGGTCGAGGGGCTGGCCTTTCTCGTGCTCGGGAGTGACATTGGCCGTGCCGTTCACGCTGTTGGGCGTGGCGGCGATCGTGTTGCTCTTGGCCTTGATCTCGCTGGCGCTGACGGCGCTGGGCTTCGTGATCGCCTGGCGGATGGATTCGACGCAAGGCTTTCATGCCATGATGAGCGTGTTCTTGATGCCGATGTGGCTGCTGAGCGGCGCGTTCTTTCCGATTCCACGAATTGGCGGCGCGCAAGTTGGACGCAGTCGGCGTTGGGGTTCGTGATGTGGGCCAACCCGCTGACGTACGGCGTGGCGGCCCTGCGGCGATTGATTTATTGGGGCGCGAGCGACGCGCCGCTGCCGCCCGATTTGCCCGGCATGACGACGTGCTGGTTGGTGACGCTGGTGTTTGCCGCCGCGATGTTCGCTGCCGCCTGGGCCGTTGCTGGCCGGCGGACTACGGGAGATTTGTTATGAACACTTCGGCCTTCAAGTATTGGCTGCTGCTGGCCACCACGTTGGCTTGCGTCTACGGCTCGTTCGTTTGGTGGCGCTACCAGCAAAACGACACCGCCGGCTTGCCGCCGGGTGAACACGCCTCGGCCTCCAGCCAGCCCTGGACGCCGCCGGCCGGACCGCCGCTCAAAGAGTTCGTGCTCACCGACGAAAACGGCCAGCCGTTCGACTCCAAATCGCTAAACGGTAATGTCTGGGTGGCCAGCTACTTCTTCACGAACTGCCCCGGCACCTGCTGGAAGCTCAACCAGACGCTGGCCGAAATCCAGCGCACGCACCCCGACAGCCAGGTGCGCTACGTCAGCCTCACCTGCGATCCGCAAAACGACACGCCCGAAGCCTTGAAGAAGTATGCCGAGCACTTCCACGCCGATCCCGCGCGGTGGACTTTTTTGACCGGCGACTTCAAGCTGCTGCAGCAGATCGCCAACGACTTCTTCCGTGTCGGTCTCGATCGCCAGACGCACTCCGACCGGGCTTTTGTCGTCGATCGCGGCGGCCGCGTCCGCGGCGGGTTCCGCCTGACCGAACCGCACCACGTCGAGTTGCTGGAAAAGTTGATCGAGCAGGTCGAAGCCGAGCCGGCCGACGCGGCCGCCCCGGGCGAACCACCGGGCTCCGAGCCGGCCACTGACGCACCAGCCGAGCCCCAAGCGAGCGCGCCGTGAATTTCTCCGTCGAACATCTGCCGGCCGTCAATGCCACGCTCAATGCCACGGCGGCCGTGCTGCTGGTGGCCGGCTGGCTGCTGATCAAGGCTCGCCGCGAGCGGCCCCACAAATGGGCGATGCTCACCGCGTTCGGCGTCTCGATCGTCTTTCTGGCCTGCTACCTGCTCTATCACTTCCAGGTGGGCAGAGTGAGGTTTCAGGGGCCGGCCAACGTACGGGCCTTTTACCTGGCGATGCTGGCTTCGCACGTCGTGCTGGCGGCCACGGTGCCAGTGCTGGCCGGAATCACGATCTGGCTGGGCCTCAAGGACCGGCGGCAAAAACATCGTCAACTGGCCCGCTGGACCTTTCCGATATGGTTGTATGTTTCCGTAACGGGAGTCTTGATTTACGTCATGCTCTACCACATCTATCCAGCGCCGGCGGCGGACTCTATAATCGAGGGCGTTCGCCCGGCGACGGCCGGCCCAGAGAACTTCGAGGTTCGCTCGCCATGAAATCGACCACGCCAAGCATTCGTACCTTGGTCCTCTCGGCGACGATTCTTTCGCTCGCGCTGGTGGTGCTAGTGGCGACGCCCGGCGTGGCGTCGGCTTGTCCGAGTTGCCAAGCGGCATTGGCCGGCGACGGCGAGCACGGCGACCTGGCCCGCGGCATCTACTACAGCATCCTGTTCATGATGTCGATGCCCTTCGCGATCATCGGCACGTTCAGTTTCATGGCCTACCGCGCCGTGAAGAACGAGCAGCGCCGTCAGGCCGAAGCCAAAGCCCAGGCCGACGACGAAAGCCGCGGCTGACGCGCGACCTCGAGTGCCGACGAGCCCCGAGCGTGATCTCGGGGACTTGCAGCATCGCTCAGCGCGGCGTCCCTACGAATCCCCGAGCTTACGTTCGGGGCTCGCCACGCATCGCGCTTTCGGCGCCACCTCACTTTCTTCGTCACCCGGGTCCCAGAAGTGATCGAAACCCAGCCACAGGCTGCGCGTAGCGAAAGAACCACATTGGAAACACGATCGCGAAGGCCAGCACGATCCACCTGGCCGCCTCGCCGTCGATCCACTCGGTGAAGAACAGCACGAAGTAGGCGATCGTGGCCAGCACTGCGGTCAGCCCGTAGTTGATGTAGATCGAGCCCAGGAAGTAGCCCGGCTCGCGCTCGTAGCGCAACTGGCAATGGGCGCATGCTTCATGCATGCGAAAGGGGCTCTTGAACAGCCGCTCGCATCCACAGCGCGGGCAGCGCAGCCGCCAGGCCCGGTAGAGCATGGTCCAGTAGGTTTTGCCTCGCGCCATGCTGGCTCTCGCACCGCTCCCCAAAGCCGACACTCGTCAAAGCGTCTATCGGCCATTATGATGGGCCCACGCGCGTTGACAAAGGTGGTGCTTCGCCCCGGGTAGTCGGATTCATGCGCAGCTTCGGCCGGGCTCTGCAAATGGTAGGACTGGCCGTGCTGCCCTTGGGCAGTTTCTTGCAATTGACCAATGCGATCACGCTGGGCCAGATGCTGACAATGCTCGTGGCGGGGGCGTGCATCTTTGGCATCGGCGTGATCCTCCAGCGCGATACTCCCTAACGCGCGCGACGGGCGGTTGGCCGGGGGGCGGCCGCATGCAACGCGGCAAAAAAACTGCGCTTTTAGCTTGTCTGGCCGCCGCGGCGGCCGCTTTTCGTGCTTTCCGCGGCGCGACCACCCACCTATAATTGGCCTGCAGTCTGCAAGCAGCCGCGCCGCGTGACTTTTGGAGCACTTTCCATCCCACGGCTCGCGCCAAGGAAGGCAGGAGCGGGACTCCGTTTGGCCGCCTTCTGCGGCGCGCCCAAAGGACCCAGTCAAATGAGCCGCTCGGGCCGATTCAGCGTGGCAGCCTGCCTGGCGGCGCTCGGCCTGTTGACGCCGCTGGCCAGCTCGCCTGCTCGCGGGCAGTTCCGGCCGGCCGCCATCGAGCTTTCCTCGGCAGTTACGCTCGACGAAGCCGACAGCAGCGTGCGGGCCCATCTCGAACGGGTCAAGGCCTACGTCGCCGACCACCAGTGGGACGAAGCGGTGGAAACGCTCCGCCAGTTGATGGAGGACCACGCGGCGAAGATGATCGCGCTGGTGCCCGGCCGCTACGTCAACCTGGCGCGTTACTGCCAGGTGCAAATCGCCTCGCTGCCGGACGAAACGCTGGCCCTGTATCGCCAGCGCGTCGACCCGCTGGCGCAAATGGTACGAAGAGGGGCTCGGCGCCGCGACCCCACCCGGCTGGCCAAGCTGCTCGACACGATGTTCGCGAGCACCTCGGGCGACGATGCCCTGTGGGCTTTGGGCGAAATCGAGCTCGAACGGGGGCACTTCGGCGCGGCCCGCGGCTATTGGGAACAGCTCATCGAGTCGCCGCCGGCGCGGGTGCCGGCCGATCGTTTCGAAGCGGCCCGCGGCCAGCAAGGCTTGTCGCCCGACGATGCCAGGCTCCTCGACACCTGGTACGCGCTCGATCCGGCGGCGAAGCCCCGGGCCTACGAGCTGCACGGCGAGGGCGTGGTAAGCGACGAAGTAGCCGAGCGGCTGGTGCGATTCTGGAAGCACCAGCAGTTGCCCTCCACGCGTCTGGCCTATCCGGGCAGCGATTTGCCAAAGTCAGCGATTCGAGCGCGGCTGGTGCTGGCGTCGATCATGGAAGGCTCGCTGGCCCCGCGCGAAGCGAGCTACGGACATTCGAAAAACTTCATCCCCGAGCCGAGGGGCGGTTGGCCGGACGCGAAGTGAACTACGCCGAAGCCCTGGGGGCCCTGGCCGATGCGGCCGAAAACTGGCCCCGGCCCATGCCCTCGGACGACTGGCCGACGTTCGCCGGTTCGCCCGCGCGCACCAAGGTCGCGCCGGGACGGTTCGACTTGGCGCAGCCGCCTGGGATCCGATCAGCTTGGGCGAGCCGCTGACCGCCGGCAGCGCTCGATGCGCGGCCATAGTTTGCGGCGCGTCGGCGAGGATGCGCAAGGGCTGTTGAGCTACCATCCGATCGTGGCCGAACGACTCGTGCTGGTGAACAACCAGACGAAGATATTCGCCTTCGACGCCAAGACGGGCGAGCCGGCCTGGCCCGTGGCCGATCCGAAGCACGAGCGGGGCGAAATCTTCGAAGGCGAGAACAGCGCGATGGGCAGCGGCCGCTTCGCCGGCGGCCTGGGCGTGGCCCGCTTCACGATGACGGCCCACGATGGCCGGCTCTATGCCCGCATGGGCTCGCAGATCACCACGCGGCCGATGGAGCTGGCCGACAGCCGCACCAGCGGCTACCTGGTGTGTCTCGACCTGCGAGCGCAAGGCAAAGTGGTGTGGACGATTCCCGGCGCCCGCGAGCGTGGCACCGACGACGACGACAAGTGGGCCTTCGAAGGCTCGCCGCTGGCCGAGGGATCGGACGTGTACGTCGCCATGCGCAAGAGCGACGTGCGGCCGCAGGTTCACGTGGCCTGCTTCGACGCCGAGACCGGCCGCCGCCGCTGGCGGACGATGATCTGCGCGGCCGAAACGCCCGGCGGCGGCCAGGCCGAGGAGATCACCCACAACCTGCTGACGCTGCACGACGGCATCCTCTATTGCAACACGAACCTGGGCGCCGTGGCCGCCGTGGCGGCCGGCGACGGCAGGCTGCTGTGGGCCAACGTCTATCCGCGGGCCCAGAACGCCACGCCCGACGGCCGCGACAAGCGCACGGCCCATTTCTATCGCGATCTGAATCCGTGCATTTACTATCGAGGCCTGGTGCTGGCGGCGCCGGCCGATTGCGAATCGATCTTCGCGCTCGACGCCGCCACCGGCGCGCTCGCCTGGGAGAGCCACCTGCCGGAAGACGCCGTGCACCTGTTGGGCGTCGGCCACGGCAACCTGCTGGCCAGCGGCGATTCGCTGTGGTGGATCGACGCCGAAGGGGGCAAAGTCGTCAAGCATTGGCCCGCCACCTCTCCCTCGGGCTATGGCCGCGGGGTCGCTGGTGGGCGACCTGGTGCTGTGGCCCACGCGCGACGAGCTGTACGTTTTCGACCAGGCCGTGCTGCCGCGGCGCACGATCGAGCGCGATCCGATTCCCCTGGTCGAAGGCCGCGGCGCGGCCGGCGGCAACCTGGTTGTGGCGGGCAACCTGCTGCTGATCGCCGCGCCAGACAAGTTGTACGCCTTCGAGCGCGGCCGCCGTGCGCCCGAGGCCCCTCGGCGAACGACCTCCGCCGCTCTGGTGCCGATCAAACCCCAGGGTCGACTCGCCGCCGTAAGAAACGGACGAAGGAATGCCCGCGAGATTCGCCCGATAATCATCCTCAAAACCTTTTGGAACACACCCATGCTCGAAGACGACGACGTCCAGCGCGTGCAGAAACTCAACGACGCGTTCCGGCGGATCACCGCGCGAGCTGGCCAAGGTGATCGTCGGCCAACAGCAGCGTCATCGAGGAGCTGCTGATCGCGATGTTCGCCCGCGGCCATTGCCTGCTCGTGGGCGTGCCGGGCCTGGCCAAGACGCTTGATGATTCGCACGCTGGCCGACTCGCTGTCGCTGAAGTTCAGCCGCATCCAGTTCACGCCCGACCTGATGCCGGCCGACATCACCGGCACCGAAGTGATCCAGGAAGACAAGGCCACCGGCACGCGCGAGTTCCGCTTTCTCGAGGGGCCGATCTTCGCCAACGTGATGTTGGCCGACGAAATCAACCGCACGCCTCCCAAGACGCAGGCGGCGCTGTTGGAAGCAATGCAGGAGCACCAGGTCACCGTGGGCGGCAAGCGCCACCGCTGGAAGAGCCGTTCTTCGTGCTGGCCACGCAGAACCCGATCGAGCAGGAAGGAACCTACCCGCTGCCCGAGGCGCAGCTCGACCGTTTCATGTTCAACGTGTTCGTCGACTACCCGGACGAGGAGGAAGAGCTGCAGATCGTCAAGCAGACGACGACCGACACGACCGCTCAGGTCACGCCCACGCTGGCCGCGGCCGACATCGTCGAGCTGGCCGCACATCGTCCGCCGCGTGCCGGTGGCCGATCACATCGCCCGCTACGCGCTGCACCTGACGCGGGCCACGCGGCGCGAGAAGGGCACAGTGCCCGATTTCATCGACGACTACGTCACTTGGGGCGCCGGCCCGCGGGCCAGCCAGTACCTGGTGCTGGGGGCCAAGGCGCGGGCCGTGCTGCACGGCCGCTACTTCGTCACCACCGAAGACATCCGCAGCGTGGCGCCGCCCGTGCTGCGGCATCGCATCATGACCAACTTCAATGCCGAGGCCGAGGGCGTCAAGCCCGACGACATCGTGCGCCGCCTGATCGAAACCATTCCTGTCGAAGCCGACGAGAACGCCACCCGTGGCAAACAGCCCCAAATTTTTAGATCCGCAGACGCTGGCTAAGCTGCAAGGCTTGGAGCTGCGGGCCCGCTCGATCGTCGAGGGCTACGTCTCGGGCGTGCATCGCAGCCCATACCACGGCTTCTCCGTCGAGTTCGCCGAGCATCGCGAGTACGTGCCCGGCGACGACCTGCGCTATCGTCGATTGGAAAGTCTTCGGCAAGACGGACAAGTTCTATCTCAAGCAGTACGAGGAAGAGACCAATCTGATCAGCTACCTGCTGTTGGATGCCAGCGAAAGCATGCGCTACCAGAGCGCCGAGGCGCCGCTGTCGAAGCTCGAGTACGCCCAGTGCGTGGCGGCCTCGCTGGCCTACATGATTCTTGAACAGCAGGACAGCGTGGGCCTGGTGACGTTCGACGACGAAATCCGCGCGCTGGTCCGCGCCAGCAGCAACCCCTCGCACTTGAAGCAACTGCTGCACGTCATGGAAAACGTGCAGCCGCGCCGCAAGACGCACGCCGGGCCGATCTTTCACGACCTGGCCGAACGGCTGAAGCGCCGCGGGCTGGTGATCGTGCTCAGCGACTTGTTCGACGACGTGCCGTCGCTGTTGGCCGGTTTGAAGCACTTCCGCCATCGCCGCCACGAGGTGGTCGTGTTCCAAGTGCTCGATCCGGCCGAGCTCGATTTCCCTTTCCGCCAGACCACGCTGTTTCACGGGCTGGAGCAGTTGGCCGACGTGCTGACCGACCCCCGCGCCACTGCGCAAGGCCTACCTGGCCGAGTTCGAAAAATTCCTGCACGCGGTCCGCCGCGGCTGTCGCTCGCAGCGCGTCGACTACGTGCTCTTGCGCACCGATCAGCCGCTCGACGTGGCGCTGTCGAGCTACCTGGCCTCGCGTCTCAGCCGGGCAAAGTGAAGCGAACATGATGGCAAACGCCCCGTTATTCGCGTTCGGTTTTGCCAACCTGCTGATGCTGGGCTGGCTGGGGGCCGCGGCTGCGCCGATCCTGATCCACTTGTGGAACAAGCGGCGGTTTCGCGAGGTGCCCTGGGCGGCCATCGATTTCCTCCTGGCCGCGATGAAGAAGAATTCGCGCCGCATGCGGCTCGAACAATGGCTGCTCCTGGCGATTCGCACGGCGCTCGTGGCCCTGCTGGTGCTGGCCGTGGCTCAGCCTTTTCTGGAAAAGGCTGGCCTCGGTTTCGTGGCCGGCGAGCGCACGCTCAAGGTGCTGGTCCTCGATGGCAGCTACTCGATGGGTTACCGGCCCGCCGACAAGAGCCGCTTCGATCGGGCCAAGCAGTTCGCCGCCCAAATCGTCAAGGACAGTTCGCAGGGCGACGCGTTCGCACTGGTCGTGATGGGCGAGCCGCCCGTAGCCGTGGTCGCGTCGCCGGCGATCGAACAGCACGACTTTCTCGACGAGATCGAAAACCTCAAGCTGCCCCACGCTGGCGCGAACCTGCCCGCCACGCTGGTCGAAGTCGAGCGGATTCTCAGCGCCAGCGGTTCGAACCTGCCGCGCAAGGAAGTCTTTTTCCTCACCGATTTGGGGCGCAACACCTGGCTGCCCGACGTGCGCGACGCGCAAACCACGGCCTACCACGAGCACGTGGCGAAGCTGGCTCGCGAGGCGGCGCTGGTCGTGGTCGACCTGGGGCAGGGGGGTAGCGAGAATCTCGCCGTCACCCGGCTGTCGGCCGGCGACGCTTACGTCACCACGGCCGGCGAGGCGACGTTCACCGCCCAGGTGCGCAATTTCGGCGCAGCCGCGCAATCGCCATCCCGTGGTGTGGAACGTCGACGGCCATCGCGCCAAGGAAGCCCACGTCGACGTGCCTGCCGGCGAAACGGCGAGCGTGACATTTACTCATCGCTTCGATAGTCCCGGCGATCACGTGGTCGAGCTGGAGCTGGGAGGAGACCTGTTGGACGTCGACAACCATCGCTGGTTGTCGGTGCCGGTCAAAGACCACGTCCGCGTGCTGTGCGTCAACGGCAAGCCCGCCGGCGGCGAAATGTCGGGCGCTGCCGATTACGTGGCGCTGGCGCTCAATCCGTCGGCCGGCGAACTGGCCGTGCCCAGCGTCATCGAGCCGGAAGTCGTGGCCGAAAGCGGGCTGGTCGAGCGCGACCTGGCCCGCTACGACTGCGTCGTGCTGTGCAACGTGGCGCAGTTCACCGCCAATGAAGCCCGCGTGCTGGAAAACGTGCTCAAGCGCGGCGGCGGGCTGATCTTCCTTCTCGGCGACCAGGTGTGCGCCGAGCGCTACAACCGCGAGCTGGCCGGCCCGCGAGGCCCGAAAGTGCTGCCCGCGCAGCTCAAGGAGCTCGTTTCCGAGGCGCAGTATCGCTTCGACCCGCTGGGCTACCGCCATCCCCTGTTAAAAGTGTTTCAGGGCGCGAGCAGTCGGGGTTGTTGACGACCCCGGTCTACAAGTATTTCCGCCTGGCGCCCGATGAAAACGCACGGGTGGCGCTGGCCTTTTCGGGCGGCGACCCGGCGATCGTCGAGGCCTCGATCCACCAGGGCTGCTCGATTCTGGTGGCCACCGAAGGTTCGCTGTCGTCGGTCGACGCCGCCGGCAATTACTGGACGACCCTGCCCATCTGGCCGAGCTTCGTACCGCTGGTGCAGGAGATGCTCGCGCTGGCGGTTCGCGGGCGGATGGCCGAGCACAACCTGGCCGTGGGCCAGCCGCTGGGCGAATGGCTCGACGCCGTGGCCACCCGGCCCGAAGTGTTCGTCACCACGCCCTCCGCCCAGCGCGACGAAGTGCGGATGGCGCTCGACCAGCAGACCAGCCGCTGGTCGTTTGGCGATACCTCGCAAAGCGGCGTCTACCGCGTCGAGATCGGCGCGCGGTGTCGCGCGACGAAGCCTACGCCGTCAACGTCAACACGGCCGAAAGCGACTTGGCGCAGGATCTCGCCGGAGGAACTGCCTCGCGAGTTCTCGACCCACGGCCGCGCCAGCGCAGACGAGTCCGGGGTGCCCGCCATCGCCCAGCGCAGCGGCTTGCACAAGTCACTTCTCTACATCGTGTTGGGGCTGTTATTCGTCGAGACGATTCTGGCCTGGCGATTCGGACGAGCATCCTCATGAGCGGCACCGTACCCGACTGGCTCGAGCGATGGCTCGGCATCGATGCCGCCAGCCCGGGCGAGGGCACGCTCTGGAGCCTGGAAAACACCTGGCGCTGGGCGCCCTGGGTGACGCTGCTGGCCGCCATCGTGGTGGTAACCTGCGTCGCTTACGTCTATGCGCGGGAAGGAACCGCGGCGGGCCGCGCGCTCAAGGCGTTGTTGATCGGCATGCGGCTGGCGCTGATCGTGCTCGTGGCCCTGATGATCGCCGAGTTTCGCTTGTCGCTGCGCCGCACCGGACTGCCGACCGTGGCCGTGGTTGTCGACGACTCGGCCAGCATGGGCATTGAAGATCGCTACGATGACAAGAAGCTCGAAAGCCTGGTGGCCAGGCGATTGAAGTCGGCCGATGACCAGCGCCACGACCGGCTGGCGCTGGCTAAGAGCGTGCTGTTGCCCGGCGGCAACGACCTGCTGACGGCCATCGAGCGGCGCTACCGGTTGAATCTCTATTTCGTCTCCGGCGCTGCGCGGGCCCAGCACGGCTCCTTGGCCGAATTGCAACAGGCGACCGAAGCGCTCGAGCCTCGCGGCGAAAGCAGCCGGCTGGGGGCCGGGCTGAGGCACGTGTTGGGCGACTTGCGCGGCACGCCGCCGGCCGCGATCGTGCTGGTGACCGACGGCATCAACACCGACGGCCCAAGCCTGGCCGAGGCGGCCCGCGGGGCCCGGCACAAGGGAGTCCCGCTGTTCACCGTCGGCCTGGGCAGCGAGCAGCCGGTGCGCGACGTCGAGCTGGCCGACTTGCTCGTCGACGAAGTGGTGTTCGTCGACGACGTCGTCAACTTCCAGTTCAAGCTCACCGCCACCGGTCTGGCCGGCAAGACGGCCACCGTCGTGCTGCGCGAGAAGGACGATCCGGCAGTGCTGGCCGAAACCAAGGTCACGCTCGCCGCAGACGGCCAGAGCGAGCGCGTGCAGTTGCCATACCGGCCCACGAAGGTCGGGCAGTTCGAGTACGTCGTCGAAGTCGAGCCAATGGCCGACGAAGCCCAAAGCGAAAACAACCGCCAGCAGCGGCTGGTGAGCGTCCGCAAGGAACAGATCAAGGTGCTGCTGGTGCAGGCCTATCCGAACTACGAATTCCGCTACCTGAAGAACATGCTCGATCGCGACAGCACGATCGAGCTGAAGACCGTGCTGCAAGACGCCGACTTGGAATACACGGAGCTCGACCATACGGCGCTGCGCGTGTTTCCGGTTCGGCGCGAAGAGTTGTTCGCCTTCGACGTGGTGATTTTCGGCGACGTCAATCCGTCGTACCTCAGCGCCAGCGCCATGCAGAACCTGGCCGAGTTCGTGGAGAAGAAGGGGGGCGGCGTGGCCTTCATCGCCGGCCCGTCGTTCACGCCCGTCGGCTACCGCAATACGCCGCTCGAGCCGCTGTTCCCCGTCGATTTGTCGAGCGTCTCCTCGGGCCAGAACCAGTCGCACGACGAAGGCTTTGTCGTCGAGCCGACCGAGCTGGGCATGGCGAGCCCGCAGATGCAACTGGGCGACACGCCGGCCGAGACGGCACGCATCTGGCAGGATCTGCCCCCCATGTACTGGTCGCTGGAGGTGGGCCACGTCAAACCGGCTGCCCGGGTGCTGGCCGAGCGCGAGGGCAACGGCCGTTCCGAGCCGCTGTTCCTCATGCAATACGTCGGCGCTGGCAAAGTGCTGTTCCACGCCACCGACGACACCTGGCGCTGGCGCTACCGCGTGGGCGACGTCTTCTTCGCCCGCTATTGGGTGCAGGCGATTCGCTACCTGAGCCGCACCAAGCTGCTGGGCAAGGACCACGCCATCGAGCTGTCGGTCGATCGTCGCGAATACCGACGCGGCGAGCCGGTGCGGCTGCGGGCTCGCTTCATCGACGAGCGCGAAGCGCCGGCGGAAGACGAGGGAGTGAGCGTGATGATCGAGCGCGAAGGCCAGAAGAACCAGCGCGTCACGCTCGTGCGGCACGCCACCGATCGCGGCGTGTTCGAAGGCGCGCTCGAGGGCGCAATGGACGGCCGCTATCACGCCTGGCTCGTCACGCCGGCGCTCGAAGGGCGGCGCCCCCTCGACCGATTTTCTCGTCACCGCGCCGCCGGGCGAGCTGGAACGCGTGCAGATGGACGCCGCCCAACTGAAACAAGCCGCCGACGAAACGCGCGGGCACTTCTACCGCCTCGGCGAAGTCGATCGCCTGCTCGACGACTTGCCTCCGGGCCAGCAAGTACCCATCGAAACGCTGCCACCCTATTCGCTGTGGGACCGCTGGTGGGTGCTAGCGGCGTTTTTGACGCTGATCGTGGGAGAATGGATTCTGCGTAAACGCAAGGGAATGTTATAATAACGACGCGGCGGCGGACCGTGCGCCAGACGAGCCAACCGACAAACTCACCGCGGGTGGTCCCGGTTTTGCAAACGAGTTCGACGCAAAACCAGGCCGTCTCACCCCGGGCCACGAGTTTTATCGGCTGACGATCGTCGACGCGACGACTATCGCAAGCGTCGGAAGGACGATTTGTGCATGGTGCATCCGCTCGAAAAACTAATCGCCCGCGGCGGAGCCAGACACGGCTGCTGCTGGTGCTGTATGCCGCGGGTTGGACTCTGGCCGTGCTGGTCGCCACGGTCACGGTGCTGGGGCTGGCCGACTATCTGATCCGCTACCAGGACCACGGCGTGCGGCTGATGGCCAGCCTGGCCGTGCTGGTCGTCGCGGCCTGGTGCTGCGGCACTACTGGCTGGCGAACTTCACGCGGCGCTTGAGCGACGTCGAGCTGGCTCGGCGCATCGAGCGACGCTTTCCGGCGCTGGCCGATCGCCTGGCCAGCACCGTTGAGTTTCTCCAGCAGCCCGAGGATGACCCTACGGCCGGTTCGGCCGTGCTGCGCCGGGCCGTGATCCTGGAAACGGCCAACGACGTCGAGAAACTCGACGTGGCCGAGGTGTTCGACCGTCGCGCGGCGCGGCGAGCGCTGGCCGCGGCCGGCTGCGCGGCGCGTAGCGGCCCTGGCGCTGGTGATCGCCTCACCCGAAAGCGCGCGGATCGCCGTGGCGCGGCTGGTCGATCCGCTGGGCGGCGAAATCTGGCCTCGCCTCTATCGCGTCGAGTTTCGCCGCCCTCCGGCGCGGCTGGCGGCCGGGCAGACGTTCGAGGCCGAACTGATCAACGACGCCCAGCATCGCCTGCCCGAGGTGGTGCGGATTCATTATCGTTACGACACGGGCTCGCAGGGCGAAGAAGACTCCGAGACGATGCAGGCGATCGGCGGCACGCGCGTGGCCCGCAAGGAGCACGTCGTGCAGCCGTTCTGGTATCGGGCCGAGGGGGGCGACGACACGTCGATGCCCTGGATGCGGCTGGAAGTGCTGGAGCCGCCGCGGCTCGACACGCTCGACTTGACGCTGCATCCGCCCGACTACACGGGCCTGCCGGTCGAGTCGAGCGAAAAGAGCATCCTGGCCATCCGCGGCACGCGCGTGGCGCTGGCCGGCACCTCGACCAAGAAGCTTCGCTCGGCGCGGGTGCGGCTCGACGGCGGCGTCGAGTTGCCGGCCGTGATCTCGGGGGACAGCTACGGCTTTTCCTTGGCCGGCGACGCGGACGAGCCGCTGGTGGCCGACCAGACGGGGCCATATTGGATCATTCTCGAAGACGTCGAGGGACTCGCCGGCGGCGCCGACGAACGCTTCGAGTTGCGTGCCGTCGCCGACGAACCGCCGACCGTGAACGTCGAGCAACCGTCGGCCAACATCTTCGTCACGCCGCAGGCCGAAGTGCCGCTGGTCGTCGCGGCCAAAGACGATTTGGCCCTGGCCAGCGTCACGTTGCATTTCAATCGCTCGGACCGCTCCGACGTCGAGGATTTTTCCGTACCGCTTTACCAGGGCCCCGCCAAGGCCGAGCCCGCGCGAGGAGCCGGGCCTGCTGGCGGCCGGACGCCTGGGCCAGAGCGAGCGGATCGAACATCGCTGGGATCTCGACTCCTTGCAGCTCAAACCCGGTGCCCAGGTGACGTTCTGGGGCACGGCCGGCGACTACCTGCCGCAAGTCGGCAAGAGCACCGTTCGCAAATTGTCGATCATCACGCCGCAAGAGCTCGAAGACCGCTTGGCCCAGCGGCAGGCGACGGTCTTCGCCGAGTTGGAGCGGGTGCTCAAGCTGCAACAGGACGCCCGCGGGCAGACGCGATCGCTCGAAGTCCAGTTGGACGAGGTGGGCCGGCTCGCCAAGCAGGACGTCGACCGGGCCCAGTCGGCCGAGCTCAACCAGCGCCAGGTCAAGCGCTCGCTCACCAGCCCCGGCGAAGGCGTCCAGGCGCAGATCGCCGATTTCCTGGCCGACCTGGCCAACAATCGCGTCGACAGCCCCGATCTCGAGCGGCATATGCGGGCCGTTTCCGACGAACTCGACCGGCTGGGCCGCGAGCATCTCTCGACGATCGAACGCGAGCTGACGAGCCTGATCAAGGCCGCGCAGCTGCAAACCGCCGACGAGCGCGAATCGGCCCATGCGCGAGCCGATTCTGACGCGCAGCTCAAGCAGTCGCTGGCCGCCACGGCTGAAAATCAGGACCAGGTGATCGGCTCGCTGGAGAAGCTGCTGGGCGATTTGAGCCAATGGGACAACTACCGCCGCTTTGCCCGCGAGATTGCTTCGCTCGGCCGCCAGCAGCAGGAGATTGCCCGCGCGACCAAGGAGATCGGTTCCAAGACGCTGGGCCGCGAGACCAAGGATCTCGAGCCGCAGCAGCAGGCCGACTTGAAGAAGCTGGCGCTGGATCAGACCGAGCTCAGCCGGCGGTTGGAAAAAGTGCAGCAACAGATGAATGCCATGACCAAGTCGGGCGGGCAGAGCGATCCGATCGCCGCGGCGACCGTGGCCGATGGCCTGCACCATGCCCAACGCCGCGCCATCGCCGGCCAGATGCGCCGCGCCGGCGAACAGCTCGAACGCAACCAGCTCGGCCAGGCGGCCGAGGGCCAGTCGGCCATCGCCAAAGATCTCGACGACCTGATGTCGATTTTGGCCAACCGCCGCGAACAGGAGCTGGGCCGGCTGGTCAAAGAGCTTCGCGAAGCCGAGCGCGAGCTGACCGCGATGCGCGAAAAACAAACCGGCCTGCGCAAACGGATTCGCGATCTCGAGGCCAAGGCCAAAAACGAACCGACCGCCGAGCAAAAGCGCGAGCTGGAGCGGCTGGCTCGCGAGCAGAAGGCTTTGCAGGAGGAGGCCTCGCGGCTGGCGCGGCGATTGGAGCGCCTGCAAGCCGAAGCGGCCGGCCGCAGCATGGCCGGCGCCGCCGGCAAGATGAACCGCGCCGGCGAATCGGGCAGCCGCGGCGATGCCGGTGCCGCCGCCGAGCAGGCCGAGAAAGCCGAACGCGATCTTGAGGAAGCGCAACAGCAATTGGCGGAACGCCGCCGGCAGGCCGAAGAGGATCTGGCCCGCGAACAACTGGCCAGGCTGCAGGACGGGCTCAAGAGCCTGCACGAGCGGCAGAAAAAGCTCATCGAGGAAACCGCCCGGCTGGAAAACCTGCGGGCGGCCGCCGGCCGCTTCAGCCGCTCGCAACTCAGCACGGTGAACGACCTGGCCCGGCAGCAGAAATCGCTGGAGACCGAAACGTCGCTGCTGGCCGAGAAGCTGTCGCTGGCCGAAGTGATCAACCTGGCGCTGGCCGGCGCGGCGCAGAAGATGGCCCGAGCGGCCGAGCTGCTCGTGCACCACGAGACGGGCGCCGGCGCCCAGGAGGCCCAGGAGGCAGCCCGGCTGCGATTCGAACAATTGCTGACCGCCTTCCAGCAGACGCCCAAGCAGGGCGAAGGCCAGCAAGGCGGCGGGGCAGGGCAGGGGGGCGGCGGCGGCGGCAGCCAGGGCGACGCCGCGCAATGCTCGCGCAGCTCAAGCTGTTGAAGATCCTGCAAGAGGACCTCAGCAGCCGATATCGCACGTTGACCGTCCGGGGCGACGCGGCGACTGGAAAGTTCGCCCAGCAGTTGGCTGAAATCGCCGGAGAACAGGGCAAACTCGCCGAGCTGGCCGGCAAGTTGGCGGCTCCGGCTGAAGAGAACCCCGAGGACGATCCCGAAAAGCTCCCCGACTGCGCGGCAAGGGCCGGCCGGGGCCGACGACGTGCCGCCGCCGGAGTCGATCGACGAGCCTGACAAGGAACCATCCTGATGCGATGCCGCTTGGCAACTCGTTGTCATCTGTCCGTGGCGCTGGTCGCGCTGGTGTTGCCGGGCCAGCTCGCCGGCTTCGCGGCGCGCCGATGACGCGCCCGGACCAGCGGCGAAGCAGGCTAAGAAGAGCGACACGACAATGGCGACAGACCATGCCGGCAAGAAGCAGCCCGACAAGAAGCCCGCCGACAAGAAGGCCAGGAAGTCGCAATCGTCGCTCGACGAGGCCCTGTTCGCGCGATCTCGACAACGAACTGCTCGAAGCGCCGGCGACTTGCAGCGGCCAACCGCTAGGCCGGCCAAAGCCGACGATGCCGAACCGGCCGATGCGCCGCACGTCGACGGCGAGGACATCGGCATGCCCAGCGAAGACGCCGACCCGCTGGCGCGGATCAGCCAGGAGATGCGCCAGGCCGAAAACCTGATCCCCAAGAAGATCGCGGCCGCGCCGGCACAAAAGCTGCACCAGCAAATTATCAAGGACCTCGACAAGCTGATCGAGCAGGCTGCCAAGCAAAGTGCCAAACAGGGCTCGTCCCAGCAACAAAAGTCGCAAAAAACTTCCCAGCGACGGCTCGTCCAACAGCCCAACTCGCCGCGGCCGGGCAAGCGATCGAACAAGCCGGCCCAGGACAGCACCGATCAGCTCGGCAAGGCCGAAACCGCGCGGCCCGATCCCCAGGAGATGAAAGGTTTGATGAAAGACGCCTGGGGCCATTTGCCGCCGCACGCCCGCGAGCAGATGCTGCAGAACTCGCCCGAGCGATTCCTGCCGCAGTACGAGGTGCTGATCGAGCGGTACTATAAGCGGCTGGCCGAGGAGCAGGCTGCGAAATGAACCCCAACGCCTTAGAGCCTATCCGAGAACCGCCGAGGACTGTCCCGGTTTTGCGGAGTCTTCGCAGCAAAATGGGACTGTCCCCCTCTCCTCCGCCGTTTTCGGATAGGCTCTTAGTGCGAACCGAGTCGATGGCCCACCTTGCGGCCAGCGATCGCGGCACGCCGCCGGCCGGTTGCGCGCCGGGCGCCGCGTGTTTCTCGCGCATCTGGGCGCCGGCGCCCTGGCCTACGCAGGCTGGTCGCGCTGGGCCGGTGCCCAGCAGCGCGATCCGGAGAAAACCGCCAGCAAACTGCTCACGCCGGCCGCCTCGCGGGCCATCGAGCGCGGGCTCAGCGTGCTGGCCGAGCGTCAAGACGAGGACGGCTGCTTCCATTCGGGCGGCTACAGCCGCAACGTCGCCATCTGCGCGCTGGCCGGCATGGCCTTCATGTCGAGCGGCAGCACGCCCGGCCGCGGGCCGCACGGCAAGAACGTCGACCGCGCGATCGACTACCTGCTGGCGCACACCGAGGAGAGCGGCTTCATCAACGTCTCCAACGCCAGCAGCCACGGGCCGATGTACGGCCACGGGTTCGCCACGCTCTTCTTGTCCGAATGCTACGGCATGACCCAGCGGGCCGACATCCGCGAAAAGCTGACCAAGGCCGTGCAGTTGATCATCAACACGCAAAACGACGAGGGAGGCTGGCGCTATCAGCCGGTCCGCCGCGACGCCGACATCTCGGTGACGATCTGCGAGATCATGGCCCTCCGCGCCGCACGCAACTCGGGGCTGTACGTCCCCCGCGAAACGATCGACCGCTGCACCGATTACGTCAAGCGCCGCCAAAACGCCGACGGCGGCTTCATGTACATGCTTCAAGGGGGCCAAAGCCAGTTCCCTCGCTCGGCCGCCGGCGTGGTGGCCCTGTACAGCGCGGGCATCTACGACGGCCCCGAAATCAAAAAGGGACTCGAATATCTGTTGGGCTTCGTGCCCCAACTGCACGACTTCAATCGCGACAGCCACTACTTCTATGGCCACTACTACGCCGTGCAGGCGATGTGGCAAGCCGGCGGTGAATTCTGGTCGAAATGGTATCCGGCCATTCGCGACGCGCTGATTGCCCGGCAATCCGAAGACGGCTCGTGGAACGACGCCATCTGCCTGGAATACGGCACCGCGATGGCCTGCATCATCCTGCAAATCCCCAACAACTACCTGCCGATCTTCCAGCGCTAGATGACTCTTCGACTGCTGCTCGTCCTGATGTTTCTCGGCCTGCTCGCGCAACGGCCCGTGAATGCGGCGGCGGGCCAGACCGCCGTGGCGGTGCCGGCCGACGGCCCGCCTTTCGCCGGCGAGCTCGTGGCGGCCTCGCCGGGCTGGAAGCTGCAATTCGCCCTCGCGGGCGCCAGCGCGCGCTCGACGCCCGCCAGCTCGTCACCTGGGGCGCGTTTCGTCGAGCCGGCTCGCAACGTGCAGATCGTGCTGGCCGGCGGCGGCCTGATCGTGGCCGACAACGCCCAAATCGAAAAAGAGCAAGTCCACGGCAGCTCGGCCGTCTTGGGCAAGTTCAGCCTGCCGCTGGAGCTGGTCTCGGGCATCATCTTTCGGCCGCCGGCCGACCGCGCCGCGCTCGACCGTTTGAACGAACGGTTCCGCGAGCCGGCCGAGGCCGACCGGCTGATCCTCGACAACGGCGACGAGCTGTCCGGCACGCTGATCGCCGGCGGCGAGGCGGACGCGGCGAAATCGCTGCTGCTGGAAACGCCCGCCGGCAAGATCGCCGTCGCGCTCGACAAGATCGTGGCCGTGATCTTCAATCCCTCGCTGGTCGACGAGCCCAAGGTGGCTGCGCTGCGGGCCTGGGTCGGCTTGAGCAACGGCAGCCGGCTGCTGGCTCTCGACCTGACCGTGGCCGGCGAGCGGGCCACGCTCAAGCTGGCCGGCGGCGTCGAGCTGAAAGTCCGAGCCAGTGCCATCGTGGCCTTGCAGGTTCTCGACGGCCGGGCCGTGTACCTTTCGGATCTCAAGCCGGCCGGCTACCGCCACATTCCGCTGTTGGAGCTGAGCTGGCCGCTGGAGAACGACCGCAGCGTTCTCGGCGATCGGTTGCGTGCCGGTGGCCACGTCTATCTCAAGGGCCTGGGCGTGCACGCCCCGGCGCGAGCCACCTACGAGCTGGACGGCCAGTATCGCCGCTTCGAGGCCGAGTTGGCCATCGACGACGAGTCGGGCCCGCACGGCAGCGTCGTGTTTCGCGTGTTCACCGACGACGGCAGCGGCAAGTGGCAAGAGCGTGCCTCGAGCGAGGTCATCCGCGGCGGCCAGCCACCGGTGCCCATGTCGGTCGACGTGACGGGCGCCCGCCGCCTCAGCCTGCTAGTCGACTACGCCGACCGCGGCGACGAGCTCGACCACGCCGACTGGCTGAACGCGCGATTGATGCGGTTGGCCGGAGGCGGGAGGGAGGAAAAAACCGCAGCCGATTGACCTTGATCACACTGCGGCGTCATCGACGGCGAACGCTGCTCCGTCTAGTCACGGCCGAACGAGAACCACTCTCGCCTCTTTTTTCCTACCTCCGGCCTCTCCTCACGCTCCATATTTCCCCAGCCGGCCGGCGTTGGCCAGCGCTAGCGGCATCAGGTACTTGGCTTCAAAAATGCCCAGGCCGCCGGCGATGGCTTCGTTTTCGCCGAAGGCAGTCACGCGGTCGGTGCGGCAGGCCCTTGACACCAGTAGCGTCGGCACGGGATGCCAACTGTGGCTCTTGAGCAAGCTCGGCGTGCTGTGGTCGCCGGTGACGATCAGCACCGTGGGGCTCAAGGCCGTGATGCGCGGGATGAACGCGTCGAGCTCTTCGATCTTCTTCACCTTGTTGTCGAAGTTGCCGTCCTCGCCGGTGCTGTCGGTGTACTTGAAGTGGATGAAGAAGAAGTCGTAGTCGTTCCACGTCTGTTTCCAGCAGGTCGATTTGCTCGGCGATCGTGGCCGCGCCTGCCCACGATCTCATGCCGACCAGCCGGGCCAGGCCCTTATACATCGGATAGACGGCGATCGCCGCTGCCTTCAGGCCGTACACCTCTTCATAGCTGGGCAGATTCGGCTTAGCCGAAAAACCGCGCAGCGTCAGCCCGTTGGCCTGCTTGCTGCCCGGCCAGGAGCTTTTGCCCCTGGGTGACGAACTCGGCGGCGACTTCGGCCGTCCTCTGGCTGGCCGCGTTCATCGCCTTGGGCGCCAGCGGCACGACGCCCGTGGCTTGCGGGTCGGTGTCGTGCACGTCACCTTCCAGCCCCTGGCCGCGAAACACGACGACAAAGCGATGTTCCTTGACCGGTTCGACGAACACCTCGACGCCGGGAATCTTGACCTTCGGACAACTCGCCAGCCAACGGTGCGCTGTCCTCGCTCGGAATCCGGCCGGCTCGGCGGTCGACTGATGCGTCCCGCGTCGTCGAGCGTGCAGTAGTTGCCGCGGGCGGCGACGTCCTCGTGGCCCAGCTCGAACCCGATGCCCGTGGCCTCCAGCGCGCCGCGGCCGATGCGGTATTCGAGCGGATCGTAACCGAACAGGCCCAAGTGGCCGGGGCCGCTGCCTGGCGTGATGCCGGGCATAACCGGAATGCTGCCGCCCGAGACGCCGCGGCGGGCCAACGCGTCGAGGTTCGGCGTGCGGGCCGTTTCCAGCTCGGTCTTGCCGCCCGGCTCCAGCGGCAATCCGCCCAGGCCATCGGCCACCAGCATCACGATCTTCGAATCGTTTGCGACTTTCAATTCGCGGGTCAGCTCGTGCATGTCCATCGGCGTGCGGCTCCTCGGCTGGCAGTGCTGCGGGCGGAAACGTGCAGACGGTCCACCTCTACGTTGTAGTAGCAAAAACCGGCCGGCGTACAAGCCGTGTTGAACAAAATCGCCAGATCGCCGGGCCACTTGGCAGTTTGGCGAACGCCCGTTATTCTCACGAACGTTCCCTTGAGGCGGCCCATCGATGACTTGACGCCCGCCGCTGGAGAGACCGCCGAATGAACGCGTCCACGATAGCGCCGCTGCGCTACGACCCTTCCGGCGTGATGATTGCCGGCACGGGACTCTCGCCCGACGAGCTGGCGCGCCTCGCTCCACGGCTGGAGCAAGCGCGGGCCGAAGTGCTCGACGACGCGGCGGCCTGGAAGGAGGCGGCGCCGTGCCGCCGGCCAAGGAGCCGCTCGACGCCGGCTTCATCGAGCTGCCCGAGCGGCTCCTGGGCGAGTATCGCGCCTTGCGCGACAGCAGCCAGTTGCAGCGCATCCTGGCGGCGGCTCGCGGGCTCGACGAGCAGGTCGACCGCGTGATCGTCTTGGGCATCGGCGGCTCGTACATGGGCCCGCGGGCCCTGTTCGAAAGCTGCTGCCACCCTTACTACAACGAGCTCGACCGGGCCGAGCGCGGCGGCCGCCCGCGGATTTATTTCGAGGGGAACAACGTCGACAACGACGCGCTGGCCGGGCTCTTCGATTTGCTGGGCAACAAGCCGGCCCGCGACGTGGCCGATCGATTCGGCGTCGTGGTCATCAGCAAGAGCGGCGGCACGCTGGAAACGGCCGTCGCCTTTCGCGAACTTCTGGCGGCGCTGGGCCGCGCCACCAGCAACGACCGGGAGGCGATCGCCCGGCTCGTGATCCCGGTCACCGGCAACAGCGGCCGGCTGCACGATCTGGCCGTGGCGCTTGGCTGCCGCGAGACGTTTCCGATTCCCGACGGCGTGGGCGGGCGGTTCTCGGTGCTTACGGCCGTGGGCCTGGTGCCGGCGGCTGTCCTGGGCCTGGACGTCGTCAAGCTGCTGGAAGGCGCGGCGGCGATGAACGACCACTTTCGCTCGGCCCCGCCCGCGGAAAACCTCGTGCTGCGTTACACCGGCGTGTGCGCACCTGATGGAGGCCGAGCACGGAGCCACGATTCGCGTGCTATCGACCTGGGGCAAAAGCTTGGAAGCGGTCGGCCTGTGGTACGATCAACTGCTGGCCGAAAGCCTGGGCAAACAGCAGCGCGGGGCCACGCCGCTCACCGTGGTCAACACGCGCGATCTCCACTCCCGCGGTCAGCAGCACCAGCAGGGGCGCCGCGACAAGCTGATCACGAACCTGATCGTCGATCGGGTGCGCCGTGACCCGATCCGCGTGGGGCACAGCGCGCTCGACCAGGACCAGCTCAACGCGTTGGCCGACAAATCGCTGGTCGACATCATGGCCGCCGCGATTGCCGGCACCAACCAGGCTTACAAGGAAGACGGCCGGCCGACCGCCGATCTGCACCTGCCGCGGCTCGATGAAACCTCGCTGGGCCAGTTCTTCCAGATGATGATGCTGGCCACGGTCGTCGAGGGCCGGCTGATCGGCATCAACCCTTACGGTCAGCCGGGCGTCGAAGCCTACAAGAAACACATGAACGCCAATCTCAGGAAATGAGCAACAGGAACATCGCGCCATGGCAACTTCGCTTCGCTGGCTGGGACACGGCTGCTGGCTGATCAACACCGGCGGCAAGACGTTGATTCTCGACCCGTTCTTGAACGACTCGCCCACGGCGGTGGTCAAGGCCGACCAGGTGAAGGCCGACTACGTGCTCGTGTCGCACGGCCATTTCGACCACGTGGCCGATGCCGCTTCGATCGCCAAACGCTGCGGAGCGACGGTGGTGTCGAATTTCGAAATCTGCGAATGGCTCGGCAAGCAGGGGGTCAAAAGCGCCGAGCCGATGAACCTGGGCGGCGGCATCTCGTTGCCATTCGGCCGGGTGAAGCTGACGATCGCCCATCACAGCAGCGAGCTGCCCGACGGCACCGGCGGCGGCAACCCCAGCGGCTTTTTGCTGTCGCTGGCCGAAGGCAACGTGTACTTCGCTTGCGACACGGGCTTGTTCGACGACATGAAGCACATCGGCGCCGCGGGGCTGGCGCTGGCCGTGCTGCCGATCGGCGATCGTTTCACGATGGGCCCCGACGACGCGCTAGAGGCCGTCAAGCTGCTCGAGCCGCGGCGCATCGCTCCCAGCCATTACAACACCTGGCCACCGATCGCCCAGGACGCCCACGCCTGGGCCAGCCGCGTTCGCGCCGAAACCAGGGCCGAGCCAATCGTGCTCGAGCCGGGGGGAAGTATTGAGCTGTAGGTCGGAGGCCAGGGGTAGGAAGGGACGGCAAGCCGGCCAAATTGTCGGCCTGGGGATTGGGGTGCCACGGGTGGCTCGCAGAGACACCCGTGCCTGTGAGTTCTAGCGACCGTCGCAACGGCTGCGGAAAACGGCCCGTAGGTGCTTGGCTGGTCGTGCCGGCTGCAAATAGGTCGAGCACGGGTGTCTCTGCGAGCCACCCGTGGCACCCGACGCGAGTTCCTTTCCGACCTCTGACCCCCGGCCTCGCGCCTCCGGCCTCTCGTCACGCTACCCGCGTGTTCACGCGGCGCAGCAGCGGGCTGGCGTGCTGGCCGGCTAGCGAGGCGCTGAGCGGGCGGTAGGCGAGCTGGGCGTCGACGTTTTCCCACAGCACGAGCATGTCGTCGATGCGGGTCATGGCGCGAATGTCGCCGTCTTGCGAAACGACAAAGCCCAGGGTCCGGGGGTTGTCGTAGCAGTAGCGCATCATGGCCCGGTGGCGCGTGCCGTACTGCGTCAGCTCGCCTTTGCGGAGCAATTTGGGATCGGCGTGCGGATCGCGGGCGATGTGGATATCGCTCAGCAGGTTGTCGGTGCGCACCTCGACGCCGAAGCCGTGCACGACCATGTGGCGATCCAACAACACGCAGCCGTCAACACACGACAGCGAAGCGATGAAGCGGATCGCTCCCAGCACTTCCTTCTTGTGTTCGTTGAGCGGGTTGCCGCGCGACGGCACTGCGGCCGGCGCGGCGTAGGGCAGTAGATGCTCGGCCGCCGACTGGCCGGCCGAGGAGTCGCCCGCGGTCTTTCCAGGGTTCGAGACGGCGAGCACCTTCTCGACCATCGTGCACAGCGCCTTGAGCAGCCGGTCGTAGCGGACGCCGTACTTGACGTTCAGCCCGGCCAGCGTGGCCTCGGGCACGATCAGCAAGCCGCCGCCGTGGCGGTAGTGGCGGATGTTCATCAGGATACGGCAGATCGAGTTGAGCCACCGCATCGAAAGTTCGTTTTCGAAATCGTCAGCGGCCGCCCCCGGCGGCGCCGGCCGCGGCGCGGCGGCCAGATAGCTGCGTAGGTGGCTCACCAGCAGCTCGTGAATCGGGCCGCTCCACAGCACATCGTGATACTCCTCGACCAGCGTGTCCTGGTCGAGGCTGGCGATCAGCGTGTCGTTCTGATAGACGGAGATGTTGCCCACCCCGGTGATCGTGGCCTGAAACAAGCCGGGCCGCTCGGGCGAGGTGGTGGAATCGAGCACGATCGATTCGCTGTGCCGTGGCTCTTGATCGACCATGCCCCAGATGAACAGCTTGTTCCGCTTGTCGCGAAACACGGCCAGCGACGACACGGAAGGATCGGCTGCCCGGGCCAGCTTCGTGAGCGTGCGCACGTCGAAGGGCAACGGCCGCTCGAAGGGGACGTGGCTCCAACAGTCGGCCGGGCGGGGGCCGGCACTCGTGGGTTCGGCCCCGGATGGGTCGACGTAGTTGACCGTGCAGAGGATGGGCCGCCCCTCGTCGGTCTTGAGGCTGGCAAAGTAGAGCGTTTCGAGCAAGCGCGTCAGCACGGCCTCACTCGGCGCGTCGCCCGTCGCGGCGCAGCCGGGCGGTCACCAACTTGGCTAAGTTGCCTGGATAATGCGTGGTTCGATCGCTCACCACCACCTCGACAGCACTCTGGCGCCAGCACCGCGGAAAAACTCCAGGGGCGGACTACCAAAATTGCCCAACATGCGTCAAGAGCGACTGCGCGTTCGCCAGATTATTCGTCCGCCGAAGCCCCAAGACTTCAATGCCTTCTCCCTTGGCCGCCCTGGAAAAAAGAGGGCGCCTGCCGGTCTGAGCGTCCCGACTCGCTTGCCGCGCGGCCGACAGGGGGCCGCTAGGATCGTTTCGCCCGAGTGAGTACAACAACGCTGGCAATTCGTCGTCGAGCGCAGCAAAAGAGGGAACCCGCTTCATGCCTTGCCGCGTCAGCTTATTGGCCGAAACTGCCAGCCTGCCACTGGATGTGCTCGACTTTGCCATCCTGGTGGGCAGCGTGCTCGCGCTGGCGGGCTTTGGCATGTGGATGGGCCGGCGAGAGAAGGGGACCAGCGACTATTTCCTGGCCGGCAAGAGCGTCGCCTGGTGGGCTATCGCCGGGTCGATCTTCGGCACCAACATCAGCTCGCACCACATGGTCGGCATGATGGGGGCGGGCCTGAAAGAAGGCTTTGCCCAGGCCAACTTCGAGTTCGGGGCGATCTTCGGCCTGCTGATGCTCTGCTATTTCTTCCTCCCCTTCTATCGCCGGATGGGCGTCTACACGCTCTCCGAGTACCTCGGCCGCCGGTTCGACGACCGCAGCCGCCTGCTGTACTCGATCAGCAACATGGCCTTCCTGCTGATCCAGATGTGCGGCACGCTGATCCTCGGCGCCCTGACGGTCGAAAAGCTCACCGAGGGCTCGGCCTATGCGATCAGCTACCAATGGTCCGTCTGGCTGCTGGCCGGCGTGGCGGCCGCCTACACCGTCTTTGGCGGCCTCAAGGCGGTCATCTACACCGACGTCCTGCAAAGCCTGCTGCTGGTGACCGGAGCGGGCATCGTGGCCGTGCTGGCCATCTACCACCCCAACGTGGGCGGAATATCCGGGCTCGTGGCCAAACAGCCCGAGCAGTTTCACGTGTTCTTCGAGGCCAGCCACCCGGAACTGCCCTGGAGCGGCGTGCTCACCGGGCTGATGGTGTTGCACTTTTACTACTGGGGGACGAACCAGTTCATGGTGCAGCGCACGCTGGGGGCCCGCAGCGGCTGGGACGCGCGGATGGGCATCATTTCCGCCGGCTTTGGCAAGCTGCTGATCCCGTTCTTGTGCATCGTGCCGGGCATGGCGGCCGGATACATCCTGTCGATCGATCCCGCCACTGAAAGCGACACGGCCTTTGCCGGCCTGACACGGGCCCTGATACCGCCAGGGCTATGGACTGGTGGGGCTGGTGATGGCCGGGCTCGTGGGCGGAATCCTGTCGACGATCGACTCGATGATGAACTCGACCGCCACGCTGTTCACCTTCGACGTCTATCGGAAATACATCAATCAGCAGGCGTCCGAGATGCGGCTGATCTGGGTGGGCCGCGTGGCGATGATGGTGATGGTTGGGCTGGCCATCTGGCTGTCGCTGTTGTTTGGCGAGGCCAAGGGAGGCATCTTCAACCGCATGGCCGACTACAACGCCTACCTGGTGCCCGGGGTGCTGGTGGCCTTCATTGCCGGCATCCTGCAGCCCTTCGTCACGCGGACCGCCTCGGTGGCGTGCATCGTGGTCGGCCCTCTCGCCTCGATCGCGCTGGAACAATCGTCCGCGGCGCTGTTCGACCACCGCCTGCAAGCCTTTCATCGCACGGGTCTGGCCACGGTGGTTTGCTACCTGGTTCTGCTGGCCGCGAGCCTGCTGACGCAGCGCGAGCGCGACGCCGAGCGCGAACATTTCACCTGGGCCCGCTTTCGCCGCGAGCGGGCCGACGCCGACGGGCCGACGCGTCCGCCCTGGCAGCGCGACCGCCTGTGGGCCGCGGCTCTGGTGATCGCGACGCTGGTGATGTGTTGGTACTTTGCGTGATCGGCGCGTATCCGTCCGCTCACGCGAGCGGCTCGCCGATCGACGACCCAATTGCCGAGACCCGGAGTCTGGTATGTTCGTCGCCCGAGGGTTAGATTGATCGCGTGAATGGAGCTCCTCCGCAGGAAGCGATCGCATGACCCACTCAGCCGATTCGAATCGGCCCGCGACCGTGGAACCCTCCGGGGCCGGCCCGGCCGGGGCTTCTGCGGCCCGCGACGAGCGGCAATGGTTTATCGTCGGCCGGTGGCAGGAATACGCTGGTGAGGCGCGTACCAACTTGCTGCGCGTGCTGGCGATCGCGATTTTCTATGCGATCGAGCTGGTGAATTACCACGGTTTCGAGTTTGGGCCTCTCCAGATTCCAGCGGGTGTCGACCGGGAGTTTCACGTCGTGGCGACCTGGCTGGCCGTCGCCTGGACGATGACGGCGCTGGCTACGCTGCTGTTGTTGCGATTGCACGTCTTTCCGGCTGCGCTCAAGTATTTCACGACCGGAAGCGACCTGGTGCTGTTGACCACGCTGCTGATGGTGGCCGATGGCCCGCGCAGCCCGCTCGTGACCGGCTATTTCCTCATTATCGCGGCCTCGGCGCTTCGGTTTCGACTGTCGCTGGTGTGGTTTGCCACCGTGGGCTCGATGGGATGCTACTTGTTCCTGGCCGGCTATGCCGCTGGTTTGCCGCCGAGCGGCATCTGTCGATCCCGCGGTATCAACAGTTGATCTATCTGGCGGCGTTGATGCTGGCCGGGATCGTCCTGGGGCAGGTCGTGCGGCGGGTGCGGCTGCTGGCCGAGGATTTCGCCGCGCGCGTCCAGTAGGGAGGCTTTAGCCATCGCACTCAAGCCCGTTTTCATCCGATGTCCCGAGTGCAGCGCCGATAACACGCGCGACGTCGGCACGTGCTGGATGTGTTACGCGCGGCTTACGCCGAGGCCGGCATCGCAGGCCCCGGTTCGAGCCCGCGCGGCCGACGAGAATGCGAATCCCTATCGCGCCGGTCAGTCTCAGCCGGCGACGGCCGCGTTGGCGCCGGTCAGTTTCGATTAAGCTCGCTGTTCCTGGCGATCACGCTCGTTTGTCTGAGCTTCGGAATCTACCAAATGGCCGCGGGGTTGCTCATTCCGCTGTGGCTGGTTGCGGTGCCGGCGCTGGTGCGCGCAACGCGCATCTCGAAGCGGGCGGCGTCGGCCGGCCGGCCAATGACTCCTGGCGCGAAGTTCACCGCGTTCGTCACGTCGATATTCCTCGTCATCCTGGTCTTGGTAAGCGGTGTGGTTGCCCTTTGCATCGCGTGTTTTGCGGTCGTCTTCAGCATGCAGCCGGCGGCCGCCGGGCCCCCCGGGCCCGAAGAAACTCAAATCTTGGTGTTTTTGGTCGTCGCCATGTTCATCTGCACCGGGGCGTGGATTGCCATCGCAATTTGGCGCAAAGGAAAATAGCTCGATGCAACTGCGCGAACACACGTTTCTCGGCATGACGCAAAGCCTGTGCCCCGAGTGCTCTGACGCTGGTGCCGGCCAAGATCATCGTCCGCGACGACCGCCGGGTTTACTTTCGCAAGCGCTGCCCGACGCACGGCGTGCGCGAGGATTTCATCTGCTCCGACGCCCGGTTCTACGACCGCATGGAGTTCAGCCTGCCCGGCAAGGTGCCGCCGCACATGGGCGTCGAACCCGAGAAGGGCTGCCCCTTCGATTGCGGGCTGTGCACCGAGCACGAGCAGCACACCTGCGTGGGCCTGGTCGAGATCACCTCGTCGTGCAACTTGTCGTGCCCCATGTGCTACGCCCACAGCGGACCGGGCGGCAGCCACCTGGCGTTCGAGGAGTGCACCGCTGCGCATCGACCGGCTCGGTCGAGGTCGAGGGCCGTCCCGAGGTCTTGCAGCTTTCCGGCGGCGAGCCGACCATCCATCCCGAGTTTCTTGCGCATGCTCGAGTACGGCTGCTCGCAGCCGATCGACATCGTGATGATCAACACCAACGGGATTCGCTTCGCCCACGACGCCGAGTTCGTGCGCCGCGTGGCCGAGCACAAACACCGCGTCGAGATTTATTTTCAATTCGACGGCTTTAGCGATGATGTTTATCGCGCCCTGCGCGGCGAGCCGCTGTCTGGATATCAAGCTGCGGGCCCTCGACGCAGTTGGGCAAGGCCGGCATGCGCACCACGCTGGTCACCACGCTCCAGCCCGGCGTCAATGAACGCGAGATCGGCGCCCATCGTGCGGTTCGGGCTGGAGCGGCCCTGGATCACGGGCATCAGCTTTCAGCCGGCGACCTACTCCGGCCGCTTCGTGTTGCCGGAGGAACTCGAGCAGCGGATCACGTTTCCCGACGTCGTGCGGGCGATCGCGGCCCAGACGGACGGGCTGTTCCGCGAATCGGACTTCATGCCCCTGCCGTGCGCCCACCCGAATTGCCACACCCTGACGTATGCCTATCGCTCGCCGCGAGGCGTCACGCCGCTGTCGCGGTTCATCGACGCCGAAAACCATCTGGACATCCTGGCCAACGGCATCACTTTCACGCGGCCCCGCGCCCGGCAGCTCATCGAACAATACCTCGACAAGCTTGGCTGCTGCGCGGGGGCAATTGCGACGCGAGCAACGCGCCTCCGGGCGTGTCGACGTTTCAAATCGGCGCAGGCGCACGCGGCCGGGTCGCTGGCCGAGGAGTTCTTCACGCGAGCGCTGGCCGAGCAGCTTTCGCCCGCCGACGTGTTCCGCATCACGATCACGTCGTTCCTGGACGCCTACAACTTCGACGTCCGCCGGCTGATGAAGTGCTGCATTCACCACGTGCTGCCGAGCGGCCACGTGATTCCGTTCTGCGCTTACAACGTCCTGTACCGCGACGGTCATGTCGCGCTTCCCCAGTTGCGCGACGCGATCATCGCGGCGCTGCGCTAAAGTCGCTGCCATGCCGTGGCTCTATCCAGTCATCATCGTGTTGGCCATCGCCACCGGAGTCATCCTCAGCAGCACGACCCAGCGCCGCGTGCAGCTCGACGGCCTCCCAGCGGCTGGGCGTCGGACTGGGCGCGTTCGTCGGCGCGATGCTGGGAGCCAAGCTGCCGTTCGCCCTGTCCGATTGGCGGGCCTTGCTCAGCGGTGCCGCCTGGTTCACCGACGGCAAGACGATATTGACCGGCCTGGTCGGCGGTTATTTCGGCGTGGTCGTCGCCAAATGGTCGCTCGGCATCCACGTTCGCACCGGCGACAGCTTTGCCATGCCCGTGGCCGCCTCGGTGGCGGTGGGGCGGTTGGGCTGTTTCGTGGCCGGCTGCTGCTACGGCAGCGTGACCACGGTGCCCTGGGGCGTCGTGTTTCCAGACGCCGGTTCCCTGCCGCGCCATCCCACGCAGCTTTACGAAGCTGCCTTCCACGCCCTGGCGGCGATCGCGCTGGGTTGGCTGCACTCGGCCGGCTTGTTTCGCGGCAACCTGATGAAGCTGTACATCATCGCCTATGCCGGCTACCGTTTTCTAACTGAATTCATTCGCGACGAACAGCCGCTGTGGCTCGATCTGACCGGCTATCAATGGGCCTCGCTCGTGCTGGCCGTGCTGTTCGCCGGCCTGTGGTGGCACGACGCGAAGCTGGCGCATCGCCCGGAATTCCCGAATTGCCGCGGCCAGCCAGCGCCGAGGGGAGGACCCCATGAAATCGCACACCGAGTACCTGATTTTCAATCTGCCGGCCCGCATGGGCTTCGAGAACATCACGCCGCAAATCGAAGCGGCCGTCCGCAAGAGCGGCGTCCGCGAAGGGCTGGTGCTGGTCAACGCCATGCACATCACGGCCAGCGTGTTCATCAACGACGACGAGCCGGGCTTGCACGAAGATTACAAGAAATGGCTCGAAGCGCTGGCGCCGTTCGACGCCTCGCCGGCCCGCTATGCCCACAACCGCACGGGCGAAGATAATGCCGACGCCCACATGAAGCGGCAGATCATGGGCCGCGAAGTCGTCGTGGCCATCACCGCCGGCAAGCTCGACTTCGGCCCCTGGGAGCAAATCTTCTACGGCGAATTCGACGGCCGCCGGGCCAAACGCGTGCTGATCAAGGTGATCGGCGAGTGATGGGGGTGCCGCGGGTGGCTTGTCCACCCGTGCTTCTGCACTGCTGGGCAAGCCAGCAATGGCACCTGCACGACAGAATCGCTTGGTCGAACCACGACAAGAGCGCAGCCTACGACGTGATCCCCTTGGTCAGCGCCATGAAGGCGGTTTCCAGGTTCAGCTCGTCTTCCTTGAACAGCGATAGCTTGAAGCCGGCGGTGACCAGGGCGCTGGCCAGGTGGCTGTAGTCTTTTGCGGCTTCGGTCAGCGTGACGACGAGCATCGTGCCGCGCAGCTCGACTTTCTCGACGTCGGCCTGCTTTTCCAGCAGCTTGGCGGCCGCGTCACGATCACCGCTGACGCCCACGTTCAAGATCGTCTGCCGCCGCACCTGCTTCATCACGTCCGCCACGTCGGCGTTGACCAGCAGCTCGCCCCGCTCGATGATGCCGATCTTGTTGCAGATGTCGGCCAGCTCGGGCAGGATGTGGCTCGAGACCATGATCGTCTTGCCGAGCTTGCGCAGCTCCTTGAGCAGCCCGCGAATCTCGATGCGGGCCCGCGGATCGAGGCCGCTGGCCGGCTCGTCGAGCAACAGCACCTGCGGATCGTGCAACAGCACCCGGGCCAGGCCGAGCCGCTGGGTCATGCCGCGCGACAGGCTGGTGACCAGCGCCTCGCGCTTGTAGCCCAGGTCGACCAGGTCGAGCACTTCGTCGCAGACCTTGCGGCGGGCCGCGCCGCTTGATGCGATAGGCGGCGGCGAAGAACTCGAGGTACTCGATCACCTTCATGTCGTCGTACACGCCGAAAAAGTCGGGCATGTAGCCGACCAGGCGGCGGATTTCCTTGGGGTGGGTGTAGATCGAGTAGCCGCAGACGTAGGCCTCGCCCCAGGTGGGGTTGAGCAGCGTGGCCAGGATGCGCATCGTGGTCGTCTTGCCGGCGCCGTTGGGGCCGATGAAGCCGAACACGTCTCCTTTCTGCAAGTCGAGCTCGAGCTCCTTGATGGCGAACAGTTCGCCGTATTTCTTCGTCAGGTCATGTGCCTCGATCACGTGCGCGGTTCCTCGCCTGGTGGAATCGTTCGTTATTCAGTCGCGCTGCCCAGGCGCTGCGCGGTCGCGGCATCGCCCCTGCCGCGCTCGGCAACCGGAAACACGCAGCGGTAGAAGACCCAATGTTGGTCGTCCGCTCCGGCCAGTTCGCGGCCCTCGCGCTGGAGCTGCGTGGCCGAGCCTCGCGCGCGGCCGAAGAGCACGGCTCGGCCGTCGCGGACCAGCGTGCTGATGTCGATGAAGTCCTGGTAGTTGTTGGACAGGCCGGTGTAGTCCTCGCCGCCGGCCAACTGGAAGGCCGACATGACTTCGATGATTCGCGGCACGTCGAACGAAGCCCGATTGTACGGCGGGGCGACGTTGCGATCGCCCTCCACCGTCACGTGGCGCAAATAGGTATCGACCGTCTGCGGGTCGAGCTGCGACTCGATGTCGACTCGTTGTCCTGGGCGCAGCTCGCGCATCGGGTAGGCCCAGCGATCGTAGAGCAGCACGGCGTCGGCCAAGGGCACGTCGAGGTGGCTGGTGAGCGTGCCGACGAGCTTGCCGCGGTCGGACAGGTTGGCTTCGACGGGCGGCTGTCCTTCAGCATGCCAGCGCACCATCAGGGCCTTCGACGACCAGATGGCGATCGGCACATGCTCCATCCGGTCGAGCCGCGGCGAAAAACCATACGGCGTGGCAAACAACGGTACCGCGCCAATCGTGCCGTTCATGCCGCCGAAACCGCTGCCGGGCAGCCCCATCCACGACAGCAGCACGGCGCTCGATTCGATGCTGCCCCCAACCGGCCCAGCGGCCAGCGACAAGTCGTACGTGTCGATCCGCGGGCTGTAGAGATTCAGCCAGGTCGTGCCGCGCACCAGCGAGCTCTCGGCGTCGAAGTCGACGACGTCGACGTGGTTGACGACCAGCTCGCCCCCTTGAGCCCATAGGCCAAGGCGAAGGCGCCGGCGCTGAACAATACGACCGTGATCGTGAACGTCAGCCACGTGGCCTCCATTCGCCGCAGCACCCGCTTGACGAGGAAATAGTCGAGCGGACCGATGCACACGATGTACAAGGTGGACAGCAGGGCGACCAGCCAGAACGGCACCAGCTCGACGCCCTGAAACTGGTCGAGCGCTGCCGCAACTGGCCTGCGATGTCGACGAAGCCCAGCGTCGTGACCTGGCCCAGCGCCTCCGAGTCGGTCGTGCGTTGTTCGGCACGCTGCCGCCGCAGCAGCCGGTCGAACAGCGCGGGCCGGCCTTTCCAATCGACCAGCGGTGGCCGGCCAAGATCGAAGGCCGCGAACGTCACTTCGCCAAAACCATGCGGCGTTCGTACGATCAGCGGCAGATCGCGCGGCTGCAGACCTTCGTAGGCCTCGATCCGCCCGCCGGCGTCGGTCAGCTTGGGCACGCGCAGCTCGAGCGGACCGGCAGCCGAGAGCGGCTCGTTGGTGTCGACGAACGCCTCCAGCGCGGTCCCGCGCCGCAGCGGCACCAGCGAGTCGAACGCCCCGGGCGCGAGCTCGGCCAAGGGCGAGCCCGGCTTCAGGGCTTCGGGGGCTTCGGCGCCCACGGCCAGCAGCAGCCGCCCGCCCATGCGGACCCAGGTCGCTAGCGCAGCCAACTGCGGCGAAGGCGTGGATAGCTTCGTGGGCACCTGGCCGTCGGCAGCCAACAGCACCGTGCTGGCGCCTTCCAGTCCCCACCAGTCGCCCGGCAGCTCGTCGATGGTCGGCAGGTAGGCGACGGTTGCACCGCGCTGCGCAAGGCGCTCGACGTCGGCGGCCAACAGCGACAACCCCACGGCCACGATCAACTCCTGGCCCGAGGGCTCGATGCCGGCCAACTCGGCGTCGGCCGTGGCGTAGCGGCGCGTGGCCACCACGCCGCCGCTCTCCTGGCGAAAGTCGACCACCAGATCGCTCTGGAGCTGGCCGATCTTGACGTACAGCCGCTGCCGGGCGCGCTTGCCGGGCTCGATCGTCACGGGCCCCAGGGCGCGGACGCGCGACAACGCTCCGTCGCCGTCGAGGGCCACCAACTCGACGCGGCCGTTGAGCGCCTCGGCGCCAGCTTCGACGGTGACGACGAGGGGAGTCCAATAGCCGACTTTGAAATGGCCCGCGAAGCCGGCGTCGAGCGCGACGATCCGGGGCTTTGGCGCGGTGCCGGAGGCGGGCGTTTCGGTCGAGCTCGCATCGCCGGCCACGAGCGCCGCCAGCAAAAGCACCGCCAACGCGGCGGCGGCCATCGCCGGCGACACCGGCAAGTGGATCGGCAAAGGGCGGATGACTCGAACCGCCCGATGGAGGATTCGAACGACGTGCCGGCTCATGGCTTCTCCGCATCGGCGCACGTGCACACCAGTTGCCCACAGCCGGGGCAGCCGGCGCCGTACTTGCGGCTCACCGCCTCGTCGAGATCGACGCCCGCCACGTTTGCGATCGTGGCCAGCCAGGCCAGCACGTCGGCAAACTCGCCCATCCGCTCTTCGTGGCTTCCGCTGCGCAGCGAGGCGGCCAACTCGCCGACCTCTTCCATCAGCCACATGAACGTGCCGTCGATGCCACGGGCCACGTCCTTGTCGAAATACATTTCGCGAATCAGCCGCTGGAATTCGGCCAGCGTCACGGCCGCGCGGCCCCGGGCCGCCGGCGGCATCGACGGATCGCTCGCTTCGCTCACTTCAAGGTCTCCATCAGCCTGGTTGCTTCCTCGTGCCCGGGCTCGCGCGCCAACAGCGCTTCGAGCGCCGCGCGGGCCTTGTCGCGCTGGCCGGCGGCTTCATAGGTTTCGGCCAGGGCGATCCGCAGCGCCGCGTCGTCGGGCTCGAGCTCGACGGCCGTGGCATATTCTTCGGCCGCGGCCGCCGGTTGCTTCGTGCCCGCCAGGGCTTCGGCCCGCCACTGGTGCAGCTCGCCGTCCATGACGTTGATCCGCAGGGCATCGAGCGCCCAGCGTGCCGCTGCCGTGTAGTCGTCGCGGTCGAGCGCCAGCCGGGCAAGTTTCTTGCGCACCGCGGCGTCGTCGGCATCGTCCGTGGCGATTCTCTCCAGCACGCCGGCCAGCCGCTTGTCGCCCGAGCGGAGATACACGGCGGCCAGCGACTTTTGCCACTTGAGGTTCGTGGGGTCGGAAGCCGCGCCCAACTCGTACAACTCCGTGGCCGCGGGGTAATCCTCGGCCTTGAGCTTCAGTCCGGCCAGCAGTGCCAACAGGTTTTCCTGCGGCTGTTTGCGATCCAAGCCATCTTCGAGACGCTTGATGGCCTCGGCCGTCTCGCCCACGACCAGGTGCAACCGGGCCCGCACGTAGCTGGCCAGCGGGTGGTGCGGATCGATGGCCAGTGCCGCGTCGGTCCAGCGGCGGGCTTCGGGATAGTTCTTGCGGCCGACCTGCGCGTATGCCATCTGGGCCAGCAAATCGGGATCCTTCGGCGACTTGGCCAGCACCGTCTGTAGTTCGCCGACCGACAACTCGCGCTTCTTGGCGGCCGCCGGCAGCTCGTCGATCAGCTTTTGCACGTAGGCCCGATAGCCGCGCTCGAAATCGTCTTTCGCCACACCCAGGGCCCGTTCGACGGCTTCGCTGGTCGTGAGGTTGTCGGCGTAGGCGGCCAGCATTTTAGCGATCGCCCCGTCGCCGAACCGCTGGAGCATGTAGCTGGCGTAGAGCTCGGCCTGGCAGTAGGCCAGCGTCCAATCATCGCTCGACAGCGGGCGAATGAAGCCGACGTTGATCGTGCCGAGATCGAACAGCTTGCCGGCCGCCGAACGCGCCACCAGCAGCTCGTTCCAGGCCTGCGGCCGCGGATAGCCCTCGTTCATCACGGCCAGCGCTTCGGTGAACCAGTGAGGGATGTTGAAGTCGGTCTGTTGCAGGTTGATGACGTGGATGAACTCGTGCTTGAGCACGCGCGACCAGTTGAACCGCTGCGGGCCTTCGCTGGGCGATTGCAGGGCCACGATCTTGCCGGCGCAGGCGCCGATCGGATGGATGTGAGGCAAACCGACCATCCGCGCGCTGAACCAGCCGTGGCCGTCGGTGTTCTTGGCCCGGCTGAAAACTTCGAACAGCGACTTGCCCTCGGCGCGAAGCCCATCTGCTCGACCAGTTGCGGATAGACCTCTTCGAGCCACTGGCCCATGTAGCGGGCCAGGATGGTATCCTTTTGGCCATCGTACTTGATGCGAAAATGCTCGGTTTCGTGCGTGGCGTAGCCATCGAGCACTTCCAGCACCTTGAGCGTGTTGTTCACGCGGACGTTGAACGGATCGACTTCGAACGAGGCGTCGAGCACCTTCTTGGCCTGTTCTTCTTCGCCGAGCCGCATCAGCACCATGCCCAGGCGGCCGCCGGGCTCGGTGAGCTGCGGCATCCGCCGCTGCGCTTCTTCGTAGTAGCGGGCCGCGGCGGGCCAGCGGCGCAAACGGTCGAGCGCGTCGCCCAGCGCCGTGTAGAACCGCCCGGCGTGAGGATTGCGTGCGTTGACTTCAGAGGCCAGCTTGCCAAACCGCGTGTCGGGGCCGGTTCGATTCGGTCCGTCGACGCCCGCGTAAGCCGCGGCCAGCCGGCCAAGCGCTTCTTCCGAGCGGGGATTGAGCTTCAGCGCGTCCTGCAACACGCCCACGGCGTTGCGCGGCTCGAAGTTCGTCAGGTAGATGTCTGCTTTCAACAGGTGCGCGCCAGCAGCTGGGGGTTGATTTCCAGGCGCGCTCGACGGCGGCCTCGGCCACCCGCAGCTCGAATTCATTGAGCGCCAGCTCGCCAAGCGCCACCTGCACCTCGGCCGCGTTGGGATTGATCGCCAGCGCCGCCTTCAAGGCCTTCGAGGCTTCGGCCTGATTGTACTTCTCGGCGAACAACCGGCCCGACTCGTATTGCGCCTGCCAGCTCGTCGGGTCGAGCGCCAACAAGTCGGGATAGAACTCGTTGACGAGAAAACCAAACTGGTCGCTCTGGCGATTCCAGCGGGCCGCTTCGGCTGCCGCCAGGCCAATGCGATGCAGGTCGTCAGGATCCTTGACGTCCTGCTCGTTGAACTGCTTGACCAGTGCCTCGTAGTCGGCTTTGGCTTCGGCCAGTTCGCCGGCGGCCGCGTGCAGCTCGGCGCGGACCCAGCGGGCCAGCACGTTGCCGGGCTGGAGTACGAGCGCCGTCGCCGCCAGCTTCGTCGCGGCCGCAGGATCACCCCGCTCGAAAGCCAGCCGGGCCAGCTCGGCCGGCAGGGGGGCGGCGCCGGGCTGCTGTTCGGCCGCCGCCGTGAGCGTGGCCACGGCTTTGTCGCCTTGGCCGGTCGCCTCCTGGCAGCGGGCGATGCCGATGGCGGCCGCCACGGGCTCGTCTGTGGCCAGGGCCTCGTAGGCCTCCTGGGCCTCGGCGCAGATGCCCTGCTGATACAGAGCCCGGGCCTTGGCCAACGGCGAAGCCCGGGGCTCATCGGCCCCCAGCGAGCAGACCGCCAATGCGAGGCTCGCCAGCAATCCCTGCCACAGGTGTCGCGGGCCGGAAGATTTCATGTCGGCCGTCTCGTTTTTCCATGCCAGGAGCTCGCCGCAATTGCAACCGCCCACAAGATTTACCGTATCGCAACCCCGCCGTGGGTTCAAGACTGCGCGGCGGGGCCGGGCGGGAAGCACATCAGTGTTTCGGCTGGTTTTTCTGCTAGACCGCAAGCGGTACGTCGGACTCAGAGCATGTAGTAGGCCTTCAGAATGAGCACGCAGCTCGGGCCGTGGGTAATGCGGCTGTCGAGGACCATGGCCACGGCTTCGGCCAGCGAAACGGCCTGGCAGCGAATCCGCTCGGTGCCCTCCAGGCTGGCGGCGCCGAAAGTCAGCCCGCGAGCCAGGAACAGCCGCGTGGGCGAGGTGACCACCGATGTGAACGGGTCGCACAGGCCAAGGTCGAGCCATTGAGCGGCCGTGATGCCCAGCTCTTCCTCCAACTCGCGGCGGGCGGCCGCGGGCGGGTCTTCGCCCTCGTCGATGCCGCCGCTGACCGCTTCGACGGTCGTGCGGCCGACGGCATAGTGAAACTCTTCGGTCAGATAGACCGTGCCACTGTCGTCGATCGGCAGCACGGAAACGCCCGGCTTGAGCCGCACGACCGCGTGGGTGCCCGGCTGGCCGTCGGGGCGGATCACTTCGTCGCGGTCGAGCTCGACCCAGGGATCGCGATAGATCTCGTTGCGCGCCACGATCTGCCAGGGCCCGTGCGGCGTGGGATTTGTCATCGTCGGTCAATCTTCCGTGTGGTGGCGATCGCGAGGATCGAAGGCGAGCCGGGTTTGATGCAAGGCGTCCAAGGGCTGGACGCGACCGACCGCACGGCCGGCATTCGGCGTGTCAACGGTTGGATAGGTTAGCCTGCCGTGTTCGTCGACGCGAGCCGCGGGATTCAAGACGTGCGGCTCGGCGTGCTCGGCGTCGAGCAGGTGCACGACCTCCGCGCCGCGGGCCGTCAGCGCGTCGGCCACCAGCCAGCGATGGCAGCGCCAGGGGACCGCTTCGGCGCACATGATGGCTGTCGGGCGTTCGGCGGCTAGCGCCACCAGCCGGTCGAGCGCTTCGGAAAACGAATCGCTGGCCATGTAATCGGCAAAAGCGCGAAAACTCGCATTCCGCCAATAGGCATTGATCGAATCGGGTCCGCCCCGGCGGCGTCCGCCGAGGGCGACTTCGTGGCGATACTCGATGCCGGCCCCTGCCAACCACTTGGCCAGCGGCTGGGCGTTGAAATGGGGGAATCGCCGCGAAGCGGGAAACTTGCGAATGTCGACCAGCCGCTCGATGCCGCGGCTGGCGAGCAGCTCGCGAAATTCGTCGGCCCCGCGCGTCGAATGCCCAACGGTATAGACGGTCGTCATGGCGTGGGCGTGCTCGGTGAACAGGCGGCAGCCGCGACTGCGCCTCTCGGACTACTGGCGCAGTTTCAACTCGGTGAATTCGCACACCCGGCCGGCGATTGCCGGCTCGACGGGCAACCGTTCCATCGAGCTGGCGCCGTAAAACCCGACGATGCCTTCGGTGTTCTCCAGGACGTACTGGGCGTCGGCCGGCTCGGCGATCGGCCCGCCGTGGCAGAGGACGAGAATGTCGGCCTTGATGCGTTTGGCCGCGTTGTGCATCGCTTGGATCCGCGCCACGCAATCGTCGAGCGAGGCGGCGGTCGCGGCGCCGATCGTTCCCTTGGTCGTCAGGCCCATGTGCGGGATCAGAATGTCGGCACCCGCGCGGGCCATGGCCACGGCTTCGTCGACGTTGAAGGCATAGGGCGTCGTCAGCAGGTTCATGTCGTGCGCCTGCCGAATCATTTCGACTTCCAGGCCAAAGCCCATGCCGGTCTCTTCGAGCCCCTGGCGGAACTGCCCGTCGATCAACCCGACCGTGGGGAAGTTTTGCACGCCCGCGAATCCGACGGCCGCCACGTCGGCCAGGAAGCGCGGCATCAGGCGAAACGGATCGGTGCCGCAGACGCCGGCCAGCACGGGCGTATGGCGCACCACCGGCAGCACCTCGCGAGCCATCTCCATGACGATCGCGTTAGCGTCGCCGTAGGGCATCATGCCCGAGAGCGAGCCGCGGCCAGCCATGCGAAAGCGGCCGGAGTTATAGATCACCAGCAAATCGATGCCGCCGGCTTCCGACATCTTGGCAGTCAACCCGATGCCCGCCCCTCCGCCAACGATCGGGCAGCCGGCGGCCACTTTGGCCCGCAGTCGATTCAAAATGGCTTCGCGCGAGTGCATGGGGAATGACGCTGGTGGCGGGAGGCCGTAGGCCAGAGGTGGGAAAAAAGGAGGAATGGCCTCCCAAGCGGTTGGCGCTCTGCCAGCCAATGAGCCTTCCTCGTCTTTCCTACCTCCGGCCTCCAGCCTCCGGCCTCCAGCCTCCGGCCTTCTAATACTTCACGTAATCCTTTTCTTTTTCGTCGGGATGAATCGCTCGCAAGATTTCCTGCGCCCGCTCGGTCATCATTCGCAGCTCGCTGCCGATGGCGATGAATTGCATGCCTTCGGAGGCGCGGCGCAACGCCGACTTCGTGTCCATCACGTGCATGCCGGTGGGCGTGCCGGTCTTCTTGCCAATGGCGATCACTTTTTGCAGCGCCGCTTCGAAGGCCTCGTCACTGGCCTCGGTTCCGTCGGGCCCGCGCATCTGGGCCCGCAGGTCAACTGGGCCGACGAAAATGGCATCGACGCCCGGCAGGCTGTAGATCGCCTCGGCGTTGGCGATGCCGGAGGGGCTTTCAGTTTGCAGCACGACCAGGATTTCGTCGTTGGCGCGTTTGAAGTATTCGGCGCTCGTGGCGGCGAAGTTCATCGAGTGCATGCCGCCGCCCAGGCTGCGGTTGCCCACGGGCGGATACTTGGCCGCGGCGATGGAGATCTTGGCTTGCTCGACCGTGTCGACCATCGGCACGACGATGCCCCAGGCCCCGGCGTCGAGCACGCGCTTGATGTAGTCGTGGTTGCCCTTGGGTACGCGTGCCAGGGGCACGCCGCCGGCGTCGGCGATGGCGGCAAAGATCATCGCCGCCTGCGACCAGTCGATCGCGCAGTGTTCCAGATCGAGCGTCATCCAGGCAAAATCCATCCGCGCCAGGATCCGCGTGGCAAACAAGTCGCCCAGCGACAGCCAGGTGCCAAAGGTCGGCTTGCCCTCCTTCAAAGCTCGCTTGACCGGGTTGGTTTTCATCGTGGCGGTGTCTCGCAGGGGTTCGCGGCCGGGGGGGAGCAAAAAAAATCGATCGCCGCGGCAATCCAGCAGTCTTTCAAACCGCCCGCGGCGCCGCAAGAGCCAGCCGCGGTTCGCCGTCTCAAATCGCCCGTTTTTTTGCTGACGTTGCGTTGCCGCGACCCTGGGGCGAAAATTCAGGTAGGCTTAAAGATTATAGCCATCGCCGCCCCCAAACCGCACTTTGAAGACGCGTGCCTCAGGAATATGGCCCGGAAGACCGACACGAGACTGGTCTCAACCGCACGCACCGCCGGCTGGCTGGCGCTGCTGCTGGCCGCCGCTGGCTGCGGCAGGGCAGGGGGGGCGCCGCGCGCTGAACGCTTCGCGGCTAACGAGACGCCGCAGGTGGCGACGGCCGTGTCGGCCGATGACGAACCGGCCGACGACGAACCGGCCGACGCGGACCAGCCCTTGGACGGTCCCGTGGCCCGACTGGAACGGCTGCGGCGGCTCGGCCAGTTCGAGGCTTTCATCGACGGCGCGCTGTCCTACGACGACGGCCAGGCCAGCGGGCCCTTGGGCCTGCTTAAGGCCGACGCGCTGCTGGCCATCGGCAACCATGCCGAGGCGGCCGACGCGGCCCTGGCGGCGGCCGGCGCGGCCCTGGAAGCTTCCGACACGAACACCGCGCGCGACGCCTTGCGGATGTGGGCCACGGCCCGCTTTCGCCAACAGCAGTCGCTCGACGATCCGCGGTTCTCCGAGCTGGTCGCCCGGCTGAGCGACGACGACGCGCTGGTGCGGATGCTGGTCTTCTGGCGCGGCGCCCTGGCGGGCCGAATGGTATACGACGGCACTGCCACCGACGACGTCGAGCGCACCGAGCTGACGAGCGCCAAGGCGGACCAAGGTAGCTCGCCGAACGAATTGGTGGCCGTCGAAGCCCGCATCAACGGTCATGACGCGCCGCTGGCGTTCATCGACACCGGCGCGCAGTACACGCTGATGACGGTCAAGGCGGCCGAAGAGGCCGGCGTGGCGGTCGGTCCGCGGGCTCTGCACCTGGTCGGGTTCGCCGGCGTGAATGTACGGCCGGGCGTCATCGCGAAGCTCCAGCTCGGCGAGCTCGAGTTGGCCAACGTGCCGGTGCTGGTTGGCGACTCGACGCCGCTAGTGGCGCTCGACGGCCAACTGAGCCTGGGCACCGAGCTGATGCACCACGTTCGCTTTGCGATCGACTATCCGGCCGGCCGGGTGTATGCCGAGCCGGCCGCCAGGCGGTCGTTCGAATCGCTTCGCCGACGCGCGGTGTGGACGATTCCCGTGTGGACGTTTGCCCAGGCCTGCCTGGCGCGCGGACAGCTCGACACCGGCCCGATGGCGCGCGTGCTGGTCGACACCGGCAATCGTACGGGCACGTTCGTTTCGGCGCGTGGGCGCGGCACCACCTGCCGGCGTATCCGCGCGAGCGGGCCGGTGGTATTCAAGTTCAAGCCGCGGCGCCTGGTGCTCGATGATTTCGCGCTGGGCGATCGCATGCTCGAAGACTGGCCGATCGCCGACACGATGCCGGCCAAGCTGGATCGGCTCGACTTTACCGATCTGCTGTTTGGCGGCGACGTGTTGGCGCCGTACCAGGTGTCGATCGACCTGGCACAGCGCGCCTTGTTGCTGTATCCGACCGCGAGCCCGGCCGCGGCGGAAAGCGGCGCAAGCGAAGCCGCTCGCGAGCCCGGCGCGGCCGCGAGCGAAGAGGCGAACGAACCCAGTGGAGAGCAACCATGAGGCGGAGCACCCATCGCGTGGTCGTGTGGATCGTCGCGGCGGCCGTTTTCGCGGTCGCCGCCCCGGCGGCCTGGGCCATTGATTATGCCCAGCAGCGCGAGTGGATGGTCGACCACTACATCGCGTCCGCCGGGGTCAAAGATCCGCGCGTGCTGAAGTCGATGCGCGAAACGCCGCGCCATGAATTCGTCAACGCCGCCTCGCGACCCGGGGCCTACTACGACATGGCGATGCCAATCGGCTACAGCCAGACGATCTCGCCGCCGTTCGTCGTGGCCTACATGACCGAACAACTCGAGCCAAAGGCCACCGACACCGTGCTCGAGGTCGGCACCGGCAGCGGCTACCAGGCGGCCGTGCTCAGCCCGTTGGTCAAGGACGTCTACACGATCGAAATAGTCAAACCGCTTGGCGAGCGCGCGGCCCGCACCCTCCGGCGGCTGAAATACGCGAACGTGCACACCAAGATCGGCGACGGCTACCAGGGGTGGGAAGAACACGCCCCGTTCGACAAGATCATCGTCACCTGCTCGCCCGAAAAGGTGCCGCAAAAGCTCGTCGACCAGCTGCGCGAAGGCGGGCGGATGATCGTGCCCGTTGGCGAACGCTATCAGCAGACGCTGTACCTGTTCGAGAAGAAAGGGGGCAAGCTCGAAAAGATGGCGCTGCTGCCGACGTTGTTCGTGCCGATGACCGGCCAGGCCGAAGCCGCTCGCGTGATCAAGCCCGACCCGGCGCACCCTTCGCTGGTTAACGGCGGCTTCGAGGAACTGGCAGCGACCACTCGCGACTCCACGCACCGCGCGGGTCCGGCCGCCGACGCGGGCGACGAGAACACGGTCGAGCTGCCGGCCCCCTGGTACTATCAGCGGCTGATGCAGGTCGTCGAGGACAAGGATGCGCCGCAAGGCACGCACTACGTGCGGTTCACCTGCGACGATTCCGGCCGGTCCGCATTGGCGCTGCAGGGCATGGCCGTCGACGGGCGCCAGGTGAACGAGTTGAAAGTGTCGCTGTGGGTGAAATTGAAAAACGTCCGCGCCGGCGACACGGCCGATCAACAGCCGATGATGGTGATCGTTTTTTACGATGAGAAACGGATGGAGGCCGGCACGGCGCTCGTCGGCCCGTGGCGCGAGTCGAACGGCTGGGAGCAGGTGAGCGAGACGGTCCGCGTGCCGGCGAAGTCCCGCGAAGCGATCGTGCGGATCGGCCTCAACGGCGCCACGGGCGAAGCGTCATTCGACGACATTCGCATCCACGCCGCCGAGTGAGCGCCCGCGGAATGGGTCCACGCGAAGATGCGCCTTGCAAGAGCGCCTCGTAAGAGCAACAACGCCGTCCCGCCCTGCACGGCGAATGCGGCCTGGCAAGCGCCCTCGCGAAACGATGCCCCCGCTTGTCGCCCTACGCCGCGAAGCGAAACGGCTCGTTCGTGACTTCATAACCCGGCCGCAGCCCGACGTTGAGCACGAGCCCCAAGGCCAGCGAATTGGCCAACAGGCTCGAGCCGCCGTAACTCACCAGCGGCAGCGCCAAGCCCGTGATCGGCAGCAGGCCGACGAGCATGCCGGTGTTGATGACGACTTGCGTTCCCACCAGCGCGGCGACGCCGATGGCCACCAGGCGGCCGAACGGCTCGCGCGTGGCCTCGGCCACGGCGAGCACCGCCAGGCGAGCAATCCGAACAGCGCTAACAGCAGGCCGAAGCCGGCTAGCCCAAACCGCTCGCCGAGCACTACCGCGATCGAGTCGGTGTGCGGCTCGGGGACGTAGTACACGCTGGTGTCGTCGCTGGCGGGTCCGGCGGCGCAGCTCCCCGTCCAGCCGCCCAGGGCCAGCATCTGGCGGGCCTGGTGCAAGTGGTAACCGTCGGCCGATGTTTTCTGCCCGGGGCCCGTCGCTTCGGCCAGCGCCGTGACGCGCGACTTTTGCTCGCGGCTCATCTGCGACCACAACAGGGGCAAGGTCGCCAGCGCCACCACGATCACCACGGCCAGGTGCGCCGGTGCGCGCCGGCGGCCAGCAGCATGGCAAACAGCACCGGCAAAAAGACAAGCGCCGTACCGAGGTCGGGCTCTTTGAGTACGAGCAGCAACGGCACCATCGCGATGGCCAGCGGGACCATCAGGCCCGACACCCGGCGGTAACTGTCGCGATACATCAGGTAGTGCGCCAGGCCGAGCACGAAGGCCAGCTTGGCAAACTCCGAGGGCTGCAAGCCGACCGGCCCAAAGCGAATCCAGCGCCTGCGCTGCGTTGACCGGCGGAAACCAGTAGACCGACACCAACAACAGCAGCGAGCCGGCGAAGATCGCGTAACTCCAGCGCGCAACATGCGGTAGCTCGGCAGGGTGACGGCGAGCATCGCCGCCAGGCACATGTGCGTCCAAATGATTTGCCGCATCAGGTGCCGGCCCGAGCCACCGGCTAACTGCTCGCTGCGCGCGATTCCTAGCCAGCCGAGCGCCATCAGACCAACGGCCAGCGCGACGATTGACCAGCTCAGGCGTCGAATCCAGGCCGTGCGGTTCATGCGAATCCTTGCCGAGCCGTTTGCAGGGGGCCGTGATTATAGGGCCTTTTCCGCCGTCGAAACGAGACCGGCGTCCCAATCGGTGCGACCGGAACGCGAGGCACGAAAGATGCATTCGCCAGGCAATAACCGGCCTCGCCGCTGCCATCAAACTCACGTGCATTTAACGTAAGTTACTCATTCGACTTATGGCTTATAACCAAAAAAGCTTTCGCAGCTTTCTTGTATTCCGTGTTACTCTTGGTATGTTTTCAGGCAGGCGAGCCCGTGAGGCCCCCGGGGGGCTAGGCGAGCGGCAGCCAACTGAAGGGAAACACACAATTGGTCAAAAAGGGGAGCTGATTCACATGTTGCGCACAATGTTCAAAGGCTTGGCGGCCTTGGCTGTCGTCGGCTTATTTGCCGCTGATGCCAATGCTGGCTGGTGGCACCACCATCGCTGGGGTAGCTGTGGTTCGAGCGGCGGCTGGTATGGCAGCTGGGGCTCAAGCGGCGGCAGTTGGGGTTCCAGCGGTGGTAGCTGGGGTTCGAGCGGCGGCTGGTATGGCAGCTGTGGTTCCAGCGGCGGCAGCTGGGGCTCGAGCGGCGGTAGTTGGGGTTCCAGCGGCGGTAGCTATCGCCCGATGACTCCGGCCGCGCCTGGTGGCCCGGCTCCTGCAACGCCGATGCCTTCGGCTCCCGGCGCTCCGGCACCGGCAGCGCCGGCCCCCACGGGCGAAGCGGCTCCGGCTCCCAGCAGTTCGACGTATCACCCGACCTACGGGCCGGAGCGTACTAGCGCCCTGTTGTCGGTCAAAGTGCCGACCGACGCCAAGGTGTTCGTCAACGATCAGTCGACGACCAGCACCGGCAGCGATCGCGAGTACATCTCGCGTGATCTGGCCCCCGGCGCCGTCTACAACTACGACGTCCGCGCTGAGTTCGTCCGTGACGGCAAGCCGGTCAGCGAAACCAAAAGCGTGCAGTTGACCGCCGGTCAGTCGGCCAACCTCGACTTCGACGCGGCCGCCACCGCGGCTGCCGAGACTCGGACCACGCTGACGGTGCATGTCCCGGCCGACGCCAGGCTTTACCTGGCCGATCACGAGACGCAAGCCACCGGCGAGGTGCGCGAGTTCTCGACAAATCGCCTGCCGGCCGGCAGCCAGTGGGCCACCTACGCCATCAAGGCCGTCATCGAGCGCGACGGCAAGCCAATCGTTCACGAGCAGACGATCTCGTTGAAGGCTGGCGAGTCGCGCGACCTGACGATCAACTTCGACGAGCCGGCCCAGAAGGTCGCCACCAAGACCGATCGGTAAACGGCCCGAAGCGTTCGAAGCTGACGTGAAGCAAGACGCCTTCCCACTGGTTCGCCGGTGGGAAGGCGGTTTTTTTTGGGGCCGGAGGCCTGAGGGAAGGAACCCATGCCGCCGTGGCTGAGCACGGGAACGAAAATCGCGGCACCGAAGCACGCCCTCCTGGCGAGCCCCGGGCGTGAGCCCTGGGCCGGCGCCGCGTCGGCCCGGCGACCTGCGCCCTGTGGCGCCGGCTGTGCCGCTTGCGCCGGGTGCCCGCCAGTTTGCTTTTCCGCTTGGGCAAGAATGGCCGATAAGCGATGATGGTATGGCTATGGATGCTCAGCCCAACACGCTCGACAAGCAGCCCCCGCGCGGAGTGCGCGCCTTGGTGAGCGCGCTGGTGGCCATGCACGTGCTGGGCGTGTTCATCGGTCCATTCGCCATGCCGCCGCAAACCTCGGAGCTGGCCGGCTCGATCGCCACGGTCTACAAGCCCTACGTCGAGACGTTGGGGCTGGCCAACGGCTATCGTTTCTTCGGCCCGAACCGGGCCCCAGCCACTTGATCCGCTATGAAATCATCTCTGCCGACGGCTCGCGCCACGAGGGCCTGTTTCCCGATCGGGCCCACCACCAGCCGCGGTTGCTCTACCACCGCTACTTCATGCTCACCGAGTTCGTCAACACGCTGGGCAGCATGGACACGCCCGTGCGGCTCAACGCCTATGCCAAGGCCTACGCAGAACACCTGGCCGACGAGTACGACGCCACGAGCGTGAAGCTTTTCATGCAGCGTCACTACGTTCCGCGGATGAAGGAAGTGCGCGAGGGCGCAAACTGTCGGACAAGGTGATGTACGAAGAACGCCCCCTGTGGACGCTCACCAAGGAGCCTGGCCGCGATGCAATCGGTGGCTAGCGTGCGCAACTGGGCGGCGGCGGTCGTCGACGGCTGGAACCGCTTCTGGTTCACGCCGGCCGACCCGGCCACGCTCGGCGCGATCCGCATCTTTGCCGGCGCGATGCTCTTCTACACGCACCTCGTGTGGAGCCTCGACCTGCGGGCGTTTTTGGGCCGCGCGGCTGGCTGCCGCCCGCGGCCGTGCACCTGGTCGAGCAGGGCAGCTACACCTGGAGCTACTGGTGGTGGTTCGATTCGGCCTGGGCCCAATGGATCGTACACCTCGCGGCGCTGGTCGTGTTCGCCCTGTTGACGGTGGGGTTGTTCACGCGCGTGGCCGCGGTCCTGGCCTTCATCGCCGCCATGTCGTACGTCGGGCGATTGCAAGGGCGCTGTTCGGGCTCGACCAGATCAACATCATGCTCGCGCTTTACCTGGCCGTCGGCCCTTCGGGCGATGCCTTCTCGCTCGATCGCTGGCTGGCCGGCCGCAGGGCAGGGGGGCCGCTGCCGGTGCGCCGCACCTGGACGGCCAACCTGGCGATCCGGCTGATCCAGGTTCATATGTGCGTGATCTACATGTTCGCCGGCATGGCCAAGCTCACCGGGCCGGCCTGGTGGGACGGCACCGCGATGTGGATGGCCTTTGGCAACATGGAATACCAATCGCTCGACATGACCTGGATGGCCGAGTGGCCGCGGCTGATGAACCTGATGACGCACGTCACCATCTTCTGGGAGCTGTTCTACGCGGCGCTGGTGTGGCCGCGGTTGACGCGGCCCGTGGTCCTGCTGTTGGCGATTCCGCTACACCTGGGCATCGGCATCTGCCTGGGCATGATGACCTTCGGCCTGGCCATGCTGTTCGGCAACCTGGCCTTCGTCCCCAGCGACTGGATCCGCGCCCGGTTGCCATCAGCCAGGGCAGGGCAGGGGAGAGGGGCCGCAATGGCAACCGCGAAAAACGGTGGCAGCTCACGCCAAGCCGAGGTCGAGAAGTACGCCAAGAAGTGAGCCGCCACGAGCCAAAAGACAAAAGGCCACAGAGGATGGCAGTTCGCGGCTCCGTCTCCGCGTGCTCGGCGGCCTCGGAGGCAAATCTTTCTGTCTCCGCGCCGACCTTCTAACGACTCTCGACTGCGCGGCTATCACGAAAGCGGCTGCCAGCCAGCCGCGCGGCGACGCGCACCGCTTCGATCATGCCGGCGGTTTCGGCGCGGCCTTGCCAGGCCAGGTCGAACGCAGTGCCGTGGGCTACGCTCGTGCGCACGATCGGCAGGCCGAGCGTCACGTTCACCGCGTGGTGCATGGCCAACAGCTTGATCGCGATGTGCCCCTGGTCGTGGTACATGGCCACCACCGCGTCGAACTCGCCGTCTCGAGCCCGGCCCAGCAGCGTGTCGGCCGGCAGGGGACCGACCGCGTCGATTCCCTCCGCACAGGCCCGCGCGACCGCCGGGGCGATCACCATTTGCTCTTCGCTGCCGAACAAACCGTCTTCGCCGGCGTGCGGGTTGAGCGCCGCAACTCCAATGCGCGGGCGTGAGCCTTTGAGCTCGTGCATCACGCGATCCACCAGCCGCGTCTTGCGGACGATCGCTTCCTCGTCGATGGCCGCCAGCGCCTCGGCCAGCGCCATGTGCAGCGTGACGTGCACGACCGCCAGGCCCGCCGGCCCGCGGGCGGCGCTGCCGGGTCCCAGGTAGAGCATCATGGCAAAGTCGTCGACGCCGCACAGCTCGGCCAAGAGCTCGGTGTGGCCGGGGTAGTGATGGCCGGCCCGCCATAGCGCGCCTTTGTGTAGCGGCGCCGTGACCAGCGCGTCGACGCGGCCGGCGATGGCCAGCCGCGCAGCGGTCACCAGCGCGTCGTACGCCGCCTGGCCGCCGCGGGCGTCGACCACGCCCGGGGGCACGAACGCGGCTTCGTCGCTGCCGGCCGGCAGGCAGACGATCGCCGGGGCGGCTTCGAGCGCCGAAGCCGCTTCTTCCGGCGCGTCGATTTCGACCACCGGCAACTGGCTGGCGGCAAGCCGCGCGGCGCGGCGGACGACTTCCGGATGGCCCACGGCAATCGGCAGCGCGAGCTGGCCGACTTCGTGGCTCGCGCAGGCGGCGACGACCAGCTCGGGTCCGATGCCGGCCGGATCGCCCAGCGTGATGGCTATGAGTGGCTTTGCCATATCCGCAATTCTACTTGGCGCGGGCGGCTGGACGAAGCCGCATCGCCCGGTGTCTAATGGGCGAAAGCGGCGGGCGTTCGTGGCCTCCCGCTCTTCTTCCGCCGGCCATGGGCGGCCTGGCGGTTTTTCTTTGCTTCCGCGAAGGTGCCTGTTCAGTCGTGACCCGTATCTTTGCCTCCTTGGCCTGGTTTGCCCTGGTGCTGATGGCCGCCACGCTGGTCGTCGGCCTGTCGATCGGCGACTTTCACGAGCACCACGACGAGACGATGCGCCGCTGGGCCACCGTGCATCGCCTGTCGGGCGTGGCCACCGGCCTGATCGTCGTGCTGGTCAACAGTATCGTGGTCACCTACTTCATCGGCACCAGCCGCTGGTGCAAGGAAGTCGGCGAAACGTACGGCCTCGAGCGGTCGTTCGTCCAGCGGGCCAACGCGCTCAAGCGGCGGACCTTTCCCTGGGCGGTGATCGGCATGTTGACCGTGGTGGGCGTGATCGCGTTGGGCGGAGCCGCCGACCCGTCGACGATGTTGCCGAACACCGAAGCGTGGGTGACGCCGCACCTGCTGGGCGCGCTGACGGGCCTGGCGGTGATCGCCTGGACGTTCTACGTCGAGTGGACCAACATAGACGCCAACCACGTCGTGATCGCCGACGTGCTGGCCGAAGTGCGCCGCATCCGTGAAGAGCGCGGCCTGGAAGTGTGATTCACATCCGGCAGTATCGCATCGCGCGGCTGCTGCCCAATCCGCCGGCGGTGTAACAGATCATTCATCGGCGGCGTGCCCGACTTCGTGCGCGTGCGTCCCGCTCTCCGCCGCGCCATGATGATGCGCACCCCCTCGAGATAGATCGTGCTCCAGGCCAGGGCGATGCCGGCCACCAGGGCGATCGACAGCGCCAGGCGGTCGTGGCGATGGAACTGCAATTCGGGGAGCAAGTCGCTGGTCGCGATGCACAGAAACGCGCCGGCGGCGAAACCCAGCGCCGGGCCAAGCGGCTGCGCGTAGGGCAACTGACTGGCCAAAGCGTAGAACAAGAATGCGCCGACTGGCGTCACCAGCGCGGTACAGCGCCGTCATCAATTGGCGCGAACCCAGCGAGCGGCCGGCAGCGGCCATCAGCGTGCCGATCGACAAGGCATCGAACGGTTTGTGCAAAGCGACCGCCAGGGCCGTTCCGGCGCCGGCCCAAGCCGCGGCGCCGGCCACGTCATCGGCCTGCACGGCTGCGGCCACGGCCACGCCGTCGACCAGGCTGTGCAGCGTCAGGCCGATGGCGGCGCCCGTCCAGGCAAACGTCGACGGCGGCCGCACGACGACGTGATGATGGTGCGCGTGCGGCTCGCCCGCTTCGTGATCATGGTCGGGTGGTGCGTCCTCGAACGTCGGCGGCAACAGCGCGTCGCGGGCCGCGGCGGCTTCCTCGCCGACCTCGTGGTGGTGGAAATGAAAGAACCGCTCCAGGAAAAACATGAACAGGAAGCCGCCCAGCAGCCAAACCACGGCACGGTCGATCGAACCGAGGGCTTCCAGGCTGTGCGGCAGCAGGTGCAACATGCCGATGCCCAGGATCATGCCCGAGACAAAGCTGATGGCGATCTGCATCCGCCGGTGCGTGAGCTTCACGACCAAGGGCAGCCAGCCGCCGATGAGCGACCCGCCCACGAACGCCACCGAATAGAGAGCCAGCACGACGAACGGGTGCATAAATCGGTTTTCCGGCAAACGAGCCAGTATGGCGTGTGCCGCGTGCAGCGGCAAGCTGCGCTGCGATTGATCGCAGCGACCAGCCGGTCTATGGTGACGCTTTTGCCGCTATTGCAAGTGGAATCAGCGGTCCTCGAGGTGCGTTCATGCGGGCGTGCGTCCAGCGGGTCAGCGAGGCGCGGGTCGACGTCGACGGCCAGACGTGCGGCCGCATCGGCCGGGGACTGCTGGTGCTCTTGGGCGTCGCGGCCGACGACACGCCGGACGACGCGCGGCAACTGGCCGGCAAGATCGTCGGCCTGCGAATCTTCGACGACGCCGAGGGGAAAATGAATCTCGGCATCCAGGAAGCGGGCGGGGCGATGCTCGTCGTCAGCCAATTCACGCTGTTGGGCGATGCCCGCAAGGGGCGTCGTCCCAGGTTCGTGGCCGCCGCGCCGCCCGAGCTGGCCGAGGCGCTCTATCGCGCGTTCGTCGCCGAAGTCGCCGCCCGCGGCGTCGAAACCGCGACGGGCCGCTTCCGCGAACACATGCTGGTGAGCCTCACCAACGACGGCCCGGTCACGATCTTGCTCGACACGCGGCGCGCGTTCTGAAAAGAAAAAAGGGGAGTCGCGGGGCAGGGGGGGCCGGCCGCGCGGAGGCCCGTGGCGCCCGGCGCGCTCTGCGCGCCGCAGAATCAATGCAAGTTGCTCTCGCCGGGCTGAGTGGCGATGGTCTCGGCGGTCGGCTCGCCAGGGTTGACGGGCGGGCGCATCGTCGGGTCACCCAGGATCAACAACGTCAGCACGATCAGGTTCGCATAGGTGAGCAGATTCGACCACCAGCAATCGCCCCAGAACTTCAAGGCCGTGCCGAACGAGCTCTTGAGTTGAAAGTGCTTGAAATCGATGCTCCAGATTTCGTCGAGCACCAGGTGCGACCCGAAGCCGAGCATCACGGCGCCCGCATTGAAGGCTCGCATCCAGGGATTCTCGTGCGCGCAAACGAAGTAGGCCAGCTCGCCCACGATAGCCAGAGTTGGAATGCTGTGGAACATGCCACGGTGCACGGTCCATTTGCGCAATACTTTCCCCAGGCCAAAACGAATTGATAAATAGACGAGCCCGCCCAGCAGCACGATCGTTTCCGGCGCCAAGCCCAGGCGCTGGAAGCGATCGATCAGCAACATCGGCACCACGGCGGCCGCGAAGGCCAGGCTTTCGCGCAAGGGCACACCCGGCCCGCTATCCAAGTCGGGCAACATGCCCGAGACGCTGCACAGCCCGCCGGCCAACGCGCAAGCCGGCAGCGGAACGTCATAAGCCACGGCCGCGGTGGTGCCGTACGCCACGCCTAGCGCCGTGCTGGCCGTGATGTGGACTTTGAATCCGGGCATGCCAAGGAGTCCTTGCTCGTTGCGAATAGAATCAATAACGGGGCGCAGACAGCCGCTGGACCTTTGGGCGGCGGCCGGTTTTGGGGCGGGGACTGTATCGCGCGGCGGTGGCGGCGGCCAAGGCCAGTTTGCCGCCCCTGCCCGCGTGGCTGTCGCTAGCACGGCTGGTCTTCGCCTGTCCCTGGGCGGCCGCTATACTTCCGCGGTTTCCCGTCGCGCGATTTGCGGCTTCGAACCGAGCGGTTGCGCACCGCACGATTGAAATGGAACTTTACGACATCTGCATGCTGATCGTGCTGGCCGGCGCCACGATCCTGGGAGCCTGGAAGGGGATCGCCTGGCAAGTGGCCTCGATGGCCAGCCTGGTGCTCAGCTACTTCGTGGCCCTGCGGTTCAGCCCCCAGTTGGCCCCCCACTTCGGCCAGCAAGCACCGCTCAATCGCTTCGTCGCCATGTTCGTGCTCTACGCGGGCACGGCTATGGTCATCTGGTTCGTATTCCGGCTGGTTTCGAACCTGATCGACCGGGTCCGGTTGAAGGAATTCGACCGGCAGATGGGGGCCTTGTTTGGGTTGGCCAAGGGGGTGCTGTTGTGCGTGGCGATCACGTTTTTCGCCGTGACCCTTTCGACCCAGGCCCGCACGGCCGTGCTCCGCTCGCAGAGCGGCTATTACATTGCCCTGCTGCTGCACCGGGCCGAGGGGGTGATGCCCCGCGAGCTGCACGAGGTGCTCGATCCGTACATGAACAAGCTGGAACAGGAACTCGACTCGCGGCCCGACGCGCCGCCGCCGACCGCCACGGCCAGCCGAGCGTAGAGGGGGAGTGGCCTCGTTGCTCTACACGCTCGCGCGCCGACGACAGATGCCAAGGCTGCCAACGCGAACTCAGTAGCCGCTTCGAACGTCCAGAGCCCGCGTCGGGCGAAGCTTTGGTTTCGCGGCCGAAAACCGTGGCCCAAACCGAACATAAGAAACATTATCGGACGTTGGGCAGTGGTCGGTTCTTGAGCCATCGAGTCCCAATCCCAATTGGACTTCGATCTCGCACGCGTCCAGCACGCGCCCTGACGCATCCTGGAGCGTCCCGGCGAACACTTGCGGCTTAGCAGAAACCCCAATCCCGCCCGGCGGTCGCGCCGCGCCGGAGGCTATGCGCCAGCCGGCCCGACCGGGTCGGCCTGGCCCGCGTCGGCGGTGCGTTCCAAATAGACGCCCATCCGGCGGAACTTCTCGTAGCGCTTTTCCAGCAGTTGTTCGCTGGGCGTGCCGACCAGCTCGCGGAGGCATTTGAGCAGGTAGATTTTCATCCGGGCGGCCATCTGATGGTGGTCGCGATGACGCGCCGCCCAGGGGCTCCTCGATCACATCGTCGACGACCCCCAGGCCCAGCAGGTGCTTGGAGGTCATTTTCAAGGCCGCGGCCGCCTGCTCGGCGTAGGTGTGGCTCTTCCAGAGGATGCCGGCACAGCCCTCGGGACTGATCACCGAATAGTAGGCGTGTTCGAGCATCGCCACGCGGTCGCCGACGCCGATGCCCAAGGCCCCGCCCGAGCCCCCCTCGCCGATCACGACGCAAATGATGGGCGTGGGCAGCCGCGACATCGCGAACATGTTCTCGGCGATCACCTGGGCCTGGCCGCGCTCTTCGGCGCCGATACCCGGGTAGGCGCCGGGGGTGTCGATGAAGCAGATCACCGGCAGGCCATACTTGGCCGCTAGCTTCATCTTCGAAAGTGCCTTGCGATAGCCCTCGGGATGGGCGCAGCCGTGGTAGCAGGCGATGCGCTCCTTGGTCGTCTTGCCTTTCTGATGGCCGACGACCATCACCTTGTAATGGTCGAGCTTGGCAAAGCCGGTGCGCATGGCCCGGTCGTCGCCGAAGAATTTGTCGCCGTGCAGCTCGACGAATTCATCGAACACCAGGTCGAGATAGTCGGTCGTCATTGGCCGATCGGAATGGCGGGCGACCTGGACGGTTTCCCAGGCGGCCAGGTTGCCGTAGATCTTGCGCTTGGTGTCGGCCAGCTCGCGCTTCAGCCGGCGGATGTCTTCGTGGCGGCTGGGGCTGTCGTCGGCCGCCTCGACTTTCGCCAGCCGCGCCTCCAGTTCGTATATTGGACGCTCGAACGCCAGGCGATAATTTGCGATAGCCATGATCCGGAGTCTCTTCGTTCCCTGTGTCAGACCGACTGCCCAGGTCTATTGGCGCCACGGGTGGCTTGCCCACGCGTGATTCCGCACTGCCGGACAAGCCAGCAGTGGCACTCCAGCAATGCTGTCACCCGGCGCGCGCGAGTTCGCCGCGCGCCCTGTCATTCATCATCGGCCGCGGGGTGGGCGGCTCATTGACTCGACCTATTATCTTACACCGGCGCGGGGGGCGTCTTGAACACCGTCGCGGCGCGCAATTCGTTGATGAACGCGGCCATCGACTGCGGCCGGTCCTCGGGTTTTTTGGCCAAAGCCCTCCGCAGCAACTGGGCGAATGCGTCGCTGGCATTGCGGTTCGCGGCCTGTAACGGCGGAATTGGGGACCGCAGGTGCTTGGTCAGCAGGTCGTTGGTGCTGGTGCCCGTGTAAGGCGGTTTGCCTCCCACCAGTTCGTAGGCCATGCAAGCAAAGCTGTAGATGTCGGCCCGCTCGTCGAGCGCCTGGCCGCGGATCTGCTCGGGCGACATGTAGCTGCGCGTGCCCTGGATTTTCGCCTTGCCGGAAAACAGCCGCGCCAGGGCCGATTTCTTGCGGGCCGCCAGCGCGAAGTCGATCAGCTTCACCTGGTTTTCGACGTTCATCAGGAAGTTGTCGGGCTTGACGTCGCGATGGATCCAGCCTTGCGAATGGAAGTAAGCCAGCCCCTCGGCACTCTGCCGAATGCATTCCTCGACGCGCGGGGCCAGGGCTTCGAGACCCTGGTTGATGAGCTGCTTGAGATTCGGCGCGGCGAACAACTCCATCGACAGGTAGACGTTCTCGTGATCGCGGCCGAAATCGTAGATCTTGATCACCTGCGGGTGATCCAGCCCCTTGCCGACCTCGCACTCATGCTTGAGAAAGGCGACTTCGTCGCGGTTTCGCGCGGCCTCGCCGGACAGCAGCTTGATGGCCAGCCGTTGGCCATTGATGTCGTTGATGACTTCCCAGACTTCGCAGCTCTTGCCTGCGCGGATCAGATTGAGCAGTCGGAAGGGCCCGACGTAGTCCTGTGGCACGACAACTTTCTCGAGTTGGAAATCTGGCCCCTGCAGCCCGCCGCTCCGCCGGGGTGCATGAATGCTGACAGGCACCGCTTCATCAGAGCGCGTTCTATTCTAGCAACGCCCGGCCCGAGGTGAAGCGTGGTTTGTTCATGCCGCGTCTTTCGCCGCCAGAATGCGCTGGTACAGTTCGCGCAGTTGCCGCGTCATGTGCTCGTGGCGAAAGCGCTCGGTGAATCGCCGCCGGCCTTCGCTGCCTAGCCGCTCGCGCAACCCCGGATCGGCGGCCAGTCGCACGATCCGCTCGGCCAGCGCGTCGATCGCCATCGGCGGCAGAAGGAACCCGGTCTCGTTGTCGATCACGACTTCGCGGGCCCCGTCGACGTCATAGCTCACTACGGGCTTGCCGGCGATCAGCGCCTGAGGCAGCACGCGTGCCAAGCCTTCGCGCAGGCTCGCGTGGGCGACGACGTCCATCGCGCCGATCAGTTCGGGAATCCGTGCCGGCTCGACCAGCCCGGTGAATTGGAAATACGATTCCAGTCCCAGCGCGCGGATCCGCCCACGGATCGTCTCGGCCAGCAGGCCGTCGCCGACGAACAAGAACCGCACGTTGGGATTGGCCGCGATCACCTGGCGGGCGGCATGGACGACGTACTCGTGCCCCTTGAGGTGAAAGATCCGCGCGATCTTGCCGACAACGACGTGCTCGTTCGCGTAACCCAGCGCGCGGCGCGTGGCGTCGCGGCGGCGATTGGCTTCGAGAAACGGCTCGACTTCCATGCCGCTATAGACCGTGGCGAACTTTTCGCGCGGGGCGATCCCGGCGGCGACCATTTGCTCGGTCATCGCGTCGGCCACGCTGACCAGTGTGTCGCACCGCCGCGCCGCATAGCGCTCGCAGGCGTGCAGGACCGCTTCGCCCCCTGCTCTGGTATGGATGAAACGGCGCCCCATGCACGGTATGGACGATCGCCGGCACGCCGAGCGCGAGCGGCCGCGCGGCCCAGCAAGCCCGCCTTGCCGCTGTGCGTATGCACCACCTGGGGCCGGAAATTCCGGATGGCGCGTTTGATCTGGAAGTAACTTTGCGGATCGCGAAGCGGATGAATCTCGCGCCGCAGCGCCGGCAACACCTCGAGTGGCACTCCATGCGCAGGGCCCGCTCGACGAGGCTCCCTTCCGGACCGAGCGGCGGGCCGGTGACCAGCAGCACGTCGTCGCGCCAGTCGCGCAGCAAGTCCTCGCACGTCAGGAGCGTGTTCTCCTGCGCACCGCCAAGAATCAGTCGGGTGATGACGTGCGCAACGCGCATGCGGAGCGAGCGGCGAAATCGTACGGGCGAAGTGTCGGTTAGCCGGCGGGGTCCGCGGCAGCACGAGCGGCCGGCGACGCGTGCAACGACGACGGCTCGTAATCGACGCGCACCAGGAACAGTCCTTGCGGCGGCGCGGTTTGCGCGGCCGCGCGGCGATCGCGAGCAGCCAGCACTTCCGCCGGCCAGCTCTCGCCGCGAGCACCGCGGCCCACTTCTACCAGCGTACCAACGATCGTGCGGACCATGTTATAGAGGAACCCGTCGGCCTCGATTTCCACGCGAATCGGCCCCCAGACGCCCCGCCCCCCTGCCCCGCCCGGCTGACCGGCCGGGCGTTCGCCGGCGCCGGGCGCCACGGCGACGGCCCCGGGTGCCACGCGTGGCTCGAAGAGACACCCGTGCGGGCTGGCGGCGTCATGCGCGCCAAGCTCGACCGCGACCCGCTCGACGGAAAGCTCGAACACGGAGCGCACGCTCGACTCGCGCGGCGAGCCGGTCGTCTCGAAACTGCTGAAGTCGTGCGTGCCGACCAGCCCCTGGGCGGCCCGGTGCATGGTGTCCGCCTCGAGCCGTTCGCGATAGTGCCAGGCGTACCGCAGCGCGAACACGTCGCGCACCGGCGAGTCGTCGATCACGTAGCGGTAGCGCTTGCGCACCGCGCTGCGGATGGCGTGGAAATCGTCGGCCGCCAGTCGTGCGTCGACGACGGCCATGTCGCGCGGCAACTCGGCGTTCAACGCCCGTGCGAGCACTTCAGGCGCCAGCCGCAAGTCGGCGCGAAAGCTGACGACCTGCCCCAGCGCGTGGACCCCGGCGTCGGTGCGGCCGCTGGCCACGACGCGAACCCCCTGGCCGGCGATCTTTGCCAGCGCCCGTTCGAGCGTCTCCTGCAGCGTCACCCGGCCGGGCTGGAACTGCCAACCGCAGTAAGCCGTGCCGTCGTAAGCCAGGATCAGCTTGAAAGTGGGCATGCGACGCTGTGGGTTTTTGGGTGGCACTGGCGTCTCGCCAGTGCTGGTGTGCGGACTTCGCGCAGGCGCTGCACTGGCGAGACGCCAGTGCCACCCAGTGATCGCGCGTCAGCGCGTCGCCGTGCCGGCGGCCACTCCCTTGCCCCGCGCTGGGCGCCTTTGGCGACCAGCAATTCGGCGATCTGCACGGCGTTCGTGGCAGCGCCTTTGCGCAAATTGTCGCTGACGCACCAGAACGCCAGGCCGTTGGGGCTCGACAGGTCTTCGCGGATGCGGCCGACGAACACTTCGTCGCGGTCGTCGCACGTCGAGGGCATGGGATAGCTCTTGGCCGCCAGGTCGTCGACCACCCTGATGCCCGGGAACGCGGCAAACAGCCGCCTGGCCTCGTCGACCGACAGCTTGCGCTCGGTTTCGATCAGGATGCTTTCGCTGTGGCAGTTCGAGACCGGCACGCGGACGCACGTCGGGCAGACCAGGATCGAATCGTCGCCCAGGATCTTCCGCGTCTCGTAGACCATCTTCATCTCTTCCGAGGTGTAGCCCTGCTCCTTGTGCGAGCCGATCTGCGGAATCAGGTTGAAGGCGATCGGATGGGCGAAAGCCTGCGGCTGGAACGCTTCGCCGGCCACGGCGGCCTGCGTGGCGCGGTCCAGCTCCTGGCTGCCGGCCAGGCCCATGCCGCTGGTGGCCTGGTACGTGCTGACGATCACGCGGCGAATCCGCGCGGCGTCGTGCAGCGGTTTCATGGCCACGACCATCTGCGTCGTCGAACAATTGGGGCTGGCGATGATGCCCTGGTGGTCGAGCACCGCCTCGGGGTTCACTTCGGGCACGACCAGCGGCACCTTCGGATCCATTCGCCAGTAGCCGCTCTCGTCGACCACGACTGCGCCGCGCTCGACGGCCCAGGGGGCAAAGTCGCGGGCCACCTCGTCGGGCGTGCTGCCAATTGCCAGGTCGACGCCCTCGAAGGCCGCCGGCTTGAGCTCTTCGACCGTGAAGTCGCGCCCGGCGAAGCGCAGCGTCTTGCCGGCCGAGCGCCCGGAGGCGAGGAACTTGATTTGGCGGAAGGGGAATTTGCGTTCGGCCAGCAGCCGACAGATGATCGTGCCCACCGCGCCGGTCGCCCCGACGATTGCCACGCTCTCGAACACACGCGCCTCCTGGAAAAGATGGCCCCCTGCTCTGTTTCGGCACTCGGCGGCCAGACACGTTAGTATACGTCGAGCGCCTGACAATTCAACGCGAACGAGGGTTCGCGCGGGGGTACGAAAGTGGGCTCGGATCTTTGGCTTTTTAACGGGCCTTGACCTTGCGGCTGGATTTCGGCTGATGGCGGCGCGGCGGAAACTCGCACAAGGGCACGCTCGTCGTCGGCTCGGCCAGCACGCCGGCCAGCGTCGTCGAGGCGAACGCCGCTTCGGCTTGCGCCAGCGCCTGGTCGAGCTTGCCGTGCAGCGGGCAAAGTCGCTTGCCGTGCGCCTTCAATCCCAGCGGACACGTGGCGATGCGGCGGATCGGGTCGACCGCGTTGACCACTTCCAGGATCGTGATCGCATCGGCCGGCCGCGCCAGGCGAAAGCCACCCCGCACGCCACGCTCGGCCACGACCAGCTCGTGACGCCCGAGCGTCTGTAGCACTTTCGAAAGGTACGCGCTGGGCACCTTGGTGATTGCGGCGATCTCGCGATTGGCCAGCGGACGCTCGGGCTCGGCGGCCAGGCAGACCATGGCCCGCAGGGCATACTCGATCGTCTGAGAAAACATGGGCGGCCTCTCGAATCAGGATATTGACATCCAATATAGCCTCCGCTACAGTGCGCGTAAATATTGGATAAAGTTATCCATTTTTAGCCCACCGGAGGGCGCCGCCCTCCCCTACCCTGCCTGGAGAACCTCGCATCATGCACGCACGACGAAATCGCACTTGGTGGAGCTTTTTCGTGATCCTGACCCTCACGGCCGTGGCAGCCGGCACGCTCGGCGCCCTGGCCGGCGCCGACGATGCCCAAAGCGGCGTCGATGCCCGCGAGCTGAAGCGGGCTCGCCGCGAAGTGAAGCTGCTCGACGACATCTACAAGACGGCCATCGTGCTGATCACCAAGCACTACGTCGACGAAAAATCAGACCTGGCTGCCGGCGAGGCATTCAAGGTGCTATTTGAAAGCGTCAAGGAGAAGGGCTGGCACGAGGTCCGCCTGATCGACGCCACGGGCGACCCGCTCAACAGCGAAAACGAACCGGCCGATGCCTTCGAGCGAAATGCCGTCAAGGCCCTGCTAGCCAAGCAGCCGTATTATGAAGAGATCGTACGCAAGGACGGCAAGCCGTATCTCCGCGCAGCCACGCCGATTCCCGTAGTGCTCGAAAAGTGCACACTGTGCCACGACAACTATCGCGGCAAGGGGGTGATCGGCGCGCTGGGCTACACCCTGCCCTTGGAGCCGGCCAGCCCGTAGGCATTTTCGGCGCACGAATCGGAGCCATCGTCGCGGCACGTTGCTACTGCGGTGCCCGCTGCCAGGCCCAATAGAGGCACGAGGCCGCCAGCGTGACGCCACAGGTGATGTCGCCTTGGCGGATCAATTCGTCGAGCTCGGCCGGGGTGACGGCCAGCGGGCCCGCGACGAGCGATCCGGCGTCGGCCGGTCGAAGGGTGCTGCCCCGACATCCCTCGGCCAGCACGACGACCGTTTTACGCGACAGCAGCGCGGGGTCGACCGACAGCGTGCCCAGCAATCGGAACTGCCGCGCCGTCAGTCCGGTGTCGCGGAGAAGGATCGCGGCGGTTGGCCGCTTCCAACCGCCGTCGTCGTTGAGCCACTCGCTGCGCGGCAGTTCAAGCGACCAGGCCGCCAGCGGTTCGCGGTCGCGACCAACGAGCACCAGCCGGCCATCGTCGAGCAGCGGAATCGTGATTGCCGCGTATTGCGACTCACCGGAACTGCCAGGGTGCATGGCGAACTCCTCCGCGAACGCGATGGCGCCGCGCGACTGATGGTGCCGGATGTCGACGTTGTCGTCTTCGAGCGTGACGAGTTTGCCACGAGTGATGGGCAACCCGCCCGGGCCGTCAGCGTTGGGACCGCCCCGATCATCCGTGGCAATGTGCTGCGCCATATCGGGTCCGAATCGCCGGAGAGAACGAACCGTCAGCGAGTCGACTGGCCAAACTGTGAATGTTTATCGCCGATTGGTGGCCGGGCTCAACAGGTTGGGTCCTCGTAGTGACAACTAGTTGTCACCGCGCCGGGTCGCGGGGAGTTGGCGTGACTGGTGATAAAGATGCGCCGAAGGGCTGGCAATCCCTGGGCTCACGCCGTGGGCTCGCCACGCGAGGCGAGCATCGCTTCCTCGATGAGCGGAAACGGCGGCCAGAGGCGATGGGTCAGTTGTCGCTGCCCATGTCTTTGCGGCGCTGCTGGCGGTCGTAGTCGACCAGGGCGTCGGTCAGAGGCTGCATGTTGCCGGCCAGGATCGAGTCGAGCTTGTAGAGCGTCAGGTTGATGCGGTGGTCGGTGACGCGGTTCTCGGCGAAGTTGTAGGTGCGAATCCGCTGGCTGCGGTCGCCCGAGCCGACGAGCGTTTTGCGTTCGCTGGCCCGCTTCTGGTGCTCCTCCTCGCGCTTGGCCTCGTAGAGCCGCGTCTTGAGCACGCGCAGCGCTTTGGCGAAGTTCTTGTGCTGGCTCTTCTCGTCCTGGCACTGCACCGACGATGCCGGTGGCCAAGTGCGTTAGCCGAATGGCCGAGGCCGTCTTGTTGACGTGCTGGCCGCCGGGCCCGCTGGCGCAGAAGATATCCTTGCGATAGTCGTCGGGCTTGAGGTCGATTTCGACGTCCTCGGGCTCGGGCAGCACGGCCACGGTGGCGGCCGAGGTGTGGATGCGCCCCTTGGTTTCGGTTTCGCGGAACGCGCTGCACGCGGTGGCCGCCGCTTTCGTATTGCAGCTCGCGATAGGCCCCCTCGCCGTCGATGCCCAGGATGACTTCCTTGAAGCCGCCCAACTCGGTGGCGTTGAGGTCGAGCACTTCGACCTTCCAGTGCCTGGCTTCGGCGTGGTGCTTGTACATTTCGTACAGGTCGCGGGCGAACAGGGCCGCCTCGTCGCCGCCCGTGCCGGCGCGGATTTCCATGACCAGCCGCGTGCGCTGGGCGTCTTCGCCGCCGATCGTCATCTCCAACAGCTCGTTCCACAGCGACTCGCGCTCCACGCGCAGCGCGGGCAACTCGGCTTCGGCCATTTCGCGCATCTCGGCGTCCTTGCCTTCGATCATCTCCTGGGCTTCGGCGATCTGGGTGTTGAGCACCTTGAAGCGGCGGTATTTCTTGGCCAGCTTGGCCAACGAGCCATGTTCGCGCGCGGCGGCGGCCACGCGTGCCGCGTCGGCCAACACGGCCGGATCGACCAGTTGCTTTTCCAGCTCTTCGAAACGAGCCAGCTTGGTATCCAGATCTTCACGCAATGACATTTTAACACTCCACGGGCCGCCTGTGACCGCGGCCGACTCCGCACGAACCCGGCGGGCAAGCGGGGGATCTTCGCTTGGCTTGCCCGCGCTGCGCGTCAGGTTGGTTTTTCCTTGCTCGCAGATCGCCTGTGGTGCCCTGAGACGAAACCTTCCTTGGGGGCAACAGAAAGGCCGCCGGCCGTGTGGCGTCGTGCCCGGCGTGGCGGCCTCTGAAGTTTCGAGTTGGCGGCAGCTACGATTCGCTGCTGGGCTCGGCGGCGGCCTTCTTGCCCCGCTTCAAGCTGGCGTAGCCGGCCGTGGCGAACTTGTTCTTGAACTTCTCGATGCGGCCGGCCGTGTCGACGAACTTCAACTTGCCCGTGTAGAACGGGTGGCAGACGTTGCAGATATCGACTTTCAGCTCCGGCCGGGTGCTGCGCGTCGTGAACGTATTGCCGCAGCCGCACTTGACCGTGGTCACGAAGTATTCGGGATGGATCTCTTTTTTCATGGTCTTCACCGCCACTATTATAGCGCCCTGGGCAAGAGCCGGAGCGACCGCCCTCAGCCGCCCGCGCACTGCCCCAGAGCAAACCAAAAATTTATCAATTCCCGGCTCCCCCGACAAGGGCGGCCAGCCCCTCACGATACGACGGATAAGCCAACTGGATCGGCAATTCGGCCAGCAGGCGGGCGTTAGTCATGCGTTTGTCGGTGCCGGCTCGATCCGTAGCGGGCGAACCGGGCGCCGCCGCGGCGAACGTGGGCTCCGGCGCCCCGATCAGCCGGGCTAACTCCTCGTAGTACGCACGCCGCTCGACCGGATGTCCGTCGGAAACGACGTATGTCCGCGGCGGCACGGCGCGCTCGGCCGCGGCGACCACGACCGCCGCAGCGTCGTCCACGTGGATCAGGTTCAGGTGCCCGTCGGCCGGCACGGCCAAAGGACGGCTGGCCCGGATGTCGGCGGCCAGCGGAATCCGCTCGGGGCCATAAATGCCGGCCAGCCGCAAGACAATCCCGCGGTTGCCCAGCGGGTGGGCGGCCAACACGTGTTCGGCGGCCAGCGCCGCGCCCACCGGGTCGCGTCGGCTCGCAGGGTGAATCCTCGTCGACCGTCTCGCCGGTCGCCTGGCCGTAGACGCCCGTCGAGCTGACGTAGATCAACTTGCCGATCGAGGCCGGCAAGGCGTCGAGCACGTTTTTCAATCCGCGCGGATATGCGTCTTCGATCGAGACGCCGCTCGTGCGATCGTAGCCGACCGCGTACAGCACGACGTCGACGGCCCGCAACCCAGCCAGGCTTTCCGGCCGCAACACGTCGGCCACGATGGGACGAAAACCCTCGGCGGCGAACCTCGCGGCCCGTGTTGCGTCGCGCGTAACCACGAGCACTTCATCGCCGGCAGCCCGCCACCGCTGGGCAACGCGATAGCCCAGGTATCCGCAGCCGACGATCAACTTCGCCATGGCTCGCCGGTGCCTCACTCGTCGAGTCCGCGGGGCGGCTCGTCGCGGCGGCCGTGACCCTGGGCCAACGATTCGAGAAATGCGGACAACATGATCTGGGCGGCCAGCTTGTCGAGCCGGGCCTTGCGCTTCTTCTTCGTCAACTCGGCGGCCAGCAGGTACTGTTCGGCTTCGTGGGTCGTGAAGCTCGTCGAAATACTCCACCGGTACTCCGGTAGCTGCTTCCAGCCACGCGCCGAACCGCCGGGCCTCGATGCTCTTGGCGTTTTCGCGGCCGTCCAAGTGCACCGGCAAGCCGACGACGAACAACGTCACCTGCTCGGCTTCGACCAGCTTCTGAAAGCGAGTCCGATCGAGGGCCTCGGTGCGCCGCTCGTAGTTCTCCAACGGGCTGGCCAGCGTGCGGCCGGCGTCGGAAATGGCGATGCCGATCCGCTTCGTGCCGTAATCGATGCCGGCGATTCTGCCTTGAGGTCGGTTCACCGGGTGTCGTTCGCCTCGCGCGGTACCGCGCCGCGGCGCGGCGCCGGTGGCCGCGCCGGCATCAACCGTTTGGGCGGCGCCGACGATCGGATGCCGATCGGCCGGCGACGTGAAGTAGCCGTGCTGGAGGAACGAGAGCGTGTACTGCTCGACGCGCGGGTCGTTCATCATCAGGCTGTGCAACACCGGGAGCACGGCGAAATCGGCCGCCCCGGCCAGCCGCGTGCTCTCGACGCTCACGACCATGTCGTTGTCTTCGCCTAACAGCGGATTATAGCCGCCGTCGCTGCCGCGGCCGCCGGCCAGGATGCCGAACTCGCAGGCCGGGGTAGCCAGGTGCGGCTCGAGCTGCGCCCAGCCGCCTCCCAACTCGCTGCCCGCGCGTCCGGCGACCAGGTGGAACAGGCGGTAGTCGTTCAAGGCTTCGGCCACTTGGGCACCCTGGTTGGGCGGACCGAGCATCACGATCCGCTTGATCCGCGGGTCGGGAGCCAGGCCCTCGGCCGGCCGCGTCTGGTCGCCCAGGTAGTGGCGAACCACCAGGTTGCCCAGGCTATGGGCCACGAAGTTGATCTCGCTGAGACCCTCCAGGCTGCGGACCACATTGGCCAGGTCGGCGGCGTGCTCGGCCAGCGAGCCGCGCGTCGTCGGGTAGTTCACGTTGAAGACATTGTAGCCCCCCTGCTCTTCCAGGTAGCGGGCCATGCGGTTCATCGAGGCGGCGCTGCGAAACAGCCCGTGCAAGACCACGACGCCCGGGCCGCGCATGGGCGGCAGCCGGCGGGCGAGCTTGATTTCCTCCAGCTTCGCCGCGCACTGGGCCTGCGTGCCCCATGCGTGTCGCAGGTTCATGGCGTCCAACAGCCGGTAGTGGCCGGTGAACGTATTGCGCTGAATGTGCCAGCCGTGGAAGAACTGCTCGTCGGCCCAAAACTGCCGGCCGCCGAGCGTGGGCAACACGGCGTTGAGGCGTCGCCCGGTCGGTTCGTCGGTTTGCATTTCTTGAGCGGCCGCGGGCCGAAACCACCACGAGCACGCGCCGCATGCCAGGGCCATCGCAAAGTGCCGCCGCCGCATCGCGCCTCCTTTTCAAAGATACTGTTGCCAACCGCGCTCGACAATCAATTTGACCAGCTCGCGGATCGCTTCTTCGTCGTGCTTGTTGGCCACCAGGGTCGCGTCGGGCGTGTGCACCACGATCAGATCGTCGACCCCCAGCGTAACCAGCAAATGGTTGTCGGGCCCGCGGACGATCGTGCCCGTCGTTCGCAATCCCAGGTGGCGCGCCGAGATCGTGTTGCCCGCGTCGTCGACCCCCTCCAGCCGCGCGATCGATTGCCAACTACCCACGTCGTCCCACGTGAACGGCGCCTCGATGACCACCACGTCGCGGGCATGCTCCATCACGGCGTAGTCGATCGACACCCCCTCGATGGCCGTGAATTCCCGTGCGAGCACCTCGGAGTAGTCGCGGGCGTCGAAGGCGGCGGCGATCCGCCGCAGGTGGGCCATCATCTTCGGCTGCCGCTCTTCGAGGGCCGCCAGGATCGTCGAGGTGCGCCAGATGAAGATGCCCGAGTTCCAATAGAACGTACCGGCATCGAGGTAGCCGCGGGCGACGTCGGCTTTCGGCTTTTCACGAAACTGTTGGATACGGAACACCGGCACGGCGACTCGTGGCCGCGGCCAGCACGGGGCTGGCCAGCGCTTCGCCGCGCTCGATGTAGCCGAACGATTCGGCCGGATAACTAGGACGAACTCCGTAGGTGACAATCCGCCCGGGCGCTTCCTCGACCAGCTTGGAGCCCAGCGCGATGGCCTGCTGGAAAGCGGCGTCGCTGGAAATCACGTGATCCGAGGGCATGACGGCCATCACGCCGCCGGGATCGGTGCGTTCGATGATCATTGCCGCCAGGCCAATGCAGGGCGCCGTGTCGCGCCGGCACGGCTCGCCGACGATCGCCCGCTCGGGGAGTTGCGGCAATTGATTCCAGACGTCGTCGACCAGGCGCCGCGCCAGTGACGACCAGCACGCGCTCGCTGGGTACGAGCTTGCCGAGCCGCTCGACGGTCGACTGAATCATTGTCCGCCCGCCGACCAGCCGCAGCAGTTGTTTGGGCGCAAGCTACGGCTTTCGGGCCAGAACCTGGTACCGGACCCGCCAGCCATGATTACCGCGTGGAGCATAGTTTGATTTTCGTTGCGGGAGCCCGCGGAAGGTAGCCCCCCTGCCCTGCCCCGCCGCAGGATGCGGCAAGTTGGAGGAACAATGAGGTTTACCATTCGCCGCGAAATCAGGAAAGGGCGAATGCTTGCCACCACGCGACGCTTGGCGATGCCAGCACCGGCACAGCGATTCAATCAGCTCAAGTTGAGCTGCCAGGAGACGCCGAACCGGTCGTTGACCCAGGCGAACAAGCGACTGAAGCCGTAGTTGCCCAGCGGCATCAGCTCGGCGCCGCCTTCGGCCAGCGAGGTAGCCAGCCGGCGGACTTCGTCCTCGGTCTCACACTCGACGAACAGCGAAAATGCCGGCGTGAAACCAAACGCGTGTTTGACGGGGCTGTCGATGCACAGCACCGTCTGGCCCGCGATCGAGAAGCTGGCTTTCTGTATGCTTCCTTCAGCGCCGGGCCCGCCGGCGCCGTAGCGGATCACGTCGATCACGCGCCCGCCGGAAAACAGCCCGACGTAAAACGTCATTGCCGCTTCCGCCTGGCCCTCGAACATGAGAAACGGGCAAATGTTGGTTGCCATACCGCCTCCTAAGGTCACCGCCGGTGGCGAAAAAGTTCGGTTGAGGCACCACTGCTGACTTGTCCAGAATCGCGAAATCGCCGGCAGACAAGCAGCCCGTGGCACGCACCGATGAACACGCTCAGCGACTAGCTATACAGCTGAATCGCCTTGATGATTTCGTCGAGCTCGTTGGGCACGGCCACGGCACGGTTGGCGAACAGGGCCCGCTTGACGCCGCGGCTGCCCAGCACCTTGTTGAACTGCTCCTGATCGGTGGTGTGGTAGGCGATCGTGGCCATGGGATCCTTGAGCTGGTGCCCGGTGAGGATGCAAACCACGCGCTCCTGGCGCCCGATCACGCCCTCGGCGACCAACTGCTTCGCGCCGGCCACGCTGGCGGCGCTGGCCGGCTCGCACCCCAGGCCGCCGGCGCCGACCTGGCGCCTTGGCGTCGAGAATGTCCTGGTCGCTCACCTCGCGCACCACGCCATTGCAGACGTCGAGCGCCCGCAGGCACTTGTCGAGATTCACCGGGCGGTTGATTTCGATGGCGCTGGCGATCGTCGAAGCCCGGCGGTCCGAGGCATCCATCTGGCGATAGAATTCGGTGGTGATCGTCGCGTCGGGCCGGCCGCCGTTCCAGCGCAGCCCGCGCTTTTCGTACAGCTCGTAGAGCGTGTCGGCCCCGGTGGCGTTGATCACGGCCAGCCGCGGCACGCGATCGGTCAGGCCGATCTCGCGCAGCTCGGCGAACGCCTTGCCGAAGGCGCTCGAGTTGCCAAGGTTGCCGCCGGGCACGACGATCCAGTCGGGCACCTGCCAGCGCAGCGCTTCGAGCACGCGATACATGATCGTCTTCTGGCCTTCCAGCCGGAAGGGGTTGACGCTGTTGACCAGGTAGATGCCCAACTGGCTGGAAACTTCCTTGACGCGGGCCATGGCGTCGTCGAAGTCGCCGGCGATTTGCACCGTCAGCGCGCCGTAGTCGAGTGCCTGCGACAGCTTGCCGTAAGAGATCTTGCCCGAGCCGATGAAGATCACGGCCTTCATTAGCTTGGTCACCGAGCAGTACAGCGCCAGCGAAGCGCTGGTGTTGCCGGTTGAGGCGCAGGCGGCCCGTTTCGCGCCAATCGTATGGGCATGCGTGAAGGCGGCCGACATGCCGTTGTCTTTGAAGCTGCCCGAGGGGTTGAGCCCCTCGTATTGCAGGAACAGCCGGCCGTCGTCGAGGCCGACGTACTTCGCCACACCCGAGGAAGGCTGCAGCAGGGTTTGTCCCTCGCCAATCGTCACCACGCGCTGGCGCGGCGCGAAGGGCAGCAGCTCGTAAAACCGCCACACGCCGCTCAAGTCGAGCGGGTCGTAGCGGCGCGCCCACTTCGATTCGAAGTGCGCCAGCGTCTTGGGCGGCCTGGCGCGTCCAATCGTAGACCACGTCGAGCAGGCTGCCGCAGGTCGGGCAGGCGACGCGCACCTCTTCGATGCCGTACGTCGCCTGGCAGTCAGGCGAAATGCAGCGCTGGAAGGCGACGTCGGTCGAAGTGGCGACGCTAATGGCTCGGGCTCCGAAAAAATGGCAGGCCAAAGGGGCGAAAATGCGGCTGAGACTCCTCAGAATCGTAGTCTAAGCCAGCCCGCAAGGCGATGTCTAGTTTGCCGGGCGGGCCAGCGAATCGCCCCTTCAGTTCAGCAGGGCGTACAAAAAGAACGTCAGCCCCGCCGCAGCTCCCACGACGGCGGCCCGAAGTGTTCGGTCGAACGGCACTCCGAGCGCCGCGCCGATCAGCGCGGCGGAAGGAACCGTGCCCACGAAGAACACCGGCGCGCACTTCCCGTGCCGAACGACCTCGCGCAGCCAAACGCCAGCGCGAACAGCAGCACGACCAGCAACATGCGACGTAGCGTGAACGGGCGGCGCGGCGAAACTGCGGCTGCGCGCGTCTCGCGGATCCGAGCGGTCTCTTCCGAACCGAGCGATTCACTCATGGCTTGCTCTTCCACTCACGTAACATCGTGCCATCCGCATCGTAGCACTCCGCTACGTAGTCCACGCTCGCTGCTTGCAACGGCGCCAACAGTTCGTCGGCGCGCTCGAGCACGTCCGCCACCGACCCGTGGATGAAAATCGGCGACTGGGCTTCGAGGGTCAGTTCAGCCCATGGGCACGTGATTTCATAGTCATACCAGGCGCACTTGCGAACGCCCCAGCCTCGCGCCCGGTAGAGCTGCGCTACCCGTCGCCGCGACATCCGGGTATCCAGAGGACTGCAGAAGTTCTCGTTCGCCGGTAAATCGCTCATTTGCGGGTTGGCGCGAGGGTCGGCTCGGCCGAATTGGGAGCCGCGTGCCTTTGGCTCTTCATGGGTCATTGGGGCCGTGCCGTGGCGTAGGGCGTAGCGTAGGGCGTAGGGGGATGCTTGCGAAAAACTAACCCGCCTGGCCGCCGGGACCCAGGCCCGCGAAACGCCTAGACCCCTGCGTCTGGGGGCATCACACACGGCTTCCGATTGTAGCAGGGCAGCCGCAGCAAGGCTCGTGACACGCATGATTTACGGCCCGCGTGCCGGTTGATCGCGATTTGACAGTCGTAGCGTCTGTTTTTAAAATAATGGTTCTATAGGTGCTCGAAATGGAGTTGTTCGGGAGTTCGTGGCTCGACCAGTACCTTTTTTCAGCTTGGGGAGTGGCGTGTATGAAGAAGGCCGAGATGAAGGCGTATAAGGAACTGCTTTTGGCCTGGCGGGCCCGGCTGCGCGGCGACGTGAGCGCGATGGCTGACGCCGCCTTGCGGAAGACGCGCTCAGAAGCCAACGGCGACCTCTCCAGCATGCCAATCCACATGGCCGACATCGGCAGCGACAACTACGAGCAGGAGTTTACGCTCAGCCTGATGCAAACCGACGAGATGACGCTCGACTCGATCGAGGCGGCCATCGAACGCGTCGAAGACGGCGTGTTCGGCCAGTGCGAGGATTGCCAGGGCCCGATCAGCAAGACCCGGTTGAACGCGATCCCGTACACCCCGCTGTGCATCAAGTGTGCGCAGAAGCTGGAACGCGGCTAGCGGCCGAGCGGCGTGAGAGCGTAAAGACCGCCGATGGTCTGTGGGATGGCGCACCGCGCCTGGCAATGCGGATGTCGTACCCCCAGCCGACGCTGGAGCGCTCGCCGGGATTGCCAGCGGCCGCATTCCGGCCGAGAATTGCTCCGTCATGGCACGGATTCCCATCAACCGCTATCTGCTCTTCGGCGGCATCGCCGTGGCCGGCTGCGGCCTCGATCTGGCCACCAAGCACTGGATTTTCGACCGCCTGGGCATGCCCTCGGCCGACCGCGACGAATGGCGGCTGCTCGACGGCGTGTTCAGCCTGACGACCAGTCTCAACGAAGGCGCCCTGTTCGGCGTCGGTCAGGGCCAGGGCATGGTCTTCAGCCTGCTGTCGATCTGCGCGGCCATCGGCATCCTGTATTGGCTGTTTGTCGCCGGGGCCGCCCATGACCGGCTGCTGACCGTGTCGCTGGGGCTGGTGACTGGCGGAATCCTCGGCAATTTGTACGATCGGCTCGGCCTGCCGGGCCTGGTCTGGGGTGCCGGCCCCCTGCACGCCCGCGGAGAGCCGGTCTACGCCGTGCGCGATTGGCTGCATTTCAAGATCGCCGGGCTTATCGACTGGCCGATCTTCAACATCGCCGACAGCCTGCTGGTGTGCGGGGCGGCCTTGCTGGTGTGGCACGCCCTGCGGTCGCCACACGGTCCTGAATCGGCGCACGCGGCCGATCAATCCGCGAGCCGAGGCGGCTGAGCTTGCCGCGACGGCGGGCACTCCGGGCGTTTTTTGGCAGGCGTTTTTGCCCCCAGAGGATCGCGCCGCGAGCTGGCGGCTCCCATCCGGTGGTCGGTTGAAGGTGGCCGGTTGAATTTGAGTGACCGAAATCCTTTCGACATCGAGCGCTAGAGGCGTGTAACTGCACGCCAATTTTCCGGCAGATTCCAAAATCACCGATACCTCAGGGCCGATACGGTGTTTCGATTTCTGGAACACTGTTTCCCGGCCGCGATACCTGCGCGCCACTTCGGGGGAAACGGCAGATAGCTCCGGACCAGGCGCCCGCGAGACGACTCGCCGGCTCCGCGGCAGATAAGGATTCCGCCACGATGAAACTCTCGCGGACCGTCGCCTATGCCGTGCAAGCCACCTTGCAGTTAGCCCAGTCGCCCAGCGACGAGCCCGTGCCGTGCAGCCAACTGGCCGCCGATGGGCACATGCCCGAACGCTTCCTGCTGCAAGTGCTCCGCCACCTGGTCAATCACGGCATCCTGCACTCGACGCGGGGGGTTGACGGCGGCTATTCGCTCGATCGGCGGCCGCAGGAGATCTCGCTGTTGGACGTGATCGAAGCCATCGACGGACCGCTGTGCGCCGCGGTGCCCAGTTGCAACGGCGGCGAGCCTTCGGCCAGCGAGTTAAATCTCCGCGCCGCGCTCGACCAGGTGACCATCAACTCGCGGCGCCAATTGGCGGCGATCAAGCTGTCGGACCTGATCGGGCCGCACGCGCTGGCCTCCAACGGCGCAGCCCATTAGGGCTTTCCGATCGCGGGCAGATCCCTCGCGCCCGGCGCGGTCCGCGCTGGGCCGCCAGAAGCCATTCAACTGTCGGCCTGCGCTGGACCCGCGTGTTCGGCGAGCGTTTGGCTGACAAACCCCTTGGCAGGCAAGAACGGGCGTAGCGACCACAGGCCAATAGCGGCCAGCACCACGAGATCGGCAAACAGCAGCGGCGCCATAGGCGGCGCGCCTTGGACGAACTTGTCGAACAGCGTCGCCTCAGGGCCCTCGATGTCGGCCTTCACGTGCAGAAAAAAACCAAACACGCCCACGACGGCCTGCACGACGAGCACAACCGCGCACAGCCAAAGATAGCGGCGGCCGATCGCCGTCAAAAGCGGCGCGGCCAACACGCCAACCGCGAAGGCGCTGCTCACCACGGGAATCCATTCCGAGCGGTGAAAGAACCCGTTTTGCGCGTGGTCGGTCAAGGTGAACACGAAGTTCCCGGCGAACCCGCCCAGGGCCATCATGAGGACCCACAAGGGCCACTCCTGGCTGTGCTGGTCGACCATGCGGTTCATGACCAGCAACAACCCGAGACCCGCGTAGGAGAGCGGCGCCGCAAATGGAGCCGCATAGACGAGACTTTCCAGCGTCCGCTCATAGAACCAGCGGCTGTTCAGGTGCAAGATCATTCCGACCAGGCCGACCGCTACGGCCAGCCAGCCGACCAGGTAGCCCAAATCGCGCCACACGACGCAGCCGCGTCGCCATCGACCGGCAACCGTCCCAACAGCTAAGACGCCGGGAGCCGCCAGCGAAAAATACACCGGCACGTACTCGGCCTCGTCGCGAAACTGGTTGAGCGAATGGGCGACGTAGACGTCGAGGCTCAAAGCGGCAAGGTTCGCCAGTACGAACACCTCGAGCCACAAGCCGTGGTCGCGATACCAGCTATTTCGCTCCTGCATGGCTCTTGCGCAGCTCGTCGGCCTGCGACTTCAGTTCCACGGTGTGTTTCAGAATCGGGTAATTGCCGTGCCATTGGGCGAAGTCCTGACCGCCCATGAACGCCCCGTGCTTGGCGGTTCGGCCGTCGTAGTGCCACAGGTCGAAATAGACGAAATCGACGGGGCTCGAAAACGGCGGCGAAGTCAGGATGCCGTCGGCTCGCAACGCGCTGACGATCTCTTTGGCCGATTGAATCTTTTCGTTGGTGCTGGCGACCGCCTGTTCGGCCTCGCGATACACGCGATCGACCAAAGGCGCGGTGTGGCACTGGACGCAAAGCTCCTTCATGGCGGCCTGCGCGGCGGCGTAGTTGGGCCGCCGCTCGCTCACTTCGGCGGCCAGCCAATAGGAGAGCCGCTCGCTGGTATCGTGCGTCACGTGCTGGCCGTTGAGCCCGCTCATGTGGCACGTGGCGCACGTGGGAATGAACATGTCGCGCGTCGTCAGGCTTTTCGGTTCGGCGGCCAGGTTGAGCAGATCCTGCTGAGCGGCGAACATCACGCCATGCTTCGATTCCTCGTAGATTTCCAGTTGCGAGTGGTCGGGGCCCATGTGGCACTGGCCGCAGGTGGTTGGCAGCCGCGCAATCCCCACCGACGAGGTGTGCCGCGTGTGGCAGGCCGTACAAGAGCCGATCGTGCCGTCGGCGTTCGGCTTGCCCACGCCGTGGCACTTGGCGCATCCCACGTCGCTGGCTTCCGGGCCCTCGAAGCTGACCAGCACGTTCGCCGGCCGCTTGGAGGCGCCGGGATGAAATTTTTCAGAATAAGCGACCTGCTCGGCCGACAAGCCCGACTCTCCGTAGACGGCCGCCCACGAGGGCGCCGCGTGCCGGCTTCGCAAGAACTGCTGATATTGCGATTCGTGGCAACCGCGGCAGTTGGCCGCCGTCAAGGCCTTGCTGATCGTGAAGCCGTGATGCTCCGACTTCTCCTGGTGCTCGGCCGGCTTATGGCAGTCGAGGCAGTTGACGTCCTTGCGAGCATGAACGCTCAGCTCGTACTCGTGAACGATCGAATGCTGCTGTTGCGTGTGACACTCAGCGCACTTACCGCTGGCGCGACACCAGGGCCGCCGTGGGTTGCGCCGTTTCCACCGGGGGCCGGGCTCGATTGATGAGAAATGCGGAGATGACCAGGCCAAAACTGATGACCAGCGCAATGAACACCGCGCGAAACGACATGAAGTCCGCCTCCTCGATGGTCGATTCCTCGAGCCAGCCGGCGCCAGGGACGACCCGGCGAAGCCAAGGGCCGTCGCGAGGCAGCGACGCGGTTGCATTTTAGCCGCCGGCGCTCGGTTTCAAAACCGTCGGAGGGCGATCCCCCGCTGCTGCCGCGCCGGCCACTTGGCATGCCGGCCCCGCCGGGCTAGGCTCTGGGGCATGGCCACGCCTGAGCTGACCGATCGTTTCGAACTGGCGCGGGCCGCCGCCCAACAGGCCGGCCGCCTGACGCTCGGCTACTTTCAGCGCGACGATCTGGCCGTCGAAGAAAAGTCGGATGCTTCGCCGGTGACCATCGCCGACCGCCAGGCCGAGCACCTGCTGCGCGCCGAAATCGCCAGGCGCTTTCCCCACGACGCCATTCTCGGCGAAGAGCTGGGCGAGCAACCCGGCACAAGCGGCTTCCGCTGGATTCTCGACCCGATCGACGGCACCAAGTCGTTCATTCGCGGCGTGCCGCTGTATGGCACGCTGGTCGGCGTCGAGCGCGAGGGCCAACCGCTGATCGGCGTGATCCTCATCCCGGCGCTCGACGAGTGCATTTACGCTGCCCGCGGCCAGGGCGCCTGGCACGTCAAGCGGCAGCGAGCCGCCGCGGCGGGCCCGTGTGTCGTCGCGACCGGCATTAGCCGATGCCCTCGTCACGTCCAGCGAGCTCGCCAGCTTCGCCGAGCGGCCGCCAAGCGGGCGGCCTACGAGCGCCTGCAATACGCCGCGCAAGATCAGCCGCACGTGGGGCGACTGCTACGGCTACCTGCTCGTGGCTACTGGGCGCGCCGAAGTGATGATCGATCCCTTGATGAACGTCTGGGACGCCGCGGCCGTGCGCCGATCGTCCTTGAAGCCGGCGGCACCTTCACCGATTGGCAAGGCCGCGCCACGATCTACGGCGGCGAGGGAATCGCAACCAATGGCCTCGTACTGGAAGAAGTGCTGGCGATCACGCGGGAGGCCGCAAGCGGGCACCCGAAGCCCGAAGCCTGAAGCCCTTACTTCTTCTGCAGCGCCGCGGCGACGACTTCGTCGAGCTCTTTGAGGCCCTGGTCCTGGTGCACGTCGTAGTTGCCGACGTGGTAGTGGATCACTTTCTGGTCGGGGCCGATCACCACGAACAGCGGCAGGTTGGCGCCGACCAGCCGCGGATCGCCAAACGCTTTCAACAGCTCGCCGTTGTCGAGCAGGATCGGGTAGCTCAGGTTCATGAAGGCTTTCAGTTTTTTCACGCTCCGCTCGGCGGCTGCGCGCGTCTTGTCGTCGGCTAGCCGCCCGTCGACGGCCACGCCATAGAGTTGCAAACCAGCGGCCTTGCGGCGCTGGTAGAGAAAGTCGAGATAGCCCACCTGCCCGTAGGGCTCCTTGAGCGGTTCGTCGCGATAGTCCCAGAAGTGCAGGACGGTCACGTGGCCGGCCAGCCCCGCCCGGTCGAGCGCGTCGCCGCCCAGTCCCTTGATGGAAAACGGTTCGACTGGCCGGCTGATCGATTTCTCGGAGAGCATGGCGACTGCGTCGTTGCGGCCCGATTGCAACTGTACGTCGCGCGCGGCCGCGGCCACGACCCTGGCCAGCGGCGTCGCGGCTGCCGCTTCGGTCACGGCCGGCAGTTGCGAACGCAACAGTTCGACCTGTTCTTTGTTCCAATTGAGCTCTTGGCTTTGGGCCGGCAGATTCAAACGCCCGCGCAGCGCGGCGAGCTTGTCGCCGGCAGCGACCAGCGCCGCCAGCGGCGCTCGGCCAACTGCTCCGCGCCGGTGAACTCGAGCCGCAACTGGTACTCTTCGCCACGGCCCATCGTCAATCGTTCGGTCAGGGCCAGCACCAGCGGGCTGTGCTGGTCGACTTTCATCGCCCACTTGGGGCCAAACGGATCGCGGACGCTGACTTGCCAAGCCGCGCGGTCGGCGGCCTTCGTGGCCTTGTCGACCTGGAATTCGAGCTTGCCCTCGCTGAATGCGGCCCCCGGCGCCAGCGGCTTTTCGCCGGCCAGAAACGGCAGCGGCACGCTCACCACGCTGCGTCCCTCGCCGCGATCGTAGAGCAACGCCGGCCCGGCGGCGGCGCTGCGCCAGCGGGCATCGAGCGTCTGGCGTCCGAACCGTTCCGTCCAGGGAAACTCGCCGCGACCCCGCTCGTCGACCAGCCACAGCAGCTCGGCGCCGGCGTCGCCATGGCGCACGATCCACAGCGTGAGGTCGAACGCCTTGCGCCCCTTGGCCGGATCGTCCGCCTGGGCTTCGACGCTGCCGCGAAAATTCAATTGCGTGCCCACCGCCAGCGGCTGCGCGTCGGCGGCCAAGAGAAAATGTGCCAGCGACGCGGAAAGAAGAAGGTGCAGCATGACGGTCCGTTCCGTGTGATGATCTCGTGGAGTTTGCGACGCAAGCCCGCCACGTTCTCCCGCGTGAGCAAACTGAGCAACCCGCCCTCGTCGGCGGCAATCCCGCCCATTGTAGTCAGCGGCAGAGTCGAAGGCGACGGGGTTGCGAAATGGTGGTGCGCCCAGTTTTCAACCGGTGAAATCAGACCGGGTTGCGACCTATATCTAAAATGTCTGGATCCTTGCTCGGGAACCAAGGCATTACAATTAGGGGGAATTGAGCTTACAATCCGGTGAACGGTGCTCTGGTCACTGCGGCCTTTCGCATGAAGATGGAGTCGTCAATGGATTCGGCCGTAGCCAAGACGGAACGCAATCGGCGGGCGGCTGATGCGAAATCGCTGGGCGCGTTTTACACGGATGCTCAAATTGCCGACTTTCTTGCATGGTGGGCGATTCGCTCACCGACTGACACCATATTGGACCCGTGCTTTGGGGGCGGTGTTTTTGTTCGCTCTGCTTGCGAACGCCTACTCAAGGTTGAGGGCGATCCAAGGTGCCAGGTGACCGGCGTGGAGATCGATCCACAGGTTTACGAGCGAGTGGCTTCAAAGCTGCAAGATCAGTATTCGATCCGCCGCTCGAAATTGGTGCTGGCCGATTTTTTTTCGGTGGACGCGACGCCGGCGGTGGCGTTCGATGTGGTGATCGGCAATCCACCCTTCGTGCGATACCAACGATTTCAGGGCGAGTCGCGGCAGGTTGCACTATTGCGGAGCGCTGCCCACGGTGTGCGTCTTCCGGAACTCTGCAGCTCGTGGGCACCCTTTCTCGTTCATTGTATTGGAATGCTGCGCGACGGCGGGCGGTTAGCGATGGTGCTGCCGATGGAAGTCGCGCATGCGAAATACGCGAGGCCTGTGCTCGAGTTCCTCGGGCGATCCTTCCTGCGCTGTCACCTTTTTGACCTTTCGACAAAAGCTTTTCCCAGAGCTGAATGAAGGAACCGTCTTGATCCTCGCTGAAGGGAAGGGAGCAGCGCCATCGGAGTTTTTCCTCCGAGACTTCGATCATCCAGAGCTGCTAGCTCAAATTACCAATCGACAACAGCGCTCGATCCCTGCCGCTCAGAGGCTGAATTCAAAGGGAATTACCTCCGCCCGGTCGAGGCTGATTGAGTACCTGATTCCAAAAAAAGTGCGAACGCTCTATCAATCTTTGGAGAAATCAGGCAGCGCGATCCGTCTCGGACGATTGGCGACAGGTTGGGATAGGTTATGTGACCGGGGCGAACGAATTCTTCCATGCTGATGCCGCGGCAGTGCGCGGAATTCCACAAGAATTTCTTAAACCGGTCGTGCTGCGGGGACGGGCGCTGGTCGGGTTGCGTTTCACGGCCGATGATTGGCAAAAGGCGGCGGCCAAGGGCGATGCTGGATACTTGCTGCACATCCGCAAGACCGATCGCTTACCGAAGAGCGTAATGCAGTACCTGGATCGCGGGACGTCGCTCGGGGTTGACAAGGCTTATAAGTGCCGCACTCGCTCTCCTTGGTACGCGGTTCCGCACGTTCATCACAGCGATGGGTTTTTGACATACATGAGCGGGCGCATGCCCCGACTTGTTGCCAATTATGCAGCCGCGTATGCCCCAAATACGCTCCACACGGTTCGATTGCTCCCCCTTGCGGGCGTTTCGAATGATGCGCTCGCTGCGCTCTGGCACACTTCGCTGACAAGCCTAAGCGTGGAGTTGGAAGGACACGCGTTGGGCGGTGGAATGTTGAAGCTTGAACCAACCGAAGCCAAAAATGTCATGCTTCCATGCGTTCTATCGCAAGACACGCACCCCGTCTCCGAATTAGCCGACGAACTGTGCGAGCTACTGCGCACGGGCAACGCGGATCAGGCTCGCCAGCGAGCCGACCAAGTTATCTTGCAAGACCTGCTCGGCCTGAGTCGCGGCGATTGCGAGCTGCTTCTGGCGGCTTCGCGCGACTTGAAGAGTCGCCGCGGGTATTTGGAACCAAGCCTATGACGTGGGCTGATGCAGTCAGGGCTGCGGGCGTTCTCCCGGACTCGAATGCGAAGCGGGATGTCAAGAAGCGGTACGCCGAGCTTCTTTCCAAGTATCTCGCCCAAGAGGTGGCTGCCGGCCTTCGAGTGATCGGCTTTGAAGGAATCAAACCCATACCTGGCGGTCCCGGCGAACTGCGCGTTTCAAGGTGGATTAGGTCCAAAAAGAGGTAGACGTGAGCTATGCGGACGAACAACACGGCCTGCTGCTGGCCGTCTCGATTAAATCTATCACGTCGGCACCGTATGGAAAAAATCAAAAAAAACCGCTTTTACGATCTCTGCCCCGAGGGGATCACGCTTCACCTGCGATTTCCGTACTCAGTGGTCTGCGCTTTGTTTTGCTTTCCGACAAGCGCTAACGCAGACGATGTCGGTTCACGGGCGATGTCTACATTCAAGCGTGCGCAGAAGCTGTTAGCGACAATCAGCGGAAGGGAAGAATACACGGATCCCGGCGAGAAGTTTGAGAACATAACCATGCTGCTATTCGAGCCCCTTAGCGGCGACAGCGCACTTCCACCGAACGTGCGGCTCTTCGACACGGTCACGGGGCGAGAAATGGGAGAGACAGAGTACTTTGAAATGATCCGCCAGGTTTTTAATCGCCGAAACCCGCATTCGGCGATTGGTGATGACATCATCGAAGTGGACTCTCCCGACGACTGACGGACGTGCCAGTCGCCGATCCTCGCTGCCTTGCCAGAATGCCGCCTCCATCTCGGCTTGCGTGCCCTCTTAAACCCGGTATACTGGCGGTTTTGCATCATTCGAACAGCTTTTCCAAGGCGTGTGAGCGATGGCCAAGCACTGCGAAGTCTGTGGCAAGGCGCCCGTGTTGGGCAACCAGGTGACGATCCGCGGCAAGGCGAAGTATTTGGGCGGCGTCGGCACCAAGGTGACCGGCATTTCGCGGCGCCAGTTCAAGCCCAACCTGCAGCGCGTGCGGATCACCACCCCCAAGGGCACCAACACCACGATCCGCGTGTGCACGCAGTGCATCCGCTCGGGCGCCGTGACGAAGCGCGTCCGCAACGCCCCTTTCAAGCTGCCGGCCAGCGCGGCCAAGAGCTGAGCCGGGCAGTCGCGAATTCCCGCGGCGCCGCACGCTCGACCGCGACGACCGCAATCCTCCAGGGAGGTTGACGCTCCGATGAGCCTGACCCGAGAGGACGTCGAAAAAATCTCGCTCTTGGCCCGGCTGCAGCTCACGCCCGACGAGCTCGCGCGGATGACCGAACAATTGGGCCAGATCGTGGCCTACGTCGAATCGCTGGCGGAGCTCGACACCGAGGCCGTCGAGCCGATGGCCCACGCGCTCGACGTCGACAACGTGTTTGCCGACGACGTGCTCGAAGCCGAGTCTCGATCGGGCCGAGGCGTTGCGCAACGCGCCGCACCACGATCGCGAGTTCTACCTGGTTCCCGCCGTGCTGGGTGAGTAACGCCGATGACCCTGGTGCGCCACTCCGCCAGCGAATTGCTCGCCGAACTCCATGCCGGTAGCGTCACCTCGGTCGAGGCGACCACCGCCTTTCTCGACCAGATCAAAAAACACGACCCCCAGGTCAAGGCGTTTCTGCGCGTCGACCCCGGCCGCGCACTGGAACGGGCAGCCGACGTCGATCGCCGCCGCCGCGAGGGAAAACCGCTCGGCGCTTTAGCGGGGCTGCCCGTGGCGATCAAGGATTTACTCTGCACGGCCGGCGAGCCGACCACCTGCGCGTCGAAAATGCTCGAGCGCTTCGCCCCGCCTTACGATGCCACGGTCATCCAGCGGCTCAAGGCGGCCGACGCCGTGCTGATCGGCAAGACGAACATGGACGAGTTCGCCATGGGCGGCTCGACCGAAAACTCGGCGTTCCAGAAAACGGCCAATCCCTGGAATCTGCAGTGCATCCCAGGCGGCTCCAGCGGCGGCGCCGCGGCGGCCGTGGCGGCGGCCATGGCCCCGCTGTCGATAGGCACCGACACCGGCGGCTCGATTCGCCAGCCGGCCGGCTTGTGCGGCGTGACCGGCCTGAAGCCGACCTACGGCCGCGTCAGCCGTTACGGCCTGGTGGCCTTCGCCAGCAGCCTCGACCAGATCGGGCCGCTGGCGCGCACGGCCGAGGATGCGGCCCTGCTGCTCGACGTCATTGCCGGCCACGACCCGCGCGATTCGACTTCCGTGAATGTGCCGGTGCCGGCGTATTCCCGCTCCGTGGGCGAACCGCTCGAGGGGCTGCGGATCGGCCTGGTGCGCGAACATTTTGGCCAGGGGCTCGATGCCGAAGTCGAACGCGCGGTGCGCGAGGCGGTCGACGTCTACAAGTCGCTCGGCGCGACGGTCAGGGAACTGTCGTTTCCGCATGCCCGCTACGGCGTGGCGACGTACTACATCATCGCGCCGTGCGAGGCTTCGAGCAACCTGGCCCGTTACGACGGCGTGCACTACGGGCACCGCACCGACGAAACACAACTCGTGGCCTCACTGGCGGCCGAGCGGGCGGCGCTGGTGGCCGCCGGCAAGCACGCCGCGGCCGAAGCGCTCGACAATCCGCTGGTGCGGATGTATCGCCTCAGCCGGGCCGAAGGTTTTGGCGCCGAAGTCAAGCGGCGGATCATGCTCGGCACGTACGCCTTGAGCGCCGGCTATTACGACGCTTACTACCTCAAGGCGCTGAAGGTGCGGCGGCTGATTCGCCGCGACTACGACGAGGCCTTCAAACAGGTCGACTTGATCGCCGGCCCCGTGACGGCCAGCCCGGCCTTCAAGCTGGGCGAAAAAGTGGACGACCCGCTGGCCATGTACCTGGTCGACTTGTACACCGTGAGCGCGAACCTGGCCGGGGTGGGCGGCATCGCCTTCCCCTGCGGCTTTAGCCAGGGCGGGCTGCCGATCGGTTTGCAATTGCAGGCCCCGCCGTTCGCCGAGGACCGCCTATTGCGGGCCGCCCACATGTTTCAAAAGGCCACCGACTGGCACGAGCGCCGGCCGCCAATGGTGCCGAGTGCGTAACGGGCCTAAGAAATGCCAGAGAGTAATAGATGGACGTTTCGCCGTGTGCCACTTGCTTTGCCAGTGCTCGAATATCCAACGAGGCGTCGAGCTGGCATAGCCAGTGGCACCCGAAGAGAAACCGAAACCCGCATCCCCGTTGACCGAACGTGAGCGAACCGTACACCATCGTCATCGGCCTGGAAGTGCACGTGCAGCTTTTGACGCGCACGAAGCTGTTCTGCCGCTGCAGCACGACATTCGGCGCTCCGCCGAACACGCACACCTGCCCGGTGTGCATCGGAATGCCCGGCACGCTGCCGGTGATGAACCGCGAGGCCTTTCGCCTGGGCCTGAAAACGGCCCTGGCGCTCAACTGCCAGATCGCGCCGTTCACCAAGTGGGACCGCAAGCAGTACTACTATCCCGACCTGCCCAAGGGCTATCAGATCAGCCAGTACGATCTGCCGTTCAGCCACGACGGCTGGTTGGAGATTTTCGATCCCAAGGATCGCATCGAGGCCAAGAAGATCGGCATCATCCGCGCACACCTCGAAGAGGACGCCGGCAAGAGCATGCACGACGAAATCGCCGGCCAGGCCGACAGCCGCATCGACCTGAACCGCGCCGGCACGCCCCTGTTGGAAATCGTCAGCCAGCCCGACATGCGATCGCCGCTGGAAGCCAAGGCCTACTTGCAGGAGATGAAGCTGCTGCTGACGTACCTGGGCGTCTCCGACTGCAACATGCAGGAAGGCAGCCTGCGGGTCGACGCCAACATCAATCTGCACGTCGACACGCCCGCGGGCAAGGTGGCCACGCCGATCGTCGAAGTCAAGAACATGAACAGCTTCCGCGCGGTCGAACGGGCCATGGAGTACGAGGCCCAACGGCAATACCAGGCGTGGCAGGAGACAGGCCAGAAGTTGGGCGACGTGCCCAAGCAGACGCGCGGCTGGGACGACGTGGCCAACGTCACCCGCGGCCAGCGCCACAAGGAAGAGTCGAGCGACTACCGCTACTTCCCCGATCCCGACCTGGTGCCGGTCCGCGTCAGCCAGGAGCAGCTCGACGAGGCCAAAGGGTCGCTCGGCGAGCTGCCCGCCGCGCTGCGGCACCGCCTGGAATCGACCTACGGCATCAAGCCGTACGACAGCGACGTGATGGTCAGCGCCGGCCGCGGGCTGGTCGACTACTACGTCGAGTTGGCCGAGCTGGTGGCCGACGGCAAGCTGGCCAGCAACTGGGTGCAGCAGGACGTGATGCGCACGCTCAACGAGCAGAAGGTCGTAGTCGAAAAGTTTTCGCTGCGGCCGGCCGCCCTGGCCGAATTGTTGAAGGCCATCCAGGCGGGCGAGATCGACACCAGCAAGGCCCGCGCGGTGTTCGTCGAAATGGTCGCCAGCGGCCGCGGCGCCGCCGACGTGATGCGCTCGCAAGGGATCGAAAAAGTCGACGAAAGCGCACTGGTGGCGCTGTGCCAGGAGCTGATCGCGGCCAACCCCAAAATCGTGGCTGACATTCGCGCCGGCAAGCAGCAGGCGGCCAGCAGCCTGATTGGACAGGCCAAAAAGAAGAATCCCAACGTCAACCCCGGCCGCGTTCGCGAGCTCGTGCTCGAACTGGTGGCCAAGGGGTAGCCCCACTGCGGCCGCCACGATTTCGCGTGCCTCCGGCACCGGCACAGCCACAAACGGGGCAAGAGCGGCCTGCTGAACGCACACCGCTTGAACACACTCGATCAGCGTTTGGCGCTTCGACCGCGTGACTCTACAATCATGGCCACTGCCGGGGTGGCTTGGGCTGCCGTGGGGGGCCGGCGACTGAGGATGAGCGAGACATCCGCTTCGACGGCGCGGCTGGCGGCCCAACGGCCTGCTCGCGGCCGCGTCGCCGGCAGTTCAGGACGCGCCAAGGCAACTCGATGGCTCGGAGGGACGCGTGACAGAGAGAAAGATTCAAGGGTCCGTTCAATCGATCGACTCATTCGGCAATCTGGTGACAAGCATTCCGGCCGATGCCCTGGCCAGCGTGCCGCGCGGCGAAGTGACCGCCGTCGTGTGTGACGAACACGAAACGCGCGGTATTTTCAACGCCTACGAAGACCAGCCGCCGATGACGCTGATCGCCGTAGTCGGCAATAGCGGCCAGCTCGAATTGGCCATCGTCGGCGACAGCGCCGCGATCATGCTCGGCGTCACCGTGGGCACGCCGGTGAGCGTCTCCTGGTAGCACGGCGGCGGCGTTTTCCATCATGCACGACAGTGTCTCGCGATCGCCGGTCGACCAGGCAACGGAACCCGATTCGCCGCTCTCCGCCGCCGCCGCCAGCACCCCCTCTGCCCTGCCCTCGCGCGACCAGCTCGCACGCTGGGACCGCGAGATCGTCTGGCACGCCTTCACCCAGATGAGCGAATACGAACCGCTCATCATCGAGCGGGCCCAGGGCGCCACGCTGGTCGACGTTGACGGACGCGAATATCTCGACGCCGTGGCCAGCGTGTGGTGCAACGTCCACGGCCATCGTCATCCGACGATCGACGCCGCGATTCGCCGAGCAGCTCGACCGCGTGGCCCACGTCACCTCGCTCGGAGCGTCGAATCCTACCACCATCCGCCTCGCTAAACGGTTGACCGAGCTCGCGCCCCCGGGCCTCGGCCACGTGTTCTTTTCCGACGATGGCGCCACGGCCGTCGAAGTCGCCCTCAAGATGGCCCTGCAATACTGGCGGCAGCGCCGCGATCCGCGGCCGCACAAGACTTGCTACCTGGCGCTGGGCGATGCTTACCATGGCGACACGCTGGGCAGCGTCAGCGTGGGCGGCGTCGAGCGGTTCCATGCCATGTTCCGCCCGCTGTTGTTTGAAGTGCTTCGGCCGGCGCCCGACATGTACCGGCTGCCAGCGGCTGTGACGCGCGAACGGGCGCTCGAACATTACCTGGCGGCGGTCGAGCGCGTGTTGGCGGCCGAGCACGAGCGGATCGCGGCCATCGTCGTCGAGCCGCTGGTCCAGGCCGCCGCCGGCATGCTGGTCCACCCCCACGGCTACTTGCACGGGCTGCGCGAGCTGGCGACGCGCTACGACGTGCTGCTGATCGCCGACGAGGTTGCGGTCGGCTTTGGCCGCACCGGCACGATGTTTGCCTGCGAGCAGGAAAACGTCACGCCCGACTTGCTCTGCCTGGCCAAAGGATTGACCGGCGGCTACCTGCCGCTGGCCGCCACGCTGGCCACCGACGAAATCTGGCAAGCCTTTTTAGGCAGCTACGCCGAGTCGAAGACGTTCTTTCACGGCCACACGTACGGTGGCAACCCACTGGGCGCCGCCGCGGCGCTGGCCACGCTCGACGTGTTCGACGAGGAGCAGACGCTCGCGAATCTGCAGCCCAAGATCGCGCGGCTCGGCGAACATCTCCAGCGGATCGCGCGGTTGGAGCACGTCGGCGACGTGCGGCAGTGCGGCTTGATCGGCGCCATCGAGCTGGTGCGCGATCGGGCCAGCAAGGTCCCTTACGCCTGGGAGGAAAAACGCGGGCTGCGAGTCTGCGACTGGGCCCGCGAGCAGGGCGTGCTCGCGCGGCCCTTGGGAAACGTGCTGGTAATCTTCCCCCCCTTGTCGATTCGCCTCGAAGAGCTCGACCGCATCGCCGCGGCGCTGGAAGGCGGCATCCGCGCGGTCACCGAGGACGAGTAACCGCAGCTTCGCGATGGACTGAATAGTCGGGTGCCACGGCTGGCTCATCGAGACAGTCGTGCTGACGTCTCACGGGTTTCTGCTGCGCAGCCGCCCGTGGCACCCCAATTCTTGTAGTTCAGGCCCTGGCCTGACGGCTGCGCCGCTTCGGTCGTTCATGTCAAACCACGACCTGACCTGCGAAAACGGCTCCGCTCACCCCGCCGTGCCTTCGCGGGCTTCGCGCTGGCCGCGGGCGATGTTGAGCGGGGCAATGATCAGCCAGCCCACGACGAAGAACAATAGCAGGCTCAGAATGGCCCAATTCGGGCTGCCGGTCCGCTTGAGAATCTCGGTGAACATGATTGGGCCCAGCATGCTGAAGGCCTTGCCGGAAAGATTGAAGAATCCAAAAAACTCGCCGGTGCGCGATTCGGGCGTCATCAAGCCCATGATCGTTCGGCTGACCGATTGCGTGCCGCCCATCACCAGCGCGGTGACGGCGGCCATCACCCAGAACTGCCACACCTCGCGAATCAAGAAGCCGCTCACCAGCACCACGACCCACACGGCCAGGCAAAGGTGCAAGGCGTTTTTCTGGCCGATCTTGTTGGCGAACCAGCCAAGGAACACGGCACCGGGCAAGGCCACGAACTGGATCATCAGGAACACGGGGATCAGTTCTTTGTCGTCCAGGCTGAACTTGTTTTTAGCGTAGACCGTGGCCTGCGAAATGACGGTCATCACGCCGTCGTTGAAAATCAAGAAGCCGATCAGGAAAACCGCCAGCATGCGATAGCGGCTGATCGCACCCAAGGTGTGCTTGACCTCTTGCAGGCCGGTGAGGGCCGTGGCGACCACGGAGCGATGTTCGGCGCGGGGCCGCGACTTGTCGCGCACGACCAGCAAGATCGGCAGGCTGAACACGGCCCACCACAGGCCCATCACCAGCAGGCACAGCCGCGGCAGGAACTGGTTCTCGCTGGGCAGGCCCCACGACTCGCCGTACGTGACGATGACCAGCGCGACCACGAGCATCAGCCCGCCGCCGACGTAGCCGGTGCCATAGCCCCAGGCGGAAACTTCGCTCATCCGCTCGTCGTCGGCCACCTCGGGCAGAAAAGCGTTGTAAAAACTTTGCACCAGCTCGTAGTTCAGATTCGCGACGAGAAACATGGCCACGAAGAACCACGGCCGCTCGGGCGTGCCGAAGAACATCAAGGCCGAAGCGCCCGCGCCCAGCATCGTCGTGATCGCCAGCCAGGTCCGCTTGTTGGCGTGTGCGTCGGCGATCGCGCCCAATATCGGCGAGAGGATCGCCGAGCAAAGCGTCGTGATGCCGATGCCCCAACCCCAGACGGTGAGGCCCATGTCGCCCTCGAGAACGGCGCCTTGCAGGTACAGCACCAGCACGGTGATGTAGATCGTCGAGTAGGCGCTGTTGGCCCAGTCGTACATGCACCAGGCGAAGATTTCGCGAGGATTGTTCTTCGTGGCGCTGGCGACGTAGGGCGGCTCGCCAACGGGCGGGCGGTACGGATCGCCGGCGGCCGTCGAACCTGGTGCGTCTTGACCCACGTGCTCCGCCCTCCGTAGTTTCATTGCGATCGCCGGCCAACTTATACCACGGCCCGCGGGGTGGGTGCCACCGCGAACTTAGACGCCCGCGGCCGATCGCCCGTCACACCGAAGATTCGCCGCGGCCGATGCGATGTTGGGGCGGAATCGAAGCGACCAGCGGCGAAAGTTCAGTCGGTCGCGGCGCCGCTCCCCAATTTGTATGCCGTGAAGAAGGCCAACAGGATGAACACGGCGTCGATCGGGCCGAACATGGCGCGAAAGAAGAGGCCCACCAGCGACGGTTCGTCGGCCGGTGCCTCCGCCGCGGGAATGCGCACGCGGATCGGCACGCCTTGCTGCTCTTCGGCGTCTTCTTGCTCTTCCTGATCGTCAGCGGCTGCCTCCGCGGGCGATTCCTGCTGCTGGCTTGCGGGCCGCGGCTCGTTCGCCAGCGCCAGCAGGGCCTCGTCGTGGCGGCGCTCGATCTCTTCGGCGCTGAGATTCTCGAGTGTCGCCAAAGCAGTCTCGATGTCTTTCTGACGCGTCAGCTCGTCGACCTTCGACGGATCGAGCCCGCGGTCGAGGTACGAGTCGCGAACCATTTTCGCGGCCACGATCTGGCGTTGAATCTCGACGAAGCCCTCCTCGGCCTCCGCGGCCGCCTGGCCGATCAGCGGAATCACGAACCACAGCACGATCAGAATCTTGCCCAAAAGGATGCCGCCCAGCGCCATGAAAGCGGCGATCACGCCCGGCACCGTACCGTCCTCCAGCTCGTCGGCGCCGTAGGACATTCCGCCACCGGCAGCCGCCCCCACGCCCCAGGCGACCCAACCAATCTGGAATCCGGTGAGCACGGCCACAAAAGCCCAGGCGACGGCGCCGACCACCGCGCCGACCGCGCTGATCGCCGTACCGCGGAGCAGCACCCTGGCGGTCGAGGCCGGCTGCCTCGCTTTTTTTCCGCCGCCGTCGCCTGACGCTTGCGCGCGGCGTTTCTTCTTTTCAACCAGATCGTAACCGCAAGCGACGCACAGCACGGCACCCGCGGCGAGCGGGGCCTGGCACGACGGGCATTTTGCGCTTACAAGCGGCAGAGCGGGCGGCGCCGCAGCGGGCTTCGCCGGCACCAGCTCTTCATCGAGCAGCGAACTCAAGTCCGCCGAAGGCGCTTCGAGCTCGGGCGGCGGGGGCGTCGGCACGCGCACCGCTCCTTTACATTTCACGCACTTCGTCGACTTGCCCGCGAACTCGTCCTTGACCTTGTACCGCTGCCCGCATCCTGGGCAGGAGAATTCGATCGGCATCGTGCGCCCCCCGGGTACCGTCGCACCACGCGAATGAAGGGTCCCTGGCGCGTCCGATCATAGCCGATTTTTCGTGAGATCAAAAACGTTTTTTTGGAAAATGATCACGCCACCGCCCAGCGATTTCGAGCGCCTCGGCAGCGCGCGGTAAATCTGTAGCCGTCTCTGTGAGGCCGGCGGCGCCGCGAAGAACGCCGGGGTCACAGACCCCGGCTACAGGCGGCGAGTGCGCCAAAGAATCCCGGGGGCGCAGTCCCCGGCTGCCGATGCGAAGAATCCGGGGCACGAACCCCGCCCTACGGATGCTCCCGGCTCAGGTGCCGAACTCGGGGCGGCGGCGCTGCAACTGGCTCTGCAGCCGCTGGACGATCGAGCTGTGCATCTGGCTGACGCGGCTCTCGGAGAGATCGAGCGTGGCGCCGATCTCTTTCATCGTCAGCTCTTCGTAGTAGTAGAGAATGATGATCAATCGCTCGTTGCGGTTGAGGCCCTTGGTGACCAGCCGCATCAGGTCGTTCTTCTGGATGCGGCGCGTCGGGTCTTCGCCCTTCTTGTCCTCGAGGATGTCGATCTCGCGGACGTCCTTGTAGCTGTCGGTCTCGTACCACTTCTTGTTGAGGCTGATCAAATTGACCGCGTTGGCCTCGAGGATCATCTTTTCCAGCTCGGGCACGCTGATGCCCATGTGTTCCGAGAGTTCGGCTTCGGTGGGCGTGCGGCCGAGCCTGGCTTCGAGCGTCTTGATGCCTTCGTTGAGCTTGCTGGCTTTGCTGCGCACCAGCCGCGGCACCCAGTCCATCGTGCGCAGCTCGTCGAGCATGGCGCCCCGGATGCGGGGCACGCAGTAGGTCTCGAACTTGACGCCGCGGCTAAGGTCGAACGCGTCAATGGCATCCATCAGGCCAAACACGCCGGCCGAAATCAGGTCGTCGAGCTCCACTCCCTCCGGCAGCCGCGACCAGATCCGTTCGCCGTTGTACTTGACCAGCGGCAGGTACATTTCCACCAGCCGGTTGCGCATCTCCTGGTTCGTCGGATCGGCCTTGAAGTTCTGCCAGATTTGCGCCACGTCTTCCGGCGCTAAAGTGGTCATCGCCATCAATCGAACCTCCGTGTTTGCCTGGCGTCGTGTGTGCGTCGAATCGGCCGCCCGGCCAGGCCTCTTCCCTGAGGGCAGTCTGGTGCGCGCGGTCGAGTTTAAATGACCGATTGGATTGTCGAACCGATTTTGCTCGTCAAACTTTCCATAAACGGCACAGCTTGCCGGGCGAGTCGGTTGTCAGAGGTGTCCCACAGTATCGACCAGGCCGCGGCCCGGTGTTGAGTTATTCTGTTTCATCTCGCGTCGCTGCCGGCGGTGCGACACGCTCACCCAGCGCCGCCCACAGGCTATTGGCCACCTTGTCGAGCGCGCGGGCTGCCGGCGAGCGGGCGGCGAAGATCCGCGTCGACCCCGCGCCAGCGTCGGCCTGCTGGCAAACGTCGACGTTCGCCGCCGCCGCCACTTTCAATCCGAGGAACCGCCGGCAGGTTTCCGCCAGGCGTGCATGTACCAGCGCGGCCCGCGACAGGTCGCCGGCCTGGTTGACCAGCGTGTAGACCCCCGCGGTTGGCGCTTCGACGGCGAGCGCCTTGATTGCCGCGTAACCTCCCGCCACGGACGCATCGTCCGGCGTGGTCACGACGATCACGGCGTTGGCGGCTCGCCAGAACCGCCGCGAAAGCGGACCGCGCCTGCTGCCGGCATCGACGACGACCACGTCGGCATGGGGCGAAAGCCTCGCGAGCTCGGCGATCATTCGATTTTGCGCCGCCGCCGTCCAATCGGTCGCCTCGTGCGAGGCATACGGCGCGGCCAGCACCTGGACTCCCGACGGCCCGGGCTCGAGCGTTTCGAGCAGCGTGCGGCGGGCGGCCAGCACGTCGGCCAGCGATCCGCGCCGGGCGCCCTCGGCGCCAGGCTGAGGCCGGCCGCGTGATCGAGGTCGGCCTCGACCAGCACGCGCGCCGGCCGCGGCGGGCGAAGGCGATCGCCAGGTTCGCCGCCGCCGTCGTGGTGCCGACGCCGTCCTTGCCGGCCGCGACGACCACGATCGGTAGCCAGGCCGTGGTCGCAGACTCGGCGGCGCATTGCCGTACCAGGTGTCGCAGTTCGTTGGCTTGATCGCAAATCATCGGATTCGGTTCGTCACGACCGGAATCAGCGGCCGGCTCGTGTCTCGCGCCGCATGGGTTCATTTTCCGCCGAGCCGTTCGAGGCCCAGGATCATCCGCGCCAAGCGGCCCGCCTCGGCCGCGGCGATGTCGTCGGGCACGTTCTGCCCGTGCGTCAGGTAGCTGAGCGGCAGCCGGCTGGCGCGAACCAGCGGCAGCACGTTGCCCAGCGAGGCGGCCTCGTCGAGCTTGGTCAGCACCAGCGACGTGGTGCCGACGGCCGCGAAGCGCTCGGCCGTCTTGGCCAGTGAAGCGCCACTGGCCACGCTGCTGAGCACCAGGTGGACTTCGTCGGGCCCGGCCTCGGCCAGCATCGATTTGAGCTCCTGGATGCGCACCTCGTCGCGCGGGCTGCGGCCGGCCGTGTCCATCAGGATGACTTCGACGTCGCTCATGCGCGCAGCGCCTGGTGCATTTCGCGCGGCGTGGCCACGATTTCCATCGGCAGGTCGATGATGTCCGCGTAGGTTCTCAGTTGTTCGACGGCGGCCACGCGGTAGGTGTCGACCGTGATCAGTCCGACGTGGCGCTTTTCGCGCAGCCGGAAGTTGGCGGCCAGCTTGGCAATGGTCGTGGTCTTGCCGACGCCCGTCGGGCCCACCAAAGCCACCAGCCGCCGCGCGTCGCCCAGCTGGATCGGCCCGGCGATCGGAATTTCGGCTTCGATCAGCGCGGCCAGCCGGGTCTTGAGGCGCTGAACGTCGGCCCGCTCGTCCGGCGCGGCTTCGGTGCGAACGCGCTCAACCAGCTCACGGGCCAAATCCTCGCTCACTTCGGCGTCGAGCAAATCGGCGAACAGCCGGAACCATGCGTCGTGCGACTCGGCAGGTGCCTGGAACGCCGGCGGCGTTGCCGCAGCCGAACGGGCCGTCAGAATGGGCGCAGGCGTCGAAAGGGGGCGTTGTGTCAGAGGCTGCGGCGGCGCAACCGCTTGCACGCTTGGCGTACGGCGCGAATGGCTCGGTATCGTCTGTTCGCTGCTGCGGCGGCTCGGCAAGCGGCTGGGCACCGACACGCAGTTCGAGGCCACGACCTCGATTGCCCGACTGCTGCCCAGCCAGCCGAGCCATCCGCCGGCGGCGCGAACTTCGCGCGTCCGCAACACCGAGGCTTTTGGGCCCAGCTCGCGGCGTACCAGCGCCAGCGCCTCTTGCATCGTCTTGGCTCGATACGTTCTTACGCTCATGACGGGGTTCGCCTAAGGACGCGTTGGTGTCTGGAGAAGACCTGCGAACTGCCTTCGCTCCCGATTCACGCCGCTTGCACGACCGCCGCCGGCGGACCGATCGTGGCCAGCGACTCGATCTGCGTGTCGCGGGTGATTTCGTTGTAACTGAGCACCACCAGGCTCGGCAGTTGCCCGGCGGTGATGTGTTTGACCGCGGGGCGAATCTGCGGGCTGACGAGCACGATCGGCCGGCGGCCGGCGGCGGCCAGGCGGCCGACTTCGCGCTCGAGCTGGCGGCAGATCGATTCGACGACCTGCGACGACAGGCGGAGCGAAATCCCGCCTTCGCCGAGCTGCGTGCCCGCGAGAATCTCATCCTCCAGCGCCGGGTCGAGCGTGATCACGCACAGCCGCTTGTCGCGGTCGCGGTAGCGGGTCGAAATGGCCCGGGCCAGGCGCTGGCGGGCGAATTCGGCCAGCAGCACGGGGTCGCTGGTGCGCGGCGCGTATTCGCCGAGCGTTTCCAGGATCGAGCCCAACTGGCGAATCGACACTCCTTCGCGCACGAGCAGCTGCAAGATTTGTTGCACGTCGACGAGCTTCATCTGCGCGGGAATCAGTTCGTCGACCACCGCCGGCGAGGTCTTGCGCAGCTCGTCGACGAGATGCTTCGTGGCATCGCGGCTGAGCAGCTCGTCGGCATGGCGGCGCACCACTTCGCCCAGCTCGACGGCCAGCACCGCCACGGGCTCGACAAGCGTGCAGCCCAGAATCTCGGCCTCGGCGCGAGATGGCGCTCGATCCAGGCGGCAGGCCGGTTGGAACTCGGGTCGATGCCCGGCAATCCGTTGAGCTTGTCGACGGCCGCGCTGCCGACGGCCAGCAAGCGGCCAGGGTACAGCTTGCCTTCGGACACCGGCGTGTCGGCGATCTTGATGCGGTAGCGGTTCTGTTCGAGCCGCATGTTGTCGCGGACCCGGACCTTGGGCATGACGATGCCCAGTTCGGCGGCCATGGCCTGGCGGACGCGCTGGATGCGCTCGAGCAGGTCGCCGCCGCGCTCGGGATCGGCCAGCCGGATCAGGCCCACGCCGATTTCCAGCTCCATGGGATCCACGGCCAGATAATCCTCGACGCGCGGCTCGGCCGGCTTCTTGACTTTCGACTGCGCATCGGCGGCGCGGGCGGCCTCGTCGGCTTCGCGCTCGCGGCGAGACAGCACCACCGCCAACGTCGCGCAGCCGCCGCCGATGCCCAACAGCGGCACGGCCGGCAGGCTCGTGAAGATCAATAGCCCGATGAACACCGCCGCCACGGCCAGCGCCTGCGGCCGCGAAAAGATTTGGGCGATGAATTGTCCCGGCAAGTTCGTTTCGTGCGAACCCCGCGTGACGAGCAAGCCGGCGGCCAGGGAGATCAAGAAGGCGGGAATCTGGGATACCAGGCCGTCGCCGATCGTCAGCCGCGTGAACAGCGACCCGGCCGTGCCCAGGTCCATGCCATAATCGATGACGCCGATCACCAGCCCGCCGACGATGTTCACGAGCGTGATGATGATGCCCGCGATGGCATCGCCGCGGACGAACTTGCTGGCGCCGTCCATGGCGCCGAAGAAGTCTGCCTGCTGACCGAGCTGGCCGCGGCGGCGCTGGGCTTCGCGCTCGTCGATCGCGCCTGCATTCAGGTCAGCGTCGATGGCCATTTGGCGCCCGGGCATGCCGTCGAGCGCGAAGCGGGCCGCAACCTCGCTGATGCGCGTGGCGCCCTTGGTGATGACGACGAACTGGATGATGACGATGATGGCGAAGATCACCAGCCCGACGACAACCTTGTCGCCGGCCACGAACTGGCCGAAGCTTTGCACGACGCCGCCCGCCGCCAGCAAGTGGTCGCTGCCGGCGTTGGTCAGGATCAGCCGGGTCGTGGCCACGTTGAGCACCAGCCGTGCCAGCGTCGTCGCCAGCAGCAGCGTGGGAAACACACTGAATTCCAGCGGCGTGCGCACGTAGATCGTCGTCAGCAGGATGATCACGGCCGCGGCAATGTTCGCCGACAGCAGCACGTCGAGCACCGCCGTGGGCATCGGCACCAGCAGCACCAGCACGCCGGCAATGATGCCGACCGGCAGGATCAGCTCCTGCAGGCGAACGGATAGCACAGCGCGTGGCGTGGCCGCGGAGGACATCCGTCGAAAGGTTTCCTGCGAGATATGTTGGGCATCAGAACGACACGAGTGACGATCACGTCGTCGAATTGGTCGAGATGAGGGGCGGACGTTACTGAAAAGCGCAACTGCCGTCCAGGTCGCTTTGATCTCCGGCGAGCCGGAAGCGCCGCCGGATGTGCGACACAAATGATTCCGGCGAGCCCCGAGCGTCACTCGGAGATTCCCCGGCGCCGCTGCTGGTCGTTGCGCAAAAGCATCCGGGGGCTCACGCCCCCGGCTCGCCAGCAAGGATGGTGCTAGCGGCGCCAGCACTCTCGCCAGCGCATTCGTGCGGCCGGTTCAAGTTCCCTAATCGGCAGCGACGATACGTGTTCAGCGCTTCGCTGCAGGCGCCCGGGGCGCGGCAGCTGGCGCCCATTTCGATAGCGCTTCGGCTGATTTCGCCATCGGGCATTCCGGCTTCAACCATGAAACACTTTGCGGCGCGGGCCTGCGCGGCGTTGGCGATCGTGCTGCTGGCGGGGTGCGAGCTCGGGGTCGAAGAGCTACCCGGGACTGTGGCCCAGCCGGCGGCCGGCGCGTCGGCCGCACCGCCGGCGGCAATGCCCGCCGCCACCGCCAGCTTGCCCGCCGGGCCGCTGGTGCCCGTGGTGCCGCTGCCGCAATCGCGACCCGCGACTGCCGCACATTCGGCGGCGGGTGGCGCGGCAACCTGCGATTCGTCGAAGGATTCCGCGCGGGTTTCGAGCAGGCCAACCGGGAATCGAAGCCGATGCTGTTGTTCTTTACCGCCGAGTGGTGCCACTACTGCCACCAGATGGCCAACGAGGCGTTCACCCATCCGCAGGTCGTGGGCTTGTCGGTCAATTTCGTGTGCGTGCTCATCGATGCCGACGCCGAGCCCGACGTGTGCCGGCAGTTCCAGATCACCGGCTACCCGACGATCCAGTTTCTCTCGCCGCGAGGCGTGCCGTTGGAGCGGGTCGTCGGCAAGCAGGCGGGACACCAATTGATGATGGCCATGCAGGCCGCGTTGCAGAACGTCGCGCGGTGCGCCGAGCAGGACGATGAAACGGCGACGCAATAGCGGCCGCGAGACGCGCGCGTTCGATTATCACTGCGCCGGGTCGACCCCGTTTTTCATTGGGGATATCATGCTGACTGAAAATCGAACCATACCGCCCGCCCGCCGAGCTGAAAGGTTCGGCCCGGGCGGCCAACAGGCGGAATCGTCCATGGCCGCGCCCGGAAACGAAATCGAAGTCCCAGCCGGTCGAGGTGAACCCCTACCATTTTTGGGTCGCCCGCTTCTGGCACGGAATGCTGTTTGGCCCGTGGATGCGCCTGCTCGCGCGGAACCGTTTTCACGTCAGCCCGACGCGGCTGCCACTGGCCGCGACGATCACCTGCGGTACGGTTTTCAACTCACTGCTGCGGCCCGTGCAGTCGGTGTTCTACGACCGCTACATCGAGCGCACGCAGATCAAGGACGCGCCGATCTTCATCCTCGGCCACTGGCGCTCGGGCACGACCCTGTTGCACGAGTTGCTGGTGCTCGACCGCCGCTACACGTTTCCCACGACGTACGAGTGCCTGGTGCCGAATCACTTCCTGATCAGCGCCTGGTTCATCACCAGGCTCAAGTTCCTGCTGCCGGCCAAGCGGCCGATGGACGACATGGTCACCGGCTGGGACCGGCCGCAGGAAGACGAATTCGCGCTGTGCAACATGGGTCTGCCGTCGCCGTACCTGACAATGGCCTTTCCCAACGAGCCGCCGCAGTATCCCGAGTACTTCACGCTCGAGGATGTGCCACCCGCCGACTTGCAGCGGTGGAAAGATGGCCTGGAGTGGTTTCTCAAGCGCGTCACGCTGCGCGACCCGAAGCGGATCATTCTCAAGTCGCCGCCGCACACGGGCCGCGTCAAGACGCTCGTCGAGCTGTTTCCCGATGCCCGCTTCGTGCACATCGTCCGCGACCCTTACGCGCTGTACGGCTCGACGATCAAGCTGTGGAAGACGCTCTACAAATTCCAAGCGCTGCAAGAGCCGAAGCACGTCGGGCTGGAAGAATACGTGTTCAGTTGCTTCGAGCGGATGTACGAGCGGTTCGAGCGCGACCGCGAGCTGGTCGATCCCTCGCGCTTTTACGAGATTCGCTACGAAGACCTCGTCAAGGACCCGATCGAGCAGATGCGGCAGCTCTACGATCATCTGGCGCTCGGCGAATTCGAGACGGCGCTACCCAAGCTCGAAGACTATTTCAAAGAGCGCCAGGAATACCGCCGGGGCACCTACCAGATTCCCGACGACCTGCGGGGGGAGATCGACCGCCGCTGGGGCAAGTACATGCGCAAGTACGGCTATTGCCCGGCGGCCGAAGCCACGTCGTAAGCGTTGCTCTCAAGCGCCGCGTCACTCGACCTGGCGAGCCGGGTGCGTAGGCTGCCGGGCCGGCTTGACGCTGAGCTGCCGCGCCAGGTCGCGGCGGCGGACCAGCAACTGCGGATCGCCTTGCAAGGTGCGCATCTCTTCGCGCAGTTCTTGCGGCGTCATCTTCAGATCGCGCTCGAACCGCCACCGCGCCAGCGCATAGTCGAGCACCGCCAGCGCCGCCAGCCCCAAGGCGATCTTGGCGCAGGTCCACAGGCACGTCTCCCAGGCATAGTGGGCGATCTCGCCGACCGACAGCGCCGAGATCGACGCCAGCTCACCGCCTCGATCGCGCAGGCACCAGAAGGCGATGCCCGCGACGGCCGCCATCTTCAGCAGTCCGAATGCCAGCCGCGCGAGACTGCCCGCCGACCATAGACGCCGCAACCCGACCAGCGGGCTGACGCGGGCAAAGTCGGCGCCGCCTGCGCCGGGCGGAACATCGGGCCGCTTTGAGCAAGCTGGACCGCCAGGCTGGCGCCCAGCGCCACGGCCAACAGCGGCACGAGCGCGGTGGCGAGCGCCAGCATGAGCGTGTTCCAGCGCCTCCATAAGGGCGCTACTCGCATCGCCTTGGGCGGAGTGCAGCCCATCGAGCCAGGCTTTGCCGCTCAAGTGATCGATCGTCAGCCGGGCGAGAAAGTCGAGCAACTGGCGGCCCGAGACGAGCAAGGCTGCCACGCCGCCCAACAGCAGCCCGGCCGCGTTGAGGTCATGGCTGCGGGCGAACTGCCCCTGCTCACGGGCCTGCTGCCGACGGTGCGGCGTCGGGTCGAGCGTTTTGTCGTCGTGGTCAGCCATCGTTGTTCAACAAGCGTTAATCGTTTTCTCCCACACTAACCCAACGCGCAAGCAAGGGCTCTTCGTACGGCTCCCACGTCGCGCTTCCTCGCTTGCGCCCGGGTTAGCGTCCGTGGCGCGTGGGCGCCGCCGCTTGAAACGCCTCGACCACGCTGGCCAGCCCGGGCTCGAACCGATCCTGGAAAACCCAGGCGGCGCCACCCAGCGACACGGCGACGGCCGCCAGCGCGGCCACGACGTTGAACGACAGCCCGAGCGACATCACGTTCAACTGTGGCAGGGTGCGGCTGGCGAGGGCCAGCAGGATCGTGGCTAGCAGCAGCGCCATCAGGGCCGGCGCGGCGGCGCGGATGCCCAGCGAAAAACTTTCGGCCAACAGCGAGGCCATCGCCTGGCCGATCGAGCGCGGCAAGGTCCCCTGCCCCGCCGGCAGCCAGACGAACGTGTCGATAAGCGCCTCGACGACGCGACGATGCCCACCGATGGCCAGGAACACGGCCAACGTGACGTAGAAGTACAGTCGGGAGAACAGCGGCATTTCGCCGTCGAAGCCGGGGCTCAGCACGTCGGCCAGCGACAGCCCGCTCATCTGGCTGATGGTGTTGCCGGCCAGGTGCATGGCGGAAAACAACACCAGCACGCCCAACCCCAGCGCCAGGCCCACCAAGACTTCGGCTCCGGCCAGCACCAGGAAATCGCCGGCCGTGTCGCAGTGCGGCGCCGAGCGCTCGATGGCCAGCGGCGCCACCACGCCAGCCAGCGCCAAGGCCAGCATCCCGCGAATCCGCCAGGGCATCGCCGAGCCAAAGATGGGGGCCACCAGCGTCAAACTCGCGATCCGCACCAGCACCAGCGTGCAGGTCAGCGCGTGCTGTGCATAAAGCGTGCTTGCCAAGTCCATGGCTTCAATGCAGCGTGTGAGGAATGTTCACGATCAGCTCGCGCGAATACTCGACCATCTGGCCCAGCAGCCAGGGGAGCATCAGGCTGAGCACGACGGCCATGGCCACGAGCTTTGGTACGAACGAAACGGTTTGCTCCTGCACCTGGGTGACCGCCTGCAGCAGTCCCACCACCAGTCCCACGATGAGCGCCGAGGCCAGCAGCGGCGAACCGATCACTAGCGCCACTTGAATCGCTTCGCGAGCCAGGTCGACGGCGTCTTGAGGAGTCATGGACCGGCGGAGCCTGGAACCGGGGGAATCTTGCCAGCGCGCGGCCTGCCGCGCAACGTCACGAGAACGCCTGGAAGCTTTCGAGCAACATGCCGATCACCAGGTGCCAGCCGTCGACCAGCACGAACAACAACAGCTTGAAGGGCAGCGAAATGAGCACCGGCGGCAGCATCAGCATGCCCATCGAAATCGTCACGCTGGCCACGACCAGGTCGAGAATCAGAAACGGCAGGTAGATCTGAAATCCAATCAGAAACGACGTCTTCAACTCGCTGAGCAGGAAGGCCGGCAGCAGCGCCTGCAAGGGCACGTCGTCGTAGCTCTTCGGAGCCGGCGTGTCCTTGGGCAGGTACTTGTAGAACATCCACACGTCGTTGCCGTTGCCCGTCCGATGGATCTGGGCGCTCATGAAGTGCCGTACCGGCTTGATGCCGGCGTCCCAGGCCTGTTCGAGCGTGATCTGCCGGGCCGAGTAGGGCTTGATCGCGTCGTGATAGACGCGCGTCCAGACGGGCGACATCACCAGCAACGTCAGGAACAGGGCGATCGACGTGATCACCTGGTTCGAGGGAAGCTGGGCCGTCCCCAGCGCCTGGCGCAACAGGCCCAGCACGATCACGATCCGCACGAAGCAGGTCGTCATCATCAGGATGGCCGGCGCCAGGCTGACCACGCCCAACAGCAACAGGGTTTCGACGGTCGAAGGCAGCCCCTCGGGGCTGGTCCACTTTTCGGGCCCGCCGAACGTGGACAGAAAATCGGCCACCGGCGACTGCTCCGCAGGCACTGACGCGGCGGATGGGTTGCCCGGCGATTGCTCGGCGGCGGCTGCCGACGGCGAGGTCGCCGCGGCATCCGTGGGCGATGGCGGCGCCTGGGCGCTGGCCGTCGTCGGGCTCGTCAAGCAGCAGACAAGCGTGAGCGCGGCGACGCCTGCCGTCCGGCGCACGCCGCGGCCTGCGAAAAACCGGGCCGTCGAATGTTTGTGATGACGGATCATCAGGCGCGGGGTTCTCCACGGCGGCGGCCGACCGAGTCGATTTGTGATTCGAAATTGGCGAAATCAAAGCCTGCGTCGTGCCCGGCATCGGTGGCCGCGTACGGCTCGGCAGGCGCTTGCCTGGCGAATTGTTGGAGCATCTGCCGGAACGAGGCGCTCGCGCCGCCGGCCTGCGGATGTTGGCAGATGGCGGCCAGCCGTTCGACCTCGCCCGGATCGGTGATCTCGGTCAGGGTTTCGACGCTGGTGGGCGAGACGTGCACCAGCAACAGCTTGCTGCCGCAGCGCACCAGGTGCACCTGCTGACGGCCGGCCAGGTTCGCTCGGCCCAAAACTTCGACGGCTTCGCACGGCAGCATGGCGGATCCCCTGGGCATACCGCGACGCAGGGCCCAAGCCACGAGCAGGAACAGCCCCAATACGATGGCCAGGCTAACGGCGCCGCTCAACCAAGGGGGCAAGTCGCCGCGGCGCAACGCTGCGCGACTCTCGCCCGGTTTCCGCGGCAGCGGGATCGCCCGCTGCTCGGCAGCCGCCGGAGGCGCGATCGGCTGCGCTTCGGGCAACGCTTGCGGCGGCGCTTCCGGGGGCGCGGCGATTTCACCGGTGGGTTGTTGGGCCACCGGCTCGGCCGCCGGCTCGCTGGGGCCGACTGTCTGGTATTGGGCCGACTGTAAAGAAGGCGTTTGGGGCCGAGGCGCGGCGGGCGGCGGTTCGCCGGCGTCGGTCTGCCACGGCGAGCGGCTGGCGTCCTGCGGCGGCGCGGCCGGCTGAACTGGTTCCGGCAGCCCGCCCGGCTGCAGCGGTGCGGCCATCCCGCCCGGCCGCAATTGCCGCGGCTGCTGCGAATCGTCAACCGGTTCGACCGGCCTGGGCAAGGGATCACCGGGAGCGGCTTCGATCGGCCGAGTCAGGTCTTCATCGAGATACGCGGCAGCTCGTTCGCGGTCAGCGACGAACGGCGGCGCAGGGCCTGTTCGCGCCGGCGGCTGGGCCCACGACGTTCGCGTACTGGCGAGCAGGCACGCCGCTGCCGTTAACGCGATGAACCTCGACGGAAGTTGCGGCCGCGCGGGTCGGTGAAGGGGCAAGCGTGATTCGTTCATAAATGCGAGCCTGCCGATAAAACGGGTCCGTGAAATGCCTAAGTTCCGCTTTTACCGCCGCCTGACGACGGGTCGCGCATCACCAGCTCGACGATGCGCGCCGCAAAGTTTCCGTTGAGCACGACGACTTCGCCGCGGGCAATCAACTGGCCGCCGGCAACAATGTCGACCGGTTCGCCAACGAGTTTGTCCAACGGCACGACCGCCCCGCGGCGCAGCCGCAGCACGTCCTCGAGCACCATGCGCGTGCGGCCCAACTCGATTCTCAAGTCCAACTCGACGTCGTCGACCAACTCGATGTTCGCCCTTGCGGCGTCCGCCGGCTCGCCGGCCAGGTCGTGCCACACGAACGGCGCAGCGGTGTTCTCGTGGCCGTCGGCATCCGCCTGCTGGGGCTGGCGTACACATTCGGTTTCGGCCAGAAGTTGGTCGATCTGCGTGGCCGGGGCCGTCAGGCCGGCCGCGGCGCGCGGCGAAGAGCCGCGAGCGGCTTGCTGCTGGCCGACGTGAGGCCGGGGAAGTTCCGCCATGGGCTGCGATTTTCTGCGTGCCTGGAGCTGCCCGCGCAGTCCTCTCATGTGGGAGGAATCAAGCCGGCGCATGGCGCTCGTGGCGCACTAGGAAGATTCGATTTCGAGAATTCGCGGCCCGGCAGAAGGGACTTGGACCCGGGCCGCGAGAACTGTCCCGGAAAGCCAGCCGAGAATCAAGGCCAACTGACCGCCGGCAATTCGCGCAGTAGCTAGCAATGGACGGCGGTGGCCGATTTTTCGTAAATCCGAGCGAGCGTGTGCTGGCAAAGCCAGCGACTCGTGATGGCTTCCGCCGGCGCCTACGCCGCTTCGCCGGCGCGTCGTGGCGGAGATTTCGTCAAGCCGCTTGAACTCGATTGTCCGCTGGTCGTGCTCGAATTGCTCGAGCTGGCGCTCGCGGAGCTTTTCCAAGACCCGCACGCCGCGATCGGCTTCGACCAGCGCTTCGCGGCTCCGCTCGACGAGCGCGGCGGCGGCCCGCTCGTCGGCCACGTGCGAGTCGATCCGGCGCGTAACACGGCGGCGTATCGGCTGCTCGTGCCCAGCCGCCCCACGTCGAGCGCGCCGCAGGCCAGTTCCACGCGGACGTGGTCGTGCTCGGCGTCGAGTGCGGCATCGGCCTCCTCGCGGCGTCGGCATGCCCGGCTCTGGGCGTCGAGCGCCTCGGCCAACTCGCCGTGCCGCTCGTCGCGAGCTGCCCGGCGAGCGAGCAACAGCGGTTCGAAGCGGAATTGAAAGGGAGTCATCCTGTGGTCCTCTCCAAAAAGGCGGCACGTTGGCCGCGTGGTCGTCAGTCGTTAACGGACATTCGCCGGCGCCGGCCAGGTTTCGGGCTTGCTCGTCGAGCGCCAGCAGGGCCTGCCGCGCGCGATCGACGCTCGACGGCTCGTCGACTTTCTGACGGAGGAACTCGGCGATCGACGGTTGCATGTCGATCGCCCGATCGACCATGGCATTGGCGCCGCGGCGATAGGCGCCGATCGAAATCAGGTCTTCATGGTCGCGATATACGGCCGCCAGCTCGCGCAGCCGCGCGGCCGCTTGCTGGTGCTCGTCGCTGGTGACGTCGACCATCAACCGGCTGACGCTCTCCAGCACGTCGATGGCCGGATAGTGTGCCGCGCGTGGCCAGCTTGCGCGAGCCAGACGTGGCCGTCCAACAGCCCGCGGGCCGCGTCGCAGATCGGTTCGTGCGGATCGTCTCCCTCGACCAGCACCGAGTAGAAGCCGGTGATGCTGCCCAGCGGCGCGCGTCCGGCCCGTTCGAGAAGCTTGGGAAGCAAGGCGAACACCGAGGGCGGAAAACCGCGCGTCGTCGGCGGCTCGCCGGCGGCCAGCCCGATCTCGCGCTGCGCGAGCGCCAGCCGCGTGAGCGAATCCATCACCAAGAGCACGTCGCGGCCGCGGTCGCGGAAATACTCGGCGATCGCCGTGGCGCAATGGGCCGCCTGCACGCGGGCCAGCGCCGGCTCGTCGCTGGTGGCCGCCACGACCACGCTTTTGGCGACGCCGGGCCGAGATCGCGCCCGATGAACTCGTTGACCTCGCGTCCGCGTTCGCCGACCAGGGCGATCACGTTCACGTCAGCCGACGTGTAGCGCGTCATCATGCCCAGCGTGACGCTCTTGCCCACGCCCGAGCCGGCGAAGATGCCGATTCGCTGCCCCTTACCGCAGGTCAGCAGGCCGTCGATGGCGCGGATGCCGGTCGACAGCGGCTGGACGATCCTCGGCCGCTCGATCGCGGCCAAGGCCGGCCGCTCGAGCGGCACCCGGTCGGTCAGCGCCGGGCATGGGCGACCGTCGATGGCGCGGCCCTCGGCGTCGACGACCCGGCCCAGTAGCTCGTCGCCCACGCGAATCCAGTGCGAGGTGCGCAGCAGCCGCACGCGGTTGCCACGGCGCAGGCCCTGCACGTCGGCCAGCAGGTAGACGAGCGTCAAGTCGTCGCGAAAGCCAATGACTTCCCCCGGCACCGCCTCGCCCGCCTGGCGTTCGATCAAGACCCGCGCGCCGACCGGCGCGGGAAAATCGGCCACGGCGGCCGTCATGCCGACGGTGCGCACGATGCTGCCGGCGAGCGCCGTGGGCATCGTGGAGCGAAGTTGCCGGCGAATATCGTCGAGGGTCGTCTGCATGGTTGGGTCGGTGGCGGAGCCTGGCGTGCGTTGTCGTGATGGCGATTCGCGCCGTTATGTCAGCTCGTCGGCAATCCGCGCCAGCTGGGCCGCCGACTGCTGGTCGATGCTGCCGAAGCGGGTATCCAGCCGGCAACCGCCGCGCTCGATGTGCGCGTCGGCGACGATTTCCGGCGCGCGGCGCGAGCCAGCTCGGCAGCCAATTCGCAGACGCGCGGGCCCAGCGTTGCCAAATCATCGGGGTGCAATCGCAACGTGATTTGTGAGCTGCCGGCCGCCAGCTCGAGGGCTTCGGTGACGAGCGTCAGCGTGATCTCGGGCGGCGTGGGCAACTTCGCGGCGAATGACCCGCTCGGCAATGGCCGTGGCCACGCCGATCGCCGCCTGCTGCCAATGGGCGAGCCAGGCGGCCTTGGCCGCGTGAATGGCCTTGGCGGCCTCGCGCAGGGCCGGCACCAGCGACGCGATTTCCTGCGACAGCCGTTCGTCGGCTGTGCGGTCAGCGGCGGCCCGCGCCGCCGCCAGACCAGCCTCTTCAGCGCACCGCTTGATCTCGGCGGCTTCCGCTTGCGCTGCAGCCACGATGTCACTTGCCGTGGTTTGGGCCCGCTCGCGACTGTCGGCGCCGTCGCGACCCAGGTCGCGAAGCTCGAACGGCTGGCAGCCAGCGGCGCGGGCGGAGGATGATGTCTTGATGACTCGCGGCATGGCGGTCGCCTGACGAATGGTTTCGGATCGCTCCGCGGGATCGCTCACACCGCCACGCTCAAATGCCGCCGGACCACCGGGCCAATGGCGCCGCGTTGCTCCAATCGGCCGGCCAGCGCGGCCAATTCCTGTTGCGCGTCTTCGACGTCGCTCAACCGCGTCGGGCCAAGATTCGCCAGCGCCCGCCGCAGCGCGGCGCTTCGGCGGCGGGGAACAGCGCGATGGCCCGCTCGGCGAACCCCTGCGAAGCGCCGGCCAGGGCCAACAACAGCAGCTCGGGCGCCGCGTGAGCGAGTACGACGCCCAGCGGCCGCTCGTCGAGACGCTCGAGATCGGCGAACGCCGGCGGCGGTGCGGCCGGCTCGCACGGCTCGGCCTTGGTCAATGCCTGCCGGCTCTCGCCACCCAAATGCGCCAGGATGTTTTCCTTAGTGAGCGGGTCGGCCTTTTCCAGGATGTTCAACAAGGCGGCCATGCCTGCCGTGCGGCCGCCGTCGCCGCGCACCTCGCGGCAGATCCACGACTCCAGCCCGCGCTCGACCTCGCGGAGAATCTCCGGGTCGGTCTCGTTCAGATCGACCAACCGGCGGGCGACTTCCAGTTGCAAATCGGTGCCCAGCGCCGCCAACACTTGCGCAGCTCGGCCGGCCGGCAGGTGCGAGACGACGACGGCGATCGTCTGCGGATGTTCGCGTTCGAGGTACGGCGACAACGATTCAGCCGGCGCTTCGTGCAAGAAGTGAAAGCGCGGACACTGGGCATCGTCGCCCGCCGCCGGAGCCTGTAAAGGAACCAGGGCCGCGTCGCCGCCCACGTGCAGGTCGGCGGGCAACTGCCCGTCAAGCTCGATGCCTGAGGGATCGCGCCGCGGGACCAAGGGGCCGATGCGAAAGAATTCTTCGATGACCGCGGCCTGTTCTTCGGGCCCGACGTCGCTGAGCTGCTCGACGGCCTGGCGCAAGAGCTCGCGCTGGTCGGCGGTCATGGCCCCCAGCACCGAGTCGGCATAAGGAGTGCCGAGGCTGTGCACCAGGATGGCCGCCTTGCGGAGATTGCGATGTTTGTCGCTCATGTGATTCGTCACCCCGCGTTGCCGATCCAGTTGCGGAGGATGCTGACCGCCGCCGCGGGTCGTCGCGAACCACTTCGGTCAGCTCGTCGCGCAAGCCGTCGCTGGCGGCGCGGCGAAGCCGATCGCGGGCCGCCGTGGCGGCTGGCGCGGAGTGCACCTGCTCGGTTGCGAGCGTGGCCGGCGACGCGACTGCGTTCGTCGCGGGCGCGGCGCCGCCCGCGGCCGGCGCAGCTAATGACTTGAAGATCGAGCGCAACACGACAAGCGCCACCGCAGCCAGCGCGGCCAGTCCAAGCGTGTCGGCGTGGCGGCTAAGCCAATCGGTGAGGACCAGCGACAAGGGCGGCTTGGGCGTTGTTGGCTCGGCGAGCTGATGAAAGGCCGAGATGGCGATCGACGGCGCGTTGTCGGGCGACCGCGGCAACAGCGGCGCGATCAACTCTTTGATCTTGCGGTTTTCGGCTGCCTGCGTCGCCGCCAACGCGTCGCCGTCGGGCGGGACTGCTTTCGCTTCGCGTGCACCGTGGCTCTGCCGCCAGATCTGTTCGTAGTAGCCGCTGGGCACGGCGATCGATACGGCCACGCGCCGCGGCGACGGCGCGGCTGACGACCCGCCTGCGGCAAGCGCGGGATCGAGCTCGACGCTGGTGGTCACGATCGCGCCGGGAATATAAGCCAACGCGCTGCTGACCGTCTGCTGGTACTCGCGCTCGTGATAGCGCTTCGCCTGGGCGTAGTCGCCGATCGAGCGCGGTGTGTCGGCCTCGGCGGCGCCGGATAGGCGCGGCCGCTGCGCAGGTCGAGCACCGTGACGGCATCAGCTTCCAGCCCGGCCACCGAGCTGGTCATCAGGTTGCGAATGGCCGCCGCGATGCGCTCCGGGTCGAACGCTTCGCCCCTGCGAGGCAGGATGCTGACCGAAGCGGTGAGTCGGGTCTTGGGGGGGAAGCCGCCATCGCTGTGCTCGTCGATCAGCACGGCCGACTTTTCAACCATCTCGTTGATGATGTTCTGAAGCTCGCGTTGCCGGGCGATCTTCATGGCCGCGGCCTGGTTGCGATTGAGGCTCATCCAGCCGCCCGGTGCCACGGCCTTTTCCAGAAAGCCGTTGAAATCGACCGGCAGCGCTGCCGGCCTCGGCCAGGGCGGCCATGGCCTTCGACTCCTGCCCGCGGCACCCGAAGGCGGCCGGCCTCGGCGTGCGACTCGACGCCCCCCTTGCCCAGCGCGGCTTGCATGTTTTGCAACTGCGCGGCCGAAATGCTTTGCCCGCCCATCAGCCAGGCGTCCGTGCCCCCGCGCTCGGCTTGCACCAGATAGACCAGACTGACGGCAGCCACGACGAGCGCCAAGGCCGCCGACACGCGGGCTGCGGGCGTCATCGATCGCACCGCTTCGGCCAGTTGGCGGTAAGCTCGCACGAGCACTTCCATGGCTCAGAACACTCGCAACAGGGTGCGGAAGGTTGTTTCAGGCCGCGGCCCGTGCCGTGTGCAGGGGAATGCGGAGCGTGAAGGCGGCCCCGCCTTCGGGACAATTCGTGGCCACGACGTCGCCCCCGTGCGCTTCGGCCAGGCGGTGGACGACGGCCAGGCCCAGGCCGTGAGCGCCGCTCTTGGTGGTGAAGAACGGTTCGAAGGCGCGCCGCCGGACTTCATCGTTCAGCCCCGGTCCGCTATCGGCGACCTCCAGCTCGAGACCGGCGGCGCCGGTGAACGAGGTGACGACCAGGCGGCCGCCGCGCGGCATCGCCTCCAACGCATTGAGCGCCAGCTTCAGGATCGCCGATTGCAGCATCTCGCGATCGGCCAGCGCGCGAAGCCGCGGCGGAACGTCGGTCACGGTCTCGATGCCCTGGGCGGCAATTTGCCGCTCGAGCGCAGCCCAGATCTCTTCGATAACCTGGCGGACGTCGAGCCATTCGAGTTTCGGCCGGCGCCCGGCGGCAAAGCTCTGCAGGTCGCCCAACGTGGCGTCGACTGAAGACAACGCGGATCGGAGCTTGTCGACGAGATCCCGCGCCGGCAAATCGTCGGAGAGCCGCCGCTTGAGCAGCCCCAAACAGATGTTGGCGCCGGCCAGGGTGTCGCGCGCCTCGCGGGCCACTGGCACGGCCACCTGCCCAAGCTCGGCCAGGTTGTTCTTCAGCTCCAGTTCGCGGGTCTTGATTTCCAGGTCGCCGACTATGCGGCCGACTTCGCGCGCAGCCCGGCGTGGGTCTGCTGCAAGCGCACGGTGGCGCTGTGCCAGGCTACGAGCGCTTGTTCGAGCTGCGTACGGCAGTCTGGGGGAGCATGTCCGTGAAAGATTCTGGGCGTGTCCATCTTGTGCTCGGTCATCATCGTCGTTGGGGAATCAGCGAAACGTCATCAAGCGCAGCGTTCAGCCGAAGACACCCTTGGCAGCGGCGCCCTACAGGTACCCTCTGCAAGCTCGGCGCCGCGGCGAAACATTCTCTGGCGCGCGCTCGAACTTGAATGCTCGTCGGGGAACTGGGAAAAGCGGCGGGGTTGTACTCGAAACCGAAAGCGCGGTCAATTGCACGTCGCGCCAGCTAGCACGGCGCACCGCGCATTTCCGGTGAAATCCTTGATGCGCGGACTCGCCGGCCGGGTGCTGCATCCTGCGTGCCGCGGATGGCCGCCATACGCCGCGCGGCGTTCAGCGCGGCGGTCTCCGCGAGCCTATCGCGGCAGGCGATCTTGCGAAACCACATTTTTTTCCGGTTCGAGCCTGGCTGCTCTGCGAACGCGCGGCGGGCTTGCTCGTTCGCTTGAAACAACTTACCCCGATCGGTCCCCGCGCGCTCGGCGCCGCCCCCCCACGAGATCGCGCGGCGCGGCCGGCTCCGCGGTGGCCTGCCCCGGCGACCGCTTATATAATGCAGGCGGCGGACGACGGCCCGAGATTTCACGAAGCCGCGCCAGGATAGAGCCATGGCCAGACGTCACGACATCGACCGCATCTTGCAGGAATGGCCCTACGAACCCGGTGAAATTGGCGCGCGGCTGGTGCGGGCCGCCAACGGACGCGAAGTCGTCCAGATGCGCGTCGAGATGGGCGTCTTGCAGTTGGAAGTCGAGGGCCGGCCGGACGGCCAGCGGCCCAGCGGCGCCGCGACGTATTTCGAATACCTGCTGGGCGTCGCCGCCAAATCGGGAGAAGATTTCCAGCTCAGCCCCCAGCAGTGCGCCGAAGCCGATCGTGAGTTCATGCAGTTCTATCACCGCCGGGTGTGCTGGTTGGCGCTGCGTGAGTTTCGCCGCGCCACGGCCGACGCGGACCACACGCTGGGCTTCATGAACTTCGTGCGCGACCACTCGCCCGACGAGGAATGGACCCTTTCGCACGAGCAGTACCGCCCATTCGTGCTATTCCATCGCACGCAGGCGGCCACGCTGGCCACGCTCGAAGAGAAATCGCCCGAAGACGCCCTGGCCGAGTTGAACCGGGGCCTGGAGCGGTTTCGGGCCCTGTTCACGCAGTACGACGCCGATGAGCAGTTCGACGAAGACGACCTGGTGATGCGGCTGATCGAGCTGCGCGATACACTGCGCGAGCAATACGAATTGAAGCCCAGCCTGTCGGAGCAGTTGGCCGAAGCCGTGCGCCAGGAACAGTACGAGCTCGCCGCCAGGCTCCGCGACGAACTGTCGCGGCGCACCGACAGTCGCTCGGACAAATCGCTCTGACGAGTCGGCGGGTTCCATTCAAAGCGGGGTGCCTCTACGCCGCGTGGCATTCTACTCCGCTGACCGTGCGAAGAATTCGGAGTTTCGCGGCCGCATCGAGTCGTTTTGCGCTGGGGATCGTGGGCCGAAGGCCCAACCTGACGTAGCGAGGGGCAGAGCGCAACGCCGCCCCTGGAAGCGCTTTGGGGGGCCCTCGCCAAACCCAGAATTGCTCTCGGCCGGACGCCGGCATTTCGCGACCATTTTTGGCAGCCAGCATTGCTGCGCACATTGATCAACATTTGTTTGACCGGCGGTTTTGTAAGACTCGGTTGTAAATTTGTACACTACAGCCGTGTCCTGTCGAATGCTGGCAAACGTGCAAGGCATTCTCGCCCTGGGAGTTGCGGCAAATCTCGCTTTTTTTCGGCTCCGCGGCACGGCTGCTGCGTATAGTTCCTGTCGGTTAGAGCCCATCTCAAACGGATCGAGTCCCATCTCAAGCGACAAAGGAGTGTTCCCATGCTCGTGCTCACCCGCAAGACAAAACAGCAAATCCAGATTGGACCGAACATCACGATCACGGTCCTGCACATCAAGGGTCAGTCCGTGCGGCTGGGCATCGAGCGCGGCAGCAGATGACGGTATTGCGCACCGAAGTGGCCAAACGCGACTCGGCCGACAAGGGCGACCCGACCGTGCAGGCCGCGGTGGAAAAATTCGACCGCGAGTCGGCAATATCTCCGACCTCGACGTGCGAAGAAGAGGATGGCCGACACGTGGTGCCGGCCCCTGGGTCCCCGCGATGCCGGGAACCGCGCGTCGATGTGGCACCTCTGAGCGAATTTCACCAGGCGCCGGTCCCGGCATCGCATTTGCGCCCACGGCGGCGCCGGCTGGTGGCCCGCTAAGCGTCGCGGAACCGCGGTGAGGGCGCGTGCCGTTCGGCGCGCGTCCTTGGCCCTGGCGCCGCCGCCGGACATTCACGAGTCGCATACCCTCTCGCGGCTGCGCGAGAGGGTTCCAGGGCGAAGGCGGGGCCGGGGGCTCATTTCTTTCCGCCGGGCGCGACCGCGGCCGCTAATAGCTTTTCCATTTCGCGGCGGGCGGCTTCCAGGGCTTGCGGCAACTTTTCGGGGTGCTTGCCGCCGGCCTGGGCCATGTCGGGCTTGCCGCCGCCGCGGCCGCCCACGCACTTCGGCCGCAGCTGCGAATCCAATTGCCCGCGTTGATGCCCCGCTCTTCCAAATCGCGCGTGATGCCGGCTACCAGCGTCACCTTGTCCTCGGCCGTCGAGCCCAACAGCACGGCAATCGGCTGCGTCCGCTTGCGCAACTGGTCGATCAACTGTCGCATGACGTTGGCATCGCTTTCGGGCACTTCGGCCACCACGACTCGCGTGCCGCCGATTTGCACGGCCCCTTCCAGCAGGTTGTCGGACGTCACGCCGCCGGCCTTGGGAGCCGCGGCTGCAACTGCTTCTTCAGCTCGCGAACTTCCTTGACCAGCGCCGCGACGCGCCGCGGCAGCTCGCCTGCCGGCACCCGCAATAAAGCGGCCAGCTCGGCAAGCGCCCGTTCGTGCTCACGCACGTACTCCAGCGCCCGCGAGCCTGTCAGGGCCGTGATCCGCCGCGTGCCGGCCGAGACGCTCTCTTCGCCGATGATCTTGAACAGCCCCACCTGGCCGCTGTTGTCCAGGTGGGTGCCGCCGCACAGTTCCTTGCTGAACGAGCCCATCGACACCATCCGCACGATGTCCGGATACTTCTCGCCGAACAGCATCATGGCGCCCGTTTCACGGGCCTGGGCCAAGGGCAGGCTACGCGCAGGCGACCTTGGCGCCGGAGGCCACCAGCTCGTTGACCTCCGATTCGATGGCGGCCAGCTCGTCTCCCCCGACGGCGGCGGGGTTCGTGAAGTCGAACCGCAGCGTGTCGAACTCGACTTTCGAGCCCTGCTGCTGGGCGTGCTTGCCCAAATGCTTTTGCAGGGCGTAATGCAGGATGTGCGTGGCCGAGTGGGCCCGGCGGATGCCCTGGCGGCGGGCCGCATCGACGCGGGCGGTCACGGCGGCGCCTTGCTCGATGGCCCCGGAACGCAGGTGGCCGACGGTGGAGCGTGAAGCCGGCTTCTTTTTGCGTGTCGATGACTTCGAAGCGGAAGTTCGCCCCCGCGATCTCGCCCGTGTCGCCCACCTGGCCGCCGGCCTCGCCATAGAAGGGCGTCTTGTCGAGCACGACGCAAACCGGCTGCTCGTGGCCGATCTCGTCCATCCGCTCGACACAGCTCGTCGCGGGCAATGATGCCCACCACCTGGGCCTGCGGCCTCGGTGGTTTCGTAGCCCAGAAACTGCGTGCCGGCCAGCGTTTTCTTCAGTGCGTCCAAGCGGGCTCGACTGGAACAGCTCGACGCGGCTGCCGGCGCCCGAGAGTTCGCCGTGCTGCTCCATCTCGTCCTTGAAGCCGGCCCAATCGAAGCCCAGGTTGTGTTCGGCCGCCAGGGTTTCCAACAGTTCGGGCGGAAAGCCATGCGTGGTGTACATCTCGGCCGCCTCGGCGCCGGAGACCATCTCGCGCCCTTCGCTGTTCATGTGCTTGAACAGCCGCTCGATGCGATCCAAGCCGGCGTCGATCGTGCCGAAAAAGTTGGCTTCTTCGCTTTCGATCACGCCGGCTACGCGGGTCGTCGTTTCGCCCAGTTCGGGATAGGGCTGGCGCATCATCTCGGCCACGCGCGGCACCAGGCGATGCAAGAACGGCTGTTTGACGCCGATCTGGTGTCCGTCGAGCACCGCGCGCCGCAGCAAGCGCTTGACGACGTAGTTCTGCTTGTTGGAACCGGGATAGACGTTTTCGTGAATGGCAAACGTGCAGGCCCGGACGTGATCGGTGATCCGCCGCAGGCGGCGGCCGTTTTCGCTGGCCGGGTCGTACTTGATGCCGCACACTTCGGCCGCAGCCTCGACGATTGGCAGCAAGATGTCGATGTGAAAATTCGAACTGGTGACGCCCTGCATCACCGAGGCGGTCCGCTCCAGCCCCATGCCGGTGTCGATGTTCTTGCTCGGCAGCGGGCGGAGATTGTCGGGCGGCGGGCCCACGCGGTTGAACTGCGTGAACACGAGGTTCCAGATCTCGACTTCGCTCTTTTCGTCGAGCTTATAGAAGATTTCGCTGCATGGTCCGCAGACGCCGTCGGGCCCCTGGCTGGGCGCGCCGGCCGGCCAGAAGTTGTCGTCCTCGCCCATCCGCAAGATTCTTTCGGGCGGGAGCTTGATGTCGCGGGCCCAGATTTCGGCCGCCTCGTCGTCGTCGAGGTACACCGACACGAACAGCCGGGCCGGATCGAGCCCCAGCCACTCCTTCTTGGTGAGAAACTCCCAGGCCCAGTTGATCGCCTCGCGCTTGAAGTAGTCGCCGAAGCTGAAGTTGCCCAGCATCTCGAAGAACGTGTGGTGGTAGGCCGTGCGGCCGACGTTTTCGATGTCGCCCGTGCGAAGACATTTCTGGCAGGTGGTGGCCCGCGTGAAATCGAGCTTCACCGTGCCGAGGAAGTGCGGCTTGAACTGGTTCATGCCGGCCGGGGTGAACAGCACGGACGGATCGCGCCGCGGCACGAGCAAGTCGCTGGGCTGGCGGACGCACCCCTTGGTCTCAAAGAATTCGAGGTATTTTTCGCGAAGTTCGTCGGTTTTCATGCGAATCGGTATCGCTTGATTTGGCGGGTCGTAAAACGCTATCGGTAGGGACAGTCGCCGGCGGGGTCGGGTTCCAAGACAGCCCCCCAAAGGGCTCGGAAAGTTATCATCATAGACGTTTGCCGAAAAGCTGGCCAGAGAAACCGCTTGGCTGGCACAGCCTTGGCTCGGCGAGTATGCTGGTCGGTTTCAAGGTCGCCGGCTGCCCCTTCGCCGAGCGGACCGATTCCCATTTGTCAGCGGAGTTGACTGCCGTGACCGACGCGCCGCACGAATCGCCCGACTTTGCCAAGGCTGGCGGCATGTTGCCGGCCATCGCCCAGGACGCCGCCAGCGGCGACGTCTTGATGATGGCTTACATGAACCCGGAGAGTTACGCCGAGACGCTGGCAACCGGCCGCGCGGTCTACTTCAGCCGCAGCCGCAACAAGCTGTGGCGCAAGGGCGAGGAAAGCGGCCACGTGCAACTGGTCAAAGGCGTTTATCTCGACTGCGACGCCGACACGATCCTGCTCAAAGTCGAGCAGGTCGGCGGCGCCGCCTGCCACGAGGGATACAAGAGCTGCTTCTTCCGCCAGGTCACGCCCGAGGGCCTGAAGGTCGTCGGCAGCCGGGTGTTCGATCCGGCCACGGTGTATAAGAAGTAGCGGGACGGCGAAGCGGCGCGCGTTGCCAAGCCGCAAGCGTTCGCGGCATCAGGCGTGGAGATTTCGTTGCGAGAAGGTCTATGTCCACCGAAAATCGTCTGAAACTCGGCGTTCCTGCCGGCAGCTTGCAGGAGGCCACCGCCGAGCTGTTTCGCCGGGCGGGCTACAAGATCACGTTCAGCTCGCGGAGCTACTTTCCCACGATCGACGACGATGAAATCGAGTGCATGCTGATCCGCGCGCAGGAGATGGCCCGCTACGTCGAAGACGGCGTGCTCGACGCGGGGCTGACCGGCTACGACTGGATCATGGAGAACGGCTCGGATGTCGAGGAAGTCGCCGAACTGGTGTTTTCGAAAGTCAGCCGCCGGCCCGTTCGCTGGGTGCTGTGCGTGCCCGAAAGCTCGCCCTTCAAGACCGTCAAGGACCTGGCCGGCAAGCGGATTGCCACCGAGGCGGTGGGCCTGACCGAGCGCTACCTGGCCCGCCACGGCGTCCGCGCCAAAGTCGAGTTCAGTTGGGGCGCCACCGAAGTCAAGCCGCCGAAACTGGCTGACGCGATCGTCGAAGTCACCGAAACCGGCAGCTCGCTGCGGGCCAATCAACTGCGAATCATCGACGAAGTGCTGACCAGCACGCCGCGGTTCATCGCCAACCGCCGCTCGTACGCCGAGCCCTGGAAAAAGCAGAAGATCGACGACATCGTCTTGATGCTCAAAGGCGCGATGGCGGCCGAAGGCAAGGTGGGCCTGATGATGAACGTGCCCCGCGAGCGGCTCAGCCAGGTGCTGTCGCTGTTGCCGGCCTTGCAAAAGCCGACCGTCTCGAGCCTGGCCGACGAGCACTGGGTCGACGTGAACACGATTCTCGACGAGTCGATCGTGCGTCACATCATTCCGCGGCTCAAAGCCGCAGGCGCCCGCGGAATCGTCGAGTATCGCGCTGACGAAGATCATCGAGTGACGGACTGTCGCTCTGCCCGCGCGCCATTCAGCAGGAATAGCGCGGCTTGGCCACCGTCGTGCCCGGCCGCACGCGGGCGGCCAGTTCTTGCGCTGCTGGGCGAATCGCGGGCTGATTTCCACCGCCACCCCTTCGGCCACTTCGCAGCCGGCTTCGCGCAGCCAGGCCGCGTGTAGCTCGACCAACCTCGCTTGCACGCTCTCGGGCGTGTCGCTGGCCTCGCCCGGGGCGTTCTTCACCGGGGCGAACGTCCGGGCTTCGTCGACTTCCACGACGATCGCCGCGCGGGCTTCGGGCAGCAGATCGAATATGAACCGCTCGAACTTCATCGCGTTCGGCGCGCTCGGCTCGACCACCCGGCCCGAGGGATCGACGTGGCTGACCGCCTTGCGGGCCAGGTGGAATGGCAGCGCGCGGGCAGTGCTCGCCATCCGCTCGAGAAAGGCGGCGTCGAGCACGTGGATCGCCGTATTGCCGGCCCAAAAGATCGGCACGCCGCCGGGGCCCCTGCGGGCGACGAGCTCATCGCCCAGCGGGTTGAGATCGCTGTATTCGATGATCCGCAGCCGTCCGTCGACCGAGACGACGTTGCCCACTTTGTCGCGCAAGCCGCGCTTGGCCACCACCTGCGTCGACAGCTCCGAGCCGCTCAACAGGTGATAGCCGAGAAAGGCCGGGTCGCACATCTCGACCAGCGGGTTGTCGACCTGGCAATAGAACAACGTGGTGATGTTGCGGCGGTGGATGTCGGCCAGCCCGCCGCTGGCGACCAGCGCGTGCAGCATGCCGCCGTGGCCGTCGGGCGAAAGGGCCAGCTCGTGCTTGCTGGCCAGCAGCAACCTTCCGCTCTCCGCATCCACCGCCGGCATCGTCCCCTGGCAGAAGACGTGCAAGTCTTCCGACGGCAGCCCGAAGTTTTCGTTCGCCCGCAGGTAGTCGAGCGTCTCCTGATGCGTGGCCGGGCTGGTCATCAAGTACAACGGCACGCGCATGTCCGCGGCGGCTGCGCGGGCCACGATTTTTTCGACCAGGATCTGGAACAGCGAAGCGCCGGAAACGGGCCCGATCGAGAACATGCCCTTGGGTTGATCGAATCCCAGCCGGGTCCCCTGCCCTCCGGCAACCAAAATCACGCCGACCCGGCCGGCGGCGAGCGCTTCCTGCCCGCGCCGCTGGGCCTCTTCGGGCGTGATTTCGCGGCCGGCGGCTTGCAGGCGGATGGCCGGCGGCGCGGCGGCGCGCGCGGCCAGCGCCGCCCAGTCCTCGCCGCCGCCCGAGGCGCGCGCCAGCTCGTCGACCAGGGTCAAGTCGAGCGCTTCGACCTGGGCCGCCAACACGTCGCGCTGCCGCTGGTCGAGCTCGTCCCAAAACGTGAGCACGTGCTGCTGGTCGCACGACGCGAGCCGCTCGTGTAGTCGCAGTCGCCGAGGATCCATGGCTGAGAGCACCTCTCTCATCAAGGCGGTCCCAACGCCGCCGTCGCTCGCCCAGCTCGCCGCCTAAAACCGGCCCCGCACCCAGGCCCAAGCCAGGAAGCAGAGCAGCGGAAACAACACGAAAATCGTCGCGTACGTGAGCAACGAGGTCCAAACGTGTCGCGGCCAGCGGGCCATGGAATTATTGCTCGTTCGGGCCGGGGTGCAATGTTCTCCATTGTACGCCCCATGACGTGCCGCGCCAGGGCAAACAGCCCGCGAGTCGTGCCATGATCGGAGGGGCGGCTATTTGCCGGCGGCGGCTTTGACGGCCGCGGGCGTGGCTTCGGTCGTGGCGCCCGCTGATTTTTCCGATTTCGTCAATTGATCCAACAGCGCCTGGGCCGGCTTGCGGTAGGCGAAGGCCTCGTCGACGTTGAGCGCCTCCCTGAGCATCTTGATGGCTTCGTCGGTGCGGCCGCGGTCCTTGATCACGTTGGCCATGTAGTACAGGATGTCGGCGTTGATCAAGCGACGGCCGCTTTGGGCGTTAGCACCCAGCACCAAGTTGAACGCCCGCTCGGCTTCCAGCTTGTGGTTCAGGCGATAGTTGATCCAGCCGATCGTGGCCATGAGCTCGGGCATGTTGGGGTTCTGCCGAGCGTTGGCGTCGGCAAACTGCAAAGCGCGCTGGTGGTTCTCGTCGCCCGGCAGCTCCAAGAGCGTCAGCGCCAGTTGATTGACGATCAGCGGGTTGCCCGGCGCGAGCAGGTGGGCCTTCGACAGGTGCGCTTCGGCCGTCTTGAAGTCGCCGGTGGCGCGGGCCGCGAGTCCCAGCATCAGGTTCGACTCGGCCCCTTCGGGATCGAGCTTGTTCGCCGCCTCGGCGTGCTTGCGGGCTTCGGCCAGGTCGTTCGATTTGAGCAGCGCGCGGGTGGCGGCCAGTTGCGTGCGCAGATCGTTGGCACCCTTGGCCAGAGCGGCTTTGAGCCATTTTTCGGCGTTGACCTTGTCGGTGCCGAACAGGCTGGCCATGGCCAACTCGGCCGAGGGCATCTCCTTGTCGGCCTCGGCCGCGGCTTTCAACTCGGCGTAGGCGGTCCGCTGGTCGCCAAGGCCGAACAGCACGCGTCCCAGCCGCTCGTGGGCCGCTGCATTGCCCGGGTCGAGCTTGATCAGGGCGTCGAGCTTCGCGCGGGCCGCCTTGGCGTCGCCGCGGGCCTCGTCGGCGGTCGCGCCGCCGTTGTAGATCCGCGTCTGCAGGTTTACCTTGCGCTTGGGGTTGTCGGCGAAACCGCCCAGCACCTGCGCGGCCTTGTCGAACATCAGGCTGGCCTCGCTCACCCGGCCGTCGGATACGGCGCGTTCGGCCAGCATGACGTACGCCTCGGGATCCTGCGGCGCGCGGGTGATCGCGCGTTCGAGCATCGCGATGGCCGATCCCGCCTGGCCGCCGTCGGAGTAAAGTTGCGCCATCATGACTTCGGCCGGCGCCAGTTTCGGCACGGTCTGCTTGGCATGTTCCAGCCGCTCCAGCGCGCCGCCGTAATCTTTCTTTCCGAAGCGGCGGATGGCGTCTTCGACGTCCTGATAGTAGGGCCCCACGCCCGAGATGGCGTTGCCCGTCAGCTCTTCGACCGTCAGCTCGGCCGCCGCGGGCCGCGGATGGGCCAGCACGGCGGCGGCCAAAAAAAAGGCCAGAACGATGGCGAAGCGCTTGCGCGGTCGGGTTGTCAGCCATGGCTGGTGGATGCTCGCGAAAAAAGAGGATGGCCGTGGGAAAAGAATACCGGCGGGCGGCCGCAGCCGGTTGACCCGCCCAGGCCGCCTCCACTTAGTCTAGCTGGCCGCCGCGAGCCACGAAAGAAGCCGGCCCCGTAGGCCAGCGCGACGCCGGGCCGGCGTTCATTTGCGCTGATGCCGTGGGCGAATGACTTCGCTGGCCAGTCCACACCAGGCGAGCCCGCAAATCACGGCATACATCAGGTCGATTTCCCACCAGCGGTAGCGGTTCGAAGCGCTGGCCGGGTCGCTGTGATGGTTGTTGTGCCAGCCTTCGCCGCTGGTCAACAGCGCCACCAGCCAATTGTTGCGGCTGTGTTCGCCCGTCTCGAAGTTGCGATAGCCGGCCATGTGCGCCAGGGAATTGACCGACCAACTGATGTGCCACACGCACACCGTCCGCAGCAGCACGCCCCAGGCCACCAGGCTCAGACCGAATTGCAATCCGGCCAGCCAGCTTCCGCCGCTCCACCAGCCGGTGGCGAACCCAGCCAGGAAATATACGGCCGCATGGGCCAGGTAGATCCACACCAACAAATGCGTGCGCTGCAGCCGCATATAAAACGGATCGCGCAGCACGTCGCGGGCAAAGCGATCGTAGGCCGAGAAGCAGCGCACGTCGCGGTTCTCGAACAGCAGCCAGCCGACGTGGCTCCACAAGAAGCTGACCAGCGGGCTGTGGGGGTCGGGCGTGCGGTCCGAGTCGCTGTGGTGCTGGCGGTGCGTGGCCACCCAACTGCCCGGCGTACCTTCCAGGCAACAGGCGCCAACGAGCACGAGGCTGCGCTCGAGCCACAGCGGGCACTTGAAGCTGCGATGCGTCAGCAAGCGGTGATACGCGATGTTGATGCCCAACCCGCCGTAAAAATAGATGCCCCCCACCAGCAGCACGACGCCCGTCCAACTGAACAGCCACGGGCTGAGCACCGAGAGGGCCGCCAAATGGATGGTCGCCAGCGGAACCGCATAGTTCCAGGCGATGCGGCGCGTGACGGCGTCGGGCCGGCCGAGCCGCCCGGCGCGCGGTGGCTCGGCGTCGCAAACTACAATTCGAGCGGAGGGCAGCGGTTCGGCTAGGGTTCGATCCATCGTCACCGGTCGCTTTTATTGGTGGGCGTACCGGCGGCGCACGACCAAAAACTCGTCGCCGCAGCCGGCTCGCCATCCATCATGTCAACATAACTCAGGCGACGCAATCCGTCACGCGATCATTGCGACGGCTGCAGCGCTCACATTTGCAAAAAATCGATCCGCCGCGTGGCAAACTGGCGACTTGCGCGAAGCTGCCCGGCTTGCGGTCGGCCTTTGGGGGCTGCTGACAGGGCGGACGCGGGCGTTTTATAATGCGAATCGAGGCTTTAGCGCGGCCAGCTTCGTCGTCCGGCCGCCGGCTTTTCGTCGCTGACGCTGAGGGTTTCCAGTTGCTCGTCGGGCCCGTCTTCACGCGCGAGGTGGTCACCGTGCCGCGCCGCGCGACTGTATGTTTCGCGCACTGCCTATGCCTCGGCGCTGCTGCTGTTGACCTGCACGGCCTGGCTGCTGTTGACCGGCACGCAATTGGTGCGCAACGTCAGCGACATGGCCCGATTTGGCGCGATCCTGTTTCAGATTTTGGCCCCCTTGCAATTGGCGCTGGCGGTCTTTTTTTCGGCATTGGCCGCTGCCAGCGGCGTCAGCCAGGAAAAGGACCGCCGCACGCTCGTGCTGCTGCTGCTGACGAACCTGAGCAACAGCGAGCTAGTGCTCGGCAAGCTGCTGGCCAGCACGCTGGGCGTGCTGGTGCTGTTTGCCGCGTCGTTGCCGCTGTTCATGCTGTCGGCCTTGTTCGGCGGCGTGTCGTTCGAGCAGATCGCCCGTGCGTTTGGCGTCACGCTGGCCACGGCCCTGGCGGCCGCCAGCCTCGGCTCGACGATGGCATTGTGGCGCGAAAAGACTTTTCAAACGCTGGCGCTGACCGTGTTGGCGCTGGTGTTCTGGATCGCCGCCGGCGAGGCCCTGGCCCGCGGCGCGCTGGGCAGCAGTTGGGGCGGCCTGCCCACCGACTTGTTGGCCACCAGCGTCAGTCCCTGGCAGGCGATCCTGGCGGCCGCCCGCCCGATGGTCTCGGGCAGTGGTGCCCTGCCCTTCTTCGGCGATCCGGTGAATGCTTACCTGGCATTCACGCTGATCCTCGTGGTCGCGCTCAATGGCATTGCCATTTTGATGGTGCGCGTCTGGAATCCTTCGCGCGAAGTGCGGCCCACCAGCGCTGCGGCCGAAGAGCCCGAGAGCATTTGGGGCCTGACCGAAGAGGCCGCCGCCGCAGCCCGCTCGGCGATCGACCGCAATGTCCATGCGGCGCCGCGGCAAGACGCGCCAGGTGTGGGACAATCCGATCATTTGGCGCGAAGTGGCCACCTGGGCCTACGGCCGCCGGGTCTTGGCCATTCGCATCGCGTACCTCGTGCTGTCCGCGCTGGCCGCGGCGGCGCTGGCCGGTCAGCTTCACTCGGCTGGCGGCTTGTCGACCGTCTCGGCTGCGCTGGTGCTCGTGCCGCTGTTCGTGCTCAGCCTGGTGCTGGTCAACGCCCAGGCGGTGACCTCACTCACCACCGAGCGCGACGTGCGGGCGCTCGACCTTCTGCTGGTCACCGACCTGACCGCCAAGGAGTTCGTCTTCGGCAAGCTGGGAGGCGTCTTCTACAACACCAAGGAAATGGTGGCCGTGCCGATCGCGCTGTGCGTCTACCTGTGGTTCGAGGGGGCCATCTCGGGCGAAAGCTTGTTCTACCTGGTCGCCGGGCTGGCCGTGATGGACTTCTTCGTCGCCATGTTGGGCGTGCACGCCGGCATGAGCTACGGCAACTCCCGCACGGCAATCGGCGTGAGCCTGGGAACGGTCTTCTTCCTGTTCGTCGGCATCGCCACGTGCATGCGGATGATGGTCGCCTTCAGCGGCTCGTTCCACTGGCAGATTCAACCGTTTCTGGCGTTCATGCTCGGTGGCGGCGTCGGGCTGTACGCGGCGCTGGGCGCTCGCAATCCCTCGAAGGCAATCCTGCTGGCCTCGATGATCGCGCCGATCGCCACGTTCTGGGCGATCACCAGCTTCTTGCTGAACTACACGCTGGGCGTGTTTCTGGTGACGGTCCTCACCTACGGCTTTGCCGCCACTGCCATGCTCGTGCCCGCGATCTTCGAGTTCGACGTGGCCACCGGACGCACCGTGCCCGGCGAAGAGTGATCTGCCAGCCGCGATATCCAACGTTGTGGTTCAGTTGGGTGCCGCTGCTGGCTTGTCCAGCAATGCTTCATCGGCCGCTCTGCATACCCAAGCCTTAACGGCTGTTTTCGAACGACCGGCCCGGTTGCCGAATTCGTTGCACGGACCAGGCACTGCTGGACAAGCCGGACAAGCCAGTAGTTGCACCCGCGCATGCGCGATCAGTCGGCATCGCGGATCACCAGCCGGGCCAGTGGACCGCGCGGCAAATCGGGCACCAGGATGCGCTGCGGCCTGCCGATGCGGCGCATGATGGCTTCGGCGGCCAGATAGCCGCTGCGCACCGCTCCTTCCATCGTGGCGGGCCAGCCGGTCGCGGTCCAATCGCCGGCCACGAGCAGCCCGTCGACCGAAGTCTGCTGCGAGGGCCGCAAAGCTTCGCTGCCGGGTGCCGGCGAAAACACGGCCGCGTGTTCAGTCACTACCCGGGCGGCCAGCAATTGCGCGTGGGCGGCGGCCGGCCAGATTTCGGCCATCTCGCGCCGCACCTCGTCGAGGATCGCCTGCCGATCGCGTCCGGCCAGCACGCGCGACGCGCTGATCACCACCTGGTAGTAATGTCCAGACTGAGTGGCCGTGGCCGGCCGACCGCGATGGAAAATCCATTGGCTCAACCGACCCACCAGCACCGCATGGGGCAAGTCCGTGATCGGTCGATCGAACCACAAATGGACGCCCGTGATCGGCGAGCAGCCCAGCGAGTCGAGGCCCGCCAGCCACGACCACTCTTTGGCCACTTCGGGGGCAATCAACTCGTCGAGTTTCGTCCACGGCACGGCCAGCACGACGAACGCCGGCCGCAGAGTCGCCCCGTCGGCCATCTCAATGAGCGGCGCAATGCTAAATCCCACGCGGCGAACGGGCTGTTCCAAGTGAAGCTTTACGCCGCGAGCCCCGAACCAAGCTTCCAGCCGTTCGCCATACAGCGTACCGAGCGGCGCATCGGGCACGTCGACTGCCGAAGCCTCCTGCGAGGCAAGAAACCCGTCGACGATCACCTTGCGGGCCGCGGCCAGCGATGCGCGGTTGAGCGTTTCGCCCAGAGCGCTGACGAGCACGACGCTCCAGAATCGTTCGATGGCCGCCGGCGACTGGCCGTTGCGCGCGAGCCACGAGCCGATCGTCGGACCGCCGGCCTCATCCGGCCGCGGCTGCCGCGCGAGCATCCAGATCGCACGGCCGATCGCCAGTCGGTCGCGCACGCCAAGATACTTCAATCCCCAAAAGCGCCGGCCAGGTGCAATGGCGCCGGCAGCCAGGCGGTCGGCGCGAAGTCGTAAACCCGATTGTCGGGCCCGATGAAGTGCAGCCGCCGGTGGCGGCGGAACAAGTCGGCGGTCCCGGTGCGGCGGCAGAAATCGGCCAGGTTCGTGCAGCAGCCCATGCTGACGTGCTGGCAGTTGTCGACGAGTTCGCCGGTCGCCGGATCGACGAACGAGCCGGCGCGTCCGCCCAGCCGGCGTCGGGCTTCGAACAATTCGACGCGGCAGCCGGCCTCGGCCAGCGCCACGGCGGCAGCCGCTCCGGCCAGGCCGCCGCCGACCACGGCCACGCTCGGCGCCGCGGCCGTCAAATCGGCGTTCATGGCACGGCAGCCCGGGCGGGCTCGCGCGGCGAGCGAAACAACAGCCACCGCGTGGCGATCTGCATCTTTCGCCAACGGCTCAAGCCGACGCGCGCTCCCAGCACGTCGCCGTCGAGCCTTTTGATCTCGCCCAACAAGGCCCGATAGACCGAGATCATGCTGCCGAACACCCGGCGGCCGTCGGGTTCGAGCCACGATTCCAGTTCGGCGGCCGATTCGTACAGCCGTTCGGTGCGTTCGATCTCGAAGTGCATCAGCTCGCGCAGCCGGCCGTCGCTGACGCCCGCCCGCAGGTCGTCGCTCGTGTAGTCGAAGCGTGCCATGTCTTCGCGCGGCAGATAGACGCGGCCGCGGGCGGCGTCCTCTTTCAGGTCGCGCAGGATGTTGGTTAACTGGAAGGCCACGCCGCACTCGCGCCGGCTCCAGGGCACGCGGGCTGGTCGTTCCCCAGATGCACAGGCAGGCCAGGCCCACCGCCGAGGCCACTCGATGGCAGTATCCCTCCAGGTCGGCGAACGTTTCGTATTCGAGCGGCTCAAGGTCCATCTCCACGCCGTCGATCACGGCGTACAAGTGCTCGGGCGGGATGCCATAAGTGGCGATCGTGTCGGCCAGCGCCGGCAGCAGCGGATCGTCGAACTGGCCGTCGGTGGCTCGGTCGAGCGACCGCCGCCAGTTTTCCAGCGCATCGCGCCGCTCGTCGGCCGAGGCCGCGCTGTCGCTCAGGTCGTCGGTCTCGCGCAAGAACGAATAGAGCGCGCACATCGCCTGCCGCTTCGGCTTGGGTAGCAGCAGGAACGAATAGTAGAAGCTCGACGCCGAGCGCCGCGCGAGCTGCTGGCAATGAACGTAGCTGGCCGCCAGGTCAATGCTCATGGTCCAGGCCTCCGTGCCGTTTCATGAATGTCCCGGGCCGCAGCCACGCGCCGGCCAGCAAGCCGAGCTTGCGGCGGCGCGAAACGGTTGGTCGACGGCTCCAAACGTCGTAGTCCGCGCGGCGAATGGCCTCCAAAATGGCCAACCCTCCGCCGACGAACAGCGCCACGTCGGCGCGCAGCTCGGGCGGCATCTTGCCGACCAGCGGCGCGCCGCGACGCAAATAGCCTTCGGCCCGCTCGACTTCGACCGCCAGTGCCCGGCGAAAAGCCGTGCTCGCGCCACGGCCGAACGTCGACGGCTCGCAGCCCGCCGCGGCGAGCGTTTCGGCCGGCAGATAGAGGCGGTCCCGGGCCCAGTCGTCCGCCACGTCCTGGCAGAAATTCGCCAGTTGCAAGCCGGTGCAAATCGAGTCCGACAGCGCGCCGCGCGGCTCGTCATGCGCACCGGCGACGTACAGAATCAGCCGGCCGACCGGGTTGGCCGAGTTGCGGCAATAGGCCAGCACGTCGTCGTGGGTCGCGTAGCGCGCGACGCGCTGGTCCTGGCGAAAGGCGTCGAGCAGCCGCGCGAACGGCTCGCGCGGGATGGCGAACTCGCCGATCGTGGCAGCCAGCGCCACGAACACCGGGTGCCGCGGCGCGGCCGGCGTAACAGTCGTCGAGCTCGCCGTGCCACCAGTCGACCAGTGCCAGGCTGTCGGCGCGATCGGTCTCGTCGGCCAGGTCGTCGGCCCAGCGGCAATAGGCATAGATCGCGTGGAAATGGGGCTGCAGGCGCCGCGGCAGCAGCCAACTGGCCACCGCGAAGTTCTCGTAATGGCTGCCGCGCCAGCCGGCGGCAATAGCGGCGCGCTTCGTCGAGCGTCGGCCGCGGCACGGCTGGTGCCCGGGGCCCAAACTGCGCGAGTTCCGCCGCTACGCAAGGCTGCGCCATCACAAACGGGCCATCGAGAGAGATCGGGCTGCTGAGCGGCCGGGTGAAAGGCCGTGAACGATCCGTCTACCCAACTGGAAGCGACTGCATTATGATGAATTGTGTCCTGTTTGCAATCTCAGGATTGCGCGACAGCACCGCCAGCGACAGCGCCGCGGCCCTCGATCCCCGCCCCTCGCTCCACGACGACGCGCATGAAGATCATTCTCGCCAGCCCACGCGGTTTCTGTGCCGGCGTGAACATGGCCATCGAGACCCTCGAGCTGGCAATCAAGCTGTTCGGCCCGCCAATCTACGTCTATCACGAGATCGTCCACAACAAGCACGTCGTCGAGCGGTTTCGGGGCCTGGGCGCCGTGTTCGTCGAGGGGCTCGACGAGGTGCCCGAGGACGCCCACCTGCTTTACTCGGCGCATGGCGTTTCGCCCGAGGTGCGCCGTCTAGCCGTCGAGCGGCGGCTGAAGACGATCGACGCCACCTGCCCGCTGGTCACCAAGGTCCACCTGGAAGCGATGCGCTATGCCCGCGACGGCTACACCATCGTGCTGGTCGGCCACGCAGGGCACGACGAGGTGATCGGCACGATGGGCGAGGCGCCCCACGCCATGTTCCTGGTCGAATCGCCCGAGGACGTCGATCGCCTGCGAGTCTCGACCGACAAGCTGGCTTACCTTACGCAGACGACCCTCTCGGTCGACGACGCCAACCGGATCATCAACCGGCTGAAAGCCCGCTATCCGCATATCGTCGGCCCGCCCAAGGAAGATATCTGCTACGCCACGCAGAACCGCCAGGAAGCGGTACGGCTGCTGGCCGGCCAGGCCGACCAGGTGTTGGTGCTGGGCAGCCAGAACAGCTCGAACAGCCAGCGTCTGGCCGAGCTGGCCGGCGAGGCCGGGGTGCCGGCGCACCTGATCGATGGACCGGCCGATATCGACCTGGCCTGGTTCGGCGCCGATGACACGGTGCTGGTGACGGCCGGGGCCAGCGCCGCCGAGTCGGTCGTCGAGGCCTGCGTCAAGCTGCTGGTCGATCGTTTCGCCGCCAGCGTCGAGTCGCGATCGGTCCGCGAGGAAGAGGTATACTTTCCCCTGCCCAGGGAATTCCGGCACCTGGTGCAGCTCCGCGCATCGCGCGGTTGTCGGCCGTTTCGGCTCGCTGCCGGCCCCCTGTTGGATTCTCCGAGAAGCGACTGCGCTCGCGCGCCGCGCGGCCGCCACGATTCGACGCCCGCTCGTATGACCATCAGCGACCTGGAACTGTTCTTGATCGAGCTTCCGGCCAGCGACGGCGCCGTCCGCTCGCTGGTGGTCCGCGTGGCGACCGACTCGGGCCACGAAGGCTGGGGCGAAACGCGCGACCGCGTGGTGCGCACCGGCGAGCTGGCCGCCCGCCGCGGCGGATTGCTGGCCGTGCTAGTGGGCCGCGAGCCGTCGGCCATCGAATCGATCCTGGCGCTCGACGTGTTTGCCGCCGATCGAGCGCTGGCCTGCGGCGTCGAGATGGCACTGTGGGACCTCGTGGCCCGCGGCGCCCGCCAGAGCTTGTGCCACTTGCTGGGCGGGGCGTATCGTCCCAGCGTGCCGCTGTCGGTGCGCCTGCCCAGCGGCGCCGCCGAGCCGGTCGCCTATTGTGCCCGGGCCTTCTCGGCCCAGGGCGTGCAATCGCTGGTCGTCAGCGCCACCGGCGCTGGAGGCCGATTGCCGGCTGGTGGCGTTGGTGGCCGAGAGCTGCGGCCAGCGCGTGCAGATCCGCTTCGACGCCCGGCGGCAATACAACCTGGCGACCGCGACGCGGCTATGCGCGAGCCTCGAGCCGCTGGGCCTGCAGTTCGTGGCCGATCCGCTGGCCAATGGGCGGCCCGAGGGGCTGGCCGCGCTCGCCGCGCACGCAGGTGCCGCTGGCCGCGTCGCTGGGGATCGACGAGCCGCGCGACGTCATGCAACTGGCGCGGCACGAGGCCGTCGAGTTCGTCGTCGTCGACCCGGTGCGCGTCGGCGGCATCCAGCGCGCCAGGCAGTGCGCGGCCGTGGCCGAAGCGGCCGGCCTGGCGGCCTGCCTGCGCATCGAGGGGACCAGCGGGCTGGCCCTGGCCGCCACCTTGCAACTGGCCGCCGCCACACCCGCGTTCACCAGCGGTCACGAGTCGTCGTACCCCAAGCTGCACGACGACATCCTGGTCGAGCCGCTACGGGTGGTCGAGGGGATGCTCAGCGTGCCCGGCGGCGCCGGCCTGGGCGTCGAAGTCGACCGCGACAAGCTCGACTGCTACCAGTTGGGCGGCTGACAGTGGACGTGCGCTGCCGTCGCATCCACCCGCTTGCGGCTTGGCAAGTGTCCGGCCCGCCGCCGCGCTTGTTTACCGCCGGGTTTCCCACACGCCGCCGCCCCTACCCCTGGATATAACTCTTGAGGTAGTGGTTCTCCAGCGACAGCCGCTGGTGCTGCAGCTTGACGACGTCGCCGATCGACACCAGACCGACGAGCCGGCCGCCTTCGAGGATCGGCAGGTGGCGAATGCGGTGTTCGGTCATCAGCCCCATTGTCTCTTCGACGGAATCGCCCGGCGTGCCGGTCGCCACGTCGCGCGTCATCACCTCGCTCACGCGCAGCGAGGCCAACGGCCGTCCGCTGTACTTGGCGCAGGCGTGCAGGATGTCGCGCTCGGTGACGATTCCCACCATGCGGCCGCGCGGCGATCGATCGTCGCTGGCGCCGGCGCGATCGCACACGACGAGCGAGCCACAGTTGGCGCGAATCAGTTTTTGCACGACGTCTTCCAAGGAAGCCTCGGGGCCAATCGTGTGGACCTCGTTCCCCTTGGCCAACAGGATCTCACGGAGGGTCATAATCCACCCCCTTTCACGAATCGATTGATTTGGTCTGCACGGATGTGAAAGTGCATTCCGCTTCTCGCGGAAGCCAGAGAAGTTCCGTCAGAATAACGGGCCGTCGACACCCTGTCAAAATTTTAGAATGCGAATCGCGCGCCGCGCGATCGTGAAAAAAAGCACGAACCCGCGCGACTCTCGTGGATGCCGCTGTTCAACCGTTGCGGCGCCCCTCCGCATGCCGGCCTGGCAAGCACCACTCTGATTTCCGCCCGCGCACTCACCGCGGCGGAATTTTTCCCACCCGCAGCCGACGGAACGAAAGATTCGTCGTCTTGTCGTGCCCCTGGATTTCCAGCGTGCCGGCTTGCAGACGCTGGCCCTGCCGCGGGTTTTCGTGCGGCGGGCGCGGGTCGGTCCAGTCGCTCACCGGATAGCCGTCAACCCAGGCGGCCATGTGCGGCCCGGTCGCCGCGAGCGTCAGGTGGAACCACTCAAAGTCGTTCGACACCACGCGTCGGGCGTTCTGGCGGCGAAAGAACCCGCCGGTGCCGCAATCCTTGCGGCTGCGTGCGGTCGCCGTTCTTGTAGCCGTTTTGAATCTGGCACTCGTAGCCTTGCCACATCTGGCCGGGAATGCAGCGAAAAAAAATGCCCGAGTTGAGCTCCTTGCCCGCGGAGATCGCCTCCAACTGCAGCACGAAATCGTCGTACAGCCCCTCGTACTCCAACTGGCCGGGCGCCGTTGCTGACGTTGATGGCTCCCTCGGGCGTAACCGAGAATACGCTCGGCTTGCCGGGAAAGACGGTCCAGCCGGTCAGGTCGCGGCCGTTGAAGATCGACTTCGAGCGCCAGCGGCTTGAGCTTGATGTTGCGAAAGGCCACCGGCCCGGAGTTGAACTGCAGGCCGATGCGGCCGCGCGGCGATCGGCTTGGGATCGGTGTAGTCGAGCACCTGGCGCTCGCCGAGCCAGACCGTGAAGTGGCCGCCCTCGGCCTTGACCGTCGAATGTCTGCCAGTCGTCGCTCACCGGCACGCTCTCGGCCTTCTGGCGGTTGACGAAGCTGCCGGTGGCAAACGGGCTGACCGCCGGCGCGGCGATGTTCAGCTCGTAGCAGTCGCCCGCCGGATTCGTGGGCACGAGCGGCGTGCGCAGGAAGACGCCGCTGTTGGTCGTCGCCGCTGCGCGGAAGTCGAGCTTCAGCTCGAAGTCGGCGAACTCGCTGGTCGTGGCCAGCAGCCCCTTTTCGCCGTCGCTCACCGAGATCGCGCCGTCGGCCACCTTCCAATTCGCCTGGCTGCCGGCCTTCCAGCCGAAAGTCACTCTGGCCGTCGAACAGCAGGATCCAGCCGTCGTCGAGCTCCGCCGGCGAAAGCGTGTTCGGCTCGCCGGCCGTGGCACCCGGCGCGAACAGAAGGGAAACGACACAGGCAAACGGCAGGTGCAACATGGGATGGGTACTCTCCGCGGTGACGCGGCTCGTGCGCGTGGGCGATTCTAACAACGCCCAAGCGGCCATTTCCACCGCGCCGTACGCACCTTCACCAACCCGACGCGCCAGCGAGGGCCGCATTTTTTCACGAACCCGACGCGCAAGCGAGGGAAACACCAAGAAAGCAGAAAGCCCTCGCCTGGCGCGTCGGGTTCGTGGGGGGGAGAGCCAATGGGGAGATAGCCCGGTCATCGGCGTTGTTCGGTCGGCGCGATTTCCAGCCGCACTTCGCCGACGAGGCCGCCGGGCTGGCCGGCGCGGCTCGCCGCGGCTGGGCGGGTCGTCGAACGCCGCGCGATCGAGCGAGACGTCGACCTCCAGCGTGTTGTGCGGCGCCAGGGCCGTGGTGACGTCGAAGCGGGCCGGCTCGCCTGCGACGAAGCATGTCGCCGAGCGGATGGCCGTTGAGCACGGCCGCGGCCCGCCCGTCGACGCCTTCGAAAACGAGCCACACCCGCTCGTACGCTTCGAGATTCGTGGGGCAGTTGAAACGCCGGGAGTAGCGGGCCGTGCCGACGAAGTTGTCGCCGAGGCTTGCACCCAATCGCCTGGCACGTCGATCTTCGAGGCAGTGCCGGCCGCAACGTCACCCGAGCCCGTCAGCGAGGCGATTTCCCACGGTCCGCGAAGCCGAATCGAGTGCGAGTCAGCCATTGCATCGCACCGCAGAGTTCGAACTCGCCGCTGTAGCCGGCATTTGTGATCAGGCAAAAAGAACGTCGGGCTTCTTGTTCTTCGTCGTGTCGTCATGTCGTCGTGGTTCGTTGCCCGGTGTTGATTTACCACGACGGCACGACGGCACGACGGAAAGATTCAAACAAGACGTTTCTGCGTCGTTTCCTTGGTGAAGCCGGGAATCTTGCGGCACGGCACCGGGGTCACAGACCCCGGCTACAGCATAGTCGGTCGGGTTTCTTGTTCTTCGTCGTGTCGTCGTGTCGTCGTGGTTCGTTGCCCGGTGTTGATTTACCACGACGGCACGGCGGCACGACGGAAAGATTCAAACAAGACGTTTCTACGTCGTTCCTTGGTGAAGCCGGCAATCTTGCGGCACGGCACCGGGGTCACAGACCCCGGCTACAGAATGGTCAATCGCCCAGAAAGTCCTGCACGACGGTGAACTCGCGCACCTGCTGGCTCGACGGCTCGTAGCAGCGCACCGTGATCCGCAGCCCGCGCAGCGGAGCGGCAAAGGGAGCCTGGGTGTCGAATTCCAGGAGTCGTCAACAACGCCGTTGGTATTGTCGTCGAGGCCGTTCATGCCCGGCGTCGGTTAGGCCTTACCATTCTCATCAATGCCATTATTCTCATAGTGCAGCGACCACGTGTCGTACGTGTATTTCTGGCCGTTCGTCGCGTCGGCTGGTACGATCACCGGGCCTAGGTACAGTCGGGCCGACAGGAGCCGGATAGTCGGCCGCCAATGGACGTCGCTGTCGATAGATCTGAAAATGGGACTGCCGGACGCGGGACGGATAGGTAACCCAAGTCGACATAGGCGCCACTAGCACCGAGTCGCCGGGACTTGGCGGGCTGCCACCAAGCGTCAAAGCCTGGATCGCGTCGGCCACGACGGCAATAGCCGCTCGAGCGGATGTTCACCGTCAAACCGGCGCACCCGGGTCCCACACCTGCACGTCAAAGGCCAGCACGTTGGTCAAGATCACGTCGTCGCCGTAGCGTGCTTGCATTCGTGAAAGGGTGCAGCCTGGACGTCTGATGTTGGCTGCGGCGGATGGCACGTTGGTGGAGCCTTGGCGACGTTGAAGGGAAAGGAAGGGCCCACGATGGGCAAAGCGGCATTCGCGCTTCGTGAGGTCGCCCAGCGAGTTGGAGCACCATTGCCTGCTCGCCAGACGTAGCGGGCCGAAAGATCGTTCATGATCGTAGAAGCTCGTATGCCGGCGTCGGGCCGAGAATCCCGGTGCCACCAGCAGCACGCGGCGATAGAGCGTGAACAGCTCGCGCTGGCTGCGCGCCGTCGACGATATCGAGGCGTCGGGTCGAAGATCGGCTCGAGCGTGTGCCGGTAACTCCGCACCGGGCGTGGGAAGGAAAGTAGATCACTTCGGCCGTTTGCGATTCGATGGTCGTGGTGTTATTGTATCTGCCGACGAACGGCTCGCCGCGGCTGCGGACCGTGAACATGATCACGTCGTCGACGTCGCCGAACAGCGAGCCGTTGCTGGCCGACGCCCTGAGACTTGCCTGTGCCGTCGTAGCCCGTGTAGTCGGCGTCATTGGCCGGCCCTTCGATGATCTCGAAGTAGCCCGCGTCGTCTTCGGGACGCATGGGCGGGTTCATTTTGGCGGTGGCGCCGATCAGGTCGGTTTGCAGGCGGTTGCGGCAGTTGCGCATCCGGTCGGATAGCTCGATCAGGGCCCGGCTGGCCGAGACGCTGTCGGCCATCACCTGAAACAAGGTTACGACCGCGCCCATCATGATCAGCGTGATCGTCAGCGAGACGAGCATCTCGATCAGGGTGAAGCCGCGGCGGCCGTGCCTGGTTCGCAGCTCGCGGGCGTCGCCGTTTGGCACGGCCTGCCCGTGTGCCACTGACTTCGCCAGTGCCGACGCTGGGGCTTCATCGAAGCGCCGTGGAGCCCGCGGATCCCAAGAACGACCGGCCAGCACTGGCAAAGCCAGCGGCACACGGTCGGCAGGCACCTGTGACGGTTGGTAAGCCTCTGCCTGAAACGGACGAGTGGCGACGGTCCCCGGGCCGATGGGGTTGCGGTTCATGGCCAATCTCTCGCTCTTCGGCTGCCCCGACTTCGGACGCCCGGCCGGCCCGAAACGCCTCCGGCGGCCAAGAAAGGAAGGGAGCCGCCGGCAGCCACTATTCTAGCCCAGCCAGCCAAGGTTTGCCACAAGCCGCCAGTAGTTCGATGCAGCGAGTTCCCCCCCACTAACCCGACGCGCTAGCGGGGGAGCGACACGCCCGGCACCCCATGCAGGGCTGCGTCGCCTGCGCGTCGGGTTCGTGCCGGAAGCGCTCTTCGTCCGGCTCCGGCCTGCCCTTACCGCTGTGCCTTGGCCCGCGTCTGTTCCACGACGTCGCGGACGATGGACTCGAGCTGGTACTGGTTGCGGTGGCGGATCGCGGCCCGCAGGCGCGACAGGTCGGGAATCCGGGAGCGGACGTCCTCGAAATCCTGGTCGTAGGCTTCGGCGTAGGTTTGAAACTGGATCGCCAGCTTGGGGTTGACCGCCGCGATTACCAAGCGGGCCAGTTGCAGGATCGTCACCGGCTGGTCGCTGCCGATGTTGAACACGCCGGCCACGGCCGCCTCGGTCTCCATCAGCTCCAGCACGCTGCTCACCACGTCGTTGACGTGGGCAAAGCAGCGGACCTGCTGCCCATCGTCGTGCACGACCAGCGGCCCGCCCGCCAGCGCCGCCTCGACGAACCGCGGCAGCACCATGCCGTAGCGGCCGGTCTGGCGCGGGCCGACCACGTTGAAAAACCGCCCGATCACCACCGGCAGCCGATGCTGCCGCCAATAGGCCAGGGCCAGAAACTCGTCGATCGCCTTGCTGGCCCCATACGACCAGCGGGGGCGCATGGTGGGGCCGAACACCAGGTCGTCTTCCTCGTTCCACAGCGGCTTGGGGTTCTTGCCGTAGACCTCGCTCGAGCTGGCCAGAAAGAGCTTCACCGCGTAGCCATCGCGGTTGCGGCGCAGCAGCTCGCTCAAGATCAGCTCCGTGGGGTAGATGTTCGTTTCGATGGTGTGGATCGGCGCGGTCGAGATCAACTGCACTCCGACCGCCGCGGCCAGGTGGTAGACCTCGTCGACGTCGGCCACCAGCGAGCGAACCAGCGTCTTGTCGGCGGCCGAGCCGGGCACGAAGGTGAAATTGAAATGGCCGCTGACGGCCGCCAGGTTTTCGGCCGTGCCGGTCGATTCGTCGTCGACCACCGTGACGCGGTAGTCGCGGGCGATGAGGGCTTCGGCCAGGTGGCTGCCAATGAAGCCAGCCCCGCCGGTTATCAGGGCGTGTTTCACGTTCGGTCGCTAGGGCGTCGGTTCGTTGGTCATCAGGTCTACAGGTCCACAGTGCGCGGCCAACGCCGCGGCGTCAATAGCTGCTTCGCCCGCTCGCGGGTCCCGCAGCGGTCCGCGGCCGATGCCACTGCGGGCTTGCCCGGCAGTGCCGGCGTCGTTACGCGGCTCTTGCCAATCTGCACGATTGCGCAAGCCGACCATGGCGCCCATTGACTCGCTCACGCCTGCTTGGCTCGGTCGGCTTCGTCGGCGGCATCGCTTTCGCGTTTTCGGGCCACGAGCGAAGCGGCGATCGAGATCGCCAACAGCGACAGAATCACCGCCAGCGACACGCCCGGGTGGATCAATCCATGGGGCTCGCCCCCCGCGGGTTCGACGTCCGGGCCAAACCAATAGTCGGCCACCATCTTGGCGCCCACGAACACCAGCACGGCGGCCAGCCCGTAGTTCAGGTAGCGGAACAGCTCGATGGCCCCGGCCAGCAGGAAGTACAAGGCCCGCAGGCCGAGGATGGCGAAGATATTCGACGAAAAGACGATGAACGGATCGTTGGGAGCAATGCCGAAAATGGCCGGCACACTATCGACCGCGAACAGCACGTCGGTGCTCTCGACCACCAGCAGCACGAGAAACAAGGGCGTGATCGCCCGCCGCCCGTTTTCGACCACGAAGAACTTGTCGCCATGCGATCCGGAAGCCACGGGAAACAACTTGCGGGCCAGCCGCATGAGAATGTTCTTTTCCGGGTCGACGGTCGAGTCGCTATGCATGGCCAGCTTGATGCCGGTGTAGATCAAAAATGCGCCGAACAGCCACAGCACCCATTCGAACTCGTGCAACAGGGCCGTGCCGGCCAGGATGAACGACAGCCGCATCACCACGGCGCCGATGATGCCCCAGAACAGCACGCGATATTGATACTTCAGCGGCACGCCGAAGAAGCTGAAGATCACGGCGAACACGAAGACGTTGTCCATCGACAACGACCACTCGACCAGGTAGCCGGTGAGAAACAGGATCGCCTTTTGCGGGCCGCTCCAGAACCAGATGAGCAGGTTGAAACCGAGGGCCAGCGTGCACCACACGACCGTCCACACGGCCGATTCGCGCAGCGTCGGCTCGCGCGAGTCGCGGTGAAACACGAACAGGTCGATGGCCAGCAGGGCCACGACCAGCGCGCCGAAAGCCAGCCAATGCCACAGGACCAGCCCCGATTCGTCAGCCGCGGGCTGGAGCCAGGGCGCCCATGCAAGCGATTGTCCGGCAACTGAGAGTGACAATGCGAGCGCTATCCCCCGGTGAAACGCCTCCAGAAGCGCGGCGAGCCCGCGCGGGTTCATCATAAGGGGCGCCGCCGGAACCGGCAACGCCCAGCGCGGGCGACATGGAAAAGCTGGGCGAGCCCAGGGCGTGAGCCCTGGGACCGGCGGTTCGCTAAAGCGGCGCTGCGAGAAATCCGCGAGCTTTCACGCGGGGCTCGCCCGACCCGATGGTTCGCCAGAGCCGCGCGGCACGGAGTCCCCGAGCTTGCGCCCGGGGTTCGCACGCCGTGTCTAGCGCAGCATGACCGATTTGCGGGCGCGGGCGTCTTCCTCGATCGCCACCTTGTCTTCGCGCCAGCCAGCCGACGGCCTGCATGATCACGTCGCGCGGGGCGTCGATTTCCTTGGCCAGTTGCGCCAGGGTGCGCGGGCCGTTTTCGTTGAGGTGATGCCAAACGAGTCCGGCCGCATCGCCGATCTGGTCCAGGCAGGTCTGATGAGCAGTTGCCATATTTCGCTTGCTCCTTCGGGCAAAGTACAGGTTTCTCGGTTTCCCCAACCCATCCGCCCAATGCTTGCGGAAGTATATCGCCCGAGCCGCGGGATGCTCAAGTCGCGCCACCGGCGGACGTTGGGGGGGCCGGGGCTGCAGTCGATGCGTCGTGGGGACGCCATGCCTGCAGCCAGCCGTGTTGGGAGGGGGCCAACCCGTCGCGCAACGCGCGCGGCGGGCGTTGAGAAAACTATAGGACGGCCCCGCGGCGCAGGCGCAATACCAACGCGTGGGAGCGGTTGTCGCGTTCGCAACGGGTGGTGGCCCGGTGCAAATGCCCGACGGCCGCGAGGCCCCGGCCGGAAAAATCCGATCGCGCGTAAAAAAAGGGCCCCGCCTGGTCATGACCAAGAGGGGCCCTTCAACCGTGAAAAACTGCTGCGTCCCGTGGTGGGCTAGGTCGCCGAAAAATGGGGCGACAAACGGCTAAGATTCACGGTGCGTCACGTTCGCGTTGCGATGTTTTTGGCCGCCCGAGTGCCGATGCTCGCGAGGCCAAACTGGGTCGAACATACGCGGCGGGTCCCTAGTGCAGTTGCCGTGCCAGCGCGAGCTCGCCCAAGGAAGTTTTCCCGCAGCGCGACGCAAACGCTTGCTGCCGCCCGCCCTGGGGCAATTGCCCAGGGCCGCTCGGCACTGCCGGCCACGCCCGCGAGCCTTGTAAATCTTGCAAACGGTCTGGCAAAAGCGTTGCTAGCGCGGGTCTGCCGCCTCGGGACAGCCCGGGGCGTCGGCCCTGGGGCTCTTTTGTGCCGCAAGGGAACCTCGCGGACCTTCAACCCGCCAGCAGACTGGTCGTGATCGCGCGAAAGACCGGCTCGAGGGCTTCGTATTCGCGATCTTCCGCCTGGCACAGCACGAGGCACGCGGCATCGTCCGTGCGAAAGGCTCGCACGGTGGCGGTGTTTGTAAAGTCAAGATAGAAGAAGCTGAAGTCGTAGCCGCTGATTGACCGGCCGGCGATTTCTACCTCGACGGGCTCGGACTCCGAGTCGCTGTATTCCGCCTGGAGCGCCGCAAGCGCCGTGGCCGCCAGTTCGCGCGGCTCGGCCGACGGCGGGTGCAGCGTGATCGACCAAAACGCGCCCTGGGGGCTGTACACCGTGACCGCACGATTGCCCTCCAGCGCGTCGCCTTCGTCCAACTGCCAGTTGTCGGGATACTGGAAGCGGATGCCCAACTTGTCGTAGGTGGATGGCATTGGCCCGCGCAGTCGGCGTTGCAAGGAGATTGCTGGTGCCGCTAGCGATCTGTCGCAGCCGCGTCTGCCGGTGCCGGGTGCGATTGCTGGCTTGTCCAGCAGTGCCTGCGGCTTCTGCCAAATCACGAGCGTCAGCGTCATTCTAGCGCCGCCCGGCTCCGCCAGCCAGTCGCACTGCGGGGGCTCGCCCTTGTTGGCCACCGGCGGTTTTGCTACCTTCGCCGCGCGTAGCGAATCTCTCGCGAGAACGAGCGTGCGGGGGGATTTGGCCGGTCGCGCATGCGCTTGCCGGCTGGGCTGTTCCGGTATTCGTTTTCCCTCGTCCTTTCCGCACGCGGTAGTCGCCATGGCTAGGGATGGCCGTACGACGACGCTTCTTGGCCAGCGCCCCGCCGCGTGCGCGCTGGCGCTGGCCGTCGCCGCGCTGGCCGGCTGTCGCACGCTGTCGAACCAAGGCGCCGTGCCCAAGTCGGTGGCCACCGGCCGGCAGTTGACCCAGCAGGGCGTCAACGCCATCGACCGCGGCGATTGGAAGCGGGCCGAAGGCCTGCTGGCCCGCGCCGTCGACACCTCGAAGGCCGACGCCGATGCCCGACGGCATTACGCCGAGGCGCTCTGGCATCGCGGCGCTCAGCAGGAAGCGCTCGCGCAGATCGAAGAAGCCCGCCGCCTGGCCGGCGAAGATCCGAGCCTGGCCGTGCGCGCGGGCGAGATCTACCTGGCGCTGGGCAAATTGGACGACGCGAGCCGAATGGTCGATGAAGCCTTGCGGCTCGATGCCCGTTGCGCCGCGGCCTGGACCCTGCGCGGGCGCATGGCCTCGGCCACGGGCCGCCCGCGCGAAGCCCTGGCCCACTTCCAGCGCGCGTTGGGCACTGCCGGCGACGACCACGAACTCTCGATCCTGGTCGCCGAAACCTATCGCCAGTTGAACGAGCCGCAACGGGCCCTGGTCGTGATCGAGTCACTGGCCGACAGCTACGCGCCGGGTGAAGAGCCCCAGCAAGTGCTCTACCTGGAGGGTCTGGCGTTGGGCGCCTTGGGGCGTTACGACGACGCCGTGCGCAGCTTGTCTCTGGCCGCGCATCGCGAGCAGCCGACGGCCGACATCCTTTGCCACCTAGCCGAAGCCGAGTTGCACGCCGGCCGCCTGGCCGAGGCGCACGGCACCCTCGTACAAGCCCTGGCGCTGGCGCCCGAGGATCCGACGGCCCGCAATCTCATGGCCCGCATTGCCGCCGCCCAGCCACCAGCCGGAGGCACCGTGTTGCGGTAGCCCTTCCGGCAAGCGTGCGCGATGGCGGCGCCGGCCAGAGCACCGCCAGCGTAGCGCCGCAGCGGCAGACAACCGGCCCGTGGGCGCGGCGACCGCTACAACCGCTACAGGCAGATCAGCCAGCCGGCGGGTGCCTGCGGTATTGCTGGCCTGGCAATCCGGCTTCGAGAATTTGCCTGCCGGCGGATTGCGACCTAGGTTTGAATATCGCGCAGGGGTAGCCTGCGCGATCCGAGCCGGTGCTGCCCGCGTTTTTCCCGCCTGCAAGACTGCGAGTAACCTTCGGCCACTTTCGGCCAGCCACTCTCAAGGACGCCTTTCATGACCGCCATCAGTTCACCGGACGCTCCGTTCGTCGACCGTCGCAGCTACGACCCGGGCGTAGGCCGGCCAGCCCAAGAACGTCGGCAGTTCACCAATAGCTACGAAGAATTGTCGCCGGAAGCGAGCGAGCTGGCCCAGGCGATCGACGGCTACAAGTTGGCCCACCGCCGCCGCTTCATCACCTACGAAGAGATGCTGAGCGTGGTGAAGTCGCTCGGCTATCGCCGCTAAGCTTGGCTGTCGCCTGGCCGCGTGTGCCAATGGCTTCGCCAGTGCTTGATCCGTGTGGCACTGGGCTTCGCCAGTGCCTTTCAGCCTTAGGTGGCATTTCGGCTGACAAACGCACGCAGTGCTGCAACCGCGACGCTTAGCGGCGGGCCACGCCGCCCGGCTTGCCGATGGCGTACAGGGCGTCGAACGTGCGCAGAGTAAATGCGCCCGCCGGAAATCGCCGGCGACGACGAAATCGACTCGCCCAACGTGTTGGTCGCCAACACCTCGAACTGCTTGCCCGCCTTGACGACCGTCACCGTGCCGTCGCGAGAGGTCAGGAAGATCTTGCCGTCGGCATAGACTGGCGAGGCCCGATGGCGGTCGGCATGGGTGCGGTTCATGTAATACTGCTCGCCTGTCTTGGCATCCATGCAAATCAGGTTGCCGTTCTCGCGGCACAAGTACACCAGGCCATCGACGGCCAATGGCGAAGGGACGTCGGGCGTTTCGTGCGGCCGCGTCCAAAAGTGGCCTTCTTCGCTCGAGGTGATGTCGCCCTGGCTCGTGGGGTCGAGGCATAGCACCGGCCCGTTCTTGGCCGACGGCACGACGACGAAACCGGGCCCCGGCAAGGGCGAAGCCACGAACCGCAGCGTGGGGTTGTATTTCGCCGGCGGGTTCAAGCCGCCGCATCGCCAGGCCTCCGCCCCGTCGGACAGCCGATGGGCCACCACATAGTCGCAGCCGTGCGTCAGCAGCAATTCCAGCTTACCGTGGCGATACAGCACCGGCGAGGCGTACGAATGCTCGCACTCGGCCCGGGCGTCGCTCTTGCGGGTCTGTTTCCAGATTTCCTGGCCTGTGAGCTTGTCGAGCGCCAGCGACCAGCGCATCGCCGCTGTGCAAGAGTTGCAAGTACAGCCGATCGCCGTCGAGCACCGGGGTCGAAGTCATGCCGAACTGGATGTCGAACTTGCCGTAGCGGTCCTGCAAGTTGAACTTCCACACCTCGCGACCCTCGGGCGTGTAGCAGGCGATGTCGCCGGTGCCCACCATGGCCCAAACGTGTTGGCCATCGGTCGAGGGCGATGGCGAGGCATAGTTGCCTTCGTCGCCGCGCACGGCCTTGTTGTCGCTGGCCAGGGTTCGCTTCCAGAGCTGCTTGCCGTCGGTCGTAAGGGCCAAAAGCACCAGGTCGTCGCCTTCGGCCGAAGTGAGGTAGACGTGATCGTCCCAGATGACCGGGGTCGATCCGGCGGGCCCGGGCAGGGCCACGCGCCAGATGACGTTTTCGGTCTTGCTCCAGGTGGTCGGCAAGCCGGTTTCGTGGCTGATGCCGTCGAAATTGGCGCCGCGCCATTGTGGCCAGTTCTCGCCGTGGACCACAGCAACGGCCAACAGTAAAGACATAGCAGCCGACAACAGCGCCAGAACGCGGATGCGGATTGGAAGCATGGGAAGTTGATCTCGGCGGGTTTCGTCGGGCGGGAGACAGCCGGGCGGCAAGCGCGGGCCCTCTCAGTGTGGTTCATCTGCCTGCGGGCGTCAACGAGAAGACGCGCGAGTGCCTGCCGCCGCATGATTCAGGCCGCTTCGCGAACCGTCAGCGGGAGTGGGGCCACGGCGTTAGCCCGCTCGGTGGCCGCGAGCGGCGGGGCCGCGGCGGAGAGGCACTGGGCCACGAGGCATTCAACCCGGTGGTCGAGGGCCTCGAGCGCGAGCAGGACGTCGTCCTGCCGGGCTTCGATTTGTTGGATGCGAGCTGCCGCCAAAGCGAGCGAATCCATTGCGGGGCCGATTTCTGCCAGGTGGGGGAGTCGGGGCGGTGGGCACCCTTACCCCATCGGTCACCCGCGCCGAACTTTGCACCCAAGCCGCCGCGGCGCCGGGGCGGATCGCTTTGGCGAAACCTTGCCGATTATCGAGCGCGTCGGCGGTCGGATGACCGAGACACGGCACTTTGGGAAGGCCGAAGCGGAAGTTCCGGATCTGGCACATGGGCCGTCGGGCGCGACGGTCGGCGGCAGCGCACGAACGACGCAAAAGCGACTGGACAGCGACAGCCGGCAGAGGGTAGATTCTTGTTGGATATCCCCCCGCCGGGCGATGATTTTGACGGCGCATTGCTGCTGCCCTTTTTTCGAACAATCCAAAGGAGGATGCGTGGTCAAACTGAACGTTCGAGACCGCGAGTCGATTCAAGAAGCGGTCCGCCGGTTCCGCAAACTGGTCGAGCGGAGCGGCATCAAGAAGGAAATGCGGCGACGAGAGTACTACGAAAAGCCGAGCGAAACCCGTCGCCGAGCACGATTGCGAGCTGCCCGCCGCGGCCGAGCCAGCCTGCTCGACGGCATGTAGTTCCAGCTTCTCTGGAATTGCCAACGATTCTCCGCCGCGGCGCCCATCCGCTTGCGGCTTGGCAGGCCCTTCGCGCCGTCCGCGATTGCGCAGGTGCCGCACGCCGATTAGAACAGCATTTCGCCGCGGATGAACAGGCCGTCGAAGCCCAGGATGTTCGACGTGTCGATCGGCGGGAACGCGGTGCCGCTGATCGTCTCCGTCTGGCCCAGGTCCCAGAAGCACTGGAAGAACCATCCGGCCGAGATCAGCGTGTAGGGTGCGATCTGCCAACTGCCGCCGACTTCGATGTCGGCCGACGGCACCAGCCGGCCGATCGACGCCAGTTGCGTAAACACCGTCGTTGCGGCCGTGTCTGCTCCCAGGATCGACGAGTTCTGGTTGATCCGGTAGTTGCCCAACATCAGGGCCAGGTTGCCCCGGGCATACAGCGATAGCAGGCCGTTGCAGCCGAAGTAGCGACGCCCCTGCATGCCTACGCGCGGACCGGCTCCGAAGAACCGCGAGTCGATCGCCCCATAGGACAAGGCCGTACCGGTCGTGTCGCTCACCACGTTGTGGTTCGTGCGGCTGATGTCGGCCATCCGCACGCCGGCCGACCAGCGCAGGTCCCACCGCGGGCAGAAGCAGGCGTCGCACGGCGCCGCCGGCCCGCCGAAGGACAGGCAGCGTGCGAAATCAAGATCGTACAAGTTGGCGATCACGTTCGACTGGGCCGTGAAGAACTGGCCGTCGCCTGGGTTGTTGCCCGCGTTGCCGAAAATCGTCAGTTGGTCATTCCCGCCGGCCGGACCGTCGGCGATGCTGGCGCTGTTGTTGAATCGCCAGTAGGTGAAGTTGATGTCGCCGCCGCAATCGAGCAGCCGATAGCCGAGCAACGCGCGGAAGGCGCTGCTGTACTTGAACGGGAAGCTGACGGCCTGGCTGCTCTGCGTGGTGAGGTTGGGCGTCACCGAGGTGTCGGTCGTGGTGGTCTGACGCACTTCAGCGGCGTCCTGGCTGAAGCGCGGCCGCACGAGCAAGTAGTCGACCGCTCCATACCACATGCCGCCGGCGCGGCAGTTGCCGGCAAAACACGGCCCGCAGCAGTCGCCGTAGCCGCCCTCGAAAAACTCGTCGGAGCCGTCTGACTCGACCGCGGTCGCGTCCATCGGGCTGGGCGCGGCTACCGGTTCGGGCACCTTGCTGCCGGGCTCGGGCGCCCTGGGCGTCGGCTCGGCCTCGGCAATCGGCGGCGGCACGAGGCGACTGGCGCTGGTCGTCGTCACTCGGCGACGCACGTTCGAATCTTGAAACAACGGCGACTCGGCCCTGGCTGTCGCCACGCCCATCCAGACGAGCGCGCAAAGGCACGCTACGGGTGCGCGAAACTTCATGACTCCCCCCTACAGTCTCAAAGAATAGGCACCTTTGGCTCCCCCAGCCGTGCCCACGGGAAAATGGCACGGCACTCGAACACCGCCAAAGCTGCCGGGTCTTGCGTAGGTATCGGCACCGGCACAACCGGCATTGCACGAATTTCCGCTAAAAGCGGAAAAACCCGCAAAGCTTCGCGCAAGCCCTGCCAGCAGCCGGCAGCAACGTGCCACTGGCCCGGGGTCAGTGACCCGGCAGGGTAACGGGTGCTCGTGTGCCACGGGCTCTGCCAGTGCGTTTCAACGTGTGACAGTGCTCAAGAATCACCGCACGAAATGGTCAGGGGCCAACAATGCGCATCACCGGAGCGGCTGCGCAGCAGGCACCTATGATTCCTGCGGTGCAGTTCAAGCCAGCAGTGGCGCGCTGCATGACAGAACCGCGTGGTCGATCCCATGCGTCTAAGCCGTCACCACTTTGCTCTCTACGTCGCGACACATGTCGCGCACGCTGAGCAGGTTGCCAAGATCCTGCACGGCCCGGTTGGCCGAAATCGGCAAACGGCATGCGGACCTTGAGTTGCTCGAGCTCCTCATGCTTGGCCGACGGCGGCCCAAAGTCGCCCATGAATGATCGTCAGCAAGTCGTTCCGCCTATCGCGAACCTCAGGCGCCGCCGAGGCTGAGACCGCCGTCAACGCGCAACACCTGGCCGGTGACGTAACTGGCATCGTCGCTGGCTAGAAAGGCGACAACGCCGGCAATTTCGTGGGGCTGGCCGACGCGTTTCATGGGGATGAACTCCTTGATGCGGTCGCCGGCCAGGTTGCGGACCACCTGGCTCATGTCGGTTTCGATCATGCCCGGCGCGACGCCGTTGACGCGCACCTTGCGGCTGGAAAGCTCCTTGGCCAGGCAGCGCGTGAGGCCGTCGATGCCCCCCTTGCTGGCGGCATAGTTCACCTGGCCGCGCGAGCCGAACTCGGCCGAGACGCTTGAGATGTTGATGATGCTCCCCTTGCGGCGCGAGAGCATGGGCTGGGTGACGGCCTGGCAGTAGTTGAACGTGCCGGTGAGGTTCGTGTCGATGACGTCGCGCCAATCCTCGAACTTCATCGTGGCCAGCAGGCCGTCGCGGATGATGCCGGCCGAGTTGACGAGGATGTCGATGGCCTCCCAGGCGGCAAGCAGCTCGGCGACGACCTCGTCGGCGCGGGCCCGGTCGACGACGTCGGCCTGCAGGGCGCGGACTTCGCGGCCTTGGGCCTGCATTTCGCTGACCAGCGAATCGGCGGCCTGCTTGTTCTGGTTGTACAGGAACGCGACCTTGCAGCCGTCGGCTGCCAGGCGCTCGACGCAGGCGCGGCCGATGCCCCGGCTGCCACCCGTGACCAAGGCTGTCTTGCCCAATAAACGCATCGAACCAACCTTTGCCCCGCGGAAGGCGACGGAAGTGGCGATCGGCGCACCGGCACGGCTCGCAACCGCCGCCGAATCGCCGGCCGCGGCAGTCAACCCACGGCATGGCAGAAACGCTCGGCGCAGCGGCCCAGCTTGGGGGGCGCGGAATCATTTGGGTGGGACGAAAGCGTCAGTATATCGGGCCCTCAAAATCCCCACAACCGACAAACTCTCCCGCCTCGCGCCGGGCCCATTGATAAACCACGCGATGATCGAAAGCGCGAGCGGCCGCGCCGAGGCCGCGCAGGCGTGCGGCGCGCCCGTGCACCGCAACCGTTGATTGTCTAGCGAATTGCACGCGGATACGATTGAAACATGCGAAAAGGGATTGGCGTCTCGCCGGGCGTGGCCGTTGGCACGGCGTATTGCATTCACGAAATCTTCGTCAACCCTGACACCAAACGCCTCGAAGAGCACGAAGTCTGGGCGGAACTTGGGCGCTACGACCGCGCCCGCGATAAAACGGCCACCGACCTGCGGGCACTGCACCAGAAGGTGGGCAGCCAGGTGGGACCCGACGAGGCGGCCATCTTTGCCGCCCACGAGTCGATCCTGCACGACCCGGCCTTTACGGCTAAGATTCGCGGTTGGATCGTCAACGAGCGGCAGAGTGCCCAGGGCTCGCTGCACCGCCTGCTGGTCGAATACACGGCACTGTTTGCCAGCACCGAAGACGCCTACCTGCGCGAGCGGCTGGCCGACGTGCGCGACGTGATCGTACGGCTCAGCGGCCACCTGTCGGACGTCTTGGAGCCGCACGGCGATGCCCTCAAGGGGCCGCTGATCCTCGTGGCCGGCGAGCTGCTGCCCTCGCAAGTCGTGACGCTCGGCAAGCGCGAAGTGGCGGCCGTGGTGACCGAAACCGGCGGCCAGACCAGCCACGCCGCCATCCTCGCGCGCAGCCGGGGAATTCCGGCCGTTTCGGGCGTGAAGGGCATTCTGCGGCAGGTGAAGACGGGCGACACGATCGTCGTCGACGGCCGCGACGGCCACGTGGTCGTGAACCCCGATCCGGAAATGGTCAGCGCCTATCTGAAATTGCAGCGAGAGTTCTTCGATCTCAAGGACACGCTGGCCGAAAACCGCGACCAGCCTGCTATCACGGCCGACGGCCAGCGGGTCGAGCTACTGGCCAACATCAACAACCTGGCCGACGCCCAGGCCGCCAGCGCGATGGGCGCCTCGGGCGTGGGTCTGTTTCGCACGGAGTACATCTTTCTGACGCACCCCGACGTGCCCGACGAAGAACAGCAGTTGGCGGCCTATCGCGAGATCGTCGAATCGAGCCCGAACCACCAGGTGACGATCCGCACGCTCGACCTGGGCGGCGACAAGACGATTCCCTACCTGGGCCACGCGCGCGAGGCGAACCCGTTCTTGGGGTGGCGCTCGATCCGGCTGTCGTTCGAGCACCCGGAGTTCTTCGCCAAGCAGATTCGGGCCATCTTGCGGGCCGCGGCCCCCGAGCCGGGGCGGACGAAGCGCGTGCGGATGATGTTTCCGATGATCACCACGCTCGAAGAGGTGCGGCGCGTGCGGACGATGGTTCGCAGGGCACGGCGCGAGCTGCAGGCAGAAAGGAAACCGCACGGCGACGTCCAGATCGGATTCATGCTCGAAGTGCCGGCCGCGGCGGTGACGATCGACTCGCTATTGGAGGAGGTCGAGTTCGTGTCGATCGGCTCGAACGACCTGGTGCAATACCTGATGGCCGCCGACCGCGACAATCCGAAAGTGAGCCACCTCTGCCAGCCGTTGAGTCCGCCGGTGTTGCGGGTGCTCAAGGCGATCATCGCGGCCTGCAACGCGGCGCACAAGCCCGTGACCTTGTGCGGCGAGATGGCCGGCGCGCCGCGGGCCTTCGTGCTGCTGTTCGGCATGGGTTTGCGCAGCTTCAGCATGAGCCCGGCGTTCATCCCGATCATCAAGGACCTGACGCGACACCTGACGCTCGAGCAGGCGGAAGCGGCACTGGAGCGGGCCCTGGCGCTGAAAACAACGCGCGCAATCCAGCGGTACATGGCCGAGCAGATCGCGGCGATTGCGCCGAACTTGAAGCTGCTCGACTCGGAATGAGCGCGGGCAGGGATGGGTGCCGCTCGGGATAGTTGGCTGCGATGGCGGAACGGTGGTACGCCGCGGTCAACTGCTGGCGCTGCGGTAGCTGGCTAGCGCGGCGGTGAACAAGCGGCGCGAAAGCCACAGCGAAGCGGCGGTGGCCAACAGGGCGTAAATGGCCAACGGCCAGTGCTGCAGGCTTAAGGGCTTGGCCATCAGCTCGGCCGGCACGTTGATCACCAACAAGACCGGCAGGAGGTAGGTGAAGACCCAGCGGAGCGGCGTGCCGATTTCTCCGTCGTAGATGCCCATCGGGTAGCGCGAAAAATTGGTGATGTAGAACCAGAAGTCGTAGAGCGTCTGGTTGCGGCCCAGCCACACGCTGGTGGCCGACAAGGTGATCATCAGGCTGTACATCACCGCCACGCCGCAGGCCACGTAGAGTGGATAGAGCAGGCACTGGCCGAGCGACGGCGGCTCGTCCAAGTGGGCCACCGAATAAGCCAGCAAGCCGACGGCGAACAGGAAGTTCGACAGCGACGACCAGTTGATCTTCTGCATCGAGACCAGGAACTGGGTGTCGATTGGCTTGAGCAGGGCAAAGTCGAGCCCGCCGGTGCGGATCAGCTCGCTGAACTCCTCGCAGTTAAGCATGAAAAAGGCCTGCACGAGACTGTTGACGAACAGCGTGGTGGCGAGGAACACGAAGAATTGGTAAACGCTCCAGCCGGCGATCTGTTTGGTGAAGTGGTAGACCAGCAGGTAGTAGCCGAGATTCATGGCCATCCACGACAGCGACGAGACGCACTCGATGATGAAGTTGGTGCGGAACATCATTTCACGCACCAGGCTGTTGCGGACGAACGTGAGGAACACCGCCAGATAGGACGGGTGCACGCGCGCGGCGGCAACGTCGGCAGGTTGGCCGTTGTCGCGAATTTCAAACAGGCTTGACGGCACCCCCTACCCTCCGAAACCGCTGTAGCGCTTGACCCCCTGGTAAAACGCCAGGCGGCAAACCACGATGAACACCACGACCCAGGCGGCCTGGATGGCCAGCCCCCAAACCAGTTCGGCGCCTTGCACCTTGCCGAGAAACACGGCCGCGGGAAAGTAGGCCAGGTATTGCAGTGGAATGGCTTTGACGATCGTTTGCGCGACGCCCGGTAGCATGTCGATCGGGAACATGTGGCCCGAGAAAAAGAAATTGAACAACATGTACACGAACAGCAGCGAGCTGACTTCCAGAAACCAGAAGCCGACCAACCCCAGCGCCGCCTCCAGAAAGAAGCCCAACAGGAACGACATCACGAGCGAGGCAAGGAACGCCGCCAGCACGCTCGGCTCGGGCCAGCCCGAAAAGAAACCGCGGCACAAGAAGAACACCAGCGCGAAGGGTCCGGCCGCGACGCACGTAGTAGACGAGCTTGTGGGCCAGGCGACCCAGCAGCAGAAAGCCGATGAGGTCGACCGGCTGGACGAGGTATTTCTTGATGTCGCCGTTGCGGATTTGCAGGGCGATGTTCGTGGCCAGCCCCGGCATGCTGGAAAATGCCCGGCTGACCTGCGTGAGCAGGTAGTAGGCCACCATCTCCTGGTAGCTGTACCCTGCGATGGTCGGCTCACCCGCCACGCCCGCCTGTTCGTTCGCCGTGGCGACGGATTGGAAGATGGCGCCCCACAAGAACACTTGCGTGACCAGCGGCAGGAACCGCATGAGGGTTCCCAGGGCAAAGTCGCCGCGATAGACGAGCCGCTCTTCCAGCGAGATACGCAGGATCGTCCACCAGGTGCGCATCCGGGCGAGCCACGAGGGGGCGGCGTGCGTGAGCGTCGCGTTGGCCGGAAAATTGCTCATCGAGGGCGTTGTTTCGCTGGGCGTGGCGGGCTAACTGGGCGCGCGGGCAACGGCGGTTTCGTTCTGAGCCTGGTCGTTGGCCAGGGAGAACACGTCGGCGATGACTTCCTCCAGCGGCGGGTCTTCGACGCTCACGTCTTCCACCGTGTGCTCGGCCAGGATCGCGGCCAGTGAATCGGCAATCACGTGGCGGTCGACGCGCAGCTTCACCTTCGGCGCCTCTTCGGAGAGCACCTCGCCGAACCGTGACAAATCGCGCGGCAGTTCGTCGTCGGGAAATACCAGCGTGACGATCTTGTGGCCGCTGAAACGATCGACGATGCCCGCCAGCGAGCCGTCGTAGACGATCTGCCCGTGGGCGATGATCACCACCCGGCGGCACAGCGCGGCGACGTCCTTCATGTAATGGCTGGTCAACAGCACGGTCATCCGCTGCTCTTGCTGGTAGTGGCGCAGAAACAACTGGATGCTATGCTGGGCCACCACGTCGAGCCCAATCGTCGGTTCGTCGAGGAACAGCACCTCGGGCGAGTGGAGCAAGGCGGCGATCAGCTCCATTTTCATCCGCTCGCCGAGCGACAGCTCGCGGACCGGCTGGGCCAGCAGGCCGCGCACGCTCAGCAGGTCGACCAGCTCGTCGCGGCGGCGGGCGAACTGCGCCGGCTCGATAGCATAGATCTGCTGGTGCAAACGGAACGACTCCTGCGCGGGCAGGTCCCACCACAGCTGGTTCTTTTGCCCCATCACCAGGGCGAAGCGGCGGCGATAGGCGTTTTCGCGCTTCCAGGGCGTGTAGCCCATCACGCGGGCCGTGCCGCTGGTGGGGTTGATCACGCCTGAGAGCAGCTTGAGCGTGGTGGTTTTGCCGGCGCCGTTGGGGCCGAGAAAGGCGACGAACTCGCCGGCTTCGACCCGCAAGTCGATGCCGCGGACCGCCTCCACCTCGCGATAGGTCCGGCGAAACAGCCCCCGCACGCTGGCCAGCAGACCCTCCTGCTTCTGGTAGATGCGATACGACTTGGCCAGGCCGTCGATTTCGATGATCGCCATAAGTGAGGGATTATAGAAGGCAATAAAGGGCTGGAATAGGGAGGGCGGAAAGAGGCTGTGGGCTGTAGGCCGGAATGCAGGACACGGGACCAGGTACGTCGACGCCGCGTGTTTTCCAATCCGCGTCGGCGCTTTGGCCTTTCCTCCCTTCAGCCCACAGCCTAACCCCAAACCGCTATTGCCCCGTTTCGCATCGCGGCCGATAATCGCCCGCTCGTTTTTGCGCCGGTGGTGCACCTCGGCCCGACCGCACGATGCGGCCCCGACATCTGGTCGATTGGCGAGCGGCGAAATCGACAATCGCTCATTCGCGCCATGGATGGCCTCATGAGTTCGCACGATCTGGTTAGTGTCCTGGAGCAGATCGGCCAGCCCCGCATTCTGGTGCTCGGCGACCTGATTCTCGACCGCTACACCTGGGGCGACGCCGAACGGATCAGCCAGGAAGCGCCGGTGCTGGTGTTGCGCGCCGGGCGCCGCGAGGCCCGACTGGGCGGTGCAGCCAACGTGGCCAACATGCTGGCCGGCCTGGAAGGCCGCGTGGCCGCCTGCGGCGTGGTGGGCGACGACGCGGCCGGGGCCGAACTGCGGCGGCTGCTGGTCGCCTCGGGGGCCGACTGCGAGCTGGTGCTCGACGATCCCCGCCGTCAGACCTCGGTCAAAGAACGCTTCGTCGGGCTGGCCGGCAATCGTCACCCCAGCCAGATTCTGCGCGTCGACCACGAATGCCGCGAACCGCTGTGCGACCACCTCGAAGCGCAGCTCATCGAAAACCTGCTGGCGCAGATTTCGCGCTTCGACGCGGTGCTCGTTTCCGACTACGGCAAAGGCTGCTGCACACCGCGGCTTCTGAGGGCCGTGATCGACGCGGCCCGCGATGCCGGCGTGCTGGTGATGGTCGATCCCAGCCGCGACTGTCCGCTCGACCACTACCGCGGTGCCTCGGTGATCAAGCCGAACCGCGTAGAAACCGAAGTAGCTACCGGCCAGCCAATCTCGCAGCCGCAAGACGCCCTGGCCGCCGGCCGTCGGCTGTGCCAGGACCTGGCCGCCGAGATGGCCCTGATCACGCTCGATCGCGACGGCATGATGCTGGTGAGCCGTGACGGCCGCGGCGAATTGTTTCCCACCCAGGCCCGCAACGTCTACGACATCGCCGGGGCCGGCGACATGGTGCTGGCCGTGGTCGGGCTGGCGCTGGCCGCCGGCACCAGCGCGGCCGACGCGGTCCGGCTGGGCAACGTGGCCGCCGGGTTGGAAGTCGAACGTTCGGGAGTGGCCGTCGTGTACCGCGACGAGATTCGCGCCGAGCTGTTGGCCGGACGCGGCCGTCCGGCACAAAAGATCGTCACGCACGACGAGGCGGCCCGGCTGGCCGCCGACCACCGCCGCAACGGCCAGCGCGTGGTGTTCACCAATGGCTGCTTCGATCTGTTGCACGTGGGCCACGTGACGTACCTGTCCGAAGCGGCCGCGCTGGGAAACTGCCTGTTCGTCGCGGTCAACAGCGACGCCAGCGTGCGGCGGCTGAAGGGCGCCGGCCGGCCGGTAATCGGCGAAGGCGATCGGGCCGCGCTGCTGGCCGCCTTGGCTTCGGTCGACTACGTGGTGGTGTTCGACGACGACACGCCGCACGAGCTGCTCGAGGCCATCCGGCCCGATGTGCTCGTCAAGGGCGGCACCTATACGACCGACCGCGTGGTGGGACACGAAGTCGTCGAGGCCTACGGCGGCACGGTCTGCGTCACGCGCGTGGTCGACGGCATTTCGACGACCCATATCCTGGCATCGCTGGCTCGCGGAGAAACCGCCGGTTCCCAGGGGCCGGCGGCCCCCGAGGCGGACCACGGCGGGCCATTTTCCGTTCGCGGACCGGCCAAGCGCATGCGCCGGGCCGGTTGAGCGGGCGCCCGAGCGCCGCGGGCCATCGTTGCCCGATCGTGTCGAGAGGCAAAACGTCCATGAAACAAAAACTGACGGTCATCATTCCCTGCAAGAACGAGCGGAAGAACATCCGTCCCTGCATCGAGTCGGCCAAGCGCGTCGCCGACGAAGTGCTGGTGGCCGATTCCGGTTCGACCGACGGCACGCTCGACATCATTCGCGACGCGGGCGGCTGCCGGCTCATCGAGCGCGAGTACGTCAACTCGGGCAACTTCAAGAATTGGGCCATCCCGCAGGCCGCGCACCCCTGGGTGCTCGTCGTCGATGCCGATGAGCGCGTCACGCCCGAGTTGGCCGCCGAAATCAACACCCTGCTCTCCGGCCAGCCGCGTTGCCAGGGCTACCACGTCTACCGGGCCAACTACTTCATGGGCCATCGCATCCGCCACAGCGGCTGGGGCCGCGACAAGGTGCTGCGGCTGTTCTTGCGCGAACTGGGCGCTACCAGGGTGAAAGCGATCACGCCGAGGTGAACGTCGAAGGCGGACGCGTGGGCCACCTGAGGGCACGGCTCGAGCACTTCACCTACTGGAGCTACGACCAGTACTTCCGCAAGTTCGAGCGCTACACCGTGCAAGGCGCCCAGAACCGCCACGCGGCCGGCCGCCGGGCCAGCTTCGCGCAGATGCTGTTGGCGCCGCCGCTGCGGTTTTTGCACTTCTACATCTTCCGGCTCGGATTTCTCGACGGCATGGCCGGCCTGCAAGTCAGCGCGCTTACCGGCATGTCGTCGTTCGTCAAGCAGATCCGGCTGTGGGAGATGGACTACGCCCTGCCGCAGCCCGACCCCGAGGCCGAGCGGGCGGCCGAACTCGACCACCAAACACCGCGCAACGGCGGCAGTGCGAAAGAACGCCAGGCGGCCTAGCGCGAAGCATGCGGGACCAGGCCAGAGCAACGAAGGAGCCCTATCGTGAGCCGAAACGATGAACCAAAACGGATTCTGCTGGTTCGCAACGACGGCATCGGCGACGTCGTGCTGTCGCTGCCCGCCATGCTGGCCGTGCGCCGGCGGTTTCCCGAGGCTTACATCGCGGCACTGGTGACGCGCGTCACCGCCCCCTTGGTCGACGCCACGCGCACCGCCGACGACGTGATCATCGACGACCGCACCGAAAGCGCCGGCCAACTCGGCTCGCAGTTGCGCACGATGCGCTTCGACGCGGCCCTGGTGTTCAACACCAATACCCGTAACGCGCTGGCTGTGTGGGGCGCGGGAGTGCGGCGCCGCGTCACCTGGGCCTACAAGCCGGCCGGGTTTCTGCTGGGCAACGCCCACGTGCGCAGTACGGCGAAGCCATCCGCCGATCCACGAATCGCAGTTCGCCATGAAATTTGCCGAGCGGCTGGGAGCCACCGCCGCGGCCAGCGACCTGTCGCCGCGCGTCGAGATCGACGCCGCCACCAGCGAACGCGTCGCCGCGCGGATCTCCCGCGAGCTAGGCAACGGCGGGCCGTTGTTCGGCGTCCACCCCGGCAGCAAGAAAAGCGCTACAACTGGCCGCAAGGGCATTACGCGACGCTGGTCGCGCAGCTGGCCGAACAGGGCCGCGTGATGGTCACCGGCAGCATGGCCGAACGCGCCGAGCTGGAGCGGATCCGCTTTCGCCTGCCCGAGCACTTGCGAGCGCGCGTTGGCTTTTACTTCGATTTGAGCTTGTTGGAGCTCGTGGCGGCGATTCGACTGCAGACGGCGCTGACGGCTTCGAGCACCGGGCCGATGCACCTGGCGGGCCTGGTCGGCACGCCCGTCGTGGCGCTGTTCAGCCCCCACCCCGTCCACGCGCCTGCCAAGTGGGCTCCCTTGGGAACGGCGCAAACGATCCTGGCCGCGCCCTTGGAGCCGGGTGAGGACCCACGCATCGGCCGCAATCGGGCGGCGCAAGTGATGGGACGGATCAACGTTGACGAGGTCGTGGCCGCCAATTGCCAGTGGGCGCAGCAGGCCTCCGATCAGCGCCGCCAGGCCGGATGAACTGTCATGCGACGCCGCGGCCGTTCTTGGGCCGCCGCCGTTGCCCCACAACTCGGAAAGCGCATGCCGTGAGCAGCCAACCGGCCGTGTTTCTCGATCGTGATGGCACGCTGGTGCGCGATCGCGGCTTCGTGCACCACGTCGAAGACCTCGAACTCCTGCCCGGCACGGTCGAAGGCCTGGGGCGGATGGCCGAACTCGGGTTTCGGCTGGTGATCGCCACGAACCAGTCGGGCGTGGCCCGCGGACATTTCAGCGAAGCCGAGATGCACGCCTTCAACGCGGCGCTGTGCCAACGGCTGGCCGTCGCCGGCGTCGAAATCTTGGCGGTCTACGCCTGCGTGTTTCACCCCAGCGAAGGCATGGGATGTTACCGTTGCGACTCGCACCTGCGCAAGCCGCGTCCCGGCATGCTGCTGGCAGCCGCGCAAGCACATGACATCGACCTGGCGGGGAGCTTCGCCATCGGCGACCGCGCGACGGACGTGGCTGCCGGCCAGGCCGCCGGCTGCCGCACCATTTTGCTAAGCCAGGACAGTCGGCTTGCCGTCGAGCCGCGGCCTGACTTCGTCGCGGCCGACCTGGTCGACGCCGCGGCCTGCATCGAGCAGACGCTGGAGTCTGCGAAAAAGGAGACGGGAGTCGCTTCGCCGCGAAATGACTCCCGTCCCCTTTTCATGCGACAACGTCATACCGGGGGACTACGACCGTGAGAATTGGCGTGTTCGTGCCCAATTGGGTCGGCGACGTGGCGATGGCCACGCCGACTCTGCGTGCCTTGAGGCAGCGGTTCCCCGCGGCACGGATCGTGGGCGTCGTGCGGCCCTACGTGGCCGACGTGCTGGCGGGATCGCCGTGGCTCGACGAGCAGATCTTTTATCATCCCCGCGCGGCCGACCGCGGCCAGCGCTTTGCCGCGGTGCTCCGCCAGTTGCGAGACGAGCAGCTCGACGCGGCCGTGCTGTTGACCAATTCCTTCCGCACCGCGGCGTTGGCCTGGGCCAGCGGCGCACGGCGCCGCGTAGGCTACGTGCGCTACGGCCGCGGCCCGCTGTTGACCGACAAGCTCTACCAGCCGCGGCGCGCAGGCAAATGGCTTCCCATCCCGGCGATCGACGCCTACCTGCAGTTGGCCTACGCGCTGGGATGTCCCTGGGAGTCGTCTCGGCTGGAGTTGGCCACCTCGGCGGCCGACGAGGCGGCGGCCGATGCCGTCTGGCGGCGCCACGACCTGCCGCCGCGCGAGCACATGGCGGTACTCAACTCGAGCGGGGCCTACGGCGCGGCCAAGCTCTGGCCGACCAGCTACTTCGCCGAGCTGGCGCGGCGTCTCGCCCAGGAACAGCAAATGGGCGTGCTCGTGGCCTGCGGACCGGCCGAGCGCGAGCTGGCCGCCGAGATCGTCAAACGCCGCGGACCATCGCCGCGTGGTGAGCCTGGCCGACAAGGCGGTCTCGCTGGGCCTCACGAAAGCCTGTATCCGCCGCAGCCGCCTGTTGGTGACCACCGACAGCGGGCCACGATTCTTCGGCGTCGCGTTCGGCGCCAGCGTCGTTTCGCTGTTCGGTCCAACCGACGTCGCCTGGACGCGCACCCACTACGAAGGCGAAACCTGCCTGCGGCATGCCGTGCCCTGCGGACCGTGCGGGCGGCGGATATGCCCACTCGCGCACCACGACTGCATGCGGTCGTTGTCGGTCGAGCGAGTGTACGCGGCCGTCTGCCAGCAGTTGACCGATCGCCGGATGCAGGCGGCTTGAGCCGCGGCGCACGGCACGATACTGCCAGTTGACGGTTCCGACGTGCTCGGCGCCGTAGGCGACGGGTCGACACTCGCATGAATCGATACTGCCGGACAAGCCAGCAGTGGCACACGTTGCGTCTAAAGAGATCAGCAGCGCAGCAAGCTCAGCGCACGTGGATGGCGTTGACGACTTCGACGCCCGCGGCGACTTGGCGCACGGCTTCCTGGGCGAGCTGCTTGTGATAGAAGCTCGTTACCGAGCCGCTGATAAACAGTGTCTCGCCGCGCTGCTCGACCTCGAGCTCGCGCAGAGCGTACACGGGGCTAGCCGCCAGGGCTTTTCGCGCCGGCTGCTCCACGTTTTTGGCTGTAAGCACTGGCATGGGATCACTTGGCCTCCGTCCATGGACCACGTCGATTTTCTCCAAAAAACGGCTTGGCGACTGTTCAATCCTACGAGCGTGCCGCGCTCGTCAGTCCGCCCTGGCCGCAACTAAATCCATTCATACGGTCGGCCGCTTCTCACGCCATTGGCCAATTGGCCGCGAGAAGAAGACATAGAGAATTTCAAGCTTCAATGTAGTGCGCCCCTTGCGGATGTCAATCGGCGAACAACCGCTTTAACCGGAAACAAACAGACGCTGCGACGCGCGGGCAACTGCTAGCAACACCGAGCGCACGACGCACGGCACGAGCCTGCCGGGGGGGACGTGCGCCGGCAGCGATCCGCCGCTGGTGGAAATGATAACGATGCTTCGCCGCCGCAAGCGGCATGGTCCGCCGCGGGCGCGACGATTCGATGCTATACGTCGCATCGCCGCCCGGGGGACACCGTCAGCCAATCTTGCCGCTGCGGTCGAGATAGGCGATCACCTCGTCGGCCAGCGTGTCGGCGTCTTTCTTCCCGGCGTCGAGCACCAGTTCGGGCTTGGCCGGTGCCTCGTAGGGATCGTCGATGCCGGTGAAGCCCTTGATCTCGCCGGCGCGGGCTTTCTTGTACAGCCCCTTGGGATCGCGCTGTTCGCAGATCTCGATCGGCGCGTCAACAAAAATTTCGATGAAATCGCCATCTTTCATCGTGGCCCGTACCGCGTCGCGATCGCGGCGATAGGGACTGATGAAGGCGGTCAACGTGATCAAGCCGGCTTCCGAGAACAGCTTGGCGACGGCTCCGATGCGGCGGATGTTTTCTTCGCGGTCCTGGGCCGAAAAGCCCAGCCCGAACCGTTTGGCGAATTCCTCGCCGTGCCGCTCCTTGAGCATGCCGGGGCCGGCGTTCAGACCGTGGCGCACGTTGTCGCCGTCGAGCACGAAACTGTGCAGCCCGCGCTTGTGGAGCTTGTGGTCGACGAGGTTCGAGACCGTGCTCTTGCCGCAGGCCGACAAGCCGGTGAACCAAATCACGCAGCCCTTGTGGCCATTGAGCTGTTCGCGTTCCTCGCGGGCGACGCTGTGTTCGTGCCAGGTGACGTTGGTATCGTTGGCCATGACTCTGTGTGTACTCCCGAGTAGCGCCCTCTAGCGAGGGCAAGTTCAATCCCCATAACCAGATGAACCGCCGATCTTACCGCAGGTGGCAGACCGCGAAAAGGGCGGTTGGTCGACGGCCGGGCGACCGCTCAAGACGGCAGCGTCGCAGCGCCCGCCCGCTGATCCCTCACTCCAGCCCCGCTAGCTCGCACAGGTTGGCGTTCATCACGCCTTGCGGGCAGCTCCATACCAGGAAGAAGAGCGCTTCGCGGCACCAGCGGCCGGCCGGGTGGCCGACGATGTAGCCGGTGCCCTTGGCCGCGGCCAGCGCCGCTTGAGTGGTCCGCAAAGCGATGCTGTTGGCCTTCGCGCGCAAGTCATCGTTCGTGCACAACGCTTCGCCGCCGGCCAGCGCCAACAGCGTCGCCTCGAGCTGGTCGTGCTCGCGGCGCATCTCGGCGGCCGGCGGGGCCAGCTCGGGCCGGGCGATCGACTGCTCGTCGAGATAGTCGAGTGCCGCCGAGGCCAGGCCGATGGCCAGCGTCGAGGTTTGCAATCCGCCGGTGCCCGCACCCACGCCCATGCGCATCACGTTCTCGGCCGGGCCGGCCAGCAGCCACTCGCGCCCGAGGCGCACACGGTCGAGTCGCACTTCGCCGGTGTGGCTGGCCGACAGCCCCACCAGCCGCGCGGCGCGGGCACCGTGACGCCCGGCAGATCGGTGGGCAGCGCCACGAGGATTTGCCGATCGTCGGCCATGACCGCCCCGGTGACCACCGACGAAGCGTGCAGCGCGCCGGTGACCCAAGGGGAATAGCCGTCGAGGATGAACGCGTCGCCATCCTCGCGGGCCTCGAGCACGGGCCGGGCCAGGTGGCGGCGGCTGGTCGTGAGATGCGAGATGCCGACCGTGGCGAACGACTGGCCCGAGACGAGGCCGGGAAGCAGGCGGTCTTTGGCCGGCTGGTTGTCGCTGCCGGCGATTCGCAGGCAGGCGCCGGTCCGCTGGGTGATGATGAAGGACGTGGTCAGGCAGGCGGAGCTCAATCGCAGGTAGCCGCGGGTGACGTCAACGTCGCTCCACTGCTGGCCGCCGCACTCGTGGGGTAGGAACCACTCGAACACGCCCGCTGCGCCGCACAGGGCGAGCTGCTCGCGCGGCCAGGCGTCGGAGCGATCGAGCTGGGCGGCCCGTTGCGCCAGCTCATGGCACAAGTGGTCGAGCGCCCCGTCGTGGGGCGACGTGATGCGTGCAATTGTGTTCATGCTCGAACGGCGCCGGCTGGCTGAGTGAAAAAAACCGGCCCCAAGGAAAATCGATTTTTCGTTCGACAGCCGTGGGGCGAAGACCCTATAATCGGAACGCGCGGTCTAAGGGTTCAATTTAGTGAAGCCTCTTAGATCGGGCAACTTCCAGGCGGCGCTTGCCACGTTGTGGCGCGGTGAATCCGTGGTGGTACTATTGTGGGGTCGATCCCATTTTGCCACCTCGTTATAATCCGGAGCTTGCCTGCTGCTTGGAAGGGGTAAATCCATGAGCCAGATCGAAGATGCGCCTGTCGAAGTCGTGCAGAAACGTTCGCTGACTGAACTGTCTCCACAAACGATTTACGACAAGTGCGTTGCGCTGGCGCGGAACCTCTGGTGGACCTGGCATCCCGAGGTCATCAACCTGTTTCGCGACCTCGACCCGATCCGCTGGCGCCAGCTCGACCACAACCCCATCGCCCTCTTATCCGAATTCACCCCCGAACGGCTCGAAATGCGGGCCGCGGAGCTGGTGCTCTACAGCCGCATCAACTATGCCTTTCGGCGGCTGAAAGAATACATGAACAACACGCAGACGTGGGGTCGCACCCACGCGGGCGTGTTGGGCTCGAAGCCAGTGGCCTATTTTTCGGCCGAGTTCGGCATCCACGAATCGGTGCCGATCTACTCCGGCGGCCTGGGCGTGCTCTCGGGCGACCACATCAAAAGCGCCAGCGGCCTGGGCGTGCCGCTGGTGGCCATCGGCCTGTTCTACGATCAAGGCTATTTCAAGCAGCACCTCGACCTCGACGGTTACCAGCGCGAGGAATATCTCGACACCAAGGTCGAAAACGTGCCGATGGAGCCGGCCGTCGACGCCAAGGGCAAGCAGATCACCGTGGCCATCGACACCCGCACCGGCCAACTGCTGGCCAAGGTGTGGTTGATGCACGTGGGCCGCGTGAAGCTGTTTCTGCTCGACTGCGACGTCGAGGGGAACCGGCCCGAAGACCGCGAACTGACCAGCCGGCTGTACGGCGGCGACCACCGCACGCGCATTCGCCAGGAGCTGGTGCTGGGCGTCGGCGGCGTCAAGGCCCTGTCGGCCCTGGGCATCACGCCGGGCGTCTACCATTTGAACGAAGGCCACAGCGTGTTCTGCACGCTCGAAGCGATTCGCGAGCGGATGCAGAACGACGGCCAGACGTTCGACAACGCCCTGCGCGAGGTGGCCCAGCACACCGTCTTCACCACGCACACGCCCGTGCCGGCCGGCCACGACCGCTTCGACGGCGGATTGATCGAAGAGCACCTGGGCCCGTTGCGCGACCAGTTGCGAATCAGCTACGAGCAGTTGATGGGCCTGGGCCGCGTCGAGCCGCACAACGAGGGCGAGAGCTTCTGCATGACCGTGCTGGGGCTCAAGCTGTCGCGGCGGGCCAACGCCGTCAGCTGCCTGCACGGCCACGTCACGCGTCGCATGTGGGCCCACCTCTGGCCCTGGCGCGTGGAAGAGGAGATTCCCATCGGCCACATCACCAACGGCGTGCACGTGCCCAGTTGGCTGGCGCATCAGATGCTGCAGCTTTACGACCGCAACTTCCCTGTCGGCTGGCTGCACCGCATGGGCGAGCCCGACGTGTGGCAACACATCCTGCAGGTCGACCCCGGCGAGCTGTGGGAAGTGCACCACGCGCTGAAAAACCTGCTGTTGGCGTTCGTTCGCCGACGCGTCAGCCGTCAGTGCCGCCGCCGCGGCGAAAGCGACGCGGTCGTCGAAGCCGCCCGCAACCTGCTCGACCCGAACATCCTCACGATCGGTTTCGCCCGGCGGTTTGCCACGTACAAGCGGGCCGATCTGATCATGTCGGACGTCGAGCGGATGTATCGCCTGTTGAACGACCCGGAACGGCCGATCCAGATCATCTTCGCCGGCAAGGCCCACCCGGCCGACGAGCCGGGCAAGCAGCTCATCAAGCGGATCGCCAACAGCCGCCACGACGAGCACTGTGCCGGCCGCATCGTGTTCATCGAGGACTACGACATCAACGTCTGCCGCCACATGATCCAGGGGGTCGACGTGTGGCTCAATAACCCCCGCCGCCCGCTGGAAGCCTCGGGGACCAGCGGCCAGAAGGTCGTGCTCAACGGCGGCATGAACTTGTCGGTGCTCGACGGCTGGTGGGCCGAAGCCTACGACGGCACCAACGGCTTTGCCATCGGCCGGGGCACGAGCCACGTGTCGGACCAGATCAGCGATCAGCGCGACGCGCAGAACCTGTTCGAGGCGCTGGAGAACGAGGTCATTCCGCTGTACTACGAGCGCGACGTCGACGGGCTGCCGCGCGGCTGGATCCAGCGAATGATGAATTCGATCAGTTCGCTGGCCTGGCGATTCAGTGCCCATCGCATGGTGATGGACTACACCAAAAGCGCCTACCTCCCGGCCGCCGGCGGCTTGAGCTGCGATATGAGCATCCGCTAGATGCCGCTACCGTAGGGGCGCTCGTGAATCACGAGCGCTATGTTCGCCTGGCTTGTCAGCTACCGACGCGGTAGTTCGGCGCTGGTCGACACGACGGGGTTCGGCTGGCTAATGGCTCTCGGCGGTGCGCTGGCCACGGGTGTTGGCTGCGCGGCCGCCTTGGGCCTGGTGGCGAACATCTTCGGCGGGTGCACGGCTTCGTCGCCTTTGAGCACCACGATATGATCGACGGTTTGATCGGCCTTGTAATGGACTTCGACTTGCACCTCGGTGCCGTTGGCGATCGACTCGGCCGGTATCCCCACGATCTCCCACAAGCCGAGCGTCGCCACATCGGCCGCGACATGGACGACGGCGCGAGTCGCTTTGTTCGCTTTCGAGTACCCTTGCCTGAACTTGAAGACGTCGACCGTGGGCTGGCTGGGATGATCGCTCCACTGCGGCGTGCCGAACTCTCCGATGACGCGCGTGCGCGATACGCCTTGATCGAGCACCTTCATGTCGCGCTTCTCGGGTTGCTGCGTCGCTTTGATCGCGGCGCAGCCGGACGCGGCGGCGAAACAGCACAGGGTTGTTACGATAAGAATACGATAAGAATACGAGTCATGGCATGCGTCATTCGAATACACCGGCGGGAATCGTGACGGCGGCGGGCTGGAACAACCCGTACGTAGGGCGGGATATGATAATCCTCGATCACACTTGAACAAGCCCTTTAGCGCGTGGCCGCGGATCGTCCAACCGACAGCAAGGGCCGGCTCGGGCCACGCTTGCGCAGCATGGCTGGCGGAAAATCGCTAGCGCGCGTTTAGTGCCGGCACTTTCTCTGGCCGGCGATTTCTCTTAGAATTCTTCCTTATTCGACGCGGTCCGCCGGCAATGAGGTAATTTGGTCATGCTGAACAAGAAAGAACTGCTCTCCCAAACCATCGAGCACGTCGACATCACGCGGCACGACGTTGTCGCGCAGGTCGAGGCGATGAACCGCATGGCCTTTTCGGCCCGCGACCTGGGCCGGGCGGCCGAAATCTACGACCGCATGCTGGCCGACGCCGACTGTGGCATCATCCTCTGCCTGGCCGGCTCGCTGGTCAGCGCGGGTTTGAAAAAGGTGTTCGTCGACCTGGTGCGCAACCGCATGGTCGACTGCATCGTCAGCACCGGCGCGAACATCGTCGACCAGGATTTCTTCGAGGGGCTCGGCTTTCACCACTACCAGGCGCCCGAGCGGTTCAAGGCGGGCATGGACGACGACCAGCTTCGCGAGGCCCACGTCGACCGGATTTATGACACGCTGATCGACGAGGACGAGCTGCGTATCTGCGACGACGTCACGCGGCAAATCGCCGACGGCCTGCCGCCGCGGCCGTATTCGTCGCGCGAATTCGTCCGCGAGATGGGAGCTTACCTGGCCGAAAACGGCAAGAACAAGGAATCCGTCGTGCTGGCGGCGTATGAAGAGGACGTGCCGATTTTCTGCCCGGCGTTTTCGGATTGTTCGGCCGGGTTCGGCCTGGTGGCCCATCAGCACGGCCGCGGCGACGGCCCCAAAGTGTCGCTCGACAGCGTGAAAGATTTTTACGAGCTGACGCAGTTGAAGATCGCCAACCCCACGACCGGCATCTTCATGATCGGCGGCGGCGTGCCCAAGAACTTCACGCAGGACATCGTCGTGGCGGCCGAAATCCTGGGCGAGGACGCCCCGATGCACAAGTACGCCGTGCAGATCACCGTGGCCGACGTGCGCGACGGCGCCCTGTCGAGCTCGACGTTGAAAGAAGCCTCGAGCTGGGGCAAGGTGGACACCGTCTTCGAGCAGATGGTCTACAGCGAAGCCACGCTAGCCGTGCCGCTCGTGGCCGGCTACGCCTACCACAAGGGAAGCTGGAAGAAACGCAAAGCCAAGCGATTCACGCGGCTGTTCGAGGGAGCGACGCAAGGAGTTTAGAAGTCGCGTCACAGCCGCGGCGACGCTGTGGGGCCGATGCCCACAGACTGGCGATCGCCGTTTCGCGGCACGCCTGCATCCTTCGCCATGCCGCTTGCGCATCCGGTCCGACCTCCCGCCGCCGGACTCCAGCCTCATTTCTTCGGCTTCAGCAAGATCCCGCCCAAGTCCAGCAGGTTCCCGCGGATCGGTCCTGACGAGCGAAACACGATCTGCAGGTTGCCGGCGGGTAGCTCGATCTCGCCGCCGTTGGCCTGTTGGTAGCGGTCCCAACTGCCGGTAGGCGCGACAGTGCCCGAGAGCGAATTGCCGCTCGACTCCAACAGCCAGGCGTTGCCGGCAACCTCCTCGGGACAGGCGTAGTTGAGCACCATCTCGTAGCGGCCGGCCTTCGGCAGCTCGACGTTCCACACGGCCCGATCATTCTCGCTCTGCCAGTAGCCAAGGTTCTTGTAGAGCCGCTCCATGACCACGGTCGGGCCGTAGATTTCGCAGTTCGTGGCATAGAGCTGCAAGGTGCCGTCGGCCGTCGGCTTGACCAGCCGCGGGCGATTGGCATAGAAAACCTTGCGCGGCGGCGCCGAGCCGCGCAGGTAGGCAATCACGTTGGCCAAGTCTTGCGCGCTGAGGTCCTTTTCCAGGCCCTCGGGCATCAGCGATTTGCCGGTTGCCTGCAAGGCTTCCAGGTCGCTGCGCAGGATCGTCTGCTGCTTGCCCTCCTGGCCCATCAGGGTGATGCTGTTGCCGGTTTCGTTGACGAGCATGCCGGTGAAGCTGACTCCGGCGCTGGTCACGGCCCGATAGTCGAGATACTTGGCTTCGACGGCCCGATTGGGATCGAGCATCGCCGCCAGCAGATGTTGCGGCGAATAATCGGTAAGCGAGGCGAGATTGGGGCCGACCTCGTGGCCCACGCCGGCCAGCAGGTGGCACACCGCGCAGCGCTTGGCAAACACGGCCGCGCCGGCTTGCGCGTTGCCGGCCATCGTGAGCACGGAACCGTGGGCATCGACGACCTGCCGGCGGTTCGTGTCGATCGAGCCGGCCAGCAATTTGCCGGCTTGCGCGCGAATCTGGTCGTTGGGCGATTGCACGAGCCGCTGGCGGCGTGCGGCGTCGACGTCGCTGGCCGGCAGTTGCTGGCGCTCGACGGCCCCGAGCAGAACTTCGGTCCAGGCGTCGCGGCCCAAGAGCACGTCGAGAATCTGTGACCGCAGCGCCGGGCCGTGGCTCTTCCAACCGGCCAGCAGCGCCGTGGGCACTTGCTCGGAATCGATTCGCGCCAAGGCGGCCACGGCCGCCGTTTGCAGGGCTCCGCTCGATTGCGGCACCAGCAGGGCCACGAGCGAGGCGATGTCGCTCGCACGCTCGCTGGCGCTGCGGCCCAACAGACGCACGGCCCGCAACCGCTCGTCCTCGGGCGCCTCGGCATTGGATACCGCCGCGCGGGCAAAGCGGAACATCGCAGCCAGGTTCCTGGCCGGGTCATACTTCTCCCACGGCTTGCCGGTGCGGGCCAGCGCGTCGAGCAGGCCGGCCAAGGCGGTGAGCTGCCAGTCGGCATATTTTCCGTCGACGGGTCGCCCAATTTTTTCCAATGCACCAGTGAGCGCCTCGTCGTCGCCAAAAGCGATGCCCAGGGCAATCAGTTGTTCGATGATTTCGGCCGGCGGCTCGCGGCCTTTGCCCGGTGAGAGCACGGCGGCCAGCGCCGTGTGCAGGTTTTCGGCCGTGATCGAGCTGAGCATGGCCGCGACCAGGAAGCGGTTGTCGGCGAACCGCAGGGCAATCTCGCCCAGCGCCGTGCCGGCCCGCTCGTCGCGCCATTGGCCTAGGGTATAAGCTCGCTGCAACTGCACCGGCAGATCGGCGTCGTCGGCCATCGCCAGAATTCGCGGGCCCAACTCCGGCACCTTGGCCAGGTACGGCTCGCTCAGCCGGATCGCCTGGCGGCGCACGCCTGGGTGCGGATCGGCCAATCCCTTGAGAATCAGCTCGCTCTTGAGGCTGCCCAACAGTTCCAGCGTCCACAGCGCCTGCATGCGGCAGGCGGGGCGTCGTGATCTTGCCGCCAGGGCTTCGAGCGGCCCGGTGGCCGTCTTGTCGCCGCGCCACACGAGCAGTTGTTGGGCCATGTCGCGCTGCCAGCCGCCGGCCGTGTCGAGCGCGGCGACCAGCTCGGCGGTCGAAAGCTTGTCGAGCCGCGGCGGTTTGCGCGGTCGCTTGCCCACCGGGTAGACGCGGTAGATGCGCCCCCGGTCGGCGCCCGCGGCAGGTCAAGCTTCTCCTGAATTTCCAGGGGAATCCACTCGGGATGCTCGATTGTCTGGCGATACATGTCGGCCACCCACAACGCGCCGTCGGGTCCGGCGGCCAACATCGTGGGGCGGAACCAGTTGTCGGCCGAGGCCAGAAATTCGCTCTGCGTCTCGTCGTCGGCGCGGCGGCTCGTGAATGTCACTCCGTCGGGCCGCATGATCTCGCGGTGCACGAGGTTGTGCACCGGCTCGCTCATGAACGCGTTGCCCTCGAAGGCCGGTCCGAAAAAATCGTCGCGATAGACGATCGTGCTGTTGCACGAGGTGAAGCGGTTGGCCGCGTACAAGTCGTTGAAGCGGGCCAGCGTGCGGCTGCGGGGAAAGACTTCGGCGGCGCCGGGATTCTCGGAAACCTGGTCGCGGCCGTCGATCGCGGCCACGTGCTCGTTGCGACGCAGGTAGTCGTCGTCGAGCACGTACTGGAACATCGGCTCGCTGTTGGTATTGCCGAACCAGTTGCCCCAGTCGTCGCGGTTGCGGCCGTACTGCGAAGCGCCGGCCTGCGGATCGAGCAGGCCGCGGTCGGGCTGGATGCGGAAGTCGCGGCCGTTGGCATTCACCGTGCCACCGGCGCGGCGCAGCTCGATCTTGCCGCCGACCGCTTCGCCGTGCGCGCCATAGAGCCAACCGTCGAAACCCCACTTCAGCCCGTTCATGCGATGTTGCGGGTTCCCCCGGGTAAAGCCGTGGTAGAGAACCTCGCGCTTGTCGGCCCGGCCGTCGCCGTCGGTGTCTTCGGCATAAAGCAGGTCGGCGCGCAGGTGACGAGCACGCCGTCGCGCCAGGGCGCCACGCCGGTTGGAAACCCGAGCCCATCGAGAAACACGGTCGAGCGGTCGTAGCGGCCGTCGTCGTCGGTGTCTTCGAGAAAGCGGACGACGCCCCCCTGCCCTCCCCGGCCGTCGACGCCGCGCGGGTAGTCGCCCATTTCGACGACCCACAGCCGGCCGTCGGGGCCCCAGGCCATGGCGATCGGATCCCTGACCAGCGGCTCAGCGGCCATCAGCTCAACCTGGAAACCGGGCCGAGCTTTCATCACGGCCAGCGACTGCTGGGGCGACTTGGGACCGGGATACGGGACTTCACGCAGCAGATCGTCGAGCGGCATCGACTCGACCAGGCCTGGCTGTTTGTCGGTGTCTTCGTTTTGCACCAGCAGCTTGCGATCGTGCAGCCAGGCACCGTTGTTAGCGCCATTGCGGGCGATCATGGGAATGGCGCCTTCAGCGTCGCGCGGCCCGTCAACGAGCTTGTGTGACCACCCTTTTTCCAGCGAAGTGAACAACCAGGCCCCGTAGTGGTCCTCGTTCGAGAAAAGCACGTCGAGCTGCCCGTCCTGGTCGATGTCGACGAACCGCAGCCCCGCGTCGCGCCCTCGGCGTCGACAATCGCAGTGCCCTCGGGCAGCGTGAACGCCAGCCGCGACCAGCCCTTGGCCGCGTCGAAGCGGAACACGGCCTGATGGTCAGGATGGCCCACCACGAGCTCGCAGATGCCGTCGCCGTCGAGATCGCGCAGCCGCACGCCGCCGTCGCGGCCATCGCGGCTGGCGAGCACGGGCTTGCCGTCGAGCATGAGCCCTGTGGCCAGCGCGGGGTCTTCGACCCACTTGTCGATGTGGAAGCGCCAGCCGCGACGCTCTAATGCCGTATGAACGATCACGCTGGGCCCGCCATCGGCGTGCAAGACGCCAAAACGTGCCCCTTCGTCGCGCGAGGCACCGGAGGCATCGGTTGCGGTGATAGTTGTGGGAAAGTCATTGCGCACGCCCCACTTTTGCTCCTTATTCAACCAGATGCGGGTCTGGCGGCGCTCGTTGTTGCCGATCACGACGTCGACGAAGCCGTCCTGGTTCAAGTCGATCATCCGCACGCCGTTGTCGCCGCCCTGGGGCGTGCGCAGCGATTGGCCGCCGAGCAGGTTCTTGTCGACGCGCTCGTTGGCCTCGCGAAAGTTGAGGAACCGCAGCTTGTCGCCGTGTCGTTGGATCGCGCGGTCGACCAGCTCGACGATCTGCTTGTTGTCGATCCACTCGTAGGGATGAAACACCAGCGCGAAGACGCCCCGCTTGACGACCGCGGCATCGAGGGCCCGTTGCAGGTCGCCGACGGTTCGAGGATTCTTGGGCTGTTGCCGATTCTGCGCGCTCCAGTCGCTGGGCACGACGATGGGAAACTCCCAGCACAGCCGGCCGATCACGTAGGGATAGGGATAGTCTTCGATCGTGGTGGCAAAGGCCGGCGGCAGGTAGCGGCGAAACAGCTCGCGCGAAGCCTCGTCGGTGCGCAGCTCCGCCGGCAGCTCGGGATCGTTGGCCGTGATGACATTCGACACCGAACTGTCGATCGCCAGGAAGTTGCCCGTGGGCGTCGTACGGTTGAAGATTTCAGCGAAGAATCGCGGGCTGGGCGTGTTGAGCGAATCGCAGCAGGGCACGCGGAACGCCACCGGCCTGCTGCGGGGAATCGCGGCCATCTGGTCGACGCAGCGGTCGTAGGTGGCCTTGGCTGCGGCAAAATCCCCCTTCTGCAGAATCGGGCAGGGATGCGTGTAGGTGTGCACCTCGAGACTGACGCCTTCGCCGAGCCACGTCTGCAGGTGCGGATGGCGCGGGTCGATCTTCACCGTCATGATGCTCAACGGCGCGTGGCCATAGGCCTTCTTCAAACGATCGAGGATCGGCCGCAAGTAGGCTTCCCACTTGTCAATCTCGCGCATGTCGTCGATGGCCAGGATGGCCACCGCCTCGACGCCCGGCTCGCCAAACCATTGGGGCGTCGTCAGCTTGGGAAAGCTGCGCGAGACGTAGAACGGATCGCTCTCGTCGAGATAGGCCAGCCGGTTGCCATCGCCGGCCAGGGCCGATAACGCCAGCATGCACAGGACCATGGCGCAAACAGAGGAGCCGGGCCTCATTGATGCAAACTCCTGCTAGCAGGCGGCGGGCGGGCGATTTTCGGAGGACAAAGCTGGCGGGCTCGTCGCCCATTATAGCCAGCCGTTCCGCCGGCCGGGAGTTTCCGGCGGCCGGCCCGAGAGGACCGCGCTGCGCCGCTCACGATGCCAGCAGAAACAGGGGGGACGGGAGTCGTTTCCGACTCGTCGACCGACCGCGCTTGATTGCCATGGGCTTGCAATGGGTGCCACGGGCGGCTGCGTAGCAGACACCCGTGATTTCGCATTGCTGGACAAGCCAGCAGTGGCACCCTGCATGACAGAAGAATCCGCGGAAACGACTCCCGTCCTGCCGTCCCCCTTTTTCTGCGAACAAGCGGGCGCCATGCCATCACGATTGACCGGCATCGGGCGATCCAGTACGATCCGCCCGCCTCGAAAATGACCCGCTTGCTTCGACGGACGCGGGCGGTCCAGGGATGGGCCGCACAAGCCGAGGGCCGGCCCAAAACCTGGCCCAGCTCTGCCGCGTTTCACGCCTTCGACAAGGAAGTTCCGGTGCGCGTCGCGATTCTTGCCGGTGGATTGGGGACCCGGTTGGCCGAGGAGACGACGGTCAAGCCGAAGCCGATGGTCGAAATCGGCGGCCGTCCGATCCTGTGGCACATCATGAAGCACTACGCGCACTACGGCTTCAACGAGTTCGTCGTGGCACTGGGCTACAAAGGCGACGCCATCAAGCGCCACTTTCTCGACTACTACGCCCTGGCCGGCAGCCTCTCGATCAACCTCGCCACCGGCAACGTCGAAACGCACACCAAGGAGTGCGAGGACTGGCAGGTGCACCTGGTCGAGACGGGCCTCGACACCAACACCGGCGGCCGCGTGCGCCGCATGCGCCGCTGGCTCGACGCCGGCACGTTCATGGTCACCTACGGCGACGGCGTGGGCGACGTCGATATCCGCGACTTGCTCCGCTTTCACCGCCAGAACGGCCGCGTGGCCACGGTGACGGCCGTGCGCCCGCCGGCCCGATTCGGCGGCCTGCTGTTCGAGGGCGACCGCGTGGGCCAGTTCACCGAAAAGCCGCAAGCCGGCGAAGGCTGGATCAACGGCGGCTTCATGGTCTGCGAGCCGAAGATTTTCGACTACCTCGACGGCGATCCGTGCAGCCTGGAAGGCGGGGCGCTCGAGCGGCTGGCGGCCGAAGGCCAATTGGCCGCCTACCGCCACGACCGATTCTGGCAGTGCATGGACACGCTGCGCGACAAGCGGCAACTCGAAGCCCTGTGGGATGGGGGCAGCGCCCCCTGGAAAGTATGGGCGGCATGAACTCGGCAAACACCTCGGGCGCCAGCGGCTTCTGGCGCGATCGCCCGACTTTCGTCACCGGCGCCACCGGACTGGTCGGCGGCTGGCTGGTGGCGCGGCTGCTCGAAGCGGGGGCCGAGCTGGTCTGCCTGGTGCGCGATTGGATGCCGCAGTGCGAGCTGGTCCGCAGCCGCGCGGCCGACCGCGTGCGGATCGTCCGCGGCGACGTCTGCGACCAGGCATTGTTGGAACGCGTGCTGGGCGAGTACGAAATCGACACGGTCTTCCACCTGGCGGCCCAGGCCATCGTCGGCGTGGCCAACCGCAACCCGGTTTCGACCTTCGAGACGAACGTCCGCGGCACCTGGTCGCTGCTGGAAGCCTGCCGCCGCAGCCCGGCCGTGAAGCAGATCGTCACGGCCTCGTCTGACAAGGCCTACGGCGAGCACGACGAGCTGCCCTACCGCGAAGACGCGCCGCTTGCCGGCCGCCACCCGTACGACTGCAGCAAAAGCTGCGCGGACCTGATCGCCCGCAGCTATGCCGAGACCTTCGGCGTGCCGGTGGCAGTGACGCGGTGCGGCAATTTTTACGGCGGCGGCGACTTGAACTGGAACCGCATCGTGCCGGGCACGATCCGCTCCCTGCTGCGCGGCGGGCGGCCCATCATCCGCTCCGACGGGCTGTTCGTGCGAGATTACTTCTACGTCGAGGACGGCGCCGCGGCGTACATGCTGTTGGCCGAGGAGCTTGCGCGGCGGCCTCAACTGGCCGGCGAGGCGTTCAATTTTTCCAACGAGCTGCAACTGACGGTGCTCGACCTGGTGCGGGCCATCGCCGCGCAGCTGGGAGTCGCGGCCCAGCCGCACGTGCTCGGCGAAGCACGGCACGAAATCCGGCACCAATACCTGAGCGCGGCCAAGGCGCGCCGCGAGCTGGGCTGGCGGCCGCTGTTCGAACTCGAGGCGGGACTTGCGCGGACGATCGATTGGTATCGCAACTACTTGGAGCCGGGAATATGCACGATGCACGCCCCGTCTGTCGCTCTTGCGGCCAGGTCGGCCTGACGCCGATCTTGACCTTGGGCCACCTGCCGCTGGCCAACCGCCTGTTGACCGACGAGCAACTGGGCGCCGTCGAGCCGCGCTATCCGCTCGACCTGGTGCACTGCCCGCGCTGCTGCGCTGGTGCAGATCACCGAGACAGTGCCGCCGGAAGAGCTGTTTCGCGAGTACGTCTACTTCTCGTCGTTCTCCGAGACGATGCTCGGCCATGCCCGCGAGCTGGCCAGCCAGGTGATGGCCGGCGGCAAGCTGCGGCTCGACGAGCCTGGTGATTGAAATTGCCAGCAACGACGGCTACCTGCTGCGAAATTACCACCAGGCCGGCATCCCGGTGCTGGGGATCGAGCCGGCAGCGAACGTCGCCGAAGTGGCGCGGCGCGATCACGGCGTGCCGACGCTGGCGCGGTTCTTCACTCAGCGGCTGGCGCTCGAGCTGGCCGACTGCGGCCAGCAGGCCGACATCGTGCACGCCCACAACGTGCTGGCACACGTGGCCGACCTCAACGGGTTCGTCGAGGGCTTGCGGATCGTGCTCAAAGACTCGGGCGTGGCCGTGATCGAGGTGCCTTATGTCAAGGACCTGGTCGACCAGACCGAGTTCGACACGATCTACCACGAGCATCTTTGCTATTTCTCGCTGACGTCGCTCAAAAAGCTGCTCGAACGGCACGACCTGGTGATTCACGACGTCGAGCGGATCGCGATTCACGGCGGCTCGCTGCGGCTGTTCGTCGGCAAACAGGGCGAGCCGTCGAGCCGCGTGGCCGCGCTGCTGGCCGAGGAGCAAGCCTGGGGAGTCGAGCGGGCCGAGTACTACCAATCGTTCGGCCAGCGCGTCGAGCGGCTCCGCCACGAGCTGGTCGAATTGCTGCACAAGTTGAAATCCGAAGGCCGGCGAATCGTCGTCTACGGTGCCAGCGCCAAGGGGAGCACGTTGTTGAACTATTTTCGCATCGGCCCCGACATGGTCGACTTCGTCGTCGACCGCAGCACGTTCAAGCAGGGCCGCTACACGCCGGGCACGCACCTGAAGATTCACGCGCCCGAGAAGCTCGTCGAGTCGCAGCCGGACTACGTGTTGTTGTTGAGCTGGAACTTTGCCGACGAAATCCTGGCCCAGCAGGCCGCCTACCGCCACGGTGGCGGCCGCTTCATCATTCCGATCCCCGAATTGAAAGTGGCTTAGCGCGTTCCTTTACTCAACCTACCCAACCGCCATTCAAGCCGTCCCGGCCGGCCCCGCGCTTGCCGGTTTGGCAGAACTCACCTGCACACCGCTCTCCAACCCCAAAAATCCCCACCATGCACTTCACCGTCCTCGGTTCCCAAGGTTTCATCGGCTCGCGGCTGGCCGCAGCGCTGGCCGACGGCGGCCACGAGGTCGAGTCGCCCCGGCGCAACGCGCTATTGGGCACGGGCCGGCTGGGCCACGTGATCTACGCCGTCGGCGTGACGGCCGATTTTCGGTCGCGCCCCTTCGACACCGTGGCGGCGCACGTCTGCCTGCTGAACGAGCTGCTGCGCGACGCCCGCTTCGACTCGCTCACGTATCTGTCGTCGACGCGCGTCTACCAGAACCTGGCTGCCAGCGACGGTCACTTGCCGTTCGGCCAGGAATCGGCCGCGCTGGCCGTCGATCCGCAGCGGGCCGACGACTTGTACAACCTCAGCAAGCTGATGGGCGAATCGCTGTGCCTGCACGCCGGGCGGCCGGCCAAGGTCGTGCGGCTGGCCAACGTCTATGGGCCGCTCGACGCTTCGGACAACTTTCTGCCCAGCGTGATCCGCGCCGCGGTCAACGAGGGCGAAGTCACCCTGCGCGGCGGGCCCGAATCGGCCAAGGACTACGTCAGCCTGGAAGACGTGGCCGAGATCGTGCCGCGGATCGCCGTCGAGGGGCGGCATCGCCTCTACAACCTGGCCAGCGGCCAGAACGTCACGCACGCGACGCTGGCCGAACGGCTGGCCGCCGTCACGCCTTGCCGCGTGCGGTACGTCGTGGGAGCCGCCGCGGCGGCCTTTCCGCCGATTTCGATCGAGCGGCTCCGCGAAGAGTTCGCCTTCCGCCCGGCGTCGTTGTTGGACGATCTGCCGGCGCTGGTCGAATGCGCCCGCCGGGCACGGGAGGTGGCCGCGTGCTGACGGTCGACTACGAGCGGGCGGTCGTGCGCGTCGTCGAAGACGGCACAGCGCGCGAATATCCCTTCGCCAGCCGCGAAGCCTTTGCCGCGGTCAGCCGGGCTTGGCTGCGCGTCGGCTGGGACACGAAATACGTCTACAGCTTCAGCTGGATGGGCCGCCCCGTCATTCAACTGCCCGAGGACATGCTGCGCATCCAGGAAGTAATCCATGTCGTGCGGCCCGACGTGATCGTCGAGACCGGAGTGGCCCACGGTGGCTCGCTGGTGTTTTATGCCAGCTTGTTGAAGGCCATGGACAAGGGCCGCGTGATCGGCATCGACGTCGAGATCCGTCCGCACAATCGCCGGGCCATCGAAGCCCACCCGCTGGCCGAGCGGATCGCGCTGGTCGAGGGAAGCTCGATCGATCCGGCGGTCGTCGATCGCGTGGCCGGCATGATCGCGCCGAACGAGGCGGTGCTGGTGCTGCTCGACTCGTGCCACACGAAGGCCCACGTGGCGGCTGAGCTGGAGGCCTACGGGCGGCTGGTGACGCCGGGTTCGTACATCGTGGCGACCGACGGCATCATGCACGACCTGGCCGGCGCCCTGCGCCGCCGCCGACTGGACGTGGAACAACCCGCGCGAGGCGGCCCGCGAGTTCGCCGCGCGGAACCGAGAGTTTGCCATCGAAGAACCGACGATCGCCTTCAACGAGGGGCTTGTGCAAGACCGCGTCACCTACTGGCCGGGAGCCTATCTGAAGCGGGCCGCTTGAAAGCCGGGCAGCCCGTCGAACCGCTTACCGCCGTGCGAGCGGATATCACAAATTGTCGTGGAGAGGTTCGTGCGATGAGCGCGCAGCCACTAGTGACGATTGGATTGCCGGTCTACAACGGCCTGCCCCATTTGCGGGCGGCGGTCGATACGCTGCTGGCCCAAACGTATCCCAACGTCGAGATCATCGTCTCGGACAACGCCTCGACCGACGGCACCGGCGACTACTGCCGGGCGCTGGCGGAAGTCCACCCGCGGGTCAAGTATTTCCGCAACGCCACGAACGTGGGGCCGGGCGAGAATTTTCGCCTGGTGCTCGAGCGGGCCCGCGGCGAGTACTTCATGTGGGCCTCGCACGATGACAAGTGGAATGCCACGTACGTAGCGGCGCTGGCCGGCGCGTTGGCCACGGCGCCGGCGGCCGTGCTGGCCACGCCGGCCGTGTTCCACATCCGCGAAGACGGCACATTGTGCAGCGAGCCGCCCGATCGGCCGGCCACGGGCGATTCGCGGTTGGCGAATTTGAAGCTGTTGTACGCCGATCATGCGGCCAGTTGGATCTTTGGCTTGTGGCGCACGGCCTGGGTCCGCGAGCACGTCGGCGAATACGGCTCGTTTCCCTACTGGGGCGCCGACGTGCTGTGGCTGGCCGACATCTGCCTGCGCCATGCCGTGGTCGGCAACCAGGAGGCCGTGATCTACAAGCGCTGGCGGCCCAACAGTCACGCCCCGCACAGCGCGCGGGCGGCCGTGGCGATGTGGGGCTACATGTTCTGGCACTTGAGCCGCATGGCGGTGCGGCGCGTCGAGCGGCCCGTCGAGCGGCTGCGCGTGCTGGCCCTGTCGTGGGGCTATGTCTACCGGCTGTGCATTCGCCGTCCGCACCTGCTGCGCACGGCGTGGCGCGTGGTGCGGATGCTGGCGGTCGCCGGCGTGACCAGCGCCGCGATCAGCCTGGGGCGTCTCGGCCGCCGGCTGGCCCGCGCCTTGCCGCCCGCGCTGGAGCAGGCCGGCCGGCGCCACGTGTGAGCGGGATCGCGGCTTTGGGCCTGCGTTTCATTCAGCGTGCACCAATAGCGAAAGAAAAACGCCGCGTATGAGATGCACCGAGCACGATGCCATGTCGCGATCGTAGCTGGCCCGTCTGGCGTTTCAGAAACCGTGGTTTGATGGCCCTTCTCGCGAAACGTGTGCGATTCGGAGACAAGTGGACGGCAAAGGACGCTTGGTCGGCGGTGGCGGCCATTTCCGAAAACCGCTCCCCGGCCGTCGACGGACGCGGAGGGCGCCACTCCGTCAAAATCATACTCGGCCTCGACAAAGCGGCCGATATCGGCAAAGTCGTCAAGCTGTCCCTGACAAGTGATCCTGTCCTGGCCGCCCGCAAGATGAAAGCCTGATCCTGCGGATGAGCTGGAAAATGGCTTTGCATTACAGCAGCGAACCCTTGCGATAATGCACGGCAATGATGGCTCGCTGATAGTCCAAGAGCGTGCGGAAATAACTTGTTTGAGCGTCCGCCCGCCGCCGTTGGGCTTCCAAGAGTTGATCGATCGTGACCGTCTCGACCTCGAACGCCGCCTGCACCGCTTCCATCTGGCGATCGGCGGCCAACGTGCGGTTGAAGTTGGTTTGTGTCAGTTCATAGCTCAGCTCCAATTGCCGCATGGCGTCGGCGAGCCGGTGCGAAACATTCATCTCCTCTTCTTGCAGCTTGGCCCGTTCGCGGGCGAGACTCAACTGGTAGGCGCGAATCACGGATAATTCCTTGCGAAGGCCCAAGGGCATCGTCATCTGGGGTCCCAAGGCAAATTCCTGAGGTTGCCCGCTGTCGAACGTTTCGGCCTCGCTGCTGTCGGCGAGTGACAAGGGACTGTCGACGTTGAACGTGCTATCTTCCTGACCCTGCAGCTGATCGGCAAGGCCCAGCCAACGATACGTACCGTTCAAGTCCAAGCGAGGTTGCAGCAGTTTCTTAGCGGCGATGATTTGCAACTCTTGCTGTTTGATTCGCCATTTCTGCCGGCGTAGTTCAGGACTGTGGGCCAGCGCTTCCTCCGTAATTTCACGCCAATCGAAGCTGACCTTGGCTACCGTCGGCGTATCAGTCGGGCGGATCAACCGCCCATCCGCCGACGAGACTCCCATCACGTAACGCAGGCGACTCTCGGCCCGCAATAGTTCGTTAAGCAACGTTTGCGTCGTGCTCTTGAACTGAAAGTATTGCTCGCGAGCTTGCGATTCTTCCTTGGCTTCGCCATCGCTGGTCCCCGCGATGTACCGCAAATGGGTTTCCTTCCAGGTTTGACGAGCACTGTTCAACGCAGTATTCGAGGTCTCCAGATTGCGCCAGGCAAACGACAGTTCCCAATATACGTTTTCGGTATCGGTGAGAAGGTTGAGCATTCCGATTTCGAGCTCGGCCAGGCTCACGTCAACGTTGATGCGAGCAGACGACACGCCCTCGGCGGCTGGCATTTGCTGGGCTTCGCCGGTTTGCGCACCGTGGTCGCAGACCGAGCTCCTGAAACGCCCCACCAGCGACCGACTGGCCTTGGCATTGGCCACTGCGCTCTTGACCGCCTCATCGAGGCTCAAATCCCAGTAGCTCTTGAATTTCAGGTGCTGCAGCGTGAGCAACTCCGAGGCTTGACTAACTTCGTCGAGCGAAGTGCTTTGTTCGATCGCATCAGTGGGCAACGTGGTTTTGGCCGCTTCAGGCGGCGTGCGGGGTTCAGCATTTGCCACGATCACCTTCTCGTCATCTGCATTCGAGGTCCGAGACTGCCATTGGGCGGGCAACCCAAAAACAGCAATCCAGGCGAGTGATGTCACCACGGCTCCGACTAACGCGCAACTTGGCCCATAGAGTCGGCCATGGCGGCCGGGCATCATCCCCAGGACGTTGCAAATTCGGTCCAAGAGCACCATTTTCTTGCCTCCTATTCCGGCCGCCAACAAGGACTCAACAGATGAGCTTTGCTGATGTGCCAAATAAGCCAATGCCTTGGCATAAACCAAACGATTGCCGACCGCCGCTTGCGCCAGCTCGTCACAACACATTTCGCGCTCGATGCGCAGCCGGCGCGAACACCACCACACTGCCGGATGAAAGAACAACACGGTTTCAACCACACGTTGCATGAAGTTGATCGGAAGGTCCCAACGCCGCAGGTGCGCCAGCTCGTGCGCGATGACTGCCTCCAGCACCTCGCTCGGCAGCTTGCAAATCCACGAGGCCGGCAACAGCACCATCGGCTTGAAGATTCCCGCCGCCACGGCTTGCGAGATTCGCTCGACGACGTGCACCGGCGGACGCACGTGAAACGCCAACTGCCGCGACAATCGCTCGACAAGGTACGCCAGCTCCGGTGGTATCGGTTTCCGTCGCCGCGCGAGCGTGCACACGCCGATGGCGCCCAGGAGCAGTCTCGTGGCCATGAAGCAAATCCCCGCCAGCCACGCTATCACGATCAACCCGCGCTGGCGCACGAGCCAGGGTTCGGCAACGCGCAGCCGCGAGTCGGGTGGCCGAATGATTGATTGCACAGCGTTCGGTTGCGCAGCGTTCGATTGCATAGCAATCGATTCGGCGGTGCTTGCTTCCGCTTCCGCGAAAACAGCGCCGTCGCCGGCTTCCTTGGCCGACTCTCCCTGAATTTCGACTATGACCACCGGTCCGGCGCAGATGCCACTCCAGGTGACCAGCGGACAAACGGCCAATAGCAGCAACAGCCCGCAGTGAAACGCATAACGCGCGTGTGCCGTGCGGATCGGCGAAACGTGAAGCAGGCACGCGGCCAAGAGCCCCAATAGCGCGCCTTGCCAAAGAAAGTGCAGCACCACCTGCGCCAGCACATGCACGGTCGGCTCGGATAGAAGGAATTGCGGCATCATCAACGGTTCTCCTGCTGGCTTTCATACTCGGCCAGGGTTTTGCGGATGATCGCCAGCTCTTCGGCGTCCGGACTTGCTTCTTCCAGCAAGTGCGCCACGAGCAGGCTGGCGGATCCTTCAAATGCCCGCCCCAACAAGTCGCCAAGCATGCGGCGCATCGTTTTCGCGCGGCCCGCTTTGGGCAGGTAAACAAAGGCTCTGCCCGACGACTTGCGGGCCAGGAGGCCCTTTTCCGCCATCACGTTGAGCAGGCTCATCACCGACGTGTAGGCCCGTGGCCGCCGCCGATTGAGAACCTCGCGCACCTCGCGCACCGTCAGCGGACTGTGCTCCCACAGGATGCTCAGGATCTCCAATTCTCCGGGCGTCGGATTCCGATGTTTGGGACGAACCATGACAGTGTCTCGCTCATAAACCGCGGATCCGTGGAGTCACGAATCGCGAGTCTACTGCTTAACCAGTAGACCCGCAATGGCAAAAACAGTAGATCGCCACGTTATGCCGGCGGATGCGGCGGGCGCGGTGGCGAATCGGTCTTCCCCGCCTGGCGCAACCGTGCCACAATTCGTTCGTTTCCAGCATTTGTCCCAGAAGGTCTTGCGGCCGAAAAACTTCGTACTCAAACGTCACGAAAAACTCATCTCATCGATCAACCTGCTGAAAACTCGTCCAAAGCTCCAAGGCGCGGCAGTTGCGACAGCCGTTACACGCACGCCATTTCGACACGTCGGTCCGACACACGTCACTGGGACTGCCGGCGTTCGTGCTTCCGGACGGTCACCGACAGCTTCGCCTCCGGGAAGAGCTGCTGCGCCCGTTTGCGCATGCGGGCCGCTTCTTCCTCGGTCTCGCAGTAGAGCTGAAGATTCTGCCAGCCCGTCTCGCCAAAGAGCCACAGCGTGCCCGGTGCTCGGCCTTTCGGCGCCGGCCATCGCCAAAGCCGCCTGCCCGGCTCGGGGTCGGCGATGGCGCGGCGCTGGCGAATCCAATTCAGGTTCGAAATGATCCAGCCGAGAATGAGACAGAAGATCGTGAATGACACGAACAGCGTCCACAAGCTGAAGCTGAAGCGGAACCAACGGCGTTTCGGCGGCAGCGCGCTCATGGCGCGAATTATAGGCGGGTGGACGCTGTCATGCTTGACTGGCTACAATTCGGTCCGCTCACGCTCGCGAACCTTTCCAGGAGGGCGCATCTCATGACCCCCGACGTGCTTTCCACGATCTTGACCGGTTACTGGACCTCGCAGATGGTCTCGGTCGCGGCCAAATTGGGGCTCGCCGACCTGGTGAAGGAAGGCCCGCGGACGGCCGAGGATCTGGCCGCGGCCACCAAAACCGATGCGGCCGCCCTCTATCGCTTGTTGCGCGGGCTGGCCAGCGTGGGCATCTTTCGCGAGGACGCCGAGCGGCGCTTTGCCACCACCGCGACCGCCGAGCGGCTGCAAAGCGACGTGCCCGGCTCGCAGCGCTCGTTGGCCATCATGCTCGGCGAAGAGCACTTCACCTGTTGGGGCCACTTGCTCTACTGCGTTCAGACGGGGCGCAATGCCTTCGAAAAAACCTACGGCGAGCCGATCTTCGATTGGCTCTCGAAACATCCCGAACAGGCCAAGACGTTCGACGAGGCGATGGTCGGCGTTCACGGCCGCGAGACCGGCGCCATGCTCGATGCTTACGACTTTTCGTCGATCGGCGTGCTGGCCGACGTCGGCGGCGGCAACGGCAGCGTGCTGCGGGCCGTGCTCGAAGCGCCATCCGAAGATGCGCGGCATGCTCTGCGACCTGCCGGGCGTGGTCGAGCGGGCCCGGCCGCAGATCGCGGCCGCCGGCCTGGCCGAGCGGCTGCAAGTGGTGCCCACCAACTTTTTCGAGTCGGTCGCCAAGGGAGCCGACGCCTACCTGATGCGGCACATCATCCACGACTGGACCGACGAGCAGTCGCACCAGATTCTCGCGAACATCCGCCGCGCGATCGGGCCCGCAGGGCGGCTACTGGTCGTGGAGAACGTCATCCCGCCGGGCAACGATCCCAGCTTCGCCAAACTGCTCGACTTGAACATGCTCGTCTTCCCCGGCGGCAAGGAGCGCACGGAAGGCGAGTATCGGAAACTGTTTGCCGATGCGGGCTTTCAATTGACGTCGATTACGCCGACCAAAGCCGATGTCAGCGTGATCGAAGGGCGGCCCGCGTGAAGCAAATCGCGCGCGGCGCTGTTAAGCCGCAAACGGTTGAACGCTCGCGCCCCGATATCCAATTGCTCGCGGCTTCGCAAGGCGCTTAGCGTTTCGCCGTGCGCTCGCCGGCGGCCTTGATGCTGATCTCGTCGCACGTCAGCTCGCCGGTGACGCCCAGCATGCCCACGGCGACGATGGCCGAGCTGGCCTTGGGCGGCACCTTAAGTCGCGCGCTCTTCTGCTGCCAGTCGAACGTGCCCGACCAGGGGCCGACGCTCTGCTGGCTGATCGGCGCCCGCTGGTCGTCGAAGAAGTTGACCACCAGCACCGCGCCCTGAGCCTGGCCCTTGGCCGGGGCGACCTTGTGGGCCTTGACCCACAGGTCGACGACGATTTCCGATGCGCGGCGGCCGTCCACGCCGATGGCTTGCAAGGCTTGGGCGTTGCGCCCCTCGACGCGGTTGCGAAACAGGATCGCCCGCTTGCCTTGCGGGCGGCCGCCGTCGACGATCGTCGCCTGGCGCAGGTAGTACCAGCCGTCCGGCTTGCCCGGCGCGAGCATGGTTTCGAAATCGCCGTTCGAGATCGGCGTGACCGGCTCGGGCGCGTCGGTCCCGCTGCCGAGCGATTCGGCCTGGCCGGTCATCGGCACGAAAAACGTCGGCTCGCGCGACTCGACGACCATCTGGCCGTCGCGCTTGTGCATGGTGTACAGCGTTTGCTGGAAGCGCTCGCCGATGGGAATCACCATCCGCCCGTCGTCGCGCAATTGGTCGACCAGCGGGCGGGGAATCTTTTCGGGCGAACAGGTGACGATGATCTTGTCGAACGGGGCATGCTCGGCCCAGCCCTGATAGCCGTCGCCCGTCTTGAGGTGAATGTTGCGGTAGTTGAGCCGGCGAAACGTCTCACCTGCCCGCTGGGCCAGCAGGGGTTCGATCTCGATCGTGTAGACCTCCTTGACGAGCCCGGCCAGCACGGCGGCCTGGTAGCCGCTGCCCGTGCCAATCTCCAGCACGCGGTCCTCCGGCCGAGGATCGAGCTGTTGGGTCATCGAGGCCACGATGAACGGCGGCGAAATCGTCTGCCGTTGGCCGATCGGCAGCGGCATGTCCATGTAGGCGTACGGTCGCACGTCTGCCGGCACGAACTCGTGACGCGGGGTGGCACGCATCGAGGCCAGCACGCCCGGGTTCTTCACGCCGGCGGCGGCCACTTCCGACTCGACCATCAACATTCGCAAGGTCGACCACTGGCGGGCCGTCTGGGCCGAAGCCTGCGAAACGAGCCCCGTCGAGCCCAGCGCCAGCGCCAGGACCAGGGCGGGGCGAAGACCGGGCGTTAGGGACCTTCGGTGGGCGGAATGGCGGGGCATGGGCGTCGCTCCGGCAGTGGGGGAAAAAGTCTGGGGTATGTAACCGATTCGCGGCCGCCGGCAAAGGCGAATCGCGCTCGGCGACAGACGCGTGCTAGCGAGAAACTCCCACGAAAGCGGGTACGGCGCCATGCCCCGACGGCGGCCGCGGCCGTGCCGGGCGATTTGTCGAGCGGGCGCGACACGCTATCATCCAAGCACGGCCCGACCCGCCTCGACCCCTGGCCCACGGAGTCTCCCGCGTTGACCTATCCTCGTTCTGCACGCATGGAGGCCGTTCAACGGCCGATCATCCCCATCGTTGCCGAGCTGATCCGCCGCCACCCGGGAACGATCTCGCTCGGCCAGGGAGTCGTGCATTACGGGCCGCCGCGCGAAGCGACCGAACGGCTGGTCCGCTTCCTGGCCGATCCGGAAAACCACAAGTACAAGAGCGTCGAGGGCATCGCCGAGCTGGTCGAGCGGCTGGAAGTGAAGCTCGAGGCCGACAACGGCATCATCGCCGGCGGCACGGCCGACGTCGCCAGCCGGGTTGTCGTGACGGCCGGCGGCAACATGGCGTTTTTTAACGCCCTGCTGGCCATCGCCGACCCGGGCGATGAGATCATCCTGCTGGCCCCCTACTACTTCAACCACGAGATGGCCGTGGCCATGCTCAATTGCCGCGCCGTGGTGGTGCCGCTCGACGCCAACTACCAGCTCGACCTGCCGGCCATCGAGGCCGCCGTCACCAACCGCACGCGGGCCATCGTCACCATCTCGCCCAACAACCCCTCGGGCGCCGTCTACTGCGCGCGAGGCGCTGGTGGCCGTCAACGAGCTGTGCCGGCGGCGGGGCATTTACCACGTCAGCGACGAGGCCTACGAGTATTTCGTCTACGACGGCGCCGAACATTTTTCGCCCGGCTCGTTGCGCGGCGCGGCCGAACACACGATCTCGCTCTATTCACTGTCGAAGGCCTACGGCATGGCGAGTTGGCGGGTCGGCTACATGGTGATTCCCGAGGCGCTGACCGTGGCCATCCGCAAGGCGCAGGACACGATTCTCATCTGCCCGCCGGTGGTCTCGCAGCAGGTTGCCGTGGGCGCCTTGGAGGCCGGACGCGAGTTCTGCCGGCGACACGTCGAACGCGTCGGCGAAGTGCGGCACCGCGTGCTCGCCGAGCTCGACGCCGTGCGCTCTTATTGCACGATTCCACCGGCGCTGGGGGCGTTTTATTTCCTATTGCGGGTCGACACCCGGCTGGACGACATGACCATCGTTGAACGGCTGGTGCGCGACTTCGGCGTGGCCGTGATCCCCGGCACGACCTTCGGCATCGAGGCGGGCTGCTACTTGCGCGTGGCTTATGGCGCGCTCGACGCGGATACCATCGCCCAAGGCATAGGGCGGCTGGTGCGCGGACTGACGAACATCGTACGAGGCTGACCATGAAAATCATCGGCTGCCAACTGGATATCTTTTGGGAGGACAAGCAGGCCAACTACGACCGCGTGGCCAGGCTCTTGGAAGAAGCCCGGCCCGAACCGGGCTCGCTCGTCGTGCTGCCCGAAATGTTCGCCACGGGCTTCAGTATGAACGTGGCGCAGATCGCCGAAGCCAAGAACGGGCCCACGCTCGAGTTCCTCAGCAGCCTGTCGCAAAAGTACGGCATCTTCACGCTGGGCGGCGTTGTCACGCAGGGTCGCGGCGGCAAGGGGCGCAACGAGGCGATCGGCTGCGGGCCCGAAGGCGAAACGTTGGCCCGTTATGCCAAGATGCACCCGTTTCGCTTTGCCGGCGAGACGGAGCACTACGAGCCGGGCGAGGCCATCGAGATTTTCGAGTGGCGCGATTTTCGCGCCGCGCCGTTCGTCTGCTACGACCTGCGCTTTCCGGAAGCCTTTCGCGAGGCAGTCCGCTCGGGCGTCGAGCTGTTGATCGTGATCGCCAACTGGCCGCATGCCCGCGAGGGGCACTGGCTGGCCCTGCTGCGGGCCCGGGCCATCGAGAACTTGTGCTACGTCGTGGGGGTTAACCGCGCGGGTAACGATCCCATCGCCCGCTACGGGGGGCGGAGCCTGATCGTGGGTCCGCGCGGCGAGACGCTGGCCGAGGCGGGCGAAGGCCAACAGCTGATCACGGCCGAGGTGGAGTTGGAGCCGCTGCTGGCCTACCGGCAGAAGTTTCCGGCGCTACAGGATATTCGCGATGACTTTTTCGCAAGGTAGGGAGAGGCCGGAGGCCGGAGGACGAGGAGAAGAGACGTAGACAGTTCACTGCGGAGGACCCGGAGCAGCGCAGAGGAAGAGACCCTGGAAGGTAAAGGGAAAAACGGCGCGGCGAGGGCGCGTCTTTTGTCGGGTGGTGGCGGTTGGTTAAACTACTATGGAGTGGCGCGGCGAGCCGCCGGTGGCGGTTTCGCCAGCGTGGTGGTTCATTCGAATGTCGTGACGTTTTTAGCGGAGCGGTTGTGATGTTGCGAATCCATCGACTCGTGGCGGCGGGACTGTTGGGCCTGGTCGCGGTGGCTGCGGCCGCGGCGGCCGACAAGGCTTACACCCGCAAGGAAGACGTGATCTACGGGCGGAAGTATGGCACGGCGCTGACCATGGACGTGTTCACGCCCACGAAGAACGCCAATCATGCGGCGGTAATCGTCTGCATCAGCGGCGGCTGGGTTTCGAAGCATGACCTGATCCAGCCGATCTTCGTCACCGAGTTCATTCACCGCGGCTACACCACCTTCGCCGTCGTGCATGGCAGCCAGCCGAAATTCACAATCCCCGAGTGCGTCTCGGACATCAACCGCGCCATTCGCTACATTCGCGCGCATGCCGACGAATTCAAGATCGACCCCAACCGCATCGGCATCACCGGCGCCTCGGCCGGCGGGCACCTGTCTCTGATGGCCGGCTGCTGCGACGACACTTGCGATCCGAAGGCGGGCGACCGCGTCGATCGGGCCAGCAGCCGCGTGCAGGCCGTGGCCTGCTTCTTTCCGCCGACCGACTTCTTGAATTACGGCAAGCCGGGCATCAAGTCGCTGGGCATCGAGCCCAACCATAAGTACAAACCGCCCTTCGATTTCAAGGAGGTCGACGAAGCGACCAAGCTGTTCAAGCCGGTCGACCTCGAAACGCGCGAAAAAATCTGCCGCCAGATGTCGCCCGTCTACCACGTGACGGCCGACGACGCGCCGACCTTGATCATCCACGGTGACGCCGACGAACTGGTGCCCTTGCAGCAGTCGGAGCTGATGATGGATCGCCTCAAAGACGCCGGCGTGCCGCACGAGTTGGTCGTCAAGAAGGGTTATGGCCACGGCTGGGCGACGTTGCCCTTCGAGGACAGCAAGACCGTGGCCGACTGGTTCGACAAGTACCTGCTCGCCTCGCCGGCGGCCCAAGCCGAGAAATAAACCAGCGAAGCGAAGATCACGCGACAAGACCTGAAACGCCGGATCGAGACGGATCCGGCGTTTTTGCTTGGTATCGGCCGGATCGGGCCTGTTGGGAGACCGCTGGCCCGGCCTCACGCCAAACTATTGCTGATACCACAGGCCGAAATTGCCCGTGTTGATGCCGAAGCCGATTTGCGGATAGGCGCCGTATCCGCCGTAGGCCGGACCGTAGCCCGCGCCGTAACCGGCACCGTAGGGAACGCCGTAGCCAAGCCCGTAACTCGGCACGACAACGGCCGCCCCATAAGGTCGGAACGCATGGCCGACGCCAGCTCGATAGGGGGCATACGCCACGCCACGCGGACCATGACCGTGGCGCGGGCCGTAATATCCGTGGGCCATCGCCACGCCGGTGGTGCCCAAAAGCATTCCCAAAACAACCATCGTCATCACGAAGCGTCGCATTGCAGACTCCTTGTCTTGCTGCTGAAACCTGGCCGCTCGGGCGGCCGCTTGCTTGTCTGTTCCCCCGTGCATTCTTCAAACGCAGACGGCGTGCCAATGGTTCGCCGAGCCGACGAAAGCGCTTATCGGTTCGCAGGATGCGGCGAACGTGCTGGCGCTGGCTGCGGGCCCGCCGCACCAAAGCGCCGTCGAATTGACGGCAGCGCAAATCGGTTTTCGCGGTCCCAAACTTGCGCGACGCCATGCTCGCCGGCGGCTTGGTGGTAGGATTGTACGACGATCGTTGCTATCGGCCGGTTTGTTTGACCACGAGGCGATGCGGTGGACTACTGCGCGGGCAAACCTGGGTGTTGCGGTTGGTAGGGCTGGTTGAGGTGATGGCCTTTGGCGCCGTGTTCATGCCGCGCGAGTCGATGGCCGGCTGGCACGCCTGGCTCGGCTTGGGCGACCTGGCCCAGGCGCCGGCCATCGAGGCCGTGATGCGGCAGGTGTCGTTCACCTACGGCCTTCACGGCATCGTTCTGATGGTGATGGCGGCCAACGTCGTCCGCTACCGGCCGCTGGTCGTGCTCAGCGCGCTGGGTTACCTGGTCTACGGCGCGGCGTTCCTCTTCACCGACATGCACCTGGGGATGCCGCGGCTGTGGGTCGTCGGCAACGGCGGCTCGTGCCTGCTGATCGGCACCCTGCTGGCGGCCCTTCTGTGGGCGCAGCACCAGCGCGAGCGCGACGTGTAACGCCCGTGCGCACTCTCCACGGCACTGCATCGCTTAGGGCGGCACTGCGGCGGTCGTCAATCGCCCGTGCCCAGGTCTTCCTGGAAGGCTTCCACGATCAGCTCGCTCTCGCGGGCTTCGTGCTCGTGGAAGGTGGCCAGAAAGCCGCGGTACTCGCCGGCAAGTTGCGCGGCGCGGGGGCCGACTCGTGATAGAGCCGGGCTTCGGCCTCGTCGACCAGGCGGCAGAAGTCGGAGTACAGCGTGAAGTGCTGCGCGCAGGGCCTCGGCTCGGCGAGACAAGTGCGGCGCGGCGCTGACGGCGTCCTCGAAGTAGCCGTAGGCCTCTTCCAGCGAGAAGTGCATCGCCAACTGGTCGCGAAGCTTGGTCAACAACTGGACCAGCCGGTCGCGCTCGGTGCGCATCCATTCCGGTCGGCTGAACATCGCCGAGGCGTGGTGCATCAACTGCCGCAGCTCGTGATGATCGTCTTTGATCTCTTGCAGAAATGCTGGATTGATCGAGACGGTGTGGGTAGCCAATGCCATGGCGCTTCTCCTTCCCCCTGATGCGGAAGACGTTGATCAGCCGTGGTTTGCCCCAACCGGATCCGACTTCGGGAACCGCACAAGCCACGCCGCCCAAACCCGGTTGCGGCGCAAAGCTTGCCTCCGTCGCGCGCTCGAGCAGCCTATCGACGAAACGACGAAACGTACGTGAAGATCGACGAACGCGAAATCAACAGATATGACCCAATGGAATTAAACGACAAAATCGCCCGCTTGTCAAACAGCGCGCGGCCGATCGCACGGAGGCTGACTCCCCTCCACAGGGTCAGATCGGCCACGCCCCGCCGGCGCGTGCATTGCCCTCGGCCAGGGAGTATGATGCTCGCAAGTCATGCACCGCTTTCTGGATGCATTGCACACGACGCTGTTGACATAACGCAACCGCCCGCTCGGCGGCAACGAACCAGGAGATGGGCTGATGGCGACCAAAAGCGCGTTTTTGCGGCGTGATCCGGTTGACGCAAAACCCTGGCCCGAAACGTGTGGCGAAATCCGCTGCCTGGTGGAAGAAAAGGACGGCGCCGCGGCCGAAGTGCACCAGGTGAAAATTCACGATGCCAAGCTGCACTTCCACGAGCGAACCGACGAGTTCTACTACGTGATCGACGGCTCGGGCACGATGGTGCTCGACGACGAAACGATCGAGCTGCACAAGGGGGTCGTCGTCTACGTGCCCCGCGGCGTGAAGCACAAAGCCATCGGCGAACTGACCGTGCTCACTGTTTGCATCCCCCGGGGGGTGCTGGGCGACGTTCACGAGTTAGAGTGATTGTCCCCGGCCGGCGTCGTGTCCCCCCACGGCCCGCTGGACAGTTGGCCCAGCGGGAAAGCCGTGGCGCTCGAAAATCCCGCCGTCAGTCATCGCGGGCGATGCACACCAGGCAGATGTCGTCGCTCTGCAGGCGGCCGCGGACGAAGTGCCGCACGTCGTCCAGCAGCGTCTGGCCGACTTGCTCGACCCCCGCGGGCGCTTGGGCGATCACGGCACGAATGCGTTTCGAGCCGTAGACGTCGCCGGCCGAGTTCATGGCTTCGCTGATGCCGTCGGTGTAGAGCACCACGGTATCGCCGGGGTCCATGGGAATCTCGACTTGGTCGTAGCCGCGATTCAAGTCGCAGCCCAGCGGCAGCCCGCCCTGGCCATTGCCCAGCTCTTCGACCTGCGTTCCGCGGCGGCGCAGCGGCGGCAGATGGCCGGCATTGACCAGCGTCAGGCGGTGCGAGTTGGGGTCGAGCACGCACAGCGCGAAGGTGACGAAGTGGTAGTTCTGCAGCTCCAGCGCCAGGTCCTGGTTGAGCTGCTCGACGGCCGCCGCCGGCGTGGCCGACGTCGCCAGGCAGTAGCGCACTTCGGAGCTGAAGTGGGCCATCAACAGGGCCGCTGAAACCCCCTTGCCTGCCACGTCTCCGATGGCCAGCGCCAGCCGCCCATCGGCGAGCGGGATGTAGCCGAAGTAGTCGCCGCCCACCTCGTCGGCGGGCTGGTAGTAGTCGTAGAAGCGATAGCCGTTGACCTCCGGCGCCGTTGCGGCAAAAACTGCAACTGCACTTCCTTGGCCGTCCCGTGGCGTGAGTAGGTGCTCGGTTCGGCGCCGTCGACGCGCGCGCTGGCCGATTCGACTTCCTGGCCGGCGATCGTGGCCACGCTCACCAGCACGTCGAGATCGGCCTGGCGAAAGCGGCGCTTGGCGTCGGTGGTGTCGAGATAGACGATGCCCAAGGGCCGCCGCGAGGGACCCATCAGCGGCACGCAGATCATCGACAGCGATTGATATTCGAAGACCGACTGGTTCGCGTCGTTCGGCGCCTCGGGCGGGCCTTCGTCCATCAATCGCGCTTCGGCGGTCGACATCACGTGCAGCGCCATCTTGCGGCTGATGGGGCCGAAGGTCATGCTGTGGCCCGACTCGCTCTGGCGGTGCTTGATGGCCCGGGGCACCAGGTGGCCGTCGGCCCCTTCAGCCAGCAGGATGTAGCCGCGGGCGGCCTGCGGGAAGATGTCGAACAGGCTGTCGAGGATCGTCGGCAGCATCTGGTCGAGGTCGTGGTCCCCTTCCAGGTCGAGCGTGATTTTCAAGGCCGCGCGGAATCGCGCCTGCGGATTGTCGGCCGCATCGGCGATCGCGGCCGCCGGCGACAGCACGGCGCGCGAAGCAGCCGGCGCCGCGGGCGCCGCTTCTTCCAACAGCGGCCCGGCTTCCAGCCGGCCGGAGGCGGCCGCCGTTTCCGTCACTTCGGCGGGCGAGCCGGAGTGAAACACCGTCACCACTTCGTAGATGTGGATGCGGTCCTGATCCTTGATCGGCACCCGCCCGTCGATCCGCCGGCCGTTGACATAGGTGCCGTTGAGGCTCGACAGGTCCTCGATCGAAAATCCGTCACTCGTGCGGACGATCCGCGCGTGCTGCCGCGAGACCGTGTGGGTGCGCAGCACGATATCGCAGAACCGGTCGCGGCCGAGCAACGTTTCGTCGTTCGTGAGTTCGAAGAATTGCCGGCCGCCATTCTCCGTACACACTTCGAGGGTCGGCATGGGGAACGCCTTCGCACGCTGGCTGGCGTGCAGCCCGGGACTGGCGAGCGCAACGGACGTTGCGCTGACGCGCAGCCCTCCAAACGCCACTTTCTCATTCCCTGCAAGGCGTGTCAAATGCGGCCCTCTGTTCTGTCGGTTTCGCGCCGCATTGGGGGTGTGAAATCGGTGCCGCACCGTCGTCGGGCCGGCGGACGAGCCAGCGCGCACATTGGGGGGGCGGCGCCCGGCGAGCGTGGGGTTCGTGGGCGGGATGTCGGCCGGCGCTGTTTGGCCCGGTCAAAATCGGAGTCCAGCGCCGACGCCGGCGCGTAATCGCACGGCTGGAGAATCTTCGCTCGCCACGGTTCGATCTTGGCCGAGGGCCACCGCCGGTCATGCCGGGGAGCCCGGTTTCGCGGTTCGCGACCCCCGTCTGGCGGCCGAGAGCCAACTGCTTTGCCGGCCGAAGTGCGGACCGGCGAAACGCGCAAGGCCGAGCCGGCAATCCCGCCAGCCGCGGTGCCGGAAACTAAGCCAGCTCGCTGATCACGCGGCCGGTGCTCAACTGCTGGCGCGTCTGCTGGAATTCGTCCCAGTAGCGCCGCGCGGGGTCGATGCCCAGGTGGTGCAGGACCGTAGCCGAAAGATCGGCGGGCGAGACGGGTCGGTCCTTGACGAACGCGCCGATGGCGTTCGTCTGGCCATAAACCTGGCCGCCGCGCACGCCGCCACCGGCGGCCAGCACGCTAAAGGCATGCGGCCAGTGGTCGCGGCCGCTCTTTTCGGTCATGCCGTTCTGCACGACCTGGCCGATCTTCGGCGTGCGGCCGAACTCGCCCGTGGCGACGACCAACGTCGTGTCGAGCAGCCCGCGCTGGGCCAGATCATCGAGCAGGGCCGCGAACGACTGGTCGAACATCGGGGCCAGGCGGTTCTTAAGCGTGGCGAAATTGTGGTTGTGCGTGTCCCAGAAAGGCGAGACCTTGTCGCTCTGCGTACCGTCTTCCCAATTGACCGTCACCAGCGAGACGCCTGCCTCGACCAGCCGCCGCGCCAGCAGCAGGCTCTGGCCGAATTTCGAGGAGCCGTAACGCTCGCGGACCGCCGGCGGCTCGCGATCGAGCTCGAACGCGCCCTCGGCCGCCGGGCCTCCCAGCATGTCGAACGCCGTGTCGACGTGGCGGGAAAACGTACGCACCGCCGGCTCGTCGGCCAGCGTCGGCCGCCCGGCCGCATCGAGCCGGCGCAACAGCTCGCGGCGCTCGGCGATCCGCTCGACAGGGACGTCTTCGGCCAGCTCGATGCCATGCACGCGAAATCGCCGGTCGCTGGGGTCGCCCTGCACCAGGAACGGGTTGTACAGCTCGCCCATGCGGCCGCCCGTCTGGCCGGCGATCCGCTTGTCCTGGCCGGCGAATTGCGTGTACCACGGCAGCACCACGGCCGGCGGCAGTGCCCCCTGGCGCTGGCCAAATCGCATCGCCAGCGACGACAGCGACGGCCAGTCCTCGGCCCGGGCCTGGTCGGTCACCGGCGGGCCGAAGTAAGGCCGGCCCGAATACATCTCGCTCGAGGCCGGGCCGTGGACCGGCATGCGGTGCTCCATCGAGCGGATCAGGCACAGCTTGTCCATCTGGGCCGCCAGCCGCGGCAGGTGCTCGCACACCTGGATGCCCGGCACCCGGGTCGAAATCGGCTTGAAGTCGCCGCGGATTTCCAGCGGGGCCGAGGGCTTCATGTCCCACAGGTCGATATGGCTGGGGCCGCCAAACAGGAAGATAAAGATGCAGGATTGGGCCCGCGCCGGCGGCGACTCCCCGCCAGCAGCGCGCAGACGAGCCAGCTCGGCGCTCGACAGCCCCAGCAGGCTCAAACCACCCACGCGCAGCCACTCGCGGCGCGAGAGCCACCCGTGGGCGTCCGGTCGAACAAATGGGGTGGGAATCGAGAACACGGGGGATCCTGTCGAGCGCGGCGGCGGATTCGACACCCCAGTTAGTCTGACGGGTCGCGACGGCGTGTCAACGTTTTGGGGTAAAGATGCTACGCCGCAGTTTTTGGGGCTATTCTGGGGCGGGGGGACGAGGATTGCCGCCTTTTAGGGCGACCCCAGGGACCGTCTGCCGGTGACGAGGGACCGCCCCGGCGGCAACTAACCTTGCGGAAAATCGCCGGATCGCTCATGTTGGTGCGTTCGTGGGGCATGGAATGCTGATTCCGAACGTTCGTTAGTCATGAATATTCTCATTGTCGTGGCGGCTGCCGTCGCTCTGCTATTGGCACTCGATCTGTGGACCGCGCCCAAGCCGGCGGAAAAAAGCCCCGCGAATCTCAAAGATCGCCGCCCAGTCGTTTGAGGGCGAGCGTCGCGGGCGGGTCAATCTGCCCACCGGTGGCTTCTCACCACTAAGCCGCAAGCAACGGCGTCGCCCAGCGGTCGTTGACGCCCGTTCTAGCCGCTGGCGACAATAGGCTCCCGGCGGTCACGGCGACACGACCTGTCAGCGGGGGGGCGCGAACCATGCGACGTTCGACGACATTCGGCGCGTTGGCAATTTTTTGGGCGTTCATGGCGACGGCGAGCCTGGCCAAGCCGCTGTCGATCTGCGTCTTTCAATGCGATGCCACGCCGCCGTTGGGCAGCCCGCTGTGCAGCTCCGCGGTGATGCCGGCCGCGGAGATCGTCGACCCCTTGTCGGTCCGCGGCGTGGTGCTGCTGGGCTCGGGCCGGCCGATCGTGCTGTGCGCCGTCGATTGGGTCGGCATCGCGGGCGGCGGCTACGATGCCTTTCGCCAGGCGTTGGCTCAAGCGGCCGGCACCACGGCCGATCGCGTGGCCTTGCACACCTTGCACCAGCACGACGCCCCCAGTTGCGACTTCGAAGCCGAGGCGCTGCTGGCGTCGCGAGGGCTGAGCGGCGCCATGTTCAACGTGCCGTTCGCCCGCAAGACGATCGACGCCGCAGCCGCGGCGCTGAAACAATCGCTTGACAAACCGCAGGAGGTGACCCACCTGGGGTTGGGCGCGGCACGGGTCGAGCGCGTGGCCTCGAACCGCCGGGTGCTGGGAGCCGACGGTCGCGTGGCGCACGTTCGCTACAGCTCCGACCGCGACCCTGCTGGACGCGCGGCGCCCGAGGGCACGATCGATCCGCAGGTCCGCCTGGTGAGCTTCTGGAACGGCGAGCGGCCGCTGGTCGTGTTGAGCTACTACGCGACGCACCCGCAAAGCTATTACGGCCAGGGTGGCGTGAGCTACGACTTCGTCGGCATGGCCCGCGCCGCCCGCGAAGCGGCGCTACCCGGCGTACCACAGATTCACTTCAACGGCGCGAGTGGGAACGTGGCGGCCGGCAAGTACAACGACGGCTCGCCCGAGAACCGGCCGGCGCTGGCCGCGCGGCTGGCGGCCGGCATGGCCGCGGCCTGGGACGCGACCAAGCGCCAACCGCTGAGGGCTGAAGGCGTCGCGTGGCGCGAGCGGGGTGTCAAGCTTCCGCCCAGCGACCGGGTTGCCGACGAAGCCGCCCTATTGAAAAACCTCGACAATCCGCAGCAGCGCAGCCGGGATCGGATCGGCGCGGCCATCGACCTGGCCTGGGCCGTGCGTGCCAAGGCCGGCCACGAAATCGAGCTGAGCTGCCTGCGGCTCGGCGATGCGTACGTATTGCACATGCCGGGCGAGTTGTTCGTCGAATATCAACTGGCCGCCGAGGCGATGAAACCCGAAGCGTTTGTCGCCATGGCCGCCTACGGCGACTACGGCCCCGGCTATATCGGCACGCGGATCGCCTACACCCAGGGGGGCTATGAAACTGGACCGGCCTCGCGCGTTGCGCCGAAGCCGAAGTGGTGCTGATGCGTGCGATGGAGGAGATGATGCAGTAGGCTGGAGGCAGAACGTCGGAAAAATGGCTGCGGCGGCGTGGTGGGGTGTGGAGACGTCGGCGTGGCGCCGCCGTGGATGGTGGTACGTCGGTGCCAATTGGTAATGGGGTGAAGCGGGACTACAATCGGAACCGGTGCGGCAGGGCGCGGTTGCTCGAATTCTTTAGTCGGGAGATTCTCATGATGGGTCGGGGCGGACTTTTGGGCTTGGCGCTGCTGGTTGTCGGCTCGATGGCCGCGGCAGGCGAGCAAGAGCAGATCACGATCTATCGCGACACGTTCGGCGCGCCTTACATTTATGCATCGACGGCCGAGGGGGCCTGCTTCGGCCACGGATACGCCCAAGCCAGCGACCGGCTCGAAGAACTGCTGAAGCAATACATGCGGGCCACGGGCACGATGAGCGAGGCCTTTGGGCCCGAGTTCTTTCGCGACGATTACCGGCAGCGCCTCTGGCAGCATGCGGCCATCTCGAAGGCCAAGTACCACGAAATCAGCGCCAAGTCGCGCGGGCTGATCGAGGCCTTTCAGGCCGGCGTCAAGCAGTACATGAAGGAGCATCCCTCGGAGGTGCCCGCCTGGGCGCCGCAGATCGAGCCGTGGATGTGCGTGGCCCTGGGGCGGTACATCATTTGGGGCTGGCCCGAGGGCGAAGCGGCCAGCGACTTGAAGCGGCTGGGCATGGAAGCCGACCCGATCGAGTATCACGGCTCGAACGAATGGCTGGTGGCCGCGTCGCGCACCGCCTACAACGCGCCGATTGCACTGGTCGATCCGCATCTCACCTGGTACGGCGCATTTCGCTTCTACGAAGCGCGGCTGTACGGCGGCGAAATCGAGTTTTCGGGCATGTGCATCCTCGGCAACCCGCTGCCGGCCATGGGCCACAACCGCTACTGCTCGATCGCCATGACCACCGGCGGGCCCGACACTTCGGACGTCTACGAAGAAGAGATCAACCCCGCCAACGGCCACCAGTACCGCTACGACGGCAAGTGGCTCGACATGACCGTGCGCAGCGAGGTGATCAAGGTCAAGGAAGGCGACGCGATCAAGGAGAAGAAAGTCGAGATCGACTACACGAGGCACGGCCCGATCGTGGCCCGCAAGGACGGCAAGGCCTACGTCTTTCGCATTCCCTATTTCGACGAGGTGGGCCTGTCGGATCAGACCTACAAGATGGTCACGGCCAAAAACCTCGACGACATGAAGCAAGCCTTGTCGATGCTGCAGTTAATGATGCAGAACCTGATGATCGGCACGGTCGATGGCGACATCTTCTACGTGCGCAACGGCCGCGTGCCGATCCGCCCCAACGGCTACGACTACAAGCGGGCCATGCCCGGCAACACTTCGAAAGCCGAGTGGCAAGGCATCCACACGTTCGACGAGTTGCTGCAGGTGCACAATCCGCCGCAAGGCTACATGCAAAACTGCAACATCAGCCCGCAGTTTCTCATGAAGCAGTCGGGGCTGAAGCCCTCGCCCGAGCGGCCGTACCTGTTCAACGGCTTCACGAGCCCCGACGAGGCGTACGACAACCCGCTGCACCCGCGGGCCGGCACGTGCCTGGAGCTGCTGCACTCGACGAAGAAGATGACCATCGAGGACGCGATCGACGTGGCGCTGAGCCCGCTGGTTTACAACGCCGACTACTGGCAGGCGAAGCTGCGCCACGGCTGGAGCACCGCCAGCGCCGACGTGCGGCAGAAAAAGGAGCTGGCCACGCTATACGAGTTGATCGTCAACTGGAACCGGCGCTGCGACGCGAATTCGACCGGCGCGATTGCTTACAAGTATTGGCGCGACGCGTTCGGCAAGGATATGACGAAGCTCGACGAGCACGGCTTCCTGCCGCCCGACGGCGCGATCACTGATCAGATGGTGCTGGCGACACTCGAAGCAGGCGCCGCGAAACTGATGGAAGATCACGGCCGACTCGACGTGCGGTTCGGCGACGTGTATCGCGTCGGCCGCCGCGGCACCGGCAGGACCTGGCCGGCCAGCGGCGGCTCGGTGCCCAACATCATCACGCCGCGGGCGATCGGCTTCGACCCGATCGAAGGCACGAAGATGTTCCTGGGCCACAAGGGACAGACCTCGACCCAAATCGTGCTGCTCACCAAGCCGCCGAAATCGTGGACCTTCCTCCCCTTGGGCGAAAGCGACCACGCCGACAGCCCGCACTACGACGACCAGGCAGAAAAACTGTTCAGTCCCGGCAAGCTGAAGCCGACGTATTTCCTCGATCGCGATGAACTGCTCAAGCACGTCGAATCGAAAACCGTCGTCGTGCGCAACCTGCCATAGCGCGGGCCGCACGAAACAAGCGTGATCGTGCCGCGTCAAACCGCCGTCGGCCGCCGCGTCGGCTGGCGCTGGTAGAACCGTTCAACCCACATACCCTTCCGCGAGAATCCCGATGAACCCGCGAATCGTTTCCCTGGCACTGGCATCGTTCGTCGTGTTCGCATCATCTGGCCTGGCCGAGGCGCCTACACGCAGACGCAGGACGTCGTTTTTGCCGACGTCGACGGCGTGGGTCTGCTGCTGGACGTCTTCAAGCCGACCGGCAAGTCCAACGGCCTGGGCATCGTCGACGTGGCCAGCGGGGCCTACTACTCGGATCGCGGCAAGATCAACGATCACAAGCGGGCCCAGATGTATGACATCTTTTGCGGCAAGGGCTACACGGTGTTCGCCGTGCGGCCGGGATCGCGAACGCGGTTCAGCCTGGCTGACATGGCGACCAACGTGCGGCGCGGCATCGAGTGGGTCAAGAAACATGCCGAAGAGTACCAGATCGACCCCGCGAAGCTGGGGCTGACCGGCGCTTCGGCCGGCGGGCACCTGGCCTCGCTCGTGGCCGTGACGGCCGACGACAAGACGACGGTCAAGGCGGTGGGCGTCTTTTTTCCGCCGACCGATTTCCTGGAATTCCGCGGCAAGAAAATCGATTTCGCCACGGCCAGCGAGGGCGAGCTCGATGCCTTGCGAAAGTTCGTCTGGCCGCAAGGCGGCGGGCCAACCAGCGGCGCCGAACTGGAAAAGAAGCTCACCCAGATCAGCCCCGCGCGGCTGGTGACCAGCAAGGCCCCGCCGTTTCTGATCATCCACGGCGACGCCGACACGACGGTCCCCTTGTCGCAATCCGAAAAGCTGATCGCCGCGCTGAAAGACGCGGGCGTGCCCTGCGAGCTGATCATCAAGAAAGGGGGCGCGCACCCCTGGCCGACGATTCACGAAGAAGTTCAGGTGATGGCCGACTGGTTCGACAAGCAATTGGACGCCCACTAGTGGTAGTGTCAGGAACGATTTACCTGCGGCGAACTCCCTTGGCCCGCAGGAACCCTGCGGGATTCGTGCTCCTCAATCCAGGGCGGCCGGCAGGCACGTGATGGAAGGCGTCGTTGATGGCCACTGAAGTCACCCCCCCCCCTGCCCCGCCCGCCGCGCCCCCGCGCCACGGCCTTCGACCGCGCGGATCGCCTCGCTCGACCAGTTTCGCGGGTACACGGTGGCCGGCATGTTTCTGGTCAATTTCCTGGCCGCGTTTGCCGCGACGCCCATGATCCTGAAACACCACAACACGTTCTGCAGCTATGCCGACACGATCATGCCGCAGTTCTTCTTCGCCGTGGGATTCGCCTTTCGGCTGACCTTCGGCCGCCGCGCCCACAGCCAGGGGCTCAAGGCGGCCTACTGGCACGTCGTCAAACGCATGTTCGGGCTGGCACTGGTCGCGCTGGTTGTCTACGGTGTCAGCAAGCGGGCCAACACCTGGCAGCAACTGGTCGACATGGGCCCGTGGCTGGCCGTGCGCGACGCCTTGCGCGGGGCCTGGTTTCAGACGCTGATGCACATCGCCGTGACCACGTTGTGGGTGCTGCCGGTGATTCGCGCCGGCGCTGCGATGCGGATCGCGTACATGATCTTTTCGGCCGTGCTGCAGGTCGCGCTGTCGCACTGGTTCTATTTCGACTTCGTCAACCACGGCTGCATCGACGGCGGCCCGCTGGGCTTTCTGACCTGGTCGATCCCCACGATCGTCGGCACGCTGGCCTGCGACGCGGTGCTGGCGGCCGATGGCCGGCCGCGGCTGGCCGCGATGGTCGGCTGGTCGATCGTGCTGATGGGATTGGGCTACTTGCTCTCCTGTGGGACGACGCTCTACGACGTGCCCGAGGAGCAGGTCGGGTCGCTGGCCGCGCAGAAGGCGGCCGAGGGGCGCGACAAGCGATTCGCCGCCGACCCGGTGCTGCCCAGCGCCGAGCGGCGCGCCACCCGCACCCTGCGCTGGGCCGAGCCGCCGTTCGTGCCGCCGCCCGACTCGATGCACCGCGAAGAAAACTACTGGATGATGAGCCAGCGGGCCGCGACCGTATCGTATCACGTGTTCGGCGCGGGGCTGTCGCTGGCCGTGTTCGCGCTGTTCTACCTGCTGTGCGACGTGTGGAATTTCCGCGTGGGATTGTTCCGCACGCTGGGCACCAACGCCCTGGTCGGCTACATCCTGCACTCGATGGTCGGCGACCGCGTCGAGGCTTTCATTCCCAAGGACGCGCCCGGGTGGTACGTGGCGGCGGGATTCGCCCTGTTCTTCTGGGTCACGTACCTGTTCATCCGGCACCTGGAGAAGAACGGGATTTACTTGAAGCTGTAGGATGGCGGGACGCTGCACTGGCAAGATGCCAGTGCCACCCGAAAATGCCACGGTTGACGGCGCACGGTGCCACTGCTGGCTTGTCCAGCAGTGCGAGAATCACGGGTGTCTGCTTCGCAGCCGCGCGTGGCACCCGGTGCCGGCCCCCCCCAAACCAACTGTGGTCGGCCGGCTAGTTTGACGACGCGGATTTCGCGCTCCGCTCGGCCATTTCGCGGGCTTGCTTCCAGGTGATCACTTCGACGCCCGAGCGTCTCACGGCTTCGATCAGCTCGGGGTCGGTGAAGGCGCGGCGGTCGTTGTCGCGAATCTGCGAGCTGGACGTGATTGCCTGCAGCTCTTCGTTGTTGTAGCCGCAGTGGATAATCAGGTAGCGGATTCCCGGCTTCGTATCCTTGATGGCCTCGAGGTACATCTTCTTTTTCTCGTCGTAGCTCTCGCCCGTGTAGTACTGCGTCATGTAGTCGAGCACCGGCAGGTGGTGCTCGTCCAAAACCTTGACCAGCTCGAGCCCGCGGGCGCGAATCTGCGGATCGAGCGCCGCCGCGCCGACGTCGAGCGAGCGGATGAAGAACACCGGCACGTTGAACTCGACGCCCAGCCGGACGTAGACCTCGACCAGGTCGGGCCGGCTGACCACCGCGCCCATGTGCGTGTCGAGGTGCGTCACCGGCACGCCGAAATCGAGCGCCCGGCGGACCTGGGCCCGCAGCTCGGTTTCGACTTCGGACGCTTTGGCCGTCAGGGCGACCTGCGGCACGCCGCCCCACAGGTAGCCTTCGCCGTCGACGAGGCTGGGCACGGTGTCGCGCGGGGCCACCGGTCCCCAGCGATAATTCTTCCACTCGCAGTTGAGCGTCAGGTGGATGCCAAAGTCCTTCTCGGGGTGCTGCTTGGCGTAGGCGGCAATCTCCTTGAACCAGGGGCACGGCACCATGATGCTGGCCGACGAGACGATCCCCTTTTCCATGGCCTCGATCGTGGCCATGTTGACCGAGTGCGACATGCCCGCATCGTCGCCGTGGATGATGACATATCGCTTGTCGCCGGGCTCGGCGGCCGCCAGGCGCCCGACGAAAATCAGTGTCACCAAGGTCAACGCAATTCTTCTGGTTTGCATCGGCATGTTGAAGTTCCCTGAAAGGATGGCGAGCCGCTATTGGTCCCCGGCGCGGATCCAGTCTTCGTTGAAGGCGGCGTGTTTCATGCTCTTGCCTTCTTTCTTGCGGTTGTCGCTCGTCTCGTTGGGGACGAAATAGCTGTACACGGCGTGGATCGTGCCGTCGGCGCCCTGGATGATGGCCGGATAGTGATACGCGCCTTCGTCGTGGCGCTCCAGGTGGCGGGTGATGGCCCAGGTGCGGCCTTCGTCTTCCGAGAGCGAGACGGCCAGGCTGTTGCGCTTTTGCCTGGTGTCGTTATAGATCAGCACCCAATGGCCATTGGCCAGCCGCACGGCGTCGAGCCCCGAGCCGGGATTGGGAATGTCGAGTGCGCCGACTTCGCCCCAGGTGAGCCCGCCGTCGCGCGACTCGCTCACGCGGATTTTGTCGAGCGGCCCGTTCTCGCGCATGTAGGCCACCAGCGAGCCGTCCTTGCGCTCCAGCACCGACGGCTGGATGTTGCCAAAGCCGATCAAGGGCTCGCTGGCGTACCAGGTTTTCCCCTCGTCGTCGCTGACGGCCATCAGCGAGAAGGAAAACGTGTCGCTGTAGAGCGGCAGCAGGATGCGGCCCGTCGAGAGAATGGTCGGCTTGCAGCGCGGCTGCCAGCCGAGCCGCTGCGAGAGCTTTTGGCTCAGCAGCTTTTCGAGCGATTCGGCATAGGCCTTGGCCCGCTCCTGGAGCACACCCCCGCGCTTGGCGCGATACTCGTTCAGCCGGGTCATGGCCTGCTCCTTGAAGTCGGCCGGCTTGAGCCAGACGACGCCCTGCCAGTCCCACTTGGGGGCGCCGGGGCCGAGATAGTCGTGCGACGTGCGGTAGTTCGTCAGCGCCGACTCCCAGTGGTTGTCGAGAATGATCGGCCAGAACAACCACAGCTTGTCGTGCTTGTCGATCATCATGCAGGTATTGCAATCGGGAAATGCGGGGTTGTCGGCCATAACGAACGGCTCGCTCCAGGTGCTCTCACCCTTGGCCAGCCGCGCGCCGTAGACGGCCACGTCGTCGGCCGAGCGCTCGCCCGAGCCGCGATACCAGGAGACCAGCAACTGGCCGTCGCGGCATTCAACGATGCCCGGCGCGTGGTTGTGCTTGTCGTTGAGCGGAAAGACAAGCTCCGCGCGGTAATCGGGCGCCGCCAGCGCGACGCGAAGACTCGACAAGCAAAAAGTCAGAAACAAGCAGGTGAATCGGAGCATCGCCTTCGAACTCCTGGCGGGGACCGCGGTGGGGGTGTGGCACGGGAGGACGTGTCAATGGTATCATCGAAAACACTCGGCGCATACCGGGAGGCGGCGCGACGACGAGCGACGCCGCGCACACCTCTTCGCGCGACAAAAAACCGCAGCAGCCAGGCCCCGCCGCCATGCCTCTGGTCGACATTCACCACGTCAGCCGCCGCTTCGGCAACGTGCGGGCCTTGAACGACGTCAACCTGACGCTCGAGCCGGGCACCGTGGGGCTGGTCGGCAATAACGGCGCCGGCAAGAGCACGCTGCTGAAAATCTTGCTGGGGCTGCTCGCGCCCGACGAGGGCGGCGGCACCATCCTCGGCTGCGACATCCGCCACGGCACGGCGCAACTGCGCGGCCAGGTGGGCTACATGAGCGAGTCGGCCGCCATCGTGCCGATGCTGCGAGGCGTCGAATTCGTGGCGTTTGCCGGCGATTTGTACGGCATGCCCCATCGCGACGCCCGCCGCAGGGCCCACGAAGTGCTCGACTACGTCGGCCTGGGCGAGCTGCGCTACCGCCGGCTCGAAGAATACTCGAGCGGCAACCTGCAGAGGCTGAAACTCGCCGCGGCCCTGGTGCACGACCCGCAGTTGCTGCTGCTCGACGAGCCGACCAACGGGCTCGACCCGGCCGGGCGGATCGCGATGCTCGAATTGCTCGAAGACCTGATCGCCGAAACCGGCAAGAGCGTCGTGCTGTGCACCCACCTGCTGGGCGACGTCGAGCGGCTGTGCCGCCAGATCGTCGTGCTCGATCGCGGCACGGTGGTCCGCGCCGGCACGATGGATCAATTGCGCTTCGAGGTGAGCAACCGCTACGAATTGAGCTGGTCGGGCCCGGCCGAGGCCTACCGCGCGGCGCTTACCGCGGCCGGCGTGCAGTTCGCCGACCCCGACGACCAGGGGCACGCCAAGGTGATGGTCATCCTGCCTGACGCGTTCACCGCCACACGGCTGTTCGAGCTGGCGCTCGAGTCGGGCGCGGTGATCACGCAGTTGAAGGTGGACGAAGAGAACCTGGAGCGGCTGTTCTTCCGCGTGACGGAAGCGGCGTCGCAGCCGACCGCGGTGTAACCATCATGCAAAGCGATTCCCATGCAGATTGACCAGGCACACTATCACGGCTGGCAGGGGCGGCTGGTCACGCCGTGGATGGCTTGCCTGGCGATCGTGCGCGTGGCGGTCGTGCAGGTGTTTCGCAACAAGGCCTATTGGCTGGTGCTGGGGCTGGGGCTGCTGCGGTTTTTGGCGTTCTGGAGCATCATCTACGCGGTCACGCAGTTGACGCTTCCGCCCGAGGCCCAGAAGTTGTTTCTGGAGCGGTTCGGGTTCAGCGCCCATCCCGACGCGGCGCAAAACAACGGTTACATCGCCTTCATCGAAGGCCAGAACGTGATCGTGATGATCTTGCTCGCCTTTTCCGGCAGCCTGCTGGTGGGGGCCGATTTTCGCCTCGGTGCCCTGCCTTTCTATCTGTCGCGGCGGATCGACAAGCGCCACTACATCGTCGGCAAGCTGCTGGCCGTCAGCACGATCGTGCTGCTGTTGACTGTCGTGCCGGCGCTGTTGTTGTTTCTCGAATACGGCATGTTCACCTCGTCGACCGACTACTGGCTCGAGAACTGGCGGATCGGCGTGTCGGTGCTCGCCTTCGGGGCCGTGATCTGCGTCGTCAACAGCATCCTGCTGGTGACGATCTCCGCCTACTTGCAGCGGATCGTGCCGATCACGATCACCTGGGCCAGCCTGTTCCTGCTGCTGGGGCGGCTGGGCGATTATCTTTTCCGCGAAACGCACGATGCTCATTGGCAACTGCTCGACCCGTGGCGCGACATGCGGCTGGTCGGGCAGATGTGCTTCGGCACCTTCCGCCGCGAAATCGACAGCGAGCTGGCCTGGTGGGCCCTGGCCATCCTCGGCACAGCCTGCGCCGTGGCCCTGGCGGCGCTCGTCCACCGCGTGCGCGCCGTCGACGTCGTGGAGTAGCTGCCACACGCTTGGCGCCGATTCCCAAGCCCTGGCCTTCACGTCAGGTCGCGATATTCGCGGCGCGAGAAGACCACGATGGCCAGTGCCAGCCCCGTCACGGCGATCCAGGCCAGGGCCCAGGCGGCGCTAGCGCTCGATATGGGCTCGAACCAGCGCGGGTCGGGCCCGCAAGGCCCTCGCTCGCCCCGGCGTCGTACATGATCGAGCGGCCGTAATAGTTCACGGCCACGCACTTGACGATGCCGGGCAGGTTGCCCAGCAGCAGCTCGATGAACAGGGCGTAGATCAGGGCGATGATCGTCGAGTGGCGAAATGCCACGGCGAACAGGTGGAACAGGCAAACGTAGGCCGCCGTCATGGCCACCAGCGCCGGCAGGTAGAGCGGAAAGGCGGTCTGGCCGACTTCGCCCGCCAACTGGCAATACAGCCAGTAACTGCCGATCACCAGGCCGAACACCAGGGGGAGCGTGGCCGCGAACTTGGCCAATAGCACCAGCGCCGGGGGATGGGCCGCACCAGCAGAAACACGAGCGTGCGATCTTCGCGGTCGCCGCCGATGCTGGCCGTGCCGAACGCCAGCGCAGATCGGCACCACGAACGAGGCGAACACCAGGATCATGAATTCGCTGAAGTCGCGAAACCCGCGCTCGGTGAATTCAGGATGCCGGTGATGGCGGCGCAAGATGAACAGCAGGCAACCGCCCAAAGGCAGCAGCACCATGGCCGTGTTGGCCGACCAGAGCAGGCGGCGAAACGAGATCGACGTCAGCGTGAGCCAGGCTCGCACGAGACTCATTGCCGTCCCTGCTGCAAGTAGTCGAACACGGCGTCGGCCCCGCCGTCGAGCGTCTGCAGCCGGCGGACGTCGACCACGTGCTCGCAGACCAGCCGGCCGATCGTGGCGAAGAACTGTTCTGGGTTGCGCGTGCGCACCGTCACCGAATGGTCACGCAGCTCGATGCCCAGCACGTCGGGGTTTTCGACCAGGGCCGCCGCCAGTCGCCGCGCCGGCTCGGCCACGATCTCGACGACCATCGGCCGGAAGCGCATCAGGCTGCGCACCTCGGCCAACGTGCCGGAGGCCACGATCCGGCCGCGCGACATCATCACGATCGAGTTGGCCAACTGCTCGATCTCGACCAGGATGTGGCTCGACACCAAAATGGTCTTGCCTTGCGCGGCCAGCCGCGCCAACAGCTCGTTGATCTCGCGGCGGCCGATCGGGTCGATCCCCGACAACGGTTCGTCGAGCAGCAGCAGCCACGGATCGTGGACCAGCGCCTGCGCCAGCTTGATCCGCTGTCGCATGCCGTGGCTGCAGCCGGCCATCCGGCGGCCGGCGCGGTCGGCCATGCCCACCTCGTCGAGCACGAAATCGGTGCGCCGGCGGGCCTCGGCGGCCGTGAAGCCGTTCAGCCGGGCCATCGTGTAGACGAACTCACGGCCGGTCATTTCCTCATAAAACGAGTTCAAGTCGGGGCTGTAGCCCAGGTGGCGCTTGGCGGCCGTGCTCCAGGCGTCGTGGGTCCCAATGCGCACCGTGCCTTGGTTGGCGCGCAACTGGCCGCTGGCCAGCTTCATCAACGTCGACTTGCCCGCACCGTTGGCGCCCAGCAAGCCGGTGATCCCCGGGCCAATGCGGCAACTGATGTCGTTGACGCCAATCACCGGGCCGTAGAACTTCGTCACGTGGTCGAACACCAACAGCGTGCTGGTTTCGGCCGGCCGATGGGTTTCCGGGCTGAAGTGCAGATGCGTGGCGCGCTCGATCATCGAAAAGCACCGGCGGAATGGCTGCTGCGAGGCAATGGCAAACGACTCGTCAATCGTAACCCGGTCATGGGGCCCGATGCCAGGGCCCGGCGGCGAACCGCGGGCCCGCATGCCGGCGGGCACGACAAGTGCCCACGAAAAAGATTTGACTCCCAGCCACAATCCGACAAACTGACGGCAAAGGAGCCTCGACCCATGCGAAAATCGAAAACCATGGCAGGCATGATCGCGGCCGCGGCCGCCGCCCTGAGTTCCTGCGCCTCGGGCGAATCGTCGCTGTCGATCCCGTTGCGCAGCTCGGCGTTCGAGTCCGGCGGGCGGATTCCGCGGCAATACACCGAAGACGGCGACGACGTTTCGCCGCCGCTCTCCTGGGAAAACGTGCCGCAAGGGACCAAGGAGCTGGCCCTCATCTGCGACGACCCCGACGCCCCCACGAAAGCGCCCTGGGTGCATTGGGTGATCTACAAGATTCCGCCCGACGTGCGGCGGATCAGCGAGGGCGTAGCCGCGGTCGAGCGTCCCGAAAAACCCGCCGGCGCCCTGCAGGGCGCAACTCGTGGACCTCGGGCCGCACGATCGGCTACCGCGGACCCGCGCCGCCGGCCGGCAAGCCGCACCACTACCGCTTTCACATCTACGCGCTCGACGCGGCCTTGCAACTGCGGCCCGAGCTGACCAAGGCGCAGTTGCAGCAAGCCATGCGCGGCCACGTGCTGGCCGAGGGCGAGCTGGTCGGCACGTACGAGCGATAGCGTTGGACGCCGCATCAAACGGGTCGAGAGGCGCCGAACGTCGCCGCTCATCAAGCAGCCCAACGCGCGGTTCAGCGAAGAGTCCCCAAGGGCCTTGATCTGCGCCGACGCCCGGTCGTAGCCATCGCGGTCCCACGGCTTAGCCCGGCGGTTGAGTTCGATCGCGCGTTGGTAATGGTGTTTAGCGGCCTGCTTGTCGCCGTTTTGCAGATGCAGTTTGGCGAGGCCCTGTTCGGCTTGCCACGATCTGGGAAACGCCAGGGCATGCCACTCGGCCACGGCGATGGCCGCGGGCGCTTGGCGGTTCGCCATCAACCGTTGCGCCAGCTCGTTCAACTCCTCCTGGTCGATCGCCCAGGTGGCAAATTTCTCGGCTCGGGCGCGTTGATAAAGCTCGTCGGCCGCGGCCAGGCCGCTTTCGCGAATCGTCGTGTCCAATCGCGCAGCCAGCGACGGACGCACCGCCTCGAGGCTGCCGGTTTCGCGGCGCGGCGCCGGTGGACCCGCCTCCAATAGCCGAATCGCGAATTCCAACGGTCGATCCGTGCCCCCAGCCACGCATCGCGCAGTGCCGCGCTGCACCAGATCGGGCGCGATGCCGATTCCCTCCCAGCAGACGCCGCGATGATCGAGGAACAAGTTGTAGGAAATGCTCACGACCCAGCCGTTGGGAAGCCGTTCGCGGTAGTTGTCCGCGTAACATCCCGAGGTGAAATCGCCGACGTGCGTCACGTGCGGCAAGACCCGCATCGCCAGCGTGAAGTTGTCGGCCGCACTGACGGAAAAGCGGTGCGTCAGGAGAATCACCGGCTTCCTGAACTGGCTGGGCCCTTCGGGCTCGACGTGCCAATGCTTCGGCAGCGCGAAATCCTTGTGTCCGGGTCCGTTGCGCAGCGCTGTGGTCATGTAGAGCCGCTTGCGGTCGGCGAATCGATTGGCGATCGCGCGGCCCACCCTGTCGTCGCCGCCATGATTGGCGCGAACGTCGACGACGATCGCGTCGCAGTCGCCGAGCTGCTCGAGAATCTCATCGACCGCGGCGCCGCTGCCCGACAGGTTGCGAAAGCCGCTGAAGTGAAAATAGCCGATTCGATCCGTCAGTCGTCCAAAATAGAAGACGCCGCCGAGTTTCTCGCCCTGTGGGCTTTTGAGATATTTGCTTCGGACGAGGTCCGGCGAGAAGTCATCCATCGTCATTCCGTTCAACACGCCCGAGCAGAATCGCGTATCTCCGCGAAACAGGTTGACGTGGTTGTCGTTCAAGTGCCCGAGCATCCGCGACATGACGGCGAACAACTCGTCGTCGGACATGTTTTCGCTGATCTGCGGGCGATAGACCTTACGAAGCGCGTCCCAGTCGACACCTTTGGCGTCGAACGGCGCATAGTTCGCATCGAGGAGTTGCCAGAGATGGTCGAGATTCTCGACCGGGGACGTCGACTTTGATGGCGGGACCGGCTCCGCGGAGGCCGAGCACTGTGCAAGCACGAAGCTCAAACCCGCGACGAGCGTCATCGCTATCCATCCGGCGCCGAGCCGCCGCCAAACCCCGCCGCGCGACCGTCGCCGTGCCAGTCGCGGCCATTCAGTCGGAATGATCTGGAGCATGGTAACCTCCCGGCGCTGGACGTCTGTTGCCGCTCGAAGCTGATTATTCCTCCGCCCATTCGCGCTGTCCAGCAATGCGGCGCTGTCCTGTGCCTCCACGCGTTGCGGGCCGAAGGGGTCCGCCGTAGGCAATCGAAGCTCAACACCTGGCGTGATGTCCGGCAGTTGCGATTTGGGCGCGGCAAGCGATGCGCCGACTACTCATGAGCGACTACCCAAAAAACGAGCACGGGTGCCGGCAGATTGCCGGCACCCGTGCCACGTAGTTGGCTGTTCGCGAGTTGGGCGCGCTAGCGTACGACCGAACCCGATGGATTCGAGGCGCTGTAGTCGTAGGCCGAGCTGGGCTGCTGGGTCGAGCTGCCATTGGCAGAATACGACGGGGCGTAAGACGGCCCGCTGAAACCCGCGGCCGTGGTCGAAGCCGGCGTGTAGGCGGCGGTAGGCGGCGCGGCGGCCGGCGCATAGCCGCTGTTGGCGTAGCCGGTCGAGGCCGCGCCATACGAATGGGGCATCGAATTGTCGCCGTACGGCGTCACCGGATAGTTCGTGCCCGGCTGCATCGCCAGCGTGGTTGCCGTCTGCGGAGAGCCCGGCACGACTGTCGGAGCCGTGGTCGGCGCCGCCTGGAACAGGGCGCGGCCGGCGCGGCGGCCACCGAGCTGGCCGGCGGCGTCTTGCGGTGGAAACTGAAATTCTGCCAGAACGACTGCTTGTTGGGGTTCGAGCTCGTGCAACCGACGAGCATGCCCAACATGAGCGCCGCCAGCACCTGAAGAAGGGTCGAGATTCGCATGCGGAAGGTCCCCCCTGTTGGCGCCGAGCAGTCTGAGTGCCAGGGCGCCGCGATGAATCGAACGACTCGCGCTGAACGGGCGCGCGACGATGGTCGTGAAGCGCAATCGCGGACGATGTTCTCGCCTCCGCCGTCGATTGCCGGCAGGTGCGGGCCTGCCTAATGGAATTTTCGGACGGCAAAGAGCGCCGACCTGACAGAAACCGGAAAATCCGATCGATCGGTACGATGCATCGCCGACGATGCGTCGCGTTGCCAGCACACAAGCGATAGCAGTCTCCTGATCGCAAGCTCATCGCACCGCGCTTGCCGCGAGTTGAAAGCATCGCGGCCGACACCGCCGAGGGGGCAGTTCAAGAACCGTCTGTGCGCGATTCTCGGCATAGCGCCGCTAGCTTCGCGCGAAAGCCGGGCCGGCCGAGAACTGCGCGGTTCACCACGTCGTCGGGCACTTCGCCGCGCGCGGCGCGGAGCATGCCGGCCACCATCGCCCGGCTCGTGGCCGCGAAGACGTCGGTCGTCGAGGCCGACCAATGCGGCGTGGCGATCACGCTGTCCAGCGCCAGCAGCGGATCGTCCAGCTTCAGCGGTTCCTGCTCGAACACGTCGAGCGCGGCGCCGGCAATCCGCCGTGTCGTCAATGCCTCGACCAGCGCGCGCTGGTCGACCAGCTCGCCGCGGGCCACGTTGATGAAGTAAGCCGTCGGCTTCATCGCGCGAGCTGGTCGTGCCGATCAGCTCACGCGTGTCGGAAGTCAGCCGGGCGTGCAGGCTCACGAAGTCGGCTTCGGCCAACAGCTCGTCGAGGCCAACCAGTCCGCACGCCGAGCTCGGCGGCTTGCCGTGGATCGGCATGGGGCGAATAGGCGACGACGCGCATCGCGAACGGCGAGACGAGCCGCGCCAGCTCACGCCCGCTATGTCCCAGGCCGACGATCCCCAGCGTGCGCCCCTCGATTTCGCTGCCCATCGTGGCGGCTTGCAAATCCCAGCGGGCGGCGCGGCGCGATGCGCTCCTGCTGCGGAAGTTTTTTGGCCAGGGCTAGCATGAACAGCAGTGCCGACGAGGCCGTGGAATGATTGACGCCAGGGGCGCATTGAACAGGGCCACGTCGTGCTCGGTGCATGCGGCCACGTCGATCTTGTCGTAGCCCGCGCCCGAGCGGCCGATGACCACCAGCTCGCCGGCGGCCGCCGCCAGCGCCTGCGCGGCGGACCCACGGCCGCAGCACGACCAGCCCCGCGACCCCGGCCAGATCGTCGGCCGTCACTTCCAGCGAATAGAAGCGCTGCCAATAGTCGCGATCGCCTGGCCGAGGCGATTGCCGCGTGAGAAACCGGGCCGCCACGTATGGCATCCGCTCGAACGCGCCCAGTCCCAGGTCGCCGTAGCGCTCGCCCCGTGCTCGTCGAGAAAATCGCCGGTCAATGCAATCTGAAAGGTCGGCACGCGTGAAACCGCCTTTCCAAGCTCAGCCGCCGGAGCGCGTCAGGCCGGCCGTCCAATCGCGATCCCACAGGCTCG
>CAWBCP010000010.1:0-6764 GCA_963787355.1 uncultured Planctomycetaceae bacterium
CAACCGCTGGCTTGGTGGGCCGAGCGGCGACTCAGCAGGCCAGCGAACTGGCCTGCGACGACTGGACCGTGGCCGCCGGCCATTCGCCGGCCGATTATGCCGAAACCCTGCTGAGCCTCGTCGAGCAGCCCGGCCTGCCGCTGGCGATGGCGGCCTTGCGCCGCCGCTCGGGCCTGGCCGGCCGCATCCAGCACATTCTCAGCCAGGCCGTCCCGCGGCCGCGACTCGGCTGGTTCTGGGGCCTGGTCGTGCTGGCCGCCACCATCACGGGCGTGGCCGGCATCGCCCTGTGCCAGCGCGGCGTCGCCCGAGCCGACAACGCTCCGGCCGCAGAAGCCAAACCCGAGGCGGCGAAGAGCGCCGAGCCTGCAGCGAAGCAAGATCAGAAGAAGGCCGACGCCCCGAAAGCCGCCGCGCCGAAGCCGATCGGCGGAAAACCAGGGGCCGCGATGCCTGCCGCTCCCAAGCCAACGGGCGTGTTCGTTCCCGATCCAGGCGCAGCCGACCGGTTGAACGATCTCACGAAAGAACGCCCGTCCGGCGTCAAGCATTACACGGTCACGGGCCGCGTGCAATTGCCCGATGGCCAGCCGGCCACCGGCTGCGACGTCTACTGGGAGGGGATTTACCAGCGCAATCCGGGCCAGTTCGAACGCCGCGCGGCCGACCAGTTCGCCGAGATCAAGACCGACGCCGAGGGACGCTTCGCTTGCGAAGCCGAGTTCGACGCCGTGCACTATCCCTACACGAACCTGGTCTTTCGCCACGCAGGCTACGGACTGCGAAGCTATAGCCTGAAGATGCACGAGGAGATAAAGCCGGTTGAGGTCTGCGCTGGAAGAGACGTATCCCATCGAGGGCACGGTCTTCACGCCCAATGGCGAGCCGGTGAAAGGCGCCCAGGTCTATCTCACGCAGATCAGTCACTACCCGGGCAAGGATTCGAAGCGCGCCCAGTCGGAGTCGTGGGGCCTGAGCCTCAACGAGGCCGATTACAAGAGCGGCAAGCTCCGCGATTACTGGCCCACGGCGGCCACCAGCGACGCCGAGGGGCGCTTTCGCATCGAAGGCGCCGTGGCGCGGACCGCCGCGGCCAAGTTGATGGTGCTAGCCGAGGGCTTCGCGGCGACGAACGTCTGGGTCGCGGACGCCAACAGCGAGCGCTCTGACGCCCTTGCGTATCGTGAGCCGAAGTTCACGCTGGTGCTCGAGCGGCCCTTCGTGGTCGAAGGCCGCTACACCGATGAGAAGAGCGGCCAGCCGATCGCCGGAGTGCGGATCGAAATTCGCCTCTACCACCATCACGGCAACAGCGACATGGACTACGTCGACGCCACGAGCGACGCCGACGGCCGCTACACGCTGCGGATCGGTCCGGCCGAGATGTACGGCGTGCACGTCGAGACGCCGCTGGGTTATCCCGGCATTCAAAATACCTTCAGCTCGAACGAAGTCGAACGCCTCGCCGGCACCCTCCGCAAGATCAACTACCCGATCAAGCTCCGTCGCGGCGTGGTGCTGCACGGGAAGGTCATCGACCAGCAGACGGGCGACGGCGTGGCGGGCGCCGAAGTCTCGTATCGGCTGGCCAAAGAGGCGCAAGATCGGCATCAACAGCAAGTTCTCGCCGGTCAAAACGGCCGCCGATGGCAGCTTCGAAGTCACGGCCGCCGACGGCAAGGGCTTCCTGCTGGTTGACGCGCCCGACTTGGGCTTCTACCGGCTCGAAATCAAGGACAAGGCGGAATCCTATTTCGGCGGCTATCATCCGCACGGCATCGCCGAGCTCGACATTCCCGCCGAGGGGCAGCAGGAACCGATCACGATCGCGCTCAACCGCGGGCCCGAGCTGGTCGCCCGCGTCGTTGGCCCCGCGGGCAAGCCGGTCAAGATGCTCCGCGCCTGTGGCTGGGCCAGGATATGTCAGGCGACACCGACGGCCAGACGTTCCGCGACGGCATCCTGCGGATGGGCGCCGTCGATCCCGGCAAGACCTACCGCGTGTTTCTCTACTCCGAAGATGCCAACGCCGGGCTGGTCACCGACATGACCGCGCCGGCCGACGGCAAGCCGCTGCAAATCCGCCTCGAACCCTGCGCGACGATTCGCGGCCGCTACGTCTACAGCCCCGGCGTTGGCGCGCCGGAGATCACCAACTTCACCAAGTTTCGCCCCACGCCCGAACGCGAGTTTACCGACGAATTCCAGATCCAGAACCTGCCGTTTTACGACAACTTCACCCAACACCGTGATCCCAAGCAAACCAGCGACGCCGAGGGCTACTTCGAGCTGAGCGCGATCGTGCCCGGGGTCGAATACTTTCTGGGCCTGAACTACCACTTTGCCACCGGCAAGAACTATTACGAGATCGGCAAACTCGGCCCCGGCGAAATCAAGGAGCTGGGCGAGATGCAGGTCAGTCCGAACTAAACGGCCTGCAACACGAAACGCGGAACGCGCCGGCACGGCGCGAGACCGGGCAACACGCGGATTGGCTCGAGGCCGCAGACAATCATGAACGAACCTTCTCCCAACCGCTGGCAGGGCGATCCTGCAGACGCCTGGTTGCCGTACGAACCCACGGCGGCCGATCCCTGGGATCTGAAAAAGATCTTTCGGCTGCACCGCCGCGCGGGCTTCGGCGCCACCTGGGCCGAAGCGCAGCGCGACCTGGCCGACGGCTACAAGCCCTCGATCGAACGCGTGCTCAACGGCGCTCCCACCGGTCCCGACGGCCGGCCGGCCGCCGCGATCGATGTCTTCGCCAAGGCCATGAGCGAATCCTATCGCAGCGGCTCGGGCCAGCTCGACGGCATTCGCACCGCCTGGTTCTATCGCATGGTCTTCGGCCCGTTTCCGCTCGGCGAACGGATGCGATTGGCCTGGCACACGCACTACGCCACTAGCGAGAGCCGAGTCAACAACAAGCCGTCGCTGGCCGTGCAGCACGACACCCAGCGCAAGCTGTGTCGCTCGCCGATCAGCCAGATGCACCTGGCCATGCTGCGCGACGAGGCCATGCTCAGTTGGCTCGATGGCGCGGAAAACATCCGCAGCTCGCCCAACGAGAACCTGGCCCGCGAGTTCCTCGAGTTGTTCGCCCTGGGCGTGGGCAACTACTCGGAGAAAGACGTCCAAGAGGCCGCCCGGGCGTTGACCGGCTGGCAGGAAATCTTCGAGCGCACGCAACAACTGAAGTATGTCGCCGTGCTCCACGACCCGGGCGAAAAAACCATTCTGGGCCACACCGGCACCTTTGGCGACGAGGACCTGGTGCGGATCGTCTGCGCCAGCCGGCCGCCGCGCGGCGAATCGCCTGGCGGCTGTGGCGCACGTTCATCTCCGACGTCGACGAGCCCGCGCCGGAAATCCTCGAAGGCCTGGCCGCCGCCATGCGCAGCGGCGACGACGTCGACGTGGCCCGCGGGCTCGAAGTCTTGCTGCGCAGCCGGCTGTTCCACAGCGACTGCTACGCCGGCCGCCGGGTGCTCTCGCCGGTCGAGTGGGTGGTGACCGTGGTGCGCGCGGGGCAAACATTTCCGCCGCATCCCGACTTGCAGCAGCTCATCGGCGCCGCGGAAAAGATGGGCCAGCGGCTGTTCCGCCCGCCGAACGTCGCCGGCTGGCCGGGTGGGCTCGATTGGCTTTCGGGCGCGGCGCTGGTGGCCCGCAACAATTTCGCCGCCTGGCTGACCGGCCCAGAGTCGACGGTCGCGGCCGACCATTGGCAACATTTGGCCGCCCGCGCGGGCATCAGTACGCCGGAGGCCCAGGTCGATTTTTGGGCAGAGCTGTTTTGGGCCCGCCCGCCCGCCGCAGCCGATCGCCCGCGGCTGGCAGCCCAACTGGCCAGCGACGAGCCCGACGCGCGGGCCCGGCTCGTGCGCACGTTGCTCTGTTCAGCACCGGCCCAGATCGCATGAGTCCTTCACAACGAACACCACCGACCCGACGCGGCAGCGAGGGCCACCTTCCGCATACTAACCCGACGCGCAAGCCAGCGCCACCTTCTGCATACTAACCCGACGCGCAAGCGAGCGCGACCCACTCATAGAACACCGACCCCGACGCAAAATCGACGGCCAACCGACGAAACACCAGCAACCCACGCGCCGCGCCTGCGAGCGGCCACGCGAACCATCCCTCGCTTGCGCGTCGGGTTAGTACAGTAGATCCGGGCGGCGACCCATTACTGAGAGGAAACCAGCCATGTGGAACAGACGAGAGTTTTTGACGCGGGCCGCGGCTTGCGGGGGATGCCTGGCCGTGGGGCCGCTGGCGCCGCGGTGGTGGAATGCCGTGGCAGCGGCCGCCGAACATAACAACTCCGGCCGCCGGCTGGTCGTCGTCGAGCTGCAAGGCGGCAACGACGGCCTCAACACCGTCGTGCCCTACACCGACGACGCCTACTACCAGGCCCGGCCAACCTTGGCCATCAAGGCGAGCGACGTCGTCAAGCTCGACGATCAATTGGGGCTGCACCCGGCGATGAAGAGCTGGCGGGCGCTGTGGGACGATGGGCACCTGGCCGTGGTTGAGAACTGCGGTTATCCGCGCCCCAATCGCTCGCACTTCGAATCGATGGACATCTGGCACGCGGGGCAGCTCACGCCGGCCACGAGCGGCTGGCTGGGCCGCGCGGCCGACGCCTCGCGCGCCGCCGAAGCCTGTTACGTCGGCGACGGCGGGGCGCCGCACGCCCTGTCGCGCCGCCAACACTCGGTGGCGGCGCTGGAGCGAATCGACGACTTGAAGTTCAGCAAGGACGCCGCGGCCGTGTCCGCGCTGCCTGCCGGCGGCGACCTGGCGGCGGCGATTGCCGAGCGATTGCAGGAAGCCCGCCAATTGTCGGCCGAGTTACCACTCGATGCGGCTGCGCCGGCCGACCCTACGGCCAACGTCGAGCCGCTGGTCGAGCGGCTGGGCGTGATCCGCACCCTGATCGAGCGCGACCAGCCGTTCCGCGTCTATTACACGGCGCACGGCGGCTTCGACACCCACGCCGGCCAGCGCGGCACGCACCAAAACCTGTGGCGGCAAGTGAGCGAGGCGGTGAGCGGCTTTCTGGCCGACTTGAAGAAGGAAAAACTGTCCCAGGGCGTGACCGTGTTCCTGTTTTCCGAGTTCGGCCGCCGGGTCCGCGAAAACGGTTCGCAAGGCACCGACCACGGCGCCGCGGCCCCGGTGTTCTTGTTGGGCGAAAACGTGAAGGGCGGCCTTGCAGGCGGCCCGCCAAACCTGGCCGATCTCGACGACGGCGACCTGAAAATGCAAATCGACTTCCGCGACGTCTACGCCGCCCTGCTGCGCGACGGCCTGGGCATTGATCCGACGCCGGCGCTCGGCGAGCGCGAGGGGAAGTTGAAATTGTTCGGCTAGGAACGGGGGAAGTTCACCGCAGAGGACGCAGAGGGAAGAAGACTTGGACTTCCCCACAAAAAGTGGGCATGGTTAGTGATAGTTGGTAAGTAGTGGAGCGGCTGCGCCGCGATTGTGTTTGGATTTGGGGGAGACGAGGCCCCTCTCCCCCAAGCCCCCTCTACCCTCTTCTCTGTTCCGGCCTTGGTGGACGGCCTCGGGCGTTTGGTAGTCTATTGCCGAGTGGCGCCGCTGGCGGTTGTAGAACACTTCGATGTACTCGAACAGCGAACGCCGCGCCGCGTCACGCGTGGCATAGTGCTCTTGATGCACCAGCTCTTTCTTGAGCGTGGCAAAGAACGACTCGGTCGGTGCGTTGTCCCAACAGTTGGCCTTGCGGCTCATGCTGCACACGATGCCGTGCCGGACGAGGATGGCTTGGAAGCGATCGCTGGCATACTGCACGCCACGGTCTGAATGCGCCAGCAGGCCGACGTCCGGACGCTCCTGTTGGAGGGCCATGTTCAGGGCCGCGGCGACCAGCTCGCTGTCGATCCGCTCGCTCGTGGACCAGCCTACGATCTTCCGCGAGTACAGGTCTTCGACCACGGCCAGGTACAGCCAACCTTCGTCCGTGTCGATGTAGGTGATGTCCATCGTCCATGCCTGGTGACGCTTACGGGGCCCGAACTGACGGGCCAGTCGGTTGGGAGCAATGGGCAGCGAATGCCGCGAATCGGTGGTCATCACGCGGAATCGGCGACACGTTTCGGCCCGGATACCGGCGCGGCACATCAGCTTCTCGACCGTCTTGCGATTGCAAGCGTAGCCTTGGGCAACCAACTCGCGATGGATCCGCAGCGCGCCGTAGTTGGCGTGGTGCTTTCGCGCGTGAATCTCGCGGATGCGGTCCGTGAGCTCGACGCGGCGGCGTGCGGCGCGGCTCTCGGGGACGAGCCGCCAGGCATAGTAACCGCTGCGGCTGACTTCCAGCACGCGGCACTGCACGCCGATCGGCCACACCGTCCGGTGCTCGTCGATGAAGCGATATCTCACGGCAACTCCTTGGCGAAGAAGGCCGTCGCTTTTTTTAAAATCTCGCGCTCCATCAGCAGCCGACGATTCTCCTCGCGCAGCCGGCGGAGCTCGGCCTGGACCCCGGCGGCGCTATCCGGCTGCGGCGTACCGTCCTGCGGGAACTGCTTGAGCCAGCCGCGCAGCGAGGCTGGGTCCACGCCCAGGCTCTTGGCCGCGTGCGGAACCGTGTAGCCCTGTTGATGAATCAGACCCACGGCCGATATCTTGAACTCTCGCGAATACTTCCTGCGACTCATCGGCAACTCCTTTCGATGGCATTATGCCATCTCTCAGAGCGCCCACAAAACGTGGGGAAGGTCACACTTTCT
>CAWBCP010000011.1:0-211520 GCA_963787355.1 uncultured Planctomycetaceae bacterium
GCACTACTCTTAAATCGGTATCCAATTCCCCGACCATCTCAACTTTGCCACCGTTGTACAATTCAAATGTCACCCCTGTCTCAAGGTTCGGTTTTGGATTTGCACAGGTCCACCCGTAAGCCCACCATTCGATTAGAAATCCGCAGGCCAATGTTGACGCAACTAGCAGCAGCGCGGGTCTCAACGACAATCTTCGACATGACATGTTATTACTCGGGTCGTGGTGGCTGGCGTGGCACAGATAATTCCGGCTGATCGCCCTGGCTAAAGTCATCTAAGTGATTTTGTATGTATCTAAACTGTTGGCGGGAGAACGTGCGGCAGTTGTAAAACAATATGCTGTAACTGCCGCGATAACCTACTAAGCCTTGAAGATAGCGAAGAATCTCCTCATCTTGGGCCTGAGTCGTCTGTAATGTATCGGCGACATAAATTGCCTCATCGGTATCCTCATAAACGATGCCACTACCAGAGCCGCCACGGCCTGGTCCGCCTCCGCTGCCATTCGTAGAGCTACTTCCAGACCCTGAACTACCGCCTGACCCCGATCCGCTGCCGCCGCCACTACTGCCGGAACTACCACCACCGCTGCTATTCGTTCCACCGGAGGAAATAAAGGGGACGCAAACCTTTTAAATAGGTTTGCGTCCCCTTTTTATTTCCCTCGTCAGTCCTTATGACTCGCCACCACAAAAAGCAACGTCGCGTGGACGCGCCTACTTGGCGGTCGGACGAATCTCCCGTCGCACCGTATCGCAAAGCCCCCTACGCCAGCAGATCCTTCACCACCCGGGCCGGCTCGACCACGGTCGTCAGCCGTTGATCCAGTCCCTGGTACTTGTACGTGAACCGCTCGTGGTCGAAGCCTAACTGGTGCAGGACCGTGGCGTGGAAGTCGCGGATGTGGACGGGGTCTTTGACGATGTTGTAGCTGAAATCGTCGGTCTCGCCGTAGATCGTGCCCCCCTTGAAGCCGCCGCCGGCCATCCACATCGTGAAGCAGCGCGGATGGTGGTCGCGGCCGTAGTTCTCGTGGCTCAGGCCCCCCTGGCGAGTAGATCGTGCGGCCGAACTCGCCGCCCCAGATGACCAGCGTCTCGTCGAACAGCCCGCGCGATTTCAGGTCCGGTGATCAGCCCGTAGCAGGCCCGGTCGACGTCGCGGCACTGGTCGGGCAGCCGGCCGGCGACGTTGCCGTGCGTGTCCCAATTGTTCAGATAGACCTGCACGAACCGCACCCCGCGCTCGACCATCCGCCGCGCCAGCAGGGCCGTGTGGGCGAACGTGCCCGGCTTCTTGGCCTCCTCGCCGTACAGCTCGTAGGTCGAGGCCGGCTCGCTGCGACACGTCGGTCAGCTCGGGCACGCTCGACTGCATGCGGAACGCCAGCTCGTACTGCTGGATGCGGGTGTGCGTTTCCGGATCGCCCACCTTGTTGTAAGTTCAGCTCGTTCAAGGCCCGCAGGCCGTCCAGCGTGTCGCGGCGCACGGCCGCCGGCACGCCCGGCGGGTTGTTGATGTACAGGATCGGATCGCCGCCCGAACGGAACGACACGCCCGCATGCTCGCCCGGGCAGATAGCCGGCCGACCACAGCCGGGCCGAAATCGCCTGCACCTGTTCGGTGTTGGTCGGCTTGGCCACCAGCACGACGAACGTCGGCAAGTCGTCGTTCATCGAGCCCAGGCCGTACGACACCCACGACCCCAGGCAGGGCCGGCCGGTGATCTGGTTGCCCGTCTGCATGTAGCTGATGGCCGGCTCGTGGTTGATGGCCTCGGTCTGCATGCTGCGGACGAAGCACATGTCGTCGACCATCTTGGCCAGGTTCGGCAGCAGCTCGCTGACCCACATGCCGCACTGCGCCGTGCTGGGCGAACTTGAATTTCGACGGCGCGATCGGGAACCGCTTCTGGCCCGAGGTCATCGTCGTCAGCCGCTGGCCCATGCGGATCGAGTCGGGCAGGTCCTTGTCGAACCACTCGTTCATCTTGCGGCTTGTAGTCGAACAGGTCCATCTGCGAGGGCCCGCCGACCATGTGCAGGTAGATCACGTGCTTGGCCTTGGGCGGCAAAGTGGGGCCCGAGCGCCTGCGAGGCCGCTTCGCCGGGCGAGACGGTGGCGCCGCGCGTGCGCCCGCGACAGACCGGCACCCAACAGCGAGGCCAGGGCTGCCGCGCCGACGGCGTTGGCCCCGCGGCTGAAGAACTGCCGCCGCGTTTCGCTGCGAACCCAATCTTCGAACAGCGGATGCATGGCTCGAGTCCTCCGGTTCTATCAGGTGCCACGGGAGGCAGGCCCACCCGTGGCTTCGGCACTGCTGGACGAGCGAGCAGTGGCACGCGTTCTGTCTTCGTCTGTAGCCGGCCTCTGTGAGGCCGGTGCATTGTCGCGGTTCTCCGGGGTCACAGACCCCGGCTACAGTTTATTTATTCAACACTTCGTCGAGATTCATCAACTCGTTGACCAGCATGGTCCAGCCGGCCAGGGTGCTCGGGTCGAGCGCCGGCGTCGGGCTTCGATTCGCCCACGCTGACCAGCTTGCTCGCGTCGTCGGCGTGCTCGCGGTAGTAAGTCATGCCAGCGTCGCCAGCGATTTCTCGACCAGCGACCGCTCCTCGTCGGTAAACGGCCGGGCCAGGATCCGCCGCGGCCAGGTAGTCGACGCCGTTCGGCGTCGGCATCGCCCCCTTCGCGCAGGGCCCGCTCGGCCAGGCGGCGGGCCGCCTCGACGAACTGCGGGTCGTTCAAGGTCGCCAGCGCCTGCAGCGGCGTGTTGGTCCGCTCGCGGTGGACCGTGCAGGTCTCGCGGCTGGGCGCGTTGAAGATGTCCATCGAGGCCGGCGGGGCGGCCCGCTTCCAGAACGTGTACAGGCTGCGGCGATACAAGCTTGTCGCCCGTGTCGTGCTTGTAGTCGCGGGTGTTGCTGCCGATCATGGCCACGGCTTCCCACACGCCGTCCGGCTGATAGGGCTTGCACGCTCGGCCCGCCCAGCTTGCGCACCAGCAGACCGCTGGCCGCCAGGGCGTAGTCGCGGACCATTTCGGCATCCATGCGGAACCGCGGGCCGCGCGCCAGCAGCCGGTTTTGCGGATCGTTTTCGCAGCTTTTCGGGCGTCGACGGCGGCCGATCTGCCGGTACGTGGCCGACGAGACCAGATCGCGGAACAACCGCTTGACGTCCCAGCCGTGATCGCGGAACTCGACCGCCAGCCAATCGAGCAGCTCGGGATGCGACGGCAGCTCGCCGCGCCACGCCGAACTCGCCGGCCGTCTTCACCAGGCCCGTGCCGAAGACTTCCTGCCAGAAGCGATTGACCGTCACGCGCGCCGTCAGCGGATGCTCGGGCCGCAAGAGCCAGTGGGCGTAGCCCAGCCGATTGCGCGGCAATTCGGCGGGCAACGGCGGCAGAATATCGGGCGTGTCGGCCTTCACTTCGTCGCGCCGCTTGTCGTAATCGCCACGATACAAGATGTACGCCATCGCCGAGGCGTCGGCTTTTTCCTGCGACACGTGGGCGATCGTGCCCGCGATTTGATCGCCGCCTCTTGGCCGATAGCTCGTTCTTCCGCGCCGCAAGCTGCTGGTAGTTGGCGTCGACCGCGTCGAGCCACCAGCCGTAATAGCTCTTCGACTTCGCTGGGGCTGCGTCCTTCGGCCGGCTTGGCGACCAGGTACGCGGCACGCGTGGCCGTCGGCGAGCTGCGCGACTTCGCCGGGCTGTCAGAGCGCGGTTGTAGAGCCGCAGATCCTGCAGCGAAAGATCGTCGACGCGCGAGCTGCTGCTGCGCTGTGCCAGCTTCAAGGGAACGCTGGTGCGGATCGAGTTGGCCAGGGTGTCGGCCGCCACCTCGACCTCTTGCCGCTCGCCGTCGACGTAAATCTTCACGCCTTCCGCTTTGGCCGAGCCGTCGTAGACGACGCTGACGTATTGCCATTTGTCGGCTTGAGCGGCGTTTTGCCGAATCACCTTCACCGCGTCATCGGGCCACTTGCTGACGATGTGCGTCGCCGGGCGGCCGCGATCGAGCCACAATCCCAGCCGCGATACCCGTTGGCCTCGTCCATCCGGGCCACCATGGCGCCGCTGAGCTTGTCCTTGGGCACCTTGACCCAGGCGCTGCAGGTGAACGGCTGATCGCTGTTCGAAATCGCCCGCCTCCGGCCACTTCCATTACGGTGTCGGGCTTGCTCTTGAAGGCTTTGGCCGCCGTGACACCTGTATCCCAGGCCGGCTCGCTGCCGAGCGTCACCGGGCGCGGCTGTCCGGCGATCGATACGGCCAGCACGTTGCCGGCACTCTCGCCCAGCGGCGCGTAAAAGGCCAGGCCAGCCGTGACCAGGCGGGCTTCGATCGTCGCCGGCGCGGCCTGCGCCAGCCAGCGTATCGAACTCGCCGCGGGCCGCGGCACGCCGCGCGTCGATCTGCTGCTGCGCCGCGGATAGCTCGCCGGGCAGCTTCTCCCACGCGTGCCGATCCGCGGCCACGGGCACGACGATGATCGGCGGCGTGTCCTTGATGTTGCCGTCCATTGCCTGCTGCGTGGTGTTATTGAAGAACGCCGCCATCTCGTAAAATTCGCGCTGCGTCAGTGGGTCGAACTTGTGGTCGTGGCACACCGCGCAGCCGGCCGTCATGCCCAGCCAGACCTGCGACACGGTTTCGGTGCGGTCGCGGGTGTAAAGCACCAGGTACTCTTCGGGAATGACGCCTCCTTCGTTGGTCGTGATGTTGCAGCGGTTGAAGCCCGACGCCGATCAGCTGGTCGAGCGATGCGATTCGGCAGCAAGTCGCCGGCCAGTTGCTCGATCGTGAACTCGTCGAACGGCAGGTTGCGATTGAAAGCGTTGATCACCCAATCGCGATAGGCCCAGCATCTCGCGATAATTGTCGAAATGGATGCCGTGCGTGTCGGCGTAACGGGCCGCGTCGAGCCAGTAGCGGCCGCGGTGCTCGCCCCAGGCGGGCGAAGCCAGCAGCCGATCGACATAACGCTCGTAGGCGTCGGGCGACGTGTCGGCAACGAACGCCTCGACCGTCGGCCGGATCGGGCGGCAGGCCGGTCAGGTCCAGGCTCGCGCGGCGGGCCAGCGTGCGGCGATCCGCCTCGGGTGCCGGCTTCAGCCCGCGCGCTTCGAGCCGCGCCAGGATGAAGTCGTCGATCGGGTTGCGGGCCCACGCTCTTGTCTTGCACCTCGGGCAGCGGCCGGCTGCACCGGCGCGATGAACGACCAGTGCGGCTGATACTCGGCGCCGTCGGCGATCCAATCGCGTCAGCAGTTTCTTCTCGCTCGGCCGAGAGCTTCTTGTGCGATGCCGGCGGCGGCATCATGCTCTTCGGATCGCTGCGCGTGATCCGCTTGACGAGTTCGCTTTCGTCGCGGCTTGCCGGGCATGATCGCCCCGCATCTCCATGGCGGCCTCGCGACGATCGAGCCGCAGGTCGGCCTTGCGGCAGGCGCTATCCGGACCGTGGCAGGCAAAGCAATTCTCGGCCAGGATCGGCCGGATCGAACGGTTGTAGCCCAGCTTCTCCTCGGCAGCGCAGCAGGCCGCCAACAGAGCCACGATCGCCAACGAAGCCGGCCAGCAAGCGAACCGCGTCATGTCGAACCCCGAAAATTTCCAGGCGGGTAGGCAATCCCAGGGCCGCAAAAGGCCCCGCGACGAATGCCGGCTTTCGGGTAGGAGGGCAGGGTGGCCGGCACCAGTCGGTCAAAATTGATTATAAATAGTTGACTCCCGAACTCCAAGCACCCAGCAAAGCCGCAAATCAGCCAATTACGAACCCAACTGCGCAAGCGAGGGAAAACCAGAACAGAGCGCCGGCCCTCGCTGGCGCGTCGGGTCCGTGTGACGAGGGAGCACTAAAGCGTGCTCATTTAGCACGAGGTTTCTTCCATGTGCGACACGATGGCCATCGTCCAGCCCGGCCGGGTGCTGTTTGCCAAGAACTCGGATCGCGATCCCAACGAGGCCCAGCATCTCGACTGGCAGCCGCGGCGGACGTATCCCGCCGGCGAGAAATTGAAGTGTACCTGGATCGAGATTCCGCAGGTCGCCGAGACGAACGCTGTCCTGCTCAGCCGCCCCTTCTGGATGTGGGGGCCGAGATGGGCACCAACGAACACGGCGTCACGATCGGCAACGAGGCCGTCTTCACCCGCCAGCCCTACGCCGCCACCGGCCTGACCGGCATGGACCTGATCCGCCTGGCCCTCGAGCCGCGCCGCCACGGCCCGCACGGCGGTCGACACGATCGTGGCCCTGCTCGACGAATTCGGCCAGGGCGGCCTGTGCAGTCTCGAGCGCCGCGGCTTCACCTACCACAACAGTTTCATCATTGCCGACCCGCGGGCCGCGTTCGTCCTGGAAACCGCTGGCCGCCACCACGCCGTCGAAGAAATCCGCGGGGCTCGCAGCATCTCCAACGGCCTGACGATTCCCGGCTTCGCGGAGAAATACAGCGACACGATCAAGACCCGCGTCTCCGCCTGCCGCCTGCGCCGCGCCCGCACGCAACAGGCCGCCGAGCGCGCTGGCGGCCCCGCCGACCTGATGCGCGCCCTGCGCGATCACGGCGCGGATTGTTCAGTGCCGCGCTACTCCTGGCTCAACGGCGGCTTGAACGTCCCCTGCGTCCATGCCGGCGGGCTGCTCGCCGCTTCGCAGACGACCGCCTCGTGGGTGGCAGATCTTTCGCCGGCTGGCTGCCGCCATTGGGCCACCGCCACCGCCGCGCCGTGTACCGGCTTGTTCAAACCCGTGGCCGTCGACTTCAAGGTCGACCTCGGTCCGCGGCCGACCGACGCGTTCGACGGCGAGACGCTGTGGTGGCGCCACGAGCGATTGCACCGCGCCGTGATGCGCGACCCCGCGCGGCTGTTGGCCCGTTATGCCGGCGAGCGCGACGCGATCGAAGCCGCCTGGCTGGCCGACCCGCCGGAGAGCGACGTCGCCTTTGCCGAATACGACGCCACGCTCGAGCGCTGGACCGCCGACGTCTTGGCATACCTCGGCCGCGACACCCGCCCGTTTTTCGTCCGCCACTACTGGGCAAAGCGCAACCGCCGCGCGGGCTTGACGTTGGAAGCCGAGAGCCCGAGCGCGCGAAGCATGATCAAAGCGTAGCTACGCTTCGTTGCTGCCGAGCAATCGCGAATGCGCCAAAAACCCCAGCGTCCACGCCCTGGGCTCGCCATCCCCAAAGAAAAAAACCATCTTCTCCGCTTCTTCTTCCTCCTCCTCCTCCTCCGTCGTGCCGTCGTGCCGTCGTGTTAAAACCCTCTTCTCCTCCGTGTCCTCGGTGACCCTGTGGCGAACCTTTCTTCGTTCCGCCGCGCCATCGCGCCAACAATCCCAGGGCTCACGCCCTGGGCTCGCCATCCCATAGAAAAAACCGTCTTCTCCGCTTCTTCTTCTTCCTCCTCCTCCTTCGTGCCGTCGTGCCGTCGTGTTAAAACCCTCCCCCTCGTCCTCTGCGTCCTCCGCGTCCTCTGCGGTTGAATTTTCCTTTTCTTCAGTGGCCAATTCTTCCACTAGAAATCAGCCGCGCGTTCCGCGATACTTCGCGTAGCTGAATCGGGCTGAGGTGTGCGTTGCCGCGAAAGCCATTTGCGAGAATGCCAAGAGTAGCGAAAGTCGGCAGGCGATAGTTCTGGCCTGATAAAACCGGCGGAGCGAAGCCACAGGGCAGCATTCCCGAGCCGCCTCTCCTGGAGCGATGTGTGGCGTTGTTGAAAGCATCTGCGAGCGCTCGCAGACGCCCAAGCACCGCCACCGGGTCGGTTCGACGAGTTCTTCTTACCTCAGGCCTCAAGCCTCAGGTCTCAAGCCTCGCCTGCCTGCCCCGCTTCGGGTCGACCCGACAGGTCCGCCCCACGGATGGGCTCGAGTGGTCGGTGACACAGACCTCGAGAACACCCCTTGCCGTGATTTGCGGTGTCACCCGGTGTGTTGCTCGACCGCGTAACGGCCGAGGCAAAAAAACCAAAACCCCAAGAACACGCCTCGGCCCTCGAGTACGGACGAGCGGCTGCACGAAGCGTTTTCGTCAAGGCGGCGGTGCGCGCCAAACCGCGCACCGCCGCTGTTTTATTTTTCCGTTTTGTAGGTCCGGCCGTGGCCTGACATGACCAACCGCGGCAGTCCGATTGTCAGGCCACGGCCGGACCTACAAAACGCATGTCGGGTGCCACTCTCTGGCTTATCCAGCCGTGCAAGCATCACGGGTGTCTACTGCGCAGCCGCCCGTGGCACCCATGGCTGGCCCCTGACAATTAAAGCGCAGCCGGTCTACGACATGACGGCGAACGGCGGCGGGTAGATGACGCGGCCGGTTGTTTTACTTACGCGCCGGCGACGAGCTCCAGGGCCAGGAAATGCTCGCTGGCGTAGGGCGAATCGAATCGGGCGGCCAACTCGGCAGAGAAGCCGAAGCGGCGGTAATAGCGCGGGTCGCCCAGCACGAACACGGATCGATGGCCGGCGGCGCGGCAGGCGGCCAGACTGTCGGTGATCAACTGCGAGCCGATGCCCAGGCGCTGCAGGCGCGGAGCCACGGCCACCGGCGCTAGAGCGAGTGCGGCAGCCGTGCTCTCTGGCGAGGCAATCGTCAGCTCGCTGTACAGCACATGGCCGACGATCGTTCTTTCGGCTTCGGCCACCCAGGAATGCCGCGCGTGGCCGCCCGCGCAGCCGGTCGACCAGCCGGGTTTCGTCGTCGCGGCCGAAAGCGGCGGTCAGCAGCCGGGCAATGGCAGCTTCGTCGCCCGGCTGCTCGCCGCGGTACGTGACAGCTGGTTTCGGCGGAATTTGCATCGACCGATTGTAGTCGATCGCGGCAAGCGACCCGTGCCGCCGGGTATGCGTTTGGCGTATACTGGTGTGTTTGCGGCGGTCTGAATTGTCAGGGGCTAGCAACGGGTGCCACGGGCGGCTGCATAGCAGACCCCCGTGCTTCGGCACTGCTGGACACGCCGGACAAGCCAGCCGTAGCACCCCGCACGACGAAATCGCCGGTCTACAACTTCGAACGATGCGCGAACTTGTTGCACAACTCGTTGAGGCTGCCGAGCGCGGGCGGCGGGTGGCTTGCTGCCGGCTGGTGGAGACGCGCGGCTCGACGCCGCAAAAGCCGGGCGCCACGATGCTCGTCTACGACGACGGCTCGCAGGCCGGCACGCTGGGAGGCGGCTGCGTCGAGGCCGAAGTGAAACGCCAGGCCCTGGCCATCCTCGACCGCGGCGCGGCGGAAGTCGTCCGCTTTCAGCTCGACAACGATTACGGCTGGGACGACGGGCTGATCTGCGGCGGGCGGATGCAGGTGCTCATCGAGCCCGCAGTCGGCGCGGACGAACGTCATTATTTCGCTCAAATCCACGACCGCTGCCGGCAAGGGCTGGGGCTCACCGAGGCGATCGTCTTCGACGGCGAAGCGAGCGGGCTGCCGGCCGGGGCGTGTTACTTGTTCGACGCCGCCGGGAAGCTGATCGCACACTTGCGCGGGCCGGTCGTCGACGGCGACGCGCCGCCGGTCGTGCGCGAGGGGCTGGTGCCCTTGGGCCAGCGGCCGCGACCGGCGGCCCGCGGCGGGATCGCCTATTTGCCGCTCTTGTCGCGCTGCCGCCTCGTGATCGTCGGCGGCGGGCACGTCGGCCAGGCGATCGGCAAATTGGCGGCCGAGCTCGACTTCGACGTGTGGGTCGTCGACGATCGGGCGGAATTCGTCAGCCGACAGCGCTTCCCCGAGGCCGAGCGGCGGATCGCCGGCACGATCGCCGAAGTGCTGCCGGGCCTGGAAATCACCTCCAACACGTATTGCCTGATCGTCACTCGCGGGCATAACCACGACGAAGAGGCGCTGTTTCACCTGGTCGACCGCGGTGCGGCGTACGTGGGCATGATCGGCAGCATGCGGAAGATCAAGCTGATCTTCGACGACCTGCTGGCCGAAGGCGTGTCGAGCGAATCATTGTCGCGCGTGTATGCCCCGGTGGGCTTGGATATCGGCTCGCAGACGGTGACGGAGATCGCCATCAGCATCGCGGCCGAACTGGTGGCGCATCGCAACCTGGGCATCGCCGGGCATCATATCCGCGTGCGGCCGCTGGTGGAGGCACGGGCCGCAGGCGGAAGGCCGGAGGCCGCAGGGGAAGAGGAAGGCAAGGGCTGACGGGCGCTGGGTTCTATTTACGGTGGCCGATGCAGACGTTTGCCATCATTCCGGCCGCGGGGCGGAGCCAGCGCATGGGGCGGCCAAAGCTCCTGCTGCCCTGGGGATCAACCACGGTCATCGAGCGCGTGATCGCTGCCTGTGCGGCGAGCCCCGTCAACCGGGTGCTGATGGTCGTGCATCCGGAAGATCAGCAGTTGGCCGACGTCGGACGCCGGGCAGGTGCCGACGTGGTCGTGCCCGAGATGCCGCCGCCGGACATGAAAGCCTCGGTGCGGGAGGCGCTGGAATTCGCCGAGCGTTACGAGCCGCAGTCGGACGACGCCTGGCTGGTGGCGCCGGCCGACATGCCCGGTCTGTCGACGGCGGCCATCGACGCGGTGATCGCGGCGCACGAGCACGAAGTGGCAGCCGGCGGCAGCGCGGGCGGCGAGGTTCGCGTGTGGGTGGCCGCGCATGAAGGCCGCCGCGGGCATCCCGCGTTGTTCCCCTGGTCGTTGGCGGGCGAAGTCGGACGGCTGGGCGACGATGAAGGGCTCGACGCGCTCCTGCGCCGGCACGCAGTAGTCATGGTCGAGGCGGGAACCGGCGCGATTGCCGTCGATCTGGACACGCCGGAAGATTATCAGCGGCAGAGGCCGGTTTAGAAGGGCGCCGTCACCGTGTAGGGGACAACGCTCTGCCCGGCAACAACCGCCGGGCAAAGCAACTAGTAGGGAGCTTTCGTTGCCATCTACAATGATCAGCAGTTCGCCCTGAGTGCCAGCGGCGAATTCGCACTTTTCGGCCAGACTCATGGTGCGATCATTCGTCTTGGCGACGCGGAATCGCCGGCCGCCGACGACGAGAAACGCGTCAACGTCCGCCGAATAACTATCCTTGTGCCGCGTGCCCATGACGGAACCCCATCTGCTTGACCGACTGCATGAATATCTTAACCTACAGCCGCAAAGCGTAAAGATCAAAGAGTTCCTTGGAGAAGGGACCGATGGTGCGGTCTGGTCAACGAATCGTGCGACGGCGATCAAGGTTTTCAAGTACGAGCGCGGATATTTCAACGAGCGAGACTCGTATCAGCGCCTGGCCGATTTCGGCGTGACGGAACAGCTCGACGAGTTTTGGATTCCAAGGATGCGCGGCTTTGATGACCAGCTGCTGGTCGTCAAAATGGACTTCATGCAACACCCGCCGTATATCATCGACTTCGCCAAGGTGCGCATTCGATCGGCCGCCGGACTTTTCCGGAGAGACCTCGCGCGAAGCCGACGAGCAAGGCCGCGAGCTGTTTGGCGACAATTGGCCGCGCGTGCGGTCGCTCTTGGCGGTGCTGGAGAGCTATCAGATCTATTACCCGCAGCCGTACAACTCTATTACCCCGAAGCCATACAACATCGTGTTTCCCAAAGATGCCGAACAAGCCGGCCCGATCCTGCCATGACCCGAAAGCGAAAGCATCTCAAACGCGAGGCGGATCGGCAGGTGCAACAGGCCCGCCGCATGGCCAATGGAGTGTTGATGCCCGAGGGGGCAATTCCCGCTGATCTTGCCCAACAGGTGCCCAACAACTCTTATTCGCCGCCGCTCTACTACGTCGACTATCCGTTCAAATGTGTCGATTGCGGTTCGGAAGAAGTGTGGACCGCGGAGCAACAGAAGTGGTACTACGAAGTCGCCAAGGGGCCAATCCAAGCCGGCGCGATTCGCTGCCGCGCTTGCCGCAAGGCCCAAGAGGGGACAATAGGGAAATAGCCATCTCCCCCGCGCCGTTGCGGACAGGATCCTAACTCTTGCGGTTCGGGCCTCGCCGCGAGCGAACGTCGAAACGTCTGTTCGGTAGTGAGCATACGGACGGTCTAAAGAGGTCGTCAGGCGACAGCCTGACCTGCAAAATGGCCGCCCCACCGCGGTCGCGCACGGCACTGGCGTTTGTTTTACAATGGAATCTTCGCCCTGGCGCCCCTCGGAAACCGCCGGCTTGGGCAAACTCTTCCCCTGGCCGCGGGCAGCCTCTACATTCAAGGGGGAGAGACGTCAGCGGAACACCTGGAAGCTTTTTTCCATGGGCGCAGGGTCGCGGAGAGTGGGGCAGGGGGCGAGGCTGGCGTGCGCCGTGTTGGCGGCGGCCGCGCTGGTGCTGCCGCTCGCCGGCTGCGGCGGGACGGCAAAGACGCCCGAAGAGGCCCGCAAGGAACTCGAAAAGCTCAAGAAGGAAAAGCCCAAGCCCCCCTTCGAACCGCTGCGGGTGTTCGCCGAGCCGAACGAGCGCTCGCACATGCCGCCCAAGGAACAGGAAAACCAGCCGATCATTCGCAACGCCATCAAGCCGGGGCATTGGACCGGCGTGCTGGTCGAGGCGCAGGCCAACCTGTTCGACTTTTCGGGCGAGCTGGTCAGCGAGCCGCGCGACAACCAGCAGCGGCTGTTGGACCTGGAGGCGAGCCCCTTCTCGCTGGTGACGGCGCGGCCGGCGGTGCTGGCCAAGGGTCAGAAGAAATCGCTGGAGGCGATCTTTTTCAGCCCGCCGTCGTCGCGCCTTCAGCCGGAGGACGCGGGAGTTTTCAATACCGCCAATTGGAACGGCAATTGGCTGGCGCCTTCGCCGACGCGCTTGAGCACGTGGATCTACAACCAGCTGCGCAGTCCGCGGCGAGGCGTCGAGTCGCAAGTCACGCCCGAGCCGCTGCCGCACATGCCCAGCTTCCAGTATTACCTGGTCGTGCTGGCGCGACCCGGGACGTTACCGGTATTTGAAAGTGCTGACCTGCATCAACCCGCCGGGCGAAGTGGCGGCGGTGGCCGAAGACGCGATGTACTACCGGGTGCTGTTTCCGGCGCCGGCGGCTCCGTTGGCGCTGCCGTCGCAATCGCTGTGCTGGACGAGCGTGTCGACGATCGTCTGGGACGACATGCCGGCCAGTCTGCTTACGCCCGACCAGCAGCAGGCGATGATCGAGTGGCTCAACTGGGGTGGCAACCTGGTCGTCAGCGGTCCGCTATCGCTCGACGCGCTGCGGGGGACGTTCCTGGAAGAGTACCTGCCGGCCGCGGCCAGTGAGACGACCGAGTACGGCGCCGAGAGCCTGGCCGAGCTGAATGCCAACTGGAGCGTGCTTGACAACAGCGGCGCCGCAGCGGCTGCAGCCGGTGGCGCCGCTGTCGGGCGTGAAGCTGGCCAAGAACGAGGGCGCCGAGTTCGTCGAAGGCACCGGCGGCCTGGTGGTCGAGCGGCGCGTCGGCCGGGGGCGAATCGTGGCCACGGCTTTCCGCTTGTCGGATCGGGCGCTTTTGAGTTGGCGGAGCTTCGACGGTTTTTTCAACGCCTGCATGCTCGCTCGGCCGCCGCGCGAGTTCGACTTCAACCTCGGGCGGTTCCGCTACGCCGACCGGCAGGACGCCGAGCGCTTCGATCCGCGGCTGTCGACCGCGGTGCGTTATTTCACCCGCGACGCAGCGGCGCCGCCGGCCGACACGAACGCCGGCTCGAGCGTGGCCGAGAACCCTGTGTCGACCGCCACGTTGACGATGGGCTTGTCGCGCGGCAGTCCGCGGCCAGTGCCGGGTGGCTCCGGAAGTGGGCGCGATCGCGGTGACCGACAGCGAGTTGGAGCTGTTCGAAATCGCCAAGACCCAGCCAGGCGTGGCGGCCTGGAACGATTTCAGCCACGCCTCGGGCCTGGCCAGCCAGTCGCTGCGCGAAGCGGCGGGCATCTCGGTGCCCAACCGCACGTTCGTGCTGTGGACGGTGGGGATCTACCTGCTGTTGATCGTGCCGGTCAACTGGCTCGTCTTCCGCCTGGCCGGACGTGTGGAATGGGCCTGGGCCATGGTGCCGTTCATCGCGATCGGTGGGGCCGCGATGGTCGTCTGGCTCGCGCAATTGGACATCGGCTTTGCCCGCTCCGAAACGGAGATCGCGGTGCTCGAAGCGCAGAACGGGTTTTCGCGGGCCCACCTGACGCGCTACACGGCGCTCTACACGTCGCTGTCGACGAGCTACAACGTGCATTTCGACGATCCCAACGCGGTGGCCCAGCCGTTCAGCGTGGACGTGCGGTTGCTGCAGGGGCAGGCGCATGCCACGGTCGCGCTGCGGCGCGACGGCGAGCCGTTCTTGAGCGACTTCGTCGTGTCGTCGAACTCGACCGGCATGGTGCACAGCGAGCAGATGCTCGAGCTGGGCGGCGCGCTCGTGTGGCAACCCGGCGACGACGACACCGCGAAGCTGGAGAACAACACCCGCTTGCCGCTCTCGGGCGTGGCCATCTTGCGGCGCGTCGCCGGCGAGCCCCAGTGGGCCTGGCTGGGCGAGGTGCCCGCGGGCCAGCACGCCGAGGTCCACTTCGAGCCCTTCGACAAAGACGTGCGCCAGCAGGCCCGGGACAAATCGCCGCTGACGCAGAGCGACGAGGCGGCAGGCGAGCTGAGCCTGCGGCGGATGGTCGACTTCGCCGAAGATCCGCGGCTGGTCGAGCCGGGCGAGGTGCGGCTCGTGGGGTGGCGCGACGACGCGCCCTCGGGCGTGCGGCGTGAGCCCGACGGCCGCGCAAGCCCGCCGCGCGACGCTGGTGATTGCGGACCTGGCGGTGCCGCGGCGGCAGCCGAAGCGCGATCTGAGCCTGTACACGCGGATGATTCCGCCCGACGTCGACGAGCCGACCGAGCGGCCCACGCAAGACGCGCCCGCGGGCGCAACGGAAAAAACTCCCGAAGTGGCGCCGCCCGAGGCGCCGTCGAACGCCGACGCGCCCGCGGCGGAAGCACCCGCTGGCGGCCCAGCGGCGGCTGACGGCGGGCCGGCGTCCGACGATAACCCTTCGCAAACGGCTCCTTCGCGGCCATGATCGAACTGATCGGCTTCGGCAAACGTTACGGCGACTTCACGGCCGTCGAATCGCTCGACTTGAAGATCGAGGCGGGCGAGCTGTTCGGCTTCATCGGCCCCAACGGCGCCGGCAAGAGCACCACGATCCGCTTTCTGGCCACGCTCTTGAAGGCCTCGCACGGCGAGGGCATCGTCAACGGCCACAGCGTCACCAAGGACCCGCTGGCCGTGCGCAGAAGCGTTGGCTACATGCCCGACAACTTCGGCGTGTACGATGGCATGAAGGTCTGGGAGTTCTTGGATTTTTTCGCCGTGGCCTACCAGATTCCCCGCTCCAAGCGGAAGCAAGTCATCGGCGACGTGCTCGAGCTGTTGGACCTGATGCACAAGCGCGACGATTTCGTGAACGGGCTGTCGCGCGGCATGAAACAACGGCTGTGCCTCGCCAAGACGCTGGTCCACGACCCGCCCGTGCTGATCCTCGACGAGCCCTCCAGCGGGCTCGATCCGCGGGCGCGGCTCGAAGTGAAGGCGCTGCTCAAGGAGCTGCGGCGGATGGGCAAGACCATCTTGATCTCCAGCCACATCCTCACTGAGCTGGCCGATTGCTGCACGTCGATCGGTATCATCGAGCGCGGCCAACTCCTGATGCACGGTCCGATCGAGGACGTCTATCGGCGGATCCGCGGCAACCGGCTGATCGAGATCAAGTTCGTCGACCAGATGGCCCTGGGCCTGTCGATCATTCGCAGTTGTCCGCAGACCCGCGACGTGCAAGTCGACGACCACCAGGCCCTGGTCGAGCTGGCCGCCGAGGACGACGGCGTGGCCGAGTTGATGCAGAAGCTGACCAGCTCGGGCGTGCGGATGCGGTCGTTTCACGAGAAGGACCCCACGCTGGAAGACGTGTTCATGCTCGTGACCAAGGGCCTGGTCATCTAGCGGGCAGCCGCGCGCTCGGCGGACCGCCAACAGCAGAGAGGCGTTTGGCCGCGAGGCGGCCGGCCCTCGGTGGCGTTATCCGCCGCCACCACGCCACCGCCCTGCCCCCCCGAGCGCTCGATGAGCAGCAAGCCCACCGGCGGTTCGGGCGCGTCCGTTTCGTGGCCGACGCGGCCGCTTCGGAACGTCAAAACGCCCGATTTTTCCACCGGTGCCGGCATGCGACGGGCGGGGGCGACTCCTTACGGAAATGTAAGAATAGTACACAATACCTTAGTGTTGAATATGCTAGTACGCTATAGGCTTGCCCTTCCGTGGCGTTCGCTTGGGGCCCGATTCACGACGATGAACCTGCGAGTCGAATTCGATCCGGCCACGGCCGCCAAGGTCGCCGGCTTTTTCGAGACCACCGGCATGGCCAAGGCTGCTGCGCAGCTCTGGCAGGCGCTGGCGGTGGCCGCGCCTTACGACATGGCGACGCGGCGGCACGCCGGCGACGTGTTGTACGACTTTGTCCAGGCGAAGTATGCCTTGGGCAGCGTGGAACGTTCGCGGATCCTGTTGGGCATCCTCATCCAGTCGTTTCCCACGCCGAAGCTCACCGCGGCTTACTTCGAGAACCTCGAACTCCTCCTGCGCCCGGCCGCGCTGCGCGGAAAAGGGCCAGATCGTGCTTGGCTTGGGCACGGGCCGCTGCGGGTCGACGACCTTGACCGCCGCCTTCGCGTCGCTCGCCGACGCGTGCGCGACGCACGAGAACCCGCCGCTATTGAATTGGGACCCCTGCGAAGAGCAAGTCAGCTTTCACATCAAGCGACTGCAAATGATGGCCGGGCACTACGCGCTGGTGTTCGACGCGTCGCACTGGTGGCTCAACGTGACCGAACGCGTGATGGCCGAGTGCGACGGGACCAAAGTGATTGGAATGGTGCGGGACACGCCCTCGTGTGTCCGCTCGTTCCTGGCCGTCAAGGGACGCGGCCGCGGTTCGGTCAACCATTGGGCCTTGCCCGACAACGGCATCTGGGGCACGACGCACGGCGACCCGACCTACCCCTGCTACGAAGTGCCGTTGGGTCTGCACAACGATCCCGACGCCGCCAAAACCGCCCAGGTCGATCGCTACGTTCGCAGCTACAACGAGGCGCTGGCCACGCTCGCCGGGCGCCATCCCGAGCGCGTGCTCATCGTGCGCACCGAGGAATTGAGCAGCGAGTCAACTTCCGATCGAATCGCCCAATTCATCGGGCTGCCGATGCGCATCCCCTTCAACGCGCTGAACGTCGGCAACACGGTCGACAGCGACAAGCTGCTGTATCAGTTGTAGGGGACGCCGGAGAGGTGTACGGCGCCGACGGGCCAGGTGGCGCCTTTTTCCGAACCTGAAGCCTGGCGCCTGTAGCCTACTTGATCACCAACAGGCGGCCGGGGCCTTCGTCGTCGCGGCGCTCCCACTCTCTGCGGGCTTCGCCCAGACCGAAGGCGCACAGCTCGAACTCTTCGCTGAGCCGTTCGAGCACCTCGGGCTTGACGTCGGGCTGCTGCTCGGCCACGGGAATCATGCTGGCGATGTAGTAGGCCCGCTTGCCTTGCGTGCAGTAGTCGACGAAGCGATCGCCCAGCCCGGTTTCGTCGCTGCGCAGGGCTTCGGGATAGACGCCGGTCCAGAAGAGCGTGAAGTCGCCGATGTGGCGATGCGCCGATCGGCGGGCGTCGCCGACGCGGGCGTCGGCCTCGGCCAGCATGGTGCCCAATTGGCCCAGCCGCCGGCCGGCCAGGTCGCGCACGCCAAACAGCGCGTCGAAGCGGATGAACCGCGTCAGCATGTCGGCCAGGTAGTCGACCAGCGGCGGGTCGGCCACGCCCAACCGGGTTTCGAAGGTGAACTCCGCGATGCCCGCGAAATAGTCGCGCAGCGGCATGCGGGGATGATCGGCAGCCATGGTGACGGCGACCTCCGCTGTGGGTCCTGGACCTAAGCCGGAGGGTTCCGGCCTCTTCTTGTTGCGCGTCCCGCCCAAGCCGTGCCGCCGCGTCCGAGGAGCGTCCCCGGAAGGAACTTTCTCGGCGACCTCGTCTATCTTCAAGTTAAGTCGGCAGAATCCCCAAGGTCAAGTTTGAGAAAATGTCGCTCCCCGCGGCCAGCGGGCCGCAAAGGGTGCGATGACAAGCACTTATTCGCCGACGCCAAAGCAGGCGGCGCGACGCCCTCGCAGCTGGACGCCTTCCCCCCAGCCTACGCCCCAGCGGTTCGCGTTGCATGCCGTCCCCGGGCCGACGCCGGTTCGCGCCCGGCGCTCGCCCGATATGCTGTCGCGGGGCTTACTCCGCCGGCCGGCCTGCTATACTGTGGGGCGAACAAGTGGCGGTCCAAACATCAGCGAGCCCCCCGAGTTCCCACCCGCCATGCTCTCGCTCGACGATCGTCCTTATACGCTCTGCGACCGCATCACCCGGCGGCAGTTGATGCGCATTGGCGGGCTCAACCTGCTGGGGCTCTCGCTGCCGGCGCTGCTGGCCGCAAGGACGCGGGCCGCGAGCCGCTCGGGCGACCCGACCTTTGGCCGGGCCAAGAACGTGATCTACCTGTGGCTGCAGGGCGGGCCGCCGCAGCACGAGACTTTTGACCCCAAGCCGAATGCCCCCGTCGAAATTCGCGGCCCGTTCAAGCCCATCGCGACCAACGTGCCGGGCATCCAGTTCTGCGAGCTGCTGCCGCGGGTGGCGCGGTTGGCCGACAAGCTGGCCGTGGTCCGCTCGATGTCGACCGACGACAACACGCACAGCACCAGCGGCTATTGGGTGCTCACCGGCGAGAAGCATCCGGGCGCCGTCGCGCGGGAAATCAAACCCACCGACTGGCCCTACTTCGGCTCGGTGGTGAAGATGCTCAAGCCGAGCACCCGGGTGCCGGCGCTGTCCAGCGTCTGGATACCCGACATCATGCGGCTGAACGACAACGTGCGGCCGGCCGGCCAGACGGCCGGTTTCCTGGGCGCGCAGTGGGATCCCGACCGCTTCATCGGCGATCCCTCGGACCCGAACTACCAGATCGAAGGCCTCGGCCTGCAAGACGACATGTCGCCCCTACGGCTGGAAAGCCGCGTCTCGCTGTTCGAGCAGGTGGGCCGTCAGTTGGACGACCTCGAGCGCACCAGCGCGCTGCACAATTACGACGAGATTCGCCAGGCGGCATTCGGGCTGTTGACGTCGGGCGACGCCCGCGAGGCCTTCAAGGTGCGCCAACGAGCCGGAGGCGGTCCGCGAGCGCTACGGCAAGAACCGCTGGGGACAATGCCTGCTCTTGGCCCGCCGGCTGGTCGAGGCGGGCGTGCGGCTGGTGCACGTCGGCTGGCCGCGCGAGCCGGGCGACACCGCGGTCGACAACCCGATGTGGGACACGCACGCGCAGAATGCCGACCGGCTGCAGGACTGCCTCTGCCCGATTTTCGACGTCGGCTTTTCGGCGCTGATCGAGGATTTGGAGCAGCGCGGATTGCTGAGCGAGACGCTGGTCGTGGCGGTGGCCGAGTTCGGCCGCACGCCGAAGATCAACAAGTTTGGCGGGCGCGACCACTGGGGACACGTGTTCAGCTTCGCGATGGCCGGGGCCGGCGTCGCCGCCGGGCAAGTGTATGGCTCGAGCGACAAGACGGGCGGCTATCCGGCCAGCAACCTGGTGCGCCCGCAAGACCTGACGGCCACGATTTTCCACTTACTGGGCATCGGCCACGACACCATGTTCCGCGATCGCACCGGCCGGCCGCTGCCAGTCAGCAAAGGCGAGCCGCTGTGGACGTTGGTCGGCTCGAAGCCGGCCACAACCGAGCGCTGCGATGCGGGCGGGTCGCTAGCGCTGGTGCCGCCGTACGACGAGCGGCAGATTCACGACACCGATTTCGAGAGCGGCACGCCCTTGTTGCCGCACGGCACGACGGAACGGGCCAAAACGTGGCAGGCTTCGCCCATCGTGGCCGAGGATCAGCCGGGCGGGTTCGGCGCGAACCTGGCAGATGACGCGGCCAATGCTCGCGGCGGCAGGCGCTATGCCCGAATTGGGCTGGTCGGCGGCGCGTCGCTGGCCAGTTCGCTCGCCGGGGGCGCGCGGGCGATTCTTTCGCAGGAAGTTCGCAGTCCGCGGGCGGGCAAGTTCACCTTTTCGGTCGAGGCCTGCGGCGGCGGTCCGTCGGCCGACTTCTATCGCGACGTGTTCTCGAAAAACTTCGCCTGCCGGCTGGTGATCTTCGGCTTCGTCGACTTGCAGAAGGACCATCGCCAACAGCGGGTGTTTGCCAGCTACGATTTCCTGCCCACCTGGTGCGAGCCGGGCAAGCCGCGGTACGAGCGGTACGAAGTTTCAGCGAAGCTGCGAAGCCAGGACGGCGGCGCCATGGAGACCAGCCGCGGCATCGGCGTGGCCGTGATCGTGGAAAAGACCGCGCCCGGCGAACTGGCCGTGCCGGCCGGCAGCCCGGCCGCGTTCGTTCGCATCGACGACGTCGAGCTGAAGTTCGACGCCCGCCCGCGCGACGACAGCGTGACGGTGTAGAGGGTCCCAGCGTCGATACAGGGCACCTCGCTGGGCAAAACGCGACCCGAGTGACGGATGAAGATCCAAGCGACTCTGGGCGAGCTGTGGACGCAGTATCGCGCCTTGTCGCGGCGGCTGCAGTGGCTCGTCATTGCCCAGATCGTGCTGGCCACGCTGCCGGCGGCGGGCCTTCTGTTCGACGGCTTCAGCTTCACGGTGCTGTCGGTCGGCTCGGCACTGGAGGTGACCGTGGTGCTGGCTTTTTGGGCAGGCATGATCGCCGAGTGGCCGGAGCAGGCCGTGACCGGCGTGGTCGTGGCGAAGTTCTATGCCGCCATCTGCACGACAATTGGCTTTCGCGGCTACAGCCCCGTACACAACTCGCCCGCGGTCGAACAGCTCCTGAGCTGGCTCTATCACACCGCCTCGCACATCGCGGCCACGCTCGTCGTGGCATTGGTGTTTTTGTACATTCGCAGCCACGTCGCGCGATTGGAGCTGGTCGGCCAGCAGCCGCCAGGCCCGGAGGTGCGAATGCCGCGCGGTGCGCTCATCGGCTTGATCGGCATGGGCGTACTGGCCGCGCTGCTGGGTTTGGGAATGGCGCTGACATCGGGAGACGCTCATTGGATGCTGTCGATCTTTCTGTGGATGCTGGTGATCTATGGGGGCCCGCCCATCGCGGTGTTGTCCGTGATTGCGGTGGTCTTGTCGCCGAAACGATTCAAATGGCCAGCGGCCATTGCGATGGTGTCGTTGGCAGTGGCGGCCATCGGAATGACGCTGGCCGATCAATCAACCACGTCGCAACGCTTGGAGCTGGGCGATTTATTGCCCGTCGTGTTCATTTCTCTGCCGATCGTGCTGTTGTTCGCCACGTTCTCGGTGATTCGCGGCTGCGGCTATCGACTGGTGAGCGTGCAAGCTGGGAATTAAAAATGGATTTTGCCTCGCCCCGTTAAAACTGCCACCCTGCCGCGGTTCTCTGGTATGATCCGAGATGGAACACCCATCTCTCGCGATTTCATTTCGGCGAACCAGTTTTTGTCGTGTTGTCGGCTAGCCGCGGCTTGAACGCGGATGGCCGACCACAGCGACGCGCGGAGGCCGCGATGTCAGCCAAGTGGCCAGAGCCCGACGAGTGGCGACTTTCGGGGCCGGGTTCGCGGCGGCTGCGGATGTTGGTCTATGCCCACGTCGGGCTCGACGCTTACCTGGTACTGGCCGTCGGCTGTCTGATCGTGCCGCGTGCGCATGGGTTTCTGGGCTACTTGCTGCACGGTGTCTTTCTCGGCCAGGTTCTCCTGTTGTCGATTTGGGCCGGAATGGTCGCGCGCGGCGAACGGACGCTGCTGGCAATCACCTACGGCGGCATGTACCTCGGGGGGGTAATTGCGGCCATCGTGTGCGCCGGACCGGCCCCTTTCAATCCCGATGTCGTGGCCATGTTCTTCATCAGTGGAGTGGGCTGGATGATGGCCATTGGATTGACAGCATTCCTGCTGCGCTGGATCGGCTCTCCGTTGGGCGTCATCAGGCAATGCACCGGCCACGACAAGGCGACGGCCAGCATGCAATGGACCGTGTGCCAGATGCTGGCGGCCACGGCTGCAGCCGCGGTCGCGTTTGCCTTGGCGCGGGCCGTCGGCACGGTCCCAATCATCTATCCGATCGCCGTGGTGGTATTGGGATTGAGCCTGGTCTGGGCCATGCTCGGCATGGGGAGCCCCGCCTGGCGGGCGCTGGTGGTGCTCGTGGAAGTCGTGGTGCTGGGAGCGACGTTTGGATTCGTGACCACAGGAGGTGGCAGCTCCTTCGTCGTCAACGGCCTGCTGACGTTCGGACCCGCCTGTTTGCTGGTGGCCGCTTCGCTGCTGGTGATTCGCTCGTGTGGGTATCGGCTCATGCCGGCCAGGCAGATCGTCCGCGAGCCGAGCGCGATTCCCATCCCCCGGTCCACGGTGCGCGGGTGGGTGCCGTGAGACGCTTGCGCGCAGTCGAGGCGGGCGTTTCACTTGTTGCTGCCAAGCTGCTAGCATTCGCGTTGCCGGCTGGGAATGGCTGACGCGGCGGTGCGCTGGAGGGTGACGCATGAACAGCGAGGCGAACATTCTGGTCCGGCCGGCAACGCCTGGCGACGTCGGCGACGTCTGGCGGCTGATTCGCGGGCTGGCGGTTTATGAAAAGCTCGAGCACCTGTACACGTCGACCGAAGAGAAACTGCGCGAAGCCTTGTTCGGGCCGCGGCCGCTGGGCGAGGCCGTGCTGGCGACCGTCGAGGGCGAAGCGGCCGGGGCCGCGGTTTTCTACCCGACGTTTTCGACGTTCGCCACGCGGCCAGGCCTGTACCTGGAAGACATTTTTGTCGACCCCCGATTTCGCGGGCTGGGCGTGGGCAAGCGGCTGATGGCCCACTTGGCGGCGGTGGCGGTCGAGCGCGGCTGCTATCGCATCGAATGGGTGGCCCTCGATTGGAACGAGCCGGCCATCGGCTTCTATCGCAAGCTGGGGGCCAAAGCGCTCGACGAGTGGACGTCCTTTCGCTTGAGCGGCGAAGCGCTGGAACACATGGCCCGCGAGGGCGGGGCGGACGGCTGGGAATCCCGCCGGTCGGACGGGTAGAATAGCGGCAGCGTCCGTTTTGCGAACTGAAAAACCCCCGCTGCCTCTTTATGCTCCCGCCGCTCTCGATTGGGTCTATCCAGCTCGACTTTCCCGTGGTGCAGGCGGCGCTGTCGGGCTATAGCGACTGGGCGATGCGCGTGATCGCGCGGCGGCTGGGCGCTTCGTATACGCTGTGCGAGGTGATGCTCGACCAGTTCGTCAACCAGGTCTCGCGCGGGCGGCGAGCGGATCGCTACCTGCGCGTAAGCGACGAAGAACACCCGGTCGGCGGGCAGTTGATGGGCGCGAACCCCGAGGATTTTGGCCCCGCGGCCGCGCGGCTGGCGGCGGCCGGCTTCGACGTCATCGACATCAACTTCGGCTGCCCGGTCAAGAAAGTACTGGGCCGTTGCCGGGGCGGATACCTGCTGGGCCAGGTCGAAACGGCGCTGGAGATCGTCGGCCGCGTGCGCGATGCCGTGCCCGAGCGGGTGCCGGTGACGGTCAAGATGCGGCGCGGGCTGGACGACACAGGCGAAAGCCGCGACAAGTTCTTTCAGATCTTCGACGGCGCCTACCAGCGCGGGGCCGCCGCGATCACGGTCCACGGCCGCACGGTAGAGCAGAAATACGTCGGGCCCAGCCGCTGGGAATTCTTGCGCGAAGTGAAACGCCACGCCGGCTCGCGGGCCGTGCTGGGCAGCGGCGACCTGTTCACGCCCGAGGCCTGCCTGGAGATGCTTCGCCAGACGGGGGTCGACGGCGTGACCGTGGCCCGCGGAGCGATCGGCAACCCCTGGATTTTCAGCCAGGCGCAGGCGCTTGCCGCCGGGCTGCCGCGGCCCGAGCCGCCGACGGTACACGAGCAGCGGTCCGTGATCGCCGAGCACTATCGGCTGGCCGAAGACCTGTATGGTCCGGAACATTGCGGGCGGCAGATGCGCAAATTCGGCATCAAGTATTCGCAGCTTCACCCCAACGGCCGCGAAGTGCGCGATGCGTTCGTCGCCGTGACCCGGCCCGGCGAATGGCAGGACGCGCTGGCGCGGTGGTACGCGGTCGACGCGCCGGGGCGCCATCCCGACGGGGCGGAGGAATTGCAGGAGTGCGGGTGAGACCATTTGAGGGTGCCACCGGCGGCTGCGAAGCAGACACCCGTGTTGATTCCTCACGGCTGTCTCTGCGAGCCAGCCGTGCCACCCAAATCGGAAAGCAAGCCGGTTAGCGAGTGGGGAGCCGATCGGCGTTCAGAGCGAGCTCGATTTCCTCGCGGACGTCCGCGTCCGACTCGATTGCGGATCGCTCGACGAGCGCCGCGCGGGCGGATAAATCGTCATAGCGGCCCAGGGCCCAGGCGCACGCTCCGCGCACCAGCGGCTCGATGTCGTGGAGCCCACGAACCAGGGCAGGCAGGGCATCGCTCGGGCGCTGATTGCCCAGTACGATGGCGGCGTTGCGGAAATGCCGCGCCGCTTCGACCGCCACAGCGGCGTGTGGCGAAAGCGGGCGCGAAAGGCCGGGTCGTCCAGTTCGAAGAGCGCGGCCAGCTCCAAGCTCGTCGCGCCCGCAAGCGGCTGCATCGCCGGCTCCGCGCTCGACGGCGCAAAACGGTTCCACGGGCAGACTTCCTGGCAGACGTCGCAGCCGAATAGCAAGTCGCCGACGCCCTCGCGCAGCTCACGCGGGATTGGCCGGCGCGATTCGATCGTCAGATAGCTGATGCAGCGGCGGGCGTCGAGCACCTGGGCGCGACGAACGCGCCGGTGGGGCAGGCGTCGAGACAGGCACGGCACGTGCCGCAATGGTCGGCCGCGTACGGCACGTCGCAGGTCAACTCCAGGTCCGTCAACAGGGCGGCCAGGAAGAACCAACTGCCGCAGTCGGTATTGATGAGCAGCGTGTGCTTGCCGATCCAGCCCAACCCGGCCAACGCGGCGAACTCGTGCTCCAAGAGCGGGGCCGAGTCGACGACGCCGCGGACCGCGGCGCCCGGAGCGGCGGCGCGCAGCCAGTCGGCCAATTTTGTCAGGCGCGCGCGAATCGTGTCGTGATAGTCGGCGCCCCAGGCATAGCGCGAGACGCGGCCGCGGCCCGATTGAGGCCCGGCGGGCTCGACAGTACGATACTGGAAGCCGAGCATCACGACCGTTCGCGCGCCGTCGAGCACGTGGCGCGGATGGGCGTAGGCTTGGGCCCGATCGGCCAGCCAGCTCATTTCGCCCGCATATCCGGCGGCCAGCCAATCGGCCAGGTGCGCCAGGCCGTTGGGCGCGACCGCTGGGGCGACGCCCGACAGGGCGAAGCCGACGTCGGCGGCCGCGCGTTTCAGGTCGTTGGTCAGCCGGTCCCGATCCATGCAGTGCATGATCGGAGCGCGCGGCGGAGAAGTAAACCGGCCCAAAGGGTTTCACGCGGAGCAAAGGGGACCGTCATGACACGCACTTCGCGGCGGGTGAAAAAATCGTGGCCCGTGGCGGCCTTGGTGGGGATGGCGGCCCTGGGGCTGGCGACGGCGGCCGGCTGCCAGGATCGGCTCGATCCGGCCACCTACGGCAAGGTGGTTCGCGATCTCCCGAAGGTGAAAGGGGCCGACGAGGAGTACCCATTGCCGCAACTGGCCGACGAAACGGCCAAAGACAAGGCAGCCGAGGAGGCGGCGGGCCCCTAAAGAGCGACCCATTTTCTCTATTTTACGGATTGCAACGCCTCGTCTCGCCAAATAGCCTGCAAGGTAGTGGCTGATTCTTGGCTTTCTTGGACTTCGACGCGAGGCAACTGCCATGGGTGCTCGGACGGGTTTGTTGGTCGGCGTGTTGGCGCTGGTGATCGTGGGACTGGCTGCCGGCTCGGCCGAGGCGCAATTCGGTTTCGGCGGTGGCGGTGGCTACGGGCTGGGCTTCTACAACTACAACGGCGGCTACGGCATCAACTCGCCGCAGATTCCCTACTACGCCCTCTACCCGCCGGTGTACTACAGCTACCCGGTGCCGCGAACGTACGGTTACAGCCCGTTCGCCTATCCGCCGGGGACGCCGACACCCGACGTCGCCCCACCGCCGGCCGCGGCTCGCTATCGCAACCCGTTCGTGACGCCGACGCCCGCGACGAAGGAAACCGCCGACCAGGTCACGGCCGCGCCGATCGGTTCGGGTCCTCGGAGGTACTACAACCCATTCGTCAAGCAGGCGGTAGCAGCCAGCAAGTGATTGCTCCGAGCGAAGGGGCTTGGCGAGTGCGACGGGGTGGCTGAGCTAGCAAGGGTGTCACGGGCGGCTGCGTAGCAGACACCCGTGATTTCGCACTGCTAAGCCAGCAGGAGCAGCCATGATTTCGCACTGCTGGACAAGCCAGCAGTGGCACCCCAGACATCGGCCGGTTTCAATTCTCGGCGGCAAAACCGCTCTGGACGGCGAGTGCGGAATCGCTATCGTATGGCCCCCCAGTCCCAGGCGGCACGGTCGTGCGCACGACGGCGCGGGGACGGCCCGTCTTGGATAGCAGGCGCGCGGATGTCGTGGTGCGCCGTATTTTTCAGCCGACCAATTAGGTAGAAGTTCCGCGCCGCCGTGGCGGCGCGACGCGTGGGCGGTTTTAGCCATCGAGCTGGAGCCGAAGCGAGCGATCAAAGGAGTCTGGCGATGAAGCGCCCCTGGTTCGCAGTGATTGCCATCCTGGCGGCGATCGGATGCCGCGGCTCGCAGGCGACGACCAATCCCTTCCTGCGAACGACCGTACCGCCGCCGGCCACCGGCGCCGGCGCCGTGGTGGTGCCGGGCGAGCAGTATTACGGGACCGGGGTTCCGCCGACGCTGCAGACGTCGCCCGGCGTGGCGGCGCCGCCGCCAGGCGCGATCTCCTCGCCCGCTCCAATGGTGACGACCCCGGCCCCGATGGTCGGCGCGCCGCCTCCGAGCGTGGCGCCGGCGGTGCCGGCAGCGCCGCCGATCGTAAGCCCACCGCCCCCGGTGGTCGCACCGCCGCCGGTGGTCATCCCGCCGAAAGACAAGTTCGGCCCGCCGGGCGGGTCGTACATCTATAACCAGAGCTGACGGGCCGGGGGGCGGTTCGGCAGGGTCTGCCAGGCCGCCAGCGGGTGGTCGGCGCGGACGGGGCATCGGGCCCCAGCGACGGCACATCGCCGCGACCGATCCCGGAGCCATCCCTTCCCACGGGGGCGGGCGGCATTCTCGGCACGACCGGCGCCGGCCGGACGATCGGTTCCGCTAGCTATCCAATCTGGGGGCGTGGTTTACAATAGATGGAAGTCACGTCTGGCCCGTCACGGCTTCCGAAAACCACGCACAGGACATCATGGAAGACTGGGGACTCAGCGCGCTTGCCGAGCAGTTCGAATCGCGCGTGCAGGCGATCAATGCCACGCTCAACCGGCGGCGGATCGCCCGCTGGTCGGCCCAGTTGCCGGTCATCGCCGGGTTCGAGGAAGAGCTGACGGCGCTGGGCAGCTACGAAATGCGGAGCGCAGCTTGTCGCTCCGCTATCGGGTCAAGAGCCAGGAGCCCATCGAGCGCATCCTGCCCGAGGCGTTCGCGCTGGTGCGCGAGGCGGGGCGGCGGCAGTTGAACATGCGGCACTTCGACGTGCAGATGCTGGGCGGCATCGCCATGCACCACCACTCGATCGCCGAGATGCAGACGGGCGAAGGCAAAACGCTCACCGCCACGCTGCCCATGTACCTGTCGGCGCTGGAGGGCAAAGGGGCGCATCTGGCCACGGTGAACGACTACCTGGCGCGCCGCGACGCCGAGTGGATGCGGCCGATCTACGAGGCCCTGGGCATCACGGTGGGCGTGGTCGAAACCCAAATGTCGCAAAGCGAGCGCCGCAAGGCCTATGCCTGCGACATCACGTACGGCACGGCCAAGGAGTTCGGCTTCGACTTTCTGCGCGATCGCTTGCTGCTGCGGCGAATCGCCGAAGGACAGAGCGATTTCCTGGGGGGCATGCTGGGCATGCACGGCGGCTCCGGGGGCGAAAAACCGGTGCAGCGGCCACCTTTCTTCTGCCTGGTCGACGAGGCCGACAGCATCCTGATCGACGAAGCCCGCACGCCGCTGATCATCAGCGCCCTGCCGAGCGAGGCCCAGAAGATCGCCGTGCAGGCCTACAAGTGGGCCGCCTCGGTGGCCGACCAGTTCGAGGAAGACGAACACTACGACTACGAGCACGAAGAGAAGAAGGTCGAGTTGACGTCCGACGGCCGGCGGCTGGTGCGCGTGCTGCCCAAGCCGGAGGCCATGCACTCGATCGGCATGTTCAGCATCTACGAATACATCGAGCGGGCGATCAAGGTCGAGCGCGAATTCTTCCGCGACCGCCAGTTCGTCGTCCGCGACGGCGAAGTCGTGATCGTCGACGAGTACACGGGCCGCATGGCCGAAGGGCGCAAGTGGCGGGCCGGGCTGCACCAGGCAGTCGAAGCCAGCGTGGATGGGGTCGAAGTCAGCGCCGAAAGCGGCCAGGCCGCGCGGATCACGGTGCAGGATTACTTCCTGCTCTACCCGCGCCTGGCGGGCATGACCGGCACGGCCTCGAGCTCGGCCGGCGAGCTGAAAAAAATCTACAAGCTGCGCGTGATTCCGATTCCCACGAACCGGCCGGCCATTCGCCAGCGGCTGCCCGACCGCGTGTTCGGCCTGTCGGACGTCAAATGGCACGCGATCTGTGATGAAATCTGCGAAGTGCACGCCACCGGCCGCCCGGTGCTGGTAGGCACGCGCTCGATCGACAAGAGCGAGCTGCTGTCGGAGATGCTCACCTTGCGCGGCGTGCGTCACGACGTGCTCAACGCCAACCACATCGCCGCCGAGGCGACGATCGTCTCCGATGCCGGCAAGCCGGGCCGCGTGACCGTGTCGACGAACATGGCGGGCCGCGGCACCGACATCAAGCTGGGCGAAGGGGTGGCCGAGCTGGGCGGGCTGCACGTCATCATGACCGAGATGCACGACTCGGCCCGCATCGACCGCCAGTTGGCCGGCCGCTGCGGCCGCCAGGGGGATCCCGGCACGTTTCGCGTCTACCTGGCGCTCGACGACGACCTGCTGTTGGGCCTGGGGCCCGAGAAGGCCAAGCACTACAAGGAGCTGGGGGATGAGACCGAGGGCCCGGCCGATCACCTGGGCGGGTTGTTTCGCAAGGCGCAGCGGAGCATGGAGCGGCGCCACTTTCGCGACCGCAAGGTGCTGATGTACCAGGAGAAGGAGCGCAAGAAGGTTCAGAAGCAGATGGGCCAGGATCCGTATCTCGATACGCCGGGGTAGGCGGTGGGCTGTCGGCCGGGATAGGCTGTGGGCTGTAGGTCGGAAGAAAAAGATCTGCGGCGTGGCTGGAGTCTCGCGAAGCACTGAGCCCACGGCCCACCAGGGAGTTCGGGCCGAACCGTCGCCATTTTCCTACCCACAGCCTACGGCCCACAGCCTACAGACTCTGGCCTCCCCATGATCGACGACTTCTATCAGGCGGCGTTGGCGGCGATGCGGCATCATTTGGATGAGGCCGCCAAGCCCTACACGCTCGATGACGGCGAGCTGGTGGTCGACGGACACCGATTGGGGCTGTCGATCACTTTCGAGGGCTTCGTCGAGCAGGGGACGCACGTGCTGGCGCCCTTGGACGTGCAGATTCATGTCGACGGCGACAGCGGCGACCGCTTTCGCGTGGGCACGCTGGGCGTGGGCGAGGATCGCGAAACGGCCGCGCGCGACGCCATCGCCGAGTGGCAGATGCTGGCCGTGGCGCCGCTGCTGGCGGCCTTGGGCGCGGCGGTCGAGACCCGCCGGGCCCCCAGCGGCCCGAAGCAATTGGCCGGCTGGGACTTTTTCGCCGGCCGAGCGGGCGTTCGCGGCCAGGTGCCCCCGGAGCTGGGCGGGCGCGAATTCTACCTGGCGCTGCTGTCGCGGCTGCGCGACGCGGTGGCCAAGTGGGACCAGCCGTCGCGGTTCGAGCTGCGGTCGATCTTCGTGCTGGCCAGCGTCACCGGCGAGGGGCACGAGATCCAGGCGGCCGTTGACGGCCTGGTCGACGAGGAACTGACCGGCTGGCTGACCCGGCTCGATTGGCCGAAGTCCAAGGACGCCTACCTCTTCAAGCAGCTCTTCGTGCTGCGCCACGAGCCAAGCCGCGATTGACGCCTGGGCCGATCCGTGTCACGTTGGTGGAGCTGTCAGCCGCCGTTTCTGCGGGCAATTCGCGGGGCCAGTAACCGATTGCACGCGCGTCGCGAACGTGCGGCGGCGGCACTTCGCGAGATTTCGAGACCGAGGAGTACGACGCGCCATGAACCTGGCCATGTTGGTACTTTGTGGCAGCCTGCTTGGGCAGGCAGCCGAGGGGAATCGTTATGCGCCGCGGTTCCAGCCCCGCGCGCGGCCGCGCCGATCGAGTCGGGCCACGAGGCGGCCGGCGCCGAGCCGGCCCATCCGCAAGGCGGCATCCCGCTGCGCGGCAACCACCAAGGCGGCGCGGGCGCCCAACGCACCGGCCATGGCGGGCAGGGTGCCGCTCCCACGGAACACTTCGACCAGGGCGGCCAGGGCACGACACCCGCGGATCACTTCGGCCAGGGCGAGCAGCGCCCCGTTAACGAGAGCGATCCGGGAGCAGCGATGGCGCCGGCCGAGGGCACTGGCCAGCGCAAAGTCGCGCCCGCCCGAACTGCTCGCCGAGGCGCTCCAAAAGCCGGTTCAAGGGGCGTGAGTCGGGAAGCTGATGACGCTCGAAGAAGCGCTGGCGCGCTCGGTCGACCGCGCACAGCAATTGAAAATCGTGCAGGCGTACTGGCGGCTGTCGACGGCGCAGGCCGACTACCATTGGGCGATCGACCAGCGCGAGCGCCTGAAGCATCACACCCGCGCCACACCAATTCGGCAGGCACGCTGAGCGCGCGGGCCTCGGCTCGGGCCGACGTGCGCGACATGCAGCTGGCCGTGGCCCAGGCGCAGCAGGATTTGGTCCTGGCGATGGGCACCTGGAAGGACACGAGCCCGCCATTGGCCGTCGATCGCCCGCACGTGGGGGCTTACCGGACGGAATATGAGACAGTGTTCGGCAATCGGGCGCCGCCGGCGCGCGTTCGGCTGATTCATCGCACGCTGCCGGTGCTGCGGCAGGCGATCAACGCGCATTGCGACGCCGTGATCGCGGCCGTCGACGCGCTGGAGGCCAGCGGCGAACACTTCGAGACGTCGGGGCAGGGGCTCGACACGATCCTGGCCGTGCTCGACCTGCTCAAGCGCGAGCGGCGGAGCTTCATGAACGACGTCCGCGACTACAACCAGGACATCGCCGAGTACGCGCTCAACGTCGCACAACCCGGCGCGAACGCCAAGACGCTGGTGTCGATGCTGATCTTGCCGTCGGAGAAGGGGAGCAAGGCGAAAGCGGCGGGCGCGACGGTGCCCGTTGGTGAGCCGCCGGCCCGCGAGCCGGCGGCCCGCGAGATGCCGGCGGACGAGCCGCCCGCGCAAGAGCCACAGGTGCAAGAGGCGCCGAACGAAGAGGTGCCCCTCGAGCAGCAGCCGGCCGAAGAGGCGCCGGCCCAGGGCGGGGCGCCGCGGGAGCTCAATCCGCCGCCGGCCGACGAACCGCTCCCCGAGGACAACCCGCTCAACCAGGCCGATCAGCAAGGCCTCGACGAGCAGACGTCAAACTACCAGCACGAGCGGCCCGCCGGCGGGCACGCCTCGCCGCTAGGAGCCCTGTTGGACGTGGTCGACCGGCCGCAGCGCGTGCAGAAGCTGGCGAACTTGCTGCATTGGGATCGCAACCTGCCGCCCGAGACCGACGGCGCGGCGCCGCTGAACGAATGCCTGCGCGGCACGGCCGGCAGCGGCCGCCTGGCGGTGCTGGCCGCCTACTGGCGGGCCCGCGAGCGGGCGGCGCGCTACGAGGCGCTCAACGAACACGTCGAGCAATTGAACCTCCTGCCGGCGATTGCCGTGGACATACGCAACGAACCGGGCATGGTCGAGGCCAACGTGCGGTTGCAGGCCGCGCGGCAGGCGGCCAAGGCCGCGGTCCACGACGCGCCACGTGGCGCTGCTGGCCGCCCAGTTCGAGTTGACGACCGCCGCCGGCGGGCGGCTCGACGAGCCGTGGCTGTTGCCCACCACCGCGCCGCAGTCGGGACGCTACCTGGTGGCTGGCGCCAGCAAAGCGGGCCAGGACGATCCGCGGGCCCGGCACTGGAGCCAGATGATTCGCCTGCGGCACAGCGAGCTGGAAGAGCGGGCCGACGCGGTGCTGGAGGCCGACGTGTTCCGGGCGGCGCTGATGAACGAGGCGCAGGCGCACGATCGGAGGGCCGCCGCGGCCGACGAGATGACGGTGCTCGACGCGGTCATCAAGGCGGCCTCGCGGCAAACCGACGAGACGCTCGCCTTTCTGGCCGACCTGACGGCTTATAATATCGCGATCGCCCATTACGCGCTCGACACGCTGCCGGCCAGCCTGCCGCCCGATGAGCTGACGAAAATGCTGGTCGTGGCGCGGAGCACGAAACGCGAAGCCTGAGGTCTTTGTTCGGTCATGAGTTCGCTTGCCGCCCCATCCGCTGTCGTGCGTCCCGTCGGCCCGCGCGACGAACCGCTGGTGCGCGTCGCGCCGCTGGAGATCGGGCCGCTGGTGGTCGATCCGCCGGTGTTGCAGGCGCCGATGGCGGGCTTCACCAACTATGCCTTTCGGCAGATCGTGCGCGAATTCGGCGGCGCCGGACTGCAAGCCACGGAGATGGTGCACGCCAAGGGCTTCTTGTGGCTCGAAGAGCAACAGGACGAGCTGCCCGATCGGCTGTGGGGCGTGGCCGAGGAGCCGCGGCCCCTGGCCGTGCAAATCTGGGACAACGATCCCGAGACGCTGGCCGCCGTGGGGGCCAAGCTGGCGCACGAGTTCGCGCGTGAGCGTGGTCGATATCAACTTCGGCTGCCCCGTGCGGCAAGTCACCGAAAAAGCGCACAGCGGCTCGTACTTGCTGCGATCGCCGGATCGCGTGGGGGCAATCGTCGAGCGCGTGGTGCGAGCGTGCTCGCCGGTGCCGGTGACGGCCAAGATTCGCCTGGGCTGCACGCGCGATTCGATCAACGCGATCGAAGTCGCCAAGGTGGTCGAAGCGGCCGGCGGCGCGGCACTGACGGTGCACGGCCGCACGGCGGCAAGACTTCTTCACCGGTTCGGCCGACTGGGAGCGGATCGCGGCGATCAAGCCGCACTTGCGGCGGATTCCCTTGATCGGCAACGGCGACCTCGCGTCGGTCGAAGCGGTGGTCGAAGCGTTTCGCCGCTACGCGGTCGACGGCGTGATGATCGCCCGGGCGGCGTTGAACCGGCCGTGGCTGTTTCGCCAGGTGCCGCGCCGCCCTGTCGGGCGAAGAGATTCCGCCCGACCCGACGCTCGCCGAAGAACGCCAACTCTTGTTGCACCACTACGGGCTGGTTTGCCATCGTTTTGGGCCCGACAAGGGGACGGTGCTGATGCGCAAGTACGCGTGCTGCTATGCCCAGGGTCGGCCCGGGGCCCGCGAGTTTCGCACGCGGGTTTCGCACATCGCGACGCCGGCCGCGTTTCACGAGACGGTCGAGCGGTATTTTCCGCGCGGGTGACCGGCTGGGGCGGTAGGCACTCTTCTTAATGCTTGCACAGCCGCAAGCGTCGTGATTACGCGATGTTAGGGCGTGATTTCTGCTTGCGCCATGATTTTTCAAACATTCAGTTGTCAAAAATCCTCAAACGGTTAAGATTGAGTAGAAACCGACGGTGAACCACTATGGATCATGTGGCAGAAAGCTCGGACATCGGCATTCTCGACTTGTTGCGCAAGGCGGGGCCGCTGGGTGTGACTGAACTCGCTCAGGCAATGCAGGTTACGCCGACGGCCGTGCGCCAGCGGCTGACCCGCTTGATGGGTCGCGGGCTGATCGAGCGGCACCTGGCCCGGGCTGGCGCGGGCGTCCGAGCCATCGTTACGAGCTGACCGAGAAGGGCCGCCGGCAGACGGGGGCCAACTTCGTCGATCTGGCAATGGCCCTGTGGAAGGAAGTGCGGGCGATCGAAGATCCGGAGGTCCGCCGCGGACTGTTGCAACGGATCGCCAAGACGATGGCCAGCATGTACGGCGAGCAGGTGCACGGCGACTCGACGGCCGAGCGGATGCAGTCGCTTTCGGGGGTATTTGCCGAGCGCGACGTGCCGCTGGAAGTCGAGGATTCGGGGAACTTGCCGGTGTTGACGGCCATGGCCTGCCCGTACCCGGAGCTGGCCGAGCGCGACCGGGGGATTTGCCGCGTTGGAGAAGATGCTGTTTTCCGAGCTGGTGGGGTCGGGATTGCGGTTGTCGAGCTGCCGGCTCGACGGTGCGACTTGCTGCCGGTTCGAGGCTAACTAGCGCTTTCGCAACCGGCGGACTCTGGGTAGCTTAAGGGATTCGAGACCGCTCCGAACCCGAACAGTAAAAAAAGACGAGACTTGGCAGATGACACAACCCTGGATTGAAGGACGATTCGAAGAGAACGTCATTACGACGACCGTCGAGCAGGCGATCAACTGGGCGCGGCAGTCGAGCATCTGGCCGATGACGTTTGGCCTGGCTTGTTGCGCGATCGAAATGATGGCCACCGGCGCTAGCCGTTTTGACATCGACCGCTTTGGGGCCGGGGCTTTTCGGGCCAGCCCGCGGCAGGCCGACTTGATGATCGTGGCCGGCACGGTGACCTACAAGATGGGCAGCCGGGTGCGGCGTCTTTACAACCAGATGCCCAATCCAAAATTCGTGGTGGCGATGGGCGCCTGCACGGTCGGCGGCGGGCCGTATTTCAAATACGGCTATCACGTGGTCAAAGGCGTGGACCTGGTGGTGCCGGTCGACGTGTACGTGCCGGGCTGCCCGCCGCGGCCCGAGGCGCTGTTGGAAGGGCTGATGCGGATTCAAGACAAGATCAAGGGACACAAGATGTGGAAGGTGGCCGGCACCGCGGGCATGGGCCAGTTGGGGCCGAAGCTCGACGACGAGCTGCCGGTGCCGCACCACAGCGGCTACGTCGACGCGCCGGAAGACGAGCCGTTGTACGACCACCAGAAGATCACGGGCTGAACGAACAAGAGAGACTGCAGGTGGCCTCGGTGAGGCCGCCGGGTGAAAAGACGTGCTCCGGGGTCATAGACCCCGGCTACAGAAGAAAAGAGCTATGGCCGAGACTTTGAAAATCGAAGATCTGCACGTCGCCACGTCCGAGGGCAAGGAGATCTTGCGGGGCGTGACTTTGGCAATCAAACGGGGCGAAGTGCACGCGCTGATGGGTCCCAACGGCTCGGGCAAGAGCACGTTGGGCTACGCCATCATGGGCCACCCGGGATACGAAGTGATCAAGGGCAAGATCACGCTCACCGACGCCGAAGGCCACCAGTTCGACGTGCTGGCGATGGAGCCCAACCAGCGGGCGCGGGCCGGCATCTTTCTGGCCTTCCAGCGGCCGATGGCGATCCCCGGCGTGAAGATGGCCGACTTCCTGCGGCACGCGGCCACGAACGTCCGCCGGCCAAGCCGCAAGGAGGGCGAAGAGCTGATTCCGATGCGCGAGTTCCGCAAGGAGCTCAACGAGAAGATGGACCAACTGCGGATGGACAAGGAGTTTGCCCGGCGGTACGTCAACGACGGCTTTTCAGGGGGCGAAATGAAGCGGGCCGAAATCCTGCAGATGGCCATGCTGCGGCCCAAGTTCGCCATTCTCGACGAGACCGACAGCGGGCTCGACGTCGACGCCGTGCGGCTGGCCAGCCAGAGCATCTCGGACATCGGCGGCCGCGAGATGGGCATCCTGATCATCACGCACCACGAACACCTGCTCGAACACAACCGGCCCGACTTCACCCACGTGATGCTCGGCGGCCGGATCGTCGAGACGGGCGGGCCCGAACTGGCGATGGAATTGCACAAGAAAGGCTACGACCGGATTCGCGCGGCGTATCCCAGGCGCGGCCGCCGACGAAGCGGCCATGCAGGACCGCCAGGCCGAGCCGGCCGGCACGCGCTGAAGCCGCACCCGTTAATGGGCATGGCAAGCGGCGAGCAGCAGAACGGAAAACCGATAACGAAAGCGAAACGCACTATGGCGACCGAAGTCATCGGCAAACCGCACGACGCCGTGGGCGAAATCAACAAGTACGATTTCCGCACCGTGTCGACACCGATCTTCAAGGCCCGCAAGGGGCTCGAGCGCGGAAATCGTCGCGCAGATTTCCGAGATGAAGAGCGAACCGGCCTGGATGCGCGATTTCCGGCTAAAAAGCCTGGAAATCTTCAACGCCAAGCCGATGCCGCGCTGGGGTGGCAACATCGGCATCAACTTCCAGGACATCTTCTACTACCTCAAGCCGGCCGACCACCAGGGCAAATCCTGGGACGACGTGCCCGAGGAAATCAAGAAGACGTTTGACCGCCTGGGCATTCCCGAGGCGGAGAAGAAATTCCTGGCCGGCGTGAAGGCGCAGTTCGAGAGCGAAGTCATCTACGGCTCGCTCAAGGAAGACCTGGGCCGGCAGGGGGTGATCTTCACCGACACCGACAGCGCCGTGCGCGAGCACCCGGACCTGGTGCGGAAGTATTTTGCCACGATCATTCCGCCGGCCGACAACAAGTTCGCCGCGCTCAACTCGGCGGTCTGGTCGGGAGGGTCGTTCATCTACGTGCCCAAGGGGGTCAAGGTCGAGTTTCCGCTGCAGGCCTATTTCCGCATCAACGCCGAGAACATGGGACAGTTCGAGCGGACGCTGATCATCGTCGACGAAGGGGCCGAAGTGCACTACGTCGAGGGCTGCACGGCGCCCATGTACAGCACCGAAAGCCTGCACTCGGCCGTGGTCGAAATCGTCGTCCACAAGCACGCCCGCTGCCGCTACACGACGATCCAGAACTGGGCCAACAACATCTACAACCTGGTGACCAAGCGGGCCATGGCCTACGAAGGCGCTGATGGAGTGGATCGACGGCAACCTGGGAAGCCGGCTGACGATGAAGTATCCGGCCGTGTACATGATGGAACCGGGCGCCGCGGGCGAAATCCTCTCGATCGCCTTCTCCTCGGCCGGTCAGCACCAGGACGCCGGGGCCAAAGTCGTGCACTGCGCCCCCAACACGTCGAGCCGCATCATCTCGAAGTCGATCTCGAAAAACGGCGGTCGCTCGAGCTATCGCGGGCTGGTCAAAGTGGAGCGCGGGCGCGGCGGCTCGAAGTCGAGCGTCGTCTGCGACGCGCTGATTCTCGATCCGCAAAGCCGCAGCGACACGTATCCCTACCTGGAAGTCGACGAGCAGGACGTGACGATCGGCCACGAGGCGAGCGTCTCGCGGATCGGCGAAGAGCAATTGTTCTATCTGACCAGCCGCGGGCTGTCGGAAGCCGAGGCCAGCACGATGATCGTCAACGGCTTCATCGAGCCCTTGATCAAAGAACTGCCGATGGAATACGCCGTGGAGATGAATCGCCTCATCGAATTGCAGATGGAGGGATCGGTCGGGTAAGGGAGCCAAACGGCCGAAAGCAGACCTGCAACGACGATGACACAAGCCACGACGAGCACCGGTTTCAACCGCGAAACGTTCGACGCTTTTCTGCAATCGCGCGACGAGCCGGACTGGCTGCGCGATCAGCGGGCAGCAGCATTGGGCCCGCTTCGAAGAGCTGCCCTGGCCGAGCCAGCGGGACGAAGAGTGGATGCGGACCGACATCCGGATGTTCCGCCTCGAAAAGTTCAGCTTGCCGGGCGAGCTGGCGGTCGGCGAAAAACCGCCCGAAGGGCTGTTGACGCGCGGCGTCGAGTTGGGCGGGCAGACGACCGCTCTTGATAGCCGCCCGCATTGCGCGGTTGGCCGACAACTGGGCCAAGCGCGGCGTGCTGTTCGGCTCGCTCGACGAACTGGTGCGGACGCATGGCGAGTTGATTCGCGCGCGGCTGTTTCAAGCGGTCGATCCCGGCTACGACAAGTTCGCGGCGCTCCACGCGGCCACCTGGTCGGGCGGAACGCTGTTGTACGTGCCCCGCGGCGTGACGATCGACGAGCCACTGCACGTGCTGTCGGTGATGTCGCCGGGGGCTAGTGATTTAGGGCACACGCTGGTCGTGCTCGACGAGGGGGCCGAGGCCACGCTGTTGGCCGAAACGGCCAGCCTGGGTGCCGCCGACGCGGGTGGATTGCACTGCGGAGCGGTCGAACTGGTCGTCGGGCCGGGCGCGCGGCTGCGGTACGTGAATCTGCAGAACTGGGCCGCGGGCGTGTGGCACTTCGCCCATCACAAGGGGCTGGTCGATCGCGACGCGGCACTGCAATGGACGATCGCGGCCCTGGGCAGCCGGCTGGCGAAAGTCAATCAGCACGTGGCGCTGGTCGGCGCGGGCGCCGACGCGCAAGTGAACGGCGTGATGTTCACCGAGGGGAAGCAGCACCTTTCGTATCACACGCTGCAGCATCACCAGGCCCCGGCTTGCCGCAGCGATTTGCTTTACAAGGCGGCCCTGCAGGACGTCTCGCGCACCGTATGGCGGGGCATGATCCGCGTCGACCAGGGCGCGCAAAAGACCGACGGCTACCAGCGCAACGACAACCTGATGCTCTCGGACCATGCCCGTTGCGATTCGATCCCGGGCCTGGAGATCCTGGCCGACGACGTGCGCTGCACGCACGGGTCGACGACGGGGCGGGTCGACGACGAACAGATTTTTTACGCCCGCTGCCGCGGCCTGACGCGCAAGGAGGCGGTGCGGATGGTCGTGGCCGGATTTTTCCAGCAGGTGTTCGACCGGATCACGATCGCCAGCGTCCGCGAGGCGCTCGGCGAAGCGATCGGCCGGCGGATTCGCGAATACGATTGAACCCCAGCGCAGTTTTCGCGCGCCGCGTTCGCCCGCGCTTCGCATCCGGGCGCACGCTTGCCGGCTTGGCAGACCCCGCAAACCGAGTTCTTTCTTCTCATGACCGAGTTCGTCCGCGTCGCAAAAACGTCCGATGTGCCCGATCCGGGCCGCAAGCTCGTCGAGCTTGACGACCGGCTGATCGTGCTGGTGCACACGGATGGGCAGTTTTATGCCATTGACGACGTGTGCACGCACGACGGCGGGCCGCTCGGCGAGGGGCAGTTGGACGGTTTTACGATCGCCTGCCCGCGGCACGGGGCAAAGTTCGACGTCCGCGACGGCCGGGCCCTGACCATGCCGGCCACGCGGCCCACCGGCACCCACGAAGTGAAGGTGGTGGGCCAGGACGTGCTGGTGAAACTCTCCGAGTAAGGAGCACGACGATGGCAGTCTCTGAAGATGCGGTCCGCGAGGCGCTCAAGAAGGTGGTCGATCCCGAACTGTTCGTCAACGTGATCGACCTGGGCTTGATCTACCTGGTCGAGCTGCAGGAGGTCGACGACAAGACGAACGTCGCGGTCGAAATGACCATGACCAGCCCCGCCTGCCCGGCCGGTCCGCAACTGGTGTCGCAAGCCAAGGCCGCGGTCGGGGCGCTGGAGGGCGTGGGCGAGGTGGAAGTGAAAGTCGTCATGATCCCCCCCTGGACGCCCGACCGCATGACCGAAGAGGCGCACAGACCAATTGGGGATTTTCTAGCGCACGGGCTTACGGCGCGAGTGTGGTTCATAGCGGCAAGGCGGACCAGATAACTGTTCGAGGGCGTCAGGGAATTCGGACGTGAAATGGTGCCGCGTTCAAGCGTGTTGTTCCACACGACGCTGTAAGCGTCGTCACATGTTAGCCCAGGGCAACGCCCTGGGTACATCGCGCGAGGCCCAATCATCGGAAGCCCTGAAAGGGCAAAACATCCGTCTTGCGTCCGTTTATGTCGCCCTTTCAGGGCTCGAAATCCGGAACGCCACCGTCCATTAACCCAGGGCGTTGCCCTGGGCTGACTTGTTTCACGCCTTCGGCGTGCGCTGCGATTGAATTCCTGGATGGCCTCAAGGAAGTTGTCGGTGCCTCTTTGGAGGCCGCTTGAAGCGCCGTGCGCATTTTTTTGTACGAGTTCATCACCGGCGGCGGCTGGTCTGGCGTCGAGGCTGGGCCGCCGCCGTCGTCGCTGCTGGCCGAAGGCCGAGCGATGGCCGCGGTGCTGGCTGCCGATTGCGTGGCTGCCGGCTGCGACGTCGACGTGCTGGCCGATCACGCGGTCCGGGCGACGCCTGAATCTGCCGGCTTGCCTGGTTGCACGTTTCACATCGCAGGCTCGGCCGACGACGAGCGCGAGGCGTTCGCTCGGCTGGCAGCGCGGGCCGATTGGTCGATCGTCATTGCGCCGGAATTCGGTGGCCATCTGTTCGCGGTGCCGGCTGGTCCGGCAGTGCGGCGGGCGGTTGCTGGGGCCATCCTCCGCATGCGTCGCGCTGGCGGCCGACAAGCACGCGACGGCCGAGCACCTGGCGGCCCACGGCGTGCGCGTGCCCGCGGGCGTGGCGCTGGGGCCCGGCGAGCCGCTGCCGCGGCGCTTCGACTATCCGGCCGTGCTCAAACCGCGCAACGGCGCGGGTTCGCAAGGAATCGAGCTGGTGGCCGAATGGACGTCCGGCCGCTCGAACGCGGCACGGCCCGCGCGGCTGGAGGTTTTTTGCCCCGGCCGCCCGGCCAGCGTGGCGTTCTTGTGCGGCCGCGAGTCGATCGTGCCGCTGGCGCCCTGCTGGCAGCGATTGAGCGACGACGGCCGCTTTGTCTACCGGGGTGGTGCCCTGCCGATCGCGGCGGATCTGGCCGGACGCGCGGTGGAAATCGGCCGGCACGCCGTGGCCAGCCTGCCGGGGCCGCTGGGCTTTTTGGGGGTCGACCTCGTGTTGGGGGGCGACCCGACGGGCGGGGACGACGCGGTGATCGAGATCAATCCGCGGCTCACCACCAGCTACGTCGGCCTGCGGGCGCTTTGCCAAACCAACCTCGCTCAGGCCATGATAGAGATAGCCGGCGGCCGCGAAGTCGAGTTGTCTTGGCACGAGCGATTTCTACAATTCGACTCCACGGGCAACGTGGAGATTTCGTCTCTTCGCAAGTGAGCCGGTTGACGAGCTGGCTGGTTTTGCTCCTTGGTGGCACTGGCGTCTCGCCAGTACCTTTGGCGTCCGAGCGTGATCCCGCACTGGCGAGATGCCAGTGCCGCCCGGAATTGGCAGAGGCAACGGCGGTCTCGAAGGCTTGACGTATGAAGTGGCTGGCGCTCGACATTGGCGGCACAACTTGAAGGCGGCCGATGGCGAACACTTTGCCGTCTCGCAGCCGTTTCCGATGTGGGAAAACGCCCGGCAACTGGCCAACGCGCTGCGGGCGCTCTTGGCCCTGGTGCCCAAGGTCGATCACATCGCGACCACGATGACCGGCGAGCTGGCTGACTGCTTCACCACCAAGGCCCAGGGAGTCAAGTACATTCTGAACGCCCTGTCGACCGCCGCCGACGGCCGCCACACGCGCGTCTATCTGACGAATGGCAAACTCGTTTCGCTGCAAACCGCGCTGCGGCAGCCGCTATTGGCCGCGGCCTCGAACTGGCACGCCCTGGCCAATTTCGCCTCGCGCTACGTGCCCGATGGAGTCGGTTTGTTGATCGACGTGGGCACGACGACCTGCGACTTGATTCCGCTGGTCGACGGTTCGCCGGTGACGATTGGCAAGACCGACCCCAACCGGATGATCAACGGCGAACTGATCTATACGGGGGTGGAGCGCAGCCCGGTGTGCGCGATTGCCCAATTGGTGCCGTGGCGGAGCCGGCAGTGTCCCGTGGCGCACGAGGTGTTCGCCACGATGTGGGACGTCTACCTGACGCTGGGCGATCTGCCCGAAGAGCCGAAAGCGACGCACACGGCCGACCGCCGGCCGGCGACCAAAGACGCGGCCCGCGACCGGCTGGCCCGCTCGATTTGTGCCGATCGGGAATCGTTCAGCGCGAACGACGCCAAGGTGGTGGCCGAGGCGCTGGCGGCCGCGCAGTTGCGGCGGATCGCGGCGATCGCGCATCAGCTCGTGGCCCGGCTGCCGCAGCCGCCGCACACGGTGGTCATCTCCGGCAAGGGCGAGTTTCTGGCCCGGCGGCTGTTGGACAAGCTGAAGCTGCGCAGCGGCCTGGTTTCGCTCACCAAGGAGCTGGGCCAGGAGCTGTCCGACTGCGCGCGGCCCAGCGCGCTGGCCGTGCTCGCGCGCGAGCAGTCGCAATGAACGCGAATCCTGGCCGCCAGCGAGTGCGGGTGGTGAAGCTCGGCGGCAGCCTGCTGGAGCTGGACGACCTGGCCGCGCGGTTGGAAACGTGGTTTGCCAGTCAGCCGCCGGCGGCCAACGTGCTGGTGGTGGGCGGCGGGCGGTTCGTCGACCTGCTGCGCGAGTGGGACGCGCGGCGGCCGGTCGCGGCCGAAGCGATCCACTGGCTGGCGGTGCGGGCCATGGGGCTGACGGCGGCGTTGGTCGGCGAAATGTTGCCGCATGCGCAGGCGCGGCAACGCTCGACGCGCTGCGGCTGGAGGAAGTTGGAGGCCTGCAGATTCTCGAAGTCGAAGCGTTCCTGCGCAACGACAGCCAGGCCCCCCATTCTGTAGCCGGGGTCTGTGACCCCGGTTCGGCAGCACAGGTCGCGGGCGACGGATTCGACGCGCCGGCCTCGCAGAGGCCGGCTACAGGGGGGCAATCGGCTCGAGCGCCGCTACCGTGTACCTGGCAAGTGACGAGCGATTCGATCGCGGCCCGCGTGGCGGCGCGAATCGGGGCCGACGAGCTGGTGCTGCTCAAGTCGACGCTGCCCAGCGCGGCGAGCGATCTCGAATACTGGTCGCGGCACGGTTTCGTCGACGGCTATTTCGCCAGCGCGGCCGCCGGGCTGGCCGTGCGGGCCGTCAATCTCCGCGATACGCGCTACGCCGAAGCGCGAATCGCGCCGTGCAACGTCCACTAACCCGACGCGCAAGGGAGGGGGTGTGACGCCCGGGGTTCTGGTCGGGCAGGTGCTCGAACTGGTGCTGCCCTCGCTTTCGCGTCGGGTTAGTGGTTGGCGATGGCCGGCCGATTCATTGCGGATCGAGCTGTGACGGCGGGGCGTCGAGACCGGCCTCGTGCTCGCTGACGAGCTGGCGGATTTCGGCGATCACTTGCGGATGGTCCTTGGCCAGGTCGAACCGCTCGGAGGGATCGTTTTCCAATTGGTACAACTCGGGCGGGTCGTGCGCGGTTGGCTGGTTCGAGCCGGGACCGTAGGCGGCCTGCGTGTAGAAATGGGCTTTCCAGGGCCCAAGCCGCGCGGCCATCAGACGCCGGCCGCGGTAATAGAAAACCGCCTTCCGCGGGCTCGGGCCCGTGCCTTCGAGCACCGGGCGGATGTCGTAGCCGTCGAGCGTGCGATCGGCCGGCAGCCCAACGCCAACCAGGGCGCTGACGGTGGCGAACAAGTCCATGGTCGTGGCCAGCTCGGCCGTGGTGCGATCGGCGGGAATCGTGCCCGGCCACCAGGCGATTGCCGGTTCGCGCATGCCGCCTTCCCAGGTGCTCCCCTTGCCGTCGCGCAACAAGCCGGCCGAGCCGCCGTTCTGGTGCTTGATCAGCCAGGGGCCGTTGTCGCTGGTGAAAAAGACCAGCGTCCGCTTGTCGAGCCCCAGCTCGCGCACCGTGTCGAGCACGCGTCCCACGCCGGCGTCGAGCTCTTCGACGACGTCGCCATACAATCCCCGGCGGCTGGTGCCCAGGAACTTGCCGGAGGCGAACAGCGGCACGTGCGGAAAGTTGTGGGCCAGGTAAAGGAAGAACGGCCCGTCGCGATGCTCGCGAATGAACGTGCAGGCTTCGTCGGTGTAGCGGCCGGTGAGCGTGGTCTGATCGACGGGATCTTCGATCACTTGCCGCCGCGCAACAGCACGGTCGGCTTCATGTCGTTGCTGTAGGGGATGCCGTAGTAGGAGTCGAAGCCCTGACGCATCGGCAAATACTGCGGGCGGTTGCCGAGGTGCCATTTGCCGATGCAGGCCGTGGCGTAGTTCTTCGTCTTGAGGACTTCGGCGATCGTGATCTCGCTGTCCTGCAATCCGCCGGGCGAGTTGGAAAACAGCACGCGGCGCACGTCGCCGCACATGCCGTTGCGGATCGGCAGCCGTCCGGTGAGCAGGGCCGCACGGCTGGGCGTGCAGACGCACTCGCCAACGTAGAACTGCGTGAGCCGCAAGCCTTCGCGGGCCATGCGATCGAGGTGCGGCGTCGCGATCGTCGGATTGCCGTAGCAACGCAGGTCGCCATAGCCGAGATCGTCGGCGAAGATGATGACCACGTTGGGCGGTTTTTCGGGTTCGGCCCCGCGGGCCGCAACATCCGGAACCATGGCGGCGCCGAACAGTGCCAGCGCGGTGGCCAGGAACGTCATTGCACGCCGTGAACGCAGGCCCAAGCCAGCCCAACGTGCCGGCTCCACGCGATTCGACCGAGCCATCGATACCTCCCGAACTTTTCCGCTAAACGCCAACGCGGATGCCACGCAGCGCGGCAGCGCACTACCGTGTGAAGCCCGCGATGCGCTCCAGGCGAGTCACTTCGATGGGCGGACGGAACAGGGTGACGAACGCGGTTCGCATCTTGGCCATGTGCGGCGTCTTCCCGTGGGCCTTCATGGCCTCCTCGTCCTTGTAGACTTCGAAGAAGACCAGCTCGTCGGGATTCTTGACCGAGCGGTGGCAAACATAGGCCAGCACGCCGGGCTCGTCTTTTTCAACCGCGGCGCAAAGGTCCTTGAGCGCCTGCAGGGCTTCGGCTTCCTTGTCCATGTTGAGCTTGAATTTGGCGAGCTGCGTGATCGCCGAGCTCGTGTCGCCTTCGGCCGCGCCGGCCAGGCGGCTGAAACCGATCGTCGCCAAACCGGCTCCGGCGGCACAAAAACCTCGTCGCGTCAGCAAGCTCTCGATGCCATTCATGGAAGACAGACCTTTCTTTTCTTTGTCGATTGCGATTGAAAGAGCGACGATCCCCGACCCATCAAAGTAGCCTGCCGATCAGCCGCACACAAACGCTTCGATTTTCGCCGCCACGGCCGACGGGTCCTCGAACAGCAAAAAGTGCCCCAGCCCGCTGAGCTCGTGGTATTGGGCCCGCGGACAGCGCCGGGCCAGCTCGCGGCCCATCTCGACGTGGGCGATCGGGTCGCCGTCGGCCCAGACGATTTGCATCGGCGAGACGGCGCCTTCCAAGGCTCCCAACCAGCGATCGGCGTGCACGTAGCGCTCGCGCATGTAGCCGGCCAGCGCCGGCAGCCGGTGGTGGCCGTCCTGGTAACGCAGCAGCTCGTCCATCACTTGGGCATCGTCGGCCGTGATCGCCTCGGGCCGCTGCATCAGCCGCTGCAGGCCCGGCACGTACAAGTCCGACGACATGCCGCGGCAGACCTCGATCGCCCGCGGCAGGGTGGCGTTGGCGGCCAGCAGCTCCTGGAAGGGAGTGATCCTGGCGAGCCACTGCAGCATGCTGCCGTTCAAGAAGGTTGACGATTGCAGCTCGAAGCTCAGGCGCCCCTCGGCCTGTCGCGCCAACAGCTCGCTGTGGACGCTCGTGCCGAGATCGTGGCTGGCCAGGTGCGCGGCGCGAACGTTCGAGCGCGGCGAGCAGCTCCTCGATCGCGTCGGCCTGCTGAAACAGGGAATAGCTGTAGGCCACGGGTTTGTCGGAGAGGCCGAACCCCGGCAGGTCGGGGGCGATGGCGCGAACTCGCCCTGCAAGGCGACTCGACGACGCCGCGCCAGTCGTAACACGACGTCGGAAAGCCATGAATCAGCAGCAGCGTCGGCGGCGGATTGCTCGAGCCGGCGGCAGGACCGCGCTCATAAACGAACATCCGCCGGCCGGCGACGTTCTCATGGCGGCCCGAGGCCAGCCAGGCCCGGGTTGCAGCGCAGAACGAATCGAGTTGCATGGCTGGGACCGCCTGGCTCACTGCTGTAGGGCGCTGGATCGGCTACTTCAAGTCGATCGTGACTTGCTCGAGCGTGCCGCTGAACGTGAACGGACTCTGATAGTCTTCGGAAACGGGCGTGCCGACGTCCATGCCGACGTTGAATGTCTCGTCGATCGACAGCGTGTTGGCCGCGGTGCGGGCGATGCGGCCCTCGCCGACTTGCTTGTCGTTGATGAAGAGCCTGGCGGTGCCGCCGCTGCCGCGCAGCTTGCTGGCCGCGGTGAACTCGCATCGCAGCGTTGATTTTCCCAGCGGCACGTCGACCTCGGAAGCGATCGTATAGCGGGCCAGGTTGAGGAAGTTGTAGTGCAGCACGAGCTTACCCTTGTTCAGGTAGAAGCTGTAGCCGCCAAAGCGCCCGCCTTCGGCCACCAGCACCCCCTGGGCGCCCGGCTTTTCGACGTTCACGATCGCGGTGATCGTGCTCGAGCGGTTCTTGGTGTTGGCGCGCAGGCCTCGGGCAGGATGATGCCGGGGTAGAACGTGGCCGTCGTTCGGCCAGGCGCGACCTCCGGCTGCGGGGTGGCGAGCATGCGGCCCACGGTGCGATCGTCGATGGGCAGGACCTGGTATTTGGCGGCTTCGATCCAGAATAGCGACTGCAGCTCCTGCAGCTTCTTGGGGTTTGCCGTCGCCAGGTCGGTGGCCTCGCTGAAATCGTCGTCGACGTTGTAGAGCTCCCACGGTTCGTTATCGATGTCGAGACGGCTGGCGACCATCGACCACGGCAGGCGACCGTGGAAGGCCGCGGCGACCCAGCCGTCGTGATAGATGGCCCGGCTCCCCAGGATCTCGAAGTACTGCGTGGTGTGCCGGCCCGGAGCTTGCACGTCGTCGAACGTGTAGACGAGGCTGACGCCCTCGAGCGGTTTTTGCTCGATTCCGTTGACATCCTTCGGGGCCTGGACGCCGACGGCTTCGTAGACGGTCGGCGCGATGTCGACCGCATGGTGAAACTGCGCACGCAGGCCGCTGACGTCCTTGATGCGCTTGGGCCAGGAAATCACCATCGGGTTCCGCGTGCCGCCGAAGTGCGAGGCGATCTGCTTGGTCCACTGAAACGGCGTGCTGCCGGCGTGGGCCCAGCCCACCGGATAGTTGTTGTAGGCCAGGGGGCCGCCGAGCTCGTCCTTGAGTTTTTGATTCGCCGCCACGGTGTCGGGCACGCCGTTGAATCTCTTGGCCTCGTTGTCGGTGCCGGGCAGACCGCCCTCGGGACTGGCGCCGTTGTCGCCCATGATGTACACGACGAGCGTGTTGTCGAGCTGGCCAAGCTGCTCGATCGCGCCGACCACGCGGCCGATTTCGTGATCGGTGTAGGCCAGGAATCCGGCGAATACTTCCTGCATCCGCGCATAGAGCTGCTTGTCTGCCGCGCTCAGTGAATCCCAGGCGGGGATTTCCTTGGGGCGCGGCGTGAGGAGCGTGCCCGCCGGCACGATGCCCAACTGCTTTTGCCGGGCAAGGGTTTCTTCGCGAACCTTGTCCCAACCCTGGTCGAACTGGCCCTTGAAGCGATCAATCCAGGATCGTGGGGCATGATGCGGCGCGTGGGTGGCGCCGGGAGCGAAGTAGACGAAAAACGGCTTGTCGGGCTGGGTGGTCTTTTGCGCGCGTATCCAGTCGATGGCCCGATCGGCCATGTCGGTCATCAAGTGATAGTTCGGATCGTTGGGGGGCTGGATGCGCTTGGTGTTTTCGACCAGGGCCGGCGACCACTGGTTGGTGTCGCCGCCGATGAAGCCATAGAAGTACTCGAAGCCCAGGCTCGTCGGCCAGTGATCGAAGGGGCCCGTGAGGCCGGCCTCCCAGGGCGGCGTGTTGTGCCACTTGCCAAAAGCCGCGGTGTTGTAGCCGTTGCCTTTGAGCACCTGGCTGATGAGCACCGCGTCGGCCGGGATGATGCCTGAATATCCGGGGAACCCCGTCGCAAACTCGGTCACCATGCCGGTGCCGGCCGAATGATGGTTGCGCCCGTCAACAACGCGGCCCGCGTCGGCGAGCACAGCGCCGTGGTGTGAAAACGATTGTAGCGCAGGCCGGCTTTTGCCAGGCGGTCGAGCGCCGGCGTGGGAATCGGACCGCCAAACGTGCTCGGATGACCGAAGCCCGTGTCGTCGGTCATGATGATCACGACGTTCGGAGCGCCCTGGGCGCCTGCACCGGCTGGGGAAACGACGCCTTGGATTCCTTGATCGTGCGGCCGATGACTCCGCGAAACGGCGGATCGCCGGGCGGAAGCTCTTCGCGGGCTTCTGCCGCGGCGGCCGCCGGCGCTGGGACGACAAACGGCATCGCGGCCGCCAGGCAAATGCCCAGCAAGGCCGCCGTGAGCAGGGTATCTCGTTGTGGCCGGCGTCTGTTGACGTGCATGGATGCTCCCCCAAACAAAATGCGGCACGGCGAACGGTGAATCAACCAGCGCTCATGGCGTCGAAGGCGTTTTGGCGATGAAGTCGACGATCGTGCGGGCCAACTCCTCGCCGTTGGTTTCCTGAATGAAGTGGCTGCCACCCTTGATCGTGGCGTGCGGTTGTCCCTTGCAACCGGGGACTTCCTGCTGAAACAGCTTGTCGGCGCCGCGCGTGATCGGGTCGGCGTCGCCAAAGGCGGTCAGAAAAGGCTTTTGCCACTTGCGCAGCACTTCCCAGGCTTGCTTGTTGGCCGCGGTGGCGGGGTCGTCGGGCGTGACGGGCACGAGCTGCGGCAGCATTAACGGGCCGGCCTTGAAACGCTTGTCGGGAAACGGCGCGTCGTAGGCCGCCCGCAACGCCGAATTCTTCGCGCTGGTGGCCACGAGGCTGCCGATCGGCATGTCGCCGCGCTGGAGCATCTGCTGGCTCATTTGCTTCCAGACGAGAAAGGCCGGGGTGATCGGCTGCTCGCCCGTCGGCAGTCCGGTGTTCGACACGACGATCCGCGCGAAGCGGGCTTCGCTCTCCGTGACAACGCGCAAGCCGATCAGCCCGCCCCAGTCCTGCCCGAAGAACGTGGCTTTCTGCAGATCAAGAGCCGCCGTCAGCGCGGCGATCGCATCGACGTGAAACTTGTAGGTATGTACGGCCGTGTCGGCGGGCTTATCCGAGCGGCCGAAGCCGATCAGGTCCGGCACGATCGAGCGAAAGCCGGCCGCCGTGAACGCGGGAATCATCCTGCGATAGAGATAGCACCAGGTCGGCTCGCCGTGCAGCAGCAGGATCGGCTGGCCGCCGGCTGGCCCTTCGTCGAGATAGTGAACGCGATAGCCGTTGATTTCCTTGTAGTGCGGATGGAAGTCGAAGCCCGCCAGGTTGGCAAAAGCTTCGTCGGGCGTGCGCAGGACGCCGGGGCGAATCTCGTCCGCGCCGGCGGCGCCAATCGCGGCGCCGGCGGCCGGATCGATTTGCGCGACGGCGTAGTTTATCTGTCCTTCGAGCCCGGCTTCGCGATGGGGATGGATGGCGCGATACTCGGGCAACGTCGACATTTGGAACAAGGTTTTCTTGCGCGGATACTGCACCAGTGCCACCATGTCCCAGTCGGCGTGGCCGATGAGACAGAACTCGGCCTTGCCGGAAAACAAGATCTTCGCGCCCAACTTTTCCAGAATGGGCTGGATGCCGGCCGCGTACTTGGCGTACTCCGCCTGCCCGCCGTCGGGCTTGAACTTCAGCAGGTTGACCATCACGATCGGGGCGTCATCGGGCAGCGCCAGGAAAGCCGCCAATTGGCTGGGTGTCGGCAGCAGGGCGTTCGTGGCGCCGGCGGGCTGCGCCTCGGCGGCCCGGGCATCGTCCGCGGCAACACCCAGGCCCACGGCCAAGGCGCCCGCCGTGATGCCGGTGCCGGCGAGAAACCCGCGTCTACTTTGCTCGCGGCTGCTTGGCTCGCATGTGCTTTGCCCGCTGCTGCTTTGGTGGCGTTTGCTTTGATTGTCGGCGCTGTCGCGCATGGGCATTCCCCCTTGGGGTGTCGTTGGCCGAGGATTTGGGACCGTTGGCGTTCGCGCTGCCGCCGCTCACTGGGGCCGCCAGACCTCCGGTTAGAAAGGCCTTCAGCGTGCCGACAAACTCGGCCAGCAACGCCTCGTGGCGCAGGCCGCCCCATTGCTCCGACATGAAGTCAGCATTGGCCAGCGACTGCAACATCGCGTCGATCGTCATCGTGATGCGTCGCTTGAGTTCGGGCATCGGCAGATGCGGACACGCCTGGGTCAAGTAGTGCGCCATGCGCTGGCGGACGTCTGGAAAATGCCGCTCTTGCAAGGCGTGGTGAACCTGGCAGCGGTCCGACTGCAGGCGGGCCAGAAAGCGGAGAAAACGCCGGCCCGATTCTCCCTCGTCGCGGAGGAACTCGACCATCGGATCGACTAGCGCGTCGACGACCTGGTCGACGTCGGGCGATTGCGCTTGCTGCTCCATCGCGGCGAGCCATTGCCTGCGGCGAAGGTTGATCTTCTCGCCGTGGCGGACCAGGATCGCCTCGACGAGCCCCGCGCACAATTTGAAGTGGTAGTGCAGGGCAGCCGAATTGGCGCCGGCCTCGGTGAGGATTCGCCGCAGCGAGACGCCGTTGACGCCGAAGTCGGCCAGCAAGTGCTCGGCGGCATCGAGCAGCGCGGTCTTGACGTCTCTTTCAGGATCCGTGGTCATCGGCAACTCGGCGGAATCCGCGGGGCAGGCCGGATTCTAACGATTCAAGCGATTGATTCAAGCATTTGCTTGTGGCGACGGATTGAATCGTGGCCGTGCCCGCTGCGGAACGCCCGTGCAGGGAGTTGCGCACCACGATCCCATCGACAGCCGGCGATCCGTTGGCCGGCTGCGAAAACTGGAGCGGGACGCGACGCTTCGGCGAACCGGGCCGGCCGCGCTACCGCCCGTCCACGCCGCTCCAGACGACGAGGCCAGCCCAGCGGCGGGGCGGAGTCGGCGGGCCGAGCGCGCCGGGATCGGTGTCGCTCGGCGCGGGCCCCGGCTCTTCGCTCAAGGCGACTGCGGCCAGGCGGCGGCCATCGCTGGAAAACCGCACCGCCGCGACATGCCCCGCCAGGTCCTCGAGCCGACCCAGGTGTTGGCTGGCTGGAATGTTCCACAGCAGGACCTCGCCGACGCTGGTGCCCAGCGCCAGAGTCTTGCCGTCCGGCGAAAAGGCGACCCCTTCGAGGCCCCCGGGGGAGCTGATGCGGGCATGTTCGCGGACCGTGCGGGGATCGACAAGCGTGACCACGTTCGACGAGCGCTCACAGGCGATCAGCTCGCCGCCGTTGGCGACCGCGCGAAGCGGGTGCCCCTCGTCGCTGGTGAAAATCGGGGAATCGGCTCCGGACAGGATCGAACAGCCGGCTTCGTTGTAGCTGCGACAAATCATCGTTCGTCCGTCGGGCGACAGCCCGATAGCGCACCCACGGCTGAGTTCGTTGCGGGCGTGCTGCGGGCCAGCGAGCGGGTAACGCGGCTCGCCGAATCGATCAATTCCAGCTTCCCGTCGCGAAGCACGACCATGCGGCCTGCATACATGCCGAACAATGTGCCGCTCGCCAGGCTATAGCGATCGACCAACCGCCAGCTTTCCACGTCCCAGAGGTCGATTGCTTGGGGCGATTCGGTCGACAGGCCGAACAGTACCGGCCGCTCGGGCAGGAACCCCAGGCACGCGGGCATCGCGGCGATCTTCAACGTGCCGAGCAACTGCCGATCTTCGACGCGGTAGACGTCCACTTCGCCCGCACGCGCTAGCAAGGCGAAGTAGCGAAGGTCGTCGGAGAGCGCCAGGAGCTGCGTTGCATCACCGAAGCGCACGGCTTGCAATTCCGTGCGGTTCGACGGGTAAAGGCCCCAAATCTTCACGGTGCCGTCGAAGCTGGCGCTGGCCAGCGTCGATCCGTCGGGCGCGTACGCCAGCGACTGGACGCGGCCTTTGTGTCCGGCCAGAACCTGTGCCTTGGTGTTGGTCGCCGCATCCCAAAGCCGGATCGTCTCGTCGCTGCTGCCCGAGGCAATCTGATTGTTGGGCGGCGAAAAGGCGAGCGATTCGACGCGGGCGGTGTGCCCCCGCAGCTCGAACCGTTGCGACAGGTCGCGCGCCAGGCGAAGGATCGTCGCGTCGTTCGTGCCGACCAGCAGGCCACCGTTGGGCAAACCGGCCAGCGACAGGACACGCCACTTGTACGTCTGCTCGGCCGGCCCATCGAACTTCCAGCGGTAGATCATGCAACGATCGATCCCGTCGCCCGAAGCCGCGAACAGGGCCTGGCCGTCGGGCTGCCAGACCAGCGCACCGGTCGAGGGCGTCTCGGTGTCGAACGTCCGCACGACCTCGCCCTCGGCGACGTCCCAAATCCGCACGTAGGGGTCGTAGCCGCCGTCGAAACGATTGTGACCGGCAGAGGCCAGCAGGCGACCATCGGTCGGGCAGAAGGCGAGCGCATGGATCTCCGCATCGGGGACCTCCAGCGTACCGACGACTTGCAAATTGGCGGCCTCCCACAGCTTGATCGTGCCGTCGCAACTGCCGCTGGCCAGCAGCCGCTGGTCGGGCGAATAGGTGAGCACGTTGACGCAGCTCTGGTGAGCGCCAATGCTCCGCAGCTCCTGCCCGCTGGCCCGATCCCAGAAGCGAATCGTGCCATCCTCGCCGCCCGAGACGACCTGGCGCCCGTCGGGCGTGAAGGTCACCGCGTACACCTGGCCTCGATGGCCGGCAAGCGTGAACTGCTCGCCGTGCAAACACCGTTTCAGATAGTACCACTCGAAACCGCGCAGCGACACCAGCGGCGTGCCGGGCGCATAGGTGTCCAACAGCGCTCTGACCTGCTTCACGTCGCTGTCATCGAAGGCTTGAAACGCCACTCGCATGCGGGCGGCGTACAGATAGCGGTTGGCCAGCAGCTCGTGCCCGCGGGCGGCTTCGGCGCTCGATTCGGCCAACGACCGCGACGCGTCGGAGGTCTGTTTCGCCTGCTGCAGCCGGGAAATGTAGATCGCGTTGACCAATATCAGAATGATGACGGCCAGCGCACTGACGCTCACCAACCCAGCCAGGGCCGGCCGGCGGCGCGACCACCGCGCCGAACGCTCGAGCCGGCCCAGCGGGCGCGCCACGGTCGGCAGCACGGCTTCGAACCGCCGCAGGTCGGCGGCCAGGGCCTCGGGAGTCGGATAGCGCCGGGCGGGATTCTTTTCCAGGCACTTCAGCGCGATGGCTTCCAGATCGGCCGGGACGTTGGCGACGTACTTCCGCGGCCGGGTTGGTTCGTCTTCCAGCACCTGGCGCAACGTCTGCACGTGGCCTTCGCCGTCGAACGCCGGCCGCAGCGCGAGTAGCTCGTAGAGGATCGTGCCCAGCCCGTAGACGTCGGTGGCCGGTCCGATCTCGTGCACGCGGCCGGCGGCTTGCTCGGGGGCCATGTAGGCGGGCGTGCCGATCAGGGTGCCGCTGCGCGTCTCGTGGTGCGAAACTTCGTCGAGCTTCGCCAGGCCGAAGTCGATCAGCTTGGGCGTGAACTCGGCAATCGTACTCGCGTTGCCGCTGACGGCGCCCGTGGGCTGCAGCAGCACGTTGCTCGGCTTCAAATCTCGGTGCAACACGCCCTGGTGATGGGCACAGGCCACGGCGTCGGCCAGCGAGGCCACGAAGGCGGCCGCGGCCCGCGGCGCCGGAGGCGCGGTCTGGTGTTTCAGCCATCCGGCCAGCGACTCGCCGGAGACCAACTCGCTGGCAATCCAGATGCGCCGACCCGCTTCGCCCACTTCGTGCACGCCGGCGATGTGGGGATGCTCGAGTCGGGCGGCGGCCTGGGCTTCGCGCATGAAGCGTTCGCGGAGCGAGGGCGAGATCAGCGCTTCGGGGCGCTGGACTTTGAGGGCCACGAGCCGGCCGAGACGCTCGTCGCGGGCCAGGTAGACGATGCCGAAGCCGCCGCGTCCCAGCTCGCGCTCGATCTGGAAGCGGCCGATGGTCCGCGGCGGCGCGGTCTCGCGCGGCTTCTCGTGCGGCCAGATCTGTTCGAGCCGCTCCAGACCACGCTTGGCCCGCTCGAGGCGGTTGGCATCGCTGGCCGCGCCGTCGGCGCGGAAGGCTTCGGGCGGCGGCAGTTCTCCAGCGGCCAGCCGGGCCTCGTACTCGACGAGCTGCTCGGCCAATCGGGCTTCGCTATCGTCGTCGACGTCGTCAAGCGTGCTCATCGGTTGCCAATTGCAATTGCAGTTGTTCGACGGCGCGAAACCAAAGCTTGCGCACCGCCTCGGCCGAGCGGCCGAACTGCTGGCCAACTTCCGCGAACGACAGGTGCTCGCGGCTGCGGAGCAGAATCACCCGCTGGTAATCGGGCGGCAAGCACGCGATCGCCTGTTCGACGGATTGCTCTTCTTCGCTCGCAACCAGCAGCGAGCGCGGGGAAAGCGCGTCGTGACACAAGGCTCCGGCAACCTGCGGGTATTGTTCGAGCGGGACTTCGCGGGCCAGGGCGCGCTTCTTCGTGTCTTCGAACCGCCGCCGCGCGTTGGCGGCGTTGTACAACAGGATGTTTCGCAGCCAGGCCAACAGCTCTTCGGGACAGGCGCCGCGAAAGCTGGCAAAGTCGCGATGCGCGTCGAGCGCCGTCTCCTGCACCAGGTCCGAGGCGCTGACCTTGCACTCCAGCGGTGCGGTGCGCCGGCGGGCCATGGCGAACAGTTCATGGCGGCAGGCTTCGAGCAAATGGCCCAGCGCCGCCGCCGAGCCCGCGCGGGCCTCGTCGATCCAGGCCTCGATCTGTCGTCGGTCGCGGTCGAACGCCGCCGGCTTGGTGCTGTCCACCAGGGTGCCTATCTACAGAGCGTCGAAAAGTGCGGAGAACCGGACGCGAAGTGGAAGAATTTCTTTCGACCGACAGCCGGCCGGCCATCCATTGTGAGCTTCCCTTCGTCGGCATTCAACTTATTCAGCCGTGATTTTTGACAGGCCCGACGGGGGGGCAGGGCTCACAAGCCGGGCGGCTGCCGCCGTCGGGCCACTGCGCAGCAGACAGGTTTGATACGGCACAATGGGGACAAGCCAGCTGCGGCATCCGGCGTGGGCGGTCGGCCGCGACATCGCTACGTTAGCACCGGGCAGGTGTCGAACCATTGGCGGCCCTGACGTTCCATCCACTCGCAGGCGCTGGTCGGGCCCCACAGGCCGGGCTCGTAGATTTCCAACTTGGGCTGGCCGTTCTGGTCCCAGGCCGACTGGATCGGGTCGACGATCCCCCAGGCCAGCTCGACTTCGTCGGCCCGGGCGAACAGGCTGGCGTCCCCCTGGCACACGTCCAAAAGCAGTCGCTCGTACGCCTCGGGCATCACGCCGTGGAACTCGCGCTGGAAGCTGAATTCCAGATCGGTGAGCCGCAGCTTCATGCCGGCGTCGGGCACTTTGGTCTCGAGGTGCAACTGGATACCTTCGGCCGGCTGAATCTGAATCACCAGGCGGTTGGCCTCGTAGGTCCCCTGCGGGCCGGAGTTGAATACCTGGTGGGGCGGGGAGCGAAACTGGACGACGATCTGCGTCGTGCGGCAGCTCATGGCCTTGCCGCTGCGCAGATAAAACGGCACCCCCTGCCAGCGCCAGTTGTCGACCGCCAGCTTCACCGCGGCGAACGTGGCCGTGCGGCTGTCGGGCTTGACGCCCGGCTCGTCGCGATAACCGCGATACTGCCCGCGCAGGGTGTCGGTCGCCACGGCCGCGGCCGTCAACGGCGCGATGGCCCGCAAGACTTTCACCTTTTCGTCGCGGACCGCCTCGGCCTCGAAGCGCACGGGCGACTCCATGGCCGTGGTGACCAGCAGCTGCAGCAGGTGGTTCTGGAACATGTCGCGGAGAATGCCGGTTTCGTCGTAGAAGCTGCCGCGGCGGCCGACGGCCACTTCTTCGGCCACGGTGATCTGCACGTGGTCGACGTAGTTGCGGTTCCAGATGGGCTCGAAGATCGTATTGGCAAACCGCAGCACGAGGATGTTCTGCACGGTTTCCTTGCCGAGGTAGTGGTCGATGCGGTAGACCTGCGATTCGGTGAACACGCGGTGCAGCACGTCGTTCAGCTCGCGGGCCGTTTGGGCGTCGTGGCCGAACGGTTTTTCGACGACGATCCGCCGGGGGCCATTCTGCTGGTCCGCCAGGTTCGTGGCGCCCAGCCGGGCGACGGTTTCTTCGTAGAACTGCGCGGCCGTGGCCAGGTAGTAGACGCGGGTGACACCCTTCGAGCCGTCTAGCTTGCCCAGCAATTGGTGCAGCGACTCGAAATCTTCGGCGTGGTCGATGTTGCCGGGCTGGTAGAAGATGGCCGGCGCGAACTCGTCCCAGGTGGCGCGGTCGAACTCCTGGCCCAGGAACTTTTGCGTCGAATCGGTCAAGGCGGCCCGCCAGGCCTCGTGGCTGAACTCGGTGCGCGAGAAGCCCACGATGCGGGTATCGGCCGGCAGCCGCTTCTTGCGGAACAGGTTGTAGAGGGCCGGCACGAGCTTGCGGCTCGTCAGATCGCCCGAGGCCCCGAAGATCACCAGCGTAACGGCCATCGTGCGACTAAAACCTCCGTGCGGCTAGCGGCGAATTCGATTGTTCTCGCACCATTGTACGAAAGGCGGGTGGACTGTCGCCAGGGCGCATGACGAGGATCGAACGCCGCTGGCCGCGTGAGACTTGCAACGGCTGCGCGGATACGCTGAGATCGGGCGCATGCCAAACGAACACCGACAAGATACCATCGACCGTCCGCTCGGCTCGATCATGCAAAGCGCGCCGGGCGCCCAGACCGTGATCGACGGGCGGCGGTATCTCTATTTCGCCGGGACGGGATACTTGGGGTTGCAGGGGCATCCGGCGCTGGCCGAGGCGGCCTGCGAGGCGATGCGGCGGTACGGCATCCACCCGGCCACGACGCGGACCACGTTCGGCACCTCGCCGCCGGTGGCCGAAGTCGAACGGCGCGCGTCGCGATTCCTGGGTGCCGAAGACGCGCTGTACCTGGTGAGCGGCTATGCGGGCAATTTCGCGCTGGCCGCGGCGCTGTCGCCGGCGGTCGAGCTGGCCTTCATCGACGAGACGGCGCACGATTGCCTGCGCGAGGCAACGCGGTGGCTCGATGGGCTGCGGCGGCCGCCGATCACGTTTCGCCATCGCGACGCCGGGCACCTGGCCGAGCTGATGCAAGAACACGTCGGACCCGCCGAGCGGCCCTTGGTGATGACCGACGGGCTGTTTCCGATCAGCGGGCGGCTGGCGCCGTTGGGCGATTACCTGGCGATCGCGGGGCGTCATGACGGCGCCATGCTGCTGGTCGACGACGCGCATGGCATTGCCGTGCTGGGGCCGCGCGGGCGGGGAACGCTCGAGCTGGCCGGAGTGCCCAGCGAGCGGATCAATCGTGGGCTGGAGGAACGCGCGGGCGGGCCGGCGGTGTTTCATTCGACCACGCTCAGCAAGGCCGTCGGCGGGCACGGCGGATTGATTGCCGGCCGACGGGCGTTTCTCGAACGCGTGCGCTCGGCCAGCGGCTGGTTCCGCGGGGCCAGTTCGCCGAGCGTGCCCGTAGCGGCCGCTACGGCCAAGGGGTTGGAAATCATCGAAGGCGATCCGAGTCTGCACGCACGGCTGGCTTCGAATGTGGCCGACGCGCGCTCGCGACTGGCGAAACTCGGTCTCGACTTGGACATCAGCCCCTCGCCGGTGATCGGCTTCGCGCTCGACACGGCCGAGCGGATGCAGGCGGTGCACGAGCGGCTGATGGAGGCGGGGATTGTGATCGCCAACGTGCGGAACTATGCTGGCGCGGGCCCCTCCGGCATGCTGCGAATCGCGGTGTTTGCCACGCACACGCCGGCGATGATCGAACGGCTGGCCGACGAGCTGGGTAGGGCGATTTGAATCCAGTAAACAAGCACTTGCGGTCAAACGAGCGGACCGATTCGGAGTCAGCATGAACGCTTGGATACGCGCTCGCTTCCGATTCTCGCTGGCGATGTTGCTGATCGTGATCGCGCTGGTTGCATACTGGCTCGGGCCAGGACTTCAACACGCTCGCAAGCGAGTGACAATTCTCGAAGATCCGCATATTGTCGCCATCGATACCGGCAATCCGCGCATTGCTGCATTTGCACGCATCACGGCTGCGAAAGCGCTGCCCATGTCGTGGCGCTATTGGCGCCAAGCCGTTGCACATGGTGATCTGGCTGTCGGGTGACAACGGTGAAAACACGCCGCCGGACGGCTGGGATCATGTAGAAGACATTTTTCCTGAGGCGGAGATACAGGCGCAGCCGCGCTAAGAATGCCGCAAAGACTTTGGTGTACGAACTTTTCGTTGTGTCGTCGTGCCGTCGTGGTTATCTAACCCGGGCAAATGAACCACAACGACACGACGGCACAACGAAGAGCACAAGAAACCCGACGTTCTTTTTGCTCGATCGGTAGGCGGCAAAGTGCCACGTGGCCGTTCGAATTAAAACAATCAGCGGACGAAGAACATGGCGAAATTGCTGGGCACCGCGATACGAGTCGCCTTGTTGAACCTAGCGGTCGTCGGTGTTGTCCTGGCAGCCGGCGAGCCCAACTTTGATGCCGCTAAGAAGCGCTACGGCGAAATCGTGGCCGAGGAGCTCGCGCGCAAGATCACGCCGGGGTTTTCTGTCGCTTGGGTGGTTGACGGGCGCACGGTGCACGCGGCCGGTTACGGGATGGCCGACGCCGAGCGGGGCAGGGCGGCCAACGCGGACACGATCTATCGGGCGGGCTCGATCTCGAAGCTGTTCAATGCCGTGGCCGCCATGCAGCTCGTCGAGCGCGGCCAGCTCGATCTCGACGCGCCGATCCAACAGGCGCTGCCCGAGTTCCACATCATCGTGCCGTTCGACGACGCGGGGCCGATCACGGCCCGCGAGCTGCTCTGCCATCGTTCGGGGATGATCCGCGAGGCGCCGGTGGGCGGCTATTTGGATGCGAGCCAGCCGATGATCGTGGACACGATCGCCAGCGTGGCTGACTGCGCGTTGGTGAATCGGCCCAACACGAAGACGCGCTATTCCAACGTCGGGCCGACGATCGTGGGCCGGGCGATCGAAGTGATCAGCGGACTGCCGTATGCCGAATACCAGCGGCAGCACGTGATCGAGCCGTTGGGGATGAAGAGCTCGAGCTGGATGATGTACGACGCGCTGCGGCCACGGCTGGCCAAGGGATTGATGCGCATCCGCCGCGGACGAAGGTACGTTTTCGAGAACGCGCCGCAGTTCGAGCTGGGCACGATTCCGGCCGGCAACCTGTACACCACGGCCACCGACCTTGCACGTTTCGCCAGCTTCGTGATGGGCGCGGCCGATGAGTCGGCCTCGGCGGTGCTGCCGCGGGCGACGCTCGAAAAGATGTTCCAGCCGCAGCTCGTCGACGAGCCGACGGGCTTTGGCATCGGCTTTCATGTGAACACGTATCGCGAGCACAAGACCGTGCAGCACAGCGGCGCCGTGTACGGCTTCAGCACGTCGATCGTGGTGCTGCCCGACGAAAAGATCGCGGTCATCGTGCTGGCGAACGCCGACATCGCCGCCGCGCCGGTGCGGCGATTGAGCGAGGCGGCCCTGGACTTACTGTTGGAGGCGGTGCGCAAGGAGCCGCTGCCCGAGGTGCCGCCGCCATACGACGCGACGGGCGAGCCCCTGGCGGACCTGGCCGGCGATTACGAGTCGCCAAGCTATTGGGCCAAAGTCGAAGTGGCCGACGGCAAGCTGCGGGCCACGCTCTCGGGCCAGCCGCTCGAGCTGGTGCCGACCGGGCCGCTGAAATTCGCCGCCAATGGGCGGATCATGAACCGCAGCCCACTGGAGTTCGAGCGCGGGGCCGACGGCCTGGTGAATGCCTTCACGGCGGCCGGGCAGACGTTCACGCCGCACGGCCGTCGAGCCGCCGTGGCCCACGGCGTGGCGAAGGTTCGTCGGCAGCTACGGGCCGTCGTTCATCCCGCTGGTGGTGACGATCCGCCGCGGCCATCTGTACGCCTCGGTGGAGAACGAATACGACTATCGCCTGACGCCGGTCAACCAGTTCGTCTTCAACCTGCCGCCGGGCATGTATGCCGACGAGCAGGTCGTGTTTCAGGTGGACGAGGACGGAAGGGTGCGGGGCGCGGTCCTGGGCAATCAGTATCTGCCGGAAATGTGAATCGAGCAGCATTCCGATTGCGGCCTAGTCTGTCGGCCAACGGCCCACACCGAAGTTGCTCTCCGAGTTGAAACCAATCGCCCTTCCACCGCATGCCACCTGATCCACCGGTCACCGATGCCTGGTCGCTCATCGGGCCCGATCAAACCTGGCTGCTGTGGAGCGTGATCCTTGCGGGCGTGGCGGTTTCGATCTGGCTCGAACAGACGTTTCGCTGGGCGGCCAAGGTCAGCGGGCCGGTGTTGGCGCTGGCGATCGCCATGGGGCTGGCCAATCTGCGGATCATGCCGCCGGCCGCGGGCGTTTACGACGTGGTGAATGACGAGCTGGTGCCGCTGGCCCTGCCGCTCTTGCTGTTTCGGGCCAACCTGTTTCACATCGTGCGCCAGACGCGGTGGCTGTTTCTGGCCTTTCACCTGGCGGCGCTGGGCACGGTCGTGGGGGCGGTGGTCGCCGCGACGACGCTCGGTTCGCGGGTGAACGACGCGCCCGAGGTCGCTTCGATCATGACGGCCAGCTACATCGGCGGCGGGGTGAACTTTTTCGCCGTGGCCCGGTCGCTGGATATCGGCGGGGCCGTCACCGGTCCGCTGCTGGTGGCCGACAACTTCATCATGGTCGGCATGTTCGCCGTGTTGATGGCGGTCGCCCGCAGCCGCTGGGCGCGGCGGTGGTATCGGCATCCGCACACGGCCGATGCGGTCGACAGCCGCGAGCTGGCGGCCGAGCATTGGCGGCGGAAGGAGATTTCGCTGCTGGACATCGCCGCGGCGCTGGCCGTGGCCGCGGCGGTCGTGGCGGCGGCGCGGGCCACGTCGCACCTGGCAAGCGAAGCCTTGCTTGGGCTCGGCGAAAGCGAAGCGGCCGGCCGCAACGCCTGGGCGCCGATCGCGCAGGTCGCCGGCAACCGCTTCGTGCACATCACGGCCTGGTCGATGCTCGTGGCCACCGCGGGCCATCGCCTGCTGGCTCGCGTTCAAGGAGCCGAAGAGCTGGGCGGGTTCCTGTTGTACGTGTTCTTGTTCGTCATCGGTTTGCCGGCCGACCTGTGGGTCGTGGTCTCGCAAGTGCCGTTGATGTTCGCTTTCTGTTTGATCATGGCCGCCACGAACCTGGTGGTGGCGTTCGGGCTGGGGCGATTGTTTCGGCTCGACCTGGAAGAGCTGGTGCTGGCGGTGAACGCCTCGCTGGGCGGCCCGCCGACGGCCGCGGCCATGGCCGTATCGCTCGGCTGGTCAAAGCTCGTCCTGCCAGCGCTGCTGGTCGGCATCTGGGGCTATACGATCGGTACGGCCGTCGGGCTGGCCGTCGGCGAGGTGTTAAGGAGGCTCTAGGCGCCCGTCCCATCGCAGAGTTCTGGTACGACGCAAGCGGAGCAACCAGGCGTATATTGTCCGTGACGGCGGTTTGATGGGGCTTTTATAATACAGCAGGAAGCCACAATCGCGGCGATTCTTTACACGACGCGGTCCCCCATGCTCGCTCGACCCATCTATCTCGACAATCATGCCACGACGCGGGTCGACCCGCGGGTCGTCGAGGCCATGCTGCCGTTTTTTGGCGAAAGCTACGGTAACGCGGCCAGCACGAGCCATGCCTTCGGTTGGGAGGCGAAAGAGGCGGTCGACCGCTCGCGCGAGACGATCGCCGCGGCCATCGGCGCCACCGCGCGCGAAATCGTCTTCACCAGCGGGGCCACCGAGAGCAACAACCTGGCGATCCGCGGACTGGCCGAACGTGGCACGCGGCGCGGCAATCACCTGGTCACCGTGGCCACGGAGCATCGCGCGGTGCTCGACCCGATCGATCGGCTCGGCCGCCGCGGCTGCGAAGTGACCGTGCTGGCGGTCGAGCAAGCCGCCCAGCCCGCGGGCCGGCTGGCTCGATCCCCAGCGCGTGGCCGAAGCCTTGCGCGACGACACGCTGTTGGTGTCGGTGATGCTGGCCAACAACGAGATCGGTGTCATTCAGCCCCTGGCCGAGATCGCGGCCCTCTGCCGGCAGCGCGGCGTGTGGGTCCACTGCGACGCGACGCAGGCCGTGGGCAAGCTGCCGGTTGACGTGCGGGCGCTGGGCCTCGACTTGATGAGCTTCTCGGCTCACAAGTTGTATGGCCCCAAGGGCGTGGGGGCGCTGTGGGTGCGGCGCGGTTCGCCGGCGGTGCGGTTGGAGCCGCAGATTGCCGGCGGCGGCCACGAGTCGGGCATGCGCAGCGGCACGCTCGATGTGCCCGGCATCGTGGGCTTTGCCCGGGCCCTCGAGCTGTGCGTCGCGGAAATGGCCGAGGAGGGGGCGCGGCAGGCGGCCCTGCGCGATCGGCTGTACGCGGGCCTGGCGACCGAGTTGGACGGGGTGACGCTCAACGGCCCGGCGCTGGAGATGGCCGGGCTGCGGCTGGCAGGGAATTTGAACGTCAGTTTTACTTACGTCGACGGCGAGGCCTTGCTGATGAACATGAAGGACGTGGCGGTCAGCTCGGGCAGCGCCTGCACCAGCGCCAACCCCGAGCCCAGCCACGTGCTGCGGGCGTTGGGGCTGTCGGACGAGGCCACGCGGAGCAGCTTGCGGTTCGGGCTGGGGCGGTTCAACACGGCCGAGGAGATCGAATTTGCCGTCGCGGCGGTGGCCGGCGTGGTGCGGCGGCTGCGAAAGCTCAGCAGCTTGGCGTGAGGGGAGTGCGACGCCACCCAATCTTCCGACCGCTTGTGGATTCGCGGATCCGCCCGTGGAACCGGCCCAGCTCGCAAGCAGGTGGGCGCGGAGGCGTCAGGTAGAAGCGACGGCGGAATGGCGGAAACCGACGGAAACCGGCGAAAAATCGGCCCCAAGCCGGCTTTCTTTGGGGCGGCTGATTGTATAATTTAGTGATTCCTGGAAGCAAAGCGACGCGGGTGCAACACACTCATTCGATCACGAGGAGTTCGAGCGAAATGGCCATCATTCTCAGCGAGCGTGCGGCGAGCGAAGTCAAGAAAGTGCTGACCGAGCAGAACGAGGGCACGGACAAGATGTTGCGGGTCCGCGTCGTGGGCGGCGGCTGCAGCGGATTCAGTTACGACCTGCGTTTCGACAACCAGTTCGACGAGAAGCTCGACTCGAAGTACGAATATCACGGGGTCACGGTCGTGGTCGACAAGAAGAGCGCCCTGTATCTCGACGGCACGACGGTCGACTACTACGAGGGGCTGGAAAAGCGGGGCTTCACGTTCGACAACCCGAACGCCGTGAAGACGTGCGGCTGCGGCAGCTCGTTCCAGGCGTAGCCTGGGCAAGATAGGCGGAGTTAGCCAGCCGTTTCCCCGTAAAATGGACGGGTAAATGGGCTGCGCACCCCGCATGGCGTGGGGCTAATGCTTCAGGCCGCCCCCGGCCGATTTCCTTATGCAGACACATGAGCACCGCTTGAATCGAGCGGTGCTTTTGCTTTGGTTTGCGGAACATGGGGGCGCGGCTTTTCGCAAAGCAGGCGCAGGAGAATTGCTGCCCGATTCTCCGGCCAGCCGGCGAGAGCCGCCCCTTTTTTTATTGCACAGCGCGCGAAACAAAGAGGGGCGCGGACATCATCTCTGGGCGACTTGCGCGGCTGCTTGTGAAACGGCTGCGAACCGCTACAATCGAAAGAGCGTAGACGGGGGTTGGCAACACGGTTTTTTGGGTTTTTGGGTTTCTGTACCCCGCGAGGGCGCGGCGGCGAAATCGCGCCGATCCGCGTTTTTTCGTCGGCTGCCGGCCCATGGCGGCAGGCGGTTTCCAGGAGGGATCTTGCAGCGATTTGCCGGCCGGCTCGATGGGCCGAAAAACCCGCGGCTGCGATGCCCTTGACCCCCGTTGGCAGTTCGATAAGATAGCTTGTTTCCGGTCAGCCCGCTGGCAGTGGCCGGGGCGGATGGAAAAACCATCGAGGTTAGTGGCCGCAGGCCGATGTCACGCCGGGTTTGAATGAGCCCACGTGAGATCGGCCTCTGTCCACAGACAGGCCGCAGCGGACCGGTTGATCACGGTCGGCTGCGGGTGCTCTTTGACAATTTGGTTTGTTTGCAAGAGTGGCATCTTGCATTTTGAACAAAACCGGGTCGATCGCGCCCTGCGTGGGGCGATCGGTCTATTTTGTTCTCCAAGGCTCTTAGCATGGCTCACGCGAGCGGTTGAAGCGGCCGGCGTTCCCTCACCACGGGTCGTCGCGCTGGATCGGCCAGGAGGCGTGGGCCGCATTAAGATCGAGCGTTACTCGTGCTTCAGCGTGTGTACGGCGGATGAAAGACTCCGCGGCGCGAAGCTGAAGCGAGTAGTGGATCCACAGAAGTTCGAGTCGCTGGAAAAGCGGTCGTATCGAGGGCGCGGTTCAGGTTTGCTTCGCGAGAGGCGGCCGAGGCGCGTGGTTCGTTGCGGCTGGCCCCAGAGGGTTGGATTTATGTGGCCAAGCTACTAAGGGCACGTGGGGGATGTCTTGGCGTCAGGAGGCTTTGAAGGGCGTGGAAGACTGCGAAAAGCTCGGGGGAATTGTCAAACGAGTGTTGATCCCGAGATACCCGAACTGGCGTGCACTGAATTCATAGGTGCACGCAGCGAACGCGGCGAACTGAAACATCTCAGTAACCGCAGGAAAAGAAAGAAAAATCGATTTCCTCAGTAGCGGCGAGCGAACGGGAAACAGCCCAAACCGCGGAGGTTTTCCTCTGCGGGGTTGTAGGGCCTTTCACATGGGAGTTACAAAGCGAGCGGCTAACCGAACACGACTGGAAAGTCGGACCACAGCGGGTGACAGTCCCGTAGGTGACAGTTGTCTCGTCTCCCGAGAGGTACCTGAGTAGGTCGGGTCACGTGAAACCCCGACTGAATCCACGGGGACCATCCCGTAAGGCTAAATACTCCCTGACGACCGATAGTGAACTCAGTAGGGCGACTGAAAGATGGGAAGAACCCCTGTTAGGGGAGGACACTGAACCTGAAACCACGTGCCTACAAGCGGTCGGAGCACTATGGCTCTTCGGAGCAATGTGTGACGGCGTGCCTTTTGCATAATGATCCGGCGAGTTAGCGTCAGCGGCTTGGTTAAGGTCTTACGGACCGAAGCCAAAGGGAAACCGAGTCTGAATAGGGCGAAATTGGTCGCTGGTGCTAGACGCGAAACTGCACGAACTACCCATGAGCAGGTTGAATCGCGGGTTATACCGCGTGGAGGACCGAACCCACTTGGGTTGAAAACCGAGGGGATGACTTGTGGGGAGGAGTGAAAGTCTAATCAAGCGCAGAGATAGCTCGTTCTCTCCGAAATAGCTTTAGGGCTAGCCTTGAGCAACTACGTCGCGGGGGTAGAGATACTGAATCGGCTTGAGGGTCTTCCCAGACTACTCTGCTGAACCAAACTCCGAATACCGTGACGACTATCTCAGGAGTCAGTCCGCGAGGGATAAGCTTCGCGGTCGAGAGGGAAACAACCCAGACCATCTGCTAAGGTCCCGAAGTCGTACTTAGTCACTAAGGAAGTTGAGTTTCTGTGACAGCCAGGATGTTGGCTTAGAAGCAGCCACCATTTAAAAAGTGCGTAACAGCTTACTGGCCGAGAAATTCTGCGCCGATAATGAACGGGAGTAAGTACGACACCGAAGCAATGGATGATCGCCGGCCTGCGGGCCGACGGTCGTGGTAGGAGAGCGCTGTACATCAGACACAAGCCGTACCGCAAGGAACGGTATCGGGGTGTACAGGTGATTATGCCGGAATGAGTAACGATAAAGCAGGTGAGAATCCTGCTCGCCGAAAGCCTAAGGTTTCCTGGGGAAGGTAATTCCGCCCAGGGTTAGCCGGTACCTTAGTCGAGGCCGAAAGGCGTAGACGATGGACAGCAGGTCAACATTCCTGCGCCACACAGTGGACCGATGGAGGGACGGCGTTCGTAGGGTGAGCGGTACGACTAGAAATGTCCGTGGACTCGTGGAAGGTGAGGGATAGGCAAATCCGCCCTCATAAGCCAACCGCGGGGACCGATCGCATATATGTTCGAGAAGTCATCCGAAAGACGTCCAAGAAAAGCTCCTAAGGGTTGAAGCTGGCGTGACCGTACTAAAACTGACACAGGTAGGCGAGACGAGAAGTCTAAGGCGCTCGGGAGAACACTGGTTAAGGAACTCTGCAAATTGACCCCGTAAGTTCGCGATAAGGGGTGCCCCCGGGGGTGTATAGCTCCTGGGGGTCACAGTAAATCGGCTTCAGCGACTGTTTATCAAAAACACAGGACTCTGCTAACTCGCAAGAGGATGTATAGAGTCTGACGCCTGCCCGGTGTTGGTAGGTTAAGGAAGAGGGTTAGCTCGCAAGAGCGAAGCTCGCGACCGAAGCCCCAATAAACGGCGGCCGTAACTATGACGGTCCTAAGGTAGCGAAGTTCCTTGTCGGGTAAGTTCCGACCTGCATGAATGGCGTAACGACTGAAGCACTGTCTCAACCAGTGACCCGGTGAAATTGTAGTCGTGGTGAAGATGCCACGTTCCCGCAGCTAGACGGAAAGACCCCGTGAACCTTCACTGCAGGCTGATATTGGGTTGAGGTATGCTCTGTGTAGGATAGGTGGGAGGCGATGAACTGGGTACGCCAGTATCCAGGGAGCCATCCTTGAAATACCACCCTGAACATGCTTTAGTTCTAACTCTGATTCCCGTGAATCCGGGCAGAGGACATTTTCAGTTGGGCAGTTTGACTGGGGCGGTCTCCTCCAAAAAGGTAACGGAGGAGTCCAAAGGTACCCTCAGCCTGGTTGGCAATCAGGCTCCGAGCGCAAAGGTAGAAGGGTGCTTAACTGTGAGACTCATCAGTCGAACAGATACGAAAGTAGGGCTTAGTGATCCGGTGGTCCCGTGTGGAAGGGCCATCGCTCATCAGATAAAAGGTACTCTGGGGATAACAGGCTTATCGCTTCCGAGCGTCCATAGCGGCGAAGCGGTTTGGCACCTCGATGTCGGCTCATCACATCCTGGGGGTGAAGAAGCTCCCAAGGGTTTGGCTGTTCGCCAATGAAAGTGGTACGTGAGCTGGGTTCAGACCGTCGTGAGACAGGTCGGTCCCTATCTGCTGTGGGCGTACGAAACTTGCGGAGGTTCTTCTTTAGTACGAGAGGATTTGGAAGGACGTCCCTCTGGTTTTCCAGTTGTCGCGCTAGCGGCACGGCTGGGTAGCTATGGACGGAACGGATAAACGCTGAAAGCATATAAGCGTGAAGCCCGCTCCAAGATCAGGTTTCGTTGCGCGAAAGCGCGAAAGTCCCCTGGAAGACGACCAGGTCGATAGGCCGGATGTGTACGCGGGGTAACCCGCTCAGCTAACCGGTACTAACGGACGAACGCTTGGCCACATATATCCAACGCTCTGACGGTGAATTCCCACCGGCCGTGCTCCCCACCAAGGAACACGCCGGGCGGAAACACTCTCAAGCACGATCGCATGCGGCCAGGAGCCATTGGGAAAAAAAATGCTCGCGCCACTCGAAGCAAACAAACCACCAGGCCGTCGGCGGCTCATACCCGCCGGCGGTCTTTTTCCGGTGACCTTATCTGAAAGGCCACACCCGTTCCCATTCCGAACACGGTAGTTAAGCTTTCAGAGCCGATGGTAGTACCAAAAGTGCGAGAGTAGGTATCGCCGGATTTTTTTCAGCAAAACCCCGACGGGTCCCCCAGGATCCGCCGGGGTTTTTTCATTCGACATGGATCGCGAGCGAACCAACCTCGCTAAGCTGCCCGCGGCGCTTCGTCTCGCTGCGGGTGCCTGGCTCTTGGCCGTCCGCCACGCGACGGAAGATTCAGGTCGCGATTCGACCGTCAGCGTCTCGGCAGCGAGTTCTAATCGCGGCGTTGCGCCGCCTGTCGAAAGCCTGGCGCTCGGCGTCATCAGTTTTCGGTCCGGACTGGCGAGGTCGCTCGCGCGCAATGGACACATCAATAGACGTTAATGTATCATGGCGCGAGCGGCCTGTTTTCGCGGAGTTTGCAAAAGGAACGTGCCATGCTTTCCCTAGTTGGACGGCGCCCGTCGCGGTTTTGCGATGGACATTCACGGCGGCATTTTCTGAAGATCGGGGGATTGGCACTCGGCGGGCTCTCGCTGAGCGGTATTCTTCGGGCCGAGCAATCCTCGCCTACGACGCGTGGAAAGAATCTTTCGCACAAAGCCATCATCATGATCTATCTGTCCGGTGGTCCATCGCACCAGGACATGTTTGACTTGAAGATGGAGGCGCCGGCCGAGATTCGCGGTTCGTTCAAGCCGATCCGGACGAATGTCCCGGGCATCGAAATATGCGAGCACATGCCTCGGCTGGCGACGATGATGGACAAGTTCGCCATCATTCGCTCGTTGTTCGGCTGCCCCGACCAGCATGCGTCGGACCTGTGCCTGAGCGGCTATCCGATCGGGCCGAAGGGGAATCAGGACGGCCATCCGTCGCTGGGCGCGGCGCTATCCAAACTGCAAGGCCCGGTCGATTCCGCCGTTGCGCCGTTCGTCGGCCTGACGATCAAGACCCGGCACGCGCCGTATTCGAACCCCGGTTCGCCGGGTTTCTTGGGCCAGGCCCATGCGCCGTTTCAACCCGACGGCGAAGGGATGGCAAACATGCGGCTGAACGGCGTGACACTCGATCAGCTTCGCGATCGCCAGGAGCTGCTTGGCAGTTTCGACGGGTTTCGGCGGCAGGTCGACGCCGAGCCGGTCTATCGCGGCGCCGATGCCTTGACGCAAAAGGCGTTCGACGTTCTGACGTCGAGCAAGCTGGCCGAAGCACTCGATCTGGAGAAGGAAGATCCCGCGGTGCGGGATCGCTACGGCCGCGGCAGCGCGAACCCGGCATTCGGCGAAGACGCCGGTCCGCACTGGATGGATCAATTCCTCATGGCGCGGCGGTTGGTCGAGGCGGGGGTGCGCTGTGTGACGCTTTCGTTCGGTAGTTGGGACCGTCATGGCGCGAACTTCGAGCGGTTGCCCGAGCAGCTTGGCAAGCTGGATCAAGCGATTACGGCGCTTGTCGAAGACTTGCACGCGCGCGGTCTCGATCAGGACGTGAGCGTGGTGGCCTGGGGTGAATTCGGACGAACGCCGCGGATCAACGCGGGCGGCGGTCGCGACCACTGGCCGCAGGTGTCGTGCGCCTTGCTGGCCGGCGGCGGGATGCGGATGGGGCAAGCCATCGGCTCGACGAATCGCCTTGGAGAAGTGCCGCAGGACCGACCCGTTCACTATCAGGACGTGTTCGCCACACTCTATCGGCAGCTCGGCATCGACGTGAATACCGCCGCCATTCCCGATCACGCCGGAAGGCCCCAGTACCTGCTGGACCGCCGCGAGCCGATCGCGGAGTTGATTTGAGTCAGCGCCGCACAAGACGCCACCCGCACTCCACGATCCTTCACCGCGCGGAACAGCGTCCGCTGGCCGGTGCTCCTTGCCGCAAGTCATGGACGAGGCGTGCGCAGGCTGGTACCGCGTCAAGTTGGGACTCGTGCGACGGTTAGATGCAATCCTGTTATCCTCGCGCCGGCCGATGGTAGTACCCAAAGTGCGAGAGGAGGTATCGCCGGATTTTTTCCAGCAAAACCCCGACGGGTCCGCCGGGTTTTTTTATTTCACCCCTGCCGCCCGGTTATCATGGGCATGGCCGCCGGTGACTCCCAAACGCTCTCCAGCGAGTCCTGCCATGACATCACTCACACGCTTTGTCATCGTCGCCGCCGTCGCCGCGCTGTTGGCTCCTGCCGCCGCCGAAGACGCCCCGCGGCTGAATCTCGCCTATCCGCCCGACATGTCGGGCGCGACGGTCGAAACCTACAAGACCGCCGGCGACGCGCAACTCAAGCTCTACGTCTTTTCGCCCGAGGGCTGCAAGCCGGGCGACAAGCGCCCGGCCATCGTCTTCTTCTTTGGCGGTGGCTGGACCCGCGGCACGCCGCAGCAGTTCCTGCCGCAGTGCAAATACCTGGCCTCGCGGGGCATGGTCGCGATCGCCGCCGACTACCGTGTGGCCAGCCGCCAGCACGTCAAGGCCGTCGAGTGCGTCAAGGACGCCAAGAGCGCGATCCGCTTCGTGCGCACAAACGCCGCCCGGCTCGGCGTCGATCCCGACCGCATCGTGGCGGCCGGCAACTCGGCCGGCGGGCACCTGGCCGCTGCCTGCGGCACGATTACCGGATTCGACGAGCCCGGCGAAGACTCGAGCGTCAGCTCACGGCCCAACGCCATGCTGCTCTTCAGTGCGGTGTTGGTTCTCGCCCCTGTCGAAGGGCTCGAGCTCGACGATGCGCGGCAAGCGTCGCGCGCTGCCCGCCTGGGCGCCGAGCCCCGCGCGCTGTCGCCCTACCATCACGTCGCAACCGGCGCGCCGCCGACGGCGATTTTCCACGGCAAGGCCGACGCGGCCGTGCCCTACGCCACGGTTGTGGCCTTCGCCAAGGCGATGCGCGACGCCGGCAACACTTGCGAGCTGTTCGGCTACGAGGGCCAGGGCCACGGCTTCTTCAACTACGGCCGCGGGGGCAACAAGATGTTCGTCGCCACGCTCCGCGCCGCCGACAAGTTTCTCGCTCGCCTCGGCTACCTCGAAGGCGAACCGTCGCTGGAAGATCCCGCACGGCAGGCAGGCGAGCCGTAAGGCCTGCCGACTTTGCAAACCACCGCTCGCCTCACGCGCCGACCGACGTCCGCGACGCCGATCCTTCAGGCCGCGACCGTCCGCGCCGCCGCCGGGGGAGAAAGGCCGGGTAGGCGACGTGGAATCCTGCTATCATCGGGTGGATGCTTTTCAAGCCTGTCCCCAAACCTCCAGGCAATGCCATGAGATTCCTCGGACTCTGCGTCGCGGTGGCCGTTCTGCTAGGTCCTCCGGCCGCGGCCCAAGACGCGAAGGGGCAGCGGGCCTATCCGCCCGACATGCCGGGCGCGAAAGCGGAAACGTACAAGACCGTGGGCGACACGCAGCTCAAGCTGTATGTTTTCGAGCCCGAGGACTGGAAACCCACGGACAAGCGCCCGGCCATCGTGTGCTTCTTTGGCGGCGGTTGGACCGGCGGCACGCCGCGGCAATTCCTGCCGCAGTGCAAGTACCTGGCGACGCGCGGCATGGTGGCCATCGCCGCCGACTACCGCGTTGCCAGCCGCAACCACGTCAAGGCCGTCGATTGCGTCAGGGACGCCAAGAGCGCCATCCGCTACGTCCGCAAGAACGCGGCCCGGCTGGGCGTCGATCCCCAGCGGATCGTCGCGGCGGGCGGCTCGGCCGGCGGGCACCTGGCCGCGGCCTGCGGCACGATCGCGGGCTTCGACGAGCCGAACGAGGACGCTGGCGTCAGCTCGCGGCCCAACGCCATGCTGTTGTTCAATCCGGCGGTCGTGTTGGCGCCCGTCGAAGGACTCGATCTCGACTCCGAGCGCCTGGCGACGCTGGGCGAGCGCATGGGCACGAACCCGCGCGACCTCTCGCCCTACCATCACGTCGCGCCCCGTGCGCCGCCCACGGCCATCTTCCACGGCAAAGCCGACAAGACCGTGCCGTACGCAACGGTCGTTGCCTTCGCCAAGGCGATGAAAGAGGCGGGCAACACGTGCGAGTTGTTTGGCTACGACGACCAGGGGCACGGCTTCTTCAACTACGGCCGCGCGCAACACGATGTTCGTCGCCACGCTCCGCGAGGCCGACAAGTTCCTGGCCCGGCTCGGCTATCTGCAAGGCGAGCCCACGCTGGAGGATCCTGCGCCCGACGTCGGCGACTTGTGAAGATCCGCAATCGACTGGCCGACTGATCCGCGCCGTGCCCAATACGAGGCGAATGGCCCGCCCATGTCTTCATGCTAACCCGAGGCGCACGCGAGGGAACACAGGGCCGCGGCTCGGCGCACTGCGTCAGGCAAGCGCCCGGCATTCCCTCGCTTGCGCTTCGGGTTAGTGAAGGGACGCGGCGCGCCGGCGCTGGACTCAGGAGTTGGCCGGCCGGGACTCGCCGAAGAGCCGCGCCACGGCCAACAACTGGGCGTCGCGCCCCCAGCCGGCGACGAGCGACAATCCGATCGGGCCGTCGGGCGTTTGGCCCAGCGGCATCGTGACTTGCGGCAGGCGGCCGATGCCGGCGATCGAGGTGAGCGACAACGCCCGTCGGTAGTAGAGGCCGCGGCGGTCGCCGGCCGGGCCGTCTTTCAGCGGGGCAGGCGAGGGGGCCGTCGGCAGGCACAACAGCGCGCCCTCGGCCAGCGCCGCCCACAGCTTGCGGCAGTACCCCTCGCGCGCGCGGTCACCTCGGCGATGCGGCGGCGGTCGAGAAGGTGCACTAGGTCGAAGCTGGCTGCGGTCGCCGGGCCGAACTCGGGCTTGGCATGGGCGATCCAGGCGCCCAGCGAGCTTTCCACCTCGGCCCATTGCAGCACGCTGTACGCCTCGCGCCACAAGTCGAGCTCGGCATCGTCGTGGTCGACGATTTCGGCCAACGATTTCAATTGCACGCGATCGTCGAAGCGCGATTTGAGTTGCTCGACCGGGCCGGCCAGCGCGTTGCGCACCGCGGGCTCGGCCAGCGCGAACGGCTCGTCGAGCAAGTAGACGGCCGGCGGCTCAACGGCTTCCGCGCGCTCGGCGGACAGTAGCACGAGCATCGCCCGCTCGAGGATTTCGGCGCCGGCGGCCAGCACGCCGACGGTGTCGTACGTCGGCGAAAAGGGCATCACGCCGGCCAGTGACACGATGCCGTGCGAGGGGCGCAGCCCCCAGATGCCGCAATTGCTCGCCGGCACGCGGACCGAGCCGCCCGTGTCGGTGCCCAGCGCGAAATCCGCCAGCCCGCAGGCCACGACCGAAGCCGAACCGCTCGACGACCCGCCGGGCACGCGGTCGGGCGCCGCCGGGTTCAAGGGCGTGCCATAAAAATGATTGGCCCCGATCAGGCTGAAGGCAAGCTCGTCGGTCACCGTCTTGCCGACGGCCCGCGCGCCGGCGGCCAGCAGTTGTTCGACACACACGGCGTGGACCGTGGCCGGCGGGTGCGTGGCGGCCCAGGTGGGATTGCCGCAGCCGGTGGTGCGGCCGGCGACGTCGATCAGGTCCTTGACGGCGAACCGCAAGCCCGAAAGCGGCCCTTCGCCGGTGGGCTCGAGTGGAAACGTTTCGACGAAGGCGCCGCTTTGTTCGACGGGGATGGTGGGCATTTACGGCATCGTCTCAGCGATAATTTGTGCGGGGCGATTACATGATGGTCATAATAATAACTGATCGAGCTGCGGCCTCCCACGTTTCCTCATGGGGTTGATGCCCGATGGGCCCGAGCGGCGCACTGTCGGCCACGTTCTGGATCGTGCTGGTGGCGACGTTGGTGACGAGCGTCTATGGCCTGGCGGCGTTTTGGGCGGCTTGGCCGCGCGCCAGTTGGCTGTGGCGGTGGGGGCCGCTAACCCTCTTGCTGGCGGCCCTGGCGCCGCTGGGGGCCTATGAGCTGGTGGCCTTCAACGGGGCCCAGGCGGCGGCGATCGTTGTTGGGATGGGGCTGGCGCGGATCGTGCAGGCACGTCGAGCGGCGAGGCCAGCTCAGCCCACGGCCGATGCGTCGGTCGACAACGGCCAATCGCCCGAGCCGGGGCCGTATTGGTGCCGGGTCGGCTGGCCGCGGTTTGGTTTGCTCGACGTGTTCAAGGCCGTGGCGCTGATGGCCGGCGTGATGTGGCTGTTGCGGTTCGCGGCGCCCAGCAGTGCGGCGGCCTTTGGCACGCCCATCCGCTGGTGGCCGTGGATCGCCACCGGGACGGCGTAGGACTCGTGGCGCTGGCCGAGTACGGGATCGTCCGAGCTTGGAGCGCGTGGGGCTGGCTGGGGCGGTTGAGCCTGGTGCTGTTGCTGCTGGCCGTCGCCGCGGCGCCGCTGGGGGCCGCGTATGCCGGCGGTTTAGGAGTCGAGTTCTGGGACGCGCTGGAAAAGCCCCGATTCATTTGCGGAGCCGCCGCGGCGTTGCTGCTGGCCAACCCGCTGGTCATCGCCGCTCATCGCCTTAGCAGTCGGCGCGGGCTGGTGGGCGCAGCCGTCGACTACCGCGGATCGCTCCTCCAACGGCTTCCCAGACGACGTGCAACTCGCCGGATCGCACCCGAGCAAACGGCGGGCCTGGCCGGCGCGCGTTGTGCTTGCCGGCGTGGCATTGGCCGGCGGTTGGCTGCTCGGATCCTTCTATCGGGCCTTGTTGCCGCCGAGCGTGCCGACACTCGAACCGCTCGGCGGGCCCAACGGCTACGAAGAGCTGGTGCGGATCGCAGGGCGGATGAATTGGAACGCGATCCCATTCCAGGATGTCTACGACAGCACGCCGGCCACGTGTCAGGCGTTCGTGGCGGACAACGCCGAGCGGTTGGCGACCATTCGCTCCGCGCTGGCGGGCCCCAGCCGTTGCCCGCTCGAATACTCGAGCGCCGCGCTGGCTGCAAGGCAATTGGTCGCGATTCAAAAAATGTGCGAGCTGGCCCGGGCGCTGGTCGCCGAGCGGCGGGCGCGGGCGGCGGCGGGGCGGCCGCGCGAGGCGGCGGAGTGCGACCTCGACATCGTTTGCCTGGGAAACGAAGTGGCGCGCGGCGGCTTGTGGGTGGAAGACCTCGTGGGCACTGCCGTGTACGGGGTGGCCGCCGAATCGCTGGTCAAGGACTTGCCGGCATTGGACGGCGACGATCTCGAGTTTCTCATTGCGAGGCTGCAACGGCTGGCCGCCGCGCGGGAGTCAACGGCGGCGGTGATTGAACGCGAAGGCGTCTTCACCATGCTCGGCTATGGCTGGCTCGGTCGCGCGACGGCCTGGGCCGATCCGGGTTTCTACTCGCAAGTCGACGACAACTGCCTTCTTTGCCGGCGTCGCTCGGAAGCCTGCTTCAAATTAATCCTCGCCGAGGCGGCAGTAAGACGCTTCCGGCTGGTGACGGGCCGATGGCCGCAATCGCTCGACGAGTTGGTGGGCGAGTATCTGCACGACGCGCCGATCGACCCGTTCAGCGGCCGGCCGCTGGTCTATCGTCGCACGCCCGATGGCTTCTTGTTGTATAGCGTCGGCGCTAACGGCGTCGACGACGGCGGGCAGCGGACCGATTACTTCGCGGCCACGATCCACGGCGAGGGAGATTATTTCATCGACGCGCCGAACAGCGGCATCTCGCGCCCGGCGGAAACTGCCACGGCCGAGCCTGAGGCGACTGGCGTGCCGTGATCGCCCGCGCCTGCTGGCATTGCGCCGGTCCGCCATCCAGAATGAACGGATTGCCTGGCTGACGTGGTGCCAGCCGAATGCTTCCCAGCGGGAGTGCCCATGAGTCCCGGCGCATTGCTTCCCAACTTCGTGGCCTTGGCACTAGCGGCGAGCCTGTCGATGGCCTTGTATGGGCTGGCCGCGTTGTGGGCGGCGACACCTGGCAGGCCGTGGTTCTGGCGGTGGGGACCGCTCGTGCTGTTGCTGGCCGCGCCCGTGCCGTTGGGAGCCTACGAACTCGTGGCACTGTTCGCGGCGCAGGCGGGGACGACGCTGGCCGGGGCGCGGTTGATGCGATGGCTCCGGCAGCGGCGGGCGCGAAAGGTGGCAGCTGCTGTTGCGGATGAATATCGCGACGTGGCGGAGGAACCCCAACGTTCCAGTGGCGCGCTAGCGATGCGCAATGCGTTCAACTGGCCGCGGTTCACGTTGGTCGACGTGCTCCAGGGCGTGCTGCTCGTGGCCGCCGTGGCGGCGATCTTGAGACTGGCGGCGCCCAGCAGCGCCGCGTCCATCGGCGGGCCGATCAAGTGGTGGCCGTGGCTTGCGACCGGCGCGTCGTTCGGCATGGCGACGGTCCTGGCTTTGGAGATTGGTTGCTGGCGGCCGTGGATCGGCTGGCTGGCGATTGGCATCCTGTTGACGCCAATTGCCTGGCTGATCAACGATGCCCTCAAGCCCATCGGGTTGAGAGAGTTGAATTTCTTCCCCTCGCCGCTGATCCCACCGTGGGGGCGTCCCGTGGAGGCGTTGATCTGCGGCGCGATGTCGACGGCGTTGATGGCGTGGGTGCTGGCGGCGTTTGATGATCCGGCGGGAGTGCGCGCGGCTGTCGGGCGACGAAGGAGTCCGTCGAGCGACTCCGCGGCGAAGCGGCACGAGCTGGACGCGCTGGCCGCGATGGGCGGGCCTGGCGGCCTGGCGCTTCTGGCGGCGTGGGTGCTGGGGACGTGGTACGTCGAGCTGGTGCCGCCGCCCACGCCGGTGTTGGAGCCGTTGCCGATCCCGAACGGCTATGACGAGTTGACCCGCGCGGCCGACATGCTCAACTGGGCGGCAATTCCCTCGAAGGATCTGGAAAAGGCGGCGGCGGCCGATTGCCAGGCGTTCGTGGCGGCCAACGTGCCTTTGCTGGCTGCCGCCAGGAAGGCCATGGCGAAGCCGTGCCGCTTTCCCTTGGAGTTCGCCTATGAAAACTCGCACGAGTTCGATCATGCAAAGTTTGCCGATCTGGCGGGGGCCTTCGAAGCGCAGGCCAAGGCCGCCAGAGACGCTGGCCGGCGGCGCGAGGGCGTGACGTGCGAACTCGACATCGTGGCGTTGGCGAACGCGATGTCGCAGGGGGCGGCGTTTTTTCCGTTAGAATCCATTTGTCTTCACTATCAAACATGGGCCGCTGCCCGGCTGGCCAAGGACCTGCCGACGCTCGACGCCATGGAGCTCGAATGTCTGGCCAGTGAATTGGAACGGCCCATGGCCGACCGCGAGCCAGCCGCCGTGGTCATCGAGCGGCACCGCTTGCTCAATGCCTTGGCGCTGGGCTGGTATGGCAGGTCGCTGAATTGGAGCTCGCCCATGCCGGCCGTGAACGAGCAGCGCATCGCCGACGTCCGGAACACTCCCAACGCCTACCTGCGGCTGATCGCGGCCGACGTGGCCGTGCGGCGCTATCGGCTGGCCAAAGGCGAGCCGCCCGAATCGCTGCAAAGCCTTGTGCCAGAATACCTCAAGGCGCTGCCGATCGATCCCTACAGCGGCAAGCCGCTGGTTTATCGCCGCGCGGAAAACGCGGGCGGAGGCTATCTGCTCTACAGTGTCGGCAGCAACGGCGTCGATGACGGCGGCCAGCGGGTGAGCGTAGACGCGGCGACGAAGCGGGGCACGGCAGACTTTTTTGTCGACGCGCCGCTGGATGACGAGGCGCGGGATTGATGACGTTGTTTACCCTCGCCCCCTGCGGGAGAGGGCGGCGGAGCGGAGCGAAGCCGGGTGAGGGGTGCGCGACGATTGGTGCGCTGCACGCACAGGCGCGCAACCCCTCACCCTGCTCGTCGGCACGAGCCGACGAGCGGTCCCTCTCCCGCAAGGGGAGAGGGTCGAGAGAGGGGGCGCTTAGCGGCCGCCGGCTTTTCGGCTGGCGCTGAAGGAGGCGGACGGGCTGGAGCGCGAGCTGTAGTAGCCGCTGCTCGACATTTCGCGCTCGTGCAGGTCGTCGTGCAACGAGCGCAGCTCTTCGTAACTCCACGTTTCGATCTGCCAGTTCGAGAGAATCTGGTGGCCGTGATTGGGGCCGCGCAAGTGGCTGACGACTTTGCCCTTCGTCGGGTTCCAATCGTCTTCAACGCTCCAGTGGTTGCCGCGCAGGCGATATTGGCCGGTCGTTTCCACGCGGGCCGCCTCGCTCACCGAGCCGGGCGGGCGCTCGTCGACGCCCTTGGCCAGGAAGCCGAACGTCCAGCGGTCCAAAGGCGTGGTGCAGCCGGAGCGAAACGAGCGGACGATCTGCTCGCCGGCCACGGCCGCCACGGTGGGGAACTCGCGCACTCTCGAGCCGCTCGACCAACCCGGCAATCACCTCGCGGTCGACGATCTGCAGGTGGCTGTCTTCGTCCGGCCCGATCTTCCAGCCGGCGGCACGCAGCTTGTCGAAGTCGCCGCCCGCGCGATTCAGCCGCGCCAATTCTTCGTCGCAGCGCGGGCAATCCTTGGCCGTGATGAACACGACGCGCGCGGGCTGAGGGGTTTCCGCGCCCGGTTGCGAGGAGTCGGCAGCCAGTGCCGAACGAACGGCGAAAGAAAGTGCGGCCAGCAGCAGGGCCGCCAGGCGAGGCGCGGCGCATAGGCAGTTACTCTCCGTTAAAACGAGCAATCCGCCTAAGAGAATGATACGCCACGGCCGGCAAAACGCAACCGGCGGCCGTGGCGCCGAACGCCGCCGGAATCAATCGCCTACCCGGCGGGGATAGGATTCTTTCGCCGGCCGCAAAGGGCGATTCGGCGCATTAGAGGTTCTTAGGAAGGTGGCGGCTGGGGGGCTTCCCGTGCCTCCTCACCGTGCTCGTCGGCGTTCTTCCGGTTGCTTGGCCCCTCATTCTGCTCGTCGGCATGTGCCGACGAGCGGTCCCTCTCCCGCGAGGGGAGAGGGTTTTTGCCGCGCGGCGGCGTGATGCGCCGCCGGCGCGGGGCTGGCTTCGAAACTACGATTTCTTTTCCGGCGGCTTCTTCTTGGCGGTGAAGGTGCCGCTGGCCTGGCCGTCGTAATCGGCCATGCCCTTGATGGTGTCCTTGTCTTCGACCTTGCCGGTGTAGGTGATCTTGGCGCCTTGAACTTCGAACGACCATTCAACGTCCTTGCCTTTGACTTTGCCTTTCAGCTCGGCTTCGCCGAATTGGCCCTTGTAGCGGCCCGTGATTTTTTCGCCCTCCTGTTTGAGGACAAAGCTGGGCGTGCCGGTCTGGCCGGCGATTTCGACTTCGGCGTCCCAGGCGCCGTTGACGTCCACTTTGTCGTCGGCGGCCGAGAGCGGGACTGCCAGAGAAGCGCCCAGCGCGAGGGCTGCCAACGCCACGAATGCGAATTTTGCCATGGTCACGTCTCCTGGTTGCGGTGAAATGAAATTCTAACGTCGGAGTGGCCGCATGCCGGGCGGCCTGACGATTGCCACATGCGGCCTCGGACTCGGCTGCAACAGGCCGATCAGTTGGCAGGTATTGTAGCGCGCGGTGGACGGCCTGTCTTGAGGGGGATGCTCGCCCACGATGAGACATCTCCGGACGCCGCGGCCGCCCATCCATCTGGCCCGCGGGCCTACGATTTGCCATGATGGGCGCATGGAACTTCCCGCCGAAAAAGTCGTCGAGACGTTCGTCGAGCTAGGCCTCACGCACGTGGTGTGGCTGCCCGACTCAGCGCTGGGGTTGTGGGAAGAGGCGCTCGAGCAGGCCGCCGGGCTCGAGCTGGTGCGGGTCTGCCGCGAGGGGGAGGCCTGGGCCATCGCCGCCGGGCTGCACCTGGGCGGGCGGCGGCCGCTGGTGGTGATTCAGAACACCGGCCTGTTCGAGTCGGGCGACGCAATGCGCAACGCGCTGTTCGACCTGAAGCTGCCCTTGCTGGCGGTGATCGGCTATCGCAGTTACCTGGTCGAAGGCTCGCCCGACTCGGCCAAGAAGTTCACCGAGCCGATTTTGCAGGCCTGGGGGCTCGACTACGTGATCGTGAAGCGGCCCGACGACTTGCCGGCCATGGCCGAGCATTTTCGCCGGGCACTCGACGAGGGGCGGCCAGCCGTGGCGCTGGTGGCCGAAGGCCGGATGTGAACGCTTTTGAAATCCTGAATTGCGAAGGCGAGCCGGCGGCATGAGGCGCAGCGGACGGCGCCTCGCGCAACACGCACTCCAACTCATGGCAGGGCGATGACCGAACAACCCAGCAAGGCGACGCCGCGAATGCCACTGGTGCCGGCGCGAGAAACGCTGGTCCGGCTGCGGGGCGAACGGATCGTGGTCACCACGATGGGCGCAGCCCGCGAATGGCCGAAATTGGGGGACCATCCGCTCGACTTCCACTACATCCCGTCGGCCATGGGCGAGGCGCCGGCGCTCGGACTTGGGCTGGCCTTGGCACAGCCGGCCAGCGAAGTCCTGGTCGTCAACGGCGACGGCGCGATGCTGATGAATATCGGCTCGCTGGTGACGATCGTGGCCAGTGGGGCCACGAACCTGACGCTGGTCGTGCTCGACAACGGCATTTACGAGGTCACCGGCGGCCAACGGACGGCCGCCACCGTAGCCCGAGAGCACGCGGGGGTCAGTTATACGGCCCTCGCCCTGGCCGCTGGCTTCGCGGCGCCGGTCGAGTTCAACGACCCGACCCAGTGGCGGCGGGGGGCCGCCATGGCGCTGGAGCTGCCCGGTCCGCGGTTCATTTCGCTGGCCGTAGAGCCGGTCGGGCCGAACTACCATCTGGCGGCGCCGGGCCCGCTGGCCGAGCGGCTGGCCCGCTTTCGCCAGGCGATCGCCGACCGGTTCGTTTGAGCCACGCCGGCCGATAGTAATGGACTTTTCAAGCGAGAATCGTGGCATGCGCGACCGCCCGATGGCGGTATAATGCGGATCGGCACTTCTGCAGGCACCTGAGCGGGACGGGTGGGCGATGACCACGCTGGGCCTCGATCGAACCGGCTTTGGATGGTGGCGTGTTTCGCGCTGCCGATTTTGTCCCTTCATGGGGCATTGCTCGCACGCGCCGCCGAGCTGGCTGAAAAAAAACCATCCCCGGCGGCCGCCGTCTCGCGGCGCGTCGACGAGCTGTTGGCGGAGCGCTGGAAGCGGGACGGCGTCGAACCGGCGGCGGCGGCCGACGATGCCGAACTGGTGCGGCGGCTGTATCTGGACCTGACCGGCATCGTGCCCACGGCCTGGGAGGCGCGGGCGTATCTGGCCGATTCGCGGCCGGAAAAAACCGCCGAGCTGGTCGACCGGCTGCTGGCTTCGCCGGCCCATGCCACGCACCTGGCCAACGTGTGGCGCGAGCTGATGCTGCCGCGCAAGTTCGATCCGCAGCAGGCGGCCGGCCTGGTCGGCTTACAGAACTGGCTGCGGCGGCAGTTCGTCGCCAATCGTCGCTACGATCGCGTCGTGGCCGACCTGCTGGTGGCCACCGGCGGCGACGAAAGCGGCCCGGCGCTGTTCTACACGGCCGTCGGCTTGAAGCCCGAAGAGTTGGGCACGACGACGGCCCGCATCTTTTTGGGAATCCGGCTCGATTGTGCTCAGTGCCACGACCATCCGTTCGATCGCTGGACGCAGCAAGATTTTTGGGGCTATGCGGCGTTCTTTGCCCGCGTCGAACAGCGGGCGCACAACGCCGCGACGATGCGGCTGGTCGACACCGACAGCGGCGAGGTGCGCCTGCCAGGGAGCGACACGATCGTCGGCCCGCGCTATCCTGGCGGCGTCGATACCCGCGCGGGCGAGGCGGACACGCGCCGCCAGCAACTGGCGATCTGGATCGTCTCGGGCGAGAACCCTTATTTGGCCCGCGCGACGGTCAACCTGGTGTGGGCGCAACTTTTCGGCCGGGGACTGGTCGAGCCGCTCGACGATTTTGGCAGCCATAACCCGGCAAGCCATCCCGAGCTGCTCGAAACGCTGTCCGAAGCGTTCATCGCCAGCGGCTACAACCTCGCCGAGTTGTACCGCACGCTGGCCAACACGCGGGCGTATCAGTTGGCCAGTCGTTCGCCGAGCGGCAGCAGTCCGCCGGCCGAGCTGTTCGCGCAGATGTCCGTGAAAACGTTGACCAGCGAGCAACTGTTCGACTCGCTCCAACGCGTGGCCATGCGCAGCCCGAGCGAAACCGTGGCGCCGCTGGCCGACCCGCGGCGGCAGGCATTTCTGGTGAAGATGCAAACACAGACCCGCACGCCGATCGACTTCGAGCTGAGCGTGCCGCAGGCCTTGGCGATGATGAACGGGCCCGAGCTCAGCGAGATTGCCGATCCATCGTCGAGCCGGCTGGTGGCAGCGCTCGACGCGCCGTTTCTCGATGACGCCGGGCGCATCGAGGCCGCGTTCTTGACGACGCTGGCCCGCGAGCCGAGCGATTCGGAAGGCCGGATGATGGTCGAGCACTTGCAGGCCGCCGCGCCCGACAAGCGCCGGCAGGCGCTGGGCGACATGGTGTGGGTGCTATTGAACAGCGCCGAGTTCATGCTGAACCATTGAGGGCGAGAGACGGGAGGATTCCAAGACTTTGGATTGGCGCGATTCCTTGTGCCACTGGCTCTGCCAGTGCCGGAAGCGCAGCATCCGATTCGCACTGGCAAAGCCAGTGGCACCGCGCGGTGTGCGGAGGAGAGGTCACGATGCCAAAACGCATGAAACGGTTCGAGCCGATCTCGCGGCGCGACTGGCTGCGCTACTCGGGACTGGCGCTGGTAGGAGCCAGCGCCAGCGGGTGGCTGCCGCGGCTGGCGGCCGCCGGGCAGGCCGCCGACGGAAAGGCCCGGCGACACTGCATCCTGCTGTGGATGAACGGCGGGCCGAGCCAGCTCGACACGTTCGATCTCAAGCCCGATCACCCCAACGGCGGACCGTTCAAACCGATCGCCACGAGCGTCGCCGGATTGCAGATCAGCGAACACTTGCCGAAGTTGGCGGCGCTGGCCGAGCACCTGGCGATCGTCCGCTCCGTGTCGACCAAGGAGGGCGACCACGGCCGGGCGAGCTACCTGATGCGCACCGGTTATCGCCCCGGCGGACCGGTCGAGTACCCAACGCTCGGTTCGCTGCTGGCCAAGGAGCTGGACGACGCGCAGTCCGAGCTGCCGGCCTTCGTCAGCATTTCGCCGTACGCGGCCTTCAACCCGGCGGCCTATGGGCCGGGCTTCTTGGGTCCGCGTTCGGCGCCGGCCACGGTTGCATCGCGCGACGACGCGACGGGCAAGCCCGCCGAGGGCGACTACGCACGATTGGGCCTCGACAATTTGAAACTGCCCACGGGCGTCGAGACCGGCCAGGCCGGCGAGCGGCTGCGGTTGTGGCAGGCGCTGGAAGACGGCTACCTGGCCCAGCGGCCCGGCGGTTCGGTGCGGCGCACCGGCTGGTCTATGAGCGGGCCAGCCGCTTGATGCACAGCGAGGCCGCCGCGGCTTTCGACTTGGAGCAAGAGACAGAGAAAGTGCGCGACGCCTACGGGCGGGGGCGGTTCGGCCAGGGCTGCCTGCTGGCGCGGCGGCTGGTCGAGCGCGGCGTGCCATTCGTCGAAGTCACGCTGGGCAGCATCGACGGCAATTCGCCGGGCTGGGACACGCACCAGAACAACTTCCCTGCCGTGCGGAACCTGTCGGGCGAGCTCGACGCGGCCTGGAGCGCGCTCGTGGCCGAGCTGCAGGATCGCGGGCTGCTGGAATCGACGACCATCTTGTGGATGGGGGAGTTCGGCCGCACGCCGACGATCAACAACAATGCGGGCCGCGACCATTTTCCCGCCGCCTGGAGCGCCGTGCTGGCCGGCGGCGGCATCCGCGGCGGCATGGCCCACGGGCGCACGAGCGACGACGGCATGACCGTGGCCGACAGCCCTGCTCAGCGCGGCCGACCTGGTCGCCACGCTGGCGGCCGCACTAGGCATCGATCCCCAGACGCAAAACACCAACGAGCTGGGACGGCCCATCAAGATTTCCGAAGGGACGCCAATTCGCGCGGTGCTCGCCTAGAAGCTATTTCAATACTGGGGCGGAGAGTGGGAAAGTCCCCGGCGCGCGCCCCAACGCGCGGCATTCGTCTTCAGGCCCAATGCGCCCGATCGCACTGACAACAAGTTTACTTCTCAGCGCGGCGCTGGCGGCGTCGGTCGTGGTCGGGCCCACCGGGTGCGAAAGGTCGCAATCGCCGGGTGCGCCGGCGGATGTCGAGCAAGCCGAGGCGTCGAGTGCATCGACAGCGGCGACCGCCAACGGCGCCGGTGCCGTGAAAACCGAGGCAGCCCCAAAGCCTGCTTCCGCCGCCGAGCCCAAACAAGTGGCCACGGCCGAGCCGCCCGCCGAAGGCGAGCCGCAGGAGGACGAAGCGGCCGAGCCGCCGCCCGGGCAGCGTGTGGTGGCGTTCACGTCGCGCGGTCCGCTGCTCGTCGAGCTGGACGTCGCGATCGGCGGGCAGCCGCAGCAGGCCGTGGCCGACGCGGTGCTCGACGAGGCCCTTCGCGTGGCGCGAGGCGACGACAAGCGAGGGGCCGTTGACTGGGAGCGGCTGCTGGCCAACGAACGCATCGCGGCGGGTGACTTCGGCAACACGCCCCTCCGCGGCCCCGCCGACGTGCGGCGGATCGAGCAACAGTACGACACCAACCGCAACCACCGCGTCGACCGCAATGAGCTGGCGGCGCTGGTTTCGCAGGACAACGCCGGCGGCCGGCTGTTCTCGGTGGCCCAGGCCATCGACCGGCGCGGAGCCGATGACCAGGCATCGTCGGTGCTGGCGCTGCTCGATGACAACGAGGATGGCCGGCTGTCGGATGAGGAAATGGCAGCCGCCGGCAAGCGGTTGCGGGCGAGTGACGCCAACGACGACGAACTGGTGACGCTGGCCGACGTTCGCCGCGGCCTGGAGGGAGAGCCGAGCTATGAGCGGCAGTCGATCGCGCCGCCGCGACAGCTCGTCGAGCTCAACAAGTTGGAAATCGAGTCGATCTACTATGAGCTTTGCGAGCTGTACGACGTGGGCGAGGGGCTCGACCGCGCGGCATTGGCGCTGGTGCCCTCGTGGCTCGACGCGCTCGACGGCGACGGCAATGGGCGGATCGACCAGGAGGAGCTGTTGGGGCTGATGGAAATCGCCGCCGACGTGCGGCTGGCCGTCGATTTCGAGCCGCGCGAATCGGCCGGCGGCGCGGCTGCGTTGCGATTGAAGTCGTTGGGCCCAAACCCGAACGGCAAGGCCAAGACCGTGGAGGCGGGCGGCCGCGTGGCGGTCGAAATGCCGGGACTGGTGATCGATTTCTCGCTCGTCGATGGGGCCGGCGGCAGCTCGCCCGCGGCGGCCGCTGCCGATCGATTGAAGGCGTTCGACGCCGACAAGTCGGGCGCGCTCGAAGGCGACGAGGCGGCCGGGTTGGCCAAGTCGCTGGAGGTCGACGTCACGGCGATTGACGCCGACGGCGATGGCAAGCTCGCGCGCGAAGAAATCGAAACGGCACTCGCGCGGCGGCGAAGCTTTTCGAGCGTCCAGGTGCAGGTCGGCACTAGCCCGCTCGACGACGGGCTATTTGCCTGGCTTGACACGAGCGGCGACGGCCGGCTGACGGCGCGCGAACTGGACACGGCTGGCGGGCGGCTCGGCGAGCTGGACGCGAACCACGACGGACTCGTTACCAGCGCAGAGATTCCCGAGCGGCTGGCCGTGGTCGTGTACCGCGGCGCGCGGATGCCTGGCGCGATGGGCGCCGATGGCGCGCTGCCGGCGGCGGCGCCGTGACCGACGCGCCGGCCTGGTTGACGGCGATGGATCGCAATGGCGACGGCGAGCTGAGCCGCCACGAGTTCCTGGGCACCGCCAGGCAGTTCTCGGCCATCGATCGCAACGCCGACGGCGTGATCGACCCCCAGGAAGCCCGCGACACCGAGTCGGCAGGCACCGCCGGGCGCGAGTGGCTCGCATGGCCATGCCGGGCCGTTTCGCCGGCGATTGCAGTAGGTCACGCCGCTACGACCGGCAGCATCGGCGCGGGGTGAGGTATGCTTGCTTGCCCCTCCCTTCTTTCGATCGATCGCGCCGAGGATCTTCAGGCCATTGAGGTGCTTGCTCATGCTCACAGGCGAGAGTGCGGATCGCGGTTCGTTCGTCGGATCGGCGGAAGCTCTGCCCGCCGGCGAGCGGCTGGTCGCGGCCACGGAAGTCCGCATGTCCGAAATCATGTCGGCGCTGTCGGTGGCGCTCGACGTCACGCAGGGCAACCGGCCCGGACACTGCATGCGCACGGCACTAATCGGCATGCGGCTGGCCGACGAGCTGCGATTGCGGCCGGCCGATTCCTCGGCCTTGTTCTACGCCTTGTTGCTCAAGGATCTGGGTTGTTCGAGCAACGCGGCCAAGATGTCGTACTTGTTCGGGGCCGACGACCGGGCGGTTAAGCATTCCGTGCGGATGATCGACTGGACGAAGCCGGGCGAGTGCTTTCGCAACGGCTGGCGGATGTGCGCGCCGGGCGGTTCGCTCGTCGAGCGGCTGCTGCGAATGGCGGCGATGGTGCGCAGCGGCCCGGAAGGGGCCCGGCGGATTTCGCAAATCCGCTGCGAGCGCGGAGCCGAGATCGCCCGCATGTTGCGGCTGCCCGAGGCCACGGCCCGGGCGATTTTGGAGCTGGACGAGCATTGGGACGGCCAAGGTTCGCCGCGGGGTCTGGAAGGCGTGGAGATTTCGCTGTTGGCCCGGATCTGCTGCCTGGCGCAGACAGCGGAAGTCTTTTTTCAGCGCGCGTGGGCTGGCCGCGGCGGTCGACGTGGCGGTGGAGCGGCGCGGCCGCTGGTTCGATCCCCACCTGGTTGACGCGCTCGTGGCTGTCAAGGGCGACGCCGCGTTCTGGCGTGCGCGTCGAGCGACGAGCTGCTAACGCAGTTGGGCCGCGTCGAGCCGGAAGACTCGATGCTCGTGGTCGACGAGGAAGGGCTCGACTGCGTGGCCGAGGCGTTCGCCAAAGTGATCGACGCCAAGAGCCCTTGGACCTATGAACACTCGACGCGGGTGGCCGAAATCGCCGTCGGCGTGGCCCGGCAGTTCGGCTGTTCCTATGAGTGGCAGCGCGACCTGCGGCGCGCGGCGCTGCTGCACGATATCGGCAAGCTGGGCGTATCGAACCTGGTTCTGGACAAGCCCAGCAAGCCGACGGCCGAGGAGTTCGATCAAATCCGCAAGCATCCCGACTATTCGCTGCGGATTCTGGAGCAAGTTCAGGCTTTCGATCGGTTGGCCGACGTGGCCGCGGCCCATCACGAGCGGCTCGACGGCCGCGGCTATCACCGCCGGCTCGACGGCAGCCGGATTCCCTGGGCGGCGCGGGTGTTGACCGTGGCCGACGTCTGCGAGGCGATGTCGGCCCGGCGGCCCTATCGCGACGGCATGGCGTGGGAACAGATCCACCAAACTCTGATGAACGACGCCGGGGCGGGGGTCGATCGCGACTGCCTCGAAGCGCTCAGCCGCTGGCACGAGCACAGCCAGATGGAGTCGCGCGTCGAAGCCCAACTGCGCGAAGTCGACCGCCTGCTGGCCGAGCTTTAGGCGGGCAGTCGAGGCCGCGGGCGTGGCCGGCGCGGCAACTCGTGCCGTTAAAGCGTTCCGTCTGGCGAAGCCTTGCCGGCTGCGGACTGTGCGGCGGAAGCGGCGGGCAGAGGCAGGCGACAACAAAGATTCGCAAAACTGGCTCAGACGCGCCGATCGGAACATCAACCGCTATCGCGTCGTGCCGCGCTGCCGCTGCGCTTCGGCTTGGCCAGCGACACGACGAGGGGGAGGCGGATGCGGCCCGCGGCCAGGAGGGGTGCGGTGCGTCGGGGTATTGGATGCCGACTGGCGGGGTTCACGGCGCTGGCCATGCTGGTCGGCGCGGGCTGGGCTGCTGCGCAGCCGCCGAGCGAGACCAGCCCGGAGGTGTTGTGGACGTCGCCGCCGGCGATGTTCGATGAGCGGCCGGCCTTCGCGGCCGGACGATCGACCCGCTTGCCGCCGACGTCCAACGTGTTGAACTACAACGTGCCCGCGCCGCCGGAAGAGGCCGCGCCCGCGAGCCGGCCCGACGTGCCGATCTTTGGCTCCTCCTGCGGCGACTGCCTGTACTCGGAGGGCGCCGCCAGCGGCGGACTGTTCGGCAGCGGCGCCTACGGCGTCCATCCGAGCCTGGCCGGCTTGTGCCCCAGTTGCGACCAGGGACCGTCGCGGGCAGTGGTCGCCTTCGTAAGCTACGACAGTTGGCGCGGCGTGCAGGACGGCAGTTGGCAGAACAATGGCATCGCCAGCGGCTTGAACTTTGGCACGCGACTGGGCCGCTTCAGCGACTGGACGGGCATCGGCTTTCAGATCGGCGGCAGCGCGGCCGCCTACGATTGGGCCGGCACCGACTATCGTACCCGCAACCAGAACCAGGCCGAACCGCAAGGCTTCGTGACCTACGGCTTCTTTCGCAAGGCCAACGAGTCGCGCCGCGTTTCAGCGGCGCTGGTGCAGGATTGGATGATCAACAGCAACTTCGGCGAATTCGCCCAGAACCCGACGCTCGGACAATGGCGGGGCCAGTTGGGCTACATGCTCAGCCCGGCCAACGAAGTCGGCGTCTGGGGCACCTGGCGGCTGCACGGCGACGCGCGCGACGTGGGCGGAGCGAACACCATCTGGCGTCCGATCAACCAGTTGAACGTCTACTCGCACCACAAGTGGTCGGCCGGCGGGCCCGACACCTGGATCTGGCTGGGCGTGCCGGAACACGACCGGCTGGCCGGCGGTGGCAGCCTGGGCGATTGGCTGGTGGGGCTGCGCGGCAACTTTCCGCTGAGCGACGCGGCCAGCGTCTATGCCCTGGTGACCTACATGCACCAATCGGGCGCGGCCGGCGCCGTGGCGGCCAGCGAAGACGCCTGGAATTTTTCGGTCGGCCTGGCCATCTATCCGGGCGCAATGCCCGTTCGACGACCGTGGCCGGCCGCTGCTGGATGCCGGCCCTTCCGGTGGCCAACAACGGCTACTTCCTGGTCGATACGAACCGCGTGTTCTAGCGGGCGCGCGGACGACTATGGCGGCATTGTTGGCGTCTGCCTGGATGCGGCGACGTCAGGGTTCTCCGGGCTCGAAGAGGCCGGCTACGGGCGGGCCGCGCAGCCGCGAGCGCCAGGCTTGCCGGATCTGGGTCAACCGAACGAACGGGTCGCGCGTGCTCAGGTCGCGCTGCCGAGGTGCTCTTCGATGATCGGAACAAGCTCCTGAAAGTCGGCTGGTTTCGGCAGCACGTGCAGGATGCCCGCCTCGATCGCCGGGTAGACGACGTCGATCGTGGTGTAACCGGTCAGGAAGATGCCGGTCAGGTCGGGCCGCCGCTCGCGCATCTTGCGAAACAGGTCGACTCCGTTCATGCCGGGCATCTGGTAATCGACGATTGCCAGCCCGTATTGCTTTCGTTCGATCTGTCGGAGCGCTTCCGCGCCGTTGTGCGCCACGTCGGCTTCGTAGCCGTAGGCAGACAACAACCTGGCCATCATCGCGCACGTGTCGGCATTGTCGTCGACGATCAAAATCGGAAGTTTAATGGTCGACCTCCCGCAATCTCAAGTTGAACAAGTCAGCCCCCAGCCCGAGACGCGTTCGCGCTATCCGATATGCGTGGCGGTCGTGCTCCGGGCGTCCACGAAGCGGGTGCGCCGCACGACCGCTGTCAACAATATTATACCATTGGGGGCTTCTCGCCGCCGGCCGCACGCTCGACTGCAGCGTTTTAACTGCCAAATCGCAGGGCGCAGCCGCGGTCGGCCGGACAGGACATTTTCGTTTTTTCGAAAGGTTCGCCCCCCGAATCCCATCGAAGCGCGCGGCGGCTTTCGACGCGGTTCTTCACGGGCAAGCTGGCTGCGTTGCGGACGCGTCCGCACGCGGCGTAAAATCTCCGGCAGTCGACACCAGCGAGGACGGTAACGAGGAATTCAACCTTGACGACGGCCGTTGCCATGTTCGTGCTGTTGGCGGCTTCGGGTGGCGCGCCCGATGACCCGAGTGGCTACTTCACGATCGCGGTGGTCGACGAGCAGACAGGGCGGGGCGTGCCGCTGGTCGAGCTGCGAACCGTCGGCGAAGTTCGCTACCTGACCGATTCGGCCGGGCTGGTGGCGTTTTTCGAGCCGGGGCTGATGGACCGCGAGGTCTTTTTCCACGTCAGCAGCCACGGCTACGAATTCCCGGCCGACGGCTTCGGTTTTCGCGGCCGGGCGTTCAAGACCACGCCCGGCCGCCGGGCCGAGCTGCGGCTGCGTCGCGTGAACGTCGCCGAGCGGCTGTACCGCGTCACCGGCGCCGGCATTTATCGCGACACCGTGCTGCTGGGAGGCGAGCCACCCACGCGCCATCCGCTCGTCAATGCCCAAGTCGTCGGCAGCGACAGCGTGAACACGGCCGTTTATCGAGGACAGGTGTACTGGTTCTGGGGCGACACGAACCGCGCGAGCTACCCACTGGGGACGTTTCACGTTCCGGGAGCAACTTCGCGGCTGCCAGCCGATGGCGGGCTCGATCCGCGGCGCGGCGTCGAGCTGGATTACTTCCAGCGCGCCGATGGCTTTGTCGCCAGCACGGCCGAGATGCCCGGCGATGGCCCGACGTGGATCGACGGGCTGTGCGTCATCGGCGATGCCGAGCACGGCGAGCGGATGTTCGCCAAATACGTCAAGGTTCGCAAGGAGCTGGACGTGTATCGTCGCGGACTAGTGGAGTTCAATTCGGCTACAAATCGTTTCGAGCAGCGGGCCGTCTTCGACTTCAAGGCACCGCTCTATCCGCTGGGGCACAGCGTTCGCCGCACGGTCGAGGGCGTTGACTACGTTTACTTCGGCAATCCGTACCCGCTGCTGCGCGTGGCCGCGAAGGCCGAGGCGCTGGCCGATCCGCATCAGTACGAGACGTTCACCTGCCTGGCGGCGGGCAGCACGCTCGAGCGGCCGAAAATGGACCGCGATCGCGCGGGCCGGGTCCGCTATGGCTGGAAGCGCGACACGCCGCCGCTGACCGCAGGCAAGCAGGCCGAGTGGATCAAAGCGAACTTGCTCGCTGAGAGCGAGGCGCTGGTGGCGCTTCGCGACGTCGAGACGGGACGAGCGGTCGTGGCGCACGCAGGCTCGACGGCGATGAACGCCTATCGGCGGCGCTGGGTCATGATCGCCGAGGAAGCCGGCGGCTCGACTTCGTTTCTCGGCGAAATCTGGTACGCCGAGGCCGACACGCCGCTGGGACCCTGGGTTTATGCTCGCAAGGTGGTCACGCACGACAAGTACAGCTTCTACAATCCCAAGCACCACGCCATGTTCGACCAGCAGGGGGGCCGAACGATCTTTTTCGAAGGGACCTACTCGCAGACCTTCTCAGCCGCCCGACAGGCGACGCCGCGCTACGACTACAACCAGATCCTGTACTCGCTTGACTTGGCCGACCAGCGGCTGGCGCTGCCGGTGCCGGTGTACGAGCGGATGGTCGACGGGCGGCCGCGGCTGTCCGTGGGTACCGGCGAGCGCCAGACGGGGTCGACGCGCGGATCGTGTTCATGGCGTCCGACCGGCCGGTAAAAGACGGCCTAGGCATCGTCCGCCGCAAGAACGCCGACGGTGGAGAAGCCTTTGCCGCCCTCGGCACCGGCGAGACGGAGCGAGCGCCGGCGCGGTCGTGTTTTATGCGCTGCGAGCGGACCTGGCGAAGCCGCCCATCCCAACGGTGCCGCTTTATGCATGGACGCGCGGCGAGGGGAGCACGAGCCAGGTGCTGGCAGTCGAAGATGCCGCACCGGGCGAGGGATATCGGCGCGGCGCGCGTCCGCTGTGCCGGGTGTGGCGCTTTCCCCTTCGCGTGGCAATTGCCTGGCAGTGACTCGCCTTTCGCTCGCGCGGGCGTGGTCGCGACTCGGCCGAAAAAAGTTTTGAAAGCGAAGCAGTTCTTTCTTGCATTGGCCGGGTGCACAAATATATTGAAGGCGGTCTTACCGCTGCCGCCAAGGGACCTGGCCAAAAACACATCCTCGGCAGCATCAGGGGCAAGCGTATATTTTCTCGCCTGATTCATCCCGTCTAGTGTCGCCCGTTCCCTGCTTCGTCGCGTCTTGGGGCCGGAACCCTCAAGGCTCGCGCTCCACCCACCCCCTGAAGAGGAGTTTGTTACCATGACTCGCCACCATTCGAAATTGCCAACACTGTTCGCACCCTTGTGGCAATCGTTGCCTGGCACGAAGCCGGCCCGCTCGTTCCAGCCCCACATCGAGCCGCTCGAAGACCGCGCGATGATGTCGGTCGCGCCCTTGTATTACAGCGCGACCGGCGCGGGCAACAACCTGGCCAATCCCGATTGGGGCAGGTCCGGCAGCGACCTGCTGCGGATCGCGGCGGCCGCCTACGGCGACGGCATTTCCTCGCCCGCGGGAGCCGATTTGCCCAGCCGCGGCTGATCAGCAACCTGATCGGCGCGCAGACGGACGACGCGGTGAGCCAGCGCAAGCTGTCGGCCATGGTGTACGCCTGGGGCCAGTTCATCGACCACGATCTCGACATGACGCCCAACGGCGGCGAATCGCTGCCGATCGACGTGCCCAAGGGCGACCCGTCGTTCGACCCCAACGCGACGGGCACCCAGACGCTGCCCTTCACACGCGCCCAGTTCGACCCGGCAACCGGCACGAGCACCGCGAATCCACGTGACCCGATCACGGCCGTCACGTCGTTTCTCGACGGCTCGATGGTCTACGGCTCGGACCCGGCTCGGGCCGCGGCGCTGCGCACGTTCAGCGGCGGCCAGTTGAAATCGAGCGACGGCGGCCTGCTGCCGCTCAACTCGCTCGGGCTGCCGATGGAAAACGACGGTCCGTTTCCGCTCACCGACATGTTCATGGCCGGCGACGTGCGGGCCAATGAGAATTTGGAGCTGACCTCGATCCAGACCCTGTTCATGCGCGAGCATAACTACCAGGCCAGCCTGCTGGCAAAACAGCATCCGCGTTGGACCGACGAGCAGCTTTACCAGGGCGCACGGCAGATCGTGATCGCGGAAATCCAGGCGATCACATTCAACGAGTTTTTGCCGGCGCTGTTGGGCTCCGGCGCAATCGCGCCCTACTCGGGCTACGATCCCACGATCAATCCGGGGATCACGCCCGAGTTTTCCGAGGCGGCCTACCGCTTTGGCCACAGCGCGCTGGATAACGAAGTGGACTTCCTGGCCAACAACGGCCAGCCGTTCGCGTTCACGTTCACGCTGCCCGGCGGCATCCAGGTGCCGGTGAATTCGCCGGGCGACGTCGCTTCGGGCGAGACGGGCATGTCGCTGACCCAGGCGTTCTCCGATCCCTACGTGCTCGAGCAGCCGGGCGTCGAGGCGGCGCTGTTGAAGTACCTGGCCTCCGATCTGTCGCAGGAGGTGGACGGACAGATGGTCGACAACGTCCGCAATTTCCTGTTCGGCCAGCCGGGACAAGGGGGCTTCGACCTGTTCGCCCTCGACGTGCAGCGCGGCCGCGACGTGGGGCTGGGCGACTTCAACTCCGTGCGGCAGGCCTACGGCCTGGCGCCGGTCACCAGTTTTGGCCAGATCACCAGCGACCCGGCCGTCCAGGCGCAACTGAAGCAGCTCTACGGCAACGTCGACAACATCGACCTGTTCGTCGGCGGCATCGTCGAAGACCATGCGCCGGGCTCGAACCTGGGCGCGACGTTCCAAGCCATCATCGCCAACCAGTTCGAGCGGATCCGCGACGGAGATCGCCTGTGGTACCAGAACATCTTCAGCGGCCGTGATCTGCAAAAGATCGAGCACACGACGCTGGCCGACATCATCCGCCGCGACTCCGCGACCACGAACCTGCAGGACAACGTTTTCGTCTTCCAGGCGTCGATCGCCGGCCGGGCGTTCCTCGACGCCAACGGCAACGGTGCGTTCAACCGCGGCGACATGCCGCTGCCGGGAATCGTCGTGCAGCTGCTCGACGCGGACGGCAACGTGATCGATTCGACGCGCACGGCGCGCGACGGCACGTACCAGTTCGACGATCTCGACTTGGGCCAGTACAAGGTGCGGCTGGCAATGCCGCCAGTCGTTGGCAAGCTCGTACCGCTGATGGTCGAGGCCGACGTCACGCGCGGCGGGGCGGTGTCGGCCGACTTCGCGGTCAAGATGCCCGCGATGACGATGCCCCCAGGCGGACCAACGGCTCCGCAACCCGGCCCACCGCACGGCGGGCATCCCGTGCGGCATCGCTAGAGTTTCGAGCCGGCCAGACCCTGTAGCCGGCCTCTGCAAGGCCGGCGCACTCGGCGGAAGGCGATGTTCTGGCGGGAATCTGCCGGGATCAGGGACCCCACTACAGACGCAGCGGGATCTGTCCGTCGCGTGGCAATGGCCGCTCGGCCTGACCGAGGCTTGGCGAGGCCGTCCCCGTGACATTAAGATAAACGAAAGTTGTTCGCATGGGAAGTTGACATTCTTAAGCTTATCTGTAGATTGAATCAACATCAATGAGGGTTGAGCCCGTGAGTCCTGACGCTCGGCCGCTGGCTAACGACTGTCCGTACTGCGGTTTGCCGATGGTCGTCACGCGGATGACGTGTGCCGACTGCGAGGTTTCGATCGAGGCCGCGTTTCCCATGTCGCGGCTCGGCGGCCTGCCGATCGAGCATCAGCGGTTCATTGAAATGTTCGTGCTGGCCGGCGGCAACCTGAAGGAGATCGCCGAACAGGTAGGCGTGTCGTATCCGACGATCCGTTCGCGGCTCGACAAGGTGATCGAAACCTTGCGGGCCGAAATCGCCAAGACGCAGCGCGTGCGGGGCAGCCTGCTCGACGCCGTCGAGCCGGGCAAAACCATGGCCGAGGAGGCGGCCAAGCTGATCAAACGCATCTAGTGGCCCGACCACCGTAAATTGCCAACGGCCAACAGCGGGTGCCACGGGCGGCTGCGCAGCAGACACCCGTGATGTCGCGCTGCTGGACAAGCCAGCAGTGGCACCCTGCATGACCAAATCGCCTGGTCAGACCGTTGAACCTATTTGAAAGTCAGCAACCATGCGCAAGGATCCAACATCGACGGGTGGCGTCGGCGCAAGTTCGCCCAGCGAACAAGCGCGGCTCGACGAAGCGATGCGCTGCGCCGACGATCTGCTGCTGGACTCGCTGAGAAAGGATGAACGCCGCCGCAGAAACCGGTTGTTCATTTTCTTCTCGAGCATTGGAGGACTGGCAATGTTAGCAATCGTGACGTATCTCGTGTTTGGCCTGGGAGTAGGAGGCAGCGTGGCGGCCAACGGCTCTGCGCAGCAACTGGTGGCCGAGGGCTGGAAACTGTGGCAAGGCGGCGCGCCCGACAAGGCCGTCGAAAAATTCGAAGCCGCCGTGAAACTCGATCCCAAGAACGAAAGCGCGCTCAATGGGCTCGGCTGGAGCCAGTTCAGCGCCGGCCACGCCGAGGAGGCGGAAAAAGCGTTCAAGCGGCTAATCGCCCTGGTGCCGAAGCACCCGGCCGCGCTCAACGGGCTCGGTCAGGCCGCGCTGTCGCAGCGAAACTACAAGGATGCGGAGAAATATCTGCTGCAAGCGGCGCCGAAGGCGCCAGCCGCCTGGTATGGCCTGGCCCGGCTGTACCTGCTCGAAGGCAAATTCGACCAGGCGAAGAAATGGGCCGGCAAGCTCGTCGACTCGGGCGAAGCGGATGAGACGGTGCAGGCGATGTTGAAGGCTGCCGAGGCCAAGAAGTTGGGCGACGAGCTGCGCGCCGAAATCGAGCCGCAGGCGCCGAAGCCCGCCGGCCAGCGCACTTCCGCCGGCGAGGTGGCCCGCGGCTGGCGATTGATCAACCAGGGCAATCACGACGAAGCCCAAAAGATGTTCAAGCAAGCGCTGGCAAACGACGAGAAGGATGCGGCGGCCATCAACGGCTTGGGCTGGCGCTACTGCTGGCAGGCCAGACTGCCGAGGCCAAGACCGAGTTCAAGAAGGCAATCGCGCTCGACTCGAACGCCTCCGGCTCGATGAACGGGCTGGCCCGCGCGCTCAAGGAGGAGGGGGACGTGGCGGGCGCGACGAAGATCTGGGAAGACATGCTGACGAAGTTCCCCGGTCCGAACGCCGCCACCGTCGGGCTGGCCGACGCCTACATGGAAAAGCAGGAGTACAAGAAGGCGCTGCCGCTGCTAGTGCAGCTTGCCAAATCGCAGCCCGACAACAAGCGTTACCAGAAGCAGCTCGACAGGGCCCGTGAGAAGGCGGCCGAATAATCAAGCCCGCAATTTCACGAGCCACGCGCTCTGCGGCGGCGTGTTCGAGAGCCGGCGAGGCAGCCCGCTGCCCTCGTTCGGCTCTCGACGTTCTGGCGCGAGGGTGTGCCAGATTCGCGCGACGACCGCGGCCTTACAGCAAGGCCTTGATCACGATGCTCGCCAACAACAGGCCGGCGGCCGAGAGAATCAGGATCAACACCAGCCAGGCGAACGCCGCAGGGTATTCGACTTCCTGCGGCATGAGCTCGCCCACGCGCTCGATGTCGGGCAGCGTTTCATGGCGGCCCGAGGCGACCGGGTCGGTGCGCTGGGAAATCTGGCTGCCGCTGGCGCTGGCGTCGCCGGCAAGCACCAGGTCGTCGAACAGCCCGATCTCGGTCTCGCCGGGCGCCGGCGCGAGTTGCCGCGCCGCGGCCAGCGATTCGTTCTGGGCCACGTCGTCGGTGGGCACGGCTTCGCGAGCCCAGGGCGCCAGCGCCGGACAACCTCGGCACAGGTCTGGATGCGCTTGGCCGGGTTCTTTTCCATCATCGCGGCGATGACGTCGACGAACTCGTCGGGCAACTCGAGGTTGAAGCGGCGCGGGTTGATCGCGATGTCGTCGCAGTGCCGGCGGGCCTTGTCGCGGCTGGTGCCGCCGGGGAAGGGCACCTTGCCGGTGACGGCATAATAGAGCGTGCAGCCGAGCGAATAAATGTCACTGGCCGGAGTCAGCTCGCGGGGCGAGCGGATGTGCTCGGGCGACAGGTAATCGGCCGTGCCCACGATGCGCCCGGCGCGGATCGTCGGGATCGTCGATGCCCATGAACTCGGCCAGGCCCAGGTCCGAGACCTTGGTCTGGCCTGTCGGCGTGACCAGCAGGTTGCCGGGCTTGACGTCGCGGTGGATCATGCCGCGACTGTGGGCGTGGCCCAGCCCGCGGGCGGCCTGGGTGATGATCGTGGCGGCGTCGGCCATCGACAGTTTGCCGCGGGCCCGCACGAGCTTGCGCATGTCGGTGCCAGGCACGTACTCGGTGACCAGGAAGTAGACGTTGCGGTCGTGGCCGGCGTCGAAAGCGCGGACCAGGTTGGCGTGGTCGAGCTGGGCCTGGGCGCGGATTTCGCGGGTGAAGCTGGCGATGGCGTTGGGCGTGGAGCGGTGCCGCGGGAGCACCTTGATGGCCACGGTGCGGCCCATCATGCGGTGCTCGGCCTTCATCACCTGGCCCATGCCGCCCTGGCCGATCCAGTCGACGACCAGGTAGGGCCCGAGCTTGAAATTGGATTGGCCGCGCTTGAGTTGCTCCGACTGCCAGCGGTTCAACAGGCCCAGGTCGACCAGCCGGGCGGCCAGGTGCGAGTCGTCGACTTCGGTCCACATACCGACCGGGCCGGCCGCCTCGCGCAGCGCGGCTTCGGCTTCGAGCATCTGCTCGATCGTCACCAGCCCGCTGGCCAGGGCCGCGCGGCGGAATACGGTTAATGGCAGGTGGTCCACGAAGTCTCCAGCCCCAGGTTTTTGCCCCCTGGAAAGATTTCGGCAGCCGCCGGTGGAAATCCGCATCGTCTCAGACGACGTGCCTGCCGGGCCCCGCTGGCCGGAACAGGCCGGACATTTCGTCGTCGCGAAGCATGGCTGCCTGGCGACGATAGTTACGATCCGAACGGATTCAACAGAAAAGTTTCCGCAATGCGTATTTCCATAAGCTTACCAACCAGCAACAGAATCGTCCATGAGCTGGCTAAGCAATCCGGTCGCGATGCGCTGATGCGCAACTTTCCCGCTGCGACCGTCCATTAACCCAGGGCGTTGCCCTGGGCTGACTTGTTTCACGCCTTCGGCGTGCGGCGGCCGGCCGCGCTACGCGACGGATTTGAACGTATGGACCCGGCAGATCATCAGCTCAAACCGGTGTCGCGGCCGATGCCCAACGAGTGCCATGCTGATGGCACGGGGGCAATCAATTCGATGGTCTCCTTTTTCACCGGGTGCTCGAAGACCAGACGCCGGGCGTGCAGCGCCAGCGCGCCGCCGAACGGCGCGCCGGCGGCGTACTTGCGCTCGCCCCACAGGGGCGCGCCGCGGCTGGCGAACTGCAGCCGGATTTGATGCTTGCGGCCCGTGATCAGCTCGATTTCGACCCAGGTGCCGCCGGGCACGGGACCCAGCACGCGGTAGTCGAGCCGAGCTTCCAGCGCTCCGCTCGTTGCACGATCGACGACGACCATCCGCTGGCGGGCGTCGTCCTTGGCCAGCCAATCGAGCCACTGGCCGCTGGGCTCTAGCGCCCCGGATACGATGGCCCAGTACGTCTTTTGGACCGCGCGGCGCGGAACTGCTCGTTCAGCCGGGCGGCAGCCTTCGAGGTGCGGGCAAACACCAGCACGCCGGTCGCCCCGGCGTCGAGCCGGCTGACGACGCCCAGATAGACGTTGCCCGGCTTGCGATAGCGGCGCTTGATATACTGCTTGGCCAGCGTGACGAGGCTCGCCTGGCCGGCGGCCACGCCCATCGTTGGCAGGCCTGGCGGCTTGTCGAGCGCCAGCAGATGATTGTCCTCGTACAGGATCTGCAGCTCGGCGGCAGGCATCGATCGCGTCGGGCAGTTTCGCGGGCAACGAGCGGAACGTCGGTACACAACCGTACGCCACGCTCGCAGGGGAGGACAGGCCATCCATCCTAACAGAAACCGTGAACGCGGGCCGCGGTTGATCTTGGCCAGCGGTTCACCGCAGCGCAAGCTGCTTGCTGGCCGAAGCCGGCTACGAGTTTCAGGTCGTGGTGCCGCGGCCGCACGCCGAGTGCGGCGTATGCAGCCGCGAGTCGCCCGGCGAGATGGCCGCGCGGCTGGCGTATCAAAAGGCGGCCGACGTCGTCGAACAACTGGCCGCGCCGGCGGCCGCGGGCAGCGGCGAGGGCGCCGTGGCCGTGGTCGGCTGCGACACGATTTGCGATTGCCTGGGCCAGACGCTGGGCAAACCGGCCGACCGCGACGACGCGCAGCGGATGCTCGCGCTATTGAGCGGCCGCGAACATCACGTCTATAGCGGGCTGTGCGTGTGGTGGCTGCCCGAAGGTCCGCCGTCGGTGCGCGTGGCGCGGACCACGCTGCGCATGGACCCGCTCGAACCGGGGCAGATCGAAGCGTATCTCGACAGCGGCCAATGGCAGGCCAAGGCCGGCGCGTTCGGCTACCAGGACCGTGCGGGCTGGCTGCACATCGTCGACGGGAGCGAGTCGAACGTCGTCGGGCTGCCGCTGGAGCTGCTGGCCGAGTTGCTGGCCGAAGGCGGCGAAGCATTTGGTTGACGGGAGCACCGCGTCCGATCAGACTACCCATTAGGGGGACCGCGATCGTCGATCGCGGAAATCGCGCGAGTTGGGCGGTTTGCCGCGCCCGCAGGCGGCCACTTGTCTTGCCGCCGCGGGGTGCACAACGATAAGGTGGAAGTTGACGACCCCCGGGGCAACACGTCTTGACGCTCTGGGGTCTGGCGCCAGCTCCTCGGGGTTTCTCTCGCAGGGGGCGGCTGGCGCAACGAGTCTCTCAGGGCCGCGCCGCTCATGCTAGCGTATCTGGTCATCCGCGAAGGCTCGAAGTGGGCCGACGTCTTCCGACTGGTCCCAGGCCAGGCGGTGACGATCGGCCGTGCGCCGACCAACCAGATCGTCGTCAAGGACGAGCGCTGCAGCCGCTGCCACGCGGAGATCTTTTTTTCCGAAGATCAATGGACGCTGCGCGACCTCGACAGCCGCAACGGCACCGCCGTGGCGGGAAATCGCATCCGCGGCGACTACCTGCTCAATCCGGGCGACATCATTCGCATCGGCCAGTCGCAATTGCGCTTCGTCTACGATCTGTCAAAAGCCTTTTCCGAAAGCGGCGGGGTCGAAATGCCGCAGGGCGTGCTGGAAGAAGAGACGTTCAACGGGCCACTGGCGCCCGACGATTCGAGCGTGCTGTCGATGCACGAGCCGGCCACGATCACGCACCGCCGCGGCCAGACGAAATTCCTCGTCCCGCACGAACCCGACGAAACGGCGCTGCCGAAGGTGGGCCGGGCGGCGGCCAGCTTGTGCCGGCTGGCCTTCGAGCTGGCCCAGGCGCCTGACGTGATCGGGATTGCCGACCTGGCCCTGGGCGGGCTGTTTCGGGCCACGCAAGTCGATTCCGGCGCGCTGTTCGTGCTGCCACGCAATTACGAAGGCGAGCCAAACTCGGCCGACCTCGACATGGTGGCGGCCCGCACCGATTCGTCGCTGCCGTATCACCGGGTTTCGACGTTTCTGGCCTCGACGGTGCTGCGCGAGGGCGAGGCGGTGTTCGGCGCGCAACGTGATGGGCGACAGCACGCTGGGCAGCCGCGACAGCAAGGGCGTGGTCGACGCCACGAGCGTGATCTGTGCGCCGATTCGCCGCGGCAAGCGCGTGCTGGGATTGTTGCACCTGTATTCGACCAGCCCGGAGCGCGTGCCCGATCCCGACGACCTGGAATTCACGTTGGCGGTGGCCGACACGGTGGCCGTGGCGCTTGATAATCTGGGGCGTCGCGAGGAGTTGGCCGAAAACCTGAACCAGATTCGCGACGAGAACGTGCAATTGCGCGAGCGGCTGGGCGTGCAGAGCGAGATCATCGGCTCGAGCATCGCCATGGCGCGCGTGGCCCAGGAGATTGCCCGCGCAGCGCCCAGCCGGGCCACGGTATTGATCCGCGGCGAGAGCGGCGTGGGCAAGGAGCTGGTGGCGCGTGCGGCCCACTATTCGAGCCCGCGGCGCAAGGGGCCTTTCGTGTGCCTCAATTGCGCCGCGTTGTCGCGAAGCCTGCTGGCCAGCGAGCTGTTCGGCCACGAGCAAGGGGCCTTCACCGGCGCCACGCAGAGGAAGATCGGCAAGTTCGAAGCAGCCAACACCGGCACGCTGATGCTGGACGAGATCGGCGAGATGAGCCCCACGATCCAGGCCAAGTTCCTCCGCGTGCTGGAAGGGCATCCGTTCGAGCGCGTCGGCGGCACGGAGACCGTGAAGGTCGACGTGCGGGTGATCGCGGCCACGAACCGCGACCTGGAGCGCGACGTGGCCGAGGGGCGGTTTCGCCGCGACCTGTACTTCCGCCTGCGGGTGCTGGAAATCATCGTGCCGCCGCTGCGGAAGCGCGTCGAGGACATTCAGGAGCTGGCGCATTATTTCTTGCAGCGGTTCAACGCCGAGACGGGCCGCAAGCTGCGCGGCTATTCGCCGCAGGCCATGGAGCTGATGCGCAAGTATCGCTGGCCGGGCAACGTCCGCGAATTGAAGAACGTTGTCGAGCGAGCCGTCGTGCTCGCGCGCGGCGAGCTGATCGAAGCCGACGACCTGACGCTCTCGGCGCTGGCGACCGCCGGCGACACGGGCGACGTCTCGACCCCCGTGCCGCAGCAGTTCCGCCCGGCCTCGCTGGCCGACATCGAGCGGCAGCACATCCTGGCCACGCTGCGGGCCACCGGCTGGAACAAGAGCCAGACGGCGGCCCTGCTGGGCATCGAGCGGACCACGCTCGATCGCAAGATCCGCCGCTACGAGCTGGTCGAAGAGCGGCGCCGCGCCGCGCCGTAACACGCCGCTCTGGTCGCTTGCGGTTTGCGAACGCGGTACACTGGTGCCAACGCGCGTGGCCGCGCCTCCGCGGCGAACCACCGGTTTACCCGCCCTCGAACAACCCTCCCGCGAGCACGAACATCATGAAGACACTACGCGCGGCCGTGATTGGCCGCACTGGTCGCGGCGATTACGGCCATTCGCTCGACGAAGTGTGGAACGACCTTCCCGGCGTCGAGTTGGTGGCCGTGGCCGACGACAACAAGACCGGCCTCGCGGCCGAAGCCCGGAAGCTGAAGCTCGATCGGGCGTTCGCCGACTATCGGCAGATGCTCGACCAGGTGAAGCCCGACGTGGTGAGCATCGGAGCCCGCTGGGTCGACCAGCATCGCGACATCGTCGTGGCCTGTGCCGAGCGGGGCGTACACATGTACCTGGAAAAGCCGCTGTGCCGCACGCTGGCCGAGGCCGACGAAATGATCGCGGCCTGCGAACGCACCCATGCCCGCTGCGCGATCGCTCACCAGACGCACTACAGCCCGCGCGTCAAGTCGCGCAAGAGATGATCGCCGGCGGCAAGCTCGGCCAGGTGCTCGAGCTTCGCGGGCGCGGCAAGGAAGACCAGCGCGGCGGCGGCGAGGACCTGTGGGTGCTGGGCACGCACGTGATGGACCTGATGCGGCTGCTGGCCGGCGATCCGAGCTGGTGTTTCGCCCGGGTGTGGCAGGACGGCAAGCCGATCACGAAGAGCGACGTCGCCGAAGGGAACGAAGGATTGGGCCCGCTGGCCGGCGACGCGCTGAACGCGATGTACGGAATGCCGGGCACGCAAACCGCCTATTTCGCTTCGCACCGCGCCACTTCAGGCAAGCGGCCGCGGTTCGGCGTGCAGGTGTTTGGCTCCGAGGGCATTTTGGAGCTGACAACCGGCTTTCTGCCGAGCGTCAAATACCTGGCCGACCCCAGTTGGTCGCCGGCCCAAAGCGGGGTCAAGTGGCAGGCCGTCAGCAGCGCGGGCCTCGGCAAGCCGGAACCGCTCAAAGACCCCAGCGCCCATGCCGGAAACCACGCGGCCGTGTTGGACCTGATCGAGGCGATCGAGCAAAATCGCCAGCCAAAGAGCAGCATCTACGATGGCCGTGCGGCGGTGGAGATGATCGTCGCCGTCTTCGAGTCGCAGCGCCAAGGCAAGCCGGTCGACCTGCCGCTGGCCAATCGCCAGAACCCACTCGCGATGCTGTGAGCGGCGCGAGCGCCGATTGGCGAAGCGCCAGCCTTCGTGTGCACACAAAATAAGCTGCCATGGCCGCGGGGGCGTGGCCGGGCCATGGCGGCTGGAGAAACTGACTAGAATGGGATTACTGGCGGTCGGGCAGTTCAGCCACTTCGGTGCCGCCGGCCTTTTCGATGAACGCTTGAATGGCGCCGGCGCTGGTGGCTCCGGTGATCTGGTCCCGCTTCCAGCCGGTGTCGGTTTGATAGTACATGACCAGTTGGGGGACCGAGCCGCCGCGCATCAATTTGCCGGCCAGGGCACTGTCTTGGTCGGCGTTCACTTGGGCGAACGCGACCTTGTTCAGCCCGCCGCGCTTGGCCAACTCGGGAATGGCGCCGTTCTTCATCTGCTGGCAAGCCGGGCACCAGTCGGTGCCGACCAGCACGACCAGCGGCTTGCCCGATTCGATCGCCTGGTGATAGGCGGTGGCATAGTCGTGGCCCGCCGCCCCGATGGCCGCCGCTTGCAGAAGAATGTTGACGGTCATTTGAATGATCATGGAAAGCGCTCCTTCAGGGTGAAAAATCAAAGAAACTCAAACCCGCTACGCGCGAGCACTTCGCGCCGCCTGCTTGCCGACGAACGTCCGTTGACTGCCGATCGAAATGGAGAACTTCCCTGGCAGTCGGTAGGATTCCGAGAGGGGATAGCCGTTGAGGGCGAGGGTCGCTGGGGCCGGGCCTGTCAATGCGTCAGTCTCGAGGGTGGGATAGCGGCGTGGCGACCGCCGGTGGGACTCAAAAACGAGCGTTCAGTGTAGCTGGGAGGTTATTGCTTGCAAGCACAAAATACGAAGACTTTTCCGTAGGGGTTGACGGCGAGAGATATACTTGATCTTGAGGGCACGAACTCTCAATTGACAAGCCGATCCGGGCGGCAAGCGGTTGCCAGGGGCCGGTTTGGGCCAAATCAAGGAACGTTGATCATTTGAGATGTCGCAAGCTTGCGATATAATCAGCGGCGCTCTTCGGCTCTTTTCCTGTCGCTCGGCTGCCGGACGCTCTCCGAAGCTTGGTCTTTTGCCTTTCAAGCCAGCATGAAGTTGCGCGTCGGTCTCGTTGGACTCGGCAATGCCTGGGAAGTCAGACATCGCCCGGCGCTGTGCGCGCTGAGCGACCGCTTTGAAGTCCGCGCCGTCTGTGAGCCGGTCGCCCAACGGGCCGAAGCGGGGGCCCGCGACTTTGGGGCCGCCCCCGTCGACGGATTCCGCGTGCTGGCTGAGCGCGAGGACATTGACGTCGTGCTGGTGCTATCAGGCCAGTGGTTCGGGGCCCTGCCGATTCTGGCCGCCTGCGATTCGGGCAAGGGGGTCTACTGCGCCGCGGCGCTCGACTTCGACACCGAACAGGCCCGGCAGATCAAGGAAAGGGTCGAAGCGTCGGGCGTGGCCTTCATGGCCGAGTTCCCCCGCCGCCAGGCGCCGGCCACGCTGCGGCTCAAGGAGCTGATCGCCACTCAGCTCGGACAGCCGCGGCTGTTGTTTTGCCATCAGCGCACGCCGACCGAATCGCAAAGCGGCCTGGCCAAGGCCTCGGTTTCGCGGACGCACGACCTGGTCGAGCTGGTCGATTGGTGCCGCTACGTGGTGGGCGGCGAGGCGACGTCGGTGCTGGGGCTCTCGCACGTCACGCAGGCCGACCCCGAGCAAATCGACTATGAAATGATGAGCCTCGACTTTTCGGGCCCCAGCGGTCCAGGCACGCGCGTTACGGCGCAGATCAGCTCGGGGCGCTACATGCCGGCCTGCTGGCCCGAAGCGGTGGCATTTCGGCCGCCGGCGGCGCTGCAGGTGGCCTGCGAAGAAGGGGTCGCCTTCGTCGACTTGCCGTCGACCTTGGTGTGGTTCGACAAGGCCGGTCGCCACATGGAGTCGCTCGACAGCGAGCGCCCGGTGGGCGAGCAGATGCTCTCGCAGTTTCACCGTTCCGTGACCAGCCTGGTGCGCAACACCAGTTGCCTGGAAGACGCCTATCGGGCCATGATCATCGTCCAGCAAGCCCACCGCAGCCACGCCGAAGGCCGGCGGATCGCGCTCGATTTGTAGTAGACCGACCACGCTAGAATGTCACGGGCCAGCAACGGGTGCCACGGGTGCCTGCGCAGCAGACACCCGTGATTCTCGCAGGGGCGGACAAGCCCACAGCGGCAGCCTGATTGAGGAAAACGGGTAGTGGACTGACCGCTCTATTTCGTCATGCAGGGTGCCACTGCTGGCTTGTCCAGCAGTGCCGAAGCACGGGTGGACAAGCCGCCCTTGGCACCCCCTTTGCTCAGCCCGACAGTGAGTCGTCATCGTCCAGCAGGTCAGACCGTGGCGTGACACGATCGAAAAACAGGTTCGTCAGACCAAAGGCCTGAGCTGCGTTCCCATTGCTGCCGAAGGAGGGACTTCTCATGGCAACCATGCGCAGTGGCCCAGGTGACCCGTCCTGGAGGACCTTTTCAAATCGTCGAGCGGCCGATTCCCGAACCGGAAGCCGGCTCGGTGCGCGTCAAAGTTCAGGCCTGCGGCGTTTGCCACAGCGATGCGATTGTCAAGGACGCGTTGTTCCCGGGCCTGCAATACCCGCGCGTTCCGGGGCACGAGGTGATCGGCACGGTCGACTCGGTAGGCGCGGGCGTGACGCGGCTGGCAGTGGGCCAGCGCGTGGGTGTCGGCTGGAACGGCGGCTATTGCGGCCAGTGCGATCCCTGCCGCCGCGGCGAGTTCTTCGCTTGCGAGAACGGCGCCACCACGGGCATCAGCGTCGATGGCGGATATGCCGAGTACCTGCTCGCGCACCACAGCGCCGTGGCGGTGGCGCCGCCCGAGGTGGCCGCAGGCGACGCGGCGCCGTTGATGTGCGCCGGAGTGACCACGTTCAACGCCTTGCGCAACAGCGGCGCACGGCCGGGCGACCTCGTGGCCATTTACGGCATCGGCGGGCTGGGACATCTGGGCGTGCAGTTCGCCGCGAAGATGGGGTTCTACACCGTGGCCGTGGCCCGCGGGCAGGAGAAAGCGGCGCTGGCCAGGGAGCTGGGAGCCGACCTCTATATCGACAGCCAGGCGACCGACGCGGCCGCCGAGCTGGCGAAGCTGGGCGGCGCGCGGGTCATCCTGGCCACCGTGACCAGCAGCGAGGCGATGAGCGCGATTCAAGGCGGCTTGGGCATCGGCGGCACGTTGGTGCTGATCGGCGTCGTCCCTTCGATGACAATCTCGCCGCCGCAGATGATCACCCGCAGCCAGTCAGTCAAAGGGTGGTACTCGGGCATGTCGATCGACTCGCAGGACACGCTGGCGTTTGCTGCGCATCGCGGGGTGCGCTCGATGAACGAGGCTTATCCGTTCGAGCACGTCAGCGAAGCCTACGAGCGGATGATGAGCAGCAAGGCCCGCTTCCGCGTCGTACTGACGATGGGGGCTTGAGCGTGCAGTACGCACCCGTGGTTTCGCACTGCCGGACAAGCCAGTAGTGGCACCCTGCATAACAAGATAGCGTGGTCGGTCCCCCAACAGATTGGATAGCGCCGCGCATTCAATCCAGCTCTTCGAGCCAGCAGCGGATTTCGTTTTCGTACTCGCTGGCCAGGTCGCCTTTGATGAGCTGGCGGTGGAAGCTGGCGGCGCCTTCCTTGACCAGGTCGGCGGCTTCGGCGTTGAGGAAGCGGCGCAGTCGGGTCGGGCGCGATCAGGCCGCGACAGAAGTTCATCAGCAGCTCGTTGCAGGTCACCTCGCGCGGCAGGATTTCCGGCAGGATCTGCGGCAACTTGCGCTTGGCGTCGAGCAGCTCGTGATACGTCGGGCGGCCGGGGAACACGGGGCGGCCGGCCAACAGCTCGATGAGCACGTAGCCCAGGCTGGCCAGGTCGCTGCGCGGCGTGCAGTCGCCGCGCTCCAGCAGCTCGGGCGCGGCGTAGGTCGGCGTACACGTGCGCGGGACCGGCGCGTTGGCCAGCTCGAAGGCCGAGCCGATGTCGATGATCTTGGCGTTGCCGGTCCGCTTGAGCATGATGTTCGAGGGCTTCAGGTCGCCGTGCACGATGCCCTCGCGGTGCAGGGCCGCCAGCGCCGCCAGGCACTCGCGCACGACCTGGATCGCCACCCCCGGCTTGAGCCGCGGCTGCACCGGCCCGCGCGTGACGATCACGTCGTTCAAGTGTTCCCAGCGCTTGGTGCTCGAGCGTTCGTAGGTGCGGTCGAGCATTTCGTTGGTCATCAGCTGCGCCAGGTCGTAGCCGTCGATCCACTCCATTTCCATCACCCGGATGCGGCTGCGCTCGACGAAGTTGTGAACGTCGAGCAGGTTGTCCTGCTGAATCTGGGCCACGCGAACCGCGATGCCGGCGATGCGGGCCATGGCCTCGTCGTAGCCGCGGGCATCCGCATACCGGGCGGGCGAGAAGACTTTCAAGGCCACGGGCAGCGTAAATTTGTCGGTGCCCCGCCGCTCGCTGAGATAGACGATCCCCTGTCCGCCCGAACCGAGGCGGCGCGTGAGGTGCAAGTGTTCGGTCCAGCTCATCGGCTGGCCGCCGATCACGGCCTCGTAGCGCTCGACCAGTTCGTTGGGCACGTGCGCGGCCGGCTGGCCGTCGAGCGTCACGGTTGCCATTCCCAGTTGAAAGGTCGTCGAGTTCATGCCTGTTGCCTCCGCCTACCTCGATGCACCGTCCCTGTCGCACGACTTCTGCGAAAACTGCGGCGGATGAAGGGCCTCGAGGCTTTCGCCTTGGCCCCGCTCCCTAGCTTGGGAGCATCGGCAACGGTTTTTCGACAGACTGAAAGCTTATCTTAGGCCCGGGGCATCGCGCCCGTCTATATGATTCGTTCGTGCGGCTGAAAATTCCCGCTTCGCGCACGCACACTTTCCGCTCACTTTGTTCACCCGTTCGCATTCGAGCGCATGATACGAAGATTCGCACTCCGAGGAGGGGGCGCACGGCGGCAAGTGCTATCGCTCGCCCGACTGCTGGCGCACGGGAAAGCCCAAGTGCTTGTCGACCAGGTTCGCCAGCGGCTCGCCGCGCTGATAGCGGCGCAGGTTCTGGCAGAAGAAATCGGTCATGTGGTCGATCCGCAAGCGACTCTGCCCGCCGACGTGCGGCGTGATGATCACGTTCTCCAGATCCCACAAGGGGCTCGTCGGGGCAACGGCTCGACTTCCGTCACGTCGAGCCCCGCGCCGGCCAAGTGGCCCGAGCGCAACGCCTCGACCAGGTCGCGCTCGACCACCAGCGGCCCGCGGGCCACGTTGATCAAGGACGCGCCGCGCCCGCATTTTCGCAAGTGCTCGCGTCGATCATGCTGCGCGTCAGCGGCGTCAGCGGCACGGCCAGGAACAGAAAGTCGACTTCGGCCAGCAGGTCGTCCAGCCGATCGGCCGGCCACAGGGCTTCGACATATTCGGGCTTCTCGACCGGAAACATATCGGTGGCCAGGATGCGCGTCTTGAAGGCGCGCAGCGACCTCGGCCATTCGCCGCCCGACGCCGCCAAAGCCGACGATGCCCACCGTCGCGTGGTGCAGGTCGCGCGTGGGGCGGCGAATGAACTCGTGTTTTTGCTCGGCGCGGAAGAACACGGGCAGGCTGCGCGCCAGCCCCGTAGCAAGCGCCATGGCATGCTCGGCGACCTGGTCGGCCAGCACGCCCGAGGCGCTGGTGATCATGATGTCCGAGTCGACCACCGCCGGCACGAGGCAATGATCGAGCCCGGCAGCCGACGATTGGATCCACCGCAGCCGCCCGCGGCGGACCACCTCAAGCCAGGGCACGGGCACCTTGGCGTGGCCGCAGAAGACATCGGCCGCCAGGATTTCGGCGGCGACCCGCTCCTGGCCGGCATCAATGAGCTCGGCCGCGGGCGCGGCGGCGGCGATTTTTGCAAGGTGGCGCTGTTCGACCGGGTAGCAAAGGACGATCCGCATGGAATCCGCAAATGGGGACAAGGGACGAAACAGCCGCCGCTCGCGATGGACGGCCATCAGTGCCGGCGACAAGCCAATAGTAACGTGCACCGGGCGCCGGGGGAATTTGAGCCAGCGCGACTTTCGGGAGGGTGCATCCGGGCAACAAGAGGGCCAGGAGCGGCCGGAGGTTCGGGCGGTCGCGGAATGGGGCCCTCGTCGATCCACGTCGCGCCCTGCGCGTAGAAAGCGGACCCTGGCGTCTTGCCTCGCGGCTGTCTAAAATCAGGGTTTCGGGCCCGGACTGGCGGCGTTTTTTGAAATGCGCTCCGGCGCGGCCTCGACTTGCCCACCCACGGCGTTCCAACCCCCCCGGCCGCGCTTGCGGGAGACTTGTCCGGTGCTCCATCGATTCAGTATCAGCATCGCCACGGTCGCGATGCTCGTTGCCTTGCGGCTCACGATCGGCTGGCACTTCTTCAGCGAAGGGGTCAAGCACTACTACGACCCGCACTGGACGAGTGAGCCGGTGCTGCGGGCCTCAAAAGGACCGCTTGGGCCCTTCTATCATTCCTACCTGCCCGACTTCCACGGTTTCGACGAGCTGCTGCACGCCCCCGCGCCGAGAGCGAGGAGCACTCGCTGGAAGCGTGGCTCGGCGGCGTGCAGGAGGATTGGGAGAAGTATCGTCAGCAGTTCGTGCGGCACTACGAACTCGACAAAAGCGCCGAGCCCGACACGGTCCGCGATCTGAAGGAGACGCAGGCCCGGCTGCGCGACTGGGTGGCCGCCAACCGCGACGACCTGGTCAACCACATCCACCAGTGGCGGCGGCTGGTGTCCCAGCGCGACGCCCCGACGGGCGATATGCCTTTCGAGCAGAAGCGGACCGCCGAAAAGCAGTCGGGCCTGGCCGGCGAGGCCAGCGGCTGGCTGGCGGAGGTCAAGGCGCTCGAACATGACTTTCATGACCGCCTGGAAGACGATTTGAGCGACGACCAGCGGGCCCGGCCGCCGTTGGCCGAGCGCGGCTCGCCGATCGAGCGGGTCGATCGCACCACGACTTATGTTATCCTGGGAGTTGGACTGCTCTTGCTCGTGGGCTTGTTCACGCGGCTGGCCTGCCTGGCGGGGGCGGCGTTTTTGCTCTCGGTCGTGGCCATGCAGCCGTTCTGGGTCGCCGGCGCGGCCCCCACATTCAAAGAGACGATTGAAATGGTCGCCCTCGTGATGCTGGCCACCACGCCGGTGGGCCGCTGGGCGGGGCTCGACTTCTTTTTGGCCTACCTGTTCGCGTCCAAAAAAGGCAACCGCGATGTATCTCAGTCCTGAAGAAAAGGCCGTCGGCCAACAGAACTTTCAAAACGTGCTCGGCGTCACCCGCCGCGACTTCCTCAAGACGGGCATCGCCGCGGGTGCCGTCTCGGGCGCGGGCCTGGGGGCGATGTACTTCGGCTACGAAGCCGCCGTGGCCAACCCGCTGCGCGTGGGCGTCATCGGCACCGGCGACGAGGGCAACGTGCTGATGGGCGCCATCACGCCCAGCTATATCCAGGTCGTGGCCATCTCCGACATCCGGCCCTACAACGTCCATCGCGCATTCCACGGCGACCATTCGAGCGAGAACGCCCTGCGCGTCCGCTGCGGCCTGATGAAGAAATACGGCTGGCAGAGCGAGGATGAAGCCCGCAAGCACGTCAAGGTCTACGACCAGGACTATCACGACCTGCTGGCCGATCCGGACGTCGAGGCCGTGGTGATCGCGCTGCCCTTGCATCTGCACGCACCGGTGGCCATCGAGGCCATGCAGGCCGGCAAGCACGTCATCACCGAAAAGCTGATGGGCCACAGCGTGCACGAGTGCAAGGAGATGGCCCGCGTCGCGCAGCAGCTCAACAAGATCCTGGCCACGGGCCACCAGCGGCACTACAGCATCCTGTACGACAACGCGGTCGACACGATCCGCCGCGGGCTGATCGGCGACATCCACAGCATCCGCGCACAGTGGCACCGCGACAACCTGCCGGGGCACGACAGTTGGTCGATGCCGCTGCCCGACGACAAGATGGGAAAACGGCTGGAACGCTTGCAGCGCGACCTCGAAGCGGCCAAGGGCCTCTCGATCGACAAGCAACTGGCGCAGGTCGCGGCGCTGAAGCGCGACGTCGAGGCCGCGCGGGCCAGCCTGGTCGAGCGGCTGGAGCACGACGTCGATCAACTGGCGCAGCAGTACCTCGATCGCGACGTGAAGGCCGAGAACTACGGCTACCAGGAGATCACGCTGGCCGACGGCCGCCGCCGCAGCGCGCTGGAAGAGCTGATTCGCTGGCGCCTGTGGAACCGCACGGGCGGCGGTCTGATGGCCGAGCTAGGCAGCCACCAGATGGACGCGGCCGGCATCTTCATCAGCGGCCTGCGCGAGGACGGCCAGAAGGCGTTGCCGTTGACCGTCTCGGCCGTGGGCGGGCGGACGTTGTTCCCGTTGGATCGCGACTGCGAGGACCACGTCTATTGCATCTACGAGTTCCCGGGCCCCGACTACGACAAGGATCCGAACAAGACGATCGGCGTCACCTACTCGACGATCAACGGCAACGGGTTCGGCGGCTACGGCGAAACCGTGCTTGGCACCGAGGGCACGCTGATCCTCGAGCGCGAGCAGGAAGTGATGCTGTTCAGCAACAAGGCCCCGGCGACCACCAGCATTTCAGTCTCCAAGGGCAAGAACGGGCCGACGCTCGACACCACGCAAAGCGGCGGCGGCGAGGCGGCGGCCGTGGCCAAGAAGGCGCTCGAGGGGCCGGTCAGCCGCGGCTACACCGAAGAGCTCGAACATTGGGCCTGGTGCATCCGCAATCCCGACGCCAAGCACCTGCCGCGCTGCCAGCCGAAGGTGGCCCTGGGCGACGCCGTCATCGCGCTGGTGACGAACATCGCCATGCGCGAGAATCGCCGCATCGAGTTCCAGAAGGCCTGGTTCGAAATCGACAGCGACGAAACTCCCGAAGGCATCAAGCCCGACGTCGCGAAGTACAAGGCGTAGCGGGCCCTGTAGCCGGCCTCTTCGAGGCCGGTCGTGCCGCCCCTGTAGCCGGCCTCTTCGAGGCCGGTCGTTTCGGGTGCCACTGCCGGCTTGTCCAGCAGTGCGAATTCACGGGTGTCTGCTCCGCAGCCGCCCATGGCGCCCGAGGTCGGCCCCCGACAATTCCGTCGCCCCACCCCCGCTGCGTCCCGGCCGTGTGCCACTGGCTTTGCCAGTGCCGCGTTTGTTACGATTTCTGAACGATCGGCCCGCTAGGGGCGCACCGGCAGCTTGGCAGTGCGGGAGATGCCCACCGATGCCGTCGGGCGATCCAAGCACTGGCGGTGCCAGTGGCACACGACATTGGGCCGTACGTTGCACGTCACCCGAACGAAAGGAACCCTGCCGTGGAAAAATGGCCGCTGGGCGTGTTTGCCAGTATTGATGCGGGGCTGGGCGTCCAGCTCGACGTCGCGCACGAGTTGGGCGTGCCCACCATTCAACTGCACGCGCCGGCGCCGGCCACGCGCACGCCCCAGCGGGCCCGCGAATTTCTCGACCGGCTGGCCTCGATCGGTATCCGCATCACGGCCGTGTTTGGCGGGTTCGCCAGCGAAAGCTATGCCGACATCCCCACCGTCACGCGCACCGTGGGCCTGGTGCCGCCGGCCACGCGGGCCGAGCGGACGAAGGAGATGAAGGAGATCGCCGACTTCGCGCGCCTGTTGGGGGTCGACGTGGTGGCCTTGCACTTGGGCTTCGTGCCGCACGACGCCCGCGATCCCCTGTATCGCGACGTGCTGGCCGTGACGCGCGAGCTTTGCGACCACTCGGCAACGCAGGGCCAGGCCTTGCACCTCGAGACCGGCCAGGAGCCGGCCGATTCGCTGGTGCGGTTCATCACCGACGTCGAGCGCGACAACCTGTACATCAACTTCGACCCGGCCAACATGATCCTCTACGGCTCGGGCGAGCCGATCGAAGCCCTGGAAAAAGTGGGCCGCTGGGTCAAGAGCGTCCATTGCAAGGACGCCACGTGGGCCAAACACCCCGGCCAGGAATGGGGCAGCGAAGTCCCCCTAGGCGAAGGCGACGTCAACATGGAACGCTACCTGCGAACGCTCGACAAGCTCGGCTACACCGGCCCGCTGACGATCGAACGCGAGATTCCGCAAGACCCAGCCCGGCAGAAGGCCGAGATCGGCCGGGCGTCGGCGCTGCTCAAGGAGCTAAAGGCGAAGATCGGCTAGGCCGGCGCGGCCCGCCGGTTGCATTCCCGGCTGGTTCGTCGGGATATAATGGCCCGCTGCCGGCCGTTGGCACCCGATCCATCAAACAACCTCAATGCTTTGAATATCCGCGCCACTCGCCCAGGAACCTTACCATCATGAGAACGACAATCCCATTTGCCCTGTTTTTGTTGCTCGCCTCTTTGCTGCCGGCCGCCGCGGCTTTCGGCCAGTCGGACGACGCCTGGCAAAAGAACTGGCCGCAGTGGCGCGGGCCGCTGGCCAATGGGTTTTCGGCCACCGCCGATCCGCCGGTCGAGTGGGGGCCCGACCACAACATCAAGTGGAAGGTGGCCGTGCCGGGGCAGGGCGAGTCGACGCCGATCGTCTGGAACGATCGCATCTTCATCACCACCGCCGTCGAAACCGATCGCGAACAGGAGCAACCGCCGGCCGACAATCCCGAGGCGCCCGGCGGCAACCCGTTCCGCATCCAGCGGCCCACGCACTACTACCAGTTCGTCGTCGCCTGCCACGACCGCGCGACGGGCAAGCTCGTGTGGCAGCAAATCGCCACCGAGCAGGTGCCGCACGAGGGGCACCACAAGGACCACGGCTTCGCCTCGCCCTCGCCGGTGACCGACGGCCAGTTGCTCGTCACGTCGTTCGGCTCGCGCGGCGTCTACTGCTGGGACCTCGAGGGCAAGCAGCTTTGGAAGCGCGACCTCGGCCCGCTGCACATGTATCGCTTCTTTGGCGAAGCCAGCTCGCCGGCGCTGGCCGACGGCACCGTGTTTCTCACCTGGGATAACGAGGGCGAATCGGCCCTGTATGCCCTCGACGCCCGCACCGGCCAGACGCGCTGGCGGACCGAGCGCGAGCCGCATTCGAGCTGGTCGACGCCGCTGGTCGTCGAGCACGCCGGGCGCAAGCAGGTGATCGTCAACTCGAACAGCAAGGCCCGCGGCTACGATTTCGACACGGGCCGGGTGCTGTGGGAGTGCGGCGGGCAAACGCGGGCCATCATCCCCTGTCCGCTGGTGTACCACGGCCGGGTGTTCCTGATGAGCGGCTATCCGGAAATGCGCCTTGATCGCCGTGCCCCTGGACGCCACGGGCGACATCACGGGCAGCGACAAGATCGCCTGGTCGCTGAAGAAGGACACGCCGTATTGCCCGTCGGCCCTGTTGATGGGCGAGCGTTTGTATTTCAACAAGTCGAACACCGCGATCCTCACCTGCCTCGACGCCCGCACGGGCGAGCCGATCATCGAGCGCAAGCGTCTGCCCGACCTGAAGAACATTTACGCCTCGCCCGTCGGCGCCGCCGGCCGCATTTATTTCACCGACCGCGACGGCACGACGCTAGTCCTGGCCGACGCCCCCGAAATCAAAGTCCTAGCCACCAACAAACTCGACGACGCAATCGACGCCTCGCCGGCCCTGGTTGGGAAGGAGATTATTTTGCGAAGCAAGAAGAGTTTGTATTGCGTGGGGGAGTGAAGGGGGGCTAGTCCCGGCCCAAGAAGCACAATATCGGTTCCTGACACCTTTTCTTCCTTGACACCCTTTCTTCCTCGGGAGTCGTAAGTAAGTTCGCCTGTCCAGGTATGCCTGCGCGAAGCTGGATACAATGAGTTCTGGCAGCGTGAGGGAGGCGCGCACCGATGAAGTGGACGTTTCCAACCGTTAGATGGACGCAATGGGCTCCGCGGCCCGCGTCCGGCGGCGGACGAAATAGCCGCTGGCGGCGCTGCACTCCAAGCCGGTCGAGTCCATCGCCGAACGCGCCACGCGTTTTCTCCGTTTCATGTGCAGCCGCACCGTCGCGCTCAGCAGGCGACGCGCCGTTGGCAGCCCGAGCAATCGCTTCGCAGCCTTTTGCAACGTGGTATAGTGCGGCACGCAGGCGAGGCCCATCGCCTCGACCAGCGTCGGGCTGTCCGTCAGCAGCGCCGTCACACCGCGATAATCAAGCTGCAGAGAATTCTTCAGCACCAGACAGGCAAAGAGTTGATGCTGCGTGAACTTCTTAGGGCTACAGGGATGCCGATACGCCGGCAACGACCGCCTGGCGGTCGCGAGCGCCGCCAAAACCACCATTCTCGGAGACTTGCTGGTAACCGACATACCAGCCATACGCAACGCGAGAAGCTAGCGGATTAGCTAGCATGCGTCACGTATTCTACAGAGCCGGACATCACTGCTTAAGAAAAGCTTAAGAAAAGGGGACATCACTGATTATTGCTTAAGAAAAGGGGACATCACTGATTATTGACTGGCGGGGAAGAAAAGGTGTCAGGAACCGTATATTGACGCAGTGCGGCGGTGTTCGGCATGGGACGACCGCATCGAGCCGCCGCGGGAGGTTACGTTGATCACGCGCTGAACCGCGCCAACGCGCGGATGACGATCTTCGCGGGCCCGCCCGACGCTGCCTCCGGCCCTCTCCGCCAAAAACGCCCCTTTCCCACCCGGCCAAAACTGACTCTAGAAATCAGGCCAGCCTTTGTGGCATAGTTCGTTTAGCTGCCACGGGCTGCCGTCGGCGCGGGAGGTAAAGCGGGGGCCGCGGAGTCGTTCTTCTCCGACACGGTCCGCGCGAGCGAAAGTTCCGTAGGTCAGGTCCCGACCTGACAGGAACGCCCGCGGAGGTTCGGAGTCAGGTCGAGACCTGACCTACCGGCCCACGCGAGCGTAAGCAACGTCCCGGGCCGTCGGCTTCCGGGGAGCCGCGGGTTTGCCGACTGCTTGAAGCGCTGGCAGTTGGCGGATCGCGCAGTGCGCGCCTCGGGATGATCCGCGCAGGTCCGCCCCACGGATGGGCTCCGGTGGTTAGTGGCACAATCCGGAGAAACATCCCTTGCCGTGACTTTGCGGTGCCACTCCGTGCGCCTCTGCAGCCGATCGATAACGGCCGAGGCATTTTTTAAAAACCCACCAAGAACACGCCTCGCGCCGCCGCAAGCGGAGCAGAAGCGCACGAAAAACGCACTTTCGACAGGCGGCGGTGCGCGCTCACCCAGCACGCGCCGTCGCCGATTTTTTGAATTCGCCCCGCGGCATGCTGCAAGTCGTCACCGGCAGACTGAAGAAAATGAACCAATGAGCACGCGGAGAACGCAGTTGACGGATGGCCCGAGCGCGCGTTCGCTTGTCTCAGGCGACGGCCTGCCCTACAAAAACGGGATGCCCGCAGACCAGCACAATCCGGCGGAGGCCCTGTTCACCAAGCGGCTGGCCGTCTTCGTGGCGGCGCTGCTGCTCGGCTTCTGGCTGACGCTCAAGCTGCTGGGGCGGCAGGTTCTTAGCGACTCGGGCTTTGGGCTGTGGTCGGGGGCTTGGACGCACGACACTTCGCAGTGGGTGGCCGATCCTTACTCGTTTTCGCACTTGCTGCACGGGTTCATCTTCTACTGGTGCCTGCTACCGGCGCGGCGCTGGCTGGGGCTGCCGGCCCGGTTCATGATCGCGTGCCTCGTCGAGGCGTCGTGGGAGATCGTCGAGAACTCGCCGGCCGTCATCGAGCGCTATCGGGCGGCCACCGCCTCGCTCGACTATTTTGGCGACAGCATCCTCAACTCGACCTTCGACCTCGTCGCCGCCATGCTCGGCTTCTGGATCGCCTGGAAGCTCGATTGGAAATGGGTGCTCGCCGCCGCCGCCGCGATCGAAGTGCTGTGCGCGATCTTCGTCCGCGACAACCTGACGCTCAACGTGCTGATGCTGTTCTGGCCGTTGGAAAGCATCAAGCGCTGGCAGTTGGGTGGATAGGCCGGAGGCTGGACCTTCAGGCTTCAGGTCTCAGGTCTCAAGCCTCCGGCCTCCAGCCTCAAGGTCTCAAGCCTTCCCCTTCCTCCTCCGGCCTCCCGCCTCCCGCCTCCTCAACGATTCAACTGATTCGGCCACTTCAGCTGCTTGTGCAGGAACTCGAACGTGCCGACGCCGTGGATCGTGTGGGGGCCGTCGAAGAATTCGATCGCCGTCCGCTCCGGGATTTTTAGATCGGCGTACAGGTGGCGAATCTTGGCGTACTCGTACGCCACCTGCGTGTCGGGCGCGACGCCGTCGCGGTGGCCGCGCTCGACCATGAACGGCCGCGGCGCGATCAGGGCGGCCATCTCGGCATAGTTGTAGGTGTTGCCCAGGTCGAACTCGAATATCTCGTACTCGCCGGTGGCCACGTAGCTGTAGGGCGAACGGGTCGAAGCGTTCTTCCAGATCCATTCGTTGAAATCGGCCGAGCAGATCGACAGGCAGTAGCCCTCGACCAGGGCCGGCACGCGCATCGCCGTCTTGCCGCCGTATGACAGGCCGTAGAAAGCAATCCGCTCGCGATCCACCTGCGGCAGCGTGCCCAGCCAGTCGACGAGCTGCTGGTGCTGCGGCACGATGATCGAAAACAACGTCTTCGCCAGCGGGTTGGCCTTGCGCTGCAACGTGCGAAAACGGTCTTGGAAAATGTATGGGTTCTGCGGCGCGTAGACGACGAAGCCGCGCTCGGCCAGGCGACAGGCATATTGGTTGTACGACGGGTTGACCTTCCGCGGGTCGGCCACGTCGGTCGGCCGCCCTTCGAGCCCATGCTGGCAAACGACGACCGGCCGCCGCTCGCCCGGCTTGATGTTCTTGGGCAGCAGCAAGATGCCATAGGCCATCACGTCGGGAAACACGTCGAGCACGACCTCGTAGCCGGTGTACAGCGTTTCGTCGTAAACTTGCCGCGAGCGCGGGTTGGGCGGGCTCAATTCGCGATCGAAGCGGCCGATCACCTCGTCATGAAAATGCTTGCGGTAGGGCACGGTCGAGGCTTGCCACTTCTCGACGTCGCGCGAGGCGCGGTCGGCCTTCGACCACATTTCGGCCCGCACGTCTTCCGATTCGCGCAGCAGCCGCTGCGTGTCGTCGCGAATCTCGTCGAACTGGCGGCGCAAGCGGGCTTGCGGATCGAACTGCTTGTTCACGTTCGAGGGCGGCGCCGACAGCGGCGCCAATTTGCCATCCGCGCCGGCCAACGACACGAGCAGCTTTTCCAGCGCGGCCGCGCTGCCGGCGGGCCCTTGGCCGCCGCCGCTGGCGACTAGCGCGATCGCGCGGCGGCCCGGCAGGCCGGCCGTCAGCTGTTCGGCCCGCTCGATCTCGGCTTGCACGCTGGCCAACGTGGGTGTCGTCAGGCGGCCAGGCGCGGCCGAACGGTTGCGGCCTTCGCGCGGTTCCGGCGGGCCATCGACCTGAGGCCCGCGGCAGGCTTCGACGACCAGCGCCCGCGGAGCCACCAGGCTGGCCAGCTCGGCATCGCCAAAAGCGTCGAGCAGCCCGAACACGTTGCGATAGATCGGCTCCTGCCAGAGATTTTGTCGCGAATCGAAGTAGCCGCTCACCAGCGTGGCGTCGATCCGCGGGTCGAGCGCGGCCGCGTAAAGGGCCACCAGTCCGCCTTCGCCGCAGCCGGCCACTCCGATCGCCCGGGGGCTGGCGTTGCCCTCGCGGGCGCGGTGGCTGGCAAGGAAATCGACCGCGGCCAACACTTTTTGCACCTCGTAGCCGATGATGTGCCGGCCCATCTCGAACGCCGGGCGGTAGAGAAACTCGCGGTGCGGCTGGTTCGTCTTGCGCGGGCCGATCTCCGACAGCGTATCCGCGCGATCGATGAGCAGCGGCACGACCACGCGGCAGCCGCTCTCGGCCAGGCGGCGGGCGAACTGCGACTCGGCGCGAGCCCTTCGGCCAGCCCGGCGATTTGTTCGGGCGTGGTGTCGGCATCGGGAATAGCCACGACGTCGGCGATGCTTTTGCGTCCCACCGGCCGCAGCAGGAGTCCTTCGCCGTGGACGCCGCGGACCGTCGGCCAGCGAATCGCCAAGGCTTCGAAGCGCTCGCTGTTGCCTGCCAGCGGCGGCTGGTCGGTCGCGGAGATGAACTCCAGCGCCGTGACTTTTTCGCGGGCGTCGTGAGCGCCGATGATCTTGGCCAGCCGGGCCCGATTCGGCGCCAGCGAGGCGTTGTATTTCTCGGCCGACGTGAGATCGCGCTGCCAGTGCCGGGGCCGCAGCGCCAGGGAGGCGTCAATCTCGGCCAGCAGGAAACGGTCGATGCCGGCCACCATGCGGTCGGCCAGGTCGCCTTCGAGCTCGAGCGCCGCCGTGCCCGGCAGCGGCTCGGCCGCCAGGCGCGATGCGAACGTCACGCCCAGCGCCGCAACGACCAGCAACACGCGCGAGGGGACCGGCATGGTTCGTTCTCCGCAGGATCAATTCACTGAGGGCGGGACAGGGTAGAGCAGGCGAGCAGGCGACTGCCAGTGTAAATCGGCCGCGGCGGCGGTTCAAACAAATCGCCCTTGCCCGAGGTGCGGCCGCGCGGCGGCGCGACTATAATCGATGACTCCTTCAGCGCGAGCCGAGATCATCCCAGCACGACGAGATCACGCCATGAATCGACTGCTTTCCACGGCGCAGCCAACCGACCGCCGGGCTTTTCTGCAAGCGCTGGCCGCCGCTGGACTGGGCGCCGCCGCGCTCGGCTCGCAAACCGCCTGGGCCGAGGAGCCCCACAAACGCATCAAGAAGGCCGTCAAGTACGGCATGATCAAGGTGCCCGACGCGTCGATCGAGGACAAGTTCAAGCTCATCAAGTCGCTCGGCTTCCAGGGCGTCGAGTTCGACAGCCCCAGCGACATCAACCGCGCCGAAGCCGCGGCGGCCCGCGACGCGACGGGCATCAAGATCCACGGCGTCATCGACTCGGTGCATTGGCAGATCCGCCTGTCCGATCCCGACCCGGCAGTTCGCGCCAAGGGCGTCGCGGCGCTGCGCACGGCCATCGACGACGCGAAGTTCTACGGCGCCGACACCGTGCTGCTGGTGCCCGGCAAGGTGACCAACGCGGACACGGAGAACTACGACCAGTGCTACCAGCGCTCGCAAGCCGAAATCCGCAAGGTGATTCCGCAAGCCAGCGACGCGAACGTGAAAATCGCGATTGAAGTGGTCTGGAACGATTTCATCACCAAGCCCGAACAGCTCGTCGAATACGTCGACGATTTCCAGACGCCGACCGTGGGCGCCTATTTCGACTGCAGCAACATGCTCAAGTACGGCGTGCCGTCGGCCACCTGGATTCGCCTGCTGGGCAAGCGGATGCTCAAGTTCGACTTCAAGGGCTACAGCCACAAGAACAAGTGGGTGGCGATCGGCGAGGGCGACGAGGACTGGCCCGAGGTGCTCAAGGCGCTCGACGAAATCGGCTACGACGGCTGGGCCACCGCCGAAGTCGCCGGCGGCGGCGAAAAGGAGCTTCGCGACATCGCCGCGCGGATGAACCGCGTGCTGGACTTGTCATGATTGAGCGGGTCGCCGAACCCGCCGCCGTGCTCCGTCAATCGCTTGCGTCTTAGCCGCGCACCCTTCGACTTCAACCATCGCTTGTCACTCGCGGACCCATGAAAAAGGCGCTCGTCACGCTCGCCTGCGGACACTTCTTCGAACAGCTCGGCACGATCACGCACCCGACGCTGGCGGCGTACGCCAAGAAGATCGGGGCCGACTTCGTCGTGTGGCGCGATGCGGCCGGCCACGCGATTCCGCACTACAAGAAGCTCGACCTCGCGAGATTGCTCGACGAGTACGATCGTATCCTGTATGTCGATACCGACGTCATCATTCGCGACGACGCCCCGATCTGTTCGAGCTGGTACCGATCGACTGCCTCGGCATTTTCGACGAAGGCGCCTACTACCACCGGGCCAGCGCGATGATTGCTTTTCTGGTCGAAAGCGGGTTTCCGCCAGGCCAGTGGGACGGCCACTACTACAACACGGGCGTGATGGTGCTGTCGGCAGCGCACCGCGGCCTGTTCAAGTCGCCGGCAGTCGAGCGCGATTTTTTCAAGGAGCAGAGCTACCTGAATCTCCGCATCGCCCAGACGAATCCAAGAATCTTCCCGCTGCCGCACCGCTTCAACCGCCAGTTGATGATGGACGCCCAATTGGGCGAAGATCGGCTCGATTCCTATTTCCTGCACTACGCGGGCATGCGCGTCCACGACGACGAGCTGCAGGGCAGGATGGCGCTCATCGCCAAGGACCTGGCCTGCTGGCAGAGCGCGGCGCCGAACTATCGCTTCGAGCACCACATGCTGTTCGTCGTCGAAGGCACTCTCGAACACCAGGTCGCGGCCGAGCCCACGCTCCGCTTCGCCGTCGAGACGCTCTATCCGGGCGAGGACGTGGAGGTCGTCTGCCCGCTGCCCGAGCTATTCTGGCACCTGCGCGTGCCGGTGTTCGCGCGGATGGAAGAGTTTGTCGAAGGGCACACACTGGCCCGATATCGCGTGCATCACACCGCGGGAGAGCCGCCCATCCACGCGGCGATCCAGCCGGGCGTCAAGGCGTCGCACCCCGTCAACGCCTGCGCTTTGTCGGCCTTGGGATTCGAGCTGCCGCCGGCCCAGCGCACGGTCCGCCTGCCGATCGACCGCCGGGCCGTGGCCGAGCTGGCGAAAAAGACGGCCCCGGCCAGTCCGGCTGAGTTGGTCGTCGTGCATCCCCCGCAGACGCAGACGGCGGATCGGCCCACTGCCCCGTGGAAAGAGTATATCGAAGCGCTGCTCGATGCCGGTTATCGCGTGGCGCTCGTCGGCAACGAAGACGAGCCGACAGCCGCGACCCAAGTCGATCGCTCGCGGTGCCTCGACCTGGTCGGGCGGCTCTCCAGCAGCGAGTGGATCGCCTTGCTAGCGCAGGCGAAAGTGCTGATCTCGAACGACTCGGCCGCGGTGACGATCGCCGGCGCCTTTGCCGGCTGGATCGGCCTGGTCGACAGCCGCCGCCCCGCGGCGCAGGTGCTCCCTTCGCGCAAAGCTTCGCAGGAGTTTCGCACCGGCTGGCTCGACGCGCAGGGTATCGCGTCGCCAGACCAGGTGTTGGCGTTCGTGCGCAGGGCGATGAGCGACGCGCGGTAATGGCGACGCGTTCCGTTGTCGCGCGAGATTCTACGACACGGCGCGAAGCCGGTCGGCTGGGTCTTGGCGATAGTAGTCGTGAAACAACGCGTAGAGCGCCGGGTGCTCGGCCTGCAGCTCGACGGGGGTGTCGAAGAAGGCCTCGGTCACCAGCGCGAAGAATTCCGCTTCGTTTTCGGCGGCGTACGGAGCGAGCCAGGTGGGACGGCCCGCCGCCAGGTCGGCCCGCAACCCGTCGAACTCGGCCGTCATCACGTCGTGCCAACGCTGCCGCTGGGCCCGATCGTCCAAGGGGGGCGTGCCGTTGGTGCTGCGATCGAGCATGTCGATCTGATGGGCGAACTCGTGCCACACCAGGTTGCGGCCGCGGCCCGCGTGGCGCGAGTCGCGGCGCACGTCGTCCCAGGAGAGGATGACCGGGCCTCGATATTCGGCGGTGCCTTCGACGGCCATTTTGCCGACCAGCTCCAGCCCGGCCACCGGCCGCACCCGCGGAATCACGTAGGCCGACGGATAAATCAGAATCGACAGCACGCCGGCGAACACGTCGTCGGGCAGCTCAAGCGCCATCAGGCACGCCTGGGCGGCGATCGTGACCTTCATTTCGCCGGTCACTTCCAGCCCCGCGCACCCCTCCCAGTTTTTTTCGGCGATGAACACCCGCAAGTTGTCGCGCAGCCGGGCTTGCTGCTCGGCGGTGAGCAGGGCGTACTGCGGCACGAACCGCTCGAGATAGCCCAGCCACTCGGAGGGAAACGGCGCGGCCAGGATCTTGTTGCGGCGCCGTCGACGCAGCCAGCGGAAGATCATGCGGGGGCGACCATCGGGCAAGGTTCAGCGAAACGTCCGCAGGCTGCACGCCGCGTGTGATGATTCAAAGGCGGGTGCCACGGTTGGCACACGGAGACAACCGTGCCTCATTCGCACGCCAAGACAATGGCGTCTTGCCCCTGCATTCGGCCCGGGTGCACCCTGGCGGCCCCCCGTGGCACCCATGAGATTATTCGCACCAGCCGCGACCGTCTTAGAGCGTCCAGCCCTGGCGGTACTCGCGGCGGATGAAGTTATCGGCCTCCGACGAATTCGTGGCCCGCAGCGCCGCGGGGTCCCAGGCCAGCTTCTGGCCGCTGGCACGATACGAAACGTTGCCCAACAGCACGGCTTCGGCCAGCGCGCCGGAATAGTCAAAGTTGCAGGTCGTCGGCCCGCGCGATTTGCAGGCCTCGGCCCATTCGCGCCAATGGCCGATCGAGTTGGGAATCGACTCGGCGGGCGGCTTGGGCTGGCTGCCGTCGTTCATGAACAGCTTCTTCGTGCCGTAGTCGGCCAGCAGCCGCCCCTTGCTCCCCTCGAACAGCACGGCCGCAGTCTTGTCGTACATTTCCGCGCCGGGCGGCCGCCACGCACCGTGATACCAGGTCATGTGCACGGCCGGCTGCTCGCCGCGGGCGGGGAAGTGGTAGTCGACCTGCATGTTGTCGGGCACGTCGTTGTCGCCCTGCGAAGTCTTTTCCCCCTTGGCTTCGATGGTGGTCGGATAGCGCAAGTTGAGGGCCCAGAACGGCAGGTCCATGTAGTGGCAGCCGAAATCGGCCAGCGTGCCGCCGCCGAAATCCCACCAGTAGCGCCAGTTGAACTCGCAGCTCGACGGATCGTACGGCCGCATCGGCGCCGGCCCGATCCACAGGTCGTAGTTGAGATTCGGCGGAGGCGTACCCTGTTTGACGCGGACACCGGGACGGATCGCACCGCCCATCCACACGTGGACGCGCTCGACGGGCCCGATCTGGCCGGCCTGGACGATTTCGACCACGCGGCGGTAGTTGTCGCCTGCGTGGATTTGCGTGCCCATCTGGGTGACGGCCTTCTTTTCGGCCGCCAGGTTGCGCATCTGGCGGACTTCGTACACCGAATGGGCCAGCGGCTTTTCGCAATAGACGTCGAGCCCGCGTCTGAGGGCCCGGACGACCGGAATGGCGTGCGTGTGGTCGGGCGTGGAGACGACGACCGCGTCGAGTTTCTTTTCCTTGTCGAGCAGCTCGCGGAAGTCGACGTAGGTTTTGGCGCTGGGGAAGCGCTCGGACATCTTGCCCAGGTGCAGCGAATCGACGTCGCACAGGGCGACGATATTTTCGCTGGTCAGGTTGTCGATGTTGTGCTTCCCCTTGTTGGCTACGCCGATGCAGCCCAAGTTCAGTTTTTCGTTCGGCCCGCGAGCCGCCAGGGCGGTTTGAGGACGAAGGAACGAAGTCGCCGTCAGCGTGGCCGTGCCGGCCAGCAGGGCCTGGCGCAGGAATTCGCGGCGCTGGAGATGCTCGGACATGGGAGGGCGCGTCCTGGAGGGTTTTCGTGGAGGCTGGACGCCCCCAATTGTGGACCAGGCGTGCGGTTGCGTCAACCAACGGGAGCGTCCAGAGAGCGCGTGCCCTATTGTCAACGGGTGCCAGTTCGGCAGCAAACGATCTCTACGCCGCGCGGTGCTCCTTGTGGAGCGAGGATTGGTTGCGGGCGGTGAGCATGTGAATGGCGGCGGTCAGGCCGTGGAAGGCCTGGTCGAGCTGGTTCGTTTCGCGCAGCAGCCGCAGGTTGTCGCTCAGCGCGGTCTGCACCGAGACCAGCTCGTGCTCGCCGCTGGCGATGCTGGAAAGCGACTTCGACCAGCTTGGCGAAATCGGCCTTCACGGCCGACACCTGGTCGACCGTTTGCTTGATTTGGCCGGCCTGCTCCTGGTGATACTTTTCGGCGTTCTCCAACACGCGGGCCAGCCGCTGCTCGCGCTCGACGTCGTTGGCCTCGAAACGGTCTTGCAGCTTTTCGAGCGCCTCGACCCACAGTTGCGACTGCCACTGCTGCTGCTTCGACCAGACGTCGCGCTGCCGCTCGACGCTGGCGTCCATGGCCTGCTGGCTGGCGTGGTTGGCCGCCGCCAGGGCGTCGAGGAACGGGGTCAGGCTGGCATCGGCCGACTCGAAGCGGTGCAACAGCTCGCCGTCGACGCGGCGATCGACGGCGCGGATGATTTCGCGCTCTGCCCGCTCGGAGAGAAACAGGCAGAACATCATGCTCGTGGCCGCCATCAGGGCCACGGTGGTGGTGTTGAAGGCGGTGCCCATCTCGGCGACCACGGTGGGCAGCTTTTCTCCCAGGTCGCCGGCCGTGTGGCCGCCCAGGGCCGTGCCGAAGTGGATCACGGTGCCCAGGAAGCCAAGCATCGGAGTGACCCAGGTGATGAAGCGGACCAGTCCGTAGTTGGCGTAGGTGCGCTGGTCGTCCTGTTCGGCCAGAAAGCGGAGGTAGTCGCTGAATTCATTGGTCGAGCCGCACTCGTCGAGGTAGTCGAGCGCATGCGCAAAGCGCAGGCCGAGCCGTGAATCGCGCATCCACTTGGGCCGCTTTTGCAAGGCGGCGCGCAAGGCCGCCGCGCCTGCGACCGGCTCGCGCCCCGTGTGCTTGGGCAGGTAGTCCTGTCGCAGTGCCAGGATTTCACGCGGAAAGCCCAGGGCACGGAACACGACGTCGGTGATGCCCCAGATGAAGAACGTGATGATCACGTACTCGACCGCGTGCTCGGTCGTGTACCGCTGCACGATCGAATCCTTGAACGACTCCTGGCCGATGATCAGGTAGAAAGCCGTCACCAGGCCCGCGGCGATGATCAGCGGCAGATCGAAGATTCGACTTCCGGACGGTTTTTGAGTCGCTGCCATAAGGGGTCGTCAACCTTCCCAAGGTGTTCCACGAGCTTCAGATAAGCCGCCAGCACGTCGTTGCGGCCCCGGCCGCCGCCTGCGCGAACAGCGCGGGGGCGAATCAAACGATGCTGGCAGCTTTTTGTCAACCCCAAGCCGTCACGAAGCCGGACCTTGCGGCGTGCGCGCCGCGGCCGGGACTCAGCCGTGCTAGCACCGCACCAGCGTCACGGCAACGGAGTCGCCGCGGCGCCCGGCGCTTGATTCAGCGATCCGCTTGGCATCATCGCAGCCGGCGCGTACATTCCCGGCACGTTCGTACCCGGCGGAGTTGCTGCCGGCGCTGCGTCGCGCCGGGCGGCGTCGCACGCCAATCGGCCCCAGCGCGGTCGCGGGCCGAGGCCGTGAACGGGAGCCGCTCCAAGCGGCCCGGCGGCGGCGCGTCGACGGCGGCCAGGTGCTCCAGCAGGATGCGGTGCACTTCCAGCACGCTCAGCGGGTGCCGCGTCAGCTCGATATGATCGGCGTTGACCACGATCTCCGAGCTGGCCTTCTCCAGGTGCGCAGCTTTCGCACGATACTAGCCCGTCGCTGCCGCCCACCACGCGGCCAATGAAGCTCTTGTCGGGCACGCGGCCGACGATGTTGTGGTACCTCACCCAGGGGGCCCGGCGGGCCTCGGCCATCACCGGCAGGATGGGCGAGTCGGGCGCCAAGGCGTCAATGCTCGTGCGAATGTCGATCAGGTTTCCCGGCTCGCGCAGCAGGTCGGGGTTGTCCTTGTGCAACTGCCGGGCGTCGTCGAACGTCATCTCGGGCAGCTTGATCAGCTTGTTTCCCAGCCAGCGGACCGCGGAGTTGGCCATTTGGCTGCCGTGGAAGGGGGTGCCGATCGTGACCACGCGGCGCACCGCTGGATTGGGACGGAAGAAATACGTGTCGACCAGGTACCGCCGCGCGGCGTCCGAAGCCTTGATGGCCTCGAGCGGCTGGCTGCTGATGACCTTCCAGAAATCGTCGCGGCTGTCGAGCGTTTGCAGCTCGGCCACCAGCCCGCCCATGCTATGGCCGACCAGGACCATCTGATCGAGCGCCGGCTGCTGGCGGCGGGGGTCGATGATCCGCCGGGCATCGACCAGGTCGGCGCGCAGTTTGGCGGCGCTGTCCCAGAACGGCTCGCCGCTGGGATAGAGATAGAACCAGAACTGGTAGCGGCTGCGGATCTCCGGCGCCGCGCAAATCGTTGAACATCTCCATCCACGTGATCGGGCTCGACCAGATGCCGTGGATCATCAACACCGGGATCTTGCCGGGCTGATAGGGCTCGAGCATGTACAGGCCTTGCAGCTTTTCGGTCTGCGCCGGGTCGAGCAGGCCGGCCGTCGACGAATCGAGATTCCGCAGCCGCTTCTGGTTGAGCGCGTAGGCCAGCGGCGTCGTCAGGTCGCTCTCCAGCGGCACGGGCCGGCCGTCGACGTTCACCTGGGAGTTGTTCAGCGTGTCGTGCAGCTCGATGTGCACGACGTGGTGCGTGGGATCCTCGTCGCGATGGGGCAGCACGCGCAAGAACGCGGTCATCGGAAAGCTCACGCCGGGCGGGTAGAACTTTTCCTCGCCGGTAGGATTGGCGTGGTGCTTGCGAACGGCCACCAGCGGCACGCCCAGGCCATAGGAGTGATACTGGTTCTGCAAGCCGCGGATTTCGTAGTCGGAAACGAAGCGAAAACTCTCGAAGTCGTCGGCCCGCCAGCCGTTGCCCCGCAGCACGATCGTGGCCTCGATCGTCTGGTTGGCCGAGCGCACCGTGTAGGTCGAGCCGGGCGCGAACCGGCCTTGCTTCTTGACCAGTCGCAGCGTGGCCTCGAGCGCCCCGTTGTACAGCTCGCAGGCCCCGCGAAACTCAGGGTCATACGGATTGCGGTAGCGGCCGAACCGCTGGTCGAACAGGTAATGATAGGCTTCGACCATCGCCAGGCCGTACAAATCGAGGGCCCGGCGGCGGTTCATCGCTTCGCTGCGCTGGCCCATCAGGTAGGCCAGCTCGGAAAGCGAATACAGCTTTTCGGCCGACGGTTCGCGCTGGCTGATTTCGTGCAGCTTGCCGATCGCTTCGACGGGATGGTGCGTGAACTGCGATTCCAGGTCGTAGCGGCGCAGCAAGAGCTGCGTCCGCTCGGTCGGCTGCGGGCCGCCGGGCGAAAGCAGCTTCAAGGGCCCGGCCAGCGGGTTGTACGGCGCCTCGCGCACGCGAACCCAGCTCGTCTCGGCGCAGCCCGACAGGCAGCCGACGACGAGCAACCAGCTCGCCGCCAGATTCCGCCAGGCGCATGGGAGCGCCGCCGGTCGAGATGTTGGCGCGCACAATCGCATGCGCTGTTCCGAACAGGCCACAAAGGTTTGCCGCATGAGAACTTCAGCACGCACCGGGCGGCAGAACGCCGCGCGCATTGCCCAAGGGTATTTCGGGCGCGAAACAATAGAAGTCACCCCCTGCCAGCGTCAACGCCGCTTTGCCGTTGAAACGATCCGTAGCAGCGGCGTACAGTTTTGGCAGCGAACATTCCGGCGGCTGCTGGCGTCCTTTTGCTGCCATGGGAAGCAGGGGCGACAATCGGGAGATTATCGGTGATCGACCGAAATAGCCTCGGCCAGGCCGCCCGCTAGCTGGCACCCGATGGTTGGAGATGCAGGCAGATGGCACGGGATCATGCAATCGAGCTGACCGGCGAGACGGTCGTGTTGCGACCATTCCACGCCGACGACGATCAAGCCATCTACGCCGCCGTTCGCGAGTCGATGAGCGAGTTGGGCCGCTGGCTCTCCTGGTGCCATGCCGACTACGCGATCGACGACACCCGGGCCTTTCTCGAAGCGCGCGGCGACGCCTACGAGCGCGACGGCGAGCTTGCCTTTGCCATCGACGAGCGCGAAAGCGGCCGGCTGCTGGGCGCCGCGGGGCTCAACCAAATCGAGCGCGCGGCCCTGCGCCAATCTGGGCTACTGGCTGCGCACCAGCGCCACGGGCCGCGGCTTTGCCACCGAAGCGGTCCGCCTGCTGGCCCGCTGGGCGCTGGTCACCAGCGATTTCGAGCGGGTCGAAATCGTGGCGGCCGCGGGAAACCGGGCCAGCCAACGCGTCGCCGCGCGGGCCGGCGCCCCGCGCGAAGGTCTGGCCCGCAAACGCCTGCGCGTCCACGGAGTGCAGCACGACGCCTACGTGTACTCGCTAGTGCGCGACGACTTTCGGCAGTAGCAGTTGGCAAACACAAGCGCAGGGGACTGTCCCGATTTTGCGGAGCAAAATCGGACTGTCCCCCTCTGGCCCGCGCGAAGCAAAGTGGGAGTCCCCGCTGGCCCGCCTGCTGGCGTGCTTCGAGCGCGATTTGCGGCCGAAGCGGCGGCCGGTTAGGCTGCAACTGCAGGGAGATTTGCCGCACATGACGTTCTTGCTAACCAACGATGACGGCGTCGAGGCGCCCGGCCTGGCGGCGCTGGCGCGGCGCGATCGAGCCGTGGGGGCCGGCCGTCGTCGTGGCGCCCGACCGGCACCTATCGGGGTGCAGCCACCAGGCGACCACTTCGCGCCCGCTGGAATTGAAGCCATTGGCGCAACACCGCTTTGCCCTCGACGGCTCGCCCGTCGATTGCACGCGGCTTGGCCTGGGCCACGTGGCGCCGGCGACGACGTGGGTCATCTCCGGAGTGAACGAAGGCGGCAACCTGGGTGCCGACGTCTACCTGTCCGGCACGGTCGCCGCCGCCCGCGAGGCGTGCCTGCTGGGCAAGCCGGCGATCGCCATCAGCCAATACGTGGCCCGGCGGCCGGTCGACTGGGAGCTGACAGCCCGCTGGACCCGCAAGGTGCTCGCGCTGCTTTTGCGAGCGCCCTCCCGAAAGCGGCAGCTTCTGGAACGTCAACCTGCCGCACCCGCTCGACGGGCTGACGGCTGAGCCGGAGTGCGTGTTTTGCGACCTCGACGCCAACCCGTTGCCAGTGGATTACGAATTGAATGATGGCAAGTTCCACTACCGCTCGGGCTACCATCAGCGGCAGCGGACTGCGGGCCACGACGTCGAGCGTTGCTTTTCCGGCAGCATCACCATCAGCGCGATCTTTCTGCAAGCGATCCTCCCTCGCCCGCTCGAGCGCCGCGACTAGCGAAAGCCCCGGCGGACTCGCCCGGCGGAACACTCGGCGTAGCGCGGCTGTATGGGCCAGGCTGGGTTGCGATCGGCATGTTCGACGGGCACGACTTCGCGAGGCGTGTCGAATCGCGGCAGTTCGCCGCGGACGATCCGCACCGTCTCGGGAGCCTCGATGCCAAACGTCACGCGCTGGCCCAGGATCCGCTTGACCACCAGGACGATCTCGTCGCCGATCACCACCTTCTCGCCAATCTTTCTGCTAAGCACAAGCATGTTCGTTGTCTCCCCATCCATGAACTAAGGCCAAGTTCGAACCCCTTGCCCGCCATCCCAGTTCCCAGTGAGAGCGGTCATGTCGTCCCAGCCGTATTGCAAGGGCAGTGCCGAGGCCCGACAGGCTGTAGAGGAAAACCACTGCGCCGCGGCGCAAAATAGTTGCTGCCAGGGACCTACGTTCCGCGAATCATGCGCCAAGCTTGGCCGCCGGAGATCGTTTGGGCGTCTCAACTTGAGAACCGCGTCCACAATCGAGACGCGAGAGTTGGACGTCGCCCCCGCGCAAGTTGCGCGAGTGTGTATTTGCACGCCACTTTGGCCGTGAATATACTTGCAACATGGACAGAGTAGAGCATGTGCATTTGCACGAAGGGTGCGTGGTTCCCTATCGGCTTACGCCATCGGGTGTTGAGTTCTGTTTGCTCACCCCGACAAGTGAAAATCGATGGGAATTTCCTAAAATTTCACTAGACGACTGCCGCTCCTCGCCGACCGACTGCGTCGGACAGGCCGCCAACGAAGCTGGGCTGACTGGTGAAATTGCGACCGACGGGCCGCTCGGCCACTTTTCGGCTCGTCGCGGCAATGAAGTCCGCGCGATGGACGGCTACTTGATGCGAGTGACCGATGTCGACGACGAGTGGAAGAATCGCGAAACGCACCGCCGGCTGTGGTGCCTGGCAGAAGAGGCGCGGGCCCGCATCCGACGCAAACCGCTGCGGCAATTCATCGACGCCGCCCTGCAAGCCATCGGCGCCAGCCGCCACGATTACGTCCAGGGCCGCGCCTGACGCCTTCACGCGCGGCGTCCATCGGCTTGCGGCTCAGTACGTGCCGCACCGCGGACGCTCCTCACTCGGCGGCCAATCGCCGGGCGTGCACGTCGGCCACGTTCCACATGTAGTTGTCGATCTTGTGCTTTTCGGCGGCCTCGCGGATGTGGCGTCGGGCCAGCTTCCCGTCGCCGGCCACTTCATAGTACAGGCCCAGATACAGGTGGGCATAGAAAAGCCGCGTGTTGAGCGTCGCGGGGGTCGGGTTGCCCGCCTTGGCGGCGGCCAGCACGTCGTCGCTCGTGGCTCGGCCCGCGTACAGCTCGTAAATCTCCTTCATCGGCACCCGCGAGTCGCGGCCGATCTTGAGCAGCGCGGCGCGGGCCGCGGGCAGGCCCATCGAACGCGCCATGCAGAGGAATCGCCAGACGGCGTTTTCGACATCATTTGAGTCCACGTTTTGATAACCCTCAAACTGGCGCTGCCCCTCGTCAAATCGGCCGGCGTAGTAGTACGAGATGCCGCGCTTCCAGTGCCGCGGTTCCTCGCTGGGACGGCGCTTGATGTAGGCGTCGAAATCTTCGATCGATTGGGTGATGTGGCCGAGCATGAAGTGCTGACTGCCGCGCTGGTCGTAGGGCTCGGCGGCATCGGGATCGAGCGTGATCGCCCGGTCATAGTCGGCGACGGCGCGAGCGTGATCGGCGGCCGCCGCGTAAATCGCGGCCCGCGAGCGGTAGGGTGCAGCGTCATGTGGGTGAGCGGCGATCGCTGCCGAGGCCTGCCGCAGTTTCTCGGCCAGCGCTGCGTCGCGCTCGTCATCAGCGGCCGCCGCGCACGCGAGGCTTCCGGCCAACAGCAGGCCCCAAACCATCAGCGCCGTCGACCAAGTTCGATATCGCGGTCCCATCGTCCGCTCCGTACGTGTGTGATGCTCCAGGCTTCGAACCTATCCGAGAACCACTGAAGGAGAGGGGGACAGTCCCATTTTGCTGCGAAGACTCCGCAAAATCGGGACAGTCCCCGGCGGTTCTCGGATAGGTTCTTAGTGTAGATGCGTCCCTCGTGCGCAGCCAAGCGAAAAAGTGCGGCGGTTCGTCTACCCAATGTGGGCCGGGGGTATGGACAGCGCCGCGCGTCGTTTGCATACTGGGTCCGCACGAAGCACGCGAGGCCAAGGCTTATGACCACGGCGCTGGCAGTTGTCGGACCAACCGCCCTATGGAGGCGATTTGATGGAGAGTGAGGGTGATCCCTACGCAATCGATGTCGAGGCCTGTCGCACGCGTCAGCGACGCGTTTTGGCGGTGATGGAGCGGCTGCATCTCGACGCCATCGTGATCACCGAGCGCCAGCACGTGCAATACCTGTTCGGGCCGCGATACGAGTGGACCTTTGCGCCCGCGGCGGCCCTGTGGAGCGACGGACACGCGATCCTGGTCGCCCCGGGCGACTCGGCCGAGCCCAGCGCCGCCGACGAAACGCACCATTACGAGGCCCAATCGTTTTCCACCCTGCGCAACGACCAGCGCGACCGTTCGTCGACCGTGCTCAACGACGTGATGGCCAAGCGCACCAGGCCGCGGCGGTTGGGCGTTGAATTCTCTTCCTGCGGGCCGAAGCTGGCCACGCGCTTCGGCGCCGAGCTGGTCGATATCGAACCGGAACTCTACCTCGATGCCGCCGCAAGGATGCCGACGAACTGGCCCGACTGCGCAAGGCGATCGCCGGCACTCGGGCCATGCACGCGCGGGCCCGCGAGATTATTGCCCCGGGCGTCAACGAGCTCGACGTGTTCAATGAGCTGCAAGCCGCGGCGGTCCGCGAATACGGCGAGATGCTCACCGGCACGGGCAATGACTATGCCTCGGGCGAGCCGGGCGGCAAGCCGCGCAATCGCTCGATCGAAGCGGGGGAGCTGTATATCCTCGACCTGGGCCCCGCCTTTCGCGGCTACTTTGCCGACAACACCCGCGTCGTGGCCGTCGGCGGGCAGCCCACCGATGAACAACTGGCAGCCTGGCGGCACATCCTGCCGGTGTTCGAGATGGTCGAGGGCACCGTCAAGCCCGGCAAGAGCTGCCGCGAGCTGTTCGCCGAAGCCCACGAATGGCTCAACCGTCCGGGGCGCTGGGAATTCGAGCACCACCTGGGGCACGGCATCGGCCTCTACCCGCACGAAGCGCCGCACCTCAACCCCGAGTGGGACGACACGTTTCAAGAGGGCGAAGTGTTCGCCGTCGAGCCCGGTCTGTATGGCGGCGCGTTGCGGGCCGGCATCCGCCTGGAGAACAATTATCTGGTCACGGCCGACGGCGTCGAATTGCTCACGCCATTTCCGCTCGAACTGTGAGCCGCCTCGACGGCTTCGCTACGCGCTGCGCTTCGAGAGCGTGACGGCCAAGAGGTCGATCTGGCCTTTCAGGTCGGCCAGCAGCAGGTGCGGGTCGGCCTCATCGGCCAGGTGGGCATAAAAGGCCTGCGCGGCCGAGCCGTGGGTGACGCCCAACATGCTGGTGGTCTGCTTGAGCTTGTGCAGTTGCGAGTCGACGTGATCGAGTTTGCCGACGGCGTAACGGCTGTTGTGCCAGATGCGCTCCGATTGCAGCACCAGCCCCAGCAGCAGGCCGACCTGTCCGGCCAGCGCGATCGGCAAGCCGAGATCCCAAAGTTGCCCGCGAGGATCGACGAACGACCACCCCAGCAACAAGCGCCGCCGGCAAAGGCCACCAGCGCCATTGCGCCGAGGAACGAAGTCCGCTTCGGACCGGCCACCGGCGGCCGGTGTGGCTGCGGAGCGCCTTGGTGCGCCATGTCGATGCGGACCGGCGGTCGCCGCCTGGCCTTCCGCTTTCGCGGTGCGCGCGGCGTGTCGGGCGCGGGCTGAGGAGCCGCGGACAGCGGTGGAGCGGCACGCGGCACTCGGGTGGTCGATTTTGGGTGGCTGCCGCCGAGCTGCGCCTGAAAGCGGCGGACGTTTTGTTCCATCTCCCACTGGTCGAAGCTCGGATAGCCGGCCAGCGAGGAGACGCCGCCCAAATCGAGCCCCGCCGAGGCCGAACTGGCCAGCGACGGACCGCCGGCGCCAGCCTCCTGCCCCGACTGCACGTTGCCACACTTCGAACAGCAGATGCGCAGCTTATCCGCAGAGCTGATGCCCGGAGTGTCTTGCTGACAGTGCTTGCACCACATGGCCACTACCCCCCGCGCGGACGTGAGCCCACCGAAGACTTCAAGTCGTCGGACAAGCGAGCAATCAGTGCATCGGCAAGCGGCGGTGCGAAACTGAACCGAATTCGCCGAGCCTGCCGGTCAGGCGAACCCTGCTGGCGAAGCCGGGAAAGCTAGGGAAAAACTGAGCCCCGCCGCGCCCGGCTGCCAGCCGCTCCGATGGGGCCTCCGAAGACTCTGGCGCGCCCAATGGAGCGCCAAGCGGGCCTAATTGCGTGTTGCTGTCCCACAAGCTATTTCGGCGGTGGGCGATTAGTGTTTGCAGACGGACTCGGCGATCACCCAATCGACGAAGTCGGTGTCCGGCTGCTGGATGCCAAACCGTTTGAGCTTTGACGCGACCTGGCCACGGTGATAGGTAGCGTGATTAACGACATGTCGAAGCACGGCCCACGGCGGTGCCACCACGACCTGCCCGCCACATAGAAAGTTTTGCGGCGTCACCAATCGTTCTGACGTAAGCGAGGGAAGCAGCTTATCGATATTCCTGTAGGCCCGGCCGAGCATTTTTGCTGCGGCGTCTGGCGTTGGAACCTCGGCTTCGGCTGGAAAACGCTGGTCTGGATCGTTGACCAAACCGCGCACCCAGGTGTCGGTGACGGCTGCAAGGTGAAAGATGGTGAAACGAACAGGCGGCCAACCAGGGACCGGCTCAGCCGCATACTGCTCCGGCGAGAGTTTCCGGCACGCGTCGAGCATCGTGCTATTCGCCCACCTGTCGAAGGAATACAGCGTGACAAAATCGTCATTCATCGGTCGTGCCTCGGCGTTGATCGCTGATGCCGGAACTATGGCGGGCGCGGTCAGCAATTTAGCACCTTCCGAGGCGGCAATCCATCGACTTCCTCTCCTGGAATCGGCCAGCAACACGCTGTTAGGATGCCGTGCGCCCGGCGCGATATGAGTCATGGCTGGACGCGCAGACATCAAGGCCGGCGGTGCATACGTCGAACTGACACTGCTTAACAGCGCCATTCTCAAGGGTCTGCGCGGTGCCCTCTCGCATCTGGTCAGCTTCGCGTCGAGAAGGGCAGCACCACGATCCGCGGCGATGGCTCAGCGCCACCGATCGAAACCGAGGACGTCACGATCCGCAAGGTGACCATCGAGTTCACGATGATCAAGGACACGACCGACACGGCGCTCGAGGCCCTGCTCACGGCCGTCTATGCGGGCACCGGCGTGGCGATCCGCATGAAGGACTACGCCGCCGGCAAAGGATTTGATGGCGACTGCACCGGCACCGTGCAGCGCGGCAAGCCGCTCAACGGCGAGCAGTCGCTGCAGTTCAGCCTGACGCCCAGCCGCAGCTACGGCCGCGCGCCGGAGCTCTACGTCTAAAGAGACCGCCATGCCAACCTTCAAAGACGCCAACGACCGCGAGTGGACGATCAGGCTCGACGCGCCGACGATCCTGCGGATTCGCGCGGCCACCTGCGACGTCGAGCGCTGCAAGCACCTGCAGGGCCGCGGCTGCACGGGCATCGACCTGGGCGACCCGACCGGCGAGACGCAGCTCCAGCTTCGCCGCGACGTCGTGCTGCTGGTCAACACGCTGTACCTCTTGTGCCAGAAGGAGGCGCAGGAGCGCGGCATTTCGGACGAACAATTCGGGGCCTGCTCTAGTGGGTGACGCCATCGAACGCGCCACCATCGCGATGGACGGAGGCATCGCCGATTTTTTCCAGGATGGGATCCGCAGGATCCTCAAGGCGATTGCGCAGAAGGACGCGGAGGTGCGGAAGCTGGGCCTGGAGCGGGCGCTGATGAAGATCAACGACCCGAAGCTGGCGGGGCAGCTCGTGGCGACGATGGAGGCCGAGCTGGACGCGGCGGTTCAGAAACTGTTGACCCCGTCGAGCTCTGCTACGAGTTCGCCGGCATCGTAGGCATTCACCCCGACGGCCGCACGCTGCGAGAGTTGTTCATGATGGTCAAAGGCCGGGCACGGTTCTTGGGAGCGACGTCCGGCAGCGAAGCCCAAAGTGAAACGATCCCTTACAACCCGGCGATCCTGCAGGCGGTGAATCTATGACTCCCTCAAATGCTGCAGCTGAGTAGACAGATTCTCGAGCGTTGCAATCCACTCGCTGCGCCGCGCGACTGGAGTAATTACGAGACAAACCAATCTGACTGGAGTTCCGTCTGCTCCACCTGGCCAAATGATTCCCTGTGCGGAACGTCCAATGACACCCGCAATTTCGTCGATGTCGCTGAAAACATGTGGGATTGCAACTGCCTGCCCGATGGCGGTCGAGCCAAGAGATTCGCGTCGCGTGAGCTCTCGTTTGATCGTTTCGACGTCGAGAGCCTTGATCCGGTGCTGCGCTACAAGCCAGTCAATGAGGTAGTCGACGGCGGTCTGACGCGACAGCACCGCCGTAGGAGGAATCTCCACCACAGGAAAGCCCAAATCCGGATCCATGACTGCAGTATAGCCAAGAGTCCGACTCAGGCTGACCCAAGCGAGTGATAGATGCCAGGACGCAGCGACATCAAGGCCGGCGGCGCCTACGTCGAACTGACGTTGAAAAACAGCGCCTTCCTCAAGGGCCTGCGCGGGGCGCTATCGCACCTGGCCAGCTTCGCCAAGGGGTTCGCCATCGCCGGTGCCGCCGGGATCAGCGCGGGCGTGGCCATCGGCGGCGTGGCCCTGCGGGCCTTCACACACACGGGCGACGAGCTGGACAAGATGCGGCAGCGAACAGGCCTCTCCGTCGAGACCCTCTCCGAGCTGCGGCACGCGGCCGACCAGTCGGGCAGCTCGATCGAGGAGCTGGAAGCCGGCATCCGCAAGATGCAGCGCGAGCCGCAAACCTCGAACGCGCAGCATTCAATCGCACAACCCGCCGTTGCGAAGACAGCAGCGCGCAGTTGCCCGATTCACTCGTCCTTCTCGGCGGGCGCGTTGCCGGCCTCTGCCGGCGGCGGCTCGTACCAATTGCCGCGGAGCCAGTCGGCGAGGATTTCAATCGTGTGCGACTCCAGGCGATTCTCCGCCGCGTCGTCCGGGTGTTCGGCAAAGGCGGGCATGCGGTCGTTGTCGTCGCGATAGTAGCGCTCGTGCTTGGGATCGCGAATCATGCCGACCAGCCACTCGCGCGAGCCGTAACCGGTCAGGTCCGGCGCGCTGCCTAACTCGCCCGCGTCGTGAAACTTGTGGCACGAGGCGCAGCGATCGCCGTCGGCGATCAGCTTGCGTCCGGCCTCGATTTGGGCCGCATCGCGGGTGTCGGCCTCGGCCTGGCTCTTCAAGTGGGCTTCGGCCGAGAGGGCCGCCACGACGCTTTTGACTTCGTTCGAGGGCCAGTCGGCCAGCGTTTCCTCGACGAAACCGGCCATCTCGCCTTCGCCATGGCTGGTGTTGCCGAAATAGTCGGGGCCCACGATGCGCTTCGGGTTCAGCAAGCCCGCGATCCACGCGCGATCGGCAAAACGCCACAGGTCGGGCGCCGTGGCCTTGGCGAATTCGGCCGCCATGGCGCCCGCTTCGTCGGGCGGCAGGTGCGTGTGGCAACTGGCACAATGGCGGGCAAACAGCTTGGGGCCCTGGGTCTTGGGATCGTCGCGCACCAGTGTGATCGCGCCCGAGGTGGGAATGCCGTTTTCGGACGACGCCAGCTCGACGGCCCGCTCGGAGTCGAGCTGGGCCTCGTCGACGGCTTGCAGGTATTCCTGCGACTTCTTCAGTTTCTCGTAACGGACTAGTTGTGCTTTGTATTCAGTGATTTTCGCGGTGTCGTTCTGAAAATGTGCGGCGATCTTGTCGGGATCGCGCCCGACCTCGTCAACGGTTTTGGCCAGTTCGGCATACTGCTCGTGGTCGGCCCACTTCCAGCGGTAATCTTCGACCAGCGCCGAGCCGGTCAGCAGCGCGATGCCCGCCAACAGCACGCACAGCAGCGCGATGTTGAAGCGATGGCCCAGCCGCCAGCGGCCGATAGCGGGCATCAGCGCCAAGGCCAGCATCACGGCACCGGGAATCACGATCGCGCCCAGCAGCTCGCCCCGTTCTCCACCCCCCTCGAACAGCTTGAGGAACTGGAACAGGAACAGGAAGTACCACTCGGGCCGGGCGGCCAGGTATTGATCCGAAGGATCGGCCGGCGCCCCCAACTCGGCGCCGCGTTGGACGATGGCCCCCTCGGGGCTGTGCTCCCCCAAAAACAGGTTGAATGGCCGCACAGTCAATAGGAGCACGACCACCAGCACGCCCAGGCAGGCCACGGCATCCTTGAGCAATTGATCGGGCCAGAACATCGCGTCGGGCTTCTTGCAGGGCTGCTTGTAACACAGGCCGTGACGGCGAAACAGCGCCACGTGCACGACGAGCACCGCCACCAGCAGCGCCGGCAGCAAGCCCGCGTGCAGCGCAAAGAATCGCGTCAGCGTGTGATGTCCATAATCGGAGCCGCCGACGACGAGTTGCTGCAGCGAGGGGCCGACGAGCGGCACGATGCTCAACAGGTTGGTGGCCACCCGCGTGGCCCAGTAACCCTTTTGGTCCCAGGGCAGCAGGTAGCCGGTGAGCGACAGGCCCAGCACGATCTGCATCAGCACCAGCCCGAGCCAGAAGTTCACCTCGCGCGGCGACGGTATGCGCCGTCGATCACGACTTGCGCCAGGTGCAAGGCCATCAGCACGACCATCGCCTGGGCCATGAAGTGGTGCAGCCCGCGCAACAGCCAGCCGCCGGCCACCTCGTATTGCAGGTAGAACACGCTTTCCCAGGCCGTCTGGCGCTGGGGCTGTAGAACATCCACAGAAACAGGCCCGTGACGGCTTGCGTGGCGAACGCGAAGACCAGCGTGCTGCCCCACACGTAGCGCCACCGCGCGCCGCCGGGCACGCTCTCGTAGAGCGCGTGGCGGACGATCTCGCGCACTCCGGTGCGGCTGTCGAGCCAGTCGAGGACCGCCTTCATGGCTTGGCCACTTTCTCGGTTTTGCCGGAATAGAAATTCTCGTATTGGACGAGCACTTCCGGGCCAGCCACCTTGCACGCCAGCGCGTCCATCGGCCGTGGGCTGGGGCTGGGCTCGATAATCTGCCCGTCAACGGCGAACGTGCTGTTATGGCAGGGGCACTTGAAGCAGTTCGCCTGGGCGTCGTAGCCCACGAAGCAGCCGGCGTGGGGGCAGGTGGCCGACAGGCAATCGGGCGTCTCCTGGCCGGCTTTGCGGCGGAGGTACACCGCGCCGATCGGCTCGACCGAGCGGTTCCAGGCGTCGGCCTGCTCGGTGACGACCTGGAAGGCCCGCGGAATGCCGTCGTCGGCCACCGCATCGAGCGGCGCTACGGGGACGAACTTGGCGCCGCCGCCTTTGCGCCGCAAGGGATCGCAAAAGGCAAACAACCCCGTGGCCAATGGCACCAGTGCGACCAGCGCGCCGATCACGACCGTGGCGGCTTCGACGAAGAATCGCCGCCGCGGCGCCGAGGTGGCCGCCGGCTGCGGGCGATCTGGCGAGACGTTTGTCATCAAATGGGACCTCCGCGCCAGCGGCCGATCTCGATTGCTCGCCAGCCAGGCCGCGTCGTAATTGTAGAAGAATCAGGCTGGTCAGGCGGCCACGGTTGGCGCCCGACATGCGGTTGGTTGCACGAACATGGCCGCTTGTGGTGGGTGCCGAGCAGTTTGGGAGACGCCGGACCGCCAGGCTGATCGGTGGGGCAGGGCAGGCTGGGGCCGTCTCGTCCGGGCAGGTCTTACAACACGCCGCGCTGGCCGCAGCCGCAGGGGCGATTGGTTCGCCGCACGCGACGCTGGCATCACGACTTGCAGAAAATTATCGCATAGCGGCGCGCACAGCGTCAAGCACCATCGACTGGGCCGCGGGCCAGGGCGCGTTGATGAACGCGCCGGCCGCCGCTTTGTGGCCGCCGCCGCCGAACTGCCTGGCCAATTGGTTGCAATCGATGGCCCCCGAGCGGCTGCGAAAGCTCAGCTTGAACCCGCCGGTCGGTTGCTCCACCAGGATCACGGCCACTTGCGTGCCGGCGATTCCCAGCGTCAGGTTGATGACGTCTTCCGTGTCGGTCACCAGGGCGCCGGTGGCCTCGAAATCCTCTTTGAGCGCCGCCGTGTGGGTCAGACGTCCATCGAGCTCCGTCTCCGTGCGAGCCAGGATGCGGCCGCGCAGCTTGAGCCGCGCGAGCGAGTCTTGCTCGTAGAGCTCCGCATACAGCTCGCTGGGCACGGCGCCGGCCTCGACCAGCTCGGCCGCGTGACGCAAGGTCGTGCCCGAGGTGGACGCGAAGCGAAACCAGCCGGTGTCGGTGGCGATGGCCGCGAACAGCGGGCGGGCCATTTCGGGTGTGACGCGCACGCCCAGATGGTGGGCCGCCTCGAGCACCAGCCGCCCGCTGGCCTCGGCCTGCGCGTTCTTGAACAGCTCGGCGCCCATGTCGTCTTCGCCGACGTGATGGTCGATGATCAGCTTGTGGGCCCGAGTGGCGCGGACCACTTCGGCCATCGTGCCCAACTGGGCCCAGGCGCTGGTGTCCAGCACCATCAGCACTTCGGCCTTCTCCAGCTCGAACGGCTGGATGTCGACGCCGAGCGTCTTCAGCCGTCGCTTGGGGTCGATGAATTGGAGATTGGGCGGCGTGGCCTGGGCGTTGACGATCAGCACCTCTTTGCCCAGGGCGTCGATCACCTCGGCCATTCCCAGTTCGCTGCCCAGCGCGTCGCAATCGGGGCGAATGTGGCTGGTGAGCAGGAAGCGGTCGTGGGAGTTGACGAGCTTCGAGAAACGGGGCCAGTCGATCGGCATGGTTTCGGTCATCCGCTAGGGCGAGTCGGAAGGGCCGGCCAGTTTGTCGGCCAATTCGTAATTCTGGAAAATGGTTCGCGCGGCCGCCGCATCCTTGGCCAGTTGTTCCACGAGTGCCGCCGGCCCATCGAAACGTTCGATCCCGCGCAGCGGCGCGAGAAAGTCGACCTCCAGCGGCTGGCCATACAGCGGGCTGCCGTCCCAGCCAACCAGGTGCACTTCGACCTTCGGACTGATTTCGCCGAAAGTGGGGCTGGGCCCGATGTTGATCGCCGCGGGCAGGCGCCTATTGTTGACGAAACCCCGCCCGGCGTAAACGCCCAAAGCCGGCAGCAGCGTGTCGATGGCGTCGACGTTGGCGGTGCCGAAGCCGAGCTTCAACCCTCGCCCCGCGCCGTGGACGACCATGCCGCGGATGCGATAGGGTTCAGTGAGCAGCTCGCGTGCCGCGTCGACGTGGCCGGCGGCGATCAGCCGCCGAATGCGCGAGCTGGAAACGTACTCGCCCCCGATCTTCAAGGGCTCGACGACGTCCAGCGCGATACCCGCCTCGGCGGCTAGTTGGCCGAGCACTTCGATCGTGCCAGTGCGGCCGCGACCGAAAAAAAAGTTCGGCCCCTCGACGATCGCCCGCGCCCCCAGCCCGGCGCGAATGATCTCGTCGAAGAATTCCCGGGGCGTCAATTGCAGCAGGGCCTCGTCGGTCGGGTAGGCGACGACCGCGTCGACGCCCAGCCGCGCCAGCAGCGCCGCCTTGCGATCGGTCCAGGTCAGCGGGGGTGGCGCCTCGATCGGGCGGAGGATTCGCACCGGGTGCGGGTCGAAGGTGAATACCACGGCCGGCCCGTCCAGGTCACGGGCCCGCTCGATCGCCCGGTCGACGATCCGAGCATGGCCCAGGTGGACGCCGTCGAAGTTGCCGATCGTCACGGCCCCGCCTTGGAATTCGCGGGGCAGGTCGGCAAGTTGGCGAAGCAGCTTCACGTCGTTCGTAGCGAAGGGGGAGACCAGGGGGAGGCGCAAGGGTTTCCAGGCGAATTATGGGGCCCCGGTGCCAACGGGGTCAACGCCCGCGGCAGGCGCACGATGTGGGCCGCTAGAGTCAAACGGCCCTGGTGTGCTATCCTTTTGTCGGACAGGCGCCTGGTCGACAGCGGAGACTCCATGGAAGAAAAGCAGTTCTTTCTTTCACGCGATCTGGCCCATCGCCTGGCGGCGATCGACATCGGCACGAACAGCATTCGCCTGATCGTGGCCGAGCCGTTGCGTGGCGGCAACTACCGCATTCTCGACGAAGAGAAGGACTCGACCCGGCTCGGCGAGCATCTCAGCACCACCGGCCGGCTTGACCCACAGGCCATCGAAAAGTCGCTCTCGGCCTTGCGGCGCATGAAGCAGATCGCCGAGGGCTTCCAGATCACCGATTTGAAGACCATCGCCACGTGCGCCGTCCGCGAGGCCGCCAACGGCGAAGAATTCTGCCGCCGGGCCCGCGAAGAGCTCGGGCTGGACATCGAGGTGATCGGCGCCGAGCAGGAAGCCCGGCTGGCCTTTGCCAGCGTGCAGCGGGCGTTCGACCTGTCGGGCAAGAACGTGGCCGTGGTCGACATCGGCGGCGGCAGCACCGAGATCGTGCTGGCCTACGGCAACCTGATCGAGGCCGTCTATACCACGCAGCTCGGCGCCGTGCGGCTCAGCGAACTGCACGCCGACAGCGGCACGAGCGAAGGGTTCGCCGCCCTGCTCACGGCCATCGACCGCCACCTGCGCAAACACACGAAGCACCCGGTGTTCGTGCCGCACACGCTGTTCGGCTCGGGCGGCACGTTCACGAACCTGGCCGCCATGGTCATGGCCTCCAAGGGCCAGGACGGCGTGCCGATGCGCGGCTACCAGGTCACGCGGGCCGATGTGCGACACCTGCTCGAGCGGCTGCGCAAGACGTCGCTCAAGGACCGGGCGGGCGTCCCCGGGTTGAGCCCCGATCGGGCCGACATCATCGTAGCCGGGCTGGCGATCATCGACCGCGTGATGAACCGCTTCGAAGTCAATGTCGTGCAGGTGCACAACCGCGGAGTGCGCGACGGACTGTTGTTGTCGATGATCGATCAATCGATCGGCGCAGGGGCGAAAAGCCTGACGATCGCGACACGGCCATCGAGCGGCTGGCTGCCAGTTGCGGTTGCGAGATGGCCCACAGCCGCCACGTCGCCAGGTTGGCCGGCTCGATCTTCGCGCAGCTGGCCGAGCACTGCGACCTGGCAGCATCCGATCGGAATCTGCTCGAGGCGGCGGCGCACCTGCAAGACGTGGGCTACCTGATCAACTACGACCAGCATCACAAGCACAGCTACCACCTGATTCTGCACAGCCGGCTGGAAGGTTTTCAGCCGAACGAACTGGTGATCGTGGCCAACGTGGCCCGGTATCATCGGGGCGCCGAGCCCAAGCGAAAGCACGCCAACTTCAGCCAATTGTCGACCGCCGAGCAACGGCGCGTCCGCCAGATGGCCGCCATCCTTCGCGTCGCCGGCGGGCTTGACCGCAGCAACACGCAGCAAGTCACGGCCGTGCGCCTCGAATTCGGCCACCACGGCGACATCACGATGCGCCTGGCCTCCCGGCATTTCCCCGAAGTCGACATCTGGGGAGCCCGCAAGCGCAGCAAGCTGTTCGAGAAGGTGTTCGACGCGACGTTGGCCAGCGAGTGGGAAGAACCCGACAAGCGCCCCCGAGCGCCAACGGCCAGCCGGGCGAACCCGCCTCGGAAGCCAGCCGTGCGGTCCACTAGCGCGGTTCCGGCTATTCACGCGAGGCGATTTGCTTGAGCGCCTTCCTGGCTTCGCCGGCATCGAAGCCCCGCGCGCGGCCGGCCAAAACCTCCAGAGCGGCGCACGATTTTTCCGTGCCGATCTTGGCCAGGACCTTGCACGCCTCGCTGCGGACGCCTTCGTCGAGGTCCTGCAACAGCGGAATCACGTACGGCTCGGCAACGTCCCCCATCGCGGCCAGCGCTTCGCCGGCGTTGTGGCGATCGTTGGGCAGCTGGCTGGCGACCGCCTCGGCGCCGCGCTTGTCGTTCAGCGTGCCGAGCGCCTTGATCGCTTCCGAACGAAGAAATACGTTGTCGCTCTGCAGCGCCTTGACCAGGGCCGGCACGTTGTCGCTCGTGCCCCAGGCAATGAGCGCTTTGGCCGCGCTGGTGCGCGTGCCGTCGTCCTTGTCGCTCAACAGCTTCCCCAGCGCCTTGGCCACCTGTTCGCGCTGGTCGTTGGCTGGGCCCTTGGCCAAACGATCGGCGGCGCTGCGAGCCTTGGCCGGCACTTTCAATTCGGACAACAGCGTCTTGACGTCGGCATCGTCGAGCGGGCGTTTGGCGTCGGCCTCCTTGGCCTCGCGGTCCGCTTTGCGTTCGGCCGCTTCCTTGTCGAGCCGGGCGACTTCCGCGTCGCTGAGCAGTCGGTAGGTCACGGTCAACGGAGCGCTGGCCGCGGCGACCCGCAATACCTCCTTGAACACCGCCTTTTTTGGCACGCCCGCGCCAACGTCGAACGTGATCTCTCCCTCGCTGGTTCTTTGCATCGCCGGAACTTCTTCGCTGGCCGCCTCGGTCTTGAGCTCCAGGTGCTTCTTGATTTTCACCAGGTTGCCCTTGGCCGCGCTGCGCGAGTATTTGGCTTCTTCCGTGGCTCCGCTGGCGAACGCCGGGCGCTCCGGCTGGCCCGACGGCCGACCAAAACGTGCCCGGGCGCGCGACGCCGGGCTGGCGTTGCGCGCCGCGCTCGATTTGCCCACGACCGCCAGGTTGTCCGAGACCTTCCAGGTCGGCTCGTTGTCGGGCGAAAGAGGCTCGACGATCAGCGTCGACAGCGGACCCAACAAAAACGGCAATTGCGTGCCGTTGCTCGTGTTCTTGATCACCGCCCCGGACGCGCCGACCGTCAACTCTCCGCGCCCGCCGAACGTCGAGGGAAAGCTCGACATCGCCGCGCGATGCCGCGGGTCGAAGCGGGCCCGGCCCCCCTGCGACTGCGAGCGCGTGGTCAGCGTGCCGTCGTGTTCCAGAACGGCTTCGTCCTCGTCGGCCCGCTTGACGGTGTACGTGCTGTAGCCGGCTATCGTGCGCGTGCTGTCGCCGAGGTCGAGGACGATTTCGACTTCATACACGTAGCGCTGGCCTTCCTTGAAGGCGTAGTTCAACCGCGGCGGGCCGGCGGGCCTGGCGGGCTTCGTCGATTTCGCGGTCCCCGACTTGGAAGACTTCGGGCTCGCGGCGCTGCGCGACTTCTTGGACTTGGTCCCGTCGTTCGGCGTCGCGCCGGACGATTCGACGCCCGGTGAGTCGTCGGCATTGGCCGACCTGGCCGCCGAAACCGGCCGGGCGCCAAGGGCCAGCAGCAGGATCATCGAATACACGACCGCCGAGCGTCGAGCCATCTGGAGCCACAGGCCGCGGCGGGTTGAACGTTCCGGTTTGGGGGCAGCCATAGCACAAGCTCCGTGCCTGATTTTGGGGATCGCGGGACGAACCCGGCGCTTCGGCACCCGAACAAAAACCATCTTCAACCTGAATGCGCTCCGTGCGGCGTCGAAGCGCCACGACACGCCGCATTCGATGGGTAACAACCTCGCCCAAAAAGAGGGGATTGTCAAATACTTCGCAGGGAATCCTTGCTGCCGTGAATTGGCGGCCAGCCGCGGCGGGTAGCGACCCGATCAACGTGCCTCGACGGCCCGCCAGGCGTTCGGCAGATAGCGCACCAGATCGCTGGCGACGAGCGACACTTCGCCCAGCTCCTCGGCCGCCAGGTCGCCGGCCAGCCCATGCACATGCACGCCCAACTGAGCCGCCTCGAACGGCGCCAGCCCCTGGCACAGCAGCGCCGTGATGATGCCGGTCAGCACGTCGCCCGTGCCGCCAGTGGCCATGCCTGGGTTGCCGGTGGCGTTGATCGCCATGTTGCTGCCGTCGGTGACGACGGTGTGATGCCCCTTGAGCACCACGACCGTGCCGCTGTCAGCCGCGAGCCGCCGGGCCGCCGGCTCGCGCTGGCTGGCCGCGGGAATGCGGCCGCCCGTGAGGCGGGCGAATTCGCCGGGATGCGGCGTCAACACGCGTGGCCCGCCAGGCTTGGCCAGCGCGTCGGAGTTCTGCGAAAGGGCATTGAGCGCGTCGGCGTCGACCACGATCGGCTGGGTGGTGCGTTGATACAGCCAGCCAACCAGCTCGACCAGTTCCATCGAGCGGCCCAGGCCCGGACCGCAGCCCAGCGCCGTGGCTTCGGCGGCCGCCTGTTCCAAATGGGCCCAGGCCGAGCCGGCGATCTGACCCGACGCATCGGCCGGTAAGCCGATCGTCATCAGGCTCGGCTCGAACGAGGCCACGACGCTCTGGCAGGCAATCGACGTGGCCAGCTTGACCAGCCCCGCGCCGCTGCGGGCCGCGGCCATGCCGGCCAGCGCGATCGCCCCGGGCATGCCTTGCGAGCCGCCAACCAGCAGCGCTCGGCCGAAATCGCCCTTGTGGCTGTCTGCTTTGCGGGCGGGCAGCCGCGGCAGCGGCGGCGAGGTGGCTTCGGCTTTGGCCATGGCTTCTCCGGTCGGGCCCGGGGCGTCGGAATGACTTGCGTTATCGTTTGGCCTCGCGGACCGCGGCCACGCGGGCGGCGATCAAACCGGCCACGAAGCCCCCCTTGAAACCGGCATCGATGTTGACCACGGTCACGTTGGCCGCGCAGCTATTGAGCATGCTCAACAGCGCCGAAATTCCTCCCAAATTGGCCCCGTAGCCGACGCTGGTGGGCACGCCGATCACGGGACACGCAAGATGCCCGCCGACGACACTGGGCAGTGCGCCTTCCATGCCTGCCACGACCACTACGGCGTCAGCCGTTTCCAACGTCGCCAGGTGTTCGATCAAGCGATGGGGCCCTGCCACGCCCACGTCGATGCTCATCGTCACGTCGGCCCCCATCCACAACAGGGTCTCGCGGGCCTCTTCGGCCACCGGCAGGTCGCTCGTGCCCGCGGTGACGATCGCCACCCGGCCACCGACCGGCGCCGGTTTGCCGTCGGGCCGTGGGACCGGAAGGCGAATCGTGCGGCCCAGCGCGTTGTACTCGGCCTGGGGAAAGGCGACGAGCAACTCAGCGGCCTGCTCGGCTGAGATTCGCGTGGCCAGCACGTCTACCTGCTCGGCCAGCAGGCGATGGAACGTCTTGTCGAGCGTGGCAACCGACTTTCCCTGGCCGAACACGACCTCCGGATAGCCGCAGCGCCGCGGGCGATCGAGATCCAATTGCACTTCGGCCAGATCGGCCGTCAGCGGCCCGCGGCCCACCGCAGCCACGAACTCGTCGAGGCGCAAGCTTTCCGTCGAGCAACTGCCGGGCCAGCTCTTCGAGGCGCGAGGGGGTCATAGGCCTGTATCGTAACGCGCCGAAAGGACGCGGGCGATGGGCCAGCGCGGGGCCTGCCAAGACGCAAGCGTTGCCCAGGACGGCGCGGGCCGGGAGGGCAATCTTGGGCGGAGCTTCGGCGGGCCCTCAGCCCAAGTCGTCCTCATTGATCGCCGTATGCGTTGTCAGCAGGCTAAGACGCAACCGGGCGAGCATGGCTCGATAGACGCGTTCGCGGGCGATGAGGTCGATGGCCCATTCCAACTCGGCGTTGAACAGGCCGGATCGGCGAATGGCAACCGCCGCGGTCTGCAGGTCGATCGCGGGCACCTGGGTGACGGGGGCCGGCTCGGACTTGATCAAGGCGTTCTCGAGCGAGCCTTGCAGCTTGTTCTTCGCCCTGGATTGGCGTTTGCGTCTCGTCATGCTTTCTGGACGCCCATGGAGTTCGCGCTCGGTCTGCCGTGCCGACTCCCCCGATTGTAACACGGCGGCGAGGGGTCTGCTAAGCCGCGAGCCCGTCGCGGCATCGAGTGCACTGACTACGCTATTTCGTCATGCAGGGTGCCACTGCTGGCTTGTCCAGCTTGTCCAGCAGTGCGAAATCACGGGTGTCTGCTACGCAGCCGCCCGTGGCACCCGTTGCTGGCCCCTGACAATTGACCCGCGGTCGATCCACTGGGGCGGGCAGGGCCGGGCGGCGGGGCCAGGACCCTTGTCAGGACGCGGCGGCGATGTTAGCACAGGGGGCGACTGAAGCCACCACTTCTACCCGCCACGGCAAGCAAAGAAGGAACTCCATGAGTCGCTACGCCGCGCGACGCGACAAGCTGCGACGCAGCCTGCGCAAGGCCGGGCTCGACGCCCTGCTGGTCACCAACTTCACCAACGTCACCTATCTCACCGGCTTCAGCGGCGATGACAGCTACCTGATGCTGCTGGGCAAGGATGAGATCGTCGTCAGCGACCCGCGCTACACGACCCAACTGGCCGAGGAGTGCCCGGGGCTGGAGGCTTCGATTCGCCCGCCGGGGACCGGCATGATCGAGGCCCTGGCGCGCATCGCCAAGGAGGCCCGCGCGACGCGGTTGGGCATCGAAGGTTCGTCGATGACCGTGGGATTGCGCGACCAGATTGCCGCGGCGCTGCCCAAGGCCGAACTTGTGGCCACGGAAAACCTCGTCGAGCTGTTGCGCGTCGTGAAAGACAAGGAGGAAGTGGCCGACATCCGCCGCGCGATCTGGTATGCCGAGCGGGCCTTCAACGTGTTGCGGGTCTCGCTGCGGCCGGAGCGCACGGAAAAAGAGGTGGCCGACGAGCTGGAGAGCCAGATGCGGCTGTACGGTGCCAAGGGGTGCAGCTTTCCGTCGATCGTGGCCGTGGGGGCCCGCGCGGCGTTGCCGCACGCGCGCCCGACCGACCAGAGAATCGGGGCCGACGGCTTCGTGCTGGTCGATTGGGGAGCCGACGGGGGGCCCTACAAGAGCGACTTGACGCGAGTTTTAGTCACCGGTAAAATCTCGCCCAAACTTGAACGGATATATAGAGTTGTGTTGTCGGCGCAGGAGCAGGCCATCGCCGCCGTCCGCGCGGGCGTGACCTGTCACGACGTCGACCAGGTCGCCCGCGGGGTCATTGGCAAGGCCGGCTTTGGCGCCAATTTCGGCCATGGCCTGGGGCATGGAATCGGCCTGGAGATTCACGAAGCACCGCGGCTGGCCGCGGGCCAGCAGGTGAAGCTCGAAGCCGGCATGGTGGTCACGGTCGAACCGGGTATCTATTTGCCCGGCTTTGGCGGCGTGCGAATCGAGGACGACGTGCTGGTGACCAAAGACGGCTGCCAGGTCCTGACGACGCTCGGAAAACAGTGGGAAGACGCCCTTGTGCGCTGATCGTTCGATAGACCGCGCTTGTCGCGGGCCGGTTGCTCTGGGTGCACGGCGCGCCGTGCAGTCCACGCGCAGGGCCGCCGGCCGGCCGGCGACAGGATGGCGCGCCGCCGGCCGCACGCTGCCGCTGGGAAGTTGGGAGAACGGATAATGGCCGCTTCGGGCCCGAATCAAGGCGATATATTCGAGATCAAGCGGATCCGCCGGCTGGTCGAGCTGATGAACGAGCACGACCTGGCGGAAGTCGACCTTCGCCAGGGGGACCTGCGCATCCGGCTTCGCAAAGGGGGCGAGCCGATCATCACGACCGCGCCACCGCGGCCGGCCGCCGCTGCGGCCGTGGCCCCGACGGCCGAGGCCGCTCCGAGCGAGGCGCGCGGCACCGAGGGCCTGCCGACGATCAACAGCCCGATGATCGGCACGTTCTACGGTTCGCCGAGCCCCGAGACGCCGGCGTTTGTGAAAGTGGGCGACCACGTCGGCCCGACGACCACGGTCTGCATCATCGAAGCCATGAAGGTCTTCAACGAAATTCCGGCCGAAGTCTCCGGCCAGATCGTGGCCGTGTTGGTGGAAAACGGTGAGCCGGTGGAATTCGGGCAGGCCTTGTTCAAGATCGATCCGCACAAGTAACGGCTCGGCGTGGCGAGCCCCGGGGCGTGAGCCTCGGGATATCGTGGCGGTGCCGTCGTTGGTTTCCGCTCCGGTCAACGGCAAGTTTTGATGTACAAGCGAATCCTGGTAGCCAATCGCGGCGAAATCGCCTTGCGCATCATTCGCGCCTGCCGCGAGTTGGGTGTCGAGACGGTGGCGATTTTCAGCGAGGCCGATCGCGGCGCCGCCTACTTGCAACTGGCCGACGAGGCCTTCTGCGTCGGCCCGCCCAAAGGGGGCGAAAGCTACCGCAAGATCGACCGCGTAATCAGCGCTGCCGAAATCGGCAACGTGCAGGCGATCCACCCGGGCTACGGTTTTCTTTCGGAGAACGCCCACTTCAACGAAGTCTGCCGCAGTTGCAACATCGACTTCATCGGCCCCACGCCCGAAGCCATGGCCCGGCTGGGCGACAAGAACGCCGCGCGGAAACTCGCGCGCAAGCGCAGGTGCCGGTCGTGCCGGGCAGCCAGGGCCTGATTTCCGACGAGTCGGATGCGTTGCGCATGGCGCACGAAATCGGCTTTCCGGTGCTGGTGAAAGCCTCGGCCGGCGGCGGCGGGCGCGGCATGCGCGTGGCGCTCAACGACCTGGCGTGAAGACCGCGCTGCAGCAAGCCCGCACCGAGGCCGAGGCGGCCTTCGGCGACGGCAGCATTTACCTGGAAAAATATATCGAGCACCCGCGCCACGTCGAGGTGCAGGTGCTGGCCGATCTGCACGGCAACGTCGTACACCTGTGGGAGCGCGATTGTTCGACCCAGCGGCGGCACCAGAAGCTGATCGAGGAGAGCCCCTCGCCGGTGCTCACCGCCGAGCAGCGCGTGGCCATGTGCGAAGCGGCCGTGCGGCTGATCAAGGCGGCCGGCTACACGAACGCCGGCACGGTCGAGTTCATCGTCGACAATGCGGGCAATTTCTATTTCATCGAGGTCAACGCCCGCATCCAGGTCGAGCACCCGGTCACCGAGATGGTCACGGGCATCGACCTGATCAAGGCGCAGATTCGCGTGGCGGCCGGCGAGCCCTTGCCCTTTGCGCAAGGGGACATCGTGACCCGCGGCGCGGCGATCGAGTGCCGGATCAACGCCGAGGATCCGAAGAAGAATTTTCAGCCCTCGCCGGGGAAGATCGAGCAGATGTTCGTGCCCGGCGGCTTCGGCGTGCGGTTCGATTCGCACGCCCACCCGGGCTACGTCGTGTCGCCGCACTACGATTCGATGATCGGAAAGCTGATCGTGCACCAGCCGACGCGCCAGGCGGCGATCGAGTGCATGCTGCGGGCGCTCGACGAGCTGCGGATCGAGGGGATCAAGACGACGGTCCCCTTGCACCGCGAGATCTTGGGGCACGCCGCGTTCGTCGAAGGCCGCATCGACACCACTTTCGTCGAACGCAGCGGATTGACACAATAGCGCGAGAGTCGGCGCCGCGCGAAAAGCGCGACCGCGGGGCATCCACGCCGCCACGGCTCTAAAAACGCTTGCGTCTTGGCAAGCGCGACGCCGCGTCCACGAACAAGAAAACCCGAGGCCACGCATGAGCCTTTCGCGCCCGCCCAAAACCGAAACGCCGATCCGCCGCGTCGCGATCCTGTTTGCCGGCGGCCCGGCGCCGGCCGCCAATGCCGTGATCTCCACGGCCGCCAATTCGTTCATGCGCAACGAGATCCAGACGATTGGCATCATGAACGGCTATGCCCGGCTGGTCGACTACGGCGAAGGGAAACCGCTGGAGCTGGGCCGCGACTACATCGCGCTCGATCAGAAGGTGCTGCGCCGCACTGCGCAACTCGCAGGGCATCCTGATCGGCACGGCCCGCGCGAACCCGGGCCGCGACGTTTCGCATCCGTCGCACTTCAACGATCCCGAGCGCGTGGCCCCGCTGGCCACGGTTTACCGGGCCCTGCGCTCGCTCGACGTCGACGCGCTGGTTTCGATCGGCGGCGACGATACCCTGAAAACGGCCAACAAGTTCAAGCTGTTCCAGGATCGGCTCCCGGAAGGCGACCGGCGGATCACGGTCGTCCACGTGCCCAAGACGATCGACAACGATTACTCGGGCATCGACTTCACCTTCGGATATTTCACGGCCGTCAACGCGCTGGGCGGCGAGATTCGCAACCTGCTGGCCGACGCCGAGGCGGGCCGCACGTACTACCTGACCGAGACGATGGGCGCAGCGCCGGCTGGCTGGCCTACGGCGCGGCCATGGCCGGTGAAGCCAGCTTCGTCATGAGCGTCGAAGACCTGACCGGCCGTTTTCTCGACAGCGAGGAGGTCGTCGATCCCACGACCGGCGCCAAGAGCACCCGGCCGATCATGAACGTCGAGGAAGTGGTCAAGCGGATCGTGGCCACGATGCGCGTTCGCGAAGAATCGGAAGGCAAGGAGTTCGGCGTGATCGTGCTGGCCGAGGGACTGGCCGAGTACCTGCCGTCGAGTTACTTGCAGGGAGTTTCGCGCGACGAGCACGGCCACATCGCCATCGCGCAGATCAATCTCAACCGGCTGTTCTCGCGGCTGGTCGCCGAAAAGTATCAGTCGCAGACCGGGCGCCGCCGCCGCATCACCGGCTTGCAGCTCGGCTACGAGGCCCGCTGCAGCCAGCCCTCGGCGTTCGACGTGCTGCTGGGGAGCCAACTGGGCGTGGGAGCCTACCGCGCGCTGGTCGAAGAGGAGCTCGACGGCGTGATGGTTTCCGTCGCCGGCCAACTCGAGCTGCAATATGTCCCGTTCGAACAACTAATCGACCCGGAGACTCTGGTGACCGTCGTGCGGCGGATCGATCCCAACTCCGACTTTCACCGCCTGGCCCGATTCCTGGAAACCTACGTTAACGAATAAAGCGGTCAGCCCGCGGTCAGCCCGGGAAATTCCCGCCTTGCTCTTCCATTCCCTTTTGCCGGGACCACCTATAATTCCACTAGGGGTTCTTAACAAGCGGGAGAATCGTGATGAAACTCACATTCGAGCAAGGGCGGGCGTTCGAGGATTGGCTGCGGCGGAAAGTGGAACACCCTGTGTGCGGCTTGTGCCAGTCGACCCAGTGGCGAATGGGCGAACTGATTCCATTCGGCGATCATCTGCCGACCGAGCCGGTCGGCGCGATGGCGCAACTCGTCTGCCGCAATTGCGGCCAGGTGCTGCTGTTCGACGCCACCCAGGTGGGCGTGGCCCGCGCCAACGACGTGACCACCGACCTGATGTAACAGCCGGCGCAGGCAGTGCGGAAGATCGCGCACCAGGCGCAACAGTCGGCGTACCAAGCGGCGAGCCGGGGGCGTAAGCCCCCGGATGGTCGTAATCTCTGACTGGGACTGCCACGGCCACGGGTGCCACGGGCGGCTGCGCAAGCAGACACCCGTAAGATGCTCGCACGGCTGTCTTTTCGAGCCAGCCATGACACCCGCCAGCTACGCAAACGGGCATCGAAGCCCTACAGCGTCCCCTTGGTGCTCGGCACGCCGGTGGCCCGCGGGTCGGGCTCGACGGCCATTCGCAGTGCGCGGGCCGTGGCTTTGAAGATCGCTTCGCTGATGTGATGCGCGTTGCGGCCGTGGTGCAGCGTGACGTGCAGGTTGCACAAGCAGTTGGCCGCCAGCGCCTGCCAGAAGTCTTCGACCAGCTCACTGTCGAACTGCCCGATCTTCGCGGTGGGGAACGGGGCCGAGAACACCAGGTAGTAGCGCCCGCTCAGGTCGATGGCGCTGGTCACGAGCGTCTCTTCCATCGGCAGCGTGAAGTGGCCGTAGCGGCGGATGCCCGACTTGTCGCCCAGCGCCTGTTTGATGGCCTGGCCGATGCAGATGCCGACGTCCTCGACCGTGTGGTGCTGATCGACCGCCAGGTCGCCCGCGGCGCGCACCGTCAGGTCGATGGCCGAGTGCCGGGCCAGCAGCGTGAGCATGTGGTCGAAGAAGCCGACGCCGGTGGCCACCTGCGCGGTGCCGGCGCCGTCGAGGTTCAACTCGACCTCGATCTCGGTTTCGGCCGTCTTGCGCTGGATGCGGGCGGTGCGGGGCATGGTCAGATGATCCTTGCCAACAGGGCCAGGCAGGCGTCGATTTGTTCGTCGGTGCCCACGGAAATCCGCAGGCCGTCGCCCCAACCTTGATAGTTCATATATCGCACCAGGATCCGCTCGGCCTTCAACTTCTCGTAGAGTTCCCGCACGTTCCGCGTGGCGTGCGTGTTCCATACAAAGTTAGCTTGCGATTCGATGCTCGTAAAACCCAGCCGCCGCATCCCTTCCTGCAGCCGACGGCGGGTTTGGAGAATCTTGGCGCGGTTGTCCGCCAGCCAGGCCTGGTCGTCGATGGCCGCCGTGGCGCCGGCAATGGCCAGCGAGCCCACGTTGTACGAATCCTTGACCTTGACGAACTGCTCGATCAACTGCGGCTGGGCCACCAGAAAGCCGAATCGCAGCCCGGCCAGGGCGTACGACTTGCTCAACGACCGCGAGACCATGATCTTCTCATTCCTGGCCACCAGCGCCAGGCAGCTCGTGTCGGCGAAGTCGACGTACGCCTCGTCGACCAGCAAAGGGCAGGGGAGGCCCTCGGCGATCTCCAAAACTGCGCTCGGGCGAAAGCATCGTGCCCGAGGGACTGTTCGGGTTTGGCAAGAAGGCCAGCCGCAAGTCGTCGCGCGGCTGGGCGAAGGCGTCCGACATCGACCAGTCGCGCTGGAAGGCGATCTCCTCGGCCTGCGCGCCTGCAACTGCGCCAGCGAGCGATAGAGGATGTAGCTCGGCGTCGGCATCCGCAGGCACTGGCCCTGGGCCACCAGCGCGCGGGTCACGATCGTGAGAATGTCGTCGCTGCCGTTGCCGCAGAGAATCGAGTCGGGGTCGATCGAAAGCAGTTCGCCCGCGCGGCGGCGAAAGGCGGTGCACAGCGGATCGGGATAGCGGCCCAGGCCCGCGTCGACCGCCGCGGCGATGGCCCGCCTCACGGCCGGCGAGGGTGGATAAGGGTTCTCGTTGGTGTTGAGCTTGATGAATTTGCCGGCCTGCGGCTGCTCGCCCGGCAGGTAGCCATCCATCGCCAGAATGTCATCGCGAAAATACGCCATATTCACCCGCAACACGGTGCGTCACGAATCCCAAGATTGCGCCACGAGAATCCAACGTTGCGCCACGAATCCCAGGGCCCACGCCGGCTCACGCCCTGGGCTCGCCACGAAATCCGGCGTTCCTTCCTGCCTCCGGCCTCCCGCCTATTTCTGACCCTTGTTCCGGCCGCCCGGTTCGCTGTTGGGCTTCAGGCGGACGTCGATGCTGGCCCGGTGGGCCGTCAGGCCTTCTTTTTCGGCCATCAAGCGGACGTCGTCGGCCAGCACGGCCAGCCCCTCGCGCGAAAAATGCAGCACGCTCATCGACCGCAGGAAATCGCGCGACGACAAGCCGCTGGCGAATCGGGCCGTGCCGCCGGTCGGCAATACGTGCGACGGCCCCGCCGCGTAGTCGCCCAACGCCACCGGCGTGTAGCGGCCCAGAAACAGGGCGCCGGCATGGCGAATCCACGGCAGCCATTGCTCGGGCTGATCGGTGGCGATGTGCAGGTGCTCCGGCGCGATCTCGTCGGCCAGCGCCGCGGCGGCCCTGGCGTCGGCCACCAGCACCAGGGCCCCGAATTGCTCGAGGCTCTGCCGCGCCAGCTCGCCGCGCTCGAGCTGGGCCGTCTGCCGCTCGATCTCGGCGGCCGTGGCCGCCAATCAGCGCTTCGTTCCAGGTGATCAAGATGCTCGCGCCGGGCGAATGCTCGGCCTGGGCGATCAACTCGGCCGCGATCAGCTCGGGCCGCGTCGATTCGTCGGCGATCACCACCACCTCGCTGGGCCCGGCGATTGAATCGATGCCGACGTCGCCATACACGCGTTTCTTGGCCAGGGCCACGAACAAGTTGCCCGGCCCCACGATCTTGTCGACCCGTTGGAGCCCCTCGACGCCGTAGGCCAGCGCCGCCACGGCCTGGGCCCCGCCGATGCGAAACACTTCGGCGATGCCCAGCTCGTGGCACGTGGCCAGCAAATCCTGGTTGTAGGCGCCGAAGGGGGTCGGCGGAGCGACCACGGCCAACTGCTTCACGCCGGCGGCCTGTGCCGGCACGGCGGTCATCAACACGGTCGATGGGTAGGCCGCCGCGCCGCCGGGCACGCATATGCCCACGCGATCCAACGGCACGAAGTGCTGCCGCAGGTAGCCGCCGTGCGGCCGGGCGATCGTGATGTCCTCGGGCACCAGCGCCTGCTGGAACTCCAGAATGTTCTCGCGAATGCGGCGAACCGTTTCCAGGAACTCGGGATCGGCCCCGCGGTGGGCCTCTTTCAACTCATCGGGCGAGACGCGCAGCGTCGTGGCATCGATTTCGGCCTTGTCGATCCGCCGCGTGTAGTCGAGCACCGCCCGCAGGCCGTCGCGCTCGACGTCGGTGCAGATCCGCTCGACGACTTCCGCCGGGGTGAGCGGCTGACCGAAAACTTCGATCGTCCGCGCCCGCCCGGCGTCGCTGACAACATTGCCGCGGGGGCTGAGCGCTCGCGCAGCCGCACGATCTCGGCCCGGGCGTCGGCCTGGCGGCTGTCGATGCGGCGAATGCTGAAGGCGTGGGTGGTCATGGGAATGTTCTGGGGCGCGGCGGACGTAGTCTTTTAGCGGTGGTTCACGGCATTTGGTTTTCGAATTTCGGTGTCACTGCTGGCTTGTCCAGCAGTGCCCAAGCGTCGCGATGTTTACGGCAGGTTGCACGGTTGGACAGGCCAACCGTGGCACACTCGAAGCTGGTCACGGCCGTGGGCAGTGGATACGATGGCGGGAAATCAGAAGTATCTGCCTATTTTGGCTGCTCGGCGGTCGGAGGAAAAGGCCGACTTCACGTTTCAGGAGCCCCCAATGGCTGACAAAGTTCTCGATTTTCGCAGCGACACCCTCACCCGACCGACGGCGGCCATGCGGCGCGGCCATGGCTGCGGCGCCAGTGGGCGACGACGTTTTCGACGAAGACCCCAGCGTCCACGCCTTGCAGGAAAAGGTCGCCGGCTTGCTCGGCAAGGAGGCGGCCGCTGTTCGTCCCGTCCGGCTCGATGTCGAACCAGATCGGCGTTCGCGTCCATTGCTCGCCGGGCGACGAATTCATCTGCGACGTCGGCTGCCACATTTACAACTACGAGCAGGGAGCCTACGCGCAACTGAGCGGCGTAGCGGCTCGCACCGTCGAAGGCGCGCAACGGCGTGATGCGGCTCGAACAGCTCACCGGCCTGGTCCGCGGCGGCGACGACCACCTGGTGCAAACGCGGCTGGTCTGCCTGGAGAACACGCACAATCGCGGGGCGGGGCGCATCCAGCCCTTCGACGTCGTCGAGGCGATCTGCTCGTGGGCGCACGGCCAACGGGCTCGCTACCCATCTCGACGGTGCGCGGCTGTTCAACGCCGCCGTGGCCACGGGCATCGAGGCCCGCCGCTGGGCCGACAACTTCGACACGGTGAGCGTCTGTTTCAGCAAGGGGCTGGCGCGCCGGTCGGCTCGGCGCTGGCCGGCCCGCGCGAACTTGATCCGCCAGGCCCGGCGGATCGCAAGCTGTTCGGCGGCGGCATGCGCCAGGCCGGCATCATCGCCGCCGGCGCGCTGTATGCGCTAGAGCATCACATCGAGCGCCTGGCCGAGGATCACGCCAACGCCCAGTTGATTGCCGACGCCGTGCGGCAAGTCGAGGGCTTGGAGCTGTTGGGCGGCACGGTCGACACGAACATCGTGATCTTCCGCGTCGATCCGGCGCTGGGCACCGCCGCCGAATTCTGCGGCCGGCTCAAGGACCGCGGTTTGCAGATGCTAGCCATCGGCGCCCAGCAAGTCCGCGCCGTCACCCATCTGGACCTTGACCGCCCGGCCAGCCAGCGCCGCCGGCGAAATCATCGCCGAAGTCGCCCGCAGCAAGCCGACCGGCAAAGCCAAGAGCGGGTCGGGGTTGACGTATGCGTAACGTTGCACCGAGCTGAGCTAATACCCATGACCGAATGGCAGGCGGGCGACTATAGCCAGGTGTCGGGCTTGCAACAGGCGATGGCCGAGGAGGCGCTCGGCAAGCTGACCCTCAAGGGCTCCGAGCGGATTCTCGACGTCGGCTGCGGCGACGGCAAGATCACGGCCGAAATCGCCGTGCGCATCCCGGCCGGCTCGGTGCTGGGCGTCGACCCGTCGCGCGACATGATCGCCTTCGCGGCGAGCCACTTCCCGGCGGCGCAAAAGCCCGGGGACTGTCCCGGTTTTGCGGAGTCCTCGGAGCAAAATGGGACTGTCCCCCTTGCGGCAGGCGCGATGTCACACCCCAACCTGCGCTTCGAGGTGGCCGACGCGCGTCGATTGCCGTACCGAGACGAATTCGATCTCGTCGTGTCGTTCAACGCGCTGCACTGGGTGGTGGACCAGGCCGCGGCCTTGAATTCAATCCGCGCGGCCCTCAAACCGACTGGTCAAGCCCTGCTGCGATTCGTCCCCCAGGGCCAGTGCAAGTGTCTGGAGGACGTGATCGACGAGACCCGGCAAAGCGGTCGCTGGTCGGGGCATTTTGCCGGCTTTCAAAAGCCGTACGCCCATTTCACGGCCGACGCGTATCGGGCCCTGGCTGAGCAGAGCGGATTTCGCGTCGTCCGGCTGAACGTGGAAGCCGGAAGCTGGGACTTCCGAACCCGCGCCGCCTTCACCGCCTTCGCCCGCGCCACATTCGTGGAATGGACGCAGCACCTTCCGGAAAGCGACCGGGAGCGGTTCATCACCGATGTCCTGGACCAGTACCAGGCCGTGGCCGCCGATGGTCCAACGGAGCTGAACACCTTCAAGTTCTATCAGATGGAAGTCGCGCTCGAAGCGTCGGGCGAAAAGTAGAATTCCCCCCCCGTTTCTCGCCCGAGAACGAGAAATCAATGATGTCCCAGTGATGCCCCTTTTTCTTCTCCCATCGAGCGCAACGTAGCACTGGTCCATAACGAAGGCAAAGCTCAACGAAGCATCCGTTCGTCCGCGTCGATAGTCCGAGTTTGCGACGAGATACCCGCGGCGCACCGCAGTCAACTTGTTGCTCTCGTCCAGATTGTTCGGGAGCTTTACGTTGCACATTTCCTCTACGAGCCGCAGGTGGTCGGCACTCCTCTGAGGATACTCGCGGAGCATCGACTCAACATGATTCACTCCCGCGATGATCGACGAAAGGCCGAGGCGTTGCATGCCTCTGGCGTTCTCCTCTTCTGCGCCGTTTGGTGCCGGTTGTTCTGTGAAACTCCTCAGCTTGCTTCTCACCAACTCACGTGCGTCCACAGACCAATCGAGCTATAACCGAAAGTTGTGGATGAGTTGAGTTGAAAGGGGCGGCGTACTTGGGTTGAATTGGGTTGTTCAACCACCGTTTTCCCCCAGAGGTACGCCACCATGCATGAAGCTATCCGAGATCGGTTGGTTTTGCCAGCCTCGACTTCCCAGGACGTGTTGACGGGCATTCTCCGGCAAGGAGCGCAGCGGATGCTGGCCCAGGCCATCGACGCCGAAGTTGCCGAGTGGATCGAATCGCATCGCGAGCTGCGTGATGCGGCCGGCCAACGCCAGGTGGTCCGCAATGGCCGCTTGCCCAAGCGGACGATCCTCTCCGGCGTCGGCCCGATCGAGGTCGAACAGCCGCGCATGCTCGGGGGACGCAAACGGGACGCAAACCTTTAATCGGCCCGGCCTACGCCGCCGGCTCCGGCCCTCGCCGGCAAAAAAACCTTCTTCCCGCCCGGCCAAAAATGACTCTAGAAATCAGGCCAGCGTTTGTGGCATAGTTCGTTTAGCTGCCACGGGCTGTTGGCGGCGCGGGAGGTAAAGCGGGGGCTGCGGAGCCGTTCTTCTCCGACACGGTCCGCGCGAGCGAAAGTTCCGTAGGTCAGGTCCCGACCTGACAGGAACGCCCGCGGATGTTCGGAGTCAGGTCGAGACCTGACCTACCGGCCCACGCGAGCAAATGCAACCTCCCGGGCCGTCGGCTTCCGGGGAGCCGCGGGTTTGCCGACTGCTTGAAGCGCTGGCGGTCGGCCGATCGCGCGGTGCGCGCCTCGGGATGATCCGCGCAGGTCCGCCCCACGGATGGGCTCCGGTGGTTAGTGGCACGATCCGGAGAAACATCCCTTGCCGTGACTTTGCGGTGCCACTCCGTGCGCCTCTTGCAGCCGATCGATAACGGCCGAGGCATTTTTTAAAACCCACCAAGAACAGGCCTCGCGCCGCCGCAAGCGGAGCAGAAGCGCACGAAAAACGCACTTTCGACAGGCGGCGGTGTGCGCCCGCGGCGCCGCCGCCGCCGATTTTTTGAATTCGTTCCGGGGCATGCTGCAATTCGTCACCGAGAGACCGAAGAAGATGAACCACGGGGGACGCGGAGGACGCAGAGGAAGGAGGGGCTGCGCGGTAATCCGATTGGTTGCTGCTCCTCCTTCGTGTCTTCGTGCCTTGGTGTTGAAAACTCAAACGTCATCCATCCCTCGCACGCCAAGCGCCAACGCAATGGCTGCCGTTTTCATTTCAAACACCAAGACGCCAAGGCCACAAAGACACGAAGAGAACCGGACCGAGAGCCTCGATCAGTGAACTTCCACCGCCACCTTGCTGCAACTTTGGGCGTACCCGAGGGCACGTTTCACGGTGGGGGGAATGCGGCTGCTGGCGATGGCGTAGGAGATCTCGATCAGGCCACGCTCGCCGTAACATTTGCGCAAGGTCTCGCGCAGCTCGCCTTCTAATCCGTCCGCCGCCAGGACTGAGCGCGTGAACCGCAGCACGTCGAGCATCTCGGGCGGAATGTCGTCATGGTTGCCCTCCAGCACGGCACGCAGCAGGGCCGGATCGACGCCGGCCTGCCGCGCCAGGTTCACGCCGATCTGCAGACAGGGGCCGCAGTCCTCGTGCTGCAAGGCCACGATCTGGGCGACGAACCAGGCCTCCTTGGGCAACACCTTGCGGCTGTTGGCGAACGGCAGGATGCTGGCGAAACGCAGGAACGCGGCCGGCGACACGTCGACCACGTGGCGCAGGTAGTCGACCGACACGCCCAGCTTTTTTTCTTCGCTATTCAGCTTGCGATGGAGAAACCAGCGAAGCATGGGCGCGTTCTCCTCACAGGTTCCAGCCGTTGAACAGCTTGTTGCGGAACTGGCGCCACTCGGGGATGGGTTCGGGCTTCTCTTCGACGGTCGGCGGGCCGCTGTGATTGGTCGACAGCTCGGTGACCCATTCGTCCATGTGGCGCAGCTTGGCGGCCAGGTTTTCGACGATGTTGTAGGCCAGCTTGTAAGCCGCCGTCATGCCGTCGCTGATCATGTCGTCGTAATCGCGCCGCGAAATGCTCAACAGTTTGACCGGGGTCTTGGCGATCACGTTGGCCGAGTGCGGCGCCGGACTGAAGAAAGACATCTCGCCAAACAGGCTCAGCGCGTCGAGCTCGGCCAGCACGACCACCCCGTCGTGTTCGCACTCGCGCACGACTTCGCAGTGCCCTTCGAGCACGACCCACAGGTTCTGGCTGCGCTTGCCTTGCTCGATCACCTTTTGGCCGGGGGCGAAGTTGCGCTCGTTGGCCACCTCGGCCAACTGATGGCATTCGCTCTCGTTGAAATTGTGAAAGGCCGGAATCTGCCGGATCGTCTTGAAGTCGGTGCGTTCGCTAATCACGTGATGCCCCCCAAGATCGTGGCTCGGCCCACGCGGCCGATGCCGATGATGTAGGCCGCCGTCCGCAAGCTCACCTTGCGCTCGGCCGCCATGGCCCACACACGCTCGAATGCCTCGGACATCACCCGGTCGAGCTCCTGCCGCACGCGGTTGAGTCCCCACTGGTAATGCTGCCGATTCTGCACCCACTCGAAGTAGCTGACCGTCACGCCGCCGGCGTTGGCCAGGATGTCGGGCAGCACGACGCGGCCTTCCTCGTCGAAGATGTGGTCGGCGTCGGGCAAACACCGGCCCGTTGGCCGCCTCGATGATCATCGGCGCCTTGACGCGCGCCGCGTTCTCGGCGCGTGATCACGCCCCCAAGCGCCGCGGGAATCAACAGCTCGACGTCCAGCTCCAGCAGTCTCTTCGTTCGAGATCCGCTCGGCTTCGGTGTAGCCTTGCAGCGAGTGCTTGTGCTCGCGGGCATACTGCAGCATCCGCGGAATGTCGAGCCCCGCGGGGCGGTAGTAGCCGCCCGCTGACGTCGCTGACGGCCACGACCTTGAAGTCGGCTTCGCTCAAGAACTTGGCCGCGTGCGAGCCGACGTTGCCGAAGCCCTGCAGCGCCACGCGGGTTTCCGTCGGCTTGCGGCCCAGGCGGCTCAGCAGCTTGAACGCCAGATGGCCCACGCCGCGGCCCGTGGCCTCCTCGCGCCGGGAATGCCGTGCAGCTCGACCGGCTTGCCCGTCACGCAGCCCGGGCTGAAGCCGTGGTACTTTTGATACTGGTTCATGATCCAGGCCATCACCTCGGAGTTGGTGCCCATGTCGGGGGCCGGAATGTCGATGTCGGGGCCGATGATGTCGTGGATGCCGTCGACGAAGCGGCGGGTGATCCGTTCCAGCTCGCGGGTGCTGAGCTTGGACGGGTCGACGGCGATGCCCCCCTTGGCGCCGCCGAAGGGAATGTCGACCACGGCCGTCTTCCAGGTCATCAGGGCCGCCAGCGAGCGGACCTCGCTCAGGTCGACTTCCGGGTGATAGCGGAGCCCGCCCTTCATGGGCCCGCGGGCGTCGTCGTGTTGCACGCGGTAGCCGACAAGCGTGGCGATTTCGCCATTGTCCATCTCGACGGCAATCTGGACCGAGACCTCGCGCTTGGCCGCCAACAGCAATTGGCGCATGTTCTCGCTGAGGTCCATCCGATCGGCAGCCCTGTCGAAATACAGGCGGGTGGCGTCGATGGCTCGCATAGGGGCGTTTGGTGAACCTCCGAGGCACGGGCTGGATTGCGCCAAGCCACGATCCCAGGCGACATGCTTGCCTTCCGAGAACTCAACGGCCTGGCAACCGGCCCAGTGGCGCGGCTACCCCCGGCGGTTCGCGGAAGACGGCGCCGGCCGGGTCCGGCCGCGGGGACATGCGCCTGGCGTACTCTCCTACGTCCATTGTACGCAAAGCAGATGCCGCGCGTTTCGCGGGCAAGAAGCCAAGCCGCGCCAGCCGGCACCTAGGGTGCCGCATGGGCACCGGAGTGCCCGATTTCCGCCTGCGTGCCGAACTGGATCATAGCCCGCGACTTAGCGGCTCTCAAGGCGAGTCCGAAACCGGGTGTTCAAAGGCCGCCGTCGGCACGATCGACCGACAGCCGGCCTTTGTCGATGGCCACTCCGATGGCGCCCGATTCGGCCGTGTAAAGCACGCGGCAGCCGCGCGAGCCGTAGGCCGTGGCGACGCTTTCCGGCCGGTCGCGCACGCCGCCGCTGACGACGGCCCATTCGGGTGAGCTCCACTCGGCAAAGCCCGGCGGATCACTGTACGCGCTGCCGTGGTGCGGCGCCAGCACGACGTCGCAATCGTAGGGCAGCTCGGCCATCACGTCGTCGATTCCCGGCGATTCCAGGTCGCCGGTCAGGAGGATTCGCCGCCCCAGATACTCGACCGCCAGCACGATGCTGTTGGCATTGTCGCTCCCCAAAACGCCTCGCCGCGGGGGATGCAGCACTTCGATGCGCGCCTGGCTGCCCGTGGCCAGCAGGTCGCCGCTCCACACTTCTTTGAGCGGCACGCCCGAGCGGCCGATCGAGCTTTGCAGCGCGCGAACGGCTGCATTGGGATGATCGAACATTACGGTCGAGACGTAGATCGCGCCGACCGAGAACCGTTCCAGCAGCTCGGGCAGCGCGTTGTAATGGTCGGCGTCGGCATGGGAAATGACGACCGCGTCGAGATGCGTGATGCCGCGCGACCAGAGAAAGCTTGCCACGGATCGCGAGGCGTACGACGGCGAGCCCAGCCGGCCGGCATCGTAGAGCAAGGTCCGACCGCCGGGCAGCTCGACGACCACGGCGGCGCCGTGGCCGACCGACAGAAACGTGCATTGCAAGCGTTCGCCATCGTGTGATCGCAGCACCGGGATCGCCAGGCCGAGGGCCGACCAGCCGGCCAGCAAGCCCAGGCACCAGCGGCGCGGCGGCGCGAAATGCGGCACGACCAGCCACAGCACAAGCGCGCCGTAAAAGCCGGTCAGCCACCAATCGTTCGGCCCGGCGACCCAAAAGTGGCTGCCGCGCCAGCCGCGGGAAACTTGCACGCAGGCTTCCATGGCAGCCAGGTTCGCGTCGCAGAGCCAGCCCAGCGCCGCCCCCAGCGGCGGCAACAGCCAGCCGCACAGGAAAATGCCGAAACCCGAGCCCATCGCCACCGCCACCGGAATCGCCAGCACCGGGCCGAGCACGATCGCGATCGGCGACACCAAATGAAAACGGGCCATCACCAGCGGGCAGATAACCAGCCAGATCGCCAAGCTGGCCATGGTCGCTCGCGCCAGCCAGTTGCCGGAGAACCGCATCAGGCGACCGTGCCATGGCCGGCTGGCGGCGATCAGCCGATCGAGCGGATCGGCCGGCGGCCGGGTCGGCGCGTCGCTGCGCCAGCCAGGCCAGCACCATCACCGACAGAAAGGAGAGCTGCGTGCCGGCCTGAAACAGCTCGGCCGGGTTGAGGGCCAGCACGACCAGGCCGGCCGCGGAAATCGAGTTGTAGCCGAGCGCCCGGCGTCCCAGCAGGATGGCCAGGCAGGCGACGATGACCATCACCGTGGCCCGCACGACGGGCGGCTGCGAATCGGTGGTGGCCGCATAGAGCACGCACGCCAGCACCACGCAGGCCAGCGCCCAGCCGCGGGGCACCAGTGCCAAGCGCATCGCTAACAGTAGGCAGCCGGCCAGGATGCCGACGTTCAAGCCCGAGATCACGAGCAAGTGAATCGTGCCGGTTTCGAGGAAGGCCTGCGACTCTTCGGGGTCGAGCTCTTCGCGCGAGCCGAGAAACATGGCGGCGGCCAGTCTCGTGCGACGGTCGCCCAGCCCGCTCCACAGCAGGGCCTCGCCGCGCGAACGCAGCCAGTTGACTCCCCGCGACCAGCTCCACCGCGAGCCGGCCGCCACGGTCGTAACGCACTCGGGGAACTCGGCCCAAAGCGAGCAGAGCCGCCGCCCGGCCCGGGCGCGGCGGGCGAAGTCGAACTCGCCCGGGTTGTGCGGCGGGCTGATGGCGGCCAACGTGCCGAACACGCGCAGGCGGTCGCCCGGCGCCACGTCGAGCAAGGGCCCGTCGACGGTCAACGTCGCCGAACCATCCAGCCGGCGCCACGCGTCGCCATCGCGAATGGCCACGACCGCGACTTCCAGCCGAGTGCGCTCGGGCGTGGGCAGCGTGCGCATGGCGTCGAACGGCGGCGGCGCGATCCACCGCGGCGGGCCAGCCACCCGCACTTCGAGCGCGGCCGGAGCGGCTGCCTCGGGCGCCAGCAGCCCCACGTCGTCGGCTTCGAACAGCGCCCAGCGGTCGTGGTGCCACGCACCGCCGACGGCCGCCAGGCCCACCACGAGCAGCGGCGCCGCTGCCGCGTCATGCGCCCCGCGCCACAGCAGCCACCACGCCAGCCAGGCCGCGGCGGCCGCCGCCAGCCACCAGCCGAGCGCCCAGCCCGCATAGCGATCGGCCACCATCCCGCCGCAAACCGCCGCCAGCACGATCACCAGCGGCTGGTAGCTGGTCGTTCGCGGCGGAAGTGGCGGCCTTGTAGCAGACAAGCGAATGCTCCAGCCGAACGGTTTTTGATCGTGGTGTCGCCAATTTCAACGCGCCTGATGGCGAAATCAAAGCAACGAGAGGATGGCGAGCCGGGGGCGTGAGCCCCGGGGAGTGCCCATGAACCAACGCTCGATGCCGCACTCGCCGCGGCCGCCGTGAGCGATGTCGGGCCATTGGCTAACCTCGGCGCGACCGATATGTTGGTGGTGCCACCCCAATCGCACTCGAAACCTGCTGTTCGCGCTCTCCGCGTTTCCCACGAAAGGACGCTCATCATGCATTGCCGCTTTTGTTTCGCGTCGTTGGCTGCCGGCTTGTCGCTGTTGTGGGCGAGCGGTTGCGGTTCCAATCGCACGGCACCCGAAGAAGTGGCGACCGCAGCGAAAGCCGACGCCGCGACCGAATCGGTGCCGACCAAGAGTGCCGAATCGGCCGCGAAAGCAAGCCCCGCCGACGGCGACTGCGCAGCCCGCGCAGGCGACCGCGGCCGATGGCGTGAAGCTGATCCCGCGCCACGTGCTGTTCGGCAATCCCGACAAGGCTTCGGCCCGGTTGAGTCCCGACGGCACGAAGCTCAGCTTCCTGGCGCCCAAGGACGGCGTGCTCAACGTCTACGTCGGTTCGATCGAAGATCCGGAAGCGGCCCAGCCGGTGACCGACGACAAGTACCGGGGCATCCGTGTTTACTTCTGGGCTTTCGACAATCAGCACGTGCTCTACGCGCAGGACGCCGGCGGCGACGAAGATTTTCACATCTATAGCGTCGACCTGGCCACCAAGGAAACGAAGGACCTGACGCCCATTCCCAAGGTTGCAGCCCAGATCGTCGGCGTCAGCCACCGCATTCCGGGCGAAATCCTGGTGGGCATCAACGATCGCGATCCGCAATATCACGACGTCTACCGCATCGACATCGCCAGCGGTGAGCGAAAGCTCGCGCAGCAGAACCCCGACTTCTCCAGCTTCGTGGCAGACGAAGATTACAAAATCCGCTTCGCCACCAAGATGACGCCCGACGGCGGCCGCCAGCTCTACCAGGCCGATGGCCAGCGAGGCTGGAAGGAGTACCAGAAGATCGGCAAGGACGACACCCTGACCACCGGACCCGACGGGTTCGACAAAACCGGAAAGATTCTTTATCTCACCGACAGCCGCGGCCGCAACACGGCCGCCTTCGCGCAAATCGATCTCGACAGCGGCGAAGAGAAAGTGCTCGCCTCGGACGATCGGGCCGACGTCAGCCAGACGCTGTTCCATCCTACGGAGCGCAACATCCAGGCCGTGGCGTTCGACTACGAGCGCCAAGCGTGGAAGGTGCTCGACCCGGCGATCGCCGACGATCTGGAATATCTCAAGGGCGTGGCCGCCGGCGATCTGCAAGTCACTAGCCGCACGCTCGACGACAAGACCTGGATCGCCGCCTACATCATGGACGACGGCCCGGTGCGCTACTACGTCTATGATCGGCCGAACAAGAAAGCCAACTTTCTGTTCACCAATCGCCAAGCGCTCGAGGGCTTGCCGCTGGCCAAGATGCACCCGCTGGTCATCAAATCGCGCGACGACAAGAACCTGGTCAGCTACCTCACGCTGCCCGTGTCGAGCGATTCGGCGACGCCGGGGCGGCCCGACAAGCCGCTGCCGATGGTGCTGCTGGTCCACGGCGGGCCCTGGGGCCGCGACACCTGGGGTTTCGACGCCGAACACCAACTGCTGGCCAATCGCGGGTATGCCGTGCTGAGCGTCAACTACCGCGGCTCGACCGGTTTTGGCAAGGACTTCACCAACGCCGGCAACAAAGAATGGGCCGGAAAAATGCACGACGACCTGATCGACGCGGTCGACTGGGCCATCGCCGAAAAAATCGCCGACCCGAAGCGCGTGGCCATTGCCGGCGGCAGCTATGGCGGCTATGCCACGCTGGTCGGCCTGACGTTCACGCCCGAGAAGTTCGCCTGCGGAGTCGACATTGTCGGTCCTTCGAACTTGTTCACGCTGCTGAGCACGATTCCGCCCTATTGGGCTCCGGACATGCAGATGTTCAAGGACCGCGTCGGCGATCCCACCACGGAAGAGGGCAAGAAGCTGCTCAACGAGCGGTCGCCGTTGAACCTGGCCGACAAGATCGAGCGTCCGCTGCTGATCGGCCAGGGGGCCAACGATCCGCGCGTCAAGAAAGCCGAAAGTGATCAGATCGTGAAGGCCATGGACGCCAAAGAAATCCCCGTAACGTACATCCTGTTTCCTGACGAGGGGCACGGCTTCGCGCGGCCGCAGAACAACCTGGCCTTTTATGCCGTCACCGAAGCCTTCCTGGCCAAGCAGCTCGGCGGACGGAGCGAGCCGTTGGGCGACGATTTCCAGGGCTCGACAATCACTTGTCCCGACGGCGCCGAGCGGGTGCCCGGCCTGGCGGAAGCGCTCAAGAGCCACGAGGCCGAGGCCGACAAATCCAAGGCCGCCGGCTAAAGCGTGCGCCGTCGATCGGATCTCGCTTGATCGTCGCGCCCGGTGCGTCTGCTAGCTTGTCTAGCAGTGCGGCCTTCCGAGTGGAAAAGCAATCCGCGACCCCCCAACGAAATTGGACGGCCCACTCACTCGGCTTTGCGCGGAGAGGGCGATTTGTTAAAAGGGCCGCTCTGACGGCCCGACAGGAAGCCGCCGTCAGCCGCACGCTAGCATCCCCCGCGGGCCGCTCGCGCGCGCGGTCATGCACAGCCCCCACAGAACGAGTTCACGGATGGGCAACTTCGGGCGTACGCTGCGCTTGGCGCTTCGCTATTGGCCGACGGTCGCGGCTTCGGGCGCCTGCTCGCTCGTCGTAGCCGTGCTGTGGAGCGCCAATATCTCGGCGCTGTTCCCGCTGGTCGAGGTGATCGGCAAGAGCCAGTCGCTCGCGCAATGGGCCGGCGACTCGATCGTCGAATTGCAAGGAGAGATTGCCGGCATCTCGGCCGAAGAAGCCGACCTGCGGGCCCGAGCGGCCACGGCCAGCGGCGACGAAGCCGCCGAATTGGAAAGGCAACAACTGCGGGCGAGTCTGCGGCGCGAATCGGCGGAAGCCCAACTGGCACGCTTCCGGTTCTTCAAACCGTGGATCGACGATTATCTGCCGGCCGATCCCTTTCAGACTCTGGCCGTCATCGTGGCCGCGGTGCTTGTGGGCACGATCATCAAGGACTCGTTCCTGACGCTCAGCCTGTACCTGGTCGATCGGGTGTCGCAACTGGCCACGTTCGACCTGCGCAAGCAGTTCTATCGCCGCACGCTGCGGATGGACCTGGCCACGTTCAACGACAGCGGCACCAGCGACCTGTTGTCCCGCTTTACCTTCGACTTGGAACAAATCGGCGGCGGGCTGCAAACATTGTTCGGCCGCGCGATCCGCGAGCCGCTGAAAATGATCGGCTGCCTGACCGTGGCCGCCTACATCTGCTGGCAGTTGCTGCTGGTGTCGCTGGTCGTGGCGCCCTTGGCGGGCCTGCTGATCGGCTTTCTGGCCAAGACGCTGCGCCGCGCCAATCGCAAGGCGCTGGAGGAAATGTCGTCGCTCTACACGATCCTGGTCGAGTCGTTCAGCGGTATCAAAGTCGTCAAGGCGTTCACCATGGAGCGCTACGAGCGCCAGCGGTTTCACGCCACCAGCAAACAGTGGTACCGCAAAAGCATGCGGATCGCCCTGGTCGACGGCCTGATCAATCCGGTTACGGAAATCATGGGCATGGCGACGATCTGCCTGGCGATCCTGTTCGGCGCGTACCTGGTGATGAGCCACCGCACGCACCTGCTGGGCATCAAGATGTGCGACCGGCCGCTGTCGCTCAGCGCGCTGATGTTGTTCTACGGCATGCTGGCGGGCGTCACCGACCCTGGCCGACGGATGACCGAAGTCTTCAACAAGCTGCAGCGCGCCGCCGCCGCGGCCGACCGCGTGTATCAGATGCTCGACCGCGAGCCGACGATTTTCGATCCGCCGAAGGCGCGGGCCTTGCCGCGCCATCATCGCGACCTGGTGTTCGATCGCGTCTCGTTCCACTACCAGCCGGGCCATGCCGTGTTGGAGGGGATCGACCTGCGCATCGCCAGCGGCGAGACCGTGGCCATCGTCGGCCCCAACGGCTGCGGCAAGAGCACGCTGGTCAACCTGATCTCGCGGTTCTTCGATCCCGTCAGCGGCAGCGTGCGACTCGACGGCGTCGATCTGCGCCAAGTGCGGCTGCGCGAGCTGCGCAGCCAGATCGGACTGGTGACGCAGGAGACGCTGTTGTTCGACGACACCGTGTTCAACAACATCCGCTACGGCTTTCCCCAGGCAACCCGCGCACAGGTGATCGAGGCGGCCCGCCAGGCTCATGCCCACAAGTTCATCGAAGAGAAGCTCGACGCCGGCTACGACACGCTGGTCGGTCAGGCGGGGGCCCGGCTCTCCGGCGGGCAGCGGCAGCGGATCGCGCTGGCCCGGGCCATCCTCCGCAACCCGGCGATCCTGATTCTCGATGAGGCAACCAGCCAGATCGACCTGGAGAGCGAACAACTGATCCAGAAGGTCCTGGAACAGTTCACCCGCCATCGCACCACGGTGATCGTCACCCACCGGCTTTCGACCTTGGCCCTGGCCCAGCGGGTGGTGGTCATGGAGGCTGGCCGCATTTCCGACGTGGGTACGCACGAGCAGCTTCTCGGCGCAGCGACCTGTACGGGCGGCTGCACCAACTGCAGTTCAAGCAAAGTGCCTGAGCGGGAAAAAAGTCGCTCCAGTTTTAATCTTGGCGCGGCATTTGCTTTTGCCGCCTATCGGAATGGAAGATGGCACCCTGCTGTGTGCGACAGCGAGCGTCCCGGGGCCGGTACAGAGAAGAGGACTGACAACGGGGCCGGTCGACAGAAGAGGGTAGCAACAACAGACGGAAGTCGAATTAATCCATCGAGTTAGGGCCGAAACGGAACACAGAGGCCGGCACTAATCTCGATGGGTTCCAAGGGGTTCGGCGGCCGTCAATTCTCAGGGCGAGTTGGGATCAAGCAGCTCCGATCCCAACTCGCCTGTTGCATTTTAATGCTGCAAAATGCAACATGTGTATCGAAACGATGCACTCCGCCAAGGTCTCTTTCGATTGTCACTTGCCGCCCTGGCAAAAAAACTTGCTGCAATAAAAGCGTCTTTCCACGACGACTTGTAACAGCGTGGCACCGCGAACGACCGCCGGCCGGCACGCCTGCCCCACCCGCCTCGCGGCAATAACGCGGACGTTGGCAATGACCGCCAGCCGCGTTTTGTCCTCAGAAATCTCACCAACAACCTGGACATGGCTCTGACGCAGGGATTTGTCGCGTTCACCGGGCGTTCGTCGAGCCATGCGCGCGACGGTCTGCGGGCCGTGGCGCTCTTCGCGGCGGCAACGCTCACCTGCCATGCGACGCTCGTCGGCTGCGCCGTGCCGCACGCGGCTGGCTCGGAACCGGTCAAGAAAGGCGCCGACGAAAAAGCGGAGCTGGCCGAAGTCGCGCTCGTCAACGCGCAGAATGCACGCGCACTGGGAGTCGGACAAGATCGCTCCCTCGCCGCCGGCCACCGACGGCGAATGGTGCCGCCGCGTATATCTCGACGTGCTGGGCCGCATCCCCTCGGTCGACGAGCTGAAACGCTTCACCGACGAGCCGCCAGCTCGAGCGCAAAGCGCGGCTTGGTCAACCGCCTGTTGGGCGATGAGTACATCGAGGAATACGCCCGCAATTGGACGACGCTGTGGACCAACCTGCTGATCGGCCGCAGCGGCGGGACTGAGCGCCGCTCGCTGATCAATCGCGAGGGGCTGCAACAGGCACTGCGCGCGCCGTTCGAGCGCAACAAGCCCTACGACCGGCTGGTCTACGAGCTGGTGTCGGCCACGGGGCGTGCAGCAAGCCTGGCGAAGAGGACTACAACGGCTCCGTGAATTTCCTGGCCGGCAGCCTGCAGGAGAACGGCGGTCCAGGCCACGGCCAAGACCTCGCAAGTCTTCCTGGGCCTGCAGATCCAGTGCACGCAGTGCCACAACCACCCGTTCAACGACTGGAAGCAGAACCAGTTCTGGGAGATGAACGCCTTCTTCCGCCAGACGCGGGCCCTGCGGCGATTCGAGACGGGACGCGAGATCGCCTCGGTCGAACTCGTGAACCAGGACTTTGCCGGCGAGAGCAACAAGCCCGAGGAGGCCGAATGCTGTTCTACGAGCTGCGCAACGGCCTGACGAAGGTGGCCTACCCGGTGTTCGTCGACGGCACGCGGCTGACGAGCGACAGCGGCTTCGTCGACGACGTCGATCGCCGCAGCGAGCTGGCCCGGCTGATCGTCGGCAGCGAGTACCTGGCCAAGGCGCATCGTCAACCGGCATGTGGGCCCATTTCCTGGGCTACGGCTTCACCAAGCCGATCGACGACCTGGGGCCGCACAATCCGCCCTCGCATCCCGAATTGCTCGACGCGGCTGGGCCGAGGCGTTCACGGCGTCACGGCTACGACCTGAAGCAGCTCATCCGCTGGATCGCGCTCAGCGAAGCCGTATTCGGCCTGTCGAGCAAGCCGGGTCCGCGGCAACAAGCAGCGACGACCCGGCACTGGGCGAGCGGCCGCTGTTCAGCCACTTCTACCTGCGGCAGATGCGGGCCGAAGAGCTGTACGAGTCGCTGCTGGTGGCCACCGAAGCGCAAGCACGCCGAGGCCAGCTACGAACAGCAGGAAGCAGAGCAAGGGCAAGTGGCTGGAGCAGTTCACCATCGCTTTTGGCACCGACGACAACGAGCGAGACGACCACCTTCAACGGCACGATCCCGCAGACGCTGATGATGATGAACGGCGACCTGATGCAGCAGGCGACGAGCATTGAGAAGGGGAGCTTCTTGCACCGCATCGCCGGAGATGCGAGAATCAATAACGCGGCCAAGATCAAACACCTGTACCTGGCGGCGCTGGCGCGGATGCCCAGCGGCCACGAGATCAGCCTGGCCAACGAGCTGCTCGTGTTGCGGCGGGGCGACGGCCGCCGCCCTGCAAGACGTATGGTGGGCGATGCTGAACAGCAACGAGTTCATTTTGAACCACTGAGCTTTTTCACACTGCCCCCAGTCTGCGAGAGGCTGCCATGAACGCTTGCGCGTGCCCAGCGGCATGAGCCGCCGCCATTTTCTCGAACACCTGGCCGGCGCCTCGGCGCTGGCCGTGCCGGCGATCTCGCTGACCACGGCCTTGCGGGCCAACGCCGACGATCTGAAGCGGCGGCACAAGTCGGCCATCATGCTGTGGATGGGGGGCGGGCCGGCCACGATCGATATCTGGGACTTGAAGCCCGGCGCCCCGACCGGCGGCACCTTCAAGCCGATCGGCACCACTGGCGGCGAACAGATCAGCGAGCACCTGCCGTTGGTGGCCAAGCAGATGCAGCACTTGTCGATCGTCCGCTCGATGAGCACCCGCGAGGCCGATCACAACCGCGGCCGCTACTACATGCACACCGGCTACGTGCCTAATCCCAGCGTCGAGCATCCGGGCTACGGCTCGGTGATCAGCCACGATGCTGGCCGAGCAGAGCAAGCAGTTGCAACTGGAGATTCCGCCGTTCGTGGCGGTCGGCGGCGGCAGCGTCGGCCCGGGCTTCTTGGGCATGACCTACGCGCCGTTCGTCGTCAACTCCGACGGCAACGTTCGCAACCTGAAAATGGGTGGCGGCCTCGACAAGGAGCCGATCGTTTGAGCCAGCGGATGCAGATGCTCGCCTCGATCGAAAAGCAGCTTCATCGAACAAGAGCGCGGCGCAGTCGGCCACCGACCACGCCAAGGTGCTGGAAAAGACCGTCGGCCTGATGACCAGCAAGCAGATGGACGCCTTCAAGGTGGACAAGGAAAGCCGACAGCAGGTCCGCGAGACGCTACGGCAAGCGACAGCTTCGGCCGCGGCTGCTTGATGGCCCGCCGGCTGGTCGAAGCAGGGCGTGCCGTTCGTCGAAGTCGACCTGGGCGGCTGGGACACGCACGCCAACAACTTCAACGATGCTGGCGATACCAAGCTGCCCGAACTGGACAAGGCCATGAGCGCGCTGGTTTCCGAGATCTGGACCGAGCGGGGCCTGCTCGAGGACACGGCCATCATCTGGATGGGCGAGTTCGGCCGCACCCCGCGGATCAACGGCAACGCCGGCCGCGACCACTGGGCCCGCAGTTGGAGCGTCGTGCGTCGGCGGCGCGGGCATGAAGGGTGGCATGGCCGTCGGGCCGACGACCGACGACGGCACCGACGTCGACGACCGAGCCCTACGCCTCGCAGGACGTGATGGCCTCGGTCTGCAAGGCCCTGGGCATCTCGCTCGAGACCACGTTCACCAGCCAGCAACGGCCGCCCGATGAAGATCGCCAACAGCGGCAGGGTGATCAAAGAGCTGTTCGCCTGACGCGGCGCAGTCGGGGCTCAAAGAAAACGGCCCGCGGCCGAGCTTTTGCAAGGACTTCGGCCGCGGACCGCTTCGGGAGCCCGGTTTTCACGGCGTTATTTCGCCACGGGCGATCTCCTTCCTCGCTGCCCGAGCGCCGCGGCCAGCGCCGCCAGGGCACCGGCCATCAACGTCCAGGTCGAAGGCTCGGGCACCAGGTGGGCGTTGGCCCAGGCGATCGCCTCATCCTTGAACGTATCGTCGAGGTTGTTGTTGTAGATCAGCCAGATGGGGTCGGAATCGGGCAGCCCCGAGCCGGCCAACGTGACGATCATTTCGATCAAATACAGCCCGTCGGGCGCAGTTGGGTGGATTCAAGTTCGTGCCGTCGGTGTAGTTCAGGTCCGACTCGATGTGGACGTGCAAGCGCCCCTGGAGGCCCGTATTGCCGATGATCGACGGTGTCGTCGAGTGGCTGGCGCCGTCGGCCGAGACGTCGTGGTTCAAGCCCAGCGAAACGGACGCTGGCGCCGGCCCGAACGAGACTCCGCCGATTCCATCCCAATACTGGAGGTTCGAGAGGAGCGTGAATTCCAGGTCGTCGCTCGGCGGCAGCAGGCCGTCGTTGGGAAACACGCCGATCGTAAACGAGGTGCCGTTGTTGAACCCGGGGTCCGTGATGATGAACGGATGGGAAGGAACTTCGTCGAAGTTGTAGCCATACACGCGCTCGGCGATTTGAATGTCGCCGGTCACATCATCTTCGCCGCCGGTCACGAGCTTTCCGCCTTGCTCGTAGGGCACGACGTCGAAGTCGGCCCGCGCCAGCCCGCACAGGCTGACGATCGCCGCGATTGTCAAGGTCAGTCGAAACCATTTCATGTTGTAAAGCCCTCGAAGAAAAAACGGGGACGGAGCAAATCCTTTCAACCAGTCGCGCGTCCGTGAACACCGCGTGGATATCCGCGACGCACGTGCAAGACGCGTGGGCTTGCGTGCGATGCGGCGGCGGCTTGGTTCACTAGCGTTCCTCGGGAAAGGTTGCCCGACCCTCAAAAAGAGGGCGGCATGGAGAAATCGAATGCCTCGGATGCCCAGGCCTTGATCTGCTCGCTGGAAATCAGCTCGACGTGGCCATCGGCATACAGGTAGTGGGCCGAGCCGTTGTGCCTCTCGACCGCGATTTCGGCGCTGATGGCCGTGTACACCAGGTCCTTGCGGATGTTCGAGGCGATGAACCAGTTGAACGAGTGGACGTGATCGCTGAACACGTCGATGTCGTTGGGGTCTCGGCTGCGCATCGCGCCGGCATCCTTGTTTTCCGACAGCTCGAAGCTGACGATCGTTTGCGACAGGGCCGCCAGCTTGCGAATGTTGTCGAACGGCGGCAGGCTCTCCTTCGACAAATAGCCGTTCATCGTGTAGCTCGTCCCCTTGCCCAACAGTCGCAATCGGCCGGCCAGGTCGCTGGGACAGATGCGGATCGCGTCGACGTCCTCCATGAACGGAGCGATCGTGTAGATCCAGGCATGGTCGTATTTGCCCGTCACTGGATCGGGCTGGCTGGTGTGCGACGTCTCGGGCCACGAGCCACGGTGCGTGTCGTGGAACTGGGCCATGGCCAGGCCCACCTGCCGCATGTTGCTGGCGCAGTTGGCCGTCCGCGCCTGCTCACGCGAGGCTTGCACGGCCGGAATCAGCAGACCAATGAGCAGCGCGATCACGAGGATCACGACGAGCAGCTCGATCAGCGTAAACGCGCGGCGAACGTTCATGGATCGGATCGCTTTCGAAAAATGGGGCAAAACGTCGGCAGGGCGAACCACGTCGGCTCGCGCTTCAGGTGGATATGTCCCGAGTCCGCTCCGGCGGCGCGGGAGCGCGGTTTTTGGTCGGACCGCGATCGCTCGCCGCGCCGGAGACGGATTTCGGCACCACAAGTTACTTCCAGCGTCCGCGCGTGCTGCGCCAAGTGCGCGGTTGCTCTGCGCGGTCGGCCGCTGCAATCGGCGATATGGACACGTCGTGCCAATACGGCCGCTAGCTGCGATTACCGAGGGCGCAATGGAAGCGGCACACGGCCTGACGAAGGCCGCGCCCGCGGTGAGAAAACCGCGCTACGCCGGCGGCGCACGCGATCGATAGGCATGGGGCGCGGCGGCCGTAACCGATGCTGCGGCGCCGCCGCACGCGTGGCGATGGAAGAGATCGACGATTTCGGGATGGTCGTCGGGGGCCGATTGAGCTTGGGCGAAGAAAGCACAGATCGCGCAGTCGTGGTCCGACAGCCCGGCGTGCTGGCGGTCAACACCCGCCTGGCGATTGGCAGGGTCGTCGTGGTGCGCCGGCACTGCGGAGTGCGCTTGACACTCGCAAGCCTCACCGCCGTCGTGGATGCACGCAGAATCATGGCACGAAGTGTGCCCGAAGAACGCGTGGAGCCCCTGCCCAAAAAGGGACGCGCAGCCGAAAAAGACCGCGAAAAACCAGCAGAATTGGCGTTGGGCACCCGATCGCATCTACGTAACCGCCGAAGACCCGTTTGCAAAAAACTGCAAGCCACGGCGGTCCGACCAGCTAATGACCCTACTGAACGGGCGCTCGTCTGTCAAGCGCACCAGCGCGACAATTTCTGCCGCGTTGACGCCGAGCAGTTAACGCCCTAGGTTGCTCTGCGACGGCCGGAGGGTTGGTCCTGGCCGCGTAGCGAACCTCCGCCTCCAATCGCCTCTCTGGTCTGGCGTGAAAGCATCGACCTCTGATTCGCCGGGAACCCTGCGGCCGCTGTTGCGGCTGGTCTGGCCGGTGCTCGTCGAGCAAGTGCTGGTGATGCTGGTCGGCTTTTCCGACACGCTGTTGGCCGGCCACTATCTGTTGCCCACGCACCTGGCGGCCATGACCGTCATTAGCTACGTGCTGTGGATGCTGACGAACCTGTTCAGCTTCGTGTCGATCGGCGCGGTGGCCATGACGGCTCGCTTCGTGGGGGGCCGCGACTTCGCCATGGCCAATCGCGTCGTCAGCCAGTCGTTCATCCTGGGCGTCGTCATCGCCGCCGTGTTCACCGCCATTGGACTGGCGCTGGCCGGGCGATTCATGAGCCTGCTGCAGCTTGAAGGCGAGCCGGCCGCGCTGGCCACGCGCTACCTGCGGGTCCTCGTGCCCATGCTGCCTTTGATGATGCTCGAAGCCGTTGGCATCGGCTGCTTGCGGGGGGCGGGTGACATGGTGACCGGGCTGGTCACGATGATCGTGGTCAACGCGGTCAACGTTACGGTGGCCTGGTCGCTGCTGTTGGGCTTGGGGCCGCTGCCGCAGCTCGGCTGGGACGCGCTGCCGATCAGCACCGCCTGCGGGCACGCGCTGGGAGGGTTGATTCCGTTTTGCGTCTTGTTGTACGGCCGCTTCGGCCTGCGGATCGAGTGGGCACGCTTGCGGCCCGATCGCGACCTGATGCGGCGCATCCTGCGGATCGGCGTGCCGGGTGGGATCGACGTGCTGTCGATTGTCGTTTGCCAATTGGTTTTCCTGTCGATCGTCAATAGTCTTTCGACCGACGAAGTCGCGGCCCACGGCGTGGCGACTGCGCATCGAGTCGCTGGCGTATCTGCCGGGCTATGCCTTTCAACTGGCGGCCGCGACCCTGGCCGGCCAGTACCTGGGGGCCGGCGACCCGCGGCGGCGCGGCGCGTCGTGGTCACGGCCTGCCTGACCAGCGGGACGCTGTTGACGGTCGCGGCGCTGGTGTTGTTCTTTGGCGGTGGACCGCTAGTGGCGTTGTTTCTCAATCCCGATCAGGCGAACGTGGCCGCAATCGCGCCGGAGCTGTTGGCGATCGTGGCCTTCGCCTTGCCGCCGTTGGCCCTGTTGCAGGTCTTGACCGGGGCGTTGCGCGGAGCCGGCGACACCCGCTGGCCGTTGGCCTTCACGTTCATCGGCTTCCTGGGCGTGCGGATACCGCTGGCCTACGTGCTGATTCACGTGTGCGGCTACGGCATCCGCGCCGCCTGGTACGCGCTGACCGTCGACGTGATCATCCGCTGCGTGCTGATCGTGATTCGCTTCTTCCAGGGCGGCTGGAAGCGGATCGAAGTGTGAGGAGGGAAGGACTGTAGGCTGTAGCCGGTAGGCTGTGGGGAGCAACGAGCGATCAACAGCCTGGGTGGCGCGCGGTTGAGGTCGTGCCCTTCTGACCTACAGCCGACAGCCCATAGCCCACAGCCTCTTCCTCAGTATTTCACCACTCTTCGCAGCAGCCACAGGCCCCAGACGACGAGGACGGCGTTGGCCAGCCAGACGGCGTTGGGGTTGATGGCGCCGGCCTTGGCGCGATCGGCGCCGAAGAACAGGAAGGGATAGTAGACGACCAGGATCGGCAGGAAGCAGAGAAAGAAGCTGGTCAGGGCGTCGGCGTTCTTGCGGCGGATGGCCATCGTAGCGCCGACGAGCGAGAAGCAGAGGCAACTGAAGCCGTTGGCCCAACGGCGCGGCGGCTCGGTTTGCATGCGATAGACGCGAAACTTCTGCTGCTGGAGCGCACCGGCCCCGGCGGCCCAGGCGCCGCCAGCCAGGCCGTCGAAATCGCCGCACAACATCTGCAAGCCGGCGCGGGCCGCCATCTGCCGCTGCGTCTCGTCGACCGTCGTGCGGGCCTCGGCCAGTTTTTCGGGAATCTCGCGCACGGCCAGGTGCGAGGGCGAGCCGCCGCCCAAGGACGCACCGGCGGCCAGCTCGATATCTTTTTCGTACCACTGGTTGGGAAACTCGAGGTGGAAATCAGGCCCGTCGACGGTGCCGTTGAACAGCAACACGGTCAGTACGCCCGAGCCGGGATTCGAGCGCAGCTCGGCGCTTTCGGCGCGAATCGCGATCAGCTCGTGATCGCCGGCCGGCAGCGTGAAAATCGGCGCGATGAGTTTCTTGCCGTCGACTTTCTTGACGGTGGCCGAGAAGGCCGGCCGGCTGAACGAGCCGTGTGTCCGCAGCGTGCCGTAGGCGATGTCTTCCAGCGCGTCGATGACCACGCGCTGCATGCCGCGGTAGCCCCAGCTCATCGCCAGGTCGTTGAGCCACACCGTGGTCAGGCTCAAGACCGCGGCCAGAAACAGGGTCGGCCAGATGACCACCAGCGGGTTGACGCCCAGCGACTTGATGGCCACGATCTCGTTGGCGCTCGACATCCGGCCGTACACGATGGCCACCGAGAACAGGATCGTGCCCGGCACGGCGAACATCAGCGCGTTGGGCAGCAGGTAGGGGATCAAAAGCACGATCTGCGCGATGCCCAGCCCCTGGTTGATGGCCTCCTTGATCGCGCCGATGAGCACCATCAGCGCCGTCAGCGCCACGAGCGTCACCAGGAAGACCTGCAACACTTCGCGAAGGACGTAACGGGTGATGAAGCGCATCGATCCGTTTTGTCCTTGCTAACGCGGGCCAAGGGCAGGAGCAACGCGGCTACGTCGCGTGCCAAAAAGCAATCGCCACCACCGCCAAGAGCGACGCTCCGACCGCCTGGAACTCGCGGGCGTGCAGCCATTGCGACAGCCGCCAATCGCTCGCCAGGTTGGCGCGGCCCAGCCGCGGGACGAACCGCGGCGTCGAACGCTGGTACGCCGGCCAATCCGCGGCAAACAGCGCAGCCAGGAAGCGCTCTTCCTGCCGCACCTTGACGCTGTAAATGGCCACGATCGGGCCCAGCAACACCAGCAGGTTAAACGCGTTGCCGACCAGCGCGCAGAACCCGAACATCATCAGGAACGAGCCGACGTACAGCGGGTTGCGAATCAAGCGGTAGGGGCCCTGGGTTGCCAGTTCGGCGTCCTTCTTCAGAATGCCGACGGCCCAACTGCGCAAGGCCAACCCGGCGACGACGAGCGTCACGCCCGTCATGCTGAGCGGGTCGTGAACGTCGAACGGATCGTGGGGCTTGACGCCGAGCGTGATGTTGGCCACGACCATAGCCGCGAACAGTGCGGACGAGAGGATGATCCGCCGGCGGATCAGAAAATAGGAAAGCCCCTCCGACAGCCGGAGCCAGGAGGGCGTATCGAACGAGGCTTGATGCGTGAGCGAGGAGGGCGACTCAATCATGCGTTGCAAGACCGTTGTTTGGTGGGCGTGGCGATGGTGGTGCCGGCATGGGGGCCGGCCATCGCGCGGAGGCGCCAGGGCGGGTGCTTATAGCGGCCCTCGGCGGAAGCTGTCAACACGACATGACTTATTCTCGGCAGCGTGGGGCCCGCGAGGTGATCCTCCGTTTTCCGGTCGCGTAACTCTTCCCAATCTTCCGGCTTGTAGTGGCTCGTGCTGCTAGCAGGCTGCACGTCAACGGCCTTGCTGGTTCCGGCCCGAGTTGGGCGAAAAGGTGCTTTCCCTGCGCCGCGCATCACTTAGCATGGAAGTCGTCAGCTAGCAGCGCGTCGCGGCGGCGGCGTGGTGCGAGTGCCCCCTTCGCGTTCTTAGCGTCCCCCAAGCCAGAAGGCCCCCGCGATGACACGAACCGAAACGGCCGCCGTGCGCCGTTGGAGATTTGCCCTGCTGGCAGCGCTGGTGGCCGCCCTGGTGTCGCTGGGCCCGCGCGCCAGCCACGCTCAAGACGACAAGGCGGCCCCCGACGATGCCGCGGCGGCAGCGCCGGCCGACGGCGGCGCCGCGAAGGCCGTGCCCAAGGCCGCACAGGTCGAAGCCAAGCCTCAGAAGAATCGCTATATCTGGTTCCTCGAATCGTCCGGCGCCATCGGCGCCGTGATTCTCGGGCTGTCGATCTACTTCGTCTCGACCGTCAGCAAGCTGTTCATTGACATGCGGCAAAAGAACGCCACCCCGCCCGAGGTGGTCGAAGAGATCAACGACCTGCTGCAAAAGCGCGAGTTCAAGGAAGTCTACGCGGTCGTGAAAGAGGATCGCTCGTTCCTCAGCCGGTTGCTGTCCACGGGCATCGCCGAGCTGCCCAACGGGCTGGCCGAGGCCCGCGACGCCATGGAGCGCGTGGGCGAAGCGGTGACCGTCGAGATGGAGAAGAGAATCAGCATGCTGGCGGTGCTTGGCACGCTGGGGCCGATGATCGGCCTGTTGGGCACGCTCAAGGGCATGATCGCGAGCTTTTCGGTGATCGCGCTGTCCGACGTTCAATTGAAGGCAAGTGAAGTGGCCGGCGGAATCTCCGAGGCCTTGCTGCTGACGTTCGAGGGCGTGGCGCTATCGGTGCCGGCGATTTACTTTTTTGCCGTGTTCCGCAACCGCGTTTCAGCGATTTCGGTGGCCACGATTCTCGAGGCCGACGAGTACCTGCGCCGCTTCGCCCACGCGGCCCGCACGAAGTCGAACCCGTCGACGGTTTCGCAACAGTCGGCCGCTGCGGCGACCAAACCCTCCAAGTCCTGAGGGCGCCGCCGTGGTGGCCAGTTCGCAATATCACGAAGCCAGCGCCGAGCCGAACCTGACGCCCATGCTCGACATGGTGTTTCAGTTGGTCACGTTCTTCATGCTGGTCATCAACTTCAAGAGTGCGCAGATCGACATGAACCTGAAGCTGCCGGTCGTCGGCTCGGCCCGCCCGGTCGACACGAAGGGGCAGGAAGACCTGCTGGTGCTCAACATCGACAAGGACGGCCGACTGACGGTTTACAACACGCCGAAGGACATCGACAGCTACATTGCCGGCGAGGCGCAATCGAGCCTGCTGGCCGCCCGGCGGACGCAACCCGGACCTTCAGCCGGGCGACGAGTTGCCCACCACGGTGGTGATTCGGGCCGACCGCGCTACGCCATTTCACCTGCTCAATCGCGTGATCAAGGCTTGCCAGGAGAACGGTTTTCGCAACTTCTCGCTGAAGGCCATGAATAAACAAGAGGACGCCGCCTGACGGCGGAAAACTGTAGGGGCCTCTGTGGGGCCGGCCCGTCGGGGTGAGTTGACTATAGCCGGCCTCTGTGAGGCCGGTGCGGGGTTGGTTCGCCGGGGTCGCAGATCCCGCGTACAGGCTGCAAGCGTGGATTCGCCGGGGTAACAGACCCCGCCAGGGGTTGGATTCGCCGGGGTCACCCGGCTGCAGACATGAGCCGCAGATCGCGACGACGACGAGCCGATGGGGCGGTCGAGCTGAACCTGGCGGCCATGCTCGACATGGCCTTTCAGCTCTTGACGTTCTTCATCCTCACCTTTCGACCTGCGCCGGTCGAAGGCCAGATCTCGCTGCGCATGCCGCCGGCCCAGCCGGTCAGCCCTATGAAGAACGCCCAGCAGGCCGGTGCCGACGAGAAGAACCTCAACCCCGTGCAGGGCCTCAATTCGCTGGTCGTCAGCGTGATTCCCAACGCCTCGGGCGGCATCGGTTCGATGGCCATCGGCGAAGGCGTCGTGGCCACGCTCTCCGGCCTGAACGAGCGGCTCAAAAGCGTGCTATCGGACCAGGCCAGTCCTTTCGACCAGGTCGTGATCCAGGTGGGCCCCGGACTGCGCTACGATGCCCTGATGGGCGTGGTCGACGTCTGCACCCGCCAGCGGCTGCCCAGCGGAGAGAAGCTCACGAAGCTCAGTTTCGTCGAACTTCCGGACGAATCGCAACCGCCCCCGTGATTTCCGCCGGGCGAATCGGGGCGGCCCGGCACCCGGCCGCAGCATCGCCACGCACGCTTGCGGCTTAGCAGCGCCCCCTTGCACCGCCCTATAATACCATCATGCGTCGCTCACGAGTTCGCCGCCCCCGCACGCTACTCCGCGGCAACGAGCTTGCGCGGATGATGACCATGGTCGTCATGCTGGGCGTGCTCGTGCTGTTGTTCGGGTTGGTGCGCGACACGAAGACCTGGCGCTGGATCGCGCCGGCGGCTCCGCCCGACGGGGGCGACGCGGCCGCCAAGCTCCCCGCCGTCGCCGTGCCCGAAGTCGAGCGGTCGGGCCCGACCGATCTCGACGCCGACGAGCGCGATGCGGGCGCGAAGAGCTGACGCGGTCACCGACAAGACGCCGCTGGGCAAGGAGGAGATGCCCGCCTACTGGCGGCTGATGGCCTGGGAAGAGCACCAATCGCTCGCCGCGCTGCGCGAGCGGGCCGCCAAAAACGTCACCTTCCGCGAGCTGTGGCAGCAGCCCGATCGCTGGCGCGGCAAGCTCGTCGAACTGACGCTGCACCTGGGCCGCACGAAGGAAGTTGATGAGCTGGCAGACAACGAACTGGGGATGAAATCGGTCCACGAGGTTTGGGGCTGGAACTCCGAATCGCAGCCCTATTGGTTTTGGCTGGTGTGCCCCGATCTTCCGCCGGGCATGCCCGAGGGCACGATCCAGGAAGAAGCCACGTTCGTCGGCTACTTTCTCAAGCTGCTGCCCTACGAAGATCATCAAGGCAAGACGCTGACCACGCCGCTGCTCGTCGGGCGGCTGGTGTGGCACCCCATGCCCGCCAGCCCAGCGACGCCTAGGGACGAATGGACGTGGGTCGCGTATCCGGCGGGGGCCATTGTCGCGGTCATGCTGCTGTCGCGGGCCTGGACGTCCTTGGGTTTCGGCAGGCGCAAAGCCGCGCGTCACGACGCTCTGGAACCGCGGGTCGACGAACACGCAGTCGAGAGCTGGCTGGAAAGTGCCGGCGAAGATCACGCCGAATCGTCCAACGGGGAGTCGGCCAGCGGCCTGGATTATCGAACTTCTGCTGGACCGCCCGGCGATGACGAGTGATAATCGAGATTTGGGCCCGCGTGCTCGGTATCTGGGGCGGTGAAGCACCCCCGCGCGGAGAGTCCTTTTCACGAATCCGAATCGGCCGTTTTGGCCGCGGCCGCATGGTGCGCGAAATCGAGCGAGGGGCTTGAGCCTTGCTGAAATACTTGCCCAAGTTCAATCCGGCCGCCTTTCAGCCGACGCTTGTCTGGCAGGCGGTGAAGCTGTGGGTCGCGGCCAATGGCGTGTGGTGGGCTTCGAGCGTCGTGGGCCACGTCGTCGTCCTGTCGACGGTGTTGTTGCTGCTGGGAAAAATGGCCACGGCACCCAAGGAAGGCGACGCGCCGTTGTTCGAGGCGAGGCTCGACACCGAGATTCCGCCGCCCGAGCTCGACCACTTCGAGGTCGGCGAGACGCCGCTTGACCCCACCGAGCTGAACACGGAGACGTTGAGCCTCGTCGACGCACCGAAGATCGAGGCCGAATCGTCGACGCCCGACATGTCTGAGACTTCCGGAGGCGGCAGCCTCGCGGGGCCCAGCGGCGGCGTGGGCGGGCTCGACCAGTTCGCCGTCAGCGCGCTGGGACCCGGGCCGCTGGTAAAGGGAACCGGCCTGGCCGCCTCGGGCACCGGCCGCGGACCCGGCAGCGGCGGAGCGGGCACGGGCTTTGGCGCCCGCGGCGACAAGGACTCGCGCAAGGCGATGGTCGGCGGCTACGGCGGCACCAAGGCCAGCGAACGGGCCGTGGCCGCGGCGCTCAACTGGTTCGCCCGCCATCAGAACACCGACGGCGGCTGGAGCCTGGACGGCTTCCCGCTGCTTTGCAAGGGCGAGCCCTGCTCGGGCGGCGGCAAGGCGCCCAAGGCCGACGTCGGCGCCACGGCCATGGCGCTGCTGCCGTTCCTGGCGGCCGGCCAGACCAACCGTTCGAAGGGCCCGTACCAGGCCACGGTCGCTGGCGGTTTGAACTGGCTGATCAACCACGAAAAGGCCAACGGCGACCTGCGCGCGGCGGCAACATGTACAGCCACGGCCTGGCAGCCATCACGCTCTGCGAAGCCTACGGTCTGACCAAGGATTCGCGAATCGGCATTGCCGCCCAGGAAGCGATTCACTTCATCGAGGCATCGCAATACGAAACCGGCGGCTGGCACTACTCGGCTGCTCCGGCCCCCGATCCGTACCCTTCGGGCGACACGTCGGTCGTCGGCTGGCAGGTGATGGCGCTCAAGAAGCGCAGATGGCCGGGCTCGAAGTCAGCGAGGAAGCCATCGAAGGTGCGCACCGCTGGTTGAAACTTACCTCGCACGGCAGCAACGGCGGGCTGTTCTCCTACCAGCCCAAAGTGGCTGCCACGCCCTCGATGACCTCAGTCGGGCTGCTGTGCACGCAGTACCTGGGCGCCAAGCGCGACGACGCGGCGATTCAAGAAGGCATGGTGTTTCTGACCAAGCACCTGCCCAACCCCACGGCCCGCAACTGCTACTACTGGTATTACGCGACACAAGTGATGCACAACCTGCCGGGCCCCGAGTGGGACACCTGGAACCGCCAGATGCGGCGCGTGCTGATCGAGTCGCAAATCAAGGAGGGCTGCGCGGCGGGCAGTTGGGACCCGGTCAAGCCCGTGCCCGACGCCTGGCAGGAGGCCGGCGGGCGGATCATGGTGACGAGCCTGTGCTGCCTGACCCTGGAAGTCTATTACCGCTATTTGCCGCTCTACAAGCTCGACAAGCCTGAAGGCGCGGCCGACGAGATGAGCGACAAGACTGCGTCCGCCGCGAAATAGAGGGCTCGGGCCCAACCGCCGGATCGGACCAGCCGCTATCGTTTGCTGTTTGGTTTCATTCGCGCAGCCGCCAATTCTTACGCACCCGTTGCTGATGTCGTGCCGCCGTCGAATCCTATGCCAGTCGCTCCTTGCCATCGCCCTGGCCGCGGTCGGGGCGGTCGCCGCGGCTGAAGAGCCCGTGCTCCAATTCCTGCACGCGGCGCAAGACCAGGGCTACGGCGAGATCGCGATCGACTACCTCCAGCGGTTGAAGGCTGCCGGACGCGTGCCGCCGGAGCTGGCCCAGACGTTCGACCTGGAACTGTCGCGCAGCTATCGCGTGGCGGTGGCCGAAGCCTTCAACCCGGCCGAGGCCCAAGAGCGGACCGCCAAGGCCCAGGCGTATCTCGACAAGTTTCTCAAGGAGCACGCCGACCATCCGGAAGTGGCCCGCGCGATCGAATCGTGGGGCGACATGGCGCTCGATCGGGCGATCACGCGCATCCGGCTGGCCAGCGGCACGCGCGACAAGGCGCAGCAGGAAAAGCAGCTCACGGCCGCGCGGGCCGATCTCGAGGAAGCCCGTCCGCGGTTTGCCGACGCCGTCGATCGCTACTCCAAGCGGTACGCCGAGCTGAAGCAGAGCCTGGCGGACGACGCGTCCAAACGCGGCAAGGCGACGGCCGCCGGCAGCAAGAAGCAGCGGCAGGCTCAGGAAAAAGTGCGCGACGCCGAGTTCGACTGGCTCGAATGCCGCTTCAAGCTGGCCAAGATCGACTTTTACAGCGGCCAGACCTGGCTGGACGAGAAGTCGCCCAAGCGCAAAGCGGCGCTGCAGGCCGCCGCCAAGGCCTTTGACGCCATCTTCCAGCGCTACCGCGAAAGCCTCGTCGGCCTGCACGCCCACCTGTGGCACGGCCGGGCTGTCGACGAACTGGGCGACGACATCCTGGCGCTCGATATCTACGACGAGGTGCTGGCCACGGCGCCCGAGGGCCGCGAGCGCGCGCCGGCGCTCGAGCCGCTGTTTGCCCAGGTGCAATACCAGCGGTTTCTCGTCGAGGTGCGCAAGGACGGGCTCGACAACGTGCTGCAGCCGGCCACGGCCTGGCTCGATGCGCACAAGAGCTGGTCGAAGTTCGACGGCTACCAGGGCGTCGTGCTGCTGGTGGCCAAGGCCGAGCTGGCCGCCGCAGCGAAGCTCAAAGGCGCAAGAAACGCGCCCTCACGCAGGTCGCCTTGAAACGCTTGAACGACGTGGGCAAGATCAATGGCGAGCATCAGCAGGAGGCGATCCTGCTGCGGCGCGAGCAGACTCAAGCCGAGCCGACCGATCTGGCCGCCGTGAAGACGTTCGACGAGGCCCTGGCCGTCGGCGAAGCGGCCGCCGAGAATCTCGACTGGCCCAATGCCGTGGCCGCGCTCCAGCGGGCGCTGGAAATGCGATCGACTGTCAAAGACGCCGCCCGCGTGACGGCCGTGGAAACCCGGCTCGACCAGGCCCGCTACCAGTTGGCCGCCGTCGAGTTCGCCGCCGGAAAATACGAGGCGTGCGCCGCTGCGGCCCAGGCGCTGGTCGCCGAGCGTCCCGACGGGCCCCTGGCCCCCAAAGCCTCGGCGCTGGCCGTCACGGCCGCGCTGGCGCTGTACGGCAAGGCCGACGACAAGCGCGCGGCGCTTGCTCGCGTTGAGGCCTCGGCCCAGAAGATCCTCGAGCGCTGGCCCGACAAGCCGGAAGCCGACGACGCGCGGATCGCGCTGGGCCAGGCGAAGCTGGTCCGCGGCGAGCTGCCGGCGGCGATCGAGATTTTCGAAGGCGTCAACCCGCGCTCGCTGCGCTATGCGGCCGCGATGCACCTGGCCGGGCAGACCCACTGGCGGCAATACCTGATCGGCAAGAGCAAGGCCAGCGGGGCCGAGGCGCTCAAACAATTGGACGCCGAGCGCGCCGCGGCCGAAAAGCGGTTACAGGTCAGCCTGGATGAGCAACGCAAAGAGATCGAGCCCGACAAGCCCCTGCCGCGGCCGTTGCTGGAAACACAATTGCTGCTGGCCGAGGTCGAACTCGAGTCCGCAGGCGATGCCACGTCGGACGAGGATGCCAAGGCGCGAGCCACGAAGGCCGCCGGCCTGGTCACACCGCTGGTGGATTGGATCGCCAAGGAAAAACCGAAGCCGCTCGACACCACGCTGTTGCGGGTCTTCGTGACCGCCGTGCGGGCGAACCTGGCGCTGGGCGACCTGGCCAAGGCGCAGGCGGCCGCGGGCGTGCTCGTCGAACAGGGCCCCGACGACGAGGTGGTCGATGGCGTGCTGTACACCGTGGCCCGCTTGTTTGACCAGCGCCTGGAAAGAGGCGCAGGCCCAGGCGATCGAAGCCCGCACGGCCCGCGACTCGGCCGCTCGTCTGGCCGCGGTGAAGCTGGGCGGCGAGATTTCGCTGCAGTTGACGCAACTGTTGGCCAAGATCAGCGCTCGCAAGCATTTCGCGCTCGGGCGCCACGATTTTCATTGCCGACACCAGCGCCGAGCTCGGTCAGACCGACGCGGCGCGGAAGCTTTACGAATCGATCCTGGCCCAGGGCGACGCCGACGCGGCGTTCAAGAAGGCCAACGCCAGTGCCCTGACGCGCATCCGCGCCCAGCTCGTGGGCTTGCTGCGGCAAAAGAAGGAGTACGCCCAGGGGCTGGCCGAGGTCGACAAGCTGATCGCGGCCTATCCCAACGCGCTGGAACCGAAGATGGAGAAAGGCCGCCTGCTGCAGGATTGGGCCGAGACCGAGCCGGCGCACTTCGACGAAGCCGTCGCCCATTGGACGATGTTGCGCACGCGGCTGGCCAGGTTCGCCAAGAAGCCGCCCGAATATTACGAGGTCGTGTACAACGCCGCGACGTGCCTGGTGACCGAGAGTTTCAAGAAGCAGGATGCGAAGAAGGCCCTGCAAGCCGAACAACTACTCAACGCCACTCTGGTGTTGAGCCCCAAGTTGAGCGGACCCGACATGGTCGCCCGCTACAAAGCCCAACTGGCCAAGGCCCGCGAGCTGCGCGGCGGCGCCGTCAACACTTCGGCCAAGAAATGACCCCCAGGCCGAACGGCACCTTTGTCGGGTGCGGCCCAAAGCGCATTCTCGGATGGCACTGGCATCTTGCCCGTGCTGCCCTTGTAATGGTCTCAGACGCAGCACTGGCAGGGTGCCAGTGCCATCGGCCGTATGCGATGTAGGAAGACACTGCTGGACAAGCCAGCAGTAGCACCCGGCAAATCGCCTCGGCCCGAAATCGGCCCGGCTACCCCGCCGCCTGCTTGGCGGCTTCGCTGGCGACGGCCAGGCACTCGCGCACGTCGGGCAGCGGATCTTGCGGGTTCTCCTCGTATTCGAGCGACAGCTCGCCGTCTTCGGGAAAGTTCACTTTCTTGAGCGCCTTGAACACGCCCACGACGTCCAGGTGGCCGCGGCCGAGAATCACGCCCTTGGTCGCCTTCTTCTGCTCGGCGAAATCCTTGAGGTGAATGCCGTACAGCCGCCCCTCGAACAAGGTGATCGCCCGCACGGGGTCTTCGCCGCTGCGAATGTAATGGCCCAAATCGGCGCAGGCGCCAATCAACGGGTTGTGGCCTTTGATGGCGTTGAGCACGTCGACGATCTTGTCGTACCGCGCGCCGGGACCATGATTGTGAATGGCGATGCGAATCTGGTACTCCTCGACCAGGCGGTCGAGGCTGTCGAAGGCGTCTTCGCGCGGGTCGGCCGAGATGTTCTTGATGCCGGCCTTTTTGGCGAACTCGAACCAGCGGCGGTTGGCTTCGTGGTCCTTGGTGAATGGATTGACGCCGTGGCCGCGCATCGTGATGCCCAGCGCCCGCGTCTTGCTCTTCATGGCCTCGATGTCGCCGTCGGACGACTTAACCGGAAAGTGGGCATCGAACAGCTCGACGTCGTGCAGCCCGAGGTTCTTGATTTCCTGGAGGGCCCGGTCGATCTTGAAATCGCGGAGCGTGTAGCTTTGCATTCCGACCCGGAAGCCGGCGAAGCGATCGTGGGCCGACTCGTCGGCCCGCGCGAGCGATCGCGTGCCGAGCGCCGCGGTGGTCGTGGCGGCCACTTGCAAGAACTTCCGACGCGACCAACGTGACTGCATGATCTGAGCTCCTGGCAGGATTCTGGTGCTTTCGACGAATTCGGGAACGCCGAGCGTGGCATCATCTTAATCAGGCCCGCGGCCGCCGTACAGGATGCCGTTGGATCACTCGCGCGCCGCTGCTGCGGGACCCGATTCGCACCAGGTTTGCCACATCCGGCGGTAGGCTTGCTCCAGGTTGCGCGTAAAGCCGGCGGCGTCGACCAGCGGCGAGGCCGCCATCCGCGGCCGCAACTGGCCGCGCAAGGCCGCCAGCGCCGGCAAGTCGCTCGCCAGCCGCGCGGCGACATCGACATACGCCTCGCGCGACTCGGCGATCAGATGTTCGAGCCCCAGGTTCACCAGCACGCTGCCGCCGAACCGCGAAACGTACGTCGGCCCGCGCATCATCACGACCGGCACGCCCAGCCAGATCGCGTCGCAGGTGGTCGTGTGGCCGTTGAACGGAAACGGATCGAGCGCGACGTCGGCCCGCGCCACCAGGCGGCCGAAATCGTTCCGCGAGCGCTTGTCGCACATTTCGATCCGGGCCGGGTCGATGCCCCGTTCGGCGGCCAGCTCGGCCAGGTGCCGCTCGGCGTAGCCGCCGCGATAGGCCAGCACCAGCAATCGCGAGCGCGGCACGCGGGCCAGTATCTCCAGCCACGTGTCGAGCACCTCGCTCGTGACCTTGAAGTAGTTGTTGAACGAACCGAATGTGACGTGCCCGGCAGCCAGCGCCGGCAATGGGTCGACCGGCAGCTCGTCGGCCGGACGGTAACAGAAAAAGCTGCGCGGCAGCCGCACGAGCTGCTCGGTGTGGTAGCGCTCGGTGCGGCCCGGCGGGTCGGCCTGCTTGTCGGTCAGGCGATAGTCGATCGCCGTCATGCCGGTCGTGGCCTGGTAGCCCAGGTAAGTCACCTGCACGGGAACCGGCCGGCGAGCAAACGCCAGCAGACGGTTGCCGGCGATGTGGCCGCTCAAGTCGACGAGGACGTCGACCGCGTCGGCGCACACCTGGGCGGCCAGCGCGTCGTCGGTCAACCGCCGCACGTCGCGCCAACCGTCGGCCGCCGCTCGCAGCCGGGCCGTCGCCGCGTCGGGCGCGCGGACGTCGCTGTAGCAGACGATCTCAAAGTCGCGATGGTCGTGGGCCGTCAGGATCGGCTCGAAAAAGTAGTTCACGGCGTGCTCGCGGAAGTACGGCGAAACATAGCCGATTCGCAGCCGGCGCGCGGGCGTGCGGTCGTTGGCGTGCGGCACGGCCTGCCGCGCGAGCGGCTCGGCATGACGGCGGGCCCAGGCCACGTGCTCGGCAAAAACCGCTTCGGCCGTCGAACGCGGATCGGCCAGGAACGTGAACAGCAGGTTGCTGTGCGCCGCGGCATTGTCGGGCCACAGTTCGACGGCCCGGCGCCACAACGGAATCGCGTCGTCGGCGCGCCCCTGGTGCTTCAGGGCGATCGCCATGTTGCCGATCAGCGCCGGCGAGTCGGGCACCTCGGCCAGGCCGCGGCTGCAGTAGTCGAGTGCCGCGTCGGGCTGGCCCAGATCGTTGAACAACACGGCCAGGTGGTTATAGGCTTCGACGAAACCGGGCCGCAGCCGGAGCGCGGCCTCCAGGTCTTCGGCCGCCTGGCGATACTCGTGCCGGGCCTTTCGGGCCAGGCCGCGGTGCAGGTAGGCCTCGGCGAAATCGGGCTTGAGCGCGATCGCGCGGTCGAGCGATTCAACCGCCTCGTGCCAGGCGTCGTGCGCCGCCAGCGCCGCCGCGAGGTTGAAATGCGCGCTGGCCAGCCGCGGGTCGAGCGCGATTGCGGCGCGGAAGCTGGCGATCGCCTCGTCGAGCCGATTCTGGGCGCGAAACAGCGTGCCCTGGTTGTTGTGCGCCAGCGCCGAGCCCGGCTCGAGCTGCAGGGCCTCACGGTACATGGCTTCTGCTTCGTCAAGGCGGCCGGCCAGCTGGTGTTCGTAAGCGACTCGCAGCGCGTCGGCCGAATTAAGCATCGTTGCGATTCACAAAGAGGGGTCAGCGGCCGCGACCGTCCAAGCCGATTCCCCCCGGCGGGGCTTCGGCACCGAAGAGCCTCATTTCACGGCATGCCTGCCCGTGTAGCCCGGTCCCGGTGTCATGACGAGCACGTGGGCCTCTGGAAACAGCCATTCCAACTCGCGCTGTTTGGCGTCGGCGGCGCTGGCATCGACCACGACCGAAATCACTTTAACGCCGGACTCACCGAGCATGCGAAGCTGCCAAGGCGCGGCGACGCCTGGCTCAGCGCATTGCGAGACTTGGAGGTCGTCCCAATATTCCGCCTGAGTTCCGATCCACGCGCGCGCGTCGTGCCGATCGATGATCCATTTCAGTTTGGGAAACAACCAGACTCCCGCCACCGTCACGACGACGAACAACGTTCGCAGCGAGTATCGGAACCAGCGGCGTCTGGGGGTGATCATTGCTCGAATTCTAGCACTAACGTTCACGACATTGCCAACCACGCCAGCGACTCGCGTGCGGGGCAGCCCGCGGGTAGGATGAATTCAGCGTGGGCGGCCGGCGCCGACGCTCGTCGCCAGCCTGCTGACTCAGCAAACCGCCGTGTCCGTGCCGCCGAACCAGCCCGATCCGCGCAAGAAACGGCCCACGCCGCCCGCGGGCAAATCCGCGCCGCGTCCGGCTGGCTCGCCCGGCGCGAAACCCACGTCGGCGAGGCCTGCAAGCGCCAAGCCGCCGGTGGCGGTGCAACCGCCGTTCATGCCGACGTCCGTAAAGATGGCAGCGAAGCGATCATCCAATACGATGTTCATCGGCTTGGGTGTGGGCGGAGCGTTCATGGGGGTGCTGGTCGTCGTGGGGCTCATCGTGTCGCGCGGGGGCTCCGGCGAGGGTCCGGCCGCGGCCGTGGAAAGCGCCGCCGCGCCGCCGGCTTCCGAAGGGGCGCAACCGACCTCGCCCGACGAAACGGCCCTCGACGATCGAACGGCCGGCGAAGCGCAGGGCGAAGCCGTGCGCGACGGCGTCGTCGAAGTGGCCGACGACGGCCGTACGCTGTGGGTCTCGCCGACCGCCGGCCAGCCGCTCGCGATCGACCATCTTCCCTCCAGCGCGCAGGCCATTCTCGTGTTGCGCCTGCGCGACATCTTGAAGACGTCCGAGGGCCCGAGACTTTTCGACGCCCTGGGTCCAAGCGGGGCGTGGGCGCGCGAGTGGCTCCGCGCGGCGCTGGGCGTCGAGCTGGCCGACGTCGAACAGTTGCAGATCGCGCTCTTGCCCGACGAGGCCAACGAACTGCAAACGGCGCTGGTCAGCGCGATTCACGCGGCCGATGGACGAGAGAACCCTGCTGGCAGCCTGGGGCAGTCCGGCCGAGGCCGAGCAGGCGGGGAAAAAGTACTTCAAGGGCCCACGCTTTGGCTACTACCTGCCGGCGGCCGAAGACGGACGCCTGGCGGTGATCGCTCCGCCGGCGCTGCTCACGGAGATTCTCGAGCGAAAGGGGCCGCCACTGCTGCGTGCGAGCCTCGAGCGGCTGCTCGAACATTCGGACGACCAGCGGCACTTCAACCTGGCGGTCACGCCTCCCTATCTGTTGGCCGAAAGCAAGGGGCTGCTTGTCGGCGATCTGGAAAAAGTGCGCCAGCCGCTGCTGGCCTTCTTCGAAACCGGCGTCGAGGCCGTGCTGGCCAGCGCCCAGTTGGGCGACGAGCTGTTCGTCGAGCTCTGCGCCGTGCCGCGCAGCGATCGGCGTGCCGAGGAGGTGGCGAAACTGGTGCAGGTGCGGCTGGAAAAAACCTCCGAACGGTTGGAGACCTACGTGGCCTCGCTGGCTCCCGGCACGTATGGCATCCTGGTCGTCAATCGCTTTCCGCGGATGGTCCAACTGCTGGCCGACTACACCCGCGCGGGCGTCGAAGACCGCCAGGCGGTGTTACGGGCCTATCTGCCCGGGCCAGCGGCGCACAACCTGCTAGCTGGCGCCGAACTGACGCTGTTTGCCGAGCCGGCGTCGGCCGCCGTGGCTGCTGCCCAGCCGGCTGCCAAGCCCCAGGTTGCGGCCAGCGCGGCCACGGCGCTCGGCAAGAAGATCTCGCTCAGCTTTCCCCGCGATACGCTGGAGCGGTCGATGGAGCTGCTGTCGAAGGAAATCGACGTGCCGATCGTGATTCTTGGCTCCGACTTGCAGTTGGAAGGAATCACGAAGAACCAGTCGTTCCGCCTCGACGAGCGTGACCAGCCCGCCCGGCAGGTGCTCAAAAAGGTGCTCTCGCTGGCCAATCCGGAGGGCAAGCTGGTGTACGTCATCAAGGGCAAGGCGGGCGGAAGTGAGACGATTTTCATCACCACCCGTGCCGCTACGGCCAAGCGCAACGACCCACTACCGGCCGATTGAGGGCGAAAAATCGGCAACTTTGGCCGCCGGCTATCTCGTCTGCGGCCGGGCGACACTATACTGGAGGGGCAGCCGGACGCTGCGGAACTCGTCTTTTTTCGCGCCGCTCGAGGCCGCCCTGCAGCCGTGGAATTGTTCACCATCCATTGCACGACGTGCCGCGCCCGGCTCAAGGTCAACGACGAGTCGGCGATCGGGAAAATTCTTGCCTGCCCCAAATGTCACAGCATGGTGCAGGTCGTGCCGCCGGTGGGCTGGCAGAGCGCGGCGGCCGCTGCAGCGACACCCGGCGAGCTGGTGTTCGACGAGCCCGCGGTAAAAACCGGCTCGAGCATTTTGTCGAGCAGCTCCTCTTCGGTGATCAAGGCAAGCGGAGCCGTGCCTCCGGCGCTGCCGCCCCGAGGGGGGCCACGACCGAGCGATTCGACGGCGAGCATTGCCGCCAGTGCGGCGGCCACCAGCGCGCCACCGCTTCCCGAGCTGCCGGCGGCGAATCAACCGGCAGCCGCATCCGCCGGAGCTGAAGTCGGCCCTGGCGTCGAAACGGCCCCCGCGGCCGCCGGCACGACGACGTGGGCGGCGCTGGCTGCCCGCGCGAGGCAGGATTGGCCGATTCTAGGCGGCGGCCTGCTGGCCGGCGTAGTGCTGGGAGCGATCGTGTGGTTGTTCATCGCCTCGCAATCGGCCGATGAGCTCACCGTGGCCCAGGCCCAAGCTCCAGCCGAGGCCGACACGCCGCCCCTGGCGCCCACGAGGCGGCCTAACGGCCCGGCGGCTGCCGCCGTGCCGCCGCGCGCGGCGCCCGCCCCGGACGAGCCGACCGAGGACGTGGAAGAGACGGTGCCCGTCGACAGCGCGCCCAGGAGCCGGTAGCCGACACGGCGGCCGACGAACCGGAAGCTGCCGAACCGGGCGGTAGCTCGCCGAAGGCTGCGCCGCCGGCGTCCGCCCCGCCGGCAAAGGTCGCGACCAGCGAGCCGGCCGAGCCGACCTTGAAACTCGATCCAGTAATCGAGTCGGCCACGGCATTACGATCGCCGGCCGCCGATCAGAGCGTGGCCGGAGTGTTGCCGCCATCGGCCGACGAGGCTTCCGAGGCCCCCTCCGGCGAGGAAACTCCCCTGGCGCGACCCACCGCCAAATCGCCGGGCGACTCGTCCACGCCGGCGCGCCGCACGCTCAGCCAGAGCGACGTCGACGAACGGCTGGGCGCCAGCCTTCCGCAGGTGGAGTTCGTCAAGGCACCGCTGGCGCAGTTCGTGCAGTTCGTGGCCGAATTCACCAGCCTGCCGATCGTGATCGACGACGCGGCGCTGAAGACTTTGAGTCTGTCGCGGCAAACGCCGGTCACCGTGCAACTGAACGACACGACGGCCGGCGACGCGCTGGCCGCGGCCCTCGACCGCCTTGGGCTGACGGCCGAGCTGGCCGGCAACAAAGTCGTTATCCGGCCAGCCAAGAAGCCCGCCAAATAGCGCGGCCGCGACGTCGTCATCGAGCGCGCGGCGCTATATCTTCTTGCCCACCGCGGCCGCCACTTTACGGCACGTATCCATCGTGGCCTCGAACTGCTTGAAGGTCATCGACTGGTAGCCGTCGCTCAGGGCGTTTTCCGGATCGGGATGGACTTCCATGATCAGGCCGTCGGCGCCGGCGGCGACGCTGGCGGCGGCCATCTGCGGCACCAGGTAGGTATGGCCCGTGCCATGGCTGGGATCGACGACGACCGGCAGATGCGTCTTGGCATGCAGGTAGACGACCGTGGCCAGCGGCAGCGTGAAACGGGTGTGCGACTCGAACGTGCGGATGCCGCGCTCGCAGAGCATGACGTTCGGGTTGCCGGCGTTGAGAATGTATTCGGCCGCCAGCAGCAGCTCGTCGATCGTGGCGCTCGGCCCCCGCTTCAGCAGCACGGGCCGATCGGTGCCGCCCACCGCCTCGAGCAGCCGGTAGTTCTGCATGTTGCGGGCGCCGATCTGTAGCACGTCGGCAAAACGGGCCACCAGCGGCACGTCTTCGGTGGCCACGACTTCCGTGACCACGGCCAGGCCCGTGGCGTCGCGGGCCGCGGCCAAAAGCTCCAGACCCTCTTCTTTCAACCCCTGGAAGCTGTAGGGGCTGGTGCGCGGCTTGAACGCGCCGCCGCGCAGGGCCGTGGCGCCAGCTTTCTTGACCGCGCGGGCCGTGGCCAGGATTTGCTCTTCGCTCTCGACGGAACAGGGTCCGGCGATCACGCCCACCGTGCCGCCGCCGACGACCAGGCTGCCGGCGCGAACGGTCGTGGGTTCGCGTTTCACTTCCAGGCTGGCGACTTTGTAGGGCGCCAGGATCGGCATCACCTCGGCCACGCCGGGTCCGCTCTCGAGCGATTCCTTGTGCGCTTTGCGATCGTCGCCGACCGCGGCGATCACGGTCCGCTCGGTGCCGACGATCACGTGGGCTTTCAGCCCCAGCGATTCGATTCTTTTGATCATATGGTCCACGTCGCTCGACGTGGCCTCCTTCTTCATGACGACGATCACGGGGCCAGACTCCTCGAGTTTGAAAGAACGCTGATGTTGTCGCGATTGCTCGCAGCCGCGAACACGGCGGCCAGGTGAGTTTTCGAGCAGACCTTCGCACAACAAAAAAAGCCCCGAGACCTTGGAACGGGTCTCGGGGCTTTGCTTGCTTGTCGCTTCCTCGGAGGATTCGTTATGTTCCTCCTACGGCCCCGCGACCCGGCGGGCTAAAAAAGTAATACCAAAAGTACGCAAAGCGGGTCGTGCTCATGCCGTCATTGTCATTAGCCGCGCGGCCGGTTGCAAGGGCCGTCTTCAAGAAATTGGTTGGCATGGCCGTTCTCCGGCTTTCTTGCGGGCTGTCAGCGCATCGAGGCCGGGCGCGAGGCCACGGCCGCCGCCGGCGACATGGAAGGCGCCACGGGTGACGTGGGTGGCCCCAGCGGCGTGGTGAGCGTAAAGGCGCTGGAGGGCGCCGGGGCCGCGCCGGCCGCCGAACGGGCCCCGCCTTCGGCCACCAGGGCGCCGTACACCCGGGTGCTCGATATGGCGTTGGTCGGCTGGCCCGCCGCTGCCGCGGGCCGGGCGTACGCGACAAGTTGCCCCTGGCGGCGCACCCGCTGGGCCAGGTTGTTCAACTCGGGGACCTGGTCCCACGGCTTGCTAATCTCCTGGCCATTCATTTTCACGGCCAGCTCGATCCCTATGGCCCCGGGCCGCTCGGTGCTGAAGAAGTTCTGGCTCGACAATGCCTTGAAGATCAGGTCCGATTCAGGCGCTCGGAATGTCCAGCACCCAGGTTTCGTAAATCTCGGGCTGCGAGCCGCTGGGCGAGGTGGGCGGGGCGGCCGGATCGTCGGGCTTCTTCCTGCCCCACAAGCTCCAGCTTGACGACCTGGCCGGCGGCGGGCTGCTCTTCGACGAGCCGCTGGCCAGCACGAACCTGGCCTGGGCATAGCCCGAGCGGCCGCCGGGATGGGGATAGGTGAGCGACAGCGTGCCAATCGACTCGTCGGCCAAGGGGCTGCTGGCGACTTGCTCGTAGATCACGTTGGGGCCCTCGACGCGCACCACGTCGAGCGGCTGTTGCAGCTTGCCGGCGTCGATCCGATAGCTGAGGCTGGCCGAATCGTAAAAGCCGGCCGCCGCGTCCAGCGGCACCTTGCGCCACGGGGCCCACGAGCAGCCGGCCAGCAACGAGGCCGCCAGCAGGCACCAGGCCGCCGCCAGGCGGGTTCGCTTTGCGCGGGCCAGACTCACTTGTAATCCTCTCGCGGCGGATGGAACACATCGACGGCCCGAACGGGCTTTTCGCCGGCCACGACCTTGTGGGGCACGCCCCCGGGGATGCGCCACATCTGCCCGGCGGTGACGTGCATGTGCCGGCCGCCGACCATGAAATCAGCTTCGCCTTCGAGCATCAATCCCAGTTGTTCGTGCGGGTGCGAATGCTCCTCGACGACCGCGTGGGGTTGCATCTCGACGAGCGACAGCATCATCTCATTGCCCCAGGTCACGTAGATATCGACGCCTGGGAAAATCTGATGGTGGACGCAGTCTTGTTTATCGACGACGTACTGGAACATCTTGAAAACTCCGGACAATCGTCAAGGTCAGGGGCGCCGTCGACAGCCCCATGCTGTCGCTGCTGGCAATGCCCGAAGTCGCCCGCGGTAGGCGTTGTGCCGCTTGGGTCAAGCTGGGCGCTCGTGCTCAAGGTAACGATTTGCTGAACTTTGTCGATTGTGCGGTCGATAGTCCCCTGTAGTTGGTCCGCCACTGTGCGGCCGCGCCGTCCGCACCGCCGGGCGAAAACGCGAGCCGCGACGCGTGTGCGTGGCACTGGCGCTGTGGCCGGTGCGGTAAAGGACGGCACTGGCATTTTGCCGGTGCGGCCCCCAAATGACGCGCAGCGGCGCTGGCCAACCAGGCAGGGAGCTTCATTCCACGGGGGGGCTCTCGCTGACATCAAGAAGCCCGAGCAAAGCGTGCTTCCGGGTGCGCTTGGTGCTTTAGACCCTCACAGCGAGAAAGGATTACAAGCGACCATGAAACGCGCGATCTTTGCCTTTTTGGCGGTGACCGTCATCGCCAGCGGCAGCGGCTGCTGCTGCCTCGAACGATTTTTTTGCTGGGGCTGCAATGGCTGCGCCTACGGCAACGAAGGCCCTTGCTACGGTGGCTGCGGCGCTTGCGGCTACAACGGCGCGAGCGGCGGCTGTGCCGATTGCGGCTATGCCGGCGGCTCGGTGGCTGGCCAGTCCGGCTATGCCCAGGGTGGCGGTGGCGGCGGCCCAATGTATGCGCAGCGCGGCGGCGGCCCCATGTATGCCCAGCGCGGCGGCGGACAGATGATGGGCGGCTCGGGCCCCATGATGGACGGCGGCTACCATCCGGCCCAGGGCCATCCGTACGTCAAGCAGCGTCGCGACTCGGACGATACCTACGAGTTTGCCGCTGGCCCGCCGACCGGCGCCACGACGTATCCGTACTACACGAATCGCGGGCCGCGCGACTACCTGGCCCGCAACCCGCGGAGCATCGGCCCGTAACTCGGGGCCTCGCGCGGGCGTTCGAACAATTCGGTCGAGACTTCACAGCCAGCCGCAGGTCATGCAACCAAGCGCATGCCGAGCGGCTGGCCGTGTTTTTGTCGAGCGCCGAGCATTGACGGCGCGCGTCTCAAGCGGCGAAACTGTCTGGCGAGCCGTGGGGATGATCCCCGGACTTCATCGCTCTCCAACACGCACAACGATTTGGGAGTTAAACCGCGCCATGTTCAGCCAGACCGTACAGGACGCCATCAACGAGCAGATCAACAACGAGTTCGCCGCCTCGTACAGTTACCTGGCCATGTCGTGCTACTGCCAACGCGAAAACTTCATGGGCTGTTCGCGCTGGCTGCGGATTCAAAGCCAGGAAGAGCACGGCCACGGGTTGCGGCTGCTCGATTTCCTGCTGGCCCGCGGCGGGGTGGTGAAGCTCAAGGCGATCGTCGAGCCGGCAGTGCCGTTTCCCTCGATCGCGGCCGTGTTCGAAACGGCCTTGAAGCAGGAGATGGAAGTCAGCCAGCGGATCGACGAGCTGTACGAGCTGGCGATGAAGGAAAAGGCATTTTCCGCGCTCGTGCAGTTGCAGTGGTTCATCACCGAGCAGGTCGAAGAAGAGAAATCGGCCCGCGAAATCGTGGCCAAGTTCCACCTGCTCAAGAACGACCCGGCCGCGCTGTTGGATCTCGACCGCGAGCTAGGAGCGCGCAGCGCGGCAGCAGCAGCGCCGCAAGCAGCCGAGTAGCGGCGGGGGGCTTGCCAGGACGATCGGTGCCACGGGCGGCTGCCGGGCAGACACCCGTGATTTTGCGCTTCCGGACAAGCCGGCAGTGGCACCCTGCATGACAAATCAGGACGTCGCGCGGGAGGGCTTAGATCAGCTTGCCGACCATGGCGATCAGGTCGGCGGTGCGGCAACTGTAGCCCCACTCGTTGTCGTACCAGCTCAACGTCTTCAGCAGGTTGCCGTCGAGCACCTGCGTCCAGTCGGGCACGAAGATCGAGCTGTGCGGGTCGTCGATGATGTCGGTCGAGACGATCGGGTCCTTGTTGTAGCTCAAGATGCCCTTGAGCTTGCCGCCGGCGGCCTTCTCGAGTGCCGCGTTGACTTCTTCCTTGGTTACCGGGCGCGACATGACGGTCGTCAGGTCGACGATGCTGCCGGTCGGCACCGGCACGCGCAGCGAAATACCCGACATCTTGCCGGCTAGCTCGGGCACGACCAGCCCGATGGCGCTGGCGGCGCCGGTCGTGGTGGGAATGATGTTCTCGGCCGCGGCCCGGGCCCGATAGAGGTTGTCGTGCGGCAGATCCTGCAGCCGCTGGTCGTTGGTGTAAGCGTGCACGGTGGTCATCAGTCCCTTGACGATGCCGAAGTTTTCGTGGAGCACCTTGGCCAGGGGCGCCAGGCAGTTGGTCGTGCAACTGGCATTGGAGATGCACTTCTGCTCCTTGGTGAGCTTGTCGCAGTTGACGCCAATCACGACCGTGATGTCGGCGCCGTCCTTGGCCGGGGCGCTGAGCACGACGCGCTTGGCGCCGGCCTTCAAGTGGGTGTCGTAGCCCGGCTTGGTCTTGCCGTCCTTGGTCGATTCGCGCGAGGTGAACAGCCCGGTGCTCTCCAGGGCCACGTCGACGTTCAACTCGCCCCAAGGGAGTTTTGCCGGCTCGCGCTCCTTGAGTGCGTAGATCTTCCTTCCCTCGACGATCAGATACTTGTCGTCGTAGCTGACGGTGCCCGGATAGCGGCGGTGCGTGCTGTCGTACTTGAGCAGCGTGGCCAGGGTGTGGCTGTCGGTCAGATCGTTGATGGCCACGACCTCGAATTCTGACGGTCGGGCCATCAGGTTGCGAAACACGAGCCGACCGATGCGGCCAAAGCCATTGATGGCGACGCGGATTGCCACGGCAGATTCTCCTTCAAGAAAAGCAAGGCCCTCGCGATCTCGAGGGCATGGACTGCGCATCGGGGTTGGTTCGAAACGTCGATTCGCGGCGGATTATACCGGTTTGCCGAAAAGTCGACAAGAAACCGGCCGCCGCTCGATGAGCGGCGCGGCGCATCGACGCGCGCCAATCAATTTGTCGCCACTATCGCGATTTTCCTGCTCGCACCGTAGCGGCTCCCGCTCCCAGGAGCAATGGCTACAATGGAACCAGCCGCAGGGCACGACGCCGTGTTCCTGGGGTGTTGCCGTGGCGAGCCCAGGGAGTACGCCCGGGCACACTCGCCGATTCGCCGCGCGCTTTGCTTGTCCCAGGCACGAGTGAGTAAAGACCGATGGCCGAAGATCGCCAGCGACTGGAAGTAGCCCTCGACAAGGTGCAATCGCAGATCGACGAGGTGCGCCGCGCGATCCGGCCGCAGCGGCGCAGTTGGAGTCGGCCTTGGGCGAAGCGCCGGCGCGCTGCGGAGCGGGCCGCTCGAGCCCCAGGCTCACCGCTCGATCGTCGAACAACTCAGCGCGGCGGTCGAAGAATACGAAGCCGAACATCCGCGGCTGGCTGCCAATCTCGGCGGTCTGATCGATGCGCTGAGCCAGATGGGCATTTGAATGCGTCCACGGCGGCGCGCTACTTCGACACCCGGCTCGACTTCGAGGCCGGCCTGGTGCTCTTGACCGTCGAGCGCGATTTCTTGCCCGTATAGGCCAGCGGCCGGGCCAACGTGATCGTCACTTCCTCGGCCAGCGCCTGTCCCGGCTGGTTGAAGGCCGCCACCGGGCGCCTGCCTTCGAAGTACCAGGCCTTGACTTTGGCCGAGTCGCCGGCCTGGGCCAGCGTGTGATCGGCGATGTCGAGCTTCAGCGTGCACTCGCCGGCCAACTTCCCCGCCACCTGGCGGTTGCCGGCCAGGATGAGCATCTGCCCGTCGCGGATCTTGGAGAGCTTGCCCTTGACCAGGTACGTGCCTTCGGTGGGGGTGCGGACGGGCTTCGCGGCTTCGTCGCCTTCGGCCGGCGTGAAAAAGCCGAGCGCGCTGCGGTCCTCGGCCGAGATAATCTCGATTTCCTTGATCTCCTTTTGCAGGGTTCCCTTCTTGTCGATATCTGCGGTGAACCGCACGTAGACCCCGGGCTGCAGCCAGCGGATATCGGCCTCGCCGGTGAGCCGGACCTTGGTGTCGTTGTCGAGCTGCAGGATCCAGTCCTCGTTCTTCGAGTCACGAATCTTGATCGCGTTTCCCTGGACCACCTCGACCGTGGCGTCGTCTTCGTACTCGAGCGAATTCGGCGGGGCCTGAAACTGGGCCCGTGCCGTCCCCGCGGCAAGCGCCAAGCCGACCAGGCCCGCCAGGGCGAGCGGATAGTGGTGTCTCACGGCTGGTCCCCCCTTCGATCTCTGTGTCCTGCGAATGCCCGGGCCCGTCGCGCCTCTCTTTCGCCATGCCCAAAAACCGAACATGGCGGCCTATGCTTTAGAATAACGTCGTCGATCCGGCTTGAAAATGCAAGCGGGCAGCGACGGGCACGCCGGCAAGGGCCCGTTGCCATCCCCGCGGGCCAGCGTAACAATGCCTGGGCTGGCACGACTGGTGCGGCGAAAACCGGTCCAGCGGCCAGTTCTCCACCGATTTGCGAGGCGATACCGTCGATGTCGAGCCCCACCAGCCCAATCACGATTCCCAAGTTCCGCGCCATGAAGGCGGCCGGGCAAAAAATCACGATGCTCACGGCCTACGACTACGCCATGGCCGGACTGCTCGACGCCGCGGGCGTCGAGGGCATCCTGGTGGGCGACACGATGTCGATGGTCGTGCAGGGCCACCACAATACGCTGCCGGTGACGCTCGACGAAATGATCTACCACGCCGAGATGGTCGGCCGCGCCGTGCACCACGCCCTGGTGGTCGTCGACATGCCGTTTCCCAGCTTTCACCTGGGGACGTATCGGGCCGTGGAAAGCGCCGGTCGCATCCTCAAGGAGACGCGCTGCCAGCGCCGTCAAGCTTGAAGGCGGCACGGCCCAGGCCGAAGTGATCGCCGCGCTGGTCGGGGCCGGCATTCCGGTGATGGCCCACTGCGGGCTGCGGCCGCAGAGCGTGCACCAGCTCGGCGGCTACAAGGTGCAGCGCGACGAGGAACGGCTGATCGCCGACGCCACGGCCGTCCAGCAGGCCGGCGCGTTCGCGGTCGTGCTCGAATGCATTCCCGCGCCGCTGGCCGCCAAGATCACCAAGCTGCTCGAAATTCCTACGATCGGCATCGGCGCGGGTGCCGAGTGTGACGGCCAGATTCTCGTCACCAACGACCTGCTGGGCCTGACCAGCGGCTACGTGCCCAAGTTCGTCAAGGCGTACGCTGATCTGAAAACGGTGATCACCGACGCCGTAACCCGCTTTCGATCTGACGTGCAAGGCGGCAAATTCCCCACCAGCGATCAAACCTTCAAATGAAAGGCCGCTGGATAGCGACGCGCACAAACGAGAGTTCGAGCGTGCAGCGGATGGAAACCGAAAGGGACTGACACAACGACAAATAGGACTCGAAGACACGGAGAAGAAGATAAAGAGAGGGGAGGAGCCCGCGGAGCGATCCCGCCGCGGCGAATCGAAAATCGAGCAGCACCCCGCGAATTTCGCCTCGGGAATCCCTCTTCATCTTCATCTTTGTTCTTCTTCCCTTCGTGTCCTTCGTGCCTTCCTGTTGGCTCTTGCTCGCCCTCCAATCCGCAAAACGTCGCGTCGCTCCGGCGGGCATGCCCCTAGATGCCCAATCATCTCGCCGCCGAGACGAGCCCTTACCTGATCTCGCACGCCGGCAACCCGGTCGACTGGTATCCCTGGGGCAGCGAAGCCCTGGCCCGGGCCCGCGCCGAAGACAGGCCGATCTTTCTGTCGATCGGCTACTCGGCTTGCCATTGGTGCCACGTGATGGAGCACGAGAGTTTCGAGAACGACCAGATCGCGCGGCTGATGAACGAGAACTTCGTGTCGATCAAGGTCGACCGCGAAGAGCGGCCCGATCTCGACCAGATCTACATGAACGCCGTGCAGTTGATGACCGGCCGCGGCGGCTGGCCGATGTCGGTGTTCTTGACGCCCGAGCTGAAGCCGTTCTTCGGCGGCACGTATTGGCCGCCCCGCGTCGCGGCAAGGCATGCCCGGCTTCGACCAGGTGCTGGCGGCGGTGGCCGACGCCTGGCGGCACCGCCGCGCGCAAGCCGTCGAGCAGGCCCAGGCGCTGGTCGATCATCTGGCAGCACCTGGCCGCCCCGCCGAGCGAATCGGGCACGGTGCCGGCGCTGGCCATGTTGACGCAGGCCACCTCGCATCTCGAGCGAAGCTTCGACCACGCTACGGCGGCTTCGGCTCGGCCCCAAAATTCCCGCACCCGATGGATCTGCGGCTGTTGCTGCATCAGTTGGCGTCGCACGCACCATGCCGGCCTGCTGGAAATGCTCACCATGACGCTCGACACGCATGGCCGGCGGCGGCATTTACGACCAGCTCGGCGGCGGCTTTCATCGCTACTCGGTCGACGAGCGCTGGCTCGTGCCGCATTTCGAGAAAATGCTGTACGACAATGCCTTGCTCGTGCCGTGCTACCTCGACGCCTGGCTGGTCGCCGGGGCGGCACGATTACGCCCGCGTGGCCCGCGAGACGTGCGACTACGTGCTCCGCGAGATGACCGACGCGGCCGGCGGCTTTTACAGCACGCAAGACGCCGACAGCGAGGGGGAGGAAGGCAAGTTTTTCGTCTGGACGCCGGCCGAAGTCGCCGCCGTGCTGGGCGACGAGCCCGCGCGAACGTTCTGCTATGTCTACGACGTCAGCGACGAGGGCAACTTCGAGCAGGCACGAACATTCTCAATCGCCCCAAGACGATCGACCAGTGTGCCGAGGTGCTCGGCCGCGACTGCGACGAACTGGAGCGCGAGTTGGCCGAGTCGCGGGCGCGGCTGCTGGCCGCGCGCGAGAAGCGGGTCCATCCCGCGCTGCGACGACAAGGTGCTGGTCGGCGTGGAACGGGCTGATGATCGATGCGCTGGCGCAGGCCGCCGGACCGCTCGACGAGCCGCGGTACCTGCAAGCCGCGCAACAGGCGGCCGGCTTCATCCTCGCGTCGCTACGCTCGCAAGACGGCCGGCTGTTGCACTGCTGGCGTCGCGGCCAGGCGAAGCTCGACGCCTATCTCGACGACTACGCGGCGCTGGCCAATGCGCTGGTCTCGTTGTACGAAGCCGACTTCGACGAGCGGTGGATCGACGAGGCGATTGGGCTGGTCGACACGATGCTGCGACTGTTCCCCGACGAGGAGTACGGCGGCTTCTTTTTCACTGCCAGCGACCACGAGCCGCTGATCACCCGCCAGAAGGATCTTTACGACAACGCCGTGCCCAGCGGGAACTCGCTGGCGGCCATGGTGCTGTTGCGGCTGGGAAAGCTGACCGGGCGCGACGACTATCGGGCTGCCGCCGAGGCGCACGTTTACCGCCGCGGCGCCCGTGATCCGCCAAGCGCCCGGCGCCACGGGCCAGATGTTAATCGCACTCGACTTCGACCTGGGCCCCACGCCCGAGATCGTCATCGTCGGCGACCCGCGACGAGCCGAGACGTCCGAGGTGCTGGCGGGGCTGCGGCGCCACTATGTGCCCAACCGGGTCGTGGCCTGTCGTGCGCCGGGAGCCGCGCCGGCAGATTCGCCGCTCGCGGCGCTCTTCGAGGGCAAGACGGCCACCGCGGGCCAGCCCGCCGTCTATGTCTGCGAGCACCATGCCTGCCAGGCGCCCCAGATCGGCCAGGAAGCCGCGATGGCGGCGTGGAAAAAGCTTGCGGCTACCGGTGACACGAGCTAAGTTGACTTCGGTGACGCGAGTAAGCTGCTCTTTTCTAAATCGCCGCGCACTGGAAAGCCGTTTTTGGCGCGTCGCTCAGACAGTACCGCGGCCGTGACGGTCGTCGAGCTCCTCGTCGTTCTGGCCGTTGTTGCGGTCCTTCTCGGACTGCTGCTGCCGGCCATCGTTTACTCGCGACAAATGGCCCGGTGATCGAGCTGCCAATCCAATCTGCACCAACTCGGCATCGCGCTTAAGCAGTTGGAGGAGCTGCGCGGGAAGCGCAAACATACGACCCGCCCCCGGCCGGATCGGTCAGCGGTTGGGCCATCGATGTCTTGCCTTTCATCGAGGATCAAAACCTCGCGAACGGATTGGCCGGGTATCCGATTCTCAATCCGGCCGAGCCCCTGGCCTTGACTCGCAGGCGTCCGCATCTCTTGACGTGCCCCGGGGGATTTGAAGGCGACAGCACGATTGCCGCGGTTCCCACGAGCCACTACACCTATTCTTCGCATGGGCTCGGCGATCTTCGTACCGATGCACGCATTCCTTGGGTTTTCAGCCCGACGGAACCGTTAGGCGGGCCACCATCCGCGATGCCGCACAGCGGCGGTTACAACATGATTTATATGAACGGACCTAACGTGGAATCGGCCCCCTTTGTTGCCGTGCAGTAAGCATTGCCGGACCTGGAATCAAGCTCGCTTCGGCTTTATCTCACTGCCTTCGCCCCGTACGCCGCCTGTGCGGCTTCGTACACTTCGCGCAACGGCAGCTTGCGTTCTTCGGCAATCCGCCGGCACGACTCGTACTCGGGCGAGAACCGGGTTTGTTCGCTGTCGATCCACGCTACCACGCCTTCGATGGTGCCGAGCGGCGTCTCGACGCGGCGGGCCTCGCGGCGCAGCTTGTGCCGCTCGACGGGCCAACGCCGCACGCCCAACGTGGTGGTCTCGCGAAACACGATCGCTTCGATCGCGGCCAGCTTGTCCGCCTCGGACAGCACGCTGAGCGTTACGCCGGGACGGTTTTTTTTCATCGAGATGGCGGTGGTGTAGACGTCCAGCGCGCCGGCCTCCCACAGCCGCGCGATCGCGTGACCCACCAGCTCGCCGGGCGCATCGTCGAGATTCGTTTCCAGTATCCACAGCCGCTCGCTCTGACCACCAGCCGCCGCGTCGCTCGCCTCGCCCACGAGCAGCCGCAGCAGGTTGGCTTGCTCGTTGAGATCGCGCTGGCCGGATCCATAGCCGATGGCCTCGATTTTCATGGCCGGCACCGGGCCAAAGGCGTCGACCAGCGCTGCCAGGATGGCGGCGCCGGTGGGAGTGGTCAGCTCGCATGCCACGCGCGATTCGGCCAGCGGCACGCCCTTGAGCAGCTCGGCCGTCGCCGGCGCCGGAATCGCGCAACGGCCGTGGGCGATCTCGACAAACCCGGTGCCCGTGGGCACGCTGGAAGCCACGGCCCGCTCGATACCCAGCAGGTCCCAGCCGATGGCCGTGCCGACGATGTCGACGATCGAATCGACGGCGCCGACTTCGTGAAAATGAACTTTCTCGATCGTGCTGCCGTGCACCTTGGCCTCGGCCTCGGCCAGCCGGCGGAAGATGCGGTGCGCCCGCTCTTTCGCCCGCGGCGTGATCGCGCTGCCATCGATCATGGCCGCGATGTGGTGCAAGTGGCGATGCTTGTGCTCCGGCTCATGCTCGACCGTGATCTGCGTGGCGCGAAAGCCCTTCTTTTTCACCTCCGCGGCGGCCAACCGCACGCCGGCGAGCCCGAGCGTGGCGATGCCGGCGTTGATCGCCGCAAGCTCGGCGCCGGCGTCGACCAAGGCGCCCAGCGTCATGTCGCCGCTGATGCCGCTGGCACAATCGAGGTAGGCGATCTTCATGGTGGCGTTACGCACTTGCTTGAGCTTGAATGACCGCGCCGCCGCCCAATGCGGCCGCGCGAAGTGAACCGCGTCTCGCGCATTCTAGGGCAGTAGCACTGGGTGGCAACAGCCGCAAATTGCGCCGAAAGGTACTCGCTTGGCCCGGCCGCGCTTGATTCAAGGGCAGGCGGCACGGCCTTCCGCCACGTCGCCGTTGACCGCCTCTGGGCCGTTCGCTACGATGTGCCGCCCGCTGGGGGAATGACGGATGACACCCGGCCGCCCAGTGGCCAAGCGACTGCCGCCGGCACCGCCGCTCATGCGAACGCTCGAAAAAGAATCGACGCCGCGACTGCCGGCCACCCCGTGGGGGCTGCTGCCGCCGCGGATGCGCGTGTTGTACGTCGCCGCGCCGCGCCGCACCGGCGCCTGGCTGGCCGAAGCCTTTGCCAACGACAGCGCCTGCAACGTCACGCTCGAGGAAGCCGCCGGCGGTGCCGCCGGCCTGGCGGCCTGCGCGAACGGACGTACGACGCAGTGCTCGTCAGCCACGAGCCCGACGCGCTCGACGCGCTGGCACTGGTCGAGGGACTGTCGCGCGGGCGGCACCGACGAGCCGCTGGTCGTGCTGGGCCAGGCGAGCGAGCAGGAAATGGCCGCGCTCGCCTACGAGATCGGCGCCGACGCCTATATCTGCGCCAATACGGCCACCACACGCACGCTGTTGTGGATCGTGGCCCGGGCCACCGAGCGGTCGCACCTGCTGCGCGACAACCGGCGGCTCGCCCAGGCCGAGCGCCACCGCAAGAGCCGCGAACACGACGAAGCCGAGCGGTTGCTGGTCGAACAGCGCGACGTGGTTCGCGGCGCTACCGCCGGGGCCGGCAACGACGACGAGATGGCGGTCGCCGAAACCGTGGCCAGCGGCGCCTCGCTGGCCGCCCTCGGATGCCGCGCGGCCGCCGCCGCCGGACCGCCGCCCGGCGATGCCCTGGTGAACCACTATCGCGAGCTGCTGCGGGCCCACGTCGTCATGGGGTCGGGCAACCTGACCACGGAAATGGCCGCGCTGGCCGAACGCCTGGCCGAAGCCGGCGTCACCGCGCCGCAGACCTTGGAACTGCACGTGCAGGTGCTCGAAGAGCTGGTGCACGGGCTGGGCAGCCGCAGCGCCGCGGCACGTGATGACCCGGGCCGACCTGTTGGTGCTGGAAATCCTCGTCCACCTGGCCGAGCGCCTACCGCATGGCCGCGACCGTCAATCGCTGAGCGAGCCGTCCTCCCGATGTCCGACGAGCGTACCACGATCGAAGAGCTCAAGCAGTTGGTGGCCCACTTCGTCGCTGAGCGTGACTGGGGCAAGTTTCACACTCCCAAAAATCTGGCGATGGCGCTGGCCATCGAGGCCGCCGAGCTGATGGAGCATTTCCAGTGGCTCGAGCAGGCCGAGTCGCGGGCCGTGGCCGATGACGCGGCCAAGCGCGGCGAAGTCGGTGAAGAGCTGGCCGACGTGATTGCCTACGCGCTGGCCGTGGCCAGCGAACTGGGCATCGACGTGGCGGAACTGCGCTGCGCGACAAGATGCGAAAAAACGCCATCAAGTATCCAGCCGACGCGTTTCGCGGCCGCTGGGGGCGGCGCCCCGTGAAATGGCGGCGCGACGACGTGCGGCGGGCCGGTGGGGCTCGTGCTCAGCCGCAAGCGATTAGACCGCGCTGGAGCGCGTGGCGTCGACGACCGCGGCCAGGTCGGCGGTGATCTGGTTCCAGCGCCTGTCGCCAAATTGCGAAACCAGGTGCGTTTGGGCTTGTTGCCAATAGGGCAGGCGCGATACAACGCGGCCCGACCCTCGGCCGTCAGCTCCACCGACTTGTGTTTGCCGGCGTCGGACTTGGAGAACTTCAACAGCCCCAAAGCCAATAGCGGCTTCAGGTTTCGCGTCAAAGTCGAACGGTCCATCACCAGCTCGTGCGCCAGCCGGGCGATGCTGCTGGGGCCAAGCAGCTGGCAGGTGATCAGGATGACCAGCTGGGTCGAACGCAAGCCGGCCGGCGCGAGAATCTGATCGAATAGCTGGGTGACGCTGCGTGCCGCCTTGCGGAAGTTCGAACAGTGCAGCGTGCGCGGATTCGCCAAGCTTGGTGGCATCGAATTCGGGCTCGCCCCTAACCATGTTGAGATATAATAGGGATTTTACTAGACGCAAGCAAGAATGGTGCCGCTCGCAGAACGAGCCGGTGCATGCTGCACGATTCTTGCGATCGACGCGTCACGGATCGCTCACGCGATTCGAACAAACGAGCCCCTACGAAGGACTGGCCTGCACGATGATTGACGATCTCGCTGGGTACCTGCGCCGACTTCGTTCGTCAACAGCGACGTGCTGCCGATCGTCGAGCTGGCCGCCGACATCACCCGCGGCGCGGGTGACCCCGTGGAGCGTGCCTGCCGGCTGGTCTACGCGGTCCGCGACGGCATCCGTTACACCGCCTACCAATTGGAGCTTGAGCCCCAGGCACTGCAGGCGACGCACGTCCTGGAGACGGGCCGCGGCTGGTGCGTGTCGAAAAGCGTGTTGCTGGCGGCCCTCTGCCGGGCCGCGAAATTCCTTGCCGGCTGGCCTATGCCAACGTTCGCAATCACATGGCCACGTGCAAGTTGCTCGAATACATGGGCACCGACGTTTTCTACTACCACGGCTACAACGAAATCTACCTGGCGGGCCGCTGGGTGAAAGCGACCGTGGCGTTCAACCGCTCGCTGTGCGAAAAAGTGCGCGTGGGACCGCTCGATTTCGACGGCGTCCACGATTCGATCTACCACCCCTACGACCTGCAGGGACAGCGCTATATGGAGTATCTGCACGACTACGGCTCGTTCGCCGACGTGCCGTACGAAGCCATCATCACCACATTCCGCGAAGTCTACCCGAATATCCGCTCTCCGCTGGCGAGCGGCACGGCGGCAGCCGGGTGGCGATTTCGAGGCCGAGATCGCCCGCGAATCGACTGGTGGCTGATGCGACGGCGGTGCGCGGTCACCGGCCATTGGCCTTGCCCCTTGTCGCGTTTTGCGGTTGCCCGCCGCGCGGGGTCGCGGAATTCTTGCTGGATTCAGGCGCCGGCGAAGGCGATTTGACGTTTCTCTAATCTGACCTAGCCTTCAGATTGGGGAGATCGCCTGATGAATGACAACCATGCGGCGGCGGTGTCGGAATTCTCGCCTTTTTCGCGGTTGATCGGCGGCGTGGGAATCTGCCTGTTGGCGGCCGCGACCGGCAACGTGCTCGACGATGTCTGGCGCCCCCTATGGGCACAATCGGGCGCGTTCGGACTGGTCGCGGCCGTCGGACTGGGCATCGCGGGGAAAAGGCAGTCGGCGCAGGCCGAACAAGCGCGCGACAGCGCTTCGACGGCCCGGGCCGAGACCAGCTTGGCCCGCGTCACGCAGGACTGCGCCACGATCGACGCCATCAACGACGCCGTCAATCGACTCACCGAGCACGCGGCCCGTACCCGCCACGCACAGATCTTTCCGCCGGGCAGGAACGAACGGCCGCGCCGCGGCCCCATGCTCGACGGCCAGCCGCTGGCGATCACTTCGCTGCTGGACGACCACGCCGACGGCTTCGATCCCGCGACGGCCATCACCACCAGCGGATCGCTTCGCCAGATTTCCTCGGCGCGATCACCTTCGAACATCCGCAGCCGCTCGGCAGTCCCACGGCGCTGTTGACGTTTGAGTTGGCCGACGGCGACCAGCTTTCGCTGGTCGTTGACATCAAGTGGACGCAAAAGACCGCCGACGCGTTTGCCAGCGGCGGCACGATCCTCTGCGCCGGCATGTCCACGCTCAGCGAGCCGGCCTAGCAGGTCGAACGTATCACGCGCGCCGAACGACGTCTCGCGGCCGCGCCGGGCCGCCGCGCTCGCTGACGCAGCCGCGCGAGCCTTGCCTGCGCCAGCCGGCGAGGTAATCTGTCGCGG
>CAWBCP010000012.1:0-315737 GCA_963787355.1 uncultured Planctomycetaceae bacterium
TTCCCGACCTCGGGACTTTATGCCGAAGCGCCTCCGATTTTTCGGGGTGCCTCGGCATCTCTTATTTCTGGACTGCGTCACGAACAGTCTCCGAATCCACGAGGTCGTGCATGCTCACCGAACGTGACTTCACCGTGGTGCGCGCGTTGCGCGCTACTACGTGCTCAATCGGCCGCAAATCCAGCGGGTCTGCTTTCCCGAGGACCAGAGCGGGCGCATCACGCGGCGCCGCTTGCAAACGCTGGTCGATGAAAAGCTGATCAATCGCCTGCGCGTTCTGGTGCACCATCCGCACTTCGGATCACCGGGACCGGTCTACTTTCCGTCCCAGAAGGGCTGCGAGTTTCTGGCGGAGCACTACGAAGACGAGCGATTTCTCGCAGGTTGCACGCAACCGCCGCAAGCACACCACGTGTTGCATTGGCTGGCGGTCAGCGAAACGCACATCGCGCTCGATAGTGCGATCGCGCGGCAGAATCAAGTACAGTTGACGGCCTGGTTCAACGAGTGGGATGTCGTCAATCCTGAAGAGTCTGCGCCTGAGCGGCGTTTTCGCTTGTACACGCTGCTGCGCGAGTCGCCACGCTTGATTTGCGCCCCCGACGCTGCGTTCATGCTGGCCGTCGGCGAGCATCGCAAGGCGTTCTACCTGGAGCAAGACCGCAATACGTCGGGCGTGCGTCAGGTTGCCGCCAGCAAGACGCCGGGCTATGCCGCGCTTGCCGAGCGACAACTCCACCGCCGCCATTTTCCCGAGTACGACGCTCGACACGTTCAGCGTGCTGGCGATCGTGCCGACTCCGCAGCGTCGCGACGCATTGCGCAAGTCGCTTCGCGGCAAACCAGGCGCACCGCTCTGGAAACTCGCGGCGGCTACGGATCTTTCTCCCGAGAGGTTTCTGTACGCGCCAGTCTTTTACCCAGTTGATGGCGAACCAACTTCTCTCGTCCGAACCGAATCACTAGGTCAGCAAATGTCGACCGATACGGAGTCCAAAACAATACAACCAACCCAAACAACAAACAACTAAATGCGGGGCCAGCTTGCAGCCGCCGACGCGGCGTACGATCCGGGCCGACTTGGGAGGCGCAGGATCGTCGGGGTGCCGGGGCGTAGCCCTGGCTAGTTACGGGGAACCGACCGGACAGCGTCCGCGGTTGGTGGTCGTGAGCGCTAGCGAACGGGAACCACCCGCCCGTAACTAGCCAGGGGTCGCGAGGCCCGGCCGAGCGAGCCCCTGGCACCCCGTAAGCTGGGCCTGGACAAACAACATACAAAACAACCCACAAAACAACGTCGGGTGTCCGCCGGTGGACACCCTTTGGTACACCCTCCGGTACATTCGGGTGGTACAGGTGACAGCAATGCCACAAGTCAGTTCTTCGATCTTGCTCTCGCCTGCGGCGAGTCAAGCTGCACCCACCCTTGTGTGTTGTTCTGTGTGCTGTTTTGTTCATCGAGCAATATCTCGCTCGGATGCGCGCATATCGGCGCACAGTCCAAACGGATTCCGAGTTCTCTCCACTATTCCGGAGAGAGGAATGTTCTGGGCGGGCGATCGACTGACGACGAGCGAGCTGCAGGGAGCACGCTCAACCATGTCGGTCGTCCGTGTCGGAACCTAATCGTTTGCGGTCGAAGTGCCCAGCACGTCGCCGCGTTTCTATCCCACTAACCCCTATTTGATATGGCCAACGCCAAGGAGCCCAAGATGGCTCAGAATTCCAACAAGCCCGTGAAGGCATTTCGCCTTCGCGGCGTGTCCGCCAGCGTCTTCGAGAACCACTCGAAGAACGGCGAGCGTTCCGTCACGTTTCACAAGGTCAGCTTGCAGCGGACCTACAGAGACGGCGACGAGTTCAAGACCACCACCTCGTTCGGTCGCGATGATCTTCCGGTCTGCATGCACGTCATGCAGCAGGCTTGGGCGTACATCCTGGACGCAGAGTCCAATCGCGGCTCCGAAGACGAGGAGTAATTGCAATACGGGGAGCCGCCCTGCCGGCTCCCCACGGCGCCGCGCCGCGCGCGAGCCTGACGCATCCGTTGGGCCAGAGCGTGGACAGCGTCAAGGCTACGGCATTTCTCTTGCCGTGAAGCACGCCGCTTTTCTGTGCTTCACACGCTCCGTTTAGATCGTTGTACGCGCGCCGCGCTGCGCATATTGGCAAATACTCGTTCGGATTTTAGCAGGAGATATCGACCATGCAGGTGACGATCACCGCCTATCACGACTCAACGACTTGCACCTGGTGCGAGCGCGGCAAATGCTGCGTGACCGTAAGCTTTTCAGATGGCTTTCTCCAATCGGCGCCACTGTGCTGGCGCTGCCTGCAGAAGGCGGTCCGCGTCCGCAATCGGCAAACCGGCGGCGACGCCGAGTTCAACACCAGCCGCGCCCGAGCGTTGACAAATCCCGACAACAAAGTGCAGCTCCTCGGCGCGACGCGCCGAGTGGCGGCACCTGACAAGCCACGTCGTCACGAGCAGGCACCGCAAGCGGTTACGGACGCTTGCGCCGGCTCGGGCGTGGATTTCCGCCGCACAACGCGGCGAGTAGTTTCGTTTCCCTTTTTTTCTATGGGTCAATATTTCAAAGCGGTCAATCTCGACAAGCGCGAGGTTGTCTGCCCTTGGTGCCTCGGAGGTGGCGCCAAATTGTGGGAATGGGCCGCAAACTCCTACGGCGCCGTCTTCACGTTGCTGCTGCGCAAAAGCTCGGCCACCGGCGGAGGGGACTATCACGATCCCCTGCCTCCGCAGGCACGCAGGGTGCAACTTGATGCAGCCGGCTCGAAGGACGCCCAGCAGTCCGCCATCGCCGCAATTATGCAGTGCGTGGCAGCCGAAGGACGGCCGGTCGTGCTCAGTCCCGATTCGGTTGTCGGCCGTTGGGCTGGCGACCGCGTCGTGCTCGTCGGAGACTACGACAACTCGAAGCTGTGGGATGAACTGCCGCGCTACCGCAATATCTCGAAAGAGCTGGCGGAGACGTGGAATCAGTTCATCGAGCTGGAGGACAGGAAACTGAGCGTCAATCCGGAGTGCAGTTGCCAGAGGAGTGAATAGCGAAGTCGCGGGAAGGTAGCCGTAACTACCTTCCCGACTGCGGCCCGACCAGGCGATCGCTTGACGGCGTTCGTCATCAAAGCGAACCAGCAACCGATCACTGGTCAAACGATCGTCCTTTGGGACGAATCATTGGGTGTCGGATAACTTTCATCCGCGACGCCTCACTCGCCACTCACCGCGCCGCCTGAGAGACGGGCGACGCGCAGCAAATACACACAACAACGAATACCCATGAGTCCATTGTGCAGCCACACCATCGAGGGCGCTTGCGGCACCGGTTACGGACGGTGCCGCGCGCCCTTGGTGTGGATTTTCCCACCCCGCCGGCATTCGAAGCTGGCGAGTAGTTTCCCTTCCCAATCCCCTATCATGTCAAACTCACTCACCGTCAAGGAAAAGGAGCACTGGAAAGAGCGGATCGATCGACGGATCGAAAAGCAGATCGAAGCCCTCTGCGCCGACGAGGCCGGCTTCATGGACGGCATCCATGAGAAGGCCCGCCAGCGGGCCCTTGAGTCGCTTGGCGTCGCCAAGCTTCAACACCGCCTGGACCACATCCAGCGTCAGGAAGAGTCCTTGGAAGCCAGGCAAAAAAGGACCCAACGGGAAATGATTGCGATCCTGCGAGGCATCCCGCTCCGCGACGTGAAGAATGACCTGTGGCGCGTCAAGGACGATATCGAGACCGCAGTCAAGAAGCGCCAGCTCGTTCACGAGGACGAGCTGCTCGCCGAGACCGACCGAGGCCGCGAGATTCTCAATCTCCGCATGGAGAAAGACAATCTGCTCGATACCGTGTGGCTTGCGACATCGCCCAAGCAGATCAAAGACCTTTGGGAGAAGGTCGACGACCTGTTGGGCGGTCCGCAGACCAAGCTGCAACGCGAGGCCTTAACGATGGAACCCATCGAGGAGGATTGAAGCTAGGCAAGTCGGTGGATCCGATGGAGGCAGCCGTAACTGCCTCCCCTCTTAGATTGCAAACACAGCCGAAGGCGTGTACGCGGTGCTGGGCCACGGCCCTGCCGGCGACTCGCCTCGGCCGAATGGTTGGATGGCAACCATTTTTTAGCAGCCCGCCGGGCTTTTCACGGCACGCTGCAAGCTCCTTGCTCCACCGGAAGAGTCCCTGCGCAAACACGCCAGAAAATCCGCCAGTTGGTGATCGCCATGTACACGATCGAGGAAGTCTGCCAGAAGCTCGGCATCAGCCGTTCCCTCTGCTATCGCGAAATCCAATCCGGCAATCTCCGCGCCCATCGCTTCGCGCGTCGCGCTTACCGCATCAGCGCCGACGACCTGGCCGACTACATCGCGCGCAGCGTTGAGCCCGCGCCCAGGCCCACGCCCAAGGCGGCCCCGATGACTCGTCGCTGCCCCAAGCGTGACCGTGGAGCTTTCCAGCATATCGATATCAGCCAGTGGCTTTCGTCGCAAAGTTGACGAGGTGCTCCTGTGCCACGTGCGTATAACGTTCCGTCGTGCGAGTGGAATTATGACCCAGCATCAAACTCGTCATCTTCAGATCACCAGTCCGCAGGATGGATTTCGTCGCCGCCCGGTGCCGCAGCGTGTACGGGACGACTTCCTTCAGACCCGTCTTCTCGCGCAGGGTTTCCATTCGTTTTTCGAGTGCTCCGCGAGTCCACGATTCCTGCTTCGAATTCACAAAGCAAAACTCGGACGTGCTGCGTGCGCGAAGCCATTCGAGCAGTCGCTTCATGCGGGGAATTAACGCAATGATCTTCGGCTTTCCCGTACGCTTCGTCTTGTGGTGCGGCAAGAGGGCCACGTTCTGCTCCCAGCGAATATGCTTCCACTTGAGCCGCGCCAGTTCTCCGGGTCGGCAGAAGGTCCATTCCATCGCGAACAAGAAACGACGGAACACGGCCCCCGATCGACTGCCATTTTCGGGATTCGTGGCCCGCAGCAATTGTCGGAATTCCTCGTCGGTTAAAAACCGGTCGCGTTCACGCGCTTGCGGCTTGCGGATTTTCCCGAGGCGATGCGGAGGAATGAGCCGCATTTCGACGCCCCAATTGAAACACCGCTGGACGGATCGCAGCACGATCGCCCGCGACGTGTCATTGAGCGAGGTCTTGAGTGCTTTCGAGAATCGTTCGACATCCAGCGGTTCAATCGTGTGGGCAAGCCGCGGCCCGAAGAGATTTACGAACTTCTGGCAGCCGTATTGGTACGACTCGTACGTCGACGGCTCAAGATGCTCTTCGGCGTCGGCCAGAAACTCTTCGCACAGCCGTGCCACGGACATCGCGCCGTTCACCTCGGCTAGCAGTTGCTGCTCCTCCATGAGCGCCTTGAGCTTCATGACGGCCGCTCGTTTATTTGAGCGGCCTTTGGCCAGCGTTTGTCGCCGGCCGCCGATGTCGGTGCACCAGGCGCGTTTTTGCTTGTTCCACCAGACGGTGGCAGAGCGAGACATGGGAAACCTCCACGTGTGATTACTGACCCGATTACTGACCGGGGGTCTCACACGAGGCTTCCGTCTCTCGAAGGCCCCTCGCCGCAACTGCAATTGCGGCAGGGGCTTTAATCATAGCGGAGGGCATGGGATTCGAACCCACAACCCCTTGCGGGGCACCTGATTTCGAGTCAGGCCGCTGGCCAATTCGCTTACCCTCCAGCGGTGACCGGCCCACAACGGCACTCGGCAGTTGTGAGCGGCGGTCAACGTCAAAGCCATTGTAGCGAATGGGGTTAGACGATTCCAGACTGTCAGGCCGCGTGCGGCAGTCAGCGGCAGCCGGCGGCCCTAGCCGGCCCTCGTGGAAATCTGAGGACTGGTGAATCCACTGACACGTTTCGCCAGCGTTCAACAACGGCCGAAGCTTTTTGACCGTCTCGGATTCCTGCCCCTGGAACAAGTGGCCGTAGGTGTCCATCGTCAACGTGATCGTGGCGTGCCGCATCAGGGCTTGGACCTCTTTGGGGCCGGCCCCCGCTTCGATGTACCACGCGCCGCAGGTGTGGCGTAGCCCGTGGAAGTCCAGCACTTCGCCGCGGTCGTTCCCCGGCCGTAGGAAATCGCTTTGTTCGCGCTGTAGGCGTTCGTCCGCGTCATCGGCCGCGGCCTTGAGCCAGGCCGAACGGGCCAGGGCTACGTCGGCCAGCAGCATGGCGGCCATATCTTCGCGGCCAGAGGGCAGGGCGAAGACCGGCACTTGCGGGGCCTTGCGGGCAACGTGTTCTTTGAGGGCGGCGGCCACGTCCGCGGAGAGGAATTGCCGGGCCTCTTTGCTGTTCTTTGTGATGGCCGCTTTCGCGCGGATGTAGGCGCCGCCACGTCGAGATACAAGTGGCCGCGGTTCAGGTCGCGTAGCTCCCCGGACCGTAGGCCCGTTTGCACGGCCACGCTGTAGAGCAACACGCCGCTCGCTGCCGGTCATGCCGTAGGCCGTGGCGCTGCCTTCAACCGTGCGAATGAGCCAATCCCATTCGGCATGTTCCAGAATCCGCCGCTCCCCGTCCGGGGCGTGGGCTTCTGCACGTCCGCCAAGGGATCGAATGGCAGCTTGTGGTTTTGCGCAAGCCACTTCGTGAAGCTCTTGGCGGCCGTCAGGTAGGCTTGAACCGTGCGGTTGCTATTGCCCCGCTTGCGTTCGCGGAGCGTGCCGACAAAGCGATGCACGCCATCGCTGTTGATGTCCGCGGCCACGAGCCAATCGTTGGGAGCGACAATCTTGCGGACGTAGCCAATCGTCGTCGTGACGTGTTGCGGGTCGCGGTCCCCGGCTTTCATCTTGGCCTCGAAGTCCGCCAGGTGCGATTCAATGGACCGCTGGCCAGCGTCTTTGATTCTCTCGACGCAGGGTCAATCATTCCTTCGCGCCGGCGCATCGCTTCGGTTTCCAGTTGCTTGGCCAGTTGTTCAGCGGCAAACTTTTCGCGGCAACGGCTGCTCTTGGACCGTCGCTCGCCGTTGTGGTCCGTGTATTCAACCTGATAGAAACCCTCTTCGACCACAATCTTCGTGCCAGTATCGTCCAGCGGCGCGCGTTGGTTCTGCTTCCCGCGGAGCCAGCACGCAAACGGCTTGCCCTTCACGTCAACGATTTCAGCGCCGGCCGGGATGGGTTTGGATCGCGTGCGCTTATAGACCGTGGCCATTGTCCCTACCTCTTTGAAACAGTTAGCCCGAGATTCTTGAACAGGCGGTCGACGGAATCCATCGAAAGCCCCTTTTTGCCATTCACGAAACGCGATAGGACCTCTTGCCCGATGCCGGTTTCCTTGCTGATTTGATACGCGCGATTTGCCGCAGCGGTCTATGGCCCTGCGGAGTTCATCGGCAAAGGAAAGGCGTTTAGGTGACATAGAGGCCGATTGTAGCGGTTGCTTGTCGTATGGTCAAGCTCAGCCGCCGGTCCGCAAATAGTCCAGCAAAGCTTGCCGACTGTAGCGGACGACCCGGCCGGATCGGTACGGCGCCGGCAGTTCGCCGGCCGCGGCTTTGCGCTCGAGCGTGCGAACGTGGATGCGCAACAGGTCGGCCGCTTCGCGTGGCGTCAGGGCTTCGGGGAGCGGCAGGGCAGGGACTTCCGTGGGCATGGGTTTGGACTCCTAATGTTGAATGGGGAACTAAATAGGTCCACAAAAAATGGATAGTGGCTCAGGCCGCGAGGGCCTGCGGATAAATCGACGTTTCGATGGCAAAGGTGTCCTTGTATCCAAACCAATCGAACGCCAACTCAACGAGCTCGTCGATCGACTGGCAACGATGATTGCGGGTGATTTCCTCATGCAGGTGCCACCACACGCGCTCGATTGGGTTCGTCTGCGGAGCATACGTGGGCAGAAAATGAATCGTGATTCGGTGACCCCACCGCGCAAGAAACTCGTCGACCGCTCGGCAGTCGTGAAACTTCGCGTTGTCGCAGATGACATGAATGTGCCGATAGCAACGCAGTCGTTTTCGGAGGTCGTCCAGGTGGGCGACGAACAGCTTCGCGTTGCGCTGCGTTGCCGGTTCGCTCACCAGCAGCTTTCCGGTGCGCCAGTGCAGCGATCCGGCCAAGTACCGCTTCACGTTGGTGCCGGGCGTTTCCACACAGGCTTGCCGGCCACGACGCATCCACATCGAGCCGATCTTGGGGTTGGTGTTGATGTCGACCTCGTCCTGAAACACAACCGTCTCGTCATCGGGCACACTGACCAACAAACGGCGAATCGCCCGCAATTTGCGGGCATAGTCGGGGTCCTTGGGCCCCAGCACCGGTCGCGGCCGACGCCACACGATCTGCTCTCGTGCCAGGCTGCGCCTGACCGTTTCAGCACTGATGTTGATGTGATGCTCTTCCCACAGCAAGAGCACCAACGTGCCGCACGACCAGCGGCTACGCAGAAAACCAAAATCGCGCGGCGTCTTTTGAATCACCCAGCGAACCACGATGGCCACCCACCACACGACCAGTACCCTCGGGCGTCCTCGCTTCGCGCCGAACACCGCGTCGATGCCGTCCTGCTGAAAACGCTGCTGCCAGCGGCTGATGGTCCGCGGGCTGGTAAACAGGATGGCGGCGATTTGGCTCCAGGCGTGACCGTCGGCCAAAAGCAGCAGCACATGCGCCCGCAAACGCAGGGCCGGGTCGGAAGATTTGCGATACAACTCCAACAACACCTTGCGGTCCTTTGGCTTCAAGCCGATACTGCCGTCCATGGCTTGGTCTCCGGGGCCCGTTGTCGTTAAGCAACAACTACCCTAGAACCAAGCCTGTTTTTTTGAAAAGACCAACCGACGCTCCGCTATCCCAATTACGTGGACCTATTTAGAACGCTTGATGGATGGCACGGAGCGAACCGGGCCAACAAACGAACGGGGTGAACAAAGACAGGCAGAACAGAATCAACCGGGGGCGCTACGTCCCGCCCCGCGCCTTGCCCCGCGCCCGCCGCGCCTTCTCCGCGGACCTAACGCGGGCCGCTTCCGGATTGGCGTGATAGGCTTCGCGGCCGTGCTCCGCTTTCCTGGCGTTGTCCGCCAGGCGGTAGGCCGGGTCTTCGCGTAGCAGCCGAGACCGCAACCGCTCCCGCTCCCGGTGCCGCTCTATGCCGGTGAGGCCGGCCAGTGCGGCGTCGATTTGCCGGCGCTGGTCTTCGGTGAGTCCGCAAGAACGAGTAGCCATCGTGTACCTTCGGGGTGTGGTTCGTCTTCGTGGTCCGGTTCATCCACGTCGGACGCGACGTCGATGCGTGGCGTAGCCCTGGCCAACAACCTGGCTCGTTGGGCTACCCCTGGCAGGCACGCGACAGGCGGCCGACGTCGCGTTCTAGCGGGCCATCAAGAAAGAGACGCGCGGGGCGATGCTTGGCCGGCGGAGCGAAGGGCCTGGCCCGCCGTCACGGGAACGCGGCTTTTTGCCGGTTGTGCGGGGCAAAATGATAAAGAAAGGGACTCGGATAATGCCCCTGTTCCCATTGGTCTCGACCGGGTACCCCGTCCGGAAGGACCCGCTGGCTTCTGACCTGATACTTTTGGCCGGCAAAAATCCATTGATGCTCGACTAGGCGGTGGTTAGACTAGGCCGGTCTAGCCCCGCACCCAGGAGGGATTCCATTGAGCCTCACGAAATGGCCGATTGCCGCCGCGTTGTTGCTGTGGTCGATGCCGCAAGCTGTTGGCGTCACGATCAACTGGGTGCCGGTGGGCAATGCAGACAACGCCGGGGACGTGCAGCTAGGGGGCACCTTCGGCGCAGTGGCCTACGACTACAGCATCGACAAATACGACGTGACCAACAGCCAATACGTCGAGTTTCTCAATGCTAAAGACCCGAATGGGACGAGCCCGCTACAATTGTACAACAGCAACATGAGCAACCCGAGCTACGGCGGCATCGCCTACAATTCCGGCGCGGACAGCGGCAGCAAGTACAGCGTGATGTCGGGGGACGGGAACCATCCGGTGAACTACGTCACCTGGTTCGACACGCTGCGCTTCGCCAATTGGTTGAACAACGGGCAGGGCAACGGCGATACGGAGAGCGGGGCCTACAGCTTGCAAGGAGGCACGCCCACGCCGACCAACGCCAACTCGATCACGCGGGAAGCCGGCGCGACCATTTTCCTTCCCAGCGAGGACGAGTGGTACAAGGCCGCGTACTACGACCCTCGAACCACAGCGCAAGGTGGACCGCCGTCGGATAGCCACTACTGGCAGTACGGGACCAGCAGCAACACGGCCCCCACTGCAAGCAGTCCGACGGCGCTAGCCAACCATGCGAACTATAGCACTGCCGTGGGCAATCTGACGGACGTGGGCGCATACAGCGGCACGACCAGCCCCTACGGCGCGTTCGACATGGCGGGCGACGTTTGGCAATGGAACGAGGCACTGATTACTGGGCACGATCGGGGCTTGCGGGGCGGTTCGTTCTTATACGACTCGGGCAGCTTGCGGTCCGCGGACCGGAACGGCGACGACGTTCCGTCGGTCGAGTACAACTTCGTCGGATTCCGCGTGGCATCGGTCCCTGAGCCAAGTACGGCAGTGCTGGCCGCGTTCGGCCTCGCTGGTCTTATCGCGTGGGGCTGGCGCCGGCGGCGTTCGTGCTAGTTAGCCCCGCCTCCCTGGCCTTCGCCGCCTTGATGGCCTCAAGCCCTGCCTCCACCTCATCCGGAGCCGTGGCCCGATAGGCCGGGATGCCGCGATGATCGAAGCACGGTGCCAGGCATCCCGCGGCCACTAGGTCTTTGACCGCTTGCCGGCGAAGGTCCTTCGGCACTTCGCAACACTCGGCGGCCAACTGGTGCTCCGTGGTGGGAGCGCTGCTGCTCAGTAGCGGCCGGATGACGCGAACATGCACGGCTATCGGGTTCGCCTTGCGAGCCTGTTTGGCCGGATGTCCTTCGCAATGGCCGGCCAACCGCTACGTGGCCTTTCCGGCGGCGATGCGCGATGCTGCGCTCTCGCGGACCAATCGGAACGACTGACATGCCGCTCACAACAGAGCCCAGGCGGCACGCCATCCCCGGCGCGCCCGGCACAGACCGAACGACCGCCGGGCACGCGCTGCGGGACGTGACGGCGCGGCCGCCTCGACGCGCCTATGCGGGTTCTTGCGATCGAACGCGCCGTGTCGCGCCGCCGGAAAAGTCTTCGCGCCTCGCCCGGCTTCTACCGATAGCTGCTGTGTGGCCGCTGGTGACTCTTGGCTCAGGCAACCGAAAGGTTTTGGTCCATGATTAAAGACACGTTTCGCATCGTCACCCGCGGCTCCGACGGCAAGCTGCACATCCGCGACTACAGCAAGCAGGAATCGCTGCTGAAGGCGCACACCCAGATCGGCGTCGATGATTGCAGCACCGATCTGGGCTTGCGCGGCCTGCCGGTGTTGCGGGGGCTGATCGGACCGATGCCCGAGGGCAAGAACGTGATTCGCTACGAATCGCCGGAAGTGTTCGAGGTGTTGACCAAGGAGTGGGGAGCGGCGAAATCGGGCCGCCGGGCCAAGACGCAGCCCCCCTCGGCCTCGTCGGTCACGCTGTCGTAAACGTTTCGTCGCATGCTGCTGTTCGTGGAACACAAACGCGGAGCTTCGCCGGCTCCGCGTTTTGTTTTGCGCCGGGCGCCGGCGGGTTTAGCCAGCCCGGGGCGGCGATCGTGGAGTTACGCCCGCCGATCGCGCGGCGGCGCCGCCGACCGCCGGAGATCACCTGCCGTTCCGGGAGAAACGATGGTCCTCGCCCCCGCCGCTTAGAACCCGAGATTCTCCGCGTCGGAAATCCGCTTCGTGCGCTGCTCGACGACGGGAATCAGGTTCAGCTCGGTGACCAGCAGCAAGGCGCCGTCGGGCATGCCGAACAGGTCGGCGCGGCGGTTGCAATTCGGCTGCTGCCAGGTCCAGCGGCTCTCGCCGGCGTGGTCGGCGGCGCCGAGCATGTCGATCAGGCGGCGGCGGACCATTTCAATGCCCCCCAGCTCCAACAGCCGCGGCTCCTTGTACGTGACTTCGATCTGGTAGAGCTTGTCGTCGACGAAGAAGAACCGCGCCGTGTTGGCCGTCTTCAGCCCTTCGACGACATAGCGCTGGCGGCCCAGCTGGCGGTCGAGCTCGTCGCTGGCGGCGCGGGCCTCGGGGAACCGCTTTTTCAACTGCGCCACACTCGAATTCAGCGGCACGCCCTCGAATGTGAATTTGGCCAGCGTCCAGGGGTTGACGTCGTCATTCATGTCGACCGCCCGCGCCTCGGGCGCCATGGCTGCCAGCGTCGCGGCGCAGACTGCCGCCGCAAGACCGGCAGTGAAAAGCCGGCGCGTGATGAAACTCGATCGAAACTCAGCGGCGCGGGGCATTGCAGGGGCACTCCTGGTCAGGCATCAGTTGAGCGTTCAATGGCATCGCGTCAAATGGCACGGGCGTCTCGCTAGTGCAGAGCGCAGTGGGTGGCCCTGGCGTCTCGCCAGTGCAGAGCTTCGTCAACCGGCCCAAATGCACTGGCAAGATGCCAGTGCCACCGGATCGGAAGCCTTCGTGTTTCAGCCCAGCGCTTGGTTGGTTCCAGCCGGACGATCCATGGAAATCTAGCTTGCCCACGGCGCATTTTCTTCCCCCCAACGCGCGACGCGTAGCGACCTCGACTTGCCCGATGCCTGGCAAACCCGCCCGGCGCCCGGTTACCATGGTGCGACCGGTCGCGACGGTGGGGCCGCTTGAACGGGTTTCGATGGGGGGCGGGTGCAGCCATGCCGAGTTTTTCAGCGGACGCGTTGACCGATTTTGCCACGCGGCTGATGACGGCCGGCGGCCTGGGGGCCGACGAGGCGCGCCTGGTAGCCACGAGCCTGGTGGGCGCGAACTTGCGCGGTCACGATTCGCACGGCGTGATGCGCGTGCCCAGCTATCTGGAAGCCTGCCGCAAGGGCGAGGTCGTGCCCGGCGCCGCGTTGAGCGTGATTCGCGAGTCGGCCGGCACGTTGGTAGGCGACGGCAACTGGGGATTTGGCCAGACGCAGGCTGGCCGGCTGACGCGCAGGCTCATCGACAAGGCGCGGCGCCGGCGGGCTGGCCATCGGCACGCTCGTGCGCACCAGCCACGTCGGCCGGCTGGGCGAATACTGCGAACTGGCGGCCGACGCGCAGTTGGTTTCGATGGTGATGGTCAACACCCACGGCCACGCACGGCGCGTGGCACCGCCGGGCGGCAAGGCGCCGCGGCTGGGCACCAACCCGTTGGCCATCGGCGCGCCGGCGCCCGGCGGCCCTTTGGTACTCGACTTTGGCACCAGCGCCACGGCTGAGGGCAAGGTGCGCGTCAAGCGGATCGCCGGCCAACTCTGTCCCGACGGCTGGCTGCTCGACAGCGAAGGCCGACCGACGAACGATCCCAACTCGCTCTACGGCACGCCGCCGGGCACGATCCGGCCGATGGGCGGCGACCAGGCCTATAAGGGTTTTGGCCTGGGCTTGATGGTCGAGATCTTTGCCGGCGCGCTCTCCGGCGGCATCTGCATTCGCGAAGTGCCGATCACGCAAAACGGCAACTGCGTGTTCATGCTCCTCGTCGATCCGGCGGCGCTGGGCGGAGCCGAGCACTTTGCCAGCGAGGTGGCCGGCCTGTGCCAATTCGTCCGCAGTTGCCCGACGATCGATCCGCAGGGCGAAATCCTGCTGCCCGGCGACCCCGAGCGGCGCACGCTGGCCGACCGCAGCAAGCATGGCATCCCGCTCGACGACGGCAACTGGCAGGCGCTGGTCACCCTGGCCGGCACGCTGGGCGCGGATGTGCCCGTGGCCACGGCCTGATCGGTTCCCGCCGTCCGACGTTCGCCTCGGCGCGCTTTGCACGACGGCGGGGCGCGTCGTATCATGAAGTCCCCAGTTTGGCTTACGAACAAGCTGCCGCCGGGCCGTATCGACTCGGCAGCGTGCAAAACCCGGTTCTCTTCATCGATTAAGGATCGACAACGATGCGACGGATCAACCAGGCTCTATTGTGGGGGGCCGCGACACTTTCTTGTTCTTGTGTTCTGATGGCCCGAGCCGCCGAGCCCTTGCCGGTCGTCACCGATGTCGAGTTGCAGCCGTTGGCCGCCGGCGTGAAGCGGGTAGCGCAGGCCCTGGAGCTGGCCGGCTCGCCCTTGTCGAAAGAGCGGCAGGCGGCCCTCGACGCGGCCCTCGCCACGAACGATCCGGCAGCGGCGGCGAAGCAGATTCAGGCCGTGCTCGATCCGCTGTGCCTGGTCGGCGTCAACATCAACCCCGAAAGCCGAGTCAAGGTGGCCCCCGGCGCGGCGCCGCCGGTGCTCGTGCAACAAGGGCACCGCCTGTTCCTTGTCAAGGTGCACAACGAAGGGGGCGTCACCGCGCCCTTGCGCGTGTCGAGCCCCAACGCCGAGCCGATGGTCAAGCGCTCCACCAGCAGCCCCGAACCCAAGCCGTCGATCAAGCCGGTCGAGGCGATTGGCCGCTGGCTCGACGTGGCCACGCTCGACGGCCAGCCGCTCAACAAGGCGCTTTCCGGCCTGAAGCTCGAGTATCGCCTGGTCGACCTCTACAGCCGCGACGTCGGCCGCCGCGAGGCCAAGTTGCTGTTCGACGTCGGGCAGGGGACGCAGGACCTCGGCTTTCGCAACGAAGTCAATATTCTCTTCAACTGCGAGCCGGCCGTGGAAGTCACGCTCGACATCCTCGACGTCGACGGCAAACCGACCACCGCGCATTTCGTGATTCACGACACGCAGGGCCGCGTCTACCCCGCCATGTCGCGGCGGCTGGCGCCCGACTTCTTCTTTCACGAGCAGATCTATCGCCACAGCGGCGAGAGCGTGATGCTGCCGCCGGGCAAGTACCACGTCGCCTACGGCCGCGGGCCGGAGTATCGCGTGCTCGACAAGGACATCACCGTCCCCGACTCGGTGTCGCACCGCGAGCGTTTTCAGCTCGAGCGGTGGATCAAGCTGGCCGACTACGGCTGGTTTTCCGGCGACCATCACATTCACGCCGCCGGCTGCGCCCATTACGAGGCCCCGACCGAAGGCGTGCAGCCGGTCGACATGATGCGGCACATCCTTGGCGAAGATTTGGACGTCGGCTGCGTGCTGTCGTGGGGACCTTGCTGGTACTTCCAGAAGCAATATTTCGAGGGCAAGGTCCACAAGCTGTCGCAGCCCGCGAACCTGATGCGTTACGACGTCGAAGTCTCCGGCTTTCCCAGTTCGCACGCCGGGCACTTGTGCCTGTTGCGGCTCAAGGAAGACGACTATCCCGGCACGACGCGCATCGAGGAATGGCCCAGTTGGGACCTGCCGGTTCTCCAGTGGGGAAAGCAGCAGGGGGGCGTCGTCGGCTTTTCGCACAGTGGCTGGGGGCTGCAGGTGCCGGCCAAGTCGCTGCCCACCTACGACATGCCCCAGTTCGACGGCATCGGGGCCAACGAGTACATCGTCGACGTCGTGCATGGCGTCTGCGATTTCATCTCGGCCGTCGACACGCCGGCCATCTGGGAGCTGAACATCTGGTATCACACGCTCAACTGCGGTTACACGTGCCGCATCAGCGGCGAGACCGACTTCCCCTGCATCTACGGCGACAAGGTCGGCCTGGGCCGGGTCTACGTCAAGATGCCCAAGGACCAACCGCTCGACTACGATCGCTGGGTCTTCGGATTGCGCGACGGCCGCAGCTACTGCTGCGACGGGCTGAGTCACTTGTTCGACTTCACGGTCAACGGCCTGGGCGTCGGCGAGAATGGGGAGGGCGGCCGGCCCAGCGTCGTGGCCGCCAAGAGCGGCCAGCCGCTGGAGATTCGCGTCCGCGCCGCGGCCCTGCTGGCCGACAAGCCCCGCAACGACATCCGCCACAAGCCGCTCGACCAGAAACCCTACTGGCACGTCGAGCGGGCCCGCATCGGCGACACGGGGCGGGTGCCGGTCGAACTGGTCGTCAACGGCAAAGCCGTCGCCCGCCAGGAACTTATGGCCGATGGGCACGTGCAAGATCTCAAGTTCGACTACACGCCCGACCGATCGAGTTGGGTGGCTTTGCGGGTTTTCCCCAGCGCGCACACCAACCCGGTGTTCGTCGAAGTCGAGGGCAAGCCGATTCGCGCCAGCCGCAAGAGCGCCCAGTGGTGTCTCGACGCGGTCGACGTGTGCTGGAAACAGAAAGTCAAGCAGACGCGCCCGTCGGAGCAAGCCGCGGCCGCGGCAGCCTACCAAGTGGCCCGCAACGCCTACGCCAAGATCCTCGCCGAGTCGCCAAGCGATTGAGCGCGATCAACAGGACACCGCGATCAACATGGACGCACTGCCAACTCGATCGACCGATGACCGCTGGCCCGGCCCGCGCGTCAGCCGCGCTAGCCGGCTTAGCCGCTCGCGCCGCGGCCGCATCCCGCCGAGTCGCGCCGCGCAGTTCCGCTGACGACCATCGCGCTGTTCGCCGCGCTGGCCGCCACGTTGCCAACTCCCGCTCCGCGGGCGCAGGCGGCCATCGACGAAGAACTCAACACCGATAGCTTCGACCCGGTGACCGAAATGTACGGGCTCAACGAGGCGCGCCGCCAGGGCTTGCTCGCCCAGCAGATCGCCTTGGTCTACCAGATGCGCTGGTACGCCGGGCTGACGCCCGCCTACCCGTACCCGTTCGAGCCGTGGCCGCGCGTGCCGGGCGACATTTATGGCTACCCGCTTTATCAGAGCGTGCCGCAGCCGATCGGCCACGAGTCGCGGCAGGTTGCACCCAATCGCTGGATCTATCGGCCGATCTATCCCGGCCAGCAACCCGGCGCGGCGATGACCGCGCCCGATGCGAATGCCGGCGGCGTCGCGCCGAACGCGGGCCCCGAGCTGAACGCGCCCAACGCGGCGGGCCCGAACCCAGCCGTGCCGAATCGGGCCGCGCCGCAGCCAAAGCGTCGCCCGGCTGCCGAGCTGCCGGCCCCCTCCGACGCCCAGCCCGGCGATTTCGTCCCGCCGACGCGTACTAATCTCCGAACAAATGGCCGCCAGCGGGCCTTCTAGCTGGGCCACGCCCCCGCCGGCAGCCCGATTTTGCCTTGCCCGCGAATTCGTCCCATTTCCCCCACTTCCAGGCCGGGCCTGCCCATGTTATAGTTCTCCCTCAAGTGGATCGAGCATCTACCTCATAAGCCCCCCGACGCTCCATAGTTCGGCCGCAAAGGAAGGCCTAATGACGTTCAAGGCGACGTGCTGCACATACAGCAGGATTGGCGCACCGGCCATCGTGCCGATCGCCTATGTCACTTGGACGCTTCCACGGCGCGAGCCCGGCATGGTGGCATGCTTGCATCAAACCACGATCCTTACCCCAACGTTTTCGGAACCGCGCCGATGAATCGCACCTTGGCCTCGCGCGTTATCGCCGCGGCGATCGCGCTCGTCGTGTTTCCCCTTGCGAGCACCGCGGGGGCCCAAACCTATTCGGTCACGAACCTGAACCTTCTCGCCGGCGAGCAATACAGCCGCGCCTACTCGATCAACGGTAGCGGCCAGGTCGCCGGCAATATGTATGTCGAGACCGATCTGAACGACCATGCATTTATGTACTCGGGCGGGACGGTGTCGAATCTCGGTTCGCTCGGCGGCTCGAGCACCGGATGGGGGATCAACAGCAGCGGGCAGATCGCCGGCTTTACCTGGTTCAACAGTCTAGATTCCTCCGACGTACACGCGTTTCTCTACTCGGGCGGCGTGATGAACGACCTCAACACCCTCGGCGGATCGAATAGCTATGGCTTCGCCATTAACGACAGCGGTCAGGTCGTCGGTGATTCCGACACCGCCGGCGGCGACGACCACGCCTTCATCTACTCCGGCGGCGTGATGAACGACCTGAATACTCTCGGCGGATCGGATAGCTTCGCCTACGGAATCAACAACAGTGGCCAGATCACGGGCGACTCGCTCACGGCCGGCGGCGACGACCATGCCTACATTTATTCGGCCGGCACGATGACCGACCTGGGGACGCTCGCCGGCCTGCCGATCAGTTACGGAAGCGGCATCAACGACAGCGGCGTCATCGTCGGATCTGCAACCACCAGCGATGGAACGGGGGCTCACGCCTGGATCTACAACGGCGGCCCGCTGGTCGATCTCGGGGCGTCGCTGCCCGGCCTGCCGCTGACCTACGGCGACGGCATCAACAACAGCGGCGTGGTGGTTGGCGCGGCGACTTCGGCCGACGCTTCGGTTTCCCACGCGATGGTCGACATCAGCGGCACGATGTACGACCTCAATGACCTGATCAGCCCTGCTTCGGGCTGGGTGCTCGCGGAAGCCTGGTCGATCAATGACTCCGGGCAGATCGTCGGCTATGGCTACTACAACGGCGATACGTACCACGCGATGGCTTTCCTGCTCACCCCGGTTCCCGAACCCTCGACGCTGGTGCTGGCCGCGCTTGGGGGCATCGCGCTCGTCATCGCGCGGCGACCGGCCGTCAAGCGAGCGCGGAGCTCGTCGTGATCGCGGGTCGCGCGGACGCCGTTGCGATTCGGCCGACCGCCTGCCGCCCCTCTACAACAGCGCCTCGAGCGGCGCCCGGTCGTCGAGCAAAAATTGCGGGCGGCCGTTGTGATCGAGAATCGTTTGGGCCGGGTCGATGCCCAGCACGTGATACACCGTGGCCAGCACGCGCTGCATGCCGATCGGGCGGCCCACGACCTGCTCGCCGCGCTGGTCGGTCGCGCCAAGGATCTGCCCGGTGCGCAATCCGCCGCCGGCGACCCACAGGAAGCCGGCCTCGGGCCAGTGGCCGCGGCCGTCGGGCGTCTGATCTCCGATCCGCGGCGTGCGGCCGAATTCGCCGCCCATCACGATCACCACGTCGTCCAGCAGCCCCCGCTCGTCCAAGTCGGTCACCAGCGCGTACAGTGCCTGGTCCAGCGCGGGCAGCATGTTTCTCAGCGCCGGGAAGTTGTGGGCGTGGGTGTCCCAGCCGTGAACGCCGACGGTTACCACCGACACGCCCGCCTCGATCAGCCGGCGAGCCAACAGCAGCGATCGGCCGGGGTGCGGCCCGTGGCGATACCCCTCTTCACCGTATCGCGCGCGTGCCGCGGGCTTCTCCTGGCCCAGGTCGAAGGCGTCGCGGACGCGCGTGGACGTGATGATCTCCATCGCCCGCGCGCGAAAGCTGTCGATCTTCCGGGCCGTCGGGCCGTATTCGAAATCGCGGCGGCAGTGCGATCGAAAGCGGCCAGCAAATCGTAGCGATCGACCAGCCGATCAGGGCTCACGCTTGCGTGGCGCCCCATGTTATCGATCGCCTCGCGCGCGCTCGAGGAGCCGACGCGCACCGGCTCGTGCTCGACGCCGGCGTAGTACGCGCGCTCCCAATCCAAGGCGTTTTCGATGCTCACGTAGGGCGGAATATCCGCGGCGCCGGGCCGCAGCCGGCTGACGATCGATCCCAACGCCGGCCGCTGGGCCTCGCCGGGCACGCTGGCCCGCGGCGACTCCTGCCAGGCGTAGCCGCTGTAGAACATGTTGCCCGTGTGCAGGTTGGCCAGCTGGGCGCCGCGGAGGATGGCGAACTTGTCGGCCATGCGGGCCTGTAGCGGCATCAGCTCGCAGACTTCCATGCCCACGACGTTCGTGCGAATCGGATTGAACTCGCCGCGGTACTCGATCGGCGCCTGCGGCTTCATGTCGTACATGTCGAGGTGCGAGGGCCCACCGCTCAAGTGAATGAGGATCGCCGATTTGGCGTTTCGCCCCCGGGGGCGGCCGCCGCCCGGCCGCGGAGCAGATCGGCCAGGGTCAATCCGCCCAGTCCAAGCGTTCCCACGCTAAGTCCAAGCGTTCCCACGCGAAGGAATTCGCGGCGGTGCATGCCGCCGCCAGCAGCCGAGCTGCCACGGGGAACGATCGTGAGCATGGCTTCGTCCTCGCAACAAGCCGGTGAACCAGGCAACCGATCAACGGCCGTTGATTCTAGCGGGTGCCAGCGGCCCTGACCAGCAGCCGAGCCGTCGTGTTTGGCTGTGAGTCCTTCACTTCTCCTTGATGTCCGAGAAGTCGACTTGGGGGCGTTCGCTGGCGGGCGCTTCGACCTTGAAATACTGGCGCTCGTGGACTCCCGCGAAACTGGCATACAATCGACCGGGAAACTGCCGCACGAACTGATTCACGTCCTGCACCGACGTGTTGTAACGCTCGCGCTCGACCGACAGGCGGTTCTCGGTGCCTTCGAGGGAGTCCTGAAGTTTGAGGAAGGCTTCGTTGGATTTCAGCTCGGGGTAGGCCTCGGTCAACAACAGCAGCCGCGACAGCGCGCCTTCGAGTCGGCCGGCCGCAGCGGCTTTCTCGTCGACAGTCGAGGCTTGAAAGTAGGCCTTGCGCACATCGGCAATGCCGAGAAACACTTTCTGCTCTTGCAGTGCGGTCCCCTTCACGGTCGCTTCCAGATTGGGAATCAGGTCGTAGCGCCTCTGCAACTGGGTTTCAACCTGCGACCAGTGCTGGTTGACAGCCTCGTCCAGGCGAATCGCCCGGTTGTAACCGCCGACCAGCATCGCGCCGATACCGATGGCGATCATCAACAGGATGACCGCGCCCGCGATTAAACTTTTGCCGACAGACATGAGATCGTCCCTCGTGGAAAAGGATTGTCGGGATCGGATGGCGATCCGGTTTGAGCGCGGGCCCGCGGTCTTACCAGCTCGCGCCGCCTCCGCCGCCGCCGAATGAACCACCACCGCCAAACGAGCCGCCACCACCGAACGAACCACCACCGCCGCCGAATCCGCTGCCGCTCCAAGTTCCGCTGCTGAAAGTCCAGGGCGTGCTGCTCGCCTTTCTCCGCATCGCTCGCCCAACGCCACGGCGGCCGGGGCGCCGCGACTGTCGCCATGCCCACCACGTGATAACCGCCACGATGCCCACCGCCAGCAACAGTCCGAATACTATAGCCGCGCCGCTGAATTGCCGCCCGGGCGAGTGGAAGCGGCTGGCGGGCAGGTCCTTGATCGGCACGCCGCGGTCCGCGGCCACTTTGTTGACCACCGCGACGGTCAGCTCATAGAGGCCCTCCGAGTAACGGCCCTTGCGGAAGTACTCGCGCGCGACCTGACGGCTGAGCGTGCCAATCCACTGGTCGGGCAAAACGCCTTCCATGCCGTAGCCGGTCTGGATCCGCTCCTTGCGATCCTCCAGCGCAAAGACGATCAAGGCGCCGTTGTCCTTGCCCTTTTGGCCAAGCTTCCAGCTTTCGGCATGACGCTCGGCGAAATCGAAGATATCCTCGCCGCCCAGATTGCGGACCGTCAACAGCTTGATTTGATCGGTCGTCTGCCGCTCGAGGTCGGCCAGCAGCTTCTCGATTTTATCCCGCGTGGCCGCGTCGAGCACGTGGGCATCGTCGATCACGAACTGTCCGGTGTCGGGCACCGTGACCGCCGCCGCGCCGGCGTTGACGATCGAAATCGTCCACCCGAGACCCAGCAGGGCGAGCACCAGCGCGCGGCGAACGAAGCCGTCAATCGGCATTGACGTGTTGCCCCAGGTCCTGGACGTTGGCGTACAGTTCGCGGAATGCATCCCAGGTCGCGCTCGCGCTCCCGTCGACCAATCGGCGCACGCCGGCTAGCTGCCGGCCGATCAACTGCTCGATCGCGCTGGCGACCTGGTCTTCCGAATGCGGTTCCCGCCGGCCCTTCAGCCACAGCAGACCGCGCAGCGTTCTGACAAGGTGCTCGACCAGCGGCTCGGCAAGCTCGAGCAGGGCTTCGTCGCGTCCGGAGGACGCCAGCAACCCCTGGCGCATGGCGATCGAGACGACCTTCAGCTCGCGCTCGCACTGTGCGCGGACGTCGGAATCCAAAAAAGCCAGATCGTCAAAATACTCGCTACCCAAGACCGTCAAATGGCCGCTGCTGGATCTCGATGAACTCGAGCGGAAACGTGTCGCACGAACCGTTGAGGAACTCCGGCGTAAAGACCAGCGGCCGTGCCAGGCCGAGTTGGCCAAACCGCGATCCATTCTCGGCCAGGCGGCGCAGAACCGCCAGGTCGATTCGATCCAGCACGACGGCGCTGCGCAGCAGGCGCCGACCACGCTCGAGCTTGCCATCCAGCGCGGGTCCATGAATGACCAGCGCCAGCAGCTGATCGCCCCACAGCTCTTCGAGCCGCGCGGACAGCTGACGAACCGGATCGCGCCACGAGACCTCGAGCCGTTCGATCCCCGTCAATTGCTTGACCATGCAGGCATTCTAATGAGCGCGGGCCGATCCCGAAACCTTCGCCGGCATTCGATTCCCGCCCGGTCCGCCTCGCCTGCTTGCGACCCCGATCGTGAGCCGCGCCTGCGAGCTGGCTGGACGACTCCGCGGAATGGATCGCCCTTCAGGTGCTAGTCTGGGCGCCGGCCACCAGGCGGTCTTCGAACTGGACGGCGCCGTCAACGTCGTGGTGCCGCACGGTCAGCGTGGGCCCGTCGGCGGTCCGCTCGACGGTTGCCGAAACAAAACCGCCGGCCACCCGCAGAAAGCGGTGAAAGCCGGGGCGGTAGTCGCTTTGCTGCCAGCCGCCTGCATGCACGTCGCTGGCCGGCCCGACCGCATATTCGCGCAGCTTGGTGCGCGGATCGGTCGAGGCGTACTGCCAATGGCGATCGCCGCAGATCGACACGCTGTTCGGCTGGCCGGCCAGAAAGGTGCGCAGCTCGTCGCCCTCGTGGCGAAAGCCGGAGTTGGCGTGATTGTCGCGCTTAGCGGCCCGATCGGGGCCCACCAGCGGCGTGGGCGTCAGCAGGATGCGAAAGGTGGCGTCCGAGGCGGCCACGCTGTCCTTGAACCACTTTTTCTGGGCCGCTCCCCAGATGGTCTTCTCCGGGCCGTCGGGCATGTCGTTGGGCATGCGAAAGTCGTGCCCCTCGACCAGCCACACCTGCAAGTCCTTGCCATACCGCCGCGTGCGATACGTCCGCTCACCCATCGGCACCTGCTCGAGAAAGATCGCCTGGCCTTGGCGAAACGTGAACTCGTGCATGTACGGCGTGCTCATCGTCGGCCAGCAATCGTTGCACAGCGTGTCGTGATCGTCCTTGATGAAGAAACCGGCCACCTGTCGATGGAACGCCACCGCCAGCGGCCATCCGTACATCCGCTGCCAATGATAACGGGCCAGCGCCGGCGTCTTGGCCAGCTCGTCGTAGTAGATGATGTCACCCAGGTTGATGAAGAAGTCGGGGTCGAGCTTCGCCATGGCATCGTAGATCTTGAACCCATCGGGCGAATCCTGGTCGTCGTTGCCGAAGCACGTGGCCGCGGTGAACACCACGCGGCTCGCACTGTCCGCCTTCGGCGCCGTGCGAAAGCCGCCGTCGAGCGTAGGGCCGGCCGCGCCGTCCGTCGCGCGTGATTCGACGCGCACCCGATAATGCGTGGCCGGCCGAAGGCCATCTATCGCGAACTGGGCCGTGAAATCCCCCAGCGGATCGACGCGCTGCCAGGCCGTCTCGCGCCACGGGCTTTCGCCGTCGGCCTTGACGAGCACGCGTGAATCGCCGTCGATGCCTGGCACGGCCTGGCGCAACTGGCCGACGGTTGCGCCGTCGGAAAACCTGACGCCGCGCACGGTGCGCTGCCGCCGCCCGCCGTCGGGCGGCGCCGGCTCGTACTCGATGCGGACCGTCGGCCCATCCGACGGGTTGCGCATCGCGTTGCGAGTCAGCCGCGTCCAGACGATCGCGCTCGTATCGGTCACCTCGCCAATCTTGATGCCCGTCGCTTGAAATGGCCCTGCGGCGCAAGCGGCGCCGCGCCCGACGCGAGCCAGGTCGCGATCACGACCGCCAGCACGGAAAGGCCGATAGGCCGTCGATCACTCATGGGTTCGCCCGAATCGATGATCAAGTATCTACCGCAGACTGCCGAGCCTGCTTGTCTGCGTGTGTCGGTCGTGGAACGGGCGGTGCGCCGCTTCAAGGCGACTTCGTTTCGGCGGCTGATGCTTGCAGGTCTTCCTCGGCCGAAACCGCGCCGAACCAGCCGATCATCATTTCTTCCCAGGTCTGATCGCCCCAGCGGACCGTCTCGGTGGGATCGGGGTTGGCCACGTTGTCCGCCGAGTTGTCGAAGTACGCCGTGCAGTGCATCGTCGTGCCCTTGGGCATACGCTTCGGCTCGGCCAGCAGGTAGCGAATCTGCCAGTTGAAGTCGTACTTCGGCACGTCGAGCAGGATCTCGCGGCGGCCATCGGGATAGGCCGCCTCGTAGCGGAAGGCCGACCCGCGCAAGTGCATGTGCGGTGCAAACCACACCAGGTCCGTGTCTTCTTTGAACTGGTGCTCGGACGTGACCTTGTAGTGCGGGTCGCCGGGCGGAATCGCAAAGCCGTGGTTGGCAGGCGTGCCCCCCAGCATCCGCTTGTGCACCGACTTGGGATCGGCAAATCTCACGCCGACGTAACTGCGGTCCTTCTGCTGCGAGCCGTTGGGCGTGTAGTGCATCTGAAACGTGATCTTCGAGCCCGCCGGCACCAACGTCGCCACGCCCGGCGGATTGACGCGCACGCCGCCGCCCGGCGCGTAGCCAGCCAACAGGCCGCCGCGTGCCCGGCCCCGGCTGCTCCCATCGCTCGAGGGCGGAATGATGAAAGCGATGATGTGATGCACGACCGCGCGGTTGTCGGGCCGCGCTTCGGCCGCCTGAATCCACTTGTCCTCTTTCCAGCCGGGATCAGCCGTGAAGTACTGGTATTCGACCGTACCCTCGGCAGCCACGGTATAGGGCTCGTCGCTCATGTAGATCACCTGGTCGGGCTGGGGCATCTGCCAGCCGACGACCCACTGCGCGCGGCGCCGGCAGGTCGGCAGGGTCCCCCTGGGGACAGCCGTTTTCGACCCACTGGTTGAACAGCCGCTTTTCGCCCTCGCTCATCCGGGCGTCGTTCGCGAACTTGCCGTGCTCGGGATTGGCGAACCAGGGAGGCATGCGGCTTTCGTTGATCACTTCGCGCATCATCTCGGCCCAGCCGACCACTTCGTCATAAGCGACCAGCGGGAAGGGGCCGATCTCACCGGTCCGATGGCAGCGCACGCAGCGATCCTGAAGGATCCGCGCGACCTGGTTGCTGTAGGTAACTTCACCGTGGGCGTCGATCTTGGGCTCGCGTCCGATGATGCAACCCTTGGCCTCGGTGGCGCGCGACCTTCACCGCGCCGCCGGCCAGCAGCTCGTCGAGCGCGTTGGCCAGGTCGTGTCGCTCGACCTTGGGCTTCGCATAGCCGGAGCCGGCGCCCAGCCCGTATTGATCGTCGACGCGGCCGTGGTAGCGGACCTTGCGATCGGCATCGAGCACGAAGACTTCTGGCGTCCGCGCGGCGGCAAACTGGTCGGCCACTTTGTTGCCCGCGTCTTTCAACACGGGAAACTCAATGCCGTACGTGCGGGCATAAGCGGCCAGCTCGGCGAGCGAGTCCTGGCGGTTCGCATCGACGGCCAGGAAAGCCACGCCGCGGTCCTTGTACTTCCCGTAGAGCTCCTGGAGCCGCGGCGCATAGAGCTTGGCCAGCGGACATTCGGTGCCCACGAAGGCCACGACGACCAGCGGGTTGGCATTGAAGTCCTCCAGCGCGTGGAGCTTGCCGCGATAGTCGTGCAGTGCGAAGTTTTCGATCTGGCGATTGGTGCTCGCGTCGTCGGCCCGGCCAAGGGCGGCGCCGAACAACATTAGCATTGCGACCATCGACCGGACCCGCGTGGCCGAGGACATCGGAAGTCTCCTGGACTGACCATTTCGAAGTGGGCAAAGCCTGCAAGCCTCTTCCAGGTTCGCCATTTCGAGATTGTAGCAAAGCCGCGGCCAATCGCACCTAGAGGTCGGCCCAATTTCGGGCCGGGGGAGCCGCCGGCGAGCAAAAACGGCCGGCCAATGGGCCTGTTGGTGCGGAGGCCGCGAGGGCTGCGTCGGCCGATTTGCGTCCGGCTCAGAGCCCCGCGGGGTGCGCGCTGTTGGCGGCGGCGAGTTGTCAAAGCAGCAACGCCACGGCGGCCAAGCGCCGGCAATCGCCGGCACAAGGTACGGCGGCGTATCGCTTGAGCGGGTGCAGTGGCTAGAAATGCGGCTGCTCCGATGAGTCGGGCGAAATCGGCAAAAAATATTTGACTTGGGCTTGGCCGCTTGTTACCTTAGGGCCGAGTATCACTGACCGTTAGAGTAAAGCTAATTTAGAACGCCGTAACTTGAGCCCGGCCCCTGCTCGCTTTGAGCAGAGGCACGGGCTTTTTTTGTGTTGTGACAGCGCCACACTTTGGAAAAGACACCACCGCTGAGGAAGTTGAATTCGAAAACCGATTGTCATTCGTCTCTTCGCAGCATTCGATGGACAACCGGTTTTTTCACCATTGGGGACAAGACGATGGACTTTCGTTTCGTTGGCCACTTTTTTCAATCGCACGTATTGCCATCGCGACATTCGCGAGCGTTCGCGTCGTTGTTAATCGTATTGGCCAGTGCGAGCACTGCCGGCGCTATCGAGTTGAGAGTCGATATCGGCGTTGCCGATGACGGCGTGCACACCAGCGTGACGCCGAACGACGTACAGCCAGGGTTCAGTGATTTCTCGGTCAATCCGCAATTTGGCGGTAGCGGCTCGCAAGACTTCGTTGCTCCCGGTCCTAGCGGCGCGTCGAAGGACATTTCCGGCGTAACCATCAGCATCCTCGGCGCCGCTCCCGCTAATGGCCCGGTCTTTTACGACGATGCGCCGGACTTGACCGAAACTCTGGGCGATCTAGCCGAAGACGGGGCGTTCAATATCCAGGGCAATCTCGATGTTGAATTGAGCGGACTGCCGGCTGGCACATACCAGATGACCACCTATCATCATCAATCGGATCTCCAGTCGGCCCCGGCCCCTTTTGATATTCTCGCGGACACGGGCTCTGGCCTGACTACGGTGGCAAGCGGTGTGACCGCGTCGTTTGGATTCAGCCCCGTGACCATTTCGACGGCGACATTTCAATTCACCGCCGATAGCGGGACGGACGTGTTAATCCGGCTCACCGGTACACCCGCGACGCTGTACCCGGTCTTGAATGGTTTTACGGTGATACCGGTTCCCGAGCCGTCGAGTTGGACGCTAGCAGCGCTCGCAGTAGCCGGTCTAGGAATCGGGCGTCGCCGCAGAACGTGCCAATGGTTATCCCGAACCTGGCACCGATTGCGTTCCGGAGCCCCGCAGGGCCCGCTCTGCTGAGCGCGGCAAGGATCTAGAGACGTGAGCGAGGGTGAAGGGACTCGAACCCTCGGCCTCCAGCGTGACAGGCTGGCGCTCTAACCAACTGAGCTACACCCCCGAGTCGACTCCGGCGGCAGCAGGCGATTGGGCACCTTTTTCGGCCCCCAACTGTCAAATACGCTCCGCGAAGTCGAGACGTGAAATTATAGCCGCGCGAGAGGCACTCGCAAGGGGAGCGACTCGCCCTCGCTGGCCGGCGATTTGGCACGTGGCTTCGAAGCGCCAAACCCCGGCACGGGTGTCTGCTTCGCAGCCGCCCGTGGCAGCCGGTGACGTCGGACATGCCTCGTCGCGGCACGCTGCAGAATGCCGTCGCGCTGCGGAATCACGCGGCGACGATCTCGCCTTGTCGTACGGTCGCGTCCGCCCGGCGCCTGCGACGGTACAGGCAGTACAGCCCCGCCAGGATGACGGCCAGCCAGCCCAAAGACAGCCAGCGCCCTTGCGCGCGGCCAGCAGGTCTTCGTGCGTCCGGCAGATTTCATAGCACGCCTGGAACATCTCGTCGTTCGTCTGCCAGCCGGCGTGCACGCGAGCGGTCGGATCGGGAATGTTCTTGTTGGCCGCCGTGTTGTCGTACACGGCCGTAGCCACCAGCTCGGTGCCGCGCGGCAACGCGCGGGGGGTCTCTAGCACGTAGCGAAACTGCCAGGCGAAGTCGTAGTGCGGTACGTCGAGCAACATCTCCCGCCGGCCGTCGGCGTAGCGGGCCTCGAACCGCATCGAACGGCCGCGCAAATGCATGTGCGGGTAGAGGGCAAACAGCGTGTAGTCGTCCTCGGTGTCGCCAGGAGTGCCGCACCGTCTTGATCTCGCCGGGCTCGATCACCAGCTGGTCGTCGAGCACTGCCCGGGTCGCCATCTGCCGGCGCACGCTCCGCGGATCGGCCAGCGTCAGCGCCACGCTGGTTTGATCGAGCTGTGGCGTTCCGTTGGGCACATAGTGGATCGAAAGCACGATGTTCCAGCCGGCCGGGATTAGCTTGGCACAGCCGGCGGGCATGAAGGTGACGCTGTTTCCCGGCACCGCCATGGCCAGGTAGTAGTCGCCCAGCGAGTCGACGAACAGCTCGTCGGCCCGGGCGCCCGGCGGTTTCGTGTAGACGTTGACGTGGTGCACGACGGCCCGGTTGCCGGGACGGATTTCGACGGCGCTCACCCAGGTGTCGTCGCCAAAGCCGGGATCGATCGCCACCTCGTGGTAATCGAGCACGCCCTCGGCCGGCACGCGAAACGCCGTCGGCATCGTCAGCACGCGGTCGGCGCGGATCTGCCAATCGTCGCTGAATCGCGGCGGTGCGGGACGCGCGCTCAGATCGCCTCGGGGCATCCCGGCATCGATCCAGGCGAAAAGCGCGTCGCGCTCGGCGGGCGTCAGCCGGCGGTCGTGCACGAACGGCCCGCCGGTGGCGCTCCACGGCGGCATGCGGCCCTCGGCCACGACGTCGCGAATCGTCGCGCTCCAGGCCACGGCATCATCATAATCCAGCAGCGAAAACGGCGCGGCCTGCCCCGGCCGGTGGCACTCGACGCAACGGGCATCGAAGATCGCGGCGATGTCGCCCGCATACGTCGGCGCGCCATCCCTTGGATTGGTGACAACGGGTTCGTCATCGGCCAGGTCGAGATGGCACCCGGCGGCTTCGGTCACGGGCACGCTGATCGGTCGGCCGGCCAGGGCCTCGTCGATCGCCATTTGCAGGTCGCGCCGAGTGGGTTGCCCGCGGCCGTGGATGCCCGGCTCGTATTGATCGTCGATGCGACCGCGATAGATCACGTTCCGCCGAGCGTCGAGCAAGAACGCCTCGGGCGACCTCCGCGCGCCCAGCGCGCGAGCCATGCGACCGTCGGGATCGTGCACCATGGTGAACTGGAGATCGCCGGCGAACGCCACGACCTCGTCATGGCTGTCGTGCAGGTTGGAATCGACGGCCAGCACCCGCACGCCGCGCTCGGCATATCGGGCCGACAACTCGTTGAGCCGCGGCGCATAGAGGCGCACCAGCGGACAGTCGACCCCCAGGAACACGACCGCGACCAGCCGCTCGCCGTCGAGATCGCTCCAGCGAAAGGGCCGCCCCTTCTGGTCGACCGGTTCATGGACAGCCGACGTGGCGACGGCCCACAGGATCAGCGTCGCGATGATGGTGCCCGGAAGATTCACGGAGGTTCTTGCCTGTTGACGAAACTGGGCCCGGCCGTCTGGCTAAGAAATCCATACGTTTCTGCGGCGAGGTCCGCCGGCAGGGTGGTGCGATTGGCCGCCGCCGCGCGGATTGTGGCGATCCTGACGCTCCTAGGCCCCCCGGCGGCCTGGAAGCCCGGGGAAAACGCACCAGAAACCGGTGCCGGAATCCCACTTCGTGACCTAGATTTGTCGTGAAAACACGGTTCCGATAACCGAACCGTGCGTGGGTGATACAACGATGCGGGTCTATCAATATTGCCATTGGGTCGTCGACCACGTGGGGCGGCTGCAGTTTCATCAGTTCGCCCTGCTGGTGCTGGCGATCGTCGTGTTTGGCGTGATTTGCTTGCGCGGCTTCGGCTCGCGCTCCAATTACTAAGACGCGCAAGCGGCGGGCGTCGTCAGCCGCGGGGCGTGACGCGTCGCAGGCACGGCTGTTTCCGAAGCAACGCAGGTTCGATCATGGTATTCGACTACCACATTCCACTGCCGGTCGCGCTGGCGGCCATCGCCCTGATTGGATACCTCGTCGGACGGGGTTCGCGGGCCCGCGCAGCCCAGGAAGCCGACAAGGCACGCCGCGAGCTGCGCCGAGCCAAGGTAATCGCCAAGGAACTCGAGCAGATCGCCGAGGAAGTCCGCAAGCACCTGGCCACCCATCATCTGAACGTGGCCAAGTTCAAGGAGCGGGTCACGCAGCTCGGCGCCCACGACAAGGACGCCGCCTGGCAGCACTTGTGCACCGAGGCCGAACAGATCCTCAAACCCACGCTGCGGCTGGCTGAGCAGATCGCCCATGCCTACGACGAAATCCGCCAGCAAACGAGCCAGTTGATGACCTTCAGCGAGGTGCGGACCGATCCTTTGACGCGCGTCAGCAACCGCCGCGGGCTGGACGAGACGCTCGAATCGATGTTCGCCTTGAAGGACCGCTACGACGAGTCGTTTTCGGTGGCGATCTTCGACATCGACCATTTCAAGCAGGTCAACGACAAGAAGGGCCACCTGTTCGGCGACCGCACGCTGCAGGCCGTGGCCCGGATTCTCGACGAAACGGTGCGCGACACCGACGTCGTGGCTCGCTACGGCGGGGAGGAGTTCGTGGTCGTGATGCCGCAGACGGCGCTGGTCAACGCCTGCATGTTCGCCGAGCGCGTCCGAGCCAGCGTCGAGGCCAACCTCGGATTGACCGTCAGCGGCGGCGTGGCCATGGCCCTGGACGGCGATAACGCGCAAAGCCTGCTATCGCGGGCCGACGCGGCGCTGTATAGCGGCAAGGCGGCCGGCCGCAACCGTATCTACCGCCATACCGGCACCGACGTCGAGCCGGTTGTCGAGCAGGAAGTGGCCGAAGCGGTCGAGGTTTGAACCGGGGCGTTTCGCCCTCGGTAGAATGCCCGCTTCCCGCGCACGCGAGGCTCGCCGGGCGACCCCGGTGCGGCGCCGGCGCGGTAAAATGGCCGATCATGAAGTTCGGCCTGAAGGCTTTGTTCGTCGTGCTGACGCTGGCTTGTATCGGCAGCGCGTTTCCGCTGGTGGCGATCGCCACGTTGGTCCTGGCCGGGTACATCGCCTTCGTGGCGCTTTTGCTGATTGCTATCGAACAAGTCGTCGGCGTGGCGATCTCCGTTGCCGCTCGAATCTATCGGCCGCGATGGCCACGGCGGTCGGCCGCGCTGCCGCTGAGTGGGTCCAAACACACTCGCGTTGACGGCCCCCCACGTAAGTTCTACGATGAGGAATGAATTCTTCGCCCCCTGGCCCGGTCTCTTCCGGGAAACCGGCTCTCGTGGACGACCTCTCTCATCGCCGCGTCGCTTTTGGTTAGGAGGGAACGAATATGCCATTGTTCGAAGTAGAGACTGACGCGCATATCATCATCACTTGGGCCGCCGACGAAGACGCCGCCTCGGCCGTCGTCAACGAGGCGTACCCCAGCGACCGCGTGATCCGGCTCACGAAATGCCCCCGCGACACCTGGGTGATTTCGAAGACGGCGCTGGGCATCGGCCGGCAAACCGATCCTTGCTCCACCGCTCGCGATTGCCTGTCGAAGGCCGCCGGCGACAAGGTACACGCCATCCGACTCTACATGCACGAAACCGGCTCCGACCTGGAACGCGCCCGCAAGGTCATTGAATCGAACATGGTGATGGGCTGGTAGCGGCCCGCGCTTCGCGCCCACGCGCTCGAGCCAGCGCGTGCGATCAGACGAAACCGGCCCCGCGAGCAACACCTGCCCGCGGGGTCGTGCTGTTTTCTGCTCGAGGATCGGGCCGGATGCGGCGCCGGCGGGTGACGCACGCTCGGCCGCAAGCGTCCAAATGCCGGCGCACACTCGCTCGCGGCTTGGCTGGCCCATCGCGAAGCACCGCGCACCGTAATTCTCCCTCGCCGCCGCCTTACTCCGGCTTCTTCGGCGCCTTGTACTCGAACGGCAGCACGTCGGGCACCACCTTCACTTGCGTCGTGAACTTCAACGGCGGCGCGCTGCCGTTGGGGTACGTCAACTCGACCAGGTAGGCCGTGTAGCCCTTTTCCGGCTTCGTCACCCGGCCGACGTACGTGCCGTCGGACTCCGGCGACAGCTGCTCGCTCTTCCACACTTTGCCGATCCGCTCGACGCGGAAGTCGCGGGCCTCGGGATTCGTGGCCTTCCACAGCTTGACTTCTTTCGGCTTCTGGTCGCTGGTGACGGTCATTGAGTCGCCGTCCACCTTCCAACTGTACTCGGGCAGCTTCGTGCCGTTGAGGATGGCGCTGTAATAGGCCAACAGCGTGAACGGCGCGTCGGTGTCCTTCAAACTGTGATCGCCATTGGGCACGTAACGCAGGAATTTCGGCCCGATCAGCTCGTTCCAATAGAATTGCGACGAGTCGGGCAGGAAGAACTGGTCGCCCGTGGCGTTGACGATGAACTTGGGCATCGTCAGCCGGCTGCGGTATTCGAACGGCTCGACAATCTCCAATAGCTTGCGATACTCGGGCGTGCCGTTCCAATCCATCAGCTTCATCTCGACGTAGTCGCCCACCGCCGGGGCCCAGAAGCCGTAGGCTTCCCAGTGATGAACGAACGACCGCTCGACATTGAGCATGTCGATCACGAACGGCACGATCGCCACCACGCGCTTGTCGACGGCCGCCGTGGTCCAGGTCGTCCAGCCGCGCTTCGAGCCGCCGCAGACCATGAACTTGTCGACCTTCGCCCCGCCGCCATCGGGCGAAGCGCTGAATGACGTGATCGTGTCCATCGCCCGCACCGCCGCCTTGGTCATCGGCAGCCGGGCCGGCCACTTGCTGTCGCCCGTGCGGAGATACTTGTCCCAGGTGTAGGCGATCAACTGGTCCTCGGTCCGCATGCGATCCTCGTCGGCGAACTTCAAGGGCTCGTTGGGCACCATCTTCAATTCGGCAACCACCGAGTTCGTGGCCTTGGCGATTTGCTCCATGAACCCTTCCGGCTTTTCCGGCGGCTTGCTGTTGTTGTTGCCGCCGCTGATGTACAAGAGGCCGGTCGAGGCCTTCACCTCGTCCGGCTTGCACACGATCAGCCAATGCTTCCACACCGGGCGATCGACCTCCTTGGTCGTCAGCCAGGTTTGCGAGGTCATCGCCAGCACGTGCGTCGTCACGCCGCTGCCGGGAATCGACTTGACCAGGTGGTATTCGTAGCTCGAATCGGGCCGGGCAACGTATTCGTCCAGCGGAGTGCGGTCCTCGCCCGGCGCGGCCGCCAGGAAGAACACGCACAATACGAGCAGAACGGCATGCAAGGGGCGCGACGCAAAACGACGCATGGCAGGCATCCTCTATTTTCGGGGGACGTTATCGGCGGCCAGGGACCGCGCGGGGAGGGGAGTCGACTGCGACAAGCAGCCTTGTGCTCGCAGCACTAGCATCGTAACTCAGCCGGCGAAGCGACTCAAACCGAAACCCGCTTGCCCGCCGCCCGCCCACTCAACGCCGTCTTGGCACCCGCCGCGGCCTCGCCTGGCATCCGCCTTGCCCATCCCAACAACACCAGACAACTCGCAGCCGGCCTCCGGCAGCGCCTGGTATAGTTGACTGCCGACCGCCGAAAGTGCTAGAATCCGAGTCGGATCAAACTGCGCTTATGGGTGTTGCATTCCTTCCGCACTACGGAGGCGAGGCCATGCTACGCGTCGAAGCCGGACACTCGAAGAAGTATTGCGATGGCATCAGCCGACGCAGTTTCGTGCAGTTAGGGGTGGCGGGCATGGCCTCGATCGGGCTGCCGCAATTGCTGCGGGCCCGCGAAGTTTCCAGCCAGCTTGGTCAGCCGAAGAAGGACACCTCGGTGATCCTGCTATGGCTCGACGGCGGTCCCGGCCACATGGACATGTACGACATGAAGCCCGAGGCCCCGGCCGAATATCGGGGACTTTGGAACCCGATCCGCACGAATGTCCCCGGCATGGAGATCACCGAGCTCTACCCGCGCAGGCGAAGGTCGCCGACAAGTTTTCCATCGTCCGCTCGCTGCATCACGACACGGGCGACCACTTTACCGCCGGGCATTTCATGCTCACCTCGCGCGGCGGGGTAAACGGAGCGAACAATGCCGGCAAATATCCCGGCATCTGCTCGATCGCCTCGAAGGTCTGCGGCGCTCGCCGCCCCGGCATGCCACCGCACGTGGCCGTGCCCTATGCCGCCAGCATCGGCATTCGCCCGGGCTATTTTGGCGCGAACTACCTCGGCCTGGCCTACAACCCGTTCGAAACCGGCAGCGACCCGAACAGCCCGAATTTCAAGGTCGAAAACGTCCAGTTGGCCAACGCCCTGACCATCGATCGACTGGAAGATCGGCAAGGCTTGCTGGCCCATTTCGATCGCCTGCGACGCGACGTCGACAACTCGGCGCGCCATGGAGCAGATGGACCGCTTCGAGCAAAACGCCTACGCCATGGTGACCGGCGAGGCGGCCCGCAAGGCCTTCGATCTCGGCAGTGAAGACGCGTCGCTTCGCGACCGTTATGGCCGCACCTCGTGGGGCCAGAGCACGCTGTTGGCCCGCCGCCTGGTCGAAGCCGGCAGCACCTGGGTCACCGTCCACATGGGCGGCTGGGACCATCACTGGGATCTGAAGAAGGGCTACGAAAACAACCTGCCGCAGGTCGACATGCTGGTATCGGCCTTGTTCACCGACCTCTCCGAGCGCCGGCTGTTGGACAAGGTGCTGGTGATTCTCTGCGGCGAGTTCAGCCGCACGCCGCGGATGAACAACGGTGGCAACGGCGGCCCGCCCATGAGCATGGGCACCCCCGGCCGCGACCACTGGGGCAACGCCATGTTCTGCCTGCTGGGCGGTGGCGGCGTCAAAGGCGGCCGCATCGTCGGCAGTACCAACCGCCTCGGCGAAGCTCCCAAGGACCGCCCACTAGAGCCGTGCGACCTGCACGCCACGATCTACCACGTGCTGGGCATCGACCCCAGCATCCACTTCCCCGACCACGCCGGCCGCCCCGTGCCCGCGATCGATCGCGGCGAAGTGATTGGGGAGTTATTCTAGGCGGGCGCGCGACAAAGCCATCAAGGAAATCGAACACGGAGGGTCGAGCCATGTTGAGCAGGCGGCATTTGGATGCGCTTAAAAGACAAGCGAAGCGCCGGCAGACGCGGCCGCACGTTGAGCCCGTCAAGCTGAAGGCGTCTGCCAGCGTCGAGAATCGGATGATGCAGTATCATGCCGACGTCCTCAACGCCGTCGAATCGGCACTGGTCCAGGCAGGCCGGCTGTCCGAGCAAGTAGACGACCGCACGTGTAGTATCGCGCTGCGTGCCTCGATTGCAGGCACCGAATCGAATCATCCTCAGGCGCACCAACTGGTCGAGGAACTGGCTTTCAGGCGCTCAGGACGCCCGGATGTTTCGGACGAGTTGTGGTTGGACGCCTTGCGCGTCGTCTTGAACTCCGTCCGAAGGCACAGTCAATGCCGCGAGGGCGACATCGACTACCTGAGCTTCGCCACCGCTTTCATCCCATGATGGCACGCAGCTGATCCACGCCAGTCGGTCGGCCTGCGACCCCTCTACGCCAGAATCTGCCCCACCGCTTTGCCGCCGTGGGCGACCGCGATCGGGCGATTCGCTCGGTCATACACTGGCATCGACGGGTCGATGCCTAACAGGTGGTAGATCGTGGCGCAGACGTCGCGGATGTGCACCGGGTGGTCCTTGATGTACGCGGCCTGCGCGTCCGATGCACCGTGGATCGTGCCGCCGCGGATGCCGGCGCCGGCCAACAGCACCGAGTAGCAGAACGTCCAGTGGTCGCGCCCGCCGTCGGCGTTGATCTTGGGCGTGCGGCCCATCTCGCCCATCGTCACTACCAGCGTCTCATCCAACAGCCCGCGGGCCGCCAGGTCCTCGATCAGGGCCGAATACGTCTGGTCGAAATTCGGCAGCAACGTCTCCTTGAGCATGGGGAAGTTGCGCTGGTGCGTGTCCCAGCCGGCCTTGCTCACCTCGAACCGCTTGGAAAAATTGTCCCAACTGACGTTCACGAACCGCACCCCGCGCTCGACCAGCCGCCGGGCCAGCAAGGCCGAAGCGCCGAACAGCGTGCGGCCATAGCGGTTACGGGTTTGCGCGTCTTCGCGCGCAGGTCGAACGCCTCGCGAACCGCCTTCGACGTCAACATTTCGTAGGCCAGCCGCTCCTCGCGCGGATAGTTGCCCAGGTCGCGCTGCGATTCTTGCGAGCGAAAAGCGTCGTCGAGCTGTTCGACCAGGCGGCGCCGGTCGGCCAGGCGGTCGAGCGTAATGCCCTCGAGCAGCTCGGTGTCTTTCAACCGCGGCTCGCCACGCACCACCTGCGGGTGCCAGATGTCGTCGGGCGGGTGGTCGACGAAGGCATTGCAGACCGTCGAAAAGGGGTCGTAGCGACGCCCCAGGAATCCGCCGTGCGGGCCGGCTTTCTTCCGCACTTCGCCCCAGCCCAACGGGCAGGGGAGATAAGCGTACGTCGGCAGCTCCTTCTTCCGCTCGCGCTCCAGATACGCGCACACCGAGCCCATGCTGGGCGGGTCGGTGTCGCGAAACTCTTCGTCGGGCAGGTTGACGTCGAAGCCGGTATACATCGGCAGGTTCTTGTGACAGCCGCCGTTGTGGTACACGCTGCGCACGACGGCCGAGTGGTGCATCGTGCGGGCCGTCAGCGGCAGCAACTCGCAGACGTCGATGCCCGGCACGCTGGAGGCGATCGGCTTGAACTCGCCGCCGACGCCGTCGGGCGCGTGCGGCTTCATGTCGAACATGTCCTGCGTGGGCGGCCCGCCTTGCAGGTAGAGCAGGATCACGCTTTTGGCCTTGGCGGGAAACAGGTAGCTCGATTGCGAGCCTTCCAGCGCCAACAGCGAGCGGCTATTGAACAGCCCGCCCAGCAGCGACAGCGCCCCGACCTTGAGCGTTTCGCGGCGAGTCGGCCCCGAGCAAGCACGGCGAGCATTTCCCAGAACGGTGATCGCGCTCATGAGCGATAGCTTAAGAAATCGAGCCGCGGCTGGCAAGAAAAAACGGCAGTTGTGCTCGTAGTAGTGTGAGCGTCACAAAAGTAGGTGGGAAATTGGTGGTGGTAGAATGTGTCGGGTTGAGATTGCCTATTTTCCGTGATTCAAGGAGGGTGAACCATGCATTCGGCCGAGCAGGACCCGTTGGAATTGAACGAGGAAGAGCAGCGGATTTACGAGTTATTGGGCAAGGTGTCGGATCAAGAGTTGCGGCGGATGGCGAAGCTGTTGGCGGGCAAAGGGAACGGTGAGTTGTTCGGTCAGACGGAGTTTGAATTGCGTGATCGGGTGCATGCCCTGGGAGCCCGGGCGTTGGAGGCGGTCGCCGAGGAGCGACAAAAAAAGGGACGGATACGAAGGAGCTAGCTGTGTCTGTCCGCATTGTCGTGGGGACGCGCGTTGCGTCTCGGTGCGTGGCAAACGGGTCGATAGTCTGTTGGGTGCCGTGAAGATCCGGCGTCATTACTATCACTGCGATCGCTGTCGCCAGGGAACCTTTCCGCGCGACCGGCGTTTAGGCTTGGGGACGGCGCACCTGACACCGGCCGCTAGCCAAGTGGCCAGCATCGCGGGCGTGCAAACCAGCTTCGCCCAATCGGCCGAAGTGACGTTGGAAAAACTGTGTGGACTGCGCTTGAGCGAGTCGACCGTCGAGCGGGTTACTGAAGCGACTGGGAGACGGCTGGCAGAATTGCTGCACGACAAGGTAACCTTCGACGAGCCAGGCAAGCCATGGAACTGGCAGCGCGACGTGCGCGGCAAGACGTGCGCGTATGTCAGTCTCGACGCCACCGGTGTGCGGCAACAAGGTGAGAACGGAGCCAAAGCCGACGGCCGCATGGCCTATGTCGGCATGCTCTACAATCCGCGCAGCAAACACGACGAGCGGCGGCCTGAACGTCACCAAACGCGGTATTTAGCGGGCTTTTATGAGTTAAATGAGCTGGGGAGTCAATTGCGACGCCAAGCCGCGCAAGTCGGCTGGGATGAGGCCGAACAACAGATCGCGTTGTCCGATGGCGGCAATGGCTTGGAAGAATTCTTTCGCAAGAACTTCCCGCGTGCCGAGTGCATCCTCGACTTCTGGCACGCTGCTGAGCATCTGACGGAGCTGGGTTTGGCCCTGTATCCCGACGATGAATCGCAGCGCCAAGCATGCGTTCACGCCTGGTGCCACCAGTTGAAGCACGAGGGCGGAGCAACGATGCTGAGCACGCTGGAAGCGGTCGAGCCCGCCGCTTGCTCGCCCTCAGCGCGCAGGCGCATGCGGAGTGCGTCCGCTACTTCCGCAACCATCACCATCGCATGGACTATCCGCACTATCGGGCCAACGGCTGGCAGATCGGCTCTGGACCGGTCGAGAGCGCGTGCAAGACGGTGGTGGCCAATCGTCTCAAAGGCAGCGGCATGCGCTGGGGCGAAGACGGCTCCGACGCCGTCTGCCACCTTCGCGCCCTCTACCTCAGCCAGCCAGGACAGTGGGAATCCTTCTGGAAAAACTACCCAAACTAACCACAAATGTGACGCTCACACCTCGTAGTAGACCCGCGTTGCTCAAATGTCAGGGGATAGCAATGGGTGCCACGGGCGGCGAAGCAGACTCCCGTGGTTTCAATTTGCGGGTGCGGCAACGGCCGAACCTTCGACAATGAGTTCCTCGAACGGCGGAGCGGAACAGCCGAGGACAGGGCCGGCTATCGACGCACAAAATGCGATGCGGCCGGTTGCAATCGTTATGCTGTGCCGCTGTTCCCGGGCTTGGCGCCGCCTGTCGAACGGAAAAACGACTTGACGATGATCCACACGACTAGAGTCACCACGACCGCAAGGTTGATCCACACGATCGGAACCCGAAAGCGGGATCCAACAGCAGGTTTGTCGAGCGCCGACAGGTTAACCAGATTGCCTCCTTGCACTACCTTGATCGTGTCGTCAATGCGGTCAACGACCCGCTCACCGTCTTTGAGTCCGAACCTGGCAATCGTGAACCGATCGGGAGATATCGGTTGATTGACCTGGCTGTCCACCAGCGTTACGAGCCGCTGAAATTTGATATACCTCTTGTCGGCCGTCATCAACCGAACGATTCTGGCCGGGACGTAGATCTTTTTCTCTTTCTGGTAGGCATACGTCGTTCGCAATCCGGGAATTCCCTTGTCTCCCGTGCGACCCTGCCATGTTAGTACCGGATTGAAGCCGACCGTCGCGTCAAAGATTCGTACGATTTCGTTAGTTCCCTTGCCAGACGAATCCAAGGGGATGAAGGACACGCGAACAAGATGCTCAGATCCAGCAGTTCCCTTTGCAACGCGAATCGCAGAACGCAGCGCCGACTTTTGCTCCGCAGTGAAATCCTTGCCAACTGGAAAACTCAAGGCCTTGATTAGCCGGTCGACTTCGTCGTTGAACCGCGTACCATCGCCGAAATACGTTCGAGGATCTGGTATGATCCCCCATTCTTGCCTCTTTGCCTTTTCAAGCGGGTCACGAAACGCCGCTCTCCCGGCCTGCCATGGTTTCGCAGAGCCAACGAAGTCGCCATACGTCATCATTGGCTCGAAATTCAGATACTCGTCCTTGAGTACGATCGACTGCTGCAGGAAACCACGCGCATCAATACCGCGTTTGCCGCTGTCCGTTTCTTTCGACCCAGGCCCTCCGCGGGACTTGCGTCGCTGGTCTTGTGGCTCCACTGTCCGCAACTTCAAGTCGCGGCCAGTCTCAATTTCCGACAACTCCGGCAACCTGGACTTATAGTCAACGGCCACCTTATTCTGCCCGAAGTCTACGTCGAACGTGAATGCGCCGACGTCTTTTCGCAGTATTGGCGGCGCCACGGGCCCGATGATCATGTCGGTCAAGTCATCGGCGGACGTCAGGCGCTGCCGATCTTCAAACTCGTATTTACCCGACCACGTGTGCAATGCTCCATAGTTCTCACTCAATTTCTTGTAAAGCAATTCGAGCGTAGGCAGGAGATCGTCCTGCGAGATTTCGACGAACCGCGCTGCCTCCGCGGCGTCCACCGCGCCGGTTGACACGGCGGTGGAGAGAGTCTCTTGAGCGCAGCACGGAGGCGCAGGACGAATCAACGAGGCAGCAATTAAAGCACCGACAGCAACAAGCTTGCCCGCCAGTTGCCCCCCTCGCGAGCAATTCATTCGTCCGACCGCACAGTCGAAGTTGATCGGGCCGGACGACCCACCCAATCCGGTCTGGCCCGTCAGTTTGCACATGAGTCCCGCACCCTTGGCCGTCAGCTCTCACAGTCCTTGCAGGTCGCGTTCGATGTCAAAATGTTCGTCACCGCGCCCACCTTGGAGCAATAGGTACAATAAATCGGCGCTGGAATGATTGGATAGATGCAGGACTCGCGTCCCGGCACGGTGCATGCGTAAAGCCAAAGCGCGCTGCCTTCGCCGCATGCCTGTTGCTTATAGCAAATGGCGTCGACCGCAGTGTACTGCTGATTGCCTCCCGATACTGCCAGGTACAGTACGGCGCCTGCCGGGTTGTATGCGCGACTGAGCTGCGTCACCCCGTCAGGGTTACAGTCGCCCAACATCTCATGACAGTACGGGCAGTTGATGTCCGGACCGTCCATGCATCCATGGTTTTGGAGGCATTCATAGACGCAGTCCGCGCCCATTGAAGCAGCAACCAACATAGGACCGATGACAGCCAGCAAGAATCGATGTCGCATTCAACGAGTCCTCCAAGAAATTACCGCTACTGTCCAAATCGTCCGAGGGTAGCGAACCCCGCGGAACGGTCTGCTCACTGCGACGCGTGTTTCCGACCAAATCGCTTCCGAAAATCCACTACCAACAGAGCGCTGGCCAACAGATCGTACGAGAACATCAGCCAAGGGTCTACCTGCACCGCGCCAAACAACCACACCCCTGATGTCCACGAACGGCTCGCGTCAAGCTTACACAAGCAAACACAATGAAAAGCAGCGCGGCGGAGCCCTGGGACACACGCGGCAGGAATCCTGAAAACAGCCATGCCGCCAAACCAAGTTCAATCGCAACGACATAAGGCAGCGCGTTCTGGCCGGCAAATGCGGTGAACGGATCACTTGCTGGCGCACTTCGGCTCCAGAGCGAATGCCACTTGGCCATCCCTGCGAGAAACAATGTCATCCCCACGACATTGCGAATGGATAACACCTTTCGTAGTGAGGTAAAAACAGATTCCATGTGAGGTAAAAACAGATTCCATCGTGTTGCATCTCACAGTCTACGGAGAAACCATTGTACACTTATCGTTAGCGGCTACCGTGCGTTTTCCGGTCAACTCGTACGGCGCACCGGGCGTCGATCGCGAGCTGGCGATACCGGGCATGAGCTCGCGCGGCGGCGGCGAGGGGATTGGCCGCGAGACTCGCGGGCCGCACCTGCCAGGGTGGCTAGCGACAAAGTCGCGATGATCGATTGCCGCAGACAGGCTGCAAAGTTTTTCATGGCGCCGGTCCCGGCTGGATTGAGCTGAGTCGTAAAGCCATACTATACGGCGAGCGGCCATTGATATTGAAGCCGCTGACGCGTCGTTAGCGCCACGAACTGACTTCATCGACGGAGAGGCCCGCATGACGCAACATCGGTTCGCGAGTTTGGTCGGTCGTCGGCGAGTCGCCGCGCCAACAGCGCTATTCGCGGTGTACCTGACTGCTGTGCCGTTCGTGCCGGCCGCCGAGCCGGCGGCGATCGACTCGTTGCGGATGAACCAGGTGCAAGTCATCGGCACGCACAATAGTTACCATGTGCGCAAGAACGAGCCGGGCAAGCGCGGCGTGGCCGAGTGGAACTACAGCCACGCGCCGCTCGACGTGCAGTTGGACCGCGGCCTGCGCAGCTTCGAGCTCGACTTGCACGATCGCGCAGGCGAGTTCCAGGTGTTTCACGTGCCACTGTTGGACGAGGGCACGACCTGCCGCAAACTGGCTGACGGGCTGGCCACCGTGCGCCGCTGGTCGGACGCCCATCCCCGCCACGTGCCGATTTCGTTCCTGTTCGAGCTGAAGAAGGAAGGCCCGGGGCTCGACAAGCGAATCAAGGAGCCCGATGCAGCGGCCTTGGACCGGCTCGACGCGCTGCTGGACGCGGCCTTCCCGCGCGAGCGGCGCATCTCGCCCGACGACGTGCGCGGGGCGCGGCGACGCTGGCCGAGGGCGTGCGCACGACCGGCTGGCCGACGCTGGCGGCCAGCCGCGGCAAGGTGCTGTTCATCCTGCACGACGATGGCAAGCGCCGCGACTTGTATTTGCAAGGCCATCCCTCGCTGGCTGGCCGCGTGATGTTCGTCCGCTCCGACCCCTCGCGCGACGACGCCGCCACGCTGATCCTCGACAACCCGCGCTCGAGTGAGTTGCCGCGGCTGGTCAAGGAGGGCTACTACATTCGCACCCGGGCCGATGCCGACCTGCGCGGCGACCCGGCTGCGCGGGCCAAGCGGCGCGACGCGGCGCTGGCCAGCGGCGCCCAGATCCTCAGCACCGACTTTCCCGCCGGCGAAGCCGATCCCGACAGCGGCTACCTGGTCGAGTTCGCCCATGCCGCACCCGCGCCGTCGATCCCATCAACGGCCCCGCGGCGCTGGCCGGCCAGATGATCAGCGAGTAGCGGTCCGCCAAGAGATCTGCCGGCACGAACAGGACAAACAAAGAGAGCCGTGAGCGCCGACGTCCCCAACCCGTTCGCCTACTCGGTTCCGCCAGCGGAAATCGCTGCGCCCGTCGAGCTCGTGCCCGAGTCGCCGCCCGGCAAGATCGCCGTCTGGCCGGTGTTCGCGGTTTACGTCGCGGCGCTGGTGGCGTCCATCGCGGCGCAGATACCCGTGGTGTTGGCGTGGGTGGTCGTGCACATTGCCCGTGGCGGCAAAGCCAGCGACGCGAGTGCACTGATCGCGTCGCCCGCGGGGTTCATCTCGCTGGTGCTGCCGGCCCAGTTCTGTTTCCTTGCGGCCTGGTGGCTGGCGACGCGCTATGCGGATCGGCGGCTGGTGGGCCTGCGGGCGATCGGCTCGACGACGCTGCCGGCCTGGAGCTATGCCAGCCTGGCGATCGGCTCGCTGGGAACGTTGCAGTTGGGCGACTACCTGGCCCAGGGAATGCAACGGCTGATAGGCGACTGGTCGCAAGAACTGGTGCCCAATCTGTTCAAGGATCTCGACCTGGCAACCGGCCTGCTGCTGGTGGCCGTCATCGGGCTGGTGCCGCCGTTGGCCGAAGAACTGTTCTTTCGCGGCTACATGCAGCGTCGGCTCCTGGCGCACTGGTCGCCGTGGATCGCGCTGCCGGTGGTGGCGGTGCTGTTCGCCGCTTCGCACGGCGCGCCCCGACTGGGCCGTGGCCGTGCTGCCATTGGGGTTGTGGATCGGCATCATGGCCTGGCGAACCGGCTCGCTATTGCCGAGCATCATTACCCACGCCTTCGTCAACGGCGGCATCAACGCCTGGCGCTCGGGCGCCAAGCTCGGTGCCTGGCCCGAGGAAGTCAGCACGCCCATTGCAATCGCCGGCTGGGGTGTGGTGGTTTGTTCGCTGGCCGTGTCGATTTGGCTATTGGTCCGCTATCGGCCGCCGGATACCCCGCCAGCTCAAACGGCTTGACGCTCGCGAGCCCCGGCTACGCGAACTGCAGCGTCGGTTTCAGGCGCTGACGCCGAGCTTGTCGAGATAACGCTCGACTTGGGCCCGCTCGGCAGCCTGGAAGCGGCGGAATGGCTCGGCCATGAAGTCGTCGCAGATGCCCAGGCAGCTCAGCCCGCACTTGAGCCCCTTGATGAAGGCCGAGCGGTGCTTGCCGACCGCATAGATCGTCTCGCCCAGCCGCAAGACGTGCGCGTGCAAGGCAGCAACGCGATCGAGCCGCCGGGCCACGGCCGCTTCGTACAAGTCGACGTACAGCCGCGGGAACAGATTCGCGCCCCCGTTGACGCCGCCGTGCGCGCCGGCCAGTACGCTTTCGGCGAGCAGTTCTTCGGGGCCCACCAGCAGCGAAAAGTCGGGCCGCCCGCCGCCAGCCGCCGCACCTTGTGGAAGTAGATCATCTGCGCCGAGCTGTCCTTCAGGCCCACGACGTTCGGCAGCTCCAACGCCCGGGCGATCAGCTCGGGCTCGAACGTGAGCTTGGTGTGGCTGGGCATGTTGTACAGAAACACAGGCAGCGGCAATTCGCCGGCAATGTCTTCGACGTATTCCAACAGCTCGGGCTGGCCGGCCGGAAAGTAATAGGGCGCCGAGAGCACCACGGCCGACGCTCCGGCCCGCGCGGCGACTTCGGCCAGATTGAGCGACTCGACGAACGACGTATCCGTGATTCCGACCAGCACGGGTATCCGACCGGCCACTTGCGCGGCGACGCCTTTCGATCAGCTCGTGCCGCAAGCGATAGCTCAGGCTGGGCGCCTCGCCGGTCGTGCCGAGGATGAACAGGCCGTGGACGCCGCCGGCGATCAGGTGCTCGACCAAGCGTTCGAGCCCCGGCCGATCGAGCGTCGCGATCGACCAGGGGCGTGATCATTGGGGGAATAATGCCAGACAGCGGACGGGGCAGGGGGGCGGGCGACACCGGCAATGAACCTCATCAGACACGAATGAAATCGACACGGCCGCCTGTCGGCCAACCACGGCCACGATGCTTTCGAGTATGACCGCGCCCCGGACCGTTGGCCAGGGTTCCCGCCGCAAGCGAGCCGCCAAGAGGCCTTTAGAGCGCGGCCGCCTTGCGTTAGGATCGTTTGCGAGCCCATGGTTCGAGCACTCCTGACCCGGCCGGCGGCGGCGCGGCCGACCCTCCGAAAGCCGAAACCCCGTTGATATCCGACCCGGTCCTGCCGTACGCCTGGATGCTGTTTGGCGCGGTCGCCTTCAGCCTGATGGCCGCGCAGACCCACGCGCTGGGCGGCTGGGTCGACTGGCAGGTCGTAGCCACGGCCCGCACCGCCATCGCGCTGGTGCTGGCCACCGGTCTGACGCGGCTGGCCGGCGTGCGGCTCGTCTTCCGCGGCCCGCGAGCTTTGTGGGTGCGGAGCATCGCCGGCACGGTCAGCCTGCTGTGCACGTTCTACGCCCTGCCGCGGCTGCCGGTGGGTGACGCGCTGACGCTGTTCAACATCTTTCCGATGTGGGTGGCGCTGCTCTCGTGGCCCCTGTTGGGCGAAATGCCCACGAAGGACGCCTGGCTGGCAATCGGCTGCGGCATGGCCGGCGTCGTGCTGGTTGCCCAGCCCCATTTCACCGCCGACCGCTGGCTGCCGGTCGCGGCGGCCGTGGTCAGCTCGTTGAGCACCTCGATCTCGATGCTCGGGCTGCACCGCCTGGGCAACCTCGACCCGCGGGCGATCGTGGTTCATTTTTCGGCCGTGTCGCTGGCGGCCTGCCTGGCTTCGCTGGCGCTGACGCCCAGCGCAGTTCTGGGCCGAATCGAGCTTCCAGACCCAATCGCTGGCGCTGCTCGCCGGCGTGGGAGTTGCGCCACCATAGGGCAGGTGTTTTTGACGAAGGCCTTTGCCGCCGGCCCGCCGGCCAAGGTGTCGGTCGTGGCGCTGACGCAGGTGGCCTTTGGCATGGGCTTCGACCTGTTCGAGGCAGACTACGCGTTCAGCCCGCTGCGGCCGATCGGCGTGGTGCTGGTGCTCGCACCCACGGCCTGGCTAATCCTCAGCCAAGGCCGGCCGCAAATCGACGATCTTTAAAACCCCCAGCGCGAGCACTAGGATAAAGGAGAGGCTTCGGCCCTCAGCCATCGGGCTTCGGGTAGGAAGCAGCTCTTCAGGATTCACCAACCCGTGAACACGCTGCAAGCACACCTGCTGATCGGCTCGCCGGAACTGGCCGAGCCCTTTGGACAGAGCGTGATCCTGCTGGTGCAGCACAGCGACGACGGCGCGCTGGGCTTGATCCTCAATCGCCGGCTGAAGGTCTTGCTCAAGGAAAACTGGAGCAAGCTCAGCAGCGTGCCTTGCCACCGCGACGATTCGATCTTTCTGGGCGGGCCGTGCGAAGGGCCGCTCGTGGCCTTGCACACCCACGAGTTCCTCTCGGAAATCGAGGTCATGCCCGGGCTCTATTTCTGCGCGGGCAAGGACAAGCTCGAGCGTCTGGCGGCGCAGCAGGGGGGGCCGCCGATCAAGTTTTTCGCCGGCTACTCGGGCTGGGCGCCCGGCCAGCTCGAGTCGGAGCTGGCCCGCGGCAGTTGGTCGGTGATGCCGGCCCACGCGGAGCACGTTTTTGCGCACGAGGACGAGCTGTGGAAGCGAGCCACGCGGCAGGTGACCGCGGCTGCCTGGCGCCAGATGCTGCACATCAAGCACGCCCCGGTCGACCCGTCGTTCAATTGAGCCGAATCGTGGCCAGGCTCAGGCGGCCATGCGTTGCGGCTCGATTTCTTCGAACACGTTGACCGTCCGCAGCATATTGCCGATGCCGTCGTAGAACTGCACCAGGCCGACGTCGATCATCCACATTGCCATCAGGTCGTCGACCCGGTAGCTGCGGGCCACGTAGCGGCCGCCATCGAGCATGATCCGCTCGTCGAGATCGTCGAGGCTCTCTTCTTCCACGTCCAGCTCGAGGAACGTGCGAAAGACGATATCGCGGATATAGTCGGAATCGGGACAGATCGTCATCCTGGCAACCTCCTTGTTGCACCTGGCGCTGGCCTCCGTGCCAGACACGCTCGAGCGAGGAGTGTAACCTCGGCAAGGCGTTTCTTGAAGAGTGAGTTTCACGGGCCGCACGACGATTTCTTAAATTCTCTTCCCGCGGCAAGTTGAAGCTGCTAGCATCGAGTGCCATCTAGGAAGCAACCCCGCCGGGTCGCGACCCCGCATGGATTTGCCGACTCTCGCTGTTTGGACAAGGACCTGGGAAAATGACGACGCGAACGATCAACGGCCTCGACGAGCTGCGCTCGCTCGTCGGCGCGGAGGTGGCCGTCAGCGATTGGATCGAAGTCACGCAGGCCATGATCGACGCCTTTGCCGACGTGACCGGTGACCACCAATGGATCCACGTCGACGTCGAGCGGGCCAAGCGCGAGTCGCCGTTCGGCACCACCATCGCCCACGGCTTCCTGACGCTCTCGCTGTTGACCCGAACCCACAGCCAGGCGGTTTCGATCAGCGCCGACCAGAAGATGGGCATCAACTACGGGCTGAATCGGGTGCGGTTCGTGTCGCCCGTGCCGGCCGGTTCGCGCATTCGCACGCGTAGCAAGGTGCAAACCGTCGACGACATTCCCCGCGGCGTGCAAGTCACCTGGCATATCACGGTCGAGCGCGAAGCGAGCGACAAGCCGGTGCTGATCGCGGAGTGGATTACCCGGATGTATCAATAATCGGCGCACGTGGTGAAACGACCACGCGGGCGCGATTCCCCCACGCCGCCTTGGTAACGCCGTCAACCGAGCCATTTTCGGGTGGCACTGGCATCTTGCCAGTGCAGCGCATCCGGTGGTGAGGACGTGTACTGGCAAGATGCCAGTGCCACCAACTTGCCACCGCTGCCGATGACCGGCGATCGGTCCGGTCGGGAAGTGTCCACCCGCGGCCGCGCGGGGGCCGGCAAAAGCCGGCTTTTCACGGGAAAAGCGGGTGCTTTGGCGACGGAAGTCCGGGAAGAATCAGGATTTTCGGCCTTTCCGGCTCGCCCGGCGGTTCCCCCGCAGGGACTAACACGCCCGGCACATGCGGTGCCACCGCGCGCCACCTTGGGAATGCCCGCTAGAATTGACCGGAGACCTGCGAGATTTCCCCATTTTTTCGTGCCCGCTCCTGATCGGCTCGCAGTGTGACCTAGCATGTCTTAGTGAAATTGAACGTCCGCCAGCCAAGCCCTCGGGGGCTCCTGCCAGGCGTGTGCCGAGAGCAATGTTCGGCCCACGATTCTGGCCCGATCTCGTCGAGGACTTTCTGGCCGCACTGCACGAGCCAACGCCCAACACAGGAGGGGCACCCGTATGCTTGTCCTATCCCGGAAGGTGAACGAGACCATCGTCATCAATGACAATATCGTGATCACCGTGGTCGATATCCGCGGTGACAAAGTCCGGCTCGGAATTGAAGCTCCGAAGGACGTTCCCGTCCATCGCCAGGAGGTCTACGACGCGATCAAACGCGCCGCGGCCGACCCGGGCGCTGTCCGCAAAGCCGATTCCTCGAATTCTTAATCAGGGGGGTACCGAATCCCATGACGACCAAGACCAAGAGCAAGACCGAAAAGGCGATGAGCAAGTCGGAAGTCTACGCCGCCCTGAGCGAGAGCTCGGGCTTGACCAAGGCCCAGGTGGCCACGTTGTTCGAATCGCTGGCCACGCTGGTCAGCAAGAATATCGGCCACGGCGGCCCCGGCATCTTCGCGTTGCCCGGCCTGCTGAAGATCAAGGTTGTCCGCAAGCCGGCCGTCCCGGCCCGCACCGGCATCAACCCCTTCACCAAGCAAGAGACCGTCTTCAAGGCCAAGCCGGCCCGCAACGTCGTCAAGTTGCAGGCGCTCAAGAGCCTGAAGGCCATGGCCTAAGAGCCCGACGCCGAGAGTGCGTCGAGCTTGATGCCGAGGCATCCTTGCTCGGTCCATTGAAATAGAGACAGCCGGGATGGAACCTGGCTAGTCCGCCCAGAAAAGCTGTCTCAGGCCAAACGGCCGGGGGCAGCTTTTCTTTTTTTGCCAGCCACCGCCTCTACTTTTTCCCAATGCAGTAAATCCGCGGGGCCGTGCGGATCAAGAGCTTGTCGCCGACGATCACGGGCGTCGACATGCCCATGTCGTCGTCGGCCAGCGGGTTGGTGTACAGCAGCTCGAACTGCTCGCCGGTGCGGATGGCGAACGTGCGGCCCTCTTCGTTCAGGCAGAACAACTTGCCGCCATACGACCAGGGCGAGGCCGTGAAGCCCACGCCGCCCTCGGGAATCCGCTTGCGGCTGTAGATTTCCTTGCCCGTCTTGGCGTCGTAGGCCGCCAGCAAGCCGCGGTCGTAGAGCACGTACAGGATGTCGCCCACGATCAGGGGCGTCGGGTGATACGGCCCCGCCTTCTCGTGCGACCAGGCGATGTAGTCGTTCGACGCTTCCTTGTCCTTCAGCGAAATGTCGCCCGTGGCGCCTGGCTTGATCGCGTACATCGGGTTGCCGCCCCACACGACGTGGCCGCTGGTGAGATACAAGTTGCCGAACTTGGCGAACGGCGTCGGAATGGCCAGGATCGACTTGCCCTTGAGCTGCCACAACAGCTTGCCGTCGAGATCGTAGCTGCGGGCGTAGTTGATGCCCGAGACGACCAGCTCGGTGCGCAGGGCGTTTTCCCAGACGAACGGAGTCGAATAGTTGGTCTTTTCGTCGCGGTCGATCCGGTACACGACCTCGCCCGTGCGGGCGTCGAGCGCCACGAGATACGACTTGTCGTTGTTGTCGTTGACGACGTACACGCGGTCCTGGTAGACGACCGGCGACATCGCGGTGCCCCAGCCATAGTTGGTTTCGGCCGGGTCGAGCTTGTACGTCCACAGCGGCTTGCCGTCGAGGTCGTAACAGAACAGGCCCAGATTGCCGAACAGGGCGTAGACCCGCTGGCCGTCGGTGGCGGGCGTTTCCGAGGCCAGCGTGTTCTTGATGTGGTGCGGCTTGGCCGGCACGCCCTCGTGCGCAGTCGTTCCCAGCGCACTTTGCCGCTCGCCAGGTCGAGGCAGATCACCTTCCACTGGTGCTTGTCGGTTTGCTTGGGGTATTTGTTGGCGTCGACGTCTTCGAGATAGAGCCCCTTGCGCGGCTCGGCCGTCTTGCCGGTGTTGATGCAGGTGGTCAGAAAGACCTGCTCGCCCCAGACGATGGGCGACGACCAGCCCAGGCCCGGCACGGCCGTCTTCCACAGCACGTTCTCTTCGGCCGTCCAGTGGTCGGGCGGAATCGGCGCGTTCGGCCGACGCGGGCAGCCGCCCGGCCAGAAAACTCGGCGCGTTGTCATCGGCCCGCACGGCGGACGTCAGCCAGGCTGAAGTCAGGGAGAAGGCCGCCAGCGGAACGACGAGGCACGTCAACGAAATCGCGGTGCGAAACATCGAATGACCCCCGAGCTGAGAAAGGGTGTTTCCGTAGAAAGATGCGAAACGCCGTCTGGGGGGACGAGAAGACAAGCACGCGCCGGCTGACGAAACGGTTTCAAGGTTGCAATTTCAAGTCTTGAATCGCCCGTCGTCAGCCGCCAAAAACTCGCCGCAACCAGCCCGGCCGCCGCCCTGGCGACCAGCACCGCCGCCGGCTCTAGCTGCCCAGCTAGGATTCGAACCTAGACTAAATGGTTCAGAGCCATTCGTGCTACCGTTACACTACCGGGCAAAAAACGTGATGCGGCCACGCCGGAAGGGGCGGCAGGCCACGCCGCGCGAAGCGGCGATTTTCAAGCGTAGCGCCGCCGAGACCGCACGTCAAGGGCGATGCACGCGCCGCCGGGGTGGCCCCCAATGTCCGGCCGTTTCGCATGGCTTCGTCTGCCGCAGTCGAGCAACGTCCGCGGGCCCGCTGGCCGTCAAGGCCCGTTGCCGTTAGGCCGCTGTCGGCGCCCACCAACTTGGCTATACTGGAGTCTTGCCACCGCCGCCATCGGGGTCGGCCGGGCGCCGCGGCGCATGGGCAGACGATCGCTTGGTGCAACGGTGAACGACTCCAGCGAGGCGGACGAGCGGCGGACGATCTATTTCGACGGACGCGTGCAAGGCGTCGGCTTTCGCTTCACGACCCGGGCGATTGCCTTGCGCTACGACGTGAGGGGTTTCGTCCGGAACCTGGCCGACGGCCGGGTGCTGTTGGTGGTTGAAGGGAGAGGGGCCGAACTCGATGCCTTCGTCGGTGACGTCGAAGCCGAGATGGCCCGCTATATCCGCGGCCGGCAAACCACCGTGGCGCCGGCCAGCGGAGAATTTGCCGTTTTTAGCGTAAGATGATAGCCAATCCACCAGGCCCCGCGACCGGCCCGGCCCGGCCTTGCCGGACCGAACAGGCGGCGGCCGTCAAGCGTAGCGGAAGATACCCAGTCCCCCGTCCTGATCAGGCAGCACCATGTTCGTTTTCGGCTCGTTGTTCGTTTTCGGCACGTTGTTTACCTGGCTGACTCCCGTGTGGCTGCTGAGCGTGGGCGTGGCCGTGGGGATGATCGTGCTGGCCGCGATTTGGGGGATCGTGTATCTGATCTCGCGCCCCGCGGCCCAAACCGCGCTGGCCGCGGCTCGCGAGGGTATCCTGCTGCCGATCTTTTACGTGGCGCTGATGCTGACGGCCTTTGCCCTGGTCGGCGTGTTCCTGGTGCCCGGCATTCCCTACCGCGAGCTGGTCGCGTCGGCCGAGCGTTGGACGACCACCGGCGGCCACGACTATGAAATTCCCCTGCCCGCCACCAGCGTCGCCGTCCCGCTCGACGACGTCCAACTGCGGCTGGTCGAGCTGGCATCGTTTACCGCGAATGCCGATCAGCCGATCATCCTGGCAACCAACGTCAGCTCGGGGCTGGGGCAAACGCTGGCGCTGAAGCTCAAGCCCAACGACGAGACCACCTGGACGAAACCGCCGGGCCAGGATTGGAACAAGGCCCCCGCCGATCGGACGCTTCCCGACGCCATGACGACCTGGGTCGCCACCAACCCGACGGCCTCGCCGACCACGCTGCGACTTCACGCCGTCACCGACCTGGAGTTTCCCGAGCTGCGCATCGTGCCCTTGGCGGCCTTCTCGCTGCTCGCCGTGGTGCTGCTGTATCTGGGCCTGCGGGCGGCGCTGCCCAAGGTTTCGGCGATTGCCCTGACGACGGCCTGCGAGTCGATGGCCCAACCGCTGTTCTACGTGGCCCTGGGCCTGGGCACGGTGGCGCTGTTGTCGTTCATTTTCGTCCCCTACAACACCTTCGGCGAAGACATCAAGATGCTCAAGGACTCGGGCCTGACCTTGATCATGGTGTTGTCGATCATCGTGGCCGTCTGGTCGGCCAGCGTGTCGGTCGCCGAAGAGGTCGAGGGCCGCACCGCCCTGACCGTGCTCTCCAAGCCCGTGCGTCGCTGGCAGTTCATCATCGGCAAGTTCCTGGGCGTGCTGGGGCCCGTGCTGGTGCTGTTCGTGGTGCTGGGCCTGCTGTTCTTGATCACCGTGTCGTTCAAAGTGGTGTACGACGCCCGCGAAGGCGCCCGCCAGGAGCCGGCCTGGCAATTGTGCTACATGGAGATGATTGGCATCCTGCCGGGGCTGGTGCTGGCCTTTTACGAGACGATCGTGCTGACGTCGATCAGCGTGGCGATTTCCACGCGGCTGTCGATGCTGGCCAACCTGCTGGTCTGCGCCTCGGTGTACGTGCTAGGCCACCTGGTGCCGATGCTCGTGCACTCGTCGGTCGGCAAGTTCGAGATCGTTCGCTTCGTGGGCCAGTTTCTGGCCACCGTCCTGCCCGTGCTCGACCACTACAACATCCAAGCCGCGGTGGCCGCCGGCGTGCCCGTGCCCATGAGCTACCTGGGCATGACGGCCCTGTATTGCGCCGTCTACAGCTCGATCGCCATCCTCTTGGGCCTGGCAATGTTCGAAGACCGCGATTTGGCGTGAGGCGATGCGCCGCTCCGGGGCCCGCACACACTAACCCGACGCGCAAGCGAGGGAAGGTAGCGCCACAGGGTCCGCTTCGAGTTGCCGGTCATCCGGCGCCATGGTTCGTTCCAATCTTCCGACCCCTTTTCTGGTCCTCCTTATGCGCGACTGGCCACGTAACACCCCTCTCCCCTTTGCGGGAGAGGGACCGCTCGTCGGCCCGTGCCGACGAGCAGGGTGAGGGGGCAACGCCGCGCGCGATCGTCGCGGCAGCTCACACGCTGGAGCGAAAAACGGGTCAGAACGAATAACTGACCCATGTGACCGACACGCTGCACGCGGCGACTTTCGCCGCTCAACCCGCCTCGCGATGCGCCGGCCGCGGCGTCGGCACCTGTGGCTGCCAGTGGGGCGGGCGGAGGATGTTGGGCAGGGGGGTGTCGATCCGCGGGGCGGACAGCTCGCTGCCGGCGGCGGCTCGGCGGTGCGTGCGCAGCGAGTCGAGCACCGCTTCGGCCACGGCCACCGCGTCGCGGCCCGCGCGGGCGTCGACGCGCGGCGCTCGGGCGGTGCGAATCGAGTCGACGAAATCGCGCAGCTCGTCGGCCAGCGCATTGCGCGATTCGATTTCGAGCGATTCCAACGGCAGGATGTCGCGGAACAGCCGTTCCTTGAAGGCCAGCTTCTCGTCGGCCGAAAGCTCGTTGTAGTCGAACGTCCCCTCGCGCACGCCCAGGCTCGGCCGCACGATCTGTGCCGTGCGATTGCCGAAGTCGATCGCCGCCAGGGCGTCGTCCGACCAGATTCGCATCTTCCGCTTCGGCTGGGCCGCATGGCTGACGCGCGAGGCACACAGATTGGCCACCGCCCCGTCGGCGAACTCCAGCCGGGCTTGCACCACGTCCTCGTGCCGGCCCAATCGCGCCGAGCCCATCGCGCTGATCCGCTCGAAGCGGCGCCTCGACCAGCGACAGCACCAGGTCGATGTCGTGGATCATCAAGTCGTGGACCACGCTAATGTCGGTCGAGCGGCCGGTGAAGCCGCTGGCCCGCACGGCGTCGATGTAGCGCGGCTGGGCGACGTGCCGCCGAGCGGCCTCGAAGGCCGGGTTGAACCGCTCGATGTGGCCGACTTGCACCAGCGTGGCGTGCGTTTCCGCGGCGCCGACGATCGCCTCCGCCTCGGCCAGGTCGACGGCCAGCGGCTTTTCGATGAGCAGGGGCGTGCCGGCTGCGAGAAACTCGAGCGCCACGCCGCAATGAAATCGCGTGGGCGTGGCGATCACCGCGCCTTCGACGCGGCCAATGAGCGCGCGATGGTCCGCAAACGCCGCCGTGTGGCAGTCGGACGCCACGAGCTCGCGGGCCGCGGGCAAGGGATCGACGACGCCGACCAGCTCGACGTCGCTCATCTCCGACAACAGCCTGGCGTGAATCCGGCCCAGGTGGCCGGCGCCGACGACGGCCAGTTGCAACCGTGTCACGCGGCTCTCCTGCGTTCGCGGGCCCGGCCGTGCTTGCCTTCCTGCTGCAATTGCACGAAGTTCAACAGCTCGTTCACCTGCGGCAGCAGTTGATCGTTGCCGCGAAGGATTTCGCGGGCATGGTCGAGGCCCACCTTGGCGCGATAGAGCAGCCGATGGGCTTCGGCCAGGCAGTTGATCACGTCGGGCGGAAAATCATTGCGCTTGAGCGCCACGACGTTGATGCAGCGCGGCCGCGCGGGATGGCCTTCGACCAGCATGAACGGCGGCACGTCGTGCAGCACGCGGCTGCAGCCGCCGATGAAGCTGTAGCTGCCGATCGAGGCATAGTGATGCACGGCCACGGCGCCCGAGAGCGAGGCATGGTCGTGGACGTGGACGTGCCCGCCCAGCAGGGTGCCGTTGGCGATGATGATGTGGTTGCCCAGCCGGCAGTCGTGGGCCACGTGGCAGCAGGCCATGAGGAAGTTGTGGCTGCCGAGGGAGGTGATGCCGTCTTCCTTTTCGGTGCCGCGGTTGATCGTGACGCACTCGCGGATGACGTTGTGGTCGCCGATCATCACCTGGGTGTCGCTGCCGCGGTAGCTGAGGTCCTGCGGCTCGCCGCCGATGACCACGCCGGGATAGATGTGGTTGTGCTGGCCGAGCGTGACGCGGCCCATCAGCGTGACGTTGTTCTCCAGCCGCGTGCCGCGGCCGATCCGCACGTTGGGCCCGATCACGCAGAAGGGGCCGATCTCGACGTCGGCGTCGATTTCGGCCCGCGGATGGATGGAAACGTTGTCAGCGACGTACGTGGCCATCGTGGCTCCCCGCCGTTCGTTTTTCGCCGCCGCTCGTCGAGGGCATCCATGCCCTGGGTTGCGGAAGGCGGTTTTGTTCATCAGCCCAGCCAAGCCGTCGCCCGCTAAGCCGAGCGGCGGCGGACTTCGGTAATCTTCTCTTCGCTCAACAGGGCCCGCACCAGCTCGGCGTTCAGCCGATGGCCGCTGCGATGGGCGATGACATGGCCGGCCAGCTCGCAGCCGGCCAGCGCCAGATCGCCCACCAGGTCGAGCGCCTTGTGCCGCACGCATTCGTCGCGGTAGCGCAGCTCGTTTTCCATCGGCCCGTCTTTGTCGAACACCAACAAGTTCTGATACGTGGCCCGGGTTCCCAAGCCGCGCGCACCAGCCATTGCGCTTCTTCCTCGAGCACGAACGTGCGGCAGGGGGCCAGCTCGCGGCGGAACGACTCGGGCGTGATATTCAGTTGCAGTGTCTGGCGGCCGATGGCGTTGCCGCTGCCGTAGTCGAGGCGAAACTTCAGGCTCATGCCCAACGCCGTGCTGGGCCGCGCTTCGACCCAGGTGTCGTCGTCGCCCAGCCGCGTCACGCTGCGCACGACGAGCCGCGGACGCGGCGCGTCCTGTTCGCAGCGCCCGCGGCGTCGAGCGCCGCTACGAACGGCAGGCTCGAGCCGTCGCAGCCGGGCATCTCGGCTTCGTCGACCCAGATCTCGCAGTTATCGATTTGCAGGCCCGCCAGCGCGGCCAGCACGTGTTCGACCATCTCGACGTTGGCGCCGGCCGCGCTGAGCGTCGTGCGCCGCGGCGTCTCGACGCGGTTGGCCACCACGGCCTTGATCCGCGGCTGGCCCGCCAGGTCGCGGCGCACGAAGACCAGCCCCGTGTCGGGCTCGCCGGGCCGAAACTCAAGCTCCACGTCGCGACCGCTCCAAAGGCCAAAGCCCGAGACCGCAGCCGGCTGGCAGATCGTCCGTTGTTTTCTGAGTGCGTGCATCAAGTTGTGCGATCGATTCGGAAGCCCTGAGACGACGTCCGTTCCGGCAGCGCGTGGGTGGCTCAATTTGACAGGTGGTCGGGTCGACATTATCCGTATCAGCGACGAGGAGCGGTCCGCGGCGGTTGGGCCACGCCACCGGCGGCGCCAGCGCGGCGGTTCAAATCGTCGAGAATGATCGGCGTGATGTCGATGCCGTTCTGGTAGACGACGAACTTGAGCACTTCGGCCTGCACGGCTTGCGGGTTGCTCTGGTCGACCGGGGCCCCGTTGAATTGCAACACGATCGAGATGCCATTGCGGTCGGCGTAGGCCTTCACCGCGGCCGTGATGTCGTGATAGGCCGCCAGGTAGAGCGAGGCCCGCTTCTCAGCGAATTCCTTTTCGCGAAGCTGCAGTTGGATCTTCTGGTCGGAATCCTTCTTGGCCAACTGCTCTTCCAGGGTCTTGTATTCCTTGGTGCTCGGCTTGAGCTGCTTGAGCTTTTCGACTTCCTTGGCAAAGCCCTCGGCCTGCTTCTGCAGGTCGGCGGCCACCTGGTCGCGGGCCGCGCCCCAACCCTTCAGGTCGGCCTGCAACCGGTTGTAGCGGTCGAGGATGTACTTGATGTCGATCACGGCGATGCCGTGATGCGCGGTGGGAGTGCCGCTGCGCGGGCGCTGGCCGCCGCGGCGCCGACCGCGCGCCGGTGACAGGCGCACTGGTGCGGGGAGCGAATTGCTGCTGCTGGGGCTGAGCCTTCAGCGACGAGACCGAGGCGAACAGCGACAATGCGAAGATTGCCGCCGCGATGGGAAAGGTTCTCACGATTTTGGCGTCCTTGCTCGTGACCGCTGGTCTTCCGTGACCAAAGGCTGTCCAAGGCGGACAAAGGGCATTGGCCCAACCGGCCCTGGGCCGATTTTTGCGGGCGGTATTCTGTCGAGAACCCCCGTTCAGGTAAAGGGCAAAAAAACAGGGGCAAAAAGCAATGCGTCAGCAGCCCGCAACGTCTTGAAAGCAAGCGACTTTCGGACGGCAGGGCCCGGCTGTAGCCGGCGTCTGCGAAGACGGGGGCGCGCCGCCAATTCCCGCTAGGGGGCCGTAAAGCTCGGCTACGGCGCGCTCACCGCGGCGGGTCGAGCGTCACTTCGAGCTTCACTTGCTCTTTGCCGCGCTTGACCACCACGGGCACGCGGTCGCCGGCCTTGTACTTTCGCAGGGCGCTGTCGAAGTCTTCGAGGTTGCCGATCTTGCTCGTGCCGAACTCGACGATGATGTCGCCCGCCTTCAACCCGGCACGCTCGGCCGGCCCGCCCTTGGTCACCCCGGTCAAGGCGTAGCCAGGCTGGTCCTGGGCGAAGTCGGGAATGCTACCGAAGTAGGGGCGATCGCCGCCGCCGCCCAGGTTCTCCTGCTCGCCCGACTCCTGATAGTGCGGTCGCTCGGGCGCTTCGGCCAGCGCCACGGCCAGATCGGCTACCAGCTCACCGACGCGGCGCATGCCGCTGATGTTCAGCTTGTCGAAATCGTCGCTCGGCCGGTGATAGTCCTTGTGGCTGCCGGTGAAGAAGAACAGCACCGGCACCTTCTTGGCATAAAACGACGAATGGTCGCTGGGGCCGAAGCCGCCCGGCTTCTTCGTGATCTGGAAGCCGAATTGCTTGGCCAGGCGATCGACCAGCGGCTCGAACTCCGAAGCGGTGCCCGTGCCGTGCACGATCAGCTTGTCGTCGACCATCCGCCCGACCATGTCGAGATTCAGCATGGCCACGGTCGAGTCCAGCGGCACCAGCGGGTTGCGCACGTAGTGGCGCTGCCGATCAAGCCGCCGCTCTTCGCCGGTGAAGGCCACGAACACAATCGTCCGCGGCAGCTTTGTCGTTGCGGGCGGCCAACTCGCGGGCGATCTCGACGAGCACGGTCGTGCCCGAGCCGTTGTCGTCGGCGCCGTTGTGGATTTCGTGTACGCCGGGGGCGGCCGAACCCGCGCCGCCCATGCCCAGGTGATCGTAATGGGCGCCGATGACGATCGCCTCGTTGGCGTGGGGCCCTTCGCCGCGCAACACGCCCACGACGTTCTTGACTTCGGCTTCCTGGCGCTCGATCGAAGCTTGGCCGATGGCCCGCCATCCTTTGAGCTCCTGGCTCTGGGGCGCGGGGCCCTTGTCGATTTCGGCTTCGAGCTGCGAGAGGGTCTTGCCGGTGGCCGCCTCGATCACCGGCTCGACCGCCTTGCGCTGGCAGAACAGGACCGGAAAGTTCGCCCCTCGCCATCGTCGTCGCCGGCGCCCGTGAACTTCAGCAGGGGGTCGTCGGCCTCGGTCAGCTCGGCGCCCAACCGCTTGACGTCGTCGGCCAGCTTGCCGACGAGCACCTCGTGCGCCATGCGGTCGTCGGCCGTGGGATTCTCGACCTTCTTGAACGTCGCGTTCTCGTCGACGATCCGGTCCACGGCGGCTTGCCAGGCGTTGCGCAGGTCGCCGAGCTTCTTTTGCAAGTCGAAGTCGTCGTTGACGAAGAGCACGGCGGCCGCGCCATGCTCATAGGCATTCGACACCTTGCGGCGGAAGGCCGCGTGGCGCGACGGCCGCTCACCGCCGAACGCGCTGTGCGGATTGTTCTGCTGCGGCTGGTGCCGCAGGATGAGCACGGCCTTGTCCTTGACGTCGACGTCGGCGTAGTCGTCGTACACTTCTTCCTTGCCGGTGATGCCGTAACCCACGAACACCAGCGGCAGGTCGAACGTGCCCGAGCCGCCGAGCGACAGCGGCGTGAACGACTCGCCGACTTTCAGCTCGATCCGCTTGGGCTGCCCCCATCGGCCGCCGGCCCGACGAAGGTCAGTGCGTTGGGCGCGGTCAGCTTGGCGCCGATCGTCATCTTGAATTTCTGAAAGGGGGCGCCGTCATACAGGTTGGTATCGAGGCCGATCTGGCGGAACTGGCCGGCAATGTGCTCGGCGGCCCGGTCGAGCCCCTTGGTGCCGACGCCGCGGCCTTCCAACTCGTCGGAAGCCAGGTACCGGGCCGTGTCGGACAGCCGCCGCTCGACGCTCGAAGCGTCCTCACCGCGAACAGCGGTGGTCAGCGCCGCCACGGCGACCATGCCGTATGCCCACCAGCAAACCGACCGAATCCACGCGCTCGATAGCCATGCCATCAGCCGCCAAGCCTCCGCTTTGGGAGAGAATCGAGAACGAACCGGCCGCGAACGGGCCCCGCGCACGCTTGCCCGCGTGCCCGCGTGCTTCAGCCCGACCGTCGACGCCCGGCCCCTTTGATTCTTTGTCCCGGCCGCGCTGGCGTCAAGCAAGCCCGCCCGCGGGCCGCAAGTTCCACGGGCCGTTGCCGAATACAACAATTATGCGGAGCGCAGTGCGCGGCACCTTGGCGCTGCGAGCGGCCCGGCTTGTGCAAAAACGCTACCATTGGCCGACGCCAAACCTTAAAATCAAGGAATTGTCCAATCTGCCGCGCCGGGGGCCGGCGGCTCGGCTTGCCGCGCACCGCCAAAGCGGCTGTCAGGAGACGGTTCGTGCCTACGCTGTTCGTTATCAAGGGAGGCGACCAGGGAAAACTCTTCGATGTCGAAGAGGGGACACTTGGCATCGGGCGCGACCCATCGAACCATCTGCAGGTCCACGACTCCGAGGTCTCGCGGCGCCATGCCGAGCTGCGCTACGACGGCGCGCACTGCATCGTGGCCGACCTGGGCAGCTCGAACGGCACCTACGTCAACGGCACCCGGCTCGAGGGCGAGCGGCAATTGTCGACCAACGACAAGCTGCAAGTCGGCGGCACGCTGATGCTCTTCACCGATCCCGAAGAGCAACTGCCCGACGATCTTTCGGACCAGATCGACATCGTGCCCCGCGGGGCGGCCGAAAACTCGCGAATCGTCCGCTCGATGAGCCAGGAGGCCGGCAGCCAACTGCTCGACTTCGACCTGGGCGAAGGAGCCAGCCCCTGGTTGGCCCGGGCCCGCAGCAATTTGCAGATCATGTACCGCACGGCCCTGGCCGTGAGCCACACGCTCGACATCGATCAACTGCTCAACCGCATCATGCAGATGATCTTCGAGTGGGTCGAAGCCGACCGCGGCTGCATCATGCTGCTCGACGAACAAACCAAAACGCTCGAGCCCAAGGTGCGCCGCGACCGCCAGGGCCTCGACACGGCCGAGCGGCTGGCGATCAGCAAGACCATTCTCGACTACGTCTTGCAGCACAACGAGGGGGTGCTGACCAGCGACGCCCGCGAGGACGACCGCTGGGACGGCGCCGCCAGCATCGTGCAAATGGGCATCCGCGAAGCGATCTGCGTGCCCATGCAGGGCCGCTACGACGTGGTGGGAGTGATCTACATCGACACCTCGACCGATCCGCAGCGGGCCTTGCTGCAACACGGCAGCCAGAACAAGTTCACCGAGGAGCACTTGAAGCTGATGATCGCCATCGCCCACCAGGCGGCGCTGGCGGTCGAAGACACGCGCTACTACGGCGCCATGATGCAGGCCGAGCGGCTGGCCGCCGTGGGCCAGACGATCGCCATGCTCTCGCACCACATCAAGAACATCCTGCAAGGCATCCGCGGCGGCAGCTACATGATCGAACAAGGCCTGGCCAAGCACGACGAGAACGTCGTCCGCCAGGGCTGGAACACGGTCGACCGCAATCAGGCCAAGATCTCCACGCTCGTCATGGACATGCTCACGTTCAGCAAGGAGCGCGAGCCCGATCCCGTGCCCGGCGACTTGAACCAGGTCGTCGCCGAAGTCGTCGAGCTGGCGCAGTCGCGGGCCGCCGAGCGGCAGGTCGCCGTCGAGTGGAAGCCTGGCCGCAACATCCCCACGCTCGTTTTCGATCCCGAGGGGATTCATCGCGCCGTGTTGAACATCGCCACCAATGCCATCGACGCCTGCGAGGAGAATCCCCAGGGCAAGGTCACGATCGCCACGCAGTACGGCGCCGACGATGGTCAGGCGCGGATCGTCGTCGAAGATAACGGCATCGGCATCGCGGCCGAAGACCTCGACAAGATCTTCACGCTGTTCGTCTCCAAAAAGGGGGGCCGCGGCACGGGGCTCGGCCTGCCGGTCAGCCAGAAGATCGTCCGCGAGCACGGCGGCCAGATCCACGTCAACAGCACGCCGGGCTCCGGCAGCCGCTTCACGATCGAGCTGCCGGCCATCACCGCCCCGGCCGAAGCCCCCGCCGTCAAGGAAACCGCCGACGGCGTGGAGCGGCCGGTGTAGTAGGCACCCGGGCTCTCGGCCCTCGGAACTCACTTCTTGCCCGTCGTCGCCGCGGCAGTTTCCCTGACGAGCTTCATCTGCTGGCCGCAGCAGATCTCCGAGTGCGGCATGCCTTCCGGACAGGGGCAAGGCTTTTCATAAACGAGCTGAGCTCCACATTTCCCACAGACATAACGCTCGCCGGCTTTGCGTGGCATCTCGGGGTCCTCCATTGCTTCGCTGCACGCGGTGTGGCCAAATGTCCCTTCTCTGCGCCGAGAATACCCGAATATCGATTTACGTCAATCTTCTTACGTCAATCTTCTTGCCCCTTGGCAGGCGGTGCCTGGATCGCGCGCGCTAACTTGTCGGGTGCCACAGGCGGCTGCGTAGCAGACACCCGTGCTTTCGCACCGTTGCACAAACCGGACAAGCCAGCAGTGGCACCCTGAATGACGAAAATCGCCTGGCCGATCCGCTCGCCTGGCTTGGCGCGTTCACACCCGGAATCCGGCCGGGGCCCCGACATAGGGGTTCGTGCGCTTCTCTTCGCCAATCGTCGTGGGCGGCCCGTGCCCGGGCAGCACCCTCGTGTCGTCAGGCAGGGTGAACAGCTTGGCGTGGATGTTTTCGGCCAGCACCTCGAAGCTGCACCCCGGGAAGTCGGTTCGCCCGATGCTTCCGGCAAACAGCACGTCGCCTCCGAAGACGATTGTTGGCTGGCCGGCCTGCCAAATGTAGACCACGTGTCCGCTCGAGTGTCCCGGCACTTCGCGGACAAGAACGTCGACGCCCGCAGCCGAGTAATGGTCTCCCTCGCCGACGAGCACGTCGGCGGGCGGGCTGGTGAGATCGGCTCCGAAGTCGTATGACAGATTCAGTTTAGAGTCGGTCAGCTTGGCGGCGTCGCCGTGGCTGGCGACGATCGGGCACGCCGGAAACCGCTCTTTAAGCCGGCCATTGCCGGCGATATGATCGCTGTGGCCGTGGGTGATCAGAATCGCTGCCGGCTCGAGACCGGCCTCGTCGAGGTATGCCAGGATTTCGTCCGGCTCCAGGCCCGGATCGATGACAATGCAGTCGTCTCGGCCTTCAAGATGGGCAACATACGTATTTTCTTGAAAAGGCGCCGAGACGATGACCGCGATTCGCATGGACTTGGCCATCGGCTTTGCCTTTCCCCTGCCACAGCTCGTTGAGTAAACTTGGGAAATCTGTACGGCCACCTCGGGTGACCGGCCATAACTTTGCAGAATCGGGGGCGATCGACGAAACCATTGTAATATAGCCGCAATTGGCTGGGCGATAACAAACGATGTTGGCGGTAGTTCGCGCTCGGCTTTTCGGGCGGCACTCGGCCCCGTCGGCATGGGTCCAGCCCGTGTCCGGCTCGCCGCTGCTTGACGCGCCGACAGCGCAGGCAAGTGGAGCGAAAACCGGCAATTTGGCCAGCTCTTCCGCGGGCGGCCCGTTGCCAACGATCGTCTTGGCTTGAGGAGCAAACCATGGTGCGTGACAGCTGGCTTCGACGGGTGGTCCTTTCGTGTGGAACCGTGGCGTCGCTGGGTGCGATCGCTGTGGCGCAGGCGCCCCAGGGCCAGCCCGCGCCGCGCGCATCGCGCGAAGCCTTGCCGCGGCCCGTCTATCGCGTGGCGCAACAGCAAGCCGGCGGACCGGCAGCCACGGTAGCGGCGGCCAACACGAACACCCCGCCGGGCCCCAACCCGGCAACCCAGGCCGCGCCGCAGAAGCAACATCCGCTGGTGCCGGCCATTCAGGCCGCCTACGGCGCCCTGAACACCTTGCAGGGCATCAAGGACTATTCGGCCACGATGATCAAGCAGGAGCGGATCAACGGCAAGCTGAACGACCCCGAGTACATGTACGTCAAGATCCGCCACGAGCCGTTCAGCGTCTACATGTACTTTCTCGGCCCTCCCAGCATCCGCGGCCAGGAGGCGCTCTACGTCGAAGGCAAGAACAACGGCAACCTGCTGGGACACGGCGTGGGCATCAAGAAAATCGCCGGCACCGTTCCCTTGCAGCCCACCGGCGCCATGGCGATGGCCGGCCAGCGCTATCCGATCACCGAGATCGGCATCCTGAACCTCACCAAGCGGCTGATCGAGGTTGGCGAGCAGGACATGAAGTATGGCGAGTGCGAGGTCAAGTTCTACACCGGCGCGAAGATCAACGACCGCGTCTGCACCTGCGTGCAGGTCATACACCCTTTTCCGCGCAAGAACTTCAAGTTCTACGAGGCCCGCATCTTTCTCGACGACAAGCTGAACATTCCCATCCGCTACGAATCGTACGACTGGCCGGAAAAGCCGGGCGGCAAACCGCAATTGCTCGAAGTCGTACACCTACACCGACATCAAGCTCAACAACGGCTTCACCGACCTCGACTTCGACGCGGACAACCCGAAATACGGCTTCAAATAGCCGCCGCACGTCGCGAACCGAAAAACCACGGGCCGCCCGGCTTCAAAGCACTGGGCGGCCCGTTCTGTTTTTCGCTGGACGTTTTCGAACGCGCGCTGCGCGTGCGCCGCTGCTACCCACGGCAGTATCACCGGCCGCCCCTGGCCGGCTTATCGCTGGTAGCCCGGGTCGCGCTGCCGCGTGACCGAGTCGGTTGCCGATTTCGGTGGCAGGGCCAGCTCGGTGCCCGGCTGCAGGTAATCAAAGTCCTCGCCGACGCGCGTCGCGATTGAGATCGTAAATCTCGTTCCACCGCGAGGCCTTGCCCAACTCGTAGCGGGCGATGTCGAACAGCGTGTCGCCTTCCTCGACGATGTACACGTTGTCGCCTCGGGCGGCGCGAGGCCGCGTGCTGGCCGGCAGCGTGCGCGATCGGACCAGGGCGCTTGCGCTGCTTGGGGCATAGGCTCGGATAATTCTGCTCCAGCAGGCTGGTCGACGGCACGGAAACCACCGTGCCCACGGCCAGCTTGTCGGAGCGCGGCAGCTTCGAGCGATTGTGCTCGGCCAGGGCCTTGAAATAGCGGCCCGTGCCGTAGAACTTCTCCGAGATCGTCCACAGATTTTCGTTGGGCTGCACCGTGTACTTGCCGTTGGCCGGCAATTCGGCCTCGACCGCGGTGCGGGGCGATGTCGTCGCGGCATCGTCCGACTGCCATTGGGCCGGCACGGCAGCCTGGCGGGCGACCGGCTCGTCGGCCGGCGGCTCGCTGAGGCCCTCGTCCGCGGCGGCCGACAGCGGCGCGGAGGTTTCGACCGGCTCGGCGCCCACCCGTCGCACCGTCGCCGGAGTCGCCGTCGAATCTCACGTGCGGCTCATCAACGGGCGAATCGGCGGCTGGCTCAGCCGCCGACGGCAGCTCGCCGGCCAGCTCGCTCGTGGTTAGCGCGGGCAACCGCCTGTCGTCGGGCTCAGTGATCGGTTCTTCGATCGGTTCGGTGGCGCTGGCCTGGCGCACGGGGTTGTTACGCCGCCGCAAGGGTGCGCTCGCCGCTGCGCATTGCCGACGGCTCGCGAGGCGTCTCGTTCAACTCGCGAGCCGATTCGGCGGCGGGCTGGCCGTCGGTTTGGGCTTCGAGCTTCGAGGCCTCCGCGCCGCGGCGATGAAACGGATTGGACGCGGGCTCGGCCGTGGCGCCCGCCTCGCTCGCCTCCTGCCGCGAGGGGCGGCTGGCATAACGATCGTCTCGCGCTGCGGCGACCGGCGCCGCCTCGTCGGGCATGTACACGGCCCGCGGCGCGTCGGCACGCTGGGGGTCGCCATCCGATCCGGCGCGGGTCCAGGCTGGCTCGTTCGACGGTTCGAAGCCGCCCTGTCCGGCATGATCCTGTGGCACGACGTGTGGTTTGTCCGCATTTTCGGCCGACGACGGCGGCGTCGACACCAACGGTTCGTCCGGCGCCAGGGCGGATCTCTCCAGGATCGTCAACTTGCGAAACAACAGCGCGCCGAAGACGACCAGCAACACGCTGACGACGGCCAATCCGATCTTGGTTTCCTTACCCATCGTGCCGACCTCCTCATCCTTGAGGGTCTGTATTGGTTCACCTGGCGGCCAAGGGTCGCCCCACCGCTACGGTATGCGGCGTGCCGCGCGAAGTTTCGCGCTGCGCGAGCGGACGTTGGCCGCCTGCTCGGCCTCGCTCGGCCGAATTGGTTTCTTGGTCAGGACCTCGTAGCGACTGTCGTCGCGGAACGCTTGTTTGACGATCCGATCTTCCAGTGAATGAAAGCTGATCACCACGACCCGCCCGCCCACGGCCAGGCAGGACGGAAAAACTTTCAACCCCTCTTCCAGCGCCCCCAGTTCGTCGTTGACCGCGATCCGCAGGGCCTGGAACGTCCGCGTCGCCGGGTCGATCCGCTCGGCGTCGCGCCCGCGTGGCACGCTGCGGCGGACGATCTCGGCCACTTGTCGGGCCGTGCGAATCGGCTCCCGCAGCGCCGCTTCGACCAGGTTGCGGGCGATGCGGCGGCTGTGTCGCTCCTCTCCGTATTGGTAAATCAAATCGGCAAGTCGATTGGCGTCAAGCCGTTCGATCAACCGCCACGCGGGCTCGCCGCTGGTCGGATCGAACCGCAGGTCGAGCGGTCCGGACGCGTCGAAGCTGAATCCCCGCTCGGCATCGGCCAACTGATCGCTCGAAAGTCCCAAGTCCAACAGGATGCCATCAACGTGTTCGATTTCCAACTGCGCCAGCACCGCGGGCAGTTCGCGATAGCTGGCAGCCACGAGTTTCACCGGCAGTCCGGCCAGACTGCGTTCGGCCGCCGCCAGGGCCGCCGGGTCGCGATCGAGCGCCACGACAAGTCCCTCGCGCCCGACGCGCTCGGCCAAGGCTCGCGTGTGGCCGCCGCCGCCCAGGGTGCCGTCGACCAGCGTCTGCCCGGGCCGCGGGTCGAGCCACTCGAGCACCGCGGCCAGCAGGACGCTCACATGTCTCGTTGACGGCTGCTCCATACTGGCTGGCGGCAGCAGGCCCGCCGAACATGCGGCTGCTGGGGCCCGATGGGCGAACCACCCGAACCCGGGGCACGTCCGTGTGCCCTCGCAGGTTGGGGGAGCGAGTCGTGGCCCAGCGCCACTAACCCGCGGTTCGCGACCCCATCGCAATCGTTGCTCTCGGGGGGCCTGCTTGGCTGGGACGCGGTCAGTCGGTGGCCTCTGACTGGTCGTGCCAACTCGAAGCACAAGGCGAACACTCGGACGGACGAAACCTCGAATACGACTCCTTATTCATTCAGCCAGCCCCTATCGACGCCGGGCGGCCGTTGTTGTCGAGTTCTAAGGGGGCGTTCGGAACGCGCCCTCGGCAATCGCGTCGTACTGTCCCTGCATTTGGGCAACGTATTGCTGCCAGCGATTTCGGTCCCAAAGTTCCAGGTGATCGTTCACGCCCACCAGCACCGCTTCGCGTCCTAAACCAGCCAGCTCGGCCAGTTCGGCCGGCACGCGGACCCGACCCTGACCATCGAGCTCGACGGCCTGAGCCCTGGCATAAAACAGCCGGCCAAAAGCCCGCACGTCGGCGGCATTCGGCGAGGCCTGCTTCAAACGCACGGCCAACGCGGCCAACGATTCCTCCGTGTACAACGCCAACGATCCATCCGTCCCGGGCGCGACGTACAACACGCTTTTCGCTGAGCTTCCCAGGGCCTCGCGAAGGGGCTTGGGAATCGCGACTCGCAGCTTTTCGTCGATCGCTCGGGCGAAAGTCCCCGTCAGAAGCATGATTCACCACAAACCCCCATTTCCAACCATCGGGTCCCAAGAATAACCAGTTCGCAGGCGCCGTCAAGTTGGCTTTCCCACCGCGGCTACGCGAGCACGCCGGCCAAGCCAGGGAAGAGGCCGATTTTTGGCCGAATTCGCAACCGCGCGGGCGAAGAAAATCTTTTTGCCAGGCTTACTCGGACCCTGCCAGCAGCGTCCTGTAGAGCGCCTGGTAGCGGGCCACCATGGCTTCGATGCTGAACGCCTCGCGGGCCCGCTGTTGATTGTCGCCGCCCAGCCGCGCGGCCAGGCCCGCATCGCCGAGAATTGCCGCCATTTTCCCAGCCATTTCCTCGCCATCGCCAGCGGCAAACGTCTGCGCGGCAGCGCCGGACCAAGCGCTTCTTCGACCCCTTCCACGCGGGCGGCCGCGACGGGTTTGCCGGCCGCCATCGCTTCGAGCACCACGTTGGGCATTCCCTCCCACCGCGACGGCAACACCAGAAACTTGCTGGCCGCCAAAATCGCCGGCACATCGCCGCGAAACCCGGCAAAGTGCACCCGCTCGGCCAGGCCCAGCCGCGCGACGAGCCGGCCCAGCTCTTCACGCTGCGGGCCATCGCCGACAATCACCAGGTCGAAGGCCGGCCCCGCGGCCAGCAGCCGGGGCATCTGCTCAATGAGCCAATCGAGCCCCTTCTGCGGATCTAACCGGCCAATGCAAACCACCACATCGTGGCCGGCCGACACGCCCATGCTCTGTTTCGCCGCCGGCGCAACCCCCTCGAAACGCGCTACGTCGACGCTGTTAGGAATGACGACCCACTTGTCGCTCGTTCCGATGCTCGCGGTGAGCGAAAAGTCGCGGACCGCGTTGCTCACGGCCACGTGGCGATCGACCCAGCGGTCGCTCCAACGGGCCAGCCGCAGATGCCAATTGTTGCGGCGCTCGGCCACGCGCACGCCGGTGACGACGATCGGCACGCCCGCCAGCCGCGCAGCCGCCGTGCCCAGCAGATTGGCGTGAAACAGGAACGATTGCACGATCGCCGGCCGCTGGGCAGCCAGCCGGGAGCGCAGCCGAGCGAGTACCCGCGGAAAATCGCGCGGGCGGCGGGCGGCGAGGAATTCGAGGGGCACGCCCGCCTGTTCGAGCCGCTCGACGAGCATCGCGGCGTTGCCAGCCGGGCGGCCGCGGAGAGAATAGACCGTGGGTTCGAACTGCTGGCGATCGAGTCGCGTGGCCAGCTCGGTCAGGGCCCGCTCGGCGCCCCCGGCTCGAGGCCCGTGATGCACAGCGCGATCCGCGTGGGCGGGGCAGGGCGATCGCGTTCCATTTTTCCGCCGTCGGCGTGCAAATGTCGTCACCCAGTGCCTACGATTACGAACTGCCGCGACACCTGATCGCTCAGCATCCGCTGGCGCGGCGCAGCGATGCGCGGCTGCTGGTGGTCGATCGCGCGGCCGGCACGCTGGGCCACTTTCACGTGCGCAACCTGCCGTCGCTGTTGACCCGCGGCGACGCGCTGGTGGTCAACGATACCCGCGTGATTCCGGCCCGGCTAGTCGGGTTTCGCAGCGCCACCGGCGGCCGCTGGGAGGGGCTCTTCCTGTCGGCCGACGCGGCAGGCAATTGGCGGCTGTTGGGCAAGACCCGCGGCAAGCTGGCCGCCGGCGAGCAGATCGCGCTGGTCAACGAGCGGCTCCAGGAGCAGTTCGAACTGCGGCTGCTGGTCAAGGAGGAATCCGGCTCGTGGATCGCCCGGCCGCTGGCCGAGGGCGACCCGCTGGCGCTGTTGGAGCGCGTGGGCCGGGTGCCGTTGCCGCCGTACGTTCGCGACGGCGAGATGGTGCCGGCTGATCGCCAGCGCTACCAGACCGTGTTCGCCGACGTGCCCGGCGCCGTGGCCGCCCCGACCGCCGGACTGCACTTCACCAACGAACTGTTGGCCGAGCTGGAGCGGGCCGGCGTCACCCAGGCACGCGTCACGCTGCACGTCGGCGCCGACACCTTCCGACCCCTGGCCGGCGACTCGCTCGACGAACACACGATGCACAGCGAGTGGTGCCAGGTCGGGCCCGAAACCGTGGCGGCCATCGAGCGCCTGCGCGCGGCCGGCGGGCGCACGATCGCGGTGGGGACGACGAGCGTCCGCGCGCTGGAATCGGCCGCGGCCGGCGGGCGGCTGGCGCCCTTTTCGGGGCCGACGTCGCTGTTCATTCGCCCGCCGTTTCGCTTTCGGGCCGTTGACGCGCTGTTGACGAATTTTCACTTGCCGCGGACCACGCTGTTGGTGCTCGTGCAGGCATTCGGCGGCGAAGCGCTGATCCGCCACGCCTACGAAGAAGCGATCCGCGAGGAATACCGCTTCTACAGCTACGGCGACGCGATGTTGATCGTGTGACGCGTGGCCCCTTCACGGTCAGCCGCTGGCGGCCGTGCCGCAGGTTGCTACAATCGTGCTAGCTAGTGACCCGCTGACGCATCGCGAGGCTCTCTCCCCCACTAACCCAACGGGCAGGCGAGGGAGCATCCTGCAAACGTCATGCGTGTCGCTCCCTTGCTTGCGCGTCGGGTTAGTATGGGTTTCCCTCGCTTGCGCGTCCGGTTAGTGGATTTTCTGAATCATCCAGCCGAAAGGATTCGCCATGGCGCACGTGCAAACCGAATGCGTGCTGGTCGTGCCGACCGCGCTGTTCTGCCGTCTGGGCTACTTTCAGGGTTTTTCGGCCGACGTCGAGCGCTACGTACCCGAGCTGTTCAGCGCGGAGCACACCAGCTACCGCCCGCGGCATGAGGTGGAAACGGACCCCAGCTTCAAGCAGTTGATCCCCTATGTCATCTTTCGCTACCGCGACGAGCAGGGGCGGACCTGGCTGTTTCAATACACGCGCGGCAAGGGGCAGGGCGAAAACCGCCTGCACAGCAAGCGGAGCATCGGTGTGGGCGGGCACATTTCGGCCGAAGACGTCGACCCCAACGCCGGCCACGCGGCGGCCGCCTATCGCGAGGGGATGCGCCGCGAGCTGGCCGAAGAAGTCCGCGCCGACACGCCTTCGACCGAACGCTGCGTGGGCCTGATCAACGACGACCAGACCGAAGTGGGCCGAGTCCACCTGGGCGTGGTCCATCTGGTCGACGTCGAGCGCCCCGAAGTCCACCCGCTGGAAGCCGATATCGTCGACGCCGGCTTCCGGCCGCTGGACGAAATCGTCCACGAAGCGGAGCGGCTGGAAAGCTGGTCGCAAATCTGCCTCGAAGCGCTGTTCGGCGAGCGATGACGGGGCGGCCTTCGCGGGGCGCTCGCGCCGCCGGCGGCCGAAGCTGCCAATTCCTGGACAAACGCCCGCCGGCGCGATACAACCGAGCGGGCGCTGCAAGCGCGCGACGCACGCTGCTCTACGGGCGGTCGAGCAGGGGGGGCTGAGTCCCCGCGGTTGTTCGCATCCGAACCTTCTTGGGAGAGCACACGGCCATGGCTATTGCGACCCATATTCGCCATCCGCTGGAACCGCTCGCGGCCGACGAAGTGGCCCGGGCCGTCGAGATCCTGAAGGCGCACGGCAAGGTCACGCCGACCACGCGCTTCGTGTCGATCAGCCTCAAGGAGCCGCCCAAGGCCGAGGTTCACGAACTCAACGGCGGGCCGGCTCCGCCGCGCGAAGCCTACGCCGTGCTGTTCGACAACGCGGCCAACACGGCCTATGAAGCGGCCGTGTCGCTGGCCGACGGCGAGCTGCTCGAGTGGACAGCCCGTCCCCGGCGTGCAGCCGACGATGACGATCGACGAGCAGATCGAGTGCGAGCAGGCCGTGCTGGCCAGCAGCGAGTTCAAGGCCGCCCTCAAGAAGCATTACGGCACGGACGACACCAGTCTGGTGATGGTCGACATCTGGAGTGCCGGCAACTACGGCTCGGAGGAAGATCGCACGCGGCGGCTCGCCCGGCCGCTCTGCTTCCTGCGGCACGATCCGACCGACAACGGCTACACGCGGCCGATCGAGGGCCTGCGGCCGGTGGTCGACCTGAACACGATGCAAGTCATCCGCGTCGAGGAGTATGGCAAGCTGGCCGCTGCCGGAAGTCGAGTGCAACTACGCGGCCGACCGCGTGCCCGAATCAGCGCACGCGACATCAAGCCGATCGAGATCACGCAGCCCGAGGGGCCCAGCTTCGAGGTCGAGGGCTACCAGGTGCGCTGGCAGAAGTGGGCGTTCGTCGTCGGCTTCAACGCCCGCGAGGGGCTGACCCTGCACCACCTGCGCTACCGCGACGGCGACCGCGACCGTTCGATCCTCTATCGGGCTTCGCTCACCGAGATGGTCGTGCCCTATGGCGATCCGGGCCCGACGCAGCGCCGCAAGAACGCCTTCGACGTCGGCGAGTACGGCATGGGCATGTGCGCCAACTAGCCTGGAACTGGGCTGCGACTGCCTGGGGCTGATCCAGCTACTTCGACGCCCACATGTGCACCAGCCGCGGCGAGCCGCTGCACGATCAAGAACGCCATCTGCATGCACGAGGAAGACTTCGGCATCCTCTGGAAGCATACCGACCGGCGGTCTGGACACGCCCGAGGTGCGCCGCTCGCGCCGGCTGGTGATCTCGTCGGTCTCGACCGTCGAAAACTACGAGTACGGCTTCTTCTGGTACCTCTACCAGGACGGCAACATCCAGTTCGAGATCAAGCTGACGGGCATCCTGTCGCTGGGCGCGTTTCCGCCGGGCGAGACGCCGACGTACGGCGACCTCGTGGCGCCGCAGCTCTACGCCCCCAACCATCAGCACTTTTTCAACGTGCGGCTCGACTTCGATCTCGACGGCACGGCGAACACCGTGCAGCAGGTCGACGTCGTGGCCGACGCGCTCGGCGAGCAACAACCCGTTCGAGAACGCCTTCCAGGCGCAGGCCACGCACGCTGGCCACGGAAAAGCAGGCCCGGGCGCACGCTGAAGCTCGAAACGGCGCGGACCTGGAAGATCGTCAACCCGAACGTGCTCGAACCACGTCGGCGAGCCGGTCGGCTACAAGTTCGTGCCCGGCGACAACTCGTTTCCCCTGGCCTCGCCGAACGCCTGGTGGCGCAAGCGGGCCGGGTTCGTCAACCATCACGTCTGGGTGACGCCCTACCGCGACGACGAACGCTACGGCGCCGGCGACTATCCCAACCAGAGCGGCGGCGGCGACGGCCTGATCCACTGGACCGAGCAGGATCGCCCGATCGAGGACACCGACGTCGTCTTCTGGTACACGTTCGGGCACACGCACATCCCCCGGCCCGAGGATTACCCGGTGATGCCGACGGCCTACATCGGATTCCCGCTGAAGCCGAAGGGCTTCTTCGCTTGCAACCCGGCCAACGACGTGCCCCCTTCGCCCAAGAAGCTGGCCGTGGCGGGCAGTTGTTGCCATTGAGCCACTGAGTGGGGCGGCGGCGCCTCTGGCGCCTGCACAGAACCGGTATGCCACGGCTGGCTCGCAGAGACAGCCGTGCGGGGCGCGCGAGGGTGACCGCGATTGCACGGGTGTCCGCGGACGGCCGCCCGTGGCACCGTGTCCGCGGTTGCACCGATGTCCGAGGCCGCCCACCCCGTGGAACCGTGGCGATCGCGCCGGCAGGGCTTACACCCGGCGGCAAGCTGGATAGAATCAGGGTTTTCACTCTCTTCATGACTGCGCTCCGCGGGGCGTGCGCATTTCGCTCCATGCCAGGCATCGACGGGTTTTTGGGCACGCGGGCTTCGTTGATGCTCGACGTGGTGGCGCTGGCGCTGGTCGTGCTGCTGCCGGCCATGACGGCGGCCATCGCACTGGCCCACTGGTATCGGGCTTATCGCTGGCACAAGCGCATCGAACTGACGCTGGGCGTCGTGCTGCTGGTGACCGTGGCCGCCTTCGAGGCCGACATGCGGATCAACGGCTGGCGCGAGCGGGCCGAGGCCTCGCCGTTTTCCAGCCACGATGGCTCGACCGACTGGGTCGCGCTGGCGCTGGGCGTCCACCTGTGCTTCGCGGTCACGACGGCCCTGTTGTGGATCGTGGTGATTGCCCGGGCCCTGCGGCAATTCCCCAATCCGCCTTCGCCGGGCTCGCACAGCCGGTGGCACCGCCGCTTCGGCTACGCCGCCGCCATCGACATGACGCTCACCGCCCTGACCGGCTGGACGTTCTATTGGCTGGCGTTCGTGGCGTGAGGCGCGGCGGAGATGGGCACGGTATTTCCCGCTGAACTTTTTGCTCGGGCTCCTCTACAATGCCGTTAGGTTGTGGACCAACACGCGAAGGGCGGGCCGACTGATGCGAGAAATCCTGGCGGGGCGACTGTGGATCGGCAACGAGGCCGACGCGCGCAACACCGACGAGTTGCTGCGGCTGGGAGTTGGGGCCGTCGTCGATCTGGCGATGGAAGAGACGCCGCTGGCGCTGCCGCGGGAAATCGTCTATTGCCGCTTCCCGCTGGTCGACGGCCTGGGCAATCCGCCGGAAGTGATCCACGCCGCCATCGACGTCACGGCCAGCTTCATCGAATCGCAACTGCCCACGTTGGTCACCTGCGGCGGCGGATCGAGCCGTTCGCCGGCCATCGCCGCCGCCGCCTTCGCGCAGGCCGAGGCGATCAGCCTGGAAAACGGCCTGCGCAGCGTCACCGGCGCCACGTCGCACGACGTCTCGACCAGCCTGTGGTCCCAAATCAAGAACGCCTGGGAAACCCGCGCCGCCAACCGCAACGCGAAAAGAGGGAGACGCTGAGCAGGCCGGTCGTGGGTAGGAACGTGTTGCGGCAATCCGGGGAATTCGAGCCCGCGCGCGGCTCGCGCCCCCTCACCCTGCTCGTCGGCACGCGCCGACGAGCGGTCCCTCTCCCGCGAGGGGCGAGGGACGGCGCTTGCGTCGGCTTGACCACGGCGGCGAAGCTACGGCGTTGCCTCGGCCGGCTGGGCCGGGGCGGCCTGGTTGCCGGCGATGCGGTTGATGGCGTTCAAGAAGGCGAAGCCGCTGGCTTCGAGCGTGTCGGTCGAAACGCCGCGGCCGCGGTAAATCCGCCCGCCGAATTCCAGCTCGACGTTCACTTCGGCCTGCGCGTCCTTGCCCACGGTAACCGCCTGCAGCCGATAGTCCTTGCAGACGGCCGTCACGCCCGTAATCCGTTCGATGGCCAGAAAGATCGCGTCGACCGGCCCGTCGCCCATGGCCATCGTGTCGGTCACGTCCTCCTCGCCGTGGCGCAGCGTGAGGGTCACGCTCGGCGTCTGCCCGGTGCCGGCGGCAAGCTGGTAACGGACCATCGACCAGGTGTCGGCGCTGGCGCGGGTCTGCTGATCGATCAAAGCAGCGATGTCGCCGTCGTAAACTTCCTTCTTCTTGTCGGCCAGCACTTTGAAAGCCTCGAACACGGCTTGCAGTTGTTCGCCGCCGAGGTGATAGCCCAGTGCCTTGGCCCGATCGGCCAATGCCGCCCGCCCGCTGTGCTTGCCCAGCACCAGGTCGGTCTTGGCAAAGCCGACGTCCTCGGGCCGCATGATTTCGTACGTGGTGCGCTCCTTGAGCATGCCGTCCTGGTGGATGCCGGCTTCGTGCGCGAAGGCGTTTCGGCCGACGATCGCCTTGTTGCGCGGCACGGCCAGGCCGGTGATGTTCGACACCAGCCGGCTGGTCGGCACCAGGCGATGGCTGTCGATCCGCGTGTCGGCCTGGTAATAGTCGCCGCGGGTGCGCAGCGCCATCACGACTTCTTCCAGCGAGCAGTTGCCGGCCCGCTCGCCGATGCCGTTGATCGTACACTCGATCTGGCCCGCGCCGACCTCGACGCCTGCCAGGCTATTGGCCACGGCCAGCCCCAGGTCGTCGTGGCAGTGCATGCTGACCACGGCCCGATCAATGTTCGGCACGCGCTCGATGAGCGTGCGAATCACCTTGGCCATGTGCGCGGGCGTGGCATAGCCGACCGTGTCGGGAATGTTGACGGTCGTGGCGCCCGCGTCGATCGCCGCTTCGATCACCTGGCAGAGAAAATCGAGCTCGGTCCGCGAGGCGTCCTCGGGCGAGAACTCGATGTCGCTCAGATAGCCGGCCGCGCGGCGAACGCCGTAGACGGCCCGGTCGATGATCTCCTGCTTGTCCATCTTGAGCTTGAACTCGCGATGGATGGCGCTGGTCGCCAGAAAAACGTGGATCCGCGGGGCCTCGCTGTGACGCAGGGCCTCCCAAGCGCGGTCGATGTCCTCGTCGTTGCAGCGGGCCAGGCCGCAGATGACCGCGCCGCGAACGTTCTTGGCGATTTCGCTGACGGCCTCGAAGTCGCCGGGCGAGGCGATGGGGAAGCCGGCCTCGATGATGTCGACTCCCAGGTCGACCAGCGCCTGGGCGACTTCCATCTTCTCGGCCAGATTCATGCTCGCGCCGGGCGATTGCTCGCCGTCGCGCAGCGTGGTGTCGAAAATGCGAACGGGTCGTTTGCTCATGGTTGGTGTTTCCGTATCAAGTCGTGTTCACGAGTGGAAAAGAACGCCGCGAGTGCCCGCTGGCCGACCCGAGGTCGGCCTGGGCAACACCAACCGTGCCCTGGACGAGCGAAGATGAGGGCGAATGTCTCGCGAGCCGTTCATACGGTCCACCACGCTGTCACGATTCGAAACGTTTGCGGTCAGCACAACAAAAAACCCCAAGGCCACCCTGGCCCCGGGGTTCGTTTTTTCTTCGGTCCAGCAGAACTCGGTACGAACCCCTACGGCGAGTGCTCCAAGAGCGCCAAAAGCAACAACCGCAACAGGTTCGTCGAAACCGCCATGATGATTTCCCGCGGTCGGGCGTGTCGCAACGTGCTGGCACCGAGAAAAACCTTCGGCCAGCCGCTGGCACCGCCAGCAACCCAAATGACTCTACCCCAAGCCAGAGCCCCGGTCAAGCTCGGTGGTTCGCCGTTCGCCGCGGGCCGCCAAAAAAACCGCGAGAACGGCGGCTCTCGCGGCCTTGAGCCGGCTGGCCGATTTGCCTACTATTCGACGCCCCAAACGTTTCTGCCGGCGGCACTACGGAACTTGCAGGGCGCGGGTCCGCGCTCGTCGACACGGCACGGGCCCAAGATCGCGCACGTCGCGTCCGCTGGCAATCCCATCCTGGCATCGGCTCGATGATCGACTACGAAGTTCAACGTTCGACGCGACATTGCGCCGCCACCGGCCGCGAGCTGCGCGCCGGCGAGACCTTCTACTCGACCCTCACGGCCGAAGGCTCGCAAGTCGTGCGCCGCGACTATGCCGCTGAAGCCTGGCAGGGGCCGCCCGAAGGGGTGCTCGGCTGGTGGAAGTCGCAAGTGGCCGAGCCCAGCTCCAAGAAGCTGCACTGGGCGCCCAACGACGTGATGCTCGACCTGCTCGAAGCGCTCGAGCCCGAGACCCAGCGGCACGACCTGCGCTACGTGCTCGCATTGTTGCTCATTCGCCGCCGCGTGGTCCGGCTGGAGGAAACCGAGCGCGACGACAACGGCTGCGAGACGCTCGTGCTCTACTGCCCGCGGCGGGAAACGACCTATCGCGTGGCCGTGGCCGCTCCCAACGATGAGCGCACGACCGAAATCCAGCACGAGCTGGCCGGGCTGTTGTTCGCCGGCTCGGACTGATCCCTTCGCGAAGCTGCTCTGCCTTTCAAGACGGTTTGACGGATCAAACCCAAGATGAACGATCGCGGCCAGCCAGCGAGCGACGCACGAACGGCGATCGCGTTGCGCATCGCAGGGTGGGAATTCGTTCCAGGTGCCACCGCTGGCTTGCCCAGCAGTGGCACCCAGAAATCCGGGTTGGCGTTGCGGGCGGTCGGCCTGGATGGCTTGCCTGCTTGGCATCGTGGTCGCGGCCAGCGGGGCTAGTTGCCCGCGGATGTTGCAACAATACACGCAGCCGATTCCGCGGGCCCTGCCGCCGACGCCCTCGCTGCAGCAGGTGGTCGACGTGGTCAACGCCAATAGCGCCCGCGTGCAATCGCTGTCGTCGACCCGGGCCACGCTCACCACGCCCGGCTTCCCTTCGCTCAATGCGAACATCGCCTTCCAGCGGCCGCGTTCGTTCCGCCTGGTCGGGCAGAAGTTCGGGCCCGAAGTCGACCTGGGCAGCAACGACGAGCTTGTCTGGTTCTGGCTGCGCCACGCGCAGCCGCCGGCGCTGTTCTATTGCCGCCACGACGAGTTCGCCGTCAGCGCCGCGCGGCAGGTGATTCCGGTCGAGCCCGAATGGCTGATCGAGGCGTTGGGCGTGGTGACGTTCGACCCTTCGCAACAGGTCGAGGGGCCGTTTGCCGTGGGCGGCGGGCGGTTGGAAATCCGCAGCAAGCTGCCGCCGGGCGGCGCCGCAGCGTCGCGGATCACGATCATCGACGAGTCGCGCGGCGTCGTGCTGGAAGAACACCTCTACGACGCCAAGGGGACGCGGCTGGCCACCGCGATCATGAGCAAGCACGTGCACGATCCGGTCAGCCAGGTGACGCTGCCGCGGCACGTGGAAGTCGAGTGGCCGACCTCGCACCTGAACCTGACGATCGACCTGGACGACTTGCAAATCAACCAACTCAACGCCAACCCGGCGGAGCTGTTCGCCAAGCCGAGCTACCCCGGCTACAACGAGGTCGACCTGGCGCACCCCAACGGCCAGTTGACGCCCGTGGTCGGCGGCCCGGCAGCGGCGCCGCCCGAGGCGCGGTATTAACGCCTGTCAGGATCGCTTGCCCGCGGAACGATCGGCAGGTCGCGGCCCCGGCGCCGCGGCCATGAATAGACGATCGGCAGAAGCAGAAACGGGACTCCCGCCGCAACCAGCGAGCCCGGTCCGCACCAGGAAAACGGCTCGACGAGCGGCAGGCGAAGATCGGCGGCCACATCGAACGACCACAGTGGCCGCGCGATCGTCATTGGTCGTGAAGCTGGAATGCTCGACTTCATTCCCTCGGGTCTGTCCCCATACTGTTCGACCCGGATCAACGCCGCAAGCGCGCCTTGTCGAACCGTGAGTCTGCCGACGACGGCGTAACGCACGACGGCGAACATCGCGCCGCACAGTGCCAGCACGAGGAACGTCGAGCGGATGCTCGGGCGCCGATGGCGCGCCGCGATCAAACCCATGGCCGCAGCCAGCATGGCGCCCAGCGAAAACGTCATGAAGCCGCCGGCGACATTCTCGCCCAACGACAAGAAGAATGCCGCGGCATCCGGGTTGAGTAGATAATCGCCGACATAATCGAGGTACCAAACCACCACGAGCACGGCTGAGGCCGCCGCACACCAGGCCGCGGTCCAAAACAGCCGCTTCAGCCGCCGCTCGAGCCACTGGTCGTGCGGCGCTTCCTTGGAGCCCGGCGCGGCAACGCGGCCATTGGCGGGCGTTCGCGCAGGCCAAAACACGGCCCACGGAAGCCAAAGGGCGGACACGGGGAGTGCCATGAGGACCGGCCAGGCCCACAGCGTCGCTCTGGACATTGTCTCGTAGCCGACATTGACCCCCAGGTTGGTTCGTGACAGCCCAACGGTCAGCGGCGCCAGCGAGAACTGAATCCTCGGCGCAAAGCCGAGCGATTGGTTCGGCCAGCCTGTGAACAAGCCGCCGAAGTTCGCCCCCAGAGCCCGCGCCGTCAAGACCAGGCCCGTCGCGACGACGGCCACGACCGCCGCGACGAGCAACCGCCGACCCGGACGGCCCGCAATCCAAGCGCACGCCACTCCGACCGCCGCCAGCCCGATCGTGCCAAGTCCAAATAGTATGGACGCCAGACCGACTGGCAACCCAACCAGCAGTGGTGAATCCCGAATTTCGTTGCCGCCGAGGCTGCGAAGTGTCGCGAAGTAGCCAACCAGCCCAATAGAAAACAACACGACGCCGAGCCAGGTAATGAACGCTCCCACAAGCAGCAGCACTCGAAATCGGCGGGCGATTAATTGGCGGTTCCGCCGAGCCCGAGTGCCCAATGCGTTCATGACGACGACTCCGCACGTCGAAAACAGCCGTGGCCCGCTGGCTGCCTACTGCTGTTTGCCAATCAGCATCCCGCCGTCGCACACCAGGATCTGCCCGGTGACCATCGGCGAGCCGGTGATCAGGCTCAAGATCGCCGCGGCGATGTCCTCGGGCTCGGAGACGCGCTCCATCGGGCAGGCGGCCCCCACGGCGGCCTTGGCTTGCTCATAATTCTCGCCCAATCCTTTTTCGAGCCAGCGGCCGCTAATGAAACCGGGCGCGATGGCGTTGACCCGGATCTTCGGCGCCAGGGCCCGGGCCAGGGCGACCGTCAGGTTGTTGAGCGCGGCTTTCGAGGCGGCGTACATGATCGAGCTGCCGCGGGCCGCAATGCCGGCCACGCTGGTGATGTTGATGACCTGTCCACCGCCGCCGGCGAGCATGGTGTCTTTCACCGCGCGAACGCAGTGGAACGGTCCGATCACGTTGACCGCGAAAATCCGCTGCCAGTCTTCGTCGTTCACCTTGTCGAAATCGGGCGCGAGCACGAACTTCGTGGTGCCGGCGTTGTTCACCAGGATGTCGATGCGGCCAAACGCCTTGGCGGCCGTGGCAGCCATCTGGCGGCAATCGGCATCGTTGGCGACGTCGGCCTGGATGCAGACCGCCTTGACGCCCAGCGCCTCGATCTCGCCGGCCGTCCGCTCGGCCTCGTCGCGCGAGCGCGAATAGTTGATCAGCACCGAAGCGCCGAGGCGCGCCAACTCGAGCGCCGTGGCCCGGCCGACGCCCGTGCCGCCGCCGGTGACGATGGCCGCTTTGCCGTTGAGTTGCATGGTGGGAATCCTGTGGAATGGCGGGTTAAGGGAGTGCGCTTGCCAACATGCAAGCGCTGCGCGTGATCGCATCGGAGCCGCGTGATCGAACATGCGCGTGATCGAACATGGAGGAGTGATGATCAACCAGCGTGTGCCACTGGCTATGCCAGTGCGGTCGCACCAGCAGCCAAAAGCACTGGCGGAGCCAGTGGCACACGAGCGTCGGTCGATCGCTCAAACCGGCGCCGCCGGCAGAGATTCTACCGCACGCGGCACTGGAAGTGCACCAGCCCGCCGCGGCCGAAGGGCAGGGGATCCTTGAAATCCCACCGCAGCATCAGCGAGTCGCCCGCGTTCACTTCGGTCGTGAACTCGGCCTCGCGGCTGCTTTCGGCAGTGCCGGGCACGTACTCCAACCGGGTCGTCAGGTTGTCGATCAAGGTCACGTGCTCGATCGCCTGGTCGCCCATGTTGTCGAAGCGAATCGTGAATTCCACGATTTCGCCGGGCCTGGCCGTCTTGGTCGAGGCGGTCTTGATGACCCGCAAGCAGGGATGATTCGGCACGTCGACGCGGAACGTTTCGGCCGCTTTCTGCTCGCTGGCGACCGACACGGCCGCGGTGCCTTCGAGCACGACCTGCACCGCCTTCTCGTGCGACCAGACGATGGCCGCGTCGACCAGCTCGACGAGCCGCGCCTTTTCGGATTCCTCGAACACGCCTTGCCGCAGGATGCGCAAGTCTTCGTGCATCGCCAGCGGCGTCACCACGTCGGCCACGGCCTCGCGCGTCGTGGCCGGCGCCTCGCGCTCGCGCGAGCGCTCGACGATCGGGTGTTTGCGGCTGATGTTGCCCTTCGGCTGCACCGGCTGCACGGCCGTGGTCGCCAGCAGGTTCTCGCGCTGCAAAAGTGGCCCCACGTCGCGGGACGCAGCATCGAGCTGATCGGATTGTTCGGTCTGCACGACGTTGGTCACCTTGCGCACGGCCGCGAAACGCGGGGCATAAAGACAAACGCGGTTGCTGGGCTCGATGCACGTGCCGCCGTCGAGCGTGTCGTACACCGCCACGGTGTCTTCCAGCTCGAGTCCTCGCACTTCACCTTCCGAACCGACGTTCACTTGCACGTCGCGGTCGCCGCCGTCTTCCAGGAACTCGTCGTGCGGCCAGGGCCCAGCGATGCCCGGCGGCGACCAGGGGGTCCAATTCGTCAGCGGCACGGGCAGCCCTTCGTTGGCGACCGGCTCGATGGGCATGTGCGGCGACTTTTCCACCTCGGGCAAGTCGCGGACGATCACCGGCGCCGGGCGCTCCACGATTTCGGGCCGTTCGCCGGGCAGCGGAATTGGCCCAAAGGGCGTCGTCCGGCAGGAACAGAGGCGCGAGCGAGGCAGCCGCCAGGCAGAAAGCCAGCGGTCCGCGCCGCATCAGCAGATTGCTCCGCGGCGCTCGCGTCATGGCCCGCTCGGTCCTCGCACGATGCGCACCGGCGCGCCGCGGCGCCGCTCGGCGCGGGGCCGGCAGCCATGGTCGGTTGCACCAACAGCGGACCGCGGCTCGCGGCCGGCTTCCATTTCACCAGCGGCGGCGAGCCGTACAAGAACTGCTCGTCGGGCCCTTCCTGACTGGGCACGCGGCCGCCGAGCCGCAAGATCGCCACCGGCCGCCCCAGCGCGTCGGCCACGTCCAGCGGATTGTCGGATTCGGCCACTTCGAACACCGACTGCTCGTCGGGATCCTGAGCCACGCCCAGCGCAGTGCGCGGCTCTTCGAGATAGACGACGCGCGTCACGAAGCGGCCTGCCAGCGCCATTTCCAGCTCGTCTTGCGCCAGCTCGATCAGGATCGGAAAACGAAACTCCTGGCCGATCGGCGGGTAGAGCCGATCGATGACCTCGATCGTCGGATAGACTTCATGACCTTCCAGGTTTGGAATGCCGGTGACCCGCAGGCGGTAGACCGAACCGATCAACATGCCAGCCAGTAGCCGGCCCGCTTGGGGTTCGGAAAAGGCGCCGGCCTCGGCCGTCGAGATCGAGGCCCCCGGCGGGGCCTTGATCTCGACCGGCTGGAAATATCCTGGCAATGGTCCGCCCCGCTGGAGCTGCTCGGTTCCAATCGCTCCCGGTGACAGGACACCCGCGTGGTTGTAGTGCACCGGCGGGTCCTTGGCCTGCAAGCATGCAGGACTCGTTCCCGCCAGCGCCGCTACAACCAGCGCGCCGGCAACCCTGGCCGGATTTCTCCGGCCGCGGAGCTTGTGGACCATTGTCATGGATTACGGATCTCGATTCGCAGTTGGCTGGCAAAGCCCGTTGTCTGCCAGTCCCGGGGCTCACGCTCCCGGGCTCGCCGGTTGTTTTCTGGCCGGTTTGCTGCCCGCCTGGAGAACGCATCTCCAGGCGAGCCGCGTTTTACCGGCCTCGACGCGAACGCTTACTGACAGTCGCTTCCGTCGGGCACATCGAAGGCGTGCTCGTGCTTATCCCCGATCGGCTGGCGGAAGATCACTGGCGGCATATGTTTCCGCTCCGTGATTTCCACGTGGTTGACCGGTTGCGGATAGCTGAAGCCCGGCTTCTCCTGCACGTCGATCTGGAACTTCTTGACCGGCGGCGGGATGTGCGACTTCGTGTGGTTCTTCATCACGTGCCGCTGCAAGCCGGCGGGCGATCCCAACGGCACGTGCGGCGGACCCGGCAAGCCGATCGGCGTGCCGCTCATCGGCATCCCATACTCGGGCGCCGTCATTCCGGCGATGAACTGTCCTGGTGAACCGGCGGGCATGGCCCCGGTGATGCCCGGGAAGCACGGCGCGCCGTCGGGCCCCATGCCCGGACCACACGCCCCGCCACAGCAGGCACCCGCCTTGCAGCCGACGCCCGAGGCGGCAAACGGCAGCGGGCCGCCGCCGCCGACCATCTCAAGTTCGCCGTCGGGCATTTCCAGATCCTTGTTGCCCACGCGGACCACGGCCATGATCGCGCCGCGGCGATCCGCTTCGACGATCGGGTCGATGCCCGGATCGAGCCGCGTGCTCACGAGCGTTTCCACGCCCGCCAGCGCCAGCTCCTGGAACTCCGGATCGGGCAGGTAGATCACCTTGGTGACGAAGTTGCCCGAGGCGACCTGGTCGAAATCCTCGTCGGTGAGTTGCACGGGGATCGCGTTGTGCGCCAGATACGCGTCGGTGCGCGGCGTGGGCGGACCGATTTCCAACGTCGGGTACAGCTCGGCGCCCGGTCGGCCGGGGATCGCGCTGAGCTTCAGGCGATAAATCGCGCCCTGCGGAAAGTTGTAGCGGCCGGGCACGATCAGCGGTTCGCTGTCGAACGCGCCGGGTTCGCCGACGTCCCACTGGACGTTCATGCCCTCGGGGCTGACGAACACGACTTGCGACGTGCGCACCACCGGGCCCACCAACGGGGCGGTCTGCATGATGCCTGGTCCTGGTCCGCCGACGCCGGGGCCCGGCTCCATCAGCATTTGGGCCGGCGGCAAGTTGTTGCGATGGGTGAACTTGCCCCACGGCGGGACGAGCGTCGTCTCCCCGTTGAGCTCACCGTAGGGCGGATGCAGGAAGCAGCCGCTGGCAGCCAGGACTATCAGTCCCAGCAGCAAGGAAGCCATGCGAGATTTCATTGGACCCCCCAAAGTACCGCGTTCCATCGCCCGGCGAGCGGAGGCGATCCTGCCACCCACGCTTTCCGACGGCCGTTATTTCGTCGCTGTTTCAAGGCACCCGCCGCGGGCCCGCTCACTCGAGCATCGGGCTCATTGGATTGAGATAGACCCTTGGCCGGCATCCATTTACAATTCGTCGCCCGCATCGCTCCCGCGCTTCGCCAGACAGCGGCTGTTGCCAGCCGGCCGCCGGGTGCGCGTTTCTAGACCGATCACGGCGATGTAGTGTTGGTCGGCCCGTTACAACCGGTTTCTTTGGCAAATCCGACAAAACCGGAAAATGAAGGCCAGCTTGCCCATCCTGACGCCGCTGGTGATTTGCTCGCTGGCAGCGATCGCAGCCGGCCAGGCCCTGCCGCGGCGCGTTCCCTCAGGCGCTGCCCCGGCGCCGCCTCAACCCCGGCTGGCTGCGTCGCCTTCCCCCTCAACGGCCGCCACGCAGCATCCCGCCGAAGCCCCTGGCGATGCCCTGCTCGATCGGGTGCTGGCAACCATCGAAGCCCAGCGGTCGATCACCGCCAGGCTGCGGTACAAGATCAACCTGATCGGGCCCGCGCAGTACGGCACGGGGCTCTATCTGCAGCAAGGTCGCGGACAGCAGCGGCTGATCCGTTTCGAGCTGGCACTGCAGGGCGACAAGTCCGCGCCGAGCGTTCAGGAAGTTTCCAACGGCAGTTACCTGTGGATCTACGAACAGTTGGGCAATGACCGCTCGCTGGGCCGGGTCGACCTGGGCCGGCTGGCGCGGGCGCGACCGCGAACGCCCGGCGCGGCGGCGCCCGACTTTTCGCTCAGCCTGGGCGGGCTGCCGCGCCTGTTGTGGTCGCTGCGAACGTCATTTCGCTTCGCACCGCCGACGGAGAACCGGCTGGACGACTTGCGCGTCTGGACGCTCGACGGCCAATGGAATTCCGCGCGGTTGGCCATGCTGCTGCCCGACCAGAAGGCGGCCATCGACGCGGGCCAGCCGGTCGACCTGTCGAAGTTGGCGCCGCAGCTTCCCGATCGCGTCGTGTTGCGCATCGGCTGCGACGACTTGTTTCCGTACCGCATCGAGTATTGGCGCCGCGAAGGTAAAGCGAAGGACTCCAGCTCGGCGGATCGCGGCAAGCTGCTGGTCGTCGTCGAGCTGTACGAAGTGCAGCTCGGCGCCGCGCTCGATCCCCGCCAGTTCGTCCACCACGCGGGCGATCTGCAGCCGGTCGATCGCACTCAGGCGTACCTCGACCGCTACGGGCTGGACGAAGTCATCCTGCCCGGCGCCAGCCAGCCACGGCCCCCGCGCCGGTAGGTCGTCGATATGCAGCGGCTGGCGAGCCCCGAGCGTACGTTCGGGGATTCTTTTGCGCCACGGTTGTTGGTGGATCAGGCCATCCGGGGGCTCACGCCCCCGGCTCGCCGAGCCATGCGCGAGGGAAAACGGCTCGCAACGTCGGTGGTGTGTTCTACAATGATCCGCACGCCGCACGTCCGCATGCGCTAGGCAACGCGCGGCGTCGGCTAATGGAGAATGCCTGCCATGAAACTGCCCCTGGCCTTCGTATCGCGCGCACCACTCGTCGCCTGCCTGGCACTGCTGTTGACCACGGCACGGCCCGTTGCGAGCGACGAAACTCGCCCGCTCGGCGAGGTCGCGGTCCAGTCCGACGTCATGATGCCGATGCGCGACCAGGCGCGGCTGGCCACGGACGTTTATCTGCCGATCAATCGCGACAAGCGCTCCCCGCCGCTGGCCGACGATCCTCATGCGGACGCCCTACGGCAAGGCGGGGGGCAAGGCTGACGGCGAGTACTTCGCGGCCCGTGGCTACGCGGTCGTCGTGCAAGACACGCGCGGCCGCTACGGCTCGGAGGGCGTGTGGCACATGCTCACCGACGACGGCCGCGACGGCTTTGATTGCTGCGGCGTGGATCGGCGGGCAACCGCTGGTCCGACGGCAAGGTCGGCACGATCGGCACCTCCTACGTCGGCGGCACGCAGCACGCCATGGCAATGGAGCGGCCCGCCGAGCTGGTCACCGCCATTCCGGTCGATGCCATGTCGAACCTGGGCTACGCCAGCATGCGCAACGGCGGCGGCGTTCGAGCTGCGGTTCTGGAACTGGATTTACTCGATCACCGCGCCGGCCGGCAGCCGCCAGGCGCGCGACCCGGCCACGGCCGCCATGCTCGAAGCAGATGATGGAACACCGCCACGAGTACCTGGCCAACCTGCCGCTGCGCACGCGGCACGACGCCCTTGCAAGCTCGCGCCCGAATACGAAGACTGGCTCGTCGAAGCGCTGGGCCATGGCACGAACGACGACTTCTGGAAGCAGAACAACATCCTCGACCACGCCGACGCCTACAAGGACATGCCGTTGTACCTGGTCGGCGGCTGGTACGACTCGTGGGCCGGCAACACCACGGCCAATTACGAGGTCCTGTCGCGCGCGACAGAAGGGTCCCGTCTATCTGATCATGGGTCCCTGGATTCACGGTCAGCAAGGCGCCTCGAGCCACGGCCAGGTGAGCTTCGGCGCACGACGCCGCGATTGCCGATCCCCTGCGCCTGGCGGCTCGAGTGGTACGACCATTGGCTCAAGAACGTCGACAACGCCGTCGGCAAGCGGGCCCCCGTTCGCCACGCCCGTGCGCATCTTCGTGATGGGCACCGGCGACGGCCGCAAGACCGCCGACGGGCCTGCTCAACCACGGCGGCTATTGGCGCGACGAGCAGCAGTGGCCGCTGGCCCGGACGCGGGACACGCCCTGCTATCTGCACGCCGGCGGAACGGCTCTCGCCGCGAAAAGCCCGTCGGCCGCCGCCGCCTCGACCGCTTTCCAGTTCGACCCGGCGCATCCGGTGCCCACCATCGGCGGCAACATTTCCTCCGGCGACGGCATCCTGCTGCAGGGCGGCTGGGACCAGCGGCGGCGGCGCGCACGTCTGGAACTCGCCCGAGCCGATTCCGCTGTCGGCCCGCAACGACGTGCTGGTGTTCCAGTCCGAGCCGCTGGCCGGGCGACCTGGAGGTGACCGGCGAGCTGGTGGTCAAGCTGTGGGCCTCGTCCTCGGCTGTCGACACCGACTTCACGGCCAAGCTGATCGACGTCTATCCGCCCAGCGCAGACTTTCGCCGGCGGCTTCGACCTGAACATCGGCGACGGCATCGCCCGGGCCCGCTTCCGCGAGTCGCTCAAGGAGGAGAAGCTGATGGAGCCGGGCACGGTTTACCCGATCGACGATCAAGCTCTACCCGACGTCGAACGTGTTCAAGCGCGGACATCGCATCCGCGTCGACGTCTCCAGCAGCAACTTTCCGCGCTTCGACATCAATCCGAACACCGGCGAGCCGTTGAACGACAACCGCCGCACCGCCGTGGCCACCAACACGATCCATCACGACGCCGAGCATCCGTCGCACGTCGTGCTGCCGATCGTGCCGACCGGTGCGGTGGCGGGCACGACTGGAAAATGACCGATCCGCCGCGCAGGTATCGCGCCGCTTTAATGACCTGCCACACGCGCTCGGGTGCCCTCAATGGCTGAAGAGTGGACAATCGGACGCCTGTTGCAGTGGACGGCCGACTATTTGCAGCAGCACGGCACCGCCAGCCCGCGTTTGGACGCCGAGGTGCTGTTGGCGAGGCGCGCGGCTGCCGGCGGATCGAGCTGTACACGAGTTTCGAAGAGCCGGCCGGCGACGAGCTGCGCACGCGGTTTCGCGATCTGGTCCGCCGCCGCGCCGAAGGCGTGCCCGTGGCCTATCTCGTCGGGCACCGCGAGTTTTTTTCGCTCGACTTCCGCGTCACCCCCGACGTGCTGATTCCCCGGCCCGAGACCGAATTCCTGGTCATGGCCTGCCTCGACCGCATCAAGACGCGCGAGACCGGCGCGGTCGCGGTGGCCGACGTGGGCACGGGCAGCGGCATCGTGGCGATCAGCGTGGCCCGCCAGGCGCCGCAAGCCCGCGTGACGGCGATCGACCTCAGCCCCGCCGCCTTGGTCGTGGCCCGAGACAATGCCCGGCGGCTGGGCGTGGCCGAACGTGTCGAATTCGTCGAAGGCGACCTGCTGGCGGGCATCGCCGCGGGCCGGGTGTTCGACATCATCGCCAGCAACCCGCCTTACGTCTCCGAGGCGGAATTCAATTCGCTCGCCCGCGACGTGCAAGCATACGAGCCGCGGCAGGCGCTGGTGGCCGGGCCAACGGGCATGGAAGTCATCGAGCGGCTCGTGCCCCAGGCCGCCGAACGCTTGGCGCCGGGCGGGCGCTCTTGATGGAAATCAGCCCGATGCTACAACAGCAGGTCGAATCGCGGATCGCCGCCGATGGGCGCTTCGAGCTTTTGCCGACGATCAAGGATCTGGCCAGCCTGGCCCGCGTCGTGCAAGCCGTGCGGAAGGAGTGATCGCGGGCTGGACGTGGGAATCGCGCGCGCACGGCATGCCCCCCGCGCCCGGTTCGCTGCGCTGGCCACCCTCTCTCGTGAGTCGTGAGGGGAGAGGGGTGCTGGAGGGAGCAAGACAATGGAGTGTCTGCGCACGATCGGCGGAGTCCGGCTCGAAGGCAGCGTCGCGGCCGGCGGCTCGAAGAACGCCGCGCTGCCGATCATGGCCGCCGCCATCCTGGCCGATGGGCCGGTCGTGCTCGAGCGCGTGCCCAATCTCGTCGACGTCAACACCATGGCCCTGCTGCTGGGCCACCTTGGCGTCGAAGTCAAGCGAGGGCTGGACGATCGGGTGCGCGTCGAAACCGTCGACGCGGCGGCCACGCGGGCCGACTATCACCTCGTGCGGCGGATGCGGGCCAGCTTTTGCGTGCTGGGGCCGCTGGTGGCGCGGCGGGGCAGGGGAGTAGTCTCGCTGCCCGGCGGCTGCAACATTGGCACGCGGCCCGTCGACCTGCACCTGGCCGGCCTGGCAGCGCTGGGCGCCGAGATTCGCATCGAGCACGGCTACGTCGTGGCCGAGGCCAGGCGCTTGCACGGCGCCGAGATCGATCTTCGCGGCCCGCAGGGCCCCACCGTGACCGGCACGGCCAACGTGATGACCGCCGCCACGATGGCCCGCGGGCGGACGACGATTCGCGGGGCGGCCCGCGAACCGGAGATCGTCGACTTGGGGCGGTTTCTGAACGCGCTGGGCGCCGGATCGAGGGGCTCGGCGGCGAGGTGATCGAGATCCGCGGCGTCGACGCGCTGGGCGGCGCGGCGTATCGCGTGATTCCCGATCGCATCGAGACGGCGACGCTGCTGATGGCCGCCGCAATCACCGGCGGCAGCGCCACGGTCGTCGACGCCGAGCCGGCGCACCTGGCGGCGGTCCTCGACGCGCTTGCCGAAATGGGTTGCGACGTCTACCTGGACCGCCACCGAGTGAGACTGCGCGGATCAGCGACTGCGTCCCATGCGGATTGTCGCCCAGCCGTATCCTGGCATTCCGTCCGATCTGCAAGCCCAGTTCATGGCGCTGGCGGCTTTGGCCAACGGACGCAGCACGATCGCCGACGCGGTTTTTCCCGACCGCTTCATGCACGTGGCCGAGCTGGCCCGCCTGGGCGCGGATCGAGCGGCGCGGCAAAGAGGCCTCGATCGAAGGACCAAACCGACTGTCCGGCGCCGAGGTCACGGCCAGCGACCTGCGCGCCAGCGCCGCACTGGTATTGGCTGGCCTGGCCGCCGAGGGCGAAACCATCGTACGACAGATCCACCATCTGGACCGCGGCTACGAGCGATTGGAACACAAACTGCGAAAGTTCGGCGCAAGGATGGTGCGGCAGCGTGAGCAAGGACGCGCGTGGAACGGAGTTGGCGGCAGCGGAAGTGGCCCGCGGCGGACCAAAACGCCCCGTTACACGGCGCCGCGGTAAACCTGCTGGAACAGCACGTTCTTTTTCGACGTCAGCGGGCCCGGCGTCGCGTCCTCGCGCAGAATCGCGGCCATCATCTGGTACTTGGCGTCCAGGTCGTCGGCGTAGTGCACGATTAACGCCTCGGGCGTCATCGGCGGCTTCGGCGAGCCCCACTCGGGCAACCGCTGGTGAGAGACGATGACGTGCTCGAGCCGCAACAGCAAGTCACGGTCCACCGCCCGCGCGGCCGGCGATTCGCGCACCAGGTCGCGGCCCTGCAGGATGTGGCCGATCAGGCTCCCCTCGGCCGTGTAGGCGGCGCCGGTCGGCAGCTCTTCGATTTCGCGCAGCTTGCCGATGTCGTGCAGAATGGCCCCGGCCACGACCAGCCCCTTGTCGAGCCGCGGCCGCATGTCGGAGTAATACTCATCGTACTTGTCGGCCAGGTAAACGCAGGTCCGCGTCACGCTGAGCACGTGTTCCAGCCAGCCGCCGACGAAAGCGTGATGATTGCGCGTCGCCGCCGGCAGCGTCAGCAGCGCCTCGCGGTTGGTCGCAAGCAATTCCAGCACCAGCTCGCGCAAAGGCGCGTCGGCGATGCGTTCGCGGGCCGTGGCCAGCAGCTCGTCGAACATGGCCCGCGTGTCGAACCGCGTTTGCGGCAAACAGAGGGCCGCCGAAAAGCCGTCCGCCTCGTCGGCCGAGCACACGGGGCGAATCTTGCGCAGCTCGAGCTGCGGACCATAGCTGGTATCGCGATAGACGGCCCGCACTTTGTAGAACGTGCCCACCTGCCAGGCTTCGCGGCAGTCGGCGCCCCACGGCGAATCGTGCCAGATGGGAAACGTCACCTCGCGGGCATGGTCGCGAAAACCGACCTTGAAATACGGCTTGCCGTCGCGCGTCGTGAGCTCTTCCTTCGCCGTCAACAGCACGAAGGTATCGCCTTCCTGGCCGTGCACCATCTCCGATAAAGAAACGATCGACATGGGCAGAGCGTCCCGGCAGCAGTTTGAAACGACGCGGCGGCGTTCATCATAGTGCCGGCAAAACGGCGTGCAAGAATCGAGTTCGAAAAAGGCTTGCGACCGCTCACCCGCCATATCCGCGCGGGTGCGACTGCTGCCAGCGCCACGCCGTGCGGACAATCGACTCGATGTCCGTGTACTCGGGCGTCCAGCCCAGCGTCGCGCGGGCCAGGCCGGCGTCGGCCACCAGCTCGGGCGGATCGCCCTCGCGCCGCGGGCCCAGCACGGCGGGAATCGCGTGGCCGGTCACGCGGCGGCAGGCGTCAATCACTTCCTTGACGCTATGGCCCCGGCCGGTGCCCAGGTTGAGCTTCAATCCCCGCCCCGGCTCAAGCCGCTCGAGCGCCAGTGCGTGCGCCGCGCCCAGGTCGTCGACGTGCACGTAGTCGCGAATGCAGGTGCCGTCGCGCGTCGGGTAGTCGTCGCCAAAGATCGTGATGTGCGGCCGCTGGCCCAGCGCCACGGCCAACACGATCGGAATCAGGTGCGTTTCGGGGTCGTGGTCTTCGCCCAAGTCGCCCTCGGGCGAAGCCCCGGCCGCGTTGAAGTAGCGCAACGCCGCATAGGCCAGGCCGTAGGCGTGCGCATAGTCGGCCAGGGCGTGTTCGATCACCAGCTTGCCGAAGCCGTAGGGGTTGATCGGCTGCTGCGGCTCGTCCTCGCGAATGGGAATTCGCTCGGGCACGCCGTACGTGGCCGTGGTGCTCGAGAACACGATCTTCGCGACGCCCGCCTCGCGCATCGCTTCCAACAGGTTGAGCGTGGCCACGACGTTGTTCTGGTAATACTTCGCCGGGTCGGCCACCGATTCGCCCACCGACGCGAAGGCCGCGAAGTGCATCACCGCTTCGATCTGCCGACTGCGGAGCGCCTCGACGAGGCGCGGGCGGTCCATCAACTCGCCCTCGATCAGCCGGCCCGCGGGCACGGCGGCGCGGTGGCCGAGCGACAGGTTGTCGTAGGCCCACACTTCGTGTCCGCCGCGTGCCAGTAGCCGCATCGCGTGGCTGCCGATGTATCCGGCCCCGCCGGTGACGAGAACTCTCACGCGGATCTCTCCCAATAGGCTAACGACTCGCCGCCATCGGGCACTCCGGTCGGCGACATGCCCCAGCGGCGCGCGTCGCGACGATCGTGCGGTGTGTAGCGGCTGGGGGACACGCTGTTCAAGAACTTGCCGGACCCACGCCGGGTGCCACTGCTGGCTTGTCCAGCAGTGCGGAGGCGCGGGTCGGTGAGCCTCCCGTGGCAGCTCAACAATCTCGGACGGACGATATACCAGGAACTCTAACACAGCCTTCGGCCATGTGCCGCATCGTTTTGCCGGGTCAACGGCGTCAAAGAGCGCACGGTCAGGCGTCACCAGCCCCGCTCCGGGCAAAACCGTTCCCCAGGCCTGCCTACGGGAAAACCTGTGCGACCGACAAAACGTTGAAGCACCACCTCGCGGCCCGTCGAAGGGACAATGGTGCGCAAGCATCAGGTGCGATCTTTCGACCGCGCTATCGAATCCGGAACAGGCAGCAGCCAGATGGGCGGACCGCGACGCAAATTGCTCAAACCGGCGGCGGCGGCCAGCGGCCTGGCGACCGGCCGCTGGATCGAGTCGTTCGTCGACTACCTGCGCAGCGAATGCCACCTGGCCGAAAATACGGTGGCCGCCTACCACCGCGACATGCGGCGGTTCTTCGGCTGGCTGGCCGGTCGCCGGCTGGCCGGACTGACGATCCAGGAGCTGGCCGACTACGCTTCCTCGCTGCACGAGCGCAAGCTGGCGGCGGCCAGCATCGCCCGGCACCTGGCCTCGCTGCGAATCTTCTTTCGCTACCTGCAGCTCGAAGGCGTGCTGGTCGACAACCTGGCCGAGCTGTTGGGCAGCCAGAAGTTGTGGGAGCGCATGCCCCACGTGCTGCCGCCCGCGATGGTCGAGCGGCTGCTCGACAGCCCGACCAAGGGCGAGCCCCTGGCCCGCCGCGATCGGGCGCATGCTCGAGCTGCTGTATGCCACCGGCTGCCGGGCATCGGAGATCTCGCACCTGAAAGTCGAGGACGTGCATCTCGACGACGGTTACTGCCTGTGCCGCGGCAAAGGCGACAAGGAGCGGCTCGTGCCGCTAGGCCGCCGGGCGATTGCCGCGGTACGCGACTACCTGGCTCGCGAACGCGGGGTGTTGGTGGCGCGTCGTTCGCCGCCGCCGCCGTGGCTGCTGGTTTCGCGCCGCGGCATGCGATTGCGGCGCGAGCGAATCTGGGAACTTTTCAAACGCCATGCGGCCATCGCCGGCATTCCAGCCGACGCCAGCCCCCACACGCTGCGCCATAGCTTTGCCACGCACATGCTTTCCGGCGGTGCCGACTTGCGACAAGTCCAGGAGATGTTAGGCCATGCCAGTATCGCCACGACGCAAATCTACACGCACGTCGACCCGGCGCGGCTCAAAGCGGTCCACAAGAACTTCCATCCCCGCGCTCAGCGCCCGGACTGCGCTCTCGCCGGCCGGCCGCGACACCCACGGCCCTGACCGAACTGCTGGACGTGGGCAACGTGATCGCCTGGATCAGCGTCTCGGTTTGAGAGACGATCCCGCTCGCCCGCGGACCTCGCTGGCAGCCTGCGCACGACGCCGACCGATCCGCGAACGCTTGACGCCGGCCCGCGCGGCTTAACAAGTAGCGGAAGACGATCCATCGGGCGTGCCACGGCCGCTCGTGCAACGCTCCCGCCGAACCCAATGGGACGACACCATGATCTCGCGAAGAAACTTCTTGGGCACGCTCGGCGCAGGATTCGCCGGCGCGGGGCTGGCCGAAACTTTGGCGCTACAGGCACCGGCAGCTAGTGCGGCCGACGCGCCCGCCGGCCAGCGCAAACGCCTGGCGATCGTCGGCACGGAGTGGCGCTACCACTCGCACGCCTGGCACATGGGCGAGCGGTTCCTCGTGGGCTATCCGATCGGCGGGCACTGGCACCATCCGCCGTTCGACGTCGTGTCCTGCTACATGGATCAAACACCCGAGAACGACCTCAGCCGCCAGCGCTCCAAGGAATTCGGTTTTCCGATTTATCCGACGATCGCCGAAACGCTTCGCTGCGGCGGCCAGCAGCTAGCCGTCGACGCCGTGCTGGTGATCGGCGAGCACGGCAACTACCCCGACAACGAGTACGGCCAGAAGAAATACCCGCGGTACGAGTTCTTCAAGCAGGTCGACCGACGTTTTTCGCCGAGACGGCCGCGACCGTGCCGGTCTTCAACGACAAGCACCTGTCGTGGAAATGGGAATGGGCCAAGGAGATGGTCGACATCGTCGCGCGAGCTGAAGTTCCCGTTCCTGGCCGGCTCGTCGCTGCCGGTGACCTGGCGGATGCCCGACGTCGATATGCCCTATGGGCTCCGACGTGGAAGAGTTGATGTGCGTCGCCATGGGCGGGCTCGACAGCTACGACTTTCACGCGCTGGAGACGATCCAGTGCATGGCCGAGCGGCGCCGCGGCGGCGAGACGGGCGTGGCGGCCGTGCAGGCGTCTGCGCGGCGAGGCCGTGTGGCGGGCGATGGAGGCCGGCAGTTGGGCCAGCGGCGGCTGGGACCCCCAGCTTTTCGAGGCCTGCCTGTGCCGCAGCCAGACGCTCGCGCAGCCGGAAACGTTCAGCGATCGCCATCCGACCAAGGAGCAGATCCGCGAGTGGGTCAAGGACCCGGCCATCTACCGCATCGAGTATGCCGACGGCACGAAGGCCACGATGTTGATGATGAACGGCCTGGTCGGCGATTTCACGTTTGCCGCGCGGCTCAAGGGCCAGAGCGAGCCGCTGTCGACGTTGTTCTACCTGCCGCCCAATCCGAACGTCGTCTACTCGGCCGCGCTGATGTCGAAGGCCGAGCAGACCTTCCTCACCGGCAAGACGCCGTACCCCATCGAGCGCACGCTGCTGACCACGGGCCTGGTTGAAGCCGGCATGCGTTCGCTGGGCACCGGCCAAAAACGGCTGGAAACGCCCCACCTGGCCATCCGCTACCAGCCCCCGCGCGATTCCGGCTTCTGGCGAAGTTGAGCCGTGCCGGGCAGGCGCACCGCCGCCCTTAAGGCTATAATCCTCGGCAGGGGCACGCGCGGGCGGGCGCACGCGCGAGCCACCCTTTTTGACTAGCCGCAGGTCCCCGGGGCGACAGCCGCCAGATGCCGAGTCGCACTGCAATTTGCCGGCCGGTGCATGGGCTAGCGCTAGCTCGTCCGCTGGCGTGCTGCTTGGCGGTGTTCGTCGCGCTGGCCGTCACCGCGACCTCGTCGTGGGCCGGCGAAGCGGCGAAGCCCGGCGACGAGGCGGCCCGGTTCTTCGAAACCAAAATCCGCCCAGTGCTCGTGGCCCGTTGCTACGAGTGTCACGGCCCGGGGTCGAAGGCCGAGGGCAACTTGCGGCTCGATTCGCGAGCCTCGCTGTTGAAAGGGGGCGACTCGGGGCCAGCCGTCAAGCCGGGCGACCCGAAGGCTAGCCTGCTCGTCGACGCCGTCAACCACGGCGACGTCGTGCAGATGCCGCCCAAGAAGAAACTGCCGGCCGAGGAGATCGCCAATCTCACCACGTGGGTCGCCGGCGGGGCCGTGTGGCCCGATTCGCCCGCCGCCGAGGAGCGGCCGGCCGGCCAGCCGGTTTTCGAAATCCGGGCCGCCGACCGCGAATTCTGGGCCTTCCAACCGCCGGCCGAGCCGGAAGTGCCCGCGGTGAACGACGCGGCCTGGCCCTCGAGCCCCATCGATCGCTTCGTGCTCGCCCCGCTCGAAGCCCGGGGGCTGCGGCCCGCGCCGAGGCCGACCGGCGGACGCTCATTCGCCGGGCGACGTTCGATCTGCACGGCCTGCCGCCCAGCGAAGCCGAAGTCGAGGCTTTCGTGGCCGACACGTCGAGCGACGCCTGGGAGCGGCTCGTCGATCGGCTGTTGGCTTCGCCCCGGTATGGCGAGCGTTGGGGCCGCCACTGGCTCGACATCGCCCGGTATGCCGACAGCAACGGCATGGACGAGAACATGGCGATGGCCCACGCCTGGCGCTATCGCGACTGGGTGATCGCGGCGTTCAACCGCGACTTGCCCTACGACGAGTTTCTGCGCGACCAACTGGCCGGCGACCTGCTGCCCGCTGGCGACGAGGCCACGACGTTCGACCGGCTGACGGCCACGGCCTTTCTCGTGCTCGGGCCCGAAGATGCTGGCCGAAGACGACCCGGTGAAGATGGAGATGGACATCATCGACGAGCAGGTCGACACCGTCGGCCGGGCCTTCATGGGGCTGACGCTCGGCTGCGCCCGCTGCCACGACCACAAGTTCGACCCCATCTCGATGGCCGACTACTACTCGCTGGCCGGCATCTTCAAAAGCACCAAGACGATGGAGAACTACAAGGTCGTGGCCATGTGGTCGGAGCGGCCGCTGGCCACGGCCCAGCAGGTGGCCGAGCTGCGCGAGCACGAGGAGCGAATCGCCGGGCGGCTGCCGACATCAAGGCGATCGAAGAATCCGCGCGCCGACAAGCTGCTCGGCGAAGCCCGCGCCCGGATGGCTGACTACCTGCTGGCGGCCGTGCGCCGCCGGCAGCAGCAGCACCTGCTGGCTGAACTGGCCAAACCCGCCGAAGGCCAGCGGACCAGCGACCGGGCGATCGTCATCGAGGCCGAGGCTTTTGCCCGCGGCAACCTGGTCCGCGATTTCACGAACTATGGCCCCGAGATCGGCGTGGTCTACAACGCCGGGCCGCTGCCGAACGTGGCCGAGTACGACGTCGAGCTGGCGGCCGGCGGCACGTACCTGCTGGCCCTGCGCTACGCGGCAGCCGAATCGCGGCCCCTCGATATCTTCGTCGACGGCGCGAAATTGAAGTCGAATGCCGCCGCGGCCGTGACCGGCTCGTGGCAGCCGGATACGCAAACCTGGTCGATCGAGTCGCCCCTTTCACTGGCCCTCGGCAAACACGTGCTGCGCATCGGCCAACGGCCCCGTGCCGCACGTCGACAAGCTCGCGCTGGTGCCGGCAAAGGGCCAACTCGAAGCGGCAGTTGAAAAACCAACCGCCGACGGTGCGGCAGAGCTGTTGCCGGTGTTCGTCGACGCCTGCACCGACTACCTGCGGCGCAGCGAGTCGGACGGCAACTCGGTGTTCCGCATCTGGCACGCCTGGCAGCGGGCCAGCGACGAAGGAACGGCAATGCCGGCCGATGATTCGCCGCTGGCCAGGATGGTGTTGCGTGCTCCACGGCCGACGACCTTGGCCGAGCTGGCCGCCCGGTACTCCGAGTTGTGCCACCAGGCGGACGCCGCCACGGACGAGACCGAACAATCAGGCGACGCGAAGGCCGGCGCGGATGACGCGGATGCGAAGCTCCTCGCGGCATTTCGGGCGGTGCTCGTCGATCCGGCCGGGCCCTTTACGGTCAAGAATCTCGACGAATACTACCCGGCGGAAACAAGAACAGCGGTGGCCGCGCTCAAAGCGCAGCAGCAGGCTCTGGAGAAATCCAAGCCCACGCTGCCGATGGCCCTGGCGGTTGCCGAGCAAGCGCCGATGAACTTGAAGATCCATCTGCGCGGCAGCCACTTGACTCTGGGCGCCGAAGTGCCGCGGCAGTTCCCGCGCATTCTGGCCGGCGACCGCCAATCGCCGATCGGCGAACACTCCAGCGGGCGGCTGGAGTTGGCCAATTGGCTGGCCAGCCCCGACCATCCGCTTACCAGCCGGGTGATGATCAACCGCATTTGGCAGGGGCATTTTGGCGAAGGGTTGGTCCGCTCGCCCGACAACTTCGGCAGGCTGGGCCAGCGGCCCGACAACCAGCCGCTGTTGGATTGGCTGGCCCGGCGGTTCGTCGACTCGGGCTGGTCGGTGAAGGCGATCCACCGCCTCATCATGCTGTCGAGCGCCTACCGCATGAGCACCGCCTACGACGAACACGCAGCCGAGATCGATCCGGAAAACCGCCTGTCGTGGCGGATGAACCGCCGCCGGCTCGAGGCCGAAGAGATTCGCGACACGATCCTGGCCGCCAGCGGCTCGCTCGATTCGGCCGGCGGCGGCACGCTCTTGACCGACAAGAATCACACCTATGTCACCAGCACCGCCTCGGCCAACAATGTCAACTACGACGTCAACCACCGCTCCGTCTACCTGCCCGTCGTGCGCAGCGCCGTGTATGACGTGTTCCAGGCGTTCGATTTCGCCGATCCCAGCACGATGAACGGCAACCGCCTGTCGACCACCGTGGCCCCCCAGGCGCTGTTCATGATGAACAGCAAGCTCGTGACGCGGCAAACGCGTGTGCTGGCCGAACAATTGCTCGGACAAGCCGGCGTGGACGACGCGGGTCGCCTGGCCGCGGTTTACCGCCGCGCCTACAGCCGCCTGCCAAACGACGCGGAAAAAGACCGGGCGTTACAGTTTGTCGCCGATTACACCAAGAAGCTGGCTGCCGACGCCGTGCCCGAAGCCGAGGCTCGCGTCCGCGCCTGGCAGGCGTTGTGCCGGGTGGTTTTTTCGTCGAACGAATTCGTGTACGTGGAATGATGGGAAAAGCAATGGCAGAGCGACGCGAACGAAATCATGCTCGCCAGCGATGCGACGCCGCGGCCGCGCATTGGGCCGCCTGCGATTGCCACCGCCCGCTGTCGCGCCGCGAAATGCTCGCCAGCGCCGCGGCGGGATTCGCGGGCTTGGCGCTGGCCGGCCTGTTGGCCGACGAAGCCGCGGCCGGGCGAGTCGATCCGCTGGCCGTGCGGCCCCCGCATTTTCCGCCGCGGGCCAAGCGGGTGATCTTCCTGTTCATGCACGGCGGGCCGTCGCAGGTCGACACGTTCGACTACAAGCCGCTGCTTGACGCGCGATCACGGCAAGCCGCTGCCCTTCGCCAAGCCGCGCGTGGTCTCCAGCCGAGACCGGCAACCTGCTGGCCTCGCCCTGGAAGTTCGCCCAGCACGGCCAGAGCGGGCGCCTGGGTCAGCGAGCTGTTTCCGCACGTGGCCCGGCGTGGTCGACGACCTGTGCTTGATCCACTCCATGCACGGCTCGAACTCGCCGGCACGGCGGGGCCCTGCTGGAACTGCACACCGGCAGCGACACGTTCGTGCGCCCCAGCATGGGCTCGTGGATCACCTACGGCCTGGGGACCGAGAACCAGGACCTGCCCGGCTTCATCACCATCTGCCCCACGCTGACCCACGGCGGCGTGAACAACTACGGCTCGGCGTTCCTGCCCGCCGTCTACCAGGGCACGCCGCTGGGCAACGCCAGCATTCCGTCCGAGCAGGCGCGGATCCCGTTCATCGAAAACGGCCAGGACTCGCCGCGCCGCCCAGCGGATGGAGCTCGACCTGCTGCGCAGAGATGAACCACGAGCACCTGGCCGCGCACGGGGCCCGACCTGGCCCTGGAGGGGCGGATCGACTCGTTCGAGCTGGCGTTTCGCATGCAGGCCGCGGCCCCGAGGCTGCAGGACATTTCCGACGAGTCGCCGGCGACGCATCAGCTCTACGGCCTCGACGACCCGGCGACGCAGCAACTTCGGCCGCCAGTGCCTGATGGCCCGGCGGTTCGCCGAACGCGGCGTGCGGTTCGTGCAGGTCACGCCACAGCTACAAGTGGGACCAGCACGGCGACCTGCAAGAAGGACCATGCCCGCAATGCCGCGGAAGTCGACAAGCCGATCGCCGGCCTGCTCGCCGATCTGAAGGCCCGCGGGCTGTTGGACGACACGCTGGTGCTCTGGGGCGGCGAGTTTGGCCGCACGCCGACGGCGCAGGGCAACGACGGCCGCGACCACAATCCGCACGGCTACACGATGTGGCTGGCCGGCGGCGGCGTGAAGCCCGGCATTCAGCTACGGCGCGCACCGACGACTACGGCTATTACTCGGTCGACGAACAAGGTCCACCTCCACGACCTGCACGCCACGATCCTGCACCTGCTGGGCCTCGACCACACCCGGCTCACCTACCGCTACGCCGGCCGCGACTTCCGCCTGACCGACGTCCACGGCGAAGTGGTGCACGACCTTATCGCGTGAGCCGCTGGCGGCGTCGGCTTTCGCGTGTCGCTGCTGCTACCACCAGCGGCAACTCTCGCATGGCCGCGATGAACGGATCTCGCTAAGATACCGGCTCCATTCAGCATTCTTCGGCCAGGTTGGCGTATTCATGGACGAATCGCGACTCGCCCCCGATCCCGCGCCGGCGGCCTACCATTGTCCCGGCGATCCGCGGCCCATCGATCGCGCCACGCACCTGGGGCGCCTGGCTGCCTTCTTTCCCGCCTGCCGTCAATGTCCGCGGCGCGACGACGCACATGGGCTGACCAGCCTGCAAACCCGACAGCTTTCGCAGACGTTCCGCCGCCAGACACTCCCAGCGCGCTTCACGGCCGAGGGTCTGGAAGCCGCCACGCCCAACGACCTGACGACCGACGTGGCGCGGCGCATTCGCGACGGCCCTTTCGAGCACGCTCTGGCACGCGGACAAGCCAACGACGCCGGCCGTGGTGGTGGGAGCCGATGGCTCGTGGACGGCGGCGGCGCTGGTGGCGGCCGCCTGCCAGGCAATCCGCTGCGGCGGCTGCCGGGTCATCGAAGCCGGCGCGGTAACCGCGGCGATGCTAGCCGCCGCCGCGGCACGGCTCGAAGCCGACGCGGCACTCTGGATCGGCAACGCCTCGGGCAGGCCGCACGCCATCGGCATCAAGGCCTGGGGCCCGCGCGGCCGCGCCGTGGTCGTCGCCCGGCGGACTGGACCTCGTGCGAAGGCAGTACGAAGCGGGGGGCGATCGTCCCCGGCGCCAGGGCGGCCGATCGCAGCGCTCGGATGCCCAGCGCCCTTACCTCGACGGCCTGCGCGGGCTCTACCACGCGCTGCGGCCGTTGCAGTTCGTGCTCGACACGCCCTGCGAGCCGCTCGTGCGGTCGTTCGAGAACCTGGCCGCGCCGAGTGCCTGCGCGTGCCACCGCCCGACCGCGACATCGTGCCGGACCGCCGCTAGTGTCGCAGGGGCCAACGATTGGATCGACCACCGGCTGGCGCTGGTCGCCGCCGAAGTGCAGCGCGCGGAGCCCATTTCGGGCTGTGGATCGACGGCGACGGCGAAACCTGCCGGCTGGTCGACGAGCGCGGCCGCCCGGTCGATGCCATGGTCTTGTTGGCCGCCTTGGCGCACTACGTCTGCGGGCGGGCGGCACAGGCCCACGTGGTCGTCGAGCCGCCCGTGCCCGCGACGCTCGCGCACGAGCTTGACCGGCACGGCGCTCGGATCATTGCCGGGGGCCCGACGCGCGAAGCGATGGCCGCGGCGATGGACGACGCCGACGCGCTGGCGGGCGGCGGGGCCAGCGGACGCTATTGGTTCAGCTCGCGGCCGGCGGCAGCAGACGCTTTGATGGCGCTCAGTTTGATCTTGGCGCTGTTGAGCCAGTCGGACCGGCCATTTTCGGAAGTCCTCGACGCGGGCCAACGGGCGTTGTAAAAAGGGAGGAATCGAGCCTCGCCTTGCCCTCCGATCTCCAACTCCGAAACTGCCGCGCGATGACGAGCCACCCCTGGATTGCCGAGCGTCTCGAATATTTCGACAGCTCCGGCATTCGCAAGGTGTTCGACCTGGGGGCCACGCTCAAGGACCCGATCAACCTGTCGATCGGCCAGCCCGATTTTCCGGTGCCGCGAGCGGTCAAGGACGCGGCGATCGCGGCGATCAACGAGGACAAGAACGGCTATTCGCCGACCCAGGGCATCGCCCCTTTGCGCGAGAAGCTGCAAGCGCGGATCGATGCCCAGTACAAGCACGTGGCCCGGCAGGTTTTCGTCACCAGCGGCACCAGCGGCGGCCTGGTGCTGGCGATCCTGGCGCTGGTGAATCCCGGCGACGAGGTGATCGTTTTCGATCCGTACTTCGTGATGTATCGCTCGCTGGTGTCGCTGGCCGGCGGCACGTGCGTGCTCGTCGACACGTATCCCGATTTTCGCATCGACCCGGGCCGCGTGGCCGACGCGATCACGCCGCGCACTAAGGCGATCCTGTTCAGCAGCCCGGCCAATCCGACCGGCGCCGCCGCCGGCGAGGACGAGATTCGCGCGCATCGCCGAGCTGGCCGCCGAGCGCAACATCGCCCTGGTGAGCGACGAGATTTACCGCACGTTCTGCTACGACGGCCGTTCGTCTCGCCGGCCGCCTTCAATCCACAGACGATCGTCATCGACGGTTTTTCCAAGAGCCACGCCATGACCGGCTGGCGATTGGGTTTCGTCCACGGCCCCGGCGAAGTGATCCAGCAGATGATCAAGCTGCAGCAGTACACGTTCGTGTGCGCGCCGCAGCCGGCCCAATGGGCGGGCATCACGGCGCTCGACACCGACATGAGCACGAGCTGGCCGACTATCGTCAGAAGCGCGACCGGATCGTCGCGGGGCTAAGGGACGATTACGAGCTGAGCGTGCCGGGCGGCGCGTTCTACGTCTTTCCCAAGGTCCCTTGGGGCACCGCCGAACAGTTCGTCCACCAGGCGATCGCCCAGGGCCTGCTCATCATCCCGGGCAATATCTTCAGCCGCCGCGACACGCACTTTCGCATATCGTACGCCGCGCCCGACGCCACGATCGACCGCGGCATCGAAGTGCTGCGCAAGTTGCGCGGCAGGGTGCGTAAGCCAATCGCGCTGGAGCTCTCGTTGGGCCCGCGGCCGAGCTCCGCCGGGGAGTGCTGTCCAATCTTCTCCGGCAAATCGAAACGCGCCGGCGGGCCTACTTCTTCGCCAAATCCTTGATGCGGATGTTGCGGAACTCGATCCGCGCACCGTGGCCGAGGAAGCCGATGTGGCCTTTGGTGTTGGCCAGGCCGGGGTGGGCCTTGTGGTCGATCGTGCCGTTCTTGCTCGCTTCGTCGAGATTCGCCGCGACGATCGTCACTCCGTTGAGAATCACCGTCACGTCTCTCCCGTGGGCGATGATCTCCTCGTGGTTCCACTGGCCGACCGGCTTCAAGAATCCGCGTCTCGCCGGCACGATGCCATAGATCGAGCCATGCGCCTGGTAGGGCTGGATCGACTTATCGCGCTCGTTGCCATCGTCGAGAATCTGGATTTCCATGCCGGCATAGGCCGAGTCGCCGGTCAGCGGCGCACGGATGCCGATGCCGTTGTTGCCGCCGGGGCTGAGCTTGAAATCGAAGCGGAAGTCAAAGTCCGAAAACTCCTCGTCGGTGTACAGCTTGCCGGAACCCACGAGCGGCGAAACGATCGTGCCATCCTCGACCGTGTAGCCCTTGGTGTCGCCGGTCCAGCCGGCCAGGTCCTTGCCGTTGCACAACGGTCGAAAATCGAGGTCCGTCAGCTCGATGTTCTTGAATTCGAACTGTCCGCCGCCGTCGACCTCCGACTGGAAGCCGATATAGCCGTCGGCCCCTTTCAAGCCCGAGGTCTTCCACGCCTCGCGGCCGTTGATCTCCAACTCGGCCGTGTCGCCGACGACCGTCAGCTTGAAATGATTCCACGCGCCCGGCTTTGCCAGCCCGCTGCTCGTGGCGCCCGCGACGCCCAGCAGGTTCCCCTCGGCGCCTTCTTTGAGGTTCACCTGGTAGCGAGCCGGCCACGGTTTGCCTTCGGCCGGCAAGTCGGCGCGGATGTAGATGCCCGAGTCGTAGTTCTTCGCGCGACGGGCCCGCCAGTCGAGTTCGAGCACGAAATCGCCGTGCCGATCGTTGGTGCGAACCAGTCCGTCGCCCGAGCGTAATACCAGAAGGCCGTCGTCGACGCCGGCGTCGCAGCCCGTGACTTGCCAGCCGTCGAGATCGTGCCCGTTGAACAGTGCGGCCCGGTAGCCCTCGGCGGCCGAGGCGTGCGAAGCCGTGGCGGCCAGAAGCGTGCAAGCGGCGAACGTGGCCAGGCGGAATGGACGCATGAAACGGGCCCCCCATCAGGTCAGGCAGTGGTCGAGTGATTTCGTCGAATAGCCTCGAAGCGTCCCCCGCTCGGCACGAGCCGCGCCACCGGCGGCGGCGCTGCGACGATTCTGTGTCGCCGCGGCCCGCGATGCAAGCGCCCCGCGGAGGCCGGGGCATCGGGCCGCCCCAGTTTACGTGACAGAAAAATCTTCGTTTTTTGGAACGCTCGAATCGATGCGGCAGCGAATTTTTCGCAAAAGTTGGGCTCTCGACGATTGCGGGCCGCGCCTCCAGAGGGTATGGTCAAAAGCGCAGTCCAGCGCAAAGCACCCCGTGCTGGCCCACCCCGAGAGCGTGCCACAACAACGATTGGGCCGCCCAGCGAGACCGTCCAAGCGAGCGCGGCGCGAAGCGAAATAGCCGGCCGAGCGAGAGCCACGCTCGCGTCGCGTCATCGCCACGCTAAGACTTCGAACTTCATCCCCATGCCAGGAGCGCGAATACCATGTCGTACCTGACCGATCGTCGTCGATTCTTGAAGAGCACCGCGCTGACCGGCGTGGGCGTGTTCGTGGCCGGCACCGCCGCGGCCGAAGACAGCAAGTCGCCCAACGAGCGCATCCGCTTCGCCTGCATCGGCGTCGGCGGCAAGGGGAGCAGCGATTCGCACGATGCCCGGCAGTTTGGCGACGTCGTGGCCATCTGCGACATCGACGACAACACGCTGGCCAAAGCCACCAAGGGCTTTCCCGATGCGGCCAAGTACAACGACTTTCGCAAGATGCTCGACGAAGTCGGCAAGAACATCGACGCCGTGACCGTCAGCACTCCCGATCACATGCACGCGCCGGCCTCGGCCATGGCCATGCGGATGGGCAAGGCCTGCTTCACCCAGAAGCCCATGACGCGCACGATCTACGAAGCCCGCAAGCTCGGCGAGATCGCCCGCGAAATGAACGTGGCCACGCAAATGGGCAACCAGGGCACGGCCAGCAACTCGCTCCGCAAGACGGCCAAGATCGTCCGCGGCGGCGCGGTCGGCAAAGTCAGCGAGGTGCACGTGTGGACGAATCGCCCCATCTGGCCGCAAGGCGGCGAGCGTCCGCCCGAGGCGCCCGTGCCCCCGAACGTTCATTGGGACCTGTGGATCGGCCCCGCACCGATGCGGCCCTACACCGATGGTTATCACCCCTTCAAGTGGCGCGGCTATTGGGACTTCGGCTCGGGCGCGCTGGGCGACATGGCCTGCCACACGGTCAACATGCCGTTCATGGCGCTTGATCTTCGCGATCCGATCGCCGTGCAAGCCACGACCTCGGGCCACAACAAGGACAGCTTCCCCAAGTGGTCGGTCATCACCTACGAGTTCCCGGCCACCGCCGATCGCCCGGCCTGCAAGATGTTCTGGTACGACGGCGGCAAGAAGCCCTCGGCCGACTTGTTCGACGGCCAGGAGGTCAGCGAGACCGGCGTGCTGCTGATCGGCGACAAGGGCAAGTTGTTTGCCCCCGGCGACTACTGCGAGAAGGGCTACAAGCTGACCGGCGGCGCCAGCGAAGAGGGTATCGATGCCTCGTTCGTCGTGGCGGAGCACGGACACTTCGGTGAGTACGCCGACGCCATCAAGGGCGGGCCTCCGGCCACGTCGAACTTCGCCAACTACGCCGGCCCGCTGACCGAGACCATCCTGCTGGGCAACCTGGCCGTGTGGGCCGCCGCCGAGCCGGACACCCCGGGCAAGCGGATCGAGTGGGACGCCAAGAACCTCAAGCCGACCAACGCCCCGGAGGTCGAGCTCGTGGTGACGCCCACCTATCGCGAGGGCTACAAGCTCTAAGCGTTTCGAAGCGACCATCCAACGGCTGCGAGCGCCGCTCTGGCGCTGCGCGGCTGTTCTTTTTTTGAGCCCAACTAAACAGGATCGACGATGAACGCCCGTTTCGCACTGTGTGCCTGGTGCCTGGCCGCTGTGACACTTGCCGCGCTGAGCGGATGTGGACGCTCGGGGGAAACGAAGCAATCGGCCGCCAACGCACCGCAAGGCACTCCGCCGGCTGCCGAACCGGCAGCCGCTTCGGCCGAGCCCAGAACCGAAGCCGCGGCCGAGAAGGCCGCTCCAGCCGAGGCCGCGCCCGACGAATCGGCCGCCATCGAGGAAGTCAACAAGGTCGGCGGCGTGGTCACGCGCGATGCGTCGCCGGCCGCGGCGGTCGTCGCCGTCGATTTTTCCAAGGCGAACGTCAAAGGCTTCAATTTCAACGTTCTCAAGCAGTTCCCCAAGCTCACCAAGCTTGAGCTTTATGGGACCGAAGTCAACAACTCGACCCTCGACGAGATTCAAGGCCTCAAGCTCCGCGACCTGGTGCTGGAAAACACGGAAATCACCGACGAAGGACTCAGCAAGCTGCCCGGAATCCCCACGCTGCGCTCGCTCAACCTGCGCCGCTCGTCCTACCTGACCGACGCGGGGATCGAGTATCTCACCAAGCTGCCCAATATCGAACAGTTGCACTTGCTCTACAACCATTTCGGCAATGCCGGCATGGAGCACCTCGCCAGACTGCCGAAGCTGCGCGTGCTCGACCTGCGCGGCTGCACGTCGGTCGGCGACGCGGGCCTGGCGCAGCCTGGCCCAGCTCAAAAGACTGGAGCGACTCAAGCTCCGCAACTCGCCGATCACCGACGAGGGACTCAAGGCCATCGCCGGCATGACGCAGCTCAAGGGCCTGGGGCTCGAAGATTCGCGAATCACCGACGATGGGCTGGCCTACGTCGAAGGCATGACCAATCTCGACGAACTGTACCTGATGCGCACCAACGTCAGCGACGACGGACTCGAACACTTGAAAGGTCTCAAGAAGCTTAAGCGGCTCGAGCTGCGCAACGCCAACCTCGACGGCTCCGGGCTGGCATATCTCAAGGATATCCCGGGCCTCTCGGTGCTCGACCTGGCCGAAACCGAAGTCAACGACGCGGGACTCGAACACATCAAGGGATTGACCAGCCTCACGCGCCTCGACCTGTGGCACACCGCCACGACCGACGTGGGCCTGGCCGACTTGAAAGACCTCGTCAACCTCCAGTATCTGAACCTCGAAGGCACGCACATCAGCGATGAAGGCCTGAAAAACCTCGAAGGCCTCAAAAAGCTCGATACGCTGGTGCTGAACGATACGCCCATCACCGACGCGGGCCTGGCGCATCTCATGGAGCTGAAAAGCCTCAAGGATTTGCAGCTCAGCTTCACGCAAACCAGCGAAGAAGGCCGGCAGAAACTCAAAGATGCCCTGCCCGAAGTGAAGATCGTCAACTGAGCCGAACGCAAGCCGGGCTCGCTCGATGATCAGTATGGCGTGTACTCGAAGACCTCGGGCACGTGCTGGTGGACGTCGATGGTGAAGCAATGCTTCCCGGCGGTGTGGTTCCAAAAGACGGCCCGATCCGACTCGCGCACCCGCGCGAACGTAGCGCATAGCTCATAGGTCGTTTCATTCTTGAGCACGTATTCATAGGGCTCGTCCGTCTGCGGATCGCGCAGACTGAGACGCTCGTCGCGTGCCCGCTCGGCGGCTTCTTTCAATGTCTTGGGGAGCGGTTTCTTGACCAACGCCTTGTTGGTCGGATCCAGAACCATCAGCCGAATCTCGCGGGCAATCGCCTGCAAATCCTCCAGGCGGCGTTTGTCGAAGCGCTCGAGGCGTCGCGCGCCTGGCGAACCCACCAGGACGAATCCCCATGCCACGGCGCCGACCACGACCACCGAGGCAACCACTGCGAACGCGACATGGATCCGCGGAGTCATTTGCCAACCTCTGCTTCCGATCGTAGCGTCAATGCCAGGTAGAGGAACAGCGCGCCGGTGACGACGAACAACACCGCCACCTTCAACAGGAAGCGAACCGTCAGGTCTCCCTCGACGAAGTAATAGACCGCCGTGATGACGTCGCCCGAAATTGTCACGGCCCCTACGAATAGCGAGAGAAAGGACAGCCAACGCCGTACGCCGCTCTTGGCCAATTCGGGCGACAGGCGCACCTCGCGCAACAAGTACCACCAAACCAACAGGAACACCGGGAAAGAGACGATGAGTGTCGCCAGGCACACGCGAATACTCGCAAGGCTCATTTCGACCGTAAACGTCGACAACCGTGCCGCCGGATCGGGAAAGGCGAACTCGATAAAGGCGAACAACAGATAAATCAAGCTGACAGCCCAGGCATACAATGCCGTGAATGCCAGCAGGTGCAAGAAGGCCTCGCGCACGAGCCGATGCCCGTCCGCTCGGGAATGGGCATCGCCAACTCACGCGCGGCCAGCGCTTCGCCGACCTCCTTATCTTTCCAGCCGGCCGAGCGCAATAGGAGAAAGATCGTCGCGTGATCCATCCCTTTTTGCCGCGCGTGATCGATAAAGCTTGTCAGGTTCTTTTGCATCATTAAGGCAGCCCGCTGTAAACCCTACGCTCACAACGAATTCATCAAGTACGACAGCAAGTCGGCCATCGCCTGCTGGTCGATCTGCTTCTCGATTCCCTCGGGCATGATCGACAGGCCCGTGGCGCGCAGCTCTTCGATGTTCGCGCGGGGCACGGTGTCGCTGGCGTCGTCGCCGCGGCGCAGGGTAACGCCCGAGGCCGTTTCGCCGGCGACCAGCCCGGTCAGCGAGCGGCCGTCGTCGGTAATCAACACGTAGTTGATGTACTGCGGATTGACTTCGCGGTTGGGGTCGAGCACGTTGACCAGGATCGCCTCGGCCCCGCGATTGCGAAAGCTGGCCAGGTTCGGGCCGATTTCGTGGCCCACGCCTTCCAGCCGATGGCACGACGCGCAGATCTTCTGAAACACCTGCCGCCCGCGGCTGATGTCGCCCCGCGCGTCGAGCACGCCGCGATAGGCCTCGACGACGTCCTGCCGCCGGCCAAGTTTGACTTTCGCCACCAAGGGCGCCGCCCGCTTGCGCAACTCGGCATTGGGATGCGTTTCCAGCGATTTCAGCCGGGCCGGCTCCAAGTCGCCCAGATGGAACGTGCCTTGCTCGGCCGCTTCGACCAGCGCCGCCAGCCACGGCCCGCGCGAGAAGAGGGCCTCGATCGTCTCGGCCCGCAGCCGCGGACTCAGGCTGGGCCAGGCCGCCAGCAGTACGTCGGCGATTGCCGGATCGGAAAACTTCGCCAACGTGGCCACCGCCGCCGATTGCACCTCTTGGCCCTGGCGGTTCGTCAGTTGCGCGGCCAACACCTCGGCCGACGGAGCATACGCGCCCAGCGCCAGCAGCCGGATCGCATCGACCCGCGCCGCCGCCGACTGCGTTTCATCGGCCGCGCGAAGTCGGGCCGCCACCAGGATGTCGTTCAAGATCTTCTCGCCCCGCCCGCTGCCGATGTTCGCCAGCTCACTTCGCAAAGCGCCCGGACCCTTGGCCAGCCCCTCGCCCAGCCCGCGCAACACCGCGGAAACCAGCGCGGGCTCGTCGTTGGCTAGCGACTCGATCGTAGTCATCAGCCGGGCGATCGCCTCGCGGCGATGTTGCCGCCCGATGTACCGCGCCAACTCGCCGAGCAGCCCACGGCCGGCGTCGCTGGCGCGCCAGGTCTTGTCGGCCGCCAACGTCGCGAACAGCGCGCCGGCCCCCTTGTCGAGCGAGCTGAACACCGCCAGCCGCATCCACGGGTCGCCCGCGTCGCGCCGCGCGATCGTTGCCAGCGCCGCGGTGCGTCCGGGGTCGTCGAACTCGCCCAGCGAGAACGCCAGTTGATAGCGGACTCGCATGTCCGGGTCGTCGGCCATCGCCACGAGCTTCGCGCGCAAGGCCGCATCGCCGACCGCCAGGCGTTCGGCCAGCCGTACGGCATGTTCGCGGACCCGCGGACTCTCATCGTCGAGCCGCGGCAACAGAATCTGGGGCGACAGCGCCTTCAACCCGGCCAGCGCATACAGCGCGTGCATCCGTCCCAAGGGCGACTTCGAGCCGGCCGCCAGATGTTCGAGGGGCCCCACGGCCGCGCGGTCTTGCCGTTCGAAGAGCAGGCGGCCAGCCGTATCGCGCGTCCAACCGTTGCGGCTCTCCAGCGCCGCCACCAGCTCGGCCGTGCTTTGCTGGCCGAGGCGCGGCGGCGGCGGCTGTTTGAATCCCTTGGGCACGACGCGATAGATCCGCCCGCGGTCGCGGCCGCTGGTCAGATCGAGATACTGCTTGATTTCCGGCGGCAAGCTCAACGGGTGTTCGATCACCTCGCGATAGACGTCGATGATGTAGAGCGCGCCGTCGGGCGCGTTGGCGAACTGCGCGGGCCGGAACCAGTTGTCGGTCGAAGAGATGAACTCCTTGCCCGCGTCGGCCCGGCGGGCGACGAAGCCCACGCCTTTGGGCTCGAGAATCTTGCGGTGCACGATGTTGCTGCCCACGTCGCCGGTAAACGATTGGCCGACGTACTCGGCCGGCCAGGCGTCGCCGCGGTAGATCATCGTGCCCGTGGCGCCGGTGAAATATCCGCCCGCGCGACCGCCGCCTTCGACTGGCCCCGCTGCGGCGCCGGTCACGCGCAGCCGCGTGCGCACGATTCGCCACGGCTCGACGGGGCTGGTGCGAAACACTTCGGCCTGCGGCCCGTCAGCCGCGATGCTCATCCGCGCCGTCGGCGCCGAGACGGCCGGGTTGCGGGCCACGTAGCGATCTTCGAACATCACCATCTGGATGTGATCGCTGTTGGAGCAGACGAACTTCCGTCCCCAATCGTCGAACGACATGCCATGCTGCGCCCCGCCGCTTTCGGGCCGCAAGTCGAGGGTCCGTGGGTCGAAGGAAAAATCGCGACCGCCCAGCGCACAGGCGCCACGTCCGGCGCGTCGGGGCGCGTGACGCGGCCGCCGCCCGTGCTGGTGGCGCCTTCGATGCGATTGTCGAGCGTCCAGTGAAAGCTGTTCAAGAGTCCCTGCACGTTGGACCGCGAAAAGCCGGTGAACACGGTGCGCCGCACGTCGGCACGGCCGTCGCCGTCGGTGTCTTTCAAGTAATAAATGTCGGGCGCTGCGCCGACGAACACCCCGCCGTCGTAGCAGGCCAAGGCCGTCGGCCAGGAAAGACCTTCGGCAAAGATGCCGCCGCGATCGAAGCGGCCGTCGCCGTCCGTGTCTTCCAGCAGGTGTACTCGGCCCAAACGCTCCTTGTCCTGCTCCGAGTAGTCGCGCATCTCGACGACGTACATCCGCCCACGGTCGTCGAAGTCGAGAGCCACGGGGCTGGCCACCAGCGGCTCGGCGGCGACCTGCTCGATCGTGAAGCCCGGGGCCACTTGAAACGTCGCCAGGGCGTCGTTCGGCTCGTGCGGCGCGATGCGCGGCAGCTCGGCCTTCAAATCCTTGGGCGGCGTGTGCGCGAGGATGCGATCGATGAACTGGTAGGCCTCGTGACGCACCGCCGGCGGAAACTCGTGCCCGGCGTTGGGGTAGCGAACCTGCAAGTTCTGGGGCGCGCCCAGCAGCTCGTAGATCGGCCGGGCCGCGGCGATCGCCTTGCGCACGCCGTTCACGTCGAAATTGCTGTCGTGCTCCGGCGAGTTCGAGAAGAACCCGCGAGGAGCCAGGGCCGCCACGATCTCGCCCATGTCGAACGGCACGCGGTCGGGGTCGAGCCCGTAGACGTCGCGAATCGCCGGCACGTAGCGGTCGCTGGTCCAGCCGGCCAGCTTGCCGCCGTAGTAGTCGTGCATCGGCGTCCAGCCGCAACTCGAGACGATCACCTTGATCCGCTCGTCGAACGCCCCGACGAACATCGCGTTGTGCCCGCCCAGCGAGTGGCCGATCGCGCCGATCCGCGCCGGGTCGACTTCCGGCCGGCTCTGCAACAGGTCGACCGCGCGCATGTGGTTGAAGATGCCCTTCATCGAGCCGGAGACGTACCGGTCGGCGTTGAAGTCGTACTTGTAATCGCCGAAGCTCGGGTAGTCGGGGGCCAGCACCACGTAGCCGCGCTTGGCCAGCTCCAGCGCGTAGTGCAGGTTTTCGCTGTCGGCCAGGCCCGCGGGCTGACCCTTGCCGGTGGGCGTCGTCTGGTGCAGGGCCAGAATGCCCGGCACGCGCGCGTCACCGCGGTTGGCCGGCAGAAACAGGTAACAGGGGACCCGATCGCCCTCTTCCGCCGCGAACGACAGCGTGATCCGCGTGAAGCCGGGCCCTTCGTAACGGTCGGTTTCCTTCACGTCGAGTGGCGCCAGGTGCGAGCGGTCGGGCAGGTTACCCATCGCTTGCTGCATGCCCAGCAAGATATGCCGGCGTCGAATCGCCCAATCGGCGGGTGTCTTGATCGGGTGTTCGCCGGCCGCGTCGCGCCACACGTCGAGCTTGCGATGGTCCGGGTAGACGGGCGGCTCGCGTTCGGCCGCCAGCGCGGGAGCAAAGAGAGCAAGCGAAACAACCAGGCAGGCAAACCAGCGGAACGACATGGCGGGCTTTCGCGAGGAGGCTGGGCAGGGGGCCACGTCGAATGGCGCGTGGCCACAGGGCATGGCCCCTATTTTCGTGTGCCACTCGTGGCTTGTCCAGCAGTGCCACACGCTCGGGCGACTAGGGGTGGCACTGGCATCTTGCCAGTGCTGAGCTTTGATGATGCCCTCACTGATGGCACTGGCATCTTGCCAGTGCTGAGATCTGACGATGCCCCTCACTGGCGAGACGCCAGTGCCGCCCAGGGCCCCAGGGCTCAGGCCAACAGCTCGGGCACGAGACTGGTCGCACTGGCATCTTGCCAGTGCTGAGATCTCTGACGATGCCCTCACTGGCGAGACGCCAGTGCCACCCAGTTTGGACGCCAGTGCCACCCAGCGGCCCAGGGCTCAGGCCAACAGCTCGGGCACGAGGTTGCCGGCCGGCACGAGGCGATGCGGCCGGTTGAGCTGATCGCGCAGCTCGTAGTCGCTGCGAATGCCCAGGGCATGGTAGATCGTCGAGATCACGTCGCCGGGCACCAACGGATCGCGGGCCGGGAAGGCGCCGATCTTGTCGCTGGCGCCGTAGACGAACCCGCCCTTGAAGCCGCCGCCGATGAGCATCAGGCTGTAGCAATAGTTCCAATGGTCGCGGCCGCCGTCACTGGCGTTGATCTTCGGCGAGCGACCGAAATCGCCCAACACGGCCACCAGCGTCCGCTCGAGCATGCCGCGCTCGGCCAGGTCGGCCACCAGGCTGCTCGCCGCGGCGTCGAACTGCGGCAGCAGCGTGTTCTTCAGCTTCTTGAAGTTCGAGCCGTGCGTGTCCCAGGTGGCGTTCGCATCAGGCGCCCAGGAAATCGTCACCATCCGGGTGCCGGCCTCGATCAACCGCCGCGCGAGCAGCACGCTCTGGCCGTAAATGTTGCGGCCATAGCGGTCGCGCACCGCGTCGGCCTCGTCGCCGATCCGCAAGGCGCGCTGCGTGCCCTCGGAGGTGAGCAGGCCCAGCGCGCGGCGGCGAAAGCCGTCCATGCTGTCGTAGGCCGTGCGCCCGGCCCCGCGGGCAAACTGCTCGTCGATCGCGCGGAACAAACCCTGCCGGGCCGAGAGCCGCTCCATCGACACGTCGGCCATCAGCGTCAGCTCGGGTACAGCGAAATCCGGGGCATTGGGATCCTTGAGCACGAACAACGGGTCGTAGGCCCGGCCGAGCAAGCCGCCGAAGAATCCCGACTGGGGCGGGCCGCCGGCGCCTTCCTTGGTGATGTACGGCAGGCAGACGTGCGGCACGATCGTCTGCCGAGGCGGACGCAACGAGCCGAGCACCGAGCCCATCGCCGGATGCTCGTTGCTGCCGCCGCCCACGGATCGCACGTTGTCGCCCCGGTCGTGCCCCGTAAGGCTCGTGTACACGGCCGCCGCGTGCGGCGTTGTTGACGCTGTGGTGCATCGAGCGGACGATCGTGGCGCGGTGGGCGTGGCCGGCCAGTTTCGGCAAATGTTCGCTGAACTGGATGCCCGGCGTACTGGTGGCAATCGGCTTGAACTCGCCGCGAATGCCGTCGGGCGCCTCGGGCTTCATGTCCCACATGTCGAGGTGGCTGGGCCCGCCGTTCAAGAAGATCAGCACGCAGGCATCGGCCCGCGGCGTGATGCCCTCGGCCGCCGCCGAAGCCTCGGCCCGCAGCAGCCGTGGCAGCGAGAGCCCGGTGAGCCCCAGGGCCCCGACTTGCAGCATCTGCCGCCGCGAGACAACCGGTCCACAGCCCGAGCGAACGATTGGCGGATGCACGAGTCGGCCCATGCGAAGGTTTCCCCGAGGCGAGATTGTCAGGCGGGAGGTCGCTGCGTGGCGTGCCCGCCGGCGGCGCATCGTCCATCCCGCCGCCGTGCCCGGCACGGGAAGTCAGCCTACCATAAATCGGTCGGGAAATCGACTGGGGCAACCGCCCACCCAGGGCCAGGCACCGGGGCACCTTCCCGATAACATGGCGCAGTGACGAGGATATAATGCGCGAAGCCGCAACGCGGTGGTTGCGGCCTCGCGAATTCGACTAGTCGATGCCGTCCGATCGACAGCATCGTGGCTCGGTGACTTTAGGCCGTCGAGCCGGAGAGACATGCCATCATGGCTCGCTGCATAGATTGCGGTCTGCTTGCGATCGCAGACGAGGAAACGGCACAATCAAGAATTGCTCCCGATCAACTGAGGGAGAAAGGATACCTGCTCTCCGCCGACGGACGTGCGATCGAAACCCGCGTCTTTTGTCATCGCGGGTCGGACGCTTTCCCCAGCGACCTGCCCGTTCATTCACCCGGTGAATTGGTCGAAAAGCTAAGCGCCGAGAACGACTGCAAATTGTTCAGGCGATGGATCAAGGGCAAGTCGCCCCAGGAACACGAAGAGATGTCGATCTTGGAACGATTGCAGCTCGAGCACGAAATAGCACACCTCGATCATCGCCGGCACTATCGTCATCATTTCATCCTGACCAGCGTGGCCGTCGGAATGGCCGCCACCGCTTTGATGATTTCGATTTGGAATCGCACCGCGCCGCCGCAGGCCGGTTCGGCGCCATCGGACGTCACCCGAATCGAAATCGCTCTCTGGGCCATCTCCATCGGCCTCGGCCTGCTGGCCGTCATGGCCGTGACCATGTTCTGGATCGTGTCGCGCCGGAGGCGCTGACCGCGATCCTCTGCAAGAAGACGTGCCCGGCTCGGTGCGCTGACTCGCGGCGATCGCTAGAACTTGACGACCGTCTTGACGGTCAAGCGGTCGACGACGCGCTTCACGCCCGAGATTTGATTGCAGGCCTGGACGGCGGTGTTCTTCTGCTGGTTGTACTGCACGGTTCCGGTCAAGGTCACTTCGCCCTTGGCCGTGGCGACGTCGATCTTGCAGGGGGCGCCGAGGCCGCGACCGGCCAGCTTGCCTTGCACTTGCCGCGTGATGGTTTTGTCCTGGACTGGGGTAATGGCCATGGGTGGATGCTCCGGATGGATTGAGGTTGAGCGCGGGATGGCCGCGCGGACTTGCACGAGTTGTCGAGTCAGGTCGCGGTTTTTGCACCGTCCGGTCCGGGCGCGAAATTGTGCCCGCAATCGCAGACGACGCGCCGCGCCGGAATTTCACGTTTGCACTGCGGACAAGGCTTCGACCACGGTTTCCGCGACGCCGCCTTGCTGACCGTCGACGGATCGGCCTTGCGAGCCGCGCGGGAGATCGCGTCGGCACGCGCCACGGCGCACTGCGGGTGCGTGCCGGTCAGCGAATACGACGGCTTGTGGCACACGGGGCACAAGCCTCGCGGCAGAATCGTGGGGACAAGTGCGGGCTTGCGTTCAGACATGCGGTTTCCTCCCTCGGACCAAGCGCCAGCCGATTGCAGCCCGACGCGAAACGAAGCTCGTCCCGCGACATTCGCGGAGCGTTTACAAGATCAAGACGGCGCCAGAGCGCCCCAGCGCCCCGCCCGCATCCGCCGATCGGCGCAGCGGCCCGTCGGCGCTTCCGTTCGCAAGCGGCGCAAGGCCGGCGCAAAGCGCACTCGAAGAGCCCTGCTCAGGATCTATGAAGAGAGGCCAGAGGACCGACCCGCGGTCTGCCTGCATAGAAGCGAGGCGTTACAACTGACCTTTTAAGACCCAGCTTGAGGTCAAGGAGAAACGAGATCTGTATCGCGTGTGCCACGACCTTCAATCGGTCGTCGGCGCCGGGCGCCGCGGCGGCACATCTAAAAGCCATTCTAGATCAAATCCAAGCAATCTACAAGCTAAGACACGCCGTGCACCGCGAATCGACTCGAATGAGCGAACGCCAGCAACATCCCAAACCTCTCCGAAACCGGCGTTAATCGCATCCACTCGCCGGCGTCTTGGCACGCGCTGGCAAAATCATCGCGAGACGCGCTTCGCACGCCGCTTCGATTTCGACTGGGACTTTGCCGGCATCGCTTGCCGTTCGTTCGCTTCCAACAGCCGCTTTGGCGCGACCAGCCGATAGCTGTCTTCGACGAACTCCGCGACGGCCTCCCACTCCATCACGCCGTCGAGCCAGATGCCGATCCAGCCGCTGGGCCCCACGTAGGGCGGCGCGAAGAAACACAGCGGCGCGGCCGTGACCATGCGGGCCTGCTCGCCGGGCGCCGCTTTCAGCCACACCGCCGGCCGCCCGCGCCCATGATGGCTATTGGGGCTGGCATGCATCGCGAAGATCTTGTTCCGCACGCGAAACGTCGGCTCGCCCCACGCCTCGACTTCGTGCGCCTCGGGCAGCGCCAGGCAAATCTTTCGCAGTAGCGTGATCGGTCGCGGAGGCATAAGTGGTCGTGGCAAACCTGGTCGTTCGCCCCGGGGCTTACGCCCTGGGCTCGCCATCACTCGTGTACGCGGAACGTTTGCATCAGCGGCCGATCGTTGCTTCCGTCTTTTCCGCGGCCGCTTTGGCCTTGGACATGACTTCGTCGAGCGACACCGCGTGCCGCCCTGCCGCTTGCTTTCGTCGGCCGCTTCCATGAAGGCGTAGATCTCCAGCGTCTCGTCGGCGCTGACCGGCGGCTGCTTGCTCTTGAAAAATCGCACGATCTCGACCACCAGCGGCTTGTAGCCGTCGTAGCCGCCGCTTTGCACGATTCCCTTGTCGCCATAGACCGTCGCGCCGTAGCCGTGCGCGCCGGCCCGTAGGCCGCGGAACGTGCCGATGCGGCCGTCCTCCCACACTCCCACCGCCAACTCGGTGCCGTCGGTATGCACGCGCGACACCGTGCGGCAGCCGGGGCCCATGATCGTGAACAGGCTTTCGACGCCGTGGATGCCGTACCAGAACAAGTCGGGATGATGCGGCTCCAGCTCGCAGGGCCCGCGGGCTTCGCAGCCGACGACCTTGCCGACGCGCGAATCGTTGCGCATGCCGAGGATGCCGTGGCTGAACCGCAGCGACGAGCTGGAAAAGCACGGCACGCGCAGCCGCCGCGCCTCGTCGTAGATCACGATCGCATCGGCCAGCGTGCCGGCCACCGGCTTGTCGATGAACACCGGCTTGCCCGCCCGCAGCACCGGCAGCACTTGCTGCAAATGCGGCCGGCCGTCGACGCTCTCCAGCAGCACGACGTCGACCTTGGGCAAGAGAGCCTCGACCGAGGGCACGATCTCGATGCCCATTTCGGCCAGCTTCTTCGTATAGCCCTCGACGCGCGTGGCACTAGCCGGCAGGTCGGGGCTGCCGCCGGGATACGCGGCCACGACTTTCACGCCCGACAGCTCGTCTTTCGCCTCGGGGCCGTTGAGCAGCTCGGCAAAAGCCGGAGCGTGCGAGGTATCCAAGCCGATCATTCCCGCCCGCAGCGGCTGAACGTCGTCGGCCGCCGCCGCATTCGCGATCGCCATCATCGTCAGTCCCAGCAAGAAACAGGTAAAGGTTCGCATCGAGTTACCGTCAAAACGAAAAGATTGGAGGGCAGGGGGAGCCGTCAACAGTGTGAACGACCGAGCGCGCCGGGTCAAATGGAGCGGGGGAGCAGGCGAGCAGGAGGGCAGGAGACGCGATTGGCTGGCGGCTACGGATGGCGGGCTTCGACTGCTTGCGGCTTGGCGCCGCAGCACGCGGCGCAAGTAGCGCGTGGCCGTCGGATCGGACGGCGTGGCTCGCGACATCTCGGCGTAAATCCGCAACAGTTGCAGCCGCGCGGCCAACGGCATGGTGCCCAGCGACAAGGTCGCCAGCGCCGGCGGCTCGGCGGGCACGACCTCGCGTCCCAGCGTCGCCACACCGCCGCGCAGCTCCTGAGTGACCAGGCACATGGCCAGCGTGTTCAAGGGGTCGAAGCCAATCGTGAACCGCCTGAACCGGGCCTGCCGATCGCCCAATGCCGGCCGCATCACCGACGTCAGCTCGGGGCTGTGCACGGCACCGAGAAAATGTCCCAGCTCGTGGCACAGCACTTCCAGCCGCTCGGGTTCGCTGTTGTGGTTCACCCATTCGCGCACCAGCAGGTGGGTGTGCAGCGGTCCGCGGGTGCCGGCCATCAGCTTATCGGCCGGGTGCGGATTCGGTCGATGCTGGGCCGTGAAGCCGACCGCCAGCCGCGCCGGCGCCGGCTCGACGCGTTGTTCGAACTCGCGCAGGGCATCGTCGAGCACCGTCAGCGCGGGATCGCTGGCCCAGTGATCGACCGCCACGATCTTGAACTCCACGAAACAATGCTGCTTGAACAGCCGCGAGGCCTTCTCGAAGCGGGCCCGAATGCGCGCCTCCCATTTGTCTCGCGCCATGCGCTCGGCGTCGTCGTACAGCACCTTCACGGGAATCACCAGGCTCGGCTGCGACGCGGCCAGCACGTCGGGCAGGGCGGGCGCGGTTGCCTGCGCCGGCTTGCCCGACAACGCGATCTCGACGCTCAGCCCGATCTCGGCCAGCTCGACGACGCCTTTCTCCTTCTCGCCGAAGTAGTACAAGTGGTCGGGCAGCACGCGCAAGGTCTTCGCGCCTCGCCGCTTGCAAACGAGAGCTCGGCGGGCACGGTGGCCAGGATCGGCACCGTCTGCCGCGGCGGAAGCCGCAGCCCAATCGGCCGCAGCGTCGCAGGGGCCTCGGGCGCAACGGTGAATTCGACCTGCTCGGCGGTCCGATTGGCCACCACGATCACCGCGCCTTGGGCGAACGGGGCAATCAAAGCGCAGCACACGATCGCCAGCAGTCGCAACATGCCGTGCCAGGTCCCCGGCAGGAAAGTCGAGCTTCGCAGCAGGTTCATGGATTATACCCGCGGCCCGCGCGGCGCTCGATCCGGCCAGGCCCGGCGGCGGTCCCTTTCATTCCCGACCGCGAAGCGCTAAAATCGCGAAACCGGCCCGTACGCGGCCGGCGGCGCGCCATGTTGGGCATGCGCCCGTTCCTTCCGCACTCGCCAGGAGAGCTTTTCCGCCGATGGCCAAATCCTACGCACATCCCGAAGTGCTCGTCAGCACCGCCTGGGTCGACGAGCATCGCCACGATCCCAAGGTGCGCATCGTCGAGTCGGACGAGGACGTGCTCTTGTATCAGCAGGGCCACGTGCCGGGCGCCGTCAAGATCGACTGGCACAACGACCTGCAGGACCAGATCGTCCGCGACTACATCGACAAAGGTCGTTTCGCCGAGCTTTGTTCCTCCAAGGGAATCGCACCCGACACGACCGTCGTCTTCTACGGCGACAAGAACAACTGGTGGGCTTGCTACGCCATGTGGGTGTTCAAGCTCTACGGCCACGCCGACTGCCGCATCATGGACGGCGGCCGCAAGCGCTGGGAGCTCGACGGCCGGCCCTGGTCGCGCGACGGCGAGACCAGCTATCCCCGGACCCACTACGTGGCCCACGATCCCGATTCGTCGATCCGCGCGTTTCGCGACGAAGTCCTCAAACACCAGCGCGCAGGCAAGCAACTGGTCGATGTCCGCTCACCCGGCGAGTACACGGGCGAGCTGCTGCACATGGCCGACTACCCGCAGGAGGGGGCGCTGCGCGGCGGGCACATTCCTGGCGCCTGCAACATCCCCTGGGCGCGCGCCGCCAACGACGACGGCACGTTCAAGAGCGCCAAGGACTTGGAGAAGATCTATGCGGGCGAAGGCGGCTTGAAGCGGCGCGGGCCGGTGGTCGCATACTGTCGTATTGGTGAGCGATCGAGTCACACCTGGTTCGTGCTCCACTACCTGCTTGGCTTTCCCAAAGTGAAAAACTACGACGGATCGTGGACCGAGTGGGGCAACACCGTGGGAGTGCCAATCGAAAAGGGCCCCGGCCAGCCGTCTGCGCCCGCGGGCGAGGCCGCGCCAGCCGAGCCGGCCAGGAGCGGTTCGTGAACGCGCCGCGCGAGCGCCTGGAATCGATCGCCGGCGAATTCGCCGAGCTCGAGCCGCGCGAGCGCTTGGAATTGCTGCTCGAATTCGCCGAGAAGCTGGCGCCGCTGCCGGCCAGGTATCATGCCGAGCGCGACGCGGGCATGGGCCGCGTCGTCGAGTGCCAAACGCCCGTGTTTTTGTGGGTTACGCTCGAAGATGGCCGCGTGCGCATCGACGCCGACGTGGCGCCGGAGGCCCCGACCGTCAAGGGGTTCGTCAGCCTGCTGGTCGACATTTACTCAGGCGCCACGCCCGACGAGGCGCTAGCGGTGGAGAGCAACGTCGTCGAGCGGTTCGGCCTGGCCGATCCGCGGGCGCTGGGCATGGTGCGGATGCGCGGACTGCAGGCGATTGCGCACCATATTCGCAAAAAAATCGCCGCCGCGGCCTGACGCTGGCGGCGAGCAAAAACGGAACGCTCGTTCCGCTTTGCTGCACGCGTCGAGCGCTCGCTCGACGCAAACTCGCGGCAGCGTGCGTGTTGGGCGCGCATCGTTCGCATGCGATCCAAGGTCGCTGGCCACGCGCGCGCGGCTCAAGCTACGGAAGAGCGGCTTGTCAAGGGCTGCGCGTTTTGCGCGCGGGAATAATCGCCGATCAAAGCGGCGAATGAGGGAGTGGTGCGAGCGTCGGCGAGCATTTTTTTCGACGGCGCGAACGGCAAAAAATCGCGGCCCCCGCGGGCCGAATCCGATTTTTCAAAATAATTTCCGCTTGCATCTCGATTTGCGCGACACGCGTAGTTAGCATAAGTGAACTTGTGGTGTCCCGTCTGCAGCATGTCTTCGGCAGACGTGGAAAATGAGGCGGCAAGGCGCCCTCATCTGGTTCCTTTTTTCTCGTCCGGTTTTGGGGTCGGCGCGTTTGACTCGCGCCCATCAAGGAGTTCAGCTATGCTCGCGTATCCCAAGGTCGATTTGTCGCTGGACCGCTTGCGCCGTGGTGGTTGGGCCATGGGCGACTTGTGCGTCGAGCGGCCGGAAGGAAGAGTCTGGATTGTCACAGGCCATCGTCGGAAGCATTGGATCATTTCTCAAGCGCCCAGCCAGGCGGCTGCCTGGTGGTTGGCTTGGGAACAAGCTGCCAAGCTGGCCCGCGACAAGCAACGGACGCACTAGAGAGAGGGACACACGAGAGGCACAGGCAACCGAGAGAAGCACAGGCAACACGAGAGAGGCAGTCCTAGAGTCGTAACCCCTTGTTGAGACTTTTTCAGCCGGAAGGATCGAGAGCTCGCCGGGAACTTGCAACCCTTGAACCTACCCCCCAGAGCTCCCACCAGTTCGACGTCGCGCTCGGAAGACAGGCGCGGCGCCGACCGGCGAAGAGTGGCCCCCGCCGTTCCTCGTGGACGGTGGGGGCTTTTCTTTTGCGCGATTGCGCAGCCGCGCGTCGAAGCGCTATCGAAATGGACGCCCCGCGTGCTCAGCCCCACTGCGCGTCTCACACCGCCACCCACGTGCCGCGCTGGTGGCTGGCCAACACGGCTTCGATCACGCGCATGTTGGCCACCGAGTCTTCGATCGGCGTAGGCACGCTGGCGTCGTTCAGCACGGCGTCGGAAAACAACTCGCCCTGGATCGTGTACTGGTCGCAAAGCGGCAGCACGATCTCTTCCGTGTGCCCCTGCCGCTCGTGCCGCATCGTGCACGGTCGGTCGGGCGGGGCATTGAAGGGAATGTCGATTTCCACGCGCCCCTCGGTGCCAAATAGGTTCACGCGCTGAAAAGGCGACAACTGCGTGGCGCAGGTGAAAGTCGACGTGCCCGCACCAAAGTCGAGAATCGCCGAGGCCAGCCGGTCGATGCCCAAGCGGTGATCGAACTCGACGATCCCCAGGGCCCGCCGCGGCTCGTCGTCGAAAATGAACCGCGACAGCGAGATCGAATAGCAGCCGATGTCGAACATCCCGCCGCCGCCGATCTCGGCCTGGTTGCGGATGTTCGTCGGGTCGGGGTTGTCGTAGGAAAAGAACGACTGGATGGTCCGCAATTCGCCGATGCCGCCCGCCATGACGATCGACTTCGCCCGCCGCCATTGCGGGTGATGGCGGTACATGAAGGCTTCCATCACCTTGAGCCGCGGATGGCGCCGCGCGGCGTCGACCAGTTGCTGGCCCTCGGCGGCCGACAGCCCGATCGGCTTTTCGCAGAGCACGTGCTTGCCGGCCTCGAGCGCGGCGATCGACCAGCGGACGTGCAAGTGGTTGGGGAGCGGATTGTAGATCGCGTCGATCTCGGGATCGGCCAGCAAGGCTTCGTACGATCCGTACGCCCGCTCGATACCCAGCTCGGCCGCCGCCTTCTTGGCCCGCGCCAGATTGCGCGAGGCGATCGCCACCACCGGGCAATTCCGCCCGCGCTGCATGGCGGGAATCACCTTCAGCAACCCGATCCGCGCCGTACTCAGAACTCCCCAACGCACCTGGTTCATGTTCGTTCTCCGTTGCGCAATCACCGACGAGCCATAACCGTTGGCGAATCACAACCGTTGGCGAGCCCCGGGCGTCAGCCCGGGGACTGGTCTGGACACCGTGTTGTCGTGCCAACAAATCCCCGGGGCTGACGCCCGGCGCTCGCCACGCGCACCAAAAAAGTTCCTGGTGCGGGGCCAACTCAATCCTGCCGAGTGCGATACTCCCGCTCGTGGCCTGTCGATGGCACGGCCACGGTGTACGACTGGCCGTCGGGCGCGTACCGACACCTTGATGAACGCGGCCTTGCAATCTTTCGTGGCGTTGGCGATCAGCTCGGGCTCGGTGTTTGGTGAGCCGTCGTTGCGCTCGTTGCGGTGCATCTGGTAGATCGCCTGCACGCTGGGCGTCTGCGCAGCGCGGCGAACATCTGCGGGTCGCACCCCTTGGTGACGCCGTTGTTGATCACGGCCACGGTCGGCTGCAAGGCGCGAATCAAGAGCGGGTTGTTGCTGGCGTCCAGCCCGTGGTGGCTGGCCTGGTAGACATCGACCTTGCCGACGCGATTCGTGGGGCAGACCAGCTCTTTTTCGAGGTTCCAGGTGAGGTCGCCGGCGTCGAAAAAGCGAAACGGCCCAAACGCGACCAGCGACACCACGCTGTTGGCGTTGTCGGTGGTATCGATCGGTTTCGCCCGCGACTCGGCACAGCCCTCGGTCGGCTTCGCCCCGGCCGGCGGGTCGACGTATTTCTGCCGCGTGCCGAGGCAGCGAATCGAAACCGCCGCTGCGCCGGCGGCCTGAGTCAGCTCGATCTGATCGCCCGGCGAGATCACGCTGCGGCGACCGGCTTTGAAATCGAGGTAGCTCGGATCGGGCCGGTCGACGATCCCTTCGAAGATGCCGTTGTCGTGCAGGTGCTTGATCGGCAGCATCGTCGAGAGCATGGCCGCGCCGCCGAAATGATCGCTGTGGTAGTGCGTGACGATCACGTGGTCGAGCTGCCGCAGGCCCGCCTCGCGCGGTGGCGGTCTGCACGATGCGATCCGGGTCGCGGTGGCCGGCATTGCCCGTGTCGATGAGCACCGCTTCGCCGGCCGGCGTGACGACGAGCGTCGCCGCGCCTCCCTCGACGTCGATCCAGTAAATGTCGAGCCGCTTGTCGTGCCGCCCGGCCAGGGCCGCCCGCGCCGCGAGCAGCAAACCACACGCCACCACGATCGCCAGAGATCGATTCATCGGGCCGCTCCGCAACCAATGCCGAAGTTTGTTTGCAATTCTGCACGCCGCCAGGTTCACGGTACAAGTTAGCCGCAGCGGCCGGCACAAGCAACGAGGGCGACAAGCGATCCGCCGATTGCGCTCACATCCAGCGGAACCACCGCAGCGCCAATGCGAACGTGACGACGGCCCACACGGCCAGGATGCCGATTTCGCCGGCTTGCGAGGCCAGGCTGGCGCCGTCCTGCATCACGGCGCGCAAGGCATTGATCAGCGCCGTCAGTGGCAGGATCTTGATCGCCGGCTGCACGGCGGCGGGAAACCGCTCGGACGAAAAGAAGATGCCCGAGAGCATCCACATCGGCAGCATCACCAGGTTCATCAGCCCGCTCACGGCTTCCAGCGTCTTGGCCCGGCTGGCCACCAGCAGCCCCAAGCCGGCGAACATCACCGCGCCCAGCAGAATCAGAAACAGCACGGCCAGCAGGCTGCCGTACACCACCACGCCGAACGCCAGCCAGGCGAATGCCAGCAGCACGAGCACCTCGGGCACCATGAACAGCAGCCGGCTGATCATCACGCCGGCCAGAAAATCGCCGCGGCGCATGGGCGTGGCCAGAAACCGTTTGAGCAGCTTGCGAATGCGCATGTCGACCGTCACGAAACCGACGCCCCACAGTCCGCCGCCCATCAGGCTCATGCCCAGCAGGCCCGGCACCAGGAAATCGATGTACCGCCCGCCCGGCTCGTCGAAGGCATGCTCGTCGACGGCGATCAAATCCTTGCGTCCGGCCGCTCGTTGCAGCGCATCGTCGGCCGCGTTGCGGCCAGCACGCTCTCGGGCCGCGACGAATCGAAGGTGATAGTCGTAGCGTGGCTCGGCCCCGCTGGCTTCGCTCGGCCGTGCACGACCAGCGCCGTGCGGCCGCTGCGCAGCCGGCGCGAGCCTCTCCTCGGCGAGTAGATGCCCACGACGAACCGCTCGTCTGGCCGCCAGTGCTTTCTCGACCGCCTCGGCCCGCGGGCTTTGTTCGACGTCGACCGTGATCCGCTCGACCGGCTGGTTGCGAAAGGCGATGCCCAGCCCAACGATCATCAGAATCGGAAAGCCATAGACCCAGAACAGCGCCTCGGGCTCGCGATAGAATTCGCGGAGCCGCGCCAGGATCAGCTCGCCCAGCGGCCAGTAGCGGCGTTTCTTGCGGTTCGGCGAGCGTTTGGGGGTCTCGTTGCATGGCTTCGTCGCTCAGTCGCTCAAGTGCTTGCCGGCCAGCTTGACGAACACGTCTTCCAGGCTGGCGTGCCGCGTGGTGAGGCTCGTCAGCTGGCAGCCCAGCCGGTCGAGCCGCTCGATCAGCGCGGGCAGCGCGACGTGCGGCTCGGCCACCGACAGGCTCAGATGGCCATTCTCGCTGGCGCACGGCGCTGACCGCCGGCAGGCCGGCCAGCTGCTGCCGCTCGACGAGCCGCTGCTGGCCGTCGCCCTGCAAGGTGAACTCGATGACGTGCTCGCCGCCCAGGCGTGGCGATCAGCCCGCGCGGCGAGCCCAGCGCGATCACGCGGCCCAGGTCGACGATCGCCACGCGGTCGCAGAGCCGCTCGGCCTCGTCCATGTAGTGCGTCGTCAGCAGGACCGTGCGGCCGGCGGCGCGAATTTCGCGGATGATCTCCCAAAGCTGCCGCCGCGACTGCGGATCGAGCCCCGTGGTCGGCTCGTCGAGAAACAACAGCTCCGGGTCGCCGACCAGCGCGCAGGCCACGGCCAGCCGCTGCTTCTGCCCGCCGGAAAGATTGCCGACCCGGGCGTCGGCCTTCTCGTCGAGCGAGACGCGCGACACGACCTCGCCGGGTCGAGCCCCGCGCGGTAGAAGCTGCGAAACAAGCGTCAGCGTCTCCAGCACGGTCAGCTTGTCCGACGAGCCGCGTCTCTTGCAGCGAGATGCCGATCCGCTGGCGAATCTCGTTGTCGGCCTGCCCCCAGCGGAGCCCCAGGACTTCCACGTCGCCCGAGGTGGGCGCCAGCAGGCCTTCGAGGATTTCGATGGTCGTCGTCTTGCCGGCGCCGTTGGGCCCCAGCAGGCCGAAGCACTCGCCGCGGACGACCTCCAGGTCGAGCCCGCGCACGGCTTCGACCGGCGGCCGGCCTTCGTAGGTCTTCACCAGATTCGAGCAGCGAATCGCCAACGACACGCGAGAGCACGCCTATGGGAACCGAGAAACCGCCGGAGCCGAATGCCACCAGGAGACCGGTGCCCGGATTCTACCGCCAGCTTCGCCCAGCGGCCAGCGGACCCCCGACACGCAGCGAAAAGCCAGCCCCCATTCGTCGCTGCCAAACACGATCAGCGGTATGATGGGCGCGCGATTCAATCCGCCCTGCACCGAAGGAAACCACGCATGCGGGCAGTCAATCTCGACCAGCACCGACGGCGAGCCCCGGTTGTCAGCGCGGGGACGGATTCGCGCACTCGGATTCAACGTACCCGAGTCGCCACCCTGGCCACCGCCTGGCTGCTACTGGCGCTGGTCACGCTGCCGGCAACGGGGCAGGGGGCCGAGCCCGCCGCAAGCCAGCAGCCAGCGGTCGCCGAAGCCCGCGCCCGTTTCCCCGCCGAGCTGGTCAACTTCGTGCCCGACGCGCACAACCCGGTGTTTAGCGGCGAAGGCCCCGGCCACTGGGACGTGAAGATTCGCGAGCGCGGCTGGATCCTGCGCGAAGCCGACGGCTATCACCTCTGGTACACCGGCTACGACGGCACGCGCGAGGGCATCAAGCTGCTCGGCTACGCCACGTCGCCCGACGGCGTGAAGTGGACGCGCTGGCCCGGCAATCCCCTGCTGCGCGATCAGTGGATCGAAGACATGATGGTCGTCAAGGACGGCGACACCTATTACCTGTTCGCCGAAGGGCGCGGCGACCAGCCGCACCTGTTCACTTCCAAGGACAAAACCCACTGGACGCGCCAGGGCCAGCTCGACATTCGCTACGCCAACGGCCAGCCCATCGCCAAGGGCGTCTACGGCACCCCCACGGCCTGGCGCGAAAACGGTACCTGGTATCTGTTCTACGAACGGGCCGACCTGGGCGTGTGGCTGGCAGCGTCGAAGGACACGAAGGTCTGGACTCACGTGCAGGACGAGCCGGTGCTCGTGCCCGGGCCGGCCGACTACGACAAATCACTGATCGCGATGGACCAGGTCATCAAGCGCGACGGCGCGTACTTCGCCTACTATCACGGCAACAACCGGGCCCGCCCGCGGGTTTGGAACACGTGCGTCGCCCGCAGCGAGGACCTGCTGCACTGGACGAAGTATCCGCAAAACCCGATCGTCGACGACAAGTCGAGCGGCATGGTCGTGTTCGACGACCAGGGCCGCGTGCGGCTGTACACGATGCACGAGCAAATCGACCTGTTCGAGCCTGCCGACAAGTGACCGCTTGGGCTTAAACCTTTTGGCCCGCCGACCGCCATGGCGATCTTGAACTTCGGCTCGTTGAACGTCGACCGCGTAGTGCGCGTGGGCCACGTCGTGCGCCGAGGGGGAGACGATCGCTGCCCGCTCGCTGTGCGAGTTCGCCGGCGGCAAGGGGGCCAACCAGTCGGTGGCGCTGGCCCGCGCCGGGGCGGCCGTGGCTCACTTGGGCAAGGTCGGGCCCGACGGCCGCTGGCTCGTCGAGCGGCTGGCCGCTGAAGGCGTCGATACCCGCGCGATCAGCGTTTCAGCGGGACCCAGCGGACAGGCCCTGATCCAGGTCGACGACGCCGGCGACAACGCGATCGTGGTCGTCGCCGCTGCCAACGGCGAAATCACGCCTGACGAAGTCGACGCAGCGATCGCCCTGCGCGTCCAGGGCGACTGGCTGCTCGTGCAAAACGAGACCAGCGCCGTCGACCACGCCATCCGCGCGGCGCAAGCGCGGGCTGCACGTGGCCTTCAACCCGGCGCCGGCCGACGAACGCGTGGCCGGCTACCCGCTGGAGCTGGTCGACCTGTTGTGCCTCAACGAAAGCGAGGCCGCCGCCCTGACGGGCCACCGGACGCCCGAGGCGGCGCTTGGCGAGCTGGCCACCCTGCTGCCGGGCTGCGAGATCGTGCTCACGCTGGGGCCGCAGGGCGTCGTCCGCGCGGCCGAGGGCTCGACGCTGGCGTATCCGGCCCATCCCATCGAAGTCGTCGACACGACGGCGGCCGGCGACACGTTTCTCGGCTACTACCTGGCCGGCGTCGAGCGCGGACTGGAGCCCCAGGAGCGCTTGCGGCTGGCGACCCGCGCGGCGGCGCTGTGCGTGTCGCGGGCCGGGGCGATCGACTCGATCCCGCGCTGGGAGGAAGTCACCCGGTTCGTCGCGGAAGATTGAAACTCTTCCGGCAACACCATGACAGGGCAAAAGCCCGGCATCGCCAACACGCCGCTGCCGGTCTCGAGAACGAGCGCCACGCGGAAGCAGCAAGAAGCGGCGTGCCCTAAGCGGCCCGTCGCCGCCCAGGCTGGGCGGCGTCGACGGCTGACGGCGGGGCGTGGGAACGAAACACCCAGTGCGTTTGCAGGGCGTAGCTGACCAGCGTCACCAAGGTCAGCGACACCGCCTGGCCCACGAGCGCCCCCAGCCCGAGCCGCTCGACGGCGGCCTCCAGCAGCACGAAATTCAACCCGAGCGCGGCCACCAGCGTCAGCACGTACTTGCTGCAGGCGAACCGCAGATGCCGCCGATCGCCAAAGGTCGCCAGGCGATGCAGCGCGAAGCCGAGCACGGCCCCGGCCAGGTAATCGGCCACCAGCGCCGCGTTGTAGTGCCAGCCGCAAACGTCGATCAGGGCCGCGTAGACGCCGAAGCAGGCGGCCGTATTGGCCGTGCCCATCACGCCGAACACGACAAGGCGCGTCCATTCAGGCTGCGGTTTTTCTGACATGCTGGGACGTCTGGGTGGCGGCGTTGACAACCGCGGCCACGCACCGCACCGCGGATTGCGAAAGTTCCGGATAGCAGGGGAGCGAGACGACGCGCTCGGACATCGCCTCGGTGATCGGCAGCGATCCCTGCTCGTAATCGAGAAAAGCAAATCCTTCCATGCGATGAATGGGCGTCGGGTAGTGAATGCCGTAGCCGATTCCTTCGGCAGCCAGCCGCGCCAGCAGCGCCTCGCGCTCGTCGACAGCCACGACGAACAGGTGGTAGCTCGCCTCAACCGCGCACGTCCAGTTCGGCCGGTCGATCGTCGGCAACAGCAGCTCGTCATACAGTCGCCCCACGGCGCGGCGCTGGGCCAGCCAGCCATCGAGGTGCGGCAACTTCACGCCGAGCACGGCCGCCTGCAGCTCGTCCAGGCGGCTGTTGAACCCCTCGCGCAGACAATTGTTCGGCCGGTCGCAGCCGTAGGCCCGCAATTGACGCATGGTCTCGGCCAGGTCCGGGTCGCGGGTGAAACACAGCCCGCCGTCGCCATAAGCCCCGAGATTCTTGGTTGGGTAGAACGAAAAGCAGCCGACGTCGGCGAACGTGCCGGTCATCTGCCCGTTCCACGTCGTGCCGCACGACTGCGCAATCTTCGACCACGGCCAGGCCGTGCCGCGCGGCCAGCCGCATCACGGCCGGCATGTCGACCGCCCCGCCGAACAAGTGCACCGGTACGATGGCCTCGGTGCGATCCGAGACGCATGCCTCGGCACTATCCAGGTCCATCAACAGTGTGTCGGGATCGATTTCGCAAAACACCGGCCTGGCGCCGCACATGCGAATCGCCGTGGCCGTGGCGACCGCAGTATTGGCCACCGTGATCACCTCGTCGCCCGGGTGCACCCCGACGGCCCGCAGGGCGATCGCCAGCGCATCGGTGCCGTTGCCAACCCCCACGCCGTGGCCGCCGCCGGCCAGGTAACGCGCGAAATCGCGCTCGAAGGCCTCGACACGCGGGCCGAGCACGAGCGAGCCCGAGTCGAGCACCGCCTCGATGGCCCGCAGAATCTCCTGGCGAATGCCGGCGAATTGCTCGACGTAGTCGAACGCGCGGACGGGCGTTTCCAACGCGCCAAGGGTCATGGTGCGACTCATGTCCAGTAAACATCCCTGTGCCGACGGTAGAACGCGACGGTTTCGGCGAGCCCCTCTTCCAGCGCAACGCGCGGCCGCCAGCCGGTCGCGGCGCGAAACCGCGAATAGTCCGCCACGTAATCGCCAATGTCGATTCGCTTTTGCTCGTCGGGAAAGGGGACCGCGACCGCGCGGAAGTCGCAAAACTTTCGCAGCGCGTCGACGAACTCGACCAGCGAGTGGGGGCGCTCGGCTCCCAGGTTGAAGCAACGCCCCTGGCAGGCCTCGCTGGTAATGGCCGCCAGCATGGCGCTCACCACGTCGTCGACGTAGTTGAAATCGCGAAGCTGCCGGCCGCCGCCGTACAGGCTGATCGTTTCGCCCTTGAGCGCCTGTCGCAGGAACACCGTGGCGAAGCCCTGCCGGTTGTTGCGAATCTGTTGCCGGGGGCCGAACGTGTTCGTCAGCCGCAGCACGGTCGAGCGAATGCCGTAGGTCGCGTCGTACAGTAAATGATAATGCTCGGCCGCCAGCTTGTTGATGCCGTTGGCGTCGACCGGCAGCGTCGGGTGGTCCTCGTCGACCGGCAGACGCCGCGGCCGCCCGTATACCTGCCGCGTCGAGGTGTACAACAACCGGGCAGCCGGGTTGTGTTTGCGGCAGGCTTCCAACAGGTTCACCGTGGCCAGGCAGTTGAGCGCCAGGTCGAGCTGCGGATCGCGCATGCTGTCGCCGTGGCTCACCTGGGCTGCCAGGTTGAAGATGTAATCCTGCTCGCGCACCGCCGTTTCGACCGCCGCCGTGTCGCGCAGATCGGCAATCCGCACGTCCACCTGGTCGCGGATTTCGGCCACGTTGGCCAGCGAGCCGCCAAAACCTTCCAACAGCGCGTCGACGATCGTCACCCGCGCTCCCAGCCGCACCAGACTTTGCGCCAGGTTGCTGCCGAGGAAGCCCAGGCCGCCGGTCACCAGCACGTTGCGGCCGCGAAACGGGTCGTAGGCGATCATCCCGTCATGCCTCGCCGGGGCCCTTCGCAATTGAGCTTTTCGCGCACCACGAACTGCGGCCGCCCGTTTTCCTTGAGAAACAGCCGCCCCAGGTATTCGCCGATCATCCCCAGGGCGAACAGTTGGATGCCGCCGATGATGAACAGCGACACGATCACCGAGGCCCAGCCGGCCGGCACCGTGGGATCGAATACCCGCTCGACCACGAACCACACCGCCATCGCCAGCCCCAGCAGCGATGAAACGAGCCCCGCACACGAGGCCAGCCGCAGCGGCAGAATCGAGAAGTTCGTGAACATGTTGAGGTACAGCGACACGAGCTTGCGCAGCGTGTAGCCCGAACGCCCCTCGCGGCGCGGCTCGTGGGCCACCAGCACGCGCGAGTAGTTGCGGGTCAGCCGCAGCACCAACCCGTCGACGTACGGGTAGGGCCCGTCATACTTCACCAGCTCGTCGACGACGAACCGGCTGAGCACCTTGAAACTCGCCAGGTACAAATCGCGCGGCTTGTCGAGCAACACGCGGGCGGCGTAGTCGTTCAACCGGCTGCCGAGGTTGCGCAAGACATGATGTTGTTTGATGGCGTATTGAGCGAACACGACGTCGTAGCCCTTGTCGATTTCCTCGACCAGCTTGACGACTTCGTCGGGCGGATTCTGGAAGTCATCGTCCATCACGACGACGTATTGCCCGGTGGCCTGGTGGAGACCGGCCATCACCGCGTTGTGCTCGCCATAGTTCCGCGAAAGGTTGACGAACTTCACGAACGAGAACGCGCCGGCCAGCGAGCGGCATACCTCGGCCGAGTTGTCCGGGCTGCCATCGTTGACCAGCACGATCTCCAACGGATAGCGCTGGCCGAGGCAGGCCACCAGCGCGTGCACCAGGCGGCCGATCGTGCCGGCGCCGCGATAGACGGGAATCACCACCGACAGGTGCGCCCCCAGGCGGCGCGCCGCGATCGGGCTGGCCGGCCGCGGCTGTTCCAAAAGCGTGATCATCTCCCTCGCTCCTTCGAGGAAATACTCTCGTATCAAGCGGGCCAGATGATAGCCACACCCGTGCCGCCGGGCTAGCGCAAAGCAGCCAGTGCCGCCGCGGCCCCGTTCCCTGCCGACACGCGAAACCGCCGCGGCCGATAGCGTGCGAAGCATCGAGACGCGCCGTCTTTCCCTCGCAGTTGATCTTGACGCTGCCGGCCCAAAAACCTATTGATCCGCTAGCTAATTGCCCGCCCCGATTGCCTTTTGCCGTGGAGTCGGTTGTTTCCACTAGGGGAGCGACTGCGATGCTATCAGGTTGCCTCGAGGGTCCCTCCCCTGCGAGCACCCGGGCCGCCGGTCCCCCGGGCGCCGCGTGGCGCGAGCGCGAGCTGCTCGTCGTCGTGCTGCTCGTGGCCTTGCTCTATTTCGTGCGGCTCACCGACTTGAGCATTCGCGGCGAGGAATCGCGCTGGGCTCGGGTCGCGCAAGAAATGCGCGAGACCGGCGACCTGCTCGTGCCCCGACAGCAAGGCAAACCGTTTCTCGACCGGCCTCCCTTGAATAGCTGGGCCATGTTGGCTGCCGCCCAACTGCGCGGGCGGCTCGACCTCGTCGCGGTCCGACTGCCCACCGTCGTGGCCACGTTGCTCGCCAGCGTGCTCATTTATCTCTACGGCCGCAACTACCTGTCGCGCTTGGGCGCGCTGGCCGCCGCGGTCGCGTATCCGACGATGGCCCAAGTGCTGCAACTGGGCCGCCTGGCCGAGAGCGACTCGCTGTTGACGCTGGCCACGGCCGCGGCCCTGCTCACCTGGCACTACGGCTACGACCGGCGCCGCGACCCGCGGCGGGCTTGGTGTGCCGGTTATGCGCTGGCGGCGGTCGCCGGATTGGCCAAAGGCCCGCAAGGCCCGCTGTACTTCGTGGCGATCACGACGGTGTTCCTCGCCTGGCGCCGCGATTGGCGGTTTCTATTTAGCCGCTGGCACCTGGCAGGCCTGGCCGCCTTCGCCCTCGTATTGGGTTGTTGGCAACTGCCGTTTCTGTTGAAAGTCGGCCCCGCCGGCGTGGAGGCGATCTGGAGCGAAGGCGGCCACGTCGGCACGCGATTCCAATACGGCACGCTGCCCCACGCCCTGGCGTGCTGGGGCGCCTATCCGTTCGAGGTCATCGCCTCGACGCTCCCCTGGTCGCTCATGCTGCTGGTCGTGCCCACGCGCTGGTTTCGCTCGAACCTCGGTGCTGCCCGGCCGATGTTCGGCTTCATGCTGACGGCCGTGGCCGTCGCCTTTCCGACGTGCTGGCTGCCGGCCGACTCGCGACCCCGCTACTTCATGTCGCTCTATCCTTGCCTGGCGCTGGTGATCGGCCTGGCCATCGAGCGCTGCTGGGCCTCGTCGCGCGATTCGTTCTGGCTGCGCTGTTGGGACCGTTACCTCTCGCTCGGCTCGGTCCTCATCCTGGCGGCCGCCGCGGTCGTGGGCAGCGCGTGCTGGCTGGGCCTCTCACCGCTCAAAGGACTCGACCAGGCTGTCTCGCCGGCGTTCGCGCTCGGATACCTTGCCGCGGCCATCGCCGCGGCCGCCGCGCTCGTCGCGTCGGCTCGCGGCACGAGCCTGGCCCGCGGACAGCTCGGCGTGCTGGCCATCGGCGCCTTCATGGGTCTCACGTCGGCGGGCATCGTCATCAGCATGCAGATGCGCAAAAGCAACGACCCGCGCGCGGCCATCGCCTCGGTGCGCCAGCAGATCCCCCAGGGCGAACAGCTATTGAGCTTGGGTCCCGTGCACCACCTCTTCGCTTACTACTACGGCGAGGCCATCGAGCTGCGCAAAGCCACCGACACGGGAAAGGCCCCCTCGGACTTCACGAACACCTACTTCTGCTACGTCGACGATCCTTTCTTCGAAACGCCCGAGATCACCTTCGAGTGGGAGCCAGTGGCCGAAATCTCCTGCGAGCGAGCGCGGTCGAAATTCCCGCTGACGAAGGTCGTCGTCGGCAGGCGGCTGGCCCCGACGAGGACCGCATCGAGCCCGGTCCGACAAGCCTCGGCGACCCTCGAGGCTGACGAAACCGCCACCGCCACGGCCGCCGGTCCACAATTGGATGCCCCGGCGGCCCGCTAGCCCGCCGGCCACGGTCATTTGTCTCGGGCCAGCACTGGGTGCCACGGGCGGCTGCTTGGCAGACACCCGTGCTTCCTCACTGCCTGGGCAAGCCACCGAGTGGCCCCCGCATGACAACCGAGCGCGGTCGGACTACATGAGCGTGGCAACCGAGCCGGCCCGCCGCGCGATCCTCACGGGCCGCTCAATCGCGCCGCTCGGCCATCGCACGACCGGCCCGCAAAGCCCCGGCCAGCGCGGGCTGCAGCCGGTCTCGCCCCCCTTCCTGGCGGAGCATCCGCTTGCCGCGGGTTTTCGCTGGTGAGATAATTGAAACGGGCTGTGAAAACGCGGCACTCTCAACGTCTTGCCAGGCAAGGGGGTCTACCATGAATCGCCTCAGCATCGTTGGCGCGGCACTTGTTTGTTCCTGGTCGATCGCCCAGAGCTGTCTGGCTGCCGATCCTCCGGCCACCACACCGCCAGGTCCTGCCGCCGAGCAGCCGGCACCCAGCGGCGAGCAGCCCGCGCCCTCAGCGGCGGGAGCGGCCCAGCCCGCGGCCGCCCAGGCCAGTGGCGACGCCTGGCGATTCCGCCGCCATCACGATACCTGGTGGTACTGGCTGCCGACCGAGAAGTGGGTCTACTGGACCGGCAAGCAGTGGGTACCCTACGACGCGCAGAGCTACGCCACGTTCTACGCCCAGCGCCATCCGCGCGTCTATTCCTACTCCGGTACTGGCCGATCGAATTATCCGGCGCAGTCGGGCTATTGGGGCCCGGTGCACTACAACCAATACGGAACTCCGCAGTACCCTTATTCGCGGCGCACCACCGGCGTGCGGCAGCTCGGGCCGGTGCCGGCGATGGGCGGCGTGCGGTCGTTGCCCGGCTGGGGCGGCGAACGCTGAACGGTTCGCCGGCGATGGCGCGGCGGGGGCCGAGCGGGCCGAAAAGGTTGACTGCAAAGAACAAGAAGTCGAGAATCACGATCCGAGACTCACGGACTGCCAACGGGCGGGGCGCTCACATCGAAACTTAGCGATTCCCGCCGAGCGGGGCCGCGCGGGCGGCGCACTCGGCCAGGGGCCCATATTTCCGGAGCCATTGATTCCGCATTCAAGGATGAATCGCTCGTCACGCGCTCGGCCCGACCCGACGCCCAAAATCGAACCGCGCCGCCTGCCGGCCACGAGCCACAAAATGGCTCCACCATGGACTTTTGGGCGGCTCGGCACTCTACCAATGCCGATGAGAATTGATATTATAATGAACGGGTAAAAGTTTCCCGATTTTTCTTGCTTCGACGCGATGGCCAAGATGAAGGTCGATCAGTTCGTTGACCTGGTGAAGAAGAGCGGGTTAGTCGACGACGAACGACTCAACCAGGCTCTCTCCAGCGTCGACCCTTCGGTCAAGGACAGCGGCATCATCGCCTCGATGCTCACCAAGGCCGGCCTGCTCACCGAGTGGCACAGCGAAAAACTGTTGCAAGGCCGCCACAAGGGCTTCTATCTCGGTAAATACAAACTGCTCAACCATATCGGCACCGGCGGCATGGGCGCCGTCTATCTGGCCGAGCACCAGGTGATGCGCCATCGCGTGGCCATCAAGCTGCTGCCGAACCACATGGCTGGCCATTCCGCCTATCTCGAGCGCTTCCACCAGGAAGCCCGCGCCTCGGCCCAGCTCAACCACCCCAACATGGTGCGGGCCTTCGACGTCGACCACGACGGCAACATCCACTATCTGGTGATGGAATACGTCGACGGCACCGATCTGCAGATCGTCGTCAGTCGCAGCGGACCGCTGCCGTACACCACGGCCGCCGACTACATCCGCCAGGCCGCCGAGGGACTCGCTTATGCCCATGCCGCGGGCCTGATCCATCGCGACATCAAGCCGGCTAACTTGCTGGTCGACAAGAACGGCACGATCAAGATTCTCGACATGGGCCTGGCCCGCTTCTCCGACGATAGCCAGGGCTCGCTCACGCGCGAGTACGATCAGAAGATGATCGGCACGGTCGACTACTTGGCGCCCGAGCAAGCCATCGACAGCCACTCGGTCGACGCGCGGGCCGACATTTACAGCCTGGGCTGCACGCTGTATTTCCTGTTGACCGGCGACGCGCCGTTTCCGCAGGGCACGATTCCACAGCGGCTGTTGCAGCATCAAAGCGGCGAGCCTGCCGACATTTGCCTGACCCGGCCCGACGCGCCTCCGGCGCTGGTCAACATTTGCCGCAAGATGATGGCCAAGAAGGCCGAGGATCGCTACCAGACGGCCGAGGATGTCGCACAAGCGCTGGCCGATTGGCTCGCCGGCCGCGCGATCGGCACGCACGATTCTCCCGGCGCCGCCCGGACCCTCGCTCAACGAGAACCTCACCTTGGCTCCGATCGACGACGAGCCAGGCCGCCGCAAGCCCAGCGAAAGCGCGCTCAGCGGCGCCGGTTCCGGCGTCAAAGCTTCCGGCGGCTCGGCGCGAAAGGCCCTTCATCCTCGATTCACCCCGGTTCCTCATCGGGAGTGAAAAACGGCAAGTCGTCCGGCATCAAGAAACCCGGTGCATCGGGCATCAAGAAACCCCCTGCATCGGGCATCAATAAACCGGGCGCTTCGGGTATCAAGAATGCACCGGGCTCGGGCACGTCCAAGCCCGCTGCACCCGCCGGCGCCGTGCCTAACTTGTCCAAGACGCCCGATCTGATGGATCAACTGCTCACCGCGCCGGCCTTGCCGCCGGCCTCGCCGCTACGGACCGGTCCGCTGCAAACCATCCACCGCCACCCCGACGACGACCGGATGAAGCGGGCCGCGATCACGATCGTGCTGGGCTTGGTCGGCGGCGGCGCCATCGTCGGACTGATCCTGCTGTTGATCTGGGCCACTAGCGGATTGCTGTGGTAGACGGCCGGCAGTTGCTCGCGCGCATCAGGGAATCGAGCCTCGCAACACCAGGCTCGCGGCCCCGACCAGCCCCGCATCGTTTCCCAACGCGGCTCGCGCCACGCTTGTGCCGCCGGATGGCACCATCGTGGCCCGCGCCAACGCTCGCTCGACCACCGGGCCAAACAGCTCGTAGTGCTCGTCGACGATGCCCCCGCCCAGCACGATTCGCTCGGGCATGAACGTATGGGCGATGGTCCAGGCGGCCATCTCCATGGCAGCCTGCCGCCCGTTCGACGATGGCCCGCGCGGGCGGTTGGCCTTGGGCCGCGGCGGCAAACACGTCGCGGCTCGTGGCATAGCCCGCCTCGCGTCCCGCTGCCGCGATGGCCGTGCCCGAGGCGATCGCCTCCAGGCAGCCGCGCGTGCCGCAATAACACTCGGGCCCGGCCGGATCGATGGGGATGTGCCCCAGCTCGGGGTGTTCGCCGCGCGTGCCGCGATACACCTGGCCGTCGATCACGGCGCCGCCACCCACGCCGGTGCCGAGCGTCAGCATCACGACTTGACGAAAGCCTCGCCCCGCGCCGCCGAAGCACTCGCCCAGGGCCGCCGCGTCGGCATCGTTCTCCAGCCGCACCGGCAGTTTGAGCGCGCCGCCCAGCGCCGAGACGATGTCGCAATCCTGCCAGCCGCCGAGCGTGTACGGATTGTCGATCACCCCGCGCTCGGCGCTGACCGGCCCGGTGCAGCCGACGCCGGCGCCGCACAGTTCGCCCAGCGTCCAGCCGGCCTCGGCCAGCACCGCGCCGGCCGATTCGACGATCCGCCCGACGGCGCGCTCGAATCCCAGCTCCGCTTCGGTGGCGATCGTCACCCGTGCGGCGATCGCGCCGGCCGCGTCGACGGCCGCCACCGCGATTTTCGTCCCGCCGATATCGACGCCCAGCGCGCGAGTTCGCATTGCGTGATTCCCCCTCGCCCGCTACCGGCGGCCGCCACCTGTCTTCTTCGCACCTCCGGCCTCCGGCCTCCCGCCCGCCGCCCGCCACAAGTCGATCGGCCGCTTGGCATCGTTCGCAAACGGCAGCAACTCCTTCCGCCCCGACTTGGCCGACGCGTAGGCCGCGAACAAGACTTCCAGGACCGCGCGGCCATCGTCGCCCGTCACCAGCGGCGGCTTGTCGTTGGCCACGCAGTCGACGAAGTGCTCGAACTCCTGCGGAAATCCGTAGTTCCACAGCTCTTCGTAAACGGCGAAGCTCCAACCTTGCGTCGAACCTGCCTTTTCCACCGCGTAGTCGTAGCCGCGCGTGCTGTACGCCAGGATCGAATTGCCTCGCAGCAGGTCCGCGTAGGCGACCCCCTCGGACCCGTACACTTCGGCCCGATCGTCCATGCCGCCGGGCTTGGTCCAGCTTTCCTCGGCCATCGCCGTGCAGCCGCCGGCCATTTCGAAAATCAAGATCGCGTTGTCGTCGCCCCGCGTCCGCTCGGCGTGCACCGACGTGCTCATCTGGGCGTACACCGAGCAAACTTCGGCGCCGCCCAGCATCCAGCGGAAGAACTGGATCGCGTGGCAACCCATGTCCATTGTCACGCCGCCGCCGGATCGCTCGACGTCCCAAAAATGCGGCGCGTGCGGCCCGTCGTGCTTTTCCGATTGCTTGATCAGAACGGGCTTGCCCAGCGCGCCCGAGTCCAATAGGGCTTTCAGCCGCACGTACTTGGGGGCAAAGCACAGCTCTTCGGCGTACATCAGCTTGACGCCCGCGCGGCGGCAGCCGGCGATCATCGCCTCGGCCTCGGCCAGGTTGAGCGCCAGCGGCTTTTCGACCACCACGTGCTTGCCGGCCGCAGCGGCATCGAGCGTCACCTGGGCGTGCAGGTCGTTGGGCGCGCCGATGGCCACCAGATCGACGTCGGGCCGCTCGAGCAGCTTTCGATAGTCGACAAAATGCTGGGGAATCACGAATCGGGCGGCAAATTGCTCGGCGTGGCCGGCCGTGGGCGAAGCCACCGCCACGACCCGCGCCCCGGCCACCCGGGCCAGCGCCTCGGCATGAATCGCCGAGACGAACCCCGATCCGATCAGCCCCACACCGACTTGGCGCGTCATCGTGCGATCGTCTCCCTCGACCTCGGCCGATTGCAGGGGGCGGCAGTTGCGGCCATCATGAAGCCGGGCCTGCGGGCACGCCTGGCCGCCAATTCGGCCCTACTATCGGCCATCCGGCTGCCGCTGGCAAGGCATTTGGGGGTGCGCCGCGGCGAAGCCGGGGACCGGCAGGGGCCCGGCCGCCGGCGAGCGGCCGTTTCGTGCCAAGATCGGCGCCGAGCAGCGAATACGATTTCCAGAGGCCGTTTCCGTCTTTCAAAAACCCCCCAAAGACCACGAGCAGAAAGCTCAGCGAGGACGACCATGGCAGGCACTCGAACAACCGGCTCCGCCGCGCTGCTGGCAATTCTACTGGGCCTGGCTGCATTGGCAGGCTGCAATCTGCTCGACCTGACCTCGATGGTCACAGCCCGCTCGACGGTGGCCGAAACGTTCGAGACCGGCGCCGCGCCGCAGATCATCGTCGACACGTTCAACGGCTCGATCGACGTCAGCGCGGGCAAGAAGGACGAAGTGATCGTCGAAGTCACCAAGCAGGCCGGAGGCGTCAACCAGGAAGCCGCCGAACTCGGGCTCGACGAGATCGAAGTGGCCCTGGTGCAGCAGGACAACACCATTCACATCAGCGCCAAGACCGTGGGCTCGCGCCGCGGCAACCGCGGCGCGTCGGTCGTGATCGCCGCGCCCAAGGGCGCCCGGCTGCAGCTCGTTTCGTCCAACGGCCGCGTCGTGTGCGAGGGCATTCGCGGCACGATCAAGACCATCACGTCCAACGCCAAGGTCGAAGTGGTCGAGGCCACGGGCCCCATCGACATCACCACCAGCAATGGCGCCGTCGAGATCGAAGCGACCGACGCCCTCGTCGAAGCGAAGTCCTCCAACGGCCCGATCCGCTTCACCGGCTCGCTGGCTGAGGGCAATCAGAAATTCCACACCTCCAACGCCTCGATCAATCTGGCCCTGCCGGCCGACAGCCAATTCAAGGTTGACGCCGCGACCAGCAACGCCCGCATCAAGTGCGACTTCCCGCTGGACGACGAGAGCAAGTTGCGCCGCAAGCTGAAAGGCGCCGTCGGCGAGCACCCCACCAGCAGCGTCAGCGCCACGACGAGCAACGCCTCGATCACGATCCGCCAGGCGGGCGCCGCGGAGAACGAGTGACTCGCTGATGCCCGTCGCCCCTCTTCGCCGCGGGGCTGGACGAAATACCGGAGTAGCCTGCCTTCGCGCGATTTCGCTTGCGGCGTTGAACGGCGCCTCGCCGCTTGCTCCGCTATCGCGGTATCGCCGTATCACTCCGGCCGCTTCTCGGCCGCGCCCGCCTGGCCGCCGGCATAGCCGGCGCGGATGAACGTGCGCTCGTAGAAGCAGGTATAGCCGTAGGCGGTCTGCACGATCAGATCCTGGTCGCCGTCGCCGTTGTAATCGGCCACCAGCAAGGCGCGCCGGCCCCATACGGCGCTTGCGGCAACTTGATCGCCGCGGCGGGCGCAAACGGGGCTTCCTTGCTGGGACCCGCCCCGCGATTGATGAACGCAACCACGTGGGCGGCGTCCGATCCGGCCACCACGTCGAGCCGCCCGTCCCCGTCCCAGTCGGCCGCGTACGGCACGCCGCGAATCGGCAGCTTGCCCAAGTTGATCGGCCCGTCGAACACCGGCGCCGTGTCGTCCTTTGCCCCGCTCGCCTGGCGAAAATAGCGTACGATGCCCAGCGTGTCCACCACCACCAGGTCCTCTAGACCATCGCCGTCGAAGTCGCCCACGGTATAAGCCGCGCGGGCTCCTTGCAGCTTGTTGAAGCCGTTCAAGTCGAGACCCACTTGCACCGGCCGGCCATCGGTCTGCATCAGTTGCACCCCGGTCGTCTCGAAATCCGCGCTGGCGTTCGATCCACCGTTGCGGTGCCACCAGATCGTTCCCGCGTGGTCGGCATCCATCAAGTCGATCCGCCCGTCAGCATCCAAATCGAACAACCGCTGAAATTGCCAATCGTCGCCGATGCCCGAAAGATGCTCGATCGTCTGCCCGGTATTCAGCAGCGAAACCGGCGAAGCAAACACTCCCGGGCTGCCGCGGCCCTTGTTGAGATAGATGTTTGGGCCATGGGCGCCGTCGAGCAAGCCGTCGCCGTCGAAGTCGAACATCTGCACCAGGCCCAGCGGCACCGAGCCCCAACGGCCCTCCACGTGCTTGGAGTGGGCCTCGAAGCGCGGCTCGCGCGGCGTGCCGATGTTGCGATAGAGGTAGATTTCGGTCCCCGCGCTGACGACGAGGTCCGTCAGGCCGTCGGCATTCCAATCGACCAGCCGCGGAGAGGCCAGCACCGCGCGGGGAAAGTCTCCCGTGCGCGGAAACGGGATCTCGTGCAACCGGGCCTCTCCTCGCGTGCCGTCGTTGCGAAAGTAGTGCAGGAAGTGCTCGCTGGACGACGCGTCGCCGCCGTGCCTGATTTTCATCGACCCGCTGACGAGGTCCAGGTCGCCGTCGCCGTCGAGATCGCCCACCGCCGGCGCCGCCGCCCACACCACGTCCAGCGGCGCGCCGTCGGCTTCCAGCGGGCCAACGAGCCGCAGCTTCGGCGCCCCGTCCGTGCCGACGTTCTCGTAGAAGTAGACGCGCCCCGTGATGTAACCGCCGGCCAGCAAGTCGCGGTCGCCGTCGCCATCCCAATCGACCGCTTCGACTACCGGATAGTAGTCGACCTTGAACACGCCGTCGCCCTCGGGCACCGGCTCGACGGGCAAAATCAACGGCTGGCCGTCGTCGGTGCGGACCAGTCCGGCATACTCGAAGCTCGGCTCGCCGTTGCGGCCGCGGTTGACGTAGAGCAGCAAACGGTTTCGCTCGGCACCGACGAGCAAATCGAACAGCCCGTCGCCGTTCCAATCGACGGCGCACGGTGCCGAGCCCCAGCCAACGTCGAGTGGCTTGCCGTCCGTGGCGAACACCAGCTTTGCAATTGGAAACTCCGGCGCGCCGACTTTGCCAAGATTCGGATACCATACCAGCCCGCCGCGCGAGCAGCCGACGACCAGATCGAACAGCCCGTCGCCGTTCCAATCGGCCAGGGAGACCCGCGAGTGGATCAAGCCGGTGGTCGACGACCCGTGCGGCTCGCAGCGCTCTCGAGCCCATCGCCCAAGAATCCCCGCGGCGGGCTTTCGCGCGGTTCTCCACCCGCGGGCAGCAGGTCGAAATACACGGCGTACCACGACGGTTCGGCCGCCGCGCAGTGCGCGAATGCCAGCCGCCCTCGCCGCCAATCGCCAACGCAGGGATAAAAGTAGCCGAACCGCGGCCGCGTGATAGATCGCAATTGGCCATTCGTGCCGCTGACGTTGTCTTCGAACTCGGGAAACTCGTAGGGAATCGCCTCGTCGTACCAGCGGCAGGCGATGTCGAACTTGCCGCGGCCAAACGCGTACGCCGGCCCCGCCACCGCGCGGCCACTGGCGCCGTCGTGGGCGATCACTTCGATCGTCGCCAGGTCGGGCCGGCGCCCGGCGCCAGTTCGGCGAGCAGCTTTTCGAAGTCGAGCGGCACTTCGGCCGGCCCTTCGTCGCCCGGCTTGGCGGCTTCGCGCGCGTCGACGCGCACGACGACGCGGTAGCCGCCCTGGCCGGCCCACTCGAGCTTCGCCGGCTCGGTTGCGTTGGCTGCATCCGCACCAGCGACCAGCCACACGGCCGCCGCGGCCAACGCGCACCGCGCCAGCCGATTTAGTCCGCTCGGTCGCATGGCAAGAACCCCGCGTGCTCGATGCCCGAAGATGACCTCGCCCGCGCTCATTCCTCGCCGGGCCGGTAGCTCTTTTCCAGTTGGGCGGCGATCTCCGACTCCGTGAAGGCGGCCCGTTTCATGCGGTTGGCCGAGAACAGCGGTGCCTGGTCGCTGTAGTGCGGCGCGCCCTCCACGCCGCTCTCGCTGTAGGAGACGATCGTGTAGGCCCTTGGCGGATCGCTGAACTCGACGGCGAACACGAAGCTGTCGCCGCGCTTGGCCACCAGCTTGCCGTCGTCGGCGTCGCGAAAATCGACGACCCGAAAGCAGCCCATCAGCCCGTCGCCGCCGGTGACTGGCAAATCGACGTCTCCCTTGCGAATGCGGTGCACGTCGCCCCAGGTCACGTCCGGCCGGCCGTAGCGCGAGTTGATGTCGCGGACCGCCTCGACGAACTTTTCCGCGGCCCGCTCGGGATCGGCCAGCCCGCGCGGCGTGGCGGTCGGCTGCTCGGCGCTCCACGGCACGGCGAACTTGCCGACGCCTTTCGCTTCGTAGCGATCCCACCAGTCGGCGAACAGCGTCCCGCCGCGGCTATCGGCCGACACGGTGCCGTCCCAGCTCTCGATCGCTTTCACCGCTGCCTCCAGCTCCGACGTGCTGGGCAGCTTCCGCACCGCCGCCAGCAGATCGTCTTTCACGCGCTCGGCCAACAGCATCAACGGGCTGTGCTTCAAGCGCACGACGTCCTCGAGCGACAACTTCTGATCGCCCGATACCAGCCGCAGGCTGTGCTGCGTTCGCAGGCTCAAGTTATTGGCCGGAAAATACGCGGGGTAACGGGCCGGATCGAGCGGCGCCGAGAGGTTCCCCAGATACGGCGGCGAGTTGCAATTCTGCACGTACCCGCCCGGCGGATTGAAAAGCTGTGGCAAGTCTTCCATCTTGTGAAACCGCGTCCACACGTCGCTGGTGCGCGACGCGTGCACCGCTTCGGCCTTGTGCGACCCGTGGGGCAGGATCGGCACGGTGCCGTTCCACAGGTAGAAGATATTGCCCACGCGGTCGGCATAGCAGATGTTGAACATCGGAATCGCGTTGTCTTCCAACAGGCCGCGGAACTCGGCGAAACTCTTCGTCTGCGACATCCGCAGCCACTGCGCGTAGGCCCGGTAGTTCTCGTAGCAGGCGCTGCGCAGCACGTAAACCTTGTCGGCCGTGCGATGGATCACCGGGCCCAGCGGCGCGTGCCAGAAGGTGCGCCGCTGGCTCGTTTTGCCGCCGTCGTCGCCGAGCACGGCGATTTCCACCTCCTCGCGCTCCAGCGGCACGCTGCCGCCGTCGAACCGATAATGATCGGCCCGCGCCGGGTCGAGATCGAGCTCGTAAATCTCCTCCAGATCGGGGTTGTTGACCGTGTGCGACCAGCCAAGCTGTTCGTTGAAGCCCGAGGTGAGCACCGGCCGGCCGATGAACGTCGAGCCGTAGAAGTTCAGCCGCCCCGGCACCGTCAGATGCGCCTCGTAATAGGTTGCCACGGGCGTCCACGGCTGGTGCGGGTTGCCCAACAGCATGGCGCGTCCCGAGGTGCCGCGGCTGGGCGCCAGGGCCCACATGTTCGAACCATTCAAGTGCTCGTCGAGCCGATCGTCATGAAGGGCCGTTTTGATTCCCTGCGCCTTGTAAAAATCCTTGAGCAAGCTGCTGCGGTCGAAAGCGAAGCGCATGATACCCGCCAGCCCATAGGCCGCCACGTCGTGGCCGGTGGCCACCGGCACCCACTGGGGCACGGCCGCCCGGTGCCGCTCGACGTAGTAGTTCAACCCGGCGGCGAACGCTTCGCACATCGTGCGATAGTCGTCATCGAGCTTGTGGTAGCTGTCGACCGCCCGGCGATAAACGCGGTAGTGGCGCGTGTTGAAGTCGGCCTCGACGTTGTCGCCGTTCTTGCCCGGCCCAAAGTGGGCCGCCAGCTCGGCCCGCGCGCCGAGGATGCCGCGCATGACGTCGTCCAAATGATCTTCCGCCTGGCAATACCCAAAGCCAAACGCCACCGCTTCGAGCGAGTCGCCCTTGATATGAGGCACGCCATACGCCGTGCGGCGAATCTCGACTTGCGCAGCCAGCGCCGGCGTATCGGCCGCCTTGACAACGCCTCCGCGCGGCGCGGCAACGAGCGCCAGCAAGAGTCCCAGCACCCACCCACGCCGAACAAGCATTCGCGCTGCCATCCGACACCTCCACCGCGTTGCCAGCCCCCATGGGGCCGGTCGTCTTTCCATGAATTGCCGAGCCCGCCTCAATGCGAAGCTTAGCTGGCCGCCGTGCGACGTTCAATTAAATGGCCGAACTCGCCGGCCGCCCCTTGCAACCCCGTCGCTGGCCGTCGCCTTGCCAGTTTGCAGATCCGCCTGGAGCGGTCATAATGACGGTCGACTCGCATCGGGCTTGCCCAGTGCGATTTCACCCGCCCGCAATACCCGCCCGCCGCCTTCGAGCCATGCCACCCGATCCGTTTGCGCCCCGCTCGCCCGGCCCAGCCATCGCCGCGAGTTCTTGCGCCTCGGCCTGGCTGGCCTGGGAAGCTTGAGCCTGGCGGACCTGTTTCGCTTGCGGGCCGCGGCCGGCAATTTGCCCGGCGCCAGCAGCGGCGAGCGGACGGCGCTGATTGTCGTCTGGCTCCGCGGCGGGGCCAGCCACCTGGAAACCTACGACCCCAAGCCGCAGGCCGCCAGCGAATATCGCGGCCCCTACAAGCCGATCCGCACCCGCGTGCCGGGGTTGCAAATCTCCGAATTGCTGCCGCGCCACGCGCAGCTTGCCGAGCGGTTCACCATCCTCCGCTCGATGGCCCACACCGGCGGCGGGCATCCCTCGGGCTCGTTGCAACTGCTGACCGGCGACCCGGCCACCCAGGACAAGCCCAAGCCCGAGTTTCCCGACTGCTTCACGGTGGCCAACTACCTGCGCTCCGATCCCAACCGCAAGCTGCCCAACTACGTGGCCGTCAACGGCATCCGCAGCTACGACAACTTTCAAATCGCAGGCTCGGCCTACCTCGGCACCGGCTACGAGCCGTTTCGGGTTACCGGCGACCCCAGCGACCCGCGGTTCGAGGTGCCCAACATCGGCCTGGCCAGCGACGAGGCCGCGCGGCTCACCGAGCGGATCGGATTGCGGAAGCGGCTCGACCGCCTCGCCGCCGACTTCGACAGCCAGGGCGAAATGCACGCCCTCGACGCCTTCGAGGCGCAAGCCGCCAACCTGCTGACCAGCCCCGACGCCCGGCGAGCCTTCGACTTGAACCGGGAAGACCCGCGGGTCCGCGATCGCTATGGCCGCCACGCCTGGGGACAGCAATGCCTGATGGCCCGGCGGCTGGTCGAGGCGGGCGTCGAACTGGTGACCACGGTGTTCGACGGCCCCTTGTGCGGCCGCGTGGCCAATTGGGATGACCATGCCGTGAATCACCACATCTTCGAGGCCATCGCCTTCCGGGCCGCCCCGTTCGACCAGGCCGTCACGGCCCTGGTCGAAGACATCTACCAGCGCGGGCTCGACCGCCGGGTGCTGGTCGTGGTGACCGGCGAGTTCGGCCGCACGCCGCGCATCTCGACCGCCGCCGACAGCGGCAGCGGCCGCATCCAGCCGGGCCGCGACCATTGGCCGGCCGCCAACTCGATGCTGTTCGCCGGCGGCGGCATCCGCACCGGCCAGGTGATCGGCGCCACCGACGCCCGCGGCGAGCAAGTCGTCGAGCGCCGCGTCGGCGTCGGCGACTTTCTGGCCACGATCTACCATCACCTCAACATCCCCGCCGAAAAGATCGCCATCCCCAACTTCACCGGCCGCCCGATCCCGATCCTGCACGACGGCGAGCCGATCGCGGAGTTGGGCCGCACGGCGTAGTTGGCCGGGCCGCTCCGCCCATCCCCAGGCCGTTCCGTTTGCGGAAACGCGATTGACGGCGCGGCCAACTGCCAGTACATTGACACTTGCTAATCGATTAGCACTTTGTCTTGCAGGCACGAAGCATGGCCGGCAAAACCCCGCTGGAGCTCGGCCGCCGCGAGCGGCAGCTCATCGAGACCGTGCAACGGCTGGGCGAAGCCTCCGTGTCGCAAGTACGGGCCAACCTGGTCGATCCGCCCAGCTATTCCGCCGTGCGGACCATGCTGGGCCTGCTCGTCGAGAAGGGCTGGCTCAAGTACCGCCGCGACGGCAAGCGGTATCTCTATCGCTCGGCCATGTCGCGCGAGCGTTCGCAACGCACGGCGCTGCGGCGGCTGCTGGGCACGTTCTTCGATGGTTCCGCGGGCGACGCGGTTGCGGCGCTGCTGGACATCTCGGCAGGCGAGATCTCGGAAGAACAATGGAATCGCCTCGCGCAACGGATCGACGAGGCCCGCAAGGAGAATCAGCGCCCCTAGCGATGCGGTCGCGAACAGGGCCGATAGACTACCGCAACCAGCAACCACAAGGCGCGATGTCGCACGATTTTCAACCTCGATGAGGAGGCCCCGCCATGGCACATGTTGCTTTGCTCGCAAGTGCGCTTGATGCGCAAGCGTGGCAGATTTTCGCCTCGCTCACCGTCTGGGCCACGTTGTTGTTGGGCTCTGCCTGGATCCTTGCCAGGCTGCTCGGCCGCGCCTCGTCGGCCGTGCGTACTGCGTGTGGCAATTCGCGCTCGTGGGATTGCTCGTCGTGCCGAGCGCCTTCGTCCTGCTGCCCGGAATCCCGCTGGGTTGGTGGCTCGAACCGAGCGTGCGGGAGCAGTCGCCCGGTGCCGAAGCCCATCCTGCGAAGCCCGTGGCGATCAATGCCTTCGCGCCGAGCGTCGATTCACGACGTCCGGCGCGATTGCCCTTGGCTAACCACCCAGCCGCGCCGCCGTCGCGGCCCGTCGAGCGAACCGTGGCGCGATCGGAGGCTCCGCGATCAACCACGATCGCGGCCAGCGCGACACCGATTCGCGTCTCCTGGTCCCGCCTGCTAGCGGCGGTCTGGACCGCTGGCGTCGTCGCGCAGGTTGCCTGGTTGCTGTGGTGCCTGCGCCGAGCCGCGCGACTCGTGCAGGCCGCGGAGCCGCTGGAAGACGATCGTCTTCGCCGGATTCAAGGAGACGTCGCTCAACGCCTTTCGCTTTCGCGACCCGTGCGGCTGCTGAAATCGCCGACGTTGCGCGTGCCGGTGGTCGTCGGTGTCCGGCGCCCGGCGATTCTTCTACCTTGGGCTTGCGACAACTGGTCCGACGAGAAGATCCGCATCGCCTTGGCGCACGAATTGGCGCACGTCGAGCGCCGCGACGTGTTCTGGCAGTTGGCCGTGCGGTTTGCCGTGGCTGCTTATTGGTTTCATCCGCTGGTCTGGCTCGGTGTGAAGCGCATGCGGCAGGAGCGCGAACGGGCTTGCGACGACCGCGTGCTTTCGGCCGGCGTGCAGGCGATCGACTACGCCGCGGGACTCATCGACGTGGCGGCCGCGCTGGTCGGGCGCCAGCCGCGACTGGCCGGCAGCATCGGGATGGCCGGGCGTTGGCCGTTGGAGGACCGCGTACGAGCGATCCTCGACCGCTCCTCGCCCCGCAATCCGGCCTCGAAGTGTGCCGCGCCGGCTGCTGCTGGCAAGCACGGCCGCCCTCGTGCTGGCGCTCGGCGTCTTGCGGCCGTTCAGTCCGGTGCTGGGCGAGACGGCCGAGCAACCGGTGGCGAAAGGGGCAAAGAAAGAACCCAACGACAAATCGCCAGCCGGCGCTGCGGCATTCGCCGCGCCAACACGCACGAGACGAGAGGATACCACGACCAAGGGCAGCATGCTTCTGCATGTCGTCGGGCCCGACGGCCAGCCGCTGCCTGCGCCAGCATCCAGGTATCGATCTGGACTGACCAAAAAGATTTCAAGGCCAACCGCGACTACAACTGCAACGACGAGGGACAAGTCGAGATCGTGCTGCCCAAAACGGTGGAGATTCTTCGCGTCTCGGCGCGCAAGACCAACTTTCGCGCCTCTGTTCGTGCAGTGGTGGCCCAAGGAACAAGACGACGGCTACCTGATTCCCAATGAATTCACCTTTCACTTGCAAACCGGCACCGTGATGGGCGGCGTCGTCAAGAACGACGACGGCCAGCCGATCAAGGGCGTCCAGGTCGAAGTCCGCTACGACCAGGGCGCCGTTGTCGATCCGTCGCTGGGTCGCGCACAGTTCGACGCCTGGCTGTCCAGCGGCATTCTGGCAGTCCGCACCGACGCCGACGGGCGCTGGACCCTGCGTAACGTGCCGCCCGGCGACGATGTGAATGTGATGATCAAGCTCAGCCATCGCGACTACGTCAACGATCAGAGCTGGGGCCAGTTGCAGCGGGAGCAATCGCTGACGGCCAAAGATCTGCGCGCAGACCGCCGAGATCGTGATGCACCACGGCGATACGGTTCACGGCACCGTGACCGCACCCGACGGCAAGCCCGTGGCCGGAGCCATCGTGATTTGGGGAGACCGGCCGTATTGGCAAGCGGGCAGCCAGGAGGTCCGCACCGACGAACACGGCGCGTTTCGTTTCCCACCGCTGCCGCCAGGCTCGATGGCATTGACCGTCGTGGCGCAGGGGTGGATGCCCGAGCGCCGAAAAGTGACGATCGCGCCCGACATGAAGCCGGTTGACTTCCAGTTGAGGCCCGGCAAGGCGCTGCGGATTCGTTTCGTCGACGCTGCGGCGGCGCCCGTGCCGGGCGTCGGGTTGGTGATTACTCAGTGGCGCGGCGCTGAATCCCTTTACAACTATCATCATTCCAACGTTCTCGACACGAAGATCCCGCGAAAAGCGAACGATCAGGGAATCTTCGAATGGACCTGGGCGCCGGACGACGCCGTGGAATACAGCTTCGGTAAACAGGGCTTTTCCGAACCCCTTCGCGTCAGCCTCACGGCCGACGGCAGCGAACACGTGTTCACGATGCACCGGCCACTGCACGTTATGGGCGCGGTCCGCGACGAGAGCACCGGGCGGCCAATCGAGCGTTTCGCCGCCGTGCCGATTATTTGGTTTCGGCCTGACTTTCCCTCGGTCGAACATGAAGCGACGGCGCAGTGCACGGACGGACAATTCGACGTGGCCTTCAACCGTACCGACGTCGAGCACGGCCTGCAAATCGAGGCACCCGGCTACGCCAGCGTGCGCGTCGGGCCCTATACGATCGGGGCGACCGTGCCGCCGCTCGAGCCTGCGCCTGCAGCCGGCCCCGCGATTCGTCGGCCGGGCGCTGACGAAGCAGGCCAGCCCGTCGCGGACGCCCGCGTGTACGTGGGCAGCTATTCCGAGCACCTGTATCTCAGCGATTTCGACAAGCAGGACGGCGGACGCTCCTCGAACTACTGGGTGAAAACCGACAGCCAGGGAGAGTTCGAGATTGCACAGCAATTGGAGCGCTACTCGCTGGTCCTCGTTTCGCCGGATCGCTACGGCGAGGCCGAACGCCGACTCGGCGAGCTTCCGGGCGAATTGCGCGTGCGCCGCTGGGCAAAACTCAAGGGACGGCTCGTGCAAGGCGGCAAAACCGTAGCCGCCTGCGGCGTGACGCTCGCCCCGATTCGCGAGCAGGGGGGCGACGCCCCGCGGGGCTCGTTCGCCTTGTGGGCCACGACCGACCGAGAGGGCGCGTTCGAATTCCCGCGTGCCGCCGGTGCCTTGCCGCGTGCAGGGCAATCTGCACTGGTCCGTCGCGGGACCGCTCACCTCCAGCCGCTCGCTGCCCATCGCACCCGAACCGGCGGAAGAGCTGAACGTCGCGCTCGGCGAAGGCGGCGCCGAAGTGACCGGTCGCCTGGCGCTCGATCCGCCGGCCGCCGCCGATTTCGACTATCACTTCGGGCTGAACTACCTGGTCGCGCTGCGGCCGGGCGTCACGCCGCCGGCCGGCGTCGCCAGCAAGGGCTTCGATTTACGGCACGGGTGGAGCGACGCGTGGGCCAGCGGCCAGGAAGGTTTTGCTTACCTCAATACGTTGCACCATTACTTCGTCAAGCCTGAGCCGGATGGACACTTTCGCATCTCGGGCGTCGAGCCCGGCGAATACGACCTGGCGTTCCGACTGTACGGTTCGACCGAGGGCTGCCTGGTTCATCCCGTGGGAATGGCGGTGGTCCGCGTGAGCGTCAAAGAGGGGCAGCCGGCGATCGACCTGGGCACGATCCGCGTCCCGGCGATTCCGCTCCCAAAGGTTGGCGACCCCGCGCCAAACTTCGAGTTCGTCGACCTCAACGGCCGCAAGCAGCAATTGACCGACCACCGCGGCAAGTACGTGCTGCTCGACTTTTGGGCGAGCTGGTGCGGGCCCTGCGTGGCCAAGCTGGGCGAAGTCGAAAGCCTTCGTCAGAAGTACGCCGAGCGGCCAGGCCTCTCCGTCGTGGGCGTGAATCTCGATCAAGAGCCGCAGCGGGCCAAGGAACTACTCGCCGAGCGGCCGTTGCCTTGGCAACACGCGCTCTTGGGCGATTGGTCGAGCACGGAAGTTCCCAAGCAGTTCGCCGTCTCGAGCGTGCCCACGTACGTCCTCGTTAGTCCCGACGGCCAGATTGCGGCCCAGGAATACTCGTTGGAGGCGATCGCCAAGCACTTGGACCAGGCGTCGAATTCTCCGCAGCGATAATCGGCGCCGGTTGGATGGATGCGATGGTTGGCCGCCGAGCTCGGCCAGCCTCACCGTAGCACCTCGCGCACCGCATTCGCGGCCCCATCGGTCAGGCGCAAATCTCTAGCCGTGCAGCGACACGCCAGGCTCTCACGATCCTGGGCCATCTGGGCCAACAGGGTGCCATGCGGGTTCTTTGGCTCCCGAACGGCCGAAAACGTCGCCGCGGGCCGATTTTGTTTTTGAGAATTCGAGCCGGCGGTGGTCTAACATCATGAGCAGTGCGGTGGTAGCGGACCGAGCAACAGAGGCAACTCGTGCGCGACCCCACTTCTCTCGATCATTTGGTGCACGAGCATCTGCCCGCGGCCCTGCGGTTCGCCACGCGCCTGACCGGCGACGCCGAAGCGGCCGAGGACCTGGTGCAGGAATCGCTGCTCCGCGCGGTGCGGTCGTGGAGGTCGTTTCGCGGCGAGGCGGCCTTCCGCACCTGGTTGTTTCGCATTGTCATCAACGTGTTTCGCGGTCGTTTGCTGCGGCCGGCTCCCGAACAATTCAACCTCGATGAGGAAGGCGCCCATTCATCGATGCGACGCACGCCGCTCCGCCGGAGGCGGCCATGGCGGCCGAGCTCGGTAGGTTGATCGCGCGTGAAATCGCCTTGCTGCCGCCGCGGCAGCGGGAAGTGTTGGTGTTGATCGCTTATGAAGGCCTGTCGACGGGCGAGGTGGCGCAGGTGGTCGGCATCAGCGAGCCCAACGTCCATTCGACCTTGTGGGCCGCCCGGGCCCGATTGAAGGTGCGCCTGGCCCCGTTCCTAGGCTCGGTCGAGAAGAAACCATGAACTTCCACCACGACTCTGGCGACGGCGAGCTGGACCGCCTGCTCGATCAGGCCTCGTGGCCCGAGCCGGCCGCAGAGCAAGTCGTCCGCATGCAAGGCCATTGGCGGGCCATCGTGCGCCGCCGTCGCCGACAGCGGGTCGCCGCGGCCACTGCCATCGCGGCGACGCTGCTTGTTGCTGCCACGATTCTCGCGGTGCGAAGCGCCGATAGCCAGCCAAAGCCGATTGCACGGCAGGAGGCGGCCAACGTCGTTGACGCCGGGCGTGCGAATCCTCCGCCACCGCAGGCCGCGTCAATCCAGCCGGCGCAGCCGACGTCTTCAGACGGAACGACCAAGCAAGGAAACCTGGAGCGCCGCGCTCGTCCAGTCGCGGGAGGCAAACCTCTACGAGCGGGTCCTGCTAACGCAGACAGCCGCCCGCCGCCGCGCGGTCCAGCCCGATCCGCCGCGGCAGGAGCCCCTCGCGGCAACGGTCGAGCAGCTCGTCGCGGCCCTGGCCGACGATCCCCGGGCCGACGTCGCGGCGCAACTGGCTTCGGTATCGACGGACCTGGCGCGAAGCGAGCCGCACTTGTGGGAAATGGCGCACCATGGCGACCCGCGCGAGCGGCGGGGGGCGGCGATCGCGCTGTCGCGGATCGGCACGCCGCGATCATTGAACGTGCTGGTGGACCTGACGCGGGATCCTCTCACGCACGCCGCCGCGGTCAGCGGGCTGTGCCGGCTCGGCCGCGCGGTCGACCTGGCGAGCCTGGCCACCGTCGAAGCCGACTCGAAACTTCGCCGCAAGCTGCTGGCGACGCTGCTCGAACGCCAAACGGAAGAATCCGTCGGCCTGTTACTCGATTTCGTGCGCTCGCCCGGCTTCAGGGCCGATGCCCTGGCTGCCGCAGAGACGGTCGAACAACCGCCGGTCGACTTGCTGGTCGGCTTTCTCGAAAGCCCGCAGAAATCGACCCGCCTGGCCGCAGCCCAGGCGCTGGGTCGGCTGCCCGACGTCGACCTGCCCGAGCGGCTGAGCGGTTCGGCGCTGGGCGGCATCGGCCGGCAAGAGGCGCTGGTCGCACTGTTGTTGAGCCCCAACGCCCAAGCGGCCAGCTTTCTGAACCAGGCGCGGCAAGATCTGTACCTCGTCGCCTCGGTTCACGCGGCGGAACAAGAGCTTCATTCACTGGAAATCCCCGAGCGGAGGTAACTGGATCATGAGTCGCATCTCGAACTGCTTGCTGTTGGCCGTGATGGTCTCGCTAGTTCTGCCCGAGTCTTGCCTGGGCAGAGGAAAAAAACGCCGCCCCGGACGAGCAACAGCAGGTCCTCAAGGTTTACCGCGTCCTCGGGCTGGTCACGCCCGCGCCGGATTACTCGTACGACGGCACCTATCTGCCCGCCATGCGCGACGGCCGCGTCGGCCGCACACTCAGCGGTGGCGGCATGGGCGGCGGATGGCGGCATGGGCGGCATGGGCGGCGGCATGATGGGAGGCATGGGAGGCGGCATGTTCAGCATCGCCGACAACCTCGCACAGGTCGGCGGCGGTTCGTCAGCCGGTAAACCGTCGGGCGGTGGAGCCGGCGGCGGCGGCGGACCGGCGATTGGCACCTTGCCGACGGCCGTTCACAAACCGGGCCCGACGCGAATCAGCATGGATCAACTGATTGAAGCCATCACGACCCTCATCGAGCCGGAATCGTGGTCGGACGCCGGCGGCCCCGGCGCGATCGAACCGATCGGCGGCGCGTTGGCGGTGCGGCAGACCCCGGACGTTCAAGCCAAGGTCGAGGCCTTTTTGAAAGAGCTGGAGGCGCGAAAGCGGCACGACGCGCTCGCTGACGATCCACGCCCAATGGCTGACGCTCAACCAATCGCAACTCGCCGGACTGCAGGGCCCGTCGGAGTCCAAACGCCCGCCCGCCGCCGGCCAGCCGATCGAGCGGGCCGCGCTCGACGCCCTCCCGCCCGAGACGCGCCGCTACGCGGGCCAGATCACCTGCTTCAACGGCCAGACCGTACACCTGATCTCGGGCCCGCTCCAGACGGAGATCCAGGGAGCGATTCCAGTGGTCGGCGGGAACCTTCCCGCCTATCAGCCACTGCTGGTCACGCCCCATTTGGGAGCGCTGCTGCAAGTCACTCCATCGGCGTTGCCGGGCGACGAAGGCGTAATGATCGACCTGCAAAGCTGCGTCACCGAGCGCGACAAGGCCCAAGAGCCCGTCAAGCTGCAGGGCAGCGGCGAGAAGGCCGGCAATTTGCCGGCGGTGCAGATCGACCGCTTGAATCTAATGGTGCAGCAATTCGCCACCAGCCTCCGCCTGCCGCTCGACCAGCCCATCCTGGCCGGTGGCATGACCTTCGCCAAAGACGCCCCGGCCGCCGGCAAAGCCGAGCAGCTCTACCTCGTCATCGAAGTCAGCGCCAGCCCGTAGGCGCGTGCCTCAAGCAAACACGTCCCGCACCACGTTCCCCGCCACGTCGGTCAGGCGGAAATTCCTGCCGGCGTAACGGTACGTCAGGCTTTCGTGGTCGAGGCCCATCAGGGCCAACAGCGTGGCGTGCAGGTCGTTGATGTGCATGCGGCCTTCGGCGGCGTGGATGCCTAGCTCGTCGGTGCTGCCGTAGGAATAGCCGGGCTTGACGCCGGCGCCGGCCAGGAACATGGGGTAGCCGGTGATGTTGTGGTCGCGGCCGTCCGGGCCCTGGGCCGTTGGCTGGCGGCCAAACTCGCTGCCCCACAACACCAGCGTGTCGTCCAGCAGGCCGCGCTGCTCCAGATCGGCCAGCAGGGCCGCGGTCGGCTGGTCGACCAGGGCCGAGTTGTTGATCAGCCCCTTGTGCAAATTGCTGTGGTGGTCCCAGCCGCCCTGGCAGATTTCAACGAACCGCACGCCCGCCTCGCTCAGCCGCCGGGCCATCAGGCACTGCCGGGCAAAGCTGCCCGCCGGGCCGTCCTTCACGCCGTAGGCCTCGCGCACGGCTTGCGGCTCGCGGGAAATGTCCAACAGTTCGGGCACGCGCCCCTGCATCTTGAAGGCCAGCTCGTACGACTCGATGATGCCGTCGAGCTCCGCGGTGGCGCCGGGCCGCGCGGCCAGGTCGCGGTTCATGGCCTGCACCAGGTCGAGCTGTTTGCGCTGCAGCGCCGGGCAGTTGCGGCTTGAGGTTCGGCAGAAAGCCGGTGTCGCTCAGCCGCGTCCCCTGGTAGTGGGCCGGCAGGAACGCGCTGCCAAAGTTGGCCACGCCGCCAAAATTCGGCGGCGGGTTGATCGTGATGTAGCCCGGCAGGTCCTGGTTCTCGCTGCCCAGCCCGTACAACAGCCACGCGCCCATCGAGGGCCGCGTCAGCGACACGATCGACGTGCCGGTGTGCAGTTGCATCACGGCCTCGGGATGGGCCGGCGTGTCGGTGTGCAAGCCGCGGAGGAAGCAGAGCTTGTCGACGTGCGCGGCCGTACGCGGAAACAGCTCCGAGACCCAGGTGCCCGTCTGGCCGTGCTGGGCGAACTTGAACTTCGAGGCCACGAGCATCCCGCCGCCCGGCCCGACCTGGCCGTCGTTGGCCTGCAGCTTGGGCTTGTACTCCCAGGTGTCGACTTGCGAGATGGCGCCCTGCATGAACAGGAAGATGATCCGCTTGGCCTTGGCCGGAAAATGGGGCGGCCGCGGCGCCAAGGCCCCGCGCGGCGTGGCGCTGTCGGCCTGCGCCCGTTTCGCCTCGTCGCCCAACAGTCCAGCCAGCGCCAGGTAGCCGAATCCGGCGCTGGCGCTCTTGAGCACCTGGCGGCGCGAGGGAAGGGCGAGCGACGCTTGCTGCGGCTGGCGGGCGAACATCTTCAACACTCCTTGGCGATCGATTCGCAAAGGTCTCAACTTGGGCATCACGGCAGATAACGAAACTCGGCCGACCCGAACAACGCCTGGCAAAAGCTGGCCCAGGCGGCCGCCCGCGGCGTCGCGGGCTGAATCGGCTCGTCCTCGACATCATCGGCCGCCAGCGCCTTTTTGCCTTTGGCGGCGGGCTTCTTCTTGTCCTGCTTCTTGCTGTCCTGGAGCTTGTCGCTTGGGGCATCCACCTTCCCCTTGGCCGCTGCCGCCTCGGGCGTTGACTCGTCGCCCTGGGCAACCGCCACCGCGTCGGCCGGCGGCGAGCCCGCAACCAACAGCCACGACTGCGCCTCGCGGCTGGATTGTTCGTAGTCGGACAGGTAACGCAAGGCCCGTTCGATCTCCGTCGAAGTGGCCGTGCGCGCAGCGTGAGCCGGTACGCCCAGTTGATCCGCTCGGCGTCGTCGATCGCGTCGCGCGCCAGCAGCCGCTCGGCCAGGGCCAGCGCCTGGCGGCGGATGAAGGAGTCGTTGAGCAGGTACAACGCCTGGGTGGCCACGGTGGTCGTGTCGCGGCTGCCAGTGACCATGCCTTGCTCGGCAAAGTCGAACACCTCGAGCGATCGCGGCGTGATCCCGCGGACCAGCGGCAGGTAGATGCTGCGGTGACGACTGGCAATGGCCGCGGCCACGATTCGCCTGGCTTCGGCGCTTGTGTCCGACAGTTCGACGACCCGCAGCTTGCCGGCCGGGGAGCCTTCGCCCGGCGCGGGATCGAGCATGTCGGCCGCCGCCAGCACCGCGTCGCGCAGCTCTTCGGCCTCGAGCCGCCGCGGCGCGTGCCGCCACACCAGCCGGTTATCCGGATCGACGGCGCGATTCTGTTCGATCTCCTCCGAGCCGAGGCCATAGGCCCGCGTGAGCACCAGGCCGCGAATCAGTCGCTTCACCGACCAGCCGTCGCGCACGAAGCGGGCGGCCAGGTAATCGAGCAGCTCGGGGTGCGACGGCGCGGCGCCGGTAACGCCGAAGTTGTCGACGCTCGACACCAGTCCCCGGCCGAACAAGTGCCGCCAGACCCGATTGACCATCACCCGCGCCACCAGCGGGTTCTTGCGATCGGTGAGCCACTCGGCCAGTTCGAGCCGGCCGCTGTGCGCGGGATCGATTGCCGGCTGCCCCTCGAAGCGGGCCACGCTCAGGAATCCGCGCGGCACGCGGGGGCCCATCTTTTCGGCTTCGCCGCGAATGCGAATCTCGGTGTCGCCGACCGCCGCGGCGTCGCGCACGCCCAAGGCCACCGTGCCGTGCGAGGCCGGATCGGCCAGGCCTTGCAGGGCGTTTTGCAGGCGGTTCATTTTTTCGCGGGCGATGGCCCGCTTCGGCCGGCCGTCGGACCCCGGCTCGTTGCCTTCCGGCTTGCCGCGCAGCGCCTCGAACTCGGCCCGCGCCTCGGCCAGGGCCTTTTTCTGCGCTTCGATCTCCTTGGCCATGGCCGGGTCGGGCTCGAACGTTTCGCTCTGGCCGCCCAGCGCCACGAGCATCTTGGTGTCGTAATAGTCGAGCCCGCCGCCCCCCATCTTGTTGCGCACGCCCGCGCACAGCTCGGTGCTGTGGAAGATGCCGGCCAGCGCGTAGTAGTCGCTGGTGGGAATCGGGTCGAACTTGTGATCGTGGCAACGGGCGCAACTGGCGGTCACGGCCAGGAAGGCCCGCGACACCGCGTCGATCTGCTCGTCGATGTTATCCATCACGAAGCGGACCTTGAACCGCTGGTTGACGTCCTTCACCCCCAGGGCCAGAAAGCCGGTGGCGACGCGCTGCCCGTCGCGCTCGTCCTGCGAGGCCGCCGGCAGCAGGTCGCCGGCGATCTGTTCGCGCACGAACTGGTCGTACGGCTTGTCGTCGTTCACCGCGGCGATCACCCAATCGCGATACCGCCAGGCGTGCGGATAGGGCAGGTTGCGCGACGAGCCGGTCGACTCGCCGTAGCGGGCCACGTCGAGCCAGTGCCGCCCCCAGCGCTCGCCGAAGGCCGGCGAAGCCAGCAGCCGGTCGACCACTTTTTCGAAGGCGTCGATCGACGTGTCCGCCAGAAAGCCGTCGATCTCCGCGGTCGTCGGCGGCAAGCCTGTCAGGTCGAACGTCACGCGCCGCACCAGCGCCAGACGCGAGGCATCGCCCACGGGCCGCAGATTATTTTCTTCGAGCCTCGCCAGCAGGAAGGCGTCGACCTCGTCGCGCGGCCAGGCGGCGTCGCGCACCGCCGGCGGCGCCGCGTCGCGCACCGGCTGCCAGGCCCAGTGCTCCTTGCGCAGCCGTTCGTACTCGGGATTCGACTGGCCGATGTCAGCCGGCAGCTCGGCCGCCGGCCAGGGGGCGCCCTCGGCGATCCACTTTTCGAGATCGGCCACCTGCTCCGCCGAAAGCTGCTTCTTCGGCGGCATCTTCAGGTCTTCGTCCGTGTAGCTCACCGCCCGCAGCAGCCGGCTTTCGGCCGGCTTGCCGGGCACGATCGCCGGGCCGTGCTCACCGCCGGTAACCAGCCCATTGCGGTCGTCGACCCGCAGCCCGCCGCGCGAGTTCGTCTCGGCCGAGTGGCAGGTGTGGCAGTTTTCGACCAGCAGCGGGCGAATCTTCTTCTCGAAGAACTCCAGCCCCCGCTCATCGTCGGCCGCGGCCGTCGGGCCTGCCGCCAGCACGCTCATCGCGGCCAGCGAAGCCAGGCTCGCGACCAGTGATGCTCGGGTGTTGCCAGCCATGGGGAGTTCGTCCTCGTTCAATCGGCCTTCGCGGACGCCGCTCCCATTGTGCCGCGCCGCGGTCCAAGATGCGAGAGTGCGCAACAGGAAAACTGGGGTCGCCGGCCCGGCATCCGCGGCGCCCAGTTAAATTGCCGGTTGCAAGCTGGAGTTTATGGACAGCCCGGCAGATCAAAGTAAACTGCTGGGCACGAGCCGGCCCTCGCATCGCTGCCACGGGCTCCGCCAGCGCTGCAAAACTCTTGGCGACCTTGCACTCATTCAACCAGAGCGGCACACACACGCCGTCGATCGTTCATGAAACGCTTCGCGGTCGATCCACACCTGTGCCGCTGCCGGCTTGTCCCGCAGCACATTCCCCTTGCAACCGGGCAAACGATCGCATGAAGGCCAACCGCCGCCGCCGCAAGTCGCAATTCCGCCGTCGCACGGCGCCGGGGGCCGATGCCGGCTCGCTCGTCGTCGATCCCTCGGAGCCCAAGCCCTCCATCAGCCTGATCGCCTACGACCAGAACGAGCTCGTCGAGCGGAAGCTGACGACGCCGGCCGATTTCGACGCGCTGCCCAAACTGCTCGAACGGCTGCCGGTCGTGTGGGTCAACGTCGACGGGCTGGGCGACGCCGAGGTCGTGGCCCGGCTGGGCAAGCTGTTCGGCCTGCACCCCTTGGCGCTCGAGGACGTGCTCAACACGCACCAACGATCCAAGGTCGAGCAGTACGGCAGCCACCTGTTCATCGTGGCTCGCATGATCGAAAGCGGCCCGGAAATGGAAACCGACCAGCTCGGCATGTTCCTGGGCCAGCGGTTCGTCGTGACGTTTCAGCATCGCCCGGGCGATTGTCTCGACCCGCTGCGCGAACGGATCCGCGCGGGCCGGGGGATCATCCGCAGCTCGGGGCCCGACTACCTGGCCTACGCCATCCTCGACGGCGTCGTCGACTCGTACTTTCCGATCCTGGAAAACTTCGGCGAAGAGATCGAATCGCTCGAAGACGAGATCATGGGCAAGCCCAGCCGCCGCGTCATCCGCCACGCGCACAACGTCAAGAGCAAGCTGCTCGTGCTGCGCCGCGCGGTCTGGCCGCTGCGCGAGGCGCTGCACGTCCTGGTGCGCGACCCGATTCCGCTGATTCAAGAGTCGACGCGCGTCTACCTGCGCGACTGCGCCGATCACACGTTCCAACTGATGGACCTGCTGGAAACCTATCGCGAGCTGGCCTCCGACCTTTTGGAGCTGTACCACTCGTCGCTCGGCAACCGCATGAACGAAATCATGCAGGTGCTGACCGTCATCGCCACGATTTTCATTCCGCTGACGTTCATCGTGGGCGTGTACGGCATGAACTTCGACACGTCGATCTCGCCCTGGAGCATGCCCGAGCTGAAGTGGTATTGGGGCTATCCGGCCGTGTGGGTCGTGATGCTGACGATCGCCGGCGGCATGATGCTTTTCTTTCGCCGCAAAGGCTGGTTCCGCGGCAGCGACGCCGAGCCGCACGCACCACGGAGCGAGAGCGAGCAGACTCGCGAGCCATGAGTCGAGCGCGCTGCCACCGGGTGCGGCGCGATCGCCTCGAAATTCGTGCGGCAAGTCGATTCAGCGCCCGGTGGACGAGCTCGCCGCACCACGGCCCGCGATCACTCGGCGGCGGCGGGCAGCGACAGCGTGCGGCGCGAGGCGATGCCCAGCAGCCGGCCGGCGGCTTCGCGCGCCAGGTTGGCCGGCCGCAGGTCGAGCACGCCCAGCATGCGGACGAACGACCACGCACAGCCAAGCGACAGCCGCGGGCGGACCGCTAGGTAGCGGCTCTCGAAGCGGGGGCGAAAACGGCTCTTGAAGTGGTAGATGCCCCGCGTGTCGTGAATGAAATTGAAATAGCGCGTGGCCAACACGACGCTCCACCGCGCCAACGGGCTGTCGCCCGCCAGCGGCGTCTCACAGCGCAAGCCCGGCACCAGGCACAGCGAGGCCGAGCGGGCACCCTCGCTCCGCAAGCGGCACATGGCTTCGTGCATCAGGAAGGCCGTCGTTCCTGCGCACCGCGTCGTCGCGGCGGCGGTACGTTTCGAAAGCCCAGTGCGAGCCCCCGGCGTACGGATTGCACACCAGGAAGCCCTCGATGCGGCGGCCCGCTGCGACGCCGGCGGCGCCGTGATCGGCTGCCTGCATGGCAACGAACAGCCGGCGGCGGTGGAGCTGTTCCGGATCGAAACGGCCCTCGAGAAAATGGATCTCGTTCCCCTGCGGCGTGCCCGTCAGCCGGGCCCGCGAAATCTCGAGCAGTTCGGCGGCGATCGCCTGCCAGGCTGCCGTGCCCAGCACGGCGCGGTCGCACTCGCGCACCGCCAGTCCCTGCCGCCGGCAAAAATTCGTCTGGCGGCGGACCCACTCGAACGGCTTGCCGCCGAAAGTTTGCTCGGGCAGGTCGACGATCGCCTCTTCGCCCCACTTGGTCACTTGAAAGCCGTGGCTGCGGACCAGCGGCAGATCCTCGTCGGCGAGGTTGTAGAATGCCAGCACCAGCTGATCGCGATCTGCCCAGCGAACGATCTCCTCCAGCAGCGCCGGCTTGTCCGCAGCGGCCGCGAGCAATCCGCCGGCGACGTGGACATGGCGGCCCGCGCGGACGTAGGCCACGGCGCCAGGCACGTCATGGCCCCAAAAGACCTGGCGGTCGGGCTCGGTCGCCAGGTAGGCGTCGTACGTCGTGCCGTGATCGAAGGCCAGCGCTTCGAGCCGGGCCGCCTTGCCGGCCGTCGCGCGGGGCCGGGCAGCGCGTGACGCAACCTGCGCCGGTGCGTCCGCCCGCGTCGCGGAGGGCAGGGCCGCGGCGGGCAAGGTCAGCGCGCTGGCCGACATCGCCGCGGCGTCCTTGCTCCAGGAGTTGCTTTCCGGCCGACTCACGCGTTACCTCTGGCCTGCGAACATCGCGCTCGCAATCTCGGTGGCCAGCCGATGCTCGACGAATAAGGGTCCGCAACGACGCTCCGCCGGGCGATTCTGCTGGCAACCCGTCGGCGCGGGGCGAGGATTCTAATCGAGCCAGCGCTCCGGGGCGAATAGCAGTCCTCGCATGCACGGCATTGCCGGCGCCGTGCCGGAGCCTACGAAGCTGCCACCAGCGATGCCAGCACTCGGCGGCGTGCCCCGAAAGGTGCGGCGGCCGTGCATGGTGACGAAATTGTCGACCAGCGCCACGTCGCCCGCTTGCCAGGGGACGTCGTACGACAGCTCGTCGGCCAGGCGGGCGGCCGTCGTCACCGCCTCGCGATCGAGCGGCGTGCCGTCGCCAAAGACGATCGCCTTCGACGGGTCGTTGCGCGTGTCCTTCCAGCCCTGGTAGGCGGCGATCAACTGGTTGAAGAACGACGCGCGGCCGTCGCCCAGCTCGCGCACCGCCGGCAGCACGGGCGTCGTGGCCCGCAGCGAGCCGTCGTCCTGCCACTGCCACGAGTAGCCCAGCCCGGCCAGCCGGCGCTCGGCCTCCGCGGGCGTCGCGGTGCGCAGCGTGCTTTGCCAACTGCGACCCATGCCCGAGGTGGGATCGCTCTGGCTGGGCATGACGTTGGAATAGACGAGACCCTTGTGACGGCAGTCGCGGGCGAAGTCGGGACAGGCCTCGGTCAGCCGCTGCCACAGCACGTCGGAGCGGCACAGCGGCGTCGCGCCGCCTTCCGCGGCCGCCTGCTCGCAGAAGAAGAACAGCCGGCTGGGGTAGATCGGCGTTTGCGCCATCTCGTGGTGCAGGTAAATCGTCACGCTCGGCGGGGCTTCGTTGGCCGTGAACACGCGGGCCGTGCGGTTGACGCGGACCGCGTTGGAGAGCGACTCGTCGTAGGGGAAATTCGGCAGCCCGAAGGCGGCCACGAAGCGATCGAAGTCTTCGGCCGTGCGCAGCGGGAAACCGCGAAAGAGGATGGCGCCGTGCTCGGACGCGGCCGCCAGCAGCGCGTCCCGCTGCCCGGCAATCCAGTCGGCCGCGCGTCCCAGTTCGCTCGATGCGCCGGATCCTTGCAGCACGAGCGGAAAGGGGCGGCCGTCGTACGTTTGTTGTCCCGCCAGCTCGACCGGCGCGACAGGGCTTGTGGATTCGATCATGGCTCGATTTCTCACTCGGGCAGCGGCTGCCCCTTGGTCTCGGGCAGGAAGATCAACAGGACCAGACCTACCAAGAATATCAGACCCAACAGGCTGACCGCCATCCGCAGATCGAGGCCCGAGGCTTTGAGCTGGCTCGACCCCACGAGCACGACCGCCGCCAGCAGCCGCCCGCCGTTGAAGCAAAAGCCCGAGCCCGTGGCTCGCAGCCGCGAGGGGAACAACTCGGGAAAATAGATGGCAAACCCGGCATGAATGCCCAGCGTGAAGAAGCCGAAAACCGGCAGGATGGCGAGCATCTGGCCATAGGTTTGCGGCAGCCAGCAAGTGACCGGGATGATGATCAGCGCCGCCGTCTGCATGATGGCAAACGCCGCGCGGCGGCCAAACCGTTCGGCCAGCGGCCCAAAGGCCAAAAGCCCCAACCCGCCGCCGGCCGTTTGCACGATGCCGTAGGCGAACTTCGCACGGGCCGTGGCATCGGCCGGGTCGACGCCGTGGCGCAGCAACAGCTCGAATGTCAAATCCTGCCCGGCAACGACCACGCCCCAGAACGATCCGAGCCCCACCGCGGCCAGTCCCAACCCCAACAGGGCGCGGCCGGCCCATCGGGCATTGCCGAGCAGCTCGACGAGGCTGCCGCGATCGCCGCCCGCGGCTTCGGCCGAAAGCCAACTCTCTGGCTCGCGGACGCTGGTGCGAATCCAAAAGACCAAGAGCGCCGGCCCCACGCCGATCACGTACGCCAGCCGCCAGTTCTCGGCGACCCACAACCCCGCCAGCGCCGCCAGCCACGTGCCCAGCACGCTGGTGGCGTGGAAGATGCCCGAGGCGTGCGCCCGAGCCCGCGCGGGAAAGACTTCGGCCACCAGCGACGCGGCCACCGACCATTCGCCCCCCACGCCCATGGCCACGAAAACCGCAGCGCGGCCACTTGCCATAGTTCCGTGGCGAAATAGGTCAGGCCCGAAAAGATCGAGTAGCAGAGAATCGTGGCGGCCATGATCGGCTTGCGGCCAAAGCGATCGGCCAGCGAGCCGAACAGGATGCCGCCAAACGTGCCGCCGACGAGGAACAGCGCCAGGAACAGATCGCCCCACAGCTTGACCGAACTGGGATTGGCGGCGACGTAGTCGGGCCCCAGCACGTCGACCAGCATCTGCGACGCGCGTCAGATTGAACACCTGGCCTTCGAAGACGTCGAACACCCAGCCGGCCGAGGCGATCGCCAGCACCAGCCACTGGTAGCCGGTGACGCCGGCCGTCCAATGCTTGCGCCGCGGGCCGTGCTGGCTGGGCTGGTCCGTGTTGGCCACGCGAAAGTCTCCGATTCGACCGCGAATGCCGCGAGGAAAGTTCAAGCGATGGACAATTCGACCGGCCGGCCGAGCCGCAACGACTCGGCCGCCGCCAGGCACATCGCCACCGAGCGGCGGCCGTCCTCGCCGCTGCAGGCCAGCGGCGTGCCGTCGCGGATCGCGCGGACGAACATGGCCAACTGATCGACCAGCTCGTAAACTTCGCCGCTCGCTTTGGCGATCGGCACGTCTTCCAGTTGCTCGTCGCGGCGCAGTTGCAGGTTGAAAGTCGGCTCGAACGTGCGATCCATGGCGCCGCTCCAGCGGGCCCACAGGGCACCGGCCGTGCCGGTGAGCTTGACCGACTGGTGGTGCTCCCAGCCGGCCAGCGACTGCGAGACGACCGCGTAAGGACCGCCTTTGAACGTGAGCGTGGCCGAGAAATTCTCGTGCATCGCCCCGCCCGGCCCGCCGCTGGCCTGCGCGCCGATGCTCCGCGGCTCGCCGCAGGCCGCGAAATACCAGCGGGCCAGGTCGAAAAAATGGATCGGCTCTTCCAGGATCCAATCGCCCACCCGGTCGGGATCGTAGCGCCAGCCGTCGGAGCCGAGCCGGTAGGGCCGCCGCCACAGCTCGACGAGGGCGTACTGCGGCGTGCCGATCGCGCCGTCGTCGACAAGCTGCTTGACCCGGCCCCACAGCGACGACATGCGCAACTCGTGCCCCACGGCCAGCAGCTTTTTCTGCGCGCGGGCCAGCTCGACCAGCCGCGTGCAGTCGTCAACCGCCAGCGCCATCGGCTTTTCCAACAGCAGGTGGCAACCCGCTTCCAGGACCGCGCTGCCGATTTCATAGTGCAGGTGCGACGGGACAACCACGACCACCGCGTCGAGCTGCTCGGCGGCCAGCATCTGGCGATAGTCGTCGTACACCGCGGCTGCCGGATGATCGCCGCGGGCCCGCTGACAGCTTGGCGGCGAGTGGGCCGCGATGGCCACCAGTGCCGCGCCCTCGACCGAGGCGATCGCCCGCGCATGGTGGCTTCCCCAGGCGCCATAGCCGACGAGTCCGAAGCGAAGCGGCGAGTTTTCGGCCATAAGAGCGGCGGCGCGAGTGTTGCGAGCGCGGCTGGAGAAGCGCGGGAGGGCAAGCCGACAGCGGGCCATTATCTTCGAGAGCCGCGGCGGAGGAAAGGCGCTTGGGGCCGTCGATCTTGCCAGGCCGATGCAGCGCGTACTTCTCGGCCGGCGGGGCGACGCACTCGAAGGGAAAATCGCCTTGCCGCTTCTCCCAGTTGAACCGCTGGCCGTGGTTGTCGACCTCGTCCAACGCGATGCTGTAGACCACCCGGCCGAGCTTCGTGGGGCGGTACCGCAGCGGTTTGCCGTCGTACGGGTCGCGCGGCACCAGGCGGATCGTGTCGGGCTCGAGCTCGTCGAGCTTGTCGGGAAATTGGCCGTGCGCGGCGCGGTAGCGGTACAGCGCCAGCCCGACCATGGCGGTGCGATGGTGCGTGTCGGCCCGCACGCCGGCCTGGTAGGCGGCCGAGAAGCTCGGTGCCAGGAGCTTGGTGAGCATTCCCACGCGATCGCGCTGCATTCGCTGCTCGATTTCCTTCCAACGCTTCATGTTCTCGGCATAGCTATGGCCGGTGTTCAGACGAAACTCGCCCAGGGACTGTTTGTAGCCTGCCAGATCGTCAGACAACAGGAACACGCGATAAATCGCGCCCAGCACGGGCCACGCGCGGCGGTCGGCCGCGGGCAGCTCGGGTGCGACGATGTCGAAACGGCCCTCCAACGCGTCGGCGAAGACGTTCAAGCGCACGCTTCTTCGAACCGCATCGATCGCTCGATGAGCTGCTGAAAGGAAACCGGCTCGTCGAGCTTGACCAGGGCCAGCTCTTCGCTGCTGGCGGGCCCCGCGCGAAGGACCGCCTCCAAGGCGTCGTCGGACGTGCCCTCCAGGGCGATGCTCACCAGCGCCGACACCAGCAGGGGTTCGGTGGCCGCGTGCCGGGAAAGCCCGTACATCGCGCTGACGTCGGCCAGCGCCGCCCGCGCGTTGCCTTGCGCCGCGGTGCGCCGCGCGTCGACGGCCAGGAACCGCGACAAATTCCGCAGCGACTGGATCTCGGGAAGCAGCATGTCGTAGCGCGGATTGGTGTAGTCGTGGTCGAAATAGCAGTCGGGCATCGCCGCGGCGGCGCAATCGTGGCCAGCAGTCCGGCGTGTTGCTTGAGAAATTCGTCGAGCTTGGGATCCTTAAAATCAAACGGCGCGGCGCCCGCGTTGGCTTCGACTTGATCGGGATCGGTTGCGTCGATGGCATCGTGGAACACCTCCGGCCAGGCTTCAAGCGCGGGCACGGCCTCGAAGGCCTGCTGGTACAGCATGGCCGCGTTCTGGCGGTCGGGCACGCGTTGGGGCCCGACGGACAGCACGAGCGCGACCGTTTCGGTGCGCACCTGGGCGAGATTCTGCTTCACCGAGGCGTCGATGTTCATGAACGTCATGCCCGCCAGCGCGACGACCGCCGCCAGGGCCACCGCCAGCCGGCTGCGCGACCAGCTTGCTCCGGCCGCAGGACCAGCAGGCTCGGCACGGCGCAGCGCCCGCCAGCAGATCGCCAGTCCGCCGGCGGCATAGGCCAGCGTCAGGGCCGCCAGCGGCCAAAACCAGCCGAGCCGATGATTCCGCTCGATCGCGGCATCGACCATGGTCACGAACAGAAAGCCGAGCAAGGGGAGCAGAAACACTAGTGAAGCCAATAACCGGCGAGTCCATTTGGCCCGCAGCCGGACCACGCACGCCGCCAGCAACGCCACCAGCAGCAGCGACACGGCCAGGTTTTCAATCCACAAGATGAAGTAGCCCATGCTTCTGCTCCAAAGGTTCGGTCACAGTTTTTCGCGTGCCGCGATGCCGGCCGGCGCCGGCAGCGGCGCCAAAGGCGGCGTGCCGCCCGGCATCGCCGCGCCACGCAGCACGAGCGCCTCGCGCCGCGCCTCGCGCGGCGAGATGCCGGGCACGAGCTCTTCGATCGCCCGCGTTTTTTCGGCTAAGCCGTCTTCGATCTGCGGGCCGCGCCAGTCGTACGTCGTCTCGCGGCAGGCGGTCCACGACACGTTCGCCCCCAACACGGCCAGCGCCGCCGCCGCGCCGGCATACCACCACCAGCCGGCACGCCGCTCGTGCGCCAGTTCGCCGGCCACCGCCGCCAGCACGCGCCGCCGCAGGGCCGGGCTCGGCTCGCCGCCGGCGCGCTCGGCCAGCGCGGCTTCCAGGGCGTCGAGGTCGTCGGGCCAGGCCGGCTTCGTCACGGCATCACTCCCATGGCTTGCAGACGATCGCGCAATCGGCCCAGCGCGTAGCGATAGCGGCTGGCCGCGGTGTTGGGATTGATCTCCAGCACGGCCGCGATTTGCGCAAAGGTCAGCCCGCCGTCGATCTTCAGCGCGATCAGCTCGCGCTCATCGCTTCGCAGTTCTTTCATGGCCTTGGCCAGCGCCTCGCCGCGCGGGTCGTCGTGTGGGGGACCGACTTTCTGCCGCTCACGATCCTCGGCCATCTCAGCCACCAGCGGCACGGTCGCCGGGCCGGCATCGCGCCGCGAGCGCTCGCGGAACGCGGCCCTGCGCAGCGAGGCGAACAAGTAGGCCGCCAGGTCGTCGACGGCCGCCAAGCGCCTTGCGCGAGCGGGCCAGCGACAAAAAGACTTCCTGCACGGCGTCCTCGGCCTCTTCGCGCCGGCCGACAATCGCCCGTGCAGTGCGGTATAGGCGGCGCGGCATAAGCGTCGAACAGCCAGGCAAAGGCTGCTTCGCTGCCTGCTGCCAGCTCGGCCAGCAACACCTTGTCGTCGGGTTCGTCGGTTGACACGTCCACACACTCTACTAGAGTTGAACGGCCCGGCAATTTGTCTATGAAAATCAGAATTGGCGCTCGCGAGCGAGGTTTTTCCCGGTGGCTGGCTTTCACAAGGCGATCGTCTACGCGGGCCGGGAGCTGGCCGGGCTCTATCCGAGCACCACGGCCGTGCCCAAGGCCCTGCTGCCGGTCTACGACAAGCCGCTGGTGTATTACGCCCTGTCGATTGTCATGCTGGCCGGCATCCGCCAGGTGGCGCTGGTCGTCGAGCGCGACCGGCGCCAGGCGTTCGAGCGGCTGCTGGGCGATGGGCGATCGCTCGGCCTGCGGCTGGTCTATGTGGAAGAAGGGAGCGAAACGGGCGCGGCCCGCGCCCTGGCCGCGGCCGGAGAGTTCGTCGATGGCGACAACCTAGCGCTGGTGCTCGGCGACACGCTCGTCTATGGCGATGGGCTGCAACACGTGCTGGCCGACGCCACGCGTTACGCCGACGGCGCCACGATCTTCGCCCATCCGGTCAAGCACCCCCAGCGCCACGCCTTCGTCGAGCTGGCCGACGACGGCACGCCGCGCGCCATCGCCGCCAGTCCGCCCGATCCGACGTCGCAACTCGCCGTGATGGGCATCGCGTTCCTCGATCGCCGCGCGGTCGAGATCGCCCATCGCCTGGCGGGCTCACTCGCGTCCGGCGCCCCGCTAGAGCTGGCGGACGTTTATCGGGCGTACCTGGCTGAGGGCCGGCTGCGCGTGACGCCGTTCGGCCGCGGGTTCGCCTGGCTTGACACGACGACGCATGCGGCCTTGGCGGCGGCGGCCAATTTCATCGAGACGATCGAGTCGGCCCACGGTCTGAAGATCGGCTGCCTGGAGGAAATCGGCTACCGCAAAGGCCTTTTGTCGGCGGCCGAACTCGTGGCCGCGGCCGACGAGATGCCCAACGCCTACGGCGACTACCTGCGCCGCCTGGCGGCCCGCGGCGCGTCGGGCCCGGCATAATCGGATTCACCAATCGGGCGGGGCTGCCGCGGCGGGATTATGCCGATTGGCGCGGGGCGAAAGTCGCTAGCGGCCGGTTTTCCTGGCGGGGGGATTCAGCTATGTTTTCAAGTGACGCGCGACTGCGCTGGCGGCGCGCCGATTCCGCCCCATGCGTTCGAGACCCTTTCCCATGATGTCGTTCAGCGCAGCTTCGGGACCGCAAAAGGAACGCTCGGGCGAGGCCGTTCCCGGCGCCGCCGACACCCACGCCCACGTCGGCAACACGAATTCCGGCGCAGGAATCGGCCGGCGGCCTGGGTTCGTCGCAGGGCCCCGGCCCGCGGCTGGGCAAGTACGAAATTCGCAACCTGCTGGGCACCGGCGGCATGGGCGTCGTCTATCGCGCCTTCGACACGCTCATCGAGCGCGACGTGGCGATCAAGATCCTGCCGCACGAAATCTCCAGCGACCCGACCAACCTCGATCGCTTCCTTTCTGAAGCCAAGGCCGCCGGCAAGCTCGCGCATACGCATACCGTGGCCGTATACGAAATGGGCCAGGAAGGATCCACCTATTACTTGGTGATGGAATTCGTCCCCGGCGGCAGCGTGGCCGACGAGCTGAAGCGCGCCGGCGCGCTCGACGTGGGCGAAGCCACGCGCATCGTCGCCGACGCCTGCCGTGGCCTGGCCGCGGCGCACGCCGTGGGCCTGGTGCATCGCGACATGAAGCCGGCGAACTTGCTCCGCGCCGAGAGCGGCGCCGTGAAAGTGGCCGACTTCGGCCTGGCGAAACCCTCGCTGGGAGGCGATCACAACCTCACGCAGACCGGCCAGATCGTTGGCACGCCCTACTTCATGAGCCCCGAGCAGTGCGAAGCCAAGCCGCTCGACCACCGCAGCGACATTTACTCCCTGGGCGCTACCTATTACACCCTGCTGACCGGCGCCGATCCTTACCAGAATGCCGGCAGCATCGTGCAGGTGATGTTCGCCCATTGCAGCGGCGAGATGCTCGACCCCCGCGACATCAAACCCCAATTGCCCGAGGCTTGCTCGCAGATCGTGGCCCGCGCGATGGCCAAGCGGCCCGAAGATCGCTACCAGAGCGCCACGGAAATGGCGGCCGATCTCGACGCGCTGGCCGGCTCGCTGTCGGGCCAGCAGTCGGACGCGCAGCTCAGGCTGTCGCGGCCGGCGCCGGCCGGGCACGTGAGCCGCTGGGCCAAGATCGCCGGCACGTTGGGCGCCGTGGCCGCGGCCATCGCGCTGGTGGGCGCGGGGCTGGTGTTGGGCGGCCGCGGCGGCGCTGACGACGAAGCGGTCGGCGCGGCGGCAGGCTCATTGCCGGCGGCCGCGGCAATCCCCGTGCCCAGCGGCCCGCCGATTCGCGTGGGCATTTTGCACTCGCTCAGCGGCACGATGTTCGACAGCGAATCGCCCGTGGCCGACGCCACGCAATTGGCCATCGACGAGCTGAACGCGGCCGGCGGCGTGCTGGGCCGCAAGGTCGAAGCCGTGGTGCGCGATGGCAAGAGCGACCCGCACGTCTTTCTGGAACAGGCCGAAAAGCTGATCCGCGAAGATAAGGTGTGCACCGTGTTCGGCTGCTGGACTTCGGCCAGCCGCAAAACCGTCGTGCCGCTGTTCGAGCGCGAGAACCACTTGCTGGTCTATCCCGTGCAGTACGAGGGGCTCGAACAGTCGCCTAACGTCATTTATCTCGGCGCCACGCCGAACCAGCAGATCATTCCGGCCGTCGAATGGGCCTTTGCCTTCCAGGGCCATCGAAAGTTTTTCGTGGTCGGCTCGGACTACGTCTTCCCGCGGGCCGCGGCCGCGATTCTGCACGACACGATCGCCAAGCTGGGCGGCGAGATCGTCGGCGAGGCCTTCCTGCCGCTGGGCAGCTACGACGTCAAGCCGGTGGTCACCCAGATTCGCGAATCCACGCCCGAGGTGATCCTGAACCTGATCAACGGCGACAGCAACGTGCCGTTCTTCAAGGAGCTCCGCGCGCAGGGCATGACGCCGCAGCGCTGCAAGACGATTTCGTTCAGCATCGGCGAAGAAGAGCTGCGCCGCCTGAACGCGGCCGAAATGGTGGGCGACCTGGCCGCCTGGAACTATTTCCAGTCGATCGACTCGCCCGAGAACCAGGCCTTCGTGGCCCGCTTCAAAGCCCGTTACGGGCACAGCGGAACGTGACCGATCCGATGGAAGCGGCCTACGTCGGCGTCAAGCTGTGGGCCCAGGCGGTCGAAAAAGCCGGCAGCGACGAGGTGACGAAAATCCGCGAGGCGATGCTGGGACAGAAGTTCAAGGCGCCCGAGGGCATGGTGACGATCGATCCGGCCACGCAACACGCCTTCAAGACGCCGCGCGTGGGCGAGATCGGCGCCGATGGCCAGTTCGACGTCGTCTGGCAGGCCGTGCGGCCCGAAGCGCCGCAGCCATTTCCCCCCTCGCGAACCCGCCAGGAGTGGACCGATTTTCTCGACGGTCTGTACAAGGGTTGGCACGGCCACTGGTCGGCGCCGAGCGAGTGAGCGCCGGCTCGCGACTCGCTACCGTAGGCAATGACGTGTGCCACGTCGGGGCGGTACGCTACAATACGCCCCCGACATTGGCGGCACGCCCGCGCCCGCGGCCCACCGGTCGCCGCTTCCCTGCCCGATTCGACCAGGAACTCGACCGATGCTGAAATGGGCCATGATTGCCGGCGGCGGCGCGCTGGGATCGGTGCTCCGCTACGCGCTGCAAGGTTGGGCCCAGCGGCTCTCGGGCGAAACGTTTCCGACCGGCACCCTGGTCGTCAACGTGCTAGGCTGCCTGGTCATTGGGTTCCTGGCGGCGCTGTTCGCCGCGCCCACGTTGATCCGCGACGAGTATCGCATCGGCCTGGCCGTGGGTGTGCTGGGCGGCTTTACCACCTTTTCCACTTTCGGCCTGGAAACCTTTTCGCTCGCCGACGACGGCCAGTGGCGCTACGCCGCGCTGAACATCGTGCTCAGTTGCGGACTGGGCCTCGTGGGCGTGTGGCTCGGCTATCGGCTGGGCGAGCGCTGGTTCGGAGTGTGACCCATGAAGATTCCCCGAGACGGCTGCCTGCTGCGGGTGTTCATCGGCGAGAGCGACCACTGGCAGGGCCGGCCGCTCTACGAGGCGATCGTGCTCAAGGCCCGCGAGCTGCACCTGGCCGGCGCCACGGTGTTGCGCGGCCCGATGGGTTTTGGCGCCAACAGCCGTCTGCACACGGCCAAGGTGCTCCGCCTCAGCGAAGACCTGCCGATCATCATCGAAATCGTCAATGCGCAGGAAAAGATCGACGAGCTATTGCCCCACATCGACCAGATGGTCAGCGAAGGCCTCGTCACGCTCGAGCGCCAGTCCAAGTCCTGCAATACCGCGGCGGCCAGCCATGAGCGGAGGGCAGGACTGAGCACGTTAGCTTGTCATGCAGGGTGCCACTGCTGGGCAAGCCGGCAGCGGCACCCCGCGTGACGATCAAGCGCGGTCGATGCGCTTACGCCGGCTTGACCGCGAACACCTTCACGCTGGCCGCATACTCGTTGATGTCGTAGCGGCTCATCAGCTCGACGAGCTGCTCGTGCAACTCGTCGCTGCCGCACGAGCCGCTCTCCGGCGAGCAGCAGGCCGCTTGCTTTTCGACCTTGCCGTAGACCGTCAGGTCGGCGCCCGTGTCGACGATCTCGACGTGGGCAAATCCCGCCGCCAGCAATCCAGACCGATACGCTTCGATGCCGATGGCCCCGGCGATGCAGCCCACGTAAGCCAGCAGGTTCTGGCCGATCTCGGCCGGCAGCGGCTGCTTGAGCGCGATGTCGCTGACGGCCAGCCGCCCGCCGGGCTTCAACACCCGGGCGATCTCGGCGAACACGGCCTGCTTGTCGGCGCCAGGTTGATGACGCAGTTGCTGATCACGCAGTCGACCGAGGCGTCGGCCAGCGGCAGGCGGTCGATCGTGGCCTGGTGGAACTCGACGTTCGACAACCCGGCCTTGGCCGCGTTGGCCCGGGCCAGCGTCAGCATTTCGCTCGTCATGTCGATGCCGATGGCCTTGCCCTTGGGCCCGACCTTGTCGGCGGCCAGGAACACGTCGAGCCCGCCGCCCGAGCCCAAGTCGACCACGACCTCACCGGGCCGCAAACTGGCAAAGGCGATCGGATTGCCGCACGACAGGCCCATGTTGGCCTCGGCCGGAATCGAGGCCAACTCGTCGGCCGAGTATCCAAACGCCTCGGCGATCGCCTTGACCCCCGCGTCGCGGCTCGACAGCCCGCGTCCCGCCACCGCACCATACCGCTGCTGCACGACTTCTTCGATCGACATGGCATGCACTCCTTGTCTGTGGGTTCGATGTCTCTAGGGTTGTTGTCTCTAGGTTTGTTGCATCCGCCTAGACGAATATAGAGGTCCAAAAAAATTCTCGCGAGACACGTTGGGCTCATCGGCATCCTCAGCCGCAGCAGCGCCGCAGGGTGGCCACGCGGCGGGCATCGTCGGCCGCTTCCTCCACCTCGCGGGCACCCGTGGCCAGGCACTCCAGCAGTTGGCGGTGAAAGGCCGTCCGCGCCGGCGTCAGGCGATAGTACATCCACTGTTGCTGCTTGCGTCCCACGACCAGTCCCGCCTTGCGCAAGATACGCCAGGTGGCGCGAGGCGGTCGGCTGGGGCACGCCCAGCACGTCGACGATGTGGCATACGCACAGTTCGCCGCCGGCCAGCATGTGCAAGATCCGCAGCCGCGTCCGGTCCGAAAGGGCCCGAAACATGCGTTCGACACGTTGGCTGGCGGCAGTTTTCATATTCGCTTAGGGGAATATACAGCGCGGGCCGCCTGACGTCAATTGAGCATGCGACCCCAATGTGGACGTTGCCGCTCGGGGCGGCGATAATCGGCAACGGCCGCGGCGGCGCGCGGGGCACGCCAGCCGGCCCGCGGCCCTGCCTGGCTCGGCGGTTATTCGGGCGCCAGCCCCCCGTTTAATCTCTCGATCGAAAGGCGGCGTTCCATGCGATCGTCTCTCATGCTGTTTTGGCTCGGCCCCTTGACGTTCACGCTGCTGGCCGACCCGCCGGCCCGGGCTGCCGAAGTGCGCTTCGCCGGCGAAAAAAAGCTCAACAACGTCACCAGCGAGCTGCTCGACGTGGCGGCCATCGGCGGGGCCGCCAACGCCTTCAAGTTCTCGCGCCCCCGCGCGGGCTGGATCTTCGTGTCGGCCGACTGCCGCGGCAACGGCCAGGTCATGATCGCGCTCGACAAGCCGGCCGCCGGGCCGACGCTCATCGACCACCCGCCGGGCGAACGGCCCCTCGAAGCCTTCCGCTACGTGGCGGCCGGCGAACACCAGCTCGACGTCGCCTGCCAGGCGAGCGCCAGCGTCGAGCGGCTGGAGGTCCGCGCCGTGCCCGAGTTGATGCACTGTGGGCTGGGGTTCAACCCGGCGATCAAGTCGTATGGCCTTTACGACCTGGAGTTCCTCAAGCGCGACATCCTGCCGAACGTCACCACGCTGGTCGTGCCCAGCAGCATCCAACTGCCGCAGGCCGTGATCGACGACTGGCACCGCCAGGGCAAGCGGTTCGTCGCCGAGGTGGGCTTCAAGCCCGATGCCAAGACGCCCGGCGAGCAAGTCGCCTACTGGACCGGCATTCTCGACGCGCAGCCGTTCCTCGACGGCATCCTGATCAACGAGTTCATCGTCAACAATCCCTCCGGCCGCCGGCCCGGCGCGGATCGATCCCGAGCGGCAAAAGCGGTACGAGGAAGAGAAGGGGCGCTACCCCAAGTTCGAAGCGGCGCTCCAGCAAATTCACGACGACCCGCGCTACCGCGCCAAGACCGTCTACGCCTACTTCGGCGGCAGCGGCAAGAAGCTGAACCAGGAAATGATCGGCCCCACCTTCGTGCGCAGCTTGCTGGACAGCGGCGTGCGGCTGACCTTGGAGCGGTACCTCTTCGAGGTCTCCAGCGAGCAGAAGTCGAAAGACGCCCTCGAGCAGTTCGCCGAGGGCATCGCCGACTGGGAGGCCAAGGAGCCCGGCGCCAAGCGGCAGATGGTGATCGCCTTCGGGCTGTTCAACATGCCACCGGGCGGAATCAACAAGCAGCCCAACGTCGACTACCACGTGTGGATGGACCAGCAGATGCAAGTGGCCGCCACCAACCCGAAGCTGGCCGGCGTCGACGGCTTCGAGTGGTGGACCACTTCGCAGGCCGACGAAGAGTCGACGCGGTTCGTGGGCCGGCTGTATCGGCATTATGGCATCGAGGGCCGCACGGACCTGCTGACCCACGACCCGTTGTTCCTCGCGCACGTCCAGAATGCCGACTTCGAGCACGGCGTCGACGGCTGGGAGTTGCATCCCGCCGAGCCGGGCGCCGCGGGTTCTGGCGAGCCGGGCTCGATCGAGCCCAAGAGTTTTCCGCGTTACGGGCGGATCGAGGGCCGCTACATGGGCCTGGGCCGCCCGGCCGACCCCGAGCACATCGGCGACACGTTCTTATGGATGAAGCGCAGCCCCAAAGGCCCCAACACGTTCTCGCAGGAGATCAAGAACCTCGAGCCGGGCCGGCTCTATTCGCTGAAGATGTACAGTTGCGACTACCAGGACCTGGTGACCCCGCGGGAGAAGAAACGAGAAGAAGCCACCGGCTTCCTCGGCAGCGTAAAGCTCGACGGCGTCGAGTTGGATGATCGCCGCAGCTTCAACGAAATCTACGCCTCCAGCCCCGAGCCCAAGATCCCCGTGTGGATCACGTACCACTGGCTGGTCTTTAGAGCCAAAGCCCCGACGGCCCGAGTGACCGTCAGCGACTGGCCGCCGGAGGATGGGCCGGGGCAGGGCAGGGGGGCGGCAACCGTGAAGCCCGGCGAAGCCCAGAAGTTCGGCCAGGAGCAGACGTTCAATTTCCTGGAGATCGAGCCGTATTGGGAGTGAGGCGCGGCATTCCAAATCCGCGTCAGACGCGTCAAATCCCATACTAACCCGACGCGCCAGCGAGGGCCGCCGCCCGAATTTCCCTCGCTTGCGCGTCGGGTTAGTGTTTGGGCGGCGCTCCGCACGCCATCGCGGATGCGGACGGTGCGCTAAGTTTGCAGTTGCGACAACGCGTCTTCGAGCAATTGGGCGGCGACCTGCATTGGGCTGACTCGTCGATCAGCCGTGCTGGCACGCTCGGCCAATTGAGCGAGTTTGGTTTCGGTTTCGCGGCTCATCGGGATTTTAGGCGAACGAACCCAGGAGGGGTCGGTCGGTCGCCCGGGCCGTTTGCCTTCGCTCGGCCGCAATCGGCGCTGCAATTGGCTGACGATGCGTCCGAGTCGCGCAGGCGCCGAACGCGCCCCCGCCGGTTTCCGGCACCTGGCTGACAATCGTCGCGCCCAGCTGTTTGGCAATCTTCTTGATGGTCTTCGCCATTACCGTCGTTCCTGTCCCTCGTCCAGGGGGAAGTTGATCTCCAAATAATCGCGATCAATGACCAATCCCACCGCTCCCTGGCGCGTTTGAGTTCCCATTCGCACCAAGAATTCGGGGAGAATAAAGGGGAGATTAAAGGGAGAATAAAGGGGACGCAAACCTTTTTGTCATACCGTAAAAGGTTTGCGTCCCCTTTATTTCACCCTATTCCACCTTTATTTCACCCTGGCGAGCGCCCAAGCCGTAGGCGAAAAATGGAGAACAATTCACTGCGCGCTAGACGCGGGGGGGGCGCACGTTGCTACAATCGTGGCCAGACCGAGCCCGGATCGATTCCAGGCTCAGCCCATAATGGGAAGTGTCGGTTCAGAGCAGTTTCTTGGAGCGCGAAGATGAGCACTGAAGCTTTCCCCTCTCCCCAAACCCCTCACCCCGGGCCATCCACCCACGCGCTCGCGCAATCAAATTTCCTATCAATGTGGAGCCTCGGGAGTGGGATGATACGATCCATTTTGCACGGGCAGTTATTTCTTCTGATCGCAGTCTCCAGCGCTGCGGCAGCGGCGCCGTATTACGTATACGATGAGGCCAGTGGCGCAGGCGTCGGCGGGCGGCGGGGCCCCCGATAATGATTCCCAGCCGTACAACAGCGGCAAGCTGGTTCAACAATCGATAAACGGATCGACCTTTGCATCCGCCGTGGGTCTGGTGATGGAATACGGCGGGCCCGACGTGGTGAACGTGCCGCAAATGGCGTACGGAACCGTCACCGACGCCGCTGAGATCGGCGCGCTGCACGCCAGCCTCTCAGCGCACAGCGATTCGGGGCTTGAAAATGTGAGCGCTGTGCCGCTCAACGTCGGGGTCGCGGCGGCTAGTATGAGCGACACTGTGATGTGGTCCGACACCGTCTATTTTAACACGGCCAATCCGGCCGGCTCCGATTACCTTCTGTCCCTGCACGTGGACGACTCGATTGTGGCTGCGGGAAACTTTTATTTCTACGAACCGGGCTTTTACACCGGCTCGGTGCTGGCGCGGGTGGATTTCACAAACAGCAACTTTGGGCTGGGCGCGTCGCAGTCGTTGGTCGTTCAAGACGTCTACAGCTACAATCGTAATGGAACAACCATCAATCAAGTCGCCCCAAGCCACGATGTGTCGGTCCTCGTCCACGTCGGTTTCGAGCAGGGCGCGATGGCGACGGTCACGGGCGAGTTGGTCACCACGGCCGGCGTTGAGAATGGAACGAGCTTTGCACTTGTGGACGCTGGCGACACCGCGCTGTTCACGATCAACTCTGCCGACCCGCTGGCGAGCTATACGACCAACTCGGGGACGGTTTTCGCAACGTCCGTCCCCGAGCCTTCGGCTCTGGTCTTAGCCGGAGTAGCCCTAGTTGGTTTGGCGGGTTATGGCATACGCCGACGCAGGCTCGCCGCCAAGCGGGTAGCTTGCCTGGGAAATGTCGGTGGTGGATGCAAGTTTCAATTGCAACGAAGCCTGGGTGCCAGGATTTCTTCTGGGGTTCGATAATCGAGTCGTTTGCGAGGACGTTCGTTGATTAATTGTTCCACGCCAGCCACCCGGCGGTGACTAATCTGCGTGAAGTCAGTGCCTTTGGGAAAAAACTGCCGCAACAATCCGTTCGTGTTTTCGTTGACGCCGCGTTGCCAGGAGGCATACGGGTCGGCGAAGTAAACCTCCAGTCCCAGCCTGCGGGTCAATTGCTGATGTTCTGCGAACTCCTTGCCGTTGTCGAAGGTCATGCTTCGCCTGAGGGCTGGCGGAAGGTCTTTCAGCCGCCTGTGCGCCGCCCGCAGGGTCGCGTCCGATTTCATGCTATCGACTCGGCCGATCCGCGTATAGCCGCTTTTCCGCTCGACCAAGGTGACCAGCGCGCTGTGGCGGCGTTTCCCGACCATCGTGTCGCCTTCCCAATCCCCGTAGCGTCTGCGTCGATTGATCACGTTCGGCCTGCCCGTCGATGCGAACGCAATCGGTCAGCTTTCCCCGCTTTTCCGGGGGCCGGCCGCCGCGGCGCAACAGGATCTGCCACTGGGGCATTTGATCGTTGATCCAATCATAAATGGTTTGCCGCGACAGCCACCGCGCCGACGATCGCGGGAAGTCGCGCTGCACACGACCAGCGATCTGCTCCGGCGACCAGCATTTTTCCAGTCTGTCGTGGACGTATTGATGCACGTCGGGATCATCCATTTTGTGAGGTCGGCGGCTCGCCAGACGACGCTCGTCGGCCACGCGTTGGGCTTGCTTCGGTCGGTAACCGCGCTGGCCTGCGTTCCGCTTCAGTTCGCGATGGATCGTGCTGCGGTCGCGTCCCATCAACTCCGCGATTTCCGGGTTCGGTTTTCCCTTCCTCTTCAATCTGTATAGAAACTGTCGCTCCTGAAACGTAAGATGATTAGCCATCGCTGGGCCTCCGTGCGAACGTCGCTTGTCACAACCGCGACATTCAAACGACCCAGCGATCCTTTCACCAACATCAGTTCTCAATCCTGTTGCATTTGAAGTTTGTCATCACCCACCTTTATTTCACCCTCGCCCGTCCCCTTTATCTCACCCATTTATTTCACCCACGCGAACGTTTTCTGGACACGTGGCGTTCTGCGCATCAGAATACCACACGCCGAGATCATATCTTGCAGCCCGTGGCGATTGAGGATTCAGCGTCACAAACAACTTGGAGAATAGGAATGACACTTCCAAGTCGAGCATCGGCGGCGCGAATGCGTTTTGCGAATGCGGTCGTGCTGCTCCTCTCCTGGTTCTGCTCGATTGCCGCATCGGCCAGCGCGAACGAGCCGACGCTCGCCTCCCCCGCCGCCCGCGGCCTCCAGCATCTCCGCACCGAGCCGTACTCGCCGGCCGATTTCTCGGTCGCCCTCTTCGACAAGCTGTGGGAAATCTGGCCGGCGGAACTCAGAGCCGCCGCCGACAAGGCTTCGCCGGTTGAGCGGCGGAAGATGGCGTTCTCTCGCTACGGTATGGTGGCCGACCCGGAAAATGACATGGGGCCGCCGCTGGGCGCGGTCGATGATGGCCGGGGCGGCTGGGCCATGAATTGTCTGGCTTGCCACCAGGGCAAGGTGGCGGGCAAGGTGATCTGGGGCGTCGGCAATTCGCACTTCGCCTTTCAAACGCTCACCGACGATCTCGCCAAGGCCCGCGCCGCCGCCGGCGAAAAAACCCGCCTCGGCACCGGCTCGTTCATGCCGCTGGGCAATTCCAACGGCACGACCAACGCGCAGATTTTCAGCGTCGTGCTCACCGCCATGCGCGACAAGGATTTGAACCTGCTCAAGACGCCCAACTATCCAAAGTTCCAGCACCACGATCTCGACGCGCCGCCCTGGTGGAACGTCAAGCGGAAGAAGAACCTGTACATCGACGGCTTCGTACCCAAGACGCACCGCGTGATCATGCAGTTCGCCCTGGTCCCCTCGAACAAGGCCGACTCGTTCAAACAGCGCGAAGACGCCTTCCGCGACATCCTGGCCTGGATCGAATCGCTCGAAGCGCCCAAGTATCCCTGGCCGATCGACACGGCCCTGGCTGCCAAAGGCCAGGTCGCCTTCGAGCGCATGTGCGCCGACTGTCACGGCAAGTACGGCCCCGGCGGCAAGTATCCGGAGAAGCGGGTACCGCTGGAGGTGGTCGACACCGACGGCGTGCGCCTGACCGGCATGCCGGCCGAGCACCGGCGGTTTTACCGCGACAGTTGGTTCGGCGAGTACGGCAAGCTCGACGTGGTCGAAGAGCCCGACGGCTACGTGGCCCCGCCGCTGGACGGCATCTGGGCCAGCGCCACCTATTTTCACAACGGCTCGGTGCCGACCTTGTGGCACGTGTTGAATCCCGACGAGCGCCCGGCCGTGTGGCTGCGCAGCGAGGACGGCTACGACCAGCGGCGGGTGGGCCTGCAGGTGGCCGAATTCGCCAAGCGGCCGGCCGAAGCCAAAACGCCCGAGGAAAAGCGCCGCTATTTTGACACCCATTTGAAGGGGAAAAGCGCGGGCGGCCATCTGTTTCCCGAAGAACTTTCGGCCGACGAGAAGCAGGCCGTGCTAGAGTATCTGAAGACGCTGTAGCCAAGGGGCCGCGAATCCATCGGTCCGGCACGATGGGTTGCCGGTCGGCGCGGTTCGCGTGCCGGCGGGTTGCACGAACGGGCGATCTTTTTCACAATTGCAGCCAGGGCTGGCGGGTCGTGGACGACCCCGTTCGAGGTCAACTTCTATCCAACCGCCGGTGAGTTGACGTATCTCTGAAAATGTCGCTGCCGGCCTGATCGTCAGCATTGGGCCGGGCCATTGTCCCGCTGTTTGCGTCCAACGTTGGAATTCATCGTTTCTCGCGCGAGGGTACCGTGATGCGTCGAGTGTCGAAACATGTCTGCCTGATGATGGCCGCCATCGCCTCGAGCCCTGGTGGCCGGCCTTGCCCGCGCCGCCGACGACGCGGCCACGGCTGCGGTGCGCCGCCGGCTCCGTGCAACTGGCCAAGGCCTTCAACGATGGCAAGGTCGACGAGCTGGTGGCGATGTTCGTGCCCACCGGCGAACTGGTCGACGAGCAAGGCACGATCCATCGCGGCCCGCAGGAGATCAAGGCCCTGCTGACCGCGTTCTTCAAGAAATTCCCCGGCGCAAGATGACGCAGGACATCGAGTCGATTCGGTTCGCCGGTCCGGTGGCGATCGAGGAAGGCACGCGCACCATGACGACCAAGGATGGCACGTCGGCGCGGGTCCGCTACATCGCCGTGCGCACCAAGACCAATAGCGGCTGGCAGATCGCTTCGCTGCGCAACGTTTCGGACGACGCGCCGCCGACGCCGCACCAACGGCTCGAGCCGCTGGCCTGGCTGGTGGGCGATTGGGTCAACGAGGGCACCGAAGCGGTGGTGAAGATTTCCTATCGTTGGTCGGAAGACAAGAACTACCTGCTGGCCGACTTCAATGTCGACGTGCCCGGCGGCCCCTCGCTGGTGAGCAAGCAGCGCATCGGCTGGGATCCGCTGGAGGGCAAGATCCACTCCTGGCTGTTCGACGCGGACGGCGGGTTTTCGCAGGGACTGTGGACGCCGACCGAAGACGGCTGGGTGATCAAGACCACGGCCGTCAATCCCGACGGCGAGACGGCCACGGCCACGGTCAGCGTGGAAACCAAAGACAAGAGCCATTACATCATGCGGGGCACCGACCGCATCGTCGGCAACGACGCCCAGCCGGACTTCGAAGTCACGGTGACGCGCCGCCCGCCGGCCGCCGGTAAGTAGTCGACCGACTTCGTTCAACAGCCAGGGGCCATCGATGGGTCCCACGGGCGGCTGCGAAGCAGATACCCGTGAACTGAACCCAGCCGGACGAGCCGGCAGCGACGCCGCGCATGACCGAGTCGGCCCGTCGGTCCAATAGATCAGGTTCCACATTCGTCAGGGGAGAATCGTCGTGAACGCGGTATCGAAACTCGGCCTGGCGGCCGGCGCGGCGTTGGGCTGTGTGTTGATCGTGGCGGCCGAGGCTAACGCGCGCGGCGGGCGCGGCGGCGGCGGCTTCGGCGGCGGTGCACGGCCGTCGATGGGCAGTTTCGGCGCCGGCGGCGGCCGCTCGATGGGCGGCGGAAATTTCGGCGGCGGCAACTTTGGCGGCGGTCGCGGCGGCAACTTCGGCGGGGGCAATTTCGGCGGCGGACGTGGTGGCGGAGAATTCGGCGGCGGCAATTTTGGCGGTGGACGCGCCGGCGGCGAGTTCGGCGGCGGCAACCGGCCCACGATGGGCAACGCCTCCCGGCCCAACGCGGCCCAACGGCCCAGCGCGGCCCAGCGCCCCAACGGCGGTTCGTTTTCGCCCTCGGGCACGCGCCGCAGCGAGCTGCCCCGGCCCAGCGGCAACACGGCCGCGCGGCCCGCGGTTCACCCGCCCAGCAACCTGCAAGGGGCGCATCGTCCCTCGACCGGCGGCGGCGTTGGCAATCGACCCGGCGCCGGTAGCGGCGAGCGGCCGAGTTTCGCCGGAGCCGGCAATCGCACCGAGACCGCGCAACCGGCCCAATGCCGCCAACCGTCCGACGATCGGCGGCGGCAACTTTGCCGCCAACGCCGGCAATCGGCCAACGATCGGCGGCGGCAGCCGCACGACGAACATCAACAGCAATCGATCCGCGAACTTCAACGGCGCGGGCGGCGGACAATTCGCCGGCAATCATCCCAACTGGGATCGCGGCGATCTCTCGGGCTGGGGCTTGGGCAATGGCTGGGCCGGCAACTGGCACAACAACGCCATCAACCGCCACTACGGCTGGTACAACGGCTGTTGGCACGGTTACTGGGGCGGAGGCTGGTACGCGCCCCTGGCCTGGGGCGCCGCTGGCTGGGGACTCGGCGCGCTGACCTCCGGCTGGGGCTATGGCTCGGCGTACTCCAATCCTTACTACACCACGCCGGTCGGCGGCTCGCCCTACGACTATTCGCAGCCGGTGGTCGTGAACAACTACTACGGCACGGCCGACGCGTCGGCCCCGGCCGCCGACGACACCGCCCAGCAGCCGCCGGGCGATTCGCCCGCGGCGCAGCAGGGGCTCGACGTGTTCGACGACGGCCTGGCGAAGTTCAAGGCCGGCAACTACCAGCAGGCGCTCGAAAGCTTCGACGCCGCCCTCAATGCCCGCCCCAAGGACCCGGTGGTGCACGAGGTGCGCGCGCTCGACCTGTTCGCCCTGGGCGACTACCAGCAGGCGGCCGCGGCCCTCGACTCGCTGTTGTCGTCGGCGCCGGGCATGGATTGGACCACGATGAGCAGCCTGTACGGCAACACGGACGACTACACGGCCCAACTGCGCAAGCTCGAGCAATACTGCCGCGAGCATCACGACGACGCGGCGGCCTACTTCGTGCTGGCCTATCAGTACCTGGTGCTGGGCTCGAAGGACGACGCCATCAAGGCGCTGCAGGTGGTCGTGGAAAACCAGCCCAAGGACATGACTGCCAAGCGGATGCTCGACGCCCTGGTGCCCCCGGCCGCGGCCACGCCTGCTTCGCCCAGCCCCACGGCGGCCGCCAGCCCGGTCCCGTCGCCGGGTGGGCCCGAGACCGACCTGGTAGGCAAGTCGCGCACCACGGCCTCGGGCACGACCGTCGACTTGACCGTCGGCGCCGATTCGCAGTTCACCTGGAAGGCCGTGCAAGGCGGCAAACCGGCCGCCGATCTGAGCGGGCAGCTCACTGCCACCGACGACGCGCTGACCCTGGACAGCAAGGACCAGGGCGCCATGTCAGGCACGGTCAAATCGCTCGGCGCCGACAAGTGGCAGTTCGCGCTGGCCGGCGCCCCTGCAGGCCAGCCGGGCTTGACGTTCACGCGGGTGAAATAGCAGCCGACTGACGGCGGTAGCCTGTGGCCTGCCGGGCCCTCGGGTGTCACGAATGCTCGTGCGCCACGAATGCCCGGGTGCCACGAATGCTCGGGTGCCACGGGTGGCTGCGAAGCAGACACCCGTGCTCGTCCCGCACCGCCGTCTCCATGAACCAGCCGTCGCACCCAACAGTTGCGCGCAGGCAATTCACCGCCCGGGCGGCTGCGTGCGGTGGGCGATGGCGATGCGGTTCCAGCAGTTGATCATGGCCACGATCAGCGTCAGGTCGACGATCTGCTGCTCGCTGAAATGCCCGGTCAGGGCATCGTAGGCCTCGTCGGGGGCGTGCGTGTGCGAAACGTCGGTCAGGGCCTCGGCCCAGGCCAGCGCCGCCTTCTCGGCCGCGTCGAACAGCTCGCACTCGCCCCACGCCGGCAGGCAGTCGAGCCGCTGCTGGCGTTCGCCGAGCTTGCGGGCGTCGGTGGCGTGCATGTCGAGACAGAAGGCGCAACCGTTGATCTGCGAGACGCGCATCTCGACCAGCGCCGGAGTTTGGGATCGACGCTGGTAATGAGTTTTCCGGCGGCCGCCATGGCGTCGATCGCCGGCCGGTTGAGCCGGTAGGGCCTGGCGCGTGTTCACGAGCGTGGTCATGAGAGAAGTCCTCCTACGGATGCAACTCGGGTACGGGATCGCGCCCGCGCTGCGCGCATCCTAGCATTTTCTTGCCAAATCGCCCACGCGCACGCTGCCGGCTTGCACGACTTTGGCGTTGAGACCGCGCAGCCGCAACTGCGTTCCCTCCGGCGAGTTGACGAATTTCGTGGCGTCCGCCCCGAAGCGATCGGAAAAGAATCGGCAGCCGGTGTGCGGCACGGCGGTGATCTCGACGACGGCCGTGCCGATGGCCAGCCGAGCGCCGGGCGGAAGATTGTCGACGCTCAGGTCCAAGTCGACGTAAAGCTGGTCGCCGGCCAGCGGCCAGCGCGCCGCATCCTGGGCCAACAGCGCAATCGCGCGGGCGTTCATCACGGTCAACTGCATGTCGGGATGCGCCGAGCCGTCGTCGGTCTTGCGCGAGCCGCGCTCCTTCCAATTGTCGCCGACCAGGCCGAGCGCGAGGTCGAGCTGGGCCTCGTCGACCGTTTCGCGCTGGCCGACGTCCGGACGCCGCACGATCAGCTCGATGCGGCCACGATCAACTGGCGAGCGGCGAATCGCCTCCAGCCCGGCCGCTAGTTCGTCGAGCGACAACAGCTTCGCCTCAGCCATGGGTGGCGCGTCCTTCTGCGACGTGAATGGCGGATCGAATCGAGCGGGCCGGCCAATTATCGTCTCGCCTCGCGCTTGGCGTCCAGACGAGCCGGCCGAACGGCGGTCGACGATAGGAGCCCGCGTGTCACGGCAAGGTTCGCGGTGCCAGCGCGATCGAGCGCGGTGGCTTCCTTGCGCGGTCACTTGGCCGCCCAATTGCTGGTGGGGTACTTTTCCTTGAGCGTGGCGCGGGCGGCCGCGGCCCGTTCGGCTTTGCCATCCTCGGCGAACAGGGCCGCCAGGTTCGCCAGCGCCTCGGCGTGCTGCTCGGGAAAGCGCAGAATACAGCAGATCGACGTGGAGGAAGGCGATGATCGCGTCCTTCTTCTTGCCGGCCGCCCGGTAGCAATTGCCCAGCTCGTCGTAGGCGCGGGCATGGAGCTCCTGGTTTTCGGGATCGGCCTTGGCGATGATCTCGTCGATCAGCTTGACGGCCTCGTCGGTCTTGCCGGCGCCGGCCAGGGCCGAGGCCTTGCCGAGCGAGGCGGCCAGCTTGGCTTGCTCCGCTTCCTTGCCCGAGGCGCGCATGGCCAGCACTTCGTCGAACTTCTGGCTGGCGCGGTCGAACTGTTTCTGGCCGATCAGCGCGCGGCCGACGAGCACGCCGGCGTGCATCTTGTATTGCGGCCAGGGGGCCTCGGCGACCTTGTTGTAGTACGCCTCGGCCTGGTCGAACTTGCCCAGCGCCACCAGCAGATCGCCGATCGTCTCGCAGGCCTCGAAATAGTGGAAGCTGTTCTTGTGCGCACTTTTCGAAGACGAGCATGGCACGGCCCGCCTCGGCGATCGAGCCGCTGCCGGCCAGCACCAAGCGGGCTGCGGCCAATGCCCTGTAGAACTCGAAATCCTGAATCACCTCCGGCCGGCGGGCTTGCTGCGAGGATATCCGCTCCAAGAACGCCAGGGCCTGCTCGTAGCGGCCGGCGCAGGCAGCGGCGCGGCCCTGGGCCAGCTCGGTCGGCTCCTGGTCGAACGTGACCGTTTCAATCTCGTTGACCGCGAACTTCTTGGGCGTCGAACCCGACTCGAGCGTCACCTCCTCGGGGGTGACCTGCGTCAACCGGCCGGTCGACGAAGAGCCTTGCAGGGTCCGCACGCGATCGGCCGCGAAAGCCGCTGACGCGATCAGCGTGGCCACGGCGAAAAACAACCCGGTTCGCACTGCGTTTGTCATCATGCAACCTGTCGTGTTGGGACGCGTGGTCACTCGGCCGCCGACTTGCTCTTCAGCTCGGCGTCGCGTTGTTTGAACTCTTCAAGACCGATTTCCTTGCTGCCCCGCGCCTTTTGAACCTGTCGCAGCAGGCGGTCGTAGCGGGCGGCCGATTCTTCGCCGCCCAGGTCGGGGTGCAACTGGTAGGTGTACCACAGGTCCTTCCAGGCGGCATCCAGCACGCCCTTGGTGAGCTTGGGATTCTTGTCCTTGTTGGCTTGGACGTAGAGATAGCGCGATTCGGCCATGTGGAGTCGCGCCAGATGGAACGTGTCGGCGAACTTGGCGTAGTTGTTCTCGGCGACTTTCGAGAGCTGGCTCCAGCCCCAGATCGTGTTGGTGCCGTCCTTGCCCCTATTGCTCCCTTTGATGGCCAGCGCGTAGTAGCCCGGCTCCATGTCCCCGCGCGATCGATACGTCTCGGCCGCCTGCACTTGGGCGTTGAGCAACGAGGGCTGCTGCTTGAGCACGACGAGCAGCAGCTTGATGGCTTCGTCGAATTTGCCGCTGCGCCGACAACAGTCGGCCAGTCGCAGCCGCATGGGGAACAGCTTGGCCGGCGCATCCTGGTATTTCGGGTCCTTCTCGGCCAGCGCGAGCATCTTTTCGTAGGCGGCGGCGGCCTTGCCGAAATAAACCGCCGCCTTGGGCCGCAGCGCCACGGCGGCTTCTTCGAATCCCATGCCCAGGTTGTAATACGTTTCGCCCACCCAGTTGAGCGTCGTCAGATTGTTCCCCTTGTCACGGGCCAGCACACGATCCAGGAACGTCTCGAAGGCTTTGGAAACGGCTTCCAACTGCCGCGCCTTGCCGGTCTTGACCAGCGTTTGCAGGTGCTGCTGCAGCTCGCGGCCGAGGCTGATGTAGATGGCCGTGAGGTTCTCGGCCGCCTTGGCATCGCCGCTGGCCTGCACGAGCTTCTCCAGGTCGTTCATCACGGCTTCGGCCTTTTCGAGCTGTTGCGGCTCGACCGCGATATAGGCCCGCAGCGCCATGCGGTACGTCTCGGAAGCAAACTGGCCGCGGGCCGCGATGGGGTTCTTGGCGGCCACCAGCGGCAGCGGACCGATCTTGGGCAGCTCGAGCTGGGCGATCGCCTTGTCGGGTTCGCCGCTTTCCAGATAAATCTGCGCCAGGGTCAGCTCGGCCGTGGCCAGTTGCGCGTCGATCTGCTGGGCCTTCTCCATCCGCGCCACGCCCGCGGTCAGCGTCTGTTCGGCCTGCTGCTTGAGCCGTTCGAGATCGGCCTGCGGCATACGGCCCGACTCGGCGCTGCAGCGCGCGGAGATAGGCCGACCACAGCGTTTGCCCGGTGCGCACCTCGGCCGGGCCGCGTCGGGGCGAGTCGACCGCGATCTTTTGCAGGTATTGCTCCACTTTGTCGAACTGTTGTTGAACGGCCGCGAAGTTCAACAGCGTCAGTGCCGCGATATCCGACTCTTCCTGGCCCTTGTAGTTCTGGAAGATCATCTCGGCCGTACGGTGAATCCCCGTCTCCTCGAACGACTTGTCGGCCGCCTTCGAGCTGGTGTACATCTCGACGTAAGAGGCCAGAGCGATCCTGCGCGGCCATCCGCGCCCGCGGGTTTTTCGGATAGCTCCGAGCCAGGAAATCACCCAGCACCGCGGCGTCGTAATAATTTCCGCCATCCCAGGCCAGGTAGCAGAGATACCAGCGGGCCTCGTTCACGTCGTTGACCGGCGTCTTTTCGTTGGCCGCGGCCAGCGCCTCGAGCAACGCTCGCTGCGCCAGCGCCGCCTGCGCTTTCTTCTGTTTCTCGAGCTTGGCTGCCTGGGCCTTGTCGCTGGCCAGCTTCGGGTCCTTGAGCTGGTCGTTGGCGTCCTCCATCAATTGCAGCGCTGGCGGGCGCGCTCGTAGGGCTCGATGAACGCGCTGACGCCGTCGTCGGCCGCCTCTTTGCCCTTGCCCCGCGACGTTCGCTCCCGGTCCCGTTCGTTGCGCTTGCGCTTGGCGTCGAGTGCGACCAACAGCATCCGCGCCGGCCGCTGGAACTCTCCCGGCCGCTCGGCCACCGGGCCCACGTACTGCCGGGCCGTGCCCACCAGGCGCTTGCGATTGGGGTCTTTTTCCGAAAGCAAATCCGACTGGGCCTGGCAGGCCAGGGCCGTCAGGTAGCGGATCGCCATCGCATCCGCATCGTTGTCGCCCGCGGGCGAATCGCGTTCCCAGCGCTCGCCGCGCTCGATGGCGGCCTGGTAGTTCTTTTCGCCGTCGCGCGTCCAACATTCCAAGGCATGCCGCGTGCTCTTGGCGACGATCGATCGGGTTTCAGGACTTCCGGGCAGATCCATCAGCTCCTGGTAGCACCCCAGCGCCTGCTTGAGCTGACCCATTTCCTGGTAACAGCGCCCTTCCCACAGCCGGGCCAACAGTCCGGCTGACCAGGTGCGATAGGCCTTGTAGAGCCCGGCGTAGCTCTTGGCCGCCTCGGCCAGGTGCTTGTCGGCCTCGGCGCTCCCCTGGGGAAACGTCTTGGCCAGCTCGTAATCGATGCTCGCTCGCAGCATGCGAACCTGGACCAGCTCGGCGGCGACGTGCCGTTTCTGGTTTTGCAACTCGGTCTCGCCCGGCGCGATCAGCTTGGGGAACTTTTGCGATTGGGCGTCCAGCTCGGTTTCGGCCGCCTCGAAGACGCCGCGGGCCTGGTCGAACAGCCGCCGCGCCGCCTGGGCCGCGGCCTGCTTGTCGCCCTTGGCTTGCGCTTCGCCACGCCCGCGCTCGACGAGGATGTTGCCCAACTGGCTCTTGGCCGACGCCGCCAGCACGTGGCCGGGATGGTTCTTGACGAACGCGTCGAACCGCTCGGCCGCGCGCGTCAACAGCGCCGCGCGCGGCCACGTCGCTCGCCTGCCCGGCGCTAGCCAGCAGCGTCCGCCCCTGTTCGTACCCGACCCGATCGCGCGTGGCCTGGTCGAGCGACGCGTTGGCCGCCAGCCCGTCGAGATAATCGAGCGCCTCGTCGTAGAAGTGGTGCTTCCAAAGGGCGTCGAGAAAGGCATCGACCGGCTCGACCCCCCGCGCGCGGGCAGCCAGGCCGTCGATTGCCGCCTGCGCGGCGATCAGGGTCAATGCAAAAAGAATGCGTCTCATCCGTTCTCGACTAGAGCTGACCGGGCTGCCGCCGCGAGCGTCAAACCCGACGGTGAGCGATCCACGGCTGCGAAGTTCCGGAGGAAAGTGGGTACCAACCCGACCGTGGCCGATCCGGTGGTTCCCCCAACCCCAGACCCGCCCCGCGGCCCAGCCGCCGCCGGCAGCCTTATATTGCAAATTATAATCTAAGACCAGATCGCACAACCGTTTGCTGCCGCGGAGTTCGGCCCTTCGAGCCCCAAAATCTCTGCGGGGAACCGAAGAAAGACGGGGGACTCGACCGCGGTCCGTTGGACGCGAGGCGGCTCAACGCCGCTTGTCAGCCAGCTTGAGCAGGGCCACGATGCCCTGGAAGTCGGGCTGCTCGGCAACCCGTTCGTCCACCTGCGAGGCCGCGGCCAGCAGTTGGGCCACGGGATGGGAAGCCGGCAAGTAGAAGCTGCCGCGCAGCACTTCGGCCGTCTTGGCCGCGATCATGCCGTGCTGCATCCAGGGGGCAGCCTTGGCGAACGACGAGGCGATCTGCCGCCGCTTGAGCAATTTCACCTGCCGCCGCTGCTGGCCGCTGGCCGGTGCTTGCCAGGTCAAATCGGCCGCGGCAATCTCATCGCCGCCGTCGGGCTTGATCCACAGTTCGAACATCCCCGTGGCCAGATCTTCGGCATCAAAATCGACTTCCACCGCTTCGCCGGCCAAGCCGGTCAGCGTGGGCGATACGTGCCCGAGCAGGCGATAGCCGGTCACGATCCGCGGATTGAAGATCACTTTCAGCTTGGCATGCGTAGCGACGGCCGAGGAGCGACTGATTAGCTTCTTCGCCAGCGAGCGATGAATCTCGGCGGCGGTCGTGGCCGTGGAAACCTCGCCGCGCCCCAATTCCGCCAGCTTCGACCATGCATCGTCGTCGTCATCCGAGGCCAGGCGGACGATCTGCCAGGGCGTCGCCGCGGCGGCCAGCTCGGCCAACTCGGCCCCGGCGGCTGCAAGCGCGGTTTCGCTCCACTGCTGGCGACCCGCCGTGATGCACACAAACCGGCAGGCATGGCCGCCTGGCAAGGCGTGCGCCAATTCGGCCGCCGCCCGGATGGCGGCCGGCAAGTCGGCGCTGCCGGCCGGCGCGGCCAGCTTGCCCGATGCCAATCGCGCCGAAGCTGGTCCCCGGTGGCATTTTCGGCCAGCATCTGCGGCTGTTCGGCGAAACCGATCAACGTCATGCGGTCGGCCGCCGTCATCTGGCCCGCGATCCGCTCAAGCGAGGCGCAGGGCCACCTCCCAGCGGGCCTGGCCCCGCATGGCCGCTGACGTCTCGACCAGCACCAACAACCGCGTGGGCGGGTGGTCGCTGACGGGATTCGCGCCGCCTTGCACGGCGACTTGCATCATGTACAGCCCGGGCTCAGCCAGCGGGGAGGGCGCGGCCGCCAGGTGCAAGGCCAGCTCGCCGGGCTGCGGCGCTCGCAACGCCAAGCGCTGGGCCGCCAGAAAATCCTCGACGTGGATTTCATCCGGCGCGGGCATCGCCCGGCCAGCCAAACCCCGCAGCCCAGGTCGTAGCTGGTCGTGCCGAAGACCAACGGCACCGCAGTCGACGCCAAAGATTTGTCCGCTGCCGGCGAGGCGACCGGGTGTTCGCCGTGCTTCAACTGAAACAGCAGGTCGTAGCCGTGAACCAGCGGCGGAGCGAGTCCGCGCGGCTGCTGCATTTCCAGCGCGTCGAGCGCCGGCAGGCGCTCGAAACGTCCACTGGCGCCTAGGGCGGCAATCGAACGCCGCTGCTCTTCGACGGCTTCATCGAGCCAGGAACCCAACGCGCCCACGCGATCGACAAGATTCCGCGCCGCGTCGGCCGTGGCGGAAACTTCCGCCGACGGAGGCGCTGGCAGCCGCCGTTTGGGTAATGCGCGCGTCGTGATCGGCGCGTTGCGGCAAGGGGCGATGCCGTCCGCGCGAGGCCGCGGCGGCGTGCCGGCTATTGCCCGAGGGAGCTGGCGCGGCCGGTTGCTTTTCGACGACGAGCGAGTTGCCGGGTCCCAGCGCGCCGGTGATCAGACCCACGTAGCCGGCCGCTCCCAACCCCAGCGCGATGAACACCGAGGCCGCCAGTCCGAACCGCAGCCAGATGGGCGCCGGCCGGCCGTGCCGCGCGATCCGCAGCAGCCGGCCTTCCAGGCGGGCCGGCACCGGCACGTCGCGCAACAGCACGTCAAGCCGCGGATCGCCGCTGGTCGCGCCGGATGCCAGCATGGCCAGGTGGTCGCTGGCCGTCGCTTCGCCGGGCGTCCCGGCAAGCCGCGCCAGCAGCTCCTCCGGCACGACAACGTCGCGCAGTTGGGCATCGATCCAATCGTCAGGAACGAAATTGGGCATGAAAACACGCGGGGCGTGGATCGCGAGGAACGCCGTAGTCGGTTTGGTCTAGGGGAGTAATCCAGTGGGTACGATCGCGGGGGCCTCTTCCCCGATCCGTATCGACCGGATGTTTCCTGTCGTCGATTCCGTTAAACGTTGACTCGTCCACTCCTGATAGTTCTTCTATCGGACGCTGCCCCTTTTCTCTCGCAATTGCCTGCGGCGGCGGGTAACGCCTGGTGCGTTCACACTCGTATGGCCCGTCGCGTTTGTTCGCCCCGCTGCCGGCTTAGCCCGCAGAGGATTTGGCCAGGCTCAACATGTAGTCGCGTAACCGCTGGCGCCCCCGGCTGACTCGCGAGAGGACCGTTCCCAACGGCACTCCCAGCATGTCGGCCACTTCCTGGTGCGTCAGCTCGGCGACCACGACCAGCAGCAGCGACTCGCGCAGCTCCTGGGGGAGCCGATTGAGCGCGTGCTGCATTTCGTCGGTAAAGTCGTTGGCCAAGGGGTCAACTCCGTTCACCTCCACGTCGATCACATAATCGCCGCCCGTGGGCGCGGGCAGGGGATGCCGGCGCCAGCGGTCGACGACGCGTCGACGCAAAATCGAGGCCAGCCAGGCCCGCTGGCTGCGACCCGATTGATAGCCTGCCCGGCTTGTCCAGGCCGAGCGATACGTCTCCTGCACGATGTCTTCAGCCTCGTGCCGGTCTCCCATCATCCGATAGGCCATGCGGTATACGCCGAGCCGTGATCGGAGACAAGACGGTTAAAAGCAGCCTGGGTCAGTGCCACTTTTACACTCCTCCCCCATAGGGAGCCCAAATCTTCGAGGAGCGTTCCCAGCACGATGGCTCCCTACAGTTCGCCACCAGCGGCCAGGATTATTGCAGTGAAAAACTGCCGAATTCGTCGAAGATGGGCCAAAAACACGCGCGAATTAGCGAATTGCGATATGAGTCCCTTCGCGTGGTTTCATGATACGACACTTTGTGCGTTTTGTTCAAGCAATAGCGATTTTTCTTGCGAGAACACCCGTCGAAACGACTATTGGCCGCACGGCACTGCGCTTCGAAACCGCGACCGATCCACCCTGAATTCGTCGCGGCGATGGAGCGTTTTTCTCGCGTTTTGCCGGCAATTCCCAGCGCGGGCGATCGTGCGGGCAACGGCGCGATTTCAGAACAGCGGCCGCTGCGGATCGGGGTTCTGGCCCGGCGCGATTCCCAGGTGCTCGTAGCCGGCCGCCGTGACTTTTCGCCCGCGGGGGGTGCGCACCAAGAGTCCAGCTCGCAACAGGTACGGCTCGATCTCGTCGACCAGCGTGTCAATGGCCAGGTTCATGGTGTGGGCCACGGCCTCGACGCCCACCGGCCCGCCGTGGAAGATCCGCACGATGGTCCCCATGTATTTGCGATCCTGACCGTCGAGCCCCAGGCGGTCGATCCCCTGCATGTCGAGCGCCTTGTGGGCCAGCTCGAGCGTGACGTGGCCGTCGGCCTTGCTGGTGACGTAGTCGCGAACCCAGCGCAGCCGATTGTTAGCCACCCGCGGCGTGCCCCGGCTGCGGCAAGCGATCTCGCCGGCCGCAGGCGCTCGAGCGGCACGCGCAGCTTGCGGGCGTTACGGGTCACGATCTCGGTCAGCTCTTCGAGGCTGTAGAAATCGAGGTGCTCGCGGATTTGGAAGCGATCGCGCAGGGCGCCGACAACAGGCCGGCGCGGGTCGTGGCGCCGATCAGCGTGAACGGGCGCAGCGCCATGTTGATCGTGCGGGCGTTGACGCCGTCGCCCAGCAGGATGTCGATGCGAAAGTCCTCCATCGCCGGATAGAGGAACTCCTCGACCGCCTTGGGCATGCGGTGAATCTCGTCGATGAACAGCACCGAGCCTTCCTCGGCGTTGGTCAGGTAGGGAATCAGATCCTTGGGCGCCTGCAGCACCGCGCCGCTGGCGATCTGGCAACTGACGCCCAGGTCGCGGGGAATGCAGGTGGCAAAGGTGGTTTTGCCCAATCCCGGCGGGCCATCGAAGAGGATGTGGCCCAGCGTGTCGTGGCGTTTGCGGGCCGAGTCGACGGCGATTTCCAGCCGCGCGAGCACGTTGCGCTGCCCGACCATTTCGCCCATGTGCTGCGGCCGCAGATCGCGATCTTCATCGACCGCCGCAGCCACACTAGTCAAAACCGGCTCGCGCACCCAGAGCCCTCCCTAGCAGAAAGTCCGAAGAGCAGTATATCGCATCGCCCAGAGGCAGGGCAGGCCAGCAAAAAAGGGGTCAGAACTCAGAAATGAATGGCATTAAGTTAGTGTGGATGTCTTTTCTGGAGAACGAGTTGGCGTAGCCGTCGTCTGGGCTTGGTCATGAGGTTGTATTCTTTGGGGCGGCGTATGCGGACTCGCGGTTCGACGCGGTTGGGGCGATGGGGGTTTACCCGCAGCAAGAGGGCGATTGGTGATCGCAGGCTTCCGCGAGCCAGCGGAGCGCATCGACAGAGCTGATATGCGCGAGCGGCCTCTGCTGGGCTTCGGCGGGGAAGAAAAGGGGACGAATGTCCCCTTTCTTAAGTCGATCACGCCGCCCGTTGCTCCTTCAGCAGCCCGTTCTCACAACGAGCGGCCCGCCCCTTGCGGAGCAAGTATTGGACGTTGGCCCCATCCTTCCACGAGGCCGGCACCGTGGGGTCGACGGGGTGCCACAGGTGATAGGCGCAGCGTCCAGCGGAGGATCGACTCGACCGCCACGCCTGCCTGGCGCAGGCGGTAGCGCAGGTCGTCGTCTTCGCACCCCCAGCCTTCGAAGTTCTCGTCGTAGCCGTTGACGCGCTCGAAATCGCTTCGCCAGATGCCCACGTTGTTGCCGATCAGCTTCGGCTTCGTGGGGTGGCGAATCAGCCGGTAGAAGCGGCTCGATCGGTCAAGCTTCGCCAGCCGCTTGCAGCTCGCCCGGCGGCGCCCGGCGCGAAAAGCGTCGCTCGCGATCGCTTCGCTCGTCAGCCGCCGGCTGGTGGCTTCGTCCAATCGGCAGCAGTCGCCGGCCATCACGGTGCGCGGTTTCGCCGCTCGAGATGGACCTGCACGTGATCGGTCGGCCAGATACAGTCGCCGTCGAGAAACAGGATGTACGGCGCGCGGCTGGCGGCCACGCCCTCGTTGCGGCTCCGGGCCAGGCGGAACGTCGTGTGCGGGTGCGTGGTGAACGCCACGCGAAAGTCGGCCCGCCGGGCAAACTCGGCCACGATCTCGGGCGTCTCGTCGGTCGAGCCGTCGTCGGTGACCACCACCTCGAAGCGACCGCCGACGCCGCGCTGCGCGGCAATCGACTCGAGCGCCCAGCGCAAGTGCGTCGGCCGCTGGTAGGTCGACATCAACAGCGAGACTTCTACCCGGTTCATAATGGTTCGATCGTTCGGCGCCCGGCAGCCGCGCGTCACGCCGCGTCGGAGTCGAGACGCATTTCCTCGCCGAAATACAGCTTCCGCGCGTCGGGATGGTTGAGCACTTCATCGGGCCGGCCGTGGCACAGCACTTTGCCGCCGCGGATGACGTAGCTGCGATCCGTGATCTGCAGCGTCTCGCGCACCTGATGGTCGGTAATCAGGATCGAAATGCCGGCATCCCGCAGGTCGCGAATGATTTCCTGAATGCTGGCGATCGTCACCGGGTCGATGCCGGTGAACGGCTCGTCGAGCAGGATCAGCTTGGGTTCGAGACCAGGCAGCGGGCGATTTCCAGCCGCCGCCGCTCGCCGCCCGACAGCGACATGGCCAGGCTCTTGCGCAGCCTCGCAATATCGAACTGATCGAGCAGTTCGTCGCAGCGCGCGCCGTCGCGTTTTGCGGTCCATGCCGAGCATCTCCATCATGCCCAGCAGGTTCTTCTCGACCGAGAGCTTGCGGAACACGCTCGACTCCTGGGCCAGGTAGCCCATGCCCCCTTCGCGGGCCCGGCGATACATGGGCCAGGTCGTGACGTCGACGTCATTGAGGGTGACCTGTCCCGGTCGGGCTCGATCATGCCGCAGGTCATGCGAAAGCTGGTCGTCTTGCCGGCACCGTTGGGACCCAGCAGCCCCACGATTTCGCCGCCGCCGACTTCGAAGTCGACGCCGTCGACCACGCGCCGTCGGCCGTAAATTTTCACCAGTCCGTTGACTTCCAGCATCGGCATGGCGGGGCGGTTCTCGCGCGGGGAGGAAGCCGTCCGCGGCGTGCTGGCAATGACTGCAAGCCCAGGCACTCGCGGCGAGGCAGGATAGCGTGGCGGGGACCGCCAAGCCAAGAGCAGTCGGCCCGGGGCGGATCGCTCGCCCTTCGACGGAAACCCTCGTCCCTGGCGGGAGAGCGTGGCGGAGCGCAGCGACGCCGGGTGAGGGGGACGGCGCTACTCAAGACGCCGACTCCCGGGTCACCGCCGCCCCCGCACCCTGCTTGCCTGCGGCAAGCGGTTCCTCTCCCGCCAGGGGCGAGGGACGCAGACACGAGCCTCGCCTCGCTCGAACGCCGGGCTAGCGGGGTGCCGCTCCGGATCGCTCGACCAGCGGTGCCAGTCGCGCTTCGAACTCCCGAAGCCCCTCGACGATTTCCAACCGGCTGGCCAGGGCCACTAGCGGACAACACGGCGGCCAACGTTCGCCGATCTTCACCAGGTCTTTGTGCGTGCACACGAGGGCCGCGACTTTCAAGCGGTCGGCCCAGGCAACGAGCTGATCGATGTCGCGCATCGCGTAGGGAAAATGGTCGGGGAAGGCGCGAAACTCGACCGGATCATAGCCGGTGCCGATCAGCGAATGGTGAAATCCCGTCGGATTGCCGATCCCGCAGAAAGCAGCCACGCGCTGGCCGCGATACGCGCCCAACGCGATTTCCACACCGTCGGTCTGCCGCAACGCCCGCGGCGTGTAGGTAGCTTCTGCCCACACGGCCCCCGGGGCATGGCTTCGTGCCTGGTCGCGAATCGCGCGGCGCTCCTCCGGCGCGATCAACTCGCGACGCGTGAGCAGCAGCACGTCGGCGCGGCGCCAGCCTGCGAGCGGCTCGCGCAACGTGCCGCGGGGAAACACGCGCCCGAAGCCGAAGGGCTCGAGCGCGTCGACGAGCACGACGTCGAGATCGCGCGCCAGGCGGCGATGCTGAAAGGCATCGTCGAGGATGACCAGCCGGCAACGAAACGCCTCGACGAGGCAGTGCGCCGCCGCCACGCGGTCGCGATCGAGCACGTGCGGCACGCCCGGCAGCTTCTCGGCCAGCTCGAGCGCTTCGTCGTTCAGCTCGCCCGGCTTCACGCCATAGCCGCGGCTGGCCAGGCCGACGCGCACGCCGCGCTCGGCATACCAGCGCGCCAGCCATTCGACGGCCGGCGTCTTGCCGGTGCCACCCAGCGTCAGGTTGCCCACGCTCACCACGGGAACCTGCGCGCGGTGAATCGCCGCGCGGCCCGTGTCGTAGCGCCAATTGCGAAGCGGACGCAGCGCCGAGTAGGGCACTTCCAGCGTGCTTAGCGCCATCCGCGCCAGCGAGGCCAAGACTCCGCTGCGGCGGCCGCTGACGAGCTCTCGAAATTCGGACGCACCGGCCAAGATGTCGCGATCCGTCGTGCGTGATGAGCAACCACACTAACCCGACGGCGCAAGCGAGGGCTAAAAAAACCAACCTGCGAGCGAGGCCGATTCCTCGCGCTCCGCGCTTCCGCGTCGGGTTAGCGGAGCCCTCGCTTGCGCGTTGGGCTGATGCGGCCCTACATTTTCTTGCAGATCGCGTCGGCCATTTCGCGGGTGCCGACCGCCGTGGGGTCGTTGCGATCGGCCTTCAGGTCGTAGGTCACGCTCTTGCCCTCGGCAATCACCTCCGCCACGGCCTTCTCCAGCCGCGCGGCCGCGTCGGCCTCGCCCAGGTACTTGAGCATCAGCATGCCCGAGAGGATCAAAGCCGTCGGGTTGACCTTGTTCTGCCCCTTGTACTTGGGAGCGCTGCCGTGCGTCGCTTCGAACACGGCGCCGTCCGGGCCGATATTCGCCCCCGGCGCCACGCCCAGCCCGCCCACCAGGCCGGCCGCCAGGTCGCTCAAGATGTCGCCGTACAGATTCGCCAGCACCAGCACGTCGTACAGCTCGGGCTTTTGCACCAGCTGCATGCACATGTTGTCGACGATCCGATCTTCGAACTCGATGTCCTGATAGCTCTCGGCCACGCGTCGCGCCACTTCCAGCCACAGCCCGTCGGTGTGCTTCATGATGTTCGCCTTGTGCACGCAGGTGACCTTGCTGGCGCCCGTTGGCCCGGGCGTAGTCGAACGCGCAGCGGACGATCCGCTCGCTGCCCGAGATGCTGATCGGCTTGATCGAGATGCCGGTTTCGCTGGCCGCGGTTTTGATCCGCCGGTCGGGCGAGATCTTGTTGATGAACTCGACCAGCTCGGCGGTTTCCTTGGCTTGCCTTTTTCGAACTCGATGCCGGCATACAGGTCTTCGGTGTTCTCGCGGACGATCACCAGGTCGACCGGCACGCTCGCTGAAGAAGCTGCGGACGCCCTTGTATTGCTTGCAAGGGCGGATGCAGGCGAACAGCCCCAGGGCTTGCCGCAGGTGGACGTTGATGCTGCGAAAGCCGGTGCCCACCGGCGTCGTGATCGGGGCCTTCAGCGCGCACTTGGTGCGGCGAACGCTCTCCAACACGGCGTCGGGCAGCGGCGTGCCGAGCCGTTCCATCACGTCGACGCCCGCTTCCTGCACGTCCCAATGGATTTGGACGCCCGTGGCGTCGACGCAGCGGCGGGCCGCCGCGGCCAATTCGGGCCCGGTGCCGTCGCCGGTAATCAGCGTAACCTCGTGTGCCATGGTGGAGAGTCACTCGCAGCTTGTTTAGGCGGGAAAATGGCGGGTTTGCAAGCGACTCAGGCTATCAGATGCCCGCGCGAGCGTCAAACGCACCCTGCCCAGCGGGCCGTACGTCGCGGCGTCGTGCGGCTCGCGTTGCTATGATGAGGCCCACGATGAGTGCACCGACGCAAACGTCACGACCGCGGCTGCGATTCCGGCTCAGCACCGTGCTGCTGCTCGTGGCGATCATCGCGCTGGGCATCGCGCCGGTCGTCACCACGCGGCGGATCGTGCAGACCGAAGCGCGAATCGGGAGCTCGAAGCGGTGAATGCGAAGCTGCGCCACGAAGCCGGGTACCTGGAAGTCACCGATCCGAGCAAAGTCGCGGTGCTGCGTTTGAGGGATCTCGACGAGTACACTTGCGCTGGAAAGTCTGGTTGCCCGCGGGCAACTGGTGGCTTTGCACGCTTACCGACAGTGTCCCAGCTCAGGGTGTGCCGAAGCCGCGGACAAAAGCAGGACTACACAAGGGAGCCCGCGAAGTCGTCGCGGTGGCGACAGTTCGCAAAGGCGCAGACGGCAAGTGGCAGTTTGGGGCTGCGCTTGACCATTCGACGGGCGGAGGCGATTTGAAGGAGTCGCATCGCCTCGTCAATCCGCCTGCCGGAGAAACACGGATTACCAACTTGAATGTTGCCGGCAACGAGGGGCAGGAGATGCTCGATCCGAGTCAGCCCGTCGTCCTGCTTCGGCTGCGCGTGCCTCCGCTCGTTTACGAAAACGGAGGATGGCACGAGGACGCGAACAGCCAAAAGCCCTGCGATGGCGTGATGGTGTGGCTCGAGCGCGAGCCGTAGCCGCTCAAAGCGTCGGGCCGATCTGCCAGGGCACGAATTCTTCCTGGCCGATGCCGTGCTGTTCGCTCTTGGTGTGCTTGCCGCTGGCGACGGCGATGATCTCCTCGAAGATTTCGCGGCCCACTTCGTCGACCGAGCGGCCGGCCAGGATCGTGCCGGCGTCGAGGTCCATGTCGTCGATCATCCGCTCGTACATCGGCGTATTCGTGGCCACCTTGATCGATGGCGTCGGCTTGCAGCCAAAGCAACTGCCCCGGCCGGTCGTGAACACCATCACCTGCGCCCCGCCCGCCACGATGCCGGTGACGCTCACTGGGTCGAGCCCCGGCGTGTCCATCACGACAACGCCTTTGGCCGTGACCGGCTCGGCGTATTGATAGACTTCGGTCATGGCCGTGCTGCCGGCCTTGGCCACGGCGCCCAGCGACTTTTCATAGATCGTCGTCAGCCCGCCCTCCTTGTTGCCCGGCGAGGGGTTGTTGTCGGGCGTGCAGCCGAACAGGCCCGTGTACCACTCCCACCAGCGGATGCGATCGACCAGCTTCTGGGCCACCGCCGGCGTGCGGGCCCGGCGCGTGAGCAGTTGTTCGGCGCCGTAGATTTCCGTGGTCTCGCCCAAAATCACGGTGCCGCCGGCCGCCACGAGCATGTCGCTGGCCACGCCCAGCGCCGGATTGGCCGTGATGCCCGAGTTGCCGTCCGATCCGCCGCAGTTGGTGCCCAGGATCAGCTCGGCCAGGGCGATCGGCTCGCGGCGCACGTCATTGGCGCGGGGCAGCATCTCTTCGACCAAACGGCAGGCGGCTTCGATCGTCTTGGTCGTGCCGCCCGTGTCTTGCATGCTCAACACCGGCGGGCGCTTGGCCGCCGCGCCGCCGCCGCCGCCGATCTGCACCAGCTTCTGATCGTCGAGCAAGTAGCCCAGCGTGGCCGTCTCGCAGCCCAGGCCGATGAGCACGTAGCCGCCGATATTCGGATGCCGGGCCATTCCGCCCAGCACGCGGTTGAGCGTGTGATGGCCTTCGCCGCCGAACTGCATGCCGCAGCCGCCGCCGTGCGTGAAGGCCACGACGCCGTCAACGTTCGGATAGTTCTTCAAAGCATCGCCCGCGAACCGCGCAGCCACGTACTTGCTGACGCTGGCCGAGCAGTTCACCGTCGAGATCACGGCGATGTAGTTGCGCGTGCCGGCCGAGCCGTTGGGGCGGCGGTAGCCCGCGAACGTGCGGCCCTCGAGTGGCGCCGGATCGGGCGGCACCTCGCTGGAGGCCGCATAATCGCGGGCGAACTGGCCGGCCGAGAGGTTGTGCGTGTGGACCCAGGTGCCCGCCGCGATCGGCTCGGTGGCAAAACCGATCGTCTGGCCGTACTTGACGACCGGCTGGCCGGCAGCGATCGCCCCGATGGCGATCTTGTGGCCCAGCCGCACCGGCCCGGCCAATGCCACGCCGCGGCCGCCCGCCGAAACCGTGGTCCCCTGGGCCAGATCGCGAGCGGCAACGCAAACGTTGTCGCTGGGGTGAAGGTAGATGCAGTCGATTGCCTGGGCTTTGAACATCGCCAAAAGACCTCGCAAGGAATGGGCCCACACCGCCCGGGGTGGGCGCGTCGCGACTGCGTTTCAGCTTAATGAAGCGCAGCGCAAGCCGCAAAGGGGGAGCCGCGCGAGGACCTCTGGCGATGACCAGCAGGCGTTGGCAGCCTGCGAAGCCCGCACGACACGGGCCGATTCGATCAGCCGGGGGCGAAACTGGCCTCGAAACCGAGGCTGTCCAGGAAGTTCCTCGCCTGGTTGTATTCGCGCGAGGGAACTTCGGCGATAAACGGCTTCAAGTGGTCCATCGCCTGATCGACGGCCCGGCGAATCCGGCCGTACGAGTCGGGGCCGATCGCACCGTGAGTCTTGGCCCGCTCGACGAACAACTTCTGGATCTTCTCGCGGTCGGCACTGAACTCGTCGGCCATCAGCAGGTTGGGCCAACTGATGGCGCCGGTCACCGAGTCGATGGCCGTCGCCGGCAAGCGCTTGGGCACGCCCGCGTGAGCCAGTCGGGTCCAGGCTTCCGGTGTCAACGGCGCCGGCTGATTCTCATCGTGCCAGGCCTTTCGCAAGTGCCGCATTTCAATATAGGCTTTCGTCCAATCGACGTCGTTTTTAATGGCTTGCGACGTGGCGCTTTGATTGTTGATGTTGGCCTGCGAGGCCGACAGGCTGGCCTGGCCCTCGGAGCGAATGATGCTCGAGATGCCGCCCAGGTAGTTGCCGACGATCGAGCCGATACCGCCGCCGCGGTAGCCATACCCGCCGAAACCGTAGCCGCCGTAGCCGCCGTAGCCGTTTCGACCGTATCCGCCATAGCCGCCGTAATAGGTGCCGTAAAGGGGCTGCCCGTTGAGGCCCTTACCAGGGAAATAACCGGGCGAAACTGCGTTCTGGTTTTGTGCCAAAGCCGCCGGGGCAGCCAGCGCGGCTAATACCAGCATCCACGCGAGTGTTGGCAAGGTCGCTCTCATGGTGCGCTCGATTTTTCCCGTTAAATGGCGACTCGCGAATTTGGCGGCCATTTGCGCAGCGACTGCCCGCAAGGCACGCCTCCAACATTGTATACACCGGAACACTTGGGGGTACAATAGTTTGATCGGCGCGTGCGGCGTCCCCACGCGCCAGTCGCGAGGACGGCCCAGTTTTTCCGGTTTTTTCGGCTGCTTGCTCGTTGTCGATTCAATCAAACCACAAGGCGCAAGGGATACAGATGGCGGCACATCGTAGGCTGTTCGAGTGTGGGGCAATCGCGGTCGCGTTGTTGGCCGTCGCCTGCGGGTCGGCCGTGCACGCCGCCGACGAATCGCTCGCTGAATGGACCGCAAAGATCAAGAGCCCCGACCTGAAGGTCCGCCTCGAAGCCATCGATGCCCTCGGTAAGCTCGGCGTCGAGGCCAAGGGCGCCGTCGCCGACCTCGCCGCCGCGACTGCCGACAAATCGCCAGTCGTGCGGGCGCATGCGGTTCACGCGCTGCAATTGATCGGTGCGCCGGCCGCTGCCGCGGTGCCCGCCTTGACCAAGGCGCTGGGCGATCCGGATGCCGACGTGCGGCGGATGGCCGTGTTGGCGTTGCATGATATCGAAACCGATCCCGCGGCGGTCGTCCCCGCGTTGTCCAAGGCGCTCAACGACGATGACATGTCGGTGCGGATCGCGGCGCTCAGCGGCCTGACCGACCTGGGCGAACCGGCCGTGCCCACGCTCGTCACCGAGCTGAAGAACCCCTCGATGCGCTACTGGGCGACCTTGGCCCTGGGCGAGATGGGCCCCCAGGCCAAGTCCGCGGTCGACCCGTTGTCCAAATCGCTCGACGACGTACAGCCGGCCGTGCGCCGCGAAGCCTTGATCGCGCTGGCCAAGATCGGCCCCGATGCCGCCGCCGCGGCGCCGACCGTCGTGGCGCGGCTCTCCGACCCCGACTCGGCGGTGCGCAACGCCGCGGCGCTCGCCTTGGGACGCATGGGACCCGCGGCTGCCTTGGCGGCCGACCACCTGCGCAAATCGATGGCCGGCGACGACCACTTGTTGTGCGCCGTCAGCGCGTGGGCGTTGGCCAAAATCGAACCCAACGACCTCGACGCCAAAAAACAGGCACTTGCCCTGTTGACCTCCGAGCTCGACGAGAAAAACCCCAACGTGCAGGCGGCGGCCCTGCGCGGGCTGGCCGATTTGGAATCGCCCGCGGCCCTGGTTCCGGCGCTCACGCGCCGTCATCGCCAGTGGCGAGCCGCAACTGGTCGATCAGGCACTCGATCTTCTCGGCCAGCCAGACGTGTCGGCGCTGCCCGTGTTGATCGAAGCGCTAAGCGCCCCGAGTCGCGGGGCCGCTCAGCCACGATGCTGGTCGACTTGGGCCCCAAGGCGCGCAGCCTGCCTTGCCGGCGCTGGTCGCGGCGCTGGCCGACCCCGACGCCCACGTGCGGCGCGAAGTGCTGTTTGCCATGGCCGCCATCGGCCCCGAGGCAGCCGCAGCGAAAGACGCGATCCTGGCGGCGCTTGGCGACTCCGACGCGCACGTGGCCACGGTCGCGGCTTACGCGCTGGACGCATCGGCCCGGCGGCGCAGATGGCCCTGCCCAAGCTCGGCCAAACGCTCGAATCGACCGATCCCGTGTTGCGCGTGGCCAGCGCCGGGTGCTGGTCCACGTCGCGCCAGACAACGAGCGGCTGGGCCAGGCCGCCTTGCCCGTCTTGATGCAGGGGCTCGACAACCCCACGGCCGCCGTCCGCCGCGGGTCGGCCGAAGGCTTGGGCGTGCTCGGCAAGCGGGCCCGAGCGGCCGAACGCCAGTTGCAGACCGCCGCCCGCGATTCCGATCCGACGGTTCGCAAGGCGGCCATCACCGCCCTGGAACGGATGGGCGCGGTGATCGACTCCCCGGTGCCCCGGGTGCAGCAATTGCAAAAGAGATAGAAGCGATAGGCGCCCGACGTGCCGACCCCGCAGCACAGAGTATGAAGGCATGGCGACTCCCAGCGACCAGCGAGCGGCCGCCACTCGATCCGCCAGCGCGGCGCGCGATTCGCGCACCCAGGTGATCGAATACGAGGAGTTCATCGAACGCCAACTGCGCAAAACGCGCAGCCAGGTGCGCAGCGTCGACATCGCGGGCCATCTGATGGTCCTGGCGGCCGCCAGCCTGGTCTATTTTCTGTTGGCCGCCCTGGTCGATCATTGGCTGGTGACCGGTGGACTGGGGTTTTGGGCGCGGCTGGCCTTCCTGGTGGTCTACCTGGCCGCCTGCGGCTGGTACCTGGCCGTCGAAGTGCTGCCACTCGTCGTGCGGCGCATCAACCCCGTGTACGCGGCCCACACGATCGAGCGCAGCCGACCATCGTTGAAAAACGCGCTGGTGAATTTCCTGCTGTTTCGCGACGATCGCGCCGGCGTCAACCCGGTGGTTTACGAGGCGATCGAAGCCCAGGCGGCCACGAACCTGGCGCAGGTGCCGATCGATTCGGCCGTCGACCGCTCGAAGCTGGTGCGGCTGGGCTACGCCCTGGTGGCGATCTTCTTCATCTGCGCGCTCTACGCCCTGCTGTCGCCGAAGAACCTGTTGCGCACCGTGGGCCGCGTGGCCATGCCCTGGGCCGATATCGACGCTCCCACCAGCACCGTGATCGACGAACTCGCGCCCGGCGACACGCGGGCGTTTCGCGGCCAGCAACTGACCGTGGCGGCCCGCGTGCAGGGTCTGCCCAGCGGACGCGGCGTGACGCTGCTCTACAGCACGGCCGACGGCCAGATCGTCGACCGCGCCGTCGCCATGAACGTGCCGCCCGACGGCTACAAGCACCAGTGCGTGCTGCCGGCGGGCGAGGCTTCGCTGCAGCAGGATCTTACCTACCGCATCGAGGCCGGCGACGCCGTCACCCGGCCCTACCGGGTCGAAGTCATCGCCGCGCCGACGATCACGGTCCGGGCCATCGACTACAAATATCCGGACTACACGGGCCTGCTGGCCACGCGCATCGACGCGCCAGGGGGACATCAAGGGAATCGAAGGCACCCAGGTCACGATCGAGGCCGTGGCCAACAGTGCCATCCGCTCGGCCAGCGTCGACTTCGATTGCGACGGCAAGCCCGACCTGCCGATGCGGGTCGACGGCGAGACGGCCCGCGTGACGTTCACGCTGGCCTTGGGTGCCGATCGGCGCACGGCCGAGCACGAGAGCTACCAGTTGGTGTTCAAGAACGCCGAGGGCCAGGCCAACCCCCGGCCGGTGCGTCACCAGATCGAGGTGACGCGCGACCTGCCGCCGGAGATCGAGCTGGTTTCGCCGAAGCGGGACGAAGTCGAACTGCCGGCCAACGCTTCGCTGGAAATCGAGGCCGTGGCCGCCGATCCCGATTTCGCCTTGCGGACGATCAAGCTTTCGGCCTCCTCGGGCAAGCACGTCGTCGTCGACAAGCTGCTGCTCGACGAAGCGTGGCGCGGGCAAGCCGTGAAGAAATTCCGCTTCGAGCCGCGCAAGCTGGGGCTCAAGTCGGGCGACGTCGTCCAGTACTCGGCCGCCGCCGAAGACAACAAGACGCCGCGGCCAAACCGCAGCGAAACCGCCCGCCGCACGATCCGCATCGTCTCGCCCGATCCCAACGCGCCCGAGCGCGACCAGGTGGCCCAGAGCGGCGAGCAGGGCGACGGCAAGCGACAGCCGGACAAGTCCGACGGCCGCAAGGGCGGACACGACCAGGCCCAACGCGGCGACCAGGCGAACCCCGACCCGAACGACGAGAAACCGTCCAAGGAGGAACAAGCCGCGGGCGCCGGCAAGGATCCGTCGAGCAAGTCGTCCGATCAAGACAACGAACAAGCCGACAGGCCCGACGAGGCGCAGCAAGGCCAACAGGAGGGACACGACGGCCAGCGCCAACAGCGCTCAGCCGACAAGCAGCCCGGCAGCAGCCAAGGCGGCGACAACCAGACAGGCGACGACAAAGCAAGAGACGACAAAACGGGAGACGACAAAACGGGAGACAATGCCGGCCAGTCATCCGGCAATGAGCAGCAAGACCAGGCCGGCGGCGACCGCGATCGTGCCAACGGCAGCGCTGGCGCCAAGGGCGGTGGGCGCGGCGACAAGGGCGGCGCCGACGCGGCCGCCGATCACCAGCCGATTCCCAACGACGGCACCGACGATGGCGATGCGATCGACGAAATCTTGAAGCATCGCGAAGAACAGAATCCGTCCGAAAACGGCTCGAAGGCGTCGGCCGAAGAAAAACAAGCGTCCCCCAAGAGCAAAGGCGACAACAAGTCGCAGCCGGGCGCCGACAAGCAATCCGGCCAGTCGGGCCAGCGGCAGGACAAGTCGCCCGGCGAACGATCCGACCAACACGACAAAGCCGACCAGCAGGGCAAAGCCGAGCGGCCCGACGGCCACCGCGGCGACGAGCAGGCGACCGGCCAGGACGAAAAACAGGGCGGCAAGCCCGGGCAAAAGTCGGGCGGCAAGCAACAAGGCGGCCAGGCCGACAAGCAGCCCCAGCAACCCTCCGAGAAACAATCCGACACGCCGCAGCGCGAACCCTCGGAGAAGAACCCGCAGCCCAAGGGCTCGGGCGCCGGCGACGAAGGCCAGGGCAACGACAATGCCGGCGGCGGCCAAAGCGAGAAGGACCAGGCCGGCAATAAGGGGCAGTCGGCCCGCTCCTCGCGTCAAGGCGAAGGCCAGGGGCAGAATCCCGGCCAGGCCGGCAACAACCCGCAAGGTCAGAAATCGAGCCAAAGCGGCAAGGGCTCCTCCGAGCGCGGCCAATCCAAGCCGGCCAACTCGAAGGCCGATGACGAGTCGGGTGACGACACCTCGGGCGAGGACGCCGAAGCGACCGATGGCGACGCCAAGGGCGACGGCAAGCTCGAGCGTCGGCCGCAAGGCTCGAAGCCCAGCGGCAAGCGCGGCGCCTCCGGCCAGCGCGATGCCCAGGATAGTGCCTCTGGCCAGGACGCCGATATCGTGCCGATGAAAAAGCGGGCGACCAATCCGACAAACAGGATCGCCAGGCCAACCCGGGCGACAAGCCATCGGGCAAGCCGGCCAAATCCGACAAACAGCGTTCGACGGCCGACGCCGAAAAACGCGCCGCCGACCCGGGCGACAACCCCGAAAAGGCTCGCCGCGACGAATCGCCCAAAGGTGACAAGCAGCCCAACGACAGCCAGCGCGAATCGTCTTCCCAGGGGCAGGGGGGCAAGGCCAAAGGCGATCAAGCCCAGCGGCAAAACGCCAAACAGTCCGACAAGCAATCCGACGCCAAGGGCGGCGACGCCGAGCACGAGAAGGGTGACGCCGGCTCGGGCCAATCGAGCACCAACGACAAAGCCTCGCCCAAGGCGCAGAACCAGCAGAAGCCCACCGCCAAATCGCCCAAGCCTTCACCCGACGAAAAGGATGCCAAGCCCGAAGACGAAGCCCAAGGCGCCAGCGAAAACGAGCGCGAATCCGATTCCGAAGGGGCCGACAGCGGCATTCTCTCGGGCGGAGGCAAGAAGGGGGGCGGTCAGCGCGCCAACAAGTCGGGCACGGGCTCGGCCGGGCAGAACACGGCCGCCGACGAAGGCGCCGGACGCTCGGAACAAGCCGGCGGCGGCGAAGACTCCGATCGCGCCGGCGACGACAAACTGGCCTCGGGCAAGACGGGCAAAAGCGGCTCGCAAGCCGGCGATGGCTCGCAGACCAAGGCCGGCGCCGACGGCCAGTCGCACGGCGGCAAGTCGCCCGACGGGGAGAATTCGAATCCCTCCGCCCAGCCGCCCGACGACAAGGGAGGCGCCGGCGACAACGCGCCGCGCAACCAGTTGCCGGCCCCCGGCCAGGCCGGCAGCGGCAGTCCCGGCGGCGGGCGCCCCAGCCAGCCCTCGACCGAGAAGCAGGCCCCGGGTCCGGAGGTCGCCGACGAAGCCAACCTCGACTATGCCCGCAAGGCGACCGATCTGGCGCTGTCGCACCTGAAGGACGAATTGGCAAAGGACCAGCCCGACCAGGAACTGCTCGATCGGCTCGGCTGGTCGAAACAGGATCTCGAGAAATTCGTCCGCCGCTGGGAAGCGATGCGAGCCCGCGCAAACGCCGGGCGAGCGGGGCGCCGATGCGCGGCGCGATCTCGACGAGACGCTGCGCAGCCTGGGTCTGCGGCCGCGATCGACCACGATCAAGGGCCGTGCGGGCCGCACCGACCGCATGCAAGGCATCAAGGAGTCGCGCCGCACGACGCCGCCTCCCGAATACCAGGAACAATCCAAAGCCTATTCGCAAGGCACCGCCCGCGGCGGCAAATAACCGCCCGTTCGACCGCCGGGCAACAGGCCGAAGGGCCACGACGCAAGGGTCCATCGCCCTCTCATGCTCGAACGCACGCCCCGCTACCTGGTGCCCTTCGATCCCAAGCGCGACCTGCCATCGTTTCACCGACGTGCTGATCATCGGCGGCGGGCTGGCCGGCCTGCGGGCTGCGTTGGCCGTGCCGGCCGAGCAATCGGTGCTGGTGGTCACCAAGAGCACGCTGCGGCAGTCGAACAGCAACTTCGCCCAGGGCGGCATCGCCGGCGTCATCGACCCGGAGGATCGCTTCGAGGACCACATCGCCGACACGCTGGCCGCCGGCGGCCGGTTGTGCGACGAGGCCGTGGTCGAGATGGTCGTCCGCGAAGCGCCCGAACGGATCAGCGAGCTGGCCGCCTGGGGCACGAAGTTCGACCTGGCCAGCGGCAGCCTCGCGCTGGGCCGCGAAGGGGGCCACAGCCATCACCGCATCGTCCACGCCCTGGGCGACGCCACCGGCAAGGAAGTCATGCGGGCCGTCATCGACCGCGCCCTGCGGTGCGCCCAACGTCGAAGCCTGGGAAGACGCCTTCACGCTCGACCTGCTGACCCACGAAAGCCGCTGCCGCGGCGCGCTGGTCTGGAACGCCGAGCACGGCAAGACGCTCGTCTGGGCCAAAGCAGACGATCCTGTGCACCGGCGGCGCGGGCCAGATCTATCGCGAGACGACCAACCCCGACGTGGCCACCGGCGACGGGCTGGCCATGGCCTATCGCGCGGGCGCCGAGCTGCGCGACATGGAGTTCATGCAGTTCCACCCCACCGTGCTCTACATCGCCGGCAGCAGCCGCAGCCTGATCACCGAGGCCATGCGGGGCGAAGGGGCCTGGCTGGTCGACCGCGATGGCCATCGCTTCATGCTCGACTACGACGAGCGCGGCGAACTGGCCCCGCGCGACGTGGTCAGCCGCGCCATCGTCGACACAAATGGAGCGCACGCGCCATCCCAGCGTCTATCTCGACCTCACGCACCTCGAACCCGCGATGGTCCGGGCCCGCTTTCCGGGCATCGCGGCCGTGTGCGGCGAATTCGGCATCGACATCACGCGCGATCGGATCCCCGTGCGGCCCGGGGCGCATTACATGATCGGCGGCGTGACGGTCGACGCCGAAGGGCGCACGACGCTGGCCGGTCTATGGGCGGCCGGCGAAGTCACTTCCAGCGGCTTGCACGGCGCCAACCGCCTGGCTTCGAACAGCCTGCTGGAAGGGCTCGTGTTCGGCGCCCATGCCGGCCGCGGCGCTGCCCGCGAAGCAGCCGTGATGAGCGACGACCTGCACGCGCCTGCCCTTGTCGAATCCCGCGGTTGAAGACGGCGCCGAACAGCTCGACGCTGGCCGACATTCGCAATTCGCTCAAGAGCCTGATGTGGCGCAGCGCCGGCGTCCGCCGCCAGCGCGAGCGGCTGTTGGAAGCCCGCGAGAACATCGACCGCTGGTGCGGCTACGTCCTGCCCCGGCAGTTTCACGACGCCGAGGGCTGGGAGCTGCAAAACATGCTGACCGTCGCCCGGATCATGATCGAAGCGGCCTTGGCGCGCGAGGAAACGCGCGGCGTTCACCTGCGGACCGATTTCCCCCAGCGCGACGACGACCATTGGCGGCGGCGGATCGCCTTTCGGCGCGGGGAGTCGTGAGGCAGTACCGCGCCGCACCAGGAGGACATCGTGACACACGGCACCCGCAGCGCGATCGTCGTTGGTGCCTTCGCCGCCTTCGACGCGGGGCTGGCGGTTATCGAATTACCACCCGTCGAGCCGCTTGTCACCATGGGGGCACTGGCCCTGCTGTCGGCTCAAGCCGGCTTGACGGCCGTCTGGCTGGTGTTGGGACGCCGGCCCGCCTGGCCCGTGCGGCTGTCGGTCAGCCTGGTTGTGCCTCCGGCATGGCCACCGTTTTGGCCGCTGCCGCGGACGAATGGACTTCCTACTGGCCCCTGTTCCTGTCCTTTGGAACGCAGCTCGTGATGGTCGTACTGGCGCTGACCTCTCTGGAGATCTTCGCGTTCGAGTGCGTCGACGAAGTCCGCGCCGACGCCGCGCAGCCGGCCGACAATGCGCGTTCGCAGATCACGATCCGCGACTTGCTGGTGCTCACGGCGGCTTTCGGCGTCGCGGCCGCCGCGGCCGTTTACGGGTCTGGAAACCTGGTGCCGTTAGACTTGCCGTCGCTTATCATCTTTGGCAGTTGGCTGGCGGCCGTGACCGTGATCGCCGCGGTCGCGGCCTTGGCTTGCAAACGCGTCGCGCTGCCGGCGGTCGTCGCGATCGCCGCGGCGGCCGGCTGCGGGTACAGCCTCGCCCGCACGTTGAACCAGCCGGCCGACCTGTGGTATTTCACCGGCATGGCCGCGATCGCGGCGGCGGTGCAATTCGCCGTGCTCGCTGGCTATCGGCACGGCGGCCAGCGATGGAAATGGCGACGCCGGGTGGCGCTCGCCACCGAAGTCCCCGACGAGGTGAGGGGTGTGACATGATCGAGCCGCACGTCGCCGCCGAGCGCCAGGAACCACTGCCGGCACAGCGGGAGGTCTTCGCGGCGCCCGCCCGCTGGACCGCTATCCTGGTTGTTGCTTTTGCCCTCGTCGACGTCTTGGTGCTGTGGGTTGACATGACTAGAGCACCAACACCTGCCGCGACCGTGGCGCTGGCCATGCTTTCGGCACAGGCAGGGTTGCTCGGCGTCTGGCTCGCTTGGGGCCGGAGGCCTTCGTGGCCGTTGCGGTCGTCGACGGCGCTAGTGGCGACTTTGGCGCTGGCGGGCGTCATGGGCTTCGGCAGCAAGGATGGCAATCCCCTTTGGCGCTTCTGGGGATTTGCGTTCCTGCTCGCTGTGCAGTTCGCCATCGTCGTGGCGGCGCTCGCGAGTCTCGGTGCATTCGGCGTGCGATCGATCGATCGCACGCGCGGGGAAGGCCGCGCGGTTCGCCGGTGGCAGCTACCAGGTCACGATCCGCGATTTGCTGGTGCTGGTGGCGGCATCGAGCGTCGTGGCTGGGTTGGCGGTCAATATCGGAGTGGGCAGACTATCCATACGCGACCTGGTGCAGCTCGGTATGTTCGGAAGTTGGTTTGCGGCCCTAACGGTGATCGCCTCAATCGCGGCCATGGCCGTTAACCGCATTGCTCTGGCGGCCACTTTCGGCATCGCGGGCGCAACGGCCTGCGGATATGCCCTGGCTGGAACAGCCAGCGGGTTGCAGTTCACGTGGTCCTTCGTCGCGATGATGGTCATCGCGGCAATCGTGCAGTTGATCGTTCTGTCGGGCTATCGCCGCCGTTTGCACGGGCCGGGACGACACGAGGCGGGGCCGTCGACCTCCGCGGCTGAGCCCGAACAACTCGAGGCCGAAACATGATCCAACAAGCCGCGCTCACGCTGGCCCTCGTGGCGGCGATTCTGCTGCTTGATCTCTTAGTGTCGTCCGCCGCCGTGCGCTATATCCAGACCAACGCAGCCACGCTCGTGCTGGCGCAGATCGTGGCGCAGATCGGGCTGGCCTCGGCCTGGATTGGCATCGGGCCGCAAGCAATCTTGCTGCGGACGCCGTCGGCAGCTCGTGGTCGTCGCGGCGGCGTTCTGGCAACTCGGTGTCTGGAACTCGCGTGCCGCCGACGACTTCGGCCTGGCCGTGCTCGTCGAAGCCGCCGTCATCTTGAGCGGCCTGACGGCCCTGCAACTGGCAGGCTACCGCCTGTCGGCAGGTGCGTCGCGGCCAGCCGCCGGCGAGATCGATTCGCCGATCCCGCAATTCACGATCCTGCAGTTGATGCTCGCCACCGCGGTCGTCGCCGCGATGGTCGCCGGGCTGGTCCACGTTTCGGCGGTGCCGCTGGGAAGCCGCGCGAATGATGGGTTCAGCCTCGTCGTCGGGGCGTACTTCGCGGGGGTCACGCTGGCCTCGCTGCTGGCCGCGCTGTTGTTCCAGCACGCGGCCGTGCCGGTGGCGGCGGTGGTCGTGGCCAGCGCCGCCTTGGGGCTGGCGGTCGCGCTGGCGATGCGCGACGAGGGTCTGATCGGCCCGGCCATGCTGTTGATGGGCGCCACCGCCATGGTCGAAACCGCGGCCTTCGGCCTGTTGCGCCGCCGCGGCTATCGCCTGCAGCGCAGCGCGGGCCCATCGCCATCGACTGGTGACGGCACGACGGCTCGTGTCGCGTGGGTGGCACTCGACGCCGTTAACCTTTGCTTGCCTCGCGTTTATCGGTGGCACTGGCGTCTCGCCAGTGCAAGTCGGCGCCATGGCATGAGCTGCACTGGCAAGATGCCAGTGCCACCCGAGAATGTCATGGTTAACGGCGTTCGGTGGTACTGGGGCAAGACTGTCTCTGCGAGCCGATGGGCACGGGTGTCTCTGCGAGCCACCCGTGGCACCCAAGGCCCCGCGGCACCCAACCTCATTGGCTGGGCACCCCAGAGCCGTGGAACCCACAGCCGACATGCTGTCGTGCGGCTGCCAGCAGCCGTATCTGGCAGACCCTTCCGCCAGCGGGTCGGCATGGCAGCCATTGCGGCGGGCCGGGCGAATCGCTAATCTCTGCGGCCCTTTCTCAATGCATCTCCGGCGCGCCGCTGGCCGGAAGTACGGCACGCGTCTCCTCTCGAAGCCGACCAACACGTTCGAAGTCCATGCTCCGCTGGCCCTGCCGCCTTCGCGCCGGGTTGTGGGCTGCGCTCGCCGCAGCCACCGTGGCCGGCTGCGCGTCGCCAACCTACCATTTCGGCAGCTTCGACGGCTCGAAGCACGGCGAACGCGAGCTGTCGGACGTCTCGATCGAATACGGCCAGCCCAACAATGTGCTCGACCCCATCGCCCGCGCGGCCAGCGCGCCGGGCCGCTGGCTGGCGATGGACAAGAAGGTCAACCGCCACGAGCTATCGGGCGAGACGCTGGCCAAGGTCAAGTCGTATCTCGAACGCAACGACCTGACCGACGTCCACGTGTACATCAACCACTACGATCCGGCGGGCCAGTGGCACCGCCTGCGCGCCAACACGCGCGTCGCGCCGGTGTGGCGCTACTCGATCGGCGTCGTCAGTTGGGTCGGTTACACGGTACTGCCCGATCGCATCTTTGGCGGCGATCGCTACAACCCTTACACCAACACGCTGCACCTCAATTCCGATGTGCCGGCGATCGCGCTGGGCGAGGCGGCCTTTGCCAAAGACATCCACGCCCGCCGCTTCCCGGGGGCTTACGCGGCGATCAACGAGCTGCCGATCGTGACGATCTGGCACGAAGTGCGCGCCGTGGGCGACGTCGTGAGCTACGCCCGCGACCAGCACGATTGGGAAGTCGAGCGGCAGAGTTACCGCTTGCTCTACCCGCGGATGGGCTTGCAGACGCTGTCGGCCGCCTCGCCCTTGGTGTCGGTGTGGTGGGGCGGACCCCTGTTGGGCTTGGGCGGGGCCGCCGTGGGTCGCGTGGCCGGCCAGGCCGTGGTGGCCCGCCGCGAAAGCGAACGTCACGATCTGCGGCCGTTGGCCAGCGCCTTGGCCGAAGTGTTGGTGCCCGACGCTAGCAGCCCGGCCGCCCGGCCGCATCCGCCAGGCCCGCGGCGAGGCCGCAGCGTCGGCGAAGTTCGCCAGGCTGCCCACGTTGAAGCCGTGCCGCCCCCCGCGGCATTCCCGGCGCCCGAACGGCCGGCCGCCGAGCCGGCCCGGCTGCCTGGGGCGCCGCTGGAGCGGCTGCCCAAGCCGTGATTCGCCACCCGCCGCCGCGCGGCCGGCGGGCTGCCGTGCTGGGCGAACCTCTGTTGGCCGGAGAATTTTTTTCCCAGCCGGCCACGATCCAACTCCGTTCGGCTTGCGTAAGTCTGGACAGAGACACTATGTTCGTAGTAACTTCTGGGTCGCATGGTAAGGCTAGTATGGGTAGCGACCCCCCCCAGGGAAAAGCTTTGACGGCGTGATCGCGCGGCCGTATCCGGCCCCCACGCCGTGGGCTGAGCACGAAATAGTCGCTCGACTCAAGAAAGCTGCCTGCAAGCGATTCGGAACCGGTCGCGGAGACTTCGTTTACCGCTGTTTGCCAAGCCTGTTCACGGGAGTTGTCGAACGATGAGCCATCAGCAGGGTCCGGCCATGATCGAGGCCGTCGGATTGGCCAAGTACTATGGCGATTTTGCTGCCATCGAGGACGTGAGTTTCAGTATTCCGCAAGGGGAAGTCGTGGCCTTCCTCGGTCCCAACGGGGCCGGCAAAAGCACGACCATGAAGCTGCTCACCGGCTACCTGGCGCCCTCGGGCGGATCGGCCCGGATCGCGGGCCACGACATGGCCATCGACCGGCTGGCCGGCTCGGCCCGGCTGGGCTATCTGCCCGAAAACGGCCCCCTCTATCCCGACATGACCCCGCGGACGCTGCTGGAGTTTTTCGCCGACGCCCGCGGCCTGTCGGCCGCAGCGCAAGCGGCAGCGGATCGAGGCCGTGGTCGAGCTATGTGCGCCTGGGCAGCGTGATCGGCAAGGCCATCGGCAAGCTCTCCAAAGGGTATCGCCAGCGCGTGGGCATGGCCCAGGTGCTGTTGCACGAGCCCGACGTGCTGATCCTCGACGAGCCGACGGCCGGGCTCGACCCGAACCAGATTCGCGAAGTCCGCAACACGATCCGCACCGCTGGGCGAGAACAAGACGATCTTGCTTTCGACGCACATTTTGCAGGAGGTCGAAGCGATGGCCAGCCGCGTGCTGTTCATCAACGAAGGCCGGCTGGCGTACGACGGCACGGTCGCCGGGCCTGACCGAGCGACGGCCACAGCCCTCGACGAACATTTCCACGAGCTGACCGACGCCCATGCTTGAAGCGATAACGGCGTGCCCCCGACCGCAGCCGAGCCGTCGGCCCCGTCGACGACCACGACCATGGCCTGAACCGATTCCATCCAGAACTGCGAATCTTCGCGCGCCGACGAAGCCTGAGAGCCAATTCGCGACCAAACTTTCTCGTGGTCACGCAGTTGAAGCCATGAACCTGCAACGTCATTCGCGCGATCTTTCGGCGGAACTTCGTCAGCTATTTCAGCCAATCCGACCGGCTACGTGTTCATCTGCGTCTTCGTGCTGCTCGAGCTCGTTCGCGGCATTCTGGCCGAACGAGTTCTTCAACGCCAACCTGGCGAACCTCGACCAACTCAACCGATACCTGCCCTACATCCTGCTGGTGTTCGTCCCGGCCATCACGATGAGCATCTGGGCCGACGAGCGGCGGCAGGGGACCGACGAGCTGCTGCTGACGATTCCCGCGGCCGATCTCGACGTCGTGCTGGGCAAATACCTGGCGGCCGTGGCGATCTACAGCGTCTCGCTGGTGTTCTCGCTGGTTTCGCAATTTCTCGTGCTGCTGGCTCGCTCGGCGAGCCCGACTTGGGGCTGCTCCTGGGCACCTACGTCGGCTACTGGATCGTGGGGCTGGCGATGCTGGCCATCGGCATGGTGGCCTCGTTCCTTGACCGGCAACCTGACGGTGGGCTTCGTCCTGGGGGCGCTGTTCAACGCGCCGCTGGCCTTTGCCGGCTCGATCGCCCGAGGTCGTTATCGCTCTTCGGCTGAAGCATGCCGCTGGCCTTCATCAAGCGGTTGGAGCATGGCCGAGCAGTTTCGCGATTTCTCGGCCGCGGCGTGATCAGCCTGTCCAGCGTCGGCTATTTCCTGTCGATCGTGGCCGTGATGCTCTACCTCAGCGTGGTGCTGATCGGCCGCCGCCACTGGCGCGGAGGGGCCGAGGGCCGCGGCGTGGCGGGCCATTACGCCGTGCGCTTCCTGTCGCTGCTGGTGGTCGTCGTGGCCGGCAACGTGTTTCTCTCGCACCACGACAAGCTCCGCCTCGACGTCACCACCGAGGGGCTCAGCTCGCTGTCGCCCAAAAGCCGCGCACTCGTCGCCAATCTCGAAACCACGCACCCCGTGGTGATCGAATACTTCGTCAGCCCCGACGTGCCCGAGGGCTACGTGCAGACGCGGCTCAACCTGCTCGCCACGGTTCGCGAGTTGCAAGCCGTCGGCGGCGGCAAGATCCAGGTCATCGGCCACAACATCGAGCCGTTCAGCGAAGAGGCCACCGCGCCGAGCAGCAGTTCGGCATCCACGCCCTCCACCGTGCTCTCGCGCACCCGCGGGGCCCGCAACCAGGAAGAGATCTTCATGGGCGTGGCGTTTACTTGCGGGCTCGACAAGGTCGTGGTGCCGTTTCTCGATCGGGGAATTCCGGTCGAGTACGAGCTGGTGCGCTCGATCGTCACCGTCAGCCAGCAGAAGCGCAAGAAAGTCGGCGTGCTGCAGACCGACGCCAAGCTATACGCCGCGTTCGACCCGCAGACGTTCCAGATGGGCCGCAACGAGCAGATCATCGACGAACTGCAAAAGCAGTACGACGTCGCGCAGGTCGACCCGACCAACCCGATCACCGAGAAGTACGACGTGCTGCTGGCCGTGCAGCCGTCTTCGCTGGGGCCGGACCAGATGAAGAACTTCGTGGCCGCGGTCAAAGCCGGCCAGCCGACGGCCATCTTCGAGGATCCCTGCCCGCTGCTGGCCGCCGACGTGCCGGGCACGAACGCCCCAAGCAGCCCGGCGGCGGCAACCCGTTTGCCATGCAGCGCCAGCCGCCGCAGCCCAAGGGCGACATCTCCGAGCTGTGGAGGGTGTTGGGCGTGGACTTTGCCGGCGATAACGTCGTCTGGCAGACCTACAATCCCTATCCGAAGTTCAGCTCGATTCAGCGCGAATGGGTATTCGTCGATTACGGCAGCGGCGCCCAGCACCCCTTCAACCCGCGCAGCGAGATCTCGAAGAAACTGCAGCAGGTGCTGTTCCTGTTTCCCGGGGCCGTCAGCGGGTTGCACTCCTCGCAGATGAAGTTCACCGAGCTGCTGTCGACCAACGACCGGACCGGCACGGTCCGCACCGACCAGATCTTCGAGCACTCGATGATGGGCCAGCCGCGGATGAACCCCGAGCTGCCCCTGTTGGAGCATCCCACCAACGAAAAGTACATTCTGGCCGCCCAGATCACCGGCAAGCCGAAGAGCGAGAACCTGCCGATGTCCGGCGAAGCGGCCGAAGAGCCCAAGACCGCCGATGCCACGACCGCTGAAGCGACGGACGCCAAGCCGGCTGACGGAAAAGCGGCCGAGGCCAAGCCCGCCAAGGCATCCGACGCCAAGCCGCACCGGCTCGCCCGGCGAAACCGAGCCGGAGATCAACGTGGTCGTCGTGGGCGATATCGACTGCCTGTACAGCGCGTTCTTCAATCTGCGGGCCCGCGGCGGAGACCCGGACGACGAAGTCGACTTTCATTTCGACAACGTGCCGTTCGTGCTCAACGTGCTCGACACGCTGGCCGGCGACGACCGCTTCGTCGAAATCCGCACCCGGCGTCCGGCCCACCGCGTGTTGACCCGAGTCAACGAAGCCACGGAGAAGTCCCGCGACGTGGCCAATCATCAGCGCGAGGCCTTCAGCAAGAAGTACGAGCAGGAAGTGGCCAATGCCCGCAAGAACTTCCAGCAGAAGCTGGACGAAGTGGAAAAGGAGACCGGCGGCAACAGCCAGCAGCAGTCGATCCAGATGCTGATGGCCCGCGAAAACGCCCAGCGACTGTTGGACACCAAGCTGTCGGGGCTCAAACGCGATCGCGACGAGCAGATCAAGGTTACCGAAGCGGCCCTGGCGCGCGAGGTGAATAACGTGCAGGACACGCGGAAGCTGTGGGCGGTCGTGTTGCCGCCGATTCCGCCGTTGATCGTGGCCTTCATCGTGTTTTTCAATCGACGGGCCCGCGAGCGCGAAGGCGTGTCGAAGGCCCGCCTGCGCTAGGGCGAGCAACCCCTGAGGGACGAAACATCCCGTGCCACCGCTAATCGGGTGCCACTGCCGGCTTGTCCAGCAGTGCGTGTAGCACGGGCCGGCAAACGATCGTGCGGCTCGCCGGTGCCACGGGTCGGCCGACCACCGTGTGCCACTGGCTCTGCCAGTGCGTGACGGTCTGGCAAGGCCGGCACTGGCGGAGCCAGTGGCACACGACTGAGAGCCAGAACGAACAACACGCCAGAATGAACAACACGCCAAGGCCAGCCGGACACCCGTCCGCTCGCCAACCAACGAAACCCTAGACCGCCAGACGAATTGCCGAGGAAACGTGCCATGCAACAAGAAACCCGTAAGACGCTGTACTTCGTCGCCCTGGCGGTGGTGGCCGCGGTGATCGCCTGGGAGCCGTGGCGGCCGGCGCCGGCCAGCTTCGACGCGCCCAGCGAGGTCGGCAAGAAGCTGTTTCCCAAGTTCACCGATCCGCTGGCGGCCAAGAGCCTGGAAGTCGTCACCTACGACGAAGACAACGCCACGATTTCCGATTTCCGCGTGGCCCAGCTGAACGACGTCTGGTCGATCCCCTCGCACAACAACTACCCGGCCGACGCCAAGGAGCACATGGCCCAGGCCGCCACTGCCCTGCTGGACATCGAGATTTTGCACGTCGACAGCACCAACGCCGGCGACAAGGAGATGTTCGGCGTCGTCTCGCCCGATCCCAAGACGCTGCAGCCCGGGGCCAAGGGCGTGGGCACGCGGGTCACGCTCAAAGGCGACAACGACGCGGTGCTGGCCGACCTGGTGATCGGCAAGGCCGTCAAGGACCAGCCGAACCAGCGCTACGTGCCCAGGCCGACCGCGACCAGATCTACACGGTAGCCATCAAGACCGACAAGTTCTCGACCAAGTTCGAGGACTGGATCGAAAAGGACCTGCTCAAGCTGACCGCCTTCGACGTCCGCGAGCTGATGATCAACGACTACGCCGCGCAGCCGGTGATGGGCCGCAACGGCGTGCCGACCTTGGGTCTCGACGGCCGCAGCCGCATGAAGCTGGCGTTCGACGACTCGAAGTCCAGCTGGAGCGTGATCTCGCTGGAGAAGTTCGGCGACAAGGGGGAGGCCGAGCCCGACAAGCTGGCCGACGACGAGGAGCTGAACAACGAGAAGCTCAACGCGCTGAAGACGGCGCTCGACGATCTGAAGATCGTTGACGTCGAACGCAAGCCGGCCGGCCTGAGCCGCGACCTGCGGGTCACCGAAGAGTTCGTCAAGAATAACGAGGCCGTGCAGTCGCTGGCCGCGCGCGGCTTCTACCCGGTGCCGCGGGGCGACGCGGTGGAAATCTATTCCAGCGACGGCGAAGCGACCTGCACCACCAAGGATGGCGTCCGCTACGTGCTCCGCTTCGGCAACCTGGCCGGTGGCGGCCCGGCGGCCAAGAGCGACGAGGCCGAAGGCGAAAAGAAATCAGACCCGGCGCTCAACCGCTACTTGTTCGTGATGGCCGATTTCGACGAAAGCCAGATTCCCAAGCCCCAGCTCGAGCCGCTGCCCGGCGACAAGCCGGCCGAAGCCGACAAGAGCGAGGAAGCGGCGCCAGCCAGCGACGGGAACAAGGAAGCTGAAAAAGAGCAGACCGCCGCCGAGGCCAAACCCGCCAAGCCCGCCGCCGCCAAACCGACCGACAAGAAAGCCGCGCCCGCCGAGAAAAAGGCCGCTCCGGCCAAGAAAGTCCCGCAGAAGAAGACCGCGGCCGTCGAGGACGACGCGGCGACCATTGAAACCAAACAGGCCGACAAAGCCGCCGCGAAGGACGACGCCAGCCCCTCGGACGCCAAGCCCGACGACGCGGCCAAGCCGGCTGCTGACGCTGCCGACAAGGCCGACGCTGCCGACAAGGCCGCCGCCGAGCCGAAGCCCGAGCCCACCCCCGAGGAGGAGCGTCGCATCGCCATCGAGCGCGAAAACAAGCGCAAGCAGGGCGAGTACGACGATGCCGTCAAGAAGGGGCGCGACAAGGTCAAGGAGCTCAACGATCGCTTCGCCGACTGGTACTTCATCATTCCCGACGACGTCTACAAGAAGATCCACCTGAGCCGCGCCGACGTCGTCCGCAAGAAGGAAGCGCCGGCCGACAAAGAGAAAGCCGGCGCCGACGAAGCCGGCGCCAGTCAGCCTCCCACGCCGTAAAGCCCGCAGGGACGCTTGTTGAAGGCTTGAGCAATTCGCTCGCTCAATCGCGCGCTTCGCGGCCCAGTTCGCGCAGATAGTCGAGCGTGTAGATGCCCGTGTCGTGGCCGTCGCTGAACGCCACCGAGTAGGCGTAATTGCCCACCGGCTTCATGCCGGTGATCACCAGCGGCCGGGCCTCGGCCATCGACAGCACGGGCAATCCTAAAGACGGTTTTTCCGGCGCCGCCCGCTTTTCGCGGCACGTGGCGCAGGGACACGCCTTGCGCAGCTCGCCTGCGGTCAGCTCGCGGCGCTGGCCGTCGCTCCAACGGATCAGCAGGCGGTTGCCGTCGCGAAGCTCGAGTTTTTCCGGCCGCGGTTGCATCGTCGTTCTCGAATCTCGGTGGCCCGTCAGCCGATGGTCTTGAGCGTCGCCAGCAGCCGCTCGACCTCGTCGGCCGTGTTGTAGTGCAACAGGCCCAGCCGCACCAGCCCCTCGGGCTCCAGCCCCAGCGCCTCGGTCAGCGGCAGGGCGTAGAAGTTGCCGTGCCAGGCGAAGATGCCGCGCCGCGGCCAGCCGCTCGGCCAGCTCGCTCGAACCGATGTGGCGGTGCGTGATCGACACCGTGGGCACGCGATCGAGCGCCCGCTTCGCGTCGGTGATGCCCCACACGCGGATGTTTGGCAGCGCCGGTCAACCCCGCGATGAGCCGCTCGCACAGCCCGCGCTCGTAGCCGCCAACGGCCGTCATGGCCGCGGCCAGCGCCTCGCGCCGGGTGGCGGTTTCGCCCGCGCATTGCCGCCCCAGCTCGGCCAGGTAGTCGATGGCGGCCAACACGCCGGCGATGCCCTCGTGGTTCTGCGTGCCGGTCATCCAGCGGTCGGGCAGCGTATCGGCCGCGGGCCGCACCTTGTAGGCCGGCAGCTCGGTCAGCAGCTCGGCGTCGGCCCCAGAAGATGCCCACGTGCGGCCCGAAGAACTTGTACGCCGAGCAGGCCAGGTAATCGCAGCCCCAGGCCTCGACGTCGACGAGCGCGTGCGGCGCGTAATGCACGGCATCGAGAAAGACCTGCGCCGCCGGCCTCGTGCGCCCAGCGCACGATCTCGGCCACGGGGTTGATCGTGCCCACCGCGTTCGACGCGCAGCCCACGGCCACCAGTCGCGTCCGGCCCGACAGCAGGGCAGCGCAGTTGCTCCAGGTCAAGCGTGCAGTCGTCGCGGCGGACGTCGACGTGGCGCACCGTGGCGCCGGCGTCGCGGGCCGCCAGCACCCAGGGCGTCACGTTGGCGTCGTGGTCCAGCCGCGTGACGATCACCTCGTCGCCCGGCCGCCAGTGGCGGGCCATCGCCCGGCTGAAAGCAAAGGTCAGCGTCGTCATGTTGGCGCCGAAGACCGTCGTCCGTGGATCGCCGGTGCCGAGCAAGTCGGCCACCGCCTGGTGGGCCGCCGCGAGCATGGCGTCGCTCTGGCGGCTGGTGGCAAAATGGCCGCCGTGGTTGGCGTTCGTCTCGGTCAGGTAGACGGCCACGGCCCGCGCAACGCGCTGCGGCACCTGGCTGCCGGCAGGGCCGTCGAGATAGACGGCCCGCTGGCCGTCGGAGCGGCCGTGCCAGCGCCGGAAACTGTTCGCGGCACCACTCGATGGGAAACGTCGTGGTCGCGGAAGTCGTCATGGTCTGCTGCTCGCCTTGGGGTTAGCAACTATTCCAGTCGCGGCTTATCGGAAACTTGGACGTCGGCGTCGGTCAAATCGGTGACGAACATCGCGCCGGGGCTGTGCGTGATCGCCAGCTCGCAGCGTGCTTCGCGAATCGCCACTTGCGGCGTCACGCCGCAGGCCCAGAACACCGGCACCTCGCCCGCCGCGATCGACGCCGCCTCGCCAAAATCGGGCCGCGCCAGGTCGTCGATCCCCAGCGCGGCCGGATCGCCGACGTGTACCGGCGCGCCGTGCATCGTCGGAAAGCGACCGGTGATGGCCACTACCTGATCGATCGCTTCGGGCCGAAACGGCCGCATGCTGACCACGAGATTGCCCGCGAAACGCCCGGCCGGCCGGCACGCTCGCGACGTGCGATACATCGGCACGTTGCGGCCTTCGTCGATGTGGCGCACGCGCAGGCCGGCCTGTTGCAAGGCATCTTCGAAGCTGAACGAGCAGCCGAGCAAAAAGCCGACCAGGTCGTCGCGCCACAGCCCGGCCACGTCGGTCGGTTCGCGCGCTTCGGCGATGCCGTCGCGAAACACGCGGTAGCGCGGCACGTCCATGCGCAAGTCGGCACGCGGCGCCGTGCGGCGCGGCTCGGGATCGCCGGGCGCCGTTTGTTCGAGGAGCGGGCAGGGCCGCGGGTTCATCCGGCAGAACTCGGCGAACTCCCCGGCCGCCTCCCGCGGCAGGATGACGACGTTAGCCTGCACGAACCCCCGCGCAGCCCAGCCGTCGGCCCGCTCCAGCGCCCGCGCGCACCGCGGCCCGCAGCTCGGCGGCCGTCGCCCGGGCCAGCTCGGCGGAGATCGTGGTCGGCTCGATGTCACTCATGGAGGTTTTTGGCCCATGGGCTCTGGACCTCGTGTGCCGCTGGCTCTGCCAGTGTGAATTCACGTCACGCCTGACAAGCACTGGCAGAGCCAGTGGCACACGGAGGCTCGCTTCACCCTGTTGGTTTTCACCGCTCGTCCACGAACCGTTTTCCCTTGCCCTCGACGCGCGGCAACATGCCCAAGGGCACGCTGCGGACTTCCAGCTTCAGCCCCAGCCGCAGCCGCAGCTCGTCGGCCACGCGATCCGGCTGCGTTCAGGTGGTCTTCGATCTCGATCGTGAGCTGGTCCATCTCGCCGGTCTTGCGGGCGGTCACCCGATATTCGACCACTTCCGGGAAGCTTCGCAAGATCTGGTCGAGCGAGCTGGGAAACACGTTCACGCCGCGCACGACCAGCATGTCGTCGGCGCGGCCGATCACCCCGCCGTCGAGAAACACGAAGCGATTCGGCCCCGCGTGCGTCCAACAGGGCCGCACCAGGTCGCCCGTGCGATAGCGAATCATCGGGCTGCCGACGCGACCCAGGTTCGTCAGCACCAGTTCGGCCAGCTCCCCCTCGGCCGCCGCCTTGCCGGTTTCCAGCGACAGGAACTCGGCCACGAAGTCGTGCTCGTTGATCCACAATCCGCCGCCCTGGCGATCGCCGTAGCCCCAGGGTCCGACTTCGGTCGCTCCCGCATGATCGACGACGCGCGCATCCCAAGCCGCTTCGATCCGCGCCGCGCACCGCCGGCACCGAGCCGCCGGGCTCGCCGGCCAACACCAGCGTGCGCACCGCCAGGCTGGCCGTGTCGATCTGGTTTTCGGCAGCCACCTCGGCCAGGTGCAAGGCGTAGGTCGGCGTGCAAAACACGCGCCGCCGCCCCGGCGGTGCGCAGCAGCTCGAGCCGGGCGAGGCTCGTCATGCCGCCGCCGGGCACCACCAGGCAACCGCGCGCGCAGGCCGCGTCGAACGCGCTCCAGAAGCCGACGAACGGACCGAACGAAAACGCCAGGAACACGGTGTGGCCCGCCTCGATCTCGGCGGCGTCGAGCACGAACTGCCAGCAATCGATCCACCACGCCCAATCGTCGGCCGTATCGAGCACCACGAGCGGCCGCCCCCGCGTGCCCGAGGTTTGATGAAACCGCGAGTAGCGTCCGGGCTCGAAGGTGCAATTGGCCGCCAGGCCGTCGCGCCGCGCAGCCAGCAGCTCGTCCTTAAACGTGTAAGGCAGCGCCGCGAGCTCGTCGAGCGAGCGCAGCGCGCCCTCGGGCGCGGCGAGCCGCTCGCGCGTCACGTGGGCCAGCTTGCCGGCATAGAAGCGATTGGCCGGCAGGATCGTGGCCAACAAGCGATTCAAGCGGCCCAATTGGTGCGCTCGCGAGCTCGTCGCGCCCCGCCGCTTCCAGTTGTCGCCGCTGGTCGAACGTCGTGTTGATCATCCATGAAATTCTAGGGCCGGCGCAGGGCGATGACCAGCGGCGGCGCGGGCGCCGCGGCGCAAACACGCCTCGCGGGGCGGCGCTCGTTGTGGTTAGAATGGTCGCTTTCGCCGTCGCCGCTCGACCGCGCGGCCGGATGACCGTCTCGAACCATCGCACCCTCCTCCAGACCCGAGCCTCGCCCACCCCCGGGTTCATCCCCATCTCATGACCGCAGCCACCGGCAAGACGTCGCTTCTGATCGTGTTCCTGATCGTGTTCATCGACCTGCTGGGCTTCGGCATGGTGCTGCCGCTGCTGCCGGTTTACGCGGTCGATTTCGCCCGGCAATTGGAACTCGAACAAGAACACCTGACGATCGGGCTGTTGATCGGTTTTCTGATGGCGAGCTTCTCGCTGATGCAGTTCCTGTTCGCGCCGGTGTGGGGGCGAATCTCCGATCGCGTGGGGCGCCGGCCGGTGCTGTTGATCGGGCTGGCGGGCTCGGTCGCGTTTTATTCACTGTTCGGCGTGGCCACCGTGCTCAGGAGCCTGCCGCTGTTGTTCGTGTCGCGCATCGGGGCCGGCATTGCCGGCGCCACGATCTCGACCGCGCAGGCCTATATCGCCGACGCCACGACGCTTCAGAACCGGGCCCGTGGCATGGCCCTGATCGGAGCGGCCTTTGGCCTGGGGTTCACGTTCGGCCCGCTGTTCGGCTTTTTGGCCGTGCCCAGCGAAGGGGGCCAACCGGGGCCCGGCCCGGGCTACGCCGCGGCGCTGCTCTCCGCCGGCGCGCTGGCGCTGGCCTGGTTCAAGCTGCCCGAAAGCCTCAAGCCGGGCACGCTGCGCGAGCAGCACTGGTTCAACCGCCGCGCCTGGCCGACGCGCTGGCCACGCCTGGCGTGGGCATGGTGCTGGTCGCCAGCTTCGTGTGCGTGGTGGGCTTCGCCAGCTTCGAATCGACGTTGTCGCTGACCGTCAAGGATCCCCAAGTGGGCTACGGCTTCGACTTCCGAGAGTTGCTCTTGGTGTTCGCCTTCGTGGGCGTCGTGCTGACCGTGGTGCAAGGCGGCATCGTGCGTCCCGTGGCGCGGCGCGTGAGCGAAAAACTGATGGCGGCCTTCGGCGCCGTGGTCGAAATCGTCGGCTTCGGCCTGTTGGCGCTGGCCGCCACGCACACGTCGATCGGCCTGCTGTTCGTGGGCCTGGGCACAGTGGTCACGGGCTTTGCCTTCATCACGCCCTCGCTCAATTCGCTGTTGTCGCGCTGGAGCGATCCGGCCAAGCAGGGTGGCATCCTGGGCATTGGCCAGAGCATCACGTCGCTGGCGCGGATCGTGGGCCCGATGATCGGCGTGCCGCTGTTCGAGAGCCCGCGCTGGCCGAGGCCTGGCACGTGCGCAGGCGCAGCTCCCTTCGTTCTTCGCCGCCGGCCTGATGGTCGCCGGGCTCGCGCTGATCGTGATCGCCGCCGGGCCGCGGTCGCGATTTTGCGGCGGTGGACGAAACGCCGTCCTGAGCCGAGCGATCGGGCGATTAGCCGCGTTGATTGCCCGGCGTTCGGCGTCGTCTGGGGGTTGTTCGAGCCTACGCCGTGCCATATCCGCCGCCGCCGGGGGTTTCGATCGTCAACACGTCACCCTCGGCGACCCGAAACTGCGCCAGCGCCGGCAAGGCCTCCACGCGGCCGTCGGCCCGCTCGAGCGTGTTGCGGCCCACCGCCCCATTGCCGCCGCCGGCCAGGCCGTAGGGCGCGTAGGGCCCGCGGCGCTGCGAGAGGATCGAGACTTCCAGCGGCCCGAGGAATTCGAGCCTGCGCACCACGCCGTCGCCGCCGCGCTGCGCGCCGGCGCCGCCCGAGCCGCGGCGAATCGCGAACGAGCGCGACCCGCACCGGGTAGCGGCGCTCGAGCACCTCGGGGTCGGTCAGCCGCGTGTTGGTCATGTGCGTGTGAACCGCGTCGGCCCCGTCGCACTCGAGGGTGGCACCCGCGCCGCCGCAGATCGTTTCGTAATAGCCGAACGAGCCGTCGCCGAACAGCAGGTTGTTCATCGTCCCCTGGCTGGCCGCCGCCAAGGCCAGCGCGCCGAGTAACACGTCGACCACTCGCTGCGACGTTTCCACGTTGCCGCCCACCACCGCCGGGCAATCCTCGGCCCGCGCGGCGGCCGGCGGGTTGAGCAACCCAGGCGGAATGTGGATCGTCACCGGCGCGAGCACGCCCTGGTTGAGCGGAATGTCCTCGTCGACCATGGCCCGCAACACGTACATCACGGCGGCGGTGGTGATCGCGCGGTTGGCGTTCAAGTTGCCCGGGCTGACCGTTCCGGTGCCGGTGAAGTCGATCGTGGCCTCGCCGCCTGCGATCGTGATCGTCACGGCGATCGGCGTGCCGTCGTCGAGATGGTCGACGAAGTGCGCCCGGCCCGGGGGGATTCGCGCCAAGGCCCGCCGCACCTTCTGTTCGGCCGCCGCCTGAATGTGGTCCATGTACGCCGACACGACGGGGCGTGAATAGCGATCGACCAGCCGGCCCAGGTCGACGGCCCCCTGATGGTTGGCCGCCACCTGCGCGGCGATGTCGGCCAGGTTCGCCTCGACGGACCGCGTCGGGTAAGGGCCGCTCGTGAGCAACGCCCGCAGGGCCTCGTCAGCGCGGCGTGCCGGCATCGACCAGCTTGAAGTTGCGGATCAGCACGCCCTCTTCGGCCAGGTTGCGCGAGAAGGGGGGCATCGACCCCGGCGTGATGCCGCCCAGCTCGGCGTGGTGCGCCCGGCTGGCCGTAAAAAACAGCAACTCGCCGGCCGCGCCGTGCACCGGCGTCACGACCGTAATGTCGGGCAGGTGCGAGCCGCCCTGGTAGGGATCGTTCGTGACGAACACGTCGCCCGCCGTGATCGTCGGGTTGGCGGCGATCACCTGGCGCACCGTTTCGGCCATCGCCCCCAGGTGTACGGGAATGTGCGGGGCGTTGACGACCAGGTCGCCCGCCGGCGTGAACAGCGCGCAGCTGAAGTCGAGCCGTTCCTTGACGTTCACGCTCGTCGACGTGTTGCGCAGCGTGATGCCCATCTGCTCGGCGATGGCCGCAAACTGATTGTTGAAGATTTCGAGCATCACTGGATCGGCCTCGGTCGAGACGGCCGTGCGCTCGCGGCGCCTGCGCCTCGCGCACGACCAATAGCTCGCCGCCCGAAAGGACTTCGGCCCGCCAGAGCGGGTCGACCAGCGTCGTCGAAGCGCTCTCGCAGACGATCGCCGGCCCGGCAAAGGTATCGCCGGGCCCGAGCTCCCGGCGGTCGAACACCGCGGCCTCGCGCGGCTGCCCGTCGAAATAGACTTCCCCCGTGCGCCGGCTGGTGGCGCGGCCGCGCAGCCACGCGCTCCGAGCAGGGCAGGGGGCTCGCCGAACGGCCGCGGGCTTCGACGCCGCACGGCGACCACTTCCAACTCGCGGTCGGCGTGCACGTAGCCGTAAAGCTTGCGGTGCTCGACGGCGAACGCTTCGCTGCACCGCGCCAGCGCGTCGTGCTCGGGAAACGGCACCACGAGCGACGCCTCGACGCCGCGATAACGCAGCTCGAGCCACCGCGTGGCTGCGACCTGCTCGCGGGCGATCCCTTCGGCCACCACGCCCGCGGCCGCCTCGCGCTCCAACTCGGCGGCGGCGGCTTGCAAGCGCTCGACCAGCGCCGGCGACAGCGGCTCGTAAACGCCGGCAGCCCGGTGCCGCTCGACGTCGGCCAGCCCGATGCCGTAAGCGCTCAGCAGCCCGGCGTGCGGGTGGTGCAGGATCTGGCCGATGCCCAACTCGCGCGCCACGGCGCAGGCGTGCTGTCCGGCGGCCCCGCCAAAGGGCACCAGCACGTAGTCGCGCGGATCGCACCCCTTGGCCACCGAGATCGAGCGAATCGCCTTGGCCATGTTGGCGTTGGCCACGCGCACGAAGCCTTCGGCCAGCTCCAACGGTGCGTAGCGCCGGCCGCCGGCCGCGGCGATGGCCTCGATCAGTTTCGGCGAGCCGCGACTTCGGCCGCGCGGCGGTCGAGCGGAAACGGAAAACGGTCGGGCAGAATCTTGCCGAGCAGAAAGTTGACGTCGGTCACCGTCAGCGGCCCGCCGCGGCCGTAGCAGGCCGGGCCCGGGTCCGCGCCGCGCTGTCGGGCCCCACGGCCAGCTTGACGCCGTCGAAGCGGCAGATCGAGCCGCCGCCGGCCGCCACGGTCTCGATGGCCATCATCGGCGCCACCAGCCGCACGCCGGCCTTCTCCGTTTCGTACTCCAGCTCGTAGCCGGCCGTCGAAGCGCGAGACGTCGGTGCTCGTGCCGCCCATGTCGAAGCCGATGGCCCGCTCGAAGCCCGGCGGCCCGCGCCACGCGCGAAAAGCCGACCACGCCGCCGGCCGGGCCCGGAGAGGATGCTGTCCTTGCCGACGAACTGGTCGGCGTCGACCAGCCCGCCGGCCGAGGTCAGAATCCGCAGCGAGCTGCCCGCCGAGCGCTTCGCGCAGCCGGCCGACGTAACGCCGCAGCACCGGGTTCAAATAGGCGTCGACCAACGTCGTATCGCCGCGCGACGACGATTTTGGCCAACGGCGCGATGCGGCTCGAGACGCTGATCTCGTCGAAGCCCACCTCGCGGGCCACGCGCCGACCAGCGCTTCGTGATCGCCGCGCACGACCGAGTGCAACAGGCAGATGGCCAGCGATTCGATGCCGGCGGCCCGCAAGGCGAGCAACTGGCGGCCGATCTCGGCTTCGTCGGCGCGACGAGCACGCGGCCGGCGGCGTCGATCCGCTCGTCGATCTCGACCACGGCGGCAGCCAGCGAGGGCGGCTTGTGGATCGCCAGGTCGAACAGCCGCGGGCGGTTCTGGTAGCCGATCTCCAGCACGTCGGCAAAGCCCCGCGTCGTGACCAGCGCCGCCCGGGCCCCGCGGCGCGTGATCAGGGCATTGGTGCCGCGCGTCGTACCGAGCCGCACGCTCGAGCGGCGGCACCGGCTGCCGCGTGCGGCAATCCCAGCAAGTAGCGAATCGCCACCAGCGGCGCTTCGGCCTCCGACGCCAACTCGTACGGCGTGCCCGCCGCCGGGGCCTCGGCCAGCGGGTCGGCCAAATGCAGCGTAGCCGTGGCGGCCTCGAAACCCGCCAGGCGCGACTCGGCCAGCGTCTGGCCTTGATCATCGAGAAGCCGCAGCCGCCAGCCGGTCCAAAAGTCGTCGGGATCGCCGCCGCGCGCCGGGTCGACGATCCGATCCGCCGTGGATCCAGCCCCGACGGCCCCTTTGACCACGCCCGAGCTGAGCAGCTTGTGGTGCGCCAGCGTCCCGTCAGGCCGCCGCGCAAAACTATCGGTGAACGTGCCGCCGACGTCGATCCAGAATTCCCAGGAGGTCATGCCAGCGCTCACGCTTGCCAAGGGTTTCAATCGTGGCGCTAATTTGACGCGTCGAGCCGGGACCGTGCAAGTTGAAGCCGGGCGGAGCGGAAACTCGCCGTGACACAACTCCAATGCGGGGGCTGACCGTCTGGGGGCTTCTGCGGCTGCGTGGGACTCGCCTCGCCACGCGCTTGATGCGGCGGTGATTCTAGCGCCCCGCGACACGCTCGGCCAGCGCGGCCTTCATGGCGGCGAATACGCTCGCCCAGTCGCCTTGCTCTCGCTGGCGGAACAGGCGCATCGTCGGATACCAGGGGCTGTCGGTCCGCTCGTGCATCCAGCGCCACTCGGGCGAGCTGGAGACGGCCAGCCACGTGGGCACGCCCAGCGCGCCGGCCAGGTGCGCGGCGGCCGTGTCGCTGGTGACCACCAGGTCGAGACTGCACATCACGGCGGCCGTGTCCATGAAGGCGCCCGTCTCGGCGTCGAGCGACGCCGCCAGGTCGACGACGTCGAAGCGGCCGTCCAACTCGGCGAGTTGCTCGCTGCCGGCGTGCTTCTGCAGGCTGACCAACTGCACGCCGGGCACTTCGGCCAGCGGGGCGAACTCGGCCAGCGGGATCGAGCGGAAGCGGTCCATCGTGTAGGCCGCGTTGCCTTGCCAGATGATGCCGATCTTGAAACCACCAAGCCCCCGCAGCCGACAGCGCCAGGCCTTCAGCAGCTTGCGGGTCGGCCGCCAGGTACGGCACCCGCGCGGGCATGTTCGCGAGCGTCGTGCCCAGAATGCCGGGCAGGCTCATCATCGCCGCGTGAACGTCGAAGTGCGGCAACGCCGTGCCGCCAGGAATGACGCCGCGAAAGCCCGAAGCCTTCAAGAGCGGCGCCAGTGCCGGCTGCACCTCGACGCAAATCTTGTCGCCCAGCCGTTCGGCCAGTCGCACGTAGCGAACGAAGTGCAGCGTGTCGCCCAGTCCCTGTTCGGCGTGGATCAACAGCGTGCGGCCGGCCAGCGGCGTGCCGTCCCACACCGGCTCCTTGAATTGCGCCCTTGTACTCCTTGCAGCGAAACCGCCACTCGTAGTCGGGCCAGCCGCGGGCGAAGTCGCCCCGGCTCAAGTGCACGAACGAGCGGTTGTAGTAGGCCTCGGCATAGTCGCCCTTCAACCGGATGGCCTCCTCGTAGCTGGCCAGCGCGTCGTCGAAGCGATGCTCGAAATGGTGCGCGGCCGCGATGTGGAAGTGGGCCGAATGCTGCGTAGGGTCGAGCTCCAACGCACGGCGGTGGTAGTCGATCGCCGTGGCCATGTCCCCCTGCACCTGGTAGACCGAGCCGATATTAGCCAGCGCTTCGGCCGACTTCGGTTGGATCGCCAGCGCCTGCCGATAATGCGCCAGCGCCTCGTCGTACTCCTTGCGCTCCTGGCAGATCGTGCCCAGGTTGTTGTGGGCTTCGGCAAACTCGGGCCGCAGGGCCAGGGCCCGCAGATAACAGTCGGCCGCCGCGTCGTTCTGTTTTTTCTGGTGCAGCACCGAGCCGAGATTGTTCAGCGCCTCGGCAAACTCGGGCCGCGCCACCAGCGCCAGCCGCAGGCTCTGTTCGGCCGCGTCGAGCTGATCCAGCGCGCGAAAGACGCAGCCCAGGTTGTTCTGCGCGTCGGCGTGGCGCAGGATCGTGAAATACGGCCCGCTGCAGCAGGGCGGCCGCTTCGTCGAGCTGTCCGCGCGATTGCAGTACCGAGCCGAGCCGAAACAGCGCGTCGACGTTTTGTGGATCGGTTTCGAGCAGCAGCCGCAAGGCCGCTTCGGCCTCGGCCGTGTGCTCCTCTTTCAAGTGAAGCGCCGCCAGGCTCGAAGCCGCCTTCTGGTAGCCGGGCCGCGCTCGCAGGGCGGCCTCGTACGCCGCCTGGGCCTCGGCCGGACGTCCGGCGTCGCGCAGCAGGTTGCCCAGGTTGAACGCGGCCTCGGCCAACTGCGGGTTGAGCCGCAGCGCTTCGCGGTAGCCGGCAATGGCTTCCTCGGGCTGCTCGCGCAGCACGCGCAGCGCCGCCAGGTTGTAGTGAATCTGGGCGTCGGCCGGCGCGAGCCGCACGGCGGTTTCGAAGGCGCTGGGCCTCGTCGAGGTGCCCCAAGGCCGCCTCGGCGGCGCCGAGATGGTTGTAGTAGGCGGAGTTGGCCGGCGCGATGGCGATGGCCCGGCCGATGGCCTCGACGGCCTCGGCGTGGCGGCCGGCCTGGTGCGCGGCGACGCCGGCCAGGTGCCAGGCGTCGGCATGGCTCGGCTCGGCATCGAGAATGCGGCGATAGATGGTTTCGGCCTGGGCCAGCTCCCCGCGCTGGTGATGCGCAAAGGCAACCGCCATGGCTTCGCTGATCGTGGCCAAGACCAGAGTTCCTCGGGCAGACATTCCCACGCTTCGGCGGCGTAAGCAGCTGCCAAGCGGTGAGCGCTACCAAAATCTACGATGTGAAACGGCCGGCGGAACGCCGATTTAAACCGCTGCCCTAGCTTATCTTACGGAAAAGTTAGCGGGTCGCCCAGGGGGTCGTGAACGCCCCAAGGGGGGCTGGCGGCTCGAAAAGGCCACCAATCATTCGCTTTCGCGGGGGCGAATTATTTGCGGCCCACGGCCGTCAGATGGCTTTCGGTCCGCAGGAACATCCGGCCGCCCGCCACCGCCGGCGTCGAGCGGCTGCCCTCATCCAGGCGGCTGCGGCCCAGCAGGCGGAACTCCTTCGAGGCGGCCAGCGCCACCACGTCCCCCTCGGCCGAAATGCAGTACACCTTGTCGGCCACGCGAACCGGCGAGCCGAAAAAGTTGCCGCCCACCCGCTGCCGCCAGTGGACCTTGCCCGTGGGCCCGTCAATGCAGGCCACGATGCCCTTGTCGCCCCACAGAAACACCAGCGAGCCGCTGGCCACCAGTGACGGCACGTAGGGGGCCGTCGTCTTGTCGAGCTTGTAGACCGGCTCGGTCGAGCCGCCCTCGACCGTCGGCGGGCGGATGGCCACGACCGTGTTGTTGCCGCCCCCTTCGCCACAGTTGGCCAGCACGAGATCGCCCAGCACGATTGGCGAGCCGACCGGCCGCCGCTCGAGCACCGCCGCCTCCCAGTTCGTCGCCCCGGTCGCCGGGTCGAGACTCGACACGCCGTGGGCCCAGCTCGAAACGATCAGCTCGGCCGGCTTGCCCTGGGGCCGAAAGATGCAGGGCACGGCGTACGCGGTGTTTTGCATCTCCTTCACCTTGCGCGGCGACTTCCAGCGCACCTCGCCGTTGCGGCGGTCGATGCCGAAGATGAAGCTGTCGCCGTCCTGCTCGTCGGTGAGGATCACCAGGTCGCCGTAGACGATCGGCGACGTGGCAAATCCATGGGCACTGACGAACGGCCCTAACGGCGTCCGCCAGGCGGTCGTGCCGTCGTGCTTCAAGGCCGCCAGCGTCAACTCCTCGGGCGTCGCCCACGCGCAGTAGACGTAATCGGCATCGGCAGCCGGAGTGCTCGAAGCCAGCGTGTTCTGCTGATGGATGCGATGCGTGCGGGCCGGAAAATCCTGCCGCCAAAGCTGCTTGCCGTCGGTGGCCGAAAGGCAGAGCACGTGCCGCGTGCCGTCGGGCGAGGCGCTCATCAAGAAAACTTTCTCGCCCCACAGCACCGGCGACGAATTGCCCACGCCTTCGAGCGTCGCTTTCCACAGCAAGTCGCCCTCGTCCCAGGCAGCCGGAATCGTCGTCGCCTCGCTCTGCCCCGACCCATTCGGCCCGCGAAAGCGCGTCCATTCCTGGGCACTAGCGGCAACGGCCGTCAACAGCAGCGCGAGCCAGGTGAGCAGCGTGCGGCGGAGCATAGGCAGGTTCCTCGAAGGCGGGATGCAAGCGGTAAGACTTTTATAGCCTGTGTGCCCCCGATCTGGCCAGTGCCGGCAACGCGCACGCGCGCGGGCGTGAAACAAAGGGGACGCAAACCTTTTTCCGCATGTCACGAAACACCGTTCCGCCGCGCAACCGACTCTTCCCCCTCGGCAGGCGGCAGACGGGGGCGGCCGCGGGGGCGAAATGTGTATTCCAGCCCAAGCTGCCCGGCGACCTTCGTTTGCCACGCGCCGCCGCCGTACGGCCGGCCGCGCGCAATGCTCTCGCGAACCGCCGCGATCTCGGCCTCGGTCTGCGGCCGGTTGACGTGCTCGACCCAGCCGCGCCAGCTTCACCGGCCCTGCGGCCAAAAGCTCGCTCCTCGGGCGTGCCATGAACCCTGCGATACAGGCTGCCCCAACGCCACTCCTCGGCCCGCTTGACGAGCCCGGCCCGCAGCGGGTTGCGTTCCACATATCGCAGCACGGACAGCAGATGCTCGTCGCTGGCCACGGGAAACGACTTGAAGCGGCCTTGATAGACGTGGCCGGTGCCGATCGTGCCATGATGGGCGTGCCAGCGCTGGGCATGGGTGATGCCCAGCCAGCGGAAGAAGTCAGAGACTTCCTGCCCGCGGCCGCGCCGGGGCCAGACGACAAAATGCCAGTGATTGCTCATCACGGCATAGCCGAGAATCCGCAGCGGCACGCGCTCGTGCGCTTCGGCCAGCACCTGTTCGAAGGCCACGTAGTCGGCATCCTTCCTGAACAACCGCAGCCGGCAATTGGCTCGATTGAGCACATGGTAAACATAGCCGCCCAGGATGGTTCGCGCCGTTCTCGGCATGTCCGCCGATTCTACCCGCCGCCGCCAACTCGTCAAGAAAAGGTTTGCGTCCCGTTTGCGTCCCCTTTATTTCGTGCCCTTTATTTCGTGCGGCCCGTCCGGCCCGGGACCGCGATGGGGAATGACGGCCAAGATGAGATGGGTTCGCGTGTCGCAGAGCACACCTGCTTTGGGGAATCGTTTTTAGGTGGTTTTTTGCCAAGATTTCCCGGTGTTTGCTCGACGCCTGACGTAATAGCTGCTGGCGTGCCGCGATTCGAGGCCGGTCCCATCGAGGGCGGCCAGCGACACGCGCCGCGGCAGTCGGCCCTGCACCTGTGCCAAGCGGATCGTCTTGTCGAGGTACGCTTGAGCGTGGCGGTTGAGGAGCAGCCGCTTGGCCGCCTTCTGGAAGGTCGTGAAGTGCGGCACGCGGTTGAGATCGATCGCGGCCGCCAGTTCGCCTGCATCTTGGAGCAGCCCGGCCAGCTTGCGATAATCGAGTTGCAGAAACTCCTTGAGCGCGAGACAGGCAAAGAGTTGCGACTGGGTGAAATCGTGGCGGCTATAGCGATGCGAGTAGTCGGGCAGCACCAACTGGCCGACCAGATACGCATACTGCAACACCCGCCGTGGAGACTTCGTGGTCTTCATTCTCCTTGTGCTACGCACGCGGAGAAGCTAGCAGGTTAGCTAGCAAGTGAGGGGTTTCTACAGAGCAGGACATTCTACTTATTCGCGTTCTCTCGCGACGGCTAACGTCCCCTGCGCACCGTCTTCTTCACGCCAGCACGTCCTCGATCACCCTTCCGTGGACGAACGTCAGCCGCTGCTCGGTGCCGTTGTGGAAGTAGCTGAGGCGGTGATGATCCAGGCCCAGCAGGTGCAGGATCGTGGCGTGCAGCTCGTAGACGCTGGACGGCGTTCTCGACGGCCTGGTAGCCGAACTCGTCGGTGGCCCCGTAGCTGAATCCTTTCTTCACGCCCGCGCCGGCCAGCCAGACGGTAAAGCCCTTGGGGTTGTGGTCGCGGCCGCTGGCGCCCTCTGGAACGTCGGCATGCGGCCGAACTCGGTCGTCCAGACCACCAGCGTGTCGTCGAGCATGCCGCGCGCTTTGAGGTCCTTCAAGCAGGGCCGCGGCGGGCTGGTCGAGGATGGGCCCGTGGATGTCGTACTGCGCCTTGAGCGTCTTGTGGCCGTCCCAGTTGCCGACGCCCTCGCCCATCGCGTAGGCCCCGTTGAAGAGCTCGACGAACCGCACGCCCGCGCTCGAGCAGCCGCCGGGCCAGGAGGCAGTTGCGGGCGAAGCCGGCCTTGATCGTGTTCGCGTGGTCGGTGCCGTAGGCCGCGTGCGTGGCGGCCGTTTCGCGCGACAGGTCGCTGACCTCCGGCGCGCTGAGCTGCAGCTTCGCCGCCAGCTCGTAGCTGGCGATGCGCGCGGCCAACTGGCTGTCGACCGGGTCGCGGGCCAGGTGTTGGTCGTTGAGCAGCTTCAGAAAGTCGCGCGTCGAGCGATCGGCGGTAGATGCCAAGGTCGACGGCGTGGCCAGGTTGGCGATCGGCTGGTCGGCGTTGAATGCCGTGCCCTGAAACACGGCCGGCAGGAAGCCGCTCGACCAGTTGTTGGGGCCGACTTGCGGCACGCCGCGCGGATCGGGGATCGCCACGAACGCCGGCAGGTTCTCGTTCTCGCTGCCCAGGGCATAGCTGACCCACGAGCCGATGCTCGGGATAGCCGTCGACCATGAAGCCGGTGCTCATGAGGTTTTCGCCGGGTCCGTGCGTGTTCGTCTTCGAGGTCATCGAGTGGATGAAGCACATCTCGTCGGCCAGCTCGGCCAGGTGCGGCAGCAGGTCCGAAATGTACTTGCCCGATCTGGCCGCGGGGGCGGAACTGTCCAGGGGCTCTTGATCAGGTTGCCCGACTTGCCCTGGAAGGTGATCAGCTTGTCGGCGCCGGGCATCGGCTGGCCGTGCCGCTTGATCAGCTCGGGCTTGTAGTCCCAGGTGTCGAGATGGCTGCACGCCCCGGAGCAGAAGATCAACAGCACGCGTTGCGCCTTGGCCGGAAAGTGCGGCGGCCGGGCGCGCAGCGGCGCGGCGGCATCGATCGCCGGACGGATGGGCCCAAGGTCGGCGGTCGTCGCGCGGCCCTCTTCGGCCAGCAAGCTGGCCAGGGCGATGCCGCCGAGGCTGCCGGTAGCGGTGGCCAGGAACGTGCGCCGGTCGAGCAACCGCCGGCCCAGGTTCGATAGCTGCACGCTCAGTTGACATACAAGAACTCGTTGGCGTTGACCAGCGCCCGGCACAAGCACGGCAACCCTTCGGCCTGAAGCAGCTTTTCGGCCGCGGCCAGCTCTTCGGCGTCGGGCTGGCGACCGAAGGCCAGCGCGAATGCGCGGCGAATCTGCGCCGCCGGGTCGTTGCCCGCCTCGCGCACCAGCCGCTGGGCGAACAACTCGGACTGTTCGACGACCAGCGGGCCGTTGAGCAGGTTCAATGCTTGCAGCGCGGTCGTCGAGACGTTGCGGCGCGGCATCGATCTGGCTCGAATCGGGGCAGTCGAACTCGCCGAACGTGGCGTCCTGCTGCATCCGCGGTTTTTCCTGGTAGACCATCCGCCGCCACTCGGCCGGCCCGAACGAGTCGCTTCGGCGTGTAGAGCTTGACGTAGTTCGTGTTGGGCTCGAAGGCGTCATAGCCGGGCCCGCCCATCCGCAAGTCGAGCGTGCCGCTGACGGACAGCAGCGCGTCGCGGATGGCTTCGGCTTCGAGCCGCCGCGGCGCCATCCGCCACAAGAGCCGGTTGTCGGCATCGAGCTTCACCGCCTCGGCCCGCGCGCGGCTCGCCTGGCGATAGGTGCTCGAAAGCATGATCTGCCGGTGGATCGCCTTGAAGCGCCAGCCGCCGTCGACCAGCTCCGAGGCCAGCCAGTCCAACAGCTCGCCATTCGAGGGCCGCCCGCCGCCAAAGCCGAAATCGCTCGGCGTCCGCACCAGACCCTGGCCGAAGTGATAATGCCACAAACGGTTGACTGCCACCCGCGCGGCCAGCGGATTGTCGGGGCTCGTGATCCAGCGCGCCAGCGCCGCGCGGCGCTGGGCCTCGGGCACGTCGGCCGGCAACACCAGTGGCGGCGCGACCGCGGGAAGCGCGCCGGGCGCCACCTGCTCGCGCGGTTGCGCCGGCTCGCCGCGGTAGAGCAGGTGCGTCGGCTCGGGCTGCTTGAACGTGCCGGAATAGACCTCCGCCGGCTTGAGCCGCGCGATCTCCTCCGACAGCGCTTTCGCCCGCGCGCGCAGCGCGGCGACCTGGCCGGCGATCTCCGCCGGCAGGCCGGCCGTCGAGGGCGATTGGCTCGTTTTTTCCGAAGCGCTGAACGCCTCGCGGTCATCGCCGTCGGCCACGGTCTGCCAGGCGTCGCCGTCAAGGCTGACCTCGATCTTGTAGCGCGTCGCCAGCCGGTCGCGGTATTTGCCGTCGCGGTCGCGGGCCCACACGACGCGCTCGATCGTGGCCGGCTTGGCCAGTTCGATCTGCACCCAACCGGCGCCCGCCTCGGCCGAAATCCAACTGCGGGCGTTGCCGTAGCGGCCGTCGTTGACGTGTTCGAGCTTGTGCAAGTCGGACGTGCCGTTGGAATAGACGCTCGAGGCCGCGGGCTTCGCGCCGGCGCTGGCCAGCGCCAGGTTGCGCTCGACATTTCGTCGGCCGCAAACACTTCGAGCTCGTCGAGGCACGGTTCGGCCGTGTTCGTGGCCAGCACCGAGAAGCGCACGAAGCGAGCCGCGACCGGCGCGAAGCGGTCGACGTTCCACCGCGGGTCGACGGCCGGCCGCCGCGTCGAGAGCGGCGCCGTCGGCCGTGCCGACTTGCGCCAGTGGCTGGTGGCGAATCGACAGCTCGTTGGCCTCGCGCTCGACCGCCAGCAACTCCGTCGACAGCCGCTTTTGCTCGCGCTGGCGCTCTTCATGACCCGGGGTGCGCAGTCGCGCTCGCCATGCTGGACGCCGGCGAAGACGGCTTGCAAGGCGTAGTAGTCGCGCTGGCCGATGGGATCGAACTTGTGATCGTGGCACTTGGCACAGCCGACCGTCAGGCCCAGAAACGCGGTGGCCGTGGTCGAAAGCATGTCGTCCAAGTCGTTCATCCGCTGCTGCTGGGTCAGCTCGACGTCGGGGCTGAGCACTGTGTCGTGTGCGCCGCCCACCAGGAAGCCGGTGGCCGGGTCGCTGCCTGCCACGTCGCCGGCCAACTGCTCGAACACGAACTGCGGATACGGCATGTCGGCGTTGAACGCCGCGATCACCCAATCGCGATAAGGCCAGGCATTGGGCCGGCGGCTGTTGGTTTCATAGCCGTTCGACTCGCCGAACCGCACCACGTCGAGCCAGTGCCGGGCCCAGCGCTCGCCGTAGCGCGGCGAAGCCAGCATGTGGTCGACAAGCCGCTCGTAGGCGTCGCTCGACGTGTCGGCGACGAAGGCCTCGATTTCTTCCGGCGTCGGCGGCAATCCGAGCAAATCGAACGAGGACCGGCGGATAAACGTCGCGCGGTCGGTTTCTGGGGAGGGCTCGATGCCGACGGCTTCCAGCCGCGCGAGCACAAAGGCGTCGATCGGGGTGCGCAGGCGATCGGCGTGGCGGACGCCGGGCAACCTCGGCCGCACCGGTTTTTCGAGCGACCACCAGTCGCGGCCGGCCCGCTCGCTGGTCGTGTGGTCGAAGGCGCTGAGCACGCGATCCTTGGGCCAGGCGGCGCCCGTGGCGATCCAGGCTTCGAGCCTGGCCAGGTCCGCGGCCGCGACCGGTTTGCCTTTGCCTTCGGGGGGCATCTCGCCCGCGCGGATCCGCTCGATCGCGTAGCTGGCCTCAACGTCGCCGGGCACGACGGCCCCCTGTCCCGTGTCGCCGCCGGCGCGGGCATGGGCTTCGGCCGTCAAATCGAGCTTGCCGGCCGGGTCGCTGGGGCCGTGGCAGGCGATGCAATGGCGCACCAACAGCGGAGCCACGTCGCGCTCGAAGTCGACGGCCTCGGCCGATGCGCCCGCGGCTGTTGCGATCGCCGCGATCATCGCCAGAGTAAACCCCGTTGCGCGCAACCTCGGGCCCCCCCTACTCGAAAAAGCTTACCAACTCGAATTCACGATAAACTCGGTCCGTCGCGACTGTCAATTATCGCCGTCTGCGCCACGCCAATTGCATTTCCCGCTGCAGATCTCGTCGGCTTCAGATACTTGTCGAACCAATCGCAGATCGTGCGCATGTCGTCGTGCCAATCCTTCCAGCCGTGGGCTTCGCCGTGCTTGACGACCAGCTCGCAGGGCACGCCGGCCGCCTTCAACGCCGCGATCATCAGCTCCGACTGCTGCAACGGCACCAGCGCGTCCTTGTCGCCGTGGATGATCAACGTGGGCGGGTCGTCGCTCGTGACGTGATAGACGGGCGAAATCTCGCGGCCGATCTTCATCCGCGTCTCTTCGTCGACCGGCTCGAACTTGCCCAGCTCGGGGTTCCAACGGTGGAAATCGAAAGGCGGCTTGATGGCGTCTTTCGGACCCTGGTTGAGCCAGGCGAACCCGGGCGTGCCGTAGTTGAGAAAATCGGTGGGCGGGAAAAAACAGGCCACGGCCTGCACGCGGTCGCTGGCGCAGCACGGGATCGGTTGCCTTGGGGTCGCCCGCGTCGCCGGCGGTGCCGATCACGAGCGAGAGGTGCCCGCCGGCCGAGCCGCCGGAAATGCCGATGCGATTGGGGTCGATGCCATATTCGGCCGCGTTCGCGCGGATGTAGCGGACCGAGCGCTGCATGTCGGCGATCGCCTCGGGAATCGTGTACTTCGGCTGGCTGCCGTGGCAGACGGCGAACACCGTGTAGCCGCGGGCCAGCAGCTCGCGATAGAAATCGAGGTTGATGTGCTCGTGCTTCGACGTCCAGCCGCCGCTGACCGTCCAGATGACCGCCGCCCCGTTCGGCTTTTCCTTGGGCGTGAACACGTCCATCGTCAGCGCCATGCCATCCTTGCGGCCGTAGATCACGTCCGCTTTGCGCGTGAACGTGTCGCCATCGGCCGCGACGACCGCCGCGGTCTGCGACGTCAATGCGATGATCAACAGAACGAAACCCAAGCCAATCTTCATGCTTGCTCCTAAACTCCCCTTTCCCCTCGCGGGAGCGGGACCGCTCGCGCAGCGAGCAGGGTGAGGCGCGGCGCCGCTCATTGGCTGGCCTGCGCGCCGCGACTCAACTAAACAATTCGCTCACGTAAACAGCTCGCTCACGACGCTGCCGCCGTCGACGATCTTCACGGGCCGGCGGTCGGTGGTCAGGTATTCCTGGCTGCCGTCGATGCCCAGCACCTGGCAGAACGTGGCGAACAGGTCTTGCACGCCCACCGGGCGGTCGACAACGCTCACGCCCTGCGGGTCGGTCGCGCCGATCACCTGCCCGCCGCGCACTCCGGCGCCGGAGAAAGCCGCCAGCCAGCCGTCGGTGTAGTGTTCGCGGCCGCCGTCGCTCTTGAACTTGGGCGTGCGGCCGAATTCGCCCATCCACACGACCAAGGTCTTTTCCAACAGCCCGCGCTGCTGGAGATCGTGCAGCAGCGTGGCGTAGGCCTGATCGACTTCGCGGCACAAGGGCGGGTTCTGCTCGAAGCCCAGCTTGTGGGTGTCCCAGCCTTGATCGCTGATCGAGCCGGTGCTGATCACCTCGACGAAGCCGACGCCCTGCTCGACCAGCCGCCGGGCGAGCAGGCAGCCCTGGCCAAAATCGGTCCGGCCGTAGGCGTCGCGGTCCGCCTCGCGCTCGCTCGACAGGTCGAACACGCCCAGCCGCTCGCCGAGCGACATCCGCGCGGCCCGCTCGGTAAACCTGCTGCTTTTCGGCCACGGCGGCGCCGCCGCCCGCGCGGACGAACTCGCCGTCGAGCCGCTCGGCCAATGCCAGCCGGCGGCGCACCGTGCTCGGCGCCGCTGCGGCGCCAGGTTTGGCGGCAGCAGGCCCGGGGTGTCGATCTTCAGCGGGTTGTAGCGCACGCCCAGCACGCCCGCGTCGACGTCGCGGGTCGTGATCCGCGGCTTGCCGATCCGCACGAACGCGGGCAGGTCCGACTCAAAGGCCTCGCGCTCGCGGGCCACGACGGCGCCCCAGGTGGGATAGCGAATCGCCGGCGACGGCTCGTAGCCGGTCCGCACCAGCGCGATCGCCCGTTCGTGCTCTTTTTCCTTGCTGGTCATCGAGCGGACGAGGGCGATCTTGTCCAGCGAGCGGGCCACGCGCGGCCAGTACTCGGCCACCTGCACGCCCGGGATGACCGTATTGATGGCCAGGGCCGGTCCCTGGTAGGGCGAGCCGGGCTTGGGATTGAAGGTGTCGAACTGGCTCGGACCGCCATCCATCCACAACAGAATCATCGAGCGGCCGTCTGCGCCAGCTCGTCGGCCCGGGCGGTGACGAAATCGCGCCAGCCCAGTGCCAGTCCGCCAGCCACGCCGGCCAGCGAGCGGATGAAGCCGCGTCGCGTGACGACGCCGGCGCCGGAGACTCCGACGTCGAGCATGGTCTGAAAGGTGCGCATCGTTTGGCCACCGCCTGCCGCGCGTTTATCGCCGCGACGTGAATTCCGCCGTGTTCACCAGGCTCCACAACAAATCCTCGAACGCCTCGCCGCGGCTGCCGCCCTCGGCAACGTGCTGCAGCGCGATTCGCATTTCGGCCTGCGTGGCCTCGCGCGCCAACACCCGCGCGAACAGGGCCCGCACGGCCGCGGCGTCGTCCGGCTCGCCGGCCAACAGCTTTGCCAGCATCGTGCCGCTCTCGGGCCGGGCGTCGATCTGCTTTTGCAATTGGTCGTTGTTCATCATCCACAGCGCCTGGCCGATCGTCCGCGGCGCGTCGACCGGCGCCAGCGACGGATCGGTGCCGAACGCCTCGTGCACCAGGTCGCGGGTGCTCTTGGGAGGAGGCGGAAAGCGAATGGCGGCCGTCGGCGCCACGGCCGGCGGCGTGACGTTCGGCATTTCCAGGCCCACGCGCAGCGCCGCGAACACCTCGTCGCCCCGCATCCGCGGCGGCGCGCCCTGCGGCGACTCCTCATCGGCCACCGGCAGCCCGGCGCGGCGGTAGGCGGCACTGGTGGCCAGCAGGCGGAACAAGCTCTTCACGTCGAAGCCGCTGGCCGCGAAATGCCCGGCCAGCGCCGCGTGCGTTTCGGGCCAGAAGCCCCGGCGCGAATCGCCCAGATCGTCGACCGGCTCGTAAAAGCCGCGGGCGAACAACCGCGCCCAGACGCGATTGACGTACCGCGGGCGAACCAGGGATTGTCGCGCGCGGTGAGCCAGGCAGCCAGCGTCTGGCGGCGCTGGGCATCGCCGGGGCCAACGTCCAGCGCGGCGCCGTCCAGCGCCGCGGGACGCATGGCCGTCCCCTTCTTGCGCGGATCCTCCATGTCGGGCATCAGGTACTCGCCCTTGTCGACGGCGCTGACGACCGTGGCCGTGCCGTCGTTTTGCGACAGCTTGACTTTCGTGCGCCCGAAGAAGGCGGCCAGCTCGTGAAACTGCGCCCGCTTCCAATGATCGAACGGGTGATCGTGGCACTGGCGCAGCCGATCTGTTGGCTGAGAAAGATTCGCGCCGTCTCGCCGGCGAGATTCGTGGCCACGGCGTCGTGATAACCGACGAACGTGGCCGCCGGATGGTCGGCGATCTTGCCCTTGGCCGTGATCAACTCGCGAACCACTTCGTCCCAGGGGCGGTTGGCGTTGAACTGGCCGGCCAGCCACTCCTTGAGCGGCTGGTAATTCAAATAGGTCAGCTCGGGAGGCGGCACGTGAAAGGCGATCACGTCGGTCCAGTAGTTGGCCCAGTTGGCGCCGAATTCCTGGCTGGCCAGCAGCCGCTCGACGAGCTCGCCGTCGCGCGTCTCGGGCGGCAGCCGCCGCAAAAGCCTGCTGCTCGTCGAGCGTCGGCAGCCGGCCGAGCAAGTCGAACGTGGCTCGCCGCAAGAACCGCAAGTCGTCGGCCGCGGGCCCATCGGTTTCGGCGAACACGTCGCGGCGCGCTAGCGCGTCGAAGTCGGCCTTGGAGAGCAGGCCCGTCGTGGCAGCCGGTTTCGCCGCCTCGTCGCCCCAAGCCGCCAAGCGCGGCGCGGCCGCCAGGGCCAATCCGGCCGCCGCGGCCACCAGGAGCAGACGACGCGTGCAAAGTCTCATGCGGAGGGCGACCCCTGGCAGGCGGTTGGCGGGCATCGAGGACTGGGTGCAGTATACCGCGAGGCGATTTCGAGCGTCAAACTGGGGGGGACCGGACGCGGGAGGCTGGAGGCCGGAGGTAGGGAGGCGAAACGCCAGCCGCGACGTGATGCTTTCGCTCCGACGAGACGCGATCAAGACGCGTTCGCGCGACGATCCCTTGGCCTTCCTCTGACGCTCAGTCATTACCAGCTTCGGGCCTCATTTCCAACCTCCTGCCTCCGGCCTCTCTTGCCCGCTGCTGGTGCCAGCGCCAATGATAGTCCCTGATACTCAGACACGCCCCCAGGACCCACAGCCATGGCTACGCGGCGCGAGAAGATCGAGGCGATGTTGGCGGACGATCCGCGCGACGAGTTCTTGCGCGTACAGCCTGGCAATGGAGCTCGACAAGGAGGGGGAGCACGAGCGGAGCCTGGCGACGTATCGCGAGCTGGTGAGCGACGTCCCGCCGTACGTGCCGGCCTTCTTCATGTCGGCCCAGCAGCTCGCCCGGCTGGGCCGCGTCGCCGAAGCCCGCGCCATCTTGCGCGACGGCATCGAGCAAGCCCGCGCGACCGGCAACGCCCACGCCGCCGGCGAGATGAGCGAATTCCTGACCAGCCTGGGGGCTCTGGGGGAGTAGCGCGAATCGAGCATGCAGCGGCGCGCTTGCTAAGCCGCAAGCGCGTGAATCTCGCGGCGCGGTTCGCGCAGAGCACTCAATCGGCCAGCGACGGCAGGACGTGGCCAAACGGGATTTGCGCTTCGCACCACTCGGCGGTCGCTAACAACTCGGCCTCGCTCCAGGCGGGGCCAACGAGTTGCAGCGCGATCGGCAATCCGCTCTGCGGTCAGGGCGATGGGGATCGAAACGGTGGGCACGCCGGCGTGGCTCCGGGGGAGTTGAATCGCGGGTCGCCGGTCGTCGAGCGGTCGGGCGCGGGGCCGGGCGCGGCTGGCGTCAGCAGGGCGTCGACCTCGGCCAGCGATCGAGACACGGCGTGGGCGAAGCCGCGCTGATGGGCGAGCGCCTCTTGATACTCGCCCATCGAGACGGCGAAACCCTCGTCGATCAGCGCCGCCATGTTCGGCCCGTAACCGCCGCGGGGGGCGTGCCGTAGCGGGCCCGGTGAAATTCGGCCGCCTCGGCGGCCATGATGCGGCGGTGCATCGCGTGCACGCGGTCAAAACCCTCGGGCAAGGCCACGTCGACCACGGCGGCGCCGGCCGCGCGCAGCCGCCGGAGCGCCTGCTCGGTGAGCTCGGCCGTTTCGCTCTCGGCCTCGTCGAAGAAATAGCGCCGCAACACGCCCAACCGCGGCGGCGACGCGGCGGGGCGCTCGTCGCCGAGCACCAACGGAGCATGCGGCGCGGCGGCCGGGTCGCGCGGGTCGTCGCCGGCCATCGCGGCCAGCAGCAATCCGCAGTCGGCGGCCGTGCGGGCGATCACGCCCACGTGGTCGAGATGAAAACTGACGGGCACGACGCCCGTGCGGCTGACGCGGCCCATCGTGGGCTTGATGCCGGCGACGCCGCAGTAGCTGGCTGGCCGGGTGATCGAGCCGCCGGTTTGCGAGGCGATGGCCGCGAAGCACATGCCCAGGGCCACGGCGGCCGCCGAGCCGCTCGACGACCCGCCCGGCGTGTGGGCCGCGTGCCAGGGGTTCGTGGTCGGCGCGGGATCGAAGCAGGCGAACTCGGTGGTCACGGTCTTGCCGAGGAGGATCGCGCCGGCCGCGCGGAGCCGCGCCACGACCGTAGCATCGGCCGCCACAGGACGATCATCGGTGATCGCCGAGCCCGCGCGGGTCGGCCAGCCGGCGACGTCGACGATGTCCTTGACGCCGATCGGAATGCCGTGCAAAGGCCCACGGTCGCGTCCGGCGGCCAATTCGTCGCCCAAGCGTTCGGCTTCGGCCAACGCCCCGGGATCGACGGAGACCCAGGCTTTGGTCGCCGGCTCGAGCCGCTCGATCCGCTGCAGGCAGCGCCGAACCAGCTCCCGCGGGGTTTCATGTTTCAGGCGGAGGGCCGCGGCGGCGGCGGCGATCGTGCTTGGTCGTTGCATATACCGCACGGTCATACCACAGCCAGCGACCCGTCGAAAGCAGGGCGAGCGACGTGCCATCAAAGATTCGATAGCGTGGGATGCTTCGTCGAATCCCGGGGCGTCGCGGGCGTTTAGGCGCCGGGCGAACGGGATGGATGAAAACCGCCCAGCCGAGGCGCCGGCGGAATTGCAAACGGGCCCGGCGTTCACGACAATGGACCGTGCCGCTTGGCGGTACGGGGCAGCAGATTGTTGAGGCGCATCGTTTTGAACGTCACATCGATGAAATTCGAAACCGGGCGCATCGTCGTCACGCCCGCCGCCATCGCCGCTTTGGCCGCCGAAGGGAAATCGATCGACGACGTGCTGGCTCGCCACCGCGCGGGCGACTGGGGCGACGTCAGTCAGCAGCTCCGCACGATCAACGATCGCGGGCTGGTCGAGTGCTTCAACCTGCAGTCGGCCTATGCCGTGCCCGACGGCGGCCGGCTGGTCGTGGTGACCAACCGCGATCGCACGCTGACGATGGTCCACCTGGAAGGCAACCAGATCGACCGCCGCAATTGAACATCAGCCGCGGGTAGCCGATCAGCCGTGATGGGCGCGTGTCGAGCAGGCCGACGCGATCGCGCGAGCCGGTAGCGCAGGTTTTGCAACCCTCGGCCGCCTCGCTTCCGCAGCCGGGGCCGCAGCCTTCGTCGAGGGCCTGGCCGAAGCGGCGGAACTGGACGTGCGTCTCGTACAGCTCGGCCAGCTCGGCGGTCAGCGCTTCCAGCTCAGACGTCACCTCGCCGAGAAAGTAGAACACCAGCGTGCGGCCGTCGAACAGGTGTTCGACGTCCATCAGCACCGTCGGCAGCCGCAGCTCGGCCAGCCGCCGGGCGCAGGCCTCGTAAGCCGCGTCGCGATGGTGCTGGAGCCGCGCGGCCAGCAGCTCGTCTTCGGCCGTCACGCCGCGGACGATCGAGCCGTCGGCCGTGTCGCCCTCCGGCGAGCCATCGGGCGGGGCGAGCACTTCGCCCAGCTCGAGCCCCCGGGGCGTGCGCACCACGACTCGGCTGTGGCGCGGATAGCGGACCGCGTCGACCGCCGTGAAGCGTCCAACGTGCCCGGCGCCGACGCGCACCAGGTGCTGGCGGCTGAACGCATTTTCGGCAGCTTGAGCGGATTCGATCATGAGCGTGCGGCGGGGGGCGTGGTGAAACGAAAAGGGTCGCGGCCGCCAACCACTCCATTGTCGGCTGGCGCCGGCCCTCTGCCAAGATCGGCCGGGCGGAGCGGCCGACTTGCTCTTGAATCGGCCGAATCGCTGCTCTGCCAGGTTCCGCGGCGGCTTGCCCCTTGTGTGAACGTTCGGCTCGGCGATACTTAGAACCTATCCGAGAGCCGCCGGGGACTGTGCCGATTTTGCGCAGTCTTCGGAGCAAAATGGGACTGTCCCCTTCTCCCCCAGCGGTTCTCGGATAGGTTCTTAGATCGCTTGGACTTACGCCGACTTCACGCGAGGCTGGTTGGAATGATCGATCGCATGCAAAACGCGGGGGCGGCTCCCGCCGCGCCGGTTCGATGGAATCTGCTGGCCGACCGCGTGCTGGCCGGCGAGGCGATCACGCCCGACGAGGCCCTGCAAGCGCTGGCCTGTCCGGACGAGGAGCTGCTCGACCTGCTGGCGGCGGCTTATCGCGTGCGGCGGCGCTGGTTCGGCAACCGCGTGCAGCTCTATTTCCTGATGAACGCCAAGAGCGGCCTGTGCCCCGAAGATTGCGGCTACTGCTCGCAGTCGAAAGTCTCCGAGGCCGAGATCCCGCATTACAACCTGCTGAGCGCGCGACAAGCTGCTCGACGGGGCCCGCATGGCCGCCGAGCGGCAGGCGAAGACCTACTGCATCGTGATCTCGGCCCGCGGCCCGCAACGAGCGCGAGATGGAGGCCGTCGCGTCGATCGTGCCCGAGATCAAGGCCGAGTACGATCTGAAGATCTGCGCCTGCCTGGGCCTGCTCGACGCCCGAGCAGGCGCAGCGGCTGAAGGATTGCGGCGTCGACCAGGTGAATCACAACCTGAACACGAGCGAGGGGTTCTACGGCGAGATCTGCTCGACGCACACGTACGCCGATCGGCTCGCCACGCTGCGGGCCGTGCGCGACGGCGGGCATGGAGCTGTGCTCCGGCGGCATCATCGGCATGGGCGAGGCCGATCGCGACGTGGTCGACATGGCGTTCGCCCTGCGCGAGCTGGGGGCCGAATCGATCCCGGTGAACTTCCTCAATCCGATCGACGGCACGCCGCTGGCCGGACGCGAGAGCTCAATCCGCGCTACTGCCTGAAGGTGCTGGCCATGTTCCGGCTGGTCAATCCGACCAGCGAAATGCGCATTGCCGGCGGCCGCGAGATGCACCTGGGCAGCCTGCAGGCGCTGGGCCTGTACGCGGCCAACTCGATCTTCGTCGGCGACTACCTGACGACCAAGGGCCAGCCGCCGGAGGCCGACTATCGGATGATCGAGGAGCTGGGCTTCGAGATCGTCGCGCGGCGAAGAGCCGGGCTGCGCGCAGCTGCACGCGGCCGAAGGCGCGGCAACCGGCCAGCCCGGCAGTGGCGTATAGCCGGGGCTCGTGGGCCGACCGCGCTCTCTTGTCATGCAGGGTGGCACCTACCATACACGTGGGTTGCCACGGCTGGCTCACGAGACAGCCGTGTGCGACGAGCACGGGTGTCTGCTTCGCAGCCACCCGTGGCACCCAGCCACCCCGTAGCACCCAGTCAGCCGTGGCACCCAGTCAGCCGTGGCACCCAGTCACCCGTGGCACCCGATGACTTGCGATGGTCGGTCGGCTAGAAGCTGGCCTGCAGGCTGATCGGCGTCCTCCGTTGAAGAACACGTTGCCCGTGGTGTTGGCGGTCAGGAACGGGCCGGTGGGCACCTGGTTTTCGGCCAGGGCCGCGCCGGTGATCCACAACATCTGATAGCCGGCGCGAATCGCCCAGATGTCGGTGAGGTTGAAGACGCCGGTGAAGCTGATATCGCCGACGAACGACGTCTGCATGGCGCTGGAAGTGACCGACTGGTTGAAGGTGTTGAACTCGCTGAAGCGCAGGGCGCCCATGGCGTTGTTGCCGTAGACGCCGCCCTTGAAGGCGCTTTGCAGCTCGAAGTTGGCCAACTTCAACAGCGTGATATAGGCCCCGCCTTGCACGCCGTACAAGCGATTGATGCCGTTGAGGTGTGCCGAGAACAAGCCGACGTTGAACGGGTCGAAATTGACGCCGAAATCCTCGCGCAGCGACAGGTAGCGGAAACCGGCCAGCACCGTGATATTCCGCGTGACGTCGCGGCGCAGGTTCAACTCGACGCTCTGCAGGCTGCTCGTGTAGCTCGAGGTGGCCAGCGCCCCGGGGTGTTGAAAGCGCCGAACGTGAAGTCGTTGGCGGCCAGCGACAAGCCTTGCGCGGCTTGCATGTTGAACACGTTGAAGTAGCGGAAGTCGAGGTCGAACAGGCCGCCGCGGCGGATCGCATTCAGGTCGGGCCCGGCGGGCGTGTTGAAGTAGTAGGCGCTCGGGTTGCCGGTATTGGCCACGGCCAAAACGTCGGCGTGCGAGCGATGCAGGAAGATGGCGCCGGCCCACACGGTCCAGCAGGGACGATCGCAGCAATCGCAATCGTCGTCACAAGCATTGGCGCAGCCGAAATCGACGTCGCAGAAGCTCTGGTCGTTCTGCCCTTCGATCTCCGGCTGCGCCGTGTTCAGCGACGACACGACAACCGGCTGCTGTTCGGACGACTCGGGCAGCGGATCGGTGGCAAGGCCCTGGCCCCCGGTCAGTCCTTCACCGGCGGTGAGAAACTGAATCTGATCGCTGGTGTCCTGAATCCTATTGAGGGCGTCTCGTTCGCCCCAAATGGCCGCTTGCGCGGCAGTCGCCAGGGCACCGACGGCAATCAGCGCCAAAGCGAGTCGGTTGGTAATGCGCATGTTCATGGGGACTACATCTCCCGGACTTGAAAGGGAAATTCGTGGTGGGTTCGAAATGGGCGAGCCCGGCAAGGCTCGAATCCGCGAGCGGCACAACCGAGCAGGCCGAACAACCCGAGGATCAGGCTGGGCCGCCGCTCGCTACGCACCGCGGAGGGGTCGTTGGCGTGATGGGAATGTGGGGAGGGGACGCCCGCACCGCTGGCATAACGCTGACAACCGTTACACCCGGTACAAGACTGGAATACGGAATCGGCGCAAAAACCGTCAGAAATGAACCAGCTATACCGCCGCCGAATATCCGGCAGAGCCGCTAAACTCGCGCCAATCGTCACACGGCACTGCAGGCGGCACGATCGGTACCTGCGAGGGGCGCGCCGCGGCAAGCGGCGGCGACTTGGCCGCCGCTAGCTTGAGGGCAGCAGCGTGACTGCGGCGAAGTTTGGCTGCGGTGCGCCGTGCTTACGACGCGAGCCGCGCTTCGCGGCGCTGGCGACGACGTTCGGCACGCGACAGCCCGCGGTCGTTGTCTGCCGCGACGTTTCCACCGGCCGAGCGCGAGGAGATGCCACCAGAGGGCATCCGCAAGGTCGACGAGCCTTCTTCGCTTCGCTCGACGGGATCCAAGTCGGTGCGGACCGCCGAGGCGGGGCGCGGCGATGCGTCGGCTGCTTGTCGGCCGGTCGCGGCCCGCTCGGTTCGCTTGCGTCGCGTCGGCTGATCGTCGTCGCTATTCAAAAACTCGGGGCAGGCGACTTCGGCCAGCGTGTGCCGGGCAAAGAGCAGAAAGGACGTCAAAGCCAGCACGTAGCCGGCCAGGTCGGCCCCGCGCGAAACGAGCGGTTCGCTGGCCCAGGCCCTTTCGCCCAGCCAGCCGTGGCGCGCAGCAGCCGCTAGTGCCAGCGCGCAGGACGCCAGCGCCAGGGCGGCGACCGCCAAACGGGACCTGCGAATCTCAAAGAACAGCCGCAGGCCCACCAGTGCCAGCACCGTGGCTACGCCGGCCGGCCACAGGAAGGAGTCGCCGAGCGTGCCCGCGGCGGCCAGCCGCCGCAGACCGCCGCGAAAGACGGCGCCAAGGCCGCCGCCTTCGATCAGGCTGGCCACCAGGCATGCCAGGCCCATCAAGATCCACACGCGGTAGCGGCCATGATAATCATCGGCCCGGTGGCGGCAGCGCGTAGACGAACAGGGTGGTCACCCCAGCCAGCAGCCACAGCGCGCTGGCGAACCACTGGCCGACGTTGCCCGGGGCCGCCAGGTCGAAGCACGCCGCCGCGGCATCGCCCAGGGCGGCAGCCAGCGTGGGGCGGGCACGGTGGCCAGCCAGGATCAGGCCGACCAGGGACAAGCCGCCGACGAGCACCAAGGCAATCGACAGCAAGTGGGTCGGCACCAGGTTGACGAGCACCTGTGATTGGGTCGAGCTGGCCGCCGCGGGGTCGAGCTTGGGTCGGGCCATCGCGTCGGCGTCATCGTCGTCGGCCAGCCGCAGGGGTCGCTGGTCAGCCGTCGCGAGCGATTCGTCCGAGAGCAGCCGGCGGCGGCGCGGATGGCGGAGACTCATGCGGTAACACGCTTTCGGAATCGACAGGAATCGTCAGGGCAGGCGGAGCGCCCCCTGTTTCGGATTCGGCATTTCGACGCGGGCGACTGCAACCGCCCCCCGCGGCGGCCTCGCCATGGCGGGCAAGCTGGACCGATTGTGCTCAACGCAAGCGTCGCAGTCCCTTTGGCGGCCGCAGAACCCTTTCCGTCGTTATGATCGTCAGCCTCGGCGGCTGGTGGCCCATCCGGCGGTTTCACCCCTTTTTGACGCCTTCTCGGCATGACGTAAAGTTGTGGCGGTATGTGCCCGGCGGTGCCAGTGCGTTTCTAGCAACTCGCGGCCGGGAGGCTTCCGGCGCCGCGGCAAGCGAGCCGGGCACTCCGCTCGATGAGACAAGGGCCGACGAGATGACGCTGCGTGGAGACTCCCCTCAGGCCGCGTTGTCCGACGCCGCGGAGGGCGATGTGCCGCCCTTGGCAACACTCGAACAATCCACCGCCGCGCTCCAACTGCTGCTGAGCGGTTTCGACGGTGCCGCCGAGCGCGACGATGGCGTGCCGGCTGCCAACGAGCGGCCGGGCGTGCGCTCGATGGAAGCGGCTCGCACGCTGTTCGCGGCGATTCGGCACAAACACGCGCCCACCGCGGCGCACTCGTGGCGCGTGGCGCTGGGCTCGTCGTCGTGGGGGCTGGCCGCGGGATTGCAGGACGCGGTGCGTGGCGACCTGGAGATCGCGGCGCTGCTGCACGACGTTGGCAAGCTGGCGCGCCCGATCGTCTGCTGCTGCAGCCCGGCGCCTTGGCAAGCGACGACGCAAAATTGATGGACGAGTACCGCTTATCAGGACTGGAGATTCTCAGCGACTGCCGGGTGTCGCGGGAAGTGATGGAGATCGTGCGGCATTCGTCGGCCTGGTATGACGGCAGCCGCCCGAACTATCCGCACGTCGCCGAGCAGATTCCACTGGGCGCGCGGATCGTGGCCATCGTCGACGCGTTCGACTCGATGACCTCCGACCAGGTGTACCGCCGGGCAATGTCGCGCGACCGGGCCCTGGGCGAGCTGTTCGGCTACGCCGGCACGCAGTTCGATCCCGAGCTGGTGAAATGCTTCAGCGAGCTGCAGATCGCGGTCGAAGCCTTGCCGCCCGAGGCCGACCATTGGCTGCGCTCGCTCGAAGTGTACTCGCCGAACCGGCCGTGGGCCCGGTCGATCAAGGTGAATCAAACCGAGCTGGTGGCCCCCACCGAACTGTTGTTCCAGCAGAAGCTGCTCGACAACATGCACGATGCGGTGATCTTCGTCGACTGCCACATGCGGATCATCCAATGGAACCGCGGGGCCGAGCGGTTGACGGGCATCGCGGCCGCGGGCGTGGTCGAGCGCACCTGGTCGCCGGGCCTGGTCGAGATGCGCGACGACGCGACCGGGCGGCCCATCGAGGCCGAATGCCCCGTGGCCTATTGCATCCACTCCGGCGTGCAGTCGCTCAGGCGGCTGCTGGTCGCGGGCCGCAACGGCCGGCCGATCGCGGTCGACGTGCACACGGTGCCGGTCATGACGGCCGACGGCGCCATCTGCGGCGCCACGATGCTCTTGCACGACGCCAGCAGCGAGACCAGCCTCGAAGAACGCTGCCAGAACCTGCACGAACGGGCCACCAAAGACCCGTTGACCCGCGTGGCCAACCGCGCCGAGTTCGACCGCACGCACCAGTTGTTCGTCAAGGCGCACTTCGAGCATCAATTGCCGTGCAGCATGATCATGTGCGACCTCGACCACTTCAAGTCGATCAACGACACGTACGGGCACCAGGCCGGCGACGACGTGTTGCGGTTCTTCGGCGGGTTGCTGGCCCGCGAGTGTCGCACGGGCGACCTGGTGGCCCGCTACGGCGGCGAGGAGTTCGTCGTGCTGTGTGCCGATTGCAACAATGCCACGGCGGCCGGCCGCGCCGAAAGTCTGCGCAAGACGTTCAGCGAGATACCGCAGCCCTCGTTGAATCACGACGTCGTGACGGCCAGCTTTGGCGTCACGGAAATCCAGCCCGGCGACTCCCCCGCCTCGATGCTCCGCCGGGCCGACCGCGCCTGTTGGAGGCCAAGCGGCTGGGCCGCAACCGCGTCGTGCAACTGGGCGGCGGGCTGGGTGATTTCTGCGAGACCGACGAGCCGATTCTGCCGGCGACGGCCGGCACGGATGGCGATTCGTTCGTCGAGCGCGTGCTGGTGACGGCGGTGCCCCTGCAGTTGACGTTCGAAAAGCTGCGCGGATTCGTGCTGGACCACAATGCCCGAATCGTCTCGATCAAGAACGACCGCGTCGAGCTGCACATCGACGCCGAAGCCGCGCGCTGCGGACGTCGCCGCGCGGACCGTACGATCGGCTTCGCGGTCGAGCTCCACCTGGCCGAACAGCGCGTGCCGACGGCCGCCACCGATGGCCGGCCCCCCGGCCGCATCGCCCGCACTCGCGTGCGCGTGGGCATCCGCCTGAAGAAGGCCCGCGATCGCCGCAGCTCCGATGCTTTGGGCCGTGCCAACATGGTCCTGGCGAGCCTCAAAAGCTATCTGATGGCCAGCGACGAAGCGATCGCGCCCGATCAGGATTCGCTCCAACGCGCCGCCAGCATGACGTCGCTGTGGCTTAGCGGCGAGCGCGCTAAACGCCTCGCGCAAGCTCGCCAGCCCGATCGCCGCAACCGCGCGGGCACGCTCGCGACCCGGCACGCTGCCACGCGGCGCGACAATTGTCACTTTGCCTTGAATCGGGTATGCTGGCGCCTCGCGAAGAACTACTTGCCCGGAGGATCCAGCCATGCCGTACCAGCTTCCGCCGCTCCCGTATGCGTTTAACGCGCTCGAGCCGAACATTGACGCGCGAACGATGGAAATTCACCACGACAAGCACCACGCTGCCTACGTCACGAACCTGAACAAGGCCATCGAAGGCACCGAGTGGGACAACAAGCCGATCGAAGAGCTGCTGCGAAACATCGAAAAGATTTCGGAAAAGATCCGCACGGCCGTCCGCAATCACGGCGGCGGGCACGCCAACCATTCGATGTTCTGGACCACGATCGGGCCCGGCAAGGGGGGCAAGCCCAGCGGCAAGCTGGCCGACGCCATCCAATCGCAGCTCGGCGGCTACGACAGCTTCAAGAAGGAGTTCGACGCGGCCGCCTCCGGACGCTTCGGCAGCGGCTGGGCCTGGCTGTCGGTCGACGGCAGCAAAAAGCTCCTGGTCGAAAGCTCGCCCAACCAGGACAGCCCGCTGATGGCAGGCCACACCCCGATATTGGGCATCGACGTGTGGGAGCACGCCTATTACCTGCTCTACCAGAACCGGCGTCCCGACTACATTGCCGCGTTTCACAACGTGATCGACTGGCCGGCCGTGACCAGGCGGTACGAAGCCGCGGTTGGCTAGCATGCAGGGGCTGGCGCTCGAACGCGCCTGCTGGCGGGGCCAGGCCGGCTGCTGGCGGGCGGCTCCTGGCGTGCGCTCGCCGAACGGGCACTCTGTTGCCGGACCAGGCTGGTTTTGACGTTGACCCCCGTGGCGGGTTTTCTATAATCCCCGCCCACCGCACCCGGCGTTGGGGTGCGACACGTCGTGAACGATTCTTTTTTCGGAGTCCTTTGCCCGAGTTGAGCCGGCAAGGGAACCGAGACACCGACAATCAAGACAACGGCCGAGCAATCGGCCCGGCGGCTGCCGCGCATGATGGCGCTTGGCTGGCCGCCCAGAGCAAAGCAGTCCTCAGGGAAGAGGATGGCGCACGGCTGCGATTCGACAAGGATGTCGCAGCAGCCGGTGGCTGCCCCTTCTCACTCACTTCTAGAAGGGCGCATGCGCATGCGAGCTACTCTTGCCCCCATGGCGGCTATCGCCGCGGTGCTGTTGTTGCCGGGTTGTTCCTCGAGCGGCAACCGTTGGAATTGGCAGTTCTGGCGCCGCCACGACGACATGGCCGCCGCGTCCTCTTCCGGTCCGCAGCTCCCTTCGGCCGGCGCCAGACAGTAGCGCTCCGGCTGTCGGCGCCGCCCCCGGCACGGGACCTAATCTGGCGTCCCCCTATTCGAGCAGCGGACCGCAGTATCCGACCAACGCCTATCCCGGCCAATCGACCGGTTATAACGACCCGGCTGGCGCCGGCGCGACCGCCGCCGCCACGGGCGGCGCCTACGCGGCCCAGCCGGCCGCGGGCGGCAATGCGGCCCCGCAAGCGCCGGCCTACGCGGCGCAGAACGGGCCCTACGGCGGTGCCGGCGCGACGGGCCAAGCTTATGCCGGACAGCCGGCCGCCGGGCAGCCCTATGCTGGTCAGTCGAATGGCGGCCAGGCGACCACCGGCGCCAGCGCGTACACCGCGCAGAGCGGACCCTACGAAGCCACGCCGTCGCAAGGCGGCCAGCCGCCGGCCTACACCAACACGGCGACCGACTCCTATTCGACGCCCGACGGCGGCTATCGCACCGCGACGGCGTCGAGCGGCAATCCCTATCGCAACGTGTCGGTCGAAAGCACTACCGCGACCGACAGCAGCCAGCCCGGCGAAAACCGCGACGGTACGACCGCCTCGCAGACCGAAGCGTCAGCCGCCGACAGCTATGGCGCCGCCGCGTCCGAGGCCGCGGCTGGCGGCACCGCCACCGCCGGCGACGATCGCTACCAGCCCGGCAACACCGGCTATCAGCCGGGCAACACGGGCTACACGCCGCCGGGCGTGGCGCCCTACCAGATGCCGTCCCAGCCGAATGTCGTCAGCACGCCGCGGCGCGATCCTTATTACCGTCCGGGCGGCACGAGCGATTACCTCCCGTCGAGCAGCCCAGCCGCCAATCCCACCGACCGCTTTGCCCCGTCGTCGGCCGGGGCCGCCGGCAGCGATCCCTACGCTCCGCCGGGCGGCTACCAGACCGCGCCCAACCAATAACGGCAACCACCCATGGCGGCACGTCGCCTGCGCGCGGCGATAGCTCGCGTTGTCGGCTCGCGGGGGCTCGGGTATAATCCGACGCGCGTTTGTAAGTGGTTTTCAGCACGCGGGATCGGGAGTCGCGGCCACGCTAGGCGCACGCATCGGAATCGGGCACGATACGCATCGGCTGGCGGCCGGAGGGCCGTTGCGGCTGGGAGGCATCGACCTGGCGCACGATGCGCATGCCGTGGGTCACAGCGATGCCGACGTCTTGTTGCACGCCGTGACCGATGCCTTGCTGGGGGCGGCCTCCCTGGGCGACATCGGTGAAATGTTTCCCGATACCGACGAGGCCAACCGCGGCCGCGATTCGGGCGAGATGCTGCGGCTGGCCTGGCGGGCGGTTGCCGCCGGGGGCTACGCGATCGAGAACCTCGACTGCATCGTCTTTGCCCAGCGGCCCAAGCTCTCGCCCTACAAAGATGCCATCCGCAGGTCGATCGCCGCGCTGCTGGAACTGGAAGTCGACCGCGTGGGCCTGAAAGCCAAGACCGGCGAAAGCGTGGGCCCCGTCGGACGCCAGGAAGCCATCATGGCCGAATGCGTCGCCCTGTTGATCAAGAAGGAAGTTACTTCGTAATGGACCGACCAAGCTTAAGTGCCAGAGGGATAGCAACGGGTGCCACGGGCGGCTGCGCAGCAGACACCCGTGAATTCGCACCGCTGGACAAGCCAGCAGTGGCACGCTGCACGACGAGATAGCGCGGTCGGTCCGATAGCCGTCGCCTGACAGGATGCATCAACGGACTCTCTCGCGTCAGACCAACGCCTGACACCTCACTGTATCATCTCAAGCCAACCATGCTCACGACCAAAACCAGCACCGTGACTGCCGAACCCAACGCTCCCTTGGCGACGATTCGCGTCTACAACACGCTCTCCAAGACCAAGGAGCCGCTCGAGCCGGTCAAGCCGCCGCAAGTCGGCATCTATCTATGCGGCCCGACCGTCTACAAACCGAGCCACGTCGGCCACATGGTCGGCCCGGTGATCTTCGACGCCGTGAAGCGCTATCTGACCTACTCGGGCTACAAGGTGACGTTGGTCATCAACATCACCGACGTCGACGACAAGCTGATCAACGAATCGAACAACCGCAAGATGTCGATGGCCGCGCTGGCCGAGGAAATGACCGCCGACTACATGCGCAATCTCAAGGCGATGGGCATCGACACGGTCGATCACTTTCCGCGGGCGACCGACAACATCGGCGAGATCATCAAGCTCACCCAGGCGCTCGTCGACAAGGGCTTTGCCTACGAGTCCGAGGGCGACGTCTATTTCGACGTGGCCCGCGATCCCGAGTACGGCAAGCTGAGCAATCGCGACGTGGCCAGTCTGCAAGGCGAAGGGGGCGAGATGGCCGAGCGCAAGCACTCGCCGGCCGACTTCGCGCTGTGGAAGAGCGCCAAGCCGGGCGAGCCGTCGTGGGACAGCCCCTGGGGCAAGGGCCGCCCGGGCTGGCACATCGAGTGCTCGGCGATGGCCCGCCGCATCCTGGGCGAAACGTTCGACATCCACGGCGGCGGGCTCGACCTGGTGTTCCCGCATCACGAGAACGAAATCGCCCAGAGCGAATGCTGCCACGGCAAGCCGCTGGCCAAATACTGGATGCACAACGGCCTGATGCAGGCTTCGCACGAAGTCGGCAAGCTCGGCGGCCGCAACACGCGCGAAGCCGCCGCCGACCAGCAAGCCCAGGAAGCCGGCAAGCTCGGCAAGTCGAAAGGCGCCGCCGCCTTCAGCGAGCTGCTCAAACGGCACGCCCCCGAGACGGTCCGCTTCTTTCTGCTGTCGACCCACTATCGCCGGCCGATCGATTTCAGCGACGGCCGCATCGAAGAGGTCGGCACGGGGCTCGAACAGTACTACCGCTTCTTCAAGCGTTACGAGCGGATCGCCGGACTGAGCTTTTACGAGCTCGACTATCCCCACACCCGCGCGGCCGGAGCGTTCGACCCCGCGGGTGACGCGACGCTGGCGGAAGTCGCCGAGCATCGCCGCAAGTTCATCGAGGCCATGGACGACGATTTCAACACGGGCGGTGCCGTGGGCGTGTTGTTCGACCTGGTGCGGACGCTCAACAAATTCGCCGACGAGGCGAAGCTGGAGAATCGCCAGCCCGACGCGGCGCAGTTGGCCGTCCTGCGGCAAGGCGCGGTGACGTTGCGCGAGCTTGGGGCCACGCTCGGCCTGTTCCGCGAGCCGGCCGATAAGCCGTCGGCCGGCGGCGAGCTGGTCGACCGGCTGATGAAGCTCGTCATCGAGCTGCGCGGCGGCCCGGGCCAAGAAGGATTTCGCCACGGCCGACCGCATCCGCCAGGTGCTCACCGAAGCCGGCATCGCGCTGGAAGATCGGCCCGGCGGCACCGAGTACACCATCAAATGAGCGCCAAGCGCATCCTGGGCATCGATCCGGGGCTGAACATTACCGGCTATGGCGTGCTGGAAGTCGCCCGCGGCGGCGTGACCTTGTGCGAGGCCGGCGTGGTGCGCGGGACGGCCCGCGGCTCGCTGGCGGCTCGGCTGGCGGAGATTCACGGCGGCGTGGCCGAGGTGATCGCCTCGCTTGCTCCATCGGCGATGGCCGTCGAGCAGCTCTACTCGCACTACAAGCACCCGCGCACGGCGATCCTGATGGGCCATGCCCGGGGCGTGATCTGCCTGGCGGCGGCCGAGGCCGACGTGGCGGTCATCAGCTACTCGGCCACGCAAATCAAGAAGGTGCTCACCGGCAACGGCCGGGCGCCGAAGATCCAGATGCAGCAGGCGATCCAGCGCGAGCTGTCGCTGGCCGCCGTGCCCGAGCCGCCCGACGTGGCCGACGCCCTGGCCGTGGCCTTGTGCCACTACTACTTGAACGTGCGAAAGACGCTAATGGGCGAAAAGGCCTCGGGCCTCAGGCCCCGGGCTTCAGGTTAGCCCACGACCGGCGAGCCCCGGGGCGTCAGCCCGGGGATGGCAAGCACAAACGTACGCCCAGCATCGCACCAAACTGAGCCGCATCCCTTGATCACCAAAATCACCGGTAAACTGTTGGAGCTGGGCGAAGACGGCGCTGACGCTGGGCGTCGGGCCGTTGGAGTACGAGGTGTTCATTCCCGAGTTCTCGCGGCGGCAATTGCAGGACGCAGCTGGCCAGGAAGTCAAGCTCTACACGATCGAATACCTCGAGGGCAACCCGATGCAGGGCCGGCTCACGCCGCGGCTGGTCGGCTTCCTCTCGGACGTCGAGCGCGAGTTCTTCGAGTTGTTCTGCTCGGTCGACGGCGTGGGCGTGAAGAAGGCCCTGCGGGCAATGGTCCGGCCCGTGCGCGAGGTGGCCACGGCCATCGAGGAGCAGGACGTGAAGTCCCTTTCGGGCCTGCCGGGCGTCGGTCCGGCGACGGCCGAGCGAATCGTGGCCAAGCTGCGCCGCAAGATGCCCAAGTTCGCCCTGATGGCCGCCCGCGCCGAGCCGACGCCATCCCACGTCGAGATCGACGTGGTGCGCGAGACGTACGACGCGTTGCGCAAGCTAGGCCACGGCGAAAGCGACGCCCGCCGCCTGATCGACGCCGCGCTGGCGCAGAAGAAAAAGCTCAAGGACGTGGAAGAGATGCTGCAAGCGATTTATCAGCAGACGAAGAGTTGATGGCGTTCGGTTTCGACGCCGCCAAGACCCGGGCGCAACAAACGTATCGTAAAAAGGGGGTCAGAACGAGTTCTGCCCCCTTTCCTCCGCGCGGGCTCACGCCCCTGGCTCGCCGCCTTCGGGCCGATTTGCGATCTCCAGCGCCTTTTCGTCGATCGATGCGGTGTAGTGCTGCCACTCGGTTTGCTCTTCGCTCTCGGCCGGCGCGCGCCAGACGGTGAAGTGGCACGTCTCGGCGCCTGCTGGGATCGTGGTGTCGAAGCGGACGTCGAAATGGTGCTCTTCGCCGAACTCCCGCATGGCGTCGATCATCCCCTCCACGAAATACCGCTGCACCCGGCAGTCGAACGCCTGGTAATGGTCCTGGTGCGGGCACCAGAGGATGTCGAAACTCACCTGCTCGGGGCTGTCGATCTTCGGCGCTTCGAGCGAGGCGTAGACGATGCGGTTGATCACCGACGTGTAAAAGCTGAGGAACTCGGCCTCGCTCATCGTCTCGGGCTTGTGGGTTCCGGCCAGAATTTGCCGGCCGATGTCGAGCCCCACGCGGCGCAGGGCCTCGAAGATCACCTCCTGCCCCTGGCGGCCAAAGGCCCGTTCGCAGGCCTTGAGCATTTCGATCACCGCCATGGCCTGCATCGTGCCCCATTGCCAGAGCGTGGCCGGGTCGAAGTCGGTTTTGGCCAGCACCTCTTCCTTGAGCCGCTTGAGTCCCTTGGCGTACGGCTGGTTGAACTCAAAATCCTTCCAAGCCGGCTCGGGACGGTGTTGCCAGTGTGCCATGATCGGTTGAACTCCGGGGGAATTTTTTTGCCGCCAGGGATTGCCAAGCCGCAAGCCTCACCCCTCGGCGGCTTTTTCGCGCAGCACGCGGCGGAGGATTTTGCCGATGTTGCTCTTGGGCAAAGCCGGCAGGAAGTGGACCTTCGACGGCGCCTTGAAACGGGCCACGTAGCGGCAAACGTGCTCGATCACTTCGGCCTCGCTCACCGAAGCGTCGGCCCGGGCCACGACGAACGCCACCACGTTTTCGCCGTACACCTCGTCGGGCACGCCGACCACGGCCGCTTCGGCCACTGCCGGGTGCTCGTGCAACACGGCCTCGAGCTCGGCCGGAAAAATGTTCTCGCCGCCGCGAATGATCATGTCCTTCTTGCGGTCGACCACGAACAGATACCCTTCGTCGTCCAGGTAGCCGATGTCGCCCGTGTGCAGCCAGCCGTCGCGAATGCAGGCCGCGGTTTCGTCGGGACGGTTGTTGTAGCCGCGCATCACGACGTCGCCGCGAACGCAGATCTCGCCCCGCGTGCCGGCGGGCACCGGCCGATCGCTGTCGTCGAAGATCGCCAGCTCGACGTTGTCGTAGGCCCGGCCGGCCGAGCCCGGGCGGAACGGCTCGCTGCGGCGGTTCGCCGTGCCCAGGCCCGTGGCCTCGGTCAGCCCGTACACTTCGCGGATGCGCGTCTTGGGGTAGCGGCGCATGAAGGCCTGCGCCAACTCGACCGGCAGCGGCGCACCGCCGCAAATGATCTCCTTGAGCGACGACAGGTCGCGCTCGGCGGCCCGCGGATGGTGCAACAACAGCGCCAAGATCGTGGGCACGGCGGCCGTGGCGGTGCAGCGCTCGCTTTCGATCAGCTCCATGAACCGTTCGGGCTCGAACCAGCGCATCTGCACCAGCCGCGTGGCGTCGGCCAGGTGGTTGGGCGTGCGCAGCAGGTCGTTCATGATCGCCACGCCGAAGATATGCGCGATCGGCATGGCGCTGAGCGTGACGCGCGAGCCCTCCCAGCGGTCGAGCTCGGCCGCCAGCGCGACCGATTCGCTGCTGGCCAGCAGGTTCGCGTGCGACAACAGCACGCCCTTGGGCCGCCCGGTCGTGCCGGACGAGTAGAGCATCACGGCCGGCGCTTCGGGTTCGAAGCGGGCAATCGGGCGGTTCGGCTCGGCTTCGACCAGCGCGTCGAGCCGCAGCACCGGGGGCGTGCTTGTAACTTCGTCGGCGCCGCCTTGCACGATGATGTGGCGCACGTGCGGCAAGCCGGCGGCGGCTTCGCGGGTCGTGGCCAGCCGGTCGGCGTCGACCACGACGATTTGCGCCTCGGTATCGGCCAGCACGTAGCGAAGCTCGGGGGCGGCGGCTTGCGGCATGACGGGAATCGCCGTGCCGCCCGCGCGAAAGATGCCCTGCATCAGCGGGAAAAGCAGGGCGTGATTCATCATCAGTACGACCACGCCGCCGCCCGGCTCGAGGCCCAAGTCGACCAGGGCCGCTTGCATGCGGCGCGCCCGGTCGAGGATTTGGAGATTCGTCGAGCGGACGCCGTCGATCTCATAGATCGCGCGCTCGCCCAATCGTTCGGCCGACGCCTCGGCCAGCTCCGCCAGATTGCGTATCGTCATGAGTCGCCTCGCCTGATTCTTCGCGCGGGGGGAATTTGCCTGGTGCGCCTGATCGACCTGTCGACGTCCGCGTGGGGGCGCGGCGCCATGGCGGTTTGGTCGGGCCTGAAACCAGGATAACGAATCCGCAGGCCGAGGCCCACTTTTTTGGCCAGGCCAAGGCCCGCACGACAGCCGCCCGCGAAGGCCCGCGTGCCAGCTTCCAAGCGCCGCAGATCGCCGCGCCGGCTCGGGGCGGGTCAAGGGGCCGCGGCACTCGCGGCCTGGCTCGCTTCCGGGTCCATGGCGGTGAAGTTGTACACCAGCCAATGCCCGCTCTCTTTGTGCAGCGTGACCTTGAGTTGCCGGGTCAGTTGCTCGAAACGGCCCTCGGCCCCACCGTGGCGAACCTCGACGCTCAAGGTGAACGTCGCGGCGGCGGTCGAGGGAACGTCCGACGTGTCGACGCGGATCTCCAGGTTTTTGATCCGGGGCCGGCGGATCGTGACGTCCGACAGATCCGCGACGACGTCGTTGACTTTTGGACTGTCGCCCGTGAATTTCGCGCGCAGGCCTTCATCGTCCTTGGCGACGGCCAGCCGCGTGAGCGTATCCAGCAGCTCTTCGATTTCTTCGCTGTTCGTGACCACGAGGTGCTCGATCACGACCAGCCCGACGGTAAACGTCGCCACGGCGATCATGCCGCCGACGATGTTGCCGCGGCGATCGCGGACCAGCAGCACGGCCAGAAAGATCTCGACCGCGAGGCCGACGACGACAACGGGCCAGGGACTTTCAATGAACCAGGTCATGGTCGTGTCGTTTGCCGTTGCCGCGCCATGAGAGTTGTTCGATCGAGCACGGGGCGCCACGAATTCGCCGTTCGGCGCCCAGTGCTCGCCCCGCGATACAGAATAGCGAATTCGGCGTTGCCGCGTCTCGTTTTTCGGCCGGGCGACCCACGGAAACAACAAACCGCGAGTCAGGACGCGCGTCGCTCGACGCGACTCAGAACCCGAAATGCGCCGCCGCGTGCAGCCGGGCTTGCTCGGCCTCGTTCAGGCCGGCAATCCGCGCCGGATCGAAGAAGTGGTCGCGCGTCAGGTGCTCCCAATACGTCATGCCCTCGACGCCGGCCTCGGGCACGTCGATCGTTTTGAGCCAGATGCGCAGCTCGTCGGCCCGCAGGCTGCGCAACCAGCGGCTCGGCGGGCGACCGTGACGGGCACGGCGCATCGGGCTGGGCCGGCCCGCGTCGTCCTCCACGGCGGTGTCGGCTCGATCGACGGGGCTGGGCACCTCGCCGCGGCGCACCGGCTCCGGCACGAGGCTGTCGTCGAGATAGCGTTCGTGCTCCGCGGCGCGCCCGGTCTGCTTGTGCACCGGCGCCGTGATGCCGGTCAGCCGCCAATGGCCGTCGACCAGGTGTTCGCGCTCGAACCAGCGCCAGTCGTTGTTCTCCGCGGCCGACCAGTGAATGGGCCGGCCCGGCGGCGGCGCCGTGTCGGGAGGCGCCTGCAGATTGGGCTCCGCCGGCTCGGTGGCGCGCATCAGCCCCGCGGCCAGCTCGTCGAAGCCCGCGGCGCGCAGGCGTTCGCCCAGCGTGAACAATCCGAAACCGATCCAGAACACGAATCGACGGCGTCGCATGCGATGCGCGAATCGAATGGCCTCAAGAGTTGCAAATTGCCACCCATGAAGTATAGGTCACGAATCCCAAGGCCCGGCGAGCGTTTTCGCTCGTGCGATCCGTTCCCGCTCCGTGCCCTCGGTGCGCTCCGTGACAAAGCTTCTCTTCTTCTTCCATCGCTTTCGATCGCCGCGCGGCTCTACTTCGAGGCCGCGATTTCCAGCACCGTCTCCCACTGGAAGCGGACGAAGTCGTGCAGGCTCTTTTCCAGGATGCGCTCGTCGTTGCCGTGCGCGCCGCGGCCGGCCGCCAGCTCGCCGCGCTCCGAGAGCGGACCGATGCCGTAACACTGCACGCCCTGCGACCGCAGCGGGTTCATGTCCGTGGCCCCGGTCAACAGGAAGGGAACGGTGACCGCCTCGGGATAAAGCCGCTTCTGCACTGCCTCCAGGGCGTGAAACATCTCGGTGTTCAACCGCGAGGGAGGCGCCGGCGGACGCATGCTCCCCTGGCGGACGATCTCGACGGCGGGGTCGTCGACGATCTCGCGCATCCGCGCCAGGAACTTGGCGTCGTCCTCGTCCGGCAGCGCCCGGATGTCGAGCGTGGCTTCGGCCTCCGAGGGAATCACGTTCTGCCGAAAGCCGCCCTTGATGATCGTCGGCGAAATCGACGTCCGCAGCATCGAGTTGTGCGCCAAATCGTGCTCGGCGAAATAACGCTCCACCGCCGGCCGCTTCTCGGGATCGAACAGGCCCAGGTAGCGGGCTGCCTCGTCCGGCGGGCTCACCTTGGCCAACCGCTCGAAATACGTGGCCGTCGTCTCGTTGAGCCGCATCGGCGGCGACCACGTGCCCAGCTTGGCCACCGCGGCCGCCAGGTGCACGATCGGGTTATCGGGCCGCGGCACCGAGCCGTGGCCGCTGATGCCGTGCGCCACCAGCTTCACGCCGCGGCCGACTTTTTCGGTCGTGGCCACCATCACGACGTGCGGCTGGCCGTCCTTCAAATAGCCGCCGCCCCCTTCCGCCAGGCAGTACTCGCAGTCGATCTCGTTCCAATGCTTGTTCATCACGTGCTTCATCCCGGCTTCGGCAAAGCCTTCTTCGCCGCTTTCGGCCAGAAAGATCACGTCGCGGTCGAGCTTGACGTTCTGCCGCTTGACGAGCAGCATCAGCATCAGGCTGGCCACCAGGTTGTCCTTGTCGTCGACGGCGCCGCGCCCGTAGATGTAGCCCTCCTTGTGCACCGCGGCGAAAGGATCGACCGTCCACTTGTCGCGCACCACGCCCACCACGTCGGTGTGGCCCATCACCAGGATCGGCCGCTTCGAGCCGTTGCCGCGGATGCGCGCCACCAGGTTGGCCCGCGCGGGCTCGAGCGCCAGCAGCTTGGCCTCGATGCCTTCGCGATCGAGCACCGCCTTCATGTATTCGACCGCCGCGGTTTCGTTGCCCGGTGGGTTCGAGGTATTGATCCGCAGCAGGGCGTCGAAGTGCTTGATGGTTTCAGCGGCGGTCTGGTTCCAGTCGACCGGGTGGCGATCTTCGGCTTGGGCAACGGGAAGGAAAACGGAAAGGTAGCCACAGAGGCCACAGAGAACGCCGAGAAAGAGGAAGGGCGAAGAGGCCCAGGATGAAGAACGGGAGCGGAACGAGATCGGCGCGGGTTGCGAATGCTGAGTGCGCATGACGGGGCCTTTCGAGTGCGATGGGTCGAAATCGTGGCCGAGGTGCCGCCAGACTCGGCAGCGGGTGAACAGGGCTGACGGGATTATTGTGCCACAGAGCCGGCCGAGATCACAGGGTCCTGCTGTCGACCGGCCGAGCCGACATGCCAAGCCGCCGGCAGGTTTTGCCCGCAACGTGGCGCAGGGCGCAGCCGGGCCCTTCCGCCGCGACCGCAAGCCGTTATACTGGACCGTTTTGGACAGGTAGCTCAGTTGGTAGAGCAACGGACTGAAAATCCGTGTGTCGGCGGTTCAACCCCGCCCCTGTCCACTTTCAGTTAAGCCTCGCCGAAGTCAGTGCTTAGACTACCTGCCGGCGGTCGGCAGTGCGGCTACTTTCCCGGAGCGCAAGACGGTACATGCCGTTTTGGCCCTCCTGGTAGGCGGAAGGTGACCGGCTCGACAACTGCCCCGTGGAGCCGGGCGATTTTTCGCGCACGCGGCTCGGCATCCGAGCAGCGCGGCGAAGCACAAACCGCCGTCAAGGCTGCGACCGGCGACGCGCGGACCTTTCAAAAAAGCCACCAGGATCGGCAGGACGGCCAGGACAACACCACATGGCTCAGAGACATTGGTCCTGGCCGCAGATGGAGGATTGTTGCGCACTTACGGAGTGGCCGAATGTCTATTGGGCCTGGACTATGCCGTTCGCTTCTGAACAAAGGGCAGTATTCCGCCAGAAACCGCCTCATCAAGCGACAACACCTTGTAGCTTTGGAGGCTTACGGGCAGCGCACGACTGGGCAGCGTGAAAAGGGCCCGGGTCGCGATGCTGTACCCCAAAGAGAGAGATCGAATGGCCGGTTGAAACAGACCGATGCGCGCAAACGCTTTGACGGACTGCCCGTCCTAAGTTCATCGCTTGGGAGCTTCGGACGAGTTCTCGCATAAAACAGGTAATCTCGGGTTAGGATGGACGTTGGCGGTTTTAGCTCATTGCCATCGCGAAACCATGGGGCCGGCGATATGGTATACACTGCGCAGTGGCACATGCCTCACGATCGACGAGGGAGTTCATTCATGAAACGTTTCGCGATAGTCTTGATCGCCGCGGTGGTCGCGTCGCCAGTGGTCAAAGCGGAAAACAACGGCGCGCTGGGCCGGAAGGTCGAAGACTTCAAGCTGCAAGACTATCGGGGCGCCGAACACGCGCTGAGCGAAATCACGGGCAAGCAAGCCACTGTGATCGCGTTTCTTGGCACCGAATGCCCGCTGGCCAAGCTGTATGGGCCGCGGCTGGCCGAGCTGGCCCAAAAGTATGCGCCGCACGGCGTGGCCTTCGTCGGCATTGACGCCAATCGCCAGGACTCGCTCAGCGAAATCTCGGCGTACGCGCGCACGGCTGGCATCATATTCCCAATGCTGAAGGACACTGGCAATTCAGTCGCCGATGCAATGGGCGCAACGCGCACCCCCGAAGTCTTCGTGCTCGACAAGGATCAAGTCGTCCGCTACTCGGGGCGCATCGACGATCGTTGCGGAGTCGGCATCGTTCGTGCGACGGCGACGCACGATTATCTCGCCACGACGCTCGACGAACTGTTGGCCGGCAAGGCTGTCGAGACCCCCCACATCGATTCGGTGGGTTGCCTGATTGGCCGCGCGCGCGAAGCAACAGGGGACAGCAGCGTAACGTACTCGAAACAGGTCGCGCGGATCCTGCAAGAGCATTGCGTGAGCTGCCATCGGCCGGGAGAAATCGGGCCGTTTGCAATGACCGACTATAGCGAAGTCGCCGGCTGGGCCGAGATGATCGCCGAGGTGGTGCGCGAGCGCCGTATGCCCCCCTGGCACGCTGACCCGAGATTCGGGCATTTCCGCAATGACATTAGCCTGTCGGACGCCGAAAAGGAGGCGATCTATAAATGGGTCGCCGCCGGCGCGCTGAGGGCAATCCGGCCGATCTGCCTGCGCCGCGTCAGTACGTGACCGGATGGACGCTGCCGCGCGAGCCGGACCTGGTGCTCGACGTGCAAGCGGAGCCGTACAAAGTGGCGGCCGAAGGAATCGTGGAATATCAGTACTTCGTCCTCGATCCTGGCTTTACCGAGGACAAGTGGGTCAAGGCCAGCCAGATCCTGCCCGGTAGCGCGCCGGTGGTGCATCACGTGCTGTGCTTTGTCCAGCCGCCCGGCAAGGGTCGCGGCAGCATCGATGAAAACGGCTTGGGCTTTCTAGCCGCCTATGTTCCGGGCTACCGCGCCACGCCATTCCCGGACGGCATGGCAAAGTACGTCCCGGCCGGCTCGAAGTTCGTGTTCCAGATGCACTACACACCGGTGGGCAAGGAACAGTCCGACCTGTCGAAGATCGGTTTCATCTTCGCTAAGCCGGCAGAACTGACGCACATGGTGCAGACCGTGTCGACCGGCAACCGCGGGATTAACATTCCGCCGCGCGCTGAGGATTACATCCGGGAATCACTAATGGCTCCCTACAAGCACGACCTCACTATCCTGTCGTACTGCGCCTCACATGCATGTCCGCGGCAAGGCCTTCTCGTACGAGGCCGTTTATCCCGATGGCAAACGCGAGATGTTGATCGACATTCCGCGCTACGACTTCAACTGGCAAACCAGCTACGAGTTGGCCGAACCCAAGACCCTGCCGCCCGGCACACGCGTGCATTGCGTAGCCCACTGGGACAACTCGGAAGACAATCTGGCGAATCCCGATCCCACCGCCACGGTCAACTGGGGAGACCAGACGTTTGATGAGATGATGATCGGCTTCTTCGATGTGGCAATTCCCATTGACCGCGAAAAGCTGCTGGCCGACGGCACGATTCCCAAGTTGGAGCCGGCAGCCACGATCGAAGATCGCGCCAAGGAACTCGTCGACCAGCTCGACGGTAACGGCGACGGAAAGCTCACCAACGACGAAGTGCCGGAACGCTTCAAACCGATCTTCGGCTTGATGGACTCCAATCACGATGGTTTCGTCGACGTCGACGAGGCCCTGGTGTTCGTCAAGGCAAGCGCCGGCCGGGGCCCCGGCGGCTTCGGTGGCGGGCGGCGTCAGCGCGGTGAGCGAAAGCTACAGCCTGGCGGGGGCGAGCGCAAGAAACCCGCGGCACAGGCCGAGACGCCGCCGGGAACGTAAACGCGCGTCGGCAGAGAGAGCCACCCACTCAAGCCCCGCCCGGCCCGTTGGTCTGGCGGGGCTTTTTCTTTCGCAGCCCGTTGATTGACCGCTTGACGATCTCGATTGCCATACGTTTTCTGACTTGACCCGAAAATGGACCATTTCTTAGACGCCCGGTCAGGGCTCAGCTCAACTTGCGCACTCGGTCAATCGACCGGCGACGATCAAGCGCGGCGCCCAGACGAAACCTTGCCTGCCAACGCGGCTCACGCTACCAAGCGTTGGGAGACAACGTCGCTCGGCCGGGCTTTGCGCCGTGGTCGAAAGATCCCTCCTGCGTGAGCCGGTTGAAGATTCGGCGCGAAATCTGCGACACTGCTGACGTCTTGGTCGGTCACAGTCATCTTCCAAACGGCGTTCATCGAGCAACTGAAATCCCGGCGCAACGAGTTTAGATAATGCGCCGGCCCACGAGCACGTCAGCCGGCGCGGCGGGAGCGGGCCAGAGTTAGCCCAGCGAGGACCATGCCGGTCAGCCCCACCACGATGGCCACCATGGCCCCAGCTCGCCCGCCACCGGTGCCGAAACCACCGGTGGAGTTGGCCAGATGCAGCCCAGCTAGGACGATGCCGATCAGCCCTACCACGGCGGCCACGATGGCTCCGGTTCGCCCGTTTCCGGCGCCGAAGCGACCGGCGGAGCGGGCCAGAGACAGCCCACCAATGACCATGCTGGTCAGCCCCACCACGACGGCCACGATGGCTCCGAGTCGCCCGGGGGTCAATCCGAATCCGACATTACCGTTGGTCACCTCAGCAAAGGCAACAGCGGGCACGAGCAGAGTTGTACAAAGCATTACGAATGGAATCAGCTTCATTCTCATTTGTCGATTTCCCCAACTGAATATTCATGAACTGCAATTCACGCAAACGTCATCAAGCATGCGAATGCGCACACGTGAGAATCGCACGAATTGCTGGCCTGACCCCAGTTGCTTTACATTGTCCAGTTGCCTTACGACAATACGCCGCTCAGCAGCGCTTGCCTTGGCGATGCACGCTATTTGGCGGGCTCGAACAACTCGATTGGATTGCCATCGGGATCTTCGAGCTGAATCTGCTTGCCGCCTGGGCCCTCCACGATTTCGTTCCGGAAGCGCAGGCCAGCTTTCTTCAGTTCGGCGACCCGGGCCGGCAAGTCCTCGACTTCCAGGGCCAGCCGGTTCCACCCGCCCGGTTCCTGCTTGCGACCGTCGGGCATCGGCCGGGCACCCGAACTCTCGGGGCCGCTGAGCCACAGGACGAAGTGACCGTTCGAGACACTTCCAAAGGCCGCCCCCGCACCGAATTGCCGCTCCACCTTGAAGCCCAGGTGCTTCGTGTAGAACGCGATGGAAGCGTCAACCTCCTTGACCTGGTACCGGATCGCCACAGCGCGGAACACGCGTGCCTCCCCTTCGTGAGGATTCTCGGCGCTGGCCGATTGTTGGGCAGCGCTAGTGGCAAGTGCCAGCGCCATCAAGCAGGATAGGGCGCCAATACTAACTTTGAACATCTGCAAACCTCCAAGTCTGGGTACGGATGTCGGGACGCAATTGTCCCGTGGACACCCACATTCTGCGGTCGGGAGGAGGCGTGCGTATTGGAAAAAATTGACCTATTCCGTCTGTGGGACGTGATTCGGCAGGACATGATCGCGCGACTGGCGGAGGTAACTCTCGGGGCTGAATCCCGAGAACGCGTGGAAGTCGCGGATAAGATGCGACTGGTCGAAATAGCCACAGTCAAATGCGACTCGCGTCCAGTCGGGTGCCTCGACGTTCCGCACCAATTCTCGAACCCGCTGAAACCGTCGTATGCGGCAATATAGCTTCGGCGTCAGACCCACTTCGGCAGCGAACACCTGGATGAATCTCCGCTGGCTGAGGCCAAGCCGGCACGACACTTCATGAACCTTTGATACCCCGCCCATTCGGTCAAAGGTCTCAATCGCGATGGATACCGCGCCGTGCCGGTCCGGCGCGTATCGCAGGCGGGAGACAAGCGTTTCTTCCAGAAGCGAAAACCGCTGGTCGGCCGTCGTGGCGGCACAAAGCCGATCGCGCGAGCTCGGCAGCCGTCCGACCCCAAAGGTTTTCGAGATCGACGTGCCTGTTCGTTAGTTCGTCAGCCGGTGCGCTGAGAAACGGGAATGCTCCGCCCGGCTTGAAGTGCACACCAATGATCGTCACGTGCTCGATCGGGTCGATCATGAGGCGTCCGCTATAGGGGCCAGAAACGACTGCTCCGGAAAACCGCGTTATGCAGTCAGGATTCAGGGCATCGTAAATCCGGATCTCATCCTCGCGAAGGTTGATCACGAGTTCGATCGTGCCGCTCGGGAGAACTCGCACGCACCGATGCGAGGGAGTATCCGAGCACTGCCAGAAGCGTTCGACGAATTCCGCCAAGGGCGGAGTGGGGGTATATGAACGGTAGATCATTGGCTGGCGCGTCTCCTGCAACCCCTTGATCTTACGAGCTTTCGGGCTCAGCCGGAACCGAAAAAATCGATGGCTTGAACCGCACGAGGCGAGCAACATCACGCAGTCGCGATGATGGCCGAAAACGACCCTCGCGAAGCAGCAGCTCGATTGAACGGGCTGAGAAAAGTAGAAGACGCTGGTTTCTGAAGATGAAAGCCCTTCGACGCGCTCGCCGAAGGGCTTCTTACCGAGAATAGTCGGGGCGACTGGATTGGAACTCAGTTCCAAAAAAGGTTCGTTTGCCAACGCTCGTCACCACAAGTCGTGGGACCGACAAATCTTCGGGCAGTGATTCCTGTAAACTCGTCTCAGAATGTAAACTCGTCTCAGAATTTAAAGTGCCGCTTCGCAGTCAAATCCGCGGTTTTCGATTTTGTGGCGCCTGGTATCGGACGGTGCTGGTCGAGGCAGCGGCCCGCGCGCGGAAGAACGGCTCCAAGTTCGCGCTGGAACGGTTGTAGCGGATTTGCCGAGCACGCTGGCTGCCCAACGCGCCAGGTACCTATTTCAGGTGGTGGCCCGCGTGCCCCTGTCAGCTAAAGTTGTACGTCCCGATGGGCATCGGACCCCACGAATCGATGAGGAAGCGTTGACATGTTGACCATGACAAACGATTGCGCGACGCCGGAACAAGAGATTCCTCGCCTGGTGGCAGACGCCAAGGAGTTGGCCGAGCGGGAGCGTCGATCCGATACCCGATTTCCGTTCTTTCGTCACGCATCGGTGCATGTCAACGGCCAATGCCATTCGGCGTACACTCGCAACATCAGCGACTCGGGCATCGGGCTCATGCACGCCATGGAGTTGCCGTCGTGCGACGTCGAATTGCGCATCACGACCGATCCGGGCCGCCTGTTGACGATCCGAGCACGAATTGAGCGGTGCGAGCCATGCCGCGGCGGTTTGTACCTCAGCGGCTTGACGTTTCTCGGATTCGGCCAGGCGTGACCCGCGCCGCAGCCCTCCAGCCCGCCATGCTCGAACGGCAGCAACACGGGTTGGAACGCTTCCAGCGCACGCACCAGGTCGTCTGGTTTTGGGTTAGTTCCTGGCGGCTTCCTTCGCTTTGAACAGCTCCAACCATCCCACGGTCAAGGCGTCGGCAATCGTGCCGTCCCGGCGGCACTCGTCGATCGTCTTGCCCCAATAGAAACCGACCCACCCGGCGGTAAGCCTCTTCGACCGGCTCATGAACTGGGCGAGGTCCGAGACGCTGCAGGCCAGCGGAAACGTCTCCTCCACCACGACCGGCATCCCGACGGAAAAGCCCTTCAGGGTTTCCAGGGCTTCCTCCAGCTTGCCCGTTTCGGGATACAGGTGGACGCTGACGAAATCGAGGCGGTCGGCAATCTTGCCGGGCACGAATCCCGAGCTCAAGCCGGGTCGGTCCAGGCTCCACGAAACGAGGCCCACGGTAATCATATGGCGGCGGTCGTGCTTGCGAATGGCGGCCACCATCCGCTCGACCCATTGCCGGGCGATCGACGCGCGATCGCGGCCCGCGTCGTCGATGGCGACGTACTGCACGAAATGCTTGCCGTCGAAAGGCGGACCAAGCCAGTCCTCCTTGGGCGGCCCGCCGGACACGACCGGCTCGTTCATCAGGTCGTGGCAAAAGATCGCGGGACTCTCGGAGCACGACTCTGCGATGGCCTCCCAGAACACCGCCTGCGCCGCCCAGCGCTGCTGCTCGGGCAAGACGTCATACCAGGCCGGCACGTCCTGCTTGTGGTAGCAGCCGAGCCCGGTCACATCGAGATAGAGGCCAAGCCGCTCGGCCAGCTCGACGAGCCGCCGCAGTTGCTTGAGCGCATGCGGGTTCGGCTTGTCCGGGGCGGTCATGAACTTGCCAAACTGCAGATGAACCCGAACGACGTTCGCCCCAAGCTGGCGCATCTCGCCGAAATCCTCCTCGATCTTGGCCCATTCCTGATCCCAATAGTCCTCGATCAACCGCCCTTTTTCGTCGTGGTCGTAGTTCAGGCCCCAGGGAACGAACGGGCACTTGGTCTGGGCAGACACGAAGCCCGCGTTGTCATCCGCAACCCGGATGAACTCCATTGGGGTGGCCTGCACTGACGGTGTAAAAACCGTCGCCAGCAAGATCGCCATTGCAGACTCAACAAGCGTTTTAGCCATGCACTCACGGACGTTCGACGGGCAGCCTCGGGAATGGAGAGCGGTCCGTGCACGCGGCCGGCAACGCAAGGCTTAGCCCGCGGCCGGTTTGCGATCCGCATTCCACGGCTCGACCAGCCGCAGGTTTTTCGATGCCAGCTCCCGGTAGACGTCGGGCAGATCAAAACGCGACAAAACGCCGGGCGTCAGCGACGAGAGCGGCCAGGCATAGAGGTCGCTGACCGCCACGTCGTGATACGACGTCAAGGCGTTCTTGAGCGTGACGTGCGCGACCGCTTCGTGCAGCAGCGCCGCATAGGCGGCCGGGATCGCGCCGTAGCCCCGCGCGACGACGTGCACCTCGCGATGGCCGATGTCCTGAATCCAATCGAGCACGCACAGCAAATCGTAGGTCCGCCCGCCGACGTAAGGCTGGTCGAGCATCAGGGCGTGCACGGCGTAGAAATAATCGCAGCCGTAGGCCGAGTCGTACGATTTCTCGCCGCAGGTGTTCGGTCGCGACTCGCCCAAGCCGCGCACGTCGCAAGCGTAAAGCGTCGGGCCGGGGTCTTGGGACAACGCCTCGCGGATCACGGGCTCCGATTGCAGCTCGACGTCGCTCGAATCGTGAGCGACGTAGAGCAGGGCAGGGCCCGTTTGCTTCGGCGGCCGCGACGCGTGAGAAACGTCCGCTTGGCGATAAACCAGCACGGACAGGCCCGGCTCGGTTTCGAGCAGATAATCCGACGTGAACGGCAGCGGGTATCCGGGCGTGCGGCGCGGACGCAAAATGCGGTATTCGCCCCTTGCCTTGCGCTTGCGCAAGTGCAGAACGTCGCGCACCGCCTGCTGCAGGCCGCCTCCCTGTGGCCGGCCGCGCGATGAGGCCAGGCGCTCGGCCGTTTCACGCGTGAACGACGGCACCGGCCGGCTGTCGAGCTCCGACACCTGGCCGCTCTTCGTGCACCACAGCGTCTTGTCGTCCTCGGCAGTCAGCGGCGGCTCGTTGGCCGAGCGGCCGTTGCCCGCCGCGCGGTTGAACAGCGCGTACATCGCCTCGCGAGCGTCTTTGGAATACCCGTGCCCCCCTTGGCCCACGTGAATCTGGATATCGTCGGACGACGCGCCCAACAAGGCGTAAAGCCGCTTGAGGCGCGCAAGGCTTTCGATCGTGCCACGAACGTCGAAATAGTCGCGCTCCTGGGACAGCAGCACGATGGGCTTGGGAGCCAGCGCGGCCAGGAAGTCGGCGTGGTCCAAGCCCCCAGCCAGGGCCCGCGGCGGACATTGCTCGACGTCGGCCGGCAGCTCGTTTTCGAGATTGTGGCGAAACGTGGTGACAAAACAGCTCGGCGCCGCCATGCTCCAGCGCCGCTCGAGCCCGCACAGCCAGGTCGTCATGGTTCCGCCGCCCGAATTGCCCGTGACGCCCACTCGGCGCGGATCGACTTCCTTGCGGCTCAAGAGATAGTCCAAGGCGCGGATGCCGTCCCACGCGCGCCGAGCGCCGAAGAACTCCCCGACGAGGAACTGCTGGTTGCCGACCATCAGATGCTCTCCGACCCCCGCCGAAACGCGCGACTTGAACTGCTCGTCGGGCAATTGCAGGCGCTCTCCTTGACCGATCGGATCGAAAACGAGCACCACGTAGCCTTTGCCCGCCAGTCCCTGGCAAAAGGCCTGGTACACCTCGAACGCCTTGCCGTTGGCCGAATGACCGCACACCCCCACCACGCCGGGCGCCGGAAAGGTCGCCTGCTTCGGCACGTACAAATTCGCCGTGACGAAAAACCGCGGGCGGCTCTCGAAGATGACCTTTTCGATCCGGTAGGCTTCGCGCTCGACGACGCCGGTAACCCGCGGGTTGAGCGGGCACCGCTCCGGAAGCTGGCCGAAGCAAGCGGCGATTCGCGCGCGTACGCTCGCCACGTAAGCCAGCGCGTCTTGCCTGGTCTTGAGATTCGCCTGGCTTTGCAGCGAGCGGCCTTCCATTTCACGCACCGCGCGGACGAAGTATTCGTGAACCATCCGGGGCAGGCGATTCAGCGATGCGATGGCCGCGCGCGCGTCGTCGGCCGCAAGTGCTTCGCAGACGCGGTTCAAATTGCAGCTCAACACCGCTCCGACCGCGGCCGTCGATGAGCACAACCAGCGACGGCGCGAGAATCGGCTAGTGGATGACCGCATGGCGTGCAAAATCCCGGAAGCAAGCTCGGATCCGCCGGCGGTTCGAGTCTGACCGACGGCGAAGTGGATTGCAAGCCTTCTCGGACTTTCCCTCCTCTCGTGCGCAAGACGGCCGCATCGCGGCCATCAATACCGGCAAGCCCGAGTTGACGGGATGGAACATGTGGATTGGCGATCCGCAGCACTCGAACCTCGCCGCCTCGCGCTAGCCGGTTCGGCGATTGCGACCGCCGAGAGTCATCGAATCGCGCCCGTCCCTGCACGATCTCTTGGCCAAATGTTGAGCCGCCAATCGGCCGGCGATACGATGGGCTGCGCCTCGGCCAACGCCTGCATTCGATTCTTGGGCCGTTTGTCGAGCGAGTTTTCCTCTCATCCTATCGGTTCCTGCTCGGAGGGCCTGCCGCCATGAAGCGTCGTGCTTGTCTGTTACTCGTCGCGGTTGCCGTGCTGGTGACGCTCGACCGGATTCCCAGCGGCGCTCGGGAAACCGACGCGGCGGCGAAGAAAATCACCACCAAGGCCGACGTCGACGCGCTGATGCACTCGCTATCCAACTGGGGCCGCTGGGGAAGCGACGACCAACAGGGCGCCTTGAACCTGATTACCCCCGCCAAGCGCGTCGAGGCCGCGCGGCTGGTCACCGAAGGGGTCACCGTCTCGCTGGCCCACGACGTCGTCAAGATCGAGACCGCCGGCTCGTCGGCCTTTGGCCATCGCATGACGTCGCTGCCCAAGGACGTCGACATCGGCAGCGTCGCCGACGAGTATCGCGTCGCCTACCACGGCTTCACGCAGACGCACATGGACGCCCTCTGCCACCTGTTCTACAAGGGGCACATGTACAACAATGTTCCGCAAGGCGAAGTCACCGAGCGCGGCGCCGCGAAACTCTCGATCATCAACGCCAAGAACGGCATCTTCACCCGCGGCGTGCTGTTCGACGTGCCCCGCCTGCTGGGAGTCCGCTATCTCCAGGGCGGGCATGCCATCTATCCGGCCGATCTCGATGCCTGCGAACGCATGGCCGGCGTCAAGGTCGCCTCGGGCGACGCCGTGCTCATCCGCACCGGCCGCTGGACTGCGCGGCGAGCTCGAAGGCCAGTGGGACATCATGAAGGGCTCGGCCGGTTTGCACGCCTCGTGCCTCGCCTGGCTGAAACAGCGCGACGTGGCCGTGGTCGGCAGCGACCTGGCGCTCGACGTGCTGCCCTCGGGCGTCGAAGGCTTCGAGCTGCCGGTGCACTGGGGCGTAGTCGTGGCGATGGGCATGCCCATCCTCGACAATTGCGACCTCGAAGCCCTCGGCGAAGCCGCGCACGCCCGCAAGCGCTGGGCCTTCCTGCTGACCGTCGCGCCGCTGGCCGTCGAAGGCGGCACCGGCTCGCCGGTCAACCCGCTGGCCACGTTTTGAACGTCGGGGCCGCGGCGGCGTGGAAGTCGACCGAAATGCTGTCTACCGGTCGGCTTTCATTCCAGCATGGAACTCGATCAGCTTGCCAATGCCCTCGTCGATGACGGCGGCGATCGGATCGCTGCCGTAATTCGCGGCGATCAGCACGGCGAAATCCTTGCGGGGCGCGATCCAGACGGTGCAAAACCAGGCCGTGTTCGAGCCGGAGTGCGTGAACACCACGCCGCCGGCCCACGGACGCTCGGCGACGATCCATCCGCCGGCATACGTTCGCTTCGCGATCGGCGTGGTCAGCTCCTGAAACGTCTCGGCCGACACGAGCCGCGGGCGGCCCTCGGCGCCGCGGAGGATTTCCGCGATGAACTTGCACCAGTCGCCGGCGGAGCAGTGAACCCGGCCGGCCGGACCCATGATGGGCGGATTGTCGACTTGGGTCGGCTTGATCTTGCCGCCTGCGCGGATGTGCCCCCACGGCTCGTCGATCTTGCCGATCGTGCCAGGCGGACCGAACCCGCCGGTTTTCATCTCCAACGGCTCGAACAGCTCGCGGCGGACGACTTCTTCCCAGGGCTTCTTCGTCTTGGCCTCGACGATCGCGCCCAGCACGACGTAACCCACGTTCGAATAAGCGAACTTGCCCACGGACGATGCGGGCGGCGCGGAGAGGGCTTTTGCAACCGCCCGCCGGCGTTTTGCCCGCAAATCCGCCTTGCCCGCGTTGAGGGCCCACCAATCCAGGTTCGCTGCCAGGCCCGACGTATGATCGAGAAGGTCGCGAACGGTCACCTTGGCCATCGCCGGATCCATCGCATCGGCAAGATCCGGAAACACCTCTCGCATCGGCGTGTCAAAGGCGAGCTTCTTCTGGTCGATCAACTGGGCGATGAGCATCGCCGTCATGGCCTTCGTGTCCGAGCCCAGGTGAATGACGTCGGTGGCTTCGAATGCGGGCGGCGCCCCCAGCTTGCGGACGCCCGCGCTTCCCAGCGCGACGACGCGGTCGCCTTGCACGATGGCTCCCACGGCCCCGGGAATGTCGTGCTTCTCGATGAGTGAGCGCAGGATCGGGTCCAGATCGGCCGGCGCGGATTCGTCGGCGGGCGCAGCAGACCCGACATGGCAATCGATGCGACCGCGGCCAGGAAGAACGTTTTTATTGGATGCGCCGCATGGACCACGTTGCACGACGAGGAGCGCCACAGGTATCCACCCTATTCGTTCGCCGAAGCCTGGAACCCGGCTTTGAAGAGCGCCGTTAGCGCGGCGTTCACGTCGATGTCCTTGCCGCTGACTTCCAGCGTCTTGTTCTTCTTGTCGGCCTTCACGCCCGTCACGCCGTCGACCGGCTGCAGTGCTTTTTCAGCCGCCTTGTAGCAGGCCGGGCAGCAGAGGTGCACGCCGGCGATCGTGATCTTGTCGGCCTTGGCGTCCTTGGCGGCATTCGAGCCGGGGAATTCCAGGGTCTTGTCGCCAAACTTGGCGGCGCCGCGGAAACCGGCCTTGGCCAACGCGTCGATCGCCGCCGCCGCGGCCTTGTCGTCGGCCGCCGTGAGCGTGATCGATCCGGAGTCTTTATCCGCCTTGGCGCCCGTCACGCCATCCACGCCCTTGAGCGTCTTTTGCACCGCGCTGACGCACTGCCCGCAGCAGATGTGTACTCCCTCGATCTTCACTTCGCCGGCACGGACCGCGGCCACGCTCGACAAGGCAATGGCAGTCGCGAGCGACAATAGACTGGCAGATTTCATGGCTTCTCTCCGGGCATTTGGAATCGATCAGGCAGGCTGGATGCAAGGATTCTAGCCGCACCGGCCGCAGATTCCAAATCAATCCAAGCTAAATGCGCCGTGGAGGCCGCTTCGTTGCGGCCGGTCCCCCCAGCGACCTTAAATGAATAGGCCCCATGCGCTGCCAGCCTTCACTCCACCTTCCGCACCACGCCGACCACCACGCCCAGGATCTTGGCGTTCTTCACGTAAATCGGCTTCATCAGGCTGTTGGCCGGCTCCAGGCGGATGCGGTTTTTTTCCAGGTAAAACCGTTTCAAGGTCGCCTCGCCCTCTTCGGTCTGCACCACCGCGATCTGCCCGTCGCGGGCCGTGCCGCTGCTTGCGCACCACCACGTAGTCCCCGTCGGCAATCTGGGCCTCGATCATCGAGTCGCCCGAGACTTCCAGCACGAACAGGTTCTTCTGGCTGAACATGGCCTCGAAGTCGACGCGCTCCTCCTGCTCGATCGCCTCGTGCAGCACGCCGGCGGCGATCCGCCCGGCCAGGGGCAGCCCCTTTTCCTCGATCGGCTCGATGGCCAGTTGAATCGCCCGCGACATGTTCGGCTCGCGGGTGATCAGCCCCTTCTTTTCCAGGGCCTTCAGGTGGCACATCACGCCGTTGGGCGAGCTGATGTCAAAATGGTCGCCGATCTCTCGCACCGTGGGGCCATAGCCACGGTTGCGAATCTTGTCGCGGATGAAATCGTACACTTCCTTCTGGCGATCGGTCAGTTGGTCGAAATGGGACATGAGTTTGGTTTTCTCGTGTGGGGCTGGCGCTCTGCGTTGGGCTGGGGTCAACGCCGCCGCGCTGCTGCGCGTTACTATAATATACGCCTGTTCATACGCAATAGCATTTGTACACTTCGGCGACATTTTTGCCCAGCCTTGAGCGTCCTTTCCCACCGGCCCGCCGAAACACGGCTCCGCCGGCCGCAGCTTGACGTCTGCGGCGCCGCCCACGAGACAATAAGCGCCGTCGACTTGGGCCGAGCAGTCGGCGCCGCTTGCGCCCTTTAACACGAATTGCCTTCTGGACAGGGGTTGGGCTATGCGAAACTTCCATCGCGTGCGGCGTCTGGCCGTCATCATGACCGCTTTGTTCGCGGCGGCCGCCGCCCGGGGCGATGAGCCGGCCAAGAGCGAATCCTCGAAAAAGGCCACGCTGGCCAGCATCCTCGTCAAGAGCGACTACCCCGAGGGCCTGGCGCCCGAGGGCATTTTTGGCCAAGCCCGGCCGCACCTGCGCGAGCTGATCGATCGGCTCGACAAGGCCGCCAAGGACGCGAAGATCTCCGGCGTCGTCCTGCGCCTCCGCGAGCCCGAGATCGGACTGGCCAAGGTCGGCGAGCTGCGCACCGCCGTGGCCCGCGTGCAAAAGGCGGGCAAGCGCGTCTATGCCGACATCCACTCCACCAGCACCAAGGACTTCCTCGTGGCCACGGCCTGCGACCAGATCGTGATGCCCGAAAGCGGCTCGCTGATGCTGACCGGCATCCAGGCGCAGGTGATCTTCTTCAAGGGGCTGCTCGACAAGCTGGGCGTCCAGGCCGACTTCATCCAGATCGGCGACTACAAGGGGGCCGCCGAACCCTTGACGCGCACCGGCATGAGCCCCGAATTCCGCAAGCAGTACGAAGACGTCATCAACGACTACTACGAGTACATGGCGAAGACGATCGCCACCGACCGCAAGCTCGACGTCGAGACGGTCAAGAAGCTGATCGACACCGGCCTGTTCACCGCCTCGCAAGCCCACCAGGCGGGGCTCATCGACCGCGTGGCCTACGAAGACGAGTGGCGCGACGAGCTGAAGAAAGACCTGAGCGCCGACAGCGTGGCCATCCAGGCCAACTACGGCAATAAACAGGCCGAAGACCTCTCGGGCATGGCCGGCTTCATGAAGCTGATGGAAATGCTCAGCGGCGGCGAAGAGCAGAAGATCAAGAACAGCAAGAACCAGAAGATCGCCGTGGTGTACGTCGTCGGCGCGATCGTCACGGGCGAGAGCACCACCTCGTTTTTCAGCGGCGAATCGGTCGGCTCCGATACGATCGTCAAGGCCCTGCGCGAGGTCGAGGCCGACGCGCACGTCAAGGGAATCGTCTTGCGAGTCGACAGCCCCGGCGGCTCGGCGCTGGCCAGCGACCTGATCTGGCGCGAAGTCGTCCGCTCGAAGAAACCCTTCATCGTCAGCATGGGCGACGTGGCGGCCAGCGGCGGCTATTACGTCTCGATGGGCGCCAACAAAATCTTGGTCGAGCCCGGCACGCTCACCGGCTCGATCGGCGTCGTCGGCGGCAAGATCGCCCTGCACGGGCTGATGGACAAGGTGGGCATCACGAGCGAAACGATCAGCCGCGGCAAGAACAGCGGCACGCTGTCGATGGTCGAGCCGTTCACCGCAGACGAGCGGGCCGCCTGGAAGCGGCTGATGCAGGCCACCTACGAGCAGTTCACCGGCAAGGCCGCCAAGGGCCGCAAGATGGACCCCAAAAAGCTCGAAGAGCTGGCCGGCGGCCGCGTCTTCACCGGGCGCCAGGCGGTGGCCAACGGCCTGGCCGATCAGATCGGCACGCTCGACGATGCCATCGCCGAAGCCAAGAACATGGCCGGCATCAAGCCCGACGAAAAAGTCGACATCTGGATGCTCCCCAAGCCCAAGGGCATGCTCGAGCAATTGCTGGGCGGGTCGTCGGCGGAAGCCGAAGCGCGGCGCTGGTCGCCCGAGCTCTTCGAAGCCTTGAAGACGGCCCACACGCTGCGCAAGCTGTTCGCCGAGCCGGCCGTGACCGTGATGCCCTACAACGTGAAGTTCAAATAAGAGCGGCTGGGGAGTGCATGATGCAGGACCAAGAACAGTTGAACCTGCTGTCGGTTTTCCACTACGTGGTGGGCGGCATCCTGGGCTTCTTTTCGCTGTTCCCGTGCATCCACGTGGCATTCGGCCTGGCCATTCTCTTCATGCCTCAGTTGTTCCATGGCAAGGAGGGCCCCCCGTCGGCGCTGTTGGGATGGCTCTTCCTCATCGTCGGCTTGTCCTTAATCACGCTCGGCTGGACCATGGCAGTGTTGATTCTCCTGGCTGGCCGGTTTCTCGCGCGGCGCAAGCACTATTTGTTTTGCCTGGTCGTCGGCGGCGGCGAATGCCTCTTCATGCCTTTCGGCACCGTGCTTGGCGCGTTCACGATTGTGGTCCTGATGCGCGACGGCGTGAAGCAACTATTCGCGTCCGGCGCGTAGCGTCGCTGCTCGATCGCCCCGGGGTCAGCAAGGCAGGCTCCGCCACAAGCGCAGCGTGCCGGCCACGCCGCTTGACGCGCTAAATCCCCACCCCGTTCCACCGCACGAAGCCTTCCATCGCGAAATACTCAGGCAGGCCGAGCTGGTTGTACACGTCGGCGGTGTGGCGATTGCGGTCTTCGGCGCGCTCCCAGAACTCGCGCGGGTCGGGACCGGGGAACAGGGCCGCGTCTTTCTGCGACTCGTGCCGGAAGATGGCGGCCCGCTTCAATTGCAAATCGCGCGGGCTCAACGGCACCGCGATCTCGATCTCGTGCGGTGCCCATTCCTGCCACGCCCCACGATAGAGCAGCACTTCGGGCCGGCCGCCCGGCAACTGGTCGACGGCGCGGAAGATCGCCTCGGCGCACACCCGGTGCGTGCCGTGCGGATCCGACAGGTCGCCGGCCACGTAGATCTGCGCCGGCTGCACCCGTTCGATCAGCTCGCGGACGATGCCAATGTCTTCCTCGCTGAGCGGCTTCTTGGCGATCGTGCCGGTGCGGTAGAAAGGCAAATCGAGAAAGTGCAAATGCTCCTCGCGGCAGCCGGCCACGATGGCCCCGGCCTTGGCCTCGCTCCAGCGGATCAGCGACTTGATCGCCAGCACCTCGGGCGTGTCGCTTTCGCCCGGCTCCTTGCTGGCCAGCGACGCGGCCACGCGCGCCAGCAGCTCGTGCGACTTGCACTGGTCGATGCCGAACAAGCGGTTGAACTCGGCCACCAGGTCGGCGATCTGCCGGGCGTCGTGGTCGAACACCGCGATGTTGCCGCTGGTCATGTAGGCCACGTGCACTTCGTGCTTGTCCTCGACCAGCCGGATCAGCGTGCCGCCCATGCTGATCACGTCGTCGTCCGGGTGGGGGCTGAAGCAGATCACCCGCTGGCTGTCGCGGCCGGCCGGATGGTACTCGATCGTCTCCATCATCCAGCGAAACACCCGATGGGCCATGCTCTGCGCCGGCCCATGATGCCGCAACAGCGTGTGCAGGTTGTGCTGGCGAAAGTCGTCGTCGTCGAGCTTCAACAGCGCCTTGCCCGTCTGCTGGCTGAGCCAAAGCAGGGCCCGCTTCACCAGCGCGTCGGTCCAGTCGATCTTGCCCAACAGCCAGGGCGTGGCCACGGCCGTCAACTTGCCTGCGGCGGCCGAATCGACCAGCAGCGTGGCGTCGGGATGGTCGCGCAAGTAGCAGGCCGGCACGCGCGGCGTGCCGGGGCCTTCGGCCGTCTCGCGAATGATGTCCGCCTTGTGCTCGCCCAGCGCGATCAGCACGATCTTTCGGGCGTCGAAGATCGTGCCCAGGCCCATCGTGATGGCCTGCGTGGGCACGTTTTCTTCACTGAAGAAATCGCTGGCCGCGTCGCGCCGCGTCACCGGGTCGAGCGTGGCCACGCGGGTGCGGCGAGTTGCGGCGCCGAAAACGGCTCGTTGAAACCGATGTGCCCGTTGCGGCCGATGCCCAACAGTTGCAAGTCGATGCCGCCGGCCGCGGCAATCGCCGCCTCGTACTCGCGGCAATATTCGTCCAGCCGCTCGCTCGGCGTCAGCCCGTCGGGAATGTGGATGTTTTCCGGCGGAATATTGACGAACTTGAACAGGTGCTCCTGCATCCAGCGGCGGTAGCTTTGCAGCCGGTCGGGCCCCAGGCCCAGGTATTCGTCGAGGTTGAACGTGACGACGTTCGAAAAGTCGAGGCCCTCGCACTGGTGCAGCCGGATCAGTTCGCGATAGATGCCCACCGGCGTGCTGCCGGTCGGCAGTCCGAGCACGGCCCGCTGGCCCAGCGCCGCGCGGTCGCGAATCACGCCGGCGATGAGCTGGGCCACGTGCCGGGCCAACTCCTGATGCGAATCGAAGACGTAGCAGGGCAAGAGCGTGCCCGGCAGCGGACTGGCGGCAGGTGTCGTGCTCATCAGGGGGCGAAAGGGACAAGGTAGGGCGGACCAACTACCCAGTATGCCCCAACGGCCGCCTCCACGCCACCACACTTTCGCCGCCCCTGTAGCCGGCCGCTTCCAGGCCGGGCCCTGTGGTCGGGCCGTCGAAATCTCCCTGGGTCGCCTTCGGCCATGCACGACGTCAGGCCAACGGCCTCAGCAGCGCCAGCTTCCTTCACACGAACCCGATGCGCAAGCGAGGGAGAGCCGACGAAGGGCCTCGCCGGCGGGCTTGCGCGTCCGGTTTGTGTGGCGGCAGACGAGGAGCCCGCGCTTGCGCGTCGGGTTAGTGGGGGGACACGCTTACCGATACACCGTGTCGTGGTTCTCCGTCCAGCCCACGACGGGCGTCTCCGGGCCGAGCACGTAGATTTCCACGCGGCGGTTCTTCTTCCGCGACTCGGCGGTGTCGTTCGGCGAAATCGGCTGGTACTGCCCGAAGCCGGCCACGCCCATGCGGTCTTCGGGCAATCCGGCTTTGCGCAACCGGTCGGCCACGGCCAGCGCGCGGCCGGCGCTCAGGTGCCAGTTGCTCGGATAGCGCTCGCGGACTTCGCGCCCCTTGATGCCCAGGGCGTCGGCATGGCCGATGACCATGATCTTCAAATCGCGGGCCTCGGGCGTTTGAAACACGCTGGCGAACTCGCGCAGGATGCTCTCGGCCCCCGGCTTCAACTCGGCATCGCCCGAGTCGAACAACAAGTCGGTGTCGAGCTTGCAGACGCCCAGCCGTTCGTCGTATTGCAGGCTTGGAAAGCGCTGGGCCATGTCGGCCAGGTGTACGCTCACGCCGTTGGGCACGGCCGTCCGCGCCAGCTTGCCGCCGTGGCCGGATTGCTCTTCGAGCCGGGCCAGGTCTTCCTCGGCGCGGATCAACTGATCCTCGACGTGGTGCGTGTGGACCTTGAGGTTTTCGATCTCGGCCAATTGGCTGCGCGTCTGCTCGGTCAGCGCGCGGTTTTGCGACTGGATGGCCGTGTATTGGCTCTGGGAGACCATTTTGCAGCCGATGCTGGCCAGCGCCGCGGCGCCCAGCAGGCAGAAGAGATCGCGCTTGCGGAACATCGATTCGACTCCTTTCGAATCAACCCGTTATTCGTTCGCATCGGCGGCCCGCGCCGCGGCACCCGTTCGCCGCCGGCCACGCGCACCCCGTGTCGGGCCACGCTAGCCTTCGAACCAGCTCAAGATCGAATCCATCAGCGTGTTGTTGACGCTATAAGCTTCGTTCCAGCTCCACATGTTGCGAAGCATGTCGAACGTGAACATGCCGACGAACAGCAACATCACCGCGCACAGCGCCAGGCTGAGCACGTTGGCCGCCGACCAGGTCGGCTCGGCGCCGCGATGGCGCCGCCGGTGGCCGGCGCCGCGGCCGCGGCCAGCGTTGCCGCCGGGGTCAATGCCGCGCCGCCACCCAGCGCAGGCGCGCCAAGTCCCTCGCCCAGGTCTTCTTCGAGCAAACCCGCGCCGAATTCGTCCGACTCCTCTTCGGTCATGACGCCGCTCGCGCCGGCGCCGGCTTCTTCGAATTCGACGTCCCCCTCCAGCGCGATCACCTGCGATCCGGAATCGGACTCTTCGGCGGCCGACTCTTCCAACGGCGTCAGCAGGAAGTCGTCTTCGCTTTCCTCTTCGGCGGCAGGGGCCTTGCCCGCCGGCGCCTTGGCCGCCGGCGCGCTCAGCGGCTCGTCTTCGACCAGCAGGTCGTCTTCGCCCAGCTCGAGCGATTCGACCGCCGATCCGCCCAACTCCAGCGGCGGGCTTTCCAGCGACAGGCCGCTATCGGCCGGGTCCAGCAGCGAAATCCCGCTGTCGCCGGTCCGCGACAGGTCGCCGTGCGAGCTGCCGCCCAACACCAGGTCGTCGTCCTCGGCTCCGGTCAGATCGATCGCCGAGCCGCCCTCGCCGGCTTCGGCCATCTGCAGGCCCGAGCCCTCGCCGAGCGACATGTCGTCGCCGCCGAAAGCCAGGTTCGAGCCTTCCATCTTCAGCGCGTCGGAGCCCAGCTCCAGGTCGCTGCCGGCCGGCGGCGCGTCCAACTCCAGCGAGCTGCCGCCCATCGCCTTCGACGAAATACCGCTGTCGGCGGCGCTGGCCATGTCGAGATCCAGGTTGTCCAATTCGTCGAACAGCGGGCTCAGTCCCGAGCCCGGCTTGACCGCGGCCGAGTCCGAGCCCAACACGTCCGACCCGCTCGTCGGATTGCCGATCATCGGCGCATCGAGATCGACGTCACTGTCATGTTTCGGCTGCGCCAATTGGATGTCGCTTTGTGCCGGGTCGCTCGGCTTGCCGCCGATGATCGTGCTCGAAGTGCTCTCATCCGAGGCGCCCAGCTCGACTTCGCTCAGCAGGATCGAATCGGGATCGTCGTCCAGCTCGGCGAACTCCCCCTCCTGTTCGGCCGATTCCCGCTCGGCGATCAACCGCTCGACGTCCTCTGGTTTGAACTTCCAACTGCCGCCGTCCCGATATCCGTAGATCTTCTGCCGCTCGCGCATTTCCGTGAGCGTCTCGGGCGCGATGCCCAGCATCTTGGCGGCTTCTTCCAGATCGACAAACTTGCGGGCCATCGAGGCCTCCCCCGTGCGCGGGCCTGCCCGGTGGCAAGTCCGCCGCGGTTTGCACACGCGTCCCGAAACCCGGCACGGCGTCGCCGTGCGGCCGGTTCGGGCCTGAATATTCTATTTTTGCTCCAACATGGAGCGAACTTCAAGCGGCAACGGACGCACGCTGTTAAACTCGCCCATCTGCAGGTCCCAGTGGATGTTGCGCACGCTTTTGAGCGCGATTTCGCCGCTAGACAAGTCGATGTGATACACGCCCAGGACGCGCGTTTCGGGGTCGACGACCGTGATCTGCTGCCGCCCTTCGCCGGCCGCCGTGGCCAGGGCGATCAGGCTGGCCCCTTTGGGCACGACGGGGGCGAGCGTGCGGTCGGCCCGTCCAACGCTGGGAACCACCGCCGCCAACAACACCGCCAACGCAAGACAGGAAACGATCCAGGCACCGACGACCGCGATCCTCATAAGTCACCTTTCAACTTAGGAGTTAAGCGGAAAGCGGGGGGCCACCATTCATTCTAAAAGCCCCACTCTCCATTTCAACACAAATCCGTCCGCCCGGCGGGTTTATCCGTGGTGTCGCGCTCCGGCGCGAGCCCGGCCAGCAAGGCGGCCCATTTCGCGGCCCGCGAGCGCCGCGGCGCCGGGCCGCTACGGCCAACAGCGCGTTGCGAACGCGCGAGGGAACAACAGTCCGAGACAACGCACGAGTCGGGTGGCGCATATTAATCCGGTTGTGATGGGGACGACGCGATCGTGACGAGACGCCAACCCAAGCGAGCAAAGTCCGAGCGGACCCAAAGATAGGCACTCTCTTGGGCCGCGAAGTTTAGTGCCCCATCCCGCTGGCCACAAGTGCAACCGCCCGTCCACGCGCACCTTCCTCGCCTGCGGCCGCCAGGGTCTCGCGAGGCCCCGGCCCACGGCGTACAATTACGGATCGTCGCCAGCGGTTTGGCCGTTTTACCTGTCTTGCTCCCGAGCCCTTGCGTGACCCAGACACCGTCCAACGCCACGACCGCGGTGCTGTTCAGCGGGGGGATCGACAGCTCGGTGCTGCTGGCGTCGCTGGCGGCCGAAGGCCGCGCGGTGCAGCCGCTGTACGTCGACAGCCAGCTTCACTGGCAGGCCGCCGAGCGCCACTGGGCCGAGCGCTTCCTGGCGGCCATCGCCTCGCCGCATCTTGCCGAGCTCGTCGTGCTGGCGCTGCCCCTGGCCGACTTGTACGAGAGCCACTGGAGCATTACGGGCCGCGACATCCCCCAGGCCGACACGCCCGACGAGGACGTCTACCTGCCGGGCCGCAACCCGCTGCTCTTGCTGAAAGCCGATCTCTGGTGCCGGCTGCACGGCGTCGAGCGGCTGGCGCTCGGGCGCGCTGGCGTCGAACCCCTTTGCCGATGCCAGCGATCCATTTTTTGCCGCCTTCGCGCGGACGATGGAGCTGGCCGTGGGCGGCCATGTCGAGCTGGTTCGCCCCCTGGCGGCGCTCGACAAACGGCAAGTGATGCAGCAGGCCGCCGCGCTGCCGCTGGCGCTTACCTTCTCGTGCCTGGCGCCGGCGGGTACCTTGCACTGCGGCCGGTGTAACAAGTGTGCCGAGCGGCAACAGGCATTCGCGGCCGCCGGGCTCGACGACGCCACCCGCTACGACCACGTCCCGCGCCGGCCGCCGGCAATGGAAAGGGCCCGCTGATGTTCCGCGTCACTCGCGAAATCGACTTCTGCTACGGCCATCGCCTGCTCAACTACGATGGCAAATGCCGCTACCTGCACGGCCACAACGGCCGGGCGATCATCGCGATCGAAGCGGCCCAGCTCGACGCGCACGGCATGGTCCTCGATTTCACCGACATCAAGCGGGTGGTGAGCGACTGGATCGACGCGAATCTCGATCACCGCATGATCCTGCACCGCGACGACCCGGCCCGCGCGGCGCTGGAAAAGCTCGGCGAGCCGATGTACCTGATCGACGCCAATCCCACGGCCGAAAACATCGCCAGGCTGATATTCGAGTACGCCAGCAGCCAGGGTTTCCCGGTCGTCGAGGCCGTGCTCTGGGAAACGCCCCGCTGCTTCGCCACCTATCGGGCGTGAGCCGCACGGCCGCGGTTCGCCGGCCTCGGGTTCGGCGGTGCGTCGGGCCGCGGCGTGCCGTGGCTTCGGCACCAAAGTCAAACAGTCCGGACAGGTCCACGAGGGACCCGTTCCGGACTGTTCTAATCCCCCCTGGGAATACGATGATGCGGCCCCGGTACCGGACCGCGATGGCTCGCTTGAAGATCTTGTTTTGGTTGGCGGCCGGCACGGTCGCGTGGGCCGTGCAAGCCTGACGCAAGGAGTATCGGTAAGGCGCGCCAGGCGACTTTGGCAAAATCTGCCGATTCGCGCATCGGGGCCGGCACCCGTCGCGCGGCATTGCCGTGCGGCTGCCACTGCCGGCTCGTCCAGTCACGCCGCGTGCCACTGCTGGACAAGCCAGCAGTGGCACCCGGCGTCGCTAGCACGCCGTCGTCCAAGCCCATGACGCCGGTCCGATCCCCCCTAGCTGGCGCCGCTTCCGGCCCGCGCGCGCAGCGGCCGGCCAGCAACGTCGTCGCTCTAGCTAGTTTCGCTCAGAAGCTGTAGCGTTTACGCCGATTCTAACCTCCAGTCGGCGTTCGCCTTTGCGCGCCGGCCACGCGCTCGTTCATGGGCCGCATTCGCGCGCCCGCAGGCGCGCCACGAGGTCGGCCGCGAGCTGCCGCGCCGAAAGCTGTCAACCATGTGAAGCGAGCACGGCCGATGAGCCTGACCCCCGACGTTCGGCGAGGCCGTGGCGAATGAAGAAGCGCGCACGACCGCAAGCCGGCACCGGCGTCCAGATGTTCCCATTCCTGGATGCCCTCATCTGCACGATGGGGGCATCTTGGTGCTGTTGCACGCCTTCGCCCGCCACGGAGACATCGAAGCCACGAAAAAGGCCGAAACCGAAACCGCCAGCAGCAGCCAGGAAACGCTCGATGAACTGCGTTGGCGCATCGACCAGATGAACGAGGCCCGCGCCAAGACCGAGGCCCAACTGGCCGACGAGCGGCTGCGGCTCAGCCACATCGAAGACCACGAACGCCGCCTCCGCGAAAAGTTCAACAAGCTGAAGATCGCCGCCGAGGAGCTCGCCAGGCTCGAAAACTCCGATGACAGCCAAAGCCGGGAATCGCTCGACCGCCTGGCCGCCGTCAAGGCCCGCGTCGAACGCGCGCGGGTCGAAGTGGACGAAGCGCGGCGCGAGTCGCGAGCGCGAGCCGTCACCTATTCGGTCGTGCCCTACGAAGGATCGCATTCCACGCACCGCCGGCCGATCTACATCGAGTGCCGCGGCGACGCCATCGTGCTGCAGCCCGAAGGCGTCGAGTTGTATTCCGACGACTTCATCGGCTTCCTGGGGCCCGGCAATCCGCTGGCTTCGTCGTTGCGGGCGATGAGCGAGTTCTACGCGGCCAATGCCGCGCCCGGCGAGGTGGGCGAGCCCTATCCGCTATTGCTGGTGCGCCCCGACGGCGTGCCGGCCTACCTGGCGGCGCGGGCCGCGCTCAATTCGTGGGCCTCGGACTTCGGCTACGAGCTGATCGGGGCCGATTGGAAGCTGGCCTTCCCGGCGGCCAACTCGCGGCTGGCCGATATCACCAACCAGGCCGTTTCCGATGCCCGCGCACGGCAGCGGGAGTACATTCTCACCTCGCCGCAATTGGCCCGCAGCCGCACTCGCAAAACCTATCACGCCAGCTCTCGCGGCGGGTTCTCGGCCGAACGCGGTTCCGGCGGTGGCAACGGTCCCGACACCGAGTGGAAGTCAGGCAGTCGTTGGGGTCGCCCCGGCGGCGGCGGCACGGGCCCGGGCGGCGGCGACTCGCTGGGCGACGGCGGTCGCGGCCCCGGTGGCGGCCTGGCCGGCACGGGCGGATCGGTTTTCGACAGCAGCGGCGCCAACGGTTCGGGCCGTTATGGCAAGGGTGCCGCTAACGGCCTCGGCAACTCGAGCCGGACAAGCCGGCGGCGGGCAAGTCGGCGGCGGGCACGTCGGCGATGGGCAGGGCGGTGGGCAAGGCGCCGCAGACCAAGCCGGCGGCGTCGATCGCTATGGGCAGCCGATCGCCGGCAGCGGCGGCGGCATCGGCGAAGCGGCCGCCGGCGACCCCAACGCTCAGCTCGCCGCCAGCGCCGCGGCCGGCGCCGCTGGCGATCGCTACGGTACCGCCGCCAGTCCGTACGGCTCGAACGGTTCTTCGCAGGACGCGCAAAACGGCGCCCAGGCAGGCCAGAACGAGCGCACGGGTTCGCCCGAAGCGGTCGCCCGCAACGACGCCACCGGCGGCGGCAACGGCACGGCCCGCGGACAAGGCTCCTCCGGCGCCCAGAGCGGCTCGCCCAGCCAGTCATCGGCCGGACAGATGACCTCCGGCGGCCAAAGCGGCTCGTCGGCCGGCAGCGGTTCGGCCTCTTCTTCCGCCTCGGGCACGCCACCGAGCATGAACGTGCAGATGGGCGGCGGGCCCGCTTCGCAACAGGCCCCGCAAGGCAAGCAGCACCGCAGCCTGGCCCATGCCCGCGGCCGCGATTGGGGACTGCCCGAAGGCGGCAGCGCGCAATCGGCCGCCACGCGGCCGATTCTCGTCTACTGCTTCAAGGACCGGCTGATCATTCCCTCGGAGCGCGCCAACCAGCCGCCGACCGAAGTCAAGGTCGGCGAAAAAGCGCAGGACTCGATGGACGAATTCGTGCACGGCGTTTGGCAGCACATGAAAGCCTGGGGCACGCCCGGCAAGGGACTCTACTGGCGGCCCACGCTGCTGATGGACATCCAGCCGGGCGCCGCCGACCGCTATGCCGAGGTCAAGGCCCTGCTCGAAGACAGCGGGCTCGACGTGCACGAGCGTCCCGCGCCGGCCACGGCGACGCAGCCGGCCCCCAAAAAGAACTTCCGGCGTTGATCCAAGTCAGACGGCCACGACGATGGCCGAGCGAGCGAGCGAACTATGTCACAAGGCGAAGCCGAAAACGAATCTGCCGGCGTCGACTCCTTTCTCGACGTGATCAGCAACTTCGTCGGCATCTTGATCATCCTGGTGATGGTCGTGGGCCAGCGGGCCCGCGATTTTCCCATGGCGTTTGCCAGCAACTCGAAAGCCGCCAAGTTGGCCGCCGCCCACGCCGAGGCCGACGCGGTCGACGGCGACGTCCGCCGCATCGCCGACCAGATGAAGGTCGTCCAGGCCGAGCTGGCGGCGCGCGTTCGCGAGCGCGGCGCGGTCGAAACCATGGTCACGGCCGTCGAGCGCGAGCTGGCCGCGCGCCGCGAGGCGCTCGATGAAAAGACGCGCGGCCGCTACGACGCCGAGCGCGACCTGGCGCTGGCCCAGGCCGAGCTCGAACGGCTCGAAGCCGAAAAAGATGCCGCCGACAAGGTGCCCGCGCCCGAGACGATCAAGATCGAAAGCTATCCCACGCCGCTGAGCAAGACGGTCGACGGGAAGGAGGCGCACTTCCAGTTGTTGGGCGGCCGGCTGGTTTTCGTGCCGTTCGACCTGCTGATCGACGAGCTGCACGGCGTGCTGCGCGAGGAGAAGTCGCGGCTGCGCGACGAGCCCGACGTGACCGACACGCTGGGCCCGATCGGCGGCTTCAGCCTGCGCTACAACATGGCGCGGCTCGAGACGCCGCGCGGCACCATGATGGCCGTGACCTACATCGAGTTCCTGCCCGTCTCCTCGCAATTGGGCGAGACGATCGACCAGGCCCTGGCCCCGCACTCGAAATTCCGCGACAAGCTGGAAATGCTCAACCCCCGCCACGTCACGATCACCGTCTGGACCTACCCCGACAGCTTCGCCGACTTCCGCAAGCTGAAGAAAGAGCTGTACCAGATGGGCTACGCCGTCGCCGCCCGCCCCCTGATGGAAGGCATGCCGATCGGCGCCTCGCCGCAAGGCACCAAGTCGTCGGCCCAGTAAGTAGCCTGCCGCGGTCGCCGTGAATCGGGGTACGACGGGCGCGGTCGCCGTGAATCGGGGTGCCACGGGTGGCCGCTTGCCGACACCCGTGCCGCGGCGCCACGGCTGTCTCTGCGAGCCAGCCGTGGCACCGGCGCGTTCATCTCGATGCGATACTCTGGGTCGAACTCGCACAAATGCCGGTCCCATCCCATCCCGGCCGGCATCTGGCTGGCCCTTGGGCTGCTCGCTAAACTAAAGGGTTCCAGGGCCATGCGCCTCTGAATCTCCCCAACCAGCAAAGCTCGCGAACAAACTCCATGCTCGGTGCGTCTCTCGGCGTCAGTGATTATCTCAAGCGGCTGCACAGCGAGCTCGACCGCGTCGAGCACCGCGAGCTGGAAGCCTGGGCCGATCTGCTGTTCGACGCCTGGCAGCACGACCGCTTCGTGTTCGTCTTCGGCAACGGCGGCTCGGGCACGACCGCCTCGCACATGGCCGAAGACCTCGGCAAGAGCACGCTCAAGCACGAACACCTCCGCGACGAAACCAAAAGGCGGCTCAAAATCTTGAGCCTCACCGACAATCTGGGCTGGATCATGGCCGTGGGCAACGACGTCGGCTACGACCAGATCTTCGTCCAGCAATTGATGAACTACGGCCGCAAGGGAGACCTGGCCATCGCCATCAGCGGCTCGGGCAACAGCCCCAACGTGCTGGCCGCCGTCGATTGGGCCAACCGCCACGGGCTGAAAAGCTTTGGCCTGACCGGCTTCGACGGCGGCAAGCTGCGCACAGGCCGCCCACGGCGGATTGCACGTGCCGCTGGACGACATGGGCATGGTCGAGAGCATCCACCTGGCGCCTGTTCCACTGGGTGCTCAACGACGTGTTCGCCCGCATCAACAGCGAGGGGCGTACCGCACGGCCTGACCTCCGGCCGTCGGCAGGGCAGGGGGGCCAACGGGGCTGACGGCGATTTGTATCCACGAAGTTCGCGGCCGCCCGACGAATCGGCGGCTGCCCCGATACCATGCCCAAACCGTTTCGCCACGCACGACCGCTCTACCTGGGCATCGAAATCGGCGGCACCAAGCTGCAACTCGGCGTGGGCTCGGACGATGGATCGTTGGCGGCGATCGAGCGTCTCGACGTGCGGCCCAGCCGCGGCGCCGTCGGCATTCTCGAGCAAATCGAAACGGCCGCCCGCCCGCTGGCCGCGCGGCACCACGTGGCGGCCATCGGCGTCGGCTTCGGCGGCCCGGTCGATTCGACGCGCGGCGTGATCACCAAGAGCCATCACGTCGACGGCTGGGAGCGGTTTCCGCTGGTCGATTGGTGCCGCCTCACGCTCGGCTTGCCGGCCGTATTGCGAAACGACTGCGACGTGGCGGCCCTGGCCGAGGCCCGGCACGGCGCCGGACGCGGCCGCCGGGTCGTGCTCTACGTCACCGTGGGCACCGGCATCGGCGGCGGGCTGGTCGTCGATGGCCACATCTACCGCGGCAACGGCCGCGCAGCCGCCGAGATCGGCCACCTGCGGCCCGGCCTGCACGCCGATCGGCCCGACCAGACCGTCGAATCGCTGGCCAGCGGCTGGGGCATCGCGGCCGCCGCGCAAGCCCGGCTAAGCGATCGCATTTCGCACGCTTTCATCCCTCTGACCAGCGGGCTGATCCGCACAACGCCCGACGAAGTCCGCCAGCGGCTGATCGAAACCGAAGAGGCCGAAGAAGAGTACGCCGGCGACCTGTGGGAGCGTTGCGGCGGCAAGGTCGAGCAGTTGACCGCCCAGATGATCGCGCAGGCCGCCATCGAAGGCAACGACGTGGCCCGCGAAGTGCTCTCGCATGCCTGCCAGGCGCTCGGCTGGGGCATCGCCCAGGCGATCACGCTGGTTTCGCCCGAGATCGTGGTCATAGGCGGCGGCGTGTCGCTGATGGATGCCAGCCTGTTTCTCGATCCGCTGCGGATCGAAACCGAGCGCTACGTCTTCGGCCCGCTGGTCGGCAGCTACGAGATCGTGCCCGCCCAGCTCGGCGAGCAAGTCGTCGTCCACGGCGCCGTGGCCGCCGCCGCCGACGGGGCGGGGGGTTGAGCGGGGTGGGTGGGAGGCAGCCTCACTCGTCGGCGCGGAGCGAGATCCATCGTTGTTGAGCCGAGTCGCAGGACACCCGCGCCCCCAACCTGTGGGCCAACGGCCCACAAGCGAGGCCGGCATTTTTGGCTGGCGGAGGAATGGGATGTTGGCCGCAAAGCAGGTTTGGCCGCTGGCGACAAAAGACAGCAGGCACTTCTGGTTGCCTTCATCCGGGCATATGTACTTTTTCCGCTGGCCGGGACTATAATCAGGTGTGCCAGCGCGGGCTGGCGCGCCGCTTGGGTTCGGTTTCGTGGCCCAAAATCCTGCCTAGGGCCGAGTTGCGTCGTTTTCGCCCGCCCCATACCGGCCCTCCTGCGATCGGCTCCGCTGGGGCCTTCGAGGCGGGTTGCGGCCCATTGTTCCCCATGGATTGCTCACCGCGGGCAATTGCCTCCCATGACGATCGCTCGATTGCCGCTCGCCGTGTTGCTGCTGGCCTTCGCGGGCCTCGTCGCAGCCGGCTGCCAGAAGCAGCCCCACATCGAGCGCTACCAGGTCGCCAAGCCAGTGCCGATCGAGTCCGTGGCCGGCGCTGGCACTCAACCCGCCGAAGAGCCCGCCGCCAAACCCAGCGGCGAACCGACCGATCGCATGCTGGGCGCCATCCTGCCCCACGGCGAAGCCATCTGGTTCTTCAAGTTGATGGGCAAGAAAGACGCCGTCGCCAGCCTCGACGAGCCGTTCACGGCACTGGTCAAATCGGTCCACTTCGCCGAGGGCGGCAAGCCCCAGTGGACGCTGCCCGAGGGGTGGCACGAGAGCCCCGGCCCGGCGCCGCGCCATGCGACCATCACGGCCACCGTCGACGGCAAGCCGCTGGAAACGACCGTCACGATGCTGCCCAATGCCAGCGACGTGCTGCAAAACGTCAACCGCTGGCGAGGGCAGTTGAGCCTGCCCCCGATCACCGCCGACCAACTGCCGGGCGAAACCAGCGAAATCGCAGTCGACGGCACGAAGGCCACGCTGGTCAACCTGCTGGGCCGCGCGTCGGCCGGCGGCATGCGGCCCCCCTTCATGTCCGGAGCACGCGATGGCAATTGACGTCCTCTCCGACGCCGAGCCCGACGAACTGGTGGCGGCCAGCCGCGCACGATCGCTGTCGGCCGGCTCGAGCGTGGCGCGCCTGCTGATGCCGCTGGCCTCGCTGCGCTTGACCGTGGCGCTGTTCGCCATGGCCATCTTCCTGGTCTTCGCCGGCACCCTGGCGCAGGTCGACAAGGACATCTGGCAGGTGATGCAGGAATACTTCCGCACCTGGCTGGCCTGGATCGATTTTCAAGTCTTCTTTCCCCGTTCGTTTTTCACGCACGATCCGCCGCACCTCCCCGGCAAGTTTCCTTTTCCCGGCGGCTTTCTGATCGGCGCCATGATGAGCGTCAACCTGCTGGCCGCGCACGCCTTGCGGTTCACCGTCCAAGCCCGCGGCGCGCGGCTGCTGGCCGGGCTGGCCGTGATCGCCACCGGCGTGGTGCTTACGTGGATGGTCGTCGAAGGCGGCAGCGGCAAGGACACGATCGAAGGCGCCGCCCCGTTCGCCTGGCCCACGATGTGGGCCGCCATGAAGTGGTGCCTGATCGCCGTGTGGCTGGCCGGCTTGTACGCCATGTTGCAACTCGACCGCGCGCAAGGTCGAACGCTGGACGCTGCTGGTCGCCGAGCTGGCGCTGGGCAGCCTGCTGGCCTACATCCTGGCGCACGGGCCCGAGGCGGCGCTCGGCGATTCGTCGATGCGCATCCTCTGGCAGTTGATCAAGGGGGGCGCTCGCCGCCCTGGTGCTGCTGGCTGGCTGCTGGCTCGTATTTCGCAAGCGGGCGGGCATCGTGTTGTTGCACGCCGGCGTGGCCCTGGTGATGGCCAACGAGCTGGTCGTCTACGGCCTGCACGTCGAAAACGAGATGCGCATCCGCGAGGGCGAAACGGTCAACTACCTCTATAACACCCACGCCACCGAGCTGGCCGTGGTCGACCACTCGAATCCCAAGACCGACGACGTGGTGGTCGTGCCGCAGGCCATGCTCAAATCGGGCCAGCCGATCCGCGACGAACGCCTGCCGTTCGACGTCGACGTGGTCGACTACTTCGACAACGCGAACCTGGGGCCGCTCAAGTCGGGCGACGCCAACCGTGCCACCGCCGGCCTGGGCCTCGAAGCCAAGGCCACCAAGAGCGCCGGCAGCAAGGGCACCGATGCCGACGCCGCGGTCGACATGCCGGCAGCCTACGTCAAGCTCGTCGACAAGAAGACGCACCAGCCCATCGGCACCTACCTGGTTTCGACGATGACCGAGTTCATGCCCCGCGGCGCGCAGAGCGTCGACGTCGGCGGCAAGCCGTACGAGATCGCGCTCCGCTTCAAACGCACCTACATGCCCTACTCGATGCGGCTCGAAGACGTCCGCTTCGACAAATACCTGGGCACCCAGACGGCCAGGAACTATTCGTCCGATCTGCACCTGGCCGACCCCACCCGCAACGTCGACCGCGACGTGAAGATCTGGATGAACAACCCGCTGCGCTTCGCCGGCGAAACGTTTTATCAGCATCACTATTTCTTCGATCCGGCCGTCCAGCGCGAGGGCACCGTCCTGCAGGTGGTGACCAACACCGGCTGGATGATCCCCTACGTGGCCTGCATGATCGTGGGCATCGGCCTGCTGGCGAAGTTCTCGCTGACGCTTTCGCGGTTTCTGCGCCGCCGCCGCGACGACGCGATCGCCGCGCCCGTGCTGTCGCCCTTGGGGCCGGTGGCCCGCTATTTCTGGCTGGGCGTGCTGGTGGCATTCGGCGCCTGGGTCGTCAACTCGGCCATTCCGCCGCGCGTGCCCTCGGGCGACTTGCAAATCGAAGAGTTCGGCCGCCTGCCGGTGGTCAGCGAGGGCCGCGTCAAGCCGCTCGACACGCTGGCCCGCAACACGCTGCGCTACCTGTCGAATTACCAGACGTTCATCGACGACACCGGCCCGACGCCCCGGAAGGCCCCGGCCATCCAGTGGTTCGCCGATACGATCTGGCGGCCCACGGTCGCCCGCAAGTACAAGGTGTTTCGCATCGACAACGGCGACGTGCTGGAGACGCTCGGCCTCAAGCGCCGCTCGGACCATCGCTATTCGATCAGCGAGTTCGCGCCGAAGATCGCCGAGCTGTCGCGCCAGGCGCAGTTGGCCTCGCAGTTGCCGCCGGCGCAGTTGACCGTCTATCAGAAGAAGCTGCTCGAGCTGGCACGCAAGCTCCGCGCCGTGCAAATGCTGCAAGTGGCCTTCGAGCTGCCCGAGCTGCCCCGCGATCACGCCAACGCCGAACAGATGTTTGCGGCCATCGTCCGCCAGCTCGACGAGCTGGAGCAGATGCCCGTGCCGTTGTTCGTGCCGCCGGCGGCGCCGGACGGCAAGTGGCAGAACTTCGCCGCCGCCTGGTTCGACGCGCTGAAGGCCCGGGCCCAGAAAACAGAGCCGAACCCCGCGACCGTGGTCATCACCGAGCTCTATGCGGCTTACGACCGCCAGGACGTCGCCGAGTTCAACCAGCACCTGGCCGAATACGAATCGCTGCTGGCCGCCCACCCGCCGGCCGATTACGACGCCACCAAGGTCGACTACGAGGACTACTTCAACTTCTTCGAACCGTTTTATCGGGCACTCGTGCTGTACGTCGGCGCCTTCGTGCTGGCGGCATTCGGCTGGCTCGGCTGGACCGGCCCCATGAACAAGGCCGCCTTCCGGCTGATCGTGCTGGCCCTGGCCATTCACACCTTCGCCCTGGTGTCGCGCATTTACATCTCCGGCCGGCCGCCGGTGACGAACCTCTACTCCACCGCCGTGTTCATCGGTTGGGGCGGCGTCGTGCTGGCCCTGGTGATGGAAATGATCTACAAGCTCGGTATCGGCAGCGTGATCGCCTCGGTGACCGGCTTCGTCACCCTGTTGATCGCCAACTTCCTGGCCGGCTTGAGCGACGGCGACACGATGGGCGTGCTGCAAGCCGTGCTCGACACCCAGTTCTGGCTGGCCACCCACGTCGTGTGCATCAACCTCGGCTATGCCACCACCTACATCGCCGGGCTGCTGGGCATTCTGTACATCCTTCGCGGCGTGTTCACGCCCAGCCTCAGCCCCGCCGTCGGCAAGCAACTGAGCCGCATGATCTACGGCTCGGTCTGCTTCGCGATGTTCTTCAGCTTCGTCGGCACGGTGCTCGGCGGCCTGTGGGCCGACGACTCGTGGGGCCGCTTCTGGGGCTGGGACCCCAAGGAAAACGGGGCGCTGATGATCGTCCTCTGGAACGCCCTGGTGCTGCACGCCCGTTGGGGCGGCATCGTCCGCGAGCGCGGGCTGGCGGCCCTGGCCGTGTTCGGCAACGCGGTCGTCAGTTGGTCCTACTTCGGTGTCAACGAGCTGGGCGTCGGCCTGCACTCCTACGGTTTCACCGAAGGCGTGCTCTTGGCCCTGGGCATCTTCATCCTCAGCCAGCTGGCCATCATCGCCTGCGCCCTGTTGCCCAAGCGAATGTGGTGGAGCGCACAGCACCTGGCCTAGCGGCCAGCAGCCGATTCGCATTCCTGGTGGCGCTGGCATCTTGCCAGTGCTCTATCCGAGACCAGTTGCAGGTCAGCACTGGCAAGATGCCAGTGCCACCAGCCGTGTGCCACGGGCATTGCCAGTGCATGAAGCCGGGTGCCACGGGTGGCTGCGCATGCAGACACCCGTGACGAGCTTGCACGGCTGTCTCTGCGAGCCAGCCGTGGCACCGGTGATCTAACGGCGAGCCGGCGCCGCTTGCTCGCGGTCTCCGCTGGCCGGTGCCAAGGGCAGCACCCGCGCCAGCCAGTCGGTCTGGCGCGCACGGGCATCTGCCGCTGGGTGGCCGGCGGCGCGAGCAGCCGCACGAGCGCCACCACGTCGCGCCGCGGCGAGTCGCTTTCGCGCACCAGCACCTGGCCGCCATGCGTCAGCACGGCCCCGTGCCCGCGACCGGCCATGCCGCCCACGGCCACGCTCGTGCCTTCCAGCACGAAGGCCAGGCCCAGGCGATCGTAAGCCATCGTGCCTGTCGCCGTGCGCGTCGCCTCGCCGGCCGGCTTCATGCCCAGCGCCGTTTCGGCCGACTCGACGAGCGAACGGCTGATCGCGCCGGGCCCGGCGGCCAGGTTGCCCGCGGCCGAGACGATCCGGCCGTCGACGATCGTCGCCTGGTCGATGTTCACGTTGGCCAAGCCCGACAGCCGGTGCGGCGCCAGCGGGCGCACCAGCGGCTCGAGCTGGACGCCCATCAGCCGCCCGCTCAGTTCGACTTTCGTGCCGCGTGCGAGCTGGTCGATCGCCATTTGCCCCAGGAACCGCGCCGCCCCCAGCCGCTCGGCCTCGGGCCACGTCGACACGGCCAGCGAGCAGGGTAGGGCGGCCGCCCCGGTGGCCAGCGACACCTTGCGGCTCGACGCTCCGCGCCCGCGCCGCCCGATGATCGTCAACTCGACTGGCTCGCCGCCGAGCTGTGCTGCGGCAAGGCGGCCTTGCAGGGCCAGCCGCGACTCGTCGCGTCCGATCGCCAGGTGCCCGTCGATCGAGTGAAACGCGACGTCGCCGCTCTCCTGGTGCAGCGTGAATCGCTCGGCCGCGATCGTGATCTCCAGCGGATCGTGAAAGCGTCCCACCAACTCGTCGGCCACGCGCCAAAAGGCGTCGAGCCGCCCGCCGTTGGCAATGGCGCCGGCCGCCAGGTCGACCTCCAGGCGTTCGTCGTCGCCGCGCAACTCGACGCGCGGCACGCGCGCGAGCAGTTGATTCCGCTGGGCGTCGATTACTTCCAGCCGCTCGTAGCGCGTCGTGCCCGGCCGCGGCAACGTCACCGCGCCGATCCGCACGTCGCAGCCCAGCCGCGCGGCCAACTCGCGCTCGTGCGCGCTGCGATAGGCCGGCAGCCGAATCGCCACCGCGGCCACGCCGATCGCGCAGGTCGGCACGACTCCGGTGGCCACGAACGCCAGCCGGCAAAGCCAGATCTTCGTTCTTTCGTGAAGCGCGAACATCCGTGTTCCGTTCTAACAACCGCCGGGGACTGTCCCGATTTTGCGGACGGGCACCATCGACAGATGGTCGCGGAGCAAAATGGGACTGTCCCCCTCGGCGCGACCATGCACCGCGCTACCGCCCGCGGGCCATCTCGTGATACAGTTTCCAACGGGCTTGCATTTCCACCAGGCTGTCGCCGCCGAACTTCTCGATCAGCGCCGCGGCGATTTCGAAGGCCACGACGTTCTCGACGATCACGCTGGCGGCCGGCACGGCGCAGACGTCGCTCCGTTCGTAGGCGGCCTCTTCCGGCTCCTTGGTCGCCAGGTTGATCGACTCCAGCGGTTTGCGCAGCGTGCTGATCGGCTTCTTGGCGGCCCGGATCACCAGCGGCTGGCCGTTGGTCATGCCCGCCTCCAACCCGCCGGCATTGTTCGTGGGGCGGACGTAGCCCAGGTGCGACTGCTCGGCCTGTGCCGGGTCGTAATGGATCGGGTCGTGCACCTGCGACCCGGGCCGCCGGGCCGCCTCGAATCCCAGGCCGATCTCCACGCCCTTGATCGCCTGCACGGCCATCACGGCCTGCGCCAGCCGGCCGTCGAGCTTGCGGTCCCACTGGGCATGGGTGCCCAGGCCGAACGGCAGCCCCTCGACGCGCACCTCGACGATGCCGCCCAGCGTGTCGCCTTCCTTGCCCGCTTGGCGTCGATCAGCTCCTTGACGGCCGCGTCGCGCGCGGGTCGAGCGCAGTAAATCTCGCTGGCGTCGCGCAGCTTGCGTTGCTCGTCTAGCGTGCCGGCCTTGGGCTCGATGCGCAGCCCGCCCAGCTCGACGACGTAGCCGAAGGCCGTGATTCCGAACTGGCGCCAACAACTGCTTGGCCAGGGCGCCGGCCGCCACGCGGACCGCCGTCTCGCGGGCGCTGGCCCGTTCGAGCACGCCGCGGATCGGCCCCAAGTACTTCAGCGCCCCGGTCAGATCGCCGTGGCCGGGCCGCGGGCGCTGCAAGTCGTCGAGCCGCTCGAGCTTGGAGTCCTTGTTGACCACCTCCAGGGCGATCGGGCTGCCGAGCGTCTTCTCGTGCCACACGCCGCTGAGAATCTCGACCGCGATCGGTCTCGATCCGTTGCCGGCCGCCGCGGCCGTAGCCCCCCTGGCGACGGCGCAGTTCGCGGTCGATCGACTCGGTTTCGATTTCCACTCCGGCCGGAAAGCCGTCGATCAGGGCCAGCAAGGCCTTGCCGTGCGATTCGCCGGCGGTCCAGTAACGCAGCATGGGTTAAGTTCCGCCACAGAGAGCTTTTGCGACTCTTCCAATTCTACTTAGCCCCCCCAAACGCCGATAGATCGATTCACGCGGGGCCACGCGTGCAATACGGCAGCGCACTCCCGTCATCCAGCGGCGGTCGGCCGTTGAGAGGCGCTCTACCAGGCCGCAAGCAGGTGGGCGCGCTGCCGCCGCGACCCCGCGTCGAGTAAACTCTCCCTCATGCCCAAGCCCGTCGATGCTCTCGATTATCTTGCTAGGCCGGCCAAGTTTCCGCCGTCGGCCGTCACGGTGCTGTTTGGCGACGAAAGCTTTCTCAAGCGGCAGGTGCTCTCGGCCCTCAAGGGACAAGTGCTCTCGGGCGAGGATGCGGACTTCTCCATCACCGAGTTTCGCGGCGGCGAGACGCTGTTGCGCGACGTGACGGACTGCGCGTTCGACGCGCGTCTTGTTTGGCGGCGGGCCCCACGTGGTCGTCGTCGAAGAGGCCGACGAGTTCGTCAGCCGCAACCGCGCGGCGCTCGAAGAGCTCGTCGCTCGCGGCGGTTCGACCTCGGTGCTGGTGCTGGACGTCAAGCAGTGGCCGGCCACGACGCGGCTCTACAAGGCGCTGGCCGAAAGCGGCTTGCAAATCGAGTGCAAGTTCCCCGCGCCTGCGCGGTTGCTCAAATGGCTGGCCGCCTGGAGCCACGAGCGGCACGGCGCGACCTTGGAGCCGGCCGCGGCCGAGCTGCTGGCCGAAAGCGTCGAGCCCGAGCTGGGGCTGTTCGACCAGGAGCTGGCCAAGCTGGCCGCCACGGCGGGTGAAGGGGGCAAGGTAACCGCCGCCATGGTCCGCGCCACGGTCGGCGGCTGGCGCACCCGCACGGCCTGGGAGATGCTCGACGCGGCGCTCGACGGCGACGTGCCCGCCGCGCTGGTGCAGTTGGACCGGCTGCTGGCCGGCGGCGACGTGCCGATCGCGCTGTTGGCCCAGATGGCTTCCGGCCTGCGGCGGTTCGCGGCCGCGGGCCGGCTGATCGAGCAGGCCGAAGGGCACGGCCGCTCGGCCAACCTTCGCCAGGCGCTGGGCGAAGCCGGCGTCAAACCGTTCCTGCTCGGCAAGGCCGAGGGCCAGCTCCGCCGCCTAGGCCGCCACCGCGCCGGCCATCTCTACCGCTGGCTGCTGGCGGCCGACGTGGCCCTCAAGGGCAGCAGCTCATCGCCCCCCCGGGCTCGGCTGGTGTTGGAGGAGCTGATCGTGCGGCTGGCGGCGCCCGCCCCACGGCCTGTCGGCTCGCCGGCCGGGCGTCGGCCGTAACCGTGCCCCGCGGATCGAGTTGCAACCGGCGGCCAGCCGATGCGGTTGGTCACGGGGAACGGGCTGGTAGTAGTCTTGCGAGGTGCGGCAATTGCTCGCGAAGCGCATCGGCTGGCGCATGTGCCGGCCTCGTTTTTGCAAGATGGCTTACAAGTCAGAAAGGTGCTCAACCCGGGCTTTACTTTGGTCGTTAGAATTAAGGTAAACTACGCATTGCAAGGGCCTCCGAGCCCTCTCTGGCCCGGACCGCCCTTTCCCAGGCAAGGGCCAGGCGCATGCCGCGAGAGAACATCGCCGACCCGCTTCAAATTCTCTCTCGTGAAGATCGAAAGGGCGGTGGACTATGTTCAAGCTTCTGTCGATGGCGGCATTGTTGGGGATCGTGTTGAGCGGGTTCGCCTATGCGGATGGCTGCTGCTGCGTGCAAACGGCCCCTGCTGCGCCGGCCGCCGCGGCCGCGCCGGCGGGTGGAAACGCCATGGCCCAGGCCCCCCAGGCCCAGGCCAACCGCAGCTTCTCGTATCAGCCGGGCAGCTACAACGGGTACAACGGTTATCGGCCCGCATTCCGAAACTCCATTCCGGTGCGCAATTACCGCAACGCCGCGGCCAAGGCGCAGTGGCAGTACTGAAGCGACGCGCTGATCCAGGCCGGTACGTGAACGTGTCCAGCCTGGCCCGAATCCGCGGATTCCGGCCAGGCTGGCGTTTTTATTGGTGGCAACGGACCTGCCGGCAGAAGCCGGCGGCCTGGCGCGGTTAGCATTTGCCGGTCCCTTGCGGTTAAGGTTGTAGAGTGCCATGCCTATGCTTCAGGACCAACAACATGGCGAGCCCCCGATGACGACCGCGGTGGCGACCACCCGCAAGACGCTCATCTACGACGGCGATTGCCCGATGTGCAACGCCACGGTCGGCTGGCTGCTGGCCACCGGCTGGGTCGCGCCCGAGCAGACGCGGGCCAACTACGACCTGCCGCCCGAGGAACTCGAGCGGGCCCGCGCCGCCGGCATTAAGAATCAGCTCGTGGTGTTCGACTCCGACACGGGCGAGACCCGCAGCGGCAGCGACGCGCTGTTGTGGATCATCGCCGCCAACCGGCCGCGCAACCTGCTGGTGCGCGTCCTCGCTTTGCCCGGCCTTCGCCAGGTGTTGCGCGTCGGCTACGAGACGATCTCCTACAATCGCCGCGTCATCAGCCCGCCCAAGCACCGGATCGTGTGCGACTGCGAGCCCGAGGTGACCGTCGCCCGCCGGCTGATGCTCATCGTGCCGCTGGCACTCGCGGCGCTCGTGCTGGTCGGGATGCTGGGCGCGGCGCTGGTCTACCATTGGCAGTTGGCGAGCGCGGCGAGCGGCGGGCTCGCGGCGATGCTGGCCGCTGGCTGCGGGCCGCTGGTGTTGGCCGTGGCCGCCGCGATCGCTCTCCGCGGCGAGCAGCGGATCGACTACCTGGCGCACCTGGCCGTGACGTTTTTCGTCGGGGCCGTGCTGATTTCGCCGGCGATCATCGCCTCGCTGGCCCCCTCGGCGAGCTTTGTCGTGGTTTTCGACCTGCTGGTCTTCGCCGCCGCCGCGGCAGCCATGTTCCGCATGCAGCGCCGCCGCCTGGCCGCCATGCAACTCCCGCCGATTTGGCTGTGGTCCTGGCTGGCACTAGTGCCGCTGCCACCGATTGCCGCGCTTTCATACGCCGCATTCCACAGCGGCCTTGCCGCATAACTGGCCCTGCCGCTCGATGCGTGCTGCCATCCCCGCGGTCTCGCCCCGAGATCCACGCCACTCACATCTGCCGATCGAGCCGCACGATCGCCCACGCCAGGGCGATGAACCCCGCCCCAAAACCGGCCAGCACGCCGCAGGCCTGCCACACCAGCCGCACGTTCGGCGGGCCCGCGTTGGCCAGCAATTGCTTGTAGGCCATCAGGGCCCAGGCGTGCGGCGTCACCAGGCTCAGCCGCTGCATCGCCTCGGGCATCAGCTCGCGGTCGCCCATCAGGCATCCGCTGATGCCGGCCAGCACCACGACCAGCAGCGTGCCGTAGATCGCCACCTGCGCTTCGTTGTGCGCCAGCGAGGCCACGACCAGCGCCAACCCCATGGCCGACAGCGACGTGGTGAACACCACCGGCAGCAGCATCCACGGATCGGGCCCCCAGCTCATGGCGAACACCATCCGGCCCGCCACCAGCAGAAACAACCCCTGAGCGAGCGACAACAGGAAACAAGGCACCAGCTTGCCCAGCAGGATTTCGCCCGAGCTCAAGGGCGCCGCCCGCAGCCGCTTGAGCGTGCCTTGCCGCCGCTCGGCTACGAACAGCCAGCCCACGGCCAGCACCAGGAAGTAGGCGAACATCACCGTGTAGGACGGCACCAGAATCTGGTAGCGCTGCGCCCTGCCCGATCAGCCCCGTGCCCGATGCCGGCTCATAGTGCGTCAGCGCGGCGCCGGCTTCGGGCACCGGCTCGCTGCGAGTCAGCGCGGCCCAGGTCTTGCCCGTCAGGTCGTAGCTGGGAAACATCCGCCGCAGCGCGTTCTGCACGATCGGGCCCAGTTGCTGGCCGATCTTTTCGAACGCCCGGCCGATCATCCACGGCATCACGACCCGCAGCAGCGTGACCTGCCCGACCTGCTCGATGATCGAGGCGGCCGTCAACTGCGTCGTGTCGCGCAGCAGCCGCGCGTCGAGCTCTTTCAAGTCCACCCCGTCGCGAAAAAACGGGTTCACGCCACCGGGCAAGAACGAACATCGCGTCACCCGCTGGCTGAATTCGGGCCCGAACACCAGGACCGCGGCCCGCTTGCCTTCGGCCACCAGCAGCTCGGCCTCGGCGAGCGTGTCGATCACTTCGACGCGAATGCCGGCCGTCTGCGCCAGGTCGCGCTCGACGACTTTCGACCAGTGCACCTGCTCGTGCCCGGGCTTGGCGTCGGGATCCGTATAGCCGGCGTCCTGGTCGACGATCGAAATCCGCAGCCGGTCGTCGGGTTTCTGGCCAAAACCTTCGCCCAGCGAAACGCCCAGCACGAGGATGAAGATGAACGGCATCGCCAACAGCACGACCAGCGCGCGCGGGTCGCGCACCAGCAGCCGCAAGTCTTTCTTGGCCAGGATCCAGGTTCGCATCGTATCAATCGCGCAGGGCCCGCCCGGTGAGGTGCAGAAACACGCGCTCCAGGTTCGGTTCGGTCGTCTCCAGGCTGATCAGCTCCATTTGAAACTCGTTGAGCAAGGCCACCAGCCGCACGAGCGTGGCCTTGGCGTCGCGGCAGGCCAGCTCGATCACGGCGTCGCCGCGGCCATCGACCCGCACGTCGGGCAGTTGCTCGAGCCGCTGGTGAAACGCGGTCGTGGCCTGCGGCACGCGGAACCGCACCAGGCCGTCCATCTGTTGCAACAGCGCCGGCAAGCTGTCGCAGGCCACCAGCCGCCCGTGATCGATGATGCCCACGCGCGAGCACAGCGCCTGCACCTCTTCAATGTAGTGGCTCGTGTAGACCAGGCCCACGCCCGCGCCGGCCAGCCGCCGCACCTCTTCGAAGATGTGGTTGCGCGACTGCGGATCGACGCCGGTGGTCGGTTCGTCCAATAGCAGCAATTTCGGCTCGTGGACGATCGAGGCGCCCAGGTTGAGCCGCCGCTTCATGCCGCCCGAGAAATTCGCCACCCGCTCGTTGGCCCGGTCGGCCAGGCCGATGGCCGCCAGCACGGCGTCGACCCGCTCGTCGAGCTTCGCGCCCGATAGGCCGTACAGCCCGCCAAAGAAGGCGAGATTCTCCCGCGCGTTCAGCTCGTTGTAGACGGCCAGTTCCTGCGGCACGATGCCGATCAGCCGCCGCAGCGCGCGGTCGTGCGTCGAGACTTTGCGCCCAGGATATGGGCTTCGCCCGCGCTGGGCTCGATCAGGCAGGAGACGATCGACAACAGCGTCGTCTTGCCGGCGCCGTTGGGGCCGAGCAATCCGAACAGCTCGCCGGCGGCCACCTCGAAGCTGATCCCGGCGAGCGCCGTGGTCGAGCCGTATTGCTTCGCCAGGTCGACCACCTTCAACAGCGGTTCGGAGGGCTGCGGCTCGGCCATAAACAAGGCGAAAGCAGGGCGTCGTCCAGCGCCCGCCCTAATGTGTCGGGTGCCACGGCTGGCGTGTCCACCCGCGCTTTGGCACTGCCGTCGAACAAGTGAGTGCGACTGCGCTTACCTTACCGCCGTTCGCCCAAGGGCACAAGGACGCACTTGCCAGCCCGCTTGGGGCGCGCGTTCAACGCGTCGCCGCGCCGTCGGCCGGCGTCGACCTGGCGACCCTGGCCGCCGGCGGCAAGACGATCGCCACGCCGATTCGCCCCGGCGCCACCGCGGCACCCGTCTGCCACGGCAGCTCGATGTCGCTCAACATCCGCGCGTCGGGAAACCGCCGCGGCACTTCGCGGGCGAACGCTTCGGCCGAAGCCTCGTCGCACACGATCACGCCGCCGCGCTCCCGCAGCGTCGCGTCGCCGGCCCAGGGACTCCATTCGGGCTGGAAGAAGTCGTACACGGCCACGTTGTCGTCAACATGCAAGCCGACGTTGGCCGCCGGCCACCACGAGCCGGTGACCACCGGCAGCGGGCCGCCCGCCTCGCGCCGCCAGATGTCCTCGACCGCCCCGGCCAGCTCGACGCCCGGAAAGTGCACGCGCGAAGCCTTGCCCTTGAGGTACGGCAGGGCCGTGTTGCGGGCCACGACCAGGCCCACGAACAGCAGCGCCGCCACGGCCGTGCGGCGGAGCACGCGCTGGCAGGCCTCGGCCGAGGCCATCGGCGCCACGAAATAACAGCGCCAGCGCGCTGAAGGTCCACATCGGCGCGCCCCACATGCTTTGCGGCTTCAAGCCACTCAGCACCGACACCGCGACGTCGAAGCGCACGGCCCGAAGCAGACGACGAGCAGGTAGTCGCGCTTGAGGGTGTCGCGCGGGCCGGCGGCCACCTCGCGCAAGGCCTGCCGATTCAAGCGGCCTCGCCACAGCGGCCAGGCCACCAGCATCAGAGGCAACAGCGCCAGCGCCTGGGCCGACAGGAACTCCAGCGGGTTCTTCAAGTGATCGAGCCAACCGTGCGCCGGCCCGGCCCGATGCCTGAGATACTCGAGCGTCATGAAGTCATTGCCGACCATCCAGGCCACGTGCGGCGCGAACACCAGCAGGGCCACCGCCAGCGTCAGCCACGGACCCCGCGTCGCCAGCGCCGCCCGCGCCCGGGCGTTGATCGCCGGCAGGGCCAACATCGCCAGGACGAGCGTGGCCATGTCGTACTTGGCCAACATGCCCAGGCCGATCGCGGCGCCGGTGGCCGCCCAATAGCGAAGCTGCCCCCGCGCCAGCGACCAGTACAGAAACAGCGTGGCCAGCGCCCACAGCGGCACCAGCACGATCGAGTTGTTCAGATCGTTGGTCATCAGGTTGTAATAGGAGCACGCTTCCAACAGCGCCGCCGCGCACAGCGCGGGCCAGCGCCGACCAGTTCGCGGCCCAGTCGCCAGGCCGCCCAAAAGCTGGCCGCGATGCCCAACTGGGCGACGAGGTATTGCGTCCAGGCCTGCCCGCCCGCGATGACGAACGACGCTTGCGCCAACCAGGCCGGCAGCGGCGGGTGCTTGGCATAGCCCAACTGCCAGTTGCGCCCCCAGTACAGCATCTCGACCATGTCGAGCGGCCGGTTCGGGTGCGTCAGGGCCGGCACGACGGTCCACACCAGCACGTGCAAGGCGGCAAAGGCCCAAAACAGCCGCCGCGTCGGGTCGGGCTGGCGCAGCGCCGCCGCTTCATGGCTGGCAAAGGGCATGGCAAGCGTCGCGCGCAGCCGCCGTGCCACCAGCGTTGCGCCGTCGCCTGCCATGCTGCTGTTCTCCGAGACTCGTGGCGCGCCAGCACGCCATTGGAAAGAGGGTGAAAAATCCGCCCGCGCGGGCCGGCATGATATGCCTATCGGGCCAGCCGCGCAAGAGCGTTCAATAATTCCGCCTGGGAAGAGTGGGGGACAGCGCTGGTCGCTTGCTATCACGCGATGGCAGCAATCCGCGGTCCCTCGCACGCGCGAGCGTCAATAGAAGGCCAGTGCCCGGCCGGGACCGCCGTGGCAGCCGCGCACTTTGACCGGCGCGAACAGGAAGTACGCTCCCTGCGGCAGCTTGTCGACGTGCGTGAGGAACTCGACGCCGACCATGCCCTTGGTGCCCAAGGCCCAATAGGTCCACAGGGCCGTTTTGGGTTCGGCGCCGCCCAGCGTGGGCCCGTCGGTGCCGACGCAGCGGATGCCCTTGCCGGCCAGGTAGTCGATCGCCGCGGGGCCCGGTGCCGGCCAGCCTTCGCGCTTGCCCTCCAGCGGCTCGCTCATGCAGGCCAGCCCGCGCGGCAGCGACTTGTAATACGCGTCGCTGTAGCCCGAGCGAAAGATCACGATTTCGTCCGGCTTGAGCGGGCCGTGCTCGGTTTCGAACTTCTGGATGTCGCCCACCGTGATCTCCGGCGAGCGCGGCCAGGAGTTCTGCCCCGTGGTGCCGACGCGATGCTTGACGTCGATCACCCGGGCCACGCCGCACGTCTGATCGAGGGGCACTTTTTCGGCCGTGACGTCGCTCGTGCCGCGCGGACCATGTTTCTGCTCGTATTCGGCCAGCCAGCCGCGCACCTCGGCGCGTAGTCGGCATTGTCGAAGCCCGCCGGCGGCAGGGCGTAGGACGGCGGCACCAGGTGCGTGCCCGTGTGGGCGTCCATCAGGTGCGTTTCGTGGTAGCGGCCCAAGTTCGGCGCAAAGAACAGCGGCACCTTCAGATAACCTTGCCGGTGATTGCCCGCCCCGCGCCCGGCCACGACGCCGGCATGTCGGGCGACAGCGTCACCGACAGGTCGACGGCCCGCTTGTTCGCGCCGCATCGATCAGCCGCCCGGCCAACGGTCCGCCGACGACGGCCAGGGCCCGCCCTTCGGCATACGGACCATCGGCATGCTTGGGGCTGAGGATGCAATAGAACGCGCCGGTCGTGGGCAGCCCGCCGAAGCCGGTGCCCGACTCGGTCCAGATCATGCCGTACTTCAAACCGGCCAGGTGCGTCGGCTCGGCCAGGTCGGGCAGCGGGCCCATGCTCGCGCTGTCGGTGGCCAGGGCCATCACCTTGCGGCTGGCCAGGTATTCCATGCAGTCCGGATCGGGATCGGGCCAGGCCGGCGCGCCCCTCCACCGGATCGGCCAGGTAGCGGCGGCCCGCGGGCAGCGGCTGAAAGAACTTGTCGCTGTAGCCGCTATGAAACAACACCACGTCGCCGAACGCCAGCGGCCGATGCGTCTTCTCCCACGCGGCCACGCGCTCCTTTTTCACCAGCGCGCTGTGGCCGTTGGCGGCCGACTCGACCAGGTCGCGGCAATCGACGACGCACGCCTCGCCGCCGAACTGCCAGGCCGGCACCTTGTCGGTAAACACCCGGCCCCATGGCCCGGCATTGGGCAGATTGGTGTCGGGATGCGGAATCGAGTGCGGCGGCACGTCGAGCTGCGTGCCCGTGTTGCCGTCGAGCGCCAGGATTTCGCTGTTGTAAGCGCTCAACGGCCCGATCCGCAGATAGCCGTTCATGTGAAACGGCGGAAACCCAGCCGCCGGCCACGGCCCCGGCAGCTCGGGCGAGACCATCAGCGAAAGATCGACGAACTTCGCCGTTGCCGCCGCGGCCGAACCCGTCGAGGGCTCAGCGCCCGCGGCCGCGATGCCCGCAGCCGCGACAATCAACGCACCGCACACCGCCACGAATCGAAACCTTCCCGCCATCGCACTGGTCCTCCAATTAGGTTGCTTGTTTGCCATCGTAAGCCGGGCGCTTGCGCGGATCAATCGAGCCCCGCGAATCGCTTTTTGCCCGCGCAGAGCCTAAAATGGCGAGCCGGAGACCACCAGCGATGGGCCAACGACAAACGAGCGTGCGAGGCGGCTTTCAGGCGTGGGGCGCGGCGCTGGTCGCGGCCGCGGCACTAGCCGCGCTGTGCGCCGCGACAACGCGGGCCGGCGATGCGGCCGAGTCGCCCGTCTCGGCGAGCGACCGCGAGTTCTGGTCGTTCCGGCCCCTCGATCGTCCGAGCGTGCCGATGCCGCGCCAGGCCCGCGCGGTGCGAAACCCGCTCGACGCCTTTCTGCTCCAGCGGCTCGAAGCCGCCGGGCTGGCCTATGCGCCGAAGCCGACCGCGCGACGCTGTTGCGTCGGGTCTATCTCGACCTCGTGGGCCTGCCGCCTTCGCCGCACGAGCAGGCCGCCTTCCTTGCCGACGCGGCGCCCGACGCTTACGAACGGCTGGTCGATCGCCTGCTCGCCTCGCCCCACTTCGGCGAGCGCTGGGGCGCCACTGGCTCGACCTGGCGGGCTACGTCGACACGGTCGGCTTCGATGTCGACGCCACGAACATCCTGCTGGCCGACGGCAAGTGGCGCTATCGCGATTGGGTGATCGCGGCCTTGAACGACGACAAGCCCTACGACCGCTTCATCGTCGAGCAACTGGCCGGCGACGAGCTGTACGACTGGCGCCGCGCCGCGGCTGACTCCCGCCATGCGCAGGCCGCTCGTGGCCACCGGCTACCTTCGCACCGCGCACGACCTGACCCACGAGGACGTCGGGCTGATCCAGCAAAACTATTACACCATCATGCACGACACGCTCGACATCATGGGCACCAGCCTGCTGGGGCTGACGGTCAGATGCGCCCGCTGCCATTCGCACAAGTTCGACCCGATTCCGCAGGAGGATTATTACCGGCTGATGGCCATCCTCGTGCCGGCCTACAATCCCGACGCCTGGCAGCTCCGTGCTGCCGTTCGATCCCAAGGTTCCCGACCGCTCGCTGGCCGATATTGCACCGGCCGAAGTGGCCGAGGCCACGGCCATCAATCAAGAACTCGACGAGCAAATCGGCCAGTTGCGCGGCCAGCTCGCCGCGCGAACCGATCCGGTCCGCCAGAAGCTGGCCGACGCCCGCCTGGCCGCGCTGCCCGAGGCGATTCGCGGTGACGTCAAGTCGGCCCTTGAAACGCCGGCCAACAAGCGCGGCGAAGTCCAGAAATACCTGGCCGGCCAGGTTCGCCAAGTCGCTGGAAATCAAGCCCGAGGACGTCCGCGCGCGGCGATCCGGCGACAACGCGCGATCGCGCGTCCGAGCTGGAGGCCGAAATCGCGGACTGCCAGTCGAGCCGCCGCCACTCGGGGCAAGATTCAGGCCCTGTTCGACGTCGGCACGCCGCCGGCCACCCATCTGCTCGATGCGCGGCAGTCGAGCAAGCCAAGGGCCCGCCGGTCGTGCCGGGCTTCCTGCGTGTCTTGTCGAGCGGCGAAGCAACGGCCGCGCCGCCGATCGTCGCGCGCCGTGGAAGGCACCAGCGGCCGCCGGCTGGCGCTGGCCCGTTGGCTGACCGCGCCCGAGAGCGCCGGCCACCGCGCCTGTTGGCCCGCGTCACGGTGAATCGACTCTGGCAGCACGTTTTCGGCGCGGGCTGGTGCCCACCAGCCGACAATTTCGGCACGCAGGGCGACCGCCAACCCATCCCGAGCTGCTCGAATGGCTGGCCGCCGAGTTCCGGCCGACGGGCTGGCGGATGAAGCCGATCGATCAAGCTGCTGGTGAGCTCGACGGCCTATCGCCAGGCGTCGCGGCGATCGTGGCCCTCAGGAGCGCACGAACCGGGGCCGATGCCGACCCGGAGACGGTGGACCCCGGCAACCGAGCTGCTGTGGCGGATGCGGCTGCGGCGGCTCGAATCGGAGGTCGATCCGCGACGCGATGCTCGCCGTCAGCGGCGCTGCTAAGCCCGGCGATGGGGGGCCCCCGCATCATGATCCGCTCGCCCCGACGGCATGGTCGACGGTCGCGGCCAAGGACGGGACGGGCCGGCCGTCAGAAGCATAACGCCGCAGCGTCTATCTCGTGTCGCGGCGGGCCTACAACCTGTCGCTGCTGACGGTCTTCGACCAGCCGCTGGTCGCGACCAACTGTCGCGCGGCGCGACGCCTCGGCCGTCCCGTTGCAGTCGCTCGCTGATGCTCAACGATGCCTTACTGGCGGAGCAGGCGGGCGCGTTTGCCGGCGCGTGGCACGCTCGGCGGGCGCCATGCCGCCGACCGAGCGGCGATCGACGCCGCGTTCCGGCTGGCGCTGGCGCCGTGAGCCCGACGCCGCCGAAGCGAGCGCGGTGCTGCCAGCGAGCTATCTCGACCGCCAGGCCGACGTCTACCGCGAACCGGGCCGCTCCGGACGCCGAAGCCGCAACCACCTGGCGCTCGCCGAGTTGTGCCTGGCGCTTTTGAACACCAGCGAATTCCTGTACGCGGAGTAGCGCGCCGATCCGCATCGGGATCGAACGTCCCGCACCAGCCGACGGCCTCGATCCCAGCCGCCGTGGAGGTGTCCATGGACCGATTTCCAGGCGAGCCAGTCGCGTATTCCGCAGCCTTTCTCGAAGGGTCGCGGCTCGGCGTTCGGGGCATGGCCCTGGCGGATGCGGCTCCGCTCTGACGGCGGCTCGCGGCGGACGTGCGGCCACGCGCATGGGCGGGCGACCTGCGGCCCCGGCCGCGGCACTTCCCGCTCGCGCGCCGCTGCGTCATCATGCTCGATGCAGGTCGGCGGGCCCAGCCAGATCGACCTGTTCGACCCCAAGCCCGAGCTGACGAAGCGCAACGGCCAGGAGTATGCCGGAGCGACGTCGAGAGCTGCCAGCCCGGCAGCGAGGCCAAGAAGCTGATGGCCAGCCCTTCAGGTTCCGCCGCCACGGCCAGTGCGGCATGGAGATGTCCGAGCTGCTGCCGCACGTCGGGCCGTCGCCGACGAGCTGTGCCTGGTCCGCTCGATGTTCAGCGACAACAACAACCACCCGCAGGCCACTCCGCTGCATCAACACGGGCAAGATCTTCCCCGGCCGTCCCGCGCTCGGTTCGTGGATCAGCTACGCGCTGGGAACCGAGAACCAGAACCTGCCGGCCTACGTCGTGCTCCGCGATCCCGACGGCTACAACAACGGCGGCACGACCCTGTGGGAGAACGGCTGGCTGCCGCGCCCTGTTCCGCGGGACCGAGATCCAGTCGCGCGGCGCGGCCGTCCTCGACCTGCACCCGTCGGCCGAGCTGCCCGCGGGCATCCAGGAGAACGACCTCGACCTGCTGGCGCGGCTGAACAAGGAGCGGCGCAAGCTCTACCCTAGCGAAACCGATCTGGACGCCGCGGATCCGCAACTACGAGCTGGCCGCGCGGATGCAGATCGAGCGCCGAGGCGGTCCTCGACCTGGCCGGCGAAACCGCCGGCGACCCGAGCAGCTCTACGGGCTCGACGACCCGGCCACCGGGAACTTCGGCACCCGCTGCCTGATGGCCCGGCGGCTGGTCGAGTCGGGCGTGCGCTTCATCCAGGTGCATGGCGCCGATCAAGTCGGGCGGCATCGCCGTGGGACCACCACGAGCAAGATCAAGCAGCGGCCTGGAGGCGCTCTGCCCGCAGGTCGATCGCCCGACGCGCCGCGCTGATCCCGACCTGAAGCTGCGCGGGCCTGCTCGACTCGACGATCGTGCTCTGGACCGGCGAGTTCGGCCGGCTGCCGATCTCGCAGAAGCGGCGACGGCCGCGACCACAATCGCCACGCCTTCAGCCTGATGCTGGCCGGCGGCGGCTTCAAGGCCGGCCACGTCCACGGCGCGACCGACGAATTCGGCTACAGCCGGTCGAAGGACCGGGTGAGCTGTCCCGACCTGCTGGCCACGATTCTCACCAGCTCGGCCTCGACCACGAGCAGCTCACCTACCCGCACCAGGGCCGCGACGAGTCGCTGACCGACTCCTCGGTCACCGGGCCCGCGTCGTCGACGAGACTGCTGGCGTGAACACCATTGTTGCTCCTTCCCTTCAGGTACTCTCATGAACGACATCAGACGCTTGACCTTGGCATGGATACTCCTGATTGCCGCCGCCGCGCCACTGGCGGCCCAGCAAAGCAAACCCCGCCCTTCACGCCGCCCGACGACGTCGCCTTCCGCAAGGCCACGATCACCAGCGAAGGCACGCGGATGGCCGCCGAAGTCTTCGCCCCCAAATCGCCGGCCAGCGAAAAGCTGCCCACGATCGTCATGGCTCACGGCTGGGGCGGCGTGGCCGCCAACCTCCGCCAGGATGCCGTCGTCTTCGCCCGCGCGGCTACCTGGTCGTGACGTTCGACTATCGCGGCTGGGGCGCCAGCGAGTCGCGCATCATCCTGGTGAAACCGCACGAGGAGCGCACCAGCGACTTGCGGTTCACTGCCGAAGTGCAGGAAGTCCGCGAAGTGGTCGACCCCATCGACCAGACCACCGATCTGGACAACGCCGTCAGTTGGGTCTACGGCGAGCCGCAGTGCGACCGCGAGCGGATCGCCCTGTGGGGCAGCAGCTACTCCGGCGGCCACGTCGTCTACGTCGCCGCCCGCGACCCGCGCGTGGGGCCACGATCAGCCAGGTGCCGGCCTTCGACTCGCGGTTCGTGCTCGCCACGCCCGAGGCCCGCGAACAAACCTTCTCCGAAGCCGCGGCCCGCACGCACGGCGAACTCGGCTACCCGCCGCCGGGCGCCAAGGTGATCGGCAATCTGTGCGGCGCCCGATTCGCGAAAAGCTGATGCAGTACGCCGCCGTCGAAGACGCCGACCGCGCCCGCATGTGCCATGTTGTTCGTGCTGGCCGAGAAGGAAGAGCTGTTCGACAACAAGGACCACGGTCTCAAAGCCTACGAGCGACCACAAGGGCCCCAAGAAACTCGTCATCATCCCGGGCATCACCCACTACGGCATCTACCTGACCGCCCGCAAACAAGCCCAAGAGCTGGCCATCGCCTGGTACGACGAGCACCTCAAGGGCGGGAAGTAGGGGCAGCGCGATTCCTCGCGGAGCGATGCGGCCAGACGTTCGACGCAGCATTGTAGTGGTAGTCATGACAGCCTTGATCGCCCACCGCCGCCTGAGGTTCTCGCTCCTAACTGTTCTCATCGGCTTTATTGGCATCGGTCTTATGTGCATGATCGGTCTCTGGGGTTCTCGTCAATGGGATGTCCAGGTTCGCCGAGAGATGATTCACAAGTTGTTCGATCGAAACCAATTCCGGTATGCGCGTCCCGTTGACACGAGTCTTGATGACAGTTTTCGCTCTATTATTGCTTCTCCATTCCTTTCAAAGATTGTGTTGGAAAACGTGGACGACCGTGACATCGAATCGGTCCAGGCCGTGTTTCCTGAGGCAACCGTAACAATCGGCGTTCGGTCCTCAGCGAGTGAAGCCGGCAGCGGCAGCACCACGGCAACGACAGCTAAAGACGGCAGTTGACGTCAAAATGATCACCTACCGCCAGGGCGTTGCCCGGGCGTTGCCCTGGGCTGACATGTTGAACGCCTTCGGCGTTCGACGAGCCGCATCAACGAGCTCGACCGCCGCCAGGATGGCGCCGGCGCCGCGTGGGTTCGATGCGCTACAATCCCATCGCCCGTCGCGATCCTGCTGGCCCAATGGGCGGCGCGGCGCCTTTTTTC
>CAWBCP010000013.1:0-603798 GCA_963787355.1 uncultured Planctomycetaceae bacterium
CCGGGCGGTCGCTGGTGTGGCAGATGGACGGCCACGGTCGATCTGGGCCCATCGAAACTGGGATCGAAAGTGAGCGACGCTGGCAATTCTGATAGCGATTGAGAGAGTTGCGCGGTTCAACTGGTCCAGCAGAACGCTGAACTCGGGTGCGACGTCCTGCGCGAGGGGCATTCGAGTCAGCGAAGAAGACAGCCCCTTGGCCGGCCTCCTGCCTCTCCAGCATGAAGGCCGTCGGAAGGCTCGCAGGATGAACAGGAGATCCGTTGAGCAGCTGACCGCAGGCGAGCAGATCGACTGGCGACTTCTGCGCAACGTGCCTTCACCTGCTCCCCTGCTCTACCGCTCTCCTGCTCTATTTTTGGCCGCACTGCGGCCAAAAATCGGGGCGACAGGATTTGAACCTGCGACCTCTTGACCCCCAGTCAAGCGCGCTAGCCAGACTGCGCCACGCCCCGCTTTGGATTGGCTCGCCGGCACACTGCTCGCACTCGCGAATACGCCGGCGAAACCATCGTTGGGCTAATATCGCAGATTGACCCCGGCTTTTCAACGGCTGGATTCGACCGCTCGCTTCGCTACCATGGAGCACGCGCAATGCGCCTCGGCCGCGGGGCGATGCATGGCGATAAAGTGCGAGTGATCTGGAGTGCCGGCTCTGGAGTGTTGATGGTCGTGAGTCCGTCCAAACCACAAGATGTACACCATGCCGATGGGCATTTTGCCGACCGCTTGATCGCGGCCGTGCGCCGCACGGGCGCTCCCGTCGCCGTCGGCCTGGATCCGCGCTATGCGTCGCTGCCGGAGGGTTTGTCGCGCGGCGAGCGAGCCGGACGCGAACAACAGGCCGCCGCCTACGAGGATTTTTGCCGCGGCGTCGTCGACGTCGTGGCCCCGCTCGTGCCGGCCGTCAAGCCGCAGGCCGCGTTCTTCGAACAGCTCGGGCCCGCGGGCATGGCCGTGCTGGGCGCGTGATCGCTTACGCCCGGGAGCGCGGCCTGCTGGTGATCCTCGACGGTAAGCGCAACGACATTGGCCCGACGGCGGCCGCCTATGCCGACGCGTACCTGGGAAGCGGGACGCAAAGCCGCATGGGGCGCCGACGCGCTGACGGTCAATCCCTATCTCGGCTCGGACAGCCTGACGCCGTTTGTCGAAACGCGCGGCGGCGCGGCGGCGGGAATGTTCGTGCTCGTCAAGACGTCGAACCCCGGCGGCGGCATGTTGCAGGATCTCGAGGCCGACGGCCGGACGGTCTTTCGCCACGTGGCCGAGCACGTCGAAGCCCTCGCCCAGCAGACGGCCGGCGCGGGCGGCTACGGTTTCGTCGGGCGCGGTCGTGGGGGCGACGTATCCCGAGCAAGCCGCCGAGCTGCGCCGCGCGATGCCGCACACCTGGTTTCTCGTGCCCGGCTATGGCAGTCAGGGGGCCGCGGCCCGCGACGTGGCCGGCACGTTCGACGAACGGGGTCTGGGCGCGATCATCAACAACGCCCGCGGGATCATCTTCGCCCATGCGCGGCCCGAGTACGCCGAGCGTTTCGGCGCGTCGCGCTGGCAGGAAGCGGTGGAAACGGCGACGCGCGACATGATCGTGCAACTCCGCGCCGACACGCCGGCGGGCAGGCTTGCCGCTGCCAGCAAGGGCCATGCATAGAATGGCCCTGGCAGCCCCCCGCCCGATCGAGTTTCGACTTGGGCAGACAGCCCGGTAGATCGAAGGTCCTGGTTTTTCGGGTGCCACGGGTGGCTTGGCCACCCGTGATTCTGCACTACTGGGCAGGCCAGCAATGGCACCCTGCCTGACGAAAACTGCTCAATCGGACCCATGTTGCAGCCAGACTACCGGGTTGCAGCGCGTGATCGCCGGCCGCCTACTTATCGCGTTGCCTCGTCGATGAACTGCAGGAAGATCTTGCCCGTCGCGTCACCGGGCGCCGCCAAGAAGTGATTCGCGCCAAAATGGTCGCGGCCTTCGAGCATTTTGGAAGTGGCGTTGCCGCCGGCCTCGCGGATGAGGTTGACCATCCGCTCGGAAGCCTGGTGCGAGGCGTTGCCCGGCTCGATCGACGCGAAGAGAAACGCCGGGCGGTCCTTGACGCCCTTGGTGTGCGCCGCGGGCGAGGCGTCGCGCCATGCCTCGGGCGACTCGCCGAACGTCTGCTTGATGTAGCCGGCATACGAGCCGCCCTGCTCGACCTTTTGCACGAGGTCGTAGGCGCCGCCGCTCCAGGCCACGACGCCGGCCAGGTCGGCGGGCCGCAGGTCGACCTTGGCCAGGTAGCGCGGATCGAGGGCCACGAGCGTCACCAGGTGGCAGCCCGCGGAATGGCCCATCAACACGATCTTGTGCGGGTCGCCGCCGTACTCAGCGGCGTGATCGACCACCCAGCGAATCGCGGCGGCCACGTCGCTCGCGTGGGCCGGATGCGTGGCAGCCGGGCTCAAGCGGTAGTTCGTGCTGACGAACAGGATGCCGTGTTCGTTGAAGAACTTGGGCTTGAAGCTGACTTCCGACTTGTCGTGGCGCGTCCATTCTCCGCCGTGGACGAACAGGACGATCGGCGCGCTGTTTGGCCCCGATCGGCACGTAGACGTCGAGACGCTGCATGCGGGTCGTCGCCATAGGGCACGTCGGCCTTGAGACGCTGTTGTCGGCCACGACGGCCATTTGCGGCGGCGCGGCGGCTGGCCTTCGCGCGTCGCCTGGGCTTGTTGGGCGCGAAGTGGAGCCGGGCCAAAGGCAATCGAAGCGGCCAACAGCGTTATCGTGGCGGCCGACAAGCCGATCCGCCTCGAACGTGTCCCATGCATGGCAATCTCCCGGAATGAAAAAGAGAACAATAGGGCCAAGACAATCAATCGATATCCGCTGCCGACACGACTTCGCCGCCGCAGGCAGTGATCAGCGCGAAGAACACGGCCGGTTCGATCTGCTGGTTGAGCAGGTGCACCGAGCCGTCGGCAAACGCCGCGTACGCGCCGCCGCCGTGGAAGCTGTAGACGCCGCGATAGTTACTGCAGTTGATCGTACAGGGGCCGCCCTGCATCGTGCCGTCGTTGCTCCAGGTGCCCACGCCAAAGTTGTTGTTGTGGGCCCAGCCGCCCCAGCCGTAGTCGAGGGGAATGTCGTCCATGGCATCGACGGAACCGCCCGACACGTAGGAAGGAAAACTCGAGGCCGGGATCTTCTGGCCGCCGGCAAGGAAGAGCCACGGCCGACCCGACATCTCGCTGATCATGGCGGTATTGGACAGCCCATCGGTGATTTGCGCCAGCCGCCGCAGCTTCGGCGTCTTGCTTTGCGGGCCGAACGCGCCGGACAATGTCGAGCGTGGAGGGGGCGTCCGGGGTACACATAGAAGTATCCGGCGGGGATCGTGCTGGGGGCTTTCGGCGTTGCTCGACGAAGAGGCGGTCGCGATGGCGAAGTAGTCGGTGCTGGCGGTGGTGAACGTCGTCAGCGGGTTGGCGCTCATGCCGGCGAAGCCGGGGTCGGTGGCCGTGTAGATGTGCTCAACCGGGCTGGTCGGGCATTCGAGGACCGGAAGTCGCTGGGTCACGGCGGCGGCATTGATGGCATCGAACCAGGGCTGGCTGTAATCGTAGAGCCCCAGCAGATTGCCTTCCTCGAAGTAAGGAAGAATCTGCGTGACCCAGCCCGGCTGGTTCGACGATGAGAAGAGCACGGGGAAGCCGCCGTGCACGCTGGCATACGACTGGCAGGCGAGCCCGATCTGGCGGAGGTTGTTGCTGCACTGTGCGCGGCGGGCCGCCTCGCGCGCCGCCTGCACGGCCGGCAACAACAGGGCCACGAGCACGCCGATGATGGCGATCACGACCAATAGCTCGACGAGCGTAAAAGCCCGCTGCCGCGTCCGGCCGCGCAAGCCAAGCTCCGCAATGCGCCCCCGGCGCAACGGCGCGCGATGCCCCGTCGGTCTGATGATCGGCTGCCCGGCTCGATGTTGGAACTCGATCAATCTCGGCTCCTTGCTCGCATACGGCTTTGGAGAGACGCGTCGTTGGTCTGGCCATCGCCCTGCGCTGCTTGCGGGGTTGGCAAACCGTGTGCCCGCCGCGGGCGAAACATCGCATGGCCGCCGAAACACTACCTCGAACGGCAGTTGCGTACGGCCTGCAGACGGCAGACCGAGCGAATCGCGACCGCCGGCTGGTGATTATTTAGCCGGGTGCGACGAATTCTTCGCCAAGCAAAACAGGCCCCATTCCCTCAGCGAGCCCGGGACAACCCGGTTTTGCTCGTCGGGCTGAAAGTTGACTGCCTGCGGACCAGGCGGCTACGCTCGATATCGTTTGGGCTCCAGCAGCCGTGATCTGCGGATCGAAAATCCAACCTGCATGCGAAGGAGGCGACCGGCATGTTCAAGATCTCCGATGAAAGCGAAGGAAACCTGCTGATCTTCGAAGCCGAGGGCAAGCTGACCGACGAGGACTACAAACAAGTGCTCATTCCGCGTCTGGAGGCGATCATCCGCGAGTACGGCAAAGCCCGGCTGCTGTTGGATATGGGCGATCGGTTCGAGGGCTGGGAGCCCAAGGCGGCCTGGGACAACGCGCGGTTCGGGCTGGCGCATCGCAAGGATTTCGAAAGGATGGCCGTGATCGCCGACCGCCGCTGGGTCGACTGGGCATTGAAGATCGGCTCGCTGTTCATCAGCGGCGATATGAAGACCTTTGCCCATAGCGACCGGGCGGAGGCCTTTCGCTGGGTCAAGGCCTAGCAGCACCGCTGCTTTTTCCATTTGGAGCAACAGGCTTTCAACACGACAAGGCGCCGGCACGTCGTCCGATGGCGGTTTGGAGCAGAGTCGATCCGTCAACGAACCGCGCGACGCCGACATCGGCTTTCCGATGTTCGCCGAACAAGGTCAATGCGTGCCGTGGTCAACGAATTCATTGTCGAGCCAACCGTACACAGTCGGGGAGCCCGGCCGATGCGAACGCCTGGTGGTTTTCCGGCCTTGATCCTTGTCGCTATTCTTGCCGTGGGCCGGCTTTGCCCAAAAGGGCGGTTTGCCCATAAGACTCGGGCAGTCGCCCATGAACTCTGATGGGAAAGTAGGCATTGTCCCGGAATCTCCCCTCGTCTGACGAGCAACGAATCGGGCGTCGATCCGACTTTTTCGGCGCAGGCGCGTTGAGTGCCGTCGCGGTACAATCCGGGCATGAACGAACACTGGCGGAATTTTCCATTCAAGGTGACGCGCGAAGCGGCCATCGGCTACGCGCTCTACTACGTACTTTTTGGGCCGGGTCCGATGAGTTGGGGGCTTGTGATCGGTGGTGGAACTGTCCTACTCTGCATCGTTGCCGCGATTGAGGTTCGGATCGTGCGTCGGCGGCAACGAAACCGCGACGATCAGCGTCTGAGTCCGGGGTGAGAGGGATCAGTTTGATTCAGGGGTGGTCCACGACCGAACACGCCGACCGGCCTTTTCTGGGCAAAGCCCCGTGGGCGCGGGGCTCGGGTACCTCGCCTATGGCTCTTGGGATTACGTGGGCAGCGCCTGGGTCGGGGGCGTTGACGTGCCGCTGGCCATTGTCATCGCGTCGGCGATCCGGGTGGCTAATCAGTGGGAGAAGGCGGTCGTCCTGCGGCTCGGACGCTTTCGCAATCTCGAAATCAGTAATGTTCTGACGTCCCCATTCGTGTCCGTTACTTGCCGGTTCGCGGCTGGGGCTTCTCGTCGGAAACGATCTCGACGGCGGCCACGACGCCGTTCTTTTTCAGGTCCTTGCTGTAGGCCAGGCGAACCTTCAACCGGAGATTCGCAACGCCGTCGACGCGCGCCTCGGGTGGCGAGCTATAGCCGGAGCCGGGCTTGGTGACGATGATCCGCTTGACGGTGCCGTTGTCGACGATCGCGTGCGCTTCGGCCGGCGTGGTGGGCCACAGCTCGCCGCGCTCGGGGCGAAAGCGATAGTAGTCGGAAACCTCGTCGAGCCGCTCGTTGGTCACCGCGTGCGGGGCGAGGACTTTCATCAAGGCCGCCTTGTTCTGGCGGGCCTCCTCGCGCGTCGGCCCGCGGCCCCGCGCCGGCGTGACGCCGCTGAACGCTTTGCGAAACACCGCGGGCTTGACGCCCAGCGCGGCGGCGATCAACGTCACCGGCCGGCCAAAATCGTTCTTACCGATCGCGTGGCCGCCGGAAAAGGTGACGGGGGTTTTCATTTCGACGGCCTGGGCAGAGTGACCATAAAGCGCGAACGCGGCAAACAGGAGGCTGATCGCAATTGCGTGGCGCATCGATGCTCACCTCGTGGGCAGTTCGTCCAGACGCGACCCCCACAACTGCGGCGGCTTGGTCGTGCTTTGGCCAACCGATGCCAATCGCACGGCAGGGATTGTACCGCATGGGGTTCGAGGTGGCATGCTGATCGACCGGGCCATCTGAAACGGGGCCTGGCGAAACCGGCTGAATCGCATCGTGGGTTTCACGAGCTCGAAGCGTCTGCCGCGAGCGGGCGAAAGGCGATCTTCCAGGCGACCGTCGTGAAACCGAGAAAGGCCAGGCCGAGCGCCAGGCGGGTGCCGGCCGCACCGAGCAGAAGCGGTCCGACGAGCGCGGCGGCGCCCGCCACGGTGACCAGCGCCGCTTGCCATCGCCAGGCGGGTCCTTGCAGCCACAGTACGGCGATGAACAGAAACAGCCCGAGTTGAGACAGATCGGGCAGCTTGTAAAAGGCCCAGTCGACGAACGGCTCGCCGCGGAGCAAGTGGATGAACGACGTGCCCGCTTCGGGCGGAGTGATCCGGGCCGCGGCCAGCATGGCGAAGTCGAGCGCATACTGGCCGACTCCCAGCGCGGCGCCGAGAATCGTCAAGGCGGCGGCGGCGTCGGCCAGCCACGCCGATCGGCCGCGCATGGCGCGGCGCACGGCGATGGCGGCGGGGATCAGCCCAATCATGCCGACCAGCATCACCCGATGGCCAAGATCCCAATAGCGGGCTTCCGCCGCGACGCGTTCGAGGAACGTGCCTGGGGCGGTGGCCACGGGGTAGATCATCATCCGGCCGACGAAGAGGCATCCGAAGGCAACGACGATGCTGAGGGCTGCCAGACGGTCGGCGGTGCGGCGGTAGGACCCCATGGAAGAGCGTTCGTCGCGGCCGGTGCGTTCTTGGATTGGAAACGAGAAAGCGAGGAAGCAAGAGCGGCGGTGTGCGCGGTTTGGGCGCGCACCGCCGCCTTGACGAAAACGCTTCGTGCAGCCGCTCGTCCGTACTCGAGGGCCGAGGCGCGTTCTTGGGGTTTTGGTTTTTTGCCTCGGCCGTTACGCGGTCGAGCAACGCACGGGGTGACACCGCAAATCACGGCAAGGGGTGTTCTCGAGGTCTGTGTCACCGACCACTCGAGCCCATCCGTGGGGCGGACCTGTCGGGTCGACCCGAAGCGGGGCAGGCAGGCGAGGCTTGAGACCTGAGGCTTGAGGCCTGAGGTAAGAAGAACTCGTCAAACCGACCCGGTGGCGGTGCTTGGGCGTCTGCGAGCGCTCGCAGATGCTTTCAACAACGCCACACATCGCTCCAGGAGAGGCGGCTCGGGAATGCTGCCCTGTGGCTTCGCTCCGCCGGTTTTATCAGGCCAGAACTATCGCCTGCCGACTTTCGCTACTCTTGGCATTCTCGCAAATGGCTTTCGCGGCAACGCACACCTCAGCCCGATTCAGCTACGCGAAGTATCGCGGAACGCGTGGCTGATTTCTAGTGGAAGAATTGGCCACTGAAGAAAAGGAAAATTCACCGCGGAGGACGCGGAGGACGCAGAGGAGGAGGGGGAGGGTTTAAACACGACGGCACGACGGCACGACGGAAGAGGAAGAGGAAGAAGAAGAAGAAGAAGCGGAGAAGACGTTTTTTTCTATGGGATGGCGAGCCCAGGGCGTGAGCCCTGGGATTGTTGGCGCGATGGCGCGGCGCGAACGAAGAAAAGGTTCGCCTCAGGGGCACCGAGGACACGGAGAGGAAGAATTCAGCGTGTCCACTCGTTACGCGCGGAGTCGTTTAGGTCTCATCCCCTGCTCTCAACCACGGCGTGATCGTGGGTTCGAAGGTGCAGATTTCTTCGGGCTTGAAGTAGAGGGCGATTTCGCGGCTGGCGGCTTCGGGGCCATCGGAGGCGTGGACCAGGTTCATCTGGCGGCTGCTGCTGTAGTCGCCGCGGATCGTGCCCGGCGCGGCTTTCAGGCCGCTGGTGGCGCCGAGCATCTCGCGCACGACGCGGATGGCTTCCAGGCCCTCGACGATGCCGGCCACGATCGGGCCGCCGGTGATGAACCCTTCGAGCGCGGGGTACCAATCCTTGGCCACGTGCTCGGCGTAGTGCTGTTTGGCCAGGGCCGGCGTGACGCGCATCATCTTCAGGGCCACGAAATTCAAGCCCTTGTCCTCGAAGCGGGCCATCACCCGGCCGGCCAGCCGGCGCTGGATGCAGTCGGGCTTGAGCAGGATCAGCGTGCGTTCCATGGGGGTCTGGTCTCCCAATTCGATTGAGTTTGCTCGCGAATGGCCGGATTTTAGGGGATTCGAGCGCGGCCCTCAATGCGTGTTGGATCGAGACGCCGTGGGCTAACATGTGTGACGCCTACGGCGTCGAAGACCGCGGCGTGCCGAAGAGGCACTGCTGGACAAGCCGGACAAGCCGGCAGCGGCACGCGGGCGCGAATCAGCGCGGGGCTTTTAGTGCCTTGGCCGGGCCGATGGCCAGGGTGGTGGCGGTGGTGAGCGGGTACTGGCGGAGGATGCGCTGCATGTCGTCGCAGGTGACGGCGTCGATGGCGGCCAGGTCTTGCTGGACGGTGCGGTATTCGTGGCGCTGAATCCAGTTGCCGCCGACGTTGAACAGCCGGCCGCGGGGGCGCTCGCTGGAGAGCACGATGCGGGAGTTAATCTTGCTCTTGGCCTGGGCCAGCTCCTCGGGCGTGAAACCGTCGCGCTCGGCGGTGGAGTAGATTTCGGCGATCCGCTGGAGGTTTGCTTGGGCCTCGTCGGCCTCGCAGCACATGTAGGTCATGAACACGCCGGCGCCCTGGTAGTCGTGATGGCTGAGCGAGGCTTGCTCGGCCAGGCCGTTGTCGACCAGGGCCCAGTAGAGGCGGCTGCCCGAGTCGTCGCCCACGACGGTGGCCAGGATTTTGGCGGCGAAGCGATCGGCGTCTTCGGACGAGGGCGCGCCGGCCAGGGCGAGCACGTATTCGAGCGTGGCGGTTTCCTTGGCCAGGCACTCGAAGGCCTGATGGGGCGGGGCCGACGGTTTTTCGCGCGAGGTGGCGACGGGTTGCCAGGGACCGCAGATGCGCTCGGCCGTCTTGACGAGCATGGGGAAGTCGATTCGCCCGGCGGCCGCCAGCGTCATGTTGCCGGGGCTGTAGCGGCGCTGAAAATAATCGCGCATGGCTTCGACCGGCAGGTCGGTGATGCTTTCGACCGTGCCCAGCACGCTGCGCGCCAGCGGGTGGCGGCCGAAGTGCAGGGCCTTGCACTTTTCGTCGGCCCCGAACGGCGGCTGGTCGTCGTACATGCGGATCTCTTCGATGATCACCTGCTTTTCGGTGTCGAAGTCCTCCTCGCGGAGCGAGGGGCGGATGATGTCGGCCAACAGCTCGGCGGCGCTGGTCTGGTATTCGGGCAGCACGGCCGCGTAGTACACGGTGTGCTCTTCGCTGGTGAAGGCGTTGTAGTGGGCGCCCATTTCGTCGAACTCGCGATTGACGTCGTCGGCCGAGCGGGTGGGGGTGCCCTTGAACATCATGTGCTCGAGAAAGTGGCTCACGCCCGAGACGGCGTCGGTTTCGTCGCGCGCGCCGGTGTCGACGAAGAAGCCCAGCGCCGAGGAGTGGACCTCGTCGTTGCACTCGGCCACGATTTCGAGCCCATTGGCGAGCACGTGCTTATGAAACTCCAACGGGCACCTCCAGCGGCTTGGGTCCGAGCGTGACGATGGTGAAATCGCCGGGCGGGTGTTCCGCCAGGAAGGCGTTGATGCTTTCGCACGACAGCGCGTCGAGCAGCCGGCCCAGCTCGTCGAGCGTGCCGCACGCGGCCCAGGTGATACCAGTCGCGGGCGATCGAGCCCGAGCGCGAGGCGCTCGACTCCTGCTGCATGATCAAGCTGCTCTTGATGCGGGCTTTCAGCCGGGCGAGCTCGCCGGCTTCGATGCCTGCCGCCAGGCGCACGAGCTCGCCGAGGGTGACGTCGAGCGTTTCCTGGGCCCGTTCGGCGCTGGTGCCGGCATAGCACATCACCGAGCCGCGGTCGCGCAGGGTGTGGGTCGTGGCGTAGACGGTGTAGCACAGGCCGCGCTTCTCGCGGACTTCGGTGAACAGCCGCGAGCTCATGCCGCCGCTCAGCACGCCGACGGCGCCCCAGGCTTGAAAGTAGTCGGGATCGCGGTACGGCAGGCTCTGGTAAGCGATGCCGATTTGCGTCTGGTTCGACTGGTGGTCGAGATGCGCCCGCTTGGAAAGCGATTTGCCGGGCGTCGGCTGCGCGAGCGGGTTGGGCGCCCAATCGGCCAGCAGCGTGCCGACGTGGTCCTTGAGGCGCTCCCAATCGAAATGGCCGGCCACGCCCAGGATCGTGCCCTGCGGCTGGTAGTGGCGCGTGAAGTAGTCGCGAATCTCGCCGATGCCGATTGCCTCGAGCGCGGCGGTCTGGCCGTGGCTGGAGCGGCCGAACGGGTCGGGATAGTGATGGTGCCGCAGCTCGAGCATCACCTTCTGGCTCGGCTCGTCCTCGATGGCGCGCAACTCTTGCAGCGAGACGGCGCGGGCCGACTCGAGCTCGTCGTCGGGAAGCAGGGGGCGCCGCAACAGGTCGGCGAACAGCTCGAGCCCGGCGAACAGGTTGCGGGCCAGCGTGGCGCCGCTGTAGCTGGCGTGGCTGTTGGAGACCGATTCGCTCCGCTCGATGCCCAGGTTTTCCAGGGCCTGGATGAACTGGCGCTGTCGCGCTGGCCGGCGCCGCGGGTGCTCATTTCGCAGGTGAGCGTGGCCAGGCCGAGCCGCGCCGGCGGGTCGTACACGGCGCCGGCTGGGACGAGAAAGCTGAATGCCGCCGACTCGAGCGACATCATCGGCTCGGCCACCAGCGCCAGGCCGTTGTCGTAAACGTGTGAAAAGATCGGTTGATCCACGGCGACTCCTGGGAGAGCAGCAAAGCGTTCGAGGCAAGCAGCCTCTGGGGCGCGACGGCAAGGCCGTGAGCCTAATGCGCGCCTTGCGAATACGCAACCTCGACGGCCTTGTAGACCGTGCGGGCCTTGACGAATCCGAGCCGCTGATAGAGTCGGATGGCGCCGGCATTCTGGGCCGTCACCTCGAGGAAGCCGCGCCGCAAGCCGGCCCGTTGAAATCCTTCGAGCGCCTTGACGAGCAGGCAAGTCCCCAACTGGCGGCCGCGATGTTCGGGCGTGACGCCGAGATTCTGGATCGCGCCCAGCCCGGCGTAATCGCGAATGCCCTGGATCGTGCCGCAGTATTCCGGCGGCGCGCCGCGGCCATCGCTGGCGGCGACCAACCAGGTTGCGCCGGGCAGGAAGCCCTGCTTGCCGCGGATTTCGTGCATCAGGCGATGGCAGCCGGCCCAATCGCCCAAGCAAGGAAAGACGTTGGCATCGATCTCGTTCTGAAAGCTGCGGTACTTGGTCTCGGCGTGGACTTCCAGGAGCGACTCGTCCCACTCGACCAGTCGATAGCCGGCGGGCAGCGGCGGCGGAACCAGTTGCGCACCCGTGAGATCGATTTCCATCCGGTAGCGCTTGAAATAGGTCAGACTCATCGCCGGGGGGATTCCGGATGGGCACGCGCTTGCTGAGAGGGGGCCAAAAAGCCGCTGAAAGTAAATCTACCGGCGGTTGCCGGAATGTCAAATATTCAGAACTGTAATTACCACTGGAACTTCCGGTTGTGACGGCCGGCAGCGAAGCAACCGCCCGGTTCGACGGGTTCGCCCCGCTGGCGCCTCGTGGCGCGGTCCCGCGTCCGGCGATGGTGCAAACCCCGTGGAGTGCTCGGAGGGCAGAAACCTTACGATTTAGTTATATAAAATAATTATTTTTCAGCATTGAAAAAAGAGGCCGATCCGTCGATAATGATTCCGCGCGGGGAGATCCTACGCGCGGAATCTTCAGTGCGTGTCGGTAATTTCCGCGAGCAATCCACCCAGCATGAAACGAACCGCGGCGACTGATTCGCCGACCGAACGGCCTGCCTCGCCGCCGCTCACCGGCTGGCGCCAGGAGTCGCACGCGCCGTCGCTCCCCGAGGTGCACGCCTCGATCTCGGTGGCTCACAACGGTTTCTGGCGCAAGTTGCTGGCCTTCTCCGGACCGGGCCTGATGGTGGCGGTCGGCTACATGGACCCGGGCAATTGGGCCACGGACCTGGAAGGCGGCGCGCGCTTCGGTTACACGCTGTTGTCGGTGGTGCTGATCTCGAACTTCATGGCGATCCTGTTGCAGCACCTGTCGCTGAAGTTGGGGATCGTCTCGGGGCGCGACCTGGCGCAGGCCTGTCGCGACCATTACTCGCCTGGCGTGGCGATGGCGTTGTGGGCGTTGTGCGAGGTGGCGATCGCGGCCTGCGACCTGGCCGAGGTGATCGGTTCGGCAATTGCCTTGAAGCTGCTGTTCGGCATACCGCTGACGATCGGCGTGATGCTGACGGCGCTCGACGTGGTGGTCGTGCTGTTCCTGCAGCACAAGGGATTTCGCTATATCGAGGCCCTGGTGGCCAGCCTGATCGTGGTGATCGGGCTCTGTTTTCTATATGAGATCATCGCTGCCTCGCCCGACCTGGAGGCGCTGGTTGGCGGGCTGGTGCCCCAGCCGGAGATCGTCACGAACCCGGGCATGCTGTACGTGGCCATCGGCATTTTGGGGGCCACGGTGATGCCCCACAACCTGTACCTGCACTCGAGCATCGTGCAGACGCGGGCATTCGAGCGCAACGACGAGGGCAAGAAGACGGCGATTCGCTTCGCCACGATCGACTCGACGGTGGCCCTGGGATTCGCGTTTTTCATCAATGCCGCGATCCTGATCGTCAGCGCGGCCACGTTCTACAACACGTCGTATGCCAACGTCGAGACGATCGACATCAACGAGGGCTACCTGCTGCTGCAGCGGGTGCTGGGCCCGATGGCCAGCACCGTGTTCGCCCTGGCGCTGTTGGCGTCGGGGCAGAATTCGACGTTGACCGGCACGATGGCCGGCCAGATCGTGATGGAGGGCTTTCTCAACCTGCGGCTGCGGCCGTGGGTTCGGCGGCTGCTGACGCGGATGGTGGCCATCGTCCCGGCGGTCGTCGTGGCGGTGCTCTACGGCGAGCACGGCGAGGGCGCGCTGCTGGTGCTCAGCCAGGTGGTGCTGTCGATGCAGCTCAGCTTCGCGGTCATCCCGCTGGTGCAATTCACTTCCGACCGCAGGAAGATGGGGGCGTTCGCCAATAGCCGCCTGCTGTCGGTCTCGGCTTGGATCGCCACGGCAATCATCGTATCATTGAACCTCTACCTGCTGGTCAGCATCGTCGGCGAGCTGGCGCTGGGCGGCTGATCGCCAGAGGGCGGCGACTTTTCACTGCATCCAATCTTCCCAGATCCCCGCAATCGCGCCGTGTACAAGCACATTCTCGTTCCACTCGACAACTCGCCCGCGGACGAGGCGATTCTCAAGCACATTCGCGGACTGGCGCGCCTGTGCGGGGCCCGGCTGACGTTGGTCCACGTGGCCGACGGCTTCATGGCCCGCAACCAGGAACGGCTGAACCTCGACGAATCGGACGAGATGCGGGAGGATCGGGCCTATCTCGAGCGGCAGCAGGCCGAGCTCGACGGCGAGGGTTTTACGGTCAACGCGATCCTGGCCTGCGGCGAGCCGACGAGCCACATCGTGTCCATCGCCGAAGACCAGCAGTGCGACCTGATCGCGATGTCGACCCACGGCCACCGGTTGATCGCCGATTTGATCTTGGGCAGCGTGGCCAACGAAGTGCGCCACCGCACCGAAATTCCCGTGCTGCTGGTGCGGGCGCCGCGGCGGGGGTGATGCGGCGAGTGGCGTCGGCGAGCCCCGAGCGTCAGCTAGCCTCAGCTCGGGGATGGCATGCAGGCGCGCCGGCGTTGGATCGGCCGGCGGTTTGCAGATGGTCACGCGATGGTTCGTCCGGTCCCCGGGCTGACACCCTGGGACTCGCCTGTTTTTTATGCGGAAACCATCATCAGCCGCCCAGCGCCGCCGGGTCGGCGCCGACCAGGTTGCGGAGGGTGCGGAGGTTGACGACGTCCATTTCCTGGCCGTCGATGGTCTCCTTGGGCGTTTCCAGGTACATCGGCCGATCGGCGAAGCGGGCATCGTTGAGCAGGTGCCAAAACGGCCGCAGGCCGAGATGGCCGCGGCCGATGTGTTCGTGGCGGTCGACGCGCGAGCCGGCCGGCTGCTTGCTGTCGTTCAAGTGGAACGAGCGCACGCGGTCGAGTCCCACGGCGGCGTCGAGCTGGCCGATCGTGGCTTCGTATTGCTCCGCGGTTTCCAGCGCGTAGCCGGCGGCCAGCGCGTGGCAGGTGTCGATGCAGACGCCCACGCGCTCGGGCTCGGCCACGCGGTCGAGGATCGCTTTGAGCTGTTCGAACGCGCCAGCCGAGCGTGCTCCCCTGCCCTGCGGTGTTTTCCAGCAGCGTGATGGCGCCGATGCCGGACGTCTCATGGTGGACCCGATCGAGCGCCTTGGCGATCCGGGCGATCCCCTCCTGCTCGCTGCTGGTGGTGTGGCGCCCGGATGCGCGACGACCCAGGGCACGCCCAGCGATTCGGCCCGCAACAGCTCGACGCGGAACGCCTCGATCGATTTTTCCCACAGCGCGCCGTCGGGGCTGGCGAGGTTTATCAGGTACGAGTCGTGCGACTGGGGATAGCCGACCGCCAGCCGGGCGAGAGCGGACTTGAAGCGGGCCGCGTCGTCGTCGGTGATCGGCTTGGCACGCCACTGGTTGTTGTTCTTGGTGAACAACTGCACGCAGTCGCAGCCGGCCTGGTGAGCCAGCTCGACGGCCCGATAGTAGCCGCCGGCGATCGACATGTGGGCGCCAAGGATGGGCACGGCTGGCAACCTGCTCCCCCCCAAGGGACCGGCGGCGGTCGGTCACCGGGTGTGCGACGGGGCGCCGCCACCGTTCGGCGAGAACGGGTCGCCGCACGACGCATCACGATCCAGAGCGGTTCGCACGCTGGCCGCGCACCGCACTGGCGGGGCGGCACGGCGGCGGGACTTCGGCCGCGGCTCTGTTTAGAGCGGGGTGACCGAAGCGGCCCGGGGGCCCTTGCCCTTGCCGGATCCGCCTTGCTCGACGGTGTATTCGACCTGCTGGCCTTCCGTCAGGTCGTCGAAGCGCTGGTCGGCGACGCTCGAATGGTGAAAGAAGACGTCCTCGCCGGAGTCCGTCTGGATGAACCCAAAACCCTTGTCTTGCACTAATTTCTTGATCTTACCGGACGGCATTGCTGACGACGCTCCTGTGACAGTTCTTCCTTCACCAACGCGCTCGATCGAGGGCCGGCTTGTCCGGCCCAATTCACCTGAGCGGTCGTGCTATCATAGCAAAAGCCGTCCGGCTGAATAGACCCGTCGCCGCCACGGGCCAAAAGGAGGCGGGAGGCGGCCACCGGGGGGCGTGCGCCTGCCGAAGCCAGGTCCAGGCGGAGACCCCGCTGGCCGCGGAAAACAGGGCCCAACGCAGCAGCACCGGCCGACTTCGCGACCCTTCGCTCGCGTGCGAGCGAATATCGATTTTCTTGTCAGCCGATTTCCGCAGGATAGAATCAAGGTTATCAGTCCGTCGCTCGGACGCGGGAACGAGGAGAACTTCGCGATGTCTGACTGGTGGGTGATCGGGCTGGTAGCCGCGGTCGTGGTCGCCGGCAGCCTCGCGCTGGCCTGGCGACCGGTTCGCACGCGCATCCAGGAAGGCCGGTTGGCCCGGGCCCGCAAAGATTTTCACCGGCAGCGCGAACATCTCGAAGCCCGCTTTCTCAGCCTGGCGTCGCAAAGCGGCAAGCCGCGCGGGCTGGATTGGGTGCGCTGCGATTTCGACGACGACGTGATCTACGCCCGGCACCGACGCAGCGGCGAGCTGTCGGCCTTCGTGAGCGTGACGATTGGCTTCGAGGCCATCGAAGGCGGCGGCATGGAAGACGTCGAGGCGGTGGGCAACCTGCGGGCGGCAACCGCCGTGTTCCGCATCGAGCGCGGCCTCTGGAGCACCGACGGCCGCGCGATCTTCAATCTCAATCCGGCCGAAGCCATCGCCTATCACGACAACCTCGAGCTGGTCGGCCAGGAACTGGCGCATCCGAACTGAGTGGCCGGCCGGCGGACGCGGGTTAGACTGGCCGATGGGATGTGCACTGGCGTTCGCTGGCGAACCCTGTTTCGGTGCACGGACCATCCGCCGATCCTTTACTTCGTCGAAGCCCATGGCGCTTTTCGGTCTGATTAATGCCAACAAGCCGGCCGGCGTGACGTCGCGGCGCGTGGTCGATCGCGTGCAGCAGCTTGCCAGACCGGCGAAAGTGGGCCACGCCGGCACACTCGATCCGTTGGCCAGCGGCGTGCTGGTGATCGGCCTCGGCCAGGCGACGCGGCTCGTCGAATACGTGCAGCAGATGCCCAAGCGGTACCGGGCCACGTTCGTGTTGGGTCGCACGAGCACGACCGAGGACGTCGAGGGCGACGTGACGCTGCTAACCGACGCGCCGACGCCCACGCGCGAGGCGCTGCGAATGCGCGGCGGCTACGCTGGTGGGCACGATCGAGCAGCGGCCGCCGGCCTTCTCGGCCCTGAAGGTTGCGGGACGCCGCGCCTATGCGCTGGCCCGCGCCGGGCAGAGCGTCGAGCTGGCGCCGCGGATCGTGCGGGTCGACCGATTCGAGATTGTCGGCTACGCGTATCCCGAGCTGTCGGTGGAAATCGAATGCGGCTCGGGCACGTACGTACGCTCGCTGGGCCGCGATCTGGCAGAGCGCGCCGGGACGGGCGCCGTGATGAGTGCGCTGGAGCGAACGGCGATCGGGCCGTTCGAAATCGGCTCGGCCGTCGACGTCGACACGCTGACGCCGGAGAACCTGGCAGCCGCGCTACTGCCGCCGGTGTTGGCCGTGCGCGGGCTGATGAGCGAAGTCGTCGTTTCCGATGCGGACGTCCGCCGACTGGCCAACGGTCAGTCGATCGGGCTGGCGCCCGAGCCATCGGAGCGCCGGGTGGACCGTGCGCGGCGCTCGACGAGCGCGGCAGGCTCGTCGCCATCGTCGCGCGGCGCGATGATGGTTGCTATGGGCCGTTGAAATACTTCCCTTCGGACTGAACGCCGGCCGTCAGGCCGTTCGCCCGCGGCGCCAGCCGAACCAGCCAAGCGCCGTTACCGCGATGGCCAACAAGGCAAACGTGGAGGGCTCAGGCACGAGCGAAGTCACCAAGGGCGTGTTGGCCTGGTCTTCATAGACGAAGTATTGAAACTGCATCGGGTAGAGATCGGGCAGCCCGGGCGTGCCGGATTGCACTTGAAAATAGCCGTAGTGCGTTTCGCCGCCCGCGGTGAACGTCAGGGCCATGAGGCCGAGCTGGCCGGCCCAATCGCTCGACAAGCCGGCGGCGGGGCCGAACGTCAGGCTATCGTCTATCGTAGTGCCCGGGCCGAAGAATGCGGCGCCGCCGTCTGGCCCGGCCACGATGCCATCGAGCGAGAAGCGGTCGTCGAGGAGGTTCAAGGCGCTGTCGATCATATCGGCGAAGTCCTGTTGCGTGGGGATGTCGCCGTTTTGAAATTTCTCGTACAGGTATTCGCGAGTTTGTTCGGCACCGCTGGCCAGGCCGGCCCAGGCAAGCGACAGCGCGACAATCAACAGGCCGGCGGATGACGAGCGATTTTGGGTGGTCATTAGCGGATCTCCTGGTTAGCAGGGAACGAACGCGTGGCCGCAGCGCGCGCCTCGCCGAGTTCCCCATCCAGTGTTGCCTCGCGGCCAGCCGCGCACAATGGCCGTGTCGGGTGGGAGCGGGCAGGAGGAACTGGCCGTTGGCGGGGCGGCGCCACCGATACTTTCGCCATGACCGATTCGCCCGCGGCCGTCCGCACGTCCGCTGACGTCACCCGGCCGACCGCCGCTCGATCCGCGTGCTAGACTTCCCAGTGGAACGTGTTCCACGACCTCGACTTTCCCTGCCCAACCCGGCCGCGCGGCTGTTTCGCGACGCGGCTGGCTAGCCTAAACGCCGAGATGGATTTCAGGGGGCCACGGACGCGCCACGCTTGAGCTGCTTGAGCCCCGATAAGCGGGCGGGCGGCGAAAATGGACCACCGCAAGCGCGTATGCTCGAAACCCGGAATCTCAAACTCGATCTGGCGGCCTTGGGGCTGTTGGCGCTGGGCTTGTTCCTGACGCTGGCCCTGGCGACCTATCACCCGGCGGACTCGGTGAGCGGACTGGAGTATCCGGCGCCGGGCGCCGCGCACAATGCCTGCGGCCGCTCGGCGTGCTGGCCGCCGATCTGTTGTTGGAAGGGTTTGGGCGGGGGCCTACTACCTGGTGGCGTCGCTGGTGACGCTCGATCTGTGGCTGTTGTTGCGGCGGCCGCTGTCGGCGCCTTACCTGCGGTTGTGCGGCTGGCTGGTTTCGCTCGCGGCGCTGATCGACGCTGTGCGCGATGACCATCCACGGCTGGTCGCCCGGGCCGGTGATTGGGCCCGGCGGCTACGTGGGGGCAGCCGGCCGCGGATTTCTGCAAATGCACTTCGCGCATGCGGGCGCCTTCATCCTGACGGTCAGCCTGCTGGTCGCCGGGCTGCTGGTGTCGACTGAATACATGCTGCCGCGGCTGGCGTCGCGGCTGCTGCTGGCTCCGCTGGTCGCCGTGGGCGCGTGCTGCCCAGACGGGGCGAAACGGCCGGCGAGTCGAAGCCGAAGCGCGGTGCGCGGACCGATCTGGACGACGAAGCGATCGAAACCGACGACGAGGAGGAGAGCTCGCCGCAGATTCGCATTGCCGGCAAACCGGCCGCCAGCGAAGCGAAACCGGCAGCCGAGAAGGTGGCCGCCGAAGCGAAGGCCGCTGGAGACGAAGAAGAGGAGGAGGCCGAGGAGGCCCCGCAGGCCGCGGCACCGGCCCAGCGCGCGGCGGCCGAGCCGCGGTTCAAGCGCCCTCGCAAGAGCGAGCGCGAAGAGGTGATGGAAGAGCTCGACGCGGCCAGCCGCGCCGAGGAGCCGCAAGTCTACGAGCTGCCCTCGATCGACCTGCTGCTGGCCGGCGAGGAAATCAGCTACGAGGAACACGAGAAGGAAGTCCGCCGCCAGGCCAAGATCCTGGAAAAGACGTTCTTGAATTTCGGCTTCCGCGTCAAGGTGGTGGAAATCGAGACCGGCCCGGTGATCGCGCAGTTCGAGGTCGAGCTGGAAGCGGGCTTGCGGCTGTCGAAGATCACGAGCCTGGCCGACGATCTGGCGATCGCGCTGCGCGTGCCCAGCGTGCGGATCGTGGCCCCCATTCCCGGCAAGAACACCGTGGGCATCGAAGTGCCCAACGCCGAGCGCCACCTGGTGCGGCTGCGCGAAGTCATCGAAGAGTCGAACGGCAAAGCCCAGAAGATGCGGATTCCCATCTACCTGGGCAAGGACGTGTCGGGCAAGGCGATGGTCGTCGACCTGTCGACGCTGCCGCACTTGCTGATCGCCGGCCGCACGGGCACGGGCAAGAGCGTCTGCTTGAACTCGATCATCGTGTCGATGCTGATGACGCGGCGGCCCGACGAGGTGCGGATGTTGATGATCGACCCCAAGATGGTCGAGCTGAGCCCGTACAAGAAGCTGCCGCACTTGATGCACCCGGTGGTCACCGACATGCGCAAGGCCGAGGCGATCCTGGCCTGGGCGGTGGAAAAGATGGAAGAGCGCTACGCCCTGTTGGCCCGTGCCGGCGTGCGCCACATCGGCGTGTACAACCAGTTGGGCGAAGAGGAGCTGATGGAGCGGCTCGAGCCCGAGGATGACGAAGAGCGGACGAACATCCCCACGACGCTGCCGTACATCGTGATCGTGGCCGACGAGATGGCCGATTTGATGATGACCGCCGGCAAGGAAGTCGAGCAGCACATCATTCGCCTGGCGCAAAAGAGCCGCGCGGTCGGCATCCACCTGATCCTGGCCACGCAAAAGCCGACGGTCGACGTGATCACGGGCCTGATCAAGTCGAACCTGCCGGCGCGGATCGCCTTCCAGGTGGCCAGCCGCACCGACAGCCGCGTGGTGCTCGACGAGATGGGCGCCGACAAGCTGCTGGGCAATGGCGACATGCTGTTCCTGTGGCCCGGCACCAGCACGCTGCTGCGCGGCCAGGGCACGTACGTCAGCGACGACGAGATCAACGGCATCGTCGATTTCGTGGGCACGACCGAGCAGCAGTTCGTCAAGGAGCTGGTGCAGTTGAAGGCCAGCGAGCCGGCCGGCGGCGGCGAGGGGGGCAAGCTGCCCAATCGCGACGATTTGTACGAAGCGGCGGTGGACGTCGTGGTACGCGAAGGCCGGGGCAGCGTCTCGCTGTTGCAGCGGGCCTTGGGCATCGGCTATGGCCGCGCGGCCCGGCTGGTCGACTACATGGCCGAAGACGGCATCGTCGGCCAGTACAACGGCTCGCAAGCCCGCGAGGTATTATTGACCCTGGAGCAATGGGGCGAGATGAGCGGGCAGAAAGGCGCTGCACCCGCCGCGCCGGCGGCGCCTCGCTCGGGCCGGGTGCTAACGGTGGCCGAGCGCCGTCCGAGCGACTTCGAGGAGGATGACTTCGAGGACGAAGAAGACGAGAGCGACGAAGTCGACGACGAGTCGGACGAGGAGGCCCCGTTCGACGACGGAGAGTACGACGAAACCGACGACGAGTCGGACGACGACGAGCAGCCGCGGCATCGGCGGCGGGCTTAGTTCACCCAGGGCGTTGCCGGCGTTGCCCTGGGCTGACTTGTTTCACGCCTGCGGCGTGGTCTCCAACACTGCCACCAGATGGCCGTCTACTTCTTCTCCGATCCGGGGTGGTAGCTGGTTTTGGCGTGAGCCAACACGTCGCTCCAGTCGAACCAGGCGGGCTTGAACTGCTTTTTCGAGTAGAGCTGGGCCTGGTCCATGAAGTGGGGCGAGGTGGGATCCGAGCTTTCGCCGAACTGCAGCAGCGTCGCGGCGTTCACCTTGTCGCCGAACTCGTAGACGCCGATGAACGAGCCACCGACCGCGCCGTATTGCTTCTTGCGCTCGGGCGTGGGCGGCACGTAGTAGGTATTGAACACGACGCCCAAGGGGCCCGGCACTCCGGCGCAGGGCAGGCTCGGATGGCTGTCGGAGAAGGGGACCTTGGCGGCATCGGCATGGTTGGCGTGGCGCTGCATGCGGCTCACTTCGCCCCAGGGGACGCGCCAGTCGCCGTAGAACGCCTGCAGCTTGCCGGCCGCGGTGGCCAGGGCCTCGAACTTGCGCGACGGCTCGGCGATGAACTCGGCCTTGAGCGTTTCCATCGGGTAGCCGCGACCGTAGAGCTCTTCGTACCACTGCACGCAGAGCGTGGTTTGCGTCGAGTCGACCGACGAACGGCAGTCCCAATCGAGCAGGTGCTCGAGATACGGCCTGGCCTTGGCCGCCAGGGGCGAATTCGACTGCTCGAGCAGCTTCAGTTCGCGCGACAGCCCGGGCAGGTGCGTTAGCGGCCAGTAAAGCGTGGTATCGAAGGCGGACACCTTCCAATCGTCGAACGTCACGTCGTGCATCGCGCGGAGCAACATCCGCGAGACCTTCGAGCGGCGCTTGTCGTCGTTCTTGTCTTCGACCATGTAGGGCGGGAAGTCGCCGATCGACGGGTTGCCCTCGTCGGTGGTGAGGAAGGGAGTCGCGTTGCAGTTCTGCAGATAGGCGGAGGCCGGGTTGAGAATCTGCGGCAGTTCGGCGAAGGCGTGCAGCCCCTGCCATTCGGTGCGCGGATCGGAGCCGTCGACCGGCTTGCTCCAGTCGAACGACGGGTCGCGCTTGGGCACGGCGCCGTTGTAGACGTAGAAAATGTTGCCTTCGCGGTCGGCGTAGCAAGTGTTGAACATCTGCAGGTTCAGCCCGCTCATGGCGGCGCGCCACTCGGCGAAGTTCTTGGCCTTGGTCATTTGCAGGGCCTGGCGCAGGCGGCTGCCGTCGGTCAGCCGCGAGATGCGGACCGCCTGCCAGCGGCCGTCGGACGCGCGGCCCACGATCGGGCCGTGGTGCGTCTTGCGAAAGTCGTACGTCTTTTCCACGACGCCCTCGGGCGTCTTGACGCGCACGGTTTCCTGCCAGGCCGTGGCCTTGCGGTAGCCGTCGCCGTAGCGGTAGTTGAGCTTCTCCTTGGGATCGTCGAACGTTTCGAGCCACACGTCGCCGACGTCGGGCTCGTTGACCGTGTGCGACCAGCCGAGCACTTCGTTGTGGCCGATGGTCGGCAGCGGGCCGCCGAAAAAGGTGGCGCCGGAGAAGTTCAAGCCTTCGCCGCTCTTGACGTGCCCCTCGTAGAACTGCCCGTGGCCGAACCAGGGCTGGTGCGGGTTGGCAAACAGCATCGGGTGCCCGTTGCGGGTGCGGCTGGGGCCGATGGCCCACACGTTCGAGCCGGTGGCGGCGCGAATCTCTTCCAGCGTTTGGCGGACCTTGCCCTTGGAGGCGTGCGTCTTGCCGAACATGAAGTCCAATAGCACGTGGCGCTCGTAAGCCAGCACGTGCCACGGCTCGAAGTGGGTGATCAACCGCGGCTTGACTTCCGGATGGTTGGCCAGGTAATGGTTGACGCCCGCCACGTAGGCGTCGCAGACGGCCCGCAGCGGGGCTTCGAGCTTCGCGTAATCGGCCTGGGCGGTCTGCGGAATCTCGAACGCGCGGTTGAGCAGGTCCGAGTTGATGGCGGCGTCGCCGTACAGTTCGGCATAGCGGCCGAGCGAAGCGGCGTAGGTGTCTTCGATCTGCCAGAAGTAGTCTTGTGCCTGGGCATAGGCGAAGCCGAACGACACGCTGGCGTCGGTGGGGCCTTCGACGTGCGGCACGCCCCACTCGTCGCGATGGATCGTCACCTGCGGGGCGAGTTTCGCGGCCAGGTCGTCGTCGCCCCGACAAACGACCGCAGGGCATAGCATGGTGCAGACGACGCCGAGCATTGCCAACGAAATCCACGACGAACGATTGCCAAGCATCGCAGGCACTCCTCGAACGGTTGAGAGAATTGGCCATCCCGTCCGGCCGCGGATCGTGGCGACCAGCGCGGTGCCGGTTGAAGGGACCTTTTCGTGCCCAGTAGCTTGGCACGAGGGCGGCCGATTTGCAAGCAAAAGAACGTCGGGATGGGGCGCGCGGCTGGCGAGTCGGCAAACCTACGGCTGCTGCGTGGCCACGCGCTGGTGGAAGAAGCGGAGCAGCGTGCCGGGGGTGATGACGCCGACGGGCCGGCCGGCTTTGACGACCACCACCTGCCGGACGGTCACCCGGCAGAGGAGCTGGTAGATCTGCTGGGCGGGCGTGTCGTGCTCATAGCAGACGACGCTGGTTTTCATCACCTCGCCCACGCTTCGCGACCACTCGTGACAGGAGACGTCCGAGGCCATCAGGTCGCGCTCGGAGACGAAGCCGACCAGGCGGCCGCCGCCATCGACGACCGGGGCCGACTCGGCCCCGGCCTTGAGCAGCGATTCGGCGGCAAAGCGGATGCTGGCGTCGCAGTTGACCAGCGGAATCGGCACCGCCAGCTCGCCGGCCGTGTAACGGGCCAGGATTCGCAGCGGGCTGTCTTCGGTGGCCAGTTCGGCCAGGTCGCGCGAGCTGTGCCGCACGACGCGGTTGCGGCCCGAGTGCTTGGCCAGATACAGCGCCCGGTCGGCGCGGTCGATCAGGTCTTCCAGGTCGGCCATGTCGGCCGTGCGTTCGGCCACGCCAAAGCTGCTGGTGATTTCCAGCGACTTGCCGCCGGCCTCGAAGGGAGTGGTCGCCAGGGTCGAGCGCAGCCGCTCGGCCAGCACGGCGGCCCCCTGCTCGGAAGTTTCGGGGACCATGATGCAGAACTCTTCGCCGCCGTAGCGGCAGACCCGGTCGCTGGGGCGGCAATGCCCGACGAGCAGCTCGGCCACGCGCTCGAGCACGGCGTCGCCGGCGGCGTGTCCGTGGGCGTCGTTGACGCGTTTGAAGTAATCGATGTCGAGCATCACGCAGGCGATGGGGCGATCGTAGCGGACGGCGCGGCTCCATTCGCGCTTGAACTGATCGCGAAAGCTGCGGCGGTTCAACAGCCCGGTCAGCGGGTCGGAATCGGCCAGGTGGTGCAACTGCTGCGCCTGGGCGGCCAGTTGGGCCTGGGCGTGCCCGCTTTCGGCCAGCAGGGCCTCGAGATCGAACTGCGCCTGTTTGCGGTCGGAAATGTCGACGCAACTGCCCACGTAGCCGGCGAAGCGGCCGTCGCTTTCGTGGCGGGCCCGCCAGACGGCCAGCAGCCAGCGATCCTGGTCGTCGCGGCGCTGCAGGCGGAACTCGAGTTCCACGGTTGCGCGGTTGGAGCGCGCGTCGGCCAAGGCGGCCAGCACCTCCGGCCGGTCGTCGGGATGGATGCGGTCGGTCCAGCCTTCGCCCAGCTCTTCGGCCAGCGTGCGGCCAGTGAAGTCGAGCCAGGCCTGGTTGACGTAGAGGCAGGTTCCCTCGGCGTCGCCGGTCCACAGCAGCGCGGCCGCGGAGTCGGCAACCTTGTGGCCCATTTCCATCAAGGAAGCCGCCTGGGCCATCAAGGCCGGGCGCAGAGAAACCTGCGTACGAGTAGGAAAACGACCAACGCCAGCCATTCGGGCTCCTTCGCTTAGGTGGTTTGCTTGGTGAACTCTAGGTCAAACATCCATTCGTGGTCTAGCCGACCTAATCAATTTCCGCCCAGCGCGGCCTGCTGCGCCGCCAATAGCCATTGTACCGCTTGTGACGCCTGGCGCGGTGCCGGGGGCGGCTCGCGATGGGGCCTGTTGCCCGCCCTACCCAACGGCGGCGGCTGGTTGACTTTCGCAGGGCACCAAACGCATGATGGCTTTCACGAATCCTTGGCGCGATTTTCGGCGGCAGAATCATGGCTCCTGTGGTGGGCGGCATCGAAGCGGGCGGCACGAAGTTCGTGTGCGCGATCGGTAGTGGTCCTGACGACGTGGCCGCCGAAATGCGCTTCGCCACGACTACGCCGGACGAAACGATCGGCGCGGCCATTGAATTCTTCGCGCACGAAAGCCGTCGACTCGGCCCGCTGGGCGCCGTGGGCATCGCCTCGTTTGGCCCGATCGACCCCGAGCCGGCTTCGCCCAAGTTCGGCTACATCACGACCACGCCCAAGGCCGGCTGGCGGCAGGTCGACTTTGCCGGCGCGGTGGGCCGCGGCTTGGGGGTGCCGGTCGGATTCGACACCGACGTGAACGTGGCGGCGCTGGGCGAATGGCGGTGGGGCGCCGGGCGCGGCGTCGACAACCTCGTTTACCTGACGATCGGCACCGGCATCGGCGGCGGCGCGCTGGTGGCCGGGCGTCCGGTACACGGGCTGGTGCATCCGGAAATGGGGCACATCCGCATTCCGCACGATCGCGGGGCCGATCCGTTCGCCGGATGCTGCCCGTATCACGGCGACTGCCTGGAAGGACTGGCCTCGGGCCCGGCAATGGCGGCGCGCTGGAAGCAGCCGGGCGAAAGCCTGGCGGCCGATCATCCGGGCTGGCCGCTGGAGGCCCGCTACTTGGCGCTGGCCGTTGTGAACATCATCTGCACGCTGTCGCCGCAGCGGATCATCATGGGCGGCGGCGTGATGGAGCACCCGCGGCTGATCGAGTTGATTCGTTGCGAGGTCAGCGACCTGCTGAACGGCTACGTGCAGTCGCCAGTGATCTTGGAAAACATCGACCACTACATCGTCACACCCGGCCTGGGCAATCGTTCGGGCGTGTTGGGGGCGCTGGCATTGGCCCAGCAAGTGGCCCGCCGGCGGGCATGATTGCCGGCTCGGCGAACATCAGTTACGATCGGGTGCGCTCGAACGAAGCCTGCCTAGACGTCCGGCCGCGATTGCCAATTTGTATACAAAAAAGGGGACATCACTGATTTCTTACGAGGCATCGTCATCGGGTGTCACTTTCTAAAAATCAGTGATGTCCCCTTTTCTTCCTCCAACGCCGAACAGACCTCATGGTCAGGCAAATGACATGGATGACGACGACATTTTCTCGGCGGCGTTGGCATTAAAGCGAAATGGCGATATTGCGGGCGCAATTCAGCTACTTACACCGTTGGCAAACAAAAATCTGAGATCGGCTGCCCTCTATGCAACTATGGGAGACCTGCATAAACAGCTAGGTCAACCGGAAACAGCATTGTCCTTCTTCCAGAGGAGTACAAATATCGCGCCGACTTCGGAGGTTGCATCCTTGGCTCTCTTTCATTGCCTGTGGAATCTAGACCAAAAGGCAGCCGCCTTGGATGAAGTTAAGCGATTCCTGTCTGTTGCGACTTCTGATCAGTATGATGAGATCCTCGCAGAGCTGTCGAAAGATGATATCTAGGGCGAAGAAAAAGGGACATCACTGAATGTCTGGGCGAAGAAAAAGGGCGAAGAAAAAGGGACATCACTGAATGTCTGACCTTCCCCACGTTTTGTGGGCGCTCCTGAGAGATGGCATAATGCCATCGAAAGGAGTTGCCGATGAGTCGCAGGAAGTATTCGCGAGAGTTCAAGATATCGGCCGTGGGTCTGATTCATCAACAGGGCTACACGGTTCCGCACGCGGCCAAGAGCCTGATACAAAAAGGGGGACATCACTGATTTCTTACGAGGCATCGTCATCGGGTGTCACTTTCTAAAAATCAGTGATGTCCCCTTTTCTTCCTCCAAGCGGCAGTTGTCGTCGAATCGCCGGCCGACGCCCCACAAGCCAAAGACTTTCCAGCCCGCGTCGTAGATGTCCTTCTCTGGCCAAGGCAGCAATTGTTCGTTCGTTAGAGCCTCAAACTCGCGCCGGATGACCGCATAGTTCGCCTGAAGTGCTGCGACGAACGAGAAGTCGTGGCGAATGAGGAACACGATCTACTCCCGATCCCCGCGGCTAAAGTACAGTTACGGCTGATAACCGAGCCTCTGTGCTTGGGCAAAGTCCGCTTTTGCCTGGTCGCGCTTCGCCCTTTTTCATGTAGGCAATGCCGCGATCGTAATAAGCGAAGGCATTCTCTGGGCTCAGCTGGATCGCGCGGTAAAGTCAGCGACTGCATTATCGAGATCGCCCTTATTTCCAAACGTGCACGCCCGGTTGTAGAATGCTGCTCCATTGCTCGGATCGAGTCGGATTGCATCGGTGAAATCCGATATGGCGTCATCGTACTTACCCTGCTTATCATAAGCGATGCCGCGGTTACGGTAAGCGCTTGAATCTCGCGAATCGAGCACGATGGTCTTGGTGAGGTCAGCTATGGCGTTGTCATAGTTGCCTTTCTTCCCATGGGCCATTCCACGATGAGCATATGCGTTGGCATCTTTGGGATTGAGCCTAATCGCCTCCGAAAAGTCCGCGATAGCTTCGTCAAGGAGGTCTTGCTCTTTGTAAATCCAACCACGATTGTAGTAAGCGGAGGCGTTCGTGGGCTCCAAACGGATGGTTTCCGTAAAATCGGCAATAGCTCTGTCGTAATTGCAGTCGACAAAGACACATCCCCGGCCAAAATATGCGTTGGCATACTCCGGGTCGAGCCGGATTGCCTCTGTGAAGTCAACAATGGCTTCGCCGATCATGCCCGCGCGATTGTAGGCGAAGCCCCGACTGTAGCATGCAAAAGCATCGTTCGGGTTCAGGCGTATTGCGTCGGTAAGGTCCGCGATCGCCTCGTCTAAAGCGTCGTTTTGCCCATAGCTGGAGCCACGATAGACGTATGCCCTAGCGTCGATGGGTGCCAAACGGATTGCCTCGGTAAAATGACGGATAGCCGAATCGAAATCCCCGCTGTCAAAGCAAGCCATGCCAGTATCAAAGGCTTTCATTGGTAGCCTTCCCTCCTCGCGTCATTCGAGCGACAAACACATCGCTTGCGACCACATAAGCAAGGGTCTCAATCTAGTGAGGAAACTGATCTTCCGGACCGAGCCAGCCGTCATACCCGCTAGGTGGTTTGGGGGGTGGCGGTGAGTATTCGCCCGGCTTGGGGAAACGACCCTCTCTTACAATACCACGGAATTCTTCAAAGAACTCCTTTGAAGCCGCGGCTCTAGCCCTTGCCGCCTCTAGAGCTCTTTCAGCCCTCGCGATTTGGGCAGCTCTAGACCAAGCTCCCAAGCCGGCGGTCACGCCCGTGGCACCCGCGAACTTGCTCCAATTATGTGTATCACACCATCCTGTCCCGCCCTCGACCGTCAACATGCCGCGGCTCCAATCGGGCGATGGGATGTATGGAACACGCAGCCGATCGTTCGGATTCAAGATCCCCACCTTTTCCTCGACCCAGGCGATGCCATTCACCCCGGCTGCGGGAAGATTGGCAGTTCCGACTGCGAAGTCTTGCAGTCCATTGACCGTGTTGAGGACTCCTTGCCCCGCCCCCCGTACGGCGCCCTTGGTGCCGGCCCAAACGTCACCCCAGAACATTCCACTCGGATCAATCGCATTCGTCGGGTCACCGCCAACATATCTCTCCAAGTTGTAGTCACCGCCCCAGAATCCGATCGGATCCTGCTGCAGCCAGCGGCCGAGGTTGGGGTCGTACCAGCGGCCGCCGCCGTACGCGCTATTGTACTGCAGGCCGGTCAGGGCGTCATACATGCCCCCCGCATAGAGGAAGGGCGTCAGGCTCGTGTCGCCCGCAGTGGGCTGGCCGTAAGGGCTGTAGCTGTACTGGCTGGCCACGCCGGCGGCATTGTCGAGCAGCCAGCGAGTCGTGCCCTCGTTGTCGTCGATCGTCCACAGCACCCGACTGGCATCGCCCAAATCCTTGGTCATGTCCTCCTGGGCAAACACCTGGTCGACGGCCAGGCCGGTCAGGTAGGTCTTCGACAAGGTGACGGTGCCGTCCACGAGCGTGTAGTCTATTGCGAGGTTTTCGCCATCGTAGACGTAGGCGTCAAACGCGGAGGCCGTCGAACTGCCGTTCAGATAGACCGTGCGCGAGACGAGCTGATTGAGCATGTTGTAGGTGTACTGAATGTCTTGCGTCGGCGTGCCGCCCGTGTCGCTGGTGGGGAAATCCTTCACCTCGACGAGCCGGTTGAGGAAATCGTAGGTGAACAGCCGCGTGGCGCCGCCCGTGATGGCGGTGCGCTGGATGAGGTTGCCCTCGTTGTCGTAGGTGTAGTTGTAGGTGCCGTCACACTGCGCACAGGCGTGCAATGCGCGGTTGTCATTCTTTTCTGGCCTCGTCCCCGTTTCCCTGTCCGGATCAGCCAAGTCCCAGGCCATTTCACCGTCTGTGCTCGAGCATTTGCAGCGTCAGCAGGCCGGGAGCGTATTTTCCCTGCCACCTCGCATCAACATAAAACGGCCCCCCAAGCATCGCATTTTCGTGCGTTGTTAGAAAAGTCCAATCAAATCGAGCCGAACACAATATGAGGTCGGCAAGGCGCCAATGGGCCAAATGCGCTTGTTCGAGGACCTCGAAAGGTGGAATCGGCTGGTTGCGGAATTCGAGTGCCCCGACTCGTTCGAGTTGCAACCAAATGTAGTAGTCGCCCCGCCTATGGGCCTGTAGAATCGCGATCGCATCGTCGCCCGCCAAGTAGGCAGTATATCCTGCCGCAAACACCTCCCAGTCCGGCGTTTCCAGCCCTTTTGGTTGATGACATGGCGTAGAAAATGCAGCGCCACGAACGCCTGAAGTCTTCGGTGGCTGCGGTCGTGATAGGTGAATTCAAACCGCTTCGTGCGAAAATAGTCCGTGAATGCAGTTACTTCAAACTTAGTTTTCGCCATTGTCCCTACACTCGGCGACGCAAACTGGAACAAATATCCGAATTTGCATCTGCCGTTCGCCTCCAAACAATTCGATTGGACACCGCTTCTGACGTGAATTATTCGTCACCGGAACCGAATATCGATCCTCCTATCGTGACGATGTCGTTAGGCACCGATAGCGGATTAATCAAATCGGCCGCCCCACACCACTCCGCCACAGCACCATGTCCCTCTGCCCAATATTCAAGTGTGCCGAAGGCAGTGACGCTGTAAAAGAAATGGCCCAAACCCGGCGGCCGACCAGCGGGGTGAAAGTGAGGACGGCCTGCTGTCCCGTTAGGTAATATGCCTTGCTCTGCCTTGCTCCTTTATTGGGCGCGCCTCCGCGGCCAGCGGCGCATGCGCACCTTTTCGCGGCTGCCTGTGACTCGTATATCAAGTCGACGCCAGACTTTTGGATTTTTATTGCTTGCTTTGCTGTAACCGAGAGCACTTTCCCCGCCTTCGTAGCCGGCCGTCCTATGGCCATCCTCGCGACCCACACTAGAATCTTTCCCTTGCCCATCCCCGACGGGTCGGACCAATCCGTCGGGTCATCGCCGACGTAGCGCTCCAGGTTGTAGTCTCCGCCCCAGAACCCGATTGGATCTTGCTGGAGCCAGCGGCCGAGGTTGGGGTCGTACCATCGGCCGCTTGACGTTCTACGACTTCCCGGCCGAGCACTGACGCCACCTGCGGACGACCAATCCCATCGAGAGCACGTTCGCCACGGTCCGCTTGCGGCATCGCCGCACCAAAGGAAACGGCACGCGACAAGCGTGCCTGACCATGGTCTTCAAGCTGATGCAATCCGCCCAGAAGCGTTGGCGGCTATTGAACGGCTCCGAGCTGCTCCCCGACGTGATTCAAGGAACCCAGTTCATCGACGGAATCAAACCCCAAGAAGCCGCCGCCTGATATCCGCCGTCCACAACTTTTGACAATAGCTCCCTGAATGCCCACGTTGACCACGCGCAAGGAGGAGCGAGCGGAGTGTGCGTTCTCAAGAAAAGTCCGCCGCATCTCAAGTCGACGATCCGTAGCTGTCCAACGGCTTCTCGGGCCAGCCGTCCTGCAACAAGATTTCCCGAGCGGCGGCCTCCCCGGAGTCTGTCAACTGTACCTCAGCAATGCTGCCGCGCCCGCACCAATCCCAGCGGCCCTCTGCAGCAGACCAGTGAATGAGCCTCTTTAGGTCTCGCACGAGCACGTGACCCTCAGCTTCTGCGATCGGAACCAACCGCAATGTTTTCGGATCACGGCCGCAGGCAATTACCAGGTAGTTCTCTTCGAGTAATGAAAGTAACCCAGAGGAGAAGGCGTCGATCTCGGGTGCCGTGCCTTTTGGCACCGCGACTGTGTTAATCAGCGATGCAATATTCTCTTCGCCAGCCTCTTCCAACAGCGCGTCAGGATGCGACGTTGTATTCTGTTCAGGTGTTTCATATCAACGCAGTGAATCCTATTGTGTCTTCTGCAACCTACGGATTCGGTATCGTCGTGTGAATCCCCCACGGGTCGCTAGGGCTTGATCGTGCCCTATAGTAAAAATCATTTAGAAACTTCTGAACCGACTCGCCTCTAAAAGGCACGCGCAGTGGTCGCGGCATGATCCGGATCTGAGCGCCCGTCGCCGCATTAGAGTATATCACACCGCCTTCACCTTTAGTTGCGCTTTGGAGCACGAACCCTGCATCATGAAGCTCTTTGATTAGACGATTTCGTCCCCATTTTGGCAGCTACGCCTGTGCCTTGCCGAATATTCCCCGAAGAGCATTCTTGCACGCGGTTACCGCCGGCTTTGCCGCCTTGCTTCCCGCGCTGGCAGGAAGCGCAAGGGGCGTTACATAAAGGGACGGGTCAGTAGGATCGATCAGGTTCCAGGCCCATTGTGGCATCCAACTCGGCTTGTGCTTTGGGCTGGAACTGGGCGTGCCCTCGTATCCCGATGGCACTGAGTACACCGCCATTCCACTCAGATCAATCGCATTCGTCGGGTCATTCCCAACGTACGCGCTCCAGATTGTAGTCACCGCCCCGGAATCCGATCGGATCTTGCTGGAGCCAGCGGCCGAGGACAGGGTGATACCACCTCCCGCCGCCATCGGCGCTATTGTACTGCAAGCCGCTGGCCACGTCGAAGAATCCGCCCGCGTACAGGAAGGGCGTCAGGCTCGTGTCGCCGCTGGCGGCCTGGCCGTAGGGCGTGTAGGTGTAGTGGCTGGCCACGCCGGCCGCGTTGTTCAACAGCCAGCGAGTCGTACCCTCGTTGTCGTCGATCGTCCACAGCACCCGACTGGCATCGCCCAAATCCTTGGTCAACCTTGAAGCTCTACTATGGTTGTGTTTCAAAGCGATCGACGTTTTCGTGGAGGCACAACCAATACGCGAACTCCTTATCCGGCTCGCTGGCGGCCGCCACGGCGTCCATCGCCCTTCCTACTCGCTCGGCAACAGACCCTTTCCACGCTACGAATTCTACATATTGAGGTGTTGCCAAATGCGCAACGCCAACTTCGACGTTCCCCGGTGTTAGGAGTTCCTCAAGCACGCTCTTAACTTGCACATCTAAACCGTTGGATTCAGTATTGGATTCCTCCACACATTGCGCGACGAGGCCATGACTCAACATGTCGTCTTCTAGCATTTCGAGAATGGTGCTCGTTATCGCTCTCATGATCCGATGTGAACCTTAACGATTGTTTTATCCGGCAACGTGATATCCAACGTCGCCCCGCCGCTTTTAGAGCCAGGGCGCACTTCGGATGATGGTTCCGTCCGGGAGTTCCTTCACAACGCCGGGGTAAGTGCCCGGGTTCACTGTCTTGCCACCGCTGCTCAACGAATCGAAAAGATCGTCAAGGGCCTTTGCATCGGGAACGTTTTTAATCGGGCCTGTCTTACCGAGCTTCCCCGGAAGGCGGTCGAGTACTTTCGCACACTGTTTTGCTGCATCGACCGCTTCATCGCCGTGTTTAGCGACTGCTTTGACGACCTTCGCTCCATATTTGCCCCCCTTTGCAAGGTCACCGAAATACGGGACCATTGCGACAGCAGAAATGCCGGCGTTCCCCCATTCACCGTTCCACGCGTATATCCCGGCATTTAGGCCGTCCGATATTGGCGTGGGGTCAAGTGTGCCGGCTGCATCTAGAATCCCTTGCACCCATCCACGAACGCTTAACCCGCTCGGATCAATCGCATTCGTCGGGGCATTCCCGACGTAGCGCTCCAGGTTGTAGTCGCCACCCAGAACCCGATTGGATCTTGCTGGAGCCAGCGGCCGAGGTCAGGGTCATACCAGCGGCCACCGCCGCCGGCGCTATTTGTACTGCATTCCCGTTGCCGGGTCGAAGATGCCGCCGGCGTAGAGGAACGGCGTCAGGGCCGTGTTGCCGGAGGTCGGAGCGCCATACGGCGTGTAGGCGTAGTGCGTGACCAGCGAGCCCGTATTGTTGATCAGGCCACGAGTGCTGCCTAGGTTGTCGTCGACCGTAAACAGCACCCGGGCGGGATCGGTCAGGGTCTTGGTCGCGTCATCCTCGGCAAAGACCTGGTCGACGGCGTTGCCGTTCAAGAACCGGCGGGAGATGGTCGGCGTGCCGCCGTTCGTGCCAGTGAATTGGGCGAGGACCTGATCGCCGAAGTAGACGAAGGCATCGGTGGTCGCCGGCGTGCTGCTGCCCCAACCTCACCTGGCTTCATTCAAAAAATCGTCCACCGGACGGCCCGTAGAAAATCCGTAAAGCATCGTCCCGCCCAATTCCTCATGGCAGTCGTTAATTCATCTCAGATGTAGCTGAAGAAGGTGCACTGACTAGCTTCTTCAGGTTGGTAATCCGAATCGCGCCGTTCAGGTGGCCCGTTATGACGCTAGTTTCGTCCGACGAAACCACCATACACGTGATCCACTCGTCATGGAGGTCGATGCGTCCAACCTCCTTGCGATGATTTACGTCCCACAGACGAACCGTTCGATCCTGGCTCGCGCTCAGAACCTGCTCACCCGTTCTCATGAAATGCAGCGCACGAACGGTATTTTCGTGACCAAGCATTGTCCCTATTGGCTCTAACGTCGTGCTGTCCCACAATCGGATCTGCTTGTCTTGTCCCCCTGATGCCAATCTTGCCCCATCCGGCGAAATCGCCAGCGACATGCAAGCTCCGCCGCTGTGCGCCTCGCGCAATTTAAGCGCAACGTGACGTGAAGCATCCCATAGCGTTACGAACCCATCCCAATCCGCTGATGCCAACTTCTTCCTATCTGGCGAGTATAATAAACATTCGACCCACGCGTCGCGCGCACGGAAACGAATCCCTGGAGTTCGCGGTTCAGCCGGTACTAGATGCACGAAGCCGTCGCGCCGCACGCGGCTAGTTCAGCCCCATCCTTTGAAATGTCAACGCCGAGAAGCCAATCGCGACTTATTGTGAGTTCGCGTATCTCGCTCCATGTTGTTGTGTTCCAAAGCATAAGTTTTCCACCAGAATCGACCGAGACAAGGATACTTTTACGCGGCACAAAAACAATGCCCGTCACATAATCGCTCTTTGTGTCAAGGTCTGCAATGTGGTTTCCATGCATGAACGCATCGACACTGATTCGGCCGCCGCTCCCACCTGATGCGATGACGGAGTTACTTGGGTCGACCTGTAACGCGTAAATTGCACCTTTACTTGGTTGCAATCGTCGTTCCTCGCCCACAAGAGGTTCCTCGCATAGGGCATGCACTAACACTAATATCATAAGAAAAGTGATGGTGTTTCGGACTGCCATGGTAAGCTCCACATCTACGGTGCGCCGCGATAGATTTCGCCAAGCTGGTCAACGACCAGGGACGACTTCTGCAGATCTTTCGCGTTATTTATGAGTCAACGCGCTTCAGTTTTGCAGCTTCGGCACCAAACAAAAACCCAAGGTTCGCGTGTGATGACGGGGACTTGCTGCCTAAATAGGTCCACAAAAAATGGATAGTGGCTCAGGCCGCGAGGGCCTGCGGGATAAAATCGACGTTTCGATGGCAAAGGTGTCCTTGTATCCAAACCAATCGAACGCCAACTCAACGAGCTCGTCGATCGACTGGCAACGATGATTGCGGGTGATTTCCTCATGCAGGTGCCACCACACGCACTCGATTGGGTTCGTCTGCGGAGCATACGTGGGCAGAAAATGAATCGTGATTCGGTGACCCCACCGCGCAAGAAACTCGTCGACCGCTCGGCAGTCGTGAAACTTCGCGTTGTCGCAGATGACATGAATGTGCCGATAGCAACGCAGTCGTTTTCGGAGGTCGTCCAGGTGGGCGACGAACAGCTTCGCGTTGCGCTGCGTTGCCGGTTCGCTCACCAGCAGCTTTCCGGTGCGCCAGTGCAGCGATCCGGCCAAGTACCGCTTCACGTTGGTGCCGGGCGTTTCCACACAGGCTTGCCGGCCACGACGCATCCACATCGAGCCGATCTTGGGGTTGGTGTTGATGTCGACCTCGTCCTGAAACACAACCGTCTCGTCATCGGGCACACTGACCAACAAACGGCGAATCGCCCGCAATTTGCGGGCATAGTCGGGGTCCTTGGGCCCCAGCACCGGTCGCGGCCGACGCCACACGATCTGCTCTCGTGCCAGGCTGCGCCTGACCGTTTCAGCACTGATGTTGATGTGATGCTCTTCCCACAGCAAGAGCACCAACGTGCCGCACGACCAGCGGCTACGCAGAAAACCAAAATCGCGCAGCGTCTTTTGAATCACCCAGCGAACCACGATGGCCACCCACCACACGACCAGTACCCTCGGGCGTCCTCGCTTCGCGCCGAACACCGCGTCGATGCCGTCCTGCTGAAAACGCTGCTGCCAGCGGCTGATGGTCCGCGGGCTGGTAAACAGGATGGCGGCGATTTGGCTCCAGGCGTGACCGTCGGCCAAAAGCAGCAGCACATGCGCCCGCAAACGCAGGGCCGGGTCGGAAGATTTGCGATACAACTCCAACAACACCTTGCGGTCCTTTGGCTTCAAGCCGATACTGCCGTCCATGGCTTGGTCTCCGGGGCCCGTTGTCGTTAAGCAACAACTACCCTAGAACCAAGCCTGTTTTTTTGAAAAGACCAACCGACGCTCCGCTATCCCAATTACGTGGACCTATTAGACCATGCAAGTACCTGTATTCTCGTTCGATAAATCCATCTAAGTTCGAGTCCGAGACTTTTTCGCCTAGACCTTCCGCAATCGCTGCTTTTGCTGAATCAACGTCTGCTGGATTATCCATGTACCATTTATCCGCGCGTGTGTCGGTCCCATTGCCCCAACTGAAAGTATTCTTGAGTGAACCATCGGGATTCGTCGTGTACACAAAAGTGTGAGTGACTGGATTATATCGCGAGCGGGCGCGAGGCCGACCGTTTTCCCAGTCAGATTCAGGCTCCGGTTGACGATATACGTGTCCAGCCCGCTGGGATCAATCCCATTCGTCGGGTCATCCCCGACGTATCGCTCCAGGTTGTAATCGCCACCGGCGAACCCGATTGGATCTTGCTGGAGCCAGCGGCCGAGGACGGGGTCGTACCAGCGGCCGCCGCCGTACGCGCTATTGTACTGCAGGCCGGTCAGGGCGTCATACATGCCCCCCGCATAGAGGAAGGGCGTCAGGCTCGTGTCGCCCGCAGTGGGCTGGCCGTAAGGGCTGTAGCTGTACTGGCTGGCCACGCCCGCCGCGTTGTCGAGCAGCCAGCGGGTCGTGCCCTCGTTGTCGTCGATCGTCCACAGCACCCGACTGGCATCGCCCAAATCCTTGGTCACGTCCTCCTGGGCGAACACCTGGTCGACAGCCAGGCCGGTCAGGTAGGTCTTCGACAAGGTGACGGTGCCGTCCACGAGCGTGTAGTCTATTGCGAGGTTTTCGCCATCGTAGACGTAGGCGTCAAACGCGGAGGCCGTCGAACTGCCGTTCAGATAGACCGTGCGCGAGACGAGCTGATTGAGCATGTTGTAGGTGTACTGAATGTCTTGCGTCGGCGTGCCGCCCGTGTCGCTGGTGGGGAAATCCTTCACCTCGACGAGCCGGTTGAGGAAATCGTAGGTGAACAGCCGCGTGGCGCCGCCCGTGATGGCGGTGCGCTGGATGAGGTTGCCCTCGTTGTCGTAGGTGTAGTTGTAGGTGCCGTCGCTGGAAATCAGGTTGCCGGGCAAGACCGTGTTCGTCTGGCCGTCGAGCAGAGTGCGATTGCCGGCCAGGTCATACGAATAGCTGGCCGTCTGGGCCGAGTTGCGGCGCGCAACTCATCCAAGCTGTCGTAGCTGTAGTTGGTCGTGGGCGAAGAAAAAGGGACATCACTGATTATTGACGACTGCGGGGCTGATGGCTAACTTGGCGGCATGCCGCGCACGGCCAGAGCGATTGAAGCGGGATTGATCTACCACGTTCTCAATCGCGGGAACGGGCGGATGCGATTGTTTCACAAGCCCCCGGACTACCAGGCGTTCGAGCGCGTGCTGGCCGAAGGATTGGAGCGCTATCCGGTCGAATTACTGACGTACGCGATCATGCCCAATCACTGGCACCTGGTGGTGCGGCCGAAAACGAACGAGGCCCTGGGTCGCTGGCTGGGATGGGTTGGAGTGACGCACGTGCGGCGGCACCACGCGCACTATCACTCGCGCGGCGGCGGCCATCTCTATCAAGGTCGCTTCAAAAGTTTTCCCGTTGCCAGCGATGAGCATTTTTTGACGTTGTGTCGCTATGTGGAAGCCAACCCGCGCCGAGCCCGGCTGGTCGCTCGGGCGGAACGGTGGACCTGGAGCGGGCTGTGGCGGCGGGCGCAGTGCGCGACAGACTTGCCCCTTGCCAGGTGGCCGCTGCGGCGGCCGGCAGATTGGATCGAGCGGGTGAATCGCGGGCTGGAGCGCGGCACGCTTGTGGAATTGCGCGAGTGCGTCGAGCGCGGCCGACCGTGGGGCGAGTCGAGTTGGGTTCGCCAGACGGCCGAGCGGCTGGGATTGACATATACGCTTCGCGGCCCCGGCCGACCGAGAACGAGAAATCAGTGATGTCCGGCTCTGTAGAATACGTGACGCATGCTGGCTAATCCGCTAGCTTCTCGCGTTGCGTATGGCTGGTATGTCGGTTACCAGCAAGTCTCCGAGAATGGTGGTTTTGGCGGCTCGCGACCGCCAGGCGGTCGTTGCCGGCGTATCGGCATTCCTGTAGCCCTAAGAAGTTCACGCAGCATCAACTCTTTGCCTGTCTGGTGCTGAAGAATTCTCTGCAGCTTGATTATCGCGGCGTGACGGCGCTGCTGACGGACAGCCCGACGCTGGTCGAGGCGATGGGCCTCGCCTGCGTGCCGCACTATACCACGTTGCAAAAGGCTGCGAAGCGATTGCTCGGGCTGCCAACGGCGCGTCGCCTGCTGAGCGCGACGGTGCGGCTGCACATGAAACGGAGAAAACGCGTGGCGCGTTCGGCGATGGACTCGACCGGCTTGGAGTGCAGCACCGCCAGCGGCTATTTCGTCCGCCGCCGGACGCGGGCCGCGGAGCCCTGGAAAACCGTGGTTTATCACCACTTTCCCAAGTTGGGTATCGTCTGCGATACCGACGACCACTTCGTGCTCGCCTTCAGTGCCGGTCGCGGACCGCGGCCCGACGTGGATGAGTTCCGACCGCTGCTGGGCGAAGCGCTCCGCACGGTTCGCATCTCGCAGCTCGCGGCCGACGCGGGCTACGATCCGAGCCGAATCATCGCGTGGCGCGAGGATCACGGTGTCCGCACCATCATTCCCGCCAAACACGGCCGACCGACGGCGAAGCCGCCGAGCGGCTACTACCGGCGACTGATGAAAACTCGTTTCGATCGAACGGCGTATCGACACCGCACGCAAGTGGAAACCGTGATGTCAATGATCAAACGCCGCCAAGGCGCCACATGTCCGCGCACGCAACCATCACAGTCAATGCCGAGATCTTCGCTTGATGGCGCTAACCCACAACATCATGATTCTCAGGTACCCACGGGTTTTCTACAGAGCCAGTGATGTCCCCTTTTCTTCCTCCCAATGCCGAGATCTTCGCTTGATGGCGCTAACCCACAACATCATGATTCTCAGGTACCCACGGGTTTTCTACAGAGCCAGTGATGTCCCTTTTTCTTCTCCCGAGAACCGAGAAATCAGTGATGTCCCGTTTTTCTTCTCCTTTCGATGGCATTATGCCATCGTCTCAGGATGCACACACAAAACGTGGGGAAGGTCAACCGCAATGCCCCCTGCTACAATGCCACAATGAGCAACCCCGCCCCTAATCGCCGCTGGTTCCGCTGGTCGCTGCGGACGATCCTGCTTTGCTTCCTCCCGTACACGGCGGTAGTCACCTGGATTATGCTGCTGCCGGACGAGATGCCGGATCACAGCCACGGAAGCGCTGGTATAACTGGCGACCTAATTGCTGCGTCTCTTTGGCCATGGCTTAAGCTGGCGATCGCAGCGGGATTTACTCTCGTATGGGCGTTAATTTGGGTTTGTGTCGGAACTTGGTCGAACCGACGACCGCGCTGACGAGAATCCCCCCCCGACCAACTCACTGTTCATCCACTACCGGCAGGCGGGCATGATTGTCGGCCCGTCGAACATCGGGTACGATCAGGTGCGCTCGAACGAGGCCTGCCGAGACGTCCCGCCACGCTTGCCAATCTGGGGTCCGACCCATGGCGCTTTTCCCGCGAGCTGCGCATCGCGCCGGCTGCACGCCGCTCGATCATCCCAATATCGGCCGCCGCAGGCTGCTGGAAGCGGGCGGGCTGTCGCTGTTGGGCCTGTCGCTAGCCGATTTGCTGCGGGCCGAGGCCGCGACTTCGCAAACGGCGCCGCGGCGCGGCAAAGCCCGCTCGGTGGTCTTCATTTTTCAGTCGGGCGGGCCCTCGCAGCACGAAACGTGGGATCCCAAGCCGCTGGCGCCGGCGGAGATTCGCGGCGACTACGGCACGACCGCCACGCGCACCGCCGGCTTTCACGTTTGCGAATACCTGCCGCGGCTGGCCGCCCGCAGCCCGCTCTATTCGGTCGTGCGCACGATGCACCACCCGGCGGCGCCGCAGTTTCGCAACGAGCACAACGCCGCGATGTACATGGTGCAGACCGGCCGCTGCGAGCTGCCACCGGGCGAAACCACGTCGACCATCCACCTGCAAAAGCCGCGGCGCTTCGAATGGCCGTCGATCGGCTCGGCGATCGCTTATGCCCTGCCCGCGGGCGGGCGGTTCGGGCTGCCGAGCGTGGTCGAGATTCCGCGCGGCAATAACATCGTTCCCGGCACGGGGCCGGGCATGTTGGGCAGCAAGTTCACGCGGTGGCGGGTCGATTTGGCGCCGCCGTGCCACACGCCCGATGGGGGCGGAAGCTGCCCGAATTGTTTTGCGCATGACCAGCCGAACGACCCGGCCCGCGCCCCCGGCAAGCAACCCGGGGCCTGGTGGGACAATTCGAGCTGTCGCAACGCCGCGTTTCATTTGCCCGACCTGGGCCTTTCCACCGGTTTGAGCGTCGAGTCCCTGGCAAGCCGGGCCGAGCTGTTGGCGGCGCTCGAGGCGGCCCGCCGGCAGCTCGACAGCGAGCCGGTGGTGCGCACGATGGACGCCCACCGCCGCCAGGCCTGGGAGCTGATCCTCGGCCAGAGCGGCAAGGACAACCCGTTCGATCTGGCGCACGAGTCGGAGGCCACGCGCGAGCTTTACGGGCGCGAAGAGTGGGGGCAGGCGTTTCTGGTCGCGCGGCGGCTGGTCGAGGCCGGCGTGCGGATGGTGCAAGTCAATTTGCGCGGCTGGGACACGCATCAGAACGCCTTTCGCGACTTGAAGGGGCATCTGCTGCCGTCGATCGATCGCTGCTTGAGCGGTTTCCTCGACGACCTGGCGGCCCGCGGGCTGCTCGACGAGACGCTCGTCGTGATGTGTGGCGAAATGGGGCGCACGCCGCGGATCTCGCCGATCAGCACGACGGGAAAGAACGCCTCGGGCGAGCCCTTTACGCCGGGCCGGCATCACTGGGGCGACGTGTTCCCGTGCTTCTTCGCCGGCGGCGGCGTGCAAGGGGGGCGTGTGATCGGCCAGAGCGATCGGCACGCGGGCCTGCCTGCCAGCGAGGCATACACGCCCTCGGACCTGGCCGCCACGATCTTCCATTGTCTGGGCATCGAGCGCGACCGCGCGTTTGACGATCTCGAGCACCGCCCGCACCAGCTCTATCAGGGCAGCCCGATCGAGCCGCTGTTGTAGAAACGCGCGAGTTGGCGAGGAAGCGCGAGACTGCAAGCCTGGTGGCACGGGCGATTGGCACGTTTTCGTTCCGCATGTGCCGCTTGTAACGGTGGTTTGCAACGGCTGCCGAAATGCCGAAGTACAATGAGGGGTGTCAGACGGCCGACAAATCGCGACTTCTCCCCGTTCTCCGACCCAGGCGCCATGAAGAATCCAGCGGAGACCGCCGCGACGCGAGCCAAAGCTCGCCCCAGTTCGCGCGGTCCAGGCGACGCCCTGGCCGCATTGGGCGAAAGTGCTGGTCGCCGCGCTGCTGCTGGCCGGGACGGTGTGCCTGGTGCAAGCCCGGGCCGTGCATTCGCCGTTCATCTTCGACGACGACACGACGGTGCTGCGAAACACGTCGATCAGGAGCCTGTGGCCGCTGTTCAGCGGGCCGGACGGCCACGGGCCGCTGAATCCGCCGCTGGGCATGCCGATGTCGGCGCGGCCGCTGGTGAACTTGTCGCTGGCGGTGAATTACTACTTCGGCGGCCTCGATCCGTTCGGCTATCACCTGTTCAACATCGTGTTGCACGCGATGTCGGCCTTGCTGTTGGCGGCGATCGTCTATCGCACGTTGCGGCTCGACTTTTTCCAGGGACGATTCGCCGCGGCGGCCGGGCCGCTGGCGCTGGCCTCCGGTTTGCTGTGGGGCTTGCACCCGCTGACCACCGAGACCGTGGCCTATACGACACAGCGCACCGAAGCGTTGATGGGCCTCTGCTACCTGGCGACGCTCTGGGCGGCGCAGCACTATTGGTCGGCGCAGCGTCCGCTGGCCCGCGGCGCGTGGTGGGCCGCGGCGGCCGCGGCGTGCCTGCTGGGCAGCTTGTCGAAGGAAGTGATGGCTTCGGCGCCGCTCGTGGTGTTGTTGTACGAGCGGACGTTCGTGGCCGGTTCGTTCAAGCGAGCCTGCCGCCAATCGTGGCCGCTTTATCTCGGGTTGTTGGCCGGTCTGAGCCCGTTGGCGGCCTTCTGGATGCTGGGAATGGAGACGCCCATGGCCGGTTTCGACCTGGGCACTCCGGCCCACGTGTGGTGGCTGACGCAGACGAAGGTGTTGTTCCTGTACTTGAAGCTCAGCGTGTGGCCTTGGCCGCTGGCACTGCACTATGAGATACCACTGCTGACGAACGTCGCCGAGGCGTGGCCGTGGCTGCTGGCAGCCATCCTGTTCGGCGGTGCGACGGTGTGGTTTGTTTGGCGGCGCAAAGCGACCGGTTTCGTGGCGGCCTGGCTGCTGCTGGTGTTGTCGCCGACGCTCTTGATTCCCATGTCTCGCGAAGTGGCGGTCGAGCGGCGGATGTACGTTCCGCTGGCGGCCCTGGCGGCGTGGGCCGTCGTCGGCGGTTACTCGCTGCTGCGGCGGCTGGGGACGGCGCTGGCCAAGCGCCGGCATCGCGCGGCGACCGGCACGGGGGCGCTGGCGGTCACGCTGGCCGGCGTGATGGCGGTCGCGGCGGCGTACGGGGTGCTCGACGTGCGGCGGCTGGCCGAATACGACGACGAGTTGATGCTGTGGCAGAGTGCCTTGCGCCATCAGGGGGAAAGTCCGCAAATCGAATTCAACGTGGGCGAGCTGTTGCGGAAGGCGGGCCGAAGCGACGAAGCGTTTGCCTACTTCGAGCGCGCTGCGCGGCCCGCGCGGCATCTACCAGGCCCACTACAACCTGGCCAAGGTGCTGGCGGAATCCGGCCGCCTCGACGAAGCGATCGAACATTACGACGCGGCCCTGGGGCTGAATCCCAACTTGCCCGAGGCCCACAACAATCTGGGTTTGCTGCTGCAGAACCGGGGGTTGCTGGACGCGGCGATCAGCCATTTCCGGCTGGCCGTGCGCCTCAATCCTGATTTTGCCGTGGCGCACAGCAACCTGGGGATCGCGCTGGCCGGCCAGGGTCGAATTGACGAGGCCATCGAACAGCTCGAAGAGGCCATCCGCTTGCAACCCAGCGCCGCGACGTCGTTCAACCTGGCGGTCGCCTATTCTTTTGCCGGCCGCCATGCCGAGGCCCTGGCCATGGCCCGCAAGGCACGTGCGCGGGCCGAGGCAAAAGGCGAGACGACGGTCGTGGCGGCGATCGACCAGTGGTTGGCGGCTTACGAGCGCCAGGACGCCCGTTAGGAGCCGCTCAGCCGGGCGGCAGTTGCAGCTCGATGCCGTAGCGCGGGGCGGCGGCCACGAGCTTGGCAATGGCGTCGGGGGTCGGCGGCGGCGCGGTGCCGTCCGAGTTTACGGCCTGCCCCACTTCCAGAAACATCGCTTCCAAACCGGCCGGGGCCACCGAGATCAGCAGGCGTGCGGGCCTGTCGGTTTTGTTCTTGAAGAAGTGCAGGCTGCCGACGGGCAGGTTGGCGAACGTGCCCTCGGGCGCCACGATGCGCTGGCCGTCGACCGTGATCACGACTTCGCCTTCGAGGACGAAGAAGCTTTCCTCCTCGCGGCTGTGGACGTGGGGCGGCGGACCACCGCCGGGCGGCACGAGGGCCTCGAACATCGCGTAACGGCCGGCGGTGTCTTGGCCAAGGGCGAGAAAGCGATAGACGTCGCCGACGACGGCGATCGAAGCCCCCTGGTCATCACGCGTAACAATCGGCTGCCGCGCCATCGGCTGGCAAACTCCTCGAAACGGCGAAGAAAAGCACCGGGCAGTCTAATTGTCGGTGAGCGTTTCAGCAACGACATCCCATGACTCGGCGCGTCGCGGGCAGGGATCGGCAGTTCGGATCTGCACTACCGCAATTCTCAGGGAGTGAAATAAGGGGCCGCAAGCCAATCGTGCTCAGATGGGGAATTGGATGCCCTGGGCCAGGGGCAGGTCGTTGGAGTAGTTGATGGTGTTGGTCGGCGCGGCGCATGTAGGCCTTCCAGGCGTCGGAGCCGGACTCGCGGCCGCCGCCGGTTTCTTTTTCGCCGCCGAAAGCGCCGCCGATCTCGGCGCCGCTGGTGCCGATGTTCACGTTGGCGATGCCGCAGTCGGAGCCCTCGGCCGAACAGAACCGCTCGGCCTCGCGGACGTCGCCGGTGAAGATCGCCGACGGCCAGGCCCTGCGGCACGCCGTTGTGGATGGCGCAGGGCCTCGTCGAACTCGTCGATAGCGGATGAAATAGAGGATCGGCGCGAAGGTTTCGCTGGCGGACGATCGGCGCGCGTCAGGCCTCGATCTCGACGATCGCCGGCCGCACGTAGACCCCGCCCGCCGGCACGCCCTCGGTGACCCGCGTGCCGCCGTGGACGCGGCCGCCTTCGCCGCTGGGCGGCCTCGTCGAGCGCGGCGTGCCATCCGCTGGGCCCGCGTGCTCGTCGATCAGCGGGCCGACGAGCGTGCCGTCTTCGCAGCGGATTGCCGATGGGCAACGGGCGTAACGTCTTCACGCAGCCGCGCCGACGAGGCCGTCGGCAATGCTGCTCGTGGACGATCAGCCGCCGCAAGCGTGGTGCAGCGCTGGCCGCAGGTGCCGGCCGCGGCGAACACGATGCCGCGGACGCGCCAGCTCGAGATCGGCCGAGGGCGTGACGATCATGCCGTTGTTGCCGCCGAGCTCGAGCAAGCTGCGGCCCAGCCGCGCGGCCACGGTCTGGGCCACTGCTGGCCCATCGCCACCGAGCCGGTTGCCGACACCAGCGGCACGTCGGGCGACGGCGGCCAGGGCCTGGCCCACGTCGGCGCCGCCGACCACGAAGTTGATCACCGACTGGGGCACGTCGGGCGTCTGGGCGATCGCCCGCAGGGCCAGGGCCTGGCAGGCCATGGCCGCCAGCGGCGTTTTTTCGGATGGCTTCCAGACGAGCGTATCGCCGCAGACCAGCGCGATCATGGCGTTCCAGGCCCAGACGGCCACGGGAAAATTGAAAGCCGTGATCACGCCCACGGGTCCGAGCGGGTGCCACTGCTCGGCGAGGCGATGCGGCGGGGCGCTCGCTGGCCATGGTCAACCCGTAGAGCTGGCGGCTGAGGCCGACGGCAAAGTCGCAGATGTCGATCATTTCCTGCACTTCGCCGCAGCGACTCTTCGAAGATCTTGCCGCATTCGAGGGTCACAAGCATGGCCAGGTCGCTCTTGGCCTCGCGCAGGGCGTTCGCCGATCCGGCGAACCAGCTCGCCGCGCCGCGGCGCGGGCACGCTCCGCCAGGTGGCGAAGGCGAGCTTCGGCTGCCTCGACCGCGCGGCGCGACGTCGTCGGGCGCGGCCGCGTGAAGCTGGCCAACGCTCGGCCGTCGATCGGCGAGCGGACCGCCAGCGGTTTGCCGGCCGCCGGGATCCAGCGATTGCCGATGGCGCAGGCCGCGGGATGTTGGACGCCCAGCCGGGCGAGCAATTGGTCAGTCTGGTCCTGCATGGCCCTGATCCCCTTGGTCGCCGACGGCCCACGAAGCGGCTGTAGATTTCGAGCCGCGATAATTCTTGCCGAAGCGGTTGTCGAGAAACGCGTCGAGGTGCGACCTCCTCCTGCCGCACGAGGCCGCGGCCCTTGAACTGGCCGTGGGCGAACAGGTCGAGCACGCGCGCACACGCCGGCCGCGGTCGTCAATTGGATCGCGCTCCACAATTCGCCGTCGATCGAGTGCGCCGATAGATCTTGCGGGCGTCGCTGATCTGCACGAACTGGCCGTTTCGCCAGCCGGAGACGGTGCAGAAGATGACGACGACGTCCTGGAAGGTGACGGGCACGGCGTTTTCGAGGATGTCCTTGAGCACGTCGCCGGCGCTCGCCCAGGCGGAGGTCGTTGACCAGGAAGGTCATCAGGTCGCGATGCCCGCTGGTAGCGAATGGTCTTGTAGTTGAGCTCGCGGACGCGGCCTTCGAGCGAGTCGCAGAGCGTGCCCAGGCCGCCGGAGGTGTTGAAGGCTTCGTAGCGGACGCCGTCGAGCGAAAAGTGCTCGACGCCCTTCGAGCGGCCAGCACGTCGATTCGCTGGCCCTGGTGGATCGCCTCGCAGGGGTTGCAGTATTCGTTGATCAGGCCGTCGGTCGACCAGGTGAGGTTGTACATCAGCGCGTTGGTGGGAAACTGCGGCAAGGCGCCGACGCGCATGTAGACGCGTGTCGAGCGATTCGAAAGCCTGCGGTCAGGTTGTTGGCCGACGATCGAGACGAAACCCGGCGCCAGCCCGCACTGGGGCATGAAGATCTGGCCTTCGCGGGCCTGGGCGGCGGTCTCGATGACGCGGCTGGTGGTGTTGATGTCCTCGGTGAGGTCGAAATAGCTCGAGCCGGCGTGCAAAGCGGCTTCGGCCACGACGGGATTGTGCAAGTAGCTGAGCGCGGATATCACGATCGGCCGGTCGCGCATGGCGGCCACCAGGTGGTCGAAGTTGCCCCCGTCGATCACCGCGGTGTCGACGCCGGCCAACTTGCGCAGCCGCTCGAGCGACGGCACGTCGGTATCGCCCACCAGCACCTCGTAGTCGCCGCTGCCTGCCAAGAAATTGGCGACCATGCGGCCGATCTTTCCAGCGCCTAGCAACAGCACTCTTTGCATGGGTCCAACCTGGGGCAAGACGGTAACGGGGCTGCCGAGGGCCACGACCTGGCAGGGCTGGCGCACGGCGTGCGATTGCCAGCAGGGCCGCCACGGGAAATTATACGCCACGATGGGTGCAAATTGTTGTTGTGAGTTTCGCCGCGACGACGTTACGATTGCCGGCGGTGCTGGCAGCGTGCTGGCCCGATAAACCACGACGCGGGGAAGATCGTGCCGATGACCGTCATGAGACACTTGTCCGCCGTCGCAGCCGCTGCGGTCGCCCTGCTGGCCACGGCCGTGGCCGCGGACGACGCGCGATCGATCGCCGGCTCGGCCGAATTCGTGCCGCTGGCGAGCGAAGCCAAGTTGCCCGCGCGGTTTCAACTGGCGCGAGACGTTTTCATTCGCGCAAAACCCGCTGCGCACCTCGGCCAAGACGTTTGGCATGTGGACCGTGACGTTTCCTTCGCCGGTGGTGACGCCGCATCCCAACAACAACACGGTCCACTGCGAGTACTTCGCTCCGACTTCGCCGGGCAAGCATCCGGGCGTGATCGTGCTGCACATCCTGGGGGGCGATTTTGACCTGGCACGGCTGTTTTGCCGGGCATTGGCCAGCGACGGCACGGCGGCGTTGTTCTTGAAGATGCCCTACTACGGCGAGCGGCGCCAGCCCGGCTCGGAGGCGCGGATGATTTCGCTGGACGTCGACGAGACGGTGCGCGGCATGACGCAAGCCGTGCTCGACATCCGCCGCGCCGCGGCCTGGCTGGCCGAGCGCGACGAAGTCGACGAGGAGCAATTGGGCATCATGGGCATCAGCCTGGGCGGCATCACGGCGGCCCTAGCGACGAGCCTGGAGCCGCGGTTCAGCAAGTCCTGCCTGATCCTGGCGGGCGGCGATATTGGTGAAGTGGCCTGGACGTCGCAAGAGCTCGAGCCCTTGCGCAAAGCCTGGACCGCCAAGGGGGGCACGCGCGGGTCGTTGGTCGAGGCCTTTCACGCGGTCGACCCGGTGACGTACGCCAAGCCGTCGAGCCGCCGCAAAATCCTGATGCTCAACGCCAGCCGCGACGAGGTGGTGCCGCCGGCTTGCACCCGCGCGCTGTGGCGGGCCTTCGGCGAGCCGGAGATCATCTGGTGGGATGCCGGCCACTATAGCGCCGTGCGCTACATCTTCCAGGGCCTGGCGGACACGGTGAAGTTCTTTCGCGCCGAGATGCCCCTGGACCGCCTTCAGAGCACGGCGAAGTAGGTCTCGACGGCGTAATCCATGCCCTCGTTGGTCATCTCGACCGGGCGGCCCTCGTATTGGCACATGTTGCGGATCTGCATCAGCAGGTCGCGGGGCTGGCAGCAGCGCATCCGCCGGCCGGTCGGGCGGTAGTGGGTTTCGATCAGATAGGTCACGGTTTCGTCGACGTACTGGAAGCCCAACTGCGGCGCCATCATGCGAAACAGGCTGCGGAATTCTTCTTCCGAGGGGTCCTGAATCTCGATCTTGTACGGGATGCGGCGGAGGAAGGCGTCGTCAACCAGGTCCTTGGGCTCGAGGTTGGTCGAGAAGATGACCAACTGATCGAACGGCACGTCGATCTTCTTGCCGTTGGCCAGGTTCAGATAATCGGTCCGCTTTTCCAGGGGCACGATCCAGCGATTCAGCAGCTCGTCGATGCTCATCCGCTGGCGGCCGAAGTCGTCGATCACCAGCGTGCCGCAGTTGCTCTTCAATTGCACGGGCGATTCGCTGATGCCGGTCGACGTGTTGCGCGTCACCTCGAGATTCGCCATCGTCAACTCGCCGCCCACGACGATCGTCGGCCGGCGGATGCGCACCCAGCGCTTGTCGATGTGGTGGATTTCGAGCAGGCCGCTGCCGGCTTCGAGCGGCACCAGCTCGTGGGCATTGGGGTCGTAGAGGCGAAGGATCTCGCCGTCGACGCCGATGGCCCGTGGAATCCAGATGGTTGGGCCGAAGGCCCTGGTGACGCGTTCGGCGATGCTCGTCTTGCCGTTACCGGCCGAACCGAACAGGAACAGGCCGCGGCCCGAGTTGATGGCCGGTCCGAGCCGGGCCAGCATCTTGGGGCTGATCAACAGGTCTTCGAAGGCCCGTTTGAGATCGGCGGCGGTCGGCCGCTGCTTGGTCAGCGATTGGGCCGTCACCGAGCGAATGTAATCGGCGAGCGACACCGGCGCGGAGCCAAAGTACGTGCACTGCTCGGCCAGCCGCCGGGCCCGCTCGCGGCCCATGTCGGTCAATTGATAGATGTAGTCGTTCATCGGCGCGGAGCCTTTGTGAACGACGAGCTGGTCGGACTTCATCTCCCGCAACTCTTCTTCCACGAGGCGGAAGGGGAGCTTGACGTGGTCGGCGATCTGGCGTCCGGTCATGTCGCCGCGCGACAACAGCAGCTTCAGCACCAGGCCCTCGACGGCGCTGGCGTTGAGCTGGGCCTCGGCCAGGGAATTGGGCTCGATCGGCACGAACTCGTCGGCGGCCGACGCCGCGGCCGAGTTGGCCTCGGTCTCGGGCTTCAGCAGGTCGCGGACCCGCTCGACCGCTTGCGACTCGGGCGTTTTGTTGCGGCCCGGCGTGCCTTGCTCGCTGGCGGCCGCATGGCGCGGCGCTTGGGCGGTGACGGCGGCCCAGGAATCGGAGTCGGCGGTGCCCAGGGCAGCCAGCCGCGCCAGCAGACTTTCTCGCGACGATTCAGGCATGATTTCCATTAGCGCGCAAGTCCAGCGCGCAAAGCGAGGCACGCGGGCGCCCGATCTGGCAGCCCCGGAAAAGCTAGGTCGCGGAAGGGCGATGGTCAAATCTGGTTTGTGCAGGGTCACAAAACGGGGGCTATTCGACAGGCGAAATTCCAGCGGATTTCGTGCTGTTGCCGCGCTTGGTCGAGAGCCACGTTTCCTTCGGTGTGAGCCCGGCCGCCAGGCCAAGAAGAACGTGGTCAAGTTGATCGCCGCAGGCTTGAAGACCATCATATGGATGTACCACACGCCAGGTTAACGCCGAGTCGACCCACGAGCCGGCCGCATGAGCACCGCGTCACTCAATCAAACGACGACGGCCGCGCAGGACGGCCTCGGATCCGGCGACTCGCCCCCGACCGACACCAGGCAGTCCAGCACCGGCGACCGGCTGTATCGGATCGTCTGGCGGTGGCACTTCTATGCCGGAATGATCATTACGCTCCCGCTGATCGTGGTGGCCGCCACCGGCGCGCTCTACATCTTCAAGGATGAGGTGGAAGGGGTGCTCCACCCCGGGGTCCTTTACGTCGAGCCGGCTGCCGAGCGCGCCACGTACGAGCAGCAACTGGCCGCGGCGCGTGCCGCCGTGGGCCCGAAGTACACCATCGGGCTGATGCAAGTGTTCACCAACCCTCGGCGGGCCACCGCCGTCGCCATGGCAGGAGAAAAGTTTCAATTCGGTTACGTCGATCAGTATCGGGGCCGCTACCTGGGCGCCATCGAGCAGGCAGGTGGCTTTTTCGACATCGTGCTCAAGCTGCACCGGTCACTGTTTCTGGGCACCACGGGCCGGATCGTCGTCGAGCTCACCACCTGCTGGACGATCGTGCTGGTGGCGACGGGAATCTATCTGTGGTGGCCGCAGAAAGCGAAACAGGTGTGGGGCGTGTGGCTGCCGCGATTGCGGGCGAAGCCTTATGTCGTGCTGCGCGACCTGCACTCCGTCGTTGGCTTCTACGTGGCCGTTGTCGCGATCGTGATCTCGCTGACCGGCCTGATCTACACCTACGTTTGGGGCCGTGGTTTTCAGTACGCGGCACAGAAGACCGAGGCCTACGACATGTTTTCGAAGCCGATGCTGTCCAAGTCCCCGCCCGAGGCCAAAGACGTGTCCATCGACCGGATCGTGGAGGTTGCGCAGCAGAGAATGCCCGGCAACAACTTGACCATCTGGTTCCCGCGGGCTCCCAACGCGGTGTACCTGGTCACTGCCAATAACCAGCGCGGCCCCCAGGTCAACGAGATATTGTTCATCGACCGCGCCACGGGCGAGATCCTGGAGGACCGCTACAACAGCCAGACCAAGACCATGTACTGGCTGGGGACGTGGAATTATCCACTGCACGTCGGCACGATCTGGGGAATGCCGAGCAAGATCCTGTGGCTGGCGACCTGCATCGTCCTCATGACGCTGCCCGTGACGGGCGTCTGGATGTGGTGGCAGCGTCGCCCGACCGGCCGGCTCGGCCTGCCCCGCCGCGTGGACGCCCGCCGCCCCCGCTGGCTAGTCGCCACCGTCACGGCGACCAGTATTCTGCTACCGGCGCTGGGCCTCTCGGTGGTGGTGTTGCTCTTAGGAGAGCAGCTTGTGGCGCGATTGCGAAAGCAGTGAGCTTTGCCGCCAACACGGCACCCGCCATCGGGTGCCGTGCGCCATGGAAGCCATGAACGGTCCTGGAACACCTTCGCTTAGGCCGCCAATTTGGGTGAGCATGATTCTTGCGGGAAATCTCGGGAGCGACGCCGGCCGTGGGCTGCCTGCCGATTTCAATACCGGTGCCTGTGCGAGAATCGGCTCGGGTTTGGTTCGGGTGTTGAGTCGAAGGGAGGGGCGTCTCGAGTCGTTGGCCGGTGCACAATCGAGCTGCCGCGCTCGCCATTTCTCCGACACCGGCCAAGGGGGCTACTTTTTCCGCGTTTCGCGGACGCAGGGCGATTCGGCCAGGGTAAACACCACGATCTCTTCGGCGGTCATCGTGCTGATGTCGTGGTGCAAGCTGACGACCTTGACGCCGGTGATCTCCTCGACCATCGCCTCCATGACCGGTCGGGCGGTTTCGATCAGGTGCGTTCGTACCTGCTTGAGCAGGTCTCTTCCTTTGTCGGGTTCCAGCGTTTTGACCAGTTGCTTTTCGGCCGCAGTCAGCACGCCCTGCAGCCGGATCACGAGGCAATCGCCGAACAGGTGCGCGTGAATCTGCTTTGGCCCTCGGCCCATGTACTCTTGCTCGAATCGATTGAGACCCTCGCAGATCGCGGCCTCGATTTCTCCTTGAGTCTTCATTGACGCTTCGGCCGACCGAATGGGTGCGCACTGACATTCCTGAAATGGTCCCTAATTCTAGCTCTAAAACGGTCGTGGCGACAGTCCGCCCCAGTCTCACGTCGTCCGACAATGGCCGACAAATGCTTGCATCGCCCGGCCGATTCCTGGCAAACCTGAGGGATAACCCGTCTGAGCCGCCGGCGGTCGCGACGATTTCACGCAAATCGTCTATCGCGATGACGAAGGCGCAATGCGTTTGCTTTGTGCGGTGACAAGGTATAGGCTTACAGGTGAGCCGCCGCTGGGTTTCCAACCCAGGCAGGCGGAGACGCACTTTGTCGGATGACTAACTGAAGGGCAAGTCGGCTTCGGCCGGATGGCCCGTTAACGAGTAAGCCGACGTGGGGGAATACCTGCGGGTGTTTCGCCACGTCGGCTTTTTTTGTCGCAGGCGAGTAGCTGGGATCGCTTGGGCCCCTACTCAACAACCTCTAGTAAAGGAGTCACAACATGGGTGGCAAGATTGACGTGGCGAAGGGTCGAATCAAGGAAGCCGCCGGCGTCCTGACCGGCAACAACAAGCTTCGCGCCCAGGGCAAGGCCGACCAGGCAGTCGGCAAGGTCAAGCTAGGCGCTAAGAAGGTCGCCGGCAAGGTCAAGCGAGCTGCGAAAAAACTGCGAGGCTAGAGGACTTCATGGATGCCAACAATCCACCGACACGCGATCGCGGTCCGATGATGCTGGACTTCGACATGGCCTCCGAGGGGCGCTGGCTCGATGACGGTGGGCAGGTCGAATCGCGCAAGGAGGAACCTCTGATCTCCGCACTGCACTATCCGCTCTACCTGATTGCCAATGACAAGGGAGTGCTGGTTGCAAATTCGGCCGGCCGCGATTGCGTCATGCTGTTCCATCACAAAGAAACCGCCGAACGCCATATTGCCGAGGCCACAGTGATCGAACGTCTTCATCCGCTCTATCCGCTGGCGATCCCCAACGCTGATGCTTTTCGACAAGGGCTGAAAAGCCTGCCGGCGGACATCAGCTGTGCGATCTGGGACGCAACCGTCGTGCCGAGCGCATTCGTCTACACGGACTTGGACGAACTTTTTCTGGCTCTCGATGACGGCTAGTCGGAGACCGTGGGACACGCGCCGATCGGCAAACACGAAGCACTACTTTCGGTGGACGACGAGGACGACATCAATCATGGGCTGGTGGATCATCGAACGCTGGCGTTGCTATTGGTACGGGCATCGCGACCTGTCGCGAACCCAAAGCTGCGTCGTCATGCTTGCGGATGGCCGCGTTCAGATGCTGCACGTTTGTCCGGTGTGCGGCAGCCTCGTGTAGACGACACGTCGACCGACGACCCTGAGAATACAGTGCGATTCCAGCTCGTGCGTTCATGAAGGCGTTTCATGCAACTATGCAAGGCTTGCGGTTCCCTGATGATTGGTCATGAGGCCAACGCATGGCTGCGGAGTCTCAAGCGCCTGCTGCGCCATCATGGCGCCGATCCAGATTCGCTGACGGTCGTGGCGGAATCGCTAGGACCGATGTGCGACAAATGCCTCAAAGCCATGGATAAATCGATTAGACAGGGCTGGCCGTGATCTTTTGGCGAAAACAGCCTACCCGGAATGAACTGTGGTTTGATTTCCCGGGTACAAGCGGTACAATACAAGTGTTCGCGGAATGCTTCCGCTTCTGGAGCGCTTCGGCGAATCGTTGAATATGTCGGACGACTAACCGAAGGGCAGCCCAGCCGTGCTGGGCGGTCCGTTAGCGAGTAAGCCGACGTGGTGGAATACCTTTGGGTGTTCTACCACGTCGGCTTTTTTTGTTTTCGCGGCGTGGCACGGTTGCAACGGGAAGACGGATCCCAATGGACAATTCCAATTCGGCAATGGCGAAACAGGTTGCGTTGGCCGCTTGTGATTTCGAGCGCAAGAGGACGGGCCATCAACCCAAGTCGGTCACCGTCGTCTTGAGCGAGAACACGTTGGTGATCACCCTCCACGGTGCGTTGTCGCCGGCGGAGCGGGCGTTGGCCCAGAGCCCGGCAGGCGCCGCTCAGGTGCAGGAATTCCACCGCCAGCTCTTCGACAACTCGGCCGGTTGCCTACGTCAGGAAATTCAAAGAATCACTGGGGTGGAGGTGCGCGAAGCAGCGGTCGAAGTCGAACCGGCGACCGGCACCGTCGTGAAGACATTTACGAACGGAACTGTGGTCCAGGTGTTTCTGCTCGCCGACAGCGTGACTGCCGGCACCTGGAGTGGGAGCGGGTGACAAGGTCAGGGATTATGCACGGAGGTACATCGATGTTGGTCTTGACGAGAAAAACGCAACAGTCAGTCGTGGTCGGTGGGTCCGACAGTTTTCAGCGCGCTTTGAAAGTCACGGTGCTCGAGATCCGAGGCGAGAAAGTGAAACTGGGGTTCGACGTCGATCCGGACGTTCCGGTCCATCGCCAGGAAGTGTGGGAACGCATTTTCGGCAACGGCCAATCGCGCGGCTCGAATCACGTTGCTGGCGCACCCGTTGCAGAATATCGCGCGACTGAAGGCAAGCGAGAAGACGAAGGATTGGGCCACGAATCAGGTACATAGAGGCGGAAGGGGCACTGCGATCGATAACCCGGTATTGCCCTTCGGGGAATCCGCGGCGCCCCCATCCTCCCGGGACGACGTAGCAGTGCGATCGCTGTGAGAACGACTCTTCTTCGAGATTTGAGGTGACTTATGTTGTGGACTGTCCTGGTAATCGTGTTGCTGTTGTGGGCATTGGGATTCGGATTCGGCGTTGGGGGCGGTCTGATCCACGCTCTGCTAGTCATTGCGTTGGTGGTGCTGCTGATCAACGTTCTTCAAGGACGCAGATTAGCGTAAGTGGCTTGCAGCCAGGCAACCGTGCGCGGCGCCGTTATGCGGCGGCGTGCCTCGGAGGAGATTGTTTTTGTATCGCTCGTTAAAGAAGAACCGGCCAACGACGCTAGGCGCACTGGCGGAAGTGCTTCTGGTGTTGGCGGTCGGCATCGTCGTCGTGGGCATGTACCGCGGGTGGTTTACGACTTCAGCCGACAATCGCATCAGGCCAACGACCGACGACAAGGTCCGGCCGACGGTGCCGATTGCGGCAGCCAAGGATGCTTTCGAAGAGGCCCAGTAGACGTTTCCAGGATCTCCGATACCGCAGGGCACCAACAACAGGGGAAATGACGTATGCAGACCGTGCGACCGCTCTTTGTTTCTACTTATCCGCCGGAAGAGTGCGGATTGGCCACGTTCACCAGGGATTCCGCCGACGCGGTCGACCTGGCGGCCGCAGCCGACATCTCGTCGGTCGTGGCAATCCGCAAGACAGGTCCACTCCGCATTGACGATCCGCGCGTGCTCCATGTGATCGATAACTCGCGGCAAGACGCTTATCGGCTGGCGGCCGATGCGGCCAACGACGGACCATGCGACGTCGTGAGCCTGCAGCACGAATTCGGACTCTATCCGGGGGAATGGGGAAAAGACGTACTGGAATTCGTGCGTGCCTGTCACAAGCCGATCGTGACCACTTTCCACACCTTGATGAACGAACCAGTTCCGCTGCCGCGCCGCATCATCCGGGAGATCGCGGCTCACAGCCAGGGTGTCGTGGTCATGACCAAGATTGCCGCGAAGCTATTGACGAGCGTTTATGGCGTCTCCGATCGACGCGTGCGGGTCATTCCTCATGGAGTGCCGGAAGTTCCCTTCGAGCGCGATGACTCGCACAAAACGCGGCTGGGGCTCGCCGGAAAGCGCGTCATTTGCACCTTTGGCCTCATCAATCGAGGTAAAGGCCTGGAGTACATGATCCAGGCCATGCCCCAGATCGTGGCCGCATGCCCGGACGTCGTCTATCTGATCGTCGGCGCCACGCACCCCTTGGTCAAACGTCAAGAGGGAGAGGTCTATCGCGAAAGCCTGGCGGCCATGGCGCAAAGCCTGGGCGTGGGCGAACACGTGCGTTTTGTGAATCGTTTTCTTTGTCTGGCCGATCTGCTAGCGCACCTGCAGGCCTGCGATGTTTACGTCACGCCCTATCCGGGCAAGGATCAGATCGCCAGCGGCACGTTGGCGTATGCCTTATCGGCAGGTTTAGCAGTGGTGAGCACTCCCTACCTCTACGCACAGGAGGTCCTGGCCGACGGACGCGGTCTGCTTGCTCCGTTTGGGCAGAGCGATGCGTTCGCCGACGCCGCACTGCGGTTCCTTGGCGACAGCGCGTTTCAACTCGAAACGCGTCGCAGGGCCTACGAGTACTCTCGGCCCATGCATTGGAAAAACGTGGGAGACAAATACTTGCAGCCTTTTCAGTCGACTCGTTTCGACCAGGAAGGCCAACAACACCCGACTTCACCGGAAGATTGTCGCCGCGTCGAGCGATTCGGAAACGCACAGTCAATTCCTGCAATGAGGCTTGAAATGCACACGCACCATCCGGTGATTCTGGATCATTTGGATCGCATGACGGATTCGACTGGACTGATTCAGCATGCGATCTACAGCATTCCGAGGCGCGACAGCGGCTACACGACCGACGACAATGCCCGAGCGTTGCGGCTTTGTGCTCGTTTGTGTTCCGGAAAAGTGGGGCGGAGGACGCTCAAGCGCGCGACACGATACTTGGGATTCCTGCAGTTTGCGCAGTGTGCCGATGGCGGATTTCACAACTTTCTCAGCTATCAGCGCACCTGGCTGGATGAAAAAGGTTGCGATGACTGCCAGGGACAGGCCGTGCGCGCCTTGGCCGAGGTGTTGGGCAGCAAATTGCCGGACGATCATCGTCGGCTGGCCCGCGAGTTGATCGTTGCGTTGGTGCCAACGCTCGTCGACATGCGTAGCCCACGGGCCCAGGCGTACGTCGTGCTGGCTTGGGACCATCTGCGCCGCTCCGACATAGCAGATGCCGCGGCTTTGGAAAACATTGCCTGGTGCGCGGCGCGACAACTCGTCGAGTGCTTCGAGCGTTGCAAAACGCCCCAATGGCAGTGGTTTGAGCCTCGCATGACCTATGCCAATGCAGTCCTGCCCCACGCGCTCTTCGCGGCGTCCCGCCATTGGCCCGCGGAGCCCTTCCTTTCGGTAGCGGACGCCGCCTTCTCGTTCCTCGACAGGGAAACGACCGCGGAAGGCGTGTTTTGGCCGATCGGCAACGGAGGATGGCACGGACCGCGACAAAGCAAGGCTTTGCACGACCAGCAACCCGTGGAAGCCGCCACGATGGCCGAAACGGCGCTAGAGGCATTTGGCCTGCGCCAGGAAGTCAGATACCTGGCGACGTTTCGGCGTGCGCGCGATTGGTTCCACGGTCGCAATAGCTTGCAACAGGCTCTGGCGGATGTACGCCGGGGCGCCTGTTGCGACGGCCTGCATGCGTCCGACATGAACCGAAACCAAGGTGCCGAATCGACGCTTGCTTACCTGTGGACTGAGATTTGCGAGCTGGAACTTCGGCACACCCCAGATCGCGGCGATCGGACTGCCGTGGTGAGCGAGCAGGCCCACATGAACCCCATCAAAGATTCAAACCAGGAGAAATAGTGCATGCGTCGAGAATCGAAGGTCCCCAGTTTGCACTTGGAGTTGTTTCATCGCGACCCCGCCAATCCGATCCTCACGGCCCAGGATTGGCCGTATCCGGCCCATTCTGTCTTCAATGCGGGAGCATGTCAGTCGGGCGATGAAACGATCCTGCTGGTACGCGTCGAAGACCGGCGAGGTCATTCGCATCTTTGTGTCGCGCGCAGCAACGACGGGATTAGCGACTGGCATATCGATTCCGCACCGAGCTTCGCACCAGATCCGAAGAACTTCCCCGAAGAGGCTTGGGGCATCGAGGATCCTCGCGTGACCTGGGTCGAGGAACGCGGCCAGTGGATCATCGCCTACACGGCGTATTCGACCAGTGGGCCGCTGGTGTCATTGGCCTCGACGGAGGATTTCGTCCATTTCACGCGACTTGGCCCTGTCATGCCACCCGACGACAAGGACGCCGCGATTTTTCCGCGCCGTTTTGGCAACCGCTACGCCATGATCCATCGTCCCGTGTCTGCCGGCTTAGGCGCTCACATGTGGCTCTCGTTTTCGCCCGATCTGAGGCATTGGGGAGACCACCACATTCTCATACATGCGCGGCGCGGCTCCTGGTGGGATGCCAACAAGATTGGCCTGAGTCCACCGCCGCTGGAGACGCCCGAGGGTTGGCTCGTCCTGTATCACGGCGTACGAATAACAGCGGGCGGGTGCCTGTATCGTTTGGGACTTGCTTTGCTCGATTTGGAGGACCCCTGTCGCGTTTTGCGTCGAAGCGACGAATGGATCTTTGCGCCGAAATGCCCTACGAACGCCAGGGTGACGTCAACGGTGTGGTGTTTCCGTGCGGATGGATCCTGGATAAGCCGAGCGGAGTGATCCGCATGTACTATGGCGGAGCGGATAGCTGCATCGCACTGGCCACCGCCCAGGTCTCCGAAGTGCTCGACTATCTAGGCAATTGTCCGGCACCCCCGGAACGTAAACGCAAGGGCATGATCCTGTCGGAGTGACGGCTCCAACTCTATCTCACTGCGTGGACTCGACGGAGGTCGACGTCGGCGGTCGGCTTGCGAATTCTTTGCAGAGGATTCGGGCGTATTGCAGTGACGCCAACCGGCTTTCGGTCGGCCATCGGGTGATAGGTGTGCGTATTTCGGCACACGTCGGTTGTTCCCAGAACTGTTCGCTTGCCGGCACCCGTTGTCGCAAGCCGTGAGAACGCCGAGTCTTGGCGACGGCGAATCCCGAAAACTCATCTCGGAATTCAAAATGCCGATTCGCCATCCATTCGTCTAATCGGAGACGTTCGCAAACGTGGTCGACTGACATTCCGCTGCGTTTAAGCAGCGGCGCCGTACGGCTCTGGCCAGGGTTCCCGGCGTGGGCGGGGGCGAGTGCGGAACACGCTCGGGGGCCGGCGGCGGCACGCCGCAGATAGCTGGCCGCGCCGATCACTGACCATGTTCACGATTCTTCCCAGGGCCGAGCCCCCGGCCAAGCCGGCCAACGGGTCGCCGAGGAATTGTCGCGGGCGTCTCGCAGGACGCGGGCGGGGGCGCATGGGTCGAACGCGGGCAACCTGTCGATGTCTCGGCTGCATCCGGTGGCCAGACGGGCGGTCGTCGCGACGTGGCAGACAGAGGGCGGGAATTGGGGTACAATTTCGGCCGCGCGGGCGCTTTCTTTTCCAAGCAGCCGGCGGCGAGTTCGATTGCCAGGTCCCTCAAGAATTGCGCGAACCACTCATGGCCACACGCCGACTTTCTGATCCTTTTGGTGCCCGAGACCAGTTTGACACGGGCTCGGGCCGGGCTGGGCTCTACCGCTTGTCGAAGCTCGAAGAGGCCGGGCTGGCGCGGATCGCCGAGCTGCCGTTTTCGATCCGCGTGCTGCTGGAATCGGTCCTGCGCAACTGCGACGGCTACGCGGTGACGCGAAGCAGGACGTCAAGAACCTGGCCGGCTGGAGCCCGACTGGGCCGGCGCAGGTCGAGATTCCCTTCAAGCCGGCCCGCGTGGTGCTGCAGGACTTCACCGGCGTGCCGGCCGTGGTCGACCTGGCCGCGATGCGGAGCGCGATGAGCCGGCTCGGCGGCGACCCGAAGAAGATCAACCCGCTGATCCCGGTCGACCTGGTGATCGACCACTCGGTGCAGGTCGACCGTTTCGGCTCGCCCGAGGCGCTGGCGCGCAACGTCGAGCATGGAATTCGAGCGCAACCGCGAGCGCTACGAGTTCCTGCGCTGGGGGCAGAAGGCGTTCGACAATTTCCGCGTCGTGCCGCCGGCGGTGGGCATCGTCCACCAGGTGAACCTCGAGTTCCTGGCCAAGGGCGTCTTCCTGCGCGAGGACCGGCGACGGCCCGGTGGCCGTGCCCGACACGCTGGTCGGCACCGACAGCCACACGACGATGATCAACGGCCTGGGCGTGGTCGGCTGGGGCGTGGGCGGCATCGAGGCCGAGGCCGTGATGCTCGGCCAGCCGCTCTACATGCTGATGCCCGAGGTGATCGGCTTCGAGCTGACCGGCCAGCTTGCCGCCGGGCGCCACGGCCACCGACCTGGTGCTGACGGTGACCGAGATGCTCCGCGGCGGAAGGCGTGGTGGGCAAGTTCGTCGAGTATCTTCGGGCCCGGCGTGTCGCACATGACGGCTGGCCGACCGGGCCACGATCGGCCAACATGGCGCCCGAGTACGGCGCCACGATGGGCTTCTTCCCCGTCGACGCCGAGACGCTCGACTACCTCCGCCAGACCGGCCGCACCGACGGCCGAGGTCGAGCTGGTCGAGCGGTACACCAAGGAGCAGCAGCTGTTCCGCACCGACGACGCCGCCGCGCCGCAGTTACACGCAAGGTGCTCTCGCTCGACCTGGGCACGGTCGAGCCGAGCCTGGCCGGGCCCAAGCGGCCGCAGGACCGCGTGCCGCTGGCGGCCATGAAGGACGTCGTTTCGACAAGTCGCTGCGGGCGCCGGTCAGCCGAGCGCGGCTTCGCGCTGGACGAAGCGGAGGCCGCGAGCGCACGGCCGACGGTCGCGCGACAACGGCCACAGCGACGACGATCGGCCACGGGGCCGTGGTGATCGCCGCCATCACCAGTTGCACGAACACCAGCAACCCGAGCGTGATGCTGGCCGCGGGGCTGCTGGCCAAGAAGGCGGTCGCGCGGGGGCTGCAGCGTCAAGCCGCACGTGAAGACGAGCCTGGCGCCCGGCTCGCGCGTGGTGACCGACTACCTGCGACAAGGCCGGGCTGGACGAAGCCGCTGGAGGCGCTCGGCTTCGACACGGTCGGCTACGGCTGCACGACCTGCATCGGCAACAGCGGCCCGCTGCCCGAGCCGGTGGCCAAGGCCGTCGACCGAGGGCGACCTGGTGGCCGCGGCCGTGCTGAGCGGCAACCGCAACTTCGAGGGCCGCATCAATCCGCTGGTCAAGGCCAACTACCTGGCCAGCCCGCCGCTGGTCGTGGCCTATGCCCTGGCCGGCACGACCGACATCGACCTGGCCACCGAGCCGCTGGGCACCGGCACGGACGGCCAGCCGGTCTACTTGCGCGACATCTGGCCCCGCAGCGAGGAAGTCGCAGCGGACGATCGACGGCGCGTGCTGCCCGAGATGTTCCGCGAGCGCTACGCCGACGTCTTCGACGTCGAACGCGACGTGGAACCAGATCGCCGATCAGCGAGCGGCGACCTCTACGACTGGGACGCGACGAGCACCTACATCCAGGAGCCGCCGTTCCTGGTCGACCTGGCGCCAGAGCCGGGCGCCGATCGAGCCGATCCGCGGGGCCCGGGTGCTGGCCGTGCTGGGCGACTCGGTCACCACCGACCACATCTCGCCGGCCGGGTCGATCGCCGCCGACAGCCCCGCCGGGCAAGTACCTGCAGCGAGCAGGGCGTCGAGCCGCGCGACTTCAACAGCTACGGCTCGCGGCGCGGCAACGACCGCGTGATGACCCGCGGCACGTTCGCCAACATCCGCATCCGCAACCAGCTGGCCCCGGGCACCGAAGGGCGGCGTGACGCGCCACCTGCCCGACGGCCGAGCAGATGACCATCTACGACGCGGCCATGCAGTACCGGAGCGAGGGCGTGCCGCTGGTCGTGCTGGCCGGCGCCGAATACGGCACCGGCAGCAGCCGCGACTGGGCCGCCAAGGGAACGCTGCTGCTGGGCGTCCGGGCCGTGATCGCCGCCAGCTTCGAGCGGATCCACCGCAGCAACCTGGTGGGCATGGGCGTGCTGCCGCTGGAATTCGCGCGAGGGGCAGACCTGGCAGTCGCTCGGCCTGACCGGCGAGGAGACGTTCGACATGTCCGGGCTCGACGACACGCTCACGCCCGGGCGGCAAGCTGACGGTCGTGGCGCCACGGCCGCGGCGACGGCAGCCGCAAGGAGTTCCGCGGCCAAGGTCCGCATCGACACGCCGGTCGAGCTGGACTACTACCGCAACGGCGGCATCCTGCAGACCGTGCTGCGGAAGCTGCTGGCGAGTTGAACGCGGCGCGAACGGCGATTCGCGGACTCGCGCGCGGCCCCCTCACCCTGCTCGCGTTGCGAGCGGTCGCTCTCCCGCAAGGGGAGAGGGATGAAGAGTGCGGCGGCGAGAGTTTGCGATCGAGCGGACGCATCGCGCTCATTCACACGCCGTCGATCGCGAAATCGTACAGGTCGGCGATTTCGGCGGGCGACTTTTTGGCCAGGCCGGTGAAGCGTTGATACAGGGCGTCAACGTCCTGCACGCCCAGGCCGGCCAGCGTGCGGAACTTGTGCTCGAGCAGGGCGTCGAGGTTGCCACTGGTGTTGCGGGCGTGCCCCTCGGGGTACATCACCAGGCCGCTGGACAGCCGGCCCAGCTCTTCGTGCTCGATTTCCAAGGTGGTGGGGATGCCGTCGGGATATTTGGCGTCGTACTCGGGGCCACCGTGGCGAAATTCGATCTTCTCGATGAGCTGGCGCGTGAGCGGATTGAGGAGGCTGGCCGTGTCGTAATCCTGGGGCACGAGCATCAACTTGCGCCAGCCGGAGCGGTGCTGCTCGAAGGCCTTGCGCAACAGCGTGGCGACGATGTAGACCATCGAATGGTCGGCGCTTTGGCGGGTGCGCGGATCGCGCTTGGCCGGGTCGCCGATGATGCTGAAAGCCGGCTCGTAGATCGTGATTTCGATCTGCCGCAATTTGGCGGGATCGTCGAGCAAGTCGCGGGTGGGCCGCCAGCAAGTCCATCAACCCCTGGATCGCGCCGGCCGATTGGTGTTCGTAGAGCCCCAGCTTGAAGTGCATGCCCATCACGGCGAAATCGTCGCCGGAAGTCGACAATGCCAGGTCGAAGGGGCTGGTGTTCCTTTCGGGCGGCTTCTCGAACAGGCAGAAGATCGCCTCGGGGTTGCGGAAGATGTCGGCGGGCCCGACAAAGCCGCGCATCGCCCGTTGCATCGACAGCACGGCCACTTCGGCGCTAATGGCCGCCGAGGCGCCCTTGGAGTCGGAAAGCTGTTTGCCCGCCCGGATCGCGCGAAAGGGGATGTAATGGGCCACGACCAGCCCGATGGCCGACTCGATTTGTTCGGCGGTGGCGCCCAGCACGGCGCCGAAGGTCGCGGCCGAGCCGATCGCGCCGTGGACGACGTGGTCGATCTTGTAGTTCTTGAGCGGAAAGACTTCGGCCAGGCGGCCGCGGATTTCGTCGACCAGGATCATGGCCCGCAGGGTCTGCCGGCCGTCAAGGCCGCGCAACTGGGCGGCGGCGACGGCCACGGGATAGAAGTCGTTGTGGCCGAACTCGCCGCGGGTGGCGCCGCGGGCGGGGTTGTAGCCAAAATTCGTGCCGTTGGCGTCCCACTCGCGCACCGCCGAGCTGTTGGCCACGACGGCTTTCTCGGGCATGACCGCCGAGCGCGAGCCGAACAGCGGCACCCCCTGCCCCGGTCGGCGCCGCGTACTGCAGCGCCTCGGCCCGCAAGACCGTGGGGGCGTTGGCGCGGCAGGCCAGTGCCGAAACGCCGCAGGCGATCGCGTCGAGGTGGAACTGCTCGACCTTGGCGAAGACGGCTTCGGCCGGTTCGCCGAGGCGGCCGCTCATGAAGTCGATCGCGTACTGGCCGATGCCGCGGGCCTGGTTGGCGTCGCGGGAGAGAATGACTTCGCTGGGCAAGACAGGGATTCCTCGCGTCGAACGTGGCTGGAAAGGGCGGAGGCAGACGTTCCGAATGCAATCTAGCGGGCGCTCGCTCGGTTTGTAAACGACCGTGGGCCCACTTTTTCGCGGCTGCCGGCGCGCGTTGGGGCGTCCTTTTGCGGCGGTTTCGGCTTATAATGGCACGCATGGCGCGAGCCGGCGCGGTCTTCGACGCGATCGCGGCAGGCAGGCTTCCATCTCCTCGAATCGAAACGCGATCCATGCAATTCGAACAGCTCGGCCCATATCGACTCGGCAAGAAAATTGGCCAAGGCGGAATGGGGGCGGTCTACGCGGGCGTCGACAGCGACACGGGCGAAGCGGCGGCCATCAAGGTGCTGTCGCCGGCCCTGGCGGCCGAAGAGGGCTTTCGCGTCCGCTTCGAAGCCGAGATCGAATCGCTGAAGAAGCTTCGCCACCCCAACATCGTCCGGCTGTACGGCTATGGCGAACAGGCCGGCACGCTGTTCTACGCCATGGAGCTGGTCGAAGGCACGAGCCTCGAAGACGAATTGCGCGCGGGCCGGCGCTTCGAGTGGCGCGAAGTGACGCAGATCGCGATCAAGCTCTGCCGCGCGCTGAAGCACGCGCACGACCACGGCGTCATTCACCGCGACCTGAAGCCGGCCAACCTGCTGCTGTCGCCCGACGGCCAGGTGAAGCTTTCCGACTTTGGCATCGCGCGGCTGTTCGGCAACACGCGGCTGACCAGCGACGGCGGCGTGCTCGGCACGGCCGAGTACATGGCGCCCGAACAGGCCGATGGCCGCACGGTGACCGACCGCTGCGACCAATACAGCCTGGGCGGCGTGCTGTATGCGCTGTTGGCCGGGCGGCCGCCGTTTCGCGCCAAGTCGCTGGTCGAAATGCTCCAGCTCCAGCGGTTCGCCGAACCCGAGCCGGTCACGCGCTACGCGCCCCAGACGCCCGACGAATTGGCGCGGATCATCCACCAACTCCTTTCCAAGGAGCCGCAGGAGCGGTTCGTCAACACCTTGATGCTGTCGCGCAGCCTGGAGGCGATGGAGCGCGGGCTGTCGCTGTCGCTCAGCCGGGCGGACGACGATTTTGTGGTGACCGACCCCGACGCCAAGGGCGGTGGAACGGGCCTGGGCGTCTCCGGCTATGGCTCCGAGGCGCCGACGCTTTCGCCCACGCAACTGGCCGAGAACCAGCGTGCGGCGGGCGCCGCCGCGCCGGGCACCGACGTTTGCGCGTCGAGGCCACGGAAGCCACGATGGCCTACACGCCGGCCGTCGCGGGCAACGCGGGCGCAAAAGCTGCTGGAGCGCCCGCGGCCGACGACGTGGACGAAGTCCGCGACACGCCGGTCGATCGGTTCACGAAAGTCGCCGAGCGCCGCCCGGAGCGCGAAAGTCTCGGCGAAACCCTGAGTGCGGTGCTCACGCCCCAGACGATCGCGCTGGCCGTGGTGCTGGCGGCGTTGATCGGGCTGGGCTGGTACATGATGCAGCCGCCCAGTGCCGATGCGCTGTACGGACAGATCGAAGCCGCCACGGCCGACGGCGACCCGGAAAGCCTGGCCGCCGCCGCGCCCAAGATCGAGAGCTTCCTGGCGCACTACCCCGACGACGCGCGGGCGGAAAAGCTGCGGGCCATGCAGGACGAAGCCAAAGCCGCCAGTCCGATCGAACGGGCCTACGTCGAGGCGAAACGGATGATCGTCATCGATCCCGAGCTGGCGCTGGGAAAGTTCAACGCGCTGGTGGCCGTGTACGACGACGGCCAGCAAGGGTCGGAAATGAACCAGCACTACGTGAAGCTGGCGCGGCAGCAGAAGAAGCGGGTGGAAAAGCAGATCGCGCACTACGCCGCCGAGGGGCGCAAGCTGATCGAAGCGCGGCTGGCCAAGGCCGCAAGCCTGGCCGCCAGCGATCCCGCCGCGGCGCGGCGCATCTACGAAGGCATCGTCGAGCTGTACGACGGTAAGCCGTGGGCGGCCGAAGCGGTCGAGACCGCGAAGAGCCGGCTGGCGAGCGCCCGGCGCCGCAGACGGCCGCCGACTGACGCTGGGTGATTCCTCTCCGACGCGCGGCGGGCGATGGACTCTTGCTTCCTGCTTCTCCGGGCGCGCGCGTTAGAACATGCCGCGGCCCATGCCGCCCATGCCACCCATCATTCCGCCACCCATACCGCCCATGCCACCCATCATTCCGCCACCCATGCCGCCCATGCCACCGCCCATGCCACCCATCATTCCGCCTCCCATGCCGCCCATCATTCCCATTCCACCCATCATTCCGCCACCACCGGACCTGATGGGAACGACCAGGTCGCCGACCGGGTAGACTTTGCGCACCAGGTTCTCTTCGGCCTCGGCGACTTCCTTGGTCGTCAACAGCATCATGTCGTCCTGGATCAGGTAGTAGAGGCCGTATTTCTTGCGCATCAGGCTGAGCACCGAGCGGAAGGGCATGCCCTTGATCCGCGGCAGCGTGATCGGCGTGTCGCCCGACATGGCCGCGTCGTCGAGCGCCTTGTCATCCAATTGGATTTCGATATCGAGCAGGTCCTTCAAGTCGTTGACGACGTCTTGCAGCGGTTCCTCGACAAACTCGATCGACACGGGCGTCTCGAGCGCGTCTTTGATTTTCTTCTCGGCGGGCGTGAACTTCTTCAAATCGACCGAACGGTACTTCTGGCGTCGATTCGTCAGTTCTTCCCACACGGCCGCGTCGGGATAGATGATCGGCTGGTCGTCGGGGAAGGGAATGAACGACACCTCGACCGTGGCCAGCGTGTCGACCACGGCCTTGCTGCGGGCGTTGCGCTGGGCCAGGTTGGCCGCGCGGGCACCGACGGCATGTGCCACCAGCGCGGTCGACGAGGCCACCGGCGCGTTGGGGCCGGCTTCGGGAATCTCGCTCGAGCCGAGCTCGTCGGCCGCGGCGTATCGCCCCTCGTCCATCAGCGACTCGAACCGATCGACCAACTGTTTCAGTTTCTCTTGCTTGCGCACCAGCCCTTGAGCCACCTGCAGCCGGTCGGCGGCCGCGGCCCGGGCCTCTTCGGACTGCTGGTCGAGAATCTCCTTGGTGGCTGCCCGCCGATCGGCCTCGCGCAGCGCGGTTACCAGTTGGGTGCGCAACTGGGCGCGCACTTCGGACTTCAGCTCGGGCGTCTGGGCGACGCGCTCCAAGAGCAGCTTGAGATCCTGTTCGACGTGGGCCGGATCGCTGGCCATGGTGGCGCGGGCCTCGCGAAGCTGGTTTTCGACTTCGGCGCGAACCGCGCCGGTGATCAGGCGGTTTTGTTGCTCGATCGAATCGAGCAGGGCGCCGGGTTCCCGTTCCTCTTCAGTCGGGGCGGGCGGCGTGGAGACGTCGCTGGGGGTCGGGCGATTGGAGACCGCCACGACGTTGCGTTGGGTCCGCGAACGGTGGCGGGTCGTCGGCGCCGTGCTGTTGGGAGGCGCCGCCCAGGCAATGGCGGCCGCGCCGGCCACGGCGAGCGATCACAAGGCGAGAGGCAATCTGCTTTGCATTCATGGCCGATACTCCTGGGGAACGTTCGCAAGAAGCTCGCGAAACCCGGTAAGTCGCCAATTCCATAGCGCAAAATCAATTAGATATATCGTGTACAATGCAAGTGGCCTTGGCAACACGCGTTCCCCCCTGATTACGAACAAGTAAGGAATTTCCACCCTTTTTGGGGCCATGGGGGCCGAGCAAACGCCAGGAACGGCCGGTACGCCCCACGACACGTCGCAGCGGACCCACTCGTCGGCCGGCTGGGGTTGGCTAGACTAGGGTTATGGCTAAGTCGGCAAAAGGCTCCACGGGTCCCCTGCTTTCGACGCGTTTGCGCCGTCTGCGCTACCATCCGGCCCTGCGCACGCTGGTCCAGGAGACCCGGCTGGCGCCGGCGAACCTGGTGCTGCCGCTGTTCGTTCGGCCGGGCCGCGGCGTGCGGCAGCCGATCGGCTCGATGCCGGGCCATTTTCAGCTTTCGCCCGACCTGTTGGCCGCCGAAATCGAAGAGACGCGTTCGCTCGGCTTGGGCGGCGTAATCCTGTTCGGCATTCCCGACCACAAGGACGCCACGGGCAGCGACTCGACGAGCGAGGGGGGCATCGTGCAGCAGGCGATCGCCGCCGCCAAGGCCGCCGCGCCCGAAGTGCTGGTGATCACGGACGTCTGCTTTTGCGAATATACGGATCACGGCCATTGCGGCGCGATCAACGAGCGCACGGGGCGGATGGACGTCGACAACGACGCCACGCTCGAGCTGCTTGCCAGCCAGGCGGCTCAGCCATGCCCGCGCCGGCGCCGACGTGGTGGCGCCCAGCGGCATGATGGATGGCATGGTGGGGGCGATTCGCGCGCGGCTCGACGGGGCGCGGGTTCGAGCACGTGCCGATCATGAGCTACGCGGCCAAGTATGCCAGCGCGTTTTACGGGCCGTTTCGCGACGCGGCCGAAAGCGCGCCGCAGTTCGGCGACCGCCGCGGCTACCAGATGGACCCGGCGGCCGACGCGGGCCAGGCGCTGCGCGAAGTGGAGCTCGACCTGGCCGAAGGCGCCGACATCGTGATGGTCAAGCCGGCGCTGGCCTATCTCGACATCGTGCGGCTGCGTGCGCGACCAGCTTTCCCGGAGTGCCGCTGGCCGCTTATAACGTGTCGGGCGAGTTCAGCATGGTCAAGGCGGCGGCCGAGCGCGGCTGGGTCGACGAGCGGGCCATCGCCCTGGAGTCGCTGCTGGCGATGCGCCGCGCCGGCGCGGCGATCTTGTTGACCTACTGGGCCAAACAGGCTGCCCGCTGGCTGCAATAGAGCGCGGCTGTCGTGCGGCCGAGCGGCCGATGCGGATTTCTCACTCGCATGCGGGCCGAAACGTCGAAACGGATGAAGTCGCAAAACCCTCGCCCCCGAAGCCACGCGGCCTTCGCCCGCGCCGAAGCAATTGATGCCCGGCGGCGTGAACAGCCCGGCCCGCGCCTTTGGCGGCGTGGGCGGCGAGCCGATCTTCTTCGAGCGGGGCGAAGGGCCGTATCTGTTCGACGTCGACGGCAACCGCTACATCGACTACATCGGCTCGTGGGGGCCGATGATCCTGGGCCACGCGCCATCCGCGGGTGCGTCGCGGCCATCGAGGCGGCCGCCCGGCGGGGCACGAGCTTCGGCTGCGCCGACCGAGGCCGAGAATCGAACTGGCCGAGCTGATCGTCGCGGCCGTGCCCTCGGTCGAAAAGGTGCGGCTGGTCAACTCGGGCACCGAGGCCACGATGAGCGCCATCCGCCTGGCCCGCGGCTTCACCGGCCGCGACGTGATCGTCAAGTTCGCCGGCAACTACCACGGCCACGTCGACAGCCTGCTGGTGGCGGCGGGCAGCTCGGCGGCCACGCTGGCCGTGCCCAATTCGCCGGGCGTGACGGCCGGGACGACCGAGGACACGCTGGTGCTGCAATACAACGACGCCGCCGGGCTGGAGCGGCCTTCGCCGAGCACGGCCCGCAGATCGCCGGCGTGATCTTCGAACCGGTCGTCGGCAACATGGGCGTCGTGGTGCCCAGCGCCGAGTTTCTGCAACGCGCTGGCGCAGCTGACGCAGCAGCACGGGGCGCTGTTGATCTGCGACGAAGTGATGACCGGCTTCCGCGTGGCCTACGGCGGGGCGCAGGCGCTGTTCGGCATCGAGCCCGACCTGACGACGCTGGGCAAGATCGTCGGCGGCGGGCTGCCGGTCGGCGCCTACGGCGGCCGGGCCGAGATCATGGACCACGTGCTGCCGGCGGGCAAAGTGTTTCAGGCCGGCACGCTCAGCGGCAATCCGCTGGCCACGGCCGCCGGCATCGCCACGCTCGAGCTGCTGCGCGACGGCGCGACCCTACGAGCGCTGGAACGTCTGGCTGCGCGGCTGGCCGCGGGGCTGCGACGCGGCCGCCACGGCGGCCGGCGTGCCGCACACGCGTCGGCCGGGTGGGCAGCATGATGACGCTGTTCTTCAACGCCGAGCCGGTGACCGATTGGCCGTCGGCCAGCCGTGTCGGACACGGCGCGCTTCGCCCGCTATTTCTGGGGGCTTGATCGAGCGGGGCGTCTACATGCCGTGCAGCCAGTTCGAGGCCCTGTTCGTTTCGGCCGCGCACACGAGCGACGAGATCGAAGCCACGATCGCGGCGGCCGGCGAGGCGCTGGAGGAGATCGGTTCTTAGTTGGTTGAATGAAGAAGCGGAAGAAGAAGAAAAGATTCACCGCAGGGGACGCGGAGGATGCAGAGGAAGGGACGAGGAAGAAGGAAGTACGGAAGAAGGGCGAGGAAAAAGTGGGGTTGAAGCCATTGTGGGCCAAAGGCCCAACCTGATGTAGCCAGGGGCAGCGCCCCTGGAATTCCGAGACGACACGGAGAGAGGAAGGGTGTTTGCCGATCACGGCTCGGCCTGATGCTTGCGGTCCCATTGTTCTTCGGCGGCGGTGCGGCGGAAGTATTGGGGCACGAGCTCGAAGACGTCGTCGCGGCGGCCGGCCTGGTATTGCTGCCAGCCGAGGTGGCCGACGGCGGCGGCCGTGGGGTGCCAGAGCGCGGGGTCGAGCGCCGTCAAGTGGGCCGGCAAGCGCTCGCGAAGCTTCGCTAGCGCCGGGCCGGTCACGATCGCGCCCGGCGACAAGGCAGCCAGCCAGGCGTCGGCCGACATGACGCGGGTCGTTTCCTGCCCGCTCTGGCGCCCATCTGCGGCGCGGGCAAAGTCGGCCACGAACAGTTCGCCGCGCTCGGCGCCCAGCACCACGGAGAACCGCTCGGCATCGACCGGCGCTCGCGCGGCGATCGCCGCCAACGTATTGACGCCGATCACCTGCGCTTTCGTGGCATAGGCAAATACCTTGGCCGTGGTGACGCCGATCCGCAGGCCCGTGAACGAGCCAGGGCCGCTGGCGACCGCGACCAGTTCGACGTCGCCGGGACGCCAGCCGGCCGCGTCGAGCAGCGCGGCGATGCCGGGGGCGAGCGTCTGAGCGCTGCGGCGCGCGCTGTCGAGCGTTCGCTCGGCCAGCAGGCGATCGTCCTCGAGCGCGGCCAGCGAGCCGGTGGTGCCGACCGTTTCGATTGCCAGGATTCGCATCAGCTTTGCAGTCGCGATGTCCGCGGGAGGGCGCCCTTCAATCAGATGGTTGGCCGGCGACCCGTGACCAGCGAAACCACCAGCAACACGAGGAATACGAAGAACAGAATGCGGGCGATTTTCATTGCCGTGCCCTCGAGCGTCCAAAAGCCGAAGGCGCTGGCGATCAAAGCGACGATGCAGAAGATGATTGCCCAGCGAAGCATGGCGATGGTCCAGGGGTTGGGGAGCGGGACCGCGATACCAACTTGCATCGGCCGGAATTGATTCATTATACTGTCTGCCGGCTGAGGCCTGCGGCAATTGTGCACCCTGGCAAGGAGTTCGTCGATGGCCGCGACTGGCATGACCCTTGGGCACGACGCGCAGCATCGCGCCGCGGCGCTGGGCAACCCGATGGTGCCGCCTGCGGGCGACCTGCTGCGCGTGGGTTCGCGGCGCTGGTTCTTGCAGACGGGGCTGGCAGGGCTGGCCGGATTGTCGCTGGCCGATTCGCTGCGGCTTTCGGCCCAGGCGGGCACGGCCGGCGGCGATCGCAAGGCCGTGATCCTGTTCTGGCTATCGGGCGGGCCCAGCCACATCGACATGTGGGACCCCAAGCCGGACGCCCCGCCGGAGATTCGCGGGCCATACCGCTCGATCGCGACCGCGGTGCCGGGCATTCGCGTCTGCGAGCACCTGCCGCTGCAAGCGCGGATCATGGACAAGCTGTCGATCATCCGCTCGGTCGACTGCTCGGCCAGCAACCACACGCCGATCACGATGCAGGCGGGCAACGCGCTGGCCCGGCGGACCGACGACGGCAACGACGGCGGCGGCTATCCGTCGATGGGTTCGGTGGCGGCGAAGTTTCGCGGGCCGAACGACCCGGCGATGCCGGCTTTCGTCGGGCTGGCCGATTCGTGGAAGGCTGACGTCTGGGGTGCGGGGCACATGGGCGGACCGTTCGAGCCGCTCAAGGGCAACGAGCTGCCCGGGCGGCTGGCGATGCCCGAGGGGATCAACGTCGGCGCGGCTGCAGAATCGGCAGGAGCTGCGGCGGCAGTTCGATCGGCTGGCCCGGGGACTGGATCGCGAGCCGGGGCTGGCCGGGGCCGACCGCTATACGCAGATGGCCTATGAGATGGTCACTTCGGGCAAAGTGCAGCAGGCCTTTGACGTCGCGCGCGAGCCGGAGGCGATGCGCGAGCGTTACGGCCGGGTGAGCATCGGCGAAAAGGCGCTGCTCGCGCGGCGGCTGGTCGAGGCGGGCGTGACGTTCGTGCTGGTCAGCGGCGCGTGGGGCTATTTCGACCACCATGGCGACGAAGTGCGCTGGGGCGGCATCGAGAAAGGCCTGACGCCGATCCTGCCCGACGGTCGATCGGGCCTTGTCGGCGCTCGTGAGCGACCTGGACGAGCGCGGGCTGCTGGATTCGACGCTGGTGTTGATGATGGGTGAGTTCGGCCGCTCGCCGGTGATGACCAAGACCGCGGGCCGCGAGCACTGGACGAGCGTGATGTCGATGGTCACGGCCGGCGGCGGGCTGCCGAGCGGCCAGGTGATTGGCAGCACCGACGACAAGGGGTACGGGGTGAAAGAAGGCCGCGTCACGCCCGCCGACCTGGCGGCCACGACGTATCGGCACTTGGGCATCCCGCTGGATGCCCACTGGACGAATCCGCAGGGGCGGCCGATTCCGATCGTGACCGAGGGGGGCGGCCGATTCCATTCGAGCGGCACAACCAAGCGTAGCAAGGCGACCGATGCGCGACATGGAAATGGTGCAGTTGATGCAAATGCGTCAATTGTTTGGCGGCGGCAGCACGTGGGCCGAAGCGATTTGCCTGACCGGTTTGTTCGTGCTGGTGATCTTTCGCCGCGAAAGCATCGTGAGCTGGCGGCTGTTCCGTTTTGCCTACCTGCTTATCGCGGTGGCGATCTTGGCTCCGCCGCTGATCATTGCTGGTTTTCAGTTGGAACCCGGGATGCTGACGCAGACGGGGTCGTCACCCAATTATGTTAGCCGCCTGGTGTTCAGCATCGCGCTGAGTTGCGTTGGGCCGATGTGCCTTGCCGCGGCGGTGGTCTGCGCATCGGCTCCGCGCTGCCGCGCGACACCTTCAGCGGGCCACCGCGCATCGTGCCCAGAAGCATCCGCTCGATTGAGCGAGCCTGGCGTCGGGCGAGAGCTTACCAGCGATCGCGTCGCCCTACTTCCGCCCCAGCAGGCGCTTGGATTCCTCCAAGAGGAACTTGGGGTTCGTGAAGGGCTCGTAGCTGATGTCCTGCCAGCGGACCTGGCCCTCGGGGTCGACCAGGAACGTGCCGTGCAGGGGCATGTTCTCGAAATCGTCGTAGGCCCGGTAGGACTTGAAGGTGCTCAACTCGGCGTTGTCGGCGGCCAGCGGGAAGGTGATCGCTTCCTTGGCCGACAGTCGGGCGAGCGATGCTTTCAGCGAATCGAGCGGCTCGCTCGATATCGCCACGATCGAGATGCCGGCCTCGGCAAAGTCGCGCGTCATGGGGGCGAATTTCTGCAACTGCTCGACGCAGTGCAGGCAGCCCGAGCCGAGATAGAAAATCACGATCACGGCCTTGCCGCGGTACTGGTCGAGCGACAGCGGCTTGTCGTCGGCGCCGGCCAGCGTCCAGCTCGTGGCCGGAGTCGGCTGCCAGCGGAAGGGACCCAGGCTGGCCAGCTCGGGCCGATCGCCCGCATCGAGGGCCGGCTCGCGCGGACCGCGCCAATCGTCGGGCAAGCCGAACTCCCTGGCGATCGGCCGCAATCGCTCGAACACCGGCATGTCGAGGTCGGCATACGCCGCCAGGGGGCGCAGCTTCGCCAGCTCGGTCTGCGCTTCGGACTTCTTGCCGGCGCGGTGGAGCACTTCGACCAGCACGGCCAGCGGATAGACTTGTCCCGGGGCATCGGTCACCGCTTTGCGGGCGACGGTTTCGGCCTGGGCAGGATCGCCGGCCAGGGAAAATGCTCGGGCCAGGTGGTCGCGGCGGATGTCGGAAACGTCTTTGACCTTCTCGAACGCGGCCTTGGCCTTGGCGGTGTCGCCGGCGGCGAGCGCGGCATAGGCGATGAGCTCGTCGATCGCGTCCTCGACGTCCTCGATGGCGCCGGTGTGTTTCGACAAGGCGTCGGCCATGGCTTTGGCCACGTCGGCGTCCGATTTCTTGTCGCCGCGGGCCTTGGCTTCGGCCGCGTCGGCGGCGGCATAGCGGGCGGCTCGCTTTTCCTTCAGCTTCTCCTCAAGGGCCGCGATCTGCTTCCGGCCTTCTTCGATGTTACCCGAACCGAACTGGGCGAGGCCGAGCAAGCGGGCCCGGGCGATTTGCTTCTCGACTTTGTCGCCCGGTGGCGGAAAGTAGCTGGTCTGTTCGTAGGCGATGATCTCTTTCCACAGCTCGTACTGCGCGAGCACGTCGACCAGCCGGGCATGCCCATACGCGCGCGCTGCCGCGCTTGGGGCGTGTTGTACTTGGGATGCCGCGGCAGGTCGATCATGTTGGTGGCCAGGTCGATGGCGTCGTGCACCCGACCCAGGAAGGCCAGGTTGCGAATCAGCCACTCGTTGTTGTGGGCGTAGTTGTGAATCTGGTCGGGCATGACGCGGTCGCGCATCATGTGGGCGTGGTCGACCCGGGCCGAGGCCTCCTGCTGCCAGGCGGCGTCGGCGTAGCGGTGCAATTTCGAGAACGTGTGCCCCGGCATGTGCCACATGTGGGCGATGCCCGGCGACGTTTGGCCGCAGAGCGTGGCCGAGACCAGCGCCGGGCCGGCTTCTCGTCGTCCCAGAGGTGGATGCGGTAGTGGTGGGCCGGGTGCATCGGGCGCGGCCTGGAAGACCTGGTCGAGGATCGCGTCGACGGCCTGGTGGCTGGAGATCGGAAGTTGCTTCTTGGCCTCGGTCATCCAACTGCCGTTCTTCCAGATTTGCAGGGCCAGAAAGGCCTTGGCCTCGACGTCGTCGGGGTTATCCTGCACCAGGGCTTCGAGATCGCGGACGTAGCGTCGGCGGCGGTCGGTGTTGTCGGCCGCCGCGTAATAGCTGTCCAGCGCGTCGATCCAGGCGGCTTCGCGGGGACTGGCAGCGGCCTTCTTGTCGACGGCCTTGGCGATGAACTTCTTGGCCCGCTTTTCGTTTTCGGCGTTGGCCATGGCCATGCCCCAGTAGGCCATCGCACAATCGGGATCGATGGCCGCCGCCTGGCGGAAGGAGCGCTCGGCCTCGAAATACCAGAAGCCGTGCAGTTGGCCGACCCCCTGGTCGAAGAACTGCTGGGCCAAGGGCAAACGGGTGGTCACGGGAAAGTGCACATTGCCGCAACTGCCCATCAGGTACGCGCGCTGGCGAGGTCCTTCGTTGAAGGCTTCGCCGTGAAAGGAGTGGCCGGGCTCGGCGGCGGGCGCGGGCGTCGCGCTATTCGTCGCGGCGGCGGCCGGGGCGGCAGACGCTGGCGACTTGGTGGCGGACGCCGTGGCCGTGGCCGTCGACTTGGCAGCGGCGGCCGACGGGGCGTCCTCGGCGAAACTCCGCTGATTGACGGCGGTCGACAACAAGGCCAGCGAAACCAGGCCGGTGAATAAACTGCGCATGGGGGCCTCGACGATGGTGGGAAACGGCGGCGGGGGCGAGCCGAGCGCCGGACGGACGCCCGTGGTCCGCCGCGGCACTCCTCAACCTTAGCGAGCCGCCGGCGCGAATGCAACGAGCGGGGCCGCCCTGCCCTGCGGCGGCCGACCTGACGCCGCGCGATTACCGGTTATAATTTTGCAAATGGAAGAGCGACTTAGCTCTCGCGCGGCCGCACCCCTTGTCATGCAAGCGAATTCATGCACGTTCTCGATCGATTCCGTCTGGACGACAAGCGATTGTTGATCACCGGCGGCAGCCGCGGCCTGGGGCGCGAGATGGCCTTGGCGATCGCCGAGGCCGGCGCCGACGTCGTGCTGGTGGCCCGCAATGCGGAAAGCCTCGAAGCGACCGCCGAGGCGATCCGCCGCCTCGGGCGCCGGGCCGTAGCCATCACGGCCGACGTCGGCCAGAGCGAAGTCTGCCAGGAGGTTTGCCAACAGGCGGTCCGCGATCATGGGCCGATCGACATCCTGATCAACAACGTCGGCGGCCGGCGATTCAACATCCCCACGTCCGAGCTGGCGCTCGACAACTGGCACGAAATCCTGGAGCTGAACCTGACCTCGACGTTCCTGGCCACCAAGATCGTCGGCGGCGCGATGGTGGATCGCGGACGCGGCGGGCGGATCATCAACATCGCCTCGATCTCGGGCATGATCGTCAACCGCGGCATCGGCGGGCGGGCTTACGAAACCTCGAAGGCGGCCGTGATCCACTTTACCCGCAGCACGGCCGCCGATTGGGCCGCCGAGCGCGTGACGGTCAACGCCATCTGCCCGGGCTTTTTCATGACCGAGCCGAACCAGCGGTGGCGGCGCGATCATCCCAAGTTGTTCGAGATGTACCAGGAGCAGATCCCGATGGGCGACTTCGGCCAGGCCGAAGACGTCGGCCCCCTGGCCGTCTACCTGGCCAGCGAGGCGGCCCGCTACGTGACCGGCGCGACGTTCGTGATCGACGGCGGGTATACGCTGTGGTGAGATCGTGTCCGAGGGTCCGGTCGCTCGCATCGGACGGCCCGGCAATCTAGAATCTTCCTGGATTCAATCACCAGGGAGAAGCCACCATGAGTTGCTGCCGGTTTCGTCGCGTCGCGCTGGTTTTGTGCTCGCTGCTGGCGTCGAGCCTGTTGCACGTTTGCGGTCGGCCGGCCGCCGCGGCCGATGACGGCAAGCTGCGGATCATCTGTTTCGGGCGCATCCGGACGATGCCGAATACAAGGCGGGCGGCACGGCGGCCAGGTGGGCGGCCGCCGGGCACCACGTCAAGTTCGTCTCGGTCACCAACGGCGACATCGGCCACTGGCAGATGGCCGGCGGGCCGCTGGCCCAGCGGCGCACGGCCGAGGTGAAAGCGGCCGCCAAGATCCTGGGCATCGAAACCGAAGTGCTCGACATTCACGACGGCGAGCTGCTGCCGACGTTGGACAACCGCCGCACGATCACGCGCCTGATCCGCAATTGGAAGGCCGACGTCGTGATGTCGCACCGGCCCAACGACTATCACCCCGACCACCGCTACACGGGCGTGCTGGTGCAGGACGCGGCCTTCATGGTGACGGTGCCGTTCTTCTGTCCCGATACGCCGCCCTTGGAAAAGAACCCGGCGTTCTTCTATTACTCCGACGGCTTTCAGAAGCCGAACCCGTTCACGGCCGACGTGATCGTGGCGATCGACGAGGTGTTCGACAAGAAGGTCGACGCGGTCGTGGCGCTGCCGTCGCAAGTTTTCGAAGGCGGCGCGTCGGGCTCGCCGGCTTTCGAGGCCGCGATTCCCAAGGATGCCGCCGGGCGCCGGGCCTGGGTCGTCGAGCATCACGGCGGGCGCTGGGCGGCCGTGGCCGACCGCTTTCGCGACGCGCTGGTCACGTGGTACGGCGCGCCGCGGGGCAAGGCCGTGAAGTACGCCGAGGCGTTCGAGATCTGCGAATACGGCCGGCGGCCCAGCGCCGAGGAATTGCGGACGCTGTTTCCGTTCTTCGGGAAGTAGATTCGCGCGTGCGAGGATTTCGCGGTCGGCCGTCGACTCTTGCCAGACGGCAGGCCGGTGCGTGAGCGCGAACTGGGTTCGATGGCCGGGCGCCTGATCTCGAAGTGGCAATGCGCGCCGATCCGTCGCAGGCGGAAGGTCATCCCGATGGCCAGGGACCGGGCGTTTACGCCCATCGCGGCAGTCGGGTGGTATGCAAAGCACGGGCCCACGCTACTATTACCATAGAGGGAATAACAGCTAGATCACTAGGGGGGGGCATGTCGTGAACCGAACGGAACAAAACGGGGCCACGAACCGACTGACCGAGATTTACGCCGAAGTGCAATCGATCCGTGCCGGGCCCGGCGCCGATCCAGCCGCCGTTCGCCGGCGGTCGTTGTTGTACACCGAAATGCTCGATTTGCAGCGGAGCCTGCTGTCCGAGGCCAAGGCAAATCCGGCGCCAGAACAGGCAACCTTGCACGACAAGATGTACCTGCACCTGGCCGATGAACAGATCACCGACGCCGAAGCACTGCTGGCGTTTCGCCGTCGATTGCAAGCCACTTTTTATCCGGACTATGCCGATACGTTGAGCGTGCAAGTGCTGCTGGCCGATCTCTCGGAGATTCGTCGCAACTATCTGCAGGATTGGATGAACCGCGAGCAGGCGATGGGCCGCTTCCTGGGCGTCGATAAGGAGTGGCTGGACTACCGCCTGGCGCACGCCGACGTGCATTGCCAACGTGTCCATGCCGAACTGCAGGCCGCCGAGGAGCAGCGCCTGCGCAATTCAACCTCAAGCAACCGAGCGGGAATCCATCCTGATTCTCGCGCAAGGCAGATCGTTTTTTTGTCGTCCCTCGAAAGCCGGCTTCCGCGTCGCCGCGGGATAGGGTTTTCAGAGGGATGGACTTCGGGAACCGCGAGTTCGAATCGGCTGGGAGCTTGTCGATGCAAATCGTTTTGATCGGGTTTGTCGCCCTGGCCCTCGGGGCCGTTCTTTTGGCGATCGCCAGCTTTTCCTCGGTTCTCGGTCAGAAGACGTGCCGCGAGTGCGGCGGCGGGCTGCCCGTGAATCGCTCGGCTACGCCGTCGAAAACTTCGGCCCCGGGCGACTGGGCTTGCCCGAAGTGTGGGGCGCACTTCGACCCTCAAGGCAGGGCCCGCGCTCAGTTGCCACGCTGAACACCCGCGGTTGATCGCATGCAATTTTGCAACGGTTGTCGTACTCTGATGATTGGCCGCGAGTCCAGCGAGTGGCGCCCACGCTTGAAGCAACTGCTGCAACATCACGGGGCCGTTCCCGAAACCCTATCCGCCGTGGCCGATTCACTCGGACCAATGTGCGACAAGTGCCGGGCAGCCATGGACAAATCGATTCGACAGGGCTAGCCGCGACCGTTCCCCGCGGCGCACGCAATCGGAACGTCTGGCCGTTCGCGCGCGATCGCCGGGCAAACGTGCCGTCTGCCCAACCGTTGCTCCTCTGGCCACGCGGTCACTTTTCGCCGCCGCCGCTGCTGCGCAGCCGATAGATCGCGAAACTCGGATTGGCCGGCCCGACTCTGGGCAGATTCACCGGCGGATACGTGGTGGTGATCACGTAGTCGGCGCCGAACTGGTGGCCAAGCTCTTCCAGGCGGCGCGAGCCGAGCTCGGCCAGCGAGGCGCGCCACGGGTAGCCGCTTTCGGGGTCGGCGCGGTAGAGGAGGTTCATCCGCCGCCACCACTCGACGATCGCGCCGGCGTCCTGAGGAATGTCCTTGCGGCTCACGACTTCGGCCCGGCTTGCGTACCAGCGGAAGGTCTGCTCGAGCCGCGGCGTGAGGAAACAGGCCTCGGGCGGCATTTCGGCGGCGATCCACTCGCAGACCTCGCGCCAGGCGGCGACATTCTCGATCGCCCAGTCGGCCCGCGGGCGCAGGATCATCGCGCCGGTCGGCGAGCATGCCGCCGAAGTGAATCCCGCTGGCCACGAGCACCAGCGCCGCGGCGACGATCGACGACCGCGATCCGGCCGCCTGCCAACGCGCGACCACGGCGGCGGCCAGCAGCGTGGCGCCCAAGGGCACCAGCACGTCGGACATGCGAAACCAATAGTGGCGCAACAGCGAAGCTGCCAGATCGGGGTCGATGGTGGCGCCCAGGCCGATCAGCATGCCGATCGCGGACAGGCCGACGGCCGTGGCTACGAATGCCCGTAGGCGCCCAGAGCCGGCGTCGCGCGGCGCGAACCACGCCAAGGCCGCCAGCGCGGCGACCAAGAGCAGATGGAGCACGACTTGCCGCTGGGGGAACGCCTGGGGCAAGAGGTGGTGGTTGAGCCGCTCGAAGACATAGATGCGGTTGGCCTGGCGGACGGTCGAGGGATCGACGCCCCAGGTGAGCATGGCGGCGGGCACGAGGCCGGCCGCGGCCAGCACGGCCCAGCCGGCCAGCGGCACGATGAGTTGACGCCAGGCTGGACGCCGCGAGCTGGCCAACCAGGCCACCAGCGCCGCGACGGTCGCCCAGCCGCCGACGATCACGTGCAGCGCCGTCGCGCCGCCCAGGAACAAGATCGCCCGCGACCAACGCTCGCGGACGATCGCTTCGATCGCCAACAGCACGAGCACGTAGGCGAAGCCCTTGGCCTCGACGCCGCCGACGATCCACTCGCCGGCCATCTGGCGGCGCTCGTTGAGCGTGACGAACAGCGCGGCGGTGAACACGGCGTAAAACGCGCCGCCGACCAGCGACGCGCTCAGCCGCCGCCAGGCCCAGGCCAGCAAGCCCCAGGTGAGCAGCCGCCCGCACCAGGCCACGGCCGGCAGCGGCAGCAGCCGGGTGAGCCAACCGAACGTCCAGTAAAAGGCGAGGTGGGCATCGGCCGAGTTCAGAAAGAAATCGTTCGGCGCACCAGGCGGGATTCCAATAGTGTTTGGCCTTGGCCAGGTAGTGGGCCTCGTTCACGTCGGGCACGGGCCAGGCGCCGGCGATGAAGAAGATGAGAAAGACCAGCGCGGTTTCGAGCGCCGCCAGACGGCGCGAGGAGCCCGTCGCCAGCGCCGCCGGATTGCCGTGTGAGGCGGAATGCATAGGGGCTTCAGCCTACTCGCCGCGACGCAAAGCAGCCAGGGGCACAGCGGATTGGTCCCGTGCCAGTCACGGCCCCTTGCGGCGCGCCGCACCCGATCTCTATATTCGCGAAAGTTCAACTATCAAGGTATTCACACGATGACGCCGATCTCGCCGGGAAAGATGCTCCGCGACGCGGTCGAGGAATCGACCATCCAGGTGCCGGGGGCGTTCAATGCGCTGGCGGCAAGGCTGATCGAAGAGGCCGGTTATGACGCGGCGTACTTGTCGGGCGCAGCGTTTTCGGCCGGCGCGCTGGCGCTGCCGGACATCGGGCTGTTCACGCTCACGGAACTGGCCCAGCAGACGGCGCAGATTGCCAGGCGGATCGGCATTCCGCTGATCGTCGACGCCGACACCGGTTTTGGCGCGGCGGTGAACGTCGAGCGGACCGTGATCGAACTCGAAGCGGCCGGGGCCGCGGCGATTCAGCTCGAAGACCAGATGCTGCCCAAGCGCTGCGGGCATTTGTCGGGCAAGGCACTGGTCGATCCGGAAGAAATGTGCTCGAAGCTGCGAGCCGCCGCCGCCGCGCGGCAGGACTTGAGCCTGGTGATCATCGCTCGGACCGACGCCCGCGGGGTGACGAATCTCGACGAAGCGATCGAGCGGGCCAAGCGATACCTTGACGCCGGGGCCGACTGGATTTTTCCCGAGGCGCTGGCCGATGCCGCCGAGTTCGAATCGTTCGCCCGGGCGATCAGTGCGCCGTTGATGGCCAACATGACCGAGTTCGGCCGCAGCCCGCTGCTGTCGCTCGACGACCTGGCCGATCTGGGCTATGCCGCGGTGCTCTACCCGGTGACGCTGTTGCGGGTGGCGATGAAAGCGGTGGAAGCGGCGCTGGGCGTGATCGGCGCCGAGGGGACGCAAGCCAGTTTGCTCGACCTGATGCAGACGCGCCAGGAACTTTATGACCTGATAGAATACAGCGACTACGAAGCCCGGGATCGCAGCTATTTTTCCGGCGATCCGCCGGGGTGAACGCGCGCTGAGAGTCGCACTGCCGGACAAGCCAGTAGTGGCACACGGGACAAGCATGGCACTGCCGGACGGGACGGCAGTGGCACACGGGCGGAAGGACGGTTGCCGGATCAGCACGGTTCGGTAACGCGGGCGGCGGCAATCTCGTTTACACGCTGGGTCGAGGATTTGATGAGCGAACCGATTTACAGTCCGGGCCTGGAAGGCGTGGTGGCGGGCGAAACGGCAATCAGCACGATCGCCGGCGGGCTGCAATATCGCGGCTATTCGATCGAAGACCTGGCCGCGCACGCCACGTTCGAGGAAGTGGCCTACCTGCTGATCCACGGCCAGCTGCCGACGGCGGCCGAGCTCGAAGCTTTTCGCGACCGCCTGGGCGCGGCCGCCAAGATCGCGGCGCCACTCGTCGAGCTGTTGGGGCAGATTCCCCAGGGCGTGGCGATGATGGACATCATGCGCACCGGCGCCAGCGCGCTGGCGCACTGGGACCCGGATACGCCCGACAACAGCCACGCGGCCAACGTTCGCAAGGCGGAGCGCCTGGTGGCGCAGTTGCCGATCGTGATGGCCACGCGCCATCGGCTGGCCAAGGGGCACAAGCCCGTGGCCTACGACCCGAAATTGTCGCTGGCCGGCAACATGCTGTGGATGTTGTTCGAGAAGCCGCCGACGCCGCGGCTGGCCAAGGCGATGGACGTGTCGCTGATTCTCTACGCCGAGCACGAGTTCAACGCCTCGACGTTCACGGCCCGGGTCGTGGCGTCGACGCTTTCCGACATGCACTCGGCGATCACGGCCGCTATCGGGGCGCTCAAGGGTCCCTTGCACGGCGGGGCCAACGAAGCGGTGATGGAGGTGCTCAAAGAGGTCGGCACGGCCGATCGGGCCGAAGCCTGGATTCGCAAGGCCCTGGCCGAAAAGCAGCGGATCATGGGCTTTGGCCACCGCGTCTACAAGACCGGCGATCCGCGGGCCGCTTACCTCAAACGCTGTGCGGCGAATTGGCCGTCGAGACCGGCAACCAGGACATGGAAGCCATGGCCGCCATGATCGAGCGGATCGTGACCACCGAGAAGAAGCTGCCGCCGAACCTCGATTGGCCCAGCGCCCGGCTGTACCACTACATGGGGCTGGACGTCGATCTGTACACGCCGCTGTTCGTCATCAGCCGCGTCACGGGCTGGTCTGCGCACGTGATCGAGCAGCTCGACAATAACCGGCTGATCCGGCCCCGCGCCAATTACACGGGCCCGCCGCCGCGCAAGTACGCGCCGCTCGACAAGCGGTGACCCCAGGCGCAATCGTCGCGCCTGCGCCGGAAAGTGCGGTTAATTGCCGCTTCCGGTGACAGCGTGGAGGATGTCGGAAAAGTCGATCGAATCGTCGCTGCCGCCGGCCGCGGCGTGGTCGCCAGCTTGATGTGCGTCGCCCGTCGTCGCCGCATCGGCATTGAGCGACCACAAGCCGACCATGCCCATCGCTTCCTGGCGGGCGAAGTCGCGGATGGCTTCGAGGTCTTTGCGCTCGTAGCTTGCGCCGTGCTCGCTCGTGCCGACGCTTGGCGTGAGTCCGATCTTCGGCCACAGGCCGGCGGCCCGATCGTCGGGCGGCAGCAATTGCTCCAACTGATCCGAGACGTTGATCGCGGCCTGGATCGAGTACAGGCCCATCTTGCCCGCCGATTCGCCGGCGGGCTGGTCGGGGTAGCCGGTCGGTTCGAGATTCACGCCGCCCACGTGCACGCCGTGGCGCGCCGCCGAGCGGAGCATGTCGAGGGCCGCCTTGTCGAGTCCTTGGGGCGTGGCCGGCAAGGTGAACCACACGTCGAGCCGCTCGCCGCGGGCGGCAAACTCGTCCTGCAGCCGCGCCAGCGCCTCGTTGCGCCGCTCGATGGCCGCCGTATCGTCGAGCGCGACGGCGTCGAGATTGAAGTCGACGCGGTGCAAGTCGTAGGCCTCGATCACGCCGCGGTATGCGGCGGTCAACTGGTCGACGTTGGTGATCGCCGCGGCCAGCTCGGTGCCGGTCGGACCGCCGAACGAGACGGCCACGTGACCGCCCAACGCGCGGACTTCGCGAACCTGGCGGCGGACGGCCAGGTCGAACGTGCCGCCGTCGATGGCTTGCTGGCGATTGCCCGACCAACTGGCGCCGCCGTCGGCGTCGGCCGTGACGAAAGCCAGGTTAAAGTATTTGACGCCGCGGGCGATCAATGCGTCTTCGAGATCGAAGGGCTTCGTGCCGTCGATTTCGACGTAGGGGACGTAGACCTGCGAGGGCCAGGTCTCGTCGGTGAATTGGAGAGGGCGGCCGGTCGGGCGCCCGGTCGGCGATGCCTGCGCCCGGCCGCAGCGGCAACAGGCCGTGGCGCTCGGCGGGACGCTCTCCCATTTGTTCGGCCAGCGAGCCCGGCGCGAGGACGCGACCGGCGGCGTGCCGCGCATCATTTCTTCAATCGGCGTGATGTAGCGCGGGGCCCAACTGACCGTGGGGCTCGACGTGGGCAGGCCCACGGCGTACAGGGCCGATTGCTCGAAGAAGGCGCTCATCTGCGAGGCTTGCAGGACGGCGCTGGAGGCGTCGGCCGGGTTGATGGCGCTGACGTCGACGGGCGCGTCGACGACCGTGGTCGGCACGTCGCGCTTTTCGAGCGTCTCGATCTGAAGCCGCGCATTGGCGCCGGTTGACCGCAAGGTCGGCCGCGGCGTCGAGCCCTCGGTGTGCTGGTGCTTCGGCTGGGGCGATTCGTTGCGAAGACTGGGCATCGCGGAGGCTCCTAGAAAAGCGGCGGACCACACGGGAGCGCACGCACGGCGAGCCCTTGAAATCATAGGTCAGCCGAGGAGCGAAATTCGCGGCGATTCCGGCAGCAAGCCGTGAGTCCGGTTATGCGAGATGTGCCGGCCGCACGGCCGACGCGACGTCGCGCAGCGGCACGCGGGGAGAGGGTCGCCGCCGAGCGGCAATCAGAACGCCAGCTCGCGGCCGAGGCCTTGGCGCTTGGCTTCGCTCACCAGGCGGGTGGCCAGGGCGACGTCTTCGATGGCCAGGCCGACCGATTCGAACAGTGCGATGCTCTCGCGGGTGTTACGGCCCGTGGCTTTGCCCAACAGCACGTCGCCGAGGTCGACGGCGCGCGACCAGTCGAAGATGCCTTTTTCGATCGCCGCGACGAAATCGCCGGCCTCGTTCTGGCAGGCCTTGACGCTGTCGCAGACAATGTTGTCGGCGCGGCGGATGACGTGGCTGTCGATCTCGGCCTTGTTGAGCCAGTTCGAGCCAACGGCGCAGACCAGCGCCGCCCTCGGCCAGCCAGGTGCCGTCGAACACCGGCTCGCGGCTGGTCGTGGCCGTGACGACGATCGGCAAATCCTCGGCGGCCTCCTGTGGCCGGTCGACGCCGCGGACTTCGATCTGCAGCCGCTCGGACATGCGGGCCGCAAAATCGTTGCGCTTCGGCTCGTTGCGGCTGTAGACGTAGGCGATCTTGATCGGCCGGGCGCGGACGACGGCGGCCAATTGGCTTTCGGCCTGCCAGCCGGTGCCGAACAGGCCCAGGTCGGCGGCATCGCGGTTGGCCATGGCCTCGACGGCCACGCCGGTGGTGGCCCCGGTGCGCAACTGGCCGAGCCGGTCGGCCTCGATCAATGCGACCAGCGCGCCCTCAGCGTCGTAAAGACCGACGTGAAACCGCGCGCCGCGCGGGTGGTGGTGTACTGCTTCCAGCCGACGGTGCCCAAGTAGCCGGCCGCTGCGCTCATCGAATGCAGGATGACGCCGCCCGCGCGGCTGCGGGCGCGGGGAACGTTCTCGGCCTCGCCGGCGGCCAGCTTGCGCAGCGCCTCTCCGCAGACTTCGATGGCCACGTCGATGTCGACCAGCCGCGCGACGTCATCCTCGGTCAAGTAAAGGGCCGGCATGCGTGGGCACCTCTGGCAAAAAGGGTCGGTGGTTGTTCCCGGCTCGGCGGCGCCACCGGCCAAGCGCGACGCCGTCATCTTACTCCATTTTCGACGGCCGAAATGCGTTTGAAGTCGTCTTTTAGCGCGCGGTAAAGATCCTGGTAAATGGCGAAGGCCGCGTCGTGGTGGGCGGCGGCGCGGCGATTGGGCGCGGTTTGCTTGACGACGCGGATCGTGGCGGCGCAGGCCTCTTCGATGTTCTTGAACGCGCCGGCGCCGACGGCCGCCAACAGGGCCACGCCGTAGGCCGGACCTTCCTCGGCATTGATCGTGACGACTTTCTGGTCGAAGACGTCGGCCTGGATCTGCCGCCACAGCGGGCTTTTCGAGCCGCCGCCCGAGGCCCGGATCTGGCGGACCGGCACGCCCAGCTCGCGAATGATCGCCAGGCTGTCGCGCATGGCGTAGCTGACGCCTTCCATGATCGCGCGCACCATGTGGCCACGGGTGTGGGCCAAGGTCAGCCCCACGAAGCAGGCGCGGGCGTCGGGATCGGCATGCGGCGTGCGCTCGCCGGACAGGTAGGGGAGGAAAATCAGCCCTTCGCTGCCCGGCGGGATCGCGCGGGCTTCGGCCGTGAGCGTGTCGTAGGGATCGACCTTCGAGCGCTTGGCCGCTGCGCATTCGAGCGGGCAGAGGCGATTGCGAAACCATTGCAGGCAGCCGCCGCCCGAGAGGCTGACGCCCATCATGTGCCACTTGCCGTGCACGGCATGGCAGAAGGTGTGCAGCCGGCCGGCCGGGTCGACTTCGACCGTGTCGCTGTGGACGAACATGATGCCCGAGGTGCCGATCGAGGTCGACAGCGTGCCGCGGCTGACGATGCCGTTGCCCACGGCGCCGGCCGCACAGTCGCCGGCCCCGCCGACCACGATGCAGTCGGTCGACAGTCCGAGCAGCCTGGCCGCCTGGCTCGTCAATCGGCCGGTCGGCTCTTCGGATTCGTAGCACTCGGCCAGCAGTGCGCGATCGAGATCGAGCTTCGAGAGCAGCTCGGTGGACCAGTCGCGCTTGGCGACGTCCAACAGCAGCATGCCGCTGGCGTCGCTGACGTCGGTGGCCATTTCGCCCGTCATGCGGCGGCGGACGTCGTCCTTGGGCAACAGCACCTTGGCCGTTTTTTCGAAGTGCCGGGGCTCGCGATTGCGCAGCCAGAGGATCTTGGGCGCGGTGAATCCGGTGAGCGCCGGGTTGGCGACCATGCGGATCAGCTCGGCGCGGCCGCCGGCGCGGTCTTCCATCTCCTGGCACTCGGCGGCCGTGCGCTGGTCGTTCCACAACAGGGCCCGGCGGATCACGCGGTTGCGCTTGTCGAGGAACACCGAGCCGTGCATCTGGCCCGACAGGCCGATGGCCTTGACGTCGGCCGGCTTGAGGCGTGCCTTCTTGACGACGGCCCGCACGGTCTTGATGGTCGCCTGCCACCAGTCTTCCGGATCCTGCTCGCTCCACAGCGGCTTGGGATGGTAGGAGGGATACAGGCTGGTTGCTTCGGCCAGGATCTTTCCTTTTTCGTTGATCGCCAGCGTCTTGGTGCCCGAGGTGCCGATGTCGATGCCGAGAAAGCTGCTCATGTGGGGATCCAAGGGCCAGGCAATCGGGAAGGAAGCGGAGAATTCCGCGAGACGCCAGCCGATTGTACTCTCGCCGATCGAGCGCTCCAAGCGGCGGGAAGGGACGAGGCCGGAGGCTGTAGACTGGAGGTCGGAAAAAATGCCGCAGGAGAAATGCGCCGTGCGCTCCATGGCGTCAAGGCCGCCGACTGCGGCGCACCGCTTCTGGGGTTCACACTCCCGGGTCGTCGGAAGCGTGGTGCCGCACATGGCGGGATGCGGTGCTCGCCCCTGCTACAATGCCAGCATGAGGGACGCCGCACCTAAGTGCCGCTGGCTACGGTTTTCCCTGCGGACGCTGTTCGTGGTCGTGGCGATATTCGCCTGGGGACTAGCGACACGTCCGTACGTTGTGCCAGTCGTCCATAAGGGGATGACGTTCATCAACACTGGCACAGATTCGCGGGTTGTGGACACGTCAGGGCGTACGGAAACGCTATTTGGTGTAACTTTCTATCTTGATTTGGAGCCAGACGGGCAAGGGTGGAGCGAGGAATGCGGTCTGAATCCTCGATTGCGATGGCCACTTATTGCCCTCGCCAGTTTTGTCGGCTGGGGAATCGCTCGTCACGTGTGGACATGGCGAACCGAACGGAGGCGAGCCCAGGAACACGCCGCGGCTGACCGACCAACTCACTGTCAGGACACTACCCTTACCCCTCCATTGACCGCGCCGCGCTCGACGCTTTACGATGCAGGGGGCCGGCCCGCGATGGGTCGGTCGAGGCGATCTGGCCGCCGGCCGTCGGTCTGGCCGGCTGGCTTCCACGGGAACCTATTGCTCGAACCACGCATGATGTTGCCTCGCGCGAGTCTCGGTTGTTCCGCGGCTTTTCGTGGCCTGGCCCTGGCGTTGTGCGCGGGCCTGCTGGCCGCGGGCTGCGGGCCGGGAAAGCCGGACGCGAAGACCGAAGGAGCGGCGCCGGCCGCCAACGTCGAAATCGAGCTGCTGGTCGTCGACGACCCGGCCATCGCCGAGGCGGTCGAACGACTGCGCGGCGAATGGAAGGCCCGCACGGGCTCGACGATCGCCATCCGCCAGGCGAGCACGGCCGAGCTGCTGTCCGACGAGAAGCCGAGCAAACCGCTCGACGCCGTGATCTATCCCGCGGGGCTGTTGGGCACGCTGGCCGAGCGCGGCGCGATCGCGCCCTTGCCGGCCGACTACGCGGCCAACGACGAGCTGGACTGGAGCGACACGTTCGAGCTGGTGCAAATCGCCGCCACGGTCTGGGGTGTCAAGCCCTACGCGGTGTCGCTGGGCGATGCGCTGTTCGTCTGCTACTACCGCAGCGATTTGTTCGAGCGTTTCAACAAGCAGCCGCCGAAGAGTTGGGCCGAGTATCACGAGCTGGCGGCGTTCTTCCACGATCGCAAGAACCTGGGCGACGCGGCGCAGTGGCCGACGCCCCCTGGTCGGGCACGCTCGAGCCGCTGGCCGCCGGCTGGGCCGGGCGCGTGCTGCTGGCGCGGGCCGCGCCGTATGCCCGGCATCTCGACAACTATTCCACGCTGTTTCAGATTGCCAGCATGGAGCCGCTGGTTGCCGGCCCGCCGTTCGTCAAGGCGCTCGAAGAGCTGGTGGCCGACGCGAAGCTGGGGCGTGGCGATGCGGCCGCGCTCGATCCGGCCGCGGTGCGCGAGGCATTTCTGGCCGGGCAGGCCGCCATGGCGCTGACGTTTCCGGGCCATGCCGAGAGCCGGCGGGACGAGTCGGCCCAGGACAAGCTGGCGCTCGGCTTTGCCGCTTTGCCCGGCTCGGCGACGGTCTACAACATTGGCGCCGGTCGGTGGGACAAGCGCGAGGCCGAAGCGAGCCCGCGCGTGACGCTGTTGGCCGTGGCGGGCCGCTTGGGTTCGATCGCCGAAACGAGCAGCCACGCCGAGGGGGCCTTCGCCCTGCTGGCCTGGCTGTCGGGCAAGCAATGGGGAACGCGCGTGGCATCGGCCAGCGCGGCGACGACCCTTTATCGCCGTTCGCAGGTGCGCGACCCGCGGCCCTGGGTCGACCCGCTGACCGATTCCGAGGCGGCCGCCGAGTACGCCGTCGTGGTGCGCGACGCGCTGGGCGAGCAAGCCTCGCTGAGCGTGCCGCGCATTCCGGGCCAGGATCGCTACATGGCGGCGCTCGACGAAGCGGTGGCGGCCGCGGTGGCCGGCACGAAGACGCCGGAAGCCGCCCTGCACGACGCCGCCGCCACGTGGAGCGCGATCACGGCCGAACGGGGCGTCGACAAGCAGCGGCAGGCGTATCGCAACAGCCTGGGCCTGGAACCGTAGCCGATCGGCCACGGCATTTTGTCATGCAGGGAGTGCCACTCGACGCCGTCAACCTTGGCTTGCCTCGCGTTTATCGGTGGCACTGGCGTCTCGCCAGTGCAAGGCGGCGCCATGGCATGGGCTGCACTGGCAAGATGCCAGTGCCACCCGAGAATGTCACGGTTAAAGGCGTTCCGTGCCACTGGCGTGTCCAAGCCTGGGCGGCAGTGAGAAACGACGGGGGTCTGCTGCGCAGCCGACCGTGGCACCCGCCGCGGCACCCGTCGCTGGCCCCTGACAATTGGGCGGCCGACCACCAGGCGTGTCGAATTGCAAGCGCCGCGGGCCACCGAGCCGCGAGCCATCGAGCGATCGATTGCCAGAGGGTTCGATCCGAAGTCGTGGGCAGGGCGTTCGGCTAGGCACGGCGTTCGGCTAGGCAGGGTGTTCGGCTAGGCAGGGTGTTCGCCTGGACAGTCGAGCGAGGTAAATCTAAAATGCGAGCGCGATCATCGCGTCGGCGTGGCCGCTTTCAAGGTTGACCGAGGCCGGTGTTCGCGGGAGTGATTTTGAGGATATGGGGCGGTAGCTCAATTGGGAGAGCGCTGCGTTCGCAATGCAGAGGTCGAGGGTTCGACTCCCTTCCGCTCCACTCTTGCAGCCCGTTGACAGGCACTGTCGACGGGCTGTTTTTCTTTTGACGCTGCGAGCGTTTACGTCGTGGCGATGCGCCGGTGATGTGTAAAGCGTGGCAGAAAGCCGCGCGAATCAGGCAGGTTTTGGCTCAGCCGCGGACGGCCGGGCGCCGGCCGACAGCCATTGTTCACGCGTGGCCTTTGGCCAGCGGTTCAAGCCGCCGAGCTTGAGCGGCCGCGGCATTAGTCCGCCGTCGGCCATGCGGTAGACGTGGCGCGGCGACACGTTCAGCAGCGCGGCCACTTGCTTGACGTTGAGAACGGCGGGGGCGAGAGCGGCTGCGCGAGCGTCGGCCAGCGGTCCGGGGCTTGTCGTGGAACGTGTGACCATACGTCTGGTTCCTCTGTGCTGCGCTGGCGCATGGGCGGCCGGCTGGGTTTTGGTTTGATTCGTGGCGGCGGTATGCCGCTGCGGTTAAAATGCCGTAGTGCTCAGAAAGTTTTGCGAGATGTTGTCAAGCGGCAGGGTTTCGCCATGACTCACAATGTCGCCATTGCCATGACCCTTGTGGGACTATCAACCACTTGGCCAGCAACCCTGCGGGCCGTGAGCGAAGCAAGAGCCCAAGAGGCCGTTGTCTCAAACGACAAACTGCCTGGCAAGATTTACGTCCGGGCAAAGCTCGAGCGAATCGACGAAAACGGCGAAACGGTCCGCATCCATGGTGCCTGTGCCGTTGATCCGAATACAGGGGAAGTGGAAGAGTTGTTTCCAATGGCGCGGGGCGTGCGGTCTTCGCCGAGCGGGAAACGGCTCGCGGTCAACATGGTGACCGGACTCAATGAAACTCGAAAAGACGAGCTTCACATCATTGATGCCAACACGTTCGAGACGCTTCAGGTCATTGACGGTGGTATCTTGCCATCGTGGCTGGACGAGGGCCGGCTGGTGTACAACGTTCTCAATGGCACTGCCCTCGACAATCAAGGATGGCACTCAAAAGCATCGCTTCTCAATCTGGCTACGAAGGAATCGCGTGAGCTGTCGATTCCCGAAACGGACGTGGTCTTCGATGTATCGGCGGATGGAAAATGGTTGCTCACGATGTCGAGCAGGAATCAGCCGGGAGAGTCCAACCGTCGAATCTACCTGATGCGTCCCGACGGCGCGGAGCAACGGCCGGTGACAAAAGCACCGGGAATATACTTCCATCCACGGTTCAGCCCAGATGCAAAACAAATCGTTTATCCTCACTGGGGAGAAGACCTGGTCGACAGTTTATGCCTGGTCGATGCCGATGGTGCGAATCGTCGTGAGATCGTAAAGAGCGATCAAGGGCGCGGTTCGGTCGCCGGCGCGTGTTGGTCGCCCGACGGCAAGTGGCTCGCGGTGACGCGTTTCGATTTCGTCGAGCGCCGCGAAGGGCGTGGTCTCCGTGGTCGGCTTTCGGATCATCGCCTGGAGATCTTCACGCCGCAGGGCGAGTTCCGAAAAGTCGTCAAGCTGATTGGAGCTAACGGAGTTTGGTGGCTTAGTCAGCCCGATTGGCGATAGCTGCCCGTTGTCCTGGCGTCAGGTCCCGATCGGGCGAACTGTAAAGAAAGACAGTCGCGTTTTGCCCCTGTTCCCATTGGTCTCGGCCGGCCACCCCCTTCGGAAGGACCCGCAGATTTCTGGCCGCCGCGTGCTTTTTTCCTTGCACCTGGTCCAGCAAGAGATTACGATTGCCACCATCTTTTGCCCCCTCTCTGTCCATGGTGCCGCTAGCCAACAGACCTACCCTAAACGGTTGAGTTTGTATCGCGGCACTTGAATGCACGTTCTCCGCGCATCGACCAACGCTTCCCGACAGAGGGCGAACCATGCTACTCCGATTGACTGGGGCAATGTCGTTTCTCGCCGTCCTCATTGGCATGTGGGCGAACGGCGCACACGCCGTCACCATTGACTGGGTGCCGGTGGGCAACGCCGGCAACGCCAACGACCCGGCCACCGGCAATCTGTATGGGGGCGTGGCCTACAACTACAGCATCGACAAGTACGACGTCACGGTCGGCCAGTACACGGACTTCCTGAACGCCGTGGCCGCCATCGACACCTACGGGCTGTACAACCCGTCGATGGGCACGGACCAGAACATCCGGGGCATCTCGCGCAGCGGCTCGGGCACCATTGCCAACCCTTACAGCTACAGCGTGATCGGCAGTTCGGCCAACCTGCCGATCACCTACGTCAGTTGGGGCGACTCGGCCCGCTTTGCCAACTGGCTGCAAAATGGACAGCCCGGCCTGGGAATGCCTGGGGGCGTGCCGGAGGACATACACTCGACGGAAGACGGAGCCTACACGCTCAACGGCGACACAACCGTCTTGCACGAAACGCGCAACGCCAATGCCACGATCTTCATTCCCAGCGAAAGCGAGTGGTACAAGGCGGCGTACTACGACCCGCGAACCACGGCCCAAGGCGGCCCGCCGTCAGATAGCCATTACTGGAACTACGGCACCGGCACGAACACCACGCCGACTTCGGCCATGCCGGGCAGCACGCCCAACACGGCCAACTTTTATGACTCGACGACGGGTTTCGCGGTCACGCACTCGACGAGCTACAGCAGTACTCAGAACTATCTGACAGCCGTGGGAGCGTACACGGCTTCCACCAGCCCTTACGGCTTGTACGACATGAGTGGCGACGTTTGGCAATGGAACGAGGCTTTGATTTTCGGGTCGTCTCGGGGCTTGCGGGGTGGTTCGTGGGACTCCGACTCGAACAACCTGCCCGCCTCGAGCCCGTTCTTCGACGACCCGGCGAGCGAGAACCTCTTTGTCGGGTTCCGCGTGGCATCGGTCCCTGAGCCAAGTACAGCAGTGCTGGCCGCCATCGGCCTCGCAAGCCTCATCGCCTGGCGCCGGCGCCGCGTAGCCTAACTGCCCGCCTCCCTGACCTTCGCCGCCTTGATGGCCTCAAGCCCCGCCTCCACGTCGTCCGGAGCCGTGGCCCGATAGGCAGGGATGCCACGATGGTCAAAGCATGGCGCCAGGCAGCCAGCGGCCACTAGCTCTTTGACGACCCGGCGTCGCACGTCCTTCGGCAGCTCACAACAGCGGGCGGCGACCTGCCGACAGGGTTTCTCGAACTGGGGCAACGTCAGCGGACCCTTGCCACGCCGCGATGCCGACCTCATTCGTCTACGAACAGGCGGCGGAGGTAGGGGCTCAGGAATCGGCCCTGGGGATCGACGCTGGTGCGGACGGTTTGAAAATCGTCCCAGTGCGGGTAGAGGGCGCGGAGGTCGCGGCTGGTGAGGGTGTGTAGCTTGGCCCAATGGGGGCGGCCGGCGTGGCGGCGGAAGATCGGCTCGGCGGCGGCGAAGAAGGCTTCGTGCGATAGCTCGGCGGCCTCGTGGATCGAGATGGCCACCGTCGCTCGCCCGCTGGCGGCGCTCGTCGGAATGTCGTCGGCTGCCTGCGTGCGATATTCGACCGGCCAGCGGGCCGAGATGTGCTCGCGGAGCATCAGGTCGCGCAAGGCGAGGAAGCACTCGACGCCGCGCTCGGCGGGAACGGAGTATTCCATCTCGTTGAAGCGGTTCTCGCGCACGGTGGGAAAGATCTTCCAACTGAGGTCGACCCGCTCGCCTTCGGAGGCGGCCAGCGTGGCGCCTGCGGTCGCGCATGCGCCGGCCGGCGGCACGGTCGCCGGCTTGTCGGTTGGGTTGAGGGTCTTGGTCACGGCGCAGTCATCGGCCGAGTACCAGAAGAATTCGAAATGCCGATTGGCGCGGATGCGGGCTTCGAGATTGTCGAGACACTCGGCGATCGGTTCGCGGCGCACTTGCTCGTGCAGGCGATACACGGGCAGCAGCCGCAGTTGCACGGCCGTGATCACGCCCAGCGAGCCCAGCGCGACGCGGGCGGCGCGGAACAACTCGGGATGGGTCGTGGCGGAGCACTCGACCACGTCGCCCGAGGCCGCGACCATCCGCAGGCCGACGACCTGCGTGGAGAGGTTGCCCAGGGTGGGCCCGGTGCCGTGCGTGCCGGTGGAGATGGCGCCGGCCAGGGTTTGCACGTCGATGTCGCCTTGATTCTCCAGCGCCAGGCCGAGCTCGGCCAACGGCCCTCCGATATCGTGGATCTTGCTGCCGGCGCGGATCCACGCCCGGCAGGCGGGCGGATCGGCAGACTCGATGCCCGAGAGGCGCTCGAGCGACAGCAGGACGTCGTCGGTGGCGTCGAGCGGCGTAAAGGAGTGGCCGGCGCCGGCCACGCGGACGACGTGGCGCTGGGCGGCAGCGCGGCGGACGATCGCGGCGACCTCCTGCTCGTCGGCCGGAGCGAGCAACTGTTGTGGGCGGCAATGGACCGAGCCGGACCAGTTCGACCATTCTTGACTCATGGCAGGCTCCCGCGACGCGCCAGACCGGATTTCTTGACGACCTCTTGCATTTCGTACCCGACCGCGAGCGGCCATGCAAGCCGCGCGGCGCGGATCGGCGGGCTGGCTCGACTTGCAATTAGCCGCCGCATCGGCCAACGTGTTATCCTGGACGGACAGCAGCGCCGTCGACGCCCGCACACTCGCCCTGCCAGGAGGCCGATCATGAGCGAATCGCAAACCCGTCGCACCTTTCTGAAGCGCACGTCGGCCGGCGTGGTGGCGGCCACGGCGTTGACCAGCGCGGCCGCCGAGGCACGAAGCGCCAACGACAAGGTGGTCGTGGGCTGATCGGCTGCGGGGGCGCGCGGGCTTCACGACGCCGAGCTGTTCAGCAACACGCCGAACGTCGAGGTGGCGTACGTCTGCGACGACGACAACGGCGCCGGGCGGCGGCCGCCAAGCGATTCGAAATTCCCTCCGAGCGGGCGGTCGGCGACATGCGGCGCATGCTGGACGACAAATCGGTCGACGCGGTGCTGGTGGCCACGCCCGACCATTGGCATTCGCCGGCCGCGATTCTGGCGTGCGACGCCGGCAAGCACGTCTACGTCGAGAAGCCGATCTCGCACAACATTCGCGAAAGCCGGCTGCTGGTCGAGGCGGCAGAGCGCAACAGAGTGCTGGTGCAGCACGGCACGCAGAGCCGCTCGACCGCGATGATGATCGAGGCGGTCAAGCTGCTCGGCGAAGGGATGATCGGCAACGTCATGGTCGCCAAGTGTTGGAACATTCAGCGGCGCGGTCCGATGGCCGAGGGATAGGACACCGACCCGCCCGCCGGACTCGATTACGACGCCTGGGTCGGCCCGGCGACGATGATTCCCTACCGCACCAACCGCGTCCACAACCGCTGGACGATGGTGGTATCACTTCGGCGCCGGCGACATGGGCAACGACGGCGTCCACGACATCGACTACACCCGCTGGGGACTGGGCGTCGACACGCATCCCAGCAAGATCGTCGCGCTCGGCGGCAAATTCTTCTTCGACGACGACCAGCAGTTTCCCGACACGCAGCAGGTGACGTTCGAATATCCCGGCGACGGCAAGCCCGGCAGCCAGAAACTGTTGATCTACGAGCAGCGGCTGTGGTCGAAGAACTACCCGAACAACGTCGACAGCGGCGCGGAGTTTTACGGCACGAAGGGGCAGATGTTTCTCAGCCGCCGCGGCAAGATTCAACTGCTCGACGACCGGCAACAAGGTCGCCGACTCGACAGTCAGCCCGAGGCGCAGAACGACGTGGCCCACGTGGCGAATTTTGTGCGACGCGATCCGCGGCGGCGCGAACCTCAATGCCGACGCGACTGGTCGGGCCATCTGTCGACGTCGTTGTGCCATCTGGGCAACATCGCCACGCGGCTGGGCCGTTCGCTGGCGTTCGATCCCCAGACGCGAGAAGATCGTTGGCGACGAGGAGGCCAATGTCCTGGTCGGCCGCGAATATCGCGACCACTGGGCCCGCCCAAGGGCGTGTGAGGCCGGCGAAGCCGCGCGTGCGAGCGCGGCTGCTGGCCGAGGCGTCAGACTGCTGATGGGTGTTCGGTTCGCTGAATGTTCAAGAGCGCATGCCATGGTGCCCTCCCGGCCGCGACGCCGCTGGCTTTCCTACAGCCTCAGGATGCTGTTGCTGGTGGTGACGCTGCTAGCGATCGTGTTGGGATACTGGGCGAATAGCGCGCCTGGAGCAGCGCCGGGCGTTGGCCACGATAAGGGGCCACTTTCCGCACAATCGCTACCAGTATGTCTACGAGCGCGCACGACTGCCGCGCCCACCAACCTCATTGGCTCCCTTAGCACGCCGCCGAAGGAACCGGACATTTGGGCTCCACGGTGGCTGCGGGAGTTGCTCGGGAAGGACTATTTTTACGACATCGAATCGGTGGTCTTCGGCGAGGCCTTCGACAACAGCCCGCAACCGACTGCCGAAGAGGATCGCGCGACTTGGAAGGCGCTGTCGGGCATCGCGAGCCTGCGGCAACTGACTTCGTACATAGGGCCGCTCGACGAAGACCTGGCGCACATCGCGCAACTTCGGGAACTGAAATGGATCGACTTGCAGACGTGTTCTCAGCTTACCGACGAGGGGCTGCGATCTCTCGGGCGGCTGCCGCAGCTCGAACACCTCACGCTGTCCGGCGGCCAGTACACGCCCGCGGGATTCAAGCGTCTAGCGGGCCTGCGGCATCTCAAGGATCTCGGGCTGGTCTCCTGGTGGACACCGAATCGGAATCAGGGTGACTATGTCGATCCCATTGTAAGATGGCTTGGCTCGGACCGGGCCGTCGAGGTGACCGACGAAGATTTGGCCGAAATCGGTCAGATGGTCGGGCTCGAAGAACTGCGAGCTCGTATCGTCCCGCGTCACCGACGCCGGCCTGGCGCAGCCTGGCCCGTCTCACGAATCTCAGAAAGCTTGAATTGGGCGCGCCGAACGTCACGGCGGCGGGCTTCGAGCAGCTTGCTCGCCTGCACAACCTGGAACGGGTGAAGCTCTATTGTCCCGGCCTGTCGGACGACGGGCTGCGTTTTGTGGCCGCGTGGCCGCAGTTGAAGTCGCTAGAGTTGTACGGTGCCACGATAGAAGGCAGCGGTTTCGAGCACTTCGCGCCGAAGTCGAAACTCGAATTCGTTTCCATCTTCGAGGGGCCGAACGTCACCGACGCCGTGATCCCGCCGCTGGCGCCACCTGGTGAACTTGTTGGCTCTTCAGTTGCACGGCACGCGCATCACCGGCGCCGATCTTGCAGAGCTGCAATCCGCACCCAAGCTGATCTCGCTCAGTATTACGCCGGCCGTCGACGTGGACATGGCCGAGCTGCACTCCCTGCTGCCGAAGTGTCGCATCCTGCGGATCGGTGACAAGAATCGCAAGTAACGGGCGCAGTGAAACACGCGGATCGATCCGGCGTTGCTGGAGGCGATCGGCTTGAACGTGCGACCTGATCGGCGTGCCCGCCGGCTGTCTAATTGGCGCCGCGCATCTTGGCCAGGATCGTTTGCAAGTGGGTGCGCGTGGACGGATCGGTGGTCTGACTGATCGCGAATCCAATTGCCGGCTCGGCGAACCGGCCCAGCAGCGCCAGCTCCGCTGACACCGTTTCGTGCGACGGGCGCTTCGCCATGGTACGCGCCGCCGGCCAGCGCAGTGACCAGCCGCTGGCAATCCTCCGGCGTGAGCGTTTCCAATCGGCCGACCAGCACGCGCACACATTCGTCCGGGGCGGGATCGACCGCCAGCGGCAACAACTCGTCGGTCAGCTTGCCGGGCACCAGATACAACAGCCGCGTGCCGTTTTCGCCGAACCAACTGCTGCGCCAGGTATTCACCATCGCCAGCGCTTCCTTTTCGTACAGGCCCGCGGCGGTCAGCTCGCGCACGGTTGCCTCGGCAAGTTGCTCGACCGTGGATTCGGCCGTGGGCAGATCGATCTCGATCGCCCGTCGCGGGCCGACCGGATTCGACGCTCAACGAAAGCGCACCGCGCTCGTCTTCGATGCGCACCAGCAACAGCGCACCGCTGGCGTCATCGGCCGAGTTGGCGACCTCGAAGCGGTCGTTGCCCAGGGCGGCCAGTTTGATCGGCAACTCGAAATTGCCGAGCCCTCGATAGAACAGGAACTTTTCGAAGTAGCTGCCGCCGAGAGTCGTCGACGGTTTCCACGATCGCGGAGTCCGTTTCGCGGGCCCGCCCGTAGTGGTCGTCGTCGTTGACTGGCGGCAGCGAGGCGGGCACGGGCTGGCCTTTGCGATCGCGAACGCGGATGTCGGCAAACTGCTCGGGCGGGGTCAGCCGCACGGCTCCCCAGTCGAGATAGGCGCGACCCATCGGCTCCGGTTCTGGCGTCTGCTGGCCCGCCTCATGGTGCTGTGACAGCCGGGTACCATTCGCTGAGCATGCCTCGGGGAAAGTCGACGCGGACGTTCACGACCCGCGGCACGTCGGTATAGAAGTACGTCACCGGCGTTTCCATCCGCTGCCGGGCGAAGTAGTCCGGCTTGCACAGATCGGGCAGGGCGATGATGCCCGATACGCGAAGGTCGTCCTGGACGAACGGCGGTCAAGTCTTAGCACGAGCGGACGGAACTCCAGGTTCACGCCGTCGCTGCCGGCGAAGCTGGTAAACGTGCCCCATTCGTGCACCACGAGCTTGCCCGGCGGCGTGGCCACCGGAGTATCCTTGCCGTGGAGCCAGACCGGGCAACACGGGCCACCGCGATGCACGCCGCGGCGAGGCCGCCGGCCCAGGATCGTCAACGTGTTTTCGGCTCATGGTCGTGACTCCGTAACGGATGATTCCGGGACAATCGGATCAACTCGCGCCGCCGGTTGTTTAGTAGAGTGCGCGGGGCGAGTTAATATCCCGCCGGGGCAAAGTTTTTTTCTCGAGCGTCCGGCTATTAACCTCCGCGGCTCGCTCGTCATTAACTTGGAGACGTTTAGCGCGGCAGCAGGCCGCGGCGCGGTGGAGCAACGCGGATGTCGTCGGACAGCGACCTGGTCCGCCTGGCGCAAGGGGGCCAACCGGCTGCGTACGAAGAGCTTGTGCGCCGCTGGTCCGCGCGCGTGCTGGCCCTGTGTCATGCCAAGGTCCGCTCGGCTCACACGGCCGAAGAGCTGGCCCAAGAGGCGCTGCTCCGCGGACTGCGAGCACTGGCCACGCTGGAGGATCCGGCGAAGTTCGGCCCCTGGCTGTGCGGCATTGCCTCGCGGGTCTGTCTCGACTGGCTCAAGAGCGGCCAGGCGCGGCAAGTGTCGCTCGACGCCATGTCCGACGGGCAAGCGGACGCCTGGATCGCGACATGGCGGAGAGTCGCCGGACAGAGGCCGCCCAGCGGACCGATGACGAGCAGCGGCTGCTGGCCGAAGTCGCCACGCTGCCGGGGCCCTATCGCGAAGTGATCCTGTTGTACTACTACGACGACGTCACGTATCAAGACGTGGCCGCGGCACTGGGCGTGTCGGCCGCCACGGTCAACGCCCGGCTGACCAAGGCCCGCGCCATGCTGCGCGAGCGGCTGAGCGGTATGCAGAGGTAAACGACCATGCGTTGCGAAGATGTTCTCGAATCAACTGAATGCCCGCGCCGACGGCGAGCTGCCCGCGGAGGACGCGGCCCCGGTGGCTGCGCACCTGGCCGAGTGCCCGCAGTGCCGGGCGGCTGCCGAGAGGCTTTCGACGATCGACGCGGAGCTGCGGCGCGCGTTCGTTCCGCGGCGCGCGGCGGCTGCGCGGCTGGCCGAGCAGTGGCGCGGCCATGGTTCGCGCCTCGACCAGCCCTCCGCTGCTGGTCGCGCACCGCAAGTTGGGCACGTGGCGCGCGTGGCGTGGGGCCATGCGCTTTTGGGGCTCGCGGTAGGATTCGTTGTGGCGGTCGCGATATTCCGCCCGTGGCAATCGGAGCCTGCTGGGCCGGCTTCGTTGGCCTCGGTCGAGCCCATCGGGCGGCTGGCGGTCGCGTCGGGGCCAGTCGAAGTGCGGCCGGCCAGCCAGGACGTCTTTTTCGCGTGTCCGCCGGCCGCGCCGATCGGGCGAGATTCGATCGTGCGCACGGGACCTTCCTCGCGCGTGCGAGATCGCGCTGGCGGACGGCAACGCGGTAAGCCTCGACTGCAATACCGAGGTCGCGTTGCGCGAGTCGGAAGTCGTCGAAGTCAATCACGGGCGGCTCTGGTCGTGCAGTCGGCCCGGGCGCAAGAAGCTCGAAATCCAATCGGGCGGCGGCACGTTCGTCGCCAAGGAGGCTGCTCAGCTCGCCGTCGACTGCCAACCACAAGCGGTGAGCCTGCTGGTCGTCGACGGCGTGGCCAGCGTGCAAGCCGGCCAGCAGTCGTTGGAGGTCCCAGCGGGCAGCCAGGTGCGGGTCGTCCGGGGAAAGCTGGAAGCATCGCCTCAGCGGCGCGACGCCTTGTTGGAGACGGCCTGGGTCAACAGCGTGCTGGCGATGCGCCGCTCGGACGATCCGGAGCTGGTCGAACGCGTCAACCAGTTGCTGGCCCAGGTCGGTGCCGCGAAGTTGTCGCTCCTCTATGAGGACGAGCTGCGCCGATTGGGCGACGCGGGCGTGCCGCCGCTGTTGGCGTACCTGGCCGCGACGCGCGAAACGCCGAACGTCGCTCGACGAGCCACCGCGGCGCGGATCGTGGCGGACGTGGCCGAGTCACGTTGGATCGCCGACATGATCGGGCTGTTGGCCGATGCGAATGCGGACGTGCGATATCATGCAGCGCGCGGCCTCGAGCGGCTGACGGGGCGCGATCAGGGTCGCGAGCCGCAGGCATGGCAGTCCGAATCTTGGAGCGCGTGCGCGGGGACATACCAGAAGTGGTGCGCCTGGTGGAGAGCGAATCGGGACAGCTACCCGGCTGGACGCCGCGAGATTCCGTCGCCTTCGTCGCCACCGCTGTAGCGGGGGCTCGCGCCATCGACCGACCCCGTTGGGTTGTGATCTGCTGGGCTGCTTGTTAGCCTGGGCGGTATTCGCAGTCTCGAAGGGCTGCCAACCCCGAAGGCACAGCTAATGGCGGAGCAATCCCATGTCGAACCGAATCCTGCTGCTCGCGGCCGCTTGCGCCGCGCTCGTCCCCTCGCTGGCCCATGCCGACGTCATCGTCAACGGTAATTTCGAGACGGGAAACCTCAGCGGCTGGTCGGGGCTTGGTTCCGGCCACGCGGCCGACGCGACGATCGGCGTGACGCCGACCGAGGGAACTTACCAGGCGTACATCGAAACCACGGGGAACTACTCCGCCGCGGCCACCGACGTCGACGCGGCGATGGGCGTGGACGACGCCACCGTTGTGGCCCTGGGCGCGGGCCCGCCGACCAACGGCACCGGCATGTGGCAGAACATCACGGTGGCCGCGGGCGACACCCTTTCGTTCGACTGGAACTTTCTAACCGACGAGCTCGATGAAGATCCGATCTATAACGATTTTGGATTCTTCACCATCTCGGGCTCGGCCTTTCTGCTGGCCAGCCGCGGTGGCAGCACGTACGACATGGTGTCACCGCCGGCCGGATTCGACGGGCAGACGGGCTGGGCGACCCAGAGTTACACGTTCTCATCGGCCGGCACGTACACGCTCGGCTTCGCCGTGTACAACGTGGGCGATGCCGGACACAACTCGGTCCTGCTGCTGGACAACATTTCGATCCCCGTGCCCGAGCCGTCCTCGATCGTCCTGCTGGCCACGGGATTCGCGGCCGTGATGCTGGGCCGCCGGCGGCGCCTGTTCGCGGGGTGACGAGGTTCGCCCGATCGCGAGGGATTGAACGTGGGGCGATGAGCGGGCGCGATCGTGGACTAGTGCTCGGTCAAAGCCAGACTCTCGGTTTAGTCTTACCGTAAAGCCAACGCACTGCTGGACAAGCCAGTAGTGGCACGCGGATTCTTGGCGTCGACAAGGCACTTGGACTGGTAGCCGCGGGTTTGACAGCCGGCACGGGGGGGCTAGCTTGAGCGTTCTGCCCACGCTTTTGCCCGCCTCGATCCCGCTGATCCGCCGAGAGGCTCCATCGATGCGTTCGGCTGCCCATGCGGTGCTGGTTTGCCTGCTTGGCCTGGTGGCCTGGGCGGCGGCGTTGGCATCGTTGGCCCCGGCCCAGCAGGCGGAGCGGGCGGCAGTCGACTTTGGCCGCGACGTCTGGCCGATCCTGGCCGGCCGTTGCCTCGAGTGCCATGGAGCCGACGTGCAGGAGGCCGACTTGCGGTTCGATCGCCGCGGCGACGCGCTGGCCGGCGGCACGCATGGCCCGGCCTGGACCGCGGGCAACAGCCAAGCTAGCCGGCTGGTGCGATTGATCGCCGGCAAGGATCCCGACGGGCTGGTGATGCCGCCCGAGGGCGAGCGGCTGACGGCGGGCCAGATCGCCACGCTGTCGACGTGGATCGACCAGGGAGCCGCGTGGCCCGAGAAGTGGGTCGGCGCGCCGGGCAGCGCGACGCCGCGGGGCATTGGGCGTTTCAGCGGCCGAAAAAGGCGTTGCCGCCGGCGGTCAAGCGGACCGACTGGCGCAAAACCCGATCGACGCGTTCGTGCTGGCCCGACTGGAAAGCGACGGCATCGAGCCGGCGGCCGAGGCCGATCGGGCGGCGCTCGTCCGGCGGCTGTCGTTGGACCTGTTGGGGTTGCCGCCCGCGGCGGACGAGGTCACCCGCTTCGTGAACGACACGGCGCCCGACGCGTACGAGAGGCTGGTCGAGCGGCTGTTGGACTCACCCCACTTCGGCGAGCGTTGGGGGCGGCATTGGCTGGACCTGGCGCCTATGCCGACAGCAGCGGTTATGAATTCGACGCGCCGCGCAGCGTGTGGCGCTATCGCGATTGGGTGGTCGACGCGCTGAACCGCGACTTGCCGTTCGATCGGTTCGTCGTCGAGCAGATTGCCGGCGACCAGTTGCCCGGCGCCACCGTCGAGCAGCGGATTGCCAGCGGCTTTCATTGCAACGCGATGCTCGATCCCAACCTGCGGCACGAGGCGGTGCTCGATCGGGTGAACACCACTGGCACGGTGCTGCTGGGCCTGACCGTGGCCTGCGCAATGTCACAGCCACAAGTTCGACCCGCTGACGCAGCAGGAATACTATCGGCTCTACGCGTTCTTCGACGGCGCCGACGTCGAAGACCTGGAGCTCGCCAGCCCGGCAGAGAAGCAAGCGCGCGACGCCGCGCAAACGCGAGTCGACGCGGTGAAAAAGCAGCGAGACGAGCACGAGTACGAATTGAAACGCACGCTAACCGAGTGGGTGGCTGCGTTGGGCGCCGACGAGCGCCGAAATTGCCCGAGCCGGCCCGCGCGGCGCTATCCACCACGGGCGGCGAGCCGTCGGGCGATCAGGCGGCCAAACTGCTGGCAGCCCGCGAGGCAACCAACGCGCGTTACCAGGAGCTGTCGCGGCAGGCCGACGAGCTTGCCGGCGCGGTGCCGAAGCTGCCCAGCACGCTGGCGATGCGCAGCCAGCCGCGCGAAACGCGGCTGTTCGTGCGCGGCAATTTCGAGCGGCCCGGCGACGTGGTGGCGGCCGGCGTGCCGGGGTTCTTGCACCCGCTGGCGGCGGCCAACCCCACGCGCTCGACCTGGCCCGCTGGCTGGTGGCGGAAGCAAACCCGCTCGTGGCCCGGGTGACGATGAATCGTATTTGGCAGCGCTATTTCGGGTTGGGCCTGGTGCCGACGGAGAACGATTTCGGCATGCAGGCACCGGCGCCCGCGCATCAGGAGTTGCTCGACTGGCTGGCGTGCGAGTTCATGAATCGCGGCTGGAGCATGAAAGCCATGCACCGGCTGATCGTGACGTCGGCGACCTACCGGCAAGGCTCGGCCGTGCGCGGATTTGCAGACGGTCGATCCGCAGAACGCCCTGCTGGCCCGGCAACGGCGGCTGCGCGTCGAGGCCGAAGTGGTTCGCGACCTGGCCCTGGCGACCGGCGGACTGCTGAGCGAGCGCGTCGGCGGACCGCCGGTGTTTCCCGATCAGCCGGCCGGCGTGCTGGACGATCGGGCCACGAAGGCCACCTGGACCGTGAGCCCCGGCGGCGATCGTTACCGCCGCGGGCTGTACACCTGGATTTGGCGGCTGACGCCGCACCCGATGCTGTCGCTGTTCGACGCGCCCGACGCGAGCATGGCCTGCACGCGCCGCGATCGCTCGAACACGCCGGTGCAGGCGCTGACGATGCTCAACGATCCGACGATCGTGGAGTCGGCCCGCGGGCTGGCGCGGCGTGGTGGCGATAGATGGAGACGATCGAGCCCGGCTTGGCCAGGCGTTCCTGATCTGCTTTTCCCGAGAACCCAGCGATGCCGAAACGAACGTGTTGCTGAAATTGCTCGCCGCGGAGCAGGCGGAGCTGGAGGCCGAGCACGAGGATGCCGGCAAGATCGCCGGGCAGAGCGAGTCGGGCGACATCGCGCGGCTGGCGGCGTGGACCGTCGTTTGCCGGACCCTGCTGGGTCTCGATGAGTTCGTAACGCGAGAGTAGAGGTGACGTTCATGTCCGCTCGATCCTGCACTACTGCCGATGGGTTGTCGCCGAGGAGCCTGACGCGGCGACGGTTTCTGTCGGGTTCGGCGCTGGGCTTGGGCTCGGTGGCGCTGGCCTCGCTGTTGGCAGAGGATGCATCGGGTGCGGGCGCGGCGGCCAGCCCATTCGACGTGCGGGCGCCGCACTTCGCGCCGCGGGCCAAGCGGGTGATCTTTCTCTACATGCTGGGCGGTCCCAGCCAGCTCGACTTGTTCGAGCCGAAGGCCGAGCTGGCGCGGCGCGACGGCGAGCCGATTCCGGAGTCGTTTCTCAAAGGCACGAAGTTCGCGCAGATTCAGGAGAAACAGCCGAAGTTGATGGGCAGCCCTTGGAAGTTGCGCGGTACGGCGCGTGCGGCGCTGAGGTTTCGGAGCTGCTGCCGTACACCGCCCAAGTGGTCGACCACTTGTCGATCGTCAAGACGTTCAAGGCCGACGACATCAACCACGCCTTCGCCGAGCTGCAGTTGAACACCGGCTGGCGCCAGTTCGGCCGGCCCAGCATGGGCTCGTGGGTCACCTATGGGCTGGGCAGCGAGTCGCGCGAGCTGCCGAGCTTCACGGTATTACTGTCGGGCATGCGGCCGCGCTCGAAAAGCGCCAACTACGCGGCCGGCTTCTTGCCGTCGGCCTATCAGGGCGTGCCGCTGCGCTCCAGCGGCGAGCCGATCTTGAACCTGGCCTCGCCCGCGGGTTTTTCGCCCGCACGGCAGCGGCGCACGATCGACGCGATCGCGGCGCTGAACGCCGAGCGGCTGGAGGCGACGCTCGACGGCGAGATCGCGGCGCGCACGGCGGCTTATGAAATGGCGTTTCGCATGCAGTCGAGCGCCCCGCGGTTGTTGAACCTGGCCGACGAAAGCGCGGCCACGCTGTCGATGTACGGCATCGCCGATCCCGCGCAGCCGACTTTGCCCGCAACTGCCTGCTGGCGCGGCGGCTGGTCGAGCGCGGGGTGCGATTCGTGCAGTTGTTTCACGGCGACTGGGACCATCACTCGCACCTGGCCACGGGCCTGGCCGGCCAGTGCCGGCTGACCGATCAGCCGGCGGCGGCGCTGGTCAACGACCTGGCGATGCGCGGGCTGTTGGACGAGACGCTGGTCGTGTGGGGCGGCGAGTTCGGCCGCACGGCCGTGGCCCAGGGTCCGCGCGACGCCAACGTGGGGCGCGACCACAATATCGACGCCTTCACGATGTGGCTGGCCGGCGGCGGCGTAAAGGGGGGGCAAACGCTGGGCCGCACCGACGAGCTGGGCTGTTTTGCCGTGGAAGACTCCTTCCACATCCATGACCTGCAGGCCACGATCCTGCACCTGCTGGGGCTCGATCACAAGCGGCTGACCTATCGCTTCCAAGGCCGCGACTTCCGCCTGACCGACGTGCACGGCAACGTGATCGAAAAGCTGCTGGCGTGAAACTGGCGATGTTGCCTTGTAGCCAATCTCATTGAGGCCGGTCATCCTGCGTGGCGCGCTTCAGCGGGCTTCGAGCTTGAAGGTCGTCATGATGATGCTCTGGTCCACGGCGCCGTAGGGGTCGTCGCCGCCGGCGTGGGCGAAGACGAAGATGCGGCCGTCGGCCAATTGGACGGCCTTGGGATAGTAGCCCACGTCGGGCAACTGCAGGCTGTGCCACGATTTGCCGCGATCAGCGGTCCAGTGGCCGACCTTGGTGTGCAGGACGACGCCCTCGCGGGTGGCCAGCAGGTTGGGCAGCCCTGAGTTGCCGAACGGGGCCGGCGCGACCCACTTGGGCGTCCAACTTTCGCCGCGCTTGGCCGTCACGCCCTGCCATTGCACGTGCCGGCACTTGGCCAGCGGCTGGGCCGCATCCTCGGGGGCGCAGCGGCGAAAGACCCAAAACAGATCGCCGCCGGGCAGCTCGACCGCGTCGCATTCCTCGCAGGCCCAGCCTTCGCGGTGCTCCTCGGGCACGACCGGAATCGGCGGGCCCCAGGTTTTGCCCTCGTCGGCCGAGACCAGCAGCAGCGGTTCCATCGTGGCGGTGTATTCTTCCCACGCGCGGCCGGCCGGCACGCGCGAGACGCCGCCCAGCAGGATCACGCGACCGTCGCTCAACTGGCGGAGCCCGGCGGGCCGGGCGGTGAACTTTTCGGGCGGCAGGACCACTGTCAGGCGGTCCCAGGTTTTCGAGCCATCGGCGGAGCGCTGCACCAGCGCCGTGCCAGCCACATCCGAATCGTAGGCCAGGTAGGGCCCAAACACGGCCCGCAGGATCGAGCCGCCGCCGAGGCCGACGACGCCATTGACGGCACCGTTGATGGGCGTGCGGAAGACATCCTGGCTGACGGTTTCCCACGTAGCGCCGCCGTCGGCCGAGGCGCAGGAAGACGTTCGACGAGCGGAGGCCGGTCATGTCGCGGCGCAGGTCGGCGAGGTGCGGCCAGCTCAGCTTCCGCTGGACATCGTCGGGTGCGCGGGGCCGGCCCTCGCGCGGCCCGGTGGCCTGGTAGAAGGTGACCATCAGGCTGTCATCGGGCATCCGCCAGGCATAAACCCAGCAGGTGTAGCCGGGCTGTTGCGGGGCGTGATAGATCGGGCGGCGGTGGACGTCGATGGCGGCGAAAGTCTTTGGCGGCACCGCGGGTTGCGGCTCGCCGGCGCAAGCGGCGCCGGCCAGCGCCAATCCCAGCGAAGCCAGCAGGCTGGAGATTGTAAGCGTCGATTTGTTCGGCATTCGAGGATCGCCTCGGCTATCGGCGCACCGCTGGAGAAAAATGGCCAGCACGCCGGTAGGAAATAGAAACCGTCGACAGATTTTAGCGGATCGGCGGGCGCGGGCGCAGCACCCGGGAGAGCGGTTTTGGCATCGGGGAGCGCCGCGATTTTTTTTCTTGCATTCCGGCTTCTGGGGGGATATATTCTGCCCTATCGTTCGTTCCTCTTCATGGTGGTGGGCACGCTAGACAAACCTTCTCTCTCACGTTTGTCCTTCGCGGGCGGCTCACTGCGTTTTTTTCCTCCGTACTGCGTCTTTCCGCCGCAGTAGCCCTCGCGCGAGCGACTCACGTTCGTTGCGTCCTTATTCGTCCGTCATCCCCCACGCGCGCGTGAATGAAGGGAGGGCGACCAGCGGGCAGCCGGCGGCCACGGGCGTGGCACCTGCCCGCAGGGAAGCAGCTCATTCGCGACGCGACGATGCCTCGGGCATCGACAGACACAGTGCAAGGAGAGTCCAGATGAAGGCACGTAATCTCTCGGCAGTGCGACCGTTTCTCGGGCTGATTGCCGTGGCGGCCGTGGCGCTCGTCCCGTCGGCAGTCGTTGCCGACACGCAAAACGTCGTGTTCACGATCGACCCCGCGCAGGCCACGTTGCAATACGGGGCCGCCGGAGGCCGGCATGGGGACCTCGTGCCGGCGTCGACCGGCAGCGATTCGAGCAGCGTCAGCGGGCACTTCGTGGTGAGTTTCGATCCGCTCAACTCGAACGTGACCAGCATGCAACTGATCGACGGCGGCGGCTTTTACCTGCAGAATACGGACATCGTGATGGGCACCTCGCCGCCGGGCTCGACGGCGACGTACGATGCTTTGAATTGGAATTTCGACAGCGGCGTGCTGAGCGGTTCGAACGGCACCTTTACGGCAACCACGACGAACATCAGTTTGTTGGGCGGAACGCTCACCGAGTTCGAGAACGGCTCGAATGCGATCTTTCACGAGTACAACCCCACGCTCGGCAACCCCACCACGGGCCAGTGGACGCTGGCGGAGTCACCGGCCGGCTCGGGCGATTGGACGTTGGGCATCTCGGGCACCTACGTCAACCAATCCGGCGCGTTCCAGACCGTCGAAACGTGGAGCCTCGACTCCGTGGCCACGGCGCATTTCGGCTCGGGGAACGTGGCCAGCGTGACCCCCACGCAAACGCAAGCCGACGTGCTGGGCGGCAGCTCGACGACGGGCGGCGTTTCGATCAATTTCAGCGGCGACACCAACGGCGGCACGTTTTCGGCCCAGCAGCTTCCCAATTCGAGCGGGCTGCCGCTCGACGCGATCACCGCCGCCCAGGGCGACGCGGCCTTCGCGGTCTCGACCGCCGACCTGGCGGCCGATCCACAGATCTGGAGCGTCGAGTACACCGGCCTGCAGTCGGGCCAATCGGCGACCCTCGTGTTCAACTACGACCCATTGAAGCTGCCGCAGGGAACGGATGAGAGCAAGCTGGGGCTGTGGCACTACAACAGCTCGAGCCAACAGTGGACTTTCGGCGGCACGGTCGACACCTTGAACCATACGATCACGTTCGTGACCGACAGCTTCTCGCCGTTCGAGTTGGGCGTCTACCCGGTGCCCGAGCCGTCGACATTGGCCTTGCTGGGCTGCGGCCTGGCGGCGCTCGCCACTGGCGGATTGCTGCGCCGGCGAAGGGTCGCCAGCCGCGCGCGATGACGCGAGTCATTGCAGGGTGATCCGACGGGCGACCTGGAATTGCTCCCGGCAAACCGAGCCGCCCGACAATGGGGCGACCTCGCCTGACTGTCACGCGCGGCGCCGCGGCTGGCTTGTGCAGCAGGCGCAAGCTCGGGGGGACTTGCCACCCACGGCACCCGGCAAACCGGGACGGTCAATCATCTAGTGCTCGGTCAAAGCCAGATTTTCGGTTCAGACTTGCCGTAAAGCCAACGCACTGCTGGACAAGCCAGCAGTGGCGCACCGAATTGTTGGCGTTGACAGAGCACTAGTGATTCGGCGCCGGCAGCAGGTCGATGCCGGACTTGTCGGGGCGGATGCGAACGCCCAGCGCCCGCATGGCCATGTTCTTGGCATCGGCGGCGGTGTGTCCGCCGGTGCCCTGGTCGGTGACCAGCAACGAGCCGTCGCGAAGTTCCATCGCCTTGCCGTAGCCGTAGCAGTGGTCGACCAAAAAGCCGTGGTCGGCTGCCGGCGCGATCCAGGTGTGGCCGCCGTCGCTGCTGAAAATCAGCCGCAGGCCGCCGTGGCCCGGGGCATACGAGCCGTGCAGGCAGACCAGGGTGCCGTCGGCCAGCACGTAGAGGCTCGGAGCATACAGCCGCACGCCGAAGCTGACCGGCGACGTCCAGGTGCGGCCGCCGTCGGGCGACCATGCGATATCTCCCTCGGGACGCGCCACGAGCACCAGCCGGCCGTCGGCCAGTTGCGCGGCATTGGCCTCGTCGAGGTCGTGGCCGGCCTTGATGGTCGAGAGCAGCTTCCAGCTCGCCCCGCGATCGCAGCTCGTGAAGACCGCCGCCTGCGCCGGCCCGCCTTGTTTCACGACGCCGCTGATCGTCAACAGCACCGAGCCGTCTTTGAGCACCACCATCGGGCCGTCCGACTCGTCCGCAATAAACGGCGAGGGGGGCCGGACCGGCTCGCTCCACGTGAGACCGTGGTCCGACGACCGCAGCACGACCGTGTGGTGGGCATGTTCGGGGTGCACGACGAAATCGGCAAACTCGGCGCCCGGATAGATGAACAGCGAGCACAACAGGGTGCCGTCGGGCAGTTCGATCCAGGCCGGATGGCGGTCGTCGTCGGGCGTGTCGAGCAAGGTCGTCGGCTTGCTCCATGTTTTGCCTGCGTCGGTCGAGCGGATGAGCATGGCGCGGCCGCCGCGGGGCGCGACGACGTCGGCGGGCATGCCGAGCTTGCGGTATTGCTCGATGGTTTTCGGCGCATAGCGCAGCGGCGTGGGCGGCGAAGCGTGCCAATAGCCGGCGCTGAAGCCGACCAGCCAATCGCCGTTTTTCAAGCGGATCGGCGAGTTCCAGCCGACGAAGCCGCCATAGCCGGGAAACGCGTCGGGCTGGTTCACGCCGGGGCCGACGAGCGTGCCCAGGCATGCTTCCGGCGGCACTTTGGAATCGCCGCCCGCGATGATTTTGACGACGGGCCGCGCCGCGTCGGCCACCGCGGGAGTCGGGGCCGCGTCGTCGCGCGGTCCGTCGGCCGAGGCGGTCGCCGCGGCGAGCGAAAGCGCTGCCGCCAGTGCCGCTGCCGCGACGCTGCTGCGCGTGGCGATGAATGCGTGAATCATGTTGAAGTCCCTTCGAATTCGGGCGCCGTGGCTGTACTATTGATTGAGCACACCAATTCTCGCGCGATGTTCGACGGGTGCAACGCAGGGCGTTGCGACGGCGAATTTGCCGCGGCAAGATCGCCAGAATGGCGGCGCCGCGCGGGGGACGTGGCGGACGGGTCTATTCTTTCGACTGCCGGGGGTCTTCGTCGAGCGGGGATTTGGGCCTGGCTTGCTTGCCGAAGCGGGGATCGAACGAATCGTCGATGCGGCGAACGAATTCAAAATCCTTTTTGTAGTCGACCGGCAGAAACCGCATCGGCGGCGACGAATCATCCTCGCCCTGGCCCCCTTCGTTCTGGAAGTTGAGCGACGCGGTCACGAGTTGTCCGGCCAGCTTGGGATCGAGGTTGTACACGTAGCCGATGGTCAGCCGCGGGATGACTTGCGAGCGATAGATGACCCGATAGTCGGCCTCGCCGATCGTTCCCTTCTTGAGCAGGCTTTGCAGCTTGTCGTCGGAGAGCGCCGCCACTTCGGTCTTGCCGCTGAGGAGCCCCAGGATCGAGCGCTTCTGGCCGTGCGACCAGGTGACCGCGTAGTCCTGGTGCGGACGCAGGCCCGACTTCTCGAGCAGCACGACGATCGCCGCCCGGTAGCCGGTGATCGAGTCGGGCGAAGTGCAGGTGAGCACGTGGCCGGCGACGTCGTCGACGGTTTGCAGCTTGCTCTTGGCCGGCACGGCGATGTCGAGGCGATTGCCGTGCGCGCCTTCGTCGCTGCCCAAGACGCCGATCGGAACCAGGCCGGCGTGGTTCACCAGGTAGGGCGCGTCGGCGGCGTGCAAGGCGACCAGGTGGATCTGGCCGGCTTTGACCGCCGCCACGTCGTCCGACGTGTTGAGATACTCCCGGCGCACGACCTGCTTGCCGGTGGCCTGGGCCAGCTGCGCCTCGAAGGCCTCCCAATTGACCGCCTGCGTCTCCGCCTCGGCGTCGACGTAGTGAGCCAACACCAGCGTGTCGGGATCGAGGAACTGCTTCGGGTCGGAAGGCGGATCGGCCACGAGGTCGCCGTTCTTGTCGGTGTACTCGGGCGCCAGGCGATTTTCGGTCGGCTGCCGCAAGTGGTGCGAGGCAACGAGCTGCTGTTGCGATCGGGCTACGTAGGCGCGGTCTTCGCTGAGCCGAAAGGCCGCGTAGCTGGTCACCGCCACCGCCGCGACGAGCCCCAAGTAAAAGATGGCCCGCACGAGCTGGGTATGGTTGGGTCGAGCCGCGGGAGTTTGGGGCGTCGAAGAAAGAGCGTCGCTCATGCCACGAGATTCCTGGTGCCTGGTCACACGGCCTGCAGAAAACAAAGTGCGCATGGTAGCGACACATTGTTTGGATTTCGTTAGCGATTCGCGAGGGGTAGTGGGTCATTAAGAAATGGTCAAACCACGAATGCATGATGGCCCTTGCAATTTGTCACTACAACTATTGCCGCGTTCATGGTAGCTGCCGAAGTGCCAAGCCACCAGCAATTTCGTTCCGCGCTCAATCGCGGTGAAAACGTAAGAATCGCCCACTTGCTTGCCGAGCCGCTGGCGATTCGCGGTCTTTTGCTTGCAATACACAAACTGCCACGCCTCATCGACCTGGACATCGTCAACCGCCACTCCCCGCACGTTGGTCTGCAAAAACAACTGGCAGCGCCGGCCTACCAGCAACATCAGGTTAAGCACCGTCCGCTTGGTTGTGCTATTCATCCGGGCCGTAGCGAGCACGCTGTTGCCCTCGCACAAGCATTTTAGGATTCGCTCGGCTAAGTCCACGTCGATCCGCATTTTGGCAAGCGGACTCGGGCGCGGAACGGTCCAAGTCTTTCCGCAGAGGGTGCAACGGACGCGGGGGTTGCCGGCCTTGTTCTTGCCGACTTTCTTCGTGTGCTCATGGGTGCAATTTGCAACTATCATCGCGGAACCTTCCCGTTTGCTGGGGCGGTTTCGCGTGGTAGACTGAACTTACTATGGACCAGTCTGGCTTAACCGCCGGATTGTTCTTTCCCCGAAGTGGCCTTGCCGGGCTGCTTCGGGTTTTTTGTTGGGGTCATAACTCCCCTCACTGCGACTTATTGTAGTGACGTTTAGTCTTCACGTCAATACAAAATGTCACTTGCCAAGCGGCTTTTTTGTCACTACACTTTAGGCATGGCAAAAAAGAAAATGGGCCGCCCGCCGCTCGATCCCGAGCAGGCCAAGGCCCAATACATCCAATTGCGGCTAACCGCCGCCGAGCGGGCCGAATACGACCAGGCCGCCGAGCGGCGCAAGCTAACGCTGTCAGCGTGGATACGGGAACGGCTCTCTAAAGCCGCCAAACGCGAGTCCAAGCGGGACTAGCGGAGAGAGGGGGAATCGAACCCATTCAGCGCATGCCGATCCCTAGCGAGGCTTATAAGACCCCTGCGCAACCAAGACGCGGGCCGCTCTCCCGGCTGCTGGCGGAATCGTCTTCCGCCGCAGCCAGCAATGTGACGCGGCACGCGGCACGAAGGTTCGGCATCGAACGATCTAGCCTTTTAACAACCGCTTTGCTGTGCTGTCGCAATACGGGTGCAGCCATTGGCTATTGTCGGTAGTGGCTAGCCCACCTTCGGACTTCTCGACAACGTGATCCAGGTGCATCGATTTCTTGTCAATGCGCACGTTGCACGTATTGCAAACAAATGCAGCGTCTAAAATGTCGCTCATCAGTTTCACGTTCTTGGCGTCTTGAGAAAACTCCTTTGCTTTTTTGGACAGAACCGGTCGCTCTTGAACTAGTATTTGATATTTGTCATTGGCTGCCAAATCTTCTACGATGCCATTCTCGCTGCGACCACGCTGGATGCAGCTAAAAACAAACCGATAGTAGTCTCGAATGTATAGAAACCCCTTTGCCATGCTCCCATGCTTCACGGTGAGCTGGTTGATAAATTTCTTGTGGCCAACCAAAAATTCCTCGAACTTCCCGCGATGTCGGGTGAATTCCAAGAATCCGTCCTCATCGATCATGTCCTTAACGAATTGCGCGACGGCCAATACCGCAGTGGGCTGGTGCCTGTAATTCGCAGCGTAAAAATACACTGCCGGGTGCAGGCCGAGCGACGAGGCTTCCGTCGTGGTGATTCGAGACACTAGCTTCAAGGCCAGCTTCATCGCGTCCAATGTTGGGCCTTCTTCGGGCTTCGCGTGGCCCTGGGCAACGAGATATTTTTTCTTGTGCTTGGACGCATCCTCCACTGGCAATCCATTTGCGATATTCACCAAATCAAAAATGAGGGGCAGCGTTTGTGAGCCATAGCCGTGCCCGGCAACCGGCAATTCTTCTGTTCTCGGCGGCGTTTGAAGTGGCGGACTGTAAAGCGCGGCATAAATGCGCCTTGCCATCCTCACGACCTCCTCTTGGGCCGCCGCCGTGAATGATTCCCAATATTTTGTTCCGGTCGCATTCCTGACGATCGTGCGAGCCGCAACCGCATTTGGTTTAGATCGTGCGTTCAAAATCTTTAGTTCGGTCGCGTCGATCTCTACGGCTTTCTGATTGATCGTAAAGAACGCCTTCTCAGCTTTCGTGGCATCAACTCCAGGAACCCATAGCAGCGGCACCTTGGCGTGTCGCCAAGCTGCGCACCTTGGAACTCAATTCCGCAACTGAGCCTGGAGTGGCAAGCTCTGCTCTCCATTCGGCATATGAGCTGACGCGGGTTTTTACTAGTTCCCGCGTCTTGTGGTGAATCCTCTCCTGTTCGCCAGGAATCTTCCCGTAGAATTCTACGGATCGCTTTCCAGCACCATAGTCGTCTTCAAACCATGCAATTAGGGCACTTAGGCGATGAGCGCCGTCAATGATAAATGTAAGCCGAGCGGGCGACTGCCAGCAGATGACCGACGGAATCAGATCGCCGTTCACGAATGCTTCAATAAACTCGCACACGGCGGCTGGCGACCAAGCGGCCGTTTCGCACTGGAAATCAGGTTTCCTGAGCGTTTCAAAGAACGCTTCCCCGCGCTTCAAATCCGTTGCCGATGCCGACTCCTTTCCGCCTGCGCCAGGCGTTCCGCTGTTATCGATCGGCGCAATGAAATCCTCTCTCGGAATCAGGGCATCTAGGTTTACGATTTCTGGCATGGCCTCCTCTTCATCATCTGGCCCAGCGATGAACGGAAGTCCGCCATTGTACCGCGCCCCCCCTCTAGTGCCATTTGGCCTAGCGAGGCTCATTTAGCACCCCGCTTTCCCGCTCGGCAGTCGCCGCAAGCCGTTGGCCCGAAATATCGGACACAACCTGCGACCCCACGACCTCGCGAGGGGTCGCGGGCAGCTCGTGCGGCCTCGGCAGGCGAGCGGCGGGGCGGGAGGCGTCAGGCTTGCAGCAGCGTGGCCTGTTGAAACAAGCCGGGCGGAAGCGTGATGCTCGACGCTTCCAGCCGAGCCATGAGATTGGGACGAATGCCGGTGCTCTCGAACTCACCGTAGGCGGCACCCGCGGCGGTCAGGCCCAATTGGCGGAAGCGAAAGATTTCCTGGGTCATAATGACGTCCTTTTCGCGGCCGGTGATCTCGGTGATGCTGGTCACGCGGCGAGGCCCGCCCGGCATGCGGTCGACTTGAACGATCAAGGCGATCGCCGAGGCGATCTGCTCGCGCAGGGCGTGCAGCGGCACGTCCATGCCGGTCATGACGAGCATCATCTCGAGCCGCGAGAGGGCGTCGCGTGGGCTGTTGGCGTGGAGGGTCGTCAGCGAGCCCTCGTGGCCGGTGTTCATGGCCTGCAGCATGTCGAAGGCCTCGGGTCCGCGGCACTCGCCGACGATAATGCGGTTGGGGCGCATGCGGAGCGTATTGCGGACAAGGTCGCGCATGGTGACTTCGCCCTTGCCTTCGATATTGGGGGGCCGCGACTCGAGCTGCACGACGTGCCGCTGTTGCAGTTGAAGCTCGGCAGCGTCCTCGACCGAGATGATCCGCTCGTCGTTTGGAATGAAAGCCGACAGCGTATTCAGCAGCGTGGTCTTTCCGCTGCCGGTTCCGCCGCTGATAAGGATGTTCGTGCGCACTTTGACCGCGGCTTCGAGAAACAGGGCCATCTGCGGCGCCATGGCCTTCAGCCGCAACAAGTCGGCCAGCAGCAGGGGCGTCACGCCGAAGCGGCGGATGCTCAGGGCCGGGCCGCGGAGCGACAAGGGCCGTACGATCGCGTTCACGCGCGATCCGTCCGAAAGGCGCGCATCGACGATGGGCGAACTCTGGTCGACCCGGCGCCCAATCTTCGCCACGATGCGGCGAATGATCTCGAGCAGGTGGTCCTCATCGCGAAAATGGACTGAACTCTCTTCGAGCCGACCGCTTCGCTCGATGTAGACTTGCGAGGGTCCGTTCACGAGGATGTCGGTGGCGGACGTGTCGCGGAGCAGCTTTTCCAAAGGCCCTAAACCGATCATTTCGTCGATCAGGTCTTGGATGAACTGCATTCGCTGCAGTCCGCTCAGTGGCACGTGTTCCTTGTCCAGCAACTGTTCCGCGGCGTCGCGGATCTCTCGACGCTGCTCGTCTTCGGGCAGCTTGCTCAGTTCTTCGATCTTGACGCAGTCGAGGAGGTGATGGTGGAAGCGTTCGAGCTGCTCGCCGGCGTCCTTCTGCTCGGCGCGTGCGCCGGCGGCGGCGCGGCGGCAGCTCCGGAGTAGCTTCCAAAGTCGAACGTGTCGGTCGGCCCTTGATTGGTGGCCACGTGCGGTCTCCGATTTCGCCGGCGGGGCGGCCCCGCGAAGGCAGGGCCGTGAACCTTGGGGGCTACTTCAAGTGCAAGGTCTGGGCGAGGTGCTCCAGCGGCTGCAGGAACGACCAGCCCTGGTGTCGCGGCTTAGCCGGAAGCGACAAGATCGCGCGCGCCAACGCAGTGACATCGGCCAGGGCGCGGCTCCGCGGCGCCGCGCGGTGCAACGTTTGCGCGGTGTTCTCGGCCATGCGAATCGAACCGGGATCGGAAGTCACGGTGTAGATGCTCGTCGCCTGCAGGCCTTCTTCCATGTGCCGAACCGAAAAAGAGTCCGCGCACGACTCGAACTGGTTGATGACCACGAACTGCTGCGCCAGGCATTCGCGCTCGGCCAACAGATCCAGCAGCATCCGCAGCGCGTACAGCGAGGGAACCGTGGGCTTGGCCACCAGCACGATTTGCTGGCTCTGATCCATGAAATCGAAGTCGAGTTCGGCGTATTGATAGCGGCCGTCAACGACGATGAACTCGGCCATTTCCTTGGCGTAACTCAACAGTTTGTACACGGCCTCGATGTTAAGTTCGAACGGCACGATGCCGCGGTACGAGCCGGTGAGCACTTGCAGGTGGTCGTCGACTTTGGTCAGCGCCCGGCGAACGCGTTCGGCGTCCAAGTGGTCGACGTCGCTCAGCAAATCCAACAACGTGATCGACGGCGTGATATTCAGATAATTGGCGAGCCGGCCGAAGCTGACGGCTCCTTCTCCCAAGATGCACGGGGTGTTGGCCAGGCGCCCGATCTCGGAGGCCAGATTGAGGGCAATCGTCGTGGCGCCGCAGCCTTCGATGGCGCCGAGCACGGTGATCAGGCGACTGCGAGTGGTCGGGTGGCCAAACTGGATGGCAATCCGATGCATGGCCGCGCAAAGTCCTCCGGCTGCAGTGGCACCCGGACCACCTGGGCCGCTCCGGCGCGCATCGCTCGCACCATCATCGTGGGATCCGCGGCAGGATCGACGAGCGCCAGAATCGGCAGGCCGACGACCGATTCGTTCAGCCGTTCCAATTGCGCGACATCGGCCAGCGACATCGGACGCACGATGATCAGCCGCATCCCGCCCGGGTCGGCCAGCAGGTGAGCCAGGCAACTGCGGACGTCGAGGAACTCCGCCTCGAGCGGGACCGACAGCGTGGCAAGCTCGCGCAGCAAATCGGAGTGCACGTCGCCCGAACAGGAAACTAGCAATGCTTTAATCGGGTACATATCGAGAGCATACGTCGAAGTATCACGTATCGCTGCGACGGCTGATTCTGCCGGCAGGCACCGGTCGGGCCAATCATCCATCCAGCCGCGTACAAAGGGCCGAGTGCAATGGGCCTGCCGGGCCGGCGCCGAATCTTTCGATCCAGTCGCTACAGCCGGACAGTCCTCGCTTGGCGACCATAAGGAGTTTCTTTGGCCGAAAGATCGTAGCCCCAGCGGAGAGAGGGGAGCGGCTACGGCCGCCGTGGCGGCCGCGTGCGGAGGTTGACCGGCGTGCCGCGGAAGGCGCGGGGGATGACGGGCCAGTCTTCGGTGAGGTAATAGGCATACGTGCCGGCGGGGAAGTCGGGCGTTTTGCCGAAGCGGCCGTTGCACTCGTCGAGATCGCCGGCGCGCTCGACGTACTGGTAATCCTGGATGAACGTGCCGTCGTACTTTCCGCCCGGATTGCGCTGGCCGGCGGGCCGATTGCCCGACTTCAGGCGGTAGCTGGACTTGAGCGGCTTGATTTTCGACTTGGGGTCGTCGCCCTCGGCATAGCCGTACACGGCGTAGATGGGAAATCCGTCGGCCGCCCAGCCGATCTGCGGCGAATGTCTTTTCGCGCTCCAGCCGAGCTGCTCGAGCAGCAGCGTCGGCAGGCCGTGATAGTGGTAGCCGCCGTTGGGTTGGACGTGGGCATAGTTGGCGTCGATGCCCAAGGGGACCGCGCCGCCCAGCGCCTCGTAGTTCCAGCCGCGCGGGTCGCCCTCGAAGAACTCGGCCGTGCCGGGGTCGAACAGCACGCCGTTGACGGCCACGCCAAAGGGCATGTTCGGCGGGCCGCGGCGGCCGGAGTCGTGCAGCGGCGTGACCTGGGCGGCCGGTTGCGGGTCGGCCGGCAGGTTGAAGCGGTAGTGCTGCTCGCGGATCGCGTTGGGGTTTCCGCGGTTGGGAAACCTGCCCACCTTGTGATTGGGAATTCCGTTGGCCGAAACGTGGCGATGGCCGTGCTCGTGGTCGAAGTGGGATTGGCTTTTGGCGGGCGGCTGCTGGCTGGCGGGCACGAGCTCGAGCGGCCGCGTGCCGACGACGAACAACCGCCGCAGCGGCGGCGCCTGAGCCCACACGAACCAGCCCAGTCCGGCGAACAGCGCGGCCAGCGCCAGAGCCAGGCGGGGCGATTTTCGTGAGGGGATCGTGGGGGGAAATCTCATCGGCGATCTGGATCGTCGAAATGCTCAACCGTGCACGTAAACCGTAGCTGCGATTATAAGAATTTGCCACGCGCACGTTGAGGGCAGTTGACCCTCGCGCGTGCCGGAATTCGCTGAAAAACCGCCGCGCCAGGCGGGCTCGGCTGGCGGGCGCCCGCATGACCTAAAGTTGCAGTACGAGTTTGGCCCGGGCAGCATCTGGACTCCCACCTCCTTTGACGAACGTGCTCGTTGGACACCTCGGGCCGGCCGCAGGCGCGTCGCACTTCGCACGCGCCTGAGCACCTCTTTTACCAGGAGATTCGCATGCGTTCGTCGAACTGCGGTTTGATTGCCGTCGTGGCGTGCCTGAGCTTGGGGCTGGTCGTCTGCGCGGGTTGCGCGCGGGGGGCCGATGAGTTCAAAATGGGCGACCGGCAATTCGAAGTCAAAACGTCGGACATTCAAAACGACGACAGCGTCAACGATAGTCAAGCCGAGCAAGGCACGGCCGACGACCAGGATCGGACGATTGAGTTGAAAGGCCACGGGCGGCAAGCTTCGAAGAAGTTCCGTCTCGAATCCGGGCTGAGCCTGTTTTCGATCGAGCACGACGGCGAGTCGAACATCATCGTGCGGCTATTGGACGCGGAAGGCAATACGGTTGACACCCTGTTCAACCAGATCGGCGAGTTCGACGGCCAGCGCGGCTTTGCGATCGGCGAAGCCGGCCAGTACTTGCTCGACGTGACGGCCGACGGCAATTGGGCGATCGATATCCGCCAGCCGCGTCCGAGCGAGGGCCGCAAGACCCCGCAAGTGTTGGACGGCTCGGGCTTCGACGTCACCGAGTTCATCGAGCTCGACAAGGGCCTGAGCGTGTTCAAGATACACCATAACGGCGAAGGCCGCTTCACGGTGAAGTTGGTCGACCGCGACGGCCACCAGGTCGAGTCGCTGGTCAACGTGCTGGGCAAGTTCGACGGCTCGAAGCCGGTGAAGATCGAGAAGCCGGGCACGTATTTCCTGAACGTCGGCGCCGACGGCGACTGGACGATCGAGGTCGAGTAGTCGCAAAAAGAGGACTGCCCGCGGCCGAGCTATCGGCGGCGGGCAGCAAGAACCGCGATCGCTGCGCGAAGCTGCCGGGTTCGTAATCCGAGCCGCTCTCGCGCGGCGATTTTCTTTGCGCGGGACGATCGGCTCTCCTGGTGCGTGGGCTTCGTGGGGCCGGCCAGTGAAAGGACGTGCGGTCGCTGCGGGATTCGATGCACGTCCGATGCCGGTCGATATATTCCGACGAGCCAACAGCCTGGCTGTCGCCCACCCTCAAGTCCTACGCCGGGCAGCGGGCGCGGACGGCTTCGCTCTGGGTGAGGTTCGTGGCCGAGTTGACCAGCGCGATGTGCGAGAGGGCCTGGGGGAAATTGCCGATCTGGCGGCCGGCGCGCGGGTCGTACTCCTCGGAGAGCAGGCCCACGTCGTTGCGCAAGGCCAGCAGGCGCTCGAACGTTTGGCTGGCTTCGTCGTGGCGGCCGGCCAGCGTGTAGTTGTCGGCCAGCCAGAAGGTGCAGGGCAAAAACACGCCCTCGCCCGGCGGCAGGCCGTCGAACTTGTCGTCCGGCGAATAGCGGAGCAGGTAGCCGTCGACCATCAGCTCGCGCTCGATCGCGGCCACGGTGCCGCGGACGCGCGGATCGTCGACCGGCAGGAAACCGACCAGCGGGATCATCAACAGCGCCGCGTCGAGCTGCTGGCTGCCGTAGCGCTGCACGAAGGCGTTGCGCCCTTCGTTGAAGCCCTGGCGGCAGACGTCGTCGTGGATGGTCTTGCGCATCGCGCGCCAGCGATCGAGGGGGCCCGGCAGCCCCGCCGCGCTCGATGCTACGGACGGCGCGGTCGAAGGCGGTCCAGGCCATGACTTTCGAGTGGGTGAGCTGCTCGCGCGGACCGCGGATTTCCCAGATGCCCTCGTCAGGGCGGCTCCAGGCCGATTCGAGAAACCGGACGATGGCCGACTCGAGGCTCCAGTCGGCCGGCTCCGGGGCAATCCCTTTGCAGCGGCACTGGTACATCGCGTCGAGCAGCTCGCCGTAGACGTCGAGCTGGAACTGGTCGCTGGCGGCATTGCCGATCCGCACCGGCTGCGATTTCTCATAACCGCTCAGCCATTCGAGCGTCAGCTCGGTCAGCCGCCGCTCGCCGGCCACGCCGTAGACGATTTGCAGCTCCGAGGGGCTGCCAGCCGCGGCCCGCAGCAGCCACTCGCGCCATGCGGTGGCCTCTTCCACGTAGCCGGCCGAGAGCAAGGCCAACAGCGTGAGCGTGGCGTCGCGCAGCCAGCAATAGCGATAGTCCCAGTTGCGATTGCCGCCGATCCGCTCGGGCAGCGAGGTCGTGGGCGCGGCCACGATCGCGCCGGTGGGGGCGTGCGTCAGGGCCTTGAGCGTGATGAGCGAGCGCGCGACCGCGCGCGCCAGCGCCGCGATACGTCAGCGCCCGGCCCACTCGCGCCACCAGGCTTCGGTCTGCGCGCAACAGCGCATCGGCATCGGGCGCGGGCGGCGGATCGCGGTGGGCCGGATACCAGGAGAGCGTGAAGCGGACTTCCTGCCCCTGGGCCACCGTGAAGTCGGCGACCGTGGTGAAATCCTTGCCGTGAAGCTTGACGTCGGTCTGCAGCAGCACGGCGTCGGGCCCGCCGACGGCCCGCAGGCCGCCCGGGCAGCGGCGGACCCAGGGGACGATGTGGCCGTAGTCGTAGCGGAGCACGAACTGCGCATGCATCGCCACGCTGCCGCGCAGGCCACGGACAATGCGGACCAGCACGGGCAGTTCGCTGCGCACCGGCATGAAATCGACGAGCACGACGGCGCCCTGGTCGGTCTCGAAGCGGGTTTCGAGAATCAGGGTGTCGTCGCGATAGCGGCGCGACGTCTGGACTTCGCCCGCGCGGGGAGCGATCAGCCACCGGCCATTTTCGTGGGTTCCGACCAAGGCCGCGAAGCAGGCATTGGAGTCGAACCGCGGCAGGCACAGCCAATCGATCGAGCCGTCGCGGCCCACCAGGGCGGCGGTCTCGCAGTCGCCGATCAACGCGTAGTCTTCGATCTTCAGAGCCATGCGAGTGCCAGCGCGAGCCTTTCGAAAAAGTAAGGCCAAGAAGCCAACGGCAACGATGGGTGTGCGGCTTCTTACCGCAGCCGTGCCATTATAGCGCGCCGAAGCAACCGGGCCGCGTGTCGGCGGCGGTCCGCGGGAAGTACACGAGCGGCACTCGATTTGCGAGGCCGTAAGCGCGAAATGGGCCCGCAGAAGCGCGCCACGGGATCGCGAGCGCACGGCCCGCGAGTCGTCGCGATTGCCGGGCCTTCGGCGCGGGGCTGGCGCCGCACGGCGCTGGCGTGGCACCTTCCGAACTGGTCGCGCGGGTGCCGGCGTGGGGTCGAAGCGCTCGGCCGCGATGCGTTGGGACAGGGTTACACTGGACCTTTATCAAGAAGGAGAATCGACCATGAGACACATGATGGGAAGGGGACTGTTGACGGCACTTTTCGCGCCTGGCGCTGGCGATGCCGGCCTGGGCCGATCAGTCGTCGGGACAAGACCAGTCGGACAATCAAGATCGCAAGGCCTCGGCCGCCGATCGCCAGTCGAATGGCAACAACGGCCCAGGCCAGGCCTGGATCGGCGTGGCCGTCGAACCCATTCATCCCGGGTTCTTGAATCACCTGGCCCCGGCCATCGGCGGTGCCTACGGGCTGATGGTGGACGACGTGGCCGAGGATTCGCCGGCCGACCATGCGGGCCTCGAGGAAGGAGATATCCTGACGCGGTACGGCGATCAAAAGCTGTTCTCGCCGGAACAATTGCTGGGTCTGATCCGCATCGACGAACCGGGGCAACAGAAGTCGCTGACGGTCCTCCGTGACGGCAAGACGCAGGAGCTGACAGTCACTTTGGGCAACCAGCGCGAATTGCAGGCCTGGCAGCGCCAGCAGGCCTTCAGCCGCTCGACCGGCAACCCGGCGGCCAATCAAAGCGTCCAGAACCGGAGGGACGGAGGACAGGGAACCCGGACGGCCGCCCGCGATGATGACGAGGACGAAGATGCGAACGAGAGCGCCTGGAACATCTTCGATTCGATGACGTTGGCGCAGACCGGTAAGAACCGGTTCAAGGTTCAAATCCGCTATCGCGACGAGAATGGGAAGATCGAAACACGCCGCTTCGAGGGGTCGCCGGGCGAGCTGCAGAAGGACATCACTTCGCAGAAGGATCTGCCGAAGAGCGAGCGCGACCACCTGCTCAACGCGCTCAACCTGACCCAGGTGCTCGAGCCGGCGTTCGAGCAGGACAACTCCGGCAAGGACCGTTCCAGGAGCAACAACTCCCCCAGCAAGGATTCCAGCAACGACGGCTCCGACCGCGACCGCTCGGGTCAGCGCTAATCGTAGGCCTTGCGGACCGTCGAAAACGCGCTGTTCGCGACCAGGCGCCGCCGGGAGTTTTTTTCATCCCCGGCGGCGCCTGGCCGGACATGCGGCACGCATCGCGTGCATCGTCTGAATCGTACGGGTGTTTCGCCAGTGCATCGTGCATCGTGTCGCCGTGGCATACGCTGCACTGGCAAGATGCCAGTGCCACCCCCGGCGTGAACGGAGTGAAGTCGCGACACGAATCTCCGCAAGCGCGCAACTGATTGACCTGCGGATAGTTAGCTGTTGCCGGGGCGTTTGCTCGCGGCGCCGATTTTCGGAGCGCTGGGCAAATCGCTATAATGCCGGCAATGATCCCGCAGATTCGGCATTAGCGGAGTAAATGGCTGAGGCGCCGATTGCATGGCCGCGGCGGTTTGCTGAATCGCCGGGCCGTCGGCGGGCAGGGAAGGCCCCTGATTCCTCGGCAGAACCTATCCTTGTCTGACGATTTCAAGCTCCGGCGCCTGTGGCTTGCCGGCACCGTGTTCGCCCGGCCCGATGGCTGTTTGCGATCGCGCGGCGAGGCGGTCACGCGCGGGCGAGGTCCGGGCAAATCGTTGCCGGCGGCCGGTCCCTGCGCGTCCCCGCTCGGCCGGGATGCTCGACGCCGCTTTTGGTCGCAATCCCCGGGGGGCTGATCGTCCCATGGCATTCGTCGAATACTTCCTGCTGCGGCTGGTCCTGTGGGCCGGGCTGTTGACGGCGCTGGTGGCGCTGGCGGTCGGGCCGCGGCGGCTGGGGCGGATGCTCAAACGGGCCCGCGCGTGGTGTTTCGCCGCCGGCTCGATCCGGAGGAAATCCTCGACCAGGTCGTCGGCCAGCACCGCGATCACGTCAAGGCCGTGCGGGCCGCGCTGTCGCAGGCCGAACTGGCCGAAACCACGATCCGCGAGAACTTGCGGCAAAGCGAGGAGCACGTGGGCGGGCTGGAAGAAGAGGCGCATCGACTGGCGGCCGCCGGCGACGAACTGGGCGCGCGGGCCGCGCTTTACAAGATCAACCTCGAGCGCTCGGCGATCGAGAGCTTTCGCGAGCAGCTCGAACGGCAGTGCGGCCTGGTGGGCGAATCGCGCCGCCGGCTGTACATGCTCGAACTGCAACTGCGCCAGTACGAAGTCGGCCGCAGCATCCTGCTCAGCCAGTTGGCGCAGGCCGAAAAAGTCGAAGAGCAATACGCCATCGCCAGCCGCTTCGATCCGTTCAACGCCGTGGCCGACTGGCAAAAGGCCGAAGGCATGGTGCAGGAGAAGACGCTCAATGCGCGGGCGATGGAGCGGGTTTATGCCGACACGAGCGAGCTGTCGAGCGGGGGCACGAATTCGCCGGTCGATCCGGCCGTGCTCGAAGCGCAACTGGCCGAGCTGCGGGCCCGGCTCGGCGCCGCAACGGCTGGAGGTACGGGGCCGGCGGCCAATGGCCCGGCCGCCGCGCCCGACAAGCTCGAAGCAAAATCAACCGAAAGGGAGAAGCCATCGTGAGTTTTTATAAGAGTCCGCGATTCCTGCTGATGCTGGGCATCGTCGTCGTCGGGCTGCTGACATTGCAGCAGATCTGGCATTGGGAAGTCGAACGCATCGAGGTGCCCTCGGGCAAGTACCTGATCCGCATCAGCCGCTGGGGCAAGGACCTGGGGCCCGATGAAATCATCGCACCCGACGACAGCTACAAGGGCGTGATGCTCGAGCCGTGGGGCGAAGGGCGGCACTTTCTCAACCCGTTCTTCTGGACGTACGAGGTGCACGACCTGGTGCAAGTGCCGGTGGGCGAATGCCTGGTACTCGCGCAAGTTCGGCCAGCCGCTCACGGCCGAGCAAATGGCCGGCGGCGACATCCTGGGCAGCGAAGACCCGGCCCATCCCGGCCAGGGACACCGCGGCATCCTGCCCGACGTGCTCACGCAGGGCAGCTACCGCTTGAATCCCTACGCTTACTCGTGGGAGCGCGTCAAGGCGGTGGAAGTCGGGGTCGAACAGGTGGGCGTCCGCACACTCAAGGTCGGCAAAGACCCGCGCGGGCTGACGGCCGACGAGCGCGGCCACTACCTCGTGCCCGACGGCTATCGCGGCGTGCAGGAGTCGATCGTGCCGGCCGGCACGTACTATATCAATCCTTACGTCGAGTCGATCACTCCGGTCGAGGTGCGCAGCCACCGCGTGCGGCTCGTGGACATCGAGTTTCCCAGCCGGGACGGTTTCATCCTGCAGCCGCTGGTGGTGGTGGAGTATGCCGCCCAGCCGGATAAGGCGCCCGAGCTGGCCGTGCGATTGACCGACTTGGGCATCCTGCACCAGCGCGATGAGACGGTCAACGACCAGCTCCAAAACGAAATTCTGCAAAAGGTGATCCTGCCGCACATTCGTGGTTATGCCCGGATCGAAGGCAGCAACTTCGACGCGCGCGATTTCATCCTCATGGCCACCAGCGGTTCGGCCGGCAACCAGGTCGAAAAGGTGGCCAACGCGCGCGAGGCGTTGCAACGCACGCTGCTGGACAAGGTGAAGCCGCAGTGCGAAGCGCTGGGCGTGGAAATCCGCGCCGTCACGCTGGCCGACATGCGGCCGCCGGCCGAGCTGGCCGAGCAGATCGCCGAGCGCGAGCTGGCCCGGGTCGAACAGGCCAAGAACGCCTCGCGGATGGGCCAATACCGGGCCGAGCAGGAGTTGAAAGCCAAGGAAGCGCTCAAGGAGCAGGCCCGCGAAAAAGTCGAGGCCGAGACGCGGCTGATCCAGGGGAAGACCAAGGCGGCGCAGCTCAAGGAAGTAGCCGAGTCGCAGTTCACGCAGGAGCTGGCCAACGCCCAATTGACGCTCGACGCGGCCGAGAAGCAGGCCGAGGCCACGCTGGCCAAGGGCAAGGCCGAGGCCACGGTCATCGAGCTGCAAAACGCGGCCGAGGTGGCCGGATTGCAGAAGGCCGTGCAAGGCTTCGACAGCGTGCAAACGTTCGCGCAGTTCAACCTGATGAAGACGCTCGGCCCGGCGCTGACGGAAATCTTTGCTTCCGACGAGAGCGACTTTGGCCGCTTGTTCAGCAACTATCTCACGCAACCGCGGGCCGCGGGCCGCAAACCGATCGCGCCGGCCGCGCAGCCGAACGTCGCGGTTGACGGCGCGAAATAAGCCGCCCGCCGCCATGACGAAAAGACGACCAATTAACGACAAGGAATCCAGGTCCATGAGCGAAACCTTCGAAAACTTCGCCGCCAGCTACAAACTCAAGGGGCTGGGCCGCTGGCGCCGGTTCCTGATCGTGTGGGGCGTGATCGCCGTCGGCGCGCTGGTCTGCGTGTGGGCCAGTTGGAACGCATTTTTCGTCTACGTGCGGCCCGGCGAGCACGTCGTGGTCACGGCCAAGGACGGCCAGCCGTTGACGAGCGGCCACGTGCTGGCCGAGCACGGCCAGAAGGGCATCCAGCGCGACGTGCTCGGCGAAGGCTGGCACTTCGTGCTGCCAATCGTCTACACGACCGAGAAGGAAATGAACACGAACATTCCGCCGGGTAAGGTGGGCATCGTCACGGCGCTGGGCGGCAAGGCCCTGCCGCCGGGCCGGGTGCTGGCCGAGCCGGTGGCTGACGCCAAGAACGAAGAGGCGCGGAATCCAGCGGCAGGTGTTGCCCCCGGGCAGTTACCGCGTCAATCTGCGCGGCTACAAGGTCGAACTGGTCGACGCCACCGATATCAAGCCCGGCTTCGTGGGCGTGCGCCGCCGGCTGCTGGGCGTCGACGGGCCCGACCGCTTTGCCGAGCGCGACGGCGAGAAGGGCATCCTGCGCGAAGTTTTGCAGCCGGGCCTGTATTATCTGAACCCGCGCGAGTACGAGGTGATCAAGGCCGAGGTGGGGATCTTCCAGACCGCTTTCCGCCACGACACGGACCCGACGCAGAGCACGGCCATCACGTTCATTTCCAAAGGCGGCCTGCTGATCTCGATGGAGTGCACGATCGAGTGGGAAGTGCTGCCCGAAGACATGCCGCAGTTGGTGGCCGAGTACGGTTCGCGCGAGGCGGTCGAGCGGACGGTGATCGACGTGCAGGCGCATTCGATCGGCCGCGACAAGGGGATCGACTACGGCGTGCAGGATTTCCTGGAAGGCACGACGCGCGAAAAGTTCCAGGCCGACTTCACGCAGGAGCTGGTGAAGGTCTGCCGCCAGAAGAACGTCACGGTGCACTCGGCCTTCATCCGCAACATCGTGATCCCCGAGAACTACTTGAAGCCGATCCGCGACAAGCAGATTGCCGCCGAAACCGAGATCACGAACAAGGCCAAGGAGCTGACGGCCCAAAGCGTGGCCGACGTCGAGCGCGAGCAGCAGATGATCGCCCAGCGCGAGATCGAGGTCGAGGCCGAGACGGCCAAGCTCGTGGCCGCGATCGACCGCGAGGTGGAGAACATCAAGATCCGCACGCAAAGCGAGATCGACAAGACCAAGGCCGAGTTCGACGCCAAGATCGCCATGCTCGACAGCCGACGCACCCAGGTGCTCGGCGGCGCCGAGGCCCAGGTCAAGCAGCTCAAGGACACGGCCACGGCGAGCATCTACCAGTTGAAGATGAACGTCTTCCAGGGCGATGGCGACGCCTTCCTGCGCTACTCGCTATCCGAGCAGCTCAATCCTAAAATGGTGCTGCGGCTGTTCCACAGCGGCGCCGGCACGTTCTGGACGAACCTCGAACGCAAGGACGTCAGCCTGATCCTGCCGGCCGGCACGGCGCCCCCGGCCGAGGCCGACGCCAAGACCAAGAAGCCATGAATCCGTAACCGCCCCAGCAGGCTTTGACCGCCCGGCGGCCGGCAGCTGGCGGCTGGCAACCCATCGTGCACTAGAGAGAGCCGAACGCATGATTCCCGGCAAGGTGTGGCATTCGATCAAGGCCCAGCTCAACAAGCTGGCCGGCGCCATCTGGAGCGCCGACCCGATCGCGCAGATGCAATACGAGCACGACCTGGCGGTCGAACAGCTCAAGACGGGCCGCGAGGGGCTCGAGCAGTACCGGGCGCTGGTCGAGCGCGTGGGCCGGCAGGTGGCCGAGGCCGAAAAGCACCTGGCCTCGCTCGACGCCAAGACGAAGGCTTACCTGGCGGCCGGCGATCGCGAGACGGCGGCCCGGTTTGCCCTGGAGATCGAGCGCGTGCGGCAGGAGCTGGCCGAAAACGAGAGCCAATTGGCGATGCACGAAGCGGCTTACGAGAACAACGTGGCCAAGATCAAGCACGCCGCCAAGAAGCTGGCCGAGGTGCGCACGCGGATCGCCAACTACGACGCCGAGCTGAAAATGACCACGGCCGAGGCCGAAATCGCCAAGCTGGCCGGCAACTTCAACGCCGACGTCACCACCGACTTCAACCAGGTCGAGCAGATGTTGCAGGAAAAGATCAGCCTCAACCGCGCCAAGACCCGCGTCGCGGCCGACCTGTCGGGCGTGGGCGCCATCGACGCCGAGCGCGAGGCCGCCATGGAGTCGGCCATGGCCCAGCAGGCCTTGGCGAACTACGAGAAGCGGTTGGCCGCCGACGGCACCCAGATCGACACCACCCCCAGCAAACGGATCGAGCACCAGTGATTCGCCTGATCGCTTTCGTCGTCTCGTGCGTGCTGGCGGTTGGCCTGCTCGCGTCTGCCTGGGCGGCGCCGCCGAACATCGTGTTGATCGTCTCCGACGACCAGGCGTGGGACGACTATTCGTTCGCCGGCCATCCGCACATTCGCACGCCGCGGATCGACGCCCTGGCGGCCCAGAGCCTGGTGTTCACGCGGGGCTACGTGCCGTCGAGCCTCTGCTCGCCGAGCCTGGCCTCGATCATCACGGGCCTGTACCCGCACCAGCACGGCGTGACGAGCAACGACCCGCCGCTGCCGGCCGGCGTGCGGCAGCGCGACTTCTACCGCTCGGCGGCGTTCACCGCGGGCGCGAGCGGATGAACCGCCGGCTCGAATCGCTGCCGACCTTGCCGCGGGTGCTCGGCAAGCAGGGCTACGCGAGCCTGCAAACCGGCAAGTGGTGGCAGGGTCATTACAGCCGCGGCGGCTTTACCGACGGCATGACGCGCGGCGAGCGCCACGGCGACGAGGGCCTGGAGATCGGCCGCAAGACGATGCAGCCGATCTACGATTTCATCGACCGCTCGCGCGAGGCCGGCAAACCGTTCTTCGTCTGGTATGCGCCGATGATGCCGCACGACCCGCACACGCCGCCCCAGCGGCTGCTGGAGTATTACGCGAGCCGGGCGCCGACGCAGCAGGTGGCCAAGTATTGGGCGATGGTCGAATGGTTCGACGAAACGGTGGGGCAGTTGCTCGATTTTCTCGATCGCCGCGAGCTCGGCCGCGACACGATCGTCGTCTACCTGTCCGACAACGGCTGGATTCAGAACCCCGACGCCCCGCGTACGACGCCGAAATCGAAACAATCGCAATATGACGGCGGAGTGCGGACGCCGATCTTCATTCGCTGGCCGGCGCGTTGCTCCGCGCAAGAGCGACGAGCTGGCGATGTCGATCGACATCATGCCGACGCTGCTGGCCGCGGTCGGACAGAAACCGGACGACGCGCTCGAAGGGATCAACCTGCTCGATGAAGAGGCGGTACACCGGCGGAAGGCGATCTTTGGGGAGTGCTTCACGCACAATTCGCAGGATCTCGACCGCCCGGCGGCCAGCGTCCGCTGGCGGTGGATGGTCGAGGGGAACTGGAAGCTGATCGTGCCCGACGCCAAGAACGAGCCGCAGGCCAAGGTCGAGCTGTACGACCTGGCAGCCGATCCCAGCGAAGAAACCAACGTAGCCGCCAGCCAGCCCCAGCGCGTCGAGGTGATGCGCGCGCCAGCTCGACCGCTGGTGGAACCCCGCCACCGACAAGACGACGCTGGGCGAGTAACTCTTGCGGCTGCCTGCCGGTGGCCGGGGAGCCACTGCTGGCACCTGGCCGCTTGCCACGAAAGCATTGCTGGACAAGCCAGCAGTTGGAACCCGGAGTTCGATTCTCGTTCAAGACCTGGCGGCTCGCCGGCCGATAGAGGGCCATCGTCTTCGAGTGGCTGTCTCTTCTGGCAACGGGAATCGCATGAGTCGCAACTTGGAAGTGGTCGAAAGTTCGGCGGCATCGCAATCGAATCATCGTCGCGTCACGGCCCAGCACGTGCTGGCTCGGCTGCAGCGCGATCGGCTGCGGCGGTTGGCCCGGCGGCACCCCCGGGCGATCGTCGGCGTGCTGCAATACTGGCTCGGCGCGCCCGAGGACAAAGGCGAATCGCGTGGCTAGTGCCGACGTTCGCAAAGCGGCGATCCTGCTCACCAGCCTGCCCGACGACGAGGCGGCGGGCCTGCTGGCGCGGCTCGAGCCGGACGAGGCGCGGGCCGTGATCGCCGAGATGGCGCTGCGCGAAACGATCGACGCCGAAGAACGCCGCGGCGTGATCCTGGAATTTGCCGCGGAAGCCGCGGGCCGCGAGCCGGCTGAGCGTTTTGCGGCGCCGTTCGAACGGCTGGCGGAAACAGACGCCGAGACGCTGTCGGTGTTTCTGGCCGGCGAACATCCGCAGACGATCGCCCTGGTGCTGGCGCACCTGCCGGCCCAGTTGGGCGGCGACATCCTCTCCAGCCTGCCGGCCGAAGTGCACGCCACGGTTGTCGGCCGCATCGCTTCGATGAGCGCGGTCGATCCGGCCGTGGTGGCCGACGTGGCCTTCGTGCTGGTGCGGCGGTGCCGCGATACGGCGGCGGCATGCCTGGACAACCCGGGCGGAACCTTGCGGGCGGCAGCGTTGTTGCGCCTCGCCGACTGTGCCACCGGACAGAGCGTGTTGACGAACCTGGCCCACGACGACCCGGCGCTGGCCGGCGAGATTCGCCGCTCGGCATTCGTGTTTGACGACGTGGCCCGGCTGTCGCGGCGCGATCTGGAACGGCTGGCGCGCTACGTGTCGAGCGACCAATGGGCGGCGGCCCTGGCCGGGGCCGACGAACGTTGCGCAACCGGGCTGCTGGACAACCTGCCGAGCCGCGCGCGGCGCCGTGCCCGTACGGCGCTCGAACGCTGCCGCGGCCGCGCCGCCAGCGCGTTGGAAATCGCCACGGCCAGGGAGCAGATCCTGTCGGTCGCCGTGCGTCTCGACCTGGCCAGCCGCGTGCCGCTGGCTGCCGCCGGCTGATCGCCTGGCTTTTGGGGCGCTGCTGCCTTCGGCCGTGCCTCTTGGGGCGCATCCGGTTGCTCTTCCAGCCGGCGGGCGGTCGAATTCGTTCGGCTCGGGCGGTATGATCGAGGGGCGAATGGCGGGTCCCCTGCCCTGCCGCCTTGTCCTTCACGATCCCAGCGAGACACGACCATGCGATACGCGCGCCTGATTCTGACCGTCGCGGCGACGTTATTTCTGGCCATTCCGGCCATGGCCGCCGACGAGCCCAAGCAGAAGCCCGAAAAGCTCGACAAGCAAGTGCGCGTTGAACTCGACTATCTGCTGTACCTGCCCGAGGGCTACGAGCAGCAAGACCGTTGGCCGCTGATGCTGTTTCTGCACGGAGCTGGCGAGCGGGGCCACGACCTGGCGCTGGTCAAGAAGCACGGGCCGCCGAAGCTGATCGACGAGGGCAAGACGTTTCCCTTCATCGTCGTCAGCCCGCAGTGTCCCAGCGGCAGTTGGTGGTCGGCGAAACCGCTGGAGCTGACGGCGCTGTTGGACGAGGTCTCGGCGAAGTACAAGGTGGATGCGGATCGGATTTACCTGACGGGGCTCAGCATGGGCGGGTTCGGCACCTGGACGTTGGCCGCCTATACGCCCCAGCGGTTCGCGGCGATCGTGCCGATCTGCGGCGGCGGCGAGCCGCTGATGACCCGCATGCTGGGGAACGTGCCGTCCTGGGTGTTTCACGGCGCCAAGGACCCGGTGGTGCCGCTGAAGCGTTCGGAAGATATGGTCGAAGCGCTCAAGCGGGTGAACAAGAACGTCCAGTTCACCGTCTATCCCGAGGCGTTGCACGACTCCTGGACCGAGACGTACGACAACCCCGAGCTGTACAAGTGGCTGCTCCAGCAGAAGCGTGGCGCAGCGGCCGCGGCGGCCGCTGGGTCGTAGACCGGAGCGCTTCGCGCCGCGCGACTGCGGCCGGCCCCCATCGACCGGCGGCCGGGAAACGGTAAGATTGGACTGCCATGAAACCGTTGCACTCGATCACGATCGTCGGCGTGGGGCTGATCGGCGGCTCGATCGGACTGGCCGCGCGCAGCCGCGGCGTGGCCCGGCACGTGGTTGGCCTGGGCTCGCGCTGAAACCCTGGCGGCGGCCCAAAAGCTGGGCGCGATCGACGCGATCGCCAGCGAGCTGCAGCCGGCCGTCGCCGAGGCCGAGCTGGTCGTCGTCTGCTCGCCGGTTGGCACCATCGCCGATTGGGTCTGCGAGCTGGCGCCCTTGTGCCGGCCGGGCACGCTGATCACCGACGCGGGCAGCACGAAAGCGGAGATCGTGGCGGGCGTCGAACAGGCGGCGGCCGACCCGTCCTGGCCGCGCGAGGTGCGGTTCATCGGCAGCCACCCGCTGGCCGGCAACGAGAAAAAGGGTCCGGCCCATGCCTCGGCCGATTTGTTCGTCGGCCGCACGGTGATCATCACGCCCACGCCCGGCACCCGCGGCGAGGACCGCCGGCGGCTGGCCGAATTCTGGGAAGCGCTGGGGGCGGGCGTGCTGGAAATGACGGCCGGCGAACACGATGCGGCGTTGGCGGCGACCAGTCACCTGCCCCACCTGGTGGCCGCGGCCATTGCCAGTTCGACGCCCGAGCGGTACGTTACGCTTACTGCCAGCGGATGGCACGATACGACGCGCATCGCGGGGGGCGACCCCCTGTTGTGGCGGCAGATCTTGCTGGCCAACCGCGCCAACGTGCTGGAGGCGCTCGACGGTTTCGCCAGGCAATTGGCCGAGTGGTGCGCCGCGTTGGAAGCCTCCGACGCCGAACGATTGGAACGTTTGCTAGCCGAGGCCAAGCGCATCCGAGATGCTGTGGGAAATTGACATCTACCCGGCACGCGGCTTGAGCGATCGCACGGGCTCGGCCGTGGCTGCGGCGGCTGCGGAATTGGGGCTGGCCGACGGGCTGCGCGTGGCGGCGGCCCACGGATATCTGATCGAAGGCCCGCTCGACGAACAAGACGCCACGCGCGTTGCTCGCGAACTGCTGACCGACAGCGTTGCCGAGCGCAGCCTGGTGGCCGCGGTCAGCGATCCGCGGCTGGTTGACCCCGCCGCCGCCGAGTTGGCCGACGTGGCCCTGGCCGGCGCGTGGCAGGTCGTTCACGTGCTGCCCAAGCCGGGCGTGATGGACCCCGTGGCGCGGAAGCGCGTTGGCCGCGATTGCCGACTTGGGGCTGCGGGCCGACGCGGTGCGCACGCTGCGGAAGTATTGGATCGTCGAAGCGGACGCCGAGCGGCTCGGCGCCCTTTGTCGCAAGGTGCTGGCCAACGACGCCATCGAGCAAGTGGTCGTCGGGCCGCTGGAGCTTCGAGCGGCTCGATCTGGGTTCGCCCTACGAATTTCGCAGGGTCAGCGTGCCGTTGCGGGCGGCCGACGAGGCGGAGCTGATGCGGCTCAGCCGGCAAGGACAGCTCTACCTGTCGCTGGCCGAGATGCAGGCCATCCGTGCGCACTTTCGCCAGCTCGATCGCGATCCGACTGACGTCGAATTGGAGACGATCGCCCAAACGTGGAGCGAGCATTGCAGCCACAAGACCCTGGCCGGCCGCATCGACTACCACGGGCCGGAGGGCTCGCGGCGGTTCGACAACATGCTCAAGGAGACGATCTTCGCGGCCACGCGTCGAAATTCGCCGGGCAGCCGGCGCCGATGACTGGTGCGTGAGCGTGTTTGCCGACAATGCCGGCGTGGTGCGCTTCGACGACCAGAACAACCTGGTGTTCAAGGTCGAAACGCACAACCATCCTTCGGCGCTCGAGCCCTACGGCGGGGCCAATACGGGCGTGGGCGGCGTGATTCGCGATCCGCTGGGCACGGGCCTGGGCGCCGGCCGATCTGCAACACCGACGTGTTTTGCTTCGCCTCGCCCGAGACGCCGCCGGGGGACGTGCCGCCCGGGGCGCTGCACCCGCGCCGCGTGATGCAGGGCGTGGTGGCCGGCGTGCGCGATTACGGCAACCGCATGGGAATTCCGACCGTCAACGGGGCGATCTACTTCGACCAGCGCTACCTGGGCAACCCGCTGGTCTACTGCGGCACGGTGGGGCTGATTCCGCGCGACAAGTCGTTCAAGGAGCCGCAGCCGGGCGATTACATCGTGGCCGTCGGCGGACGCACGGGGCGCGACGGCATCCACGGCGCCACGTTCAGCTCGGCCGAGCTGACGCACGAAAGCGAAAACCTCTCGGGCGGGGCCGTGCAGATCGGCAACGCGATCACCGAAAAGATGCTGTTGGACGTGATCCTGGCGGCCCGCGACCGCGGGCTGTATCACGCGATCACCGATTGCGGGGCCGGCGGGTTTTCCAGCGCCGTGGGCGAGATGGGCGAAAAGATCGGCGCCGAAGTGTGGCTCGATCGCGCGCCGGTGAAGTACGAGGGCTTGTCGTACACCGAAATCTGGATCTCCGAGGCGCAGGAGCGGATGGTGCTGGCCATCGGGCCCGAGCAGTGGGAGGCGTTCTCAGAGCTGGCCGAAAGCGAAGGGGTCGAGGCCACGGTGATCGGCAAGTTCCTGCCCACCGGCCGGCTGAACCTGAAGTATCGCGACCACGAAGTGGGCGAGCTGTCGATGGAGTTCTTGCACGGCGGCCGACCGCCCGTGGTGCGCGAGGCCCGCTACGAACTGCCGGCAGTCAGCGAGCTCGACTGGGACGCCGCCACGCCCCGCAACCTGACCGAGAGCCTGACGCGGATTCTGGGCTCGCCGAACGTGGCCAGCAAGCATTGGGTGATTCGCCAATACGATCACGAAGTGCAAGGCGGCAGTGTCGTCAAGCCGCTGGTCGGAGTACACAACGACGGGCCGAGCGACGCGGCGGTACTGCGGCCCGTGCTGGCCTCGCGCCGCGGCATCGCGGTGGCTTGCGGCATGAACCCGCGGCTGGCCGATTTCGACGCGTATCACATGGCCGCCAGCGCCATCGACGAGGCGGTGCGCAACTGCGTGGCGGTGGGCGCCGATCCGGCGCGGATCGCGATTCTCGACAACTTCTGCTGGGGCAACACCGAGCGGCCCACGACGCTGGGCTCGCTGGTGCGCGCGGCGCTGGCCTGTCACGAGCTGGCCGTGGCGCTGGGCACCCCGTTCATCAGCGGCAAGGACAGCCTCAACAACGAATTCCGCTTTGCCGACCTCGCGGGCGAGACGGCGCTCGATCGCGATCCCCCCTCGCTGTTGATCAGCGCGCTGGGCCAGCTCGAAGACGTCGAACGCGCGGTGACGATGGATCTCAAAGAAGCCGGCAACCGGATTTACCTGGTCGGTGAAACGAAGAACGAAATGGGCGGGTCGCATTTCGCGCTGGTTCACGGGTTGGGCGGCGGCCACGTGCCGGAGGTTGATTCCGCGGTCGCCAAGCGCACTTTCGCGGCGATTCACCAGGCGATCCGCGCGGGGCTGGTGCGGGCCTGCCACGATTTGAGCGAGGGCGGGCTGGCGGCCTCGGTGGCCGAGATGGCCTTCGCCGGTGGACTGGGGGCCAACGTCGAGCTCGACAAGGTGCCGCAGGCAATCACGCTGCCGCCGTCGGTGTCGCACGAGCCGCTGCCGGCGATCCTGCTGTTCGCCGAATCGAACAGCCGCTTCCTGTGCGAAGTCGCGCGCGAAAACGCGGCCGAGTTCGAGCGACTCATGGCCGGAGTGCCGTGCGGCTGCCTGGGCCGCGTGACGGAAAATGCTGATCTCGAGATTACGCTGCACGGGCATCCGCTCGTGCTGGTCGACGTGGAGCGATTGAAGGCCGCCTGGCAGGCGCCGTTGAATTGGTCGTGAAAGCCAACTGGAGCGAAGCGCGTGCTTCGAGAGCGAGAGGTCGCTGAGCGATGGCCCAACCCCGCGTACTGATCTTGCGTGCCCCCGGCACGAACTGCGACCTCGAGCGCAATTCGCCTTCGAGCGCGCGGCGCCATCGCCGAGCGGCTGCACGTCAACCGCCTGCTGGAGTGGCCGCACGTGCTGAACGACTACCAGGTACTATGCCTGCCGGGCGGGTTCAGCTACGGCGACGATATCGCGGCCGGTCGCATCCTGGCCAACCAGATTCGCCATCACCTGGCCGACGCTCTGGCCGAGTTCAAACAGGCTGGCAAGCTGATCCTGGGCATCTGCAACGGCTTTCAGATCCTGCTCAAGAGCGGGCTGCTGCTGGAGAGCGGCGCCGATTTCGCCCTGCCGGCGACGCTCACGTGGAACGCCTCGGGCAAGTTCGAGGACCGCTGGGTGCCGTTGCGCGTGGCGGGCTCGAAGTCGGTGTTTTTCGCCGGCATCGACACGATGTACCTGCCCGTGGCGCATGCCGAAGGCAAGTTCGTGCCCGCTAGCACCGAGCTGCTGGAAACGCTCAACGCCAACGGCCAGTTGGTGCTCCGCTACGGGCACGAGCTGCCAGAGGGCGGCGCGATCGCGCTCGAACCGCGGGTGGCGTATCCCGACAATCCCAACGGTTCGCTGGGCGACGTGGCGGGTCTCTGCGACGCGACGGGGCGCGTGTGTGGCTTGATGCCGCATCCGGAGCGACACGTCGAGCGGACGCAGCATCCGCGCTGGACACGCGAAGCGGCGCCGCCGAGGGCGACGGATTGCGCATGTTTCAGAACGCGGTCAACTACTTCCGCTAGGCGTGTCGTGGTGGTCGAGCGCCGCCAGCGTGGTGGGGTAGGAATTTAGGTATGCGCAGCTTCTCGGCCGGATGCGCGGGATCGTGGGCCGAGCGCTTGGATGTGGGCCGAAGGCCCAAGCTGATTGCGCCAGGGCCATCGGCCCTGGTAAACGTCTGGCGGTCTTCTTGGGCCATCGGCCCCGCATCGGATTTGCCGCGCCGAGATGACGAGACGCCACTATTGACGCCCCGCCTTGCCGTAGTGCCGGTCGGCGAAGTCGAGGTAGCGGAGCCAGTCGTAGTCGGTCAGGGCGTGCTTGCCGGGACGCAAGTGATAGCCAATCGTGGCGCCGATCGCTTTGCCGACCGGCGGCGGCTCGTCGGTGCCCAGCCCCTTTTTGCCCAACAGGCGATATACCGGCTCGGCGCCATGTGCCGAAAGAAACTCGCCGCGCGGGTCCGCCCAGCGGTCTTCCGAGGCGCTGGCCACGTACACCGGCCGCGGCGCCGACAGCGCGATCAGCTCGTGCTGGTCGACCGGCAATTTGTCTTCGCGGCCGGCATACGCGGCGTAGTTCGCGCAGAACCAGTGCGGAAAGACCCGCGTGATACGCTCAATCGTCTCGCCGTAGTTGCGGCGATCGAGCGCCGCGCCGCCGCAGCCCGAGTCGTTCGAGATGACGATCGCGAACCGCGGGTCCTCGGCGCCGGCCCACAGCGCGGTCTTGCCCATTCGCGAATGGCCGATCACCGCCACGCGGCGGCCGTCGATGGCCGGATCGGTCTGGAGGTAATCGAGCGCCCGCGACAGTCCCCAGGCCCAGGTGGCGATGGCGCCGGGATCTTCGGGCCCCGGTGGCCCGCTCTTGCCGGGAAAGAAGTGCGAAAGCACGCCCTCGCGGAACCGCTCCTTGTCGTCGGGGCAGAAGTCGGCCGCGTCGAGCGTGGCCACCGCATAGCCGCGGGCCAGGATTGCCTCCATCAACGCGCTGCCGGGCAGTTTTTCGCCGACGTCGAGCTCGAGCGGTTTGCCGGGCACGGGATGCTCGGCCTTCGTGTCGAACAAGTGCATGCCCACGAACGCCGGCGCGCCGCTGGCGCCCTTGGGAGCGTACAGCGTGACGTTTAGCAGCGGCACGTTGCCGCCGGCTTCGACCGACTCGACGCGGACTCGTTTGCGCCGTGGCCTTGCCACCCAAGGCGTCGACGTCTTGCAGCACCGCGAAGTTCAACTTCTCAGGCTTGGGCAGCCGGTGGCCATAGACTTGCGACTCGAACAGCGCCAGCAGTTCGGCCCGCCTGGCCGGCCACTGGTCTGGCGACTCGACGCGGCGGCCGTCGCGCGTCACCAGCGGATCGGGGAGCGTGTAAGTCCCGACGCGGGCCTCGTCGTAGTTGATCGGCTCTTCCGCGGCGCGTGTCACCGCGACGAGGCAGCCAAGCCATAGAGCCGGCAAGATCGCGGCGAGGCAGGCGGCGAACGTATGTGGGGGTTCGCTTGTCATGGTCGATTGCGGTTCCTTGGGGATCGAGAATGCTGGCGGGCCGTTCGTGGAGCGACCGCGCCAAGTTGCCTTTTCCGGGTTGCCACTGCCGGATCGTCCAGCAATGCCGAATCACGGGTGGACAAGCCGCCCGTGGCACCCGACAAATTAGGATGCTCGCTCCACTTGTGCCACCCAGTATAAGGCGGCACGCGGCCAGCGGCAGCAAGCGTGCGGAAAAACTCTCGATCAAACAGAGGTACACGACATGGATGCTATCGACGTCGTGCGGCGGTTGCACGAGCACCGTGCCTGGGTCAACGGCAGGCTTCTGGAGGCGGCCGACGGGCTCGACGACGAGGCCCTGCGGCGGCCGCTCGCCATCGGGCAGGGCTCCGTGTGGCGGTCGCTGGTGCACATGCACGCCGCCGAGTACACCTGGCTCGAAGCTCTTGGAGGCAACGAACAGCCGCTGCTGCCCGGCGACCTGCCGGACAAACTGCCCGGCAATCAGCAGGCCGGCGGTGGCGTCGCTTCGCTCGACGAGCTGCGACGCGAGTGGCAAGTGCTCGAAGATCGTTGGCGGGGTTATTTGCATTCGATCGCGCCGGCCGAACTCGAACAACTCGTGGCCAAGCGTACCAGTTCAGGCCAACGCCACGTCACCCGCCGCCTCGACATCCTGCTTCACGTGTGTACCCACGCGCATTACACGGCGGCCCAGGTGGTCAACATGCTGCGGCAACTCGGCGCCGCGCTGCCCGACGCCATGCTGATCACGATGGCTCGCCAGCAGCAGGCCGCGCGTTGACGCCCTCGACCATCCTCGCGAACGATTCGCTCGTGGCGAGCCCCGGGGCGTAAGCCCGGGGACCGGTCAGCAGTTCATCCACCCTGCAACGCTTGTAAACACTCGCGGTAGGCGGCCTTCAAATCGGTCGGGCCGCCGTGAATCAGCAGGGCGAAGCGAATGCGGAGGATCTCTCCCGCCTTGACCACGATCCGGCTCTTCGTCCCCTTGGTGAACGCGCTCTGACCGAACGGGTTGGCCACCAGCACGCCATAATCGCGGGCATGGAACCACGAGCGGCGAAGATTCTTGGGGTCCGGCACTAACAGGATGCCGACCGCCTGGCCGCCGATCGTGCCGTGGTAGTCGCACCAGTCGGCCTGCTTGCCCCAGACCTGTTTTTCGTCGAGCTGGCCGTCGCTGTTGACGATCTGGCCACCATGCTTCACGGCCAGCGGCGTCGCCACGCGGAACCCCAGCCCCATCTCCTCCTGGTCGCCGAAATAAAAATCGTGCTGGCCGCTGAACTGCGAATCCCACACGAGCAGATAGCTCGCCGGCCGGGCCACGAGGCGGACGCGGCAGGTCTCCTCGCAGACCACGTTGTTGTCGGCCCGATAGCGATGCAGTGCGGCGAAACCGCCGCGGTTGCCCTCGGCATGGGGCCGCTCGCTGAAGCCGACGTGCTCGACGTCGTTCTTGTTGCGCCAGAAGTCGCGGCCCGAAATGTCGCCGAAGGCCATCCACAGCCCGGGATGCATCGTGGCGTGGTCCGTTGCGTCGCCCTCGCCAGGCGGGTGTTTGCGCGTCACCTGCACGCCATTGGGCGCGTGCAGGTTTTCGAAGTACGGGCGGCGCACCTGGTCGTCGTGCCAGCGATAGGTGGCAAACGGGTGGCCGTCGACCGTGATCTCCAGGCTGTCGAGTTTCTCGACGAACGCCACGGCGTCGTCGGCCCCCCACGCGGCGCCGCCGGCAAGCGTTGCGGCCCAGACCAAGGCGAAGGCCAGTGCGGCACGGGCCGTCGAGAGGGATTTGGCTAATGATGCCACGGATGACGAAACCATCGTGCGAGCTCCAGTTCGTAATTCTTGGTGGGAGCGGTCAGTCGCCAACGTTGCCCGTGACGCGCTGTTGCCAGGTGCTCCAGGCAAGCACGCCCAACTCGGGCCGTGGCTCGTCGGGGAGCATGGCCAGGTATTCGAGCAGGTTGCCGTCGGGGTCGTGGAAGTACACGGCCGCCGCCGGCATCCAGGCCAGCACCACCGGCTCATCCGACGGCCGGTCGTGGAAATCGCGCGGCTCGACACCGGCCGCCCGCAAATGTTGGGGCGCCGTCAGCAGATCCGGCAGATCGACCTTGAAAGCCAGGTGCAAGCTCAGCCGCTGCGGCCCGCTGCCGGCTTCCCACAAACCGAGCATGGCTTCGCCCGGTTTGCCGAGCCAGTAAAACGCCACGCGCCGTTCGGGAAACGTTCGCGCCAGTTCGAGGCCCAGCGTGCCGCCGTAAAACGCCAGCGCCCGGTCGAGATCGCTAACCGTCAAATGGCCTTCGAACAGGTCGCGAATTGGAATCAAGATACGCGTGCCTCGGGGTCAGCAATCGGTCGAAATATCGAGCGCGGCCTCGGCGCCTTCACTAACTCAACGCGCAAGCGAGGGAGAATCAGACGGCGGCCCGCGCTCGCGCGGTTAGGTTGATGCGGCATTGTGGGCGGCGGCCCGCGCTCGTGCGTCGGGTTAGTGACTGGTCATCATTGTACGGGCCGTCTGGTGGCGGTGCGAGCGGCCGCTGCCACGCCCCGCCGCGCTTGCAGTGAACGGCGCCGGAAATTAGGTTGGGTAATGCGCCTGCCTGCGTGTTGCCCACCAGCCGCCGAAAGCCCGCCCCCGGGAGTTCACCGCATGACCCACCTGTTATTGTGCTGCGCCGTCGCGCTGGCGGCGGTCGATGACGAACCCTACCTGGCTTGGACGGCCGAGGTCGTCAAACTCGACGCGTTGCCGGAGACCGCTGGCCATCGGTTGACCCCTAGCGAGCTGGCCGCGCTGGCCAACGAGGGGCCTGCATTGCCGTACCGCGATCTGGCAGTCGGGCTGCCGCCGACGACGGCACGCTGTGGGTCGGCGGCGCGCGGGGTTTGATGCGCCTGGAACCGGGCGAGCGGCGCTGGCGGCTGTTTCATTCGCGCCGCTGGCTGCCGGCCGACGAAGTGCAGGACCTGGCCATCGACGCCAACGGCGCCGTGCTCGTCGCAACTCCCGCCGGGATCGTGAAGCTGGCGCGAAAGCAGGCCACGCTCGGCCAGAAGATGGCGGCCATCGACAACGCGCTGATCAAGCACCATCTGCGCCACGGGCTGGCCGGCGGCATTTCGCTGAACGAGCCCGGGCGGCTCGATGCCGGCCACGAGCAGCACACCAGCGACAACGATGGGCTGTGGACCAGCCTGTACGTGGCCGCCGAGGCGTTTCGCTTCGCCGCCACCGGCGATCCGCAGGCCAAGGCAAATGCCCGCCGCTCGCTCGACGCCCTGTTGTTTCTGGAGCGCATTACCGGCATTCCGGGCTTCGCCGCGCGGAGCATCGTGCCGATCGAACAGGACCCGCGCGGCCATCGCGGCGAGTGGCACCGCTCGGCCGACAACCGCTGGTGGTGGAAGGGCGACACTTCGAGCGACGAGGTCGACGGCCATTATTTCGCCTACGCCATCTACTACGACCTGGCGGCCGATGAGGCCGAAAAAGTGGAGATCCGCCAGCTCGTGGCCCGGATCACCGACCACATCCTCGACCACGGCCTGTATTACGTCGGCCCGCCGGGCGTGCCCACCACCTGGGGCGTGTGGGCACCGGAGAAGTTGAACCACGACCTGCGGCGCGCGGGCGACCGGGGGCTCAACTCGCTCGAAATCCTCTCGCACCTGAAGGTGGCCGAGCACGTCGTCGGCGCCCCGCGTTTTGCCGCCAAGGCCAAGGAGCTGATCGAGAAAGACGGCTACGCGATGAACACGGTGTTTCAAAAGCACGCCTGGCCGACCGATCGCGTGAACCACAGCGACGACGAGCTGGCGTTCCTCGCTTACTATCCGTTGTTGCGCTACGAGCGCGACGCCGAGCTGCGGAGAATTTACATGGCGAGCCTGCGGCGCACCTGGCAGAGCGAGCGTCCCGAGCGCAGCCCGTTTTTTAACCTGATCTACGGCGCCAGCCTGCAAGCCGACGTTTGGACCGACACGGCCCGGCGTCCCGAGAGCGGCGTCGTCGAGCCGGCCGCCTACGACCGCGACGCCTGCCTCGAATGGTTTCGCGACGTGCCGACGGACACCACGAGCTGGACGATCAAGAACAGCGACCGCGCCGACCTGGGCCCGTTCTATTCGAACCGCCACCGCCAGTTGTGCAGCCAGACCTTGCTACCGGTCTCCGAGCGGCACGTGATGCGCTGGAACGGCGACCCTTACCAGCTCGACGGCGGCTCGGACGGGCGCTGGCGCGACGACGGCACGGCGATTTTGCTGCCCTACTGGATGGGCCGCTATCATCGATTGATCGAGTAGCAGTACAATCCTCGCGGCAGCGCTACTCTGGGCCGCGCGACTTCCGCCCGAGGGCATTTCGCGCGGTCGGTCGCACGGCCAGCAAGGCACCGAGGAAAGTAAACGAACCTATGCCCGGCGACCCCTGGAAGCTTTGGCTGACCAGTGCCATCTTTGCCGCAACGTATTTGGCGCTAGCACTGGGCAGCGTGCCGCGCCTGCGGATCGACCGGGCAGGCATCGCTTTTGTCGGCGCGACATTGATGCTCGCGTGCCGGCTAGTGGCGTTCGATGCGGCCACCAGTGCGCAGTCGATCGACTATAGGACGCTGGCCCTGCTGTTGGGCATGATGGTGGTCGTGGCCTACTTGTGCCTGTCCGGAGCACTGGCTCGCCTCGTCGAGATCGCCGCCGGCCGCATCCGCACTCCGCGGGCTCTGCTGGTCGCCGTGGTCGGCTTGTCGGGAATCTTGTCGGCCTTCTTGATCAACGACGTCGTCTGCCTCAGCATGACGCCTTTAGTCGTCCACCTGGCCAGGCGGCTGCGCGTCGATCCGTTGCCCCATCTGGTCGCCCTGGCCACGGCCGCCAACGTCGGCTCGTCGGGCACGATCACTGGCAACCCGCAGAACATCTTCATCGGCTCGCACTCGGGAATCTCGTACGCGCGGTTCGCGATCAAACTGCTGCCGGTGGCCGCGATCGGCCTGGCGCTGACGCTCGTAGTCGTCGCGGTCGTGTTTCGCGGCCGCCTGGCGGCCGGCTCGAGACAGGGCGGCGAGTTGCCCAATGACCACGCGCTTGACTCACCCCTGCGGCGGCCGCAACGCTGGCTGCGCGAAAGAGCATGGTTGTGGCCTTCGCGGCTATCGTGCTGTTCTTCGCTGGGCTGCCAATGGAACTCGTGGCCTTGGGCGCCGCGAGCGTCCTCCTCTTGGGCCGCGTGCGACCGGCCAAAGTCTATGGCCAAATCGAGTGGGGCTTGCTGGTCATGTTCGGCGGGTTGTTCATCGTGGTGTATGCCTTTCGCATGAATGTCGTCGATGGGCTGAACATCGAAGGCTGGCATTGGCTGACCGGCAGCCCAGTCATCGCCTTGAGTTTCGTCTCGGTGCTGTTATCGAACCTGTTAAGCAACGTGCCTGCCGTGCTGTTGCTCGATCCGCTGGTCGAGGGCCTGCCGGCGGATGTCCGCGAGGCGGCTTGGCTGGCGTTGGCGATGTCGAGCACGCTTGCCGGCAATCTAACGGTGCTCGGCTCGGTGGCCAACTTGATCGTCGTGGAAAACGCCCGCCGCGAAGGCGTGCACGTCGGCCTGTGGGATTACTGCCGCGTCGGCGTCCCGCTCACGATCGTCACGCTGGCCGCCGGCATCGCGTGGCTAGTCTTCGTGCCCTATTAGATGACGTTGAACCGATTTGGCGCCTGGCGGACCAGGCACGGCCGGGGCCAGGTCATTTCTGCGTGTCGGCCGGCGGCTTGGTGTCCGCGGACTTGACGCCCTTGAAGTCGCGGTCGCCGAAGCGGGCTTCGAGCTTCACGGCACCATCGTCGGCAATCTGGAACTCGCCCGTCAAGCCGACAAAAGGATTGACGATCTTCGTGGGCGATTGAAAGAAGATCTCGAACTGCCCCTGCGCCGCCTTGGCGAACACGTGCCCGTCGCGCGACGAAATCGTGACCGGCCCGCGGGATTCGATCTTGTACGCACCCAGCAAGGGTTGCAGGTCGGATGGCTTGGGACGCACCACCACGACGGTCGCCTCTTGCTCGCCGGGCCAGTGGTACTCTTTGGCGATCGCGCGCATCACTTCCGCCGCCAGCGGCCCGCCGCTATCGGAGTTCGTCATCACGGCCGCGGCCATGCCGCCGGCGAGCGGGGCCCGCATGTTGCAAATGAAACCCTCGTTGCTGCCACCGTGGCCAAAGTCGATCACGTGCCCCTCGGCGATCGTCAGCGCCGGGCCCAGGCCGAACGGGCCGTCGCCCACGGGCGTCACCATTTGCCGAGCGGGCTCGACCGAAAGAATCGCGCCGCTCTCGCCGGCCACGGCCCGCTGGACGCCCGTCAAGAAGCGGCACAGGTCGCTTGGCGTGGTCCACAGCCCGGCGGGCGCTGCTCGGGATACGTGTGAAAGCGGCCCGCGATCGGCTGGCCGTCGGGTCGATGGCCACTGGCGGCCGATGCGCGGAGGCTCTCGGGCAGCGGCTGCTCGTACGTGCTCGACGTCATCTTCAAGGGCGCGAGCACCTCGCGCCATGTACTCGGCCAGCGGCTGGCCCGTGACGTCCTCGATGGCCATTTGCACGATCGTCGTGCCGCCCCCCGAGTAGACGGATTCTTTGCCCGGCAGGCGGACCACGCGGACCGGCAGCGTGTTGGCCGGCCGGCGGCCGTCGAGGATGTCGACGAGCGTCGGCAACTTGGCGCCGGCCGCGTAGCCGGGAAAGCCGTGCACCGACGTGCCGCCCCGATGGCTCAACAACAGCCTCAGCGTCACCGGCTGTTCTCGGGTGAACTTATTGGCCGGCAGCTTCCAGCGGCGCAGGTACTCGTTGATGTCCGTGTCGAGCGCAGCTTGCCGGCCTCGACGAGCCGCAGACGCCAGCGCCGTGACTGGCTTGCTGATCGAGGCGGCCTGAAACAGCGTATCCGCCGTGACCGGATTCTTCTGGCTGGCATCGGCGACGCCATAGGCAGCGGCCCAGGCTAGCTGGCCGTCGACCGCCACGGCCACACTCAGACCGGGCACGCCCCAGTGCTTCATTCGTTCGGCCAGCGATGCGGTCGGCGGATCGTCTTCATAACGCAACAGCGGGGCGATGCCGCTTTCGATCGCAGCTTGCTCGCGCCCGCGTCGGCCCTTGCCGGTGCGCCAAGCACTGCCGACGCGGCCAAGGCCGCTACGAGCATTAGAACTCGGGTGCCGTTTCTCATCGTGTCGCTCCCATGCCGGATCGACCCCAGCGACTTACAACCTATCCGAAAACCGCCGGGGGCGAGGGGGACAGTCCCATTTTGCTCCGAAGACTCCGCAAAATCGGGACAGTCCCCGGCGGTTCTCGGATAGGTTCTTATTCGACGCCGCAGGGAACATCTTGGAACCGAAACTCGCCGGGCGCAAGCTAGTGCCGCTTGGGCGGCTCAAGAGTCGAAGCTCCAGCGCTTGCTTCCACGTCGAACCCGCGAGCTCAGCTCTTTTTCCCGACGAGGATCATCCAGGAAACGCCAAAACGGTCGGCGACCATGCCGAAGCAAGGGGCGAAGAAGGTTTCGGTCATCGGCATTTGCACCTGGCCGCCGGCCGATAGCGCGGCAAACAACCGTTCGGCTTCGGCCGGCTCGTCGACGCTGAGCGACAGCGTGATGCCTTCGAACTTCGGCTTGCCGCCGCAGTGTCCGTCGGACGCGCACACGACCGTGTCGCCCAGGCGAAACGCCATGTGCATGATCTTCTCCGCGCCGCCCGGCGGGGTCATCGACTGGTCGGGCCCGTCCTTGAATCGCATCATCATCACCTTTTCGGCGCCGAGCGTCTGGCGATAAAACTCGAAAGCCTCTTCGCAGCGGCCGTCGAAGTAGAGGTAGGGTTGCAGTTGCATGGCTGGTTCCTTGAAGCGAGTAGAGACGTTCGCTCGACGAGCAATGCCGCGCAGCGGGTCTTCATCATCGTAAGCAATATCTGTTGTCCGCCAAGCGGGATAGCGCAATGCGCCCGCCCATTCTCGGCCGCCGCGCCGCCCGCGGCGAGATTTTCCCGCGGATTGGGCCGCCCTCGGCCATTGAAGTCCGCTTGCCCGCGGAGCCGATGTGATATAATTGACCGGCTACCAGCTAGACTGCTTTTTCTGGGGGCGAACTGGGTTCGACCGGATAGCATGAAGCGTGGGTGGCGTGCCGTGGTTGGTCAGTGGGCCACGTTAAAAGCTGACCAATATCTTCAATTGCCGAAGATAGCTTTGCTTTGGCTGCCTAGAGATAGGTAACCCGAGTTGCGGGCTTTAGTCGGAGAGGCCCAAAAACTCGTCACCAAATCCGAATCGCCGCGGGTCATTGCTGGGCACGCCCGCGGCTAAAAACTGTTCCCGGCTGGCCTGCCAGGCACCTCGGCGGTTAGGGGTCGGCGGGCGAGGCGCGTAAATGATCCGTCTACGCACGTAGAAGCCCCCGCGGAAATATCGCGGGACGCGGGTTCGATTCCCGCCGCCTCCATTTGTTGTGTCGTAAGTCTGTTAATTTCAGTGACTTGCGGAAATCAGAGACGCGGGCTAGTTTCCCGCGTCTTGTAGCCGGTTACGTACGGAGTTACCATCTGCAAGGCCTTTCACAGCAATAAGTTGCGTTTGGAGGAGTGAACGGAGTGGCCGAGTTCCGAGGGAGTGCCGGAGAGTGTGATTCCGCAGGAATTGCAGCGCCAGTGCAGCGCGGTTGCTGTTAATTGGAAGGGATTTCGGCCGTTTCGCAGCTTGACATCGGGTCCCTCAAAGCCGATACTTCTTTTACCTGACCGAAGGCGATTTATCGCCCTAGCGTACAGGCCCGTCTGACTTCCGAGGTTCGGCGATTTGCTGGGTTTCTCAGTTCATCCGGGCAATCGGCTCCTCACTCAAAAGTGGAAGTCAGTCGTAAGCTGAGGAAACCATTTTGGCATCAATGCCCTATGTCCCGCGATATGCGGGCGTAGGGCTTGAATTGCCGCATCTTGGAGGTTTCCCAGCGATGCCCGATCAGTTAGCTGCGCCACTGTCGGCCGATGAACTCGTAGCGTACATCGTTTCCTTAGTCGACGAGCGATACCGGTCGTCCCGAAAGGCTTCGGATGCGCGCTCCTCGCGGAGAGGGTTCGTCATCGATATCCCGAACTGCGGTACGAAGCCCTCGGGCTCACAAAGCTTGCCGATGCCATCGCAAAGGCCGAAGCGGAAGGACTGCTGATTCGAAACCGCCGGGTGAAGCACCTTGAAGTGCTTCCCACTGGCGCAGAAGAGGCTGCTGATTCGATCGCCGCGCAGCTCGGGCGACTCGGCTCCCCCCACATTCGTCCGGACATTTGGCGAGCATTTGTTTTCGTGGGACCCGGGCACCGATACTGCTTCGATCGCCAAACAGGAAATGTGCTCAAAGAACCCACGCCCGAGCAAGTGGGCGATGCGTCGCGCGATGTCGAGATACCGGGCGTTTCGTTGGAAGAGCAGCAGCAGTGGATGACGGATTTCTTGAATTCGAACGCGATGAGCGGCGAAGAGCATGCGCCAATTGACGATCCGTACTGTTTCACCAAGTTCCCGCTGTGGCTTCATGAACGGCGGCCGGGCCTCGACCGACAATGGAAGCAGCTCAGAGTACACCGGGTCGGCGAGCTAATTCGAAAATGGTCTAGCGAAAACGGGATTGATTCCACCGAGTTCTTTTCGGCTCCGCTCGACACTCGGCGTCCAAGCCGGCGCGATGAGACATATAACTATGAGAGGGCAATTCGCGACGCGATAGTTTCTGCAGCGCGCGAACTGCCGCTTGACGAGTTGCAAGACGTCGCAATCCCACTTCGTTATGTCCTGAATGCCCTGCGTGGCCGTTAATGGGTCGGCAATGGAGTCCGGCCCATGGCAATCAAGATCATTCTTGTCGGCGGCATTTCCGACGAAGGTGCGCCCGGCGCATTTCTTGAGCGTCTCAGGCTCGAGATTCCGCAAGACGTGGAGTGGGAGTGGGTGTGGGCAACACAGGCGGAAATGTTCCAGCCCGCGCACAAGGTGATGATGCGCCTGTTGGACCAATTGCGAACATGGTCTACAGCACGCAAGAAGTTCGACAAAAGCGGCGGTCCGGAGCCAAATCCGTCGAGCCTGATCGTCGTCAAGCTTTGCGATCTTCATGGTCGAGCTGCGAGTGCTTTATTCCAGGTCTGGCCCGACCCGATTCAGATTCCTGCGCATGTTCGAAGCAGCGATGACGTTCTACGATGGCTGGCCGCGCCGAAGCCGGCCTGTTTCCTCGGCGAGAATGGATAGCTGGGATTACAGAAGCGGCAATCGTCGCAATTCTCTGCAAATTGCTGCGAAATAAATCTTGGAACGCAAACGTTCAAGGACATCAGTGGACCAAGGAGGCAGACCTCCTGAACCAGGCACCAGTTCAGCGAGCTGCGCTTCCATCAGTCGCAATTGAGGCCCGCCGAATTCTGAACTCGTTGAGCAGCAGCATTCTTCTCACGAAAGGAGCCGGACAAGGCAAGACGCCGAAGGAATGGTCCATCAATACCCGCTTCTTACCCGAGATCAAACGAGCGATACTCCGTGGCGACATCCAAGAGCTGTCGGGTGTAGCCTCGTTTCAAGGAATTCTGCAACGGATCGAGAGGCAAGAGAGGAGCGTCAGTCTCGTCGGCGAAATCGTGACTGAACGCGTCTATGCCGTTTGCAGAAGCTGATTCCGGCGAGATTGGCCAGGACTTCCGGAATTCGAATAACTCGCAGATGGCGTTGCCTTGGCTTGCGCCTATGTTTATCGGCCAGATTCCAACACGATCAGTGCCAATTCGGCTCGACGTACGTCCACAAAGAGCGCCGCGCACCACCTTAAAAAATAATGTGACCTCACGAGATGGGTTACCGCTACGACAATCTGATAGCCGTCTTGGAGTTCCTAGCCGGCAGAGACCTGACACAGGCCGAACGGGAAATCCTGGCGGGGGCGCGCTCGTCGAGAGGCTTCTGAACGACGCCGGGATCATGGCATGCGATTGGGTGGCCGAACTGGAAATCGACCACGAACCGTTCGATGTCTCCGCGCCCAACAAATACAAGCCGAGTGGAAAGAATGGCCGCCACAAGCGGATGTACCCCAAGGAGAGATATCAGTCTGATAGGAAGCAACTTGAGGACGAGTTGGAAGCGGCAAAGCAGAGTCAGTCACCTGGTGCGCGCCATGCATGACCACGGCCGAGATCAGCCCCAAGGTTTCGACGACCAGTTGCCGCTTGCGTCCGGTGATTGTTTTGCCGGCATCGTAGCCCCGTTCTTCACCCCCTTCGGCCGTGCGAATCGATTGGCTGTCGACGATCGTCACGCTAGGAGTCGGTTTCTTGCCCGCTGCTTTGCGTACCATGCGACAGAGAGCATCATGGCTCCGTTTCCACACGCCCGCCTAGCCGATTCCGGACCTTGCATTTGGCCATGCAAACAGCCCTAATAAAATCATCGCCGCCAAACCAGGGGATATATGCGATGATCAAAACCGCCAGGCCAGAAGACTCTGAAGCTGCCAAAATGAACGACTCTGGACCGGCTAAGGCAGCTACTGCCTCTAAGCCGACGAAACGGCCGAAGGTCGGTCGCGGTACTACCAAGGGTACAAAAAAGAAGAATGCACGCACTCGTTCTGCGGAACGGGGGCAGGTCGGCAAGGGAACAACCTTTACGCGCCGCACTTTCCCGCAAAACTCGCTTGAGGACGCATTGACGATCCCTCAAGCCATCAAGGACAAGAATAACGGCAATCCGCTCGACACAGAACTTGTTGCGAAAGCGGTAGAGTTGTCGCGACAGGGGCCAAAGTTCTACTATCTTTGTGCGTCAGCGCGTGACTACGGATTGACAATCGGCAGTCGCGACACTGACGAAATCGCCTTGGACGAAATTGGACGGGCGATCGTATTTGCGGATACTCCTCAATCGAGAAGGCAAAAGCAGATTGAGGCTTTTTTCAAGATCGAAGCGTTCAAGAAAGTCTTTGATTACTACGGGGGTACAACCTCGCTTCCGGAAGGCGAGTTCGTCAGCAATGTACTTCAAAATCGTGTGGGACTGGCCAAGGAGGAGCATGAGTCGTTCATCGAGCTATTCAAAAAGAACTGCAAATTCCTTGAAATCGAGAACGGTCTAGGCGATGTTCCTCAACCCCGTTCAACAACGGCGCAGCCGGGCGAAGTAGACATTGCCATCGTTGGCCAACCACGTGGCAAATTCGATCGAACAGCTTTCGTCATTATGCCGTTCTCGGAAAAGGGCATCATTGAGCGGCCAAAGGGATTCTTTGATGAAGTCCTCAAAAGCCTGATAACGCCTGCCGGTAACACCGCTAAATTCGCGGTTGAAACGGCGCGACGAGAAGGCAGTGATGTGATTCACCATACGATCATCAATCAGCTAATCGAGGCCGATTTGGTTGTCGCCGACTTGACTGATCACAATCCTAGCGTCTTGTTTGAACTCGGAATCAGAATTGCGATGAAAAAGCCCGTTTGCCTTATCAAGGCGGAAGGCACGGGGCCGATTTTTGACGTGGACAATCTGATGCGAGTTCTATCCTATAGCCCAAATCTCTGGGCCAGCACGCTCAAGACGGATGTCCTGAAACTCACGGAGCACATCAACGGCGCGTGGGACGCAAAGGACAGTGGCAATTCGTACATGAGCATCTTGACTTCGCCGCATCTAGCTGGACGTGTAGCCGCAGTATGAAATCGGACTGCACACGCCGAGCGGCCGTTTCGACGGATTTTCCACCGACCGCCTGTTCCGTTTCCTCAATGACCTGGGGTGCGACGGTGGCATCACCGGTCTCGCGCCCACCCAAGGCGCCTGGGCACGTGGAAGTGATACGCGCACTGATCACTGCCGCCTGTGGCCGGCGGGTTCCGTCCACGAGGCAGACGGCCGTTCCTCGCATGCCGTCTTCAACTCAGCGCACGTTCGCAATCGCTACGATTGCTTGACGCATGGCCGCCGGCAGCCGCTCCCACGCTTCGACGACACGCTGCAAATCAGAGTCATCGAATGCCAGTTCGAGCCATTCAGGGCGCCGAATTCTGCAGCGCCATTGCAGCGCGGCACTCTTCGCAAATCACGCAACCGCAAGGCAGTTGGCCGGTTGCGGCGAAATCGAATGAGGGTTCGATTCCCGCCGCCTCCATTCCCGGAGCTTGCGGGGTTGCGCACGATAGCGCATCCCCCCGCAAACCCCGGGATTTTTTGCGCGGACCTTTTGTCGTTCTGCTCGCTGCTACTCCTCGCGTGCGCTTGCTGCGCCGCTTTTGCGCCGCCTGTTCGGTTGCCGGAACGTCGCCAACGATCGCCCGCTCGAAATCAGCATCCGTCACGTCGACGTAGTGTCGCATCGCGGCCGCTTGGGTGTTGCCCAGCATCGCACGCAGTAAGAACGGCACGCGCCGGATTCTATTTATGGCCGCGGACGGCACGCGGCCGACCATTCGGCTTGGCAAGGTGTCGCAGCGAGCCGCGGAGAGCATCAAGTACCGCATTCGCGTGACCGCGGCGCTCGACCAGCGGCTGGCCAGACTTTCAAATGGCCAACGAGTGATCAATGTCTCGGGCGCGCTGAAGTACCTGCTTGAGCAAATCGGCTCGGGTCAAATGCAGCAGCTACCATCGACTTCCAAATAGGATCTGTCAGTCGCTCGGTGGGAACGCGCTTCCGATTCGCATCTCATTAGAATCCGGGACACAGGTCGGGATGTTTTCCAGCCACAGATCGTTCCAATTGACAACGCGCACCGCCACATTTCCCTCCTGTGACAGGACAAACCAAAAGCACTTGTCGTTGCTATCCGACGGAAGCAAGTCCGTTAGATCAACGTCTTTTGTCCACGCGCGGCCGTCTGCGGTGACCCAATGCACAGAGGCGGATCTCGTGACCGGGTAGGGAAGCCCGTGTGCAATAGTTAAATCCTGGCCGCTGCCACTCAGACCAATGCCAGCGTTCACGGCATATCGACCGAATCGAACGTCTAAGTCCTTCACCGTCATGCCGGTCGTATTTTTGACAGCGACGCGGTAATTCGGGCCGCCATCCCGCGCAAGTCATCTTGGACCGCAACGTCGTGGTTGACCTGAGCCTCCGTCGGCTCATTCCATGCAAGCACAGCCGCGCTCGCTCGGCCTTCCGGAAAAATGACGAAGACATAATCGAGATAACGCGTTCGCTCGCGGGGCTGCGCCGGAATGTCGATCGTTGCCGAATGTTCGATCTTGTCTTCCGTCTTCCATCGGAGCGTGGCCGTCGCGGGCATCGGGTAGGGGAAGCCGCCGGAGATGCTGGAGTCATCGTTCGGAACATTTGTATTGAACAGATGATGTTTGCCGTTCAATTCGATGTAGGCGCTGTCGCACGCTCCCCCGGTGCGATTCAAGAGGTCGACCGAGACCAGTGGATCGCCGCCGCATCCTATTAACGCAAAAACGACCGGAATTAGCACCATGCTCGCCACGGTCAGTTTCGAATGGATCGTAAACTGCGGTGACGTAGGGAACCGAGGCATCTGGATAACCAGCATCTTCTGCGCCTGAATTGACTCAGCGACCAAACCCTGCCGTACCTTCCGTACCGCACTTCGAATATACCGCGCGGCCACTACGATTGAAGTCATGGCCGATCTCACCACGACTTGTCGGCATTGAAGCCGAGCTCGCCGACACGGCGGACTACGACGTTGCGATCGACGTTTCCAAGGCAAAACGTCGCGTGGCCGCGCTGCGCCGCAAGCTGGATTTTCCGCAGTCGAGCGGCCGGGGCGAGCAAAATGTCGCGTTCGCCATCCAGGCGATCGAGAACCAGTTCCAGCAGGTGCTGGCCTGGATCGCGGCCAACGACACGCCCAGCGAGGCCCAGCGGCTGGCGAATCCCGATGTGGTGCATGCGGATTTCTCGACGTGCCGGGGGTACTTCGGCTGATGATCGCACGCGACGCACAACACGAACGGGCACGCAGCCGGGGAGCTGTCGCCGGGGCTGGTTGATCGGATCTTCGAGCTCGATGCGGCCTACTTCGAGCGGCGGAAGGAGCGGGAGGCCGCGTCGATCTACACGGCCGGCACGTGGGACCGCATGAACCCGATGCCCAAGGGGATCGACCCGCTGGGCACGGATGCCGACTACCACTACCGCACCGAGCGGAATTATTTCCTGATGGTCGAGCGGGCCCGAGCGGCCGTGCGGAACCATCCGCTGGTCGAGCAAGGCGTGAATCGGCTGATCGCAAACATGCGGCTCGGCGACGATACGCTGGACGTGAACAGCGGCGATCCGGCGATCGACGCCGACCAGAAGGCCTTTTGGTACGACTGGTGCGGCGACCCCAAGCAGTGCGACTACGAGCAGCAGCGGACGTTCCAGCAGAAGGCCCGGCAATCGTTCTTCTCCCAGGTGGTCGACGGCGACATCATCCACCTGCCGCTGGCCGAAGGCTCGCTGCAATCGTGGGAGTCGCACCACGTCCGCAATCCCTGGGGCCGGTATTCGACCGGCTCGGACCAGAACGGGATCATTCACGGCGCCGAAGTGGTCGACGGGCGGACGGTGGCCGAAGTACGCGATGCCGCGGGCCATTCCAACATTACGATCACCAGCGCCTACCTCCATGTGGCAGTCGACGACGACGATTCGCTGGGGAATCTGTTCGCACAGGTGACGCGCTCGAAGCGCTGAGACAAAGGAACACCTCACGACAGCCAAATCGACCAAGCGTCTGCAGCTCTTGGCTCGCCGATTGTTGAGGTCTTCATAGCCCAGCGTCAGGGCTGAGACCCCCCGATTGACCAGCTCCAGAACCGTGTGCTCGATTAGATCCGGATCGCGGAGATCCTCAAACCACGCGGCGATCGCCGCAACAGGCCCGTCTTCTCGGCGACCTCAAGTTTGTTCTCGACAAACAACTCATGCCAAGGAGGGCGGCCCTTTTTTAATCCGCCGGCGAGAAATGCGGACTAAACCAAACCCAGGTCGGCCAGGAGCGAATCTAAAAGGTCGACGTCGAGCCCCAGTTCGGTTTGTACCTCGTCGGCAAGCAGAAGGTCATGGTCCAAGGCTGTGCCGGCCTCGGCCAACTGGCGAAAGTATTCCACGGCGGAAGCACTTTGCGCGTCCACTGTGTTCGTGAGCCGTTCTAAGAGCCATGCCGGCAACTTGCCGTCCGGTCTGTCTGTCCTCGCAGGAATGCCCAAAGCCGATGCAATGCTGCTGTAGCCGACGGAGCCGGCCGGATTGCTGCCGCCCGCTTGCGTCTGGATGACGGCTAGGCTTCCGGTATGCCTAGTCAAGCGGCTGGCTGCCAAGCCGCTGCTGATGCCGCTGTCGCCTGTGGGGGCGAAGGGGCCGCTGGGGTTGGCGATGAAGTGCAGCGTGAAGCCGCTGTTGCCAGACGACACCGTGCCGTCGCTGGCGTTGACGATGCCGTCGTTGTTGAAGTCGACCACGTTCCACACGGGCGTGGTGCCAAATGGCGACGAAAGATTGTTGCGCCTCTTCGGTCACGTCGCTGGCGTTGACCGTGATCTGGCTGGCCGTGTTGCCCAAGCCCGATTCGCCCACGGCGCTGCCGAAGTAGAAGATGTCCGGCGCGCTCAAGCCGGTGTTGTCGTTGGCAGCCAAGTCGACCTCCAGCCACTCGTTCTTGATGAGGCTGGCGTTCCAGGTAACCGCAAGGCGGTCGCTGCCGTCCGTGCCGCCGCCCAGGATGACCGAGAAGCCCGACGGCGTGGGGGCCGTGTTCCAGGTGCCGATGTTGTTGTAGGTGCCTGCTGAATAAGCGGGCGACGTGTGAAAGCTGAAGTCAGCGAGCGAAATGCTGCCATGCGCGCCGATGCCGCTTTGCAAATCCACCATCACGCCCGTAATGCCCTTGCTGAAGCTCGACACGTTGGCAAACGTGGCCGTGCCGGAGCCGCTGAAGCCGATCTTGTCGCTGGCGATCGCCAGGGCGTCGCTGGCCGGCTCGATGGCCGTGTGGTTGTTGTCGTACTTCGAGCCGTTGTAGAACAGCCGGTTGCCCAGCACTTCGCCCGTGAGGACGGTCGAGTTGATCGTGGCCGTCACCGGGGCGCTGGTGAGCACCCCGTCGGTGGCGGTGACGCTGGCGGTGAACGAGCTGACGCCCGGGCCGCCGGAAGTATTGTCGTAGTTGAGCAGCCGCAGCAGCTTCTGATAGTTGGCCACCGAGTTGCTGCCCGACAGCGACAGCGTGCCGGCCGAGTAGCTTTGCGAAATGCCCGAGATGCCGAACACGCTGGGCACGCTCAGCACGTCGCCCGTGTGGAAGGTCGACTCCACGACGGTGATGCCGGTGAGGTTCGCCAGGCCCGAGGGGGCCGTGATCGTGGCATCCGCCATGTCGGTGATCGGCACCGGTCCGCTGTTGAACCAGCCGGCCGTGTTGCCCGTGCCGCCGACGCCGCCGTTGAGATCGAGGATCGGCGGGAACGTGACCGTGGCCACCGCCACGTTGCTCGACAGCGAGCCGTCGGACGCCTGCAGATTGATCGAGAGGCTGTCGACCAGCGGGCCGCCGGCGGTGTTGGTGTACTTGATGGTCCGCAGCACGGCCTGGTAGTTGGCCAGTGTATCGCTGCCGCTCAAGGTCAGCGTTCCGCCGGCGAAGCTGACGGCGATGCCCGGCGCCGCGCTATTGTTGGCCGACAGCGAATCGCCCGTGTGCGGGCTGGTGAGCGCGGCGGTCAACTGCGTGAGGTTCGCGATCTCCGGATCGCTGACCGTCGCATTGGCGATGTCGGTGATGGCCACCGGCAGGGCGGCGAAGCCCGACCACGACGAGCTGAAGTCAGTACCGGCCGCGGCGCCGTTGAGGTCGAGCTCCAACGTGCCCACCAGCAATGTGGTGGTCTCGGTCGTACTGGTCAACGTGCCGTCGCTCGCCGAGATGTTCAAGGTCACCGTGCCGACGCCCAGCGTCGGCGAGCTGTTGTCGTACGTGATCGTCCGCAGCACGTCGGCATAGTCCGCCTGCGGTGCGCTGCCGCTCAAGCTCAACGTGCCAGCGGCAAACGACACGGCAATCGCCGGGTGAGTGCTGTTGTCGGCCACTAGCGTGTCGCCTGACTGCGGACTGGACACGGCCACCGTCAACGACGTCAGATTCGCCAAGATCGAATCGCTCACGGTGGCTGCCGGATCGGTGACATGCACCGGGCCGGCATTCGACCAGCTTGTCGTATAGCTCAAGCCGGCACGAGACGGTCCATTCAAGTCGAACATTTGCTCCGTCGGGTCTGGCGTGCCGTCGTCAAGGAAGCGGGCCACGGCAAACTGTGAGGTGGAATCAGGAAGCCCCTTGTGGCCGACAACCAACAGCTTGCCGTCGGTTTGCAGCACGGCGTCCGCGATTCCATCATCCACGCCTCCGAAGCTGTACAGTTTGACACCCGTACCGTTAAACGAAGCGTCGAGTGCTCCAGCCGACGTGAGACGAGCGAGCGCTATGCCGCTTCCGAACAGTCCATAGCTGCCGGCCAATAGAATGCTGCCGTCGGGCTCCAAGACTTCGCCGTATACGTCAGCCGAATTGAGCGAGATTATACCTTCACCACCGTAGCCAAAGCTGTCGTCCCATGTGGTTCCATTCGCATCCAATCGTATTAACGACGCCCCGCTCCTACCGGTGCAAGCAAGATCGAGCTTGCCGTCCGGCTGAATCACGAGAGCCTCGGCCGCGAAGTCGGAGAGTGTCAGCACGCCGTTTTCTGCTGGTACCCTTAAGTCGTCAGCAAGCCAGTCATGTCCAAATCCCTGATCCCAGCTTCCATCGGCATTGAACCGCACGACGATGGCGGCGATGGAAGAATCAGGGCTGAGTTGTCCTCCCAACAAAATCTTCCCATCCGGCTGCACAACCATGAAATTCGCGTATTCGCCACCAAGTCCGTAGGCGTATATATAGTCCCACATGACCGATCCGCTTGTGCCAAACGAGAGATCAAGGCTGCCATCGGAGTTGAACCTGGCGAGCGCGAACTCGAACCATCCATTGCCGGCCGTCTTGGCTTCGCCTCCGATCAGGATCTGGCCGTCGGACAGCACGGCCACGCAGCTGAATTGTTGCTCATCCATTCCGCCAATGTCTTCGATGACGATTCCACCGTTGCCAAACGAGGTGTCGAGACTCCCATCAACGTTGTAGCGCACGATCGCCGCGTCGGCAAAGGCTGTCGGCCCCGTGTCGCCGACGACGACAATCTTGCCGTCGCTTTGCAGGGCGACGCCGCGCACTGAGTCAAACATTCCGCTGATGCTGGTGGTGACCTTTCCACCTTGGCCGAACGCGGGGTCCAATGAACCATCGACGTTGTAACGCGCGATGGCAAACGTCATCGCGCCGGCGTCGCCGGCCTGTCCGACGACGATCACTTTTCCATCCGGCTGTACGATCGTCGCGTTGGCCGACTCGTCGGAACCGGAGAAATACGTCGTCACGACCCCCACCGGACCGCCAGGCAAGGAGACCGTAAAGAACTCGGGCGCACTTGCCGGGCTGAGGTTGGCCGCGCTGTCCCGCGCCGCCACGGTCCATTGGTACGTGCGGCCGAAGACGAGCGGGTTGGAGTTGGGCTGAGCATAACCGGTGGGGTCGGGCGCGAGCGTGAAATCGACGTTGGCCCCCGTGGCCGCGTCCTTCACGATTAGCAGATAGTTCGCCGCGTCGGCAACCGGCGTCCAGGCAAAGTTGGGGAAGGCCGTGTTCACCGTGCCCACGGGGCCAATGGGCGTTGGGGTGGCGAGAATCACCATCACCGTCGCGCCGACGGCAGTGACTTGGCGCACGCGATTACTGAGGGCGTCGGCAATGAATACGTTGCCGGCCGGGTCTACGGCAACATCCCAGGGGTCGTTGAGTTTCGCTGCCGTGGCCAGACCGCCGTCGCCGTTATAGCCGGCCACCGACGTTCCGGCAATCGTTGTGATGGCTCCCGTGATGGCATCGACTTCGCGGATGACATTGTTATTTCGGTCCGCGATGTAGATGTTCCCTGCCGCGTCCAAACCGATCCCCGTCGGCGACTGCAAGAGGCCATCGCCGGCCACGGTTGATATGAGACCCGTGAGATGTTCTACCTCGCGGATCCGGTTATTGGAAAAATCCGCAAGGTACACATTGCCGGCCGCGTCGACCGCGACGTCATTGGGCCCATTCAGCTCCGCTTCGATAGCCGGAATATCGTCGCCGTTATAGCCTTGCGTTCCATTGCCGGCGATGGTGGTGATGATGCCGGTGGCGCCATTGACCTTGCGCACCACGTTGCTTGCGTAATCGGCGATGAACAGATTTCCGGCCGCGTCGATCGCGATTCCGTTCGGCCTGTTCAACTCGGCCGCGGTGGCCGGACCGTTGTCGCCGCTATAGCCGCCAATTTGATTGCCGGCGACGGTCGTGATCGTGCCTGCGGCCAGATCGACCTTGCGGATGATATTGTTGAACTCATCCGCAATATAGAGATTGCCCGCCGCATCGGCGGCAACGCCAATGGGCTGATTCAGCTCTGCTTGCGTGGCCACGCCTCCGCCGTCTGTAAAGCCGGCCGTTCCGGTCCCAGCCACAATACTGACGTTTCCCGTGCCGCGGTCGATTTTGCGGATTACGTTATTGTCCCTGTCCGCGATGAATACGTTCCCAACTGCGTCGACGGCGACGCTCGTGGGGGTGTGCAGGTTGCCCGGTAGCCCGTAGCCGGCCGCTGTAGTGATGGTGGAGGTGGGCCCGACGGTCGTACTGCTGGCGTTAAAATTGCCAACGGAGTCGCCGTAGCTAGCCGTGATACGATGGCTGCCGGGAGCCAGGACGACATTCACTAGCAGGGCGGTGCCGCTGACGACTGCCGCGGTGCCGAGCGAAACGCCGTTGTCCAGGAACGTGACCGTGCCTTCGCTCGGAGATGGCGCGCCCGCATCGACCGGAGAAACCGTGGCTGTAAGATCGATCGGCTGTCCATCGAGCACCGTCGACGCTGACGCCGATACCGACGTCGTGGTGCTGAAGTGGCCGACCGTCACCGTCGCTCCAACAGCAGAGACTTCGCGAACGCGGTGATTGGTGTTGTCGGAAATGAACAGATTACCCCCGGCATCGACAACGACACTCGTGGGATAATTCAGTTCGGCACTGGTAGCATCGATTTGGTCGCCGTTGTAGCCAGCGGTCCCATTGCCGGCGACGGTCGTGATTACGCCGGTGCTGTGGTCCACCACGCGGATGCGATGGTTGTCTCTGTCGGCGATGTACAGGTTGCCGGCTGCATCCAAGGCAATATCTTCAGGAAGATTAAGCTGGGCGGCCGTTGCCAGCCCGCCATCGCCGCTGTATCCTGCGACTCCGTTGCCGGCGACCGTGGCGATCATGCCCGTGACGTGATCGATTTCACGAATGCAATTGTTTTCGAAATCAGCGATCAGCAAGTCGCCTTCAGGGTCGAGCACGATGCCTTGGGGATTGTTCAGTTGAGCGTCTATCGCCGGGCCGCCGTCGCCGCCGTAGCCAGCGGACCCGTTGCCGGCGATGGTGGTGATCACGCCCGTGGCATGGTCCACCTTGCGGATGCGGTTGTTCCAACTGTCGGAGATGAAGACGTCGCCGGCCTCGTCTACGGCGATGGTGGCGGGATAGTGCATTTGGGCCCCGATGGCCGAGCCGCCGTCACCGCTGTAGCCAGGGGAGCCATTATCACCCGCAACGGTCGTGATGATTCCGGTTGCGTAGTCGACTTCGAGAACGACGTGGTTGCTTTCGTCCGCGATAAAGAGGTCTCCGGCGGCGTCTAACGCCACGCCGCTCGGATAGTACAATTCAGCATCGGTGGCCGGACCATTAGCCCCTACGTAGCCCGCGGTCGTGTCCGCGGGGTTGCCATTGCCGGCGACCGTGGTGATAACACCGGTGGCGCGGTTGATTTCTCGTATGACGTGGTTGTATTGATCCGAGATGAACAGGTCCCCGACCGCATCCAGGGCAACATGTTGCGGATAGCGCAATTCAGCGCCCGCGGCCGGTCCACCGTCGCCGTAATATCCCGCGAACTGATTGCCGGCCACTGTTGAGACGACGGAATTGGGCCCAACGGTCGTGCTGCTGGCGGCGAAATTGCCCTCGGGGTCGCTGTAGCTGGCCGTGATATTGTGGCGGCCGGCGAAGCAAGACGACATTTGCCAGCAGGGCGGTGCCGCTGACAACCGCCGCGGAGCCGAGCGAAACCCCGTTGTCCAGGAACGTGACGGTGCCCTCGCTCGGAGATGGCGCAGCCCGTGTCGACAGGAGATACCGTGGCCGTCAGATCAACCGTCTCGCCATCGAGTACGGTCGCAGTTGACGCCGTTACCGCGATGGTCGTCGTGGCCTGGCTGACCGTGACCGTCACGCCGCCGGCGCCGGCGTTGATCTGGCGAATTCGCTGATTGCCTGTATCGGCAACCACCAGGTTGCCGGCCGAATCCAGCGCGATGTCATTCGGCACGAACAGTTCAGCCTCGATCGCTGGGCCACCGTCGCCGGCGAAACCGAAATTACCATTGCCGGCGATGGTTGAAATCGTGCCGCTGCCGGCAGCGACTTCGCGGATGAGTCCAGGGTAGTCGGCGATGTACAAGTTTCCGGCCACGTCGACACAGATTCCAGCTACGGCACTGATTTCGGCTGAGGTTGCCGGGCCGCCGTCCCCCGTATTACCTTGAATGCCATTTCCAGCTACGGTTGTAATGACACCGGTCGTGTGATTCACCACGCGGACGCGTTGGGTGCTATAGTCGGCAATGAACAGGTCGCCGGCCGAGTCGACGGCAAGCCCGTCGGGCGTCATGAACGTGGCAGAGGTCGCTGGCCCGCCGTCGCCGCCGAACTGAAAGCTGCCCGGAACCCCGGCGATGGTTGCAATCTCGCCGGTCGCCGCGTTCACCTCACGCACGACGCCGTCGTATCGGTCAGCCAGGAACAGGTCGCCTGCAACGTCAAGTACGATGCTGCAGACGTTTGAGATTGCAGCACTCGTGGCAGGTCCGCCGTCACCCGTGTCGCCATTGGTGCCATTCCCCACGACGGTGGTGATCACGCCCGTGGCCTGGTTTACCTCGCGAATTCGGGAGTTTCCTTCGTCGGAAATGAAGAGATTGCCTGCGGCATCAACCGCGACGCTCACTGGCCAAGACAGCTCAGCGTCAGTCGCTGGCCCGCCGTCGCCGCTGAAGCCGCCCATGCCGTATATGTCCGTGTAGCCATTGCCAGCAACGGTCGAGATCAGGCCCGTGCTATGGTCAACTCTGCGGACAACGTTGTTTTGAGTGTCAGCAATAAAAATATTGCCGGCTGCGTCTACAGCAACGTCGTCGGGGGCAGAGAGTTCCGCTTGAGTGGCGGGGCCCTGGTCGCCGCTGTAGCCGCGCATGCCGGTTCCGGCGATCGTCGTGATGATCGATTCTGGACCCAGCGTGGTGCTCTGGCTATCCGCATAATAGCCAAGAGGATCGGTGTAGGCCGCCGTAATGAGGTGACTTCCCAAAGGTAACACGAGATTCGTCAAGGCGGCGGAACCGCTGCTAACCGCCGCGCTGCCGATTGAAACCCCATTGTCCAGGAACGTAACCGTACCTTCGCTGGGTGATTGGATATCAGGATCGAGCGAGGTAACCGTTGCCGTCAAGTCGACCGAGTCGCCGTAAAGCAGCGCCGCCGCTGAGGCTGCCATGGACGTGACCGTCCCGGTGACGCTCAACAAGCGTCGCTCTTCAAGCTGCTCAATGCGCAGGGCTTTGAACTTGGGAATGAGAGGGCTCCGTGCCCGGGCCGCCGCACGGACCGAGACACCGCGCCTGCTAGGGATTGGCATGTCGACGTCCTCGTTGGGCTCCGTCGCAGTCTTGATTGCAACGCGGCCGCGACCGAGAGCCTATCGGGGCCAGAGGCGCCGAGGCACACGGGATTAGTGAAAGCAATCTAGGCTTCAGGGGCCAGCGCCACGATTCGGGAGCGGAGCACGAAGCGCACGTGGTGAATGCTTCGGCAGCTATTGGCGGAGTAGAAGTTTTGCGGCAATGACAGGCAACCTTCTTTGATACCGAACGATTTCCGGCAAATGACATCGATCACCCCAAAACCGAGCCAATGGGCGTAGCGACAGACGGTGTGACGATGACGCGTGGGATTGTCATTATCGAGTGTTTTCAACGGACCTGGCGCAAGAAAGCCTCGACGGCGGGCCCACGTCGCAAGGAGCATCGCAGCCCCGAGCGACGCCAGTACGAGCGTCGACGGTTCGGGAACGTGGACCAGCTCGAATATTCCGCCCCCTCCTCGGCCAAGCGACATGGCGCCATAAAAGTTCCCCTGGCCGTCGGCATTGAGGCTCGTTGGGTACCCGACATCGAAGGTTGCCAGCGTCGAGAGGGTGTGGTCGGCCGAGAGCTCGAATATCGTACCGGTAGCAAAGCCTCCGCCCGCGCCGAAATAAAGGTTGCCGGCCGCGTCGACGACGACCCCGGTGGTCGAGTCGGTGCCGGAGAACGTATAGAGCGTCGTCAAGGCGTGCGTATCCGCGGACACCTCGAACACGGTCGGAGTGAATCCGCGACCGCCTACCGTCGTGCCGTACAGGTTTCCGCTGCTGTCGGTGCTCAAGTTGAAAGTGGGAACGCCCCCGTTCGTGCCGTCGAACACCGCCAGGGTCGACAAGTCGTGCGTGCCGGTTGCAACTTCGAAGACGGTGCCCACGTTGTCGCCGGCCGTCGTCGTGCCAAAGAGATTGCCGCTGGAGTCGATGGCTGGGCCGGCAACGGGACTCGCGCCATTGGTGCCATCAAAGCTGACGAGCGTGGTAATGGTGCCAGAGCCGGCGGCCAGTTCGTAGACCGTGCCTTGGTCATAGTCGCCGCCAAAGGCCGTCGTGCCGTAGAGATTGCCGCTGCCGTCGGCGACTAGGCCGGCCTGCACTCCTCCAAAATTGTTCCCTTGCGGGTACGAGCCGTTCGTGCCGTCGAACGCCGCCAACGTGGTGATCGTGCTTGATCCAGCGGGAAGCGCGAACACCGTGCCGAGGCCGGACGGCCCGCCAAAAAAAGTCGTGCCGTACAGGTTCCCGGTCGCGTCGGCGATCACGCCGGCATGAGGATTCGACCCGTTCGTGCCGTCGAAGCTTGCCAGCGTCGTGACCGTGCTTGAGCCGGCGGCGATCTCGAAGACCGTGCCGAGGCCATCCGCGCCGCCATCGGGCGTCGTGCCGAAAAGATTGCCATCGGCGTCAGCGAGGATCGCTGTTGCGGCAGACCCGTTGGTGCCGTCGAACGGGAGAAACGTGGTCAGCGAGTACTGGGCGAGCACGCGACTCTGCAATCGCGGCAAATGCCAAAACGAGCAGAGCCGAGCGGCGGACCATGGTCATGAGCTCCTCACATTTCTTGGCACGGGGACGCATGGTCGAGCGAGAATGGGCACTCTCACGTGGGTCATTCGGACGGTTGCTCCCGCGGCCCCCGCGGGACACGATTAGGCTGGCCGGGAGGCCGTTGAGACGGGGAGCGTTGAGACGGGGAGGTTGGGCTGCCATTTGACGCACCAAAATGGCCTCAGCCCCCGTCCAACACACCGCTATAGCACCATGCGCAAGTCGGCGACCGAATCGTACGCGCAATCGCCAAGTTTTTTCCGGCCCGGACAACGGCGACGCCTGGCGGGGTCCGAGTTGCTTGACCTCCGCGAGCCGGTGGTCGATACTGGCGAACGCTTTCGAGCGGTCGGCGAGCACTCGGCTCGCCTGGCGATTCCCCTTCCGACCCGACGCTCGTGCACACTCGCCCAACGCATTCCGGCCCGAGCCAGGAGTTGCTCAACGCTGCTCAGCACGGCTCGGCCGATGCCGTCGGACAGGTGCTGCAGTCGTGCCGGGCTTACCTGCTGCTGATCGCCAAGGAAGAACTCGACGAGCGGCTTAGGGCCAAGATCGGAGCCAGCGACCTGGTGCAAGAAACGTTCGTCGCGGCCCAGAATGCCTTTGACCGGTTTGAAGGCGATTCGCCAGAAGCCCTGCTGGCCTGGCTGCGCGGAATTCTCATGCACCGGATCTCCGACGTCCGCCGCCGCTATGTCAACGCCAAGCGCCGATCGGTGGCCCGCGAGGTGCCGCTCGACGGCGGACCCGCCAGCGCTCGCCTGGCGCGGGCCAAGCCCGTCAAAACCAACACGCCCAGCCGCCAGATGGTGGCTACCGAAGAAGCCGAGCGGGTTTCGCTGGCGCTCAGCAGCCTGTCGAGCGAACACCAACAAGTCATTCAACTTCGCAACTGGAAGCTGCTGCCGTTTGACGAGATCGGCCGGCGGATGAACCGCTCACCGGGTGCGGCTCGGGCACTGTGGCTCCGCGCGATCAATCAATTGACCAAGACACTTGGGACCCACGATGAGTGACAGCAGTTCTCCACAATCGGCAACTTCCGGCCAGTGGCTCATCCAGTATCACGAGCGACTGGTCGCGTCCGAGTCGGCACCCCAGGGGCCGTCGGAAGAATCGCAGGGGTTAACGAGTTCGCGCAGATGCGCGAATGCCTGGCGATGCTCGAACGGATCCGCCTGACGGACGAGCGCAGCAGCGACTCCGGTGATTCGTGGCAGCAGGACTTGCAGGAGATGAAGCTCGCGGGGAGCGATTCCGAGGTTGCGGACGCGCAGGAGCGCCACTTTGCATCGGCCGGTTCGAGATCGAGGAACGCCTCGGCGGCGGCGGCCAGGGGGTCGTCTTTCGGGCATACGATCCGTTGCTCAAGCGGCGGGTGGCGCTGAAGGTGCCCCGGCCCGAAACGCTCGTCGTACGAGCGATGCGGGAGCGGTTCTTGCGCGAGGCCCAAGTGGCGGCGCAGCTCAGCCACGAATCGCTGGTGCAGGTTTATGAAGCTGGCGAGGCCGGTCCGCTGTGCTATATCGCTTCGGCCTATTGCACGGGGCCGAGCCTGGCCCAATGGCTTGCGGGCGCATGCGCTGGCCTCGCCAATAGAGCAGGCGGCCAACCTGGTCGCGAGTCTGGCCCGCGCCGTGAACCATATCCACACCCGGGGCGTGCTCCACCGCGATATCAAGCCGAGCAACGTGCTTTTGGAGCCGCTCGACGAAGGCGCCACCACTGGGCAACTGGACCGCTATCTACCCAAGCTGACCGACTTTGGGCTGGCGAAGCTCCTGGAGCGCGAGCACGAAGCGACCCGCAGCGGTACGGCCATTGGCACGCCCGCGTACATGGCCCCTGAACAAGCGCGCGGCGTCAAGGACCAGATCGGTCCGGCCACCGACGTCTACGGACTGGGAGCGGTTCTCTACGAGCTGCTCACGCGGTGCAAACCTTTCGATGGGCCCAGCGAGGCCGATTGTCTGCGGCTGATATTGAGCAGCGATCCGGTGCGGCCGCGCCGGGTGCGTAGTGAGATTCGCCGCGACCTGGAGGCGATTTGTCTGAAGTGCCTGGAGAAGGATCCCAAGCGGCGCTACGCCACGGCCGGCGCATTGGCCGCCGACCTGGAACGCTACCTGGCCGGTGCGCCGACGCAGGCCAGGCCACTGCCGACCTATCAGAGACTGGTCCGCTGGACGCGGCGACAGCCGGCGGTCGCCAGCCTGGCCGCGGGCGTGTTATTGCTCTTGCTGACGGTGGCCACGGTTTCGACGGTCGCAGCCATTCGTATTGATGAGTCGCGCCGCGGCGCCGAAGCGATCGCCGAGCGCGAGGCGGCGGCTAAAGACCAGGCGATCCGGCTGCGGGTCCAGTCAGAACGCGATCTGCGCGAGATCCAAGCACGGGACCGCCAGTTGTGGCGGAGCCTGTACGGAACGAGAATCCGTCGTGCATTCGACGCATACGGTCAGGGCCGAGCCGATCTCCTGACCACGTTGCTGGAGGATTGCCGGCCCGCCGCGGGACGTGACGATCTGCGAGGCTTCGAGTGGCACTACCTGCTGCGCAAACTGGAATTCGTCGGTCGGACCGATCTGATTTCCGAGGGGGGGCCCTGTTATTTTGTCACCTATTCGCCTGATGGAAAGCAGATCCTGGCGGGAACGGAGGGCGGCTTTGTCAATACCTGGGATGCTTCGACGTTCGCACCCGTGCGCCGATTCCAGGCTCACGCGAGTTGCGTCAATGACATTCGCTTTTCACCCGATGGCCAGAAGGTGGCCACGGTCAGCTGCGATAACACAACCCGGCTTTGGCACGCGCCGGACTGGCAGCCGGCGGGCGCGCCGATGCAAAGCGATCAGCCCGTGTTTCGCAGCGTATTCACGCCGGATGGCAAGCTGCTGATCACGACTCCTGACACGCGCAAGCTTCCCTTTGGAACGCTCCCAAAGCTGACCGTCTGGGATGTGGCGACGGGAGAGCCGCGGCACCGTGAGACCGCCGCGCTCGGCATGATCTACGACCTGGATCTCGCGCTTGAAGGGCGACGAATCGTGACGATCAATGAGTTTCACGTCATCCAGGAGTGGGACCTCGACGGCGCCAAGTTGACTCCCGTCCAATACGATCTGACGCCAGCCACGCCCCGGGAGTATTGTGCTCTGAGATTGTGCCCCGACCAGCGAACGATCGTCTATTCGGATCCGCGCAGCGGCGTGCAGACCGCTGACATCGTGACGGGCGAGCGGCGTCCCTGGCCGCAGCCATGGATCGTGGCGCGGGTTGGCCACGTCGCGAGACGGCCAATACGTCGCGTTGGCCGACCGCGGTACCATGGCCTGGATACGCCGAGTGGGCGACGGTTCGCTGGTCGAGACCCTGTCCTGCGTGGGAAATGTGCACGAGATGTGCTTCTCGCCGGACGGTCGGCAACTTGCCGTGGCATTGCAGGAAGGCAAGGTGCGAATCACCAAGCTCGGATCTCCGACACGTTCCGGACACACTTGCGCGGTTCCGCACGCGTCGAACTGGCTCGACAGGACCGTGCAAGTGAGCAGCGCGGGCACGCGACTTTGGCACAAAGCCGGATCGTCGCTCGTGGCGGTCGACCTGGCAACCGGCGGCTCCGAAAAAGTCTTTGACAGCCAACGCCCCGGATACATCGTCGACCTGGCCGTCGCAAGGGACGCGTCAAGACGCGGTTTTTGCCACGACAGCCAATCTCGATAGCTATTGCTTGATTCGATTCGACGGCGCCGGACGAAATGCCCGGGTTGTCGCCGAATTCGAAAGCAAGTTGAATCCAAAATTCGACGCCGCCTCCTCGCGGCTGGCCACTTTTTCTGCCGGGGAATTGCTGATTCGCGACAGCCGTGACGGGCGCGTGCTCCATCGCGTTGCCGTCAACGAAGAGGAAGGGCCGTCGCTGGATCCCAGTCACGTGGACGAGCTTTGCTGGTTTGCCGGCGGCGAGGCGATCGTCATCGGCTCGGATTCGAAATGTGCGCGGTGCGATCTGACCACGGGTCACTGGACGCCGCTGGGGGTTGGAACCGTGGAGCTTCTCGCCGTTGAAGATGGTCCTCGCATTCTCAAACGAGATGGCCGTAACGTATCCGTTTGCGACGGAATGACGGGCTCGCCCGTGTGCGAGTTTCAAGTGGCTTACGGAAACGCTTGCAGTCTGTCTCCCGACGGCAGGCGGCTCGTGCACGTTGGCAATAGTCAGGCACGGATCGTCGACGTCGAAACCGGCGACGAGTTGGGGACGATCAGCGTCGAAACGCCCTTGGAGAGCGTGCTCTTTTCGGAAAATGGCGGCACGCTCGTTCTGATCAGCCGGCAGGGTGCGACCGACCAGGGATTCGTGCATTCGTTCTTCGCACGCGATCCAGCGGACGTCGCAGGGGCTCGCTAAGCCGCCGCGGTTCCCGTACAAAAAATATTGACGGGCGATCGGATCGGTGGAGTGCGGATGGATCCGGCATGTGCATGATCGCAGAATCTCCGAACCAATGAGCAATCTAAGCTATTCGCCGCGCCTAGGAATGGCGTGACGAGGCTTTGGGCCCGACAATTGTCAGCAACTGGCGCAGCATTGACGCAAGCCGCCAGCCCGCGACAGGGGGGATCCGCGCTATGCCGCTTTGCGCGAATACGATTTTAGCAACCCGCCCAGCCGCTCGCGTGACTCGATCTCGTCTAACTGAGGGACGCTCTCGTTAGGCGGACTGCGCGGCACCAGCACGGTGTTGTCGATGCCAATTCCCTGATGCGGCCTCTCCATGTGGTAGTGCTCGACGTACTGCTCCACAAGATAGTTCAAATGACCTTCACCCAACACGATCAAGTGGTTCAGGCACTCGTGCTTGATCGATTGGATCCAGCGCTCCACGAACGCGTTGAGGTTGGGCGACAGCGGCCGGTGTCGGCGGACGCGAACTCATCTGGATCGAAGCGCCGCGTCGAACGACCTAAAAGCGCCTTCGGCTCGCAGGAGGGACCGCCGACGCAGCGCTGGATGCATTCGCCGCCGTCCTTGCCGATCGCGGGCGCGACACTTTTAGAACCGCCGCGTGAGAGAGCGATTGGAGAAGCACTTGTCGGCCGAAGGCTTCCTGAGTTCGACCCCAAGATCCGTCGGACGCGACAGCCCACCCGAAACCATAGTGGACTTAGGGATTTCGAACCCGGCTCGTGGTTCAAACACCGCTTTCTGAATACAAAAAACCAGAATCTCGCGGTCAATCATTTCTATTTTGACGCCTAATAGATATAAGATGACAAACTCCCCAATGGGGGTGGTCCAAGCTTTTGGTTCCGGCTGGGCCGGTCGCAGGTCATGGTCAAACGTGTGCGCCGAGATTCTGCGTGCAAAGCCTTGCGTCGTGCGTGGTTCGAACAATTGGAACCGCGACACCTTCTGTCAGCTTCGACGCTGGGAGCACAGGATCCTTTCGCCGGGCTTCAGCCCTCGGCCGTGGGTGGAGTGCCTGGATTGTTTGCCCAGTTCCCAGCCGACAGCTCCATCGTCGATCGACCCATCACCAATGACCTGGGCGTCCAGCAGATGCCCTCGGTGGCGGTCGACCCGCACGACGCCAACCATGTCGTCGTTGCATACATGGACTACTCACTGCTGACGACCGGCTACGCGGGCATCGCAGTGGCGACGTCCGAGGACGGCGGGAATCAATGGCAATATACGTCGGTTTCGCTGCCGCAGGGATTCGACCAGGGAGCGGCCAACCCGATCGTCCAGTTCGACGCCACCGGAGGGCTGCACGTCAGCTTCATGGCCGCGACGTTCCTCGGCCCCCAGCCGCCGCTCACGAATCCAGGCGGCGGCGACCCGCGAGCGCTCGGCTTTCAGTCGAACAACGGCGTTTTTGTTAGCCGCAGCGACGACGGCGGGCTGCACTTTGAGACGCCGGTGGCCGTTACCTCGGATCTTTACGATGGTGTCAACTCAGTCCCCTTTGAGATTATTCCGGACCTGGCGATCGACACGTATTCGGCCTTGCCCAACGGGCAGCCGAACCCCAACTACGGCAACATGTACGAAGTGTGGTCGCGCTACTACCCGGCAGGCCAATACCCCGGTGAACCCGACTCCGGCGGCGGCAGCAACATCATGATCGCCGTCTCGCGCGACGACGGCCAAACCTGGCAAGAGCAGCTCGAATCACATCCGAGCCAGAGCCCCGACCCGGTGAGCGTGATCTTCAACGAAGACTTGTTCTATGGCACCGGCGTGCCCGCGGGGCAGGGGTTCGAAAACTGGTCGCACGTCACGGTGGGGCCCGAGGGCGATGTCTACGTCTCACAGTTTCGTGGGGCGCAGTTCGTCCTGCACCATTCCACGGATGGCGGCCAGTCGTTCAGCCATCCCGATCCGCAGACCGGCGCGCTATTTCCCTTCGGCGTCAATCTGGCCCCCTTCCCGTTTCCTTTGTCGAACAACTCGTTCCGCGTGCAAGTGGTGCGGGCTGTTGCGGCCGATCCTTCCCGGCCGGGCTACGTCTACGTGGCCGAAGCCAATACGGTCGTCGACGCTCAGGGAAACACCCGCGACGACGCAGACGTCATCTTCGCCCGCTCGACCGACTACGGCGCGACCTGGCAGACTACGTTTGAAATCGATTCGCAGCTCGCCGGGGTCGTAAATGATGACAATGACGGCCACAGTGCCGGCGGACCCGGCGACGTGGCCAGCGCCCAAGCGATCCCGCGGTTGGCCGTTGACGCCGCGGGCAACGTGGCCCTGATTTGGTACGACACGCGGCGCGATCCGGCTAGCCATCTTCTGGACGTCTTCGGCGCGATCAGCTCCGACGGTGGCCAGTCGTTCACTCGCAACTTCCGCCTGACCGACCAATCGTTCGACGCCGACAAAGGCGCGTTCCAGGATGCCACCGGCGCGACCGATTTCTACCTGGGCGACTTTCTCGGCTTGGGGTTGGCCAATCAGACGGCGTACGCGGCCTGGACCGACACGCAAGAAGGCAGCCAGAATATTCACTTTACGCGGTTTTCCGTCGACGCGCCCCGCCGCCGCCGAACGATCGCTACGAGCCCAACGACTTGCCCGGCACTGCGATCGACCTGGGGCGCATCGTGGCCCGCGACGTGCCGAAGCTGTCGATGGCTCCCGGCGACGAAGATTGGTTCCGAGTCGGCACGGCGGCAACCGGCGACCTGACGGTCACTGCCACGCAGGTCGAGCCTGGGGATGCGCTCCGGCTCGAGCTTCTCGACGACAACGGGACGCCGCTGGCCGCGGGCACGCCCGTCCTCGATGACAACGGACAGACCATCGGCCAGACTCTCGTCTACCCCAGTCCGTTTGGTCGCTCGTACTTCGTCCGATTGTCTCCGGGCCACGGTGCTGCGGACGTCGGGCCAGTCCGCTATACGCTCAGCGTGCGCTCGCTGACAGCCGACCTGGGTACGCAGGTGCACGGCCTACAGCCAGGTAGCCTGGCTGTGGGCGACGAAGCGTTCTACCCTCTGGGAATCGCGGCATCTGGATCGCTGGCCGTCACACTGACTGAAGGCGCGAACGCGCAAGGCACATTCCATTTGGAAGTGCTCGACGCAAAAACGTTCGCTGTGCTCGCTTCAGGGCAGGCTTCCGATTGCGCGGCAACGGTCAACGTAAGCGTTGTCCGCAATCAAGCGGTCTATCTGCACGTTGTGGGCGATGAAGAGACACAAGGGGATTTTTCGCTGGAGTTCGTCGATCACGATCAGTTCGCCGCAAGCGACAGCTCGATGCTCTTCTTTCCATTGGCAACCGGACCCTCCGAGTCGGCGCTGGCCGACCTCAATGGCGACGGTGCGCTCGACATCGTCGTCACGCACGTCGGCGTCGACATGATCAGCGTGCTGGTGAACAATGGCGATGGAACGTACGAGGCGCCGATGAATTTTGCCGTCGGTGCGTTTCAGCCTGGCGGGCCGTTCACGCTGCAGCAGTTGACGACCTTCCATCGCGATCTGGCAATCGCTGATTTCAACGCCGACGGTAGGCTCGACGTCGCCGTCGTCAACACCTCGTCTGGCGACATTTCGGTCTTGTTGGGCAACGGCGACGGCACATTCCAGCCGCAGCGACGATTCGATGCCACGTCCGCCCCCTTTGCACTGGCCGCCGGCGATTTGAACAACGACGGCATACCCGACCTGGCGGTTGTCGACTCGACGGCCGGCGCGGCTCAAGGTGGCATTCTGATTGGCCGCGGCAACGGTACGTTCAAGATCCTGACTCCCATCCCATTGACCCGGGAGGAGCCTTACCGGACCAACTCGATCCGGATTGCCGACCTGGACCATGATGGCAATAACGACTTACTAGTGCGCGACTTTTCGGATGGCACGACCGTCTTATTGGGCAATGGTGACGGAACGTTCCGACTGCAAGATGTACCGGCGCTGCCGGCTAACGGCCCCGGCATTGACGTGGCCGACCTCGACGGCGACGGAAAACTGGACGTCGTCGCCACGAAGAACAACACGAGCGAAATCGACTACGCGCTGGCCAACGGCGACGGCACCTTCCAGGCGGACACGACCGCCAGCGTTGGTCAATTCCCGGTGGCAGTGGCGGTCGCCGACTTTGCCTCGGTCGATGCCGACGGCGGGCTGATCGTCGGAGTGCCGGACGGCCGGCCCGACCTGATCGTCGCCAACAACGGACGCACGATCCCCCTGTTCAGCGGTCCGGCGGAAATCGTGGTCATGGCCGGCTTGGTCGATGGCGATGGGAACTTTGACGGCTTTAGTGACCCCGTGCGTCTAGCCTCAGCCAGCGGGCCCCTCGATGTGCACGTTCGCGACGTCAACAACGACGGCGTGCTCGACGTCGTCGTGGTCGACCGCGAAGGAGTCCTGGTCACTTTCGGAAAGCTGCCAACGTTGCAACAAAACGACTCGCGCGATTCGGCTCGCGACCTCGGCACCGCGGTCCACCTCGTGCTGCCCACGCTGACAATCACGCCCGACCACCCCGACGCCTGGTATCGCCTCCAGGTTCCCACCGAAGTGGTCCCCGGCTCGCGTGACCAGGTGATTGATTTCTCCAGCGGATTCGAACACATAGCCGGGGCGGGGTTGTTGATGGAAGTCTACGACGCGGCCGGGGGTCTCCGCGGCGCCGGCGAGCGGCTCCGCATCGTGGCACGCCAGGGTGAAACGCTTTTCGTCCACGTTTCGAGCCGCCGCGTGCCGGGGGCCGAACCGGGGACCGGCGCGTACACGTTGGTCATCGACACCCTGCCTCAAGTAGTCAACGTCGAAGCCCAGAGCCTGTTGCCGGGGCAGGACGGCCAACCTGGAGGGCCCACGACGGCCCTCGTGCTCGTGTTTCAAGGAGACCATCTGGATTCTTCTACAGCCGAAGATCCGGCAAATTACAGCGTTACCTGGCTGGGAGCGGACGGAATCCGCGGCACGGCCGACGATCGGGAAGTCCCCGTCGGGGCCGGCATTTCCGCCGGCGCATTAGCGGTCGTCTACGATCCGATCGGCAATGTCGATGTCTCCAGCGGGCTCACACACCCGACGGCCAGTCGCCAAACCGTGACCCTGCTGTTTGGCCAGCCCTTGCCCGCGGGATCGTACGAGGTGGACGTCTCGGCCAACGTCGTCGCGGCGCCGTTCAACGTCGACGAGCTGAGCTTGCTCTCGCCGTCAAGCGGAATTCATGGTCACCCGGTGGCGTCGGCCGGCAGTGGCGTGATCCACGAGGGGGCCCTGTTGAACGGCGAGTTGTTGGTCCACTCCGTCACGACTCTGGGCGATTTATCGATCTTCGAGGCTGGCACGCGCTTTCTGACCCAGTTTCACAACGATCTGGCGCGCTTCTGGACAAGCGGCTCAGTGCATACGGCGATGCGTCCGCGATTACACGTGAACTGCTCGACAACATTGTCGCGCGATTTGACCCGGCGTTGGGCCCCCTGGCCGACCGGCTGGTTTCCCTGGCGATTCTGTTTCTCGACCCGGTATCGATTGGCCTAAACGACCCGGATGGGCGGTCGTTCACCTACAATCTCAAGGACGAATCGGTGTCCAACGGGCTGCCTCGCGCGTTCGTCGAGGTGGGCGGCATCGTCGAGGTGGTGGTCATCCCCAATCCGGTCGGTACATACGCGCGAGCGTGGCGGACGTTCCCAGCGGAGCACGCGGGGGACTGGTCTACCTGAGCGATCAGGGGTCCGCCACGACGTCGTTTACCGACTTGCTTAGAACGGGAACGATTCAGTTTGCGTTCACTTTCGGCGAATTCGCGGCGTTCGCGCAGGCGCCGGCGCCACAGCCGGTCGATTCGCCGATCGCTGCGGACGAGCCATCAGCCTTGGGCAGCATTGCCACGGGACTATCGGCGTTGCAAGGCGCGACGATGTCGCGCACCTTTGCGATGGGAGCGACCGATCTGGTGACTGCCTCAAACTCGGCGACGTCGGAATCGACGACTTCATGGAGCGCTCCTCAAGTCAGGGCTGCGCGCGCCGGGTCGGCTGGGGCCAGGCAGCCTCGCGCGGCAGCCAACGAAGCGTTCGCAGTTCTCAGCGACATTGCTTCCGACTTGTGGGACGGGCTGACGGGCGGATTTTGGCGCGGGCTGCGAGGATCTCCGAGTCGTGGGGGCAAGACGCCCGCGACGGAACAAGCAACCAGCCAGTTCTGGCGGGCGATGAATCGGTTTCTGAACGGTGTGCGTTCGTCGGACCAGTCTCGCAGCTCCTCGCCGCGTCCGCGGCGCACCTTCGACGACCGCCCAGTGGAGGGGGCCGCCGGCTCCGCGCTATCCACCGCCGCGCACGGCGGGCGTACAACGTCGCCGACAGCCTCCGGCCGACTACCGGCAGACAAGGCCGGTCAACCGCCGAAGCCCGAGACGAGGCGCTCGGCATCGGGGCCGGTTTCAGCGCCTCCCCGCGAGCGGTCCCCCGGCCCAAGGCGCTTCAACCACATCTGCCAACACCGCCACGGGGGGCTCGACGGGTGGAACATCCGGCTGACGAAGGACTGCGGCGCAACGGCGACGGCGACTTCGACGGGCTTGACCGCTTTCGCCCGTACTTACACATGCTCGCGCGAATTCAAATCGACGCGCTGCTGCAAGCCAAGCTCGACGCGTCGGACGTCGTGCAGCAATCACTGCTCGAAGCGCACCAATCGATGGCGGACTTTCGCGGCAACAACGATCGGGAGAAGGCGGCCTGGCTGCGGCGCATCCTGGCGCGGAATCTAGCCGATGAGCTGCGCAAAGTCCGCTGCGGCAAGCGCAACGTGCATCTCGAGGCATCGCTCGAAGCCGCGTTGCAGGAATCAGCCGCTCGGCTCGACAACTGGCTGGCCGCCGACGAGAAGGGCCCCAGCGAATACGCGATGGCCAACGAGCAGTTAGTGGCTCTTGCCGCGGCGTTGGCCGAACTACCCGATGGCCAACGCACCGCGATCGAGCTGCGCGATCTGCACGGTTGCGCGTTGGGCGTGATCGCGGCTCGCATTGGACGCACGGAAATTGCTGTGGCCGGCCTACTGCGACGCGGACTGAAACGATTGCGCGAATTGCTCAATGACGAAGGTGATTCATGATCTTGCCAGATAATGCTTCCAGCCACGACGATCAACTTCTCGACAGAATCATAGCCGAATTCCTCCGCCAGGAGGCGGCTGGCGTCGCTGGAAGGCCGCAGGAGTGGCTTGAGCGATATCCTCAGTGCGCGGCCGAACTGCGGGAATTCTTCGCAGATTGCGAACATGTGGGGTGCCTAGTCAACGGTGCCCGAATGGACAGTCCAGGCGGTTCGAGCGTCTATGACTCAACGGGCATCTATGACGATCACTCGTCGAAGGAACCGCCTCGGACGGTCGATCTCGTTCCCAAAGCCCCATACTTCGCGGCGGCGCGATACCAGCCGGTCAAGTTCCATGCTCGCGGCGGCATGGGCGAGGTGTGGGTGGCTCATGACGCCAGAATTGGCCGTCGCGTGGCGCTGAAAAAGTTGCGCAGCGGGCGAAGCGACCAGCAAGCCCGCTTTTTGATCGAGGCCCAGATTACCGGCCAATTGGAACATCCGTGCGTCGTGCCATTGCACGATCTGGGGACCGATGACTCGGGCCAGTCGTACTACGTGATGAAGTTCATTGAAGGACGCCGCCTCTCCGAAGCAATCATCGAGTTTCATCGCAACAAGCGGCGAGCCGACTGGACCGGCGAAGTCGAATTCGTGCGACTGCTGCAGATCTTCGTCGACCTCTGTCATGCGATCGCTTATGCGCACAGTAAGGGCGTGATGCACCGCGACATCAAGCCTGACAACGTGATGCTCGGCCCCTTTGGCGAGACGCTGATTCTCGACTGGGGGCTCGCCAAGGTTATCGGCCAGCCCGACCGTCCGGGCAATGCGTCGGCGGGTGTCGAGATTGGCGAATCGTCTTCGACACGTGACGGCGCGATCATCGGCACCCTGACGTACATGTCGCCGGAAGCAGCGCGTGGCACAACCGAGGAGATCGACCACACCAGTGACGTCTATCTGCTTGGAAGCACGCTCTACGAAATCCTCACCTCGATCCCTCCCCGCAGGGGCTCGAGCCAATACGAGATCATCGAGTTGGCGTGTCGCCGTCGCCCCGACAATCCACGGACCGTTGATCCGCGGATCCCCCGGGCCTTGGAGGCCGTTTGCCTGAAGGCGATGGCCTTTGAGAAGCACGACCGGTATCCCACGGCCCTCGCGCTGGCTGAGGACATGCAGCGTTATCTGGCGGGCGAGCCGCCGACCGCCTATCGAGAGCCGGCGCCGGCTCGCTTCGCGCGCTGGATTCGGCGGCATCGCCGAGGCTTTGCCCGCAGTCTGGTCATGGGTAGTTTACTGGTTCTGGCCTCGCTGGCCGGGTTCGCGCACCGCAGGGCCGCGCAACTGGCTGATCGCGAGCAGGCTCGCGAGGAACTAGCGGAGTTTTATCGCCTGGCCGATCAAAGCAGTTTTTTGCGGCTAATCTCGATCCAGTGGCGGAGCGCATTCCGTATTACGACATGGGCCGTGCCGCCACTCTAGGAGAGGCGGCGATCGCGGTGGCCACACCTTGGCACCAGCGTTTCGAGAGCTTTCCACTGGTCGAATTGCGAGCCGAGTTTCAACAGGCCGAGCACGACTTGCTGCTGGTCATGGCCCGCGCACGTTTGCAGGCCCAAACGGACGAGTCCAACGCCCGGGCCGCGCTCGCGACTTCTCGAACGGGCGCGAGAGATCCAAAAACCGTCCCAGGGCTACTACCGATTGCGCAGCCAATGCTTGAAGTTGCTAAAGCAACAGGGCGCCGCACAACGCGACTTGGCTTTGGCCGACGCCGCGACCACTGTGCTGACGGCTCAAGACTGGTTCTTGCGCGGCGAATCGCGGCGATCGGAGGATTGGGGGGCAAGCGCTGCCTGGCTGCACGATAAATCTAAGTCTCAACGTGTTCACCTCGTCGAGGCCGTCGAGGCGTATCGGCAGGCTTTGCGGTTGGACCCGCGCCAATACTGGGCCCGCTATCAACTCGGCCGCTGCCTGCTGGCGCTCGGCGGTACCAGCGAGGCAATCGAGGCCTTCGGCGGCTGCATTGCTTTACGCTCCGACGTGCCTTGGGGGTACGGCGCCAGAGGCCTGGCCTGCGCTGGCCGGCCGGCGCGACGAAGCGATTGCCGACTTGAATAAGGCTATTGAAATCGATCCGGCGTTCCAGCCCGCGCGCTTGAATCGCGGCGTGGCCCATTGGCTGTGCCAGGATTTCGAAGCGGCCCGGGCCGATTTCGACGCAGTGCTCGCTTCACCCAAGGAATCGCGGCTGGTCGAAGCGGCGTTCTATCGTGGCCAGCTTTTCTTGCGAGAAGGAAACCTTGACTCCGCGGACGCCGATTTCACGACGGTTGTCGAGGCGCGCCCCGATTTCGGTGCGGCGTATTGGCTGCGCGCCCAGGGACGCTTTCGACAATTGAATTACCTTGAAGGCCAGGCTGATCTTGCCCGATTCCTCGCGACGGCGTCGCTCCATGCGGCGGGCACCGCGATCGATCCCGGGTTGGAAATGGGCAAATCGCTGCGGCGACTGGCGCTCGAGCTGGATGGAGAGCCGCGGACGCAGGCCCTGTTCGTGCGCCGAAGCAGAATTGCAGGCTGCGATCGCGACTGGCTCTCCGACCGCTCAGCACTATCTCGAGCTGGGATCCGTGCGCGAGCTGATCGGCAAACTGCCGCTGGCCATCGCCTCGTACTCCGATGGACTCGGCACCGGCGGCGACGACGTACGGCTGCACAATCAGCCGCGGTTGGGCCTATGTGTCCGCAGGCAAAGCCGACCTGGCACGGGCTGACTTTGCCGAAGCGCTGCGAATTGATCCAGACAATCCGGAATCGCACGCAGGTCTCGGCTTCGCGGGGGCGCAGAGCGACCAGTCGGAAGAGGCGCGCAGTGAGGCCTCGGCGGCGTTACTGAGAGGCTGCGACAACTACCTTGTGATGCACAACGTCGCCTGCATTTATGGCCTGATCTCGCAATCGGCTAAAGAGGACAAGCTCAAGCACGAAAACCTGGCGCTGGGGGCCCTGAAGCGGGCCGTGGCCATTGCGCGAAAAAGCGGTGAGGCAGCGGCCGAAGCAAAGTACATCCGTGGCGAGACACTCTCATTCTCGGACTCGCTCCGTGCACGCCGCGAGTTCCAGCAGCTCATCGAAGAGCTGGAGTTGTAAGTCATTCTGCGAACCTGGTTCGCGAAGATGCGCTGGTGGCGCGAGGACGTGACCGGTTTCTGGTCGCGCGACTTGCTTGAAGAAAATGCTGGCCGAATTGCCCGCCGACCATCGACAGTTCGCGCGACCTCTGCGTGGGACCCACGCCTCTGCGACGAGCGCAACGACTTGGCTACGGCTGGACCGATTGAAAACTGGGGCGATGAGGCCGAGCGACGAACCTGGTGCTTGTCGGAAGCGGCCGGCCAACACTAGAGGATTTTGGACCCCGGATTTGTAGCCAAACTGTAGCCAATACGCGGGACACTGGGGCACTTCTTGGACAGTCGCGGAATTTGGCGGTCGCTCCAAGCTCAAACACGTGGCAACTTTAGACGCCTTTGGACGCAGGCGACAGGTGCCCAGGTAGGACTCGAAATCAGGTGCTCGCGAAGCCAAGCAGTCCGTTACGGCATTCAACTAGACGCCCGGACCATCGCCAGGATCCCTGCCCGGACCGCGGCGGGCAACCGGGGCCACGCTTGGATTACCGCGACCAGGCCGGCGTCAATCTGGCTGCTAGTTTCTGCCGATGCGTCAACTGCGCCACTTTCTGCGCCGCCCTGTGGCTCAATGGCGGTATTTCCCGAAGAACTCGCCAGGGGTTCGATTCCCGCCGCCTCCACTGTGTTGCTCCTTTCCCACGAGCGACAAGACTTGTCAAAACCCTTGCCACCGTGCGAGGGTTTTGTCATTCCTGCGGCGCACGTGGCCGCGATAGGAGCGATTTCCTTACAGTTCTGCGAAATGTACGGCGCGTTTTTCAGCGCACCGTCAGCACGCGGCACAACGCCGGCCGTGGGTGTGACTGGTCGCAAACCTCGGGCGGCGTCCTGACGCCTCGGAAGCTGACTTCCCTGAACCTGGACTCGACGACCCGGCGGGGCGATAATCACCCCGTTCAATCAGGTGCCTCCAACCACCGCCTTCCCGTGTCACCGTCGCCATGCGAATCGGTCACTGCCAACTGGAAGCGAAGTACGGCGATTTTGCCGGCAATCTTGCCAAGCTGGTCGCCGGCCTCCAGCGCGCCGATCGCGAGCGGGTCGAAATCGTCTCGTTTCCCGAATGTTTTCTGACGGGCTATCCCGACACGGAGGAACTCGCCCGCAAGAGCGCATTCGCCACCGACTCGCCGCAGATGCTCGAAGTGCTCGACCGCACGAGCCGCTTCGACGCCACGCTGATCGTGGGCTTCAACGAGCTGCGCGGCCGCGAGCTATACAACACGGCGCTGGTGGCCCACAAGGGACACCTGCTGGGCACGTACAGCAAGTGCTTTGCCTACATGCCCTTCTACAAGCAAGGGCGGGAGTTTCCGGTATTCGAGCGCGGCGGCGTCACGTTCGGCGTGATCATCTGCGCCGACGGTGGCTACATCGAGCCGGCCCGCATCCTGGCGCTCAAGGGGGCCCGCGTTATCTTCGCGCCGCACTTCAACTACATCGGCATCGAAGGGCTCATCGAGCACTTCCAGCGCGTCCGCTGCGACCACGTCGCGCGGGCCGTCGAGAACCACGTCTACTTCGTACGCGGCAACAACGTCGTGCTGGGCAAGGATGAGGCGATCACGAAGTACGACGGCCAAGGCTACGGCGACAGCTATATCGTCGACCCCAACGGCGAGATGCTGGTGCGCAGCCGCCGCCATCAGGAAGATTTCATCTTCGCCGACGTCGACGTCAGCAGCGAAGATAAGGCCTGGGGCATCGGCCGCTCGCGGTACAGCCTACGCGAGCTAAGTCAGCAGGTGCTCGACGCGGCGCGGCGCGGAAGCCAAACCCGAGTGACCGTTCGCGTGGCGGCTGACGGTCTATCCCGGAACCGCCGGGCACTGTGCCGATTCTGCGGTCTTCGGAGCAAAATGGAGCTGTCCCGCTGTGCGTCCAGGCGGCCGCTAGAAGTTGATCAGCTTCCAAACGCTGCAAAACCAAACGTAACCCAGGCTGGCCGCCGCCAGCAGCGAATAGTGCACGCGGCCGGCAAACGTCCAGTAGCGCCTCACCCACGCCACGACGGCAAGCACGGGCACCGCCAGCGCGCAGCGCCGCGAACACCGTGGCCACGTCGATTGTCAGCGCGAGCATTCGAGGCAATCCCGGCTGGAATTCGACGGCCACCGACGGCTGCGTCACCCGCGACAGCGTGACGGCGACCAGGAAGACCGCCACCAGGTTCACGACCGCGGTCGTGCCCGCCCAGACTCGCGCCAGCCGAGCCAGCCGCGGTTGCGGCTGCGTCTCGCGGCCCCGCCAGCGGCCAACGAGGATCCCGCTCGGCCAGACGACGCAGGCCGACAGAAAGATTGCAACGGCCGCGGCGAACACCCCCAGTTGAAACGGAGGCGCACGGTACCATGGCACGCGTTCGTACGCGTCCCCCTCGGCCAACAGATAGTCGACGCGCCCCGTTTCGTCCTTGCCGAATGCCAATAGCTCGCCATCGTCTCCGTCGCTAGGGCGAAACAGAAGCGGCTCGACTTCGACGTAGTCGCGCCCTCCCGCCGACAGCGTGCCATCCGTGTTGCCCGACACGTGCACGAAGCCATTCACGAGCGAGTCAATTTTCTGGTGCGAGCGGCGGTCGTAGCGGTTGAACCAGTACCAGCCCGCCAGCTTCCCGGCCGGCGTGCGCAAATCGTCGTCGAGCGGCCGCGCGACCGCCGGGGGCGGACTGGGGAAGTAGTGATCAAAAAAGCGATCGCGGAAGGCATTCAGCAGCGCACCGTCCGCGGCGTTGGCGGCCAGAAAATACCCTAGCTTATGCTCGGGTAGCAGGAGCACCTCGCTCACGAAGCCGCTCCCCGAGCCGGTGTGTCCGATGGCGCGTTGCCGGTTCTGGAATCGCTCGAAAAAGTCAAAACACACTCCCGGCAGTCGCGGATCGTCCGAGAACTGCCGCTGGCGCATTCGCCGCGTGCTTTCCTCGCTCAAGATGCGCGCGTCGGCGTAACGGCCGTCCTGCAGGTGTGCGATCATGAAATGTGCCATGTCGGTCGCCGTGGTCATCATCGACGACGACGCCCAGATGTTGTGCAAGTAGTGCGGCAGGGCCTTGTACTGGCCGTTCTCGAAGGAATAGCCTACGGCCAGATCGCCCTGCAGCGCGGTCGGCAATTTGAGAAAGTGCGTGCGGTTCATTTCGAGTGGCTCGAGAATGTTCTCTTCCAGGAACCGCTCCAGCGGAACGCCCGTGGCCGATTCGACCACGTAGCCCGCCAGGCAGATTCCGCAATCGGAATACAACATCACCCGCCCCCGCGGCCTGACCCGCGCTGGCAGCGCCCTGGCCAGGTACTGCCCCAGCGGCAGCCATTCGGACTGGCTGCGGGCCGTGATGCCAACGCCCTGGTCCTCCAGCCCGCTGGTGTGCGTGATCAGGTCGAACAACCGGACGGGCTGGGGAAACGTCGCGGGCACTTGAAAGGTCTTGAGGTACCGGTTGACGTCGACGTCGAGGTCGACCGCGCCGCGTTCGGCGGCCTGCATGACGGCCATGACCGTGAACGGCTTGCTCACCGACTGCACGTCAAACAAGGTCCGCTCGGCGACTACCGGAGTCCGCTTTTGCAAATCGGCCCAGCCAAAACCCTTGGCCAGCACAAGCTTCCCATCCTGCACGAGAGCCAGCGACGCTCCCGGCACGTGCAGCGGTTCCATATGAGCCGCGAAGAACGCGTCGACGAACGCGTCGAGCTCGCCGGGTTCGATGGGCAAGTTTCCGCCTGCGGAAGTCCCTTTGGCCGGCGCCGCCAAATCCGGGCCGGGCTCAGACCCAGCCGCTTGCGGTCCTGATAGCGCCACGAACGGCAGCAGTGCGGCAACCAGAACGAGCGCCGCCAGGCTGGACACGGCGGTGGGCCGCGGACAAGATCGACACTGGCGTCGGAAAACATTGTTCTTGTCGCGTCGCCGCTCGAACTCGGAGACGGCAGGGGGATTCAAGGTCGTGGGCGCGCAGTTGATAACCCGATGCATATTCGTCGATGGCTCGCTTCTGACCCTATTCGTCGCGTCGATTCTGGTCATCACGTTGTACATCAATCCGCGCATCGCGCTATCCGACTACCCGCAGGATGTGCGAGCAGCAGTTCCGCCTCGCACGCGAAAAGAGCTGCTGCTGGGCATCCTGATCGCGCTCGTGGTGCTTCCGGTGCTCGTGGCGGTACCCCTCTATTCGACGTATTGGATCAAGCAGCAGCAGTCCGGGACAATCAGCTATTGGACGGCACTGTTGACGGTTTTCGGCGAGTATTCGCTCGTTTCGCTGTTCGACCTCGTGGTGCTCGACATCCTGATGTTCCACACCTGGACGCCCAAGTTCGTCGTCATTCCGGGAACCGCGGGGATGCCTGGCTATAAAGACTGGCGGCGCCACGCGCGGGCCCAGCTTACTGTGGGCAGCCTGCTGATTGGCGCTATTTCGGCGATCCTTGCGCTCGTGCCCACCTATCTCTATTGATTTGGAAACTGGGGCCCGCGCCGCCGCTGCTGCAGGGGCGCGCGGCGACCGGGTCGGCCACCACTGCCCGAGCGACACCTGCAATTCGTCGAGGGCCGCGAAATCTTGACGGAGCCGTATCTTCCGCTGGCGATTCGAGCCCCGCCCGGCCGCGCCACGCTGGACGCCGCGTCAGGGCAATGAATCACTCCGGCCAGGCCGCGTTTTGCAGGACTACCCGGTAGCGGTCGGGGTCTTCGAACGTCTTGCCGTGCTGGTCCCAGTAAGGGTTGAACGATTGGACGGCCTTGTATCCCTGGCTCTCCATCCGCGCGACGGCCCGCCGCCAGGCTTGGGCGTCGGGCAGGTAGAACACTAGCAAGTTTTCTTCGGTCGGCGCATGCCCGGCCTTGTGGCCCCGCTTGTGCGTGAACTCCAAATGATAGCAGGCCCCCGGGTGCCCCAGCATCACGCCGTCGAAGCCTTCGTGGTCTTTGAACTCGTAGAGCACTTCGAAGCCGAGTCCCTCGCCGTAGAATTTTTTCAACGCGGCCAGATCGTCCGTTGGCCGAGCGACGCGCCGATGCGCCGTCGTCAGCTCGCTCGCGTTGTCCATCGGCTCGTTCTCCTTTGCGGCGACAGCGTTCGCCGTGAAAAGCGCCCCAATCCCCGCGACCAAAACATCCCGCCGGCTCGGTGCCCTATTCATGGGTCGATCCCCAGGTTTGCCAATGCAACCGCCTCGGCCGTGCCACGCAAGGTGAACTTGCCGGCAGCCTGCAGATGACTCTATACCGCGCGGCTCACTCGGCGGAAGTGCGCACCGGAGGATCGCCGGAAAACAAGCTTTCGACGCGGCGGTGCTCGCCCCCTTCGGCGCCGAGCATGATTTCGCCGCCCGTTTGCCAGCCGAGCATGCGATCGAGATTGCCGGAGCCTGCGAAAGCCCCCGAGGGGCGGTAGCCGACCCACTGGTCGGTCCAGCCTTGCGCCGCGTCGGCTGGCATCGCGATCCACGTGGCCAGCAGCTTGCCGGCCACCACGTCCCACAGGCGAACGGTGCGCTCTTCCGCGCCGCTGACGAGCCGGCCATCGGGCAGGAACACCGCCGCGGTCGAGGCGTGGAAATGCCCGCGCAGCTCGCCGTGCAGCCTTCCGCTGGCGACCTCGAAGACGGCGATGTCCTTGCCGTGGCCGCCGCAGGCGACGTAGCGGCTGTCGGCCGAAAAGGCCACGTAGCCCGGCATGTGGTCAAAATAGTCGCCCGAAGCCTTCAACGTGCGGCTGGCGCCGGCTTTGCGGAGATCCCAGATTTCGAGCCCGGGAGTCCGCGTGCCGGCGGCCAGCCAGTTGCCGTCGGGCGAAAAGTCGATGGACTCGACGTATGAGCGGCTGCCGAGCGTGCGCACCAGGCCGCCGCTGGCGGCGTCGAACAGCCGCACGGTCCGCTGCGCGTCGCCCGTCGCCACCAGCTTGCCGTCGTGGGCAAACGCAACGGCTTCGATCAATTGATCGTGCTGGTGCGACCGCTTCTTGGCACCCGATGGCACGTCCCACAACTCGAGGTTACCCGCGCCGTCGCCACTGGCCAGGGTGCGACCGTCGGGCGAGACCGCGATCGACAAGACTTCCGCCTTGCCGACTGCGAATTTTCGCACAGCCGTGCCGGCCTTCAAGTCCCAGGTCTCCAGTAATCCGCCCCGGTCGGCCGTCCAGCCGGCCACGGCCAACAGCCCAGTGCCCGGCACGAAATCAATCGCCGCGACCTGGCACGGCGACAGGGGCAGGAGCGTATGCAGCCGGCCATCCTTGCTCGACCACACGCGCACCTGGCCCGGCTGCGGCCCGCCGCCGTTCGACGCGTCCGAGAATGCGGTCCGATAGCGTGTCGCGAAGGACGATGGTCCAACGAGCCGGCGCTCGGTGAATCGCAAATCGGTCGTGGCCGAGGCAAACTGCTTGCCATCCCCCGAAGCGGCCACTGCGGAAACAATGTCCATCAACCCCGGCAGGCGGTGCACCAGTTTCTTCCGCGACAGGTCGACGATGTCCACCGTGCGATCCGCGCCGCCGACGGCCACCAGCCGCCGATCGGGCGAAACGGCCAGCGCCAGGGCGTTGCCGACATGCCGCCAGATCTCGGTCGGCCTTGCGGCGCCATCGTTCAAGTCAATCTCAACGAGCGACCGCCCCGCCGCGACCACGACCTTGTCGTCCGCGAGGAATGCCGCCTGGCGAACTTCGACCTCCCCCATCGGCAGTTCGCGCGGCACGCCAGCCCGCCCATCCCAGGCCCATAGAAAACCATGGGGCGTCTGCGGCGTGCCCAGCAGCGACCGGCTGCTGCTGTTTCCCGCCGCGACGATTCGATCGCCGTCCGGCGAGAACGCCAGTGATGTCGGTGGCTGGGTGGCTCCGCCGAGCGTGGCGGTCAGCTCGCCCGAGGGCAGGTGCCATAATCGCAGCTTGCGGTCCGTGGCGGCGGTGGCCAGGGTTTTTCCGTCGGGCGAGAACGCGATCGCCTTCACGCCCTTGGCGGGTTGCTTGAAACGGGCCACGACACGGCCTGCGTCTGTTTCGCGCAGCACCACGCCGTCGCCCGCCAGCGCGAGCAAGCGGCCATCGGGCGAGTAGGCCACGGCCGAAAGCACGCCGAACGTGATCGGCCGACCCTTGTAGACCATCGACCCGCCGTCGCGCGCCACGGCCGCAGAATCGGCCGAGCCGGCTGCCGCTTCGATACCGCGGGCAATGCGGCCGCTGGCGATGTCCCAGATCGCCGCTTCCTTGCCGAGCAACGCGCCCACCACGGCCACTTCATTCCCCTGTGGAGCGAAAGCCAGGGCGTCGATGCCGCGAATCGAGTCCTCGCCGAGCATCGAGCGTAGCCGCCCGCTCGCCACGTCCCACAGCCGCAGGCGCCCGTCCTGCGCCGGAAGCCAATGACTTGCCGTCGGCGGAAAAGGAGAGGGCCACCACCGAGTGCTCGTGCCCGCCGGACAGCAGCGGCGTGTCGTGGAAGCTCAGCACAAGCGGCTCCGCCGGCTGCTTGCCGACGGCCAGCTTCAGTGCCAGCGGCACGAACACGGCGCCCTGCAGGCTGCCGGCCACGATGGCAAGCATCGCGAATCGTCGCGACCGCCGCATGGGGGACTCCGTGAGGTCTGAGGTTTCGATCCGCGGCAATTTCGGCGGCCGTGCGCGGGCACCAGCGCCACGCGCCGGCCGGGTTTCCCGTCAGCCGAGCTTCATCCTAACCGGCTGGCATGGATACAAAACGCTGTTTATAATCTTATCTATCATCTTTTCTGTTGTATTTGAACAGGCCCGCGCCCGATGCCCTCCGCGCTGCCGTCCCTGTCGACCGACCAGGTGGCCGCCTTTGTCGAGCTGGCCCGCCAGGGGAGCCTGCGCCGGGCGGGCGAAGTGCTGCACATCACCGAACAGGGCCTGCGGAACCGCTTGCTGGCCCTCGAGAAACGCCTGCAGGTCGAGCTGTATCGCAAGCGACAGGGCATCCGCCGCGACACCCCGCTCTCGCGGCACGGCCAGCAGTTCCTGCCCCACGCGATCGCCTTTCTCGAGCGGGCCCGCGAGCTGGCCGACGTGTTTCGCGGCGCCGCCGGGCCGCAGGAGATTCATGTCGCGGCCAGCCAGTACTTGATCCGCTACGTGCTAATCGACGCCGTGCGGCGGTTCCACGACCACTTTCCACACAACCGGGTCCGCCTGAGCACGCACGCCGAGCAGGAGATCGAGGCCGTGCTGCTGCGCGACCCCGAAGTGGCGATCGGCGTGGCGGCGCCCTACGAGCCGACGCCGGAGCTCGTCTATCAGCACATGTTCTCGATGAACTGGAGCCTGGTCGCGCCGCCGGCGCACGCCGTGCTGCGGCTCAAGAAGATTCGCCTGCGCGATTTGGTTGCCGAGCCGCTGATCATCTTCGAGCGGGGTTCGACCGGCCGCCAGCACGTGCTCGATGCCTTTCACGAGCGCGAACTGTCGCCCAACGTGCACATGGAGACGACTACCACCGAGATCGTCGTCCGCATGGTCGAGGCCGGCCTGGGCATCGCCATCGTCCCCTTGCTGCCCAGCGGCGCGGTCACCGCGGGTCGCAAGCTGGCGATCCGCAAGATCGCCGATGCGATCCGGCCGATCCATTCCGGCATTCTCACCCGTCGCGGCGAGCAGCTTGCGCCTGCCGCCGCCGAGTTCATCCGCTTCATCCGCGGCGACGCCGCCAAAGCAGCCGGCGATCGCCGCCCCCGCCAGCCGCGAAAGCGTTCGCCCCGTGCAGGCAGGCCCTGAACGTCGACCGGTGGCTTGTGATCGGCCACGGCCTCGAGGTGAGCTTCGTGGCGCTGACGCTGTTGGTCGGCGGGCAGTATACTCGATCTCGTTAGATGTCCGCGGCATTCACGTCGGAGGTTTCGTCGATCATGGGGATGGATTTGGTAAACGAACGCGGGGAGTCATTGGGTTTTTCGCCTGGCGGCTGGGCGCTGGTGCTGAATCTGGCCGAGGTTTATGGCTGGGTTCCTGAAGGCACGACGTTGCATCTCGATGACGACCGGGTTTGGCCCGGAAACTACGACACCAACGACGACCAGCGCGTCTCGGCCTCGGATGCCGCGGCGATGGCGACTGCCTGGGAGCGAGCGTTGGCGGCCGATGATTTCACCGCACGGGTATTGCAACTAGACCGCGAATTATTTGGCGAGGAAGTCGAGCCATCGCCAGCGGCTGCCGACGGTAAGCCGCCTTTTCCCAGCCGCAGTGCGTTGGACGTGGATGAGCTCCGCGACGCTCTCACGGATCTTATTCAGTTTTGCCGCGAAGGCAGTTTTCAGATCGGTTAGCGAGCCGGCTCGCTCGGGACCGCCGCGCGCTCACGGCCCGGCGGCCGCGGCGTCGGCCGCCAGCGTGCCGTTGTAGAGCCACCACAGGATCAACCCGCCCAGCAGCAGGCGGTAGGCGATGAACACCCAGGTCGTGTGGCGCTTCAAATAGCGCAACAGGAAGGCGATCGACAGGTAGCCGACCACGGCCGAAGCGATCGTCGCCACGACCAGCGCCGCCGCGTCGGACCCGGTAGCCAACAGCGCGTCGCGCTCCTTGTACAGCTCATACACGCCGGCCGCCAGCACCGACGGCAGCGACAAAAGGAACGAAAACCTCGCCGCCGACGCCCGCTCCAGCCCGCAGAACAAGCCGGCCGTGATTGTCACGCCCGAGCGCGAGGTGCCCGGCACCAGCGCCAGCGCCTGGGCCAGGCCGGTCACGATGGCGTCGCGCCAGGTGACGTTGTCCAGATGCTTTTGTGCGATCCCGTGCCGCACCTCCCAGCGGGCCCGCGCCTCGGCCAGCGCCAACACCACCGCCAGGCCGATCATCGCCCCGGCGATCACGTACAGCGACCGCCAGTCGTGGTCAATTTGCCGCTTGAACGCCAGCCCGCATAGGACGATCGGCACGGTGGCCGCGATCATCATCCAGCCCATGCGGACGTCGTGATTGCGGGGGCCGCGGCCGCCGAGGCTGCGCGTCCAGGCGGTGCCGATTCGCAGGATGTCTTCGCGAAAGTACGCTAGCACGGCCGCCAGCGTGCCGATCTGGATCACGGCCGTGAAGGCCGCCCCCGGGTCGCGCCAGCCGCACAAGGCCGGCACGATCCGCAAGTGGGCCGAGCTGCTGATCGGCAGGAACTCGGTCAGCCCCTGCACGATTCCCAGAATCAAGGCTTCGACAAGACCCATGTCGTGGCGCGGAACCGCGGTGAAATGGCCAATGGCAACGAGGGAGCGCAACGAGCGGACTTCCACAATATAGCTTCCCGAAGGGCCGGCGTTGCGCTTGCTCGGCATTCCATCGCCGCCGTCTCTTGCGCGGCCGCGGCAAATCTGGCATAATGAGCCTTTCCCACCGCTTTCGTGCGCCACGTGCCTTGCAAGGGAGGAATCTTCCCGACGCCACGCGGCCGCGCCCGACGGCCGAGCGGCGTGCCTCGAGCCATCGTCGAGCTGAGACAGCCACATTGCGAACAGCAGGAGCAGCATGTTCAAGAACCTGAGTCCAGAGACGCTCGGTTTCTCCGGCCGGCAAAGCGAAATCATCGAGCTGGCCCTGTCGTACGGTTTCAAGGGACTCGATCTGGAGATCGTCGATTTCGCCCGCGAGGTCGCGACCCAGGGTTTCGCCAAGGCCTCGCGCCTGATCACCAGCGCGCGGCTCAAGCCGGGCAGCTTCGTGCTGCCGGTGTGCTGGCAGCACGACGACCTCGCCTATCAGGAAGACCTCAAGCGGCTCGACGAGCTGGCCGCCGTGGCCCAGCAGCTCGGCTGCACGCGGGCCACCACGCTGGTCGAGGCGGCCAGCGACGAGCGGCCCTATCACGAAAACTTCGAATTCCACCGCCGCCGCCTGGCGGAGTTGGCCGCGGCTTTGACGAAGCACGACATTCGCCTCGGCGTCGGTTTTCTGGCGCCGAGCGCTGCCGCGAAGATCGGGCCTTTCAATTCATGCAGACGGCCGACGAGCTGTTGCTGCTGGTGCGCTCGGTCGCCGCGCCCGGCGCCGGACTGGCGCTCGACTCGTGGCACTGGCAACTCGGCGGCGGCAAGCTCGACGCGCTCCGCGCTGGGGCCGGAAGATATCGTCGCGGTCACGCTGGCCGACGGGCCCGAGGGCATCGAGGCGGCCGACGTCGAATTGACCTCCCGGCGGCTGCCCGGCGACGGCGGGGCGATCGACAACGTCGGCCTGCTGGCGGCACTGGCCGAGCTGCGCTACGATGGGCCGGTCACGCCCGCGCCCGACAAGAGCACGCTGGCCGGCCTGGGCCGCGACGCGATCGTCAAGCAGGCCGGCGCGGCGCTCGACGCGGCGTGGAAGGCGGCCGGCCTGAATGCCGCCGGCAAACTGACGGCCGTCACGCCCCGATAGGATCTCGGTCGTGTTTCACTTCGACCGCGGACTCAAACTGACGCGGGCCGACCTGGCGATCGACTTTCGCCGGCGTCAGCCGCGGGCCTTCGTGTCGCACGCCCACGCCGACCACATGGCGCGCCACGAATATGCCCTGTGCACGCCGGCCACCGCCGCCCTGTATCAGCTTCGCTACGGGCCGCGCACGACGCGGCACCTGCCGTATCGCCAGCCGCTCGAGTGGGGCGGGCTGCGGCTGACCACCTATCCGGCCGGCCATTGCCTCGGTTCGGCCATGCTGTTGGCCGAAGACGGCGAGCGCTTCGCTGCTGTACACCGGCGACTTCAAGCTGGGCGACTCGGCGACCGCCGAGCGAGCCGAGCTGCCGCGGGCCGACGTGCTGGTGATCGAAAGCACCTACGGCAACCCGTTTTACCGCCATCCGCCGCGCCAGCGCGTGCTCGACGAGCTGTTCACGCTGGTGCGCCAGGCGATCGACCGCGGCCGCACGCCGGTCGTCGAGGCTTACGTGATGGGCAAGGGCCAGGAAGTCAGCCGGCTGCTGACGGCCGCGGGTTTTCCGGTGCTGCAGCATCCGAAGATTCATGCCGTCAGCCAGGTGTATCGCGCCTGCGGGGTCGACCTGGGCGACTGCCACCAGTACGACGGCACGCCGCACGCGGGCCACGTGGTGGTCGTGCCGCCGCGGATGCACCGCGCCGGCCGGCTAAGCGGTTTGAAGCAAACCACGACGTTTGCCGTCACCGGTTGGGCCAAGCACGAGCGGACGCGGGCCCGGCTGGGGGTCGACCACGCGATTCCGCTGTCGGACCATGCCGACTACGACGAACTGTTCGAGACCGTGGAGCGGGTCGGCGCCAAGACGATTTATTGCACCCACGGCCCGGCGAGTTTCGTCGATTGCCTGCGCGCGGCCGGATACAATGCCCATCCGCTCGAGGGCGGCCAGCGCGCCGAGCCGGCCGCCGCGGCAGTGCAGAGGCGGCTGTTTTGACGCCGGCAATTGGAGCGATCCCGATGCAGAGCAAGGCCAAGAGCGTCGGCGAGTATCTGGCGGCTCTTCCAGCGGATCGGCGGGCGGCGATTTCGGCGGTGCGCAAGGTGATTCGGCAACATCTCGACAAGGGCTTCGAAGAGGGCATGCAATGCGGCATGATTGGCTACTACGTGCCGCACCGGCTTTATCCGGCCGGCTACCATTGCGATCCTAAACAGCCGCTCCCCTTTGCGGCGTTGGCCTCGCAGAAGCAATATTTGTCGCTGTACCTGATGTGTGTCTACGGCGACCCGAAGTCGCGCCGGCGATTCGAGCAGCTCTGGGCCGAGAGCGGCAAGAAGCTCGCCATGGGCAAAAGCTGCATCCGCTTCAAGAAGGCCGAAGACCTGGCGCTCGAAGCTATCGCCGACGCGATTGGCGGCATCACGGCAGCGGAGTTCGTGCGGCGCTGCGAAGCCGCGCTGCAGCGTCCCAAGAAGGCCCGTCCTAAGGCAAGGCGATCGACCAAAGAATAATCGTCGCGCCGGCCAATCTTCCGGACGACCGGGCGAATAAGGCGAATAAGCTGTTGCGCGTGGCCCCGATTTCGGCCGCTGCCTGCACGTCGATCCCATCTGGAGCCTCGGATGATGGTTGCCACTGCCCAAGCGCCCCGCCGCGATTCGCCGATTACCGGCTTCATGGCCAATTGGTACGCCAAGAACACGCGCCGCGATCTGCACGAGTTTACCGAGCTGGCCCGATTGGTGGCCGCCGGGCTGCGGCCGGGCGGCGCGGTTTTGGAAGTCGCGCCGGGGCCGGGCTACTTTGCCATCGAGCTGGCGAAGCTCGGCGATTTCAAGATCACGGGCGTCGATCTCAGCGCCGACTTCGTGCGGATGGCCGCCGAGAACGCCCGCTGCGAGGGGGTCGACGTCGAGTTGATCGAAGGCAACGCCGCGCAGTTGCCGCTCTCCAACGACGCGTTCGATTTCGTGCTCTGCCGGGCCGCCTTCAAGAACTTCGCCGCCCCGGTCACGGCGCTCAACGAAATGCACCGCGTGCTGCGCCCCGGCGGCCGGGCCCTGATCATCGATTTGCGCAACGACGCCACGATGGCCGACATTCGCCGCCACGTCGATCGTATGCGCCTGGGCATCTTCAGCGCCGCGCTCACCAAGCTGATCTTCAAGCACTTCCTCTTGAAGCGAGCCTACAGCCGCGAAGACTTTCAACAAATGGCCCGCCAAAGCGCCTTCGGCACCTGCACGATCGAAGCCGACGACATCGGCTTGAACGTGACGCTGCGAAAGCCGTCCGTCTAACAACGCCGCGCCAGCGGCCCAGCCATCCGCGCGCGTGGCGAGCCGGGGGCGTAAGCCCCCGGACCGGCCGGCAGCGCCATCAACCGTCGCGCCACGAATCCCCGAGCGGACGCTCGGGGCTCGCCCCCGTCAAGGTTTGGCATGGATTGAATTCACCCAGACCAGGAGGGGGTTCGACTGCCGTTCGACGTAACGTACGGCGGCGGCGACTGCGGCGGCATCGGGGAGCTTGCGGCGCGATCCGGACGTCGTCCACCACGCGCGCGGTCCGGAATTCGAGCGCGACAACGCGCGATTGAGCGCCCGGCTGGCATAAGACTTGAAGTCGCGCAACAATGCGTCTGGCGCAGGATCGCCAGGCACGCCTACCACGATGTGCACGTGGTTGTGCATCACCGCGACCGCGTGCAGTTGCCAGTCGCGATGTGTGGCCGTTTGGTGAAACTGGTCGAGCACGACGCGCGCTTGGGCGAAATCGAGGCGAACGGGCGGATCCTTCATTGCGGCCAGCGCCGCGTTTTCGAGAGCCGGCGTCGACTCGACCCACGGCGTGCCGACGACGTTCTGTTGTCGCCGTACGGAGCCGCGTCGGTCTCCCGGCAGCCACGTGCCGTACGTGGTCCAGGTGAGGAGCCAGTTGCGGTCCATGGGTGGAGACTCGAGCGGCCGCGCAAAGAATCCCCGAGCTGACGCTCGGGGCTCGCCGACGAGTATACCGCAGCAGCCGGCAATTCGCGCACTTTACCAGGCGCCGCCACCAATCCGCGCCGTGGCGAGCCGGGGGCGTAAGCCCCCGGACCGGCCGGCAGCGCGATCAACCGTCGCGCCACGAATCCCCGAGCGGACGCTCGGGGCTCGCCGACGATTCATTCAACCGGCGGCAGCGACGCGCATGGCTCGCGCACGGCTGCTCGATCACTTCGTCGTCAGCGGAATCACGCCGTTCCAATTCTCCGGCGGGGTGCGGTTGTGCTGGGCGATGAACACGGTGAGGAAATCCTTCACGCGGTCTTCGGCCGGCACGCGGTGCAGGCGGTTGAACGCCTGCGACCAGCGCCCCGCCAGCAGATCGTCGAGCGACTTGCTCATAGTCGGCGATATTCTGGTCGCCCAGCGCCGAGGCGGCCGCCGGCGGCAGCAGCTCGGTCACTTCCAGCCGCCGGTCGAGTCCATACGGCTTGACGACCGCCACGCGCCGCAGCCGCGCCTGCGCGGGCGACAGCCGGTTGCGCACGACGATCGCCGTCCGCTCGTCGAGCAGGATCGGGGCGTGCAGGATCTTGGTCATCCCCTCCAGCCGCGACGCCAGGTTCACCACCGGCCCGAAAACGGTCACTTTCACCTGGTCGACGGTGCCGATCTTGCCGGCCACGGCCCGCCCGGTGGCGATGCCGATGCCGACGCGGAAGTCGGCCAGCGGGTCGTCGACGTTTTGCGCCGCGGCGGTGAACTCGGCGCGAATTGCCAGCGCCGCCAGGCAGGCCCGCACCGCGGCGTCGGGCTGCGCCAGCGGCCAGCCCCAAAAACCCATGGCCGCATCGCCATGAAAGTCGCCCAGCACGCCCCCCTGTTCGCGAATCGCGTGGGTCGTGACACCCAATGCCTGGCTGACGCGGTTCAGCAGCCCCAGCAGGTCTTCGGCCGAGCGTTCGCTGTGACGCGAAAAGCCGCGCAGATCGCAGAACAACACCGAAACCTCCGCTTCGCACGGCGCCAGCACGACTTCCGGGTCGACGCCCTGCAGGGCTTCGAGCACGACCGGCGAAAAGAACTGGCTCAGTCCGGCCCGCTGGCGTTCGAGCATCCGCACGTCGCGCAGGGCGCCCAGCGTGGTGGCGGCCAGTTCGGCGAATTTCAGGTCGTCGCGAAAATCGCTGGGGTCGGAGACATCGCCCACGGCGGTGCGGTCGTCGCTGAAGCGGCCCGCCACGTAGATTCCCCAGCCGGCGCAGGCCTTGCCCGACACCGGCGTGCAGAAGGCCCAGTCGACCCCCTGGGTGATCGTGAAGGCGGGGTTGGTGGCGCGCTTCGGCTGCGTTCCAGACGTGCAGCACGCTCTCGCGGCGGCGGATGGCGTCGACGATCAGCCGCTCGCTGGGCTGAAAATCGCCGCCCACGACCAGCCGCCGGTCCCAGTGCAGCACTTCGATCTGCGGATGCTCGTCGTCGGATTGCTTGAGCGACACGATCGCCGCGGCCCCGGCCCGCGGCAGTCCAGTCAGCAACAGCGTGACCAGCCGCAAGGAAAGCTCCGTGTCGCTGGTGGCGCCGGAAATGACTTCCGGGAGTCGGCCCAGCACGTCGATGTGCGCGCCGGTGTGGCGGAACTGAATCTGCTGCAGGTATTGGGAGCTGAACGCCTGCTGCCGCACGGGCAGGGGCACGTCGAGCGACACGGTCGCGCGTTCGTCGGCCAGCGTGAACATGGTCTCGCCGATCACGAAGTGCTCGCCCGGCTCGACGTGGAATTCGGTCGCCGGGCGCCCCTTGAAAAAGATCGGGTTGCGGGCCCCTTGCACCTGGCGAACCTTCAGCCGGCGGCCGTCCCAGCAGATTTCGGCGTGCTGCCGGCTGATGCGATCGTCCCACGAGGCGGGCCAGCCGCCTGCGCGCGGCCGATCACTACGTTGGCGCCAGCCAACAGCGTGCGCCGCCAGCGATTCTGTGCATCGAGCGCCTTGAGCGACGAGATCAGCCACGCCGGGCCCCTACGATACAAGTGAATCTTGACGGGTGTGCCACTGGCTCTGCCGGTGCGATTCTACATCACCCTAACACGGCACTGGCAGAGCCAGTGGCACACGATGCTCAGCCAAACGCGAACTCCCCTCCCCTTCCAAGGGAAAGCACTGCTGGGCAAGCCAGCAGTGGCACCCGGCGCTTGCGATTGTTCGGCACGCGTCACGCTCACGGCTCGCCGCTCGCCGACGGGGGATGCACGGCGCGTGCGCCGGTTCGCGCAGCGTGCGCAGCACGAGCGCCCAGAGCACCGCCGAGAGCAGGGCGATCAGCCCCGCGGCGATCATGCTGCTGGTGAACAGCGTTTGCTTGAGCCGCGCGAGCGAGCGGCCGATCACGCCGTCGTACGGCTCCTGCACGATCACCATCCAGCCGGTGTAGCCGTCGCGAATGCTGACCGAGGCGCTCTTGGCCAGCCAGTGCTTGTCGTACTCGCGGCCCTCGGGATCCTTGGCCAGCGGATCGACGTAGTCCTCTTCCGTGGCGTCGGTGTCGGGCAGCTCGCCGTCCTGCAGCCGGTAGTCGCGGAACCGCTCGGGCACTTCCTTTTCTTCCTCTACCAGCTTGTCGAACAGCGGGTGCTGCAGGATCAGCCCCTTGTTCGGCCCGCTGCGCCAATCGACGAGCACGGCGAACGGCCGCGTGCCTTTCTGGGCCACGAAGCGGCCAACGTCGACCGACAGGGCGATCACGCCCAGGAACTGGCCATCGTCGTTGTCTTCGAGTTCCTTGACGACCGGCGTCGAGATGGTCACCGTCCAGCGCTCGTTCACCGGGCTGTAGAAGACGGCCGAGAGGTTGGTTTTCGTGATGTGGTCGTTGGGGCCGGGCCGCCACGAGTGCGGAAAATCTTCGTTGCCGCCGTGGAAGTAAGTTCGCCAACCGAAGTTGTCGCCCACGGTGGAGTGTTCCGGCGCACGGGCCAACTGCAGCCCCTGGGGATCGGTGACGAACCAACTGGCGACGTCCGGTTCGGTCTCGTCGTGCAACAGCCGCTGCAGGCGGTCTTGCAGCTCGCGGCGGGCCGGGCTTGCGACGAGCTTCTCGCGCAGCTCCTCGCGCGTCGCCCCCTCCAAGCCCGGATCGTTCAATTGACGGCGCAGCTCGACGATTTCCGGGTCGTCGAGCGTCGTTTCGAGCAGGTTTTGAAAGCGCGAGCTGGCCGCCATTTCCTCGACGGCCCGGTAGTAGACTTCGAGCTTGTTGGTGACCGTTTTGGCGACGAAGTCGGCGGCGAACTGGTTGCTTTCCAGGGCCCGGCTCCGCAGGGCTTCGTCGGATTCGCTCATCACGGTTTCGAACGAGCTGAAGGCAAACGCCGAAACGATGCCCAGCAACAGCGCCGGCCCGACGAAGCCCAACAGCACCAGCGGGCGGCGGGCACGGCGGCGTTCGCGGGCCGCCAGTGCGTCGAGCACTTCCTGCACGTTGGCGTAGCGCTGGCGGCGGTCGACCGCCAGGCAGCCATCGACGATATCGGCCAACTCGCGATCCATGCCGGCCACCTGCCGGTGCTTCGACGCCGGCGGCGAGTTCTCGATCCATTGCCGGTAGCGGGCCAGGCGATCTTCCAGGTCGGTCGCCGTTTCGAATTCGCTGATGCTGTCCTCGCTGCGATGCGGCGGCGAGCCGGTCAACATGCAATACAAGAGCGCGCCCAGCGCGTACACGTCCCACCGCACGTCGGGCACGGCCCGCAGGTCGGCCTGCTCGGGGGCCATGTAGAACAGGGTGCCCAGGGCCGGCGTTTGTTCGTGCGACAATCGCGACTGGCCGAAGTCAGCGATCCGCGGCCGCATGTCCTGGTCCAACAGCACGTTGGCCGGTTTCAGGTCGCAGTGCAACACGCCCTTGCCGTGCGCGTGCAGCAGGCCGACGGCGATCTCGCGGAACAGGTTCACCGCGTCGCGCAGCGGAAGCTTGCCTTCCCGCGCCAGCAGATCTTCGAGCGAGCCGTGCTCGATGTACTCCATGACGTAGAACGGTGGATCGGCCTCCCAGCCGACGTCGAGCAATTGCACGACGTAGCGGTCGGCCGACAGGAAGGCGAGCTTTTCGACCTCGCGCGACAGGATCGACCAGTCGAGCCCGCCCTGGTGGGCGTAGAATTTGATGGCCACCTGGCGGCCGGTCGTGCGGTCGACGGCCACCCACACTTCGCCGTAGGCGCCGCCGCCCAGGAACCGCCTCGGCTCGTAGCCCGGCACTTCGCTCGGCGGGCGCGACGGCTTCAAGCTGAGCGCCTGAGCGCGCAGTCGCTCGTCGCTGGTCTGTTGTTGCGTGTGGTTGAAATCCATCGACCGCTTTCGAGCCGATTGCTCTCTCGTCCGTGGTTGGCCGTGCACGCGAAGAGGTGGGTCCGGCCGTCACCCGCGCCGCGGCGCCGCGAGCCAATGCTTGGAGGCCCTCGCCCCGCGGGGCGTAGCATGGGTTATAGTACGGCGGCAAACACTCTTGCAAATCTTAGCTTCGAGGGGGCGTCAGGCCATGCGGATTTTGCCGGCTGGGTCGATTCGGGCGCGGTTATTGCCCGTGGCACTGGCGGTTCTAGCGTGGCGAATGGCCGCCGCCGCGTGCGCCCCCGATCGAATCGGCGCCGCCGGCGAAACCTGCCCGTCAGACGAACGCCCCGGCCGCGGAGCCTGCCAACAAACCGACGCCCGGCGAGCTGCCCTTGGCCGACTTTCGACCCCGCTCGATGCTGGCCGTCGAGGAGCATCTGCTGAAGCGGGCCCGTTTCGCGGCAGTCGACGTACACGTCCACCCGCGCATCCGCCTGCGGCAGTCGAGCGACCTGATCGACGCCTACGTGAAGCTGATGGACGCGCAGCACATCGCCGTTTCGGTCAGCCTCGACGGCGGGCTGGGCCCGCGATTCCTCGAACACCGCGACATCCTGTGGGCCAAACATCGCGACCGCTGGGTGATCTTTGCCAACGTCGATTGGCGCGGCACGGGCGATGAGCGGCGGCCAGAAACGTGGGACTGCCAGCGGAGCGATTTCGGCCGCCGCGTGGCCCGGCAACTGGCCGAAGCCAAGGCGGCCGGCGCCAGCGGCTTGAAAGTCTTCAAGGACCTGGGCCTCGGCTATCGCAATCCCGATGGCTCGTTCATTCGGGTCGACGATCCCCGCTGGGATCCGATTCGGGAAGCCTGCGGCAAGCTGGCGTTGCCGGTGTTGATCCATACGGCCGATCCCAAGGCCTTCTTCCTGCCGATCGACGCCAGCAACGAGCGCTACGAGGAGTTGAGCCGTCATCCGGAGTGGAGTTTCGCCGGGCCCGGCTTTCCCAGTTACGACGAGCTGATCAAGCAATTCCTGGCGATCGTCGGCCGGCATCGGCAAACGACCTTCATCGGGGCCCACGTGGCCTCGAACGCCGAAGACCTGGCGGCCGTGGGCGGCTGGCTCGACGAGCATCCAAACCTGTACGTCGACATTGCCGCGCGCATCGGCGAGCTGGGCCGCCAGCCGTGCACCGCGCGGCGCTTTTTCGAAAAGCATGCCGGGCGCATCCTGTTTGGCACCGATGGGCCGCGGGTGCCCGAGCGGCTCACCTACCATTGGCGGCTGCTGGAGACGGCCGACGAATACTTTCCGTATGCCGAAAACCCCTTCCCGCCGCAAGGCTTCTGGCGGATCTACGGGCTCGAGCTGCCGGACGACGTGCTCAAGCGAGTCTATTACGAGAACGCTTGCCGACTGATCCCGGGCGTCAAGGAGCGTCATGATCGTTTCGTGGCCGGCAAGACCGACTGAGCGTCACAGGCTTGGCAAGATGGAGCGCATTTCCAGTGGGTTGGCAGGCCGTGAGGCAACATGGGCTACGCTTATTTCGCTCGGCACGGGCTTTGCACTCCTAGCGGTTTGCAATAGATGAATCTCGTGTCTTTTGGAGGATTTCAGATGGATACGTGCGTATTCGAGTCGTGCATCAATGCCTGCCGGCGCTGCGCCGTGGAGTGCGAGCATTGTGCGGAAGCGTGCTCCAACGAGCGAAACGCCGCGGAGTTGGGCGAGTGCATCCGCATGAACCAGGACTTCGCCGAGTTCTGCCGCACGGCGGCCGATTTCATGACCCGCGGTTCGCATTTCGCAGTCGGATTGTGCCGCGTGTGCGTCGAAATCTGCGAAGCCTGCGCCGAGCATTGCGAACGTCACCACTTCGAGCATTGTCAGAAGTGCGCGAAGACGTGCCACGAATCCGCCGACGAGTGCCGGCAGACCGTGGTCGTTCACGGCGAGGCGATCGCCTGAGTCGAGCCAGCCCGGGCAAGCGGCGCGTTCAATGCCGATGCGGCCAGGCGAACAGCCGGATCCGATTGCCGTCGGGATCGGCCGTGGTGGCTTCGCGCAACCCTTCCGGGTGGCGATCCGGATAAGTGACCCGTGTGCCGGCCGCGACGAGCCGGGCGGCACACGGCCGGTAAGTCGCTCACCTCGAACGCCAGGCTGATCCGCCGGCTCGGGCCGTCCGTCTCGCTGCGGGACACCAGCGCGATTCGCGTCTCGCCGGCATCGAGCAGGGCGTAGCCGTCATCGATCACCCGCACCAGCACGCGCATCCCGAGCACTTCGCGATACCATTCGACCAGGTGGGCCCAACGCTCGGTGCGGATTTCGACGCAATACAGCGCCAGACGTTCTTCTCGACGATGCCGGGCATTCACGTAGATGGTTCTTTCACAAAAGATGAAGGTGTCACGACTTGCACGCGCCGTGGATGATTGTCTGTGGGGCCGTCGAACGGGTTGCCGCCCGCGGGAGCTGACATTGACCACAACCCTAGTTGCACTAAAATGTTGCGATTCTTGACGTGAAAAAGCAAGACGCTCTTTCGATGGCCCCCACGACTCGACCTGCCGCCGTGTCGCCCAAGACGATGACCACAGATACGCCTCCCCCGGAATGCACGAAGCCTCGCGCCGTGAGAAGCTGCGCAAGATCCGAGAGCTGGGCGTCGATCCCTGGGGAAGCCGCTTCGACGGCCACATGGCGATCGCCGCGATCCGCGCCCGCGAAAACGAGATCACCGTCGAGCCGTCCGCCCCGAAGGACGCGAGCCGGCCAGCAGCACGGGCCCAAGGTGCGGGCCGCCGGCCGCATCGTGCTGCAGCGCAAGAAGGGCAAGCTGATCTTCATCGACATCCGCGATTGGACCGGCCAAATCCAACTCTTCATCGGCCGAAGCCCAGGTGGGCGAAGACGACTGGGCCCTGGCCGAGTGCTTCGACCTGGGCGACCTGGTGGGCGTCGACGGCGAGTTGAAGCGGACCAAGACCGGCGAGCTCGACCATCTTCGCCGAAAAGCTGCACTTCCTGGCCAAGTCGCTCGAACCGCCTCCGGAAAAGCACCACGGGCTGACCGATCCGGAGCTGCGGCAGCGGATGCGCTACCTCGACCTGGCGTACACCGAGGGGGTGCTGCCGCGATTTCTCGATCGCACGAAGATCGTGGCCTCGATCCGCCGCACCCTGGCCGCCGAGGCCTTCGTCGAGGTGGAAGGGCCCACGCTGCACGCGATTCGCCGGCGGCGCCGCGGCCCGGCCGTTCAAGACGCACCACAACGCGCTCGACATGCCGCTCTACCTGCGGATCGCGCTGGAGCTGCACCTCAAGCGGCTCTTGGTCGGCGGCATGGAACGGGTCTTCGAGCTGGGCCGCGTGTTTCGCAACGAGGGCGTCAGTCCGCGGCACAATCCCGAGTTCACGATGCTCGAAGCCTACCAGGCCTACGGCGACTACCGCACGATGATGGACCTGACCGAGCGGCTGGTGCTCGACGCGCTCGACTCGATCAGCCCGGGCCACAAGATCACCTGGGGCCAGCACGAGCTCGACTTCACCCCGCCGTTTGCCCGCCGCACCTACGACGAGCTGTTCAGCGAACACACCGGCGTGGCGGCCGACGACGCGGCAGCCATCGAACGCCTGGCCAGCGGGATCGGGCTGGAGACGGCCGGCAAGCACCCCGACGTCGTCAAGAGCGAAGTCTTCGAGGCCCGCATCGAGCACCAGTTGACCGGCCCGATCTTCGTGCTGGACTACCCGGCCAGCATCTGCCCGCTCACCAAGCGCAAGGCGTCGAACCCGATGGTGGCCGAGCGGTTCGAGCTGTACGTGGCCGGCATGGAGCTGGCCAACGCCTACACCGAGCTGAACGACCCCGACCTGCAGGAACAATTGTTCCGCACGCAGTTGGCCGGCCTGGCCGAGGACGAGTCGATGGCCCGCATGGACCACGATTTCATCCGGGCCTTGCGGCACGCCATGCCGCCGGCCGGCGGGCTGGGCCTGGGCATCGATCGCCTGGCCATGGTGCTCACCGGCACGCATTCGATTCGCGAAGTCATCCTGTTCCCCCTCCTGCGCCACGAAGACCCGCGACGGTAGTGAATGCTCCCGCCCGAGAACGGCCGCGATTCAATAACGGATTGAAGTAGAACCGCCAAAGGATTGGCCATGTACAAGCTGCTGCTCTGCTGGCGCTACCTGCGGACCCGTTACATCGCCCTGGCGTCGATCATCAGCGTCATGTTGGGCGTGGCCACGATGATCGTGGTCAATAGCGTGATGGCCGGCTTCACGCACGAGATGCAAGGCCGCATTCACGGCATCCTCTCCGACGTCGTCTTCGAGAGCCACACGCTGGGCGGCTTTCCCGACGCCGAAGCCCATATGGCCCGCATCCGCGAAATCGCCGGCAAGTACATTGCCGGCATGACACCCACGGTCGTGGTGCCGGCCATGCTGGTGTTCGACATCAACGGGCAGGCCGTGACGCGGCAGGTGAGCTTCATCGGCGTCGACGAGAAAACGCACGGCCAGGTGAGCGACTTCAACCGCTACCTGCAGCACCCGGAAAACCGCAAGCAGCTGAAGTTCGAGCTCCGCGACGGGGGCTACGACACGGTCGACCATCAGGCCGGCGCCGATGCCGAGCCTGCGCGAGCGGATGGCCATTGCCGGCTGGGAATATCGCCGCATCCGCGCAGTTCAACCGCGACATGCACCTCAACGATTTCTCGGGCCCGATGCCCCAGCATGAGCACGCGACCGCCGCACCCGATGCACAGACTACCGGCGAACATCCACCCGCCGCGGCCGCCGCCGACCAGCCGCCGCCGGAGTACATCGAGCACGCGGGCTTCGTCTATCGCCGCGAAGAAAAACTGTCCGCCGACGAGCCCGCGATCGGCGAGGCATCGCCCGACGAGCAGGCGACCTCCGCGGCGCCGAGCGATCGCTTCAAGGCCCGGCGGTTGCCGCCCACCGACGGCGCCGCGACCGAAACCGAGGCCGCCGACGCCGATCACCTGCCGCCGGCCAATACGGGCATCGTGCTGGGCATCGCGCTGGCCTGCTACCGCGCGCAAGACGGTAGCGACCGCTTCTTCGTGCTGCCCGGCGACGACGTGAAGATCATGGCCCCCACGGCCGGCATGCCGCCCAAGGCCGCCAGCGACACCTTCACGATCGTCGACTTTTACGAAAGCAAGATGAGCGAGTACGACTCGAACTTCGTGTTCGTGCCGATCCGCGCGCTGCAGGAAATGCGGGGCATGATCGATCCGGAAACCCACGTGGCCAACGTCACCTCGATCCAGATCAAGCTCAAGGACGACGCCGACGGCCCCCTGGTCCGCGACCTGATCCAGCAGGCTTTTCCCGCCGAAATCTACGGCGTGCAGACGTGGCGCGACAAGCAGGGCCCGCTGCTGGCGGCGGTGCAGATCGAGACCGTGATCCTCAACCTGTTGCTGTTCATGATCATCGCCGTGGCCGGCTTCGGCATCCTGGCGATCTTTTTCATGATCGTCGTCGAAAAGACGCGCGACATCGGCATCCTCAAATCGTTGGGCGCTTCGAGCGGCGGCATCTTGTGCATCTTCCTGACCTACGGCCTGTCGCTGGGCATCGTGGGCTCGTGCGTCGGCATGGCCCTGGGGCTGGTCTTCGTCGCCTACATCAACCCGATCGCCGACTCACTGGCCGTCGTGACTGGGCTGAAGTTATTCGATCCTTCAATCTACTACTTCCTCGAAATCCCCACGATCGTCAACCCCTGGACCGTCGGCTGGATCGTCGTCGGGGCGATGACGATCGCGGTCGTGGCCAGCATTCTGCCGGCCTGGCGTGCCGCGCGGTTGCACCCGGTGGAGGCCTTGCGCTATGAGTAACGCTTCGAAGCGGACCGCCGAACCCATGGACGCCGTGGCGTCAGGCCGTCCGGCACCCTGGATCGGCTCCCTCGCGCCGCACTTGCGCCGTGCTGGACGAGCTTGCGCACCCGGCGTGCCGCGCCGCCCAGCTTTCGGCCACTGGATTGCAGAAGCGGTACCGCAAGGGTTCGCTCGAGATTCCCGTGCTCCGCGGCGTCGATCTGGAAGTGGGCCGCGGCGAATTCCTCTCGATCATCGGCCAGAGCGGCTCGGGCAAGAGCACCTTGTTGCACCTGCTCGGCACGCTCGACGCGCCCGACCGCGGCGCGATCTTCTTCGAAGGGCGGCGAATCGACGACTTGCCAAGCCGAGAGCGCGAACGTCTGCGCAACCGCCAACTCGGCATGATCTTCCAGTTCTACCACCTGCTGCCCGAGCTGTCGGCCCTGGAAAACGTGCTGGCGCCGCTGATGATCGCCGAGGGCATGCTCGGCTATTTCCGCCACCGCGGCCAGCACCGGCAGCGCGCCCGCGATCTGCTCGAGATGGTCGGGCTGGGCCATCGGCTGAAGCACAAGCCGCGTGAGCTTTCCGGCGGCGAAATGCAACGCGCCGCCATTGCCCGCGCCTTGATCGCCGAGCCCGCGGTCTTGTTGGCCGACGAGCCGACGGGCAACCTCGACGGCGCAACCGGCGAGGAGATCTTGCGCATCCTCCGCGATCTCAATCGCCAGCGCCAGTTGACGATCGTGATGGTGACCCACGATCAGTCGATCGCCGCCGGCGCCGACCGCATCGTGCCGCCTGGCCGAGGGCCAGGTCCAAGCCGTCTAGCGGGCCGAATTCGCTTGACTGCCCTGAGTTGGCACCGGGTGCCACGGGCGGCTGCGCAGCAGACACCCGTGACATCGGGCTGCTGGAACAAGCCGGACAAGCCAGTCGTGCCGCCCCCTTGGCGAGCCCCGCGCCGTCCTCCCGGGAACAAGCACGCAGCTCCTGGCGTCCATTCCTGCCGGTTCCCCCATGTCCGGCGACCGGAATAAACCGCGTTTGCCAGATTTTCAGCCGCGTTTCCCGGCCGGGATTGCCGCTGGGCCCTATATTATTAGGTACGCCCAGGCCGGCTTGCCGTTTTCCTCTTAGTTTCTCCCCGGAGCGTTCTGATGCGTCGTCGAATTCTGTTGGCCGCCGCGGTTACTGGATGGGCTGTCAGCAGCTTGTTGCTTGCCACGCGAACCCCCGCTGACGAGCCGGCCGATCGGAAGGCCGACGAGCAGGCGATTCGCGACACGACGCGCCAGTACATGGCGGCGCTCGACGAGGGCGACATCAAGGCGCTCGCGGGCTTTTGGACGGCCGACGGCGATTTTGTCGACCAGCACGGCCGGAAATATCCCGCGCGCGAGTTCATCGCGGCCGACGCCGGCGAAAAAGAGGCTTCGCGGCCGCGCGTCAAGGTAATCGATTCGTCGATTCGCTTCCTGACTGCCGACGTCGCCATCGAAGACGGCAGCACCGAAGTCGTCGAGCCCGACGGCCGCCCTTCGCCCCGGCGCGGTCGGTTCACGGCCATCTGGAAGCGCGAGGCAGGGCATTGGCTGCTGGCGAGCTTGCGCGAGGCGCGCGGCGAAGTCACCTCGACGCCCGCGGACCTGGCGAAACTCGACTGGATGGTGGGCAACTGGTCGGCCCAGCACGGCGAAAACACGATGCGGGTCTCGGCCCACTGGAACGCGAACCACACGTTTCTGGATCGCGAGTTCCAGATAGTCAAGGAGGGCAAAACCGTCTTCAACGGCTCGCAGCGAATCGGTTTCGACCCGACGATCGGCCGGATTCGCAGTTGGTTGTTCGACGCCGACGGCGGATTCGGCGATGGCCTGTGGACGCCCAGCGGCGAGGGCTGGATCGTGACGGGCACGGGCGTGCTGCCCGACGGCAGCCGGGTTAGCTCGACGAGCGTCTTCACGCCCGAGGGCAAGGACCGCATCCACTGGAAATCGTACCGGGCCAGCGACGACAATCCGAGCACTCCGGCGATCGACCTGACGTTCGAGCGGCAAGCCGCCACGCCCTGAGCGAGCCACGAGACACACCGCGACGAAAACAGATTGAGGGTTTGCACGATGATCACGCGTTACGACAAGTTGGCCATGCTTGGACCGTTGGCTCTGGCGCTTGTGGCCATGCCGGCAACCGCCGCCGCGCAGCAAGCGCCGGCCAGGTCGGCCGCACCGGCCGCGGCCCAACCGAAGGCAGCGTCGCCGAAGCCGGCGGCAACCAGGCCAACGGCCGCCGCGCCATCCGCCGCCAAGCAAACGCCCGCCAAGCCGCCGACAGCCGCGGCGCCGGCCACCAGGCAGCCCGCGAGCAAACAGCCGGCCGCCGCGCCAAGCGGCCTGTCGATCCGGCCGACGCGGCCGCCAAGAAGAAGATTCTCGACAGCTACGAGTGGCACCGCGCGATGTTCGAGTTGACCGAGTGGCTCTCGGCCCAGTCGATCTACAGCAAGCAGCAAGTCGCGCAGATCGAGGCCGACTTCAACCGGCAGGTGGCCGAAATGTCCGGCGTCGAGCTGTCGTTCGTGCTGGCCGACATGCAAGAGAAATTCAAGATCATGGAATCGAGCGAAGCCAAGGAGGCGCGCAACTGGGTCGGCCGCTATTTGTCGATCCTGACGGAGAAGAAGCGCGCCCAGGTGCTCAAGGACGTGCCCAACCTTCTCACGATGACCGCCGCGCAGCTCGAGCAGGAGATCATGAAGATCGACCGCCGCCGCGACAGCATGCGGAGCAACCAGGCCGCCTTCGACCGCACCCGGCAGGAGCAGGTCAGCAACCAGATCCAGCAGGACCGCTTCGAGCAGCAGACGTACGTGCAGAACCGCGCCAATTTCCCCACCGATGCCGACACCTACTCGCCCTACCGCAACGGGCCGGTCCGCTCGATCAACAGCCTGCGGCCCGCGTCGCAAGGGATGGGCTATTACGTCGGCGCCTACGGTGGCTTCGGCATGACCATCAATCCGAGCAGTTGGTGAGCCGAGCCGGCAAGCGCGCGGGCGAACCTTGCCAGCGGCTCTGCTGTCGTGTTCCGTTAGCCCCAGCAGCACCATCGGGCCGCGCGGCCTGCTTTGCAAACGCGCCCCCCCGGGACTAGCAGACGTTGAAAAATGCCTTCGTGGCATTTTTCAACCTCGCGAAGTGCGGAGCAGAGCTCCGCACGGCTCGCACAATAACGACTTACGTCGCCATATTGGGATCGCATCCCTGCGATCGCACAGCCTGTTGAATACTTCAACAGGCTGCTAGAATCAGGGCGCGTTTTTCGCGAAGCGATTCCCTGCAACGAGACCCGCGCCCCTAACCGGCCGAGCCCCCGGAGGTCGATCTTGTCCATTCACTCGCCCTCTTCCCATTCGCCGACGCCGCGCTGACGCGCCGAAGAGGCCAAACGCGGCGACAACGCCGCCTTCAAGGTCTGGATCAACGGCCAACTCTACGCCAAAGAGGACGCGCGGATCAGCGTCTACGACCACGGACTGCTGTATGGCGACGGCGTGTTCGAAGGCTTGCGAAGCTACGGCGGCAAGGTGTTTCGCCTCGACGAGCATCTCGAGCGGCTGTGGAACTCGGCCAAGGCGATCCTGCTGGAAATTCCGCTCTCGCGCCAGGCGATCGCGGCGGCCATCAACGAAACGCTGGCCGCCAACGGCCTGGCCGACGGCTACATTCGCCTGATCGTCACTCGCGGCGCGGGCAGCCTGGGGCTCGACCCCAACCGCACCGCCAACCCGCAGGTGATCGTGATCACCGACCACATCGCGGTCTATCCCGAGGAGCTCTACCAGCAAGGGCTGGAGATCATCACGGCGGCCACGCAGCGCAACCATCCGGCCGCCCTGAGCCCGCGCATCAAGTCGCTGAACTATCTGAACAACATCCTGGCCAAGGTCGAGGCCATGCAGGCCGGCTGCATGGAAGCCTTGATGCTCAACCACAAGGGCGAGGTGGCCGAGTGTACGGCCGACAACGTCTTCCTGGTGCGCGGCGGCGTGCTCACCACGCCGCCGATCGACGCGGGAATCCTGGAAGGCATCACCCGCGCCGCCGTCATGGACCTGGCCCACGACGCGGGCCTCGAAGTGCGCAAAGCGCCGATCACGCGTCACGACGTGTACATTGCCGACGAGTGTTTTCTGACGGGCACGGCCGTGGAAGTGATTGCCGTCGTGAAGGTCGACAGCCGCAAGATCGGCAACGGCCAGCCCGGCCCCATCACGCGCGATCTGAAGGATCGCTTTCACAAGCTGACGCGCGGGTAGGTTCCGCCTGCGGTGCGTTTGTGTCGCCCTTTGCGGGCTTGGGATGTGGGCAACGACCGTCCGGTAACCCAGGGCGTTGCCCTGGGCTGACTTGTTCCACGCCTACGGCGTGCCCTGTATTAAATTCCCAGACGCCCTCGGCGTGTCGAACAGTGCGGCGTTGGATGCCACGGCTTGCTCGTCCGGTAGTACGGCGTTGGGTGCCACTGCTGGCTTGTCCAGCAGTGCAGCATCACGGGTGCTCATGTCGCCCGCGCGGCCTCGACCCATCGAAGACTCGATCCGCGAGCTGCCGTGCGCAGCCGAAGCCCGCGTCGAGCGCCGTCGCGATTTCGCGGTTTCAACGCCCCGCGCGATCGCCTATAATCGGGCTGCCACGGGCCGATTTTACGCGGGCGGCGCCAGACTTCTTGTGAGGGATTTGTCATGATGAGCAACCGGACGCCGACAATCGTGATCGCACTTTGCACCCTCGTGGCGATGCTGGCCGGCGGCGCCGCCTTGGCCGACGATTGGCCGCAATGGCGCGGGCCGAACCGCGATGGCGTCTGGCGCGAGGACGGCCTGGTCGAGAAGTTCGCCGACAAGCAGCTCAAAATCCTCTGGCGAAAGCCGATTTCCAGCGGCTACAGCGGACCCACCGTGGCCGGCGGCCGCGTCTACGTCACCGATCGCGTCGTCGAGCCCGGGCAAGTCGAACGGGTCCACTGCTTCGACGCGGCCAGCGGCGAGCCCCGCTGGACTCACAGCTATGCCTGCGTCTACGACCGCGTCGGCTACACGGCCGGCCCGCGCGCGTGCGTCACGCTCGACGAAGGCCGGGCTTTTTCGATTGGTTCGATGGGCCATTTGTTCGCCTTCGACGCGGCCACGGGCAAGGTATTGTGGAGCAAGGATTGCAACGCCCTGTACAAGATCCGCATGCCGATCTGGGGCATCGCCGCGGCCCCGCTGGTCGAAGACGACCTGGTCGTCGTGCAGATCGGCGGCGAAGACGCCTGCCTGGTGGCCTTCGACAAGCGCAGCGGCGACGAAAAATGGCGGGCGCTCGACGATAACGCCTCGTATTCGGCCCCCATCATCGTCCAACAGGCCGGCCACCGCGTGCTCGTCTGCTGGACGGGCGACCACGTCGTGGGTCTCAACCCCCGCACGGGCGAAGCGTATTGGGAGCACCCCTTCAAGCCGGCCAAGATGGTCATCAACATCGCCACTCCCGTGCTGGAGAAGAACCGGTTGTTCATGACCAGCTTTTACGACGGCTCGCTGATGCTTGGCTTGTCGACCGATGCGTTGACGGTCGAACCCGTCTGGCGGCGCAGCGGCCGCGACGAGCAGCACACCGACGCCCTGCACTCGATCATCAGCACGCCCTACCTCGAGGGCGACTACGTGTACGGCGTCGACAGCTATGGCCAGTTCCGCTGTCTCGATGCCCTGACCGGCGACCGCGTGTGGGAAAGCCTCGAGCCGACTCCCAAGTCGCGCTGGAGCACGATCCACATGGTCCGCAACGGCGCCAAAATGTGGATGTTCAACGAGCGCGGCGAGTTGATCATCGCCCGCCTCTCGCCGCGAGGCTACCAGGAGATCAGCCGCGCCAAGCTGATCGAGCCCACCCGGGTGCAATTGCCCCAGCGCGGCGGCGTGTGCTGGTCGCATCCGGCCTACGCGGGTCGCCACGTTTTCGTGCGCAATGACGAAGAGCTCGTCTGCGCCAGCCTGGCCGCCGGCGAAAACTAACGCGGCCGCCTGATCGGGCGTGGCGTGCGCGATCGACTGCCGCATCTCTTCATTGCTCCCATTCTGCTCAAACCGCCACTACGTGCTAGCATGGCGACTCTCGTTGCCACCAACGGGGAATTCGCCAGACTTCGATTGACGGTATTGGGGGGGACGCTAAAATCTCAGGCGTTCAAACAGGCGCTTGGCCCGGTTGCTGGATCATTTCCGGGCTGCGCGTCGCGGTTTTTGAATTGACAAATTGATCGCTAGGACACCAATCAGCCAAGCAGGGAACGCTTAGCATGAACGTCCACCGGCTCGGCGCCGGAGTGCTGGTTCACTCACCGGCCAAGATCAATCTCTTCTTCGAGATTCTCGGCAAGCGCGGCGACGGCTTCCACGAGATCGAAACGCTCATGGCGCCGATCGACTTGTGCGATACGCTGGTCGCCGTCGACGAGCCGTCGGGCGAGATCACGCTGGATGCCGCCTGGGCCACGACCGATCGCCCTGCCGCCGCGGGCGCTTTGGGCGAGCTTCCGCCGGCTGAAGAAAACCTCGCGTACCGCGCGGCCGACTTGCTGCGCCGCCGCGCGGGCATCGACCGCGGCATTCGCCTGTCGCTGGTGAAGCGAATTCCCTCGGCGGCCGGACTGGGCGGCGGTTCGAGCGACGCGGCCGCCGCGCTATTGGCGGCCAACGCCCTGTGGGGCCTTGGCTGGACGCGCTTGTCGCTGGCCGAGCTGGCCGCCGAATTGGGCAGCGACATTCCGTTTTTCCTCGGTCGGGGCGCCGCGTTGTGCAGCGGCCGGGGCGAGCGCGTCGAGGAAGTGGCCGGCATCGGCCCCTTGCACCTGGTGGTCGTTCGCCCGCCCGAGGGTCTGGCCACTTCGGCGGTCTACGGCCGCTCGCGCGTGCCGACGCAGCCGCGCCACGCGGGGGCGTTGATCGCGGCGCTGCGCGCGGCGACGAGCGGCGGCTGGGCGAATTGATTTACAACCGGCTGGAAGAAGCGGCCGAAACGATTTCGCCGTGGATCGCCCGCTTGCGTCGCGAGCTGGCGACGGACGACTGCCTGGCCAGCCAGATGAGCGGCAGCGGCAGCGCGTATTTTGGGATTTGCCGCCACGCGCGCCACGCCCGCCGCGTGGCCCGGCGGTTGGCGGCCCGCGGCCTGGGCCGGGTCTACGCGGCCAGCACGATGAATTGAACGAGAGGCGGGGACGGTTCGATGGACGACGGAGAAGCCAGGCCGGAATAAGGACGTTTCGCGCGTGTCGCCGGCGTCACGCTCGCGGATGGAGACCATCCGCGGCGCCGCGGGCCGCCCAGCGCGTTCAGTTGCCCACTTTGCGCATCGACTGGACAAGCCTGCATCGTAAGGAGAACGGCCGTGGAAATCACCGAGGTCCGCATCAAGCTCATGGAAGAAGCCGGCGAGCGGCTCCAGGCCTTTTGTTCGATCACGTTCGACAATAGCTTCGTGATCCGCGACTTGAAGATCATTGACGGCTCGAACGGCCCGTTCGTGGCGATGCCCAGCCGCAAGCTGACCGCCCATTGCCCGAATTGCGGTTGCAAGAACCATCTTCGCGCCGCGCACTGCAATCAGTGCGGCGGGCGGCTGGCCGAAGACCGCAGCGCGAAGGACGAAGACGGACGCGCCAAGCTGTATGCCGACATCGCCCATCCGATCAACTCGGCGTGCCGCGAGATGATCCAGCAGCGCGTGATTCGCGAGTACCAGTCAGAAGTCGACCGCTCGAAGCTGCCCGGCTATCGCTCGAGCTACGACGACTACGACCCGGAAGACGCGGTGGGCACGGTGGCGCAGCCGGCCGCGGCCAGCACGCGGGAAAAGACCCGGGTGCAGCCGGCCGAGCCGCAGCCGCGCAGCCCGCACCATTCGCCCAGCCATGCGGCCATACATCATCCGCCCAGCCATCAGGCCGTGCATCATCCGCCCCACCCGGCGGCCCCGCCCGTCGCGCAGCAGGACATCAAGCGCGACGGGTTCGGCGCCGGCATTTTCACGCGCGCGGCATAAGCCGCGCACGCGGCGCTTTCCGCGATTGCATCGCGGCCAGCAGCGGCACGCCCGCCACAATGCGATCTTTCCTCGCGCACGGCGCGTCAGGAACTCGCCGGGCCTCGCCGTGGCCGAAAAGCAGCGCTGTTGCGTTTGCACATCGACGAGCATGGGGTATGGTTGCGCATCCTACCCCTCGCGCGCATTGCGCGAAGAGCGTTCCCGCCCGGAGAGAGAAGTCATGCGCAAGATGCTCATCGTCACCGTCTTGGGTTTCGCCACGGCTGGCGCCAGCGGCTGCGTGAACTGCGGCAACATGTGCGGCAGTTGGCGGCCCGGCTCGATGCTGGGCTGGCAGAAAGCACCCACCCCCGCGCCGACCACGGTCTGCTGCGATCCCTGCGCCCGACCGCCGCCATCGCCCCGATAGCCGCACCGGTAGCCGTCGCCGCGCCCTGCTGCCAATAGCGGGCGGCCAACGTCGCGTCCGCGGCCAGGCAACCTTGCCGCTGCGGTCGGGCATTGCAGTTGGCACGGAGCAGCTTAGCCTGGGCCAACGGCCCTGGTCGCGGCCGAAGCTCAGCCATTCCGTGCCCATGCGCCGCGCAACAGCGGTTCCAGGGGCGGCGCTGCGCTGTGCCCCTGGCTATGAGAAGTTCCACCTTTGGCCCACAATGGCAAGCATCGCCGCGGGGGCGATGGCCGCTGAGGCTGTCGCCCGCTACGCTTTCACCCCGCCGAAGGCGGCGAAGCAAACGTTCTTGTGCAGCACGTCGACCGACGTGAAGCCGACGCCGCGGAGCAGATCGAGCTGGTAGACAAGCGAGCGGGGCGTGTCCTCTTTTTCGACGTAGGCGAACACCTGGTCCCGATAGGCTTCATCCTTGAAGGCCGTCAGATACTCGCCGTAGCGGTGCCGCATTAGCGATTCGACGCCCGGCAGCGAGCTTTCGATGAGGTCGAAGATCCACAACGAGCCGCCGTCGCGCAGCGCGTCATAGAGTTTCTGGAACACCCCGCGCCACTCTTCATCGGTCCGCAAGTGGTGCAGCACGGAGGCCGCCAGGATGACGTCGAACTGGCCCGGGTCGAGCACGACCTCGCGGACGTCGCCCTGGATCGAGGTCACGCGCCCCTGGGTTGCCGCTGAGCGCGCGCGACGGCCCGCTCGAGCATCGGCCCGCTGAGGTCGACCAGCGTCACGTCCAGGTTGGGCACGCTCTGGAGCAGCTTGAGCGTGTAATTGCCGGCCCCGCAGCCGACGTCGAGGACGTATCGCGCCTCCGGCGTGGTCGCGGCTGCCGCTTCGGCCACCAGGCCCATGGCCAGGGCCGCATCGACCACGGCCGACTGCCCGGTCTGCAGGTTGGAAAAGCGCTCCACATCGGCATCGAAGCGCTGGCGGATTTCGTCGACCGAAGATTTCATGGCACGCGTTCCTTGATGTTTCTCGAAGGGTGCCCGCGGGCGAAATCTCGCACGCCGCTCTCACAGCCCTCATGGTAGCGACGTCTGCAAATCCGGTTCCACGGCCTTGGCCAAGCTGCCTGTGGCGACGATCACGGCCGGTCCGCCGAGGCGCACGCGATCGCCTTCGATCCGCACGTGGACCACCCCCCCGCGGCGCGAGGCCTGGTAGGCGCGAAACGCCGACTTGCCCAAGCGCTTGTGCCAGAAGCCGGCCAGCGTGCAATGGGCCGATCCGGTTACCGGGTCTTCGTCGACGCCAGCAGCCGGAGCGAAAAACCGCGAGACGAAGTCAAACTCGCTGCCGGCCGCGGCGGCGGTAACAATCACTCCCCGGCACTCGACTGCCGCCAGCCGGGCGAAGTCGGGCGCCAGCGAGCGCACCTCCGCTTCCGAGCCCAGCTCGATCAGCCAGTCGGTCCGGTCCCGGCCGACGTAGCGGGCCTGTGTGCCCAGGGCTTCGAGCAATCCGGCGGGCGGCGGGTTCGCGGATTCGAGGCCGAGCGGAAAGTCGAGCTCGATGAGCTCGCCGCGGCGCGCGGCCGACAGGATGCCGCTGCGGGTTGCGAAGCGGATCGTCGCACTCGGAGCGACGCGGCCTGCGTGCCACAACACGGCCGCCGAAGCCAGTGTCGCATGCCCGCACAAATCGACTTCGACCGCGGGCGTAAGCCATCGCAGGTCGAACAGCCCGCCGCGCTCGACGAGGAACGCCGTTTCCGAGAGGTTCATCTCGGCCGCCACGCTGGCGAGCCAGGCGTCGTTGGGCCAGGTTTCCAGCAGACACACGGCCGCTGGGTTGCCGGCGAACGGCCGCTCGGCAAACGCGTCGACGATATAGAGCGGAATCGCCATGGCAGCTTGTCTTGTCGGATATGGGGGCGACGGTGCTCGTGGGACACGCCGGCACGGGGTGGGGTTCGCGCCGGCGCGGGCACGGCTTGATCGCGACTATTCTACCGGCGCGCTCGCATGCCGGCTGCGGCGGCCGTGCGATTTGGCTGGCCGTGGCGCGTCCGTCGTGCCAGACCCGCTCCGCCAGGCCTTGAGAAACCACTCGGTCACTCGCACCAGATCTTCCCTGCGCCGGAATCGGCTGATGGGACAGGGCGTTGGGAAAGAAGTAGGCGATCGAAAACAGGAAAACCTGTGCGTCGTCTTCCGGGTCGGAAATCTGGAACACCCCCGCCTCGACCCCCTCGCGCAGGATTTGCACGACGACCTCCCACATCATCTGGCCTTCCTCGACGACCCGATCGGGCTTCACGCGCAGCACGGCCCGCGTGAGCTCGGCAAGGTGGCGCGAGCCGGTGCGGGTTTCGGCCGAGCGGCGGAAGCGGTTCAGGACGTAGCGCCGCAGCTTTTCGTCGGCCGGGGCGTCGGAGGCCAGGATGGCCGCCGCTTCCTTGCGGTGCAGCGCCACGAACTCCTCGGCGCAGGCCGCCACCAGCTCGTCCTTGTTCTTGAAATAGAGGTACAGCGTGCCGACCGCCACGCCGGCGTCGCTGGCGATCTCCTGCATCGTCGTCTTCGACAGCCCGTAGTAGCGGAACCGCTCGCGGGCCGCCTTGATGATCCGTTCGCTCTTGGTCATGGTCGCTTGCGCACGGTCAATTGCACGCCATATTTGGGCCGCAGGGTGAACGTCGGGTCGGGCACGACCTGTTGGCCCTCGACGAACGTGAACTCGAAGCGTTGCGCCAGCGCCGCCAAGGCCAGCGGGCCCTCGATCATGGCGAAATGGTTCCCGATGCAGATCCGCGGCCCGCCGCCAAAGGGGAAGAAGGCGAACTTGGGCCGCGCCGCTGGCCCCCGGCAGGAAGCGGGCCGGCTCGAAGGCGTCGGGCCGCTCCCAGAAACCGGGATGGCGGTGGGCCAGCAGTTGGCTGACCACGAGCGTGGCCCGGGCGGGAATCGGGTAGCCGAGGATGTCGTCGGCGGCGATCGTTTCGCGGGGCATGCCCCAGGCCGGCGGATAGAGCCGCATCGTCTCTTCGAACACCGCGGTGGCCAGCGGCATCGCCGGCAAGTCGGCCGCCGTAGGCAGCCGGCCCTGCAAGTGGCCGCGAACCTCGTCGGCCAAGGCCTGCTGCTCGTGCGGATGCGTGGCCAACAGGTACCAGGCCCACGAGAGCGCGGCGCCGGCCGTCTCGTGGCCGGCGGTGAGCACGGTGATCGCCTCGTCCTTCAATTGTTCGTCGCTCATGCCGATGCCCGACTGCTCGTCCTGGGCGGCCAGCAGGCGGTCGAGGACGTCGCCCTTAGCCGGTTCGTGGCGGCGGCGGGCGATCAGCTCGAGCACCACGCGGTCGAGCAGCGCCTTGGCCGCGTGAAACCGCCGGTTGCGCGGCGTCGGCACCCACCGGGCGCAAGAAACCGGCCATTGAGCTTCAGGCTGACGTACTCGAAGGCCGTGCGATACGCGCCGCCGATCGAGTCCGACTCGCCGCTGATGTCGGTGCTGAACAGCGTGCGGCTGGCGATTCGCAGGCCCAATCGCATCATTTCGGGCACGACGTCGATCGTGCGGCCGTCGACCGTGCGGCCCCACTCGTCGAGGAATCGCTCGATCGACTCGATCATCAGCGGAGCAAACCCGCTGACCGCGTTGCGCAGAAAGGCGGGCTGGATGAGCCGCCGCTGACGCGCCAAAAGTCGCCCTCGCTGGTGAGAATGCCGTTGCCGGCCAGCAGGCTGGCCGAGTTGTTGAAGACGTCCGGCTTGCGGTAGTTCTTCTGGTTCGCGTGCAGCACGTACTCGATCGCCGCCGGGTCGGCCAGCAGGTAATACCAGTAGCCGGGCACGGCCCGCAGGCGGACGTAGTCGCCCAGCTGCGCCAGGCCTTCTGGTAGAGTCCCAAGGGATCGCGCTGCACTTGCCGCAGACAGCCGGTGAGCAGGCGACCGCGGACTTCGGGCCAACGTTTGGCTGGCGGGGGCTGACTTGCGACTGGGCGAACCGCACTAGCCTGGGCCATGGAACGCGTCTCGGTGGCAAAATGAATATTGAACTGTTTTATTCATTGTTCAGAATAGCGAGGTGCCCTGCCTGGCACAAGGCCCCCGGGGGGGCCGTTCTTCGCCCCGGCCCGGAAACCCGCCTTGCCCGATGCCTGCCGCTGCCGCTTGGTGGTGGTTACACTGGGGGCTCCGCGTCCGGCGCTGGTGCCCCGCCCCAAGGCTGCCCCGATGAGCCAATCCGACCCGCCCGACTTCGACTGGATCCAGCACCGCGCTATACACGGCCGTGGTGGCCGACGTGCTCGACGCGCTGGGCCGCCGCGGGCAGGTGCTGTCGGGCGAGTGGAGACGCGCCAGCGGCTCGGGCCTGCTGGTCGGCCGGGCCAAGACGACGCTGTGGGAAGAGCGCGACGCGCCCGATCCGCGGCCTTACGAGCTCGAGCTCAAAGCGGTTGACGACTGCCGGACGGGCGACGTGCTGGTGGCGGCGGCGGGCGGCTCGACGGCCTCGGGCGTGTGGGGCGAGCTGCTGTCGACGGCCGCGGCCAACCGCGGTTGCCGCGGCGCGCTGGTCGATGGCGCCGTGCGCGACGTTGTTAAAATGAACGCGTTGGGGTTCACCGTTTATGCACGCGGCACGTGTCCGCGCGACAGCCTGCACCGGCAGCGGGTGGTGGCCGTCGACGTGGCGGTGGAGATCGGCGGCGTGACGATCGGGCCGGGCGAGTTGCTGCTGGCCGACGACGACGGCGTGGTCGTCGTGCCGCGCGAGGTCGAGGCGGAGGCGCTGGGCGGGCGCGCGAAAAAGTCGAGGCGGAAAACGTGGTCCGCGACGCGATCCGCGCGGGCCTGGCAGCCACTGAAGCCTTTCGAAAATATGGAGTCCTGTAAGTGCGCGTCGGCATCATCGGCCTGCAACACGAATCGAACACGTTTCTCGAGAGCCGCACCACCTGGGAGGATTTCGAGCGCGGCGTGCTGCTGCGCGGCACGGCGATCCGCGACGAGTTCGCCCGCGCCACCACGAGGTGGGCGGGTTCTTCCAAGGGCTCGACGAAGAGGGGCTCGAAGCCGTGCCAATCTTTTTCGCCTGGGCCCTGCCAAGCGGCCCGGTCACGGCCCGCGCGCTCGACCAACTCTTGGCCGGGATACTCGAAGGCCTCAAGCAGGCGGGCGAGCTCGACGGCGTGCTGGTCGCGCCGCACGGCGCCGCCGTGGCCGAGAACCGGCCCGACATGGACGGCTACTGGCTGCGCGAGCTGCGGAGCCGCGTGGGCCCGGTGATGCCGATCGTCGGCACGCTCGACCTGCACGCCAACCTGTCGGAGCTGATGGTCCGCGATACCGATGCGCTGATTGGCTTCCGCACGAACCCGCACCTCGACCAGCGCGAGCGAGGGCGCGAGGCTGCCCGGCTGATGGCGCGGATGTTGCGCGGCGAGGCGCGGCCGACGCAGGCTGCCGCCTTTCCGCCGCTGGTGGTGAATATCGAGCGGCAGAGCACCAGCGTCCCGCCCTGCCGTGAGTGTTACGAGGCGCTGGGCGACATGCTGGCCGACAAGCGCGTGCTCACGTCGAGCCTGCTGCTGGGCTTCCCCTATGCCGACGTGCGCGAGATGGGCACCAGCGTGCTGGTCGTCACCAACGACGACCCCGAGCTGGCCCGGGGGCTGGCCGACGAGTTTGCCAAGTACCTGACGCTGCGCCGCGACGATTTCGTTGGCGAGTTGATCGACGTCGAGGCGGCGATCGAGCGGGCAGCCAAGATGCCCAAGCCGGTGTGCCTGCTCGACGTCGGCGACAACGTCGGCGGCGGCTCGCCGGGCGACGGGACGTTCCTGTTGCACGCGTTGGTGAAGCACGGCGTTCGCCGCTCGTTCGTGGCGCTGTGCGACCCGGAGTCGGTCGAGTGCGCCGCCAAGGCCGGCATCGGGGCGAAGGTGGCGCTCGAATTAGGTGCCAAGACCGACCACGTGCACGGCGATCCGCTGAGGGCGACGGCCCGGGTGCGCGGGTTGTACGACGGGCGGTTTTCCGAATCGCAGCCGCGGCACGGCGGGCTGACGCATTTCGACATCGGCACGACGGCCGTGGTCGAGCTAGAAGCCGGCCCGACCGTGATGCTCACGACGCGGCGAGTGGCGCCGTTCAGCCTGGCGCAGTTGACCAGCGCCAGCATCAATCCCAAGGCGTTCGAGATGATCGTCGCGAAGGGGGTGCACGCGCCGGTGGCCGCCTACGCCCCGGCCTGCCCCAGCTTCATTCGCGTCAACACGCCGGGCGTCACGACCGCCGACATCGGCAACCTGCCCTACCAGCACCGCCGCCGGCCGCTGTTCCCGTTCGAGAGCTGAGCACACAATGCTGAGCCGCGTGACGGCTGCGCGAGCAGAACAGCGGGCCGGCATGCCGTTCCAACCGCTAGGGCCCGGTGATCAGGCGAACCGGGTGGCCGGTGTCGGTCCTTTTCTTGTCGACGTAAACGACCACCTGACCGCCTTGGGGGCTGGGCCAGGAAAGCGTGTTTCCTTGGAGGGTCAGCACGACCTTCTTGCCACTGGCACGGTCAATATAGGCGACCCCGTCCTGGTGGGTCACCGGATGCGAAGCCCAGGTCTTCTTCTTTTTTTTCTGGTGTTGAATCTTGACCTCTCGCAGTTGCGACAGATCGAAGGTTGACGACGGCGTCGGCACGGGATCCGGCACGATCGATGGTACGTCCCGCTGCGGGACATCGTTCTCGATCACCAGCGGCTTTTCGAGATTGGGCTTCGCGTCCCATTCGCCCGCCAGCAGCAGCGCGGTATGTCGTCGAGCGCCAGCATGACGGCCGCCATCGCGATCAGTGAGTCGGAGACCTGGTTCCAAGTCTGCTGCGGGTTGTTCAGATTCGAATCTGCCGGCGACTGCGCGTGCTTCAGTGCCCTGGGATAGCTGTCGTCGACGATCTTGCCGTGGTCTTCCAACAACTCGGCCAGACGCACGAGCTTGTCGCGCGAATAGCGGAGCTCGCGTTTTTTCTTGGTAGCGTCCTCGAAGACTTCGCCTTGCTTCCTCCAGGTGTCGGTCAACTCCAGCCGCGCTTTGCTGATCGGAGGGGCGATCTTTCGCAGCGGTTTCCCCCTGCTGCGCTCCACGTCGGCAATCACCTGGAACGCCTGGTCCATCAGCTGAACGACCATTCGCATGGACTCGTCGTGTTTTGCTTGCTCGGAGTCGACGTGGGGCGTGAGCTCGAAGCGGTACAGCGGTCGCTCCGGCAGTCGTTGGTGCACGATGTTGTGAAACGCGATTTGGCACCACAGCGCCAGTTGTTCGGTTTCGAGCTCTCGTCGCGCGCGTCGAGGTCTGCTCGTTTGCTGACAAGAGCGTTGAGTTCGTTCTTGGCGTCGGCTTTGCGTTTATCCTGTGCCTTGTAGACGTAATCGAACTGCGGCGGACGCTTGACCTGCTGTGGCGAACCTTGGGAAGCGGCCACGCCCAGGTTGCCGTAGCGGTCCAGGACCGCGACTGCGCGGCTGGCTCCCGGCCGGGAGAACGCGTCCACCGTGGAGCCGCCGTAGAATTTCTGCCAGCGGATCGGCCCGCCGCCGTTGTTGTTCAGCGTGACAATCCGTTCGTCCGCTCTCTTCACGTTCAACTTCTGGTTGTATTTATCCTGCGGTTCCAAGTCCGCTTGCTCTCGAGGCTGGACAACAGTTCTTCGACGTAGGCCAGCCTCTCAACCCAGCCCCTGAGTTCGGGGTCGTCGTCCTTCCAGCCTTCGTCCAACTTCTCGCCGGGGGAAACGACAGGAGTCTTGGAGATGCGCTTTCGGCCGCTGCGTCGACGACTTCTCCTGCGGGTCGCCGCCGCGGGCCATGGCCGAAAACGCCAGAAGTCCGACCGCGCAAAACAGCGACTGCCACCACACCGAGGCGATTCTCATAACGAGTTCTCCTGCTGTACATCGTCCGACCGCGCGACCCGTTCTCTCGGGAAGCCTTGCAATGATCCCCCAATCGCGTCATTGCCGGCCGCACCAAGGTCAGTAGAAATGGCAGCCGGCCGAATTGCAAGCCGGATCGACCCGAGGAATTGCCGTCCGCCAGACGGCACGTCCCAGAAAAACTCGCTGGGCGATACCGCCTTGGGTGCAGCCATCAGGCCAGCGCCGCACGGGTGCGCTCGACCAGCTTGTTGTCTTTTTCGCCGGCGCCGCGGAGCTGGAACGCGCTGGAGGCCAGGTAGCGCCCGCGCCAGGCCGGCGACACGTTGTGATAGTCCTCGAATACGGCCGAGCTGAACTTGTAATCGTGGGCGTCGCGGCCTTTGACGAACACCAGCAGCCGGGCCGCGTCGACCAGTTGCTGCGGCGGGTTGGTCTCCACGTAACGCAAGACTTTGCCGGCGGCGCGGATCTTGTCGGCGCTGACGTCGGCAAAGATTTCTTCGACGGCTTTCGGGCCGCCTGCTTCGATCGAAATCGGCTGCAACTCGTCGAGCTTCACCAGCGGCACCTTGTCCTTGCCCCCCATGGCGTCGAGGAACATCGAGAGGAAAACGGCATTCTGCAGCAGCAGCATGCGGCGCGTGTCGTCGCTGGTGCTGGTGTCGAAGGCGTAGCGGAGGGCGTTGGTGCTGGTGACCGCGTGCAGGCCGACGATGCCCGGCTTGCGCACCAGCAGCTCGCCGGCGCCGACCAGCAGCGCGTCCCAGATGGCCTGCGGGGCGACCTCGCGGTTCAACAATTCGACGACCTTGTCGGGCGTCGTGTCGGCCGTGCCTTCGCGCAGGGCCACGAGCATCTCGGTCGTGGCGGCCGGGTCGAGCTTGCCTTCGAGCCAGGCCGGCCGGATGCGCTTGCGCGCTCGACGTTTTGCCGCCAGGGGCGGTCGCGCTCGTCGTCGCGCTGCGCCGGGTTGCCGCCTTCGTGCGCGAGCAGCGCATAGGCCAGCGAGCGGAGCACCGGTTCGGCGTGCTGATGGCCGATGGCGCCGAGCGTGCGCATGCTGTTGGCGACGAAAATCGCCTTGTGGCCAATCGAGCGGAAGTCGCGGGCCCCGTAGCGAACCATGATTTCGAAGATCTCGTCGAGCCCTGCCGTGCGCGCCAGGCCGGCGATCGCCGCGTCGGCGGCCGCTTCGTCCCAGCGGTCCATGGCCTCGGTGAAGGCGGCCCGCGCTTTCGAGGCCGAGGGCACGGCCGATTCGTCGACCGGCCGCATCGTCCAATCGCCCTGCCGCTTGTCGTCGGCCTGCGATTGTTTGAAATAGTCGAGGGCCCAAAAGATCGGCAGCCAGCGGTGGGCGTCGGGCGAGGCCAGGCTGGCCAGGTGCGCCGAGTTGACGACCAGCACGGCGTGAAACTTGAAGCCCACCTCGGGCCGGGGCTGCACGTTGCGCACTCCGGCCAACAGCAGGGCGGCCAGCGTGTCGCGATACGAGAGCCCGCCGTGGATGCGTGCGGCCACTTCTTCCAGCAGCTTTTCGCGGGGCGTGTCTTCCAGCAGTCGCACGATCGGCTCGATTTCGGAGTCGAGCTGCACGCGGCCGTAGTCCTGGCCGGCCTCGGCGGCCGAAACGCTCCGCAGCCGCGACAAGAATCCGAGATCGGCCAGCCCGGCAGCCGCGCCCATGGCGGCCGCGTTTTGCAAAAATCGCCTGCGAGACGTTCCTTCGAACATGGCGCCGCCCTCCCCAATTGGATCGCTGGAATAACCCCCGCCCCCGCGCCGGCATTATAGCACCGCCAACGGCCCGCACCGCGCCGCCGGGACGGGATTGAACCGCCCGAAAACCTCCGCTAAGCGCTGGACGGCCGGCCCCGTGGCTGTGAAAATGAATCACTGCCGCATTGTCACGGCGGGAACGTCGGCTCGGGCTGTTCGCCGTTGGAGAGCACTGCTGGGCAAGCCAGCAGTGGCACCCGAAATTTTGCCTTTGGCAGCGCACGGGGCGATTAAGGTCCTTCCAGCTTCCTCGGTGTATCCCTCATGGCTCGCGGCAAGCAGTTCGAAGACGGCAATTCGCACGGTCGATCGCATCGCCAGCCGGCCGGTTGGGTTCCCTGGGCTTGGACCGTCGGGCTGATGGGGTTCGTGGTCAGCGTGTTCGTGCTCAAATTCTGGCAGGCTGCCGACTTGCCGGCCGCCGACCGCAAGTCCGAGCAGGTGACATCCGAGCCGACCGATAAGGCAGCGGCGGGAGCGGAGCGACGAGTTGCCGATCGCCCGCCGAAGCTGAACGATTCGCGGCCCCCGGCCGAAGCGCCCGAGGGCATGGCCTGGATTCCGGGCGGCTGGTTCTGGATGGGCGACAACGACCTTCCCGATGCGCCGGAACACCTGGTGTACGTCGACGGCTTCTGGCTCGACAAGCATGAAGTGACCAACGCCGAGTTTGCCCGCTTCGTCGAGGCCACCGGCTACAAGACGATCGCCGAGCGGCCGCTCGACCCGGCCGAGTTTCCCACCGTGCCGCCCGAAGATCTCAAGCCGGGCTCGATCGTGTTCACGGCGACCGACGGCCCGGTGCCGCTCGACGACCACCGGCAGTGGTGGCGTTATCAGCCGGGCGCCAATTGGCGGCACCCCGAAGGGCCCGACAGCACGATCGCGGGGCGCGACGACTACCCGGTGGTGCACGTCGCCTGGCCCGATGCCGTGGCTTTTGCCAAGTGGGCGGGCAAACGGCTGCCCAAGGAAGCCGAATGGGAGCTGGCCGCCCGCGGCGGGCTCGATCGCCAACCGTACTGCTGGGGGCGCGAGTTGAAGGACGGCAGCACCTGGCGGGCCAACATCTGGCAGGGCAATTTCCCCAGCAAGAACGCCCGCTTCGACGGTTACGAAGCGGCCGCGCCGGTCGGCTCGTACGCGGGCAACGGCTACGGCCTGTTCGACATGAGCGGCAACGTCTGGGAATGGTGCGCCGACTGGTACCGCCCCGACTACTATTCGAAGTCGCCGCAAGAAAACCCGAGCGGCCCCGAATCGAGCTTCGATCCGCAGGAACCGGGCATGGCCAAGCGCGTGCAGCGCGGCGGGTCGTTCCTGTGCAACGACAGCTATTGTCGCGCCTACAAGCCCGGCGTCCGCGGCAAGGGCGAGATCGGCAGCGCCACCAACCACGGCGGCTTTCGCTGCGCGGAGTCGGCGAAGTAGGGCGAGCGGTCGGCACCGTTCGGGGAGCCCCCGCCCCCGTCAAACGATCACTTCGACCCGCGTCTTGCAAGGATCACTCCGGCAATCCTCGCAGAGCCGGGCGGTCTCGTTTGAGCTTCTGCAGCCCTGCGGGCGTGATTTTCGTGCTGCCCAACGACACTTGCTGAAGATTTGGCAGCTTTTCGAGGTACTCCAGGCCGGCGTCGGTGATGCCGGTGCCGCGGATCTGCAAATGCGTCAACTTCTTGAGCGGTTGTAATTCCTGCAAGGCTTTGTCGGTGATGTCGAGGGTGCGAACGAGCTCGTTCTCGCGATAGACGTAGTTTTCCAGGAACAGCCACTCCAAGTTCGTCAGCGTCTCCAACTGCTTGACGCCTTCATCGGTAATCTTGGTGTTCGACAGCGAGAGCACCTTCAAGTTCACCAGGCCCCTCAAGTGTGCCAGACCACGGTCGGTGATCCTCGTACCATCGAGACTCAAATGTTCCAGCTTGCTGAGCCTAGCGACATATTGCAGCCCGTCGTCGTCGATGTTGGGGCTGTCAATTCTGCCGGGCATGCCCACGAAGTCGAGGCTCGTGATGGCGCCCTCTGCGTTGGCCTTGAGCAGGGCGCCGTATGTTCGCAGGACCTTGGCGGCTTCTAGGTCCTCGGGCCGCACCTTGTCGAGGTCGGCTTGTTGGCTGCGCATCGTGGCGGGAGTGTTGATCGGCCGAGTTTTCTCCGCCCCTTGGATGAGCGCTTGCACGCCTTGGCCATCGTCACCGGGACCGGCCGTGATGTCGAGGTTATTAACGAAGTCCATCACGTGGGTTCCGGCAGCGAACGGCAGCAGGAACACGCCGGGATCCAGCTCGCCGTTCCAGCAGCGACTTGTCGACGTCGACCTCGGCCCGGTACAGGTTGACCGCTCGGCCGAGGTATTCACCGGGCTGCTTGTTGAAATTGGTTTGCGTCATCTCGATCGGAACCCATACGCCCGGTTGGGGCTCGTGGAACTTGCGGACCAACAATCGGGAGGAAAGCACAAGCTGCTGGTCCTGGAGGAAGTACGTTTCGATCTTGGCCGGCATGAACCCGTGCCGTCGATCGAGCCAGACGCCGAACCCGAATTGCCGCAGCGACCGGCCCTGACCAGCCGGCAGCTCGATGCCGACCAGGTTCGGGTCGGGCATTTTTTCCTCGATGAGCCGCGTCCCCGGCCGCTCGGTCATGAGAGCACGAATCGGAACCGTCGCCATCAGGTCGCCGAGATAATAGCGGTACTCCTCGGGTTCCGGCAGACGAAAGCCGATCGACGTCCGGGTCGTTCCCTCCTTGTCCGAGTTCCGGATGCGCACGACCTGACCGTCGTCGACCGCCACCGATATGTCGTGGCGGCCGTCGCGCTGGCGATCGGTCTCGACGCGGCGTTTGCCGTCGCGCGAGCGGACCTGGCGGAACGTGCTCTCCGTGGTCGTGGGCTCGACACCGGGATCCAACGGCCGCCATTGGTATTCCTCCACGACGTTCGGACGCCGCGGGTCAATTTTTTCTTTCTTCACAAGGATGGTCTTCATCGGAAAAGTAACCGTGACGGACAGCCGCACGTCGTAGCTCGCGATGGCCTGGCGGGTCCTCTCGAAACCTTCCAGGGCTTCTTTCAAGGCGGGGGGCAAGTCCTTGGCGCTCGCTTGGGCCGGCTCGGCGACATCGCGTCCACCAGCGGCCGATTCCTTGGGCTCGGTCACGGCCGAGATCTGGTCGGTGCCGGCTTGTCCGACGGATGATTCATCTGCCGCGCGGCCTACGGCGACGCTGGCCGGCAGCATCACCGCGCAGGCGACTCCCAGCAGGCACGAAGCACGGACCATCCGCGAGGCCTGGCACTGGTCGTTGCCTTGCGTTTGTTCGAGAGCCGTCAGCCTGCGCGAGATTTCCGGGCCGCACGACTGCCAGCCCCAAGCCCAACGCGCGGCGCACGGCCGGCGCCGCGGCCACCGACAGCAGCGACCGGGTATAAAGATCGGCATCTCCCAGCGCGTGCACGGCGAACTCATCGCAGGCGCGCTCGCGAATGAACGCGATGCGCCTGCGGGCCAGCCAGACCAGGGGATGAAACCACCAGACGGCCTCGACGATGCGCTGTGCCCATTGCCAAGAGCAATCGCCGCGGGCCAGGTGAGCCAGCTCATGGGTCAGGACGGCATCGATTGCCGCGCACCCGTCTTCTGCCGCCATGCGCGTGGGAATCACGATCGTGGGCCGCCAAATTCCGACTGCCAGCGGTACGTCGATTTCGTTGCTGTACAGCAGCCGCACCGGAAAGCAAAACGCCGCCGCGGGCGAACGCAATGCATTGACGGCGCCGCGCTCGATCGATTCGGTGTTTGCATTGGTCGCTTGCCAGTAGCGCAGGCGCTCGGTCCACGTCGGGGCTTCGAGGCTTGCGGCGTGCGCAAGCAGGCCGTCGACTGCTCGCCAACTCGCGGCCAGCCGGACGGCGACCACCGCGACTCCTGCGGCGTAGAGCCAGCCCAAAGCGATCGCAAGAAAGTGCCAGGCAACGCGCTCGTTCGAGCGCGGCTCGTCAGTCGGCCACCGTGCTGAGGCGTCCGCGTCGTTGGGCGGCGGCTGCGCTACGGCCCGATCGACGGCAGGGGCATGATCGGCAGGAACTGGCGGCCGCCGGCCACCCGCCGCGCGCGCGATGGCGGCGCTGTTGGGGGCCGATTCGGCGGCGGCGTCCGCCGCCAGCAGCGGCAACTCCACCCGCGGGCCAAGAAGAGCCGCCGCGGGCAGCACGACGAGCGCCACGAGCATGGCGTTCCACAAGGCGGCTGTTATCAGGACCCAGCGCCGCCGCAACAGGGCATCGAATGCCAACGCAACGAGAAAAAGGCACGTGACCTTCACCACCAGCCATGCCGCCCACGTGATCGCGCTCATGTTCGCTTCCCTTTGCGCTTACGCCGTGCCAACAGCTGGCGAAGTTGCCGCAGCTCTTCCGTCGACACGTGCTCATCTTCGACCAGCCGCACGACCAGCTCTTCGACTGAGCCGCCGAAGAAGCGCGCCAACAGGCTTTGCGTCGCTTTCGACTGCACGCGGGCCCGCTCGACGATCGGCTCGTAGATGGCCGGCTGGCGGCCGCGGATGCGGACGTACCCCTTTTCCTTGAGAATTCGCAGCAAGGTGCCGCACGGTGGAATCGTGGGGCGCATCGGGCAGGGCCTTGCGGACCGCTTCGGCCGTCAGGGGCCCCTGGGTCCACAAGACGTCCATTAGTTGCGATTCGCGGTCGGTCAATAGTTCAGAGGGATTTCGGCCCATTCGTCGAGATTCCCAGCGGCCGCGCCTGCGCGTATTCGTTAAATAATTAACGCATCGTATTGCCTACGGCTTGAGGCGTCAAGCGCCCGGCGTTAATTTTTTAACGCAACGCGACCTCGGCTCGGGGTGTGCCAAGAAACTGACCCGCCGGACGAATTCAGTGTGAACAAGCTTGCCTAGGTTTCGTGAATACGCACTCGCGTTACCAATCCCCATCAAGGCCTGGCCACATGAGCCGCACGACAACGACCGACGCCGGGAGGCAATCTGCAATTCGCGCCTGCCGGCCGCACGGCATGGCGGGGCAGTTTGGGCACCCGACGGGCTGGCGGGGAGCGCTGGTCGGGCGGCTGATGGCTTTCAAGAATCAGCCGATGAACCGGCTGGCCGTCGATCTGCTCGCCGCGGGGGCGGGCGATGCGGTGCTGGAGATCGGCTATGGGCCGGGCCAGGCGATCCGTCGGTTCGTACGGCGAACGCCGGCCGCGAGCATCGCGGGGGTCGATCCCTCGGCAGTCATGCTGCGACAGGCGACAAGGCGAAATCGCCGCGCGATCGCGTCGGGCGCGTCGAGCTTCGTCAGGCTTCGGCCAGCGCGATCCCGTTTCCCGACGCGCGGTTTTCCAAGGTGCTAGCCGTCAACAGCTTTCAACATTGGGACGACCAGCCGCTCGGGCTGGCCGAAGTGCGCCGGGTGCTGGAGCCCGGGGGCACGTTGCTGCTCTGCCTGCGGATGCGGCTTGCGAAGCCCAAGTTTGCCTCGGCCCCCGGCTTGTCCGACGAGCAGATCGACGCGACGAAGCGGCTGCTGGCAGGCGCCGGCTTCCGCCATGTCGAGCACTTCGAGCGAAACGCGGGGCGGCGCGTCGTGTGCTTGCTGGCCCGGTGAGCCGCGCAGCCGCAGTGGCGTTCCGACCGGATGCTTGCATTAAAGCTTAGCGATTGTAGTGATTATTCCAGCCGGCAGAGCCGAAGATTGGGTGAAGGGTTCGTGCAGGCGGCAAACTCGCCGCACCATCTCACGTGTTAAGCAGGGAAGGTTGGGAGGGGGGCATGCCGATCCGCTATTGGCTCATCGTCGCGGCTGCGGTTGTCGCGGCCGCATCGCCAACAGGGGCGCGGGCTGACGATCTGCCGCCAGCGCAGGATGGAGCCGCCATCCTTTCGGCTCCCCAGGAACAGGTCGTCGCCAGCGACGCGATTCCCGGGCCTGGGCCGATCCATGGTCCGATGAGTATCAACGTGCCCAATCTGCTGCCCGGGTTCCAGTTTTACGCCGGGGTGCTGTTATTGAAGCCGAGCTCGGCCGACCTGGCCTACGGCGTGCTCACGACGGAAAAGAATTTTGCTTCGGTGGATCCGATTGCCACGCCGTATTGGAACATCGAGAGCCTTAGCCCCACTTTTCAGGCCGGGTTCGAGCTGGGGACCGGCTACGTGTTTGCCGATTCGGGGCGGGACTTTCAGGTCAACTGGCAGCATTTGAAAACTTCGAACTCGACCTCGGCGGGAATCACGCAATCGGACGGGCAGTGGGTCTCGCCCTTCTCGCAAACGGGCCCGCCGACGGCGTCGAACTTGGAAGACATGTACCTGCTGTCGGGTGTCAACCTGTTGCAATCGGCCCGGGCGCAGGCGAACTTCGCTTACGACATGGTGAATTTCGATTTTGGCCAATATGTCAACGTGGGCACGTCGCTGATGTTTCGCTTCTTCGGCGGAGTCAGTTATGCCAAGGTGCAGGAGCAGATCCTGTCGACCTTTTACGGCGAAACGCCCGACCCCAATGGGTCGTTTCCCGACAACGTTCCGCGAACGCTGTCGCTCAACAATACCACGAGGTTTTCGGGCGCCGGCCCGCGCATCGGGCTCGACGCGCGCTTTCTGGCGGGTTGCGGCTTGCGGTTCACGGGACAATTGGCTGTGCGCTTCTGGCCGGGCGCACGCAGCCGGCGCAATACATCTTCGACGCGACCAGTCCCGACCTGGCGGCCGTTGGCATCCCGGTCAATCACGAGGGGGTTTACAGCTCGCCGGTGACGCACGTCGTGTACGCGACCAACGCCAAGCTGGGGGTCGGCTTTTCGCGGGTATTTGCCAACGGGTCGATCTTGAGCTTCGACACCGGTTTCATGGCGGCGCTGTTCGTCCAGCCGTTCTACGGGTATCTGTCGAACAACAACGTCATTGGCCTGCAGACCGGCTCGCTGTCGACCGCCAGCATGCGGCAAACGACGAGCGATTTCACGCTGCACGGCTACTACCTGAGTGCCGGATTGACGTGGTGAGGGCGCCGGGCCGCCCGTTTCTGGCGGCGCCGGAAGGCACCGCATTTCTCGCGGCAAATCGGCGAAAACAGCCTCGCCGCCGTGGCCAAACGGTGAGCTAGGCTTTTGTTGGAACCGGTGCCGCCCGCTTGCGCGCGGCGCGTTCCGTCTCGCGAACGAAATCCGTGCGGGGCTCCGGCGGCTTTTATTTCGCTGGCGCGACCGCCATTGCGACTCCATTTTCCAGGAACCGAAATCATGTACACCAAAGCGATGTTTTTCTCGATGGCCTTGATGCTCAGCGTTGCCGTGGCCTGCCTGGCCGCTGGTCCGGGCGACGCGAATGAGGACGGCAAGACGCTGGTCGAGGCCATGAACCAGTTTTATGCCAGCCTCAACACGATGTTCACCGGCGATGCCACGCCGATGACCGAAGTCTGGTCGCACGCCGACGACGTGACCTACATGGGCCCGGCCGGCGGAATCCAGCTTGGCTGGGAGAAGGTCCGCGCCGAATGGGAAGAGCAAGCCGCCTTGAAGCTGGGCGGGCACGTTGAAGCGATCGACGTTCACATGACCGTCGGCGACGACCTGGCCATCGTGCAGTGCTACGAGAAGGGCACGAACCGCGACGCCGACGGCCGGGCACTGGAAGTTTCGATCCGGGCCACGAACGTATTCCGCAAGGAAAACAGCGAGTGGAAGATGATCGGCCACCACACCGACCTGCTGCCGTTCCTGACCAAAGAGACGGTCACTTCGGCGACCGACTGAGCGGTTGGCGCGTAGGAAGTCGATTTCCACGACGGGGGACGGGGGTTCGGATCCCGTCCCCCGTCTTGCTACCTGGTCGGTTATATTTAGCAGCCGACGCCGCAGGCATGACGGCGCTTCAGCGGCCGGCAACATCCGGAGGAAGAAAGGGCGTCGAGCAAGGTGCGCGGACCGCAGCGCCGGGCGTCAATCACCTGAATTCGCGCAGTTGCTCTTCAAGGCAATCGACAGCAGAGGCATTCGCATGTTCGGCTTCAAATACCTGAAAATGCCGCCCACCACGTACGTCCTCCACTATCGCAAGGGCCGGGCGGTGCGGCAGGGCGCCGGGCTGTCATTCTTTTACTTCGTGCCCAGCGCCGTGATCGTGCAAGTGCCGCTCAGCAGCACGGACGTGCCTTTCGTGTTCAACGAGGTCACCGCCGACTTCCAGGACGCGACGATCCAGGGCGAGTTGACGTATCGCATCGTCGATCCGGGCAAAGTGGCCACGATCCTCGACTATAGCGTCGATCGCGTCGGCCGTTACCACAGCGACGATCCCGCAAAGCTCAACGACCGCTTGATCAATGCGGCCCAAATTCGTGCCCGCTCGTTCACGCAACGGCACAAGCTCAGCGAACTGCTGGTCAACTCGGACGCGCTGATCAGGGAGATTCTAGCTGCTCTCGGCGACTCCGAAGCGGTTGCCATGCTGGGCGTCGAATTGCTGGGACTGTCGATCCTTTCGATCAAGGCCTCGCCCGAGATGTCCAAAGCGCTGCAGGCCCACGCCCGGGAAGAATTGCTTCGCAATGCCGACGAAGCAGTTTACGCGCGCCGCAATGCTGCTGTCGAACAGGAACGGGTGATCAAGGAAAACGAATTGAATACCGAAATCGCGATCGAACAAAAACGGCGCACGGTGCGCGAAACACAGATGGCCGCCGAGATCGCCGTCGAAGAACAACTGCGCCGCTCTGGTCGACCGCCGGGTCGAGAACGATCGCAAGGAAGCCGACGCCCGCGCGCACGGCCTGAGGGCCGCCCTGGAACCACTCAAGGACGTCGATTGGCGCACGCTCATGGCGGCATCCTCGAACGGCCACGATCCTCGCAGTATCATCGCCTTGGCGTTTCAAGAGCTGGCACAAAATGCAAATCGCATCGGCGAGCTGAACGTCAGCCCCGAGTTGTTGAACTCCCTATTGAAGCCATCGTCAGGAAAAGGCTAATCGGTGGCAACGCAGCCGACCATCGTGATCGTCACGCGGCAGACGCGCCTGCGGGGGCTGAGGGCGCGCTGGGGGACTGCCAGCCAGGCGAAGTTCGTGCTGGCCCAGGCCCATAAGCACGAGCAGTTGCGCCGCAGCGAGCAAGCTCAGCAGCGCGCCCGCAAGATCCAGCCACAGCCGTCGACCATGCGCCGCGACGCCAGACGCGGCGTCAGCAGGGCCGCGCCGGACGGCGAGCCCGACCACCTGGCGGTCGAGCCGGCGCCGGAAGCCGAGTTCGCCGACTACCTGTTGGAAGATCAGGCCCAGGAATCGACCATCGATCGTTTGAGTCGCGAGCTCGATTTCGGACTTCCGGTCCGGGTGCTCGACCGCTCCTACCTGCCGAACTACGATTTTTGGAATACGGCCGTGGTCGTCGTGGTCGGCCAGGACGGCCTGGTTGCCAATGCGGCCAAGTACGTAGGCGATCTGCCGATCGTGGGCATCAACCCCGATCCCAAGCGGTTCGATGGCATCCTGGTGCCCTTTCGCCAGACGCAGGCGCGGGCGGTTGTGGGGCGTGTGCTTGATCGACGATCACGCCATCGACGCGTGACGCTGGCCGAGGTGGTCCTAAACGACGGCCAACGGATGCTGGCATTCAACGACTTCTTCATCGGCGCCGCCAGCCATATTTCCGCGCGGTACATGCTCGAGGTCGACGCCAGCCGCGAGCCGCAGTCGTCGAGCGGCGTGCTGGTGTCCACCGGCGCCGGGTCAACCGGCTGGCTGTCGAGCGTATTCAACATGGCTTCGGGCATCAATCGCCAACTCGGCCTGGAAGTCGAGCCGGGAGTAAAACTTGCCTGGGAGGATCGGCGACTGTTCTGGGCCGTCCGCGAACCGTTCGTCAGCAAGCATTCGCAGGCGAACCTGGTCGCTGGCTTTCTGGAGGAACGCCAACAGCTTATCCTGGAATCGTTGATGCCGGAGTCGGGTGTGATCTTTTCCGACGGGGTCGAGGCCGACTTCCTGCCGTTCACCAGCGGGACCATTGCGCAGGTGGGCGTGGCCCGGCAGACGGCCAATCTGGTCGTGGGGTGAGCGGATAACAGCTTGTCTTAGGAATTGCCATGCGAGTCGAACGCCAGGGCGACGTCGCGGTGGTTCGCTACCACGCCTGGAAGCTGGCGCTCGCGTTCGGCGCGGCCGCGGCCGTCAGCCTGATCCGCACCGCCGGTCTGTTACTGGGCGCGGTCGACCTCAAGCCGGGCCAGGACCTGCAACATCAGCTCATCGGCGGAACGATTGCTTTGGTTCTGTTTGCGATCGGCACGGTGGTCTGCTACGAAGACAACACGTTTACGTTCGACCTCGCCAAGCGCGTGCTTGCCTGGCGAACGAACCGGCTGCTGCGTCGCCAGCACGGTACGATGCCGCTGGCCGACGTCGAGTCGGTCGTGATCGAACGCGGTCCAACCATGAGCACCTCGTCGTCGTCGACGCATCGCCTGGTGTTGGTGACGAAGCAAGGCAAGATTCCGCTCTCCAACGCGTATCTCGGCACGCTGGATTCGGTCAACCAACAGCTCGCAGCAGAGATTCAGGAGCTCATCGGCAAACCGGCCGACGTGGACGAGGCCAGCCTCCGCGAAATGGTCCGCGCCGGCCGCAAGATTGACGCCATCGCCTACGCCCGCCAGCGCTACGGCTTTTCGCTGGAGGACGCCCACAACCTGGTCGAATCGATCCAGAGCGAGCAGGCCAAGACGTGATCGTCGTCAGCCGCCGCTCTGCATCGATCCCATCGGCCGGATCGTCTATAGTGTCCCGCATGACGCGGCACACCATCGAAGGCTGTCGAGGGATTCTCACCGGAGCGTCGAGCGGCATCGGGCGCCGCTGGCAGTTGAGCTGGTGCGCGGCGGGGCCAGACTGGTTGTCTTGGCCCGGCGGGCGGAACGGCTGGCGGAGCTGGCGGCGTCGTTGGCCGACGCGCCGGGAAAGGTCGAATCCGTCGCGGGCGACATCGCTGACGCGGCTACCCGCGTGGCCGCCATCGAACGGGTCCACACGGCTTTTGGCGGGCTCGACCTGCTGGTGAACAATGCCGGCATCGGGGCGATGGGCACCTTTGCCGAGGCCGACGAGACGCGGCTGCGCAAGCTGATGGAGGTCAACTTTTTGCGCCCGCCGAAATGATCCGCGCCGCCCTGCCCTCGTTGGCGCGGGCAACCGTCCGCTGGTAGTCAACGTCAGCTCGATTCTGGGCCATCGCGGCGTGCCGTCGTGCTCGGAGTATTGTGCCAGCAAGTTCGCCCTGCAGGGGCTGAGCGAATCGCTGCGGGCCGAGCTGGCCGAGTTCGGAATCGACTTGCTGGTCGTTAGCCCCGCGCGGACGCGGACCGAGTTCTTCGAGCAGGCCATCAACGCGCCGGAAGCCCGGTGGCCGCTATTGCGCGGAATTCCGGCGGAAACGGTGGCCCGGCGAATCGTCCGCGCCATGCGGGCGGGCCGCCACGAGGTCGTGCCCAGCGCCAGCGGCAAGCTGCTGTTGTGGGCCAACCGATTGTTCCCCTGGGCCGTCGACCGGGCGCTGGCGGCCCGGCGGGCGACGTGACTCGACTTTTCAGTTGGCCGCCAATCCGGCGGCTCACGCCGCCGGCTCGCCACGAGTCGGGCGGTCGGCCGCGCGTTCTTTCATGGCGGGCGGCGGTCGGTTATCTTGTAGAGAATCCCGAGACCATCCCCCCATGCCCACCTTGGCAGTTCGAAGGAGCCCTCGACCATGGCCAATCGCACGCGTCGGCAGTTTTTGGAAGATTCGATGTTTGCGGCGGCCGCGGCCGTGGCAGCCGGCTCGGCCAACCTGGCTTTCGCGGCCGACGAGCCGGCGGCCAGCGATAGTCCCAACGAGAAGCTGGGCGTGGCCGTGGTGGGTTGCGGCGGGCGCGGCAGCGACCACTTGAAGACGTTCTCCAGCCGGCCCGACACCGAAGTGCTGTACATCGTCGACGTCGACGACAATCATGGCCGGCGCTCGGCCGAGCTGGTCGCCAAGAAGCAAGCGCGCGTGCCCACGGTGGTCGCCGACATGCGCCAGGCGTTCGACGACAAGTCGGTCGACGTCGTCTCGACCGCCACGCCCAACCACTGGCATTCGCTAGTCGCCATCTGGGCGATCCAGGCCGGTAAAGACGTGTACGTCGAAAAGCCGGTTAGCCACAACGTCAGCGAAGGCCGCCGCGTCGTTGAAGCGGCCCGCAAGTACAACAAGATCTGCCAGACGGGCACGCAGAGCCGCTCGAACGCGGGCATGCGCGATGCCATGCAGTACGTCCACGACGGCAAGCTCGGCAAAGTGAGCGTCTCGCGCGGGCTATGCTACAAGCCGCGAGGCTCGATCGGCAAGCTCGGCAACTACCCGATTCCCGCGGGGGTCGACTACAACCTGTGGCTTGGCCCGGCGCAATACGCCCCGCTGACCCGGCCGAAGCTGCACTACGACTGGCACATGCAATTGCCCTACGGCAACGGCGACCTGGGCAACCAGGGCATCCACCAGATGGACCTGGCCCGCTGGGCCCTGGGCGTCGACAAGCTGAGCAATTCCGTGTTCAGCTACGGCGGCCGCCTGGGCTATATCGACGCCGGCGACGCGGCCAATACCCAGATGATCGTCCACGACTACGGCGATCGGGCGTTGGTGTTCGAAGTGCGCGGGCTGAAGACCGAAGCCTACAAGGACGCCAAGATCGGCATCATCGTGGAAGGAAGCGACGGCTACCTGGTGATGACCAGCTACTCGAGCGGCGAAGCCTTCGACAAAGAGGGCAACAAGGTGCAGGAGTTCACGGGCGGCGGCGACCATTATGGCAACTTCCTCGAGGCCGTCCGCACCCGCAAGCCCGAAGTGCTCAACGCGGACATTCTTGAAGGCCACCTGTCGAGCGCGCTGTGCCACCTGGGCAACATCTCGTATCGCCTGGGCACGCAGACGTCGTTGCCCGAGGTGAAAGAGCGGCTGGCCGGCATCGCCAGCCCGGAGCACTTGCTCGACACCTACCAGCGGTTCACCGACCACCTGGCGGACAACGATCTCGACCCGGCCACGACGCGGCTGTCGTACGGTCCGACGCTCAAGGTCAACACGGCCAACGAGACGTTCGTCGACAATTCGGCGGCCGACGCCCTGCTGACTCGCGATTACCGCGCGCCGTTCGTGGTGCCGCCAGCCGGCCAGGTGTAAGCAACTGTAGCCGGGTTCTGAGAGCCTCGGAGTCCTGCTGTAGCCGGGGTCTGAGAGCCTCGGAGTCCTGCTGTAGCCGGGGTCTGAGACCCCGGAGTCCTGCCGTGTAATGGTGCCCCGGCCTCACAGAGGCCGGCTACGGAACGACGCGAAATCGTGCCCCGGCCTCACAGAGTCCGGCTACAGACTGAAACGCCGGCTACGACTGCGCAATGCCCCAGCACGGGTTCGAGATTCTCTTCGAGGACGAGACCGTGCTGGCGGTGGCGAAGCCTTCGGGCATCGCCACGCAGGCGCCGCGGGGCATCGAAAGCCTTGAAACGCGGATTCGCGTTTATCTGGCCGGCGCCCAGGGCGATCCGGCGGCGCTCTACCTGGGCATCCCGCACCGGCTCGATCGGCCGGTGTCCGGCGCGATCGTGTTTGCCAAGACCCGCCGCGCGGCGCGGCAACTGGCCCGGCAGTTCGAGCGCCGCCGCGTGACGAAGCGGTATTGGGCCGCGGTCGAGCGCGTCGTCGATCCGGCCGCGGGCACCTGGACCGACTACCTGCACAAGGTCCATGGCCAGCCGCGCACGGCGGTCGTCGAGCACACGCATCCCGGCGCAGGAAGCGATTCTGCGCTACCGCACACTGGGCTTCCACGGGGCGGGCTCGTGGCTGGAAATCGAGCTGGAGACGGGCCGCACGCACCAGATTCGGGCCCAGGCGGCCTCGCGCGGCCACGCCGTGCTGGGAGATGCCCATTATGGCTCGCGGCTCCCGTTCGGCCCCGAGACGACCGACGAGCGGCAGCGGCCCATCGCCCTGCACGCCCGCAGCCTGGCCTTTTTTCACCCCACGACCCAGACCGAAGTCGCGCTGGAAGCCCCCTTGCCGCCGGTGTGGGAGACGCTGGGCCTGGCGCCGCCCGGGGCTGATTAATGGCAAAGCAGGCGCCGCTGCGCTATGCTATTCCCAAGGCGCCACGCTGCCGCACTTCCAACGTTTTTGGGGTGCCACGGCTGGCTCGCAGAGACAGCCGTGCTCCAGCGCGCACGGGTGTCCGCCAGCGGCCACGCGTGGCACCCACAAGCGGCCACACTTGGCACCCGAGTGCAGCGCACGCGCGCGACGGCAGCTTGCTTTTCATCTGCGGCCCTCTTCGACTTCGGAACAGGCATGAGGAGACTCGTCATGCGTCATGATCCCGGGCGGCTTCGTTCGTATGGTGTGTCCCTGGCGGAAGGAATTGCGGCGATCTTGTTGATGCTGGCGGTCGCGGCCGTGCTGGCCGTGGGGCATCAGGCGGCAAACGCCGGGCCGCCGGCCGAAGAGGCCGCCTACCCGCCGTTCAATCTCGACTATTTCACGAACGACGCGCAACTGGTGATCGCGCTTCGGCCCGCGGCGCTGGCCAGGCTCAAGAGCCTCGAATCGTTCAAGCCCGTGCTCAAAGAGCTGGGCATCACCGAGCCGCTGGGACTGCCGATCGAGGAGATCGAAGAATTTCGCGTCGTGCTGAGCATTCCCACGCCGGAGCTGCCGCCGGGGCCCGATAACATGCCGTGGCCGATCCTGATGGTGCGCGCCAGCCGCCCCTTCGGCTGGAAGAAGCTGGCAGCCGCGACCATCTCGGGCGAGGTGGAAGAGCACGAGAGCAACGGACAGGTGTACTATACGCGCGAAGCAGCCGCGCGGCCCCTTCGTTTCGGCCTACTGGCATCCCGACAACCGCACGATCGTTTTGACGATGGAGAATCAGATCGAACGCACGTTCACGCTGCGCGGGCTGGCTGACGAGCGCGGCTGGCGCGGCAAGTGGCGCACAGGTGGCCGATGCGCCGGCGGCGCTGCTGATCAAGGCGGCGCTGGTACAACAGGGCGTCCCCGTGCAGGAGCCGGGCGGCGAGGTTCCGCTGTTGGAGGACGACGCGGAGCTGCTCTTGATGAAGGGCAACGAAGTCGACGGCGTCTTCCAGGTCAGCGCCACGGTCGAGTGCAACAGTGCCGAGGGCGCGCAGCGGATCGAGTTGGCGGCGAAACGCATTTTGGAAAACTTCAAGGCCGATATGTCACGGATGCAACAGAATGCCGGCGCTCGAGTGGGCGCCCAGGCCGGCATTCCCGACGTCATGGTCAAGCTCGTCGACTCGACAAAGCTCGAAATCCGTGGCAGCACGCTGCACGCGTTGACCGTGCTCGACAAGAATATCGGCCAGACCATCAAGGCCGCCATCGTCCCCGCCCGCGCGGCCGCGCGGCGGAACGTGTCGGTGAATCGCCTGAAGCAGATCATGCTCGCCATGCACAACTACCACGACACGTACAAGACGTTTCCGCCGGCGGCGATCACCGGCGCCGACGGCAAGACGAAGCATAGTTCGCGCATGGCGCTGTTGCCGTTCCTCGACAAAGTCGACCTGTACAATCGCTACAAGATGGACGAGCCCTGGGACAGCGAGAACAACCAGGCCATCATGAAGGAAGGCGCCGAACTGTTCAGCGTGCCGGGCGAGAAGGATGCCAAGGGCGACGGCAACTGCAGCTACTTCGCCCTGGTCGGCCCCGGCACCGTGTTTGATTCCAACGACGTGCCGACCAAGATCCGCGACATCATCGACGGCACGTCGAAAACCATTGGCATCGTGGAAGCCAAGCGCGCGATCCCCTGGACCAAGCCCGAGGACATCGAGTACGACCCCGACAAGGAGATCCCCAAGCTGGGCGGCTATTTCGACGGGGGCTTCAACACCGGTTACATGGACGGCTCGGTCCACTTCCTGCCGCTATCGCTCGACGAAGCCACGTTGCGGGCCTTGTTCAGCAGGGATGGCCGGGAGGCGATCGTTACCGACCCGAACACAGACCTGCCGAAGGTGGAATCCTGATTGGAAGGCGCGCCGCTCAACCGAGCCAGCCCAGGTAGCTCAGGAAGTTATACAGCCACGGCTGCGTCCAGGGATTCCACGTCGGATAGCTGGCCGACATGACCGACAGCGCCAGCAGCAGCAGGGCCACGCCGCGGCCGGCGCGCCAGGCAGCCAGCCGGTCGGCCGCCGGCAACAGGGCGAGCAGCCACAACGGCGCCAGCCAGAACAGCCATCGCAGGGCGCTCGTTATGCCGCCGTAGTTGCGGTCGATTTGCGGCCGGCTGAGATAAAAACCCACCACCACGATCGACAGCAGCGCGATCAGTACCGCCATGCCCCGCCCGCGCGGCATCCGCCACCATAGCGCCACCCCCCAAACGCTCAGCAGCCAGATGGGCGTCAGCGAAAAGATGCCGTGATGGCCGATCGTGGCGTGCAGCGCATAAATCGCGACCGACGGCTCGCCGCGATCGATGCCCTGCGGATCGCGCCAATAGCTGTCGTGCAATTTGCCTTGATGCACGTAGCTGTAGTCGTACCAGTTGTCGGCCGGGTCGCTGCCGCTGCGATGCATGTAGGGCGGCCGCAGGCTGTCGTGGGCGAGGTAATTCGTGCCCAGCGCGGCCGCCGCGACCACGGCGGCAGCGGGCAGAAACGCGATCGCGGTCTTGCCCGGCACGCACCGCGCCAGTGCCACGGCCACGATGACGAAAAACGCCAGCGCCGGCAGCTCGTTGGCCACGGCCAGCGCGGCAAAGAATCCGGCAAGCGCGAAATACCACCACTGCCGCTGGCCGTCGTGCCAGATGCGCACCGCGGCCCACAGCGCCACCGTCACGCACACGGCGGCCGGCACGTGGTTGTTGATCGTGACGGCAAACGTGGTGAGGAACGTGCCAAACGCGGCGGCGGCCAGCATGAAGATGCGGCCCCAGTCGCTCGTGCCGAACCGCTCGGCCAATAGGGCCAGCACGACGAAATAAACCAGCAGCGGCACGACGTTGAACGTGACGAGGATCACGCGGGCGATCTCGAACGGGTAATCGGCCAGCGTGGCGCCCGTGAAATGGTAGATTAACCAGTACTCGCCGGCCATCACCGTGGCCAACAGCGGCGGCTTGCTGGAATAGAGATGTTCGCGTCCGTCGCGGCCGACGTGGCGGACCATGTCGATCGTGTCCCAGCGCGGCTGCTCGACGACGTCGTCGATGGCGTAGGTGCCCTGCTCGACCAGCGCGCGGACCGTGGCCCAGCGGCTGCGGTCGTTGGCACTGAGAAATGGGCGCTGGCGAGGAGCTTCGGCGCTGCCGCGGAGCGCGAGATGCCGTTCCAGGTCGATGGCGTCGACCGAATTGACGGCCAGGATGCGGCCCAACATGGCGCCGGTGGCCACCGCGACGATCAGCATGTAAACGCCCCAGCGCAGCCGGGCCGTGGCGTCGCCGGCATCGTTCATGGGGGCGTGGTCGCGCGGGTGGCGTGTTCGGCGGTGCGCTCAGCGACCGAGTAGGTGTCGGAGTCGCGCACCTGGTAGGCCGTGATCAGCTCGGCCAGAAAGCCGATCGAAATCAACTGTCCGCCCAACAGCAGCGCGCCGATCGAGTAGATCACGGCCGGCCGCTGGTGCAACGGCTTGATGTCCATTTCGGGATAGAGCTCGCAACCACCCACCAGCCGGCCAGCCAGAGGAGCGCCAGGCTGCCGATCGCGAAAAACAACAGTCCCAGCCCGCCCAGCAGGTGCTGCGGCCTGGCGTTGAATCCGGTCAGGAACTTGACCGTCAGCAGATCGAGAAAGCCCTTGGCCAGGCGGCGCAGGCCATACTTCGAATGGCCGAACCGTCGCGGGCGATGGCCGATGGCGATCTCGCCCACGGCAAAACCCCGGGCCGCGGCCAGCACCGGGACGAAGCGGTGCAGCTCGCCGTACAACTTCACTTCGGCCAGCACCGGCCTGCGATAGCATTTCATGCCGCAGTTATGATCGTGCAGCCGCACGCCGGTGAGCCAGCTTACCGCGGCGTTGAAGACGCGCGAGGGGAGCACTTTGTGCCAGGGATCGTGGCGGACCTGTTTCCAGCCGCTGACCACGTCCAGATCGTCGGACATGGCGGCCAGGAAGCGGGGGATTTCGGCCGGATCGTCCTGCAGGTCGGCGTCGAGCGTCATCACCAGCTCGCCGCGCGCGCGCGAAACCCCGCGGCCAGGGCCGCCGCCTTGCCGAAGTTGCGGCGAAAACGGATGCCGCGGACGCGCTCGTCCTCGTCGGCCAGCTTCGAGATCGCGCTCCACGAGCCGTCGGTCGAGCCGTCGTCGACCAGCACGATGTCCAGCTCGTAGCCGTTGGCCTGCGCCACCTCGTCGAGCTCGCGATGCAGGATCGCCAGGCTCTCGCGCTCGTTGTAGACGGGAATGACGGTGGACAGCATGATCGCCAAACGCCGGTGTTCGTGGAAAGAGCGCGGCCGAGGGTCTCGCCGTCTCAACCGACGCGCTCCAGCGGGGCGTCGACGGCATCGCCGGCTTTGCGCGCGGCACGCCAGCCTGCAAGATACAGGATAATCGAAATGGCGACCTCCGACACTAGCTGCACGAGGCGAAACAGCACGGCCGAAACGATTGCCACGCCGGGGCCGTATTGCGGCTCCATCAATTCGGCCGAAACCCATTCGCGCCCCCAGCCCGCCGGGAATCTGCGAGATGAAGCCGGCCACCACGCCCAGGGCCACGGCGGCCGTGTGCAGCGCCAGATCGACCAGCGGTCCGCCGGCGGCTTCGCCCATCGCGCGCAGCACGGCCCAGAAACCGATCCCCTGCACCAGCCAGCCGATGGCGATCGTCACCCAGCCGACGACGATCGTCCGCCGGCCGACGCGGCGCAGCTTGCCGGCGGCCGTGGGATTCAAGCGGCCGACGCCCAGCGTGCCCATCAGCCACTTGAAAATCGCCGGCACCGTGGGCACGCCCAGCAACAGCGTCGAACCGAGCGCCGCCGCCGCCAGCAGCCATTGGTCGCGATAGGCGACGACCAGCACCACGCTCGACACGGCCGCGCCGACGGCCAGCATCGTGAACGTCTCATAAAACACGGCGGCCGCCACCACGGTGTTTTCCACGCCTTGCTGAGGCAGCAGCGCCCGGCGCAGCACGATCACCATCCACTTGCCGGGCACGTACTTGCCCAGTTGCGAGATGTAATAGGCGCCAGCGCCCTGGGCAGCGTCACCTGCTGGCCGGCCCGCAGCAGCACGTGGTACCAGAACACGGCGGATGGAAACATGCCCAGCAGGTAGCACGCGCCGGAGACCACCAGCCACTCGGCCGCGATCTGCCACGAATGGTTTCGCAACTGGGTTCGCAGCGTTTCATTGCCGCTGACGAACGTGTAGTAGATCGACCAGCAGACCAGGGCAAACAGCGCCAGTTTGGCTAAGGTCACGAGTCGGCCCAGCCACGCACCGCGCGGGTGCTTCGCGACTTGTTCGGCGTCAGGATCGTTAGCTTTCATCGAGAAGATTCAGCGATGACGCGAGCAGTGTCCCGGGCCGGCGCCGCCGGCGTCCGGCGGGAAGTGGGCTCTCGCCAGGCGCCGCCCGTGGGCACTCCGGCGCCCCGGTGAGCCGAAGGCGAGGCCGGCATTGTCCCGGCGACATCAACCTAGCACAAGACGAATCCGCCCGCGTCGGCCGGTGTGTTTTCGGGCCCTTTCGCCTTGTGGCACGCGACGCTGGCCGGCATTTTTGACCGCCGAGGGGCGGCGCGGCTAGGATGGCAGGAAGATCGAACGAGCGTCCCCCCGCAGCCAGGAGTTTGCCAAATGTGCCCGCTTGTCTTGTTGATCGCGACCGCCGCCGTGGGCATCGAAGTCGGCTGGGAGCCGCTCGCCGAGGGGGGCCACGAATACACGATCCAAATCGAGCCGCAACTGCTCGACGTGCTGAAACGCGGGACCGATGAAATCGTCAGCGAAGTGCCACCGCAGGTCCACATCAGCCGCCTCCGCGTGATTGGCGGCACCGGCACGCTGCCCCAGGTCGACGGGCCCGCGGCAGGGGGCGAGCCAACGGCCGCCGCCGAGAAGCCCGAGGAACCCTCCAACGAGGTGAATCTCGCGGCTCCGCAAACCGCGGAGGCCGCACCCGGCGGTGCACCGGCGGAATCGGCCGAGCGGCAGGCCGCCGCCGCGCCGGCCAAATTGCCGCCCAGCGGCGAGCCTTCGCCCCTGGGCGGCGCAACAAGCCGGCTTCGAGTCGCCAGGCGGCGGGTTGGGCGCGCAGGCGGTCGATGCCCAAAAGCCGCAGCTCGAACCCGAAGTGCGCCCATGGATACCGCTGGCCGTGGCGGGCGTGCTGTTGTGCGCCTCGCTGGCGGCGAACTTCTATTTGGGCTGGATCGCCTGGGAATCCCGAGCCCGCTACCGCGCGGCGGTGGCGAAGCTCCGCTCCGCGCCGGCAGCGTAGCATCGCTAAATCGTTCGCAACCCTTGGCGTGCCCGGAGCGTCGGCTCCGGGATGAGTATGCGCCAGGCAACGGCGGACCATCCCTCGCGTTGCGTGCGCGGGCCGTGCTCAAAACTCCAGCCGCCGAAAGGCCCGCAAGCCGATGATCATCGGCACCAGCGTGGCGGCCAGCCCGACCGCGCAACTGGCCAGCGTGCCGCCGACCAGCGCCGGGCCGACCCACTCGGGGCGCGTCGCGGCTTGCGGGTTGGCCAGATAGAAGTGGGCTGGCACGCCCGTCAACGCCACGACGACCACGATGTAAATGGCGCTGGTGACCAGGCTCAGCGTGCCGCCGAAGCCAGCGGCGATTTTCGACGGCGACTCCTCGCGCAAGTCGGGCATCCTCGCGCCCAATCCCACCGCGATCCCCGACAGGCCCAGGCACAGCAACAAGCAGATCAACTGGTGGATGAGCATCACCATCCACGAGATTTGCAGCATGAAATCGCTGAGCAGGATCAACAGGCAGCAGGGCACGGCCGAGCCGGTGGCGGCGAACACGAATTTGCCCCACAGGATCGAATCGCGATGCACGGGCAGCATGCTCAAGATCCAGAATCGGCGGCCCTCGAGGCTGAGCATCGGAAAGATGAACCGGGTGGTGAACGTCGAGAGGATCAGCCCCACGACGGCCAGGTTCAGAAAGCTGATCATGTTGACCCAGGCCGTGTAGTTGACGTCGTAGCTGAAGCGGCGGATGTTGGCGAAGTAGAGCGTCAGCAAGCCGAAGAAGATGATGAATTGCGACCACTGCACGGGGTCGCGGCGAAACAGCCGCAGGTCCTTGACGATCAGCAGCCGCATCTGCCGCGTGACCAGCGGAGCGAACCGCAGCACCAAACGATCGAGCCAGAAGTCGGCCAGCGGCCGCCGCCGGCGCGTTCGGCTGCGCAGCTCGCTGTAGCTGGTGCGATAGATCCGCCCCCCAAGGTCCACGGCCACGACCTGCAGCAGCAGCGCGTTGGAGATCAGCAGCGAGAGAAACAGCAGGCTCTCGGCCCAGGCCGCGCCGTCGCGCGGGCCGGCATCGGTGCGGGCCGCTTCGAGCAGGCCCGAGCTCAGCCACCAGCTTGGCAGCAATCGGTGCTCGCTGAACTGCAGCCGGGCGAGCATCTCCTGGAACCAGCGGGGCGTCAGCAGGTCGCTCTCAGTCTTGCCCAACAGCGACCACCCGACGACGAGCGCGCCGCAGACCGCCGCGGCGATGCCGGCGGCCAGCAGCCGCCTTCGCACGCGGGCCAGGCGGTGCACGAACACCATGCAGACCATGGCCCCCAGCCCACCGGGAATGTAGACGAACGCCAGCATGAACGGCAGCAGCAGCGCGAAGTAGTACCAGGGAGCACCGGTCTGGACGCCGTAGGCCACGAGCATCGGGCTGCCCAGAATCACAAAGCCCCAGCTCGAAAAGGCGATCGCCTCTTGCAGCTTGTGCAGCACGATCCGCTCGGCCCGCACCGGCGTCGTGAGCAGGAACTCGGCCTCCGCCGAACAGTACAAGCCGCCGTACAGGATGATCGCCGACGAGAAGACGAGCATCACCGTCAGCGAGACGAAGAACACGCTGTAGATGGCCTGCACCGTCTCGTCATGGGTGGCCGCGTTGTTGATCGTGATGCTCAAGAATTCGAAGCCCGCGCCGAACAGCTCGAACAGGCCGAGCCAAAACAGCGCCGAGCAGCAGCACGAGCGTGACGCGGAGCCGCGCGGTGCGCAGCGACTGGCCGATCGTCGTGGCCAGCGAGCGCATGCGGATTCGCCACAGCAACTGCGCCTCGGCGCCGGGCGACAAGGGGGCGGCGAACGACTGTGCCGCGGCCGCCGCGTGGGACGCGGATTGCTGGCGCGTGCCGCCGCTCATGGCTGCGCCTCCCGCGGCTCGCGCGGGGCGGGGCCGGCGGCGTGGCCGTTGCCGTTTTGCGCCTGCTCGGCCGTGAAGTGCAGGTACAGGTGCTCGAGCGAGGTTTCGCGCGTGGCCAGGTGCTGGCGCAACTGGTCGATCGTGCCCAGGAAGCGCAGCCGGCCGTGGTCGACGATTCCGATGCGGTCGGCGATTTCCTCGGCGATCGACAGCAGGTGGGTCGACATGAAAATGGTCTGGCCGCCGGCCGCCTTGGCCCGCAGCAGGTCCTTGACCATCCGCACGCTGCGCGGGTCGAGCCCCACCATCGGCTCGTCGATCACCAGCACCCGCGGTTCGTGCAGCATCGCGGCGGCAAAGGCCAGCCGCTGCTTCATGCCGTGCGAGTAGCTTTCGGTCAGCTCGTCGACGAAGTCTCCGAGCTCGAACTGGGCGATCTCGTCGTCGATCGCGCCGGCCGCCAGCCGCTTGTCGAGCCCGTACATGTCGGCGATGAATTGCAGGAACTCGCGTCCGGTGAGCTTCTCGTACAGGTAGGGCACGTCGGGCACGTAGCCCAACAGGCGGTTGGCCGCGCTGGGGTTGGGGCCGATATCGTGGCCGCACAGCCGGATCGTGCCCGAGCTGGGCCGCAGCAGGCCGACGATCATCTTGATGGTCGTCGTCTTGCCGGCGCCGTTGGGCCCCAGAAAGGCGAACAACTGGCCGGTGGGAATCTCCAGCGACAGGTCATGGACCGCCACTTTCGTTCCATAGCAGCGGGTCACGTGCTCGAATTCGATCATCGCGGTTGTTCAGCCAGGTGGAAAAACGCCCCGCATTGCGTCGCGCTCGGCCGGCATGCTCCGGCGTCGATTCGCCGATGGCAGGTTGCGGTCACTCGTCCTCGGCGGTGGCCAGCGCGAGCAGCTTCTTGGCCAGGGGCCGCTCCAACGTGCCGTTCCATTCTTGGCCCAATGCCTGGTAGATCGGCTCGGCCCGTTCGTCGCTCAGTCGCACGAAATGCAAAAGGGATTTCAAGATCGAGACTTCCTGCAGCAGCACCAGGCCGTCGTTGCGGACCCATACGCGGCCGCGCGTCTCCTTGCCGGCCAGCCCCCGGCCGGCATCGGCCCGGTAAATGATCACCAGGCAGGGATAGGTTTTTCCCGACCAACGAATCGTGTCGGGGCGATCGACGACCGCCTCGAGGATTTCCATCGGCTCATTCACGGACCGCAAGGGGCTGTAGAGCGGCACGGTCCATCGCTGTCCCACGCGCAGCCGCGGCATCAGCCCCTGCGGCGAAAGCTCGTCGCCGAGCAATGCGCCGGGCGGCAGATAGCGCACCGTCTTGTGCACGACGTCACCCGACTGCACGGTCAACGTGAGCGTCGAGCCGTCGATCTTGCCTTGCACGCGAATCGCATCGGGCAGGTTGGCCACGCGCAGGCGCGAGTCGAATTCGACCGGGTGGCCGAGCGGATCGATCACCAGCCGGCTCCGCTTGTCGATGTCGAGCGGCCCCAGGTCGTCGAGCACCGGCTTGAGCACCGCGGCCAGCCAGTTGGGGGCCAGCTCTTCCCAGGGGAGCTCGCCCAGATAGACTCGGCTGGTGACTTCGCTGACGTTGTCGGGGCGGCGCACGACCTTGGTGGCGGCCCAGCCAATCGGCCGATCGTCAAAGGAAATGCTCCAACAGACGGGCGGTTGGTCGACGGTCTCGTCGATGATCGACGCATAGTCGGGCGGCTCGCCAACGCGCAAGGGCGGCAACACCTTCACGCTCACCAGCCAGGTCATCGTCGCCAGCCAGAACAGCACCACGATGACGTTGAAAACGCGATTCGTCATGGGAGCGGGCTGTCCGGAGACGATGGAGGTCGATAGACCGCGAGCCAATCGGCCGCGGCGAGTGCGCGGCAAAACCACATTTTTGAGTGTAATTCATTCGTCGCGTGTCGGCGAGGCATCTCGCGCGTCGGGCGGGCGTTCTGCGGGACCGTCAAGGCCGGGCCGCGACGGGCGAACGCGCGGAGGCGAACCTGCCGATTGACCGCGACGTCCTATCCGACGGACCGACTTTCGGCATCGGCCCCGGCCGATCTCGGCCTTCGACCCGCGGGCGCGAGGAAGATTTACTCAGGGAAAGTTTGCTTTCCCTAGATTGCGACGCTTGCCGCGTCGGCGGGGCGCGCAGCCAAGCAGCCACCGGGTGGTACGGCGGCGCGTGGCCAGGATTCCTAAATGTGATAGGTGCCCGAAAACACGGGCGGAAGACGGGGTTGCCTCGAAAGGGCCGAATTTCCAGTAGTTAAAAGGGAAGTTTTTGCTGGCACCTTCGTGATTTCTTTCACAAATCAGCGCCGCTGCCGCTCTCCGGAGGTTGCTTAAACATGATTGATTCGAATAGTCCGATATCGTACGATGACGGGGCGTCCGGACGTGGGCAAGGTAATGGAGGTGCCAGAGTCATGTCGAGGTCCACGTATTTCGTCCAAGAATGTCCGACCTGCGGCCGCAGTTTGCAGGTGCGCGTTGAGTATCTCGGCCGCGAGGTGGTCTGCCAGCATTGCCACGGACGCTTCGAGGCGTGCGACCCGGCCAGTCCTGCCAGCCGCGCCGCCAGACCAGCCAGCGACTTGTTGCAACGGGCCGACCAGTTGCTCGAGTTGACCCAGCCGCCCGCGCCCTGACGCCTGAGAGCGGCGTATCGCGGCACGGTCAAGACGGTGCTTCGCTGCACCGTCATCTTTCTCTTTTCAATGCCTGTGCCCGTTGGCACTTCAACGTCCGCAGACGCGGGCCAGGTCGTCGAAGAACCGCGGATAGGTTTTCGACGTGCAACCGGGATCGTTGATGACGACGTTGGGCACGCGCAGCCCGGCGAGGGCAAAGCTCATCGCCATGCGGTGGTCGTCGTACGTATCCATCGCGGCGCCGATGCAGCGCTTCGAGAGCGCCGGGAGTGATTTCGAGTCCGTCAGGATGCTCGACGACCGTGGCGCCCGAGCTTTCGCAGCTCGGTGGCTAGCGCCGCCAGGCGGTCGGTTTCTTTGTGGCGAATGTGCGCCACGCCGCGAATGCGCGTGGTCCCGCGAGCGAACAGGGCCACGACCGACAGCGTTTGCACCGTGTCGCTGATGGCGTTCATGTCCGCGTCGATTGCCGTCAGCGGTCCGCCTTCGATCGTGATCGCGTCGGGCTGGTAGTCGACGCGGCAGCCCATCTTTGCCAGGCATTCGCAAAACTCGACGTCGCCCTGCAAGCTGTCGCGCGAAAGCCCTTCGACGCGCACGCGACCGCCGACGATCGCCGCGGCGGCCCAAAAGTAACTGGCCGCCGACGCGTCGGGCTCGATCGAATAGTCGGTCGCGCGATAGCCACTGTGTTCGATGCAGAATCGCTTGCCGGCGTCGAGCTCCGCGACTGGGCGCCGAAGGCCCGCATCACCGACGCGGTCATCGCCACGTACGGTTCCGAGACCAGCGAGCCGGCGATTTCAATTTCCACGGGTTGGCCACTCTCGTTCTCGAGCCCAGGCGCCGCCATCAGCAGCGCGCTGGCGAACTGGCTGGACACATCGCCGCGAATGCCGGCTCGCTCGAGCTGCAGGCCGTCGGCCTGCACGACGACCGGCGGGCAGCCGTTGCCGGCTTCGCTTTTAGCGTCAACACCGACACCGCCCAGCGCATCGAGCAGATCCTGAATCGGCCGCTCGTGCATCCTCGGCGTGCCGTGCAGGCGGAACGTGCCGTGACCCAATGCCACCAGCGCCGTGAGGAAGCGAACGCTCGTGCCGCTGTTGGCGATGTACAGATCGGCCGAGCGAGCGGGGATCTTCCCGCCGCAACCGATGACCCGCGCGGTCGCCGCCGGCGCGATCTTCGGAGATCGCGATGCCCAGCGCGCCGCAAGGCATTGATCATCACCGCCGTGTCTTCGCTGTCGAGCACTCCGCGCAGCGTCGAGGTGCCCTCGGCCAGCGCGGCGCAGACCAGCGCGCGATTGGTGATGCTCTTGGACCCGGGCGGATGGATGGCCGCGTCGAGGGGGCCGGCGACCGGTTCGATTTCAATGCTCGCGGTCACGACGGGTCGGCTGCGGTTCGAAGAGGTTTCAGGGCGCCGCGATTTTCCACAGGTGGCTGTCGCTGCGAAGGTAGAGTGCGCCGGCGGAGAGGGCTGGAGAAGCCTGGAAGGTGCCCTCCAGCTTGCCGCCGCCGATGATCTCGGCCTTGCGATCGTCGGGCTGGATTTCAACGACCTGGCCCGCGCCGTCTTTGTTGACGCAATACAGGCGATTGCCCACCAGGGCCGGCGTGCCCCAGAATTCGCCGGCCAGCCGCACTTTCCACAGCGATTGGCCATCGGCCGCATTGGCGCATGCCAGCACGCCCGAGCGGTTGATGACAAACAGCCGGCCTCCGGAGGCGATCGTGCTGGCGGCGCCCGGCTGGATGCCGGCCACGTTCCAGGCGACTTCCGGTTCGCCGGCGGCGATCGGCCGCAGCGCCGTCATGCCTTTGGAGGCGACGTACACCAGGCCGTCGGCAGCGACCGGCGAGCTGATCGCGTCGCAGGGCACCTTGTAGGCCCACAGTTGCTTGCCGGTGGCCGCGTCATGGGCCGTCAGTTCCGAAGGCGATTGCAACAGCACCACGTCGGGCGCGCTGCCGATGCCGCGCACCACGACCGGCGAGGCCCAGCTCGCTTCGTGGGGGAGATCGACGCGCCACCGCGTTTCGCCGGTGGCCTTGTCGATCCCCACGGCGAACGAATCGCCCTGGCACTCGACCTGGGCGATGACGACGTCGCCCACCACGACCGGCGAGCTCGACATGCCCACGTCGTTGCCGGCGTGGGGAAAGTCGTAGGCCAGCCCGCGGAACCATTGCAGGTTGCCATCGAGGTCGAGGCAGGCCAGGTCATTCGACGAGTAGAAGGCGAAGATCAAGCGGCCGTCGCTGGCCGGGGTGGGCGCGGCGTTGGCGCTCGACGGGTGGCTGAGCGTGCGGCCGGTTGCCCAGAACTGCCGCTCCCACAGCCGGCGGCCATCGGCGGCGCTAACGCACAACGCGTGCAGCCGATCCTGCTTGACGCCGCTCGATGCAGTCACCACCACGCGGTCGCCCACCACGATCGGGCTCGACGGTCCGCGGCCGGGCAGCTCGACTTTCCAGGCCACGTTCTTGGTCGCGCTCCAATCGGCCGGCGGCTGCGCATCGGGCGAGACGCTATTGCTGTCGGCTCCGCGAAATTGCAGCCAGTCGGCAGCCCGAACCGGCAGGGCGATGAACAGCAACGCGAGCAACGACGCGGTCAGACAGATGGCGCCGGTCTGAGCAGGGGTGGCACTGGCGTCTCGCCAGTGCGTTGCAAATCGCACGCAAGCCTCTGCACTGGCGGGACGCCGGTGCCACCCGGAATGCGGCAATCGACAGGGCCACCCCGAACGCGTGCGATCGTTGGTACTCTTCATGCGTCAGTCCTTCTTGGCGGCGGTTGACGTGGCGGGTGCTTTGGCCGGCGGGCGATCGGTGGCCAGAATGGCCTTGCCGCTGGCGTCGCAGACCCGCAGTTGGAACTTCCAGTCCTGGGCCCAATCTTCGGTTTGCTCGTTCTGGCAGATTTTCAGCAGGATCAGGTTCTTGCCGGCCTTCACCTGGCCGCGGCCGACGTACTGATCCATCGTGCCGTTGGCGTGATAGACATTGGCCGTCGACAGCAGCTCGCCGTTGAGCCACACCTTGTTGGCGGCCTCGGTGCCGAGCCGCAGCTCGACGGGCCCGGCGCGGTCGCTCTGGAAGGCGGCCGCCGCATAGGCCACCGCGCCCTTGAATTTGCCCAACGCCTTGTTCAAGTCGACCTGGCCGTAGGCGTCGTCGGTGTGTTCGTCCTTCCACGCGATCATGGCGCCGTCCTGGCCGACGAGCGTTGCCGCCAGGTCGATCTCGTTCTCGGGCGGATAGGCGACGTCAAATCCTTTGCCCCCACGATTGTCGAACGGGCCGATGAGCTGCCACTCCTGCAGGAAGCCAAAATGCCGGGGCAGGTCGACCGGGTGGCCCAGCTTCTCGAGCGCGTCGGTGACGACTTTCACCTGGTCGAGGTCGCGGGCCGCGGCCACGGCCTGGTTGTAGAGCGCCAGGGCCTGGTCATGCTGCTTGTCGGCCTGCGCCTTGGCGGCAGCGTCTAACAGCCGGGCCACGGCGTCGCGCCGCAACTCGAGGCTCGGATCGTCAAGCATCTGGGGAATCAGCCGCTCGCGGGCCGGCGGGTCGGCCCGCACGATCCACTCGAAGGCCAGCCGCCGAGCGCGGCCGTCGTGCCCTTTGTCATCGAGAAACTTCTGCAGGCCGTCGGTGGACAGCTTGCCTTCTTTTTCCAGCGAGCGTTCGGCCACGGCGTCGACGGCCGAGCGCAGCCAGTTGGCCGCCAGCGGGCCGGCGCCGTCGAGGGCCGCCAGGATGGTGGGCAGGTCGTCAACGGTCGAGCGGTCGGTCAGCTCGGCCCAGGCCACGGTCGCGGCGCGGTGGCCCTTGCCGTTGCGATCGACGTCGCGCAGCGTACCGAGCAAGGCGGCGGTGCTCGTGCTTTCAGCGGCCGCCGCGATCGTCGCGGCGCTCGCGATCAAGGCCAGCCCACAGGTGCATGCTCGCACGATTCGCATCGTCAAAATCTCCGGCGTCCGACAGGCAGATCCACGCGTGCCGCCATTCTAGTAGACCGCCGGTCGCTTGGGAAATCGGGGCACCGTTCCAGCGCGCTCAGTCTAATTCCATGATTTTTTCATGAGAACGCGACCGAGACGGCAGTCGGCTCCGCGCGGCGGAGTCGCTGCAATCAATCGAGGGATCGCTTGGATTAGCAAATTGGATGCAGGGCGCTGGCGGCCTACCTCGCGCGGCGCACCGAGGTTCTGTTGCCTGCGGGCATGGTTTACAATGAGTTGCGTCCACGGGCCCGCTCACGTTCGCACGAGACGGCGATGAAACAGTATAAGACCGGTGGCGGCTGGCCCGCCGTGTGGTACACGCTTCGCAAGGCGCGCGAAGTCGGCGGCTTCTGGAAGCTGTGGCGGGCCATGCGCTCGAAAAACACCTGCAAGACCTGCGCCCTGGGCATGGGCGGACAGGCCGGCGGCATGGTCAACGAGGCCGGCCACTTCCCGGAAGTCTGCAAGAAATCGCTGCAGGCCATGGCCGCCGACATGCAAGGCGCCGTCAAACGCGAATTCTTCGAGACCTACAGCATTCCGCAGCTGCAGGCGTTCTCGCCGCGCGAGTTGGAAGCCTGCGGCCGGCTGACCGTGCCCCTGGTGTACGATGGCTCGTCGCAATACTACCATCCCACGGCTTGGGAGGACGCGCTGGGCCGCATCGCGGCCGCCCTGAAAAGCATCGCGCCGGACCAAAGCTTCTGGTACGTCAGCGGCCGCAGCTCGAACGAAGCCGGCTTCCTGATGCAACTGTTCGCCCGGCTGTACGGCACCAACAACGTCAACAACTGCAGCTACTTCTGCCACCAGGCCAGCGGCGTGGGGCTCACCTCGGCCGTCGGGGTGGGCACGGCCACCGTGACGCTCGACGACCTGGAGCACGCCGAACTGGTATTTGTCATCGGCGGCAACCCCGCCAGCAACCACCCGCGGCTGATGCGCTCGCTGATGAACGTCCGCCGGCGCGGGGGCGACGTGATCGTCATCAACCCGGTGGTCGAGACGGGCCTGGTCAACTTCAGCGTGCCCAGCGACGTCCGCAGTCTGCTGTTCGGCTCCGAGATCGCCAGCCTGTACGTGCAGCCGCACATCGGCGGCGACCTGGCCCTGCTGTCCGGCATCGCCAAGCGCGTCGTCGAGCTGGGCGCCGTCGACGTGCCGTTCGTCACCGATCACTGCCTGGGTTGGCCCGAGCTGGAAGCGCACCTGCAAGCGCTTTCGTGGGACGACATCGTGGCCCGCTCGGGGGTCGCGCGGGAGCAGATCGACGCGATCGCCCGCCGCTACGCCGCGGCGAAAAGCGCGGTGTTCAGTTGGACGATGGGGATCACGCACCATTTGCACGGAGTGTCCAACGTGCAGGCGATCGCCAACCTGGCACTGCTGCGGGGCATGGTCGGCCGGCCCAACAGCGGGCTGCTGCCGATTCGCGGTCATTCGAACGTGCAAGGCATGGGCTCGTTGGGCGTGACGCCGCAGTTGAAGGAGGCGGTGTTCCAACGGCTCGAAAGCCACTTTGACGTCCAGCTACCCCAAGGCGCCGGCTACGACACGATGGGTTCGGTCGTGGCGGCCTTCGAGGGCCGCGCGAAAGTCGGGTTCTGCCTGGGCGGCAATCTCTACGGCTCGAGCCCCGATGCGAACTACGCGGCCGCCGCGCTGGGCAAGCTCGACCTGGTGGTGTATCTCAACACCACGCTTAACACGGGCCATGCCCATGCGTTGGGGAAGCAGACGGTCATCCTGCCGGTGCTCGCCCGCGACGAAGAGCCGCAGCCAACGACGCAGGAGTCGATGTTCAGCTTCGTTCGCTTGAGCGACGGCGGCCCGCGGCGGCTCGCCGGCCCGCGCAGCGAAATCGAAATCGTGGCCGACCTGGCAGAGCGCGTACTCGATGAAGGCGGGCCGGTCGATTGGGAGCGGCTGACCAAGACCCGCGAAATTCGCCAGGCCATCGGCCAGATCGTGCCGGGCTGGGAAGCGATGAATGAGATCGACGAGACGAAGCAGGAGTTTCACATCACCGGGCGGCGGCTGGCCGAGCCGCGCTTCCCAACGGCCAACGGCCGGGCGTCGCTGTTCGTACATGAGCTGCCCGAGCTGGCCGGCGGCGACGGCCAGTTGCGGTTGATGACCGTTCGCAGCGAGGGGCAGTTCAACACCGTGGTCTACGAAGAGGCCGACATCTATCGCGGTCAGGAGCGGCGCGACGTGGTGCTGGTCCACCCCGACGACTTGCGGCGCCTGAAGATCGCCGCCGACAGCCGCGTGACGGTCCGCAGCGACGCGGGGGCGCTGGTGGGCGTGATCGCCCGGGCGTTCGACAGGATCAAGCCGGGCAACGCGCTGATGTACTACCCGGAGGCCAACGTGCTGGTGCCGCGGGCGGTCGATCCGCGGTCGCGCACGCCGGCCTTCAAGAACGTGGCGGTGCGGCTGGAGCCGGTGTCACCCGGCTGGGCCGCCCTGCGATCGAACGGCGATGGCGTCGCGGCGCCGGGCAACGGCGAGCCGGCCCCTCGCGGCAATCTCAAAGCGTGTTAGGCGAGCGGTAGAGGGGCCTCGGCGAGGCCGCTGGTTCTGCCGGCGTCGCTGCCCCCGGCTGCAGAGGCCTCGCGGACTGCCGCCTGCGGGCGCCGCCGACCCCCTAAAAAGTTTGGTCTGAACCCCCATTTCGCTCTTTTCGCAAGAGAAATTCCAGGTAAGATAGCGGGGTTCCACGCCTGTGGAATCGCCAATCGGCCGAAAGGCTCGCGGCGTTTTTTCCCGTGAAGCGTGTGTTAGGAGCGTGCGTGTATGGCGTCGGGTAAGATCAAAAAACTGGTGGCAGACAAGGGTTTCGGTTTCATCCAGACGGACAATGGTGAGGACGTGTTCTTTCACCATTCGTCGGTGGCCGATCAAGGCTTTGACGATCTGACCGAAGGGCAGAAAGTCGAGTACACCATCGAACAGGGCCAATCGCCCAAAGGAAAAGGCCCCCGGGCCGGGTCCGTCACGCCTGCCTGACGACCTCCCCCCAGATTGCACGACTACAACATGGAGCGGACGAGCGCCGAGCGGCCTCGCCCGCTCCTTGTGTTTTCCAGAGGGAATCAGCCTGTCACGGCGCAGTGGAGTCGCCCGAGGTGGCCTGCGGTTCCACTCGCCCCGGCGTATCGCGCATGGGCTTACTCTTCGGCCGTCGAGGGATCGATGATCGACTTGACCTCGGAGATGCGATTGGCCGGAAAGCCGCCTTGCCGCGCGTGCTCTTCGATCAACTGCTTGTTGGCGGCCAGATAGATACAGTACAGCTTGTCGTCGGTCACGTAGCTCTCGAGCCATTGGATTTGCGGCCCCATCGCCTTGAGCACGCCGCAGGAGGTTTGCGATGCCTGCCGCAGCTCGTCGTGCGACAACTTGCCGGCGCCGGGGATTTCGCGTTCGATCACGTATTTGGGCATGGTTTGGTCGCTCCTGGAAAGGAGATTCGAAAGGATTGCTCCGCGCGAGCGTGCCCCGATTGTGAAATAACCGTGGTCGCCTGGCAACGATCGTCGGCCAAATCTGCCCCATTCGTGCCGCGGGCCCTGGGCCGCGTCGCCCGCCCTGCGACAACCCTTCGTCACCGCTGGCGGCAATTATTTGTTTCTCGCTAGCCGCCCGCTATATTGGACCCCTGGGGTTCCCCCTGAGTTAGCGGCTCCCAGCGGCGAGGTTCCCGATCCATGCGCTTGCATCTTGGCATGCCTTTTGCGCTGCTCGTGCTGGTCGGGGCAAGCGTCGCTAGTTCGGTGCCAATTCTTGCCGGCGGGGCGGAGCTGGCAGACGTGGTCGAAAAGGTCGAACCGTCGGTAGTCCGCATCGACACCAACCGCGGCATCGGCAGCGGCGTGATCGTCGACGACAAGGGGCGCGTGATCACGAACTACCACGTCATCGCCGGGGCCCGCGAGGCCAAGGTGCGGTTCAAGAACCGGCGCGTGGCCCAGGTGGCCGGTTACGCGGCGATCGATCCGGCACGGGACCTGGCGTTGCTGCAGCTCGAGACGACCACGGCCAGGTTGGTGCCGATTCCGCTTGCCGCCAAGCTGCCGCGCAAAGGCGAGCGCGTGGCGGCCTTCGGCAATCCGCACGGACTTTCCTTCTCGACTTCCGAAGGCATCGTCAGCGCCATTCGCCGCGGGACCGAGCTGAGCAAGATCCTCGGCGCGGACCTACCAGGCGCTCGGCTATTCCACCGAGGCCACGTGGATTCAAACGACGGCGGCCATCTCGGGCGGCAACAGCGGCGGGCCGCTGACCGACATGGAGGGCAAGCTGCTGGGTCTGAACACCTGGAGCGATACCGACGGACAAAACTTGAACTTCGCCATCGGCGCCCCCGATATCAAACGCCTGATCGAGGCCGCGGCCAACGAGTCGAAGCCGCTGGCCACGCTGCCTCGACAGCCCGACGTCTCGGCGCCTGGACAGTTCAGGCTCGAGATGCCCTCGGGGCGCGTGTTCACCGCCGAGGCATTCCTCACGCCCGACACCAGGGAAGAATTCGAGGCCTCCAGCGAGCGTTTCTTCACGGTGCCCTATCCGAGCGGCGCGCAACATCTGTTGGCCGAGTACCGCGACGGAGTCTTGAGCGGCGCGCTGATGGTTATTTCGGATACCGGCGAGCCGGTGTTCCAGGCGCGCTACAGCCATGGCCGTCGCCAAGGCGTGCTGAAGGCGTGGGGCAAGGCCGGCGAGCCGAACGTGTTCGTGCAATACAGCAAGGGCAAGCCGCACGGGTTCGGGCTGCTGTTCGACGAGGGCCAGGTGCGGATGATCGTGGAATACGACCACGACACGATCAAGGGCATCCAAATCATCGAGGATTTCAAGCCGAGTCGTGCTTTCGCCTCGGCCGCCGAGGCCGAAGACGATGAACCGACCAGGCAGCTCTTGGAGCGCCTGGCCGATGGCCTGGCGGAGGTCAAGCTCACCGAAGCCGCCGCCAGGAAGGAACTGGCTGCCGCCCGCAAACAGCAACAAAACCGCGACCGCTCAGAACCGTCGCGGGACAAATGAACGTCGCCGGGGAACAACGTATGCGAGAGCTTTCGCGGCCAAGGCCGACACCGATGCGGGTGGGCTCGCCCGTTGCGTGCCTGGTGCTGGCCGGGGTTTTCGCCGCGTGCTCGGCGCTGGCAGGGGCGGGGGCCCGCGCCGCCGACCTGGCCGACGTGGTCGAAAAAGTCGAGCCTTCGGCGGTGCGCATCGACACCAACCGCGGCATTGGCAGCGGCGTGGTGGTCGACGACAAGGGGCGGCGTGATCACCAACTACCACGTCATCGACGGGGCCCGCGCGGCCAAAGTCAAATTCCAGAACGGCCGCGTGGCGCAAGTGACCGGCTATGTGGCCATCGACGCGTCGCGCGACCTGGCACTGTTACAAATCGAAAATGCCAAGCTGCGACTGTCGCCGATCGCCATTGCCGACAAGCTGCCGCGCAAGGGAGAACGCGTGGCGGCCTTCGGCAATCCCCAGGGCCTGTCGTTCTCCACGTCCGAGGGCATCGTCAGCGCCATCCGCAGCGGCGCCGAGTTGAGCCGCCTGATGGGCAGCCGCACGTTTCAGGCCTTCGGGTATTCAACTTCCTCGACGTGGATTCAGACGACGGCGGCCATCTCGGGCGGCAACAGCGGCGGACCGCTGGTGGACATGGAGGGCAAACTGCTGGGCCTGAACACCTTGTCGCAGGCCGACGGCCAGAACCTGAACTTCGCCATCAGCGCTGCCGACATCAAGCGCTTCATCGACGGCGCACCGAAGGGCTCGACGTTGCTGTTGTCGAATCTGCCGCGGAGGCCGACCGACATCTCCACGCACGAGAAATTCAAGCTGGAAATGCCCTCGGGGCGGGTGTTCACGTTCGACACGTTTGGCCGCACGAGCCTGGCGATCACGCCCGAGACGGGCGAACGCACGCTGTGCCTCCGTCATTTGAACGACAAGCCGGCCATCGTCGCGGAGCACGTCAATGGCAAGCTGCACGGCCGGCTGATCGAGTTTTCCGAGTCGTTCGAGCCCCTGCTGCTGGCGACCTACGAGCATGGCGCATCGCAGCGGACTGCAAAGGACCTGGACCGAATCGGGGGGGCCCGAAATCCTGCTGCAGTATCTGAAGGGAAAGCGGACCGGCTTCGGCTTGTATTTCGAGGAAAGCCACCTGCGGCTGATCGTGGAATACGATCACGACGTGGTCAAGGGAATTCAACTGATGGACGAGTTGACGCCGGGCCGGGCTTTCGCCTCGCCGGCCGAAGCCGAAAAGGACGAGGGGGCCCGCGGACTGCTCAAGGCCCTGGCCGACAAGGAGTTCGCGCTGAAACGCCGGGAAGTGGCCTTGAAGAAGGAGCTGGCCGACGCTTACCGGGAATACCGCCATCGAAATCCGCTTCCCAACGGCCGTGGCTCGCGCTGAATCGCTCCGCTTCGGCCGCGATTGCGCCACGATTGGTTGACCGTCGCACGGCCGCCGTGCATCATCATGTCCATGGGCGGCCGCGCGGGCGGCCGATTCGCTCGATCGTCTGGCTTCTTTGCTTGCGGAGTGAAATCCATGCACGTTGGCATTCGCGCTTGCGGCGTGGCCGTCGGCCTGTCGCTCGTGGCCCTGGCCGAGCGGCTGCCGGCCGTCGAGGTGGAAAACGTCGAAGTCTATCACGAGCGGGGGCACTTCGGCGGCTGGCCGGCCAACCACGGCATGTGGAGCTGGGGCAACGAGCTTTTGGTCGGCTTCAGCGCCGGGTACTACAAGGACAACGGGCCCAAGCGGCACGCCATCGATCACCAGCGGCCCGAAGAGCACCTGCTGGCCCGTAGTCTCGACGGCGGACAGACGTGGAACATCGAAAACCCGGCCGCCGAGGGTATGCTGGTTCCGCGCGGCAAGGCGCTGCACGGCACCGAACTGCCGCGGGTCGTCGACCGCCCCTGGATCGACTGCCCCGGCGGCATCGACTTCGCGCATCCCGATTTTGCCATGACGATCCGCATGAGCGACTCGGGCGGCGGCGTGTCGCGGTTCTACTACTCGACCGACCGCGGCCACCATTGGCAGGGCCCGTTCCGCTTCCCCAGCTTGGGCCTCAAAGGCATCGCGGCACGCACGGATTACATCGTCAACGGGCCCAGCGACTGCCTGGTGTTTCTCACCGCCTCGAAGTCGACCGGCGGCGAAGGGCGGCCGTTCTGCGCGCGCACGGTCGACGGCGGCAAGACGTGGACGTTCGTTGGCTGGATCGCGCCGGAGCCGGCCGGCTACAACATCATGCCCTCGACCGTGCGGACCGGTCCGCACGCCCTGCTCTCGGCCCTGCGGCTGCGCGAAGGAGATAAGAGCTGGATCGAAGCCTGGGGGTCGAGCGACGACGGCCACCATTGGCAACTGGCCAGCGTGCCCGCGCCCGATACCGGCGAGGGCAACCCGGCGGCGATGCTCAAGCTGGCCGACGGGCGGATCGCGATCACGTACGGCGTGCGGGCCAAACCGTTCGGCATCCGCGCCCGGCTGAGCAACGACAACGGCCACACCTGGGGACCCGAGCTGACCCTGCGCGGCGACGGCGGCGGGCGCGACCTGGGCTATCCGCGCAGCGTCCAGCGTCCCGACGGCAAAGTGGTGACGGTCTACTACTTCAACGACGATCCGCAGAAGACCCGCTACATCGCCGCCAGCATCTGGACGCCGCCGGCGGAGGATTGAAGTCGAGCCTCAAAGCCGGTGGCCCTTAAGGTCGTGGGATCCAGGGTGACACCAAAACCGATTCGCGTTCCCATGACGACCCCTGGCGTTCTTGATGCAATCCGTGCCTTGCTTGAAGGCGCGAATGCGCCGTTTGTCGAAAAAGAGCACGCCCCGACGTTCACTTCCGAGGAGTCGGCCCGGGCGCGGGGCGAGTCGCTGTCGATCGGGGCCAAAGCGTTGGTCGTGAAGACGGACGACGTTTACCGATTGTTCGTGCTGCCGGCCGACCGCAAGCTCGACTCGCAAGCGGTCAAGCGCCACCTGGGCATCAAGAAGCTGCGGTTTGCCGACGCGACGGAGCTCGAGGAGCTAACGGGCCTGGCGCCCGGCAGCGTGCCGCCGTTCGGCCGGCCCATCCTGCCGCTGCCGCTGTATGCCGATCTGGCGCTTGTGGCCAACGAGAAGCTGGCCTTCAACGCCGGCTCGCTGACCACCTCGATCGTGATGGCCGCGGCCGACTACCGCCGGGTGGCCGGGGCCGAGTGGTTCGGCTTTTCGCAGGAAAAGTAGCCTTTGCGGCGGTCGGTCGATGGGGGGAATCCCGGAAAGAGGGCGTGCACGGCGGCGCCCGCACAGTCGATTGTCTGGACAAGTGTTGTTCGGTATGTTATTGTAAGTGTTGTTGGGATCGACTGTTGCGCAGCGCCAGCAGAATTCGCATCGGAAGGGTTTTATGAGTCACGCCTCCTCGTCGGCCGACGTCGTCGTGATTGGCGGCGGGCCGGCCGGCTCGACCTGTGCGACGCTCATCGCCCAGCGCGGCTATCGGGTCGAGCTGTTCGAGCGCGAGCGCTTCCCGCGGTTCCACATCGGCGAATCGCTGATCCCCGAGACCTATTGGGTGCTCAAGCGGCTCAACATGCTCGACAAGATGCGCGCCAGTCCCTTCGTCAAGAAGCACAGCGTGCAGTTCGTCGGCTCCAGCGGCCGGCTTTCCGAGCCCTTCTACTTCATGGAGCACAAGCCGCACGAGTGTTCGCAGACCTGGCAGGTGCTGCGCAGCGAGTTCGACAAGATGATGCTCGACAACGCCCGCGAGCACGGCGTGGCGGCGCACGAGGGTACGCGCGTGCTGGAGGTGCTCTTCGAAGGCGAGCGGGCCGTGGGCGTGCGGGTGGTCGACGACGCCGGGCAGCAGCGCGAGGTGCGGGCGCAAGTGGTGGTCGATGCCAGCGGCCAGAGCACGATGATCGCCAGCCGCTTCAAGCTGCGCGTGGCCGACCCCGAGCTGAAGAAGGGCGCGCTGTGGACGTACTACGAAGGCGCCTATCGCGACAAGGGGCGCGACGAAGGCGCCACGCTGGTTCTGCAGACGGCCGGCAAGAAGGGGTGGTTCTGGTACATCCCGCTGCACAACAACATCGTCAGCGTCGGCGTCGTGGCCGATTTCGACTACCTGTTCAATGGCCGAGGCGACCATGAAACGATTTATCACGAAGAGCTCGAGCGCTGCCCCGCGGTCCGCGACCGCGTCGCGATCGGCAAGCGGGTTTCCGGTTTCTTCGCGACGAAGGACTACTCGTACCGCTCGCGGCAGGCGTCCGGCGACGGCTGGGTCCTGGTGGGCGATGCCTTTGGCTTCCTCGATCCGCTCTATTCGTCCGGCGTGCTCCTGGCTCTCAAAAGTGGCCAACTGGCGGCCGACGCCATCTCCGAAGGCCTGGCCAAAAACGACACCTCCGCGGCCCAGCTAGGCGGTTGGACGCGCGACTTCAGCCGCGGCATGGACCGCATGCGCCGCCTGGTCTGCGAGTTTTACAACGGCTTCAGCTTCGGCCGCTTTGTCAAAAGCTATCCGCAGCTCAAGGGCCACCTGACCGACCTGCTGATCGGCGACCTGTTCGAGGACAAGGTCGACGAAGTCATCGGCCCCATGGATTCGATGAAGGACGGCGCGGGCGCGTACGTGTACGCGGGGATGCCGGAGTAGCAGGCCCGGGGGCGGGAGGCCGGAGGCGGGAGGAAGGAAGGGCCAGGCGCTCGCGGTGTAGCCAGGCAGCAGAATGGCTCCTCCTTTCGGCACTGCGATCCATGTTCCTGAGCCGTCAGCCTCTTGTCTTCCCTTCCTCCCTCCGGCCTCCAGCCTCCGGCCTCCGGCCTCCCCCAAGCTTCTCCTGCCAGCGCTGCAGGAACTCGAGCGCGGCTAGCGGCGTGGTCTCGTCGAGCTTTATTTTCCGCACGTCGCTTACCAGCTCGGGCTCTTCGGCGGCGAACAGGGTCAATTGCAGATCGGCCGCTTTGATCTTGCGGCCGCGACGGGCGAGCTTCGGTCGACCCTCGACGTCGAGCTGCTCGTTCTCCAGTTGCGCCGAACAGTTGCTTGGCCCGTTCCACCACGCCGCCGGGCACGCCGGCCAGCCGGGCCACGTGGATGCCGTAGCTCTTGTCGGCTGCGCCGGGCAGGATCTTGTGCAGGAACACGACCTGGTCTTCCCACTCGCGCACGGCCACGTTGTAGTTCCGCAGGTTCGGCAAGCGATCCGGCCAGCGCCGTCAGCTCGTGATAGTGCGTGGCGAACAGCGTGCGGCAGCCGATGCTTGTCGTGCAAGTGCTCGACCACGGCCCAGGCCAGCGACAAGCCGTCGTAGGTGCTCGTGCCGCGGCCGATCTCGTCGAGGATCACCAGGCTTCGCGGCGTGGCCGTGTTCAAGATCCGCGCCGTCTCGGTCATCTCGACCATGAACGTGCTCCGCCCACGGGCCAACTCGTCGCTGGCACCGACGCGGGCGAAAATTCGGTCGGCCACGCCGATCGTGGCCCGCTTCGCCGGCACGAAGCTGCCGCACTGCGCCATCAGCGTGATCAAGGCCACCTGGCGGATGAAGGTGCTTTTGCCCGCCATGTTGGGGCCGGTGACCAGCAGCGTGGTGCCGGCTTCGCCGCCGCACGCGACGTCGTTGGGCACGAACGAGCCGGCGGCAATCGTGGCGTCGAGCACCGGGTGGCGGCCGTCGCGAATGTCGAGCAGCGGCTCGGCCACTACCGACGGACGGCAGTAGCCGCGCGAACGGGCCAGTTCGGCCATTGCCACCAGCACGTCGAGCTCGGCCAGCACGGCCGCCGTGGCCAGCAGCCGCCCCGCGGCCGCCGCGGTCATCTCGCGCAGCTCGACGAACAACCGATACTCCAAGTCCTGCGATTGCTCCTCGGCGGCCAGCACGCGCTCTTCGTGCTCCTTCAGATCGGGCGTGATGTAACGCTCGGCGTTCTTGACGGTTTGCTTGCGGATGTAGTGCGGCGGAATCTTCGCGCTGTGGGCGTTGGTGATCTCCAGGTAATAGCCGAACACCTTGTTGAAGCCGACTTTCAAGCTGGGAATGCCGGCGCGGGCCGATTCCTCGGCCTGGTAGCGGGCGATCCACTGCTTGCCGCCGGCCATCAGCTCGCGCAGACTGTCGAGCTCGGCGGAAAAACCGTCGCGGATGAAGCCGCCCTCGCGGCTGGCCAGCGGGCAATCGTCGGCTAACGCCCGCTCCAGACGCCGCGCAGCTCGGGACACAGATCGAGTCGCGTTTCGAGCTCGGCCAGCAGCCGGCTGCGGCGGGCCGTGATCTTGGCCTTCAGCGCCGGCAGGCCGCCCAGCGTGCGGCCGATGAAACTCAGATCGCGCGGGCTGGCGCGGCCGGTGGTGACGCGGGCCAGCAGCCGCTCGAGATCGTAAATGCCGCGCAGCTTCTCGGCCAGCGCCTCGGCCAGCGCCGGCTCGGCGACCAGCTCGGCCACGGCTTCCAGCCGGGCTTCGATCGCGGCCACGTCGGCCAGCGGGTTCGCCAGCCAGTCGGCCAACTGCCGCGAGCCCATCGCCGTGGTCGTGCGGTCGATCACGGCCAGCAGCGAGCCCTCGCGGCGGCCTTCGCGCAGAGTTTGCGTGATCTCCAGGCTGCGCCGCGTGGCGGCGTCGATTTCCAACGTGCTGCCCGAGGCGTAGCGGGCCAGCCGCTCGATGTGCGCCAGCGACGCCTTTTGTGTTTCGACCAGGTAGCCGACCACGGCGCCGGCGGCGCGGACGGCCGCGGCGTCACCATCGTCGAAGCCAAAGCCTTCGAGCGTGGCCGTGCCGAAATGCTGGTGCAGCGCATTGCGCGGCCGCATCGCGCCGAAGCTCCACGCCGGGCGCCGCGTGACGAGCGTCCGCTGGCCCAGCGCGCCGTCGGCCAGCTCGACTTCCTGGCCCAGCAGGCATTCGGCCGGGTCGATGCGGGCCAGCTCGTCCGAGAGGCTCGCCAGGGGAAACCTTGCCGCCTGAAAGCGACCCGTCGACAGCTCGACCCAGGCCACGCCGGCTTCGCCGCCCTCGGGCACGACGGCCGCCAGGTAGTTGCTCGCGCGGGGATCGAGCAAGGCGTCGTCGGTCACCGTGCCGGCCGTGACGATCCGCGTCACCTCGCGGCGCACCAGGCCTTTGGCCTGTTTGGCGTCTTCGACCTGGTCGCAAATCGCCACGCGGAAGCCGCCGGCGATCAGCTTGCCAAGATAACTGTCGAGCTGGTGGTAAGGAAAACCGGCCATGGGGACCGCGTTTTCCCCTTTGTCGCGGCTGGTCAGGGCCAGGCCCAGGGCCGCGGCGGCCGTTCTGGCGTCGTCGAAGAACAGCTCGTAAAAGTCGCCCATGCGAAACAAGAGCAGCGCATCGGGGCACGCCGCCTTGGCGTCCTGATACTGCTTCATCATCGGCGAAACGGCCATCGCAATCCCTTCGACTCGGCGGGCGAAAGAAACCGCCATGCTATCAGATGCCCTCGGCCGCTGGGGAGTGGCGGGCCGAGCAGGTGGGCGTGACAACGGTTAGAATCAGGTACGCTTGCCGCATGGTCGTGTCTCGCTTTGATCCGTGGCGGGCAAGTTGGCGGGGCTCGGCGCCGTTGGTCATTCGATCACGCCGCTGGGGCCGGGCGAATTCGACCGCCGCTTGCGTGAAAGGGCTGCCGACGTGAGGCTCCAGGGAAAAGTCGCCATCGTGGTGGGCGCCGGCCAGACTCCGGGGGCCACGCTGGGCAATGGCCGAGCCACGGCGATCGTGTTTGCCCGAGCGGGAGCCCACGTTTTCCTGGTCGATCGCGATGCGGCTTCGGCCGGCGAAACGCTGGCCGCAATCAAGGCCGAAGGGGGCCGGGCCTGCGTCTTCGAGGCCGACGCGACTCACGACGACGCCTGCCGCGCCATGGTCGAGGCGTGTTTGCGGCAGTATGGCCGCATCGACATTTTGCACAACAACGTCGGCATCGGCAGCGGCGACAGCGATCTCGTCCACCTGCAAGAAGAAGCCTGGGACCGTATCCTGAGCGTCAATTTGAAAAGCGCGCTGTTCGCCTGCAAGCACGTTATTCCCCCAATGCGCGAGCAGCGATCGGGCGCGATCGTCAATATTTCGTCGATCGCGGCCACGGCCGCGGCCACGGAGCTGACCGCGTACAAGGTCTCGAAAGCCGGCATCGATGCCTTGACGCAATCGCTGGCCATTGCCAACGCGCCCTACGGAGTGCGCGTGAACGCGATCGCCCCCGGGCTGATCGAAACGCCGATGGCCATCGAGACCATTTCGCGGAACCGCGGGATCGCCAAGGACGATTTGATTCGCGAGCGCAACGCGCGGGTGCCGTTGCGCGGTAAGATGGGCACGGCCTGGGACGTGGCCCATGCCGCCCTGTTCCTGGCGTCAGACGAAGCGAACTTCATCACCGGCATCGTGCTGAGGGTCGACGGCGGCCAAGGCGCGAAGGTTGGTTGACCGCTTCGCCGGGCCGAGCGAAGACGTGCGACGTGGCCGATCCCGGTTCCTCGGGTGCGATCGAGTGGCTAGCCCACGGGTGATTCGGCACTGCTGGACAAGCCAGCCGTGGCAGCCGGGCACGACTGAGCCTGGTCAGTTCATTACAACCAATCCACCAACACCGACGATTGAGGTGCGCACGTGACTCCACAGGACAAGCCGGCTTCGCAATCGCTTCCCCGCGGCCAATGGCCGCGGCTCGATCGGCCGCGGATTCCGCCCGTCGAGCCCGAGTCGTGGAACGCGGCGCAACGGGCGCTGCTCGAACCGATCGCGGCCCGTGGCCGGATGTACAACGTCCACAAGACCGTGGCCAATCATCCGAAGCTGGCGGCCGACTGGATGACCTTTGCCACCTACGTGCTGCGCGACAACGCGCTGCCGGTGCGCGACCGCGAGATCCTGATCCTGCGGATCGGCTATTTGTGCCACGCCGAGTACGAGCTGGCGCAACACGCCCGCATCGGCAAGCGGGCCGGTTTGAGCGATGACGACCTGCGGCGGATCGCCGAAGGCCCGCAGGCGGCCGGCCTGAGCGAGCACGACCGGCTGCTGCTGGTGGCGGTCAACGAGCTGCGGGCCGACGCCTTCATCGGCGAGGCCACCTGGCAGGCGCTGGCCAAGACCTACAGCACGCAGCAGATGATGGACCTGGTGTTCACGGTGGGCGAATACAACCTGGTGTCGATGGCGCTCAACAGTTTTGGCGTGCAGTTCGACGAGGGCCTGGAGCCATTTCCGACGTAGCGGGCCGGCGGCACGGTTGGGAGGCGTCGATTTTGCCCAATTTGCGCGGCTCGGCTAAGCTAAACGGCTGGAGGGGGGCGGGCCGAGAACCGGCTGAGGCACCGATGCTCTTCGAATCTCGAATCGGACTGAAGCCGTTGGCGGCGCTGTGCCGGCGGCTGGCGATTTCGCTGGGCGGCGGGGTCGACGTGCGCAACGTCTGGACGCGCGAAGCCGCCAATGCACGCGGCGCGGGACGCAAGGCTTGCAGCGAGGTCGCCGAGGCGGTCGCCGCCGGCGGCTCGATCGGCGACGGACTGGCCAACACGGGCAACTACTTTCCCGACTTCTTTCGCGAGCTGGTCGAGGTCGGCGAAGCGACCGGCCACTTGCCCGAGATCTTTCGCCAGCTTTCCGAGCATTATGAGCAACAGCTCAAGCTGCGCCGCCAACTGATCAGTTCGATCACCTGGCCGATGATCGAATTGATCCTGGCCCTGGCGGTCATCGGCGGGGTGATCCTGGTGATGGACTTCATCCCGAATTCGACCGACATGCTCGGCTTCGGCCTGAAGGGGGTGCCGGGGTTGATGGTGTACCTGCTGGTGGTGGTGCGCGATCGGGTTGGGGCTGTTCGTCATCATCCGGGCCGGCTTGCGCGGACAGCTTTGGGCCGCGCCGCTGCAGGCGGCGGTGATGCGCACGCCGCAGCTTGGCCGCGCGCTGGAGACCCTGTCCATCGCCCGGCTGGCGTGGGCCATGCACGTGACGATGAACAGCGGCATGGAGGTTCGCCAGGCCCTGCGGCTGTCGCTGCGCAGCACGCACAACGTGCTGTTCACGCGGCACACCGAGCGGATCATCCGCGACATTTCGGCCGGCCACCAGATTTACGAATCGCTGCGGGCGACCCGCGCCTTTCCGGTCGACTTTCTCGACGCGGTGCAAGTCGGCGAGGAAAGCGGCCAGCTCGTCGAATCGATGGGCCGCCTGGCCAATGCCTACCAGGAACAATCCCGCGTGGCGATGAACACCTTGACCGTGCTGTTGGGCGTGGCCATCACGATGCTGATTGGCGGAATCATCATCTACTTCATCTATCAGATCTTCACGCGGGCCTACCTCGGCCCGATGAATGACGCGATAAACGGCAAGTTCTGAGCGCGGTCGACGGTGGGTTGTGGGCTGGAATCATGGGGCCGAGCCGGCACGGTTCCTACACAGCGGAGCGATTGGCGAATTGCCGCGCCTGCTCGGCGACATCGAGGCCGACGAGAACCTTCCACTCAGCGAGTAGCCGTCGATAGGTTGACCCCGGGCGGCCGCTGGCGATCGGCTGGCCGTTGAGCTCGACGACGGCCAACATGCACACGGACGTGCTGGTGAGAAACACCTCGTCGGCGGCCAGCACGTCGGCCGGCAACAGCTCGCGCTCGGACCAGCCGATGTCCAGCTTCGCGGCCAGCTCGGCCAGCACTGCCAGGCTGATGCCGGGCAGAATCTTGTGTGCCGGCGGCGTGATCAAGCCGTCGCCCTGGCGAAATACGACGATGTTGGCCGTGGTCGTCTCGACGACGAAGCCGTCCTCGTCGAGCATCAGCGCCCGGCTGCCGGGATGCCGGCTTTGGGCCTGGCGGTCGGCCAGGTAGTAGTGCATCCGGCTGCGGCATTTCAACTCGGCCGGCCAACTGCGCGGCGAGACTTGCACGACGTCGGTCGTGGCCAACGATTCGCCAGCGTCGAACTTGTGCGCCCAATTGCCGAAGGCCAGCGGGAACGTGTGCAGGCAAACGGTCGGCCGCGGGGGCACGGCCGGCGCCATGGCCGCGTAGGGTCCCGGCGTGACGAACATCGACAGCCCCAGGTCGTCGCCCGCGGCCAGCAGGGCATGATTGGCCGCCGCCAGCTCGCCGGCCGCGCGGCAGAACTCTTCGCGTGTCAGCCCCGGGTCGATGCCCACGATGGCCAGCGACTGGAACAAGCGCTCGACGTGTGCTTCGAGGCGAAACAGCCGGCCGCCGAAGGTGCGCAACTGCTCGGCCACCGTGGTGCCCTGCACGAAGCCCGCATCGGACACGGCCACGGCCACCTGGTCGGCGGGCAACAGGCGCCCATTGAGATAAGCCAGCGGCTGGGACATCAAGAGCTCACCGCGATTGCGGGCTGCCAGCGTTTGCCTTGCCAGGTGTCGCGCCGCGCGAACTCCTCATCGAGCGCCCGGCGGACGGCCGGCTTGTCGAGACACCAGGCCGGGCCGACAAAATAGTCGCCCGGCGCGTCGCCGCTGATCCGCTCGACCAGGGTCGAGGGGGGCAGCAGCTCGAGAACGTCGACCAGCGTGCGAATGTACGTGTCGCGGTCCATCAAGGCCACTTCGCCGCGCGCCACCTGGTCGGCCAGCGGCGTGTTCTTGACCGCGTACAGGTTGTGAATCTTGACCGCGTCGAGCTCGAGCCGGGCCACTTCGCGGGCCGTGGCCAGCATGCAGGCATGCGTCTCGCCTGGCAGCCCGAGCATCACGTGGGCGCAGATTTCGAACCCGCGGCCGCGGCTGCGCCACCGCGTCGAGAAAGGCGTCGTAATGGTGCCCACGATTCATCCAGTCGAGCGTGCGGTCGTGGATGGTTTGCAGGCCGTACTCGACCGACAAGTATTTGCGTTCGGCGATTTCCTCGAGCAGTTCGAGCACGTCGTCGGGCACGCAGTCGGGCCTGGTGCCAATGGCCAGGCCGACGACGGCCGGATGGGCGAGTGCCTCTTCGTAGACCTCGCGCAGCCGCGCGACCGGTGCGTAGGTGTTCGTGGCGGGCTGAAAATAGGCGATGAACCCTTGGACCTTGGCGTAGCGGCGGCGGAGTTGGCGAATGCCTTCGTCGATCTGGTCGCTGATCGCCTGGCGCGGCAGGCGGCGGCTGGGGCTGAAGCTGCGGTTGTCGCAAAACGTGCAGCCGCCGGTGGCCACGCTGCCGTCGACGTTGGGGCAGGTGAAGCGCGCGTCGACGCTGACCTTTTGCACGCGGCCGCCGAAGCGGCGCCGCAACGCGCGGTTATAGCTGGCGTGGCGCAGTCCCTCGGCGAGCCAGTCGGCAGCGGCGGGGGCCTTTTGGCTCATCGGGAAATGCCTCGCGAGCGGGGATGCTTAAAGTGCTATCCAGTTAAGATTTAGAGCGTTTTTAGTTGACTGCGCGAAAGGGCCCACGTAAACTGCAAGTGATTGTGTGGGTGGGGCTTTCATCGATCTTAATTTTTCCCTTCCACGGTCACAAGAGAAGAAGCGACGATGCATGGAGAATTGATTCCGCTAGGTGGAGGCGATCCGATCCCGTTGTTGAAGAAAAGCTTGCTGGTGGGACGACGCGAAAGTTGCGACATCGTGCTGCGATTTTCCAACGTCTCGGCCCATCACTGCCAGCTGACTTGCAACGGCGGGTATTGGTACGTCAAGGACCTCAAGAGCCGCAACGGCATCAAGGTCAATGGTTCGCGGGTCACCGAAAAACGGCTCGACCCGGGCGACGAGCTCTCGATCGCCAAACATCGTTACGACGTGCGCTACTCGCCCTACGATCTGGGCGCGGTCGGGCCTCCGCCCGATGAAGCGGCCACGGACATCATGAAGCAATCGCTCTTGGAGCGGGCCGGCTTGGAGATAAAGCCGGTCAAGCAACCGGCGGGCGGCTCGAAAGCGCCCAAGCCCGTGCCGCACACGGGCCGCTACGACATCCTCGACGACAACGAGGGGCAGATCAAGGACCCGAATCGGCCCGTGTGACCACGCGCGGCCGGGGTGCAGACTTTTGCCTTAATGGCGGACAAGAAGAAGAACAAGATTCGCGCGGCGTTTCGCAAGAATCGCGCGGCCCGAGCCCGCAGCGACGATTGGACGCGCCAGTTTCGTTCGAACGCCGAAGGCCAGGAGGACCAGATCCGGGCCGAGCGCGTCAGCGGCAAGGGCGAGTTGACCCGTAAGCGCACCGTCATCGGCGCCGCGGTGGCCGACGAGCAAGCCGGACTGGGCGTCGTGCTCGACGTGGCCGACAAGGCGCTCATTCGCGGCCGAGTGCTGGCCGTGCATGGGCTGTCGAGCATCGTCGAAGATCCCCATGGCGCCACACACACCTGTGCCACACGTCGTCTGCTGAAGACCCTGCACACCGATCAGCGCCACGTGGTGGCCGCCGGCGATTTCGTGCTGTTTCGCAGCGCGCCCGGCGGCGAAGGGATCATCGAGCGCGTCGAGCCGCGCCACTCGGTGCTCAGCCGGGCCGTCCGAGGCCGGCAACAGATTCTCGTCACGAACGTCGATCAACTGCTGATCGTGGCCAGCGCCGCCGAGCCCTATTTGAAGCCCAACCTGATCGATCGCTTCTTGATCAGCGCCCACAAGGCGGGCTTGCGCCCGCTGGTGTGCATCAACAAGGTCGACCTGGTGGAACCGGCCTCGCTGGTGCCGCTGGTCGGCGTGTACAGCCAGATGGGCTACCAGGTGTTGCTGCTGTCGGCCGAAACGGGCCTGGGCATCGAGCCGCTTGCGGCGGGCCATGGCCGGTCGCGCCAGCGTGGTGGCCGGCCAGAGCGGCGTCGGCAAATCGTCGCTGGTCAACGCCGTCGATCCCAGCCTGCGGCTGCGCGTTAATGCCGTCAGCACCGAAACGCAAAAGGGCCGCCACACGACCACCACCGCCCGGCTGTGGCCGCTGTCGTCGGGCGGCTACGTGGTCGACACGCCCGGCATCCGTCATTTTCAACTGTGGGACGTCATTCCCACCGAAGTCGGCGCCTACTTCCGCGACATTCGTCCTTATATCAACCACTGCCGTTTTCCCGACTGCACGCACACGCACGAATCGGGCTGCGCGGTGAAAGACGCCGTGGCCGACGGCCGGCTCGACTTGCGGCGCTACGAAAGTTACTGCCACCTGTTCGCTGGAGAAATCGATTAGCTCGAACCCTGGCCGGGTCGCGGGTGTCCCAATCGGATGCCGCTTGGAATCAAAATGCGTCCCGCGTGCCGATATTCGAATACGTTGCAAACTGAACCCGGCCGAAGGCCGTATAGCTTGCGGCGATTGAGTTTAGTGCTATTTTGCGGCTGCCAATTCGGGGGCCGCGGACAAACGACTAACTAGGGAGAACCTGCTGCCCGTGAAAGAAATGAATCGCGTGGAGAGCGTCGCCAGCGAGGCGGCGATTCTTGTCGGAGTATTGTTGCCGAACACGGAAATCCATGGCGACCCACTGGAGGAGCTGCAGGGCCTGGCCGCCACGGCCGGCTCGCACGTCGTTGGCCAATTGACCCAGCGCCGCCAGACGCCCGACGTGACGACCTACCTGGGCAAAGGCAAGGTCGAGGAGCTGAAACAGCTCGCCGCGGCCAACGATGCCGACGTGATTCTGTTCGATAACGACCTCTCGCCGGCCCAGACGCGCAACCTGGAAGAGGCCACCGGCGTCAAGGTGCTCGACCGCAGCGAGCTGATCCTCGACATCTTCGCCAGCCGGGCCCAGACGTTTCAGGCCCGGTTGGCCGTCGAGCTGGCGCAGTTGCAATACTCGCTGCCGCGGCTGAAGCAGATGTGGACCCACCTCTCGCGCTTGAAGATGGGCATCGGCATGCGCGGCCCCGGCGAAAAACAGTTGGAAGTCGACCGCCGGCTCGTCGAAAAGCGAATCGCCGACTTGCGCAACGACCTGCGGGCCATCGAGCGGCGCAAGGAGCGCGAGGTGGCCAATCGCAGCGAGCGCATGACCGTGTCGCTGGTGGGTTACACCAACGCCGGCAAGAGCACGCTGCTCAACGCGCTGACCGGCTCCGACGTGCTGACCGAAAACCGCCTGTTCGCCACGCTCGACACGCGCACCCGGCGATGGCAATTGCCCGGCTGGGGCCCGGTGCTGTTGAGCGACACCGTGGGCTTCATTCGCGATCTGCCCCACCATTTGATCGCCAGCTTCAAGGCCACGCTCGAAGAGTCGCGCCAGGCCGATCTGCTGCTGCACGTGGCCGACGCCAGCAATCCGGCCGCGCTCGATCAGATCGCCGTGGTCTACAAGGTGCTCGAAGAGCTGGGCATCAATGCCAAGGGCACCCTGCTGGTCCTCAACAAGGTCGACGTGGCCGACCGCGGCGACGTCGCCGCGATCCTCGGCCGCTATCCGCGGGCCCTGCCGATCAGTGCGCACACCGGGGCGGGCATCGACGAGTTGGCCCGGGCGGTGAGCAAGGCGCTGAGCAACAACTTCCTCGACGTCGACGTGGAAACGGGCGTCGGCAACGGCCGGCTGCTGGCGATGCTGGCCAGCCACGGCGAAGTCCTGTCGAAGCGTTACACCGAGGACCGCGTGATCGTGCACTGCCGCGTGCCCGAGCGGGCCCTGAGCCACCTGCGGGGCGAGCAAACGACGATCCGCCCGCACGGCCAGTCCAAAGACGCCGCGGCCAGCAACGGCCACGCCGAGGACAATGGCCACGCGGCCGACGGCAACGGCGACGGGAAATCCGAGGAGTTCCCAAACCGGCAGCTTTGAAGTCCTCACCGCCACGCACCACCGGCTTGTCTTGAATCCCGTGCTTCCCGCACTGTTGGCGGCTCGCTTGGAAGGCACGCTGCCGGGCTGGAAAGCCCAGGCGCCGTACCAGCCCGAGCTGAGCTTCGGCCGCCACCTCGGTCCCGCGCCGCGAAGCGCCGTGCCGGCGGCCGTGCTGATCCTGCTCTATCCTGCGCGGGGCACTGGCACCTCCCGCTGATCGTGCGGCCGGCCGACATGCCAGCCCACGCCGGCCAGGTGAGCTTGCCTGGCGGCGCCATCGAGCCGGGCGAAGACAGCCGGCAGGCCGCCCTGCGCGAATTCAGCGAAGAGCTGGGGGCGCCGACTGACACGATCGAGCTCATCGGGCGGCTCTCTGATCTCTACCTGTTCGCCAGCAACTTTCGCATCACGCCCTGGCTCGGCGCCGCACCGTCGGCGCCGGCTTGGTACCCCAGTTCGCGCGAGGTCGATCTGCTGCTGGAAGTGCCCCTGGCGCATCTGCTCGACCCGGCCAACACCGGCCAGGTCGAACGCCGGCAGCGCGGCTTGAGCTTCACGGCTCCCTGCTTCCACTGGCAGGAGCAGGCGATCTGGGGCGCCACCAGCATGATCCTGGCCGAGCTGGTCGGCAGCCTGCAAGGGCTCGAATTGTGCGCCTGCGCCCGCCGCCGCGACGTGTTGGGGCCCATCGAGCCGGATCGTGCCGGCTGGGCCGATTCTCGGGCGACAATTCGCCCCCGCAGACCCGCATTCCGCCCGCGAAAATGCCATCCTTCAACTGGCGTGCCCTTGGCTATTGCCAGGTTGGGCTGGCTGCAAGCGAAAATACTTCAGTCGTGCGACAACAGGGGGCCGTGCGGAGATTCCATGAACATTACGCGGCTCGAATCATTGGCCGATCTGCGACTCGCGGCGCCCCAGTGGAATGACCTCTGGCGGCGCAGCGAAACCACGCTGCCGGCGGCCCGGGCCGAGCTGCTGGCGACCTGGTGCGAGTGCTTCGCGTCCGGCCAGCCGCTGGGCGCGGTCGTGGTCGAAGAGGACGGACGTTTCGTCGCCGCGCTACCCTGGGTCGTTCAGCACCGCTTCGGCTGCCGCTACGCCTTGCTGCCCGGCAACCACTGGGCGGCCGCCGGCGACCTGTTGCTCGACGCGCGTGCCGACGCCCGGTCGGTTTGCCGGCTGCTGGTCGCCGGCTTGCGGCAGCACTGCGCCGGGGCTGTTCGTGTGCCGCGCCCTGCCCGCGGCCTCTCGGCGCTGGCGGCAGTTCATCGAAGCGCTGGCCGAGCAGGGCATCGCACTGGCGCGGCGCCCGCGGTTTTCAGTCGACCGCGTCGCGATCGGCGACGATTGGCAAGCCTTCTTCGCGTCGCGCTCGCAGAATCATCGCCATCACATGCGTCGCGCCGCTTCGCGCGCCGACAGGCCGGTCCCACGGAGCTGAGCTTCTACGATCACGTCGCTCCCCACGACGTCGAACGCCTGCTGCGCGGCTGCCTGGCCATCGAGTCGTCGGGCTGGAAGGGGCAGGCCGGCAACTCGGTGCTGCAGAACGAAGCCGCCTCGACCTTCTACCTGCGGCAGGCCCGGCAACTGGCCGCCTGGGGCGAGTGGCGGCTGGCCGTGTTGCGCCACGCGGGCCTGCCGATCGCCTTCGAGTACGGCTGGTTGGCCAAGGGCGTCTACGCGACGCCGAAAATCGGCTACGACGAGACGTTCGCCCCCCTGTCGCCCGGCCAGTTGCTGCGCTGCCGCCTGTTCGAGCGGTTCCACCAGCACCAGGGCCGCGACGAGATCGAGGCGGTCGACTTCTTCGGCCCGTCGAGCGATGCCACGCGCAAGTGGGCCACCGACAGCTATCCGGTCGAGAGGCTGGCGATCGGGCTTTCCGGCCCGCTGGCCCGTTGGCTGGTAGCCGGCTATCGCCATCTGGCCCCGCTGGGGCGTACAATCCGAGCAGGCGGCCCGTCGCGGAGCATCGAGCCGTGCGAATCGCCCGCCGCCCGACCGGCTGCCGAGGCGATCGACCCGCCCGTGGTGACCGCCTGAGAGCCCGCCGCGGCGGCCGTGGCCGGCGGAGCGATTGGCCTGCCGGCAATCTTACTTGAAAGGCTTGTGGAAGCGTCGTGAGCGCTCCTTCGGACAACTCGCCTCCAGCCGCCGCGCCGCCCAAGGCCGTCGTGTTCGACCTCGACGGGCTGATGTTCAACACCGAGGATCTGTACCAGCAGGCGGGCGGCGAGATCTTGCGCCGCCGCGGCAAGACCTTTGCCGCCGAACTGCTCGACGCCATGATGGGCCGTCCGGCCGACGTGGCGCTGCGGCTCATGATCGACTGGCACCAGCTCGAGGCCACGGTCGAACAGCTCTCGGCCGAAACCGACGAAATCTTCGACGGCCTGCTCGACCAGCGCCTGGCCCTGATGCCCGGGCTGATCGAGTTGCTCGCCGCGCTCGAAGAGAGCGCACGTCTCCAAGGCCATCGCCACCAGCAGCGGCCCGGCGTTCGTGGCCAACGTGCTGGGGCGGTTCGACCTGGCGCCGCGGTTTCGCTTCATCCTCACTTGCGACGACATCCGCCACGGCAAGCCCGACCCGGAGATCTACCTGTTGGCGGCGGCGCGGTTTGGCCTGCCGCCGGGCGAGATGGCCGTGTTGGAGGACAGCCACAACGGCTGCCGCGCGGCCGTGGCGGCCGGCGCCGTGACCGTGGCGGTGCCCGCGGGACATAGCCACCGGCACGATTTCTCCGGGCGCTGCGCTGGTGGCCGACAGCCTGGCCGATCCGCGGCTGTGGGAGCTGTTGGGCCTGAAGTGACGCCTTGATGCGCTCCTGCGATCCGGCGATTGTCGATGCGCGTTCCGCTGCTTTCCGCCCTTCACGCGGCCAGCTCGTGCGTATCGCGCGCAGCGGCCGCCGGTCTGCCAGCGATCGCGCCAGCCGGCCTGGGCCTGGGCGACGAATCGTTCGAGCCCGTCGGCCAGCATCGGCGTGGGCATCGCCAGCCCGGCGCAGCGCCTGGAGTTGAGCGAGGTTTCATCGAGGCACGGGTTGTCGTCGAACGCGGCTCGCGAATCTTCGGATACCGAGGGCCGAGGCAATCCCATCGCCGCGGCCAGCGCCGTCGCAAAGCCCCATGGGCTCGTCCGCTCGGCTCCAGCGGCGTGATACAGGCCCTGCAAGCGGCGCTCGTCGGCCCGCGCCACCAGCTCGGCCAGGTCGGTGTCGAGAATCGGCGTGGCGTGGCGCAAGCCTCCCAGCGCCACCGTCCGTCCCGCGGCCAGGTCGTCGAACAGCCGTTCGGCAAACCCCGTCGATCGCCGCGCGGGACTCCACCCATAGGCGTGCGTCCGCAACACCAGGGCGCCGGCCCGCTCGAGTGCCCGCTCCGTTTGCAGCACAGACGCGGCCAGAGGACCCGCGCCGCGGCCGGCCAGTCTTCCTCGTGAAACATCCGCGGGCCGGCAAACACGACGTCGCTCGTGAGCACGGTCAGCCGAGCCCCGGCGTCCGAGGCCAACTGGGCCAGCAGCGCTACCACGCACGGATCGCGGTCGGCGGCTCGCGCGTCGGCCGGCGGATCCCAACTGCCGGCCGACAACGGCCCGCAATGAATGATCGTCCGCGGGCGCCACTCGTCGACGAGCTGTCGGATGGCCGCCGGCTGGTTCCAGTCGCAAGCCGCGGTGCACAGCGAGACGGTCGAGACGGCCCGCTCTTCGTACAGCCCGAGCACTTCGTAGCGGTCGGCCAGCGCCAGGGCCAGATTGCATCCCGGCGCACGATCGACTCCGGTGATCAGCAAGCGTTCCACGGTCGGCCTCCTTGGCGTTGATTGGCATGCGTGCCTGCCGGCCGGGGCCGATCGTACTAGCGGATCGTCTAACGAATCGGCTCTGACCGCGGCTTGCGCGGCTGGCAACTACGGCGGCGCGAGAACCGCCCGCGCCGGCAGGGCGGCGGATTATATCGGCCGCCCGTGGGCCGACCAACACGGGATCCGACGACTGCCAGCATGGGCCGCTTGCTGGCCGCTCATGGCTGGCCCGGACGGTGTTTGTCTTGACCCCGTTCGCCGCGAATTGCTAGACTCCCGGGCGCGTGGCTGCTTCCAGTCAGCGATTGCGCGGGACCGTGGACGGACCGCGTCGGGGCCGCGCAAAGCGGACCCGCAGACCTCCTATTTCGCGCGGCGCGTCTCGCAACTGGCCAAGGGGTCGACGCCGCCAGGTCCGCGGGCCCATCTCAATTCGATCGACAACTCAAGCGAGGAGCCCAGGTTCGCACGATGCTCAACACCTTGGGAATTGTTCAGGTTCGCCAAATCGGCGAAGGTGGCTGCAAGACGGGCCGCAAACTCGGGGGCAAGTCGCTCGTCGAACTGGTCGTTCGCCGGGCCACCGACTGCCTGCGGCTCGACCGCGTGATCGTCGTTCCGGCCAGCCGCGAGCAATACGAGCCGCTGCGGCAGTTCGTGCCCGCCGACGTGCCGGTTTTCGCCGGCGACTTTCGCGACCCGCTGGCCGGCGTGGCCGGCGCTGGCGCATTACCAGGCCCGGGCCATCGTGCGGTTGTGCGCCGTCAACCCGTTCATCGATCCGGTGCTGATCGACCGCCTCGTCAGCGCGGCCGATGCCCACCCGAGCTGCGATTACATCAGCTACTGCTCGGCCAGCGGGCAGCCGGCGATCTTGACGCAATTGGGGTTCGTCGCCGAGTGGTGCTCGGCCGAGGCGCTGCGTCGGGCCGATCGCGAGGCTCGCAAACCCGCCGACCGCCGGCAGGTGACTTCCTACCTCTACGGCCATCCCGAGCTGTTCAGCGTCCGCCTCATTCCGCTGCCCGAGGGGCTCGACCGCGACGACTTGCGGCTGAAGATCGACTTCGAGGAAGATTGGGAACACGCCCAGGTGATCTTCGAGGCCCTCGGCTCGGACGAATGGGATTGGCAGCGGATGGCCGACCTGCTCGACACTCAGCCGGCCTTGCGCGAGCGAATGGCCCATCTCAATCGGGCCGCTCCGGAAGCGCGCCGAGCGCGTCTGGCCGCCAACATCAGGGTGCCACGGAACGCCGTTGACCGTGACATTCTCGGGTGGCACTGGCATCTTGCCAGTGCAGCTCATGCCATGGCGCCGCCTTGCACTGGCGAGACGCCAGTGCCACCGATAAACGCGAGGCAATCAAGGGTTAACGGCGTGGGCTGTCGATCGCGCGATTTCGCCTTGGCTTGCCGCCCGGGCCCGCTAGCACCCTACTGCCACGATCCGACTGCCAGCGGCCGGCGCGGGCATTTCGGCCAACTATGGCGAATTCTTCGAGCGCCTGTTTGCCGATGATAACAACCGTCACGATCGGCAGGCCTTCGCCAGGCTGCCCGCCGGCGCGGATGCCGAGCGACGGCTGACCGCCGAGCAACGGCTGACCGCCGGTTGGCCGCGCGTCGCGCGGTTGGCCGCAGCGGCGTTTTTTCAGGCACGAGCAAGGTGCAGCGGATGAAACTCGAATTCAAGCTCTCGGCGGCTCTGGCGGCGCTGGCTCTGGCGTGCGGCTGCCGCATGTGCCAGACGCCATTCGACTACTGCGCTCCGGTGCTGCGGGGACCGCAAGGCTGCCCGAATTGCGATTTCGGGGCTCGCAGCGGCTCGATGTTTCATCCGATGGAAGACGGCACGCCGCCGATCACGCCGCTGACGCCCACGCCCATCCAGCCCGAGGCCTCGCCGCCGCCCGTAACCAACGAGGCGCCCGGCCCCGAGCCGCCGGAGGCCAGCGAGCTGCCGGCACCCTCGACCCCCGAGATGGAGCCCGATCTCCAGCCCGGCCCGTCGCTGCCCGAAGAAGAGACCATGCCCGAGCCGCGATCGCTGCCTGAAGAGTAGACGGGGCGGTTTTGCTGAGCTCGCGATTGAACGCGGGGGCCCCAAGAGCCGGCGAGCCACGGGGGTAAGCCCGGGGGACAACCCCGGCGCCGGGCAACGAACCCAATTCTCCATTCCTGCGGTCTGCCCGAGTCTTGCCCCCTCGCGGCTCGCTGATCGCGATGCCCCCTCACGGCCGCCCGCCACTGCCGAAAGCATTGCCCGAGGCAATGAAAGAAAAACGTGCCGCGAGCAGCGAGGCGCAGCAAAAAAGGCATCTCATTAGCGACCTCCTCGGTCCGGAGATGCCCCTAACCGGCCGACGTGAGTATACGCGATCGGCGGCCGGCCGTGTGAGGAAATCGCGTGAAAATCGTGGGCCAAGCGAAAAGAAAAACCGCACGTGGCATTAGCCACGTGCGGTCCGAAAAACGCGTCGAATTAACTCAGGTCGATCTCGCTCAGGCAGCGCGGCGACGTCGCAGGGCGACAATTCCCAGGCCAACGGCGGCCAGCAGTCCCAACACGACCGAAGCCGGTTCGGGCACCACGTGGATGTTGCCATTGTACAGGCCAAACACGCCGTTGCCAAAATTGTTGAAGTTACCGCCATCGGCGAAGTCCAGCGGCGGCAGGCCGACACTCCCTGTGCCGTCGATGATCAGCGGGTAGTCGCTGCCCAACGGCAGGCCAGCCGGAATGATGATGTGCAGCGTGGCCAACAACATGCCGGTGCTCCCCAGATCCGGAATACCCTGATAGGCTGGAGTGCCGTTAGTATTCATGCTGACCGCCATGATCTGGTCGGTGCTGGTGTCGCCGTCACCGGCTGGGGTGTGATTGGAGGCGAAGATCGTGCCGGTGATCGGGTCACCGCCATTGATCACGTAGCCCGAGCTGGCCCCGTCATCGAGACCCGGATGAGGCCCGCCGCTGACGAACACCGGACCGGGGTCCGAGCCGTCCTGGGCAAAGCCGCCGGCGCCCATCTGGACGTAGAGATCGATGCCCGGCAAGCCGTTGTTCGTGAGATAGTTGGCATCGTCAGTGCTGGGATCGTTGGCCACCCAGATCTGGGCATCCAGCGAGCCGCCCGCCGTGGTCACGTTGTACGTGTACACCGACGGGTTGTACGTATTGTTGGGGCCAAACCAAGCGGCCGGGTTCGCCTGGGCGACCGCCGCCAGGCACACCAGCATTGCCAAGCTCAATACCGCGATTCGTTGCATAGTTGTCTCCTTTGTCGAAGCTGAGTTAATTCGCGTTGTTCGTGACCGAGACTGCGTTCGCCCCGGCCTTTGTCACAGTGCGGACGTCCTTGTCCTCTACCACCCTGAAAAAACTTGCCTAAACCCTACGAGCCTGATTTTCGTTTAATTGTAGTCGAAGTTTTTTCCATTGCAACCAAATTTCCAAAAATTCTTTATTAAATCTCCGCGAGGGGTTTTTGGGCTTAAACCAGGCCCAGATCGGCCAACAAGCCGTCGAGCACGTCGTCGTTCAGGCCCAACTCTTCGGCGGCCTGGTCGGCTTCCACGAGGACCTCCTTGTCGGCCTCCGAGCCCTCGGCCGCCAGTTGCCGGAAGTAATCGGCAATCTCGCCCGAGTTCAGGTCGCCGGCACTGGCCAGCCGGTCCACCAGCCACGCCGGGGCCGTGCTGCTGGAAGTCGAAGTCGTCGAAGAACTTGAGGTGGCCGCCAGGCCACTGCTGATCCCGCTGTCGCCCGAACTGGGGGCGGCGTTGGTCACGTTGGCGATGAAGTGCAGCACGAAGCCCGTGTTGCCGCTGGAGACCGTGCCGTCGCTGGCATTGACGACGCCGCTCTTGTCGTAGTCGGCCGGGTTCCACAGCGGCGTCACCGAGCCGAAGGCCGGCGAAATGTTGTTGCGCTGCTCGGTGACGTCGGTCGCGTTGACCGTGATCTGCGAGGCGCTGTTGCCCTGGCCCGAATCGCCCACGGCACTGCCGAAGAAGAAGATATCCGGCGACGTCAAGCCCGAGTTGCCGCCCGAGGCCAGCTTGACCTCCAGCCACTTGTTCTTGATGTCGTTGGTGTTCCAGGTGATCTCGACGCGGTCGCTGCCACCCGTGCCACCGCCCAGCAGCACCGAGAAGCCCGAGGGCGTGGGGCCCGTCGACCAGGCGGCGCTGGCGATGTTGTTGTAGGTGCCAAACGAGAACGTTCCCGACACCTTGAACGTGAAGTCCGTCAGCGCCAGGCTGCCGTGCGTGCCGAGGCCGCTTTGCAGGTCGATCATCACGCCGGTGATGCCCTTGCTGAAGGCCGACACGTTGTTGTACGTGGCCGTGCCGGTGCCGGTGAAGCCGATCTTGTCGCTGGCAATCGCCAGGTTGTCGCTGACGCTGTTGATGCCCGCGCCGTTGTTGTCGTACTTCGAGTTGTTGTAGAACAGCCGGTTGCCCAGCACTTGACCGCTGAGCACCGTGCTGTTGATCGTGGCCGTCTGCGCCACGCTGGTCAGCGTGCCGTCGGTGGCCGTGACGCTGGCGGTAAACGAGCTGACGCCCGGCCCGCCGGCCGTGTTGTTGTAGCTGATCAACCGCAGGATCTTCTGGTAGTTGGCCACCGAGTTGCTGCCGGTGATCGACAGCGTGCCGGCCGAGTAGCTCTGCGACAGGCCCGTGATGCCGTTGATGGCCGTCATGGCCAGCACGTCGCCGGTGTGGAAGGACGACTCCACCACGGTGATGCCGGTCAGGTTCGTGAGGCCCGAAGTGGCCAACACCGTGGCGTCGTCCGGGGCATTGACGCCCACGGCTCCGCTGTTGTACCAGTTGGTGGTGTTGCCCGAGCCGCCAGCACCGCCGTTGAGATCGAGAACCGGCGGGAATTGCACCGTGGCCGTGGCCACGTTGCTCAACAGGGTGCCATCGGACGCCTGCAGATCGACCGTCAGGCTGTCGACCAGCGGGCCGCCCGAGCTGTTGGTGTACTTGATCGTCCGCAGCACCGCCTGGTAGTTGGCCACCGTGTCGCTGCCGCTCAAGGTCAGCACGTTGCTGGCAAAGCTGACGGCAATCGCCGTGTGGCCCGTGTTGTTGGCGCTCAGCGTGTCGCCGGCGTGCGGAGTGGTGAGCGTGGCAGTCAACTGCGTGAGGTTCGCCAGGCCGGCATCGGTGACGGTGGCAGCAGCCGCGTCGGTGATGGCCACCGGAATGGCGCCGAACCCGCTCCACGAGGAGGTGAAACTGGTGCCCCCCGCTCCACCGTTGAGGTCGAGCACCGGGGCGACGTCGATCGTGGTGGTTTGGGTGGTGCTGACATTGGAGGCCGCATCGGTGGCCGAGAAGTTCAAGGTCACCGTGTTGACGCCCAACGGCGGCGAGGTGTTGTTGTACTGGATCGTCCGCAACACCTGCTGGTAGTCGGCCACCGTGTCGGCGCCGCTCAAGGTCAGCGTGTTGCTGAGGAACGTGGCCGTGATCGACGTGCCCGTGGTATCGGCCGTCAGCGTGTCGCCCGCGTGCGGGCTGGCCAGGGCCACGGTCACCGACGACAAGTCGGTCGAGTCGTCGTCGGTCAGGTTGGCCCCCGCAGCGGTGACATACACCGCGCCGGCATTCGACCAGTTGGTCGTAAAGTTCGTAGGCGAGCCCGCGCCCGTGCCATCCAAATCCAGCACCGGCGGATCGACGTCGACGGCATCGGGTACCTTAGTGAGGATGACGTTGTTGTTGTCGCCGCCGCCGCCGGTGTACGTGATCGAGTAGGAGTGACCGCTGATCGTGCCGGTATGCCCCTCGGGCCAGCCGGTGAAGGTGCCGCTGACGGCCCCGGCGCTGGTCTTGTCGATGATCGTGAACTGCTGTCCGGTGGTGGGCGTGAAGCCGGCGGATACCGCGGCGCCCAAAGTGGCGCCGTTGAGCGACACGCTGCCGGTGGCCGTCACCTTGGAGTTGGGCGAGCCGGCGGTGGAGATGTCGTCGATGCGGAAGTTCATATCCAGCTGTTGCGCACCGGTGGTCATTCCGTAATCGCCGGCGAAGATCCAGCTGCAGACCTTGGAGAGATCGAAGTAATTGCCGTTGCCCAAACCGGTGACGGGCAAGCCCTGCGAGATGATGTTCAGGGTGATCGTGGACCAGGTGGCGGTACTCAGCAGACTGGTGGGAATGGTCCACATCATGAAGTCTTGCTGGATATCGTCCAGACCGATCGTGAAGTACGGGCAGGTGGTGGCGTCGAGGACGTCGAGCTTGGCCACGACCTTGACGATGGCCGAGTCGCTGATATCAGTGGGGATGAGCGACCAGTAGCCGCCGCCGAGGTAGGAGTTGTTGCTGCCGTAGAGGAAGCCGGGCGCCGTTGTTGGCGTTGACGCCGGTGGTGACGAGGGCACCGCCGCCGGACTGGCCGCCGGTGCCGTCCTGGAAACCACCGATGATGCCCGTGCCGCCGGCCTCGCTCTGCGTGATGCCGTCGGTGGGCGCGGCGGGCACGCTGCCGGCCGGAAAGTTGTTGCCCGAATTCGGATCGTTCAAGGGCGCATCGAAGTTGAAGATATCGTGCGAGCCGGTCAGGCCGGTCAACAGGGGCGCGAAGGTCGACGAGGCGCCCAGCGTCAGATCGCCGACGTTGAGGACGTCGGAATTGGGCGGCGTGATCACGCCCAGGTTGTCGCCATTGTTGACCGTCGTATTGGCCGTGAAGTTGTTGACCGGGTAGCCGGCCGTGAATTTGCCGTTCCCCGAAGTCGTATACGAGTCGGTGGCGGCGGCGCCGGTGGACGGGCCAAAGGTGCTGCCGTCGGCCTGGCTGCCGTTGGCGATCACGACGCCCGTGCCGTTGCTCGCAAAGTAAACCGTGCCGATCTGGAGGTAATTGTTGGCCGCATCGCTGGGGGTCACGTTCTGGACGACTTTGACACCCGTCTCGTAGGAGGAGATGCGGGTGCCGCCGCCAATGATGGCCGACGCCGAATGGGAAAAGCTGGAATCGTTGTCGACCAGCACGCCGACCGAGTTGGGAACGCCGCTGCCCGGGCCGATGAGGGTCATGCCGGTCAGTTCCGGAATCTGCGGCGCGCTATGCACGCTGTCGGTCAGCGACGTGTTTTGGATGTGAACGCCGATCATGGCATTGGTGAACGAGCAGCCCATGATGTACGGCTGGCTGTAGTTGAGGTACAGACCGGTGGCGGTGTTGCTCGAGCTCGACCAACTGGCGGTGTTGCCCGTGAAGCCATAGCGGAAGTCCGAGTTGATGTCGAGCAGCAGATTGGAGTCGATCGAATCGTCTTCATAGACCATCGAGTAGCCGCGGCTGACGGCGTCGGTGACGGTGCAGAAGAGGACGCCGATGTGGTCGCGGGCGTGGGTGTTGTCCGGGCTGCCCGTCCAAGGCGTGCCGAACACGTCGGCCGCGACTCCGACGCCGGCATTGGTGACGGTGTCGCTGCGGATCGAGCCGCGGTCGACGTTCATCATCAAGATGCCGGTGCGGTTGTTGATCTGGTCTTGGGTCAGGCCGCCGAAGCCGGTGCCGATGTTGTTGACCGTGCTATTGATTACCTTGGGGTAGTCGGGGTCGCCCGTGTTCGAGAAGGACTTGCTGGCGACGTCGGAGATCGTGATTCCCTTGTACCAGATGTTTTGCACGACCACGCCGGTGACCGTCAGCGTGCCGGTGTTGCCGCCAGCGCCACCGTGAAGGTCGCTGGGCGCGAGCGCGCCGTTATGCTGCGAGGCGTAGTTACCACCACCCGACTGGTCGTACATGGTGGTGATGCCCTGGTGGAAGTTGAGACTGCCGGCGCCGCCGAAACCCGCGTTGCCGTCGACCGTCAGATCCGAAACGGTTATCGTCGGGGCATAGAGGATGATGCCCGAGTGGGAGCCGGTGGGGAAGTTCTCTTCGGCGTGGGCCGAGGCGACTTCGGGCGCGATGATGCAATAGGAGGCGCCGTAGCTCGAATCGCCGCTCAGCGTGATGCCGGCCTTGTCGATGACGATGTCGGATTCCTGGAAGGTTTGCGGGACGACGGTGCCGCTGTAAGCGCTGCTCCACCGCGGCTCGAGCTGGACGAAGTCGCCGGCAACCGTGGACGCATTTTCGATCGCCGAGTGGATCGTCGAATAGTCATTGTTCGAAGCGTCAACGATGTTGTGGAACGTGCCGAGCCAGGCGCCGGTGCCAGTGTTGTAATAGGCGATCTTGCCGAAGCTGAGGCCGTCGCCAGCCGAGCCGAAAGCGCCGGTCACGGGGTCTTGCAACGTGTCGCTGGGACTGTAGCCGACCGAGCCATCCGGATCGGAAACGTCGAGCCAATAATCGGAGACGATGTGAGTGGCCGCCAGGAGCTTGCGTGATTCGAGCGGTTCGAGGTGGACGCGAAAATACTCTTGCCGCGAGGCCGAGGAGCTTGCAGCGCATCTGTCTGCGAGGCGGGCAAAGAGGGATTTGCGGTTCATTACGTGGCTCCTACCAAGGGATTGGAAGATGGCGGTCGAACGGGTCCTGGGCCAACGACGACTTGACGTGGTTGAAACGCTAGCGCAGCGCCTCGGACTTGTATGGATTTTGCGCCCGCTACATCACTCACATTGAAATCACGATGTCGCGAGCTGTCAACTAGCTTCGAAAAATAAATACAAAAAAAATTTTGATCGCCGCTGGGGGGCGGCCATTGCCACCCCCAGCCAGCCCGCCGCCCGTCGCTCGTGCGCCCTCGGCGGCGGGCGGGGAGGCGGCTGGAAGCCCGGATTTCCCGGGCTGAACCGGGGCTGTCGTGATTGACGCTGCTGGCAGCGGTCGTCAGACTAGCTCAACCACGACAGTCTGCCAGAACAGGGACTTTCCGGTTACCTGTGAGCTGCGGCTCGAGCGGGCGCGGTGTTCCCGGCCCCGGCCGGCTGCCGCCACGGCCGGCGCAAGCATTCAGGTGGCCAAATCATGCGGTTTTTCACGAGAATGGCCGGCCCGTGCCTGGCCGCGGGGCTCGCCTTCGGGGGGCTGTGGCGAGGGTACGGCGAGCCGCCCGCGCCGCCCAGGCTTTCCAGCTTTGCACCGGCGGGCGATTTGCTCGAACAGGTCGACTTCTTCATTGGCCGCGTGGAGGCATCGTTGGCCGATCCGGCCGGCTTCGACGCCGCCAGACAGGCTCGCACCTTCAAGGATGCCAACACGCTGGCCGTGCTGGCGATGGCCTTGGCGTTGCACGATGAAGATTTTCCCCAAAAAGCAGCCATGCCCGCGATGCTCGAAGCGGCGCACGAGCTGGCGGCTGCCGAGTCGAGCGGCGAGCGAGCGCGGGCCAGCCTGCAAGCGATCAAAGCGGCCCGAGGGGGCGAAGGCGCGCGTGGCGAGTCAAGCATGAAATGGGAGAAAACCGCATCGTTGGCGGCATTGATGAAGCAAGTGCCGGTGATCAGCGCGCCGTTGAAGCGAGCGGTGGCGCCGGGCCGGCTCGAGCGGCAGGCCAAACAAGCCGCGGGGCAATCGGCGGCGCTGGCCGCGATTGCGCAAGCGGCGCTAGTGGATTTGGAATATGCCGATTCGCCCGAGCAGGCGGCCGCGTGGGTGCGGTTGTGCGAAGCGATGCGCGACGGCGCGGGCGAAGTGAACGCGGCGGTTCACGCGCGCGACCCGGCCCGCGTCGCCAAGGGCATGGAGCGGCTGATGCAAAGTTGCGATGCCTGCCATGCCAAGTTCCGGCACTAATCGCTCGACCATGGTAATGCGTTGGGAGCCACGGGAGACTTTGTCCGCCCGAGATGCTGCGCTGTTGGACAAGTCCGCTGCGGCACCGGCGCGTGGTCGACGCATCGCGCCGGAGGCGACGCGCGCAACGGTTACGACGCGAAGAGTTGACCCAGGCGGAAAGGTTTTGCGCTTTGGTGATCACGACAGCCGGCACGCGCCGTCCGACGGCGGCCTTGAATTCACGGTTCTTCCCCGCATCGGAGACTCACGTGCTGCGGCGAAGTGGTATGTTTGCACTGCAAACATCCCATCACGTCTCGACCGTTTGAGTCTCCATCCATGCTCATGCTTCATCGGCATCCGACGCTTCAGTTCAATCATCCGCTGCCTTACGGCGCGATCCTTCACGATAACGGCGTGCAATTCGTCGTGTTCAGCCGCTCGGCGACCGGCATGCGCGTGTTGCTCTACGACGACGTGGCCGACCGCGAACCTGCGGAGCAGATCGTCTTCGACGGCGCCACCGACCGTTGGGGCGACATCTGGAGCATCTTCGTGCCGGGCTTGAAGCCCGGGCAGCTCTATCATCTGCAGGCCGACGGGCCCTACGATCCGCAACATGGGCATCGCTTCGACCGCTCGGCCCGGCTGATCGATCCGTACGCGCGGGCCCTGGCCGGCACGTTCCTGATGGCCGACGACGGCATCATCCGTCCGCCGAAGTGCGTTGTCATCGACGAAAACTTCGACTGGCAGGGAGACCGCCACCTGCGGCGCGACTTGTCGGAGACCGTGATCTACGAAATGCACGTGCGCGGCTTCACGCGGGCCGCCTCGAGCAACGTCGACCACCCGGGCACGTACCTCGGGGTGATCGAAAAGATTCCGTACTTGAAGGCGTTGGGGGTGACGGCCGTCGAGCTGATGCCGGTGCACGAGTTTCCCATCAACGGCTTCTGGGGAGAACCGAAGGACCGCACCAACTACTGGGGCTACGACTCGCTGGCGTTCTTCTCGCCCCACCGAGGCTACGCATCCGGCAAGGAGCCGGGCTGTCAGGTGCGCGAATTCAAGGAGATGGTGCGCGAGCTGCACCGCGCGGGGATCGAAGTGATCCTCGACGTCGTGTTCAACCACACCGCCGAGGGCAACGAGCTGGGCCCGACCTTGAGCTTCAAGGGCTTGGAGAACCAGGTCTACTACATGCTCGAGGGCGGCGGCACGTACTACAAGAACTACTCGGGCTGCGGCAACACGGTCAACGGCAATCATCCGATCGTGCGCGAGATGATCTTCTTGTGCCTGCGCCACTGGGTACACAACTATCACGTGGACGGGTTCCGCTTCGACCTGGCCTCGATCCTCAGCCGCGATCGCCGCGGCGAGCTGGTGCCCAACCCGCCGGTGGTCGAATCGATTGCCGAAGACCCGCTGTTGGCCGACAGCAAGATCATCGCCGAAGCGTGGGACGCTTCGGGCGCGTACCAGGTGGGTTCGTTCGGCCAACTGCGGTGGGCCGAGTGGAACGGGCGTTTTCGCGACGACGTGCGGCGCGATCGGCGCGGCGATGGGGGCCTGACGTCGGCATTTGCCACACGGCTGGCAGGCTCGAGCGATTTGTACCAGGCCGGCGGGCGGCAACCGTGCCACAGCATCAACTTTGTCACGTCGCACGACGGCTTCACGCTCAACGACCTGGTGAGCTACGTCGAGAAACACAATGAAGCCAATGGCGAGGGCAACCGCGACGGCGAGTCGAACAACTACAGTTGGAATTACGGGATCGAAGGGCCGACCAAGAATCCCGAAGTCGACATGCTGCGGCGACGGCAACTCAAGAACATGCTGGCCACGCTGCTGTTGAGCCAGGGAGTGCCGATGCTGGTCGCCGGCGACGAGTGCCGCCGCACGCAGCAAGGCAACAACAACGCCTATTGCCAGGACAACCTGTTGTCGTGGTTCGACTGGAAGCTGGTCGAGAAGAACGCCGACCTGCTACGCTTCGCGCGGTCGCTGATCGAATTTCGCTGTGCCCAGCCGGCGGTCCGCCGCCGCGATTTTGCCCGCGGCGAACCGATGCGTCCCGGCGGGCTGCCGGAAGTGCTGTGGTTCGGCGCCGACGGCCGGCGGATGCACTGGTCGGCCGACAACCCGAGCCTGGTGTGTTTCTTTTCCGCGCCGGAGGACGAGCACGACGTCGAAAACGCGAGGCACGTGCTGATGCTGTTCCACGCCGGCCACCAGGCGCGCGAGTTTACGCTCCCTTCGCTGCCGCAGCGGATCAAGTGGCAGTTGTTTCTCGACACCGGGGCCGAAAGCCCACACGACGTGTATCCGGCGCTCGACGGTCCGCCGCCTGCGCACGGCCGGATGCGGCTCGAACGGCAGTCGATGGCCGTGTTCGTGTCGAGCAAGTAAGCCGGCACGCGCTCGGCCCCGCCGAGTGCGTTCGAGAAAGTTCACGCGCTGGCGTGATCGCACGCGCGGCCGCCTCGAGGGTTTCGCGGCCAAGCGAAACGGCTCATCGACGGTCTGGCAGCGGGGGCGGTGGCCCGGCATAATCGTTTCTGGCGAGGCACCGTTGCCACGGCAAGGGGTGGCCGCTCGTCCAAAATAATCACCTTGTTCAGGCGAGCGCGCGGGCGGCACGCTCCGGGAGATACGATCGATGGCGACACGCTTCGATGCCGTGCGCGTCCGCGAGATCATGAGCCGCTCGCTCGTTTGCGCGGCGCCCGACCAGGAGCTGGCCGAGGCCGAGGCCCTGCTGGTCGAGCACCGCATCGGCGGCTTGCCGGTGGTCGAGGGCGGCAAGCTGGTGGGTTTCGTCAGCCGGGGCGACGCGGCCCGCGTGCAGGTGCTCTTGGGCTCGCTCGACTCGCTGGTCAATGACCGCCTGCGGCAGCAGGAGGAGATCGACGGTTTCGAGCACATGCCGCAGGCCGAGTTTCGCGGCTTTCGCAGTTCGCTTTCGGGCTTGAAAGTGCGCGACGCGATGCACGATCAACTGGCCACCTGCACGGCGGAGGCGTCGGTCGTTGACGTCGCCGAGCTGATGCTGCGGCAGCACCTTCACCACGTCGTGGTCGTCGAACAAGATAAGCCGATAGGAATCGTCAGCAGCCTCGACCTGCTGCGGTTGATCGCCCCGACGACGGCCGCCGGTTCCGGCGGGAAAAGGGAGCCATGACGGTCGATCTCTCCACGCGGCACGAACCCGTCGGCACGCTGCTCGACGAAACGCGCGGGCGCGATCCGCGCATACCGCCTCAGCGACGAACAGCTCGCTTTCTTCGAGACCAACGGCTACCTGGCCGGTGTCCGCGTGCTCAGCGACGCGCAGGTCGACGTGCTTCGCGGCGAGCTGGCCGAGCTGGTCGACCCGCACCATCGGGGCAACGAACTGTTCTACGAATACAACTCCAACGAATCGGTTGACACGTCGCGGGTCTTGTTCCATGCCTTGGGCGCGTGGCGGATCATGCCGGGCTTTCACGACATGCTGTGGAACCCTGCATTCACGATTCCCGCCAGCCAACTGTTGGGCGGGGCCGTGCGGTTCTGGCACGATCAGCTCTTCTGCAAGCCCGCGCACCACGGCGGCGTCGTGGCCTGGCACCAGGACTATTCGTATTGGACCCGCACGCGGCCGATGTCGCATTTGACTTGCTGGATCGGGCTGGACGATGCCGCGCGCGCCAACGGCTGCCTGCAATACATCCCCGGCAGCCACCGCTGGCAGCTGCTGCCCGTCACGGGCCTGGCCGGCGACATGAACGCCATTCAAAGCGTGCTCTCAGACGAGCAGAAAAAGCAGTTCCAGCCGGTGGCCATCGAACTGAAGAAAGGCGAGTGTGCCTTTCATCACCCGCTGATGGTGCACGGCTCGTACGAGAACTCGACGGACGGTCCGCGGCGGGCCGCCGTGATCAACGTGTTCCGCGACGGCGTGGCGTCGCACTCCAACGACGAGCTGCTGGCCGGCGTGCCGCCGATCCCCGAGGGCCAGAAGATGCAGGGGCAGTTCTTTCCGTTGTTGTACGATCCAGCGGCTTGATTCTTCGGGCTCGCGCACTCCGATATTGATCCTCCTGGATCGAAGCAGTCATTGGGAACGCCAGCTATTTTTTCTCCTTGTCGCGTTCGGCGTTCCAGTCGAGCTTGAGCGGATCCTCCACGAGGGGAATGTCCGCTTCCATGGTGCCCTTGATCTTATCGCCCTCGATCTTGCCTTTGTAGCGCGAGGTCGTCCCTGCCTCGTCGACGACTCGGAACGCAACGGTTCCCTTTTTGAAAGTGCCGTCGAGGATATCCACCATTCCGTCTCCGCCTGGACCGCTGATCTTGCCGGTGAGCTTGTCTCCGTCGGCTTTCATATTCACGACGACGTCGAGCGGGAATTCGCCACCCCCGTCGATTGGAAATACAAGCGTGAACTTCCATCTTCCGTTTGGATCGGGCTCAGCGGCGGCGCATGTCGAAGCGAACATTGCACTCCAAGCCAGGCATAGGGCAAACAACGCTTTGGAAGAATGAACAAACGCCATTGTGAAAACCTCGACGAGCAAGCGATTAGAGACGGTCCAGGCAAATATCATTTGTAAGAGTTCGCGCCTCGCCGCGTCAATCGCTCAGTGAATCGAGGTGAGCCTGGAGCGGGTCCTTGGCGCACTTTCGGAGACCGCTTTCCTTGCACTCTTCGAGCCGATCGGTCCTTTCGGCTGAAGCCCCACCAAGAACTTTTTTTCGCCTCGACGAATGCTTGTCCACGGCCTTTGGGAGCGTTACCATTGGCGGCTCAGCCGCAACGCGGCGGCGAATCGCCGGTTGCAGTCGCACCCCGAATTGCCAGCCCCACCAGGAGTTGCCACGATGTTGCACACTGCCCTGCCCCGACTGTCTCGCTATGCGCTGGTCGCTTGCGTCGCGTCATCGCTCTCATCGGCCGCCCGCGCCGCTGACGCGCCCGTCGTGCCGCCCAAGACCGGCAAGTCGGAAACCATCAAGTTGTTCAACGGCAAGGACCTGTCGGGCTGGCACGGGCACAAGAACCTGTGGAGCGTCGAGGATGGCGTGATCGTGGCCCGCAACACCCAGCCGATCAAGGTCAGCACCTATCTGCTGACCGACAAGAACTACTCCGACTTCCGCCTGCTGGCCACGGTGAAGCTCGTCAAAAGCGAGATGCACTCGGGCATCGCCCTGTGGGGACGCAACGCGCCGGAGCACGGCGACCCGTACACCTACGCCGGGCACCTGGTGATGTTTCCCAGCGGCTGGGGTTTCTACGACCTGTTTGGCCGCAACGGACTGGGCGTCGACGGTGCGCCGGCGAAAAAAGTCGGCAAGCAGCACGACTGGAACGATCTGGAAATCCTGGCCCAGGGCAACCGCATTCGCCTGGTGGTCAACGGCACGCTGGTCGCCGACTGGCGCGACCCCGAGCCCGAGCGGATCAAGGAAGGCCCGATCGGCTTGCAGCTCCACTCGAACGCCGAGCTGGAGGAAGTCCACTTCAAGGACCTCGTGCTGACGACGTTCCCGGAAGACAAGCTGACGACGGTGAAGAACTGACGGCGGCCGTCGGTCCGCGGCGACCCCCGAGCGTCGCTCGTGGCAAGCCGCGAGTGCGTTTGTGGTGAGCCCCGAGCGTCAGCTCGGGGATAGCCTGAATCACACTCACCGCCGACAATCCCCGGGCTGACGCCCGGGGCTCGCCACGAAATACAACCGCGAATCAAATCGCAAATTGAAATCTGCCGAGGGGACGCCACGATGACGCGACATTTCACCATTGGATTATTCGCCGTGGCAGCCATGGTCATGGCGTGCGCCGCCAATGCCGCTGAGCCGAAGATCGAGTTGCTCTGGCCGGCCGGCGCCGGGCGCCAAGGGCGACTCGGACAACGACAAGCCGACGATTGCCGTCTGCCTGCCACCCTCGGACAAGGCCAACGGCGCGGCCGTGGTCGTCTGTCCCGGCGGCGGCTATGGCGGCCTGGCGATGAGCTATGAAGGAATCGAGCTGGGCGAGTGGTTCAACTCGTTCGGCGTGGCGGCCTTCGTGCTCAAGTATCGCCACAAGGGGACCGGCTATCAGCATCCCGCACCGCTCGACGATGCCCAGCGGGCCATTCGCACCGTGCGGGCCCGCGCCGCCGAGTGGCGCGTCGACCCCGCGCGGATCGGCATCCTCGGCTTCTCGGCCGGCGGGCACCTGGCCACCACGGCAGCCACGCACTTCGACAAGGGCAAACCGGAGGCGAGCGACCCGATCGAGCGCGTCAGCTCGCGACCCGATTTCCTGATCGCCTGCTACCCGGTGGTGTCGTTCACCACGCCCTACGCGCATCAGGGCTCGAAGCGCAACCTGCTGGGCGACAACCCCGACCCGAAGCTCGTCGAGCTTTTGTCCAACGAGCTGCAAGTCACGAGCGAAACGCCGCCCACGTTCCTGTTTCACACCAACGAAGACAAGGGCGTGCCGGCGGAGAACAGCGTGCTGTTCTACCTGGCCCTGCGGAAGGCCAAGGTGCCGGCCGAGCTGCACGTTTTCGAAAAAGGCCGCCACGGCCTGGGCCTGGCCAAAACCGCGCCGGGCGCCAGCGCCTGGCCGGCGTTGTGCATCGAGTGGATGCGCGGCCGGGGGTTGCTCGAGCGCAAGTACGAGCGCTCTGCGCCGGTATCGGCTAAGCCGCAAGCCGATCGGCCATCCGCTTAGCGCGCCAGCGGCGGGCTCCGCTCACAACAAGGCCGATCGCGCCGCACACGGCAAGCATCAGCGTCGAAGGCTCGGGCACGAGCTGAAACGACGGGCCGAACAGGGGACCAAAATCGAGGGCGTCGCTGTTCGCATACGGCGCGGGGCCGGCAATGGCCGCCGTCACCGTGAAGCTCGGGTCATTGATCAACGTTCCGGGGCCCATCGCGCCCTGATTGGCAAAAGGAAGATCGGCGCCGATGGAGTAATTCGTGTTCGGCAACAACGTCACCGGTGTGATCGACGTGTAATAGAATCGCCCGTCGTTCGATAGCGTGTCCGCACTCGAAACATTGACCGACGCCACGTCCGTCGTCGTATTCGTCAGCCAGATATGCACGTTGATCGGCTGAGTCAAGGAGCCGGTGCCCGAAAAGATCGCCAGCTCATCGACGGTGATCGGGTTGGCGCCCACGGTGAACATGTAGCCCACGACAGTGTTCGCGGGCAGCCCCAGTGGCCCTTGCTGGTAGTTGATCAGGTCGGCGGCCGGAACGAAGGCGGCGCGAGCTTGCGCGGCGGCGGCGGCAACCAAAATAGCGGCCAGGATGAGACGGCGAACCATGTAGCGGACTCCTAATTGGCTTCTTATTCTAGACAGAGATCACGGAATCGTCCGACGAGCGCTCGACCTTAGCCGCCCAGCGCCGCCAGCATCAGGCCGGGTAGCTTCCAGGCGCTGGGCCGGGCGTACAGGTCGAGCACTTTCCAGGCCAGCGGCTCGGGCTTGCGATGGGTGGGGAACCAGAACGGCTTGGGCGCGATCGTGAGCGGGCCTTCGAGCACGGTCTTCTGCACGCCGCGCAGCATGAACGTGTTGTGCACCGAGCCGATGCCGCTTTGCGCAGTCGGCCAGCGTACCGCTGGGATAGCCGCCCCACGGCGGGCTCATCATCGCATAGACCAGCGCCGGCCAATAATTCACGCCCACGGCCCCGTAGCGCAACTCGGCCAACGCCCGCTCGAAGCTCGCGGCTCCCTCGCTCGTGCGGCGGAACGAAGGGTGGACCGTCAACGCGGCGCTCAGCGTGCCCCACAGCTTCTCGTTGGCAAACTCGACGGCCCGGGCCAGAAACTCGCGCTCGTCGCGGCCAGCGACCGTCATTTCGGCGCAGACGCAGACGAACGACTCCTCGCAGAACAACACCGGCCGGGCGTCGAGCTTCGCGTCGCGCACGAGCGTCCAGGGAAGCGTCCCCGCGGGGCCGGGGGGCGGCTCCTTGCCGGTGAATTTGCGGAATCGATCGGCGGCGCCGGGATAATACGCCTTGCGCGGCGGCACTTTCGCCAGCACGTCTTCCAGGCAATCGAGAAACTCCTGGCGCTGCGGCCAGCCCTCGTGCGTGATGATCACTTTCGTGGCCACGCAGTTGAACGAGGCGTTGTTGACGATCGAGCTGGCCACGTTCTCAGCCTGAAAGCGAAGCTGCTTGTCGGTGTACGGCCCCGGTACGATGATCCAGGGGCTGACGTTGCCCAGCTCGCTGGTGATCGGTTTGTGGAGCACGGGATCGCCCTGGCCGCGGCGGCGCTCGCGCTCGGCGGGGTCACTGCCCCAGACGATGGCGTCGTGCGAAGCGATCGAACCGGTGATGTGCACTTCGTCGATCGCCGGGTGCTCAATGGCCGCCTTGCCGACCGCCGCCCCGCCGTAAATGATCCGCACGTAGCCGGCTTCGATCAGCCGGGCGAACAGCCGCTCGAAGATCGGACCCAGGTAGTCGTTCACCGGGTTCATCTTCAACAGCACGGCGTGCCCTTCCTGGAAGACTTTCGAGATCGTGTCGGTGGCCGGAATGCTCGACACGTTGCCGGCGCCCAGCACGAGCACCGTCCGCGCCGGCCGCACCTCGGCCAGCTCGCCACCCAGGTGTTGCAAGTCGTCGGCCGTGACGTCGCTCGGCAGCCAGCTCGTGGCCTTGAAGCCCGCGAACACCAGCGAATCGAAGAGTCCGCGCACCGGCATGACTTGCACGCGCAGGTTTCCGTCGGGCCCGCGGTCGACGCGGCCGGGCAGCGGAATGTGTCCCTTGGATTGCACGGCCTTGTAGTTGTCGATCAACAGCCGCAAGTGCCGGGCCGTGGCCATCGGGCCGGCGGCGACTTCTTCGGCCACCAGCGGGTTGCCCGGCGCCAGGCCCTTGGCCGCGCAGGCCGCGCCGACCCATTCGTGTCCCAGCGCGACGACGCGCGCCAGGCAATCTTCCATCAGGCTGATTCGCTCGGCCAACGAAAGCCGCGCCAGCCGCTCGCGCGCGGCGGACAGCTCGCCGGCCAGGCGATCGATTTGTTCGCTGGAGGTTTCGGGGCGTTCAAGCGCGACTGCATTCATCGGACACCTCGCTTTCGTTTGCCACGGGCTGGCTGGCCGTCGACGCGGCGGCCGGCACGTGGCTCATGATCCACTCGCTCAGGGCGCAGATCGTCAGGCTGGGATTGACGCTCAAGTTGACGGGCACCACCGAGCCGTCGGCGATGTAGAACCGCTCGTAGCCAAAGACCCGGCCAAACTTGTCGATCACGCCGCTCGCGGCATCCGCGCCCATCGGGCATCCTCCCAATATATGGGCCGTGGAGGTCAAATTGAACAGCACCTCGCCCACGCCGCTCTCGGGGTCCCCCTCGACCTTGTCGGCCAGGCGGCGGGCGATGGCGTTGGCGATCGGAAAATACTTGGGCACCGGCTCGCTCGAGGCCCAGCTCGAATCGACCCGCTTGGCAAACGGCCACCACCAGCGCCGCCGCAGCGTGAGGCTCATGTAGTTGGGCAGCGATTGCATGACCAGCAGGATGCCCGTCTTGCGGGCCCAGCCAAAAGGATTCAGCCGCCGCAAAAACACCAGCGGATGGCGCACGGCCGCCGCCAGCCAGCGCAGCGGCCGCGGCCACGGCGGCCCGCCGTCGACCAGCACGGTACACAAGAACGACATGAAGTCCTGGCCCCGGCCGTAGCGGACCATCTCGACGTGCGTGGCCGGCTCGGGCCAGAAACCCGAGGCGATGGCGATGCCCCGCGAATAGTCGACGTCGTCGCGGCGGCTGGTCGCACCCACCAGCGCTTCGCTGTTGGTGCGCACGAACGTGCCCAAGGCAGCCGAGAGCCGCGCCAGCGAGCCGCGCTCGCGGCACTTGAGCAACAAGGGCACGGTGCCCAAGACGCCGCCCGAAAGCACGATGCCGCGGGCCGTGAACGTGCGGCGGCGCTTGAAGAACCAGTCGGTGATCCGCTCGGTTTCGATTTCGTAGCCGCCGCCGGCCCGCTCGCGAATGTCGAGGACGCGCGTTTCGGGCAGGATTTCGACGCCGAGCTTTTCGGCCAGGTAGAGATAGTTCTTGTCGAGCGTGTTCTTGGCATTGTGCCGGCAGCCGACCATGCAGCCGCCGCACTCGACGCAGCCGGCCCGATCGGGTCCGCGGCCGTCGAAATAGGGATCGGGCACGGTCTGGCCCGGGGCGCCGAAGAAGACGCCGACTTCGGTGGGATGGTACGTTTCGCCGACGCCCATGTCGCGGGCGATGTCATGCAGCATGTGATCGGTTTCGGTGGGGCAAGGGGCCGTCGTCACGCCGAGCATTCGCTGGGCCGTGGCATAGTGGGCCGCCAGGTCGGCTTTCCAATCGCCCAGCGCCCGCCAGCGCGGATCGTCGAAAACTCGCTCGGGCGGCACGAGCAGCGTGTTTGCATAGACCAGGCTGCCGCCGCCGACGCCCGTGCCGTGCAGCACCATTACGTCGCGCAGCATCGTGATCGCCTGGATGCCGAAGCAGCGGACCAGCGGCGCCCACAAGAACTTGCGGACGTTCCAGTTCGTCTTGGGAAAATCCTCGGTCCGCCAGCGCTTGCCCCGCTCGAGCACGCCGACGCGATAGCCTTTCTCGGCCAGCCGCAGCGCCGAGACGCTGCCGCCAAAGCCGGAGCCGACGACGATGTAGTCGAAATCGAACGTGGGAGACGGGGCCGCCATGAGAGATAGTTTGGCGACAGGGGGCGTGGATTTGCAAGCTGGCCGAGTGCGGGCGGGCCGACGGGCGGATAAAATGGAGGCTCGCGCGACTGGCGGGCGGGCCGCCGCGCGGGGTCTATCGCAAGCTTTGCGCCCGAGATTCTCCTCATGCCCTATTCCAGCACGATTCGCGGCGAAACCTTCCGCTTCGCCACGCTCGGCGAGCTGTTGGCCAAGGCCAACGAGGAAAAGTCGGGCGATGAGCTGGCCGGCATCGCCGCCGCCAGCCAGCGCGAGCGCGTGGCCGCCAAGCGGGCGCTGGCCGACGTGACGCTCGGCGAAATCGTCGACAACCCGCTCATCGACCCCGATACCGACGATGTCAGCCGGCTGATACTCGACACGCATGATCGCGACGGCTTTCGCCCGCTGGCCTCACTGACGGTGGGCGAGTTCCGCGAGCTGCTGTTGGAGGATTCGGCTGACCTAGCAGAGCGGAGGGGGACAGTCCCATTTTGCTCCGCGGACTCCGCAAAATCGGGACAGACCCCTGGCTGGGCCATCACGCCGGAAATTGCCGCGGCGGTGGCCAAGCTGATGAGCAACAAGGATCTCGTGCTGGCGGCCAGCCGCATTCGCAACGTCACCCGCTGCCGCAACACGATGGGCGAGCGCGGCGTGCTGGGCGTGCGGCTGCAGCCGAATCATCCGGCCGACGATCTGGGCGGCATCCTGCTGTCGTGCGTCGAGGGTCTCTTGTTCGGCTGCGGCGACGCGGTGATTGGGGTCAATCCGGCCATCGAGTCGGTCGACACCGTGGCCGCCATCCTGCGGTCGTTGGATCGGCTGATCGAAGTCAGCGGCGCCCGACGCAGCACTGTTGCCTGGCGCACCTGACGACGCAACTGGCCGCGCTGGAGCGCAGCGCCGGTCGACTTGTTGTTTCAATCGATCGCCGGCACGCAGGCGGCCAACGCCAGCTTCGGCATCACGCTGGCCATGCTCGACGAAGGCCGCCGGCGCGTGATCGAGCATCACGCCACGCGCGACGTCGCCTGGGTGGGCGACAACGTGATCTATTTCGAAACCGGGCAGGGAAGCGCCTTGTCGGCCGGGGCCCATCATGGGCTCGACCAGTTGACGCTCGAAGCCCGCGCCTACGGAGTGGCCCGGGCTTTCCGGCCGTTTCTGGTCAACACGGTCGTCGGCTTCATCGGGCCCGAGTATCTGTACGACGAGCGGCAGATCACCCGCGCGGGGCTGGAGGACCACTTCATGGGCAAGCTGTTGGGGCTGCCGATGGGGTGCGACGTGTGCTACACCAATCATGCCCAAGCCGATCAGAACTCGGCCGACAACCTGCTGCTGCTGCTGACGGCCGCCGGCTGCAATTACTTCATGGGCGTGCCCTGCGCCGACGACGTGATGCTCAGCTACCAATCGACCAGCTTTCACGACGCGGCGGCGATGCGCGAGTTGTTCCACCTGCGTCCCGCGCCCGAGTTTTTGGCCTGGCTCGAAGCGACCGGCATTTTTGCCGGCGGGCGACTGGCCGAGCGCACGGCCGCCGGCCATCCGCTGGTCGAGCAGGTCGAGCGCGTGTTGAGCGAGGCCTTACCGACGCGTTGAAGCGCAAGAGACTGATCCGTGCCGGCCCGACAAACTTCTAACGCGAACGACCGCAACGCTTCCAGCTCCCCTCTCCCCTCGCGGGAGAGGGACCGCTTGCCGGCTCACGCCGGCAAGCAGGGTGAGGGGGCGGCGCCGCAAGTTATTGACGCCCTGCGGGCCCGCACGCCGGCGCGGCTGGTGGTGGGCCGCGCGGGCACGTCGTATCGCACGGCGACGCAGCTCGAATTGCGCGAAGATCACGCCGCCGCCGTCGACGCGGTGCAAGCCGAGATGGACCTGGCCCGCGATTTTGGCGCCGAGTTGCTCAACCGCTACGGCCTGTTCGAAGTCGCCACGCTGGCGGCCGACAAATCGCAGTACTTGCAACGCCCCGAGCTGGGCCGCGCGTTGAGCGAGGCCTCCAAAGCGCTCATTCGCGAGCGCTGCCCAAGGGGCGTCGACCTGCAAGTGGCGATCGGCGACGGCTTATCGGCGGCGGCCGTGGCGGCGCAGCGCCCGCCTTGCTGCCGCTATTGGCAGCGGGCGCAACAGCGCGCGGCTGGACGTTCGGCCGGCCGTTCGCCGTGCGCCATTGCCGCGTGGGCGTGCTCAATGAACTCGGCCCGCTGGTCGAAGCGCGAGTCGTGGTGTTGTTGATCGGCGAGCGACCGGGGCTGGCGACTGCCGAGAGCCTGTCGGCCTACATGGCGTATCGCCCCAAGTCCGGCGACACGGATGCCCAGCGGAACCTGATATCGAACATTCACGCCCGCGGCGTCCTGCCTGCAGCGGCCGCCGAGCGGATTCTGAATCTGGCCGCGGCGATGATGGCCGCGCAGAAGAGCGGCGTCGCCGTCAAAGAGAGCTTGCCAGGCACCCCCTTGTCGCCGAGCGCCGCGAGACTCCCCTCGCCCCTGGCGGGAGAGGGTGGCTGAGCGCAGCGAAGCCGGGTAAGCGGGTGGGCGCTGCTGGGGATGCAGACTCCGCGCGGATGGCCGCCCCTCACCCTGCTTGCCTGCGGCAAGCGGTCCCTCTCCCGCCAGGGGCGAGGGAAAGCCGCGCAACTCCCCTCTCCCGCAAGGGCGAGGGACAGGGCACGCTCAATTCACCACGTTCCGCAGCGGCAAACCCAAAAGCGCTCGGCGGCAGGCCTCGGTCCCCTTGGTGCGCATGTCTTGCAAACCTTCTTCGCTGTAGAAGGCGGCGTGCGGGTTGACGATCAGGCGGTCGTGGGCCGGGTGGGTTGGATCGCGCCAGGCGACCAACAGCGGATGATCTTCCGGCGGCGGCTCTTCTTCCAACACGTCGATGCCGGCGCCGGCCAGGTGGCCGCTGGCCAAGGCCTCGGGCACGGCGGCCGCGTCGACCACGGCGCCGCGGGCCGTGTTCACCAGGAACGAGCCGGGACGCATCTTGGCCAGCTCGGCGGCGCCGATCATGTGGAACGTCTCGGCCGTGGAGGGGCAGTGCATGCTGACGACGTGCGACTCGGCCAGCAGGGCGTCGAGCGTTTCCACGCGGCGCACGCCCAGCGACTTGTCGCGGCCGTCGGGCGCGTAAGGATCGAAAAACACGACGTCCATGCCCAGGGCTTTGGCCCGCAAGGCCGCGGCGCCGCCGATCCGGCCCAGGCCGACGATGCCGAACACCCGGCCGCGCAGCCGCCAGACCGGCTGGGCCTCGGTATACATCCATTCGCCCTGCCGGGCGCGCAGCCGGGCGTTGAACAGGTTGATGCCCCGGGTCAGGGCCAGCATCATGCCGATCGCCGTGTCGGCCACTTCCTCGGTGCCGTAGTCGGGCACGTTGGCCACGGCGATGCCGCGCGTGCGCGCCAGCCGCCAGTCGACGTTGTCGTAACCCACGCCGCAGCGGACGATGATCTTGCAGTTCTTCAGGGCGTTGATCGTGCGGGCCGTGATCGAGACGGTGTGATACATCATGATCGCGTCGGCTGCTTCGATCTTGCCGACCAGTTCCTCCTCGCTCGATGCGTCGAGCGCCACGATCTCGGCAATCTCGCCCAGCACGCGCCGCTCGGTCTCCAGCGGCCCGGCAATGAAATCGGCAATCACGACAGTCGGACGTGAAGAAGCAGGCACGCGGGGGATCCTTTCGTGGGGGGGCGATCAGCGGCGCCCAGTGCCGGCAGGCGGCGAGGCGGCAATCGTTGCGGCTGGGATTGGCGGGGGCAAAGTCGCGAGTGTAGCGGAGCCACGCCGGCGGGCACAAGAATCGCGCGTAAGCCGGCAGGTGGCGGCTGTTGGCCCGAGAGCCTGAAGTCCTTGATTTTGACTGCTTTGCGCGATAATCGACGGCACCTACCGGACGCGCCCTTTCCGCCTGGCGGTGCAGTTGAAGTGCGTGGCGCCTTTTTTGCCAGGCGGTCGACGGCGCGGCTGACTCACGCCTGTTTTTGATAAGCCACGCGATCCATCGTGCTGGCCCGCCGAAGAGGGATCGGTCGGCCGTGCCAGACGCCAGCCGTTTTCCGCCCCCCGAAACCCCGCCCGTTCACCATCGCTCGACATGAGGTTTGCCATGCGCTCGAACGCGACCCCGTGGAACGTCCGCCTTTCGGCTCGTCTGCTGGCCGCCGCCATCGCCCTGTCGGTTGCCCCTGCGCTAGCCGAGTTGCCGGTGGCCCGGCTGTTTTCGGTATTTCCCACCGGTGGCAAGCAAGGCACCACGGTCGACGTGACGATCACGGGCACCGACCTGGAGGACGTTTCCAAGCTGCACTTCTCGACGCCCGGCATCACGGCCGTGCAAAAGAGCGTGCCGCCGGGGCTGGGCCAGAGCGGGCCGCAAGGCGTGCCGGGGCAGTTCACCGTCACGATTCCCGCCGACGCCAAGCCGGGCATCTGCGAGCTGCGAGCCATCGGCAAGTATGGGGTCTCGAACCCGCGGTCGTTCGTCGTCGGCACGCAGAACGAAATCACCGAGGCCGAGCCCAACAACACGCCCGACAAGGCCACCGAAGTGCCCCTGGGCACGGTGGTCAACGGCCTGTCGAACGGCGCCACGGACCAAGACTTTTTCAAGTTCAACGCCAAGCAAGGCCAACGGGTGATCGTCGATTGCTGGGCCTATCGCATCGACTCGCGGATGGACGCTTCGCTGGTGCTTTACGACGCGAGCGGCAAGGAGTTGGAGCGCAACCGCGACACGAACCGCCGCGACCCGCTGTTGGACTTCATCGTGCCGGCCGACGGCGCGTATTACGTCGAAGTGCACGACTTCCTCTACCAGGGCGATGCCGAGCACTTTTACCGCATCATGATCGGCACCGACGCGTACCTCGACTATGTCTTCCCGCCCTCGGGCCTGCCGGGCTCGAAGGGCTCGTACACGCTCTACGGCCGCAATCTGCCGGGCGGTCAGAAGACCGACGTCGTGGCGGCCGACGGCAAACCGCTCGAGTCGCTGGCGGTCGAAATCGAGTTGCCGGCCGACCAGAGCGTGGAAAACCTCGACATCGGCTCGATCGTCGAACCCGACGAGTCGGGCGTCGACGGCTACGCCTATCGCCTGACTACGCCCAACGGCCTGACCAATTCGGTGCTTATCGGATACGCCACGGCGCCCGTCGTGGTCGAGCACGAGCCGAACGACGATCCGGCCCACCCACAGGCCGTGACGCTGCCGTGCGAGTACGTGGGCCAGTTCCATCCGCAGACGGACCGCGACTGGATCACGTTCGACGCCAAGAAGGGCGAGGCGCTGTGGATGGAAGTCTTCTCCCAGCGGCTGGGGCTGCCGACCGATCCGTACCTGCTGGTGCAGCAAGTCACGAAGAACGACAAGGGCGAAGAGCAGGTGAAGGACGTTCAGGGCGTCGACGACTTTCGCGAGAACCCGCGCGACCGTTTTGGCTCGGATGTTCGACATGAAGACCGACGACCCGGCATTCCGCTTCGTGGCCCCGGCCGACGGGACGTACCGCGTGCTCGATGCGCAACTTGTCGAACTATTCGCGGCCCGACCCGCGGCTGGTCTATCGCCTGGCGATCCATCCGGCGAAGCCCGATTTTCGCCTGGTAATCGATCCGCACTTGCTGCCGTTCAGCCCCGACGTGAACCAGAACCCGCCGACCGTCTGGAGCCCACTGTTGCGCAAGGGGGGCACCGAGCTGGTCGACGTGATGCTGTTTCGCCGCGAAGGTTTTGACGGCGAAGTGCAGGTCGTGGCCGATGGCCTGCCCGAGGGCGTCACTTCCGCGCCGGTTACGATCGCCGCGGGACAGGAGCGGGGCGTGCTGGTGCTGTCGGCGGCCGAGAACGCCGCCGAGTCGATGAGCCTGATCACGATCCTGGGCAAGGCCAAGATCGGCGAAGCGGACGTCACGCGGCCCGCGCGGCCGGCGGCCATGATCTGGGGCGGCCGGGCCAACCAGATCGCGCCGCTATCGCCTGGCGCGCAACTTTGCCATCGCGGTCAGCGGCGGAGAGACCGCGGCCTTCTTCATCGATGCCGGGGCGAACAAGGTCGTCGAAATGTGCAAGGCGGGCAAGGTCGAGGTGCCGATCAAGCTCGTGCGCCGCGGCGACTTCAAAGGCGTCGTGCAACTGGTCGCCCTCCTCGCTGCCGCCGAACGTCAAGCCCGCCGCCATCACGATCGCCGCGGACAAGGCCGAGGGCAAGCTGGAAATCCCCCTGCCGGCCAACGTGCCCGAGGGGAGCTACACGTTCGCCCTGGTGGGCAGCACGCAGGTCAGCTACCTCGCGATCCCGAGCGCTGAAGGTCGTCACCGATCGCAAAACGGCCGTCGACAAGATCGTGACTGAGTTGGCCGCCGCAGCGAAAGCGGCCACGGAAGCCAAGGCCGCCGCCGAGAAGCGGGCTGCCGACATGACCGTGGCCATAAAAAGCGCGCGAGGCTGCCCAGGCTGCCAACAAGGCCGCCGAGGAAGCCGCCGCCAAGGCCAAGGCCGCCGCCGAGGCGAAAGCCGCCGCCGACAAGGCGGCCGCTGACATGGAAGCGCAGCTCAAAGCCGCCGCTGAAGCCAAAGCCGCCGCCGAAAAGGCCGCCGCCCAAGCGGATGCCAAGTCCAAGGAGGCCGTCGGCGTGCAGCAGAACGTGGCCAAAGAGCTCGACGCGGCCACGAAGAAGGCCAAGCCGGCCAACATCAACGTGGCCTCGCCCTCGCCCACCGTCACGCTCAAGGTGACCGCCGCGCCGGTGACGCTCGGCGATGCACCCGCGGCCACGGTCAAGCAAGGCGCCAGCGTCGAAGTGCCGCTATCCGTCTCGCGGTTGTATGGTTTTGCGGACGTGGTGCAGGTGACGACCAAGGTGCCCGACGGGGCCAAGGCGGTCAAAGTGGCCAATGTCGACGTGCCGGCCGATCAAGCGCAGGCCATGCTGAAAATCGAGACCGGCGCCGACACCCCGCCCGGCAAGCACGTGCTCGTCGTCACGGCCACGGCCAAGTACAACGGCCAGAACCTGACCGTCAGCCGCGAAGTGCCGCTGACAGTCGAAGCCGCGGCAGCCGCCGAAGCGGCAAGAGTCACGCGCCCTTCCGGCCCGCGGGTGCCACTGCTGGCTTGCGCCGCCGTGCGCGCGCCCTCGACCGGCCATTGGGCGGAAATCGGGCGTGTCCTCTTGGCAGGGTCAAGCATCGGCGACTTATCTGTCCGGAGAACTTAAAGAGAACTTAAAGGGGACGCAAACCTTTTTCGGCGCCCTTCCAGGCTGGATCACGCGATCAAGAGCGCGTTTTCGGCCAGCGCGGCGAGCGCTCGCGGCACGATCGATTCCAGGGCGGCGCGGGTCTGCTCTTCGCTCTGCGGCTGGCCATCTGGCCCGCGCAGCGCCATCTGGCCTGAGAGGACGTGGGCCATCAGGCCTTCGACGAGGGCCTCGTGGTCGTGGCGGCCATCGCACAGCCGCAACACCTGGCGGTTGAAATAATCGAGCTTCAAAAGCTGGTGCTTGCGATTGGTCACCAGCGGGCCGTGCTCCGCCTGCCAGCGGGCCCAGGGGCTGGCCACGGGCGTGGCCACGATCTCGATCGCGAAGGCCGGCGGTCCGCTCGTGACCGCGATCACGCCGCCGGCGGCGCACTGCCACAGATTCTCTTCGAGCCGGCCGATCTCAGCCGGCTCGACCGCCTCGCGGCCCGTGGCTTGCTTCCAGTCCGCAACGGCCGCCCTGACCAGCTCGTCGAGCGCCAGCGAGCGCGGCCAGGCCGCGCCCAGCCTCGCCAGCGCCGCCTTGGCCAGCGGCACTCCCGTCGAGACTGCGCAGCCCACCGGCGGACGTGAACCGCTCGACGGATTCCGAGCGCAGCTCGACCGATCCCGATTCGCTGCGCAAGGGCGCCTCGAGATACCGTCCGCGCAGCCGCTCGGGCCGGGGCGTCGCGTCGCAGGCCGCGGCCGCCGCGACCAGCAGCGTTTGCCGGCCGCCGCGATTGCGGACGATGTCGCGATACTGCTCCAACTCGATCGGGTCGGAAGTGATCTGTGCCAGCCGGCCCTCGATTTCCGCACCGAGATAATCGTGGGGCCGGATGCCCAGCACGCCATCGCCCAGCGGCTTGAGGGCGTGGCGGGCGGCATGCTCGACGAATTGCCGGTAGTAGACCGGATGGCTCACGCTGCGCAGGTGGTCGTGGCGTAGGTACACCTCGCCGAGCTCGTCGAGCGCCTTCAACTCGCCGCGCATCAGCTCGTCGTATGGCCGATCGCCCACCAGCACGCCCGAGAGGAACTGCAGCACGCGGCGAGCCATCGCCAACTGTTCGTCCGGGTTCCGCGCGCCGCGGGAGTCGAACAACATCATGTCGCGCAGCACGTCGTGCACGTGCCAGCCGGGATAGGTCTTGTAGCTGACATAGGCCACGCCCTCGGGCGCCAGATGTTCGTGGCAAATGGCCAGCACGGCGTCGCGCACGTCGGCTTCGACCCAGGAGTAGAGATTATGGGCGATGATGTAATCGAACTGGCCCAGGTCGGGGCCCGATTGGCGGAGGTCTTCACGGCGAAACTCGACGTTCGCCAGTCCCAGGTCGGCTGCGGCGCGGCGGGCCATGGCCACGCGGCGCGGCGAAGCGTCGAGCCCCACGAACGTGGCCTGTGGATAGCGTTCGGCCAGCGGGATCAAGTTCTGTCCGCTAGCCGAGCCCAGCTCGAGCACCCGCGCCGTGGCCGCGGGGCGCGGCGCCATGCTTGCCAGCCGGGCCACCGTCTCCAGGTAGTCGGGTTGGGACTGCGCGATCGGCACGTCGGGAAACGGCGTGTCGTCGAGCTGCGTGAGGTCGTCTTGTGCCATCGTGGTCAGGAGCGGTTCGAGTGGCCGCGGTCGTAGGTTCTCGCGGAATGAATGCACTTCAGCGTCAGGCAATCAATAGTGCATTGGCGGCGCACACCGCCAGCGTGCGATCGAGGATGGTTTCGAGCATCGGCGCCACGTCCTCGCCCGCGCAGGCCGGCAGGGCGTTGCGGAAGATCGTGATCTGGCCGCGGTCGAACGCCTCGCCAAGCAGCGCGACCAACTGCTGGCGATCGTGGCGGCCGTCGAGGTGCACGAGCAGCTTGCGGTCCAGGTCGTCGAGCTCGACTTGCTCGTGGAGGCGGTTCGTCACCAGCGGCGAAGACAGTGCCTGGCGCCGGGCCCAGGGGCTGGCCGTCGGGCAGCGGCTGATCGCGGTCACGAAGCGGTCGGCGGCGGTGTGGATTTCGAGGATGCCGCCCAGCGCCAGGTAGACGAGCTCGCGGCTCAAGAGGTCGCGCTCTTCGGGGTCCAAACCGTTTGGCCGCTCCAGCCGCGCGGCGGCCGCCTGGGCCAGCTCGTCGAACGACCGCGTGTGTGGCCAGGCTTCGCGCAGTGCCACGAGGGCCGCCTTGGTCGCCGGCACCGACAGCGCGATGCTCTGGCCATCGGGCGGAAGGAAGTTCTGCGGCTCGGGCGAGCGCAGGTCGCCCGCGGGGCCTTGCAGCTCGACTTTGCCGCTAAAGCGCAGGGCGTAGCCGCTGGCGGCACGCAGCTCGCGCACCAGCGACACGCCGCGGTGGCAGACGAGCGACTGGCGAAACGTGCGGTTGCGGATCGCGTCGAGGTGCTGCTCGACGGAAACCAGGTCGCCCGCGATGCGCAGCAAGGCCTCTTCGACCAGCGGCCCCAGCGCCGCGGCGAACATCGTGCCCGGCGACGCGTCGGCCAGGTACTCCAGCTCGTGCGCCGCCAACCGCTCGATGAACTCGTGAAACAACAGCGGGTGGTTGTCCGCTTCCATGTGGTCGTGAAACAGGTAGCCGTCGGGCTTGGCCAGCAGCGTGTCGATCTGCTCTTTCAGCAGCCGGCCGTGCGGCGCCGCCTCGCCGGCCAGGATGGCCGAGAAGACTTCCAGCAGCTTCCGCGCCCGCGCCGCGCGCCGCGCGGGCGGATCGTCGGCCGACGCGGCGCCGCAGGCGAGAAAGCGAATCGTGTCTTCGAAGTGCCAGCCCGGATAAACGTTGTAGCTGACGAAGGCCACGCCCTGCGGCCGCAGACGGTCGCGGCAAATGGCCAGCAGTTGGTCCTGCACCCGCGGCGCGACCCAGCTATAGACCCCGTGGCAAAGGATGTAGTCGAACGCCCCCAGGCTGTCGTCGATCTGAGCGAACTCGAGCGGGTGAAACTCGATGTTGGCCAGGTCGAGCGCCGCGGCGGCCTGGCGGGCGCGACTGATCTGGCGCGGCGAGGAATCGATGCCCACGAACGTGCTCTCGGGATGCCGGTCGGCCATCGGCAGCAGGTTGCTGCCCGCGGCGCACCCCAGCTCCAACACGCGACAATGCTCGACCGGCTCGGTCCGCATGCCGAACAGCGCCGCCACGGCGGCCAGTCGATCGGGATGGGTCTTCGGCAGGCATTGGTCCGGAAACGCAATGTCGTCGTACGGCGATACGGCGGAGGGAGACGCCATCATGGGTTGGCTGCGGTGCGATCGACTGGGAGACACGAGGACGTAGCGTTTGATGGCGTGTATTCTACGCCGCCGGCTGTCGAGGGCCACCGCAAACATGCCTCCAGACCGCGCGTGCCGTCAAGCGATCAGTAGCGCGCGCGCCGCGAGCCGAGTCAACCGTTGTTCAACCATCTCTGCCAACGCGGCCGTGCTCACCGGGGGCAGCCCCATGGCCCGCGCGGTGCCGGCCAGCACCGCCGCCAAGTCGGCGCGCGAGTGGCGGCCATCGAGCACTGCCAGCATTTCAGCCGACAAACGGTCGAGCCGGACCAACTGATGCAGGCGGTTCGTCACGACGCCGCCCGCGGCCGCCTGCCGCCGCGCCACCGCGCCGGCCAAAGGCCGCGGGCCCACGGACAGCACGAAGGGGCTGGGCGCGCCGAACATCTCGAAGCGTCCCATCACGACGCGGCCCAGCAGGTCGACGGCCAGCAGCTCGCGGTCGGCCGCCGCAGGCGCGCCGGGCAGCGTCCCACGCGCCGCCGCGAACAGCTCGTCGAATGCGACGGCCCGCGGCCACTGCTGCCCCAAATGGCAGAAGGCGGCCTTGACCAGCGGCACGGCCGTGAGCATTTGCCATTTGCCGTCGACCACGAACGTCGCCAGCGTGCTGGATTGCAGGTCCAGCTCCGCCTCGGCCGGCCGCACGTCGCCGGCGAAATAAAGTCCCTCGGCCCGTTCGGGGCTCAATTCGCGCGCAAGCGGCACCTCCTGATGGCAGACGAGCGACTGCCGGAACGTCGTGGCCCGCACAGGTCGAGGTGCTGCTCGACCGAAACCAGGTCGTCGCCCAGCGCCAGCACCCGTTCGGCGAACTCGCTTCCGAAACGCACGGCGAACATGTTGGCCGGCATCGGGTCGCCCAGGTATTGCAACCCGTGAGCCGGCAGCCGCGCGGCGAACTGATGAAAATAAAGGGGCTCGTTCACGTCTTCCAGGAATTCGTGAAACAAATAGGCGTCGGGGGTTTTGAGCAGCGTCTCGATGTCCCCTTTGAGCAAGCGGGCATACGGTCGCGCGTCGCCCGCCAGCGCGGCGGCCAGGAAGTCGAGAACCTGGCGGGAACGCCGCATGCGCTGGTCGACGCTGCCCTGGCCGGCCGACTGCAGCATGGCCTGGCGAATGATCGTGCGCAGATGCCAGCCGGGGTACGCGTTGTAACTGATGTAGGCGATACCTCGGGGCGCAGAACGCGCGCGGCAGACGCCGAGGATCGTCTCTTGCAGCGGGCGCACGACCCAGGAGAAGACGCCGTGGCAGAGGATGTAATCGAACTGGCCCAGCCGCTCGTCGACCTCGGCGATGTCGAGCTGCTCGAGCCGCAGATTTTTCAAGCCCAGCGCCGCGACCACCTGGCGGCCGGCCTCGATCTGCACGCGCGAGCTGTCGATGCCGACGAACTCGCTGTTTGGATAGGCGTCGGCGATTGGCATCAGGTTCGCGCCGCTGGCGCAGCCCAGCTCGAGCAGCCGGCAGCGATCGATCCTTGGCGGCTGCATGCCGAACAGCAAGCCGACCGCGGCCAGGCGCGGGGTGCGTTTGAGGAACCGGCTGGCCGGGAAACGCCACCTCGTCGTACGAATTGACTAAAGCCGCGGAATCCGTCATGCCTGCGACCGACCGAAACAGTGTCTGCAGCAACGTTTTTCGCGCCGTCTCAACGGCCTTGCCCGCCCTCGCCGTAGGCGCGCTGGTAGCGGGCAATCGCCGCCTCGATGACCGGCAGGGCCGCGGCGGCCGGCTCGAAGGCGTCGACCTCGACGCTCTTTTGCTCCAGCACCTTGTAGTCCTGGAAGAAGCGCCGCAGCATCGCCAGCCGATGCTCGGGCAGGTCGTCGAGGCTGCGAATCTCCTGGTACTCGGGGTCGGCCGGGGCCACGGCCAGGATCTTGTCGTCGCGGCGGCCCGAGTCGACCATCGTCATCAGCCCGATGGCCCGCGCCGCCACGAGCGTCAACGGCGCCAGTTGCTCCTGGCACAATACCAGCACGTCGAGCGGGTCGTCGTCGTCGGCCAGCGTGCGCGGGATGAATCCATAGTTGGCCGGGTAGTAGACCGCCGAATAGAGCACGCGATCCATCCGCAGCAACCCGGTCAGCTTGTCGAGCTCGTACTTGACGTTCGAGCCCATGGGAATTTCGATGACGGCCGCGAATTCCGCGGGCAAGCGATCGCCGGCCGAGACGTCATGCCAGGGATGGGCCATCGTGCATGCTCCAGGGCGCCAAGGGGCGTTCAATCTGGCGTCGATTGCCCAACCTGCGCCCCCACGCGAGTCAAGCGGCTACTTGCAATGCAAGCCATGCGCCAGAGGCTCAAACATACGCGATGGATCGAGGATTTGCCAACGATCCCTCGCGACGGGAGCGCAGCGGGCGGGTGTCCCCGGCCAAACCGTGCTGGCAAGCACGGTGGATTGGCCTTTACGCGTTAGACCCGAGACGGCACAATGCCGCCCCCCTCGGGCCGGCCGCGCGGTCGGCGAGGCCGCAAGCGCGCGATGGGCGGCCGCTTGTGACAGGCGGACTCGCGGGGTATTTGCGACTTGTCCGGCCCCTTGGCTCACCATCCTAGCAATGGAGCGCAGGCGATGAACAAGACGACTCTTTGGGCGGTGGGCGCGGCGGCGCTGGCGCTGGTCCTGGCTGGCGGCGCCCCCATTCTCGCCCAGCGTGCGGCCGCTCCCGGTGGGCTGTCGACCAACGGGGTCGCCGTGGTCGACATGCGATCGATCTTTCGCGCGTCGCAGCGCATCAAGAACGCCTCGCAACGGCTGAGCGCCGAAGTGGAAGAACAAAAGGTCGCCTTCAAGAAGCGAAGCGATCGAGGCAACCAGCTTGTCGAAGAAGCCCGGCGGCTGCCCAACGGGAGCCCCGAGCGCAAAAAGCTCGAGCAGGAAATCCTCAAGCTCGACGCCGACATGAAGCTCGACGGCAAAAAGTCCGACCGCGAGTTCCGCGAAAAGGAGACGGCCGAGTATGCGGCCCTGCTTCGCGAAGTCAAGGAAGAGGTCGCCCGCTACGCGCAGGCCAATCAGCTGCAGCTGGTGCTGGGCAACGACGTACCGCCGGAGCTGACCGACCCGCAGGCCGTGATGCAGGAGATCTCGAAGCTCGTCGTCTACTGCCGTGCGCCCGACATCTCGCCGGCGGTCACCGAGGCCGTCAACCGCCGCGCGGGCGGCGGCACCGCCAGTGCGCCCGCCTCGCGCGGGGCGGCGCCGGGCCGCACGGCCACGAGACCCACGGCCCCTGCCACGTCCACCCGCGGACTGCAGCGCTGAAGGCGCGCATCACGCCCGGCGCCCTCTTTCAACCCGACGCGCGCCGCGTTGGATTCAGCGAGCTTGCCGCGTACCCGCTGAGCAAGCGCTTGACGGCGCGTTGCCGGCATGATACTTTGCATTGCAAAGCGACAGCTTGCGTCCCCTGCCGGCCAGCCGTATGCTGCCGAACGGGGAAGCAACGACTGCACCTGCGGAGCCAACAGGGCGTGGAACTCCACGAAGCTCTCACGCAAATCGCCGAAATCCGCCGACAGGTCGCCAAGAGCGACGTGTTCCGCGGCTACCGCTCGGCACCGGTGGCCTTTTCCGGTTTCGTGGCGTTGGCGGCCGCCGTGGCGCAGCCGCAAGTGGCGCCCGAGCCGGGGGAAAGCCCTTGGGCCTACGTGGCGCTTTGGGTGGCGGCGGCCATGGTCAGCGTGCTGGCCGTGGCCATCGAGATGACTTTCCGTCTGCGGCTGATCGGCGAGCGGACGCACTTCGAGATCACGCGGCTGGCCATCGAACAGTTCCTGCCCAGCGTGGCCGCCGGCGTGTTGCTGACCGCGGTGGTCGTCCGCTACATGCCGGCCCAGCTGTCCCTGCTGCCGGGGCTGTGGCAGATGCTGTTTGCGCTGGGCATCTTTGCTTCGGCGCGGCTGCTGCCACGGCCGATTTTCGCCGTCGGCGCGTTTTATCTGACCTCGGCCGTGCTGGTGCTGATCTGGGCTCGCGACGGTTCGTCGCTGGCGCCGTGGTCGATGGGCGTGCCGTTTGCGATCGGCCAATTAGCGGCCGCGGCCATTTTGTATTGGACCCTGGAGCGACGTCGATGACCCAGCGCCTGCGCAAAATCCCCGGCCGACGCACCCTTTGCTTACACGGGCCTGGAGCGCGTGATTCATGAAAAGGCGCGGCTGGGCATCCTCGCCTCGTTGGCCACCCATGCCGAGCCGCTCGCCTTCTCCGAGCTCAAACAGCTTTGCGCGCTGACCGACGGCAATCTCAACCGCCACCTGCAAGTCTTGCAAGACGCCGGCCTGGTCGACGTGCGTAAAAGCGCCAGCTCGCCGCGCCCGCAAACGATCTGCGAGCTGACCGTCGAAGGCCGGCGGCGTTTCGTCGAATATATCGGCGTGCTCGAACAGGTCGTCGAAGATGCGCTCAACGCTCGCAGCCAACACGCGGCCGCCCCGAAACTATCCGGGGGCATCTCGCCCACCTGACCCACGCGGAAACCCGTCGGGCAAAATTTTTTCACCCCTAACTTTGCAATACAAAGTTTCGCCATGGACAGCTACGATGTCGTCGTGATTGGCGCGGGCCTGGCGGGGCTGCAGTGCACGCGGCTGCTGGCGGGCCATGGGCTGGGGGTGGCGTTGGTCGATCGCAAGCCGGCGCTCGACGTGGCCGTGCATACCACCGGCATCTTCGTCCGCCGCTCGCTGGAAGACTTCGCCCTGCCGCCCAGTTGCTTCGGCCCGCCGATTCGCCACGTGACGCTCTACTCGCCGGCGCGGCGGACGCTCGAATTGGAAAGCCGCTCGGACGAGTTCCGCGTCGGCGCGGATGGGCCCGCTGTACACGCGGCTGTTGAAAGACTGCCAGGCCGCCGGCGCCGAGTGGCTGCGCGCACACGAGCTATCTCGGCTGCGAGCCGCGCGAGGGCGGATCGCTGGTGCGGTTGAAACGCGATGACGGCGAGCAATCGCTGGCGGCCCGATTCGTGATCGCGGCCGACGGCGCGCAGTCGCGCGTGGCGGCCGACCTGGGGCTCGACGTGAATCGCCGCTGGATCGTGGGCGTCGAGGACGTGTTCGAAGGCGTCCCCTTGCACGGCCCGCCGCGGCTGCATTGTTTTCTCGACCACCGGTTGGCGCCGGGCTACATCGCCTGGCTCGCCGAGGACGGCGACAGCACGCACGTCGGCGTCGGCGGCTACCCGGGGCGGTTTCAACCCTCGGCCGCGCTCGACTGCTTTCGCGCGTCGCTCGGGGCGATCGCGAACCTGCGGGCCGGCCGGCTCGTGGAACGCCGCGGCGGGCGGATTCCCGTGGGCGGAGTGTTGCGACGGCTGGCCAACGAGGGCGGACTGGCGATCGGCGACGCGGCCGGCGCCGTTTCGCCGCTGACGGCCGGCGGTCTCGACCCCTGCCTGCGATTGTCGGAGCTGGCGGCCAAAGTTGCCTGGCAATACCTGACCACCGGCGACGCCGGAGCGCTGGCCGCTTACGACGGCCGACCGCTGCGGCAGAAATTCCGCGCACGGCTGGGCCTGCGCGCTGCGCTGGCCTGGGGCGGTTACAACCCGCTGCTCGAAGCCGGCTGTGCGCTGTTGCGATCGTCGGCCGGCAGGCGGTTTGCCGAGCGGGTGTTCTTTCACCCCAACTCGTTCCCCGACGTGCTCGCGACGCCCGAGCCGGCCTCAACCCTCCAGGCCCAGAAGCCGCAGGCTGTCGCGATGCACTAGCTCGTCGATCGCCCGCACGTCGAGCCGCGGCAGCCGCGTCCCCTCGACCATGGCGTTGAGCGACTCGAGGCCGTCGATCGTGGCCCGCACGTTGGTGAACGGGTAGTCGGTGCCGAACAGCAGCTTGTGCCACACGCCATATTCCTGCACCAGCATCAGGCTGTGAAAGAGCTGGAACGGCCGGTAGTGCAGCGCACTGATATCGGCATACACGTGCGGGTGCTTGCGGATCACGGCCACGCACTCGCCCTCGTAAGGATGGCCCAGATGCGCCAGCACGATCTTCACTTCGGGCCAGCGGGTCGCCACGCGGTCGAGATGCCGCGGCAACGTGCAATCCAGCGGCGCTGGCGAGACGAACGTCGTGCCGGTATGCAACAGCACCGGCAGCCGGTGCGATCGGCGTACTCCCACAGCGGATCGAGCAGGTCGTCGTCGGGTCGAAAGCCGGCGTACATCGGCAGCAGCTTGATCCCGCGCAGCCGCAGCTCCTGGTGGCCCGCCTCCAGCTCGCACTGCCAACCGTCCTGCGTCGGATCGACCGACAGGAAGCCGATCAGCTGTTGCGGGTGCGCCGCGACGTATTCGGCGACGTAGGCGTCGTCGACCCATAAGCCGCTCGCCGTGCCTTGCCGCCGAAGACGATCGTGCGCGTGTCGTCGGTTGCCAGCCGCCGATAGTCTTCGTAGCGAACGGTCAAGTCCACCTCGCCGCCGGCCTTGGCCCGACGGGCCTGCGCGAGAAAGTCGTCGCCGAAATGCGTCGGGAAATCGCCAGGCGTGGCTGTGGACGTCGACGATCATGCGTTTTGATGCGGCGCGGCGTTAGCGTGGATTTGGCGAGCTTAGCTCGGCTGTTGCCCGATCGAGCAGGTGGATCGAGGCCATGCCGGGCTCGTAGTTGGGCAATAGCCGCACGGCATTCTGGCTCGGATCCCAGTTGGGAAGCAAGTCGATCGTGCCTTGTCGCGCGGTTGGCGATGGCAACTCTTGCAATCGGCCGTCGCGCGGATCGACGAGCATCGTACCGGGTTGCGGCAGCAGCACGACTCGCAACCCGCGGGGATCAATCGGCCGGGCCGTGATCACGGCGCCCATGCCGTTGGGCTCCGTCACGACCAGGCCAGCATCCGATTCGCCCGCGCCGGCGGCGCTGGCACGCGCCCCGTTCATCCAAATGGCAGCTACGAGTCCTGGTCGCGCCAGCACGGCCGGCAGTGCGCGGACGCAGCGACGAACCCGCCAACCGCATTTCATCCCGCGGCCGGAATCTCCTGGCCCATTGCCGTTCATGGCTGATTCTCCTTTTGTCATCGGGGAGCCTAACAGACCGGCATTTTTCGACCTCGCGAAGTGCGGAGCAAAGCTCCGCACCGCTCGCAAAATAACGACTTACGTCGCTATTTTGGGATCGAATCTCTGCGATCACGCGGCCTGTTGAATACTTCAACAGGCTGCTAAGTCTCGCCTCAGCGAACCGACAAGATGAGACCTCCCAGGTTTTGACGCCGCTAGACGCCCATAAGTTCCTTATCCCGGCACGTCCCTACAGGCACCCTCGCGATACCGGCCCCCTGCCCGGCCGGCTATAATCGACACCACGAACTGATTCTTATGGGTTCCTGCCGCGACTCCCCCGCCGATGCATCGCCGCCACGCACTCCATCTGCCCACGCCCAACCGCCGCCAACTGTTGCGGGCCGGCAGCCTGAGCTTGTTCGGCCTGTCGCTCGACCATCTGCTGCGCGCGCGCCGCGGCGGGGCAGGCGGCCGAGGCGTCGGCTGACGGCAGCAGCACGCGACTGCCCTCTTTCGGCCGGGCGAAACGCTGCATCCTGCTGTTCATGTGGGGCGGGCCGGCCCATCAGGACACCTGGGACTTGAAGCCCGATGCGCCGGCGGAAATCCGCGGCGAGTTTCGCCCGATCTCCACCCGCGTGCCGGGCATCCAGATTTGCGAGCACTTGCCGCTCTTGGCCGAGCGGACCGACAAGCTGGCGATCGTGCGCTCGATGACGCACGGCGACGTCAACCACCTGACCGCCACGCACTACCTGCTCACCGGCCAGGCGCCGCCGCCAGATGACCGAGCTGCGCGGCGACTGGCCGGGCTATCGGCGCCGTGCTGTCAAAGCTGGGACGCGGGCGCGGCCCGCTGCCGCCGTTCGTCTCGCTGCGGCCCAAGCTGGAAAACGACGTGCCGCGGTTCGTCGAGCAAAGCCACGGCCAGACGGCCGGCTGGCTGGGCGCGGCGTTACGACCCGCTATCGATCGACGCCAACCCGGCCGCGGCGATCTACCGCGTAGGCGACTTCGATCTGCCGCCGGAAGTCTCGCGTCGAGCGGCTCGACGCGCGGCGGGAACTGTTGGGCGACTTGAACCGGCAGCTGCGCGGCACGCGAGCAGGCGGCCGGCTAGACACGATGGACCGCCACGTCCGCCGGGCGTTCGACATCCTGCACACGGCCTCGGTGGCAAAGCGCCTTCGATCTCGCGGCCGAGCCGCCCGCCGATGCGCGAGCGCTACGGACTGAACCCGCATGGCCAATCGGTGCTGCAAGCGCGGCGGCTGGTCGAAGCCGGCGTGCCGCTGGTGACGGTCTTCTGGCCAAGCGACGGCATCAAAAACGTCAGCGTCTACTGGGACACGCACAACCGCAACTTCGTCGACTTGAAGACGCGGCTGATGCCGCCGGCCGATCAGCGCGTTTTCCGCGCTGCTCGACGATCTGGCCGAGCGGGGGCTGCTCGACGACACGCTGGTCGTGTGGACGGGCGAGTTCGGCCGCACGCCCAAGCGTCGGCCAGCGCAACAGCGACGCCGGGGCCGGCCGCGACGGACGCGACCATTGGCCCGGCTGTTTCACCACGGTGCTGGCCGGCGGCGGCATCCGCGGGGGGCAAGTCTATGGCTCGTCGGATCGGCACGCCGCCTATCCGGCCTCGCAGCGCGTGGCGCCGGTCGACATGACCGCCACGATTTATCACCTGCTCGGCGTGCCGAGCGACCTCGTACTCGACGATCCGCAAGGCCGCCCGCTGGTGGTGTGCCCCGGCACGCCGGTGCGCGAGTTAATGAGTTGAAGCGAAGTTGCTCCCATGCTCCATCATCCCGGCTGGATCCTGGTCATCCTGGGCGGCGCCATCCTGGTGGCCGGGCTGGTGTGGATTTTCGCGCCCGGCTTACCTTTAGGCCGGCTGCCCGGCGACGTGCGGATCGAGACGGAGCACACGCGGATTTACTTTCCGATCGTGACGTGCATCATCCTCAGCATCGTGCTGAGCGCCGCGCTGTGGATCGTGCAGCGGCTTTCGCGCTGAAGAAGCTCGGCCATCGCGTGCCGGTCGTGCCGCCCCCGCTTCGCGTACGCACAGCCCTCAGCCTGCCCCTCAATTCTCGACGCGCACACCGGCCGACTTGAGCGCGGCTAGCTGGTCGTTCTTGGCGGCGTCCGAGAGTGGGTTGCCGGCCAGGTAGAGGCGCAGGAACGGGGCGAAGGTTTTCTTGCCTTCGGCATCGGCCTTGGCGGCGGCCACCAGGGGCGCGAGGTCGGCAATCTTGTTGCGCTCGACGATCAGCATGCTCTGCGGCGGGTGCTGGGTGGCCGGCGTGATGTCTTCGATCGCGTTGTCGCTCAGCTTGAGCACCGAGAAGCGGGCCAGCCCGCCCAGCGGCTTGATGTCGGTGATTTCGTTCTTCGCCAGGTCGAGCGACCACAGGCCCGACAGGCCGGCCAAGGGCGCCAGCTCGGATATCTTGTTGTCCGAAATGTAGAGGGCCGAGAGCTTGGTCATCGCCGAGAGCGGCTGCAACAGGCGGATCTCGTTGTTCGACAGGTTCAGGTATTGCAGCTTGTTCAATTCCATCAGCGGCGTCAGGTCGGAAATCTTGTTCTGCGCGAGCGACAGCGATTGCAGGTTGACCAGAGAGCGGATCGGGCCCAGGTCGCTGATCTCGTTGTTCGACAGGTCGAGCAACAGCAGGTTGGTGCACTTTTCCAGCCCGGCCAGGTTCTGGATCTTCTTGCCGCGGGCTTCGAGGGTCGAGATTTTGCGCAGGTCGTCGTCGGTCAGCTCGTCGGCCGAGCTCTTCTTCTCGAAAACCATCGAGCGCAGCGCGGCTTCCAGGTTCTTGTCCGGAAACATCACGGCTTGGGCCGGCCGCGACGTCAGGGCGGCCAGTCCGGCAGCCAGCAGCACGAACTTCAGCGAAACGACGGCTTGGCTACGCATGGCAATTCCTTGAAGGTGTGAGGGCGGCAGGTGCGGTTGGCTTGGGGCATGACCGCGTCAGCAGGGCGGCAGGAGTCTATTTTAATTCCTCGCTCGCGCCGACCAAGGGGCCGGGCGGCAACAAGCGAGAATTCCTTGCCCACGGGCGGTTTGCCGGCTATTTTGAGCACTACGGCCGGGCAGGGTCAAGCGACTCGCCGCCGTGCCGCCCGCCGCCTACCCTCCGAGGCCCCAATGAACCGCTCGTTTTCGAACATCCTCCGCGCGTTGTCCCTGCTGGCCTGTGTTTCGCTGGGAGTGTGGACCGCAGCGGGCGTGGCGGCCGAGCCCGCCTGGAAAAGCCTGTTCGACGGCCGCTCGCTGAAGGGCTGGAAGGCAACGCAGTTCGGCGGCGAAGGCCAGATCGACGTCGTCGACGGACGCATCGTGATGCACAGCGGCAACCCCATGACCGGCATCACCTGGGTCGGCGACGTGCCCAAGATCGACTACGAGCTGACGCTCGAGGCCATGCGCGTCGACGGCAGCGATTTCTTCTGTGGGCTGACCTTCCCGGTCGGCGATTCGCCGTGCAGCTTCATCGTCGGCGGCTGGGGAGGCGGCGTGGTCGGACTGTCGAGCATCGACGGCAGCGACGCTTCGGAAAATGAAACCACGAAGTACCAGGAATTCGAAAGCGGCCGCTGGTACGCCGTGCGGCTGAAGGTCACGAAGCAAAAGATCGAAGCCTGGCTCGACAAGAAGCAGATGGTCAACCTCGACACGAAAGATCGCAAGATTTCGGTCCGTCTGGAAGTCGAACTCTCGCGCCCCCTGGGGATCGCCTGCTACAACACCACGGCCGCGCTGCGCGATATCAAGCTTCGCAAGCTCCCGGCGGACGGCACCAGATAGCGAAACGCGGACACGGCTGCGGCTCTACGGCAATGGGCCCGATTCGAGCAGCGATTGCAGGCGGTCGATGAACACGCGCTGCTCGGGGTGCAGCAGGTCGCGGGCCCGCTCGAGTGAGACAAACTCGGCGCGATCGATCTCCCACGAAGCCGGGCGTGGCTCGTCGGGACCCGCGGGGCCGGCAAAGGCGTGCACCTGTTTGCGACTTTTCGTGTAGACGATCGATCCCAGTGGCACGAGCGTGCCGGCCGCGACGCCGGCTTCTTCCAACGTCTCGCGGCGGGCGGCGTCTTCGAGCGATTCGCCCTCGTCGGGAAGCCCCTTGGGAATGCTCCACGGCTTCGCCCGGTTGTAGTTGCCGGAGGGATGCACGATGAGCACTTCGGCCTGGCCTTGGCGATGGCGATACAGCAGCGTGCCGGCCGATTGCTTCATGGCTCGCCGCGCACGACCCGCGCCCCCGTGGCATTGGGCCGCGCGACGACGATCGCATCGTCACGGCCGACCAGCGTTCGCAAGTCGCGGACAAAGTCGTCGGCCGCGGCGGAGCTTTCCAAGAGGGCAAACACGCTCGGGCCCCACGAGCTTTGACCGACGCCAGCGACGCCCCGCGAGCGAATCGCCTCGACCAGCCGGGCGATGCGCGGGCTGGCGAACACGCCCCCCTGCCCCGCGGCAAAACATTCGCCCGCCAGGCGGCCATAGCGATACAGGCTTGCGGCGAAGCGTTCGAAATCGCCTGCACGCGCCGCCGGCAACAGCTCGTCGTCGACCTCGGCCCGCAGCCGCGCGGTGGTGGCCTGTTCGACTGGCGGCAGCTCGCGAAACACGTTCCGCTCGGCCTCGCCGGCCAGGCCCTGCTCGCCCCGCGGCCAGGTAACGACAAATCGCCAGTCGGCCGGCAGTTCGACGCGGGCAGCCAGCGGCGCGAACGGTTCGCCGGGTAGCTTGCCCGCTTCAACGATCAGGCCGCCAGAGGCAAAACCATACGTGCCGACGGCCGAGCGGTCGCCGCGACCGGCCAGCGCGGCCAATTCCGACGGAGCGGGCTGCGGCCGGCCTTCGAGGGCCATGATCGCCGCGGCCACGGCCAGCGCCAGTTGCGTGCCGGTGCCCAGGCCGACGTGCTCGGGGGGCGCTGCGAGGACTTCGAATGCGTACGGCGGCGGGCTGCTAAGCCGCAAGCGTTCGGCGACGCGCGCGGCGATGGTGTTCACGCGAGCGGCCAGCAGGCCGTGGGCGTGGAACTGGCCGGCGCTCCGCTCGCAGGCATAGGCCCGGCTGGTCGATCATCGCCCCCGCGCCGCCGAACTGCCGCTCGGCCGGCAAGCCGAAAGAAAACATGCCGAAGTGCAACCGGCTGGGGGCGACCACTTCAACCCGCTCGGCGCGACATTCATGCTCATCGGGCCAGCAGCTACAAGTAGCGATCGACGATCCGCCGGCTGAAGCCATCCAGGGCCCGCGTGTCGTCGATCAGGTAACGGATTCCTTGCGCGTCGACGATCAATGCCCGATGCGGGCCCAGCCGCCGCACGTCGTCGCCGCTGTTGAGCAGGAAGCGGGTGCGGCCGCGATCGGTTTCGACTTCCCACTCGGTCGGCTCGGTGTCGGCCGGCACGCTCAAGATGCGCCGTACCTGTGGCACGAACTCGCGCCGCGCCAGGTCGCTTTCCAGCGCTCGCGCGCCGCCGGCTCGAGCGTCGATAGATCGTCGACCACCGCCAGCTCGCGCCGGACGCATCGCAAATCGAGATCCAGTGGTCCGGATCGGTGATCGGAAAGTCGCGCACCGGCACCACCGGCGCATGGCGCACCCCCGCGGCGTCGACGAAGACCAGTTGCCCGGCGGCGTCGCACTGCAGGTCGAAGTCGCGATGCTGGCCTTTGGTCGGGTTCATGATCTTTGGTTCTTGCCGAGTTGCCATCAAAGGCCGCGCCCGTCGACCACCGCGGTCGTCACGCTATAGCGTCGGCAATGCGGGGGCTTTTGCAAGGCTATCTATTCCTTGCATGCCGGTCGTTCGGCGGATGACGTCCGGATGGCGACGAATCCGCAGAAAAACTGGACGGTGCCTGCGATCACGGTCGATCGCCACGGCGTCTAAGAACTAGCCGGGAGCTTCGGCACTGCATCGGGAGCTGGAATGTGTAGTCATTCAGATTTGCATGCAGTCAAAGTGATATCATTGTATGGGCGGATTGAATCGAATCGGTCCTTTTTGATGGGTCCTCGTTCCGCCGAGCGGCCTGTATCCAAGACCATAGCCCACTGGCTGTTGGGAGGAGCGGCGTCGACCGAACTCGGGCTGACCTTCTGCTGGATCAGAGGCCGGCACGGCACCTGCTACCAAAGGCTGGAAGCCTGACTCGGCGGACATGGGCGCTTGACCGCGCCCGGTTGGTTGGGCCCTCTCTTTCGACCCGTTTTCAACGGAAGTCCGGCAAACGGCTGAGTTTCTGCGGGCAAAAGGCACAGGCAACACACGTTATTGGGTTTCTTCCCGACCGACATGGCTCCAGAGCACGGATTTTGGAACCTTGATGACTCGACCCCGGCGCGCGGGGCGGGTGGCCACAGGCGGCATCGGGCGGGCGCGGGCGGAGCAAGCCAATACTTCTGGGAGCACGTGAACCGTTTATGGATTTCAGGAAGGTCCTCGCACTGCGCGGGCCCAACATTTGGGCTCATTTCCCTGTGCTGGAGGCATGGGTCGACCTTAAGGAGCTGAAGGAGCGCACCTCGGACAACCTGCCGGGCTTCGTCGATCGGTTGACGACCTGGCTACCCAATCTTCGTCAGCATCGCTGCAGCCTCGGCCACGCCGGCGGCTTCGGCCAGTGCCTCGAGTCAGGCACCTGCCTGGCCCACGTGCTCGAACACGTCGCGCTGGAGCTGCAATCGCTGGCCGGCACGCCGGTTGAATTCGGCCGCACGCGCGAGACTTCCGAAGACGGCGTTTACAAGGTCGCCGTCGAATACCAGGAAGAAGCGCTCTCGCGCGCGGCGATCGCCGTGGCCCGCGAGTTGTGCCTGGCGGCCGTCAGCGGCGCGCCGTTCGACGTGGCAGCCGAAATCACGAAGCTCGAAGACCTGGCCCACGAGGTTTGCCTCGGCCCCAGCACCGCGGCGATCGTCCGCGCGGCTCGCGCCCGCGGCATTCCGGCGCGGCGGCTGAACTCGGCGAGCCTGGTGCAGTTGGGCTATGGCACGCATCAACGGCGCATTCTGGCCGCAGAAACCGACCGCACCAGCGCGATCGCCGAATCGATCGCGCAGGACAAAGAACTCACTCGCACGCTGCTCGGCCAGTTGGGCGTGCCCGTGCCCTCGGGCCGCCCGGTGAACGATGCTGACGACGCCTGGGAAGCGGCCCGGGAAGTCGGACTGCCGGTGGTCGTCAAGCCGCAGTACGGCAACCAGGGGCGCGGCGTGATTACGAACCTTTCCACGCGCGAGCAGGTGGTGGCCGCGTTTGCCGCCGCCCGCGAGGAAGGCACGAGCATCATGGTCGAGAAGTTCGCCCCCGGCGCCGATTACCGGCTGCTGGTCGTAGGCGAGCGGTTGATCGCCGCCGCCCGTCGCGAAAGCGCGCAGGTCATGGGTGACGGCAGCTCGACGGTTCGCCAACTGGTCGACGAAGTCAACCGCGATCCGCGCCGCGGCGACGACCACGCCACGGTGCTCACCAAGATACGGCTCTGCCCGATCGCCCAAGCCGTGCTGGCCGAACAAGGTTTTGAGCCCGAGTCGGTTCCGCCGGCCGGCACCCGGGTGTTGATCCGCCGCAACGCCAACCTGAGCACGGGCGGCACGGCCGAAGACGTCACCGAGCACGTGCATCCCGAAGTGGCCGCCCGCGCGATCGAGGCCGCCAAGATCGTGGGCCTGGACATCGCGGGCGTCGACGTGGTGGTCAGCGACATCGGCCGCCCGCTGGAAGAGCAAGGCGGCGTGATCGTCGAAGTCAATGCCGCGCCGGGCTTGCGGATGCACCTGCAACCCTCCAGCGGCACGCCTCGCGCCGTCGGCGAGGCCATTGTCGACAGCATGTTCCCGCAGGGCCAGACGGGCCGCGTGCCGATCGTGGCCGTCACGGGCGTCAACGGCAAGACGACCACCACGCGGTACATCGCTCACATCCTCCGCTCGCAGGGGCGCAAGGTGGGCATGACCTGCACCGACGGCGTCTTCCTCGACGAGCGGCGCATCGAAGCCGGCGACTGCAGCGGCCCGGCAAGCGCGCAAGCGGTGCTCGCACATCCCTCGGTCGAGGCGGCCGTGCTCGAAACGGCCCGCGGCGGCATCCTTCGCGCCGGCCTGGGCTTCGATCGCTGCGACGTGGCCGTGGTCACGAATATCGGCGAAGGCGACCACCTGGGCATCTCCGGCATCGACACGCTCGAACGGTTGGCCGAGGTGAAGCGCACGATCGTCGATGCCGTCGATCGCAACGGCGCGGCCGTGCTCAAGGCCGACGACCCGCTGACCGCGGCCATGGCCGTCGACTGCGCCGCGGCCGTGATTTTCATTTCGCTGAACGCCGACGACCCGGTGATCGCCAAACATCGCCGCTCGGGCGGCCGGGCGGTGTTCGTGCGGCATGGCACGGTGATCGTGGCCGAAGGCGACGTGGAGATTCCACTGGTCGCGCTGGAGAACGTGCCCCTGACGCATGGCGGTCGGATTTTGTTCCAGGTGGAAAACACGCTGGCGGCCGCCGCCGCCGCCTGGGGCTTGGGCATCCCGCGCGACGCCATCCGCGCCGGGCTGGAAACCTTTGCCGCCGATCTGGAAAAGGTGCCCGGGCGGTTCAACCTTTTGGAGATTGCCGGCGCCACGGTGATCGTCGACTATGGCCACAACGTGTCGGCGTTGCAAGCGCTCGTCGAAGCGATCGAGCAGTTTCCGCACGAGCATCGCACGATCGTCTACTCGGCCGCCGGCGACCGCCGCGACGACGACATGATCCGCCAGGGCGAGCTGTTGGGCGAGGCTTTTGACCGCGTGCTGCTCTACGAGGACCATTATCTGCGCGGCCGCGAGCCGGGCGACATCATGCGGCTGTTCCGCCAGGGACTGGACGCCGGCCGCCGCGTCGGCGAGATCGACGAGTTCCATGGCAACGTCAAGGCCATCGAAGTCGCCCTCCGCCAGGTCCGCCCGGGCGACCTGGTCGTGCTGCAAGCCGACAAGGTCGACGAGATCATGGGCTTTCTGCAGCGTCTGCTCTCGGTACACGGCAACGGCCACGAAATCAGCCTGGCCGAAGCCCTCGACGCCGCCCTGCCGGAAGCGAGCCTGTATTTCGCCGCGCCGCTGGTCGACTGACCGGGGCGAAAACCGACAACTCACTCCCTTGGGTGCCACGGGTGGCCGCGCATGCGGACACCCGTGTTTTCGTTTCGCGAGCGGATCACGTCGCCCTGGCATCGTTTTGCATGCTGGTGTTAAAATCCGGCGCCGCGGGCGGTTTTGGGTCGGTAACTACCTTTCGTTCGACTGCCAGTCGCTGTTGCCGCGGCGAGGACTACCATGCAAGACTCGCGCGGATTCTTGGCGGCACTCATTGGCGATGGCCGACCGCTCATCGTGTTTACCGGGTTGTGCCTGGCGCTGGCGGGCGTCTTTGCCCTGTTCCAGTCGACGACGGGGCACTTCCTGCCCCACGACACGGCCTTTCTGCAGATGGCGCCGGAAGAGCTGTGCGGCATCAACGAGTGCCGCATCGTCCACTTCATGATTCACGATCGCGTCAGCTTTGGCGGCGCGCTGATCGCGATCGGCGTGCTCTACGTGTGGCTGGCCGAATTCCCCTTGGAAGCCGGCCAGGCCTGGGCCTGGTGGACGTTGGTCGCCAGCGGCGTGGTCGGTTTCGGCAGCTTTCTGGCCTACCTGGGCTACGGCTATCTCGACACCTGGCACGGCGCCGCCACGCTGGTGCTCTTGCCCTGCTTCGTTGGGGGGCTGTGGGTTTCGCGACACAAGATCCTTGGGCAATCGAGAGACGGCGGCGACGCTTCGTGGACGAGCTTGCTGCGGCCCGCGGTGCCCATCGGCTGGCGGTCGCGGTTCGACCTCGGCCGGGCCTGCCTGCTGGCGGTGGCCACGGGCATGATCGGAGCCGGGCTGACGATTCAGGTGATCGGCATGACGAGCGTCTTCGTCGACACCGACTTGGAGTTCATCGGCACGACGCGCGGCCAGTTAGCCGCCATCAACCCGCGGCTGATTCCGCTGATCGCCCACGATCGCGCCGGTTTCGGCGGCGCCGTGGCGACGGCGGGCTTGCTCACGTTCGCGGTCGTGTGGTTCGCCCGGCCGTGCCGTTCGCTGTGGGAAGCGTTGTTCCTGGGCGGAACCGCCGGTTGGGCCACGGCCATCGGCGTGCACCCGGCGATCGGCTATACCGACATGTTTCACCTCGCCCCCGCCGTGGCCGGAGCGGTGGGCTTCTTCCTCGGATTGGCGTTAACCCATGCGCAGAAATGGCACACGTCGCCCGATGCTCCATGAACCGTTCGGCGCTTCCGCTACAATCCAAGGGACGCAAACGATTTTTTTGGTTTGCGTGCGACGCAAACCATTAACGGCGCAGTCGCGCGCTGTCGCCTCTCGACGCGCCCAACGTACCTGCGACTGCCAAAACAGGTTCACGCGCCGGCAAGAGGCCAAACTGTTGAAGGAATCTCGTTGGCAATGGCCGACGAAGCACAACGACGTCCATTCCGTCCGTCGTTTTGCCACCTCACATCCGCCAGCCATCCGGCAGCACCGCGCCCTTTTGCACGCAGGCGATGCCGTCGCGGATCATGGCTTCGGGGGTTTCTTCGCTGGTCTCGAGGCCGCGCTCGTTGACGACGCGGACGTTACGGCCGATGCGGCAGTTTTTGTCGACGATGGCGCCTTCGATGTGGCTGCCGGCGCCGATGGCCATCGGGGGCTGGCCGGCGGCGGCGGCGGCGGCCACTTCGGCGGCGCTTTCGTAATCGTCGGCGCCCATGAGGACCGAATTGCGAATCGTCACGTCGCGGCCGATGTGGCAGCGCAAGCCGATCACGCTGTTCTCGATCACGGCCCCCTCTTCGATCGCGCAGCCGTCGGCCACCAGGCTGTTGCGGATCGTGGCGCCGTCGATTCGCGAGGGCGGCAGGAAACGGGCCCGCGAGTAAATCGGCGCCGTGGCGCTGGCCAGGTCGAACGGGCCGCTCGGTCGCGGCCAGGGCCAGGTTGGCATCGTAGAACGAGCGGATCGTGCCGATGTCTTCCCAGTAGCCGTCGAACAGGTGGACCTGCACGCGGTGCGGTGCGGGCGGCGGCGGGAAAAATCTCGCGGCCGAAGTCGTGATAGTCGGTCATCGTCAGCAGCTCGACCAGCGTCTCGCGGTTGAACAGGTAGATGCCCATGCTGGCCAGGCAGTCGCGGCCGCGGCTGGCGATGCCCCGGGCGTCGATCCAGGCCGGATCCATCCGCACCAGGTCCATCTCGCGGTCGGTCTGCGGCTTTTCCAGAAAGCCGCCCACGCGGCCGGCGTCGTCGACGCGCATGATGCCCATGCTCTTGGCGCGTCTGGCGGTCGACCGGCATGGCGGCGATCGTGACGTCGGCCTGGCTGTCGCGGTGCGCCTCGATCATCTCGCTGAAGTCCATGCGATAGAGCTGATCGCCCGAGAGGATCAGCACGTGGTCGAAACGTCAGGGTCGTCGACGTAGCGGAGGTTCTGGCGCACGGCGTCGGCGGTGCCCTGGTACCAGTTTCGGCCTTCGTTGGTCTGCTGGGCGGCCAGGATCTCGACGAAGCCGCCGCTGAACTGGTCGAAGGTGTAGGCTCGGCGAATGTGGCGGTGCAGGCTGACGGAGTTGAACTGCGTGAGCACGTAGATGCGATTCAGGCCGCTGTTGATGCAGTTCGATAGCGGGATGTCGATCAGGCGGTACTTGCCGGCCAGCGGCACGGCCGGCTTCGAGCGATACTTGGTCAGCGGATAGAGCCGCGTGCCGCGGCCGCCGCCCAAAACCAGGGTGATCACGTTGCGCATCGTGGTTCTCGGGGGTGCGGCGGTTACGGTCATGAAAGCGATTCGGTTGGAGCGATCGGTTGGCGGCGGGGGGCCTGCCGGGCCGGCATGCGCACGCGGCGCGGGGCGGCGTGGATGCGGACGACGGAATTGCCGCAAGGGAATGCCGCCACGGGGCTGGCGCGCAATGAATTCTATTTCGTGACGAAGTTCACCATGCGCCCTTCACCATGATGACTTTCACGATCGTCTGGCCCGCCAGCAGCTCGGCGATCCGCTCGTCGGCCCGGGCGGCTGCTCCATCTCGTCTTCCGTGGCGCTCCGGGGCACGGTGATCCGGGCCCGCAGCTTGCCGTTGATCTGCACCGGCACTTCGATGTTGTCTTCGTGCAGGCCGCGGGATCGAACACGGGCCACGGCTCGTAGGCCAGCGATCTTGTCGTGGCCCAGCAGTTGCCACAGCTCTTCGGCCATGTGCGGGGCGAACGGCGAGAGCAGCAGCACGAGCTGTTTCCATCGCCTGCTTGCGGCCGGGTCTCGCACTTGAGTGAAGAAGTTGGTGAACTCCATCATCTTGGCGATCGCCGTGTTGAACGCCATCGCTCGATGTCCTGCGTCACGGCCTGGATCGTCTTGTGCAGCACGCGGTTCTGCTCGGCCGTCGGCTCGACGGCTGCACGGCCGGCGTTGAGCTCGAGCGTCTTCGGCCCGCTCGTCGACGATCATCCGCCACACGCGGTCCAGAAAGCCGCGCACGCCGTTGACGCCCTCCATGCTCCACGGCTTGGTGGCTTCCAGCGGGCCCATGAACATCTCGTACAGCCGCAGCGCGTCGGCGCCGTATTCCTTGACCACGTCGTCGGGGTTGACCACGTTGCCGCGGCTCTTGGACATCTTGTGGGCCCGGCTGTCGAGCCGGATCGTCGGATCGGCCTTGAGCACGAAACCGTCGCCCTGCTTCTCGGCCTGCTCAGGCACGACGCGTGACGGCCGTGACCGGCTTCGCCGCTGCTTTGACGACGGGCTTGTCGTCGGCGTCGATGGTCACTCGTCCGCGCGCTGACCCAGGTGCCGTCGGCGCCGCTGATAGCCGGTGAATCTCCATCTCGCCCAGGATCATGCCCTGGTTGACCAGCTTCTGGAACGGCTCGGGCGTGCTGACTAGCCCGCGATCGAAGAGCACCTTGTGCCAGAACCGGGCGTAGAGCAGGTGCAGCACCGCGTGCTCGGCGCCGCCGACATACAGGTCGACCGGCATCCAGGCCTGTTTCGACTGCCGGGTCGACGAGCGCCTGGTCGTTCTTCGGATCGAGGAACCGCAGGTAGTACCAGCACGAGCCGGCCCATTGCGGCATGGTGTTCGTCTCGCGCTTGTAGCGCATGCCGTCGATCGTCGGGTAGAGCCACTCGTTCGGCGCCTGCTCCAGCGGCGGCTCGGGGCTGCCGTGCGGCTTGAAGTCGTTCAGCTCGCGGCAGGTCGACCGGCAGTTCGTCGGCCGGCACCGTGCGCACGCAGCCCGGTCGGCTTGCCCTCGGCGTCCAGCTCGTGCAGGATCGGAAACGGCTCGCCCCAGAAATGCTGCCGGCTGAACAGCCAGTCGCGGAGCTTGTAGTTGACCGCCTGCGCGGCCCAGCCCGCGGTCGGCCAGGTCGGCCGTGATCTTCTGCTTGAACTCGGCGGTCGGCAGGCCCGTTGTAGCGGCCCGGAGTTGATCGCCGTGCCGTCGCCGGTGAACACGGCTTCGCCGGCCAGCACGTCGTCTCGCGATCGACGCGCCGCTGTCGTCCCGGGATCGACGACGGCCACGATCGGCAAGCTCGAAGCTTCTGGGCAAATTCGAAGTCGCGCGTGTCGTGGGCCGGCACGGCCATGATCGCGCCGGTGCCGTAGCTGACCAGCACGTAGTCGGCGACCCAGATCGGCATCGGCTCGCCGTTGACCGGGTTGACCGCGAACGAGCCGGTGAACACGCCGGTCTTTTCCTTGGCCAGGTCGGTGCGGTCCAGATCGCTCTTGCGGGCCGCCTGCTCGCAGTAGGCCTCGACCGCCGCGGCCTGGTCGGCCGTCGTCAGCCGCTCGACAACGGATGCTCCGGCGCGAGCACCATGTACGTGGCGCCGAACAGCGTGTCGGGCCGGGTGGTGTAGATCGCGCAGCACGTCGTCGCCCGGCTTGCGCGGAAAACCGCTGGCCGCGCGGTCGTTGCGCCAGGCTTTGAACTCGTGCGCGGCGGCGGCCGTCGCTCCGGCGCGGCGTGCCGATGAAGAAATCGACCTCGGCGCCCGTGCTGCGGCCGATCCAGTTGCGCTGCAGGGCCTTGATGCTCTCGCGACCAGTCGACCGTTCGAGGTCGTTCTCCAGCCGGTCGGCGTAGGCCGTGATCCGCAGCATCCACTGCCGCAGCGGAATCCGCACGACCGGGTGGCCGCCGCGTTCGCTGACGCCGCCGATCACTTCCTCGTTGGCCAGCACCGTGCCCAGCGCCGGGCACCAGTTGACCGGCGCTTCGGACTGATAGGCCAGGCGATGCTCGTCCTGGTAGCGGCGCACGGCCGTCGTCGCCCTCGGCGGCGACGTCAGGCGGGAATCGGCAGCTCGGCGATCGGCCGGCCGCGCTCGGTCGCCGCGTCGAACCAGGTGTCGAACAGCTCCAGAAAGATCCACTGCGTCCAGCGGAAATAGTCGACGTCGGTGGTGGCCAGCTCGCGGTCCCAGTCGTAGCTGAAGCCGAGCATCTTGAACTGCCGGCGGAACGTGGCGATGTTTTTTTCGGTGGTGATCCGCGGCGGCGTGCCGGTCTTCTTGGCGTGCTGCTCGGCCGGCAGGCCGAAGGCGTCCCAGCCCATCGGGTGCATGACGCACTTGCCCCGCATGCGCTCGATAGCGGCAGACGATGTCGGTGGCCGTGTAGCCCTCGGGATGGCCGACGTGCAGCCCGTCGCCGCTGGGATAGGGGAACATGTCGAGCACGTAGAGCTTCTGGCCCTCGGGCAGCCGCGGCGTGGCGAACGTGCGGTGCTCGTCCCAGTAGTGTTGCCACTTGGGCTCGATGGCGGCGGGGTTGTAGCGAGGCATGGGGGCGCCGCCACCGCGAGTAAGTTGAATCAGCCGAGAGACTTGCCGCGCGTCGAGCGAGCCGCCCACGACAGACCAGCCCCCACCGGGCGGCAAGAGAAAGGATTCTACTGCGCGGGGGAAAGTTCGGCAAAGGGGTGCAAGCCGAGAGCGCACGGCGCGCGGCAATGCGCCAAACGGCGAGCCCCGGGCATCAGCCGGGGGATTGTTTGGCGCGATACGCGAGCGTGCTTGACGCCGGTCAGGGGGCTCGCGCCGCCCGGCTCGCCTAAGCGGGGGCGTTTCTTGCTTTTGGCCACGTGACGCGGCCATCGTTCGCGACAGCAAGTCGACTCACGGCTCATCCCAGGGGCTCGTCGGCTGGGGGCCGCCGGCGGCTTCGAGGGCCAGCTCGGCGTCTTCCTCGGCGACGCGCGGGGGCTTGGCGATGCGCACGCGGCGGACTTCTTCGGCCAGGCCGGGCAGGTTCGCCACGAACACGCAGATGGCGGCGATCGAGAGAGACCACGGCAACAACGGCCCGACCAGCGGAATGCCTTTGAAGCAACACTCGTAGAGCGTCCACACGGGATTGGGAATCTGCAGCAAGCTGTAGCCCCAGTCTCGCATCGAGGGGGTGGCCAACTGGATCGACCAGGGCACCAGCACGCCGGTCATCAGCAGCACCAGGTTCACCGTCAAGCGGGTCGACAATTTCACTTCGCCGAAACGGCTGATGCCCCACATGATCAATTTCGCCAGCCCGAGGTAGATCGTCACGTAGGCCGTGGCAATGATCGCGCATTCGAGAACCTGCGGCCGCGTGGCCCGCAGCACCACCCCGCCGGTGATGGTCGTCGTGCCGGCGGCGTTGACGATGGCGGGCGGCAGCCGCACGAGGTGAAACTGCTCGGCGAACCAATTGAACGGCAGCAGGGCCGTCAGCGTCATGGCGATCATCGCGGCCACGGCGAACATGTAGCCCGTGCCAGGGCCGGGCGCGAACCAGCTGAGGAACACGCGGCCCAGCAGGCTTTGCGGCAGGTCGCGCTCGACACGGGGCGACAGATTGGGCGACTCGCCGGTCAGGAAGGTGCCTGCCGCCCACCACACCACGGCGCTCAAGAAGATGTAGCCGTAGACGAAATCGCCGCCCGCGCGAAGCTGCCCGTAGGCGGTCCAACCGAGCATCGAAAGCTGCGTGACGACCAGCGCCACGCGCAGCGCCGTGGAGCGGTTCTGGCAGACGGTGGTCAACTGGGTGCGCGCCGCCAGGAACACCAGCGCGAACAGGTTCAGATAGATCGTCAGCAGCAGCGCGTTGACCTCCCAGAACTCGGACGATTCGAACAGCATGCCGCCGCTTTCCAGCAAGGCATACATCATCGACGCATCGGCGCCGAATGCCACGAACACGAGCATGGCAAACAGCACGGCCGTGACGATGGGCCGCTGGCGCGGCGGGGCCAGCGTGGCAAACAGCAAGCCCAGGGCCGACAGCCCCAACGACAGGGCGCACGTGTAGAACACGACCAGCAGGATCGTGAAGATGTCGATCCCCCGCAACAGGTAGGTGAACGCCAGGCAGGGGAAAATGGCCGACAGGTAGATGAGCATCTGCAGCATGATGCTCGACAATTTGCCGCTGAGGATCTGCCGTGCGCTGAGGGCCGTGATCGACACCAGCTCGAAGGTCCGGTCCTGCCGCTCGGCCGACAGCGAATGAAAGGCCGCATAGGGTGCCACGATCAACAGCGGAAACGACAGGATCAAGTGATAGCGGTAGAACATCCAGCCGCCTTCGGCCATATAGACCGCGTCGGGCCCCAGCCACAGGAGCCCGATGATCGACCACAGCCAGCCGGCGGCCAGCGTGAGAAAAAAGGTGGTGGTGAATTGCCGGCTGCGGAGGGCCTGGCGGGCCTCCTTGACGAGAATCGGATTGAGCCGCTCGGAGAGCCGGCCGAGCAAGGCCTCGAATCGGTCCCAGCGCGAACTGGCGCGGGCCGCGGCCAGTTCGCTTACGGCACCCGCCACGGCAGCATCGTCGAGCGTGCTCATTGCACGAGCCCCTCGGTGACTTGCATGAAGACGTCTTCCAGGCTTTTGGTGCGGCTGCCGAAGGCGACCACGCGAAACCCCGCGAGCACCAGCTCGCGGAGCATGTCGGCCTCGTGCGTCGCCTCGCCGTCGTGCAAGTATTCGATCAATTCGCCCTCGACCCGCAGGTCGTGGGCGTCGCCCCGCGCGACCAGCCACTGCGCGACGCCGTCGGCGCCTCCAAGACCCGCAGCGACACCGAGCGGCGCGCGTCTGCCGCGCGCGGTGAATCTCTTCGACCGTGCCCACCGCCAGCAGGCGCCCCTGCTCGATGATGGCCACGGTGTCGCACATTTCGGCCAGCTCGGTGAGGATGTGCGAGCTGACGAGGATCGACTTGCCGTCGGCGGCCAACTGGCCGATCATCTCGCGCAACTGGATGCGGGCCCTTGGATCGAGCCCGGCGGCCGGCTCGTCGAGGATCATCACGGCCGGGTCGTGGATCATGGCCCGGCCCAGGCACAGCCGCTGCTTCATGCCCTTGGACAGGCCGTCGATCGGCTTTTCGGCCAGCGCGTCGAGCTTGGTGAAGCTCATCACGTGCCGCAGGGCCCGCTGGCGCTCGGCGCCCACCAGCCCGTAGCTGCGGGCGAAGAAGTCGAGGTACTCGCCGACAGCACGTTCGGCTGCGTGTCGAAATAGTCGGGCATGAAACCCAAGCGGCGGCGCACGCGATCGGGGTCTTCGACACCGAAAAGCCGTCGACCAGCGCGTCGCCGGCGGTGGGCACGTCGAGCGTGGCCAGGATGCGCATGCTCGTGGTCTTGCCCGCGCCGTTGGGCCCGATGTAACCGAACACCTCGCCGCGGCCGACCTGGAAGCTGACGTCGCAGACCGCCTTCGTGCGGCCGAAGTTGCGGTGCAGGTGCGCCAGCTCGATCAGCGGATGGTTTGCGGTGGCCATGCCCTTCACCAGGTGCCCGAGATGACGTGCAGGCTTTGCGACTCGATCAATCCACCGACGCCCGGGTTGATGTCGTCGGGCCGATCGACGATCGCCAGGTAGCTGCACTTGGGCAAGGCGCCGCATGACGAGGCCGGCGATCTGATCAAGCTGCCTTTCCAGCAGGCTCAGTTCCGTGGAGTGATGGTCGCCCTGGGTCTGGTAGTTGTAGCGAGCAGCGCGCACCGACGCGTAGATGCCGCGCCGTTTCTGCTGGGCGTCGGCCAGCTCCTGCGAAGGGAAGCGCAGCGGATCGTGCCTCAACGCGTTCAAGAAAGGAGCTGTCGAAGCGAAGTCGCTCGCAGCGACGAATTTCAGTTCGGCCCGCGCCAGCGGCTGGATGCCCTCGCCGGCGAACAGTTGCCCCGCTTCGTCGCACAGCAGCAGGTGATGGATCTTCGTGCCCAGCCGATTGACGACCTGGCAGCGTTCGCTGCCGCTGGTGAGAATCGTCAACTCGGCCTGGCTGTCGTAGACCGCGCGGTCAGATACTGCGTCGGCGTGCGCGAGGGGAGCCAGCCGCGCGCGAGACGTTGCTGCTGGTCGTTCCAGGCCAGTTGCCGCACGCGGCCGCCGTAGGGCTGGTCCCCGCGCGGGAACTTCTCCAGGCTGAACACGGCCGTGTCGGTCGGGAACACCAGGCCGCTCGCGGGCGTCAAGCCGGTGTAATACGACAAGCGGGCCCAACTCGTGGCCTCGTGATGCCGCTGGTCGAGAAACGTCAGGCTGCGGGCGCGCAGCGCAACTCGAGTCCATCGGCGATGAACGCGTAGCCGACCAGCGCCAAGGTGGCCACCAGCGCGGCGGCCGGCACGGTGAACAGCAACAAGTGCAGCCGGCCGTGACGGCGCAGATACCAGTAGTTGACCGGCCCAATCAGGATCACGAACAGCGAGATCAATACCCGATAAGCCCGCACCGGCGGCAGCCCGACGTCGGCGATCAGGAAGTTGTCGAAGCTTGGGTTGTCCAAGTCGAGCGACAGGCCGTGGCGAAACCGCCATTTCCAGCGAGCCGGCGTGATCGTGTTGACCAGCCACCGCCACTCGGCCGCGGGGTAGGCGAACGGATCGTCGCTCGCCAGAGCCACCACCCGGCCGAACTGCAGGTCTTTCCAAACGAACGGCCACGTCGCTGGCAGCGAGGGGGCACGGCGGCGATTGCGCTTGTTCGGCGGCCCGTTGTCGGCCGGCTGCGGGTCGGCCGGCTGCGGGTCGGCCGGATTCGCGGCGGCGCCGTTTGGGTCTGCGCCGAGCGGCGGCACCTCCGCCGCGCCCGGCGCGGCGGCCTCGTCGGCGTCCGCCTCGGCGTTGTCGCCGGGCTGCCGATCCGCGTCGGCGGACATCGTCTGCTGGGCCACCGGCACCGAGCCCTGGGTAATCCGGCGGTTCCAGGTTTCCGGATCGGGATCGCTCCAGCCACGTTTTTCGTCGTCGGGCGGCGCGTCATCGGCCGGCGCTGCAACAGCGCATCGACGGAGGCCAGGCCGTGCCAATCGTCGCCTACGCCATAGACGCACAGGTTGCCGCCGGCGCAGCGTCCATTCGGCCAGCGCCTGCCAGGCCTTGGGGCGCATGGCCGCCAGGCTCTCGGCATCCGCCAGCGACAACACGACGACGTCGAGACTCGTGTAGTCGATCCAGTTCTCAACCAGGGCGGCCGGCGCCTGTTCGAAGAAGGAATCGACTTGCGAGGCATTAATGACCGTCTTGAGGGCTTGCGTGGTCGTCCCCGCGGCGAAGCGAAAAGAGCGATCGTTCGGATCCTGGGCGAGAAACGTGAGCTTCGTGAGATCGAGCGGCTTGGCGGTCACGAACAAGATTGCCGGGATTTCGGCTGAGCCCCACCCGCTGAAGGCACCGCCGCCGCCGGTCGACCAGTTCTCCAGCGACAAGCCGTCCAGGTGCCTGCCGTTTTCCCAGACGTCGAGGCTGATGTACGGCATCGCGCTCAACTGGGGCACGGAAATCACCTGCGAGACAGCCGTGCTGCCGGCGGGAATCTCGAGCTGGGTGTGAACCACGAGGTAGGGGCGCGATGGCCAGACGGCGGCGCTCAACTCGATTTCCAGCGCCCGATCGGAGGCCGCCGGCGGCGTGCAGGTGACCTGCACTCGCACCGGGCGATAACCGCGCCCGTCGGCCCACTGGCTGTCGAGCGACAGCGCCAGGCCGTTGATGTTCGTTTTGGGGGGCACCGGCAGGTTGAGGATGCCGCCCGTCGCGGCCAGCGCGCTACTGCAGGTAGCCGCCAGCAGCAAGCCGGCCAGACCGATGCTCAGTCTCGCACCCCAAGGCCCGATCATCGCTGTTCCTTTGCGCGGTCTTTGGCACCGGCGTCGCGCGCCAGCCGTCGGGCGCGTCGCGTCGGCCTGCTGCCGATCGTCATTCGTTGCCGCGGGCCCGCCCTTGGCTGCCGACCGCGGCGGCCATCAGTCGGCGGGCCGCACTTCCGGCTGGCGTGCCTGCCGCTGCCGGTCGAGAACCAGGCCCAGCACGCGCACGAGAACGAATAGTGCGCCGTGCACCATCATCAAGACCACGAACCCGACCAGAGCCAACACCGCGGCCACGCCCCACATCTTTCCCCAGAAGGCGGCCCCCACGATCAAACAGACGAACCCGCTGAGCGTGACGACGGCCAACAAGCGGCGCAATGAATACTGGGGGGCTAGCATACCGTCGATTGTGGCACAGCCGGCCAACCAATTACAAGCGTTTGGCAACTTGGGTACCACGGATTGACGAGCCCCCAAGCGGCTGCCACGGGCGGCCGCGAAGCGGACACCCGTGTCGCCGTGCCGACTTGCGACTCTCGAGCACGGGTGTCTGCATCGCAGCCACCCGTGGCACCGAACGCCGTTAACCGTGACATTCTCGGGTGGCACTGGCTTCTTGCCAGTGCAGCCCATGCCATGGCGCCGCCTTGCACCGGCGAGACGCCAGTGCCACCGATAAAAGCAAGGTTAACGGCGTCGCGTGGCACCCGTGATGCCTGCGGCACCGGGTTTGCCAGCCTGTCGACCCAGCAGTACGATGGGAGGCGATTTGCCAGCCCGCCGTTTCCAGCCGTGTGAACTCCAATTGAAATGAGGACGCCATGGCCATCCCGCTTCCTTCGCGCCGCGAGTTCAATCAACAGGCCCTCGGTTCGCTGTTGACTTTCTCGTTGTTGGAGCTGCTCTGCCAGCACGATTTGTTCGCCGACGAGGTGCGCCCCAAGGCGATCCGCTGGCTGGCCGACGTCAACGAGCTGGGCAACGATCTGAAGGGCGAAAAGCTCGAACAGCTCGCCTGGCAGAAGAAAATCGAAGAGCTGCTGCCGCAGGTCGAGATGGCCGAGGTCTTGAAGCTGATCGACTTCGACCGCCTGACGGCGAACCTCAATTTCGCCGAGCGGGGCGAACGCAGCCTGCGGTTCAGCTTCCCCAAGGTCGAGGGCGTGCCCAGCGAGTTGAGCTTCGGCAAGCAGATTTTCGCCTTGAAGAAGGGGCGCTCGGTCGTGCCCCACGGCCACAATAACATGGCCACGGCCTTCTTGATCCTCAAGGGCGACCTGCGCGGACGGCACTGGAACCGCGTCAAGGACGAGCCCGGCTACATGCTCATCAAGCCCACGATCGATCGCAAGTTCGCGCCCGGCGAGTGCTCCACGGTTTCCGACTACAAGGACAACGTCCACTGGTTCCAGGCGCTCAGCGAGCCGGCGTTTATCTTCAATCTGCACGTGCTCGACGTGAAGCCCGGCACCACGCTGCCCACGGGCCGCGTCTACATCGACCCGCAGGGCGAAGCCGTGTCCGGCGGCCTGACCCGCGCCCGGCTGATCGGCTACAAGGAAGCCAACCAGTTATATGGATAGCCAGCGCACGGAGAGTCGAGTGGTTGCGCCGCCAAGCTGCCAGCGCGTGGCGGCTTGCCACCGAAGCGCCGCGGCGGCCGCGCTGGGCGCGACGCTGCTACTGGCGCTGCTGGCCGCGCCCTGCCTGGCGCAGTTCCGGCTCGAGACCGAGGCTTACAACGGCAGCCCGTTTGGCGTGGGCCGCGTGACGCTACGTTTCGGCGGCGACTTTCGGCTGCAGCGGCCGATCCTGCGCGGCCAGGGGGGCGGCGGGCGGATCGCCGACCTGGCGCGGCGCATTGCCTCGCAGGCCGGCGGCGGCACGCAAATCGATCTCGACGGCGCGCAAATCATGGTCGTCGAACGCGCCAACCGCGTGTTCTATCCCGTGTTCGAGCGGCGCGACCGCCCGATCCTGCGCGAGTTCATCGCCGCGGCCCCCACGGATACGACCGTGTTGTTCTTGTTCCAGGGCGACGCGCCGCTGGACTTGTCGGTGCAAATGCCCGGCGCCGCGGCGGTCAATGCCGGCCAGGTCGTGCCGCGCACGGATGCGGCCGGCTTCGATCGGCTCGCGCGGGCCTGGTGGCTCGACTATGGCGCCGCCGCCAGCCAGGGCGGCCGGGGCCGCGAATATCCGCCGATCGTCGAAGAGTACCTGGCCGACACGCTGTTGCGCCGCATGCAGCTCAAGGCCGAGCGCCCGGCGAGCCAGCGCGACACGAATTTGCTGGCCAGCGAGTTGAGCCTGCTGGCCGGCACCGAGCAGGCGCGGATCGACATGGCCCGGCGGATCCTGCTCGACAGCCGGCCCAACGAGGCGGCCGACGAGCTGCTGCCCGCCGAGCTGCCCGCGCCGCGTCCGCCGGGATTCGAAGACGGCCGACCGGAGATCGAGCCGATCGCCATGCACGTGCCGATCGAATGCTTCTACGTGCGCTTCGGCAACTTTCCGAACTTTCTCTGGATGCGCCACCGCATGGAGGATTGGGGGGGCGAAGTTCGCGACCTGATCGCCGAGCGCGGGCTCGACTATAACCTCAACAACCGCATGCAGCACCAACTCGGCATGCGCGAAAGCGCCATGGCTGAGCTGTTGGGCGACAAGGTGATCGCCGACGTGGCCATGATCGGCACCGACACCTTTCTCCGCGAAGGCGCCGCCATCGGCATCCTGTTTCATGCCAAGAGCAATTTCGCCCTGGCTAACGACCTGCAACAGCAGCGGCTGGCCGCGGCCAAGGAAGACAAGACCGCCAAAGAAGAGAAATTGGAAATCGCGGGCCACGCGGTGTCGTTCGTCTCGAACCCCGACAACTCGATCCGTTCGTTCTACGTGGCCGACGGCGACTTCCACTTCGTCACCACCAGCCGCAAGCTGGTCGAATGGTTTCTGGCAACCGGAGCCGGCCAGCACGAATCGCTGGGCGCCTCGGGCGACTTTCGCCTGGCGCGGACGAACCTGCCGCTGGCGCGGGCGACACGGTGTTCGCCTACTTCTCGCCGGCATTCTTTCACAACCTGCTGGACGCGCATTACCAGATCGAGCTCGACCGGCGGCTGCGCTCGGCCGTGGAGATCGAGCTGTTTCAGATCGCGCAGCTAGCCGCCCGGGCCGAGCACAAGCCGGCCGACAGCGTCGCAGAGCTGGTGGCCGGCGACCTGCTGCCGGCTGGGTTTGGCGACCGGGCCGACGGCAGCCGCCTGGTGCTGGTCGATGGCAAGCCGGCCGACTCGCTTCGCGGTGGCCGCGGCACGTTCCTACCCGTGCCCGACGTTGACGTGGGACGCGTGACCCACCGCGAGGCGGAAGACTTCCACCGCTTCGCCAGCTACTATGCCGACCAGTGGGGCCCGATGGATCCGGTCACGGCCGCCGTGCACCGCGAACCGCTGGCCGACAAGAATCTGGAGCGGGTGACGATCGACGTCGAAGCCGCGCCGCTCTCGCCGCGCCATATCGAACTGCTGTCGCAATGGCTGGGCGAACCGACCAACCAGCGGCTGGCGCCGATCCCCGGCGACATCGTGTCGTTCGAAGCCGTGATGCGCGGCGGCAGCTCAACGTCGGCCCCGAACATCACTTGTTCGGTGCCCTGCGCAATGCCGATCCGTCGATCGTGCTCGACCCGCGCTCGGGCATCATCGCCCGCGCCTGACGGCCCGCTGGGACGGGCTGCAAGGCTACCTGGGCGCTGGCCCCAGCCCGGCTACTTGCGGTACATCGGCGGCAACTCGGCGCGCCGGCCGACGCCAACGGCTACTCGCGGCTGCTGACGGGCGTCTGGCGGCGGCAGTTCAACAGCTTCACGCTGATGTCGTTCCACCCGCAGATTCTCGCCCAGATTTCGCAGCAGTTGCGATTCGAAACGGTCGAGCGGCCGGCGCAGGTCTGGCTGCGGGCCGACGACCTGGCCAAGTCGGCTTTGCGCCGGCCATCAACGCCTACGGCTATCGGCAGTCGCGGCAGATCATCGCCGGCAACACGCGATTCCTGAACATGCTCGGCGAACAGTTGCACGTGCCGCCGGGCGAAGCCATGGCCACGGCCGAGCGGCTGCTGGAAGCGAAGTTCATGTCGCCGCTCGCGGGCACGTACGAAGTTCGCCAGCTCGAAGGGGGCGCGCAAGGTGTGGACCGCCACGGCCCTGGCCAATCAGCCTGCGTCGCCCGTGCCGAACGACTATCAGTATCCGGCGCTGTCGTGGCTGCGCGGCGGCGCGATGGACCTGCTTGCGCCCGACGGGCGGCTGTCGCTGCACGGCGATTTCATCATGCCGGTCGAAACCCGCGCGGCACCCGGCTTCCAGCTTCCCAGCCTGCCGTTTCTGGGGAAGCAGCCAGCCAAGGCGAAGCCAAAACCTTCGGCGGCTCCCAAAGGCGGAGCCAAGCCCGAACTGCTCCCCGAACCGAGGCCCAAAAGCCGCCGCGAGTTCTGAGCGACACCTGAAGTTCCTGCTAAGCGGCCAAGCCGATGCTACGCGCCACGATCCACTTCATCCTGTTTGCATTGCTGCTCGCGTTGCATGCCGGAGTAGCCGCCGCGGCCGAACCGGCCCGGTTGAACGTGGTGCTCATTTCCATCGACGATCTGAACAACGATCTCGGCTGCTATGGCCATCCGCTGGTGCGCTCGCCGGCGATCGACGCGCTGGCGGCCCGCGGCGTTCGCTTCGACTGGGCCTACTGCCAGTACCCGCTTTGCAATCCTTCGCGGGTCTCGATGCTGAGCGGCCGGCGGCCCGACACGACCGGCGTTTACGATTTGGAGACGCCACCCCGCACGCGATTGGGCGACACGCCCTTCCTGCCCGAATACTTTCGCAGCCACGGCTACCGCACGGCCCACGTCGGCAAAGTGTTTCACACGGGCGACGATTTCGAGGACCCGCGTTCCTGGGACGTCGAAATTCGCGAGACGGGCAAGCACCCGCCAGCTCCGGCGATCGTCACGACGAAGCGGATCGAACGGCCGCGGAAGTATTCGATCGAATGGGCCGTGCTCAATAGCCGCGACGAAGAAACGGCCGACGGCGTCGTGGCCGTACGCGCGCGGCGGCGATGCTGAAAGACTATGCCGCCGCGAGCGAGCCCTTCTTCCTGGGCGTGGGCTTTCGCCGCCCGCACGCACCGTACGCGGCACCGAAGAAGTATTTCGATCTTTACCCTGCGAGCACGATGCCGCTCGCCGACGAGCCACCGGCCCACCTGGCCAAAATCCCCGAAGCGGCGCTCACGTATCCGCTGAAGACCCCGCTCATCTCGCCGACCGAACGCCAGGAAGCGATCGCCGCTTACTACGCCTGCGTGTCGTTCGTCGACGCGCAGATCGGCCGCGTGCTGGCGGCCATCGACGAATTGGGCCTATGGAAGAACACGGTGGTCGTGCTCTACAGCGACCACGGCTACCATCTGGGCGAGCACGGCGGGCTATGGCACAAGATGACCGTCTTCGAAGAATCGGCCCGCGTGCCGATGATCATCGCCGGAGCAGGCGTGGCCGCGGGGCAACCGTGCGAACGGCTCGTCGAGCTGCTCGACGTTTATCCGACGCTCGTCGAGCTGTGCGGGCTGCCGAAGATCAACGAGCTCGAAGGCCACAGCCTGCGTCCGCTGCTGGTCGATCCCAAAGCCGCCTGGCATGACGTGGCCTACACGCAGGTTCGGCACGACGGCATCATGGGCCGCAGCGTTCGCACGCCGCGGTGGCGCTACACCGAGTGGGACGAAGGCCGAGCTGGCGCCGAACTGTACGACCACCAGGCCGATCCCCACGAGTACCAGAACCTTGCCGACGATCCGCAACACCAGAGCGACCGCCAGCAGTTGCACAAGCTGCTGCAGGCGGAGGAAACCCAGAGGTAGCCGTAGCGGACTTCCGGGCGGCCCTGATGCCCTCAGCAGAGCCGTGCGAAAGGCTGGGGCCGCGTGCCGACTTCAGTCCGCCGGCTTGGGCTTGGGCAGCGGGCAGCCGTAGGCTTTCGTCTCGCGGACTGTTGGTTCGCGGCCGGCCAGCACGGCTTCGAGCGCCTCTTGAAGATCATGCTCGCGCGGCTCGTCTCGCCGCTTGCCGTCGAGCGAATAGCGATCGTCGAGCCGCCCGCGATATAGCACCTTGCCCGCGCCCGTGGCCACGACCGCCTCGGGCGTGACTGCGCACTCCGGCGGCCCGGGCCAGGTGTTGTTGATAGTCGATGAGGATGGGAAACTTCAGTCCGTATTCGTCGGCATGGCTGGCGGCTTCCGCGACCGTAGTGGCCGGATTCGAGTGCACGCCGTAGCAGACGACTCCTCGCGCGCAAATTCCGTGGCCGTTCGCTGCATCAGCGGCGCGTACAAGTTCGACACCGGGCACTCCGTGTCGATGAAGAACAGCACGACCGCCTTGGCCGTGCGCAGCTCTTCGGCCGTGTGCGTCGCGCCCTGCACGTCGGCCAGCGAAAACGTGCCGAGTTCGCGGGCCGCGGCCGTCGCGGGCGGATCGGCGGCCAGAATGGCGATACACGGAAGACCATTCAACAGTGCGAAGCAACCACCGACAAAGCGTTCCCGATTCGCGGCAGCGGTCGATTCCAGCGCGGCGTTTGGGCGGCCAACGGTCCCATGGCACCTAGCGTAACCACCCGCGGCACATTCAGGAAAGTGGCACCTGCAGATTCGAGGTCGGCAGAACCTGGCGGACCCGCCATTGTTCTTCCCAGAACGAGAACTGCGGATCGCCCGCGCGAAACGCGAACACGGCGTCGGGCAAGGCCCGGCCGTTAACGCTCCGCGAACGCACGCGCACGAGCACGGCGCCGTCGGGGCGGCGTTCCACGTCCCACGAATGGTGATCTGTCAACGGTCTGTCCCGAAATGGCATCACTGGGTGCGGGCCCGCGCGTCGATTTCGAGTGGCTTGAGCCCCTAAAAAGCGGCACTCAAGAGAATCGACGGTGAGCCGGCGGCAAGGCCCGCTATTGTGCCCGAACGGCCAGGGCAATTCCAGGCCAATTTTGCCGGCCCCGCGCGGCCCGACTCGTCCCGCCAAAACCGCAGGCGATCGGGGGGGCAGCGCGGCGCGCCGGCGCCAGGCCGCTAGCGGCGCCCACGCGGGCCCGAGCGGACCGGTTGCGCCGCTCGTGGACGGTCCGCGGCTCGGCCCACGGCGGCGCCTTCCAGCGTGAGCAGCCGGATCTTGGTGCCGACGCCGTCGCAGGCCGAGTAGTTGCCGATCCCCCCGCCAGAGCTGATCACGCGATGGCAGGGCACGATAATGGGAAAGCGATTGAGCCGCATCGTGGTGCCCACCGCGCGGGCCGCGCGCGGCGAGCCGCAGCGGGCGGCCAGCTCGCCATAGCCGCGCGTCTGGCCATAAGGAATCGCGCGGCAGGCGGCCACGACGCGCCGCTGAAACGCGCCCAGGTGGTCGAGCTCGAGCGCGACATCGCGGAAATCGACGCGCGGCCCGCGGCATAGTCCTGCAGCCGCGCGACGAGCTTCTGCCAGCAGGCGCGCGCCGGTTTCGCGCGTTTCGCCCGCGGTCGACAAGGCTGCGAGCGTGGCCGCGCGGCTGGGATGGCTGATGGCCAACTGCACGAGTTTCGCGCCGCGGCCGGCCAGTGCCATCCAGCCCAAATCGGTCATGAAGGCCACGACCTCCAACGCCTCGTCGTGCGCCATGGGGGCTCATGCTCCTTGCACAAAGCGAATCGTCCGCACACGACAGTGAAAATGCGGCGTGAAACCGGGCGGCGTGAAACCGGGTGTCTGGCCGCTCGCAGCCTTTGACAGTTTTGCAACGTGCATTTTATACTGAACCGGCTTGTCCACAATCGGATTCCCCCCTCCCGCGGATTGCAGCGCTTCCGGCCCCTGCGGGCGGCCGGCCAAGCGAAAGGAATTCTCGATGAATCGCTTCAGTTCTCTGAGCGACGACTTCTACGTCAACATGAACCTCAGCACGGAGATGGACCTGCCCACGACCCGCGAATCGATCCTGCAATACTTCGAGCGGCATGCAAAAGAAGTATCCCACCATGCGGAACTTCTACTGCCGCGAGAAGGGGGATTTCGTCCTCGAAGAGGACAAGGATCAGGGCCATTACCGCTGGAGCACGATCGAGGCCCGCCGGGTCTGCTCGGGCCAGGTCAATCCGCACTCGATCGACGCGGCAATGGAGCAGCACAAGCTCGTGCTGGAGCTGGCGCCCTACATGCTTTCGGTCAGCCCGCTCGGACTGCGAGGCCTTGGACCTGTTGTTCGGCTTCGACTTCACCTACCGCGGCAATCACAACCAGTTGGTGGCCGAGGCGCTGGGCCTGAGCCCTGCCCTGGAGCCGCCTGCTGGAAGTGCCGCACGCCACGGTGATCAACTACGAGCCGACCGTCACCTTGGCGCTCGACGACGATTGCCGCACGCAATGCCGGTTGAGCATTGAAACCCGCACCAACGCCTACCAGGTGCGCACGGGCGAGTTTCCCGAGGAGCAGTTGAGCGTCTATGTGACGGCCCGGCAGATACGGCAGCCTGCCGCCGGGCTCGAACTACGTCGAGATGATCGAAAACCTGTCGCGAATCTGCATCGACATGGTCGACCACTACGTCGCCGACGGCATCCTGCGGCCGCTGGCCCGTACGATCGCCGCCAAGTAGCACGTGGTCGGCACCGGTCGAGTGAGCCACTGGCGGCACCCGAGGCGCGAGGAGAGTCAACCTGTCTTGCCGAGTGCCGCGTCGAGGTCGTCGCGCAGATCCTCGAATGCTTCAAGGCCGATCGACAGCCGCACGAGGCCGTCACGGATGCCGTGGGCCTGGCGATCTTCGCGGCTGTAGCTGGCGTGCGACATGGCGGCGGGCTGCTCGATAAGCGACTCGACGGCCCCCAGGCTGACCGCCAGCTGAAACAAGCGCGTCGCTTCGGCCACGCGCTTGGCCGCGGCGAAGTCGCCGGCCACCTCGAAGCTCAACATCGCGCCGAACGCTCCGTCCATCTGCCGCCGCGCGATTTCATGGCCCGGATGATCGGCCAGTCCCGGATAAAACACGCGATTGACGCGGCGATCGGCGGCCAGCCACTCGGCCACCCGCGCCGCGGTGCGGCATTGCTCGCGGACTGCGCAGTTCGAGCGTCTTCAGCCCGCGCGAGGCCAGGAACGATTCCAGCGGGCCCATCACGGCCCCGGTGGCGTTTTGAATGAAGTACAGCCGCTCGAAGAGTTTCTGGTCGCGTACGACCAGCGCGCCGCCCAACAGGTCGCTGTGGCCGCCGATGTACTTGGTGGCCGAGTGCATCACGATGTCGGCCCCCAGCTCCAGCGGCCGCGTCAGCGCCGGCGTGGCGAACGTGTTGTCGACCGCCAGCAGCACGCCGTGGCGATGGGCCAATTCGGCACAGGCCGCGATGTCGGTGATCGACATCAGCGGGTTGCCGGGCGACTCGATCCACAGCAGCCGCGTGCGGGGCGTGATGGCCCGCTCGACGGCCGCCAGGTCGCCGCTCGTCGAAGCCAGCGCGACGCTGACCCCGGCATGGTTGCACATCTTGTGCAACAGGCGGTAGGTGCCGCCGTAGATGTCGGTGCCGGCCAGAATGTGGTCGCCGCTGTCGCCAGAGCAGCGTCGCGCAGTGCGTGGCCGCCATGCCCGAGGCTGAAGGCCAGCGCGCCGGTGCCCGCCTTCCAGCTCGGCGAGCGTGGTTTCGAAGGCCTTGCGCGTGGGGTTGCCGCTGCGCGAGTAGTCGAACGCGCCCCACTCGCCGGCGCCCGGCTGCACGAAGGTCGTGGCCAGGTGGAGCGGGCGGACGACGGCCCCCGTCTCGGGATCGGGCTCGTTGCCGACATGAATGGCGCGCGTGCGAAATTGCATGAGGTTTCGGCTACAGCTCCAGCGCTTGGTCCAGGTCGGCGACCAGGTCTTCGGAATTCTCGATGCCGCAGGCCAGGCGGATCATGTTGTCGGGAATGCCGAACTGCCGGCGCTCCTCGGGCGTGCACTCGTAGTAGCTCATCACCAGCGGCTGCTCGATCAGCGATTCGACGCCGCCCAGGCTGGGCCCGATCCGCGGAATCCGCACGCGCGTCGACCACCTCGGCCGTGGCCCGCCAGTCGGCATCCTTGACCAGGAACGTCACCAGGCCGCCGAAGCCGCGCATCGTCCGCCGCGCCACTTCGTGGTACGGGTGGACTCGGCAAGCCCGGGGTAGTAGACCTTTTCGATGCGCGGATGGCCGGCCAGGAATCGGGCCACGGCCAGGCCGTTCTCGTTGTGCCGCTGCATCCGCAGCTCGAACGTTTTCAGCCCGCGCTCCAGCAGATAAATGTTGTGCGGCGAGTTGACGCTGCCCATGATGCCGCGCAAGCTTGCGGACCGGTTCCAGCTTTTCCTCCGAGCCGACGATCACGCCGGCCAGCAGGTCGTTGTGGCCGCCCAGATACTTGGTGGCCGAGTGCAGCACGTAGTCGACGCCGGCGTCCAGCGGCCGCACGTTGTAGGGCGTGCCCAGCGTGGCGTCGATCAGCGTTTCGACGCCGTGCTCGCTGGCCCAGGGCCGCGAACCGCTCGAGGTCGACCACGCTCAAGTGCGGATTCGTCGGCGACTCGCTGACCAGCAGCCGGGTGCGCGGCGTGATGGCGCGCTTCCATCGCGTCGTAGTCGCAAGCCGGCACCTGCGTGCGTCATCGACGCCGAACCGCGACAGGTGCTTGGCGCAGAACTCGCGGCTGCGGTGGTAGCACTCGTCGAAGAAGACGACCTCGTCGCCGGCGTTGAGCTTGGCCATCAGCAGGCCGACGATGGCCGCCATGCCGCTGGAGAAGAGCACGGCCGCTTCGCCGCCTTCGAGCGCCGCCAGCTTGCGCTCGACGACCTTCTCGCTGGGGTTGCCGTAGCGGCCGTATTCCTCGCGCGGCTGCTTCTGCTCGATGAAGTCGATCACGGCGGCGTGTCGGGAAACGTGTAGGTCGAGGTGCAGAAGATCGGGTCGGTGATCGCGTCGCCCGGCTTCTGCCGGTCTTCGCCGGCGTGGACGGCCACGGTCGAAAACCCCGGCTGCTCGCTGCCGCCGGCCGAAGAGTCCTGTGGACGAGTCATGATGGTTTCACGCGAGTTAAAAAAAAAGCCGCGACACTGCGAAGTTGCAGTCGCGGCTCACTGTTTTCAGTTGAATCGCCCGGCGGTACTCAATGCACCCGTTCCAGCGATGGCACTTTAGCAGTCAGGCTGCAAGCGGCCGCAAATCCCAGCCGCATTCTAATCGCCCCCCCGAGCCCACGCAAGCGTGCCGCCGGGCCGGTAGCGGCTGAACCGTCTGTTCAGCCACGACCGCCGGGCCACGGTTCGACCTGGACGCTCGCTACGTCGGCGCCTAGAATGGCTGCGTGGCGGCAAGGGCGATAAAAGGGCATTGACTTCTCCATGGCACACCCCTTCTGCTTGGCAAATCTGGCTCGCACCGCAAGCGGCGGCCTGGCCATCGCCCTGGCCCTGCTCGTTCTGCCGGCTTCGGCCGACGAACGCCCCGCGCCGGCGACCCCGCCGAGGCCGATCAGATCGCCCGCTGGATTCACGAGCTCGGCAGCGAGCGGTTCGCCGTTCGCGAGCGGGCCAGCCGGCAACTGATCGAAGCCGGCATCGTCGCGCCGACGCCCTTGCGGCCGCCGCGGCCGATCCCGACGCCGAAGTGCGCGTGCGGGCCAAGGCGGCGCTGTCGGAGGTGTCGGCCGCCGATTTCCGCGACCGGCTGGAAGCCTTCGCCGCCGACTTCGATGGCAAGGGCCAGCGCACCCTGCCCGGATGGGACCGCTTCTCGGCGATATTCGGCACGAGTATCGTGGCCCGCCATCTGTTCGTCGAAATGCAGCGCTCCGAGGGCGAGCTGTTCGAAACGCTGGCCAACGACCCCGAGGCAGCCAGCGACGCGCTCGAACAGCGCTGCCGCTCGGTCGTCAAGCTGGTCACGACCAACTACGGCGCCCGGCACATCACGCTGGGCACCACGGCCAGCGTGCTGTTCATCGCCGCGGCGTCGGAAGTGCACGTCGACGATTATCTGGCGGCGCAGTTCATTCCCTGGCTCGTCTATCAACCCAGCTTCCACAAAGAGGCACAGGGCACCGAGATGGCTCCCTTGTTGCGGAAGCTCGTGGGCATGTGGACCACGAAGCCCGCCGGGCCGGCCGTCAGCGCCGAGAACATGAAGCTGGCCGCGATCTACGAGCTGAAGAGCGAGGCGGTGGCGATCGCCCGCCGCATGCTGGGAGACGAGCGCTCGCCGGGCCAGGCGCGGCAGAACGCCTTGATGCTAGTGGGCCGCTACGGCGACGCCTCGGACGTGACGCTGGCCGAAAAGTTCCTGGCCGACGTCACGCCCTGCGGCAATCTGCAGATGCCCGGGATCGGCCGGCAGGTCGAGTTCCAGCTTCGCGACGTGGCATTGTCGGTCGCTGTCCAGCTCTCGGGCCAAAAGCTGACCGATTACGGCTACGTCTACACGCTGCCGCAGGCAGCCAGCATCTTCCTGCCCAAAACGCTGCTGTTCCCCCGCACGCAGGACCGCGACAAGGCCCTGAAAAAATGGGGCGAATGGCGCAGCGAGCACCCCGCGACGTCGTAGCGCCAGCCGCCCTGCTCGCCCAGCTTCTCTTGACGCCGCCGACCGCTTTCGGGACTATCCGCGCCGCGTTTTTCGGATGCTGGCGGTGCGTTTTGGCGAAATGAGGTGCGTTATGATTTGCCGCTCGGCCGCCTGGCCGGTTTGGGCACTCGTGGGTCTGGTGGTTTCGACCGGCGGTTGCGCGTCTCCTTATCGCTCGGACCAGGGTGGCTCATGGGCGGCCTCGGCGGCGCGGGCTCGGGCGCCCTCGTCGGCAACGCCGTGGGCAACACCGGCGCGGGCGCGGCCATCGGGGCCGGCGTCGGCGCGCTGTCGGGCGCGGCGATCGGCGGCAGCCTCGACGAGATCGAAGCTCGCAACCAGGCCGAGATCGAAGCCCGCCTGGGCCACCCCATGCCCGGCGCGGTGACCATGTCCGACGTCGTCAACATGACGCGGGCCGGGGTGGCCGAAGAAGTGATCATCACGCAGGTCCGCAATCACGGCCTGGTGCAACCATTGCAAGCCGCCGACCTGATCGCCCTGCAGCAACAAGGCGTCAGCCCGCGCATCGTGCAGGCGATGCAAGCTCCGCCGCCGGTCGCCGCACCGCAACCGGTCGCCGCCCCCTACCCGCCAGCGCCTACTATCCCTACCCGCCGCCATACGCCTATCCCTACGGCTACCCGTACTACTACGGCCCCTATCGCCGGGGCATCGGCTGGGGCGTAGCCATCCGCGGCTAAAAACAGCGCCGGGCAAAAACGCGGTGCCGGGAAGCGTTTCTTGCGCTAGAATGGCGACTGCTGCGACGAGCGTCGGGGTGCCTGGTCGCAGCGGGAGCCGACGATGCGACAGCTCGCCAATGACGATCCGCTGGCCGTGGCCGCCGTGGCGGCGATCCGCACCGGCGACCTGGCCATGCTCAAGCAACTGCTGGCCGACAACCCGGACCTGGCCATCGCGCGCGTGGCCGACCCCTGTCGTGCCATTGGCGGTGACCACTCGCGAACTTTGCTGCACACGGCCACCGATTGGCCCGGGCATTTTCCCAACGGCGTGGAGACCGTCGAAACGCTGATTGCCGCCGGCGCCGAGGTGAACGCCCGCTGCGCGGGCCCGCACGGCGAAACGCCGCTGCACTGGGCGGCCAGCAGCGACGACGTGGGAGTGCTCGATCGGTTGTTGGACCGCGGCGCCGACATCGAAGCCGACGGGGCCGTGATCGGCGGCGGCACGCCGGTGGCCGACGCGGTGGCCTTCGGCCAGTGGAATGCGGCCCGCCGGCTGGTAAAGCGCGGCGCCAAGACGAACCTCTGGCAGTCGGCCGCGATGGGACTGATCGAGCGCGGTTCGCCAACATTTCAGCGGCGACCACGGTCCATCGTACGAGGATCTCAGCAACGCCCTGTGGTGCGCCTGCCACGGCGGCCAGCGCGAAGCGGCCGAATTCATGCTCGACCACGGCGCCCACCTCAACTGGATCGGCCACGACCGCCTGACGCCGCTCGACGCCGCCCGCCGCAGCGACGCCAGCGAACTGGCCGGCTGGCTGGTGTCGCGCGGGGCAAAATCGGCGACGGAATTGAAGTAGCGGATGTTGGTGGCTTCCGGCCGTAATTGCGGCGGCGATTGTTCGCTGCCGCCCGGCAAGATAGCATGAACCTTTCGGCCCGCGCAGTTCCCGCCAACCCGCTCACCGAGACCGGCCCTGATGTCCTTGCCCCGCGTATCGCTGCTGGTCGTCTGCGTGCTCCTCGCCGCTGCAGCGCGCACTTGCCGGCTGACGACGACCTCGGCCTCCGCGTTCCCGCGGGCTTCGAGGTCTCGCTCTATGCAGACGACACGCTGGCCCACGATATCTTTTCGATGACCATCGACTCCCATGGGCACGTCGTCGTGGCCGGAGCCGGCTACGTCAAGATCCTGCTCGATGACGACGGCGACGGCCGGGCCGATCGGGCGACGCTGTTCTCCAGCCTGCCGGCCAGTGGGGCCCACGGAATGGTCTTCGACGGCGACGACCTGGTGTGCACCGGCGACAACGCGGTGATGCGGCTCCGCGACACCGACGGCGACGGCGCGGCCGACGGCAAACCGGAGATTTGGACGCCCTGCGCCATCCCGAACATGGCGCCAACGGACTCGTGCGCGGACCGGACGGCTGCTACTACCTCGTGTGCGGCAACGACGCCGGAGTGAGCGAAAAGCAGATTACCACCACGACTTCGCCGGTCCGCCATCCGCGATCCCGGGGCCATCGTGCGATTTTCGCCCGAGGGCAAGCCGCTCGACGTCGTGGCGCACGGGTTTCGCAATCCTTACGATCTCGATTTCGACGCCGCCGGCCATCTGCTGACGGTCGACTCCGACGGCGAGCGCGACCACCATCTGCCCTGGTACGCGCCGACGCGGCTGTTCGACGTGGCCCAGGGGATGGAGCACGGCTGGCTGCTGCAAGGCTGGACGCGGGGCTGGAATCGCCCGCAGTCGTTCTTCGACAGCGTGGAGCGGATGGTCGAGATTGGCCGCGGCTCGCCGACCGGCGTGGTGGCGTACCGGCATCACGTCTTCCCGTTGGCCTATAACCGCGGCGTGTTCTCCGCCTGCTGGACGTTGGGGCGTGTCTACTATTTCCCGCTCGAGCCGGCGCGGTCCACGTGCCGCAGCAAACTGGAAATTTTTCTGCAAACGACCGGCGACGTTGGCTTCGCCCCCTGCGACCTGGCCGTCGGTCCCGAGGGGGATCTGTTCGTGGCCATCGGCGGCCGCCACACGCGCGGCAGCGTGTTCCGCATCCGCGCCACGGGCCTCGACGCGAATCCGAACATCGAACCAGAGGCCGACTCGCTCCTCGACCACGTGCTTGCGCGACGATCAGCCGCTGGCCAGTTGGTCGCGCGCCCGTTGGGTGCCGGCGGCGCAATCGTTGAACAAACCGGCCTTCCTGGCGGCCGCGCTCGACGCGCAGCGTCCGGTCAACGATCGCGTACGTGCCATCGAGATTCTCGTCGAGCTGTTCGCCGGGCTCGATCGCGGCACGGCCAGGCAACTGGCACGCTCCAACGAGCCCTCGGTGCGGGCCCGCACCGCCTGGGCCCTGTCGCGCGGATCGGCGCCCAGCGAAGCCGACAAACTCGCGGACGATTCTCCATCGGAGATCGTGGCGCAGGCTGACTTCCGATCCCGATCCGGCCGTGGCGCGTGCCGCCTGGGAAGCGCTGGCCATGATGCCAGTCCCCCAGAGCGATTCGGCTGCCGAACCCGACTGGGCGCACGGCCTGACACATCCCGAGCGCCGCGTGCGGGCCGCGGCCGTCCAATTGGCCCGCGGCAGCGGCGCGGCGAGCTACCACGTTTTCTTGTCGCGGCTGCGAATCGACGCGGCCAACTGGCCGCTGCGGCTGGCACAATTGTGGATTCAATTGCCCGACACGGGCCGCGACGCCGAGACACCCCCCTTCGCGCCCGGCGACATGCTGATGTGTTGCCAGGCGCTCGCCGAGCTGGCCGGCGAGCCGACGGGGCAACTGGAAGCGGTGCGGCTGCTGGAAATCGCGCTGGGCGACGTCCGCGTGAAGGAAGGAGGCGCTGAAGTCTTCATCGGCTACCGCGGCAACGCCGCCGAGCAGGTCGACGCGGCGCTGAAAGCCAGGCTTGCCGAGCGGGTCGCGCGCCCTGTTCCCCAGCGGCGACCCGGAGCTCGACCGCGAATTGGCGCGGCTGTTGGCCATGCTCGGCGCCGACCGGGATGACCTGCCGCCGGCGCTGGCGCCAAGTGGACGCCCGGCAGCACGGTGGAAGACGACATCCACTATTTGATCGCCTCGGCGCTGGTCGGCGGCCGGCGCTCCGACGCGGTGACCCGGGCGACGGCCGAGGCGTTGCTCGCCTTGCACAAGAAGCTCGAGGAGCGCGGCGCGTTTACCAGCCGCAACTGGCCGCTGCGCGTCGGCGAGCTGTTCGAAGGGCTGGTGCGGCGCGATCGCGCCTTGCCGACGGCCCTGGTGGCCAGCAGCGAGTTCGGCCGCCTGGGCCATGCCCTGTTCGTCGAACATCTCGACGCCGACACGCGCCCGGCAGCGACCCGCAAGCTGTGGCGGGCGACGGTGGGCCGCGGCGAAGAGCCGACCAGCGAGCTGATCGCCCTGGCGGTGCACTTGCCGGCCGAAGAGGCCCGGCGGCTCGTGGAACGGCAATGGGAACACGCCGGCCTGCGCGACGCGGTCGTGCTGGTGCTGGCCGAGTCGCCGCATCCGGCCGACCGCGCGAAGTTCGTCGAGGCGCTGGCGTCGCCCCAAAGCGGCGTGGTGGCCGCCGCGGCCGAAGCGCTGATGTACTTGGGCATGGACGCCACGCCCACGGAAATCGCCGCCGCCCTGCGTGCCTACAAGCAGGCCTGCGCCTTGCCGGCGCACGCCCAGCCCCGGCCGTCGCTAGTGCGGCTGTTGGAGTTCTGGACCGAGGGCAGTGCCGACGTCGAGGAAGGCCCCGACCCGGCGAAGGCGTACGTGGGCTGGTTCGAGATGTTCGCCGAGTATTATCCACACGAGAGCGCGAAGCTGGCCGCCACGTCCGGCGCCGATGAGGCGGCCTGGCGCGGCCGCCTGGCCAAGGTCGAATGGGAAGCAGGAAGCGCCGCCCGCGGCCGCGAGGTCTTCGTCGCCCGCGCCTGCCAGCGCTGCCACGAGGCGGCCGGCCACCTGGGCCCCGAGCTCAAGGGGGCCGTGGCCCGCATGTCGCGCGACGATTTGTTCCGCGCGATCCTCGACCCGAACCTCGACGTCTCGCCGACTTATCACACGACGACGATTGTGACGGCCGCCGGACAAGTCTATAACGGCGTCATCGTCTACGAATCGCCCGAGAGCACGCTGTTGCAGACTGGTCCCGATACGACCGTGCGGCTGACCAATACCGAAGCCTCGTCGGCCCGCAAGAGCCTGCGCTCGCTGATGCCCAGCGGGCTGCTCGACCCGCTCTCGGACCAGCAGTTGAGCGACCTGTACGCCTATTTGAAGACCCTGGCGGCCCGGTAGCCGCCTGCTGAACCGCCATCGAGCCGTGCACGACGGGCTCTCGCCCGCGCGAACCATGGAAGCATCCACGTCCGACCCCGACGCCCCGCTGCCGACGACGCCCGGACCGCCGAGCCCGTTGCGGCTGTGGATTCCGATCGCCATCGTCGTGCTGGAAGGGGCAGCGCTGGGCCTATTGCAGTACGCGGAAAGTGCCGAAATCCTGCCGCCGGCCGAGGGCTTCTTGTTCAAGTTTTCGACCGTCGGAGCGGGAACCATCCTGCTGTTCTTGTGGTTCGTGTTCCTCGGCCCCGTGCGACTCAAGGTGCGCGTGGTCGTGGGGCTGGCCGGCCTGCTGTCCATCGCCGCGGCGTTTCTCTTGTTCCGCATCGAGCGGGTCAGCGGCGACATCGTGCCCAAGTTCGCCTTCCGCTTCAGCCCGCGGCCCGACGAGCTGTTGCCCAACGCGGCCCAGGCTGCCGAGTCGGGGGCGGTGGCCGATTTGAAGGACACCACGCCCGACGACTGGCCGCAGTTTCTCGGCCCCAACCGGCTGGCAACGCTGCCCGAGGTGACGTTCGATCGCGACTGGGAGGCCCATCCGCCGAAACTCATGTGGCGCCAGCCGATCGGCGCGGGTTGGTCGAGCTTCGCGGTGGTCGGCCACTGGGGCGTGACGCAGGAACAGCGCGGGCCGGATGAGCTGATCACCTGCTACGACATCGACAATGGGAAACTCGTTTGGGCCCAGGCGACGCCGGTCCGCTTCGCCGCCAACATCGCCGGCATCGGCCCGCGCTCGACGCCCACGATTCACGAGGGCCGAGTCTATGCCATGGGCGCGATGGGCGATCTGTATTGCCTGGAGGGCTCCAACGGCCAGTTGGTGTGGCATCACAACGTCGTCGACGATACCGACGCGGTGCCGCCCCGGTGGGGCAAGAGCTGCTCGCCGCTGGTCTACGAAAACAAGGTGATCGTCAGCGCCGGCGGCACCGACGGCAATTCGCTGGTGGCTTACGACCTGGCCAACGGCGACATGGTGTGGAGCGGGGGCGACGACGCCTCGGCGTATGCCTCGCCCGAAGCGCTGACACTCGGCGGCGTGCCGCAGATCGTGATCGTCAACGCGAAGTTCGTCACGGCCCACGATCCGGCGGACGGCCACGTGCTGTGGCAGCACGCCTGGCCCGAGAGCTTCACCGACATGCCCAACGTCTCCGAGGCGCTGGCCCTCGGCGACGACCGCCTGCTATTGTCCAAGGGCTACGGCGTCGGCAGCGCACTGTGGCAGATTGCCCACGCGGACGACACGTGGACGGTGGAGCAAGTCTGGAAATCGCACGGCCTGAAAACCAAGTTCACCAACGCCGTCGCGCGCGACGGCTACGCCTATGGGCTCGACGAGGACGTGTTGACCTGTATCGACCTGGCCACCGGCAAGCGCCAGTGGCTCAAGGGGCGCTACAACCACGGCCAGGTGCTGCTGGTCGGCGACCTGCTCTTGGTGCAATCCGAGTCGGGCGAAGTCGCCCTGGTCGAAGCCAATCCAAAGGCCTATCACGAACTGGCGCGGTTCGCCGCCGTCGACGGTCAAAGCTGGAACTACCCGGCGCTGGCCGGCCGCAAGCTGCTGGTGCGCACCGAAGAAGAAGCCGCCTGCTGGGAGCTGCCGCCGAAGGAGTGAAAGCGGCGCGGCGTGCTAAGCCGCAAGCGGCGCCCGTGCGGCCGTCGGTCCACGCGCGGTTATTTCACTTCCTGTTCCAGCAGCCAGTCTTCGAGAATGATGTGCTCGACGGCCGGCGCTCGCAACAAGGCCGTGCGCGACGGCAAGAGCGCCGTCAGCCACGGGCGGCGCACGGCCCGCGCCATGGCCCGCAGGCCAAGGCTGTTGAGCGAGTTGCCGGTCAACTGCGCTTGCACGTTTTCGCGCAGGCGGTTGTACGTGGCGGGGATCAGATTGGGCGAGGGGCCCACGTGGATCACGGTTTCGATGCCGCTGGCCAGGGTCTCGTAGACGGCGTCCCACAGTCGCTGCGGGTGATCGATCCACTCGATGAGGATTTCGCGGACGTTGTACTCGTTGTAGTTCGCCTTGCCGGTCACCAGCGAAAACACGGGCGGCACGGGTTTCGAGAACCCGCCGGGCATGGTGTGCGTCAACACGCCCACGCGGTTGGTGAGGTTGCGCTGCCAGACGAGCGGCGTGTGCATGGGCGGCCAGCGGTCGTGGTTCTTGCGCAGGTAGACCTGCGCCGGAAAGACGTCGTGCATCTGTTTGGCAAAGCGGTCGAGCGTGTCGCCCTGGCCCATCAACAGCACGGTGTTGGGCGCGAGGATGGCCGACATGCCCATCACGCCTTGCCCCTCGAAGTTGATTTTCAGGCACAGCCGCTTGACTTCGTCGACGTTCAACAGCGGCCCGCGCGAGAACAGCACGCCCAGCGTGACGCCCTCGGCCAGCGCGATGCAATCGTCGGCCAGCGACAGCGGAATCCGCAGCCCATCGGCCACCTGCAGCACGCCTGCCGCGCACAGGGCCGACAGCTCGCCCAGGCTGTAGCCGAAAATCATCCGCGAGCGATTCAGCCGCACGTCGAAGAACTGTTCGAGCATCTCGAGCTGGGCCATCTCGACCGAGACGATCATCGCGATCGCCTCGTCGTAGGTTTCCAGCGAGGTCTCGCGCCCTTCGCGAACCCGCGCGACCAGGTCGACGTGGCGCTGGCGGACGTCGCTGGCGATCTGGCTGGCCTCGGCCAGGTGGCGCTGGAGGACGCTTCCGTAGGCCGGATGCGCGAGCAGTTCGCCGCTGCGGCCCAGGTTCGTGGTGTTGTAGCCGCGGAAAGCAAAGGCCGTAAAACCCAAGCGATCCAGCAGGTTTTCGCCCATTGATCGCTTGTCGCCTTGCGCCATACCACTTGCCGCCGCGTGAGGAGGGGATAACAACTTAATACTACGTTGCGGTTTGCGACCGCGTCCACGCGGCTTGCTGGCCGGCAGCGTAAGTTGGGCGCCCTGCACGGCGCCGGCGCCTAGCGGGCGGCGCGACTTGCTGGCCCACGCGGCCGCGACTACAACAACAGTTGCGGCCATTTGCTGCAAGTCTAAACGTGGCAGGCAGTTTCATGCCCCAAAACCCGGCTAGCGAACTGTCCGGCCAGACGGCCGTCGTCACCGGCTCTTCCAGCGGCATTGGCCGGGCCATCGCCCTGGAGCTGGCGGCCGCCGGGGCCCACGTGCTGGTTCACGCCCGCGCCAGCCGCGAGGCAGCCGAGGCGGTGGCGGCCGAAGTCGCTGCCTGCGGCGTCGAGTCGCACGTCGTGCTTTGCGACCTGGCCGACGGCAGCACGCACGAGCCGCTCGTCGAGCGAGCCTGGCGGTGGCGGGGACAAGTCGACGTCTGGGTCAACAATGCCGGCGCGGACATCCTCACCGGTGAGGCGGCCGCCTGGGACTTTCAGCAGAAGCTCGATCAACTGCTGAAGGTCGACGTGGCGGCAACCTTGAATCTTTCGCGGGCTGCCGGGGCGCGGATGAAATCGCGCGGCTCCGGCGCGATCGTCAACGTCGGCTGGGACCAAGCCGAGCACGGCATGGCGGGCGACAGCGGCCAGTTATTCGCCGCCGCCAAGGGGGCCGTGATGGCCATGACCAGGAGCCTGGCCCACAGCCTGCGCCCGAGGTGCGCGTCAACTGCGTGGCCCCTGGCTGGATTCAGACCAGGTGGGGCGCGGCGCTTCGGACAAATGGCACGAGCGGGCCGCGGCGAAGCCCTGCTGGCGCGGTGGGGGCAGAGCGAGGACGTGGCGGCCGCGGTGCGGTTTCTGGTTTCTCCGGCGGCCGCGTTCATCACGGCCCAAACCCTGGCCGTCAACGGCGGCTTCAAGCAGGCCTGACGGCCGGCGACGGCTCAATCATGCGCGAGCACATCCATTTTGTCACCGGGCGGCTGGCCGAACACTCGCTCGGCGAAGTGCTCGCCGAGCTGGCGCCGCGCATCGGCTGCGACTATTCGGTCGAAGTCCTGCCGATCACCGTGGCCGCGCTGATGACGACCGAGTGGATCGCCCGCCGGCTGCACGTGCCGCCGGGCGCGTTGCGCGTGATGCTCCCCGGCTATGTCCAGGGCGGGCTCGACGCGGTCGAGCGGGTTGCCGGCGTGCCAGTGGTCCGCGGTCCGCGCGATTTGCGGCGGCTGGGCGAGTTTTTTGGCCACGAGCCGACGACCGCCGATTACGGCCGTTGGGACATCGAGATCATCGCCGAAATCAACCACGCCCCGCAGTTGACCGTGGACGCGATCGTCGCCGAGGCGGATCGCCTGCGCGCGGATGGGGCCGACGTGATCGACGTCGGCTGCGATCCCGGGCAGATATGGCCCGGCGTTGGCGATGCGGTGTGCGCGCTGGTCGAGCGGGGGCACCGCGTCTCGATTGACAGCATGAACCCGGTCGAAGTCGCGCCCGCCGTGGCAGCCGGTGCCGGGCTGGTGTTGTCGGTCAACAGCACCAATCGCGCGGCCGCCGTCGATTGGGGCGCCGAAGTGGTCGTCGTGCCCGACGAACCGGCGACGCTGGCGGGCCTCGACGAAACCATTGAGTATCTGGCGGCCCGCGGGGTGCGGCTGCGGATCGATCCGATCCTCGAGCCGATCGGCTTCGGTTTCGCCGCCAGCCTGGGCCGCTACCTCGACGTGCTCGCCGCCGCTACCCTGACGCCGAGATGATGATGGGCATCGGCAACCTCACGGAACTGACCGACGCCGATTCGGCGCCCGTCAACGTCGTGCTGCTTGGCTTCTGCCAGGAGCTGGGCATTCGCAGCGTGCTCACGACCGAAGTGATCAACTGGGCCCGCAGCAGCGTGCGCGAGTGCGACGCGGCGCGGCGGCTGGTTTATTACGCCCACCGCCATCGCACGCTGCCCAAGCGACTCGAGCCGCGGCTGGTCATGCTCCGCGACGCCGAAATCGTGCGGCAAGGCGACGAAACGCTCGACCGCCTGGCCCGCGAAATCCGCGACCCCAACTACCGGTTGTTCGCTGAAGACGGCCGGCTGCACGCGGTCACCGCCGGCTTGCACGCCGCCGATGCCGACCCGTTCGCGCTATTCGAGCGGCTGACGGCCGCCGCGCCACGCCCGATCGACGCCAACCACGCCTTCTATCTCGGCTACGAGCTGGCCAAGGCGGTCACGGCGCTGACCCTGGGCAAGGATTACCGGCAGGACGAAGCCCTCGACTGGGGCCTGCTCACCCGCGCCGAATGCTATCATCGTCTTCCACGTGGAAGTGCCGCGGCCGACGGTCCGCCGTCGGCAACGTCCGACGAGGCGACTCCGCCCGAAACCGAGCGAGGCCCGCGCCCATCGTGAAAGCCGATCCGACCGTGCCGTTCGAGACCGACTCCGGGGCGCTCGTCGAGCCGCTGGCCGGGTCGTTTGACATGGAAGCCGCCTTCGCGCGGCTGGCGCAGCGGCCGCACTGCCTGTTTCTCGACAGCGCGCGACGCGACGCCGCGCTCGGCCGCTATTCGTTTCTGACGGCCGACCCGTTCGACTATCTCGAGCTGCCGGCCGGCGGCCGCGACGCCCTGGCCGAGCTCGATCGCCGCATCAAACCGTTCGCGGCCGCCACGATCCCGGGCCTGCCCCCGTTTCAAGGTGGGGCCGCGGGCCTGGTGGGCTACGACCTGGGCCGGTCGCTCGAGCGCCTGCCGGTGCCGGCCATCGACGAGTTCGCCGTGCCGGCCCTGGCCGTCGGGCTGTACGACGTGGTCGTGGCCATCGACCATGCCACGGATCGCGCCTGGATCATTTCGCAAGGTTTCCCTGCCGACACGCCGGCCGCCCGCCGCCGCCGCGCGGCAGAGCGGATCGAGCAGTTTCGCAACTGGCTGGCCGGGCCGCTGCCGACGCGCTCGTGACGCGGGCGACGACCGTCTGGCGCCTGAGCGTCTGGCTCCGCAATTCGCCGTTGGTGACTTGCCCGGCCTCACCAGCAACTTCTCGCGCGAGGCTTACCTGGCCGCCATCCGCCGGGCAATCGAGTACATCCATGCCGGCGACGTATTCCAGGTGAACATCGCGCAGCGGCTGCTCTTTCCGTCCCACGGCGACTCGGCCGAGTTGTACCTGCGGCTGCGGCACCGCAACGCGGCCACGTTCGCCGGCTATTTCGACCTGGGCCCGACGCAAATCGTCAGTGCCTCGCCCGAGCGGTTCTTGAAGCTCGAAGCCGGCCAGGTCGAGGCCCGGCCGATCAAGGGCACCCGCGGGCGCATCGCCCGGCCCGAGGCCGACCTGTTCGCCGGCGACGAGCTGTTGCAGAATGAAAAAGATCGTGCCGAGAACGTGATGATCGTCGACCTGCTGCGCAACGACCTGTCGCGCGTCTCGACCAGCGACAGCGTGCGCGTGACGCAGCTTTGTCGCTTGGAGAATTACGAATTCGTGCAGCACCTGGTGTCGGCCGTGTGCGGCACGTTGGAACGGGGCGCACGGCGATCGACCTGCTGCGGGCGGCCTTCCCCGGCGGCTCGGTGACCGGGCGCCGAAAGTGCGGGCCATGGAAATCATCGCCGAACTGGAGCCGACGGCGCGGGGCGCGTATTGCGGCTCGCTCGGCTATTTGGGATTCGACGGCAACCTGGACACGAACATCCTCATCCGCACGATCACGGCCAGCCGCGGCTGGTGGCAGGCGCCGGTCGGGGGCGGCATCGTGGCCCAGTCGGTTCCCGAGCGCGAGTACGAAGAAACCTGGCAAAAGGCCACGGGGCTGGTGCGAGCGCTGCGGTGACTACTGTAGCCGGCCTCTGTGAGGCCGGTGAATCCAGAGAACACACAGCGGGTTCAAAGAGCCCGGCTACCGAGGCTTGGACATAAGCGATGATCCTGCTGCTCGACAACTACGACAGTTTCGTGTTCAACCTGGCGCGCTACATCGAGCGGCTGGGTCAGACGACGCACGTCGTGCGCAGCGATCGGATCGACGCGGCCGGCGTGGCGGCGCTCGCTCCGGCCGCGGTGGTGATTTCGCCCGGGCCGTGCACGCCGAACGAGGCCGGCTGCTCGTTGGAGGTCGTGCGCGAATTGGGCGCGCGGCTGCCGATCCTGGGAGTGTGCCTGGGACATCAAGCCATTGGCGCCGCGCTGGCGCTCGAGTGGTGCGGGCCCGCGAGCCGATGCACGGCCGCGCGTCGCGGGTGTTTCACGCGGGGCGCGGGGTTTTCGCCGGGTTGCCCAGCCCGATCGTCGCGGCCCGGTACCATTCGCTCATCGTCGAGCGCGAGTCGCTGGGCAACGAGCTGGAAGTGACGGCCTGGACGTCCGACGGCACGGTGATGGCCATTGAACATCGCCGCTGGCCCGTGGTCGGATTGCAGTTCCATCCCGAGTCGATCCTGACCGACGTCGGCTACGACCTGCTGGCAGCTTTTTTGCGCCGAGCGGGCCTTGAGCCGCCCGGCCATTTGCCGACCATCGCCAGCGAACGGGCCGCCCCGCCCCCACCGGCCCCGCTGCCCAACTCGCCGGTAACTTTCTAGCCGCAGATGGAGCTAGCCGCAGATGGAGCGTTTTCAAAACCAACCTGACGCGCAAGCGAGGAATTCTCCCAAACTAACCCGACGCGCAAGCGAGGGCCCTTTGGCACGGCGCTACCCGAAGATCTCCCTCGCTTGCGCGTCGGGTTAGTGTGGGCGCGGCCTTTGCTTGCGCGTTGGGTTAGTAGGGTCGCAGCGTCCGCAGGTGCGGCGAGGTGGCGTTCGCTCGAACGAGGTGCTTCTTGATCCTGGAAGGTATCGTCACGACGCTGAACGCCGACGGCACGGTGAATATTTCGCCGATGGGCCCGCACGTCGACGACGATGCGCCCAACATCGTGCGGCTGCTGCTCAAGCCCTACAACACTTCGACGACCTATCAGAACCTCAAGCGCACCGGCGCCGGCGTGTTCCACGTCACCGACGACGTGGAGATGATCGCACGGGCCGCGGTCGGTGCGCTCGATCCGCAGCCGCCGCTGCTGGGGGCCACCGCCGTGGAAGGCCGCATCCTGGCTGGCGCGTGCCGTTACTATGAGCTGCGCGTCCGTTCGCTCGACGACAGCCGCGAGCGGGTGGAGATCGCCTGCGACGTCGTGGCCGCCGGGCGGCTGCGCGACTTCCTCGGCTTCAACCGCGCCAAACACGCCGTTTTGGAAGCCAGCATCCTGGCCACCCGCACTGATTTCCTGCCGCCCGAAACCATTCGCACCGAGCTGGCCCGCCTTCGCCCGCTAGTAGAAAAAACCGCCGGCCCCGCCGAGCGCCGTGCATTCGAATTCCTGGAAGCCTTCGTCGAGAGCAAGCTGCCTCGCCGCGATTCGTGAGATCGCGCCATCCGCCGCTTCCTGTCCGCACTCCTCTTTCGCTAAACTCTGAAAGTCTTAATTTCCCAAGCGCACTCAGCGAATCGGATCATGAAACCATTGCGATACGGTATTGCCGGCGGCGGATTCATTTCGGCGTTTCAACTGCGGGCCCTGCAGCAGGTGCGCGGGGTCGAGGTCGCGGGGCTCGTCTCGCGGCGGCCGCCGGAACAACTGGCCGCCTTCGTGAAGAAGCACGGGTTGGGCGAAGGCCGCATCTTTGCGAACATCACGGAGCTGGCCAGGCACGTCGACGTGATCGCGCTGTTCGCGCCGAACTTCGCCCGCGTGGAAATGGTCGAAGAGGTGGTCGCCGCGGCCCGCGCGGGCGCTGAGCTCAAAGGGGTGATCTGCGAAAAGCCGCTGGCCCGCAACCTGGCCGAGGCCCGCCGCGTGGTCCAGCTCGTCGAAGAGGCCGGCCTGCGCCATGCCTACTTCGAAAACCAATTGCACATGAAGTCGATGCAAACGAGCCGCGCAAGTTGGCGCCGATCGTCGAGGCGATGGGCCCACCGCTGCTGGTCCGCTCGGCCGAAGAGCACGCCGGCCCGCACAACCCATGGTTCTGGGACCCGATGCGGCAAGGGGGCGGCGTGATGAGCGACATGGGCTGCCATTGCCTGGCGGTCGGCTGGTACGCGCTCACGCCGCCGGGCAAGGGCGTGCGATTCCTCGAGCCCGTGAGCGTGCAGGCCGACTTGTCGCTGCTCAAGTGGGGCCAGCCGCGCTGGCGGCGCGAGTTGGCCGAGCGCCACGGCGTCGACTACGGCAAAACGCCGGCCGAGGATTTTGCCACCGGCATGGTCACCTACAAGAACCCCGAGAGCGGCGAGCACATCAAAGCCCAGTTCACCGTCTCCTGGATGTACGACAAGCAGGGGCTGCGGCTGGCGCTCGACGGCATCGGCCCGGGCTATGCTTTCGAGATGAACACGCTGCGTTCGCCCTTGGAAATCTTCATCGGCGACGCGGCGGCCACGGCCATTTCCGACGCCGAGCTGGCGCTGGAGAAATCGCAAGCCACCCGCGGCTTGCTGGCCGTGCAGGCGAACGAAGCCGACCTGTACGGCTATACCGACGAAAACGACGATGCCGTGGCGGCCTTCACCACCGGCCGTCCGCCGCTATTGGATTGGCACTACGGCGTCGAGATCGTGCGGCTGACGATGGCCGCTTACCTGTCGGCCGAACGCCGCGCCACGGTCGATCTGACCGACCCGGCCACGGCGCGGGAACTGGAGACGTACGTCCCGCTGATCCAGCAGGGCCGCGGGGCGGAAGTGCTGGGCTAAAGCCACGAGCGGGTGGATGCCGCACGTCCGGCGTCGTTGTCGTGGTGCAATCCCCGATTGTTCGGACGGCTCGGCTCGATTAGAATCGCCCGCGCCGTCGCGTTCATTCTTCGCACGCAAGGGGCTCGGCTCGCCATGAGTGATCAACATTCGGAAATTCGCGAGTGGCTCGCTGGGCGCGGCTATCAGCCCGCAGCGGTCGAGCGCATTCTGGCCCGCCTCGACGAGTTCGACTTCAAGGCCAAGCGCGATAGCCTGTTCGACGCCATCGAGACCGGCGAAATCGACATCGAAGCCATCATCAAGGACGCACTCAAGGAAGAGTGAACGCTCACGCCGAGCCGTTGGCGGCGATCAGGTGCGCTTCGGACAGGTGAAAGTCCATCACTAGCGGCAAGTGGTCGCTGGCTCGCCTCGCCAGCCGGCTGCGCACGACGCGGGCGCTGCGCACGAAAACGCTGCCGCGGAAGAACGCCTTGTCGAGCGAGCCCACCGGGAAATAGGCCGGGAACGAGCGGTACCGCGAGACGGGCGTCGTGGCCTGCGCGAAGCCGTGCTCGGCGAACGGCCCGGCGGCCAGCGTGTTGCGCCAGTCGTTCGAATCGCCGGCCACGACCACCGGCAGATCGCCCGCCGCGCGAAACAGCGGATGCGCGAGCAGGTGGTTCACCTGCCAGTGCCGCTCCTTCTCGGCCAGCCCCAGGTGCCAATGGACCAGGTGCAGCGGGCCCTCGGGCGTTTCGACCACGGCGAGTTGCGCGCGCGCGGCTTCTTGGTGGCCAGGCGGAGCGAAATCTGGTGGCTCGAGCGGAACGGCCAGCGCGAGAGGACCAGGTTGCCGTAGCCGCCGGTCTTCAGCCGCACGTTCGTCTGGCGCAGGTGCGCCACGGCGGTGAAGTGATGGGCCAGCAAGTGCGGCTGGTCGTGAAACCGCGAGCGGCGGACGTGGTGGTCGACCTCCTGCAGGCAGATCAGGTCGGGGTTCTCTTGCTCGATGACCTCGATCACGCGCTGCAGATCGTAGCGGCGATCGCGGCCGCCGATGCCCTTGTGGATGTTGTAGCTCAAAAGCCGCATCGTTGCCCGCTGGTCTGGTTGCGTTCGCTCGCATGGTCGTCCGTAGCTTGCCGTGCCCCGAACGAAGGGCCGGCGGACGTGCTGCGTTGAAAATCTACGTCGCGGCCAGCCGGATGCGCCGCGGCGGCCGGCGGCACCGGTTTTTCCGGCCTAAACGCGGCGGGCCGGCCGGCTCGCCGGGCGACTTGCCACAGGCATTCCCCCCGGTTAGCTTGGACCGCGGCGACGACCCGCCCCCGAGCGCGGCGGCCGCGCATCGTTTTATTATATCCGCCAACGCCGAGGTGCCCTCCCGGGAGAACCCATGCACGAATCTTGCCATCCCCAGCCGGCGCGGTGCGCCGCGTTTGCCCTGGCCCTGGCGGCCCTTTGCCTGGCGCCGGCCGCCCGCGCGGCCGACGACTATCAGCTCGGCCCCGATTCGCAGCAACACGACGGCGTGCCCGAGGGCACGGTCTCCCAGGCCCATTGGACGAGCAAGATTTTTCCCGGCACCGAGCGCGACTATTGGGTCTACGTGCCGAAGCAATACGACGGCAGCCAGCCGGCCTGCGTGATGGTGTTTCAAGATGGCCGCACCTATGTCGACCCGAAGCGCGACTTTCGCGTGCCGATCGTGTTCGACAACCTGATCGCGGCCGGCCAGATGCCGGTCACGATCGGCATCTTCATCAACCCGGGCGTGATCCCCGCCGAGTCGGCCGGCGACAAGCCGCGCGAAAACCGCAGCTTCGAGTACGACTCGCTCGGGCCGCAGTATGCCGATTTTCTGCTGCGCGAAATCGTGCCCGAGGTGGGCAAGAAATACAAGCTCACCAGCAAGCCCGAGGAGCAGGCGATCTGCGGCATCAGCTCGGGCGGCATCTGCGCCTGGACAGTGGCCTGGGAGCGGCCCGACGCCTTTGGCAAGGTGCTGAGCCACGTGGGCAGCTTCACGAACATTCGCGGCGGCCACGTCTATCCGGCCCTGATCCGCAAGACCGAGCGCAAGCCGATCCGCGTTTTCCTGCAAGACGGCTCGCACGATCTGGACAATGCCCACGGAAGCTGGCCCTTGGCCAATCAGCAGATGGCCGCGGCGCTGAAATTCGCCGGCTACGACTACCGCTTCGAGTTCGGCGACGGCGCGCACAATGGCAAGCACGGCGGGGCGATCCTGCCCGATTCGCTCCGCTGGCTATGGAAGGACGTCGTCGAAGCGCGGGCCAAGAATTGACAATCGCGAATTACCAGGGGCTTCACTCATCATGTCGCTTTCACGTGTAGCACTGCCGATTGGGTTGATCGTCGCGCTGGCTGCTTTCGCGGCGGCCCAGAACGTGGCCCTGCCCGAGTTGCTCGTCGCCGGCCAGGAGTGGGAGCTGGTGGCCGAAGGCTTCACGTTCACCGAGGGGCCGGCGGTCGACGCCCAGGGGCGGCTGTACTTCACCGACGTGTTCAAGTCGAGGATCCACCGACTCAACGACGCGGGCGAGGTCGAAACGTTCGTCGAGGGGAGCGGCGGCACCAACGGCCTGATGTTCGGGCCCGACGGCCGGCTGTACGGCTGCCAGAACGGCAAGAAGCGGATCGTGGCTTTCGATTCGGCGGGCAAGGAGTCGGTGATCGCCGAGGACGTCAAGAGCAACGACCTGGTGGTCAACGCCGCGGGCGGCATCTACTTCACCGATCCTGAAAACCACCAGGTGTGGTACATCGCGCCGGGCGGACAGAAGAAAGTCGTCGACCGGGGCCTCGGCTTTCCCAACGGCCTGATCCTCTGGCCCGATCAAAAAACGCTGGTCGTCGCCGACATGCGCGGCGCGAACCTGTGGGCCTATCGTTGCGAGAGCGACGGCAGCCTGTCGTTCAAGCAGCCCTTCTACACGATGGCGCTGCCCACCGGCAAAAGCGAAAGCGGCGCCGACGGCATGACCGTCGACTCCGAGGGACGCGTCTACGTCACCACGCACCTGGGCCTGCAAGTGTTCGACCTGCAGGGACGATTGGGCGGCGTGATCGCCAAGCCGCAAACCGCCTGGCTGGCCAATGCCGTCTTCGCCGGCCCGAACCTCGACACGCTTTACGTCACGTCGTCCGCCAAGGTGTACAAGCGAAAGATCAACGCGGCCGGAGTGCGGTACGGGAAGGGAGGCTGAAGGCTGTGGGCTGTGGGCTGTAGGTAGGAAAAACAACGGCGAGCCGGGGGCGTGAGCCCCCGGATGGTTCGACCGGCGGCGACGGCCGGCGTTCACCGATGGACGCCGCGCCGAGCGACGATGCTATTCAATCGCCGGGCTGAGGCCCGGGGCTCGCCACGGGGCGCTGGGAGGGGATCGAAAGTGCTGCGACCGATCGCCATCGGGCTGGTCCTCGTCGGCGGCATGGTTGTCTCGTCGATTGGCGCCGCCGCCGACACGGCCAGCGCCGGCTTCGTGCGGACCATGAACCGCTTTCGCGCCGCCATCGTGTCGCGCGATCTGGACGCTGCCGAGCGGCAACTCAAGGCGGCCGAACCACTGGCGAGCACGCCCGACGAACGCGCACAGCTCCGCGGCGGCCGGGCGCTGGTCGGCCAACTGGCGATCTTCTTACGCGAGCTGCGGGCAGGCATGAAAAAGCTCGAGCCGGCCGACGAGCTGCCCGTGGGCGAATCGTTCGTGGCGGTCGTGTCGTGCGACGGCGACACGCTGACGCTGCACGTTGAGGGAAGGCAGGCGCGACTTCACCGTGACCGACCTGCCGGCGGACATCGCCGTGGTGGTCGCCCAAGGCGCCGCCAGCCCCAGGTCGCCGCAAGTGAAGGTCTTTTTCGGCGCGTTCCTGGCCGCCGATCCCGCGGGCGACCGGGCCCGCGCGGCGCTATCTCGAATCGGCGGCCGCCGCCGGCCAGCCGGTCGACGACTTGCTGCCGTTCCTCGAGCCCGGTGCGCTGGCCATCCACCGCCAGGCGGTGCCCGACAAGCCGTCGCTGGCCCAAGCGCAAGAAGCGTTGGCACAAAGGTTCGCCGCCAAGCTGGCTGCCGCCAAGACGCGGCCGGCCCGCGCTGCCCTGGTCGCCGAATTGCTGGCCGCCTCGGAGGCGGCCGACGCGGCGCCCGATCAATACGCCGCCTTGGTGCGGGCCCGCGAGCTGGCCGTGGCCGCCGGCGATCCGGCCACGTTGCTCAAAACGGTCGACGAGCTGGCGCGTTGGTTCGAAGTCGACGCCTGGCAGCTCAAGTCGCAGGCGCTGGCCGCCGCCGTGGCCGCCTCGACGCGTCAGACGACCGTGCCGCTGGGCGAAACGGCTTTGAAGCTTGCCGCCGAGGCCGCCGCCGACAAGCCCGACGCCGCTGCCGCCCTGGCACAAACCGCCGCGTCGGCCGCCATAAAAGCCCGCGACGTCGAGCTCAACAAGCGCGCCCGCGCGTTGCGCGAAGAGCTGAGCAAGTCGAAGTCGGCCAAATCAACCGCCTCGCCGCGTCCCAACCGCTGAGCGGTCCCGCCTTCCCGTTGGCGACTGCGCAAGCCCTCGGCCGCGCACACTTTTCTTCCCCTTTCGCGCGAATCGGGCGCGGCGAATCTCCCCTCTTTTTGAAAATGGCTCACCCTCGGCTTGATGCTAGCACGATACATATGTACACTCAAGCGCGGGAGGACTTTTCAGCCATGCAACCGGCGATGCAACCCTGTTCGACGAGCGAAATGGTGGCCCGGCTGGCGGAGCAGGTCCGCCAGATCGAGGCGACGCGGCGGCCGGTTTCTACTGAGCTGGTCTCCAGCGGCTGGCCGGCCTTGGACCGGCTGCTGCCCGAGCGGGGCGTTCGCCGCGGCTGGCTGATCGAGTGCCTGGGCACGGCGGCCAGCGGCACGGCCACGCTGGCGTTGGCCCTGGCCCGGCAAGCGGCCGGCCGCCAGGGAGTCGTGGTGGCGATCGACCGCCGGGAGCTGTTCTATCCGCCCGCCGCCCGACGGCTGGGCATCGATCTGCAACAACTCGTCGTCGTGCGGCCGCAGAACGATGCCGACCATGCCTGGGCCATCGACCAGGCGCTGGGCTGGCCGGGGGTGGCGGCCGTGTGGTGCGTGCCCGGCGACATGAACAAGCACACGCTGGATCAACACACGCTGGACAAATCCACGCTGGACGAACACACGCTGCGCCGTTGGCAACTGGCGGCCGAATCGAGCGGCGCGGTGGGCTTGCTGGTCCGCCCGCCCGCGGCGCGTCACGAGCCGTGCTGGGCCCAGTTGCGGCTGCTCGTCGAACCGCTTGCCGCGCCGGCGGCGTCGGCTGCCGGCCGACGACGACGGTTGCAGGTCGAGCTGCTTCGCTGGCGCGGTGGAGCCGAAGGGGGCAGCGCGGCGATCGAGCTTCCCTCCGCTCGCGTTGAATCCTCTCCCAGCGTTCTCTCTGCCGAGGCCAACCATGAAACGCGCCCTGTGCATCTGGCTGCCCAACTGGCCGCTGCAAAGACTCGCCGTCGATCGCGCCGAGCTTAAAGATCGCGCGGTCGTCCTCTATCAACTCCACGCGTCTCAGGGGGCCCGCGTGACCGCCTGGTGCGACCGCCTGGCCGAAGCCGCCGCCGCGGTGTGGCAGCCCGACGCGGCCATCCGCATCGGCATGCCGCTGGCCGAAGCGGTGGCGAGGCCGGAAGCTGGAGGCCGGAGGCCGGAGCAAAAGAGGCGAGCCCCGGGCGTCAGCCCGGGGACGGCACAGCGGGCCGCACCCGTACGATTTCAACACGATTCGAAATCACATTTTCAACACGCACAGCATTCGCGCGCCGCGGCGCTGCGAGCCGGCCCGGGGGCTCACGCCCCCGGCTCGCCGGGTGAACTTGCAGCCTCCGGCCTCTTCCTCGAGCTGGCCGACCCGCTGGGCGATCGCGCGGCTTTGGAATTGCTGGCCACGTGGTGTCAGCGGTTCGGGCCGTCGGTCGCCTTGGAAGAAGGGCCCGAGCCGCAAAGCCTGCTGGTCGACGTGACCGGCATCGGCGCGCTGGAAGGAGGCGAAGCGGCCCTGGCCGAGCGCGTGCTGGGCGAGTTTCACCAGCGCGGCCTGAGCGTCCGCATTGCCATTGCCGACACCCTGGCCGCCGCCTGGGCGGTAGCGCGTTACAGGCTGTGGGCTGTAGGCTGTGGGCTGAAGGTTACGAAGAACGAAGAAGAAGAAGAAGAAGAAGAGGAAACCAACCCTACAGCCCACAGCCGACAGCCCACAGCCTCTCTTCTCCTCCCCACAGCCCACAGCCCACAGCCCACAGCCGACAGCCCACAGCCTCTCCCACAGCCTCTCCCTCATTCCCCCCGGGGAAAGCTGGGCGGCGATTGCGCCGTTGCCGATTGCGGCTTTGCGGCTGCCGGAGGAAACTTGCGCACTGCTGGCCGAACTGGGGCTGGCGCACGTCGAACAATTGGCGGCGCTGCCGCGCGCGACGCTGTTGGCCCGTTTTGGGCCGCTGGTGTTAGAACGACTCGATCGGGCCAGCGGCGCCGCGCCGGAGGCGATCGCCGGGTGCGCGCTGCCGGACGTGTGGCATTTCGAGTCGCTGCTGGAACATCCCACCGCGCGGCGCGAGACGATCGAGCTGGTGCTCGACGAGCTGGTCGGCCGCGCCTGCCAGGCCCTGGCGCAAACGATACGGCATGTTGCGGCTCGAGTGCCGCTTCGAGCCCGAGGCGCGGGCCGGCGGCAAGTTTCGTGGTGGGGCTGTATCGTCCCAGCGCCGCGCCGCGGCACATTGGCGAGCTGGTACGGCTGAAGCTCGATCGGCTCCGCTTTCGCGAGCCGCTGGCGGCGGTGGGCATTCGGGTGTTGGCGCTCGATCGGCTCGAATTGCGGCAGCAAGCCATGGCCTTCGTCGAGCCGGAGACGATCTCCTCGCCGCGGCAGTTGGCGGCGCTGGTCGATCGGCTGAGCAATCGGCTGGGCTCGCACGCCGTGACGCGGCCCTGGCTGCTGGCCAACGCGCAGCCGGAGTTTGCCTGCCAGTATCAACCGCTGGCCGCGCTGCCCGCCGGCCGCCGCAGTCGCGCGAAGCGTTCGCCCAGCGAGCCGCAGGTGCCCGGCGATCGGCCGTTGTATCTCGAGCCGCGGCCGCGGCCGTTGGAAGTGTTGTCGGTCGCGCCGGAAGGGCCGCCCGCGCAGTTTCGCCTGGCGGGCCGCGACGAGCGGATCGTCCGCTCGTGGGGGCCCGAGCGGATCGAAACTTCCTGGTGGCGGACGCGGCTGGTGCGCCGCGACTACTACCAGGTCGAAACCGCCACCGGCCACCGCTACTGGCTGTTCCGCCAGTTGACGAGTCGGGCGCTGGTTTTTACACGGGGCGTTCAGTTGAACAAAAAAGCGAACTACGATCACGCGCCGTTTCACCCCGTTGCCCCCAAGACCCATGCCCGAGCAGCCGGCTTCGAAAAAACGTCCGCGTCCTGCCGCTGTGCGGCGCCCCAGCGCGCACGGGCCGGGCTATGCCGAGCTGCACTGCAAAACCAATTTCTCGTTTCTCGAGGGGGCCTCGCATCCCGACGAGCTGGCCCAACGGGCCGCCGAGCTGGGCCTGGCCGCGCTGGCGGTGACGGACCGCAACACGCTGGCCGGCGTCGTGCGGGCCCACGCGGCGGCCAAGGACTTGAACTTGAAGCTGGTCGTCGGCGCCGAGATCGAGCTGGTCGACGCGCCGGGCGTCGTGCTGTGGACGACCGACCGGGCCAGCTACGGCCGCCTGGCGCACCTGATCACCCGCGGCCGCCGCCAGGCGCCCAAGGGAGCGTTCCATTTGAGCTTCGCCGATTTGGCGGAGCACGCCGAGGGGCTGATGTGTGGGATTAGGCTGTGGGCTGTGGGCTGTAGGCTGAAGGAAGAAGAAGAAGAAGAAGAAGAAGAAAGGCCACAGAGGGCACGGAGGACACGGAGAGGAGTGACTCATGGCGGGCGAGCCCCGGGCGTGAGCCCGGGGACTGCCGGGCGGAGCCAATTGCTTCCATTCCAGCAGCCAAAGCCGCCGGATTCGCTTCGACTTCGACAACCGAAGCCATCGGCCGCGGCTGGGCAATCCGGTCCGGGGGCTCATGCCCCCGGCTCGCCAGTTGAAGTTCTTTCCTCCAGTCTCCGGCCTCCGGCCTGCAGCCTACAGCCTTTTCGCGACCTCTTCGGTGATCGCTGCTATTTGCTGGGCGAGCTGGTCAAGGGGCCTGACGACGAGGAGCGGCTGGCGGCATGGATGGAACTGGCGCGGCAAGCGGGGCTGCCGCTGGTGGCGGCCGGCGACGTGCATTATCACGCCCGCGGCGCGGCTGGCCTTGCAGGACGTGCTGACGGCGATTCGCCTGGGCACCACGGTCGAGGCGGCGGGCGAACACCTGTTTGCCAATGCCGAGCGGTACTTGAAATCGGCCGAGGAAATGGCCGCGCGCTTTGCCGCGCGCGCCGAGGCGCTGGCGCGCACGCTGGAAATCGCCGAGCGTTCGACGTTTTCGCTCGACGAACTGCGCTACGACTATCCGGAAGAGCTTTCGCCGCCGGGCGAAACGCCGCTGGAGTATCTCACGCGGCTGGCCTGGCGCGGGCGCGGCCGAGCGCTATCCGGCCGGCGTGCCCCAAAAAGTCCGCGAGCTGGTCGAGCACGAGCTGCGGCTGATCGCCGACTTGCGCTACGAGGCCTACTTCCTCACGGTCTACGACCTGGTGCGCTTCGCGCGCGAGCGGGCCATCCTCTGCCAGGGACGCGGCTCGGCGGCCAACTCGGCGGTCTGCTATTGCCTGGGCGTCACCTCGGTCGATCCCGAGCGGATGGACGTGCTGTTCGAGCGCTTTGTCAGCCGCGAACGAGGCGAAGCCCCCGATATCGACGTCGATTTCGAGCACGAGCGCCGCGAGGAAGTGCTGCAATACCTGTACGACAAGTACGGCCGCGAGCGGGCCGGCATGACCGCCGAAGTGATCACCTACCGCCCCCGCTCGGCCGTGCGCGACGTCGGCAAGGCGCTCGGCCTGTCACTCGACCGGGTCGACGCGCTGGCCAAAAGCCTCGACCACCACCACGTTGACGAGCTGGCCGAAGTGGCCCACGCCAGCGGTATCGATCCGGAGTCTCACATCGGCGGGCGGCTGTTGGGCCTGGTGGGCGAGCTGGTCGGGTTTCCGCGCCACCTGGGGCAGCACGTCGGCGGCATGGTGATGACCCAGGGCCCGCTCGTGCGAGCTGGTGCCGATCGAGAACGCCGCCATGGAAGGCCGCACGGTGATCGAGTGGGACAAGGACGATCTCGACGAGCTGGGCATCCTCAAAGTCGATTGCCTGTCGCTGGGCATGCTGACCGCCATCCGCAAATGTTTCGCCCTGGTGGCTGACTCGTGCGCCACTGGCTCGGCCAGTGCCGTGGATGGGTGGCACTGGCGGAACGCCAGTGCAGCGCAATCGGAAATTTCGCACTGGCGAGACGCCAGTGCCGCCCAGGAAGCTGCGTGCCGCCCGGGAAACGCGTGACGGCCAGAACGTGCCTGGCGGCGTCGAGGGCCGCCAGCTTTCGCTGGCCTCGATTCCCGAGGGCGACCAGGCCGTGTACGACATGATCTGCCGGGCCGACACGATGGGCGTCTTCCAGATCGAAAGCCGGGCCCAGATGAGCATGCTGCCGCGATTGCAGCCGCGCGCGTTCTACGACCTGGTGATCGAAGTGGCCATCGTCCGGCCCGGGCCGATCCAGGGCAACATGGTGCATCCTTACCTGCGCCGCCGCCTGGGCGAGGAAGCGATCACGTATCCCAACGAGGCGATTCGCGAAGTGCTCGAGCGCACGCTGGGCGTCCCCTTGTTCCAGGAGCAGGCCATGCGGCTGGCCGTGGTGGCCGCCGGCTTCACGCCCGGCGAGGCCGACCAGCTTCGCCGCGCCATGGGCGCCTGGCGCCGCCCGGGCATCATCGAGCAGTTCCGCAAGAAGCTGCTGGAGGGCATGATGGCCAAGGGCCTGACGCAGGAATTTGCCGAAGCGGTGTTTCGGCCAGATCAGCGGTTTCGGCGAATACGGCTTTCCCGAGTCGCACGCCGCCAGCTTCGCGCTGTTGGTCTACGTTTCGGCCTGGCTGAAGCACTACTACCCGGCCGCGTTTCACCGCGGCCGCTGATCAACAGCCAGCCGATGGGTTTTTATGCCCCGGCCCAACTGGTGCGAGGTGCCCGCGAACATGGCGTCGAGGTGCGGCCGATCGACGTGAACGCCAGCGGCTGGGATTGCACGCTGGAAGCCGGTGCGCTGCGACTGGGCCTGCGGATGGTTCGCGGGCTGTCGGAAGTGCATGCCCGGGCCATCGAGGAGGCCCGGCGGCGAGGGCCCTTTGGCGGTTGGGACGATTTCGTGCGCCGCACGCGGCTGGGCCGGGCGGTCGTCTCGCGGCTGGCGGCTGCCGACGCGTTTTCGTCGCTCGAGCTGGATCGCCGCGCGGCGCTATGGCGGGCCTTGGGCGAAGAGCGCAAGACGGCGAGCCTGCCGCTGTTCGACCAGCTTCCGCCCGACGACGAGCCGGCCGTGCCGCTGCCCGAATTGGATCCGGCCGAGGCCGTGGTGGCCGACTACCGCACGGCGGGCCTGTCACTGCGGGCGCACCCGATGCAGTTTCAGCGGGCGCGGCTGGAGGCGCTGGGCATCGTGCCGGCCGAGCGGCTAGCCACGCACCCGGCCGATCGCCACGTGCGCGTGGCGGGCATCGTGCTGGTGCGGCAGCGGCCCAGCACGGCCAAGGGCATCACTTTCGTGACGTTGGAAGACGAAACCGGCACGGCCAACCTGATCGTCCGCCAGGACGTGTGGCGGCGATTCTCTCGCGTGGCCCGCACGGCCGCGGCGTTCATTGCCGAAGGCCGCTTGCAGCGGCAAGGGCTGGTGATCCACGTGCTGGTCACGAAGCTGGCCGATTTGTCGGAAGCGCTTCGCGGCTTCGGCACGCAGTCGCGGGATTTCCGCTGAGGCGACCGCGCCCAGTTGACCAGAAACGAAGTCGACATCGACGATCGCCCGGTCGTTCCGCCTGGTCATTGTTCTCTTTGGGTGCCACCCACGCGATCGCATCGCTCGTCGCCGCCGCGAATTTTAGTGAGCGCCGCCGGGCGTGGTCTCGCCGAGCGAATCCGCGGGCTGGCGGGGAACGAAGAAGCCGGCGCCGCTCAAGATGACAGCGACCAACAGATAGATGACGGCGGTGGAAGCGATGGCCACGCTCATCGTCGTGCCCTGGTCGACGACCAGTCCCACCAGCCAGGCCAGGCAGGCGCCGCCGATCCAGCCGATCATGTTCATCAGCCCCACCGACGTGCTGCGCCGCGACGGCGGCACCACGTCGTACAGCGAGGCCCAGATGTTCGAATCGTAAACGCCCTTGCACAGGCCCAGGCAAATCAAGCCGGCCTGGAGCAGCCCAAGGTCGGTCGTGCTGCCGCAGAAAAAGACAAAGGGCGCACCGACCAGGGCACCCGCGGCCTGCACGTACATCCGCCCGCCGCGGGTCAAGCGGCGCAGCCGATCGGCCATGGCGCCGCCGAGCATCGAACCGACCATGCTGCCAACTTGCAAATAGATCGTGGCCATGAAGCCGGCTTGCGTCAGGCTCAACGAGAACTTTTCGTTCATGAACGTGGGCATCCACGTGAGAAACACCATGCCCACCGAGTTCGCACCGAGGAAGCCCAGGATCAACAGCAACACGGTGGGCGTCTTCGCCAGTCCGCGCAGGTACTCGCCCAGCGGCACCGGCGGCTCGGCCGGCTCGTCGCTGGCGCGGCCGCTCTCGCGCCGCTCGGCCTCGTCGCGCGCCGGTTCGCGAATGAACGCCGCCAGCACGAGTCCCAGCACGACGCCGGCTCCGCCCAACAGGATGAACGGCGACTGCCAGCCGAACCGCTCACCCATCCAGCCGGCCAGCGCGCCGCCGCCGATGGTCCCGGCGTAGACGCTGGTCTGATGAAAGCCCATGGCCCGCGAGCGCGTGCGCTTGGAATGATAGTCGCTGATCAGCGACATCGACGCCGGAAAGTAGACCGTCTCGCCCAGTCCTTCAGCGCCGCGGACCAGCACGAACTGCCAGACCTTGGAGCACAAGGCGGTGAAGCCCGTGACGAGGCTCCAGATATAGAGCCCGCCCAGGATGACCAGCTTCCGCGAGTTGCCGTCGCTGATTTGTCCGGCCAAGGGCGCGGACAAGCCATAGACGGCGGCGAAGGCCGAGCCGATCAGTCCCAACTCGCTCTTGGAAAAGCCAAACTCGGCTTCCAGGATGGGAAAGATGGAAAAAATCGCCTGGCGGTCTGCGTAGTTGAAAAAGCAGATGAACCACAGCATGCCGACCACGGCCCAGCTGTACCACGGGGCCGGGCCGCGGGACGGCGCCGGGCGGTTGCCAGCGGGGTCGGGCGGGAGTCGTTGCATAGCGTTTTCCCAGTTTTTTTCGGCCGAAAGCGTCCCTCAGCCAAACGGGGACTCGTGTGGCACCCTTCCCCCGCCGGTCGGGCTCGCCGCGGGCGGCCTTGCTCGGCGATGGGTTTCGTCCGCCAAAGGGCTTCCCAAGAACGCCGGCTAGCGTAATCGCAAACCTAAGCGGCCACAAGGGTAGAGTCGGCCTCAGCGCCGCCTGCGGCTCGTGCGCCGCGTAACGGCGCGGTCGATGCCGCCCCACCCCAGCACGTGGCCGCCGCCCCCCGGCCATCAGAGCGCCAGGGCGAAGACCCTAAAAAATCAAAAAATGATTGACACGCCCCCCATCCCAACTATATTGGTCAGGAATCATCCCCAATGGATGGACGGCGTGCAGCGTGGCTGCGCCACACCTCAATTCGAGGGATCGGAACTGCTGATGCGATTGAAGATGTTGGCGAACGTGCGATCCGTCGCGGCGGCATGCCTGGCCACGGCCGTGCTGTTGAACGTGACTGCTGGCGCCCGTGCCGCGCGATTGGGCCCTGGCGGCAGCGGGTTGCCGAACACGGGCATCGCCGACGTCACGACCCAGTACATCGGCATCCAATACACGCTCGACGCCAACCCCTCGACGGGCACGTTCCACGCCGGCGGTGACTTGCAAGCGTACCCCGATCAATTCGTGGCCGACGGCAACGTCGCCCACCAGCAGTTCATCGACACTGGCACCTCGACGTTCGAATTGACGGCGACGTTGAACCGCGCCGACGGCTCGCTCGTCAGCGGGTCGGTGACGATCAGCGGCGACATCCTGGCGACGCCCTATGCGGGGCCGACCTACAGCGGCACGCTGCTGCAGGGCACGCTCACGGCCTTCGGCTTTTCCACGACCGCTCCCGGCGAATTCGATTTCATCTTTCACGTCGACAGCGGCGCGCTGCTGGCCCCCTATTACACGGGGCAGACGGCCGGCATGGTGATGCTGATGGTGGACATTGGCTCGCCGGCATACACGGGCGTGTTCACCTCGGCGTTCCAGAACAATCTCGACAACACGAACGGCCAGGCGGACACGTTCGCGATGGTTCCAGAACCTTCGTCCTGCGTACTGCTTGGTTTCGGTTTGATTTCGCTTGCCTGGCAATTGCGGCGCCGGCGCCGGCCAGCTACCGGTTGATCGTGCGCAACCACCCCCCCAAACGTTTCCTCGCTAGCGACGCGCTTGAACAGTGTCCGGATGGAGCGTCGATGGGCTCGGGCCGCCGTCGGCACCCACCGGTTGATCTAGCGATACGGCCAAGTCATCCTTCCTATTCTTTGTTTCACCGCGACAGGGGCAAACATCATGAGTCTTGCGCAGCGAAGAGCCTTCCCGCGTCGAAAGTCCGAACGAAAGCCGACCCAGCTACGCTCCGGCCGCCTGGCCTGCGAGCCGCTGGAAGACCGCCGCATGCTGACGCTGCTGGGCATTGCGCCGGTCTTGCTGCCATCGATGACCTACGACAGCACGGGGCACATCGAGTACACGGCCGCCAACGACACCTTCGACCTGACGGCCACGCCGCTGACGTTTCGCAACACGAGTGGGCCGCCCCACAACTTTTCGGGCGCGGGCGACCTGTCGGTCCACATCCTCGTGGATAACAGCGGCAACCTGATCGGCGGCACGCCTGGCGACGATTTCCAGATCGACGGCACCGTGAGCCCCACGGGCCTGGCCGCCGACAATGTCAGTGGCGTGCTGCTGACCGGCGAAGTGCTCGGCTTCGGCTTTTTGGAAGCGGGTACGACCGACCAATATGACATGCGGTTCCGCGTCACCGGCGGGTTGCTGGCCTCGTACTTTGCCGGCGACGACATCGGCATGACCGTCGGCAGCGAGAACTCGACGTTCAACGACGACTTCTCCCTCGACTTCCAAGGCGGCGCCAAGGGTAACGTCGGCAACATCCCCTCGCTGCCCGGCACGATCATCGTCGACAAAGTCACTAACCCGGCCGGCGACCCGACGAGCTTCACCTTCAACACCACCGGCAGCAACTACAACGGCTTCAACCTGACCGACACCGACGCGCCCAACTCGCAGCAGGTCACGCCCGGCAGCTACAGCGTTTCCGAGCTAGTGCCGTCCGATTGGGATTTGACCGACTTGACGGTCGACGATCCGACGGGCGACAGCACGGTCTCGCTCGACTCGGCCACGATCGAAGTCGCCTCGGGCGAAACCGTTCACGTGACTTTCACGGATACCAAGCGCGGACACATCGTCGTCGACAAGGTGACCAACCCGGCCGGCGACCCAACCAGCTTCAGCTTCTCGACCACGGGCGCGGGCTACGGTGGCTTCAACCTCACCGACACCGATCCGCCGAACGACCAGTTGCTCGTGCCGGGCAACTATAGCGTCTCCGAGCTCGTGCCGGGCGACTGGAACCTGACCAGCCTGATCGTCACGGACCCGACGAACGACAGCACGACCAATCTCTCGACGGCCAACCTGGTGCTGGCCCCCGGCGAGACGATTTACGTGACCTATAGCGACTCGAAGGTCACGACCGGCGATATTTCCGGCACCAAGTGGCTCGACGTGACCGGCAACGGCTTGTCGCCCGACGACACCGCGATGTCGGGCGTGAAAATCTATCTCGACACGAACAACGACGGCAGTTGGGAATCGAACGAGCCGTCGCAGTTCACGGCGGCCGATGGCACGTATTCATTCACGGGCCTGGCGGCCGGAACTTACGTGGTCCGCGAAGTCACGCCCTCGGGCTATGTCCGCACGGCGCCGACCTTGTCGGACCACTACACGATCAACCTGGCGGCCGGAACCGATTCGGTGGGCAACGACTTTGCCAACGCCGAGTCGTGCGACTGCTTCTCGCTGTGCAACGTCTTCTACACCATTAACGATTGCACGACCGTCAGCGATCTGCGCGGCCACACCAACGAGGGCGACGTCGTCGAAGTCACGTTCACCGTGCCCAACGGCCAGGCGCCGCACCCGTTCACGCTCGTCAGCTACACGGCTCCCGGCCCGACGTTCGTCGCCGCCGATGCCTACGAGCAACAGATCTTCGACATCGACACGGGCGTATTCGGGCCCGGAACGTACACGTTGATGGTCACCATTCCGCACTCCTTCTACCAGGTCGACTTCGTGTGCGGCAACGCGATCGACATGTTCGGCCCCGAGGGAAGCAACATCTTTTATTCGCCGCAGCACCGCTTGTTTAGCGCCGACAACGACGGCACGCACCCCGTGCTGACCGACGGCGGCTCGCTGTCGGGCTTCGTTTACGTCGACGCCAACAGCGACGGCGAAGTGCAGGTGACCGAGTCCGTCGTGTCCGGCAGCGTCGTCAAGCTCACGGGCACGGACATCAATGGCCACTCCGTCAGCCAGTCGGCCGTGACCGACAGCAACGGCATGTACCTGTTCGACAACCTGGCCCCGGGCACCTATACGGTCACCGAGACCGACGGGGGCACGTACACCCAGAATCCCAACGCGATCGGCACACTCGGCGGCGCTCAACAGGCCAACAAGTTCACCGGCATCGTCGTCGGCAGCGGCGACACCGGCACCGATTACAACTTCGGTCAGCAGCAGGCCGCGGCCAGCACCTTTACCGCCAATCAAACGGCCACGGTCGCCTTCTGGTCCAGCCACCAGGGTCAGAATCTGATCAAGGCCCTCAACGGCAGCTCGCACGCCACCGCGCTCTCGGCCTGGCTGGCCTCGAATTTCAGCAACATCTACGGCTCGCACGCCGGCCACAACAACCTGAACGGCGATACCAACTCCGAGGTGGCCTCGTTCTTCAAGTCGTTGGCCAGCTCGAAGTCGACGAAGCTGGATGCCGAGGTAATGGCCCTGGCGCTGGCGGTGTACGTTACCGACATCGACCTGGCCGGCACGATCGCGGCCTCCTACGGCTTCGCCGTCTCCAGCGGCGGCCTGGGCGCGGCCACGGCCAACGTCGGCAATGATGGCGCGGCCTTTGACGTCGACAACAACGCAGTGTTGTCGATCATGGACCTGCTTTACCGAACCAACCAGCAGGCCAGCAACGGCGTCCTGTGGGATATCAATGGCAACCACTCGCTGAGCCGAACCGAGAACATGCTCCGCAACCTGGCCTACGACCTATTCCACACCATCAACAATACCTGACGCGTGATTCTCGCTGGCGAACGCCATCGGGTCCCAGCGGGCCGAAGCCACCCAGCTTCGGCCCGTTTTTTGATACGCGTCGCCAGCCGCCAGCCGCGTTTGCCGGCCGCGGCATTCGCGCCCTCGCCGTTTGCCCGTCGTCCAATTGACGCCCCCGCAATGCCCCTACTATGCTGGAGGCCACGCCCGATTCACTAGCCTCTTGCGAGGTTGCCCGCCGATGGTTCACCGCGCCCTGCTGTTGACTGCGTGTCTGTTCGCCTCCCCCGCCCTGGCCGGCGACGACTGGCCTCAGTTTCGCGGACCGGATGGCCAGGGGCACTCGGAGGCGACCGGCCTGCCGCTCAACTGGAGCGAAACCGAGCACGTGGCCTGGAAAACCGCTATCCCCGGCCAGGGCTGGTCATCGCCGGTGGTCAACGCCGACCGCGTGTGGATGACCACCGCCACCCAGGACGGCTGCTCGCTGCGGGCCGTCGCCGTCGACCGCCGCACCGGAGTGTTGGTGCACGACAAGGAAATCTTCCACCGCGACGCTGCCATCGAAAAACACGCCACCAACAGCTATGCCTCGCCCACGCCGATCCTCGAGGGCGACCGCGTGTGGGTCCATTTCGGCACGATGGGCACGGCATGTCTCGAAGAGCCGACCGCCGACATCTTGTGGACCTCTCAGGAGTTCCAGTTCGACCACGAAGTTGGACCCGGCAGCTCGCCGGCGCTGTTCGAGGACCTGCTGCTGTTCAACTGCGACGGCACCGACGTGCAGTACGGCGCCGCCTTGAACAAGAACACCGGCCAGCTCGTGTGGAAGACCAACCGCTCGGGCGTGATCACGAAGCCCAAGGACCGCAAGAAGGCGTTCGTCACGCCGCTGGTGATCCACGACGGCCGCCGCGAGCTGGTGATCATGACGGCCGCCGAATGGGTCTACGCCTACGAACCGCGCACGGGCAAGGAAATCTGGCACGTCAAGCATCCCGGCTTTTCGGTCGCCCCGCGGCCCGTGTTCGGCCATGGGCTGGTCTACGTGTGCACCGGCTACATGCTGCCGCAACTATTGGCCATCCGGCCCGAGGGCACGGGCGACCTGACGGACACCGGCGTCGCCTGGAAGATCGACAAGTCGGTGCCGGCCAAGCCGTCTCCGCTGTTGGTGGGCGACGAGTTGTACCTGGTGAGCGACGGCGGGCTGATACTGTGCCACGACGCCCTGACCGGCAAACTCAACTGGCGCAAACGGCTGGGCGGCAACTATTCAACCTCGCCGATCTACGCCGATGGCCGCATCTACTGCTGCAACGAGGCGGGCCAGACGACGGTCGTGGCGCCCGATGCCAAGGAGTACAAGGAGCTGGCCGTCAACCAGCTCGATGGCCGTTTCATGGCCTCGCCCGCCGTGGCCGGCAATGCCCTCTATCTGCGCACCGACACGCACCTGTACCGGATCGAAGAGTGACCGCGGTTCCGCCCTTGGCCTCGGGGAAGATCCGGCCCCCCGCGCGCGAGCTTTTCGTGGGCTTTTTCCGCAGGCGGCCGCCGAAGGGCCCGCTATTGCTAGCATGGCAAGCATCGAGCTTTCGCGGTGCCCATGGCCGTGGCGATGGGAAAGCCTCGGGTGCGAGGCGGCTGCCGGCCGATGCCAAAGATGCTCGACGCTGTCGCACTGGTGCTTTGTCATGGAAAGAACTTGGGTTCGCGCGCTGCGACAAGGCGCTTGCTGGCGTCCCGACGTGAAATCGCTGCTTCGCCCCCGTCTTTTGATCGCGTGTCCTTATGCTCATGGTTCGGCGCAACTCATGCTTCACGGGACCGGCGCCGGTGGGGATGCGGTTTTGGCGCTCGGCGCTTCTGGCGACGTTCATTTGCTTGACCGTGACGACAAGCGGGGCTTGGGGCCAGATCGGCTCTTGGGGCCAGGTGTTCGATCGGCCGCTGGGCTCGTGGAAGCCCATTCGCAACTGGCTGGCGACGCACGAGGACCGCGCCGAAACCGTCGATACGGTCATTCAGACCGATCGTCCCAGCTTCACCAACGCCTCGACGCTGGTGCCCAAAGGCTGGGCTCAGCTCGAAAGCGGCTACCAGTTCACGCACGACCACGATGGCGCCCTGCAAACCAACTCCAACGGCGGTCCGCAACTGAACCTGCGGTTGGGACTGGCCGATTGCGTCGAATGGCGGACGTTGTGGAATGGCGTGACCTCGTCGGCGCAGCACGGCCCCACCACGCAGAGTTTTCAAACCACGTCGGCCAATCTGGAAACGGGCGTCAAGCTCCGCGCCACGAAGGGCCGCGGCCTGGTGCCCCAATCGGCGCTGGTCGCCACGGTGTTCCTGCCCACCGGTTACGGCAGCTCGGCCGGCGATCGCGTCGCGCCGCAGCTCGACTACATCTACTCCTGGTCGCTCACCGACGTGTGGTCGTTCTACGGCAGCACGGGCGCGATCCTGGGCCGCCATGGCAGCCAGGGGACCGACCAGTGGTTCCAATCGCTCGTGCTCAGCCAGAAATGGTCGGACGCGTTCAGCACGTTCGGCGAGTGGTACGTGATCGACAACCAGACGGCCCTGGGCGGCTCGACACCTCAGACCGTCGACGCGGGCGTTCAATGGCGACCGCTGGCGAGCATGCAGTTCGATTGGCGGGCCGGCTGCGGACTGAACAACGCGGCCGACGACTTCTTCACGGGCGTCGGCTTTTCGACGCGATACTAGAACCGCACCCGCGTTACTTCTTGACGTCGTACACGTACAGTGCATCCTGCTCGCGAAGGAATAGCCGGCCGCCGGTGATTACCGGGTGGGACCAGCTCGGCTGATCGACGTCGGGGATCTTGAAGTGCCCCCGCTCGACGTATTCTTTCGGCGTGGCCTCGATCAGCGCCATCGTGCCGTCCTGGAAGCGAAAGTAGAGATTGCCGTCGGCGTAGCCCACGGCCGCCGAGCCACTGCCCAGGCCACGCTTCTCGCGCCACTGCGTTTTTCCGGTCTTCCACTCGAGACAGATCGGCGCTCCGTTGTTGTGCCCGTTGCCGGCGTAGACGTAGTCGCCGAGCATGATCATGCCGCCGTGATGGTTTTGAAACTGCTTGCCGTCGAGAAAGTAGACTTCATCGGCTTTCACGCCGCCGCCGGCCGCTTTCGACAACTCCAACAGGGCCGCGCCCGTCTGGTAGCCGGACGAGCAGAACACGTAATTGCCGCTGACCAGCGGCGTGGGAACGTTGGCGGTGCGGTTGGCGACGCGGTTGTAGCCCCACAGGAACTTGCCGTCGTCGGCCACGCCCACGGTGCCGCGTCCCATCAATTGCACGTACTGCCGCACGCCGGCGCCTTTGCCGATCACGATCGACGAATAGGCGGCGCCGTCGCCGCCCTGCTCGCCCAGCTCCGGCACGGCGCCTGCGCCACAGCTCTTGTCCCGTCTTCTTGTCGAGCGCCACGATCGCCGCTTCCGGGCCGCCTGGGGTGCAGACAAGCTTCTCGCCGTCGACCAGCGGCGACTCGCTGTAGCCCCAATGCGAGTGCATGCGGCCGCCGAAGTCGGCTTGCATCTTATGGTGCCACACCTCTTTGCCGGTGGCCGTTTCGAGGCACACCAGGTCGCCGTGCGGGCCCAGCGCGTACAGCCGCGCGCCGTCGAGCGAAGGGGTGCAGCGCGGGCCGGCATAGCCGCCGGGCGCCCAGACGTCGCTGAGCCGCGTGCTCCACAGCTCGTGGCCGTCGTCGAGGCTCAGGGCGATCACGAATTGGCCGCCCTCGCGGTCGCCCATGGTGAAGATGCGGCCATCGGCGATCGACACGCTGGAAAAGCCGCGCCCCAGGCCTTCGGCTTTCCAGACCAGTGGCGGCCCCCCCTCGGGCCATTCGTCGAGCAGGCCCTTGTCGGGCGAGATGCCGTCGCGATGCGCGCCCCGCCAGCACGGCCAGTAGGCCGAGCCCGCGCCGCCGGCCGAGCGTTCGTCGGCCGCCAGCAGCGGCAGGCAAACGGTCAGGGTGGCACTCCAAACCAGCAACCAGGCCAGGCGAGGCATCATCGAGGGGCTCCTTTTTCGGCGAGATCGGCGGGCGGCAGGACCTGTCGCCCGGGGTCGGTCGACCCGGCGGCGGGCAAGCGGCGGACGGCTTTGACGCGGCATCAAAAAGTCTATCCGGCCAGGGCCCCACTCGCAACGGACGCGTGCCGGCATTTGCCGACCCACTTGGGGTGCCAAGCGTCTCCGCGGTCGGGAAAGAACCACCGAGGGGGATGCCCGGGTGGCAAGACCGCGCCCGCCGCGCGTGGCGGCTCGTCAATTGCCCGCTTCGGCCGCGGGCGGCGCGGTTTCATCGAGCTTCAGCGTCCCGGCCGTGAGGAAGGTCATCGACTCGGGCGAAGTCGACAAGTCGGGCTTCGTCGGGATCGGGAAGTCGCCGCCGGTGGCCTCCGGCGCGGGGGCCTCGATCGACTTGGGCGTTCGCCAGCCGACCATCACGATCCAATTGCCCAAGTCGCGCATCCAGAGCTCGAAGATGCCGGGCAGTTTCTGGGTCTCGACCTTTTGTCCGGTGTTGACTTGGAACACCTGGTCCCCTTCGACGCGAATGCGCTTCCACGGCGCGGCCTTGCCGTCTTCGCTGTACGCGTCGGCACGCTCCCATTCATCGGGCGTCTTTTCGAACTTGGCCTTCAGCTTGGCCTGGATGTCGGTCTGCAGGCGGTCGGCATCGCCCGGGCGGGCCTGCAGCGCGGCCAGGTAACAATAGAAGGGCATCTTCAGCCCCATTGCATCGTCGGCGTTCCCTTCGTAGCAAAGCCTGAGGCCCTCAATCTCGAGAAACGGCGGTTGAAACCGATCGGGCCGAATCTTCGGGCCGTCTTGCGGATGCGCGCTGTCGACCCGGTAGGAATGATTGAACGCCAACGGCACGCGGATCGTGCATGGCGTGCCTTCCAGCGAGGTGTAGGCGTACAACGTGCGATACGGAGCGCTGGTGCGAGCGTGGTCGACGCTGGCGTTGACCATTCGCCGGTATTCCGCGGCGCCACAGCCCCCGGCCGCCGCCAGCGCGACCGCGGCGAGCACCGCGGCGACGGAGCGAACTCTCAATCGAACGATCATGACAAACCCGCCGGCGCGACCGAGCTGCGCGCCCCTCTGATAAGACGTGGGCGAAGTGAACACTGGATTCCCTCGTTCAATTCTGCTCGGCGGCCGCGCCCAATGTCAAGCCGCGAGACACCCGCGGCGGCCAGGCGAGGCGTGCTCAGACTCCCGCGATCGACTGCTGGCCACCCGTTGCGGGCTGCTCGGCTGGTGCCCATAATCAGCCAATCGTCCGAGGTACGACCGCGCGGCTGGCAAGCTGCCAATTGTTGACGGCTCATTGCCCTCGTGCAGCCGGTTAAAATAGCGTTTTTTCTCTGACCGCCCTTCGCTCCCGCTCGCATGAACCGATTTTCCGCCCTCAGCCTGTCGATCACGATGTCGCTCGGTCTGGCGGCCTGCTGCCCGAGTGCGTCGTCCGCCGCCGAGGTCATTCCTCACGCGCAAGACAAACCTCCCGGGCCGCCGCTCTCGCCGGCTGAAGCCATTCGCAAGATGACCGTGCCCGAAGGGTTCGCCGTCGAGCTGGTGGCCTCCGAGCCCGACATCGTCAACCCGGTGGCGATGACCTTCGACGAGCGCGGCCGCATCTGGATCACCGAGAGCCTCGAATACCCGCGGTCCTCGCCGGGCCCGGGCGCGACCGCGTCAAGGTGCTCGAAGACACCGACGGCGACGGCAAGGCCGACCGGTTCACGATCTTCGCCGAGGGGCTGAATATTCCCTCGGGCATCGCGGTGGGCCACGGCGGCGTCTGGGTGGCCAACTCGCCCGACATCCTGTTCCTCCGCGACACCGACGGCGACGGCCGTGCCGACCAGCGCGAGGTGGTCGTCACCGGCTTCGGCCGCGACGACACGCACGAGCTGCCCAACTCGCTCACCTGGGGGCCCGACGGCTGGCTCTACGGCTGGAACGGCGTGTTCAACCGCAGCGTCGTCGAGCAGGGCGGCCAGGCGCTTCGACTTCACCTGTGCGATCTTTCGCATTCACCCGCGAACGCGCGAGTTTCAGCTCTTTGCGAGGGGACGAGCAACCCCTGGGGCATCGCCTGGGACGCCGAGGGCGCGCTCTTCGTCAGCGCCTGCGTCATCGACCACCTCTGGCACCTGGCCGAAACCGGCTACTACATCCGCCAGGGCGGGCCTTATCCGCCCCACACCTGGCCGATGCAATCGATCGTCGACCACAAGCACCAGAAGGCCGCCTACTGCGGCATCCACTACTTCGACTCCGACGCCTACCCGAGCGAATATCGCCGGCGGCTCTACATGGGCAACATCCACGGCGGCGCGGTGAACGTCGACGTGTTCGCGCGCGACGGCTCGACGTACCATGGCGAGGCGGCGCCCGACTTTCTCGTGGCCAACGACGCCTGGTTCATGCCGGTCGTGCAAAAGACGGGGCCCGACGGCTCGCTCTACATCCTCGACTGGTACGATCGGTACCACTGCTACCAGGACGCCCGCCGCGATCCCGAGGGCATCGACCGCCTCAAGGGGCGGCTCTACCGCGTGCGCTATCGCGACACGCCCCGCGCACCGCGATTCGATCTGGCCGCCGAGAGCGATGCGCGGCTCATCGAGCGCCTGGGGAGCCCCAACGTCTACTACCGCGATATCGCCCAGCGGCTGCTGGCTGAACGGGCCGCGGCTGAGACGCGCTTGCGGCTCGAAGAGCTGGTCGCCGACGCTGCCGCTCCGCGAACCGCCCGCATGCACGCCCTGTGGGCACTGCTTGGTGGCGGGCCGCTGGCCGTCGACTTTCATCGGGCGCTGCTGGCCGATGCCGATCCCGGATTTCGCGCCTGGGGCGTCCGCGCGGCGGGCAACATGGCGGAAGTCGATGCGGCCATTCGCGACCGCGTCGTGGCCCTGGCGCGCGATAAGGCTCCCGAGGTGCGAGTGCAAGTCGCCATAGCGGCTTGCAAGCTCTCGGGCGTCGACGCCCTGGCTCTGTTGACCGAAGTGCTGGCCACGGCCGGCGACGACAAGCTGATCCCGCATATCGTTTGGCAGAATGCTTACCCGCTGCTGGAACATGACAGCCAGCGGTTCTTCGACCTGCTGGCCCGCGCCGAGCCGGCGGGCTCGGCGGCGGTAGCCGCGATGATGCCGCGCGCCGTCGATCGCGTGCTCGCGCTGCACGACCCGCGACCGATTGCCGCGCTGGTCAAACGGCTGGAGAGCAATGCCCAAAGCGATCCGGCGGCCTTGACCAAGTGCCTGCAAGGCCTGGCCCACAAGTTCCAGACCCGCGAAGTCACGGCCGCGCAATTGGCCGAGCTGCGGCCCGAGCTGGAGGCGACGATTCGCCGGCTGATGGCCTCGACGCGCGACCGCCTGCTGGCCGACGACGCGGCGCTAGTGGCTGCCACCTGGAACGAGCCGCAGGCCGTGGCCCGGGTCCGCGAGCTGGTCGGTTCGGTCAAGTCCCCGCCGGCCCGCCTGCGCGCAGGCGTTCGACGCGCTGATCGCAGCCGGCGACCCGCAGCTCGAAGCGCTGGCCGGCGGGCTGCTGGCGGCCGAGCCGGCTTGCCCCGTCGAGCTTCGGGCCGCGGCGATCGGCTCGCTGGCCCGCGTCGATGCGCCGTGGGTGGCGCCGCTCGTGTTGTCCGCCTATCCGCGGCTCGAGCCCGAGCTGCGTCCCAAGGCCGTCGAGCTGTTGACCGAGCGGGGCACCTGGGCCGCGGCGCTGCTCGACGCGGTGGCCCGCGATGAGATTCCGCGCTCGGCCATCAACCTCAACCAGGTTCGCCAACTGCTGGCCCGCGGCGACGAGGTGCTGGCCGCCAAGGTTCGCGCGCAACTGGGGCACGCTGCGCAGCGACCGCGACCCGAAACGCGAGCAAGTCGTCGGCCAGATGCGTACGCTGCTGCGCAAGACGCCCGGCGATGCGCACCGCGGCCAGCAGGTGTTCGGGCGCGTCTGCGGCCAGTGCCACAAGCTGTACGGCCAGGGTCAGGAAGTCGGCCCCGACATCACGCTCAACGGCCGCAACTCATTCGAGCAGTTGCTTTCCAACGTGTTCGATCCCAGCCTCGTGATCGGCGCCGCCTACCAGGCTCGCACCATCGTCACCGCGGACGGCCGCGTGCTGACCGGCCTGGTGGCCGAAGAAAGCGACGAGCACGTGATCCTCAAGCTGCAGGGCGGCAAGTCCGAAACGATCGCCCGCGGCGACATCGAGCAGATGAAGACCAGCCAGCTTTCGCTGATGCCCGAGGACGTGGAAAAGCAGCTCACCAGCGGCGAGCTGGCCGACCTGTTCGCGCTGTTGACGCTCGACAAGCCGCCCGATGACCCCAGCGCGAAGAAGCTGCCGGGTTCGAGTCCCGTCGTACCCCGCGAAACGGCCGACCCGGCAAAGTTTGGCGAACTGGCCGGTGAGGTGGCGCCCGGCTTTGTGGTAGTCAAAGCGGGCCGCCCGCCGCTGGCCATCGTCGCCGAACACGCGGGGCGCGAAGGCGTGCTTCGGACCCGCGCCGGCAGCCCCAGCGAGCCCGTCATCCTGCGCGGCAAGTTTTCGCTGCCCGGCGACAAGCAAACGCGGCTCGTGCTGGCCGTTTCGCACGACACGGATAAGCCGTGGACGCTGACGGTCAACGCGAGCGGCAAGCGGCTGCACCAGGAACTGGTCGGCGCGGGCCGCGGCGCCGGGCTGGGAGACGATCTCGCTGGACCTGAGCGCCCTGGCAGGCCGCGAAGCAACGATCGAGCTGGTTCAATCGAGTGGCGAAGGCCAAGTCCAAGCCTACTGGGCTCAAATCGAGATCGTTTCCAATTGAAGCGCCTCAAAGAAAGTAGTGGACTGACTAGGCAATTCCGTCATGCAGGGGGTGCCACTGCTGGCTTGTCCAGAAGTGCCAGTTCACGGATGTTTGCTACGCAGCCGCCCGTGGCACCCGTTGCTCGACCGTGACAGCCGGGCCTGGTCGACTCCACGACAGGACGACACACCTCGACTTTGCACCCTTGAATCCGCCGCCTGGAGTCTTTGCCGCCATGGCCGAATACAGCTTTCCCGAGCATGCCAAGCCCGCGCGTCTCGCCAAGAACCAGGTGCTGCTGGTCGCCAGCGGCGACCTGCGGCTGTCGGCGAATCAGAAATGCTGGCCCGCCCAGCACGAAATGGAGCAGGCGCTGGCCCGCGCCGTCGGCGAGGCCGGCTACGAGCTCGTGCGGGCCCACGCTTACAGGGACGACCAGCAGCACGGCTTCATCGGCTCGCAAAAAGAGGGCATGGAAGTTTTCCGCTCGCTCGACCCGAAGGCCCCGCTGATCGTGGCCGAAGCCGTCTGGCAATACTCGCACCACGTGCTGGCGGGCCTGCTGGCCCATCGCGGACCGCTGCTCACCGTGGCCAACTGGTCGGGCACCTGGCCGGGACTGGTCGGCATGTTGAACCTCAACGGCTCGCTCACCAAGGCCGGCCGCAAGTACTCCACCCTGTGGAGCGAGGATTTCACCGACGCCTTCTTTCGCGACCACCTGGCACGCTGGCTCAAGAAGGGCTCGATCAAGCACAAGACCGACCACGTCACGGCGTATAAAAACGTCAAGCACCCGCGCGACCAGCGCCGTTTGGGCCAGGCCCTGGCCGACGAGCTGCGCGGCCAGGCGCCATCATGGGCGTCTTCGACGAAGGCTGCATGGGCATGTTCAACGCCATCATGCCCGACCACCTGCTGCAACCCACGGGCGTGTTCAAGGAGCGGCTCAGCCAGTCGGCCCTTTACCACGAAACCATGCAAGTGGCCGACGACGAAGCCCGCGAAGTTCGCAACTGGATGGAATCGCGCGGCATGAAGTTCGTCACTGGCCGCAACCCGGCCGAAGAGCTGACCGACGAGCAGATTCTCACGCAGTGCAAGATGTACATCGCGGCCGTGCGGCTGGCCGACGATTTCGGCTGCGCGACGATCGGCATCCAGTATCAACAGGGGCTCAAGGACCTGCTGCCGGCCAGCGACCTGGTTGAAGGCACGCTCAACAACACGGATCGCCCGCCGGTGCGTAGCCGCTGCGGCGGCCGCGTGTTGTACGAAGGGCAGCCGCTGCCCCACTTCAACGAAGTCGACGAGTGCGCGGGACTCGACGGGCTGATGACGTATCGCGTCCATCGGGCGATGGGCCAGCCGGTGGAAAACACGCTGCACGACCTGCGCTGGGGCGACCGCGACCAGAGCGGCACGGTCGACGACTACGTCTGGGTGTTCCTGATCAGCGGGTCGGCCCCGCCGGCCCATTTCGCGGGGGGTTGGGCGGGGGCTTCGAGCGAGCGGCAGCCGCCGATGTACTTCCCGGCCGGCGGCGGCACGCTCAAGGGCGTCTCCAAGCCGGGCGAAATCGTCTGGTCGCGAATCTATGTCGAGGACGACGGCCTGGCCATGGACCTGGGCCGTGCCGAGGTGGTCGATCTGCCGCCTGAAGAGACCAATCGACGCTGGCAGGCCACGACGCCGCAATGGCCGATCATGCACGCGGTGACGTACGGCGTCAGCCGCGACCAGATGATGGCCCGGCACAAGGCCAACCACGTGCAAGTCGCTTACGCCAACAGCGCCGCCGAAGCCGACGACGCGCTGCTGGCCAAAGCCGCCATGGCCGACGAATTGGGCATGGACGTTTATCTATGCGGCACGCGCAAGGGCGGCGAGGCCTGGTAGAGAATCGCGGGGCACAAGAAGACGGAAGCCTACCGCAGCGTATTGACCACGGTCGGCAGGCGGCGCGAGGTGTCAATGGGCTCGCGGGGGGGCTGCGGCACGGACGGCTCGTCGCCGTTTTGCTCGGCGACAACCGCTACCGGCGGCGGCTCGGTCGCCTGACCCGGCGCAAATTGCACGTCCGCGGGATTGGCCGTGGCGTGAATCGTCACGGCCGGCTCTTCCACGGCACTCGCGGAGGACACGAAGCGGAACGAGCTGGTCGGCTGGGCTGCGATCCCCGGCCGCCGCGAGGCCGGCGGCGTGACGCTCGGCACGCTCTCGATCGTCGAGGCCATCTGGGCTCGCGCGTCGGTCGAGATCGGCCCGGCCGCCAGTTGCGCGCCGCCGTGCATGGGCGGCTCGGCCAGCCGCGCCAGCCACTGTTGCGCCGGCACGAGCTGCGGATCTGCTTCGGCCGCCTTTTGGAACTCGATCTTCGCCAGCTCGGGCTGGTTCTTCTGCGTGAGGAAGTAGCCCAGGTTGTAATGGCCGACCGCCTCGCCGTGGGCCATCGTCAACTGCCGCAGGGCTTCGCTGTACTTGCCCTGGTCGACATAGACGGCCGCCAGGTTGTTGCGATAGAGCTTGCTGTCGGGGTTCAGCTCGGCGGCGCGGGCCAGCTCCTTGGCGGCTTCGGGCAGCATGCCGCGGCGGTGGTAGCAGAGGCCCAGGTCGTTGTGCACGCTCGACTCGCGCGAGTGCTTCTTCATGGCGCTGGTACAGCTTCGTGGCAGCCTCGAAATTGTGGCGGTGGTCTTCCAGCCGGGCGTAGCCGACCAAAGCGGGCAGGTAGTTGGCGTCCAGATCGAGCGCTTTCTGGTATTGGACCTCGGCCTCGTCGAAGTTCCCTTCGCGCTGATGAATCTGGGCCACGGCGACGAACACGGCCGGGCCGCCGCTGCCGCTCGGCGGATCGGTGGGAGCTGGCCGGGTGACGGTCTTGGGCGTCAGCGCCGCGACCATCTTGCTCGAGCCGCCCTTGATGCTCGTGCCGAGCTTCTCGTACCAGGCCGGCTCGTGCATGCCCGGCGGCTTGGGTTTGGTGGTCGTCGCGCAGCCACCGGCAATCGCCGGCAGCACGACAGCGGCAGCCACGAACGAGATGAGTTTGTTGCCCACGACGAGGTCCCTCGCGTCACGGAGCTTAATTTTTCGAACTAGCTCGTTGGCTCGTCTTCGCCAGCCGCCGGTCCCATGGGGCCGGCGGCCGCGGAGATTCCGGTCTGGCCCCGCGTGTTCCCCCGGCTGCCGGCCGCGGCGCGGAACGCGTTTGTTAGTTGTTGCCGCTCGAACCGCCCGAGCTGCCCCCCGAACCGCCGCTCGACGACGACGAGGTGTTGCTCAGCCGCGGGTCAGGCCGGGTGGCCATCAGGCGTCGCGAAGTGGCGTCGATGTCTTCGGCCGGCCAGCCATCGTTCGGCAAGTCGCTTTCCAGCACCAGGGCGGTGCCTCGGTGGCCATAAACGTTATCGGCCGTCGCGCTGCACCATGCCCACCCGGGCCATGCTCAGGTCTTGCGTCAGCCCGCGCTGCACGAAAATGGTGCGGCGGTTGGGCGGTTGCTGCGTCAGGATCCAGCGGAGCCGGGTCTCGCCGGCCAGGTTCAACTGCGCGCCGTCGTCGAGGAAGTGATAGTCGCTCAACAAGTTCTGGCGGCGCCAGCCGTTGGCGATCATCAGCGCGAAGGGCGCCACGGTCGCTGCCCGGTCAGGCTGCAAGAAGGGTTCGGGCCACTCGACGTTGCGGCGATAGTCGTGGTAGGTGCTGTCCCAGAGGCTCGACCACTGGGCCTGCGCCGTGGAACAGGCGCCCAACGCCATCCCCACCAACAAGACCGCGGTAAGCGAACGCGACATCAGCTCCCTCCGATGCTCTGGCCACGTGCCGGTGCGCTTGAAATGCGTCGCAGCCGGGCGTCTGTTCTGGCTTTATCGACGTGAGGGGGAAAAGAACTGTGGCGGGCGGCTTCGAGTTGTCCAACTCTGCCGGCCTTTCCCTATTTACCGCCGTTCATCATCGGGAACATTTCGCGGACCATCGTGATAGCCGCCGGCCCGACCAGCACCACGAAGATGCGCGGGGAAGATGAAGATCACCAGCGGAAAGATCAGCTTGACCGCCGTCTTGGCGGCTTTTTCCTCGGCCAACTGCCGGCGGCGCGTACGCATCGAGTCGCTTTGCACGCGCAGAGCCTGGGCGATGCTGGAGCCGAACTTGTCGGCTTGGATCAGAATCGCGGCCAGGCTCCGCAGATCGTCGACGCCGGTGCGCGACCCCCAGCTCGTGCAGCACGTCCGTTTCGGCGACCGCCCCATCTGCAGATTGAAAATTGCGACAGCGCGAACTCTTCGGCGAGATGACGTGCAGATTTCTTCATCTCTTCGCTAACTTTGCGCATCGCCTGGTCGAGGCCCAGCCCCGCTTCGACGCACACCACCATCAGGTCCAGCGCGTCGGGCAGGCCCAGGAAGATCGCTTCCTTGCGGTTGCTGACGATTGAGCCACACGATGGCGTCGGGCAGGTAGAACAGCGCGGCGGTGACGACCAGCGGTGTCAATCAGGGCGGTCTGTGGTGAAGCTCCGAGGTCAACGAGCGTCATGCCGCCCGCTGAGGAACAGACCGACGATCAGGCCGAGGAATTTCAGTCCGAGAAAGATGCGCACGGCCGCTTCGCTTGCGGAAGCCGGCCGTCGGAGAGCGGCATTTTCAGCTTGCTGGCTTCCAATTCGCTTTTGGGCTGCAGCGGCTTGGCCAGTGCGGCGACGCCGTCTCGCAGCACCTGGGTCATCGCGTCCTGATTTCTTGATCGGCGACCATCCTGGCCTTCGCGGCGGCGCAGGGCGGGATTGCTTGCATTTCTTCGAGCCGCTGCTTCGGCCCGCGGTTGGCCCGCGGCCAGCAGGTCCAAGACCACCAGGCGGCCACGGCAAACAGGCCGAACACGGCCCAGCGGCAGGAGGTCGTGAAATCGATCAAATCGGCGAGGATTGAAATCATGGCGCTACACCTTGATATTGATGATCTTGCTGAATGACGACGCGCCGAGCAACTTGCATGACGATGCGCCGGCCAGCATCTTCTTGCCCATCGGGTCGGTGAACAGCAGCATGATGTAGTCGGGATTCAGCCGGTAGACGGCCAGAAACAGCACCGGCGGCAAAGCCAGCAGCACGACGCCCGACAACCGGCCTTCGCCGGTCAGCGCCTGCACCTGGCCCCAGATCTTGAAGCGTTCGCGGATCAGGTAGCCGATCTTGTCGAGGATCTCGGCCAGATCGCCGCCCGTCTGCCGCTGCAAGAACGATGGCCGTGGCGAAGAACTTCAGATCGAGGTTCGGAATGCGCTCGGTCAGGTTCTCCAGCGCATCGTCCAGCGGAGATGCCCAGGTTCTGCTCTTCGAAGGCGCGGCTCGAATTCCTTGGCGATCGGCGGCCGCATTTCTTCGGCGACCAGGTTAAATCCGGAGGCCAGGCTGTGCCCGGCGCGCACGCCCGGGCGATCAGCTCCAGCGCGTCGGGCAGTTGCGTGGCGAAGTTTCGCAGTCGCGCTTGCCGCCGCAGGAATCAGCCACACCAGCGGCAGCGCTGGCCATGCGAGCAGCACCCAGGGGCAGCACGATGCCGGGGTGCAATCCGACCAGCAGCGGGCACGAGCATGCCCAGCAACGCCGAGCGCCGCCGAGATGACCAAAACTGCGACGGCGTCAGCGACGTGTCGGCCTGCTCAAAGAACAGCTTCAGGTTCGTGATGCCGGCGACAGTCAGTCCGAGATCGAGCCTTGGCCGGTCGTCGAGCGGCTGGGCAGGACGCTCGCCTTGAGCTTTTCCTTGGCTTGCCGGGTCGTGCTCGTGCCGGTCAGCACGGTCAGGCGGTCTTCGACGGCCGGCTCGGTGCCGCGGTTCCGATCAGCAGCACAGGGCGCTCACCGCGGCCGCCACGCCGACGGAACACGGCAATTGCGACGATCAACATCGTCATGGCGGGCACCTCGCTCGTCTGAACCGGCCGTCGTCAAAACCCCGTTCGCGGAGGTCTAATCCTCCAGCATCACGCGTTGGCGGAAGGCGCTGGCGGGCAGCCGCACGCCGGCGGCCTCCAGCCGATCCATGAACGCCGGCCGAATGCCGGTCGCCATCGAAGCGGCCGAAGGCCCGGCCGTTCTCGTCGACGCCGTCCTTGACGAAGTGGTAGATGTCCTGCATCACGATCGTGTCCTGCTCCATGCCGACGATCTCGGTGATGTGCGTGATCTTGCGCGGGCCGCCTTGCAGACGGTTGGCCTGGACGATCAGGTCCACGGCGCTGGCGATCTGCTGCCGCATGGCCTTCAGCGGCAGCTCGAAGCCCGCCATCGTGATCATGGTTTCCATGCGGGCGACGGCGTCGCGCGGCGTGTTGGCGTGGATCGTGGTCAGCGAGCCTTCGTGGCCGGTGTTCATGGCTTGCAGCATGTCGAGCGTTTCGGCGCCGCGGCACTCGCCGATGATGATCCGTTCGGGCCGCATACGCAGGGCGTTTCGCACCAGGTCGGTGGCCGTGATCGCGCCCTTGCCTTCGATGTTGGGCGGCCGCGTTTCCAGCCGCACGACGTGGTCCTGCTGCAACTGCAATTCGGCCGCGTCTTCGATCGTGACGATGCGGTCCGCGTTCGAAATGAAGCTCGACAGCGTGTTCAGCAGCGTCGTCTTGCCCGAGCCCGTACCGCCGGAAATGATGATGTTCAACCGGGCCTTGATCGCCCCCTCCGAGCAGCATCACCATCTCGGGCGTGAAGGCCTTGTAGTTCAGCAGGTCTTCGAGCTTGAGCGGGTTGGAGCCGAAACGGCGAATCGACACGCACGGCCCCGTCCAAGCGCCAGCGGCGGAATGATCGCGTTGACGCGCGAACCGTCCGGCAAGCGGGCGTCGACCATCGGGCAGACTTCGTCCACGCGCCGGCCGACCTTCGACACGATGCGGTCGATGATCTGCATCAGGTGGTTGTTGTCGCGGAAGGTGACGCTCGTCTTCTCCATCTTGCCGCGCCGCTCGACGATAGACGTTCTTCGGACCGTTGATCAGGATATCGCTGATCGTCGGGTCCTTGAGCAGCATCTCGAGCGGGCCCAGGCCGAACGTTTCGTCGAGCACTTCTTCGACCAGCCGCTCGCGCTCGTTGCGATTGAGCAGCGTGTCTTCGGTATCGCACAAGATGCTCGACGACCAGGCGGATCTCGCGGCGCAGCACGTCGCCTTCCAGGTCGCCGACGCGCGTCAGGTCGAGCTTGTCGACGAGCTTGCCGTGAATGCGGCGCTTGAGATTCTCGAACTCGACCGACTTGTTGTCTTCGGCGTTGCGGAGGGTCGCTGTCTTCATAAAACGCGTCCTTGACTGCGTGGCAAAACGGACTACGAATGCTGCGCCGCGCTCGCTCGGGCACGCTTGTCGCGAACAATCGATCGGCAGGCCGGACAACGGGACGAGGATCAGCGAGTCCCGTGGAGGGTCGCACACACACGAGCCAGGGAGAAATTCTGCCCGCTCGAAATATAGCTCGCAGTTTGCCTGCTTTGGCCCAATGAAAAAGCCGACGTCACCGACCGTCGATGCTCAGCGACGGTGCCGGTCGTGCGGGCCGCGCCAGGCGGTGCAATAGGCGGCCCACCGGGCACGCCGGCGCGTAGGCCGGCCTTGCGAGCCATTCGGCAGCGGCTGGGCGCTCGTTGGCCGCGCGGCTACTTTGCCGGGGTGCGCGTTCGTCCGGGCCAAAGATTCCACAGCTTGGTCACGGCCGCGTTCTTGCCGATCGCGGGGGCATCCGCCACGTCGCCCGAGCCGCACAGGGCCTCGGCCAGCCCGATGATCGACTGCGTGATCGCCGCCTTGGGGGCTTGCTCGATCAGCGGCACGCCGTTGTTGCGCACTTCGACCATCACGCGATAGTCGTTCGGCAACTGCCAGAAGATTTCGCGGCCGATCGTCTCCTGGGCCTTCTTCAGGCTGATGTGGCTTGTCGAGGCCCGACGCGATTGACAACGATCTTGATCTTGTCCTTGATGGCTTCCATCTGACCGAACGACATCATCAGCCGCACGACGTTGCGCAGGCAGGGCAGATCGAGCTGCGTCACCAGCAGCACGTGGTTGGCCATTTCCAGGGCCACCATGTCGATCGCGGTGTAACTCTTCGACAGGTCGAGGATCAGGTGCGTGAACGTCGCCTTCAAGCAGCCCGATCACGCGTCGCAAATCGTCGGGCGTGATCAGCGCCATGTCTTCCAGTTGCACCGGCCGCGGCAGCAGGTAGAGGCCCGACGAGTGCTTCGTCAGCGATCGCTTCAGCAGCGTGAAATCGAGCCGCGTGACGTTCTGCGCGACGTCGACCAGCGTGTAGTCGGGGATCGTGTCGAGAAAGACGTCGGCATCGCCCAGGCACAGGTCGAGGTCGACCAGGGCCACGGTATTGGCCGGATCGGCGGCCAGCGCGCAGCCGAGGTTCACGGCCAGGCTCGTGGTGCCCACGCCTCCGGTGGCGCCGGCCACGGCGATCACGGTGCTGCCGCGGTTCTTGCTGTCGCCGCGGCCGAACCGCTGGGCCGCCGATCCGCTGCAGCGCGGCCACCAGATCTTCGATCCGCACCGGCTGCGGGAGGAATTCCTTGACCCCGGCCCGCATCGCCCGCAGGATCAAGCCGCCGTCGGTCGACGAGCTGATGACGAGGATGCTGCACTCGGGCGACGTCTCCTGCAGTTGGCTGACCAGTTGCAGGGCCTTCTCCGGGTTGTGGTTGAGCGACACGATCCCGATGTCGGGATGGGTTTGGGCCACGACGTCGGAAAAGAACTCGTAGCGCGAGCACTCGGCTTCGAGCCAGACGGTGTCCATGCCCAACAGCGTCGTCTTCAACGCGTCGCGCGATGCATCGACGGGATCGACGATGGCCAGCCTAAGGACGTTGCTCATGTTTGTTCGTTCAACGCGGTACGCAAGGAATCCGGGACTGTCCCCGCGCGGCGCACCAACACGCCGAGCGTGCCCCCCGCGGCCCTCTCCGAGTGAGAGGCCGCGTTGGCCCGCCAAATCTCCTTACTCTTGTACGTCATAACCTGTGGACCCGATGAAGCCAGGTGCCATCGAATCCTTGCCAGTCGGCGGCTGGGTCCTCGACGTTTGACGGTCGCTCCGGTCGTAGGGCTGGCGGCGCAGTGGTTACGGACGTGCCGATCGTGCCAACGATCCGCCGCGAGCTGGGCCGGACCTGCACGGCGTCGGGCCTGTCCCCCTGGCCGGTCGGCGCCGAGGACGGGCTGGGCTTGATCTGCGGCGGCGCCGGGCCGTTCGGCGTATCCAACTGGGGCGGCGTGACCACCGGCTCCTGCGTCGGATGGAAACCGACCGGGCCAGGCCCCTGCGGCACCATGGCCGCGGGAATCGGCACCTCGCGGTAGCCCTTGAAATACAGTCCGCAATCGTCGGGGCTCAGCGAGGTCGTGCCCGGGCGGCACGCGCTCAACTGGTCCGGATCGAGCGCGTCGACCAATTCCGGACGCACCAGGATCAACAGCTCGACTTCGTTCACCTTGTTGTGCGTGCGGCGGAACAAAGTGCCCAGGTAGGGGACGTCGCCCAGGTACGGAATGCTCTTGATCTGATGTTCCGTTTCTTGCGACAGCAAGCCGGCAATCGCCAGCGTCTGGCCGAACTTCAACTCCACGCCCACGTCGGCCCAACGCACGCGGAAGCCGGGCACGGAGGTGCCGTTGATCGTGGTGCCCAGCGTGTAGTCGACCTCGCTGACGCGCGGCCGCACTTCCAGCCGGCAGCCGCCGTTGCCCAGCACGATCGGCACGAAGTCGATCTGCGTGCCGAACGGCCGGAACGCCACCGAGATGTTGCCGAAGCCCGTGGGCTGCGGGTAGGCCACTTCACCGCCGACGTTGCAACTGGCCGGGCGTCCGCTGATGGTCGTCAGCAACGGCTCGGCCAAGACCTTCAAAATGTCGTCCTGCTTGAGGGCTTCGATGATCCCCACGAAGCCGTTGGGGCCGCTCATCAGGCCGAACTGCATGGTTTCCAAACCGTTGGTCGAAAACGAGCCGGCGCCTGTGCAGCAAGGTCGTGGTGGGGCTGGCCTTGGTGATCAGGCCGCTGACCGTCGTGCCGCCGAAGTTGCGCCCGAAAAGCCCATCATGTCGACGCCCAGGTTGCGCAGCTTGGTGCGCGAGACCTGCATCACCTGCACGTACAGCAGCACCTGCTGCGAGCCGCCCACGATCATGTTGTTGATGACCTTGGGGAAATAGTCCTGGGCGATCATCACGATGCGGTTCACGCTGTCCGGGCGGTCGACGTAGCCGGTCAGAATCAGCGTCGAGGCGGCCGTCGGATACAGCTTGATCGAGGTCGTGGGAAACTGCAGTTTCAGCAAGCGCTCGAGTTCGCGGACGTCGCCCGAAATGATCACGTCGACCTGATGCGGATCCTTTCGCTCGTCGAACAGAGTGACCGTCGTGATGCCCGGCTTCTTGGCATGAAGCTGTACCTCGCGGTCCGACAAGACCGTGAAGTCGAGCAGTTCGGGGTTGGCCACCTCGGCCAGGGGGATCGGCCAGTCCGTTTTCAAGATGCGGTTCGTGTTGACCGTCATCTCGACCTGCGCGTTGACCGTATCGATTTTCTGCACGGCTGGCGGCACGCTCATTGGAACGTCCGGCGGCGCGTCGGCAGCCGCCGCGATGCGGACCAATGAGATGCCAATTGCCGCGGCCAGGCAGAAACCCCAGCACCGTGCGAGTCCGTTGAGAGCCATGCTCGTACTTCCCTGTAAGGCCCGAGTCCGCGCTGCGCTTGGATCGGCGGGCGGCTCTTTGCTGTGGCAATCCCTTGCCACTTCTGAAACGCTTCAAGTCGTCGTAGCCGGCCGCGGACCCTGGGGGTTCGCGGGGACGGCGGTCATGGGTTCGTACCCACTGGTCGCGCTGTCAACTGCTGTTCTCCGGCGGCGCCGGACTGTCTTCGGGCGGTGCCGGCGGAAACGCTCCGCCGCCCATACTCGGCTCCGCGCCCGGGCCACCCGACGCATCCGCGCCGGGCTGGTCGACGGGAATCTGGCCGTTTTCGGGTAAATCGACGTTTCGCACCGCCGAACCGAGGATCACGGTCATGTGGCGGTGCGGGACCAGCGGCGTGATCGCCCCGGTGGTCTGCGAGGGAGTTTCGACCGGGGGTTGCTTGGCGCTACTTCCCTTCAAGAAGTCGTCCAGGTCGTCTTTCTGTTCGCCCGAGTTCTCGTCGCCAGATTGCTGCTGGTCGCGTTCGGTCTGCTGGTCGGCGCCGAAGATGTCGCCCAGCGTAGCCGCGTGCATCGCCACGTGCGTATCGTCACCTGGATTGCGAAGCACGAGCCGCAGCGCGCCGGAGATTTCCGAGGCCGCGTGCAGAATCAGCGACTGTTGCGGCGTAACCAGCAGCGAAATGGTCTTGGCCGAGATCGGCTCGCCCGACTCGGTCTTGTTCTTGGAAAACTCGGTCTCGGTGTGCGTGTCGACCGCGAAGACCTTGATATCTTGCAGCACCACTTTAGCGACCTTGGTGTTGGCGTCGTTGCCGTTGGGGGGTTGCCGGAACAACAGGACGTCGACCCGGTCGCCCGGCAGGATCAGATTGCTCGACCCGGCCGCCGTGTCGACCTTGACGGCGGCTACGCGGAAGCCGGGCGGGATGTCCTTGGCCGCGCCGACCGCGTCGGCCGCGCCCACGAGCTTCGACGACAGGACCGGCTCGCCGGCGTAGATTCGCATCCGCGAACGCTTGCCCTCCACCTCGTCGAGCCGCGTCAACGCTCCCGGCGGCAGGTGGTTCTTGGGCCACTCCTCGAGGTTGATGTTTTGCGCTGTGAGCTCTTCGTTCGGCGCGATGTCGGTCTTGGCGACGAACACCGGCTGCGTCTCGCCCTCGGCGCCCTGCTGCCGGTTGCGGGCGTCCATGAGCTGCGTGACGCCAATGGCGGCCACCACGCCGCAGCCGATGGCCAGCACCACGAGCACGATCGATTTCGAACGCATGAACCTCTCCCGCTTGTCAGCCCTTCGACGCCCGCTCGCTACGCCCGAGACTCCTCGTGGCCGCAGCATGCCCGCTGTCCGTCGCGCTTCATCTGCGCGCTTCTGGCGATTGGCGCACGGCGGTGACGGCGCGGGCACCCGAACGTTTCCAGAAGAAGAGATTGGCGTCCGTAGGCAGCAAACTTGATAAAAAAGGAATTGAAATGAGGTGCCGCACAATCGCGTTGCGATGCCTAGCCCGCACGTCCCTCACGCGAGTGGCGCGTTTAGGCGCGGGCGGCTTGGCCTATCGACTTGTCGCCATGGCAGTTTCCGCCGACGCGCCGCGTCGAGCCGTTCGATCCAGGCATGACGGTGTTCGACTTTGCGGGCCGGCGACAGTTCCGCTACGACCGGAAAACTCTGCCAAGGCGGCAAGTCTCACGAGCGCGGAAGGCTCGCGCTCAATCGGTCGGGTTTTGCGAATCATCAAGGCCCGGCAGCGCGCCCGTCGTCAGAGCAACATGCCCGTGAAGGCGAAGTAGGCGATCGTGCCGATGGCGATCGGAATGCCGTAGGGCAACAACAGCATCGAGCTTTTGCGGGCCGCGGCGATCGTGGCCAGCTCCTCGGGATCGCGCAGCGTGGCGATTTCGTGCCAGATCATCCAGAACTGGTGGTAGTGCTTGTTCCAGGAGCGGCGGTAAACGACCATCACCAGCGCGATCAGTCCGCCCACGATGGCCGACACGCAGAAGGCGTACACCGTTATCGTGACGCCGACCCAGGCGCCGACGCCGGCCAGCAGCTTGACGTCGCCCGCGCCCATGCCTCCGATGGCATAGGCCGGCAGCAGCAGCGCGAGTCCCACGGCGGTGCCGGCCAGGCTCCAGCCGAGCCCTTCCCAGCCGAACAGCACGCCATTGACGATCCAGCCGCTGGCGATCATCGGAAACGTGAGCCAGTTGGGGACTTTCAGCTTGTAACCGTCGATCACGGCCGCCACGATCAAGGTCACGGTCACGATCCAAAACGGCCAATTCTCGGCGAGCGTCGCGCCCAGCGAGTGCATGTCGGTCAAACCCGCGTCCATTGCCGCGTCCTTTCTCTTTTCTGTGCGTTCAAGATTCGTCGAACTGTCCGGGCCCGACGCGCCGCCGCAATGGCATGCGCGGCGAGCGACTGGTGCCGGTTGCCGCCGCCTTTGGACTTCTCCACCGTCACGGCCGGACCATCAGGCACCCAAACAGCGCCACGAGCACCGTGAAGAAATAGCACACGAACTCCACGGCTCCGACCATCCACTCAACGGGCAATAGGGGGTACATATCTGGAATCTCGATTTGCTTGCGATTTTTGGGTGGGGCGCGTGCCGCGCGCAATGGGCGCGTCCGGCACTGCCTGGGCGGTATCCGTCGGCGGCCCAGGGGCCGTCGCGGTCATTCCCGCCATGAGAACCATAGCTTGCCGTCTGGGCGATGCGTCCAGCTTGGGCAAGGTTTGCCGCGAAAGGACGCCCACGGCGGTCGTTACGACCCCAATAACAAAAACCCCTCGGACGCCGAAGCGCCGAGGGGTTCGTTTTGTGGTTCCTGACAAGCCGGCCAGCAAGGCGGCGCGGCTCGCACGCTTGCGCGTCTCTCGAATGGGCTTAGGTGCCGATCGAGTTGGCCACGTTGGTGAACGTCGTCTTGGCGTTGGTGCCGATCGTGCCGATCGCCGCCAGGCAGACGATGATAATCAGGGCCAGCATCACGGCATACTCGACCGCGGTGGGGCCATCTTCCGACGTGAGAAAACGGCGCAGCTTCTTAGTCAGGGTGTTCATGAGATTCTCCGGTTTCTTTCGGCCGGTCGACGACACTTGTCCTCGCCCGGAAGCCGTAAAAATTGTCAGTGGGGCTTTGTCGACCGCTGCGAAGCTCCGAGGACCCTCGCTCGCCTGCAGTGCAGTCTCTAAAGCCCCGAAGGTCAAACGGTTGCCACTTCGGCACCTCGCCCTTTGGCAGCGAGCCCAAAAACGAGATCGAAGAGGCGTGCAGGCCTCGCACGCAAGTGCTTTCGCAACGCCGAACGGCGAATCAGTTGTTGCCGGGAATCCGGCGTTCCGAAAGGCGCGTTACGTGTCGGCATCCCACGCGGAATGCCTCAGTCGTTTGACGCTTTCGCATCGAACTCCTGTACTGGAACCGTAGGTCAGCTTCTCCTGATGTCAAACCACCAGCTTTAATAATTCTGGGAAGTTTTTTCCACGGGCCCCGTCACCGACAGAATCTCGCCCCCGCCGTAGCCGACAATCGCAAGTTTCTCGAGCCGCACGCCCGCGTGCTCCAGCGCCGCCAGCGTTTCGGCCTCGCCGGCCGCGCCGCAAAATCCACAAACCAGGTCTGACCGGCCGCCAACGTCGCCGGGCCGCCGGCCGCTTGCCAGTCGTCCCACGTCATCACGCGCAGGTTCGCGTCCCCGCCGGCCAGGTAGGCCAATGGCCAGTAGTTCCAATACTCGCGGCAGACCACGGTGGCCGGCTGCTGCGCCCGGCGGTGGCCGCGAATCCACGCCAGGGCCGCCTGTTTCGGTTCCACCGGCGCGGTGCGAAACGTGGCGTGCGAGCGGCCCCCCGTCGTCCCGATGAACTCGATATATCCGCACCAGAATCCGGCCAACGTCAGCCACGCCGCCAGCGACAGCGCCACTGCGGCCGCCCGCCGCACGCGCAGGCGCGGATCCTCCAGCCACCACGCCAACCCGCGCACCGCCATCACCGCGGTTGCCCCGACCAGGCAGATCGCATAGCGCTCGTAGTGCGGCGCGATCGCCCGCGGCCCGGCGACGAGAAAGAATCCCCCGAGCACGGCGGCCCACGACGTCGCCAGCGCGCGGTCAGTCTGGCCGGCCTCGCACCTCGAGCGAACCACGAAACCCCACGCCGCGGCGGCCGCCACGACGAGCGTCAGCGTATCGCAGCCCGCCGGCAGCCAGGCATGCCAGCCCTCCCCCGCTGCGCCCGGCTCAACACCCGCGATGAACTCGTAGACCGTCGTGCCCGAAAACAGTCGCAGATACCCGAGGGCAAACGTCGCCACACTTCCGAATCCCTCCCAGCGCACGAAGCGGGTGGTGAATTCCAGCGCCGCCACGACGATCGCCACGCTAGCGGCCGCCAGCGCGGCCAGCGCCCACGGTCGGGCCGGAACGGCCGTGCGCCGCAGCGCTCGCAAGACCTGCCGGCGCCGCGCCACCAGCGGCGGCAACACGACCAGCGGCAGATCGAACACGTTGGTCGGGTGTACCAGCAACGCCGCCACGAGCACGCCCACCGCGCCCAGCGACAACCGCGCACGCTCGCCGCGGCGCCGCACCTCGATCAGCGGCAGATACACGAGAGGCAACGTCACGAGCAACGTCTGACTGGCGTCCCAGGCAAAACGGCTGTAGGCGATATCAATCGGCAGCACCGCCAGCAAGCATGTCGACACGACCGCGGTCCGCTCGTCGAACGCGCAGCGGCACAGCCAGTAGTTCAGCGCCAGCGCCGCCAGCCCGCTGGCCAACGGCACGAGGCGCAGCAGCACGATCGACGGCGGCCAAATCGCGTGCAGCGCCAAGGCCGGCAGAAAGAAGAAGGGGTTGATTGGATTTCCGTTGGGCGTGCGCCACTCGACTTCCTGGCCGTGCAATAACCGCACGGCCTGCGCCCCCGTCCAGGCTTCGTCGCCGTTGACTCCTGGAATGTTGTCCAGTCGGTAACAACGCAGCGCGACGCTCGAGGCAATGATCGCCGCCGCGCCTACGATTAACCAGCGCGAACGCCGCGCCGCGGCGTGCGGCAACGCCTCGCAGGCGGCAGCTTCGGTCAGCGGAAAGCTCACGGATGTCATCGCGGTGGAGGGCCGGTTGTAGCGGTGGATTGGAAAGCGTAAGCCGAGCGGGGCGCTCGTCCGCGTCGAGCCGGGAGAAACCGCGGAAACCCGGCGATTTCGCGAGATCGAGACACCGCGCCGCGCAACTTCCAAAGCTATCCTTTTTTTGGATACGCGGCGGAAGAGTTTGCCCAACCCGCGCGCACCCCGCACCGAGAAATCCCCGCGTCGCCCCGCCGCGCTGCTTTCCGCGCCACCGCGCTTAGCGATCGTGATGATTGTATGGATCCGTTCGATAACATCCTCCAGCGGCTGGCCGTGGCCGAAGAATGCGGCTACCACGCCAATTCGGTTCGCGCCATGGAACCGACGGCGCTGGCGGCGCTGGCGCTGTTGGCCCACGGCCGCGCCGACCGAGCCCGGCCGCACCTCGATTGGCTTGCCGAGGTGCAGGGCATCGACGGCAGCATCGGCGTCGAAGCGGGCCAGGGTAACCCCGGCTGGCCGACCGGTTGGGCCATCGTGGCCTGGCAACTGGCCGCCAATACGATTTCGCCCCGCTCGCGGTACGCCGCGCCGCTGGAGCGGGCCGCCGGTTGGCTGCTGAGTGTCGAAGGCAGCAGCATCGAATACCTCGACAAGACCGGCCACGACACCACGATCATCGGCTGGCCCTGGGTCCAGGGCACGCACTCCTGGATCGAGCCAACCGCCATCAGCGTGCTGGCGCTGAAGCATGCCGGGCTCGTCGATCACCCGCGGACGCGCGAAGGCGTGCGGCTGCTGGTCGACCGGTTGCTGCGTTCGGGCGGTTGCAATTACGGCAACACGATCATCTTTGGCCAGCAGCTTCGCCCCCACCTGCAGCCGACCGGCTTGACCTTGTTGGCGCTGGCCGGCGAGCGCGGCGTCGCCGCGAATCGCCCGCGCGATCGACTATCTGCGGGGCGAGCTCTCGGCGCAAACGCCGACCGCGTCGCTGGCGTACGGCGTGCTGGGGCTGGCCGCCCAGGGCGCGTTGCCAGACGACACGCGCGACTGGATCGCCGCGGCTGCCAGCCGCACGCTCGCCCGCGACGCGTCGTGCTACAAGCTGGCGCTGGCGGCCTTGGCCGCGCTGGGCGGCGCTTCGCCGTTGATCCCGCCCGCCCGCCCGCAAGGAGCCCTGACGCCATGAGCGCCCCCACGAACGAAACGGCCGCGCCGGCGGCCTCGTCCCACGCCGAGCAGCTCGACCGCCGCTCGCTGCTCATCGGTGCCGGCGCGGCCCTGGCGGCGCTGGCGGCCTGGCCGCTGGTGCGCCGCGCCATGCAAATGACGGCCGGCGTGTTCGTGGCCCGCAATCAACGCTACGACGGGCCGATCGAACAGACGATTCGCGACGGCCTGCTGGCCACGGGCTTCAACCCCGCTGGGCTGACCGGCAAGCGCGTGCTGCTGAAGCCGAACCTCGTCGAGCCGACCCGAAGTTGCCCGCAAATGACGACCCATCCGGCCGTCGTGCTTGCCGCGGCCGAAGTCTTTCGCCGCTGGGGCGCCCACGTGACCATCGGCGAGGGCCCCGGCCACCTGCGCGACACCGAAGTGGCGCTCGTCGAATCGGGCATGCAGGACGCGCTCGACCGCGCCGGGCTGCCGTTTGCCGATTTGAACTACAGCGAAGTGGCGTGGGTGAAAAACGGCGGCCGCCGCAGCTCGCTGGCCGGGTTCTACTTCCCGCGCGAGGTGGTCGAAGCCGATCTGATCGTCTCCATGCCCAAGATGAAGACGCACCATTGGGTCGGCTATACCGGCGCCTTGAAGAATCTCTACGGCACGATTCCCGGCATCAAGTACGGCTGGCCGAAGAACGTCCTGCACTACGCCGGCATACCCGAAACGGTGTTTGACATCAATGCTTCGCTGGCGCCCACGGTGGCGGTGGTCGACGGCATCGTGGCCATGGAAGGCGACGGGCCCATCATGGGCAGCGCCAAGCCGATGGGCCTGATCCTCGTGGGCACGAACTCGACGGCCGTCGACGCCACGCTCGGCCGCATCATGGGTTTTGATCCCGCGCGGGTCGGCTACCTGCAACTGGCCGCCAACCACCTGGGCCCGGTCGACGAACGCGCCATCCAGCAGCGCGGCGAGACGTGGCAATCGGTCGAAAGCCCGTTCAAGAGCCTCGACTACCCACACCTCAAAGAGCTGCGCACGCACCGGCGTGCTGGTGACCTGATTCCGCCGCCGCGGTTGTTCCCCCCTGCCCCGCGTCAACCTGCCCCCGCGTCCAAGAACGATGCACCTTCCCTACCGCCAACCACGAGTGTCGCCCGCGCTGGCCGAGCGCGGCCTGGCCGCCACCATCCAACTGGCGGCCGTGGGGGTGTTCGCGGTGCTGGCCCTGCCGTTTTTTCTCGGCCGCGTATACGTGGCCGACGACCTGGGCGAGTTCCACCTGCCGCTGCGCAACTTTTATGCCGAGCAACTCGCCAACGGCGAGCCGTTTGACTGGATGAGCGAGCTGTTCGGCGGCTTCTATGTTGCAGCCGAAGGCCAACTGGGCGCCTACCATCCCTGGCACCTCGGGCTGTACCGCTGGCTGCCATTCGGCGCCGCGTTCGACGTCGAACTGTTGGCCAGCTACCCGCTGGCGTTCGCCGGCATGTATCTGCTGCTCCGCCGGACGCTGGGCCGGCGCGACGCGGCCTCGCTGGGGGCGCTGGCCTTCACGTTCTGCGGCTTCAACCTGCTGCACTTCGTCCATCCCAATGCGATCGCCATCGTGGCCCACCTGCCTTGGCTGCTGTGGACCATTGGCATCGCCTTGACCACGTCGCATCGCCGCCACGAAGCCGCGGCCCTGGCCGGCATCGCCCTGCTGACCGCCTCGCAACTGTTGCTCGGCTACCCGCAGTACGTCTGGTTTTCGCTCTTGGCCGAAGGGGCCTACGTGCTTTGGCACCTCGCGACGCGGCGCGCGAGCCTCGGCCGCGCGGGCCTGGTGGGTCTGGCCGTTGCCTTGGGCGTGGTGATCGGCGCGATTCAATGGATTCCGACCTGGCATGCCCTGGCCACCTCGGTCCGTCACACGCCCGACGCGGCTTTTGCCAACAGCGGCTCGCTGCACCCCTTGAACCTCGTGCAACTGCTGGCCCCCTACCTGTTCGCGACGCGCGTCGTCGGCCAGAACACGCACGAGCTGGGCCTGTACCTGGGCGCCGTGCCGCTCATGCTTTGCGCCTGGCTGGCGGCCAGCGTGCGCCACGAGACCCGCGCTCTGCTCCCCGCGTGTGCCACTGGTGGCTTGCCCAGCAGTGTCTTATCTTCCAACTCGATCCGACCGATCGTTCGCCCGCTGGCCATCGGCGGAGCCGTGGCCCTGCTTTTGGCCGCGGGCGAGTACGGCGGGGTGTATCGCATCCAATCGTTGCTGCCCCTGGTGAATCGCTTTCGCTTTCCCTGCCGGGCGATCGTGCTGGTCGAGCTCGTCGCCGCCGTGCTGGCGGCCATTGCGTTCGCGCTGCTGGCGGACCGCTCGCGAGTTGGCTGCGACGACCAACACGAGCAGCGCCACCCGGCGAGCCCTCAACCTCGTCGTCCTGGCGAGCATCGCCGTGGCGATCATCGGGCCGTTGGCCTGGCCCGAGTTCGTGGCACCGTGGCCGTTGGTGTGGGCCGGGCCGGCGTTGATCGCCGCCGCCGCCACGCTCGTCAAGCAGGCGTCCGCGGGCAAGCGCTGGGCCCTGGCGGCATTGGCCGTGCTGATGGCCGCCGATCTTGGTTGCTACGGCCTGAGCTATTCGATCGTTGGCCAAACGGCCGACCTCAACACGTACGTGGCCCAAGCTTCTCGCCCGCCCGGAACGCCGCGGATCCGCGTGGCCGCGGGCGGCGATCGCGGCGGCCATCGCAGGGGCGACCGCATGCTGCTGGCGGGCGTCACGCGCGTCGACGGCTACGCCGGGCTCGAGCCGGCCAAGCGCCTCGACTACCGCAAGCTGGCCAACGCGCGGCTCGCCGGCGCTAACTGGCTCTGGCATCGCGACGCCGAAGCCGCCGACGCGCGCCGCTGGACGCCCGTCGAACCGACGGCGCCTCGGGCGCGGCTCGTGACGCGCATCGTCCGACTACGCCATGGCGTTGAAGCTCCCGGCCTCGCGTCGGCCGCTGTCACGTGCGAGCCACCCGTCGAGCTTTCGCCGAGCGACGCCTCGACCGAGCCGGGCACGGCCCGCGTCGTCAACGATCGCCCGGGACGCATCACGGTCGAGGTGTCGACGCCCTCGCGGCAAGTCCTGGCCACGACGGAAAGCCATGACGCCTCGTGGCAGGCCACGGTCGGCGGCCGCTCGCGGCCGGTTGTGCGGGTCGACGGAGATTTCTTGGGCTGCCTCGTCGAGCCGGGCGATCGGCGGGTGGAATTCGTGTTTCGGCCGCGATGGCGACTGGTCGGCGCAATCACGTCGGCCTGTGGCCTACAGTTGTTAGTATGCCTGGTTTGGCTCCGCGCGGCGCGGGCGGTGAACCGAGAGGAAATGCGAGATGATCGAAGATCGCACGAACGTCGACGCCCTGCTCGTCAGCGCCGTCCTGCCGGTTTACAACGAAGTCCGCGTGCTGCGGCTGCTCTGCGAGCGCGTGCTGGCGGCCATCGAGCGGACCGGGGCCCGTGGCGAGGTCGTGTTCGTCGACGACGGCTCGCACGACGGCAGCGGCGAGTTTCTCGATGCCCTGGCCGCCGAGCACGGAGCCGTGCGCGTCGTTCATTTGCGCGCAACTTCGGCCACCAGGCCGCCGTGCAAGCCGGCCTGGCCCGCGCGACGGGCGACGTCGTGTTCTTGCTCGACAGCGACATGCAAGACGCGCCCGAGGCCCTGCCGCGCTTCCTGGAGAAATGGCAGGCTGGTTACGACGTGATCTACGCCGTGCGCACCGGCCGCCGCGAGCGGATTTGGAAGCGGTTTTTGTTTGCCGGCTTCTACCGCCTGCTGGCCACGGTTGCCAACACCCGCATTCCGCTGGACGCCGGCAACTTCAGCCTGATGGATGCCCGCGTGGTGCGCGAGATCGTCCGCCTGGGCGAGCACGACCGCTACTTGCCCGGCTTGCGATCGTGGGTCGGCTTCCGCCAGACGGGAGTCGAAGTGCGCCGCGAGGCCCGCTACGACGGCCGGCCGCGCGTTTCGCTCCGCGGGCTATGGCGGCTAGCCAAGACGGCGATTTTTTCGTTCTCGACGTTTCCGCTGGCGGTGTTCACGTTCATCGGCTGCTCGGCGTTGGCGACGTTCATCGTACTGGCCGGCTATGCCCTGTTCTGCCGGCTGTTTACGGACCTGGCCGTGCCCGGCTGGACTTCGCACGTGCTGATCGGCAGCTTCTTCGGTGCCGTCAATGCCCTGGGCATCAGCATGTTGGGCGCCTACGTGGCGCGGATATACGACCAGGTCGCGCAATCGCCCGTTGTACGTCGTGGCCCGCGAAGTGAGCTTTGGCGGCGAACAGGTCGGCGGCGAAACCGATTCGGAGGCGGCCCGTGAAGACGCCGAGTATCTGGCCGTGCTCTGCCAATCGCGCGAGCTGGCCGCCCTGAGCGACGCCGAGCCAACCGTCTCGGCCCTGTCGGGCGCAACCGGAAAGTAGGCGGTCGGATCGTCTCAAGCCCGCCGTCACAAGTCGCTCAACGCGGCCGGCACGACCATCATCATGGTGACGCACGAGCCCCACATCGCCGCGCGGGCGCATCGCACGCTAAGAATACGCGACGGCCTGCTCGAGGCGGACACGCCCACCGGGGCGCTCACTTAGCCGGACGGCAACGCGACAAGGGCTTTTACCGGCTCTCGCGGATTTAGCCTCTACACCACCTGCCTGCCACGACGAGCCCGGCCAGCGCTGCCGCGGCAAGCAAAATCGCCGACGGCTCGGGAACGTATGCAATTCGGAATCCGGTCACGCCGGTGATCGACGTCGGGGTCTGCGCTTCGCGGTACGATGCTGCGATATTGGGAGCTTGCTCGAAATAATCTCCACCAAGACTGTCGCGAATTGTCGGAGTCGGGTCTGACCCGTACAAGGTCTCGACCCACTCCAGCGCGTTTCCATTCTGATCGTATGTGCCGTAATGGCTGGTGCTGAGCGGTCCGGCGGCGCCGACGTTCGTGAGCCGTGGATTCTGGAACGAACGATCGTAGTTAACGACGTCAGCACCCGGATTGGTGATGTTGCCATTTGCGTCGACGCTTGCCGAGGTGGGAGCGCTATTGCTGCGCGTGGCGTACAGCCAATAGCCGTCCGAGTCGCCTCCTGCGGCGGCAGGCTGATAGTAAGCGGACTTGTACCATTCGTCCAAGGTCGGTAAGACCCACGTTGCGCCGGGATCACGTGCGATCGAGTCGGCGTTGCTCGGGGTTGGCGTGCCGCCTAGCAAAGTGTAAGACCCAGTTTCCGTGCCGCCGCTTCCTTGGCCATTGCTCAGCCAATTGACGAACCGGATGGCATCGAACCAACTCTCATTGATGACGGGGTTGTTTGCGGTCGCCACCACCGATGAATACGTGTAATTCCCACTTGCGCCCGAGCGCGAGATTTGCGTGACCATGTTGGCGTTCCATAGCTGATATGGATCGGACTTGGCCGCGGCGTTGAGAAAGGCGGTGTACTGGCTGTTGCTTACTTCGTAGGTGCCAATGCGGTAGTTGTAGCCGACGGAGCCCGACGCTCCGAAGCCGTACGCAGCCTGTTGAATACTTCAACAGGCTGATAGGCATTCGATCTGTCCGCCTGGCGCCTGCTGCGGCTCAAGCGGTAGGAACCCGCCGGCTCAAGGTGGCAAGGGGAGACTTGTCGGGGGCGACTTCTACCCCGCCGCCATGTGCTCGGTCAGATGCCGGATGATGTCGCGGGCGGAGATGATGCCGACCAGCTCGCCAGCGGCGTCGACGACCGGCAAGTGGCGGTAGCCGCCCAGGTCCATGCGGTGGACGGCAAAGGCGATCTTGGCGTCGGCCACCAGCGTCTGCGGATTGGGCGTCATGAACTCGCGCACTTCGCGGCCGGCCAGCTCGGCCGAGCGGCCGCCGAGCTTCACCAGGGCGTCGCGCTCGCTGAAGATGCCAACCGGCCGCTTGTTTTCCGCCACCACGACGCAGCCGATCCGCCGCTCGACCATCAACCGCAGCACGTCGCCGAGCCGGGCCGTCGGCTCGACCGCGATCGCGGCCTTGGGCGCCAACGCGTGGACGCGATCCTTGAGCAGGCTTTCTTCGACCTCGGTGGTCGGCGGCCGCAGGTGCACGTCGTCGAGCGGCTGGCCGCACTCGACGCAGTCGTCGGTGCCGTCGATGTTCTCGCTGCGGCAATGCGGGCAAACGGTCATCGGCTCGCTCCTTGCTAGGCCCCTTCGCGGGCTTGGGTGGTGTGGTGCGGCTCGGGCGGCAGGTTGTAGATCGTCGAAGGGAAATGCTCGGCCAGGTAGTGCATGATGCCTTCGAGCGTGACGATGCCGGTCGGCCGGCCGCGCTCGTCGACGATCGGCAGCCGGCGATAGCCGCCGCGCGACATCATGGCGATCGCCTTGCCCACCTTGTCGTCGTCGCGCAGCACGACCGGGTCGGCAATCATCAGTTGCTGGAGCGGGACGTCGAAACTGGCGGCGGCGGCCATCATCTTCAGCGCGTCGCGCTCGGTAAAAATGCCCACCAGCGACTCGCCCTGGCAGACCAGCACGGCGCCTCGTTTCTGGGCTTGCATCGCGGCGAGCGCCTCGGCACCGCTGGCCGTGGGCGCCATGCACAGCGGCGTTACCGGGTGGCAATGGTTCACGGTTTCCGTATCGAGATTCAAATGAAAGCTCACGTCCTTCGGCCTCCGGTGCGGTGTGACGACTTCACACCTCTTCGATGTGCATGCGCGGGACAGCGCGACTGGCCGTTTAATATGGCCTCTGGTGCCGGCCGATGCAATCAAAAAATCGGCCGCCAGCTGGCGGTTGGCCCCGTCGCCCGCGGCTTTGCTTGGCCGCGGCGAGCTGCAACCGTCTGCCGATCGACGTCAATGCCGGACCTGGTACTCCAGCGAGACGATGCCCGTGGTGTTGTACACCTTGTGGCTGACAAGCTTGAGCTTCATCCGCTCGGTGCCGGGCGGCAGCAGCGGCAGGCCACCGCCGAGCAGGATGGGCACGACGGCGACTTCGACCGCGTCGACTTGGCCCAGCGCCAGCAGGCTGGCGAACAACGCGCCGCCGCCGAACAGCCAGATGTCCTTGCCCGGCGCGGCGCGTAACCGGCCGATCGCTTCGGCGAGATTCTGGCCAATGATCGTGATGCTCGGATGATCGTCGGGCCGCAGCGTGCGCGAGACGACGATCGTTTTCATGCCGGGCATCGAGCCGCCGCCGGGCCCCTGGCGGGCGACTTCGTACGTGCGGCGGCCCATCAGCAGCGTGTCGTAGCGACTGGCTATCGCCCGGAAGTCGACCTCGGGGTCCATCGGAATCCAATCGCTCTCGCCCCGCGGCCCCGCGATATACCCGTCGAGACTCGCGGCCACGGCGTAGCGGATCGAGCGCATGGCGAGCCTCTCTTGCCTGCGACCTTCAGAGACTCACTTGCGGTTGCTCGTGAACACGATCTGCTTGCCGTCGGGCGACCAGTCGGGCTCGAAATCGTAGCCCTTCTGGTCGGGGATGATCCGCGGCTTGCCGTTGCCTTCGACGTCGAGCGTCATCAGCAGGTACCCGCCCGAATAGGCCAGCCGCTTGCCGTCAGGCGAGAACGTCATGCCGCCCGACATGCCGGCGGTGCCGTCGATGCGGGCCCTTAAACCCTTCTCTGCACCAGCGAGCTGACCAGCAGCAACTGGCGGTGGGAATTCACCACCGGGCGCGCCGAGATGGCGATCGTCTTGCCGTCGGGCGACCAACAGGCCGGCGGAATGATGTTGGCGGTCGGCTCGAGCAACTGGCGCTCGTCTTGCGTCACCAGGTCGACGACGCGCAGCGTCATGTTGTCGGCCACCAGCATCTGGCTGCCGTCGGGCGACCAGCGCGGGCAGCTGCCGCCGGCCACGCGGTCGCGGGCTTTGCCGTCGTCGGCATTTTGCACGAAGATTTCGCCATTGGACTCGGAGGCGATTTGCTTGTCGTCGGGCGACCAATCGGGATAGCTGCCGACGCCCAGCTTGCGGAGGCCGGTGCCGTCGGCGTTGATGATGAACACATCGGACTGGCGATCGCCGAGGCGATCGGCGTGGAAGGCAACGTGCCGGCCATCGCGCGACCAGCGAGGAGCGGACTGGTCACCGTAGCCGTCGATTTGAGCGAGCTTGCGGACAGCATGCCGTCGACGTTCATCACGTAAATGGCCTGCGGGCGATTTTGGGCTCGCAGCTCGGTCGCCAGGCCGACCACCAGCAGGGTCGCGGCCAGCGCCACGTGTCCGCACGTCGGCAGGGCGACGCTACGCGATTGTAACTGCCCGATCATGGATGGCGGCCCTCCCCGACAAGTCGTCAAGGCGAACGGCGGGCACGGCAGCGCGAAGATCGCCGACGACCGTCGCAGTTTAGCAGATGAGGGCCGAGAATGCGAAACGCCCGTCGCCAGGGCGCCGAACTCCCGTGTGTGCTGCGGGACGAGCCAGCAGTGGCGCGCCGAATGACCAGCGAGCGCGGATGGCCGACTAGTCGGCCGAGGGCAGCGGGGCCAGATCTCGTAGCGGGTCATGCCGTTGATCTTTTGCTGCAGCTCTTTGACCTGGCACTCCTCGCGACACTCGGCGATGGTCATGGCATGGGGAAGCCAGCGGCCTTCCTTGTAGATGAAGGTCGCCTTCTGGTCGTCTTCGAGCAGGATGAACGGCTTGCCGTAGACGACCGGCACCTTGCGTTCGAACGTGATGGGGGCCCTGACGACGGGAGCGTGCGTCGTGCCGTGGCGCGCGTTGCGGCGATTGCCGCCGTGATGATTATGTTTTCGCGCCATGGTGCGGTGCTCCTGCGGGCCTGGGGTTCTTGCTGCGGTCGGGCCGTCAACTCCACGTCGCGGTGGCGAAATCGAAGGCCGGAGGAGCGTTGGTACGTCTCCTCCGGCCTCGAAATAACTGGCTCAATCCTGACCGGCCGGGTCTAGCGCCGGCTGTAGTTGCCGCGGCGGCCGCCGGAACCACGATCTTCGCGCGGCCGGGCTTCGTTGACCGTCAGCGGTCGGCCGTTGCAATCCTTTTCGTTCAGCTCCGAGATCGCCTTGCGAGCGGCATTGTCGTCGGCCATCTCGACGAATCCAAAGCCCTTGCTGCGACCCGTGTCGCGGTCTTGAATGACCTGGGCGCTGCGCACCGAGCCGTAGGGAGTGAACATTTCCTCCAGGCTGGCGTCGGTGACTTCGTAGCTCAAATTGCCCACATACAGTTTCATTCCCACTGGTTTTACTCCATGAGAAGAGTCGACCAAGACTGGCTCCCGGGTCGTGTCGGGAGTGGCCAGAAATGGTGGCCCGCCAAGTGGGAGAGGCGAATGCTAGGCGGATTCGCGTGGAATCGCTCGAACGTCGTCAAACCGACCGCATGTACTATAGCCGATCGACGAGCAAAGAACAGGTCAAATCGCTTCGGAATGCGGCGTTTCCGCGAATTCAGCAGCTTCTTGGCGGTTTTACACTGCTGCCACGCACGATGCTGCTCTACAATGGCGGTACGCGGCTGGAGCGTTTTCGGGAAATCCTCCGTCGGCGTCTATTCAATTGAGATCAACTTTCGCGGAGGATTGGAGCGTGGCCCACGTGCATCGTCCACCTTGCGACGCCGAGGCGCTCAACGAGTCGGAAGCGCACATCATGCGTCAATTTCAACTCTATCACATTCGCGCCAACGAGATGTTGTGCTTCACCAGCGGGTTGATCCGATCGCACCCGGCTTTGTTCCGTTCCGCGATCGGCTCGCTCGTCGAGCGCGGTTTCGTGACGGTGGAAGATCGTCGGGACGCCTACACGCTGACTTCGCGAGGCTACCGCGTTTTGCGGCTGATGTGAGCGGCCCCCCGGCGCACGTTTCGCCGAAAAACATCGACGAAATCGGCGGCGTTGAACCTCGCCCGCGCCGGTTTCCTGCAAAGGGGGAGCAACGCGGGCCGATGCGTGTTATAATCGGGGCGATGCCTTTCCCGCCAAAAGCTCGCACCGCCATTCTTCGCCGCTTGGCGCAACTTGAGTCGGAACTCCGGCAGGCGCGGGCCGACTTGAGAAACCTCCGACATCGCGACCCGGCCACCAGCGAGGTCGTCATGCGCGGCGCCAAACTGTCGCGAGAGCGGAACAGGCTCGAACGGCGGCTCGAAGTGCTCGGATTGGATCCGACGCAATTAGCAGACCATTCCAGCAACTCGAACTTGGAGCACTCAGATGACTGACACCAAAACCGAAGAACGGGCCCGAGTCGCAGAGCAATTGGAAGTCGTGCGGGCAAAGCTGCGAGCCACGGGCGCCACGGTGCTCTCGCCGACCGAGGAGTGGACCGCCTTGCGCAAGCAGATGCTCGAGTTGGCTCGCAAGCTGAAATAGACGGTGGCGGCGGCGGATTTCGTGGAAGGGCCTTGATCCTGTGACGCGGTGTGAAGCGTGAGGCCTGCCGTCAGCCTTCACGGTTCGTCGATCATCTGGATGCGGCGAAGGTGACGGCCACCGTCGAAGGGGGTCGTCAGCCAGACTTCGACGATCTCTAGCGCCAGCTCGCGGGGCACGAGCCGAGCACCGATCGAGAGCACGTTGGCATCGTTGTGCGCGCGGCCCAGGCGCGCCGATTCGAGGCTCCAACACGGCGCAGGCGCACGCCGCGCACGCGGTTGGCGACCATGGCTTCGCCGTTTCCCGATCCGCCCAGCACGATCCCGCGATCGGCCCGCCCGGCGGCCACGGCTTCGGCCGTGGGGCGAATAAACAATGGGTAATCGACCGGCTCGCTGGAGTGCGTGCCGAAATCGTCGACCGCGTGCCCCAGCTTTTCGAGCAGCTCGATGATCGCCCCCTTCAGCTCGAATCCGGCGTGATCGCTGCCGATGGCGATTTTCATGGCGGGCATGCTCCGTGGCGCGGGTGGGACGTGGCGCGGTCGAATGGTCTCTAGCGCTCAGTCAAAGCCAGGTTTTCGGTTCAGGCTTACCGAAAAGCGAACGCACTGCTGGACAAGCCAGCAGCGGCACGGGAATTCTTGGCGTCGACAAAGCACTAGCCACCGCCACAGCTTACTGCGCGCCCGATCGGCCGCCAAGCGCCCGGCCGCGGGGTTGGTCCTTGAAGGGCGACGCGGGACTTTCGATAATGACGCGGGCAGAGGTCGGTCTTTTTCGAATCATGACGACCCCGTGGAACTCGATCCATCATGCAACGCATCCTGATCGCCGGCGGCTGGCGCGAGTCGCACGCGGCGGGCAGCTTTCGAGCCGAGAACCCGGCTACCCGTGAGCCGCTCGAAGAGGAATACCCAATCAGCTCGTGGGCGGACGTCGAGGCGGCGCTCGACGCGGCGGCCCGCGCGGCAGTCGCGCCTGCGCCACACCTCGCGCGAGCGGATCGCCACGTTTCTCGACAGTTATGCGGCTCTGATCGAGGACAACCGCGAGGCGCTGGTGGCGATGGCCCATGCCGAGACGGCGCTGCCGGTCAAGCCGCGGCTGGCCGAGGTCGAGCTGCCGCGAACGACGAACCAATTGCGGCTGGCGGCCCAGGCGGCCCGCGACGCCAGTTGGATGGTGCCGACGATCGATACGAAATTGAACATTCGCTCCTGCCACGCGCCGTTGGGGCCGGTGTGGGTTTTCGGGCCCAATAATTTCCCGTTCGCCTTCAACAGCGTCGCGGGGGGCGATTTCGCGGCCGCCATCGCCACCGGCAACGCGGTGATCGCCAAGGCGAACACCTCGCACCCGGGCACGACGCGGCTGCTGGCCGTGGCTGCCGACGAGGCGGTGCGCGAAGCCGGCTTGCCGGTGGCCAGCGTGCAGTTGCTCTATCGCACCAGCCACGACGACGGCCGGCGGGCCGTGGCCGATCCGCGCACCGGCGCCACCGGCTACACCGGCAGCCGCGCGGCAGGGCTGGCGCTGAAGGCCGCCGCCGATCGGGCCGGCAAGCCCATCTATCTCGAACTCTCCAGCGTCAACCCGGTGCTCATCCTGCCCGGCGCGATCCACGCGCGCGGCGAGGCCATCGTGGGCGAGTTCCTGACGAGCTGCCTGATGGGCACCGGCCAATTCTGCACGAACCCGGGGCTCGTGATCGTGCTGTCAGGCAAGGAGACCGAGCGATTCGTCGCCGCGATCGCCGAGAAATTCGCGGCCACGCCGCCGGGTATCTTGTTGTCGAAGGGGGTCGCGGAGTCGCTGCAGGCGAGCCTCGAAAAGCTCGTCGGTGGCGGGGCCAAGGTGCTGGCCGGCGGAACGCTCGGCGGCGGCACTGGCTATAGCATGGCCAATACCCTGTTGTCGACGTCGGGCAGCCAGTTTCTGGCCAGGCCCGAGCTCTTCCAGATCGAGGCCTTCGGCAACGCGTCGCTCGTCGTGGTGGCCGAAACCGCGGGCCAAGCTGCGGAAATCCTCGATGCGTTGGAAGGAAATCTCACCGGCACGATCTATTCTGACGCGGCCGGCGCCGACGACGAGCTGTACGCAGAGCTGGCGCCGCGACTGCGCCGCAAGGTCGGCCGGCTGCTGGGCGACAAGATGCCCACGGGCGTGGCCGTCAGCCCGGCCATGAATCATGGCGGCCCGTATCCGGCCACCGGACATTCGGGCTTTACGGCCGTGGGCATTCCCGCGGCGCTGCTGCGCTTTACGGCGCTGGAGTGCTACGACAACGTTCGCAGCGAGTGGCTGCCCCACGTGCTTCGCGACAAGAATCCGAGCGAGCACACGTGGCGATTCATCGACGGCGACTGGACGCAAGCCGACGTGCCGGCGGCGGCGGTGACAAAACGCTAGTCGCCAGCGGGTGGTTTCTTGGCGGTGCTTTTGTGCGCGGCCGGCGCTTCGGCGCGCGGCTTTGGCGGCTTTAGCCTGTTCGGCCTTTTCTTTGGCCTTGGCCTTGGCGGCCTCGCGTTCGGAACGCTTCTGCTCGTCGCGGAGTCTCCGGGCCTCGGCGCGCCGCTGCGCCGAGGTCTTCTTGGCCGCCCCGCCGGCGGCGGGCTGCTGCATGCCATTGAAGCCTTGGCCGTTGAAGCCCTGGCCATTGAACATGGGACCGGAGCCCATCATCGGCGCTTGCCCCATCATGCCGCCGCCCATCATGCCGCCGCCCATCATGCTGCCCTGGCCCATCAGTCCATCGCCCAGCGGAATCGATTGCGGATAGCCGGTGTGCACCTGCCCGCGCGATCGGCCTTGCAGAGCCCGCAGCCACATCATGCTCTGCAACTGTTGGGGCGACATCTGCATCGTGGGAATGTTCATGGGCATCGGCACGATCATCGGCGTAGCCGGCAGGGTTCCGCCCGAGGAAGGATTGGCAGCCCTGCCGCTGAACTGGGCGAACGCAGGCGACGCCAGCGCGCCGGCCAACAGCACCGTGCCGACGAGCCGCGCGGCCGCAGAGCGTCTGATTTGCATCGGTCGACCTCGTTTATGGAAACAGAGACTTCGACTCCATTTACCCATCCACCCAGGTTTTACTCTAGTTAAGAAGCGCTGACGCCGCAATGGTTTGCGCAGTCTAAAACCACGCAAACCACCTAAACATGCACAAGACGCGAGATTGCATCAATCCAGGGCGCTGCCCGTATCCGGAGCGGGGGCAGTGGCCTCGTCGGCCGCTAGGGGGACATCGACCGTGATTTCGGTGCCCTCGCCGGGCTGGCTGCGGATGGAAACGCTGGCCCCGATCGAGCTGGCGCACTCCTTGATGCCTTGCAGGCCAAAATGGCCCTGGGCGACTTCGTCGGGGGCGAAACCGGAGCCGAAATCGCGAATTTTCAGTCGCAGCCCCTGGTCGGCCCGCTCGAGCGTCACCCGAGCATAGCGCGACTGGCTGTGCCGCTCGACGTTGTTGAGCGACTCCTGGACGATGCGAAAGATCGCGGCGTCGGCGGCCGGCGAGAGCCGCTGGCCATCGAGCCCGTTTTCGAACTCGACGTCCAGCCCGCGGAGCCTCATCTCGTTGACCAGGTACTCGATGGCCGCGGCGATGCCATGTTCGTCGATGATCGGCGGGCGGAGTCCGCTGATCAACCGCCGGGCCTCGTCGATCGCCTTGCGGAGCAGCTCGCGGGCCCGCTCGAGCCGTTGGGCGCTGGCGCCATGATCGTTTGCATCCTCGTGCGACGAGTCGATGAACATCAGCGCCGCGATGACCTCCTGCAGGAAGGTGTCGTGGATCTCATAGGCGATCAACTGGCGGTGGCGTTCGTGCTCCGTGAGCAGGCGCTCCATGAATCGCTGCTTCTCCTGGAGCTTGGCTTCCGCGCGGCGGCGCTCGGCGACTTCGAGCTCGAGCTCGGCGTTCTTGCGCGAGAGTTCTTCGGTGCGGGCGGCGACGCGCTGTTCCAGCTCGTTGTGGCTTTGCTCGAGTGCATTGCGCTGGCGGCGAACCTCGCGCTCGGCCCGCTTGCGCTTCGTGACGTTGCGAAAGATGACCTGGATGCTGGGCAGGCCGTCATAGACGCAGGGCATACCGGTCACTTCGACGTGGACGATGCGGCCATCGAGGCGGCAGTGGATGTGCTGCGCCAAGGGGGTGACCTCGCCGGTCTGGGCCTTGCGGATCCGGGCGGCCGCCATCTCGCGATGGCGCGGGTGCACGAAATCGAGAATGTCGCGGCCGATCAAATCGTCGCGCCCGCGGGCTCCCCACAATCGCACGGCCGCGTCGTTGACGAACACGATCTTGCGATCGCGATGGACCACGATGGCGTCCGGCGCCTGTTCGACGAGCCGCCGATAGCGCTCTTCGCTGTGGCGCAGCGATTCCTCCATGTCGATCGATTCGGTGATGTCGGAAAAGGTCGCGATGGCGCCTTCGAGCCGCCCGGCCGCGTCGACCACCGGCGCAGCCGAAATTCGGGCCCACACCTGGCGGCCATCCTCCAGCCGCAAGCCCATCGTGACGGGGCCCTGCGGCTGGCCGGTGCGCAAGCATTTGACCACCGGGTAATCGTGAACTTCCACGGCGCGGCCATCGATCGAGAAGGTACGGCCCTTGAAGTCGTCCGGCGAAATCATCAGCGGCCCGCCCGGCGCGACGCTCAGCATCCGCCGCGCGAAACGATTGGCGTAAGTGAGCCGACCGTCGGGCGCGGCGAAGACGATGCCGATGTCGGACGCGTCGAGCATCCGCGCCGTCAGGTCGTCGCTGCCGTGCGAAGTCGACGGCCCGCGCGGGCCGTGCTGCTTATGGCCTGGCTCTTCGGGGGCAGGGGGCTCGGGGGCCTGGTCGGATGGAACGCGGTGGGTCATGGGACGAGAATGCGCGGAAAACGTAAGGCAGAATCGACGCGGTCGCGTAATCAGCGACGGGCGCCTAACTTGAATTATACCTCTTCGATAGCGAGCGATTCTGCCCGCTGGTGGACACGTTTTGGATCGATTCTTGCGGGCAGGAGCTGGCCCACGTTCTCGACGGCGGCCGCCAGGCCGATCCGCAGGGCCGCGGGCATTTGCTGGCCGGCGGCCAGGACCCAGGCGATTCCGGCCGCGAGGCAGTCGCCCGAGCCAATCGGGTTGACCACCGCCACGCGGGGTGGGCGTATCCTCAAAAGGCGGCCTTCGCCGCTCGCCCAAACCGCCCGCGGACCGTCGGTCACCACCACCCAGTGCGCACCGCGATCATTGAGTTCGCGCATGGCCAGGTGCAGCTCGCCCTCGTCGGCCAGCGATCGGCCCAGCGTGGCAGCCAGCTCTTGGCGGTTGGGTTTCGCGACCAGCGGCTCGTGATCGAGCGCCGCCAGCAGCTCGCTGCCGCGAACGTCCAGTAGCGCGGGGCAGGCAGTCGCGGCCAGTAGCTCGCCGACGAACGTCGCGGGCGTGCCCGCGGGCAGCGATCCGGTGATGACGGCGAAGCGCGCCTTGGCGACCGACTCGACGTAGGCCGCGCGGAAGGCGTCGAGCTCGGCACCCGTCAGCGGCGAGGCATTTTCAACCAGCTCCGTGGTCCGCCCGCCGACCGAATCCAGGATCGTCGTGCAAATGCGCGTCGGGTGGCCAACGGCCACCGACCGGCGGCGAATGCCCAGTGCCGCGAGTTCGCGATCGATCGCTTCGCCCGATGCGCCGCCCAACAGCGTCACTGACTCGCTCGGGGCACCCAGCGCCGCCAGCGCGATGGCCACGTTGACGACCTTGCCCGAGGCGCACCAGCGGGCGTCGATGGCCCGATTGACGGCGCCGACCTCGAACGAATCGAAGCGCAAGATCTGTTGCCAGGCGGGCGAAAGTCCGGCTGCGACGATCACAATCGCTCCTCGAGCACCGTGGCCAGCTCGTCGTCCGATAGCGTCCGTGGGTTGCCGTCCATGCTGTTGCCGCGCGAGTCGCGGACCAGCGCAGCGAGCTGGCCGCGGCGCACGCCCAAGGCGGAAAGCTTCCGTGGAATGCCGATCCGCGCCACGATTTCGTCGATCCGCGCCACGAGCGCGTCGGCGGCGAGGGCGTCGCTCTTGTCGAGCGAAACGCCCGACGCCCGCGCCAACTCGGCCAAGCTGGCTTCGCTCGTTGTGCGATTGACGCGCAGGGCCACCGGCAACATCACGGCGCAGGCCAGCCCGTGGGCCACGCGGCAGTGGCTTCCCAACGCCGCCGCAACGCCGTGGGCCATGCCCAGTCCGGAATTGGCCAGGGCCATGCCGGAAAGCAGTGCGGCGTGCGCCATGGCCTCGCGGGCCGGCAGAGATTGGCCGTCTTCGACGGCTTCGACAATGGCCGGCAGCGCAGCGTCGCAAGCCGTCGGCCGCCAGCGCTTGGGGAATGGGCCGGGCCTTGCGCGAGATATAGCTTTCGATGAGCTGCGTGATGGCATCCATGCCGGTGGCGGCGGTCACCGGCGGCGGCAGCGAGACGGCCAGTTCGGGGTCGATGACGACCGCGGCGGGGATCATCCGCTCGCTGCGAAGGCTTTTCTTGAACGGCGGATCGTAGCTGGAGATGACGGCATTCTTCGTGGCTTCGCTGCCCGTGCCAGCCGTGGTGGGCACGGCAATCATCGGCAGCGGCGCGGCGCGGATCTTCAGTCCGCGGCCAACGCCTTCGAGATAGTCGGCGACGCTCGCGCCGTCGGCGTTGGTGGCCATGGCCGCCACGGCTTTGGCCAGATCGATTGCCGAGCCGCCGCCCACGCCCACGAGCACGTCGCCATCGCGAACGCCATGAGACTGCAGTTCGCGGGTCGTGCGATCGACGTCGGCCACTTCGGGCTCATGTCCGCAAAATTCGAGCGGCACGCTGCTCAGGCCCTGTTCGGCCAGCAGCCGGGCGAGCTCGTCGCCGAACCCGCGTGCAGCCAGCGTGCGCGAGCCGACGACCGTGAAGGCCCGCCGGCCCAGCGTGGCGGCCAGGCCGCGCCGCTTCGCTCCAGCGGCCGCGGCCAAAAATGATCTGCCGCGGGGCGAGGAAATCGTAGCTGGAGAGCGGAGCCGAGGGCATCGATATCCTGGAGCGGCCGGGCGGGATCGTGCGGCGGGACAAGGGCATTATCGCGGATTCGGCTCGCGCGCCAATTCGCAAACGTGGCCAGCGGGACGGCAATCGGGCCCGCCCACCCTTTTCCGCGGTTTTGCCTCGATTAGAATGACGCGTATGAGCATCGAAGGCGCACGCCGCGTGATGGAAACGACCAGCCAGGAAGTGGCCAACCAGTACCTGCGCTTTGGTTGGAGCTTGATCAACCAGTACGTCGTGCCGGCCACGGCCGACTCGCCGACGATGGTCAAATACGTGCTGGCCTCGATCCGCCGGCTGGAAGACACGCGGCAAGTGGCCGTATTGACCGACCCGGCGGCCGTCAATGAATACCTCGACCTGGGCTGGAAGCTGATCGACAAGTTCACGACCACCGCGGGCAGCGACGCGCGGCCCATCGAGGTTCTGAATTTCGTGATGGCCTGGCAAACCGACGAGCCGCCCGAGCTGCCAGGGTCGGGGCGTCCGGTGAAGCAGGAGTGGAGTTTCTCGGTCGAGATCGACGACGAGTCGCTTCCCTGACGGGGCGCGCCGGCCGCACACCGTCGATGTGAAACTTCACCCCACGCACCATGCCATGCCCCAAACGCCGACGCGACGCCAAATGCTCAGCCAATCGATCACGGCCGCCGGGGCCGCCGCCATTGCCGCTAAAACGGCCGAGGCCGCGCCGAACGATTCGGGTGGGCCATTTCGCTTTTGTTTGAATACCAGCACGATCCGCGGCCAGAAGCTGTCGCTGGCCGCCGAGTTGCAAATCGCGGCCCGCGCAGGCTACCAGGCCGTCGAGCCGTGGGTGAACGAAGTCGATCAGTACGTCGCCGACGGTGGATCGCTTGCCGACTTGCGGCGGCGGATCGCCGACCTGGGCTTGGAAGTGGCCAGCCTGATCGGCTTTGCCGAGTGGATCGTCGACGACGAGGCACGGCGCGCCAAGGGACTGGCCGAGGCGGCGCGGATCATGGACCTGGCCGCCGAAATCGGCTGCGGCCGTATCGCTGCCCCGCCGGCGGGAGTCTCCGAGAAGGATCATCTCGACATCGCCACGATGGCCCAGCGCGTATCGCGCACTGCTCGAATTGGGCGACAAGCACGGCGTCGTGCCGCAGCTCGAACTGTGGGGCTTTGCCCGGGTGTTGAGCCGGCTGGGCGACGTGGCGGCCGTGGCGATCGACGCGGCCCATCCGCGGGCCTGCATCCTGGCCGACGCCTATCACCTGTACAAAGGGGGCTCGGACGCGGCCAGCCTGCGGCTGCTCAACGGCGCGGCGATGCACGTGTTTCACATCAACGATTATCCGGCCAAGCCCCCGCGCGCGGAAATCACCAACGCGCAGCGGGTGTTTCCCGGCGACGGCGTTGCGCCGCTGGCGACCTTGTTTCGCACGCTGCGCGACATCGGCTACCGGGGCGTGCTCTCGCTGGAAGTCTTCAATCGCGAGTATTGGACGCAAGACGCCCTGCTGGTCGCACGGTTGGGCCTGGAAAAGACGCGCGACGCCGTGGCCAAGAGCCTGGCGTAGCAAGTCCAGTGGCTCTCAAAGCCGGATTGGCGGGTGCCACTGCTGGCTTGTGGCACGCCAACGTTTTGCTTTGGCTGAGCGTTAGCGATTTTGCTTGGCGTAGGGGTTGAGGCGCAGCTTGGCGTTGATCTCGGCCTTGAGCCGCGCCAGCACGGATTGCTTGTCGGTGGCTTCCAGGATGCGGCTGACGACGGCCTTGGGCGCTTCGCCGCCCCAACTGGCTCCGTGCTCGAAGTAATACTTGGCGGCCTGGCCGACGATGTACGAGCCATAGCCGGCGGCGGCCCCCTGCGGCAGCGCGGTTAGCACCGTGCCCATGCCGGCCGTCAGCCCCTTGAACACGGACGCGGCCAGGTGCGTGACCATCTCGCCGAGCATCACCCAGCCGGCCGCCCTCAGGATCGATTCGACAAGCTGCCGGGCGTTGGTCCAGGTGAGCGACATGCCGTAGACGTGGGCCAGCGTGACGACCATCGTCGCGTCGACGGCGCTGCCGCCCACGACATCGGCCACCGGCAGCGGCGTCAGCGCCACGCCGATCGATTTCATGGCGGCGTAGCTCCAGATGATGGCCGTGGCCTGCTCGTCGCGCATGCGGACTTTCATGGCCCCGATGCGGTCGCTGCGATCGGCCGCGTACATGGCCGCGTTCAGCGCCACCAGGGCCTTGCCGTCGCGCGCGAGCACTTCGAGGATGCGGGCCTTGAGCGTCTCGACTTGCGGCGGCAGGGGACGAAACTCGACCCGCGTGCTGCCGTCGGGCGCTTCGACGATCGTTTCGCGCGGCAGCGGGTCGGCGGCCGTCTCGACGACGTCGTCCGGCTCGACGATCCCCCGCAGCCGGCTGTCGGCCAGCACCGCGCGAAGCTGGGCCCGCTGCGCGGGCGTGTAGTTGTCGACTTTGTTGAACACCAGGATGATCGGCTTGTGCGCGGCGGCCAGCTGCACCAGCGCCGCGTGCTCGGTCTGGTTGAGGTCCGAGTCGGTGACGAACAGAATCAGGTCGGCGCGGCTGGCGGCGTCGTGGGCCATGGCGGCCCGCTGCTGGCCGTCGACCTCGTTGATGCCGGGCGTGTCGATCAGTACGACCTGCGAGCGTTCGAGCCCGGGGACGCAATAGCCGCAGCCGGTCCAACTGGCGCGCCACACCTCCTTGGTCCAGCCGCCGCGGACGTCGACTTCGGCCACGGCGCGGCCGACCAGGGCGTTGATCAGCGCGCTCTTGCCGGTGTCGATTTCGCCGAACAAGACGATCTCGACGTGCCCCTCTTCGAGCTTCGTGCGGATCGATTCCAACTCGGACAGCTCGGTGGCCAGCGCCCGCTTCTCGGCTTCGCTGCAACCGGAGAACTGCTCGATGGCGTGCCGCACGCCGGACAGCGCGTCGGCATATTGGGCTTCGTGCCGCGGGTCGCTTTCCGGCTGGTCTGGGGGCGAGAGGTCGTCGTGCGTCATGTCGAGCGGCCTCCCCAGCGCTTCAGGCCGCTGGTGACCAGCCGCCGCAGCTCCTCGGGCCGGGTGACTTTCTCCCATTGGGCCCGCGCCAGGCTGGCCCAGCCGGCCGGCGGGGTGCGCATCTCGTGGCGGAAGTATTCGATGAACACGCCGCCGATCCAGCGGGTGACGATCATCTGCACCAGCCCTTGCAGGGCGCCGCCGGTGATCGTGCCCACGCCGGGCACCGTCTTGATGAGTGAAGCCACGGCGCTGGCGGCCGCCGGTGCGGCCACCTGGGCGCCGGCCACCGAGACGAGCTGCTTGCCCAACTCGGCCAACAGGCGGCCGACCGTGTCCAGATCGATCGACTGGCGGTAGACGCGGGCCAGTTGCACGACCATGTGCGAGGTGATGCCCATGCCGGCCACGATGTCGACGACCGGCAAGGGGCTGAGCGCGGCGGCGGCCCCGGCCTGCCACATCGCGCGATCGACCAATTCGCCGGCCCGCGCGTCGAGCTCGCTTTGCACCTGGGCTTTGGCGTCGCTTACCAGGCCGCGGGCCTGCAGCAGCATGTTGGCCAGCAGGAGATCGCGGCCGTCGCGGCGCACGATGGCCCGCATCCGCTGGGCGAGCTGGGCGATGTCGGGCTCGAGCTGGACGGTTTCGTCGGTCTGGGTTCCGTCGGCCAGGATGCGCGTCCGCACGCGCACCCCGGGCTGGGCCCGCACGGCCACGACGTTTTCCGGCGGCACGAGGCGATGTACCTGCTCGGCGATCTGGCCCACGAGCAGCTCGCGATCGGCCGGGGCGTACCAGTCGCTCTTGTTGAGGCAGACGAGGAGCGGCTTTTCCATCGCGCCGAGCGTTTCGAGCAGCTCGAATTCGAAATCCTTGAGCGGGCCGTCGACGACCAACAGCACCAGGTCGGCATCGCGGGCGGCCCGCTTGGCGAGCTCCTCGCGCGCCGCGCCGCCGATTTCGGCCAGGCCCGGCGTATCGACGAGTACCACGCGATCGGCCCCGGGCCAGGGGATTTCGTTGCGGGCTAAGGTCGTGCCGCCGCGGGTATCCGTGCGAAACACGTCGCGGCCGGCCAGGGCGTTGAGCAGCGAGCTCTTGCCGCTGGAGACGGTGCCGAAGGCGACGATCTCGAGCGTCTGTTTTTCCAATCGCTGTTCGATGGCGTCGGCCGAGCGATGCACCGGCTCGCGCACCTCGGGGCTGAGACTGGCGTCGTCGGCGATCGAGCGGGTCTCGGCCAGGCGGGCGGCGATTTCGGCTTGCTGCTCGCTCGGCGACATCTGGCTGGGCAGGCGGCTTTCGGCGGCTGCTCGGGCGGCCTTGGCGCGGGTGTTGCCGACCAGCAGCCACAGGCACCACACGGCCAGCATGAAGAATGCCACCCCGCCGACGGCGACTCCCGCCAGGTAGACGTAGCCCCAAAGGGGGCTGAACCGCACGGCTTGCTCGTACTCGGTGAGCAGCGTCGGCACCAGCCAGCGCAGCAGCCAGCCGGCCGCGGCCAAAACCACGAGAAACATCACCAGCGAGATGCGTCGATTCCAGCCCATTTTTGCGTGGCACTGGCATCATGCCAGTGCAGTGCTCGTTGTGGTGAGGCTTTGCACGGGCGAGACGCCAGTGCCACCCCACAATCGCGATACGGTTCACGGCGCCGGGTGCCACTGCTGGCTTGTCCAGCCGTGCAGCAACACGCGTAGGTAAGCCGCCCCTGGCACCCCCGGAGGCGCGGGGGCCTCCCCCGTCTATTCTATCGGTGGCACGCTTGGGGCGGCAGCGGCGGCTTGGCGGGCCCCTGGGGGTTTTCGTAGAACATGGCTAGCTCTTGGCTCGCCGGGAGCCTTCCAGGCTGGAGAAACTCTACGATGAAAATCACGAAAATCGAAACCCACGTCTGCCATGCCCGCATGCGAAACTGGGTTTTCGTGAAGGTTTTGACCGACCAGCCCGGATTGTGGGGCTGGGGCGAGGCGACGCTCGAATGGCACACCCGCGCGGTCGTGGGGGCGGTGGAAGACCTGGCCACGCTGGTGGTCGGCGAGGACCCGACCCGGATCGAGCACTTGTGGCAGATGATGTTCCGGCAGCATTTCTGGCACGCGGGCGGCGTGGTGCGGGCCACGGCGCTTAGCGGCATCGACATCGCGCTGTGGGACATCGCAGGCAAGATTCAGGGAGTGCCGTGCCACAAGTTGTGGGGCGGGCCGGTGCGCGATTACGTCCGCACCTATTGCCATTTGGGCGGCGGCCGGATGGAAGATTTCTACGTCGTCGACCCGGCCGATGCGAAGCGCTTCGGCGAGCTGGCCCGCCACGCGGTCGACGAAGGCTTTACGGCCTTCAAATCGATGGCCGTGCCACCCACGGCGCCCATCGAGGGTCTGCGCCCGCTGCGCTATGCCGAGGCCTGCGTCCGCGCCATGCGCGACGCGGTCGGCGAGGAGATCGACATCATGGTCGATTGCCATGCCCGGCCGTCGCCGCGAATGGGCCTGGCGTTTGCGCGAGCGCTTGAGCCGTATGGTCTCTACTGGCTCGAAGAGCCGTGCTGGCCGGAGAGCGTGGCCGGCCTGGCCGACATCCAGCGGGCGGTGGCCACGCCGATCGCCACCGGCGAGCGGCTCGTCGGGCAGTACGCCTTTCGCGACCTGCTGGCCGCGCGGGCGCGAGCATCGTGCAGCCCGACGTCACGCACTGCGGCGGGCTGAGCGAAGTGCGGCGGATCGCCTCGCTGGCCGACGCCCATCGCGCGGCCGTGGCGCCGCACAATCCGCAGGGACCGGTGAGCACGGCGGCTTCGCTCGAGCTGGGTTTCGCCACGCCCAACTACATCATCTGCGAATCGGTGCATGGCGACGTCCCCTGGCGCGGCGACGTGGTGCGCGAAGGTTTTACCGTCGAGCCCCAGGGCCGCATCGTGCGACCCGGCCAGCGCCCCGGCTTGGGCATCGAGATCGACGAGGCCGAGGTGAAGAAGCACCCCTTCGAGCAGGAAATCCCGCAGCGGGTGTTCTACCGTGACGGCAGCGTGGGCGACTGGTAAGCTGGATAGCGGCGGGCGAGTTGGCCCGCGGCGCCAGACGCTTCGAGCACGTCTTGGGTTTCGAGATCACCGACCATGACCACGATCTACGACTTCGAGGCCGCGACCATCGAGGGCATGCCGCAACGGCTGGACGCTTATCGCGGCCAGGTGCTATTGATCGTCAACGTCGCCAGCCGGTGCGGCTTCACGCCCCAGTACGCGGCGCTCGAAACGATCTATCGCGAGAACCGCGAACGAGGATTGGCCGTGCTCGGATTTCCCTGCAACCAGTTCGGCCACCAGGAGCCCGGCGACGAGCGGCAGATCAAAAGCTTCTGCTGCTCGGAATACGACGTCACGTTTCCGCTGTTCGCCAAGATCGAGGTCAACGGCCAGGCGGCCGCGCCGCTGTACGCGTATTTGAAATCGCAGCGCTCGGGCCTGTTCGGCACGCGCAGCATCAAATGGAACTTCACGAAGTTCCTGGTCGACCGCGCGGGAAAGGTCGTTGCCCGCTACGGGCCGCTGACGAGCATGAAGAAAGTCGAGCGGGCGCTGGCCAGGCTGCTGGCCGATCCTGGCTCATCGGGCCAGGTCTCGGCGCTCGGCGGCGCGGGCGGGCGCGTCAACCAGTGAGTCGCGCGTGCCCGCGCCGTTGGGCTAGCCGCCCGTTCTCTTACACAAGTTGTTCAAGGAGGTCGACGATGAAGAACTGCTGCTGCTGTGGGTCGCTTTCGCCCTGGCCGTGTTCGGAGCGCTCGGCGCCAGCCGGCTGATCACGCAGAACGAAGCCCTGGTGTCGGCGGCGCTGGGCAGCCTGAAGTTCGAGTCCGTGCCGCCGCCGGCAGGAATCGTCGGCGCGCCGCCGAAGTTCAAGGTCACCAAGGCTACGCTGGCGCACTTGGAAAAACTGATGAAAGAGGGCAAGACGATCGAGGTGCAGGGCAACGGCTCGATCAAGATTCTGGGCGCCAAGAAGTAGCGGCCGGCGAGATTTCAAACAGCGCCCGCCCACCTGCGACGCGAGCGCATGCGGCTTCGCGCATCCAACCGCTTTGGCGCGGCGCTCACTTGGCCGCGGTCACGGCCGGGGGCGCGTAGCCGGGCGCGGCGATGAACGTCGTCACCGGCGAGCCATCCTCGGCGTTCCAGACGCGGACTTCGCCGTTGAAGCTGCCCCCGGCGACCCGGGCGGTTTTGGGGTCGTAGGCCACGGAGAAGACCGCGTCGGTGTGGCCGGCATAGGTCTTGAAAGGCTTGAAACCCTCCAAGCGGTGCTGCTGCACGCTCTTGTCGGCCGAGCAACTGAAGACCTGGCCGCCATGAACCGCCAGGCCCAACACCTCGCGGCCGAAGCCGGTCAGCTCGCCTTTCTTGGCGCCGTCGTCGGGGTTCCAGGCGTGAATCTTCTTGTCGCCGCCGGCCGTGAGCACCAGCTTGCCGTCGCCGCTGAAGGCCACGGAGAAAATCTGGTCGCCCTGCCCCGAGTAGGTCATCAGCGATTCGCCGTTGGCCGCGTTGAACAGCTTCGAGGTTTTGTCGCGACTGCCCGAGGCGATTTTCGTGCCGTCGGGATTGTAGGCCAGTCCCACGACCCAATCGGCGTGGTCCTCGATGAGGATCTCCTGCTTGCCGCTGGCCACGTCGAACACGCGGATCGAGCGATCGGCGCCGGCAGTGGCCAGCTTCGTGCCCGCGGGATTGAAGACGGCACGGTAGGCGACGTCGGCCATCGTGACCACTTCCTTGACCAGCGCGCCGTCGGCCGGCTTGAAGAGCTTCACTTCGCCCGACTGGCCCGGCGTTCCGCCGGCCACGGCCATCAGCGACCCGTCGGGGCTGTAGGCCACTGAGTACACGCGCTCGGGGACGTTCTTGATTCGCCGCAGCGGCGCGCCGCTGGTGGCGTTCCAGATCGTCACTTCGTGGTAGCCGCTGGCGGCCAGCTCGCTGCCGTCGGCATTGAAGGCCAGGGCCGTGATCGGCACCGGACGGCGATAAGTCGCCGGCGGATCGGGCTGGGGCAGCGTCGGCACGATCGAGGCCAGCGGCGCCTTCGGGTCGCCCGCGTCGTACTTGGCGCCTTCGGCGATCCAGCGCTTGACGAGCTCGATCTCGGCGGCGGCCAGCGGGTCGCCTTCCTTGGGCATTCGCGTGTCCTCATCGGTCGAGCTGATGAGGTTGAATAGCTCGCTCTCGTCCGGCTTGCCGGCGGCGATCGAATCGGTGCCGCTGTCGCCCGGCTTCATGGCCAACTCGTAGCTGACGATCTGGTAGCCGCCCTTGGGCTCTTGCGCCGTGGCAGGCCTGGCAGTGCTTCAACAACAGCGGCGCGACGTCCTTGGAAAAGCTAACCGGCGCGGGCGCGTCGTCGGCCAGGGCCGAATCCTGCGGTGCAGAAGATCGCGACGGCGAGAATCGAAAACGTCAATGCAAGCCAACGGTACACGCGTGAATCTCCCGGCTATGATCTCTGTAGCCGGGGTCTGTGACCCCGGCAGCCTCACTTCTCCGTCTCCGAATTCCGGCCTCACAGAGGCCGGCCACAGGCATTTGCAGCGCTCACCGGCCTCGGAGAGGCCGGCTACAGTAGGCGGCTAGCGTTGGGTTAGTGCTGGAACAAGAACTCGTTGGCGTTGAGCAGAGCCCAACAGACGTCTTCCAGGCCGCGGAATCGGTCGCCCGAGTTGGCAATGTGCTTCGTGGCGGCGGCCATTTCCGGCTCGCTCGGCTTGCGGCACAAGGCCGCCAGGTAGAGCTCGCTGATGATCTCCTCGTTCGACTTGCCGGCCGAAGCCAACGTGCGCAGGCGGTTCTTCTCGTCGCGCACTTTGGAGTGCACCAGCGGGCCGTTGATCATCTGCAAGGCCTGCGACAGGTTCGAATCGGTCGAACGCTCGCACTGGCAGGCCGTTTCGCGGGCCGGCTGGCCGAAGACCTTGAGAAAATCGCTGTCGACGTCGGGGCTGGGCAATTGCGTGGCCCGCGTGCCGGCGGGCAGGCCGGCGAACTTCTCGGCCACGCTGGTCACGCGGCAAATCGCGTCGAGCAGTTGCTCGGCCGATAGCAGCCGGGTGGTGGCGTGAGAGAAATACTTGACGTCGGTGGCGTTGAACTCGTTCTTGCGCGAGCTGAGCTGGTAGGTGCGGCTGTTGAGGATCGTGCGGATCACGCGCTTGCGATCGTAGCCGTTCTTGGCAAAGTCATCGGCCAGCGCCGAAAGCAGGCTCGCGCTCGACGGCGGATTCGAATCGCGAAAATCGTCGACCGGCTCGACGATGCCGCGGCCCATCAGGTGTCCCCAGATGCGATTGACTTCCACCCTGGCAAAGAACGGGTTCTCGGGCTTCACGAGCCAATCGACGAACGCCTTGCGGCGGTCGTCCTCGCCCGGCAGGTCGGCCGAGCCGGCCAGCGGCAGCCAGGGCTTCATCTGCTGCCCCGTACGCGGCTGCGTGACTTCGCCGGCGCGGGCCACCCAGATGACTTGCTCTTCGGGGTTGACGCCGGGCTTGCGCTGCACGCGGTTGAAGAACGCGCCGATGCCGTAGTAATTGTCCTGCGACCAGCGCTCGAACGGGTGGTTGTGGCACTTGGCGCACTGGATGCGGATGCCCAGGAACAATTGCGAGGTGGTTTCGGTGCAGTCGTTCGTCTCGGTGGCCGTGCGAAAGTAGTTGGCCGGCGGATTGACGAACGTGCTGCCCACGGACGTGAGCAGGTCGCGGGCGAACTCGTCGTAGGGCATGTTGTCGCGGAAGGCCGCCACGAGCCAGCGGTTAAACTTGTGCACGCCGCCAGGGGTGACCTTCTGATTGCGGATGCGCAGCAAGTCGCCCCACTTCAAGGCCCAGAATTCGGCGTACTCGGGCCGCTCGAGCAGGCGATCGATCAACTTGGCGCGCTTCTGCGGGTCGGCGTCGGCCAGGAAGGCCGTGGTTTCGGCCGGCTCGGGCAGCACGCCAATGGTGTCGAGATAGACGCGGCGCACGAACTCTTCGTCGGTGCACAAGTCCGAGGGCAGGATCTGCAACTGCGCGAGCTTCTGGAAGGTGAAGTGATCGACAAAGTTGTTCTCCGGCGGTGAGTTCCACTTGAAGCCGGGCACTTCCTTGAGGAACATCATCGAGGCGGTTTCGATCTTGTCGAGAAAACGCACGAGGATGGCCGCCTCGCCGCGGTCGGCCCCGTCGACCAGTCCGCCCGCGTCGACCGTGGCCACCGCGTCGTCGGAGCTGGAGAACACGGCCAGCGAGGTCACGTCGCGAATCGAACCGTCGGAGAATTGGGCCAGGGCCACGATCTGCTGCGTGTGGGCGGGCCGCATCAGGATCCGCTCGCGCGGGTAGACTTCGAGCTTGACGCAGGTCGGCGCGTCGGCCGCGTCGGCCTGGCACCCTTGGGCGATCCAGTCGCGGAGCACCGCGTAGCCCAGGTCCGACTTCTTCAGCCGCCGCCCGCCGCCGTGGGCAATTTCCATCAGCGGCTTGCGCAGCAGCAGGCTGGCTTCGGGCTCGTAGAGGTTCGTGCGGCGATTGAAGGCCTCGCGCACCAGCGTCTCGATGTCGAGCGCCGAATCGTAGGCCCGTAGCGACATGCGGAAGCCTCCCTTGCCGCTGGGCGAACCGTGGCAGGCGCCCGAATTGCAACCGTGCTTCGACAGCACGGCCAGCGTGCCGTAGTTGAACGACACCTTGTCGGGCACTTCCTGGCTGGCGACTTCGACCGGCACGCTGGCTTCCTGGCCGCCGACCTTGACCGTGACCTCCGTGCTGCCGTTGCCGACGGGCGCGACGACGCCGTCTACGACCTTGGCGATCTTTTCGTCTTTCGAAACCAGCTCGGCGACGCTGGTCAGATCCTGCACGCTGCCGTCGGCGTAAAAGCCGCTGGTCACCAGGTGCATCGTGCGGCCCGGGCCGTCGAGCTTGATGGCCGTGGGAAACACTTCGATGCGAGCGGGCGTGCCGACGACGATCGCGTCGGCCGGCTTGTCGGCGGCTGGCGCGGTTGGCTTGTCCTCGGCCGCCAGAGCGCCGCAGGCCATCCAGGACATTCCCAGCGCGGCGACGGACGCCAGCGACCACGCGACTTGCCTCGATGATTTCCGGCTCATCGATCTCCCCCTTGTTGTTTTCGAACCACGGATGTCTTTGTTCGACCGCCCAGCAGCAACGCTTTGTTCGGATCGCTACGGTTTGTTCACTTCCAGCACCGCCGGCGGCGAGTCGGCCGTAAAGGACTTGGCCCCGGCCAGCGTCGTGGCGGCGACCACCACGTTTTCGAGCTTGGCCGGCGCGACCGCGGGGGCCGCCGCCAACTCGATCTCGCTGGTGGCCTGGCCGTCGACGAGCACCACTTCGCCCGGCGCCGTCAAGCCGGCGGGCAGGTTCTTCCAGGCCAGCTTCACCAGCCGCTTGTGGGCCGGCGCCGCGCTGTTGGCCACCTGGCCTTCGGTTTCGTCGAGCCGCCAGTAGACCAGCGGGTTGTCTTTGAGGATCACGTCGCGGGCCGGCGTCATCGCCTTGGCCGCGTTGAAATGGGCCTGTACTTGAGCGGCGCGAGCGGCGCGTCGAAGACCGCGACTTCGTCGAGACGCCCCTGGAACGGCGCGAAACCGTCGGCCCGCGTGCCGAACACGACCTTGTTCGTGTCGAAGTTCTTGGCGCCGGTGAATTGGATTTCCGGCGTGCCGACTTCGCCGTCGAGATACACTTTCACGTCGTCGCCCGAGCGGACCAGGGCCACGTGATGCCAGGTGTTCGTCGCCAGCGTGGTGCGGCCCGAGACCAGTGCGCCGCCGTTGTAGAAGAACAGCTTGTCGCGGGGCGAGCTTTCGACGCCGCCGATGCCCAGGTGGTCGCCCGGCTGGGCGTTGGCCGCCGAGGGCGTGCCGGGGCGACTGTAGACGTAGCCGGAGATGGCCGGCGAGTTCGGCTGCGACAGATCGCGGGTGTTGAACAGCCAGAACTCGAGCGTGTAGTCGCCCGTCGTGGCGATGGGCAGCTCGGCCGAGAGCCGATCGTCGCCCGGCGCTTTGTCGATGCCCGAGAAGCTGGCCGCCTTGTTGTCGGCCTCGAAGCCGGCCAGCGCAGGCGCGGGGACCTTCGGCGCCGCGCGTGACGCCGCTCTCGTAAGTGGCCGATGCCGCCACCGGCGAGACGTCGCCCGCGAAGGTGAGCACGCCCTTCTGCTTGCCGCCCACGGCCAAGGGGCCGGCAGGAGCAAAGCTCACTGCGATCGGCGGGCCTTCGAGCACCAGGGTGTCGAGCACGAACTGCTGCGGCTGGTTTTGGAACGTTGCCGAGCCGATCACGCGCACCTTGTGCTTGCCGGGGGCGATCGGCTGGGCGCTGCTGAACTCGATGGCGGCGTCGGCCTTGCCCTTGTCGATGGCCACGGGCTTGGCGGTGACACCGGCAGGCAGACCGTCGACCGTGACGTCGACCTTGTCCTGGAAGCCGTTGCTGCGGGCCAATTGCACCGTGGCGCTGGCGGGCTTGGCCGTCTCGACCAGCGGCACCAGCGGCGAGGCGGCCGCCAACTCGAAGAATTTGGGAAAGACCGGGCCCACGCCCAAGGCCAGGTCGTGGTCGAGCCCGGCCGGCGGAAACGGCAGGCCGGAAAGTGCCGCCCGCAGGGCCGTCAGCGTGCTGGCCGCGGCGCGGAACTCGCTCTCGCCGATTTTCGCCGTGCCGAAAATGCGGATCTGCGCCAACTGGCCAGCCGACAGCGAAGGGCCGATCGTGACGCTCATCGTGGCTTCGGGCTTGCCTTCGGGAATGATGTTGTTCCGCACGGTGCAACCTTCGCCGGCGCCTTCGACGCCCAGCGTGATCGGGCCGTTGTAGTCGCGCCGCGCGGCGGTGACCTTGACGACGAACACGCCGTTTTGCGGGGCGTCGACTTTTTCGGCCGCGGCGGCCAGCGTGAAGCCGGCGTGATACGGCTCGACGACGACGCGATAAACCTCGTCCAACCCGCCGCGGCGGTTCGTGTCTTCGACGCGCAGCCGGTAGATGCCGTCGGCCGGGAAGGTGGCGTTGAGCGAGCCCTCTTCGTTGCCGTTGTCCTCGGCTTCGGCGATCACGCCGCCCTCGGCGTTGTAGAGCCGCATGAACAGATCGCTGGGCGAGCCCAGGGCCCGCGTCTGTCCGGCGAACACGTAGCGCTCGCCCTTCTTGGCTTCGAACTGGTAGAAGTCGCGATCGCCGGGCGTTTCGAAGCGGCCTTCGATCGCGCCGGGGAATTTCACCGGCGTGCTCTGCTCGGGCGCGTCGTTGGGCTCGACTTCCAACTGCTCGGGCGCGTCGGTGGCCAATAGCGTGAACCACGACGAACCCTGGCCGGGCGCGTATGAGGCGGCCACGTTGAGCCGGCCGGCGGGCACTTCGGGCGGCATCGTCACGGCCATCGGCGCCGGCAGCTCGACGCCCTTGCCGGCCACTTGCACGCTGGCTGATGCGCCCTTCTGGGCCGCCAGCGGATAGGGCACCGAGGCGAGCGGAAAATCGCCGACTCGGACGCGGTAGCGGTGTGTGCCGCCGCCTTGGTAGCGTATGTCGCGGATTTCGAGATAGTAGTCGCCGGCCGCGGCAAACTTGTGGCTGAAGCGGCAGTCGGCGCCCGTCGTGGGCTCGTCGTCGCTAAAGGCCAATTCGTGGCCGTCGGCAGACAACAGGCGGATCATGGGATCGAGCGGCGAGCCGAGCCGCCGGGCAAACACTTCGACCGAGATCCGCTGGCCGGCCGCGGCCGTGAACTTGTAAAAGTCGCTCGCCTCGCCGTCGGCCGCGCCGTCGATGGCGACCGGAGGCGTGATGGCCTGGGCCGTTTCGAGAGTTTTATTGTTGCCCGCGTCGTTGACGCTGGGCAGGTCGTCGACCAGCACCAGCCGCAAGTTCGAGACGCCGCCCGGCCCGGTGACGCGAATGCCGCCCACGCCCAGCGGCGCGTCGGCCGGCACGGTGAGGCGGAACGAAACGCTGGCCGGCTGCTTGCCGTTGCCCTCGAGGCTCGGCGTCAGCTCGGCCTGGGAGGGAAAGCTTGTCCAGACGCCGCTGGCGCCGGCCAGGTTGCCGCCGTGAAAAACGACGTCGGTGGCCTTGCCTGGGGCCACGCCGGCGGGGATCGCGAAATTCAAGGCTGGCGGCTGGCAGATCGCCACGCTAGCTGGCATCAGGGCGAGCATCAGGGCTGCTTCGAGCAGTCGCTTCATGGCAAGCATCAGCCAAGGAGAGCGGTTGTCAGGCGGGACGCATCAGGCAGGATCGATCGAACATCATCCTACCCGCTTGCGCCCGAGATACAACGCGCCAAGCAGAATTTCCGGCGCGTGCGAGCCGCGACTTAAGCCATTGCTCACCAGCCGCTTAGTCGCAGCGCCGGGCGCGGCGGCGGGTCGTTTCGGCGAGGCGCTGCTTCAGGCGAGAATCTCGCGAATCACCTCGCCGCCCTCGACCAAGGGCACGGGGCGGCCCTGCTGGTCGGCGATCCGCTGGTGAGGGTCGATGCCCAGCCGCTCGAAGATCGTGGCGGCCAGATCTTCGGGGCTGGTGGGGTGGTCGAGCGCGTAGGCCGCATCGCGATCGCTGCTGCCGTAGACGCGGCCGCCTTGGATGCCGACGCCGGCCAGCACGCTGGAGAACAACGTGCTCCAATGTCCCCTGCCCCAGCGGTCGTTGCCCTTGGGCGTGCGCCCCATTTCGCCGGTGGCCACGACCAGTGTCTCGTCGAGCAGGCCGCGCTCGTGCAAGTCATCGAGCAGGGCCGAAAGCGCTTGATCGAATCCCGGCAGCAGATGGTTCTTCACGTCGTCGCTCGACGTGTGCGAATCCCAGCTATAGCCGTCGGGCGCGTCCCAGGCCACGGTCACGAAGCGCGTGCCGGCTTCGACCAGCCGCCGGGCGACCAGCGTCGACTGGCCGAACAGGTGGCGGCCGTAGCGGTCGCGCGTCGCGGCCGGCTCGGAGTGGACGTCGAGCGCCTGGCGTACCTTCTCCGAGCTGACCAGCGCCAAGGCCCGCTGGCGAAACTGGTCGTAGGCCGCCTCGACGCGGCTGCGATCGAGCTGGCGGCGGGCCTGGTCGAACTGTTCGACCAGCGAACGGCGGCTGGCCATCCGATCGAGCGAAAGCCCCTCGTCGAGCGCCAGACCCGTGATGCGGAAGTCGAGCTCCGCATCGGCGCAATCGCGGAAAAACGGGTTGTCCTTGTCGTCGCGCTTGCGGATGGCCGTGGCCAGCGGATCGTAGCCGCGGCCGAGCCAGCCGGCGTATTGGCCGGGCCGGTCGAGCTTCGTCGAGTAGGTCTGCAGATGGCCCAGCCGGTTGGGCAGGTAGACGAAGGCGGGCATGTCGGGGGCCGCGGCGCCGGGGCGGCGGGTGTCGAGATAGTCGACGACCGAGCCATAGGTCGGCCAGTCTTTCTCGGTGGCGTTGAAGCCGCCGCCGATCGGCACGTGCCAGGGCCGGCCCGTCTGGATGTAATGGCCGGCCGAGCTGTGGTCATTGTAGGGATGCGTCATCGTGCGGAGGACGCAGTAGCGATCCGAGATCGCGGCCAGCCGCGGCAGGTGCTCGCAGATCCGCAGCTCGCTGGTGCGCGAGCGGATGGGATTGAAGGGTCCGCGGATCGTGCTCGGGGCGTCGGGCTTGAGGTCGAACGTTTCGAGTTGGCTCGGCCCGCCAAACAGGAACAGAAAGATCACGCTTTTGGCGCGGCCGCCGCCCGAGCCCTGGGCGGCTTCGGCCGCCAGCAGCTTGGGCAAGCTCAGGCCCAGCAGTCCCGCGCCGCCCGCTTCGAGGACCTGGCGCCGCGTCCAGCCGCCGCAAGTTCGCCGTGCGTTTCCCAAGACCGTGAGCATCGTCTGCCTTCCAGCGGTCAACGTGTGTGCCGCGTTAAAAAGTCACGGCTCTGGCGTTTCGTCGCGCGCTGGCCGCAGCGGCTTCCTTTCCGACCTACAGTCTACCGCCCACAGCCCACAGGCTACGCCAACGCTTCGCCAATCACCTTGCCCTCGACCAACTTCAACGGCCGGCCGAGCGTGTCGTGCACGAACATCTCGTGATCGATGCCCAGCAGGTGATACATCGTGGCCAGCAGGTCCTTGGGACTGATGGGCCGATCGGCCACGTCGCCGCCATGCTTGTCGCTGGCGCCGATGATCGTGCCGCGCTTCGTGCCGCCGCCGGCCAGCAGGGTCGAATAGACGCGCGACCAGTGATCGCGGCCGCCCCCCTGGCCCGGCGTGATCTTGGGCGTGCGGCCGTGTTCGCTCGTGCACACCACCAGCGTGTCGTCGAGCAGGCCCCGCCGCTCCAAGTCGACGATCAGACCGTACCAGCCCTGGTCCAAGCCCGGGCAGAGCTCCTGCTTCATGCGGGCGTAGTGGTTGTAGTGCGTGTCCCAGCCGCTGCCGGCCAGGCCGTACTCGTCCCAGAACACGCTCACGATGCGGCTGCCCGCCTCGACCAGCCGGCGAGCGGCCAGGCACGACTGGCCGAACAGCGTGTGGCCGTAGAGCTCGCGCATCGCGCGGGGTTCCTTGCGCAGATCGAGGGCGTCTCGCAATTTGTCGGACTCCAGCAGCTCGTAGGTCATCTGCCGATAGCGATCCAACTGGCGCCCGCGGGCCGAAGTGCCCAGGTCGCGCCGGGCCTGGTCGACCTGCTCGACGAGCGAGCGGCGGCGATTGAGCCGGTCGAGCGTGACGTCCTCGGGCAGGTTCGTGGCGGCCGGCACGAAGAAATAGCTGTCCTCGCTCAAGCCGATATAGGGATCGTTGTCGTCGAACGTCTGGCCGGCGAGCGTCTTGGTGAGCCCCTTGGTGGCCTGGCCGACATAGTCGGTCCACACCGGGTCGTACTCGTTCGCCCAGGAACGTGGCGTAGGGGCCGGCGCGCGGCACTTCGCCGCGGCGGCGGCTGGAGAAGCGGAACGGCAAGGCGATGTTCGTCGGCACGCTGCGCCGGGCCGACTGGCCCGCGCGCTCGCGCATGCGTTTCGACATAATCGACGACCGATCCGAAGAAGGGCCAGTTGCGCGGATCGCGCGGGTTCAATTCGGCGGGCAAGTCGAGCGTCGGCACGCCGGTCAGCGCGAAGGCCACGCCGTGCAGCGGATAAGGGTGCGTCATCGACCGCAAGATGGTCGTGCGATCCATCACTTTGGCAAACTTCGGCAGCAGCTCGCACACGCGGCAGCCCGGCAGGCTGGAAGCAATCGAGCCCAGCTCACCGCGAATTTCCAGCGGCGCGTCGGGCTTGGGATCGACCCATTCGATCTGGCTTGGCGAGCCATACAGATGGATCAGGATGACCGACTTCGCGCGGCCGAACGACTTGGGTCGCGCCGCGGCGCTGGCGTTGGCGATCGCCTGCCAGTCGGCCAGCTCGGCCAGCGTGAGGCCGGCAAGCCCCAGCCCGCCGACGCGCAGCAAGTCGCGCCGCGTCATGCCGCCGCACAACTGTCGCGCCGAACCTAAGATCCGCAGCATGACGCACGCGCTGGGGCAAGTTTGCGAATAAACATCAAAGCGCCCCGATATGTTACCACATTCCCCTTCAGCTAGCCAGCGTGAGAGCGGCCGGATCTGGGCCGGCTCCAGCCGGGCGATGGGCGCGCGGGGTTGGAGCATGTTGAAGGCCATGCTGTCAGCCGGGCGGCTCGAGCAGCAGCGGTGGCTGGCCGGCTTTGGCGCGCATGCGGTTGACGAGGCGGGTGATCAGCGGCCGCTTGAGGATGGAGCGCGCTCCAGAGCGCGCTTGCCGGGCACGTCGACCAGCGCCAAGCCGATCAACAGCGCCAGCCAGCCGGGACCCGGCGTGACGAGCATCACCAGGCCGGCCGAGACCAGCACGAGGCCGGCGATGTTCTTGAGGATGAGCAATGCCCACATCAGCGGATGGGCGTTGCGCCAGACGTCGAACGGCCGGTGCTCCTTGGCGAAGAAGTCGGGCGGGAGCCAGATCAGGTAGTAGCGAACGGCCAGCGCCGTCGCGACCAGCGAGGCGATCCAGATTGCCAGCGACAAGCCGATCCACTCGGACAGCCGCCCGACGTTGGCCCGCGCCCAGGAAACCAGCTCAGCAAGCACGCCGTGTTGCTCCGTCGGTGCGATTGGTTCGGCTCGCGCGAAAAAGCGCCCGTGCATTATATGCCGACGCGCGGCGGTCCAGACGGGAAGATTGCCCGCCAGCGGACAAGAGAAGCCCAGGGTCCGCGGGAGTCGGCTGCTGAACGGTTGGCTGGCAAGTTTTGCAGAATTTATCGATTGTCCGGACTGGCGTGCCGATGAACAGGTTGAGGAGGGCAGCAGCACGCCCCGCGCGGATGCGTCGCTTGTCGCTTGCAGGGGAAGCCGCTTCGTGGGGACCGCCCCGGCCCGACTTCGGCTCGCTCGCGGCCAATCGCATTCAACATGGGGTGGCGTCATGCTTGGCGAACACGTGATCAAGTTTTGCCGGCTGCGGCTGGGAGCCAAGCCGATCGTCGACTACGCCCAGTCGCGCCGCAAGTTGCTGGGCGTTGCCGAGTTGCCGATCCGCACCGTGTTCGACGTGGGCGCCAACGTCGGCAAGAAGGCCCGCCACTACCGCAAGCTGTTTCCCGAGGCGCGCATCTATTGCTTCGAGCCGGTGGCGGCGACGTTCGCCAAGCTCGATCGCTGGGCCCGAAGGCAGCAGGGCCGGGTCGAGGCTTTCAACCTGGCGCTGGGCAGCGAGCCGGGCGACGCGCAGATTCACTGGAACCGCGTTCATTCGGGCGGTTCGACCGTGCTGGCGCCCGCTTCCGCTCGGCAGCACGAGTACCAGGCCATGCCGGTGCGCATGGAGACGCTCGACGGGGTCGCGGGGGAGTTGCCGCTCGACGACGCGATCTTCGTCAAGATCGACGTCGAGGGTTTCGACATGGAAGTCATCCGCGGCGGCCGTGGGCTGTTGAGCCGCGCGGCGGCCGTGGTCGTCGAGATCGCCCTGGAAGAGCGGCCCTCGGGCGGACCGCAATTCCGCGACTTCGTCAACGAGTTCGATCGCCTGGGCTATCTGTACCGCGGCAACCTGTCGCACGGCTACGTCGACGGCATTCCGCGGCTGGCCGACGCGGTGTTCATCAAGCCGGCCTCGGCGCCTGCGCCCGCGGCCTGAGGCGACATCGGGCCGCCGCGGCGCCCGCCCGGGGTTTCGCGCTCACTCGTGCGCGCTTTCGACCCGCACGCCGCCCCGCTCGTCGATCTCGACGACCAGCACGTTGGGATGGCAGCAGACCGGGCAGTCTTCGACGTATTGCTGCCGGCTGCCAGCCGAGGCATCGATGGGGATCACGATCTCCTCGCCGCACGAGTCGCAGATATACGAGGCTTCGTCGCGCATGGTGTTCACGGTCCGGCAGCGCCCGCGGGGCGAGCAGCGGTTCGTTGGCTGCTCGGCGGTCAATAGCGAGGCAACGAGGGATCGATTTCCAGTGACCACCGGTCGATGCCGCCGGCCATGCTGCGGGCCTTGGCGAAGCCCTGGTTGCGGAGCCAGCGCGCAACCTTCAAGCTTCGGCCGCCGTGATGGCAGTGGACGGCGATTTCGGCTTCGCGAAACGGTTCGAGTTCCGCCAGGCGCGCGGCCAGCTCGCTCATCGGCATGAGCCGCGCGGCTTCGATATGGACCGTCTGGTGCTCATCCGTCTCGCGGCAGTCGACCAGCAGGAAGTCGCCGTCGGCCAGCCGGGAGTGGACGGCGCGGCAGTCGATTTCGATGGACATTTCGGCAGTCATGTGGTTGCCGCCGGCAAGGCGGTCTCCGCGACGGGAAATCGTGTGGGGGCTGAAACGAATCGGAAACAAAACGGGCTGCTGGGGGCACGAAGCCCGAAGCAGCCCGAAAGGAGTCGCGTAACGAACTCGAGCCGCCCGGCAGGGCGCGGCCACGAGGTTCAACTCGAAGATTAATTCGCGGTGGGATCGGAGACGGCCTCTTTTCCCGCCCTGGTGCACAGTTGGACGTAGATCGAGGGGTCGGTGTCCTGCGGCAAGGCGCTGACATGGGCATCGCCCCAGGCGTGCAGCACGAAGCCGCCGGAATGATCGCTGCTGGGGCCATACCTCCAGGCGTTGCCACCGGCCGCAGTCACCAGTGACGGAAACGCTCCGGAGAACGCGCCAGAAAGGTTGGCGTAATTCAATTGCGGGCTCGTATTCAGTTGGCCGTAGTTCATGGCCGTCACGCCGCCCGGCATGAGGATCCAGGTAATGTACGAGGTTCCGGTGGTCAAGGTGTTATTAAACTTGATGGGCTGGAGCGGCATCCGGTTCGCCACCGTGCTGGTGTTGTAGAGCGTGGTGTTGGCGTCGATCGGTGTGGCCGTTACCCACGCAAGCGTGCCGTCGTACCACGAAGAGTACGCTTGCTCCTTCGACTCGGCGAGCATGATGGTTTTCGACATACCATCGGTTACCGAGCGAGCCGAACAGCCATCGACGCTGGCGCTGGTCGGAGGAACGATAATGCCGTTGGGCGCTTCGACCAAGGTGCCCGGATTCGCCCCGGCGCCGGAGAAGCTATTCGGGTTTTGCATGCAGGCCATGTGCGTGGCCGACATGGCCTTATAGTTGGTCGTGATCGAGGCATACCAGGGCGTCTTCGGCGTCTGGCCGGCGACCATCACACCTACGGTCTGATTGGCCATGGCGTAGCGGCTATAGGTCGGGAACGTCGAGGGGGCGTCGCCTGAAAAGCTGGGGCAGCGGACCTCGTCGAGATCGATGGTCGAAGGGTGCCGGTACCAGCCCGCGACCGTAGTCGGCTGTCCCACGAGGTACATCGTGCCCACGCCCGCCATGCTCACGCCGGGGCCGAGGCCAGGGTAGCCCTTCGACATTGCGAAGGCCGGGTACGAGAATTTTCCCGAGGCGTTCGAAAGGTTGTTGTAAATAACCGTCTGCTCCATGAAGGGCAAGACGCGCACGATCCAACTATAGCCGGCCTGACAAGGGCCATAGGACATTGGCGAGATGGGATAGCTAGTGAAGCCGTCATTGCCGGGAGGCGTCACATAAACGTTCGGCATCCACGTGTAGAAGGTCCCGGTTGGCGATTGAACCAGCGTGGCCCCCGTGGTCGTCGCCTGTTTTGGGTCCGCGCCTCCGGCCGTCATCGTCAACAGCGGATACTTCTTGAACGTGCTCTCGTGATTCGCCAGCGCCAGCCCCAGTTGCTTCAGCTTGTTCGTACAGGAGTTGCGCCGGGCGGCTTCGCGGGCCGCCTGCACGGCAGGCAACAACAGAGCAACCAACACGCCGATGATGGCAATCACCACCAGCAACTCGACGAGGGTGAAGCCTCGCGGCTTGGACTTGGTGACCATATGTCACCTCCTTGGGTAAAGATCCGATGAAAAGAATGATGCGACACCGTTGCGAGCGGGGGCAGAACGCAACCGCCATTCCCCGCGCAAGATGCATGTAATCTAATGAGTTGGCCGGTGACTGTCAAACACGAAGTTGCTCGTTTCTAATGGTTTTGCCGCAGGTCGTCGCAGCATGCATCGTGGACGCGATGCCTTGGTCGACGGTGGCGGCAACGCGATTACCCGCGGGGGCTGGTGGCCGCCCCGGCGGAGCCCTATAGTACATTTGTTCAGTCGCGCGGTGGGCGTGCAATCCAACGGCTCGCGCGGGTCAGCAGACTCTCGCCGGCGCGCTCGACAGGATGATCCGGCGATGCACAGCGGCATGACGGTCGTGGTCGGTGGGGCCCAGAGCGGCAAAACGCGCCGCCTGATCGGTCTTTACCGCGAAATTCTGCTCGATGAACCGGCCGGCTCGGCGCTGTGGCTGAGCCCCACCTATCGCCACGCCGCGGCCGTGGCCGGCGCGCTTGTCGACGGCCGATTCGCGGGATGCCTGGCACCGAATTGCCTGACGTTCGAGCAACTCGCGCGGCGCGTGCTGGAGGCTTCCTCGGCGCGCGTCCGGCCACTCGGTCCGGCGCTGCGCGCCAACTGCTGAAGGGACTCGTCGACGAAGCCTTGGCGGCCGGCGAGCTCGACTATTTCGCGCCCATTGCCCAAACGAGGGGGTTTTTGGACCTGCTGGCCCAGTTCATCCGCGAGCTGAAGCGGTTGGAAATCTGGCCCGAAGAACTCGCCGCCGCCAGCGCAGCGCGCGCGAGCGGCAAAGACGGCCAGCTCTGCCGCCTCTACGAACGCTACCAGCAGCGGTTGAACGAGCACGACTTGTACGATGCCGAGGGACGCTTCTGGTCGGCCCGCGCTCTGTTGCGAGGCGGCCAGCGGAAGCCGTTCGAGAGCGTGCGCCACGTGCTGGTCGATGGCTTCAGCGACTTCACGCGCACCGAGCACGAGATACTCGAAATCCTGGCCAAGGATTGCCAGTCGATCACGGTCAGCCTGCCGCTGGAGCCCGACTCGCAGCGGAGCGAGCTGTTTGCCAAGTCGGCCGGGACGCTCGATCGACTGCGCCGCCGGCACCCGGGGCTCGTCGTCGAAGCCTTGAGCCCGCCTGCAACCCCCTGGCCAGCGATGGCCCACTTGCGCGGCGGGTTGTTCTCGAACCCCCGAGCGCCGCTCGAACCGTGCGATGGCCGCGGCATCGAGATCGTATCGGCGGCCGGGGCCACGCACGAGCTCGAACTGATCGCCGGCCGGATCAAGCGGCTGCTCGGCGCGGGCGATCCGCAAACGGGAGCGGCCGTGCGGCCCGACGAGGTGCTGGTCGTGCTGCGCTCGCTGAGCGACGCGGCCGAAGAGGTCGAAAGCGTGTTCACGCGCTACGGCATTCCGGTGGCCGTCGGCGAGCGGCCGCCGCTGGCGCGCGGGGGTCGTGGCGGCCCTGCTGGCCTGGCTGCGGTTCGAGCTCGACGGCTGGCCGTTTCGCCAGGTGTTGGGCATGCTCGCCCACAACTATTTCCGCCCCGCCTGGCCCGAGTGGCAGGCAGGCCAGGCCGTGGCCGCCGCCGAGCGCGTGGTGCGCGGGTTGCAAATTCCCGCCGGCCGCGGCGCGAGTTGCTCGATCATCTGGCGCGGCTGGCCGAACGCTCCGGGCGGCAAGGTACCGAGCAAGCCACGAGTGCCGAGTCGGCCCGCCGCGCCGCGCGCGCCGACGAGACCCAGTTGGCCGCGGCGTTGGTCGCGCGGCTGGCCGCGGCGCTCGATCGCCTGCCGCGGCGGGCGAGCCTCGCAGGCTGGGTCGAAGCCTTGGAGGCCTTCGCGGCGGACGTCGGGCTGCTGGCCGGCGCGGGCGAGGGCACGCTCGACGCGATCGCCTGGCGGCAGCTTGTCGACGCGCTCGAAGGCAGCGAGCAGCTTTCGATGTGGGTCGACGGGAAGGCCCGCGAAATCTCGCGGAGGGAATTCGTCGAGTTGGTCGAAGACATCGCCCGCGCCGAGCGGTTGGCCACCAGGCGCGACGAAGCCGGGCGGGTGCGCGTGTTGTCGGCCGAGAGCGCGCGGAACCTGTCGGCGCCCTACGTTTTCCTGGCGGGGTTGTCGGAGCGATCGTTTCCGCAACACGAGCGCGAAGAGTGTCTGCACAGCGAAGCCGAAACGCGGCAGCTCGCCGAAGCCGGCTTGCCCCTGGTGCCCGCGCCGAGCGGCGGGGGCAGGAAATGCTGTTGTTCTATGAAGTCGTGACCCGCGCCACGCGGCAGTTGACGCTCAGCTATCCGGCGCTCGACGCCAAGGCGCAGCCGTTGTCGCCCAGTCCCTATCTGCTGGAAGTCGAGCGCGTGCTGGCGCGCGCGCCGCGCCGCCGCGGCTGGCCTACATCCCCGAGAGCGACGCCGTGGTCGCGCCGCGCGAGCTGCGCGTGCGGGCGGTGGCCAACCTGGCGGCCGGCAACCCGGGTTTGTGGCGGTCGCTCGCGCGGCACGAGCCGGCGCTGGGCCTGGCCGCCAACGTCGAAGCCGCCCTGCGGGCGGGAATCGCGCGCGAGCAGGGCCGGTCGTTCGGAGCCTTCGAAGGCATGCTCGTTTCGCCCGCCGCCGCGCGGCTGCTGGCGGCGCGCTATGGAAGCGATCATTGCTGGAGTCCCAGCCAACTCGAACAGTATGCCCGCTGCCCTTACGAGTTCTTTCTGTCGCGGGTGCTGGCGATCGAGCCGGTCGACGAGCCGGCGCTGGAAGTCGATTACCTGGCGCGGGGGCGGATGCTGCACGAGCTGCTCTCGACGTGGCACGCCGAACACAACGCGCGCTCGGGCGCTGCGCGTCGCCGACCGAGCTGGCCGAAAGCCAGTTCGCGGCCGAAGTCGAAGCCTTGCTCGCCGCCATGGTCGCGCGGCGTCGGGGCGAGCGGGCGCTGGAGAACGGCTTGCTGGAGCTCGATGCCCGGCAGGTCGCGGCCTGGCTGGCCGACTACTATCGGCAGCACGACAATTACGACGCGCGGTGGCGCGAGCTCGACGAGCCGCTGCGGCCGGCGCACTTCGAAGTGGCCTTTGGCCCGGGGGCGCACGACAAGGCGGAAGTCGCGCAGGGGGCGGGCATATCGAGCGACAAACCGTTCGAGCTGGCCTGCGGCGACGAGGCGATTCGCTTTTCGGGACGCATCGACCGTATCGACGTGGGCCGCGTCGGCGGCCAGGCGGTATTTTCGATCGTCGACTACAAGAGCGGCAAGGTCGGCGGCAAGTCGGCCGCCACCGCGGTCGCCGAGGGCATGCTGCTGCAACTGCCGCTTTATGCGCTCGCGGCTGGCGAGCTGTTGGGGGCCGAGGGCGCGGTGCCGCTGGGGGCCGCCTACTGGCACGTGGCGGCCGAGGGCTACAAGGAAGTCATCCGCTTTCACGAGGAGTCGAGTGGTTGGCTGAAGCCCGAGGCGGCGTGGCGCAAGCTCGAAGCCGATCTGCGCGTCCGCATTCGTTCGCTGGTCGAGGGGATTCGCCGCGGCGAGTTTCCGATGGCCAGCGCCGACGACAAGTGCACGGGCCATTGTCCCTTCAGCACGGCTTGCCGCGTCAATCAGACGCGGTCGCTGGACAAACGGTGGGAACCGCCGCAAGTGAAGACGCCATGACGCCGACAGCCACGAAAGCGGCAATTAAAGACGCCTCGCCGCCGCGGACTGACGAACAGGCTCGCGCGATCGGCACGCGCGACGTTTCGATCGCGCTGTCGGCCGGTGCCGGCTGCGGCAAGACGTTCGTGCTCACCGAGCGTTTTCTCGACTACTTCGACCCAGGCCGCCCGGGCCATTTGCGGCCCGACGACGTGGGCCGGCTGGTGGCGATCACGTTTACCGAGCGGGCCGCGCGCGAGATGCGCGACCGCATTCGCCAGAAGTGCCAGGAGCGGCTGATCGAGGCCGATGCCGCCCACGCGCCGTACTGGGCTGCCCTGGCCCGCGAACTCGACGCCGCGCGGATCAGCACCATTCACTCGTTCTGCGCTTCGCTGCTGCGATCGCGGGCCGTCGAGGCCGGAGTCGACCCGCGATTCGAAGTGCTCGAGCAGGCGCAGGCCGAGACGCTGCGCAGCGAAGCGATCGCCGACGCGCTGCGGCGGCTGATCGCGGCGCACGACGAGTCGGCGCTCGACCTGGCGGCCCAGTTCGGTCTCGAGCGGCTGGCCGGCATGCTGCGCGAGCTCGTCGCCGAGGGTTGGGACGATGCGAGCGAGGCGTGGCTCGACGTTTCGCCCCAGCGGCAAGTGGAAATCTGGCAGCGCTACCATCGCCGCAACGTCCTGCCGGAAGTGATTCGCGAACTGGTCGAATCTCCGGCGGCAAAAATCCTTCAGCGGGCGCTGGCCGAGGGCGTGCCAGGCAATGCGAAGATGAAGGCGCGCGAACGCGCGCTGGCGGCCACGTTCGCCAGGCTCGCCGAAGGCCAGCTCAACGGCCCGGCCTTGGCGGATTGCCTGGCCGCGATCGATGAAAACGCGCGGGTTGAACGAGACACCACGGCAAAACAATGGGATCGTGCCGAGGCGTTTGCTGCGTTTCGAGACGCTGCCGCCGACTTGCGAAAAAAGGCCGGCAAGCTGGCTGGAGCGGTTCCGTTCGATGCCGAGGCGGCGCTGCTGCCGGCCGCCGTCGGACGCCGCGTGCTCGAAGTGGCTGCCGGCGCGGCCCGGGAGTATGAGCGAATCAAGGCCGGCCTGGCCGTGTTGGATTTTGGCGACCTGCTGGTGCGCACGCGGCGGTTGCTCACCGCTCCGAACCATGCGCAGCTCGCCGCCCGGCTGTCCGATCAGATCGAGCTGGTGCTGGTCGACGAGTTCCAGGACACCGACCCGCTGCAGGTCGAGCTCGTGCGGGCGTTGGCCGGCGGGGGCATCGCCGGCGGCAAGCTGTTCTTCGTGGGCGATTACAAGCAGTCGATCTACCGGTTTCGCGGTGCCGATCCCGACGTCTTTCGCCGTCTGCGGCAGGAAACCCCCACTCGCGGCCAACAATCGCTGACGCGAAACTTCCGCAGCCAGCCGGCCGTTCTCGAATTCGTCAACGCCCTGTTCTGGCACGATTTGGGCGACCACTACGAAGCCCTCCGCCCGCAGCGGCCGCAGAGCACGCCCAAGCCGTGCGTCGAGTTTCTGTGGGCCGTGGGGCCCGAGACGGCCGAGGCGGGCCGGGAAAAGAAGGACACGGCCCGGCGGCGCGAGGCCGATTGGATCGCCCGGCGGATCCGCGGGCTGCTCGACGGCGGCCAGCGCGTCGTGTGCGAAGCATCGTCGAGCAGCGACAAGCCGGCCGCCCGCGCGGCCCAGCCCCGCGACATCGCCATCCTGATGCGGGCGTTGTCGGACGTGGCCTACTACGAAGACGCGCTGCGGCGGCGCGGCATCGACTATTACCTGGTGGGCGGCCACGCATTTTACGCCCAGCAGGAAATCTTCGACGTGGTGAACCTGCTGCGCACGCTCAACAGTCCCAGCGACCTGGTGAGCCTCGTGGGGGTGCTGCGGAGCGGTTTTTTCGGGCTGGCCGACGAAACGATTTTTTGGCTGGCCCAGCATCGCGCAGGATTGGCCGGGGGGTTGCTTGCCCAGCGGCTGCCCGCGGAGATTGGCCCCGAGCAGGCCCGGCAAGCGCAGCTTCGCGGCGGCGACGCTTGCCGAGCTGCGGGCGCGCAAGAACCGGTTGCGGATTTGCGACTTGATCGACGAGGCGTTGGAACGCACGGGCTACGACGCGGCGCTAGTGAACGAGTTCTTGGGCGAGCGGAAGCTGGCCAACCTGCGAAAGCTCGTCGAGCAGGCGCGCGGTTTCCAGCGGGGCGATTTTTTGGGCCTTGGCGACTTCATCGCCGAGCTGTCGGAGTTCGTGGCGGCTCAGCCCGATGAGCCGTTGGCGGCGATGCACGCGGAAGACATGAACGTGGTGCGGTTGATGACCGTGCACCAGTCGAAGGGGCTCGAGTTTCCAATCGTGATCGTGCCCGACCTGGAGCGGCCGACGCACTGGTCGTCGAGCGGCGTCCACCTGGATCGCGAACTGGGGCCCCTCGTGCGGCTGCCGTCGCGGCGCGAGGGGGACGCACCCTTGGGCGGATTCGAGCTGTGGCGGATCATGGAACAGCGGGCCGAGGCGGCCGAACTGAATCGCTTGCTCTACGTGGCCACCACGCGGGCGGCGGACTACTTGATCCTCAGCAGCGGCTCGGTGCAATTCGACGAACCTCGCGGCCCGTGGATGGAATTGCTGGCACGTCGCTTCGACCTGGCGACCGGCAAGCTGACCGGTCCGCTGCCGTCGGACGAAGCCGTGCCGGCAATTCGCGTCACGACCGAAGAGCCGCCGCTGGACGCGCAGGCCGTGCGACCAGGGCCGCGCGTCGACGCGGAAGCGCTGCTCGACGAGGCGAGGAGCGATGCAGTCGAGGCGCCGGCCTTGCCGGGCGTCGCGCCGATCGCGCCGATCTGGCGGCCCGGCGGCACTATTCGTTTTCACGGCTCTCCGGCGCGCCTCGAGCCGCGGCGCGAGGCCTTCGATCGGCTGGGCTCGGACGAGGCCAGCGCGCTCGACCCGCGAAAGCTGGGCACGTTGGTCCACGCGGCTCTGGCGGCGATCGAGTTTGGCACGGCCGTCGACGTGAAGGCGCTGGTCGGGCTGCTTGCCGAGCGGCAGATGATCGTGGCCAAAGAGCAAATCGACGAGGCGAGCGCGCTCGTCGAGCGGTTTTTGAGTTCGTCGCGGGCCGACGAGCTGGCGGCAGCTATCGAGAATCGCGCGGAGGTCGAGTTCTGGCTTCCCTGGCCGGCGGCGTCACCCCAGTCGCCCCCGGTGCTCATCAGCGGCTATCTGGACCGGCTGTATCGCGACGCGGAGGGCGGCTGGCACATCGTCGATTTCAAGACGAACCGCGTGGCGCCGGGAAAGCTCGCCGACGAGGCGGCGCGCTACGAGATGCAGATGCTGCTCTATGGCCTGGCCGCCGAGCGAATCCTGGGTGCCGCGCCCGCCGGGCTGGTGCTGCATTTCCTGCGCACCGGCGACGAATGGTCCTACGCATGGGACGACGCGGCTCGACAACGGGCGCAGGCCCTGGTCAACGAGGGCATCGCCCGCGCGGCCCGGACGCCGGCGGCCGATCCGGCTTACTGACGGGCGCCGGCGGCTCTATAATTTCGTCGCCCGGATTCGCCGCCCGATTCTTCTTGCTTTCGCGTTGAAGGTATTTCAGCTTGCCGCCCCAAGATCCTCACGCGCAGGCGCGAGTTCGCCGTCGACGTCGTGCGCAAGCTGCGCGGCGGGTTTCGAGGCTTACTGGGCCGGCGGCTGCGTGCGCGACCGGTTGCTGGGCCGCGAAGCGAAAGATTACGACGTGGCCACCACCGCCACGCCCGAGGAAGTCCGCGGGCTGTTCGGCTCGCGGCGCACGCTGCTGGTGGGCGTGGCCTTTGGCGTCGTGCGCGTGCTGGGGCCGCGCGGGGTCGAGCCGATCGAGGTCGCCACGTTTCGCCAGGACATGGGCTACAGCGACCACCGCCGGCCCGACGCGGTCGAGTTCAGCACGCCCGAGGCCGACGCCCTGCGCCGCGACTTCACGATCAACGGGTTGTTCTACGACCCGCTCGAGGACCGCGTGATCGATTACGTGGGCGGACAGGACGACCTGGCCCGCGGCATCATCCGCGCCATCGGCGATCCGCGGGCCCGTCTGGCCGAGGACAAGCTGCGGCTGCTGCGGGCGGTGCGGTTCGCCGCGACGCTCGGCTACCAACTGGACATGGCCACGCGGCTGGCGATCGAGGAGATGGCCGACGAAGTGACGCGGGTCAGCGTCGAGCGGATCGCCGCCGAGATGCGCTTGATGCTGGCCGCGCCGACCCGCGCCCGGGCGGTGCACCTGCTGGACGAAGTCGGGCTGCTGGACGCGATCCTGCCGGAAGTCGCCAGCGCCGCCGCTCGAGCGAGCCGACGGCGATCGGCCGATCGGGTGACGACGCCTGGCTGGTGGCGCTGGAGGTGCTCGAGGCGCTCGCCTCATCACAATTTCCGCCGGCCCTGGCGGCGCTGTTGTATCCTTTCGTCGACGCGAAGGCGAGCGACGCGATCTGCCGACGGTGGAAGCTCTCGAACCAGGAACGGGCCCGCACGCACTGGCTGGTCGCCAACCACGGGCTGCTGATCGAGGCGCGCCGGCTGCCGTGGCCGCGGTTGCAGCGGGTGTTGATTCGCGAGGACATCGACGACCTGTTGGCGCTCGACGAAGCCGCAGCGCGGGCCGCGGAGCAGGAACTGGCGGATATCGAGTTCTGCCGCCAGCGGCTGGCGCTGCCGCGCGAGGTGCTCGACCCGCCGCCGCTGGTGACCGGCGACGACCTGATCGCGCAGGGCGTGCCGCGGGGCAAGGAGTATCCAGCATTGCTGGAGGCGGTGCGCAACGCGCAATTGGAAGGACGCATCAGCACGCGCGAGGAGGCGTTGCGGCTGGTCGACGAGCTACGCGGCAGAACTCCTGAATGAGTCTAGAAAGGTACTGAGGCAATGGATTGGGAAATGACGCTGGGTTTGGCGTTTCGCTGGCTGCACATTCTGGCGGCGGTGACGGCGGTGGGCGGGACGATTTTTGCCCGGCTGGTGGTGGTGCCGGTGCTCGATCCGCTGCCGGCTGACCAGCGCTCGGGACTGCACGCGGCGATGCGGGCCCGCTGGTCGAAGATCGTGGCGGCGGCCATCGGGGTGCTGCTGGTTAGCGGGCTGTACAACATCGGGGTGGCGATGACTTTTTACCGGCTGCCGCGGTGGTACAACGCGGTGTTTGGGGTCAAATTCCTGCTGGCGATGGCGATTTTCGCGATTGCCAGCTTTCTGGCCGGCCGAACGCCGGTGGCGGAGGCCATGCGGCGACGCCTGAAATTCTGGCTCAACCTGAACATCGCCTTGGCCGTGGGCGTCGTTTGCCTGTCGGGGGTGCTGCGCACGGCGGTCAAGGTGCCCAAATCGGCCCCGGCGGGGCCGGCGGCAGAGCACGCGGAAAGCACTTTGCACTCGGCGGCCAGTTGATTAATCTGGAGCTTAGATTCGCAACGGACCCGCGACCTCCTGGCCCACCGCACCAGAAGTTGGGCGACGATTCCCACCCCACCATCCTGCAATCCTATGGACGACCGCGAACGGGCCATTTTCATCTTGCAGCAAGCTCGCGATGCCTTGAGCCAACGGCTGACCGAGCGGATTCTCGAATCGCGACATGAGATTGCCGACGATGCCGACGGCAACGCATACGTCAGCGAGATCGAGGCGATTTACGAACAGCTCGGCGGGCGGCTCGCGCACCTGAACGCGATGCTCGCGAACCTGCCGCCCGAGAACGAAACGGCGACCGAACCGACGGCCAGCGAAATCGTGTACGCTGACCTGGCCTCGAGCGTCTCGTCGGGGCTCGACCTGGAGCCGGCGCCGCCGATGCCGCTGTTGGCGCTGCCGGCGCCCGCCAGCGACGAGCGTCCGCCGGCCGAGTCGCTGGCCGACGAACTGGCGGCGATCGTCTTCAGCGTGCATTCGGGAGATCTCACCAGCGCCGCCGAATTGATTTCGGAGTTGTTCGACTTGAAGCCCAGCCACGGTCGCCGGGCCGCGCAGGCCTTCGCGCGGCAGATCGTGGCCTATCCGAGCCTGGCGCGGCGGATCGCCGAGCTGGGGCGCCGGCTCTCGGAGACGAACGAGTACGCCGGCGCGACGCTGCTGGTCGAGTGCTTCGAGTTCCAGGCGATCGAGGCCCTGGCCATCATCCATGCCTTGCGATCGCGGTTCGTCGCCTCGGACCACGGCCGCCCGTAGCGCGAGCACGTCGCGTTTGCACGGCCGGACAAGCCAACCGTGGCACACAGATTTGCCTTGAAGCGTAGGCGCGGGACTGCGAGCGATGGACAAGAAACTCAAAAAGAAGCAAGACGTGTTGCACCAACGCTTGCAGAAGCTGCACCAGCAACTGGCGGGCGCCCGCAAGCAGATGGACGACCAGGACGAAGTCCGCCGGCTGGCATCGGAAATCGCCGCCGCCGAGGGCGAGCTGGCGAAATTGAAGGAGTAGGCGGCGGGCAGGCTTCAGGCGAGAGGCGCGTTCTCTCGCGCCAATCCGCGCTGACTGTCGTGCCGGCGAAACTTCTTCCTACCCGAAGCCTGAGGCCTGAAGCCTGAGGCCTTTTCCCCAGCCTTGTTCCGCTACTTGCGCACGACATTGTCTGGCAGCTCGCGATAGATGCCGGGGTCGGCCGTGCCGTCGCCGTTCCAGTCACCGACCACTGGGCGGTCTCCCTTCTGGCCGCCGAGCTTGAACACCAGGTCGCCCTTGTCGATGACGCCGTTGTTGTTGGTGTCGATGTACCACATGCCGTTGCGGTAGACGCCGATTTCTTCGATGCCGTCGCCGTTGAAGTCGCCGACGATGGCGATATCGCCCTTCTGGCCGAAGTGGAGCTGCACGTCAGCCGTGCTCCACTTGCCGTCGCCGTCGATGTCGCGATACCAGAATCCGTTGTGGAACACGCCGATCGTGTGGGTGCCGTCGCCGTTCCAGTCGCCCACCAGCGGATCCTGGCCGGGCGTGCCGAAGTAGAAGACGTGGTCGATCAGGTCGGCGCGGGTCTGGCCGCGGGAGGTCAGTTTCAGCGTGCGGCTGCCGTGCGAGGTACGGTCGGCCGTGCGGGGAATGTTCTTGTGCTTGCCCGTGTTGGGGTTGTGCGGGTCGGGAAGGCCCGGTTCGTTGGCCACGGCCCGCGGGTCGTTCGACCAGGCGGGACCGTAGATGCCGATGTCGGTCTTGCCGTCGCCGTCCCAATCGCCGGCCACGGGGCGGTCGCCGCGGCGGCCGAGCCTGGCAAACAGGTCGCCGGCATCCCATTGGCCGTTGTCGTTGAGGTCGAGATACCAGCGGCCATCCTTGAAGAAGCCGACTTCGTAGTCGCCGTCGCCGTTGAAGTCGCCGGCCACGGGGTAACCGTCGCGCAGCCCGAACCGCACGCGGCGCACGCTCTGGGGGTCGCCATTCTTGGGCAAGCCGAGCAGCCATTCGCCTTCTTCGAGGCTGCCGTCCTGCCACACCGACTCGTCGTCGTCGGTGACCGTGGTCAACTGCACCAGCGCCTCGTCGCGCGTCTGGCGCGGCTGTCCGGCGTCGACGACGCTCAAGTGCCAGGTATAGAGCGTCTGGCCCGTCCAGGGGCGAATCTGGAAGATCAGCAGCGGGAAGTTGAACAGGATCGGCTGTGGCAGGGCGCCCGGTTCGGGCGCGAACGCCGGCGCGTCGAGCTGCTGGCCGCCGGGGGGCTGGGGCAGGACGAACACCTGGATGCCGCCGGGGGTGGTCGTCACCTTGACCACGCTGAAGTTGTTGTCGGTCGAGTTGTCGGCCGCCAACAGCGTGATGCCGACGATCGCGTCGTCGAACGGTTGATTCGCCAGCGCCGCCAGCACGGCCGGGTCGGTGACGACCAGCGTGCTGATCACGACGCCGCCCAGCGAGCCGGGCGTGTCGATGGCCGGAATATAGCCGGCCGGCTTGACGTCGAACACGCCATACACCCCCGGGGGCAGCCCGGCGAACTCGTAGTGGCCGTTCTGGTCGGTGATGGTAGTGATCGGCAGGTTGGGGTCGTAGCCGTAGCCGGTCATGGCCACCGAGCCCATGATCGGCTGGCCGGTCACGCCGTCGACGAGCATCAGCGTGATACCGGGCAATCGCGTGTCGTCGGGCGTCAGCTTGCCGTCGCGCAGGTTCAGAATGTCGGGCACGTCGTTGGCGTTTTGCACCTCGATCGGCGGGCCGTCCTGGAAGACGAAGCCCGAGAGCGTCGAGGGCGGAGCTTCACAGAAGTCGTAGTCCGTGGCGTGCACGCCGGGGCTAAGCACGATGGTGGTGATGAAATTGTTCGAGGCGTCGCCGCCGACCGACCCGGCGCTGGTGTGGATATCGAAGTAGCCGGCGGGCTGGATTTCCCGCACGGAGTAGGTGCCCGGGGCAAGGTTCGTGAAGTAGTAGTTCCCGCTCGCGTCGGTGGTGGCCGTGGCCACGAGGTTTCCGTCGGCGTCGAGCAAGTCGACGACGACGCCGGCAATGGGCGGCGTCAAATCGGTGCCGCACTCTCCCTCGACGGCGATGCCCACGTGGCCGCTGAGTGAGGTTGGGAGGAGTTCGCCGAAGTCGTAGTCCTCGGCGTGCACGCCCGGCGGCAGCACGGCGCCGGTAATCAGGTCGCCGGGATTATGGGCCACGCCGCCGGCGGTGCCCGGCGCGTCGAGGCCGTCGTAGTATCCAGCCGGCTGGGTTTCGGCGACGCCGTAAGTGCCCGGCATCAGGTTCATGAAGCAGTAGTGGCCTGTCGCGTCGGTAGTGGTGGTCTGCCCGGTGAGGTTGCCGTTGGCGTCGACGAGCGCCAGCGTGGCGCCGGGAATTCCTTGTTCACCGGCATCCTTGACCCCATTGTTGTTGAGGTCGACGTAGACATAGCCGCAGAGCTGAGCGGGCGGGATTTCGCAGAAGTTGTAATTCGTGGCGTGGATGGCATTGACAAGCTGTGCCCCACCGAGCGTGTCGATGTCGATGATCGTGCCGCCGGCCGAACCGACGTGATCGTCGCCCTCGAAGTATCCGTCGGGCTGGATTTCGTGAACCGTGTAGGTGCCGGGCGGCAGCGCGTCGAACAGGTAGTTGCCGTTGTCGTCGGTCGTGGTCGTGGCGACCAGCGCGCCGCTGGAGTCGAACAACTGGATGGTGACGCCGGGGATCGGCGGATTGGTGCCGTTGGCGCAGCCGCCGTCGTCGACGCCCGTGGCCACCCCGACGTGGCCGGCGATGCTCACCGGCAGCAGCTCGCAGAAGTTGTAATTCGTGGCGTGGATGGCGTTGATCAGATGCGCACCGCCGAGCGTGTCGATATCGACGATCGTGCCGCCGGCCGAGCCGACGTGGGCGTCGCCCTCGAAGTAGCCGACTGGCTGGATTTCGTGGACCGTGTACGTGCCCGGGGCCAGGTTGTCGAACGAGTAATTGCCGGCGGCGTCGGTCTTGGTCGTGGCGATCAGCTTGCCGGTGGAGTCGAGCAACCGAATCGTCACACCGGGAATCGGCGGGTTGGTGCCGTTGGCGCAACCGCCGTCGTCGACGCCGCTGCCGATGCCGACGTGGCCGGCGATGCTCACCGGCAGCAGCTCGCAGAAGTTGTAATTCGTGGCGTGGATGGCGTTGATCAGATGCGCGCCGCCGAGCGTGTCGATATCGACGACCGTGCCGCCGGCCGAGCCGACGTGGGCGTCGCCCTCGAAGTAGCCGACTGGCTGGATTTCGTGGACCGTGTAGGTACCCGGCGCCAGGTTGTCGAACAGGTAATTGCCGGCGGCGTCGGTCTTGGTCGTGGCGACCACTTTGCCGGTGGAGTCGCGCAACTGAATCGTCACACCGGGGATCGGCGGGTTGGTGCCGTTGGCGCAGCCGCCGTCGTCGACGCCGCTGCCGATGCCGACGTGGCCGGCGATGCTCACCGGCAGCAGCTCGCAGAAGTTGTAGTTCGTGCCGTGCATGGCGCTGACGAGCTGCACGCTGCCGAGCGTGTCGATGTCGACGACCGTGCCGCCGGCCGAGCCGACGTGGGCGTCGCCCTCAAAAAAGCCAACGGGCTGAATCTCGCGGACCGTGTAGATGCCGGGCGCGAGATCGTCGAACAGATAGTTGCCGTTGCTGTCGGTCGTGGTCGTGGCGATGACCGTGCCCGAGCTGTTGAGCAATTGGATCGTGACGCCGGAGATTGGCGGGTTGGTGCCATTGGCGCAGCCCCCGTCGTCGATGCCGCTGCCGATGCCGACGTGGCCGGCCAGCGAGTTGGGCAGGGCCTCGGCAAAATCGTTGTGAACGCTGTCTTCGCCGCCCAACAGCGTGATGTCGCTGATGATGTCGGGCGTGGTGACCGTGCCGCGCACGACGCCGGCGACCTTGCCGGCCGTGGCGCCGACGCTGAAGTAGGGCGAAGGCTGCGTCTCGACGACGCGATACTGGCCGGGGTCCACGTTGGCGAACTTGTAATTGCCGTGCGCGTCGGTGACGGTCGTGCGGCCGGTCGAGACGTACTGCTGGCCGTTGAACTGGTAGAGCGTGAGCGTGACGCCGGCGATGCCCGGATCGGCCGAGTCCTGGTGGTTGTTCAAATTGGCATCGGCGAACACGACGCCGGCGATGCTGTCGGGCAGCGGCTGCTGGAGGGCCACGGCCGTGGCGCCGGCGGTGAGCACTGACTGGTCTTTCGTGGGATCGGTGTAGCGATCGGCCGGCAGATCGAGCGACACGCCCGATTTGGCGTTGTCGGCGGCGAAGTTGGCGTCGTACACGTCCCAGAACTTGGTATCGGTGGTCAGGTTCTGGTAGTGCGGCGCGGTGAAATCGGCAACGAAGTGCGACCGCTGAAACTCAGCACCCTCGTCGACGGCGTCGACGTCGACGTCGCCGTTGTTCGACGCCGGGTCGATGAACAAAACCTGGTCGACGTCGATCGTGAAGACGAGCACCATGCCGGCCTTGAAGCCGGAAAAATAAATGTCAAGCGACGTGCCGCCGTCGGCCACTTGCGAGCCGGTCACCTGGAAGCCGTTGCTCTGGACCACGTGGAACGGGCTCGATCCGTAGGCGCCCAGCCCGCCGGGAGCCGTGTCGAAGATGGCGTCGTTGAACGTCAGCGGGCCGCCGTCCTTGTTGCCGTCGATCCGCAAGTGCGTGAGCTGCGTATCGGCCGCGCCCCCTTGAACTCGATCTGGAAGACGTTGGGCACGGTGTCCAGGCCGGAGGCCGGGTCGTAGTACGAGGCTGCGACGTGCAAGTCGGCGGCCATCAGGCGGCGCGGATTCGATCTCCTCGAAGCGGCAAATCCGCGGGCGGCGCGGGCCACGATGGGCCGCGTCGATCGCGCGAGGCGCCCAGCCAGTGGCCGAGCCGCGAGAGCGATTGCTTGAGACCCACGGACTTTGCCTCCCTGTAAAGTCGTATGGTGCGCGCCGTGCGCGGCGATTAGCGGATGCGGAACTCGAACTTCTTGCCGTGCGCCGTGTCCTTTGGCGCGTCGAGCTGGTCGATGCTCCAAACGCGGACGGTCGTATCGAAGCTGCCGGAGATGATCGTCTGGCTGGCCGCGTCGAAGGCCAACGCCGCGACCGAGCCGGTGTGGCCGACGAAGTGGTCGACCTCGCGCTGCGTCTGCCAGTTCCAGACGCGGACCACGTTGTCGCTACCGCCGGTGGCGATCAGGTTCTCGCCGCAGACGACCATCGACATCAACTTGCCCGCGCGGCAGGTAAAACTGTACGCCTCTTGGCCCGATTTCGCGTCGAACAAGCGGACGGTTCGTCCCTCACCGGCCGACACCAGTTTGCTGCCGTCGGGCAGGTAGGCCAGGGAGCGGATGCGGCGGATGCCGGCGGCGATTTCCAGTTCGAGATCGCCGCCGGGAACCGACCAGACCTGAATCTGGCCGTTGCGGCCGGCGGCAGCCAGGTGGCGCCCGTCGGGCGAGTAGGCGACCGCGCGGCACATCGACGCCCGGGCCGTCGAGCTCGTGCACCTTGCGTCCGTCGGCCGTATCGTAGACGCGGACTGCGTGCTCGAAGCCCGCGGCCGCCAGCCTTGAGCCGTCGGGGCTGTAGGCGAGCGAATAGATCACGTGCGGATGGGCTTCGAGCACGCGCCGCTGGCGGCCGGTGGCGGCGTCCCACAAGATGATATGGCCATCGTCGCCCCCCGAGGCGAGCGTGCCGCCGTCGGGGCTGAAGACGACCGCGCAGGACCCAATCGTGGTGCCCCTTCAACTCGTGCAGGATGCGGCTCGTCTGGGTGCTCCAAATGCGCACCTGGTGGTCGTCGCCGGCGGTGGCCGCCTCGCGGCCGCCTGGCGCGATCGCCACGGCGGTGATCACCGGCGGCCTGGCCGACGGCGAGGAAGACTCGATCTCGATCACCTGCGGCCGATCGCCGGTCGGGGGCGTATCCTCGGCCAGTGCCCAGTGGACAGGATGCCAGGTGAAACCCAGCCAGAGCAACGCGAGCACTTCTCGGCGACGCATAAGTACTTACACCGTGAGCCAAGGGCGGCGGAAAGGCGACGCTGGGCAGCCGGGCGGGAGAGCGGGTGGCCTCAAGCGAGTTGTCGGCGGAGGCGCGCGTCTGCGAAGCGCGCAGGACCGCGGGAAAGGTTGACGCTCCATTGGTATCGGCCAAAGCGGCCGCAAGGCCGAAGCGGAATGGCCCCCGCGCGGATCGCGCGCACGATCGGCTGCCGAGTTGGGCAAGCTGGGAAGCCGTTGCGGCCGCGCGCAGGCCAAGCGGACGCGGCGCCGACAGCTAGCAGAGGTGATCGAAAACCGGCGCGGCAGCCACTCGCGAAGTGGCAATCCGGCCTGACCCAACGCCAGACGGCCGGCGGAAATGACCGGCTATTTACGGTCTTCGATGGGCACGAAGTCGCGCTTCGTGCGGGCCGGTGTAGATCTGCCGCGGCGCGAAATCTTCTTCGTCGGCGATTCGTGCATCTCCATCCAGTGGGCAATCCAGCCGGGCAGCCGGCCGATGGCGAACAGCACCGTGAACATCTGCACGGGAATGCCGATCGCGCGATAGATGACGCCCGAGTAGAAGTCGACGTTCGGGTAGAGCTTCCGCTCGATGAAGTACGGGTCGCTGACGGGCGACCTTCTCGAGCTGCTGGGCGATGTCGAAGATCGGGTCGTTGATGTGCCGCTTGGCCAGCAGCTTGTCGCACATCCGCTTGATGATCGTGGCCCGGGGGTCGTAGTTCTTGTAGACGCGGTGGCCGAAGCCCATCAGGCGGAAGTCGCTGTTCTTGTCCTTGGCCATGTCGACGTACTTGTCGACGTTGCCGCCGTCGGCGCGGATCGACTTCGAGCATTTCGACGCAGGCCTGGTTGGCCCCGCCGTGCAGCGGGCCCCACAGGCGCAGATGCCGGCCGAAATCGAGGCGAACAGGTTGGCGTCGCTCGAGCCGACCATCCGCACGGTCGACGTGCTGCAGTTCTGCTCGTGGTCGGCGTGAACGATCAGCAGCAGGTTCAGCGCGTCGACGAAGTCGGGATCGATCGTCGTACGGCTCGCTGGGCACGGCGAACATCATCTGCAGGAAGTTCTCGCAGTAGGTCAGGTCGTTCTGCGGATAGATGAACGGCTGGCCGATCGACTTCTTGTAGCGCAAGGCCGCGATCGTCGGCAGCTTGGCGATCAGCCGGTGGATGGAGATCTCGACCTGCTCGCGGGTCGCGCGGGTCGAGCGAGTCCTGGTAAAACGTCGACAGCGCCCCGACCACCGAGCTGAGGATCGCCATCGGGTGGGCGTCGCGCGGAAAGCCGTTGTAGAACGACCGCATCTCCTCGTGCAGCATCGTGTGCCGCCGCAGGGCCATGCGAAAGCTGTCCAGCTGTTCGGCGTTGGGCAGCTCGCCGTAGATCAGCAGGTAGCTGGTCTCGATGAAATCGCAGCGCTCGGCGATCACCTCGATCGGATAGCCGCGATAGCGGAGGATGCCCTGTTCGCCGTCGAGATAAGTGATGGCGCTGGTCGTCGAGCCGGTGTTGACGTAACCCTCGTCGAGCGTGATGTAGCCGGTCTGGGCGCGGAGCTTGCGAGATGTCGACGGCCCGTTCGCTCTCGGTGCCGACGACGACGGGCAAATCGAGTTGCTCGTCGCCCACGCGGAGCTTGGCCACCTCGCTCATCCAGGCGTTCCTTTCCAAAAATCGCCCACCGCCAAGCATTCAGTTTAGCGGTTGCGCCGCCGGCATTCAATTGTCGCAAAAAGCGGTAGTGGTTCACTTTGAATTGGAAGTTTCCGAGGCGGCTTTTCGCCTCTTGAGTGTGCTGCGAAATGAGTGAACCCCGGCGAGCAATCCGACCACCAGTCCGACCAGTAGCATCGGATTGGCCCAGAGCCGAACCGCTCCAAGATTGATCGTCAACGGACCTTGAAGTGCGGCCGGCAGGAAGCCATTGATTACGATGCAAACCACCATGACCGCCGCAAAGATGAAGACCGCGCCGATTGTGGCCGTAACATATCGCATGGCTCCATTATAGCCAAAAAGCCCGAGCGCACGGCGCCGCGACGCGAGGCGGCCGGGCATGGCCCTTGGGCGCGAGGCGATGCCCGAGAGGTTTTTGGCGGAACGAAAGCTCAGGGCATGAGCGGTTGCGTCGCCGGCGGCGCGTAGGGCTGCGCAAACGGCGGCGCCGACGCCGCGGACGGCGGCGGCAGCGCGGCAGCCGGCGGAAACTGCGCCGCCCGGCGGTGGCAGCGCCACGGGACCGTCGGCAGCGGCCGGACCCGTGGCAGCCGCTCCAGGGGCAGCGGCCGGCGCGGGGGGATTCGGGTCGGCAACCCGTTCGGCGAAGTCCTCGTCGAAGATCGTCAGCACGCGGGTTTCCTTGCGCAGGTTTTCGATGTACTCGTTGTGCGCCCGATCCTTGTCGGTGTCGGCCAGCGCCGCCTTGATGTCGGCTTGCACTTCGGTGAAGGGGGCGGTCTTGGCATCGTCGCGCGCGAGCACCCGGATGATGTGCATGCCGTCGTCGTCTTCGATGATCTGGCTGAGGGCCCCGACCGGCAGGGCCGGGGAAAACAGCGCCTGGTCGAGCGGTTCGCTGCGCAGGCTGCCCTGGTTGACCCAGTCGTGAACGCCGCCTTCATCGGCCGTGGGGTCCTGCGAATGGGCCTTGGCCACTTCGGCAAACGGCTTGCCGTAATAAACCTCGTTGCCCCACTGCACCAGCGCAGCGCGGGCCTCGGCCTTCGAGTCGTATTTCTTGTACAGCGCGGTCAACTGCTCCCATCGCACCCGGGCTGGCGTTTCCCATTCGGCCAGGTGGGTCTTGTAGTATTCGAGCATCTGCTCGTGGGTGACCTCTTTTCGCTCTTCCTTGACTTGCTGGTTGAGCCAGCCGATGGCAAAGTAGCGCTCGATGAACACGGTGCGCTGGGCATCCAGGGAACTGCCCAGCTCGCGCAGCTTGTTGTCCAGATCGGTATTGCTCGAGCGCCGTAGCGGGTCCGCATCATGGGCAGCTCGCTGGTGTTGAACAGGCTGCGGACCATTTTTTCGGTCTTGGCGGCGTCCTTGGCGGGAATCTTGCGATGGATTTCGGCGACCAGGAGCTTCGTTTTGACCAGCTCGGCGGTGAATTGCTTCATCAGCATTTTCATGCCCATGTCGAGCTGCTGCTGGCGCTTCGATTTCGCTGAGTTGCTGGAAGGCGGGACCGGCTTTCTTGATGAAGGAGTCGAGCTGTTGGTGGACGCTAGGCAGGATTTCGTTGGCCTGGATGATCTCGTTGCCGACGTAGGCCACGATCTCGGCCGGGTCGTAGGGCGGGTCGGCCGGCGACTTCTTCCGCGGCGGCTCAGGCTCGATCGCCGCGGCCTGTACCACCGGATAGCGCCCGCTGGTGCTGGGCGAGGGGAAGTGGGGCGTGCCGTAGCGCGACGAGGGGCGGCGCGGCGCCGTGTCGCCCGGACCGCCGGGCCACGAACTGGGACGCGTCGGATCGCTGGGCGTCGTGGGACCCGGCGGGCCGTAGTTGAGCGGCATGAGCTGCTGCGCCGCCATGCCGCCGCCGATCATGTTGATTCCGTTGCTGCTGATGCCTTGCGGCGCGCCGGTGATCGGGTCGGTCGAGTAGCCCTGGGCCTGCGCCCGGGGCAATAGCGAGACGCCCAGGGCGGCCTCCAGCGCGACGTCGAGCGCGGCGCTGCCGGCGGCCAGGGCCGCTGCCAGCGCCAGAGCGACGACAAACCGGTGAGGCATTCGCGCCACGAGCTGCCTTTGCAAATGGATCGACGCGCGGCGCAACGTTTCGCGCACCGCCGGACGCATGAGAACCAACGGGTGAATACCCGAACCAACGACAAGAAGCCCCGCCCGCGCACCAAAGCGCATCGGGGGCGGGGCGGGATTATAGGAGCCCCTCAGGCGGGTCGCAACAGCGATTCGACCGCTTCGACGAGCCGCCCGGGCTCGGCAACCTCCTTGGCCAGCGGGAGATAGGCCGTGCTGTCATCGACGATCCGCAGCCGCGACCCGCTTTTGGCCGCCAATTGCTCGATGCGCGGGCGGTCGCGGTAGCCGAACACGACAAAACCCTCTTCGGTGTGGATCGAATCGATGCCCCAGCCGTGGGCCCAGATGCGCAGCCGGGCCAATTGCAACATCCGCTCGACTTCCGCCGGCCGCGGACCAAAACGGTCGACCAGCTCAGCGGCCAGGTCATCCCACTCGTCGATCGTGGCCAACCGCGCGAAGCGGCGGTACAGGTCGATCTTCAGCCGCATGTCGCTCACGTAGCCGCGGGCGATGTAGGCTTCGCAGGGCAGGTCGACGCTGACGTCGATCATCAGCTTGGGCGGCATGTGCTTCAGCTTACGAACGGCCTGTTCGAGCAGCTCGCAGTAGAGCTCGTAGCCGACCGTGGCGATGTGCCCGCTTTGTTGCGTGCCCAGGATGTTGCCGGCCCCGCGCAGCTCCAGATCGCGCATGGCCAGGGCAAAGCCCGAGCCCATCTGGCTGAACTCCTCGATGGCCCGCAGGCGGCGGGCGGCGGTGGTCGAGAGATGCTTGTGCGGATCGACGAGCAGGTAGCAGTAGGCCCGGTGTTTGTAGCGTCCCACGCGTCCGCGAAGCTGGTGCAGGTCGGCCAGGCCGTAGCGGTCGGCCTCGTCGATGAAGATCGTGTTGGCGTTGGGAATGTCGAGACCGCTCTCGACGATCGTGGTGGCCAGCAGGATGTCGAAACGGTGGTCGACGAAATCGAGCATCACGCGCTCCAGCTCGCCCTCGCTCATCTGGCCGTGGCCGATGGCGATGCGGGCCTCGGGCACGATCTCGGCCAGGCGGTGCGCCACGTTCTCGATGTCGTTGACGCGGTTGTGCACGAAGTAGATCTGGCCGTCGCGGTTCAGCTCGCGCAGGATCGCGTGGCGCACCAGCTCGGCGTCGAAGCGGGTGACGCGGGTCTCGATCGCCAGGCGGTCGTTCGGCGGCGTCTCCAGGTTCGAGATGTCGCGCACGCCCAACAGCGACAGGTGCAGCGTGCGCGGGATCGGCGTGGCGGTCATCGTCAGCACGTCGACCGTCTGGCGCAGGGCCTTGAGCCGCTCCTTCACTTCCACGCCGAACCGCTGCTCTTCGTCGATGATCACCAGCCCCAGGTTTTCGAACTGCACGTCGTGCTGCGCCAGGCGGTGGGTGCCGATCACGATGTCGATCGAGCCGGCGGCCAGGCCTTCGAGGATGTCGCGGGTTTCCTTGGGCGTGCAGAAACGCGACAGCGCGGCCACGGTGATCGGGAACTCGGCCATGCGGGCCCGGAACGTGCGCAGGTGCTGCTCGGCCAGGATCGTGGTGGGCACGAGCACGGCCACCTGGTGGCCGTTGTCGACCACCTTGAAGGCGGCCCGCATCGCCAGCTCGGTCTTGCCGAAGCCGACGTCGCCGCACAGCAGCCGGTCCATGGGCCGGGGCTGCTCCATGTCGGTCTTGATGGCCGCGATCGACGTCAACTGGTCGGGCGTTTCCACGTAAGGGAACGAGGCGTCGAACTCGCGCTGCCAGGGCGGTGTCGCCCGGAGTAGCGGATGCCGGGCCGCAGGCGCGGGCGGCTTGCAGCTCGAGCATGTCGGCCGCCAGGTCGGTGACGGCGGCGCGGGCGGCCTCTTTCTGGCGGGCCCACATGCGGCCGCCGACGTGCGCCAGGGGCGGGCGGCTGCGCTTGTTGCCGCCGACGTATTTTTGCACCAGCTCGATTTTCGAGGCCGGCACGTAGATCTTCGTGTCGCCGTGAAACTCGATGACCAGGTGCTCTTCGGCCTGCTTGTTTTTTTCCAGCAGTTGCAATCCGCGGTAGCGGCCGATGCCGTGCGACAGATGGACGACGTAGTCGCCTTCGCGCAGCTCGAGAAAGCTGTCGATCACGCGGCCCAGGCGGCGGCGCGTGGGGCGGTTGACGTCGGCCCGCTGGAACAACTCGCTGCCGCTGACCAGGGCCACGCGGTCGGCCACCATGCGGAACCCGGCCTTGAGGCGGCCGATCGGGTAGTGCAGCCGGCCAGCCGTGGCCAACCGCGTGGCGGCGAAGATCTCTTGCAGACGCTGGCTTTCGGCCTCGGTCTGGGCGACGACGAACACGTCCCAGCCGCCGCCGGTCATCGACGCTTCGAGTTCGTCGCGGACTTTGGCAATCTCGCCGCTGAAGCGCTCGACCGACTCGATGCTCCAGGTGGCAGGTCGTTTCCAGCGAGCCGGCCGGCACGCCCGCGGCCGTCACCGAGGCGAAGCGGGTGATCTGGCGCATCGTCGCGCTGACGCCGTGCATGGCCTGGGGGCGTTCGAGCCGCTCGAGGTAGCGGCGGCCTTCTTCTTCGACGTCGGCCGGCTCGACCAGGTAGAACCAGCTATCGGCCGGCAGGTAGCCGCAGAAGTGTTCGCGGTCTTCGACTCGGCCGGCCGAACAGCGTGACGTCGATCGACTCCAGCGATTCGAGACTGCGCTGGGTGGCCACCTCGAAGCGGCGAATCGATTCGACCTCGTCGCCGAAGAATTCGATCCGCACCGGGTCGAACCAGTCGGGCGCGAAGATGTCGAGGATGCCGCCGCGCGGCGAGAACTCGCCGGGCAGCTCGACGGCGCTGGTGTTCTGGAAACCGTTGGTCGCCAGCCAGCGGAGCAGCTCCTGGATGTCGAGCGCGTCGCCGCGGGCGATGCGCCGCGTCTGGCGGGCGAGCTTTTCGCGGCTGGGTACCGGCTGCAGCAGGCTTTGAATGCTGGTGACGACCAGCCGGGGCGGCTCGGGACCAGCCAGTTGCTTGAGCAGCCGCAGCCGCTCGCCATAGATTTCGTCGTACAGCAGCTCGTCGTCGGTCTCGCGCTCCCAGGCCGGAAAACGCTGCGGCCGCGCGGGGCTGAACAGGGCCAGGTCGTCGCCAAAGTCGTCGAGGTCGTCGATGTGCGGATAGACCACAACCAGCGTGCCGGGGGCGTGCCGGGTGAGCGATGCCGCCACCAGCGCGAGGCTCGAGCCCCAGACTCCGCCCAGCGTGGACGCATGGCCGGCCTCGAGGCTGGCCAACACCTCGGCAAAGCCGCGGTGGGCTTCCAGTCGCCCGACGAGTTCCTGTAATCGCTCTGGCGCGGTAGTAAGTGTTTGCGCCATCATCGGTTTCGCACTGGAATTCTAGGTTGCCGCGGCGGTTTCGAGAAGTTCAATGCCGCCCAGGGGCCCCGCCCGCGGCCGGAATCTCCCAGAATGCCGCGTTTTCCGCCGATTGCCGGAGGGCCCGCGCGTCTTGGGAACGAAGGGGCGATTCGCGGCCCCCGCGGCACTCGCTTTGCAGTCTCTCATGGGGCGCGGTTTCAACGGCGGCTACCACACTCGCTGACAAGGAGTATCGGACCATGGCACACAAACAGAAACAACAGCACCGCGAGGAGCGCACCCAACGCGCGGTGGAAGAGACGGGCGACGTCGAGCGCTCGCCAGCGACGCAAAAGATGACGAACCAGGGGACGGCCGCGATCAATCGCAACCAGTTGGAAGACGCGGCCCGCGAAACGGAAGAGTTGGAGCGGATGAGCGGCGACGAAGGGCTGATCGACGTGGGCACGAGCATCCACGAGCCGACCGAGCGGGCTCGCCGCGCCGCCGACGACACCCAGTCGGCCTCGCACCCGCCCCGCCGCGGCGAGGTCTATCGCTGCGAGCGCTGCGGCATGGAAGTGAAAGTGATGGCCGGTTGCAATTGCCAGGACGGCGAAGACGTGCACTTCAAGTGCTGCGGCCAGGAACTGGCGCGGGTGTAAGTCGCCAGTGAACGCGTAGCCCGGCCCTTACGGCTTCGCGGCTAGCGACTTGCCGGTGGGGGCGGCGGTTTTGGCCGAGTTGGCCTGGTTGATGGCGTCGATGACTTGCTGGCGGGTGAGCACGTCGCGCAGCACGATCGGCGGCTGGTTGGTGCGAAAATCGCCAGCACGGGGATCGAGGCGCTGTCAAGCGATTCGAGCGTCTTGGTGACTTCGGCCGAGCCGTCGGTCCAGTCGGCCAATAGCGGCACGATCTTGTTGGCGTCGAGCAATTCGCGGACCTCGGGCGTTTCGATCGCGTAGCGGAGATTCAGCTTGCAGTTGGGGCACCACTCGGCCGTGAAATCGACCAGCACGGTTTGCCCTTCGCCCGTGAGCCGGGCCAGTTCGGCTTGCGAAAAGCCCTTCCAGGGGATCAGCGACTCGCGCGGCGTGAGCCAGGTGAACGATGCCACGCCGACGAGCGCGGCCACGACGATGCCCTGGGCCCAGGCTTTCAAGCGGTGAGATAAGGGCTCGACGATCGACACTCGGCCGATCCACCACACCGCGGCCCACAGCCCAATCATCATGGCGAACGTGGGCACGAGGTAGTCGCGGTTCATGAAGCTGAAGAAGAACACGATCGTGCCCAGCATCAGGAAACCCATCATCTGCTTGAAGGTTTCCATCCACGCGCCGGGCTTGGGCAGCATGCGGATCAGGCTGGGGAAGGCGCCGATCAATAGGTAAGGCGCGGCCATGCCCAGGCCGATCGCGGCGAAGATGGCGTAGGTGACCGCCGGCGGCTGCTTGAGCGTGTAGCCGAACACGGCGCCCAGCAGCGGTCCGCTGCAGGGGGTGGCCAGCACGGTCGTGATCACGCCCTTGGAGAACGCGCCGACGGCGCCTTTGCGCATGGCGACTTCGTTGGCCCGGCCCGAGCCCACGAAACCGGGAATGGGAATTTCCCACACGCCCAGGAAGCTGAGCGCCATGACGAACACCAGGCCCACCATCGTGACGTTGAACGCGGTGGAGCTGAACTGCTGGCCCCAGTGCAGGTTCGTGTCGTGCAGCCCCAGGTTCACCGCCGACGAGAGCGTGGCCAGCACCATGAACACGCTCAGCAGGCCGAGCGAATACCAGAGGTTCAACGTCAGGATGTGCCGGCGGCTGCGGCCGGCCTGTTCGGCGAACGAGAGAATTTTCAGGCCGATGACCGGCAGCACGCAGGGCATGAAGTTCAAGACGAAGCCGCCGGCCAGGCTGAAGGCCAGCATCACCAGCAGCGACCTGTCGGACCCCGCGGCCGGGAAAGTGGCCGCCGAGGACTCAATGGGCCGATCGTCGGCGGCCTTGGCGGCATCTTTGTACGGCGCTTCGCCGATGGCCAACAGCGCCGGCTGCTTGCCGGCCGTCGGGCCGACGGTGAGCGTGGCCTCGAAGCGGAAACCCGAGGGGAGATCGCAGGTGGCGCCGCTGCAAATCTGATAGCCGACGAGGCCCGCGATCGGGTAGTCGCCCGGCCTGGCGTCGGCGGGGATCGTGAGGGGCGTGGTCCAGGTGACGCGGTCGTCGTGATAGCGCCTGCGCCCCGGTGCCGGGGATGTCGGAGGGGGCCTCGATCACCGGGTCGTCGGTCTTGGTGTGGCCGGCTTTCAGCGGGCCGGTCTTGGTGAGCACGATCAATGTCGGCTTGTAGCCGAGATCGCGCGGGTCGGCGCGCGAACAGGTTGTAAATGTGCCAGTTGGCGGCCGGTTCGGCCGTGAGCAGCAGCTTGACCGTCGAGCCGGGCGTGGCGGTTTGCGGTTCGACTCGGCCGCGCCAGGTGACGTGGCTCCGCTCGGGCTGGAACAGGCCGGTGGGCTTCGGTTTTTCGGCCGCCGGCCTGGCCGAGACTTGGGCCACGAACGGAAATTGCGTCGGCGGCAGGCAGCTATCATGGCAAACCTGGATGCGCACCCGGCCGGCAATTTTCAGTTGCGCGGGGTCGACGCCGGGCTTGATCTCCAGCGCGGCCTGCCAGGTGACGCTGGGGGCGTGGGTTTCAAACGTCTCGTCTGCCAGGTGCTTGATCGTGGGCGGCAGGTTGGGTTGCCAATCGCCCGCCAGGTGATAGTCGCTCGATGGGTCGAGCTTGATGACCGTGGGCGTGGCCATCGTGGGCTTCTGGGTGATGGCGTAGGTGTACCAGGGGGCGCGATGTCGGCAGTGACCGAGAGCGTGCCCGGCGTGCCGTCTTCGGCCGCAGGGCTGAACGCGGCGCCGACGGTGACGACGTCCTGGGGGCGCACGATGCCCGTGGCCGCGTTGTCGGCGCCGTGCTTGAACGGCTTGCCGCTGAGAATGTCGAGCTGGCCGAGCGCCGCGGTGCTGAAGACGAGCACCAGCGCAAGGGCCAAGCCGATCGCCGGCAGTGCCATGCGAAAGTGCCGCGACATGCTGGTTAATCCTTTATGCGCCAAGATATTAAAGCTTGCCACCAATTGTAGCGTTAGGCAAATTCGCGGGTCAACGGCAGGGCGCAGCCCTTCCCCCACTAACCCGACGCGCAAGCGAGGGACTCATCCGCCATTGCCCTTGCTTACGCGTCGGGTTAGTCGGGGGAATCGCTCCTGCGGCTTCGGGTTCGCGAAGCGCGGGCGCGTATGTTATACGGGCGATTCGGCCAAAGCGGTCAGGCGGGCTAGAAATTCGTCGATCCGCGCCAGGACGGCGGGGCGATTGACGAATTGGCGGTTTTCCAGGTAAATCCACTCGAGCCACTGCAGCCCGCCCATCAGTACGGTCGTTCGGTCGAAGGCGGAAACCAACAGCAGCTCGTCAGCGGTGAGCGGGCGGAGATTCTGGTAAGCTTCCAGCCCGCGATGCCAGGCCTGGGCGTCGTCGCCCGCCAGGCTGCCCAACAGCCGGGCCACGTCGCAGGCCACGTGATCGGCACGGAGTGCGCCGAAATCGACGATGCCGCTCACCTCGTCGCCGACGAACAACACGTGGGGATGCCAGATGTCGCGAATGCACGGTTGCAGGGCGACCTGGATCTCGGCGGCCCGGGCGACCAGCGGCTCGACTTTGGCCGCCGTGGCCGTGGCACGGGCCAGCAGCTTGCCGGCCCGCACGGCCAGCTCGGGCCAATCGCCGGGTGTGACGGCCTCGCGCAACTGGGCCAGCCCGCCGTTGGTCAAGCGTTCGAGCCGAGCGCGGCGCTCGACGATGCCGGGCGAGGCGTCAGCCGAGGTTTCGGGCAGCGGAAAGGTGGCGGCGGCCAGGTGGAAGGCGGCTAAGGCGGCCAGGGCGTTCGCTAGCCGCGTGGGACTGGGGTGGCGGCGGTAATCAGGCTGTCCGGCGAGCCAGGGTGTCAGTTCCCAGAGGTGGCCGGCATGCCACAGGTAGCCGTGGTGATGGCGCGTCTCGATTGGCAGCGGCAGGCGATGAAAGCCTTCCTGGTCGACGTGCCACAGCACGGCCTGGATGAATTCCAGCCGCGCAGGAGTGGGATGCTCGCGGGGCCAGCGGCGCAGGCAGAGTGGCCCGCGCGGCGCGACGATGTGCCATAACCGCGGCGCCGTGAAAGCCCTCGCCCCGGGCCGGCTCGACGGCCGACGGGCGGCAGTCGTCGCCGTACAGACGCAGGATCCGCTCGATGTGGGTGTCGATGGGCATTGCGTCTTTTTCGCCGGGGAAACGCGGAAAAAAATCGAACCAAGTACCTTATCGTCATGTATAATAACCGTCACACTCCTTGATGGCAGCAATCGGCACAGAGCGCCGAAACCTGCGCCCTCTCAGCGTTTTTTCCCAAAGCCACGGGCCCTCGGCGGCCGGGCTTTCGGTGACTGGTTAGATTAGGATATATGTAACGCGGCTGGCCGCTGCCGCGCACGCGCCCGGAGGCGCCCGAGCAGCGCGGTTCTGACTTTGATTCCCCCTTTCTCGTAGCGAGAAAATCACGATGAATACGCTTCGCCTGGCAAGTTGGGCACTGGTGTTTTCGATTGGGGCGTTTGGGATGCTGGCCGCGCGGGCCGACGAGCCGGCCAAGCCCAAGGAAAAGGAGAAGGAAGAGGCCAAGAGCAGCACCGAATCGTCGAGCTCGAAGTCGACGCCGCACTCGAAGTTCCCGGCATTTGCCGACGTCGTCAAGGATTACCAGGCGATCGACGGCTTCATCCGCCTGCACCGCAAGGGCAACCGCCTGCTGGCCGAGCTTCCGGCCAACATGCTGAACCGCGACTTCATCGTGTTGATCTCGATCGCCAAGGGCATCGGCCGCGGCCAGTTGCTGGGCGGCATGAGCTGGGGCTTTGGCGACGACTGGCTGTGGCAATTCCGCAAAGTCGACGACCGCATTCACCTGGTGCGGCGCAACGTGCGGTTCACGGCCGCCAAGAACGACCCGCAGCAGAAGGCCGTCGACCTGGCCTACACGGACAGCGTGCTGTTCAGCTTGCCGATTCTGACCACCAGCCCCTCGGGCGCCAGCGTGGTCGACTTTTCGAGCGTGTTCATGAGCGACCTGCCGCAGATTTCCATGGTGCTGCCGGGCTTTTCCTTCTCGGAGAACAAGTCGACCTGGGCCAGCGTGAAATCGCTGAAGGACAACGTCGAGCTGGAAGTGGCGGCCACGTATGCCTCGAGCGGCCACATGGACATCGACTCGATCGCCGACAGCCGCGGGGCCACGATCCACGTGCACTACTCGATCAGCCTGCTGCCGCAGACCGGCTATCAGCCGCGGATCGCCGACGACCGCGTGGGCTATTTCATCACGGCGGTGAAGGACTGGTCGCGCAAGGGCGAGGACGATCGCTTCGTCCGCTACATCAATCGCTGGGACCTGCAGAAGGCCGACCCCTCGGCCACGCTGTCGCCGCCAAAGAAGAAGATCAAGTTCTGGCTCGAGAAGACGATCCCCTTCGCCTATCGCAAGCCGATCCAGGACGGCATCGAGGAATGGAACAAGGCGTTCGAGAAGATCGGCTTCGCCAACGCCATCGAAGTGCGCCAACAGGAAGACAAGGACGATTGGGATCCGGAAGACATCAACTACAACACGTTCCGCTGGATCACGGCCGGGGCCGGGTTCGCCATGGGCCCCTCGCGCGTCAATCCGAACACCGGGCAGATTCTCGACGCCGACGTGATCTTCGACGCCGACTTCATCCAGGCCTGGAAGCAGGAATATGAAAACTTCACGCCCGAGGCGATCGCCGAGATGACCGGCGGGCCGCTGGACCTGAAGAGCTACCAGGAAGAGCAGAAAAAGCTGGGCCACGACCATCGGCCGGGCTCGATCTGCGAGCTGCACCACGGGCTGGCCCGCGAGCTGGCGTTCGGTTCGGCCGTGGTGGCCGCGCGGACGACCAACCCGGCCGACCGCGAGAAGCTGATCATGCAGGGGCTCAAGGAAGTCACGATGCACGAGATCGGCCACACGCTGGGCCTGCGGCACAACTTCAAGGCCAGCACGATGCTCACGCTGGAGGAGATGAACGACCAGGCCAAGACGAAAGAAACCGGCCTGACCGGCTCGGTGATGGACTATGCCCCGGCCAACTTGATGCCCCAGGGCATGACCCAGGGCGATTACTTCTCGTCGACCATCGGGCCCTACGACATGTGGGCCATCGAATACGGCTACAAGCCGCTCTCGGGCGGGACCGAGGGCGAGGTGGCCGAGCTGAAGAAGATCGCGGCCCGCGACACCGATCCGACGCTGGCCTATGCCACCGACGAGGATACCCGCGGCATCGATCCCGATCCGCTTTCCAACCGCTTTGACATGGGCAAGGACCCTATCGCCTTTGCCAAGAACCGGGCCCAGCTAATCGCCGAACAATGGCCGAAGGTGATCGAGGAGTCGATCAAGGAGGGCGAGGGCTATCAGAAGGTGCGCCAGGTGTTTGGCGTGCTCTTGAGCAATCATGGCCGGGCGATGTATTTCGTGTCGCGGTTCGTGGGCGGCGTGTACGTCAACCGGGCTCACAAGGGAGACGAGAACGCGGCCAAGCCGTTCGTGGTGGTCGAGCCCGCCCGGCAGCGCGAGGCGCTGGCCCTGCTGGAAGAGCAGGTGTTCAGCGACAAGCCGTTCCAGTTCCCGCCCGATTTCTACAGTTACCTGGCCTCGACGCGCTGGTCGCACTGGGGCACCGAGATTCCGCTGCGCACGGAGTACCCGGTGCACGAGGTGATCGGCATGTGGCAGGACCGCATCCTGCAGCAACTGCTTTCGCCCTTGACCTTGGAGCGGTTGCACGACACCGAGCTGTACCTGGCGGCCGACCAGGACGCCCTGACCACGGCCGAGCTGTTGGACCGGCTGACCAAGTCGATCTTCTCGGAAATCGACAAGATGCCCGAGGGCGAATATACGAATCGCAAGCCGGCCATCAGCAGCCTGCGGCGCAACTTGCAGCGCGACTACTTGAAGCGGCTTTCGGAGCTGAGCATGGGCCGCACCGGCGCCCCGCAGGATTGCCAGACCGTGGCCTACTCGCAACTGTCGGCGCTCGAGGGGCGAATCAACAGCGTGCTCAAGAGCAACGCCAAGCTCGACAGCTACAGCCGAGCCCACCTGGAAGAAAGCGCCAGCCGGATTCACAAGGTGCTCGACGCGCACCTGAGCCTGCCGAGCCCGTGAGCGGGAAGGCCGGAGGCGGACGGAAGCCAGGAACGCTGAGGCGGCAGGCGGCAGGAAAAACTGGAATTCGCGACGCCCTTCGTCCGCAGCGGAGGGCGTCATTTTTTTGGCAAGGCCAATTGCGGCGGCGCATCGCCCGAGCGTTCTTCGTTCCTCCTCCGGCCTCCCGCCTCCGGCCTGCTGTCCAAACCGGTTCGCGCCGGCTATGCTGGACGGGTGTCCTTCAGCGTGGTCTAGCGAGCCAACTTCCATGCGCATCGTGATCGCCGTCATTCAGCCAACGAAGCTCAACGCCGTGCGCGAGGCGCTGGCAAACGTGGGCGTGACGCGGATGACGGTTTGCGATGCCCACGGCTTCGGCCGGCAACGCGGGCAGACGGAGTATTATCGCGGCGTGGAATACAAGACGAACCTGCTGCGCAAGGTCGAGCTGGAGATCGTGGTCAACGACGATTTTCTCGACCGCACGGTAGAGACCCTGATCACCGTGGCCCGCACGGGCCAGGAAGGCAATATCGGCGACGGCAAGATATTCGTCGTGCCGCTGGAGGAATCGATCGACATTTCCAGCACGGTCCGCGGCCCCGAAGCGGTTTAACGGTAGCCGGAGTCTGTGACCCGTCTGTGACCCCGGGGCGTGGCAGCGAGGCGCCGGCCTCACCGAGGCCGGCTACAATCATCGGCTTTTCCGCTATGGCGCTGGCCTTGATTTCCGACCTGGCGATGCAATCGCAAGCGGCCGCGGCGGCCCAGCGGGCCGGCACTGAGCTGGACGTCGCCCTGACGGCCGACGCCTTGATTGCCAAGGCCGAAGCGACAGGGCCGATGCTGGTGATCCTCGACCTGTCGCACCCTGGGCTCGACGTGGCAGCCACGCTCGCGCGGCTCAAGCCGCTATTGAGCGAGGGCGCCGTGACCATCGCCTTCGGCCCGCACGTGCACCGCGAGCGGTTGGAGGCGGCCCGGGCGGCCGGCTGCGACCGCGTGCTGTCTCGCGGCGAGTTCCACGCGCGGATGGAGGAGTTGTTTGGCGACGAATTCAGGTAGATCGCCCAAGTTCTACGCTTCTCGGCGCGCGTGCAGCGGCAGAGATGTCAAGCAACTTGTCCCCTGCCCCCCTATCCTCGGCTCACTTCAATTCGGACGTGCAGTGGCCGCAGCGGGTGGCTGCCAGCGGGATGGTCATCAGGCAATGCGGGCACTCTTTCGTCGTCGCCACCGGAACGGGAGCGGGCGCCTTCAGGCGGTTCATCTGTTTGACCACCAGGAAGATCGCAAAGGCGACGATCACGAAATCGATGACCGTGTTGATGAAGACGCCGTATTTGATGGCGACGGCAGGGGCCGTGCCGAGCGGGTTTCGTAGCGTCAGCTCGAGGCTGGAGAAATCGACGTTGCCCAAGACAAACCCGATGGGAGGCATGATGACGTCACTGACCAGCGACGAGACGATCTTCCCGAACGCGGCACCGATGATGATGCCCACCGCCATATCGACGACGTTGCCCTTCATGGCGAACTCGCGAAACTCTTTCATCATTCCCATGACATTCCCCTCGCATGGATTTGGAATGGCCCCGTTTGCGAACCAATCATGGCTTTGCGGTTCGGGGCCTTGCGGTTCACGACAGTGCTGACCCGAACGGCCGAGAGTAGCCCCAGAATTGCGGGTCTCGCGAGCGCGCACGCCCGGGTCGAAATCATTCAGGTTGCGCGCGTGCCGGTTATTTGCCTCAGCCTGTGCCCGACTCGGTGGATGCCGGCCCGTTGCCGGCCGGTTCGTCGGCTACCTGCGGCACGCCGTGGGCGTCGGTTTTCAGGGGCGGCAGGGTGTGCAGCTCGCGGTTTTCGCCGAGGTACACTTCGTCGAGTTCTTTGCCGTCGACGGTGCGCCGCAGCAGGAAGTAGATCACGGTCGTCGAGGACCACAGGTAGCTGACGCCGTAGGAAAAGGCCAGCAGGTACAGCGCGGCCCGCCAGAAGCGGATAGCCGCGGCGCCGAAATTGGCCACGGGGCCGCCCAGGTCGTCGCCGCGGGCGATCTGGCCGATCAGCTCCGAGCCGGCACCCAACTGGCGCCCCAATTGGTGAGCTGCACGATCACGAGCGCGAGCAGCCACACCAGGTACCAGCCCAGAATGCCCGCCAGGCCGGCCACGACGGCGTAGAGCAGGTAGCGCAGCGGCCGCTGGTAGATGTAGGAATAGGCGTCGCTCAGCGCGCCGAAGGCATCGGCGCCCTCGGCGCTGATCGCGGCCCACATCAGCGGCCAGGCGAAGAACAGCCCCACGGCCAGAAACGTCATCAGGAAACCGACGACCAGCGCCACGCCCCACAGCACGCCCAACACGGCGAGCGCCACCGGCACGCGCAGCAGCGCGCCCACGCCGGCCAGAAACACGGCCAGGGCAAAAGTGCCGATTAGCGGCAGCAGCGGGGCGAAGAAATACGAGCCCCACCGCGGCAGCACGTGGCCCAAAAGCGCCCGCCGCGAGACGTTTTCGTGGCGGGCGAACTCGACGGCCGCCTGGCGCGTGATCGCGCCGCCAAAAAAACTCCACACCGCCAGGCTCCACAGCGACGCGGTCAGCACGTAGATGAAGTGCGTGAACGTGATCGTCGGGTCGTACATCCGCTCGAACGGCGAGCTTAGCCCATGCCAGGCGACGACCAGTGGGCTGTGCTCGACCCACAACTCGAGCGACGAAAAGCGATCGATGGGCACGTCGGCCAGCGGCTGGGCGGCCAGCGGCCAGTCCCACGGCCAGGTGCTATTGGTCTCGACCTCCAGGGCCAGGCGGTCGTCGGCCGTATCTTGAAAGGCCTGGCCCAGCAGCCACCAGCCGGCCACGGTCAGCACCATGCCGGCCGCGGCCAGCACCAGCAAGCGAACGCGCAGCGCCAGCCGCAGGGCCGCCAACAGCCGCAGTCCCGGGAACACCTCTTGCCAATCGACGGCCTCGAGCCGGCCTGATGCCATGGTTGGTCGTACTCCTTGCTTGCCGAACGAGGATCGCCGCTGGAATCGAATGGCGGCAATTATACGGATCGCACAAGCGGGGCAAAATAGAAGATCGCGAAGTTCGTAGCCGCCCGCGGCCGAAGGACCCGCGTCGCGCGTCTACTAACCCGACGCGCGAGCGAGGGAACAGGACGGACGAGCCCTCGCTGGCGCGTCGGGTTAGCGGGAGACGGAAGACGAACAGCCCTCACTGGCACGTCGGGGTCGTGTGGGGGGCCCCAACACTGCGCGGGAGATGACATTCGGTCAGCGGTCGTCGTCCCGGTCGTCGCGGCGGCGGGCAGATTCCTCGTCGAGCTCGCTGAGGGGCATCGAGATCTCCTCGGCGAGCCAGCGCCGCAGGTCGATCTGGCGGCAGCGCGGGCTGCAGAAGGGGAGCGAGCGGCTCTCGCGCGGGTCGAAGGTCTTGTCGCAGGTTGGACAGCGTGCCGAGGACATGATCTCTATTCTATGCAAACGCGTCGCCGGGCGAGCTTTCCACGGGCATCCCGTCGAAGGGCCTCAGCAGCCTTTTGAAGTATTCAACAGGCTGCGTGATCGCAGGGATGCGATCCCAAAATAGCGACGTAAGTCGTTATTTTGCGAGCGGTGCGGAGCTTTGCTCCGCACTTCGCGAGGTTGAAAAATGCCACGAAGGCATTTTTCAACGGGCTGTTAGCCATCGGAAGTTTTTTTGCTCGCCGGCTTGTCAGCCTTGGCGTCCGACTTGGGGGCCGGGGCTTCTTTCGACGATTTCGTATCGCTCTTCGATTCGCTGGGCGGGGCGTCGGCGCTGGCCGCCTTCTTGTACGCGTCGCTGCGATAGTCGGTCTGGTAGAAGCCCGAGCCCTTGAAGACCACGGCCGCGCCGGTGCCGAACAGCCGCCGCAATTTCAGCTTGCCGCACTCGGGGCACTTCTTGACCACCGGCGCGTTGATCGATTGGAACAGCTCGAACTTGTGGCCGCAGGCGTTGCAAACGTAGTCGTAGGTGGGCATGGAGCGCTCGGCAAAGGACTCGGATCGTGAAAACGCACGGTGAAGCCAGGGACTCGTCGACGATTCCTTGGGCACTGCTGGACAAGCCAGCAGTGGCACCCGGCAGGTGACGATTCCTGCGGCGCTGCTGGGCAAGCCAGTGGTGGCACCCAGAACGATTATCGTATGGCGGCTGTCCGCGAGTCGAGATGAACTTGGTCAGGAGGGGGACGTGGAAACGATGACTTGCGCGGGGCGAACGACGCGGTCGCCCAGGGTGTAGCCCTCTTGGGCCACGAACAGGACCGTGCCCGGCGGCACGTCGGCCGAGGGCTGTTGCGAAATCGCTTCGTGGACGGCCGGGTCGAACGGCCGGCCCTGGGCTTCGATGCGCTTGCAATTGTGCTTGGCCAGGCCCGCTTCGAGCGATTGGGCCACAAGCTTGACGCCCTCCAACAGGCTGCCGCCGCCGTGGGCCTGCTCGGCCGCGGCGATGGCCCGCTGGATATTGTCGACCACCGGCAGCAGGTCGCGCAACAGCGGCATCGTGGCGTAGCGCAGCTCGTCTTCGCTTTCGCGGCGGACGCGCTTGCGGAAGTTTTCCAGCTCGGCCTGAGCGCGCAGCACGCGGTTGCCGGCGTCGTCGAGATCGGCGCGGAGCTTGGCGATTTCGGCTTCGCTGGCCTCGAAGGCGGCCGCGGCGCCGGCCTCGTGTGCGGCGTCGGCCGCCTGGGCGGCGGATTGCGACGGTGTCGGTTTGTTATCGGCCATCGGATTCCCCTGGGCGGGCGAGTTGATCATTCGCCAAAGTATTCACGCACTTTCTCGAAGAAGCTCTTACGGTGTGGGCTGACGTTGGCGTGTTCCTCCTCGGCCAGCTGGCGCAAAAGCTCGTCCTGGCGCGGCTGAGGCTTTTGGGCACTTCGATGTTGACTTGCACCAGCAGGTCGCCGACCTCGCGGCCGCGCGGGCTGGGCAAGCCGCGCCGCGACAGCTTGAACACTTCGCCCGACTGCGTGCCGGCGGGAACCTTGAGCTCGTACGGGCCGTTGAGCGTGGGCACATCGATCTTGGTACCCAGCGCGGCCTGCGAGTAAGAGATGGGCACGCGGACGATCAAGTGCTGCCCCTCGCGCTGGAACAGCGCGTGCTCCTTGACGCTGATGAAGCAGTAGCAGTCGCCGCGGGGGCCGCCGCTGGTGCTGGGCTCGCCCTCGCCGGGGAGCCGCACGCGCATCTGGTCGTCGATGCCGGCGGGAATCTGCACGTCGCGGCGCACGGTCGCCAGCAGGTAGCCGGCGGCGCGGCACTTGGGGCAGGGATCCTTGACGATCGACCCGGCCCCCTGGCAGGCAGAGCACGTCGTCTGCACGCGGAAGATGCCGGTCGACTGCACCACCTGGCCGCGGCCGCCGCAGTAGTTGCAGCGGGTGCGCGTCGAGCCGGGCTTGGCGCCGGTGCCCTGGCAGTCGGCGCAAACCTCGTGGCGCTGGAACTCGATGGTCTTGGTGACGCCGCGGGCCGCTTCCAACAGGTCGAGCGTGACGTCGGCGCGGACGTCGGCCCCCTTGTTCACGCGGCGGCGGCGCCGCACCGCCGAACAGCTCGCCGAAGGCGCTGTCGCCGAAAATATCGCCGAAGGCCGCGAAAATATCGTTGACGTCGCTGAACTGATGGCCGCGGCCGGCCCCCTCGAAGGCGCCCATGCCGAAGCGGTCGTAGCGGCCCCGCTTTTCGCCGTCGGAAAGCACCTCGAAGGCCTCGGCGGCCTCCTTGAAGCGGCTGATGGCCTCTTCGTCGCCGGGGTTCTTATCGGGATGGAATTTGATCGCCAACTTGCGGTAGGCGTTGGCAATTTCCTTGTCGGAGGCCGACCGCTCGACCCCCAACACCTCGTAGTAACAGCGTTTTGTGGCCATTGTAGCCATAGCAAGAGCCGGAATCGTCCAGGCGACACCTTCTCAATTATAGGCCGCGCATGCAAGAGAAGAGGCCTGAGGCGCGAGGCTTGAGGGGGTGAGGCATCGGGCCTAAGGCTTGAGGGCCAGGCAGGCGGCGTGACAACCGCGGACTCGAGGCCCAACGGAGGCGATGCAGCACCGCCCCCCTCACGCCTCGATCCTCACGTCTCAAGCCTCAAGTCTCGGGCCTCAGGTCTCGAGCCTCCCGCGCTAGCGGACGCTGCCTTCGACGCGCTGTTTCTCTTTGTCTTCCTTGTCCAGCGTGGTCACCAGGGCCTCGGTGGTGAGCATCAGCCCGGCGATGCTGGCCGCGTTGGCCAACGCGCTGCGGACCACTTTGACCGGGTCGATGATGCCCGCCTTGAGCATGTCGACGTACTTGCCGGCGTTGGCGTCGTAACCGGTGTTGGTCGGCTTCTGGCTGACTTCGTCGACGACGACCGAGCCATCGATGCCGCAGTTGTCGGCGATCTGCTTCATGGGGGCCGACAGGGCGTGCAGCACGATATTGACGCCGATCTTTTCGTCGCCCTTGGCCGACGAGCGCTCGGCCTCGACCGCTTCGCGGCAACGCAGCAGGGCCACGCCGCCGCCGGGCAGGATGCCCTCTTCGACCGCGGCCCGGGTGGCGTGCAGGGCGTCTTCCACGCGGGCTTTCTTCTGCTTCATGTCGGCTTCGCTGCCGCCGCCCACCGAGATGATCGCCACGCCGCCGGTCAGCTTGGCCAGCCGCTCCTGGAACTTCTCCTTGTCGTAGTCGCTTTCGGTGGCGTCGATCTGGTTGCGGATCTGCTGGATGCGATTCTGGATGTCGGCCGGCTTGCCGGCACCCTGGACGATCGTGGTCGTGTCCTTGTCGATCGTGATCTGCTTGGCGCGGCCGAGGTGCTCGAGCGTGAGGTTTTCGAGCTTCAGCCCCAGGTCTTCGCTGATCAGCGTGCCGGCAGTCAGCACGGCGATGTCGCCGAGCATGGCCTTGCGGCGGTCGCCAAAGCCAGGCGCCTTGACGGCGCAGCACGTTGAGCACGCCGCGCAGCTTGTTGACGACCAGCGTGGTCAGGGCCTCGCCGTCGACGTCCTCGGCAATGATCAGCAGCGGCTTGCCCGAGTGGGCCACTTTTTCCAACAGCGGCACCAGCTCGCGGAGATTGCCGATCTTCTTTTCGTGGATCAGGATCAGGGCGTCTTCGAGCTGGCAGTCCATCTCGGCCGGGCGGTTGATGAAGTACGGCGAGATGTAGCCCTTGTCGAACTGCATGCCCTCGACGAGCTCCTTGGTGGTTTCGGTGGTCTTGCCTTCTTCGACGGTGATCACGCCGTCCTTGCCGACTTTTTCCATCACGTCGGCCAGCAGCTCGCCGATTTCGGGGTCGTTGTTGGCGCTGATCGAGCCGACCTGGGCGATTTCGTCCTTCTTCGACACGGGCTTGGCCATCGCGTGGAGCTTCTTGATGGCGGCTTCGACGGCCTTTTCGATGCCGCGGCGGACGGCCATCGGGTTGCTGCCGGCGGCGATGTTGCGCGTGCCTTCCTTGAAGATGGCGCGGGCCAGCACCGTGGCGGTCGTCGTGCCGTCGCCGGCCACGTCCGAGGTCTTTGAGGCCACCTCGTTGACCAGCTTGGCCCCCATGTTCTCGAAACGGTCTTCCAGCTCGATTTCCTTGCTCACCGTCACGCCGTCCTTGGTGACGGTCGGACCGCCGAACGACTTGTCGATGATCACGTTGTGGCCGGTCGGGCCCATCGTCACCGCGACCGCGTCGGCCAGCTTCTCCACGCCGCGCAGCATCTTCGCGCGGGCCGAATCTTCGAACAGTAGTTGTTTTGCCACGATTGACGGGTCCTTGTTTTGTTGCGTTGGGGTTCGTGTGTTTCGAGTCTGCCGAACAAGCTGCAGCAGGCCTCTGAGAGGCCGGTGCTGCCAGCGCCGAGGTCATTCGAGTGCCGTTGCTGAACTTCCCGCGCCGGGGTCACAGGCCGCGGCTGCGGAAAGAAAAGGAGCGGTCAACCTAGACGATCTTGGCCAGGATGTCGGTCTCGCGGAGGATCTTGACGTCCTTGCCGTCCACTTCGATGTCGGTGCCCGAGTATTTGCCGTAGATCACGACGTCGCCGATGCCGACCGACAGCTCGCCGCGCTTGCCGCTGTCGAGCAATTTGCCGGGGCCGACCGAGACGATCGTCCCGCGTTGCGGCTTTTCCTTGGCGGTGTCGGGCAGCACGATGCCGCCGGCGGTGCGTTCTTCGGCTTCCTGGGGTTCGACGACCACGCGATCATCGAGCGGACGCAATTTGACGTGTGCCATGGTTGTTGGACCTTCCTGTTATCTGGAACGTGTGCGATTGGTTGAGATTGTCCATTCGGCTGTCGTTGAAGAAACGCCTTGAGGGCCGGGGGGAAACCCGGGCCGCGGCGCGAGGCTCACATCATGCCGGGCATGCCACCCATGCCGCCCATGCCGCCCATGCCTCCCATGCCACCCATGCCGTGGTCGTGGTGGTCGTGGCCGCCGCCTTCTTCTTCTTCCTTGGGGATTTCGGTGATCAGCGATTCGGTGGTCAGCAGCAGGGCCGCCACGCTGGCGCCGTTTTGCAGCGCGGTGCGGACCACCTTGGCCGGGTCGATGATGCCGGCGGCGACCAGGTCGCAGTAGCTGTCCTTGTCGGCGTCGTAGCCTTCGTTCTTGCCCTTCAGCTGCCGGACGCGATTGACGACCACCGCGCCGTCAGGCCGGCGTTTTCGGCGATCATCCGCAAGCGGGTAATCGAGCACGTGGCGAATGATTTCGGCGCCGTGTTCTTCGTCGCCTTTGAGGTGGAGCTTCGATCAGCGCACCTTCGGCGCGGATCAGGGCCACGCCGCCGCCGGGCACGATGCCCTCTTCGAGCGCGGCCTGGGTGGCCGCCTTGGCGTCTTCGAGCAGGGCCTTGCGCTCTTTCATTTCGGTTTCGGTGGCGGCGCCGCAGTGGATCTGGGCCACGCCGCCGGCCAGCTTGGCCAGGCGCTCTTGCAGTTTTTCGCGGTCGTACTCGCTGTCGGTTTCGGTGATCTCGCGGCGGATCTGCTCGGCCCGGCCATCGATGGCTTCCTTCTTGCCGGCGCCGCCGACGATCGTGGTGTTCTCGGCGTCGATCGTGATCTTCTTGGCCTTGCCGAGATCGGAGAGCTTGACGCTGTCGAGCGCGATGCCGAGATCCTTGAAGATGGCCGTGCCGCTGGTGAGGATCGCCAGGTCGCCGAGCATCGCCTTGCGGCGGTCGCCGTAGCCGGGCGCCTTGACGGCACAGACGTTCAAGATGCCGCGCATCTTGTTGACGACCAGCGTGGCCAGCGCCTCGCCTTCGACGTCCTCGGCAATGATCAGCAGCGGCTTGTTGGCCTTGCTGACCGCTTCCAGCAGCGGCACCAGGTTCTTGGCGTTGGAGATCTTCTCTTCGTAGATCAGGATCAGGGCGTTTTCCAGCTCGACGGTCTGGTTCTCCTGGTCGGTGACGAAGTGCGGCGAAAGATAGCCGCGATCGAACTGCATGCCCTCGACCACCTCGACGTAGGTCTCGGCCTGGCGGCCTTCTTCGACCGTGATCACGCCGTCCTTGCCGACCTTGAGGAAGGCGTCGGCCAGCACGTTGCCGATCGTGGGATCGTTGTTGCCCGCGATCGTGGCGACCTGGGTGATTTCCTTGCGGTTCTTCTCGTCGATGCCGGTGGCCATGTTGGCGATCGCTTCGCAGACCGTTTCGGTGGCCTTGATGATGCCGCGCGAGAGGGCCATCGGGTCGGCGCCCGCGGCGATCATCTTGAGGCCTTCCTTGAAGATGGCTTCGGCCAGCACGGTGGCGGTGGTGGTGCCGTCGCCGGCCACGTCGTTCGTCTTGCTGGCGGCTTCCTTGACCAACTGGGCGCCGAGGTTCTCGTAGGGATCGTCGAGCTCGACGTTCTCGGCCACGGTGACGCCGTCTTTGGTGATCTTGGGCGAGCCCCAGCCCTTGTCGAGCACGGCGTTGCGGCCGCGGGGGCCGAGCGTGCTGCGGACCGCTCGCGCCAGCTTCGTCACGCCGGCGGCTAGCGCCTGGCGGGCCTCTTCGTCGAAGACCATCTGTTTTGCCACGCGGATATCCTCCTGGAGATCGATCGGTTCGGCGTTGCGCCCCCCTGCCCCGCCCGCCGGAATTCAATCGGCAGCGGGTCGCCTCAAGGTGTGTTGGGGGCCTCGGGGGGGGCAGGCCGGTCGGTATGGTGTCTGCTTTTGCCGGGTTTGGCAGTCCGAAACAGTTCGGCGCCCGCAATAAAGCAACGTTCGTGCCAAGATGTACGAACTGGGCGCAAACGCAAGGATGCAAGCGGTTTATGGGCGAACTGCGGTTCGCAAGAGCGGGCCGCGGCGGCACGGTTTTCGCCCGCAATTGCCAATTTGGCAGACCGCCGCGACTGCGAAATGCGGCTGCGGCAAGAGCCCGAGCGGGTATAACGGACGAATCTCTAACCCATTAAGGATGCACAGCCATGCCAACACGCAATGCGGAAGCAGTCTGGAACGGCGACCTGAAGAGCGGCAAAGGCAAGATGAAGCTCGGCAGCGGCGCGTTCGAGGGACCGTACTCATTTTTGTCGCGGTTCGAGTCGGGCACCGGCACCAACCCGGAAGAGCTGATCGCGGCGGCCCACGCCGGATGTTTTTCGATGGCCCTGGCCAACGGGCTGACGCAAGGCGGACATCCGCCCAAGAGCGTGCACACCACGGCCAAGGTCCACCTGGAAAAAGGGGCCGAGGGTTTTGGCATTCCGCAGATCGACCTGGTGACCGAAGCCGACGTGCCCGGCATCGACGACAAGACCTTTCAAGAGCGCCGAAAACGCCAAGAAGAACTGCCCCGTGTCGAAGCTGCTGGCCGCGGCCAAGATCACGCTCGAGGCGAAGCTGCTGGCCGGCGCGGCGAAGTGACGTGTGGAGGTGCCACGGCTGGCTCGCAGAGACAGCCGTGCGCGGACCGGCACGGGTGTTCGCGAGCGGCCGCCCGTGGCACCCTACGCCGTGAATCGGGTTTCTGCCTCACGTTTGTCGTGGCACTGGCGTCTCGCCAGTGCACGGTGTGACCACCACAGTATGCGCCGCACTGGCAAGATGCCAGTGCCACCCGAGGCGAAATAACAAAGCGAGCGCGACTGCGTGGCGAGCCCCGGGCATCAGCCTGGGGATGGCCGAGTGCACGCTGCAACCGCCGATTGCTACCCGGGGCTCGCCGGTCATTAGCGCTTCAGCGACTGCGGCGGTGCAGCCACAAGTCGGCGGGCAGGCCGAGCAGATCGTCGATCGTATGGTCGAGCATGGCGCCGAGTTCTTGCGCCACGCGGACCGAGGCCGCGTTGCCCGGGCGGATTAGGCTGCAGACTTCCTGCACGTCCAGGTTGGCGAAGCACCAGTCGAGCGCTGCGCGGCCGGCTTCGGTGGCGAAGCCTTCGCCCTGGCGGCGCGGATCGACGACCCAGCCGACTTCGAGCATCGGCCAGCCCTCGGGAAACCAGGGGCCGGTGCGGCCCAGAAACGCGCCGCTCGAGCGCTCTTCGATCGCCAGCATCGAGTAGCCGCGCAATTGCCCGTGGCCGATGCTGATGGCGATTTGCCGCCAGGTGTCGGCCCGCGAGAGCGTGTTGCCCGAGCCGAGATAGCGGGCCACCTCGGGATCGGCATTGATCCGCGCCAGCGCGTCGAGATCCGCCTCGACGAGCGGCCGCAACAGTAGGCGCGGCGTTTCAATGCGCATCTCGCGGCTGCCGATCTTCATGGCGTGAACTTTTCGTCGCCGGCCAGGCGGAGGGCGAAACCGGCTAGCAAATCGGCGGCGTGGTCGATGTCGTCGAGCGAAATCATTTCCACGGGACTGTGCATGTAGCGGTTGGGAATGCTCACCAGGCCGGCGGCCACGCCGCCACGGCTGGTCTGGATCGTGTTGGCGTCGGTCGGCGTGGCCCGGCCGCTGGCGGCCATCTGGTAGGGCACGCCGCCAGCCTCGGCTGTTTCCATGAGCTTCTCGACCACCGCCGGGTTCATGTTCGGTCCGCGATAAATCACCGGGCCGCGGCCCAGGGCCACGTCGCCCTCGGTCTTCTTGTCGATCGTGGGACAGTCGGTGGCGTGCGTGACATCGATGGCGATGCCCACCTGCGGGTTGACGCCGTAGGTGCTGGTCGTGGCGCCGCGCAGTCCGATCTCTTCCTGCACCGTCGACACGGCGACCAGCGCGCAGTTGAGCTTTTTGGCCGTCGTGCGGCGCAGGGCCTCGATAGCGACCCACAGCCCGGCCTTGTCGTCCATCGCCGGCGAGCTGGCAAAGTTGTTGCGTAACTGGACCATGCCGAGCTGCAAGGTGACCGGGTCGCCGACCTTGACCAGCTCGGCGGCCTCGGCCTTGTCGCGGGCGCCGATGTCGAGCCACAAGTCCTTCAGCTTGGGCACTTGCTTGCGCTCTTCCTCGCTGAGCAGGTGGATCGGCTTGCGGGCGATGGCACCAAAGACCGGCCCGGTCTTGGTCCACACGGTCAGCTTCTGGCCGATGAGGACCATGGGATCCCAGCCGCCGATGGGCTGCACGTAGAGAAAGCCCTGCTCGTCGATGTACTGCACGAGGAAGCCGATCTGGTCGGCGTGGCCGGCCAGCATCACGCGCAAGGGAGCTTCGGGATTGCGCGAGACGATGACGTTGCCGTGGACGTCGGTGGCCACCTGGTCGGCGAACGGCTTGACGTACTGGCGGACGATCGCCTGCACCGGCTGCTCATAGCCCGAGGGACTGGGCGTTTCCAACAAGCGGCGGAGAAAGGCGAGGGATTCGGCGTTCATGGAGAGAGGACCCTTTTGGTGTGTGCTGGCCGGTCCGGGGGCTTACTTCCGCGGCTCGCCGACTGGATTGGTCGCCAGGCGTGGCGGGCCCCGAGCGTGAGCTCGGGGATTGATCGCGCGGCATGGCGCTCCATCGTGCTCTAGTGCTCTACTGTGCCGGCGAATACATGCCGTGGCCGGCGCGCTTGAGTTTGCCTTGGCGGACGAGCTCTTCCCAGACTTCGCGGGGATATTGGTCGGGGGGCGTGATGCCGGCGATTCCCGACTTCAAGCCCGAGCTCATCGGCCCGTGCCCCAGCCGCGACGCGTCGTCGAGCTGCGTAAGCTTGAGCCGTTTCTTGAAAGCCTTCAGCGCGGCCTTACAAATCTCCGCGGAAGGCGGCGGGGCGGACGGGTCATCGGGCTGCGATTCGCTCATGGAATTCACCTCAAGGCTGCTGGCGGTTTTATCCTTTCCGGCATTCTAACAAACGCGCCCATCAGGCGCTTGGCTGACCCACTTGGGTGGCGGGACGGCGGGCAGGCGGGCGACGAGGATCAGCACGCCGGCGACGATCACGAGAATGGGAATCTCGATGTCGAGCTCCAGCCGGCCGGTCTGGCGCAGCAGCGACAGGCAACTGGCGATGACGAGAAACGGCCCGACGACGGCGGTCACTTTGTCGAAGCCACCCACGATCACGGTAAGGAATCCGAGGACCGCCAGCCCGAGCGTCCACGCCCAGTTGACTCCCGGTGCCACCCCCAGCGTCGTGAGCAGCCATCCGGTGCCAAGGGTGATCAGCAACAGCGGAAAGATCAGGGTCTTTTTGTCGGGTTTCATGGGAACCTACGAGGCAGGTTGGCGCGTCGTTAGAAACGGCGGCATTCTAACGCCCCGCCCCGTTTTGTCGCCACTACCCGCAACGTGGTCAGCTTGACGCCCCGGCGCAGCCGATTCTACGATAGTTCGTTCGCCTCCCCCTTCGCGCGGTTCTCTGATGCAAGTCGTCAACGTTGCCATCGTCGGATTGGGCACGGTCGGCACGGGCGTGGCCCGGCTGCTCGTGGAGCATGGCGATCGGATTGGCGCCACGCCGGACGGCGGATCGTGCTGCGGGCGGTCGTGGTGAACGACTTGAAGAAGAAGCGCCAGATCGCCTTGCCGCGCGACGTGGTGAGCGACGATTTGAAACGGATCACCGGCGACCCGACGATCTCTACCGTGGCCCTGCTGGTCGGTGGGCTCGAGCCGGCGCGGACGATTGCCCTGGAGTTGTTGTCCGCCGGCAAGGATCTGGTCACCGCCAACAAGGCGCTGTTGGCCGCCCATGGGCCGGAGCTGTTCGATCGGGCCCGCGAACTGGGCCGTTCGATCGCCTTCGAGGCTTCGGTGGCCGGCGGCATTCCGATCATCGCCAATATCAGCCAGTGCTTGTCGGCCAACCAGATCGAGTCGCTCGACGCGATCCTCAATGGCACGAGCAACTACATCCTCACGCAGATGGAAGCCCACGGCACCTCGTATGCCGACGCCGTGCGCGAGGCGCAGCGGCTGGGCTATGCCGAGGCCGACCCGGCGATGGACGTCGACGGCAGCGACGCGGCCCAGAAGCTGGCGATACTCGCGCACCTGGCCTTCGGCGCGCGGTGGCCTGGGACGAAATCCCGCGGCAAGGGATCGACACCCTCGAGCTGGCCGACCTGCGCTACGCCAAGGAGTTGGGCTATCGGATCAAGCTGCTGGCCGTGGCCCAACTGACGCCCGGCGGGCTCGAGCTGCACGTTTCGCCCACGCTGGTCGAGCTGGGCACGCCGCTGGCCGAGGTGCGCGGGGCGTTCAACGCCATCAGCGTGGTCGGCGACGCGGTGGGGCCCGTGTTCTTCTCCGGCCTGGGGGCCGGGCAGATGCCAACCGCCTCGGCCGTCGTGGCCGACCTGATCGATACGGTCGTCGGCCGCGCGGCGATCACGTTTCGCACGCTGGAGCTGTGGTCGAAGCAAGGCCCACGCGTCGCGGTGCGCGATTATGCCGACGTGTCGGGCGGTATTACTTGCGGTTCAACGTGGCCGACCGGCCGAGCGTGATGGCCGAGATCGCCGGCGGGCTGGGCAAGCAGGATATTTCGATCGCCTCGGTCATCCAGCACGAAGCTGAGGAGGGGAGCCAGGGCGTTGTTCCGCTGGTGATCATGACCCACAATACGACCGAGGGGGCGATGTGCCGCGCGATCGACGCCATCGACCGCCTGAAGTTCATGCGCGGGCGAAGCGTGCGGATGCGGGTCCGCGATTGAACGGCGGTTGCCAATTGCCACGATGAAATACGCTCTGATCATTCCCGATGGCTGCGCCGACGAGCCGCAAGACTCGCTCGGCGGCAAGACGCCGCTGCAGGCGGCCGACACCCGCGCGATGGACGCCATCGCCGCCGCCGGCGTGGTTGGGCGCGCGAACCACGTGCCAGCGCATCTGCCGGCCGGCTCGGACGTGGCGAATTTGAGCCTGTTGGGCTACGACCCCAACCAGTACTTCACCGGCCGCGCGCCGCTGGAGGCCGCGGCACAGGGGATCAAGCTCGGCGAAAACGATCGCGGCCGTTCGCTGCAACCTGGTGACGATCGAAGACCAGTCGATGCGCGACTTCACGGCCGGGCACATTTCGACCGACGAAGCCCGGCAACTGCTGGCCACGCTCAGGCGCCGAGTTGGCCAACCCGCGGCTGGAGTTCGTGCCGGGCGTGAGCTATCGAAATTTGTTGATCTATCGGGGGGGGAAAGTGCCGCCGCCGTTCACGGCCGACACGCGGGCTACGCCGCCGCACGACTTGACTGACAAGTCGGTACTCGACGATTATCCGCGCGGGCCGGGCAGCGACTGCCTTGAACGAATGGATGACGCGGAGCGTGGCCGTGTTTGCCGAGCACCCGGTGAACGTCGCGCGACGCCGGGCGGGCAAGCTGCCGGCCACGAACATCTGGCTGTGGGGACAGGGCCGCGCGCCGGCCGTGCCGCCGTTCGACAAGATTTACGGCAAGCGCGGGGCGATGATCACGGCGGTCGACTTGCTGCGCGGGCTGGCGGCGCTGGTCGGCTGGCGGCGGATCGACGTGCCGGGGGCGACCGGCTATCTCGACACCGATTACGCGGCCAAGGGGCGAGCCGCCATCGAGCGCCTTGGCCGACACGGACCTCGTTTGCGTACACGTCGAGGCGCCCGACGAGGCTTCGCACGAAGGGAACGCGGCGGCCAAGATCCGAAGCACTCGAGGAAATCGATCGGCACATCGTGGGGCCGTTGCACCGGGAGCTGGCGGCCGCAGGGCGATTACCGAATTCTGGTCAGCCCCGACCATCCCACGCCGCTGCGCACCAAAACGCACAGCCACGGAGCAGTGCCGTTCGCGCTGGCCGGCACGGGCATTGCGGCCGACGAGTGCGCGGACGTACGACGAAGCCGACGGCGGCCCATTCGAAGCTGGCTTTCGAGGAAGGCTGGAAGCTGATGGGTTACTTTTTGGGCCCGTGAGATTCTCGAAAGTCGTTCGGCCACCTCCGGCGTTTTCGGCCGACGGCCCTCAAGGATTCGTTCATGCCATTGATCGTGCAGAAATTCGGCGGCACGAGCGTCGCCGACAGCCAGAAGATCCTGGCCGCGGCCCGCAAGGCGATGCGCGCCCAGCAGGAAGGCAACCAGGTCGTGATGGTGGTCAGCGCCATGGGCCACAACACGGACCAGCTGGTCGACCTGGCCGGGCAGATCACCGATCAGCCACCTGCCCGCGAGATGGACATGCTGCTGTCGACGGGCGAGCAGGTGAGCGTGGCGCTGATGGCGATGGCCATTCACTCGCTGGGGCACGAGGCGATCAGCCTGACCGGCGCGCAGATCGGCATCAAGACCGACAGCACGCACACCAAGGCCCGCATCCAGTCGATTTCGACCGAGCGGATGCGCCGTGCTGCTGGCCGAGGGCAAGATCGTGATCGCGGCGGGCTTTCAAGGGATCGACGAGGATTTCAACATCACCACGCTGGGCCGCGGCGGCAGCGACACGACGGCCGTGGCCCTGGCGGCCGTGCTGGGTGCCGACGCTTGCGAAATCTATACCGACGTCGACGGCGTGTACACGACCGATCCCCGCGCTCTTGCCCGAGGCCCGGCACATCAAGCGGGTCAGCTACGACGAGATGCTCGAGCTGGCCAGCCTGGGCGCGGGCGTGATGCACAACCGGTCGATCGAGTTTGCCAAGAAGTTCAACGTGCCGATTCACGTGCGCACCAGTTTCAGCGACGTGCCGGGCACGATGATCACGGCGACCAGCGAGTCGGCAGAGCAGCCGGTGGGCGGGGCGGCGCTGGCCAAGAACGAAGCCCGCGTGACGATTCTGGGGGTGCCGGACACGCCGGGCACGAGCCTGGCGATATTCTCGAAAATTGCCGCCAAAGCGATCTCGGTCGACATGATCGTGCAGAACGTGGGCGCCGACGGCCGCGCCGACGTTTCGTTCACCGTCATCCAGGACGACCTGCGGGCCACGCTCAAGGCGGCCCAGGCGGCGGCCGACGAGCTAAAGGCCGAAGGCCTGGCGCACGACGACAACGTGGCCAAGGTGTCGGTCGTCGGGCTCGGCATGGCCCGGCAAACCGGCGTGGCGCGGCGGATGTTTCGCGCGCTGGCCGACGCGGGCGTGAACATTTTGATGATCAGCACCAGCGAGATCAAGATTTCGGTGCTCGTCGATCGCGCAGGGCGCGGCGGCGCTGCGGGCCGTCCACCAGGCGTTCGCACTCGACAAGGAACCAGCCGGCGCCGCCGAGCCGGCCAAAGCGCCCGGCAACCGCTCGAGCGATGCGGTGGCCGTGGTGGCGCGATTGCAAAAGATGGAAGAGCTGACGATCGACGAAATCTCGCTCGACGAGTCACAAGCCCGGGTGACCGTGACCGGGGTGGCGGACCGGCCGGGGATCGCGGCGGCGATTTTCGACGCGGTGGCCGACGGCGGGATTTTCGTCGACATGATCGTGCAGAGCTACGGGCGGCAGGGAAAGGCGAAACTGAGCTTCACCGTGCCGCAGTCGCAGTACGAGGCGTGCTCGAAGCTGGTCGAGAAGCTGGCGGCCAAGATGCAGTGCGGGCCGGTGACCGGCAACCCGCAGGTGGCCAAGCTATCCGTGCTGGGCATCGGCATGCGCAGCCACACCGACGTGGCGATCCGCACGTTCCGCTCGCTGAGGGACGTGGGGATCAACGTCGACATGATCAACACCAGCGAAGTGCGGGTGAACGTCGTGGTGGCCGGGCCGCAAGGGAAGACAGCGCTGGCGGCGTTGCAGCAAGCCTTCGCCGATGCGCGGCAGTAGGCAGGCTGGCACGCGCGGGGGCGGGCGATGGCGGTATCGATCAAACGCCGCTCGGTTGGTAGAATCAAGCCATGAGCGAAATCATTCCCACGGACGTCGCCAAAGCCATCCAAGCGATGGTTGCCAGCGGTGAATACGAATCCGAGGCGGACGTTTTGCGCGATGCCATCGCGGCATTGCGACAGCGGCGAGACGATCTTGCGGCAATCGCTGCGGGCATTGCCGACATGGAGGCGGGCCGGTTGCATTCGTACGCGGAAGTCGACGCTGACTTTCGGAAGAAGCATAACCTTCCGCCCGCTCGATGAAGCACAAAGTTGTTTTTACGCTTCGCGCAGAAGAACAACTTGACGGCGCCTACCAATGGTGGCGGAAAACCGATCAACCGAGCAGGCAGCTCGGTGGTACCGCGCCTTCGATCTTGGAATCGATCGCGTTTCCAAAGCTCCGAAGAGTTGCCCTGAATCGCCGGAGAACGCGGTCTTTCCCTACGAGATTAGAGAATTCTATTTCGGCGCGGGAAGCAGACCGACACATCGGGTGGTGTTCACTGTGCGCAAGGGAGCGATCGTGATTCTAGCGATCAGGCATCTCGCGCAACGTGAGATGCAGTCGGACGAAATCTGACGTCAAACTCGCCCTGCTACTGCTCGCCGAGCACGTCGTTCAGAACTTCTTCGGAGACGTAGATCGGCAATTGCGGGTCGCAGGTGACGGCTACGGCGATGGCGTCGGAGGGGCGGGCGTCGATTTCGATCAACTCGCCCTCGCGGCGCACGCGGAGCTTGGCGAAATAGGTGTGGTCGCGCAGCTCGCTGATCACGACGTCCTGCAGCTCGCCCCCCAGGTTCTCGACGATGCTGACCAGCAGATCGTGCGTCAGCGGGCGGGGCGAGTGGTACTGCTTGACGCGGCGGTCGATGCTCGTGGCTTCGAAAATGCCAATCAGAATCGGAAACGTGCGATCGCCTTCGACTTCCTTGAGATAAATGACCTGCTGATCGTTGATCTCGCTGATGATGATCCGCGAGAGCTCCATGTGTACCGGCATACGGCCCCCAAGAAAATCGAGCCCCGTCAGTCGTGACGCCCCACCCGGCCGCCACTGAGCGATTATAAGTCGCCATCGCGGAGCGAAGCTAGTGGATGGGGGCGCTCGATTTTGTCGCGGCTCATGCGATGCAAACGCCGGGCCGGTCGTCCGGGCGAGGGCGACTATTTTTTCGCCGCGCGCAGCGCGGCCAGGGCCGCCTCGGCCGTGGCCAGCGATTGGCGAAGCTGCGCTAGGGCCGCGCGCTCCTTTTCGATCACTTCGGCGGGCGCACGCGACACGAAACTGGTGTTGGCCAGTTGCCTTTCCTTGGAAGCGATGGCCCCTTCCAGCCGTTTGCGCTCCTTTTCGGCGCGCCCCAGCTCGGCGCCCAGGTCGAGGTAATCGGACAGGTCGACGAACACCTCCAGGCCCGCGGCCATGACGCCGGGGCTGGTGGCCGAGCCCCTCACGTCTGGCCCCCAGGCGACGGCCCGCGCACCGGCCATGGTGGCGAAATAGGGCTCCATGGGCCGCAACAGCGCGGCGGCGGCCGCGTCGGAGCGAACGCTGAAGGGCATGGGCGCCTTGGGCGGCAGGTTGTGACGGCTACGCACGTCGCGCAGCACTCGCAACACCTCCTGAAACAGGCCGAAGCGGGCTTCGATCTCGCCGTCGTACCGCTGGGCGTCGGGCTGGGGCCAGGGGGCGATCATGATGCTCTCGGCCGGCTGCTCCAGCGCTTCCAACCCCCGCCGCGGCGCGGCATGGCCCAAGGCCTGCCACACTTCCTCGGTCACGAACGGCACCACGGGGTGCAACAGCCGCAACAGCACGTCGAGCGCGTGGGCCAGCACGCGCTGGGCCAGCGGCCGCGTGGCCTCGGCCTGCAGCCGCGACTTGACCATCTCGACGTAGAAGCTGCAGAACTCGTTCCAGGCAAAATCGTAGAGCACGCGGGCAGCATCGGCGTAGCGGTACGCCTCCAGCGCCTCGGTCGTCTGGCGGGTAACCGTGGCCAGGCGGCTCAGAATCCAGCGGTCCTCGACGGCCAGCTCGTCGTCGGCCACCGGCGCGGGCTGGTAGCCTTCGAGGTTCAACAGCGCGAAACGGGCCGCGTTCCACAGCTTGTTGCAGAAGTTGCGGCCCAGCTCGAAACGCTCGCTGACCACGGCGGCCCGCGGCAGGGCCAGGTCGTCGGGCTTGTTGGCCCACTGGGTGGAAAACGGCTGGCCGCACTTCTTGCACTCGATGCGCGCGAGCACGCGGTTTTTCTTGGTCTGCTCGATCGAGACTCCGCAGTGCGGGCACTCGAACTCGACCGGCATGCGGACGTCCTGCGTCTCGGTCGTCAGGTAGGCCAGGCTGAAGCGGAGCGAATCGGCGCCGACTTTTTCCATCACGTCGATCGGGTCGACGCCATTGCCCTTCGACTTCGACATCCGCTCGCCGTAGCCGTCGAGAATCGTCGGGTGGATGTAGACTTCGTGGAACGGGACCTGGCCGACGTTGTGCAGACCGGTGAGCACCATGCGGGCCACCCACAGCGTGATGATGTCGCGATTGGTGACCAGCACGCTGGTCGGATAGTAGTAGCGCAGCTCGGGCGTGGCTTCGGGCCAGCCGAACGTCGAGTGGGGCCACAGCGCCGAGCTGAACCAGGTGTCGAGCACGTCGGGATCCTGCACCAGCTTGTGCCCGGGCACGGCGTCTTCCGCCAGGTCTTCGTCGCGCGCGCAGACGAGCCACTGGTCGTGCTCTGGGTCGCGGCGCCAGGCGACGTCTTCGCGTCCGGCGAACGCCCGGCGCAGGTCGTCCTCGCTGGCGGTCGGCGCGTACCAGATCGGAATGCGGTGCCCCCACCAGAGTTGCCGGCTGACCGGCCAGTCGCGCTTTTCCCCGAGCCAGTCGAGATAGCTGCGGGCATAGCGCGCGGGCGTGATGCGGATGCGGCCGTCGCTGACGGCGTCCATGGCCGATCTGCGCCGAGCCCTTCCATGCTTCACGAACCACTGGTCGGCCAGGTAGGGCTCGATGGGCGTCTTCGAGCGGTCGGAGTGGGCCAGCTCGATTTCGCGGTCTTCGACTTTTTCGAGCAGGCCCAGCGCGTCCAGGTCGGCCACCACGCGCTCGCGGGCCGGCATGATTTTCAGGCCCTGGTACGGCCCGGCGTTGGCGTTGAGCGTGCCGTCGGGGTTGAGGATGTTGATCATCGGCAGGTTTTGCCGGCGGGCCACGTCGTAGTCGTTGGGATCGTGGGCCGGCGTGATCTTGACGCAACCGCTGCCCAATTCGGGCTTGGCCCAGACGTCGGCCACCAGCGGAATCTCGCGGTTCAACAGCGGCAAGCGGCACCTTGCGCCCGGCCAGGGCCATGTCGCGCAGCTTGACCAGCGTCGGCAGCAGCGTCGTGGCGGCGCTCGGCGAGCGCGTCGAGCTGGGCCGGCCACCTCCGGCTTGTTCTTTCTCGCTGGCCGCGGCGAGCTTTTCGCCGCAGCTCGCGCTTCGGCCGGCCAGGGCGGCCTCGGCCGGATCGGGATGCACGGCCACGGCCGTGTCGCCGAGCATCGTCTCGGGACGCGTGGTGGCGATCGCTCACGAAGGCGGGCTCGCCGGGCTGCGGATCGATCACCGGGTAGCTGCAGGTGCCAGAAGTGCCCGGCGACCTCCTCGTGATAAACCTCGTCGTCGCTGACGGCCGTTTGCAGGTAGGTGTCCCAGTTGACCAGCCGCTTGCCGCGGTAGATCAATTGCTCGCTTGAACAGGCTGAAGAACGTGTGCGCGCACGGCGCGGGCACGACTGTCGTCGAGCGTGAAGCGGGTCGCGCTGCCAGTCGCAGCTGCAGCCCAACTGCTCGAGCTGGCCGAGGATGCGCGTCTCGTATTCGTCCTTCCAGGCCCAGATGCGCTCGACGCAGCGCCTCGCGGCCCAGGTCGTGGCGGGTCTTTTTCTCTTCTTCGTAGCATCCGCCGCTCGACGACGGCCTGGGTGGCGATGCCGGCGTGGTCGGTGCCGGGCATCCACAGGGCGTTGTAGCCCTGCATCCGCCGCCAGCGGATCAGGATGTCCTGCAGCGTGTTGTTGAGCGCGTGGCCCAGGTGCAGGGCGCCGGTGACGTTGGGCGGCGGAATGACGATCGTAGTAGGGCTTGCGCGTCGGGTCGGGCTCGCTGTGGAAGTAGCCGCGGTCTGCCCAGAACGGATACCAGCGCTTCTGCGCTTCGGCGTGGTCGATACTGCTTGGGCAGGTCGTGCGTCGTGAGGTTCCGAGTCGACATGGCACTCGTTGCAAGAAATCTGCGACCCCGCGGCCGTGTCGGTCACCTCGACGCGGCCGCGGCCTGCAGCTTGGCGACAGGCGTGGTCTTGCTTCGTCCTTGCACAGCTTGTACTCGAAGCTGTCGACCAGGGCAATCCAACTGGCTTCGATGATGTTTTCGCTGACGCCGACGGTGCCCCATACTGCGTCGTCCGTCGCGGCTTTCGATCACCACGCGCACCCCCGCGGCGGTGCCGGCCTCGGAGTTGATGACCCGCACCTTGTAATCGACCAGGTGCATGTCGGCCAGGTTCGGGAAGCCGTCGTCCAGGGCCTTGCGCAGGCGGCGTCGAGGGCGTTGACCGGGCCGTCGCCCTCGGCCACCTCGTGGCGCAGCTCGTCGCCGATCGCAGCTTGACCGTGGCTTCGGTCGACGACTGCGCCCGTCGCGGTCGGTCTCGACGTTGACGTGGAAAGTTAACCCGTTCGAAATGCGGGCGGAATGTGCCGGCGCACTTCTTGACCAGCAGGTCGAACGAGCCCTCCGCGGCCTCGAACTGATAGCCCTGGTTTTCCAGCATCACGACCTGGTCGAGGATCTTGTCCATCAGCTTCGCGGTCGTCTGGCCAGCGTTGTGCTACCGGCGACCACGGCCATGATGTTCGAGCGGCCGGACAGCTCGCTGACCAGCACGCGGCGCTCGTTGCCGACCGACTGCGGGCGCGATGTGCTCGTAGCTGGCGGCGGCGCGGGCTGACGGCGCTGACGTGCATGCCGCCCTTGTGGGCGAACGCGCTCTGGCCGACGAACGGCTGGCTCGGCCGCGGAAGTTCATGTTGGCCAGTCTCGTAGACGAACCGCGACAGCTCGGTCGAGATGCTCGATGGCCGGGCCGTTGAGCACCTCGAATAACCCTGGCTTCTTGACGGCCAGGTTGGCCACCACGGAGATCAGGTCGACGTTGCCGCAGCGCTCGCCGAAGCCGTTGATCGTGCCCTGCACCTGTACGGCCCCGACCTCGACCGCGGCCAGCGAGTTCGCCACGGCCAGCTCGCAGTCGTTGTGGCAGTGGATGCCGACCGGCACGCTCGAGCCCTGCGATCGCCGGCGCGGGTCATGTCGACGATTTCCTCGGGCATGCTGCCGCCGTTGGTGTCGCACAGCACGACCAGGCGGCGCCGGCTTCGGCGGCGGCCGGACCGTCTCCAGGGCGTAGTCGGGGTTCGACTTCCAGCCGTCGAAGAAGTGCTCGGCGTCGTAGATCACCTCGCGGCCCGCCTCGCGCAGGTAGCGGACGCTGTCGGCGATCATGGCCAGGTTCTCTTCCAGCGCTGACGCCGAGGACTTCGTTGACGTGAAAGTCCGAAGTCTTGCCGACCAGCGTGATGATTCGTGCCGGCGTCGACCAGGGCCTTCATGCCGGGGTCGTCCTCGGGCGCGACGCCGCGGCGGCGGGTCATGCCGAAGGCGCAGACGCGAATCATGGTCGAGCTTCAGTGCCGGCACTCGCTGGAAGAACTGGGCGTCTTTGTCGTTGGAGAGCGGATAGCCGCCTTCGATGTAGTCGAAGCCCAAGGCTGTCGAGCCGTTCGGTGATCAGCAGCTTGTCCTGCAGCGAAAAGTTGACGCCTTCGCCCTGGCTGCCGTCGCGGAGGGTGGTGTCGTAGAGTTCGATGCGGCGCATGGTCGGGTATCCGAAAACGTGGAATGATCGCGCTCAAACGATAGAACGATTTGCTCGTCGTGGAAATAAAAAAGCCCTGCGGCCTCGCGGCCCAGGGCTGTGTCGAATCGGTCGCAACCGGCTCGCCGCCTAAGGCCGCACCTCCGCAATAATAATCACGACGACCCGCTGGGGGTCGATCGCAAGGGAGCGGGCGTTGGCGGCCGAAACGGTCATGGGAGGACTCTTCACTTTGGTTTCAAGGCTTTTCAGCATAGGTGGCCGGCGGCCGCCTGTCAACGTGCAGGACATCACCGTTTGACGCGTCGTCGTGATTGACAATCGCCGACCCCGCGACACTCGGGCACGGCTGGACAAGCCAGCAGTGGCACTCTACGCCGTTAACCGTGGCATTCTCGGGTGGCACTGGCATCTTGCCAGTGCGGCGCATCCCGACGCGGCGTTTCAATACCGGGCGGCGACTTCGAGCTCCTCGTCGCCGGGGGCCGCGGCGGCCGAGCGTGCGGCCGAACCGGCTTCCTGACGCAGGCGCTCGACGTAGACCAGCACGGCGTTGAAGTCGTCGGCCAGCTCGTCGCGCTGGTCCGCCTCGCGAAACTTGATCGGCTTGACCTCCTCGCCGGCGGCCAGGGCGTGCAGCGCCCGCCGCAGCCGGAAGATCGAGCCGGCCGAGCGGCTGGTCACGCGCAGCACGTCCCACACCATGACGGGCAACATCACGAGCGAAGCCACGAGCACGATGCCGTGTTCTTGCCACAGCTCGTCGATGCGGAAGAAGCTGAGGAACGAGCCATCGGGTCCGGTGGCGATTTTCCAGCCCAGCATGATCTGGGAAATAGCCAACACGTAGAAACACCAATAGGCAACGATCCGCAGCACCAGGGATCCTTGCAACTGACGATCGGCCAAGAGCTTCTTGTGTGCGGTCACGAGCAGGCCCTCCGATAAAGTCCGGCTGAGATGGGATGGCCGCGCCCGTGGCTACGGCCAGCTACGGCCAATTGAACTCTAGCTCGAAAACGTTGGCCGTGCTCGCCGCTTCCCTTACAAGCCAGACCGACGGCGGCGAAATCGCCAGGTCACCCGCGGCCGGCCGCGGCGGGGGCTCCCCTCGAACAGATGGGGCTGACGCGCGTCGCGCGCGCAACGACACGCTTCGGCGCGGCGAACCGGCCGAAGCGTGGGCTGCGTCATTCGCTGTCTTGAGAAGGAAGAGCTGCCGAAGCGGCCGGAACGAAGCCGTCAACTGGCAATCGACTTGCCGACGTTCCTGAACGTGGTCTTGGACTTGTTGCCGATCGAGCGGATCGAGGCCAGGCACACAATGACGATCAGAGCCAGCATGACTGCATATTCCACGGCCGTGGGGCCATCGTCTCGGCGGATTAAACGTCGCATTCGCGTGAGCAGGTTGTTCATCGTATGGTTTCTCCGCTGTTGTTTTTCCGTTGTGTGGCCCGCGTTCAAAACAACAAACACGCGCCCGAAAAAAATGGGGAGCCTTCGCGACGAGCGGCCTGGGAGGGCCGCCGTCAAACAGTTACCAAAACGATAGATTACTATGCACACGGCGCACGGCCCCAAGGGGTGATTTAAAAAAGGATTCCCGTTCGGGCCGCCTGATAATCGGCGCGAGCCGGTTGATCGCTTGCCGCACGTCCCGGCAGATCGAACGACCGGCATAACCGGGTACCGTCAGACCGACCGGATCGAGAGCTGCTGCTGGCGGAGGAACTGCTCGGCCTCGGGGCGCGTGAAGACGCTGTCCGTGGCGCTGATCGAGCGCACGCAACTGGCGCCGACGGCGCTGGCCCAGCGGAGGCAGTCTTCCAGATCGGCTCCGGCCAGCAGTCCGGCGATGAAGCCCGCGTCGAAAGCGTCTCCGGCGCCGGTGCCGCCCTGGTAGGGGACGCGGTAGGTGCCGGCCCGCAGCCGCCGGCGGCCGCTGACGGCCACGCAGCCCTCTTCGCCGCAGGTGATCACGACCGAGCCGGCCCCGGCGGCGGCGAAGCGCTCGGCCTGGCGCAGCGGATCGTCGAGCCCGGTGAGCATGGCGGCCTCGTCGACGTTGGGCAGGAAGACGTCGGTCTCGGCCAGCACGGCTTCCAGCTTGCTCCAGTGATCGGTCCCGCCGGGCTGCACGATGTCGAGCACCGTCTTGACGCCCGAGCGGCGGGCTTCGCGAAACAGCCCCGCCAGCGGCTGGCCTTCGAGCGCGGGCATCAGCAGGTAGCCGCCGACGTACAGCACCCGCGCGCTGGTGAGCGCGCTCGAGCGGGACGTCTTCGGCCCGCAGCAAGGCATTGGCGCCGGGGGCGTGGATGAAGCGGCGGTCCTGGCCGTGGACGTTGATGATCAGCGTGCCGGAGGTTTCGGCGTCGGCCGCGCGGCGGATGCCCGAGGCGTCGACGCCCGCGGCGGCCAGGGTTTGCTCGATGAAGCGGCCGAAGAGGTCGTCGCCGACGCAGCCGACCACGCCGACGGCGACGCCGAGCCGCGCCAGGTCCACCGCCACGTTCGAGGCGCAGCCGCCGATGGCCAGCGGCAGGCGGCGGCAGAGGATGACTTCGCCGGCAGCCGGCAGGTGATCGATCGGCTCGGAGAGGTGGTCGGCGACCAGGATGCCGACGCTCAAGCAGTCGACGGGCGTGGTGGCTGCTGGCTGCATGATGATATCGGGCGGCCGAGATGGCCGATAATCGACGTTGACCGCGGGTGGGGGTTCGCGTACCGTGCACCCGTTTTGCGGAAAATTTTCAAGCTTTCGTTCTCAAGATACCACACGCGGCGCGCGGTTGCCCATGCCGCGCGGGCCGCGACCGACGCCCAGGCAAGCGAGGTTCTTCGAGCAAGGAATGCTCGGAGCTGTCAGGCGAGCGTTTTCCGCAGGAGGTGGTCCATGGAATGGATACGTCTGCGGGGTTTCCGCGCGCCGGCCTTGGGACCCTGGCGATCGTTGCGTGGGGGTTGGGGGCGCTGGCGGCCGCCGACGAGCCGGCGGCTGCTCCCGAGCGGGGCGAACTGCGCGTGTCACGGCTGGTGCGGGAACTGGGCTCGAGCGACTTCACGCGCCGCCGGGCGGCCGACGACGAGCTCCAGCGGCTGGGCGCCCAAGGCCGCCAGCAACTGGAAGCCGCGTTGGACGATCCCGACGTGGAAGTCCGCCTGCGGGCCCGGCGGCTGCTCGATGGATTGCAGCTCGAAGCGCTGTGGGCGGCCGGCCGCGTCGACGTCAAAGCCAGCGGGCAGCAGGCCTCGAAAGTCTTGCAGGCAATCGCCGAGCAGACGGGCAACCACGTGCACGTGGGCGACCCCTACGGGAATTTTTCCGAGAAGGTGCTCGAGACCGATTACGCCTCGACGAGCTATTGGGAAGCGATCGACGACATCTGCCGGCGGACCGACAACCGCATCCGGCCGCACTACGACATGCACACGCCCGGCGTCGTGGCCAGCGCCGGCGATTGCGGCGCGTTTCCCCGCGCCTACGCCGGGCCGGTGCGGGCGCGAATCACTAGCGCGCGGCGCGAGTTCATCGAGGAGCTCAACTACGAGGACGGCAAGGCCGAGCTGACGCACGGCTTCAAATTCAATTTGCAGTTCATGTGGGAAGACCGCTTCCGCCTGGTCGGCTATGCCACGCAGCCCGAACTGGTCGAGGCGCTGACCGACGAACAGGCGGTGGTGTCGCGCAGGCCAGTCACGGCGGCGGCTGGAACGCCACCAGCCGAGGGCTGCGGCAGGTGGCGGCCAGCTTGAAGCTGAACCCGGTGCCGATCACGTCGCGGTCGCTCTCCGTGTTGAAGATACGCTGGGGGCTGGTGGCGATCGGCGAGCCGGCCGTGCTCGAGCTTCTGGATCTGGCGCCCGAGCGGCTGCACACGCAGGATGACGTGGGCATGCGGATCGAGGCGGTTGAAAAGCAGGGGGCCGGCAAGTACGTGGTGTCGGTGAGCGTCGTCCGCGACCTGGCGAACCCCGAGCCGCACGAGATCGTGTTCCAGGAGTACGACGTCGAGCTGGTGGACGAGCAGGGCCGGCCGTTTCGCCAGCAGACGACGACGCCTTCGATCGGCGAGCACGGCGTGCAGTTGAAGGTCGCCTTCCTGGGCGAATCGCCCGACAGCCAACCGGCGAAGCTGCGGTTGCACTATCCGAAGCTGCGCGCGTCGCGACCTGGAGCTGGTGTTTCGCGACGTGCCCCTGCCGGTGAGCCGGCCGGAGTGACTCGGAAGCGGTGCGGACGACGGCTGCAGAAACTCGCCGCAACGCTGCACGTACCCTACCTGTTCTGCGCCGACGCCGCTGCGGATGGGCGGTTCAGTGAGTTAGCTCTGTCCCGCGATTCATGTCGGCGGGTGCCCCGAAAAAAAGCCAAACCTGGCCGCGGCGGCCGGGTTTGGCTTTGAATGTCGAAAGCAATAGCTTCCCGGGTCGGCCGCACTGGTGGGCGCGGCCGCCGGTTGTCGCCTGTCGAGCTGGACACGGCTGTCGCGGTGTTCAGACCGCCACGGCTTCGCGCTTGGTGCGGCGGTAGAAGCCAACGCCCTCCAGGGATTTGTAGACTTCTTCCAGAGTCTTCTCACCGAAGTTCGAGATGCTCAGCAAGTCCTCCGGGGTGCAGTGCAGCAGGTCGTTGACCGTAAAGATGCCGCGTTCTTCCAGGCAGTTGGTCGTGCGGACCGAAAGGCCGATCTCGGCGGTGCTCATCTCCAAGCGAACGCTGAGATCTTCGGCCTGGTTGTCGAGTGCCGGCAACGGAATACGGGTCATCTGGGCTCCCTCCCTAAAAAGAATGGATCAACTCGGCAGGCCCGATCGCCTGCCGCGCTTTGCGGTCGGCCCCTCCTGGAAGACCGCGCCACAAGCGCGAGACACTATACCAATTTGCGTGAAGAATTGGGACGGTCCTGGCTGAAATTTTCGCGGGAATTTTCGCACGATGCTAGCACCGGCGCGACGCGCGGCAGCGCTCGCTTGCGCGGCGGGTTCGTCGCGGGGCGCGCGGTCTCTCGGCACGGCGGCCCTCGCTTGCGCGTCGAGTTAGTAAGTGGGCGCGCCGTGCGCCGCCGTTTCCCTCGCTTGCGCGTTGGGTTTGCCCTCGCTGGCGCGTCGGGTTAGTGAGCGGCGCGGGGCCGGGCGGCACGGCGCCCCTCGGCCGCGAGCGGCCGCGGGCGTATAATGAGAATCGGCGGCTAAAAGTGGCGATTATTCGAACTTCGACGCGCGTGAGGAACCCTGCCCCTTGTGGAGCGAGTCGCTCAATTCGTTGACCCCTGCCCAGCGCGAAGCGGTCGAGCATCGCGACGGGCCGCTGTTGGTGCTGGCCGGACCGGGCAGCGGCAAGACCCGCGTGATCACCCATCGCATCGCCAACCTGCTGCGCCACGGGGTGCCCGCCCGGGGGATCGTCTCGCTGACGTTCACCAATAAGGCGGCCGACGAGATGCGCTCGCGGGTCGAGCAGCTCGCGCCCGGCGAGCCGGTTTGGATGAGCACCTTCCACCGCTTCTGCTCGCGGCTGCTGCGAAAGTACGGGTCGCTGGTGGGCCTGGCGCCGAATTTCACGATCTACGACACCTCCGACAGCCGGCAGGTCCTGCGGCGCACGATCGCCGAATTGGAGCTCGACGCCGTGCTCTACACGCCCGACAAGCTGGCGGCGGCCATCAGTTGGGCCAAGAACAACCTGCTCACGCCCGAGGCCTACGAAGCCCGGCCAGGCAGCCCGCTGGGGCACGTGATGTCCCAGGTGTATCCGGCCTACCAGGCGCGGCTGTTGGCCAGCTCGGCGGTCGATTTCGACGACCTGCTGCTGCACGTGGCCACGCTGCTGCGCGAAAGCGAAGAGACGCGGGCCGCGCTCGACGCGCGCTACCAGCACATTTTGGTCGACGAGTATCAGGACACGAACCTGGCGCAGTACACGATCGTGCGGGCCTTGTCGATCGACACTCCCAACCTGGCGGTCACCGGCGACCCGGACCAGTCGATCTACGGCTGGCGGGGAGCGAACCTGTCGAACATCGTCGAGTTCGAGCGCAACTATCCCAACGTGCGGCGTGGTGAAGCTGGAACGCAACTACCGCAGCACGAAACGGATCTTGCGGGTGGCCGACACGCTGATACGCCACAACATCCACCGCAAGCCGAAGGGCCTGTACACCGAGAACGACGAGGGGCAGGTGGTGCGTCTCGTGGCCCACCCGACGCAGAACATCGAAGCCCAGGCAATCGCGGCCTACATGGCCGAAGAAATTCGCGCCGGGCGGCGGCGTCCGCGCGACTTCGCGGTTTTCTATCGCGTCAACGCGCTGTCGCGCAGCCTGGAGTTCGCCCTGCGCGACGAGGGCGTTCCGTACCAGATGGTCAATGGGCTGGAGTTTTACCAGCGCAGGGAAATCAAGGATACGTTGGCCTATCTGCACCTGATCAATAATCCGCGCGACGACAACGCCTTTGCCCGCGTGATCAACACGCCGCCGCGCGGCATTGGCAAGGCCACGCTGGCGCGGCTGGCCGAGCACGCGGCCGCCGGCGGACGGTCGCTGTTGGAAGCGGCCCGAGAGGCCGGCCTGATCGAGTCGCTCAACAAGCGGGCGGCCGTGGCCGTGGCCAGGTTCGTTTCGCTCTACGATCGCTTGTCGCTGGTGGCGCACGCGCCGGTCGAGGAGATTCTGGGCCACGTGCTCAGCGAGTCGGGCTATCAGCAAGTGCTGCGCGATTCGGGCGACGAGGAGGACGAGGAGCGGCTGGCCAATATCGAAGAGCTGTTGACCGCGGCGCGCCAATTCGACGAGCAGCACCCGATGGAGGGCGCGCTGGAGGCGTTTCTGGAGGAGGCCTGCCTGGTCAACGAGACGGACGCCTGGGAGGTGGACGACGACCGGGCCACGCTGATGACGATGCACGCCGCCAAGGGGCTTGAGTTTCCGGTGGTGTTCATCGTGGCGCGTAGAGGAGGGGCTGTTGCCGCACGAGCGCTGCCGGCACGACAACAAGCTGGTCGAGGAGGAGCGGCGGCTGCTGTTCGTCGGCATCACGCGGGCCCGCGAAGAGCTGCACCTGAGCCACGCCACGTATCGCGAGTATCGCGGCCGCGCGGCGGCGGACCGTGCCCAGCCATTTTCTGATGGAGCTGCCGCGCGGCGAGATGGACGTCGTGGCCTCGGAGATCGTGGTGTTCGAGCCGCATCAGGAATATGCAGACGACCAAGGGCATTTCGACGAGGCGCATCACGACCCGTCGGATCACGACGAGGGCGACATCTCGTTCGATCCGCAGGCGCTGGAAGCGGGCGGCCTGCCGTGGGACGCGGCGGGCGACGCAGGCACCGAGACGGGCGCGGCCCAGGCCCACCGCGGCGCGGCGGCCGCGGCGGCCATGGCGGGGCCGTTGGCCACGGCGGCCGATTTGCACGACGAGACCCAGCCGGTCGAGCACGGCGCCTTCTCGCCCGAGGTTTTTCATCAAAACATGATCGTGCGGCATCCCGAGTATGGGCTGGGCAAGATCGTGGCGCTCAGCGGCAGCGGCGATCGGCGCAGCGCCACCGTGGCCTTCGCCTCGTCGGCCGGGCAGCGCAAGTTCATGCTCGCTAAGAGTCCGCTGCGGCCAGCCAAGAGCGGGTAGAGCAGCGCCGGCGCCACCCTTGGGGCTTAGCAACGCGCAGCGGGCGATCTACACTGGGCAACGTCGCGACATCGCTCCGCGCCTGCACCGCAATGAAATCCGAATACCCGAAAGTGGCGCAGTTCAAAGACGTCGCTCAGTTGCGCGCGGCTGGCGGCGTTGGGCATCGAGCTGCCGATCGACGAGGCGATCCTCTCGGCCGACGAGGGCTCGCCACTGGCCGAGCCGCTCGTGATCGGCGGCTTCGCGGTCGGCAATCGCTGGTGCATCCATCCGATGGAAGGCTGGGACGCGAATCGCGACGGCTCGCCGTCGGTCCACACGCTGCGCCGCTGGCGCCACTTCGGCACGAGCGGGGCCAAGCTGATCTGGGGCGGCGAGGCCGCCGCCGTCGTGCCCGAGGGCCGCGCCAATCCAAATCAAACGCTGGCCACGCCCACCAATCGCGCCGGCCTGGCGGCCCTGCTGTCCGAATTGAACCACGCGCATGCCGAGCGGTTCGGGTCGCTGGATGGGCTGTGGGTCGGCTTGCAACTGACCCACTCGGGCCGCTTCTGTCGACCGAACGGCGAGCGGCTCGAGCCGCGGATTGCCTACCACCATCCGCTGTTGGACGCCAAGTTTGGCATCGATCCGCGCGACGCGTCGCTGGTCGCGTCCGACGATGAAGTCGAGCGGCTGATCGATGCTTATTGCGCTGCGGCGAGGCTGGCCCGCGACGTCGGTTTTCGGTTTGTCGACGTGAAGGCGTGCCACGGCTACCTGGTGCACGAGTTCTTGAGCGCGCGGATGCGGCCCGGCCGCTTTGGCGGCGACTTTTCCGGCCGGACGCGGCTGCTGACGTCGCTGGTGGAGCGGATTCGCGCGGAAGTGCCCGAGCTGGCGGTTGGGGTTCGCTTGAGCGTGTTCGACACGGTGCCGTACCAGACGAGCCTGGAGGTCGGCCGGCCGTTGGCGTTCGAGGATCATCTGCCGTACGACTTCGGGTTCGGCGTCGACCAGCAGAACCCGCTGGCGATCGACCTGGCCGAGCCGATCGAGCTGATTCGTCGGTTGGAGCGGCTGGGCGTGGTGGTGGTCAATATTTCGTGCGGCAGCCCTTACTATTGTCCGCACATCCAGCGGCCGGCCATTTTTCCGCCGAGCGACGGCTATCTTCCGCCCGAAGATCCGCTGGTGGGCGTGTGGCGCCAGATCGACGCCGCGCGGCAGTGCAAGGCCGCCGTGCCAACGATGCCGATGATCGGCACCGGCTACAGCTACCTGCAGGACTACCTGCCGCACGTGGCCCAGGCCGTGGTGCGGGCCGGCTGGATCGACGCGGTCGGACTGGGCCGCATGGTGCTCTCCTACCCTGCCCTGCCCGCCGATGCACTGGCCGGCCAACCGATGGCCCGCAAACAAATCTGTCGCACGTTCAGCGACTGCACCACCGCTCCGCGCAACGGTCTGGTGTCGGGCTGCTTCCCGCTCGACCCGTACTACAAATCGCTGCCGGAAGCCGCCATAGTGAAGTCCGTCAAACGCCACGACGACGTGGAGTAGCGGCGGTCGCGATACTAACCCGACGCGCCAGCGAGGAAGGAGCATGAGGGAGGAGCATGAGGAGCCCTCGCTGGCGCGTCGGGTTAGGGGACGAGAGACGAGGAGCCCTCGCTGGCGCGTCGGGTTAGTGAGCGGCGGCAGGCGGCGGTTTGGACGAGCCGGGCGATGAACGCTTCGTACTCAATGTCGGCGGCGCGGAGGGCGCGGGCGAAGCCGGCGGTGGGGGCGATGTCGGGGTTGGCGTTGACTTCCAGCACGTACACGTTGCCGGCGGCGTCGACGCGGAGGTCGATGCGGGCGTAGTCGCGGCAGCCTGTCGACTGGAAGGCGGCCAGGGCGACGCGGCTGATCTCGCGGGCCAGGGCGGCGTCGACGTCGGCGGGGCAGCGGGCGGGGGTCGAGCGATCGGCGGCGCTGCCGGCCGACCACTTGGCTTCGTAGGTCACGATCTGCCAGCCGGGCGGCTCGGGACCGGAGAACTCGATTTCGGCCAGCGGCAGCAGCTCGGCCTCGGGTAGCGCGATCACGGCGGCGTTGAACTCGCGGCCGACGATGAATCGTTCGACCAGGGCCGCACCGTAACGCGAGCAGATCGACGCGACTTGCCGCTCCAGCGAGCCGGCATCGCGGGCGATGCTCTCGGGGCCGATGCCCAGGCTGCCGTCTTCGTGGGCCGGCTTGACGATCGCGGGTCCCGGGGCCACGAACTCGGCCAGCGCCTGGCGGTCCAGTGGCGCGTCGGGGGCGATCAGCAGGAACGGCGCCGTCGGCAGGCCCGCGCCGGCCAGCAGCCATTTGGCGCGGGCCTTGTCACGAACCAAGGCCAGGCACTCCGGCGGCGAGCCGGTCAGGGCGTGGCCGGCCAGCTCCACCAGCCCCGCGACTTCCGCCTCGCCGCGGCCCACACCGCCAAAACCTTCGAACAGGTTGAAGACCACGTCGGGCGCCGGGCCACGGAACAGGCGGTCGACCACGACCTGGAGGTCTTCGACCCTTGCCACGCCGTGCCATCGGACCGCGTGGCCGACGGCGGCCAGCGCCCCGCTGACGGCGTTGACCGATTCGAGCACGCCGGCTTCCTGGGCCCAATCGGGGTCGTCGGGCGAGAGCGCCGGCTCGTTGTAGAGAATGAGGACGTCGAGCGGGGGCATTGCGGCTTCAGTGAGGAGGGGCGCGGGCGGCTGCGCTATCAAGCCGCAAGCGGGGCGCCGGCCATCAGGGTTTACTGCGACAACGAGGCTTCGGCCAGCAGGTGGTGGCGGACCAGGGCGGCTTCGAGGATGCGGGCGATGAGGTCGCTGTAGCTGACGCCTGCGCGGTTGGCCAGGATCACCAGGTCGCCGGACTCCGGCGACAGGCCGGGGAGCGGATTCGACTCGAGAAAATAGGGGACACCTTGGCGGAGGCGAAAATCGATGCGGGCCACGTCGCGGCAGCCCAGCGCCTGCCAGGCCGCCAGGGCCGCGTGGCGAACGGCCGCGGTATCCTTGATCGACAACTGGGCCGGGCACTCGTAGCGGGCGCGGCGGCGAAAATCGCGCTTCACGTCGAGGCTGTAGATGAAGGGGCGCTCGGACGGTTCGCGCGGCACGATCCGCATGATGCCGATCACCTCCGGCGGATCATTGCCGACGATGCCCACGGTCAGCTCGTCGCCGTCGATGAACTCCTCGACGAGCACCGGCTGCTGGTACGCCTCCCACAACTCGTCGAGCGCCAAGCGGAGCTGCTCGCGGTCTTCGATCACGCTCGAGGAGACGATGCCCTTGCTCGAACCTTCGAAGGCCGGCTTGACGAACACGGGGAATCGCAGCGCACCGAGCTCGTCTTGGGCGGCCGGCCAGTCGCATTCGCCGGTGAGCAGCAGCCAGCCGGGCGTGGCTACGCCGGCCATGGCCACCAGCCGCTTGGCGCAATCCTTGTCGAGCGTGGCCGCCAGCGTGAGCGGATCGGAGCCGGTGTAGGGAATGTCGAGCATCTCGAGCACCGCCGGCACGCGGGCTTCGCGGGCCCGGCCAGCGCCGTTGCCCTCGGCCGTGTTCCAGACCAGGTCCGGGCGCGGCCCGTCGAGCAGGCGGCGCAACAAGGGCTCGCCGTAACCGAGCAGCTCGACCTCGTGTCCCAAGTCGCGGATGGCCGCGGCCAAGGCGGCGATCGTTTCGGGCGAATCGAATTCCTCGTCGCCATCGTCGCCAGGCAGGGCCAGCCGCGAGGCGGCCAGCGGGTCGCCAGCCGTGGGCGAGAATTCCGGGGATCGCTCCGCGGGACGAACGTTGAACGCCACACCGATTTTCACGGTCGCCTCCTGTGACGCGCGCCAGTGCGCTCGGCTCGCGTGCGGCCCATCTCGTGCCCCGGCCCTCCGCCAGCCGCGCTGCGCTACGTGCTGTTGTTAGCCTACGCCTTTATTTCGCCCGCGGCAATCGGGACCAGGCCGGTTGGCCGGTCTCGTCGGTCGGAGTGTGTTGATAGCCGGCGATCTGGATGACGTCGGGCGGGGCCGGTTCGAGCGCCGCGGCGGCGCCGTGCTCCTGGCGGCGGGCCATCCGCGGAGTACCCTCGGGCACGAGCGCGTCGCGGGTGCCGCTCAAGTCGCGCTGACACCCAGCGTGGGATAGCCTCCCGCGGCGCCGTCGGGCCGATCCTCGGGCGCGTAGCGGAACAGCAGGCCCTCGTAGTTGCGCAGTACGACCGCGTTGTCGCTGGCCGAGACCAGGTAGTTGGGCATCACCGGGATCTTGCCGGCCCCGTGCAGCCCGTCGACGACGTAGGTCGGCACGGCCAGCCCGGAGACGTGGCCGCGCAGTCCCTCGATGATCTCCAGCCCTTTCCAGATGGACGTGCGGAAATGGCCGGCGCCGGTCACGGGGTCGCAATGAAACAAGTAGTAGGGGCGGACCTTGATCCGTAGCAAGCCGCGCACCAGTTGCCGCATCGTCGCCACCGAGTCGTTCACGCCCTTGAGCAGCACGGCGTGATTGCTCACCGGGATGCCCGCGTTCACCAGATTGCGGCACGCACGGGCCGCGGCCGGCGTGATCTCGCGCGGGTGGTTGAAATGGGTCTGCACCCAGATCTTGCCGGCCGAGTGCAGCAAGGCGACGAGCTCGACGTCGAACAGCCGCTGGGGCAACGTGACCGGCACGCGGGTTCCCAGGCGGATGACGTCGAGGTGGTCGATGTCGGCCAGCTCGCTGATGAACCATTTCAGCCGGCCGACCGGCAGCGACAACGGATCGCCGCCGGAGACGATGACGTCGCGAATCTCGCGGTGCTCGCGAACGTATTGCACCATCCGCTCGTCGTCGTGGCTTGGCGCGTCCCAGCCGTCGCGGTCCATCGTCACGCGCTTGCGCGTGCAGAAACGGCAGTACATCGAGCAGACGTGCGTCGTCACCAGCAGTGCGCGATCCGGATAGCGGTGCGTGAGGCCGGGGACGGGCGAGTCCTTGTCTTCTTCCAACGGATCTTCCAGCTCGATGCCCGAGATGCTCGACTGTTCGAGCGTCGAGGGCAGGGCCTGCAGGCCGATGGGGTCGAGCGGATCGTCGAGGTTGATCAGCGAGAAATAGTAGGGCGGAATCGCCAGCTTGTATTTCTGCTCGAGGCTTTCGAGCTCGGCGAGCTGCTGGGGGCCGTAAGCGAAGAATTCGGCCAGTTGAGAGGTGCTGCGGATGGCGTTTTGCATTTGCCATCGCCAATCGTCCCACTGCGTTTCGGGGACGTCATCCCACTTGGAATGCCGGCGCGGCTTACCAGGAGGTTCGTCACCGTCGTCCGGCAACGAGGTCTGATCGGGCACCGCCAGCGAGGCGGCTTCGACGTGATTCATGGTGCGGAGAGTTCCTTGTTTTCAATCCATTGAGGTCAGGGGGCGGGGCCAAGCCCCGGTCGGTTCTTCCCAAAACCCGCGTGCTTATACCAGCAAACGTTCGGGGCGACAAGCAGGACTTGGACACCCCGGCGCCCTTCAAGTATCGGAATTATCGGCCGCGCGTGCCAGGCGACAAGGCGCGAATCGACCCGCCCCGGGCTCGAGGGCGCCGGCTTGCCAACCGCCGCGCGCGTCCACTATGATCGGCCCATCTCCCGCCTCGGCGTGCCTGCCCTCCTGTGTTGGTTCAAGCGGCCGTGGTGCGCGGCCCCCTGTTTGCAAATTCTTCAACCCCGGGAGCGCCTCGATGAACACCCTGCCCACGGGCCCGCGGCGATTTACCGCCACGCACTGGCTGATCGTATCGCTGGCGGCCATCGGCTTCGCCTTCGATATCTACGAGCTATTGATGGCCCAGTTCATCGTGCGGCCCGCGATTCTGGAGCTGACGGGCCACAAGCCCGGCAGCCCCGAATTCGGCAACTGGGCGACGGCGATCTTCTACCTGCCGGCCGTGGCGGGCGGGATATTCGGGCTGTTGGGCGGCTATCTGACCGACCGGCTGGGGCGGCGGCGGGTGCTGACCTGGAGCATACTGATCTATGCATTCTCTGCTTTCGCTGCCGGCTTCTCCACGTCGATCGGCATGCTGGTCTTTTTTCGCTCGACGACCTTCGTCGGCGTCTGCGTCGAGTTCGTGGCCGCGGTGGCCTGGCTGGCCGAGCTGTTCAGCAACCCGCGCCAGCGCGAACAGGTGCTCGGCTATACGCAAGCCTTTTCGTCGTTGGGCGGGTTGCTCGTGGCCGGCGTGTTTGGCCTGGCCGGCGCGTACGCCGACCAGTTGCCGGCAATCGTGCTGCCCGACTGGCTGAATTTTTGGGGAGGCGAAATCAAGGACGGCCATGCCGCCTGGCGCTACACGCTGATGTCGGGCATCATCCCGGCCTTGCCGCTGATCGTCATCCGGCCGTTTCTGCCCGAGTCGCCCGTGTGGGCCGAAAAACGTGCGGCCGGCACGCTCCACCGGCCATCGGTCGGGCAGTTGTTTTCGCCGGCCCTGCGGCAGACCACGATCATCACCACGATCATGTTCGCCTGCAGCTACGGGGCCGCCTTCGGCGCCATCCAGCAGTTGCCCCAGATCGTGCCGGGCGTGCCCGACGTGCGGGCCGAAGCCGAAGCCAAGCCGGTCCCGCAGCGGAAGCCATTCGAGGTGCAAAAGATCTCGACCGTCGGCAAGGTGCAGGAAATCGGCGGGCTGGTCGGGCGCTTTGCGCTAGCCGTGCTGGCGGTGCGGATCGTTTCGCGGCGGGTCGTGTTGCGGACGTTTCTCTGGCCGGGGCTGATCGTCGTGCCGCTGGTGTTCGCGGTCGCGCCGCACTACAACCTGAACGCCCTGGCCGTGGGGGCTTTTCTGGCCGGGTTCTTCACCGTGGCCCAGTTCAGCTTTTGGGGCAACTACCTGCCGCGCGTCTACCCGGTCCACCTGCGCGGCACGGGCGAGGGTTTTGCCGCCAACATCGGCGGCCGGCTGATCGGCACGTCGTTCGCCGCCGTAACCAGCCAGATCAGCACCCGCGCCTTCCCCGAGGGAAGCTTCCCGCCGCTGAACGTAGCCTACACGGCCGCCGGCGTGGCCTTGTTCGTCTACCTCGTCGGCAGCATCGCCAGCTTCTGGCTCCCCGAGCCGGCGCAGGAAGAGCTGCCGGAGTAGAGCGCAGCGCGCGCGCGGGTTCCGTTCAGCGACGAAGCGGATGGACGTAGCGCTGGGAGCGCGCCGCGCGTCGACGCGACACGGGCGACCACGCCGTTCACACCAGCCGGCCGCGGGCGTCGATGATGAGCTCTTCTAGAAGACCCTGCTCGTTGCGCCACCAGATGGCGTCTTGCAGGTTGACGCACGGGCAGATGTGGTTGGGCACGATCGTCACGCGCTCGCCGAGCTTGGGCGGGCGCGGACAGGCGCGGACGTCGACCTGGCCGTGCTCTTCGGTCAGCCGGGCGATCTTGGCCTCCGGGTATTCGATGACGAAGCCGTGGCCGCTGTCGGGCGCGGGGCCGTAGAGATCGCTGGTCAAGGTTTTCGTGCCGGCGTCGATCACCACCTGGCCGGGCACTGCCACGCTCACGACCGTGGCCATGATCCGCGCCGCGCAATCGTCGAGCGTGCAGTAGCCGGCCCGCACGGTGTTCATGTCGTTGTAGATGTAGGTGCCGGGGCGAATCTCGCTGATCTCGCCCATCAGGTGCGACTGATAGGCCGTGGGCGTCGACCCGCCCGAGACGATGCGGGCCTGCAGGCCGTGCTCGGACCACAGGTTGAGCGTGGCGGCCAGCTTGTCGTCGACGACGATCAGGGCCGCCTCCTGCTGGTTGGCCGGGCCGCCGATGTGGCCGGGATAAAAGAACAGGCCGTCGAGCCGCAGGCCGGCCGTGGCGTCGACGAGCTGCGCGATCTTCAAGGATTCGGACGGGGTTTGCACGCCCGTGCGGCCCATGCCGACGTCGAGATCGACGAGGATGCCAATCGTGGCGCTTGAGCGATTGGCGGCTTCGCCCAGCAGCTTGGCGCCCTGGCAGCTATCGACCGCCACGCGCAGCGTGCAATGGGCCGCCAGGTGGGCGACCCGCGCGGTGCGGGCCGGGTCGATGGCCGGGTAGCCCAGCAGGATGTCGTCGGCCACTTCGGCCATCAGCTCGGCTTCGCCCACCTTGGCCGTGGTCAGGCCGACGGCGCCGGCGGCCATCTGCACTTCGGCCACCTGCCGCGACTTGTGGGTCTTGGTGTGTGGGCGAACGTCCAAATCGTGCTCGTCGGCATAGAGGGCCAGCCGCTCGACGTTGCGAAACACGGTGCGGGCGTCGACCACCATGGCGGGCGTGGCAGCAGGTTCCATGAGAGCGGCCGTCGAGGGGGATTAGGACGGGGTAGCGGGGTCGGCCGGCCTCACAGAGGCCGGCTACAGGTGCAGGACGCATCGTTACTTTAGCGGTTGAGCGTGCGCCTGTCATCTGGCGGCGACGCGGTGCCCGGCGCGGGTGGCGGCCAGCAGCTCGCTCATGATCAACAGCGCGAGCGCGGCGGCAAAGCAGGTGACCAGGGTAAAGCCGACCAGCGGCAACACGCGGCGCCGCGAGGTGGGCGAACGGGTCATCAGCACGGCGGCGATGCCCAGCGGCATGGCGACCAACGACAGCGCAACGGCCGTCAGTCCCCACAACGCGACGCCGAAAGCCCGCGAGTGCGCGGCGACGAGCGAAGCCAGCGCGGTGGCCGCCAACAGGGACGCCAGACCGAAGCGCGCAGGCGCGCCCGCGGCGCCGCGGGCGTTTCACTGGCGTTGGGCTTGCTTGCGGACGTCATTGTACTCGAGCAGCTTGAAATCTTCGGGGCGGGGCACGTCGTGCAGCTTGTCCGCCATGCGGTAGAGCGTGATCAGGCTTTCGTTGGTCAGCCGCTCGCCGGCACCCGCTTCGACGTAGGTGGCCGTCTTGCCGCCGTAGCCGCCGGCGGCCGCGTCGCGAATCGTGGGGAAATAGGCGTGGTAGCCGTTCGTATAGCCGACCAGCAGCGTGTCAGGATAGGGCGAGCTGGCCGAGAGGGCCGCCTGGAACTGGATGAAGATCTCGCCCGGCATGCCGACCAGCGCCAGACGGCCATCGATGACCAGCGTGGTCAGCGTGCAGTGGACCGTGTTGTTCTTGATCGTCTTGGCGATGTAGTTGTCGAAGCGGGCGCCGTACGACTTGCTCAACACCGCGTGGACCTCGGGGTCGTCGAAGTCCCAGCGGACGCGGACCGGCACGTCGCGGGCCTCGAACTGCAAGCTGGGATGCGCAGGCGCCGAGGTTTTCGTGTCGCGGGCGGTTTTGGCCAGCAGCTCGCCCAGGGCCTGGCCCATCTTGCGGGTTTCCGCGACGCCGCCCTGGTCGAGCGGGGTCTTGTCCATGTAGGGGTTGATGTTGCCGCAGGCGCCTTGCAGAAACAGGCACCTGGTGTCGAGCGCCCTTTCGACGACGCCCGAGGCGGTGCCGACGAAATCGGCGCTGTACTGGTAGTTGTCGCCGCCCATCACGACCGGGTGGCAGGCGTAGTGGAACAGCACGGCCACCGTGCCCGAGCCGTCGGCCCGATCGATGCGGATGGTCTGGAAACTGCGATCGACCGGCTCGGTGGTCTCGTGCTCGGCATTGCGCCATTGCATGGCCACGCGGCCGTCGGGCAGGAACTTGCGGCGGTTGTGGGCAAAATCGGCCGTGCCGTGTCCGATGCCGATCTTGACCGGCACCATGCTCCCCGCGGCCTGGCAGACGATGTCGGCAATTTGGTGGCCGACTTTCTCGGCGTAAGCATTGGCCACGCCCGGCGGAGATTCCATGACGGGGGCGTGGTGCGTGTGGCTGGCGGTGACGAAGAGTTTTTCGACGCCGCACGTGGCCTTGGTCTTGGCGCGGATGGCCTCGAGCACGGAGTCTTCCGGCGTGCGGCCGAGGTCGAGCGCCACGATCGCCACGCGCAGTCTCGCCGACGCCAAGGACGACGGCCTTGGCCATCAGCGGGTCGAGGGTGCCGGTGGCCCCGTGTGTGCGGGTGCTGTAGCCCCACAGCATGAGCCCCGGCTCGGGCGTGATGTCGACGGTGGCCACGCCGGCGGAAAGTGCGGCGTCGGCGGCGCGGGCGGCGCGCGGGCGGCGGCACGAGAAGGATGGCGAGGGCGGCGAGGGCAATCGTCGGAAGTTTGGCGGCGAGCGACATGGCTTGAACTCCATGGGAGGGAACCAGTAACGAGGATGAAGCAAATCGAGCGTGGCGTCAAGCAAATGAGCGATCGCCGCGTGCCGGTCGTCGTGGCGCAAAACACGAACCCGACGCGCCAGCGAGGGGGCGGGAAGAAGGGCCCTCGTTGGCGCGTCAGGTTCGTGTTCGGAAGGGGCCCTCGCTGGCGCGTCGGTATCGGGCGGCCAACAAACGAGGATCAAAAAAACCCCGCGGCGGCTTTGGCCATCGCGGGGTCAAGGGGATGTCTGGTTTTCCAGGGCGCCTGGCTGCGGCTACTTGGCGGCGGCGGCCTGAGCGTTCTGGTCCTTGGGCGCGGTCATGATCTTGGCCACGGTCGTCAACACGGCGGCCGCCGGCGGGGTGAAGGCGCCTCATCGGTGCTCCAGAAGTTGAGCGTGCACCGCTGGCCCTTGATCTCGACCGGCACGTGCAGGCTCGACTTGGCGCCGCGGCGGATCATCGCCTCGACCAGCTTGCCCTTGGCCTTCGAGAGGTCGTTGTTGACGACCACCTCGTGCCCCTGGGCGTAGTCGGCCAGGCTCTCGCCTTTGGCATCGACGGTGGGCAGCGGGCTGAAGATGCTTTCCGGCAGACCCTTGAGCCCGTGCTTTTCGGCGGCGGCCTTCTTCAGCTCGGCGATGGCCTTCTCGGCTTCGTCGTTGGCCTTGTCGGGCTGCTTGCCGTCCTTGTCGAAGGCGCTGGGCTGCATGCGGCTCGAGGGCCCCATCAGCTCGGAAATCTTACCGTCCTTCACCACCGTCAAATCGAGCCGATCGACCTGCGGCACCATGGTCCGCAGGATGAAGCCGTACTGGGCGAAGATCTTGGGGTCGGACAGCGCCATGTAAGCCCCGACCTTGATGTTGTCGTCGGGCTCGCCCTTGGTGGCGGCCATCAGCACGTTGAACTCTTCGAGCCGCGAGGCCGGCTTGATCGACTTCGACGGGTCGAGCAGGTCCTCGTGCGCCGGAGTCTGTTCGAAGAACCCGATCATCATCTCCTCGAACGTCTGGTCGCCGAAGCGGACCGGCACTTTCGGATCGGGATTGTTGAGGTTCTCGTCCGAGTTGTCGAACTGCGCGATGCAGTCCATCCGCGTGCCGCTTGGGCATCAGCTTGGGCTCGGCCAGTCGGTAGTTGGTTTGCCAGCCGAAGTCGTAGCGCGGCACGTCGAGCAGCACTTCCTTCTTGCCGTCCGGGTAGGTGGCCTCGTAGCGGAACGCCTTGCCGCGCAGGTGCATGTGGGGCATCAGCGTCAGCAACAGCGAGTCCTGGCTGGAAGATATAGCGCGAGCTGAACGGTGAAGTCGTCGTCGCCCGGAGGGATCTGGAAGACGAAGTTCGTGGCGCTCGTTGACGCGGACTTCCTTGTGCACGGTCTTCGGATCGGCGAACACGAAGCCGCAGTAGCTGCGGTCCTTTTGCGCCGAGCCGTTAGGCGTGTAGTGCATCTGGAAGATCAGCTTCGAGCCGGCCGGCACGAATCGGGCCATGCCCGTGCGGCAGCGGCTCGGCGCGAAAGCCGGGGGCATAGGCGCCGAGGAAGTCATTGCCGCTGCCCAAGCCGGCGTTGATCTTGCCGTCGGGCGGAATCACGAAGAGCAGGATGTGGTGCACGACCGCGGGATTGCCGGGACGCGGTTCGATGCCGCTGATCCACTTGTCCTCTTTCCAGCCCGGATCGACGACGAACATCTGGTAGTCGACCACGCCGGTGGCCGGCACGTCGAACGGCTCGTCGCGCCATGTAGATCACCTGGTCGGGCTTGGGAATCATCCAGCCGGTCGGCGAACTTGGGCGGCTCGGGCAGATCCTTGAGGTCGCCTTCGGGCGCGCCATTGGCGACCCACTTGCTGATCGTGGCCTTGTCCTTGTCGCTCAGCCGCGCGTCATTGAGGAAGTGGCCGTAGTGCGGGTCGGCATGCCAGGGGGGCATCCGCTGCGTCTCGACGACTTCTTCGATCATCGAGGCCCAGCCGGCGACCTCCTCGTAGCTGGTCAGCGCGAACGGCGCGATCTGCCCCTCGCGGTGGCAGAACACGCAATTGGCGTTCATGATGCGGGCGACCTGCCTGGTGTAGGTGACGTCGCTGTCGGCCACCGGCTTCAGGTCGCGGCCAATCAAACAGCCGGCCGGCTGGGTCTCGCTCGTGGCCACCGGGTTGCCGGCCAGCACCGCGTCGAGCGCCTTGACCAGATCGCGATCGGTTGGCGCCGTTTTTTGATAGTTCTGGATCGCTTGGAAGCCGTACTGGTCGTCGATGCGGCCGCGATAGCGGATCACGCGGCCGGCGTCGAGCACGACCACTTCGGGCGTGCGCTTGGCGCCCACCGAGTCGGCCACGACCTGGTTCAGATCCTTGAGAATCGGGAATTCGATTTCATGCTGCCGGCGCGAAGGCGGCGATCTCGGTGACCGCGTCCTGGCGGTTCGAGTCGATGCCGAGGAAGACGACTCCCTTGCGGCCCGTACGTTTTGGCCATCTCGGTCAATCGCGAGGCGTACGTCTTGGCCAGCGGACACTCGGTGCCCAGGAACGCCAGCACCACGACTTTGCCGTCCGCGTTGTCGAGCGAGACCGGCTGCCCGTGAAAGTCCTTCAGGGTGAAATTCGCGACTTTCGATCCGATGGCAACGGGCTCAGCGGCGGTCGCGGCGGTGCACGAGAGCATGGCCAGTGCCAGAAGCGCGGTGGCTTGCGTTCGCATGAATGACCTCACGGTTAGCGGGATGTCGGAATGGGCCGATGCTGGTAAATACCGATCGCGGCTGATCGAGAGTTTCGGGAAACCGCAAGCGCCGTGCATTCCGGGCGCTCGCTGGCCCAAAACCGACGCCGCTTGCCGGGGCGACTGCTGCCGCGATCGCGTGCCCGGCACACTGGGGGGAGGTGACGGGCGTTAGTGTACACGAAGGTTTCCAGGGGTTCCAGTTCAATCGTCCGCGGAGCGTACGAAAAAGTGCCGACTTGCCCGTCCCTTGAACACGTATTCGCGGCCGGCGGCGGAATATTGGCGTGCGCGCCGCGGGGAGCGCTCGGGAGGCGGCGTCCAACCGCTTGCGGCTTAGCAGCCTCGGCCGCAGCCGCGGGTAATTCGCGAGCCTACGCTACTTGCCGATGCAAAAGCGGGCGAAGATGCGGTCGAGGATGTCGTCGGTGTAGACGGCGCCGGCAACCTTGCCCAGCTCGGTTACCGCGGCGCAGGATTTCGGCGGCTACCAGCTCGTCGCCGGCAGCGGCGGCATGGGATCGAGCGGCCTCGTCGAGAGCGTCGGCGGCGGCGCGGAGGCTGTCGCCGCAGCGACTCGGCGGTCAGCACGGCCGCCCGGCGGCGGCGCGGCTGGGCCACGATTCGGCGAATCGCTTCGCCCAGCTCCGCCAGGCCCTGGCCGGTGACGGCACTGGTGGCGATCGGGTCGGCGATCTCGGGGATTGCGGACTGGCGGATTGGCGGGCAGCCAGCCGGCGGGCGGCAATCACACTTGGTGAGCACGACAAGCTGCTCGACGGTCGAGCCGGCGAGTTGCTGCCCTTCCCAATCGTTCAGCGGGCGCGTCGAATCGAGGCACAGCAGCCGCAATTGGCTGGCGGCCGCCTGCGCCGTGGTCAACTGTTGAGCGCTCGCGCCGAGCGGGTCGTCAGCGCGCGGGGGCTCGAAGCCGGCGGTGTCGATCATTCGGCAGCGGACTTCGCCCAGCGAGAGCACGGCGGTCAAGTAGTCGCGCGTCGTGCCTGGTTCGTCGGAGACCAGCGCGCTCGATCGCGTGAGCGCGTTGTAGAGGCTGCTCTTGCCGACGTTGGGCCAACCGACCAGGGCCACCGCTGGCAGCGAATCGAAGCGGGCCCGTTCGGCGAGCTGGCGGCGGACGGCCTCCAGCGCCCGGCGGGCATCGTCGAGCCGCCCCTTGACTGCGTTGGGAGCGATGAACTGGATGTCTTCTTCGACGAAGTCGAGCCCGGCTTCCAGATCGGCCAGCAGATCGACCAGGGCGCCGCGAGCCGCCGTCAACGGCCGCGCCAGCCCGCCGGCCAGTTGGGCCAAGGCGGCGTCGAGTTCGTCGGGCCCGTCGGCCTCGATCACGCCGAGCACGGCCTCGGCCTGGGTCAGGTCGATGCGTCCGGCCAGGAAGGCGCGGAGCGTGAACTCGCCGGGCGCGGCAGGCCGGGCGCCCGAGGCGCAGGCGCCGCGACGGTGGCCGCCAGCAGCGGCGGCGAGCCGAGCGTGTGGATTTCGGCGGCCGGCTGGCGCGTGTAGCTGCGATCGGTCGGCCACAGATAGAGATCGGCCGCCGCGCCGTCGAGCCGCGAGCCCGGCAGGACCAGCCCGCCGGCAAGGACTTCTCCGCGGCCAACGGCCTCGAGCGGGCGCGGCTCAGCCGGGCGAAAGCAACGCGCGACGACCTCCACCGTGCGCGGACCGCTGAGCCGCACGATGCCACGGGCCGAGCCGCCGGGGGCCGAAGCAACGGCCGCGATCGTGTCGTCGGTGTGTAGCATGGCCACGAACTGCCGGTGCGATATTCCCGGCGCTATTGTAGCCGGCCTCTGTGAGGCCGGAGCGCGTGTGGGTAACGGAAGATGCCGTGGTCACAGACCCCGGCTACAGTTGGACGACGCCGCTACTTGCGGCCGCGCTGGCGATTCTTTTTCGCGCTGCCCGTGGCGCCGTTGCCCGAGACGCCGACGGCGGCCACGGCGGTCGTGGGCGGCGCGGGCTCGCCGGCCGGCTTGGCTTTGGGCAGCAGCTTTCGCTCGCAAATGCCCCAAATGCTCGAAGCGATGAAATAGATGCACAATCCGCTGGCCACCTTGTAGAACATCAGCCCGAAGAAGACGCTCATGTAGCGCATCATTTTCTGCTGCATGGCGGCCTGTTCATCGGCCGGGGGCGGCATGAACGACTTTTGCTGCCAGATGAACAGCGCGACGGTGATCAGCGGCAGGATGTTCAGATAAGGACCGAGGGCAAAGATGCCGGTGCCCTCGGTGATGAACTTGGGCATCACGGTCGTCCAGTTCCAGAACATGTCGGGCGCCGCCAGGTTCGATGCCCAGCGGACGTTTTCGCCGAACAACGGCGCCTGGCGCAGCTCGACGTCGACCATCAGCGACTTGTAGAGCCCGACGAAGATCGGCAACTGCAGCAGGGCCGGCAGGCAGCCGGACAGCGGATGGTATTGGTGGTCGCGGAACAGGTCCTGCTGGGCCTTGGCCTTTTTGGCGGTGTCGTTCTTGTACTTCTCCTGGATCTTCTTGATCTCCGGCTGCAGCTCCTGCATCTTCTGCGCGTTGAGGGCCTGGCGGCGGCTGATCGGGAACATGCAGCCGCGGACCATCACGGTCAGCATGATGATCGCCAGCCCATAGTTGCCCACGACGTGATAGAAGAAGTGCAGGAAGGCGAGCATCGGCTGGGCCACGAACCAGAACCAGCCATAGTAAACCAGCCCGCTGAGCCGCGCCGTCGGGGGGCCGTAGGCAGCCAGCAAGGGCGGCCGCTTGGGTCCGGCGAACAGTTGCAGCTTGCGCGTCGCGGGTTTCTCGCCGGGGGCGATCGACTGCGGCTTGCTGTCGAGGCGGAACGAGACGTCGGCCAGGCGGAAGTGCGCCTTGTCGGTCGGTGGCTCGCCGGCCACGATCGGCCGGATCAGCGAAAACCAGACGTCCGTTGGATCCGCTTTTTGCGGAATCACGGCCGAGGCGAAGTAAATGCCGTCGACGGCAATGTAATCGAGCGGGCTGTTGGTGAACGTGCGATGGAATCCGGCCGCGGCGATTTCACTGGTCGAAATCTGCTCGGTCGACGAGCCGTTGAAGTGCACCAGCACGTCGCGCAACCCCGAAGCGCTCCAGGTGCGGCTGACCTTGCTGGTGTACCAGGTGCCCTCGACGAGCACGCCGGTCGGGCCCTGCAGGCGGAATGACGCGTCGTGCGGTTTGTCGCCCGTATTGGCCAGGCCGACTTCGAGCTCGAGGTGGTAGGCCGGAAAGTCGGCGTCGGCGGCGTCGGCCTCCGGCACCCGGGCCAGGCGGAACGTCTTGGTGACCTCAAGATCCAGCACGCTCACGCGCTTGCGGAAGGTCACCTGCTCTGCCGTCGCGCCGGGATCGATTTCCCACTCGGTGTTTCGCAGTTTCACACCGCCCAACTCGCCGTCGTCGTCGCCCAGCTCGCGGTCGTCGAACTCGGCGATCGTCAACAGGAACGAAAGCGGATCGTGCGGGCCGGGCTCGATGATTTCGACCGGCTTGGTTTCGAACTCGGGGCGAATGACTTGCAGCGGATGGCGGGCCAGCGTGACCGACAGCTTGTGGGCGTTGCCGCCGCGATCGACGGCCAGCTCGATGATCTCGGCGGGATTGGTTTCGGCCAGCGCCGCCAGCAACTCCTCGGCCGTGGCGATCTTTTGCGGACCGACGGCCGTGACGACGTCGCCGGCCACGAGTCCCGCCGAGGCTGCCGGCGTGCCGGGTCCAATGACGCGCACCAGCGCCCCTTTCTTGTCGGGGGCGTCGGTGGGGGAGAGGTGGCCGAGATAGCCGCTGCGCTCTTCGAGGTCGTGGTAGCGGCGGCTGTTCAGCTCGACCCGTTCGATGGCCGCGCCGCGGTTGTTCCAGGTGACCAGCATGCGGTAGGGGCTGTCGGGATCGGCCGAGCCGAGCGAACCCCATTGATGTTCGACGGGCGGGGCCTCGGCATCGGCCTCGGGGGCGGGGGCGGCCTCGATGGTGGCCTTTTCGGCACCCTGCTGCGGCTTCTCGCCGGCTTGTTCGGGCTTGGCTTTCTCGGCGTCGGCTTTTTGGCCGTCGGCTTTTTCCGCCTTGTCATGCCCCGGCTTGGCTTTGGCCTTGGCCACCGCCGGCGGCTGGGGCTTGGGCTGCGGCGGAAAGATGAACGAATAGATGAGCTGATTGAGCAGCAGAGCCGCCGCGACCAGCATCAGGAACGAAGTGAAGCGCTTATCCACGAGAGATTCGGTCCTTGGAAAGCGAATTAAAGGGTCGACAAGCGCCCGCTCGGCACGGCCACAAGAGAAACCGCTCGCGCCGGCGGCCCGGCTAGCCGCCCTGCACATTTGCCGAGCCCAGCGGCTCCTGTAAGTATAGTTTCGTTGCGGTCCAGCCCGGATTGCCCTGGCGGGGCGGCAAACAGACCCGCCGCGGGATCGCCGGGGCCGGGCAAGACACTCGCGTTTCGACTGGTCGCCTCGGCTCGCCGCTGGCAAAGCGGCTGCCGGGGGCACATCGGGTGAGCTCGGGGGGGGCCGACTCGGGCGGCGGGCGCGTAGAGTTCCTTATCTTCCTTCGCGCAGCCGGTCGCCCAGGAAATTATCGAGCTCCGGGGTGTCGTAAATCTTCTTGATCGTCGTTTCCATGTCGTACGACACGCGCCGGAACGTCACCAGGCCGTCTTCCAGGACGACGTAGCAACTGCGCGGGTCGCCGTCGCGGGGCTGGCCGACCGAGCCGACGTTGATCATCGTCTTTTCGTCGCTCAGGCGGTAGGTGTAATTGATCTCCTCGGGGCTGAGGAAATTCATGCTCTGCGTGAACATGCCCGGCACGTGCGTGTGCCCCTGAAAGCAGTGATGCTCGATCAGGCTGAAGATCTTTTCCATCTTCCGCTGGTTGTAGATGTCTTCGGGAAAGACATATTCGTTGAGCGGGTTGCGGGCCGAGCCATGGACGTACAGGAAGCCGTTCTCGCGGCGGTTGCGCGGCAGCTCGCCGAGAAAGTCCCAGCGCTTGGCGTTGTCGGCCGGGTTGCCCTTGGGGCTTTCCAACTGGTCGCGGGTCCAGAAGATGGCCCGCTCGGCGCCGGTGTTGAAGCCCTCGGGATCGAACAGCGCCCCCTGGTCGTGGTTGCCCAGCAGGCAGACGTCGCACTCCATGACCAGGTCGATGCACTCGCGCGGGTTCGGCCCGTAGCCGATGATGTCGCCCAGGCAATAGATCTCGGTGATGCCCTGCTGACGGATATCCGCCAGCACGGCCTCCAGCGCTTCGAGGTTGCTGTGGATGTCGCTGATTAATGCTCGCTTCACACCCTGCTCGCTTCACGCCAATGGCGTCCAAGCAACCCCAGTCCGCGGCCGGTTCGGTCTGGTGAAGAAGTCCTTGAAAATCGCGATCCCGCGCAACAGTGCTCCAACGGTTGAGTCTATGGACCGGGCAGGAGACGGTCAAGCGACATTCGAGGGGGCCGCCGGTGGCTGTCCATCGAACGAAACTCCATAGTGGCGGCGACCTTGCCGCCCGGGTCGGATCCCGCGGGCACCGTCGCCTTGTAGCGCGGTCCCACGGCCGTGCCGGCGCGGGTCGCTACGTCCCCGGCCGCTTCATGGCCAGGCTGTGCAAGACGAGCACCGCGCCCATCGAAACCAGGGCGTACCCCAGCCAGACGGGCGGTCGGAGCGTCCGCCGCGGAGTCGGTCCGGCGGCAGGCAGAATCTGCTGATTGTCGGCCGACTCGCCTCCGATCATCAGCCGCTCGGCGATAAACCGGCTGGCTCGCTCGTTGAGCACGAAGGTCTCGACCATCCGGACTTGGAATCCCACGAACAGCAGGATCAGGCCGACCATGAAATATTGATTTCGGTTGATTTCCATTGCCAAGCTCTCGAATGGCCCCCGGTGGCCCGGCCGAAGCGCGCCGTCGCGGCGACCCGAAACGGCCGCGTCCGCGCAGCTCCACTTGTTAGCTATCGGGCGGTCCATCGGGCTTCCTTCATGGGTGCCGCCAGGAAAACAGGTTATGCTTCGGAAGGGACTTTTGGGGGCACCGCCCGACTTGGCCGCTACCGTGCGCGTTTGTGGCGGCCGCAGCGATCGTAGGGCTGATCGAGGCGGGCCGGACGCCCCCGCGCAGCGCAAAACGCCGGATGGCATGGCTTTTGTAAGAGGGTGTATCGAGCGCCCGTTGGCGACGTGCGGCTCGGGCCGTCGCCACGGGCCGGCTCAGGCACGGGGGCGCGCCCCTTGAGGCGGCCGGCCGCGCCTGCCAGCCGAGCGCCGCAGAATCGTTCAATCGGGAACCATCGCCATGCTTCGCAAGTCGGACGGCAAGAAACCGGGCCTCGTCAGACGGCTGTGGGAGATTGTCGCGGCTACCGTTTCGCGGTGGAGCGAGAACGACGGCCTGCAGTTGGCGGCCGCCACCGCCTACTACGCGGCCTTTTCCTTTTTTCCGCTGCTGATGGTACTGCTGGCCGGCATGGGTTTCGCGCTGCAGTTTTCCTCCAGCGCCGAGACGCGCAAGATTCGCTGGTCGAGCTGATCAAGCAACACACGGGACCCGAACTGGCCGCCCAGGTCGAGGACATCCTGTCGGAGGTGCGCACGCGGGCCCCCTACAGCGGCGTGATCGGGCTGGCGACGTTGTTCTTCGGGGCGATCGCCGTGTTTTCGCAGTTCGACTCGGGCTTCAATCGGCTGTGGCACCAACCGGCCGACACGACGAGCGGCATCTGGGCCATCCTGCGCAACGTGCTGTGGAATCGGCTCAAGGCCTTCCTCACGCTGCTGGGGCTGGGGTTGGTGATGATCGTGGGCTTCATGGCCAATCTGGCGCTGGCGGCGCTGCGCAGCTCGACGCAGGATCTGCCGCTCGACAGCGCCTTCTGGCAATGGGTGCAGTTGGGCTCGAGCGTGGCGCTCAACGCGGTGGCCATGATGCTGGTCTACAAGTTGATTCCCCGGCCGGGTGTCCGCTGGCTGCACGCCGCGATCGGCGGCATCGGGGTGGCCATCGTCTGGCAGCTCGGCGGCCAGTTGGTCTCGCGGTTTCTCATCGGCGGAAACTATTCGGCCTATGGCGTCGTGGGATCGTTCATCGCCATGATGCTGTGGGTCTACTACGCCAGCATCGTGCTGTTTCTGGGCGCCCAACTAGTGCAAGTGCTGGGCAATCCGGAGAATGGCCAAAAGCCGGCCGCCGACGGGGCCAGGCCGGCCGGGCCCCCGCCGAAGAAGATTGGCGAGGTAGAATAGTAGAATCGATCGGTGCGCCAAGGCCGGTCGTCTCACCCGCCAGGCGGAACAACGAGTCATGGCCGAAGTGCTCTGGTATTACGCCCGCGACAATCAGCAGTTTGGCCCGGTGTCGGCCAGCGAGCTGAAGCAACTGGCCGAGGCCGGCGGGCTGTCGCCCGACGACTTGTTGTGGCGCGAGGGAATGGAGGCCTGGGCCACGGCGGTCAATCTGCGCGGGTTGTTCAACGACGACGCGTCGGCGGCCGGCGTGAAAGTGGCCACGGCCGCCGCGCCGCAGAACGCGGCCAGCGGCGCGGCGCCGCCGGCCGCGGGCCAGCCCCCGGCGCGGACACGCGCAGGCGAGTCCTCGGGCAGCACGATGGCCGCGGTTCGTTCGCCGCGGGCCGTGCTGTGGACGACGCAAATCTTCTTGTGGCTGTTGTGCGTGCTGGTGGTGCTGGTGGGCGTGGTGCTGTTTACGCGGGCCTTTCTGCGGGCGGACAACGCGGCCGAAGAAGCCTCGGCCGGCGCCGTGTTCTCGACGTTCTTCGTCGCGGCGTACGTGCTGGCCCGCAGCGGCGAAAAGCTGTGCCGCCTGTTGATGAACTACACCCGGCGCCGCCCGCGGTAAGCAGACCTCCGGCGGCGCCCCTCTCTGTCGGCCGGCTTGCGATTGCGCGAAAGCAGACAGCCCGGGTTGGCATTTGTCGCCTGCGCGTTCGGTGGCATAATCTCGCGCGGTGGCTCGGGCCCGAGCAGCCCAGGGAGAGATCGGTCATGGAGATCGCGATGCCCTTGCCCCGCGATCGCTGGTTGGTGTGGGGCACGTATGGCGTGGCCGCGGCGCTCTGGGTGCTCGCCTGGGCACCGGTCGTGCTGGCGCGGATCGCGGCCGACGACTTTTCCAACTACGACCTGGGCATCTATTCGCAGGCGCTCTACTTGTTGTCGTGGCACGATCCGAATCCGTGGCTGACGGTCCGCAACATCAACGTCTTCAACGATCACTTCGACCCGATTCTGTGGGTCGCGGCGCCCTTGGCCAAAGTTTTCGAGCCCGCCTACGCCGGGGCGCTGTTCGAAATGGCCGCGGTGCTGGCCAGTCCGACGGCGGTGGTTTGGTTGTGGCGGCGCGGACAGATGAGTGCCCCGAGCGCGGCGGTGGCTACGGCCTACATGCTGCACAACCGGGGAACGATCAACGCGGTGTTGTACCCGATTCATCCGACGACGTGGGCCATCTTGCCGTTTGCCTGGGTGGGCGCGGCCATCGTCGCCGATCGGCGCGGCGGCCTGCTGGCGGCGCTGTTGATCTTGTTCTGCTGCAAGGAGGAGTTCGCCGCGGTCGGCCTGATGGCAGCGGCCCTGTATGCCTGCCGCGGAGAGTTTCGCTTTCCGCCGCCGCTGGCTACGTTTTCCGCCGCTTGGATGGCGGGCGTCGTCTTTCTGCGGCCGGCCCTGCTGGGACCGGTGCAAGACTACGTGTCGGGCCGCCTGTTCGGATCGGGCGGCGGCGTGGTCGCAATTCGAACGCGCCTGGTCGGGGATCAACTTTCGGCTGCTGGCGCACGTCGGGCTCCCCTTGCTGCCCCTGGCGACGTGGGAAGCATGGCAGCGTGAGCGGCCGTCGTGGCGGTTGTGGCTGCTGCTGGCGCCTCCGGTGGGATTGCGATTGCTGGGTGCTCCTGGATGCACCACTACACGGCGCCGTTGATGCCGACCGTCGTGATGGGCTTGCTGCCGGCGCGGAACCTTGGCGCGGCTGCCTCGCTGGGTCGTGATTTCCGTGTTCGTGCTGCTGGCGGCGGTGAACTTCGGTTTCTGGACGCGGCTGGTCAAGTTCCACGTCTTGAACGATCCGCGGAACATGGCGCCGTGGACTACGGAGCGGCTGGCCGCGATCGAGCGGGGCCGCGCCTTTCTGCTGGCAAATCCCGAGGGAAACGCGCTGGTCGAGGGAAATCTCGTGCCGCGGCTCGTCGTCCGCCCGCGCCTCTACCAGGTCGCGGGCCCCCACGACCGCGGGCAGCTCACGTTTCGCTACGTGTTCGTCGAGAAGCCGCCGTACGGCCACCCTTGGCCGGTGGAAATCAACCACATCGAGCAGTTGCTGGCCGAGTGGCGGGCCGCGCCGGCCTGCCGCGTGCTCATCGACGACGAGCACGTCTTTCTGGCCGAAGGAACCTTTCATGACTTGCCGCCGTGAGCGGCCCACCGGCGCGCCGCCGCTCCGGATCCTGCGGGCTGGCATCCGATCGCGCTTTGCGTGATCGCGCCCGTCAACCGCCCTGCTCTTCCAGCGCCGCCGCGAAGGCGCCGTACATGCCCGGGCCGAGCAGCACGAAGCGTGCCAGCTCGACGACGGGGTCGTGCTTCGAGAAACGTCCGGGCCGCGGCCAGGGCGATGCGGCTGGCCGCATCGACCGGATAGCCGTAGGCGCCGCAGCTCAAAGCCGGCAGGGCGATCGTGCGGCAGCCGTGCCCGGAGGCCAGCTCGAAGCTCTTGCGGTAGGCGCTGGCCAGCAGCGCGCTCTCGCCGGCCCCGCCGCCCTGCCAGATCGGCCCCACGGCGTGGATAACCCACCGCGCCGGCAGTTTGCCGCCCGCGGTGATCACGGCCGAGCCGGTGGGGCAGCCGCCGGGATAGCGGCGGGCGAGTTCTTCCATGATGGCCGGCCCGCCGCGGCGGTGTACCGCGCCGTCGACGCCGCCGCCGCCAGCCAGGCGGCTGTTGGCCGCGTTCACCAGGGCGTCGACCGCTTCGTGGGTGATGTCGCCCTGTTTGAGCTCGAGGATGCGGCCGTGGACGTTGAGTTGCATCGTGCGGCTCGTCGCGTGGGTTTTCAGAGCGGATGATTGCGCGTGGTGAGCAAACGCACGGCCGCGCACGGCGAAGTCCTTGTTCATCGAGCCGATGTCGCTACACTTGCTGGCTTCGGCCCGCTTGATTCGACGCATCCGATTTTACACCAACGCCGGAACCGCTCGATGCGCTTGGCAATTCTCTGTGTGCTTCTCGGGCTCGCGACGGCTCCGTTGGCGGCCCGCGATATTCACGTCAACAACCAGGGCGGCAACGACCTGTTCGACGGCAGCAGGCCGACGACCCAATTCGGCACCGGCGGGCCGACGCGCTCGATCGCCAAGGCCCTGCGGCTGGCCCGCGCGGGCGATCGCGTGGTCGTGGCCAACACGGGCGAGCCGTACCGCGAAATGCTCAGCCTCAGCGGCAGCCGCCACAGCGGTTCGGTGCTGGGGCCGTTCGTGGTCGATGGCGGCGGGGCGACGCTCGACGGCTCGGCTTCGATCGTTGCGGAGGAATGGAGATTTGTCGAGGGCGACATTTTTGCGTTTCGCCCGGCGCGGCTCGGCTTTCAGCAGTTGTTCGTCGACGGCCGGCAGGCGGTCCGCCATCCGGCGCGGCGCGGCGACCTGCGGCTGCCCGTGCTCGAGCCGTTGGAGTGGTGCTACCGCGACGCGCGGATGTACTTTCGCGTCGAGGCCGGCCGGCTGCCGGAGCATTACGCGTTGGCCTGCTGCGCGCTGCAGACGGGCATCACGCTGTATCACGTCGACGACGTCGTGGTGCGCAATTTCGTCATTCAGGGCTTCGCCGTCGACGGGCTGTGCGCAGGACGCCGCCCGCGGGGCGCAACTGGTGGGCATCACCGCGCGGGCCAACGGCCGCAGCGGCATCACGGTGGCCGGCGCCTTGCGCGTCGAATTGAGCGACTGCCGGTTAGGCGGCAACGGCGCCGCGCAGTTCCGCTGCGAAGCGCCCGCGCGGGCCCAGCTCACCGGCTGCGAGTTGAAAGACGACACGGCCGCCCCGCTGGCCATCGAGGGCGGCCGGGTGACGATCGAAGGCAAATAGCGGGTCAGGCAATCGAAGCTGGACCTCGCTCAAGCGAGCGGTCGCGGCGATTTTCTCGAACGTCCGCGCCGCCGCAGCGCGAAGCACAGCGACCCGCCGCCGAGGGCCAGCAAGGTGCACGATCCCGGCTCGGGCACGGGGTTGATGATCACGTCGTCCAGGATCAGCTCGGTCGTGAAGTTCGACATGCCGTAAGCGCTGAGGTCGAAGTGCCCCCAGTTGATGAAGTTAACCGTGACCGGCGCGAGGGGATTCAGCGGCGTGAACGTGTATTCATAAAGGTGCGAGACGCCGAACGAATTGCTGTTGCCGTTGGGAACGGCGAGCCATTGGATCGGGTCGCCCGGCAAGACATTCGTCACTTGCAGCCCGAAGATGCCGCGCTCGGTGAAATGCTGGCCGGCCACGGCGCCTTCGCCCGAGATCCAAAACGAGAAATCGTAGCCGGACGCGGGGCTGGCAGGCGTGTTGATCGTCTGCGTCAACACGACCGGCACCGGCGAGTAGGTGATGCTGAAATTCGGCGCCGCGGGAAACGACACCGTGCCGTCGGGGTTGAACGTGGGCGGCTGGTCGACGAGCGCCGTGCGCCGTTGCCGAAATACAAGGCCGCGTCGCCGTCGGGCAAGCCATCGCTCCCTTGGATCGATTGCGGCACCGTGGCGTCGTTGCCCCACAGCGCGTACGACGTGGAGCCGCCTGAGCTCGTCCAACCGGGCGGAACGGAGAAGGGGGTCAGCGACGTGCCGCTGGCCCAGTAAACCATGTTCGCGGTTCCGTTGGGCGGCGCCTCCGGTCTCGAAGCTGCCGTTGGAGACAAGGTTGCCGGCATGGGTCGTTCCCAAACCGGTGGCCAGCGTCAGCGACGCTCCAGCATGGTGCGCGATAGCCAACGTGAGAGCACAGCAAAGGCACACAGACACGAACCACTGCGCGGATCTCATGGTATCCTCCGTAAACGAATAGTGCGGCGGATCACTGGCGTTCCTCCCAAAGACCGACGTTTCCCTTGCGATGAGCGAGCCCCGAAACCGATCCGGGCACTCCGGCGCGATTCTAGCAGCAAGCGCAGCGGGCGCATGTCAGCGCGGGTGAAGTTTTCCTTGACGACCGGGGCGCTGTGGCGACAGCACGCAGCAGCGGTGCGCGCGATCGATAGTTTGCTATGGATTGCCGGCGCCGACGGCTCGGGCGAGCTCAGAGTCCACGCCGCGTTTCCTGGCTTGCCGACCAAGATCGAAACTTTAGTAGCAAGCCAAGTCGCAGCGCCCTGGCGGCCGGGTTCGACCTTCTTACCCAGCAGAATGCGGAAGTGCGCACTCGTCGCGGCCCGGGAGGGTCGCGGCACGCGGCGCGAGGGTGTCGTGCTACAGGGTCTTGATCTCTGCCACGCCCTGGCTGCCGCACGCGAGCACCCGGGCTGACACGATTCACGATTGCGGCGCGAAGACCGTTCGCACCGCGCCATGCCCCGGAGTGAGATAAAGTCGGGCCGCCGCGAACGTCGAGGCCTGCGCACGATGTAAGCGGCTCCGACCGCGCAGTGCAGGGCGCGCGTACATGCGACACGGGACCGTAATACTTGGCGTTTCGAGTCGATTGGCCACTTGAAGCGATGGTGGACATCCTCGCAGGGCACCGTTATAAAGGGCCCACGCTACCATGATCAGACGAAGACGCTCGACCAGGGCACTGGTATCTGTAACGTCCGTCTAACAATGTGCAACACTGTCGAGCCTGCGCTCACGTTGGGACTTGTGGTTCAACACCTGCTCAGGAGCATCATCCAATGCCTGATTCGCCTATGGGAACGTACGCAATTCACATGTCGTGGTCGCAGCAGTCGCCCATTGACATTCGTAAATCACTCTATGCTCCGGGTATGCCGACGCTGGAATTCGACTACGAGCACGAGATGGTGGGACACTTCGGCGAGGAAGACCTCAATAACTTTCTCGTGAAGCCGGTGCTGGAGAACGAAGCGGCGGCGATCGTTTACGAGGGTGTTCGTTGTCCGCTCATAAAGATGCACTTCCACAAGCCCTCGGAACATCTTGTCGACGGCGTGACAATGAGCTTCGAGGCCCACCTGGTCCACAAGGTGCCGACGTTCCCGGAATCCTTTCCGTCAGCGCTTATCGTGGTCGCGGTCTTCTTTGACGTGGACTCAGACACGCCCAAGGGCCCGTGCTACGCTTCGCTTGAGGATGCCGTAGTCGCCCAATTCAAGATGACGGAACAGGAGAAATGCTATTTGTTTCATCCGGATGTATTCCTGCCAAACGATAGAAGACGTTTCTACCGTTACGAGGGATCGCTCACTTCATCGCCATTTACCGAGGCGGTGAGTTGGATCGTGATGGATGAGCATAATGACCTCGACACGGTGATCGAATTCGAAATTGAAGAGGGGTCGCTCGAACCGGCTCGCAAGGTCCAGCCTCTAAATCGACGTTTTATTCTGCGAAATTTCGAATGCTCGACGCAGAAACCAGAGGCCGGCAGCAAAGAATCAACGAGCGAGGGGCGGCGGAAGCCACGCAAATAATCGGCTACTCGCCAGTCGGAACACCGCTCAGTCGGCGACGCCTTCGCGGCTTGGGGGCCGTGCTCGCTGGCGAGCCACAATGGGTACCCCCGCGCCGTTCAACGACCTGACGGGTGCAGCCCGCGCTTCGCTGGGTATCAGTCCGCAGCAGATTGATCGGCCAATACGGCCGCACAGGCCCGCCGCAGGTACTCGGCATATTGCCAGGCCCCGCTGCTGCCGGTCTGGCGCGTGATGACCAGGTCGAGACTCGGCACGAATGCCATCAGTTGCCCGCCCGAGCCGGGCTTGTAGCGGGCATCGGCGGGGATGCCGTCGCCGCGAGCGCCTCCTTGTTCTTGCCGGTCAGCCGAGCGGGCAATTCCCAGCCGTGAGAGTAGATCTGCGGGGTTGAAGCCCCAGCGCATCTCGGGCGATTCGACGTCGTGCGTCGGCCCTGCCGTCTGCTCGACGAACCACGCGGGCACGATCTGCTCGTCGCTCCAGCGGCCGCCGCGCAGCATGCAGTAGGCGATGCGGGCCAGGTCGCGGGCCGGCATGCCCATGCCGTGCGAAGGGTGCCGCCCGATCGCTTCGCCGCCGTGGTAATACTGAAACCACCAATGCTCGCAGCCGATCGGCTTGAACAGCGCTTCGATGGCGAACTGGTCGTATGGCTTGCCCATGACGTTCTCGCACACCAGCGCGGCATGACACAGCGCGTGCGTCGAGTAGCCGCAGCCCTGGCCGGGATCGAACGCCAGCTTCGCGGTCCGCGGGTCGCCGCTGAGCCCCAGCACGTACTCCCACGAGCCGTCGTTGCGCGCGCCGGTCGCCTCGGGGCAGATTCCCGAGGTGTGGTTGAGCAATTGCTTGACGGTAATCTTTGCCTTGCGCGGGTCGCTCAGCGGCCGGGCCCAGGGAATGAAGTCGAACGCGGGATCATCGAACGACATCTTGCGGGGTGTTTTGCCGTGCTGGCTCTGCTCGGACGCGATCGCCAGCACGGTGGCGCACACCGCCTTCGACACCGACGCGACGCGGCGTGCATCGGTCTTCGCGCTGTTGCCGCGCTCGACTTCCAACACGACGTAGCCGTTGCGAATCACGACGGCGGCGAATTTGCGGTCGTCGGAGTCCAGCAACCACTGTTTCAGGCTGGCCAGCTTCTCGGGATCCATTCCCGCCAGGCGGCGTATTTCGTCGTCACGGCCCAGCGTGCGCCAGCCGCCTTTCGATTCCGGCGGAGGAAAGTAGGCCTGGCCGGCAGGAGCGGTGGCAAGGCGTTGGAGCTCGGCATAAACCACCGGATCGTCATCCGCCCCGTGGAAGTGAAAGGGAAAGTGCTGGTTGATTCGCTCCTCCATCAGGCCCCACGATGCCCCGAGCTCGACGCACAGCCGGGCTGCGCGAGCACCGTCGGCGGCGGTCTTCTGGTCCTCGTTGCAAACGATCGGCTTGTTGTACTTCTTCAGGGCTTCGATTCGCCGAGGAATGTCATCGAGGCGGGTCGTGTTGAAGTGGACGAGCAGAAAGTCGCTGGCCTCGGCCACCGGATCGCTCGACGATCCGTCGCCCATGCCGCTGGTTGAGACCAGCAACTGCGGGTGGGATTCCTTCGCCAGACGAAGCAACTCGGCGTGTCGTTTGCCTGCTTTTAGAATTGGATGATCGAACCCGCCATGACCATATTCGTTGGCCACTTCCATCACGACGTTGCCGAAGCCGGCTTCCCTGATCCAGCGCGAGACATTCGACCACGCCTGCGCGGACGGCACTTTCGTCTTCGAGACGCTCGTCCTGCCGCTGGTAGTAGCAGCCCAGGATGACGACGGCGCCGGCGCGGTCGCAGGCCTCGATCACCTTGCGCACGCGGCGAAGATACGGTTCTCGCAACGATCCGTCGCGGTTGAAGGCCGAGTTCGCCGCGCCCTCGTAGCCCGGAAAGCCGCCTTGCAGGCAGACCGTAAAGGCGCGAATGCCGTGCGAGACGTAGTCGGGAATCCGCGCGATGAATTCGCCGGTGTTTGCCTCGGCGTCGAATCCCGCACGGCTGCCGTCCTCGAAGACGGCATTGGCCATCCGCACGTTCATCAACAATCCTTCCGCCGCGGTGCCCGGATACGTCGGCTGGCCGTTGATCCGCCAATGCTCGCCGTCGATCGAGACGCGTGTCGCCGCACTCGCCCAAGCCGTGCCGGCGCCGAACAGCAGCACGGCGCACAGGATCGCGAATTGGCGGAAGAAGAGCGGCTTCACGATCGGCACCTCCTGTCAAACGAAGCCTTCCGCACGGTCAACCGCCTTGGCGGCAGCAGGCGGCCAATGCAGTTGGACACCACTACTCGCTGGGCGACCACGGGAGCGTTCGGTTGGCGACGTCGGAGTGCCTGGTGAAGATCCAGAAGAGATACGAGCCCAGGCAGAAGCCGCCCAGAATCAACGCGCCCAGAGCGAACAGCAGCATTCCCTCGAACACCCAAGCCAGGATGTTCGAGCCGAACCACAGCGACAGTCCGATCGCGAGCATGAAGGTTCCGGCCATCGCCTGCGCGAACCGGCGCGGGGCGGGCGCCGGAGTCAATCGCGGCGACCCCTTGCGCTTCGCCACCAGAAGATTGTAAAGCGCATCGAACGGATTGAGCGATGGAAAGGCCGCGTTCCACCAGAGGATCGCCCATAGAACCAGGAAGTAGGACCAGGCCAGGAAGTAAGGCCAGGCCTGCAGGATCAAGCCGATCAAGACCAGCAGCCCAATCGCGCGTGGTTGCCACATCAAGGCCGGATATTGATAGCTGCACGACTCCGACGAGGCGTCCTGAAAACCCTGCTGCCGAACGAAGTTCAATTTGGCCGTCATGTTCCCTCCCGCGAAAGAGTCGTCGATTACTTGATTCTACAACGACAGGTTCGCGAAGCGAAGGCTGTGAGGCGGTCCGGGCGGGCATCGTGGCGCTGGGACAACGCGGCGTGGAAGCCGTGCTGGTTGCTGCGTCGGTCGATGTGACGTCGATGTGACCGAAGCGCTTTGTCAAACTCCCCAAAGCCGCAGTTTCTGACTCAGGACGGTTCGTCATGGCGGCGCGGCCGGTCCCATCGAGCGCGTCGGGCGATCTCACCGAACCAGTTTTATCACCTGCACTTGCCGCGTCGAGGTGTCGGTCCGGAGCTTGAGAGTCCCGCCCAGGCGTTGCGAGTGATTCACAAGTCAATGACCGTGCCGCCTCCGCCCAACAAGATTAGTCCAGAATCTTGCCTCTCGCGGATCGCATGTGCAATAACTTTTGCGCACCGGTCGCCATTCAAAGGATCAACGCCGAATAGCGTGTGAACGTCCTTCTGCAATGCGGCCAACATTGCCTCTCCATCGCGTCGTTCACGAAGTGCTCTCAAGAGCCCGAGCGCAGCCGCAGCTTGCTTGTTCCGGGATAGTGCAGCTCGCCAAATCAACGGGAGAACTGATGCGGTCAGCCAAAGGATCGCTTGCGGGGTCACGCCTTCGTCAGAGAAATACCTGCAAAACGACGCCAATGGCTCTTTGTCGGGATCAAAATCGGCATCTGAAGTGGCGCGGACAACTACATCCGTACCGATGCGCGTGAACACCATTCCGATGCAAACTAGATAGATCGCTACCTGCGTAAGTTCAGTTGCCGACACCCGGCCCTCTGACGCGAGCCAATCAAAAACAACCTGAGTCCAGACTCGGGTAATCTTGACTTCTGAGCATGCCACTTGCGCAACTGCGAAATCGTCAGCCCAGAAGATGGCCTTCTCAGCCGATGAGACTGCAATTGCCTCGGCAGCAGCCTCGCCGAGTGCGTCAATGAGCAGTTTTCGAGACTTGGCCGGCATGGTGGCCAAAGCAACGCCGCTGCGAATTTCCGCAACAGAATCGATCCAACCGACAAACTTCTTTAATGCCTCGATTCGCTGTTCCTTGTCTTTCGGCGAGTCCCTGAATCTGCGCGTAACGTCCATCATCGAGTCTTGTAATCGATCCCTTGCTTGTCGGCATGAGGACTTCATGCCGAAACAAGTCCGCAAACACGTCGCGAACGCTTCGCAACACGACTACTCGGAAGGGGAATGATTGCAAGTGCTTGTGAAGTCCAAGCAGGAAAATTGTCGCCAAGGCCGTCAAGTCAAGCACAACTACGGATTCATTGCTCAATTCCTTGCGGGCCGCGTTCCATTCGGCTTCGACCCCGCTACAGCAACGAATCGGAAGCTCTTTGTCGCTTGCCAGGTGCTGTATCGCCTCAGGTACGGACGCATCTGAGAGACGGGCAAAGTGCGTCACTGACAGAGGGTGCGATTTGTAGACTTCGTGAATCTGTTTTGCGAACTCAAATCGCAAGTCAACTGACTTGAAGATCAACTTGACGTGTTCTTCAAGGCTCTCTTCCTTTCGCTTAGAGTATTTCTTGACGAAGAAGATTTCGGGAAACCGGTCTTCCCAACGATCCAGCACGTCGTGCGAGCGGTATTCGTATTTGTTCACGATGGCGGTTACTGTGGCCATGCGATCCTGAATCGGGTCGTGCCTCAAGTGGAACTCGTCTTCGACATACTTCCCAATCATTTCTTTCGAAAGTGGAGCGGTAGAGGACAACTCACCCAGCATCGGGTTAGTCGCGGGGTTGTCTTCGATAATCACCCACTTGTGCTCGTCAGCGGTGTGGTCTCGATACTGGACGGCACAACCCGTTTCGATCGCTTCTCCAACTTGCCTGCATTCCTGCAGCATAGCGTCACCGACGCCGACTAGACCTACAAACGTCTTATGAACGTCAGGACTATTGAAGTTGGCCCTCAATAGCTCATAGGCGTACTCGACACCAATCATGGGACTTGGTCCGAATCGCAGCAAGCGGGCGACAATGCAGCCAATGTGCGGTTCGCTCTCTTCGACGGTCGGAAGCAATGCCGGGTCTCTTTCAACCAACTCATCTCGCTCAAGCCCGAACCCAATCTGAGAACGATTGAGACGTGCAATTCGAGCAGTCTTGCCAGTCGGGTTCGTGGCCAGAAAAGCATCAATGGCAGTAAGCGCCTCTTCGTATGCGTGGTATTTAACCAGCGTCACAACTTCCAGTTCGATCGACATCGCTTCGACGATGCCATTCGCACGAAGTCTGCCACAAAGATCAATTAGGAACCCGTCGTCGGGTGACTTATAGGCAGACTCTAGTGCCAGCCGTACGGCGGTTGTCAGCGCGGTCGGCTGAACAATGCGTTTCCACACCGCTACTGCCTCTTCATGGAGAGCGGCGCGAGTCAGCGACTTCGCAACACGCTCCTGTTCGGTTAAGGGCGCGTTGTCGGCAAGTTGCTGCCGATGCGCTTTTCCCCGCAATTGATGCTTCGGCGGCTCGGCCCGCGCGTCGGAAGATGTCTGCACGCATCGCCTCAACGACGCTTCGCGGAAGCGCATCGCAAATCGGTCGCGTTAGCACCTCAAGTGCGGCATCGTGGAGTTGTTCATTGCCATATAGATGAACCAGAACTGACAGTGCGTCGGTAAGAAATGGGATGCCCATATCCGGTTTGGCTTGAGCCAATCCGCCTTCAAGCACTGTTATCGCTTCGCGGTTATCCCCCGGTTGATTCCTGTCGTGGAGGAGTTTTGCCAGATCAACAGCATTCTCTAGGCCATCCGGCAAGGTGGCGACCGAGCGGAGCGTATCAACGGCATCGTCGATTCGATCACGGCGCACTAGAAACTGAAAATAGTAGTGTGCTGTTTCCTGTTCGTTCGGAGCCGCCTCGCGTGCGGCGCGATAGTCTGTTTCTGCCTGTTCAAAGCGGCCACATAGATCGTGTGCGATACCTCGGACCAGCCGTCTATGCGCCCTTGCCTGCTTTGAAAAGTCGCCTTTCTCAAACACCCTGTTGATAAGATCGCAAGCCTCGTTCAGACGCGCGGCGGCAGCCCCTGTGACTGGCAGAGTCGAGCCCGATGTCTGTAGGGCCAAGGTCTCCACGGCCACAATGGATGAGGCGAGTTCATCCATCAAGATGTGTGAATCGGGCAGACTGGCGATGGCGCGGCGAAAATAGCTCTCACGCTTTGTCGAGTCGTCTATCGCCTTGCATCGCTGACCAAGAGCGGCCAGTAGTTCGGCATCGTCGCGAAGATGCGCGGGAACTAACGCTTCAAGTTCTTCTACCGAACAGGAATCGGGCGAGAGTCTGATTTTCAGTGCTAGTGCCACTGTTGAGTCAGGATGCTTTGCCAATAGTGCGTCGGTCACCGCGAGTGCTTTCGCATTGTCGTTAAGCAGGGCATACGCAACTGCCTCAAGTTGTTGTGCATCTCGCTCATTGGGCTCATGGTTTTTCGCCTCGATAAAGAATTTTGCCGCCTTCGCGAAGTCTCCTTTAAGTTTGTGGGCACGACCACTCAACGCAGCGAGTCTATACCGCTCATGTGCGTTCATTCCGCTGCCGGCGCGAATCCGCAACTGTTCAAGAAACGCAAGCGCAACGTCCGGATTGTTGGACTCGATGTGCCCACGCGCAATGTCGAGTTCCGCGTGAACGGGTACACCAGTTGAATGGGCATCTGGTGTGGCGTGCGTGACGTTGAAGACATTTCGACCGCCGAAGATACTTCCAAAGCGGTTCTGCTGTTGTGAACCGGTCGTCGATCGTTGCGTCTGAGACTCGCGGTGGATGAGTGATTGAAGATGTGTGAGAAATGGGCGACCGTCCCTGAAAAAATGCGCGATGAGAAGCGCGATCGCGACAATGCCAACAAATGCGTCAAACACGCCTGATACATCGTTGGTCATCAAGAAGCCAAATTGCCCTTCATGCCATTCCGCTGACAAGAACAAGGTGGGAGCAATGCGACAACCGAACCACATTCCGACTAAATAGGTCCACGTAATTGGGATAGCGGAGCGTCGGTTGGTCTTTTCAAAAAAACAGGCTTGGTTCTAGGGTAGTTGTTGCTTAACGACAACGGGCCCCGGAGACCAAGCCATGGACGGCAGTATCGGCTTGAAGCCAAAGGACCGCAAGGTGTTGTTGGAGTTGTATCGCAAATCTTCCGACCCGGCCCTGCGTTTGCGGGCGCATGTGCTGCTGCTTTTGGCCGACGGTCACGCCTGGAGCCAAATCGCCGCCATCCTGTTTACCAGCCCGCGGACCATCAGCCGCTGGCAGCAGCGTTTTCAGCAGGACGGCATCGACGCGGTGTTCGGCGCGAAGCGAGGACGCCCGAGGGTACTGGTCGTGTGGTGGGTGGCCATCGTGGTTCGCTGGGTGATTCAAAAGACGCCGCGCGATTTTGGTTTTCTGCGTAGCCGCTGGTCGTGCGGCACGTTGGTGCTCTTGCTGTGGGAAGAGCATCACATCAACATCAGTGCTGAAACGGTCAGGCGCAGCCTGGCACGAGAGCAGATCGTGTGGCGTCGGCCGCGACCGGTGCTGGGGCCCAAGGACCCCGACTATGCCCGCAAATTGCGGGCGATTCGCCGTTTGTTGGTCAGTGTGCCCGATGACGAGACGGTTGTGTTTCAGGACGAGGTCGACATCAACACCAACCCCAAGATCGGCTCGATGTGGATGCGTCGTGGCCGGCAAGCCTGTGTGGAAACGCCCGGCACCAACGTGAAGCGGTACTTGGCCGGATCGCTGCACTGGCGCACCGGAAAGCTGCTGGTGAGCGAACCGGCAACGCAGCGCAACGCGAAGCTGTTCGTCGCCCACCTGGACGACCTCCGAAAACGACTGCGTTGCTATCGGCACATTCATGTCATCTGCGACAACGCGAAGTTTCACGACTGCCGAGCGGTCGACGAGTTTCTTGCGCGGTGGGGTCACCGAATCACGATTCATTTTCTGCCCACGTATGCTCCGCAGACGAACCCAATCGAGCGCGTGTGGTGGCACCTGCATGAGGAAATCACCCGCAATCATCGTTGCCAGTCGATCGACGAGCTCGTTGAGTTGGCGTTCGATTGGTTTGGATACAAGGACACCTTTGCCATCGAAACGTCGATTTATCCGCAGGCCCTCGCGGCCTGAGCCACTATCCATTTTTTGTGGACCTATTTAGTGCGTTGAATGCCTTCCAGTAGCGATAGGCAGGATTGCTCCAAAGCACCAGAAGGAAAACCAACAGCCCCACGGCCAAAAGCCCGAGTGCCATTGGGCTTTGCAGCCACATCGCGACTGCCGTCAATAGCATTGCGACGACTGAGCACAACAGCGCAATTGTCCACCAGGGCCACGATGACGGTTTCATGTAATCCCTCCCCTCACCTGAGGGTGGTACGGTGCTTTGTTCTAGCGGTGTAATCTACTGTTGACGCACCCATCCGGCTAGCGTGGAAAGTGGCCCGGACGAAGTGCGTCAGCAACGTGCCAGAGAGCGGCGGCTGACGTCGCCAACGTCCAATCTCGGTTCAGCAAGCCGGAGCCGTGGCGCACTCGTCGGACACGAAGGACCGCGTGGGATAGCGGTAAACGTGTATGTGTCGTCGACGCGCGTCCTGGTGCGCTGAGGAGGGCGTGTCCTGAGCGCACAATCGGCCGCTGGCATCCTGCTTCGGGCCGACACACCGAGACAGGCGTCGAGCCTTGAACTTCGCCATTGGCTCTGGCAGACTTGCATCGGCAATGTTTCGCGCCGGGCCTGGCAGTCAAGCAGACTCTTTGAAGAAGGCTTCCTTTGATGATCGTCCCTCAAGAGCGTCCCGCTTCCGTCGAACCAATCCTCAAGCTTCTCATCGCCGCCACTTTGGCCGTGGTGTTGTTCGCTCCCTCACTCGCCCGCGGCCAGGTCGCTCAGGCGGAGCCGGAATATACGGGCAGCGATCGGATCGAGAAATGGACGGGCAAGACGGTGCTGGCGGTGACGCCGCATCCGGATGACGAAACGTTCACTTCCGGGGGGCTGCTGTCGATGCTGGCGGCCAAGGGAAACAACGTGCAGATTCTGATCTACACGACCGACAACGCGGGCTCGAACGATCCGGCGATGACCAAGGAAAAGCTGGCCGCGATCCGCCGCCAAGAAGAAGAAGACGCCTGCGCGATCTTGGGCATCCCCAAGGATCACATCACCTGGTTGGGCCACGATGACGGCATGCTCGAATACGTCGACCGCCGCGAGCTGACCAGGCAGGTGGCCCGCGAAATTCGCCGGCATCGCCCCGACGCGGTGCTGTCGATCGACCCGGGCGCGCCGTACGAGCAGTGGCACAAGAGCGATCATCGCAGCGCGGCGGTGATCACGGCCGACGCCATGCGGGCCGCGGCCTGGCGGCTGTATTTTCCCGAGCTGGAGCGCGAGGGCTTCAAGCACCACCAGGTGCCGGTGGCCTTTTTCTTTTTCTCGAACCAGCCCAACTACACGGTCGACATCAGCGACGTGCTCGAGAAGAAGGCCCAGGCGTCGGCCGCGCACACCAGCCAGTTCGGCGACATGCTGGAGAACTACGACGCCGCGAAGCTCGACGAAACGTGCGCGAGCCTGGCCAAGACGCTGTTGACAAGCCGCCTGATCAAGCGCAAGAACGGCCGCCCGGTCGAACAATTTCGCCGCTCGACCGCCTATGGCGGGTGAGATTCAGGCGCGATTGACGTCGGGCAGTTTCCCTGGGTCTGCCGGTTGGGCACGTGCACGCGGGGCGAACTTTTTCAAATCCGAGGCCCTCGAAGACGTTCGTGTTACGAACGGGCGAGGTCGAAGCGATCGAGGTTCATCACCTTGTTCCAGGCCGCGACGAAGTCGTGGACGAACTTCTTCTGGGCGTCGGAACTTCCGTAGACTTCGGCCAGGGCGCGGAGTTGGGAGTTCGAACCGAAGACCAGGTCGACACGCGTGCCGGTCCACTTCCGTTCGCCCGTCTTGCGATCGTGGCCTTCGAACACGTCGGCGTCTTTCGAAGCCGGCTTCCACTCGGTGCTCATGTCGAGCAGGTTCACGAAGAAGTCGTTGGTCAGCGCCTCCGGTCGCTTGGTGAAGACACCGTGCGGCACCGCTGCGAAGTTGGTCTTCAGGACGCGCATGCCGCCCACGAGCACCGTCATTTCGGGCGCGGTCAGGGTCAGTAATTGGGCCTTATCGACCAGCAGCGCTTCGGCCGATACGGTGTATTTGCCCTTGAGGTAATTGCGGAAGCCGTCCGCGATGGGTTCGAGCACGGCGAACGATTCCACGTCGGTCTGCTCCTGCGAGGCGTCCATGCGTCCCGGCGTGAAGGGAACCGTGACCTCGTGACCGGCGTTTTTCGCCGCTTGCTCGACGCCTGCGCAGCCGGCCAACACGATCAGGTCCGCCAGCGAGACCTTCTTGCCGCCAGACTGGGCGCCGTTGAACGCGCTCTGGATGCCCTCCAGAGTCTTCAGCACCTTCGCCAGTTGGGCAGGCTGATTGACTTCCCAATCCTTTTGCGGTGCCAGGCGAATGCGGGCGCCGTTGGCGCCGCCGCGCTTGTCGGAACCACGGAACGTGGACGCCGACGCCCAGGCGGTGGAAACCAGCTCCGAGACGGACAGACCGGAAGCCAGGATTTTGCCCTTCAGCGAGGCGATGTCCCCGGCATCGATCAATTTGTGATTCACCGCGGGGATGGGGTCCTGCCAGATGAGCTCTTCGGCGGGAACCTCCGGGCCGAGATAACGCGCGCGCGGGCCCATGTCGCGGTGCGTCAGCTTGAACCACGCCCGGGCGAACGCGTCGGCGAGCTGATCCGGGTTCTCCATGAAGCGGCGCGAGATCTTTTCGTAGGCCGGGTCGAACCGCAGGGCGAGGTCGGTGGTCAGCATCGAGGGCGCGATGCGCTTGGACGGGTCGTGGGCGTGCCGGCACCGTGCCGGCGCCGGCGCCATTCTTCGGTGTCCACTGATTCGCTCCGGCCGGGCTCTTCGTCAGTTCCCATTCGTAGCCGAACAGGTTCTGGAAGAAGTCGTTGCTCCACTTCGTGGGCGTGGTGCTCCAGGTGACTTCCAGGCCGCTGGTGATCGTGTCGGCGCCCTTGCCGGTGCCAAAGCTGTTCTTCCAGCCCAGGCCCTGCTCCTCGAGGCCGGCCGCTTCCGGGTCCGGCCCCACATCCGACGCGGGGCCGGCTCCGTGGGTCTTGCCGAACGTATGGCCGCCGGCGATCAGCGCCACCGTCTCCTCGTCGTTCATCGCCATGCGCGCGAAGGTCTCGCGGATATCCCGCGCCGCGGCGACCGGATCGGGGTTGCCGTTCGGGCCTTCCGGGTTGACGTAAATCAAGCCCATCTGCACGGCGGCCAGCGGATTTTCGAGTTCCCGGTCGCCGGTGTAGCGTTTGTCGCCCAGCCAGGTCGTCTCGGCGCCCCAATAGACGTCCTGATCCGGCTCCCAGACGTCCTCGCGACCGCCACCGAAACCGAAGGTCTTGAATCCCATCGTTTCCAGCGCGACGTTGCCTGTCAGGACGATCAGGTCGGCCCAGGAAATCTTGCGGCCATACTTCTGCTTGATCGGCCAAAGAAGCCTGCGTGCCTTGTCCAGGCTGACGTTGTCGGGCCAACTGTTGAGCGGCGCGAAGCGCTGCTGGCCCCTTCCCCCGCCGCCGCGGCCGTCCGCGATGCGGTAGGTGCCGGTGCTGTGCCACGCCATGCGAATGAACAACGGGCCGTAGTGGCCGAAGTCCGCCGGCCACCAGTCCTGCGAGTCGGTCATCAGCGCCGCGAGATCTTTCTTCACGGCCGCCAGGTCGAGGCTTTGGAACTCGGCCGCGTAGTTGAAGTCCTCGCCCATGGGATTGGACTTGGAGGAATGCTGGTGCAGGAGTTCGAGCTTCAATTCGTTCGGCCACCAGTCGCGGTTCGACGTGCCGCCGCCGGCGGTGTGGTGGAAGGGGCATTGGGCTTCGGTTGGCATGGGTTTTCTCCTCTGGCGACGTAGATGCGGTGGTTCCGAATCGTACCGCCATTCGCCCGACGCGGCAACCGAGGCGGGCCAGGTGAGGCAGGCCAGCGCCGTGGAGATTGGACTGAAGGCCAAAGGGATCGACGCGGCGCCGCTGGAAATACCTGCCGGTGGCCCGGCTGTTTTACAGCGCCATCAATCGGCGGTTCAGCTCCGCAGCCTGCCGCTCCAGTTTTTGCCGCTCGGCACTGAGCTTCTTAAGCGGCACGCCATCTCGCCGGAGGTTTGCGGCCTGCGCGTAGAGGGCCGCGATTTGTTTCATCAGGTCGCCCGCAGTGCCCGGTCCGACGGCGCGCTGCTCGGCGCCCTTGGCGCGGACCTTTCGTAGCCTGGTGCTGGGGTGGTCGTTGGGGCCGCTCAATCGTCGACATCGTCGGGATGCGTACCGCGGGCAATGCCGGGCCTGATGTTGCCGTTCAGGCGATTGATGCGTTCGATTTCAATCTGCATTTCTTCGGGGGTCCGTTTGACAGTGCCCCCCCGCCGCCGGCGCCGTCGATTGCCAGCGGCAGATGCCGGCTTGCCCGCTTCGGCTGGCGTCGCCGGGAATGCGTTCGTGGCGGCTGAGCTCGCCTTGCCCGCCGACGATTGGCCGCCCATGCCGTGCGCATTGGCGTGGGGAACGGTGCCGGACTCAGGGCCAGCATCGTCTGCCGGCGTGGCGGCGATCTTCAGACCGTGATCGGTCGGCTCGTCCATGTGCGCACCTCCCTGGTCAATGTCCACGCATAAGTCACGGCTGGACGACCTGCGGGGCCATCTCGAGCCCGAATCGCAATTGCTGGGGCAAACCGCTGGCCCGAGTTCCTCTACGCGCCCTCGAGCTTCGCAGCATCGGCGCGGCGCGTGGCCCGGTCTTTGGCACGGCGAATCAATTCGCTCGGCTTGATGTAGTATTCCCGCCGGCGCATTTCCTTCTTGATGCCGCTGCGCTCAACTAACTTGCGGAACCGGCGCACGGCCTCTTGAATCGACTCGCGTTCCCTGACGTTCATGTAAACCACGGTTGCTCCTGTATCGTTGCCTTGATGTACGCACGATGAATTCTAACACTTAATCGTGCAGCCTGCCGACGTTTGACGTCGAGCGAAGCATGATTGCGGCGAGCAGGCCGCCGCGAATCATGGCAACGGCCTGGCACCAAAAGATAAAACGCCACCCTGCGGCTTGCAAAATGGCGTTTTCCCCGTGGTTTCTGCTTCTAGTGGAGGATAAGGGACTTGAACCCTTGACCTTCTGGCTGCCAGCCAGACGCTCTCCCAACTGAGCTAATCCCCCGCGCGCTTGGGAACAAAGAAAACTATCACTCGCGGCGGAACGTGTCAAGTTGACCTCCGCGGCGGAGCGCCACCGGCGGCGCTCGCGGTAGGCTCGGGCGACAGCGGGTGGCGGCGGACCGCCTCGCGGCCAGGCGCGGCGTGATCTAAAATGGCGCTGGCACGAGCCCTTTGTTCGTGCAACGCCCGGACCCGCGGCACCGCCGTGCTCTTCTGGCATGCAACCCAACAGGCAAACAGGATTGGTCATCGGCATCGGGCTGGTGGTGGCGATGATCATCGTGTCGTCGCTGATCGAGTACCGCGAAATCGGTCGGCTGCACGACGACTCCCGCTGGGTCGCCCACTCCCACGAAGCGTTGGGGGCCTTGGAGCAGCTGGTCTCGACCATCAAGGACGCCGAGACCGGCGCGCGGGGTTACCTGCTGACCGGAGACGAGGAGTATCTCAATCCCTACCAGGCGGCACTCAAGGTGCTCGACGAGCGCGTCCGCGAGCTGGGCGAGCTGGTCGCCGACAACGAGGAGCAGCAAAAGGCGATTCCCCGCCTCAAGGAGCTGCTGGCCCAGAAGGTTCAGCATCTGCGCGAGGGCATCGAGCTGCGGCGCCGCGAAGGCGCGGCCACGGCCGCGGCGGTGGTCAAGGCCGGCAACGGACTGGAGATGATGCAGCAGATTCGCGAGGTCGTCTCCGAAATGCGACACCGCGAATTGGATCTGCTGGACGCGCGCACCGCGGCCAGCCAACAGAGCTTCCGCCGCGCACGGTTGAGCACGGTGTTTTCGGCGCTGCTCGGCGTGTCGGCCGTAGGCGCATTCGTGTGGCTCCTGCGGCGACACCTGGTGAGCATGCTCGAAGGGACGGCGGCCGTCAACCAGCAGCGCGAGCTGCTGCGGGCCACGCTGGCCAGTATCGGCGACGCGGTGATCGCCACCGACGCGCGCGGCAAGGTCAGCTTCCTCAACAGGGTGGCCGAACGGCTCACCGGCTGGAGCCAGGCCGACGCCGTGGGCCAGCCGCTGGACGTCGTGTTTCAGATCGTCAACGAGGAGACGCGCGAGCCGGTCGAGAACCCCGCCGTACGGGCCCTGCGCGAAGGGCGGATCATGGGCCTGGCCAACCACACGATCCTGGTGGCCAAGGACGGTCAGGAGTGGCCGATCGACGACAGCGCGGGTCCGATCATGTCGGGCGCCAGCGCCGTGGGCGGCGCGATCCTCGTGTTTCGCGAAATCCGCGAACGCAAGCAGCACGAACAGCAGATGCTGCGGCAGGCCGAAGCCCTGCAGGAGGCCGATCGCCGCAAGGACGAGTTCCTGGCCACCCTGGCCCACGAGCTGCGCAATCCGCTGTCGCCCCTGAGCAATGCCCTGCAACTGTGGCCGATGATCGAGAACGACAAGGACGAGATGGAGCGGATGCGGGAGATGATGGAGCGGCAGGTCCAGCAGATGATCCGCCTGATCGACGACCTGATGGACGTCTCGCGGATCACGCGGGGCAAGATCGAACTGCACAAGCAGGCGGTCGACCTGGGCACGCTCGTGGCCGGCTCGGTCGAGGCCATCCAGCCGCTGATCGATTCCGCGGCCACCGCCTGACCATGACCCTGCCCGAAGAGCCGCTGTTCGTCGAGGGGGACGTGGCCCGGCTGACGCAGGTGTTCGGCAACATCCTGCACAACGCCGCCAAGTATTCGCCGCAGGGGGGCGTGATTTGGGTCTCCGTCGAGCGCGACGGCCAGCGGGCCGTGGCCCGCGTGCGCGACAACGGGCCCGGCATTCCCACGCACATGCTCTCGCAGATCTTCGAGATCTTCAAACAGGTCGACCAGACGCTCGATCGGGCCCACGGCGGCTTGGGCATCGGGCTGACGCTGGTCAAACGGCTGGTCGAGCTGCACGGCGGCACGATCGAAGCCAAGAGCGAAGGGCCCGGGCGCGGCAGCGAGTTCGTCGTGGCGCTGAGGGCGCTGGATCGCCAGTCGGCCGCCAAGAAGGACGGCCAGCGCCACACGCTGCGGCACTATGCCGGCCTGGCGCGGCATCGCGTGCTGGTGGTCGACGACCTGCGGGCGTCGGCCGTCACGCTGGGCATGATGCTGCAGGCGATCGGCCAGGAGGTCGAGGTCACGCACAGCGGCGCCGAGGCCTTGGAGGCGATGGCCGCCAAGAAGCCGGACGTGGTGTTTCTCGACATCGCGATGCCCGGCATGAACGGCTATGAAGTGGCCCGCCAGATTCGCGCGCGGGGCGAGTGGCGGGGGATTTACCTGGTGGCCTTGACCGGCTACGGGCAGGAGGAGGATCGGCGGCGAGCAATCGAGGCGGGCTTCGACTTCCATCTGACCAAGCCGACGAGCATCGACGCCCTGCAGCAGATCCTGGCCAGCCGCCCCGGTTCGCAGCCGGGCACGTCGGACGTGCGTGCGCCGCGGTAGGTGTGTTGGCGACGTTGCGGTGCCACGGGTGGCTCGAAGAAACTCCCGTGCGCGGGCAGCATCGAGGGTTCGCGCCGGGAATCCCCGCACTGACGCTCGGGGCTCGCCGCGATTGAAGGGGCCGCGAGTGGGTGCCACGGGCGGCTCGAAGAGACACCCGTGCGCGCCGCTTGTCGGGTGTCCGTCGAGCGGCCCCACCCCATCCTCAAGTTGACGCTCGGGGCTCGCCGCGAGCGCAGCGGCGCCGGGCCGCGATTCGCTAGTGGCATGGCGCGGCGGCGGGAACTAGAATACCGGCTTTTGCTTTCCGCGACGCGCGCCGCGTGCGAGCGTTCGCGGGTCGCTGAATGGCTCACCAGTCAGGAGAGAACGTCCGTGTCGACGCCGACCAAGCCGCCGCATGAAACCGCGTACAGCGAAATGACGACCCCCGCGGGCGAGGCCGGCATCGTGCCGCTCGAACTGTCGATCCGCGTGAAGCTGTCAGTGATGATGTTCCTGCAGTATTTCGCCTGGGGGGCGTTTTTCGTCTCGATGGGAGGCTACGTCAGCCGGATTCTCGGCTTTACGGGAACCCAACAGGGCTGGGTGTACGCGACTTCGCCGATCGGGGCGATGATCGCCCCGTTTTTCGTGGGCATGGTGGCCGACCGGTTCTTCGCGACTCAGCGGATCCTGGCCGTGCTGCACTTGTTGGGCGGCGCGCTGCTGGTCGGCGTGTCGCTGACGCAAAGCTATCCGGCCTTTTTGTCGGTGCTGATGGTGTACTTCTTATGCTATATGCCGACGTTGGCTTTGACGAATTCCCTTTCCTTTACCCACCTGAGTGACCCCGAACGGCAGTTTCCCGGAATTCGCGTGCTGGGCACGATCGGTTGGATCGCGGCGGGGCTGGTGGTGGGCTTTCTGGGGATTGGAGACGAGAGCACGCAGTTCCAGTTGGCCGCCGGCGCAGTCGATTTGCCTTGCACTGTTTTGTTTGACGCTGCCGAACACGCCGCCCTCGAAACAAGCTGGCCGGGTCGACGTGCGAACGGTGTTGGGACTGGACTCGTTGCGGCTGATGAAGCAATGGTCGTTCACGGTTTTCGTTGTCGGCTCGTTTCTGATTTGCATTCCATTGCAGTTTTACTACAGCTTTGCCGAGACGTTTCTCGGCGACGTGCAGGTGAAGAACGCCGTAGGCAAGATGACCTACGGGCAAATGTCCGAGATCTTCTTCATGCTCATCATGCCCTTCTTCTTCGTGCGGCTCGGCGTCAAATACATGCTGTTGGTGGGCATGGCGGCTTGGGCCGTGCGCTATTTCCTGTTCAGTATCGGCAATGCCGACGATCGCATGTGGATGCTGTACCTGGGCATCATCCTGCACGGTATTTGCTACGACTTCTTTTTCGTCACCGGCTACATTTACGTCGATCAGAAGGCGCCCGATACGATCCGGGCTTCGGCCCAAGGCTTCCTGGCTTTCGTGACGTGGGGAATCGGCGGCTTCATAGGTTCCCAATTGGCGGGAACGACCGCCAATTATTTCACCGCTTCCGACGGCACTCGAAACTGGCATGATTTCTGGCTGACGCCGGCAATCGCTGCCACGGTCGTGATGATCGTGTTCGCCTTCATGTTCCGCGACAAGATTGCCCCCAAGCCGGCCCAAGAGACCGCGTAGCCACCGCCGCGGCGGGCCGATTCTGCCGGATGCAGCGCCTCTGACGCGGCCGCGGCGATGCGCCGGCAACCGCAGAACCGGGCGCCGGCGAGCTACGCTTCAGTGCCCAGTTCGTGGCCGCCGACGATTCTCCCTGGGCAAAGTTTCGGGGCGCTCGGGGTCGATTCCATGTCCGATCCGCTGTCGCACGTTTCGCCAACCCGGGGGGCCCGGCTGCACGCGCGCGTCGCGCTGGCGCTGTTCCTGGCGGCGACGGCCTTCTTCGTGGCCGTCACGTTCTCGCCCTTGAAAAGCGGCTTCGCCGACGCGGCCCCGCGCGGGCCGGGCGACGTCGAGCTGTACGTGGCCGAAGTCGGGCGGATTCACGCCGGCCAGCCCTATTACGACGCCATCGAAACCGAGCTGCACGCGCGGCTATCCGACCCGCAGCGTGTTCAACTGGCGGACGCCGCTGCCGGTGTGGCTCGTGGGAAAAATGCCGTCGATCGACGTGGCCGACGTCGTGCTGGGCGGGCTGGGGCTGTTGCTCGTGGTGTTTGCATTTTCGCTCTTGGCCAGCGAGGGGAGCGCGCGCGAAGGATTGTTCGGCGTGGTGCTGCTCGGCGGTGCGCTGTTGCCCTGCGTGCTGGGCGAGCTGGTCGTGATGTCGGAATTGTGGGCCGGCGTGCTCATGGCGCTGTCGGCCGTGCTGTTCGGCGTGAAGCGCGAGCGGTCGGCCGTGGCGGCTGGCATCGCGGCGCTCTTCTTTCGCGAACTGGTCGCGCCCTATTGCCTGTTGTGCGCGCTGCTGGCCGCGACCGGGCGGCGCTACCGCGAGCTGGCGCTGTGGGGCGCGGGGCTGGCGGCCTACGCGATTTACTTTGGGCTGCACGCCTGGCAGGTATTGCCGCGGATCGGCGGCGCCGACGTGGCGCATGCCGGCGGCTGGCTGCAATTGGGCGGCGCCGGCTTCTTGATTTCGACCGTGCAGATGAACGGCTTTCTGCTCATCCTGCCGCAATGGGTGTCGGCCGTCTACCTGGCGACGGTGCTCGTGGGAGCGGCCGAATGGAACACGCCGGCCGGCCGCCGGATCGGACTGACGGTTGCCGGCTACACCGTGGCCTTCAGCATCGCCGGCTACGACTTCAACCAGTATTGGGGCTCGCTGACGGCGCCGCTGTTGTGCCTGGCGGCCGCGCGAGTGCCGGCCACGCTCCACCGGCTGTGGCGGCAGGCCGCGAGCTCGGATGCAGCGGTCGCCGAGCCGAGAGTCTTCGCCGGAAACTGACCGCGGAGACCGGCTGCCGATTCGGTCATGCGGGGTGCCGCTGCCGGCTTGTTCGCCAGTGCTGCAGCACGGGTGTCTGCTACGCAGCCGCCCGGACCGTCGCGTGGCACTGCTGCACGTTGGCACCTGCTGCACGCGGCACGTGCTGTTCGTCCCAGACCGTCAAACGATGCCGGTTTGCTAGGCCAATGCACCGGCCGGCGTGTGCGACTCCAACATGCCGTCGCGCATTCGCAAGGTGCGGTGCGCTCGGGCGGCGATGTCGGGCTCGTGGGTGACCATGATGATCGTCTTGCCGGCGGCGTTCAGCGCTTCGAGCATCTGCATGATCTCGTTCGCCGGTGGCCGAGTCGAGGTTGCCCGTGGGCTCGTCGGCCAGGATGATGTGGGGATTGTTGACCAGCGACCGGGCGATGGCCACGCGCTGTTGCTGGCCGCCGGAGAGTTGCGAGGGGCGGTGGTCGAGGCGGTCGGCCAGGCCGACCAGCTCGGCCATGTCGATGCACCGCTGCCTGGCCGCCGCCGACAGGTCCCCGCTGGTAGCTCAGCGGCACTGCGATGTTCTCGACGACGGTCAACTGGGGGATGAGGTTGTACGACTGGAAGATGAAGCCGAGGCTAGCGGCTGCGGATGCCGGACAGCTCGTCGTCGTCGAGCCGCGAAACGTCGCTGTCCGCCCAGGACGTATTGGCCGCGAGGTGGGGCGGTCGAGGCAGCCCAGCAAGTTCAACAGCGTGCTCTTGCCCGAGCCCGAGGCGCCCATGATGGCCACGAAGTCCCCCTCGCGGAAAGTCGAGCGACACGCCGCGCAGGGCGCGGACGACGATGCCGCGCCGAGGACGTAGTCCTTGTGGAGGTCGACGACTTGGGCGGCCATGTTCACGGAACGCAATCCCTGTGCGGGGAACACTCGATTGGCTGGCGGGCGTGCTCATCTCTGGCGGGACGCGGGGCGGGGACGGCGGCTATTCATGGCGGAGGGCCTCGATCGGGTCCATGTTGGCTGCCCGCTGGGCCGGGTACAAGCCGAACACGCACCCCCACGGCCATCGAGATCAAAGGCCACGAGGATCGACCAGAGCGCGATCCGCGGCTGGAGGTTCCTGGATGTTCGGCGGCAGCGACGGCGATCACTTCGGGGAACACGTGCCGCATCGCGGCCTCGCGTGCCGACGATCGGCCGGCTTGCAGAGGAACCCGAAGAGCACGCCCAGCAGGCCGCCCATGCCGGAGAGCACCACCGTCTCGGTGAGGAACTGCTGAGATGATGTCGCGCCGCGTGGCGCCCAGGGCGCGGCGGATGCCGATCTCGCGCGTCCGCTCGGTCACCGTGGCCAGCATGATGTTCATGATGCCGATGCCGCCGACCAGCAGCGAGATGCCGGCGATCAGCACCAGCAGCACGTTGAACATCATCTGCATCATCTCGGCCTGCTGCAGCAGCTCCTTGGGCACGACGACGGCGTAGTCGACGTTCTTGTGGTACTTCTCCAGCAGCGCGCGGACGATGTCGGCCGTGGTCGTCGACCTCGTCCAGGTCGCCGACCGTGAGCGGTGATCTGGCTGAGCTCGACGATCTCGCCCTCGCGGCTGCCCGAGCGGCTGGTCATCACCATGTCGCCGATCCGCCAGCGGAAGCGTCGACAGCGGAATGTAAACGTCGCTGATTGTACTCCTGGGCGGCCAGGCTGCCGCCGATGCCGCCGCCGAGGCGGTCCGCTCGGCCGGTCTGCCCGACGACCACGTAGAAGTCGGTGCCTTGTCGATCTGCACGGTCTGGCCGATCGGGTCTTCATAGGGGAAGAGTTCCTGGGCCGTCTTGTGGGCGAGCACGCGACGTTGTCGGCCCCTTCGAGGTCCACGTCGGAGAGGAACCGGCCGCGGGCCAGGCGCAGGTGGTTCAGTGCTGAGTAGTCGGCGGTGCAGCCGACCAGCTTGGCGTCGAGCGACGTGGTCGAGGTTGCGGACCTCGCGGCTGATCTCGCGCATCGGCACGGCCTGGCGCATCGTGGGCACGTTCGCCAGGATGCGATCGAAATCGTCGCGCAGCAGGCCGTAGTCGATGAAGAAGCCGCCGCCCGCCGGGTCGCGTCCTGGGGCGGCTTCACGCTGCGGACGATGATGTTGTTGGCCCCCAGGTCCTTGATCTGCTGCTGGGCCTGGTAGCTGACGCCTTCGCCCATGGCCACCAGCCAGATCACGGCCGTCACGCCGATGAGGATGCCCAGCACGGCCAGGCCGGAGCGCAGCTTGTGCAGCAGCAGGCTTTTGAGCCCCAACCGCAGCGTTTGCCAGAATCGTGAGCCCAAGCGATTGTCCGCCCTTCGTTGGCAGTCTCTAACTGGCGCGCCGGGCGCCGAGGGGCGCTGGGTCGCGCCGCCACATGGTATCGATTGACGAGCGGGCGTCGTTTGACAAATGTGCCCCCCGCGCGGCAATCCCGCTCAACCGCCTCCGGCCGTGCCTGCCGGACCGCCCCGAGCGCCTCCAGCGGGCGCACCCGGCGCGCCCGGTGGTCCGCCGGGACCGCCTTCTGGACCGCCGGGGCCGCCGCCTCGACGGCTGCGCAAGGCGGCCAGTTCCTTGGCGTCGATAAAGCCGTCGGAGTTCGAATCGAGCTTGTCGAAGAACTCCTTCATTCGTTCCGGCGCTTCCTCCTTGCTGATCTTCTTGTCGCCGTCCTTGTCGAGCGACGCGATATCCAGCTTGGGCGGCCCATTGCCGGCAACCGCCGGGGCTCCGCCGGACGGCGGCGGCAGCGAGGCCGGCTTGTCGCCGCCGAACCGCTGCTTGACGTCGACGTTCTCCTCGGTGTGCTCGTCTTCGCTGGCCTCATCGACCGCTGCCCGTGGATTGAGCAGGACTTCGTCGCCTTCGGCCACGCCGTCCTTGATTTCGATGCGCGTGTTGTTGCTGACCCCCAGCACGACGTCTCTCCGCTTGGGCACTCCGCCGTCGTTGATCCAGCAATAGAACTTGCCCCGCTTTTCGACGACCGCTTGTACCGGCACGCTGAGCACGTTGGGAACGTTGGCCACGAGAATTTCGACTGCCGCAGTCAATCCCGGCCGAAGGCCGTGCGGGTCGCTCTCGATGCTCACCACGGTCGCGTACTCGCGCACGTTGCCGGAAAACCAGTCGCCCGGCTCGGGCTGGTTGGCTACCGAAGTGACGATCCCCTGGTATTCATGATCCTGAATGCGAATGCGAGCCCGCATGCCGCGCTTCAGGCTGTCGATCTTCGATTCGTGTACGGTGCACTTGACCTGCATGTGCGACAGGTCGGGCAGGCGGATCATCGTCTGCCGCTCGATCATGATCGCACCGTCCTCGACCGCGCTGGTGCGGCTGCTGCTGCCCCGCCGCTGCTGCTGCTCGTTGGCATACACGACCATGCCGTCGTCGGGCGCGTAGACTTCGCACTTGGTGAGCTGCTCCTCGTAGCGCCTCAGGCGCTTCTCTTCTTGCTCGAACGCCGCCTTCTCGGAGGCCATTTTCTGTTTGTTGGAATCCCGCACCGACTCCAGCTCCACCTGCGTCTTGCGCTTGGTGTAATTCTCCAGCACCCTGATGGCAGTCTGGGCGACGTCCAAGTTGAGCTTCGACTGCTCGACCGCGAAGGCCTGGGCATCGCGCTGCAAGGTGGTCACGTAGCCGTTGGCGCCATGCGGTTGTAAAAGGCCAACAGATTCTTGGCGCTTTCCAGGTTTTCCTTGGCCACGGTCTCGTTGACTTTCAGCGTTTGGAGCTCCTGCGTATAGGTTCCCTCCATGTACTCGTCGACGGCGATTTCCGAGGCCTCCCAGTTCTTCTGGGCTTCGATCTTCGTGGCCATCGCCTTTTCGTAGAGAATCTGCTGGGCGCTGATCTTGTCCTCGATGCCCGACTTGTCGAACTCGACCAGCTTGTCCCCCTTCTTCACCTCCGTGCCGTCCTTAACCAGCCATAGAATCGTGCCGCCGCCGGGCAGCTCGCACTTGATGTCCGTGTTCTGGCGCTTTCCACCGCGCCGTCTTCGGTGATCGAGACGATCAGGTCGGCCCGGCGGACCTTTTCGGTGAGGATGTTCTGGGGGGCCGCCGACGACGAGAGCAAGGTTTCCTTGAGTACGGCGCCCACGAGCACCAGGGCCACCAGGGCCACGGTTCCGCTGACCAGCCAGCGGGGAATCCGGCGGCGGCGCGGCGGCGCGCCGCGGGGGCCGACCCGGCATTTTTCAGCACGGCGGCGAATTTGGACGCACGCTGTTCGTCTTCCTTCGTGGAAATAGACATGATCGCGCCTTCGTCGTGAGGGTCTTGCCCGGGGGCAGGTGAGATAACCGCGGCGGGAGGGTCGAACCCGGATAGTTCATTTTGTGCTCTTGCGGCTGCAATTTCAAGTGAAGTGGCCTTGTCGCGCCGTGTCACAGGCTCCGAGGGCGGCGATATTTAGCGCCATTTACCGCCGCAGGATCGGTCCGGCCGCCGAGGGACTCTCGCCGTCGGCCCGCGGCCGCGGCTCGGAGCCGGCGGCCGACCGCAGTTCCTTCCAGGCTTCGCGGCCGGGGTCGCCCACGTGCTCGGGGTCGTATTTGTCGTCGTCGGGGACGAACAATTCCGACAGCTTTCGCGGCGCGGTGTCGCGCGGCGTGGCCGGTTTGCCGGGGGTTGCTGCGATCGGCGGTGCCGGGTGGCGATCGCCCTGTTCGCGCCTGGCAATTGCCTGGCGCGGGTCGGCAGCGACGCGCTGCTCGCTCTGAGCGCCATCCTGGCCAGGCTTCTCGCGGCCGGGCAATCCCTGGGTCGCCGGATCGGGTGGCAACACCGTCTGGCTGGCCGGCGCGATCGCCTGAGCCTCGCGCGGGTCGATGCCCGCGTCGCGCAACCATTCGGTGGGCACCGGCGGCGGCATGGGACACTCCTGCTCGCTGAGCCAATCGGCCTCGTTGATCGGCCGGTCGATCCACATGCCGCAATCATCCAGCTCCATGATGCCCAGCTCGCGGTACAACAGGATGCGGTTTTCCAGGTGATTGAGCACCACGCTCATGAACGTGTTCTGCGCGGCCTGCAAGTCGTTGAGCGCCGTGATCAGGTTCAAGGCCACGGTCGGACCCAGCGACTCGGGCTGTTGTCCGGGCAAGGCAACCGCCGGCGGCCGATTCAGGTCTTCGCGCGTCTTGTCCACGCGGCGGATGGCGATCACCACGGCCCGCCGCTGGATCTCCATGTTGATCTGCAATTGGGCCAGCGTACGCAGCAGGTTTCGCAAGTTGAAGTTCACGCTGTCCTGAAATTGATACAGGCTGCGCCGCGTCTGCTGGTATTGGATCATCACCGAGCGATAGGTGTTCCGCTCCTGGCGGCGCGTGAACGGCGCATCGAACCGCAGGCCGACCCGCAGGTCGCCGTTGTTGCCGTTGAACGCGGCCGGGTTGTTGCCGATGGTTCCCAGATCGCCGCTGAACGTCAAATCGAGCCCAGCCTTCAACTGCTGAGCCTGGTAGGCGATCAACCGCCAGGAATCGACCAATTGCGCACGGTTGTTCATCCAGTCGAGGCGATTGGCCCGGGCAACTTCCAGCGCGCGGTCCGAGGCCAGATCGACCGTGGGGATGGTAATCGTTTCGACGCGGGCCCGGGCCTTGATCAGGCTGAGCTCCTGCATCAGGCCCGATATCGTCGTGGTCAGGGCCACCAGTTCGTCGGCCACACGGCCGGTCGGCTCGTGCGCGGTGATCGCGTTTTCCAGGCCTGCCAGCGTTCCCTGGGTTTGCTCGAACCGCAGGCGGGCATCCTCCAGGCTGTCGACGAGCCGGCTGCGATCGGCCTGCAATTGGTCGAACTGCCGCTGGGACATGGTCTTTTTGCGTTCGGGGATCGCCGCCGCGAACTTTTCCATGTCCGTCGAAGCATCGCGGAACTGCGCGCCAGCCTTGTCTCGCAGGGCCGACAGCAGCTCGTGCCCTCGCTGGACGTCGGCCGGGCTGGGCTCGCTGGGCAGCTCGCCGATGGCCCGCACGAAATCGTCGAGCATGTGCTGCACGTCGGTCGTCCGCGGATCGAGGAAGCGGAATTGATTGAGCATGCTGTCGTCGGGCTCGATGGCCACGTCCGGGGGCAAGCCGATCGTGCCGGCCTTGAAGGCGTCGAGCGAAAGCTGGTAACCGACCTTTTGCGCCAACACCGTGGCGCGCGCGGTTTCGATCTGCTGGCGGAACTGGTCGACCTGCACGATGTCGATCAGGCCGGCGTCGAGGTTGGCGTTCAACAGGCCCAGCGCTCGCAGCAGGGAGTTGAGATTTTCCTCGGCATTGCGAACCTGCTGCAACGTTTGCAGCAGGCCGACGAAGCCGCCGGTGCTACCGGCACCGCCGCCGACGAAGCCGATGCCAGCGCCGCCGGTGCCGCCGCCGCCAAAGCCGGAGTTCTGGATGCCGAACGTCGAGGAGGCCACGCCGCCGATACCGCCGGCCCCGGTCCCGGTGAACCCGGTCAAACCGGTGTTGCCGAAGAAGCCGCCGATCCGCTGGGGGCCCTGCACGGCACCGACGTTCGAGTTACCGACCGTCGTGGCGGCGTAAAAGCCCTGGCGAAAGCGCTGGAAGGCGCAAGTTGGACAGCAAGTTGCGTTCGGCTCGCGTCAGGGTTTCCAGGATCAGAGCCCGCCCGCCATTGCGCAGCAAAGGCTGCACCAGGCTGAAATTCAACAGCGACGAGGTGACGTTCGAATCCGGGCCGGCGAACTGCCACACGAATGAATTGGCAAAGCCCACCAGCAGCTCGCCGCCGGTCGAGAATTGCTTGCTCAACAGGTAAGTCTTGTCGCCCGGCCCGGCGCCGTAGGTCAGGGTGTTGGACTCCGCGTGCTTGGCCGTCGCCTGCCCCTGAGTCGCCCGGCGGACCGTTAGGCCCGACGTGCGCGAAGGCGGTCGTCGAATCGCCAAAGAACTGCACGTCGAAACGGAACCGCTCGGTGCTCACGTCGAGCGCCGAAAGATAAATCGTTTCAACCTGCGTCCGGAAGGTGGACGAGTGGAGCGTTGCCAGGCAGACCGACCCGTTCATGGTCACCTTGACCGTGCCGTCCTGATCGACCTGGTTGTAGCGCGACAGTAGTTGCTTCCAGAGTGGATTCTCGAGGAAGTACCAGTCGCCGTTCATGTGCCAGCAGGGGTAGCCCTTCTTGCCGGCCACGCAGTGCATGTACAGGTGCGCTGCCGGGTCGTCGTAGGGCATCGGCGGACCGTCGGGGTCGGTCGGATCGAAATACCGCGCCCGCGGGTCCATGCCAATCGTGAAGTTGTGAAACTGCCAGCGCGGATCGTTCGACTTCTGCTCCACCAGGTATTTCACTTCCTTGTCGGCCGCCAGCCGGTAGATCAACCGAGTGCAACCAGCCGACGAACATGCCAGCCAGCATGCCAGGGCCAGCACCGACTTCCGCCGCCATCGAAGTTCGTTACCGTGCACGTTCGCTGCTCTTGCCGGGTTGTGTGCTTAATCGAGTGAGTGAACCATGAAACCGGTAGGCGCGCGATCCATCGGCGCCGTCCGTTGGGTAGCTTCGGCCGTACAAATAGGGCGACTTTAACGATTACGATGCTGCTGCCGGTTATGCAGACCTTGACGCCGCTGGCGCCACCGTCGCGATGCCCCCGAAAGCCCCAGGCAGCATGCATTCGTCCCTGCGCCAGCAGCAGGCGCCAGGAGGATCGAACACGTCCATTCGCCGGCGGACGCCCCGCTGGGGCCTTATCGCAGCCTGAAGGCCACCAACGCCACGCGCTGGGCGCGCCGCTGCGTGGCCGAGGGGGGCGAACTGTTCGATCGCCTCTTGGCGAGCGAGTTTCAGGCCCAACTCCCGAATCGCACGGGGATTGCCAAAAGAGCCGCCCGTGCCGGCGGAATCTCGCGGGGGGCCGCAAGCGCTGGCACGCGGAATTTGGTTGCCTGAAAAAGGCACTGGAATTATCCTATTCGTTAGGCACCAAGCGGTTTGCCGCGTGCAATTTACGTCGCTAGCAAGCCGCCCCACGGCCCTCGACCAATCCAATGCCGCGCCCGCTTGCAAGCGGCGCGAGAAAACGCCCCTCACCTTCGGACCGGAGGCTCGTTCGATGTCGCTCCACAAACGTCGGCAGCATTGGCGTCGTGCGCTGGTCGCGGTGCTCGCGTCGGCTGCGGGGCTTGGCCTGTGCAACCTGGGATACGCCCAGTTCATCACCCAGCAGGTGGGCGGGGTTTCGATCGACGCGCAGGGGATCGTCAAGCACGTGCGCGTCGACGATTTGGACCGGCTGAAGCGCGAGCGTGCGGCGGCCTTGCAGGCGGTGCCCGGCGACTTGAACGCCCAGGCGCTGCGTAAGGTTTCACTGCGGCAGTTGGAAGCGGCCATTGCCGCGCACCGCGAGCAAGGCACGCCGCTGAGCGATGACATCCGCTACCTGGCCGGCCTGCAGCGCGTGCAGTACGTCTTCGTCTACCCGCAGCAACAGGACATCGTGCTGGCCGGGCCCGGCGAAGGCTGGAAGCTCAACGACCAGGGCGAAGTCGTCGGACGGACCACGGGCCTGCCCGTGCTGTTGCTGGACGATCTGCTGGTGGCCTTGCGCTCGATCGAAGGCGCGCAGCACTCGGGCATCAGTTGCTCGATCGATCCCCGCAAGGAAGGGCTGGCCCGCTTGCAGGCGTTGACCAAGAACCGCCCGGCCTTGGGCGACGACCCCAGCCCGATGATGGCGGCCATCGAGCAAGCGCTGGGCCCGCAGACGATCAGCGTGACGGGCGTGCCCGACACGAGCCATTTTGCCCGCGTGCTGGTGGCGGCCGACTACCGCATGAAGCGGCTGGCGATGGGTTTCGAGGCGCCGCCGATTTCGGGGCTGCCCAGCTTTTTGCAGATGATGAAGGCGGCGCCGGGCCGGGCGCACAACATGATGCCCCGCTGGTGGCTGGCGCCCGACTACGACGCGCTGTTGGCCGATGCCGAGGGGTTGGCCTTCGAGTTCGGCAAGGCCAGCGTCAAGGCCATGACCGAAGAGCACGTGGCCGACGCCAATGGGCAGCGGCAGGCCGCCGCCCGCGAGAACCCGCTGGCCAAGAAGTGGGCCACGAACATGACGTCCCGTTACGAGGCCCTTTCGGCCAAGGACACGATCTTCGGCCAGTTGCGCAACTGCATGGACCTGGCCGTGGTGGCCGCCTTGATTCAGCACCGCAACCTGGCCGACACCTGCGGCTGGAGCATGCCGCTGCTGCTCAATCCCGACTTGAAGGCGGAGCGCTACCATGTGCCCAAGCAAATCGATACCGAGGCCAGCACCATCCGCAAGGGGAGCGACTGGATCATCACCGCCTCGGGCGGCGTGCTGATCAATCCCTGGCAACCCCTGGAAAAAGCCACCACCAAACCCGCCCTGGCCGATCAACGCGCCAAGGCCGCCGCACCCGGCACGAATTGGTGGTGGAACTGAGCGGCCCCCCCGGGCCGCGATTGTCCACGCGAGAGGCGCGTGGCAGACGTAGCGTTTGTTCAAGATCCTGCCGGGAGACGCCCGCCCGAGGGCCATGTCCCCGGCGCCACCGTCGACTCGTCGCGCGTCGCACCGTGCAAGCGGGCGAGTCACGGCAAATGGATTGACCAAGGAGCAACCGACCATAATTGATCGCCGGCCATCCAAGTACGGCCACGGCCGAGGCACCCTGCAACAAAAACGGAGGCCCATTGATGTCATACCCCCAAAGCTCCCCGCCTCTGTTTCGTGCCCTGGCCGTAACGCTCGCGTTGCTCGTCGTGGGGATCTTCTCGCCGGCGGCGCGTGCCCAGTTCCGCACCCAGCAGGTGGGCGGGGTTTCGATCGACGCGCAGGGGATCGTCAAGCACGTGCGCGTCGACGATTTGGACCGGCTGAAGCGCGAGCGTGCGGCGGCCTTGCAGGCGGTGCCCGGCGACTTGAACGCCCAGGCGCTGCGTAAGGTTTCACTGCGGCAGTTGGAAGCGGCCATTGCCGCGCACCGCGAGCAAGGCACGCCGCTGAGCGATGACATCCGCTACCTGGCCGGCCTGCAGCGCGTGCAGTACGTGTTCGTCTACCCGCAGCAACAGGACATCGTGCTGGCCGGGCCCGGCGAAGGCTGGAAGCTCAACGACCAGGGCGAAGTCGTCGGACGGACCACGGGCCTGCCCGTGCTGTTGCTGGACGATCTGCTGGTGGCCTTGCGTCGATCGAAGGCGCGCAGCACTCGGGCATCAGTTGCTCGATCGATCCCCGCAAGGAAGGGCTGGCCCGCTTGCAGGCGTTGACCAAGAACCGCCCGGCCTTGGGCGACGACCCCAGCCCGATGATGGCGGCCATCGAGCAAGCGCTGGGCCCGCAGACGATCAGCGTGACGGGCGTGCCCGACACGAGCCATTTTGCCCGCGTGCTGGTGGCGGCCGACTACCGCATGAAGCGGCTGGCGATGGGTTTCGAGGCGCCGCCGATTTCGGGGCTGCCCAGCTTTTTGCAGATGATGAAGGCGGCGCCGGGCCGGGCGCACAACATGATGCCCCGCTGGTGGCTGGCGCCCGACTACGACGCGCTGTTGGCCGATGCCGAGGGGTTGGCCTTCGAGTTCGGCAAGGCCAGCGTCAAGGCCATGACCGAAGAGCACGTGGCCGACGCCAATGGGCAGCGGCAGGCCGCCGCCCGCGAGAACCCGCTGGCCAAGAAGTGGGCCACGAACATGACGTCCCGTTACGAGGCCCTTTCGGCCAAGGACACGATCTTCGGCCAGTTGCGCAACTGCATGGACCTGGCCGTGGTGGCCGCCTTGATTCAGCACCGCAACCTGGCCGACACCTGCGGCTGGAGCATGCCGCTGCTGCTCAATCCCGACTTGAAGGCGGAGCGCTACCATGTGCCCAAGCAAATCGATACCGAGGCCAGCACCATCCGCAAGGGGAGCGACTGGATCATCACCGCCTCGGGCGGCGTGCTGATCAATCCCTGGCAACCCCTGGAAAAAGCCACCACCAAACCCGCCCTGGCCGATCAACGCCTCAAGGCCGCAGCCCCAACCACCGGCTGGTGGTGGAACTGAACGCTAGGCTGCTTAGCTCAGCAAGCGACGGTAGAAGTAGTAGGCGGCCAGCGTGAAGGCGATCGTCACGACGATCCGCCGCACGATCGTGCGGTCGACGCTGCGGGCGATGCGCGCGGCCATGTATCCGCCCACCGCCGACGTCGCGGCCATGGCCAAGGCATACGGCCAGTTCACATTTCCCGACACGATGAATACGATCGCCGAGATGCCGTTAATCGTGCCGCCCAGCAGCGTTTTGACGGCGTTCATGCGGTGGATGTCGGCCAGCCCCACCAGCGCCAGCGCCGAGAGCATCAGGATGCCGATACCGGCGCCGAAGTAACCGCCGTAAATGGCTACCAGCAATTGAAAGGCCACGGCCGAGGCGACCTTGCGCCGCGAGGGTGAGCCGTGTGCGTGGCCGATTCCCATCCAGCGGCCAATCTGCGGTTGGAACGCGAACAACAGCGCCGCGGCCAGGATCAGCCACGGCACGGCCCCTTTGAACCAATCGCGCGGCAGGGTCACGACGAGCAGCGAGCCGATCACCCCGCCCACGAGGCTCGGACCCAACAATGCCCATGACCAGAAGCGTTCTTCGCGCAGCTCGCGGCGATAGCCGAACAGGGCCGCCAGCGCGGCGGGCACCAGCGCCACGGTGCTAGTGGCGTTGGCCACGACGGCATCGCCCGCGATGGCGTTGAGCGCCGGAAAGGTCAAGAGCGTACCGCCCCCGGCGATGGCGTTGATCGCGCCGCCCAGCGCCGCGGCGACGCACAGAATCAGGTAGTCTCGCGGCATCGAGCGGCAGGGCTCCCCCTCAGGCGGCAAAGCGGCGAGTATAGCCCCCTGCCGCAGGCGACACTACCGGGCGCGCTACGCTCAACCGTCAGGGGCTACCAACGGGTGCCACGGAACGCCGTTAACCGTGACATTCTGGGGTGGCACTGGCATCTTGCCAGTGCAGCCCATGCCATGGCGCCGCCTTGCTCTGGCGAGACGCCAGTGCCACCGATAAAAGCGGGGCAAGCAAAGATTAACGGCGTCGGGTGCCTCGGGCGGCTGCGCAGCCGACACCCGTGATTTCGCACTGCTGGACAAGCCAGCCATGGCACCCGGCATGACGAGTTTGCATAGTCGGTCGACTACCGTGGGTTGGGCAGCTCGAGCACGAACTTGCGAAAATCGTCGTCAAGCTCGCGCCAGCTCATGCGCGGAAAGACCTTGCCCACCGCCTTGAGGCCCCGCGGGTCGGCGAGGCGGTCGTCGCGAAACGTGCGATAGAATTCTTCGAGCACCCCTTTGCGCTGCATGTACATGCAAAAATAGCGCGCCTGGGCGTAATTCGTGCCTTCGCGCGGGCCGCGGAAGTTGGGCTCGGCCAGCAGTGCCTCGAGCGAGCGCAGCTGTCCGTGCTCGGCCAGCTTGCGGAGCGGGGGCAGCCGCCAGTTGACGAGCCCTTCGATCCACGGTCCGCGCGGGTCGCTACGGAACCGGCATTGCTCGTGGAGCGACGCCAGCCCCTCGTTGAACCAGGCGGGCACCTGGGGAAAGTCGAAGTCGACCAGCGCGTGCGTCAGCTCGTGCGTCAGCGTGCCGCCGCCGGTGGCCAGATTGAGCGCCAACGTGCGCAACTGCGGCTTGTAATAGCCGTACACGGAAATGCCGCTGTCGCCGAACAGCTCGTTGCAATAGCGGTTGTAACTCGCTTCGCCGCTGAAGACCAGCACGCTCACCGGCTCGCTCGGCCGGCGAACGAAGTAACGGGCCCGCATGGCCCGCTCGGCCGGCAGGATGGTGTCGGCATAAAGCGCTTCGAGCGCCTCGCGGCGCAGGTCGCCGGCGACGACGAACGGCGGCCGGGCGATCACCTGGCAGCCGGCTCCCAGCGACTTCGTCAAGCGCGCGGCCGTGCGCTGGCAATCGTCGGCCAGCGGGCTCGCTTCTTCGGACAGGCGCGGCGGGCGCGAGACCGGAGGTTTCGCCGCGGCCATGGAGGGCGCCGCCGCGCCGTCGTCCGCTACGACCGCTGGACGCGCCGCCGCGACAAGATTCGGCGCGGCCGACGTCACGCGCTCGGCGCCGAACCAGCCCGACAGCGCCCACGACGAGCCAATGATCGGCAGGGGGCCGAGGATCACGATCAACCAGCGTACGCGACTCATGCCTCAACTCTCCCCGCCTCTCAGCACGCACGAGCGCCGCGATTTCAACTTTCTACAGATTTCAACATACCGCCTCACGAAAAATACAACAAGCAACCGCGGGCGCGGCGGCGCAGGCAAGGCCCGCCCAACCGGATCAATCGGCGCGGCGGCGCGGCGCCTGGCGCTCGGCCGTCAGTCTTCTTCGCTCGGGGTGGCCGCCGCGCTCGACCGCGCCGCCCTGCCGGGCGACGGCGACTCGAGCAGCGGCGCCGGCGGGCGGGCGACGGCGGCGGGCGACGGCGCATCGGCCGCGGCGATTGGCGGAATCGTCGTTTGCGATCCCGCTGCCGCGAAGGCCGTCGACGACGCCCCGCCGAGAACGAGCGCCGGCACGGCGGCCGGGGCGGTCGTCGTCGTGATCGTAAACGCGTGCGTCACCACGTGGGTGCCCGGCCAGAGGTTTCCCTGCGCATCGCCGATGAAGACGCTCAACCGGTGCAGCCCTGCAGCGAGGTGGTAGATGCGCGTGTTGTCGCGTTGATGAAAAGGCTTTCCGCCGTCGACCGCGAACCACAACTGAGAGCCGTCAGGCAGCAGGCCGTTGACGTTGTACCGCACGCGCAGGGGCGTGTTCCCCGCCACTTGTGCGCCTTGCCAAGGCGTCACCAGGGTCACGCCGGTCGCAAGGGGCACGTCTTGCATGGTGGCGACCAGGCCGTTGATCTCGCTGCGCGACCGCGAGGCCGACGCCGGCGCCACGGAGCCGGCCACGGCGATGCCGTAAAGCGCCCAGTTCTGGGCGTTGGTCCGGCCGGCCACGGGCGAGCCGATCGTGTAGGCGGTCACGGTCGACAATGCGGCCGACGGCGTCTGCGGCATCACGAACGACGCGGCCTGCTCGGGATAGAACACCTGGAAGTCGTCGCCCGCCACCCGGTTGTAGCTGTACACCTTGACGGTGCTCGGCTGGGTCAGGTTGAGTTGGGGGTAGGGGTTGGCGGCCGTGGTTTGGGCCAACTGCATCTGGATGTTGGCCGGCGGCGGCACGAGGCTCGCCGGGGCCGGCCCGCTGGGAATCGTCGGCACGACCTTGAATAGGTCGTTTCGCAGCTCCAGCGCGTTGCCGTTGTACGGGCGATTGTCGGGCACCGGCGCGACCAGCACGTTGACGTAGTTCGCCAGCGTCGTATTGCGGACGACCGTCGGCCGGAGATCGCCCGCCTGGCTGGCGTCGCTGGTGGGCGCTTTGATCCCGATACGCTCGCCTTCGATGTGCGAGTTTTGCACGACCAGGTTCAGGTTGTTGTACGTGGACAGATACATGCCGACGGAGTTCACGTCGTTGCGATCTTGTGCCGCCAGGCTGCCCAGGATGGTCAGGCCATTGAACGTCACGTTGTTCGAGTAGTACATCTCGACGCCGGCATAGTAGGTGTTCCAGAAGCGCAACGCCGAAAACATGGTATGGGGCTCGAGCCCCATGTTGACGCTGCCGTAGAGAAACGCCGCCCACATGCCGTCTGTCGTCATGCCGTAGGCCTCGTTGTTCAAGAACAACGCCGCCGGGTTGACCGCGCCGGTGGTCGTCTGCTCGCTATGCGCGGGTCGGCGCCGCGGAAGTTCGGCAGGGCCCCGGCTTCGTCGTTGTAGCCGTCGATGGCAAAGCCCGCGAAGCGGGCGTCGGCCGCGACGTTGCCGACCACGACGTTGCCCAGCCGGCGAAACCAGAAGCCCGATCCGCCGCGACCATAGTCGTCGTCGGCCGTTCCCGCCTTGCCATCCTGACCAGTCCCCACGATGCGGATGGCGATGTTGCCGACGATCGCATTGCCGATCTCGGTTCCGTCCCCCGTGATGAGGCCGGAACCTTGGACGTCGTAGATCACGTTGTCGCTGAGCAGGCCAAAACTCGCGTTTTCCAGCGCCACGCCAAAACGTTTCGCCCCGTCGACCGTATTGCCCTTGAACGTGAACTGATAGCCGGTGTTGGTCGCGTTTCTGGGCCCGATCAGGTCGAGCAGCCCGACCGCGTGGCGGCCGTCCTCGTTGGCTCCCACGGTGCTCACCTGGCCTGCGGTGTCGAAGGTCGTGTCGTCGATCGGCTGCATGGCATCGGTGCGCCCCAGGTTCTCGAAGCGCGCGTACTCGACGTCGACCGCCGCACGGGCCGTGAACAGGGTATACCCACGCGTGCCGGTGGCGCTAGCCGAGCGGACCACGACGTTGCGGTCCAACAGCGCCACGTGCGGCAGCAATGCGAGCTGGCCCGAGGTGTCGTACGCCCAGGTGGTCGTACTGCAACGGCGCGGTGAGATAGACGCGCTCGCCGGCGACGTGATCGATCGTGACGGTTTCGTCCTCGAGCGGCACCGTCCCGGCTTCGAACTGGTGATAGGTGCTGGAGACGACTTGCCGCGAGTCGGGCAGCACCAGAGTGTCGCCCCGCTGCCAGCCAGAAATGTCGCCACTGACCAGCAGGCTCGTGCCTCCGGCGCGGGGCTCGGCGGCCAGCCGGAGCCAGGTTGCGTTCAGCCCCGCTCCGTGCATGGTGACGGTACCCAGCGCGATCAGGCCGGTGCCGAACTGCTCGGGATCGGCGACCGTATCGAGCGCCTGGTCGGCGATCACCAGCTCGGCCGTGACCGAGGCGGCGACCGGCTGGGCCGCCGTGCCGATTTCGAGCGTCCCGATGGGCATCACCGTCAGCGTGCCGACGGTCAGCCGGGTGTCGACCGTGGTTGCAAAGCTCAGCGAGCCGTCGATCTCGATGGCGTTGATCGGTGCCGCGCTCAGGGCGCTATATACCAAGGAATTCCCGGCGGCGACCAACACCCGATCGCCGGCCCCCGGGACGCGTCCGCCCGACCAGACCGATGGGTCGGACCAATTGCCGCTCCTGATGGTCGTCAAGGTTGGATTGGCCGCGAACCGCGGGATCGTATCGTTCTCGGTGACGATCTGCGTGACGTTCGGCGCGAGCCCTTCGGCGTCGCTGGTCACGGTCAACAGGGCCCGTTCTTCGAGAGGCTCGAAACTCGTTTTTTTCCCGTGGGGCGCGCGGTTTTTCACGCGACGAATCAACAGCGGTTCCCTGCGCATAAAGCCTCCGCCTTATTCCCGGGTGCCGACTCAAGGTGTCCATCGCGGCGGCTCGCGATTGCCCCGGCTCGAATGGTGGCGAGCGTCCCTACCGCCCTGTGGTGCACGGTCGAGCGTGCACATGCGCGACAAGCGTGATCGACCCGAACGTGTCAACGCTGGCGAGGAATGAGTAGCGAGCTGGTCCGATACCCTCATCGTACTCCGGACTGTTCGTGCTGCAACCGTCTATTTTGAATGGGCCGCGGCGCGCGACGGCCGGCGCGCACGCGCTGAGCGTGTAGCTTGTGCGACGGCGGCACGATTCAGCCGCCGCCAATGGCCGGCAGGATGTGAACCTCGCTGTCAGGTTGGACGCCGGCCAGCAGCCCGCGCGAGGTAACGACCCCGTCGATGGAAACCGCCAGTCCCGCGGCGATCGCGCCGGCGGGAGCCAGCCGCGCGGCGATACCGGGAAACCGCTCGTCGAGCCCGGCGATCACCCGGCCCAGCGTGCCCCCGGGCACTTCGACCTCGGCAACGGCCCCGGTCAGGTCGCGCCACTGCGAGGGGATGAAGACTCGGGCCATGCGGAGGCTCGCGCGAAGCTGGCTACGATTTCTTCTCGGTCATGGCGGCCCACAGCCGGGGCGGCGACATGGGCAGCTCGCGCATGCGCACGCCGGTGGCGCGGTAGATGGCGTTGGCGACGGCCGCCGGCGGGGCGACGATCGGCGTTTCGCCCACCCCCCGCACGCCGTACGGATGCGCCGGGTTGGGCACTTCGACGATGATCGTGTCGATCATCGGCAGGTCGAGGGCCGTGGGCATGCGGTAGTCGAGGTAGCTGGCGTTCTGCATCCGCTCCCGTTCGTCGAAGACGTATTCTTCGTTCAGCGCCCAGCCGATGCCTTGCACGGCCCCGCCTTGCATCTGGCCCTCGACGTAGCTGGGATGGATCGCCTTGCCGGCGTCCTGGATGGCGGTGTAGCGGAGGATCGTCACTTTGCCCGTCTCCGGGTCGACCTCGACGTCGACGATGTGCGTGCCGAAGCCGTTGGTCGATCCTTGCGGGATCGACGGTGGCGCGGCCGACCAGCGGGCCGCCGGTCTCGGCCGAGCTTGCCGGCCAGTTCGCTTGAAGGTGATCGACTTGCCGTTCGACTTGAACACGCCGTCGTCGCATTCGACCTTCGAGGGGTCGCATTCCCAGAGCGTGGCGGCCCGCTCGGCCATCTGCCGCTGGATGTCCAGCCCGCACTCGTAGGCGGCCAGCCCGGTGGCGAAGGTCACGCGGCTGCCGCCGGTGACGTCGGTGTAGCCGACGCCGTCGGTGTCGGCGACGTGCGGCTGGACGTCTTCGGCGGCGATGCCCAGCGTTTCGGCCAGTTGCATGGCCACGCTGGTGCGCGTGCCGCCGATGTCGGTCGAGCCTTCGACCAGGCTCACCGTGCCGTCGGGGTTCACGCTGGCCGCCGCGCTGCTCTTGAGGCCGATGTTGAACCAGTAGCCGGCGGCGATGCCGCGGCCGCGGTTCTTGCCGTCCAGCGGCGCTTCTAGTGGTCGCTGTTCCTGGCGGCCTCCAGCGTTTCGACGAGACCGATCCGCGGATACGTCGGGCCGTCGACCCGCCGGGTGCCTTCCTTGGCCGCGTTCTTCAAGCCGGAACTCGATCGGGTCGATCGCCCAGCTTCTCGGCCAGTTCGTCGACGACCTGCTCGCAGGCGAACGCCGCCTGGGTGGCGCCCGGCGCCCGGTAGGCCTGCGTCTTGGGCTTGTTGAGCCACCACGTCGTAGCCGTCGACGCGGGCGTTGGGAATGTCGTAGCAACTGAACACGCACATGCAGCCCGGACCGATCATGCCGCCGGGAAACGCGCCGGCGTCGTAGGCCAGCCAGGCCTTCGCCGGCTACGAGCTGCCGTCTTTCTTGGCGCCGAGCTTGACGCGCATGAACGAGCCGGGCGTCGGTCCCGGTGCCTTCGAAGACTTCGGCCGCGCGTTCATCGACGATCTTCACCGGCCGGCCGCACTTGCGGCTCAGCAGCGCGGCAACCGGCTCGAGGTAGACGGGATCTTGCCGCCGAAGCCGCCGCCGATCTCGCACGGCACGACGGTCACCTGCGAGACGGGAATCCGCAGCAGTTCGGCCGTTTGCTGCCGGGCGGTGAACGAACCCTGCGTCGACGGTCCAGAGCGTCAGGTGGCCGTCCTGCGTTCCACAAGCGCCGTGGACACGTGCGGCTCGATGTAGCCTTGATGGACGTGGCCGTCCTGAACTCGCGCTCGATGACCACGTCGGCCTTGGCGAAGCCTTCGTCGAGATCGCCCGCCTCGAACATGGAAGTGCTTCGAAACGTTGCTCGGCTGTTCGCCGATTCGTTGCCCGACGATGTCTTCGGTGATGCATGTGGTCGTGCAGCACGGGTGCATCGGGCTTCATGGCGTCGAGCACCCAGGTGACCGACGGCAGCGGCTCGTACTCGACTTCGATCAGCTTGGCCGCCTCTTCGGCGACATGCGGGCTGGCGGCGGCCACGGCGGCCACGGCGTGTCCTTTATAGAGGACCTTGCCGATGGGCCAGCACGTTGGCGCCCAGGTCGGCCAGATTCACGCGCACCTTCGCCCAGGTCGGCCACACTTGTCTTTCAAGTCAGGCAGATCCTGGCCGTGGCCACGGCCAGCACGCCCGGCAGCTTTTCGGCGGCCGAGGTGTCGATCGACTTGATCCGCGCATGCGGCATGCGGGCTGCGCAGACGATCTTGCCGTGCAGCAAGCCGGCCATTAGAACGTCATTGCCGTAGATCGCGCGGCCGGTCACCTTGTCGGCGCCGTCGTGGCGGATGGGCCGCGTGCCGATCACCTTGTATTTCGATCGCTGGTTGAAGCCATGATCGTGTGCTCTCGGTTTTTGTCTTCCTCCCCTCGCCCCTTGCCGGTGGACGCTCGTGGCTGTGCGGACGGAGCAGGTAGGCACAGCCGATTGCGGTCGTCGACTCGGGCGCTACCCTCACCGGCTGCGCTATCGCCGCCTCTCCCGCAAGGGAGAGCGAAGCAACGCGGCGTTTGTTTCGACATTGTCAGTTGCTGTTTGTTTCGCTTCTGTTGCGTTCGCGTAGCCATAGCTTGTCCGGCCTGCCTTCCTGCAACACCTTGGCGGCGGCTTGCACGGCCCGGACGATTTTGTCGTAGCCCGTGCAGCGGCAGAGGTTGCCCGCCAGTTCAAAGCGGATGTCGTGTTCGTCGGATTGGGGTTGCGGTCCAGCAGCGCCTTGGCCGCCACGATAAAGCCGGGCGTGCAGATGCCGCACTGCAGCGCGGCGTTTTCCAAAAACACTGTTGAATCGGGTGCAAGCCGCTCTCGTCGGCAATGCCTTCGATCGTCGTGATCTCGGCGCCTTCGGCCTCGACGCCGAGCACCAGGCAGCTATCGACCGGCACCCATCCAACAGCACCGTACAGGCGCCGCAGTTGCCGTTATTGCAACCTTCTTTCGAGCCGGTCAGTCGCAGCACGTCGCGCAGCACTTCCAGCAGGCTTTGCCGGTTCTCGCACAAGAACTCGACCGGCTCGCCGTTGATCGTCGTCGAGACATGGGATTTTTTACTCACGTTCGAAAAAATTTTCCTGCAGGGTGTCTCGCCATTAATCGTGCGGCCTTGCCCGCCGAGAACTATCTGTATCAAGTCGACGTCGCGAACATCTCGCAGCTCTCGCGCAGCCCGTCTCGACGCGCAATCGGCCGTGCTCGTTCCGCTTGAGCCAAGCACGCCGGCCCTCAGATGTTTGCGATATTCGACGTGCCCTCGCATGTCGCTGATCGGCTTGGCTGTTGGCGGGGCCAGTTCGCCGGCCTTGCCGCATAAGTCTCTTCGGTCGCCGGTTTCCGGCCAGCCAGTCGGCGGCTTCGTGCAATTCCAGCGGCGTCGGGGCGACGGCGGCCAAGGCCCAACCGGGCTGCTTCGATCGTGTCGCCCTTGGCGTTCAGCCGGACCCACGAGGCGGCGCCGACGACGGCGATATCCATTTCATTGCGGGGAATGAACCGCAGGTAAGCTGACGAGGCGTGTTTGGCGCCGGGGCTGGCAAATCGAGCGAGTCGAGAATTTCACCGCGACGGCCAGCACGTTCTTGCCGGGGCGGTGCAGAATTCGGCGACCGGCACCTTGCGCCGGCCGTGCGGGCCCGGCGACTGGCAGACGGCGTCGAGCGCGATCAGCGAAGGAATCGAATCGGCCGCCGGCGACGAATTGCAGAGATTGCCGCCGATGCGCGCCCGACTCTGAATCTGCCAGCCCCCGATAATGCGGGCCGAATCGGCCAGCGCCGGATAGGCTTTCGCGATCTCTCGATCGCGATAGACGCGGTAACACGGCGTCCCGGCGCCCAGCTGCAGCCCCCGCCGGCCGTGCAGGCAATACTCCATCAGCTCTGGGATTTTCTTTACATCGAGCACGAGATCGGCTTCGCGCATGCCTTCACGGAGTTGGACGATAAGGTCGGTGCCGCCAGCCAGAACTTTGGCTTTCGGCCCCCGAGCCGCCAGCAAGCTGACGGCCTCGTCGACCGTCGTCGCGGCCTGGAATTCGAAATCTTTCACGTTTGCGCGTCCCCCCGGCGAGCGTGACCCCGATTCAACAACGCTCAATATGGAGGCCGGCAATCGGCGTGTCAAGCGAGGGCGGCGAGACCATCTCTGGCGACCGGGACTTGCACGGCTGCAAACCGTCGCTTCAATTGGCCGCGCCGGCCAGGGGGCGCCGCGGCGCACGCGGACCGTTACCGGGGGCGAGCATTGGCCGCCGGCCTGGCTTTCGATGGCGAACGCCGGACGGGTCGTCTCGTCGACCCAACTGTCGGCCGTGATGAAAATCTGCCGCTCATTTTCCCCCTTGGGCATCAGCACGCCGCTCAGGCCGATGTTGTCGACGATCACGCCGTGTGGCAGGTTGTCGACCGAAAAGGTGACCAGGTCGTCGTGCCCGTTCCGCTCGACCTTGAGCATGGCCGTGACGGTCGTGCCCGGGGCCACGACGATTTCGGCCGGTTCGAGCCGCACCAGCAGCTTCGGCTTCGGCCCGAGCTTGATCTTGCCGAAGTTGTTGACCTTCTTGGCGAGCTCGTGCTCGCCCGGAGGCGGCCTTGGCTTCGACCGTGATCTTGCCAGCCGCCTCGGCCGAGGGCTCCTTGGCGTCGGCGCTGGCGAACAGCACGCCTTCGGCCTCGCGATGCCCGGCTTCGATCGACCAGCGGCGTCGAAACGCTAAAGCCCTCGGGCAGCCCGGCGATATCGACGCGCACCTCGCCCTCGAAACCGTCGATGCGATCGAGCGAGACGGTAAACCGCTTGCCGCTGCCGGCGGCGACCGTCGGGTTGGCGCCGTTCAATTTCACGTTGAAGTCGGCCACCGGCGGGCGGACGGTCAGGCGATAGGCGTAGCGGTCGCCGCCGAAGCCGCGGGCGTCGCGCACGCGCACCAGGTAGGCGCCGTCGGCCGGCGCGGTGAACGTCAGCCGCGAATCGCTCCCCAGCCGCCGCTGGCCGTCGTCGTCGTTGGCATAGTACAGCGGGAAGACCGGCAGCCCGGTCGAAATCAGCTTCGCGGCCGGCGGATGCGGCTCGACGATGAAGCAAGGCTCGTCCGACCGCGTGCACGGTGCCGGTGGTGTCGAAGTAGCACAGCCGCTTGCCGCCGTCGCCTTCGTAGAACAAAAAGCCCGAGTCGGGCCCGCGCGGCGAGCGGAACAGCTTGACCACTTCGCCGTTGAGATAGAGGAGCTGGTTGAGCTGCATTTCGCGGAAGTTGGTCAGCCGGCAATCGCGGGTGTTTCCGTCGATGCCGCGAAATGTGACCGTCGAGTCGCGGACGGCCTGCAGCAGCAGCCGCTCGATCCGCTTGCCGTCGGCCGCGAGGACCTCGATCGTGGTGTCGACCGGCGAGCCGCGGCGGGCCGCGTCGGTTTCGACGATCCAGGTCTGGCCGGCCTTGCTCTCGAAGCGGTAGTAGTCGTTGTCGGCCTCGCCGCCGCCGTTGTCGATGCGGCCGCCGACCGTCAGCGGCACGGCCAGCGGCGTGGCCTGGGCGGGCGCGTTGTTCGGCTCGACTTCGAGGGCTTCGTTGGCGGCGCCGACGGCCACTTTCAACGGCTTGCGCAGCCGATACGTACGTGCGTCAAGCGGAACGTCGACGTCGCCCGAGGCCGCGGCGGGCACCTTCACTTTGAAACCCTGCGGCAGGTTGAAGCCGACCACCTCGACTTCGCTCTCCTTGCCGGCCGGCACGCTGAGCGGGAAGACCGCCGGTGACGATCGGAAGCTCGCCCAGCGAGAGCCGATAAAAATATTCGCCGCCGCCGGCGAGCATCAGGTCGCTGACCTGCACGGTGTAGCGGCCGTCGGCGGGCACCGTGAAATCGACCAAGGGGTCGCTTGCCGCCAAAGTCGTTGTTGTCGGCCACCAGCCGGCCGGCCGCGTCGAACAAGCTCAAGACGGCATTGGCCTTCGAGCCGAGCGTGCCGGCCGCGACCTCCAGAACGAGCGTCTGGCCGGCCTTGGCATCGAACGCGAAGCTGTCGATGTCTCCCTTCGAGCCTAACACGCCCCACACGCCCGCGGGCATGGCGAGCGGCGTGGCGGCCGCCAGCGCGTCGTTCGGCTCGGCCTCGCTGGCTTGCGGCAGGTCGTCGACCCACAAGGCGTGCTTGCCGCTTTCGCCGCCCGGGCCCACGAGCCAGATTTCATACTTGCCGCGGGCCAACTCGGCGGCCGGCGACAGCTCGACGGCCACCTGCGTGGCGCTCGGCATCGCCGGCAAGCTTCGCGGCAAGCTTGTCGTTGTTCGTCTTGACGGCCGAAACATTCGCCAGGTTGTTGCCCGAAAGCTTGACGGTGGTGGCCGCGCCGCGACTGGACGCCGCGGATCGACAGGTTGGCCAACAGCGGCTTGGGCGGCGGCGGAGGCGGGATGACGTTGCCCGTGGCCAGGTCATAAAAGGTCAGGCTGCCATCGAGGCGGCCCACGGCCAGTTGTTTTCCGTCGGGACTGATCGCCAGGCCGCCGGCCCAATCGCTCTGCCGCTCCAGGTCGCGGCGCTCGACCATCGGCTCGGCGTCCCAGATCTTCACGCTGCGGTCTTCGCCGGTCGAGACGAGCGTCTTGCCGTCGAGCGAGTAGACGAGCTTGACGACGGCCCCCTCGTGGGCGAACCGCGAGTAGAGGATAGGGTTGGTGTTTTCCTTCGCCTCGGGCGCTGACCTGCCAGACGCGAATGCGGTTGTCGACGCCGCCGGCCGCCACGCGGCTGCCATCGGGACTGAAGGCGAGCGTATAAACCTCCTTGAGCGGCTGGCCGAGCGTGGCGAGCCGCTGGTGGCTGGCCGCGTCCCACAGTTTGACGGTGCGGTCGCCGCTGGCCGTGGCGATCACCTTGCCGTCGGCGCCGAAAGGCCACGTCGAACACCGCGTCATTGTGGCCGGTGAGCGTGCCGAGCAGTTTTCCGTCGGCAAGATCCCAGAGCTTGCATTCGCTGATCGTAGCTGGCGGTGGCCAGCCTGCTGCCGTCGGGACTCAAGGCGGCGGCGTAGATCGCTGTCGCGATGACCCTTCGATGGTGCGCACCAGCTTCCCGTCTGCCACGTTCCACAGCCGCGCTTCGCCAAACAAGCCCGGTTCGCCGGCCGCGGCCACCAGTTGGCTGCCGTCCTTGGAAAACACGACGGCGTTAACGCGGCCTCGATGCGGCCCCAGCCGCCGCGCCAGCGAGCGATCGGCCAGCGTGATCAGCTCGACCGTGTTCATGCGGGCCACGGCCAGCGTCTTGCCGTCGGGGCTGAAGGCCACGGCGGCGATGGCTTCGGTGCACCGCCGAGCGGCTTGATCTTGGGCGTGACGAGACTTTTGGGATCGGGCTCGGCGCCGTTGGGGCCTTTGGCGCCGGCGTCGATCCAGGCGGCCAGCGTGGCGATTTCGGCGGCGCGTCGGTTGTTCGTTGTCTTCCGGCGGCATGGCCGGTTCTTGGCCTTGCCGGTGAGCACCTGGATAAGCCGGCTTTGGTCGGCGTTGCCCGGCGGCGACACGGCCCCGCTCTTCGCCGCCCGCAAAAGAGCGGCGTAGCGTGTCGAGCACCAGCTCGCCTTCCTTGTCGTCGGCGTTGTGGCAGCCGACGCAGTATTTCTTGAAGATCGGGCGACTGATCGTTGTACGCGACGCTGGACGTCGGCGGCCGACGCGGTCGAAGCGGCCAGCGCGACAGCGCAGCAGGCAGCCGCGATCGGGGTCCACTGCGGCCTGTCGGCAGCGCCGCAGCAGCCGATGCGTCGAGCTCGCTCAACATCGCCTTCATCGATTGCTGTGTTCTTACGAACCCTCGCGCAGGGTGGCGGATGCTTAGGGCCATGTTGTCATGGGTTCAGATCGTTCATGCTCGCTCGGGTTCGCGACTAGTGGTTGAACAGAAACTCTTGGCTGCTCAGGATGCTCCAGAACAAATCTTCGATCGCCTTGCGCCGCTCCTCGCCGGTCGCGTCGGCCAGGGCCTCCACAGCTTCTCCTTTTCGGCGTCGGTCGGATACGGGACAGCGCGGCCAGGTAGGCTTCTCGACGATTGCGTCGTCGGTAGTCTTGGCGGCCAGCATCTTTTCCAGCCGGTTGCCCTTGGCGCAGCTTCTGGTTGATCGTGTCGCCGTTGGAAATGTGCAGCACCTGCACCATGCTGGGCTCGGCCGTTCGCTCGCACTCGCAGGTGACTCGCCGTTCCGGCCGGCCGAAAGTCTTGAGGAAGTACGAGTTCACGTTCGCGTCGGGCAACTGCAGGGCCCGCGTAGCCCGGGGCATAGTCGGCGAACTGCGTCGGCGCGCCGGTGACTTGCGACAGGGCGTCGAGCAGCACTTCGGCCATCATCCGCCGCGGGATAGTAGCGCGAATAGAACCGCGTGGTCGTCCTCGTTCTCCGGGCAGCGGCTGGCTGGATCGCTGATAGGTGGCGGACTGCAGGATCGCCCGCATCAGGGCCTTCAAGTCGAAGTGGTGCTCGACCAGGTAGTCGGCCGGCGGCATCGAGCAGCTCCGCGTTGCTGGGCGGGTTGGTGAGCCGCAGGTCGTCGACGCTTTCGACCAGGCCGACGCCGAAGAAGTTGGCCCACACGCGGTTGGTGATCGCGCGGCTGAAGTACGGGTTCTCGGCGTGCCGTGAGCCAGTCGGCCAGCGCCACGCGGCGGTCGGCCTCGTCGTCGAAGTCGGCAGAGCGCTTCGCCGTCCAGCGGGCGCGGCGGCTGCGGCTTGCCGGTCCGCGGCTGGACCAGTTCGCCGTTGGTGCCGGCGAAGACGATGCGGTTGCCGTCGCCCGGCGGCTTCCTTCGAGTCGCACGCGGGCGAACAGGTTGGCCATGCCGTAATACTGGTCGTTGGTCCACTTCTCGAGCGGATGGTTGTGGCACTTCGCGCAGTTGATCGACATGCCCAGAAACGCCACCGACACGGTTTCGGCCAGCTCGGGCGGATCCTGGTGCAGCACGAAGAAATTGGCCGCGCCGTTTTCCAGCGTGCTGCCGGTGGCGGTGACGAGCTCGCGGGCGAACTCGTCCCAGGGCGTGTTGGCGGCCACGTTGTTGCGAATCCAGTGGTAATACGCCCACATGGCCGCGCGGCTGCAGCTTCTCGCTGTTGACCAGCAGCAGGTCGGACCACTTGTAAGCCCAGTAGTCGACGAACTCGGGCCGCGCGAGCAGCGCGTCGATCAGTCGTTCGCGCTTGTCGGCCGAGGGGTCGGCGAGAAACTGCTTGGTCTCCTCGACCGTGGGCAGCAGGCCGATCGTGTCGACGAACGCCCGGCGGAGGAACTCGGCGTCGTCGGCCAGCGGCGAAGGCGGGCACGTTCAAGTTTTCGAGCTTCGCCAACACCAGCTCGTCGATGAAGTTCTGCCGCGGGGCCTCGGCGAACGCCTCGCGGGCCACCGGTTTTTCATAACCCACGCTGACCGTGGCGATGGCGTTGTTGCTCAGGTACCAGGCCTTGATCGCGGCCTCGCCGTGGCCGACCACCCGCACCTCGCCGTTGTCGTCCGACTTCGGCGACGGACTCGTTGGTCGAGGTGAAATTGGCCCAGCGGGTGACGTCCTCGACGCGGCCGTCGCTGAAGTAGGCCCGCACGATCAATTGCTGCTTGGCACCCAGCTTGAGCACCGCGCCGGCGGGCACGATTTCCAGCCGCGCGATCCGCGGGTCGTCGTCGGCCGGGGCCGGCGCCCGGCGGCGATCCACTCGGCCACCACGCGATATTCGGGCGAATCGACGCCGAACCGCAGCCCGCCCTTGTGCGGCACCGCGCCCGAGGGCTTGGTCAGCACCAGGCTGCGGCCGGGATCGCTCAGCACGACGCGCCGGCGCGGGCCTGGCGGGTGATGTAGAAGTAGTCGGACACGGGATCGAACGCGCCGCAGCGAGAGCTTGAAGCCGTTCTTGCCGGCCAGCGCGCCGTGGCAGGCGCCGCTGTTGCAGCCGGCCTTGGAGAGCACCGACTCGACGTGGTTGCGAAAGCTCCAGGTGAACGGCTCGTCCAGGTCGCACGACCGTCACCTGCCCGTGGCCGTGCGATCGCCGGCCTTGGCGGTGATCGTCGCCTGGCCGTTGGCGACGGGCAGGGCCGTGCCGTCTTCGATCTTGACGACCTTGGGATCGCTGGAGACGAACGTCACGCCGCCAGTCACTTGCCCCGTGGCCTTGCGTCGGCGAACGTCTCGACGACCAGCAACTGGTGGGCCGCCGGGCCCGAGAGGGTGAAATCGCCCGGAAGCAGTTGGATCGTGTCGCCGGCCCGCGCGCTGGCCGATGCCAAGAGCAGGGCGCGAGCGGAAAGTCCTGCCAAGCCGCAAGCGTAACGACGACGCCGCGGCGTGGGAGGTCGCTTATGGGTTGCCCGGAGCGTTGCATGCGTTCTTTCGTGGGTCGATCGGCTAGAACAATTCGCGTCGCTAAAACAACTCGTGGATCTCGTGCTTGCCGGTGTCGACCAGCGGGAACGGGCGGCCTTGCGGGCCGGGGAGCTTGGTTTCCAGGTCGAGGCCCAGGCTGTGGTAGATCGTGGCGACGACTTCGGGCGGCTCGACGGGCCGCTCGGCCGGCACGCCGCCGATCGGGTCGCTGCGGCCGACGACGCGGCCGCCTTGCACGCCGCCGCCGGCGAAGTACACCGTCCAGCACTGCGGCCAGTGGTCGCGGCCGCCGGCCGGGTTGACGCGCGGCGTGCGGCCGAACTCGGCCAGGTTGCAGACCAGCGTGTTGTCCAGCATCCCGCGCTGGTCCAGGTCTTCCAGCAGGGCGGTGTAGGCCTGGTCGTACATCGGCGCCACGATGTTCTTCATGCCCTCGATCGAGGTGAACGGCTTCGAGCCGTGGATGTCCCAGGTGATTTCGTCGAACACGGTCAGGAACGTGTTGACGGTCACGAACCGCACGCCCGCCTCGATCAGCCGCCGCGCCAGCAGGCAGCACTGGCCGAACCGGTTCATGCCGTAGCGCTCGCGGACCTGCGGTCGGCTCCTTCGACAGGTCGAAGGCCTCGCGGGCCTGCGGGCTGGTCATCATGCGGAAGGCGGCCTCGAAATTGCTGTCGAGCAGCCGGGCGTTGTCGCTGGCCTCGAAGTTGTCGACCGTGTCGTCGACGATCGACGCAGCTTGCGGCGCCGCTCGAGCCGCGCTTCGCCGATCTCCGGCGGCGGCAGCAGGTCGGGCACCTTGAAGTTCGGCTTCGACGGGTCGGCGATCAGCGCGAACGGATCGTAGGCCTTGCCGAGGAAGCCGGCGTCCTGGCCGTGCGGCAGGTTGCCGCCGGTGCGGCCCATCGGCTCGGGCAGCACGACGTGCGCGGGCAGGTCGGTCTTGCGGCCGCGCAGGTAGCTCAGCGCGCAGCCGGCGTGCGGCGTGTTGATGCCGCCGGTGAACAGCCGGCCGGTCTGCATCATCTGGTGGCCCGTGTCGTGCACGGCGGCGGCCGTGTGATAGCAACTGCGGACCAGCGAGAACTTGTCGGCGTGCTGGGCGTGCAACGGGAAGATCTCGGAGATCTCGATGCCCGGCACGTTCGTCTTGATCGGTTTGAACGGTCCGCGGATCTCCAGCGGGGCGTCGGGCTTCATGTCGAAGGTGTCGAGCTGGCTGGGCGCGCCGAGGTTGAAGATCATGATCACGCTGCGCTCGTCGTGATCCTTGGCCACGGCGCCCTGGGCCTTGGCGGTGAGCAACTCGGGGAGCGAGAGGCCAATGGCGCCCAGCGTGCCGACTTGCAAGAAGTCGCGCCGCGTGATGCCGTCGCACGTCTGGGCCTGGCCGCGAGCAGAAAGGTGGAGCATGGTCGGGCGAAGACCTCCAAGGCATGCGGACAAAAGGCGGGACAATCGAGCCGCAGTATGCCCCAGCGCCGAACGGTCGATGGTCAAACGCGCCGGCGAATGGGCGAAGCACCTGAAAAACACCGGCGGGGTGCTGGCGCCTGGGCACTTGTGAGGGTATCACACCCCCAGCGCAAGATCAAGAATCCGCAATGCTTAAGGAAAGGCGGGACTAGTGCAGCGCTGGCGGCAAATCGTGCGGCTTTGTCGCGGTGGATGGCGGCGAGCTGCGTCCCAGCACCAGGGCTCTGCCGGGGCGTAAAAAGCGCGGGTGCGACTCCAACACGCCCACGTCGCGCGGCAGTTGAGCGGCGATCTTGGCGTAGGCCTCGTCGGTGGTGATGACGAAGGCGGCGCCGGCATGGCTGGCGAAGAACGACTCGACCTCCTCGCCCGATTCGAACTCGCCGATCGGCCTGCCCGTGTAGAAAACGTAGCTCGGCCGGAAGCAGCGAAACGAGCCGATCGCCGCTCGCTGGCCCGATGGCGTGCCCGCGGCGATCGATTGGGCGATCCAAGGCGAGTCTTGATAGCGATCGACCCGCGCGGCGCCGAAACCCAACAGCGCCACGACCAGCACGACGCCGAGCGTGGCCAACGTCGCCAGCGCCGCCCGCGTTTGTCCGCGATGCGAGTAAAACATTCCTGCCGCGGCGGCGGCCAGCGGAATGACGGCCGCGCCGGCCAGCAGCCGGTCGTCGTGCAAGTAGCGATGCGCGAGAATCGGCAGCGCGACGAGCATCGCCGCGCCGACCAGCGCGACGGTGCCCCAGATCATCCGCGTCCAGAAGCGCGACACGGCCGCGGCGTCGCGCAGCCAACGGTCGACGAACGCGCCGGTGAACAGGGCCAGCACGGGTAGGCGGGCACCACGTAGCTGGGCAGCTTGGTGCCGGCCAGCGAAAAGAAGCCGACCCACACCGCCAGCCACGCCCCGACCAGCACGTAGCCGGCCCGCCAGGGATCGCTCGTCGACCACTGGCGGCGAATGTGAATCACGCTCGGCGCGGCCAGCACCGACCAGGGGAAGAAGCCCACGGCAATCGCCACGATGTAATAGAAAACCGGACCGCGGTGATTCTCCATCGGGCCCAGAAACCGCCCGAAATTGTGAACGCCGAAAAACTCGGCCAGGAAGGCGCCATCGGTGCGGCGGCCCACCAGGACGAACCACGGTCCGGCCACGGCCAGCACCACCGCCACCGCCGTGAGCGGGCGCATGCTCCAAATCGTCCGCATCACGTGACCTGGCGCCAGGACCCGCCGCAGCCAGTCGGCCAGGCGGCGGATGGCCGCGCGCCAGGCAGGTTCTGCCGGCCCGGTTGGACTGCCCGCACGCCGGGGCTCGGCCCGCATCACCAACAGGAACAGCCCGATCACGGCCGTGGGCAGGACGACGCCGACGGGCCCTTTGGTGAGCACGGCCAGGGCCATGGCGGCGTAGACGAGCGCCCAACCCAGCCAGGAAGGCTCGAACCGCGTCTGGCCGGCCCAGGGCGCGTTGCGTTCGTTCGCGCCGCCGGACTGAATGCGCGCCTTGGCGGTGACGGCCACGAAGGCGTACACGGCCAGCGTTGAAAACAACGTCAGCAGGGCATCGGGCGTGGCGGCCCGCGCGATCAGGGCGAAGCTGATGTTGCCGGCCAATATCAAACCGGCCCAAAGGCCGACGCTCGGCGAAAACACGAGGCGGGCAAGCCGACAGGTCAACAACACACAAGCCACGCTGGCCAGCGCCGACGGCAGCCGGGCGGCAAACTCGTTGCTGCCCAACAGCCGGTAAGCCCCCATCATCAGCCAATAGAGCAGCGGCGGCTTGTGGGCGAACACCTGGCCATTGAAATACGGAACCACGGCATCGTTGCGCTCGAGCATCTCGCGAGCCGTCTGCGAGAAGATCGCCTCGTCGACGTCCCACAGGTGGGCCCCGCCCAGGAAGCTGAAGAAGGCCAGCGTGGCAACGGCAAGCAAGAGGAGAGACCGGAGGCTGGAGGCCGGAGGCCGGAGGCAGCGGACAAGTCTGCGGACCGCGTCGGGCATCGGGTGCCACTGCTGGCTTGTCCAGCAGTGCCTGGCGGGTGCCACTGCTGGCTTGTCCAGCAGTGCTTTTTTGGGAAACGTCCAACGCGCCGCTCCGTGTGGCGGCGGGCTGATTTCGGGCCGCGAAGTCTAGAAGCCCGGTAGACCGTCCACAACAGCAGTTCGATCCCGAAGCGCAACGCGCGCGAGCGGCCGACGTTTCCGATCAAAACGAGGTCGACGGAGCGAGGCGGGGCGCCGTGCTAGCTTGGCGACGGCGGTTCGATTTTTGTGGCGCGAATTGCCATTTGGCGGCGCTAGGCGGCTTGGTATCTTTGCGGCCCCTTTGCTCGGCAATTTTTGATGGCTTCTGATCCAGGACGCATTCGCCCATGATGTCGAATCCCTATCCGGACGGCGACGAAATCCCCCTGCCCCGCTTACGGACGATTTCGCACCTCTGGACCTGCGCGGCGGTGCTGGGGGGCTTGGGCGCGGCGGCGCCTGGCGCTCGACGTGCCGCTGGCCCGCTGGGTGCAGAGTGGCGGCTGCCCGAGCTTCATTGCCAAAACGGCGGCCCTGTCGGAAGTTTTTGGCCACGGCCTGGGCGTGGTACTGCTGGTCATCGTGATCGCCGTGCTCGATCCCTGGCATCGCTACGCGATTCCGCGGATCATGGGCGCGGCACTGGGCTCGGGCATCGCGGCCGACGCGCTCAAGCTGTTCCTGGGCCGGACGCGGCCCTTGCACTTCGACCTCGACGGCAGCGGGCTCGACTCGTTTTCCAGTTGGCTGCCGATGCTCGGCAACCACAGTTGGGACCAGAGCTTCCCCTCGTCGCACACGGCGGTGGCCGCCGGGCTGGCGGTCGTGATGGCGGCCTTCTATCCCCGCGGCCGCTGGCTGTTTCCGGCGCTTGCCGTCCTGGCCGGAGCCCAACGCGTGTTCGACCAGTACCACTATCTCAGCGACGTGCTGTGGGGTGGCGCCATCGGCTGCATTTTCGCCCCGCTGTGCGTCTACGGCAGCCGCCTGGCCGCCACGTTCGACCGCCTGGAGGCGTGGCTCATCGCCCGGCGCGGACCCTTGGCGGCGATGCGACCGGTCAAGCAGGCCGTCAACGCGGTTCCCTCGGCCGGCACCCAGGCCGATGTGCCGCGCGCGGCCTGAGCGGGCCCTTCGCGTGCGGGCCGCTGGCAGGCGTGACAATTCCCTGGCGAATGCTGTAGATTGACGGCGTGGGGCATTCGTCGGACGGGGAGGGCTGTGGCATGTTCCGCATTCTGACCGCGGCTTGTTCATGTGCCATGATCGCCGGCGGCGTGGCACTCGTGGCGGGCGAAACCGGACCAGCCAAGCCGGCCAGCACCGCTTCGGCCAAGACGGCCCGACAGCTCGACCAAGCAGTGCACGATGCCCTGCGGCGCGAGGCGGCGGCCAAGGACGCCGACAAACAAGCGGCGGCCCGCAAGCTGTTGGTGCTCTATCGCCAGCTCGATGCCAGCCCGAAGCTTTCGGCCTCGAAGCGCCGCGAACTCCAGGAGCTCGTCGGCCGCCGGCTGTTGCGAACGTCAGCCTCGCTGAAGCGCCGGCTGAAGACGGATTCTCCCAGCGGCCCCGAAACGGTCGCCACGGCCGATCGCGAACTGCTGGCGCAGCAGCTTCCGGGCGTCCGGCGCGGCCAGGGCGGCCCGCAGGCGGCGCCGGGCGCGGCGGGGGCCGGAGGGAACTCGCTGGGGGCCGCCACGGCCCAGCAGGCCCAGCAATTGGTCGACCTGATCGAAAGCACGGTGATGCCCAGCAGTTGGCAGACGAACGGCGGCACCGGGGCAATCAAGTATTTCGCGGCGGGCATGGTGCTGGTCATCAGCGCGACCGACCAGGTACACGAGCAAGTCGGCGGGGTGCTGGGAGATTTGCGGAAGTAGGCATCCGGTCGCCGATGGCACCGACAGGGCCTGCTAAGCCGCACGGCGGACGGGGGTTGTAGCGTCCGACCGCGCCGCCGTCCTTGCAAAACGGCTCGATCTCTCGGATACTTGGGGTGCTTCGATTCGAGGGCACCCCCAGTTCGCGATCCCTCCCCACTTTCGAGCCGCGGGACTAACGACGCGCTCGGTCACACCCACCATACCACCCTGATCCCCTTATGGCAGACGAAACCCCCGAGAAAAAGCGCCAGCGGGTGCTGATCGTCGACGACGACCACGAAATCGTCGAGTCGCTTCGCTACGCGCCTGGAGTCGAACGGCTTCGAAGTCCTCGTCGCGCGCGACGGCAACCAGGGGCTGGCGATGGCCGAGCGCGAAGATCCCGACCTGGTGATCCTCGACATGATGATGCCCAAGCGCAGCGGCTTCCTGGTGCTGGAAAAGCTGCGCCGCAGCCGGCCGGTGCCGCTGCGGGTGATCATGATCACGGCCAACGAGGGGAGCCGGCACAAGGCCTACGCCGAGATGCTGGGGGTCGACGACTACATCCGCAAGCCGTTTGCCATGGACCGGCTGATGGACAGCGTCAAGCGGCTGTTGGAATAGGCGGCCGATCGAAACGGTCCCCGTGGAGTGGGCATCGCGACCCGCCGTCTTGTCGCGCGGGGCCCGGAGGGGCGAGCGATCTTGGCATGTTGCTGCGCGAAAATCCGCCGCCCTTGTTCGCCGGGCGTTGCCTGCGGGCCACAGTCGGTTCCCAAAACGCGACAGGCCAGTGGGCCGGTCGTGGCGGACATTTGGCTTGGGTCGGTCGGCACTGGAACGGCAGCGGTTTTCGGCCGGAACTGCTTATCTGGCATTGTTTTTGCAAGAGACACGGGCCAGCACGGCGTCGCCCGCGAGCCCCCCGATGGCTGAAAGTCGATATTGTCGCCGGCTGCTGTTGTGAGCATACTTGCAGTGTCAGGTACGAGATGGTCAAGGCAGGGAAGGCCGGGCCTTCAGAATACCAAGATAGAGAAGTGCGGCTGATCCTGCCCGCCCCGCCTCGAAGCGTTCTTTTCCAATTTTTTCTCCTGTCGGCCACTTACCCTACGGCGACGCGGCGTTTGCCGCTGCGCGCGTCGCGCGTGCGCGCGACGCCTCCCTTTTGGGCACTCGAAGCCGGTTTTTCGGCGACAGCACCCGGTGGGGGAGCGGTGCGAGGCAACGCTGAGCGCGCGGAACAGACGCGCGCGGAAAAGGTGAAAACCAAGGGGCTCTCAGGCGGCGACTAAAAAGGTAGCAAGAGAAATCGCAACGACAGGCGGGACGAGTGCGCGATAAGCCGCGAGTTGATTCACGACCAGGACCGAAACACCACCAATTTAGAAAAGTCCGGGTGAAGGCGCACTAACGTTTCGCCGGAAGCCCCTGGCGGTCAGGGACAACCCTCGAATCGAGAGGTGTGCCGTGAAAAGCACCTGTCGAGGAGGATGATCCATGAATAGTGGACGCGAGATCATTTCGCTCGTCGCCCAACGCCAAGACCTCGAACAGTTCCGCCGCAAGAACTGGGAAGGAACGTTCGAGGAGTACCTCGACATCGTGCGCCGCGAGCCGCGAAGTCACGCGCAACGCCTTCGAGCGCGTGTACGACATGGTCCTCTCGTACGGGACCGAAACGTACGAAGAGCTGCGCGAGAAACGCGTCCACTACCGCTTCTTCGACGATCCCGACGAACGACGGCCGCGACGCCGTCTTCGGCCTGGACGATGCCGCTGTGGATCCTGGTCAACGCCTTCAAGAGCGCCGCCCAGGGCTACGGCATCGAAAAGCGCGTGCTGCTGCTGCACGGCCCGGTGGGCAGCAGCAAGAGCACGATCGCCCGGCTGCTCAAGAAGGGACTCGAGCGCTACTCGACCACCGACGACGGGGCGCTCTACACGCTCGGCTGGGTCGACCGAGGACGACGCAGGTCGCCAGTGGTGCCCGATGAACGAGGAGCCGCTGCACTTGATTCCCGAGCGGTTTCGCGAGGAAGTCGAGCGACAGCTCAACGCCGGGCCGTGCCGCCCGGCGACTACCGCGTCAAGATCACCGGCGAGCTCTGCCCGTTCTGCCGCTTCATGTACAGCGACCGGCTGAAGAAGTACGACGGCGACTGGACCCGCGTGATCCAGGACGTCCGCGTCAAGCGACTGCTGCTGAGCGAGAAGGACCGCATCGGCATCGGCACCTTCCAGCCCAAGGACGAGAAGAACCAGGACTCGACCGAGCTGACCGGCGACATCAACTACCGCAAGATCGCCGAATACGGCAGCGATAGCGATCCGCGGGCGTTCAACTTCGACGGCGAGTTCAACATCGCCAACCGCGGCATGGTCGAGTTCGTCGAGGTGCTCAAGCTCGACGTGGCCTTCCTCTACGACCTGCTGGGGGCCAGCCAGGAGCACAAGGTCAAGCCGAAGAAGTTCGCCCAGACCGACATCGACGAGGTGATCCTCGGCCACACGAACGAGCCCGAGTATCGCCGGCTGCAGAACAACGAGTTCATGGAGGCCCTGCGCGACCGCACGGTGAAGATCGACGTCCCGTACGTCACCACGCTGGCCGACGAAATCAAGATTTACGAGAAGGACTACAACAAGAACACGGTGCGTGGGCAAGCACATCGCGCCGCACACGATCGAAATGGCCGCGATGTGGGCCGTGCTCACGCGGCTCGAAGAGCCCAAGAACGCCGGCCTGTCGCTGCTGCAAAAGCTGAAGCTCTACAACGGCAAGACGCTGCCCGGCTTCACCGAAGACAACATCAAGGAGCTCCGCGAGCAGACGATCAACGAGGGCATGCACGGCATCTCGCCCCGCTACGTGCAGGACAAGATCTCCAACGCCCTGGTGGCCCACCCGGAGGCCACGGTCGATCAATCCGTTCATGGTGCTCAACGAGCTCGAAGTCGGGCCTGAAGCACCACACGCCTGATCACCAGCGAGGAGACGACGCGGCAAGTATCGCGAGCTGTTGGGCGTGGTGAAGGAGGAGTACGAGAACATCGTGAAGAACGAAGTGCAGCGGGCCATCGCGGCCGACGAAGACGCGCTCAAGCGGCTGTGCGCCAACTACATCGACAACGTCAAGGCCTACACGCAGACGCGAAAAGGTGAAGAACAGCTTCACCGGCCAGTACGAGGAGCCCGACGAGCGGCTGATGCGCTCGATCGAAGGAGAAGATCGACATTCCGGAAAGCCGCAAGGACGACTTCCGCCGCGAGATCATGAACTACATCGGCGCCCTGTCGATCGACGGGCAAGACGTTCGACTACAAGACCAACGAGCGGCTCTACAAGGCCCTGGAGCTGAAGCTGTTCGAGGACCAGAAGGACTCGATCAAGCTCACCAGCCTGGTCTCGAACGTCGTCGACGCCGACACGCAGGCCAAGATCGACGTGGTCAAGGGCCGGCTGATTCGCGACTACGGCTACGACGAGGAAAGCGCCACCGACGTGTTGAATTACGTGGCCAGCATTTTCGCCCGCGGCGACGCCAAGCAGCGCAGCTAGCGCGGCGCGTTTGCCCAGCAGGGGCGGTGGAGCGGAAGGGAGGCCGACGAACGATGAGCATGAGAATCGAGCATGACCAGTCGCGCTTCAAGCAGATCGTCCGCGGCAAGATCCGCCAGAACCTGCGGAAGTACGTCACCCACGGCGAGATGATCGGCCGCAAGGGGCGCGACCTGGTCAGCATTCCCGTGCCGCAGCTCGACGTGCCCCACTTCCGCTACGGCAAGAACGGCTCCGGCGGCGTCGGCCAGGGCGACGGCGAAGAGGGCACCCCCATCGGCCAGGCGGCGATCCGCCCGACGGCAGCGGCAACGCCGGCAGCGATCCGGGCGCGCATATCCTGGAAGTCGAAGTCTCGCTCGACGAACTGGCGGCCATCCTGGGCGACGAGCTCGAGCTGCCACGGATCGAGCCCAAGGGCAAGGCCAACATCGAGCAGGAGAAGGCCACGTTACACCAGCATTCGCCGGTCGGGGCCCGAGTCGCTGCGGCACTTCAAACGCACCTACATGGAAGCCCTGCGCCGGCAGATCTCGTCGAACAGCTACGTTCCCGAGCGGCCGCGGATCGTGCCCATCCGCGACGACAAGCGGTACCGCTCCTGGACCGACGGTCGACCTGCCCGCAGGCCAACGCCGTGGTGATCTACATGATGGACGTGTCGGGCTCGATGACCGACGACCAGAAGGAGATCGTCCGCACGGAGGCCTTCTGGATCGACACCTGGCTGTCGAGCCAGTACAAGGGCGTCGAAACCCGCTACATCATCCACGACGCCGCGGCCAAGGAGGTCGACGAGGAAACCTTTTATCACACCCGCGAAAGCGGCGGCACGCGGATCAGCTCGGCCTACAAGGTGTGCGCCGAGTTGATCGAGCGGCAGTTTCCGCCCACGGACTGGAACATCTACTGCTTCCAGTTCTCCGACGGCGACAACTGGGGCGAAGACAACGAAAAGAGCCTCGAGCTGCTGCGCGACGCGCTGCTGCCGCAGGTCAACCTGTTCTGCTACGGGCAGGTGGAAAGCCCCTACGGCAGCGGCGAATACATTCGCTCGCTCGAACAGGGTTTTGGCGAGAACTCGCCCAAGCTGATCGTGTCGGAGATCGAAAACAAAGACGCGATTTATCCTTGCCTCAAGCACTTTCTCGGCACCGGGGTCTGAGCCCATGGCCACCGTCACCTTCGATCCGCTGCCCGCCGACCTGGCCGCCATCCAGACCGCATCGAGGGCTATGCCCGCGACTATGGGCTCGACTTCTACCCCACGATCTTCGAGCTCGTCGACGCCGACCAGCTCAACGCGGTGGCCGCCTACGGCGGCTTCCCGACGCGCTATCCGCATTGGCGGTTCGGCATGGAATACGAGCAGCTCAACAAGGGCTACACCTACGGGCTGCAGAAGATCTACGAGCTGGTGATCAACAACAATCCCTGCTACGCCTACCTGATGAGCTCCAACGCGCTGGTGGACCAGAAGCTGGTGATGGCCCACGTTTACGGCCACTGCGACTTCTTCAAGAACAACTATTGGTTCAGCCAGACCAACCGCAAGATGATGGACGAGATGGCGAACCACGGCAACCGCATCCGCCGCTACATGGACCGTTTCGGCGTCGAGGAGGTCGAGACGTTCATCGACGCCTGCCTGAGCATCGAGGACCTGATCGACATCCATTCGCCGTTCGTCAAGCGTTTCGACCAGCAGCACGACAAGTACGATTTCGAGCGCGGCACACGACGACGCCGAAGAGCCGCAGCGGCCGGGGCGTTTCGCCTCGAAAGACTACATGGAGTCGTTCATCAACCCGCCGAAAGTGCTCGCGGCCGAGGCCGACCGGCTGCAAGACCGCGCAGGAGCAGCCAGGCGCGCTTTCCCAGCGAACCGGTGCGGGACGTGATGCTGTTCCTGCTGGAGAACGCCCCGCTGAAGCCGTGGCAGCTCGACGTGCTGTCGATCATCCGCGACGAGGCCTACTACTTCGCCCCCCAGGCGCAGACCAAGATCATGAACGAGGGCTGGGCCAGCTACTGGCACTCCACGATCATGACCCGCCAGGGCCTCGAGCCGGCCGACATCATCAACTACTGCGACCACCACTCGGGCACCATGGCCAGCTCGCCCGACCGGCTGAATCCCTACAAGCTTGGCATCGAGCTGTTCCGCGACATCGAAGAGCGCTGGAACAAGGGGCGGTTCGGCAAGGAGTACGACGAGTGCGACGACCTGGCCGCCAAGCGCGACTGGGACACCGGCGCCGGCCTGGGCCGCCAGAAGATCTTCGAGGTCCGCCGGATCCACAACGACCTGACGTTCATCGACGAATTCCTGACGCTCGAATTCTGCCGCGCAGCACAAGCTGTTTTCGTTCGGCTACAACCCCTCGACCGACTACTACGAGATCGAAAGCCGCGAGTTCCCCAAGATCAAGCAGCAGTTGCTGTTCAACCTGACCAACGTCGGCCGGCCGCTGATCGCGGTGCGCGACGGCAACTACAAGAACCGCGGCGAGCTGTTCCTGGAGCACCAGTTCGGCGGCGTCGAGCTGAAAATGAACTACGCGCTCGACACGCTGGTGAACCTGCACCGCCTGTGGGGCCGGCCGGTGCACATCGAAACCGTGCTCGGCGGCGCCACGACCATCCTGTCCTTCGACGGAACGGAACACAAAACCGAAAAGAACGAAGAGGTCAAATCATGACTCTCGGGGCAAAGCTCGAACAGGCGCTCGCGGCGCTAGGGGCGTTTTCCAGCGGCGAGCAAGTCGTGGAAATCGACGAGGGAACTCAAAAACTCAGCTGCGAGCTGACAGCGCTCGACACGCTGGCCTGCGCCTTCACCCGGCTGGCGCTGGCCGACGACGCGCTCACCCGTCTTTCAGCCGACGAGCTCAAACACACGGCCGGAAAGCTCAGCAGCCGGCTGACGTACCTGCTGGAGCCGATCAGCCCCATCGAAACCGACGCGCACGGCTGCGTCGTCCAGCTCCGCTCCAATCCGCCGCAGAAGGATTCCGACCGCACCAGCTACTACGAGCTGCTCGTCGCCCGCAGCGGCCAGATCAGCCTCACGCGCTACACCCGCGCCGCCGGCCAGCCCCGCACGGTCGTCCCCGCGCAAGTCACCCGCGAAGTCCTGGCCCGATTGGCTGGCGATCTTGCCACCGCAACATCGTAACGAGCCGATTCGCTATAATGCGTCGAGCGACTACGTTGGCTCGTATTGCGGTGGGCGAGGCCGGCCATGAAGCTCTTTCGCGTCTGGGTGTGTACCGTTCTGACGCCAGCATGCCTCGTCGCCATCTGGCCGCTCGGTCTGCGGGCGATGGAGCCATCTCGCGCGGCGCAAATCGCTCGCCGCTTCCTCGCCGCCGACGATTCGGACGAGCGGCGCAACTTGCCGCCCGGTTAAGCAACTATGACGGCCCGATCGAGCCGGTTCTCGCGCGTCTCCGGTCGCGGAAACACAAGCCGGTCGAGCCCGGCTATCATCCCGAGGAGCATTTTTCCGTCGACAAATTGCGCAACGCGCATCCCGACGACCTGCTCTATTTCAACGTGCCCCAAAGCTATCGCGCCTACCGCCCGAGCGGCCTGATCATCTACCTGCACGGCGGCGGCAACCGAACTTCGCGCGAAGCGCCCGAGTATTGCCTCGACTTTCCGGACGACGACGAAGACGAGGAGAGCTACCAGCTTGGCAACGTGTTCAACGAAGCCGGCCTAATCGCGGTCGGCCCGTCGGCGCCCTGGGACGAGGAATCCTCTTATCGCTGGTGCCTGGAAGAATCGGACGCCTACCTGGCCGACGTGATTCGCGAGTGCGCCAGCCGCTTCCATATCGACCCTGACCGCGTGTTGCTCCTGGGCCACTCGATGGGCGGGTTCGGGGCCTATCATCACTTGCAGCGACAGGGCGATCGTTTCGCGGCGGTGATCGTGCACGCAGGAAGCTGGTCGCTCGGCTACCTGCCGATGTGGCGCGGCACGCCGCTGTGCATCATCGCCGGCCAGCGCGACGCCCGCCGCGGCGAGCGCTGGCACTACACCGACGTCGCCTACGCCCGCTGGACCCACAAGCTTCTCGACTGCCAGGAAATCGACCACGCGTACCATGAGCACCCGGGCGAGCATGCGCTCTACTTCGGCAAGCCGTTCATCGAGAAATATCTGCAAGCGTCCCAGCACTTGCGCCGCGACCCCTACTCGCCTCACATTGCGTTGGCCACGCCAGTGGGCTTTAAAAAGTCGTATCGCTCAAGTGTCGAGCACAATCGCTGGCTGTCGCTCGACGAGGCGCACGAAGGCGATCTCGAGTTCGATCAACTCGTGTCCAACGATGCCGACGACTTCGACAACTGGCGGCTCAAGCACCGCCGCGTGGAGCTGGAAGGCGCCGCGATCGAGGCCGTCAACGCCGGCGACAACACGATCCGCCTGACGACGCAAAACGTAGCCCGCCTGACCGTCTGGCTGCATCCCAAAATGGTCGATTTCGACAAGCCGGTAAAGATCGTCGTCAACGGCGAGACCCGCTTTGACGACGAGGTCACGCCGTCGCTGGTCACGGCCCTGGAATCTTACGAACGCCGCGGCGACTGGGGACTCGTCTATCACGCCAAGATCACGCTCGACGTGCCGCCGAATGAGCCCGAAAGCGAGTGACTGCTGGCACGGCGGAACCCGCAAACCTCCTCTTGCCCCCTCTTGGCTCCTGGTCCTATCATCCCCGCCGCCGGCGAGGTGATAGACCCTTGGTTTCAAGCAAGGACGCGGTGAACGATGCGGTCGTTGATTCTTTTCGCGGTTTTGATTTCAGCGTGGCTGCCGCTGGGTGCCGCCGCTGTTGGCCGCCGAGGCCGCGCTGACCACTGATTCGATCCTGGACCGTTGGGAACGAGCGACTCGCAAGCATCGCTCGATCGATGTGTCGTTCGAGCGGATCGATATCGACCCCATGTGGCGCCACGAAGAGCACCAGCGCGGTCGCTTCTACTGGGAAGCTCCCAATCGAGGCTTCTATCGCGCGGGCTCCGACTACCTGGTCTGGAACGACAATAAATTGCGGGTCATCGACACGGCCCGCAAGACCTACCATCAGTTTGCCCTGCCCGACCTGCATCGCCTGCGCAAGCGGCTCGACGAGCTGCCGCACACCCCCACGGGCGAGCGATTGGGCACCAGACTCTCCGCGCTACCGGCGCTGGCCTCGCAGGCGGCCGACGCGATTCCGCTGATGGCCGACATGACAGCCAGCCGCCGTTCGCGAGCGGTTCGACGTCAAATGGCAGTATGGCAACGACGGCCTGCTCATCACGCTGATCCCCAAGGACCCCCGCGAAGCCCGCCGTTGCAACCGGCTCGACCTCACGCTTGATCTCAGCTCCTGGGAATTCATGACGCAGCGATACCTCGACCCGGCCGGTCACGAAACGATCTTCGCGTTCGACCACGCCGACTTCAACACCCCACCGGCCGATCGCGACAGCCTGTTGTTGCCCGACCTGAGGGGCTTCCAGCCGCTCACGTGGCCGCTGGAGCCCGCTGCAAAGCCGGCGCCCTAATTCGCGTCTGCGGCGATGCCGAGCGGCCCGAACTGCCGGTTGCCGCGATGGGCTGGTCGCTCTATGATCCGAGTGGTTCGCCGCGCCGCGCGCTCAAAAGGCGCTCGCAGCGCATTTGCAGCGATCCCGCCATGATCCATCCGTCCCCAGGCCACCTGCATCGCAATCATTCATGAGCCACGCCCACGCATCACCACCCGCCGAAGTCACGCTCAAGCCCCGCGAAGGCTGGCATTGCAGCCACCTTTACTACCGCTTCGACCGCGCCGCGTTGAAGTCGCTTGCGCCCGCCGAGCTGGCTGCCGGCCGCGAACACTTTGTCGCCACGCTCGATCCCGGCGGCTCGCAGTCACCCGCGCGGCTGCAAACCTCCATCGTCAGCGGCCACAAAGCCGATTTCGGGCTGATGCTGTTGGACGCGGATCCGCTGGTAATCGATGAAGTTCACCAGCGGCTGGTCTCCGGACCGCTGGGGCCGGCCATCGAGCCGACTTATTCGTTCGTCTCGATGACCGAAGTTTCAGAGTACGTGCCCACGGTCGAACAGTACGGGCAGCGGCTGGTCGAAGAGGGCGAAGATCCGCAGGGCCCGGCCTATGCGGCCAAGCTCAAGGCCTACGAAGCGCGCGAAGTGATGATGCGCCGGCAGCGATTGACGCCCGACTTGCCCCCCTGGCCGTCGACCTGTTTCTACCCGATGAACAAGAAGCGCAAGGTTGGCGAAAACTGGTTCCTGCTCGATTTCGCCGCCCGCAGCAAGTTGATGGCCGAGCACGGCCGCACCGGCATGACCTTCGGCGGCAAGGTGACGCAGTTGATCACCGTGGGCCTGGGCTTCGACGATTGGGAGTGGGGCGTCACGCTGTGGGCCGCCAACCCCGAGTTCCTCAAAGACATCGTCTACCGCATGCGTTTCGACGAAGCCAGCGCCCGCTACGCCGAGTTCGGCCCGTTCTACGTTAGTTACGTGATGCCGGCCGGCCAGGTGTTGGAGCATTGTAGGATAGGCTGAAGGCTGTGGGCTGTAGGTCGGAAACGACGCATGCAACAGCCGGAAACCGCGCATAACAGACGATCGCCAAATACTCTTTGCGAAAGCAGCATTTGTCTCGCGAGATGCCAGCCCATCAGGGCCAACGCCGCTCGGACCGCCGAACCGCGGTGTTTTCCGACCCACAGCCTACCTACAGCCCATAGCCTGAAGCCTCTCCCCCATGTCCCCCCTCATTCTCACGCTTGCTCTGTGCCTGGCTGCAGAACCGAAACGGGCTGAGCTGACCGTGGACGGCGTCAAGCGCGATCTGCTGGTGGCGGCGCCGGCCGAGAAGCCTGCCGGCGGCAGCCCGCTGGTGTTCGTGTTTCACGGCCACGGCGGCAACATGCGCAACGCCGCGCGGGTGTTTCCCATCCACGAGCTGTGGCCCGAGGCGGTCGTGATGTACCCGCAGGGGCTGCCGACGCCCACGCGGGTCGACCCGGAAGGAAAGCGGGCCGGCTGGCAGAATGCCGCGGGCATCAAGGACGACCGCGACTTGAAGCTCTTCGATGCCCTGTTGGCCGCCGCTAAAGAGCGGCACGGCGCCGATTCGAAACGCGTGTTCGTCACCGGACATTCCAACGGCGGCGGGTTCACGTACCTGCTGTGGCACGATCGCCACAAGGCACTGCGCGCCGTGGCGCCGGTCGCGGCCACGACTTACGAGCCGTCGAAACTCAAGCCGCTCGGCGCCATGCACACGGCCGGCCGCAACGACCGCATCGCCCGCTTCGCCATCCAAGAGCGGACGATGGAAGCCGTGCGCAAGGTCGACCATTGCGCCGACAAGCCGACCGACTGGGCGCCCGACTGTCTGCTCTACCCGTCGACGTCCGGCACTCCGTTCGTCTCGTTCATCCACGATGGCGGCCACGAGGTGCCGAAAGCCGCGCCGGAATTGATCGTGCGGTTTTTCAAGGAGGCCGGAGGCGCGAGGCCCGAGGCCGGAGGCGAACGAGATTAAGCCGCTCCCGCCGCGTAAGCAAGCCGCGCTGGCGCCGCGATTCAACCACACGACGGCCTTTTTTCCTACCTCCCGCCTCCGGCCTCCGGCCTCCAGCCTCTCGCTACGTTGCGTCGATCGCGCTGGGATCGAAGCCGTCGAACAGCTTGCCCATCACCCACACCGTGGCCAGGCCTTCGAGCATGGCAATCGTCCAGGCCGTCGCGAACAACAGCGCTCGCACGTCGCCGGCAGCCAGGTAGACGACCAGCACGGCCAGGGCGGCGATGCCGGCCATCAGGCCGAAGTAGAGCATCTTGACCAGGTAGACGAGCATCATCCGCACGCCCGCCATTGGATCGCCCGAGGCGATGCGGGCCGTCGAGGGAAACAGCACGACCAGCGCCCCGTCGGAGGCGACCAGCAACAGATTCATGGGCACGGCAAAAGCCAGCCGCCAGGCCGAGCATCGCGCTATATTGCCGCGTGACAATGGCCATCGCCGCCACGGCGAAGAGTTGGATGATCAGGGTGTAGAGCGTGGCCGACAGCGTCGAGCCCCAGGCGATGGCGCTGCCCCGAAGCGGCAGCGACTTGAGCGCCTCGGCGTGCTGGATGTCGCCGCGCATGCCCAACGGCATGATGGTGGTCACCATGAACCCCAGGAAGAACACCATGCCCACGCCCGTGAACACGCCGGCCTGTTGAGCCTGCGGATTGCGCGAGGCCGCGACCACGCCGATGAGCGGCCCGATCATCGCCGGCAGTACGAACAACAGCCGGCCCGATCCGCGCACCAGGTGCAGCGTCTGCCGCCAGGCGATCGGCCCCGCGCCGGCCAGCCGCGCCGGCATGGGCAATCCGAGCCGCGGCCGGCTGCGCGCCGAAGGCAGGCACGCCGCCGCTACGCTTGACGCGTTCGAGCCATTCGTAGCGCCGCTGGCTGGCCGCCAGGCTGGCTTCGAGAAAGTTGGCATCCATTGCCATGATCGCGGCGACGGCCGCGGCGTTGACCGTCACGGCAGCCACGATCCACACCGCCGCTTCGGGCAGCGAGGATGCCAGGATGGCGTTGTGAAAGACGACGAACGGGGCCAGCAGGATCCGCGCGATCCAACTGCCGTCGAGCGCCGCCGAGCGCTCCTGCCAGGCGAGCCCCTCGTCGACCACGCCGGCTTGCCAAATCGACAGCGCCGCCGCCGCGGCCAGCACGGGCGCGATCACGATCAGCCAGCGGCCCAGCCGCGCCGGCCAGGTCGAGGCCCAGCGCCACGATCACCGACAGCATCTGCACGAAAACCATCGTCAGCCAAAAACCCAGCAGGGCCGCCGGCCACCAGACCGCCAGGTACGCCACCACGAATAGCGGCACCAGCACCACGAAGCCCAGCGCCGCCAGGGCATCGATCGCCAGTTTGTACGCCAGCAATTGCCGCCGCGTAAACGGGCCCGGAAACAGGAACTCGACTTCCGGCAGCGTGAAGGCGATCGGGCTTTTCATTCGCCCGCCGGCCAGCGTCACAAGCCACAAGCCGGCCAATGCGGCCGGGTGCAGGAAGCGATTGAAATTGAAGTGTTCGCGCACTTCGGGCGGCGTGAAGCGGGCCGCGATCAAGGGCACGAGCATCAGCCCTAAAAACGCGAGCGTGAACAATCCCGGCACGATCCCCTTGGGCGTCAGCAGCGTGCGCTTCAGCTTGCGCAGCCCGCCCTTGAGCCGCAATTTAGAGAGCACGAGCAAGCTGCCGTCCATACGCGCCCCGCCTTCAAGTCGGTTGGCCTTCGGTGGCGTGGCCTTCCGTCGGCTGGCCTGCGGGTGGCTGGCCCTCGATGGCGCGGAAGAAGACTTCTTCGAGCGAAGCGTCCTGCCCCAGGACGGCGAACCGCTCGCGGGCTTCGCGCACCGAGCCGCAATAGAGGGCCCGGCCGCGCTGCAAGATCAACAGGTCGCTGCACAGGTCCTCGACCAGCGCCAGCAGGTGCGAGCTGACGATCACGGCCGCGCCCGCGGGCCCGCTCGACGATCGACCGCTTGAGCGTGCGGATAGCCGGCGGGTCGAGCCCGGTGAGCGGCTCGTCGAACAGGATCGCCCGCGGGTCGTGCAGGTAGGCGCAGGCGATGGCCACTTTCTGGCGCATGCCGCGCGACAGCTCCTGGGCGATCGTGTCGCGCTTTTCGACGAGGTCGAACTTCGCCAGGAATTGTTCGGCCTTGGGCTCGAATTCGGCGACGCGGTAAGCCGAGGCGATGAACTGCAGGTGTTCCCAAACCGTCAGCGTGTCGAACAGCTTCGGATCGTCGGGGACGTAGGCCAGTTGGCTTTTGGCGGCCACCGGCTCGGCCACGATGTCGTGCCCGGCGATGACGAGTTGCCCGTGCGTGGGCGGAATGATGCCGGCCAAGGCCCGTAGCGTGGTCGTCTTGCCCGCCCCGTTGGGCCCGACGAGCCCCAAGATCGCCCCGCCCGGCACGGTGAAGCTCAGCCCATCGACGGCCACCAGGTCGCCATAGGTTTTCGTGTAGTCGACGACTTCGATCACGTGGGCCGCCCCTGTTCCGGATGCACACCGTCTCCGTCCGGCAGGGTAGCACGGGGCCAGAAGCGACGCCAGTGTCGTGGCTGACGCCGGTGCCAAGGGCAGACACCCGTATCAGGGAGCCGCTCGATGGCGCTCCCAGCACGGGTGTCCGCTGCGCGGCCGCCCGTGGCACCCTGGGCCTTTGGCACCCTGGGGCCTTTGGCACCCTGGGGATTGCCGGTCAGCCGTTCGCAACTTGCGGCTTCAGATAAATAAAGCTCTTGCCGAGCCGGCCGCCGTAGTTGCCGGCGGAGATGCTGCAGAAGGCCGGGCGTGTCGACCGAGGCGTCGATGGCGCGGCGGGTGGCGGCGGTGATGGCTTCCAGGTCGCGGCCGTTGATGATGACTTCCATCACGGACTTCACCCCCGGCGGAAGCTTGCTCTTGCCTTGCAGGCGGTCGACGAGCGTGGGGCAATACTCGGCGTAAGTGCTGGCGATCGAGAAGCTGTAGCGGCTGCCGGCTTTCGAGCCGCTGGCCGCGATGCCGCCGGGGAAGGGCATGATCACGCCCGGCGACTCGGCCACGGCGTCGCGGGCCCGTTCGGCGGCGGCCAGCGCCGCGTCTACCGTCTCGCCCAGGAACCACAGGTTGCCGCCCATCAAGCCGTCGCGATAGCCGAACCGCCGGTCGATGACGAACTCGCCGCCCAGGATCGGCACGATCCACACCGGCCGGCCGTACCGCACGCCGCGGGCCTGGTAGCCGTCGCCGAAGAAGGCCAGCTTGCGCCCCAGCTTGAAGAACTCGGGCGTGTCGAGCAGGTTGAAGCAGGTGGCCGTCGGGCAGGTGAGCACGTTCTGGCTGATCCGCACCAGCAGGGCTCGTTCGAGCGCCGGCACGCGGTCCTTGCGAAACCGCGGCACGTGGAACTGCACGATCGCGCCGGGGCGGCCGTCGGGCGTGGCGAAGCTGTCGTCGAAGCCCGGGCCGACGCGGCGGTCGAGCCCCGCCTCGCAGTCGCACATGATCGTGCTCGAGGCGTTGCCCGTGGCGGCGGCCACGGCATGGTCGAGCCACGTGGCGTCGCGGGCCGTGATCAGCACTTCGGCGTAGATGCTGCGAAACGCCTCGGCGTAGGTGTCGTCGACCTCGGCGCGGTGGGTGGCGGCCACGACCGTTCTACCGTCCCTTCCCGGCATGGATCGCCTGCTCGGTGATGATCTTGTCCATGAAAATATCGTGCTCCTGCGTGGGAATCTCGGGGAACAACTGGCACTCGAAGGCCAAGGCCACCAGCGGCGCGTCGGGCCGCGCGTGCTCGAGCAGCTTGTCGTAATAGCCGAAGCCGTGCCCCATCCGCCCCCCGCGGCGATCGAACGCCACGCCGGGCACCATCACCAGGTCCAATTCTTCCGGCTCGATGCGCTTGCCCGGCGCGTCGCGCAGCTCGGGCTTGGGTTCGAGAATCTTGTACATGCCGATGGCCAGCTCGTCCATGTTTTCCAACAGGAACAGCTCCAGCTCGCCGTCGACGCAATAGGGCACGACGATTCGCTTGCCCGAAGCGAGCAGGGCCGGCAGGTCGTGCCGCGTGCGGACTTCGGTGCGGACGTCGATGTAGACCATCACGGTTTTGGCGGCTGCGAATTCGTCGAGCGCCGTGAACTTTTCGCAGATCGCGTGGCTCAAGGGCTCCTTGTTTTCCTGCGCCTTGCGGTTGGCGTGGGCCTGTTCGCGAATCGTCTTTTTCAGTTCAACCAGTTCCATAGGGCGTAAGTCTCTAGAGAACGTTCATGGCGCCGGCCGCGCCGATCGCGGCGAGCCGCGGGCTTAATCCCGCGGACCGGTGGGCAAGCGGTTCTACCGCCGGGTGCCACTGGCTCTGCCAGTGCGGGCCTGGTCCCGTTACCTGCACTGGCAAAGCCAGTGGCACCCAACAATATGCCAGCGGCTGGCAAAAACCCCCGGATGCCTATGGTACTTCCTCTGCCGGCAAAGGCAATCCGGGCGGCCGGCGGGCCCTATTCGCCCGGCAATTCACGCTCTAGCGGTCTGTCGCGAACGCGCAGTGCTCGACCAGCGCGGCGATGGTTTCCTCGAAGCGCTCTTGGCCGCCGAACTCGAAGCCCAGGGCGCACAGCTTGTCGCAGACGATCTGGTGCTTGGGCTGGGTGGGCCCGCCTTCGATCTTGGTTTTGCTGCCGGAAAGTTTTTTCGCCAGCGTGGCCACGTCGTACTCGGAGATGTAGCGGTCCGTGCAGTTGTAGGCGTTGCCCACGACGTTCCTGGCCTCCAGCAGCACATCGACGGCGGCGGCCACGTCGGCGGCGTGCACCTCCTTGCCGCCGCGCTCCGCCCGCACGGCTTCGCCGCGGACCACGCGCGCCACCAGGTCGAACCACTTGCTGGCTTCGACCTGCCGGGCCACGCCATAAATGCCCGAGGGCCGCAGCGCAGAATCGAATAACCTTCGCCGCCGCCATAGCTGTGCACGAAGGCTTCGATGGCCGCCTTGTGGGCGCCGTAATGGCTCGAAGGCCAGAGGGGGTGCGTCTCGTCGAGCGGGCGGTCGTCGAGGATCTGGGCGTAGACGGCGCAACTGGAAATGAAAATGAAACGGCCCACGCCGGCGCGTCGGGCGGTTTCCATCAGCTCGAGCGTCGCGAGCACGTTGCGCCGGGCGAGTTCGAGCGTGAACTGGCCGCTGTTTCGCGACAGCCCGCCGGGAAACTCGAGCGCCGCGTGGACCACCGCCTCGCAGCCGCGGACCAGCGCCCGCTGCGAATCGACGTTGCCCAGCTCCCCGTCGACCCAGTCGATCGCCTCGGCCAGGCCTTCGAACCCGCCGCGGTCGCTGGTGGGCCGATACCAGCAGCGGCAGCGGTGCTTGCCGGCCAGTTGCCGCACGAGGTAATGCCCCAGAAAGCCGGTTGCTCCGGTGATGGCGACGTTCATGACGACAATCTCCTTGCGGCTTGGGGGCGTGAAACCGGCCCGAGGTCAGAGCAGCAAATCTGGTTCCGTTCGATTTGGGCCAATGCTCGTCGGCGCCGCCGAGCGGGCACGCATCGGTGAATGTCGCCCGATAGTCACTGCCAGCGGGGCACGTTAGACTGCAAGTGCGGCACCCGCGCGTGGGCGTGCTGGGTGCGTCCAACTCGACCAGACGAGTAGAATACCACCATGAGCGAATCGTATCTGATTGCCGGCTGCCGCACACCAATCGGTCGCTTGCTGGGCACGCTGTCGAGCATGCCCGCCCCACGGCTCGGCGCGACGGCCGTGGCCGAAGCCGTCCGCCGCGCGGGATTGCCGGTCGACGCGGTCGACGAAGTCATCATGGGCAACGTGCTGTCGGCAGGGCTGGGCCAGGCCCCGGCCCGCCAGGCGGCGCTGTTTGCCGGACTGCCCGACACGATCGCCGCGCTGACGATCAACAAGATGTGCGGATCGGGCCTGAAAGCCGTCATGCTGGCCGACCAGGCGATCCGCGCCGGAGACGCCCGCGTGGTCGTCGCCGGCGGCATGGAGAGCATGAGCCGGGCGCCGTTTCTGATTTCCGGCGCCCGGGCCGGCTGGAAGTTTGGCGACCAGACGGTGCGCGACTCGATGCTTTACGACGGGCTGTGGTGCGCGTTCGAAGACGTGGCGATGGGCGCCGAGGCCGACTACATCGCCGAAAGCCGCGGTGTCAGCCGGCAAGACCAGGACGCCTTCGCTTTGGAAAGCCACCGCCGCGCCGTCGCCCGCTCGGGCGCGACGCTCGACGAGATCGTGCCGGTCACGATTACCGGGGGCAAGAGCGAGATCGTCGTCAATCGCGACGAAGGACCGCGGCCCGATACGTCGCTGGAGGGGCTGGCGAAGCTGCGCCCTTCGTTCGGCAAGAGCGGCACGGTCACCGCCGGCAATGCCTCGCAGATCAGCGACGGCGCCGCGGCGCTGGTGATCGCCAACCGCGAGGTCGCCCAAGCCAGCCGCTCGCCGATCAAAGCCCGCATCGTCGCTTCGGCGACCAGCGGCGTGGCGCCCAAGGAGATTTTCATCGCGCCGGTGACGGCGGTTGAAAAAGTGCTGGCCAAGGCGAAGCTCACGCTCGGCGACATCGACCTCATCGAGCTGAACGAAGCGTTTGCCGCGCAGTGCCTGGCCTGCATGCGGCCGCTGGAGGCCGATCCGGCCAAAACGAACATCCACGGCGGCGCGATCGCCTTGGGCCACCCGATCGGCGCCAGCGGGGCCCGCGTGCTGGTGACCCTGCTCCACGCCCTGGCCGAGCGCGGCCAGAAGCGCGGCCTGGCCGCACTGTGCCTCGGCGGCGGCAACGCGGTGGCGATGATCGTCGAGCGCGTCTGAAGTCCGCGGCGGACTCTTTGGCAATCCACTTCGCGCCGCGATCACGCGGCTGGCGAGCCGGGGGCGTGAGCCCCAACGGTGTCGCAGCACGTCGGGGGATTCTCACTATCCCCGGGCTGACGCCCGGGGCTCGCCACCGCCGGGCGAATAGGCGCAGCAATCGGCGGGGCAGGCGTCCGGCGCGGGGCCGAGATTTCCCAACGCGCGACGCGGGGCGCCCGCGGTTCGCTCTTCGATCAGCTCGCGGATCATGCAAACGAAATCGGGATGGCTGCCGACCGTGGCGGCGCGGACCAGATTGATGCCCAGCGTCTCGCACAACCGCTTCAACTCGGTGTCGAGGTCCCAGAGGATCTCGATGTGGTCGGAGAGGAACCCGATCGGCACCACGACGACGTCGCGCGTGGCCCCCTCGGCCGCCAGCCGCCGCACGACGTCGCTCACGTCGGGTTCGAGCCAGGGCTGCGCGGGCGGACCGCTGCGGCTCTGGTAGGCGATTTCGTGGCCCGAAAGCCCCAGCCCCGCGGAAACCAGGCCCGCCGCCTCTGCCAGTTGGGCTTCATAGGCCGAGATGGCCGCCATGGCCGTGGGAATGCTGTGGGCCGTGTAAATCACCCGTGCCGCGGCACGCCGCTCGGCCGGCACCCGCTCGAGCGCGTCGCGCACTCGCTCGATCATCGGACCGATGAAGCCGGGATGGTTGAAATAGGCCCGCAGTTTGTCGACCACCGGGCGCTTGCGGGCCGACGGCCGCGCGAGCCGCTTCGATGTTTTCGAGATATTGGCGGCACGACGAGTAGGAACTGTAGGCGGATGTGAAGAAGGCCAGCGCGCGGCGAACGCCGGCGGCCGCCATCTGGGTCAGCGTGTCGGCCAGCAACGGCTTCCAGTTGCGATTGCCCCAGTAGACCGGCAGCGGCGTGCCGCGGGCGGCCAGCTCGCGGCGCAGGGCATCGGCCAATTGGCGGTTCTGGGCGTTCAACGGGCTCGCGCCGCCGAAGTGCTGATAGTGTTCGGCCACGGCCAGCATCCGCTCGCGCGGCACGCTGCGGCCGCGGAGCACGTTCTCGAGAAATGGCAGCACGTCGTCGGGCCCTTCGGGTCCGCCGAAGGAGACGACCAGGATCGCGTCGTACGGCTGTGCCAAAGCGACCACCCCGGAGGGACGCGGCGGGCGGGCCGAAGGGCTAGTCAGCCCGAGCAGAGAAGCAAGTGACCCCGACGGGATTTGAACCCGTGTTATCGGCGTGAAAGGCCGGTGTCCTAGGCCGGGCTAGACGACGGGGCCAACCAAAAGTGCGCACACCCACAGCGCGGCCTGCGACCGCGGTGGGTGCATGCGCTACGGGTATAATAGCCGGCCGGCCGGCTCGTCAAGGGCTGTCCCTCGCCGAAGGGCGCACGGCAAGCGCGGTCTGGCGACGATGCAACGCGAGGAATGCGGCTGGCAGCGGCAGGCGCGGCCCGAGCAATGGCCGATGCGTCAGGCTTCGCCAGACTGCTTGGTTTCGCTCGTGGCGGCTTGCGATGCGTCGGCCACGGGACCGTTGGTGCCGGCCTGCGTCGAGTTGCCGGCGGCCGCGGCGCTGCGCTGGATCGAATCGTAGATTTCGCGGCGATGGACCGGCACTTCCTTGGGGGCTTCGACTCCTAGGCGCACCTTGTCGCCACGGATTTCCACCACCACGATCGTGATGTCATTGTTGATGACAATGCTTTCGTTTTTCTTGCGGGAAAGTACCAACATGGCCAGTCCTTCGTCGTTGTCGCGCTGCTTCCTGTGTTCGCCGCCATCCTTGCAAGAGTTGGCTCAATAATCGCGACACCCGTAACGCAGAGAAATCCCTGCGTCCCGATTATCGGGGTAGCTCGCGCTCGCGCAGTTCGCTGCTACCATTCACTCTAAGCGCTTGCGGCGTAGAGTCAAGCGTTCGGTCCGCACAGCTTTGCGCGATTCCCTACCAATCGGATACATGCCGGGCACACGATGGGTCGGCCAGCGACGGGGCCGCTCGGCGTGCCGGCCTTGTTTGGCGAGACTGCGTGATGGGCGTAAACTGATGCGGGGACGCCTCTTAAAGGGCCGCCGCCATCTCCACTGGCTGCCCACCAGCGAGACGCGACTGGGCGTCGTCGCCGGCGTATGCGGCGGTCGGGGGCCGGCCTGCCGGCAGCCCATCGCCTGCGGCCCCCGGGGCGAGCGCTGCCACGTCGGCCCAAGGCACGGCCCCCGACCCGAGCCAAGCTTGGCTGGGGCTTACCCGCGCGGCCGGTTGGCGCGGTGCGCAGAAGCTCGTCCATCAACCGCGGTGCGCATTCCAGAGTCGATTTGAGCGGATGTGGCCCTTCGGCTGCGCCGCGCGGCGCTCGTTTCCGAGCGTGCAGCCAGGCGGCTCCGGCGAGCCCACGACGTTTGATGGCCGTGGACCGCTGCCTCGCCACGCGACTCGCCGCGACATCCAAGGCGGCGAGCCACGTTCCGATCGAAGCGGTTTTTCTGCAGAAAACGTGATGACGACTTGCCACGGCGTCGCGCCGGCGCAGCACCGCGAGCCGGCCGACGCAACCTCTTGCCACCGCGCTCGCTTCGCGGCCGACGAACGTCGCTTGCGGCCGAGGGGGCCCTACCTATAATACATTGGAACCTTCGCCGGCGCGGCGGCTGCTGGTGCGCAGGTTCTCGCTGATCATTGCTCTGCCAGGCCTGGCGACAAAGGACGACGTTGGCGATGCGACAATGGTTTCGCAATATCTGGGACGCGGTGTTCACGATCGCCTACGGCATGTGGATCACGCTGCGCTACTGGCTGATCACGTATCGCCCTGAGCGCGAAAACGTTCACCGAGCATTTCGAATATCCCGAGCTGCCCGTGCCGGTGGCGGCCCGCTACCGCGGCTTCCACCGCTACGACCTGACGACCTGTATCGCCTGCGACCAGTGCGCCAAGGCCTGCCCGGTGGACTGCATTTACATCGGCAAGGAGCAGCGTGACGACCGGCAAGGGATTCAAGATCACGGGCTTTACGATCGACTATTCGAAGTGCATGTTCTGCGCGTTGTGCGTCGAGCCTTGCCCGGTGGACTGTATTTTCATGGGCGCGATCCACGATCTTAGTTGCTACAGCCGGGATGGCTGCCTGGTCGATTTTGCGCGGCTTCCGGTCGACGTGGCCTGGGGGCGAGCGACCCTGAACCCGACGGCGGTGGCGGCCTCGAAGACGATTGTCGAGCCGGTCCACGGCGGCCCCAACCAGTGAGGTCGAGTGACTCATGCGCGCACGAGCCCTATCGCCCGTCGAAGATTTTCACCGTCGAGCAGGCGAACGCCGTGCTGCCGCTGGTGCGGGCGATCACGTCCGACCTGGTCCGACTGTCGCGCGAGGTGATCGAGCGGCGCGAGCGGCTGGCGTTGTTGTCGACGCATCGCTCGGGCCAGGCCAAGGACCCTTACGCCGAGGAGCTGGCGCAGATCGAAGAGGAGCTCGACAAGGACAGCCAACAACTGCAGGCCTACGTCGAGGAGCTGCGCGCCTGGGGGTCGAGCCCAAAAGCGGGCCCGAAGGGCTGATCGACTTTCCGGCCATGATGGACGACCGCCTGGTGTTGCTGTGCTGGAAGCTGGGCGAGAGCGAGGTGCTGCACTGGCACGAGTTGGACGCCGGTTTCCGCGGGCGGCAGTCGTTGGTGGCCGGCAGCGTGGCGGAAGAGCCCGCGAGATCCCCGACTGATAACCTCGCAGCCCCGAATCTCCCACAGGCCGCCGGCTT
>CAWBCP010000014.1:0-371098 GCA_963787355.1 uncultured Planctomycetaceae bacterium
ACTGTCGTCTACTGGTTCCGATTACCGTATTGCTGCTCGGCGCGGGCCAACTCGCTCGATTTCGAGCTCAACTGGAGGCGCCGATCCCGACGTGCAGAGCACCCTCCACACGCTCCACCCGCCCGAGCTGCCCGATCGCTTGAGTCCCGGCCAGGCGGCCCAATTGTGCGAGCTGCTCGAGTACCTGCACATCCGCATTCGCGATCTGCTGGCCACCGTCACGGTCAAGACCGACGCCGAGCGCGTGACGCTCGAAGCCCGTCAGTGGCAGAACCTGATCGACCTGCAAGCCCGGCTGGCGGCCTACCTGCGCAGCGTCGGCCAGCCGCCGGACGACGAGTAACGCGCGCGCGAGTGCCCCCGTCCCAGTGTCTTCGCGCCAGTCGGCGGCAAGCCCTCACGGGCGTCTTAGTTAGAACCCATCCAAGAACCGCTGAGGCCGAGGGGGACAGTCCCATTTTGCTCCGAAGACTGCGCAAATCGGAACAGTCCCCGGCGGTTCTCGGATAGGTTCTTAGCCGAAGCGACTGCCCGATTCGCCAATATCGCCATCCGGCGAGCGAATAGCGTAGCGCCGCCAATCCCCAGCGGTGCGCGCGACCCGCGTTCGTCGGCCCCCTGCCCCGAGTCATTCACGCGTCATACAGGAGTCACGACCATGGCCGCCCCCCTGCTGCTGGCCGTTGTGCTGGCCTGTGCCGATCCGGCATCGGCGGCTCCGGTCGAAACCGCGATCGACAAGACAATCGCCGCCGCGATCGAAGTGCCCGAGCTGGCGCCCAAGGCCGATCTGGCCTTCCTGGCCCAGCGTTGGGACCGCGCGGTGCCCTTCTATCAACAGTTGGTGGAGGCCAATCCAACGGTCGGCCTGTATTGGTGGCGATTGGGCGAATCGCACTTGCAAGCGGGCCATTGGGACGAGGCCGTGCAGGCCTTCGAGCGATCGCACGAGCTGGGCGCGTTTCAGTGGTCGCCCTTGCGAATCGCCTACCACGGCGAGTCGGCCTGGGGCCTGGCCGCCGCGCACGCCGAAGCCGGCCGCAAGGAAGACGCCGTGCGCTGGACCAAGATCGCGCTCGAAGAGGGCCTGCGCGACATTCGCCGCTTCCACGGAAAACATTTTCGCGCTGCTGAAAGATCCCGCTTACCGCAAGCTGGTATGGGCCGACGACGTCAAGGACCTTTCGCGCGACGAGGGTTTTCGCCACGACTTGCGGTTCCTGCTGCACGAGGCCAAGCGAATGCACTTCGATCCGTTTCGCGCGACCAAGGAGGCCGAGATCGACGCCCTGGCCGCACGGCTCGACGCCGACATCGCCAGCCTTTCCGACGAGCAGATCCTGGTGCGCATGATGCGGATCATGCGGGCTTTCGGCGACGGCCACACCCAGATCCAGCGCCGCAGCAGGCAACCCGCCCGGCTGCCGATCAATCTGTTCGTGTTTCCCGAGGGGCTGTTCATCGTGGCGGCCGACGACGACCATCGCGCGCTGGTGGGGGCCAAGATCGTCAAGATCGGAGACCGCTCGGCCGAAGAAGTGCTGGCCGCGGCTGAGGAGATCACGGTCCGCGACAACCCGATGACGGTCAAATCGTTCGCGCCACACCTGCTCGCGTCGACCGTCATGCTTCGCGGGCTGGGTTTCGCCGAAGCCGGTAAACCCGTCGTGCTCGACGTCGAAGATGCCGCCGGCCAGGCGCGCCGCGTCGAGCTCGAGCCCTTGGCCAAACCCACGGATTACAAGACTTGGGTGCGGGCGGCTGCCGGGCAAGACCAGCCGCTGCCACGCTCGCTCGCGCAACTCAACAAAACCTACTGGTTCGAGCCGTTATCCGAACAAAAGGCGATTTACTTCCAGTTCAACGGCGTCGGCAACTCGGGGAACGAAACCTTTCGCAACTTCTGCCAGCGGCTGTTCGCCGCCGTGGCCGAGCCCCAGGTCGAGTGCCTGGTGATCGACATGCGCTACAACGGCGGCGGCAACACGTTCTTGAACGTGCCCTTGATCGAAGGCATCATCCGCTCGGAAAAACTCAGCGAACCCGGCCGGCTGTTCGTAATCATCGGCCGCGACACGTTCTCGGCCGCGCAAAACACGGTCAGCGAGCTCGAACGGCGCACCAAGGCCATCCTGGTGGGCGAGCCGACCGGCTCGTGCCCCAACTTCATCGGCGAGAGCGTGCACGTCGCGCTTCCCTGCAGCGGTTGGGGCGTGAGCATCTCCGACCTGTGGTGGCAGCATTCGATGGCCATGGACTATCGCAACTGGACCCCACCGGTCCTCTATGCCCCGCCGACCGCCGAAGCGTTTCGCGCGCATCGCGATCCGGCCATGGAGACCATTTGGCGTTACCGCGACAAGCTGGCGGCGACGCACTCAGCCAATTAGCCCTAGCGCTTCGCCGGGTCCCAGTGCGGATACTCCTCGCTGAGAATGAACCGCTGCAGCCGGCGCCCCTCGCGCAGGATGATCACACTCAACGGCACGCCCACCGGCAACTGCGTCAAAAGTTTGTGCAGGTCGTCGACGCTGGTCACCGGCACGTCGCCCAAGGCCACGACCAGGTCGTCGGACTCGAGACCCGCCTGATCGGCCGGCCCCCCCGACTCGACCGCCATGACTTCCACGCCGGTCGCCTGCTCCAGCTCGAACGTCCGGGCCACGGCCCGCGGAATCGGCACGCTGTGGCCGTGCAACCCCAAGTAGCCGCGGACCACGCGGCCGTGCTGCATCAACTGCGGCAGGATGTGCTTGGCGGCATTGATCGGAATGGCGAAGCAGATGCCTTGCGCCGACTGTATGATCGCGGTGTTGATGCCGATCACGCGCGAGCGGCTGTCGACCAGCGGGCCGCCGCTGTTGCCGGGGTTCAAGGCCGCGTCGGTCTGAATCACGTTGTCGACCAGGTGGCCTGTGATGCTCCGCAGCGTTCGGCCCAGCGCGCTGAGCACGCCGGCCGTCACGGTCGAATCGAAACCGAACGGGCTGCCGATGGCCACGGTCAACTGCCCCACGCGCAGGGCGGCCGAATCGCCCAGCGTGGCAAACGGCAAGCCCGCGGAATCGGCCTGCACGACGGCCAGGTCGGTCCACGGGTCGGCGCCGACGACGCGGCCGGCCAGTTCGCGGCCGTCGCCCAAGCGGACGCGAACCTGCGTCGTGCCCTGCACCACGTGATGATTGGTAAGCAGGAACCCGTCGGGCGTGAACAACACGCCCGAGCCCGAGCCACCGCCGCGTCCCTGGCCGGCGCGAATGTTGACCACGGCCGGGCGTACCGTTTCGGCCACCTCGACCACGACCCGCGAAAAAGCGTCAAGCGCTTCGGCCTCCTGCCGCTCGGCAGCCCGCTCGTCGGGTCCATTCGGCGTTTGCACCCGCTCCCCTCGTCCGTCAAGAATTGAAATCGTGATCGCATGTCCCCATCCTCCAGGCCTGATGAAAGCGCACCGAATTGTAGTGCGCTGGTCAAGGACAGCCCGCAAGAGCCCCACGTTCAGCGGCCGCGATTGCTGCAGATGAAAAAAACGGCGCCGGCCGCCAACCTCGTGGGCCTACGACCTACAGCCTCTCGGTCGCCTCGATCCGCCCGTCGTGCAGGGCCGAGGCTACCAGGGCCCCGTCGCAGCCGGCGGCCGCCAGCGCCGACAGATCGGCCCTCGAGCGGACGCCGCCGCCGCCAATGATTTCCAGTTCGTCCGACAGCGCACGCAGGTCGCGGCACAGCGGCTCGGTGCCCGCGCCCGTGCCCATGCCCACGCGGGCCAGGTCGAGCACGATCATCCGCCGCACGCCCGCGCGCAGCGCGACCGTCGCGATTTGCCGCGCGTCGAGCCCGCGCCAGGCAGTCGAGGTGAACAACGGCGCACCCTGTTTCAGGTCGAGACTAAAAATCAGCCGCTGCCAGCCGCACAGCGCGCCCAGCGCCGCCAGCTCGCCCGGACCATCGAGCGTTTCCAAGCCCGCAACGATCGCCAGCGGCCGGCCATCGCACTCGAAGGCGGCCAGCTCGCGGGCCGCTTCGCCGGTGGCCACGCCCGCGTCAACCCACAACTCCAGCCCCGAGCGGATCAGCTCGCGATAGATCGACCAGGCCGGCGGCGCACCGCCGATCGCGTCGAGATCGGCCACGTACGTTTCGCGAAAGCCGGCCGCGGCGAATGCTCGGGCCACGCTCGCCGGCCGCGCATCGGCAGCCAGCACGCTGCGAATCGGCCGATATTCTCGCGCCGCCCGCCGACGCCGCGCACCACCTGGCCCCGCCTCAGATCGATGACCGGAATCACCCGCACGAGTCGGCTCCCTGGCGGCCGTCAGCGGGAATGCACGCTTTGATCACGATAGAGCGGCATGTGGCGGTAGTAGACTTCCAGCGTCATGGCGGCCATCGCCGTGCAATACAGCCGCCCGCCGGCCGGGGCCCCGTTGTCCGAGCCGTCGAGAAACCAGCTACCGCGTTCGTGGCCGACCGTGTCTTGCGAGTGCACGAGATAGTCGCGCATCACCTCGTTCCAGCGCTTCCAGTAGGAACCGCCAAAGTGGTGCATCACCTGCGTGGCGTAGTAGTTGTAGTACATGTTGTTGCTCATCCGCGTCGACGCCGTCGAGGGGCCGAGCACGTCCAGAATCTGCACGCCGCGCTGCAACGCTTCGTTGTCGTGTTCCCAACCCAGATACATCCGGCACAACAGCCCGATGGCCGTGGTGGCCGGCCGGCGGCGGTCCGGATTTTGATATCCGTAGGTAGCGCCGCCATCGGATTGGACCGAGTCGAGAAAGTAGCCCGCCTTGCGCATCGTGCCCGGCGGCACGTGCAGGTAGGCCATCTCGGCGCTCTTGAGTGCCATCAGTTGCCAGCCGACGACCGAGGTGTCGCCCGGGTCGCCGGGGCGATAGCGCCAGCCGCCGCCACGGGGATCTTGCGCTTCGGCGATGAAGTTGATGGCCTTCTGGGCCGGCTCTTTAAGAAATCGGTCGTGCGTCATGCCGTAGGCTTCGCAAAGCACGATCGAGGCCATGCCGTGGCCATACATCTGTCCGCCTGGCTCCCACAGGCTGCCGAGCTTGCCCTGCGTTTGCATCGAGCGCACGAGGAAGTGCAAACCCAGGTCCACGTTGCGGCGGTATTGGCCTTCGAGGTGCGTTTGGCCGGTTCCCAGGAACGGCAACAGGGCGATGGCCGTGGCGGCGATCTTGCCGGGCGTGAAGCCGGGATTGCCGCAGGCCCCGTGGCACTTCGGGTTGAGCGTGTGATTGAACGACCAACTGCCGTCGTAGTTCTGATGTTCGGCCAGCCAGTGCAAGGCCATTTCGACGGCATACTCGCTTTCGCGCGTGCCGCCGCCGGCCTTCACACCCGCGGCCCGGCCGCCGGCGCTGAGTCGCAGCCCGAATGCACCCCCGTCGCCGCCGCTGCCCAGCCCCAGGCCTTCGCCGACGTTCGGCGCGCACGGTGCCCCCCAGCTTCAAACCACCTTCGACCTTGGGCAGCTCGGGATTGATCGGGCCAATGGCGCTGGCCAGCTCGACCTGCGGCGCCAAGTCCGGAAGCGCGTCGACCGGCGGCAGGTTCGACGGCGCCAACTCCGGGGTGCCGGGCGGCGGTGAGCTGGAAAGGTCTTCGGCATCGCCGCCATCGCCCGGCTCGGTCGAAATCAACGGCGAGGTCGACACGTAGTGCATCACCGGCACGCTGGAAACCAGGGCCAGCACGAGCACCAGCATCAAGTGCACCGCCGTGCTGGTGAGCCAGCTCGGCAGGTTTAGCCACCAGCCGCTCCAAATCGATTCGCCTTCGCCGGCGGGTTGCTCGGCGGCCTCGGCGGCCGGCGAATCGCCAGCCGCGACGTGCGGCGGGTGCACCGCGATCGGCTTGCCCGACGAGGAAGTCGGCACCGGCATCGGCCGCAGCGGCGGCGGCACCGCGGCTGGCATGTGCGGCGCGGGGAGCTCGCCGGGCCTGGCGCCCTCGGCCGACGAGGTCCGGCCCGTGGCGGCGCTGTTGGTTGCGCGCACGTTCAATCATTACCGACCCTCAAACGTGCGGCCGCTGCCGCGCGCCCGAAGCGTAAGCGGACGCGCCGCTGGGCCGCGCGCCGACGCTTGAGCAAAATCCGCCTGTCATGGCCCAAGCCCACTACCTCCAGCGAGTTACCCGCCGCGGCGCCCTGGAAATCGCGCGCCGGGTTCCGTAACCCCCAGTTTAAACGAAGTCGGGGCCTTCGCGTACCATTTCCGCTCGCCGCGCCCGCTTTTTCGCGGGCCGTTTCGGCCGATCGTACGCCCGGCCTCGAGCGCTCAAAGCCCCGCGAAAACGGCCTCCGACAGCTTGCACCACCGCTCGATCGCTGCCCGCGGCCTAATCGCTACGATCGGCGCCAGGCGAGCCCCTGGCCACCCAAGGCGGCAAGGCGTTAGAATCACGCTGGGCGCGGCGCCGCGCGCCGCCAAAACACCAGTCGATTGCCGGGAGCCGAACTCGGATGGGAAAGAGCAAGAAGAAAGTCGAAACCGTGTTCCTCGTCTGCGAAGAGACGGGCGACTACAACTACACGATCCGCCGCAAGTCGGGGGGCGAGAAGCTGAAACTGAAGAAGTACAGCCCCCGCCTGCGCAAGCACACCGTGCACGCCGAAAAGAAGAAGTAAAGGGCAGCACGGTCGCGGCGCGCCGCCTTCGTGCGATTCCCGCTGGCCGAGCCAGCGGCAGCGCTGGTTCGATTCACGCTTCAACAGTTTGCTAGCCGGCAAGCACGGACGACATGGCCAAGCTGTGGCGGATTCACCCGCATGACGCTGCCCGCATCGCCGCCCTGGAGCGCGCGGCCGCGGTGCCGGCCGTCGTGGCCCAGTTGCTCATCTGCCGCGGAATCGACGAGGCGGGGCGCGCTCGCGACTTTCTCGACGTGCGCCTGGCGAGCCTTCGCGACCCCGAGGCCTTGCCCGGCGCCGCCGATGCGGCCGATCGCCTGCTGGCGGCCGTGGCCGCGGGCCGGCGGATCGTGATCTACGGCGATTACGACGTCGACGGCATGAGCGGCACCGCGGTCCTCTATCTCTGCCTGCGCTTGCTCGGCGCCGACGTCGGCTACTACGTGCCCAACCGCATCGACGAGGGCTACGGCCTCAACGCCGCGGCCTTGGAAACCCTCGCCCAGCGCGGCGCCAAGCTCGTGATCACGGTCGACTGCGGCATCGCCAGCCTCGCCGAGGCCCAGGCCGCCCGCCAGCTCGGTCTCGAGCTGATCGTCACCGACCACCACGCGTTCGGTGCGGAACTGCCCGCGGCCGACGCCATCGTGCATCCCGGCCTGCCGGGCGGCGACTATCCGTTCGCCGGTTTGTGCGGCGCGGGCGTGGCCTTCAAGCTGGCTTGGGCGCTGTGCCAACGCGCCAGCCAGGCGAAAAAGGTCGGCGCACCGATGCGCGAGTTCTTGATGCAGGCGATGGGCCTGGTGGCGCTGGGCACCGTGGCCGACGTCGTGCCGCTGGTCGACGAAAACCGCGTCCTCGTACGCCACGGTTTGCGAAGCTTGCGCGAGCGCCAGGCTTGGGCCTGGCCGCCATGCTCCAGCTCACCGGGCTCGACGAGAAGCGCGAGCTGTCGAGCGAAAACATCGCCTTCATGCTGGCGCCGCGGCTGAACGCGGCCGGGCGGCTCGGCCAGGCCACGCTCGGCGTCGAACTGCTGACGACCGATTCGAGCGAGCGCGCCGGCGCGCTGGCCGCCTATCTTGACGAGCTGAACGCCAGCCGCGACAGCATCGAGCGCAGCATCTACCTGGCCGCGCACAAGCAGGCCGTCGAAGAGTTCGACCCCGAGGGGGACGACGCGCTGGTGCTGGCCGGCCGGGGCTGGCACGCCGGCGTGATCGGCATCGTGGCCGCGCGGCTGGCCGAAAAGTTCCATCGCCCAGTGGTGCTCGTGGCCCTCGATCCGCTGGGAGTCAAGCCGGGCATCGGTTCGGCGCAGCGTGCCCGGCTTTTGTCTGCACACGGCGCTGTCGGCCTGCAGCGAGCCGCTGGCCAGCCACGGCGGCCACGCGGCGGCGGCCGGCTTGAAAATCGAGGAAGGCCGGCTGGAGGAGTTTCGCGCCCAATTCTGCGAATACGCCTCAACCGAGCGCGCGGGGGCCCCCCGGCAGGCCGAGCTGCGGATCGACGCTGAGGTGCCGCTGGGCTGCCTGACCACCGCCGCCGTGTCCGCGCTCGAGCGATTGGCCCCCTTCGGACACGCCAATCCCCGGCCGTTGCTCTGCGCCACCGACATGCACGTCTGCGAGCCCCCCAAGCGAATTGGCCGCGGCGAGCGGCATTTATCGCTTCGCCTGGCCCAGCACGGCGTAGAATTGCGCGGGGTGGCGTTCGGCGGCGGAGCCTGGGCCGACGAGCTGACCGACCTGGCCGGTCCGATCGCCGTCGCCTTCCGCCCGGTGATCAACGAGTTTCGCGGGCGCCGATCGGTCGAGCTGCAAGTCTGCGATTGGCAACCGTCGCTCGTGGCCACAGGCGGTCAGCGCGCCGTGCAGAGCGTCGAGTGACGCCTCGCGCGGCAAGCTGGACGAGGCCCCGCCGCTTCTTCCAAGAGAATCTGGCATGGACACGTTTTCGCTCGAATCGGCCAAGCGCGCCATGCTGCGCCAATTGTCCGAGCGGCACATCCGCTCGACGCGCCTGCTGGCCGCCTTCGACCGCGTGCCTCGCGAATGCTTCGTCCCGCCGGGCGTCGCGCACCTGGCTTATGCCGACCGCGCACTGCCGATCGGTTGCGACCAGACGATCAGCCAGCCGTACATCGTGGCCCTGATGACCGAGGCCTTGCAACTGAGCGGCCGCGAACGCGTGCTGGAGATCGGCACCGGCAGCGGCTACCAGACGGCCATCCTCGCCGAGCTGGCCGCCCGCGTGGTGAGCGTCGAGCGTCACGAGTCGCTCTCGCAGGCCGCGGCCTGCGCCGCTGGCCGAGTGCGGCTACGAGAACGTGAAGCTGGTGGTGGGCGACGGCACGCTGGGCTGGCCGGCCGAGGCCCCCTACGATCGGATTCTCGTCGCCGCGGCGGCCAGCCAGGTTCCGCCGGCACTGGTCGAGCAGTTGGCCGAGGGCGGCACGCTGGTGATTCCCGTCGGCCAGCCGCACTCCCAGGTGCTCGAAGCCCATCACAAGGTCGGCGGCCAGCTGTTCGTCGAGCGCTTGAGCGGCTGCCGCTTCGTGCCCCTGGTCGGGCGCAAGCCGACGACGCCTGAGGCAGCCGGCACGGCTCGTGCCCGCTGCAAGACCGGGTGCGTCGTTCTTGGCGGCAATATCAGCGGCAGTCGTTCCCGCCGCCGGTTGACTTGACGCTTGCTCACGGCATCGACGAAACTGCTCGTGCGCAAGTTTGAGTCTCGCTCGACGATCCGCTAAACCCGAGGCCAGGATGTTTGCCATACTCTTGGGCGTGTTGATCATCCTGCTGGCCTTCGAGGACAGCTTCCAGGCGATGGTTCTGCCGCGGCGGGTCACGCACCGCTGGCGGCCGACACGGCTCTACTACCGCGCCTGCTGGGGCACCTGGCGCTTTGTCGCCCGCGCCTTCCCCGCCGGGCCCTATCGCGAGACGACGCTGAGCGTCTTTGGACCGCTGTCGCTGTTGGGCTTGTTCGCCTGCTGGGTCACGGTGTTGATCTGTGGCTTCGGCCTGGTGCATTGGGGCGCGCACACGCTGCCCAGCGCGCTCAAGGGCGAGGACTTGCAGGAGTGCATGTACTTCAGCGGCGAAACCTTCTTCACGCTCGGCTACGGCGACGTCACGCCCGAAGGGTACCCGGGCAAGCTCTTGTCGGTCGTCGAGGCGGGCACGGGCTTCGGTTTCATGGCCTTGATCATCGGCTACCTGCCGGTGCTCTATCAGGCGTTCTCGCGGCGCGAGCAGGACATCAGCCTGCTCGATGCCCGCGCCGGCTCGCCCCCCACGGCCGGCGAGTTCCTCCGTCGCGTCGGTTTCCCGGGCGATGCCCACGAGATGGAGCGGTTTCTGGCCGAATGGGAACTGTGGTCGGCCAACCTGCTGGAGAGTCACCTCTCTTTTCCCGTGTTGAGCTTCTACCGTTCGCAGCACGACAACCAATCGTGGCTGGCGGCGCTGGCCGTGGTGCTCGATGCGTCGGCCGTGCAAGTCGTGACCGGCGGCGACCGCTGCCGCCGCCGCGCCGAGTTGACGTTCGCCATGGCCCGGCACGCCTGCGTCGATCTGTGCCTCGTGTTCTGGCTGCCGCCGATCGAGCCGGGCGTGCCGCGGTTGACCGACGAGGAAACGAAGAGCCTGCACGGCGGCGATGCGGACGTCGAGGGCTTGAGCACCGAGCAGGCGCGGCGGCTTGCCGAATTGCGTGGGCTCTACGAGCCGTTTCTACAAGCGTTGTCCGAGTTCTTTTGTTTCCGCGTGCCGCGGTTCTTCCGAGACCACACCGTGGCCGACAACTGGCAGACCAGCGCCTGGACGAAGCGCGCCCCCGGCATCACCGAGCTGCCCGCCGGCAGCACCCCGGCCGACCGCCACTTCGGCTAACCGCCTACTTCAGGTCGAACTCGACCTGCTTGATCGTGCCGCCAAACGGGAACGGCGCCTTCGCGCGATACTCGCCCGTGGGCACGACCGGCTCGCCGTTGTCCTTGCCAATGTCGAAGCCCGCATAGGCGCTGAACTGCAGCGCCACGGTGTGCTCCAATTTGCCTTCGGCCACCTGCTCGTTGTTGATGTACAACCGGCTCGTGCCGCCGGTGGCCAACGTGCCGGGCCGATCGGCGACGAACTCGTACCGCAGCCGCACGTCCCCCTTCGGCAAGGGCGCCGTCGAGGTGATCGTCGTCAACTGGATGCCCATCATGCTGTAGGTGAAGGCCGGCTTGCCGTGCAGCACGTACAGCGAATAGCCCCCCAGGTAGTCGGCCTCGGCGGCGATCACGCCGTCGGCGCCCCCTTCGGGCACCACCAGGTCGGCAGTCATCGACCACGAACGGTTGTAGACTGCGCGGGGCCACGTCGGGCGAAAGGTTTTCGGTGCCCGGATAGTAGACCAGCTTGTTGCGTCCGGTGCGTGGCCCCTCGAACCCGTAGTAGAACGCCAGCCCGCCCAGCAGCGGCTCGACCTGGTATTTCTTGGCTTCCGCCCACCACAGGTCGGTCAGCTCGCGCACCTTTTGCGGATACTTCGCCGCCAGATTGTCGGCCTGCGAGAAATCGGCCTCCAGGTTGTACAGCTCGACGGGGTCCTTGTCGGGATCCCATTTGCCCGGCGCGAACTTGGCCATCTCCTTGGCGTCGACCTTCCAGGGAATGCGCGGCATGCGACTTGCCAGCCACCAGCCTTCCTTGTACATCGCGCGGTTGCCGAGCACTTCGAAATACTGCTGCGTGTGCCGCTCCTTCGCCCTGGCGTCGTCGAACGTGTAGACGAAGCTCGTGCCGTGCATCGGCATCTGCGCGACGCCGTCGACTTTCGCCGGCGCCGGAATTTTGGTCGCCTCGAGGATCGTCGGCACGACGTCGATCAAATGCGTGAACTGGCTGCGCAGCCCCCCCTTGTCCTTGATCCGCGCGGGCCAGGAAACCACCATGGCATCGCGCGTGCCGCCCAGGTGCGAGGCGATCTGCTTGCCCCACTGGAACGGCGTGTTGCCGGCCCAGGCCCAGGCACAGGCGTAGTGCGGGTCCATGTTCGGCCCGCCCCAGGCTTCCAGCCCGCCGTACTTCTGGATGAGGGCCAGTTGTTGCGGCGCCGTGAGCGGGATGCCGTTTTGCATCGTCATCTCGTTGAACGTGCCAACCTCGGCCCCTTCCATGCTCGCGCCGTTGTCCCCCCAGATGTAAATCACCAGCGTGTTGTCGCTGACGCCCAGGCTTTGCGTTTCGGCCAGCACGCGGCCCACTTCGTGATCGGTGTTCTCCTGAAAGCCGGCATAGACCTCCATCTGCCGCGCGAATAGCTTCTTCTGATCATCGGGCACGGGGTCCCAGGCCGGGAAGGCCGGGTTGCGCGGGGTGAGTTTCGTATCGGGGGGAATCACACCCAGCTCTTTTTGCCGCGCGAACGCCGTTTCGCGATACGCGTCCCAACCGGCGTCGAACTTGCCTTTGTATTTGTCGCTCCATGCGCCGGGCACCTGGTGCGGAGCATGGCTGGCGCCGGTGGCGAAATAAATGAAGAACGGCTGCTCCGGCGCGACCGATTTTTGCTTTCGCATCCAGTCGATCGCCCGGTCGGCCAGCGCCGTGTTGAGATAGAAGTTCTTTTCGGTCGGCGAGCCCAGCACCTTGCGGTTCTCGAAGAGCAGCGGCTCGTACTGATCGGTATCGCCGCCCAGGAAACCCCAGAAGTAATCGAAGCCCAAACCCGTCGGCCAGCGATCGAACGGCCCGTCGGGCCCCCAGGCGCTGGCGGGCGTGAGATGCCACTTGCCGAAGGCGGCCGTCGCGTAGCCGTTGCCGGTCAGGATCGTGGCGATCGAAGCGGCGCTGCGCGGCCAGTGGGCGTTGTAGCCGGGCCAGCCGCCAGCCAGTTCGGCGATCGAGCCGAAACCGATCGCGTGCTGGTTGCGCCCCGAGAGCAAAGCCGCCCGCGACGGCGAGCACAGCGCCGTGACGTGAAACCGATTGAACCGCAGCCCGCCGTCGGCCAGCCGATCGAGGTTCGGCGTGTTGATCGGGCCGCCGAAGGCGCGAGGGTTGCCGAAACCCGCGTCGTCAACGAGCACCACGATCACGTTGGCGCGCCGGGCGGAGCGTCGACGCGCCGCGGCCACTGGGCCTTCGACCCTTCCAGCGTGCGGTTGGCCTTGCCCGCAAAGGGCGGCGAGGGAATCGGAAGCTGCGTGCGGTCGACCGCCTGGTCAGCCGCGAGACAAGAGCAACCGACGGCAAGGACGGCTGCCCCGATGGCAGACCGCAGCACGGGTTTCAGCGTGAACATGGTCGTTTTGCTGCAAAGGGGCCGCGAAGGATCGCGCCTGGTGAATCGATCCAAGCACGCCGAAGCAGCAAATATACCAGTCGTGTGGCCGCCGACCAGGGATCGCCGCAACGTATGGCCAGTCCACCCGCCGCCGGATGGCGTCGGACGTTCGACGTGCATCGGCTCGAACGGCCGGCACGTCCGATCGCCGTCCGCCGCCATTCCGGCGTTGACCCCCAGCGCAAGCCCCCAGTAGAATGGCCTTCTTCGCAACCCCCGGGGCGTAGCTCAGCCTGGATAGAGCGCTTGGTTCGGGACCAAGAGGTCGCTAGTTCAAATCTAGTCGCCCCGACTATTCTTTTCTGTCGATGTATTTCTGTCGCTGTTTTGGGCGTTTACGCGGTTCAATCACGCGAGCGCGTTTCCCTTATCGACGCAGCGACTCGTCACAACTCATGACTCGACAGAGATTTCCGGAGTTCAAATCCTGTCGCCAGTTTCCCTGGTCCGATAGTCCGTGGCCGTATCTGCATCCGGGCGCGGCACTTGTCCAAGAGTAAGGCTCCGTTTTTCCTCGCACGATTGCGAAACGCAATCGGTTGGCCTTGGTCAGCGCTCGTAGCCGTATTTGGCGAGGAGTAGGCTCAGCGCCGGGCCGCGCAGCGGACCGACCGCCGAAACCGGTTGTTAGCCGACGGATTGCTGATGGCGGCTGACACACCGATTTGGCAGCGCCAATGGTTCGATACTTGCCCGGTGCTGACGTAGACAGGTGCTGCGGCGTTCGCCGTCATCATCCAACGTGCCACTCTATGCCGTTAACCGTGGCATTTTCGGGTGGCACTGGCATCTTGCCAGCGCAGCGCGCCGCGCGCTCTCCGCCTCCCAACCGCGAGCAGCCCGATCGCACCCAGCCCGCGTCGCCCGGCCAAGACGCGACCAAAGCTGCGTCGTGTTCGACTTCGAGCCTTGTCGCCCCTGGACCGTTGGAATCACAGGGCCTCGATTTCGGCCGTGTGGTCCTGCTCGTTCTTGTTGTCGTGCACCAGCAGCGAGTAGAGCGCCGGCACGACGAACAGCGTGGTCACCAGGCCGGCCAAAAGGCCGCCGATGACCGCCCGGCCCAGCGGCGTGTTGGCCTCGCTGCCGCGCGCCAAACCCAAGGCCATCGGCACCAGTGCGAAGAACGCCGCCAAGGCGGTCATCACCACCGGCCGCACACGCACCGAAGCCGCCCGCTTGATGGCCTCCGTCGGGCTCAGCTTTTCTTCGACTCGCAGCTTCTGGGCAAAATCGGTCAACAGCACCGTGTTGGAGACCACGATGGCGACCATGAAGATCACGCCCAACAGCGACTGCACGTTGATGGCCGTGCCGGTGACGTACAGCATGATGATCACGCCCACGACACCCACCGGCACTGCGGCCAGCACCACGAGCGGCGTGATGTAGGACATGAACAGGGCCACCATCAGGAAGTAGATCAACAGCGAAGCCAGGATCAGGCCGATGCCCAGGTTGCGGAAGGTGTCCTCCATGCGGGAGTATTCGCCGCTGAGATCGATCATGGCGCCTTCGATGGTCGTCTTGCCGTCCTTGACGAGTGGATCATAGGGAACCCACAGGCCATTGCCGAGCTTCTCGCCGAATTCATCGATGGCCGCGCTGACGTCATCGGCCACGTGGCCCAAGTCGCGTTCGGCAACGCCCATCGTCAGGTCGATCGTGGCCTGCAGGTTGGAGTGCGTCACCTCGGCCGGCACGCTGGCCCGCCGTAGCGAGGCGATGTTGCGCAGCGGAATCGGCCGGTTCTGCACGGGGCTGGTCACCGGCACGTCGAGCAGGGTTTCGATCGACTTGATCTGGCCTTCGGGGTACTGCACGCCCACGAAATACTGGTTCTGGCTGACCGGGTCGATCCAGAAGTTGCGCTTGTTGAACTGGATGCTCGAGTTGATCGCCGCCACGACGTTCTTCATCACGTCCGACTGATCGAGGCCCAGGTCGGCCGCCTTGGCGCGGTCGACGTCGATGATGTACTTCGGGTAGTCGAGCCGCTGCAATATGCGGCAATCCACGACGCCGTCGATGCCCTGCACCTTCCGCTGGATCTTCTCGGCGATCTGGTGCGCCAGCACCAGGTTCTTCGAGCGGATGCGAATGTTGAGCGGCGTCGACTTGCCCTCGTTCATCGCCCCGCGGATCGTGCCGCCCGCGTCGAAGGCGAACTCAAGACTCGCGAACTCCGGCTTCTCGTGGAAGACCTTGCGCAGCTTGGCGACGTATTCCTGCGCCGAGTGCTCGCGCTCGGCATGCAATTGCACCTTGACTACGGCATCCATGGGCCCCGAGTTCGGCGTGTAGGCGGCCGACCAGTCGGCCGTCACTCCCAGCTCGCTGATGAACAGTTGCAGATCCTTCTTGCCGATGGTCTCGCGAATCTGGTCTTCGACTTGCGCGATGTGCTTCTGGGTCAATTCGATCCGCTGTCCGGTCGCGGCGCGAACGTAGATTTCGAAGGCGCCCGCGTCGACTTCGGGAAAGAACTCGCGCCGCAACCGTGTGCCCAATAGCAGCACGACCGCCACCAGGGCCGCGACCGCCGTGCACACGGTGATCACCCGCCGCTGCATCACGAAGCCCAGCAGCTTGACGTATCGGGCGATGGCTACGTTGATCAGGTTTTCCCATTGCTCGAAGGCGCGGGTGTGCCAGCCCTTCATCGGCGGGTGTTCGTGCTCGCTACGATGTTCATAGTCTTCGCCGTGCGGCGGATGCCCGGGAACCGGATGGGCCACGGCGTGCGGTCGCAGCCAGGCCGCGCACCGCGCCGGCACGAACGACCACGACAGCACGTAGGCCGCGATCATGGCAAACGCCACGGCCATGGCCATCGGCCGGAACAGAAACTCGCCCATCCCCGGCATCAGCGCCAACGGCGCCAGCACCAGCAGCGTGCAGCAAACGGCCACCAGCTCGGGCATGGCCACTTCGCTGGCGCCCAGGAAGGCGGCCTTGTGCGGCGAGGCCCCCAGGCCCAAATGGCGGTGCGTGTTTTCCAGGCAGATGATCGCGTTGTCGACCAGCGGACCGATCGCCAGCGACAACCCGGCCAGCGTCATCACGTTGATCGTATTGCCCGTGAAATACAAGCCCACGCAGGCCCCCATCACCGCGATGGGAATCGTCATCACGGCAATCATCGTCATCCGCCATTCGCCGAGGAACAGCAGGATCACCAGCGAACAGAGCACGGCGCCCAGCACGCCTTCTTCAATCAGGCTCTCGATCGAGTGGCGCACGTACACCGACTGGTCCATCACGACCTGCAGGTCGATGCCCGGCCGGCTGACGCGGGTCGTCATGTCCGGCACTTGTTTCTTGAGCTGGTCGACGACGCTCAACGTGCTGGCGCCCAACTGGCGAAAGACCGGAATGTAGACCTCGGGGCGGCCATCGACGCGCACGATGTTGGTCTGGATGAAGCTGGCGTCCTTGGGCGTGGCCACGTCGCGCAGGAACATGGCGTTGCCGTGCTTTGCCCGGATCGGGATGTCGCCCATGCGGTCGATCAGCTCGTACATCGAGTTCGAGTCGATCGCGTAGTCGGTGTTGCCGAACTTGGCATCGCCGGTCGGCAGGAAAATGTTGTAATTGTCGATCGCCTTCATCACGTCCAAGGGCGACAGGTCGCGGGCCTGAAGCTTGGTACGATCGAGATAGGCCAGGATCGCCCGGTTCGTGCCGCCATACACGACCGGGGCCATGGCGCCCTGGATGCCCATCACCATGTTGCGGACTTCATAGCGGGCGACGTCGAACAGGATCGCCTCGGACTGCGACTTGCTGTCGACCGCGATGATGCAAGCCGGCGTCGTGCTGGTCGGGTCAAAGGGCAGGATCACCGGCGGAAGTGTGCCCGGCGGCAGGTTGGGGATCGTGGCCGAAGCCAGCGAGTTCACCTGCGTGATGGCCCCGTTGGGATCGGTGCCGCTGCGGTAGTAGTTGCGAACGATGCTGGCGCCGAGAATGGTGCGCGACTCCTGGCGGGCCGTGCCCGTGGCCTGGCCGGTCCACCGCTCCATGGGAAACGTGATCGAGCACGCCAGGTTGTCGGCCGGCATGCCGCGATAGAACGTCAACACCTGCACGGCCGGGCTGTTGAACACCGGCAGGATGTCGATGGGGATCATCTGCATCGCCAGCACCCCGAACACCACGATCGTGCACACCACGACTGTCACGGCGTGAGGATTCTTAAGCGATGCTTTGATCAAGGCTTCCATGAAATGCTTCTTCCAGCGTCACCGGCGGGCGTGGCGGAGATGGAACAACGGAGCCTTGCTAATGGGCCAACACCAGGTAAAGGGCCGCCGCAACTCAAGATGGGACATTCTATTACACTTATCTTGGGCTATATCATTGCTGCGTACAAGCGAGCCAAGGAAGCAAAAAGACATCCAGCAGCTCGCCCGATCCGTCCCCGACGCTGTGGCGCCCGACGCCGAGCCGAGGAAAGAGGGCAGCAAGAAAAACCCGGCCGCCGTCGCCCTGGGCGGCCTAGGAAACATCGGTGAGAAGGCCCGTGCCGCCAAGCTCTCGCCGGCGAAATGCGATGAAATTGCAATAAAAGCAGCTTCTGCTCGTTGGAACAAGGAAACGTCGGGCTAGTGCTTTGTCAACTCCAAGAATTCGGGTTCCACGGCTGGCTTGTCCAGCAGTGCGTTGGCTTTACGGTAAGTCTGAACCGAAGATCTGGCTTTGACCGAGCACTAGGCGGCTGGCCAAAAATATACAACGCCAGGGCTTGCAGACGCATCTGGCACATCTCTCGGGAGTACGGAGGCGGAGGTTTTTTTCGGCCCATCGACGAGCGAGGCGAGATTGTCGTCCTTGGAGTCGCGCCCGGCAGCGACGATTTGCCGCCGCACTTGATCGAGCGTCTCGAAAACCGGTGCGAGCATTATTTCAAGACTTGCCGATAGAGCATCCGCTCCGACCGCAATACCACGGGTGCAAGGGCTGCAAGGGCACCGAATTCAATGAGAGCGGCGAACGTGACCACAGCCACCGACGATGATCACGATAAGGCACCGCAAGGCCAAACGGACGTATCCGAACTCATGAAAGGGTTCGTGACCTTCCTCATCAAGGGCGCATCCCGCCTCATTTGGCTCAATGAAGTTCAGGTTGCGCCGGAGAATAAGCGCCCTGCGATTATGGAAACCATTCTTGAGATGGCGTTCACCGAGGAGCTAATCGGCGGCATCGCTCAGAAACCGGATATCGCCTGTGGGACCGACGTGAGGGATCGCGTCGATGAGGCGCGGCGATATGCCCCGTGCGCTGTCAAATCGTGCCGCGAAGAGGCCGACCTAACGCAGACTGAACTCGCCAGGCTGGCCGGTATTCCGCAAAGCCACGTTAGCCGGATTGAAAGAGGCCGGCATGTTCCTACGCGCTTGACGATCAAGAGATTGGCGAAGGCCTTGAACGTTGGGCCGGTTCAGCTCGATCCCGGATATAGGGAGGCGCATTAGCGCGAGCTTCGCCCGTTGACAAAACGAAGGCCGGAACACGCCGAAGTCTTGTTCCGGCTTTCTTTCTTCCAGTTGACCTTGCTTCATCGCGCAAGCATCGGGAGGCACGAAGCAACTCACCAGACAGTAGTGCTTTGTCAACGCCAAGAATTCGGGTGCCACAGCTGGCTTGTCCAGCGGTGCGTTGTGGCCTAACGGTAAGTCTGAACCGAGAATCTGGCTTTGACCGAGCAGTCGTGCAGCGTTCGATTTCAAGCGGCTGACGCTGAGCCGGAACTTCAGAATCACAGGGCCTCGATTTCGGCCGTGTGGTCCTGCTTGTTCTTGTTGTCGTGCACCAGCAGCGAGTAGAGCGCCGGCACGACGAACAGCGTGGTCACCAGGCCGGCCAAAAGGCCGCCGACGACCGCCCGGCCCAGCGGCGTGTTGGCCTCGCTGCCGCGCGCCAAACCCAAGGCCATCGGCAGCAGTGCGAAGAACGCCGCCAGGGCCGTCATGATGACCGGCCGCACGCGCACCGAAGCCGCACGCTTGATGGCCTCCGTCGGGCTCAGCTTTTCCTCAATGCGCAGCTTCTGGGCAAAATCGGTCAACAGCACCGTGTTGGAGACCACGATGCCGACCATGAAGATCACGCCCAGCAGCGACTGCACGTTGATGGCCGTGCCGGTGACGTACAGCATGATGATCACGCCCACGACACCCACCGGCACCGCGGCCAGCACCACGAGCGGCGTGATGTAGGACTTGAACAGGGCCACCATCAGGAAGTAGATCAGCAGCGAAGCCAGCACCAGGCCGATGCCCAGGTTGCGGAAGGTGTCCTGCATGCGGGAGTATTCGCCGCTGAGGTCGATTTTCGCACCCTCGACGGTTGTCTTGCCGTCCTTGACGAGTGGATCATAGGGGGCCCACAAGCCGTTGCCGAGCTTCTCGCCGAATTCGTCGATGGCCGCGCTGACGTCATCGGCCACGTGGCCCAAGTCGCGTTCGGCAACGCCCATCGTCAGGTCGATCGTCGACTGCAGGTTAGAGTGGGTCACCTCGGCCGGCACGCTAGCCCGCCGTAGCGAGGCGATGTTGCGCAGCGGAATCGGCCGGTTCTGCACGGGGCTGGTCACCGGCACGTCGAGCAGGGTTTCGATCGACTTGATCTGGCCTTCGGGGTACTGCACGCCCACGAAATACTGGTTCTGGCTGACCGGGTCGATCCAGAAGTTGCGCTTGTTGAACTGGATGCTCGAGTTGATCGCCGCCACGACGTTCTTCATCACGTCCGACTGATCGAGGCCCAGGTCGGCCGCCTTGGCGCGGTCGACGTCGATGATGTACTTCGGGTAGTCGAGCCGCTGCAATATGCGGCAATCCACGACGCCGTCGATGCCCTGCACCTTCCGCTGGATCTTCTCGGCGATCTGGTGCGCCAGCACCAGGTTCTTCGAGCGGATGCGAATGTTGAGCGGCGTCGACTTGCCCTCGTTCATCGCCCCGCGGATCATGCCGCCCGCGTCGAAGGCGAATTCCAAGGACGAAAACTCCGGCTTCTCGTGAAACACTTTGCGCAGCTTGGCGACGTATTCCTGCGCCGAGTGCTCGCGCTCGGGCTTGAGCTGCACTTTGACCACGGAGTCCATCGGCCCGGCGTTGGGCGTGTAGGCGGCCGACCAGTCGGCCGTCACTCCCAGCTCGCTGAGGTACAGTTGCAGATCCTTCTTGCCGATGGTCTCGTCAATCTGTTTTTCGACTTTCGCAATTTGCTCTTGCGTCAATTCGATCCGCTGTCCGGTCGCGGCGCGAACGTAGATTTCGAAGGCGCCCGCGTCGACTTCGGGAAAGAACTCGCGCCGCAACTGCGTGCCCAATAGCAGCACGACCGCCACCAGGGCCGCGACCGCCGTGCACACGGTGATCACCCGCCGCTGCATCACGAAGCCCAGCAGCTTGACGTATCGGGCGATGGCTACGTTGATCAGGCCTTCCCAGCGCTCGAAGGCCCGTGCGATCCAGCTCCGCTTCATCGGCGGGTGCTCGTGCTCGCTACGATGTTCATAGTCTTCGCCGTGCGGCGGATGCCCGGGAACCGGATGGGCCACGGCGTGCGGTCGCAGCCAGGCCGCGCACCGCGCCGGCACGAACGACCGCGACAGCACGTAGGCCGCGATCATGGCAAACGCCACGGCCATGGCCATCGGCCGGAACAGAAACTCGCCCATCCCCGGCATCAGCGCCAACGGCGCCAGCACCAGCAGCGTGCAGCAACTGGCCACCAGCTCGGGCATGGCCACTTCGCTGGCGCCCAGGAAGGCGGCCTTGTGCGGCGAGGCCCCCAGGCCCAAATGGCGGTGCGTGTTTTCCAGGCAGATGATCGCGCTGTCGACCAGCGGACCGATCGCCAGCGACAACCCGGCCAGCGTCATCACGTTGATCGTATTGCCCGTGAAATACAAGCCCACGCAGGCCCCCATCACGGAGATGGGAATCGTCATCACGGCAATCATCGTCATCCGCCATTCGCCGAGGAACAGCAGGATCACCAGCGAACAGAGCACGGCGCCCAGCACGCCTTCTTCAATCAGGCTCTCGATCGAGTGGCGCACGTACACCGACTGGTCCATCACGACCTGCAGGTCGATGCCCGGCCGGCTGACGCGCGAGGTCATTTCGGGCACGAGCTTTTTGAGGCCGTCGACCACGTTCAGCGTGCTGGAGCCCAATTGGCGGTAGACGGGAATATAGACCTCGGGGCGGCCGTTGACGCGCACGATATTGGTCTGGATGAAGTTGGCGTCCTTGGGCGTGGCCACGTCGCGCAGGAACGTGGCGTTGCCGTGCTCGGCCCGGATCGGGATGTCGCCCATGCGGTCGACCAGCTCGTACATCGAGTTCGAGTCGATCGCGTAGTCGGTGTTGCCGAACTTGGCGTCGCCGGTCGGCAGGAAAATGTTGTAATTGTCGATCGCGTTCATCACGTCCAAGGGCGACAGGTCGCGGGCCTGAAGCTTGGCGCGATCGAGGTAGGCCAGGATCGCCCGGTTCTTGCCGCCATACACGACCGGGGCCACGGCGCCCTGGATGCCCATCACCATGTTGCGGACTTCATAGCGGGCGACGTCGAACAGGATCGCCTCGGACTGCGACTTGCTGTCGACCGCGATGATGCAAGCCGGCGTCGTGCTGGTCGGGTCAAAGGGCAGGATCACCGGCGGAAGTGTGCCCGGCGGCAGGTTGGGGATCGTGGCCGAAGCCAGCGAGTTCACCTGCGTGATGGCCCCGTTGGGATCGGTGCCGCTGCGGTAGTAGTTGCGAACGATGCTGGCGCCGAGAATGGTGCGCGACTCCTGGCGGGCCGTGCCCGTGGCCTGGCCGGTCCACCGCTCCATGGGAAACGTGATCGAGGCGCCAGGTTGTCGGCCGGCATGCCGCGATAGAACGTCAACACCTGCACGGCCGGGCTGTTGAACACCGGCAGGATGTCGATGGGGATCATCCGCATCGCCAGCACCCCGAACACCACGATCGTGGCCACCACGACCGTCACGGCATAGGGGTTCTTCAGCGACGCCTTGATCAGGCCATTCATGCAGTGCCTCTTCCAGCCTCTGTCATCACGGAGGCGCAAGCGGCGCGTATTCCCGGCGCGACAGCTTGACGCTTCCTGCGCCTCTCCCCCGCGCAACAGCTTGACGTTCCATGTCAATTATTGACAGCCTGGTTCGTCTCGGCCGGCTGCGATTCGTCGACGACCGCCACTTGGGCGCCGTCGAACAAGGTCGTGCCGGGCTGCGCCACGACGACGTCGCCGATGTTCAGTCCACCAACGACTTCCACGTGTAACCCGTCATCGCGGCCAATCTCGACGTCCTCGAGGTGGGCCACGCCGTCGCGGACGACGTACACCTTGCCTTCTCCCTGGCTGGCGTCGCCCACCAGGCACGACGAAGGGATCTGCACCGCCTTCGCCAGGCTTGCCAGGTGAATGATCGTCCGCCCGAACATTTCCGCCCGCAGCAGATTGTCGTGGTTCGACAAGTCGACTTCGACGCGCATCGTGCGGGTTTCGCGATCCTGGGCGTCGGCCAACCGCGATACCTTGCCCTTGAATTCGATTCCCGGCAGCGCGGGAATGCGCATTGTTGCTTCGTTGCCGACGTGAACGTAAGGAACGTCGGTGTCGGCCACCTGCACGACCACCCGCATCTTATCAGTGCGATCGACGGCCAACAGCGGCATTTGCGATTGATCGGCCGAGCGAATGAAGTCGCCGGGGAAGAAGTTGCGTTCGGTGATGACGCCGTCGTAGGGCGACACAATCTGCAGGTACGAAGCCAAGACTTTCGCCTTTTCCAGCTCGGCCTCCGCGATGTCGATCTTCGCTTTGGCGTCGGCGACGTCGGCGTGGGCCTGGTCGACGCGGGCTGCCGCCGCGGCCGCCAGGGCCTTGGCGCTCGACATGCCGGCCACGGCCAGGCGCTCGGCCGCTTGCGCGGCTTCGAACTCGTCGAGCTTCTCGTCGACCAGCCGCTCGTCGACCGACTTCAGCTTGAACAAATCGTTGATGCGGGTGTATTGCTTCTCTCGAAACTTGGCATAGTACTTGGTCTTGTCGACGTCGGCCGCCGCTTGTTCGATCGCGGCCTCGGCCGACTTTTGGTCCGCCAGTGCCGTGGCCACGTGCGCTTGCATTTGCGCCAACTGCGCCTTGGTCTGCTCGAGCGCCGCCTTCTTCTGATCGACTTCCTTGATCAGCTCCGGCGCCTCGATCTCGGCCAGAACCTCGCCGCTATGCACGTGGCTGCCGATGTCGACGTTCTGCGACTTAAGATAGCCGGGCAGTTTCGCGAACAACCGAGCCGACTCAAAGGCGATCACCGTGCCAGGCTGCGTCGCGGTGCGTTCGATGCCGCCGGGTTGCGGATGGACGGTCTCCACGCGGATCGTGCTGGCCGACCCTGGCTGCTCATCCGCGCCAAACGAATCACTCGGTGCGCCCGACTCTTGGGCTCCTGTCGGCAACGCACCGGCCGATGGCCGCCCGCTGGTGGTGAGCCAAGCGGCCGGAAAGCCGATTGCCAGCGACAAGAATCCAGCTACGTGCCATCGCGAGATCTGTTTCAGCATAGTTTTGCCCCGATGCGTTAGCGAATGAGCCCTGAACCAATCAACCACTATTCACGTTTGCGTTCGATCATGCCGCGCCGCCCACGCCGCCCAGTGCGCCGCTCGACCATTCCTACCGTTGCCAGCCATACTTGCGTTTCCTCGACTGGCTCGATCTCGAATCGCCGTGCCGCACGATGATAGTGAAGTCTTCGGTCCAACTCTACTACGGATCAACTGGCAGTCGAGTTGCGGTTCGACCCTTCAAAACTCGCCACAACTCGTGCAGCCTCCTCATGATCATTTCATATGTGACCGTCGAGCAGGTGTTTCCTTACAGAGATTTAATTCGCGCAGCGAGGCCAACCTTACGAGAATTTAAGGCGAAGCCGCTGCTTGCGCTGACACGCACGGCAATCGAAGCCGACTTGCCGCGCGATTGTGCGAACGATCGCTATTGGCCGCAAGCCAGAAACACGATCGTGGGCCAACGGGTCTGCTCGTGACAGACGTGCCAGTTGGCGTCAATCGCGTCGAATTGCGCGAATGTGAGACGTCCATCCACCGACGTGGAGATCCTGCCATTGGCGATTCGCACGAAATCAAACGGACCGTAGAAGGGCCCGCGGTGCCGCCGCGAGCGCTGCACGCACACCAACACGCGCGATTCAATCACCAGCGCCGCGAAGCGCTTTCCGTCGGCGCGCGAGTCGTAGCCGTCGAAATGGGCAATCTCCAGATTCGACGGCGCAATCTGCAGCAAACGCCCGTGCAGACGCAGGCCCTCGACCGGGCCGACTCGCTGTCCGTCGACTCCATCGGGCGAACGTTCCAAGAGAATGGGCAACATGGGTTCGGCCTTTCTATCGGCTGAACGCCTGCTTCGATCGAGTGCGTCGCGGGCAATGGCGTCTGGCGTTTTTGCCCGCCCGGCGCCGCCACGGCCATCCGTGGTCAGCATTCGGCGGCGACGCACGTAAATGGAAAGTCAGGCGAGAAGGTTCGATTGCTGAAAACGATCCGGCTCGGCCGCACGCCCGCGCAATACGCGCGCAAGCGCGCCCGGACGCTTCAGACTTGGAGCCGAATGGCCCAGGCTTGCAAGGAGAACGACGGGCCGTCGCCGGGCGAGCAAACGACGCGCTCAGCCCAGCGCGTTCGATCGGACGAACCATCGCGCGACAACACAACCGGCCAGGCTGCGCCTACCAGCAAGCGCGAGCAATCCCTCTTTTGTTCCACGCCCGCGGGGTTGGGAACCAGCGATCGGACGCCGGGGCGTCCTTGGCGGTGGCACAGCTCGTGCCCGCAGGGATGGGCCGTGGCGGCGACGAACATCCGCCGCGAAATTCCGCCCAGCGCCACGATCATTATCAACAGCGTCGTGGCGGTCCAGGCGGTCCAGCGGTTTGTGCATGCGTGGAACAACATGCGGTCGTCATCCTCTTGGCCACACGATTCTAGCTCGCCAAACGAGGCGTCGCAACAACCGGCCGCGGCCCCGGTCGCCGTGCGCCTATTGGCCTGCCTCGACCCCCAGCCGGCCCGCGTTGGGCAGGGCCCAGGTCGGCGGCTGTCCCAGTGAGACGAACAACTGGAATTGCGAGCGGTCGTAAGCCGCGATCGCATCGACCAGCGCCTTCCGCGCGGACACCAGCCGCGTCAGGTTGTCGAGCAGCTCGATCGGCAAACCCTCGCCGCCGCGAATGCGGTTGAATTCCTCGTGGAACCCGTCCTCGGCCTCGACCAGCCGCCGACGCGCCACGTCGATCGCCAGGAAGTTGGCATTTGCGGCCGCGTAGGCCTCGGCCACCTCGGCCCGAACCGTATTCAGCATCCGCACCCGCGTGGCGACCGCCTCGTTCACTTGAGCGCGGCGAGCCCGCCATCGGGCCATGTTACCGATGCCAAAGTTCTGCGCGGTCCAGAATGCCAGCACGTCGAAATCGGTTCGAGCGGCAAAGTTGCCGAAGGGGAAGTTGGGCGGCACGCCGCTGGCGGTCGGCCCGCTGAACGGCGCCAGACCCTGGGCTGTGGCCGTGCTGCCGCCGCCGAACGAGCCGGCGCTGAAGCCGATCGAGATGGTCGGCAGTAGCGGCCGCGTCCGCTCCTGGCGATAGCGGTATTCGGCCTCGACGATCCGCGCGCTGCGAGCGCCCAGCTCCGGCCGCCGGTTGCCGGCGACCTCGAGCAGCTCGTTGAGCGTGTACTTGGGGTCGATCAACTGCACGATCGGCATCGCGCCGCCAATCGTGCGCAACTGCACCGACGGATCGAGATTCAACAGCCTGGCCAGCTCGGCCGACGCCACCGCCCGCTGCCCGATGGCGTGCTGGACATCGGAGTCGATCAATCGGGCCTCGGTCGTCACCCGGTCCGCGTCCGCCTCGCGAGCCTGGCCCACGCGGGCAAAGCTGGTCGTCGTTTGCGCCACGTCTTCAGCGTCGCGGTGCGAGAGGTACAGGAACTCCAACTGCGCCTCGGCTGCCATCAGGTCGATGTAGCGCGTGCTGACGTCCATCAGCACCATGTTGAACGTTGCCCCGGCGTCGAACGTGCGGGCCTGGACTTCCTGGCGGGCTGCCAGCGGCTCGAAGATCGCGTCACCCAGGTGGCTGAAAATCTGGATGCCTGGAAACGCCATGCTTTCAGCCGCCAACGTCCGGGCACCGCCGCCAAAAAAGAGCGACTGCTCTTCCGGCAGGTTGAAGATCGTGCCGTTGGATCGCTGGATGCTGCCGTTATGGTTGTGGTAGTTCGCACCGCCGTGGATCGACGGCACCAGCAACACGCGAGCGCCCAACAAGACCGCGATACTTTCTTCGATCGCCTGCCGCGTGATGCCGATTTCCGGATTGGCACGGTCGGCCAGTCGCAGTGCCGCCGGCAGGTCGATCATCCGCGTCGGCGTGGTGCCCGACGCTTGCGGCCCGCCCCCGCCCCCGCTCATGTCCGGGGCCAGCGGCGGTCCTGGGGAAACCGGTTCGCCGGGGCCTGAACGGGGCAAGCGTTCGACTTTGCCGCCCGCCGGCGGGGCTCCTTCGGGCACGATCATCCGCACCTGATACGTCGCCTGCGAGACCGGCGGCAGGCGGCTCGCCGTTTGCGCCGCAACAACCTGTGCGCAGAGCGCCACAACGACAATCGAGCAAGCACTTCGTTGCATGACGCGGTGGCCGTTCATCAGCTCGTCAGTCCATCAGTTGTACGCGGGAGATCTTCGTGCCGCGCGGCTCTTAAGCCACTGTCCGTCGATTGGAAATGCGCCTCGGGAGATTGCCGGGAGCGGGTCAGGGCTTGGCGGGCGGCGCCTGTTCGTTGACGCCCGGCAATGGCAGGGGCCGAAGCAGCGCGTTGGCCGGGGGCTGTCCCAAAGCCACGTACAGCTCGAACTCGGCCTGATCGTAATCGATGATCGACGCCAGGTAGGCCATCCGGGCCCGCGCCAGCAGTCGCAGGTTGTTGAGCACCTCGATCGGCAAGCCCTGGCCGCCTTGGATTCGAAACAGGTCTTCGCGAAAACCTTGCTCGCCCGTGCGGATCGCCTGCTCGTTGATCGCGATTTGCGCGAACCGGGCTTGGGCACGGGCATAAGCCGAGGCGATCTGCATTCGCACTTGGTTGAGCACCGCGACTTCTTCCAGGTTGCTGATGCGATATCGGGCCGCCGCCGCGTTGATGATGGCGCGGTTGCCCACGGCCATGTTCTGCAACGTCCAATAGGCCACGACGTCGAGGTCACTGCGGGCGGCGAAGCTGCCATAAACTCCCGAGGACGCCAGGTTGCTACCACCGCCAAACGTGCCCGCGCTGAACCCGACGATCACGTTCGGCGAGAACGGCAGCAGCTTGGCGCTATCCAGCGCATACAGCGCCCGCTGGATGGCCGCCCGCCGCGCGTTCAACTCGGGCCGCTGCAGCATGCCCATGCCGATCAGCTCGGGCAGCAAGATCGTCGTCGGCACGATTTGCTTGGGCACGGCCAATCGCTCGGCAGACGTCAGCCGCACCGACGGGTCGAGATTCAAGAGCTGGCACAGCTTCGCCGACGCCTGGATCACCTTGCCCTGCAGCTCGAGTACTTCGGTTTCGCGGGCCCGCAGTTCCGTGGCGGCACGGTTGGCGTCGGCCTCGCGGCCCTGGCCGGTGCGCACATAATTGGCCGTCAGGCGGGCGATTTCCCGCGCGTCGTCGCGAATGCCCATGGCGATCACCGTCGCCTGCTCCAGGCGCAACAACTCCAGGTATCCGACGGCTACCTGCAACGTCATTTCGTTGATGGTCGCTTGGTTGTCGAATTCGCGCTCGCGAACCATCTGTCGGCTTTGCAGGAAATTGAACGCCGCGACCCCCATGTTCATATTCCACACCACGCCGGGGATGTTCACCGAGCCGGCGGCGATCGCGTTGGCACCCGCACCGGCAAACAAGCTCGAGCGGTTCACCCTGAGGATGTTACCGCTCGACTGCTGCAAGGGGCCGGTGTGGTTGTCGTAGTTCGAGCCCGCGTTGAGGCTGGGCAGCATCAGTTGGGCCGCCGCCAATTGGCGATCGGCGACCGCCTCCGAGACGCGCTGCAGCGCGATCTGGATCTGCGGGTTCTCCACGCCGGCCAGCCGCAGAGCCCCATCCAGATCGATGGGCGTGCTGGGCGAAGCCGGCAGCGAAGGCATCCCGGCGGCCAGCGCCTCGCTCGGCCGCGGCGCGGGATCGGCCGGCGGCAACTCGGTGCCACTGGGCGGCCGCAAATCGTTTGACCCGTCCCGGAGCAACGCCGGCCCCGACGACGACGCTGACGGCGGCGCGGTGGCAGGAGGTGCCTTAGCACCAGGTGCAGTTAAAGGCGGCGCGGCCGGGGGCGGCACCGCCAGGCTCACAGCGCAACTCATCACGCCGATCCACGCTGTCGCAGCCAAAGCGCGAGGGTTCATACTCAGCTCGCATTCGAGCCAGGGTTCAAATTCGTCAAAAACGGCATCTCGCCGTTTGCTAGATCGTCGAAAGCGATCACGGGAAATCATCAGAACCGGCAATCCCTACGGAGTTGTCAGGGCCAGCGACGAAATCCCGCGGTCGTTCGCCCGCAAGGTCCACCGCGCCTACCCAGTCTTCAATGCTCCCGACGCTGGCACGGTCAGCCGCCAGGGGACTTCTTTTCGACTTGCGCGCACGACGCGTGTCGATTGGCCCTGGCCTTGGAGCGCGACAGCGAGGCCAACGCGCCGTTGGGCCGAGCCGTGATTGGCGGCCTGATTGCCGGGCTGTTCACGGTCCTGATCATCGTCCCGGCGCTGTATTCGCTGATTGCGCACGATCAACTGTCACACGCCGCGGACGACCTCGCCAACGCTTGAAACGCCCGGCTTGAACTGGCCTTGGGCTCGGAAGGCCGAGGATCGCAGCAAACCGAGCACCCCGGCTCAGATGGACCGTTGCATCCGAATCCAGAACAGGTCGTTCGACGTCTCGAGCTGGCCGGGATTGAGCATGACGGGGTTGGCAAACATCGCGTGTTCCCAGCCGAAGTACACCTTGACGAACGGGTTCAAATACCAGTTCACGCCAACGTCGACGATTTTGGCGTTGTCGGTCCAGAGACTTGGATCGGCCAGGCCGTTGGTGAACACCCGACGATCGAATGCGCGGTGGTTGATTGGGTAGAATATGCGGCAATGGCGAGGTTTCCCCCACCCAATCGCGTTGGTCCATGCCCAACGCACACCAGCAGATTAGGCTGAGGGGGCTCGGGGCACCGCGCCTAGCGGGTAGATGCCCAACACGGTCGTTCTCGCTTGTCATGGCCTCGCCGGTCTCCTCGCCTGGGGCTGGCGACGCCTGAATCGCCCTTCGCGGCCAAGGTAGCCCCGCGGGGCCCGCCCTGCTGGCCGCGTTGGGTTCTCGCAACGAGCAGAGCAATCCCGGTAACTACCGTTTGCACGGCTGGCATATCGCGAACGCTCGGCAAATCGCGATGCACTTTGCAAAGCCTTCCAATTGGAGTCGGCGGCCCTACAATGCCGATAATCCTCGGCGAAAACGGGCTTTTCAGCGAGCTTCCCGGGTGTTTTCGGGACCAAGAGGTCGTTAGTTCAAATCTAGTCGCCCCGATTTTTCTCAACTCTAAATCCCGCCGTTGGTTGCAAAAGCGATTGGCGACGGGATTTGAACTTTTCCGGTTGGTAGAACCGCCAAGCGCTTATCTTGGTAAGCGCTATTCCCCGCAGGCTTGTGTTATGTAACCGATTTGAGCTCGAAGCCATGGGCGCAAAGACTTGGATGCTCGTATACGCAGAGTCCGGCGCGCGTGAGTCATTGGCGGAGCGGCCGGAGCTTGATCGTGACGCGACACTCCGACTTGCCAAGAAGCTTTTCAGCGGGGAAGAGCTTCAAGAGGTGGGAGACGGCGACCTGTTCTTCACGTCCCCTCCTGACGACGAGTTGTACATTGGCTCCTTTGGGAAGGTGTCGGTCGTCGCCGCCAAGGAATTTGGACTTGATCATCCTTCGTCGCTGCCGAGCGTATTCCTCGATGCAGGAAGCGACGGCACGACCTACCTGCATGCGATGCATAGCGTAGTTGACTGGTTTGCTTTTGCGGTTTGGTCGAAGGGAAAGCTGATTCGGTCCCTCAGCCTATCTCCAGACAGCGGCATACTCGAGGACATCGGCGAACACCTTCCCTTCGAGGTGCCTTTTTGGTCGGGCCAACATCCGGCCGTCGACGACGAAGAAGATTACGAGTACCCGTTTCCATTTCACCCGCTGGAACTTGGCGAAGCCACGTTGTTCGAGCTTTTTGGCTACTACCTCGAAGGTTTTGCGAACGCTCCACCGGCCTCTCTAGACGCCGAATTGATCCCGCTAATTCACTATAAGCGTTCGCCACTTCGCTCACGCTGGTCATTCTGGAGGTGAGGTGGCATCATACGTTGAAGAGGCACTCCGCTTCGGCGCAATCATTTGCCAGAACTTGTTTCCAGCAACGAAGTAGGCTATCAGGCCAAGCGTTTAGGCCATTTCCAAAAAGTTCAATAGCCGTCCTGTCGCCGCGATCTTCTTGCAACATCAGATCCCGTCGTCGGTTGTAAATGGGACTGGCGACGGGATTTGCACTTTTCGAGCACGCCGCCGTCTCAACCCTTAAGTTGTCGCCGCCAGCAGTTCCTCTGAATTATTGGGCGGGCGAAGGCCATCTGTCCTGCCGGCGAAGTAGCGCTCGGTCAGAGTGGCTGCCGAGACGTGCTGGACTTCTCTAAAGCCGGCGTCGCGGGCCAGCGTCAGCATCTCCGTCGGCGTGAAGAAGCTGATGAAAGGCGTCCCGCTTGCTCGTGCGCCCTTCTCGGCTTGCAAAAGGCCGGGACGCACTTCGGGATCCGCCAGCTCTAGCGGCAGCAGGAACGTCATGGCGAGCGTGGAGCCCGGGGCGAGCACCGCGACCTGGCGCAGCGTGCCCGCGATCGCGTCCTTGGTGAGGTACATGCTGACGCCGGTCGAGGCCACGACGGCCGGCTGGCCGGCATCGAAGCCGGCGGCCGCCAGCCGTCGCCACCAGGTGTCGCCCGCCTCGAAGTCGACCGGAACGAGCTGCAGCCATTGCGGGATGCCAAAACCGAGCTCGATCAAACGCTGTCGCTTCCAGGCCTGAGGGCCAGGTCGGTCGACCTCGAACACCTTCACACGGGAAGCGATCGCCGGCCTGCGCTGGGCGAAAGTGTCGAGACCCGCACCGAGGATGACGTATTGAAGGACGCCGCGGCCGGCCCGTTCCGCCACCAGGTCCTCGATGAAGCGAGCACGGGCCACGATGGACGCTCGAAAGGGGCTCGTGGCCTGCGGGTCCATGTCCGGACGGCGACGCCAGCCTTCCTCGGAGGCCGCCAGACGCAAGCCAATCGCGTCTTCGAACACGTGCGGCGTCGGATCAACTTGGACATGCATGGCCCGCCACAAGGCGACTCTCACGGCCGTGCTGTCTGGCGCCGCGACTTGCTTGTCATCCATGATGATCTTTCTCCATTTCGGTTGACTCTGTGCGCAACCGTACCGGGCGAATTCCGCAAGCTGTGGTGGATGCAATCCGGGAAAACTCGAATTTACTTGTCGTCAAACCCGCAGTCACCACCAAACAGGTTCGCGGGAACCACAGGCTCGGAAATCGCTGCTTCGAGGGCTGCCGTTCTGGCCGGGTAATCAACGTGCGTTGAACGTACTGTCTTCCATCCACGCAAAGCGGCAGGGCGCCCGTTCGAAACGACGCAAAACGGTACATACCGTTTTGCGGTTCGCAACAGGTCCCGCCGCACATGCACAAATTGCTCAACGTTTCCCGGAAATACCACCACCACGCCTCTGGCCAGGCTGCCGTCACGCTCGACGAAATCGACCAGCCCACTGGTTCCTGGCTGCTGTCCGAACTATCCTGGCGACCGGAGCGGCCGGCCTTCAATCCGAGCATGGTGCCAGAGCCTTGATCGAAAATCAGCCGTGAGGATTGTTTGGCCAGCCGATCCCCGATCTTTGATACTCTCGTCCGAATCGTTGAGGTGGTGTAATACTGCTTTGTCACGGGGGATGGGACAGCGTGACGTGAGCATGGCTCTTGCGACGTGGCTTCTACTATGAAACGACATCTGAGAATCACCGCGAGGAGAAGACAATGCCAAGAATGAAGCACACGCAGCGTTTGTTGAAGCCCGGCGGCAATTCGTGGTTGGCGAGTCAAGCTGCAAACCGCAATCGCCTGGCAGGAGTCGAGATGCTGGAAGATCGGCGAATGTTGGCGGCACAGTTTCAGGTCGTCCACTCGCTCAACGGCAGCGATGGATACTACCCTGTCGCCGCGTTGACGCAGGTTGGCTCGACCCTGCTTGGGACGACGGACAGCGGTGGCAGTGCGGGAGGCGGCACCGCGTTTTCGATCAATGCCTCCGGCAGCGGCTTTAAGGTCGTGCACCCGTTTCCGGGCGTCGAAGGCAATGGCCCGCTGGCCGAGTTGACGCTCGGCGGTTCGACCCTGTATGGGACCACCGCATACGGCGGCGTGGGTCACGGCACGATCTTCTCGATGAACACCGACGGCAGTGGGTATCGGGTCGTGCACACGTTCACTGGAGCCGCCGATGACGGCGCCGACCCTTACGCCGGCTTGACGCTGGTCGGTTCGACCTTGTATGGGACGAGCCTGTTTGGCGGCGCGGCCAACGACGGCGCGGTGTTCTCGATGAATATCGACGGCAGCGGATTCCAGATCCTGCACTCGTTCACCGGCGCGCCCGACGGCAACCAGGCCATGGCCGGCTTGAAGCTGATCGGTTCGACCCTGTATGGGACGACGTTGTACGGCGGCTCGTTCGACTACGGCACCGTGTACTCGATCAATACCGACGGCAGCGAATACCAGATCCTGCACTCGTTTACAAACGCCGACGGCAAAGAGCCCGATGCCCGCTTGACGCTGTCCGGATCGACACTTTACGGCACGACCATTTTTGGCGGCTCGACCGGCAACGGCACGGTGTTCGCGATCAATACCGACGGCAGCGGCTTCCACGTCTTGCACGATTTCTTGGGAAACAAAGATGGCGCGATTCCCTGCGCCGGCGTGACTCTCGTTGGCTCGACCCTGTTTGGAACGACTCAGAATGGAGGCCAAGCCAACGACGGCACGGTGTTCTCGATCAACACCGATGGCAGTGGCTACAACGTCCTGCACACGTTCACCGGCGGGACCCACGACGGCGCGATTCCCGATGCCCCTTTGACGCTGGTCGGCTCGACACTGTTCGGGACGGCCGAGATGGGGGGCAGGGCCAACCACGGCGTGGTGTTCTCGATCGTCACGGGCGTCGAACTTCAAGCTCCTCCCAACGTGACCAATGCCACCACCGCGGGGAATACGAAGACTACCTCGGGCCTGGTCATCACGCCCAATTCTGCAGACAGCTCCCTGGTCACCTATTTTCAGATCAACAACATCGTGGGCGGAACGCTGTATCAGAGTAACGGCGTGACGCCGATCCGCAATGGCGCATTTATCACGGTGGCCCAAGGCGCCGCGGGTCTGAAGTTCACCCCAAACTCCGGGTTTAGCGGCACGGCCAGCTTCACGATCCTGGAATCGACCGCGCTTCGACGGCTGGCCTCGGGAGCTTGACCTCCACGGCCTCAATCACGGTGACACCGGTGAGCACCGGTTCACGGCACCGGAGATGGGGATTTTGATGCCCCGCCGCTGGTGTTGCCGTGGGCGCGCTCGCCTGGACGCGAGGGCCGAAGCCCTCGTTGGTGTTTCAGTGTGCGGAGCTCCGTGTCCGTTTCGACGTTCCACGGCTTGATCGTTCGAACGCGCGGCGGCTTGCTGCCCCCGCTCAAGATGCCATCCGGTAACTACCGTCTTGCGCTTCCGGCAAACCGCGAACGCTCGGCAAACCGCGATACACTTTGCAAAGCCTGGCAATCGCAGCCGGCGGCGCCATGATGCCGATAAGCCACGCGTAGGGAACCCATTCTCGCCATCGTTCTCGCCCTGCTCTCCCGCACCCCCATTGCCGTCCACGCCTCGACTGCCCCTGGTTTCCGTATCCCATTTCCCTTCGGCTCGATTGCTCGCAATCAGGCTGTAAGAAACGGCGGCAATCGTCACTAATAAGGCAGAAAGGGACGGTCGGTTGGGCATCGCGAATCACGAACTGCAGTTTCGGCAATGGCTCGGCGAGCATCAGGGCTTGCTGGTCAAGGTCGTTCGCGCGTTCGCCGAAGGGCCGGCCGATCAAGACGATCTGTTTCAGGAGATTTTGCTGCAGGTTTGGCTGTCGCTGCCCAACTTTCGGGAAGATTCCAAGCCGACGACGTGGCTGTATCGGGTTGCGCTCAATACGGCGCTGGCATGGAAACGGAGCGAGAAGAAACGGCGGCGAAAGCAGGATTCTCTTTCGATTTCCGATGCTGCCGCACCGAGCGGCACATCGGCCGAGGCGGAACGAAACGATCGGGTCGTCGATCAGCTGTATGCCGCGATCCGCGCGCTGCAGCCGTCGAAGCGGGCCCTGGTGGTCCTGTATCTGGATGGTTTCTCGTACCGCGAAATTGCTGACGTCGTGGGCATTTCGGAAAGCAACGTCGGCGTCAGCCTGAACCGCATCAAGAAGGAGTTGGCAGCAACCGTCCAGGAGGATAAAGATGAATAACTTTCTGGATAAGCTGCAGCAAGCATGGCAGTCGCAGTGCAGCAAGCCGATCGATGTCAAACCGGATCAATTGCTCAAGGTAGCCCGCTTTGAGCGGCTAGTGCAATTTTGCGTCGACATCGCGATGATCTTGTTTTTCTTCTGTGTCGGGATGTATTTTTTGGATTTTGCGCTGCGAGATATCCAGAGGAACTGGCCCTTTCTGATCTCTTCTGCGAGCGTCGCATGGGTGGTGGGGTACATCCTGTTCAATCGATGGCGCCGGCGAGGTGATGCTGCTCATTATGACGAACCATTGCTGGCGCACGTCGAATGGTCGATCAAAGACATCGAGCATCAGATGTGGCTCGATCGATACTCGCCTTGGTGGTACATCCTGCCGATTGCCTTGGGTTGCATGATCCCGCCTATCTTTTTCTTCGCAATGGATGACAGCAAGCGGCCCCTATTTGACAGACTAATGCCTTGGCTGGGTGCTGAAGGCGTCTTCGCCGCCACTTTTATCTTCGTTTACCTGCTCATGAAATCCGGGGTGCGCATCGCAAACGAGAAGCATCGCCAGGAACTGCAGGAGCTTCGGGCGCTTCGCGAGAGTCTCTTAAATACAGACGAATGAATCACATGATCAAAAGCCCGCCGATCATTTTGATGAATATGAGTCTGCAACCGCCGCACGACCCATGACGATGAGCACGGCACTCGCTCTGCGTCTGTACACAGGACAGCCCAACCAACAGCGAAAAGTTCAATAGCCGTCCTGTCGCCTCGACTGCACCTGAAAACTCGCTGAAGTCCGCGTTTGGACCACCTGCCGGCGTTCGGCGGTGCGGCCCAATGCTCGAGCGGGGGGCATCACGCCGGGGACGTGATCGAATAGCCTGGCCACCGCGCTACTTGAGCCGGTATTTAGCGACCAGGCCTTTGGCGATGATCAGCCGCTGCAGCTCGTTCGTGCCGCCGCCCACGATCAATAGCGGCGCATCGCGATAATAGCGTTCGACGTTGTGATCCTTCGAGTAGCCGGCTCCGCCATGAATGCGTAGCGCGTCGAGCACGATCTGCTGGGCGCTTTCGGTCGCAAACAGCTTGGCCATCCCGGCCTCCAGGTCGCAGCGCTCGCCTCGATCCTTTTTCTGCGCCGCCGAGCGGACCAGCAGCCGCGACGCCTCGATCTTGGTCGCCATGTCGGCCAGCATGATCTGAATCGTCTGGTGCTCGGCGATCGGCTTGCCGAACGTGTGCCGCTGCTGCGCGTAGCGAATCGCGTCCTCGAAGGCGGCTTGCGCCAGGCCGACGCCGCGTGCCGCGACGTTGATCCGCTCGCCTTCCAGGCCCGTCATGATGTGCTTGAAGCCTTCACCCTCGCGCCCGCCGATCAGGTTCGCGGCCGGCACGAAGAAATCGTCGAAAAACAGCTCGCAGGTCTCGACTCCCTTGTAGCCCAGCTTGTCGATATCGCGGCCCACTTGGAATCCCGGATGCCCTTTTTCAATGATGAAGGCCGAGATGCCCGCGTGCGGCGGGTCGGCCGCGGGGTCGGTCTTGGCGGCCAGCACGAAGGTGTTGCCGTGCCGGCCGTTGGTGATCCACATCTTCGCGCCGTTAACCACGTAGCCGTCGCCCTGCCGACTGGCAGTCGTGCGAATGCGGGCCACGTCGGTGCCGGCGTCGACTTCCGACAGGGCCAGCCCGCCGCGACGCTCCCCCGCGGCCAGCCCGGGCAGAAACGGCGCCGCTGCGCCTCGCTGCCAAAGCGATGAATGATGTCGCAGATCACCGAGTGCGTGCCTAACGGGCCGACCACGCTCATCCACCCGCGCGCAAGCTCCTCAATGATCATGGCGTAGGTCACCGTGTCCAGGCCCAGGCCGCCATACGCGGCCGGCACGCCCGCGCCGAACAGGCCCAGGTCCTTCATCCCGGCAACGATTTCGGTCGGATACGCGTCGGCGTGCTCCAGGCGGCTGGCGACCGGCATGACGTGCCGCTCGACGAACTGGCGTATGCTCGCCACGACGTCCTGTTGCAACTTGTCTGGCGCGGACATGGATCACCGCCCTGGGTTTGCCCGGTCGTCCTCAAGCCCACATTTCCCATGTCGAGCCTGGAGCTGATCGAGACTCGAAATCGTCCCTGATTGTACAACAGCCTTGGGGGCCTTTGGGGTCAAGCTCACAACGCGAGCTGCCTCAACGGCTCACATCGGCCCGGTCCAGACCGGCCGCACCTCGACCACGCCGTGGCTTGCGCCCGGGCAGCGCCGGCCCAGGCGACCGCGGCATTCAGGTCGGGCACGTCGATCAGGAAGTAGCCGCCCAACTGCTCCTTGGTCTCGGCGTAAGGTCCGTCCTTCACCAGCGAGTTGCCGTTCGTCACGCGGACGGTCGTGGCTGCCGAACTGGGCTGCAAGCGGTTGGTGCCTTCGAGCACGCCCTCCCTCGTCATGGCCTCGAAGTAGGCCTGGTACGCCGCCACACCCTGCTGCTGTTCGGCCTTCGTCATCTTGGGCCATGCCGTTTCGTCCAGATAGATCATCACCAGGTATTTCACGTTGATTCTCCTTTGAACCCTCGGGAGGCGAAGCACCAGCCTCGGCCACACCCAATAGTCGATCGAGCCGCGGCCATTTCGACATCGCCGCGAAAAAATCGCGCCCGTGCGCGCCGGCGCAGCGGCGCGGCGGCGCCGCCTGGCCCGGCGCGGCCGCGAAGCGAGCAGCAAATCCCACCGACGGCAGCCGGCCAGCCCGTGGGCTCGCGGCTCGGCTGCCGCGCGTCGACGCGCCGTTCACCCCTGCTGCTTGACGTTGACGTCCATTTGCGGGAAGGGAATCTCGATCTTGGCTTCGTCCAGCGCCATTTTGACCGCACGGGTGAGCGCCTGCTTCACGTCGCCGAATTCCGAGCCGTTGGCCCACACCCGCACGAACCAGTTGACCGACGACGCCCCCAGGTCGTTCAGCCACACGCTGGGTGCCGGGTCGCTCAGGCCGCCCGGTACGTTGTTGGCGACTTGGGTCAAGATGGCGCGAGTGGCGTCAATGTCGGCCGAGTAGGAAACGCCGACCGCCACTTCCGCCCGACGGCGAGGGTGATACGTGATGTTCTCGATCGTCGAGCCGAAGATCTGGCTGTTGGGAATGATGAACCGCCGATTGTCGAGCGAGTCGAGGCTCGTCGAGAACAGCTCGATCTCGTAGACCGTGCCCGTCTGCCCGGCCACCGTGATCACGTCGCCCACTTTGAACGGACGGAGCATCAACAGCATGATCCCCGCGGCGAAGTTGCCCAGCGTGCCCTGCAGGGCCAGGCCGATGGCGATGCCGGCCGACCCGATGACGGCCGCGAAGCTCGTGGTCTCCACGCCGAACAACCCCAGGCAGGTGAGAATCACCAGGACCATCACCAGCCACCGCGCCAGCTTCGCCAAAAACCGCACCAGCGTTTCGTCGACCTTGGCTCGCGTCAGCGCGCCGCGCAGCAGGCTTCCCAGCCAGCCCGCCGCTATCCAGCCGATCAACAACACGACCAGCGCGACGACGATCTTGGCGCCGTAGAAGATGGCCGCTTCCCGCAGGCTGTCGCTCGGCAGATGTTCGGAAATCGTGCCGAACAGCTTGTCCGTGTCCATTTCCAGTGGCCTCCTTGCGAGCTCATCCGCCTGGCTTTCGTCGACGCCCGGCGCGGCACCGCGAAACCGCCGACCGTCGCCTGACATTCTGCCCGGAACGGGCCGCTCTCCCAAGAGCGGATTTGCATCGAACGGCCCCCAGCGGCCGACCACGGCGCCAGCAGACCCGCCAGTGAGCCGGGGGGCGCCACGGCCCGCCAATGCTAAGATGGTCCCTCGGATAGCAGGCAAGCTGCCATCTCTTGGCCTTGACGCGGGGAAACACCAGTGGACCTCGTCTACCGCTTCGACCCGTTCCAGCCCATCGCGCTCGACCGGCCGCAGAATGCCGAGGCAGCCCTGCGCGTGCTGCTCGAAGGCAATCGCCGCCTGGTCGGCTTTATCCAACAGATGCAGCAAGCGACAATCGACGGCAGCGCCGAGCCCAGGCAGACGATCGTGCCGGTCGACCTGCTCTCGATGGGACTGCCGCTATTGGCCGGCGCCGTCCGCGACCAGACCCCTTTCGCGCTGGCGCTGGGCTGCTCCGACGCCCGCGTGCCGATCGAATCGATTTTCGACCTGAGCTTCAACGACCTGTTCGTCGTGCGCATTGCCGGCAACGTGCTGGGCACCGAATGCCTGGGCAGCGTCGACTACGCCGTCAAGCACCTCGGAGCGGGGCTCAAAGCCGTGGTCGTGATGGGCCACACCGGCTGCGGCGCGGTCACCGCGGCCGTCGACACCTACCTGCACCCCAACGATTATGCCGACATCGCCTTCACCCACGCCCTGCGCTCGCTCATCGATCGCGTGCTGATCGGGGTGCGCGGCGCGGCCCACGTGCTGGCCCGGCACGGCGGGCACGACGTCGCGCACCATCCGGGCTTTCGCGCCGCCCTGGTCGAGACCGCGGTCTATCTGAACTCCGCCATCACGGCCTTCGACTTGCAGCGCGAAATCGCCAGCGCCGGCGGCGACCGTTCGCTGGCGGTGTACTACGGCGTGTGCGACATTTCCACGATGCGCGTCTGCTCCGCTCCATCGCCCGCCGCCGCCGCGGAGCCGTGTCTGGCGCCAGCGCCCACCTCGGTCGATCAATTCGTCGAGCTGGCCGAGCAGTTGGCCGACACGATCCTGGCGAGCGAAGTTCTCAAATGAATGTCGGTATGTGCCCACCGTTATGAAGAAGCTTCAACTAGAATGCCGTGAAGCAACCACACCTCAACGGCGAATCCCGGCATGAGAATCCACGCGCGCAGCCTGCATGAATGGATGGCGCTTGTCGTTGCCTGCGTTACGATCGGCTGCGTCCCTGCGTCGATCGGCATTGCCGCCGAGACACAGCCAGCCGCCGCCGCTTCCAACGCCCGACCGCCGGCCGACGATGCCCAGTTGCGCTACTGGCTCGAAAACATGGTCTGGCATCACCGCTTCACCATCGCCGAAATCGTGGCCGCCACCGGGCTGCCGCCGCGGACCATCGACAAGGCCCTCAAGCGCTTCGACATCACGCCCCAGAATCGCCCCGCGCGCGCCGGGCGGCGCGCTGCTGGTGCTCCCCTACCCCGGCGGCCGCCACCCGCGCATCGGTTTCCTCGAAGGCGCCATCCGCCCGCAGCGCGAAACGAAGATCAGCGTGTTTGCGCCCTGGGACGAGACGAGTTACGTGGTGGCCGACGTGCCCGAAGCGATCTGGTCGAACCTTGGGCTGACTTACCTGGCCCATACGCACGTGCCGACCGTCTGGACGAAGGCCGGCGTCGCCCTGCCGCCGCTGGAGTGGACGCGCCACGCCGACGGCACGCTCGCGTTCGAGCGCCGTCTGCCCAATGGCATCCGTTTCGGCACCAAGGTCCGCCCCACGCCCCAGGCCGTGCGGATGGAGATGTGGCTTTTCAACGGCACGAGCGAGCCGCTCTCGGATCTGCGGGTGCAGAATTGCGTGATGCTCAAGGGCGCCGCCGGCTTTGTTGACCAGACCAACGACAACAAGCTGTTTCACCCGCCCTACGCCGCCTGCCGCTCGACCGACGGCCGCCGCTGGATCATCACCGCCTGGACCCCCTGCCAGCGCGCCTGGGGCAATGCAAAGTGTCCCTGCCTGCACTCCGATCCCCAGTTCCCCGATTGCCCCAGCGGCCAGACCGATGCCTGCACGGCTGGCTGTCGTTCTACGAGGGCGACAAAATCGAAGACGAGCTGCGCCGCATCGATCAGACCGGCTGGCGTGAAGGGCAGTAGCCGCGTCTTGCTTCGCGGTTGCGTGCCGCGAGTCCTCTTTCGTTCTGCGTTCGTCGGCGTTTGCTTGACTGAGGCCAATTCGGCCCGTAAGCTGCGGAAACTGACCACTCCGTTTCAGTGCGGTTTCATCTCTCCAGGCGGCTAATGAACTCTTGGGCGTGCGAGATTCGAGCGCCGGTCTAACCGGCAAACGGTGCTCGGCTTTCCTGCTCGCACCTCAGCTTCGCCCTTTTTCTCCCTGCTTTTGCGCCGAAAAAGCGCGCGCTTGCCTGCTGCGCCATCCAGCGCTCGGTCATCGGCCATGCACCCGTACCAACGCTCAATACGATTCGACTCGCGCCCGCGACCGCCCGGCCGTGCGCGCCGTCTTGTCGCTGGCCTGGCCCGCGCGCTGCTCTGCGCCACGTTTCTGCTCGTTGCTCGCTGCGTGCGGGCCGATTACCTGCTCGACACGATCACGGCCGGCGACAATCTTGAGTATCACTTCCTCGAAGACGGTTTCCATTTCGGCAGCCTGATTGTTGACCCCCAAGGGCGGTTGATCTTGCGCGCCCATCCTGATCAGCAGGACGCCAACGGCTGGGGCACCAGCTATCTCACCAACCCCTTCCTCTCCAATGCCGACGGCGGCAACGGCACGATCGAAAGCATCCTCACCACCCCCAGCGGCTTCGACATTTCCACCTCGGGCAGCGTCAACACGGCCGGCAATTCGACTTACGGCACCTGGGCCTGGCACGCCATCGTCAGCTACGACCCGCAGCTGCAGCAAGTCGTCGGCACCGGCACGCTGGACGTCTCCTTGCCCGGCACGCTGGCCGCCGCCGGCGCCGATCTGAATCTCGACCGCCTGGCCAGCAACTTTCTGCACAATGTCCCCCTGCAAACCGGCGGCACGGGCGACACCGGCGACAGTACTGGCGCGCTGGTCAGCTACGCGGCCGCGGGCGATCCGCGCGACTTCACCTGGTATCCACCCGATCTGCCCGCCCATTTCCCGTACGACTTTTCGCCGTACCTGAAGATTGAACTGCCCGGCACGGTGAACACCGTCGACACGCTGGCGCTGGGCGAGGGCTTTCAGATCGCCGTGGCCAGCAAGCCCACGTTCTCGCTGGCCTTCACATCGTCTTCGCCCGACGATCCGTTGGGCGTGGGGCTCACCTGGGATCAGGGCCAGGGCCAGAATTTCGCCTCCGACAACATCGCCGGCTATCACCAGGCGAACAAATTCACGACGCTCGACACGCAACTGTCATACGACTTTCAGTTCGCCGCCGTGCCGCCGGTGCCCGAACCCTCCAGCGGCCTGCTGGCCGTCGCGGGCCTGCTGGCGTTGGTCGGTTTTGGCCGTATGCGCAAAACCACGTCCCGGCGCTCGGCCCACCGCTGCCCGCAGCCTGCCGAGTGATTGTGAGCGGCGGTGGTTTTGGTACATTGGCGTCGGCGGTCGCTGCACGGTGGAAAGGTGGCACGGCGGCGCGCTTCGACAGGCTCCAGGAGGGTCTCGCGCATGCACCTCACGCCGAAGGAAATCGAAAAGGTTCTCGTCTATTCGCTGGCCGAAATCGCCCTGAAGCGCAAGGCCAAGGGGCTGAAGCTGAACCACCCCGAGGCCGTGGCCGTGATCTGCGCCGCGGCCATGGACGGCGCCCGCGAGGGCAAGACCGTCGAAGAAGTGATGAACGAGGCGGCCAAGACCCTGACGAAGAACGACGTCATGGAGGGCGTCGCCGACCTGATTCCCATCGTCCAGTTGGAAGCCGTGTTTGCCGACGGCAGCCGGCTGGTCACCGTGCACCAGCCGATCAAATAGCGGCCGGCCGCGCGGGCGCGGCTGGCAACAACGGATTGATCTCGCATCGAACGGAGGCCCTCGCATGGCTGCCCCCCAACCGCAAAAACAGCCCTGCCCCCTGGGCGGCTACGTCGTGGCCGCCGGCGACGTCGAGCTGAACGCCGGCCGCCCTACCGTCACGCTCAAGGTGCGCAACACCGGCGATCGCCCGATCCAGGTCGGCTCGCACTTTCATTTCTTCGAAACGAATCGGGCCTTGGAGTTCGACCGCCCTGCGGCCTTTGGCATGCGGCTCGACATTCCCGCCAACACCGCCATCCGCTTCGAGCCGGGCGACACCAAGGACGTCACGCTGGTGCCGCTGGGCGGCAAGCGGCACTGCTACGGATTCAACGACCTGGTCAACGGCTGGACCGGCACCGGACCCTCGCCCAGCTATCGGCCGAACTTCACGCTAGCCGTCGAACGCGCCGGCAAGCTGGGCTTCAAGTCGAGCAAGGTTCGCTAGCGAAGAAAACCGCATGCAAGGAGCCCTTCACGGATGTCCAAGATCTCACGCAAGCAGTACGTCGACCTCTACGGGCCGACCGTCGGCGACAAGATCCGCCTGGGCGATACCAACCTCTTCGTCGAAATCGAAAAAGACCTCCGCGTCTACGGCGACGAGCTGCAATACGGTGGCGGCAAGACCCTGCGCGACGGCATGGGCTCGGACAATCAGTTGACCCAAGCGGCCGGCTGCCTCGACCTGGTGATCACCAACGTCACGATCATCGACGCGCTGTTGGGGGTGATCAAGGCCGACGTGGGAATCAAGGACGGCAAGATCGTGGGCGTCGGCAAGGCTGGCAACCCCAGCACGATGGACGGCGTCACGCCCAACCTCACCACCGGCACCGCCACCGACGCCATCTCCGGCGAACACCTGATCCTCACCGCCGGCGGCATGGACACGCACGTCCACATGATCTGCCCGCAGCAGGTCTACACCGCCTTGAGCGGCGGCATCACTACGCTGTTCGGCGGCGGCATCGGCCCGGCCGACGGCACCAACGGCGTCACCTCGACCAACGGCCCCTGGAACATCGAAATGATGCTCCGCGCCTGGGAAGGGCTGCCCATCAACGCCGGGCTGCTTGCCAAGGGCAACAGCGCCGGCAAGCCGCCGCTCGTCGAGCAGCTCGAAGCCGGCGCCGCCGGTTTCAAAATCCACGAAGACTACGGCACCACCCCCGGCGCCATCCGCTCCTGCCTCGAAGTGGCCGACGACTACGATGTCTCCGTCTGCATCCACACCGACACGCTCAACGAGTCGGGCTACGTCGAAGACACGATCGCCGCGTTCGACGGCCGCACGATCCACACCTATCACAGCGAAGGCGCCGGCGGCGGCCACGCGCCCGACTTGCTCAAGGTGACCGGCGAGCCGAACGTGCTGCCCAGCTCGACCAATCCCACGCTCCCCTGCGGCGTCAACTCCGTGGCCGAGCTGTTCGACATGATCATGGTCTGCCACAACCTCAGCCCGCGGATTCCCAGCGACGTGGCCTTTGCCGAAAGCCGCGTACGGGCCGAAACCATCGCCGCCGAAAGCGTGCTGCACGACCTGGGCGCGATCTCGATGATCAGCTCCGATTCGCAAGCCATGGGCCGCATCGGCGAAAACTGGATGCGGGCCATGCAGACCGCCGACCTGATGAAACAAGCCCGCGGGCCCCTGCCCGAAGACGCGCCGGGCAACGACAACTTTCGCGTGCTGCGCTACGTGGCCAAGGTGACGATCAACCCGGCGCTGACCGCCGGCATCGCGCACCTCATCGGCTCGATCGCGCCCGGCAAGGTGGCCGACCTCGTGCTGTGGGAGCCCGGCTTCTTCGGCGCCAAGCCAAAGCTGGTGGTCAAGGGGGGCATGATCGTGTGGGCCAACATGGGCGATCCCAACGCCTCGCTGCCCACCACGCAGCCGATGATGTACCGGCCAATGTTCGGCGCCTTCGGCTCGGCCCTGCCCAAAACCTGCCTGACGTTCATCTCGCGGGCCGCCTTCGACCGCGGCGTCGTCGAGCGCTACGGCCTGGCAGCGGCGCGTCGAGCCGGTGTTCGGCACGCGCACGCTCACCAAGCGCCACCTCGTGCGCAACGGCTTCTTGCCCAACATCGACGTCAATCCCGAAACGTTCGCCGTGATGGTCGACGGCGTCCACGCCACCGTGCCCCCGGCCAAGCGCGTGCCGCTGGGCCAGTTGTACTTTTTCAGTTGAAGCGTACGTTTCCCCCAGCAAAAACATCCGCGCGGACCACGCGCGATCCTCCCAGGTGCACGTCATGATCATCGTCGAAACGATCCTCGGGAATACCGACGACGAAGGCTGGAAAAAACGGCTCGATGGCGCCGCGATCGACTGGCTCGACCTCGACCAGTGGGAAGCCCAGAAGAACCGCATTCGCAAACGGACCGCCGGCGACATGGAAGTGGCCCTCTCGCTCGATCGCCGCAGCCATCTGCGCGACGGCGACGTCCTGGTCTGGGAAGAAATCGCGCAGCGCGCCGTCGTGGCGCGGATCACGCTGCAAGACGTGCTGGTCATCGAGCTCGCGGGCCTCACGCACCAGCCGCCGGAAACCATGGCCCGCACCTGCTTCGAGCTGGGCCACGCCCTGGGCAACCAGCACTGGCCGGCGGTGATCAACGGCACCAAGGCCTACGTGCCGTTGACGGTCGATCGGCTAGTGATGGCCTCGGTGATGAAGACGCACGCCTTCGCCGGCATCCGCTACGAGTTCGTCCCCGGCAGCGAGGTGATTCCCTATCTGGCGCCGCACGAAGCCCGGCGCCTGTTCGGCGGCGCCGACGCCACGCCCCACTCCCACCTGCACGAACCCGGCCGCGTCTTTCACCGTCAGTCGCACTGACGATCGGAGCCCTCTGGTGGCCGACATCGGCGAATTCATGCGGGTACTGCAGTTCGGCGACTCGGTGCTGCCGGTCGGCTCGTTCTCGTTCTCCAACGGGCTCGAAGCGGCCGTGCAGCAGGGCCTCGTACACGACGTCGACACGCTGCGGCAGTTCGTGCGACGCGCGCCGGGGCAGGCGGCCACCAGCGACGGAGTCGCCGCGCTGGCCGCCCATCGCGGGGCGTCGATCGGCGAGCTGGCGCCGGTCATCGAGGCCGACCGCGCCGTCTTCGCTCGCAAACTCAACGAAGAGCTACGCACGATGAGCGTTCGCATGGGGCGCAAGCTGGCCCAGATGGCCGACCACGTGCTGTCGGCGCCGCTGGCCGGCCCATGGCTCGAAGCGATCGCCGGCGGACGATCCCCCGGCACGTATCCCGTGGCCCAAGGCCTGGTATTCGCCGCGCTGGGGTTGTCCGAGGAGGCCGCCTTCGCGGTCCACCAATACGGACTGGCCACGATGATGCTCAGCGCGGCGCTGCGGTTGATGAAGCTCAACTACCTCGACGCCCAGCGCATCCTGTTCGAGGTCAACGCCGCGGCCCCGGCCGCCTACCAGCGCGTCGCCGCCAGCCGGCTCGACGACATGTCGAGCTTCGCGCCCCTGATCGACGTCATGGCCGCGATCCACGTCCGCTCCCACGTCCGCATGTTCATGAACTGACCGACTCTGTAGCATCAGCCCCTGATCGACGACACAGACTGACGAAAGGACGCCCCCCAATGATGAAAAAGATCTCCCGCATCGGCATCGGCGGCCCCGTCGGCTCCGGCAAAACCGCCATCATCGAGGCGCTCACGCCCATCCTCATCGACATGGGCATCCGCGTGCTGATCATCACCAACGACGTGGTGACGACCGAAGACGCCAAGCACGTGCAGCGCACGCTCAAGGGCATGCTCGTCGAGGAGCGGATCCTGGGGGTCGAGACCGGCGCCTGCCCGCACACCGCGGTCCGCGAAGATCCCAGCATGAACCTGGCTGCCGTCGAAGACATGGAAGCCCGCTTCCCCGACACCGACGTGGTGCTGATCGAAAGCGGCGGCGACAACCTCACGCTCACGTTCAGCCCGGCGCTGGTCGATTACTTCGTCTACGTGATCGACGTGGCGGCCGGCGACAAGATTCCGCGCAAGAACGGTCCCGGCATCACCCAGTCCGACATTCTGGTGATCAACAAGATCGACCTGGCCCCCTACGTCGGCGCCAGCCTCGAAGTCATGCAACACGATTCGAAACGCATGCGCGGCAAAAAGCCGTTCGTGTTCACCAACTGCAAGACGGGCCAAGGCATTCCCGAGCTGGTCGAGCTGATCCGCGAAGGCGTGCTGTTCGACCTGCACGTGCCAACCAAGCCGGCATGAAACCTTTCGACCACGCGCCGAACTGGCCGCCTATCGCGACGAGCCCAAGCAATTGGCCAGCGGACTGCCGGGCAAGAACGCCTTTCTGAGGCTGGGCTTCGAGCTCAACGGCCACCGCTCCGAGCTGGTCACGCTCGAACGCCGCGCGCCGTTGATCGTACAGCGGGCGATCTACTGGGACGAGCAAATGCCCGAGCTGCCCTGCGTCTATATCATCTCCAACTCCGGCGGCATCCTGCAGGGCGACCGCCAGCAGATCGAAATCCGCCTCGCCCCCGGCGCCCAGGCCCACGTCACCACCCAGGCCGCCACCAAGATCCACGAGATGGATGCCAACTATGCCGCCCAGACGCAGGAGATCGTCCTCGGCCCGGGCGCCTATCTCGAATACCTGCCCGACCCGATCATTCCCCACAAGCACACGCGGTTCATCACCGACACCCGCGTGACGATCGACCCCACGGCCACGCTCTTGTACAGCGAAATCCTCATGCCCGGGCGAACGCACTACGGCCAGGGCGAGCGGTTCGCCTACGACCTGTTCTCGTCGACGCTTCGGGCCCGGCGCCCCGACGGCAGCGAACTGTTCACCGAAAAGTTCATCGTCGAGCCCGCGCGGCTCGACGTCCGCCAGGCCGGCCTGATGGGCGACTACGACGTGTTGGGCAACGTGCTGCTGCTGGCACCGCCGGAGTGCATCGAGCGGGTCGCGGCGGAAGCGCCGGCCACGGTGAATGCCGACGAACAGTGGGCCGCCGGGGCCGGCCGCCTGCCAAACGACGCCGGGCTGGTCTACAAGATCCTGGGCATGGAGTCGCAGGTCGTCCGCCAGCGCAGTGCGCGAATTCTGGGCCCTCGTCCGCCGCGCCGCCGTCGGCTGCGAAGTGCCCGACGAGTTTCCCTGGCGCTAGTGGTCTCAGATTTGCACAAATAGGGTATAACGGCCAAAGCCCCTCGACCCTTGCCGGAGGAATTCGATTTTGGAGGAACCGACGCTGCTGTTCCTGGTGGGCACGGCCGCCACGATCGGCCTGTTTCATACCGTCACCGGCCCTGACCATTTCCTCCCCTTCATCGCCATGTCGCGGGCCGGCAATTGGTCGCTGCGCACCACCGTGCTGGTCACCGCGGCCTGCGGCGTCGGACACGTGGCCAGCTCCGTGGTCTTGGGCCTGGCCGGCTTGGCGCTCGGCTCGGCCGTGCTCGGGCTGACGCGGATCGAAGAGTTTCGCGGCGACGTGGCCGGCTGGCTGCTGCTCGGCTTCGGCCTGGCTTACATGGTGTGGGGGCTGCGCCGCGCTGGCGGCAATCGGCCGCACGCCCACGTCCACGCCCACGCCGACGGCAGCATCCACTACCACGCGCACACCCACGACGCCGCGCACGCGCAGGCGTGCACGCGCCGCCCGACGAGGTGCCGCGCATGACGCCGTGGATCCTGTTCGCGATCTTCATCTTCGGCCCCTGCGAACCGCTGATCCCGCTGTTGATGTATCCGGCGGCCAAGGCCAGCCTGTTCGGATCGATGGTGGTGGCGGTCGTGTTTGGCATCGCCACGCTCTCGGCCATGCTCACGATGGTCGTCGTCGGCTACCTGGGTCTGGTGCGCTTCGCCAGCGGCTCGTTGGAACGCTATGCCCATGCGGCCTGCGGCGGCGCGGTGGCAGCCTGCGGCGCGGCCGTGTGCTTCGGTTTATGACCTAAGAACCAATCCGAGAACCGCCGGGGGCTGTGCCGATTTTGCGGAGTCTTCGCAGCAGAATGGGACTGTGCCCCTCTCCTTCAGTGGTTCTCGGATAGATTCAAAGCTTGAAGAGCGGCTGGCTCACCCTGCTTGCGAACTCCCGCATGGAGCGACGCGCCATGAGCGACGCGGCGATCGACGGCCCCACGGCCATCCCTCTCGACGACCTGCCCCGCGCGGCGCTGCGCGGCATCGGCCAGGTGATGTTCCAGAACCATGCCGTCACCGGCTTGTTCTTCCTGGTGGGCATCGCCGTGGCCTCGCCGTGGATGGCCCTGGGCGCCGCCATCGGCACCGTCGTGGGCCTGCTGACGGCCGCCGCCCTGCGTTACGACCGCGACGACATTCGCGACGGCATCTACGGCTTCAACTCGGTGCTGGTCGGCATCGCGCTGTTGTTCTACCACCCGCCGAGCGTGGTCACGTTCGCCGTGCTCGTGGTGGCCTGCGCCGCGGCCGTGCCGGTGACGCACGCCATGCGCCGCTTCTTGCCGTTTCCCAGCTACACGGCCCCCTTCATCGTCACCACCTGGGTGGCGCTGGCCGCCATGGCCCCCTTCGACGCGGCCGCCGCCCCGCCGCCCAGCGTCGATTTACACGACCCCGAGCTGTCGGGCGTTGTCGAGGGGCTCGGCGAAGTCATGTTCCAGGCCAACTGGATGACGGGCTTGTTGTTCCTGGTGGGCATCGCCTGGAATTCGCGAGGATCAGCCGCGGCGGCCTTCGGCGGCTCGCTCGTCGGGCTGGTCGTGGCGTCGTGGCATCGCGACCCGGCCTCGAACATCGCGATCGGCATCTACGGCTACAATGCGGCACTGGCGGCCATTGCCCTGTGGCTCTACCGCCCCTCGCTGGTGTTCCCGCTGCTGGCCGCCGCGATTTCGGTCCCCATCACCGAGGCTTTCCCCAGCCTCGACCTGGCCACGCTCACCGCGCCGTTCGTCGTGGCCGCCTGGGTCGCGCTGGCGCTGGCCAACGTCGAGCACCAGTTCCAACGCGCCCACGGCGCCGCTTGAACGCGCCTCCTCGCCGCTGCGTCAGAAGAACATCGCGCAGCGCATCCAGACCGTGTTGAAATGGTCGGTCGTGCCGGCGCTGCCCAAGGGAATCGCCTTGTTGAACCAGGTCCACACGTTGTCGAGGCTCAGCCGCGTGTAGCGGTTGGGCCACCAGTTGAGCGCCAGCATCAACTGGTCGCAACGGCTGGCGTAGAGATTCGGGTTCGTCGTGAAGACAAAGTTGGTCGTGTCGAGGTTGATCTGCGAAAGCTTCGCCGCGATCTCCCAGGCCCCGGGGCCAAACTGGCCCCGGCTCGGCACCCGGGGCCGCAGCGGCTCGATCGTCGTGTAGCCGGCCAGGCCGTTGCCCGTGTAGCGTTCGCCGGTCAGCCAGTACGAGGTGTTGACGTAGAAGCCATCCTGCGCGGTCGTGCCGTGCAGGGCGCCGAGCGACAGATCGCGCGTCATGTGCAGGTATTCGGCCAGCACGCTGAAGCGGCCGAACCAGAAAACCTGCGGCGCGAACTTCGTCTGCAGCCCGTCGGCGTACGTGTTGAGGTCGTACTGGAAGAACGCGATGCCGGACGAGGTGATGTAGTTGATGTTCGTCGTCGGCTCGCCCGCGCCGTTGGTGAACGCGCTGCCCGTCTGGTTGAGCGCGTAGTGGTGCTGGCCGCTCTGCAGTCCCATGCCGATGCCGAAGTCGTCGAACGCCCCGCCGCTGCCGGCCAACGGGCACCAGGTGACCGTGCCCATGAAGTCGACGTCGTTGTCGAGCGCGTAAACGCGCCGGAGACGCCGTTGAAGACGCCGGCCTGGTACTGCAGCCGGCCGTCGCGCAGGTTCCCCCAGGCCATGATGCCTTCCTGGCGTTTGCCCGCCAGTTGAAACAGCATCGAGTTGCTGATCACCGGCTCCCAGGCGGGCGAGAAGGCGTAATATTCATACAGGAACGGGCTCAAGCCGCGGCCCACCCGCACGTTGAGCCGGTCGTCGAGGTGCCAGTTGACGAACGCGTCGAGAATGTTGAACTGCCCCAGGAAGGCCTGCGTGGCCAACTGATACTGCCAGCGATCGGTGACGTTGCCGAACAGGTACGTGCGCAGAAACGGGATATTGAATCCCTGCTCGGCGGTGGGCATGTGCGGCCGGTCGAAGAATGTGCCGTCGAGCGTGATCTGGTTCTGCAAGTTGGCCGAATACTGGCCGTCAGGGCTGAAGACGCTCAAATACCCGCCGCCGCCGTTGTACTTGTACTGGGCCAACAGGGGCAGGGCGCCGGCCGAGCTCGGAGGCGCCAAGAAGTCGCTGGCCACTGGCAGCGTTTCCGCCGGAAGAGCCGGTGGCGCGTCGAAGAACCCCGCCGGCTGCGGCCCAAGGCGATCGGCCACGGCGGGCAATCGCTCGGCCACCGACTGCGGCACGCCGCTCAACAACCCGGGGACCGCAGCGGCCTCCGTCAGGCCGGAAAACGACTGGGCTTGCAGGCTCGCGCTCGTGGCGCCAGCAGCGACGATGCAGGCCAAGGCAATGAGCGCGGCGAGTCGGGCCAGCGCGGCGCGCGCGGTTTGGCCGCCTACTCCTTTCTGCCCGGCCCATCGTGCGCCTCCCTGCGCCACGGCTCCACGCGCGTTCCGCCGTCTATTGGATCGTCCAACGGCGCAAGGTCGCTTTGCAAGAGAGCCGAGGAAAGGGAGTCGGCAAAGTCGCCGCGATCGTCAGGCTTTGGCCAACCTGCGGAGATCGTCGTCATTTTGGCCGCCGGTCGCTCCGTGCGTTGCGCCGGCTTGCAAGCAAATCCAACCACGCATCGAATCCCTGGCCGGTCTTGGCCGAAACTTCCAGGATTTGCATGCCCGGGCGGACCGCCAGCACATTGCGACGCGCCGCCGCCAGGTCGCACTCCACGGCCACCGCCAGGTCGATCTTCGTGATCACCGCCACGTCGGCCGTGTTGAAGATCGTCGGATACTTCAGCGGCTTGTCTTCCCCCTCGGTCACCGAAAACAGCACCAGCCGCATCTGTTCGCCCAGGTCGAACGTGGCCGGGCACACCAGGTTGCCGACGTTCTCGATGAACAGATAGTCCAGCTCGTCCAGCTTCCAGTCGCCCAGCGCCGTGCGAACCATCTCGGCTTCCAGGTGACACACGGTGCCGGTCGTGATCTGCCGCACGGGCACGCCGGCCCGGGCCAGCCGCTTCGCATCGTTGTCGGTGGCCAGGTCGCCCACCAGGGCCGCCACGCGATGGCGCTCGGCCAGCCGCGCCAGCGTTTGTTCGAGGAAGGCCGTCTTGCCGGCGCCGGGGCTCGACACCAGGCTGGTCACGTGCACGCCGCTGGCGAGAAACTCCTCGCGCAGGGCCCGCGCGACGACGTCGTTCTGCTTGAGCACCTTGGTGCGCACCTCGACGAGTCGCGTGGCGGCCGTGGCATTCATGATTCGATCTCCATGGCGACAATCTCCAACTCGCGGCCGCTGACGATGTCGGCCGTGTAGCTGCCGCAGCGGCCGCAACACAGATCCTGCAGCGAGCCCACCGGCTCGCGCGACTGGCACGTCGGGCAGAACACGGCAATCGGCACGTCTTCGATTTCCAAGCTCGCCTGCGCCAGCGGCGAGCCTTCCCGCGCCAGCTCGAACGCCGAGGCGAGCGCCTCCTTCACCACTCCGGAAAGGGGCCCCAGCTTCAAGTGCACCGCCACGACCGCCGCGCCCCCATGCCGCTCGAGCTCTTCGGCGGCGATGTCAATGATGCTCATCGCAATGGAAAGTTCGTGCATCGGTCTGTCGAGCGGTGACGACTTTGGATCGTCCGCTCGCGGCTACTTCCTGGTGTGGCGCAGGTACTTCGGAATCTCGAACACGCTGATGACGGCAGCCACGAGGATCGACAACACGAACAGCAACAATATCAGAAACCCGACGACATACTCGCCGCCGACCATCAACGTTTTCACGATGATTCTCCTCTAATTCGGGTGGCGCGTGAAAGTCAGGGTGCGCGATCGCGCTGCTCCTGCGGCCGTCGAGGTCGCCTGCCTGTGCGGTTCGAGCAGCTCGCCGATCAGCCGCTCGATCCGCTCGACGGCCAGCGGCACGGCCGCCGCGGCCGCCGCGCTCAAGCCCGGCTGAATGTCTGCGGTTTCATCGAGCGGCACCGGCTCGCAGCCCACGACGAGCAACCGGTCGACGTGCCCGCCCATCGCCGCCACCAGGTCGAGCACCTTGGCCGGGTCCATGCGGTGCGTTTCCATGACCGGGCTGGCGCCGACTTCGGCGGCGCCGAATCGCGGCTCGGCCTCGACGACGTACAACTGGCCAGGCGATCCGCCGCGCGGCACCGCGTCGACCAGGATCACCGTTTCGTAACCGTCGAGCAAAGCGTAGGCCAGGTCGAGCCCGCGGATGCCAAAATCGACGATCCGCACCTCTTCGCCCAGCGGCCGTTTCGCTAGCTCCCACACGACCTCGACGCCAAAGGCGTCGTCGCCCAGGAAGATGTTGCCGACTCCGGCGACCAGGATTCGCGGAACGCTCATGACATGGCTCCTCGTACGCAGGTTTCTCCCGGTGGATCGACCGCGCTTTTTTGTCATGCTGGGTGCCACTACTGGCTTGTCCAGCAGTGCGAAATCACGGGGGTCTTGCGACGCAGCCGCCCGTGGCAGCCATTGCTGGCCGCTGGCAATCAAGCAAAGCCGGTTTCCCGATGCGCAGTTTATTCCCCGGTATGGTGTTCGGTATCGTCCCCGCGGGCGGCCAGCGGTTCGACTTCGTCGGTCGCGAAGAAGAAGCGGTGGCCGATCTGCCGCGCGTAGCCCAGGTCGGCGCCGGATCGTCCTGGAGCACGACGGCCAGGTGCAACCGTTTTTCCAGATCCTGTTCGATGGCCTCGATCGTCGCCACTTTGCCTTGCAGGGCGATATCCATGATATCGGCGCGGCGGCGCGGCACGAGGCGGACCCGGTCGCCCTTGCGCAGCTCGTAGGGCCCCGCCTGCACGCACTCCAACTGCACGCGGTCGTCGGCCTCCCACTCACCTCGCATCGTCCACCTCCTCGACCGTGCGCATCGAGCGCGTTGCGCCGTGCAGTTTCGCCATTTCGCTCTCGGCCAACGCCTGCGTGCGCTCCAGCAATTCGCGCCCGCGCTCGTCGAACGCTGCCACGGCCCGCTTCTCTTCGTCCGACAGCGTCATGATCCGCAGCGCCAACATCTCGTCGATCTCGGTCGCGTCGAAAAAATCGCCCGGGCTCTCCGGCGCCAGTTGCGGATAGTCGTACAGAATGATCGGCGAGCAGAGCATCGTGTCGCGCGAATCGCCATCGCCGATCAACACCGGCCACAATCCGTCGCCTGGATTGGCGGGGCACAGTTCGCGGTAGTCGGCCGGAGGATCGATCCGCGACACGAACTCCCCGCCGCGGCGCGGAGCACCAGGTGCGCCGAAGCCATGGACTGCAAAAGCGCCGTGTGGCCCCCGCAACCCAGCTCGTCGGATCCGCCACGGGGCGTTTCGTTGGCGACCGAGACAGTCAACAGCGCCACGCCCTCGCCCACCGGCTCGGCGCTCGCGTCAACCGTGCCTTGAATCGCCAACTGCCGCCGGACCACCGCTTGCCGCGAGCCGTCCACGGCCTTTTCGAACGTCTGCCGCGCGGCCTGCGGGAACTCGAAGACCTGGCGGCAAGGCGCGCGCGTCAACTCTTCGAGGCTGCGCGGGCCCAGCCCGACGCGCCGCTCCACGCTCTCGTGCCAGCACTCCGCGGCAGCCGCAGCCTCGCCCATTGTCTGCCGCTCGACCAACTGCAGAAATCGCAGCTCGACGTCGACCACCGCGGCCGCGCCCCCTTCAACGAGGCACCGGGCCCGCAGCCAGCAGTCGCTCGGCGCCGCTTTGTGCCTCGCCCGAATGCCCGGGTAGATGCTGCCGAACGTCCAGCGCTTGACGTTCTTGATCGCCTGGCGATAGGGGTACAGCAAGTACCCCTCGTACAGCACGGAATTGACGATCCGATCGATCAGCGCCGCGTTCATGCGTCATCCCTCGACGGTCGCGTTGGGCACCCCTTGCGCCAGCAGCCTCTCGATGGCCCGCTCGAAAGTCGGCAACGCCTCGCGTGTCTTGAAGTCGTGCAACCGATCGAACGCGTCTCGCTCGAGACGCAGCCAGGCACAATTCGGATAGTAAACGCGCCATCATCTCCTTCCACGTCGCCACGCTCAGCCGGAAATTGGCCTCACGCTCCCACGAGATCTGCTCGGTCTGCAGGCCGCGTTCGGCCTGGTAGAAACAGGTGCCGCTGAACAGGAAGCACAACGGGATCTCGCCGTCGTCGAGCGCGGCAAAATACTTCGTGCCCGCCAGGTTGAAGTCGTAGCTGCACTCGACCGGCAGATCGACCAGCGTGCCCGCCGTGAACGGCGGCACGATCAAATTAACGTGCGTCCACAACATGCTGCGCATCGTGGCCCCCCAGCGCTCGCTCTGGCCGAACAGCTCGACGAGCCCCGGCGCCGACGTCGCGCGATAGCCGCGCCGCGCCGGCTCGATGCGAATCTGCACGCGCAACAACACCGCCTGGACCGGCACCGCGCGGGAGGCTTCAGCCGCGTCGATCCGCAGCTTGAAAGCCAACTGCGGCGCAGCCGCCAGCGGCACCGCTCCGGGCGCCTTCGATTTGAAATCTCAAGTCGAGCATCGGCCGTACCGCGCTTCCAGCTCCGCGAAGAATTCGTTGATTTCGTTCCACAAGTCGACGCCGCCGGTAAACCCCCGCCAGCGCGAACGCACCAATCCCACCAGCTTGTAACACGCGTCGATCGGCACCCGGTAATACTCCCGGCGCACGTCGATGCGATGTACCAACAGCGCCTCGACGTCCGGCGCGAGCTCGCCCAGCACCGGGTTGGCCTCGACCAGCTCGCTCCAGGCCTCGGCCATCGGCAGCGACTCGGTGCCGCCGGCCGGGCTGGGATAGACCGCCACCACGCCGCCCGCGGGTGCTTGCGAACAGGAACGCCAGCCCGATCGGGATCGCCAAGTTCTCCCACTGCGCGTCGCTCATGCGGAAGTTGGCCAGCCGTGCGCGTCGCGGGGCACGCTGCGATACCGCCCGTTCGCCGCGTCGCGAAACAACAGCGCGCAGGCGCCGCAGCGCGCACAGCAATTGGCCCGTGGCGCACTCGACCACGTGCTCGTGCTCGGCCGCCAGCGGCGCGCTGCACAGCTCGCACTGCGCAGGCGCGGCCCGCGGCTTGCGGCCGAACGCGCGGAGCCGAACCAGCGGATCGGACAGGGTTGGCGGCATCGACGAACTCACTGCATGGTACCGAGTTGGCCGGCAGACAAACGTTCCAAACCGACAAAGCCGCCCGGCGGCGCAGGCTCCGCGGCCTCGACCACTTCGATGGACGCCACGTCCGGCGCGGCCTCGTAAATGGCTTGCTCGATGCGCGACGTCAACGTCGCCGCCGAGCTGGGGCACCCGTGGCAGCTCCCCTGCAGCCGCAAGTGGACCACGCCGTCGACCAGCCGCACCAGCTCCACGTCACCGCCATGCGATTGCAGGAACGGCCGCACCCGTTCGAGCGCCGCGGCCACCCGGCTGTCGAGATCGGCCGGGTGCAAGCCGTGCAGCAGCAGCAGGCTGGCCACCAGCTCGTCGCCGGCCAACCGCTCGACCAGCCCAGGCGATCCATCTTCGGCGGCTGCCAGCAGGCTCACCATCCGCGCCACGCGCGGTGCCGTGATAGTCGAGCAGGCATTGCACGATCTCTTGCACGTCGCTGCGCACGGCCGCGTCGCTCAGGTTTTCGACCTTTCCCAGCAGCACGTCGATCCGCTCGACGCACCCGGACAATTCGTCATTCGGCATGTTCAATCCTCGATTCGTCTCGTCGTTCTACCGTGCGCCTGCCGCGGACCCCCGTCAGTGAGTTTGCACGCCGTAAGTGGGAACGTGTCGCGTCTCGTTCACGAGCTTGCCCTGGGGCGAATACATGTGCACGCCGCAGGGCAGGCAGGGATCGAAGCTGCGCACGGCCCGCATGATGTCGATGCCCTTGAAGTTGTCGGGGCCGTTTTCCTCGAAGATCGGCGTCCCCTGCACTGCGTCCTCGTAGGGCCCCGGCGTGCCGTACACGTCGCGCGGGTTGCCGTTCCAGGGCGTCGGCGGATAGGGGTGATAGTTGGCGATCTTCTTGTTGCGAATCACCAGGTGGTGCGACAGCACGCCGCGAACCGCTTCGTGGAAACCGCAGCCAATCGCTTCGTCGGGAACCTGGAAGTCGGTAACGTCTGCGGTCCGCCCGGCGTGTACCTCGGCGAGCGCCTTTTCGACGAAGTGCATCGCCGCGGCCGCCGCGTACGCCTGGAAGTAGGTGCGCGCCCGGTCGCGCTCGATGGCGTTGCTCCAGTGGGGAATCTTCCATTCGAACTCGACTTCGGCCATCAGCGCAGTCTTGGGGAGCAGGATCTTCACGCTGTGGCCCGTCGCCTTGACGTAGCCGATGTCGACTTTGCCGGCCAAGGCCGTGGCCCACAGCCGCGCGATCGGCCCGCCGCCGGTGTCGAGCGCCAGGTGATCGCCGGTCCGCTTGTCGAACCACCGCGGCGACATGACCCACGAATAGTTGCCGTTGAAGTCGCGCTTCTGCGGCTTGGGCGTGGTGGTTTGGTTCCAGGGGTGCCGCTTGTCGACCGGGATTGCCCAGCGGATCCTTGGGGACGAAGACTTCGCCCGTCTCCTGCCAGTCTTCGTAGAACGAGCTGCCCGAGCAGAATGCGAATCCCCAGGTTGATGTCGACCAGGTTCGTCGTCACCAGTTGGCCGTCGACCACGACGCCCGGGGTGACGAACATCGCGTTGCCCCAGTGGTTCATGTTGCGGTACGGTGTAGTCGCAAACGTCGGGATCCTTGAACGAGCCCCAGCACCCCAGCAGCACGCGTCGCCGCCCCACCTCCTCATAACCCGGCAGGGCTTCGTAAAAGAAGTCGAACAAGTCGTCGTGCAGCGGCACGACTTTCTTCATGAACTCGATGTAGCGCATCAGCCGCACGAGGTAATCGGAAAAGAGCTGCAGCGAGGGCACCGTGCCGACTCCGCCGGGATACAGCGTCGAGGGATGGACGTGGCGCCCTTCCATCAGGCAGAACATCTCGCGCGTGTAGCGGCTGACGTGCAGCGTCTCGCGATAGAACTCGCCGGTAAAGGGGTTCAGCGCCCGCATGATGTCGGCGATCGTCTTGTAGCCGTGGATGTCCTTGTGCGGCGCGGGCGTGTTTTCGGCCTTTTGCAGCACGCCGGGATTGGTTTCCTTGACCATCTGCTCGCAGAAATCGACCCCCACCAGGTTGTCCTGGAAGATGTTGTGGTCGAACATGTACTCGGCCGCTTCGCCCAGATTGATGATCCACTCGGCCAGCGGCGGCGGGCGGATGCCGTAGGCCATGTTCTGGGCATAGATCGAGCACGTCGCGTGATTGTCGCCGCAAATGCCGCAAATGCGGCTGGTGATGAAATGCGCGTCGCGCGGATCTTTTCCCTTCATAAAGATGCTGTAGCCGCGAAAGATCGACGACGTGCTGTGGCACTCGACGACTTCGCGGTTTTCGAAATCGATCTTGGTGAAAATTCCCAGGCTGCCCACGATCCGCGTGATCGGGTCCCACGACATCTCGACCAGATTGCGACGTTTGCCTTCGGGCTTCTGTTCGGTGGCTGTCGTTGCCATGAATGGGCTTCCCTCGATGAAACGCGGCGGCGATCTCGTCCGCCGGCTTGTGAGATGCGTTATGCCCTGGCCGTAGGTGGTGGGCTTATAGCCGGTCGTTAGCGTTGCGTCGCGATGCCGCCACTTCGGCTCCTTGTTGGCCGAGCGATTCGTATAGTTGCGCAGCGCCTTGATCAATCGCCCGTAAACGCTGATGGCCGTCGACGAGGTGTGCGCGCCGGGCGGTTCATCCATGAACGGCATGAACTTGTCGGGAAAGCCCGGCATGGTGCAGCCGATGCAAATGCCGCCCACGTTCGGGCAGCCGCCGATGCCGGCCATCCAGCCCCGCTTGGTGACGTTGCAGTTGACCACCGGCCCCCAGCAACCCAGCTTGACCAGGCACTCGCGGCTGGCCGTACTCGGAGGCGAATTGGGCCTGCTCGTAGTAGCCGCCCCGGTCGCACCCCTCGTGTACGGTCTTGCCGAACAGCCACGTCGGCCGCAGCTGGTCGTCCAGCGGCGGCGCCGGCGCCAGCCCGGCCGCGTGAAACAGCAGTTGCAGCACCGTCTCCATGAAATTGTCGGGCTGCACCGGGCAGCCCGGCACGTTGACGATCGGCAGACCCGCCTTCGACTTGAAGCTCCAGCCCAGGTAGTCGGCCAGGCCCATGCAGCCGGTCGGATTGCCTTCCATCGCGTGAATGCCGCCATAGGTGGCGCACGTGCCGATCGCGACGACGGCCCAGGCCTTCGGCGCCAAGCGGTCGATCCACTCGCAGGTCGTGATCGGCTGGCCCGTCTTCTTGTCGGTGCCTTGCGCGGCCCAATATCCTTCGCTCTTGATCGACTCGTTGGGAATCGAGCCCTCGACGACGAGCACGAACGGGTCGAGTTGGCCCTTCTCGGCCTGGTAGAAGAAGTTCATGAACTCGTCGCCCACTTCGTACGCCAGCACGGGGTTGTGCAGGTGCACCTTCGGCAGTCCGGGAATCGCGCCCAGCACGACGTCTTCGAGGCTGGGTTGCGTGGCGGCGGTGATCGAGACGGAATCGCCGTCGCAACCCAGCCCCGCGGTGAGCCACACGATGTGCACCTCCTTCACCGCGGGCGTGTTCCTGGCCAGGAGCATCAAGTTGGCGTTTTGTGGCATGGCGGTTTCCTTTCATGCAGGCCCGATTTCGATTTAGAACCTATCCGAGACCCGCCGGGGACTGTCCCGATTTTGCGGAGTCTTCGGAGCAAAATGGGACTGTCCCCCTCTCCCTCAGCGGTTCTCGGATAGGTTGTTATTGGTGCTCTCGCCGCACGAACAAGGTTCTCAACAGCGCGATGAAGCATGACCGCGCCGCTCGGGCTCGCTGCTCGCCCGAGTGCGCCACGACCAGGTCCCTAACAGATTCGCGGTAATTGTTCTCCAGCCAACATCGAGACGACCCGCTCGCCGCCAATCAACGACTTCAGGATGACCATTCCCGGGTGGTCCGTCCACCACCTGTGCCGATATCGGCCGCGTCGCGGCCCAGCGGATGGGCACGCATGGCTTCCAGCACGTCGCGCGGCGTCATCCGGCGGGACAATGGCGACGAGCTTGCCTTCGTTGGCGACGTACAACGGATCGAGGCCGAGCATTTCGCATGCCGCGTGCACTTCGCGCCCGCACGGGAATCGCCGCCTCGTCCAGCCGGATGCCCACCCGCGAGGCCGCGGCAATCTCGTTGAGCGCGCTGGCCAGCCCGCCGCGAGTCGGGTCGCGCATGCAGCGGATCGACGGTCAGCGCCCGAGCATGGCTTGGGTCAGACCTGCCAGCGACGCCGTGTCGCTCTCGAGCACGGTCTCGAATTCGATCCCTTCGCGAACCGACATGATGGCGATGCCGTGATCGCCCATCGTTCCCGAAACCAGCACCCGGTCGCCCGGCCGGGCTGCGTGGATCGACAGCTGCCGGCCCTCGGCGCACCAGGCCGATGCCGGAAGTCGTGATGAACACGCCGTCGCCCTTGCCGCGGTCGACGACTTTCGTGTCGCCGGTGACCAGCGCCACGCCCGCTTCGTCGCAAGCCGCGCGCATCGAGGCCACGATCCGCCGCAGATCGTCCATCGGCAGCCCTTCTTCCAGGATGAACGCGGCCGACAGGAACAGCGGCGTTGCGCCGCCCACCGCCAGATCGTTCACCGTGCCGTGCACGGCCAGCTTGCCGATGTCGCCGCCTGGGAAGAACAGCGGCCGCACGACGAACGAGTCGGTCGTGAAGGCGATTCGCGGCGCCTTCGTGCCGTTGTGAGGCCGCCAGACCTGCCCCAAGTCGAGCGTGGCCTGGTCTTCCAGCGCCGCCAAGCGTCTCGATTGTCCCAGGCCGGGCAGAAAGACGTGCTGGATCAATTCGGCCGTCAGCTTGCCGCCGCTGCCGTGGCCCAAGCAGCACCTGCGCATGATCGGCCAGCGGCAGCGGACACGAGAGTCGATCGAAGTCGAACGCGTCAGGCATGGCTGGCTCGCGAAATCTGATGAACGCTTGAGACTTCCTGCCCGGTCGCAGTTGCCGAATCGCCCCCGGCCGGCCTGGCTCGGTAGCGGGCATAGTGGTAGTAAGCCGCGCAGGCGCCCTCGGAGGAGACCATCGTGGCTCCCAGCGGATGCTCCGGGCGTGCACTCCTTGCCGAACGCCGGGCAGTCGCGCGGCTTCTTGACGCCTTGCAGCATCAGCCCGCTGATGCACGCGCTGCGATTCGCAACTTCGACCGCCTCGACGGCGAAGCGCCGCTCGGCGTCGAACTGCTCGTAGTCCGGCGCCAGGCGGAAGCCGCTTTGCGGGATGGTGCCGATGCCGCGCCATTTGCGGTCCGTGATTTCGAACACCTCGTGGATCAGCCGCAGTGCCGGCGCGTTCCCCTCGCGCCGCACGAGCCGCGCATATTGGTTGTCGACGCCGTGCTTCGCCCGCTTCGAGCATCGCGCACGCAGTGATAGACCCCCTCCAGCAGATCCAACGGCTCGAAGCCGGTCACCACGATCGGAATCTGGAACTGCTCGGCCAGCGGATACGTATTCCTCGTAGCCCATCACCGCGCACACGTGGCCGGCGGCCAGGAATCCCTGCACGCGATTCGCCGGGCGACGACAGGATGGCCGTCATCGCCGGCGGCACCAGCACGTGCGACACGAGCACGGCAAAGTTCTCCAGCCCGCGCCGCTTCGCCTGCCACACGGCCATGGCATTGGCCGGCGACGTGGTCTCGAAACCCACGGCGAAGAACACCACCGTCCGCTGCGGGGTTCTTCTCGGCGATCGCCAGGCAGTCGAGCGGCGAATACACGATCCGCACGTCGCCGCCGGCCGCCTTGACCGCGAACAGGTCGCGCCTGCTGCCGGGCACGCGCAGCATGTCGCCGAACGAGCAGAAGATCACGTTCGGCCGCGAGGCGATGGCGATCGCCTTGTCGATCAGCTCCAGCGGCGTCACGCACACCGGGCAGCCCGGGCCGTGCACCAGCTCGATCTCCGGCGGCAGCAGTTCGTCGATGCCGTACTTGACGATCGTGTGCGTCTGCCCGCCGCAGACCTCCATGATCGTCCAGGGCCGCGTCGTGATCTCGCGGATGGCCCGCTGCAGCTTTTCGGCTGCCACCGGATCGCGGTATTCGTCTTGAAATTTCATGGCAGTCCCGCCGGGTAAGCCCAACTTCCGTCAATTCATCGAGGGCCCCGCGTCGACCTCTGCGGCGGCGTCGTCCTTCAATTCGCCCAACTCGTTCATGCGATCGAGAAACGTCGAAGATCTGCTGCGCTTCATCCTCGTCGATCACGTCCAGCGCGAAGCCCACGTGCACGATCACGTACTGCCCCGGCAGCGCCTGCGGCGTATGCGCCAGGCACACGCGCTTGAACACGCCGCCGAAATCGACCTTGCCCATCAGCGACGTCGTGCTCGGTGTAGGTTTCGACGACTTCGTCCAGGGATTCCCAGGCACATCGGGCGGCCTTTCTCAGTTTGCGTTAGCTAAAGGGATGTCGCACCGCCCGCGCGGCTCGACCGCGACGCCGGCCGCCGCGTGCTCGTCGACGGCCATGGCCGCGGCCACGGCCAATTGGCCCAGGCTGATGCCCGCCATCGCTCGGCGGAAGCAAGCGGTGGCGATAAACGTCAAAACCCTCGGCCGCCAGCCGCTCGCTCGCTTCGCGGCTCAACAGCACGTTCATGAACACGCCGCCGCTGAGCACCACGCGGTCCAAGCCGGTCTCGCGGCGCATCCGCCCGCAAACGGCGGCAATCATCTCCACGATCGTCGACTGGAACCGCCGGGCGATCCGCCTCTTGGAAGTGCCGCGGCCTGCGTCGGCTTCCACCGCGCGAACGAGCGGCCGCGTGTCGATCTGCAACGGCTCCTCGAAAGTGCCGGCCCTTGGCCGCTCGATGCCAAACGGATACGAGCCGTCGGCCGGCGTGTCGGTCGCCAGCCACTCCAGTCTCCATGGCCGCCTGGCCTTCGAAGCTCACCCGCGAGCGAATGCCGGCCAGCGCCGCCACGGCGTCGAACAACCGGCCGGCGCTCGACGTGAACGGGCTGTTGACGCCGCGCTCGATCATTTGTCTCACCGTCCGCAGACTGGCCGCCGGGGCCAACGACTCGATCAGCGACGGCCCGCAGCCAGCGTCGATCGCCTGGGCCACGGCTGCCCGCCAGGGCTCGCGAATCGCCTGGTCGCCGCCGGGCAAGGGCACGTAGCGCAGGTGCGCCGCTCGGCGAAACTGCGCCGTAGCCGGCTGCCAAAAACTCGCCGCCCCAAATCGCCCCGTCGGTTCCATAACCCGTGCCGTCAAAGGCCACGCCGATGACGTCCCCCTCCAGCGCGTGCTCCGCCATGCAGGCGGCCACGTGCGCGTGGTGGTGCTGCACCGCGACCGTCGGCACGCCTTCGGCCGCCCCGCGCCGCCGCGCGTACGTCGTGCTCGCATAGTCGGGATGCAAATCGTGCACGATCAACTCCGGGCGGATCGCGAACAACTCTTCGTACAACCGCACGTCGCGCTCGAACGCCCGGTAGGCCTCGTAGTGATCCAGATCGCCCAGGTGATGGCTGGGAAACGCCCACAGCCCGCGGCCCAGCGCGAACGTGGCCTTCAACTGTCCGCCCACGGCCAACATCGGGCACCGGCAGGGCGCGGCCAGCTTGATGCTTTGCGGCGCGTAGCCGCGCGAGCGCCGCACCAGGTATTCCGACTCGCCGCCTCGGCCGTCGTCGAGCACCCGCGTCACCGAGTCGTCGCAGCGGATGTGAATCGGCCGGTCGTGCACGAGGAACACGTCGGCAATCCCGCCCAATTGCACCAGCGCCGCGTCGTCCTGGTAGGCGATCGGCTCGTCCGAACGATTGCCGCTGGTCATCACCAGCGGTCCGCCGCCGGCAGCATCCAGCAGCAGGTGATGCAGCGGCGTATAGGGCAGCATCAGCCCCAGGTACGGATTGCCCGCAGCCACCGCCTCGGCGACGCCGGCTTCCGCCGCGCCCGAGCGTCCGGCGATCGGCTTCCGCCGCAGCAATACGATCGGCCGCCGAGAGGAGGTCAGCAGCCGGCGCTCGGCGGCGCTGATCGCGCACAACCGAGCGGCCCGCTCGACGTCGGCCACCATCAGGGCCAACGGCTTGTCGTCGCGTCCCTTGCGGCGGCGCAGCTCGGCCACGGCCCGCTCGTTCGCCGCATCGCACGCCAGGTGGTAGCCGCCCAGCCCCTTGAGCGCCCCGATCCGGCCGGCCCGCAGCCGGTTGGCGAAATCGCGCACCGCGTCGCGCGTCTCGATGGGATGGCCCGCGCCATTCAGCAGCCGCAACTGCGGACCGCAGCGCGGGCAGCAGGTCGGCTGGGCGTGAAATCGCCGGTCGTGCGGGTCGTCGTACTCCCGCCGGCAGCGCTCGCACATCGCGAATTCGGCCATCGTCGTACGGGTCCGATCGTAGGGCGCCCTGCGCACGATCGTCAGCCGCGGCCCGCAGGCGGTGCAGTTCAAGAACGGATAGCGAAAGCGGCGGTCGGCCGGATCGAACAGCTCGCCGAGACAGTCGTCGCACGTGGCCACGTCGGGCGAGACCACCACTTCGCCGCTGCCGCCGGCCGTGCTGTCGGCAATCCGAAAATCAACTTCGCCCCGGCAACCCAGCGGCTCCCAATCGACCTGCTCGATCAGGGCCAACGGCGGCGGCCGATCCGTCAGCTCGCGGCAAAATCGCTCCAGCGCCGGGCGATCGCCCTCGACTTCGATCCGCACCAGGCCCGACTCGTTGCGGACAAAACCGTTCAACCCCCAACGCGAGGCCAGCAGATAGACGTACGGGCGGAAGCCCACTCCCTGGACCATGCCTCGCACGGTTACCGCCCGACGTTCCATCACCACGCTCCCAGCCTTGGCGCTTCCGAACACGCGGACGACGTTTCGGATCGGTGTATTCTCTAGATGTTAATCGATTTGTCGGCGCAGCACCAACTGATCGGCTACCGACCAGGCCGGGCGAGTGGCGATCGGCAGTGGACCATCGCCAGCCGAGTTGGAGCGCAATGAGTCTCGCGCTGCGGGGGCAGCAAAGATCGTGCCGGCTGCGAGCGACCACCGGTGCGCTGGGGTCGACATGCGGCGCAGCGACGCGCCGCCGGATTGTCAGAGTGCCCCAGAACGGGAATGTGCCCAGCCGAGGGCCCCTGGAAACTCCAGCCGCGCCCAGGTTCAATGGTCCGTAGTTCCCCCCTTTTTCGCTCCACGAAAGGCCCGAACATGAAAGTCCTCGGCGGTTGCCTCGTCGCCGTCTCGGCGATCGCGGCTGTGTCGGCACTCGGCGAAGCGCCGTCAGCCCCCAAGCCGCATGGCATGAGCTTGCGGCTCGAACTGTTCGTCTCGGACGTCGAGAAATCGGCCGGCTTCTACACGAAAGTGCTGGCGTTCGAGCGGCTCGAGGGCGAGGCCGACTACGTCCCGGTTCGCTCCGAGTCGGTCGTGATCGGCTTGGGGCCCGCCGCCGGGCTTTCGAAAGCCCACTACTTCAATCCTGAACTGCAGTCGAGCCGCCGCGGCCTGGGCGCCGAAATCGTGCTCGAGGTCGACGATGTGCAAGCGGCCTACCGCCGCGTCCAAACCAGCGGCTACAAAACGCACCTGAGCCCACTGCGAAAGCAGCCATGGGGCGCCACCGATTTTCGACTCGTCGACCCCGACGGCTATTACCTGCGCGTCACCTCTGCGCTGACGTTCAGTGCGCAAAAACGAGAACAGCCGCTCAGCACAGCCTCTCGATGAGCTCGGGCGTGAGTTCCCAGTCGACAACCTCGTGCTCGACAAGCTCGGCGTCATCGCCGGAAAGCAACCGCACGCGCAGGGCACCGTGGCCACAATGCTTGCAATGGATCAACTGCACGTCGAATCGTTTCGTCAGCTCGTCGATCGACTTGCCGATGCCCTGGTATGACGCCAGAACCTCCAGAAAAAGATCCGCGCGCTCGGAGTCCACGTGCTCTTTCAACCGGGCAACCAACTGGCGACCCCGGACCAGGGCCACCACCTGCTCCCCCGTGTACGCCGCCTGTCCGTTGCGATCGCCAGAGGCGACTTTGCGCGGCACGACTCCCGCGGGCAGGCTGCCCAACCGTTTACGACTCATATAGCACGTGCACCACTCGCAGTAAGGCTGTCCCATGAGCGCGAAGGGAACGAGAACGCCCCCAACGGTGAAGCCCAATACCTCGGAGATGCGGTCGAGGTATCCCAAACCGCCAACGAATCCCTCGATCCGCCCATTGCGATCCTTTTCGATCCTGCGCCGCGTGGTGCGGTCGAAGTACTCGAAAAACGACTCGTTCGCGGCCGGCGGACCCTGAGCCTGCGCCCGCCTGTAGCTTTCGTACTGCACCATGACATAGGCCCAGCCCTGCAGGCCCACCACGGCGGCAAGAAACGAAATCCGCACGCGCTCGCCAAGCCATAAGCAACCGACGCCGTATCCACAACCCGCGACGACGCCGACCACCAGCGGCCCGATTGGAAAATGGCGCTTGTAATACCACTCCATGATCTGAAAGTTTGGGAATTGCTCCCCGATCGCATAGACGGCCGCCAGCGTGGCAAACATCGTCACCACGCCGCAACCCAGCGGAACCGTCGACCTGATGAGCGCCTGGCTGACTCCACCCGAACTTTCGCTCCAACGCTGATCATGCGGTGAGCTCGCCATGGCTGAAGAAGCCCCCGGGATTCAAAAAGGAGCCGCTGAACGAACATTCTGACAGGCCTTGTGCACAGGCACGCCGTGCCACGGCAGTATACAATCGCCGCTGCGGCCAACAACACGGCGACGCACTGCGAGTTCCCGAACAGTGCCCGGCCGCCGCCGAACAGCGCCACGAGCAACAGCAGGCCGTTGCTCGTCAGGCACCAGCCCGCGGCGGGCCCGTACGATCGAGCAACGCGGTCCCCCGCGGCGGCCCTCACCTCTTGCGAGCCTTCTGTCGAAGCGCCAGCCCCATAGCGCCGGAATGGCGAGGAACGCAAGCGTGATACTCGCCGGTTCCGGCACCGAAGAGACGAAATACACGTCGGCGCTCCGCGTGCCCGTATTGTCGCCAAACAGGTCATCCTCATGAGCGATCGCAATCGTGTGGCGCGCCAGCCGGTATATCGGCCAGGTAGAATGAAGGCACCGGCGGAATCTCGACGTTCGAGCCGATTCCATGCCCATCGACGTAGAGGCCAAAGCCACCGCCATGCTCGCCGGTGGACGTGTTGTGAACCATCAGATATCCGTCGGTCGGGGCGACGAAGCTGGTCGACGCCGAGTTGGCACTGAGCGGACCTGAAGTGATGCTCAACAGCGGCGCGCCATCGGGAACCGTCAGTTGTTCGGCTGAATAGTCGACGATCAACTCATCGGTACCCGTCGGTCCCGCGCCGCTGGGCTGGTAGTTCACGACATTCAGCAGCCCGTTGCTTGCCCCTTGGTCTATCGAGAATTGGAAATCGCGCTCGGTAGCTCCGATCGCGTAGTCGCCGCGGTAGGCCGGCGCTGAGGCGGTATACCCACTTGCCACGGCGCCTGTTCGCGCAATATCGTTCAGGCCGTCGCGCGGGCCGCTGGACAGGATGAGGTCGAGCCACGCGCCGGGACTCGCATCCGGATTCAAAAAGCGAAACGTCAGCGTGCCAGGTCCCGGGAGACTGATGGGAATCGTGCTCGGTGGCCCGGTGGCGGCGTTGAAGAGCTCGTCCACCACGACATCGCCCGCCGCACTTTGTACGATCACGCTCACACCGACGATCAAGGAACACAGGGCCGAAAAACTCAAGGACGCGATCTTCGACGGCACGGGTGCCTGATAACGGATTGGTCGCATTGGCTTTCCTCCTGTTGCAAGAAATCGCACCGACCACGAGTTTACGCGCACACTGCTGCGCAACATTCACTGGTGGATCAGCCGCTCACTCGCGTGGCTGAGACTTCGAACGGCAAATCGCAAGGCCGGATCGAGCTGACCTTAGGCGTTCGTGAAACGGCACTCTCGGTCCGAATCCTAGCGGACGGCACCGCGCACGCGCTTCCCGCGCGACGGCGGTGACAACTGTGTGTCACCGCGAGGGACGTCAACAACGCACGATTTGGCGACCTGGACACGCCGCCAAAACCGTCGCGCCTCGGGATCCCTAAACTTCCACGCCCAGGTACGAGCGCCACCGAGGCGATCGCCGTCAGCGCGGCGATCAGCAGGCAATAAGTGAGCGTGGCTTTCCAACTGCCCGCCTGCGGGTTCTTCTCGAACAGCGCCCGGCCGCCGCCAAACAGCGCCACGAGCAACAGCAGGCCGTCGCCGGTCAGGTACCAGGCCGCCGCGGCCGTGCCGGCGGCCACCAGCCGCTCGCCGGCGCCATGGCGTGAAAGCCGCGGCCGCCGTCGAGCATCGCGATCGGCAACAGGTTGAAGATGTTGATCCACGCGCCCACGCCCGCGACGGCCGCGAACACCGGCTGGTCGGTGGCGAACCACAGCCCCAGGGCGACCGCCGCCGCGCCCAGGCCATAGTTCGGCCCGGCCAGTCCGATCGCCGCGTCTTCGCGCGGGTTGACCACCTTCTGCTGCAGCCGCACCAGCGCGCCCAGCCCCGGGATGAACATCGGCGCGGTGGCGCGAAAGCCGTAGCGCCTTAGCGCGATCACGTGCCCCATCTCGTGTACGTAAATCGACAGCACGAGCCCCAGCGCGAACTGCCAACCCCACAGCGTCCAATACACGCCCAGCGAGGCCAGCATCGTCAACAGCGTCGTGCCCTTGGTGAAGCCCGCCAGCAGGGCCTTGAACTTCCAGGCCATCAGCCCCACCGCGCCCAGGCCCGTGGCCATCCGCACGGCTGGTCCGCGCGGGTGCGTCGCGGCCGGCCGGGCGGCCGACGGCGCGGCCGACGATTCGCCCAAGCGGTCGCCGAGCTCGGTGATCCGGCTTGCGATCACCTCGTGCTGCTTCGAGTTGGCCGGCAACAGCGCCAGCGCGTCGCGCCAGGCAGCCAACGCCGCCGAAATCTCGCCCCGCTCGGTCGCTTCGCGGGCCGCCTGCGCCAAGGCCGTCAGCTTGTCACCGTGAACCAGCCGCGCAAGCCCGGGCAAACCAGCATCGTCGGCGCCAGCTCGGTCGCGCACTGCGGGCAAACTTCGATCGTCGGTCCAGACGTCGCCATCCAACGGTTCCTCTCGCCGCAACCCCTAGGCAGTCGCTCCCGCGGGTCCCAGCTCGTACGGCCCGGTGATCGGCAGCTCGCGATGGGCATTGAACTTCCAGGCCTCGAGCAGCGCGAAGCCGATGATCAACAGCCCGATCAGGTTTTGAACTCCCGCCAGGAACGGCGCCGCCATCGAGATCGCGAAGGAGATGCCAATCACGAGTGCCCAGCCAATCGCCCCGAGCTGAAGCTCCTCTCCACCGGGCGGTTGAATGACTTGCGCCGCGGCGCCGCTTCGCCGGCTTGTTCTGCCTCGGCAGCCTTGACGCCCGCCTGAACTTCAGCCGCCGCCAGCGCGTGCTCGTTGCGAATCGCCTGCACCACGCCTTCCACGATGTCGGGCATGTAATTGACGGCAATGCAACAGTACGTGATGGCGACCGCCAGCAGTTGATAGCCGAGCCCGCCCTTGTTGCCCGCGCCCTTGTGAACTGCCTTGCCGACCAGGAAGCCGACCAGCAAGGCCACCAGGCCCAGCTCCATGCCGGCCACGCGGCGGATGGCGAACCAGATGGCCGCGCCGATCAGGCCCGCGCCGATGCCCAACACCGTGGCCTTGAGAAACCGCAGGAAGCCGCTGCCTTCCAGCGGCGCCAGCGCCCGCTCGCAGCACGCCGGGCAGATGACGTGCTCGGCCAGCGCGTAATACTGCGAGCCGATCGGCTGGCTGCAAAGCGTGCAGCTCACGGCGCCCATTTCCACCGGCGCCTGCAGCCGCGGGCTCGGCGGTGTTGAATTGCAGATCGTCAGGCGACGGACTCGACAGCGAAGCATCGGTCATCGCGGACCTCCCTTGGCTTGACACACCCTGGCTTGCCCGCGCAGCACCCGGCCCGAGCCGCGCCGATTTGGGTACCCGGAAAGTCTAGCATAACCACCCACGAATCAAACCTTTCACCCGAGATTTCGCCCCGATCCTACTTCCTCTTCCTACCAACAGCGAAGTCGACCGGAAACCGATACTCGTCCAAACGGCCGTGAAGGCTGCGCGTTGCTGCACCCACCAAACATGCGCCGAGTGGTATCATCGCGTTTGGCTGCCAGCGGTCACCGGCGGCCTGGGAACTTTCTGGTTGCGTCACACGTCTAATGCCTTGATTCGTCAGGGCGACCACTCGCGGGAGGTGCTACCATGGCAAGGTTCATCGGGGCAGCAGTGTCGGCGTTGTTTCTCTTGTTCCTATTGGCAGCCTTGTTCCTGCCGGCAATTCAGAGACGCGCGCGAGGCTTCACGTGGCCAAATGAAGAGCCAACTGACCAGATCGGCCCAGGTGCCGCAATTCGGTGTGGCATTGAGCAGCATTGACGCGTCGCTCGGCGGCAAAGCCGCACCGGCGCACGGCGAGGCCAAGTTGCCCGCCGACGCGCCGGCCAACGCGCCCGCCGGCCTCGAGCGCAAGATCATCTACTCGGCCTCGGTCGACCTGGTCGTCGAAGACTTCGCCGGCTTCAACGACAAGGTGGCGTCGCTCGCCAAACAGTTCGACGCCTACGTGGCCGACTCGAATCTCACGGGCTCCACGGGCGAGACGCACAGCGGCACCTGGAAAATCCGCGTGCCGCAAGCCCGCTTCGACGAGTTCGTGGCCGCTGCCAAGGGCCTGGGCGAGCTGGTCAGCGTCGGCACCTCGTCGAAAGACGTCAGCGAAGAGTACTACGACGTCGACGCCCGCATCCGCAACAAGACCAAGGAAGAGGAACGCCTGCTCAAGCTGCTCGAAGAACGCCCCGGCAAGCTGGCCGACGTGATCGCCATCGAGCGCGAGCTGTCCCGGGTCCGCGAAGAGCTGGAGCGCATGCAAGGTCGGATGCGCGTGCTGGCCAACCTGACGTCGCTCACGACCGTCGACTTGCAAGTCACCGAAATCCACGACTACAAACCGGCTGACGCCCCGGGCCTGGGCACGCGCATCCGCCGCGCCTTCGCCGGCTCGCTCGAAGCCTTGGCCTCGACCGGCGCCACCGCCCTGGTGGCCCTGGCCGCCATCACCCCCTGGCTCCCGCTGGTAGCACTGATCCTGGGCATCGGCTATCCGCTGGCCCGATCGCTGCGCCGCCACGCGGCGCACGCAACCGATTTGGCGAGCGGGGGTGCTGCGTAGCGTGCCACGGCCATGGCCGGCCGATGAATGCGAGGGTGCCACGGGCGGCTGCGTGAAGGGACGGGTTCCACGCGCGGCCGATGGATGCGGGGATGCCACGGGTGGCTACGACGCAGACACCCGTGCCCGGCAGCCTGAACCGCATCCCAGTCGACGCTGCGGCTTGTTATACTTGGGGGCGCTGTAGACCCCCCCCATCGCCGCGATGCCCGCTAAGCGTCGCGGCGCGTCCCCCGCAGAGAGCCCCCGCCATGCATCGCCAACCACCTCGCCGCGCCAGCCGCCGACAATTCCTCGCCACCACCACCAAGACGGCCGCCGCCAGCGCGTTCGCCGCCCCGCTGCTCATTTCCCGCACTGCGCTAGCCGCTCCCGGCCGGCCCGGCGCCAACGATCGCATCACGGTCGGCGCCATCGGCGTCGGCGGCCGCGCTTCGCTCTTGCTCGAACAGCTTCCCGAGGGCGGCCAGATCGTGGCCCTGGCCGATTGCAACCTGCCCCGGGCCGAAGCTTTCAAAGCCAAGAAGCAGGGCAACTGGACCGTCTATCAAGACCATCGCAAGCTGCTCGAGCGCAAGGACGTCGACGCGGTGATCATCGCCACCGGCGATTTCCAGCGCGTCGTGCCCTCGATCCACGCCTGCCAGGCGGGCAAGGACGTCTACGCCGAAAAGCCGCTCACGCTGTGCATCGGCGAAGGTCGCGCGCTGGTCGACGCCGTGCGCCGCCACGACCGCATCTTTCAGGTCGGCACCCAGCAGCGCTCGATGGCCATGAACCGCGTAGCCTGCGAGCTGGTCCGCAGCGGCAAGCTCGGCAAAGTGCTGGAAGTCCGCGCCATCAACTACACCGGCCCCCGCGACTCGCCCGCCGGCGGCCTGCCGGAAGAGACCGTCCCGGCCGGCCTCGATTGGAACGTGTGGCTCAACCAGGCGGCCATGCGGCCGTTCAACCCGGGCTGGATGGGCTGGATGCAGTCGGCGCGACTTCTCCGGCGGCGAAATGACCAACTGGGGCGCCCACGGCGTCGACCAGATTCAATGGGCCCTGGGAATGGACGGCACCGGCCCGGTCGAGTGCAAGCCGCTTTCATCCGGCTCCAACGGCCAGGTGGCCATGCGCTATGCCAACGGCGTGCCGGTCAACTTCATCATCGATTCCGGCAAAGGCCCGATGGGCGGCGCGGTCTTCATTTGCGAAAAAGGCAAGCTGGAAATCAATCGCAACAAGTTTTCCTCGAACCCGCCGGAAATCGCCGCCGAGCTGAGCAAGCAAGTCGACGTCGACGAAGAGGAGCGCGAAGTGGAGCGACGCCCTGGCCCTGTGGCAGGCCCGCTGGCACATGCAGAACTGGCTCGATTGCATTCGCACCCGCCAGCGACCGGTGGCCGACGTCGAGATTGGCCACCGCAGTGTCACGATCTGCCACCTGGCCAACATCACCCGCGCCGTCGGCCGCCCGCTGCGCTGGGATCCGAAGCTCGAGCAGTTCACGGGCGACGACGAAGCCAACAAGTACGTCAACCGCCCGCGCCGCGCCGGGTACGAATTGCCGACGGGATGAACGCAGCCTTCACGGCCGCAACCGGATCACGGCCCGGCGATAGGCGAACAGGCTCGGCTGGCCGCGATCTTCAAGCTGCAGGATCACGTGCAGCGTGGCCGGCTCGCTGACTTGCGGCGCGACGAGGCTCGTGGTTTCGCCGTCGGTCGAGCTGAGCTCGACGTCGAGGCCCGGCGTGCCGGCTTCGGCATAGAGGAACCACGCGTGCACGAGCGCGTCGCCGTCGGGATCGCTCGATCCGGCGGCACTCAGCCGCACCTTTTCACGCGATTTGGCGTCAACGTTCAAAATCCGCTTCGTGCGGTCGCCGTTGAGCACGGCCAGCGGGTTGTGGTTGGCCTTTGCGAATTCGTCGGCCACGCACCAATCGGCCCGGGCCGCAAAATCGTGTTGGATCGCCACGGCCCAGCGGGCCAGCGTGTTGTCGCGGCTGGTCGTGCCCTGCCAGGCGTCGCGCTGGTTGGCCCAGTAGTACGGCCGGCCGGATTCTTCGGGATTCAATCCATAGCGGCCGCCCCAACTGCCCCACGTCGGCTCGTCGGGATCGTTCATGCCCGTGGGCACCAGCCGCAGAAAGGACATCGTGTCGCCCTCCTTTTGCGGCTGCGTGGTGTTCAGCGGATACAGCGCGCCGAACGGACCGTGGTCGCGGCGCAGGTCGCGCTCGACGTCGAACCCGCCGGCCCTGGCCACGACCGGCGAGAAGCGGTGATACCACCGCTTGCCCTCGATGCGGTGGGCGAAACGTGTCGACCCACAATGCAAATGGCTGCGCAAGCTCGCCGCGTGTGCCGGCCAAAGGCGTCGGCCGATGACAGCCGCAGCCGGCTCTTGAACTTCGCATAGCCGTCGGTGCCGCGCTCGGCCAGCACGCGGTCCAGCACGCGACGAAGATTGTTCACCGCCGCGCCGTGGTCGGTCCCCCAATCGCAATACCACACCGGCCGCCGGTCGTCGCGATCGACCGCCGCGGTGATCAATTTGACCGCGTCCTCCGTGTCGTCATATCCGGCCACCGTGTGGGCGGCCAGTTCGTCGGGCGATGGATAACGCGGATCGTGCTTCACCAGGTTCGGCCACGAGCGGCCGTACGCCGCCACCATCGCCCGCACGATGCCCAAACCAGTCCGCTGGCGATTCTTGTTCTCGCCGTCGCGGGCCCGCGGCCGATTGGCGATGATGCCCTCGACGTCCCACTCGTTCGTATAAAGCAGAAACCGCACCAGCGATTGTTCATCGTCCGGATCGCCGCCGGCGTCGGTCTCGGTAATCACGCGCAGCCGCTCAGGCGAATCGTCCGCGGCAAGCGTTGCCGCAGCGAACCACGGGCCGGCCATCATCAAGACGACGGCCACGCGCCAGGCGACGCGCGGCTTCCGGTCTCTTTCCGCTCGACGGCGCTGCGTCATGTGATCTTTCATGGCGACGTCCAAAATCGCTTTGCCCGGCCAACCTGCACCCAATTATAATGACCGCGTTCGGCCGCCGCTGCGAATCCCGATTCGACCATCGCCTGCCAAAAAGGGCCCCGTCATGCCCCACTTCCATCTGCCTGCGCGGCTTTCGCTTGCCGCCGTCGCCTGCTGTGTGTTATCGACTTGCCTGCCCGTCGCCGCCGACAAGCCCGATACCGCCACACCCGACGCCGCCAAACCCAACCGCGGCGAGATCGTCGTGGGCGACCATGCCCGCGAGCTGCACGCTTCGGCCACGCTGGTCGACGGCCACAACGATCTGCCCTGGAAAATTCGCGAGCGCGGCTCCTCGACCTTCGAGAAACTCGACATCGCCCAGCCGCAAAAAGAGCTGCACACCGATATTCCCCGCCTGCGGGCTGGTGGCGTCAAAGTGCAGTTCTGGTCGGTCTACGTGCCGGCCAGCACGGGCCACGACGGCAAGGCCCTCTCGACCACGCTCGAGCAGATCGCCCTGGTCAAAGCCATGATGGCCCGCTATCCCGACGTGTTCGAGCTGGCCGGATCGGTCGACGACGTCGAGCGGATCGTCCGCGCCGGCAAGATCGCCTCGCTCATCGGCGTGGAAGGGGGCCATTCGATCGAAAACTCGCTGTCGGTCTTGCGGCAGTTATACAAGGAGGGCGCCCGTTACATGACGCTCACCCACAGCGAGACGCTCGACTGGGCCGACTCGGCCACCGACGAAGAGCGGCACGGCGGGCTCACGCCCTTCGGCGAAGCGGTCGTCCGCGAAATGAACCGCCTCGGCATGCTGGTCGACCTGTCGCACGTTTCGCCGGCCACGATGCTCCACGCCCTGCGCATCACCAAGGCCCCCGTCATCTTCTCGCACTCCTCGGCCCGCGCCGTGGCCGACCATCCGCGCAACGTGCCCGACGACGTCCTGCGGGCCACGGCCACCAACGGCGGGGTGGTGATGGTCAATTTCTATCCCGGCTTCGTCGTGCCCAGCTCGGCCGAGCGCAGCCGCAAGGCCATTCCGCTGTTTCGCCAGTGGCGCGAAAAGTACGGCCGCGACAGCGAAGGCCTGAGGGCCGAGTTCCGCCGCTGGTCGCTGGAAAACCCGATCGACAAGGGCTCGATTCACGACGTGCTCGACCACATCGACCACATCGTCAAGGTGGCCGGCATCGACCACGTCGGCCTGGGCTCCGACTTCGACGGCATCGACGCCGTGCCCGCCGGGTTGGAAGACGTCAGCACGTATCCCAAGATCACCCAGGGCCTGATCGACCTCGGCTACAGCGACGAAGCCATCCGCAAGATCCTCGGCGGCAACCTGCTCCGCGTCTTCCGCCAGGCGGAAGCGGTGTCACGCGAGTTGCAGCAAAAGACGGCCGGCTGAGGAGACAAACCCACCGCGCCACTTCATCATGCAGGGTGCCACTGCTGGCTTGTCCAGCAGTGCGAGGCGTGGCACTCTACGCCGTTAACCGTGGCATTCTCGGGTGGCACTGGCAAGATCCCAGTGCCACCCGGCACATCAGCCGCCGATCCAGGCGAGGAATTGTTCGCGCGGCGCGTTGCCGCCGCAGAGAATCGTGGCGACGAGCTGGCCCCGCAGCCGCTCGCCGAGGGCCATCGCGGCCGCCACGCCCGCCGCCCCGGCCGGTTCGACGACCAGGCCCAAGTGCTCGAAGGTCAGCCGCATCGCCTCGACTAGCGCTTCTTCGCTGACCGCCACGCAGTCGTCGAGAACTTCGGCCAGCTCGTCGAGCGCTTCGCCGACCGGCTCGCGGATGGCGATGCCGTCGGCGATAGTGTCGGCCCGCTCGGTCGTGACGCAGCGCTTTCGCGCCACGAGAGTTGCATGGCCGGCGCGCGCTCGGCGACGACGCCCACGATTTGCGTGGCCGGATGGCGCGCTTTCATCCAGCGGCCGATGCCGGCGGCCAGCGCGCCGTTGCCGATCGGCACCAGGATCGTGTCGATCGGTTCGCTCCAGGCGGCCAGCTCGACGGCGATCGTGCCGGCCCCTTCGGCAATCGCCGGCTCGCGGCCGTCTTCGATGAACCGGCCGCCCGACGCTCGCGCAAATGTGCGCGCTGCGGCCTTGGCGGCGTCAAAATCCGCGCCGGCCAGCCGCACGTCGGCGCCCAGGCGTCGCATCTGCTCGACCTTGAGCGGATTGGCCGTGGTGGCCGCGAAGATGACCACCCGCCGGCCGCGGGCCCGCGCCGCATAGGCCAGCCCCTGGCCAAAATTGCCGGCCGACGCGGCCACCAGCGTCTCGTCCGTTCCGCCTGAAGTGTGCAACAGAAAATCGGCCCCGCGCCCCTTGAACGAGCGGATCGGGTTGACGCATTCGACCTTCACCAGCAGCCGCATGCCCAGCCGTTCAGAGAGCGATTCGGCGACGAACTGCGGCGTCTGTCGAAACTCCGGATCGATGACGCCAGCCGCCTCTTCGATTCGTGCGAGCGACAGCAGCGAGCTGGGACTCATTGAAAACGCTCCGCTCGCAGCCGCAAGCCAAGACGCAAAACGGCACTACTCGTCGCCGCGCTGCTTCTTTTCCTCGGCCTTGATTTTGCCGCCGGGCGCGATTTGAACTTCCAGCTTCTCGTTGCCCGCGGTCACCAGCAGGACCTCGTAGAAATCGAGCGCCAGCTTGCCGTCCTTCATATTGTCGACCCGCTCGACGAGCTTCATCGCGGCCTTGGGGTATTTCGCCGCCAGCGTCTTGCCCACCGCCGCGGGCAGCTCCTTTTCGCCGATCTCGCGCTCGACGAGCTCGATGTTGCCCTGGGTGCCGACCGTGACGTCGATCGTGCGGCCCTGCTCCTTAAAAGTGACTTCGAAGAAGGTCTTGCCGTCCTCGGTTTCTTTGGCCGCGCCAACGATCTCGGCCTTGGGGAACATGGCCTTGGCCGCCGCCAGCCCGGCCGTGGGCACGTCGGCCAGTCCGACCTTTGCTTCGTCGCCGCAGGCGGCCAGCGAGAACGCCAGCAAACCGACACACGCAATCGCCAGGGTGAAGCTTCGCATGACGATGTCCTCCGAGGGGGTTAATCGATTTCGACTAATCGACCGGGCAACAAACCCGGCTCGTCGGCAATATATCGCCTGCCGCGCCGTCGTGAAACCGCGCGGATCAGACAGCGGCCGAACTCGATTGCTCCCGCTGCAATAAAGACCGGGGCCGCTCGTCTTGAGCGGGCCCCGGTTTACGTGCCGCAAGTCGCTGGCGATGATCAGAACCCGAACAGGCCGCCGATCGCGTCGGCTGCCGAGCTGGCCGCATCGCCGACCGCGTTGCCGACCGAGCCGAGCGCTCCACCCACCGTGTTGACCGCCGAGCCGGCCGTGTTCACCACGCCATTGGCCACGCCGCCGGCAGTTCGGCCCACCGTGTTGATCGCCGAGCCGGCCGTGTTCACGATGCCGCGTTCGGCCGAGAGCAGGCCGCCGCCCAACTGTCCCGCCGCGCCGCCCAGGTCGTTGACTAGCGACCCGCTGCCGCGGTGATCACGCACGATCGGGCCCGTCGCCACCGTGGTCAAACCGGGGAACGTTGGGTTGCGGTGATCACGCACGATCGGGCTAGTTGAAACCGTCGTCAGGCCGGGGAACGTCAAGCCGCGGTGATCGCGAACGATCGGGCCGGCGCCGGTGGGTGTCACGGTCACGCCGCCAGCAGCGCCCGTCAGGCCGGGGAACGTCGGGTGACGGTGATCGCGAACGATCGGGCCTTGCGTCACCGGGAAGGTCCCGACCACGGGATACACGGGGTGGCGGCCCGGCTGCGGATGGACCGGGTCGACAATGATGCCGCCGCCGTTGCCGGGGTTGGACACCGGGTTGACCGGATACGTGGGGGGCATGACCGGGTGCTTCGGAGGCTTCGGGTGGTTGCAATTGCCATTGTTGTTCTTGCACTTGGGCGTCGAATGATGCGCGACGTGCTGGACGTTCATCGAACGCATGGGCGAATGGTTCTTGGCCATCGCCGAGCTGCTGCAAACCATCATTCCACAAGCCACCGCCGCCGCGAAAGTCATAAAGCGTTTCATGATCCACCAGTCCTTTTCCCGCTTGGGGGAGATTGAAGAGTTTTTCTTTTTTCGCGGACACCTGTCCGCTCCTGCCCTCTCCCGGCGTGAAAAGGCCCGAAGTGTTACAGCCCCCGCGAGATTTTTTCTTTCACCCCGGCGAACCCCCGGCCGTGAGCCCGGCGAACGGCGTCCAAGGGTCGAGCGGCAAATCCCCGGCGGCGGCCGGACTTCGCGACGGGCACGCAACCCCGCGAAATCGCGCTGGCCGCGGACCGCGACCCCCTGTTAAGATAGGGCGTTGCGCCGCGACCTGCTCCGCCGGCCTATCGACAACGCCCCGCCCAGCCCCGAGTTTGCGCGAGCCCGCCGCCGCTGGCCTCCATGCCCAGACAGCTTTACATCGAAACCGTCGGCTGCCAGATGAACATGCTCGACAGCGAGCTGGTCGTGGCCGCCCTGCGCAAGGCGGGCTACGCGGTGGTCGACTCGCCGGCCAAAGCCGACACGATCCTGTTCAACACCTGCAGCGTGCGGCAGCATGCTGAGGACAAGATCTACAGCGCCCTGGGACGCTTGAAGCACGCCAAGCGCCACGCTCCCCACAAGATCATTGGCGTCCTGGGCTGCATGGCCCAAAAGGATCAGAAGCTGATTTTCGAGCGGGCCCCGTACGTCGACCTGGTCGTCGGTCCCGGGCAGTTGCACCAGATTCCCGAGCTGATCGAGCGGGTCGCCGCCGGCGGAGGCCAGCAACTCGAAGTGAGCCTCGACCGCACGGCCGGGAGCCGGGCCGAAATCGAACACAGCTTCGAGAGCTTCGACCCGTTGCGCGATCCGGCCATGCGGCCCACGCCCTTTCAGGCCTTCGTGCGGATCATGATCGGCTGCGACAAGTTTTGCACCTATTGCATCGTGCCCAGCGTTCGCGGGCCGGAGCAGAGCCGGCCGCCCGCGCATATCGAGGCCGAAGCCCGACAGTTGGCGGCCGAGGGCTGCCGCGAGATCACCCTGCTGGGGCAGACCGTCAACAGCTACCGCCACGAGTCGGCTGGCCGCACCACGCGGCTGGCCGATTTGCTCGAGCGGCTGCACGCGATTCACGGGATCGAGCGGCTGAAGTTCGTCACCAACTACCCGGCCGACATGACCGACGATCTGTTGGCGGCGGTTCGCGATTTGCCCAAGGTTTCGCCCTATCTGCACGTGCCGGCCCAAAGCGGGGCCAATAGCATGTTGCGGCGGATGAAGCGCGGATATACCGTGGAAGAATACCGCGACATGCTCCACCGCATCCGCCAGACCGTCCCCGAGTCGAGCGTCACCAGCGATTTCATCGTCGGCTTTCCGGGCGAGACCGACGAGGAGTTCGCCGAGACGGTCGAGCTGGTGCGCGCGTCGCGGTTCAAGAACAGCTTTATCTTCAAGTATTCCGAGCGCCCAGGCACCAAGAGCGCACGGCTATTTCCCGACGATGTTCCCGAAGAGGTGAAACGGCGCCGCAACAACGAGCTATTGGCGATTCAGAACGCGATCAGCGAGGAAGACAACCAGCCGTTCATCGGCCGGCGCGGTCCAAGTGCTCGTCGAAGGGCCGAGCAAGACGGCCCGGCGCCATGACGACGGCGGTCCCCTCGTGCAGTTGGTGGGCCGCACGCACTGCGACCGCATCGCCGTGTTCGAAGGCAATCGCCGCCAGATCGGCCAACTGCTCGACGTCGACGTGTACGACGCCAACGCCTTCACCTTGTTCGCGGCGGTCAGCACGGCACACGTCGGGCCGGAAGTTTACAGCCTGTAGAGTTCGCCTCGCTTGTTCGCCTGGGCCAATCGCGCGATGGATGTCGATCAACTGCGCCGCTACCTCGACGAGCCCGCCGAAGCCGAGCATTGGCTGCGGTCGCTCGGACTGACCGACCTGGGCGCGCTGCATGCCGACCTGGTGCGCTTGGCCACCTGCGGCTTCACGCTCGACCTGTTGGCCTGCGTCTGCGACCAGTTGGCCGAAGAGCTGCCGCGCTCGAGCGATCCCGACCTGCGCGCTCAACAACCTCGAGCGGTTCGCCGCCGTGGCCCGCAACCCGCTGGCGCTGGGCTCGCTGTTCGAGCGCGACCGCGAGGCGCTGCCGATCCTGTTGCAAATCTTCGCCACCAGCCAGCACCTGAGCGACGTGCTGATCACCGACAGCGAGAGCTATGACCTGCTGCGGCTCACCGAGGGGCAGCCGGTCAGCCGCGAAAACATCGTCGACGACCTGGCCGCCGAGGTGCAGCGGCTGGGCGAAGATGAGCCGGCCATCGCCGCGGCCCTGCGCCGCTTCAAGCGCCGCGAAATCCTCCGCGTGGCCTACGGCGACATCATCCGCGGCCAGCCGCTGGAAACCGTCACCCGGCAGATCTCGTACGTGGCCGACGCCATCGTCGAAGCGGCCCTGGCGGCGGCTGGCAAGAAGCTCGAAAAACGCCGCGCCGCCCAGCGCACCGCGGCCGCCGATCCTGGCCGGCTCGTCGTGCTGGCCTTGGGCAAGCTGGGCGGCATCGAGCTGAACTATTCGAGCGACATCGACCTGATCTTCCTCTACGAGCCGCCCCGCGGCGCCGACCTGGCGCGCGCAGCAGGCCGCCGGCGAATACTTCGACCGCCTGGTCCGCGAAACCCTCAAGCTGCTCACCGAGCCGACCGATTTGGGCGCCGCCTACCGCGTCGACTTGCGGCTGCGACCCGACGGCTCGGCCGGACCGATGGCCACCAACTACGACTCGGCCCTGCACTACTACGATGTCTCGGGCCGCACCTGGGAGCGCCAGGCCATGGTCAAGGCGCGGTTCATCGCCGGCGATCTCGAGCTGGGCCGCCGCTTCCTCGAACAGCTCGAACCGTGGATCTACCGCCGCTACTTGAGCCGCGCCGACATCACCGGCATCAAGGCGCTCAAACGCCGCATCGAGCAGCGCACCCACCGCGAAGGGGCCGACGCCCACAACGTCAAGACCGGCCACGGCGGCATCCGCGACATCGAGTTCGTCATCCAGTTCCTGCAATTGCTCAACGGCGGCGACCTGCCCGACCTGCGCACCGGCAACACGCTGGAAGCCATCGTGCGCTCGAGCGCTGCGGCTGCCTGACCGATCGCGAGCGCACGATCCTCCAAGAAAACTACGCCTTCCTCCGCAAGATCGAACACCGCCTGCAAATCATGTTCGACCTGCAAACCCACCTGCTCCCCAACGACCGCGCCGAGCTGCGCAAGGTGGCCATCCGCCTGGGCTATGCCGACACCGCCACGCAGACCGCCCTGGCCGCCTTCGAGGCCGACTACAAGAACACGACCGAGCTCAATCGCAAGATTCTCGACCACCTGCTCAACGACGCCTTCAGCGACGACACCCAGACCGAACCCGAAAGCGACCTGGTGCTCGATCCCGAGCCCACGCCGGGCCGCGTGGCCGAAGTGCTCGGACGCTACCATTTTCAGGACATCCAACAGGCCTACCGCAACCTGATGGAGCTGTCGACCGAGAAAATTCGCTACCTCTCGACGCGCCGCTGCCGGCATTTCCTGGCCGCCATCGCGTCGCGGCTGCTGGAAGCCATCGCCGCCACGCCCGACCCCGACTTCACCCTGGTGAATCTCAGCAAGGTCAGCGACTCGCTGGGCGGCAAGGGCGTGCTGTGGGAATTGTTCAGCTTCAACCCGCCCACCTTGCGACTGTACGTCGAGCTCTGCTCGTCGAGCCAATACCTTTCGGGCATCCTTACCAGCAATCCCGGCATGCTCGACGAATTGCTCGACAGCCTGCTGCTCGACAAGTTGCCCAGCGCCAACATGCTCGACGCCACGCTGGCCGACTTGTGCCGCGGCGCCGAAGACATCGAGCCGGCCCTGCACAGCTTCAAGAACGCCCAGCAACTGCGCGTCGGCGTGCGCGACATCCTGGGCAAGGAAAAAATCGAAGCCACGACCGGCGCCCTGTCGGACATCGCCCAGACCTGCCTGGCGCGAATCACGCGCGTCGAGTACGAGCGGCTCGTGGCCAAGCTCGGCGAACCGACGATCGGCGAAGGAGACGAGGCCCTCCGGGTCAGCGAGCTGGTGATCGTGGCCATGGGCAAGTTCGGCGGCCGCGAGCTGAACTACTACAGCGACCTCGACCTGATCTTTCTCTACGAGGCCGACGGCACGACCGTCCACCCCCGCCGCTCGCGCCGCGAATCGACCACCAGCAACCAGCACTTTTTCAGCGAGCTGGCGCAGCGCGTGATCAAGGTGGCCAGCCGGCTTGGCCCCTTCGGCCGGCTGTACGACATCGACCCCCGCCTGCGGCCCACCGGCAAGAGCGGCAGCCTGGCCACCTCGCTGGCCGAGTTCGAGCGCTACTTCACCTCGGGCGAAGGCGCGCTGTGGGAGCGGCAGGCACTCACCAAGGCCCGCACCGTCTACGGCTCGCCCGCCGCCGAAGCCCGCGCGACGGCCGCCTTGCACGCCGCCATGTTCGCCCGGCCCTGGCGGCCCGACGACGCCGGGGCCATCTGGCACATGCGCCAGCGGATCGAAGAAACCTTCGGCCCCGGCAACCTGAAGCGCGGCCCGGGCGGCCTGGCCGACATCGAGTTTCTCGTGCAGATGCTCGAGCTCAAACACGGCGCCCGGCGCGCCCAGGTCGTCGTGCCCGGCACGCTCGCCGCGCTGGCGGCCCTGGCCGAGGCCGGCGCGCTGCGCGCGACGATTGCGAATTCTTCACGGCCAGCTACCGCTTCCTGCGGGCCATCCAGTTGCGCTGCGCCTGATGAGCACCACGGCTCGCGACGACCTGCCCGACGACCCGCGCGAGCTGGCCAAGCTGGCCGGCTTGTTGCACTACGCCAGCGGCCAGAGCCTGCTGGCCGATTGCCAGCGCACCACCGCCGAAATCCGCCGCCGCACCGAACGCCTGTTCGACGTCGTGGCCGTGTGAGTGCGGCTCATCCTTTCTCCGATACCCACTACGTCGTCGATCCGCTCGCGGCTTAGCATGCCCACTCGCGGCTCCCGACAGCGTTTACGCGAGACTTCCTCGCACGTATGCTGTGGGCTCTCGCTCGATTCGTCCCCGCTGCCAATCAGGTGCCGCATGCGCTCCTTCCACTTCACCCCCTTCGCTATCCTGCTGCTCTTGCTCGCGCCCACTGCTGCGCGCGTGCAGGCCCAGCAATCCAAGCCGACTGCCGCACCCAAAACGTACGACCAGTCGCGCGTCGGCGACCAGGACTCGAACCGCATCGTCGTGCCTACCAACCAGGTGCTCTCGCCGATCGGCAAGCAGGTGCCCTACGGCGGCAGGCCGACTGATCTGGCCACGAGCCCCGATGGCCGCTGGCTGGCGGTGCTCGACCGCGGGCAGGTGCTCACGATCAATCCCGACTCGGGCGCCGTCGTGGCCCGCGTGCCGCACAAAGGCGGCAGCTACGCGGGTATCGTGTTCACGCCCGACGGCAAGCAAGTCCTCGCCTCGAGCATCGAGGGCACGATCAACGTCTTCAACGTCAACGACACCGGCGGCCTGAAAGCCGACGCGCCGATCAAGCTGGCCTCCGGCAACCAGGACCCCGAAGGCGTGCTGCCCGTGGGCCTGGCCATCGCGGGGGATGGCCGCACGCTGTGGGCCGCGTTCAACCTGCGCAACGCGCTGGCCGAAATCGATCTATCCACCGGCGCCGTCAAACGCGAGATCGCCGTGGGCAACGCGCCGTTTGGCGTGGTCCTCGTCGGCCAGCGGGCGTTTGTCAGCAATTGGGCCGGAAGGTTGCCCGATGCCCGCTCCACGACGGGCCCCTCGGGCCGCGGCGAGCCGGTGCGCGTCGACTCGAAGCGCCACATCGCCAACGACGGCTCGGTGTCGATCGTCGATTTGAACGCCGGCAAGGAGCTGAAGCAGATCGCCGTCGGCCTGCACCCCTCGGCAATCATCGCCACGCCCGACGGCCGTTATGTACTGGTGGCCAATGCCAACAGCGACACGGTCTCGGTGATCGACGCCAGCCGCGAGGAAGTCGTCGAAACGATCTCCACCCGCCCGCGCGAAGAGATGCTCTTCGGCAGCGCGCCCAATGCCCTGGCCACCAGTGCCGACGGCCGCACGCTGTACGTGGCCAACGGCACGAACAACGCCGTGGCCGTGGTGGCTTTCGAGCCCGGCAAGAGCCGCGTGCAAGGCTTCTTCCCCACTGGCTGGTACCCGGCGGCCCTGGCGTTCGACCCGCGGCGCGACGCGATCTACGTGGCCAACGTCAAGGGCCTCGGCTCGCGCAACGTGGAGTGGAAGGGCCAGCGCAAAGTGAAAGGCAAGGAAGCCTTCGGCTACAACTCGCACGACCACCTGGGCACGATCTCGCTCGTGCCCCGCACGTCGATCGCCAACCTCGCCGAACACACCCGAGCGGTGCTCGAGAACAACCGGCTGACCGAGATGACCAGCGCGCTGGCGCCGCCGCGCGGCGATGCCCCGGCCCGCGTCGTGCCCGAGCGCCACGGCGAGCCCTCGCTCGTCAAGCACGTGCTGTACATCATCAAGGAGAATCGCACCTACGACCAGGTGTTGGGCGACGTGAAGCGTGGCGAGGGGGACCCCGACTTGTGCATCTTCGGCCAGCAAGTGACGCCCAACCACCACAAGCTGGTCGACGAATTCGTGCTGCTCGACAACTTCTACTGCAGCGGCGAGCTGAGCGCCGACGGCCATCAGTGGGCCACCGAAGCCTATGTCACCGATTACATCGAAAAGGGGTTTGGCGGCTGGCCGCGCAGCTATCCCTACGCCGGCGGCGATGCGATGGCCTACGCCTCCAGCGGCTTCCTGTGGGATAATGCCCTGGCCCACGACAAAACCCTGCGCGTGTACGGCGAGTTCGTGCGGGCCACGATCCGCTGGAAAGACCGCTCGAAAAGCGGCCGGCCGGGTTTCTCCGACTGCTGGGACGATTTCGTCAACGCGCGCGGCGCGATCGAAATCCTCGGCGAAGCCACGATCCGCACCCTCGAACCGTACGTCTGCCCCACCACCATCGGCTTTCCAGGCACGGTCAGCGACGTCTACCGGGCCGAGCAGTTCAAGCGCGAGCTGAAAGGGTTCGAAGCCGACGGCAAGCTGCCGAACCTGATGATCATGCTGTTGCCCAACGACCACACGGCCGGCACGCGCCCCGGCATGCCCACGCCCGAGGCCGCCGTGGCCGACAACGATCTGGCGTTGGGCCAGGTTGTCGAGGCTTTGAGCAAGAGCCGCTTCTGGAAGGATTCGGCGATCTTCGTGGTCGAAGACGATCCGCAGGCCGGTTTCGACCACGTCGACGGCCACCGCACCGTGGCCATGGTCATCAGCCCCTACGCGCGCCGCCGGGCCGTCGACAGCACGAACTACAACCAGACCAGCATGGTCCGCACGATGGAGCTGATCTTGGGACTGCCGCCGATGAATCAGCTCGACGCTTCAGCCACCTCGATGGCCAGCACGCATTACCGAAACGCCCGACCTGGCGCCGTATGAAGCCGTGAAGAACCAGATTCCTCTCGATCGGCTCAACCCCGAGGCCGAGGCGATTCGCGACCCGCAGGCGCGCCATTGGGCCCAGGTGTCGCTCGAACTGCCACTCGACGAAGTTGACGAAGCCGATGAAGACACGTTCAACCGCATCCTTTGGCACAGCACGCGCGGCCGCGACGACACGTACCCCGCCTGGGCCGTCACCGCCGAGCCCGACGACGACGATTGATTAGCGGCTCCGCGGGCTGGGATCAGTCTTCGCCGCCTTCTTCCTCCCAGTCTTCATCCTCGTCGTCTTCGTCGTCCCAGTCTTCGTCCTCGTCGTCCCAGTCTTCGTCCTCGTCGTCGTCCTCTTCGTCCTCGTCCTCTTCGTCGTCATCGTCGACTTCTTCCCACTCGTCTTCATCGAGGTCGTCCTCTTCGTCCTCGACGTCATCGTCTTCCTCGTCGTCTTCCTCGTCGTCGACTTCCTCATCCTCGAACGCACGAGGGTCCGCCAGAATGCCGGCAAACGGGTCGTCGAAGCCGAGTGGGCTCGTGGCTTCGAGAAGTTCCTTCAGGGCTTCTTCAGGCAAGAGGGCAATGATCACGTGGCAATCCTCCTCATCTTCACGTCAATGGTTCGGGAGTAGTTTGTTGTCGAAGCCCGCGCACGCGCCCGGGCCTCGTGAAAAAGCGATTGTCAGCGGGTGGCTTCCTTGCGGGGGCGCCGCCTATCGGGGTTGCGTGGGCCTCAACACGTCGCTGCGGGGTAAGTCTTCCAGGTGCCGAAGTCCGAATACCTGCAAGAACCGGCGGGTCGTGGCATAGCGGTAGGGCCGCCCCAATTCGTCGGCGCGCCCGGCGGTGCGGACCAGGTCGCGGTCCATCAGTTGTCTCAACATTTCACCGCAGTCGACGCCCCGCACCGCTTCGACCTCCGCCCGCAGCACCGGCTGTCGATAAGCCACCACGGCCAGGGTCTCCATCGCGGGGGCCGACAGGCGAATTTCGACCGGCGAACTATACAACCGACGCAGCCAGGCACCCAGCGCCGGCCGCGACAACAATTGAAACCCACCGGCGACTTCCTCGGCCCGAAAGGCCGAGCCCGTGGCGTCGTAAGCCTCGTTGAGCCGGCGAATCAATGTACGTGCTTGGGTACCGTCCGCCAAGCCGGCTAATTGAGCCACTTTGCGCGTGGAAAGCGGCTCGCGGGCCAGGAACAACAGGGCCTCGATCCGCGCCAACGACTCGTCGCGCGCCCAGGGGTCGGCCGCACCGCGCCGCGGCGCGGCGCCGGGGGGTCGTCGCAGCCGCCAGGCACGCGCACCCGGACGCGGCGCGGCGGCGCCCGCGGGATTCGCCGGCCCCAAGTGCCGCTTCCTGGCGCTTGCCAACTGTTGGGCGGGCGTTGGGCGACGTTGTTGCTTTCGCGACAAAATGGCTCTCTGGCCTCCGGCACGAGGGCGCGGCGCAAAGTCCGATCGGCTTTCCACGAATAAAGTTAAGCCGCCGATCCCCAACTGGCAAGGGCCGCCAACCGCCGGCCGGGGTGCGGCCGCGACGAGGGTCGTCCGCGGCGGCGAATCGATGCGGAAAAAGCGGCCCCCGTGTGCTCGATCGAGCAGCCAGACGGCTATTGCAGCCGCCCGGCACGCCAGGCTTCGACGCGCTCCAGCACCTGCGACATGGCCCGCAGGGCGTCGCGGTCGGTGGCCTCGAATTGCCGCGTGTAGTTGGGATTGTTGTTGATCGCCATGCGGCAATGAAAGCGGTACAACTGGCCTTCGTTGCCCCAGGTCTCCAACAGATAGTACGTGGCGCCGTACTCGCGCAGTTTCCGCTCCATGACGGTGAAGTGGTCGCCCTGCTCGGCGCCCGCGCCGCGGGCGCTTCAACCGTCGCGCCAGCCGGACGCACCAACGGGCCCCGGCTTTGAGGGACGTCGGCCGCGGCCCGTTGCAGCGGCTGCCCCGCGACGCCGCGCGGGTCGGCCGGAGCATTGAAACTGGCCGACTGGTTGCCGACCGACGCATAGACGCCCGCGGCCGTGGCCGGCACGACGTTGCCCTGCTGGGCGGCGTCGGCGCCTCGCCCGCGGCAGCCGGCGGCCACCGCGGCGCTTCCCACTGGTTCGCGCCGGCGGCAGGCATGCCCGGATCGACGGCCACCCCATCGCTCGGCCCGGCATCGTCGGACGTTTTGCTCTCCAGCGGCTTGCCGGTGCTCCAGGCGACGATGCGGTCGACGAGCACGGATTTGACGATGTCGGGAAACGCGCTGCCGAAGATCGCGGCCATAGGCACGATGATCAAGCAGCTCAACATGACGAAGATGCGAAAAGCCAGCACGGTCGAGGATTCCATCCCTAGAGTTCCTTGACGAAGGCGATCCGTCGCCTCGCGCCCAGGCGGCTGGGCTGATCGCCGCCAGAGCACCGTCGATTGCGCGGGATCATAGCCGCATGCCCCAAACCGCGGCAATGGCACTCGGCGAAACGAAGACTTCCATGTCGATTCCGCCAGCAGTCGCGGCCCAGCGAGAGTCCGCAGCCTGTAGCCGGGGTCTGTGACCCCGGATGCGACACCGGCGCAGCCACGCGAAAGCCGGCCTCGCAAAGGCCGGCTACAGCCGTGCTAGCGGCACCAGCAGCCACCGCAGGACCCGACTCCTACGGCTTGAGCACGGCCTTGGCGATCTTGCCGCTGTGCATGCTCTCGAAAGCGGTGCGCCACTCGGCCAATGGCCACACGCCGCCGATGACCGGCTCGACGTCCAGCAGGCCGGTGGCCAGCAGCCGGATCACCCGCTCCCAGATCGGCCAGTTGTGGCTGAAGCTCCCCTGCAGCGTGATGTTTTTCTGCACCAGCGGATCGAGACTGAAACCGACCGGCTGCGGACCCCAGCCGACCTTGCTGATCCAACCGGCAGGCCGCACCACGTCCAGCGCCAGCTTCAACGTCGCCGACACGCCGGCCGCGTCGATCACGCCGTCGACCCCCAGCCCGTCCCCCTCGCGGGCCCAATCTTCCACGCCCGAGACGATCGCCTGGCAGCCGTAGCCTTCGGCGATTTTCAGCCGCGGCCGATCGCGCTCCAGCCCGGCCACGCCCACGATGGCGCCCTGCAACCGGGCCATCGCCGCGCACAACAGCCCGATCGGTCCCGGGCCCAGCACCAGGATGCGATCGCCCGGCTTGATGCGACCGTTGTTCACCACCGCGTTGTACGCCACGCAACACGGCTCGGTCAGCGCCGCCTTCTCGAACGGCAGATTGTCGGGCACGCGGTGCAAAATCCTCGCGGGCACCGGCACCCAGCGGCGCATCGCGCCGTCGACCGCCGCGCCGTAGCCGCGCCGCGTGGGATCGAGATTGTACAGCCCCTGCCGCGATAGCGGGTTGTCGGGATCGATCCAGGCGGCCGTCTCGCTCACCACGCGGTCGCCCGGCTTCCATCCGCGCACCTGCGAGCCAACTTCCTCGATCACGCCGCCGAACTCGTGCCCCAACACGCACGGATAGTTCATCGGCCAACTGTGCGTCGACTCCCACATGTGCAGATCGCTGCCGCACACGCTCACCGCCTGCACCCCCAGCAGCACCTCGTCGGGCTGGATCGTGGCCTTGGGGATCTCGCGCAGCTCGACACTGTGCTTTTCGGGACCGTAATTGACAACTCCGACGTCGGCGGTGGCCATGGCGGTTGAAACCCTCGTGAGATAGCTGCTCGTCGCAAACGGCGAACTTCGCCGGCGATTGATTTCTTATTTGCTGCGCGGCCGGTACGCCGCTTTCACTTCGCGGACGAAACGCGTCAGCTCGGCCAACGGGTCGGCGGCGCTGATCACCGGGTGGCCGATCGCGATCAGCTCGGCGCCCAATCGTGCGGCCCGCACGCCGTCTTCGGCGAGAAAGCAGCCCACGCCGATCGGTATCGACACCGCCCGGCGTACCGCTTCGAACCATTGGGTCGAGTCGCGCGTGGCGTCGGCTTTGCGCTGGTCGGCGCCGTAGTGCAGGTAGATCATGTCGACGCCCCACTCGGCGCATTGCCGGGCCCGCGCCGGCTGATCCTTGACGCCGATCGTGTCGGCCACGACCCACACGCCCGAGTTCTTTCGTTCGGCGATTGCCGAGCGGACCGTCTCATCGGGCGCGCCTGCGCAAACGGTCATCACGTGGCCGCCCTGTTCGGCCGTGCGCTGCACGTTCTTCCAGCCCGAGTCCATCGTCTTGTAATCGGCCAGCACCGGATAGTCGGGGAAGGCGCGGACCATCTGCCCGATCGGCGCGACGCCCTGCGAGACGATCAGCGGCGTGCCGATTTCGAGCCAATCGACGCCGGCCGCGATGCCGATCTTGGCCATCGCGATCGCCTCGTCGATCGTGGCATAGTCGAGCGCGATCTGAATGACCGGCGGACGGGGAATATCGAGCGTGAGCTTCATGGCAGGGGATGCTTGGCAAGCGCGGAGCGTCTGGCCGCATGATAACCGCCCCCGCAAGCCGAGAAAACCCGCCGCCCCGGCGAGGCCATCTTCCCTGTGCCACGGTTGGCTTGTCCAACCGTGCGAACGACCAAACGCTCGCGCACCTCAAGAGCCCTGCTGAACGACCCAGAGTGCAACACAAGCTTTTCCGGCAACTCACGGCCGTGGCGTGCCAGAAACCATCCGCGCCAGCGCCGCCAGCGCCACCGGCCAGTCTGGGGCCGTGGACTGGTAAGTCTCCCACCAGGTGGCCAGCGTCTGGGCGTCGGCCGGGCCCGCCCTCCAGGCGACAATCGCCCGCGTCAGCAAATCATTCTCGACATGGGCCAGCTCGACCTCCTGGGCGGCCGCCAAGGCCGGCGGAATCATGGCCAACGGCCCCACCGCCCGCAGCCCCCGCGGCGGCTGCTCGCCCGCTACGGCCGGCCGAGGGAGATTCAATTGCGCCAACAGCCAACCCAGCCGCACGACCTCGGGCAGCTCGGCGATCGGGTTGGCCAACACCGCCTCGAAACACACCGCGTTATAAGGCGGATAGGCCCAGCCCCCGCCGCCCAGCACCGGGTGCACCAGGATCACGTCGGCCCGCTCGACCACCAGCTCGCGCTCGGTGAGCCGGCCGATGGCCGCCATCAGCCCCGGCCCGCGGGCTTCCCACTGGCTGGCGATCGGGCCGCCGCGCAGCTCGAGATCTTCGACGGCCCGCGGGTGGGCCCGGCAAAACGCTGCATGAATCGCGGCAATTCGGCCTGCCAGCCGCGGCGCCGCCGCTTGCCGAGCAAGGCCCGCGGCTTTAGCCATGGCAACCCTGGCCAGCTCGTCGGGCGCGGCCAGGCTGGCCGACAGCGGGATCGCGTGCTCGAAGAACGGCTCCGCCTCCAACCCGACGGCAGCCAGGTCGGCGCGCAACCCCTCGGTGTCATCGGCCAGCGCGTCGGCCACCGCTTCGTCGACGAGCTTCGCCCCGGCCAGCAGCTTCTGGCAGGCATACAAGCTGGCGGCCGCGGCGCTGGCGATCCAGCGAACTTCCATCGTCATCGAAGTTGCTCCAAGCGCACCTCGCCGAGAGGCCGCTACCGACGGCCACCGATTATCGACCCGCGTGCCCGCGCACGGCTAGTCGCCGGCACGCCCGAAGCGGCCAACAAAATCCGAATTCTCGCCCAGAATACCGTGGCCCCGCGTCGACCGCTTGTCCATAATTCGATACGATGGAAAGCTTATACACGTGAGGTTTGGCGAGGACCAAGCGCGATGCTCGATCAAGAGGTGCGGCGGTGGACCGCCAGCGACGCGGCCGATCTGTACGACATCGCGCTGGGGCAAAGGCTATTTCTCGATCGACGACAATGGCCACGTGCGCGTGCACCCCACCAAGGAGCCCGACCGCTGGCTCGATCTGAAGCAGTTGGTCGACCGGCTCCAGCTTCGCGGCATCGACCTGCCGATCCTGATCCGCTTCGCCGGCATCCTCAAGCACCGTCTCGGCGAAATCCATAATGCCTTCGCCGCCGCCATCGCCGAGCACAAGTACACCGGCAGCTACGCCTGCGTCTACCCGATCAAGGTCAACCAGCAGCGCCAAGTCGTCGACGAGGTGCTGCGCTTCGGCATCCCCTTCAACTTCGGGCTCGAGGCCGGCAGCAAGCCCGAGCTGATGGCCGTCGTGGCCATGGCCACCGGCGACACGCCGATCATCTGCAACGGCTTCAAGGACGCCGAGTTCATCGAGATGGCGATGATGGCCCTGAAAATGGGCCGGCACATCATCCCGGTGGTCGAAAAATACACCGAGCTGGAGCTGATCCTCAAAATGGCCCACAAGCTCGGCGTGCGGCCGATGATCGGCATGCGCGTCAAGCTGGCCGCCCGCGGCTCGGGACGCTGGCAGCAGTCGGGCGGATTCCGCTCGAAGTTCGGACTGACGGTCACCGAAATCCTGCGGGCGCTCGAACGAGCTGAAAGCCCGCGGCATGGAAGATTGCTTCAAGCTGTTGCACTTTCACCTGGGCAGCCAGATCACGAACATCCGCCAGATCAAAGCGGCGCTCAACGAAGCGGTGCGCGTCTACGTCGACCTGGCGCGGCAAGGCGCGGGCCTCGAGTATCTCGACGTGGGCGGCGGGCTGGGCGTCGACTACGACGGCTCGCAAACCAACTTCGAATCGAGCGCCAACTACACGCTGCAGGAATACGCCAACGACGTCGTCTACCACGTCCAAAGCGTCTGCGACGAAGCCGGCGTGGCCCACCCCACGATCATCTCCGAAAGCGGCCGCGCCGTCGTGGCCTATCACAGCGCGCTGGTGTTCAGCGTCTTGGGCGTGGCCGGCCAGGGCGAGAACGACGTCCCCCTGCAACTGCCCGACGACGCCGAACAACCGCTGCGCGACCTGCTCGACACCTACCAGAACCTCACCGTCCGCAACGTGCTCGAAGGCTACCACGACGCCAGCCAGTCGCTCGACATGGCCATGAACCTGTTCGCCGGCGGCTACCTGCCGCTCGTGCAGCGAAGCATGGCCGAAAACCTGTTCTGGGCCATCTGCCACAAGATCCAACGGCTGGCCCGCCAGTTGGAATTCGTGCCCGAGGAGCTCGAAGGCCTCGACGCCATGCTTTCGGACACCTACTTCTGCAATTTTTCGCTGTTCCAGTCGATGCCCGACAGTTGGGCCATCAAGCAGCTCTTCCCGGTGATGCCGATCCACCGGCTCAACGAGCGGCCCACGCGCCACGCCGTCCTGGGCGACATCACTTGCGACTCCGACGGCAAGATCGAGCAGTTCATCGACCGCCGCGACGTCAAGCGCACGCTGCCGTTGCACGGCTTCAACGGCGAGCCGTACTACCTGGGCGCGTTCCTGCTCGGCGCGTACCAGGAAATCCTGGGCGACATGCACAACCTGTTCGGCGACACCAACGCCGTGCACGTCAGCATGGACGACCAGAACGAAGTCGTGCTCGAAACCGTGATCAAGGGCGACACGGTTCGCGAGGTGCTCGACTACGTCGAGTTCAACATCGACACCCTGATGCGGCAGTTCCGCACCTCCGTCGAGCTGGCGGTTCGCGAAACCAAGATCAGCTACGAAGAAGCCGGCCGTTTCCTCCGCTTCTACGAAGACGGCCTGCAAGGCTATACCTACCTGGAAGAGCCGCACGAGAAGTGAGGGGAAAAGGCTGCAGGCCGTGGGCCGTAGACTGTGGGTCGAAACGGACAGCCACGGCGGCTGAGCACTGCTAGCACGTCCGCCCATGTCTGCCACACCACGGCAGCGTCCACTCCTGCCCACAGCCCACAGCCTCTCCCCTCTCATCTGCCCTGTTCTGCCCTGGCCGATGTTGCTACCATCCGACCCGCGCCCGGCGGCGCCTGGCGCGTCCGGCGCGGCGGAACGGATCCGCTCCCTTCTCAAGTTCGCGTGAGTGCCCATGACATTTCCCCGAGCGATTCGCGTCCTGCTGCTCGTAACCTGCGGCTTGTGGTCTGCCCCGGCGCTGGCCCAGACTGGCGGCGGCGCCGCGCGGCAACCGGCGCGCACGCCCAGCCGCACTGCGGCAGCGCCGCGGCGCGACATGCCAGAGGCCGACGCCGACCCGCGCCAACCCAGCGTTGCTCCGCGGAACCCAAGCGAGCGAGCCGTCCCCACCCGCCAGGCGCAGTCGAACGGCCGGGCTGCCGCGTCGGCTGCAGGCGCGCCGATCGTCATGGCCCCCTTCCAGCTCAGCGAAAGCCAGCAGCGGCTGCTCGAGCAGATTCTGGCCAAGTGGGAGCAGCAGAGCGAGAAGGTCAAGACGTTCACGTGCCGGTTCAGCCGCTGGGAATACGACCCGACTTGGGGTCCCGAGAAGCTGGACTACAGGACGTCCGACGCGACCGGCTACATCATGTACAGCGCGCCGATCGGGGCGTCTTCAGGATCGAAGCGTTGAGTGAGTTCGACGCCGGCCGAAAAGCGTACGTGCCGCGCAGGAAAGAAGACCTCGACTATTGGCTCTGCGACGGCAAGGCGATCTTCGAGTTCAACACGCCGAAAAAACAGTTGATCGAGCGGCGGCTTCCGCCCGAGCTGCAAGGCAAGGCCATTTCCGACGGCCCGCTGCCGTTCATCTTCGGCGCCAAGGCCGAACAGCTCAAGCGCCGCTACTGGATGCGCGACGTGACGCCCAAGGACGACATCGGCAAGACCGTGTGGCTCGAGGCCTGGCCCAAGAGCCAACAGGACGCCGCCAACTTCCAACGCGCCACGGTGATCCTCAACGACGCCGATTTCATGCCGCTGGGACTGCAAATCATTTTGCCGGGCATTCAAAACCGCGACCCCAATAAGCCGTCGGCCAACCAGGCCTACAGCTTCGACGAAGGAAAGGTCAACAGCCTGCTGAGCAAGTGGAACTTCCCGGCCCCGCGGCTCAGCCCGGCCCAAGTGCTGGCCGGGTGGCGGCACGTCGTCGAAGAGGCGGGCCAGCCCGACACGCCACCGCCCGACGGGGGCCCCAAGCAGGCCCAGCGCAAGCCGCCGGCCAGTCAGCGCAAATCAGCGCAACTGTTTGTCGCCAAAGGTCGGCCGTGCAAGCTATCGGTGGCCGCCCCCTTTCTCCGGCGCAATCCTTGCAGGCATGGGGGCGCCACCGCGGCCAAATTTGACTCGACTCGCACCCGCGCTATAATCTGAACGTTACGCTCTGACGCCATGTCGTTAAAGCTAACGAGCAGAAACGTTTAGCCGCGTTTGGACTGAGCGGCCCGCAAACCGGCTCGCTCGCTTCCGCCGCGGCGAACAATGCCCGTGCGATCCTGCCCCTCGTGCACGTCCACGCTCGTCCGTTTCGGCGGTCCGTTATGTATCGTCGCCACCGCACTCAACGTGAATCGGTCGGACAGCTCGCGCGAATCGCCGGCGGGCTGGGCTGCCTGCTGGCTGGCATGCTGCTGCTGACCGCCGATCTGAAGGCCCCGCCGCGCTTGGCCTGGGCCGGCGCCCGCGACGACGACCGCGGCGAGGCCGACGGCCGCGGCATGGGCCGGCTGATTCGCATCCCACTGCCGCTGACCGATTCGGCCGACAACCAGGTGAAGCGGGCCGTGCAAAAGTCGCTGGCCGAAATGGCCCACGGCAAACAGCGCGGCGTGCTGGTCTTCGAGTTTACGTCGAGCGAGAACCAGTCGGGCCGCGGCAGTGCCTTCGGCCGCGCGCTCGACCTGGCCAAGTTCCTGTCGAGCCAGGAAGCCAGCGCGGCCAAGACCGTGGCCTACATTCCCGGCCACCTCAAGGGTCATGCCGTGCTCGTGGCCATGGCCTGCGAAGAGATCGTCATGGCGCCGGACGCCACGATCGGCGAAGCCGGCATCGACCAGCCCCCCGAGGAGCCGATCGACGCCACCGAACGCAGCGGCTACCAGGAAATCGCCAACCGCCGCCGCACCATTCCCGGCGAAGTGGCGCTGGGCATGCTCGACAAGAACGTCGAAGTGCTCAAGGTCGAAACCGAGGTCAGCCCCGAGTTCGTGCTGGCGTCGAACCTCGACGAGCTGAAGAAGAAGCACACGATCACCTCGCAGGAGGTGCTCAAGCGCCCCGGCGAGCTGGCCGACTTCACCGGCCGCGAAGCGCGCCAGTTGGGCTTCGTGAAATACCTGGCCGCCGATCGCCAGGCGCTGGCCAGCGCGCTGGCATCGGCGCCCGGCGCGCTGCAGGACGACCCTTCGCTGGTAGGCGACTGGCACCCGGTGCGCGTGGCGCTCAAGGGCCCCATCACGTCGGCGTCGGTCGCGCGCGTCGAGCGCACGATCAACGATCGGATTCGCGGCGAGGGGGCCAACTTCATCTGCCTGTGGATCGATAGCCCCGGCGGCTCGCTGTCCGACAGCATCGGCCTGGCGAACTTCCTGGCCGATCTCGACGCCGCCAAGGTGCGCACCGTGGCCTACGTGGCCGCCGAAGCGCGCTCCGACGCCGCGCTGGTCGCGCTGGCCTGCGATCAACTGGTCATGCATCCCAACGCCGTGCTGGGCGGTTCGGCGCGGTCGAGTTTTCGCCCGATGAAATCCAACTCGCGGTCGAAACGGTCCGCGACAACCTGGCCCCCAAGAAAAAGCGCTCCTGGTCGCTGACGGCCGCCTTGATCGATCCCAAACTCGACGTGTTTCGTTACACGCACCGCGGCAACGCCACGGTCGACTACTTCTGCGAGGAAGAGCTGGCCGCGCAGGCCGACCCGCCGAGCTGGACCTGCGCCAACGAGGTCACACGGCCGGGCACCCCGCTGCTCGTCGAGGGCGAGCAAGCCAGCGAGTTGGGCCTGGCCCACACGGTCGACGACTTCAACGCCTTCAAACAGCGCTACGGCCTGGAGGGCGAGCTGGCCCTGGCCGAGCCGAGTTGGGCCGACTACCTGATCGACGCCCTGGCCGCTCCGGCCGTGGCCTGGCTGCTGCTGCTGATCGGCGGGGCGGCCCTGTATGCCGAGCTGCAGGCTCCCGGCATCGGCATCGGCGGCTTCGTGGCCGGGCTCTGCTTCCTACTCTATTTCTGGAGCAGGCACCTGGAGGGCACCGCCGGCTGGCTCGAAGTCTTGCTCTTCGCCGGCGGGGTGTGCTGTATCTTGCTCGAACTGTTCGTCCTGCCGGGCTCCGCTGTATTCGGACTCGGCGGCGGCATCCTGGTGATCGCGTCCCTCGTGCTGGCCAGCCAGACGTTCGTGCTGCCGCGCAACGAGTATCAAATGGCCCAACTCCAGAATTCGCTGCTGGGCCTGCTGGGCGTCGGCGCGGGAATCGTCGCCGCGGCCGTGCTCATGCGCCGCTACCTGCCGCACACGCCCCTGTTCAGCCACATGATGCTCGAGCCGCCCAGCGACGCCGAACGCGAAGTCATCTCCCATCGCGAGTCGCTCGTCGACTTCGAACACCTGCTGGGACGCCACGGCGTGGCCACCACCCAGCTCACCCCCTCGGGCAAGGCGCGCTTCGCAAACGAGCTGGTCGACGTGATCGCCGACGGCGAGGTCGTCAGCCGCGGCGCCGACGTGGTAGTCGTCGAGGTGCACGGCAACCGGGTGGTCGTCCGTTCGGCCGAGCGCGTGTAGCCACCGCCCCAAAATTCGACTAAGCTCAAGGCACTTGGCCTGAGCATCAAGTCACCCCCGGTTGTTCGCACTTCCATGGAATCCCTGGCCTGGTCGGCGCTGCTGCTCGTCGTGGGCTTGGTGCTGGTCACCCTCGAGGTGTTCCTGCCTTCGGGCGGCGTGCTGGGGTTCTTGTCGATCGCCTCGCTGCTGGCCGGAATCGTGCTGGCGTTCTATCACGGGGGGCCGGCCGCCGGCCTGTTGTTCCTGGCCCTCACGGCCGTGGCCCTGCCGACCGCGCTGGTGATGGCCTTCCGCTGGTGGCCCAAAACGCCCATGGGGCGCCGGCTGTTGCTCGACGTGCCCAAGGGCGAAGACGTGCTGCCCGATTCGCCCGAGCGGCGCAGTGTGCGGCAGTTGGTCGGCAAGCTGGGCATCGCCAAAACCCTGATGCTGCCCAGCGGCCCGGTGCTGGTCGAAGGCCGGACGATCGACGCGATCAGCGAAGGCCAGCCAATCGAGGCCGGCCAGCAAGTCCGCGTCATCGAGGTTCGCGGCAACCGGGTGCTGGTGCGGCCGGCCGACGACGAGCCGCCGCCGCCCGACGACGTGCTGTCGCAGCCCATCGAATCGCTCGGTCTCGATTCGCTCGAAGACCCGCTGGCTTGACACCCGCGCCGCCCTGCCGGGACAATCAAGTACCGGCCAAACGACGGGCGCCGGCTCGCGGCCTTTTTCGGGATCGCGACGCGCTTCACATTCCGCCACCAGCATTTGCCCGGCAGGAGCCCGTGCCGCGTGCAGATCGAAAGCGAATCCTGACGACAACCTAGTGACGCCCGCCACGAGGAGCAGCGCATGACCATCTTGTTCGCCCAAAATCCCACTGCCACGCAGTTGATCTTTTTGCTCGTCGTTTTGATCGCCGTGGTGATGGCCATGGTCGCTTTTTACCTGGTCACTCGTTACTTCCGCTTGTGGATCCAATCCGTGACGACGGGCGCGGGAATCGGCATTTTCGACTTGCTGGGTATGTCGTTTCGCAAAGTGAATCCCACGGTGATCGTCCGCAGCAAGATCATGGCCGTGCAAGCCGGTCTGACCGAAGAGACCGGCATCACGAGCAAGACGCTCGAGGCCCATTACCTGGCCGGGGGCAACGTGCCGTTGGTGATTCGCTCGATCATCGCCGCCAAGAAGGCCAAGACGATCGATCTCGACTTCAAGCTGGCCACGGCCATCGACCTGGCCGGCCGCAACGTGCTGGAAGCGGTGCAGACGAGCGTCTATCCCAAGGTGATCGACTGCCCGGCCCGCGGCGGCCCCAGCGAAACCCTCGACGCCTACGCCAAGAACGGCATCCAACTGAAAGTCAAAGCCCGCGTCACCGTCCGCGCGAACCTCAACCAGTTGATCGGCGGGGCCACCGAAGAGACGATCATCGCCCGCGTCGGCCAGGGCATCGTCAGCGCCATCGGCTCGTCCGATTCGCACACGCACGTGCTGGAAAACCCCGATCGTATCTCCAAGGCCGTGCTGGCCCGCCGGCTCGACTCGCAAACCGCCTTCGAGATCGTTTCGATCGACATCGCCGACATCAACGTCGGCGACAACGTGGGCGCCCGGCTGCAGGCCGACCAGGCCGAGGCCGACACCCGCGTCGCCCGCGCCAACGCCGAGGGGCGCCGCGCCATGGCCGTCTCCCAGGAGCAGGAAATGATCGCCCAGATGGAAGAGAGCCGGGCAAAGGTCGTCGAGGCCGAGGCCGAAGTGCCCCGCGCCATCGCCGCGGCGTTTCGCAGCGGGCGGCTGGGCGTGATGGACTATTACAAACTGCGAAACGTGCAGGCCGACACCGAGATGCGCAAGTCGATCGCCGGCGTGCCCATCAGCAAGTAGCGCACCGCCGCGATTGCCACGTTTCCCAATCCCACGAATTCCCCACGCGCCCAGCCAGGAGAACGGCCGATGCAAGCGATGCTGCCGCTGGCCGCCAACGACTGGTGGGGGGTTCTGGTGCCGCTGGTCTTCTTCGTGATCTACGCGCTCAACCGGTTGTTGGCCTCGGCCCGGCCCGCGCCGCCCCCGGCCCGCCGTCAGCAGCCGCGGCGGCCGGGCGAACCCGCGGCGCGGCCGCCCCGCCCCGCTCAACCCGCCGCGGGCCCCGCCAATAGCCAGGCGCAGCTCAACGCCGAAATCGAGCAGTTCCTCCGCCGCGCGGGCGAACGACCGCGTCGCGGAGCAAAAGCCGTCGCGCCCCCCCGCCGCCGCGCGAGGTGCCCGTCGACGTCGAGCCCATCTCGCCCCGCGATTTCGACTCCATCAGCAAGAGCGTCGAACGCCACTTGGGCGGCCACTCGATCAGCTCCCACGTCGAGCACCTGGCCGACGACATCGTCCGCGCCGATCAGCAGATGGAGCGGCACCTGCAGCAGGCGTTCAATCGCCGGGTGGGCACGTTGGGAGCGGCGCCCGGCCCCGCTAGTGCTCTCCCCGTCACCGACGTCGCCCCGGAACCGAGCGACGAAGTGAAAACCCCCGCCCAGGCCATCGCACGCGCCTTGGCCAACCCTCAGGAAATCAAACAGGCCATCGTGATCAACGAAATCCTGCAGCGCCCCGAGCATCGATGGTGAGCGGAAGGCCGTAGACGGTAGGCCGTGGGCTGTAGGCGCGGAAGAAGCGGCCCGATCGTCGGTGTCGAGCTAAATTGGGGTCACGCGCGCTCGATCGGCTTCCGATTCGGCCTCTGGAGCGCCGCTTCTTTTGCCATTACGCTGTTCTTCTGTTGTCCGACCCACAGCCTACAGCCTACAGCCTACAGCCCACTGCCTAGCCATGACCTTCTCTCCCGGAAAAACTCGCATCGGATGGATCGGCACGGGCGTGATGGGGTCGAGCATGTGCTCGCACCTCGTCACGGCCGGCTTCTCGGCCACGGTTTTCAACCGCTCGCACGCCAAGGCCCAAGCGCTCCTCGATCGCGGCGCCGCCTGGGCCGACTCGCCCAAGGCCGTTGCCGAAAAATCCGACGTCGTGTTCTCGATCGTCGGCTTCCCCGCCGACGTGCGCAGCGTCATCCTCGGTCCCGACGGTGCCCTGGCCGGCAGCCGCCCGGGCATGGTGCTCGTCGACATGACCACCAGCGAGCCGTCGCTGGCCGTCGAGATTGCCGAGCGGGCCCACGCCGTCGGGGTTCATGCCGTCGACGCGCCGGTTTCCGGCGGCGACGTGGGAGCCCGCGAGGCCCGGCTGTCGATCATGATCGGCGGCGAGAAGGAAATCGTCGACGCCCTGGCCCCCTGCTGGCAGGCGATGGGCAAGACGATCGTCCATCAGGGGCCCGCCGGCGCCGGCCAGCACACCAAGATGGTCAACCAGATTCTCATCGCCACCGGCATGATCGGCGTCTGCGAAGCCCTGCTGTACGGCTACCGCGCGGGGCTCGACCTGAAGGTCGTGATGCAGTCGGTCAGCTCCGGCGCCGCCGGCAGCTGGTCGCTCTCGAACCTCGGCCCGCGAATCATCGACAACAATTTCGATCCCGGCTTCTTCGTCGAGCACTTCATCAAGGACATGGGCATCGCCCTGGCCGAGTCGAAGCGGATGAATCTCTCGATGCCGGGCCTGGCCCTGGCCCACCAGCTTTACATGTCCCTGAAAGCCCAGGGCCACGGCCGCGACGGCACCCACGCCCTCGAGCTGGCCCTGGCCAGCATGTCGGGCATCGATTGGAAGAAGCGCTAGTCGCTCGAACTTTGCATCGGCACGCGTCGTGTGCCACCACTGGCTTGTCCAGCAGTGCTGCCCTGGCTCGTGCCAGCCACCTGACTGCCCTGGACCGCGCGCCTACGATTACCCCGTGATACCGAACCAACCTGCCGATCATCGTGCGACTGCGACTCGCGCCCCGACTGGCCGGCCGGAGGACGTCCTGCCGCGCACCTGCGCCGTCATCGAAGACGGCCGGCAGGTCGGCTTGCACGTCGGCGCCCAGGTGTACGTCAACTTGCGAGGCCAGGCGGTCGCCGACTTCGGCCGTGGCGAGGCGCGGCCCGGAGTGCCGATGACCGCCGATTCGATCGTGCTGTGGCTGTCGGCCGGCAAACCGATCGCGGCCACGGCGATCCTGCAACTGGTCGAGCGCGGCAAGCTGGCGCTCGACGACCCCGTGGTCCGGCACGTTCCCGAGTTCGCCCAGCACGGCAAGGCCGCGATCACGATCCGCCAATTACTCACGCACACCGGCGGATTTCGCTGGGCCCCCGTCGAGGGCACCGAGCCCTGGGACGAGATCATCGCCCGCATGGCGGCCGCCCGGCCCGAACCCGGCTGGACGCCCGGCGCCAAGGCGGGCTATCACGCTTACACGAGTTGGTTCGTCCTTGCCGAGATCATTCGCCGCGTCGACGGACGCACGTTCTCCGACTACGTTCGCCAGCAGATCTTCCTGCCGCTGGCGATGGTCGACAGTTGGATCGGCATGCCGCCGGAGGTCTACGCCGCCTACGGCCCGCGGATGGCCGTGATGGTCCACACCGACAAGCTGCCTCCCTATCCACACCGCTTCGCCTCGGCCGCCGGGGCGGCGCTGTGCATTCCGGGCGCGAACGCCCACGGCCCAATGCACGACCTGGGCCACTTCTACCGCATGCTGCTGGGCGGCGGCGAGCTGGACGGCACGCGGGTTTTGACTGCCGACAGCGTCCGCGCGATGTCCACGGCCCAGCGCGTGGGCATGTTCGACGAAACCTTCAAGCACGTCATCGACTGGGGCCTGGGCCTGATCGTCGATTCCAAGAAGTACGGCGCCGACACCGTGCCCTACGGCTTCGGCCCTTACAGCTCGCCGCGCACGTTCGGCCACGGCGGCATCCAGTCATCGGTGGGCATGGCCGATCCCGATCGCGAGCTGGTCGTGTGCGCATCGTTCAACGGCATGCCGGGAGAAGCCAAGCACGACATCCGCCTGCGCCGCTTCCTGGCCGCCGTGTACGAAGACCTCGGCCTGACGGAATGAGAGCGTGACTTCAGCGTGATCGAACGGTGCGCGGTGGCACTGGCATCTTGCCAGTGCAGAACATACTTTGACGGCGCGTTTGCACTGGCGAGACGCCAGTGCCACCCCGGACATGGCGACAAACAGCGAAATGCCGGCGCCTACTTTTCGACGACCGTGGCCTTCTTGATCGTCACCGGCTTGGTGGGGCGATCTTGCGCGCCAGTGTCGACCGCGCCGATCTTTTTCACCACGGCCAGGCTCTCGGCGTCGGCCGTCTTGCCGAAGGCCGTGTACTGGTTGTCCAGGTGCGGTACTCTTTCCAGGCAAAGGAAGAACTGCGATCCGGCCGAATTGGGATCGCTCGTGCGGGCCATCGACAGCACGCCCGGCTCGTGCTTCGTCTTGTTGAACTCCGCGGGAATCGTGTAGCCCGGGCCGCCGGTGCCGGTGCCTTCGGGGCAGCCACCCTGAATCATGAAGCCGCTGATCACCCGGTGAAACGTCAAGCCGTCGTAGAAGCCGATCTTCGCTAGCCCCAACATGTTCTTGACGTGGCCCGGCGCCAGTTCGGGCATCATGTCCAGCGTGATCTTGCCCATCGAGGTGTCGAGCACGAGCTGGTACTTGTGCTTGGAGAAATCAAATTCCTTGGCGGCGGCTTCGACTTCGGCTTTTCGGTTCTTGGCCATGGTGTGCCTCGTTCTTGCACAGGGTGTTCGTTTTGCGTACCTGGAGCCAGCCAGTAGACTAGCAGCCAAACGCGGGATCGAATAGCGGCAAAATCCGCCGCACGCCGAGGAGTTTCGCCCAAGGGAGCCCGACGTCTTGGAGTGGGTGCAAGTTTACGATCCGCTCGGCTCGCCGTGGCTGTCGACGCTGTTGGCCGCCGCGCCGATCGTCGCGCTGTTGGGCCTGCTGGTCATCGGCCAGTCGGCGCCGCGCGCCGCGATCATCGGCCTGGCCGCGGCCCTGCTGGTGGCGATCGCGGGCTTCGGCATGCCGGTTGGCGCGGCGCTGGCGGCGGCCGCCAACGGCGCCTGCTTCGGCCTGGTGCCGATCGGTTGGATCGTGCTGGCCGCCGTGTTCCTCTTTCATCTCACCGTCCGCGCCGGCCAGTTCGACGTCGTCAAGCAATCGGTCGCCGCCATCTCGCCCGACCGGCGGATGCAAGCACTCTTGATCGCCTTCTCGTTCGGCAGCTTCGTGGAAGGCGCCGCCGGCTTTGGCACGCCGGTGGCCATCTCGGCCGCGCTGTTGATCGGCCTGGGCTTCTCGCCCCTGTATGCCGCCGGGCTGGCGCTGTTGGCCAATACCTCGCCGGTCGCCTTCGGCGCGCTGGGCACGCCGATCATCACCCTGGCCAAGATCTCGGGCCTCGACGAAATGGCCCTCAGCCAGATGGCCGGCCGACAACTACCGCTCTTCTCGCTCATCGTCCCGGCCTGGCTCGTCGTCACCATGTCGGGCTGGCGCGGGCTGGCCGGCTGCTGGCCCGCCATTCTTGTCTCCGGCGGCACCTTTGCCACGCTCCAATTCCTCACTGCCAATTTTCATGGGCCGACGCTGGTCGACGTCGTCGGCGGGCTAGGCTCGCTCGTGGCGCTGGCCGTGCTGCTGCGCTTCTGGCAGCCGAAACAAGTCTGGCACTTCCCGACGAGCCGGCCGCACCCAACGCGCACGCCGCGCCGCCGCTGGCGCGCAGCGACATCATCCGCGCCTGGATGCCCTGGGCCCTGCTGTCGCTGCTGATGTTCGTCTGGGGCACGCCGCTCGTGCGCAGGCGCGCTCGACGGCGGCGACGCGAAGAACCCCAACGCGCTGCACGGCATCGGCAAGCTCGCTTTCGAGGTGCCCTACCTGCACGGCAAGGTGTACCGCGCCCCGCCGGTCGCCCCGGTCGAAAGCGGCTCGGACCGCGCCCGCGAAGCCGAGACGGCCATCTACGAATTGAAATGGCTGTCGGCCACCGGCACCGGCATTTTTCTGGCCGCCGTGCTGACCGCCTTCTGGCTGCGGATTTCGCCCACGGCCTTCGCGGCCCAGTTCGTCGACACCTTCGTCAAGATGCGCTGGGCCCTGCTGACGATCGCCTGCATGTTGGCCTTGGCGCTAGTCACCAAGTTCAGCGGCAGCGACGCCACGTTGGGGCTGGCCTTCACCAAGACCGGCGTGCTCTACCCCTTCTTCGCGCCGCTGTTGGGCTGGCTGGGCGTGGCCTTGACGGGCAGCGACACCTCGTCGAACGCGCTGTTCGGCAGCCTGCAAAAAATCACCGCCGAACAGCTCGGCCTGAACCCCACGTTGATCGTGGCCTCGAACAGCACCGGCGGCGTGATGGGCAAGATGATCGACGCCCAAAGCATCGTCGTGGCCGCCGTGGCCACCGAGCAGACCGGCAGCGAAGGCAAAATCCTCCGCTTCGTCTTCGTCCACAGCATCGCCCTGGCCGCCCTGGTCGGCCTCGTCACCCTGGCCCAAGCCTATCTCGTGCCCTGGATGGTGCCGTGACCCGAGCCCGATGCCGCAAGCGAGGGCTCCTCGTCTTCATTCCCTCGCTTGCGCGTCGGGTTGGTGGGGACCAGGTTCGCGAACTCCGATGCCGCTGGGCGATCAGCCCACCGTCGCCAGCTCCGACTCGCTCACCCACAGCTTCGGCGGCTCACTCGATGCGGACTCATGCCAGCGGCCCGACAGGGCCATGATCGATCCGCCGAGGAAGAACAGCGGCATGTTGACCATCGGAATGATCAACACGTTGTGGAACATGCCGTTGGCCACGAAGATGCCCATGAAGGCCAGAAACACCAGCGCCACCTGCCGGGCCCACAGCGGCGCCAGCACGTTCTGCCACAGCCGCCAGGCCGCCAACGTCCAACTGCCGATCAACGCCACGAACAGCCCCAGCCCCAGCGCGCCGGTCTCGACCAACAGCGCCAGGAAGGCGTTGTGCTGGATGTAGGGCCGCGCTTTTTCCAGTGGCAGCTCGGTCGAGCGATCCGACAGATAGGCCGGCACTTCCTGGATGTACTGGCCGAAGCCGCAGCCCAGCAGCGGGCGGTCGAGGAACATGTGCCAGGCGACCACGGCCAGGATCGGACGCAGCTTGGCCGACTCGGCCACGTCCTCGGCGCTGACGTATTGATCGCGCTTGAACGCCGAGAAGTATTCCCATCCCACCACGCCGCCCACGCCCGCGACCAGCGCCACCCCGCCGAGCACGGCCGCCCGCCAGCCGCGGGGCGTGCTCAGAGCGACGATGATCGTCAGGCCCAAGGCCGCCCCGATCCACACGCTGCGCGTCAGCGTGCAATACAGCCCGTAAGCGAACAGCGGCAGCACGCTCGCCAGCAGCAGCAATTTGGGCGCTCGCGCCAGTCGCGGCCAGAACATCGCCGCCGCGCACAGCCCCAGCGCCAGCACCATGCCGTTGGCCACCGGGTTCAAATAGGGCCCACGCCCGCGGCCCAAAAACTCGGGATACGCGGCCGAGCCGATGTATCGGGGCCACACCAGCCACCACGCCTGGTGCGTTTCGCCAATGGCCGTCACGCACAGGTACACGCCGAACAGGCCCAGCGCGGCGAACAGCCATTGCGCGCTGCGCACCGTCCAGGCCGTCTGGCGGACGATCCAGTACAGCGCGGCCGGCATCATGAAGAAGAACACCAGTTGCGCGGCCGGCAGCCGGTTGTGATAATTGAAATCGTGCGTGAACGTGCTGACGACCAGCAGCGCGAGAAACGCCAGCAGCAGGTAGTCGGCCTTGGTTGCCGGTTGCCGCTCGGTCCGCCCCCAGCGGCGATACAGCGCGTACTGGGCGACCAGCACGACCAACAACAGCCGATCGAGCGTCAGCGGGATCGGCCCGGTCGGCAGGTTGTAGAAGGCAAAGCCAAAGCAGCTTCCCGCCAATAGCACCAACAGCGCCCCACCGACGAGCCCGCCGCGCAGCATCACAGCCGCCGCCCACGCCAGCGCCGCCAAAGCTCCGATTGCCAGCACGATTTCCACGCCGCCCTCTCGCGATCGCCAGCCGCAGGAAGTTGCTCGCTCGCCACGTCGCGCGTGACGAAAACCACGCCGCAATCGAAGCATACGCCGCCCGCTTCTCCGCGAGGGCGATCGGCGGCGGCAACTGCCGGCAGGCCGTAGCAGTTGCGACGATTATGCAGCCGGTTCGTGGAGCTTCCGCCTTCGAGCCCGATTGCCTTGCGACGCCACTTCCGCCAGCCCACAATGAGAACGCCGCCCCCCAGGCGGTCCTTGCCCAACGAGCGCACGCGTTCCAGGAGACACACCTTGATGACAACCGCGCCCTCTCGCCCATCGTCCTGGCCAATCATGGTTCTCGCGACCCTCGTCGCCGTGGGATGGCTTTCCGCCGCTGCGCGGGCCGACGAATTCAAGGCCACGGCCCAGGACTCGATCGTGCCGCCGGGGGCCAAGGTCGAGCTGTTGTGGAACGACGGCGATTTCACCGAAGGCCCGGCGCCGGCCGCCGACGGCGCGATCCTGTTTTCCGATATCGGCAATCGCATCATGCGCTACCATCCCAAGACCGGCCAGACCACGGTCTTTCGCCAGCCCAGCGGAAAGTCGAACGGACTCAAGTTCGATCCCCGCGGCAACCTGATCGCCTGCGAAGGGGCCGCGCCCGGCGGCAACCGCCGCATCTCGATCACCGATTGGTCGGGCAAGACGCCGCATGCTGGCCGACCGGCTCGACGGCAACCGCTTCAACAGCCCCAACGACCTGGCGATCACCACCACCGGCCACATCTACTTCACCGACCCGCGCTACGTCGGCGACGAGCCGCGCAATCTCGACTTCGAGGGCGTGCTGCTGGTGACCGGCAAGGGCAAGGTGCGCGTGGCCACGCGCGACGTGGAAAAGCCCAACGGCATCATCGTCACGCCCGACGACAAGACCGTCTATGTGGCCGACAACAACAGCAAGCCGGAAGGCAAGCACCAGCTCGTGGCCTTCCGCGTGCAATCCGACGGCACGCTGGCCGACAAGCGCGTGCTGCACGACTTCGGCCCGCACCGCCGCGGCATCGACGGCATGACGCTCGACATGAAGGGAAACATTTACGCCACCGCCGGCTCGGGTCCCTTGGCCGGCATCTACGTGTTCGGCCCCCAGGGCGAGCAGCTGGCCACGATCCTCACGCCGGGCGAGCCCAGCAACTGCGTGTTCGGCATCGGGGAGGAGGCCAGTACGCTGTACATCACCGGCCTGGGCCCCAAGCCGACCGACCCCGACGCCAAGCGCCGCTATGCCCTCTACCGCGTGCGGCTAAATACGCCCGGCTACCACGTCTTCCCGCCGGCAAAGTAGGCCGGCGCAGAATCACGCCGCTCCAGGCTGCGCCACTTGGTGGCACTGGCATCTTGCCAGTGCTTCTTGAACCGGCAATTGGCATCCGCGCTGGCACGATCCCAGTGCCACGCCGCCAGTGCCACGCCGCGGAGAACAACTCCCGTCCCCGTTTTCTCGACCCGTGTAGCGTCACTTCCCCCCGTCGACGCTCACCAGCCGGACCTGGCGCAAGTCCATCACGGCCGCGCCGGGCTTCGTGCGCGGCTTGACCGACAGCGTGTATCGACCGGCTTTCGGCAGCGACACTTCGCCGATCGGCCGCGCGACGAACTTCTGGAAGCCGCCGGTCTCGGCCACCTTGGCCGCGAGGGTTTGCTCGCCAATCGTGAAGTCGACCTCGCTGCCGCCGCTGCCGTTGCCGCACCCTTGCAAGATCTCGACGCGGAACGTGCCCGGCTGCTTGACGACAAATTCCCAACTGGCCCAATCGTCGGCGCGCGTCCAGAAACCGAGCGTCCGCTTGTGCGGCAGCGGCTCGTAGCGCAGCATCACGCCGTGCACCACGGCCGTCGCGCCGGCAGCGTGATGTTGCCATCCTCATCCTGCGAGTCGGGCAGGTAATTGGGATTCGGCCGCGGCATGTCGGCGTCGACCGCCTTGCGCCAGGCCGCCAGCTTGCCGGCCAACGCCTCGACCCGCGCGGGCTCGCGCTCGCTGAGGTTCGTCGATTCGCTGACGTCGTGCGCAACGTCGTACAGCTCGCGGCGGCCGTTCTCGTAATACTCGATCAGCTTGTAGTCGCCCGCGCGAATCGCGCCCCCGGCTTGCCCCCCTGCGGCGCGTAATGCGGGTAGTGCCAATAGATTGCCTCGCGATCGAGGCGGCCGGTCCCGTTGATGAGCGGCACGATGCTCTGGCCGTCGACGGGTTTGGCCAGCTTCAAGCCGCACAGCTCCGCCACGGTGGGCAGCAGATCGACGCTGCTGGTCGCCTCGTCGCACGTCGAGCCCGGGGGCACGACTTTCGGCCAGCGGACCACCAGCGGAATGCGGATACCCCCTTCGTACAGCCAGCCTTTGCCTTCCCGCAGGGGCGCGTTGTTCGTGGCCGGAGTGCGCGGGCCGTCGCCGGTCGCCAGCCCGCCATTGTCGGAGGTGAAAATCAGCAGCGTGTTGTCGGCCAGATTCAACTCGTCGAGCTTCTGCATGATCCGCCCGACGCCCTGGTCCATGTTCTCGACCATCGCCGCGTAGGTGACATTGTCTTGCAGGGTCGTCGGCTTCACCGTCTTGTAGTAGTCGATCAGGGCCTTGGGCGCCATGATCGGCGTGTGCACTGAATAGTGCGGCAGGTACAGAAAGAACGGCCGCTGGCGGTTGGCCTCGATGAACTTCAGCGATTCGCTCGTCAGCCGGTCGGCCAGGAACTGGCCCCTGGGCGCTTCGGTGAGCCCGGGCAGCGGCTCGCGGGTGCGATCGAGAAACGGCGCGAAATGGCTGGCCACCGAGCCGACGTCCACGCCGCCGGGGCCGATGTCGAAACCTTGCCGCGTCGGCTCATAGCCCTTGCCCCCCAGGTGCCATTTGCCGATCGAGGCCGTGGCGTAGCCGGCGTCGTGCAACATCTCGGCCACGGTGATTTCTTCCAGCGGCAGCTCCTGGTGAAACTCGGCCCGCAGCAGTTTGTGCTCCGGCGAATTTCGCACGCCGGGAATGTAATCGGTCAGGTGCAGCCGGGCCGGGTATTTGCCGGTCATCAAGGCGGCCCGCGTCGGCGAGCAGACCGGGCAAGCGGCATAGGCCGCCGTGAAGCGCATGCCCTCGGTGGCCAGGCGATCGGCGTTCGGCGTGCGATAGTAGGAACTGCCGTAGCAGCCAAGATCGGCCCAGCCGAAGTCGTCGATGACGATCACCACGATGTTGGGCCGCGGCCGGCTGTTCGGCTCTCAAGGCAATTTCGCACGCCAGCATGGCGGCGCATACCGCAGATCCGCTCGTCGCGAGCGCCGCCACTCGTCGCCCTGAACGAGCGAGGCTTTCCGTCCACAAGGCCAACCAAAATCTCGCCGGAGCCATGGCAACCGCCTCCCCGAATGACACTCGGACCTGAATGCCGATCGCTTTTCCGACCAGTATGAATCCCGCGCGGATGGCCTTCAATGGCGAGAGAACACCGCCAAGGACGTCCGCCACCGCGCCAACCCCGGGGGGGGCGGCGAAGCGGGCTGGCTTGGGCCTGGCAGTGAAAACACGCCAATTCTACCACCCGAACGCTCCAAAGGGGGTAGGGCACCCGCCCCATCGTGAGCCGTGACAGTGCGCTTGGCTGCCTTGATAATCATGGTGGCTTCGCGGCTCGCGACTCCACGTATGGCAAAAAAGAAAGAACAGACAACCAGCCGCGGCGACCTGATGCGGCAGATCGCGGCCCTCTACGCGCAGATGGCACGCAATCGCGACATCCGCTCGGCCGAAACCCAGCAGGAGAAGCGAGCGGAGCTGGAGCGAAGGATCGCTGAATTGAAGCGAAAGCTGATGGAGATGTAGCCGAACTCGGCCGTGCGCCACCGCGGGCAGGCGTTATGCCCTCGCACAAACGGCTGTCCACTGATACCGCGGCGCCGCCGCGCGCACTTCGGCGCGGGCCGATCCCCTCGGCCGACCCTCCCCGGAACTTGTGCTGTTGCGCCGTTCCGACGCGCGTGAAGCAGCTCACACGGCCGCTCGCCGAATCGTGGCGGGCTTCCCTAATTCTTGAAATCCGCGCCGCGATCATCCATATTCAGTCCAAGCCATCGTCATTCAGTCCAAGCCATCATCGAACGGCAACTTTGAAATCGCGAGTCTTCTGGAAAGGGCACCCCATGGGCCGCAGGCTGCTTCCTCTCATCCTCGTTTCGGCACTCGGCTTCCCCGCCGCATCCCTCGCCGCCGACAATCAACTGACCGACGCCGAGAAGGCCGCGGGCTGGCAGTTGCTGTTTAACGGCAAGGACCTGACCGGCTGGCGGTGCAACAACGGCAAGCCGATTGCCACCAAGATCGAGGACGGCTGCCTCGTGCCCTATCAATCCGGCGGATACCTCATTCTGCACGAGGGCAAATTCGACGACTTCGTGCTCAAGTGCGACGTTCGCTGGGAAGACCCGCACTGCAATTCCGGCGTCTTCTTCCGCGTCGAGAACCCGCGCGATCCGGTCAACACCAGCTTCGAGGTCCAGGTCATGGCCGGCGATGGCCTTGGCAAACACGACATGGGCGCAATCTACGACCTGGTGGCGCCCTCGACGGCGGCCAGCCACGGCACCGGCCAGTGGAACGCGATCGAAATCCGCTGCCAGGGCCCCCAGATCAGCGTCAAGCTGAATGGCCAGCAGGTCAGCCAGCTCAACTGCGACGCCTTCGACAAGCCCGGCGTCTGCCCGGACGGCCAGCCCCACAAGTTCAAGCTCAACGGCAAGCCGCGGGCCGTCAAGGATTTTGCCCGCTCCGGCTACGTCGGCTTCCAGGACCACGGCCACAAGGTCTGGTACAAGAACGTCAAGCTGCTGCCATTGACGAAGTGACGCCGGAACCAACCGTCAAACGAATGGGCCCAGCGGCCATGTCTTGCCCGCTCAGGTTTCGCGCCCGCTAACGCCGCCCCCTAGTCGCCGCTCACCAGGGCTTCAGCTTCCAGCCCAGCACGAAGCCGATCGCCAGGCACGTCAAGGCCGCATAGCCGGGGTTCTCCCGCGCGTATTCGACCACCGCGTCGGTGAGGTCGTGCTTGATCTTTTGCGGGCTCTCGACCGCCTTGCGGTGATCGCCGCTCCGCACGTTCCGATTCGCTGTCGGGGACATGTTCGGATCCTTTTGCTAATTGCTAAGAACCTATCCGAAAACCGCCGGGGACTGTCCCGATTTTGCGGAGTCTTCGGAGCAAAATGGGACTGTCCCCCTCTCCCCCAGCGGGTCTCGGATAGGTTCTAAGTCGTTGTCTACTGGGATTTGGAAAAGCCACGAATCAATGAATCAATCATTCCTGCCGCTCATTCGCGGCTCGCGGCCCGCTCGGCGGCTTCGCGGGCGGACTGCTCGGTGAGGATTTGCTTCAGCAGCATGATGTTTTCGCGCAGCTCGCGGCGCGAGCGTTCCAGCGTCATGGCCTGCATGCGGAACTGCAGCCAACCGGCCATTCCGGCGCCGGCCGCCAGCAGGGCCGCGGCCAGCGACACCCACAGCAGCCCGGCGGCCGGGCGCTGATCGAGGCCCTCGGCCAGCCACAGCCCCGCGCCGGCCAGCGCCACCGGCAAGGTGGCAAAAGCCAACAGCCCGGCCACGACCCAAAAGCTCAAGCCGCGGATCGCGTCGCGCACGATCTGGCGAAAGTCCGCCGCCAGCAGCTCGCCCTGCAACTCCGCCATGCCCACTAGCTCGTGGGCGATGCCGGCCGCGTTGCGCGCCAGCGTCCGCGACGGAACCTCGTGCGCCTCGCCGTTTACCGTCGTTTGATGATCCATCCGAGCAGAACTCCCGCGGCCAGGGCCGCCATGAGGGACGATTTCGGGTAATCGGTGATCGTGTCCTCGATGCGGTGCCACTTGGGCCGCCAGTGCCGCGCCGCGGCGACCGCTTGGCTCACCTGGCGCTCGGCTTCGTGCAACGTGGCTTTCGCCTTGCTGATGCGATTGATCATGGTTCGTGCTCCTCGCTTTTGGCGGTGCTCGACGGCTCCCGAGTCTCGCCGGCGGCGCGCTGCGACTCGGCGAAGTATTGCTCGAGCCAGGCGCGCCCCTGCCGGCTGGCCGCATCGACCGCCAACCGCGCCAGCGCGCTCAACGCCATCCCGGCCAGCACCGCGGCGAGCGACTCGCGCTCCTGCGGCGCGGGCGGCGGACTGGTCGCGGCGGCAGGCTCCGGCGCCGGCCGGCGCGGCGGGCTGTGCCGCACGACGCCAGGGAACCAAGGCAAAGCCCAACACCGCCGCCGCCCCGCAAAACAGCGCCGGGCGTTTGCGAAAATGGTCAGCGCCAATCGGCCAGCAATTTCGCGCTGTCGATCGAGCCGTTCAAGTCCTGCGACGCGCCGAGCGCAGGGCCGCCATCTGGCGTTGGATGTCGTCGCGATGCTCGGAATTCATGGGAACCGTTGCACCAGGTAAAAACCAGCCGCTCAAAAAACCCGCCGCCTTGGCGTCCGATGCCGCACGCCGCCGCCGCGCCGCCCGGTGGCAGCGTGCCACGATACGTCAGCTATTGCGGTCCGGATGCGATGCGCCGCGCACCGCATCGAGCAATTGGCGGCCGAAGCTGTCGGCCAGCGAACGGCCGTGCGCCTGTGCGTTTCCGCTCGATCGGAGCAGTAGCGACACGCCCACTCCCACGATCAAGCCCGCCCCAAAGGCGACCGCCAGCGCCTGGCCGGGACGATCCTGCACGGCCCGCTCGGCTTGGGCATAGCCCTCGCGGAACCCTTCTTGCAGCACTTCATAGCGCTGCGCATGTCGTCGGCCACGCCCGCCATTTTGTCGCGGGCCGCGGCCGCCAGGCTGGCGCCCTGCTCGGCCAGCGTGTCGAGGTAAGCCTCGATGGCCTCACGAGTTTCGCCCGTCTTTTGCTGGATGCGGCCGATCAGCTGGTCGACGTCGCCGCTGAAATTGAGCAGATCGTCATCGGTCAGTTCGGCCCACTTTTCCTTGAGCTTGCCACGGACTTCGTTCCAGTGGCCGGCTAGCACTTGTTGGTTGATCATTTGGGAAATCTCCTTAATCTTGAGGTGCCAAGACCCCAACGAAGGGAGCAAATCGCGGGCCAATCGCAGCCGGTGAGCTGCACGTCACGCTTTAGTCCGAGCTTGCCATTTTCAAGCCTATGTCCGATTCGTCTGAAGTCAATTCGCCGCCGTCCGAGGCCCCGCCCGTCGCCCCCCCCAGACAACCCGCAGGCCCAATCACGCGGCAAGAACACCCAGCCGCAGCGCGCGCGAAGGCACCGCGGGCGACCGATGGTCCAGCCCCGCTGCCAAGGGCGGGCCGCGGTCCCCTGCCGGCGGCCGAATTTGGATCGCTCCGCGACCACGATGCATTCCACTCGCACAGCGCCCGTGAGCGCGATCGAAAACATTCGTCCAGTGTATCTTGACCAGGCGAGGCCACGTGGTTGAGATGGCGTGCAACGGCCGCGGAACGCGTCGACCTGATCCGCCTCCAGCCCGTTCGGCGCCGCGCCGCGCCGCTTACGGCACACGCTATGCAGGGGAATCAAAAACGATGCCTGGCTGCGGGCATGGACGCCTACCTGGTCAAGCCAGTCCGCACTGCGCGCCGCACTCAACCGGTCGAGGGACTCGCCATGCCCACCGACAATCCTGATTCTCGGGCCCGGCAGTCCGCCGCGGCCACACCATCGGCCGCGCCGCTAGACAGTTGCGCCGCCAGCGCGTTCGACTTCGAGGCGGCACTGGCACGCCTGGACCACGATCGGGCCTTCTTCGCCAACCTGGTCGAGTTCTTTCTCGAAGACTATCCGGGCCTGGTGGCCCAGATTCGCCAGGCGATCCAGGCCGGCGACACCGCGGCCTTGGGTCACGCGGCCCACAGTCTCAAGGGGCTCGCCGGCAATTTCGACGCGCATCCCACGACGCGGATCGCGGCCCGATTGGAGAAGGCCGGCTTCGACGCCGACCTGCCCGCGGCCCAAGCGTCGATCGAGTCGCTCGAGCACGAGATCGCGCGGCTGCACGAGGCCCTGCTGCCCTATCGTGCCGCCGCGGGCGACGGCCACGAATCCTGACGGGAACCAATTGCAGAGCGAGCCGCGCTCGACAAGCGCGTCGGTGGGTTCACACCGCGGCCGGCGAATTCTTCGGCTCGTGCTCGGTCTCGACCTTGCGCTTGGCTTCGCTGTCGCCGATGTTGACGACGTGCTCCATCGAGATCTGCAGCGCGCGCAACTTGTGCCGCAGGCTGGCCCGGGTGATGCCCAGGATCTTGGCGGCCTTCGACTGGTTGCCCTCGGTGCGCGTCAGGATGCGCCGCAGCAGGCAGCGCTCCATCAACTCCAGCGCCTCGGCGTAAACCTGCTGCGAACCGGCCGAAATCCGCTCCTCGATGAACGTCGCCAGTTCCTCGGCCAAAGGGGCCTGTTGCTGGCCCGACCCGCCGTCGCCTCCCCGGTTGCGCACCGACTTCGGCAGGAACTCGGGCAGCACGATCGGGCCGGTCGTTTGCAACACGGCCTGCTTGATCACGCTTTGCAGCTCGCGCACGTTGCCGGGCCACGAATACGACAGCAGCAATTCGAGCGCCTCGGCGCGATCGTGCGCACGTCCTTGCCCATCTTGCGGCTGCAGGCCGGCAAGAAGTGTTCGATCAGCAGTTGCACGTCGCCCTCGCGCTTTCGCAGCGGCGGCAGCTCGATCGTGAAGCCGTTGAGCCGGTAGAACAGGTCTTCGCGAAACGTGCCCTCGGCCACCATGTCGTCCAGGTTGCGGTTCGTGGCGGCCAGCACGCGGACGTCGATTTGAATCGACACGTTGCCGCCAACGCGCTCGAACCGCTGCTCCTGCAAGCAGCCGCAGCAGCTTTGCTCTGCACGCAGCGGGCGACATGTCGCCAACTTCGTCGAGAAACAGCGTGCCGCCGCGAACATTGCTCGAACTTGCCGATCCGCCGCTGATCGGCGCCGGTGAACGAGCCCTTCTCGTGGCCGAACAATTCGCTTTCCAGCAGCGTCTCGGGAATCGCCGCGCAATTGACCGCCAAAAACGGCCGGCCGGCCCGCTCGCTGTGCTGGTAAATGGCCCGCGCGACAGTTCCTTGCCGGTGCCGCTTTCGCCGCGGATGAGCACCGTGACGTCTTGCGGCGCGACCCGGCCGATCGCCTTGTAGACGTCCAGCATTTGCGGGCTGCGGCCGACCAGCGCGTCGGAGCCGGCCGACTCGTCGCCGCCGCTGGGAATCAGCACCGGCACGTGCATCAGGCGGCGCATCTCCAGCGCCTTGCCGACGCACTGGCGAACCTTGAACACGTCGAGCGGCTTGTACAGATAGTCGTAAGCGCCGCCCTTCATGGCTTCGATCGCCGTCTCGCTGTCGCCCGAAGCCGTGATGAAGATCACCGGCAGCTTGGCGTCGAACTTGCGAATGCGCTCGAAGACCTCCAACCCCGAGGCCTGCGGCAGCATGACGTCGAGCAGCACGACGTCGGGCGTTTCGCGCTGCAGGGCTTCCAATCCCTCGGCGGCCGTGCGGGCCGCACACACGCGAATGTCGCTGGTCTTGAAGGCTTCCTGGATGAAGTAGCAAACGCCGCGGTCATCGTCGATTGCCAGCACGGTTGACATCGTCGAAAAACTCCAGGCCAGGCCAGTTTGCCCCACTTAGGCACGCGGCGGTCGAGCGGTTGCTCCGGCCGCACGTGTTATTATCGCTCGTGAGCCTCGATTAGCCAATTGCTCGCATTTACCGCGGCAAATCCAGCGGATTATTCGGGGTGGCCCGCATCGTCGACATTCAAGTCGCGGCCCCCGAAGCTACGCCGAGCAAACCAATCCATCCGCCGCCAACTGGCGGAGCCGTGCCGGTTAGCCACGCACCTCGAGCCGATCGACCACCCGCGCCACGCCGCGAACCGCGGCTGCCCGGGCCACGGCCACTTGCCGCTCGTAGTACGAGCCGAGCGTGCCGTGCAGCACGATCGCGTCGCGTCGGGCTTCGACCCACAAACGCCGCAGGCCTGGCAAGTTGCTCGACCAAAGATGTTCGGTGACGCGGCGCGACAAATCGTGCTCGCAGCGCTGCGATCGATCGCGCGTCGGGGGAATCACGCAAGCGGCGTTCAGCACCATGGCGGCAAAACTCCCTTCACGCGGCGACTTGCAAACAGCCTCCGCTGGACGCTCGGACGCCTATTCTTCCCTGCCCGGGAGCCGGCGCATGTTGCATACGCCGTGCCACCGCGCCGTTTAGAAGTCGACAGCCGAATCAACGGGGTTCTGTGCCCGCCTTCATGGCGAGCGCACAACCGTTGTGCCCGATTGCCGACCATGGTGGACAGCAAGCTACCACCGCCCCGGCTCACGGCGAAATAAACCCGGCCCGAGTCCCACTCTTTAGGGCCCGGGCCGGGCCGTGCGGCAGCGCGATCCAGCCATCCATGGGAGGCTGACGCCAAGGTCTACTGGTTTTTCGAAGTCTTCACGCTGCTCGTCGTGGACGACTTCGCGGCATGGCGGTGGTAATACTGGTCGATGTCTCTCGCCCAGTTCGGATCGGCCATGTTGGGCCAATGGTCACGATCGAAACCCGGGGCCGTCTTGAGCTCCTCCTTGGGCACGTTGAGCACGAAGTAGCTCTCGTTGGTGCCCCGCTCGAACTTGAGCTGGCCGAACGGTACGGCGAACAGTTTTTCGCCAAAGCCCAGCACGCCGCCGAATCCCATGGCCACGTAGCCGATCTTGCCGGTGTTCATGTCGGCCACCAGGTCCTCAACAGTCCCCAGCTTTTCGCCTTGGCTGTTGCGGACGCTCATGCCGATCAGCTTGCTGGCACGATGCGTCGTGGCGCCAGCCGACGTTTCGTCGCTTCGCTTGTCGGCCGCTTGGGCCAACGCGCTATACGCCACGAGCGTGCAGCAGGCCAACATGCCCGCGATCCATTTCAAACTCTTCATGCTCCTCATGGCAAAACTCCTCTCTGGAAAACTTCGGGTTCGCACAGACGACGCCTGCCCCCCGGCCCGCAGCCTGTCTTCTTTCGCGTTCCCGCCGTCACGGCGTCGGACCGCGGCGAAACCCGCCGAAGAACAGGCTGATGACGAACAGCACCAGAAACACGACGAAGAGGATCTGCGCGATCGAGGCTGCGCCGGCGGCGATGCCGCCAAATCCGAAGATGCCCGCGATGAGCGCGATCACCAGAAACAACAGTGCCCAATACAACATGGCAATAGCCTCCGTCGACAATGTGGTTGTGTTTTCAATTGCCTTCTCACGCACGCTCGAACGAAGCGTTGTTCCTCGCGACCACAACGTTACTTGGCTCATGCATGCCGCGTGCCACTGGCCGCGGAAACGCACCGTCGCGATCGCGCAATGCGTAGGAACATGTCCCTTTTCGTTCGGCCGTGGTCAAGGCCATGGGACCAGCCGAAACCTGGATGATGCGCCAGCGGCCAGACTGGTTGCTCGCGGCTCGACGCTGTGGCGGCCGGCGACCAGGCAAGATGATCGATCGCACCGACCCACCACCCTTTGGTGTCATTGCCTTGCGAGGCTCGATCGCCGCGCGAAAAATACGCGGTAGCCTGGAGATGCGACGACTCCCAGGGCGACTGCGGCTCGCCGAGCCGCGTTGCGAGCCGCTTAGGCACGCTGTTTGCCCCTCAAGCCGTGGGGTTTTTGATCGAGTAGGAGGCGAGCCATCATGCCAGCCACTCAGACTTCCGAGCGCTGCCTGCCGACCGCCCGACAAATTGCGCGTCGCCGCGAACAGATCAGCGCCAATTGGACCAGCCACCAACGTCGTCAACGCGCCATGCAAGCCACGGTCGCCATGAAGACCCTCTGGTCACTGATCGCGCGTCCCATCTACGATTGAAGACCGGGCTGCCGGTGAATTGACGGCCGCCCTCGTCCCTCGTCGCATAGGCTCGCGCCCGTATCCGGCGGGCGCGAAAACCCCGCGGTTTCTGTGCCCCCCGCAACTTGCACGCGCTTCCTCGCTCTGCGATGATGCCGACCGCGCCCGTGCCTCTCGCCATTCAACGCTTCACCGCTCGAGCTGATGTCGACCGCTCCGCCCCATGTTTGTCGGGTCCTCGTGGTTGACGATCAGCGCGACACGCTGCTGCTGCTCGAGACCTTGCTCACGCGCGCCGGATACGAGGTCGTGACCGCCCAGGACGGCCACGGCGCTCTGGCGGCCGTGCGAGAATTCGCCCCCCAGGCGGTCATCACCGACCTGGGCCTGGGCGGCGAGCTCGATGGCCTCGCCCTGGTCGACGCGGTGCGCAACGACCCGCAACTGGCAAACCCCTGTTTCATCGCCATCACCGGCTTCGACGACGACGACCACCGCGAACAAGCCCGCCGGGCCGGCTTCGACCACTACCTGGTCAAGCCCGCCTCGATCAAGCAACTTCAGGCCGTGCTTCCCAAGTGACCGGCCCGATGCTCCCCGTGCATCACGGAGAGGCCCCCATCGGTTGACTGCTGACCGGCGTGGTCTTGATCCACGAGCGCAACACTTCCGCCACGCTCCAGGCCTGCGCGATGCAGCCGCGCGGAGGATACGGGCGCCTCGGCGTCGAAAATCTCGCTGATCGTGCCGATGCAAGCCTCGTCGAAGTGCGGCGAAAACGCCAACAGCAACTGCCTCGCCTGCTCGTGCTCTTGCGGATAGACCTTCAACAGCGCGTCGATGTAGGGCCCGATCAGCCACGGCCAGACCGTCCCCTGGTGATAGGCGGCGTCGCGGGCCCGCAGATCGCCGTCGTAACGCGGCTGATACTGCGGATCGTTTGGGCTCAGCGTGCGCAGGCCCATCGGCGTCAGCAACTGCGCGGCCACGACGTCGACCACCGGCCGCCAGCGCTTCTCGGCCAATACCGCATGATCGAGCGAAATTGCCAGCAGCTGGTTGGGACGCAGCGAGGCGTCGTCGGGCCCCTCGGTGTCGACCACGTCGTACAGCCAGCCGCGCTTGTCACACCAGAAGCGCTCGTTGAACGACCGCAGCGCGCGGTCGGCGTGTTCGTCGATCTCGGCGGCCCGCGCCGCCTGTTCCTCCTCCCTGAGCCAGCCGGCCAGCAGCCGCAAGGCGTTGTACCACAGCGCGTTGATCTCGACGGCTTTGCCGCGTCGCGGCGTGACGACCCAGTCGCCCACCTTGGCGTCCATCCAGGTGAGCTGGTAACCCGGTTGCCCTTGGCGCAGCAGGCCGTCGGCCGGATCGACTCCGATGCCAAAGCGCGTGCCGCGCACGTGATGGTCGACGATATCGACGAGCACCGGCAACAATTGCCGCACAGTGCCGCGATCGCCGCTGGCCGCCACGTAACGGCCGAGGGCGTGAAAGTACCACAGCGTGGCATCCGCCGTGTGATACACGCCCGACTGCTCGCCTTCGGGGAACAGGTTGGGAATCAGCCCGTCGCGCACGTCTTGGGCGAAGGTGCGCAGGATATACCCGGCTTCGACGTGGCGGCCGGTGGCCAGCGTCAGGCCTTCCAACGAGATCATCGTGTCGCGGCCCCAGTCGGTGAACCAAGGGTAGCCGGCGATCACCGAGCGGATTTCGTCGCCCGCCGCATCCGCCCGCGCCGCGTCGGCAACGCGCGTGGTGGGCGTGATGATGAACTGGTCGGCCGCCAGCACCAGCTCGGCCGCCGCACCCTCGCGGGCAGCGGGCACCGCCTGGTCGATCAGCCGCCGGCGGCGCTCGGTCTCGGCCACCAGGGCTTCTGGCGGATCGACGGCCATCACCGCGTCCCACGGCTCGGTCGACGCGGTCAGCGCCACCTGCTGCCCCGCCGCCAGGTCGACGCGAAAATAGCCCGGCGACCAGAGCACGTCGCGATGCGCGTAGCCGCGCGCCCGCTCCAGCGGATATTCGACCTCGTAAAGTCGTCCGCCGTCGAGCACCATCGCTCCGGACTGCCCGCCGAGACCCATCCGAATCGGCGGCAGATCGTGACCGCAAATCTCGAAGCGATCGCCCATGGCGGTCACCGGGTAGGGCCTGCTCAGCGTCGAGAGGGGAGCTTCGTGCTGACGGAAGTGGAACCCGGGCCGCATGTGCAGCCGAATCGGCACCTCGCCGGCGAGCCGATAGATCAGGTGGACCGTGTTGGCCCGATAGGGCATGATCACGCGCCGCTCGAGCGCGACGCCGTCGATTTCGTAACGCCACACCGGCAGCCCATCCACGAGCGAAAAGCTGGCCAGCGCCCCGGCCTCGCTGCGCGCGGCGCCGGCATGAATGTCGCCGGCCAACGGCACGATGCGCCCGCCGGGCAGGCGCATCTGCTCGACCAGGTGGTTGAACATCATCATCCGGCCCAAGGGCGCCGGCAGCGCCGCCACCAGCAGCCCGTGATAACGCCGCGTGCACCTCCCGCTCAACGTTCCCGACGCGTATCCGCCCAGCCCGTTGGTCACCAGCCATTCCAGCCGCTGCAAGCGCTCGGGCTGGCAGTCGTGGGGCTCGCGGCAGGGCCTGCGGCAAACGACGGGCTCGCTCATCGCTCTCCTTCCGTGCGAATGGGATGCAATAGTATCGCCGATTCGCCGGTTCCGCATCGAGCGCGAAACACCGTGCAGCGTGCGATCGCCGCGCCGCGCAACCCGCGGAACAGGCACGCGAAGCACCGTTGGCACCGAAGCTGCAACCGGACCCGCCATTGCCGAGGCGCGGCTAAACTTCGCCATGGGGACCGTCGCTGGAAGTCTGCCGGCTAATGTGGGATATTGTGCGTCAAGGGCTTGCGACAGTGGGCAGTTTGTCTGTGCGGAAGCCCTTCTGGCGGTGTGCCGGCCAGATTGGCCCGCTAGCTGCCATTCGAACCTCCTATTCACCAGGACTTCGCCTGGAAACTGGCCCGCGTTGAGATCGTTATCGCCGTGAAACCGCGTAAGCCGACCATACCGCGCGCCACGTACCGGCTCCAACTGGGGGATGCCATGCGTTTTGACGACGCACGGCAGCTGGTCGACTATTTCGCCGAGCTGGGCATCGGCGCCCTCTACCTGTCTCCCTTTTTCCGGGCCCGACAGGGAAGCACGCACGGCTACGACGTGGTTGACCACCGGCAGCTCGAGCCGCGGCTGGGCGACGAAGACGACCTGGGCCAACTGGCCGCGGCGCTGGGCGGCCGCGGCATCGGATTGCTGGTCGACATCGTGCCCAACCACATGGGCATCGACGACCCGCACAACGCCTGGTGGCAGGACGTGCTGGAGCACGGCCAGGCATCGACCTTTTCGCACTATTTCGACATCGACTGGACCCCGGCCAAGGAAGCCCTCCGCGGCAAGGTCCTGCTGCCGGTGCTCGGCGATCAGTTCGGCAAGATCCTCGAAGACCAGGAGCTGCAACTGGCCTACGAGGACATGCGGCTGGTGATCCGCTATTACGAGCGCCGCTTTCCCACCGACCCCCGCAGTTGGGTGCCGGTGCTCAAGCAGGCGCTCGACCGGGTGGCCGAAGAGCTGGCCCCCGAAGTGCCCGAGCGGATGGAGCTGGAGAGCATCGTCACGGCGCTCGAGCACCTGCCCGCGCGAACGGAGGTCGAGGGCGAAGCCGTCGGCCAGCGCTACCGCGAGAGCGAGGTCTGCGCGGCGCCGGTTGTCGGCCCTGGTCGAAACCAGCGCCGAAGTCGCCCGCGCCTGGCGCAGACGATCGACGGCTACAACGGCCGCGCCGGCGACTCGTCCAGTTTCGACAAGCTCGAAGCCCTGCTCGACGATCAGCCGTACCGCCTCTGCTACTGGCGGGTCGCCACCGACGAAATCAACTACCGGCGGTTTTTCGACGTCGACTCGCTGGCCGCCATCCGCGTCGAGGATCCCGAGGTCTTCGACGCCGTGCACGAAATGGTGCTGCGGTTCGTCGAGCGCGGCTGGATCACGGGCCTGCGCATCGACCACGCCGACGGCCTGCGCGACCTGCGCCAATATCTCGAAAGCCTGCACGAAGCCGTGCGCCGCGGCGCGACGGCCAGCCCGACTTGTACGTGGTCGTCGAGAAGATCCTGGGGCACGACGAGATGCTGCCGCCCGACTGGCAGGCCGACGGCACGACCGGCTACGACTTCCTCAACCTGTTGAACGGCATTTTCGTCGATCGCCGGGGGGCCTACGCGATGCGCGACGTCTATGCCCGCTACCTCGGCCAGGCCGACGCTTTTTCCGAAGTGCTCTACGAGAGCAAGCGCACGATCCTGGGCACCTCGCTTTCCAGCGAGCTGTACATGCTCTCGCACCAGTTGGACCAGATCTCGGAGCAGCATCGCCGCTCGCGCGATTTCACCCGGCCGTCGCTCTATCGTGCGCTGCGCGAGGTCGTGGCCTGCTTCCCCGTCTATCGCACCTACATTCGCCCCGGCGCCGACGAGGCCAGCGACGCCGATCGGCAGCGGATCCTGTCGGCCGTGCGCGCCGCCAAGCGCCGCAACCCGGCGATGAGCCCCTCGTTCTTCGACTTCATCGCCTCGGTCCTGCTGCTCGATGATCCCGACGGGCTGTCCGACGAAGCCCGCGCCGAGCGGCGGCAGTTCGTGCTCAAGGTCCAGCAGGTCACGGGTCCGGTGATGGCCAAGGGCTGGGAAGACACGGCCTTCTACCGCTACTACCCGCTCGCGTCGCTCAACGAAGTGGGTGGCGACCCCACGATTCCCGGCACCACGATCGAAAACTTCCACCGCCGCATCGACGAGCAGACGGAGCTCTGGCCCCACACGATGCTGGCCACCGGCACGCACGACACCAAGCGCGGAGCCGACCTCCGCGCGCGGCTCAACGTGCTCTCCGAAATACCCGAGGAATGGGAGGCCGCGATCGTCCGCTGGCGCTCGCTCAACGCCGCAGCCAAGCAAGAGCTCGACGGGGCCCTGGTGCCCGACAGCAATGAGGAGCACCTGATCTACCAGACGCTCGTCGGCACGTGGCCGCTCGGTGAGTTGGACCTTGCCGAGCGCGGGCACTACGTCGATCGCATCGTGCAATACGTCGACAAGGCGTTCCGCGAGGCCAAGCTGCACACCAGTTGGCTCAACCCGTACGACGAATACGACCGGGCCGTGGCCGACTTCATCCGCGCGATCCTGGCCGATTTCAGCTCTCCCTTCGTGCAGGACCTCGACAGCTTCGTGCGCTTGATCGCCCCGGCGGGGTTCGTCAATTCGCTGGCCCAGACGCTCGTCAAGCTGTGCGCCCCCGGCGTGCCCGACGTCTGGCAGGGCTCTGAGTTCTGGGATTTCAACCTCGTCGATCCCGACAACCGCCGCCCGGTCGATTTCGAGTCGCGCCGCCGCGCCTTGGCCTGCCTCGTGGCGCGGGCCGACGAGGACCTCACCGGGCTCGTGCGCGAGCTGGTGGCCCGCTGGCCAGACGAGCGCAACAAGATGTACGTCGTCTGGCAGGCGCTCGGATTGCGTCGCCAGTACCCCGCGCTGTTCGATGGCGATTACCTGGCCTTGTCGGCCGATGGCCCGCGCAAGGGCCAGCTCTGCGCCTTTGCCCGTAGGGCCGCGCCCCAGTGGGCGTTGGTCGTGGTGCCCCGGCTGGCGCTGGCCGCTTGGCGCGAGACCGACCTGACGCAGACTCCGCCCGAAGGGCGCTGGCCGACCGCCTGCTGGTGGCGCGAGACGCTCGTCGAGCTGCCTGCCGACGCGCCGCGCCGCTGGCGCGACGTGCTCAGCGGCGAGGTGCTCGAAGCGGCCGCCGAGGGCGGGCGCCTCGTGCTCGACGCGGGAGCGCTCTTCCAGCGATTTCCCATCGCGCTGCTCTTCGGCGAGCGCGTCGCGACCGGTCCCCGTTGAATGCGTCCGCGATCGTATCGATTCGATCTTCGAAACTGGCAGTAACCTGTAGTACCTATATGAAAATGCGAGTCTGGCCTGGGCGGCCCTATCCGTTGGGAGCGACTTGGGACGGCAGCGGCACGAACTTCGCCCTCTACTCGGAACACGCCACGCGCGTCGACCTCTGCTTGTTCGATTCACCTACCAGCGAAATGGAGTCGCAGCGCATCCAACTGGCCGAGCAGACCGACACCGTCTGGCACGCCTACCTGCCCGACATCCTGCCGGGCCAGATTTACGGCTATCGCGTCGACGGCCCCTACGAGCCGGCCGAAGGCCATCGCTTCAATGCCCACAAGGTGCTGCTCGACCCCTATGCCAAGGCCGTGGCCCGCGAAACCCGCCTGGCCGACGAAACCTGGGGTTACCGCCTCGGCGATCCGAAAGCCGACCTGTCGTTCGACGATCGCGACAGCGCCCGCTATGCCCCGCTGGCCACGGTCATCGACGATGCCTTCACCTGGGGCGACGACCGCGCGCCGCGCGTGCCCTGGAACAAGACCCTGATCTACGAAGTGCACGTCAAGGGTTTTACGAAGCTCCACCCCGAAGTGCCCGAAAAAATTCGCGGCACTTACGCCGGGCTCAGCTCCGATGCCGCGATCCGCTATCTCAAGACGCTCGGCGTCACGGCCATCGAGCTGCTGCCGGTCCACGACCACGTCGACGATCGCAACCTGGTCGACCGCGGCCTGGTCAACTACTGGGGCTACAACACGCTGGCCTTCTTCGCGCCGAGCGGCGTTACGCTTCGGCCGCGGCCTCGGCCACCGCCGGCGACATGGTCCGCGAGTTCAAGACGATGGTCCGCAACCTGCACTCGGCCGGCATCGAGGTCATCCTCGACGTGGTCTACAACCACACGGCCGAAGGCAACCACCTGGGGCCCACGATCTCGTTCCGCGGCATCGACAACGCCTCGTACTATCGCCTTTCGCCCGACGATCCCCGCTACTACACGGACTTCACCGGTTGCGGCAACACGTTCCACATGCGCAACCCGCGCGTGCTGCAGCTGATCATGGACAGCCTCCGTTACTGGATCACCGACATGCACGTCGACGGGTTCCGCTTCGACCTGGCCAGCACCCTGGCCCGCGAGCTGCACGACGTCGACAAGCTGGGCGCGTTCTTCGACATCATCCACCAGGACCCGGTGATCTCGCAGGTCAAGCTGATCGCCGAGCCGTGGGACCTGGGCGCCGGCGGCTACCAGGTCGGCAACTTTCCGGTGTTGTGGTCCGAGTGGAACGGCAAGTACCGCGACTGCATCCGCCACTTCTGGAAGGGCGACGGCGGCGTGGTGTCGGAGTTTGCCACGCGGTTCTGCGGCTCGAGCGACCTCTACGAATGGAGCAACCGCCGCCCGCACGCCAGCATCAACTTCATCACGGCCCACGACGGGTTCACGCTGCACGACCTCGTCGCCTACAACGAGAAGCACAACGAAGCCAACGGCGAAGACAACCGCGACGGCACGAACGACAACATCAGTTGGAATTGCGGCGTCGAAGGCGAAACCGTCGACCCGGCCGTGTGCAAGCTGCGCAAAAAAAGAAACGCAGCTTCATCGCCACGCTGCTGCTCTCGCAGGGGGCCCCCATGCTGCTGGCCGGCGACGAGATCGGCCACACCCAGCACGGCAACAACAACGCCTACTGCCAGGATAACGAAATCTCCTGGCTCGACTGGGACCTGGGAAAAGAGCAGGAGTCGCTCTTGAAGTTCACGCGCACCGTCACGGCCCTGTTCCACGAACAGCCCGTGTTCCACCGCCGCCGCTTCTTCCACGGCCAGACGATCCACGGGGCCGACGCGCCGCAAATCGCCTGGCTCGACCCCACCGGCGACCCCATGGAAGAGGAAGCCTGGAAGACCGGCTACGTCCGTTGCCTCGGCGTGCAACTGTTCGGCGGCGATATCGACGTCGACGAACACGGCGAGTCGATCTCCGGCGACACGATGCTGCTGTTGTTCAACGCCGACCACGGCAACACGATCCGCTTCGTGCTGCCGCCGCCCGGCCAAAACGCCTCGCCCTGGGAACTCGTGTTCGACACCGCCGAAGAGGCCAGCCAGCGCGGCACGCCCGTCGCGGGCAAGGCCTACCCGCTCGAGCCCTGCTCGATGGTCGTGCTGCAAGCCCGCCTGCGCCCGCCGAAGATTCCCTGTTCAAAGGCTAGCGCAGCGCCCGCTAACGTTGGCGAGTTTCTCTTCTGTAGCCGGGGTCTGCGACCCCGGGATCCTCGCTGCGCGCACCGGCCTCAAAGAGGCCGGCTACAGGCGCCGACCCCTCATGCGTTCGACAAGTCGAGGATCGCGCGCAGCGGAATCGCCGCGCGGTCGGAATGGCCGGCCAGTTGATAGCTCAACTCGCCCATCGCGCGCTCCAACAAGTGGAACTGCAGCAACTGGTCGACCAGCTCCGGCGCGCCGGGCAACAGCCGGCTCTCCTCGGTCGTCGCCAGGTAGGCCCGCAGAAAGGCCGAGCTGCTCCACTGGTGCCAAAAGTCGGCCGCCTGGCGCCAGGCGGACACCGCGTCGGTCGCCACCACGCCGATCTTCGCCAGGTGCAACAGCGCTTCGCTCGTGGCGTAGTGGATCGAGCGCACCATGCCCGCCACGTCCTCCAGCGGCGAACGCTTGATCCGCCGCGCCGACAGCGACAGCTCGGGCTCGCCGTCGAAATTGATGATCACGAAATCCTTGCCCGTGTACAGCACGTGCCCCAAGTGGAAATTGCCGTGGATGCGGATGCGCTGGGCGACCATTTTTTCGCCGACCAGGGCGCGGAACTTTTCCAGCACCTGCCTTTCGCGACCCAACAGCTCCAAGGCCAGCTCCTGGGCATCACCGGGCAGCGAGGTGAGGTTCCGCCGCAACTGCGACAGCGCCTGGAAAGCCAGCCTGCGAGCCGATTGGTAGCAGGAGGCGCTGGTAAAACTGGTTGAACGGCTCGGGTGCGAAGGCCGGGTCCTTGCCCTCCGAGGCCAGCGCCAGGTGCATCTCGCCGGTCCTCCGCCCCAGCAGGGCCGCCCACTCCAACACCGCGCCCGAACAGGTCCTTGGCCGTGCTCGGCGCTTCGCCGGCGGCCAACGCCAGGAGCGAACGGCCGGCCGGTTGCACGGGCACGGGGCGGGCCTCGATCGGCTGGGCCATCAAGTGCTCGAAGAATCGGCCCAACGCGTCGAGCGCGAACTGCCAGGCTGTGATCGTGTTGGGCACGAACGTGTGCAGGATGCCGGCCACGAGCCGCTCTTCCTGGGGCGGACGATACTCAAGCACCCCCTGGATGCTGGGAATCTGCGGAAATCGCGGCTCGTCGCCGTCGAGAAACGTGCCGATCTCGACGCTGGGGCTGATGCCCGGCTCGATGTGCCGCAGCAGCTTCAAGATCCAGGCCTCGCCGTAGACGATCGAATTGCGGCTCTCATCGCCGCGCGGCGGGGCCACGCTCATCGTTTCCAACAGCGGCGTCGCGGTTTCGAGCACGTCGCTGCGCGTCCAGCCGCTCAGCTCGCCGTGCAGGCCCTTGAGCCGCCGGCGCCGCATCATCAGCTCCAGCATGGCAATTGCCGTGGCCCGATCCTGCGAGGCGTCGAACAACACGCCCGTCTCCTTGGTCGTGGGGTTGTACATGGGCGCCAGCACGTTATGGAACGAGGTGGCCATGACCCGTTCGGCCTCTTCGCCCCACGCGCTGCCCAGCGGCAGCACGTACATCTCGCTCTCGCCTTCCATGTACTCGACCCGCAGCACCAACAGCCGCGGCGTGCTGTGCAGCACCTCCTTCTTCAGCGGAATCGCGTCGACGATCCGCACCGCCTGGATCGTCCGCCCCTGGCCGGCAAACCAGCGCCGCTTCGGCAGCTCGCGAACCAGAATGGCCTCGAAGTTGCGCCGCACCCGTCCGCGAACCCATTCCGGCGCCTCGGGATGCACGGCCAGCCGCGCCGACTCGCCACCCTCGGGCTCGGCCGCCAATTGCTCGACCGGTTGCGGTTCGAGCGCGAACCAGAAGAACGAGTGCGGCGCCAGCGTCAGCACGTAGGGCGCCGCGGTCACCCGCGGAAACCGCGTGTGGCCGAACATCTCGACCGGCTGCCGCCCCGCGAACCGCGACAAGTCCAGCTCGACGAACTGCACGAACCGCGACAGGTTGGCCACCATCAACACGCTCTGGCCCTCATGGTCGCGCGTGAACGCCAGGATCTTCGAGTTCTCCGGCGCGAGCAGCTCCAGGCTGCCCCGGCTCCAGGCCGTGTAGTGCTGCCGCAAGGCGAGCAACCGCTTCATCCACCACAACAGCGAGTGCGAGTTCTTCTGCTGGTTCTCGACGTTGACCGTCTCGAAAAGGTATTCGGGGTCCATGATGACCGGCGAATACAGCCGCTGCGGGTTGGCCTCGGAAAAGCCGGCATTGCGGTCGGGGCTCCACTGCATCGGCGTTCGCACGCCGTGCCGATCGCCCAGGTAAATGTTGTCGCCCATGCCGATCTCGTCGCCGTAGTAGATCACCGGCGTGCCCGGCAGCGCGCACAACAGGGCGTTCATCAGCTCGATCCGCCGCCGGTCATTGTTCAACAGCGGCGCCAGCCGGCGGCGAATCCCCAGGTTGATCCGCGCCTGCCGGTCGCGAGCATAAACCCGGTACATGTAGTCCCGCTCTTCGTCGGTGACCATCTCCAGCGTCAGCTCGTCGTGGTTGCGCAGGAAGATGAACCACTGGCAGTCGGGCGGAATCGGCGGCGTCTGCTGCAGGATGTCGACGATCGGATAACGGTCTTCCATGTGGATGGCCATGAACAGCCGCGGCATCACCGGAAAGTGAAACGCCGTCTGGCACTCGTCGCCCTCGCCGAAGTAGGCGATCGCGTCCTCGGGCCACTGGTTCGCCTCGGCCAACAGCATCCGCCCCGGAAACTCCTCGTCGATGTGCTTGCGCAGCCGCTTCAAGAAGGCGTGCGTCTCGGGCAGGTTCTCGCAGTTGGTCCCTTCGCGCTCGTACAGGTACGGCACCGCGTCCAGCCGCAGCCCGTCGACTCCCAGCCGCAGCCAGTAGTCGAGCGTGTCGAACATCGCCTGCTGCACGCGCGGGTTGTCGAAGTTCAAGTCGGGCTGGTGCGCATAGAAACGATGCCAGTAGTAGGCCTTCGCCTGCGGGTCCCAGGCCCAGTTCGACACCTCGAAGTCCTTGAAGATGATCCGCGCGTCGGCATACTTCTCGGGCGTGTCGCTCCACACGTAGAAATCGCGGGCCGGCGAGCCGGGCTTGGCCTGCCGCGCCCGCTGAAACCAGGGATGCTGGTCCGACGTGTGGTTGAGCACCAGCTCGGTAATCACCCGCAGCCCGCGGGCGTGCGCCTCGCGGACGAACTCCTTGAAGTCGCGCAGATCGCCATACGCCGGGTGGATGTCGGTGTAGCTGGCAATGTCGTAGCCGTCGTCGCGCAACGGCGAGGGGTAAAACGGCAACAGCCACACCGCCGTCACGCCCAGGTCTTGCAGGTAGTCGAGCTTCTGCGTCAACCCGGCGAAATCGCCGATGCCGTCGTTGTTGCTGTCGAAGTACGCGCGGACGTGAAGCTGGTAGATGACCGCGTCTTTGTACCACAGCCGATCCACCGGCAGCGCCGCTGATGATTCGCTGGCCTTGCGATTGCCGTGAGCGCGTCTTTGCATGAAGGTCATCAGCGGTTGTCTGGTTTAATGCGCATGGGTCAGCGGCATATTGCAATTGTTCAACTCAAAGGCCATGCGTCCACTGGCACGGGCCGGAAAACTTCGCCACCCAAATGCTCCCAGGCCCCGAATCTCGACCTCAACTGCCCGAAATCTTCACGCTTTCCGGCTCGGCCGGCTCCGCAGCCAACACCAGCGCCGCATGGCCCGGGATACACCAGCTTTGCCGATCGAGCAGGCCGCTGCCGGGGCCGCCGTAGCGCGGGTCTTCGCTCGACCACGACAGCCGCCACTGCCGCCCCAGCGGCGGCACCAACAGCGGGTCGGTCGCCGGCTGCCAATCCAGGTCGCGTCCCAGGTTGACCAGCAACAAACGATCGTCCCCCGCGGAACCCAGAAAGCGCAGCAAAAAGACCTCCGCCGCCAGCACCGAGCCGTGTACGCGGTCGGCACGCTGGGCGGCAAACACCGGGTCTTCGCGCCGCAGCCGCAGCAAATCGCGGTGCAGCTCGTACACGGCCGTGTTGCGCCGCGACTCGGACAGATCGAGCTTCGACTGCTCGAACGTTTCCGGATCGCCCGGATCGGCCAGGCACACTTCGGCGTCGCTGCCGGCCAGCCGCCGGAAGTGCCGCATGAAGTCGTGCCGCCCCTCGCGCACCAGGTCGCGCAGACCCGCTTCGTGATCGGCAAAGAACAAGAACGGGCTCGAACTGGCAAACTCCTGGCCCATGAACAACAGCGGCGTGCCGGGGGCCAGCAGCATCAGGGCAGTCAAGGCCCGAAAGCGCCCCGGCGAAGTCAGCTCGTGGATGCGGCGGCCCAGCGGCGTGTTGCCGACCTGGTCATGGTTTTGCAGGAAGATCACGAATCGCGAGCCGTCGACGTCGAGCGCCGGAAAGCCGCGAAACTTCCGCTGGCGATGGTTCCACTGCCCCTGGTACAAGTAGCCCCACTTGACCGCCGAAATCAGCTCCTGCGGCGTGCCACGATAGTCGCCATAGTAGTATTCGTTGTGGCCGGTCATGGCCACCCGGGCGGCGTGATGAAAATCGTCGTTCCAGGCGGCGTCGAGATGTTCTCCCCCTTCGCCGCTCGTCAGCCGCCGCATGTCCTGAAACTCATCTTCCGCCACGACCAGCGTGCCGCGGCCCCGCGCGGCCCCGCGAACTTGGCGCGCCACCAGGTTGACGATGTGATCGGGCGAATCGTCGACGATCGCGTGCACGGCGTCGAGCCGCAGCCCGTCGAAGTGAAACTCGTCGATCCAGTAGCCGGCATTCGAGCTGAAGAACTCGCGCACGGCCTGGCAGTTCTCGCCGTCGTAGTTGATGCCGTCGCCCCAGTCGGTGCGATGGCGCGGCGAAAAATAATCGTTCGAGTACTGGCCCAGGTAGTTGCCCGTCGGCCCCAGGTGGTTGTAAACCACGTCCAGGATCACGCCCAACCGCGCCTGGTGAGCCCGGTCGACGAAATCACGCAAGTCGTCGGGCGTGCCGTACAGCCGCGTCGGCGCGAACAGGTCGACCCCGTCGTAGCCCCAGCCGAACGCGCCGTCGAACTCGGCCACCGGCATCATCTCGACCGCCGTGATGCCCAACTCGGCCAGCCGCGGCAATTCTTCGGCCGCCGCCCGCCAGGTTCCCTCGGGCGTAAACGTGCCGACGTGCAGCTCGTAGAACACCTGGCCCTTGAGCTTCAGCCCCGGCCAGTCGTGGTCGTGCCAGGCGTAAGCCGCCGGATCGACGATCTCCGACAATCCGTGCGGGCCGTCGCTCTGGCGGCGCGAGGCGGGATCGGGATACGGCCGCGGATCGTCATCCAGGCAGAAGCCGTAGCGCTGGCCCACTTTCGCCCGCGGCACCAGCGCCGAAAAGTATCCGTGCGCGTCGCTATTCAGCTCGAAGTCTTGCCGCGCTTCGGCCGACCCCAAGGCCAGCACCACGCCGACGACGCGGCGCCCATACCCGAAAATGCACGCCGCCCCCGGCTTGCAGCTCGGCGCCCACGGGCAGACGTCGCTCGACGGGCGGAGAGGCCTCACGATCCATCATCACCTGAACTATCGTTTCGAAAGAGCTTCCTGGGACCGCGGACTCGCCGTCATCGTGCCGCGCGGCCAGGCGTGAGGGCTCTTGCGATTGCAATCAGCACGCACGCACCCAGAAACGACACCACGATGCTTCCCCAAAAGCCCGCCTGGCCTTCGAGAAAGAACCCCGCGATAAAACCACCGATCAGCGCGCCGACCAGCCCCAGCACGATGTCGCGGACGATGCCGTAGCCGCCGCCGCTCATCGTCATGCTGGCCAACCAGCCGGCGACCAGGCCGATCATAATCCACGAGATAACGCCGCCGGGAGACATCGTCAAGTCAGCTAGTAGGGTCAACATCGTCCATCTCTCCGCTTAAAGGCCGCGTTGGGCAGGCTTTTCCCGGCGCTTTACGCAGTGCCGCGAAACCCAACAACCCCAACCGCTAGCAGATTGCGTGCCAAAAAACTTTCAGCCAGGGCCGCGCTCAGCCGCCCTTGCGATCCCTGAGCGGGTTGCCAGACGAGAGATTGCCAGCGATGCGCGCCCCAAACGAACTGCCGGCGACCAGCGCGGCGGTCGAGCAATCGCCCTCTAGCAGCGGTCCGAGCCGCGCGGCGTGATTTTTCCCGAAGATCACCGATCCCTGGCCGCTGGCACGCTGTTTGCCACCCTCTTCGAGTCAGAAGGGATCGATCAGCGTGATCAACCTTCCGATTTCAACGCACACGCATCAGACTCCGGAGGCTCAGGCCATGGCCGACAAACAAGATTGGGGCCAGTGCCGGGATTGCAAGTGGTGGCAGCTCGAGCCCGACGACCCCGTGGCCGATCACACGCTCGGCTATTGCATCGACGAGGAGCTGCAACCCTTCAAGCTCAGCGTGTCCGGCAACAGCGGCTGCAACCGCTTCATACACGGCGGGCCCGCCCGCGCTGAAGGCTCGAGCGCGCAGCCGCCAACGGTGGCCCCGGTGCGCTGAAAACCTTCGCCTGTCACACCGTCAACCGCTTGGCCCCTTCGGCGTCGTCGGCCACGCGCAGTTGCTGGCGAACCCGTTCGAGCCACCCCGGGCTCGGCCAGCGATAGGGGCGAAACTTCTCCAGCGCCTCTTCCTCGCCGCTGTAAATCAGCGCCCTGTTGGCCCCCAGCCGGCTGGCCACGGGCGTATCGATCAAGGCGCTCGAATCGTTCGCGCTCATCTGCAGCACGACGCGGTACTCGAACTCCCGCAGCGTCTGCCGGTCCCACGTACGGTGCAAGTTGTTCAGGCTGTCGCACCACACGATCGCGTGGATGCCAAATGCCGGCCCGTCGCGCACGATCGTGGCGAACTGCTTGGCCGGGTCGGGCGGCTTTTCCTCGCCCGAGCGCGAGAAGCCAAAGTCGTCCTCCTGCCGCCGCAGGTCGCGCATCCGCTGCAAGCCGTACACGAACACATACACCGGCGGAAACGGCGTCTCAGCCGCCTCCTGGCGGCGGGCCAGTTCGGCGCTCAACTGCCCGACCGCCGCGGCCAGCTCGCGGCCTCCCACCACCCGCACCGTGTCCGAAGTCAGCGCCGGCAGCCGCGCCAGCGACGTGCTCTCCTCCGAGCCATGCTGTGCGCCGTCGAACACGTAGAACGAGGCCCGGCCTTCGACGCTCGCCGGATGCTGGGCCGCCAGGCTCACCAGCCCGGTGGCGAACATTCCCAGCGCGGCCCCGTCGTTCTGTCCCACGACCAGCAGGTTGCTGCCGCTTTGCCGCCGCAGCATCACGGCCGTCGGATCCTTGATCGCCACCGCTTCGCCCAACCAAGCTGCGCCGCCGCCGGCGCCTGCTCGGGCCGCCCGCGCCGAGCACCTCGCTCAGCAGCGGATTGCGGGCCGGGTCGGCCGGCACGTTCCCCTCGAACACCACCTGCGGCCGTGCGATGTAACCGCGCTGCTCGGCCAGTGCGTGGACCGCGTCCAGATACTGCTCGCGCCGCTCGTCGCCCAGCCAGACCACCTGGAACGGATGATTCCCTTCGACCAGGCCGTTGGCGTCGTTGTAGATCGCCTCGCCCGGCGCGGGACAGCAGCCGGGCCGCCGAGTTGTCCTCGCTGAGGATCAGGTGCGCGTCGGCCTCGCTGCACTGCAGGGCGATGCGCACCGCCATCTGGCCCGAGCGTGCTGCGCGCCAGTGAATAGGCCCCGCCCAGCGTCTGCGAGCCGAGCAGCACGTGGATGCCGAAGGCGCGGCCCTGCCGCACCAGGCGATCGAGCAGCAGCGCGGCGTCCTGCGCCACGCGGTCGTCCTCGACGAAGAACTCCTGGAACTCGTCGACGATGAACAGGATCCGCGGCATCGGCACCGTTGGCTCGGCCTCGCGGTAGCCGGCCAGGTCCTGCACGCCCGCTGCGCGGAAGCGGTCGCCGCGCGACTTCAACTCCGGCGTCGAGCCGCTGCGAGCACGCTCAGGCCGAACTCGCGTTCGCTCTCGATGGCGACGACCCGGGCGTGCGGCAGCTCGTGGGCGGCGTAGATCTTGAACTCGACCCCCTTCTTGAAGTCGATCAGGTACAACTCGAGCTCGTCGGGACTGTAGCGCAGGGCGATGTTGGTGATCAGGGCGTGCAGCAGCGTCGACTTGCCCGAGCCCGTCTTGCCGGCGATGAGCACGTGCTGCGAGGTGCCCTTGCCGAGCTGCAGGTGCTGCGAGCTGGTGGCGCCGGCGCGGCCCAGCGGCACGTCGATGCCGCTCTTGGCCGACGACGGTCCAGATCTCCTCGGCCGGCGGCGCGATGAACTCGAACGGCACCTCGACGCGGCCCGCTTCGTTGGCCATGGCGCGCCGACCGTCGTGGACCAGCTGCGTCACCGCGGCCGGCGTCGGCGGGCGCGTCGAGCTCCAACGGGAACCGGCCGAAGTCGGGCATCCCGCCAGTGAAGCGTCCCGTCGCGGCCACGAACGTCGTGGCGTGTCGGCTCCAAGTCCTCGAGCGGCACGCCGGTGGGCAGCGGCAATGCTTGTCGGCCACCAGCAGCAGTGTAGACCCCGCAGCGCGGCCCGCTGGCGACGATGCTCAGCAAGCGTCGGCTGCGCGGCCTCGTTGAAGTTGGCCGGGAAGTTGGCGACCACCAGCACGCGGAACGGCTCGGCGACCTCGCCCGCCTCGCGGTTGTATTCCTCGATCGACTGGAACTCGTTGCGGAGGTACTTCTGGATCACGTTCTCCATGTGCTCGATCAGGTCGGCCAGCCGCTGCTCGATGTGCTGCGCCTCGGTCCAGATGCGGCTGGTGACGAGCGCTTCGTCGTAGTCGGCCAGGTGCATGAAGGCGGCGAAGTTCTCGCCCAGGCCGACCGGGTCGATGATCGTGAACCGGACCTTGCCCGGCGGAATGCTGACCAGCAGCCGCAGCATCGTGGCCTGCACGGCTTCGATGGCCGTTTGACGGGCCGGCCCCCGCGCCTCGAACACCAGCGACGCGCGATCGGGAAACGCCACCAGCGCCGGCAGGGTGAAAGCCGTGGGCCCGCGCTCGGCCAGCTCGCTCTTGTGCGGGACGCCGTGCGGGATCTGCGACAGCTCGACGCGAAAGGTGCCGAACCGCAGCGCCGGCGGCACGCCGGCGGCCGCTTGCCAATCGCCGGCGGCCAGCTCGCCCAGGTCGGCCAGCCAGTTGCGGCCCGCCGCCGGGCAGTTGCTCGACCAGATGCGCTCGACCAGCGACTCGATTCGCGCCAACCCGGCCTGCCACTCGTCGCCCAGCGCCTGCCACTGGTTCAAGTACCGCCCTTCGATCTGCTCGACTTGCCGCGTGTAGCGCGTTTCGAGCTGCGGGCCGGCGGCCTCCTTCTGGCGCAGCTCGGCGTCGCGGCGGGCCCGCATCTGTTCGGCCAGCTCGAGATCGCGATCGCGGCGGGCCGTGATTTCCTCGACCTTTTGCGGATATTCCAGCACCGGCCCCGACAGCCGGCCATCGCGCCGCTCGGTGATCGCCTCGATGCGCGCGGCGTACGCTTCGTCGGCGCCGCGCAAGGCCGCCTCGCGACGCGCTAGCAGCTCGGCCTGCTGGGCCGCTGCCCGGGCCCGCGCGTCCTCGAGCGCCGATTGCGCCAAGGCCTCGGCTTCGAGGGTGGCCTGGTCGAGCCGCGGATAAATCGCGTCGATCTGTTGCCGCGACAGCCGCCGCAGATAAAGGCAGGCCGCCAGTCCCACCGCAAACCCCAGCACCAGCAACACCGCCGCCGCGACGGCGCCCCAACCAGTGCGCCAGCGCCGTCACCGCCAGCGCGATGCCCGCCGTGCCGAACGGCCACAACAGCGCATAACTGGCCGCCAAGGGCGCGATCCGCAACCCCGCCAGCCGCTGCCGTTCGGCGATCACGAAGTTGACGCGCTCTTGCAACCGCGGCAGCCACCCGCCGCTCTCGGCCTCGGGATTCACCTCCTGCGCCGCGTTCGACCACGGCTGCCCCCACTGGATGAGCAGGTTCTGCGCGTCCTCGTGCTCCTGCCGCACCCGGGCCTGCCACGACTCGACGACTTCCTCGAACTCCTTGAGCTGCCGCGGCGCGATGTCCTTCGACGCTTCGTAAAGCGTATCGGCCTCCCAGCGGGTCTCCTTCAGCTTCCGCTCGGCCTTGCGGCGCGACTTGTCGAACTCGCGGGCCACGTCGGCCTGCAGCTCGGCCAGCTCGCGCTCGACTTCGGCCGATTCGCGCTCGTAGCGCGCCAGGGCATGCTGCCGCTGTTCGCCGTAGTCGCCGGCCAGGTCGCGCCGGCCGATCTCCAGCTCCGTGGCCAGCGCCAGCGCCCGTCCTCGAATGCCCGCTGGGCCGACTTGCTGGCCGCCTGGTATTGCGCCTCGACGCGCAGCTCGGCCGCCGCCCGATCGTCGGCCAACTGCGCCAGCTCGACCAGCAGCCGCGACTCGCGCGCGAGCACGTCGGGCACCTCCGGGCCGCGCTGCGGCTCGTCGCTGGGCTCGAGATCGGATTCAGGCGTCAAGCTCATGCTCGGTTCGCGTGCGGCGCCGCGTGGGCTAGCCGCGATTCTCGTCGCAGTCGTTCTCGGCGGCCGACATGGCCGCGGCCAACGACCGCATGCGTTGCAACGTCGACGTGATCTGCGGATCCATGGGCGTCAAGTACTTCTCTTCGAACTGGCTGCTCACCGAGTCGTGCCACTCGTGCTTCGTCTCCTCCCAACGGACCATCAGCTTCTGCCACGCCTTGTGGAGCTTGGCCGAGCCGGTCGACAAATCGGCAGTCCTCATCGCGGGCTCCCTCGCTCGGGTCCTTCATTTCGCTCGGCCTCGGGCGCCGCGACCTCGGCCTCATCCGCGTCGTGGGCCGCCGACCCTTCAGCCGCCGCCATCTCGTCGGCCGGCCGGGCTACCGACGCCGTCGCGCCCGCGGTGCTGGCGGCCGCCGGCCGGTTCTGCGGCGCGGCCAGCGCGGCGTACGATTCCAGCGCGGCCAGCACCCGGTCGAGCGTGGCCAGCGCCACCGGCATGTCGGCGTCGAACAGCGTGGCCAGTTGATTGGCCCGGCTCGAATACTCCCGCGCCTTGCGCTCGATCGCGTGCCGCCAGCGCTTCGTGGCCTCGAGCTTGTCGGCCACGTGCTGGCGCCGGCGCGGGCCCGCTCGTAAAACTTCCGCTCTTCCATGCAACTGGGCGTGCCGCCGCCGGGCAGCTTCGAGGCCCGGCAGCGCCTCCAGCTCGATCCTGCGCCGCCGTCACCGCGTCTTCCGCCACCCGCGCCTGGTGCTGCCAATACTTCGGCTGCCCCTCGACGAGCCATTCGATGGCCCGGGCCAGCTCCTGGTCGTGCGCGGCGAGCACTTCGCGCGCCTCGTGCAGAAAGGTGACCATCGCGGCGCGAAATCGCGCACCGCGGCGAACGAGCCGACATAGGCGCCTTCGCTCATGCGATACCTGGTCCTCTTCTCGACGCTCTTTGGGCCTTCGCCGAACGTCCGCCGACCCTTACCGCTGGCGCAAATACTCTTCCACCCGATCGGCCTTGCGCAACAGGAAGGGGACGTGCTGCTGGGCCGCTTCGATGAAGCGGTTCGTGGCCAACAGCGTCTGCTCGAACTCTTCGGTGAATTTCTGCTGTTCCTGGTCGCGCCGACGTGCTCCCCAGCGCGTTGAGCTGGCCGCGCAGCGTCAGCATCTGGTTCTCCAGCTCGGTCACGAAGCGTTCGAGGTTGCGGGCGAACTTGCGCAGCTCGTGCGGATCGACAATGGCTTGCGACACGGCGGTGGACTCGGCGGCTCGGGAAGGACGGGAAAACGTCGGGCAACCACCGGCAAATTCAGGACCGGCGGCCTTCCTTGATTTTAGGCCAAACCCGCGCGGCCGGTACAGCAGCGCGGCCATTTTCGCGGTTTTGGCCCTGCGCACCTGCCCGAATCGTCCAATCGGCAGCCCCGCGCAATCGGAATCGTGCCGCGCGTCACGCGTCGAGCTGCTTGAGCATCTCGCCGTTCAAATTCTGCCGCACCTCGCCCATGCGGGCCCAAGGGTCGTGCTTCAAGGCAGCCAACCGCCGCAGGGCGTTGCCCACCGTGTAGTCGGCCGCCGACTTCAGCGTGCCTAGCTCGTCCCACGCCACGGGCATCGAAACCGGCGCGCCGCCGCGAGCCCGCGTCGAGAAGGGCGCCACCGACGTGGCGCCGCGTTGGTTGCGCAAGTAGTCGACGAAAATCTTGCCCGCGCGCTTGGCCTTCGACATCGTGGCGATGTACCGCTCGGGTGCGGCCCGCTCCACCGCGCTGGCCACGCCGCGGCAAAACCGCTCGGCGAACTTCCAATCGTGCCGCCGCTCGACCGGCACCACCAGGTGCAGCCCCTTGCCGCCGGTCGTCTTCACGAAACTCTCCAGCCCCAGCTCCCCGAGGAATTGGCGAATCTCGCGGGCCGCCTGCACCACCCGCTTCCACGGCACCTCGGGCGCCGGATCGAGATCGAACACCAGCCGATCGGGGCTCTCCAGGGCATCGGCTCGCGAGCCCCAGACGTGCAATTCGAGTGCCCCGATTTGCACCAGCGCGGCCAGGTCTTCGACCTTGCTGACGACGACATAATCGCTCCGGGCGTGCTTCTCCTCGATCTCCACGTGCTTAAGACTTTCGAGCACACCCTTGGTCGGGTGCTTCTGAAAAAAGCGATGGCCCGCGATCCCGTCGGGGCAGCGGACGATGGCCAGCGGGCGGTCCGCGACGTGCGGCAACATCCACGCTCCCACGGCCAGGTAGTAGCCGACTAGGTCGCGCTTCGTGATGCCGTCGTCCGGATAGAGCACTTTGTCGGGATGCGTCAGCCGCACGTCGCCGGTCGCCGGGTCCGCCGAGCTCGAATCGCCGGTGCCCTTGCGGCCCGCCTTTCCGTTGGGCGAAGCGTGATGGTGCTGGCCGTGTCGCGATTTGGCCTTCGGCGCCGCGTCGCGAGTGTGCTTGGCGACTTCGCGATGGACGTCCCCGGCCGCCTTGTCTTCGCGCAGGCCCAAAAAGGCCGGCTGGCGCAGCAGGCCGTCGCGCGTCCAATTGGCGAATCGCACCTGCGCCACAAGCTTCGGCCGCACCCAATGGGCGTGGCGCTCGCGCTTCAGCTCGTCGCTGGCCGCGAATGGCGAGTCGGCCGTGTTCAGCGCTTTCAATTGTTTCGCCAGCGAGTTCAGCAGCTTGTCGCTAAAACCAGTGCCAACGCGGCCGGCGTAGCGCAGCTTGCCAGGGCGTTCGTAATAGCCCAGCAGCAAGGCGCAAAACCCTGCCGCGAGCCCGACGGGTCGGTGTAGCCGCCGATGACGAGCTCGCTGTTGGCCTGGCACTTGATTTTCAGCCAGTCGCGAGTCCGCGCGCCAATGTAGGGGCGGCCGGTACGCTTCGAGATGATGCCTTCCAGCCCCAGCTTCTCTGCCTCGGCGAAAAACTGCGGCCCGTCGCCCACCACGTGCTCGGCCATCCGCACCGCTCCGCGATCGACCGGCAGCCCCAGGCCCCCGAGCCTCGCCTCGCTCTTCCAAAGGCAGGATGTGCAAATCCTCGCCATCGAGCCACGGCAGGTCGAACACGTAGTAGATCAGCGCGCCACGCTTCCGCGCGCTCAACGCCTCTTGCAAGGCCTGAAACTCGCTCACGCCGTGCTGGTTGAGCGCCACGACTTCGCCGTCGAAGATCGCCTGCTGCACGCCCAGCCGGCCGACGGCCGACGCCAATTCCGGAAGCTTCTCCGTCCAGTCGAGCTCGTTGCGCGTCTCCAGCCGCACGTCGTCGCCGTCGATGAATGCCAGCAGCCGGTAGCCGTCGAACTTGATCTCGTGGAACCATTGCTCCCCCTCGGGAGCCCGCTCGACGAGCGTCGCCAGCTCGACCTTGACGTGTTTCGGCAGCCGCTTGAAATGCTTTCGCTTGCCCGCCTTGTGCTTGCCGCGGCTGGCCTGCTTCGCGGGCGCCTTTTTCGCGGTGGACTCTTTCGATTTCGCCCGCCGCCGCGGCTTGGGATCGTCCTTCTGCCGGCCGTTTTCGTCGTCCGACGATCCCCACACCCGGTCCTTGTCCGCGGCGATCTCGTCCAAGTCGCGCCCGCTGGCCACGCTCAAGGGCTCGGCTTCCTCGACGTCGTACTCGCGCTCGGGCCGCGCCGCTTCGTCGCGCTCCTTGAACAGCAGCCATTGCGGTTTGTCGGCCGACCCGCGCCGCGTCCGCACGAGCATCCACGCGCCGGCAAGCTTTTCGCCGTGCAGGCGAAACTTCAGCTTGCCTTCGCGCAGACCTTCGCGCGGGTCGTCCAGCGGCTCCCAACTGCCGCGGTCCCACAGCATCACGGTGCCGCCGCCGTACTCGCCCTCGGGAATCGTCCCCTCGAAGTCGCCGTACTCGACCGGGTGGTCCTCGACTTCGACTGCCAGCCGTTTGACCGCCGGGTCGAGGCTGGGGCCCTTGGGCACGGCCCAGCTCTTCAGCACGCCGTCAAGCTCCAGGCGAAAGTCGTAGTGCAGGTGCGAGGCCGCGTGCTTCTGCACGACGTACGAATGGCCCCGCGCCGCGGCCTTGCGCCGCGCGGCTCGCGCGTGCGGCCAAACTGACGCTTGCGGCGGTATTCGGCCAGTCCCATGCGCTCTTCCCCCTGCAAGGGCGCTCCCGCGCTCGATCACGACTAAACGTGCCGGTGCCTCTGCTGGCTTGTCCCGCAGTGTCGACGGCTCGTGACAAGCACGAGCCCAAGCTCTAGCGGTGACAAAACACCGTGAGGCCTCAGCCCTCGCGCAGCGGCATCGACTTGGCGCCATGCTGGGCGAAGATCTGCGCCGCGTGCTCCAGGTCGCGGCCGCGCGCCGGGTCGGTCTGTTCGGCCGCCACGAGAATCTTTCCGTTTTCGACTTCCTGATCGTAGAAGTTGGCCAGCTCGCGTTCGATGCCGCGCGTCATCATCGCGCCGACCAGGCCTCCCACCACGCCGCCGGTCCACAGCGCCAGGCTGCCGGCGATCAACAGCGCCGCCCCGCCCAGAGGCGCCGCCACCGCCAGCACGACCGCGCCCAAGCCACCCAGCGCCGCCCCGCTCACGCCGCCGATAGCCACCGCTCCGACGGTGTGCGACCCCGCCGGATCCTGGTGCTCGAAAGCCTTGAAGTGCCGCTGCACGATCGCGCGCGAACAGATCACCGTGATCTCTTCTTTCGTGAAGCCCGCGGCCAGCAGATCGCTGACGGCCGCGTCGGCTTGTTCGACGTTTTCAAACACACCGACGCGAATGGGCCGCTCCGGGGAGGGCTTGTCGCTCATGACGTTGGCTCCTTTCGTGGACTTGGTCGAGCCGGCCGAGCCCCGGCCAACGTGGTCGGGGGCTGTCCAGACGCGCCAGCGCGGCCGGCTCGCCGACTTCCAGGGCGTCGATCAATTGTACGACACCCGCGACGCGCCGACTGCACTCGACGGCCAACCATTTCCAATGTTTCGAGCCAACTTTTCCGCGCAGGGTGACCACGCCTGCGGACGCGTCCACGTCGAGTTTGCCGGCCGCGGCGATGCCCCGCCTCGTCAGATACTGCGACACGCGCCGCTGCAGGTCGACGTCTTCGACCGCCTGGTCCAGCGCAAACATTTGAATCATAAAAACCTGCCTGGGGTCGTGGGGTAAGGGGTGCGCGAAGGCTGCGGCGCGAATGCGTCCGGCGCCGCCTGGGCCAAAAAACAACGAGAAGCAAACAGTGTGCCACATCGGTCGAACCGCGTTTACACCGACCATTCGCCGCCTCGAGGTGCCAGCAAGGCGCGATCTGCCCCGCGCCGTGCCGCTGCCGCGCGCCGTGCGACCGGCGACGATGGCTCCTCGCGCGACCACTTTGGTTCGGCGATGAGCAATGCTGCCGGCCGCGTCCGATGCGCCGCGCGCTGCAGCCGGCGCCCTACGTCGCTCGTGATCACGAACTTGCCGCGTTCGGCATCGCTGGGGCTGAATTGACATCCCGCGGGGCACACCAGTTGCTCGAAGCGTGCGAATTATGGATCGGACGGTCTCCCGTTTTTTTCTCTACGGCTTTCAGGAGGTGCCATTCATGAATCGCCCAATTTCGATCCTTAGCGCCGCCCTCGGCGTGGCGGCATTGCTGGCCATGTCGGCCGCCCTCGCTCAGCAAGCTCAACAGCAACGCGTCACGGCCAACAAGCCCGTGGCCGAAAACACCCGCGCCACCGACAGGGAAATCGCCAATTGCGTGGCCGTCGGCAACCAGGAGGAAGTCGCCATCGCCAAATTGGGCGAATCGCTGACGCAAAACAAGGACGTCCGCGACTACGCGCAAATGCTCGTCAAGGATCACTCCAACGTTCTCCGCCAGCTCACGCAGTTCGGCGCCCAGGAACAACCGCTCAATGAAAGCTTCGCCGTCAACGAGCGCGATCGGTCCCGAGCATTCTCCGCGGTCCCGCAGCAGACAACGGCCGCGCGAAACGAGCAGCAGCACGCCGGGCTGAACCACCTGGCGATCAAGCGGCAGATTGCCGAGTGCTTCCTGGCCCAGGCCCGCCGCGACTTGGAAAATAAGGAGGGCACCCAGCGCGACGAGGCCTTCGTCGGCATGCAGATCGGCGCCCACGAATGGATGCTCGCCGAGCTGGACGTGCTCAAGCAGTATGCCTCGCCCGAGCTGCGGACCACGCTCGAAGCGCCAGCGCGAAGTCACGCAGTCGCACCTCGACAAAGCGCGCGAACTGATGCACGGCCTGACGGCAAACGACCGCAAATAGCGATCGCGCACCAATTTTCAAAGGAGAAAGCGCGGACGGGCCAAGGGGGCGGCAGCCGGGTGGGGTTGCCGGCCTGCGGCCTGTCCGCTTCTTTTGCGCCGGGCTCGCCGTCCAATTGACTCCCGGATTCGTCGACTGCTAGCCGCCCAGGATCTCGCTGACTTCCACCGCACGGTGCTCCGCCAGCGAACGATAACAAGCATCCACCAGCGCCATCGTCTCCAGATTGTCGCGGCCGCTCATTGGCGGCTCGGTGCCGTCTTCCAGGGCCACGAGCAGCTCGGCCATCGGACCGGCGAACGCGTCGGGAAACCACGCTTCCGGCCACCGCGGCCGCACCCACTGGTCTCCGCGGCGCACGCTCGTGAAATCGAGCGTGCTGGGCTCGCGCCGCGGATACGCCGGCCAGCCGATCGTGCCGCGGGCCAGCCCCTCGGTCCCCTCCACGCGCCAACGAATGCCGAGGTCGGCCGCCGCTCCTTCGCGCGCGGGCCCCGCCCACACGTCGTCCCAGCCCGCCGCCCGCAGCCCGCTGTCGTACTCCAGGATGTACAGGCAGATGCCGTCCTGGTGCGCGAAATTGGCCGCCGTGCGCGGATCGGGCCGCGCGCTGGCGAACACCCGCCGCGGCGTGCCGAACCAGTAGCGAAACGTGTCGAGATGATGAATGCTCATGATCCGCAGCGTCACGAAGCCCAACCGCTCTTGCCACGGCATCCAGTGCGGAATGGCCCGCATCTCGATCGTGCCGAGCACCGGCTCGCCCAGCTCGCCGCGCGCGAGCAGTGTCTGGCAGGCCCGCACCGACTGGTCGTAGCGCATGTTCTGGTTGACCGCCAGCTTCACCCCGGCCGCCGCACACAGCTCGACGATTTCGCGGGCCTGCTGGTAGTTCATGCCCAGCGGCTTTTGCGCCAGCACGCCGCGGACGTGATCGGCATGGCGGACCACTTCGCGGATGACTTCCAGCTCGACGTCGGGTGGCACCGCCACGTCGACCACCGCGATCCGCCGATCGGCCAAAAGCTCGCGGTAGTTGTCAAAGGCCTCCGCCAGGCCGTGCCGCGCCGCCACCTCGCGGGCACGCTCCACTCGCCGCGAGGCTATCGCCACGGGGTTGAACCCCGCCGCGCGGTAGGCCACCAGGTGGCACTCGTCCATGATGAAGCCCGCGCCGATGCAGCCGATCGCCGCCGAGCGGTCGCGCGGCATCCGCGGGTGGATGCCAAGGTCGTCGAGTGCCGAGTCGTCAGGATTCATGGCGCCGCGGTGCAATCCATGCCGCATAAAAGCCGATCGATGTCTGGGCCAGCGTGGTATGATTCTCGCCCGGAGCGAAGCATCGCGGCAAGCCCTCGCCGCGGCGCGTCTTGGATTGCGTCCGATTCCAAGCGCTCCGTCCAAGCTGAATCCGCGGGTGCCACTGCTGGCTTGTCCGGCGGTGCCCGCGGTTCGTGACAAGCACGCCCTCGAGTTCTCGCTGTAACCGAGCAACAGTCCGTCAAATCGCCAGGAGCGACCCGATGCCCACGGCCCCGCACATCGAAAAACACTTCACCGCCAGCGAAACCATTCGCGACATCGTGATCGGCATGTCCGACGGGTTGACGGTGCCCTTCGCGCTGGCCGCGGGGCTGACCGGCGCGGTGAGCGACACCGCGGTGATCGTCACGGCCGGACTGGCCGAAGTCGCCGCCGGCTCGATCGCCATGGGCCTGGGCGGCTACCTGGCCGCCCGCACCGACGCCGAGCACTACCGCTCGGAACTCGATCGCGAGTATCGCGAGATCGAAGAGCTGCCCGACGAAGAGCGGCAGGAAGTGGCCAACGTGTTTCGCGGCTACGGGCTGTCCGATGCGCAACTGACGCCGGTCGTCGAGGCCATCGCGGCCCATCCCAAGCAATGGGTCGATTTCATGATGCGCTTCGAGCTGGGGCTCGAAGAGCCCAACGCCGGCCGCGCCCGCACCAGCGCGCTGACGATCGCCCTGTCGTACGTCGCCGGCGGGTTGTTGCCGCTGGCACCCTACATGCTGGTGTCGAGCATCCAAACGGCGCTCGTCGCCTCGACCATGGCCACGCTCGTTGCCCTGTTCGTGTTCGGCACGATCAAGGGCTACTTCACCGGACTGTCGCCGCTGCGCGGCGGGTTGCAAACGGCCGTCATCGGCGGGCTGGCCGCCGCGGCCGCCTTCGCCATCGCCTGGGCCGTGGGATGATTTCGTGCCTGCCCGCCGCGTGGGCGCGAATCTCGAAGTTCGCCTGCAGCCGGGTTGTATCGGCCGGCCCCCGCGCCTGTAGCCGGCCTCTCTGAGGCCGGCCCCGTACGCGCCAGACTCAGCCGATCACCAGCCCGGCCGGCGCAATCCGCGATCACCGTGCCCGAACCACCGGCGGCAGCCGCTCGATCGCCGCGGCCGTGTGCGAGACGGGCACCACCTCGCGGCCGCGCCGCCCGCTGGCGTGCTTGCCGGCCACTTCACCTTCACCGGATTGCCTTCGCGGTGGACGCGGGCGATCAGCCGGTCGAGCTCCTCGACGTGCCGCATTGCGCATCGGCAGGGCCGTGCCATTGACGCGCACGAATAACGACACGCCGCGGCCGGCCTCGCCCTGACCGCCGCGCTGCTCCAACCGGTCGACCAGCCGGTCGAGCTCTTCGTAGGGAATGTCCAGCGCCAGCGAGCGGACCACGCGCGGCTGTTCGCCGCCCGAGCCGTCGTTGCCCGCCAGGTGCCGCGCCGGTCGACCCAGCCATCGAACGCCGACGGGCTGGCCACTGCGTCCTCATCGCCTTCGATGATCAGGAACACGCGGGCTTTACCCGCGCAGGCCCAGCGGGTGCGGATAGAGCACCGCCAGCGTGGTTTTTGTCGGGGGCTCGTCGCTGGCCACCGCTTGCGTGGCGCTGGCCCGCACCACGCCATCCGGCGGCGGCGCCTCCTCGAGACCGTACATGACGGCAACGCTGGCGCGCGGGGCCGCCGCGGCGGCCGCGGGCGGCGTGCTCTGCCTTTCGGCCAGCGACGAGCAGCCCAGCGTGCCAGCAAGCAGGCAGCCGGCAGCCGTGACCCTGGCTCGATGTGCATTTCTCACTGCCGTGCCCCCAATGAGGTTGCCCGCGGCTGTTGCCTGCGCCCTCGAAGTGCGATCCGCTGGCACCGTAGGAAAGCTCCCCGGATCGTTATCGTCGCCGCGACCGGCAAATCTTGAACTCGGGCCGAGACAGGCTGGCCCAGGGCGATCCAAACCTCCAGCGGCGCAACGCTGTCCGCCGGTTCACGCCGGCGGCTCGGCGGTCGGGTGGAGTGCCACGTATTGGAATTGTCCTTGCCGGCCAGCCGGGCCGGGAAAGATGGCGAAACTCATCCACATGTGCCGGTTATGCCGCGCCGACTTCGTTTTGGAGAGTGCGGGTTGTTCCGTCGATGACAGTTGTGCGGGCGGCAAGGAATCAAACCGCATCGAACGACACAACTCCAACCGAGCACCCGCGAAAGCCCACCGTCCACAATCCGCTAGTCTCATCCGCCGTCGCGCGGTCCCGCCAACCGAACTCCCCACCCCGTCGCCCGGACTTGATACCCCCAAATCAAGTCCGGGCTTTTTTTCGCACCGACCAACTTCGAGCAACCGAGCGCCGCACGATCCAGGTCGGCAGCACTCTGGCTCGCTGCGCGTTTTCGCCGCCTCTGCGATCGCGCGCCGGCGGTTCGAAGGCGAGCCGTGGGGCGAGCCGTTCGGAGCCGGTTTTCCCGCCGTTTTTCGGCCAAAAATTGCCCGCGCCGCCGGACCTCGCGCTACTCCCGCCGGGGAGCAAAAAACGCTACAATTCGGGCTTCCAATCGAGCACGGCTCCTGGCCGTGGCGTGGCCCCTTCCCAGTGGACGGACCCATCGTGGCAAACGGCGTTCTGACGATCCCTTTAGCGGCTCGCATCGACAACTCTGGCGGCGACTCGCCCGCTGGGCCGATCCGGCGAGAGTTTATCGCCGGGCCCGAAAACGCGCTGGCCGCCACCGTCTTCCAAAACTGCCTCCAGCAGCCGGCGATCGCGCTGGCGCCGCTGGTCCTCTACGGTCCGAATGGCAGCGGCAAGTCGCACCTGGCCCGCGGGCTGGCTGCCGCCTGGGCCCACCGCCATGGCGAAGCGAGCACTCTGTGCCTGGCGGCCTCGGAGTTTGCCCAGGCCTATTCGCAAGCCATCGACGAGCAGCAACTCGAAGCTTGGCGCGAGCGAGTCCAGTCGGTCGACCTGTTGGTCGTCGACGACCTGGCCCAGTTGAGCAGCCAGCGCAACGCCCAACGCGAGTTGGTGCTGGCGCTCGACGCCTTGGCCGATCGCGAGGCGCTGGTCGTCGTCACGGCCCGCACGCTGCCCAGCTACAGTCCGGCACTGGTGGCGCCGCTTCGCAGCCGGCTGTCGGCAGGCCTGGCGATTCCGCTGGCGCTGCCCGGTCCGGCTGCCCGGCGTGCAATCCTCGAACAACTCACCGCCGAGCGCGGACTGTCGATCGGCAAACGGTCGCTGCATCGCCTGGCCGACGCCCTGCACACCAGCGTGCCCAACCTGCTGGCGGCCGTGCTCAAGCTGGCGCTGGCCTCGCAGGTTTCGGCCGAGCCCGCCGCGCGGGAACAACTCGATCCGCAGTTGGCCGAACTCGACGTTCCGCGAAGTCCCGAGCTGCGCGAGATCGCCGCGCTGGTGGCCCGTTATTACGGCCTGCGGGTCGCGGACTTGAAGAGCCCTCGGCGTCGTCGGCAGTTGGTGTCGGCCCGCGGCGTGGCCGTGTACCTGGCCCGGCAACTGACCGGCTGCAGCTTGCAGGACATCGGCCGGTTTTTTGGCGGCCGCGACCACACCACCGTGCTGAATGCGTTCCGCCGCACCGAAAAACTCGCCCGCGGCGACCGGGCCACACGGCAGGCGATCGTCGAGCTCAAACGAATGCTGGTGGCGTCATGAGTCGCAGGTGGAAAACGTGTCGCCAGCTTGTCCACCATCGCTGGCTTTGCCAACAGCCGCTCACAGCCGGCGAGCCGTGCCGCGCTCGCTTGGTCCACGACCAACACGCCAGCAACCGTCCGCCGACGCGACCGTCGACAGCTTCTCCACCGCCAGCCGCGACGCTCCGATGGCCCTCAAAGCAGCCGCCCGGCCGCACTTAGCGCCTCGGCGACTGCGGCCATCAACACCGCGGGCCGCCTCCTTTCTTACTACTACTAATAAATCTTTAAATAGAAGCGCAAGACAAGGAAGACCACGAAAGGCACCTGGACATGAAAGTGACGTGCGACCGCGAAAAGCTGCAAGCCGCTTTTCAAACCGCCGCCGGAGTCGTGCCGGCACGCAGCCCCAAGCCCATCCTGCAAAACATCAAGCTCGAAGTCAGCGACAAGGGCGCCATCCTGCTGGCCACCGATCTGGAAATCGGCATTCGCATCCAGGTCGAAGGCATCCAGGCCGAAGTGCCGGGCAGCGCCATCCTGCCGTTGGCCCGCTTCGGCTCGATCTTGCGCGAATCGAGCGACGAAACCCTGCGGCTCGAAGCCGACGGCCAGTCGACGCTGGTCCGCGGCGAGCGCAGCGAGTTCAAGCTTCCCTCGGAAAACCCGCAGGAGTTTCCCTCGGTCGCCGATTTCGACGAAAAGGCTTTTCACGAGTTGTCGGCCCGGCTGTTGCGCGAGCTGATCAAGCGCACGATCTTTGCCACCGACAACGAGAGCAGCCGCTACGCCCTGGGCGGCGTGCTGCTGGAGTTCGAAGCCGACAAGATCATCGGCGTGGGCACCGACGGCCGAAGGCTGGCCAAAATGGAAGTCCCCGGCCACGCCGCGGGCGGCCATTCCTCGGGCGACAGCATGACGATTGTCCCCACCAAGGCCATGCAACTGGTCGAAAGGGCCCTGACCGACGCCGACGCCGAGATTCAGCTAGCAGCCCGCGCCAACGACATCCTCATCAAGAGCCCCCGGGTCACGATTTACTCGCGGCTGGTCGAGGGGCGGTTTCCCAAGTGGCGTGATGTCTTCCCGCAGCGCTCGGGGGCCACGAAGATCGAACTGGCCGTCGGGCCGCTCTATTCGGCGGTCCGCCAGGCCGCGATCGTCACCAGCGAGGAGAGCCGGGGAGTTGATTTCAGCTTTCATGCCGGCACCCTGGTGCTTAGCGGCCGCGCCGCCGAGCTAGGCCAGTCGCGCGTCGAGCTGCCGATCGGCTACGACGGCCCCGAGCTGGCGATCACGCTCGATCCCCGCTACGTCAGTGATTTTTTGCGGGTCCTGGACCCCGAAAAGGTCATTTCCCTGGAGATCAAGGACGCCGAAAGCGCGGCCGTCTGTTCGACCGACGACGGCTACGGCTACGTGATCATGCCGCTGGCCCGCGATCACTAGAAAACCCGCGAAAAACTGGCCTGTTCATGGCCCGAAAATGACCAATAATTCAGTGTGGTCCCCACCCGCATGAGCTCCCGTCAGCCGCAGCACATTGGCAACATTCTCTCCGAGTTGATGGCCCGCCGGGGCTATGCCCGCGTGCAGTCGGGCGGCCTGTGCGCCGAGGCCTGGCGCGAGGCGGCCGGGGCCGAATTTGCCGGCGCCACGCGGGCCGGGCAGGTGCGCCGCGGCGTGTTGGAGGTATGGGTCGCAAACTCGACCCTGGTTCAGGAAATCGGCTTTCGCAAGGCGGCCCTGGTCGCGCGACTGGCCGCCTTGCTACCCGACGAAAACATCCGCGACATCAAGCTCCGCGTCGGACCGATCAAGTAACGCAGCGAGCGGGTCGCCTGGCCAGGGAGGGAGCCTTGCCCACGAAGCTCGTCGACGAGCGCGGCCGGACGGGCCCTCGGCGAGTTGACCAACGACGCCCCGGCAGGCGTGAACACGGAAGTTCGGCTCCGAACAAACACTACAGAAAACGAGACCCACGATGCCCGATGAAAAACTAAAGCCGCAAGATCCCCAGCGCGACGACGCGTCGCCTTTGGCCGAGTTTCGCAAGGTCGATTCCGACTACACGGCCGAGGACTTGCAGCATCTGAGCGATCTGGAGCACGTGCGCGAGCGGCCGAGCATGTACATCGGCGACACCACGCTCCGCGGCCTGCACCACATGGTCTACGAAGTCGTCGATAACTCGATCGACGAAGCCATGGCCGGCTACGCCCGGCAGATCAGCGTGACGATCAACAACGACGGCTCGGTGACCGTCGAGGACGACGGCCGCGGCATTCCCACCGAAGTGCACCCCGACCTGGGCATCTCGACGCTCCAGGGCGTGATGACCGTGCTCAAGTTCGGCGGCAAGTTCATCAAAGGGGCCTACCAGACCTCCGGCGGTCTGCACGGCGTCGGCGTCACGGTCGTCAATTTCCTCTCCGAATGGTGCGAGGTCGAGGTCCGCCGCGGCGGCCACGTCTTCCAGCAGGAATACGAACGGGGCGTGCCCAACGGCGACGTGCGCCGCGTCGGCCGCACCGACAAAGTCGGCACCAAGACGATCTTCAAGCCCGACCCGCTGATCTTCCCCAATACCAAGTTCGTCTACAACACGCTGCACCGCCGGCTGCAGGAGCTGGCCTTCCTGAACCGCGGCGTGAAGATCATCTTCCACGACGAGCGGACCGGCGACGGCGAAAGCTTCTGCTACGAGCGAGGCATTCTCGAGTTCGTCGACTACCTCAACCGCGCCAGCGAACCGATCCACCCCGACATCATCCACATCACCGGCGAAGCCGACGGCGTGGGCGTCGAAGTCGCCATGCAGTATTCCAGCGAATACACCGAAAACGTCCACTCCTACGTCAACAACATCAACACCACCGAAGGCGGCACCCACGTCTCCGGCTTCCGCGCCGCGCTGACCCGCTGCCTGAACAACTACGGCAAGAAGGAAAACCTGTTCAAGGACCTGGCCGTCACCGGCGACGACTTTCGCGAAGGCCTCACGGCCGTCATCTCGCTCCGCGTTCCCGAGCCGCAGTTCGAGGGCCAGACCAAGACCAAGCTCGGCAACAGCGAGGTCGAGGGCATCGTCATCTCGATGGTCGGCGACTTCCTCAACAAGTACCTCGAAGAGAATCCCAAAAGCGCCAAGATCATCGCGCAAAAAGCCCTGCTGGCCGCCGAAGCCCGCGAAAGCGCCCGCAAGGCCCGCGAAATCGTCCGCGAGCGCAAAGGCGCCCTGGCCGGCCACGGCCTGCCGGGTAAGCTCCGCGACTGCACGAGCCGCGACGTCGAGCGCTGCGAGCTGTACCTGGTCGAGGGCGATTCGGCCGGCGGCAGCGCCGAGGGCGGCCGCCTGCGCGAATACCAGGCCATCCTCCCCCTGCGCGGCAAAATCATCAACGCCTACAAATCGCGCGAGGACAAGGTGCTGGCCAACGAGGAGGTGCGCAGCATCATCGCCGCCATCGGGGCCGGCATCGGCGAAGAGGCCGACGTCTCGAAGCGCCGCTACGGCAAGATCGTCATCATGACCGACGCCGACGTCGACGGCTCGCACATCCGCACCCTCTTGCTCTGCTTCTTCTACCGGCAGATGTACGAGCTGGTCAGCAAGGGGCACATCTACGTGGCCCAGCCGCCGCTGTTCCGCGTCGTCAACAAGAAGGACACCTACTACGTGCAGACCGAAGAGCAGATGAAGGCCCAACTGCTCGAACTCGGCCTGGCCGACTCCGTGTTCGAGCCCGGCGACGGCCGCACGATCGGCGGCGAGCAGATGTCGCAGTTGGCCCGCATCCTGGCCGCCATGGAAGATTCGATCGTGGCGCTCGAACGCCGCGGCATCAGCCTGCGGGCCCATGCCCTGCGGCAGGATCCCGTCTCGCTCAAGCTGCCGGTCTATCACGTGTTCCTCGGCAGCCAGGAGCATTGGTTCACCACGCCCGAACAACTGCGCGAGTTCCAGGCGCAGCAGGAAGAAAAGGCCGGCGGCGAGCTGCCGGTGACCGACGTGGAGAAACCGGCCTCGGCCGAAGCCAACGGCCATGCCCAGCACACGCTGCACATCGTCGACCTGCACGAAGTCCGCACGATCAACAACACCCTGCAGGACCTGGCCAAGATGGGCTTCTACGTCCAGGACCTGATCCCGCAGAGCGCACCGGCAGCGAGGACGCGCGGTTCACGCTTCGCCGGGGCGAGCACTCCACCGGCCTGGAAGACCTGCGCAGCCTGCTGCCGGCCATCCGCTCGGCCGGCGAAAAGGGGTTGAAGATCACCCGCTTCAAGGGCCTGGGCGAAATGAATGCCGAGGAATTGCGTGAAACGACGCTCGACCCGGCCAACCGCACGCTCTGCCAGGTCACGATGCGCAACGCCGGCGCCGCCGACGAGCTGTTCCGCATCCTGATGGGCGATAAAGTCGAACCCCGCCGCGAGTTCATCGAAAAACACGCCCTCGAAGTCCGCAACTTGGACGTGTAAGCAGGACATCGCGGCCAATGCACGCCTCGACCACGCTCCCTGGCGATCGCCCGCTCGCAGCCGCGCTGCTCCCCTTCGCGCTGCTCGGGATCCTGTGGGCCGCGCTGCTCGGCGGCTCGATGCTGCTGGGCAATGTCGCGATCGGATCCGTCGGCGGTTCGCACGGCTCGCCGGCGGCCACCTGGCTGCGGATGGGTTCGTCGGCCGCGCTGATCGTTGTCTGGCGCGCTGGCCTGGGCCCGCTTTCGCGGCACGCCGGCCGGCCGCTTCGCTTTCTGGATCGCGCTGGGCATGGCCCTGGGCACCGTTGGCGACTTGTTCAACGCCGGCTTGCTCGAGTTCATCCCGCTGCCCGATCCCGTGCTCGGCGGCATCGCGGCCTTCGGCCTGGGCCACGTCGCCTACATCACCGGCTGCATCGGCCTGGCCCGGGCGGCGCGGTTGACCGACCGCCGCGCACTGGCCGCCGCGATCGTCGCCTGGCAACTGTTCGGGCTGGCCGGCTGGTGTGTCGTGGCCATGCAAGGCAGCGAAGCCCGTGATCTCGTCTGGCCGGCGCTCCCCTACTCGCTGCTGTTGGCCGGCACGGCCGGCATCGCCAGTGGCCTGGCCGTGCAGGACCGCCGGCTGCTGAGCCTCGCCTTCGGCGGCGCGTTGTTTCTGGCCAGCGACCTGATCCTCGCCTGCGGGTTGTTCCGCGGCTCGTTTCCCCATCAGACCGAAGCCGTGTGGCTTACCTACGGCCCCGGCCAGATGCTGATCGTCTTCTCGACCCTGGCCGCCGCGGCCGTGTTGCGCAAGGCCCGCGCAACGTGAGTCGCCACGAGCAAAATCGCCCTCCGAGCCGATGACCGACTCGAAGGGCGACGTGTCGAGGTCGATTCGCAATACGCCGATCAACGTCCCGTGTCGCCCGGCGGACTTTCTTCACCGTAGGTAGTCGTGCCCAACGCGCCGTTGGTGCTGGTGTTGGGCACCGCCACGGCGCCGCTGCCGCCGATCGTGCCGCCGGCCGCGCCGAAGGCGCCGAGATTTGCTCGGGCGCGGGTGCCGCTGCTTTGACCGGCGCTGGCCCCGCCCGTGCGGATGCCCAGGGCATTGCGGCTGCCAATCGGCCCGCCGAGCCCTTCGCCGCCGCCGCCTTCGATGGCGGCACCCCGCGGCGGCAACGTATCGACTGCCGCACCACTGTTGGCGGCCGGCGCGGCCGGATTGTTGTAGTAGCGCTGCCGGTTGCGCAGCAGCCCGCCGCGGCGATAGTAATAGCCGCGGCCGCCATACGGATTGCCGTTGTAGTACTGGCCGTTGTAGTAATAGCCGCCGCCCGTGGTGCCGCTCATCCGGCCGCCGCCATAGCCGGCCGTGTAGCGCGTGCCGCCCTCGGCCACGCCTTGGTACGGCAGCCAGCTGTAGCCGTTCCAGAACACCCAGCGATTGCTGGGCATCCAATACCACCACTGGCCGTTGTGCCAGCGATAGCGCCACTGCTCGCCCGCCGGTTGGCCGCCCAGGTTGGCGCCGGATCGGTCTGCGGCCCCGTCACGTCGGCAATCGTCGCCGGCCGCTCGGTCGCCGCGGCGCCGCTCGGTGTCGCGTTCGCTCCGGGCGTCTGCACCTTGACCCCTTGGGCAGCCCACGCGCTGGCTCCGAAGATCAGCCAGGCGGCCGCCAATCCTTTACTCGTGAATCGCATCGTGGTTCCCCTTGATGTGTGTTCGCTCTTGAACTTCGCAATCGACGACGGTTCGCCAATGGCTCGCGCGGTCCCGGTCGCGGCATGAGTCGGTCGAGGTCGCACTTCACGTGCCACGCCGTCGAATCGCGATTTTTGCGGGGCTTCACGTGGTTTCAATGCGATGCGACCCTGCGCCGCTGGCTCCTCGGCGCCCATCTCGGCACGGCACGACCCGCCGCCCGCGAGCAGGCCTTTTTTCAACTCCAAAATTGCTGCACGGCTGCGAATGATGGCATATACTTTGCTAGCATTGCTAGCACCTCCCAAACTGCCGTCCTGGAGTACGCGCGTCATGGCCCCGCGGTCGAGCTGGAAAGGGTATCTGCACTTGAGCCTGGTCTCGGTTCCGGTCCAGGCCTTCAACGCCGCCGAGAGCGGTGGCGGCGACATTCATCTCAACCAATTGCACGCCGCCTGCCACAACCGCATCCGCTACAAGAAGGTCTGCCCCGTCCACGGCGAGGTGCCCAACGACGAGATCGTGATGGGCTACGAATACGCCAAGGGCGAGTACGTCATCGTCGACGAGGATGAAGTCGACAAGCTGCGCCACCGAAGCCGATCGGGCCATCAACATCGACACCTTCGTGCCCCGCGACTCGATCGACCCCATCTACTTCAACGGCCGCACCTACTACCTGCTGCCCGACGGCCCGATGGGCTTGAAGCCCTACGCCGTGCTGCTCAAGGCCCTCAAGGCCGAAGACCGCTGGGCCGTGGGCCAGGCGGTGTTCTTTGGCCGCGAGCAGCTCGTGCTGCTGCGTCCGCTCGAGGAGGTGATCTGCCTGGAGATGCTGCACTACGCGGCCCAGGTGCGCGAGCCGGCCAGTTTCACGTCCGAAGTCGAGATGCCGCCGGTGGCGAAGGAAGAGCTGCGGCTGGCCAGCAAGCTGATCGAAGCCTCGACGCGCGACGACTTCGACATGGCCCAATATCAGGACCAGTACACCGTGCGGCTCAAGGAGCTGATCGAGGCCAAGGTTGCCGGCCGCCAGATCGTCGCCTCCCCCGGCGCCGAAGAAACCACGCCCGTGATCAACCTGATGGACGCCCTGCGCCAAAGCGTGGCCCGCGCCAAGCAACCCGCGTCGCGCAAAAAGCCCGCCGCCAGCTCGGCAAGACCCCGCCGCCGCGGCCGGCACTCGGCCTAGCAGCCTGTTGAAGTATTCAACAGGCTGCGTGATCGCAGGGATGCGAGGTTGAAAAATGCCACGAAGGCGTTTTTCAACGGGCTGCTAGCCGGGGCCGCGAGCCCGCTGTCGCGTGTCACCCCCGCCGCGACGCCACGCGCTGCGGCGATCCCTTGTCGGGACCCTTGTCGTCGTCGACGAACAGCCGGGCTCCGCCCTCAAAATCGGGTGGCGGCGGCGGGCGGCGGCGACGCCTGCTTTTTGGCGGGCTTTCAATTTCGCGCTGGCGGCGAGCCCTCGGCGATTCGCCCGCCGCCGTCGCGTCCTCGCCGCGCTGCGCCGCGGTAATCACCCAGCCCAGTCGGCCCAGCAGCCGGGCGTAAATCAACATCACCGCCGCCAACAAAACCGCCAGCAACGCGGTCATCGCATACGGCTGCAGCTTCAGCGTGTACGTCGCCAGCGCCACCCAGCCGCCTACGACGAGCCCGCTCAGCAGGTAGAACACCAGCCAGGCCCAGCTCAGCCGCGCCACGCTCTTGAGAATCGGCAGCGAATACGGGAACAAGAACGACTCGCTTTCCAATGCCGACAGCACCAAGAGCGGAAAGAATAAAAACATGGCCGCCGGCGCCGCCAGCTCGCCGCCCTCGGGCAGCAGCGACAACGGCGACCCGATCACCCCGGCCAGCATCACCACCCACGTCAGGCTCAGCGCCGAGAAGAACCACTGGTTCAGCTCGGGCATCGTTCCTTCCTGCGGCAGGTCGAAACCGTCGGACGTGTCTTCGACCGTGGCCAGAAAGCACGGCGCCGCGAACCCCATCGTCAACAGCAGCATCGTGGCCGCGCCCATCGACAACAGCGGCATCATCAACATGCCGGTGCCTTCGGCCGAGAAGTGCACGGCCAGCACGAACAACTCGCCGGTGGCGACGAAGCCGCAGGCCAGCACGACCCAGCGGCCCAGCGTCGCCCCGCGCCACGGGTAGTTGAACACGCCGGAAAAGAACGCCCAGCGGGGCCGCTCGGTGCCGGCTCCTCGCTCCGCAGCAAGCCTCGCTCGCGGGCGATCGCCACGTAGTCGGGCTGTTCGGCCGGCTTGCGCACGTGCGGCGCTTCCATCTCCAGCGCGTCGGCCGTGTTCCAATCGACGTCATAGCCCTGCTGCCGATTGGCCGAGGGGCTCAAGTCGGTCATCAGCTCCTCGCTCACGCGCCCCGACTGATCGAGCGGCACCTCGGGCTCGTACTCGTCGCTCTCGGAAATTGGTCCCCGCGCCGCGGCCGCGTCGCTGGCTCGGCCGACCGTGAAGGTGGCGTTGCACTTGGGGCAGCTCACCTGCGTGCCCACCTGGTCGGCGCGCACCCGCAGCCGGTTCCCGCATTGCGGGCAGGCGGGCCCCTTCTTTTTTCGCGGCTGGTCGCTGTCCATGGTTTGCGCCCCCCATGCGTCGTTTCCGGCGCGACTTCTATCATACCCCGCCCCGCGGGCGGCGCGAGCGCGCCCTCGGGTGTCACTGCTGGCTTGTTCAGCAGTGCCTTGGCGAGACTCGTGCTTGGCTACTTTGCACGGTTGGACAAGCCAACCGTGGCACACAGGTACGCGCGGTGACGCCCTGAAGACCCTCGTTCCTCGCCCCGCTGGTAGAATGGACGAGCGATCGAGCAACTCCGCGTCGCGGGTGCTGCGACGAGCCACCACAGATCAGATTCCCATGCGACTCATCTATCTCGATCACAACGCGACCACGCCCCTTGCGGCTGAAGCCGCCGAGGCGATGGCTCCCTGGCAAGGCTCGGCCTTCGGCAACCCGGCCAGCCAGCACCAGGTCGGCCGCCGGGCTCGCGCGGCCGTCGAAGAGGCCCGCGAGACGATCGGCCGGTTGCTCGGCGCGCGGATGACCGGCCACGCGGCCGACCGCGTGATTTTCACCAGCGGCGGCAGCGAGGCCAACAACCTGGCCATCTTCGGCCTGGCCGCCACGCACGCGGACAACACGGCGCCGCACGAAGCCGTCATCTCGGCCATCGAACACCCCAGCGTAGCCGCCCCCGCCGCCCGGCTCGCCGAGCGCGAGTGGACCGTTCACCGCCTCGGCGTCACGCCCTCGGGCGTCGTCGATTGCGCGTCGCTCGTGGGGCGGCTCAACCCGCGGACCCGCTTCGTCAGCGTGATGCTGGCCAACAACGAGACCGGCGTCATCCAGCCGCTGGCCGAAGTCGTCGAGCACGCGGCCGGCCACGGCGCCGCCATTCACACCGACGCCGCACAGATCGTCGGCAAGCTGCCGGTCGATTTCGCGCCCTGGGCGTCGACCTGATGAGCGCGGCGGCCCACAAGTTTCATGGGCCGCAGGGCATCGGCGCGCTGCTCGTCCGCCACGGCGTCGCGCTCGAGCCCCTGCTGGTCGGCGGACCGCAGCAGGGAGGCCTGCGGCCCGGCACCGAGCCGGTGGCGCTGGCGGTGGGCATGGCCGCGGCGCTGGCCGCCTTCGAGCGCAGCCCGAGTCGCGCCCGCGCGGATGGCGATGCTTCGCGACCGGCTCGAAGCCCGCCTGGCCGCCGAGCTGCCGGGCCAGATCGTCGTCAACGGCGCCGCCGCACCGCGCGTGCCCCACACCTCGAGCATCGCCTTCCTCGGCTTCGATCGCCAGGCGCTGGTGATGGCTCTCGACCTCGAAGGCGTCGCCTGCTCGAGCGGCTCGGCTTGCGCCAGCGGCTCGAGCCAGCCGTCGCCCGTGCTCATCGCCATGGGCGTCGAGCCCGATGTTCTGTCCGGCTCGCTCCGCTTCAGCCTCGGCGCACCAAACGTCCGCCGAAGAGATCGACGAAGCCGTCGACCGCATCGCGGCCACCTGCCGGCGGATCGCGAACCGGTTGACGAATTCCTAGTCGACCACCGGCATCGCTTCGACCGTCTCCACGTCATCGACCGGCAGCGTCACCAGCGCGTGCGGCAGCGGCTTGGCTGCGAACCAGGCTACGATCCAAGCGCATGCCAACACCGCGGCCGCCAGGTAGAACGGCGCACCGGGCAGGTCCCATCCCCGGTGCTTGTCGATCGCGGCCGCGAACGTCAGCGTGAACAGGCCCGGGCCGATCATGTGGGCCACGCCCTGGATGGCGGCGATCGCGCCTTGCAGCCGCCCTTGCTCGCTGGGACTGACTTGCCGGGTCATCAACGACTGGGCCGACGCCCCCGCAAAGCCCCACAATGCCATTAGCGGCACGCCCAGGCAAAACATCCATCCCACCGGCGCCAGCGCGTACATGAGAAACGCGCTCACGCCAAAGGACTCGCCGATCAGGATGCCGCGCCGCTCGCCCACCCAGGAAACCACCCGGCCCACGAGCCCCGCTTGCACCATGGCGCTGCAAAGGCCCAACAGCGCCAGCGTCAGCCCCGTGGTTCGCTCATCCCATTGGTAGCGATAGAAGCTGTACAGTACCCACATGCTGGGCAGCGCCTCGTGGGCCACGCTGGCCAACAGCACCACGCCGGCCAGCCCCATCACGCGCGGATACTCGGCCAACAGCAACAGCGCCCCGACCGGGTTGCGCGCCGCAAGTTGAGCGCGGCCCGCCGCTCGCGCGGCAGCGACTCGGGCAGCACGAAATAGCCATACAAGGCGTTGCACAAGCTGAAGCCGGCCGCCATCCAGAACGGCAAGCTGATGTCGATGTTGCCGACCAATCCGCCAAAGGCCGGGCCGATGACGAAGCCGAGTCCAAAGGCCGCGCCCAGCCGGCCGTAATTGGCCGCCCGCTTTTCCGGCGGCGTGACGTCGGCGATATACGCCATGGGAATGCTGAAGCTCGCCGCGCACACGCCCGAAATGATCCGCCCCACCATCAGCCAGCCGATCGACGGCGCCACGGCCATCACCACGTAGTCGAGCCCCAGCCCCAGGTTCGACAGCAAGATGATCGGCCGCCGCCCAAACCGGTCCGACAGCGCACCAGCAACGGCGCAGCAAAACTGCATGGCGGCAAACACGGTGCCGAACAGCCCGTAGACGGTGGCGGCATGCGCGCTGTCGCCGCCCTCGAACGACAGCACGAGTTTCGGCAGCACCGGCACCACGATGCCCAACGCCACCATGTCGAGCACGACCGTGATGAAGATGAATGCCAGCGCCGCACGCCGCGGCCCGCCGCCGGGGGTCGTTTCGGGCTGGACGGGGTTGTTCGTCATCGTCGGGTCATCGTGAGTGCTGCGACGCCAACCCTAGCAACTGCCGCCTGCCGCGTCCATCGGCCCGCCGGCGTCCATCGGCCCGCGGCTTAGCAAGTCCTGCCAGGTTCAAGTACAATCGTTTCGGCCCCGCGGCGGTTCGTCGCTGCCGCGGAATTCTGCTCGAATCGGGGAACCCGGCGGGACGCGTCATGAAGCGGTCAGTTTTCTATCGTCCGGCGGCACTTGGATTCGTCCTGTTCATGCTCAGCGGCGCGCTGCTTCGCGGCGCCGAACCCGCGTCCCCGCGTCCCGGCGTGGCCGCCATCAAGGTTCCGCCCGGCTTCGTGGTCCAGCAAGTCGCCGGACCGCCGCTCGTCGAGCGGCCGATGCTGGCCAGCTTTGACGATCGCGGCCGCCTGTACGTCTGCGATTCGGCCGGCGTCAACTTGCGCGGAGCCGAGCTGGCGAAAAACCCGCCGCACGCCATCCGCATGCTCGAAGACACCGACGGCGACGGAAGGTTCGACAAGACCACCCTGTTCGCCGACAAGATGGTCTTTCCCCAGGGCATCGTCTGGCACGACGGCGCCGTCTACTGCTCGTCGCCTCCCAGCTTCTGGCGGCTGGCCGACACCGATGGCGACGGCGCCGCCGACCAGCGCGAACAGATCGTCACCGGCTTTGCCAACACCGGCGTGGCCGACGACATGCACGGCGGCAGCCTGGGTCCCGACGGCCGGCTCTACTTTTGCGCCGGCCGCTTCCCGCACGAGATCCATCGCCCCGGCGGGCCCGTGATTCACAAGGGCACCGCGCCGTTGATCATCCGCTGCCGCCCCGACGGCTCCGAGCTGGAAGTCGTCTGCGGCTCGCAGGGCAACGCCGTCGGCGTCGCGTTCACGCCCGAGGGCGACATGTTCGCCAGCGGCACGTTTCTGGCGCCCAACTCGATGGGCGCGGGCCTGCGCGACGCGCTGGTGCACTGCGTCGACGGGGCCGAATACCCGGTGCGCGACCGCACGCTCAACGAGCATCGCCGCACGGGCGATCTGCTGCCGCCGTTGTCGCACCTGGGCGTGGCCGCCGCCTCGGACCTGGCGATCGCCCGCGGCGACGCCCTGGGCGCGGGTTATCGCGGCAACCTGTTTTCCGCGTTGTTCAACATGCACAAGATCATGCGCCACCGCCTCGAGCCGGCCGGCGCCACCTGGCAGTGCCGCAACGAAGATTTTCTCGTCAGCAGCGACACCGATTTTCATCCCACCGACGTGCTCCAAGACGCCGACGGCAGCCTGCTGGTCATCGACACGGGCGGCTGGTTCCGCATCGGCTGCCCCACGTCGCAAATCGCCAAGCCCGACGTGATGGGCGCGATTTATCGCGTCCGCCGCGAGGATTCTCGAAAGGTTGACGACCCGCGCGGGCTGGCGATCGATTGGCAGGGCTCTTCCAACGACGCGGCCGCGAAGCTGTTGGCCGACGCTCGCCCCGCGGTCCGCGATCACGCCGTGGCCGAATTGGCTCGCCGCGGCGCGCCCGCGGTACCGGCAATCGGCAAGCTGCTGTCCGGCGACGCGAACGAAGAGACCAAATGCGCGGCCGTGTGGACGCTGGCGCGCATCGATGCCGCCGAAGCCCGCGCCGCCGTCCGCCCGGCGCTCGAGGATCGCTCCGCGGGCGTTCGCCAGGCCGCGGCCCGCGCCGCCGGCTTGCACCGCGACCGTGATGCGGCCCAGCGGTTGGCCGTGCTCGTCAAGACCGACACCCCGGCGGTTCGCCGCGAAGCCGCCACGGCGCTGGGCCGCATCGGCGACCCGGCCAGCGTGCCCGCCCTGCTCGAAGCGCTGGCCTCGGCCGGCGATCGCTTCAACGAGCACGCCATCATCTTCGCCCTCATCCGCATCGACGATCGCCCGGCCACTCAGCGCGGGCTGGCGATGGCCAGCGCCGCGATCCAACGCGGAGCGATGATCGCGCTCGACCAGATGGACGACGGCCGGCTCACGCCCGAGATGGTCACGCCGTTTCTCTCCAAGGGCGACCCGCTGGTCGAGCAGACCGCCTTGTGGGTCATCGCGCATCACGGCGGCTGGGGCCAGGCGATGGTCGGCTTCTTCCGCGAGTGGCTCGCGCGCCGCGACATGGATGACGCCCGCCGCGAAGAGCTCGCCCGGCAGCTCTTGGCCTTTGCCAAGGATCCGACCGTGCAGGAGTTGATCGGCGCGTCGCTGGCCGATCCAGGGACGAACGTCGAGACGCGGCTGTTGCTATTGGAAGTAATCGCCGCCGCGGCGCCGGGCCGCCTGCCCGATGCCTGGGCCGAACCGCTGGCCGAATCGCTCGATCATCCCGACGAGCGGGTCGCCGGCCAGGCCGTGACCACGCTCCGCGCGCTCCCCTTGGACAAGCTGCCCGTCGTGACGCGCGTCGACCGCCGCGTCGATTTTCCGGAAGCGACCAAGAACTTCGCCGGCACCCGGCTGAGCGAGCATTTTGCGCCGCTGGAGCGGCTTCGTGCGCTGCCCCAAGGCCGGTTCCTACATCTTCTACACCGACAGCGATGACGGCTCGCAGTTGTTCATCGACGGCAAGCTGGTCGTCGACAACGGCGGCTCGCACGCCATGCGCGAGCGCGAGGGCAGCGTCAGCTTGGAGGCCGGCGACCACGCCCTGCGGCTCGAATTCCTGCAGGGCGAAGGCGAAGCCGGCTGCAAGCTGTCGTGGTCGTTCGACGGGCAAACGCGCGAGATCATTCCCGCCGCGGCGCTGTTTCATCGTCCGGCCGCGGCGCCGGGCCGCGACACCGCGACGCTCGAGCCGGGGCTGGCGGCCGAGTTCTACGAGCTGGGCGGCGCCGTCGAGACGTTCCCCGACCTGGCGGCCAGCCGCTTCGACGCGGCCCTGCTGCGAATCGCGGCCGACCCCAGCCGCCCGATCGACGTCCGCGTGCAGGCCGCCTCGGTCGTCGTCGGCCGCCAGCAGGTCGTCGACGCCTCGCTCTTGGGCACGCTCATGATGTGCCTCGGCCAGGACAACGCGCCGTTGGTGCGGCTCGAAGCGGCCGAAGCCCTGGGCCGCGCGGCTCGACGACGCGCAACTCAAAGCCCTGGCCGACGCCCTGGCCAAATGCGGCGTGCTGGAAGTGCCCAAACTGTTGCCCGCCTTCGAACGCGCGGCCAACGCCGACGTCGGCCAGGCGCTGGTCGCGGCGCTGGGGCGCTCGCCCGGCCTCAAGGGCCTGCGCAGCGAGCAGTTGACCGCGGCGCTGGCGCCGTATCCCGCCGCCGTCCGCGAAGAAGCCGCTTCGTTGGCCGCTTCGCTGACCGTCGATGCCGCCAAACAAAAGGCGCGTCTCGACGAGCTGTCCGACGTGCTGGCCGGCGGCGACATCCAGCGCGGCCGCGAGCTGTTCTTCGCCAACAAGAAAGCGATCTGCGCCACCTGCCACGCGGTGCAAGGCCAGGGCGGAAAATTCGGCCCCGACCTGACCCGAATCGGCGCCATCCGCGCCCGCGCGACTTGCTCGAAGCCATCGTCTTTCCCAGCGCCAGCTTCGCCCGCGGCTACGAGCCGTTCAACGTCCTCACCGACGACGGCCGCCAGACCTCGGGCATCATCAGCCGCGAAACGGCCGAGGCCGTGTACGTCGTCGGCAGCACCCGGGCCGAAACGCGGATCGCCCGCGATGCCATCGAATCGCTCAGCCAAAGCACCGTCTCGATCATGCCCGAGGGCATGGACGCGCAGCTCAGCCGGCAGGAACTGGGCGACTTGATCGCCTTTTTGCAATCGTTGCGATAACTCCCGGCGGCTGGTAGGGTGATTGGCAGCCGGCGGCGAGGATCGCGGTGAACGGGACGGGTCTTTTGTTGCCGCTAAAACTTCGGCTCGTGCGCGTCACGAATCGAGGCGCTGCTGGACAAGCCAGCAATGGCACCCGCAAACCTGGCTGCGAAACACACGAGTTTTCATCCCACTGGCTTCGAGGCCTCGGCTCGCCATGAACATTCTCGCTCGCGCGGCAATTCTTTTAGCCATCGTGGTCGCGGCCGCCCCGTTCGCGCCGGCGGCGGGCATCGACGTGCCGGCTGCCCAACAGGAAAACTGGTACCAGTGGCGCGGGCCGCTGGCCGACGGCGTGGCGCCGCGCGGCAACCCGCCGCTCAACTGGGACGAGCACACCAACGTCAAGTGGAAGGTCAAGATTCCCGGCCGCGGCACGGCCTCGCCGGTGGTGTGGGGCGACCAGATTTTTCTGATCACCGCCGTGGAAACCGACCGCACGATCGATCTCGACCCCAAGCTCACCGAGCCCAAGGGACAGTTCAAGATCGCCCGGCCGAAGAACTACTACCAGTTCATCGTGATGGCCATCGACCGCGCCACCGGCAAGACGCGCTGGCAGCAGGTGGCCAAGGAGGCCGTGCCCCACGAAGGCCACCATCCCGACGGCAGCTTCGCCTCGGCCTCGCCCACCACCGACGGCGAGCAAGTGTACGTGTCGTTCGGCTCGCGCGGCGTGTACTGCTACGACCTGGCCGGCCACGAGAAGTGGAGCCGCGACTTCGGCCAGATGACGATCCTGTTCACCTTCGGCGAAGGCTCTTCGCCGGTGGTCCATGGCGACTCGCTCATCGTCAACTGGGACCATCAAAAGGGATCGTTCATCGTCTGCCTCGACAAGCACACCGGCGAAACCCGCTGGAAAGTCGACCGCGACGAGACGACCACCTGGGCCACGCCGCTCGTCCTCGAGCACGCCGGCCGCACCCAGCTCATCGTCCACGGCAGCAAGCGCGTCCGCAGCTACGACCTGAAAACCGGCGAGCTCCTCTGGTCCTGCGGCGGCCAGGCGCCGGCCGCCATCCCCACGCCGGTCAGCGACGGCCAGCTCGTTTTCGCCATGACCGGCTACATAACCAACGCCCTGTACGCCATTCCGCTCGACGCCGAAGGGGACATCACGAAGCTCGACGACAAGATCGCCTGGAAACGCAAGGCACCCGGCACGCCCTACGTCCCCTCGCCCTTGCTCTACGGCGACCTGCTCTACTTCACCGCCAGCACCCGCGGCATGCTCTCCTGCCTCGACGCCAAGACGGGCGAAGTCTACTTCGACCGCAAGCGGCTGCAGGGCATCCAGAACATCTATGCCTCGCCGGTGGCGGCCCAGGACCGCATCTACTTCACCGGCCGCGAAGGCACCACGGTCGTCATCAAGCGCAGCCGCGAGCTGGAGGTCCTCGCCACCAACAAGCTCGACGACAGCTTCGACGCCTCGGCCGCCATCGTCGGCAACGAAATCATCCTCCGCGGCAACGAATACCTATACTGCATCGCCGCGCCGTAACCCAGCGCACGTTGCCTGTTCGACGGGAGATTTCCACGCGTGTTGCTTGCCGAAATGAACTGGCCCGCCGTGGCGGCGCTTTCCAAAGATACGCCCGTCGTGCTGCCCTTGGCAGCGCTCGAGCAACACGGCCGCCACCTGCCCGTGTTCACCGACAGCATGCTGGTCGGCGAGATCGTCCGCCGCGCCGAACGGCAGTTGCACGATCGGGTGTTGTTTGCCCCCGTGATGTGGCTGGGCAATTCGGCGCACCACATGGACTTCGCCGGCACGATGACCGCCTCGCCGCGCGTCTACATCGAGCTGCTCGGCGACATGGTCGAAAACTTCCTGGCCCATGGCTTTCGCCGCATCGTGCTGGTCAACGGCCACGGCGGCAACAACGTGCCGGGCCAGCAGGCCCTGTTCGAAGTCCGCCAGCGCCACCGCCAGCGCGACGACCTGCTGCTGCTGTTTGCCTGCTACTGGGCCTTGGGCGGCCGGCCGAGCGAGGCCGACGGCTCGATCGAGCAGCAGGCGATGGGCCATGCCTGCGAATGGGAAACCTCGATGATCCTGGCGCTCGCGCCGCAGTTGGTCGGCGATTACTCAAAAGCCGCCGCCGTCGATCCGGCCGGGCCCTTCGATCCCGCCCAGCGCACCTGGACCACCAAGGATCGCACGTCGATCGGCCACATCGGCAATCCCGCCGCGGCCAACGCCGCCAAGGGCGAAGTGATCCTGGCCACCTTCACCGCCGATGTGGTCCGCCTGCTCGAGCGCGTCGTCGCCTGGGACGGCCGCGGCTGGAACTGAAGCGAACCGCGCACCACCCGTGGGTGTCCAAATCATCTTGCTGTGTCACCTGGCTTTTTCTTCGTGTGCCACTGGCTCCGCCAGTGCGAACCGGTCATGGCGATCGCCACCTGGCAATCATGCCAACACGAACACCCGGTCTGATCGGCACGAGCGATGAGTGATGCCTGGCGCCATCTCGACCAGATCGAGCGGCTCGCGGCCGGCTTTCTCGACGGCACGCTCCCCTGCGACCAGTGGACCCACGCGGCCCACCTGACCGTCGGCCTGTGGCACGCCCGCGAGTATCCGCCGTCCGAGGCCCTCGACCGCGTCCGCGCGGGCATCCGGCGCTATAACGCGGCCTGCGGCGTGGTGACCACCACCACGCGCGGCTATCACGAAACCCTGACGCGGTTCTACATGGGCCTGATCGTCCACTACCTGCGTGGCGTGGCCGATCGCTCCGACTGGCTGCGGGTCACCAACGACCTGATCGCCCGCCACGGCCAGCGCGATTTGCCGCTCCGCTATTACACCCGCGAGCGTCTGATGTCGCCCGCCGCCCGCGCCACCTGGCTGGAACCCGATGTGCGAGGGCTCGAATGGAGCGAAAGCGCTGGCACCGGAAAAGATTTGCGTTAGGCTGGTGGGATGCCCGGCGAGCGCAAATTGGGGTGCCACGGGCGGCCGCGAAGCGGACACCCGTGCCAAGCGCGCGCGGCTATTTCGAACAAAGCTGTCTCGAACGACCCCGCCGCGGAACCCGCGATTGAGCCCGCCCAGAAAAAGCCCACGCCGATGATCGAACCGCCCAAAATCTCCCGGCGTAGCGTGCTGGCCGCGGCGCCGGCGGCCGCGCTGGCGCTGGCCTCGTCGCACCCCGCGCCTGCCGACCAGCCCAAGCGGCGGCCGCGCGTGGCGGCGATCGCCACCGAGATGCGGCCCCTGTCGCACGGCGAAGTCATCATCGACCGCTTTCTCGAAGGCTTTGGCTGGGCCGGCGAACACCACCATCCAGCCGTCGACCTGGTGGCCCTCTACGTCGACCAACGGCCCGACAGCGATCTCAGCCGCGAACGGGCCAGCCGCTTCGAGCAGTTGAAGCTCTATCCCACGATCGCCGAGGCCCTCACGCAGGGCGGCTCGAAGCTGGCCGTTGACGGCGTGGTGCTGATCGGCGAGCACGGCAGCTATCCGCGCAACGAAAAAGGCCAGACCCTCTACCCGCGCTGGGAATTCTTCCAGCAGACGGTCGACGTGTTTCGCGCCAGCGGCCGCACGGCCGCCGTGTTCAACGACAAGCACCTCTCGTGGAGCTGGGACCATGCCCGGCGGATGGTCGACATCGCCCACGAGATGCAGTTTCCCTTCATGGCCGGCTCGAGCGTGCCGGTGACCTGGCGCATCCCCTCGATCGACATGCCGCTGGGCGCCGAGATCGAAGAAGTCATGACCGTGGGCAACGGCAACGTCGACAGCTACGACTATCACGCGCTGGAGCTGATCGGCACCCTGGTCGAGCGCCGCAAAGGGGGCGAGTCGGGCGTCAAGCGGCTCGAGGCGCTGCGCGGCGACGCCGTGTGGAAGGCGCTGGCCGCCGGCAGTTGGGCCAGCGGCGGCTGGGATCCGACTCTGCTGGAAGCCTGCCTGTCGCGCAGCCATCAACTGGTGCCCGCGCGAGGGATTCAGCCACGTGCTGCCCACGCCCGACGACATGGCCCGCATGGTCCGCGAGCCGGTGGCCTATCGCTTCGAATACGTCGACGGCCTGAAAGCCACGATGCTGCTCTTCAACGGCCTGGTGGGCGACATCACCTTCGCGGCCCGGCTCAAGGGCCAGCGCGAACCCTTGTCGCTGCTGGCCTTCCTCGGGCCCGACCACGACACGCAGCCGCACAATTTCGACGCCCTGGTGTGGCACATCGAGCACTTCATCCGCTCGGGCAAGCCCCCCTACCCGATCGAGCGCACGCTGCTGGCCACCGGCCTGGTGGCCGCCGGCGTCGAATCGCTGTGGCAGAAAAGCGCCATGCTCGACACGCCCCACCTGGCCGTCCGCTACCAACCCAACCCCGATTCGACCTTCCGCCGCACCTGACGCGCCGCGGATTCAACAAGATCGCCGCGTTAACCATGCCCGATACCGAAACACCAACCCGCAAGCGACTGGCCATCGTCGCCACCGTGTGGCGCTACCTGTCGCATGCCGAGCACATGGGCGACCGCTTCCTGGTCGGCTATCCGTGGAACGGCCGCTGGCATCGTCCGCCGATCGACGTCGTTTCGCTCTACGTCGACCAGCACGGCGAGGGCGACCAGAGCGCCGCGCGGGCCAAGGAGTTCGGCTTTGCGGTTTATCCGACGATCGCCGAAACCCTGCGCGCGGGCGGCGATAAGCTGGCCGTCGACGGCGTGCTGGTGATTGGCGAGCACGGCGACTACCCGACCAACGCCAAGGGGCAGATTCTCTACCCGCGCTACGAATTCTTCCAGCAAATCACGTCGGTCTTCGAAAAGGGTGGCCGTAGCGTGCCGGTGTTCAACGACAAGCACCTGTCGTACAGCTTCGACAAGGCCAGCCGCATGGTGGCGGCCTCCAAGCGGCTCGGCTTTCCCATGTTGGCCGGTTCCAGCCTGCCGGTCACCTGGCGGCTGCCGGGCGTCGAGCTGCCGCTGGGTTGCGCGATCGAAGATGCCTTGATGGTCGGCGTGGGCACCTCCGACGCCATGGACTTCCACGCGCTGGAAGCCATGCAGTCGATGCTCGAACGCCGCAAGAACGGCGAAACCGGCGTGCGGGCCGTGCAGCTCATCCAGGGCCCCGACGTGTCGCGCGCGGGCCGCGACGGCCGCTGGTCGCGCCGCCTGCTCGAAGCGGCCCTGTCGCGCTCCATCTCGCACACCGGCAAGGCCCTGGTCGACGGCCGCCCGCAAGATTTGACCCACTCCGGCGAGCTCGAAGAGCTCGTCAAGCAGCCAGCCGCTTACTTCATCGAGTACAACGACGGCCTGCGGGCCACGCTGTTGATGCTCGACGGCGCGGTGAACGACTACACGTTCGCCTGCCGCTTGCGAGACACGGGCGAAATCGTGTCCACGCAGTTCCTGCTGCCGCCGGTGCCCAACGTCGCCTATTCGGCCGCGCTCATGCACAAGGCCGAAGAGATGTTCACCAGCGGCGTGGCCCCCTACCCGGTCGAACGAACCCTGCTGACCAGCGGCATCCTCGACTTCTGCCTGGAATCGAAGCTCAAGGGCAACGTGCGGCTCGACACGCCCGAGCTGGCGGTCCGCTATCGCCCGCCCAAGACTTCGCAGTTCGCCGGCGCGAGCGAAGCGACAAGCTGACGCCCTTCATGACACTTTGTTAAACGCTAACTCACGTTACGGGAGACTCCAAGATGAAACGCGTGATCACCATGGCGGCGGCATTGGCCCTGTCGAGTTTCAGCGCGCTGGCGGCGGCCGAGCCGGCGGTGGGCGACAAGGCGCCCGACTTCAAGCTGCAAGGTTCCGACGGCAAGGAGTATTCGCTTTCCGACTTCGCCGGCAAGCAGGCGGTCGTGATCGCCTGGTTCCCCAAGGCCTTCACCGGCGGTTGCACGGCCGAGTGCAAGGACATGAAGAAAAACGGCGACGCGATCCGCAAGTTTGACGTGGCCTACTTCGCCGCCAGCGTCGACGAGCCGCAGAAGAATGCCGATTTCGCCAAATCGCTCGAACTCGACTTCCCGATTCTCAGCGACCCCTCGAAAAAGACGGCCACCGTCTACGGCGTCGTCCACGCCGGCCGCCCGGTAGCCGAACGCTGGACGTTTTACATCGACAAGTCCGGCACGATTCAAGCCGTCGACAAGATGGTCAAGGCCCCCCAGCACGGCGCCGACATGGCCGAGAAGCTCCAAAGCCTCGGCGTGGCGAAAAAGTAAGCCGCGACGGCAGGTCAACGAAAATCAAAGAGGAGGATTCACCGCGGAGGACGCAGAGCAGAAGCGAGGAAGAATACGAATTCTGAGCCGCCGCCCGCCGGCCAGGCCAGCCTTCGTAATGAATCCTCCTATCTTCTCTGCGTCCTCTGCGTCTCCTGCGGTTAGCTCCTCTTCTTCGTCTCGAAGCGTCCGCCGCGCACCGCCGAAAATTCACCGGGAAGGATGCAGAGGTGAAGAGGAGTCCAAAAATGCCGCCGCGGCCAAATCAACCCCTTGCCCGTGCGATAGCGGCAATCGGCCACTTGTCGCACTTCCTCCACAAGAATCTGTTGTGGTTCCTGCTGGGCTCGTATGCTCTGGCGGCGCTGGCACCGAGCGCGGGGATTTGGATCAAGGGCGTCTCGCTCGGCGAGCTCCCCGCATTCAAGACCAGGATTTCCTTGCCCATGGGCTTGCTGGCGCTGCTTCTCTTGAATGCCGGCTTGGGGATCGACCTGTCTAAACTCGGCACATTGAAACGCAGCCTCGTCACCTTGATGGCCGGCGTCGCGGCGAATCTTGTCGTGCCCGTGGCGTTCGTCTTTGTCGTCGCGCAAACGATGAGGCTGTGGCACAATCCCGACGAGGTGCAGAACATTCTCGTGGGTCTGGCGCTCGTGGCGTCGATGCCCATTGCAGGCTCGTCTACAGCATGGTCGCAGAATGCCAATGGCAATCTGGCGTTGAGCTTGGGCTTGATTCTGCTGTCCACGGCTCTGAGTCCTTTAACGACGCCGCTCGGCTTGCACTCGGTCGGTCTGATGACCACCGGCGACTACTCGGAAGACCTGCATGAGCTGGCGAAGTCCGGCAGCGGGTCGTTTCTGTTGTTGGCCGTGGTCGTGCCCTCGGTGCTTGGAATCGTGCTGCACGGCGTCTTCGGACCGCGGAGAGTCGCACTTGCAAAGCCCTATCTTAAGTTGACGAACCTGGCGGTGCTGCTGGTGCTGAACTACTCCAATGGCTCGGTGTCGTTGCCGCAGGCCGTTCAGAATCCCGACGCCGATTTCCTGGCCGTGACGTTGACCATCTCCTTGGCGCTATGCCTGGTGGCGTTCGCCTCAGGTTGGCTGCTCGCTCGATTGTTGAAAGCCGAACCATCGGAAAAAACCGCCTTGGTATTCGGACTCGGCATGAATAACAACGGAACGGGTCTCGTGCTGGCGTCGATGGCCTTGGCGGATCATCCACAGGTGATGCTCCCCATCATCTTCTATAACCTGGTGCAGCACCTCGTGGCCGGAAGCGTCGACCGTGTTCTGTGCAGGCGAACGGCGCAGCTCGATGAGCCTGGAGAATGAACCCTCGATCATTTTCTCCCCGTCCCTGCGCCCTCCGCGGTTTCTTGCCCTTCATTGCGCCCGCCCCCTTCCTCGTCCGCGATTCTTCGCCCGGCGTCGACGAACAGCCAGCACAGCGCCGACCACCAGCACGCCAGCGCTTACGTAGAACGCCGGATCCCACTGCGCGCGGCCTTGGCTGCCGGACTCGGCCATCCACTCGGCCGACTGGCCCACGAACTTGCTCGACAGGAACGCGCCGGGCACGCCCATCGAGTTCATCAGGCCGAACAGCACGCCCAGGTGCGCCCCGCCAATCTCCGTGGTCACGCTCCAGAACGAGGCCTGCTGCGTCAGAATCGACAGGCAGGCCACGGCCATCCAGGCGCTGGTGGCCGCCGCCGACTCGCACCAGATGCCGATCAGGATCGCCACCGCGCCGGCCAGCGTCGCGATGCAGCCGTAGACGCGATACCGGGCCGGGTTCCGCCCGGTCACGCGCCAGCCAGTCGCTGGCGATGCCGCCGCTCAAGCAGCCAACCGCCGCGCCGGCCAGCACCAGCGACGTCAGCCAGCCGGTGTCGATCGGGTCGACGCCGCGCCCCTCTTTCAAGTACGTCGGGTACCAGCCCATCACCATGTAGGTGACGAACGAAGAGCACGATTGCAGCGTGCCGAGGAACCACACGTTGGGGTTCGCCAGGATCGTGCGCCAGGGGATCGGCGGATGCGCGTCGTGCCGCGGCGCGGCGACGGCGTTGGTGGCGATCAAGGCCCGTTCGGCGGCGTTGGTCGCGGGATGTTCGGCCGGATCGTCGCGAAACCAGAAATAAAACGCCGCCGCCCAGGCGACGCCCACCAGGCTGAACACCGCGAACGTGGCCCGCCAGCCGGCGTAGGCGATCAGGTAAGCCGCCAGCGCCGGCGCCGGCGCCGCGCCCAGTTGCGCCGCCGTGATCACCAGCCCCTGCGCGCCGCCCGCTCGGCGAGCGGGAACCAGCGGGCGATGATCCGCGCCACGTTGGGATAAGCCCCCGCCTCGCCCGCCCCGAACAAGAACCGCACCGCCACCAGCGTCCACAGCGCCCGACCGCCCCGGTCAGCGCCGTGAACAGCGACCACCACACGACGATCCGCGCCAGCACGCCGCGCGATCCAAACCGGTCGCCCCACCGCCCGCTGGGCACCTCGAACAGCCCGTAGGCGATCAAAAACGCGCCGCACGCGTAGCCGCTCTGCCCCTTGGTCAGCCCCAGGTCCCTTTCGATCTCCGGAAGCGCCTGCCCGATGCACACCCGATCGAGATACAACACCAGCGCCAGCGAGCAAAGAAAGCCGAGCACGGTGTAACGGGCCCGCGTCGGCCGCGCGTCGGGATCGGGCAACTGTGTTTCCTGAGAACTCACGCCGCGGAGTCTAAACCCCCGTGGCCGGCCGATCAAACATTTCGCATCGACTCCCAACACGGGGACTGTCCCGATTTTGCGGAGCAAAATGGGACTGTCCCCATCTGCCCGCAGCCCCTCACCGCGAGAACCGCCGCAGCACGTTGGCCGTGATCTTCGACACCGCGTCGTCGACCAATACGCGCTGGGCCAGCAGATCGACGCGGCCGAGAACACGGCCCCGCCCGAGGCCGTTTCGAACGTCACCAGCTCGGCCCCGCCGCCGTCGGGGTTGAGTCCCTTGGCCAGCAGCTCGACGCCCGCGGGCGAGCTGGGCGAGCGCTTGTCGGTTTCGTGTCCCGACGCGCCGCCGGGAATCCGCTCGTGCAGGCTCTTTTCGCCGAACGTGTCGCCCGCTTCCAGCCCCGTGCCGGCCAGTGCCCAATGGTCGGCCTTCACCACCCGATAGGGCGCCGCCGTCATCACGCCCGCCTCGCTGTAGACCACGCCCAGCAGGTGGGCTTCCGATTCGACGCGCATGCCGAAGCGGCTCTCGTAGCGCGCGCAGCTCGGCCGCCAGCCGCCGCGCGTCGCCGTTGTGCACGATCATCGTCGAGGCGTCGGGAAACGAGACCTCGCAGTTCAGCCCGTTGCCGCCCAAATAAACAGCCGTCCGCCGCGCTCGAACACCCACTGCTTGACCGCCTGGTACATCGCTCGCGACCAGTATTCGGGGTGCGGGCCGAGGACCAGCACGCGGTAGGCGGCCAGGTCGAGCTCGCCGGCGTGCAATTGCGTTTCGGCATATACGTCGTAGTCGAAACCTTCGCGCTCCAGCCAGCCCAGCAGCCGCCATTCGGTCGGCGCGACGTGGCAGGCCGCGCGGCCCTCGATCGGATCGGTGATCTGCACCGCCTCGCCCACGTGGTTGATCGGCTCGGGCCGGTCGAACGACAGCGGCGCGTAATCTTCGGCGTTCCAGGTGCCGAAGGCCGGATCGTTGTAGCGCGCGAGCTCGAGCCGCGCATTGACCGTCGGCACGCTGCGGCAGATGGTCGGCGTGGATGTAGTTGCTGCGGCCGCCGAAATTGTTGTACGCGTTCCAGGTAATGTTCGCCAGCAGCACCGCGATCTTCGCCCGCGGCCGCTCCGGCGCCACGATCCAGGGAAAGCTGAAGAACCGCCCGCTCTCGGTGCGTGGCGTGGAAGTAGTACAAGCCCGACCGGGCCGGTGCCGTCACGTATTGTGCGTGCTGCCAACTGCCGTAGCCGCGCTTGTTCCACTCGACGCCGAGTCTGCGTGTAGTCGCCGTCGGGCGTGACCTGCATCGTGGCCAGCGGCCCATGCTCGTCGAACCAGCCGATCTTCGCTGTCAGCTCCTTCTTCCAGCCGTAGCGCCAGAAGTCGATCTTGTACGGCTCGACCGAATGGACGCGAAACTCGCCGCGCTGGCCCGCGCGGACCCACTTGGGCCAGGCGTACCCCAACAGTCCGTCGGCCAACAGGCGAAACTGGTAGGGCCGGCCGTGCGCGACGGTCAGCTCGACCCGCTTGGCCCCGTAGCCCGGCTTGGAGATCGTCACCCGGTACGGCCCCGGCTCGATGTCGGCATGCACCGCGCCCGACGCCCGCGAGCGCACTTCGAACGAGCCCAAGCGGTCCTCGAACTCGAACAGCACGTCAGCCAAAGCCACGTACCGCTCGTCACTGGCGTAGCCGATCAGCATGGCTGGCTAGTTCCTGTGTTCTTTTCTGTTGACGAAAGAAAGGTTGGAGTCAATAGAGACGCGGCCAACCGACGGTCCGATCGTTCAGCATCTCCCTTGCCCAATTTACCCGAATTTGATACCGTCTTCGCCCCGTTCGACAAATCGTTGAATCGAGGGGCCAAGGATGGCGAAACAACGACACGCGCTCGAAGTCGAAGTACGGGCTAACGTCGCTTGAACTCCTGGACGCCATCAACGCGCGATTTCGCTTGAAAGTTGCTCTCGAAGGCGCGGTAGCCGAAGTGCAAATGGAAAAGCATATCGCGGCTTGCGTCGGAAAGGCAATCGAGCGATACGAAATCCACGACGTCGACAGCCATCCGGACTTTTCAATCTGGCTTCCTGGTAAGCGGCTGTTGCTGGCCGAATGCAAGAACATCCGCGAGAGCGCCAAAGAGGGAGGCGAGGCCTATCGCAAAGGCGGAGCGATCGTCGGCTACAAAGTCGAGACTCAAAAGACCAGAGCGGCCACGGCGGACGCGACCAGCAGGTACTATGGAGTCGACCAATTCCAAGTTCTGGGCGTTTGCTTGGGTAAGAAGACGGACAATTGGTCTGACTTCGTCTTCGCCCGAACGCTCGATTTGCAGCGCCATGCAAGCCATTCGCACAAGCTCGCAGTATTTCAGCGAGTGCCGTTGCCAGGTGCAAGAAGCTTGCGGCCGTGGTATGCTGACCTGTCGGAGTTGATCCAGCATATCGACGATCCGCCCTATGAAGCCGCTCTACCAGACTGATCTCGGCAAGGCTTATTGCGCCGACAGCCTCGAATACCTGCAGACGCTTGCGGCGGGAAGCGTTGATCTCGTTCTGACCTCCCCACCGTATGCTCTCCACTTCAAGAAAGAGTACGGCAACGCGGACCAGCAGCAATACGTTGACTGGTTCATGCCGTTCGCAGGGCAGATCAAGCGCGTCTTGAAGCAGGACGGCAGTTTCGTTTTGAACATCGGCGGCAGTTGGACCCCCGGTGCGCCAGTTCGCTCGCTCTATCATTTCCGGCTGCTGCTCGCGTTATGTGACGACCTTGGATTTCACCTTTGTCAGGAATTCTTTTGGTACAACCCGGCCAAGATGCCCGCGCCCGCAGAGTGGGTCAACGTCCGGCGCTTGCGAGTCAAGGATTCCGTGGAGTACATTTTCTGGCTCGCGCCGTCGCCGTTTCCCAAAGCCGATAATTCCAAGGTGCTTCAAGCCTATAGCAAGGATATGGAGCGGCTAATCAAGCGCGGAATCAAGCAAACGCGGCGCCCGTCCGGCCACAACATCAAGACGACTTTCGCCGCCGACAAGGGCGGATCGATTCCACCAAATATCATCGCGTGCGGTAACAACGAGTCGAATAGCCGCTATATCAAGGAATCGAAGCGCAACGGTCAAAAGGTGCACCCAGCTCGATTTCCCGCCGAATTGCCGCGCTTCTTTATCCAGTTTCTGACCGAACCCGGCGAGCTCGTCCTTGACCCGTTTGCCGGCTCGAACACGACCGGTGCCATTGCCGAACGGCTAGGTCGACGATGGATTGCCGTCGAAGCCGATCGCGGCTACGCGAAAGATTCTGAACTGCGATTCAACGAACCGCAAGAGGCCGGCGAGCGGATGCTTTTCTAGCGATGCAAAACCGCCGAAGTGCTGCATTGCGGTTGGCCACTTGCGAAGATGTCGCCGTGCCTTGAGATGCGCGCCATCGCGCCCGTTGCGGATTTCCCCACGATGCACATCACCGCCGTCGAAACCTTTCCCGTCGAAGTGCCGCTCAAGCGCGAGCGGTGGATGGTCAGCTCGCTCGGCGAACACAAGGTGTCGCGCTACCTGCTGGTGCGCATGCTCACCGACTCAGACATCGAAGGCGCCGGCGAGGCGACGGTCACGGCCCGCTGGAGCGGCGAAAGCGTGTGGACCGCCCATTCGATGATCGAGCGCGTGCTCGCGCCGGTCGTGATCGGCTGCGACGTCGCCGACGTCGCCGAAATCGACCGCCGCATGGACGCGGCCTGCGCCCACAATTGGTTCGCCAAGAGCGCCATCGAGATGGCCTGCTGGGACATTCGCGGCCAGGCGACCGGCCAGCCGATCTACAAGCTGCTCGGCGGCCCCGTGCGGCCGCTGGCCGTCCGCAGCCGCTACAGCATCGGCGCCTACGAGCCCGCGCACGCCGCCGCCAGGGCGGGGGAGCTCGTGGCCACCGGCTTCACCACGATCAAGATCAAAGTCGGCCGCGATGCCCGCGCCGACGTCGAGCGCATGCGCGCCGTGCGCGCGGCCGTGGGGCCCGACATCGCGCTGACCGTCGACGCCAACTGCGGCTGGGATGTCGACGTGGCCATCCGCGCCATCCGGGAAATGGCCGACTGCCGCCTGGCGCTGGTCGAACAGCCGACCGCCGACGGCGACTACGAGGCCCTGGCCCGCGTGCGCCGCGAAACCACGGTGCCCGTGATGGCCGACGACATCTGCTTCAACCTCGTGCACGCCAAGGAGCTGGTGCGCAACCAGTGCTGCGACGTGATCAGCGTCTACCCCGGCAAGCAAGGCGGCATTCGCAAAGCGAAAGAGATCGTCGATTTCGCGGCGGCCCACGGCGTGGCCTGCTCGATCGGCTCGAACCTCGAGCTCGACGTCGGCACGGCCGCCATGGCCCATCTGGTCGTGGCCTGCCCCAACATGCAAGTCGAAACATACCCCGGCGACATGCTGGGCGCCGACTACCACGAAGTCCGCGTCGTCCGCCAGCCGATCGAAATCGACGGCCCCCTAACGACGATCACCGATCGCCCCGGCCTGGGCGTCGAAGTCGATTGGGAGCTGGCCCGGCGGCTGCGGTGCGAATGACGAGCCGCGCACGATCTAATTGCCTGCCCCAAGGTCACGCCAGCAATTCGCTCACTACGCGGCACGGCCGGTTGTCGGTCAGCTTCTGTTCCTGGCCGTTGTACTGGTAGGCCAGCCGCTGGTGGTCGAGGCCGAACAGGTGCAGCAGGGTGGCCTGGTAGTCGTTGGGTCCGACGGGATCGACGGCGGCGCGATGGCCAACCTCGTCGGTCGCTCCGTAGGTGATTCCGCCCTTGATGCCGCCGCCGGCCAGCCAGGTGCTAAAGCCTTGGCCGTTGTGGTCGCGACCGCACTTGTCGCCTTCGCCCTCGGTCACCGGCAGCCGCCCGATCTCGCCGCCCCAGTGCACCAGCGTCGTGTCCAGCAGCCCGCGGCTCTTCAAGTCGGCCACCAGGGCCGCGCTGGGCTGATCGGTGCGGCGGCAGATAGCCGGCAAGCTTTCGCGGATGTTCGTGTGCGAGTCCCACGGCTGCCCGCCCAAAAACAACTGCACGAACCGCACGCCCCGCTCGACCAGCCGCCGCGCGATCAAGCACCGCGTGCCATACTCGGCGCATTCGGGCACGTCGAGCCCATACAGCTTCCGCGTGGCTTCCGTCTCGCTCGAAATGTCGAGCGCCTCCTTGGCGGCGGTTTGCATCCGCGCGGCCAGTTCGTAGCTGGCGATCCGCGCTTCGAGATCGGCTTCGCCCTCGTGCCGCGCCAGGTGCTGGCGGTTCAGCTCGGCCAACAGCGCCAGGTTTTGCTGCTGCCGCTGCCCGCGCAGATAGGCTGGCGGATCGAGATTCAAGATTCGCGGCTCGCGCGGCCGGATCACGGTTCCCTGGTACAAGGGCGGCAGCCAACCGTTCGACCAGTTCCGCACGCCGTCAACCGGGTGGCCGGCCGGATCGGACAACACCACGTAAGCTGGCAGGTCCTGGCTCTCGCTGCCCAGGGCGTAAGTCAACCACGAGCCCAGCGCCGGCCGTCCAGGCTGCGACTTGCCGGTGTTCATGTACCAGATCGACGACTCGTGCCCGTTGATGTCGGTGTGCATCGAGCGGATCACGGCGATGTCGTCGACCACCGTGGCCAGGTGCGGCAGCAGCTCGCTCACCTCGGTGCCGGACTGGCCGTGTTTGGCGAACTTCCAGGGGCTGCCGAACAGTTTCTTGCTGGCCCGATTGGCGAAGCTGAAGGTGACTTCGCCGGCATAGTCGCTGCCCGAGCGCTTGGTCAGTTCGGGCTTGGGGTCGAGCAGGTCGACGTGGCTGGGCCCGCCGTGCATGAACAGCGAGATCATGGCCCGCGCCCGCGGCGGGGCGTGGGGCGGCTTGGCGGCCAGGTCGAAACGCGGGTTCTGGCGCGGAACGTGCGGCGCGGCCAACAGCCGTTCCTCGCTCAACAGCCAGGCCAGCGCCACGCCGCCAATGCCCATCGCGTTGCGGCTCAAGAACTCGCGGCGTGTGGGTATCCTGTCCAGCGACATCGATGCCACCTTCATTCGACGTACAAGAATTCGTTCGTGCTCAACAACACCTGGCAAAGACTGGCCAACGGATCGACCACCGGCTCGGCCGAATCTGCTGCCGGCGCCGCCGCGGGAGCCGCGCCGGCCGTTCCCGGCGTGGCGGCCGTGGCCGCCGCTGGTGGCGCCGCCGCGGTGGCCGTGGCCGCCGGCGGTGCCGCCCCCTGTTGAGCCAAAAACGCCAGCGCCGTCTCCAGCTCGCTCGCCTCTGGCGCGGGCGAACGCCAATTGCCAGACCGCCTCGACTTGGGCCCGCGGATCGGTCGGCGCCAGTTTCCGCACTCGCGCGGCAAAGTACTTCGCCTGCTCGAGGATGAAATCGCTGTTCATCAACATCAGCGACTGCGTCGCCACGGTCGACACGGTGCGCCGCTCGCAGTTGGTTTCCATCACCGGCTGATCGAAGGCGTGCAGCATGGCCAGCGGCTGGCTGCGGCGCACCTGGATGTAGATGCTGCGGCGAAAGGCCTCGTGGCCGGCCGGCGGCTGGGGCGTTTGCGGCACGTCGACGCCCACCACGACTTGCCCCACCGCGTCCTCCTTCACCGGCACGCAGGGGCCGAACATCTGCTCGCTCAACACCCCGCTCGTGGCCAGAATCCGATCGCGCAGCGTCTCGGCGTCCAGCCGCCGCACGCTCATCCGCCAGTACAGTCGGTTCTCCGGGTCGAGCTCTGCCGCGCGGGCATCGCGCCGAGCTCTGCCGATAGGCGGTCGACGTCATGATCAGCTTGTGCAATCGCTTCAGCCGCCAGCCGCCCGCCATGAAGTCGCGCGCCAGCCAGTCGAGCAGCTCGGGGTGCGATGGCCGTTCGCCCAGCGAACCGAAATCGGCCGGCGTATTGACCAGCCCCCGGCCAAAATGGTTGAGCCATACCCGGTTGACCAGCACGCGGGCCGTGAGCGGATTGGCGTCGCTGGTCAGCCACTGCGCCAGCGCCAGCCGCCGGCCCGAGGTGGGCCGCGCGGGATCGTCGGCCGGAATGGCGAACGGCCGATCCGGCGGCGAGCAGACGCTCAACCCGCCCGGCGCGATCTCGCCCTTGGGCTGCTGGTGGTCGCCGCGATGAAACAAGAACGTCGGCGGAAGCTGCCCCGGCACTTCGTCGAGCACCGGCACGAAATCCTGGAACGGCTTCTTGGCCTGGATGGCGACGATTTGGGCGTCGATCTTTTTCAATTCGTCGGCTGCTGCCTGGTTGTATTGATAGAGCACGCCGGGGCTGAAGTTCCGCACGCTCGGATATTCGTCGAGCAGCTTTTGCTGCGCCGGCGTGCGGCGATCGCCCGGCGTTTCGTAGGCCAGCTTCAACGCGCCTTGCAGCTCGTCGTCGTGCTTGGCGATCTCCTTTTCCAGCGCCTCGGCCATGAACTCGGCCTGCTTCGCGGCCCGCACGGCGGCCACCTTGGCCGCTTCGGCGTCGACCTCGGCCGCCTTGGCCCGTTCGCCCTCGGTCCACAGCGACACCAGCCGCTCGCCCGGCGCCCGCCAATGCTTCCAATCGAGCGCCGGCTCGAACACCGCCCGCAGCCGATAGTAGTCGCTTTGCAGGATCGGGTCGTAGCGATGATCGTGACACTGCGCACAGCCGACGCTCAATCCCAAGAGCGACGTGCTGACGATCTTGAGCGTGTCGGCCATCACCTGGTTGCGGGCCAGCTCGACGTCCGCGGCGCCGCTGGCCGTGCCATCGGCCGCCATCCGCAAAAACCCGGTCGCCGCCAGCCGCTCGACGTCATCGGGCGTCAAGTGCTTGCGATCGATCGGCGCCAATTCGTCGCCGGCCATCTGCTCGACGAGGAACCGATCGAGCGGCTTGTCCTCGTTCAACGCGCGGATCACGTAGTCGCGATACTTGTAGGCGAATGGCCGCGGTGAGTCGGCCGCCGTGTAGCCGTCCGAGTCGGCATAGCCGGCCACGTCGAGCCAGTAGCGGCCCCACCGCTCGCCATAGCGGGGCGAATCGAGCATCCGGTCGATCGCCCGCTCGTAGGCCATCGGGTCGTCATCGGCCACGAACGCGGCCAGTTCGCCGCGATCCGGCGGCAGGCCCAACAGATCGAAGTGCGCCCGCGTGTAGAGCGGAGCCTTGGCCGCCTCGTCCGAGTAGGCCAGGCCGTGCTTTTCCAGCTCGACCAGCAGGAAAGCATCGATCGGCGTCCGCACCCGCTCGGCCGCCGCGGGTCGCGGCACGGCCACTTCGCCCGGCACGCGCTGGAACGACCAGAACGAGCGCTCCTCGGGCGTGATCTGCAGGCCGGGCTCGATCTTCTCCGGTTCCGGCCCCAAGGTTTTCGCGCCGTCGTCGATCCAGGCGCCGATCAGCTCGACTTCGGCCGCCGAAAGCTTCAACTCCGTGGGAGGCATCTCGCCGCGCGACACCCGCTCGTAAAGCAGGCTCTCGCCGCGCTTGCCCGGCGCGATGGCCGGGCCCGAGTCGCCGCCATCGGCGGCCAGCCGACGCAGCCGCAAATCGAGCCCCGCCTTCGGCTCGCCCTCGCCGCCATGACAGCGGAAGCAATTGGCCTTCAGTATCGGGCGGATCTGCTCCTCGAACGTCACCGCCTTGGCCACCCGCCCTTGGGCCGGGCTGGTCGCGTCGCCAGCCCTGCTCACTGCGGCGAGCAGGCCGACGACCAGGATGGCTAGCGGGCCAGGACGGATCGCGGGCATGGCAGGCAATCCAGGCGGTCTATCGTGAACTTCGAGGCGGGGCGAATCGATTCGCAGCATTTCGGCGGGCAACCGCCATTGTACCGATCCAGCCACCCACAAGCTATCCTTTATGGGTTGCGGGTCGCTGCCCGTGGCGGCCAGCCTCTGGTGGGCGTAAGCCGATGCCCCGCCTAGATCAGCGAGCCGCCGGCACTCCCCTTTGCGCGGCCCAAAATGTTAAACTGCCATGAGCGCCGATCCACGAACCTCGAACGCCAACTCGACGACAAGCGACCAAGAGGGTGTTTCAAAACCGAACCCGGGTGCCATTGCTGGCTCGTCCAGCAGTGCAAATCACCGCGATTAACGCTGCCAGACAAGCTAGCAGCGGCACCCAACGCGCACTACCTTCCGGTTTTGAAACAGCCTCGAAGCTAACTCCGCTCATTTGCACTTTTCTTCCGCCAGGCGAGGCCTTCAACCATGCAATATAAGAAGATCTTGTTCGCCACCGATTTTTCTCCCGCCAGCGAGGCCGCGCTCAAATACGCCACGGCCCTGGCCCGCGATTCGGGCGCCACGCTGGTGATCGCCCACGTCGAAGAGCTGCCGCTGCCCTACGTAGGCGGCGAACTGTACATGGCCCAGCCCGACTATCCGAACCCCGAAATCAAGCGGATGCTCGAGGCCATCGTGCCGGCCGACAGCAGCGTGCACTACGAGCACCGGCTGGTGCTGGGCGTGGCCAGCGAAGACATTGTGCGCATCGCCAACGAGGAGAGCGCCGACCTGATCGTCATCGGCACGCACGGCCGCAGCGGCCTGAAGCGGGTGCTGATGGGCAGCGTGGCCGAAGCCGTGATGCGCCACGCCAGTTGCCCCGTTTTGACGCTCAAAGAAGCCAACAAGGCCCCGGCCGAAACCTGATCAGCGCTCGCGATGGGTGGCCACCAGCACGAACTCTTCGCTGACTTCGACCAAGTTGTTCACCTGGCCGTTGGGGCTGACCTGCAACAAGACTGTCTGGGCAATCTGCTTCAGATAGAAACTCGGTACGCGCCCCGCGATCTCGATGACCCCGCCCGCCACCCGGCACGTCAGGCTGCGCACGGCGGTATACTTGCTGGAACCCAGCGCGGCCATCGCCGCCGCCTGCACCTGGCGGTCGTGGCAAGCGACCGTTTGATACGTGCCGGGGTCGTGGGCGCCGTGGTTATGGGCACTGACGATCATCTGGGGCGTCCTTGGGGCAGAGGGTGAGGCGCGGCATCGGTCGCCGCCGAGCAAGAGCGAATTGCGTGCCACGGGCCTCACAAGCCTCAAAGTGGCCAGATTGGTGCGAAATCTGCATAATTCGTGCGCGATACAGCGCGCGCCGCTGCGCGGATCGGCACCGCGGCCGCTCATCGTCAGGCGCGCTCGCGCGCCCGCTGGCCATCGAACCGGTTTCGACCCTGCCCTCTCGAGGCGTCCCATGTTGGCAATGGTTCTCGATCGCCCCGGCCAGCCATTGCGCCAGGCCGAGCTTCCCGAGCCCCGCCCGCGGCCGGTCAAATCCTCGTCCGCGTGCATGCCTGCGGCGTCTGCCGCACCGATCTGCACGTCGTCGACGGCGAGCTGCCGCAGCCCGAAGCTGCCACTGGTGCCCGGGCACGAGATCGTCGGCACCGTCGCGGCCTCGGCGACGGGCGTCGAGCGCTTTGCGATCGGCGAGCGCGTCGGCGTGCCGTGGCTGGGCTACACTTGCGGCGTGTGCCCCTATTGCCGCGCGGGCCGCGAGAACCTCTGCGACGACCCGGGATTCACCGGCTACACGATCGACGGCGGCTACGCCGAAGCTACCGTCGCCGACGACGGCTTACTGCTTCCGCTTGCCGCGGCCGCTCGACGACGTCGCGGCCGCGCCGCTGCTGTGCGCCGGCCTGATCGGCTACCGCACGCCTCGTGATGGCCGGCCCGGCCGAGCGGCTGGGCATCTACGGCTTCGGCGCGGCCGCGCACATCGTGGCGCAGGTGGCGCGGTACCAGGGCCGGCGGATCTTTGCCTTCACCCGTCCGGGCGACACCGAGGCGCCAGCGGTTCGCCCTGGACCTGGGCGGGAGTGGGCAGGCGGATCGACCGAGCGGCCGCCCGAGCCGCTGGATGCGGCGCATCGTCTTCGCCCCGGTGGGCGCCCTCGTGCCTGCGGCGCTGGCGGCACTCGCCAAGGGCGGGACGGTCGTCTGCGGCGGCATCCACATGAGCGACATCCCCAGCTTCTCCTACGATCTGCTGTGGGGGGAGCGCTCGGTCCGCTCGGTCGCCAACCTGACCCGCCGCGATGGCGACGAGTTCCTCGCCCTGGCTCCCAACGTTCCCGTGCGGGCCCAGACCGAGCGCTATCCCATGAGCGAAGCCAATCGAGCCCTCGACGATTTGCGCAGCGGCCGCGTCAAGGGCGCCGCCGTGCTGGTGAACCCCTCCATCGCGCTGGCCGACGGCACGCTCCCCCACTAACCCGACGCGCGAGCGACGGGCCGGCACGCGCTACGCGAACACCAGCTCCATGGCGATGGCCATCATCGCCAGGTCGCCCATCACGTGCACCAGCCACGGCGCCACGATCGAATCGGCCTTGGCGTACAGCGCTTGCAGCGCCAGCGCGAACACGAGCAGCCCGGCGATGGCCAGCGCCAGCGGCAGGGCCGACACCCAGTGATAGATGAACAGCAGGTGCTGCGCCGTGAACACCCCGGCCGGCAGCACGGTTCCCCACAGCGCGTTTTTCGACGCCAGCAGGTTGAACGCGAAGCCGCGATAAAAGAACTCTTCGACCAGCGAGTTGACGACGATCGTGATCGGCGCCACCAGCAGCACGCTGGCCGCGTTGACGCTGAACTGCACGTGGATCTTGGCGGCAATCGCCGACTTGTCGATTAGCAGGCCGCCGAAGGCCGCGTAAGCGCCGATGAAGATCGCCGCCCCGCTGGCCCCCAAAAGCGCGGCCAGGCCCAGATCGTGCCGCCAGTTCCGCCACTTGAAGATGTCGCGGCCCAGCTCCAGTCCCTGCCAGCGGCAATAAATCACCGGCGGAATCAGGAACGCCAGCTTGTACAGCGAATTGCCCAAGGCGCCGGTCGCCCCGGCGGCAATCTGCCCGGCGATCACGGCCAGCGGCAACAGGATGATCGCCACCAGAGGGGCCATCGAGCGCTCGCGTCCTACGGGGCCTTCGCCGTCATCTGCCACAGCCGCAACGTCTTGTCCTGGTGCGCCGTGGCCAATCGCAGCCCGTCGGGGTGCAGGTCGAACTCGCGGCACGCGTTCGGCAGCTTCAAATGGAAGAACTCGTTGGGCTGATCGAGCTTCCAGAACAGCAGGTGCCCGCCGTCGATGCCCCCGGCCGAGCCGATCACGAAACCGTCGCGATGAAACCGCACGCCCGTGGCCGGCGCCCGCAACTTCTTGCTCGACACCAGTTGCGTCTGCTTCTCTCCCTTCTCGAAGTCGAATACCACGACCAGCGGATTGCCGATGCCGGCAAAGGCGTTCGACACCTCGGTGAAGCCCGCGCAAGCCAGCAGCTTGCCGTCGCCATTGAACGCCATCACCCGCACGCCGCCCACGTCGGCCCGAAAACCCGCGTCGTACTTCCACAGCGGCGATGCGTCCAATTGCCGCTTCTCCTGCCAGGTGCTCGCGTCCCACTCCTTCACCACGCCCTTCAAGTCGCCCGACACCAGCGTCGCGCCCGTCGGATGAAAGGCCACGCTATACACGTGGCTCGCGTGCCCCGGGCATTCGTGCACCAGCACCCGTCGGCCGTGTTCCAGATCTTCACCAGGTTGTCGTTGCCCCCGCTGGCCAGCAGCTTGCCGTCGGGGCTGACCGCCAGCGGCGCACCCAGCCGTTGTGCGCGTCCACCGTCCGCTCGGCCGTCGGCGCTTCGGCCGTCGAGTTCCAGGCGATCACGCGCCCCTCGTAGCCGCCACTGTACAGCGTGCCCGAGGTGGGATGAAACACGAGTGCCTTGGGCCAGCTTTCGTGTCCGGTCAGGATCGTCGCCTTGCCGTCGGATAACTGCCAGCGGACGATCGCGTTGTCCTGCGCCGCGGCGAACACGAACTGCCCCGCCGGATCGAAGCGGCACGCCAACAGCGGCGCCTCGTGCTTGAACTCGCCGGCGGCGTGCGTCTGTTGCGGGTCGGCTTTGGGCGCTTCGTCGCTCATGCCAGCAGCTCCGTGATCGGCTCGGCCGCGGGATCGGCCATCGGGATGGCCCGGCCGCCGGCGTCGAACTTGGCCGTCGAGTCGACCCCCACGGCCCGCAGGTACGTGTGGAACAAGTGGCCGTGGTCGACCTGGCGATCGGTCACCTCGGTGCCGTTGGCGTTGGTCTTGCCGATCACCGCGCCCGGCTGGATGCCGCAGCCGCCCAGGGCCACCGACCAGGCCGTGCCCCAGTGGTCGCGGCCGAACATGGGATTGATGTTCGGCGTGCGGCCGAACTCCGACATCACCACCAGCAGCGTCGACTCCCACAGCCCGCGGGCCACCAGGTCGTCGATCAGCGTGGCGAACGAGCGGTCGAACTCGCCGAGCTGTTCGATGTGGAAATCGAAATTCTCGCTGTGCGTGTCGTAGTTCGAGTGGGTCACCTGCACGCAACTAACGCCGTGCTCGATCAGCCGCCGCGCCAACAGGCACTGCTGGCCGAACTCGTGCTTGCCGTAGCGCTCCTGCTCGGCGGCCGGCTCCTTGGCCACGTCAAACACGTCGCGCCGCTCCATCAGTTGCTGCGCCTGCTCGAACGACGACGTAAAGGCGTCGCTGTCGGCCGTGCGCCGCCGCCGGGCGAAATGATCGTTGGCCCGCAGCCGCAGCGCATTCCGCTTCAGGTCGGCTTCTTCGGAAAGCCCCTCGGGCCGGGCCGTGTTTTGCGGCGGGCCCCCGCCCAGCGAAATGCTGGCAAAGCGTGGCGCCGAGGAAGGCCGAGTCGTTGGACGTGCCGCCGCCTGCCCCCGGCGAAACGTGAATGTGTCCCGGCAACGGCGAGTTCTCAGGCGCCAGCAACCGGGCCCCCACGGCGCCCAAATGCGGATAGACGGCCACCGGCTCTTGCCGCCGCCCGGTCGTCATGCAGTAGGCCCCCTTGCCGTGGTCGTTCTCCTTGGTGTTGATGCTCCGCACGATCGACAGCCGATGCATCTGCTTGGCCGTGTAGGGCAACAGCTCGCTGATGTGCGTGCCGGGCACCGAAGTGGGAATCGCGCGGAACGGCCCGCCGGTGTCGGTCTTCGGCTTGGGGTCCCAGCTTTCCAACTGGCTCAGCCCACCGGCCATCCAGAAGATGAGAATGTGTTTCTGATTGGCGGCCAATTCGCCCATCGCCGCCTGGACCAGCCGCGGCATGCCGAAGGTCGCCGCCCCGGCCGCCCCGGCCAGCGCGCCCAGGAACCGCCGGCGCTCGATCGCGTGTTCGCTCGATTGGCAGGCATAGTGGCATTTCATCGCGTCATCCTCCCAGCCTTGGGTGTATCCATCCCGCTAATGATTGAATCGAAATTCGTTCGACGCCAGCAGCGACCAGGCCAGTTGCCTGGCCGTCGCCGCCCGATCGGCCTTGCCCGCGTCCCAGTCGGCGGCCACTTGGGCTTGTTCTTCGGCGCTGGGCCGCCGCGTGAGCACGCTCAAGTACAGCTCGTCGGCCGCGGCCTTGGGGTCCTCGATCTTCGCCAGTCGCTCGACCAGGTTGTTGCCGCCCGGATTGAGCCAGCCGTTGACCACCCCGCCGTTGGTCAGAAACAGCGCCTGCTGCACGGTCGGCTGAAACGCGGCCGCCTGTCCCGGCTGCTGCCCGAACAGCGAGACGAACGTCGGGATGTTGCCGCGCAGCTTTTCGTCGACCCGCGCTTCGAGCAGCCGCTCCAGGTGCGCCGGCCGCGCCTCGGCCGGCACGTCGGCCGCCGCTTCGGTATCTTTTTGCGCTTGCTCGGCCAGCGCCGCGCTGCCCGTCAACCAGGCCCACCGCCTGCATCGTGGCCCAGGCCAGTTGCTCGGGCGACAGGGCCTTGAGCGGCGCCAGGGCAAAGCGGACCGTCGAGCGATCATCCAGTGCCGCGGCCGCCGCGTCGAGCGCCGCGCGATCGGCCGCCTCCTTGTCGCTGGCCGTCTTGGCCGCGGCTTCCAGCTCGGCCATTTGCTCGGCGGTCACCGTGCCTTCGCTCTTGGCCGAGGCCAGCGCCTCGGCGGCGGCTTGGGCCGAGGCCCGCGAGCCGGCCACCGCCGCCACCTGGGCTTGCGCAGCGATCGCGGCTTTCAAGTCGGCCCCCAGCGCCGCCAGCTCTGCCTGACGGGCCATGGCCGCGCGGTGCTTGTCGAGCGCCTCGCGGCCAGCCGCATCGGCCTTTTCCAACTCGCCGCGCGCCAGCGTCAGCACCGCGGCCGCGCCGGCCCCGTTCTTGTCCGCCTCGGCCAGCTTCAACGACGCCGCCTGCACTTCGGCCGTCTTGTCGACCACCAGCTTGCGGGCCGCCGCCAGTTGCCCCTCGAAGGTTTCGGCTCGGGCCTTGAACTGAGCCGCCGCTTCGGCCAACGGCTTGTCATCCGGCAATTTCGCCACGGCCGCCTGCGCCTTGTCGCGGGCCTCGACCAGCGCCTTGTGAACGTCTTCCTTGGCGGCCACGTCCTTGATCGCCGCGGCCAGTGCCACCGACACGTCGTCCGACGCCTTCTTCGCCTCGCCGCGCGCCTTTTGGGCCGCGTCGTGCGCCGTGGCCGCCTGCGAAAATTTCTCATAAGCCGCGCCGGCGGCCGTCGAGGCGGCGCTCGTGGCCGCTTCGAGCCCCGGAATCTCGGCCTTCAACTTCTCGCCTTCCGCTTCGGCCGCCGCCAGCGCCGTGCCGGCCGCCGCGGCGTCGAACTTCAACTCGCCCGCCGGCGCCGTCTCGCTCGTGCGAGCATAAGCCCGCGTCAGCGCCAGCTCGCGCAGAAAGGCCCGCGTGTCGAATTTCATCCGCACCAGCTCGTCGGCCAACAGCGCGAGCAACCGCGATTGCACGCTGGGATTGCCGCTGTGCTGCATGTCGAGCGGGTGGACCAGCCCGCGGCCCATCATCTGCGCCCACAGCCGGTTGGCCCAGTTGCGATTGAAGGCCGTGCTCGTGCCGCCGGTCGCCACCGAGGCCAACTGCGCACGGCGGCTGTACTTGGGCACGCCCCGCACGCCCTTGGCCGGCGCCACGACGTACTGCTCTTCCTTGGTCAGCAGCGGCTCGCTGATCGGCGCTCCCAGCGGCACCTTGGGCACCACGTGGTCGCGCGTGTCGCCGGTGAACACCGATTTGTAGTTCACTTCGCCGTCGGCATTCTCCGCGTAGTACGTCGTCTTGGCCTTGTCGTCGGTGAACAGCACGCCGCGCCCCACGAATGCCAACAGCCCGTAGTATTCCGATTGCAGGTAGTCGGCCACCAGCGGATGGTCGTGGCACTGGGCACACTGCAAATCGCGGCCGAAGAACAGCCGGCCGATGTCGCGGGCCAGCAGGTTCGCGTCGCCGTCGCGGTCGAGATAGAACTTCGCCGCCGGGCGCAGCGCCGGATCGACGCCGTCGGCCGCCAGGATCTCGCGGCACAACTGATCGAGCGGCTTGCCCTCGGCAAAACGCTGCCGCAGGTACTCCTGCCACTCGGCCCCGGTCACGCCCTTGTCGGCCCGCCGCTCCATCAACAGCACGTCGAACACCCGGGCCATCTGCCGGGCAAACTGCGGCCGCGCCAGCAGCGCGGTCGACCAGCGCCTGGCGCTCGTCGGCGAGGGATCGTCGAGAAAAGCCCGCGCGGCCGCCGCGTCGGGAATCGTGCCAATGAGATCGAGATACGCGCGCCGCACGAAATCGGCATCCGAAGCCGGCGGCGCCACGGGGCCCGCCGCCGCCGCTTCGACGAGCGCGTCGATCCGCTCGTGCAACGGCGGCGCGGCCGCGGCCGGCGCGCGGCCGGAGTGCCCGGCGAGGCCGGAGCATCGGCCGCCGCGGGCGGGGCCGGCTCGTCGGCTCTTGCCTGCACTGCACCCAGCACCACGGCCAGCGCGATCGCTACCGTCACCGTGGGCCAGTAGACTTCGACCGCGCGTCGTGGCATAGCCGTCTCCTAAGCCAACGCAGGTGGGACGTTTTCAACGGGCAGTCGACCCGGCCAACCGCGGCGACGCCTCGGGCGCCGCCGATCGAACAAGCTCAGTCAGGCCGAGGTCTCTCGAACGCTCGCAAACTAGCAGGCAGGCAAGTCGACCCGGCGGCAAGTCGCGTCGGGCCGTCCGTATTCAGGCGGGGAGGATTCGCAGGACGCATCGGCGCGAAAACAGCAGCCAGCGTGAATTAACTCCACGCCGCCGCTTCGCATCAATGCGCATCCATATGATACGGATTCCAGCCGCCCGCGCCAAGCAATTGCTAGCAGCTAGGTAGGCACTTTTTCGGGCTCGGGCTGTGCGGGTTCGCTCGCCGCGTTTTCCCGCATCCAGCGCTGCAGCTGCTCCGAATCCGCCGTCACGGTCCGCGCACCGGCGAACAGCGTGCCGGCCAGCAGCAGCGACATCAGCGGCAACAGGTACAGCGCACGGTTGAGGCCCACTCCTTTGTAGGGCTCGAGTGCCTTCAGCTCGGTTGCTTTCTCCATGTTCTCCAACACTTCGCCGTCGTTGGCCGCCGCCACGTGCGCGAAGTAATCGCTCGTCTTGCCGACCACCGTGGGGCCCAACGCGCCGCCAAAGACGTACATGGCGAAAAAGTAAATCGCCATCGCCGTGGCTCGCAGCGACGGCTCGATCACGTCCTGAATGGTCGAGTACACCGTGGCGTAATAGACGTACAGCAATGCACAGCCGCAGCCGAACATCAGCGCGAAGGGAATCCAGCTTCCCGCGGGTTGGCCCAGCGCCAGGTACAACAGCGGCACGGACAGCGCAATGGCAAACGCGGCCAAAAGCATGCGGCCATTGCGGCGGCGTCGCAGGATGGCGTCGCCCCACATGCCCCCCAGGATCATGCCCGGCACGCCCGCCAGGCCATACACGGCCATCGTCAGCCAACCGGCGCTTTGCACGTCCTGCCCGTGGACGCGCATCACGTACGGGGTGAGGAAGCCGCCGATGGCGTACATGTTGAAGTTATGCAGCGCGCCGGAGGCGATGATCCAGCGCATCGTGGGAATCGAGAGCACGAGCTTGTAGGGATTGCCCTCGCGCTTCCGCCCGCCGATGGCATGGGCCTCGTTGCCGCCGCGCTTCGGTTCGTGCACCATCCAGGCGCCCACGGCAAACAACAACCCCGGCACCAGCGCCACGTAGAACGCCCACCGCCAGCCATAGTTCTTGGCCACCATGCCGCTGACCGCCAGGCTGGCGGCGTTGCCCAACGGCAAGCCGAGCATGAAGATCGACATCGCCCGGGCCCGCGTGCTGGCAGGGAACAAATCGCCGATCAGCGAGTTCGACGCCGGCGCAAGTGGCCTCGCCGATGCCCACGGTCAACCGCAGCACGACCATCTGCCAAAATTGCTGGGCAAGACCGGAAAGTGCGGTCACGGCGCATCCAGGCGGTCACGCCCATCGCCAGGATCCGCGAGCGGTTCCCCTTGTCCGACCAGCGGCCCAGCGGTATGCCGACCGCGGCGTAAATCAGGATGAAGGCCGTGCCCAAGTAGCCCAGGTCGGTGTCGCTCAGGTGCCAGTCGGGTTCCTGGACGCGGATCACTTCGCCGACCGCGCCGATGATCAGCCGGTCGTAGAAGTTCATCATGTTGATCGCGAACAACACGCCCAGCGCGAACCACGTTTTGCCCTTCGACATGCGAGACGCCCTTTCGCCCCAGAGATCCTTCACCCAGAAAACTCCGCCCGCGCCAGTATTTCCGCGATCGCGGCCCCACCCCGCGCACCGCCCTTATCGCGCGAAGTGCTTGATTGTTGGCTCGGTAAATGAGAATCGCAAGCCTTTTCCAAAAAAGTCGCCGGCGATTGTCCATCGCATCGACGGGGCCGCTTCCGCTCAGAACGTCAGCGTGCCACGGGCGGCCGCTTTAGCGGACACCCGTGCTGCCGCGCGCGAGTCTGTCCCAAACGAGCCAGCCGCGGTCCATGCGATCGAGCTGCGTCGCAACTCACGCCAGCCGCACGCGGGCCCACTTCTCCTGAAAGCCCGGGCGTTCGAGCACGGCCGCGTTGACCACGCTGCGCGGCTGCCGGCCCTGCGACCACTCGACCATCGCCTGGCAAGCCGCGCGTCCCATGTCGCGAAACATCTCCGTGGTCCAGGCGATCGAGTGCGGCGCGAGCAGCACGTTTTCCAACCGGGCGAACGGCGGCGGCGCCGGCAGAGGCTCGCCGACGAAACAATCGAGCCCCGCGCCGGCGATCCGCCCGGCCGAGAGCACCTCGAACAGCGCCTCCTCGTTGACGATCCCGCCCCGCGCCGTGTTGATCAGGTACGCGTCGCGCTTCATCAGCGCCAGCTCGCGCGCACCCAACAGGTTGCGCGTCTTCTCGTTCAGCGGGCAATGGATCGACACGAAGTCGGCCGTGCTCATCAGCTCGTCGAGCCCCACCAGCCGCACGCCCGCGCTCGGCCGCCTGCGCGTCGAGAAACGGATCGAAGGCGATCGGCGGCTTCATGCCAAAGCCGGCCAGCAGCTCGACCAGCTTGCGGCCGATGCCGCCCAAGCCGATCACGCCCAGCGTCCGCTCGCGCAGTTCGCGGCCCATGAACTCGCTGCGTTCGCTCCACCGCGCTTCGCGCACCAGGCGGTCCTTGGCGCGCACGTTGTGCGCCAGCGCGATCATCCAGCCCAGTGTCGCCTCGGCCACCGGCCGGTCGACCGCGCCGACCGTCGTCACCAGCGCCACGTCGGCCGCCGTGCACGCCTCGACGTCGACCGAATCGTAACCGACGCCAAACCGCCCGATGGCCAGCAGGTTCGCCGCACTCGACAAGCTGTGCGTCGTCACGCGCGGGCCAAGCACGACCACCCCCTGCGCGTCGGCGATCTGCTCGGGGCTCAGTTCGCGCAGGTTTTCGCGCAGCGGCCAATACTCGATGCCCTCGGCCGCGTCGAGCACGCTGGTGCCGATGTCGCTGTACAGCGGCCGGCCGCCGGCGTCGAAGAAATCGCCCGTCAGGGCCACGCGAAACACACGCTTTTGGGCAGTCATGATACGCTCCGGAGGGTCGAGCGGCGGGGGGATGGAAGAAATCGAGTGTATCGCAACCGGCCAGCCGTTTGCAGGGGCCCAAAACTTCGCCTCCGGGAGCCCGCGGCCTGACGCCCGCAGCCTGAAATCCTTTGCGACGGGGCGATTCAGAGCTAGAATTTGCCTGAACTCGTCGGCCGCGCCACGTCCTCAACTCGCACACGGTCCTGAAGAGCGGCCAGCCGCGTTCCGCTCGATCCGTCACACACTCGCGGCAGCAGGAGCCAGCTTCCCATGATGCGCATCGCCTTCACCATGCGGCTCAAGCCCGACGCCTTGCCCGAATACCGATACCTTCACGACAACCTGTGGCCCGAGCTGGCCGCCGAGATCGAGCGGGCCGGCATCGCGCGGATCACGACGTTTCAGCGCGGGCTCGACTTGTTCCTGGTCTCGGAAGTCGAAGACGAAGAAGCCTGGGAGCGATTGTGGACCAGCGAGGTACACCAGCGCTGGGCCGAGCGGATGCGTCCGCTGATGCAGATCCGCGACGACGGCATCGTCGAGACGGCCGAGTTGGCCGAGGTGTTCCACTTTGTCGTCAACGGCGGCGCGCTGGCGCCCGCCGAGGCCGAAGAGACGGCACGCGAACCCGCGCCCGAGATCGCCCTGGCCGAGCCGTCGAGCGAAGCGATGCTGGCCGAAGGGTCCTGGCAGGCGGCAGCCGAATCGTCGGATGACGACCTCGATGGCGAGACGCTCGTCGAAGCGATCGTCGTGGCGCTGGCCGAGCCGCCGATGCCGGCCGCGCGGCCCCGCAAAAGCCCCGCGCGGCCCGCGCTCGGCAAGCGTACCCGCCGCAAGAAGGCCGTGCGCGAGTCGGTCAAGCGCAAGCCCGCCCCGCCGTCGAAGAAGCGCGCGAAGAAAAAGCACAAGCCCGCCGCCAAAAAGAAAGCAGCCCCCAAGAAGCCCGCCCCAAAAAAGAAGGCCGCCAAAAAATCCGCCGCCAAGAAACCAACCGCCAAAAAGAAGCCCGCCAAGAATCGCTAGCGCCGCCGCTCCTCTCTCTGTGATCTCTGTGCTCTCGGTGGCAAAACCTCCTCGTCCGAACACCGCCAGCTAATCCGCATTTCAAAGGCACCGCTCCCATGACCCAGCTTGCCGGAAAAATTGCCGTCGTCACCGGCGCGGGCCGCGGACTGGGACGCGAAGTGGCCATCGCCCTGGCGGGCCGCGGCATGAAAGTGGCGCTGGCCGCCCGCGGCGTGACCGAGCTCGACCTGGCGGCCGCAACCATCGACCGCGCCGGCGGCACGGCGCTGGTCGTGCCGACCGACGTATCCCAGATCGAATCGGTCGAGCACTTGAAAGCGCACATGCTGGAGCACTTCGGCCCGGCCGACGTCGTCGTCAACGCGGCCGGCGTCTTCGGACCGATCGAGCCCGTGGCCCACGGCGACCCTAGGCGCTGGATCGAAACCCTGGCGATCAACACGATCGGGCCGTACCTCGTTTGCCGGGCCTTCGCCGGCGGCATGATCGAGCGCGGCTGGGGGCGGATCGTCAATTTCAGCTCGGCCGCCGCGCTGCACCCGCCCGGTCCGCTCAACAGCGCCTACGGCACCAGCAAGGTGGCGCTCAATCAGTTCACCCGCCACCTGGCCGCCGAGCTGGCCGGCACGGGCGTAACGGCCAACGTCATCCATCCCGGCGAAGTCAAAACCGAGATGTGGGCCACGATCCGCCGCGAATCGCAAACGGCCGGCCCGGCCGCCGAAGCCTATCGCGCCTGGGCCGAAGACGTTGCCCGCAACGGCGGCGACGATCCGCAAAAAGCCGTTGCCCTTGTGCTCGATCTGCTTGACGAGGATGCCGCGGCCATCAACGGCCAGTTCCTGTGGATCGCCGACGGCCTGCAAAAGCCGCTTCCCAGTTGGTGAAGCGACGCGGTCCCTGCCGTCGATTCGCCACGACTGGAAACAGTGGGCGCCAAGGCGTTTTCGAGGACAAAGCCGGCGCCGGCGCGCGGCACGCTATTGGCTGGGAAGCCGGCGCTTTGCTACAGCGCCGCTTCGTAGCAACTGCGGTTCGAGTTGCAGCCGCGGCGGTCGACCGTCTGGTCGTCGGGGCCGAGAATGTGGCCGGTCCAGTTGCACCAGCAGTGGCCGCTGCCGGTTTGCTCCATCTCGGCGGGCGGTTCCAACTGGCCGGCGACGTAGATGGCCTTCGAGCGCAAATGGCGGCAGACCCCTTGCAGCGGCCCCGTGGCTTCGTCGAACGAGCGTTCGTATGGCATGGCAACGTGCGTCCTGTTTTGCTGAATCGTGGTTGATGGATTGCCGATTCGGCGCAGGCGCTGTGCGCGACGCTCAGAATCCGCCGGTCTCCAGCCCGGCCGCCAGCAGCAAGGCCCGCTTCACCGAGACCTTCGCCAACTGCACCTTGTACTCGTTCTTCGCCAGCGGCGTGGCCCGCGCCACGGCGGCTTCGCCGGCCGCTTCGGCGGTGGCTTCGTTGACCGGCCGGCCGACGATCGCTTCGCTCGCTTCGGCCGACAGCCACGGCACCGGCGCCACCTGGCCCAGCACGACCCGCGCGTCGGCCACGATGCCGCCGCGAATCACCAGCGCCGCGGCCGCCGCGGCCAGCGGATACTCGGGCCCGGCTCCGTGCTGCACTTCGTACGACGCGCTCGATACGCGCCCGGCCGGCGGCAGCAGGATGTGCGACACGAACTGGTTCGGCTCCAGGTCGTGCTCCCGCTGGCGCTCGTCCTTGGGCGTGCGGAACAGGAACTCCAGCGGCATTTCGGTTTCGTCCTCCGGCCCGGGCCCGACGATGCGCACCTTCGCGCCCAGCGCGATCAAGGCCGGCGCCAGCCGCGACGGCGAGACGAACTTCGCCGCCCCCGTGTTGCCGAAGATCGCGTGGTAACGGCTGTCGCCCTCGGCCACCAGCCGCCCGCCGCTTGCCAACAGCCCGTCGCCCCCGCGGAAATACCAGCAGCGCGGCCGCTGGCACAGCTCGCCGCCCAGCGTGCCCTGGGCTTGCAGTTGCAGGCTGTGGATCGCGGCAATCGCCTGGCGCAACGCCGGGTAGTCGGCCGACACGGGATGCTCGGCCACGTCTTCGAGCGTCGCCATCGCGCCCAGCCGGGCCCCCTGCGAGTCGGCGTCGATCGCTTTGAGCGAGGCCACGCGCGACAGGCTCACCACGCGCTCGGGCGTGACGATCATCTTTTTCATCAGGCCGACCAGGTCCGTGCCGCCGGCCATCAATTCGGTTTCGCCCCGCTGGGCGCTCAACAGCTCGAGCACTTCCTGCTCGCTCTCGGGCGCGGCATATTCGAAAGCTTTCATCAGGCATTCCTCGCTTTGAGTGTGTCGAGAACCCGCTTGGGTGTCATCGGCAGCACGCCGACGCGGACGCCCAGGGCGTTGGCCACGGCGTTGGAGATCGCCGCGCCGGGGCTGATCACCGGCGGCTCGCCCAGGCCGATCACGCCGCGGGCCCGCACCTCTTCGGGCTCATAAAGTTCCACGACCAGCTCGCCGATGTCGCCCAGCCGCGGCAGGCGGTACTCGGCCACGTCGGCGTTCAGGAAGGCGCCGGTCTTGGCGTCCATGATCCGCTCCTCGAACAGCGAGTAGGCGATGCCCATGATCATGGCGCCGTAGATCTGGCTGGTGGCCGTCTTGCGGTTGACGACCAGGCCCATGTCCTGCACGCAGACGAACTTTTTCATCCGCACGATGCCGGTTTCGGTGTCGACGGCCACTTCGGCCATCTGCACGCCGCCGACGCCGGAGCTGGAGAGCTTCGACTTGGGGCCCGGGGCGCCGCGGCTTTGCTGCTCGAGCGGGGTCATGCCGAGCAGGCTGCAGGCGTCCTTCCAACTGAGCCCCTTCTTGGGGTCGTCCTTGTCGTGAATTCGGCCATCCTTGGCCACCAGAGCGTCGGCCTTGACGCCGAGTTTTTCGGCAACCTTCTCGCACAAAGTCGCCAAGGCATCGAGCCCCGCGTGCCGGGCACTTTCCGACACGCCGCCCACGGTCGTGCTTCCGCCCGAGGGTCCTGATGGCGGGTACTTCGAGCTGCCGATGTTTACCTTGATGGCCGAAACGGGCAGGCCGAAGGTCTCGGCCAGCACCACCGCGATCACGGTGCGGGTGCCGGTGCCCAGATCCTGGCTGCCGAGGAACGTTTCGACGCCGCCCTCGGGATCGATTTTCACCAGGCAGGTCGAGGCGTGTCCGCCTCCCTGCCAGGTGTGCATGCCCATGCCCAGACCCGTGACGATCGAGCCCTGCTTGGGCCCCTTGCCGTGCTTGTGCCACTTGGCCTTCCAGTCGATCAGCCTGGCCGCGATCTTCATTTCCTCGGCGTAAAGCGCCGCGCGCTCCTTGGGCACGTTGACCAGGTTGCGCATGAAGACGTCGTAGCTATCGAGCTCGAGCTTGGCGGCGACGTCGTCGACGGCCGTCTGCGACAACGCGCAGCCTTGCGGATGATTCGGCGCCCGCCAGGCCCGCTGCGGCGAGGCGTTGGTTTTCACGTTCGTGATGCGCCGCCGGTAATTGGGGGGCACGATCACGTACGGCATCACGTCCTGCGGCAGCGCCGAGCCGCCGAAGCCGCCGGTCGACCAGTGGTGCGAATCCCAGATCGTGATCACTCCCTGGCTGTCGGCCCCGATCGTCACGTCGGCGAATCCCGACGGCCGGCAGCCGGCGTTCTTCAGCTCCAGGTCGCGATCGAGCATCAGCTTCACCGGCCGGTTCAGCTCCTTGGAAAGCTTGGCCGCCATCACGTCCCAGCGGTCGGCGGCAAACTTGCTGCCAAAACCGCCGCCAATGTAGTCGCAGTGCACCGTCACGTCGTTCGACGTGATGCCCAGCGGCGTGGCGAACTGCCCCGGCGTGCCCGAAACGTTCTGCGTCGACAGATGCGCGGTCAGCTTGTCGTCTTTCCAGTCGCAGGTCGAGCCGTGCGTCTCCAGGCACATGTGCGTGATGGCCGCGATGCCGTAGTGGCGCTTGACGACCGCGGCGGCTTCCTTGAACAGCCGCTCGATCTCCTTCTCCTCGAATTCCTTCTCGTCTTCGTTTTCGCCCGGCTCCTTCTCCAGCACCGTCTTGCCGCCGCTCTTGCTGGTCCGCTTGGCCTTTTCGGCCGCTTCCAGGTCTGCCTCGTTGACGAACACGTCGAGCAGCTCGTAGTCGGGCCGGATGGCCGCCAGGCCTTCCGCCACGGCGCCCTCGTTTTCGCCCGCCACCACGGCGATCAAGTCGCCCTGCCATTGAATCTCGTCGCCCACTTTCTTCATCGGCCGCACGGCCACCACGCCCTTCACCTTCTCGGCCGCCGACAGGTCGAGCGACAGAATCTTGGCGTGCGCGTGCGGACAGCCCAGCACGCGGGCCAACAGCATCTTGGGCGGATTGATGTCGTAGGCGTACTTGGCCGTGCCCGTGCACTTGGCCGGCGCGTCGATCTTGTCGGTCTCCTTGCCGAGCACCGAGGCTTGGCCCTTGTCGGGCCAGGTGTATTCAACCATTGCGAGCTCCTTTCACGACGTCGGCGACCGCCGGAATGATGTTGGCGTAGGTGCCGCAGCGGCAGAGGTTGCCGTTGAGGCCCGCGCGAATCTCTTGCTCGCTGGCCTTGGGATGCTTTGCCAAAAACGCCTTCACCGCCATCACGAAACCCGGCGTGCAGAAACCGCACTGCGAGGCGTCGTGGTGGGCAAACGCGGCCGGCACCGGGTCGAGCTTGGCGCCCGCCAGGCTTTCGACCGTCTGGATCGGCTTGCCGACGCATTCGATCGCCAGCAGCGAATTGGCCGACACCGGTTTGCCGTCGACGAACACCGTGCTGCCGCCGCTCGAGCCGTCGACGCTGATCGGCTTGGCGCCGGTCAGATCCAGGTCGTAGCGCAGCGCTTCGAGCAGCGTCGTGCGCGGTTCGATCTCGACCTTGTGCTTCTGGCCGTTGACGTCCAGCGTGACGGTCGTGGGCCCGCTGACGAGGCTGCTCTTCTTCGGCTCGGCTGCCAGGCCTTGGCCGGCGGCCAGCGCCGTGGCGGCCGCGGCCGCCGACGAGCCCTTCAAGAAAGCGCGGCGGCTGAATCCGCTGCCGGGCGCATGGGGTTCGACTTTGCTCATACGAAGCCCTTGCCTGTTGTAAGGTTGGAGAGGATGACTTCGCCCGCGGCGCGACGGGGCAACTTCGAGGGCCCGCAAGGTCCCCCCAAGTCCACGAGTGTTATAAACTCGCCCCCAGCGCCACGCAAGCGCCGGGCCGCCCCGCGGGCGGCCCATCGAGGGTGGGATCGCGAACATTCCCTCTCGTCGCACGAACCCTGGCGTTTTTCGGCGTGGCACTGGCATCTGGCCAGGTGGCACTGGCATCCGCTGGGCGGCACTGGCATCTTGCCAGTGCGGCTGGCTCTGGCGGGGAGGGCGGGGTGGGATTGCTCTGGCGTGGGATTGCACTGGCAAGATGCCAGTGCCACCCAGCCGGAAAAGCCGGCAGCACCCCAAAGCGGTTACGGGAACACCCCGTGCGTCGTCACTCCGCCAGCCGACCGTCCGGACCGACCTTCCGCTCGCGCAGCCGCGTGGGGCCCTGGCAGCACTCGCAATCCTTGAGGATCGCCATCGGGATCGCGCACACGTCGCACCAGTAGTCGACCTGGTAGCGGCCGTCCGGCTTGACGAACGAGGTCCGGATCACCTGCAGCATCGGCACCTCCTCGTAGCGCCGCGCCAGCAGCTCGACCTCGACGTTGCGCAGCCGCCCGTCGACGGCGAACGCCCGACCCCGCGTGTCGGCCACGATCGGCAGCAGCTTGCCGTCGGCCGTTTCCAGCGCCACGGCCGTGTGCGCCGCGTCCGGCTCGCTGGCGATGCCATAGCGCCGCGCCAGCGCCTCGTCGAGCCACACGACTTTGCCGCGGTAGGTGTCGGTGGTGAACTTGTGGTCCTGCGACGGCGATGGCTTGCCGCCCGGCGCCGAAGATTCGCGCTTCGCATTCGGCGCCGCCAGCGCGGCGGCCACCAGCGCCAGGGCGCCCAACACCAGCGTCGCGGAGACGATTACGGATTTGCTCGATGCGCGGCTTGACATGATGCGCGGCTTGATATGATGCGGCTGAGCGGGGCCCTCACGCCCCCGCCATGAAGATTCACTCGGCCGCCTTGCCGACCACGATCACCTCGACAAGTTGCTTCTTGCCGGCCGAGTCCTTGCCGGCCATCCGCAGCGCCACCAGTCGCGCTCTTCGGCGTGGTGCAACGCCGGCGCCTCGTCGCCCGAGGGCTTCAACAGCGGCATGATCGCCGGGTGAGTCGCCCCGGCGCTGTCGGCGCTCTCCTTGAACAGCGCTTCCTGGGCGATCGGCCCGGCGGAGGTGTCTTCCTTGGCCGGCACCATCAGCAGGAAATCGCGCGTGTCGAACGTGCCCACGTGGTTGCCGTCGACCGGCTGGTTGGCGTAGCGGAGCGTATAGACGCCCTTGCCGATGTCCTGATCGCGAAAATCGGCTCCCTTGCGCGGGAAGCGGAGCACGCCGATCAGCTCGCCGATCTCGAACGGATAGAGGATCGTGTCCGACGGCTTGAAGCCCGTCTTCACCGCCCAGCTCTTGGCTGGCCAGATTTCGCAAATCAGCCGCTTCTCACCCTCGAACACCTGATAGCCCGTCGGGCTGATGCGGGCCGCCACGTCGGCAGCCAATCCCGGCGGCGGAGCGTCGTCCGTCGTTTCGAGCCGATACTCTTCGGCGCGTATCTGAGCCGCCAGGGCCCCAACCAACAAACCCACCGCCAACCCCATCAACCAACGATGCATGATCTCGATTCTCCGCAAGGCAAGAATTCCGGGCTCAAACTGCCAGCAGGAGATTATAGTCCGCACGGCGGCCCGAGGCCAAAGTGCGGAAGTCTGCCTTGAATACCAAGACAACGTGCTTCGCAACCTGCCCTGTAAGCGTCTGGAGCTGGATGAGATTTGGTGCTTCTGCTATGCCAAGGATAAGAACGTGCCAGCTACGATGCGTGGCGAGCCCGGCGTCGGCTCGCTCTGGACGTGGACGGCGCTTGACGCCGAAACGAAGCTCGTGCCCTCATGGCGGATTGGCGCACGCGATGCCGCTAACGCTCACGCCTTCATTGGCGATCTTTCAAGCCGACTTGCCAATCGCGTCCAACTGACCAGCGACGGCAACCGCGTCTATCTCGACGCGGTTGAGGAATATTTGGGCGGCGAAGTCGATTACGCCATGTTGGTCAAGCAGTACGGCCAAGACGCTTCGCCAGAGCGAGCTTACTCGCCAGCGAAGTGCCTCGGTGCGAAGAAACGCCAGATTGACGGCAACCCGGATATGGACCTGGTTTCGACCAGCTACGCCGAACGTCAAAACCTGAACATCCGCATGAAGAATCGCCGGTTCACCAGACTGACGAACGCCGTCAGCAAGAAGGCCCAGAACCTTGCCTATTCAATCGCCTTGGACTTCATGCACCACAACTTTTGCCGCAAGCACATGACGCTCAAGACTACGCCAGCGAGGGCAGCCGGTCTAGAATATCGCACATGGACGATTCGGGATATCGTCGAGCTGCTGCCGGCCGCATGCCAAAAAGAGAAATTCTGAAATTCAAACTGGCCCACTACCGAAAAATGGCTAGCGACAGGCTAGTTCGAGAAAAGTCGCGACGTTTGGACCGCACCGAACCAAAATGCAATCGTGCCGCAGACCGCGAAAAGATCTTCGGGCATTGGGCCGCCAAAGCAGGGGTGGACAAGGGGGCCTCGAATGAAGACGATCCACGCGCAAATCGCCGCGCACGGCACGACATGCAGCAACCACGTGCCCACACTGATCTGAAACGGGCGATTGGCGCGGGCTTCGCGCATACGGGCCACATATGACCCGTTTCGCGGCCACCACGTCACACGGAATGTCGCGCATAGCACTCAATACGAAAAGCTCGCCAGGAACGCGCTGCGCGTGCCGTCGTTCGACCAGTGCGTGCCCAGGCCAGAACCGGCGAAGTGCCCCGCGGTCGTGTAGGCCGGCAGGGCGTTCTTCACTTCGCACAGCGGCGGATAAAACGTCTCTTCGTTCGAGCACACGCAGTCCCCCTTGTGCAGCTTGCGGGTTTCGATGCCCGCCAGGTTGCCGGCCACGAGCTTGCCGGCCGCCTCGAAATGGTCGACGCTCATCGAAATCGGCGCGGCCACGACTTTGACCACCTCGCCGGCATGCCTGGCGTGCGTCGCGGCGAACTCGACCAGCGCATCGCGCTGACGCTCGTTGGCTTTGCGGTCGACGATCACCACCGAGCGGATGTGCTCGGGGTTGCAGACCAGCGTGCCGCCGAAACCGAGCGTATCGCTGGCCGTCGTGACCACCACGACTTTCAAGCCGGCCAGGTCGACCCCTTCGTAGCTGCCCCGGTCGATGCTCCAGGCCATGATCGCGTCTTTGCCCACCAGCCCGCCCTGGCCATTGGCGAAGCAGGGCCCGGTGTAGACGTCGCAGGTGCGGGTTTCCATGTAGTCGCCCTTGAGCTCACCGGTCGCTCCGGCGGCCGGCATGGCCAACGCGGCCAGCGCCGCGCACACGGTCAGTAGACGCAACATGACGAAACCTCCTATGTTCAAGTCGCAAGAATTGGCGATCGATTCAACTCAACAGACCGGCAAGCGGAAAAACCCCCAACCCGCGGCGCGGTGACACCCGCGTGCGGCTGGGCACGAGCGATCCTCCCGCGCTTTAAGTCTACCCGTCGCGCCGGACAGGGTCCAGCACGGCCCACGCGCCGCCCGGCTGCCGGCGGACTTGATCGCCGCGAGCGTCACCGTTAGCATCGCAAGTATCGGCCGCGATGCCGTTTTTGCCGATCTTCCTCTGGTATCTCGCGCGAAATCCGCCGATGGTTGAATCGCTCCCCGATAGCCCGCTGGCCACGGCCGACGACCGCGAGCTCGAATATCGCTCGGTCGACCTGTGGGCGGTGCTGGCGCTTCTGGCGGGTCTGGCCTCGCCCTTGGCCATGTTGGCTCAGCTGCTGTGGCTGGTTCCGGTCGTGGGAATCGCGGCCGGGGTCGTCTCGCTGCGCCGATTCGCCGCCGCGCCGATCCACACCGGCCGCGCCCTGGCCTTGTTGGGCCTGCTGCTATCGATGACGTTCCTCGTGGCCCCGCTGGCCCGCTGGCTCGTGGCCGACGTCCTGGTGCGCAATCAGCCCCGCGCCATGGCCGATGCGTTTTTCGACTATCTGCACCGCGACCACCCCGAAAAGGCTTACTTGCTCAAGGTGCCGCCCGAGTTGCGGCCGAACCTGGACCAAGACGTGTGGGTTGACTTTCGTCGCGACAGCGCGCTGCGGACCGGGCTGAAGCGATTCATCGCCGAACCCCCGGTGCGAACCTTGCTGGCCCTGGCCGACCGCGCCACCATTCGCTACTACAAAACCGAATCCACCGCCAGCGAAGGATCGCGGGCCATGGTCAACTACTTGTACACGGTCACTTTCGACAACGACCAGCACCAGAAGGAAACGTTCGTCATCGCGATCATCCTGGAGCGCCGCCCGACCGCGCCGGATCTCAACCCTTGGCGCGTCCGTGGAATCGTGGCCGGCATCGACCCCGCGACCGGGGAGCCTCAGCGCGCGTCGGCCTCGGCCGGCACGCTCGGCCGCCGGGCACTCGCTTTTTTATCGGCGCCGCGGCGCACGGCAAGCTCTGCCACCAACCGCGCCAGCTCGCGATCGATCTGCTGCTTCAGCGGTCCCTTCGCCTCGCGGGCCGCCGTGCGAAGGTAGAGCCGCGCCAGCGAATCCTTGCCGTCGCGCTGCGCCCGCCGGGCCTTGGCCACTAGCTCGAGTGTCTCGTGGTCGCCTGCCGCCAGCGCCGCGGCACGCTCGCGCCGCAGCTCGGCGACGCTCTTCAAGCCCGCATCGTCCGACGAGAGCGCCAGGTCGACCGCCGGCGCCGGCTGCCCGGCCCCCGCAGCCTGGCCCGCGCCCGCGCCGCGCCTCGCGCAACAGGGCCTCGTCGGCCGCCTGCGGATCGTGAACGTTGGCGGTCACCGACAGCGTCGACGTCTGCCGCTGCACTCCGATCGCCTGCTGCCGCGAAATGCCGTTGAAACGATTGGCTCCCGAGTAGGCCCGGCCGGTGCCCCCAATGACGGCCGTGCCGCCGTCGGGTACGACCACCGTCGTGTTGACCGAGAAACTGCTGAACGAGGGCAATTGGATCGTCTGCGCCGCCGCGATCGAGGCGGCCGCCAGCAGGGCCAGAATCGCCAATCCAATCGACGTTCGCATGGCAAAGGACCTCGCCCGCATCCCACGCCTGGCAAGTGACGCACCCCGGTTTCCGCCGGGTGTCTTTCGCGCGATTCTACCGCGCACCGCCTGCCCGGCAACGCGGAAATAACGTCCTCCTCCGTGGCAAACTTCCTTTCCCCTTCCTCCTCGTCCCCCTGCGTCCTCCGCAGTGAACTTCCGCCGTCAAGCCGTCCCGCGATCCCACTATCCCCGTTCGCCGCGCGACGCAAAGGCGGCCAGCTCGCCGGCTATCTCGCGGAACACGCTCGGCCAGTCGCCGAACCTCGGCTGGCGAAACAGCCGCATGCTCGGATACCACGGGCTGTCCGCGCTCTAGAAAGAACCGCCAGTTCGGCTTGTACTGCAGCGCCACCCACACCCGCACGCCCAGCGCCCCGGCCAGGTGCGCGATCGACGTATCCGAGGTGATCACCAGGTCGAGGTTCTTCATCACGGCCGCCGTGTCGACGAGGGCCGAGCCCTCCTCGTCCAGCGACGCACCCAGGTCGACGATCCCGCCGCGCGACCCCAGCGCCGCCAGTTGCTCGCGGCCGACGTATTTCTGCAGGCTGAACAACCTCACCCCCGCACACTCGGCCAGCGGCAGATACTCGGCCAGCGGAATCGAACGGTAGGAGTCGCCCGTGAAGCTCGGGCTGCCCTGCCAGGCGATTCCCACCTTGCAGCCGCCGGCGTCGGCCAACCGCTCGCGCCACGCCGCGATCCGCGCCGGCTCGGCCGACAGGTAATGTTCGAAAGCCGGGATCGTCTCGACCACCGTCCCCAAGTTCGCCGGCAGGCTCAACAGCGGCGCGTACCGGTTGAACGGCTCCTGAGGGTCGTCTTCGGCCGCCAGCCGATCGATGCCCGGCGCCGTCGACAGCAGCGCAGTGCCAGGCCCGCGGGCACAGCAGCATGACGCGCGCTTGCGTGCGCGCCTTCACCTGGGGGGCGAAGCGCACGAATTGAATCGTGTCGCCCAAACCCTGCTCGGCGATCAGCAGGATCGTGCTGCCGGCCAGCGATTCTCCCTGCCACGCCGGCTGCGGACACGGCGGTCGCGGGTTGCCGGGCATCTGCCAGCGCCATTCATACTCGGGCCAGCCCCGGGCATAGTCTCCCAGCAGCAACCGCAGCAGCGCCCGGTTGCGGTGCACGCCCGGCGAGTTCGCGTCGAGCGACAATGCGCGCTCGTAACAGGCCATCGCCTCGTCGACGCGCCCCTCAAGCTCCAGCAGCGCGCCGAGATTGTTGTGGGCGTCGCACTCGTTGGGCTTCAGCGCGATCGCCCTCCGATAGGCACTCTCGCCCTCGTCGAGCCGGTGCAAGGCCACCAGCGTGCCGGCCAGGTTGTAGTGGGCTTCGAAACTGGCCGGATCGAGCTCGATCGCGCGGCGAAAGCCGGCCAGCGCTTCGTCGAGCCGCCCCTCTTGCTTGACGAGCGTCGCCAGGCTGTTGTGGGCGTTGGCCGTGTCGGGCGCCAGCTCGAGCACGCGCCGCAGGCAGGCGATCGCCCGGCCTCGATCGCCGCGCTGGCGATAGACGAGGTGCAGGTTGTTGTGAAAGATCGGCTCCTGGGGGCAGATGGCGATCGCCTGCAGCAAGCGCTCTTCGGCCGCGTCGAGCTGGCCCGCTCGAAAGGCCACCACGCCCAACCCGCCCAGCGCGTTGGGCTCGTCGGGCACGGCCGCCAGCACGCGCTCGTAGATGTGCGCCGCGGCGGCCAGGTCGCCGGCTTGCAAGGCTTGCTGCGCCAATTCCAGGGCTTCGAGCAAAGTGGGCACGCCGCGAGGTCTCCCTTCAACGAGCCGACAATGCCGGCAGCTCGGCGGCCATGCGATCGAACACTTCGGCCCAGTCGCCGAAGCGCGTCTGTCGAAACAGCCGCATCGTCGGATACCACGGACTGTCCTGGCGGCCAACGAGCCACCGCCAGTTCGGCGAAAGCTGCAGCGCCAGCCACACCCCCACGCCCAGCGCCGGCCAGGTGCGCGATCGACGTGTCGCACGTCACCACCAGGTCGAGACTCATCATCACCGCGGCCGTGTCGACGAATGCCGAGCCCGATTCGTCGAGTTCGGGTGCCAGGTCGACGATGCCCAACCGCTCGGCCAGCGGCGCGAGCTGTTCGCTGCCGGCCCCTTTTTGCAGGCTCACCAGGCTGGCTCCGGCCTCGGCCAATGCCGCGAAGCACTCCAGCGGGATCGAGCGATAGAAGTCACTGCCCTGCCAGGCGATTCCCACCCGCGGACCCGCCACGCCGGCCAGCCGCCCGCGCCAGGCCGCGACCGCCGCCGGCTCGGCGAACAGGTACGGCACCTCCGCGGGGATCGTGTCGAGCGTCGTCCCCAGGATGGCCGGCAAGCTCACCAGCGGCACGCCGAAATCGATTCCACCCGGCTCCTCCTCGGGCACCACGACCGCATCGACTCCCGGCGCCGTCTTCAACAGCGCGTGCATCGACCGCGGGCATTCGACGACCACCCGGCGCCGACCCGTTTGAGGATCGCGGCGTAGCGGACGTGCTGGATCATGTCGCCAAAACCAAACTCGGCCCGCAGCAGGATGCCGCGATCCGCAAGCGGCTGGCCTTGCCAGGGGAGCTGGCGAAACGGCCGCACCGGGCTGCCGGGCATCGACCACTGCCACTGCGACCCATAGTTCTTCCAGGCGGCGGCCAGGTCGCCGTTGCGCAACAAGATCATCGCTCGGTTGCGATGCGCCTCGGTGGCCCGCGGATTCAAGCGCAACGCGGTTTCGTATGCGGCCATCGCCTCGTCGTAACGGCCGACGAGCTCCAGCACGGTGCCCCGGTTGTTGTGGACTTGCCAATCGTCGGGCGCCAGCTCGCTCGCCCGCGCGTACGCCGCCAGGGCATCGTCGAGCCGTCGCGACTTCACCAGCGCGTTGGCCAGGTTGTAATGCGCGTCGCCGTAGCCGGCGTTCAGCTCGATCGCCCGGCGAAAGCTGGCCACGGCCTCTTCCAGCGCGCCCTGGTCTTTCAGCGCCACGCCCAGGTCGTTGTGCAGCTCGGCCACGGCCGGCGCCCGCTCGACGGCCGCGCGGGCGGCGGCGGCCGCCAGCTCGTAATGGCGCCTCTTGCGGTGCACCAGGTGCAGGCCGTGATGAAAGGCCGCCTCGCCGTCGTGCCCCGCGATTGCGCGGCGAAAGGATGCTTCGGCCGCCTCCAGGTTGTCGGCGGCCAAGGCCACGCTGCCCAAGCCAAACAGCGCGTAGGGCTCGTCAGGAATCGCCCGCAACACTTGCTCGAAAATGTACGCCGCCCGCGCCAGGTCGCCCGCCTGCAAGGCTTGTCGAGCCAGTTCCAAAGCTTCGGCAGCGGTAGGCACGAGGTTCAGCTTCCGGTTTGCGAAGACCGCCGAAAGAAGGGGGATGGCGCCGCGCCGTCCGCAAAGCGGCAATAGCCCGGCGCTGGTTCTCGATTATAATGAGGGCCCCGCCCGGGTGCTCGACCCGTCGAGCCTGCTGGGGCGGTCCTACCCCGCAACGACCCGCCCACGACCGCCGGACCGATCTTGCACGAAGGGTCCGGCCCGGTAGCCTGCCTGCCCCCCAGCGCCCGCATGCCGTATTTCTCCGCCAACCCGAAGTCGCTCTTCGCCGTGCCGGCCGTGGCCGTCGCATGCGCGCTGGCCGCGCTCTTTTTGCCGGCCGCGGCAGCGGTGGCCGACGACGCGCCGGCCGGCGGGCCCTCGCCGGCCGAGGCGCTCGAATTCTTTGAAAAGCATGTCCGCCCGCTGCTGGTCGAAAACTGCCTCGCCTGCCACGGCGACAAGCGCGAAGGCGGACTGCGGCTCGACTCGCCCGGCGAAATGGCCAAGGGCGGCGACAGCGGCGCGGCCATCGTCGCCGGCGATCCGGCCGCCAGCCTGCTCGTCAAAGCGGTCCACTACGACGACGAACCGAAAATGCCTCCCAAGGGCAAGCTCCCGGGCGAGGCGATCGCCAGCCTCGAAACCTGGATCAAGCTCGGCGCCCCGTGGCCCGAGGGCCCTGCCGCGCGGCTCACCACGCCCACCGCCGCCGAGACGCGCAAGAACCACTGGGCCTTCCAGCCGATTCGCGATCCCGTGCCGCCGCCGGTGGCCGATCGCGCTTGGCCGCGCTCGACGGTCGACCCGTTCGTGCTGGCGAAGCTCGAAGCCGCCGGCATGACCCCCTCGGCCCCGGCCGATCGCCGCACGCTGATTCGCCGCGCGTCGTTCGACGTCGTCGGCCTGCCGCCCACGGCCGAAGAGGTCGAAGCCTTCGAGCGCGATCCCGCGCCCGACGCTTTCGCCCACCTCGTCGAGCGGTTGCTCGCTTCGCCCCATTACGGCGAGCGCTGGGGGCGCCACTGGCTCGACGTGGCCCGCTACGCCGACACCAAGGGATACGTCTTCACCGCCGATCGCAGCTACCCGAACGCCTGGCGCTATCGCGATTGGGTGGTCGACGCCTTGAATCGCGACCTGCCGTACGACGAGTTTCTCGTGCAGCAGATCGCCGCCGACCGCCTGCCTGCCGGGCAGGGCTCGCTGGCCGCGATGGGCTTCCTGACCGTCGGCCGCCGCTTTCTCAATAACCCGCACGACATCATCGACGATCGGCTCGACGTGCTGGCCCGCGGCACGATGGCCCTGACGCTCACCTGCGCCCGCTGCCACGATCACAAGTACGACCCGATTCCCACGGCCGACTACTATTCGCTCTACGGCGTGCTGGCCAACTCGATCGAGCCCGATCAGCCCGCCGACCTGATGACCTTGGCCGACCGCCCCGAGCAGGTCGAGCCGCACATTTTCATCCGTGGCAACTCGGGCAACCCGGGCGACACCGTGCCGCGGCGGTTTCTGGCCGTGCTAGCCGGCGACGAGCGAAAACCGTTCGGCCCCGGCAGCGGCAGGCTCGAGCTGGCCCGCGCCATCGCCAGCAGCGACAACCCGCTGACCGCGCGGGCGATCGTCAACCGCGTCTGGCTCTACTATTTCGGCGCGGGCCTGGTCCGCACGCCCAGCGATTTCGGCTTGCGCAGCGATCCGCCGACCCACCCCGAGCTGCTCGACCACCTGGCCGCGCGGCTGATCGCCGACGACTGGTCGCTCAAGGAGATTCACCGCCTGATCTTGAACTCGGCCACTTACCAGCAAGCCAGCCTCGAGCGGCCCGAATGCCGGCAGGTCGACGCCGAGAACCGGCTGCTGTGGCGGATGAACCGCAAGCGGCTCGACTTCGAGGCCCTGCGCGACGCGCTGGTGGCGGCCGCCGGCGCTCGACGCGACGCTGGGCGGCCCGGCCGTCGAGCTGACCAAGGCGCCGTGGAATCCGCGCCGCGCGATCTACGGCCTCATCGATCGCCAGAACCTGCCCAGCCTGTTTCGCACCTTCGATTTCGCCAGCCCCGACGCCCACAGCCCGCAGCGCTACGCCACCACCGTGCCGCAGCAAGCGCTGTATTTGATGAACAGCCCCTTCGTGCTCGACCAGACGCGCAAGCTGGCCGCCCGCGCGGCGTCGTCCGCCGCCGCCGATCCAGCCGCGCGAATCGAAGCCCTCTACCGCGACGCCCTGGGCCGCAGGCCGACGCCGCGCGAAACCGAGCTGGGCCTGGCGTTCCTGGCCGCCGAAGAGGCGCCGGCCGCCGCCGCGGCCGCCGAGGATCCGCCAGCGGACAAACCCGAGGCTGCCTCGCCGCCGCTATCGCCTTGGGAGCGTTACGTGCAAGTTGTCCTGCTATCCAACGAGTTCGTCTATGTCGACTGATCGCCCGCAACACGCAAACGTCCCGCTCACGCGCCGCCAGCTGCTCGCCCGCAGCGGCATGGGCTTTGGCGCCATGGCGCTGGCGCAACTTTTGGGCGCCGAACGCGCTCGAGGCGACGGCCCGCGCCGGCGAGCCGCTCAATCCGTTCGCGCCCAAGGCCCCGCACTTCGCTCCCCGGGCCAAGCGCGTGATCCACCTGTTCATGAACGGCGGCCCCTCGCACGTCGACACCTTCGATCCCAAGCCCGAGCTGACCAAGTACCACGGCCAGGAGCTGCCCGTCAACTTGCCGACCGAGCGCAAGACCGGCGCGGCGCTGGCCTCGCCTTTCAAGTTCCGGCAGTATGGCCAGAGCGGCATCGAGGTCAGCGAGCTGTTCGCGCACGTGGGCGAGAGCATCGATGAGATCTGCCGTGATCCGCTCGATGCACGCCGACGTCGCCCAACCACGAGCCGTCGCTGATGCTGATGAACTGCGGCGAGCCGCGGCTGGTCCGCCCCAGCATCGGCTCCTGGCTCACCTACGGCCTGGGAAGCGAAAACCAGAACCTGCCCGGCTTCATCGCCATGTGCCCCGGCGGCTACCCGATCCAGGAATCGCAGAACTGGCAGTCCGGCTTTCTGCCCGGCGTGCTACCAGGGCACGTACATCGACACGCAAACACGACGGAAATCGAAAAGCCTGGTCGAGCACATCGACAACCGCGCCGTCAGCCGCGAGGCCCAGCGCCGGCAGCTCGATTTGCTTGCCCGCCTGAACGACGACCACGTCGCGCAACGCGGCGGCGATCCGCAGCTCGAAGCGCGCATCCAGTCGTTCGAGCTGGCTTATCGCATGCAGATCGGAAGCGGCCGAAGCCTTCGACGTCAGCCGCGAGCCGCAGGCGATCCTCGACATGTACGGCCCCGGCACGCAAGCCCGGCAGATCCTTGATCGCCCGGCGGCTCGTCGAGCGCGGCGTGCGGTTCGTGCAGGTCTGGCACGGCCAGGGCCAGCCCTGGGACAACCACGACGACCTGGAAGTCAACCACCGCAAGCTGGCCGGCCAGTGCGACCAGGCGATCGGCGCCCTGCTGAAAGATCTCAAAGCCCGCGGACTGCTCGACGACACGCTGGTCATCTGGGGCGGCGAGTTCGGCCGCACGCCGACCGTCGAGCTGCCGAAGAAGGGCTCGAACGCCGGCAAGATCAACGGCCGCGACCACAACCACCACGGCTTCACGATGTGGCTGGCCGGCGGCGGCGTGCAAGCGGCGGCTACGTGCACGGCGCCACCGACGAGTTCGGCTTCAAGGCCGTCGAGAACCCGGTGCACGTCCACGACCTGCACGCCACGATCCTGCACCTGCTGGGCTTCGACCACGAAAAGTTCACCTACCGCTACGCCGGCCGCGACTTCCGCCTCACCGACGTCCACGGCCGCGTCGTCAAGGAACTGATCGCCTGAGCCGCAGCCTCGGTTGGATGCCACGGGTGGCTCGCAGAGACACCCGTGCCGTGCGTTGCGTGCCATGCGGCGTGGCACTCTACGCTGCTAACCGAGTTGTTCCGTCACGCGTGCGGGTGGCACTGGCATCTCTCGCCAGTGTAAATGCGTCGTTCACAGCATGTTCCGCACTGGCAAGATGCCAGTGCCACCCCACGATCGGCTCGCCGTGATAGACGACTGGGTGGCACTGGCGTCTCGCCAGTGCAAGGACCTACGTCAGCCCCACGATCGGCTCGCCGTGGTAGACGAAGTGCGGGCGGTTGTTGGCGTCGTGCCAGGCAAGCTCGCGGGGGATGCCCAGCGCCTGGTAGATCGTGGCGGCCATGTTCTCCGGCTTCTGCGGATTGGCGGCCGGATAGGCCCCGTTCTTGTCGGTCGAGCCGATGACGGTGCCGCCCCGCACCCCGCCGCCGGCGAAGAACACGGTCTGCGTCCCCCAGTGGTCGCGGCCCGGCTTGGCATAGTGCTGCGGCAATAGCGAAATCTTGGGCGTGCGCCCCATTTCGCCGGCCATCACGATCAGCGTCGAGTCCAACAGCCCGCGATCGGCCAGGTCGTCGAGCAAGGCCGACACGGCCCGATCGGTCGGCGGGAACAAGTAGTTCTTCAAGTGCGGGAAGGCGTTGCCGTGCGTGTCCCACGTCTCGTCGTTGCCCAGGTTCACCTGCACCAGGCTCACGCCAGACTCGACCAACTGCCGGGCGATCAACAGCGACCAGCCGAACGTGTTGCGGCCGTAGCGGTCGAGCACCTTGGGGTCGGCATCGGCCACGTTGAAGGCCGCCTGCGTCTGCCGATCGGCCAACAGCGAGATGGCCCGCTGGCGATGCCGATCGAAGTTGGCGTTCTCGGCCGCCTGCTCCAGCGATGCCTGCTGATGGCCGATCGTCTTCAACAGCGCCAGCCGCTCCTGGAACCGCCCCGGGTCCATGCCCTGCGGCAGCGCCAGGTTCGGCGACTCGAACTTCAGCCCCTCGGGCTGCTCGCGCCCGCGGGCATGATGAAACCCATACTCGGGCCAGGCGCCGTAATGCTCGGGATTGAAGCGCACGTAGTTGACGAACATCGGGTTGCGGTGCGCGCCCATCTCGCCGGCGAACTGGCCGGGAATGATCCGCCCCTCACGATGAATCAGCACCTCGGGCAGCACGACCGCCGGCGGCAGGTTGTTCCGCGGCGGGCAGACCGTGTGGGCGATCGCCGCGATCGACGGCCAGTCGCTCGGCTTTGGCTTCGACGAGTCGAAACCCACCGGCAACTGCGAGCGGCCCGAGAGCATCAGCAGATGGCCCGACGAATGTTCCGGATAGGGGTGCGCCATCGAGCGGACCAGGGCCCACAAGCGGCTGCGCTCGGCCAGCATCGGCAGGTGTTCGCAAATCTGGATGCCGGGCGTCCGCGTGGCGATCGGATTGAACTCGCCGCGGATCGTGTCCGGCGCAGTCGGGCTTCATGTCGAAGCTGTCGTGCTGCGCCAGCCCGCCCGACAGGAAGATATAGATGACCGCCTTGGCCTTGGGAGCCGCCGCCGCCCGCTCGCTGGTCGCCGCCAGGGCTTTGAGCCCCTCGACGTGATTCATGCCCAAGCCCACCAGCCCGACCGCCCCGGCCTGAATCGCCGTCCGCCGCGACAGCCGCAGGTGTTCTGGAGCAGGTTGGAAGGGGCGGGTCATCGTGCCGTCTGCGAGGTTGGAGGGAAAACGGCCGCTGGCGGGGTGACTTTACGTTAACCGGTTTTCCGCGGTGAGGCAAGCGCGGCGGCGGCGCGAAGTTTTGTTGTTAAAGATGCGTGGCCAACACCTGCAATGCGATGCAAGCCGCCGCCGGAATTCCGATCAGGGCCGCGGCCAATCGTTGACGGCCGATGGTGGCAAAGCCTGCAAACGCGGCCGCGATGCCCGGGACGACGCTTGGGGCGCCCGTTCCGCACACGAAGTGACCTTGCGCTGTGGCTGCACGTGCCGCCAGTTGGAATTGCCAACAGCCGGCAAACACATACGCGGCTAAGCCAAACCAAACGAGCGCAACCATGAGATTACGTAGGCTGAAATTGCATGCCGTCATTATAACTGGGCGGTGCGGCAATCCGTTGGCCACGCCTCCCTCGATCCTACTTCGCGCTGAACACCAGCGAGCGCTGCTTCGCCTCGGCTGGCAACTTCGCGCGGTCGCCCGTCATGTCGAGCGGCAGATACTGGCGCTTCGCCCACGCTTCGATCTGGTCGGCGTAGTGGGGACTTTCCGGATTCTCGCTCTGGCCGCCGGGGTACACGCCGACCGATTTCGACGGCGCGGCCAGGTCGACGATCATGCGGAACGACGCGCCGCCGTCGACGCGGCCGATGTTGCTGCCCGGGTTGACCGTGAACTCGTCGCCCACCACCGCAATGCCCGAGCGCGACAGCTCGGCCGCGCCCAGCAGCGAGCCGACGTAGAGCTCGTTGTGCCCGCCCCAGCGCCATTTCTCCATGTCGTTCCCAAACTCCTTCACCAACGAATCGACTGCCGCCGCGAACGAGCGGCGCACGATGTCGTCGCGCGTTTCGCGCTCGCTCGTCCCGCGATCGTCAAACCAGCTTGACGTCGGATGCTCGCGGGTCATGAACTCCAGCACTTCGAGCATCGGCTCGCGGTGGTTCGTGCCGCTGAACCCCCAACTGCCCCCCGGTTGCGTGATACCGCGCGAGGCCCATTCGTCGTTCCACACCGCCTCGCGATACTTGTCGAACCATCGCAGCCAGATCACCGGCGCGATCGCCTCGATGTCCGCCACGAAGTTCCACTTCTTCAGCTCGTCCACCGCCCGCTGCGCGATCGGGTCGCCCAACGCCGAGCGCGCGAGCGCCGCGACGAGCACCGGCACGAACCGCTCGGCCGCCTTGTCGTAATGGTCGGTCTGGATCGCCTGCATCGAGTCGACCGTCAGGCTCTCGGCCTTCGCGAGCATGTCGTTGATCCGCCGGATGCGATAGCTCACATCCCACATCCAGCCGATGTAATACGGATACCCGACCGCCGCCGGCCGCCCGTTGGCCGAAGCCACGAAATGCTCGCTCGGGTTCACGACCAGCGGCAACCGGTCGCGCGGAATCATCTCGGTCCAATCGTTCTCGCCGCTGGCACCTTCCAGCGGAATGCGTCCCTGCCCGTGCATCCTTACCGGCAGCAGCCCGCAAGGATGCAGGGCGATATTGCCCGCGTCGTCGGCGTACGCCACGTTCAGCGCCGGCACTTCCAGATCGGCCAGGGCCCGGCGGTAGTCGGCCAGGTTCCTGGCGTGCGACAGCCGATGAAACGCCACCAGATCGCGCGTCGGCTTCAAGCCCGTCCATTGCAGCGAGACTGTGCGGCCCTCGCGGCTGATGATCGGCCCGTGTACCGTCGCGTCGATGTCGAGCGTCACCGGTTTTTCGCCGCGCACGGCGATCTCTTCCCTGCGGCGGGTCATCGTCTTCCACTGGCCGCGATGCCGGTAGCGCAGCGGGTCTTTGTCGTCGACCGTCTCGACGAAATAGTCGACCGCGTCGGTCTGGGCATTGGTCACGCCCCAGGCTATGTGGTCGTTATGGCCGATGACGAATACCGGCCCGCTGGGAAACGTCACGCCTGCGACGTTCTCGCCGCCCACCGACACGTGGCAGGTGTACCAGATCGACGGCAAGTGAAAGCCCAGGTGCGGGTCGTTGCACAAAATCGGTTTGCCGCTGGCCGTTTTCGTGCCGTCGACGGCCCAGTTGTTGCTTCCAAAGCTCAGCCCGCGAAAGGGCGACGTGGTTTTCGACATCACCGCCAGCGCCGCCGCATAAGCCGGCGCCGCCCCTTCGATCGGCACGAGCGCCGCATTGCCGCCGTTCTTCCCGCCGGCTTGCGGCCACGAGGCTTGCACCTTGACGGCCGGAATCTCGTACGGTCGATCGATGGGCCACAATGCTTCCACCGCGTCGATGCCCAATTTGTCGACCATCATGCCGAACCACAGGTCGGCGTCGGTGCCCGACTGGTCCCAGCCCATATATTTGGAAAACACCAGCGTGTCGACCGGCGTCCACGGCGCGGGCCGATAGCCGAGCATGGCGAACGCGGCCGGCAGGTTCTTTTCGCCCAGCTCGGCGATCCGCGCGTTGACCCCGTCGGCATACGCATCCAGTTCGGCCCGCATCTCGGCCGGAACGTCGTTCGACTTCCACAAGGCCTCGCAACTGCGGCGCGTGCCGAGCCGCCGCATCAGGATGTCGTCGTCCAAGCCGGACTTGCCGATCACCTCGGCCGAAGTGCCCGAGCCGCGGCGGCGAAACATGTCCATCTGCCACAGCCGGTCGCTGGCGTGCAGATAGCCCAACACGCGGGCCGCGTCAGTCCACGAGTCGGCATAGACGTGCGGCACGCCGTAGCCGTCGACTTCGACGTTCACTTCCGCCGCCAGCCCGGCCAGATTGACCGCTTCGGCCGTCGCGGCCGAGGAACACGCCGATAGACACCAAACGCAAGCCATCGCCAGCAGCACGCGACGCCCGTACAGTTTCATCGCCTGGTACTCCAAGAAAATCGCGGAGCGGGACTCCGAATTGCGGCGCCGATTCTAACAGAAAACGGGGGACTGGAGTCGTTTTTCGCGTTCGAATTGCAAGTGACCGACAGCGATTGGCGAATCGGTGCCCACAACCGTTTTTCGAAAACGAACTCCCGTCCCCGTTTTCTAAGGACGGCTGGCGGCGACTCGTTGCAACTCGGCGCCCATGGCTGCCACGACGCCGTCCCAATTGCCGCTCTGCTGCTGGCGAAATAGCCGCGCGGTCGGATACCAGGGACTGTCGGCGCGATCGGTCAGCCACCGCCAGTCGGGCACCCGCTGCAAGGCGACCCACGTGCGGGCCGCCAACCCGCCGGCCAGGTGCGCCAGCGACGTGTCGCAGGCCACCACCAGGTCGAGACTGCCGATGATCGCCGCCGTGTCCATGAACGCTCCGCCGGTGCGGTCGAGATCGTCGCCGAAATCGACGACGCTGCCGGCCGGCCCCAGCGCGGCCAGCTCGTCGGGCTCGGCATCCTTTTGCAGGTTCACCAATCGCACGCCCGCCACGGCTGCCAACGGCCGAAGCGCTGCCGGCGGCAGCGAGCGTTGACGATCTTCCAGGTAACCTCGGCTGCCGCGCCAGGCCACGCCCACCCGCAAGCCCTCGACCCCCGCCAGCCGCTCGCGCCAGGCCGCGACGCGCGCCGGCTCGGCGAACAGGTACGGCACTTCCGCGGGAATCGTGTCGAGCGTCGTGGCCAACCGCTGGGGCGCGCTCAACAATGGCAGGCAATAATCCGCCGCCGGCATGACTTCGCCCGGCAGCAGCCAGCCGTCGACGCCTGGCGTCCGCGCCAGAATCGGGTGCAACACCTTCGCGCACAGCACCAGCACGCGGGCCCCCAGCGCACAAACCGCGGCGCGTAGCGGATGAACTGCATCGTGTCGCCCATCCCCTGCTCGGCCACCAGCACCAGCGTGCGTCCCGCCAGCGGCTCGCCGCGCCAGATCGGCCACGGCGGCTCGAAGCGTGGATAGCTCGCACCGGCGAACCGCCATTCGGCCTCGCCCCAGCCGCGGGCGAAGTCGCCCCGCGCCAGCAGCACGCTCGCGCGGTTGATGTGCGCGTCGGCATGGTTCGGCGCCAGCTCGAGCGCGCGATCGTAGCTGGCCAGCGCCCGATCGAACTCGGCCAGCTTGCGATACGCGTTGGCCAGGTTGTAGAAACTCTCGGCAATGGCGGCGTCGAGCTCGACCGCTCGTTGAAAAGTCTCGGCCGCGGTCGCGAACTCGCCCAGCGCCATCAGAGCCAGGCCCAGGTTATTGAAGGCCGCGGCTGGGGCATCCGGCAAGCGCGTCGTCTGCCGGGCGACCTCGAGCGCTTCATCGAACTTGCCCTCCTCGAACAGCGCCGCGCCCAACAGGTTGTGCGCCACGGCCGAGCCGGCCTCTAGCTCGATCGCCCGCCGCGCCGCTTGCTCCGCTTCGTCATAATCTTTCGCGGCCAGGCACAGCTCGGCCAGCTTGCAGCGGGCCGTGGCCGAGCCGGCGTCGAGCCGCACGGCCGTCCGCGCCGCCGCCAGGGCTTCGCCCACGCGCCCCGCGCGGCCCAGTGCGTCAGCCAGCAACAAGTGAATCGCCGCCTCCGCGGGCGCCCGCCGCGCCGCCTCGCCCAGGGCCGTCGTGGCGCGATCGAGGTCGCCCGCGGCAGGGCGGCCATGCCGAGCAGTTGCCAGGGCGCGGCCTCCGCCGGATCGCCGGCCACGAGCCGCTCGAAGACGGCCTGGGCCTCGCGAAACCGCGCCGCCTGAAAGTGCGCGACGCCCTCGGCCAGAAGTTTCGCGTCGGCCATCTGCGTTGTCCATCGGGGGTGGCACTGGCATCTTGCCGGTGCGCGCTTGCTGAACGTCAAACTCTTCGCGGGCGAGACGCAAGTTTGCCGCTGCTTCGACAATCGGCCATTGTCGGGCTGCGCGCCTACCGCGGCTGGCCCACCAGCGCGGCCGCCTCGGCGGCGATCTGCTGGAAGGGGGTCGACCAGTCGCCGCGCTCGGGTTGCCGGAACAGCCGCATCGTCGGATACCAGGGGTTGTCCGCCCGATCGATCATCCACCGCCAGTCGGGCACCCGCTGCAGCACGACCCAAGTGCGGGCCCCCACGGCGCCGGCCAGGTGCGCGGCGGCCGTGTCGCTGGTCACGATCAGGTCGAGGTTCTGCATGATGGCGGCCGTGTCCATGAACGAGCCGGCCGACTTGTCGATGTCCCCTTCCAGCTCGAGGATCGACCATTTCTCCTTGAACTCGGCCAACTGCTCGCTGCCGGCGCCGACTTGCAGGCTGATGAGCCGCACGCCCGGCACGGCCGCCAGCGGCGCAAACTCGGCCAGGCGGAACGACCGCGTGTGGTCGCCGGGGCACTCGGGGTTGCCCTGCCACACGATGCCGATCTTGAAGCCCTCGATTTCCGCCAACCGCTTGCGCCAGCGCTCGACCAGCTCGTCGGTCGTGAACAGGTAGGGCACCTCGCGCGGGATCGTCTCTTCCAGCGTTCCCAGCCGGCCCGGCGCGCTCAACAGCGGCAAACAGAAGTCGGCATCGGCAAACGGCGTCTGTTCGCTGACGAAACCGTCGATGCCCGCCGCGCGGGCCAGGATGGCGTGCAGCCGCTGCTGGCAGCCCATGATCACCCGCGCCCCCTGCTCTTTGAACTGCGGCGCGAAGCGGATGAATTGCAAGGTGTCGCCCAAGCCTTGTTCGGCGCACAGCACGAGCGTCTTGCCCGCCAGCGGCTCGCCGTTCCAGATCTTCCACGCCAGCCGCAGCGGCGGATAATCGCGCGAGCGCGTCCGCCATTCGTACTCCGGCAGGCCCTGCTTGAAATCTCCTTTCAGCAGCCACACCGCCGAGCGGTTGTGCCGGGCCTCGGCGTAGTCGCCCCGCAGGGCAATCGCCCGGTTGAAGTACTCCAGCGCCACGTCGAGCTGGGCGAGCTTCATGTAAGCGTTGCCCAGGTTGTACAGCGCGTCGGGGTTCTGCGCCTGCATGGTCAAGGCCCGATGGTACTCGTCGATGGCCGCGTCGAGTTTCCCCTGTTCGGCCAGCGAGTTGCCGATGTTGTTGTGGGCTTCGGGCATGTGGGGCTTGAGGCGGCAGCGCCTTTTGCAGCACGGCGATCGCCTCTTCGTGGCGGTCGAGCTTCGACAGCGCGGCACCCAGGTTGTGCTGCGCCTCGGCGAAGTTGGGACGCATCTCGACGGCTTGGCGGGCCAGGCGTTCGGCCTCGGCGAAGGCGCCGACTTCGATGTACAGGTACGCCAGGTTGACGCAGGTCTCGGCCGAGTTGGGATTCAGCCGCAGCGTCTCCTGGTACGCCGCGATCGATTCGGCCTTCCGCCCCGACTGCGCCAGCGCGTCGGCATACAGGAAGTGGGCCTTGGGATCGTCGGGCGTCAGGCGAGTCACTTCGCGAAAGTGCGGCAGCGACTCGTCCCAGCGGCCGTGCTCGAACAACAGCCGGGCCAGCTCCGAGCGGGCCCGCACGTTCTCAGGCGCGCGGGCCACGACCTGGCGAAACGCTTCCAGCGCTTCGAGCAGTTGGCCGTTGCGCAGCAGGGCGTTGGCCAGGTTCACCTGCGTCTGCACGTTGGCCGCGTCGAGCGCCAGCGCCTGGCGAAAGCTGTCGATCGCCTCGACGAAGCGGTTCTGGCCCATCATCAGCACGCCCCAGTTGTCGTGCAGGGCGGCAAACCTCGGGTTCAGCCGCATGCCCTCGGCCAGATAGTTCGCGGCCTGCGGCAACTGCCCCAGGTTGAGGCACACCGCCCCCAGCAGGTTGAGCAGGTTGACGTCGCCCGGCCGGGCCGCCAGCGCCTGGGTGTAGAGCTCGTGTGCCTCGGCAAACTTGCCGGCTCGATGCCGTTCGAGTCCCGTAGCCACCAGTTGGGTATCGACGCTCATGACCTCGCTTCCTGGTCTTCGCTCGCTGTGACGAATACCCAATTTTAGCTTGCCGCACGTTTGGCGTCAGCCGAAGAGGGGCGTACTGGACCGACGACGCGATATTCGTCACGCAGCGTGCCACTGCTGGCTTGTCCAGCAGTGCACGAATCACCGGGGAAGAAGCCAGAAAAACCCGCGCCGCCTCAAAACAATTCGCCGATCGGCCGGCCTTCGCACACGGTCATCGGCCGGCCGAGCGGGTCGTACATCAGCCGGCGCGGCTCCAGTCCCATGGCGTGGTAGATCGTGGCCACCACGTCGGCCGGCGCCACCGGCCGCTCCGCAGGAAACGCGCAGGTGCGATCGGTCGCGCCCACCAGCCGTCCGCCGGCGATGCCGCCCCCGGCAAACACCACGCTGGCGGCGGGTCCCCAATGATCGCGTCCGCCGTCCTTGTTGACCCGCGGCGTGCGGCCGAACTCGCCCATCGTCACCACCAGCGTCTCGTCCAACAGCCCCCGCTCGCCCAGATCGGCTACCAGCGCCGACAATCCCTCATCCAACAGCGGCAGCAGCTCGCCCTTGAGGGCCTCGAAATTCTTCTGGTGCGTGTCCCAGCCGTCGCACTTCGTCATGTAATTGAAGTGCACGCCGACGAACGACACCCCCCGCTCGACCAGCCGCCGGGCCAGCAGCAAACTCTGCCCGAAGCGGTGGCGGCCATAACGGTCGCGCACCGCCGCCGGCTCCTCATCGAGCGAGAACAGCCCGCCCGCGGCCGACGAACCCACTAGCCGCGCCGCCTGCTCGCGGTAGGCCCGGTACTCTGGTGCCAACGCGACCGCCGGCGCCCGCCCGTCGAGCACGGCCAACAGCGCTTGCCGATCCTGGAACCGCGCCGCCGACAGCCCTTCGGGCAGCTTGAAGCCGGCTAGCGGCTCGCGCGGGTCGTCGTTGATCGCAATCGGATCGTAGGCCGCTCCCAGCAGCCCCGCGCGTCCGCCGCCGGCCACGCTCAAGGGCATCATCCGCACGCGGACTTCCGGAATCGCCACGTACCCGGGCACGCGCGGGTCGCGATGCTTGAACTTGGAGACCACGGCGCCCATGTGCGGGTCGTCGCTGCGCGACGGCGGCAGCACCGTGTTGGCCCCCAGCGGCACGCGCGATTCGCGCCCGGTGAGCGTGTGATAAATCATTGCCGGGTGATCGTTGTTGGGAAACGTCACGGAGCGCAAGATCGCCAGCTCGCCGGCCCGCGCCGCCAGCCGCGGCAAGTGCTCGCAGAACCGCATGCCCACGACCGGCGAGGCGATCGAGCGAAACGGCCCGCGAATCTCGGCCGGCACGTCGGGCTTCATGTCCCACATGTCGATTTGCGGCGGCCCGCCGAGCAAGTAGACCAGGATGCAGCGCTTGGCCCGCCCGAAGGCCCGCTTGCCGTCGTCGCTTGCAGGTGCGAAGCCACATGCCTTGGCCGCGGGCACGGCGCCGGCGGCCAGTGCCAGCGTGCCGGCCTGCAGGAAGCGCCGCCGCAGGATGTGTTGAGTCGCCACGTGGGTCATGCCGCCGATTATAGCCGCTCCGCACCGAAGTCGACCGACTTTCGCCTGACCGTCAAGGAGCAGCAATTGCTGCCCCGGCAATGGGTGCCACGCCCAATGGGTGCCACGGGCAACTGCGCAACAGACACCCGTGCCAAGGCACTGCTGGGCAAGCGGGCAGTGGCACCCTACGCCGTTAACCGTGGCATTCTCGGGTGGCACTGGCATCTTGCCAGTGCGGCGCATGCTGTGGTGGTGACACCATGCACTGGCGAGACGCCAGTGCCACGACAAACGTGAGGCAGAAACACGGTTAACGGCGCAGAGTGGCACCCTGCTGCGCAAGCCAATAGTGTCATCCTGCGTAGCACACACCCGTGCTGCCGTACTGCTGGGCAAGCCGCCCCGGACGGCCCAAGATCGAACGCGTGCCCAGGGCCCGTGGGCCGAATTCCATCCGTCCGTTCAACAGGCCCACGACCATTCCTTCGGCCGAAGCGCCGGCAATCACCTTGGCGCGCTCGTCGGCGTCTTCCACGAGATGACTGGGCGCACCTTGCCGATCGAGGAACGCGGCCACCTCGTGCGGCGCGAAGGCGGGCCCCAAGATAGCTGCCTTTCAACGGCCCGCTGCTGTCGCTCGCTGCCAGCTCGATCGCGCAAGACTCTGCCGATGCGTTTGACACTCCGCGCCGCGCGCTCGACAATCACACCAGGGGCACGGAAGCGGCGAACTCTTTCGATGCGGCGGAAACGAACTGCAGCCGGCTCGCGCCGCGGCGCCCAGCCAACCGGTCGCCGTACCCTGGCACTCGAAGCCCTCGAACAGCGCCGCGCTGTTGACCCTCGCCGGCAACCAGCTCTTTCCCGACGACAATCCCTGGAACCAGGACATCTCCCAGGCGCCGGTGGCCGCCAATTCGCCCACGCTCGTGGCCAGCATCGGCGCTTCGGCCCATGTCCATCCCGACTTCGGCACCGTCTACGACGGCGCCTTGATCGGCATCCCCTTCAACGTCGTCTCGGGCAGCCAGCCCAAACTGAACGTCGTCATCGACGCTTACCCCGACGAAAGCGATCTGGTGCCGGTGCCGATCCCCAGCGGCGCCGTCGTCGAGGGCGATCCGCTCCCCAGCAACCAAAACACGGGCGACCGCCACCTGATCGTCTACGACCAGGACAACAACATCGCCTACGAGCTGTTCAACACGCACCGCCCCTCGGAAGAGCCCGACGGCCAGTGGCATGCCGATTCCGAGGCCGTGTGGAACATGGCAGCCGACTCGTTCCGCGCACGGGCGACACCTCGGCCGACGCCGCCGGCCTGCCGATCCTTCCCGGCCTGGTGCGGCCCGACGAAGTGCTCGATCAAGGCGCGATCGACCACGCCCTGCGGTTCACCGTGCCCGCCACCGACGACAGCTACGTCTTTCCGGCCTCGCACGAAGCCGGGTCGAACAACCCCTCGCTGCCGCGGATGGGCGAGCACTTTCGGCTCAAGGCCAGCTTCGACATCGCCGGTTTCTCGCCGGCCAACCAGGTGATCCTCCAAGCGCTCAAGACCTACGGCATGATCGTCGCCGACAACGGCAGCGCCTGGTACATCAGCGGCGAGCCCTCCTCGAGCTGGAGCGACGACGAGCTGCACGCCTTGACCGCGCTGGTCGGCAGCAACTTCGAGGCCGTCGACCTGACACCGCGGCTCGCGAGCCTCGACCAGTCGTCGGGCTCGACCGCCGGCGGCACGGCCGTGACGATCCACGGCCAGAATTTCTCCGGCGCCGCCGGCCAGCTGCAAGTTTTCTTCGGCGCGACGGCCGCCGCCCAAGTCACGATCGTCTCCGACACCGTGCTGGTGGCCACTTCGCCCGCGCATGCGGCCGGCACGGTCGACCTCACCGTGCACACGCCCTACGGCGCGTCGACGACTTCGACTGCCGATCACTTCACCTTCACCGCCGCCAGTCCGCCTGTCGTCGATCTCAACGGCGGCTCGGCAGGCAGCGGCTTCACGTCGAGCTGGTTCAACAGCGGGCCGGTTCCGATCACGGCCATGGCCAATGCCACGATCGCCGCGTCAGCGGCCAATCTCGCCTCGCTCACCGTCACCCTGTCGAGCTTCCACCCTGGCGACGTGCTGGCCGCGCCCAACGCCGGCGGCGTCACCGGGCTGGCCGTCAACTATACCGCGGGCACGCTCTCGATCACCGGCAGCCAGACCGTGGCCAACTACCAAAAGGAGTTGCGGCTGGTCAACTACGACAACACCCTCGGCGGCCCTGGCACCGCCACGCTCGCAGCCAGCATCGTCGCTTCCGACGGCGCCCAATCGAGCAGCCCCGTGACGGCCACGATCAACGCCACCGTGCTCTCCGGGCAGGTGCTCGGCGAGCGGCTGTTCTACAACCACTCGAAATACGACGGCAACAACAGCGCCGTCAACGGTCCCGGCGACGACCTGGCGATCGCCAGCGACAAGATCGGTTTCGACGGCGCCGGCACGGCCACGTTTGCCAACGTGTCGAGCTTCAGCCGCGGCATCACCGGAGTGATGATCGACCTGGCCGCCGGCCTGGGCAGCCACGCCGCGATCTCGGCCGCCAGCGGCGATCTCACCTTCAAAGTCTCGCCGGCCACGTACGTTGCCGGCAGCTACAACAACGTTGCCGCCTGGAACGCCGCGCCGCCGCCCCTGGCCGTTTCCGTCCGCCTCGGGGCGGGCACCGCCGGTTCCGATCGGATCGAAATCACCTGGGCCGACGGCGCCATCAAGAACGAGTGGCTCGAGATCGACGTCCACGCCGGCGGCAACACCGGCCTGTCGGCGGCCGACGTCGTCTATTTCGGCAGCGCCTTGGGCGACTCGGGCCTGGGCAACACCGCGTCGACCGCGGCCACCAATGCCAGCGACGTCACCGAAGTTCGCGGCAGCATCACATCGCCCATCCAGGTCGCGCCCGTCTGGACGATCACCGATTTCGACAAGAGCGGCATCGTCAACGCCAGCGACGCCACGATCGCCAGCAACAATTTTGGCTTCACGCTGCACTACATCGCCAATCCCAGCGGACCATTCGCCCCGCAAGGGGCCGAGGCGAGCGTCGCCGCCGCAGTCGTGCCCGCTGCCCGAGCGCCCGTGAGCAGCTCTGCCGCGCAGGCAATCCCGATTCGTCAGTCGGTGGCCCCGGCCGCTGCCCCGCAACCGCCCGTGCCCCCTTGGCTCGTGGCGCGACTCGCGTGGGCAGCGGCCGGCGGACGGCTCAAAGCCGCTATCGAGCAAGCACTGACCGAATGGGATCTCGACAGCCAGTAACGGGCGCCGTCAGGCGTCGTAGCGAGATCAGCGCCGCGGGTTGACGATTCCTTCGCGCGTTCGGCCTCGGCCTCGTCGCTCGCCTTGCGGTGGCCGAGCGTCATCGCCCGCCGCATCTCCCAGGCCGTGGCCGCGTCGACCGGTTCTTGGAATTCCACCACGCCCGCCACGCGCGTGGCCACCACCCGGCCGCGCCGCACGATCATGGCGTTGCGGTGCGTGGCCGGCACGCGCGGACCCGGCACTACCAGCCCGAACAAGTTCAGCGGGTCGGCTGCCGACAGCACCAGCCACGCGTCCGCGCCGCGCCCCGCCGCCAACTGTTCGCGGGCCTCGCGCAGCCGGTCGACCGCCGCCGGCAGTGCGTACTGCTCGCCGGAAACCTGCGACACGAACCGCCCCCCGCGCACTTCGCCGCGCAGCTCCATCCGACGCAGCACGCCGACCAGCTCCTGCCAGCCCGGAGCCGAGCTTTCCCGCGCCAGCACGTCGCGAAACACCACGCCGTAGCGCCGCAAAAGCTGCCGGCACCAGGCCTCGCGGTGCGCCTCGGCGGTCGCCGCCGCGATCGGGCCGGGAAACAGCGACCAGCGGCCGATCGGCGCCGCCGCCGCGTGCAAGGTCCGCCGCGCCCGCCGCCCGCGCGCTCCCGGCGTCTGCGTGTCGGCAATCTTCCGCACCGCCGCAAACGCATCGGACGTGATCAGCCCCAGCGCCGCCAATTCGCGCAGCGCCTCTTCCAATTGCGCGGGCAACAGCTCGCCGGCCGCCTTCAAGTCGCCGAAGAACAACGCCCCGCGCGCCACAGCGCCTCCAACACCCGCGCCGCCCCGGCCCGCAGCGGCACCGCCGGCGCCTCGCGCTCGCCCGGCAGCAGCGACGGCAGTTCTTCGCGCAACAGCAGCGAGATCGGCACGGTCCGTGTCAGCAGGGCCATGCTCGGTTTTTCGTCGGCCTCGCGCCGCGGCGGGTTCAGCCGCCCCCACACCACCTCGCCCGAGAGAAACAAGTTGTCGAGCCAGGCCGGGTCGTAATCGGCCACCCGCGCCGCCAGCACGCGGCTTTCCCAGGCCCCGGCCGGCAGCTCGAAACCCTGCAACTGCACCACCGCCTCGCGCACGCCCACCGCCCCGCCCCAGCGCGTTTCGCTGGCCAGGTGATGGTGCCGTGCCAGGAACTCAAAAAACGCCGCCGGCTCGGCCGCCTGGATCTGCCGCCGCAAACCTTCGAGCGTCAAACGATGGATCCGCGCCAGCAGCCGCCGGTCGCACCACTCGGCCGCCAGCCGCCCGCCGCTCTTGCCGTTGACTTTGCCATTTCCGTCAGCCGTCTCGACCGGCGCGACGCCAAAATTCCCGCGCAGCACCGCGCCGCTCCCTTCCAGCGCCTCGAGCGCGGCGAACACCGTCTCGGCGTCCAGATCCAAAAACTCGGCGATCCGCCCCGCCGTCGTCGGGCCCGCGTGCTCCACCCTCCCCCGCACCAGCTCCACCAATGCCGTCGAGCGCTCCACGGCCCGATCGAGCTTCTCGGGCAGCGCCAGCGGCGGATCGGCCGCGGCATCGGCAAACACGGCCCGCACGATCGGCCAGTTTTCCGCAGCAATCCACAACGCGCGCCGCCCCGCCGCGCACGACCTGCGTCGCCCGCCCGGCGGCCGTCAGCTCGTCGAGCCACGCCCGCCACGGACCGCGCTCCAGCTCGTCGATCGCCACCAGGCCGAGCAAGGCGTCGTGCAGCTCGTCGGCGCTGCGCACCAGCGGCCACGCTTCGCGCCGCACCTGGGCCACGGCTTCGGGGTCGAGATGCGCCAGGTCGCGCAGTCGCTTCGCTCGACAGCGTGCGCCGCGTCGCCACCGCCCGCACGCGCCGCTCCTCCAGCGGCGCGCCGTCGAGAAACGCGTACGGGTTGGCGTTGAGCAGCTCGTAGCTGAACGGCGACGGCTCGCGCGTGTCGCGTCCCACGAACCGCACCTGGCCGGCCCGCACCCGCTCGAACAGCTCGACCAGCCCGTCGACGTCCATCGCCTCGTGCAGGCAGTCGTGCATCGTCTGCCGCACCAGCGGATGATCGGGAATCTCGACGTCGCCCGAATGGTTTTCCAGGCAGCCGACCGTTTCGGGAAACACGGCGGCCAGCAGGTCGTCGCTGCGAAACCGCTGCATGTGCGGCGGCACGCGCTTGCCGCCCTGCTGCCGCAGCACCGCCAGCGCCCGCGTCACGTTCCATCGCCAGCGAATCTGGAACATCGGCACGGCCAGCACGGCCTGCTCCAGCAGCGCCGGGCGTTGTCCTCGTTGAGCATCTTGAACAGCCCCTCGATCGGCACGCTGTGCTGCGGCCCCAGCGAGAGCACGATGCCGTCGTCGTCGGCGCTGGCTTGCAGCTCGAAATCGAAACTGCGGCAAAACCGCTTTCGCAGCGCCAGCCCCCAGGCCCGATTGATCCGCGAGCCGAGCGGCGCGTGGATCACCAGTTGCATGCCCCCCGATTCGTCGAAGAACCGCTCGAAGACGATTTGCTCCTGCGTCGGCACCAGCCCCAGCGCCGCCAGTTGCGTGGCCACGTAGTCGAGCGCCTGCCGCGCGGCAGATTCCGTCGCCCCGCACTCGGCCTCCAGCCAGGCGACCGTCGCCGCCGAGTTGGTAGCGCTGTCGGCCAACCGCCCGAGGATGTCACCGCGCAGCCGCGACAACTCGGCCGAGAATTCGTTCGTCCGCCCCGGCCGTTCGCCCAGCCAGAACGGAATGCTGGGCGGCGCCCCCTCGGCGTCGCGCACCAGCACCTCGCCGCCGCGCACCCACAGCACGCGCCACGACGTGTTGCCCAACAGAAACACGTCGCCCGCGATGCTCTCGACCGCAAAATCCTCGTCGACCGTACCGACGAAAGTTCCCTCGGGCTCGGCGACCACGCGATACAGGGCCGTCTCCGGGATCGCCCCGCCGGAAGTGATCGCCGCCAGCCGCGCCGACCGCCGCGCCCGCAGCCGGCCATGGATCCGGTCGCGGTGCAGATAGGCCCCGCGCCGCGCGCGCGGGGAGATTCCTTCGCTGAGCATCTCGACGATCGCGTCGAAGTCTCGCCGCGCCAGCTCGCGATAGGGCCACGCCCCCCGGCACAGCGCGTACAGCGCGTCTTCGTCCCATTCCTCGCAGGCCACGCTGGCCACGATCTGCTGCGCCAGAATATCCAAGGGGCAATCGGGAATCTGCACCGCGTCCAGATGGCCCCCGCGCACGGCCCGCACCAGGGCCAGCGACTCGATCAGCTCGTCGCGCGTAGAGCGGAAACAGCCGCCCCTTGGGAATCTTGCCCAGCGAGTGTCCCGCCCGGCCGACGCGCTGCAAGAACGTGGCGATCGCCCCGGGCGAGCCGATCTGGCAGACCAGGTCGATGTAGCCGATGTCGATGCCCATCTCCAGCGAGGCCGTGGCCACGATCGCCCGCAATTCGCCCGCCTTGAGCCGCGCTTCGGCCGACTGGCGAATCTCGCGCGAAAGGCTGCCGTGGTGCGCCGCCACGGCCTCTTCGCCCAGCAGCTCGCGCAGATGATGGGCCACCCGCTCGGCCAGCCGCCGCGTGTTGACGAAGACCAGCGTGCTGCGGTGCCCGGCGACCAGCTCGGTCAGCCGCGCGTAGATTTCGCCCCATTGCTCGTTCGAGCAGACCGCCGACAGTTCGCTCGGCGGCACCTCGATCGCCAGGTCGAGCTCGCGGCACGTGCCCCGCATCGACGATCGCGCAGGTCGCGCTCGCCCGCCGCCGCCGCGCTGCCGCGTTGGGCACCCACCAGAAACTGCGCGATCCTCTCGATCGGCCGCTGCGTGGCCGACAGCCCGATTCGCACCGGCGGCCGTGGCGACAGGGCCTCTAACCGCTCGAGCGTCAGCGCCAGGTGGCTTCCCCGCTTGTCGCGCACCAGGGCATGAATCTCGTCGACGATCACCGTCTCGACCGCCGACAGCAGCGCCCGGCTCTTGGCGGCCGTCAGCAGCAAATACAGCGACTCGGGCGTGGTCACCAGGATGTGCGGCGGCCGGCGGAGCATCGCCTGGCGCTCGGGCCGGCGGCGTGTCGCCCGTGCGCACGGCCGCGCGGATCGGCAGCGGCCCCAGCCCCGCCGCCGCGGCCCGTTCGGCCAGCTCGGCCAGCGGCACCTCCAGGTTGCGATGGATGTCGTTGCCCAGCGCCTTGAGCGGCGAGACGTAGACGACGTGAATCCGCTCGTCGAGCGTGCCCTCCAGCCAGCGGCGAAACAGCCGGTCGAGGCACACCAGAAACGCCGCCAGCGTCTTGCCCGAGCCGGTGGGCGCGGCGATCAGCGTATTGCGCCCCGCCGCGATTTCCGGCCAGCCGCGCCGCTGCGGCTCGGTCGGCTCGCCGAACCGCTCGGCAAACCACTGAGCCACGATCGGATGAAAGACGTCGAGAGGCATCCCACTATCATAGGGCCAGCCGTTTATTCCGGCCATGCGCAAAACCGCGGTGTTCCAGCCGGCTCAACAGCGCGAAAAACCGCCGCGGCATGCCAGGCCTGCCCGCTGGTTGACACCTGCCGCCGGCCGACCGATGATCAATCGAGTCGCGGCGCGAGCCTTTGCGACTCCCGCGCCGGCGGCCTTCCCCCCTTAAAATCGTTTCCCTCCACCCAAAAGCGATCGCGTCATGTCGCGCGCCTTTTTTGCAGCCGGCCTTGTTCTCCTCTGCCTCGCCGGCTGCAATCGCGGTAGCGGCGGCGGCGCTGGCGACGGCAAATCCAAACCGCTGATCGCCGTCATCCCCAAGGCCACCTCGCACGAATTCTGGAAATCGGTCCACGCCGGCGCCGTCGAAGGGGCCAAGGAGGCGGGCGTCGACATCGTCTGGAAAGGTCCCATCACCGAAAGCGACCGCGAGCAGCAAATCAACGTCGTCCAGGACTTCATCACCCGCGGCGTGGCCGGCATCTGCCTGGCGCCGCTCGATTCGGGAGCCCTGATTCCGGCGGTCGCCGACGCGGCCCGCGCCAAGATTCCCGTGCTGATCTTCGACAGCGGGCTCGACGACCCCAAGGACGCCGTCAGCTTCGTGGCCACCGACAACTATCACGGCGGCCAACTGGCGGCCCGCGAAATCGGCCGGCTGCTCGGCGGCAAGGGGCGGCTGGTCGTCCTCCGCTACATGCCCGGCAGCCAGAGCACCACCCTGCGCGAAGACGGCTGCCTCGACACGATCAAGCGCGAGTTCCCCGAAATCGAAGTCGTCTCTTCCGGCGAATACTCGGGCGACACGGCCGACAAGGCGCTCAACAAGTCACATCAACTGCTGCTGGCCCTGGGCGACCGCGTCGACGCCGCGTTTACCTCCACGCAGCAGGCCTCGACCGGCATGTTGAAGGCACTGGAAGAGCAAGGGCTGGCCGGCAAGGTGAAGTTCATCGGCTTCGACGCCGGCCCCGAGCTGGTCGCCGCCCTGCGCGCCCGCAAGATGCACGGCATCGTCCTGCAAGACCCCGTGGGCATGGGCCGGCTGGCCGTCACCAAGCTGGCCGCCTACCTGCGCGGCGAAAAAAATCGAGCCCCGCATCGCCACCGGCGAAACCCTGGCCACGCCCGACAACATGAACGAGCCCGCCATCAAGCGGCTGTTGCAGCCGAAGATCGAAGAGTGAGAGCCCGATAAAGAAACCACGGACCGGCGAGCCGGGAGCGTGAGCCCCCGGTCCGGCTTGAAGTGGCAATGACGATTTGGCGCACTAATCTCCTGCTCACGACCGTGGTGCTCGCATTCGCGCCAGCCCGCACCGCGCACGCACAAGGCTACGCCCCCGCCGAATCGCCGCGCCACATGACCGTGCCCGCGGGCCTGACCGTCGAGCTGGTGGCGGCCGAGCCGCTCGTGCGCCAGCCGGTGGCTATCGAGTTCGACGATCGCGGGCGGCTGTGGTGCATCCAGTATCTGCAATACCCCAACCCGGCCGGGCTCAACCGCGCCAAGGTCGACCGCTACTCGCGGACCACCTACGACCGCCGCCCCGAGCCGCCGCCGCGCGGGCCCAAGGGCGCCGACCGCGTCACCATCCTGCTCGACGACGACGGCGACGGCCGCGCCGATCGCAGCCACGACTTCTTGAGCGATTTGAACCTCGCCAGCGGCCTGGCCTTTGGCCACGGCGGCGTGTTCGTGCTGCAGGTCCCCTACTTGCTGTTCTATGCCGACCGCGACCGCGACGACCGGCCCGACGGCGATCCGGACGTGCTGCTCACCGGTTTCGGCATGGAAGACGCCCACTCGGTGGCCAACTCGCTCACCTGGGGCCCCGATGGCTGGCTCTACGGCTGCCAGGGGAGCACGGTCACCTCGAACATCCGCGGCATCGAGTTCCAGCAGGGCGTGTGGCGGTATCACCCCATCACCCGCCGCTTCGAGCTGTTCTGCGAAGGCGGCGGCAACTCCTGGGGTTTGGATTTCGATCGCCACGGCAACCTGTTCTACTCGACCAACTACGGCGGCTACGCCATGTTGCACGGCGTGCAAGGTGGATACTACTGGAAGTAGTTCGGCAAGCACGGCCGCTGCACAATCCGTACGCCTTCGGCTACTTCGACCACGTGCCCCACGAAAACCTGCAGGGTGGCCACGTGACCGTCGGCGGCATCATCTACCAGGCCGACCTGCTGGGCAGCCAGTATCGCGACCGCTACATCGCCGCCGACCTGCTGGGCCACGCCATGTACTGGCACGACCTCGCGCCGCGCGGCTCGACGTTCTCCGCCCGCCACGCCGGCACCCTGCTGGCCGCCGGCGACACCTGGTTCGCGCCCAGCGACGTGACGGTCGGACCCGACGGCTCGCTTTATGTCTGCGACTGGCACGACCAGCGCACCGCCCATCCCGACCCCGACGCCGACTGGGACCGCACCAACGGCCGCATCTATCGCATCCGCCCGCAAGGCGGGGCCAACCCGCCTGCCGACCAACTGGCCGCGCACACCAGCAGCGAGCTCATCGCCCGCCTTGCCGATCGCAACGAGTGGTACGTCCGCAAGGCCCGACGCCTTCTGGCCGATCGCCGCGACCCGGAAATGATCTTCCCGCTGCGCACGCTGGTGCTCGAAAGTCCCGACGATCATCAGGCACTCGAAAGCCTGTGGGCCCTGTACGTCAGCGGCGGCTTGAGCGACGGCTTTGCCGAAGAGCTGCTGGCGCATCGCAACCCCGACGTCCGTTGGTGGACCGTGCGGCTGTTGGGCGACGAAAACCGCGTCGCGCCGCCGATCGCCCCCCGCCTGGCCGCGCTGGCCCACGACGACCCGAGCGTCGCCGTGCGCTCGCAACTCGCCTCGACCGCCAAGCGCCTGCCCGCGGCCGACGCCCTGCCGATCATCGCCGCGCTGGTCACGCGCGACGAAGACCACGGCGACCCCTACCTGCCGCTGTTGACCTGGTGGGCCGTCGAACGGCACGCGGTCGCGGCCCGCGACGACGTGCTGGCGCTGTTCACTCGGCCCGAAATCTGGAAGCGCCCGCTGGTGCACGACACGATTCTGGAGCGGCTCGTGCGCCGCTACGCCGCCGAAGCCTCGCCCCAGGGCTACGCGGCCTGCGCGCGGCTGCTGCAAGCGGCCGAGCAGAACGGCGGCGCTGCCGATCGCGATTGGCTGCTGGCCGCGCTCGATCGCGGCCTGGCCGAACGCTCGGCCGAACGCGGCGGATCGGCCGGCTCGCTGTATGCCGCCCAGGCCGGCGTGCAGGTTCAAGCGGCGCACGCCAACACCGCTCCCGACAGGCTTGCCAAGATACCCCGCGAGCTGACGATCGAAATCGACAAGGCTTGCGCGAGAATCACGACAACCCGGCACTCGTGCGGCTGCTGCTGCGGCTTGGCCGCCCGGAGGGCCTGGCGCGGCGCTGGCCTGGGCCGGCGACCCGATGGTCGCGGCGTCGCGTCGCGTCGAAGCCATCGGCATCCTGGGCGAAGGCGGCAGCCCGGCTGCCGTGGGGCCGCTCATACAGCTCGTCACCTCGCCGGAGCCGTCAACGATCACCGCCGCGGCGCTCGACGCCCTGACGCGCTTCGATGACCAGCGGATCGCCGCCGCGCTGTTGGCTGCCTACCCGTCGTTCGACGGGCCCTTGCAGCAAAAGGCCGCCGACGTGCTCTTGAGCCGCAAGCCCTGGGCCCGGCGGTTCCTCGAAGCGGTTGACCGCGGTGCCATCGACGCCAAATCCATCTCCGTCGACCAGCTCCGCGCCGTCTCGCTCCACGGCGACGCAGCGCTCGACGCCCTGGTCAAGAAACATTGGGGCAGCATCCAAGGCGGTACGCCCGAGGAGCGGCTGGCCGAAATGCGGCGGATCAACAACGACCTGCGGGCAGGCCGCGGCGCACCGCCCGCCGGCAAGGCCCTGTTCGCCAAACACTGCGCGACCTGCCACCGCCTGTTCGGCGAGGGCAACCAGGTCGGACCCGACCTGACGCACGCCAACCGCAAGAACGTCGACGAGCTGCTGGCCACGATCGTCAATCCCAGCGCCGTCATCCGCAAGGAGTTCCTGAGCTTCCTGCTGCACACCGCCGACGGCCGCGTGCTGACCGGCCTGCTCGTCGACCAGACCCCCTCGACCGTGACGCTGCTGACCGCCAAGAACGAGCACATCGCCATCGCCCGCGACCAGATCGAAACGCTCGTCGAGTCGCCCACCTCGCTGATGCCCGAAAATTTGCTGGGCCCGCTGAAGCCGCAAGAGCTGCGCGACCTGTTCGCCTACCTGCAAAGCGAGCCGGCCACGGCCGCGCGGTGAGACACGAAGGAAGAAGGAGCGAACAACCTCGCGGGAATATGGGCAAATGGCGAAGATGAAGCCCCGCGCCAAGAAACACGTCGAGTACCACAAGGATGGCAGCCTGTAGGCAACGGGCGCGGTCCGGCCATTTCGAAAACGGCCAACAGACGGGCGAACGGACCGATAAGAAGGGCAAGGTCTATAAGGTCACGATGATCAAGGCCAAGAAACAGGCCGCACCGTCTAGTGTCCGGCCGCGCTCGCGCGCGGGCCGCCCCTGATTGGCGTTGGCCCCGTTTGCCGCAAGACGTAGAATCCGCCGCTGCCCGAACCCGGCCAATCGCATCTATTCGAGAGATTCTCGCGTATGGCGATCGACGCGCTCCGCACCAGGATGCGCCCCTCGTGCCCGCTGTGTGGCCGAGATAACCGCAGCGAGCCGATGCTGCCGTGCCCCGGGCCGCAATGGGGTTTGACCAGGTGCTCCACTTGCGGCCTGCTCTATCTGCGCACGGTTGTCGAGGTAGCCGGATTGGTGGACGAGCACAGTTGGACGCGCTCCAAAGCCGTGGCGACCCAGGAACGCCGGGCGCTGCGCTTCGGAACGCTGCGGTTCTGCATCAACGAAGTCCGCAAGCGCGTCATCCCGCATCGCAAGGTCGGCGCCTTGCTCGCCAGCTATCACGTCACGGGTTGCGTCGTCGACGTGGGCTGTGGTTGGGGACGGCTGTTCTCGCAGTTTCCCAAGCGCGCCGTGCCGATCGGCATCGAGATCGATCACGCCGCGGCCACACTGGCCCACGAGCGGGCCGAGCCGGCGGGGGGCCACGTGCGTTGCACCGATGCCTTGACCGGATTGCGATCGCTCGACGCCGCGCTGGCCGGAGGCGTCATCCTGGAATCGTACCTGGAACATGAAAACGAACCCTTGGCCGTGCTGGCGGAAGTGCGGCGCGTGCTGCGCGATTGCGGCTTCCTGATCGTCAAGGTCCCGAACTACGCCAGCTGGAACCGCCGACTGCAAGGTTGGCGGTGGCCCGGCTTTCGATTTCCAGACCACGTGCAGTACTTCACGCCCGAGACGCTGCGGGCGATCATCTCGCGCGCCGGTTTCGAGATCGCCCGCTTTTCCTGCGCGCGACCGCTTGCCCACCAGCGACAACATGTGGCTCATCGCCCGCAAGCCGGCGTCAGGGGCCATCGTTTCCGCGGCCGCTTGACGACTCGCTTGGCCCGCGACCCGATCGAAGCGCTCGTCGAGTCCCCCACCTCGCTGATGCCCGAAAATCTGTTGGGTCCGCTGAAGCCGCAAGAGCTGCGCGACCTGTTCGCCTACTTGCAAAGCGAGCCGGCCACGGCCGCGCAGTAGCGCGTTTCGATACGGTCGAGACGATGAGTCGCTGCCGCGCGATGGCAAGCGGAAACGGGCTGTCGTGTCTGCAAGCCGCGTCAGGTGCGGCGCGCCCGGCGGCGGCCCCAGGCCACACACGTCGCGATTCCCGCCGCGGCAAGCGCCAGGCCCGAGGGTTCGGGTACCATCAACGAAAACGCGGTACCACCGGGAACGATTGTACTGCCCTCGCTCGTGCCATAGAGCGTGTTGCCCCAAAGCATAAGGTCGCCGCTGGGAGTAGGTATGGCCTCCCCATCGATCGACGCCAACAATTGGAAACCCGTGCCGTCGATCTTCAATTGAAAGAGTTGACCGTGGCCGGCGTTGGCGGTGGTACCGTACAGCGTCGAGCCATTGAGTACGAGGCCGCCGCTAGGGAAGCTGCCGTCGGCGGCGCCCCCGGCGAAATCGTGCAACACCTGGAAGCCCGTGCCGTCGGTATTGACTTCAAAGACGGTTCCCTGATGGAAAGTGCCGCCGTTGTGCGTGACTCCATACAGGGTCGTGCCGCTCAGCACGAGGCTGCCCGTGGGGCTGTAGACTTGGCTATCGAACGAGTGCAGCAGTTGAAAGTCAGTGCCATCGGTATTCAACGAGAAGATGGCGCCGCCGCGATTCGCACCCCCGCCCTCCGAGGTGCCATAGATTGTCGACCCGCTGACCAGTGGGCGCTCGAATCCGGTCGGCGTCACGTCGGCAGTGGCGACTTGGCTGAACGTATGCAGCGACTGAAAGGTCCCCCCGAGATCCATCCTGAAGACGGCCCCGCCATTGGTGGTCGTAGCGCCGCTGATTCCGTACAGCGTCGAACCGACGACGGTCAGCCCGGCCCGCGAGAAGGCACCATCTCCGGGCGCCCCCGTGAAATTGTGGAGCACCTGGAAGTCGGTGCCGTCGGGGTTCATTTGGAAGAGGGTGCCGCCCACGCTGGTGCCGCCTTCACCCGTTATGCCGTAGAGCATGGAATCGCTGGCGACGAGACTTGAATGATATCCTTGTCCGTCGGCGCCCCCGAAAAGTCGTGCAGTACCTGGTAGCTTGTACCATCAGCATTCATCTTGAAAATGGTCCCATGATTGGCCGCGCCGCCAGCCCGCGTCGTGCCATACAGCGTGGAGCCGATTGCTTCCAGTCCCGCGTAAGGGAACCGCCCGTCTGCGCTCGTCGTGAACTGATGTAACGTCGTCAATTGGCCGGCCGTTGCCGCGGGAGCAAGCAGCGTGTTGGACAGCACGAAAGCCAAACACGCGAGACCGGCACGAACGATGTTTTTCAATGGCGTCCCCTCCTGAACCATTCCTTGAGCAGGTCGCATTATTGGTCGCCGGTACAAGGCGTGTCCAGCGAATTCCACTCCGCCGAAACGGCAGCCCCGGGCGACCGCCATGTAATACAATCCGAGAACCGCTAATCTGAACACACGTCGCCGTGGTGCGCGAATGGCAAAAAAGAAATCCAGAGCGAAAAGGCACGTCGAGTACCACAAGGATGGCAGCCTGTGGGCAACGGGCCAGACCCTCGACGGGCAGTTGACCGGCTACTGGGAATGGTTCAGGAAGGATGGCACGAAAATGCGATCCGGCCATTTCGAGAACGGCCAACAAACGGGCGAATGGACCACTTATGACAAGAACGGCAACGTCTATAAGATCACGATGATCAAGCCCAAGAAATAAGCAGCAGCGTGCTAGCGCAATGCGCCTGATCTGCCAAGATTCCCACGATCGGGGCGAATAAGCTAAAACGAAAAGCTACAATAGCCGCGGCGGCGGACCCCTGCCCGCTGCCCCTTGGGGCAATTGCTCGGCAGCCACTGCCTGGGTTGCGTGCGATCGATTCGAACCCCTTTGCCGGAACACAACATGGAAGAAGCCAAACGCCCCGCTGTCGACTCCGCGTTCGATCCTTTCGCCATCACGCGGCCGGCGCCGGTGTTGATGTTCTATTACGGGCTGATGTCCCTATTGGCGGGCCCGGCGTTCGTGTTCGCTCTGGTACCGCTGGCCTGCAAGTACGTGACGCTGCGCTATCGCTTCGACGAGAAGGGCATCTCCACGAGTCATGGCGTGCTGTTCAAGCGCGAGGTGCTGCTCACGTATCGCCGCATCCAGGATATTCATTTGACGCACAACATCGTGCAGCGCTGGCTGGGACTGGCCACGGTCAGCATTCAAACGGCCTCCGGCGCTGCCGGGGCCGAGATGGCCCTCGAGGGCATCCTCGAAGCCGAAGCGCTCCGCGACTTTCTCTATCAGCGGATGCGCAGAGCGCGCGGCCTGGACCACGATGAACCCGCCGCCGAGTCCGGCCTGCCGGCGCCCGTTGCCTCCCAGGACGCCGCCGCCGCGGCCGACGACGCCACCGCGCTGCTGCGAGACATTCGCGACGCCCTGGTCGCGCTGGCCAAACGCCGGGAGGCGCAGCCGTGAAAGAGCACGTCGATCGCGCCAGCCGCTGGATTTATAGCGGCATCTGGGCGGTGTTGGTGCGCTGGTTTCGCGTGCCCGACCAGCCGCCCACGCTCCCCGGCGGCACGGCCGACGTCGCCCGCTCGTTCCGCCCGGCCGAGGGTTTTCTGCGGTACCTGAAGTTCTATTTCTGGTTCCTGCTCGTGCTGATGGACGGGCTCATCTTCATCGGGTGGATCGCGATCATGGTGGCATGGCCGCTGGCCGGCGTGCTGTTGGCGTTGCCGGCTTTGGCGCTGGCGGTGCTGCCCGACGTCGTGGCCTACATCGCGATTCACCTGCGTTACGACACCACCTGGTATCTGGTCAGCAACCGCAGCATGCGGATTCGCCGCGGCATCTGGCTGTTGCACGAGACGACGATCACCTACGAGAACATCCAGAACATCCGGGTGACGCAGGGGCCGCTCGAGCGCTATTTCGGCATCGGCAACGTGCTGGTCGAAACGGCCGGCGGCGGATCGGCCAACCAGCAAGGCGGCGGCGCGACGGTCATGCACCGCGGCCTGATCGAAGGGGTCGACAACGCCCACGAAATCCGCGACCTGATCCTGAGCCGCCTGCGCAAAACCCACACCACGGGCCTGGGCGACGAGCCGTCGCACGACGCCCCCGGCCGCCACGTGCCAGGCTGGTCGCCCGAACAATTGCAGCTTCTGCGCGAAATCCGCGCGGCCGCCCGGGCGCTCGCCCAGGAGTAATCGTAGGCCCAGCGCCGCTTCACGTTTTGACGCAATCGATCACGATCGCGATGGGATGCTCGAGAAAGTCGGACCAGTAGCGACTGTCGTCGCCGGCCTGCGCGTCGGGGGCCAGCTCGAGCGGATGAACCTTGAAGTCGCGAAACCCCGCGGCGCCAAATGCCGACTCATAGGCCGACACCGGCAAGTAGTAATTCTCGATCTCCAGCGACGAGTCCCCCAGGTGAATCGTGAACACGATCGGCGACGCCCTCGACGGCCCGCTCGGCCAGCTTCACCTCGAAGCCGTATTTGCGATAATCCGGCGGCGGCCGGAAGGAATAGACGTCGGGGTTCGTGGCAATCGTGACGAAACGGCCGCCGGGTCGAAGCCAGCACGCCAGCCCCCGGCACATCCGCGCCAGCTCCGCCCGGTCGTGGGCGTACACGATCAGCCACGCAGCGAACGCCACGTCGAAGTCTTGTTGCGGCACCAGCGCCCGCGCGTCTCCGACCCGGTATTCAATGCCCAGCGGATTTTCCTCCTCCTGGGCGCGGGCCAGCTCGATCATCCGCTCGGAAATATCGAAGCCAACGACCTTCAGAGCGCCGGCCTGCCGCAGCTTGCGGGTGTAGTACCCCTCGCCACAGGCCACGTCGACGACCTTCTTGCCCGTCAGGTCGCCAAGCCGCTTCATCAACGAATACGTCTCGACGCAAGGGCGCCAAGGCTGCTCCTTGGCCTGCTTGTACTGTTGGGCAACACGGCCTTCGTCGTAATCCGTCGTCATGGCGTCCGGCCTCCTGAGGGTCGTGGCGGTTTTGCCGCGGCGCGGCGCTTTCCAGGCTGCCCGGTTGGATTGTCGCCAGACCAGCCAACGATCCGCCAGCTCGACAGCCCAGTGTCCAGCAAGACCCCGGGCGTTGTCCAGTGGCGAACGCTCCGGGCTGCCTCCGATCTTGGCGAAGGCGCCCGGCACGCCCGCGATTCGCCGCGTCGATACTTGAACGCTTGCTCCCCGCGGCGGTAACATGCCGGCGCGGCCATTGACGCGAGCAGCCGGCTTGGGCCAGTAACCGCTGATGCGTGAAACAACAACGCCAACAGCCAGGGAGAACGGACCGTGATCGACGAGATGGACGGATTCAAATCGAGCATCAAACGCTGGACGCTGTTCCTGGGCGTCTTGCAAGTGACGGTCGGCTGCATCGTCGGTTTCATTCCCCCATCGGCCGTCGAGTGGTTCCGGGGCATCGTCATGGGCCACATCGAGTACACGGCCAACGGCGTGTTGATGGTCGCCTTCGGATTCCTGGTCAACGAGCTGAACCTGCAACGCCCGCTGCTGATCGTCTGGTTCGCGATGCTGCAAGTTGGAACGTGGACGAACGGAACGGCCGGCATCGTAGGCGCCTTCATCGGCTATTCGTCGACGCTGATGCCCACGTTGAACGAGAAATTCCCTCCGCCCCATGGCCCCGACCACCCGCTGGTCACCGGCCTGCTCCAGGTCTGCGGCGTGACGATCATGGTGGCCCTGGCACTCACCCTCTACGGACTGTTGCGCCGCAAGCCGACCGTTTGAGCCGCAGCAAATCGACGGGTTTCCTCGCAAGGAGTCGGATGGCCGCTCTTCAGAGGCTGGCAAAGGCCGGCGAACGTTGCCCCGCGCAGGGTGCCACGGGCGGCTGCGCAGCAGACACCCGTGCTTTCGCGCCGCGGCACAAGCCGGCCGTGCCACCCCGCATGACCAGTGGCGTAGTGAAACCGCTAGCTGGTCCTACTCGCGCCGCAACTTTCCGCGCCGCAGCCAGCCCACGCTCCCCAGCGCCAACGCAGCGCCCATTGCCAACGCCCACGTCGAGGGTTCCGGCACCAGCGTCACGTTGTCGACCAACAACTGGCCCGACGACGGAACGCCATCGAGAGTGTGAAAGTCCAGCAACAGCTCCAGTCGAATGTGCGTATCGGCGCCCGGCAGCGTCGCGAAGGCGTGGAGCGGCACGCCAGCAACGTGCCCGACCAGTCCGGCGCCGGTCGGTTCGCCCGGCGTGTTCTCCAAGTGCAGCGTGTGGACGATCGTCGTGTTGGTATCCAGGTTTTCCACGAGAACGTCGAGCGTATCGACGACGTTCGGCTCGCCCGGCGTAACCGGCGCTGAAGCGGCAAAGCCGATGTCGAACGTCAACCCCGTCGCGCCGCCCGTGTAGAAATCCTGCGACAGCGAGCCGGCATAGTGGTCGCCCACCGAACTGGAGAAACTCACGTCGCCCACCAGGCTGCCTCCGACCGTGATCGCGTCAACCGTCGCCGCGGTGCTCAGCGGCGGGTTCAGCGCGTTGGCGTCCCAGCCGGTGAGATCGCCCGTTTGAAAGTCGCCGTTGATGATGCCCGTCGCCGGGGCTCGACCCACCAGCACGACGCACACGATTGGCAAGACGAGTGCCGCTGGGCGCAACGCTCTGGCAAGCGGGCAACAGAGCTTGCCGTTCAGGAGAGGTTCGACCAGGATGATTCGGTTCATTAGCGTCTCCTCCAACGTTTCGGAGTGTTGCCCCCAACCGCCATCGATGATAACGCGAGTTTACCGCCCGTGTCCATCAAGTGCACGCTGCCGCCGCCGACGCGGCTCGGACATCAGCAGGATCGACGACGGCAGCACGGCGGCACGTGTTACGGCTCAAAGAAGCCATCGTCGAGATCGAGGTTCGAGGCCCGCGGCCACCCGACTACTCCAGCACCTGCCACATGCTGCCGTAATCGTCGGTCCACACGATCGGCTTGGCGGTGGGGCCCGTGAAGACTTCCTGCTCGACCAGCTCGGGGTCGTCGAAGAAGGCGGCGTTGGTGGTGATGATGCCCCACGTCGCCGCGTTGAGCCCCTCGTCGTCGTCCCCCTGCGAATCGACGAACTCGCACGGCCGCCCCAGCCGATCGGCAATCCCCTGCACCACCCCGCTCAAATCGAGCATGCGGTTCGAAATGTGAATGCACAACAGCCCGTCGGGCTTCAAGTGCTTCAAGTACAGCTCGACGCACTCGACGGTCAGCAGGTGCATCGGAATCGCGTCGCTCGAAAAGGCGTCGATCGCCAGCACGTCGAACTGCTGCGGATGCCCCTCGGCCAGCTCGCGCTCCAGCGTGATCCGCGCGTCGCCCAGGATCACGTCAACCTCGGCCTGCGCGTTCTCGGCGTCCTGGCGGTAGGTGAAGTACTTGTCCGACAGCCGTTTCACCTCGGGGTTGATCTCGTAAAAGCGGAGATAGTCTCCCTTCTGGCCATACGCGGCCAGCGTCCCGCAGCCCAGCCCCACCACGCCGATCCGCAGCCGCCGCAGCTCGGGATCGTCCGCCGTCCGGCGCGGATGGTGATCGATCGCCACCCCGATGCCCGACGGCGGGCCATAGTAGGTCGTCGGCCAGCGGCGCCTCGCCGGATCCAACAACTGCGTGCCGTGCTGGGTCCGCCCGTGGATCAGCTCGCGATAGCCCTGGCCATCGCCCGTATCGGGCATTTCGTTGACGTGCAGCACGCCGTAAAAGTCGCGCGACGTCTCCAGCCACCGCTCGCGCGAGATGGGGCTCTCGAAGTAGGCGTTGACCCCCAGCGCCATTAAAAACGCCAGCGCCAACGAGCCGAACAGGGCCCACACCAGCCGCGCCTGGGCGTTTAACCGCGACTTGCGCCGCACGAACGAGGTGATGAAGGCCAGCACCACGGTCAACCAGATGCCGCCATGGTATTCCCAAAAGCCGGGAAACACCAAGGGAGCCACGATCGCCACCAGCACGCCGCCCACCGCTCCGCCCAGCGAAACCACCAGGTAGAACAACGTGGCATGCTCGGCCGCCGGCCGCGCCTTGACCAGCTCGCCGTGGCACACCATGCAGCAGATGAACAGCACCGCCGAAAAGGCGATCAACTGATACCACAACGGCGCCCGCACGCCGAACGCGATCACCACGTAAATCATCACCACGGCCGACGCCAGCAGGCCCAAGAACGTGCCGCGGTCGTACCATCGCTCGTGATCGAAGCAGATGATGAACGACAACAGGTACAAGGCCAGCGGCAGGACCCACAAGAACGGGATCGACGAAATCTCCTGGCACAACTGGTTGGTCGTGGCCAGCAGCATCACCGACCCGCAGGCCGCCAGCGAAAGCCACAGGATGATGTCGCCCCGCGGCGGCCGCGTGGCCGCGCGCTCGGCCGCGGCCGCCTCGACGTCGGCGGCCTCCACACTGCTCCCTGCCGAAAACTTCGCCGCGCACCCAGCCCGCCCCCACCACGAACAGCGCGTAGCCGGCCGCCCAGGCCACCAGTTGCACGTGCAGCGTCATTTGCGGCTCGATCACGAACGGGTAGCTCAACAGCGCCAACAGCGAGCCGATGTTCGACAACGAATAGAGCCGGTAAGGCGTGCGCCCCGTCTCGCGGCGAAAACTCTCCTGCAACAAGGGTCCGGTCGTCGACAGCAGAAAATACGGCAGCCCGATCGTGGCCCCCAGCAGTCCCAGGATGTGCAGGATCGGCAGGCCCGGGTCCGACGGCTTCCAACCGGCCGCCATCCATTCGATCCGCAGAAAACCGAGCGAGGCGGCCAGGAGCACCAGGTGCAGGACCTGCTGCGTGCGGATCGACAGCCGGCTGGTGATGAAATGCGCATAGCTGTAGCCCAACAGCAGCACGACCTGGAAGAACAGCATGCAGGTCGTCCAGACCGCCGGGCTGCCGCCGAACCAGGGGAGGATGAACTTGCCGATCAGCGGCTGGACCTGAAACAGCAGGAACGCGCTTAAAAAGATCGTGATCGCGTAGCGTGCCATCCAACGTTCCCGCGTGGGTCGCGCGACTTGCAGCCGGCAGAATCGCCAGCCCGGGCCGAAACCTCGATATTAGCACAAGAAAAGGTGGCGGGGAGGGCGAAAGGCCAGGCCCATCCTCGCGCCACGTTCTTGCGGCTCCGCCCTGGGCGAGTAGCATCAAGAGCGGTTCATTCCCCTTTGAACTTCCAACATCGGCCTTCCGAAGGGATCCCAGCCCGTGGCAAAGACCGGCGAGCAAACACGCACCGACGCCCTGGCCATCTGGCGGGCTGCCGTCGCGCGGGTCGACTCGCGGCGGCTGGTACGCGAAAACGTCCGGCTCGACGGCCAGTGGCTCGACCTGGCCGGCCAGCGCGTCGATCTCCTTTCGGTCGGCCGAATTCTCGTCGTCGGCGCGGGCAAGGCCGGCGCGGGCATGGCCGCCGGGCTGCTCGAAGCACTCGGCCCCCGTGTCGTCGCCGAAAAGCACCTCGACGGCTGGATTCACGTCCCGGCCGATTGCGTCGTGGCGCTGGCGCCCATCCACCTGCACCCTGCCCGGCCCGCCGGCATCAACGAACCCACGCCCGAGGGCGTCCAAGGCGCCCGCGAAATGCTCCGCCGGCTCGAAGCGCTACAGCCGGACGACCTGTGCATCGCGCTCTTCTCGGGCGGCGGCAGCGCCCTGTTGCCGCTGCCGGCCGAGGGCATCACGCTCGATGACAAGCTGGCCGTCACCCGCTTCCTGAGCGCCGCCGGCGCCACGATCGACGAGCTCAACACGGTCCGCAAGCAGACCAGCGCGATCAAGGGCGGCAAGCTGGCCCGCGCCTGCCATGCCGGCCGGCTGGTGACGCTGGTGATTTCCGACGTGCTCGGCGACCCGCTCGACATGATCGCCTCGGGTCCCACGGTCGCGGACGCCAGCACGCCTGACGACGCCCTGGCCGTGCTCGAACGTTACCACGCCCGCCAGGCAGGCATCGCGCCGGCGGTTTTCGAGCTGCTCGCGCGGAACGCCGCCCAAGCGGCACGGGCCAGCGGCGCTGGACAAGCCAGCAGTGGCACATCGAACGAAGTGCCGTCTTCAGCCGCGTGCCAGGTGACGAACGTCATCATCGGCAACAATCGTTTGGCCGTCGATGCGGCCGCCGAAGCGGCGCGGCGGCTGGGCTATCGAACCGAAGCCACCGGCGCCATCGCATCCGAAGGCCCCGCCGAAGCAATCGGCCGGCGCCTGGCCGAGTGGGCACTAGCGACCCGCGCGAGAGCCAGCGGTCCGGCCTGCCTGGTCGATGGCGGCGAGCCGACCGTCAAGCTGGTCGAGTCCGCGCGGCGCAGGCTGGGCGGGCGCAACCAGCAGATCGTGTTGGCGGCCGCCGAGGTCTTGATGGCAGACGGTGGCGCGAGAAGATTGTGATTCTCTCCGGCGGTACCGACGGCGAGGACGGCCCGACCGATGCCGCCGGAGCACTCGTCGACTCCGCCGTGCTTGCCGCCGCGGCGGCCCGCCGGCTCGACCCGCGCGACTACCTCTCGCGCAACGACGCCTATCACTGGTTCGAGCCACTCATGGCGCTCCTGAAAACCGGGCCCACGCACACGAACGTTTGCGACGTCCGCGTGGTACTGGTCGAGTGACGCATTTCGCGTAGTGAATTGATTCTTGAAGTGCGTGGCACTGGCATCTTGCCAGCGCTGTATTCTGTAGCCGGCCTCTTCGAGGCCGGAGCAACCACGGACCTTCCGGGATCAACCTTTCGGGGTCACACACCCCGGCTACAGCATGCGTCTCAGTCCCACCACCAGCGATCGGCCGGCAAGGCATCCAGGCTGATCGACTCGCGCAGCTCGCTCACCTTGCCGTCTTCGTCCGGCAGCGTGTTCTGGGTCATCAGGGCCTGGTTGGGCTGGATGTTCACCCCGCCGCCCACCGGCGTCAGCAGCCGGTCGCCCCGCCACACCGCCGTGCAAACGCTCTCCACCTGCAGCGGCGTGTTGTAGGTTTCCACGGCCAGCGACTGCTCGTCGTTGAACGTCGCCGCCTGCCAGCCGGCCTTTTCGTACAGGTCCTGCTTGTGGATGAAGGCCGCGGCGATCGCCAGGTCGATGCAGTTGCGCATCTCGGCGAACACCGGCACCTTGGCCGACAATTCCGGAAATTTCTGCGTGAACGTGCGGACGAACGTCTCGCTGGCCTTGTTCTTCCGCCCGCTGACGGCCCGCTGGCCGTCGCCCGAGACCACCTGGTCTTCGGTCACCAGCCTGACGATGTCGCCGGTCAGTTCCAGCCCCAGCCCGTCGGCCGCCACCCGCACGCACTTATAGTCGGGAATGAAATACCAGCGCGTCAGGGCCGTGTTGCTGGTCGGCGCACGACAGGTCGACCCAACTGGCCAGCCGCACCGGCGGCCGCTCCAGCCCGATGCCGATCAGCTTCATGCGGTAGTCGCACTCCAACAGCACCTGGGCGAAGTGCGTGTTGGGCGCGATGCCCCCCACGCGCACCGTCTGCATGCCCAGGTTCGTCCGCAATCCGTCGACGATCGCGTTGGTATCGGCGTCGGCCGTGATCTGGCCCCCCAGCGAGCGCAGAAACTTCTGCATCCGCTTCAGGCCTTCCTGCGTCGGGTCGATCGAGCACAACAGCACCGGCGCTTGCCGCTGGCCCGGAGCGTAAGCCCGCAGCGCCACGACAAGATCTTGCAGCTCCAGTGCCGGGCGCCCGCTGTTGATGCTGCGCACCCGGCCCGCGGCGTCGGCGGCCCAGGCGTCGGCCGGGCCGGCCAGCACGATGTCTTTGGTCTGAGGATAGTAGAACACGTACTGCACGCGGTTCAGTCCGGCCAGGAACTGCATCTCCTCGGTCGGCGGCTGTCCCTTGTCGAGCCGAGCGCGCAATGCCGCTTCCAGCCGGTTCAGCGACACCTTGCGCAGCTTGCTGGCCTTGGCGACTTCCGGGTTCAGGTGCGCGCGGGCTTCGGCAATTCGCTTCTTGACCAGTTGATTGCCCGGATCGGGAAAATGCTGCAAGCGCAACACTCCGTCGGCGTCGACAAGCACGCCGTTGGCGCCGCTGGTGCCGGCTCCACCGCTGGTCACCCCGCCTCCGCCGCCGATGCCGCCCCCGCCCCCGATGCCGCCGCCACCGCCGAAGCCGCCCCCGCCGCCGCCGATTTGGGCTTGCGTGGGCACGCTCCAACCGACGACCAGCGCCACGATCGTGGCCGCCGTGAGCAACATCGAACGATTACCTGGCAGGCGGCGACGCATGGCCGTACTCTCCCGAAAATCAGACGTGTTCCGGATACGCTTCCACCCCACAGTTCCGAAAAACCAGGGGTGGAAGCGTGATTGAGGACAAGTTAAGCATCCCATGAAGCGGGATACCCTTTGATCATAATTAGATAAACTGGGTAAAGCAAACTCGGCCGCTGCCGCCGACACGGGGTTTCCCGGGCTCGAAGGGATGCGAAAAAAGGGCCAAAATCCTCGCGAAAATGGCCCCCGGCCCACCGCCCAGCTACCGCTCCACCAGGGCTCGCGGGGCGCCGTTGGTTCGCCGCGACGGGCTCTTGGCCGCCGGCGCGGCGATCAACTGCAGGTTGCCCGGCCCCAACAGGGCCTCGACGCGCGACCGCATCTCCTCGTTCAACTCGACGCGCACCGCGTCGCTCTTCATCACCACCCGGCTGCCGTCGGCCAGCGCCAGCACCAACTGCAGCTCGCAGCTTCCCGGATAGCCCTGCAAGATTTCGTGCAGATCGGTCAGGCCCTGCTCGGCGTCACGCAACTCGTCGACGCGGATGCGAATGCCGCGGGTGAAGCGGCCGGCCAGTTGATCGAGCGGGATGATTTCGTTGACGATCAGGTTGGCCTCGTCGCTCCCCGGCCGCCGGTCGACCGTGCCGCGAACGACCACCACCGCGTCGGCTTCGACCAGTTGCCCGTAGTCGCTGTATTGCTCCGGCCAGGCGATCGAGCGCAGGATGCCCGTGGTGTCCTCCAGGTCGAACATCACGTACTTGGCATTGGTCGACTTGGTCTGCGAATACTTGATTGCCGAGAGCATGCCGCCCAGCACGACCTCGGTCTTATGCGCGCAGCGCCGCCGCCGCGGCGATCGTGTGCGAGCAGTACGTCGACAGCGCGCGCTCGTGCTCGGCCAGAGGGTGGCTCGTGAGGTAGAAGCCGAGCACCTCTTTTTCGCCCGCCAGCCGCTGGCGCTCGTCCCATTCGGGCAGGTTCGGCAGCGCGGCCCGCGCCCGGTCCGCGTCATCCTCGACGTCCATCGCGTCGAACAGCCCCTTCTGGCCGCTGCGGCGGTCCTCGTGCAGCGCCGCGCCGGCTTGCAAGGCCCGTTCGAGCACGGCCCAGTTTTGCGACCGCCGGGCGCCGAGCGAGTCGAACGCGCCGGCCTTGATCAGCGTCTCGATCGTCGCGCGGCCGACCATCGACGGGTCGACCCGTTCGCAGAAGTCGAACAGATCGCTGAAAGGTCCGCCCGCCTTGCGTGCCGCCGCCACCGCCGCGGCGGCCGCGTGGCCACAGCCCTTGATCGCGCACAGCCCCACGCAAATCTTGCCCTCGGCGACCGTAAAGTCCCCTTCCGAGCGGTTCACGTCCGGCGGCACGACTTCGATTTCCATCCGCCGGCAGTCTTCCAGGTGCTCGACCAGCGAGTCCTTCTTCTTGAAGTTCCGCGCGTCGATGTCGCCCGACAACAGCGCGGCCATGAACTCGACCGAATAATGAGCCTTCAGATAGGCCGTCATGTACGCGATCAGGGCATAGGCCGTCGAGTGGCTCTTGTTGAAGCCGTAGCCGGCGAACTTCTCGATCATCTCGAACAAATCCTGGGCCTCGGCCGTCCGCAGGCCCTTGGCCGTGGCCCCGGCCACGAACTCCTCGCGATACTTGGCGATCATCGGCAGCTTCTTCTTGCTGATCGCCTTGATGCAGGTGTAGGCGTCCGGTAGCGGGATGCCCCCCAGGCGGTTGAGAATCCGCATCACCTGCTCCTGGTAGACCATCACGCCGTGCGTCTCTTCGAGCAGCTCTTTCATCACCGGGTGTGCGTAGCGGGCCTCCTTGCGGCCGTGCTTCACCTGCACGTAGTCGTCGACCATGCCGCCTTCCAGCGGTCCCGGCCGGTACAGCGCGTTGGTGGCGATGATGTCGCGAAAGTGGTCGGGCTTCATCTTCTGCAGCAGGTCGCGGATGCCGCCGCTTTCCAATTGGAAAATGCCCTTGGTCTCGCCGCGGCACAACAGCGCGAACGTCGCCTGATCGTCGAGCGGAAACTTGTAGGGATCGACCCGCCGCCCGGTCGTCTGCGCGATCAGCTCGACCGCCTTGGCCAGGATCGTCAAGTTGCGCAGGCCGAGGAAATCCATCTTCAGCAGCCCGGCCGCCTCGACGTCGCCCATGGCCCATTGCGTGATGACTTCGTCCTTGCCTTGCGCCCGGCCCAGCGGCACGTACTCGTCGAGCGGCCGGTCGGCGATCACCACCGCCGCCGCGTGCGTGCCCACGTTCCGCGCCAGCCCCTCGATCTTGCGGGCCAGGTCGACCAGCTCGCGCACCTGGGCGTCGCTCTTGTAAAGCTGCTTCAGCTCGGCGCTGGCTTCGAGCGCCTCGTCAAGCGTGATGTGCAGCACTTCGGGCACCAGGGCCACGATTGAGTCGACCCGCGGAATCGGCCAGCCCAGTGCCCGCCCCACGTCGCGAATCGCGGCCCGCGCCGCCAATGTGCCGAACGTGCCGATCTGCGCCACGTTCGCCTCGCCGTACTTTTCCTTGACGTAGGCGATCACGTCGCCGCGGCGGTCCTTGCAAAAGTCGATGTCGATGTCGGGCGCTTCCTTGCGGCTCTCGTCCAAAAACCGCTCGAACAGCAAGTCGTAGCGCAGCGGGCAGATGTGGCTCAAGTACAGCGCGTACGCCACCAGCGAACCCACGCCGCTGCCCCGCGCCGTGGCCGGTATGTCGCGCTCGCGCGCGTAGCGGACGAAATCCCACACGATCAGGAAGTAATTGGCAAAGCCCAGCTTGTTGATCACCGACAGCTCGAAGTCGAGCCGCTCGAGCACTTCGGCCGCAAGCTGGCCGTCGACCATCCGCTCGGGATCGTCCGCATAGCGATCCTTCAAGCCCTCGATGCACAGCTCGTGCAAGTAGTCTTGCGCCGTCCGCTGGGGCGGCAGCTTGTAGGTGGGAAAATGGCGCTGGCCCAAGTCGAGCCGGATGTCGACCATGTCGGCGATCGCCTGGCTTTGCTTGAGCGCCTCCTCGTGCCCGGCCAACGCCGCATACATCTCTTCGCCGCTGCGCAGATAGAACTGGTCGCCCTCCATCCGCATCCGCTCCTTGTCGGTGCGGAACTTCCCCGTGTTGATGCACAGCAGCACGTCCTGCGCCTCGGCATCCTCGCGGTTGATGTAATGGGCGTCGCTCGTGGCCACCAGCGGAATGCCCATCCGCCGGGCCACCTCGACGGCGCCGGCCATCGCGATCTGCTGGATCTCCAGCCCGTTGTTCTGGATTTCGATGAAGTACCGCTCGCCGAACAGCCGCTGGAACCAGGCGGCCGTCTCCATCGCTTCGTTCCAGTCGGGTTCGGCGCCGTGCTGCTGCAGGATCTTGCGGCTGAACTCGCCCGAGACGCAGCCGCTCAAGCAGATGATGCCCTCGCTGTGTGCTTCGAGCAGCTCCTTGTCGATGCGCGGCTTGAAATAGAAGCCCTCCAGGAAGGCCTTCGAGGCCATCTTCACCAGGTTCTTGAAGCCCACCTGGTTCTGGGCCAACAGCGTCAGGTGGTAGCTGGCCTCCTTCATGCCGCCGGCGTCTTTTTGAAACCGGCTCCCCGGCGCGATGTAGGCTTCGTAGCCCAAAATCGGGTTGATCCCCGCCGTCCGGGCCTTCTTATAGAAGTCGAGCGCACCGTAGAGATTGCCGTGGTCCGTCAGCGCCAGGGCGTTCATCCCCAGCTCTTTGGCCCGAGCGACGAGCCCTTCGATCGGGCTGGCCCCGTCCAGCAGGCTGAAGTGGCTATGGCAATGCAGATGCACAAACGGCGGCACGTTCATCGCGGCGGTCCTCGCTCCGAAAGACTCCCTTCAAGATTGCTAGCATTGCCATTCTAGCGACAACCCCACCCGCTGCCACGGTGGCACCCATGTAGGCCCTCTCCATGTCCGCCAAAACCGCATCCGTCGCCCCTGGCGGGAGAGGGACCGCTCGCCCGTCCCGAGCCGGCGAGCAGGGTGAGGGGTTCGCCCCGCTTCTTCCTCCTACTTGAACACCTGCGAGCGAACGATGCCCATGAACATCTTGGCTCCCAGCAAATGGCGAAGGTTCAAGAACAACCGCGAATTGACCGGATAACGCAGCCGCCACGAACCGTCGGTGGCCGCGCAGAATCGTGCGGGCGACCACTTCGCCGCCCGGCGCCGTGGCCCCGGCCTGTTGCATCACCGGCAGCGCCTTGGCCAGCAGGCCGTCGTAGGCCGTCAGGCCCTCCTGCTTCGCCACGTCCTGCGAGCGATCGTAGAAATCCGTCTTGATCGGCCCCGGCTCGATGATCTTCACCCGCACGCCGAACGGCTGCAGCTCGTAGGAGAGCGATTCGGAAAAGCCTTCGACGGCCCACTTCGAGGCGTGATAGACGCTGTAGAACGGAAAGGTCAGCCGCCCGCCCATCGAGGCCACGTTGACCAGCACGCCGGCCCGCCGCTGGCGAAAGTGCGGCAGCACCGCGCGGGTCACGTTCATCAGCCCGGTGACGTTGGTGGCCATCTGCCGCTCGACCTGCTCGCTGGTCGTGGCCTCGAACGCGCCCACCAGCCCATAGCCGGCATTGTTCACCAGCGCGTCGATGGCGCCGAAGCGGCCGATTGTCTCGTCGATCGCCGCGCGGATCGATGGAATGTCGGTCACGTCGAGCGGCAGCGCCACGATCGGCGAGCCCGCGCCCGACGGCGCCGCCTCGGGATGCCGCATGGTCGCCACCACGTTCCACCCCGCGCGAAAACACCTCCGCCGTCGCCCGCCCAATGCCGCTAGAAGAGCCCGTTATCAACACCGTCGAAGCCATGATGTGCCCTTAAGAAATCGAACGGATGAAAGCAGCCATCGACCCACGCACGATCGGTCCCCCGCCGGCCCCAGTGTACAACGAACCGAACACTTGTCATGCCAAATCCAGTCTGCCCCGTGTCCTCCGAGCCCTCTGTGGCGATCTTCTACTTCTCTTCTTCTTCTTCATTCGCGCCGCGCTGCAGCGGCAACAATCCCAGGGCTCACGCCCTGGGCTCGCCATCCCATAGAAAAAACCGTCTTCTCTTCTTCCTTCCCTTTTGCTTCCTCCTCCTCTCTCCTCCTCCTCCTCCTCTTCGTGCCGTCGTGCCGTCGTGTTAAAACCCTCCCTCTCCTCCTCCGTGTCCGGTGAATTTTCCTTTTCTTCAGTGGCCAATTCTTCCCCTAGAAATCAGCCACCCGTTCCGCGATACTTCGCGTAGCTGAATCGGGCTGAGGTGTGCGTTGCCGCGAAAGCCATTTGCGAGAATGCCAAGAGTAGCGAAAGTCGGCAGGCGATAGTTCTGGCCTGATAAAACCGGCGGAGCGAAGCCACAGGGCAGCATTCCCGAGCCGCCTCTCCTGGAGCGATGTGTGGCGTTGTTGAAAGCATCTGCGGGCGCTCGCAGACGCCCAAGCACCGCCACCGGGTCGGTTCGACGAGTTCTTCTTACCTCAGGCCTCAAGCCTCAGGTCTCAAGCCTCGGCTGCCTGCCCCGCTCCGGGTCGACCCGACAGGTCCGCCCCACGGATGGGCTCGAGTGGTCGGTGACACAGACCTCGAGAACACCCCTTGCCGTGATTTGCGGTGTCACCCGGTGTGTTGCTCGACCGCGTAACGGCCGAGGCAAAAAACCAAAACCCCAAGAACACGCCTCGGCCCTCGAGTACGGACGAGCGGCTGCACGAAGCGTTTTCGTCAAGGCGGCGGTGCGCGCCAAAGCGCGCACCGCCGCCGTTTTATTTTTCCGTTTTGTAGGTAGGTCCAGGCCGTGGCCTGACATGACCAACCGCGGCAGTCCGATTGTCAGGCCACGGCCGGACCTACAAAACGCATGTCGGGTGCCACTCTCTGGCTTGTCCAGCAGTGCAAGCATCACGGGTGTCTGCTGCGCAGCCGCCCGTGGCACCCGTGGCTGGGCCCTGACATTCAAGCGAAGTCAATCCAGTGCAAACCTTCTCCTCCGTCGTGTCGTCGTGCCGTCGTGTTAAAACAATCCCGCTCTCCATCCCGCTGGCGCAGCGTCACGCAATGGATGCCGGGTGCCTTTCAAACACAAAAACACCAAGCACACGAAGAAGATGATGAAGATCGAGCACCGTCGCTACCGCGACAACTCGAAGCCGATCGAGCCGCCCTGGTAGAACAGGCTGTGATGATCGGCGATCGTGGCGATCGGGCTGGGCGTGAAGGTCACCTGGTTTTGCGCCAGCGCCAGGCTCGTGGCCCACAGCAGGTCGTACGAGGCGCGGATGGAGAAATTCGGACGCAGGCGATAGGCGGCGACGAAATTGACTTCGCCCACGAACGCCAGCGCGCTGTCGCTGGCCTTCTGGTCGCGGTTGGCCACCAGCGGCGCGCCGTTGAGGCCGAGAATTTGCACCGAAGTGGCCTGATCCGCGAAATTGACCAGCGCGCCTCCCTTGAGCCGCGTGCCCAACCGCCAATTGTTGTGATCGAAGTACCAGTCGAAGCCGGCTTGCGGGCCGACCAGCGTGTTGTGCGTGAATACGTTGTACGTGCCGTTGCCGATATTGGCCGACGAGATGTAATTCAGCCGCTCGTTGATCGTCACCACGCGAATGCCCGCGAAGATCGCCGGCATCCGCGAGGGCGTGGCCCGGCGAACCCACGTGCTGTCGCGGGTGTAGACCATCTGGTCGCGCAGCGGCCGGCGATCGATGACGTAGTTCAGCTCGTAGCTGTCGAACAGCGAAGCCTCGGCAAACGATTGCGAGTTCGCCGCGTTGAATACCGGCGTCGAAGGGGACGGATCGATGTTCGAAAAGATGCCGCCCGCGGTCACGGCGTTCAGCCCCTCGCTGGCCCTCCAGTTGGAAAAGCCCAGAAACGTGAACTCGACCGAGTGGTCGCGATTGCGGGCGTCGCGGCCGATGTAGCGGCCCACGGTCGAACGGATGCCCGGCCGGAATCCCGGGGTGATCGGAATCTGCAGGAAGTTGAGGTAGTGCGGGATGTTCGACGACGAGAAATCGGTCGACAGGATGATCGAGTTCTTCACGTTGCTCGAGCGGTTCATGAACACCACGCTCTGCTGCGTGTACCAATAGCCGTTGCGCAGCCACTCGCCCGAGCTGACTGCCGGGGCCGGCGCGTCGGGGTCGAGCGGATCGGCCATTTCGATTGGCTCTTCGAACATGCTGGCGCCCAGCGACGGGTCGACCGGCATCGAGGGCTGAAAGCGCGCGCCGCTGAAGCCGATCGGCTCGCTCTGCGCCATCGCGGCGGAGAATGGGGGCCCGCCGCCAAACGCCGGCCCGCCGCCCATCGGCCCACCAGCGGCAAAACCCGGCCCGCCGGCCATCGGCCCGCCCGCATCTTGATACGGCTCTTGATATTGCGCGCGCCGGACCTGGTTGTCCCGTGGCGCTGGCGCCCGCGCCGCGCCTCGACGGGCAACTCGGCGCTGGCCGCTCGCACCGGCTGGCTCGCCGGGCGGTCCGGCCGTGGCTGGCTCGGCTGCCGAGAGCCATCGAGCCGCGCGGCGCTAAAGCCCAGCGGCTCGCTCATCGCGGCCCCGCCTCGCGGCTCGCGCCCCATCGCTCGCCCCGACCCCGACCGCGGTGCCGCCTTGCGCTTCACACTGCCGCGGGCCTGCGGCGCGACCACGAATGCGGCGCTCGACTGGTCTGCCTTGCCGGCGCCGCGGCCGGCCTCGACACTCGATTTCGCGGCAGGCACGGGCGCGGCGGAAGCAGCGTCGTCGCCCCGCGCCCCAGGCGCCAGCACAACGAACGACAGGCCGACGATCAACATCGCTCGCCCGACAACCACGCTCGACGATCTCCCTGTTTGCTAGCATTGCAAGCGCACTTGCCGCTCGCGCGCTCGACGGAACGCCGGCGTATAGATCGGCCTTGTGCCGCATCCAAAACAGGAATAATCGTTACAGACACGAAAAAAGGAAGACTTCCCGCAGAGCGCCCAGCTTCCGCGCGACAGCGGTGGCAAGTGACCGCCGAAGATATGAAAACGCGCTCGATCGCCAGCACGGCTGACGCTTGCAACGGTGCGCCGTCGTCGCTTCGCGGCCTGGCAGGCGCCGGCGGCGCCCGGCATTTCCAGCAGATACTACACCGAGTCGGCCGCCGCCTCGCCCTCGCCGCGGTCGGCCACTTCGGCCGCCAGCGGCCGCTTCCGCTCCGTCTGCGTGCCCGGCACGATCAGCGGGCTGGGCGAATTGGCCTCGATGATCGCCTTCAGCTCCCCCGAGTCGATCACTTCCTTCTCGATCAGCCGGGCCTGAGCGCTTCGAGCGAAGCGATCCGCGTCTCCACGATGTGACGCACCTTTTCCATCGATTCGTCGATGATCCGCTTCACTTCCTCGTCGATCTCGCGGGCCGTTTGCTCGCTGTGGCTGTGCTCGCGCTGAAACTCGTTGCCCGTGGTCAGGAAGGGGCTGCGGGTGCTTTCGCGGAAGTTGACCCGGCCCAGCCGGCTCATGCCAAAATCCATCACCATGCTGCGGGCGATGTCGGTGGCCCGTTCCAGGTCGTTCTGGGCGCCGGTCGAGACGTCTTCGAACACCATTTCCTCGGCGCAGGTGCCGGCCAGCAGCACCTGGATGCGGCTCTCCAGCTCGCCCTGCGTCATCAGGTAGCGGTCGCCCTCGGGCCGCTGCAGCGTGTAGCCCAGCGCGGCCAGACCGCGCGGAATGATCGACACCTTGTGAACCGGGTCGGTGTTCGGCAGGCTGTAGGCCACCAGGGCGTGGCCGCTTTCGTGATAGGCCACGCGCAGCTTTTCGTCCTCGTGGATGATCCGCTGCTTCTTTTCCAGCCCGGCGGTGACGCGCTCGACGCCCTCGTTGAACTCGGTCATGCCGACGGCCGTCTTGCCTTTGCGGGCCGCCAGCAACGCGGCTTCGTTCACCAGGTTCGCCAGGTCGGCGCCGACGAAGCCCGAGGTGATGGCCGCCACTTCCTTGAGGTTCACGTTTTCGTCGAGCTTGACGTTCTGCACGTGCACTTTGAGGATCGCCTCGCGGCCGCGGACGTCGGGCCGGTCGACCAGCACGTGGCGATCGAAGCGCCCGGGCCGCAACAGCGCCGGGTCGAGCGTTTCGGGCCGGTTCGTGGCCGCCAGCACGATCACGCCGCTGTTCGAGTCGAAGCCGTCCATCTCGACCAGCAGCGCGTTGAGCGTCTGCTCGCGCTCGTCGTGGCCGCCCACGATGCTCGAGCCGCGCGTCTTGCCCAGCGCGTCGAGCTCGTCGATGAAGATGATGCACGGCGCCTTGGCTTCGGCCTGCTGGAACATGTCGCGCACGCGGGCCGCGCCGACGCCCACGAACATCTCGACGAAGTCCGAGCCCGACAGGCTGAAAAACGGCACGCCCGCCTCGCCGGCGATGGCCTTGGCCAGCAGGGTCTTGCCGGTGCCCGGCGGTCCGACCAGCAGCAGGCCCTTGGGAATGCGGCCTCCCAGCAGTTGATACTTTTCGGGCGTGCGGAGGAACTCGACGACTTCGCGCAGCTCTTCGACCGCCTCGTCGATGCCGGCCACGTCCTCGAACGTGACGCCGAGATCTTCCTGGGCGTACATCTTGCCCGCGGCTGCGGCCAAAGGCCATCGGCGAGCCCGCCCCGCCCAGCCGCCGCAGCACGTAAAAGAAAAACACCACGCACAGCCCGATCAGGATCAGCATCGGAATGTAGGCGGCCAGCGCGCTGGGGCCGTCGGAATTGTCGAACTCGATGTGCTTCTCTTCCAGCAGCTGCGCGATCCGCTCGTTGCCGGGCTTGGTGTTGGTCTGGAAATTGACCTCCGCCACGGCCGGCTTTTCCAGGGGATTGTCCCGCGTGATCTTGCCGCTGATCTCGTAGCTGCCGATCCTGATGTCGGTCGGCCTGGAGAATTTGACCTTGTACTGCGTGTCTCCCTTTTCGCGGGTCACCTCGACCGCGTTCTGTCCCGCGGGCGCGTCCGACAGCTTGATCACCTGCACCAGGTCGCTGTACGACAGTTTTTCGTCCGGCCGGTTCGACATGAAGATCACCCCCACCAGCGTCACGACGCAGAGGATGATCAGGATGAAGACGATGTTGTTGTTCACCGGCGACGGCTTGCGCTCGGCGGGCTTGCGCAGCGGTTCTCTGTCGTTTTTCATCGGGGACTCGAGAAAATGGAGGCAGTGACGTTCAGCGACGTGCGTTGGCCGAAGCGGTCGTCCATGGCGGTCGAACCGGCGATTGGCGGCCGCGCCGGCCGGGGGTCCTTGGCGGCGCCCCGCCCGCGCGGCCCCGAAAAACCTACCACGCAGACCGCCCCAAGGCGCAGCCTCGACGAAACCTCTGCTCCAATCTCGGCGGCCTGCCTGCGGGCTGGCAGGGGCCGGCAACGCACGCCTGCGTAATCCTATCATCCTAGAATCGACCCCCGCGAAAAGCAATGAAAGTATGCCGTGCGGCCCCGCCGGCGGCGCAATCGCTCGGCAGATCGAGTTGACTAAAGCGTGCGTCAGGGTTGGCTTGTCCAACCGTGCTCGATTGCCGAAAGACCCGCGACAACGAGGGCACTGCCGGATAAGCCAGCAGTGGCCCCCGACGGCCCACGCGCAGGGCCAGACCTTCGGGTTGTGGCCGCGGCCCATTTGGCCGTAAAATGATCGCTGGATCGAGCGGTACGTCGCTGAGCCCCGATGTTGCTTGGCTACAGCGCGGCGGCGCCGGCAAGGGCCGGCCCGTCTTTGGCTCGCTCAAAACAGGCCCCGATGGCGCCGGCTCGCCGCTGGCAACACCAGGCTGCCCAGCGCGTGCCAGGCTAGGATGGCCCTCGACCTGCTCAGGCCCGCGCGTCTGGTTGATCTCTTCGATGAGCGTCACGGACTCATGCCCCAAGAAGCTGCCAATGTCGCGGTGCTCGGCTCGACCGGGAGCATTGGCACCAGCACGCTGGAGGTGATCGGCGCCAGCAGTGAGCTTCGCTGCGCGGCGATTTCGGCCCATTCGCGGCTCGATCTGCTGCTGGACCAGGCCCGGCGTTTCGCGCCCCGCTGGGTCGTGGCCGCCGATGCCCTGGCCGCCGCCCAGCAAGACTGGTCGGCGCTGCCCGATGGCTGCGAGCTTTCCATCGGCCCCGATGCCCTGGAGACGATCGCCAGCCGGCCGGAAATCGACACGGTCGTGGCCGCCATCGTCGGCAGCGCCGGGCTGCGGGGCACCTGGGCCGCCGTCGAGGCCGGCAAGACCGTGGCCCTGGCCAACAAGGAAACCATGGTCGTCGCCGGCCCCCTGGTCACCGACCTGGCCGCGCGCAGCGGGTCCAACATCATCCCCGTCGACAGCGAGCACAGCGCCGTCTTCCAGGCGATGCAGGCCGGGCGGCGCGAGGAAGTCAAGCGCATCGTGCTCACCGCCAGCGGCGGGCCGTTCCGCAATCACACGGCCGAGCAGCTTCGGCAAGTCACGATCGCCGATGCCCTGCGCCACCCCACCTGGACGATGGGCCCCAAGATCACGATCGACTCGGCCACGATGATGAACAAGGCCCTGGAGATCATCGAGGCCCGCTGGCTGTTCGACTTGCGGCCCGAGCAGATCGACGTCGTCATTCATCCGCAGTCGATCGTCCATTCGCTGGTCGAGTTCGTCGACGGCTCGTTGATCGCGCAGTTGGGTTCGCCCGACATGAAGCTGCCGATTCAATACGCGCTGACGTATCCGCGGCGCACGCCCGGCGTGGCGACGCCCTTGGACTTGAGCCGCGCGATGCGGCTCGACTTCGAGCCCCCCGACCTCGAACGTTTTCCGGCGCTGGCGCTGGGCCTGGAGGTGGCCCGCTCCGGCGGCACGGCCGGCGCCGTGCTCAACGCCGCCAACGAAGCCGCCGTGGCGGCCTTCCGCTCCGGTAAGCTACACTTCACCGAGATCGTCCCGCGCTGCCGGGCCGTCTTGGAACATCACGATTTCGACCCCAGCCCCTCGCTCGAACGACTCTTCGAGCTGGACCGCTGGGCTCGCCAGGAGGTAACGCGTTGGGCTTGCACTTAATGGCGCTCGTGCTCGATTGGCGGCTCGTGCTGGTGATTCTCGAAGTTGCCGTCGGCCTGGGCATGGTCATCTTCGTCCACGAGCTCGGTCACTTCGCCGTCGCCAAGCTGTGCGGCGTCAAAGTCGAAAAGTTCTACCTGGGCTTCGACATCTACGGCCTCAAGCTGGCCCGCTTTCGCCGCGGCGAAACCGAGTACGGCATCGGCATCCTGCCGTTGGGCGGCTACGTCAAGATGCTCGGCCAGGACGACAACCCCGCCAAGGCCGCCGAGGAACGCCGCCGCTCGCTGGTGCGGGCCGGCTCGCCGTCGTCCGAGGGCGGGCCCGGCGCCGTCGTGCTGCCCGGACCCGTGCCGGCCTCCGAAGAACACGAAACGCTCGACCCGCGCAGCTACATGGCCAAGAGCGTGCCGCAGCGGATGGCCATCATTTCGGCCGGCGTGGTGATGAACGTCATCTTCGCCTTCCTGATGGCCATCGTCGCCTACCTGATGGGCGTCAAGGAAGTCGCTTGCGGCGTCTCGGCCGTCGAGCCCGGCGAAGCCGCCTGGCGGGCCGACCTGCATCCCGGCGACCAGTTCGTCGGCATCGACGACTGGAGCAAGCGGCAACTGCGGTTCCGCGATTTGCGCTATGCCGTGGCCCTGGCAAATCTCGAAACCGGCGTCAACTTCGAGATCAAGCGTGTCGGCGTCGAGAAGCCCTTCTGGATCACGATCAAGCCCGACATGAAACAGGGTCGGCTGCTGCCCACCATCGGCGTGCGGATGCCGATGACCACCACGCTGCAGGAACAATACGCCGTCATGCCCGACTCGCCGGCCGCCGCCGCGGGCGAGTTCCGCCCGGGCGACAAGATCGTGGCGGTCGGCGGCCAGCCGGTGGACAGCTATGCCGACCTCGATTCGCAGATGGCCCGCCATCCCGACGAGCCGCTGGTCTTCACCGTCGAGCGCCGGCGAACGGGCCGGGTTCGTCCGACGAGGCCGCCGCGCCCCAGCGCATCGACGTCCAAGTCGAGCCGCGGCCGATGCGCACGCTGGGCCTGGTGATGAAGATGGGCAAGATCACCGCCATCGAGCAACACTCGCCCGCCGCCGAGGCCGACATCCGCGCGGGCGATTTCATCGACGCCATCGACGATTCCGCGCCGGGCGACCCGCTGCGGCTGCCCGACGTGCTGCGCCGCCGCGCCGGCCAGAAGATCAAGCTGACGATCTTGCGCGAAGCCGAGACCGGCCGCGACGAGAAGCTCGACAAGGAGATCACGCTCCGCGAGCCGATGTGGATCGAAGAGTCGGAGCTGCCCGACAGCCCCGTGTCGGTGCCCGCGCTGGGGCTGACCTACAAGGTGTTGAACATCGTCCACGAAACCGAGAAGGGCAATCCCGCGGCCGAAGCGCCGCTGACCGCCAAGGGCGAGCCGGCCAGCGTGCCGCTGCTGGCCGCCGGCGACGAGGTGGTCGAGGCGTCGTTCACCTTGCCCGCCGCCGAAACCAAGAGCGCCGCGGAGCTGGATCGCGAAAAATATCAGGTCGTCATCCCGCCGCCCAAGCCGATCAAGTTCAGTGCCGACCATCCCAACTGGCCGCTGTTCATGAACGCCCTGCAGGCGCTGCCCCGGGGCACGAAAGTCACGCTCACGCTGGCGGACGGCCGCACCACGACGCTCGAGCCCGTCGATGCCCAGGACTGGTTCTTTGCCGACCGCGGCCTGATCCCCTCGCTCGAGATGTCGGTCACCAAGGCCGAGTCGCTGGGCCAGGCCGTCAGCCTGGCCGGCCGCGAGACGGTCGACGCCGTGATGCAGGTCTACGCGTTCCTGCGCCGCATCGGCACGCAAATCTCGCCGTTTGCCTTGGGCGGCCCCAAGACGATCGCCGAAGCCGCCGGCGGCGCGGCCTACCAAGGCGTCCCCCAACTGCTGATCTTCCTCACGCTGTTGAGCGCCAACCTGGCCGTGGTCAACTTCCTGCCGATCCCGCTGCTGGATGGCGGCCACATGGTGTTCCTGGTCCTCGAGGGCATCTTCCGCCGCCCGGTGAGCGAGAAAGTCGTTGTGGCCTTCCACTATCTCGGCTTCATCTTCATCATCAGCCTGATGCTGTTCGTCCTGGGCCTCGACTTCGGCCTGATCTCGCGCCATTGAGCGGTCCGCCGCGTGCCGCGGCGGCCTGGTCCAGCGGTGCGTCGCGCGCCGCTGCTGGCGTGTTGAGCAGACCGCCGCACGCGCTCCGGGTGCCACTGCTGGCGTGTCCAGCCGTGCGTTCCACGCGCCCCGCTAGCACCCTTGGGCGTTCGCTATTGCCGCTCTTGGTGCGCTGCAGTACATTCTCGACCCCTGGCAATGCGGGGCATTCGGCGGACATGTCCCTGGCGCTTTCCATGGAAAGGATTTCAAAACCATGCCGACGACATTGGGGGCCTTGGCGCAACTGGTCGATGGTGAGCTGGTCGGCGACGGCTCGGTCGCGATTGCCGGCGCCGCCACGCTGTTGGACGCCACGGCCGGCGACATCACGCTGGTCGACAAGAACGAAAAAGCCGACCGCCTGGCCGCCACCACCGCCCGCGCCGCGGTCGTGCCCCGCGGTTTTCCGCTCGACTCGCTGACGATGCCGGCCATCGTCGTCGACGACGTGCACGAGGCGTTCACCAAGATCGTCGTCCACTTCCGCCCGCCGCGCCTGCGCCGCCGCATCGGCATCAGCCCCACCGCCGAAATCAGCCCCACCGCCAAGCTGGGCTCCGACGTCGACGTCCATCCCGGCGCCGCCATCGGCGCCGACGTCGAAATCGGCCCCGGCTCGACGATCCACTCCGGCGCCCGCATCATGGCCGGCTGCCGGCTCGGCGACAAAGTCACGATCTATCCCAACGCCGTGCTCTACGAAAACACCATCGTCGGCCCCCGCTCGATCATTCACTCGGGCGTGGTGCTCGGCTGCCACGGCTTCGGCTACCGCTACTTCGAAGGCAGCCACAAGCCCGCCGCCCAGCTTGGCCACGTCGAGGTCGGATGCGACTGCGAGATCGGCGCCGGCACGACCATCGACCGCGGCACGTACGGGCCCACGATCATCGGCGACGGCACGAAGATCGACAACCTGGTGATGATCGCCCACAACTGCCGCATCGGCCGCCACAACATGATCTGCTCGCAGGTGGGCATCGCCGGCAGCACGATCACCGGCGACTACGTGGTGATGGCCGGCCAGGTCGGGGTCCGCGACCACGTGCGGATCGGCGAAGGCGCGATCCTCGGCGCCAAGGCCGGCGTCAGCGCCGACGTGCCCGCCGGGGCCCACGTGTTCGGCATTCCGGCCATCGCCGAGCGCGACCAGAAGATCCAGTTCGCCGCCATCTCGAAGCTGCCCGACATGCGCCGCCAGCTCAAGGCCCTGCAGCAAGCCGTCGACGAGCTGGCCCGCGAACACACCGCGTCGAGCGACCGCGCCGCGTAGCGTTCGATTGGAAGCACCCATGAGCGGCACGCCCTCGGTTCCCTCCATCGCGCGGCCCAAGATCGGCCTGATCGCCGGCTGGGGGCGGTTTCCGATCGTCGTGGCCCAGTCGCTCTCGGCGGCCGGCGCCGACGTCTACTGCCTGGGCATCCGCCACCACGCCGACCCGGCGATCGCCGAGGCCTGCCGCGACTTCGGTTGGATCGGCCTGGGGCAGATCGGCCGCGTCATTCGCTACTTTCGCCGCCATGGCGTCCGCGAAGCGACGATGGCCGGCAAGGTGTACAAGGTCGGGCTCTATCGCCACTGGTACTGGCTGCGCCACCTGCCCGACCTGCGGGGCCTGTTGACCTATTATCCCTTTTTCATCTCGCGCCGCCGCACCCTGCAAGACGACAGCCTGCTGGGCGCGATCACCTCGGCCTTCGAGGCCGGTGGAGTGACCATGAAACCCGCCACCGATTACGCGCCGCAATTGCTGGTGCGCCCGGCCTGCCTCACGGCCCGCCGCCCGACCGCCGCCGAGGAAAAGGACATCGCCTTTGGCTGGCGGCTGGCCAAGGAGATGGGCCGGCTCGACGTCGGGCAGAGCGTGGCCGTCAAGGACCGTTCGCCCTTGGCCGTCGAAGCCGTCGAAGGCACCGACGAGTGCATCCGCCGCGCCGGCACGCTCTGCAAGTCCGGCGGCTTCACGGTCGTCAAAGTCGCCAAGCCGCAGCAGGACATGCGCTTCGACGTGCCCACGATCGGCATCGGCACCCTGCAAACCATGCTGGCCGCCGGAGCCAGCGTGCTGGCGGTGGAAGCCGGCCGCACGATTCTCATCGACGAGCGCGAAGTCGTGGCGTTTGCCAACGACCACCGCCTGGCTGTCGTGGCCCTCAGCGAAACCGACGCTGCGCTTTCGAGCTGCTAGAGTCATCAACCTCCCAACGCAAGGAGCCTCCCATGACGCTTCGATCGTGCCAGTCGTTGCTCGTCATGGCCTGGCTGCTCGCCGCCGCGATCCCAGCCGCGGGTGACGACCAGTTGGTCGAGCAGTTCAAATCCGAAGCCCCGCGCGGCTGGCAGGCGATCGAAGCCGTCACCAGCCACGTCGAGGGCCGCGTCGTCGATACCCAGGACGAACAGATCGTGAACCGGCCGCGCCGGGTCTTTGAAGCCGAGTACTTCTCCCAGGCTCTGGGACGGTGCGTGCTGGTGCGCGTCGATTCCGACAAGATCAACGATGAGCCGAATGGGCAACGCGTGCTGTGCGCAAACGCAGCGGGTGCTTTCCGCCTCCGCAGGACCGATTCCGCGGCTCCCTGGCGGCTGACCTACGCCGGTGTCGACCGCGACGAGCTACTCGACCCGATCGCGATGCAATATGCGGCCTTGGAAGCCGCCACGCGCCCCTATTTTCATCGTCTGCTCGACCTGGCCGCCGATCCAACGTTCGAGGTCGCCTCTGCCGAGCCGGTCGAAAAGGCCGGCCGCTCGCTGGTCGAAGTGAAATTCCACCTGTCGCCCCCCGAGGACAAGGCGTTCGGCATGCGGATCGTCGGCGGCAGGCTCGTGCTCGATCCGGCGACCCACTGGTGCTTGCAGAGCTATCATTTCGACTTGCAATTCGGTGAATCGCGCGGCAGCACAAACGCTGGCACGATCGACTACGGAGGCCAGCTCGACGGCGTGCCACTGGTCAAGAAGCACAAGAGCCATTTGGAAAACAAGTTCAAAAACACCATCGACTGGACGCGCGAGTGCTCCGACATTCGTCGCTCGCAGGCCACGCCCGAGAGTTTCAGCCTCACCGCTTTCGGCCTGCCGGAAATTGCCGCGCCATCGCCAGAAACCGTCGAACAGGAATCGGTGCCGGCCACGCTGCGGGCCAAGGCCGATTTGCGCGAGCTACACGAAAAACGGCGGCGTCGTGCTCAGCTTCGCCGTACACATCACCAACGACGGCACCCAGCCGGCCACGATCGTAGGGGCCTTCGACTCCTGCCGCTCCGATGGTTGCTTCAGGACCGAGGATTTGCCCAAGGTCGTGCCGCCTGGCGAAACGTGCGAGATCATGGTCAGCGTCGGCGCCGGCGAAATCCCCAGCGCGCCGCTGGTCCACCGCCTCTACACGGACGTGCCCGGCCAGGGCGAGCTCCGCTGCCAGCTCGACGCCTCGCTGGCCAGGATCCTGCCGAATGCCGTCCGCGCGGCCGCGCCCGATTCGCCGCCAGCGAAAAAGTAGCCGCCGGCCGGCCTTTTTCGCAGCGCCCCCGCTCCGCGCCCGGCCGAGAACAGCCCTTGGGTTTTCGGCCGGCCGTGTGTAAAAAACGGACAAGGGCGCCCCCGCCCTGCGTATCGTAGAAATAGAGTCGCAGCTTGCCCGTGAGATCCTCCATGACACTGCTTTCCCGCCCCGGCCGATTTCTCGCCGCCTTGGCTGCCGTCGCCTGCCTGGCCGGCCCGCCGCTGGGCTTTTCCCAGACCACGCTCTCGCCGCCGGCGGCCAGACAGGTCGAGCACCGCGAAACGCGCCACGGCGAGACCGTCGTCGACCCCTACTTCTGGCTCCGCGAAAAATCGAACCCCGAAGTCCGCGCCTATCTCGACGCCGAGAACGCCTATACCGAGACCGTGACCAGCCCGCTGAAGCCTTTCGAAGACAAGCTCTACGAGGAGATGCTCGGCCGGATCAAGCAGACCGATCTCAGCGTGCCGGTCCGCCGCGGCAGCAATTTCTACTACTCGCGGACCGATGAAGGCCGGCAATACCCGGTCCACTGCCGCAAGAAGGAGAGCCTCGAAGCGCCCGAAGAGGTCCTGCTCGACGTCAACCAAATGGCCGAGGGCCAAAAATTCTTCGACCTGGCCCGCTACACCGTCAGCGACGACGAGCACCTGCTGGCCTACGTCGCCGACACGGTCGGCTTTCGCCAGTACGTGCTGCACGTCAAGGACCTGCGCAGCGGCGAGCTGCTCGACGATACGGCCCAGCGGGTCACGTCCGTGGAATGGAGCAGCGACAACAAGACCCTGTTCTACACGACCGAGGACGAAGTCACGAAGCGCTCCGATCAGTTATGGCGCCACGTGCTCGGCCAGGACAAGTCGGAGCTCGTCTACGAAGAGCCCGACGAGCTCTACACCGTGCGGCTGGCCCGCACCCATGACAAGCGCTACGTCCTGCTCAATATCCAAAGCTCCGACGCCACCGAGGTGCACTACCTGTCGTGCAGCGAGCCGGGCTGCGGGCTGCGGCTGTTCCTGGCCCGCCAGCCGCACCATCGTTACACGCTCGGCCATCGCGAGGGGTTGTTTTACGTTCGCACCAACCGCGATGCGAAAGACTTTCAGATCGTCACCACGCCGATCGACAAGCCCGAGCCGGCCAACTGGAAGGTGTTCGTGCCGCATCAACCCGGCGTGCTTCTCGATCGCCTCGACCTGTTCAAGAACTTCGCCGTGGTGCGCGACAAGGCCAACGCCCTCAATGGCGTCCGCGTGCACGACTTTCGCACGGGCGAGTGGCACTCGCTGAAATTCGCCGAGCCCGTCTATTCGCTGTTCACGATGGGCAACCCCGAATTCGACGCTCGCACGTTCCGCTACTCCTATCAGAGCCTGGTCACGCCGCCCACGATTTACGACTACGACATGCAGGCGCGCGAGTCGCTCCTGCTCAAGCGGCAGGAAGTGCTCGGCGGCTACGACCCCGACAAGTACGCCTGCGAGCGGCTGTGGGCCACGGCCCGTGACGGCACGAAGGTGCCGCTGTCGATCGTCTACAAAAAGGGGCTTCCGCGCGACGGCAGCGCGCCGTGCTGGCTGTACGCCTACGGCTCGTACGGCTTTGGCACGCCTGCCGCGTTCGCCAGCGAGCGCGTCAGCCTGCTCGACCGCGGCGTGTCGTACGCGATCGCCCACGTTCGCGGCGGCAACGAGCTGGGCGAATCGTGGCGCGACGGCGGCATGTTGATGAACAAGAAAAACACGTTTCACGACTTCATCGACTCGGCCGAGTACCTGGTCAAGGAAAAATGGACCGCCAGCGACCGGCTGATCATCGAGGGCGCCAGTGCCGGCGGACTGCTGGTCGGCGCGGTCGTCAACGAGCGGCCCGAGCTGTTTCGGGCGGCTCTGGCGGGCGTGCCTTTTGTCGACGTGATGAATACGATGATGGATGCCAGCCTGCCGTTGACGGTCGGCGAGTACCTGGTGTGGGGCAACCCCAACGACAAGGCGGCCTACGACTACATGAAGTCGTACAGCCCCTACGACAACCTGGCCCGCCGCGACTACCCGGCCATGCTGGTCACCACCGGCCTGAACGACAGCCAGGTGATGTACTGGGAGCCCGCCAAGTACGTGGCCCGCCTGCGCACGCTGAAGACCGACGACAACCCGCTGTTGCTCAAGGTCAACATGAGCGCCGGCCACGGCGGCGCCTCCGGCCGCTACGACCGGCTGAAAGATCTGGCCTTCGAGTACGCCTTCCTGTTGAGCCGGGTCGGCATTAGCGAATGAACGCAGCCGCTGGAGTTGATAGCGTTGCGGATTGTCCAATACCCCCATCCCGCCTTGCGTCACGTCTCGAAACCGCTCAAGCGGGTCGACCCCGAGCTGCGCCGATCGTCCGCGAGATGTTCGATTTGATGTATGCCGCCGAGGGCGTCGGCCTGGCCGCCAACCAGGTCGATCTCCCCTACCGGCTGTTCGTCATCAACCTGCAATCCGATCCCAAGGCGGCCGACCAGGAGTTCGCATTCCTCAACCCCGTGCTCACCAGTCGCAAAGGCATGGCCGAAGCCGAAGAGGGCTGCCTCAGCCTGCCGGGCCTGTATGGCGGCGTCAAACGGCCCGAGCGGGTCGTGCTCAACGCTTTCAACCTGGCCGGCGAGGAAATGACCATGGAGCTGGAGGGGCTGTTCGCCCGCGCCGTGCAGCACGAGATGGACCACCTGGACGGCGTTCTGTTCGTCGATCGCTTGAGTCCCACCGGCGAGCTGGCGGTCAAGCAGGCCCTGGCCGATTTCGAGGCCCAATTTGCCGGCCAACGCACCCGCGGCGAGGTGCCCGACGACGCGGCGATCGCCCGCCGCCTGGCCGAGCTGGAAGCCATGCGCACCTAGAGGCGCCCCATGCGGCTGATCATGATGGGCACCGGGCCGTTCGCCGTGCCGACGCTCGAGCAGCTCTACCCATCGCGCCACGAGGTGCTGGCGCTGGTCACCCGCCCGCCGCGCAAGCTGCACGGCAAGACCCAGGCAGAGGTCAACCCCATGCGCGAGCTGGCCCTCCGCCACGGCACGCCCATCCACGAGCCGGAAAGCATCAACGCGCCGGCCGCGCGGATGCTGTTGGCCTCCTACCGGCCCGATCTGTTCGTGGTCTGCGACTACGGCCAGATCCTTTCAAGTGAAACGCTCGAGATCGCGCGGCTGGGCGGCATCAACCTGCACGCCTCGCTGTTGCCCAAGTACCGCGGCGCGGCGCCGATCAATTGGGCCCTGTACCACGGCGAGACCGAGACGGGCGTGACGATCATCCACATGGCGCCGCGCGTCGATGCCGGCCCGGCGATCCTCCAGCGTGCCACGCCGATTGGCCCTGAGGAAACGGCCGCCCAGCTCGAGCCGCGGCTGGCGGCGCTGGGCGCGCCACTCGTGCTCGAGGCCATCGACGCCCTGGAAGCTGGCACCGCCCGCGCGATCGAACAGGATCAGAGCCAGGCCACCCGGGCCCCGCGGCTCACCAAGGAGCTTGGCCAGGTCGACTGGTCGCGCCCGGCCGCGGCCATCCACGACCAGGTCCGCGCGCTCGAACCCTGGCCCAAGACGCACACCTTCTGGCAACGCCCCGCGGGCGAGCCGCTGCGGCTGATCCTGGAGCGCGTGCACGTCGTGGCCAGCGCCGGCGGCAGTTCGCAAACGCCCAGCGATTCCGCCGAGCCCGGCACGGTGCTGGCCGCCGCGGGCTCGGAGTTGGTCGTGGCGACCGGCGCGGGGCAATTGGCGATCGACGCCATCCAGCCGGCCGGCAAGCGCGTGCTCTCGACCGCCGAATTCCTCCGCGGCTACGGCGTAAAACCGGGCGACCGTTTTGGCCGATAGCTTTCGCCGCGCGCCGCCGGCCGCATCGCATGGTTTACTCGTCGACGAACTGAAACGCGTACAGCTTGGCGCGCTTGAGATCGAAGTACAATCGCACGGGCCGGCCGGCCAGCGAGGCAACGTCGGGGTTGCCCCTCCAATACACTCGCTGGTCGATGAAGTTGCCGCCGACCTCCTCGCAATCGGCCAGCGTGAAGCCCGAGATCGGCTTGTCATCGGCGTCGCGCAGCTCGACCCGCGCCGTACCCATCGCGCCGCTATCGACGTTCAGCCGCAACGCCTTGCCGGCGAATTTCAATGTTGGCGTCTCCAGCCAGCCGCCCCGGTGATCGGCGTCGGCCGACACGAAGCCGTCGAGCCGCTGGCGAACCACGCCAATGCCGCCCATTTGCTTGGCCGAATGGTCGTACTCGCTCCGCAAGATGGCCGAATCGTGCGTGCGGCCGCTCGAGACGTAATAGCCATAAAGATAATTGCCGCGGCGCGAGGCCCGGCGCCATCACCGCATACCAGCGATCCCACTCATCGGCCAGCCCGGTGGGAAAATACGGCTCGCGGCTCGGCCGGCTCCAATTCACCCCGTCGCGGCTGACGGCCAACTGCACTTCCAGCAGCCCATAGTCCTCCCACTTGCCCGGCTCGCGCGGGCGGAGGAACGGCTGTCGCTTCGGCGAAAAGTGGCGGAACCGCGCCGTGAACATCAAGTACACGTCGTCGGCCCAAGGATAGATCGTGGCCGCGTTGTAGTAGATGTCCGAAAACGGATCGTCCTGGCTGTCGGCCGCCAACACGACCGTCAGGTTCTGGGGCCCCGGAAACGGCCCGGGCTGATTCGCCTCGCGATAGGGCCACGGCTTCAGCGGGTCGTCGGTTTCGATCCGCGCCGACGCGGCGCTGATTCTCCGAACCGTAGGCCAACGCGCGGGTATAAATCACGTACTTGCCGATCCGCTGGTCCCACGACACTACGGTCGGATTGTCGACAAAGAACGGCAGCACGCGGCCGGCGCGCGTGAAGTGCATGCCGTCGGCCGAATAGCTGGCGAACACGCCATCGGTCGTCAGGTCGATTGGCTGGTGCGCTTCGACGCGAAACAGCTTGTAGCGGCGGCCCGGATCGGCTTCGTGCGGGTCGAGAAAAATCGTCGGCAGGATGCCGCCGGGAATCGACACGCCCGCGCGGCGGAAGTGAATCGCATCGTCGCTTTCCAGTAGCGTGAGCCCCTCGTGTCCGACGTAGAGGCGAATCTTGCCCCCGTCCTCGAACACGCGGCTGACGTGGTCGACCAGCGGCTTGCCGTCGTCGAACTCGATGGGTCCCAATTTCTGCGCGGGGTTCATGCGCAGCTCGATCCCTTCGCTGCGGCCGATCATCCGCGAGTCGATGAACAATTGCTTGCCTTGGCCCACGTCGATCGGCGCGCCGGCGGCCGGCGTCATGGCGGCATGCAGCAATAGGAAGCCAGTCAGTAGCAGGTTCTTCATCGCTCAGTCCTTTCAGATCATTGGTGCCGTTGCCTGGTGCGATGTTCCGCCCATCGACGCGCCCGACTTCTGGCAGGAGCACACCGCGTGTGGCCTGCTCCCGGGTGACAGAGCGCGCCCCCGTGCGCTGAGAACTGATGCGGCCGCGCCGGCGGGGGCACGAAGCCCGATTGCGGAGCCATCGGCCAGGCGCCCGGCGCGTGGCGAATCGGCTCTTCGACCAGCGGAGCATACAGCAGCGCCAGCACGATGACAAAAGCGTAGGCCGACACGCACAGTCCGCCGAGTGCCCAGCGCAGGCTCTCGCCGCGTCCCAGCCGCGCCGCGACGACGCCCGCCAGGCCCGACGCCATGCCCAGCGCCGCCGCCGACGCGCCCGAGGATCGGCATGAAAAACAGCCCCAGCGCGATTGTCCCCAGCGACAGCGAGGCCAGGCCAAAGCTGACCGGCGGCGGCGAATCATCTTTCGAAGGAATCATCCGTTATCGACTCCCACTCATCTCGGACTCTCCTGTCGTTCAGAACGACACGCGGCGCATCCCCTCAATGGCCCGGCGCACGGGCACCAGCCCGCGGCTCGCATAGTCGACGAACGTCAGCCCAACCAGCAACAACAGCCAGAACACCGCAGCAAGCAGGACGATCCACGTCAGCCGCGGGCTGCTGATGACGTGCATGAAGAACAGCGCCACCAGCGAGGCTTTTACCAGCGCGATCACCAGGCCCACCGCGATGTGCCAGCCCCCGGTCAACGGGATGAACGAGATCGCCACCGTCAGGATCGTCAGCGCCACCAGCGCCACGAAAACGAACACGTACAGGCTAACCGGCAGGATGCGCTCGTGCATGAGATGGCTCGGCCAACAAGGATGATTGAAAAAAATAACGTTGCTACGATGGTCCGCCCAGGGTGTGCGTGCCCAGCAAGTACAACATCGGCAGCAGGAAGATCCACACCATGTCGACGAAGTGCCAGTACAGCGCCGTCACATCGACCGGCGAATAGTACGACGGCGAAAAGACGTTCTTCCAGGCCAGCACCATCATCAACAACATCGCCAGGATGCCGATCGTGACGTGCAGGCCGTGGAACAGCGTCATTGCCCAATAGAAGAACAGGAACAGCTTGACGTGCTCGGTCTGTTCGAGCGTCAGGCCGTCGCGCTCGACCCACTCCTGCGGCTCGAACTTCCAGCCGGGAATCAGGTTCTCCTGGTAATCGATGTAGTATTCCAGCCCCTTGAAACCGAGAAACATCAGGCCGACGAGCGCCGTCAGCCCCAGGCACACCGCCACGGCCCGGCCGCGTCCCAGCCTGGCGAAGTGTACGGCCAGCACGGCGGTCAAGCTGCTGGCCAACAGCACCAGCGTGTTGAGCCCGCCGATCTTCCATTCCAGGTGCTCGCTGGCCTTCTCGAACGCCTCGCCGTACTGGTAGCGATAGATGCCCAGCGCCGAGGAACAGCGTGCCGAAGAACATCACCTCCGTGGCCAGGAACACCCACATGCCAAAGGCCGCGGTGTCGTGCTGTTGCTCGAGATCGGCGAACTGCTCCTCGAGCTCGTCGGCGCACGAGGACCGTGTGCTGGAGCATCGTCGCTCGTCCGAGGGCGTCAGGACGCTTTGGTCAGGGCTCATTCTGTGCCTTTTCCAGGTGATATTGGTACGGTCCGCGACACGACGGTGGGCGTCTCTTCGAAATTCTCGGTGGGCGGCGGCGAGGGCGTCTGCCACTCCAGCCCCGTGGCGTGCCAGGGGTTCGGGCCCGCCCGGCGGCTGTAGCGCAGCGACAGCGGCAAGTAAACGAGCGGCAGCACGTAGCCGATCGACAGGATCGAGGCGCCGGCCGTCGACAGCACGTTCCACACCTGAAACTCCGGCACATAGTGGTGATAGCGCCGCGGCATGCCGTTGTAGCCCACGATGAATTGCGGCAGAAACGTCAGGAAGAAGCCGACGAAGATGATGCAGCGCCGTCAGCCGCGACCACCATTGCGAATACATGCGGCCCGGTCATCTTGGGCCACCAGTAATGCAAGCCCGCCATGTAGGCCATCACCATGCCGCCGACCATGATGAAATGAAAATGCGCGATCACGAAGTACGTGTCGTGTACGTGGATGTCGATGCCCAGCGTGGCCAGGAACAGGCCGGTCAGCCCGCCGGCCGTGAACAAGGCCACGAATCCCAGGCGCAAACAGCATCGGCGTTTCGAAGGCGACCGAGCCCTTGTAGAGCGTGGCCGTCCAGTTGAAGACTTTGATCGCCGAGGGCACGGCCACCAGAAAGCTCAAGCTCGAAAACACCAGCGCCGAGTACATCGAAATGCCGGCCACGAACATGTGATGCGCCCACACCAGAAAACCCAGCGCCGCGATCGCCAGGCTCGAAAAGGCCACGAACTTGTAGCCGAACAGGTTCTTGCGGGCGAAGCAGGGAATCACCTCGCTGACGACGCCCATGCCCGGCAGGATCATGATGTACACCGCCGGGTGCGAGTAGAACCAGAACAGGTGCTGGAACAACAGCGGATCGCCCCCCAGCGCCGGATCGAAAATTCCGATCCCCGTGAACCGCTCGACGATCACCAGGATCACGGCCATCGCCAGCACGGGCATGGCCAGCAGGATGATCATGCTCGTGGCGTACAGGGTCCACACGAAGATCGGCAGGCGGAACCAGGTCATGCCCCGGCGCCCGCACCGTGTGGACCGTGACGACGAAGTTGAGCCCCGTGACCAGCGAGGAAAACCCGGCGATCACCACGCCGAGCAACGTGGGCACGACGTTGTAGTGCGTCGACGTGGGAGCTATAAGGCGTGTAGAAGGTCCAGCCCGTGTCGAGCCCGCCGGCCGATCATGGCGTACAGCGTCCAGGCCGCCGCCGCCATGTACAGATACCAGCTCAGCAGGTTGAGCCGCGGAAAAGCCAGGTCCTTGGCGCCGATCATCAGCGGCAGCAGGAAATTGCCGAGCACGGCCGGCACGACCGGCACCAGGAAGAAGAACACCATGATCACGCCGTGCAGCGTGAACAGCCGGTTGTAGGTGTCGGCCTCGACGAGCCCGCCCTCGGGCGTCAACAGGTTGAGCCGGGCGACGGAGATCGCGAAGCCGCCGATGAAGAACATCACGGTGATCGAGATCAGGAACAGGATCGCGATCCGCTTGTGGTCCTTCGTCAGCAGCCAACTGGGGACGCCCCGCGTGGCGTTGAGATAGTTGATCGTCAGCCGCGGCGTGGGCACGACGACGACTCGCTCGGGGGATGTTTGCGTGCTCATGAGTTGTTCGTCTCCTGCGCCCGGCAAGGATTTCACATCGGCTGCTTCACCGTCGGCGTCGTCACCGGCGGCGGGAAGTCTTCCACTCGGGTCGGCGTGTCGCCGGTGCCGAGCGTCTTGATGTAGGCGATCAGTTTGATCACGTCCTCCTCGCCGACCTGGCCGGCGAAGGTGGGCATGATCTTCTGGTAGCCGGCCACGATCTGCGCGCTCCGTGCAGGATCGATTCGCGCAGGTACTGCTCGTCGGCGGTCACGGTCTGCCCGTCGTTCAAGTGAACCTGTTTGCCAAGTACAGCCGCTCGAGCACCGGCGCCCGCGCGTTTTCGTCGGCGCTGTGGCAACTGACGCAGCGATACTTGAGAAAGATTTTGCGCCCCTCCAGCGCCAGCGAGCCCTCGGCCGTGGCGGCCAGCCACCGCTGGTAATCCGCCGGCTCCATGGCCACGATGCTGCCGATCATCTTGGCGTGGCTGGTGCCGCAATACTGCGAGCAGAACAAGTGATACGTGCCCTCCTTGGTCACGTCGAACCACACCGAGGTGTAGCGATCGGGCAGCACGTCCATGTGGATGCGAAAGGCCGGCGCGAAAAAGCTGTGGATCACGTCCTCCGAAGTCAGCAACAGCTTGACCGGCCGGCCCACCGGCACGTGCAGGGTGTTGATCTCGCGCTGCCCTTCAGGATGTTGGAACTTCCACATCCATTGTTTCCCCACGACGTAAACCACCGCCGAGTCCTCGGGCGCCGAGTAAGCCCGCACGTAGACGATCGCCCCCCACACGAACATCGTCACGAACACGACCAGGGGCGACAGCGTCCAGAACCACTCCAGTTGCAGCGGCGGCTGAATATCAGGCGGTGGCGACGCGTCGCCCGGCCGGCGCCGGTAGCGCACCGAGAAATAGATGAGCAGCCCGGCCACGAACAGCCCCATGCCGCCGCAGACCGACAACATGAAGTACAGCAGCATGTCGACGTTGCGCGCCGTCGTCGAAGCCTGCTCGGGGATAAAGGCGATGTCCGGCATCACACAAGGTCCTCACCCACTGCCACCGCGTCGCGATGCTCGATTGCCAACCGCCGCCGCCGACGATCGTGCATCCACAACCCTCCGACCAGCGCCACCAGCGCCACCATGGTCAGCACGCCGCCGGCCCGCACGCTCGCCATGATCGTCGGGCCGTACTTCCCCTCGTTCGGGTCGTAGTGGAAGCAGTACAACAGGATCTGATCGACCGGCGAGCCGATCTTGTTGGCCGAGGCTTCGACCAGCGCCAGCCGCACGTCGCGGGCGCGAAACTTGACGTCGTAGAAGTAGCGCGCAGCCGCCCGCCGGGCGTGGCCACCACGATGCCCGCCGCGTGCGCGTACTCGTCGCGCTTGGCGTCGTACGTGTAGCGAAAGCCGACCGCTTCAGCCAACGGCGCGATCGACGTCTGCGGGCCGGTGAGAAAGTGCCAGCCCGCAGCCGCCCCCGGCCGCCCGTAGCGATCGACATAGGTCTGTTTCTTGGCGGCCGCCTGTTCGGGCGTTTCGCGCGGATCGATGCTGACCGTGACGATCTCGAATTCCTTGCCGACATCGAACGGCACGTCGAACAGGCTCTGCGTCAGCCCATTCAGTACCAGCGTGCACAGCATCGGACAGCGATAGTAGGCCAGCACCAAGATCACCGGCTTGTCGTGGAAGTAGTCGCCGAGCACGACCGAGCGCGCCCGATTCGTCGACGAACGGCAGTTCGAGAGGCAGTTGCGCGTCGAGCCGCTGCTCGAAGCCGACTTGCTTGAGCGACCGCGGCAGCGACACTTCGGCACGCAGCCACCCGCCGTGGCTGGCGCCAAGGATCGCCAATGCCAGAGTGAAGATTCTCATGGTGCCTGACCTCGCAGCATGCGGCCCGAGTTCGACTCGCCGCCGTCGACCAGGCCCCGGTCCTTGGCCGCGCCTTCGGCGGCCGGCGGCGGGCGCACTTTCAGCCGCGGCACGACCAGCTCGATGGCCCGGTCGATCGGAATCTGCACGTAGCCTGCTTCGGACGTTGGTTGCAGCCGTTCCAGGTCTCTGGGCAGCGACGTCGATTCGACCGGCGGCTGCTCGGCGGCCGGAATATTGGGACGCAGCCCGGCCACGCGCTCGATCTGCTCGAGTCGCGGCTGCACCGGTAATCCCGGCCCGCGGCCAGCCGCCAATGGAAACTCGGAAACGTTCATCGTTTCGACGCGATCCTCCAAATCGTTGAACAACCGCCACACGCCGAGCAACACCGACGCCGCCACGGCCAGCGCCACCGCGGCCGTCCACAGCGCGTAACGAAATCGCACGGCGCTCGACTCGTGCCGCACGCTGGGATGCGTGGGTTGGCCACGACCTTGCTTGTGCTCAGGGGCCGCCGCGCCCGCGACCGCCGGGCCGTGCCCCGCGCCGCCCGCGGGCGTGCCGCCACCGCCGGCCGGCTCGCCGCCGTCGGGCGTCGAAGCCGTCGGTTCAGGCTGCGGTCCGGGCGACGGTTTCTTGCGCCGCTTCTTACTCATGCGCGAGCTCCTCCTCCCACGACGCTTCCCACTCGTCCGTCTCGCGCAGATGCGCCGCCAGCGCCGCGTTGGGATCGTTCAATGGCACCAGCGGCCGGCGCGTGACGGCCGTCAGATACCAGGCCGCCCACACGCCGCCCAGCGCCAGCGGCGCCACGAAGTCCATCCAATGCGCGGCCAGCCCGCCGGCCGCAAACGCCGGCTCGACCAGCATGAACATGAATGCCAACTGCACGACCAGCAGCAGGCCCGCGAACAAACCCAACGCTCGCAGGCTGCGCTTCACCCAGCGGAACAGCAACAGGGGCATCGGCAGCGCAAATCCGAAGATCACCAGCGCCAGCGCCAGCCATTGCCACCCGCCGTGCAGCCGCCGCGTGTACCAGGCCACGTCGACCGCCATGTTGGCCATCCACACCAGCATGTACTGGAACCAGCCCATGTAGGTCCACACGATCACGAACGTCAACAGCAGGTTGCCCAGGTCGTTGAGCGCCTTGGGCGAGATGCGCTCGGCCAGCGGCGCACGGCCGGCAAGCCCCGCCAGCGTCAGCAGGACCAGCGCCAGAGCCGATTGCAACTGGCTGGAGGCGACCATGGGGCCAAAAATCGTGGAGTGAAACGGGGGCTCGACCGCCATGATCCAATCGATCACCGCGAAGTGCAGCGTCACGCCGTAGACAACCAGCCCCGGGCCGCTGACGTTCTCGCACCAGGTGGCGATCCGGCGTCCGGCCACCTGATCTTGGGCCCGCGACAGCCCGTCGAGCGACCAGGCCAGCGCCAGCCACGACACGAAGTACAACGCGGAGCGGCCCCAGAAGTACGGCCCGTTCATGTAGATCTGTTGAAAGTCCAACAGGCGGCTCACGGCGGGCACGGCCTTGGGCCCGCCAGCGGCGAACTGTGCCCAGGGGTAGAGGTAAATCGTGCCCAGCGCGATCGGGATGAAGCCGATCGCCACCAGCGGAAAGGTGCGCATGCCGGCTTCGAGAAACTGTCGCACCAGAAATCCCCAGGCGCCTCCGGTGACGTGATAGATCATCACCAGCGCCATCGAGCCGGCCGCCAGCCCGAAGAAGAACAACCACGCGCTTAGATAGGCCCGAAAGAACTGGTGCGGGTCGAACCAGCCGCCGATCGCCAGCACCGCCAGGCCCGCGACACCGGTGGCCAGCGAGCCGACCTGCGCGGTAAACCACCAGGCGGGCAGCAACGCCGCGTCGCGCGTCATGGCCCACCTCCCGCGCGGGCCGCCACGCGTTTGGGTTCGCTCAGCTCCCGGCGCAGATCGTCGGGCAAGTCGTCGACCGGGAAGCGCCGGCTCAATTGCAATGCGCGAATGTAAGCCACGATGGCCCAACGGTCGCGCAGGCGGAATCTGCGCGGAATACGACGGCATCGAGCCATAGCCCTCCGTGGCGACCCGAAAGAAGTAGCCGACCGGCGCAAGGCGCAATCGCTCGATGTGGTACGACGGCGGCGGCGTGTAGCCGCGCTCGACGATCTTGCCGCGGCCCGTGCCGGCCGCATCGTGGCAGACCGCGCAATAAATCGTGTAGCGGTCGCGGCCGTGGCGGACGACCTCGGCGGTCACCGGCAAGGGGAACTCGTCGACCAGGCCCTCGAATCGGGCCGCCTCGGCCGCCAGCAACGGTTCGTCACCGCCGCTGCTTGTCGCGCGTGCCGGTCGGTTCGCGGCTGCGGCAGTCTCGCCCGCGCCGGCCGGCGGAATCCGCCCGGTGAACAGCGCGGCGTCGACTTCGAGGTGTCCCCGGGCCACGGTGCCCTTCACCGGCAACCGCGAGGAGGTGCCGTCGGCGAAGAACGTGCACGGCTGGTCGGGGCGATAGCTCGGCTGGTCGGCCATCTTTTGCTGGCAGCCGCAAGTGGCCAGCGCCAGGCGCAATCGCCGCGCCCCTGGACGCCCAAGCGAACGAATTGGCGACGTGCGCATGGCATCTATTTGGCCCCCACGGCCGTGGGCGTCTGATAGGCTTCCTCGGACAGCCGCACGCTGGAGTGCTCCTCGGCCGGCGTTGCCTCGATCAACTCTTCCTGCGGCACCTCGACGACGTCGTGCGGCGCCAACGACAGCAAGAACCGCGCCGTCGCCGTCCGATCGAACAGCGGGTCGACCGCTTCGATGCACAAAAAGAAGCGATCCTGGCTGGCGCGGGCGAACGACGGCACCGCGAACACCGGGTGGTGCGGCCGCGGCAGCCCGCAAACCACCGCCGTGGCCACCACCGCCGAGAACGACGCGATCAGCACCAGCACCTCGAACGCGATCGGGATGAACGCCGGCCAACTGTTGGTCGGCTTGCCGCCGACGTCGAACGGGTAGCTGATGCTCATCGAGTAGTACTGCATCCAAAAGGCGATCGCCGCGCCGGTCAGCCCGCCGATGAACACGACCGAGGGGATCGGGCTGCGGCGCATGCCCAGCGCCGCCGACACCCCCTCGACCGAATAGGGCGTGTAGGCGTCCATGCGCCGGTAGCCGGCCTCGCGGGCCCGCCGCGCGGCGCTGAGGATTTCCTCGGGCTTGAGGAACTCAGCCATCAGGCCATGAATCGGCACGTCGCGATGGGCGGGGGCGTCGCTCGTCATCGTCCTTCCTCGTGTCCTAGCGAGCCCGGCAGCGAGTTGCGCAGCTCGGCCATCGACAGTATGGGCAAGAATCGCGTGAACAGCAGAAACGTCGTGAGAAACAATCCGATCGAGCCGAAGAACGTCAGGTAGTCGAAGATCGTTGGCTTGAAGAATCCCCACGACGACGGCAGATAGTCGCGGTGCAGCGTCGTGGTGATGATCACGTAGCGCTCGAGCCACATGCCTAGCAGCACGGCGAGCGAAACGAAGATGAGCGAAATCGGGTTGCGCCTCAGCGGACGAATCCAGAACAACTGCGGCGCCAGCGTATTGCAGGCAAACACGGTCCACGACAGCACCGCGTACTGGTCGAAGGCGGTCAAGCGGTTCCAGTAGACGTAGTGCTCGACGTTTTCGTGGCCATACCACGACAGGAACTGCTCGCTCAGATAGCCGTACGAAGTGAGAAAGCTGGTGGCCAGCACGAACTTGGCCATCACTTCCAGATGGTCGTCGGTGATGAAGTCGTGCAGGCGGTAGATCATCCGCAGGGGAATGCACAGCACGAGCACCATCGCAAAGCCGGAAAAAATCGCCCCGGCCACGAAATAAGGCGGGAACACCGTCTCGTGCCAGCCCGGCATCATCGAAATCGCAAAGTCCGAGCTGACCACCGAGTGCACCGACACGACCAGCGGCGTGGCCAGCCCGCCCAACAGCAGGTAGGCCGACTCGTAATGGTGCCAATGCCGGGCCGAGTTGCGCCAACCAAGCGCCATCGCGCCGTAGATCACCTGCCAACGCCGCGTGGTCGCCCGGTCGCGCAGCGTGGCCAGGTCCGGGATCATGCCCAGGTACCAGAAAATCAGCGACACCAGGAAGTATGTGCTCACCGCGAACACGTCCCACACCAGCGCGCTGCGAAACTGCGGCCAAAGCTGCATCGTGTTCGGGTACGGCAGCAGCCAGTAGAAGTACCAGGGCCGCCCCAGGTGCAACAGCGGGAACATGGCCGCGCACAGCAGGGCGAAAATCGTCATCGCCTCGGCAATGCGATTGATCGAGGTGCGCCACTTCTGGTGCAACAACAACAGGATCGCCGAAATCAGTGTGCCGGCGTGCCCGATACCGATCCACCACACGAAATCCGTGATCGTGAATCCCCAGGCCACGGGAATGTTGAGGCCCCAAATACCCACGCCGATCACCAGCAGGTACACGATCACCCCGCCGAACAGCGCCAAAAGCGCCATCGAGAAGGCGATCGAAACGAACCAGCCGCGCGTCGTCGGGCGGGTCAACACGATGTCGCTAATCCGCGCCGTCACGCTCCCCAGGTCGTGCCCCCGCGGCACGTACTCGGGGATGCCCGCCTGCGACTCGGGGCTTTGCGATCGATCGGAATGCGGCGGGCGCACGGCCATGTCAGGCTTTCTCGAGCTGCGGGTTCGGATTGCGAAGTTCGGCCAGGTACGTCGTGCGCGGAATCGTGTTGAGGTCCTCCAGCAGCGAGTAGTCGAGCGGCAACCGCTTGAGCTTGCTGACGGCGCTGGCCTCATCGTTCATGTCGCCGAACACGATGGCCTGCGTCGGGCAGGCCGCCTGGCAGGCGGTGAGGATTTCGCCGTCGGCGATCCGACGGCCTTCGGCCAGGGCGTCCGCCTCGGCGTGGCGAATCCGCTGCACGCAGTAGGTGCACTTCTCCATCACCCCCCGCGAACGCACGGTGACGTCGGGGTTGTACTGCAGCCGCAAGCTTTCCGTGCGGTAGTCGGCGTAGAACAAGAAGTTGAACCGCCGCACTTTGTACGGGCAGTTGTTCGAGCAGAACCGCGTGCCCACGCAGCGGTTGTAGATCATGTCGTTCAAGCCTTCGTGGCTGTGCACCGTCGCTTCGACCGGACACACGTACTCGCACGGCGCGTTTTCGCAGTGCATGCACGGCAGCGGCTGGAAGTGAAACGTGTCGGGCGACTCGGCCGTGCCCGAGATGTACCGGTCGACCCGCAGCCAGTGCATCTCGCGTCCGGCGGCGACCTGCTCCTTGCCGACGACCGGAATATTGTTTTCGGCCTGGCAGGCGACGATGCAGGCGTTGCAGCCGACGCAGCTCGTCAGGTCGATGGCCATGCCCCAGCGATGTTCCGGCGGCTCGAAGTCGCTGCCGTTCAGAAACGTCGGCGGATGTTCGGTGCCGCCCGTCTTTTCCAGCAGCTCGCGCTCGCTTTCTTCGACGGCGAACTTCGGATGTTGGCGAAACGCCTCGAGCGTGGCGATCCGTGCCGGCTCGCGCTCTTCCATCGAGTGAAGCTGCTGCGTGCAGGTCACCAGCTCGGTGCGGTCGGTCGCCGCCAGTTTCAACCCGCCGGCGAACCAGGGATGTTCGACGGTCCGCAGCGCATAAGCATCGAAGCCAACCGTGGTGCCGGCCGCGCCGCCGACGCGGCCCGCGTGGCGCCGCCCGCCCCCCAGATAAACCGTCACCGTGCCGTCGGCCAGCCCGGGCAAAATCCAGACGGGCCCCGTCACCTTGCCGTCGCCCAGCGCCAACTCGACCACGCGCATGTGGTAGCCGCCATGCTGTCCGCCGTGGGCGTAGCTGCCGATCTTCAGCCCCAGCCGCTCGGCCGTCGCCGGGCTCACCATGGCCACGTTGCCCCAAGTCAATTGCGTGACCGGCTTGGGCAGTTCCTGCAGCCAGCCGTTGTTGGCAAACCGCCCGTCGTAAATCGCCGGGTCGGGGATCAACACCAGGTCGAGCTCGCCTTCGCCGCCAGCGGCCGTCGCGCCGCCGCCGGCCCCTTGCAGGTGCTGCTGCCAGCCGTCGCCCAGCGACACGCTCACCGCCTCGGCAGCCGTCCCCGCGATCACGCCGTCGTGCAGGGCCGTCTTCCAACGCCGCTCGAACTCGGGCGTGTCGCCCGTTTGGCCCCACTGGCCGCGCCAGTGGGCCCGCACGATCTCGCGGCCCGGCACTTCGCGCGATTCGGCCGCCAAGGCCACGATTTCATGTGCCGAGTGCCCGTGGTACAGCGGCTCGATCAACGGTTGCACGAGCGAGGCCGTGCCGTCAAAGGCCCGCGCGTCGGACCATGCTTCCAAGTAATGCGTCTCGGGCAGGTGCCAATGGCAGAGCCGGGCCGTCTCGTCCTGGTACAGTCCCAGGTGGATTCGCAGCGGCACCTTCCCCAGCGCCTGGTCAATCTTCAAGTCGGCCGCCGCCGTATACGCCGGATTGCCGCCAAGGATCAGCAGACACTCGACCTGCCCGTCGTTCATCGCCTCGGCGAGCTCGCCCAAGGAGCGGCTGGCGGGGTGCTGTCCCGTCTGCATGGCGTCGAGATAACTGACCGTCTTGCCGACGTTCTCCAAGTGCTGGTTCAGCGCGTGGGCCAGCAGGTGGACGACGGCCGGCTGCCGGCTGCCGGCGATCACCAGCGACCGACCCTTGTGTGCCGCCAGGTCCTCGGCCACCGCGGCCACCCAGCGCGCATGGGCCTCGAACGGTTCGCCGCCCGCTTGGCCACCGCCCACGTCGAGCTTGGATGCCAAGGCGCGGGCGAGCCGCTCGACGTCGCCGGGCGCAGGGCCAGGCGATGGTCGGCCTTGGCGCCGGTGCAACTGACGTTCGATTCGACGACGTACAGCCGGGTCATCTGGGCCTGCGAAGCTTCCTCGGCCGACAGCCGAACGCGGCGCCGCGAGATGAAATCGTTGGCGTAGCGGATATGCCCCGGCCCGTCGGTCAGGAAGTCGGCATCGAGCGACACCACGACGTCGGCCTTCGTGAAGTCATAGCGCGGCACCACGGCCCGGCCAAAGGCCTGCGTGGCGGCGCGGCGGCCGGCCCCGTCGTCCAGCGCGTCGTGCGTGTACCAGCGAGCCTCGGGCAATCCGTCGAGCAGCTTGCCGAGCTGGTCGCCGAGCGTTGGCGAGATGACCGTCTCGCTGAGGATCGCCAGTCCCGCTCCTTTTTTGCCGCGCGCCGTTGTCATGGCCTGGCGGATCGCCGCGGCCGCCTCTTCCCAGGTGCGCTCGCGCCCCAGGTACGTGACCGTCTGCGAGCGATCGGGATCGTACAAGTCGAGCACCGAGGCCTGCACCATCGGGCTGGTGCCACCCAGGCTGGCCGGATGGTCCGGGTTGCCCTCGATTTTCGTCGGCCGGCCCATGTGGGCTTCGACCAGCACGCCGATCGCCTCCCGCCCAAGCGTCATCGTGGTGGCATAAAACAGCGGCTTGCCCGGCACAATCTCCTCGGGCGGCCGCGCGTACGGCACCAGCTCGGTCGAGGGCGCCGGGCGCACGGAACAGCCGCTCAGACCCGACAGCGCCAGCGACGCGCCCATCAATGTCAAAAACGCGCGACGGCTGTAGGCGTCGGGCCATTCGCCCGCGCGGGCCGGGAACTCGTTCTCGATGAACCGCCGCAGCGTCTCGTCGTCGGCCAGCTCTTCGAGGCTTCGCCACTGGCGGCGCGGCGACGGCGCCGCGGGCGACGGGTTCAAGATTGGCAACGGTGCGTGCTTGTCTCGGCAGCTCATCGATGGCAGATCGAACAACTGGTGAGCGTCGTGGCGTCCTTGATGTCGTATTGCTCGACCAGCTCGCGGCCCAGCGTCAACTGGTCGGCCGGCGGGCGGTACTTCATGTTGAACACTTCGGAGCGGGGCCGCAGGTGCTGCTCGGGATTGCGATGACACTCGAGACACCACTCCATCAACAGCGTCGGCACCTGGTAGGTGAACGGCATCTCGTCGATCTGCCCGTGGCACGTCGAGCAGCCGACGCCGTTTTGCACGTGGACGCTGTGGTCGAAATAGACGAAACCCGGCAGGTTGTACACCCGCCGCCAGCGCAGCGGCTGGTCGTGCTTGTAGCTGTCGCGGACCGGCTTGAGCATCTGCGCTGCCGACCCAGATCTGCGAATGGCAGTTCATGCAGGTCTTCGTCGCCGGCAGCCCGGCAAAGCTCGACCGCTCGACCGCCGCGTGGCAATAGCGACAGTCGATTTCCAGCACGCCGACGTGGTGCTGGTGGCTGAAGGGAATCGGCTGTTCGCGCATCACCCCGGCATTCGTGCCGTACGAGTTGCGGGCCAAGAGCAGGCAGGCCCACAACACGAACGGGGCCGTGGCCAGCGCACCCACCAGGCTCAACCGGGATACGACATTCGTCATCCGCGGGAAGACCTGGGGCATAACCGCGACTCCATTTGGTTTGCCGGCACCGTTTGCGCGGGCATCATCGTAAATTGGCCCGCCAATTGCAGAGCGCCGCAGCGCCGCGGATGTCGCCTCGCGCCGTCGCGCAATGCCCGCCTCGCCGAGCGATCACGCTTGGCAACTCACGACTCGCGGCGCACCGCCAAGTACCGCTCCTCGGTTGCGCGCCGACATGCCACTTGCCCGCAGATGCACGCCGACCCGAGAATCGCCAGCGTGGGCCGTGCAAATCGTATTCCGAACGTTCGCGCGTCGACAAGTTTCTCCATCGCCCCCCGGCGCACAACCGGTGAAACCCCTGTGAAAGGCTCCACGCCGCCCTGTGCGCAGAGCGCGGGCTCGTGAAACTCCGCTGCCAGTGCCGCGTTGACCGCCAGAAACTCGGCTTGGCGCTTGAGCGGGCACGGCTCGCGCGCTCGCCACGCCCGCGCGATCGAAATTCCAGATGCGACTCGTCGAATCGTCGCCCCTCGCGAGCTATTTCTCTTCGACGCTGATTGCCACGCAGAACGGCGCGGCGGCGGTCTCTTCCTTGCGCGACGTGTAGTCGATCCGCACGACTTGCCGCTCGGGCTTGGGATTTTTCCACTCGAGCGCGTACAGGCGAATCCGGCAGTTGACGTCCTTGGCAAAGGCGTTGTCGCCCTTCCAGACCACCTTGCCGCGGGTCGGCTCGGGATCGTCCTCGTCGAAGAACCAGTCGCGCACGTCCTCGCCATAGACGATCGGAATGCCCTCCTCGCTCTTGTCGTCGTAGTGCACGATGTATTGCCCGATGAGCGTGCCGTTCTCTACGAACCGCGGCGTTCCCTCGTTGCGGCCCCAGCAGGTCGCATGCAGCACGTGCAGCTTCGTGACCTTCTTGCCAACGGCGATCCCCTCGACCTTGTCGGGCGCGTTGGCCAGCAGCGTGCTGCCGAGCTGGATCAAGCCGGGGCCGATTTTGAATTTCAGCCCCTCGAGCGTCTGCTCGCCGGTGGGCAGATCCGCCAGGTTGTTGCCCTCCAGCCCGCTCCCCAGGTTGTCGGTGATTTCTCGATTGGCCTTCGAGCCCAAGTCGATGTAGCCGATCTTCTCGGCGGCAGCCGCGGCACTGGCCGCCACTAGCAAGATGGTAACGCCAAACTGCGCAACGCGCAAGACTCGCAAGCAATCGCACATCATCGCACCTCCGTTCCTGAAGGGTTGAAAAGACGAGACCCAGCGGCCGGTAAACCCGCCGCAAAAGATCCCGAACGCCGATCCTACCGGCGGCAACCGGGGGGTGCAATCAGCCGATCTTGCTTTCCCCGCCAAATCCCTCGGGCTAGTTCACCGATGCAACTTTGGCACCACGCAAAAAGTAGCGGCTGGCCATGGATGACGATACATTGAACGCGGCACCCAAGTCACTCCGCTCGCCACTTCGCAGCCAGGAACTCCTCTCATGATCGAACTCGAAGCTCGCGGCACGACGACCATCTTGCGGATGGTCCGCGGCAAGGGGAACGCCCTGAACATTGACTTCGTCACCGCGCTGGACGAAGCGCTGGCCAACGTCGAACGCAGCTCCGCCCGGGCCGTCGTCATCACGGGCCAGGGCAGCGCCTTCGGCGCGGGCGTCGACCTGCCGGCGATTCTGGCCGGCGGGCCCGACTACGTGCGGCGCTTCGTGCCGTTGATGGCCGACATCTTCGAGCGGTTCGTGCTGTTTCCCAAGCCGCTGGTGGCGGCCGTCAACGGCCATGCCATCGCCGGCGGCGCGATCATCATGCTCGGCTGCGATCAGCGCCTGCTGGCACGCGGCCCGGCCCGCGTCGGCTTGAGCGAGGTGCAGGTGGGCGTGCAGTTTCCCGCCTGGCCGCTGGAGATCGTCCGCCACACGACGCCCACGGAGCATTTCGCCACGATCATCCTCACCGGGCGCACCTGGCAAGGCGAAGACGCCCTGCGGATGGGCCTGGTTGACGAGCTGGTCGAGCCCGAGCGGCTGATCGACCGCGCCTGCGAAGTGGCCACCGAGATGGCCGCCGTGCCGCCGGCGACGTTCTCCGCCACGAAGCGCGAAGTCCGCCGCCCGATGGTTGAGGCCGCCCGCCGCCGCACGGCCGACGACGCAGCCATCGTCGAAAGCTGGGTGCGCGGGCGAAACCCTCGAACACATCGCCGCCTTCGTCGAGCGGAACATCAAGAAGCGCTGAGCCGGTTTGCCTGCGTCGGCCAAAGAATCTCGCCCGGCGGGCGGATCGGCTAAGCCGGCAAGCGCGGGCCAGCGGACGTCGAAGCGTCTTTCCAAACGGCGCAGCGCGTGATAGCGTACTCTCCTGCGGATCGCCTATATTGCCCAGCGAAAGTAGTCGTACGCGTGGAACCTAACGAGCTCGACCCGGCCGTGGCTGAACTGGTCAAAGGCTACCCGATCGTCGTCACGACGATGGTGGCCTGGGGCGATATGGACGCCAACAACCACGTCAACAACGTGGTCTACTTCCGCTACATCGAGCACGCCCGGCTGAAATACTTCGGCGAGTTGGGCTTCTCCGCCATGCAGCAGGAGAGCGGCATCGGGCCGATCCTCTCCTGGACCGACTGCCGCTTCCGCAAACCGCTCGCCTATCCCGACGACGTATCGATCGCCACCCGGATTCGCGACATCCAGGCCGACCGCTTCGTGATGGATTCGATCATCATCAGCCACGCGCTCAAGGCCATCGCCGCCGAAGGCCAACAGCGGGTCGTGGTCTACGACTATCGCAACAACGAGAAAGCCCCGCTGCCGGAAGTCATCCGCCGGCGGATCGAACAATTCGAGGCCCGCGCCGCGAGGACGTAAAGCATACGAGGAAGAATCTTTTCCTTCCGCTCTCTGTGATCTCTGTGACCTCTGTGGCAAAATCTTCTTCGCGATTGGTTTTCGTTGAACCATCAAGTAGCCATCAATCATCAACCCCACCCAAGCAACTTCTTTTCGAGAGCCAATCATGAGCGCAGCGATCAGTTTGAAAGGCAAAGTGGCCCTGGTTACCGGCGGTGGACGCGGCATTGGCAAGGCGATCACGAAAAAACTTGCCGAGGCCGGCGCCAGCGTCGTCATCGCCAGCCGCAAGATGGAGAACCTCAAAGCCACGGCCCACGAGCTCGCCGCCCTGCCCGGAAAAATCGTGCCCATCGAGTGCCACGTGGGCCGGGCAGATCAGTTGGAAGCCCTCGTGGCGGCCACCGAAAAGCAGCTCGGCACGATCGACATCCTGGTCAACAACAGCGCCACGAACATCGGCCAGGGCCCGGCGCTGGACGTGACCGACGAGATGGTGGCCAAGATGATCGAAGTCAACGTGCTGGCCGCCTTGCGGCTTATCCGGCTGACCGTGCCCAAGATGATCGAAAAGGGCAAGGGCTCGGTGATCAACATCGCCTCGATCGCCGGCCTGCGGCCCCAGCCCGGCGGGCTGCTGTACAGCTTCACCAAGGCCGGCCTGATCATGATGACCCGCACCTGGGCCGTCGAATTCGGGCAGAAAGGGGTGCGCGTCAATGCCATCGCTCCGGGCCTGATTCAGACCGACTTCAGCGAGTTCTTCTGGAAGAACGAGAAGTACCGCGCCAAGCTCGAAGCCACGCAGCCGATCAACCATGTCGGCCAGCCCGACGAAATCGGCTTCGCCGCGCTCTACCTGGCCAGCGACGAGGCCAGCTACGTGACCGGCCAGGTGATCGTCATCGACGGCGGCGCCACGGCGACGTGACGAGGACGCTTTCCAGAGGGCAGCGCGTCGGCGCCGGAGGCCATCGATTCCCCGGCGCCGACGAATTTCACTGGTGGGGACCTCCACCAGGCGCTGCCGCTGTCTCGTGGGCCGGGCCGACACACGGATCGTCGGCGCGCACTCCTACCGTGCGCGGCCACCCTCGGCTGCCGCTGGCAAAGCCCTGCGACGGATTGCGCGGTTGGCTGCGCTTTCCCCTAGCGAGTAATACGTCGCCTGGCGGGCTTTTGGATTTCACGAAACCGCGGAAAAACGTCGACCGCCGCCGTCGCCAGGCCGATCTCGTCCACCGCCATGAATCCCGCCGGGCCCTCGACTCGTATCAGCAATGTCGGCGCCACGGCGATCGCGCGCCCGTGTTCGCTGCGCCGCGCGTTCGCTGCCGTCGTGGGCCCGTGGGGCGCGCGTGCCGCCCGCGCTGCTGCCAGCATTCGCCGCCTGGCCGCCGGTTTGCTTGTGGCGTCCATGGGTGCTGGTAGAATGCGATGCATCGCGAGAGACAGGATCGCGAGAACGTCCGCCGTTTTGCGGCCGACGGGCTGGGGCATCGCTTGCACAGGCGCGACTATGTCCACCTCGGATCAACACCTCCTCGAAGGCATCATCGCGCACGATTCACACGCCTTCGCTCAGTTCTACGACCGCCACGCGCCCCGCGTCTTCGCCCTGATCGTTCGCTTGCTCGGCGATCGGGCCGAAGCCGAAGACGTTCTGCAGGAAACGTTCTGGCAGGTGTGGCGCTCGGCCGAGCGCTACGACGCGTTGCGCCGGCCCCGAGGCATGGCTGGCCACGATCGCCCGCTCGCGCGGTCGACCGGTTGCGGCGGCGCCGCGCCCGGCCGATCTCGCCCTCGACATGGCGCCGGCGTCGTGCGACGAGCCCGGCACGGCGCTCGAACGCCAGGAGGCCGAGGGGCAACTGCGGGCCGCCCTGGAGCTGCTGCCCGAGGAGCAGCGGTCGGCCATCTTGCGGGCGTTTTTCGACGGCTGGACGCACCTTCAGATCGCCGAGCGGCAGGGAATTCCGTTGGGAACAGCGAAGACGCGTATCGCGTTGGGCATGAAACGATTGCGCAGCCTGCTGCGGCGCGCCCCTTCGGAGCCAATCCCATGATCCAGCAGTCGCACCGCGGTGATTCCAGCGAACTAGCGGCCCTCTACGCCAGCGGCGCGATGAGCGCCGCCGAGCGCCAGGAGTTCGAAGCCCATCTGGCCACCGGCTGCGAAGCCTGTCGCACGGAGCTAGCCGCCTACGGCGACGTCGTGGCCGGACTGCTGCGCGCCACGCGCCAAAGACCCCGCCCGCTGCCGTCTGGCAGGCGTTGCGAATCGAGTTGGCCGCCGAAGGCCTCGAGGGCGAATCGCCCGACGTTGGCCGACAACACGCACGCGGTGGCGCGAGCCGGCCTGCGGCCGAACAGTTGCTTGTCGTCAAGGGTGGCGCCGCCGCCTGGAGCAAGACCGAATACCCGGGCGTCGAGGTCCGCGTGCTCTTCGTCGATCGTCAGCGCCAACAATCCACCCTGCTCGTGCGGATGGCCCCTGGAGCGGTCTACCCGGCGCACGCCCACGAAGGAACCGAAGAGTGCCTGGTACTCGAAGGCGACCTGCGCTTCGGCGACCATGTGCTCTTGCGCGGCGACTTCCTCCGCACGGGGCCCGGCTACCAGCAGACGACCCAAACGACCCAGCAGGGTTGCCTGCTATATCTGACGACGCCGTTCGCCTGAGGGGACCACGCGGCGGCGCGATTACGCCAGCAGATCGTCGATCGCCTGGCCCTTGCCGTCCTTGGTCACGTAGAACGGGCGTCCCTCGGTCACGTAGTGCGTGTCGGCCGGGATGCCCAGGGCCTTGTAGATCGTGGCGTGCACGTTCTCCAGCGTGACCGGCTTCTCGATCGGCAACATTGGGTGCCGCTCGGCCGTGCGGCCGTGGACATGGCCGCGCTTGAAGCCCCCGCCGAAGAACAGCAGGCTGTTGGTGCTGGAAAAGTGGCCGTGAAAGCCATACATCTTGCGGTCTTCGATGACGAGCCCGTCGCCCGACTGGCTTTCGGCGAAACCGATCGGTTCGACGCCCGCCTTGGGCTGGTTGGCGATCGTGCGGCCGAACTCGGTGGCCACGACCACCAGCGTCCGCTCGAGCAGCCCCCGGTCGGCCAGGTCGCGAATCAATTGCGCGATCGGCCCGTCGATTTGCTTTTTCATCTCGACCATCCGCGACTGCCCGTCTTCGTGCATGTCGAAGCCGCGAAACGGACCGTACTGGTATTCAACCTGGACGAACCGCGCGCCGCTCTCGACCAGCCGCCGGGCCAAGAGCAACCCGTGGCCGAACCGCCGGCCGTGGTAGTACGACTTGTCCTGCACTTCGCCGCGGGCGATTCTTGGCTCGTAGGCCGCCAGCGTGGCCGCCGTTTCCTGCCTGGCGTAGTCGAAGGCCCGCTTCACTGGCGAGTCCATCATCGCGCGCGCCGCTTCCATCGTCTTGATGTAGTCCTGGGCCTTGGGCGAATCGCGCAGCTCGGCATTGGACATCTGCGCGACGCTCTTCCAATAGGCCAGCCGCTCGTCGAGCCGCTCGGTCGTCATGCCCGCGGCTGCCGAAAGGGTCGACAACCCCGCGGTCGGATCGGGGATCATGAACGGCGCGTGCTTGACGCCGTAGAAGCCCGGGCCGATGTATTCGCTGATGAATTGCTTTTCGGTGTCGCTGGTGTCGATGTCGCGGCCGATGTAGATGTACGGGGGCACGTTGCGCCCCGCGGTCCCAGCGTGCGCCCCACCACGGCGCCGATACCCGGCGCCTTGAGCCCGACCGGAAACAGGTAACCGGTCATCATGTAGTACTGCGCCTTCAAGTGCACGGCGCCGAACTTGGTTTCGTTGGTCAAGCTGCGCAGCACGGTGCCGTGGTGCATCACCTCGGCCATGTTCTCCAGCCCCTCGCCCACTCGCAGGCCGTCGACGCTCGTGGCGATCGATGGGCACGTGCCCAGCAGTTGGCTCCCTTTCATGCCGGCTTCGAACGGCGTGTAGTTTTTGGGATCCCAGGTGTCGAACTGGGCCACGCCGCCCGGCAGCCAGATGAAGATCACGGCATCGGCCTTGCCCGGCAACAGCGCCGGCCCGCGCCGCTCATCGGCCCAGGCTTGCGCTGTAGCCAGCGGCCCCAACGCCGCCGCACTCAGCGGCAGCGCCGCCGCCAGCCAGCGAACGGGCCACGAATTGTCGGCGAGTAAGGTGTTTGTCCATGTCGCTTGCCAAGCGAGGTCGAGTTATTTGATGTACTGAAACTCCGGGCTGCAAACCAGCGCCCAGAGCATGTCCTTCATGCCGTCGGGCGGCGACTCGGCAGCCATCAGGTACGCCCGCCCGACGTTCTTCTCGGCCGCCGTCGGGGCTCGGCTCAGCGCGGCCCGGTAGAGCCGCTCGACCAGCCGCCGCGGATCTTGCCGGGCGCTGTTGGCGGCAAACACCGCGTTGGTGTAGATCATTTCGTGCAGCTCGCGGCCATTGAGCAGCTCGAGCGCCTGCACCACGGCCACGTCGTCGGGCCGGCCGGTGCTGATCTCGTTGCGCGAGGCCGGGCGGCCCAGCGCCCGCGACAGGGCCGTCGAGCGGATGTCGAGATAATTGCGCTCACCCGGTATGAACTGCCCGCTGGCCGCCACGCGCACGCTGTCCAGAAACTGCTCGGCCGTCAACCGCCGCAGCGCCGGCGAGCGGAAATAGCGTGGCGCGTCCTTCTGGCCCACCGCCCAATGGTCTTCCAGCGCGGGGTCGTAGCGCAACTGGTACGTGCGGCTGGTAAGGATCAGCCGGATCGTGTGTTTCAAATCGCAGCCGTGCTCGACGAAGTCGTAAGCCAGCCAATCCAACAGCTCGGGATGACTGGGCTTCATGTCGTCGCGAAAGTCGTCGACCGGCTCGACGAGCCCCAGCCCCAGGTAGCGCTTCCACAGCCGGTTGACGATCGTGCGGGCAAAGCGCGGATTGGCCGGATCGGTGATCGATTGGGCAACCAGGTGCAGCCGGCCCGTCAGGTCCGCCGGCACGTCGCGCGTTGCGCCGGGCAACTCAAAGGGAAACGCGGCCGGCACCATCTTGCCGCTCTTCAGCTCGCAGCGAATCCGCTCCAGGTCGTGCGGCGCGAACAATCCGGCGAACGCCAGGAAGCGGTCCTGCGGCCATTCGTCGTTCTCGAAATGGTCGTGGCAACTGGCGCACTTCATGCTCGTGCCCAGGAACACCTGGCCGACGTTGGCCGCCGTCTGCAGCGTGACCGTGTGGTCTTCGTTGCGCACGTATTCGATGGAAAACTGCGTTCCCAGCACGTCCTTCGTTTCGGGACCCTTGCGGCCAGGCATCGTCGGGTCCAAAAGCTCGGCCACCATCACGTCGAACGGGCGGTTCTTCTCGAAACTCGCCACCAGCCAGTCGCGATAGTTGCCCCGGGTGAGGATGCCCCCCTGGGCCAGCACGTTCTGGCTCGCCAGCGCGTCTTCCCAAAACGTCGTCCAATGGGCCGCATAGTCGGCGTCGCGGGCGAGCAACTGATCGACCAGCTTTTCGCGCTTCGCCTGCGAGCCCCGCGACGCCAGGAAATGATCGACTTCCTTGACGGTGGGAATCACGCCAATCACGTCGAGATACGCCCGCCGCAAAAACGTGGCGTCATCGCACGGTTGCGGACGCGGGCCCTGGGGCGATTCCTTCCAGCCGGCCACGATGAAGCGGTCGATCGGATTGTCGACCCGGCCGCCCACCTCCGGCGGCGCCGGCGGCGCCGGCAATTCCTTCAGCCGCGCGGCCCGTCGCTGTTCCAGAATTTGCTCATTGTTGAGCGGCCCTTTGTCGACTGTCGCAAGCACGACGTCCTTCGACGCCTCCGCGGCCGCTAGCCGCTGCGGATCGAGGCACGCCACCAGCGCCAGGATTAACAGCGCTCCAATTGCGCTCGCCGGGTGGCAACGTCGACAACAAATCGTCGATGCCAGCCAAACGCCACTCTGTGGAGAAGTCATAGTCACACTTGCACCCCGGCAGCCAGTTGCACCGGCCTCCGGCCAGTCGAGCCTGAAGCCTGAGGCCCTGTCCGAGAACCGTCGGGGACTGTCCCAATTTTGCGGAGTCTTCGGAGCAAAATGGGACTGTCCCCCTCTCCACCGCGGTTTTCGGATGGGCCCGAAGCCTCGCCCCTACTTCGCGTTGCTGTACGACGGGCCGTTGATATCCTGATCGGCGATGATCTGGTGATCGACGATCAGCTTCGGCGCGGCTTCGCCATCGCCCACTCGAACCGTGTGCGGGACGTAGCGAACATACGTCTGTTGGAGGGCGTCGTAAAACCGGTCTCCCTTCTGAAAGATCGGCCGGTACTCGGTGATCTCGCCGAACCATGGCGGCCCCACGACCTGCGCCGGAATCCAATGCCCCTTCCCCTGCTTGTCGAGCAGGTAAAACTCCGGATAGTCGTGCCCCTCGACCCACACCGTCCGCGCCGACACGCCCGACAGCCGGCACAGGCCCACGAACAGCGCGCTCATCTCCTCGCAGTCGCCGCAGTGGTGCTCGATGGCGTACAGCGCGCCGCGAAAGTCGCCGTTCTCGAACTTCACGTTGTCCCGCGTCCAGCTCCAAATACTCTTGATCATTTCCCACGGGCCGTCCTGCTCGTTGCTCTTCCGCAGCGACTCGGCCAGCTCGATCATCTGCGGGCTTTGGATCTCCACGCCCGGCGCGATGCCCGTGTACTGCGGGCGCAGCTCGGCGGGGATCGAGCGGGTCGGCTTCAACTCGTTCGGCGGAATCAGAAACTTCGTCCGGTAGCGGGTGATCTCGTACAGTCGTTCGACGAAGGCCGAGCCGCCCTTGGGAATCTGGCCGACTTGCAGTTTCAACAGCGCCGCCTGCCCCTTGAGGATCGTCTCGCTGCTCTTGGCTTGCGGGCTCAGCTTTTCGCTGATCAGCCGCACGCGCTGCTCGGGCCAGTCCATCGGAATCGGCCCCGTGGCGGTCACGTTCTTGACCGCCCCCTCGGGCGTCTCGACCCGGATGATGATTTTCACTCGATAGGTCCGCGGATCGGCCAACTCCAGCGCCGGATCGGGTACGGCGTATTTGTTCCTGCCGGCCACGGGAGGCAGCTTCGTGGACTCAAGGCCCGGCGAGTTCGCGGCCACGCCGTCGGCCGGCGTCGCGGCTTCGCTCTCCTCGGCCACGACGGTGTCTTCGACCGCCTCGTCGCCCCGCGACCAGGCCGCCAAAAGGCCCACCATCACCATCAGTCCAAGAACCGTCGGAATTCGACTAAATCGCCACATGATGCTGAGCATGGAGTCTCGTCTGGGTTGGCGTCGCCGGGTGGATTAGACAGGCGACCGTGCCCCGGTTTGAGCCGCTCTCCGGAGCCAAAAGACTGGCGTTAATATAGGTAGTATGACCGGGATACACGGGTCTGTCAAAGAATCCCGCCCGGCGAGGCGGGTCTTGGTTCGCCCGGAAAAACCGGAGCAAAGTACTGCCATTGATCAAGGACAACGATGGCATTCCGTACGAGGCCGGCTATATCGACGAGGAAGGCGTTCATCACTACGGCAACATCGCACCCCCGGGTATCGCATGACGACGATCGAAAGCGCATACAGCCGTTATTGCACGAAGCGGTTTCCGCTTCCCACCGAGCAGCAGGTCTTGGAGTTGGAGCAACGGGTTGACGTTCGGCTGCCGGACAAATACCGCCAATTCGTGTTGAAGTACAACGGTGGTTATTTCAATCGGCCAAAGATCACTCCCGTCGGCGATAGTTGCCCGCTCGATGCACTCTGCAACCTCTGTGGAATTGGAGCGTCGCACTGGGAAGCAGAGCTGGCCACTCCGTCGGACTTGGCGTTATTCGATGACAATGACCCTCTGCAGGTCCTTCCCATCGGACACGCTGAAATGGGAGGCCTGATCCTCCTGGACACGGCACCAGGCGAAGGCAACGGCGCGATTTTTTTGAAGAAAGCCTTTGGCGACGTCTACTGGCTCACCGATGAGCTCGAAGCGTTTTTTGCCTTGTTGCGCGAACCGAGTTCACCGTAAGAACTCGCGGCGCCAACGCCGCAATGGGCAATCGATCAGTCCAGCTCGAGCGCCGCCGCGATTTGCCCGCGCGTCAGGCCGAGCGCGCAGCCGGCAGCGGCCGCTGCCAACAGGGCTGCGGTCGGCTCGCCGGCCGCTCGTCCCAAGGAACTGAGTCGGCCGCCGATCGACGACCAGATGGCCTGCCCGCGGCGGAACACCGCCGTGCCTTCGGCGGCCACGTGGCTCTGCAATTCCGCCTCGTGCTCATCGTCGGAAAACAGCACGACCGCGCCGGGGCAATGTTTCGCCACGATCGGGCCCAGCGGCTCGCCGGCTCGCATCACGACGGCGCCGCGCGGCAGCACGACGTCGCCCGCGGCTCGATAGACCAGCGAGCGCTTTTCCGGCATCTCCCATTCGGCCAGGTCGAGCGCCAGCCCCTCGCCCATCTCGGTGATCACCGCCACCAGGCAGTGATCGAACCCCAGTCCCTCGTCGACGATCCCCTCGAGCGACGACTCGACGACCGCCGCGTCGACCAGCGGATTCAACAGCACGCTGCGGGCCGCCTCGGCGCCGCGCGAGTCCCCCGCGGCAATCCGCTGGCCGTCGACGAACGTGCCGTCGGCCGATGTCAGCGCCATGCGCTGCCCGCCGATTGCCAACGATTTGGCAACCAGACGAGCCGCCTCGGTCGTGCCGCTGGCGCCGCTGACGCTCACCAGCGGAATTCGGCCGTCTTCGCCCGGCGGGAACAGCGTGGCCACGATCGCTTCGCCGGCGGGCCGCGGGCGGCCCACCTCGGGCTCGACGTGCATGTTCAAGCCGGGGCCCGAGTTGACCTCGATCACCACGCCCCCCTGCACGTCGAGCGGCCGGCCGATATCCTCCGCGATGACGTCGACGCCGGCCACGTCCAGCCCGATGACCCGCGCGGCCAGCACGGCCGATCGGGCGACGTCCGGGTGAACCTCGTCGGTGACGTCGGTCGACAGGTTGCCGTTGCGCTGCACGAGCACCCGCGCGTCCTTGGCCGGCACGGAGTCGAGCTTGTACCCCTCGCTTTCCAGCATCAGCAAAGTCGAAGGGACGATTTCGATCTTCGACAACGGGGACGACGCGTCGATGCCGCGGCGCGGATCGCTATTGATCTGCGACTCGATCAATTGCCATACGGTCTGCCGGCCGTCGCCCGTGACGAAGGCCATCTCGCCGTGCGCCGCGGCGATCAGTTTTCCGTCGACCACCAGCAGCCGATGCTCGGCCCCGTCGACCATTTGTTCCACCATCACCCCGCTGCCACACGTGGCGGCCAGCAAATAGGCGGCTTCGATCTGCTCGCGCTTCGTCAGCCCGATGACCACGCCGCTGCCGTAGTTGCCATCCTTGGGCTTGATGACGACCGGCGCGCCGATCTCCTGGGCCGCCGCCAGGCATCCTCTGGCCCGCTCGCCAGGCGACCCTTGGCCACCGGCACGCCAGCCGAGCGGAGATAGGCCTTGGTCAACTCCTTGTCGTCCGAGATGGCTTCGGCCACGGCTCCCGTGCGATCCGTCGCCGAGCGATGGATGCGATGCTGCTTCGCGCCGTGTCCCAGTTGCACCAGGCTGAACTCGTTGAGCCGCCGCACGGGGATGCCGCGGGCCAGGGCCGCCGCAGCCATCGTCCGCGTCGACGTGCCCATGCGCACGTCACCGGCCAGCTTGCGAAGGTCGGCGATCTCGGCTTCGACGTCGAACGGCGTGTCATGGACCGCCGCCAGGCACAGCCGCCGCCCCGTTTCGAGCGCCGCCCGCGCCACCGCCTCTTCTTCATAGCGCAGGGCCACGCGGAACAAACCCTCCTGGCGCGTTTCGCGGGCCCGGCCGAAACCGATTTCGAAGCCCGCCAAGGCTTGCAGCTCGATCGAGACATGTTCGAGGATGTGGGCCAGGTAGGTTCCGCGGCGCAGCCGTTCGAAGAAGCCGCCCCGCTCGCCGATGCTGCAGCGGTGTTCGATCATCTGCGGCAGCCAGGCCATCAACCGCTCGTTGAAGCCGGGCATCGTGTCGGAGGCCGAGTCCTTCAACTCGCCCAACTCGATCCAGCCTTCGACCACCGGCAGGCGATGCCAGACGTTGGGGCCCCGCAGGGCGATGATCTTGCGGAATTCCATTTGGGAGGAGGCTTCGGGCGCTGAGGCTTCAGGCCTCAGGTAGGAAAAAGGGCGCCAGTGGTGTGGCAGGTGAAAAGCGAGAAGGTATCGAGCCGTGCAATTGAAAGGTTTGCAATCGAAAGGTTAAAAATCGGGGCCCTGCAGCACGCGGTGGCAAACCGCTTCCGTCGAAAGGACACCCAGCGTTCGCCCCGAGTTCGCGCATCACCGCGGGTGCGCGATTTCGCCGGCCATTTTTTCGACCTGAAGCCCGAAGCCCGAACCCTGAGGCCCGCGCTTGGCTCAGCTACTGCCCTATCTCATGCGAGTATATCTGTTCTAAAATAACGAGAATAGAGAAGTTCGGCGATGGTTCGCGGATGGCGACGAGCCACGCCGGCTCGGGAGATTCGAGCGTTGGAAGCTTCGGGCGACGAGATTCGACCCCTGCCCTCCAGGTGGCGGCAGCAGATCACCGCCGAGCTCGATCCGGGCGAGATGATGCTCGCCTGGTTCCTGCCCGACTTGGACCTCGCGCTGCGCTATGCCGACGGCGTGGTCGTGTTGACCGATCGGCGGCTGCTGAGCTTCGGCCCCCGGCCATCGGCAGCCACCAACGGGCAATCGCCGGCGGTGCAAGCCTGGCGGCTCGAGGAGGTCGCCAGCGTGCGTGCCACCGACCGCTGGGGACTCGGCACGCTGGAGGTCACGATGCGCCAGGGCCCGCTCGTTGCCTGGCGCGTATACCGTGGCCCGCGCCCCCATGGCCCACCGCCTGGCCTTGCGGATCGAAGCCGTGCTGGCCGGCGAGCTGGAAGAGGACGAAGCCTGGGAGGCCGTCGAGCCGGTCGACGAAGACGCCTCGCTCGCGCCGCCCTCGACCGGCGCCCTGCTGCGGCTGTTCAAGTTCTGCGCGGGCGGTCCGGGCTGATCATCATGGGGTTCGTGCTCACGCTCGGCGCGACGGCAGCCGGGCTGGTGCCGCCCTACCTGATCGGGCCGCTGGTCGACGACGTGCTGGTTCCCTATCAGAACCAGATCGAAACGATTCGCAGCGCCGGCGGCGACGCGGCCGCGCAACAGGCCCAGCTCGAAGCCCTGCGCCAATCCGACCAGCACGGCTTCTGGACGCCCGTCGTCTGGTACCTCTCCGGCATTGGAATCGCTGCCGTGGTCGCCTGGTTGTTGACCTGGGGCCAGGGCATCGTGATGGCCTGGGCCAGCGAGCGGATCAGCGCCGACTTGCGCAATCACACCTACGCCCATCTGCAGCGGCTGTCGCTGGAGTTCTTCGGCGGCAAGCGCACCGGCGACCTGCTCTCGCGAATCAGCACCGACACCGAGCGGATCTGCTACTTCCTGTCGGACAACCTGGTCGATTTCGCCACCGACGTGCTGATGATCTTCGGCACGGCCGCGATCATGCTGTGGCATCAACCCGGCGCTGGCCGCTGGCCGCGCTGTTGCCCTTTCCCGTGATCGCCTGGCTGGTCTACAAGGCCCGCGACCGGCATGCAGCCGCGGTTTCCAGCGCGGCGGCCGGGCCTGGGCGAGATGACCAGCATCCTGGCCGACACGATCCCCGGCATCCGCGTGGTCAAGGCCTTTGCCCAGGAGCAGCGCGAGATCGAGCGGTTCCGCCGGGCCAACGATCGCATCGTGGCCGCCAACGACCGCGTGAACACGGTCTGGACCTTCTTCTGGCCGATGGTCGCCATGCTCAACCAAGTCGGCCTGCTGGTCGTCTGGGCCGTGGGTCGGCTGCAGCTGGCAGTTGTCGCCGGCGAGCGGATCACGGTCGGCGTGCTGATGGCGTTCCTGGCCTACATCGGCCGCTTCTACACGCGGCTGGAATCGATGAGCCGCATGGTCTCGGCCACGCAGCGGGCCGGCGGCCGGCGCCAGCGGATCTTCGAAATCCTCGACCGCGTGCCCCAGCGTGCCCGAGCCGACCCGGCCGGTGCATCCCGGCCGGCTGCGCGGCGAGATCGAGCTGCGCAACGTCAGTCTTCCGCTACGGCAGCCGCCCGGTCATCCGACGGCCTGAACCTGAAGATTCGAGCCCGGCGAGATGATCGGCCTGGTCGGGCCCAGCGGGGCCGGCAAGAGCACGCTGGTGAACCTGGTCTGCCGCTTCTACGACGTGGCCGACGGCGCGATCCTGGTCGACGGCGTCGACATTCGCTCGTTCCCGATCGAAGAGTATCGCCGCCACATCGGCATCGTGCTGCAGGAGCCGTTCCTGTTCTTCGGCACCATGGCCGAGAACATCGCCTACGGACGCCCCGACGCCCCGCGCGAGGAGATCATCGCCGCGGCCCGGGCGGCCCGCGCCCACGAGTTCATCCTGCGGCTGCCGCTGGGCTACGATTCGCTGGTCGGCGAGCGCGGCCAATCCCTCTCCGGCGGCGAGCGCCAGCGGATCTCGATCGCCCGGGCCCTGCTGATCGATCCGCAGATCCTGATCCTCGACGAGGCCACCAGCTCGGTCGACACCGAGACGGAGCGTGAAATCCAGCAGGCGCTCGACAACCTGGTGCAAGGCCGCACCACGATCGCCATCGCCCACCGCCTGAGCACGCTGCGCAAGGCCGACCGCCTGGTCGTGCTCGATCACGGACGCATCGTCGAGACCGGCCAGCATCAGGACCTGATCCTGGCCGACGGCGTCTACTCGCGCCTGCACCGCGCAGCAGGAGCACGGCGCTGGAAACGTGAGGGGCAGGCTGTGGGCTGTGGGCCGAAGGCTGTAGGCGTGGAAGAGGCTTGCGGCTGGATGCGTTGCTAGGCAGGGCTCTCGGAGACGACTACGGCCAGAAGTTGGCCGGCTTGCAGTTCGTCGTCTTCGTCGACCAGCGCTTCGGCGAGCGTGCCGCTGGCCGGGGCGGGCAGGTCGACGGTCACGCTGCCGGCCACGACTTCCAGCAGGCGGTCCCCCTCGGTCACCTGGCTGCCGACTTCGACCAGCCACGTGCTGGCCAGCACCGGCGCGTCGCGCAGCCCCAACTCGGGCATCCGCAACTCGTGCCGGCCGCTCATGATTCGGCCATTTCGCGAGCGTGGTAGCTCGAACGTACGAACGGGCCGCTGGCCACCTGCGAAAAACCAAGCCGCCGCGCCGCGCGACCCAGCTCGTCGAACTCCTCGGGCGGCACGTAGCGCGCCACCGGCAGATGCGCGGGCGTCGGACGCAGATATTGCCCGAGCGTCAGGAAATCGCAGCCGGCGTCGAACGAGATCGGCGAGCGTCTCGAACAGCTCTTCGTGGGTTTCGCCCAGGCCGAGCATCAGCCCGCTCTTGGTCTTGATCGATGGGTCGAGTCGTTTCACGCGCCGCAACAGTTCGAGCGTCCAGCGATAGTCGCTCTTGCGGCCCCGCACCTGGCGGTACAGCCGCGGCACGGTCTCCGTGTTGTGGTTGAACACCTCGGCGCGCCGCTTGCACGACGCGCTCGAGCGCGCCAAGCTTGCCGATGAAGTCGGGCGTCAAGACTTCGACCTTGGCGCTCGTCGCTGTCCGCACCGCCAGCACCGAGCGATAAAAGTGCTCGGCCCCGCCGTCGGGCAGGTCGTCGCGCGTCACCGACGTGATCACGACATGCGCCAGGCCCAGCCGCCGGGCCGCCTCGGCGACGCGCTCGGGCTCGTCGAGTTCCAGCGCCGCCGTCTTGCCCTTGGCCACCGAACAAAAGCCGCAGGGCCGCGTGCAAGTGTCGCCCAGGATCATGAACGTCGCGGTCCGCTGACTCCAGCACTCGCCGCGGTTGGGGCACTTGGCGCTTTCGCAAACCGTGTTCAGCCCCAGCTCTTCGACCAGCCGGGCCGTGAACTGGCCCGCGTCGCCCACGGGAAGCTGCTTTTTCAGCCACCGCGGCAGCCGGGCCTCGGCCGCCGGCGCGGTGACGATCGGCAGGCTGGGTGGATGTTTCAAAACCACCTGGGAGAAGGGGACAGTCCCATTTGGCTCCGCGACCATCTGTCGATGGTGCCCGTCCGCAAAATCGGGACAGTCCCCGGCGGTTTTGAAACGGTCTTCAACTGGCGCGGTTGGCGGGTTCATGAGAGGCTTTCCCTCGACGAGCCAACAGCGGATGGCCCGTATACAAATGATAGCGCGGGCAGCCGAAGGCGACCGCCAGGTGCCGAATGATTGTAGCACGCACGCTCGTCATTTTGACAGGCTGCCGCCGCTCCGCCGCCAGCGAGCTCATCGGTCCCGCCGCGGCTGGACTGGCGTCGATCGCGCGAAACGGCCGCAGATCCGGATCGACGTTCAGGTAGGCGCCGAAGTAAGTCGTCCACCGCTTGACGGCCACGCCGAACGCCGCGACTTGCCCTCCGCGGCCCCACAATCCCCGGCAGCCGGCGGCGTCGGTGCGCGACTGGGCCGTTAGACCCAACTCGGTCAACGTGGCCAAAACTCCGTGTTCGAAGCGATCGATAAACGCTCCCACCGACAAGCCGTGGTCGTCGAGCGGCACGATCGGACAGATGGCCAGTTGCCCGCTCGCATGCAGCAGCGCGCCGCCGCCCCGATTGACCCAGCGGACGTCTAGCCCGCGCCGCGACAGCTCGGCCGGCGACAGCCGCACGTGCGACCGCGAGCCGAGCCGCCCGAGGGTGATGATCGGCGGGTGCTCGCACAGCAACAACGACACCTGGCCGTCGGCCCTCCCGCCGGCCTCGAAGACCAGCCGCTGCTGGAGCGCCAAACTGGCGTCGAAATCGAGCGGACCCAGCAGGAAGGCTTCCAGGGACCGCTCCGGTCGATCTTGTTCGAGGCTCGTCATCGGCTGGCCGCCGGCTTGAGTGGCCGAGGCCTTGAGGTTAAAAGGACAACAGGCGGCCGATCGGGCCACCGGCTATTTTTTGCGGGCGTCACTCTAGCAACTGCCCCGCCGCGGCGATAGATCGGCGAACCAACCGGCCGTGGCGGCCGGCTGGGAAGATGCTGGCACGACTTGAATCCCAATTTTTTCATTGAGCGGAGACGCGGCTACGGCTAAAGGCAGCAAGAAAAAAACGGCTCCCGATCGAGAGCACGACAACGAGCGCTTGATCGCCCAGAACCGCAAGGCGCGCCGCGAGTACGAGGTGATCGACACGCTCGAGTGCGGCATCGTATTGGTCGGCAGCGAGGTCAAGAGCCTGCGCAAGGGGACGATCTCGATCAACGAAGCCTATGGCCGCGTCAAGGGTGGCGAAGTGTGGCTCATGGGCTGCGACATTGCCGAATACGTCGAAGCCAACCAGTTCAACCACGACCCGCGGCGGCCGCGCAAGTTGCTGATGCACCGCCGCGAAGTCAAGAAGTTCGCCAACCGCGCCTACGAACACGGCCTGACGCTGGTGCCCTTGAAAATGTATTTCAAGGAGGGACGCGCCAAAGTCCTGTTGGGCATCTGCAAGGGCCGCAAGCTCTACGACAAGCGCGAAGTGCTCAAGAAGAACACCATGCAGCGCGACATCAGCCGCGCCATGCGCCGCGGATGAGTTGCCCTCGGTTGTTCGCGCGCTCGAAACGCCGGCGCCGATTCGCCAGGCTCCGCATTTCGCTGGCGGCCTGGCAAGTGAACCAGCGGCCGCCGCGATCCGTAACATCCAGCGGGCAACTCGTCGGCCCAAAATGCGCGCTGCCAGCGCCCCGGCCATCGAATTGGACTTGTGGGCAGGCGGTAACCTTATACGATATCAGGAATTGGGGAAAACGGCCTCGCCCGGCCGCGCAAGCGCCTTCTGTAGACCCACGCAGGCTATGGCGACCATGTTGCTCCTCAAGGACGTTCGCAAATCGTTTCGCGAGCCCGACGGCAGCGAGTTGCCGATCCTCAACGTCAGCCATTTCGAGCTGGCCGCCGGCGAACAGGCCGTGCTGATGGGTCGCAGCGGCTCGGGCAAGACCACCCTCTTGCACGTCATCGCCGGCATCAGCCGTCCCGATTCGGGCATCGTGCGGATCGACGGCTGCGACATCACCCGGCTCAGCGAGGCCGGCCGCGACCGCTTCCGCGCCGACAAGCTGGGCTACGTTTTTCAAACCTTCAACCTGCTGCCCGGCTTCACGGCCCTGGAGAACGTGCTGTTGGGCATGTCGTTCGCCGGTCGCCGGGCCGATGCCCAGCGGGCTCGCCAGCTATTGGATCGCGTGGGCCTGTCCCATCGCCTGACCCACCGCCCGGCCATGCTCTCGGTCGGCGAGCAACAGCGCGTGGCCGTGGCCCGGGCCTTGGCCAACCGCCCGAAATTGCTCCTGGCCGACGAGCCGACGGCCAACGTCGACTCGGGCCACCAGCAGGCGATCATCGACCTGGTGCGCGAGACGTGCCAGGAGGAAGACGTCGCGCTGCTGTTGGTGACCCACACGCACGAAGTGGCCGAGCAGTTCGCTCGCGTCGACCGGCTCGATGACTTCAACCAAACGGTGGCCGCGGCATGAGCCTCTGGAAAATCGCCTGGCGCAGCATTCAACAGCGGGCCCTGGCCTCGACGCTGACGATCATCTCGATGGCCCTGGGCGTGATGCTCGTGGTGGCCGTGCTCGTGGCCCACGGCGTGATCGACCGCTCGTTCAAGAACAACTCCGACCTGGGCTACAACATGGTCGTGGGGGCCAAGGGGGGCCGGATCGAGCTGGTGCTCAATGCCGTCTACTACCTGGCCCGGCCCATCGAGAACATTCCTTACGGCTACTATCAGGAATTCACCAGCGGCCGTTTCAGCCAGCACGTCGAACGGGCGATTCCCGTCTGCCTGGGCGACATGTACCACGACTTTCGCGTCGTGGGCACCACGCCCGAGTTCTTCGACCTGGAATACGCCGGCCAGAAGTATCAATTCCAAAAGGGCGGCCGAAACTTCAAGGCCGACGAATACTTCACCGGCGTGATCGGCGCCACCGTGGCCCGCGAAACGGGCCTGAAAGTCGGCGACGATTTCCAGCCGGCCCATGGCGCGGCGCCCGACGCCCACGTGCACGACCCCTTCAAGGTCGTGGGCATCCTCAAACCCACCGGCACGCCGAACGACCGCGCGCTGTTCATCAACATGGAAGGGTTCTACCGCATTCCCGAGCACGCCGAGCCCGATGCGGCACCCGGCGGCGAGGCGGAGCATCACGACGAAGTGGACCACGATCACGAGCACGGGCACGCCGACGAAATGCCGGCCGATGAGATGCCGGCCGACGAAGAGCACGCCCACGAAGACGGCGAACGCCACGAGCACGGCGACAAGCACGAACACGCCGAGGAGCATGGGCACGCCCACGACAAGGACGCCAAGCCCACGGCGGACGGCGATCACGAGGACGCCGAGCAGGAGCACGCTGATGCCGATGGCAAGCATGCCGACGAGGACCACGCCGACGAGAAGCCTGCCGACCACGATCACGAAGCGGACGCCGCCCACCCCGACCACGAGCACGCCGACCACGAGCACGCCGACCACGAGCACGCCGACGACAAGCATCAGCACGAAGAGGCAGCCGGCGGGGCCCACGAGCACAAAGACCACGACCATGCCGACCACGAAGACCACGACCATGCCCACGACGAGCACGCTCACCACCACGACCACGAGCCCGTTCCGTTGGAAAAGCGGAAAGTAACGGCCGTGCTGGTGGCTTTGCGCAATTCGCCGGGGATTCCGTCTGAAGTGTTTGCGCCGGAGATTCTCAACGCGGTCAACAAGGGCAACGTGGCTCAGGCCGTATTGCCGATCAAGGAAGTGACCGTGTTGTTCGAGACGTTCGTCGACCCCTTGCAGTGGATCCTGCTGGGCCTGACCGCCATGATCGTCGTCGTTTCGGGCATCGGAATCCTGGTGAGCATTTACAACTCGATGAGCGAACGGCAACACGAAATCGCCGTGGTGCGGGCCCTGGGGGCCGGACGCCAGATCGTGATGCTGCTGGTGCTGCTCGAGTCGCTGCTGCTGAGCCTGATCGGCGGGCTGGCCGGCTGGGGCGTGGGCCACGCCATCGTGGCCCTGCTCAGTCCCTGGATCACCACGCAAACCGGGGTTTCGATCGGCTTCTTGCAGTTTGTGGGCTTGGAGTTGGTTATAATACCAGCGCTCGTCGTCCTGGCCGCCCTTGTCGGCTTTTTGCCCGGCCTGGCCGCCTATCGCACGGACGTGGCCAAGGCGCTGAGCGCGAACCCTTAGCGATCCCTTGAACGACCCGCAATGGTTGGCTCCCGCGTGCCACCGGCTCTGCCCGGCGCCCGACAATCCAGCAACGCTTCGCACGGGCTAAGAACCTACCCGAGAACCGCTGAGAGAGAGGGGGACAGTCCCATTTTGCTCCGCGACCATCTGTCGATGGTGCCCGTCCGCAAAATCGGGACAGTCCCCGGCAGTTTTCGGATAGGTTCTAAGCCCGTGGCACACGAGCCAAGAATCTTTCCAACGTCCTCGCTAAAGAAAAGCGGCTAGAATACACACACTCACCCGGCCGCCGCTCCCGCAAAGCCAGCGGCCCCGACCCTCTGTGCAAGGAACCCGCGTATGAGCCGTCTGCCGCGTATTGCTGTTGGGTTGGCGCTGTCTGGTGCCGCGGTCCTGGGATTGACGCTGTGGGGGGCGCGCGTGGCGGCTTGCCCGTTTTGCAGCGCCGTGTCGCTCACTTTCAGCGAAGAGATCGCTAACTCGCAGGTGGCGGTCATCGCGAAGCTCGTCCAAGCCCCGCCCAAGGGCACCGCGACGGGCGATTCGCTGGAAGTGGCCAAATCGAAATTCGAAGTCGTCAAAATCCTCAAAGGCGCCGACGCGCTAGGCAAACAGCGGACGTTCGAAGTCGCCTACTTCGGCGACGGCACCCCAGGCGCGACCTTCCTGGTGATGGGCATCGACCCGCCGAACATCAACTGGGGCACGCCCATCGCGATGAGCGAGCGCGGACAAGAGTACGTCGCCAAGGCCATGGACCTGCCCAAGGAAGGCCCCGACCGCCTGGCCTTCTTCCAGGACTACCTGGAAGACAAAGAGGAGATGCTGGCCCGCGACGCCTACGATGAGTTCGCCAAGGCGCCCTACTCGATGGTGCTGGGCCTGAAGGACCGCATGAACCACGACAAGATCCTCGCATGGTCCAAGAGCACCGAGATTCCGGTCAGCCGCCGGCGTCTCTACATGACGATGCTCGGCGTCTGCGGCACGCCGGCCGATCTGCCGACGCTCGAAGCGATGATCACCTCGAAGGATCGCCAGACCAAAGGCGGCCTCGACGCCCTGGTGGCCGCCTACTTGACGTTGAAGGGCCCCGACGGCCTGCCGCTGGTCGAAGATCGGTTTCTCAAGAACGAGGACGCCGAATACACCGACACCTACGCCACGATCATGGCCCTGCGGTTCCACGGCACCGAGGAAGAAATCATTCCCCGCGAAAAACTGGTGGTCTCGATTCGCACAATGCTCGACCGCCCGAAACTGGCCGACCTGGTGATCCCCGACCTGGCCCGCTGGGAAGACTGGTCGGTGATGGATCGCCTCGTCGAGCTGTTCAAGAACGCCGACGACGAATCGAGCTGGGTCCGCGTGCCGGTGGTCAACTACTTGCGGGCTTGCCCGTTGCCGAAGGCCAAGGAATATCTCGACGAACTGGCCAAACTCGATCCCGAGACGATGAAACGCGCCAGCTCGTTCTTCCCGCTGGCTGGCACGGCGACAACCGGCGCCACCAGCGCCGACAGGGCGAGCGACGCCAAGGCCGCCGACAAAACCGCGAGCGGCTCTGCGACTGCCGACAAGGCGGCCAGTGCCGACAAGGCGGCCACGGCCGCAAAGGCCAGCGACCAGCCGGCCTCCGAAGAGCCGGCCGACGACAGGGGCGCCGCAATCCCGGCCACCTCCGCCCCCAAGGGGGCCACGGCCGAGCCGGCGAAACCTGCCGATCAGGATCGGTCGAAAGACGCCGCGGCGGGCGGCACGCCTCGCGACGGCGTGGGCAGCGAGATCGCCTCGCCGGCGCCGCCGGCCAGCAGCCTGCCCGTCTACGGCGGATTGGCCGCCGCCGCGGTCCTGCTGGCGTGCGCCTTCTGGGCCATCTTGAGGGGCGGACAACATTCGCCCGCCTGAGCGAACTTCATTGAATGTGGGGAATGGCTGAGAGAGACGAGCGATGAGCGTGGACGTCGACACCTACGAAGCAGCAAACGAGCAGTACGAGCACTATCGGGCCTTGAGCACCGCGGCCGTGGCCAGCGTGATCGTCGGGGCGCTGTCGGCCACGGCCATTCTCTCCTGGGCATTGGTCGGCGTGCCCTTGATCGGGGCGGCCCTGGCGCTGTATGCGATCGTCAACATCCGCCGCCACGGCGAGGAGTTGACGGGCGCTGGTCTGGCTCGCCTCGGCCTGGTGCTGTCGCTCATGTTTCTCGTGGCGGGTCCGGCCTGGCTGACGTACGTCGAGATCACCGAAGTGCCCGATGGCTACGACCCGGTTTCGTACACCGAGTTGCAGCCCGATCCGACGCAGGCCGGCCAGATGGTGCCGCCGTCGGCTTTGGACTTGGAAGGCAAGAAGATCTTCATCAAGGGCTACGTGTATCCCGGCCGCGAGAAGGATGGCATCCGCCAGTTCCTGCTGGTTCGCGACCAGGGCAGTTGCTGCTTCGGCGGCAATCCGAAAATCACCGACCGCATCGAGGTGACGCTGGTCGATCCGCTACGGCTCAAGTTTCAATCGCGGCTGCACAAGGTGGGTGGCGTGTTTCACGTCGCGCCGCAAACCACCGCGATCGATGGGGCCAAAGGGGGCGTGCTCTACCACCTTGAAGCGGACTACCTGAAATGATGCGCGCCCTTGCGATCGCCAGTGTGTCCCTGGTCATTGCCGGCCTGCTGGTCTACAGCATGGCCAGTTCGCCGCCCGAGCAGACGCAGGCCACCCCGCCGCAGCGAAGCGCCGCCGACGCGCCACCATCGCCCGCGTCTTCGGAGCCGACTGAAGCATCGGGCAAGTCGCCGACCACGGCCGCAACGTCCCTCCCGCGCGACTCGACCGCCCCGGCGGTGCCAGGGTCGAAAACCGCCGAAGCCGGCGCCAAGGACGTCACGTTCGACGACGTCAAGCTCGAACTGAAGAAAGGCGACCCCTACGACTCGTCGCTGCTGACCGACAAAGTGAAAAAGCTCGACGGCAAGTCGATCCGCATCCGCGGCTACATCCTGCCCAGCTTTCAACAATCGAACATCAAGCAGTTCGTGCTGGTGCGCGACAACATGGAGTGTTGCTTCGGGCCCGGCGCGCTATTGCACGATTGCATCATCGTCGAAATGACGCCGCCGGCCACGGCCTCCTTTACCGTGCGGCCGGTGAGCGTCGAAGGCGTGTTCTCCATTCGCGAGCTCAAGCTCGATGGCAAATACCTGGCCATCTACCACCTGGACGGCAAGGACGTCAAATAACGCTCGCAGGCGCAAGCCTCGCGGCCTTGGCGATCCTCTGCGGCGTCTCCGTAGTTGTCGGCCGGTCGCCCGCCGCGCACGCCTGCCCGTTCTGCACGGCACTGGCGCCGTCGCTTTGCCAATTGCGCGAACGGGCCAAGGTGGTGGCGCTGGCCGAAGTCGAGCGGCAAGAACCCGGCGGCAAGACGCGGCTGACCGTCCATCGCGTGCTTGCCGGCGGCGATCGCCTGGCCGCCGGCGCGACGCTCGAAGTGAAACTCGACACCACGGCCGGCCAAGGCAGCCTGGTGCTCGTCTTCGGCAGCGGCTCGGCCCGCGCACCGCTCGACGACTTGAGCTGGCACGGCGTGAAGGTCAACGAGCAAAGCTATGCATATTTTGCCCGCGCCCGCGGACGAACGTGCCGGCGGTCGAGCGGCTGCGCTATTTCGGAACCTTCCTGGAACATGCCGATCCGTTGATTGCCGAAGACGCCTACCTGGAGTTCGGCCACGCGCCGTTCGACGTAGTGGCCCAGGTGGCCGACGTGCTGCCGGCCCAGCGGCTGCGGCCCTGGCTGGTCGATGCCAAGGTTTCACCCGCGCGGAAGGGCTTTTACGGCCTGGCGCTCGGCTTGAGCACCGAGGCGGCCACCCGGCGGGCGAATGCCGAGTTCCTCCGCGAGTTGATCGTAGCGCCGCATGATGACTTTCGCGCCGGCTTCGACGGCGTTCTGGGGGGCTATCTGCTGCTGGCCGGCGAGCCCGGCCTCGAGATCGTCGAGCGCCTCTACCTGGCCGATCCACGAGCTGCCGATGGCGACGTGCGCCACACGATGACCGCGTTGCGGTTCTACCGCGAGTATGGCCACGAGATTCCGCCCGAGCGGCTCTCGGCGGCGCTGGCGCGGCTGCTCGAACGCCCGGAGTTCGCCGCCGCGGCAACCACCGATCTGGCCCGCTGGAAAGCCTGGAGCGCGGCTGACCGCGTCGCGGACCTGTATTCGGCCCGGGCCGATGCGGCCACGCGCCGCGCCGTGGTTGGATACCTCTTGGTCTGCCCCTCACCCGAGGCGGCCCGCCAACTGGCCCGATTGCGGACGCTCGACGCTGCCGGAGTCGCCGAAGCCGAACGCGTCTTGTCTCAAACCACCGGGCTGCCGGTCAGCGAGTAAGTTCGCGAGCCACGCGAGAGCCAACGAGACGCGCCGTCGCTGCTGGCGGCGCTCAGCGCCCTTCCATGCCCTTGAGACCCAGCTTCGAGAGCCAGTGGCTCGTAGTGGCTTTGGCCGGTTCGGCGGGGGGCTCGCCGCCGCGCATGGTGCGATCGCGATCGCTCGTCTGCCGCAAACGCTCTTCGAGTTCGGCGCGTTCGCGGCCGACCTTGGCGCGTTCGATCGAAATCTCGATCTCGGCCTGGCCGATCTTTTCGCGCCACTGGTTTTCCAGCTCGGCAAGCCGTTTGCGCTCCTCGCGGATGATTTCGTCGCCGTCGAGCACCTCGGCCGTGGCGCCCGAGGGAAAGCCTTGCGCTGTTTCCAACTGCCGTTTGAGTTCGGCGATCTCGACGTCCTTGTTGGCGATCGTTTCGTCGGCGTTGCGGATCATGGCTTCGATCGAGCTGTGCTCGTCGCTGGCACGCTCGTCTCCGCGTTCGTCGGCCTCGAGCGCCACCAGCAGCCGTTGCTTCTGCGATTCCCAATCGAGGCCGTGACTGTCGGCGTTTTGCGATCGGCCAGCTTTCGTCAGCTCGGCCAGGCGGGACTCCAGCGAGGCGTTGGCTTGCCTGGCGCTCCGCAAGTCCCCCATTGCCAACTCGAAGCGCCGCTTGAGATCCTCGAAGGCACGCGAATCCGCCGCCTCCGACGCAGGCGCGTCGGGGCGCTTGGCCTTGCTCAGTTCCTTCGTCAACCGCTGGCACTGGGCGCGCAGTTCGTCCAACTCGACTTGCGAGGCCGCGTCGGCTGCCGGAGCGCCGTTGGTCTCTTGCAGCGCGACCCTCAACCGCGCGCACTCGTCGTCGGCGCGTTGCTGTTCGGCGCGAAGCCGCGCCGTCTCGGCGGCCGATTGCTCTTGCTGGCTGGCCGCGCGCTCGCTCTCGGCGGCCAGCTCGCGCCGCAGCTCCGCCTGGCGCTCGCGGGCGGCGGCCAGTTGGGCCTGCGCATCGGCCAACTGCTCGTTCAGCACGGCGACGTCGAGCCGCACGCTCTCGTCGCGGTCGTGCGCCTCCTGGACCAACATCTGGCTGACGCGCAGCTCCTGCTCCAGCCGGGCCACGCTCGCGCGGGCCTCGGCCAGCTCGGCCAGCAGGGCGTCCGCGGCCGTCGATCGCGCCGCCAACTGTTCGCGCAAAGCGTCGAGCTGCTGTTGCCAGCGGGCCGATTCCTCCGCCCGAATCTGCTGGTCGATACAGGCATGCCGCTGGGTTTCGTTGCCCTCCAGCTCGCGGGCCACTTCGGCGGCCAACTGCTCGAACCGTTCGCCGAGCTCGTTTTCCAGGCGATCGAGCTGCGCTCGCTGCGCGCTTAGCAACTCGTGGGCCCGACGCCGGCGCTCGGTTCGCAGATTGGGCGCTTTGGCGCTGGCCGCTTCGTCGACGGCATGTGCGGGGCCTTTTTCATCCTTGGTCGCCATGGTCGATTCTGGGGTCCCTGCTTTGTCGACGGAAGGGAGCAAATGGCGCGAGCAGCCAGCGCGCACGATTGCGCACGCGCCAGGCAGGTCCGATTTTGCGCAAGTTCTTTAGTACCTATAGGTCACGGCTGCTTGAGCGTCAAACAGCGCCTGGTGCGCTTCGCGCGGCTGTGCGCGATGGGCCGATTGCGCCAGGATCATTTGCCCGAGGAAATGCCGGATAGCACGGCCGGGTTCACCACGTTCTCCGGCCGCTTACCCGTCAGCCAGTCGGCTACCTGCCGGGCTGTCCGGCCGCGCAGGTTGGCCAGCGACTCCTCGGAGACGAACGCCGCGTGGGGCGTCACGATGACCCGCGGGTCGTTCCAGGGTGGCTTTCCGAGGTCGGGCGGCTCGGGATCCTGCACGTCGAGCCCTGCCCCGGCCAGTTGCCCCGCCGCCAGCGCCTCCGCCAAGGCCGCGTGATCGACCAGCCCGCCGCGGGCCGTGTTGATCAAGTACGCGCTGGGTTTCATGCGCGCCAGTTGCGCGGCGCCGATGAGGTGTCGCGTCTCGGCGACCAGCGGCACGTGCAGCGAGACGTAATCGCTGCGCCCGAGCAGCTCGTCGAGCTCGACCCAGGCCGCTCCCGCCACGTCGGTGCGCCGCCGCCGTCCGCTGGCCAGCACCTGCAAACCCAGCCCACGGGCCTTCTCGGCGACGACGCGGCCGATGTTTCCCACGCCGACGATGCCCAGCGTCTGGCCTTCGATGCGCCGCAGTTGCGGCCCGGCTTGCAGGTTGTAGCGGCCGCTCTTGGTCTCGTGGTGGTAGAAGGCCACTTTGCGTGCCAGCGACAGCAGCAACGCGATCGTGTGCTCGGCCACCTCGATCAGGCAGTAGTCGGGCACGTTGGTCACCACGATGCCCCGGCTGGTGGCCGTGGCCACGTCGATGTTGTCGAGGCCAATACCCAGCCGGGCCACGATGCGACACTTGGGCCCCGCCAGGATCACGCTGGCGGGCACCTTGGCCCAGTTGGTCATGATGGCATCGACGTCGCGCACAGCGCGGCCAGCGATTCGGCGTCCTGCTCCGCGGCGACGATCAGTTCGGCGTCGATTTCGGCCAGCGTCCGGCGTTCGATATCGAGCGCGGGCCAGGCGTAGTCGGTGAGCAAGACTTTGAAGCGTGACATCGGCGATCGGCGGGCAATCGGGGAATGCGCGGAAACCAGCACCGCGTATCGTAACAGCCATGCCGGCGAATGGCGAGCCGGGGAGTCAGCCCCCGAAGCGGTCCGAAGCAGTGTCAAGCATCGCAGCCTCAAACGTAGCGCAATGAAAATCCCCGAGCTGACGCTCGGGGCTCGCCGCTCGTGCGCGGCGCAGCGGCCCAATGAGTGCCACGAGCCGCGCGATGAATGCCATCAGCATCGCGGGCGGTCGATGCCGCTACCTGAGCGCGTCGGTGAACTCGAGGAAGAACCGCTCCAGCCTTCCCAGGTCGGTGCCGAACGCCGCCGTGAAATCGGCCACGCGGCGGGCTGCCGGGTACTCGGCGAAATTCGGCCGCATGGCGACCTTGTGCACGTATTGGGCATACTGCTGCGGATAACGCTCGGTCAGAAACAGCGTCCAGGCCCACGCTTCGGCGTAAGCCGCGGGCGGGTTGACCTCGAACTGCCGATCGGAGCTGAGCAACTGCGCGAACGCGCCCGGCTTGCGACCATGAGTCTGCCACTGGCGAAATTGTGCCAGCCGGCCGCGGTTGATCCGCTCCGACAGCAGCGGATGTTCGCGAAAGTTCCACACGCCCGGCGCTTCGAACAGCGTGCCCAGGCCCTCGGCCAGCCAGGTCGGCGTCTTGGCGAAGCGGTTGTGCAATCCGACGTTGAAGGCCACCTGGTGCGTGGCCTCGTGGATGATCGTCGAGTCGTTCTGCTGCCAGGCGCGATTGTTCCCGTGCCCCTGGTCATACAGTGTCACCCGATTGCTGCTGGGCGAGTAGAACCCCAGCACGTCGGAGCGCACCTGCTGGCCTTGCGAGTTGGCGTAGTGGACGAAATCCTGGCGGTGTCCCCACACGACCGCCACCAGCGGGAACTCGGGCTCGTGCAGCTCCAGCCCGCGAATGCGGAAGTAGTGGATGCACGAGCGGTACAGATCTTCGAACCGCTGGGCCCAGGCCTCTTTGCCGGGCGGATGAGCGACCAGGTAGTGTCCCGTGCCGGTGATTTGCAGGCGGCCGCCCAGTTCGCGTTCGAGGCCAGCGCGGATTTCGGCGGCCGAGTAGCTCGAAAACGAGGAGCTGGTCTTGCGGAACTTGTCGGTCTGGTTGGGGGCGAAATCCCACAGCCGGCCGTCGCGGCCCAGCAGGAACACCCGCTGCCGCGACCATGCCAACGGCGCGCCTTCGATTTCGCGGCCGTTCAAGTCCACGAGCATCGTGTACCGGGATCGCTCGGCGGCGATGGCCGGGCCGCCCAGCAGGACAAACAGTGCGCAGACCGCCGTCAAGGTGCGTAACACGTCGACTCGTTCCCAGGTTGTGTGAAGGGATCGGCCCGGCGGCTTGCTCCCTCGGGGGCTAGCCACGTCGGACCCGTGCGAAGGGTTATTTAGAATCTACGTCCCGGCCGGGCCGCCTGTGCACGCGGCCGGCCGTGCTGGCACTGTTTTTTGTCGCCCCCCAACGCACGTTCGCATTTTCTTCCTTACAACTGCTAGAATCGAGTTGAAACGTTTCCAACGAAGCGACCTGGCGGCCGCGCGGCTGGCGACCGCAATCCCCACGGCATACAATCGAAGTTAGGTCCGCGGATCGGCTTCTCTGCCGCGGCCGTTGGCATATCTGCACGCGAACAACGGGGGAGGCACCACGCTATGGCTGGTCTATTGGTTTGGACCTTGCTGGCGATCGCCGCCGATCCGGCCGCCGAAGCACCCTTGGCCGAGCAGGTCGCGCCCTCAGTGCGCCAGCTCGACGCCCCGCAACTGGCCGAGCGCGACGAGGCCGAGCGCAAGCTGATCGAGCTGGGCGCCGACGTGCTCCCCCTGCTTCCGCCGATCAGTGACCGCACCAGCGCCGAGGTTGCGCTGCGCGTGACCCGCGTGCAGCAAAAGCTGCTGAAGGCGCAGGCCCTGTCGGCCGCCGAGCCGACGACCGTCACGCTCAGCGCCGAGGACATGCCGCTCTCGGAGGTGCTCAAGGAGTTCGCCAAGCAGACGGGCAATCCGATCCACGATCATCGCCAGACTTTTGGCGAGGAGCAGGACGACCCGCGCATCAAGGCGAAGTTCGACAAGACGCCCTTCTGGGAAGCGTTCGACAACGTGCTCGACCAGGGTGGGCTGACGCTCTATCCCTACACGGGCGAGCGCGGCGCGTTCGTCATCAGCCGGCCTCCCGGCGAGCTGCCGCGGTCCAAGGGGGCCTTCTACAACGGCGTGTTCCGCCTGCAGGGCGCGCGGTTCGAAGCCGCTCGCGACCTGCGCAACCCGAGCATGGAGTCGCTGAAGCTCTTCCTTGAAGTCACCTGGGAGCCGCGCTTGCAGCCGTTCGCCATCCTGCAGCCGCTGGGCGAGGTTTCGGCGACCGGCTCCGACGGCCAGCCGTTGGCCGTGGCGGGCGCCGACGCGGAGCCCGAGGCCTTGATTCGCGAGGGCATCACGGCGGCCGAGCTCGAGATTCCCTTCGCGCTTCCCAAGCGTAGCGTGGAAAAAATCAGTTCGCTCAAGGGCAAGTTCCTGGCGCTGGTGCCCGGCCCCGTGCAGGACTTCCGTTTCAGCGAGCTGCCCGTGGCGACCCGCAATGCGCCGCCCCGGCGGGTCGAGCAGCGCAAGGCCGGTACCGTGGTGTCGCTCGACCAGGTGCGCAGAAAGCAACCAGGCGTGGGAGGTCAGCCTGCGCGTGAAGTTCGATGCCCCCTCCAGCGCGCTGGAGTCGCACCGCGGTTGGGTCATGGAAAACGAAGCCTTTTTCGAGGATGCTGACGGCCAGCGGATCGAGCCTGCCGGCATCGAACAGACGCTGCAATCGAAGGACGAAGTGGGCATCAACTACTACTTCGATCTGGCCAACGGGCCGCAGAAGCTGACCTTCGTTTATCGCACGCCGATCACGATTCTCGATCTTTCGCTGTCGTACGAGTTTCGCGATTTGCCCCTGCCGTGACCGCCCTTGAGGGCGAAACCCTGGCGTTGACTTTCGGGACAGACATGAAGCGAGCAAGCTGCCGACTTTCGTTTCTTTTGGCGCTGGTGTTGGGTCTCGCCGTGCCGCTAGCGGCCCAACAGAAGTCGCCGCCCAAACCGCAGGTTGCGGCGACCGTCAATGGCGAGCCGGTTTACGTGGGCGAAATCGTCAACGCCAAGCTCGACGACATCATCAAGATGCACCGCGCCGAGCGGCTGAGCCCCGACGTGGTCAAGGCCGAGTTGCTGCGCGACGTGATCAACAAGCGGCTCGTCGAGCAGGTCATCACCCGCGAAGGCGCCGTTGACGAGGCGGCCGTCCAGAAGCAGCTCGACAAACTCAACACGATGCTCAAGGACAGCAAGACCACGCTCGAAGATTACGCCGCCCGCGAGGGCGTCGGGCCCGAAGTGGCGCGGCACGAGATCGTCTGGGCCCTCGCCTGGCGAAAATACCTGGAGACCAATCTGGCCGACGCCCTGGAAGGCTATTTCAACGATCACCGCAGGGATCTCGACGGCACGCTGGTGCGGGCCAGCCACGTCCTGCTGCGCCGAGACCGGGCCGGCGAAACCAACGCCCAGTTGATCGCCCGGGCCGAGAAAATCCGCCAAGAGATCGAGTCGAAAAAGCTCACCTTCGAGGAAGCCGCTCAAAAGTATTCCGTCGGGCCCAGCCGCCATCGCGGCGGCGATCTAGGGTTCATTCCCCGCCGGGGCGTGATGCACGAGGCCTTCGCCAGCGCGGCCTTCGCCTTGGAGAAAGGTGAAGTCAGCAAGCCCGTCATTACGCCGTTTGGCGTCCACTTGATCCGCGTCACCGAGATCAAGCCAGGCTCGAAGCAGTGGACCCAGGTCGTCGAAGAGATCAAGGCCTCCGCTTCGGGCAATCTGTTCGAGCGTGTCGCCGCCCAGGAGCGGAAAACTGCCAAGATCGAATACACCGGCAAGCTCCCCTACTTCAAGCCCGGCACCGACGAGGTGGTCGTGCCCGCGGCCAGCGCCAGCGCGGCCGGCCAAAGCCAGGCGAAGAAGTGAGCCGAACCGGCTCGGCCCCAGCGGATGGCACCGCCCGCGGGTGGTCGCCGAACGTGTGCCGCGTTTCAGCCGTTAACCTCACCGCAGGGGCTGCCTTCCTCCCCTTCCGCCAGCAACCCGCCGACGCCCAGCGGATCGCTCGCGTCGAGTCGCAGCAGCGTGGCCACGACTTCGGCGGCCATCTGAGCGTGGCCCAGCTCCCGCAAGCACCAGGCCAGCGCTTTGGCCGATTCGTGAAACACCTGGTTGGCCGGCAGCCGGTAAGGCAGCGGCCCGGCGGCGTGCGCCGCTTCGAGCGCCTTGACGACCAGGTGATAGACGTAGCCAAAGTGCCCCCGCGCCAGCGGCAGGTCGTGCTCCTCAAGCGCGATCTCGCCCAGGATGCGGTGCGCCTCGACCAGGTCGCTGCAACCTTCAAGCAGCCAGCGGCACTCGTCGACCGCCACGTCGACTTCGCCGGCCTCGAGCATCTTGCGAACTTCTTCCAGGTCTTCCCGCCGATCGCGGGCGCAGCGCGGCAGCACGATCTCCCACGCGCCGTCGGCAAGTTGGCGGACGCCCAACGAGCGCCCGGATCGGGCGCCGACGGCCCCGTCTTGGCCGACTTGGGGCGGCTGCCGTTTGGTTTCGCGCCTCGTCGAGGGGGACGTTTGCCGGCCACGCGAGCCCTTCCTGTTGTCGGGGAAACTGTCAGACGCATCGTTGTCAGTGCGTGCAGCCTAATGGACGGCTTGGGTAGCGTCTACCGGCTCGAAGCCTGATGCCAATTGCTGCCCGCTCGTGCGGATTCGTCGGGTGCCACGGATGGCTCGTCCACCCGTTTTTCACCACTGCTGGACAAGCCGGCAGTGGCACCCTGCCCGACGAATCGGGGCAGCCCACTAGGCATGCGTCGCCTCGGGCCTACAATCACGCGCACCACCAGGGCACGACGGATTATCAGCAGCACGGCCCCTTCGAATGTCCGCAGTGCGCACGACGAATCGCCATTCCGACTACGCACCGCCGTCGGACGTCTGGAAGCGCTCGTTCGCTCGGCGGTTGACCGCCTGGTTTCGCGGCGCAGCGCGACTTGCCCTGGCGCCGCAGCACCGACGCCTACCGCGTCTGGATCAGCGAGATCATGCTGCAACAGACCCAAGTGGCCACGGTCGTCCCCTACTTCGAGCGCTTCGTCGCGGCCTTTCCCGACGTCGCGGCGCTGGCCGCGGCCGATGAACACGAAGTGCTGCGGCTTTGGGAAGGGTTGGGCTATTACCGCCGCGCCCGGCAGATGCACGCCGCGGCCCGCCTGATCGTCGAGCGCCACGGCGGCCGCTTCCCGCGCGAGCTGGTGGCCGTCCGCCAGCTGCCCGGCGTGGGCCGTTACACGGCCGGCGCCATCGTGTCGATCGCTTTCGCCACTCGGGCACCGATTCTCGAAGCCAACACGGTGCGGCTGTTGAGCCGCCTGATCGCCTTTCGCGGCGACGTGGCTTCGGCCGCCGGGCGCGAGCGGCTGTGGCAGGTGGCCGAGGCAATCGTGCCCGCGCGCGATGCGGGATGTTCAACCAGGCTCTGATGGAACTGGGCAGCCTGGTTTGCACGCCCCGAGTGCCGCGCTGCCACGCTTGTCCCGTGGCCGAGCTGTGCGCGAGCTATCAACGCGGCTTGCAGGACGAGATTCCGCGGATGCGTCGCAAGCCGCCCGGCGAAGCCGTGCACGAAGCCGCCGTCGTCGTGCGGCGCGCCGGCCGGGTGCTGCTGCGGAAGCGCGCCGCCGGCCAGCGCTGGGCCGGACTGTGGGACTTCCTGCGATTTCCGCTGGCCAGTCCGCGCGGACCGGCTGTGATTGACGAAATCGTCGAGCGGGCCCGCAAGCGATTGCGGTGTCTCGATCGGCCCGCCGGAGCACGTCGCTACGCTGAAGCACAGCGTGACACGGTTTCGCATCACGCTCGACTGCTATGCCGCCACGGCGAAGGGCCGGCGCTCGAAGGACGCGGGCGACGGCTGGCTCTGGGTGCCCATCGACCAGCTCGACGATTATCCGCTCAGCACCACCGGCAGAAAGATGGCCCGCCTGCTGCAAGTGGCAGCCGGTCGACGAACAAGCCGCTGACATCGACGATCGCGCTACACCGCCAGCCATGGCTACTTGGATGCCACGAGTGGCCCGGCTGTCGCTGCAAGCCAGCCGTGGCACCCACGTCGCGGATTCCAGGCTCGAACGGCTACGACTCGGGCCGCTCGGCGGCGCCGTCGGGCACGATCGACAAACCGCCCGAGGCGCGAAGCTCGACGCGGTAGCGCTTGCCGACTTGCAGGCGAATCGATGGGGCTTCGCCGTGGGCCGCGCGGACGCCCGCCTTCTTGGCCTTGGCCGGGTTGTTGGCGTATTCCCAGAAGTTGGCCCACAGGTCGCGCTCCATGGGCGAGATTTCGCCCCCTTGGCTGTAAACCGAGGGGCGCGACCCGGCCGGGTCGAGCGCAAAACCTTCCGTCGGTTGCTGGTATTCCCCAAAGATTCGCCGGAACAAACAGACCGACGTCGAACGCAGCGGGTCGCCCGACTCGACCAGCTGGTCGGCATACTTGATTACCCAGGCGTCGACGTAGACCACGTCGCCCTCGACGGTGATCACTTTGCTGTCGCCCGTCGGGTTGCCGTCTTTGGTGAGTTCGGCGAATTGGAATTTCGGTGACTGGCCGGTCGTTTTCCTCGTGCTGGTCGAGCACGGTGATCTCGGCCACGCGATGGTCGATCTTCAACAGCCGGATGGCCAGGTTGAGCTTCTGGTTTTCCTGGGCGAGCCGTTCGACTTCGGCCTTCTGCTCGGCTAACTGAACCTTTGCATCGTCAAGCTCGCTCTGAAGTCGGTGACGCAGATCGTAAGCCTCGTAAGCCACCCAGCCGCCGGTGCCGAGAAAGCCAAGTGCCACCAGCCAAACCACGCTGCGCACGATCGTGGCAACGGAAGAAACGGTGTTCGACATAGCGATAAGTTCCGCGCAGACACGCGGTTGTAGAAAACGGGCGCTTCGGCAAAAGCCCGATTATAGTGCGGCCCCGCCGCCGCAGACTGGCGCAATCGCCACGGTTTGGGCGCCATGGGTGGCCGTCGTCGGACGCCCGTGTTCTGCGCGCACACGACGGTCTCCGCGAACCAGCCGTGGCACCCGAATCGGAGATTCCGCGCACTCGAACCACGTTGCTCGCACGTTGTGCGTTGCGCCTCACCGCCCCAGCAGGGCGTCGACCGCGGCCCCGATGTCCGGGCTGGCCATCAGGCTTTCGCCGACCAGCATGGCGTCGACCCCCGCGGCGGCCAGCCGCTCGACGTCGGCCCGCGTGCGAATGCCGCTCTCGCTCACCAGCAGGCACTCGTCGGGCACCCGCTCGCGCAGCCGCAAGGTGTGCTCGAGGTCCGTCTCGAACGTGTGCAGGTTGCGATTATTCACCCCGATCAGCGTAGCCCCGGCATCGAGCACCCGGGCGAGGTTTTCGGGCTCGTACAGCTCGACCAACGGTGTCATGCCCAACTCGACGATCTCGTTGTGCAGCTTGCGCAGGTGGCAGTCGTCGAGACACTCGGCGATCAGCAGCACCGCGTCGGCCCCGGCCGCGCGGGCTTCGAGCACCTGATAGCTGTCGAGGATGAAATCCTTGCGCAGCACCGGCAGCTCGACCGCCGCGCGGACGCGGCGCAGGTCGTCGAGGCTGCCTTCAAAATAAGGCGCGTCGGTGAGCACGCTCAGGCAGCTCGCCCCGTGGCGCTGGTAGATTTCGGCGACTTCAACGGGGCGAAAATCGGCGCGGATCACGCCCCGCGAGGGGCTGGCCTTTTTCACTTCAGCGATCAAGTGGATTTGGCCTGGCTGGTCGAGGGCCGCGAAAAAATGGCGCGGCGCGGGAGCTTCGGCGGCCAGCTTGCCGAGCGTCTCGATCGGCCGCTCGACCTTGGCGCGGTCGACCTCCGCCCGCTTGGTGGCCACGATTCGTTCGAGCACGCTGGTCATCGGTGTCTTCGCCGCCCGCTACAGCGGATCAATGTTTGAAGTGGCGGCGGCCGGTGAAAACCATCGGCAGTTGGTGCTCGTTGCAGGCCGCGATCACTTCGTCGTCGCGGCGCGACCCGCCCGGCTGAATGATGGCCGCCACGCCCGCCGCGGCCGCCTGCTGAATCGAATCGGCAAAGGGAAAAAAGCGTCCGAAGCCAGCACCGATCCGCGGGCCCGAGCCCCGGCCTTCTTGATGGCGATTTCGACCGAATCGACGCGGCTCATCTGGCCGGCGCCGGTGCCCACGAGCGTGCGGTCGGCGGCCAGCACGATGGCGTTCGACTTGACGTGCCGCACGATGGCCCAGGCGAATCGCAGGTCGTCCCATTGCTCGCGCGTCGGCTCGCGGGCCGTGACCACGTCGCCATTCGCTTTGCGGATCGGCCTGCGTGTCCGCTTGCTGCACGAGCATGCCCCCCTCGATTTGCCGCAATTGCCAGCCGGCCGGTGGCGCGTCGAGCGAGCCTGCCTTCATCAGCCGCACGCTGGCCTTCCACTTGGGGCGTGTCGTGAGGATCTCCAGCGCCTCGGCATCGAAGTCGGGCGCCACGATGGCCTCGACAAACCGCTCGGGCTCGGCCAGCACGGCCGCGGTCGCCGCGTCCAACGGGCGATTGAAACCCAGGACCGACCCAAATGCACTTTGCGGGTCGCCGTCGAGCGCCGCGCGGGCGGCCGTGGCCAGCGACTCCTTCGAAGCCGTGCCACAGGGATTGTTGTGCTTGATCACCACCGCGCTGGGCCCGTCGAGCGAGCGGACAATGGCCAGGGCGCTGTCGAGATCGAGCAGGTTGTTGTACGACAGCTCCTTGCCGGCCAGTTGCTGGGAGCTGACCAGGTTGGCCGTCTGGGCGGCGTCGCGTTCGGAATAAAGCGCAGCCTGCTGGTGCGGGTTTTCGCCGTACCGCAATACTTCTTTGCGCCGCAGCTCGACGCGCCACTGCTCGGGAAACGTCTCGGCGCCGCGGGCACCAGCCAGGTACTGGGCGATGCAGGCATCGTAACGGGCCGTCCGCGCGAAGGCCGCGTCGGCCAGCGCCCGCCGCAGCCCCGCAGTCGTCGATCCCGTGGCCGTGACCTGGTCGAGGATTTGCGAGTATTGCGCCGGGTCCGTGGCCACGGTGACGAAGGCGTGGTTCTTGGCCGCCGCGCGGATCAGGCTCGGTCCGCCGATGTCGATCTGCTCGACCGCCTCGTCGAACGTTACGCCATCCCGGGCCACGGTTGCCTCGAAGGGATACAGGTTGACGACCACCAGCTCGAAGCTGGCGATGTCGTGGGCGGCCAGCGCGGCCAGATCGTCGGGCCGGTCGTGGCGCGCGAGGATGCCGGCGTGGATCCTGGGGTGCAGCGTTTTGACGCGGCCGTCGAGCATCTCGGGAAAGCCGGTGTAGGCGGCCACGTCGCGGACCGTCAGCCCCTGCTCTTCCAAGTGGCGCCGCGTGCCGCCGGTGCTGAATAGCTCGACCCCGGCCGCGGCCAACCCGCGGCAAAGGCGGCTAGCCCAAACTTGTCGCTGACGCTGATCAGGGCACGTTGCACGCGCGGCGAAGACATGATCGAACCTGGACACGGGCCACGAGCGGAAAACGAGCGAACTTCAAGGTCGTGCTCGCGCGAACCACCGCTCAATCTTGAAGAGGCGGAAGATCCCTTCCCTCTCTTGGTTTAAGAAGTTGGTCCGCGGGCGTCAAGGCGGCTGCAGCGGCGCGATCTCGCACCCCGCGCTGCGGGCACAAGACGTGGGCCGCGGCTGCCGCACGGCGAGCACCGGGCGAACGTCAGGGATTGCCAAACAGATCGGCAGCGTTCTCGTCAACCGGTTCGGAGGGTTCGGCGTCCTTCTTGGCCGGTTCGTCGGCCGACTCCTCTGCAGGGGAGTCGGCGGCGGGAGCTTTGGTCGGCGTACGCTTTTCCTTGGTCGGGCTCTCCGGCTCTGGCGCCGGCGGTGGAACGTGGTACACCGGCGAGCGCAGATCGGCTTGGCGCAGGCACTGCACCAGTCCCGAATCGCTGGCCAGGTACACGCGGTCGCTCTGCGCATTGACCAGGACCTGAGAAACATCCTCAAGCGCCATCGCGCCGGCGCTGGTGCCGGTGCGGAGGTCGAGGATCGCCAGGCGGCCGATCCGATCGATGCCATAGATGCGCGTCGGGCTGGCGGACACGAACTGCGCGATGTTCGGCGCGTGCCACAGCCGCCCGCCGGTGTCGCCGTCGAGGCAGTACAGCCCGTTTATCTCCGAAACGACGTACACCTTGCTTTGAATCGCGATCGGCGAGCTGTAGATCGCATCGCCGGCGGAGAATCGCCATTTGATGCGGCCGTTCGACTCGTCAATGGCATAGACGTAGCCGTCGGTCGAACAGGCGTAGAGATTCGGCGTCCAATAACCGGGGCGCGACTGGATCGCGGTGCGCGTCTCCAGGCGATAGCGAATGCCCCGGCCCGACGGATCGGCGACGTAGAAGTAGCCCTTCTCGGTCGTCCAGCTCACGCTTTGGGTCGTGGTCATCGGCGGAATCAGCACGCGGCCGAACGATTTGTAGACCCACGGTTGTTGACCGGCCCCCTTTTCAAGGTTGTAGCCCTCGATCAGCCCGGAAACCATCGGCACGAAGGCGTGGGTCTGCGAGACACCTGGTCCCGAGCCGGGCACGCCGCCCAGCTCGCGATGCCAGACGATCCGGCCGTCGTGCTTGTCGAGCACGTACAACACCGAGCCATTGACGACGACGACGAACTTCTCGTTGGCGGCCGGCTCGGTGCACAGGTGCTGCGACGGGCCGGTCTGCGTCGACCAGTGCGCACGCCCCGTCTGGGCATCGAGCGCCGTCAGCATCGCGCCGCGCGTCTGCACGAGCAACATGCCCTCGTCGAGATTCATGTGGGCGATCGCGGCCAGCGAACGGCGCGAAGGAATTTGCGTCGACCAGGCGCGCACCAGCCCAAATCGGCCGGCCACCGCTTGCGGCACCAACGTCGCCGCGGGGCTCCAGGCCGCGTTTCCACAGACGACCGCCATCAACACGCCCACGCGAAGCAGTTTTTGTCGCATTTCAAATCGCATCAAATCAAGTTTCCACCAAAAGTTCGCTGCGGGTCAAACTTGGCGCCACGCCGGCAAGCTCCGCTCACACGGCCTATGACCCTATTGTCTTCATCATAGCTAACGGCCGCCGCCAATGCGCCCGCGGGGGACCATCTGGGGGTAATCTGCTGCCGCTCGCGGCCAATAAGCCAGAATCGGTGCTCGACCGCCGCGCCCACAGCCGGCATCAATGGCCGTCGCTGCGGGCCAACTGCCACTGCCCGCGTGCGTTCGCCCAGCGCCAATGGCCGGCCTGCGGGTAGACCAACTCCGCGGGCATTTCCTACCATGGGGAGATCGGAGCAGCCCATGGCCGGCGAACATCGCGATACGCTCAGCCCCGCTGAGCTGCAGGAGATCCTCGGCTACCTGAACTTTTCCTCGGGTACGTCCGACCCGCAATTCCTGCGCAATCTCAACGGGCTGTTGGGCGGACTCGAGCATTCGCTGGGTCACGAGGCGGAACCGTTGGGCGAGGCGGCCCGGCTGTTGGGCGTCCGGCTCGACGAGCTGGCTGGAAGTTCGGCGGCCTTTCAGGACGCGGAACAAGTCCGCGCCGTGTTGCGGTTGGCATTCGAGGCGTTTCCGCCGGCGTACCGGCAGTTTCATGCCGACCTGCTGTTTCACCAGTCCGACCGCGAGCTTTGGCGACCGCTGTTGGTGGGACGCGTATGTGAAGCCATTCTGGCGGTCGGTGGACCGTGGGACGAGAGCCAGCGGATCGTCGCCGCCGCGATCGCCAGGCTCAACGATTACGTTGGCCATCGCCCCGTGGCCGTGCTTCGCACCACCCAGCGGATCGAGCCCTACGCGCACGAGTGGATTCGCCCCGTGCCGTTGTACGTGCCGCGGGACCGGCGTCGGCGCGGGGCGATACCAGGCCATCGTCAGCCCGCGCTGGCCATCTTGAACGCCACCGCCCCGGCCATCCTGGCCGACGCCTATTTCGACCCCGAGTTGCTGGACGAGCTGGCCTTCGATCCCCGGGCCTACGATTTCGACCACCCGGTCAACAAGCGGCCCAACTATCATTTTGGCCAGTGGGACCCGCATCACATCGACAATCGCGGGCGCTATCGTCGCTTCGTGCTGCAGCAGGTGACGCTCGACACGCTACTGGCCGCGTCGAGCAAGCCGACGGGGCGATTCGCGAGGAGTTGCTCGTCGAGGCCGCCGCCGTGCTGGCCGGCACGATGCTGATGGCTGCCGGCACCAGCGGCAGCGGCCCGGACGCCCACGATTCGTCGACCACGCTCTCGACGCTGGTGCCGCGGATTGCCGCCTATCGCGACGCCTTTTATCGACAGTTCGTCGCCGGGGTCGAGGGCGAGCACGGTACGCGGCTGCGCGCGAAGCACTGGCCGGCAAGCAGCCGCTGGCCGGCGTGCGCGCAGCACCTGAATCAGCAGTTGGCCCGCCGCCGGGCGGCGCAGCTCGAGCGCGTGCATCTGGCGCTGTTGTTCGCCCGGATGGGCTATCCGGCCGCCGCCGATGCGCCAGGCGCGGGTCGTGCCCGTCGCGTCCGCGCGGATGGCCTGCGAGATCCAGTGCCGCTTGACCACCGCGCACCTGGCGATCGAGCGAGGTCGGCTCGACGAGGGCCTGGCCCTGGGGAGCGAAGTCGAAGCCCTGCTCGAGCGAGCCATCCATTGCGGCGCGATGGTCGATCCCTGGAACGTGCTGGGGTTCCAGGGGCAATTCAGCCTGTTTCCAGCCGTGGAAAACAGCGTCCCCGACCATCGGATCGACCAGTTGATCGAAACGGTCGAGCAAATCTTCGAGCTCTATTGCCGGTTGTGGAGCGAGACGGCCCTTCGCGGCGCGGCCGGGATCGACTCCGAGCTGGCGCGGCGGATGCAGCGGCTTGCCGAGTGGTGGGATTCGTTTGCCACCACGACGGTCGAGAGCGTCGAATCGTTTTCCGGCCGCGAGGCCTTCGAATCGGCCCGCGAAGTGGCCCAGGCGCTCGAAGCATTCCGGGCGGCCGGCGCGGCGGCCGGCGACATCGCCTTCTGGCGCAAACGAGTCGATCAGTTCCACTCGCCGAAAGCCTACGCGCTGGTGCTGACCGCGCTGTTGCGAAAGCCCGACCCCATGGCGGCCACGGGGCTATTGATGCAGTGGTTGAGCCAGGCCGGAATGATGCCGCTCAAGCAGGGCGAGCACTCGTTTTACGACCTGGCCGGCCGGGTGCTCGCGGCAATCGCCGGCGGCGGCGATGGAGCCGCGACGCTGACGGCGGATCGAGGCTCGCTCGTGCGCAGGTTCTTCGACCAGTTGGAAGCCAACGCCGAGGATTTCTGGCAGGTGCCCTCGCTGGAGCTGCTCGGTGGCTCGCGTTGCGCGTCGCGACGCCGCGGCGACGCCGACGACGACCTCGACGACTCCGACGACGGGCCGTCGAATCTCTTTCAGGCCGCCTACGACGAGGTGGTCTACCGCGACAGCACCGGCGATGGCAACGAGTCCGACATGCTCGAAGGCGGCACCGGTCCAGCCACCGACTTCGAACTCGAGCAGGAGGCGCGCCGCGTCGGCGCTCGGCTGGCGTTCTTGCACTCGCTGGCCGCGCTGTGGAAACAGGCCGTCCTGGCCGGGGGGCCAAATTCCCGTTGGCCGCTGCCGGGCGAAACGCTCAGTCGCTGGCTCGTACCGGCCGACCAGAATCACGCGCGGCTGCTGGAGTTGCTGGAATCGGTCGACCAGCGGCAGATTCCCGATCCCTCGGCCAGCCGCGACTCGCTGATCGAATTCGATCGCCGCCGCGCGCTCAAAGAGGCTTTGGGTGAAAAGATCGTGGCCACGGCGCTGGAAACCGCCGAGGCCGCCCGCGCGATCCGCGCGGCGAGTGCGCGCGACGAGTCGGCCGCGGAGGCGCCGCTCGACGCGATGTGGCGAGCCGTGGTTCGCGGCGACGCGGAGGCTGCGCGACCGTGTGGCCAGCCCTGCTCGACGACCTGGCCCACCGCGAGTTACTGTACGTGCCGTTGAACAAGGGAGGCGATGCCCTGCGGATGATCGAAGCCCGCTCGCTGCAGCAAAACCTGCGCGAACTGCTGACCTGGCTGCCCCGGGTGGGAATGCTGGGCGAGACGTGCCAACTGATCGAGGCGGCGCGGATGATGGAGACGGACAACCCCGTCGGCGCCGGCGCGATCAGCGAGTTCGACCGGTTGTTTGCCTCAGGATACGAGGCGATCGTCGAATCGCTGGCCGCGGTTTCACGAGATTGGCCCGCCGCCGCCGACCAACCCGATTCCACCGACAATGAGCTGGTCGAGTGCCTGGAACGCGTCACCGAGTCGCTGGTCAAGCAATGGCTGGCCCACAGCCGTACGCTGCGCCTGTCGGCGCTCGAAAAAATCGCCGACGACAAAAGCTGGCAGGGTCTCGTCGAGTTCATCCAGCGCTATGGCGCCGATCTCTTCAAGCAACAATTCCTGAACGTCGGCAATCTGCGGGCGATTCTGCACCAGGGGATCGAGGCCTGGCTGGAGCGCATCGAGCACGAGCCGGCAGGCGAACAGGAACTGTCGCTCGTCCGCGACTTGGACGAAGGTCTGACGCGTGCCACGGCGGTGAAACATCTGACCGTCGTCTTCGAGGCCGTGGTCGAAAACTATGGCGAGTACCGCGATTACAACAATACCACCACGCAGTCGGACCACGGCGACATGCTCTACACGCTGCTCGATTTTCTCCGCCTGCGGGTCCACTATGATCGCATCGCCTGGCACCTGAAGCCCGTCGTCGCCGCGCATCTGGTGCTGGTTCGTCGCGGCCGGCTCGGCGCCGCCGAGATGTGGCGCCGGCGCTTGCCGAGCGCACCGCCGAGTTGGCCGACATGCTGCAAAAGCGCTCGCCGAGCTCGAAGAAAAATACCACATGCGGCTGCCCACCGTCACCGATCGATTGGCCGAGCGGTTCGTCCGGCCGTTGGCCATCGACCGAGTTCGCGCCCTCATCCGGCCAGCCATGGAGGAAGTCCGCGGGCCAGATGGCCCCGCTGCCCTCGGGCCCTTTGAAACCTTGGAGCAGGAAGTCGAGGAGTTGGCCCAGCATCCGACCGGCGTGGGCTTCGACGCGCCGGGCTGGCTGCTGTCGCTAGAGCAGGAGGTCGACGAACGTGACGCCTCGTCGTCGCTCGACGACCGCGCTGAGCAGTCGCGACCGCCGATCGGACAGGCGCCTCTGGAGTTGTCCGAAGTGCAGCGCCAACTGGCCGATTGGGAACGCCACCCGCACTGATTCGGCCGCGCACGGCCCGATGCACGCCGGTCCCCCCGAGCCGCTGGCGTCACTCGTCGAGATAGACGCGCGCGACGGTGCCGTCGGCATTCATTTCGACGATCAAGTCCCCCACCGGGCCCACGTCGCCCACGAATTGCCGGACCCTGGCTTCGCCCAGATAGTGCCAGGTGCGGTCGTCGTTCTCGCGAAAGGCGGGCTGGCCGAGAACGGATTCGACATCGCGGGCCGACTGGCCCATCAGCCGGTCCCGCAGCGCCGCGGCAGGGTCGGGCCGCCTGAAGGATGTCAGCCACGCCAGCATTGCCAGCCCCGCGGCAACCGCCACTGCGGCCGCCACGATCCATGGAATTCGCTTCTTGAACGCCATCGGGTGCGTACGCTCCTCGGACTGGCGGGCAATTCGACTCGTCCAAAGTCGATTGTACGCGCCGCCGCGTCGTGCTGCTTGAAATTGCCGAAGGCGCGGCATAGACTCAAGCGCAAGAGCCCCGCGGGAGTAGCTCAGTTGGTAGAGCGCTAGCTTCCCAAGCTGGATGTCGCGAGTTCGAGTCTCGTCTCCCGCTCTCGTTCGAAACGTCGCCGAAATCTGGATTTAGATTTACCTGCCCGTGTCGGGCAGTGCGGCTCCAAGACACCAAATTCCTCCGTAATGTACGGAAGAATCAAAGGAGCGCGCACATGCCTCGCAAAACTGGAAAAGTTCCGTCGTATTGCCATCACAGGGCGTCTGGCCAAGCTGTCGTACGCCTCGACGGCGTCGACCACTATCTCGGCACGCACGGCAGCCCCGAAAGCCACGAGTGCTACGAGCGGGCCATCGCCCAGTGGCGCACCGAGCGCCAGTCGCAACTGGCCACGAGTTCGACCACCGTCCAAAATCCGCAAGCGCACAGCGAGTTGACGGTCGAGCAGCTCATCGCCTTGTACTGGCAGTTCGCCAAGACATATTACATCAAGCAGGGAAAGCCAACCGGCGAATTGGCCAACGTCAAGCATGCCTTGCGCCCCTGCCGGCGACTGTACGGCAGCCTACCAGTGCCCGAGTTCGGCCCGCTGGCGCTCAAGACCCTGCGAAACCAGCTGATCGAAGACGGGATTTGCCGCCGGGTCGTTAATGCGCGCCATCGGCAGGATCAAACGTGCTTTCCGCTGGGCGGTCTCTGAGGAACTTTGCCCACCAGCGGTTCTTCAGGGCCTACTCTCCGTCACGGGATTGCGCCGCGGACGCAGCCAAGCTCGCGAAACGCAGCCGATCGCGCCAGTCGATGAACGCACGGTTGCCGCGACGCTGCCCTACCTGCCGCCGGTGGTGCGTGACATGGTCGAACTCCAGCGGCTGGTGGGATGCCGGCCGGGCGAGCTTTGCAGCTTGCGGCCGTGCGAGGTCAAGCGCAGCGGTCAGGTCTGGATCTGCGCACCGGCCAGCCACAAGACTGAGCACCATGGTCGCGACCGGTTGATCTTCATCGGGCCGCGGGCGCAACAGATCATAGAGCCGTATCTGGCGCACGATGCGGAAGTGTATTGTTTTTCGCCGGCTGATAGCCAGCGCAGCGGCTTCGCGATTTGCGTATGCGGCGGAAGAGCAAGGTGCAGCCGTCGCAGCGAGACCGCAGCAAGGCCCGTCCCAAAAAGCAACCCGGGGTGCAGTACTCGAAGGACGCGTACGGCCGCGCGATCCAGCGAGCCTGCGTTCGGGCATTCCCACCACCTGCCGAGCTCAACGACGAAGAGCAAGCCAACTGGCGTAAGCGCCATCGCTGGTCGCCTAACCAGCTTCGTCATGCGGCAGCGACCGCGATCCGGCAACGGTTCGGGCTGGAGGCAGCCCAGGTCGTTCTGGGCCACAGCCGGGCCGACGTCACGCAGTTGTATGCGGCCCGAGACAACCGGCTTGCGTCGGATATCATGAGTCAAATTGGATAACTGCAGGCAGAGTTGGCGCAATCAAACCCGTTTCAAAAAAAGACCGATGAGCACCACATCAACGCAAATATCAACGTCCGAGCATCCGCTGTTTATCGCCTACCAGCTTGGGCGAAAGCTCAGGCGGTTGGAGTTTGTGGCCCTTGGCTACTGCCTGTCAGTTCGCAACCGAACGGAGTTCGAGGCTACCGCGGATGAACTGGGGCGGTATTCCCGCCGAGTGGCAGCTGGCGATGCGCGACATAAGATTCAGGAGGACATCGCGCGGCAGTCTGCGGCCTTTTTGCAAACCGTCACGTCAGAGTGGTATGCGGAGCAATGGCACGGCAGCGAAGAAGCACTGGCCCGAGGAGATGACGATGCTGATGAACCGAGTGGGGCCGTGTGCGGTCCAGCCGACCGGCTCTTCGAGAGCGTTCGTGGGATCATCGCGGATTTGCTGGATGCCGCCGGCCACTTGGCGATGGAATTGGGATTAAAGGTCGAAGCTCTCCCGTGCCATGTCGAATGCTTGCGAAGGACGCAAGAGTGGCATGAGATTGACGTAGCGGCCCAGCGAGCCGACCGCCCTTTTTTGATGTCCCCACCGGTGCCTGGACAGCAAGCCCCGACCGAGCAGCTAGTTGAGACTCATCAGAGAGCCCCGCGGTTGGCCCGCCAGTTCTATCCAAACTGCGTTCAATTTACCGGCTTCGAATCATGGCAGCTCGACCTACAGGGTCTGTGGAGGGAGCTTGCCTTGGCCGAGGACGAGTTTCCTGTGGGCAATCCGGATAGCTGGATGCCGGAGGATCTTTTGCTCGGCATCCGAAAGCACCTCGATCGACTTGAAGGGGCTTTGCAAAGCGAGCTGAAGTTGCGCTACCAGATCGGAGCGGACGCTGATGGCCGCGCACCGCGCCTGGCCATCTTGGAATCTGGCTTAATGAAGGCGCTCGCACCGTCGGACGCACCGGCATCGATGCAGAAGTTGAGATCAGATCGCCCTTAAAATGGCGGATTCTTGAGGTACTCGTGCGGCGTGGTGAAAGTTACACGGACTGGTGTTTGCTCGCGGATCGGGCATGGGGCGACGGCAGCATGGATCCTGTTCGCCCGGAGAAGGGCACCGTGACCAATGAGATTCACGAGCTACGGTTGCTGCTGTCGCAATTGGAAATTCAGATCGCGAGCAGCCGCGGGATAGGCTGGCGGCTCGAACAGCGTCAGGGAGTGGAGGCAGCCGGATCTGGCTAGAACCAAGACCGGTTTTCGCGGACGCAGTGCACATCGGTTTCTACTGGGAGACAGTGCCCACAGCTTTGGCCTACTTCGAGCTGGCTCAAGCGAATCTCTGCCGGCTAGCTCCCGCTAAGGTCCAAGCTGACGAACTCGCAGCCTTAGTCACCGGCCTGTCTCCTGACCCACTCTTCGACCCGGACCGTCTCACCGAGTTCTTCGCAACTTGCGACTGGGTCAACCTTTCTAATCGTGCAGTTTGTCGATCAGGCTGCACCTTCTCGCGCTAACTCGGCTACTATGCTCGGGTTAAAGAGGCCTAGTTATTTCCTAGTTTCGCCTGACCATCAGCCGATTTTGGACTGCTAGGCTTTGCACAGCGTTTGAAATTCTCGTGAACGCGTGCAGGGCGATGTGATGATCGACATCAGCGCGGAACAACTTTTGACACTCTCAGCCGCCGCCCGGCTCTTGCCAAACCGGCGAAAGAACCGGCCCGTTGCCGGCTCAACGCTTTGGCGATGGCACCGGGTCGGGGCCTTAGTCGGTGGCCACCGGGTTCGTCTCGAAGCGCTCCGCACCCCGTCGGGCACAGTGACGACCGCGGCGGCGCTCCAGCGGTTTCTTCACGCCCTGCAGGAGGGAGCAGCGAATCGCGGATGTACCCGCCTCCGTCATCCGCGCGGAGGTTTCGAAGGCCGTCAGCGAGATGGAACACGACGTCGAGTGCTTTGGAAAGCACGGCGCCTCCGAGCGTGCAAGAGCGAATTCGCCTCGCCAAGGAATGCATTGGCTTGCTGGCGGGCTTTGCGCCGCAACCAGGGCAGGGAGACCAGGCAACTGGGAAGCTAACGGATAGTCGGCGACTCGCGGATCAGCGAAGAGGCCAGAAAAGGGTTGGCCGCTTTGAAGTTTTCGAGGAGCTGGGCACGGGCGGATTCGGCATCGTATATCGAGCCTGGGATCCGCGGACCGAACGGGATGTTGCACTGAAAATCCCGCGCATCGAAGTACTAGCCTCGACGGAGTTGCAAACACGTTTTGAGCAGGAGGCCAGGGCGGCCGCAAAACTGGATCATCCGAACATCATTTCGGTGCTCGAAGCCGGTTCGGATGGAATCTTGCCGTACATCGCAGCGGCGTATTATCCCGGCGTTACGCTGGCAGCCTGGTTGCGGGATCACCCCGCCGCTGTCGACTCCCGCGTGATCGCGGAATTCGTTCAGAAGCTGGCGATGGCCCTGGCCCACGCTCACGACCGTGGCGTACTCCACCGCGACATCAAGCCCAACAATATTCTGTTGGTGCCTGCTACCGAAACATCGACCGCCGACTTGGCGCTCGCCGAGGCCACACCCAAGCTGATGGATTTTGGTCTGGCCAAGCTGGCAAGCGACGGCCAGGACATGACCAGGACAGGGGCGCTGCTGGGCACTCTCCGTTACATGCCTCCCGAGCAAGCCGAGGGACGTGTCAGAGAGATTGGGCCCGCGAGCGAGGTCTACGGCCTGGGGGCCGTCTTTTACGAACTCCTGAGCGGCCAATCTCTGTTCGAAGCCGACAGCGATATCGAGGTGTTGCGAAAGATTGCAACGGAAGAGCCACGACGGATTCGTCAGTTGCGGCCGGCGGCGTCGCGTGATTTGGAGACGATCTGCGAGAAGTGCCTGGAAAAGGAGCCGGCGCAGTCGGTACCTCTCGGCCCAATCGCTCGCTGATGATCTTGATCGCTATCTGCGCGGTGTTCCGATTGCTGCCCGACCGGCAGGCAGGTGGGAGCGGTCTCGTAAATGGGCATACCGCAATCCCGCCTGGGCCGGTCTCTATTTCGTGTCGGCGATATCGCTGCTGGTAGTTCTCGTGGGACTCGCCTGGTCAAACGTCAAAGTCTCGGCGGCTCTGCAACAGACCGACCAACAAAGAGCTCGGGCTGAAGAGCAATCGAGCCTGGCACCACCAGCGGGAACTGGTCGCCCGTGAGTATGCCTATTGCGCCGACATGCGATTGGCGCAGGAGGCATGGGACCGCTCGACGCCTTTGGAAGCGCAAGAGTTACTGGAACGGTACTTGCCGCACACCGGCGAACGCGACCTGCGCGGCATTGAATGGCAATATTTGTGGAATAGTATGCACCGCTACTCGCAAGTCGTGGCGGAGCAGTCCTCGCCGGTGTGGTCACTTGCCTTTGAACCCAAACAAGGAGTGTTCGCGACGGGAGACCGCGAGGGCATGGTTCGTCTGTGGTCATTGGAGTCCGCCAAGCTCGTTCGCAAACTCCCGGGGCATGGGCCCGGCAATATCGATTGCGTCCTCTTTACACCCGACGGCGAGACGTTGATCAGCGGCGGCGATGACCACACGATCCGGTTCTGGCGAGTCGCTGACGGCGAATCGGTCGCCATCTGGAAAGAGCATCACGAATGGATCGGCTCGATCGCCGTGTCGACGTCGGGCACTTGGCTCGCAAGTGGCGATGCCGAGGGGCGCAGTCTTGCTGTGGAATCTGGATCGCAACGAACTCGTCCGGGAGCTGTATCGCCAAGGGGCAGCGGTGCGGCGAATTCTGTTTCACCCCCAGAAGCCGTGGCTGCTATCCGCCAGCGAGGATGGCGATGTGCGCGTTTGGGACTATCTCGCGAACAAGCCGCCGGGTGAAGTATCCACCGGAATACTCGAATCGCCGCCAGATTCGTCCATTCGACAAGCCGTATTTGACGCGGACGGAAAATGGCTGCTTGCGACGAGCCATCGGCACCTGCTGCAATGGGACTTTCGGCCAGATCACGGTTACAGCACTCATGCGGATCGGCTGAGCATGCCGAACACGATTTCCCTGGCCGTCCTCGGCGGCAACCGCTGGCTGCTCGCTGGCGGCGACGGTGCCCATCCTGATGTTGTGGTCCGACCTCTTCGGAAACTTGAGGAGGTGGAACGTGTGCTGCATGGGCACTCCGATTCTGTGCGCTGTCTCGCGCCGCTGCCGGACGGCAATACATTTCTGAGCGGGTCCGAGGATGGCACGGTGCGGAAGTGGCAACTCCATTTGAGCGATCCCACGACGGTTCAGCTCGACCTTGGGGCTCGTGCCGAGTCGCTGGCCTGGGCGCCCAATGGCAAATCGCTGTTTGCCGGATTGCACTCGGGCGAAGTACTGGCATTCCTTGATCCACTTCATCCAGTAGCAACGTCGCTTGGCCGTCATACTTCGACAGTTCGTGGAATCGCTGTTGCCGCTGATAGCCTTTCCATCGTGTCGGTCGACGACGGTGGAGAGGTCAAGTCGTGGGATCTCGAACACCGCCGGCCCTTGGAGTCATTCCGGTTAGCTGCCGGCATTAGACAGATCACCCTGATCTCCGGGGACGCGCTCTTGGCGTACGCACGGAACGGGTCGCTGGTTGCGGTCGACCGCGGACCGGCCAAGAGCGGTGGCGGTTTGAACATCCCGAGACGATTCTAGCCATGCTACCGCTTGGCGGCTCTCTGGTCACGTCGTGCAACGATGGCGTGATTCGGTGTTTTGATGTGGCGACCGGAGGACTGCTGCGGCAGACAGGAGCGCACGGCGCCGTCGTGCAATCGATCCACTTGTCTCACGATGACCAGCGAATGGTTACCGTCTCCACGGACAAAAAGGTCCGCATCTACGACGTTCGCACCTTCGTCGAGCAACTTAGATTCTCGCATTCCGAAGACATGCACCATGCGTTTTTTATCGATGACGATCGGCGACTGCTCGTGTGCGACGCGAATTTCGTCACGGTCGTGAATCCAGCTACCGGCCAGACTGTCCTCAAGCTCGGCAATGCGTATCAGACTCACATCGCCGCAGCAATCGACTGCACGGGGAGTATGCTTGTCGTGCCCAAGGATAACGGTCTCGTATTCCTTCGATTGCGAATTGAATAGCGGTGTTGCAAGGGCGCGACAGGTTGCAGGTTATTCGGGGATGCTTCACAACCTGCCTGACTCCGTGCTTCTTGTTGACTTACTAAATAAAACCTCCTCCGGACTGGTGCGCTAGGCGGCCAGTGCGAAGGTATGTCGCATGTCGAGGAAATGGTTGTTGTTGGTTTCGAAGCAGTCGTAGGTCAGGTCAATCAGTTCGTCGATCGATCGGCAGCGATGGTTACGGGTGACAACCTCGTGGAGATGCCACCACAACGGGGGCATCAACGGCTTTCATTCCATGTACGTTCACTGTCCGCAAACACGGTCGTGCACTGTGGTGCTGAGCAATTTTGAAGACGGGCCGTGCGATCAGATGGGTCGTGAGCTGATGTCGATCCTGATGGGCGAGCCGTACGGCCTGCCGCGGGCCCACCAGGTTGCTCAGGTCGATCCGGCGTGCTACGACGCGCTGGTAGGGAAGTATCGACTGGCACCGGGCGTTGAGTTGACTATCACCCGCGACGACAAGCGTCTGCGAGGGCAACTCACCGGCCAGCCGAAGTTCGAACTGTTCCCGGAATCGGAGGCAGAGTTCTTCTTGAAGGTCATTTACGCGCAGCTCTCGTTCGAGAAGGACGACGCCGGCAAAGTGACACACCTTATCCTGCACCAGAGCGGCGTCCACCAACGCGCGGAGCGAATATCGGACGTCAAGCAGGCTGTGGGAGGGAATTAGTGCCGCCGATTTGTCAGGCAGAGTACAACCTGACGATCCAACATACGGGTTTTAGGTCAGGTGACGCCCCGGCGATCGTTCGATTGGTGGGGCTCGCAACAAGGCCGGAACGCCCATAATTGGCAGCCGCGGGTCATTCCGAGAAAATGGTCGTTTTCTCGGAATTCGAGAAACCAGTTGGCCTGATTGGACTTGGTCGAACGGTTCGGGTGATAATGTTCCTTCGAGGATTGGATGTACGCAAATGATACATGCTGGGCGGCGCGAGGTTCCGCCGCCACATGGTTTCCGGCTTCTGTGCGCGAGGTTTAGGCCTATGGCGACAGCAATTTCGATGTTCCGCGCATTAGCAAGGAGCACGGGCTACACGGCTCGCAGGCTCGCCCGGCGACGACGACAGGTCGCCCAACTGGCGGCCGTCGTGATGGTTTCAGGCCTCATCATTTACCAGGCATCCTGCTCGTGTGCTGCCGAGCCCGAGCTACCTGCGGCTCGTTTCCTCCTAACCTGGGGAAAAGAGGGAACAGAGCCCGGTGAGTTCCATTTCCCAATTGGGATCGCCATCAATCCGGCCGACGAAATCCTGATCACGGACCATTACAACAATCGCGTGCAGAGATTCGACCGCGAGGGCAAGCTCTTGGGTCACTTTGCCGTCCTGCCTAGCCCTGGCGGCATCGCGCTGGACAAGGCGGGAAACATCTATCTCAGCCATTTTCCAACTGCGGTCGGGAGCAAAGAAGTCAACCCCGACCGTCTCACGCTCTACAGTTCCGCCGGCAAGTTGCTTCACGAGTGGGGCAAAACGGGCACCGGCCCGGGTGAATTCAACTATCCGGGCGGGCTAGTTATCGCGCCAGACGGCCGCGTGTATGTGGCCGATCAAACCAATCACCGCATCCAAGTCCTCGATCCCAATGGCCGGTTTCTGGTCACTTGGGGAAGGCACGGAACGAAGCCTGGGGAGTTTGGCGGCAATACCAACGTCAAGTCACGCGCCGGAGGCCCCGATTTCGTTGCTCTCGACAGTAAGGGCAACGTCTACACGACCGAAGCCATGGACGGCCGTGTGCAGAAATTCACGGCCGAAGGCGCCTTTCTCTTGGCCTTCGGTGATCTCGAAGATCGGCCCGGCAGCTTCGGCCGCGAATTTGAACCACTAAAAAGCATGCACGGACCAATCGCCGTCTGTTGCGACCGCAACGACCGCCTGTGGATCAGTGCCGCCGGCGGCCGAGTTCAGCAGTTCACCAGTGATGGCCGCTACCTTCGCGGCTTCGGTGAGCAACAGGGACGCGAACCGGGCCAGTTCCTGGCTCCCCACGGTGTGGCGATCGACAGCCGTGGGCATCTGTACGTCGTCGATGCCTACAATCACCGCATCCAGAAGTTCGACGTCGGTCAGCTCTAGTGACGGGCATCTTCCGACCACGGTCTGGCCGCAAGAGCGTCGCACAACCGAGTGACCTTTTGATGCAGGTCGCGAGCGTCAGCAATCGGTGGTATTACAGAACGTCCCGCTATACGTACGGGTAAATGAGAATCTGCCGGTTTCGGGCCGGCGTGCTTCCGGCCGAGCAACCGACACGGCCAGGCGCGATTCGCACCCGCTGACAGACGCCCTAGGCGCGGATGGTCTACCACCGCGATTTACGCGATACCCCGAAGCACTTCCACCTAGAAACGCTTCGTATTGCTTCCACTACGGCGAGTTTGGGGCCACCAACGACCCCTTGGCCGTCTTAAGCAGGCAATTTGGCCGACGGCCGGCCCGGTGCAAATCTCCTCCGATGGCAGTACACCAAAAAGGCCATTCCCAGGGCAAGCAGTGTGACGCTAGCCGGCTCGGGAACCACCAGGTTGTACCCGATGACGTTCAGGGCCGTGAGCTCATTAACTCCCAACGCCGGATTCGTACCGGGAGTTGCGATCGCGTCCTGTACCTGCGGTCCGTAGCCCGCGGGACGGGGATTACTGAGCCAATCTCCGTAGTCGAGTTGCGAGTTTTGAGTGAAGTAAGACAGGACCGTGTTGCCCCCATTGATGGAGAAGTAGGCATAGGGGCTCGTCGTCTGAAGTACAGAAAAGCTGCGGACGCCCGGCGCGGAATAGCGGTAGAGATCCAATGGTCCGGGGGCGAGCCCGAAGAGGCTGACGCCGGCGAGACCCGAGCCATTGCCGCCGATGCCGAGGGCCTCGTCAATCTCATGCGTCGCCGCGGCCTGGAGACCGTAGTTGCTGCCGTTGTTGGCGTTTGGCGGGTATGTGAGCGACGGATTCAACGAGATGACCGAGTCGTAAAACTGTCCATTAGAAGCTTGAGTAGCAGGGGGTCCGTCAAATCCCAAAGCCCTAAAGTTGGGTCCAGTGATTTCCACCTGAGTGGCGCCGGTAACGGGATTGCCCGAGGTTGGCCCCGATGGAGCCGCCCCCAAGGAAGCAAACGCGGTTTGTTGGGCGCTGGACGCGCCCGGGGCCGTGTCAATGGCCTTCAGTGCGTTGTAATAATCATAGTAGGGGAGCGGACCATCGGCCGTAGTGTTTCGGCCCAAAGCAGGATCGAAGAAGGGCAGCTCCTGGAAGTAAATTGTGACGTTCATCGGAGTGCTGATATCTGATGCCACAACCCCGATTGCCGCGTTGATCGCTCCCTCGATGGCAGCGGCGTTGGGATCGCTAGTGATCGAGCTGTCGAACGTAGGCGTGATGGTGAGTCCCACGGCGTGGGCGCGGCCGGGGGAAACGGCGCACAAGGCCACCAAGGAAAGCGCGATCGCCACATGGCACGACCGCCGCAGAGAAAAATGACGGGTTTTTCGTGCGTTCATTTACGGACTCCTTAAGCTGTTGGCAGCGGATTGGTTTTTCAGGCAAGCAAAGAAAAAGGACGCTCAGGTTCCACCACAAGGGGCGGAGCGCAAGCGTCCTGTTTCTTGATCGCGTCGCGTTTTCGTGGTCACTAACGTTCTCTTTCTCAGGCGGTCACGGGCACGTCGTGCCGTGAACGCCACATCAAAATACAGGCACCGGCGTTTTCTGGAAGGCACCGCTGCCTTCCGACAAGTCAGGATGAAAATAGAGAGGTCCTAAGATCGCTGCCGTTCGTTCGGCCGCGCGTGGCTGTGGCAGTCGGATTTAGTAGTCCGTGCTGTTGGTAAAAAAAAGCTGTCAAGAATCTCCTGGGAACGCCACCGTATTACGGGCGGGCCTAAGAGAGTCCAGACAGCTTTTCTTTACAGTAGCGTTGCTCGGTGGATTCTTTGATTGCGCCCGCGGCAGCCCTCAGGCTATCCGGGGAGCGAAGTCCATCGCAACTGTGGTCGTTCGCCCGCCCGCCGTCAAGCGATTTCGCTGCAATTGTCACGAATTTGCCAAAATGCTGGAGTAGCCTGGCTCGGGTGGGCGGTTCGGGGAATCAAACTCACTCCCGTAAATGGTTCCTTTGATGCGCTGCCTTTCAAGCCATTTCGGCGGCCATCGTCCAGTCGAGAGCGATTCTCAAGATACGTTTGAGTTCTCGGCACGAAAATCGTGCGTCGAAAAACGCACGAGAATCCGGGACGAGCCAAGCGGCGGCTCGCATCAAAGCGTGGTATTTCGGGAGTGCCGCAATACGGTTGACTTGATGACACAGCCCAGGGAGCAAATGCGGCTGGGGCAAGAAAAAGCCCCGCCAGATCAAGGGGCCGAGCGGGGCTTTGTGGGGTTACGAGTTATGGCGGCAGCGTGTTAGGCCCGGCGAAACTTGTTCCGCAGGGTGAAGCAGCCCAGACCCATGAGGCCCAATGCAGCGAGCGTGAGCGTCGACGGCTCGGGCACTGGCTCAGCGAAGTAGTATCCGACCCCATCTCCAAGATTGTTTAGCGCGGGTAGTGTGGCAGTCACGATGATTTCCTTGGTTCCAGCAGGAATGTTGTTAAAGAACAGAGCATCTGTGTGGATGCCGCCATTATTGAGGTTGGCACCGAACGAGATGTCGCCGGACGACGGGGTGAAAAGCATATGATGCAAGCCGAGAACGCCGCCAGTGCCCGTGTTGTCGTCGTTGCCGAGGATACTGACCGTAGAGGGCGAAACGATCGCATTAGACGCGTCCATTAATTGCACGTTGTAGACGGGCGAGCCGACTTCCGTGGTCGTGTTCCAGATTCCAAATGCGAGCGTGGGCAAATTCCCGGTGTAGGTGGTCAGATCAAAGGTGACGGTCGTTACGTTGGGTATCGGGACAGGAGAGCCTGGCGGGGGAGTGGGATCGCCATACATCGACTGGGCCAGGTGGCCGTCCACGTTGCCGCTGCCGGGGAAGAGCGTGGCAAACATCGACGGGTTAATCTGGGAATTGATGTTGTCGTAAGTCCCCCAGTTTCCCAGAGAATTCGGAGTTGTGGAGTTGTGGTCCACCGTAATGATGCCGTTCCCAAGGCCGCTCGTGAACGTGCTGACGGCTGTCCCATTGCCAGGAACATTGGTGCCGCTCACTGACATAAAGGTATACGGTGTCGCCAGGGCGGCACTCGTCCAACCGCAGAGGACCGCCAGCACCAACGAGCCGAGGCGTCGTATCGGGGAGCGTTTCGTCGCGGTCGTAACCGAGCGGCAAATCGTCGATAGAATCGTGATCATGAGCGTTTCTCCAATAAGCGAGGAAATCGGAATCAAAACATCGCAGCCGTCCGATCGAACGGCCCGATTATCACCGCGACAAACCTCCGCGTCGAGCTATCCGGCCAGCTTTCTAGCCGCCTGCATGGCCGGCCAATTCCCCTGCTAAGCGGCAACAGCAAAAAAGGTTCGTTTGCCGGGGCTCGCTGCGGGCCAGAACGTCCGCAATTGGCAGCCGAGCGTCATTCCGACAAAAGGGCTGCCTTTCCGGCGCTCCGAAACGGTCCCGTCAAAGGGATGCCTTTTTGACAGCGGCAGCGCGAGTCATCAAAGGGGTAAGCGTCCGCTGAATCCATACTTGTCGCCCCTGTTAGGCTGAGCGTGGTTGTTTCAGTTACTGATGGGGGCGAGTGATGGCGAAGCACGGCAGGCCTGTGGCCTCGTTGGATGAGTGGCTGGATTGGCAGGAGCGGCTGGCGAGCCAGAAGGCGAGCGGACTCAGCATCGAGGTGTACTGCCTGCAAGAGGGAGTCTCTCGGTCAACCTTCTACCGCTGGCAACGGCAGCTCAAGGACGGCGTACCGGCGGCGCTGCTTGAGGAGGAAGGTGATCGCCTGCGGGCAGAATCGGAAGACGTAAGCGAGGCGGCCTTTTTGCCGATCTCGCTCAAAGCTTCGCCGGTGGAGATCGAGTTGCCCAATGGAGGCGTCGTGCGACTGCCGCAGGGCGTCGGCCAGGCCGCGCTCGTCGCCGTCATCAAAGCCGCGGGAACCCTCCGACCCTGGAAGGCGGCCCAGTCATGACGAACTTCTCCGAGCTGCGGGTCTTTCTCTGCACGAGGCCCACCAGCATGAACTACAGTTTCGACCGGCTGATGGGGCTCGCGGAACGGATCTTCAACCAAGATCCGTTGTCGGGGCACTTGTTTCTGTTTGTCAATCGTGACCGCGACCGACTCAAGATCTTGTTCTGGGACCGCGACGGCTTCTGCATCTGGTACAAGCGACTGGAGCGCGGCGTTTTCGAAATGCCGGCCGGCGGCCAGGCGGGCGTGGAGCTCGACTACAAACAACTGTCGCGATTGTTGGGCGGCCTCGATCTGCACAGCGGCCGCCGCCGTCGGCGCCGGTATCGTCGCCCCGTGGTAAATTCTTGCAGCGCTACTCTTCCCTAATCGGAATGCGTTCCTAAGATTACGGGCGTCATGGACGACGCCCACGCTCTTCCGAACGATCTCGCCGAATGCCAACGGCTGTTGGTGGCGGCTTTCCAGCGGGCCTCCGAGCTGAGCCGCGTGTTGGAGAAGACGGCCGCTTCGTATGGAGAGTTGCAAGCGACGCATCAGGCCGCGCTGGAGGAGTTGAGAGCGCTGAAGCGGTGGATCTACGGTCGACGAACCGAGAAGCTGGTCGAGGGAGAGGGTCAGCGGCATCTGTTTGATCTCGAACCTTCGACCACAACGGCTCAACCGGTCGAGCCGACTCCAGAACTACCGCTCGCCAGGGTCGCCGCGTCGCCGTCGTCGAGGACTCGACCTCGACAAGCTGCCGCACTATCGGCACGAGCATGATCTGAGCGAAGCGGACAAGCAGTGTTCGGGCTGCGGCCGGGCGAAAGATTGCATTGGCCAGGACGAGAGCCGGGTTCTGGAGTACGTCCCGGCGAAACTCGAAGTGCACGTCTACGTGCGACCCAAGTACGCCTGCCGACACTGCCAAGACGGCGTGGCAAGCCCGCCGCCGCCGGTGCGGCCGATTGCTCGTGGCATCGCCGGACCAGGCTTGATCGCGCAGATCGTCATCGCTAAGTTCGGCGACCACCTGCCGCTCTACCGTCAGGAAGACTTCTTCATGCGACACGGTCTGCACATCGCGCGCAGCACCCAGTGCGATTGGGTGCAAGCGGCCGCGGAACTGTTGCGGCCGCTCTACCAGCGGCAGAAAGAGCTGCTGCTGCAATCGCCCGTGCTGTGGACCGACGACACGCCCGTGACGCTGCTCGGTGGCGGCCAGAAAGGGAGCCGCCAAGGCCGCTTCCCCGGGCCTTCACCGCCTGGCGCCCCTCCGGACAGGCCATCCTGGTAGTTGATCAGCACCTGGCCGGCCGGACCGATGCTTATGCTGCCGAAATCTCCGTTCGTGGAGCCGGGGACCGTCTCCGGCGGCTAAAGGCTCCTTCAAGACCGAGGCCGTTGACGGCGGCTCCAGAGGCTTTGATGACGGCGTCCTGTTCGTAGGAGACCCAGACGGCACCCGGGGTACCGACCACGCCGCTGGGGCCGACGGCGAGCGTGGGCTGGTCCGTATTACCCGCGCTGCCCGCGATGACCTGGACGCTAGAGAAGCTCGCTCCGCCGTTGCTGCTGATGCCGACCTCGACTTGCATCCCCGTGCCCATCCGGCTGACGAACAGGTTGCCGAACGAGTCCCAGACCGCCTGCGCATCGTGGCCGGAGGCGGACGTGAACCCGGCCATATTGCTGAGGAGCCAGTTCTGGCCACCATCAGTGCTGTAGCGGCCCTGGTAGGTGTTCGTGTCGATTGCGAACAAGTTGTTGGCGTTGGCCGGGTTGATAGCGATCGTGGTCTCGGCCTCGTTGGCTGCGGACTTGGTGATGTTGATGTCGGGTCCCACCAAATAACCAATGGTGAGTAACGTGCGGGCTTCAAGGAGCTCAACACCGGGCGTGAAATGTCGTCTTCCCAGCAGCTGGGGTGCGCGTCTTGCCCGGCCCCGGATTCTCGCTCGTCGCGAAACGCTCCCTATCAGTTCACATGGCTCTGCAGCGAAGCAAGTCACAGTTGCTCTCCTTTTCTAATTCGGTCCGCGATAGGAAGAGTTGGTCATCTCGTCGCACTAAGATCGGCTACCAGCCTATACAGCCCCAGCTACGGAGAGCAGCATAAACTGGCGCAGCTGGGAGGATCCTTCTCGCCTCCAAAGGGATGTTGTAGTGTAGGACGAGCCTACGATCTGGCCACTGTCATTGATGTCCCGACCTTCGCTGTAAGCGCCGGATCCGAGTGCGCCGAGGGCATGAATCGTCTTGTCATACAATAAGGCTTGCTGGGCCCCCGAGGGAAAGTAGTAGCCCGTAATCTGACCGGCGTTATTCAGGCTGGCAGCACTCGTGCCATTGATGCCCAGATCGTGCACGGTGCCGTCGTACAGGAACGAGCGAATGTTGAACGCGCCGTCGTAGGAAACCCCCGTGATCTGGCCACTGTCGTTGAAGCCGTATCCAACGCTATAGTCACCGCCCAGCGTGCCCAGGTTTTCCATCGATCCATCGGACAAGAAGGCTCGGAATGATCCGAAATCGGGGGGCGTAGTCGACTCCCCGGTAACGTCCCCGCCGTTGTTGGTGCCATAACCGTAGCTATTGAAGCCGCCCAGGGTGGCCGACGTGGCGAAATGGCCCACATCGGTCAAATAGGGACTGCTCGTGGTGTAGCCACCACTGTCAAAATTGGCGTTGTTGCCCGCGTCCACATAGGCATTCGAAGGAACCGTGTCGATGCCGGTCGGATAATCATAGTACGTGCTGCCGTTGTAGTATGCGGCCTTGCACCATTCGTCCTCGCTGGGAATGAAGATCGTGGCATCCGGTTCGCGTGTGATGGCGTTCAAAGCGGCGTTCGAGGTTGAACCTTTCGAGCGCATATGAACCGTCCTCAGTCGAGGCTGCGTCCTGTGCCACGGCGGGACCGCCCAACCCCGGCTGTCCATTTTGCAGCCAATTGGCAAAGCGGGCAGCGTCACCCCACGAGACGTAATTCACCGGCAGATTGTCGTAGCCCGGCTTGACGCTGTAGCTGTAGCTGCCCGGGCTGCTGCCGCTGCGCGTGACGCCACCGTACACGGTGTTGCCCATGTTGGCGTTGTACAAACCGTCGGTGTCGGTCGCCGCCATGGCATTCAGAAAGACGGCGTACTGGCTGTCCGTCACTTCGTACTTGTCGATGCTGTAGTTGTAGGCGACGGCACCATAGCCGGTTGAATCGGGTGCATTGTCCAGATCGCCGACCGCGGACCACTGGATGGTGACCGCCGAAGCCGATTGGAGCGCGAAGAGAGAAGTCGCGCAGAAGAGGATAAGCGAAGCGATGATGCGGTTCATTAGCGGTCTCCTGGTTTTCGGACAAGTCGATGAACGTAGACCAATCGGAAATAGAAAGCTTCGGGGCGCCTCACCGCGCGTGCCGCCGAGCAGCGCGGAGCCAACGACGCCGAACGCCGTGCGCCAGCCCAACCAAGCCGATGCCCGCCAACACCAGGCCCGACGGCTCGGGCACAGCCGATACCGATGTGATGTGAAACACGTTGCGGGCGACGGACTCATCGGATCCGAGGAAAATTCCCAGCGCGATATCTGTTAACAGCGACGGACCAAAGTCCAAGTCATTCAGAGTGGCTGGCATGGCAGCAAATGTGGTCTGAACATATAGACCCAGTAAGTCCACCGCAGGGGCGAAGGATAGCGGAACCGGGCTCATCGCCAATTGAGTTCCATGGTCAACCAGAACACCGTGCTGGCCGAGATCATCGAGTGCCAACACTGACCCCTCCATAGGCGAACCGAAGGGTGAAGTAAAACCGATCGGATAGAGTCCGCTGAACAGCGAGTCGATCACCACGGTGAGCGCCCCCGTGGGACCGAGGGTGCCCGGCAAGGGATTGCTGCCGAACTCGTCGGCATATTCGTAGGTAAACGTGCCGGAGAATGTCGTCCCCTGGGCGAGCTCGGGCACCAGACTGGAAAGCGGCAACTCGCTGCCGCCGAGCGTGGTCGTGGGGTCGGTGTAGTCCACGGTTCCGCAGAAGCTATACGTCTTTGAAGCGGCGCTGTAGGCCACCGCGCCGTAGCCTGTGCTCGGATCGGCAGCGTTGCCCGGATTGCCGACGGGCACGGTGTTGATGGTGACGGCGTGCGCTGAATTCGATAGCCCGAAACAAAGCCCAAGAAGAGTGCTGGCCGCGACGCACTTGGCTGCGCCCCGTCTGCGTGTTCGAAAGAGCAGCACGGCTGCCAGCCCTAGGACCGCCAGCACTGCCGTACTTGGCTCAGTGACCGATGCCACACGGAACCCGATGTGGTTGTGCTCGAACGTCGGGTTGTCGTAGTCCCGACGCGAGGCGAGCAGGTCGCCCAAGTGGTTGTCCCACGAACCACCCCGCAAGCCCCGAAACGAGCCGCTAATCAGGGCTTCGTTCCACTGCCACACATTGCCACCCATGTCGTACAGCCCGTAGGGGCTGGCCGAAGCCGTATACGCTCCCACTGCCGTCAGGTAGTTTTGACTGCTGCTATAGCTCGTGGAGTGTGTCACGGCGTAGCCGGTTGCCGAGTCAAGAAAGTTCGCCGTGTTGGGCGTGCTGCCAGGAGCCGCGGAGGTCGGCGTGGCGTTCGTCCCAGTGGCATAGTTCCAGTAATGGCCCGCCACCGGATCGTAGTACGCCGCCTTGTACCACTCGCTCTCGCTGGGAATGAAGATCGTGGCGCCGGCGTTGCGTGTGACGAGGTTTAGCGCGGCTTGAGAAGTCGCGCCGTTGAGCGTGTACGCGCCATCTTCTGTCGTGCTGGCGTCCTCCGCTCCGGTCGGCTGGCCGTTTTGCAGCCAGTTGGAAAAGCGGGCCGCATCGCCCCAACTGACGTAGGTGATCGGCAGGTTGGTCGACGAGCCAATGACGCTGTAGGTGTAGCTGCCCGAAGAGCCGCTGCGCGAGATGCCGTTGATGTTTGCGTCCGTGCCCATCGAGGCGTTGTACAGCCCGTAGGTGTCGGTGGCCGCCACGGCGTTCAGGAAGTCGGTGTATTGGCCGACCGTGACGTCGTACTTGTCGATGCTGTAGTTGTAAGGTACGCCGCCATACAGATTGCCAGTGGCCGGATCATTGGCATTGCCGGCATTGCCCACCGGGGTCCAGGAAATCGTGACGGCGGAAGCAGGTTGAAGCGCGACGAGAACGATCGCGCAGAGGAGTAGAAACGTCGTGAGATTGCGCTTCATTAGCGGGGTCCAGTCTTGGGTTATCGGTGAATGGGCATCCGTGTTTTTCAGGTGGTCATCCGCGGCGACGCCGTCGCGCGAGCGCGGCCAGGCCGAGCATGCCGAAGGCAGCCAACACGAAAGTGGACGGCTCTGGTGTCGGGGTGACCGCGATCACGAGCTCATGACCTGGTTGATAGGCAATGCCGTTGAGCTGCGTAAGGACGCCTGCGGGGGTGCGCTCGTAGAGGCCACTTGTGGCGGCCAGGTACAGATTGCCGTTCGCGGAATCGTAATCCAGGCTGGTGACCGTGCTGCCGTTCAAGGGGATGAAGCTCTGCAGGGCCCCATTCGTGGCGTAGATATAAGCACCGCCAGCTGAGTCACTGGCTACCGCGATCACGCCGAGCGGGGACACCGCGATATCGATTCCAATGCCCGGCGCAAAGGAAGTGCTGTTGAGGTGCGTGAGGACGCCCGCCGGCGTGCGCTCGTACAGACCAGTCGTGGCTGCCATGTACAGATTGCCGTTCGTGGGATCATAATCCAGGCTGGTGACCGTGCCGCCGTTCAGGGGGATGAAGCTCTGCAGCGCCCCATTCGCGGCGTAGATATAAGCACCCCCAGCTGAGTCACTGGCTACCGCGATCACGCCGAGCGGGGACACCGCGATATCGATTCCATTGCCGGGGGGATAGGAGTAGTTGTTGTTGATGAGCGTTAGCACTCCCGCGGGAGTGCGCTCGTACATGCCACTTGTGGCTGCGATGTACAGATTGCCGTTCGTGGGATCGTAATCCAGACTGCTGACGTTGCCGCTGGGCAAGTGGACGAAGCTCTGAATCGCGCCATTCGTGCCGTAAAGGTAAGCGCCACCATCGGTGTCCTTGGCTGCGGCGATCATGCCCGCGAACGAATGGTTTGCCGTCAGCGAAAGCCCGAGAATCAGAAGCTGCACGGTGAGGATGCTGCGCATCCGTAGCGTTCTTACGCGACGCGTGTTTTTCGGGGACGGCGATTGGCCAATATGATTTCGCGCGGCGCGTCTGCGGCGGCGGCATGTGATCGTCAATAGGCCGATCGCGGCGCACATGGCTAACATCAGCGTCGATGGCGCAGGCACGGGGGTGAGCAGGAAGGCGCGGATCTGGCCGCCAATCGTGCCGGAGCCGGTGATCTGGCCCAAGTCGTTGATGTCCCATCCTTCGCCAAGAACCCGGCCCGATAAGGGATCGATCAACAGATTGAGATCGACCATGCCGTCATTTGCGCCGTAGCGAAAGGCGTGCGCGGTGGCGGTGCCTGTGGTGGAGGAGTAGCCGACGACCTGGCCGCTGGCGTTGATGCCCTCGCCGTAGCTATCCGTTCCGCCGAGAGTTCCCAGGTCGTGCATCGTGCCGTCGTAGAGAAACTCATGCTGAGCGGCACCGCCTGTCGTGTCGGAGTAGCCAGCGACCCGGCCGCTGGCATTGATGCCCCAGCCATTGCTAGTCGTTCCGCTGAAGGTTCCCAGGTCGGCAATGGTGTAGCTGACGGCCAGCGCGCGCTTTGCGCAAGCGACTGCGACGACGGCGGCAACAATCGTTGTGATCAGGAATGTCGAGCGGTTCATGAGCGGAAATCCTTAGGCGGTGCGCGCTTTCGGAGCGGCGCGGAGGCGATCAATGTTGCGATCAAGTAAGTTGAAGGCCCACGGTCCGCCGGCGGCGGCGAGCGAGCGCGAAGAGTGCTATGGATCCGCACGCCGCCAGCGCCAGCGTCGACGGCTCGGGGACCGGCGTGGCGTCCAGGCTCCACAATGCCGCCTGAGTGTCATCCACGTATCCGCTCGTACCCGTATTCACCAAGGGGTCGGAAGCGAGCTGCACAAAAAGCGCAGTGCCGGGCCCGCCGAGGTTGTGGAGGCCCAAATAGTAAGTTCCCGGGACCAACGCCGATGGCGCGAATCCGGAGAATGTATAAGTTTCATAGGGGATCGAAGCCGGCGCGTTCGGTGAAGTGATTGTCGATGTTGCCAGCAGGGTTCCGGGACCGCTGTACATTCCATCGTTAAGGTAGATCTCGGCGATCGGCACAGCAGGTGGTCCAACCCCATAGACAAGTCCCCCTACCAGGTCGACTTGGATCGAATTGGGGACAAACGCTGTTGTGCCAGTGATCGTAAAACGGTCAAAAAACGACGATGCGGAATTAACCTGGGCGGCGGACTCGCGGGGTTCCGTCGTGTTCGTATTGATGATGAGTTCGGCCATGCCAACTTGGGACAGGGCGACTAGCAAGGCGACGGAAAACAAAACGGTTGCGAAACGCATTAGCTGATTCCCCGTGCAAAGAGTGTGTTCGAGGGTTGGGATTGCGAACGATGCCGCCCCCGGAAAAGGGGCCGCGCCGCCCGTCAAGGCCGTACGCCGGGATGGCAGCGATCGGTAGGATGGTGCGCTCGCGTCGCTCGCCGGTGCGGGCGAGCGACCGCCAAGAGTGCTATGGATCCGCAGGCAGCCAGGACGAGCGTCGACGGCTCAGGGACGGTTGCCACACGGAACCCGAAGCTGATACCCTCGCCCGCCGGGTTGCCGTTGTACCGGGTCGAGGACTGCAAGTAGTACGAGGTGAAGCTGAACGAACCACCCCGCTCGCCCCGAGATGAGCCGCTGATCAAAGCTTCATTCCACTCCCAAACATTGCCGCCTTGATCGTACGTACCGTAGAAGCTCGACGACGAACTGTAAGCCCCGGCGTCGGTCAGATAGTCCTGCGTGCTGCTATAACTCGTGGAGCCCGTGACGGCATAACCATTGTTGTAACCGTTCGCGAGCGAGTCATTGGCGTAGAAGTTCCCGGTGTTTGATGGCGTCGGCGCTCCGCTGCCGGGCGACTGATCGCTGTAGGGCGTGCTGTTGGTCCCGGTCGGATACAGCCAGTAATTGTCCGCGTCGCCCCCTTGCGCCGCCGGCTGATAATAGGCGGCTTTGTACCATTCGCTTTCGCTGGGAATGAACCACGTAGCGCCCGAGTTGCGCGTGATCGCGTTCAACGCGGTGCTGGAGGTCGCGCCGTTGAGCGAGTACGCGCCGGTTTCCGTAGTACCCGGGCCTTCGGCCCCGGTCGGTTGGCCGTTCTGCAGCCAGTTGGAGAAACGGGCAGCGTCGCCCCAACTCACATACGTGACAGGATGGTTCGCCGACCCGATCACGCTGTAGCTGTAATTTCCCGAAGCACCGCTGCGCGAGATGCCGGCGATGTTCAGGTCCGTGGCCATCGACGGGTTGTAGAGCGCGTAGGTATCGGCGGCAGCGACAGCATTGAGAAAGTCGGTGTATTGCCCGACCGTGACTTCCGTCGTGCCGATGCGGTAGTTGTAAGCCACGCCGCCGTAGACATTGCCGGTTGCCGGGTCGTTGGCATTGCCCGCATCGCCGACCGGCACTGTGTTGATGGTGACAGCTTGGGTGGAATTCGATAATCCGATGCAAAGCCCAAGAAGAGTGCTGGCCACGACACACGTCACCAAGCCGTGTCTGCGTGTTCGAAAGAGGAGCACGGCTGCCAGCCCCAGGATCGCCAACACTGCCGTACTTGGCTCAGGAACGGTTGCCACGCGGAATCCGGTACGGAAGAACTCGCTTGTTGGATAGCCGTTGATGAGCCGGGCCGAGGACTGCAAGTTATCCGCGACGTCAAAGAACGCACCGCCCCGCCAGCCCCGAGCAAAAATGGTCGAATAAGTCACGGCTTCGTTCCACTCCCAGACGTTGCCTCCCTGATCCGCGGTGCCGTAAAAGCTGTTACTCAAGGGGCCAGCGCTGCCGACCGTCGTAAGGTTGCCGTTCTGGCTGTTCCAATCCGCGCCTGAAAGGTAGTTCGCAACGTTGGTCCCTGGGTTGCTGATGTTGCCCACGCTGTCCGCCGTCGCAACCGTGGGGGCCGTATTGCTGGCCGTGGGATAGAGCCAGTAATTGTCCGCATCGCCACCTTCCGTGGCCGGCTGATAATAGGCCGCCTTGTACCACTCGTCTTCGCTCGGTAGAAACCAAGTAGCGCCCACGTTGCGGGAAATGCTCTGGCCGTTGCTGGGCACCTCCGTGCCACCCAATAGTGTGTACGCCCCGGTCTCGGTGTTGCCGGTCCCCTGCCCGTTATTTAGCCAGTTGGCAAAACGGATCGAATCGTACCAATCCACATAGTTCACCGGCTTGTCACCCATGTTGGCCTTGGTGGTGTAGGCGTAAGGATCGACAAGCGTGCCGGAACCGCTGCGCGTGATGCCACCGCGGGCACTGCTGCCCATGTTCGTGTTGTAGAGACCCAGCGAGTCGCTGGCGGCCTTGGCATTTAAGAATTCGACGTACTGGGTGTTCGTGACTTCGGTCGTGCCAATGCGGTAGTCGTAGCCGACAGCGCCATAGCCGGTTGTGTCGGCCGCATTGCCCGGATTGCCGACGGGCACTGTGTTGATGGTGACAGCTTGGGCGGAATTCGATAATCCGATGCAAAGCCCAAGAAGAGTGCTGGCCGCGACGCACGTCGCCGCGCCCCGTCGGCGTGCTCGGAACAGCAGCACGGCTGCCAGCGCGACGGAGGGGATTGCCCAACAAAGGGCGGCGCAGCAAGCAACGCCAAGAGATGGATGTCCAAGTTTCGTCATTAGCGTTCTCCGCAAGGGTTCCAAAATCGATCGGCCAGGCGGCGATTTCAGCCACCAAGGCATTTCGCACCGGCGGCCGGAGCGGCCCGGCCAATTTCGCCAAAACAGGTTCGGCTAGTCGCAAGGCGAGATTGCCCCGACCAATCGGAAGCCCTTTTGGGGCCTTTTTGAGAATATCTTTCCAACGCCGTCACAACTGATTGCCAGCGTAGCGTTTGCGTCTATACTGGTGGTCGCCCGTAGAGATGGCTTTGACCGCTGGTTAGCCGACTCGCAACCTCCGCGTGCGAGGGTTTACCGCGACGAGGAATGCGCCTCGCCAAAGTTTTTCGGCCTATCGTGGCTGTCGCGGTTCCTATTCGTCGTGGCATTTCGCCTGGGGCTATAGCGAGACGTTTGATGCCGGGGCAATCCGAGTCGAACCTGGGTCTTCCGACGTCAGACGGCCTCGCAGCGGGCGATGTCGACTCGGATCGGCAAATCGCGCAGGCCCGCGAGGGTTCGGAGCCCGCCTTGGGCATCCTGTTGGAACGGTGTCGCAACTACCTGCAATTGATCGCCAACCAGGAAGTCCCCAGCGACATTCGCCCCAAGGTGGCGCCTAGCGATCTGGTGCAACAGAGCCTGGCGGAAGCCTGGCAGGGATTCGAGACGTTCCGCGGCCAGGACGAATCGGAGCTTCGCCGATGGCTGCGGCGGATCCTGTTGAACAATGTGCGAGATACGACCGTGGCGTTTCGCGGGACGGCCAAGCGTGGCGGCGCGCGAGAGATTCCGTTGGCCAGCGAGGGGTCGCAGGACGGATTTGGGCAGCAGTTGGTGAGCGACGATACGTCGCCGAGCGGTTGTGCCGCCCAGCGGGAGGACATGGCGCGGCTCGCTGCAAAACTTGACCAGATGCCGAGCCAGTACGCGGAGATCATCCGGCTGCGGAATATCGATTGCTTGTCGTTCGCCGAGATTGGCCAACGGCTGACGTTGAAGCCGGATACGGCTCGAAAACTGTGGGAACGCGCGGTACGGCGATTGGCCAATGACTTGAGGCCGGGCAATGATCAGTCCTGAATTCGAGCGTGATCGCGACGAGTCGCATTGGCTAGAGGCTCTGCACGACGCGATTGCCGCGGATGCCGAATCGGAGTTCGATCTGACACTTGGCGCGGCGCCGCCCGCGGACTTCGAAACGCTGCGAGACTGTCTACGCTTGCTAGATCAGTTTCGGCGGCAGCAGGACCGTCCCGTATCACGTCCCAAGCAGATCGGCCGATTCGAGATCGTTCGCGAAGTAGGCCGCGGTGGCTTCGGCGTGGTGTTTGCCGCTATCGATCCCCGAGTTGGGCGAAGGGTGGCCCTGAAGATACCGCGTCCCGAGGTGCTCTCGACCAGATCGACCCGATCGCGGTTTTGCGCGAGGCCAAGGCCGCGGGCGCGCTGGCGCATCCCAATCTGATCTCGATTCACGAGGTCGGCGAGGATGGGCCGATCTGCTATATCGCCTCGGCCTTTTGCGACGGGCCAAACCTGGCGCAGTGGCTGGTTGGGCCTCACGAGCCGGTGAGCGACCGCGAGGCGGCACACCTGGCCGAGGCTCTGGCTCGGGGCGTCGACCACGCCCACCGCCGCGGCGTGCTGCATCGAGATATCAAACCCAGCAACATCCTGTTGGAGACGCAACACGACGAACGGGAGCCTCATGCGGCGCCAGGCGTGCTTGAGAGCTACACGCCGCGCTTGACCGATTTTGGCCTGGCCAAGATTCTGGAATCCCGCGAGGACGAGACCCGCGCGGGCGTGCTCTTGGGTACACCGGCCTACATGGCCCCCGAGCAGGTCGAAGGACGGCTGGACGAAGTCGGTCCGGCCACGGACGTCTATGCGCTGGGAGTCGTGTTGTTCGAACTGTTGGCCGGCGTTCCGCCGCACCGAGGCAACACGGATGTGCATACTTTGCAACGCGTCGCGCTAGTCGATGCTCCACAGCTCAGAAGCATTCGTCGGACCGCTTCGGCCGACTTGGAAGCGATCATACAGAAATGTCTGGAACGCCAGTCACATCGACGCTATTCCACGGCAGAAGGTCTGGCCGACGACCTTCGCAGGTTTTTAGTCGGGGAAACAACCCTGGCGCGACCTGCCGGCTGCGTGGAGCGGACCTTGAAATGGGCCCAGCGGCGGCCGGCAACGGCGGCACTGTTGGCCGTCATGTTCGTGGCCGCGATCGCGATCTCCGGCGGCGGCTGGTGGTATTCGACGCGATTGCGCTCGGCGCTGGACGCGCTTCAGGTGCAAAAACAACAGACGGACCAACACCTCTACGCCGCCAGTGTCGCGCTCGCCGAACGGGACATCAAGAACAACCATTCCGACCGCGCCCGCAGTCAACTGGCGCGCTGGATTCCAGAACCCGGCCAACCAGACCTGCGCGGCTTTGCCTGGGATCATCTGTGGCGGCAGCTTCATGACGAGGAGCTCACTCTGCGGGGACACACGGGCGACGTCTACTGCGTGTGCTATTCAATGGACGGACGATTGCTGGCTACGTCCAGCCAGGACCAGACCGCTCGGATTTGGGACGCGGCTACCGGCAAATGTTTGTTCGTGCTCAAGGGGCACGCTGGTGACGTAAACTGTGTTTCGTTTTCCTGCAGCGGCGACGATCTCGCGACCGCCGGCGACGACGGCAAGGTGTGCATCTGGCGAACCGCCGATGGCACGCTGAGAAAGAAATTCAATGCGTTTAAGACCCGCGCGGTCGGCGTGGCCTATTCGCCCGTCGACAATGCTCTACTAGCCTCCTGCGGGGACCGAGCTTTGAGGCTGCTCAACGTCAACACTGGAAAACAGATCGTCTGTCACGCGGCACATGAGGGCTCGGCCGAGGCCGTTGCCTATTCCCCCGACGGCAAACTGCTGGCGACCGGCGGCGACGACGCCTGCGTGCGACTCTGGAGCGGAAATACTGGTGAACCACTTACCGGAATACCGCATGAGGGAGTCATTAATTGCCTGGGTTTCTCGGGCGACGGAGCCCGACTCGTGACGGGCCAGTGCTCGCGTCGCATCGTGCGGATTTGGGACTTGAATGGAGAGTATCCTCCCAGCCCGAAGAACATGAGTTCTCGTATCGCGTACCGGACGTACGAATGGGTGCACGACGTTGCGTTCGACCGGGGCAATCAGTTTTACGCCGTGGCCACCAAGGACGGCACGGTCGAGTTGGTCGATGCCACCACAGACGACGTACTGAGGCGATTGCCTGGACACTCGACGCGCGTCTGGTCGTTGTCATTTTCCAGCGACGGTCGCCATCTCGCTACCGCCAGCGCCGATCGAACCGTCAAGATCTGGGATCTTGCTGCCAGCCCGGATTCCATTGAGAGCACGGAAACGTTCTACCAGATGAGCCTGACTCCCGATGGTCGAACGATGGCCGTCGGCGGCACGATGGGGCGAGTGACGATCTACGATGTGGCTACGAAGCAAGCCATTTGTCGCATCGGTCGCCAACACGAGGTCGTGGGCGACTTTGATGGCGACGGCCGACGGGACTGCGGCACGTTCGATAGTGACGGCACCTGGCGGCTGAGGCTTGCCAGTTCCGACCTGGCTACGTCCCGGCAAACTGCGGATCTCAAGATAGAGTTCGGCGGTGACAGAGATCTTCCGGTTGTCGGAGATTGGGATGGAGACGGTCGCGATGATATCGGGTGCTACGACTGCGTCGACAATGATTTTAGGCTCGACCTGGGTCACACTGGCGGCAATCCTGAAATCGTGCGTGAGCTAGGTCCCTGCGACGTGCCGCCTGGCTGTCGCGTTCCGGTCGTGGGACGCTGGGAGGAGGGAAACCGTGACGGCGTCGGCGTGGCCACGTTCGCGGCCGGCAACAGGACGTTCAGGATGGTTCGCCAGCACGATGCCCCGCTGACGATGGTCGTCCAAGTCGATGAAGCATCCACGCCGCTCGCCGGACGCTGGCATGCCGGGCGAACCAGCCGTTGGGGACTCTGGAACCGCGCTGAGGGCCTGTGGCTCAACGCCATGCCGCCAATCGCTGCGGCGAGTCCGCCGCAGAGCAAGGTATTGCGCGCCGCGTTTTCCCTTCCCGATCCGTCGCCCATGGATCAAGTGGCGCTGGACGCCGCCTTTGATGCCTCCGCGATTCATCGTGTGCAATCCCTCGCGATCTCGCCTGACGGCGCTCGGATCGCGATCGGCTATCATCACGACTACCGCCTAAATGTCTGGGACGTCGCCGCCGCTTGCAAAACCCATGTGCTGCGAGCGTCCGCGGGCCGGGTGGTGGGAGCTACGTTCTCGCCCGACGGGCGCGTTTTGGCCATGGCGACAAGTGTGGGCGAGTTGGTTCTGTACGACGCCCATACATTCCAGGTTATCAAACGCATCCAAGCGCACGAAAAAGAAATGTTTCAGCTCGCGTACTCCCGCGATGGCCGGCTGCTGGCAACGATCGGCGCGGACAACGTCCTCAATATCTGGAATAGCGCGGGGCGGCGTCTGAAAACACTGCATGAGCCAGGAAAAAAACAGTTCGTTTGCCTTGCGTTTTCTTCGGACAATCGCTTGATCGCAGTGGGAGGCGCCGATCGCGTTGTCAGAATTTGGAACGTGGAAACCGAAGAAAAAGTCGCCTCGCTGGCCGGACATGCCCTCGAAGTGACCGGAGTGGCTTTTTCTCCGGACTCCCGCTGCCTGGCAACCGCCAGTGACGATGGCACGATCAAGCTGTGGGACCTGGGCACCTGGCAAGAGTTGTGCACGCTCGCCGAAGGCCTCAGCCCCTTCAAATCCGTGGCGTTTGCCGGCGGACAATTGATCGCCGCCGGTACGATCAACGACCTGCAGGGCAAAGACGTTGCCATTCAATTCTGGTCTGGCCCCCGCCCAAACAGCCGGCAAGCAAGTGACTAAGTCCGGGGCCCCACGCCCCTCGAGACGTTTTTGACGGACTGCCGCGAAAGGTTCCCCAGACCAAGTTTCCGCAACTCGCCCAGGATGCGGCTTTATCCCCAACCGGTATCGCGGGCCATTTGCAGAATTGCATCACGAATTACCGCCGTGAGCCTGGGACCGCCCTTGCTCGGCTTGACTGCCAATAGTTCTGCCTTTCGAAGGCGGCGTGCAACGATCCGGGCGATACCACGTATTATCAATACGCGACCTCCAGCAACACGGCTCCCACTTCCGCTTCGCCGGGCAGCACACAGAACACGGCGAATTTCTATGACGACTTGACAACGGGGCATGCCGTTACAGGCTCGACGAGTTACTTCAAAAGTCAAAATTATCTGGCCGACGTGGGCGCTTATACGGCGTCGGCGAAATGGCCCGCGTCGGTCAAATAGGGGCTGCTCGTGGTGTAGCCCCGTTGCTGAACCAGCCCCACCGCGGATACCTTGAATTCTCGCGAATACGTCCTGCGTCCCATCGGCAGCTCCTTTCGCCACCATTATGCCAGCTCTCGGGAGCGCCACAAAACGTAGGGAAGGTCACTACTGGAACCGCTTCCTGAGCACCCACAGCAACCCACAGGCCATGATCGCCAGCACAGCCGTACTTGGCTCAGGGACCGATGCCACGCGGAAGCCGTAGTGGCGGGTCTCAACCGTGGGACTGCTGCTGAACTGATACGAGGACGCCAGGTCGTGCGAATAGGAGTCCCACGAACCCCCGCGCAGGCCCCGAGACGAGCCGCTAATCAAAGCTTCGTTCCACTGAAACACGTCGCCTCCCATGTCGAACGCGCCGTAGGGGCTGACCGAGGCGGTGTAGGTGCCCACGGCGGTCAAATAGCTCTGGCTGGTGCTGTACGTTGACGAGCCCGTGACAGCGTAACCGGTCGCTACAGCCTTAAAATTCCCGGTGTTGGGCGTGCTACCGGGAGGCGCGGACGTTGGCACGGTGTTGCTGGAGAACGAGTACTTGTTGTACGTGCTATTGACCGGGTCGTAGTAAGCTGCCTTGTACCACTCGTCCTCGCTGGGAATGACAATCGTGGCATTTGGTTCCCGTGTGACGGCACTCAATGCTGCTTGACCCGTCGCGCCGTTCAAATAGTACGAGCCACTCTCGGTTGTCGTCAGTTCTTCCTGCGCCAGTGGGTTGGCCATTGGCCAGCCAATTGGCAAAACGCGCCGCGTCGCCCCAACTCACATAGGTGATCGGCAGGTTGGCCGAAGTGCCGATGGCGCTGTACGAATAGCTGCCCGGCGAGCCGCTACGGTCGATGCCCTCGATGTTTTGGTCGGTGCCCATCGACGTGCTGTACAGCCGGTAGGGGTCTGTCGCCGCCACGGCGTTCAAGAACTCCGTGTATTGGCCGACCGTGACGTCGTACGTGTCGATGCTGTAGTTGTAGGCCACCGCGCCGTAGCCCGTGCTCGGATCGGCAGCATTGCCCGAATTGCCGATCGGCACCCAATTGATCGTGACGGCCGACGCGGAATTCGATAGTCCGAAACAAAGCCCGAGCATCGTGCTGGCCACGACGCAAGCTGCTGCGCCACGCCTGCGTGTTCGAAAGAGCAGCACGGCCGCCAGCCCCAGGATCGCTAGCACTGCCGTACTTGGCTCGGGCACGGTTGCCACGCGGAATCCGATGAAGTCGTACTCGGTCGTCGGAATGCTGAAGCTCCGGAACGAGGACGCCAGGCGGTCCGAGCCGAAGTCGAACGGACCGCCCCGCAAGCCCCGAAACGAGCCGTTGATTAAAGCCTCATTCCATTGCCACGCTTCGCCCCCCATATCGAACGCGCCATGGGGGCTCGTCGTGCCGCTGTACGCGCCCACGTCGGTCAGATTGCCCACGACGTTGTTGTAGTTCGCCGAATTGGGCGTTGCCGTGGGGTCGCTCGCGTTCGGGGTCGAACTGCTGCTGGTCCCGTACAGCCAGTAGTGGTTGTCCGACGGCGGTCCACCTTGCGCTGTGGTGCGGGGGTCGTAGTACGCCGCCTTGTACCACTCGTCCTCGCTGGGAAGGAAAATGGTCGCGCTGGTTTCCCGAGTGATCGTGTTGGCGTTCGACGGCGTGGGCGTGCCTCCTTGCAAGATGTAGGCCCCGCTCTCCGTATCGCCATTGCCCTGCCCATTGTTCAGCCAATTGGCGAAGCGAAGCGTGTCGAACCAGGTGACGTAATTCACCGGATGGCTCCCGTCCCCCGACATCACGCTGTACTTCCTGCCGCTGGCCGCGCCGGAATTGTAAGTTATGCCGCCGTAGGCCGTGCTCATTCCGCTGTTGTAAAGCTGTAGCGGGCTCGTGCCAGTCGGGTCTTTAACATTGAGAAACTCGACGTATTGGCTATTCGTCACGTCGTACGTGCCGATGTTGTAGTTGTAGGCGACCGACCCGTAGTTTTGGACGCCGGCAGTGAATTGATCCCCGTCCGCAGGATCGGCGGCGTTGCCCGGGTCGCCGACCGCGGACCACTGGATGGTGACAGCTTGGGCGGAATTCGATAATCCGATGCAAAGCCCAAGAAGAGTGCTGGCCGCGACGCACGTCGCCGCGCCCCGTCGGCGTGCTCGGGAACAGCAGCATGGCTGCCAGCCCCAGGATTGCCAGCACTGCCGTACTTGGCTCAGGGACCGTTGCCACGCGAAATCCGATTAAGTAGAGCTCGTTCGTAGGATCGGCAAAGTTGCGGACCGAAGACTGCATGACGCCCGAGCCATTGCCGAACGAACCGCCCCGAAAGCCCCGATTAGAGCCGCTAATCAAGGCTTCGTTCCATTCCCAGACGTTGCCGCCCTGGTCGAACGTGCCGTAGGGGCTCGTCGCAAAAGCATACGCCCCCGCGTCAGTCAGGTAGTTCTGGCTGCTGCTGAAACTCGTGGACCCCGTGATCGCGTAACCGTCGTCGTAGCCGTTAGCGATCCCGTCGTCGACATAGAAGTTTGCCGTGTTCGATGGCGTCGGGGCATTGCTTCCCGGCGGCTGATCGCTGTAGGGAACCGCGTCGGTCGAGGTCGGATAGTCGAAGTAGTTGCCTGTCACGCCATCGTTCTGGTGGTAGGCCGCCTTGTACCACTCATTTTCCGTGGGAATGAACCAGCTCGCGCCGCCGTTTCGCGAGACGGCGTTGAGCGCGGCGGCGGAGAGCGCTCCATTCAACGCATACGCGCCGTCCTCTGTTGTGCTCCGCGCCTTGCGCGCCGGTCGGCTGGCCGTTGTTGAGCCAATTCGCAAACCGGGCCGCGTCGCCCCAACTCACGTAGGTGACTGGATGGTTGGCCGAAGAGCCGATTACGCTGTACGCGTAGCTGCCCGAAGCACCGCTGCGCGAGATGCCGGCGATCGTGAGATTTGTTGCCATCGCCGCGTCGTAGAGCACGCGTAGGTGTCGGTGGCCGCCACCGCATTGAGAAAGTCGGTGTATTGGCCGACGGTCACCTCGGTCGTGCCGATGCGGTAGTCGTAAGCGACAGCGCCATAGCCGGTCGTGTCGGCGGCATTGGCCGCGTTGCCGACGGGCACGGTGCTGATAGTGACGGCCTGCGCGGAATTCGATAAACCGAGGCAAAGGCCGAGGATCGTGCTGAGCGCGACGCACTTGGCCGTGCCGCGCCTGCGTGTTCGAAAGACCAGCACGGCTGCCAGCCCCAGGATCGCCAGAACCGCCGTACTTGGCTCGGGGACCGATGCCACGCGGAACCCGAGACGGGAGTACTCGCCCGTCGGATTGTTAAAGGTCTGGGTCGAGGCTTGCAGACTGAGTGAGCTTTCGATGAACGACGCTCCGCGCAAGCCCCGAGACGAGCCGCTCATCAAGGCTTCGTTCCACTCCCAGACATTGCCTCCCTGGTCGAACGTGCCGTAGGGGCTACCCGCTGCCGTGTAGGCGCCCACGTTGGTAAGATCAGCTACAATAAAATTGTAGTTCGCGGAGTTGCTGCCACCCGCGGGAGCCTCGGCAGTGGGAGCCGTATCGCTCGCGGTGGGATAGTCGTAGTACGAACTGCCAGACGGGTCGTAGTACGCCGCCTTGTACCACTCATCCTCGCTTGTCAGGAACCAGATGGCCTCGGGGTCGCGGGTGATGCTCAGGCCATTGGTGGGCGTGGGCGTTCCGCCGTCCAGCGTGTAGGCACCGGCTTCGGTGTCGCCGCTCCCTTGCCCGTTGTTCAGCCAGTTGGTAAAGCGGATCGCGTCGTACCAACTCACAAAATTCACCGGCATGTTCTCGCGGCCAGTGATCGTCGCATACGTGTAGCTGCCGCTGGAGCCGCTACGCGTGATCCCGCCGTAACCACTGCCCATAGACGTGTTGTAAAGGCCCAACGGATCGCTGGCGGCCTTGGCATTCAGAAAGTCCGCGTATTGCGCGTTCGTGACTTCGGTCGTGCCAATGCGGTAGTCGTAGCCGACAGCGCCATAGCCGGTCGTGTCGGCCGCATTGCCCGCATTGCCGACGGGCACGGTGTTGATGGTGACGGCTTGGGCGGAATTCGAGAATCCCAGGCAAAGTCCGAGCAGAGCGGTGGCCACGACGCACGTGGCCGCGCCCCGCCTGCGTGTTCGAAAGAGCAGCACGGCTGCCAGCCCCAGGGTCGCCAGCACTGCCGTACTTGGCTCGGGGACGCCTGGCACGAAGGCAATATCCTGGGGAAGACTCAGGCCGCTTACAATCGTCGCAGCATTGGAGCCATCGAGATCAGCTCTGTGGACCGTGCCGTCGCTATTGACCCAGTACATTTTGCCGCCGGCGGAGTCGATGGCAATTCCGTGCGGATTACCCAGGTTCGTCAGCAGAGTGACCACGCCACTGCCATCGAGGTTGGACGATTGGATGCTCCCCTGGGCGCACCGTTGAATGTCGTCCAATAAATCTTCTCGTGAGCGTAGTCCAAAGCCAGATTGTTTGGGCTGGTGAAGGGCAAGTTCTGAAAAACGGCCTGTCCAGTTCCGTCCAAATTCATGCTTGAAATCTGGCTAGTGCTCGTCCAGTACAACTTGCCACTAGTTGGGTTGACGGCCAGGTCGCCTACCTGCGAGGGTAGTGAAACCAACGTCGACGCATTGCTTCCGTCCAGATTGGCGACACCGATCGTCCCGGTTCCGCTATTGGTGTAGGTGCCCCAGTAGAGCTTGTTGGTCGCGGGATTGGCCACCACTCCCGTGACTCCCGCGCTCCCGTAGGTCGCTAGTCCAGTGAGAATTTGGATCACGCCGGTTCCGTCCAGGTTGGCCTGGTAGATCGAGTTATTGGAAATGATGTCTGACCAGTACATCTTGTTGTTGGTCAGGTCGAGTTCCAGGTACGCCGGATATCCTTGGTTAACGAGTGCCGTGGCTCCACTGCCATCGCTGTTGGCTTGATTCACATGATGGTTGTTTCCATCCGTGTAATAGATGCTTCCGGCATTGAGGTGCGCCACGTTGCACAACAGCCACAGCCCACAGAGCAGAACCGGGAAGAACCGTCGCCGCTCGCCAGTAGCAAGCCATCGCAAGCCGGATCGCCACGCAAGTCGCGTTGTCATTGCCAAGCTGATGATATTCTGCCGCGCCCCTCGTCGTCGCCGGCTCCGGAGCAACAGGCCCACGCCTGCCAGGCCGGCCAACACTACAGTACTTGGCTCAGGGACGGTTGCCACGCGGAATCCGATGATGATGTTCTCGTACGTCGGAACGCCGTTGCTCCGGACCGAGGACGCCAAGGCGTCCGAGATGTTGTTGAACGAACCACCCCGCAAACCCCGAAACGAGCCGCTGGTCAAGGCTTCGTTCCATTCCCAGACGTTGCCGCCTTGGTCCGCTGTGCCATAGAAACTGTCGCTCGACGGGCCGGCACTGCCGACCGTCGTCACGTTGCCGTTCTGGCTGTTCCAGTCGGCGCCTGATAAGTAGTTGGCGACGTTCGTTCCAGGGTTGCTGATGTCACCTACGCTGTCGGCCGTGGCGATCGTGGGGGCGCTGTTGCTGGCCGTTGGATACAGCCAGTAGTCATCCGTGTCGCCGCCCTGCGCCGAAGGCTGATAGTAGGCCGACTTGTACCACTCGTCTTCACTCGTCAGGAACCAAGTGGCCCCCACGTTGCGCGTGATGCTCAGGCCATTGCTGGGCGTGGCCGTGCCGCCCAACAGCGTGTAGGCACCGGTTTCGGTGTCGCTGTTCCCCTGCCCGTTATTCAGCCAGTTGGCAAAGCGGATTGAGTCGTACCAGTTCACATAGTTCACGGGCTTGTCGCCCATGTCGGTCTTCGTGCTGTAGGTGAAGCTACCGCTGACACCGCTGCGCGTAATCCCACCACGAACATCGCTGCCCATGTTCGGGTTGTAGAGGGCCAACGGATCGCTGGCGGCCTTGAAATTCAAGAATTCGGCATACTGCGCGTTGGTGACTTCCGTCGTGGCGATGCGGTAGTCGTAGCTGACGCTACCGTACAGATTGCCGGTCAAGGGATCGGTGGCATTACCCGCGTTGCCGACCGGCACGGTCGGAATCGTGACGGCTTGGGCGGAATTCGAGAATCCCAGGCAAAGCCCGAGCATCGTGCTGGCCACGGCGACGTCGCCGCGCCCGTTTGCGTGCTCGGAACAGCAGCACGGCTGCCAGCCCCAGGATTGCCAGCACTGCCGTACTTGGCTCAGGGACGGTTGCCACGCGGAATCCGACGATGCCGCTCCCGTCCGTCGGACTGTCGTTGTACCGGTTCGAGGACGCCAAGCGGCTCGAGTCGTTGTTGAACGAACCACCCCGCAAACCCCGAAACGAGCCGCTAATCAAGGCTTCATTCCACTCCCAAACATTGCCGCCTTGATCGAACGTGCCATACGGGCTGGCCGATGTGGCGAAATGGCCCACGTCGGTCAAATAGGGGCTGCTCGTGGTGTAGCCACTGTTGTAAAAATTGGCGTTGTTGCCCCCATCCACATAGGCATTCGAAGGAACCGTGTCGGTGCCGGTCGGATAATCATAGTACGTGCTGCCGTTGTAGTAGGCTGCCTTATACCACTCATCCTCGCTGGGAATGACGATCGTGGCACCGGCTTCGCGCGTGACGGCCCTCAAATCGAGGTCGAGGTTGCGCCGTTGAGGGCGTACGAGCCGTCCTCAGTCGAGGCTGCGTCCTGTGCCACGGCGGGGCCACCCAATCCAGGCTGTCCGTTTTGCAGCCAATTGGCAAACCGTGCCGCGTCGCCCCACGAAACATAATTCACCGGCAGGTTGTCATAGCCACTCTTGACGCTATAGCTATAGAGGCCCGGGCTGCCGCTTTGCGTGATGCCACCGTACACCTGGCTGCCCATGTTGGCGTTATACAAACCGTAGGTATCGGTCGCCGCCACGGCATTCAGAAAGGCGGCGTACTGGCTGTCGGTCACTTCGTACTTGTCGATGCTGTAGTTGTAGGCGACGGCACCATAGAGCGAGCCGGTTGCCGGATCGGCTGCATTGCCCGGATCGCCGACCGCGGACCACTGGATGGTGACCGCCGAAGCTGGCTGCAGCGCGAACAGAGAGGCCGCGCAGAAGAGAATTAACGAAGCAAAGTTGCGGTGCATTAGCGGGCTCCCCGAGGTGGTCTTGAGAGATCGGTGTGTCGCGGTGATCTAATGGCGGAGCAACCACCCGTGCGAAATCGGCCGGAGTCCCCCTCCATTGCTCCAGGCGAGAAGTAGGAGCCAGCAGGAACAAGAATCTTTGCCCCTCACGAGAATTCTTGAGATTTATGGCAAAACCAGCTCTCAGGTCGGTGGCTCAGTGCGGTGCCGAAAGCCTTCCATTTGCAGCAATCGTCGCCGCAAGTCGTATGAGCTACAAATCTTCGGGCAGCGAGGCCTGAGAACTCACCTCGTAATTCAGAGTCCCGCATCGCCGTCGCTGCAACGGGACATGGGCTAGCCGAACGCTTACTCCAATGCGAGGAAGTTGCGACCCTTCCGTGCGCATGCTCGCGCACTCCGGTGCCTACCCACCGACGTGCGTATGCCTCGGCAGCGAAATCCCAACCGCAGAGCGACGCGTCAATTGCTCGACGGATCCCGGCTGATCTTCCGGCCCGACCTGCTGCTCGAGCTGCGAGAATTCGATGTAGATGCCGCCCGACTGTGCGCTCAAGCAGCGGCCGCTGGCCCAGCTCCGCAGCCGTTCGACCGACTCGCCGGCCGTGACCGCCACCGGCACCACGTTCTGGGCGGCCTGGACCAGCGGCAGGTCCAGCAGCGCCGCCAGCCGGCAGCAGGCGCGGATCTCGGCGCCCGTCCAGTTGTCGTCATTGGGCAGCCGCTGCTTGGCATCCAAGTCAAACTGCCCCAGGTACAGCTGCCAGATGGCGTCCTTCTCGGCCCGCTCCGGCAGGTTCAAGAAGAAGATCCCGTCAAACCGTTCGGCCCGGCTGAACTCCGGCGGCAGCTTGGAGATGTCGTTGCAGGTGGCCACCAGGTAGACGTCGCTCGTATGGTCGTTCATCCAGGTCAGCAGCGAGCCGAACAGCCGGGCCGAGACGCCCGAGTCGGTCTGGCCCGGAACTGGCCACCCCGCTCAAGGCTTTTTCGCATTCGTCGACAAACAGGATGGCCGGCGCCATGGCGTCGGCAATCCGCAGCGCCTGGCGGATGTTCTGCTCGCTCTGGCCGACCAGCGAGCCCATCAGGGCCCCCACATCCAGGATGATCGTGGGCCGGCCGGTCTCCTTGCCCAGCGCCTTGGCAAAGGCGCTCTTGCCGCTTCCCGGCACGCCCAGCAGCAGCACGCCGCGAGGCCGCTTGTGGGGCTGGCTCCCGCCAGGTTGCAGCAGCGACCGCTTACAAAAGGCCTTGAGCGACGCCAGCCCGCCCAGGCTCTGGAAGTCTTCGCTGGCCGCGGTAGAGCGCCAGCAGGCCGCTCTTCTTGAGCATGCCGGTCTTGAGCTCCCAGATCGATCGGCGGCCAGCCGGCCATGCCGCACCAGCGACAGGCTGAAGGCCCCTTCGGCCTCGTAGCGGGTCAGGCCGGCCGAGGCATCGAGCACGGTCTTCAGTTCATTGCCATCGGGCAGTTCGCCCGCTTCGGTGGCGATGCCCCGGGCGATCTCTTCCAGCTGTGCCCGGCTGGGCAGCTCGTGCTCGACGACGATGAACAGCTTCTCCAGCTCCATGGGGATCTGGACCACCGGCGAGAGGACGACCACAAAGGTCCGCTGCTGCTTGCCCAGGGTGATCTGGCGGGCCAGGGCCTGGACGATCTCGGCCGAATTCAGAAAGCGGTGGAAGTTGACCAGCACCAGCAGGGCCGTGCTGTTGGCGGCGGCCAGCGATCCCAGGGCCCGAATGGCCGCCAGCGGATCGCTGCCGCCGGTGTCAGGGGCTTCTTGGCCGGCCTGCTGCAGGCCGCGGTCGATATCCCAGACGGCCAGCGTCCAGCTCTCCTGGCGGCACAGGCCAGCCATTTCGGCCAGGGCGTCCTCGTGCTCGTGGGATTCGATCCACAGGCCGGTAAAGCAGGCGCGCACGTATTCACTCAATCGCTCGGCGAGCGACATGGCAAGACTCCTCGTGAGAAGGGTAGCGGGACAGGGGGGCGCGAGTTTTCGGAAACTGCGATAGTAGCCGGTGGGGGGCTCAGCTGGTTTCAAGCTGGGCCAGGCGGCGCTGGAGGCGGGTGGTCCGCTGTTGTTGCTTTTCCAGGGCGTGGAAGGCCCGCCGCAGACGGGACATCCAGCGGTCGAGCAGGACTTGCTCGCGCGACAGCTGCATGCGGTATTTTTCCATCGGCCCGCTGCGGTGCGAGCGTCAATCTGGCTGGGCAGCCCGCTGGGGCCGCAAGACGCGTCGGCGTACGGTGCTCATCACTGCTGCTCCCCGCGGACGACCTGGTCGCTCGGCTGAACCTGGTGGAATTCGGCGGTGAGCTGTTCGCTGGCCGGCTGGCCCAGAGCCTGCTCCAGAAAGCGGCTGGCATCGCGGCAGGTTGCTCCGGTAAAGCCGCGGGTCTCCAGGCGGGTCTGGCCCGTGGGCGAGATCACGATTTCAATAATCTTGGTCATGCGGCACCTCCGCTGACCTGGATCGTCAGCTTGATCGAGCCGTCGGCCAGCGCCTGTTCGGTGACGCTGTGTCCCTGCTTGCGGGCTTCGAGCTTGGCTTTTTCGGCGGCGTAAGCCTGCAGGAACTGGTCGAGTCGGGCCTGCTCGCCCCAGTGGCCGCCAAAATTGTCGAACTGCACCTGGCCGCTGGCCGTGTTGCAGACCAGCGGGTATTTCCAGCCGGGCAGCTGCACGGTCAGGCCGGTCGCCTGGCCGGAGTAGAGCTGAACGGTGCGCTCGACGGGCTCGGGTAGGCCGAGCCGTCGGCAGGCGGCCTGAATGGCCGCCGGATCACGGACTTGGGTTTGAATCTGCACGATGTGAGACACGGTGGGTCCTCCGTAAAAATAGCCATTCTCGGGACGAAGAAGCTAAACGTTCCTCATTTCCATATGACACGAATCAATTCGCGAATTTAGCTGCCGGTGCGACGGCGGCGCAGCGAAGTACGAGTCACACCCTTGGCGCCGTGCCTGTGTCATGACAACATGCCAGGCCGCGCCGACAATGGTCGCGATCAGCTGCCTTGGGCCGCACGTATGGCAAAAGACAAGGGCAAGCCAATCAACCGCGGCGAACTAATGCGGCGGATCGCCGCTCTCTACGCGGAGATTGCCCGCGGTCGCGAACGGGATACTGGAAAGGATCACGTTGCGCAGCGCAAAGAGCTGGGCGCCAGATAGCTGAGCTTGAGCGGAAGCTGGCGGAGTCGTAGACAGCAGACGAACTCGGGAGCATGGATGCCGGCCAAAGTCCAGCGAAGAACTTGCGGGGCTACCTTGGCCGCGAAGGACGTTTCAGCGGCGCCGCCACCCGCGCCAGGCGATGAGGCCGGCGAGGCCAATGACGGCCAGCACTGCCGTACTTGGCTCGGGGACCATCGCGACGCGGAAGCCGATGTGGTTGTCCCCAGTCGTCGGGCCGTAGCTGCTGCTCCGGCGGTACGATGCCAGCCCAATCGCGTAGTCGGCCCAAGAACCACACTGGAAGGCCTAATCTCGGCCCCGCCTTTCCCGCTCCAGTCTGCGGTACTCCCAAGGCGCCTCTGCGCCTGGACTTGACCACAGCCCGCGATTCGCCTGCCGCGCCCCTCGACTCAGCCCGCGCCAGATCGGCCGACCGCGAGTAGTGCTTGTAATGCCATGCGTGGCCGTCTTCGACCATCTCGCGGTTAACCCAGCGGCCGGCGACGAGTGCGTAGACCTGCCACACCTTGAGCCCGGCCTGCCAATGGCACATATCGCCATAGGACCAGCCGAGCGCGGCAAGCAGCCTGTGTGCGCGATCTACAGGATCGGGGCGCCGGTACATAGGCGTGCATTGTAGCCTCGGATGTGCTACGGCCGGCCAGGCAATTCGTGACGCAACCATCGCAGGCGCCCAACTGGTGCATCTCTGCTTCCAATTGCTGGCCGCGCTTCGCATCCCTTACCGCGTTTTGGTCGAGTACTCGACCAAAACGCGGTAAGGGATGCGAAGCGCGGCCAGCAATTGGAAGCAGAGATGCACCAGTTGGGCGCCTGCGATGGTTGCGTCACGAATTGCCTGGCCGGCCGTAGCACATCCGAGGCTACAATGCACGCCTATGTACCGGCGCCCCGATCCTGTAGATCGCGCACACAGGCTGCTTGCCGCGCTCGGCTGGTCCTATGGCGATATGTGCCATTGGCAGGCCGGGCTCAAGGTGTGGCAGGTCTACGCACTCGTCGCCGGCCGCTGGGTTAACCGCGAGATGGTCGAAGACGGCCACGCATGGCATTACAAGCACTACTCGCGGTCGGCCGATCTGCGCGGGCTGAGTCGAGGGCGCGGCAGGCGAATCGCGGGCTGTGGTCAAGTCCAGCGCAGAGGCGCTTGGGAGTACCGCAGACTGGAGCGGGAAAGGCGGGGCCGAGATTAGGCCTTCCAGTGTGGTTCTTGGGCCGACTACGCGATTGGGCTGGCATCTACCGCCGGAGCAGCAGCTACGCCCGACGACTGGGGACAACCACATCGGCTTCCGCGTCGCGATGGTCCCCGAGCCAAGTACGGCAGTGCTGGCCGTCATTGGCCTCGCCGGCCTCATCGCCGGCGAGGGCGGCGCGCCGCTGAAACGTCCTTCGCGGCCAAGGTAGCCCCGCAAGTTCTTCGCTGGACTTTGGCCGGCATCCATGCTCCCGAGTTCGTCTGCTGTCTACGACTCCGCCAGCTTCCGCTCAAGCTCAGCTATCTGGCCCCAGCTCTTTGCGCGGCGCAACGTGATCCTTTCCAGTATCCCGTTCGCGACCGCGGGCAATCTCCGCGTAGAGAGCGGCGATCCGCCGCATTAGTTCGCCGCGGTTGATTGGCTTGCCCTTGTCTTTTGCCATACGTGCGGCCCAAGGCAGCTGATCGCGACCATTGTCGGCGCGGCCTGGCATGTTGTCATGACACAGGCACGGCGCCAAGGGTGTGACTCGTACTTCGCGTGCCGCCGTCGCACCGGCAGCTAAATTCGCGAATTGATTCGTGTCATATGGAAATGAGGAACGTTTAGCTTCTTCGTCCCGAGAATGGCTATTTTTACGGAGGACCCACCGTGTCTCACATCGTGCAGATCCAAACCCAAGTCCGTGATCCGGCGGCCATTCAGGCCGCCTGCCGACGGCTCGGCCTAGCCGAGCCCGTCGAGCGCACCGTTCAGCTCTACTCCGGCCAGGCGATCGGCCTGACCGTGCAGCTGCCCGGCTGGAAATACCCGCTGGTCTGCCACACCGCCAGCGGCCAGGTGCAGTTCGATAACTTTGGCGGCCACTGGGGCGAGCAGGCCCGACTCGACCAGTTCCTGCAGGCTTACGCCGCCGAAAAGGCCAAGCTCGAAGCCCGCAAGCAGGGGCACAGCGTCACCGAACAGGCGCTGGCCGACGGCTCGATCAAGCTGACGATCCAGGTCAGCGGAGGTGCCGCATGACCAAGATTATTGAAATCGTGATCTCGCCCACGGGCCAGACCCGCCTGGAGACCCGCGGCTTTACCGGAGCAACCTGCCGCGATGCCAGCCGCTTTCTGGAGCAGGCTCTGGGCCAGCCGGCGGGCGAACAGCTCACCGCCGAATTCCACCAGTCTCAGCCGAGCGGCCAGGTCGTCCGCGGGGAGCAGCATTCATGAGCACCGTACGCCGACGCGTCTTGCGGCCCCAGCGGGCTGCTCAGCCAGATTGACGCTCGCGCCGCAGCGGGCGATCGGAAAAGTCCGCCGCAGCTGGAGCGCGAGCAAGTCCTGCTCGACCGCTGGATGTCCCGTCTGCGGCGGGCCTTCCACGCCCTGGAAAAGCAACAACAGCGGACCACCCGCCTCCAGCGCCGCCTGGCCCAGCTTGAAACCAGCTGAGCCCCCCACCGGCTACTAGCGAAGTTTCCGAAAACTCGCGCCCCCCTGTCCCGCTATCCTTCTCACGAGGAGTTTTGCCATGTCGCTCGCCGAGCGATTGAGTGAGTATGTGCGCGCCTGCTTTACCGGCCTGTGGATCGAATCCCACGAGCACGAGGACGCCCTGACCGAACTGGCCGGCCTGTGCCGCCAGGAGAGCTGGACGCTGGCTGTCTGGGATATTGACCGCGGCCTGCAGCAGGCCGGCCAAGAAGCCCCTGACACCGGCGGCAGCGATCCGCTGGCGGCCATTCGGGCCCTGGGATCCTGGCCGCCGCCAACAGCACGGCGCTGTTGGTGCTCGTGAACTTCCACAGCTTTCTGAATTCGGCCGAAATCGTCCAGGCACTGGCCCGCCAGATCACCCTGGGCAAGCAACAGCGGACCTTTGTAATCATCCTGTCGCCGATCGTGCAGCTGCCGGCCGAACTGGAAAAACTGTTCGTCGTCGTCGAGCACGCATTGCCCGGCCGGGAACAACTTTTAGAAATCGCCCAGGGCATCGCCACCGAAGCGGGTGAACTGCCCGAAGGCAATCAGCTGAAGACCGTCCTGACGCCGCGGCCGGACTCACTCGCTACGAAGCCGAAGGAGCCTACAGCCTGTCACTGGTCCGGCATGGCCGGCTGGCCGCCATGCGATCTGGGAGCTCAAAACCGGCATGCTCAAAAAGAGCGGCTTGCTGGCGCTCTACCGCGGCCAAGCGACTTCCAGAGCCTGGGCGGGCTGGCGTCGCTCAAGGCCTTTTGCAAGCGGTCGCTGCTGCAATGGCGGGAACCAGCCCCACAAGCGGCCTCGCGGCGTGCTGCTGCTGGGCGTGCCCGGAAGCGGCAAGAGCAGCTTCGCCAAGCGCTGGGCAAAGAGACGGGCCGGCCGACAATGATTCTGGACGTGGGGGACTTGATGGGCTCGCTGGTCGGCCAGAGCGAACAGAACATTCGCCAGGCCTTACGGATCGCCGACGCCATGGCGCCGGCCATCCTGTTTGTCGACGAATGCGAAAAAGCCTTCAGCGGGGTGGCCGGTTCCGGCCAGACCGACTCGGGCGTCTCGGCCCGGCTGTTCGGCTCGCTGCTGACCTGGATGAACGACCATGAGAGCGACGTCTTCCTGGTGGCCACCTGCAACGACATCTCCAAGCTGCCGCCGGAGTTCAGCCGGGCCGAGCGGTTTGACGGGGTCTTCTACTTGGACCTGCCGGAGCGGGCCGAGAAGGACGCCATCTGGCGGCTGTACCTGGGGCAGTTTGAACTGGATTCTAAGCAGCGGCTGCCCAATGACGACAACTGGACGGGGGCCGAGATCCGCGCCTGCTGCCGGCTGGCGGCGCTGCTGGACCTGCCGCTGGTCCAGGCTGCACAGAACGTAGTGCCGGTGGCGGTCACGGCCGGCGAATCGGTCGAACGGCTGCGGAACTGGGCCAGCGGCCGCTGCTTGAGCGCACAGTCGGGCGGCATCTACATCGAATTCGCGCAGCTCGAGCAGCAGGTCGGGGCGAAGATCAGCCGGGATCCGTCGAGCAATTGACGCGTCGCTCTGCGGTTGGGATTTCGCTGCCGAGGCATACGCACGTCGGTGGGTAGGCACCGGAGCCGCGAGCATGCGCACGGAAGGGTCGCAACTTCCTCGCATTGGAGTAAGCGTTCGGCTAGCCCATGTCCCGTTGCAGCGACGGCGATGCGGGACTCTGAATTACGAGGTGAGTTCTCAGGCCTCGCTGCCCGAAGATTTGTAGCTCATACGACTTGCGGCGACGATTGCTGCAAATGGAAGGCTTTCGGCACCGCACTGAGCCACCGACCTGAGAGCTGGTTTTGCCATAAATCTCAAGAATTCTCGTGAGGGGCAAAGATTCTTGTTCCTGCTGGCTCCTACTTCTCGCCTGGAGCAATGGAGGGGGACTCCGCCGATTTCGCACGGGTGGTTGCTCCGCCATTAGATCACCGCGACACACCGATCTCTCAAGACCACCTCGGGGAGCCCGCTAATGCACCGCAACTTTGCTTCGTTAATTCTCTTCTGCGCGGCCTCTCTGTTCGCGCTGCAGCCAGCTTCGGCGGTCACCATCCAGTGGTCCGCGGTCGGCGATCCGGGCAATGCAGCCGATCCGGCAACCGGCTCGCTCTATGGTGCCGTCGCCTACAACTACAGCATCGACAAGTACGAAGTGACCGACAGCCAGTACGCCGCCTTTCTGAATGCCGTGGCGGCGACCGATACCTACGGTTTGTATAACGCGACATGGGCAGCCAGGTGTACCGTGGCATCACGCAAAGCGGCAGCCCGGGCCTCTACAGCTACAGCGTCAAGCCGGGCTACGACAATCTGCCGGTGAATTACGTTTCGTGGGGCGATTCAGCCCGCTTTGCCAATTGGCTGCAAAACGGACAGCCTGGGTTGGGCGGCCCCGCCGTGGCACAGGACGCAGCCTCGACTGAGGACGGCTCGTACGCACTCAACGGTGCGGCCTCGGACGCCGCTTTGAACGCCATCACCGCGAACCGGATGCCACGATCGTCATTCCCAGCGAGGACGAGTGGTACAAGGCAGCCTACTACAACGGCAGCACGTACTATGATTATCCGACCGGCACCGACACGATTCCTTCGAATGCCTATGTGGATGGGGGCAACAACGCCAATTTTTACAACAGTGGCTACACCACGAGCAGCCCCTATTTGACCGACGTGGGCCATTTCGCCACATCGGCCAGCCCGTATGGCACGTCGATCAAGGCGGCAATGTTTCGGAGTGGAATGAAGCCTTGATTAGCGGCTCGTTTCGGGGTTTGCGGGGTGGTTCGTTCGACAACGACTCGAACCCCTTGGAGTCCTCGAACCGGTACCGACGACTATCCGAACAGGACGGGAGCGGCATCGTCGGGTTTCGCGTGGCAACAGTCCCCCAGCCAAGTACGGCAGTGCTGGCAATCCTGGGGCCGGCAGCCGTGCTGCTGTTCCGAGCACGCAAATGGCGCGGCAAACTGATCCCACATCGAAGCCGGATGCTCGGGCTTTGCCTGCGGGATTCTCGAATTCCGCCGCAAGCCGTCACCATTCCCACCGTGCCGGTCGGCAACGCGGGCAATGCCAACGACCCGCTAACCGGCAATCTGTACGGCGGCGTCAGTTACGACTACCGCATTGGCACGACGGAAGTGACCAACGCGCAGTATGCGGAGTTCCTCAATGCCAAGGCCGACAGCGATCCGTTGGGCCTTTACAACGCGAACATGGGCAGCGACGCCCGCGGCGGCATCACGCGCAGCGGCTCCGGCACGATTCCCGATCCCTACGTCTACACCACCAAGACCGAACATGGGCGACAAGCCCGTGAACTACGTGAGCTGGTACGATTCGATCCGCTTTGCCAACTGGCTGAACAATGGGCAGGGCACCGGCGACACGGAAACTGGTGCGTACACGCTGTTGGGCGGCACGCCCACGCCCAGCAATGGCGTGAGCATCACCCGCAACGCCGGAGCGACTTGGTTCCTGCCCAGCGAAGACGAGTGGTACAAGGCGGCCTATCATCAGCCCGCCGCGCAAGGGGGCGACAGCGGACGACTACTGGCTCTATCCCACGGCCAGCAACAGCCCCCCCACGGTCGCCACGGCCGAACAGCGTGGGCAACATCAGCAATCCTGGGGCGAACGTCGTTAACTACTATAAAGGAGCCGACTGGAACGGCCAGGATGGCAACGTCACGACCGTCGGCAGCGCCGGCCCGCTAAGCGAAAGCTTTTACGGCACCGCGGATCAAGGGGGCAATGTCTACGAGTGGAACGAAGCCTTGAACAGCGGATCGTTTCGGGTCTTGCGGGGCGGTTCGTTCAACAACATCTCGGACGCCTTGGCGTCCTCGGTCCGGAGCAACGGGGCCTTTGCAACATACGAGAACATCATCATCGGATTCCGCGCACCATTCGTCTG